>NZ_CP087166.1:0-3352500 GCF_024748795.1 Pseudomonas sp. B21-051
GTGTCAGTGGAACTTTGGCAGCAGTGCGTGGAGCTTTTGCGCGAGGAGCTGCCTGCCCAACAATTCAACACCTGGATCCGTCCACTACAGGTCGAAGCCGAAGGCGACGAGTTGCGCGTCTACGCACCGAACCGTTTTGTGCTGGACTGGGTCAACGAAAAGTACCTCGGTCGCGTCCTTGAACTGCTGGATGAGCACGGCAACGGCATGGCGCCAGCGCTTTCCTTATTAATAGGCAGCAAACGCAGCTCGGCACCGCGTGCCGCGCCGAATGCGCCATTGGCCGCTGCGCAGGTGTCTCAGGCTCAGGCCAATACCGCGCCAGCCAGTGCCCCAGCCCCCGCTCCAAGTGCAGCCCCGGCCAAGCGCTCGACGCAGAAAACCGAGGAAGTCAGTGAAGAGCCGTCCCGCGACAGCTTTGACCCGATGGCCGGTGCAGCCTCGCAACAGGCCCCGGTTCGCGCCGAACAGCGCACGGTGCAGGTCGAAGGCGCGCTCAAGCACACCAGTTACCTGAACCGCACCTTCACCTTCGAGAATTTCGTCGAAGGCAAGTCCAACCAGCTTGCCCGCGCGGCGGCCTGGCAGGTGGCGGACAATCCCAAGCACGGCTACAACCCGCTGTTCCTTTATGGCGGCGTCGGCCTGGGTAAGACCCACTTGATGCACGCAGTGGGTAACCATCTATTAAAGAAGAACCCGAATGCCAAGGTCGTGTACCTGCATTCCGAGCGCTTCGTGGCCGACATGGTCAAGGCGCTGCAACTGAACGCGATCAACGAGTTCAAGCGTTTCTACCGTTCGGTGGACGCTCTGCTGATCGACGACATTCAGTTCTTCGCCCGTAAAGAGCGGTCCCAGGAAGAGTTTTTCCACACCTTCAACGCCCTGCTTGAAGGTGGCCAGCAGGTCATTCTCACCAGTGACCGCTACCCGAAAGAAATCGAAGGCCTTGAAGAGCGCCTCAAATCCCGCTTCGGCTGGGGCCTGACGGTTGCCGTCGAGCCGCCGGAGCTGGAAACCCGCGTGGCGATCTTGATGAAAAAGGCCGACCAGGCCAAAGTCGAGTTGCCTCACGACGCGGCGTTCTTCATTGCTCAGCGAATTCGTTCCAATGTCCGCGAGCTGGAAGGTGCGCTGAAACGCGTGATCGCCCACTCGCACTTCATGGGCCGCGACATCACCATCGAGTTGATTCGCGAATCCCTGAAGGACTTGTTGGCACTGCAGGACAAACTGGTCTCTGTGGATAACATTCAGCGCACCGTCGCCGAGTACTACAAGATCAAGATCTCCGACCTGCTGTCCAAGCGCCGTTCGCGCTCGGTGGCACGTCCGCGTCAGGTGGCCA
The DNA here is from genome assembly GCF_024748795.1 of Pseudomonas sp. B21-051. NCBI lineage: Bacteria > Pseudomonadati > Pseudomonadota > Gammaproteobacteria > Pseudomonadales > Pseudomonadaceae > Pseudomonas > Pseudomonas sp. B21-051. The sequence goes on from NZ_CP087166.1 coordinate 1,352, forward strand.
TGGCACTGTCCAAGGAGCTGACTAACCACAGCCTGCCGGAAATCGGCGATGTATTTGGTGGTCGCGACCACACGACGGTATTGCACGCCTGCCGCAAGATCAACGAACTTAAGGAATCCGACGCGGACATCCGCGAGGACTACAAGAACCTGCTGCGTACACTGACCACTTGATGAACACCAGCGCAGCTTATTAAGGCAAGGGACTAGACCATGCATTTCACCATTCAACGCGAAGCCCTGTTGAAACCCCTGCAACTGGTCGCAGGCGTCGTCGAGCGCCGACAGACCTTGCCGGTACTGTCCAACGTGCTGCTGGTCGTCGATGGCCAGCAACTGTCGCTGACCGGTACCGACCTGGAAGTCGAGCTGGTCGGTCGCGTGCAACTCGAAGAGCCGGCCGAAACCGGTTCCATCACCGTGCCTGCGCGCAAGCTGATGGACATCTGCAAGAGCCTGCCCAACGACGCGCTGATCGACATCAAGGTCGACGAGCAGAAGCTGGTCGTGAAGGCCGGTCGTAGCCGTTTCACCCTGTCGACCCTGCCGGCCAACGATTTCCCGACGGTTGAAGAAGGCCCGGGTTCGCTGACCTGCAGCCTGGAGCAGAGCAAACTGCGTCGACTGATCGAACGCACCAGCTTCGCCATGGCCCAGCAGGACGTGCGCTACTACCTCAACGGCATGCTGCTGGAAGTCTCGGCCGGTGTGATCCGCGCCGTGGCAACCGACGGTCACCGTCTGGCCATGTGCTCGATGCAGGCCGATATCGGTCAGCCGGATCGCCACCAGGTGATCGTGCCTCGTAAAGGTATCCTCGAACTGGCGCGTCTGCTCACCGAGCCGGACGGCAACGTCAGCATCGTTCTGGGTCAGCACCACATCCGCGCCACCACCGGCGAATTCACCTTCACCTCGAAGTTGGTCGACGGCAAGTTCCCGGATTACGAGCGCGTTCTGCCGAAGGGCGGCGACAAGCTGGTACTGGGCGATCGTCAGGCCCTGCGTGAAGCGTTCAGCCGTACCGCAATTCTGTCCAACGAGAAATACCGTGGTATCCGTCTGCAACTGGCTAACGGTCAGTTGAAGATCCAGGCCAACAACCCGGAGCAGGAAGAAGCGGAAGAAGAAGTGGGCGTTGAATACAACGGCGGTTCGCTGGAAATCGGCTTCAACGTGAGCTACCTGCTCGACGTGCTGGGCGTGATGACCACCGAACAGGTTCGCCTGATCCTGTCCGACTCCAACAGCAGTGCGCTGGTGCAAGAGTCCGACAATGACGACTCGGCTTATGTTGTCATGCCGATGCGTCTGTAATCAGCTGATCCTGGATGTCCTTAAGTCGTGTTTCGGTCACCGCGGTGCGCAATCTGCACCCGGTGACCTTCTCCCCCTCCCCCCGCATCAACATTCTTTACGGCGCCAACGGCAGCGGCAAAACCAGTGTTCTGGAAGCCATTCATCTGCTGGGGCTTGCCCGTTCGTTTCGTAGCACGCGGCTGTTGCCGGTCATCCAGTACGAGCAACTCGCCTGCACCGTGTTCGGTCAGGTCGAATTGGCCGAGGGTGGCCACAGCGCGTTGGGGATATCTCGCGACCGTCAGGGCGAGTTTCAGATCCGCATCGACGGGCAGAACGCTCGCAGTGCCGCGCAACTGGCCGAGATCCTGCCGCTGCAACTGATCAACCCCGACAGCTTCCGCCTGCTCGAAGGTGCGCCGAAGATTCGCCGGCAGTTTCTCGATTGGGGCGTGTTCCACGTCGAACCGCGTTTCATGGCGACCTGGCAGCGTTTGCAGAAGGCCTTGCGCCAGAGAAACTCCTGGCTGCGGCATGGTACACTTGACGCCGTTTCGCAAGCGGTTTGGGACAGGGAACTGTGCCAGGCCAGCGCTGAAATCGATGAATACCGCCGCGCTTACATCAAAGCCTTGAAACCAGTCTTTGAACAAACCTTGAGCGAACTGGTTGAGCTTGAAGGTTTGACGCTCAGCTATTACCGAGGCTGGGACAAGGACCGGGAATTGAGTGCCGTACTGGCTGGCTCCGTACAACGGGACCAGCAAATGGGTCATACCCAGGCCGGACCGCAACGGGCTGATTTGCGCCTTAGATTGGGCGCACACAATGCCGCGGACATCTTGTCCCGGGGTCAGCAGAAGCTGGTGGTTTGTGCTTTGCGAATTGCCCAGGGGCATCTGGTGAGCCAGGCCCGACGCGGCCAGTGTATTTATCTGGTGGATGACTTGCCGTCCGAGCTGGACGAGAGCCACCGTCGTGCGCTGTGCCGCTTGCTGGAAGACTTACGCTGCCAGGTGTTCATCACTTGTGTAGATCACGAATTATTGAGGGAAGGCTGGCAGACGGAAACGCCAGTCGCTCTGTTCCACGTGGAACAGGGCCGTATCACCCAGACCCACGACCATCGGGAGTGAAGGCATTGAGCGAAGAAAATACGTACGACTCAACGAGCATTAAAGTGCTGAAAGGCCTGGATGCCGTACGCAAACGTCCCGGTATGTACATTGGTGACACCGACGATGGCAGCGGTCTGCACCACATGGTGTTCGAGGTGGTCGACAACTCGATCGACGAAGCCCTCGCCGGCCACTGCGACGACATCAGCATCATCATTCACCCGGATGAGTCCATCACCGTCAAAGACAACGGCCGTGGCATCCCGGTAGACGTGCACAAAGAGGAAGGCGTTTCCGCCGCTGAGGTCATCATGACCGTCCTCCACGCGGGCGGTAAGTTCGACGATAACTCCTACAAGGTATCCGGCGGTCTGCACGGTGTAGGTGTGTCGGTAGTGAACGCCCTGTCCGAAGAGTTGGTACTGACCGTACGCCGCAGCGGCAAGATCTGGGAACAGACCTACGTCCACGGTGTACCTCAGGCGCCGATGGCGATCGTTGGCGACAGCGAAACCACCGGTACCCAGATCCACTTCAAGGCTTCCAGCGAAACCTTCAAAAACATTCACTTCAGCTGGGACATCCTGGCCAAGCGCATTCGTGAACTGTCCTTCCTCAACTCCGGTGTCGGCATCGTCCTCAAGGATGAGCGCAGCGGCAAGGAAGAGCTGTTCAAGTACGAAGGCGGCCTGCGTGCATTCGTTGAATACCTGAACACCAACAAGACTGCGGTCAACCAGGTGTTCCACTTCAACATCCAGCGTGAAGACGGCATCGGCGTGGAAATCGCCCTGCAGTGGAACGACAGCTTCAACGAGAACCTGTTGTGCTTCACCAACAACATTCCGCAGCGCGACGGCGGTACTCACCTGGTGGGCTTCCGTTCCGCACTGACGCGTAACCTGAACAACTACATCGAGCAGGAAGGTCTGGCGAAGAAGCACAAAGTCGCCACCACCGGTGACGATGCCCGTGAAGGCCTGACCGCGATCATCTCGGTAAAAGTGCCGGATCCGAAGTTCAGCTCGCAGACCAAAGACAAGCTGGTGTCTTCCGAAGTGAAGACCGCGGTCGAGCAGGAGATGGGCAAGTACTTCTCCGACTTCTTGCTGGAAAACCCGAACGAAGCCAAGCTGGTCGTCGGCAAGATGATCGACGCGGCCCGTGCCCGTGAAGCGGCGCGCAAGGCCCGTGAGATGACCCGCCGCAAAGGCGCGCTGGACATCGCCGGCCTGCCGGGCAAGCTCGCTGACTGCCAGGAAAAAGACCCTGCGCTGTCCGAACTGTACCTCGTGGAAGGTGACTCCGCGGGCGGCTCTGCCAAGCAGGGACGTAACCGCAAGACCCAGGCGATCCTGCCGCTGAAGGGCAAGATCCTCAACGTCGAGAAAGCACGCTTCGACAAGATGATCTCGTCCCAGGAAGTGGGCACGCTGATCACCGCACTGGGCTGCGGCATCGGTCGCGAAGAGTACAACATCGACAAGCTGCGCTATCACAACATCATCATCATGACCGATGCTGACGTCGACGGTTCGCACATCCGTACCCTGCTGCTGACCTTTTTCTTCCGTCAGTTGCCGGAGCTGATCGAGCGCGGCTACATCTACATCGCCCAGCCGCCGCTGTACAAGGTCAAGAAAGGCAAGCAAGAGCAATACATCAAAGACGACGACGCCATGGAAGAGTACATGACGCAGTCGGCCCTGGAAGATGCGAGCCTGCACCTGAACGAAGAGGCCCCGGGCATTTCCGGTGAAGCGCTGGAGCGTCTGGTTAACGACTTCCGCATGGTGATGAAGACCCTCAAGCGTCTGTCGCGCCTGTACCCGCAGGAGCTGACCGAACACTTCATCTACCTGCCGGCCGTGAGCCTGGAAATGCTCGGCGACCACGCCAAGATGCAGGACTGGCTGGCTCAGTACGAAGTGCGTCTGCGCACCGTCGAGAAGTCGGGCCTGGTCTACAAGGCCAGCCTGCGTGAAGACCGTGAACGCGGCGTTTGGCTGCCAGAGGTCGAGCTGATCTCCCACGGCCTGTCGAACTACGTCACCTTCAACCGCGACTTCTTCGGCAGCAACGACTACAAGACCGTCGTCACCCTCGGCGCTCAACTGAGCACCCTGCTCGACGAAGGCGCGTACATCCAGCGTGGTGAGCGCAAGAAAGCCGTCACCGAGTTCAAGGAAGCCCTCGACTGGCTGATGGCTGAAAGCACCAAGCGCCACACCATCCAGCGCTACAAAGGTCTGGGCGAAATGAACCCGGATCAGCTGTGGGAAACCACCATGGACCCAAGCGTGCGCCGCATGCTGAAAGTCACCATCGAAGACGCCATTGGCGCGGATCAGATCTTCAATACCCTGATGGGTGATGCAGTCGAACCTCGCCGTGATTTCATCGAGAGCAATGCGCTGGCGGTGTCCAACCTGGATTTCTAAGGTTGCCGACGCTGCTCAGGAAAAGCCCGCGCAAGCGGGCTTTTTTTTGCGTTCAATTTCGTCTTGAGGCGCGATACGATGCGGCTCTTCCGTCGCAGACAGGCGGCGGCCGGATTGTAGAAAAACGACTAAAAAAAGAGCAATCAATTGACTCATCAATGCGTAACGAAGGATTCCGTTAGACGTCCATGGGTCAATGCGTTGCCCCTGCTGCTGGGGGTTGTGGCGTTTTTTATCGTCATCGGCCCCAGGGCGTTGAACCCGCAGAATATTGCATGGCTGGGCAGTGGTGATCCGGCCACGCACTATCTGGGTTGGGTGTTCTTCAGACACTCGCCCTGGTCGTGGCCGCTGGGGCTCAATCCTTCGTATGGATTGGAGCTGAGCAGCGCGATCATCTTCTCGGACTCGAACCCGCTGCTGGCGTTGATCTTCAAACCTTTTGCCGCGTGGCTACCCGAACCCTTTCAATACTTGGGCCTCTGGCTGCTGCTATGTTTTGTGCTACAGGGCTGGTTCGCCTGGAAGCTTATGGGCCTGGTCACCATCAATACTGCGCTGCGCTTGCTGGGCGCAGCGCTGTTTCTGTTCAACCCGGCGCTGATTTCGAGGATGGGCGAGCATTTGTCCCTGGCCGGGCATTTCCTGATCCTGGCTGCGTTGTATCTATCCCTGCGTCCACACACCGAGCGGCGCCGTCTGGCTTGGGGCACGTTGTTGGCGGTCACCGCTTTGATACACGCTTATTTATTGGCGATGGTGGGTTTGATCTGGCTGGCCGACCTGCTGGCCCGTTCCTCGAAGCGGCAATTGCAGCTGAAAAACGCGTTTTTCGAACTGTTCAGCCTTCTGCTGCTGACAGGTTTGTGTTGCTGGCAGGCGGGCTATTTCACCGTCGAAGGGGACGGACTGGCCTCTTTCGGATTCGGACTGTTTCGTGCCAATGCGCTGACGTTCTTCGACCCAGCCGGATGGTCTTACATCCTCGGCGATATACCCGGCGTACCCGGGGATTCGGCCGGCATGGCTTTTCCGGGATTGGGGGTCCTGTTCCTGCTTGCTTGTGCGTTGTGGTGCATGTACTCAGGCGACAGCCCTGTCATGGCAGTGATGCGCGAACGGTGGTTATTGCTCTTGGCTCTGCTGGGATTGATGCTTTTCGCGTTCTCCAACAGGGTCGGTGTCGGACCGTTCGAGTTCGTTTTCTGGTTGCCTGACCCCGTCATTTCCATGGCCGGTATTTTCCGTGCGTCGGGGCGGATGATCTGGCCGGTCATGTATGCGGCGATCTTCGCTGTGGTGTGCCTGATGGTGCGTAACACTGCGCCGCGAACCGCGCTTGTGCTGCTGGCGATTGCACTGCTGGTGCAGATCACTGACACCCGTGCCGGTTGGGAACACATTCGCCATCAACTGATGGTCACGCCTGCTGCAACGTGGAACACCCGGATGGTCGACCCGTTCTGGCAAAACGCGGCGACGCACTATCAGAAGGTCCGCTATGTGGTTCCGCAAAACCTGACAACCCATTGGATGACCCTCTCGGATTATGCAGGCAGAAACCACCTCGCCACGGATGCCGTGTACCTGGGCCGAGTGAGCGCGCAAGCTCAGGACAACCTGCAACTGGCGGCCACGAGGGCCATCGACTCCGGCAAGTTTGCACACGACACCCTCTATGTGCTCGAACAGCGCTCTGCCCTGCAAGCGACGGTCAGCATCAATCACGACAGCGATGTGCTGGCAAAGGTTGACGGCTTCTACGTGCTGGCACCGGGCTGGAAGCAGTGCTCCGGCTGTCCGCCAATCACCGATGAGTCCCGGACATTGATTCCTTCATTGGGTGCAGGTGAAAAGCTGCAGTTCATGGAGGGCAGCCCCGGGGTCCAGGCGCTGGCCAAAGGCTGGTGGTTTGCCGAGGCTTGGGGCACCGGGTCGGTTGGAACGGATGCCGAAATTATCCTGCGGCCCAAGACTGGCTTGAGTTCGCTGACACTTGAAACCAACGCCTTCCTGGCTGAGAAACACCCGCGCCAAGCGGTGGAGATCAGCATCAATAACGTGCCGCTACTTTCCACCAGCCTGACCAATGCCACCGCCAACACAATCAATATCAGCCTGCCCGCCCACGTGCAGGCACTGGTCGCGCAGCAAGGTGTGTTGCGGATTCAGATGCATTTCCCGCTGGCAATCAGCCCGCATGACCTGGGCTGGAGCGAAGACACCCGCAAACTGGCGATCGGCTTGCTGGCGCTGACCTTTCATTGATCAAGGGGGCCAACGCAATGCTGTTGGCCTGCCCTTCTCACTCGCTTGTCGCTGCGACGCTCTCCAACCGATATCCATACCCATAAATCGTCAGCAACTGCCAACCCCGATCCGCCGTCAGCCCCAGCTTGTTGCGCAGGCGATAGATGTGCGTATCCAGCGGCCGTGACGACGCCACTTCTTCGTGGGGCCAGAAGCGTTCATACAGGTACTCCCGCGACAATGGCCGACCCAGGTTACTGAACAGGCAGCGCGCCAGGCGGTATTCACGCTCCGTCATGACCACCGCCTTGCCCTCGCGGGTGACGCTCAGTTCGGCATCGTCGAAGGTCAGGTCATTGAAGCTCAGGACCTCGGCAGCGCTATTGCGTTGCTGGCTGTGCCGGCGCAGTACAGCGGCGACTCGGGCTTTCAGCTCGTTGGGGCGGAAAGGTTTGCTGACGTAATCGTCGGCACCGGCGTTCAGCGCCTGGACGATATCGCTTTCGCCGTCGCGGCTGGTCAGCATGATCGCGGCGGGTGGCGACTCCATGTGTTCGCGGGTCCAGCGCAGCAGCGCCAGGCCGGTCAGATCGGGCAGTTGCCAGTCGAGGATCAGCAGGTCGAAGGTGTCCCGGCGCAATTGGCGCAACAGGTCCTCGCCCCGTTCAAAGCTGTGCAACGACCAAGGCTGGTCTCCCTCCGCAGCCATCTGCTGCAGGGTTTGCTCGACCCGACGCAGTTCGGCGGGTTCATCGTCCAGTATCGCAACGCGCATACGCGTGGGTTCCTTGTTGCTTGGGCAGTGGCCGGCAACCATAAGCGCTCGGCCTGTGCAGTAAAAGTAAGCAGTCCACCATCGGTCGACGTCCGCTATGATTCTTCGGATCTACATCCTCAGACCTGTGGCCCATGAAACCATTCACTGTCCTGCCCTGTTTGTCATGAATAGCCCGCGTCGGCGTGAAAGCCGCGAGCCGAGTCAGGTCCAGCGCCTGTTTCGACGGCTGGTGCGTGAGTGGTTGTGGATAAGTCTAGTGCTGTTGCCGCTGACTGCCTTGTTGTCGTATCGCGCGCAGATCAATCTGCATGACGTGGTACCGATGTGGAGTGCGCTGCTTTCGGTAGGGCTGGTAGCCTGCGTACTCGGATTGCTGCTGTGGCGCCCGCGCTGGGCGATCTGGGTGACATCGTGCGGTGTGGCTTGTGTGCTGCTGACCAGCGCCGGGCTGGCGGAAGTTCGGCACTGGTGGTCACCGACGCCAGCTGCGCTGGGCATGTTGTTCGGCTACCTGATCTGGAACTGGCGGCGCCTGAGTGTGGTGTTGACGTACTTTGGCTGGGAGCTGGCGCGGCTGGACCGCGAGCCGAAAGTGTTCCCCGAACGGCGCCGCGCAAAATTCACCAGCGCAGACCAGTTACAGGGGCAGATCATGGCACTGGAACAAGCCATGAGCCGCACGCGCGATACCCGGCGCTTCATTGCCGACGGTCTTGAATACCTGCCGGTGGCAACACTGATCAGCGATCCCAAAGGGCAGATCCTGTTGGGTAACCGCAAGGCCCGGGTATTGTTCGATCACCCGCTGGTGGGCGAGGACGTTCTTGAGCAATTGGCCCGCCTCGGTTATCCGGAATTATCCACAGCACCATACCCGGCCTTATCAGCCCTGCCCTTGCTGGAGTTTCGCGATCACAAGGAACGCAGCCTGCGTCTGGAGCGTGCGGCACTGTTGCCGGTGGATGGCGATACGCCGATCGGCTGGCTACTGAGCCTCACCGACCTGAGCGCCGAACGCGCTGCCGAAGAACAGCGCGGGGTCTTGCTGCGGTTTCTTTCCCACGATCTGCGCGCCCCGCATTCGGCGATTTTGGCCCTGCTCGATGTGCATCGCCATCAAGCCGGAGCAGATTCACCGCTGTTCGAGCAGATCGAGCGCCAGGTACGCCGGGCGCTCGATCTGACTGACGGTTTCGTTCTGCTGGCGCGGGCCGAGTCCGAGGCTTATCAGTTCCAGCCCAGTCTGTTCGCGATGCTGGTGCTGGACGTGCTGGATCAGGCGCTGCCCATCGCCCAGCAGAAAAGCATCAAACTGCTGCACACGATGGACGAACAATCCCAGGAGCGTCTGATCAACGCTGACCAAGGTTTGCTGACCCGCGCCTTGTTCAACCTGTTGGAAAACGCCATCAAGTATAGCCCGGCCGGCACCTCGATCGAGTTGAGTGTCAGTTGCCAAGGCGAGTGGCTGTGCTGTGAATTGACCGACCAGGGCAAAGGCATTGCCGCCGAGGAGCTGCCGGATCTGTTCACCCAGTATCGGCGCTTTTCGTCGGCGCAGGGGATTGATGGCGTCGGGTTGGGGCTGTCGATGGTCAAGGCAGTGGTCGATCATCATGGCGGTAACATCGAGTGCCACAGCATCGTCGATCAAGGCACCACGTTCCGGCTGCAGCTACCGCTGATCGCCGAGTGAACAGGCACAAAAAAACCGGCTATATCAGCCGGTTTTTTTACTTCCGAAAAAAACTTATGCACCTTTTACGATGTTTTATGAGCTTGAGAAATATATAAGAAAATCAATCGGTTACTTTCAACATTCAGGCTTTTTCAACAAAACCGTACACAGGTTATCCACAAAATCTCAGACAGCCACCTGATCATTCGCGGCAGGCGCCTGCGGTGCTGGTGGCAGCGAACCCATTTCGCGCTGGGTCTGTTCGTTCCAGGCCTGTACCCGGTCGTTCAGATCGGCGATGGCGCGCGGGCCAGTGCCTTCGGCATACATCGGCTCGCCGATGACCACGCTGATCACGCCCGGCGTCTTGCCCCAGCCGATTTTCGGCCAGAATTTGCCGGCATTGTGTGCAATCGGCAGTATCGGAAGCGCCGCATTCACCGCCAACGCGCTGCCACTGCGCGAGAACTTGCCGACGGTGCCGTAAGGAACGCGGGTGCCTTCAGGGAAGATCAATACCCAGACGTTATCCTTGAGCAGTTCATCGCCCTTGGCCGCGACTTGTTTGAGCGCCGCTTTCGGGTTGTCGCGGTCAATCGCGATCGGCCGCAGCATGGCCATGGCCCAACCGAAGAACGGTACGTAGAGCAATTCACGCTTGAGCACCTGGCTCAAGGGCGAGAAATAAGCAGAGAGAAAGAACGTCTCCCAGGTGCTCTGGTGGTTCGACTGAATCACGCAGGGCCGATCCGGCACGTTTTCCGCGCCTTTGATCTCGTAACGAATGCCGAGAAACACCTTGGTCAACCACAAGGCGCAACGGCACCAGTACACGTTGATGAAACGATAACGCGCCTTGAACGGCAGAAAGGGCGCGATAAAAAAGCTCAGGCTGCACCACAGCAAGGCAGTGGTGCCCAGCAGCAGGTAAAAGAGAAAAATTCTGATGGCCTGCAGTATCGACATGGCGACGTTTACCGTTACGGGCGATGCCCGACTGTTCAAGCGCACTCCCGATCAATCCCTGGTCAGGAACTTCAGAAGCACTCTAGTTGTGGATAAGTTCTGCGGCAATCGCCGCCAGATCGTCAAAAATCAGGGTGCCGACCGGAAGGGTCTTGCCCAGAGTTTTTTCGCCTTTCCCGGTCTTTACCAAAACGGGCTGTGAATCGACGGCTTTGGCGGCCTCCAGGTCACCAAGGCTGTCGCCGACGAACCAGACATTCGTCAGCGTCACGTTGTAATGCGCCGCGATGGTTTGCAACATCCCCGGCTTCGGCTTGCGGCAATCGCAACCCTCGTCCGGACCATGCGGGCAGTACACGATCAGCCCGACTTCACCGCCCTGCTCCGCCACGAGCGCACGCAAGCGCGCGTGCATGGCGTCGAGGGTAGCGAGGTCGTAATAGCCGCGAGCAATGCCCGACTGGTTGGTGGCGACCGCCACCGTCCAGCCGGCCTTGCTCAACTGCGCAATCGCCTCGATCGAGCCGGGCAGTGGAATCCACTCCTCCACCGACTTGATGTAAGCGTCGGAGTCGTAATTGATCACTCCGTCCCGATCGAGAATCAGCAGTTTCAACAGCAATCCCTCAACCCAACAGCGAAATGTCGGCAACCCCGAGGAACAGGCCACGCAGACGCGCCAGCAGCGCGTAGCGGTTGGCCCGCACGTTGGCGTCTTCGGCATTGACCATGACGGCGTCGAAGAACGCGTCGACCGGCTCACGCAATGCCGCCAGACGTGCCAGCGACTCGTTGTACTGACGCGCTGCGGCCATCGGCTGCACCGCCTGATCCGCTTGTTGAATCGCCGAGTACAGCGAGAACTCGTTGGCGTTGTCGAAGTATTTGGCCTCGACCACGGTCGGCACCGAGCCTTCAACCTTGCTCAGCAGGTTCGATACACGCTTGTTGACCGCCGCCAGCGCTGCCGCTTCCGGCAGTTTGCGGAAGGCCTGAACCGCTTGCACACGCTGGTCGAAGTCCAGCGCCGAACCCGGCTTCAGGGCACGAACCGACAGGTAGGTGGCGACATCGACGCCTTCGTCCTCGTAACGCGCACGCAGGCGGTCGAAGATGAATTCCAGCACCGCGTCGTTCAGACCGGCAGCCTTGACCTTGGCACCGAACGCAGCAACGGCGAAAGCCACGGCGTCGTTCAGGTCCAGATCCAGTTGTTTCTCGATCAGGATGCGCAGCACGCCGAGGGCCGCACGGCGCAGGGCATACGGGTCTTTGCTGCCGGTCGGCAGCATGCCGATACCGAAGATGCCGACCAGGGTGTCGAGCTTGTCGGCGATCGCGACAGCCGCACCGGTCAGGGTCGCCGGCAGTTCAGCACCGGCACCGCGTGGCATATACTGCTCGTTCAGCGCCAGCGCGACGTCTTGCGGCTCGCCGTCATTGAGGGCGTAGTAGTAGCCGGCGACACCTTGCATCTCCGGGAACTCGCCGACCATTTCGGTGGCCAGGTCGCACTTCGACAGCAGGCCGGCACGGGCCGCCCACGAAGCGTTGCCGCCGATCCGCGCGGCAATGTAGGCCGCGAGTTTCGAAACGCGCTCGGCCTTGTCGTAGACGCTGCCGAGTTTTTCCTGGAACACCACGTTCTTCAGGCGATCATTGAAGGCTTCGAGCTTTTGCTTCTTGTCTTGCTTGAAGAAGAACTCGGCGTCGGTCAGGCGTGGGCGAACCACTTTCTCGTTACCGGCGATGATCTGCTGCGGGTCTTTGCTTTCGATGTTGGCGACGGTGATGAACCGTGGCAGCAACTTGCCGTCGGCATCCAGCAGGCAGAAGTACTTCTGGTTGTCCTGCATGGTGGTGATCAGTGCTTCCTGCGGCACGTCGAGGAAGCGTTCCTCGAACGAGCACACCAGCGGCACCGGCCACTCGACCAGCGCGGTCACTTCGTCGAGCAGCGCCGGCGGCACGATCGCGGTGCCTTCCTGACGGGTTGCCAGCTCTTCGGTGCGCTTGCTGATGATCTCGCGACGCTCGTTGGCATCGGCCAGGACATAAGCGGCACGCAGGTCGGCCAGGTAGCTCGACGGCGAACCGATGCGCACGCTTTCCGGGTGGTGGAAACGGTGACCACGGGAGTCGCGGCCAGCCTTCTGCGCGAGGATGGTGCAGTCGATGACCTGGTCACCGAGCAGCATGACCAACCACTGGGTCGGACGCACGAACTCTTCCTTGCGCGCACCCCAACGCATGCGTTTCGGGATCGGCAGGTCGTTCAGCGAATCTTCGACGATGGTCGGCAGCAGGCTCGCGGTCGGCTTGCCGGCGATGTTCTGGCTGTAGCGCAGTTTCGGACCGCTCTGGTCGATTTCGCTCAGCTCGACGCCGCACTTCTTGGCAAAGCCCAGGGCTGCCTGAGTCGGGTTGCCTTCAGCGTCGAACGCAGCCTGACGCGGCGGGCCGTCGAGGTTGATGCTGCGATCCGGTTGCTGGGTCGCCAGCGCCGTGATCAGCACCGCCAGACGACGCGGCGCGGCGTAGACGGTTTTGCTTTCGTAGCTCAGGCCGGCAGCTTGCAGGCCCTTGTCGATACCGGCGAGGAACGCTTCAGCCAGGGTGTTCAGGGCTTTTGGCGGCAGTTCTTCGGTGCCCAGTTCGACCAGAAAATCTTGCGCACTCATTGTGCAGCCTCCAGCTTGGCCAGTACTTCATCACGCAGGTCCGGGGTCGCCATCGGGAAGCCCAGCTTGGCGCGAGCCAGCAGGTAGGCTTGCGCAACGGAACGCGCCAGGGTGCGTACGCGCAGGATGTATTGCTGACGCGCGGTCACCGAGATCGCCCGGCGCGCGTCCAGCAGGTTGAAGGTGTGCGAGGCCTTCAGGACCATTTCGTAGCTTGGCAACGGCAGCGGCTGGTCGAGTTCGATCAGGCGCTTGGCTTCGCTTTCATAGAAATCGAACAGTTCGAACAGTTTGTCGACGTTGGCGTGTTCGAAGTTGTAGGTGGACTGCTCCACTTCGTTCTGGTGGAACACATCGCCGTAGGTCACCTTGCCGAACGGGCCGTCAGCCCAGACCAGGTCATAGACCGAGTCCACGCCCTGCAGGTACATGGCCAGACGCTCGAGACCGTAGGTGATTTCACCGGTGACCGGGTAGCACTCGATGCCGCCGGCCTGCTGGAAATAAGTGAACTGGGTCACTTCCATGCCGTTGAGCCAGACTTCCCAGCCCAGACCCCAGGCGCCCAGGGTCGGCGATTCCCAGTTGTCTTCGACGAAGCGGATGTCGTGGACCAGCGGGTCCAGGCCGACATGCTTGAGCGAGCCCAGGTACAGTTCCTGGAAGTTGTCCGGGTTCGGCTTCAGAACGACCTGGAACTGATAGTAGTGCTGCAGACGGTTCGGGTTTTCCCCGTAGCGGCCGTCAGTCGGACGGCGGCTTGGCTGCACGTACGCGGCGTTCCAGGTTTCCGGGCCGATGGCGCGCAGGAAGGTCGCGGTGTGGAAAGTGCCGGCGCCTACTTCCATATCGTAGGGCTGAAGTACCACACAACCTTGCTCGGCCCAGTATTGCTGGAGCGCGAGGATCAAGTCTTGGAAGGTACGCACGGCTGGCGTAGGCTGGCTCACGAAATTCACCTGTTTCTTGGGCTGCGATTTAAAGAGCGGGAGTATACCCGATTCGTTGCTGCGCACGCCCCCTGGAGCCTTATGCCACGCTGCTTTTGGTGTACCGAAGATCCGCTGTACATGGCTTATCACGATCAGGAGTGGGGCACGCCGCTACGCGATGCGCAGGGTTTGTTCGAGTTGCTTTTGCTCGAAGGGTTCCAGGCCGGGCTGTCGTGGATCACCGTGCTGCGTAAACGCGAGCGCTACCGCGAGGTGTTGTACGGCTTCGACGTGCAGCGCGTGGCGCAGATGAGCGACGCCGAAATCGATGAACTGATGCTCGATCCGGGGATCATCCGCAACCGCCTCAAACTCAATGCCGCCCGACGCAATGCCCAGGCCTGGATGGCGCTGGAGGATCCGGTGGCTTTCCTCTGGTCGTTCGTCGGCGGTCGACCGATCATCAATCATTTCAAGGATCGCAGCGAAGTCCCGGCGATCACCCCCGAAGCGCTGGCAATGAGCAAAGCCCTGAAAAAGGCCGGCTTCACCTTCGTCGGCCCGACCATTTGCTACGCACTGATGCAGGCTTCGGGCATGGTCATGGATCACACTCAGGACTGTGACCGCTACGCGCGGTTGGTCAACGGCGGTTAGAATGGCCGCCTCGCGCACAGCACAAAATCAGGAGTGACCTGTGGAAAAGTTTAAAGGCGCCTTGCTGGTAGGCGCTCTGCGGCTGTTTGCCCTGCTGCCATGGCGGGCCGTGCAGGCCGTGGGTTCGGCGATCGGCTGGATCATGTGGAAAACCCCCAACCGTTCCCGCGACGTGGTGCGGATCAACCTTTCCAAATGTTTTCCACAGATGGACCCGGCCGAACGTGAGCGTCTGGTCGGCCAGAGTCTGAAGGACATCGGCAAGTCGCTGACCGAAAGCGCCTGCGCGTGGATCTGGCCGGCGCAGCGTTCGATCGATCTGGTGCGCGAAGTCGAAGGCCTCGACATCCTCAAGGATGCGCTGGCCTCGGGCAAAGGCGTGGTCGGCATCACCAGCCACTTGGGCAACTGGGAAGTGCTCAACCACTTCTATTGCAGCCAGTGCAAACCGATCATTTTCTACCGCCCGCCGAAGCTCAAGGCGGTGGATGAATTGCTGCGCAAGCAACGCGTGCAACTGGGCAACAAGGTCGCTGCCTCCACCAAGGAAGGCATCCTCAGCGTCATCAAGGAAGTGCGCAAAGGTGGTGCAGTGGGCATTCCGGCTGACCCGGAGCCGGCCGAATCCGCCGGGATCTTCGTGCCGTTTTTCGCCACCCAGGCGCTGACCAGTAAATTCGTGCCGAACATGCTCGCCGGCGGCAAAGCGGTCGGGGTGTTCCTCCACGCTCTGCGCCTGCCGGATGGTTCGGGCTACAAAGTGATCCTCGAAGCGGCGCCAGAAGCCATGTACAGCACCGATACCGAGGAATCCTGCGCAGCGATGAGCAAAGTCGTTGAACGCTACGTTGCCGCGTATCCAAGCCAATACATGTGGAGCATGAAGCGCTTCAAGAAACGCCCACCCGGCGAAGAACGCTGGTACTGAGCAAGTTGGCACACTCTGTGGATAACCTGTAGGAGCTGCCGCAGGCTGCGATCTTTTGATCTTGCTTCTGCGGCTTATCCACAACCCCGTTCATTCAAGGGCGCATAAAGATGTCCGAACAGCGCAAGTCCTTCCGCATCAAGATCACCCACGACAGCTTCGGCGAATGCCTCGGGCAGACGCGCAATCTGTCGGCCACCGGGGTGTATGTCCAGCATCCAGGCCTGGCTTCACTGCCCAAAGGCGCGGTGGTTTATGGCCAGGTGCAGGGTTTACCCACCGGCGCGCCACGGGTGCGAATGGAAGTGGTGACGGTGGATGCCGAGGGCATCGGCCTGCGTTATCTCTAGCTTAATGCGCCTGACGGTCGAGCTTCTTCAGAAACACCGTCATTTCCTTTTCAGCCTGCTTGTCGCCATGCGCGCGGGCGGCTTCCAGACCTTGTTCCCACGCCTGCCGTGCGGCGACGTGATCGCCGAGGGCGAGTTGCGCTTTGCCCAATAGCTTCCACGCCGCCGAGTACTTCGGATCGAAGTCGACGCAGCGCTGTAAATGCTCGGCTGCCTTGGCGTTCTCCCCCAAATCCAGATAACCCTTGCCCAGGCCGAAGCGCAGCAGGGAGTTATCCACACCCTTGGCAAGCATTTTTTCCAGGGATTCGAGCATGGGCCTACTCCTTTTCAAGATCAAAAGATCGCAGCCTTCGGCAGCTCCTACAGCGATCGGTGTAGGAGCTGCCGAAGGCTGCGATCTTTGCTTTTGGTTGATCAGAAGAAGCTCAGACCCACATGAAACAGCTTCTCCACATCGCGGATATGCTTTTTATCCACAAGGAACAGAATCACATGGTCGCCGGTTTCGATCACCGTATCGTCGTGGGCGATGATCACTTCTTCGTTGCGGATGATCGCGCCAATCGTGCTGCCAGGTGGCAGGCCGATTTTCTCGATCGGTCGGCCGATGACCCTGCTCGACTTCGCATCGCCGTGGGCAATCGCCTCGATGGCTTCCGCCGCACCCCGGCGCAATGAGTGCACGCTGACGATATCGCCACGCCGTACGTGAGCCAGCAAGGTGCCGATGGTCGCCAGTTGCGGGCTGATGGCGATGTCGATATCGCCGCCCTGGATCAGGTCGACGTACGCCGGGTTGTTGATGATCGTCATCACTTTCTTCGCGCCCAGCCGTTTGGCCAGCAGCGACGACATGATATTGGCTTCGTCATCGTTGGTCAGCGCGAGGAAGATGTCGGCGTCGGCGATGTTCTCTTCCAGCAGCAGATCACGGTCCGACGCACTGCCCTGCAGCACCACGGTGCTGTCGAGGGTGTCGGAGAGATAGCGGCAGCGCGCCGGGTTCATCTCGATGATCTTCACCTGGTAGCGACTTTCGATGGCCTCGGCCAGACGCTCGCCGATCTGCCCGCCACCGGCAATCACGATGCGCTTGTAGGTTTCGTCGAGACGGCGCATTTCGCTCATCACCGCGCGAATGTTCTCACGGGCGGCGATGAAGAAGACTTCGTCATCGGCCTCGATCACTGTGTCGCCTTGCGGCAGGATCGGCCGGTCGCGGCGGAAAATCGCCGCGACACGCGTCTCGACATTCGGCATGTGCTCGCGCAACTGGCGCAGTTGCTGACCCACCAGCGGCCCGCCGTAATAGGCGCGCACCGCCACCAGTTGCGCCTGGCCTTCGGCGAAGTCGATCACTTGCAGCGCGCCCGGATGCTGGATCAGACGCTTGATGTAGTTGGTCACCACCTGCTCGGGGCTGATCAGCACGTCGACCGGAATCGCTTCATTCTGGAACAGCTGTTCTTCGCGATTGAGGTAGGACGCTTCGCGCACCCGGGCGATTTTGGTCGGGGTGTGGAACAGTGTGTGCGCGACCTGGCAGGCGACCATGTTGGTCTCGTCGCTGTTGGTCACCGCCACCAGCATATCGGCATCGTCGGCGCCGGCCTGACGCAGCACCGACGGCAGCGAACCGCGGCCCTGAATGGTGCGGATGTCGAGACGGTCGCCGAGGTCGCGCAGGCGTTCGCCGTCGGTGTCGACCACGGTGATGTCGTTGGCTTCGCTCGCCAGGTGTTCAGCCAGCGAACCGCCGACCTGCCCCGCACCGAGGATGATGATTTTCATCCAGTCACTCCGTTGAATCCGTTTAGCCGCGCGCGGCAGCGATCTTGATCAGCTTGGCGTAGTAGAACCCGTCATGCCCGCCCTGCTGGGCCAGCAATTGGCGACCATGGGGCTGTTTGATCCCGGCCGTGGTTGCCAGATCCAGTTCGCGGGCACCAGGCGTGCGCTCAAGGAACGCGGCGATGACTTCGGTGTTCTCGGTCGGCAAGGTAGAGCAAGTGGCGTAGAGCAGGATGCCGCCGACTTCGAGGGTTTTCCACAGGGCGTCGAGCAGCTCGCCTTGCAGTTGCGCGAGGGCAACGATGTCGTCCGGCAGACGGGTCAGCTTGATGTCCGGATGGCGGCGGATCACGCCGGTGGCCGAGCATGGCGCGTCGAGCAGGATGCGCTGGAACGGTTTGCCGTCCCACCACGCGGCGGTATCGCGACCGTCGGCAGCGATCAGTTCGGCGCTCAGGCCCAGTCGCTCAAGGTTTTCCTTTACGCGCACCAGACGTTTGGCTTCCAGATCCACCGCCACCACGCCGGCCAGCGCCGGTTCGGCTTCAAGGATGTGGCAGGTCTTGCCACCGGGGGCGCAGCAGGCGTCGAGCACTCGCTGACCCGGGGCCAGATCGAGCAGATCGGCGGCCAGTTGCGCGGCTTCGTCCTGCACACTGATCCAGCCTTCGGCAAAACCCGGCAGGCTGCGCACGTCGGCGGCGGCTTCAAGGACGATGCCGTCGCGGCTATAGACGCAGGGCGTGGCAACGATGCCGGCGTCGCTGAGCAAGCCGAGGTAGGCGTCGCGGCTGTGATGCCGGCGGTTGACGCGCAGGATCATCGGCGGGTGCGCGTTGTTCGCGGCGCAGATCGCTTCCCATTGCTCCGGCCAGAAGGCTTTCAGGGATTTTTGCAGCCAGCGCGGGTGGGCGGTGCGCACCACCGGATCGCGCTCCAGCTCGGCAAAAATCGTTTCGCTTTCGCGCTGGGCATTGCGCAGCACGGCGTTGAGCAGACCCTTGGCCCACGGCTTTTTCAGCTTGTCGGCGCAACCGACGGTTTCGCCGATGGCCGCGTGCGGCGGCACGCGGGTGTAGAGCAGTTGATAGAGACCGACCAGCAGCAGCGCCTCGACATCGGCGTCGGCAGCCTTGAACGGCTTCTGCAGAAGTTTTTCCGCCAGCGCCGACAGCCGTGGCTGCCAGCGCGCGGTGCCGAACGCCAGATCCTGGGTGAAACCGCGATCACGGTCCTCGACCTTGTCCAGTTGCGTCGGCAGGGAGCTGTTCAGCGAAGCCTTGCCGCTGAGCACGGCGGCGAGTGCCTTGGCGGCGGCCAGACGCGGGTTCATTGCGCGTCCACCACGGCGCCGAGCACGGTGCCGACGGCGAATTTCTCGCGGCGGCTGTTGAACAGGTCGCTGAAGTTCAGCGCCTTGCCGCCGGGCAGTTGCAGGCGGGTCAGGCACAGTGCCTGCTCACCGCAGGCGACGATCAGGCCGTCCTTGCTGGCGCTGAGGATTTCACCCGGTGCGCCTTTGCCGTCAGCCAGCGTCGCGGCCAATACCTTCAGCGCTTCACCGTTGAGGGTGCTGTGGGTAATCGGCCAGGGATTGAAGGCGCGCACCAGACGCTCCAGCTCAACCGCCGGACGGCTCCAGTCGAGGCGCGCTTCGTCCTTGTTCAGTTTGTGGGCGTAGGTGGCGAGTTCGTCGTTCTGCACTTCGCCTTCGAGGGTTCCAGCGGCCAGGCCGGCAATTGCCTGAACCACGGCGGGCGGACCCATTTCGGCGAGGCGGTCGTGCAGCGTGCCGCCGGTGTCGTTGGCGCTGATCGGGGTCACGACCTTGAGCAGCATCGGCCCGGTGTCGAGGCCGGCTTCCATGCGCATCACAGTCACGCCGCTTTCGGCATCACCGTGTTCCACGGCGCGCTGGATCGGCGCCGCACCGCGCCAGCGCGGCAGCAGCGAGGCGTGGCTGTTGATGCAGCCCAGACGCGGAATATCCAGCACCGCTTGCGGCAGGATCAGGCCGTAGGCGACCACCACCAGCAAGTCCGGTTTCAGCGCGGCGAGTTCAGCCTGAGCATCGGCGTTGCGCAGGGTCGGCGGCTGCAACACCTGGATATTATTTTCCAGGGCCAACTGTTTGACCGGGCTCGGCATCAGTTTTTGCCCGCGACCGGCCGGACGATCCGGTTGGGTGTAGACCGCAACGATCTCGTAAGGGCTGTTCAGCAGGGCCTTGAGGTGCTCGGCGGCGAATTCCGGAGTGCCGGCAAAAACGATGCGCAGTGGCTCAGTCATGAAGGGAATCTCATAAAAAGAAAAAGGCTTGCCGCAGCAAGCCTTTGAAGGAGGGCATCAAGCGTTCTGGCGATGCAGCTTTTCCAGTTTCTTCTTGATCCGGTCGCGTTTGAGCGTGGACAGGTAATCGACGAACAGCTTGCCGTTGAGGTGGTCGCATTCGTGCTGGATGCACACCGCGAGCAGGCCTTCGGCGATCAGTTCGTAAGGCTGGCCGTCGCGGTCCAGCGCCTTGATCTTGACCTTCTGCGGGCGGTCGACGTTTTCGTAGAAACCCGGCACCGAGAGGCAGCCTTCCTGGTACTGATCCATCTCGTCGGTCAGCGATTCGAACTCGGGGTTGATGAACACCCGGGGTTCGGTGCGGTCTTCGGAAAGGTCCATCACGACGATACGTTTGTGCACGTTGACCTGGGTCGCGGCGAGGCCGATGCCCGGCGCTTCATACATTGTTTCAAACATGTCATCGACCAACTGACGCACTTCGTCGTCCACTACAGCCACAGGCTTGGCGATAGTACGCAGACGCGGGTCCGGGAATTCGAGGATGTTTAAAATGGCCATAGGCTGATTGCTGCACGTATTGAGTAAAGTCGGGTCGATGGCCTGGCAGGTCCGAAGATGCAGGCTACCGTTGTGAAGCGTAGCTAATGCAATTTGCAGTAGCGAGCCACGGGGGCTCTGACGGTTCACGCGAACGCACATGATAAAGGGATTCGCTGCATGAGGAAAACACTACTCGCCCTGCTGCTTCTGGCTTCGGCCGCGGCTGCGCAAGGGCAAGTGCAACTCAGGGATGGTTTTCCACAGCAATACACGGTGGTTTCGGGAGACACCCTCTGGGACATTTCCGGCAAATACCTGCGCGAGCCCTGGCAATGGCCACAGCTGTGGCGGGCCAATCCGCAAATTGAAAACCCCAACCTGATCTACCCGGGCGACACGCTGACGCTCCGTTACGTCAACGGCCAGCCGCAACTGACCCTCAATCGCGGCGAGTCACGGGGCACCATCAAGCTGTCGCCACGCATCCGCACCAGCCCGGTGGCCGAGGCGATTCCGAGCATTCCGCTGAAATCGATCAACAGTTTCCTGCTGAGCAACCGCATCGTCGACAAGGTCGAGGACTTCGACAAGGCGCCGTACATAGTCGCCGGCGACGCGGAGCGCGTGCTCAGCGGCACGGGCGACCGAATCTTCGCCCGTGGCCACTTCGACCCGAATCAACCGGTGTACGGCATCTTCCGCCAGGGCAAGGTCTACACCGACCCGCAGACCAAGGAGTTTCTCGGGATCAACGCCGACGATATCGGTGGCGGTGAAATCGTCGCCACCGAAGGCGACGTCGCCACCCTCGCCCTGCAACGCACCACCCAGGAAGTACGTCTGGGCGATCGTCTGTTCAGCGGCGAAGAGCGCTCGATCAATTCGACTTTCATGCCCAGCGCCCCGAGCACCAACATCAACGGCCTGATCATCGACGTGCCGCGCGGCGTCACGCAGATCGGCGTGATGGACGTGGTCACCCTGAACAAGGGCAAGCGCGACGGTCTGGCCGAAGGCAATGTGCTGGTGGTGATGAAAACCGGGGAAACCGTGCGCGACCGGGTCACCGGCCAGCCGCTGAAAATTCCCGATGAACGGGCCGGTCTGCTGATGGTGTTCCGCACCTACGACAAGCTCAGTTACGGCCTCGTACTCAACGCATCGCGCTCGCTGGCGGTGCTCGACAAGGTGCGAAATCCTTAGCAGGCTTAACAAGTTACCAACAGAGTTATCCACAGCTTGTTCCGAATGGTTCGGGACTTATAACGATCAAGGATGATCCACGATGCTGTCTGCCTGTACGCCGGTTTCTCCTGCGGAACTGGAAGCGCGTTTGCGCCTGCACCGCTTGCCGGAAATCGGCCCGAAACGTTTTGCCAAACTGCTTGAAGCCTTCGGCTCGGCGTCAAAAGCCCTGAGCGCGCCGGCCAGTGCCTGGCGTGCGCTGGGGTTGCCGGCGGCGTCGGCCGAGGCCCGGCGCAGCCCTGAAGTGCGCGACGGCGCCAGCCATGCATTGCGCTGGCTAGAGCGGCCCGGCCAGCATCTATTGATGTTGGACCAGGCGGATTATCCGGCGCTGCTGGCGCAGATCCCTGACCCGCCACCGCTGTTGTTCGTCGCCGGTGATCCGCTGATTCTGGAAAAACCGCAACTGGCGATGGTCGGCAGTCGCAGCGCGTCGCGCCCGGGAATGGATACCGCCGTCGCGTTTTCCCGCAGCCTCGCCGGGGCCGGTTTCGTCATCACCAGTGGGCTGGCGCTGGGTATCGATGCGGCTGCCCATCAAGCGGCGCTGGACGTTGGCGGGCAAACCGTCGGCGTACTCGGCACCGGCCTGGAAAAGTTTTATCCACAGCGCAATCGTCGACTGGCCGACGCGATGATTGCCTCGGGCAGTGCGGTGCTTTCGGAGTTTCCACTGGACGCCGGCCCGACGGCGAGCAACTTCCCCAGGCGCAACCGGATCATCAGCGGTTTGTCCCTCGGCGTGCTGGTGGTCGAGGCGAGTGTCGCCAGCGGTTCACTGATCACCGCCCGGCTGGCGGCGGAACAGGGCCGCGAGGTGTATGCGATTCCCGGCTCGATCCATCACCCCGGTGCGCGCGGCTGCCATCAGCTGATCCGCGACGGTGCGGTGCTGGTGGAAACCATCGAACACATTCTCGAAGCCCTGCGCGGCTGGCAGCATTTGCCGTTATCCACAGACCCGCCGGATTCCGCGCATCCCCTGCTTGATCTGCTGCACGCCGCGCCGCACACCAGCGAAGCCTTGGTCGAAAGCAGCGGCTGGGCGTTGCCCAAAGTCCTCGCGGCGCTCACCGAGCTGGAAATGGACGGCCGCGCAGTGTGTGAAAACGGTCGCTGGCTGGCGAGGACACGCTAGGTTTTACAGGGAAGATCGGTAAACTGCGCAAAACCTGTTTTCGGAGAGTTTTTTCATGGTCAACAGTTGGCGTGTGCAACAAGCCGCACGAGAGATTCGCGCCGGGGCGGTGATTGCCTATCCAACCGAAGCCGTCTGGGGGCTGGGTTGCGACCCGTGGAACGAAGAGGCAGTGGATCGTCTGTTGGCGATCAAGAACCGTTCGGTGGACAAGGGCCTGATCCTGGTCGCCGACAACATCCGCCAGTTCGACTTCCTGTTCGAAGACTTCCCGCAAGAGTGGATCGACCGCATGGCCAGCACCTGGCCGGGGCCGAACACCTGGCTGGTGCCGCATCAGAACCTGTTGCCCGAATGGGTGACGGGCGTGCATGACACGGTGGCGCTGCGGGTCAGCGATCACCCGCAGGTGCGGGATCTGTGCTCGATGGTCGGGCCGCTGATTTCCACCTCGGCCAACCCGCAGGGGCGGCCGGCGGCGCGCACGCGGTTGCGCGTCGAGCAGTATTTCCGTGGGCAGCTCGACCTGATCCTCGGCGGGCAACTGGGTGGGCGCAAGAACCCCAGCGTGATCCGCGATCTGGCAACCGGCAAGGTCATTCGCCCCGACTGATCCTGCGTCGAAAACCTTTACCGTGAGTCTTCCTCGCCTTGATGGTGAGGAGGACTACGCGCGCCTGCGATTTATCCTGCAATGACGCCAGTTTCTCTGTCGGAAAAGTCGCCAAGTCCCCGGATTCATTGGCTTTTCCCACTTGATTATCAGATTTTCTGGCGTGGCGGAATCGGCAAAAGCAACCATCCTTTCCCTGCACTCGAAACACTTCGATAAGTTAAGGTCTGCGGAGAAAGAATGGACACTACCAATTTGCAACTCACGGATTACCTGCAGGCGCTTCAGGTGACGTTGAAGAGTCACCATGAGGGTTGTCGCATCGTGATGCTGGAAGCAGGGGCGGATACTCAGGAGTTCGACCGGTTTATCGATCGGCAATTTCGGCTTCGGCTGCAGCATTACATGCTGACTTCACGGGCGCGGATGCTCGAAACCAGACTGGCGATAAAGTCGCGCAGTACCCATTTTCTGCTGTATCGGCACGATCAACTGTTGGCGGTATTGAGGGCGACTCCGGCACCGTTCGAATGGGTATCGCTGGCGCAGCAACATGTTTCACCCACGGTGGCGCTGTCGCGCCATGTCGAATTCAGCCGATTGATGTCGTACACACCCAATCAGTTGCCCATCGCGGTCAACGGTCTGCTGGCGGCCGCTACCGAGTGGGCCATTAAACGCGGCTACAAGGGGGTGACCGCGTTGTGCAGATCGCAACAGCTGCGCTTCTACCAGCGCTTCGGCCTGATGCCGATCGCTTCCAATGCCCTGCATATCGACCAGCGCGCACGCGGCGATTACTGGGTGTTGTCAGCCGAGTGGCGGCAAATTTTCGCGGCGGTCCAGCAGCCTGATCCGGCGGTTGGCCACGTGGTGCAAAAAACGTTGGAGTGTCATCTGCCGAGGTGCTGAACGCGTTAGAACCGACTTGCCAGCCGTGGGTTTGCAACCCTGACTGGCAAGACGTCGAAGGTTTGTCAGGGCAGCAGGATGGTCGAGCCGGTGGTACGCCGTGCCGACAATTCGGTCTGCGCCTTCGCCGCATCAGCCAGTGGATAGCGCTGGCTGATGTCCACCTTGAGCTTGCCGCTGATGATCATCTCGAACAGCTCGTCGGCCATGCGCTGCAGGTTCTCGGCGTTGTTGGCGTAGGTCGCCAGGGTCGGGCGGGTCACGTACAGCGAGCCCTTGGCCGAAAGAATCCCCAGATTTACCCCGTCCACCGCACCGGAGGCGTTGCCGAAACTCACCACCAGCCCACGCGGCGAAACGCTGTCGAGCGAGGTCAGCCAGGTGTCTTTGCCGACGCCGTCGTACACCACCGGGACTTTCTTGCCATCGGTCAGCTCCAGCACCCGCTGTGCCACGTTTTCGTGGCTGTAATCGATGGTTGCCCAGGCGCCGTTGGCCTTGGCCAGTTCGGCTTTCTCCTTCGAGCTGACCGTGCCGATCAGCTTGACGCCCAGTGCCTTGGCCCATTGGCAGGCCAGCGAACCGACACCCCCGGCAGCGGCGTGGAACAGAATGGTTTCGCCACCCTTGAGTTCATAGGTCTGACGCAGCAGGTACTGCACTGTTAGACCCTTGAGCATGACCCCGGCAGCGGTCTCGAAGCTGATTTCGTCCGGCAGCTTCACCAGATTGGCTTCGGGCAGGGTGTGCAACTGGCTGTAGGCACCCAGCGGGCCGCTGCCATATGCCACGCGATCACCGACCTTGAACCGGGTGACGTCGCTGCCCACCGCATCGACGATGCCGGCGCCTTCTGCGCCGAGCCCGGACGGCAAGGCTGGCGGGGCATACAGACCGCTGCGGAAATAGGTGTCGATGAAGTTCAGGCCGATCGCCTTGTTCGTCACCCGCACCTGATTCGGGCCGGGCGCGGCGGGTTCGTAGTCAACAAACTCGAGCACTTCGGGACCGCCGTGGGCGCGGAACTGGATACGCTTTGCCATCTGCCTGCTCTCCTTGGGTCGTTTGTAAGCCCCCTATCCAACTCCCCTGCTTGATCTTCGTCAACTGCGGCGCGCAGGTTTGCGGTGTTATGCTACGCGCCCATTTGCGCCGCCCCCTGCCTGCGGGGCGCCCGCGTAGTTATGCCCGATTCAAGGTGAAGCCATGACGACCCGCACCGACGCCGTAAAGGCCTATCTGCTCGACCTGCAAGACCGCATCTGCGCCGCGCTGGAAACCGAGGACGGCGGCACGCGCTTCGTCGAAGACGCCTGGACCCGGCCTGCCGGTGGTGGCGGTCGTACCCGCGTGATCGAAAACGGTACGGTGATCGAAAAGGGCGGCGTCAATTTCTCCCACGTGTTCGGCAGTGGTCTGCCGCCGTCGGCCAGCGCCCATCGTCCGGAATTGGCCGGTCGCGGTTTCGAAGCCCTCGGCGTGTCGCTGGTGATTCACCCGCACAACCCACATGTGCCGACGTCCCACGCCAACGTGCGCTTTTTCATCGCCGAGAAGGAAGGTGAAGAGCCGGTCTGGTGGTTCGGCGGCGGCTTCGACCTGACCCCGTATTACGGCAACGAAGAAGACTGCATCCACTGGCACCGCGTCGCCGAACAGGCCTGCGCGCCGTTCGGGCCGGACGTCTATCCGCGTTACAAGGCCTGGTGCGACACCTATTTTCACATCAAGCATCGCAACGAACCGCGTGGCATCGGTGGTCTGTTTTTCGATGACCTGAACGAGTGGGACTTCGACACCAGTTTCGCCTTCATGCGCGCCATCGGTGATGCCTACATCGACGCTTACCTGCCGATCGTGCAGCGCCGCAAGCACGAGGCGTTCACCGCCAAACAGCGTGAATTTCAGGAATTTCGCCGTGGCCGCTACGTCGAGTTCAACCTGGTGTATGACCGCGGCACCCTGTTCGGCCTGCAATCGGGCGGGCGTACCGAGTCGATCCTCATGTCGTTGCCGCCGCAAGTGCGCTGGGCCTATGACTTCAAGGCCGAACCCGGCAGCGAAGAAGCACGCCTGACCGACTACTTCCTGCAAGACCGCGACTGGCTGGCCCAGGCCTGAGGACTGCTGATGGATCGTTACGTCGTTTTCGGTAACCCGATCGGCCACAGCAAGTCGCCGATGATTCACAAACTGTTCGCCGAACAGACCGGTCAGCGCCTCGACTACAGCACCCTGCTGGCGCCGCTTGACGACTTCAGCGCCTGCGCCATGGCGTTCTTCCAGGACGGTCGCGGCGCCAACGTCACGGTGCCGTTCAAGGAAGAAGCCTTTCGTCTGGCCAACAGCCTGACCGCTCGCGCGCAACGGGCTGGTGCGGTGAACACCCTGAGTAAACTGGCTGACGGTTCGCTGCTCGGCGACAACACCGACGGCGCCGGTCTGGTGCGCGACCTGACGGTGAATGCCGGTTTCAGCCTGACCGGCAAACGCATCCTGCTGCTCGGCGCTGGCGGTGCGGTGCGTGGCGCGCTGGAGCCGTTGCTGGCCGAGAAGCCGGCATCGGTGATCATCGCCAATCGTACGGTGGAAAAAGCCGAGCTGCTGGCCGAGCTGTTCTGTGATCTGGGGCCGGTGTCGGCCAGTGGTTTCGACTGGTTGCAGGAGCCGGTGGACGTGATCATCAACGCCACTTCCGCCAGCCTCACCGGCGACGTGCCGCCGATTGCGCCGAGCCTGATCGAGCCGGGCCAGACCCTGTGCTACGACATGATGTACGGCAAGGAGCCGACCGCGTTCTGCCGTTGGGCCAGCGAGCATGGCGCGGCAGTGTCGATGGATGGTTTGGGGATGTTGGCCGAGCAGGCAGCCGAGGCGTTTTTCCTGTGGCGCGGGGTGCGTCCGGATACGGCGCCGGTGCTGGCCGAACTGCGTCGCCAATTGGCGGGTTGAAGGTCAAAAGATCGCAGCCTGCGGCAGCTCCTACATGAGGATGGCGTTCATCCTGTAGGAGCTGCCGCAGGCTGCGATCTTTTCAATCCTCGAACCGGATCGGACACTTTTCGGGCCCTTCCAGCTTGCGCAACTCCTCGACCACCTGCGGCCGCGCCCGGCGCAGGGTCAGGCTGCGATCCTGACGCAGCAGGCGCCGCGCCTCCTGATGCAGCATCTCCACCCCCGAATAATCGATGAAGTTGATCTGCTGCGCCTCGATCACCACCCGCGTACCGTGCAGCCGTTGCAGGCGCACTTGCAGGTAATGGCTGGCGCCGAAGAAGATCGAGCCGCCGACCCGCAGCACGTCCTCCTCACCCTCGCGCGAATGCTGCACCCGCGGTTGCGAGGTGCGCTTGAGGTAGAAGAACAGCGACGCCAGGACCCCGGCATAGATTGCCGTCTGCAATTCCAGCAGCAACGTGGCGAGGCAGGTCAGCGCCATGACCACGAACTCGGCACGGCTGACCCGCAGCAACGAACGAATCCCGCGATGATCCACCAGGCCCCAGGCGATCAGTAGAATGCTCCCGGCCATCGCCGGAATCGGAATGTGTGAAATCAGCCCGGCGCCGAAAATCGCGAACAGCGCGACCCAGATCGCCGAAAACACCCCGGCCAGCGGCGAACAGGCCCCCGCCTCGTAACTCAGGCCTGAGCGGGTGAACGAACCGGCGGAAAGCGATCCGGAAAAGAACGCCCCGACAATATTCGACAAACCCTGCGCACGGACTTCCTGGTTGGCATCGAGCAACTGCTGCGAACGTGCAGCAATCGAACGGGCAATCGACAGGCTGGTGACCAGCCCGAGCATGCCCACCGCCACGGCGCTCGGCAGCAAACGCAGCACCAGATCGAGATCCAGCGGCAGCGCGCTGAACGGCGGCAAACGCCCGACAAAGGCGCTGACCAGATGCACGTGGCCGAACATCGACGGCCATAACCACACCACCGCACTGCCCAGCACCAGCGTTATCAACAGGGTCGGCCAGCGCGGCAGCAGTTGTCTGAGGACAAAACCGACCAGCACCGTGGCCACGCCCAATACCAGGGAAGGTTTATCCACGGCCCGCAGGTGTTGCAGCAGGTCCATCAGGCTGGCCAGTGCCGTGGCTTTTGCCGGCAGGTCCAGCCCCAGCAGATTCGGCAACTGGCCGATGGCGATCACCACCGCCGCGCCGAGGGTGAAGCCAAGCACCACCGAATGCGAGACGAAATTCACCAGTGCGCCGAAGCGCAGGAGGCCGAGCAGCCACTGGAAAATCCCCGCGAGAAAGCTCAGCAGCAGAATCAGCGTGATGTAGTCCTGCGACGCCGGCACGGCCAAGGGACTGACGCTGGCATACAGCACAATCGAAATCGCTGCAGTCGGGCCGCAGATCAGGTGCCACGACGAACCCCACAGGCAGGCGATCAGCACCGGGATGATCGCCGCATAGAGGCCGTATTCCGGCGGCAGGCCGGCGATCAGCGCGTAGGCGATCGACTGCGGCAACGCAAGAATGGCACCGCTCAGGCCAACGACCAGATCCCGGCCGACGCTGGCGCGGGTTTGCCGGGGCAGCCAGGTCAGGAAGGGAAAGAGTGAGTGGCGACTGGGCAGGGCCATGGGTCCTCGCGGTGTGTAGGTTTATGCAAGGTTATCAGGACGCGCCAATTACTGTGGTGAGGGAGCTTGCTCCCGCTCGGCTGCGAAGCAGTCGCAAACCAGACCGCTTGGTTCGTCTGCGAAAACTCGGTCAGTCCGATTGGGAGTGCTGCGCACTCCAGCGGGAGCAAGCTTCCTCGCCACAGGAAAGCGTTAGAGCTTGGCTTTGACCGCAGGCAACGCATCCTTGCCATCCAGCGTCTTCACGCCATCCAGCCACTTGTCCAGCACCGCCGGATTGGCCTTGATCCATGCCTTCACCGCATCGGCATTGCTGACTTTCTTGTTCACCACCTCAGCCATGATGCTGTTCTCCATGTCCTGGGTGAACGCCAGATTGGTCAGCAACTTGCCCACATTCGGGCACGCCTCGGCGTAGCCTTTGCGGGTCAGGGTATAGACGCTGCCGGTGTCGCCGAAGTATTTCTCGCCGCCCTTGAGGTAATGCATCTTCAGCTGCACGTTCATCGGGTGTGGGGTCCAGCCGAGAAAGGTGACGAATTTCTGTTTCTTCACTGCCCGCGAGACTTCGGCGAGCATCGCCTGTTCGCTGGATTCGATCAGCTTCCACTGGCCGAGGTCGAAGTCGTTCTTCTTGATGATTTCTTGCAGCGAAATGTTCGCGGGTGCGCCGGATCCGATGCCGTAGATCTTCTTCTCGAATTTGTCGGCGTATTTGTTCAGGTCGGCAAAGTCATGCACACCGGCGTCCCACACATAATCCGGGACGGCCAGTGTGAACTCGGTGCCGTCGAGGTTCTTCGCCAGTTGCGTGACGTCACCGGTGGCGACGAACTTGTCGTAGAAGCCCTGCTGCGCCGGCATCCAGTTGCCGAGGAACACATCCACCTGACCGTCCTTCAAACCGCCGAAGGTGATCGGCACCGCGAGGGTGTCGACCTTGGCCTTGTAGCCCATGCCATCCAGCAGAAACCCGGTGATGGCGTTGGTCGCGGCGATGTCGCTCCAGCCCGGGTCGGCCATTTTCACCGTTTCGCAGCTTTGCTCGGCGAATGCCGAGGCACTGCCCAGAGCCAGCAGGCCAATCGTCAGTGCTGTGGATAACTTGCGCATGGACTTCCCCTTACATTATCGGTTTTGGCAGGGTTGTGGATAACGGGCCTTGCGTTCCAGATCGTCGAGGTCGATGTGGTTGCGCATGTACTGCTGACTGGCGTCCACCAGCGGCTGGTGATCCCAGCTCTTCAGCTTGCCGATGGTCAGAGCATCGGCGACAAAACGGCGACGGCGCTGGCTGGCGAGGACTTGCCGGTGAATCGCCGGCATGTCCCACTTGGCCCGCGCTTCGGCGAGAAAGTCGTCGAACAGCTGGCGATGTTGCGATGACTGGCTGAGTTCTTCGAGCTCACGCGGGTCGTTATGCACATCGAAGAGTAGGCACGGGTCGCTTTCACTGTAGATAAATTTGTAGGCGCCGCGACGGATCATCATCAGTGGACTGATGGTGCCTTCGGCCATGTATTCGCCGAACACTTCGTCATGCCCGCCTTGCCCTTGCAGATGTGCCAGCAGCGAGCGGCCATCCAGCGGCAAGCCCGGTTCCAGCGTACCGCCGGCCAGTTCAACGAAGGTCGGCAACAGGTCGGCGGTGGACACTGCCGCGCTAACCCGGCCAGCGGCGAACTGCCCCGGCGCACTGATCAGCAGCGGCACCCGTGCAGCCATCTCGAACCAGTGCATTTTGTACCAGAGGCCTTTCTCGCCGAGCATGTCGCCGTGGTCGCCGGAGAACACGATGATGGTGTCATCGATCAGGCCGGTATCTTCGAGGGTTTGCAGAAGTTTGCCGACGTTGGCGTCGATATAACTGCAAGCGCCGAAGTACGCCCGCCGTGCATCGCGAATCTTATCCACAGGCAATGGCTTGTCCCACAGGTCGTAGACCTTGAGCAGGCGCTGCGAGTGCGGATCGAGGGAGTGCTGTTCCGGAGTTGTCGGCAACGGGATGTCACCGTCGTCGTACAAATCCCAGAACGCCTTGGGAATCGTGTACGGGTCGTGTGGGTGGGTCATCGACACGGTCAGGCAGAACGGCTGATCGCCGTCCTCACGAATGTGGTCAAACAGGTATTGCTGGGCCTTGAACACCACCTCTTCATCGAAGTCGAGCTGGTTGGTGCGCACGCACGGCCCGGCCTGCAGCACCGACGACATGTTGTGATACCAGCTCGGGCGCACGTCCGGCTCGTCCCAGTTCACCGCCCAGCCGTAGTCGGCCGGGTAGATGTCGCTGGTCAGGCGCTCTTCATAACCGTGCAACTGATCCGGGCCGCAGAAATGCATCTTGCCCGACAGCGCGGTGCGGTAACCGAGGCGACGCAGGTAGTGGGCGTAGGTCGGAATATCGGCAGGGAAATCGGCGGCGTTGTCGTAGGCGCCGATCTTGCTCGGTAACTGGCCGCTGACCAGAGTGAAACGCGACGGCGCGCACAGTGGACTGTTGCAGTAAGCGGCATCGAACACCACGCCCTGAGCGGCGAGGCGCGAAAGATTCGGCAGTTTGATTGGCGACGGGCCGTAGATTGGCAACATTGGCGCGGCCATTTGATCGGCCATGATGAAAAGAATGTTCTTGCGCTTCATGTGATCGCGGCATTCCATAGTGAATATTTATGCGACATTGCTGCGATCGAGCATGGAGTCCATGCCCAGTCCGGTAAAGCCCGCGCCGGACAATGACTAGGATAAGCACAGCTTATGTATGAAGCCCTCGGCAATCTGTCCCTCGACCTGTTGCGTGCCTTCGAAGCGGCGGCGCGCCATCACAGTTTTACTGCGGCGGCGGTTGAGCTGGGCACCACGCAGCCAGCGATCAGCCAGCAGATCAAGCGTCTGGAAGAACAGCTGGGAGTGCGACTGTTTGACCGGATCTATCGCGGTATTGAACTGACCGAGGGCGGCGCGATCCTGTTCGAGCAGGTTCAGCTCGGTTTGCAGAATATCGACGCAGGATTGAGTGCTATCAGTACGCAGCAACAACACGAGGTATTGCAGGTCGCCACCGATTTCGCCTTCGCCGCCTACTGGCTGATGCCGCGCCTGCACCGCTTCCACGAAGCCAATCCGAACGTCGATGTCAGCCTGGTCACCAGCGAGCGCAACCACAACATGCTGCGCACCGACATCGATGTCGCGATCTTGTTTGGCGACGGGCGTTTCAAGCAGGGCGAAAGCCATTGGCTGTTCAGCGAGGAAGTGTTTCCGGTGTGCAGTCCGCAATTGCTCAAGGAGCGTGCCCTGCCCTTGCCTGCCCAGGCGTTGCTGGAGTTGCCGCTGCTGCACTTGCGCGGGGAGAACAGCAGCAACTGGTTTGACTGGAGTGGGCTGTTTCGCGAATTAGGCATCATGACCCCGCCGGCGCCGGGGCAATTGCGTTTCGACAATTACACGCTGTTGATTCAAGCGGCGATTGGCGGTCAGGGTGTCGCGATCGGCTGGCGCCACCTTGTGGATAACTTGCTGAGCCAGGGCTTGCTCTGTCGGCCGATCGCCGAGACCACGTTGTCGCGCCTCGGTTATTACGTGGTGCTGCCGCAACGCAAACGTCGGGGCGCGTTGATTCAGCAGTTTGTCGACTGGTTGATGGCAGAACAGGCCAGCAGCGCCGAATCCCTGACGGGAATGGCGCTGCCTTCGATTGCGGTGTAAACAGCAAAAGATCGCAGCCTGCGGCAGCTCCTACAGGGGAATCGCATTTCAAATGTAGGAGCTGCCGAAGGCTGCGATCTTTTTACGTACCTGAGGTCGCGACAAAATTCACATGCTGCCCCACATGCAGATTCAACCGCAGCTCATCGGCAATCCCCACCGCGACCCGGTTCAGCCGTTCCAGCGGCTCCGCCAGCCCCGGCTCCAGATTGCCGCCCACCTGACTGAAATGCTCAATGGTCAGCCCCGCCACCCCGTGCGGCGCATTCACCAGCGTCCACTGCAATGGGCTGCTTTGCAGGGCTTCACGGATTTCTTCGGCGGCGTGGCGTTGCAGCCCGTCGTCCAGATCTGGCTCGTCAAGCACGGCAAAATTACCCACCAAAAACAGCCGTGGCACGTTGGCCATTTGCAGGCCGTCGACTAGCGCATCGACCGCTAAAACCTGTTCCACCGGCCCCAGCACTACGGATTTTTCTACATGGTCGCTGTTGAACGGCAGGCCCGGCGCGTCCAGCAGACAGATCACCGCCGAACTGCCCGCTACGCTTTGCTTGACCCGGTCGGCATCGAACAGATCGCCGCTTTTGGTGCGCAGTCCCGGACGCGGCGCGAGTACATTCAGATCGTCGAGAATCGCGATGACTTCGTGCTGACGGCGCAGCATTTCAGCCATCAACGCACCGCCCAGGCTGGCCATGGCACCATAGAGCACCACTTTCACCGTCGGGGTTTCGGCATTTTTCATGGCTGATTCCTTTTTGTTGTCCCTCGTATGGCGTGTGACACGCAGCCTGCGCCGAGGGTTCGAACCGATTCAGAGGCTTTCAGATGCACGCAATCAATGGCTATCACGCCCACGTCTATTTCGACGCTGACTCAATTGATCAGGCGCGCGCTTTGTGTGAACAGGCGGCGCAGTTGTTTCCTCTGAAGATGGGGCGCGTCCATGAGCGCCCGGTCGGCCCGCATCCGGACTGGAGCTGCCAGTTGGCTTTCGGCCCGGAGCTGATCGGTGAGGTGTTGCCGTGGCTGGCGCTCAATCGCAAGGGGCTGGTGGTGTTTTTGCACCCCGACACTGGCGATGATTTGCTCGATCACACCGAGCACGCGATTTGGATGGGCGCGATGCGGCCGCTGGATCTGTCTATTTTCTGATCAAAGAGTTTCTTCGGGCTCGCCCGGCAGATGCTCGTCCAGATGCAGCCAGGGCAATTGGCTGTCCGTCCAGATGTGCCGCTCGGCCGGCGCCCGCTCCGGGTGATCCAGCGTGGCGATGGTCACATCGATGCTCTCGGGACTGAGCAATGTCACCAGCGCCAGCTGCGCGCCACAACGCGGACAGAAATACCGCGCGCAACTGCCCGACGAGTCATAGCGCGAAGGCGTCCCCGCCAGCCAATGAAAGCTGGCTGCCGGAACCGTGATCCAGGTGGTGACAATCCCACCGCTGACTTTGCGGCAGATCGAGCAGTGGCAGTGGGCAATGTCGTGCAACGGCCCGCTGAACTGATAGCGGATGTGTCCGCAGTGGCAGCCACCGCTGTGCACTTCTTCCATGTCCCAGCCCTCCCGTCCCCGAAATGATTGACTCTAGCCGCATCCGACAGCCGGTTGGCCATTCGCCTGAAGCTTTCGTCAGCGAAAGGTAGCTGAAAGGTTGCCCGATTAGGATCGCCGCCACTACCGGCAACAGACCGGTTGGCCAACGCGTGTGATCGCTCGCATGTCAGGCCCAATTAACAACAACAATGGTGATTCTGATGTCCTCTGTAGCCCGCCTTCTCGCTGAAACTCCGCCCGTACGTCTCGTGCTTCCCGTTCTGCGCTGATCCCTTCCGATCCGCTCACTCAATTAGCCGCGCTACGCCTGGAGTAATCCCATGCTGACTTTCCTTGGCTTCGCCATGGTCATCACGTTCATGTTCCTGATCATGACCAAGCGCCTGTCTGCGCTGATCGCCCTGATCATCATCCCGATCCTGTTCGCCCTGTTCGGTGGTTTCGCGCCGAAGATCGGCCCGATGATGCTCGAAGGCATTACCAAGCTTGCGCCGACCGGCGTGATGCTGATGTTCGCCATCCTGTACTTCGCCCTGATGATCGACTCCGGCCTGTTCGACCCGGCCGTGCGCAAGATCCTCAAACTGGTCAAGGGCGACCCGTTGAAAGTTTCGGTCGGTACCGCCGTGCTGGCGCTCGTCGTTTCCCTTGATGGTGACGGCGCGACCACTTACATGATCTGCGTGGCCGCCATGCTCCCGCTGTACAGCCGCATCGGCATGAGCCCGCGGATCATGGCCGGTCTGATCATTCTCGCCGGCGGTGTGATGAACATGACCCCGTGGGGTGGCCCGACCGCCCGTGCCGCCAGTGCGCTGCATGTGGACCCGTCGGATATCTTCGTGCCGATGATCCCGGCGATGGCCGCCGGTGTGGTGGCGATCCTGATCATTGCCTACTTCTACGGCAAACGTGAGCGTGCGCGTCTGGGCGAGCTGCACCTGATCGGCGACGAGATTGATCACAGTGAAATCAGCGTCTCGCAGTTCCCCGATGCCCGCCGTCCGAAGCTGATCTGGTTCAACGGCCTGCTGACCCTGGCGCTGATGTGCACCCTGATCGCCGGCCTGCTGCCGCTGCCGGTGCTGTTCATGGTGGCGTTCAGTATCGCGATGATCGTCAACTACCCATGCCTGCAAATGCAGAAGGACCGCGTTGCGGCCCATGCCGGCAGCGTGCTGTCGGTGGTCAGTCTGATTTTCGCTGCGGGTATCTTCACCGGTATCCTGTCCGGAACCGGCATGGTCGACGCCATGTCGAAAAGTCTGCTGGCAGTGATTCCGGACTTCCTCGGCCCGTACCTGGCGGTGATCACGGCGCTGGTGAGCATGCCGTTCACGTTCTTCATGTCGAACGACGCGTTCTACTACGGCGTGTTGCCGGTGCTCTCCGAAGCGGCCAGCCATTACGGCATCACCGCGGTGGAAATGGCCCGTGCCTCGATCGTCGGTCAGCCCGTCCACTTGCTCAGTCCGCTGGTGCCGTCGACCTACCTGCTGGTGGCGCTGGCCGGTATCGAGTTCGGTGATCACCAGCGTTTCACTCTGAAGTGGGCAGTGCTGGTCTGCCTGTGCATACTGGTGGCCGCCTTGCTGCTGGGGACTTTCCCGCTGTTCAGCACGTTGTAACGGCATTCACTCACCATGACGCCAGCTGCTTGCTGGCGTTCTGGTTTAACACTCGCTCAAAGGAATACACATGGATTGGCTGACCAACCCCGAAATCTGGGTTGCCTTCTTTACCCTGACCGCCCTGGAAATCGTTCTGGGCATCGATAACATCATCATGATTTCGATCCTGGTCAGCCGCATGCCCAAGCACATGCAGCAGCGCACGCGGATTTTCGGCCTGGGCCTGGCGATGATCACGCGGATCCTGTTGCTGCTGTCGATCACCTGGGTCATGCGCCTCACCGCCGACCTGTTCGTGGTGTTCGGCCAGGGTATTTCCGGGCGCGACCTGATCCTGTTCTTCGGTGGCCTGTTCCTGCTGTGGAAGAGCTCGCAGGAGATGTACCACGCGCTGGAAGGCGAAGACGAAACAGGCGACGAGCCTTCGGGCAAGGGCGGCAACTTCCTCTACACCATCATCCAGATCGCGATCATCGACATCGTGTTCTCGCTGGACTCGGTAATCACCGCCGTCGGCATGGTCTCCCATGTGCCGGTGATGGTCGCGGCAATCGTCGTCGCCGTACTGGTGATGATGGCGGCCTCGGGCAAGATCAGCGAATTCATCGACAAGCACCCGTCGCTGAAGATGCTGGCGCTGTCGTTCCTGCTGGTGGTCGGTACCGTACTGATCGCCGAATCGTTCGACGTGCACGTACCGAAAGGCTACGTCTACTTCGCCATGGCGTTCTCGCTGGCGGTGGAAGCGATCAACATCAAACTGCGCGGCGCGATGGCCCGGAAGAAACAGCAGCAGGATCCGGTGAAACTGCGCAAGGATGTTCCGGGGCAATAACCCGGTAGTCCTGAATCACGCAACACCCCTGTGGGAGCGAGCCTGCTCGCGAAGACGGAGTGTCAGTCGACAACAATGTTGGCTGATCCACCGCTTTCGCGAGCAGGCTCGCTCCCACAGTTGTTTGTGCATTCAGGCAGGGGGACGAGGTTATGCAGCACCTGGTTCACCGCCAGTTCGCCGAGCATGATTACCTGCTGAATGCCGAGCAGAGAATTGCGCTGCGGCCCGTCGATGAACCCGGCCAGATCACTGGCCATGATGCTCGCCGACGCCAGGGATTCGCAGGCATGCACCAAAAGGGTTTCGTAATCGACGGCGGGGTCGATGAGGAAAATCGTGCTGGGTTTGCGCACCGGCTCACAGACTTTCTTGAGCGTGGGGTCGAGGTAGAAATCGATGGCCCGGTCGGCCGCCTCTTTCATTTTTTGTGTATCGGTAGCCGGATCGGTGTCCGGTGGGTTGGGTGTCACTTTGAACATATTGACCAGCTCCTCAAATGAAGCCGCCATCGTTCTCTACTAAAAGAATGGAGGCGGCTGTGCGCAGGTTAGTAGACCGGGGAGCTAGCTTTACCGGCGCACCCGAGGGTGCCCTGCGCACAACCACCATCGAGTGCAGGAAAGCGAAACCTGACTGAACAGTACTTGTGCACAACACTAGCAACCCGGGCTACTAATCCCGACCACTGATGAGCAGTGGCAAGCAAACGATATAGACCGGTCCCAAGGCGCACAAGCCGGCGGATTCTGGCGTAGCCGTAGGCAACGGCGCAAGGTTTTGTAGCCTCCCGGAAGTAACACGACGTGTGTTTAAACGTCATGCGTAATCCGCGTTTAACTTCTTCAGGATCTGACACAAAACCTGTGGGAGCGAGCCTGCTCGCGAAGGCGTCGTGTCAGGCTATAAAGATGTTGGCTGACCCACCGCATTCGCGAGCAGGCTCGCTCCCACAGTGGCACATCGCAATCCTTTGAGACGGGATTCAAAGGTTGACGCCCCAAGCTTCGCTCGTTAGCTTCCCCGCTCGCCTCAAACGACAAACAAGGAGTGTTCATGTCTGGAAAACCCGCCGCGCGCGTCACGGACCCGACCACTTGCCCGCTACCTGGCCATGGCACCAACCCGATTGCCAGTGGCTCCGGCGACGTTTTTTTCAACGGCCTTGCCGCCGCCCGCCTCGGTGACACCTGCACCTGCGGCCAAGCCCTCAATGGCGCCTTTTCCGCGACGGTATTTATCAACGGCAAAAACGCCATGACTCTCGACAGCACGGCCAGCCATGGCGGCGTTGTGATCGGTGGCTCCGGCGACGTCATCATCGGCAGCTCGCACACCCCCGCACCGTTCATTCCGCCGCTGCCGATCGTTGGCCAGCCGCTGATCGAATTCAAAGCAGTCAGCGCCGGCAACGGCGAACCCATCGCCGCACAAGGCTACGAAATCGAAACCGCCGAAGGCCGTATCGTCAAAGGCCAGACCAATGAAAAAGGCATGACCCAAAGCGTCGCCACCCTGCAGCCCGATCTCGCCATCGTGCGCTGGACAGTCTGAGACTCAAGGAAGAAGCAATGACCGGACAATGCATTGCTCCAGACGACCTGGACATGAAGAAGCTCTGGAACAGCACCTGTGAGCTGCCCGCCTGCAAACGCGAAACCAGCACCGCCGGCCCCAATCCGAAAACCCGCGTCGAAGTCCCGCTGCTGACCTGCAACTGCCTGTGGCACCGCTTCCAGAAAGAAGCCGAAGACTGGGTCGCCCCCGGCGGCGTCCTCATCGCCGACCCCCAGGCCCGCAACCGGAAAATCAACGCCGCCTACGCGCAGCTGTGGCTGGCGGATAACCGCTTTCAGTGGGCGGGGCTGGCGGCGTTTGCTTCGAAGCAGGTGGGGTGTGGCTTGATCCACGCCACCAAACTGCAAACTGCCATTGCTGCGCAGAAAGCAGCGCTGGAAAAGCTGCGCACCGCCCCATCGGAAACCTTGTTCGAAGGCTTCGGATTCAAATTCAGCAGAACCAATCCTGAGGTTGAGGAGGAACTTGAGAAAGCCCGAGCGGCAAACCCGATGCCGACCGAGGACATCACTATCGGCGACAACCCACGCTCAGTGGTTCAGCAGCAGCTGGATTATGTGTACGAGATGTTGGCGCTAGGTAATACATCGCTGTTTCTGGACGTTTATCCCTTGCACCGGTTTTTTATGGTGCGGGGGTATAAGGAAATGGAGAAGTGTCTGAAGAGCCGGCGCAGCCTTGAGAAGGAAGTGATGTGGCCGATCGCGAATAAGGTGCAGTTTGGGGTTGATGCGGGTGAGATTTACCGAACTTTTGAAGCCATTGACGCGGGTGAAATTACCGAAAGTGTTCAACAGATGGCGCGACACGAACAATTGAATATCTTGCAACCCGCAATGTACGAGGACACGCATTTTGCAACGTTGATGCGCGGTACCCATGCGGGCAATTACGTATCCGTGGTGACGGGGTTGTTCTCTGGCGCAGCAGAGGAAATTCAACTAACGCTGGCTAGCCAATGCAAGGCGCCTGATAACAGGCAGGTTTCATTTTCCAAAAATCCTATCGCTAATCTCGCGGACAGAGATCAGCGAATGGAGTTCGTATTACGTGCTGCTGACCAATTCGATGCTCTGCTCAAGAACCCAGCGACTAGGGCCCAACTGAAACAGTCGATTACGGACATTGCTAACGGGGGGGGGATAAAGTGACGATACTTTCTCGTCGATTAGCGTTTGCTGGAACAGGGATTGCGGTCGTTTTGGCGGTTGTTGTCGCCTACTCCATGTCTGGCGTCGACAGGATCTACGCCCATATTGGCAAGCCATATGCCGAAGTCGTCAAAGACTCCAGTTTTCCTGTTGAGCGCAAAACAGCCATGTACCCAGGTGACCCTCCCAAGGTCGACTCGACCTGGATAAGCAGCCCGGTCGTGATCACTTTTGATGACCCTGAACATGGCTTCACCTTGCCCAAAACCATCTACGGAGCGGTGGGCTATACCAAGGGAAAAGTGGATGGCATAACCACGTCCCCAATGGTTGAAACGCTTCCCTTCGATCAGACAGCGAAGCTATTGAATGAGCTGCAATCGATGTTCAGGGACGCCAACTGGACTCCTGAACCCGTTGAGGGAAATGATTGGCTCAAAGTGCAAAGCGATGATGAAAAGCGACAGCTTCAAGCGAAGCTTTTTGATCAGGCAGATGGGGTCATTCTTTTGGTTCCGCACAAATACAGCCTGTTGATGCACATCAAGTGCTATGCGCGTTGCGACGAGCGGAATCCAGAAACAGCCAAGTATCTGATTGACGTTGGGCTAAGTAGAGATCATTTCAGTGATTGACCCTGCAAAGCCGCAAACCCTGTGTGAGCTGGCAAGCATGCTCCCACAGGGTTTCGTGGCGGTTGTGCACGTCATGAATAAACCTGTTTTCATGACACTTTTGTTTCAATCCGCTCTTTAGCTGTGCAATGCTGGCGCCCAGTCCGTTAGCCAACTACAGCTTAAGTATCAAAAACGTAGAAACCGCGCGGTACCGTCAACTTGCCCCTTTGGGGCGCTGCTACTACAGGGGGTCTGCATGCTCACCCTGCTCAATCTGCTTTCTGCCGTGGCCCTGCTGATCTGGGGCACGCACATTGTCCGAACCGGCATCCTGCGGGTGTACGGCACCAATCTGCGCCATGTGATCGGCCAGAACATGTCCAAACGCTGGCTCGCGTTCGTCGCCGGCATCGTCGTGACCGCGATGGTGCAGAGCAGCAACGCCACGGCCATGCTCGTCACCTCCTTCGTCGGTCAGGGCCTGATGGCGCTGACCCCGGCGCTGGCGACCATGCTTGGCGCCGACGTCGGTACCGCGCTGATGGCGCGGGTGCTGACGTTCGACCTGTCGTGGCTGTCGCCACTGCTGATTTTCCTCGGGGTGATTTTCTTCCTGTCGCGCAAACAGACGCGGCTCGGGCAGATGGGCCGGGTCAGCATCGGTCTGGGGCTGATCATTCTCGCGCTGCAACTGATCGTCGAAGCCGCCGCGCCGATTACCCATGCACAAGGGGTGAAGGTGATCTTTGCTTCGCTGACCGGCGACATCCTTCTCGACGCCCTGGTTGGTGCGTTGTTCGCGATGATTTCCTATTCCAGCCTCGCCGCTGTGCTACTGACCGCGACGCTGGCCGGCGCCAGCGTGATCAGCCTGCCGGTAGCGATCGGTTTGGTGATCGGCGCCAACATCG
Organism: Pseudomonas sp. B21-051; assembly: GCF_024748795.1. NCBI lineage: Bacteria > Pseudomonadati > Pseudomonadota > Gammaproteobacteria > Pseudomonadales > Pseudomonadaceae > Pseudomonas > Pseudomonas sp. B21-051. The sequence continues at coordinate 42,563 of NZ_CP087166.1, forward strand.
GCAGCGGCGTGCTGGCGTTCATGAGCACCAGCATGCAGAACGCCGCCGGGCGGCAAGTGGCGCTGGGCAGCCTGCTGTACAAGTTGATCGGCCTGCTGCTGATCATCCCTGTGCTCGATCCGCTGGTGCACTGGATGGACGGCCTGGATTTCAGCCCGCAGGAAATGGTCATCGGCTTCCACTTGCTCTACAACACCGCGCGATGTCTGATCCTGCTGCCCAGTGTTTCGCCGATGGCACGGCTGTGTGCCTGGCTGCTGCCGGAGCGCCCGGAGGTCAACGGCACCGCCAAGCCGCGGCATCTCGATGCGACAGCGCTGGTCACCCCGAGCCTGGCGCTGGCCAACGCCGCCCGCGAGACCCTGCGCATGGGCGACCTGATCGACAACATGCTCGACGCGATGCTCGATGTACTGCGTGGCAAGCAGACCGCCATCACCCAGGAAATGCGCCGACTGACCGATGACGTCGAAGCGCTGTACAGCGCGATCAAGCTGTATCTGGCGCAAATGCCCCGCGAGGATCTTGGCGAACAGGACAGTCGGCGCTGGGCAGAGACCATCGAATTGGCGATAAACCTGAAACTGGCCAGCGACCTGATCGAACGCATGCTGCGCAAAGTGCAGCAGCAGAAGACTTCGCAGCGTCGGTCGTTTTCCGAAGAAGGCCTGGAGGATCTGGCGGGGCTGCATCAGCAACTGATCGCCAACCTGCGCCTCGGCCTGTCGGTGTTCCTCAGCGGTGACAAGGAAAGTGCCCGTCAGCTGTTGCGCGAGAAGCGTCGCTTTCGCGCACAGGAACGGCGTCTGGCCCATGCCCATGTCAGCCGTTTGCAACGTAAGATCGTGCAGAGTCTGGAAACCAGTTCGCTGCATCTGGAGCTGATTGCCGATATGAAACGCTTGAATTCGCTGTTTTGCAGCAGTGCTTACGTGGTGCTGGAAACGGCGGATACCGGGGCGCTGGAAGCGGATGATATTGCCGACATTACGCATTCGCCTTGAACGTCTGCGGCTGGGGTCAGTCAGTAACATTGATTCAGCCGCAAGATATTCGCGAGCAGGCTCGCTCCCACAGGGAATGAATTTCAAGGTGGGAGCGAGCCTGCTCGCGAAAGCGGCTTGAATAGCGACACGGATCTCCAAATCAGCCGTATGGAAGCCTGTTATGCGTTGCCTGTTGTTCGCCTGTCTGTTGCTCGGTTCCCTGCCCGCCTTCGCCGTTGATCGCTTTCAGGTCGAAGGCTACGCGCTGCCCAACGGTTTGCAGCTGTTGCTCAAGCCCGGCACCGAGCGCGGGCATGTGGCGATTCGTCTGGTGGTGGGCGTCGGTCTCGACGATTTCGACTGCGATGAAAAAGAGCTGCCGCACCTGCTTGAGCACCTGCTGTTCAGCGGCGTCGATGCCACTGGCGAAGGCGGCCTTGAGGAGCGCATGCAGGCGCTGGGTGGCGAGTGGAATGCGTTCACCAGCAACGCCGACACCACGTTTGTCATCGAAGCCCCGGCGAAGAACCAGCGCAAGGTCCTCGACCTGTTGCTCGACCTGCTGACCCAGACCCGCATCGACGACAACGCGATCAACGCCGCCAAACGCGTGGTCGAGCGCGAAGACGGCGGCCATTACACGCGCCTGCAACGCTTCCTCGACCGCCAGGATCTGGGTCACACCGCGAGCAATCAACTGGCGGTGGAACTGGGCCTGAAATGCCCGCAACGCGCTGAAGTCGGCCATCTGACCCAGAAGCAATTGGAGAAGGTGCGCAAGACCTGGTACGCGCCGAACAACATGACGCTGATCGTCGTCGGTGAACTCGACAAACTGCTGCCGGCCTATCTGGAACGCACCTGGGGCGCGCTTGAAGCGGTGGACCCCGCGGAGCACCGTGAGCTGCCGGACATCCGCACCAGCGCCGCCCATGAGCGCACCCTTACCCGCGGCTTCATCGGCGACAGCGCCAAGTTGCACTGGCTGGTGCCGGAGCCGATGCTCGACGATCAGTACGATGAAACCTTCGACATCCTCAAGGACTACCTCGACTGGGCGCTGTACCGGCAGATTCGTCTGAATCACGGCTTGTCCTACGGGCCTTGGGCCGAGCGCGAAGTGTTTGGCGGGGTCGGTTTCATGAGTCTCAATGCCGACGTCGATCGCGATGACGTCGACGAAGCCCGGCAAGTGCTGGAAGACCTCAAGGCCGACCTGCTGAAAAACGGCCTCGACCCGGACACTTTCGCCCGGATCAAACAGGCGGCCATCGCCCACCAGGCCTGGGCGGTACAGGGCAACAGTGCCATGGCGGATTACTACTGGAGCGCGCTGGGCGACTACGAGGACGGGCGCTTTGCCAACCCGGCCCGGGAGCTGCAAGGCGTGACCCTGGAAACGGCGAACAAGGCCATGCGCGAGTTGCTGTTGCAGCCGGGGTATCTGCGGATCGAGAAACCGTTGCTCAGTGATGATGAAGTGTTGTGGCTGATTGCCGGTGGCCTGGGCATGGTGTTGCTGGTGCTGATTGGCTGGCGCTTGCATCGCCGGGAAAAACACAAAGCCAAAGGATGAGGAAATCCTGTGGCGAGGGAGCTTGCTCCCGCTGGGCTGCGAAGCAGCCCCAAAACCGACGGCTGAGTTAATTCAGGAACACCGTGCACCCAGGTTTTGCGACTGCTGCGCAGTCGAGCGGGAGCAAGCTCCCTCGCCACAGAAATAAGAGGCTTTGCTGACCGGGAGCCTCGCCACGTCGCCCGGCGGACGGTACTCTGTCGAGGTTTTTTCCTACTCAGTCGTGAACCGCCAACATGCAGAAAATCCCCCTCCTGATCCAGCGCATTCTCGAGCTGGTGAAGCGCTATCCCGGGGTGATTGCGCTTGGCGGTTTCATCTCCGGGGTCGGCAGTTTCATTCTGGTCGATCGCCAGCAGGGACTGGCGAGCTGGATCACCATCATCATGCTGCTGAGCTGGATCTGGCTGATGCTGGAGAACACCCTGACCGGCCTGTTCACGCGCATCTTCAAGCGGGAGATCCCCCAGCCGCTGCTGCGTTACGCGACGCAGATGATCCATCAGGAAAGCCTGTTTTTCGTCCTGCCGTTCTTCTTCATCACCACCACCTGGAACAGCGGTCAACTGATCTTCACCGGCCTGCTGTGCATCGCCGCGCTGATCTCGATTGTCGATCCGCTCTATTACAAATGGCTGGCGCCACGGCGCTGGGCTTTTCTCGCGTTGCACACCCTGACCCTGTTCGCCGCCCTGCTCACCGCGCTGCCGGTGATCATGCACCTGACCACCGCGCAGAGTTTCAAATGGGCACTGGGCACGGCGGTGGTGTTGTCGTTCCCGAGTCTGGCGTCGATCTTCCCGATTCGCACCGTGCGCAACGCGCTGGCCATTCTGTGCATCACCTTCGGCATCGGCGCGGTCGGCTGGACCCTGCGCTCGTGGGTGCCGCCGGCGACGCTGTGGATGACCGACGTGGCGATCAGCACTCAGTTGCAGGATCGCACCCCGGGCGACAGCCTCGACCAGGTCAGCGCCGAGCAGATCCGCAACGGCGGTCTCTACGCCTACACCGCAATCAACGCGCCGCGCGGGCTGGATGAGCGGATCTACCACGTGTGGCAGTTCGACGGCAAAGAGGTCGACCGCATCGCCCTCGATATCCACGGCGGGCGCAAGGAAGGCTACCGGGCGTGGACGCACAAGCAGAACTTCCCCGGCAATCCGGCGGGCAAGTGGCAGGTGCGGGTGCTGACTGAAGATGGTCAGGTGATCGGCGTGCTGCGTTTCGAAGTGACCGACAGCACAGCGATCAAAGAAAAGTAATCCGGTTCGTGCTATTACGTTAGTTCGCTTAATAGCCGGACAAGCACGGAGCTTATGATCAGCAGCTCAATGAGGGGTAATGCCCAACTGGACACGTCAATCAGCCCTGCCCGCCTGCGGGTTTCCGGGGACTGGACGCTTGCCCATTACGCCGACCTCAAGCACCTGACCGACAAACTGACCGGCCAGTACGACGCCAATACCGTGGTCGACCTCAACAGCCTCGGTGCGCTCGACACCGCGGGCGCTTCCTTGCTGGTGGAACTGCTCGGTTCCGAGCGCCTCGGCAAATCCGCCGAACACCCCGACTGCACGATTTCCCAGGCTGACCGCGCGCTGCTGCAAACGGTGTATCGCTCGCTGACCGACTTTTGCGTGCCGATCAAAGAGCCGGAAGTCAGCGTCAGCGTGCAGCTGTTGACCCGCATCGGGCGCGCCGTGGAAACGGTCTGGCAGGACACCCTGCAGGTGCTGGGTTTCATCGGCCTGATCCTCGAAACCATCGCCCGCAACTTGTTGCGCCCCAAGCGCTGGCGCATCACCCCCGTCGTCGCCCACATCGAACAGACCGGCCTCGACGCCGCGCCGATCGTGGCGCTGCTGACCTTTCTGGTCGGCGCGGTGGTGGCGTTTCTCGGCGCCACGGTGCTGGCCAGTTTCGGCGCGACGATCTTTACCGTGGATCTGGTGGGCTTCTCCTTCCTGCGTGAGTTCGGTGTGTTGCTCACCGCGATCTTGATGGCCGGCCGCACCGCCAGTGCGTTCACCGCGCAGATCGGCTCGATGAAGGCCAACGAGGAGATCGACGCGATCCGCACCCTCGGCCTCGACCCGATGGAGCTGCTGGTGGTGCCGCGGGTACTAGCGATGCTGGTGGCGCTGCCGATGCTGACGTTTCTGGCGATGCTCTGCGGAATCATCGGCGGTGGCGTGGTGTGCGCGGTGTCGCTGGGAATTTCGCCGGCGATGTTTCTCTCGCTGCTCCAGAGCGACATCGGTATTCAGCACTTTCTGGTCGGCCTGGTGAAGGCGCCGATCTTTGCCTTCCTGATCGCCACGATCGGTTGTCTGGAAGGCTTCAAGGTCAGCGGCAGCGCCGAATCGGTCGGCGCGCACACCACGTCTGCCGTGGTGCAGTCGATTTTCGTGGTGATCGTGCTTGATGCGGTGGCTGCGCTGTTTTTCATGGAGATGGGCTGGTGAGTCGTCTACCCCGCGCGCCCTCGGAGGCGGTGATCGAAGTCCGTGGCCTGTGCAATCGCTTTGGCAGCCAGAGCGTGCACGAAAACCTTGATCTGGATTTGTACAAGGGCGAAATCCTCGCCGTGGTCGGCGGTTCCGGCAGCGGTAAATCGGTGCTGCTGCGCAGCATTGTCGGCCTTCGCCGGCCCAGCGAAGGCAACGTGAAAGTGTTCGGGCAGAACCTGCCGAGCCTGTCCGAACATGAGCGTTCGCTGGTCGAGCGGCGCTTTGGCGTGTTGTTCCAGAAAGGCGCGCTGTTCTCCTCGCTGACGGTGACCGAAAACGTCGCCCTGCCGCTGATCGAACACGCCGGTCTGAGCCGCAACGACGCCGAGCATCTGGCGGCGGTGAAGCTGGCGCTGGCCGGGCTGCCGCTGTCGGCGGCGGACAAATACCCGGCCTCGCTGTCCGGCGGAATGATCAAGCGCGCTGCGCTGGCGCGGGCCCTTGCGCTGGATCCGGACATTCTGTTTCTCGACGAACCCACCGCCGGCCTAGATCCCATTGGCGCGGCGCAGTTCGATCAACTGATCCTGACCCTGCGCGATGCGCTGGGCCTGAGTGTGTTTCTGGTGACCCACGACCTCGACACGCTCTACACCATCACCGATCGCGTGGCGGTGCTGGCGCAGAAGAAAGTGCTGGTGGCCGGCCCGATCGATGTGGTCTCGGAAACCAACGACGCGTGGATTCACGAATACTTCCACGGCCCGCGCGGCCGCTCGGCGCTGGACGCCGCCAAATTGCTCAACGAGGTCTGACATGGAAACCCGAGCCCATCATGTGTTGATCGGCCTGTTCTCGGTGATAGTGGTGGCAGGCGCCCTGCTCTTCGGCCTGTGGCTGGCCAAGTCCAGCGTCGATTCCGAGTTCAAGGATTACGAAGTAGTGTTCAACGAGGCGGTCAGCGGCCTGTCCAAGGGCAGCCCGGTGCAGTACAGCGGGATCAAGGTCGGCGATGTGGTCAACCTGCGTCTCGACCCGAAAGACCCACGCCGGGTGCTGGCGCGGATTCGTCTGGGCGGTGACACCCCGGTCAAGGAAGACACCCAGGCCAAACTGGCGCTGGCCGGGATCACTGGCACCTCGATCATCCAGCTCAGCGGTGGCACTCCAGAAAGTCCGAAACTGCGCGGGCATGACGGCGAATTGCCGACCATCGTCGCGGCGCCCTCGCCCATTTCCCGGCTGCTCAACGACAGCAACGACCTGATGACTGGCATCACCGCGCTGCTGAGCAACGCTAATCAGATGTTTTCTCAGGAGAACGTCGAGCGCGTCAGCAACACCCTGGCGCATCTGGAGCAGACCACCGGTTCGATCAACGATCAGCGCGGCGACCTGCGCCAGGCCATGCAGCAACTGGCGAGCGTCGGCAAGCAGGCCGGCAGCATGCTCGAACAAACCTCGGCGCTGATGCGCAACGCCAACGGCTTGCTCAACGATCAGGGCAAGCAGGCGCTGGGCAGTGCCGAGCAGGCGATGAAGTCGCTGGAACAGAGCAGCGCCACCATCAACGGCCTGCTGAGCAAGAACCAGAACTCGCTCGACAACGGAATGCAGGGCCTCAATGGCCTGGCGCCGGCGATCCGCGAACTGCGCGAGACCCTGACTTCGCTGCGCGGCATTTCCCAACGTCTGGAGGCCAACCCCAGCGGCTACCTGCTGGGCAGTGACAAGAACAAGGAATTCACCCCATGAAGCTGACTCACTTCGCTCTCCTCGCCAGCCTCGCCTTGACCAGCGCCTGCTCGATCCTGCCCAAGGCCGAACCTTCGGACGTCTATCGCCTGCCCGCCACACAAGCGCCCGCCTCGCCCAGTTCGGCGGCGACCCAGCACTGGTCGCTGCGCCTGAACAAGTTGCAGGCCAGCGAAGCGCTGAACCGGCCGAACATCGCGGTGATTCCACAGGGTGATGTGATCAGCAGCTACAAGGCTTCGCGCTGGAGCGATCCGGCGCCGGTGCTGGTGCGTAATCGGCTGCTGGATGGTTTTGCCCGTGATGGGCGGGTGACGCTGCTCAGCACCGATGACAGCAACTTCGCTGCGGATCTGGAACTGGGCGGCAGCTTGCAGGCGTTTCAGACCGAGTATCAGGGTAATCAGGCCAGCGTGGTGGTGCGCGTCGATGCGCTGCTGGTGCGCGGCTATGACCAGAAGATTCTCGCCAGCCGCCGCTTTGAAGAGCGTCAGCCTTTGAATGATGTGCAGGTGCCAGCGGTGGTGGCGGGGTTTGGACAGGCCAGTGATCGGCTCACTGCAAAGGTTGTCGCGTGGGCCGTAGATCAAGGCCAGCAATTGGCTCCAGTTAAGCCCTGAAGTCGCCAAGATCGCAGCTTTCGGCAGCTCCTACAGGGTTATGTGCCTCTGTAGGAGCTGCCGAAGGCTGCGATCTTTTGCTTCAACCAAAAAACCAGTAGCAGACGCCAATCGCGCCGAGCACGCCGGCCAGTTCCGCCAGCAGCGCACAGCCCACCGCATGCCGTGCACGCTGAATCCCCACCGCACCGAAATACACCGCCAGCACATAGAAGGTGGTCTCGGTACTGCCCTGAATCGTCGCCGCCACCAGTGACGGGAAGCTGTCGACGCCGGAGGTCTTCATGGTCTCGATCAGCATCGCTCGTGCGGCGCTGCCGGAAAACGGTTTGACCATCGCCGTCGGCAACGCATCGACAAAACGCGTATCCCACCCGGCCCACTGCACCAGATGCCGAATGCCATCCAGACCAAAGTCCAGCGCGCCCGAGGCACGCAGCACGCCAATCGCGCAGAGCATCGCCACCAGATACGGCAGCAGGTTCTTGGCGACGTCGAAGCCCTCCTTCGCGCCCTCGACGAACGCTTCGTAAACCTTGACCTTGCGTAACGCGCCGATCACCAGGAACAGCATGATCAGGCCGAACAGCGTCAGGTTACCAAGGATCGACGACAACCCGGCCAGCGCCGTGGCCGACATCGTCGCCAGCAGCGCCATGAAGCCGCCGAGGATCAGTGCGCCGGGAATCAGATAGGCCAGCACCACCGGGTCCCAGATGCGCAGGCGCTGCATGAACGCCACCGAAAGGAAGCCGACGATGGTCGAGCAACTGGTCGCCAGCAGGATCGGCAGAAACACCAGAGTCGGGTCTGGTGCGCCTTGCTGGGCGCGGTACATGAAGATTGTCACCGGCAACAGGGTCAGCGACGAGGCGTTGAGCACCAGGAACAGGATCTGCGCGTTGCTGGCGATGGTCGCGCTGGGGTTGAGCTCCTGCAGCGCCTTCATCGCCTTGAGGCCGATCGGCGTGGCGGCGTTGTCCAGGCCCAGACCGTTGGCGGCGAAGTTCAGGGTGATCAGACCGAGCGCCGGGTGCCCGGCCGGGACTTCCGGCATCAGCCGCAGGAACAGCGGCCCGAGCACCTTGGCCAGCCATTCGACGATCCCGGCCTTCTCGGCGATGCGCAGAAAGCCCAGCCACAGGGTCAGTGTGCCGAACAGCAGCACCATGACCTCGACCGAGAGTTTGGCCATGGCGAAAATGCTTTCCACCATCGCCGCGAAAATCCCGGCGTTGCCACCGACCAGCCACTGCACCAGCGCAGATATTGCTGCCACGACGAAGAAGCCAAGCCACAGGCCATTAAGCATCAGTCAAATCCCCCGGAAGATGCGGCGAATGATAGCGGGGTCGCCAGAAACGACAAACCCCGGATTTCTCCGGGGTTTGTCGGTACGGCTGGCCTCAATCACCTGTAGGAGCTGCCGAAGGCTGCGATCTTTAAAAGCAAGATCAAAAGATCGCAGCCTGCGGCAGCTCCTACAGGGATTCACTATCAGTTCTTGCTGATTTCACCAGCCGGGAGTTTTTCCTTGCTGCGCCAGTGTGGCAGAGAGTTCCAGTAGCGCTGGCCCTTGGCGGCGTCGTACATGCCTTCCCAACGCGCGATCACCAGCACTGCCAGGGCGTTGCCGATCACGTTCAGTGCGGTACGCGCCATGTCCATGATGCGGTCGACACCGGCGATGAACGCCAGGCCTTCCAGCGGGATACCGACGCTGCCCAGCGTCGCCAGCAGCACCACGAAGGACACGCCCGGTACGCCGGCGATGCCTTTGGAGGTGACCATCAGGGTCAGCACCAGCAGCAATTGCTGGCTGATCGACAGGTCGATGCCGTACAGCTGGGCAATGAAGATCGCGGCGATCGACTGGTACAGGGTCGAACCGTCGAGGTTGAACGAATAGCCGGTCGGTACCACGAAGCTGCAAATGGCTTTCGGTGCGCCGTAGGCTTCCATCTTCTCGATCACGCGTGGCAGCACGGTTTCCGAGGAGGCGGTGGAGTAAGCCAGCACCAGCTCGTCCTTGAAGATGCGCATCAGCTTGATCACCGAGAAGCCGAACAGCTTGGCGATCAGGCCCAGCACCACGAAGGCGAAGAAGGCGATGGCGACGTAAACCAGAATCACCAGTTTGGCCAGCGGCAGCAGCGAGGCGAAACCGAAGTTGGCCACGGTCACCGCGATCAGGGCGAACACGCCGATCGGCGCGTAGTTCATGATCATGTGGGTGACTTTGAACATGCTTTCCGAGACGCCCTGGAATATCTTCACCAGCGGCTCGCGCAGGTCCGACTGCAGGCTCGACAGACCGAGACCGAACAGCACGGAGAAGAAGATGATCGGCAGCATTTCACCGCGGGCCATGGCCGCGAAGATGTTCGACGGGATCAGGTTGAGGATGGTCTCGATGAACGCGTGTTCATGTTGCACTTCGGCGGCGGTCGCCTGGTACTTGGAGATATCCACCGTGCCCAGGGTGCTCATGTCGATGCCGGCGCCCGGGTGGAACAGGTTGGCCAGCAGCAGGCCGACGATGATCGCGATGGTGGTGACGATTTCGAAGTAGATGATGGTCTTCAGACCGATACGCCCGAGTTTCTTGGCGTCGCCCACGCCGGCGATGCCGACGATCAGGGAGGAGATGACGATCGGGATCACGATCATCTTGATCAGACGGATAAAGATATCGCCTGCCGGTTGCAGGACGTTGCTGATCCACCAGGCTTTCTCGGCACTGAAGTGGTTGAGCAACGCACCAATTGCAATCCCTAAAACCAGACCGATGAGGATCTGCCAGGCGAGGCTGAGTTTTGCCTTCTTCATTATCTTTACCCTTACTTGCGTTTGACTCAGGCACATGCAGGAACTGGAACGCTCTGTCAGCGGAAAAGTCTGTGCATCTGCCTCCGTATAAGGTGCCCCGAAGCGCGTATTTACGGCTCTTCGGCAGGCGAAAAAAGGCGCAACTATTCCGATGCAAGGTTGCGCCGTCTAATGCCGTAAACGCCTACCCTATGCCGAATCGGCATGAGCTTTTTTAATTGAAACTGGCGTCCCAACCGGTTCGATTACGACATTTCAGCCGGCATAAGTGCCGTGAACCGGCCATTGCAGCGTAGATTGGTTATTTTTTAAACGAGAAATTTCGACGGAAATCTTAAGAAAAAGCCTACGTTTGCAGACTAGATGTCCCACTGTTTAAAGGGACTCTTTCTCGATATACGGTCGCCAGGAAACACCGCGTAATGTTTTCGCGTGCAGTGTGAGGCATAAAAAGATGAGCAGGACGCTCTGGATCAATGTTTTTGCATCGGATAAAGCTCAGCGCAAGTCCGTCGAACCACTGAGGGTCGGCGAACCTGCGTCGCAGCTTTTACCCTGACCCGGCCCTCGCGCAGGCACTCCCTGTACCCGTAGGTCACTCCGACCCTGCAACAGTCAGAACGTCCCGGCCCCCTGGTCATGCGCCGGCCTTCCTCGGGTAGGCGCAATAAAGGGCAGCGGGGCGCTGCCCTCATGTTCGAATCAATACCAGTTCGGATCTTTTTTCAGCGTTTCCATCAGCAGGTTCTGCATACCTTCATCCGGTTTGCCGAGGAAGCGGTAGGTGGCATGTCGCGTTGGCGACTTGTCGGCCGGCAGTCCTTCGGGCACATCGACGAGCATGGCATATGCATCTTTCTTGTCGAAGCTGAAGGCCACGATCAAGCGGTGGTTGAGGCACTTGTCTGCGGATTCACAGAGCGGGCCGACCAGGTACTTGTCGCCGTCTTCAGTCACGGCATTCATCTGCTGGTCTGGCGTGCCGGACAGGTTCATCACCCATTCCGGCAGGCGTTCTTCGTGCTTCACAACGCCTTGCCAGGTTTCGCGGTATTGCGGGTCGGAGCTGAGCAGCTCGTTGACCCGCGCCTGGCCATCATTGGCCGCCATCGCCATGGCACTACCGCCCATAAGCAGGGCGGCTGCCAGTGTCTTCAAAGCGATCATCGTTAACCTCGGCCGCGACGGCCAAAGAAGAAGGAAGCGATGAACATCACCAGGAACACGACAAAGAGAATCTTGGCGATACCCGTGGCGGTGCCCGCGATACCACCGAAGCCCAATACGGCGGCGATGATGGCAATGATCAAGAATGTAATTGCCCAGCTCAACATGGTGATTCTCCTTACTTCTCTATTTAGGGATATTGCGTGTTCCGGCGCGATGCGCCTGAATTCTTCGGTTCGTCAGAAAACCCAGCGCTCTTCACGTGGCAGTTGATCCAGCGGCTGCGGCTGATCGACATCCATCATGCGCATCGAGGCGCTTTCGGCCTGACTGCTGCTGACGGCGCTGAAGTGCGTCTGCGTGCTGTGCTGCATCGAGATCAGTGGCTCAGGCTTGCGGCTGTTTTCCCAGCTCAGGTATTGCTGGCAGGCGATCAGGGTGATCAACAGTGCAAGTACGCCAAACAGGCCTTGCTGGATATGCAGTGGCGAGATACGCACTTGGGCGGCACGTTGGCGAGTCATCCTGGGTTCCTCACTCTCTTATTCGGTTTGGGCAGTGGAATCTGCCCGGGCTGAATGAGGTATTGCAGGCTGCATGCCAGTTTTTTATTTGAAAAATAATCAATAAAATCAATAAGTTATAGTTGAAGGAAATTCAGCGATGGAAGCATCCTGCACGATGGGTCATCTACGGTCGTGCGAAATGCATGATTATTTCGTAGGAGATTTCATTCTTATGGAATTGAGAGCACGTCCCGGATGTCAGAAAAGTACGCAGGGAACCCTCTGCAAATCGGTGATTGTTTAAAAATTCAACAAAATCAATGGATTGGCCGTCAAGGCAGGAGAGAGCTACCCTCCTATGGCTCGCATCGTTCAGAATCAACCATGCAACTTGCCCGATTTTTCCGGGACTAACCCAAGATCAATCACTATGGAGCGTAGGAAAAATGGAATCTGCCACTGAGCATCAAGGCCGCATTCTGCTGGTGGACGACGAGTCCGCCATCCTGCGAACCTTTCGTTACTGCCTAGAAGACGAAGGTTATACGGTGGCCACCGCCAACAGCGCGGCTCAGGCCGAGGCATTGTTGCAGCGCCAGGTGTTCGACCTGTGCTTCCTTGATTTACGTCTGGGTGAAGACAACGGTCTCGATGTACTGGCGCAGATGCGCGTTCAGGCGCCATGGATGCGGGTGGTGATCGTCACCGCGCACTCGGCGGTCGATACCGCGGTGGACGCGATTCAGGCGGGCGCCGCCGACTATCTGGTCAAACCGTGCAGCCCCGACCAGTTGCGTCTGGCCACGGCCAAGCAACTGGAAGTGCGCCAGCTCTCGGCGCGTCTGGAAGCTCTCGAAGGCGAGATCCGCAAACCCAAGGACGGCCTCGACTCTCACAGCCCGGCGATGAAAGTGGTGCTGGAAACTGCGCGGCAGGTTGCCGGTACCGACGCCAACATCCTTATCCTCGGCGAATCCGGCACGGGTAAAGGGGAACTGGCCCGGGCCATTCATGGTTGGAGCAAACGCGAGAAGAAGTCCTGCGTGACCATCAACTGCCCGTCATTAACCGCAGAATTGATGGAAAGCGAGCTGTTCGGCCACAGTCGCGGTGCGTTTACCGGCGCCAGTGAGAGCACCCTGGGTCGGGTCAATCAGGCGGATGGCGGCACGCTGTTTCTCGATGAGATCGGCGACTTTCCGCTGACTTTGCAACCCAAGTTGCTGCGTTTCATCCAGGACAAGGAATACGAGCGGGTAGGGGATCCAGTGACCCGCCGCGCCGATGTGCGGATTCTCGCCGCGACCAACCTTAATCTCGAAGACATGGTGCGCGACGGGCGCTTCCGTGAAGACCTGTTATACCGCCTCAACGTGATCACCCTGCATCTGCCGCCATTGCGCGAACGTGCCGAAGACATCCTGACCCTGGCCGACCGCTTCCTCGCGCGCTTCGTCAAAGAGTACGCACGCCCGGCCCGAGGCTTCAGTGACGAAGCGCGAGAGGCGCTGCTGGGTTATCGCTGGCCGGGCAACATCCGTGAGCTACGTAACGTGGTGGAACGGGCGAGCATTATCTGCCCGCAGGAACGCGTGGAAATCAGCCACCTCGGCATGGCCGAGCAACCGGCGAACAACGCCCCTCGAGTCGGCGCCGCGCTGAGCCTCGATGAACTGGAAAAAGCCCACATCGGCGCAGTGCTGGCGACGGCGGGCACTCTGGATCAGGCAGCGAAAACCCTGGGCATCGACGCGTCGACCCTGTATCGCAAGCGCAAGCAGTACAACCTGTGAGCGCCCGACGATGAAACTGGCGATGAAGTTGCGCACTCGCTTGTTCCTGAGTATTTCTGCGCTGATCACGGTCGCCTTGCTCGGGCTGTTGCTCGGTCTGGTCAGCGTGATGCAAATGGCTGGTACTCAGGAAGCTACGATCCGCAGCAACTTCGTGACCCTCGACCTGGGGCTCAAATTGCGCCAGACCCTCGGCGACCAGTTGGTGCTGATGCTGGCCGAGAAGCCCGATCCCGCCGCGTTCGAAGCGTCAAAGCAGCATTACCTGCAATTGCTTGATGAAGGCATTTCGCAGGAGTCAGACGGCGATGGCCGCCAGTACGGGTTTACCCAGGCCAAGGCCGACTACCTGAGTTTTCTCCAGGCGTTCGAGCTGTCGCGTGATCCGGGCAATGTGCTCAGCGGCAACAGCGACCTCAGAGAACGCTTCAACATCTTGCGCAATGGTTTGATTGCCGAGCACAAGCATGCGCTGGACAACATCAACGCGGTGCAGCATGACGCCCGGGAAAGGGCGCTGCTGGTCTCTGGTCTGCTCGGGCTGGTGGGACTGGCGGTGCTGATCATCGGCTTTGTCACGGCCCATGCGATTGCCCGGCGTTTCGGCGCGCCGATCAAGGCGCTGGCGCAAGCGGCGGATAACATCGGCCAGGGCAATTTCGAGGTGACGCTGCCGATTTCCTCGGCGATGGAAATGAACCAGCTGACCAAGCGCTTCGGGCTGATGGCCGAGGCGCTGCGCGAACATCAGGCGACCAACGTCGACGAACTGCTGGCCGGTCAGCAGCGCTTGCAGGCGGTGCTCGACAGTATCGACGATGGCTTGCTGATGATTGACCGCGAAGGGCATCTGGAGCACCTCAATCCAGTGGCTCAGCGTCAGTTGGGCTGGGACAGTGATCGACTCGGTCAGGGCTTGGGCACAGCGCTGGAGCGCCCGGAACTCGACGCACAACTGCAACTGGTGCTGCGCGGCGGCACCCTTGAGCGTGCTCCGGACGATTTGAGCATCGAGGTCGATGGCGAATCACGTCTGCTGACTTACAGCCTGACGCCGGTCAGCCACACCCAGGGGCATATTCTTGGTGCGGTGATGGTGCTGCACGACGTCACCGAGCAGCGCGCCTTCGAGCGCGTACGCAGCGAGTTCGTGCTGCGTGCCTCCCATGAGCTGCGCACGCCGGTCACCGGCATGCACATGGCGTTCGGGCTGTTTCGCGAGCGGGCGAAGTTTCCCCCGGAGTCACGTGAGGCGGACCTGCTCGACACGGTCAACGAAGAGATGCAGCGCCTGATGCAGTTGATCAACGACTTGCTCAATTTCTCGCGTTATCAGAACGGCTTGCAGAAACTCACCCTGGCGCCGTGCTCCATCGAGGACTTGCTGGAGCAGGCGCAGTTGCGCTTCGCCGATTCAGCGGCGGCCAAGGGCGTTGCCTTGAACGTCGAAGTGCAGGGGCCGTTGCCGCGCCTGCAGGCCGATCAGGCGCAGCTCGATCGGGTGCTGGATAACCTGATCGATAACGCCCTGCGCCACACTGCCCGCGACGGGCAGATTCGCCTGCAGGCGCGTCGACATGGCGAGCGCGTCATCATCAGCGTCGAAGACAACGGCGAAGGCATTGCCTACGGGCAGCAGGGGCGGATTTTCGAACCGTTCGTGCAGGTCGGGCGCAAGAAGGGCGGCGCCGGGCTCGGTTTGGCTTTGTGCAAGGAAATTGTGCAGTTGCATGGCGGGCGCATGGGCGTCTATTCGCGGCCGGGGCAGGGCACGCAGTTCTACATGGCGCTGGCGGTCTAGGCTTCGTCATCCAGCCGGCGTCCGGCGAGGCGTCGTCCACGGGTGATCAGTTCGATGAACTGCACCGCACTCAAAGCCTGGGCGAACAGCCAGCCCTGACCGAACTTGACTCCCTCACTGCTGAGAAACACGGCTTGCGCTTCATGCTCGATGCCCTCGGCAATCACTTTCAGATCCAGTGCCTGCGCCATGTGAATGATGTGCGGAGCAACGCCGCTGCTGGCCGCGTCATGACCGAGTGCGTCGATGAACGCCTTGTCGATTTTCAGGCAGTCCACCGGCAACGTTTGCAGGTAGGCGAGGCTGCAATAACCGGTGCCGAAGTCGTCGATCAGCACCTGATGGCCGACATCGCGCAAGGCTTGCAGGTTCTCCCGGGCCACCACCACATCGATCAGCCCGCGTTCGGTAACTTCGAAGGCAATCTGCCGCGCCGCGACCCGATGCAAGGTCAACAGCCTGGCCATGACCTGGCCGATGCGCGGCACCATTACATCGCACGCCGCGAGGTTGACCGAGATATACAGCTGCGGATTGGCGCGCAGCACTGGTCCCAATTGTTCCAGCAGCCGCTGCAGGACGAAATCGGTCATCTGCCGAATCTGCCCGGTGTTTTCCGCCAGCGGAATGAACAGGTCGGGGCTGGTCAAGGTGCCATCCGGGCGGCGCCAGCGCAGCAGGGCTTCGGCGCCCACGCAATTGCGGCTGTCGAGGTCGAAGATCGGTTGATACAGCACTTGCAGCTCGCCACGCCGAATCGCGCCCTGGAGTTCGGCGTCCAATGACTGGCGCTGGCGCACCAGCAGAAACACGAAGAAACCGGCAAACGCCCCCAGCAGCAGGCAGGCCGGCACCATCCACCACCAGACGGTGGGGACGTGCATGCCGCTGCGCGGAGTGATCAGCACCAATTGGTATTCCGGATTGTTGGTTGGCATGCGGTAGATCAGCCGTGACTGGGTGACTTGCAGGGCTTCGCGGCTCTTCGGTGGCCAGGCTTCGCTCGGTGGCCAGGTCTGCGCGGTGCCGAGTACCGGAATCGCTCGCCTGCCATGATCGAGTACCACCAGCAGGCTGCTGTCCGGTGGCAGGTCGACCATGTCGGTCAAATGCCCGCGCGATGTCGCCACACGGAAATTGCCGCGCCCGAGCATCAGCGCCGCGCGGTTTTCATCGGGTTCGGTGGTGGTGTTGAGCCAGTAGCTGTAAGTCGGGCCCTTGATGTCCGGCGCGCGGACGACCGAAAGCCCCTCCTGCCGGGGGCGGTTGGAGCAGATCCGCGAGCCATCCATGTAGGCCGCTTCATAGACGAAGCGATAGTTGAAAGTGACCTGTTGCAAGGTCGCGATCATTTCCTCATCGCAACTGCGCAACGGCTGCGCCTGGAGGTCGTCGAGACTTTCGCGCAATTGCCCGAACAGTTGCTCGAGGCGGGCTAGAAAACGCTCGCCCTGGGCGTTCATCTCCTGGCTTTCGTTCTGTTCGATCTGGCGCATGGCGACGAACATTCCGCCGGCGATCAGCAGGCTTGCACTGAGGACAGCCGCGATCATCGCCAAAAACCACGGGCGATAAAACCAGCTACGCAGCGTCGCTCGGGTAGCAACCATCATGGAATATCCGAAGAATTACCAATGAGTTATAGCTGCTGATTACGATTTCGCCCTGACCGTCGGGCGGGCGTCATTATTTTGTCTGATTGAGTACCAGCAACAACGCGGCTGTTTGCGCGTCCGGCAAACCGTCGAAACGGGAAGGGCGGAAGTGCATCTGGAACGCTGCGAGCACATGGCGCGTCGCTACATCCAGCTCGCCGGTTTGCGGGGTGTCGTAACCGACACGCGCCAGTTGTTCCTGGAACCAGCTAATGCTCGGCAGTTCGGCGTTGAACTGTGCCTGCTGCCGCGCCACCGCTTGTTCATTAGGCCATACGCCCAAGCCTTCGGCGGCCAGACGTTTCCACGGGAACAGTGGGCCGGGGTCGAGTTTGCGCAGGGGCGCGATGTCGCTGTGACCGATGATATGGCGCGGGCTGATGCCCTGACGCTGGCTGATGTCCTTGAGCAGGACGATAAGCGATTGAATTTGCGCTTCGCTGTACGGGAACCAGAGGCGCCCGGTCGGCGTGTCCTTGAAACCCGGATTGACGATTTCGATGCCGATCGAGCTTGAGTTGAGCCAGGTGCGGCCCTGCCATTGGCTTTCGCCGGCGTGCCAGGCGCGCTGGTTTTCATCCATCAGCTTGTAGATGGTGCCGCCCTTGTCATCGCCGATCAGGTAGTGGCTGCTGACTTCGCCGTGGGTCAGCAGTTGCAGCGAACGCGCAAGGGACGCCGAGGTGTAATGCACGATCACGAACTGCACGCGGCTGTCGTGATTGGCCGAAGGATGGCTGGTGTCGTAACGCGGGCCGCTGGCACAACCGGCCAGAACGAGCAGCGACGCGAGAAGGGTAAAAAATTTCATGGCAGGAGGCAGTACACGCAAGACAGTAATGCAACAGTGTAACGTACTGCCTCGGGTCTCGACGGCCGGCGGGCTGAATTAAACACAATGGAACAATTACTCAGCCCAGCTCGACCCGGTTGCGCCCGGCATTTTTCGCCCGATACAACGCCTGATCGGCTCTTTTGAGTACCAGATCGCTGTGTTCTCCCGGGCGGAACGACGCCAGGCCCATGGAAATGGTGATCGTCACCCGTTCGCCCTTGAAGTGAAACGGGCAGGCTTCGATCGCCGCGCGCAGGGTCTCCAGCAGTTTGGCACCCACCGCAGGCGTGGTCGCCGGCAACAGCAGCACGAACTCCTCGCCACCAAAACGGGCAATGAAATCCGCTGCGCGCAGGCGTTTGCGCAGCACTGTGGCGATGATCTTCAGTACCTTGTCGCCGGCCAGATGGCCGTAGTTGTCATTGATGCGCTTGAAATGATCGAGGTCGAGCATCGCCAGGCTCAAGGTGTTGCCGTGTTGCTGCCACTGATTGATCTCGTGTTCCAGCCTCTCGCTCCATGCAGCGCGGTTGGGCAGGCCGGTCAGCGGATCGATCAGGGCTTTCTGCCGCTGTTCTTCCAGATGCTCGCGGAAGCCCAGGGCTTCCTGCTCCATGTGCGCCACACGCTCAGCCAGGCCCTTGAGGCGTGCTGCCACTTCCTGCTCGCGGGCATCGCGTTGTTTCTGGTGCTGATCCATGGTGCCGAGCAGGCCTTCGAGATGGTTCTCCAGCACCTGCTTGAGGTCATCCAGATCGGCCGCTTCCTGCACGCTGGTTTGCAAGCCGTCGACCTGCTCGCGGATCTGCGTGTCCATCGCCCGCGCCGCCGAGCTGTTGTCGGCGTGTCCTTCGCTGGCGGCCTGCAGGTTGCTCTGGAACGCTTCGAGGCGTTCGTTGAGTTGTTGCAGATAGGCTTCGAATTCGTGCTGTCCGCTGTCGGTGATTGCCAGCATCAACGTTGCAAGATCGTCGAGAATCGGCAGCAGTTCGTACCAGTTCAAACCATTTTTCAAGCGATCGCGCATTGCCTCGGCCTGCGGGCGATGGCGCTCGGGCAACGTCAGGTCGTCGAGCAGCCCGATCAGCGTGTCTTCGATGTGTTTGGCCACTGAACTGTAAGACGGCTCCGGGGAATCGGGCAGGGCGTACAGAATGTCCTGCTCGGGTTGCTCCGGATCGATGGCGGCCAAAGCCTGGGCAATCGGTTCGGGCAGGGGCAGACTATCGAGGAGCAACGGTGCCGGGATGTCGCCCGGGTGGATCAACTCGTCGGGGTTGAACGCGGCAGCAGGTGCTGGCGCCGTGATCGGGGTGGTCGGCCGTTCGGCTTCAGGTTCGGCCGCTGGTAGTGCGGGTGCAGCAACGGGTTCGCTGATCGGCTCGGCAGCAATGACCGGAGGCACGAACGCGAACACAGATGATTCGGCCTCAGGCTGCACTGCTGGCGTTTGCTTAAGCTCGGCCTCTGGTGGTTGCGCGATGGCCGCTACGGTGACGGGTGCTGCCGGAATCGGCTCGACCGCTGCGGTTGGCGCGGGTACCGGCTCAGGCGCAGGTTCAGCGTTGGCCGGCGTCGGCGTCGGCGTCGGTGCCTGAGGCTGATCCGAAGACTCTGGCACCCCTTCACTGTCACGGCTGCCAAACAGGCGCTGCAAAAAGCCCGGGCGGTCGGGCTCGGCCGGTGTTTCCAGCTGGCTCAACGCCTTGCCCTGCAAACCACTGAGTTCGCTCAGCAGCAGCGGCATTTCCCGCGCCTGGCCGACCCGACTGTCGAGTTGCTTGGCGAATTTCTTCAGCGGTTGCGCGACTTCCCGTGGCAGCGGCAACGCTTGCAGTTGGGTGACCAGTGCGGTCAGCGCGGTGCTGACCTGATCGATTCGGGTTTCGCGACGTTGCTCGGAATCGAGCACGGCTTTTTCCAGGCGCGGCAGCAGGGCGGCGAGGCCGGCGTCCATGTCGTCGGTGCGCACCACATCGCGCATCTCTTTCATGCACTGATCAACGACCTTGTCGGTGCCTTCAGCGGCCAGCGTGCTGCGCACCAGACCGCGGCGCAGCAAGTCGAGCCGGGCGGCCCAGCGACGTTCGAGCTTGTCCTGTTGTTCGATGCTTTTGAGGTACTTCTCTTTCCAGCGCTGGGCGTCGTCGCTCATTCAGGGGTTCCGCGAGGGGCAGGACTCAACGCGGGCAACGCATCGGCCGTGAGCGAACCCGGCAGACGAATCTCTACCGCGACCGGCAGGTGATCGGAAATGGGTTGGGCCAGCACTTCGACCTTTTCCAGGGTCAGGGTCGGGCTGAGCAAAATATGATCAAGGCATCGCTGTGGCCGCCAGCTGGGAAACGTGGCTTGCATCTGCGGGGCCAGCAGGCCGAGATCGCGTAACGGTGACTGTTGTAGCAGATCACTGGCATGGGTGTTCATGTCGCCCATCAATATCTGGTGCTTGTAGCCACTGATCAGGTCACGAATATAGGCCAGTTGCAGGCTGCGCACCCGTGCGCCGAGCGCCAGATGCATCATCACCACCACCAGCGCCTCCGGACCTTCACCGAAGCGCAGCAGGATCGCGCCGCGACCTTTGGGGCCGGGCAGCGGATGATCTTCGATCGCCCACGGCTTCAGGCGACTGAGCACGCCATTGCTGTGCTGGGCCAGTCGGCCGAGGTTGCGATTGAGTTGTTGATACCAGTAGGGGAAGGCGCCGAGGTGGGCCAGGTGTTCGACTTGATTGACGTAGCCCGAGCGCAGACTGCCGCCATCGGCTTCCTGCAGGGCGACCAGATCGAAGTCGCCAAGCAGGTCACCGATCTTCTGCAGATTGCCTGAGCGCCCGGTGTGCGGCAGCAGGTGCTGCCAGCTGCGGGTCAGATAATGCCGATAGCGCTCGGTGCTGATGCCGACCTGGATATTGAAGCTGAGCAGGCGCAGACGATGGTCTGCGGGCAGGCCCGTGGACTCCAGGTGATGCTCGTTGACCTGCGGGTCATGCAGGCCAACGCTGCGTTCGGTGCCCCAGCGGCGCATGGCGATGACCGCGCTTAGTTGGCAGCTGCCTTGTTGGCCGCTCGCTCTTTGGCCACCAGTTGATCAGCCAGTTTCAAGGCTTCTTCGGCACCACCGGCCGAGCCGATGTCGAAGCGGTATTTGCCGTTGACGATCATGGTTGGCACGCCAGTGATTTCATACTTCTTGGCCAGTTCACGTGCCTTGACGATCTGACCTTTGATGGCGAACGAATCAAAGGTGGCGAGGAACTTGTCCTTGTCCACGCCCTGAGTGGCGAGGAAATCAGCCATATCGTTCTTGTCGGTCAGCTTCTTGTGTTGTTTCTGGATGGCTTCAAACACGGCGGCGTGAACCTTGTGCTCGACACCCATCGCTTCCAGGGTCAGGAACATCTGGCCGTGAGCATCCCACGGGCCGCCGAACATGGCAGGAATGCGCACGAAGTTGACGTCGGACGGCAGTTTTTCAACCCATGGATTGATCACCGGCTCAAACGCGTAGCAGTGCGGGCAGCCATACCAGAACAGCTCGACCACTTCGATCTTGCCAGGCTCTGCCACCGGTACCGGGTTGGCCAGCTCGACATAAGGGGCGGCCGGTGCTTCAGCGGCCTGCGCGGTCACGCCGAACAGGCTGGCAGCGACGAGAGCGGCGCTGATGATCAGATTACGCATGCTTTACTCCTGGACAATTTTGGTCGCCTCGCGCGACCTGTTTTCAGACAGATCCTGGCGGGCATGAGTTCTGTAGTGTAACGGCAGCAGCCACAAAAAAGGGCGGCCAAAGCCACCCTTTTTATACTTGATGCGTCGGATTAATCGAGCGTTAACGTTGCAGGAGATGTCCATCACCGGTAACGCACGATTCAGGGCGGTTAGTGCAGGCCCTGGATATAGCTGGAGACCGCGGCAATGTCTTCATCACTCAAGCGCTTGGCGATGGTCTGCATCGTCATGGTGTCGCCGTCGTTGTTGCGGCCGCCTTCTTCCTTACGGAAATCGGTCAGTTGCTTGGCGATGTATTGAGCGTGTTGACCACCCAGATGCGGGAAGCCGGCGGCGGCGTTGCCGGCGCCATTCGGCGAGTGGCAACCGGTGCAGGCTGGCAGCCCCTTGGCCAGATTACCGCCGCGGAACAAAGCTTCACCGCGAGCGACGATCTTCGGATCGGCTGCGCCGACGCTGCCTTTCTGGCTGGCGAAGTAGGCTGCGATGTCAGCCAGATCCTGGTCGCTCAGGTTGGTCAGCAGGCCAGTCATTTCCAGAACGGTGCGCTTGCCCGACTTGATGTCGTGCAGTTGCTTGGTCAGGTAGCGTTCACCTTGACCTGCCAGTTTCGGGAAGTTTGGCGCCATGCTGTTCCCGTCCGGGCCATGGCAGGCTCCGCAGACGGCAGCTTTGGCCTGGCCGGCGGCGGCATCACCGGCAGCATGGGCGAAGCCTGAAATTCCCACGGTCAACAGCAGACTCACGATCAATTTGTTCATCAGCTAATCCAACTACGGCTAAGGGTTAAGAGTTATGGACCGGGCTTACTCTCGCTCATCCAAAGGATGATGGCCTGGTAATCCTCGGCACTGCAGTCCATGCACAAACCACGCGGCGGCATCGCCTTGAAACCCTGGGTCACGTGTTGCACCAGCGTCTCCATACCTTTCGCCAACCTCGGCGTCCAAGCTGCCTGATCGCCTCTTTCGGGCGCCATGGGTAGTTGGCCGGAATGACAGGCACCACAAACACGGTTGTACACGGCTTCCGGTTCCTGTGTAGCCTGTGCGCCGCAAAGCGGTATCAGGACTCCGGCAGCCAGCAGCCATTTCGTCATAAAACGACCTTTTCAGGGTTGAGAGCGTTCTGCGTTCTGATGCGCAATCAAGGTCTTTGGCTCTCGTGAACTTCATCCTTCGCTGGGACAAAGCACACACAAAATCTGCGGCATTATATACTGGCGTCACTGAAACGGAAGCGACACCGCGTTCCGCGCCCAATCCCGGCGCCGCCCACATCGGAAATCCCATGCAACTCAAGAATCCCATCCTCGGCCTGTGCCAACAGTCCACGTTCATGCTCAGTGCCGCCAAAGTCGATCAATGCCCTGACGACGAAGGCTTCGAAGTGGCGTTCGCCGGTCGTTCCAACGCCGGTAAATCAAGCGCACTGAACACCCTGACTCACGCCAGTCTGGCGCGCACCTCGAAAACTCCGGGTCGCACACAGCTGTTGAACTTCTTCAAGCTAGACGATGAACGGCGTCTGGTCGACCTGCCGGGCTACGGTTATGCAAAAGTACCGATCCCGCTCAAGCAACACTGGCAGCGTCACCTCGAGGCGTACCTCGGTGGCCGCGAGAGTTTGAAGGGTTTGATTCTGATGATGGACATCCGTCATCCAATGACCGACTTCGACCTGCTGATGCTCGACTGGGCGGTTGCCGCCGGCATGCCGATGCACATTCTGCTGACCAAGGCCGACAAACTGACCTATGGCGCAGCCAAGAACACGCTGCTCAAGGTGCAGTCGGAAATCCGCAAGGGCTGGGGTGATCTGGTGACGATCCAGCTGTTCTCGGCGCCAAAACGCATGGGCCTGGAAGAGGCTTACACTGTGTTGGCAGGCTGGATGGAACTGGCAGACAAGGGCGCCGAAGCGGCGACCGAGACAGAATAAGGGAATTTCAAAACTGTCTGTGGTGCTGCCAGGCAAGGCAAAAGTGCAACAAAAAAGCGGAGTTTAGGGGACCTAAATGAGCATTTTTTGTTGCGCTTTTAACGCAGCATGGCTGCGCCACAGGCAGTTTTGAGGCAAAAAAAGCCCCGGACTTCATATGGGGAGGGAGAAGTTCCGGGGTTCAAGTTCCGAACCGCTAGGGCGGGGTTCAGATATCTGCCAACACTTAACACAACATAGGAGCATCGAAGGGCTTCACCAGCCATTCAGTATCTCTGAGTAGCGAGTTGTCAGATTAGTTCAGATTTTTTTCAAAAAGCTTTGGAATAAGCCCAAGCGCGATTCGAAATAAGGCCATTTCGGGCATTTATCGCAACAGTATGTCGCGGCAAACGCCCGTGCCAGACGCCTCAGTGCGCCTCATCCCAGTTGTTGCCGACTCCTACTTCTACCAGCAACGGCACGTCCAGTTTCGCCGCTTCGCTCATGTGCAGGCGTATTTCCTGACTCACCTGATCGACCAGATCCTCACGAACCTCCAGCACCAGTTCGTCGTGCACCTGCAGGATGACTTTGGCGTCCAGCCCCGAAGACGCCAGCCAGTTATCCACCGCCACCATGGCTTTCTTGATGATGTCGGCGGCGGTGCCTTGCATCGGCGCGTTGATCGCCGTGCGTTCGGCGGCGGCACGTTCCTGCGGCTTGTTCGAGTTGATTTCCGGCAGGTACAGGCGTCGACCGAAGAAGGTCTCGACGTAACCCTGATCCGCTGCCTGCTTGCGGGTGCGGTCCATGTATTCGCGCACACCCGGGTAGCGCGCGAAGTAGGTGTCGATATAGGCCTTGGCGGTCTTGGTGTCGACGCCGATGTCCTTGCCGAGCTTCTGCGCGCCCATGCCATAAATCAGGCCGAAGTTGATCGCCTTGGCGCCACGGCGCTGGTCGGAAGTCACTTCGTTCAGCTCGACCTTGAACACTTCAGCGGCGGTCGCGGTGTGCACGTCCAGATTGTTGCGGAAGGCGTTCATCAGGCCTTCGTCCCTGGACAGATGGGCCATGATCCGCAGTTCGATCTGCGAATAGTCCGCCGCCAGCAGTTTGTAGCCTTTGGGCGCGACGAACGCCTGACGGATCCGTCGGCCTTCAGCGGTACGCACCGGAATGTTCTGCAGGTTCGGATCACTGGAAGACAAGCGACCGGTGGACGCCACAGCCTGATGATACGAGGTGTGGATACGCCCGGTGCGCGGGTTGATCTGCTCTGGCAGGCGGTCGGTGTAGGTGCTTTTCAGCTTGCTCATGGAACGATGTTCCATCAGCACTTTTGGCAAGCGGTGATCGTCCTCAGCGAGTTTTGCCAGCACTTCTTCGGCAGTGGACGGCTGGCCCTTGGCGGTCTTCTTCAGCACCGGCAGGCCGAGCTTTTCGTAGAGGATCACGCCCAACTGCTTTGGCGAGCCGAGGTTGAATTCTTCACCGGCAATTTCGAAGGCTTCACGCTCCAGCGCGACCATCTTGTTGCCCAGCTCGATGCTCTGGATGCCGAGCAGTTCGGCATCGACGAACGCGCCCTGACGCTCGATGCGCGCCAGCACCGGCACCAGCGGGATTTCGATGTCGGTCAGCACGCTGGCCAGACTCGGGATTGCGCTGAGTTTTTCAAACAGGGTCTGGTGCAGACGCAGGGTGATGTCGGCGTCTTCGGCGGCGTACGGGCCAGCCTGCTCAAGGGCGATCTGGTCGAAGGTCAGCTGCTTGGCGCCTTTGCCGGCGATGTCCTGGAAGCTCACGGTAGTGTGATCGAGGTACTTCTGGGCGAGGCTGTCCATGTCGTGGCGGGTGGCGGTGGAGTTGAGCACGTAGGACTCAAGCATGGTGTCGAAAGCGATCCCGCGCACGTTAATGCCCTGGCTCTGATCGCCGCCGATGGCGCAGTTGGCCAGAATGTTCATGTCGAACTTAGCGTGCTGGCCGACCTTGAGCTTGTTCGGATCTTCCAGGATCGGCTTCAGCGCGCGCAGCACGGTGTCGCGATCCAGTTGCTCGGGCACGCCGATGTAGGAGTGGGTCAGCGGGATGTACGCGGCTTCGTTGGCCTGCACCGCGAACGAAAGGCCGACCAGTTGCGCCTGTTGCGCGTCGATGCCGGTGGTTTCGGTGTCGAAGGCGAACAGCCTGGCGTTCTGCAGTTTTTCCAGCCAGACATCGAAACGGGCCTGATCGAGGATGGTTTCGTAGGCGGCTTCAGCGGGGGCGGCAGGCGCTTCGTCCGCTGGTGCGCTGAACAGATCGCCAGCCGGCGCAGGTTCGGCGGCAGCGCTCAGTTCCTGGCGCTTGGCGTCACGATCGAGGTCGTTCAGCCAGCTCTTGAATTCCAGCAAGGTGTACAGCTCGTAGAGCTTGGCCGGGTCTTCCGCGCCCATCTGCAGGTCATCGAGTCTGATGTCCAGCGGCACGTCGACCTTGATGGTCGCCAGTTGATAGGAGAGGAAAGCCATCTCCTTGTGCTCTTCGAGCTTGGCCGGCAGGGTTTTCGCGCCGCGAATCGGCAGGGTCGGGACAATGTCGAGATTCGCGTACAACTCGGTCAGGCCGCCGTTGACGCCGACCAGCAGGCCGGAGGCGGTCTTTGGACCGATGCCGGGAACCCCCGGAATGTTGTCGGAAGAATCGCCCATCAGTGCCAGATAATCGATGATCTGCTCGGGTGCGACGCCGAATTTCTCCTTCACGCCCTCCACATCCATCGAGCTACCGGACATGGTGTTGACCAAGGTAATGTGGCCATCGACCAGTTGCGCCATGTCCTTGTCGCCGGTGGAGATGATCACCGGACGATCCGCCGCCGCGCTGCTGCGTGCCAGGGTGCCGATCACGTCGTCCGCCTCGACGCCTTCCACACACAGCAGCGGGAAGCCGAGGGCGATCACGCTCTGGTGCAGCGGCTCGATCTGCACGCGCATGTCGTCGGGCATGCTCGGACGGTTGGCCTTGTATTCGGCGTACATCTCATCACGAAACGTCCCGCCCTTGGCATCGAAGACCACGGCGAACGGGCTGTCCGGGTACTGCTTGCGCAGACTCTTGAGCATGTTCAGCACACCTTTGACCGCGCCGGTCGGCAGGCCTTTGGAGGTGGTCAGCGGTGGCAGGGCGTGGAAAGCGCGGTACAGGTAAGACGAACCGTCCACCAGGACGAGGGGGGCTTGGCTCATGAGCAGAATCAACCTTTTCGGCGGGCCCGGCGCTAGAATAGCGGGACCGTTGACGACAAAGGGACAAGGTTATCATGCGTACGTTAAATCGCTTGCTGCTGGTCGGTTTGATTGCTGCCTCACCATTGGCCGCGATGGCGGCGGATGATGCGCCGTCAAAGGAGCCGGAAGTTACCATTAACACGCACACCGAAGGCGACAAGGTCATTCAGGAATACAGCCGCAGTGGCTTCGTCTATGCGATCAAGGTCACGCCGAAGGGCGGCAAACCGTATTTTCTGGTGCGCGCCGATGGTTCGGACGTGAACTACATCCGTTCCGACCAGCCGGATATGCTGATTCCGTCGTGGGAAATCTTTACCTGGAAGTAAGTTTCCCGACTTTTAATCGGCGCCGCTCGACAGCGGCGCCCGAACTGAGCAGTTTTAACCATGTCTGTGTTCACCCCCCTGGCTCGGCCCGAGCTGGAAACCTTTCTCGCCCCTTATGGGCTCGGCCGTCTGCTTGATTTCCAGGGGATCGCCGCCGGCAGCGAAAACACCAATTTCTTTATCAGCCTGGAGCAGGGCGAATTCGTCCTGACCCTGGTCGAACGCGGCCCGGTGCAGGAAATGCCGTTCTTCATCGACCTGCTCGACGTGCTGCACGAGGCTGATTTGCCGGTGCCCTACGCGCTGCGTACCACTGACGGCGTGGCCCTGCGTGAACTGAAGGGTAAACCGGCATTGCTCCAGCCGCGCCTGTCCGGCAAGCACATCAAAGTTGCCAACGCCCAGCATTGCGCGCAGGTCGGCGAGTTGCAGGCGCATCTGCACCTGGCGACCCAGGGCGAGCGCATGATCAAGCGCAAGACCGATCGCGGCCTGGACTGGATGCTGGAGGAGGGCACGGAGTTTCTTTCGCACCTGGCGGACGAGCCGCGTGCGCTGTTGCACAAGGCGCTAGAGGAGATTACTGCGCAGAAAGACAGAATTCTCGCGCTGCCACGGGCCAACATTCACGCCGACCTGTTCCGCGATAACGCGATGTTCGAAGGCACGCACCTGACCGGGTTGATCGACTTTTACAACGCCTGCTCGGGGCCGATGCTCTATGACGTGGCGATTGCCTTGAACGACTGGTGTTCGGACGAGGAAGGCTTGATTGACGGGCCGCGTGCCCGCGCATTCCTCGGTGCCTATGCGGCGCTGCGTCCGTTCACTGCCGCTGAAGCTGAACTCTGGCCGACCATGCTGCGCGTGGCCTGTGTACGGTTCTGGCTGTCGCGGTTGATCGCCGCCGAGCAATTTGCCGGGCAGGACGTGCTGATTCACGATCCGCGGGAGTTCGAGCAGCGTCTGGCGCAGCGGCAGCAGGTGCATACACCGCTGCCTTTCGCTCTTTAAGATCAAAAGATCGCAGCCTTCGGCAGCTCCTACAGGGGATCACCCTGTAGGAGCTGCCGAAGGCTGCGATCTTTTTCTTTGGGGTTACAACGATTCCAGGCACCCGGCCAGATCGTTGCCCAGCTTCTCCAACACCTGCTCATACCCCTGAGCTGTCGCCGGCGTATAGCCGCCCAGCGCATCCAGCTCTGCCAGCTTCACCGGCAGGCCCGCCACCAGGGTTTCCGCCAGGCGTGGACGCAGCGGCGGTTCGCTGAACACACAGGTCTTGCCCACTTCCTGCAGACGCTTGCGCATCGCGGCGACATGCTGCGCGCCCGGCTGCACTTCGGCGGCCACGCTGAACACGCCAGTGTGTTTCAGGCCGTAAGCGTCTTCGAAGTAATCGAAGGCTTCGTGGAACACGAAGTAGGGTTTGCCTTCAACGCTGGCCAGACGTTTTTTCAGTCGTGCATCCAGCGCATCGAGGCGTTCGTCGAAGGCCTTGGCGTTGCTCTGATAGCGTTCGGCGTTGGCTGGGTCGGCAGCGCTCAAATCAGTCGCCATTTTGTCGGCAATAACCCGCGCGTTGACCGGCGATAGCCACAAATGCGCATCGAGCGTGCCCGGGCGGTGATCGTGATCATGCTCGTCGGCGTCTTCGGCGTGGGAGTGACTGTCTTCGGCAAAGCGGCGCAGTTTCATGCCGGGCAGATCCTGCACGGCGACGCTTGGCAGCGTACGACCGTTGAGCACGCGCGGCAGGAAACCTTCCATGTCCGGGCCGATCCAGTACAGCAGGTCCACCGATTGCACCTTGCGCACGTCGGATGGGCGCAGCGCGTAGTTGTGCGGCGAAGCGCCCGGCGGCAGCAGCACTTCCGGGATGGCCACGCCGTCCTGCACCGCGGCGGCAATCAACTGCAGCGGTTTGATGCTGGTGAGAACCTTGACCTCGGCCTGAGCCGAACCGATCAGCAGAAAACTGCCGACAAAAGCCACAAAAACAGAAAAAAGTCGGGACACGATGACCACTCAAGGAGGCGAGAACGGGTAACATAATAACGTCTCTATCAAAACTCGTCGCCGCCCATGCCTATTACACCGATTGCCAGCCGTCCCCACGACCACTCTCATTGCGTGCACAGCGCACTGACCGAGGCCGATACCTTGTGCGCCCAGAAAGGCCTGCGCCTGACTGCGCTGCGCCGGCGGGTGCTGGAACTGGTGTGGCAAAGCCACAAGCCACTGGGCGCCTACGACATTCTCGCGGTGCTGAGTGAGCAAGACGGCCGCCGTGCCGCGCCGCCGACCGTTTACCGCGCGCTGGATTTCCTTCTGGAAAACGGCCTGGTGCACCGCATCTCCTCGCTCAACGCCTTCGTCGGTTGTGTGCATCCCGAGCATGCGCATCAGGGCCAGTTCCTGATCTGCCGCGAGTGCCACGCCGCCATCGAGCTGGAACAGAAAGCTATCAGCGACGCGATCATCCACAGCGCCAGGGATGTCGGTTTCATCGTCGAAGCGCAGACCGTCGAAGTGGTCGGCCTGTGCTCCGGTTGCCAGGGGGCTTGATGAGCAACCCGTTGATCCGTCTTGAGCAGGTCGCCGTCACCTTCGCCGGGCAGACCGTGCTGGACAACATCGAGCTGAGCGTCGAACCGGGGCAGATCGTCACCCTGATCGGCCCCAATGGCGCCGGCAAGACCACCCTGGTGCGCGCCGTGCTCGGGCTGTTGAAGCCGGACAGCGGCAGCGTCTGGCGCAGGCCAAAACTGCGCGTTGGCTACATGCCGCAAAAGCTGCACGTCGATCCGACCTTGCCGCTGTCGGTACTGCGCTTCCTGCGCCTGGTGCCCGGCGTAGACCGTCCGCGTGCATTGGCGGCGCTCAAGGAAGTCGGCGCCGAACACGTCATCGACAGCCCGGTGCAAAGTGTTTCCGGTGGCGAAATGCAGCGCGTGCTGCTGGCCCGGGCGCTCTTGCGCGAGCCGGAGCTGCTGGTGCTGGATGAGCCGGTGCAGGGCGTCGATGTCGCCGGGCAGGCCGAGCTGTACAGCCTGATCACCCGCCTGCGTGACCGTCACGGTTGCGGCGTGTTGATGGTCTCGCACGATCTGCATCTGGTGATGAGCACCACTGATCAGGTGGTGTGCCTGAACCGTCACGTCTGCTGCTCCGGGCACCCCGAGCAGGTCAGCGGCGATCCGGCGTTCGTCGAGCTGTTCGGCAAGAATGCGCCGAGCCTGGCGATCTATCACCACCATCACGACCACGCCCACGACCTGCACGGTTCGGTGGTCAAGGCGCCCGGTGCGGGCCACACCCACGTTCACGGAGACCACTGCAAGCATGGCTGATTTTCTGTTGTATGCCCTGCTTGCAGGTCTGGCGCTGGCGCTGGTGGCCGGGCCATTGGGTTCGTTCGTGGTCTGGCGGCGCATGGCCTACTTCGGCGACACCCTGTCACACGCTGCGCTGCTCGGCGTGGCCCTGGGCTTTCTGCTGGATGTCAGTCCTACGGTGGCGGTGACCGTCGGCTGCCTGCTGCTGGCAGTGCTGCTGGTGACCTTGCAACAGCGTCAGCCGCTGGCCTCCGACACGCTGTTGGGAATTCTCGCACCGAGCACGCTCTCTCTCGGGCTGGTGGTACTAAGCTTCATGCATGAAGTGCGGATCGACCTGATGGCCTATCTGTTCGGCGACCTGCTGGCGATCAGCCCGACTGACCTGGCGTGGATCCTCGGCGGCAGCGCGGCGGTGCTGGTGTTGCTGGTGACGCTGTGGCGGCCGCTGCTGGCGATTACCGTGCATGAGGAGCTGGCCAAGGTCGAAGGCCTGCCGGTGGCGGGCCTGCGCATGGCGCTGATGCTGTTGATTGCGGTGGTGATTGCGGTGGCGATGAAAATCGTCGGTGTGTTGCTGATTACTTCGCTGCTGATCATTCCGGCGGCTGCGGCACAACGTCACGCCCGCTCGCCGGAGCAGATGGCCGTGGGCGCGAGCCTGCTGGGCATGCTCGCCGTGTGTGGCGGGCTGGCGTTGTCATGGTTCAAGGACACCCCGGCGGGGCCGTCGATCGTTGTGACGGCGGCCGCACTGTTTCTGCTGAGTTTTGTTCTGCCCCGTCGAGGGGTGTAGACTTGCTCGCTTTTTGCGCAATTAGAGAGTCGCAGGAATGAAGCCGTTCGCCTCCCGTTATCTGCTCCTTGTCGCATTTTCCGTGCTGCTGGGCGCCTGCCAAAGCACGCCGCCGGTGGCCGAAGCCCCCGACGCGCGGGCCACGGCCATCGCACAGCTAGAGCAAAGCCTGGCCAGCAGCGAACTGGCCACTGCCGAAGACCAGTTGGCCGCCTTGCAGGCACAAACCCCCAACGATCAGTCCCTCGAGCAATACCAGCGCCAGTTGGCCGAGGCCTACCTGCGCCGCAGCCAGATCGTATTGCAGAAAGGTGATGTGAACGCTGCTGCCACCGCGCTGAGCCGCGCCCGTGCCCTGATGCCCAAAGCCCCGGCATTGACCGGTGGCGTCAACGGCGCCATCACCGAAGCGCGCAAAGCCGAGCTGGAGAAAGCCGAAGCCGCGCTGCTGGCAGCTGAAGCCAAGCCGAAAGCCAAGGTCATCGACCCGACTGCCGAAAGCACCACGGTGGCACTGAACATCAACGATAGCCGCAAACTTCGCCGGCAACTCGATGCGATCGCCGCCGATGTGGTGAATTATGAGTGTGCGGTGAGCATTCAGGCGCCGCGTACCCAGGATTACCCATGGCTGGCGACGTTGCTGAGCAAGCGCGTGAAGAAACTGAATCCGGATTTCGATTTGCGGATCGAGAAACAGATTCTGCGCACGGTGCCAGCGCAGATGGTCTTGATTCCAGCCAAACCCTAAAAGATCGCAGCCTCCGGCAGCTCCTACAGGTGCAAGTTATCCCTGTAGGAGCTGCCGAAGGCTGCGATCTTTTGCTTTAGGCCGGAATGGCTTTGGCCTTAGGCTCCCGCGCCCAGACCCGGTGTTGCCCGATCGCCGCAAAGAACGGCTTGGTCAACCCCGACACATCCTTGCCCTGCAGCAACCCGTCATCCGCCTCGAGCTTCAGCAGGTCCTGCAACTGCTTGGCATCGCCGTGCAGCGCGATCGCCTTCAGGTGCTTGTAGGCTTCCAGAAGGTAATGCAGCGCCACGCCATCGCCGCTCAACGCCTTGATCGACGCCGCGCCACCCGGCACGAACACCGCATCGAAGATCACTGAAGGCATACCTTCCATGGATGCGTCCACCGGCAGGGCTTTGCCGTCGGCAGTCTTCACCGGTGCCGAAGTCGGGCCGAGCAGCTTGGCGTGCGCACCTTCAGCCGCCAGAGCCTTTTTCATCGCATCAATCGCCGCACCATCGACGCCGTTAGCGGCAAGAATCGCCACTTTGCGGGTTTTGATGTCCTCTGGCAGCAGGTTCGCCTGACTCAGCGCTGGTGAATGATCGAACGAAGTCTTGCGCACCTCGACCGTGCCTTTGTTCGGCGCCGGCAGCCCGAGGTTGGCCGCGACACGTTTGGCCAATTCCAGGTCAATGTTGGCGAGAATCTCATTCACCTGCCGTGCACGGATGAACTCGCGTTCGACCTTGCCCAGCTCGAAGCTGTAGGCGGCAATGATGTGCTCCTTCTCGTGCTCACTCATGCTGTTAAAGAACAGCCGCGCTTGCGAGAAGTGATCGCTGAACGACTCGCTGCGCTGGCGGATCTTGTTCGCATCGATGCGTTCCGGGTAGCTCTCGAAGCCGCCGTCCTGCGCGGCTGGCGGAGTCTCTTTCGGCCAGCCGCCATCAATCGAGTTCGGCTCGTAGGACGCGCGACCCTTGTCGATCACTGTGCGGTGCTGCGCGTCGCGCTGGCCGTTGTGGAATGGCGCCACCGGGCGGTTGATCGGCAGCTCATGAAAGTTCGGCCCACCGAGTCGGCTGATTTGCGTGTCGGTGTAGGAAAACAGCCGGCCTTGCAGCAGCGGGTCATTGGAGAAATCGATGCCGGGCACGATGTGGCCGGGGCAGAATGCGACCTGCTCGGTCTCGGCGAAGAAGTTGTCCGGGTTGCGGTTCAGGGTCATCTTGCCCAGCGGGGTGATCGGCACGATTTCTTCGGGGATCAGCTTGGTCGGGTCGAGGATGTCGAAATCGAAGTCGTGTTCGTTTTCCTCCTCGATGATCTGCACACCCAGCTCCCATTCCGGGTAGTCGCCCATCTCGATGGCTTCCCAGAGGTCGCGACGGTGGTAGTCGGTGTCTTTACCGGCGAGCTTCTGCGCTTCGTCCCACACCAGCGAACAGGTGCCGGCAGTCGGGCGCCAGTGGAATTTGACGAAGCGCGATTTGCCCTCGGCGTTGACCAGGCGGAAGGTGTGCACGCCAAAGCCCTGCATGCTGCGCAGGCTTTTCGGGATCGCCCGGTCGGACATCGCCCAGATCACCATGTGCGCCGATTCCGGCACCAGCGAGACGAAGTCCCAGAACGTGTCGTGGGCCGAGCCGCCGGTAGGAATTTCATTGTGCGGCTCGGGTTTCACCGCGTGGACAAAGTCGGGGAACTTGATCGCGTCCTGGATGAAGAACACTGGCATGTTGTTGCCGACCAGATCGAAGTTGCCCTCGTCAGTGAAGAACTTCACCGCGAAACCGCGCACGTCGCGCACGGTGTCACCGGAACCGCGTGGCCCCTGCACCGTGGAAAAACGCACGAACACCGGAGTCTTTTTCCCCGGGTCTTGCAGGAAACCGGCCTTGGTCAGCGCCGAATGGTTCTCATAGGCCTGGAAGAAACCATGCGCGCCGGTACCGCGCGCGTGAACGATGCGCTCCGGAATGCGTTCGTGGTCAAAGTGCGTGATTTTCTCACGCATGATGAAGTCTTCCAGCAACGACGGCCCACGCGCGCCGACCTTCAGAGTGTTCTGGTTATCGGCGACCTTCACCCCTTGGTTGGTACGCAGGGCCTGGCCGGTAGCGTCGGAGCGGAATTTCTCCAGGCTATCGAGTTTGGCGTTGGTGTTGGCGCGATCCTTGGTATCGGTTCCGGCCAGCTGGCTTTTGTCGGTCGTAGGTTTCTTGCTGCTCATCAGACGTAAACTCCTCGGTTGACCCCTTTTTACGGGGACTCTTGAGCGTTTCCGGGCACGGTTACCCAGGGTTTCAAGTCGCTTATCTAGTGACCAATGAGCAGGAACGGGCGTTCCTTTTTTATGACCTTTGATCTTGTTATTGCCAAATCGAAGGTTAATTGCGAAATAAATGCTAAGAACCTCTATACGGACAGGCTAAAATGCGCGCCCGGCTAACCGCTGATCCTTTTCTAACGCGCCCCACAAGGTTCGCTACGTGATCGAGTTTCAAAACGTCCACAAAACTTACCGCGTCGCCGGTAAGGACATCCCCGCCCTGCACCCGACCAGTCTTTCGATTGAAAACGGTCAGGTCTTCGGCCTGATCGGCCATTCCGGTGCGGGCAAAAGTACCCTGCTGCGACTGATCAATCGCCTGGAAGACTCCAGCGGCGGCAAGATCATCGTCGACGGCGAAGAAGTCACCGCGCTGGACGCCAACGGCCTGCGTCGTTTCCGCCAGCAGGTCGGGATGATCTTCCAGCACTTCAACCTGCTCGCCTCCAAGACCGTGGCCGACAACGTCGCGCTGCCGCTGACCCTGGCCGGCGAACTGTCGAGCAGCGAGATCAATCAACGCGTCGCCGAGTTGCTGGCGCGGGTCGGTCTGTCTGATCACGCCAAAAAGTACCCGGCGCAGTTGTCCGGCGGCCAGAAGCAGCGCGTCGGCATCGCCCGCGCTCTGGCGACCAAGCCGAAGATTCTGCTGTGCGACGAGGCCACCAGCGCCCTCGACCCGCAGACCACCGCGTCGGTTCTGCAACTGCTGGCCGAGATCAATCGTGAACTGAAGCTGACCATCGTCCTGATCACCCACGAGATGGACGTGATCCGTCGCGTTTGCGATCAGGTCGCGGTGATGGACGCCGGGGTGATCGTCGAGCAAGGTTCGGTGGCCGATGTGTTCCTGCATCCGCAGCACCCGACCACCAAGCGTTTCGTTCAGGAAAGCGAGCAGATCGACGAAAGCGAACAGCGCGATGACTTCGCTCACGTGCCCGGTCGCATCGTGCGTCTGACCTTCCAGGGCGAAGCGACCTACGCGCCGTTGCTCGGTACCGTTGCCCGGGAAACCGGGGTCGACTACAGCATCCTCGCCGGCCGCATCGACCGCATCAAAGACATTCCTTACGGGCAATTGACCCTCGCCGTCACCGGTGGCGACATGGAAGCGGCCTTCGCTCGCTTCACCGCCGCTGACGTTCACATGGAGGTGCTGCGTTAATGGAAATGCTCAAGGCTTTCTTCGAAAACATCGATTGGCTGGAAATCTGGCTGGCCACTGGCGACACCATGCTGATGCTCGGTGGTTCGCTGCTGTTCACCGTATTGCTCGGCCTGCCGCTGGGCGTGCTGCTGTTCCTCTGCAGCCCGCGTCAGTTGCTGGAAAACCGTGGTCTCTACGCCTTCATGTCGTTGGCGGTGAACATCCTGCGTTCGCTGCCGTTCATCATTCTGCTGATCGTGATGATTCCGTTCACCGTGCTGATCACCGGCACCTCGCTGGGCGTGGCCGGTGCGATTCCGCCATTGGTGGTGGGTGCGACGCCGTTCTTCGCGCGTCTGGTGGAAACCGCCCTGCGTGAAGTCGATCGCGGCATCATCGAAGCGACTCAGTCGATGGGCGCGACCACCCGGCAGATCATCATGAACGCCTTGCTGCCGGAAGCCCGTCCGGGCATCTTCGCGGCGATTACGGTGACCGCGATTACCCTGGTGTCCTACACGGCGATGGCCGGTGTGGTCGGCGCCGGTGGTCTGGGTGACCTGGCGATCCGTTTCGGCTACC
Source organism: Pseudomonas sp. B21-051 (assembly GCF_024748795.1). NCBI lineage: Bacteria > Pseudomonadati > Pseudomonadota > Gammaproteobacteria > Pseudomonadales > Pseudomonadaceae > Pseudomonas > Pseudomonas sp. B21-051. The sequence goes on from NZ_CP087166.1 coordinate 78,737, forward strand.
AGCGTTTCCAGACTGACGTGATGATCGTCACCGTGGTATTGCTGCTGATTCTGGTACAAGTGCTGCAAATGGTGGGCGACCGTCTGGTCGTGCATTTCTCGCGCAAGTAACCGGTTTTTGTAAATCAAGAGATGAGCCGGCCATTCGCTGGCAGGCGCCAGACGGGCGCCTCATAAGGAGTTAGCTGAATGAAAAAACTGATCGCTGCTTTCGCTGCCGTAGCCGCTTTTTCGGCCCACGCTGAAACCCTGACCGTTGCCGCCACTCCGGTGCCGCACGCGGAAATCCTCGAATTCGTGAAGCCGGCCCTGGCCAAAGAAGGCGTGGATCTGAAGGTCAAGGTCTTCACCGACTACATTCAGCCGAACGTGCAGGTGGCCGAGAAGCGCCTGGACGCCAACTTCTTCCAGCACCAGCCGTACCTCGATGAGTTCAACAAGGCCAAGGGCACCAGCCTGGTGGCGGTGACCGGTGTGCATCTGGAGCCGCTGGGCGCCTACTCGAACAAGATCAAGGATCTGAAGGATCTGCCAAGCGGCGCCAACGTGGTGATCCCGAACGACGCCACCAACGGCGGCCGTGCGCTGTTGCTGCTGGCCAAGGCTGGCCTGATCACCCTGAAGGATCCGACCAATATTCTGTCGACCCCGAAAGACATCGCGCAGAACCCGAAAGACCTGAAAATCCGTGAACTGGAAGCTGCGACCATCCCGCGCGTGCTGACCCAGGTCGATCTGGCGCTGATCAACACCAACTACGCGCTCGAAGCCAAGCTCGATCCGTCCAAGGATGCGCTGGTGATCGAAGGCAACGACTCGCCATACGTGAACATCCTCGTATCCCGTGCGGACAACAAGGACAGCGACGCGATGCAGAAACTGGCGGCTGCGCTGCACAGCCCGGAAGTGAAGAAATTCATTACCGAGAAGTACAAAGGCGCTGTGTTGCCGGCGTTCTGATACAGGACGGGACAGGCGCAATAAAAAGGCGATCCCTCAGGATCGCCTTTTTTATGGGGCAAATTCCCCTGTAGGAGCTGTCGAGTGAAACGAGGCTGCGATCTTTTGATCTTGCTGTTGAAGATCAAGAGCAAAAGATCGCAGCCTTCGGCAGCTCCTACACAGGAATGTCTTGCCTGATTACTTGCGGTTGAGCATCACCGGGAGCTGCGCAACCAGTTTGGCGTTGTTCAGCGGCGCACGGATGAACCCGCGCTGGGTGCCGTCCGGGCCGATCACCGCGAGGTTGCCACTGTGATCCACCGTGTAATTCGGTTTGCTGGTATCGGCCGGAATGAACGGAATACTCACCGCATTCGCCACCTTCTGCAGCTCTTCGATCGACTTTGGCGTCAGGCCCACGAACTGCGGATCGAAGTAGCCCAGGTACTGCTTCAACTGCTGCGGGTTGTCGCGGTTCGGGTCGACGCTGACCAGCACGATCTGCAACTTATCCACAGCATCCTTGGGCAACTCGCTCTTGATCTGGCGCAGTTGGGCGAGGGTAGTCGGGCAGATGTCCGGGCAGAAGGTGTAGCCGAAGAACAGCAGACTCCACTTGCCTTTCAACTCATCGATGGCGACCGGTTGGCCGTCCTGATTGGTCATGGTCACACCCGGCAGGGTGCGGCTCTGCGGCAGCAGGATGATCCCGGCGTCGATCAGCGCGGTGGGGTCGCCCTGGCCCTTGCCACTCAGCACTTTGTTGACGGTCAGTCCCAGGATCAGCGCGATCACGGCGACGAGGATGAAAACGGTTTTCTGGGTTCGAGTCATAGGTTCAACAGTAAGTAATGGTCTACGAGCAGGGCGATGAACAACAGGAACAAGTAATAAATAGAGTACTTGAAGGTGTTGATCGCCGCGTGCGGCCGAGTGCCACGGTACAGCACCACGGCCCATTGCAGAAACCTTGCGCCCAGCGCGAGGGCGCAGATGAGGTAGAGCACGCCGCTCATGTGGATCACGTACGGCAGCAGGCTCACCGCGAGCAGCGCGAAGGTGTACAGCAGAATATGCACCTTGGTGTAGTGCTCGCCGTGGGTCACCGGCAGCATCGGGATGTCGGCCTTGGCGTATTCCTCCTTGCGATGAATCGCCAGCGCCCAAAAGTGCGGCGGGGTCCAGGCGAAGATGATCAGCACCAGCAGCAACGGTTCGGCGCTGACGTGACCGGTGGCGGCGGTCCAGCCGAGCAGCGGTGGGGCGGCGCCGGCCAGGCCACCGATGACGATGTTCTGAGGCGTCGCACGCTTGAGGAAACCGGTGTAGATCACCGCGTAGCCGAGCAGCGAAGCGAGGGTCAGCCACGCGGTCAGCGCATTGGTGAAAGTCAGCAGCATCGCCTGCCCGAGCAGGGCCAGCACCAGCGCAAAGGTCAGCGCCGCTGCCGGTGAAACCCTGCCCTCGGCCAATGGCCGTTTGTGCGTGCGCGCCATCACTGCATCGATGCGCCGGTCGACCACATGGTTGACCGCCGCCGCGCCACCGGCACACAACGCAATGCCCAGATTGCCAAACACCAGCACCGTCCACGGCACCCCGGCGCGGGTCGCGAGGAACATGCCGACCAGCGAGGTGATCAGCATCAGCACCACCACTTTCGGCTTGGTCAGCTCCAGATAGTCACGCCACAGTGCTTGCGCGGGGCGTTCGCCGATCAGAAGCGCCATGGCGTTTCTCCTTTTATCGTGATGGGCGCGGCCGAATGTTTACGTGGGCTCAGACGCCAGCGTGCCAACATCGGCTGTTTGACCCGAACCAGACTGGTGCGCGCGTGATAATTGACCAGCACCATGCTCAGCAGCAGCGCTGCGCCACCAGCGTTGTGCGCCACGGCCACCGGCAGCGGCAGATGGAACAACACGTTGCTGATGCCGAGGGTGATCTGTGCGCCGAGGGCAATGACGACTAGTCCGGCCAAACGCGTCATGCCGACAGCCCTGAGTTGCCAGGCCAGACCGAGCAGGACGATCGTCACCAGGAGCGCGCCGATGCGGTGGGTCAGGTGAATCGCTGTGCGTGCATCGCTGTCGAGTTGGCCGCCGAGATAATTGGGGCCGATGTGCTGGGTCAAGTGAAAGCCGTTGGCAAAGTCCGCCGGTGGCAGCCATTGACCGTGGCAGGTCGGGAAGTCGATGCAGGCCACCGCCGCGTAGTTGGAACTGACCCAACCACCCAGTGCGATCTGGCCGATCACCAGTAACAGTCCCGCCGTTGCCCAATACTGCAAGCGCTTGGGCACGGTCAGCGCCGGCAGCACGCCGGACAATCGCAAGGTCAGCAGGAACAGCAGACTCAACGTCGCAAAACCGCCGAGCAGGTGTCCGGTGACCACTTGCGGCCAGAGCTTGAGCGTCACCGTCCACATGCCGAACGCCGCCTGGGCTAACACCACCGCCAGCAGAAACAGCGGCAGTTTCAACGGCTGGCCCGGATGACCACGATTGACCCAGGCACGCCCGGCCAGAATCGCAATCAGCAGGCCGAGGGTGCCGGCGAAGTAGCGGTGGATCATCTCGTTCCAGCCCTTGTGCGCCACCACCGGCGAGTCGGGGTAATGCAGCTCGGCATGGGCCAGTTGGGCTTCGCTTTTCGGCACGCTGATAAAACCGTAACAGCCCGGCCAGTCCGGACAGCCCAAGCCTGCGTGGGTCAGGCGGGTGTAGGCGCCGAGCAGCACGACGATCAGTGCCAGCAGGGTGGCAAACAGCGCGAGGCGAAATCCAGGTTTGGCCATGACGATGCCCTTATCCGATGTTCGACAGTTTCAGCAGGTGGCGCAGGTCGTTGAGCAGATCCTTGCCCTTCACACTCGGGTCGTAGCGCAGCACGAGGTTGCCGTGGGGGTCGATGATCCACAGTTGTGGCGTGGCCTTGTCGCCGGTGGCCTTGCTCAACGCTGCGCTGTCCAGCGGGTAGCGTTGCAGCTGCGGGTATTCGCGGGTCAATTTGGCTTCGTAGTCGGCGCTCAGCGGTTGGGCAGCGGCGAGGGCGTGGCTGGCGCGCCCGGCATCGCGGCCGAGACCGATCTGGATCTGCCGGGCGAGGTACACCAGTTGCTGACAGTCCACCGCGCAATCCTTCGGCGCGGTCACCAGCATCTGCCAGCGCTGTTCATCGGCTTGCACGCCGAGGTCGGCGCGGGTCTGGCCGTTGCCGAGCAGTTCGCCGTGATAGCTGCGACCTTCCGGCACCCAGAACTGCAATTTGTACATGCCGGTGGCGAGCAGCATCGGGCCGACCACGCCGAGCACAATCAGCAGCAGCTGGATCCGCCCTCGGCGGCGGGTGGCCGGGGTTTTCGCCTCAGACATGCTGGGTGGATTCATGGCCGTTCCCATGGGTTTTCTCCTTTGCGTTGTGCAAGCCCAAATAGACGTAGAGACCGAACAGGGCGGTGGCCATGGCGAACCACTGCACGGCGTAACCGAGGTGTTTTTCCGGACCCATGGCCACGACGGGCCAGTCGGCCTCGTAGCTGGCGGGGCCAGGTTCGGCGCGCAGTTCGTAGGCGAAGCCGTCGCGTTCGAGGGCTTTCCACAGCCTGGCCGGCTCGACGGCGGTGACGGTTTGCGGCCAGGTGCTGCTGGCCGGGTCGGCGTGCAACTGGAAGGTCGCGCCGGGGGCGACGTAGACCCAGGCATCCAGGTTCACCGTGTCGGCGGGGGTGGAAAATTTTGGCGTTACCCGGCGATCCGGCCATGGCAGCCAGCCGCGATTGACCAGCAGCCACTGGCCGCTGGCCCGATCCTGAAACGGCTGCAGCAGCTCGACGCCAACCTTGCCGTTGCGCTGACGGTTATCCAGCAGCAGGCTGTGGGCGCTATCGAACTGGCCGTACAGGTGCACGCGGCGAAAGGCCGGGTCGGCGCTGTGCAGCAATTCGCTGCTGGCCATCGGCTCGGCCGCACGGCGCTCGGCGTAAGTGGCGAGCAGGGCGGTTTTCTCCGCGCCCCGGCCCAGTTGCCAGAAACCCAGCGACACCAGCAGCGGCAGCAACAGCGCCACCACCACGGTCGGTATCACGCCCGGCCGAAAGAGCTTCATGGCCGCGCCACAAAGGCAGTCGTCGCGCTCGCTATACTCAACTGCATCGCCTGTCCCTCGGAGTTCTTCCCATGCTCAAGGCAGCCATTGTCGTGCTGCTGATTGCCACGGTGATCAGCCTGTTCAGCGGCCTGTTTTTCCTGGTCAAGGACGACAGCAGTTCCAATCGCCTGGTGATCGCCTTGAGTGTTCGGGTGGCTCTGGCCGCTGCCACCGTCGGCCTGATTGCCTGGGGCTTCTACAGCGGCCAACTGGTGTCGCACGCGCCTTGGTGATCAGTGCTCAGAGCACGTAAACGAAGACGAACAAACCGATCCACACCACATCGACGAAGTGCCAATACCAGCTCGCTGCCTCGAAACCGAACTGATGCTCGGCATCGAAATGGCCCTTCATGATGCGCATCAGCATCACGAACAGAATGATCGTGCCGATGGTCACGTGGGCACCGTGGAAACCGGTGAGCATGAAGAACGTCGCACCATAGATGCCCGAACCCAGGGTCAGGCCCAGTTCGTGATAAGCGTGCATGTATTCCTCGGCCTGCAGGGCGAGGAAGCCGCAGCCCAATAGAACGGTGATCGCCAGCCAGATTTTCAGTGCGCCGCGATGGCCCTTCTTCAAGGCATGGTGGGCGATGGTGATGGTCACGCTGGAGCTGACCAGCAGGATCGTGTTGATCAGCGGCAGGCCCCACGGGCTGATGACTTCCTTGGGCGGCGGGAAAAGTTTCGGGTCCGGGGTGTGCAGCAGCGGCCAGGTGAACTGGAAGTTCGGCCAGAGCATGTGGGCGATGCCTTTCGGGCCTTCACCGCCGAGCGCTGGCCCCGAGACGTGACGCACGTAAAACAGCGCACCGAAGAAGGCGACGAAGAACATCACCTCGGAAAAGATGAACCAGCTCATGCCCCAGCGGAACGAGCGATCGAGCTGCGGGCTGTACAGCCCGGCGCGACTTTCCTTGATCACCGCACCGAACCAGCCGAACAGCATGTACGCCAGCAACAGCCCGCCGACGAAAAAGATGTACGGGCCGTGGGATTCCGGGCGCGCAGCCTTCAGATCGTTGAACCAGGTCGCCAGGCCGTACACGGTGATAACCATGCCGAAGGTGGCGATGATCGGCCATTTGCTCTGGGCCGGGACGTAATAGTGCTCATGAGTTGCCATTTATTGTTCTCCTTATCGGGCACGCTTAACCGCCAGTGTTTGCAGCCACCGGAGGATGTCGGGCGGTGATATCGAACAGCGTGTAGGACAGCGTCAGGTGCTTCACGTCCTTGGGCATGTCGCGGTCAACAATGAAACGCACCGGCATCTCGATCTGCTGACCGGGCTGCAGCACCTGCTGGGTAAAGCAAAAGCATTCGGTCTTGTGGAAATACGCCGCGGCGTTGCTCGGCGCGATGCTCGGCACAGCTTGCGCACTCATCGGTTTGTCGGTGGGATTGCGCGCGATGAAAATCATCTCGTTGACCGCGCCGGGGTTGGCGGTCAACTCGTCGTGCTTGGGGTAGAACTCCCAGGGCATGTCGATGTTGTTGGTCGACAGAAACTGCACGCGCACCTGGCGCGAACTGTCCACCACCTGCTCGCCCTCGTACTGCCCGGCGGTTTTGCCATTGATGCCGAAGGCCTTGCACATCACGTCGTAGATCGGTACCAGGGCGAAGCCGAAGACAAACATCGCCACCACCACGCCGAGCAGGCGGGTGACCAGTTTTTTCAGCGAGATCGAATCAGCCATGGTTCATGCCTCGCACCAGATCCCTTGTGGGAGCGAGCCTGCTCGCGAAGCAGGCAACTCGGTGCATCAGATGGACCGCGTCATCGTTCTTCGCGAGCAGGCTCGCTCCCACAGGGAGATTCGTGTTCATTTCACTTCCGGCGGCGTAGTAAAGGTGTGATACGGCGCCGGTGACGGCACGCTCCACTCCAGACCTTCGGCGCCATCCCACGGTTTGGCCGGGGCTGGCGGGCCGCCACGAATGGTCTTGATCACGATGAACAGGAAGAAGATCTGCGTGGCACCGAACATGAACGCGCCGATCGACGAGACCATGTTGAAGTCGGCGAACTGCAGGTTGTAGTCCGGAATCCGACGCGGCATCCCCGCCAATCCCACGAAGTGCATCGGGAAGAAGGTCAGGTTCATGCCGACGAACGACAGCCAGAAGTGCAGCTTGCCGAGGGTTTCGTCGTACATGTGCCCGGTCCATTTCGGCAGCCAGTAATAGGCCGAGGCGAAGATCCCGAAGATCGCTCCCGGCACCAGCACATAGTGGAAGTGCGCGACCACAAAATAGGTGTCCTGGTACTGGAAGTCCGCCGGGGCGATGGCCAGCATCAGCCCGGAAAAACCGCCGATCGAGAACAGGATCACAAACGCTACGGCGAACAGCATCGGCGTCTCGAAGGTCAGCGACCCCTGCCACATCGTGCTGGCCCAGTTGAACACTTTCACCCCGGTCGGCACGGCGATGAGCATGGTCGCGTACATGAAGAACAACTCGCCCACCAGCGGGATGCCGACCACGAACATGTGGTGCGCCCAGACAATGAACGACAGGAACGCGATGCTCGCCGTCGCATAGACCATCGAGGTGTAGCCGAACAGCGGCTTGCGCGAGAAGGTCGGGATGATCTGGCTGACGGCGCCGAACGCCGGCAGGATCATGATGTACACCTCGGGGTGGCCGAAGAACCAGAACACGTGCTGGAACAGCACCGGGTCACCGCCACCGGCGGCACTGAAGAAACTTGTGCCGAAGTGGATGTCCATCAGCATCATCGTCACGCACCCGGCCAGCACCGGCATCACCGCGATCAGCAGGAACGCGGTGATCAGCCAGGTCCAGACGAACAGCGGCATTTTCATCAGGGTCATGCCGGGGGCGCGCAGGTTGAGGATGGTGGCGATCACGTTGATCGCGCCCATGATCGAACTGATCCCCATCAGGTGGATGGCGAAGATGAAGTAGGTGACGCTTTCCGGCGCGTAGGTGGTGGACAGCGGCGCATAGAACGTCCAGCCGAAGTTCGGCCCGCCACCGGCGGTAAACAGGGTCGAGACCAGCAGCAGGAAAGCCGCCGGCAGCAGCCAGAAGCTGAAGTTGTTCATCCGTGGCAGGGCCATGTCCGGCGCGCCGATCATCAACGGGATCATCCAGTTGGCAAGGCCGACGAACGCCGGCATCACCGCCCCGAAGACCATCACCAGGCCGTGCATGGTGGTCATCTGGTTGAAGAACGCCGGTTCGACGATCTGCAGCCCGGGCTGGAACAGCTCGGCGCGGATCACCATGGCGAACGTGCCGCCGAGCAGGAACATGCAGAACGCAAACCACAGGTACAGCGTACCGATGTCCTTGTGGTTGGTGGTCAGCACCCAACGCATCAAGCCTTTGGCGGGACCGTGGGCGTGGTCGGCATGACCGTGGTCATCGATTACAGCGCTCATGGCCGGTCTCCTTTACGTGAGTGGACGGGGCTGGCCGGGGCGCATTGCCCCGACCGATTCACGAAGTACGCGATAGACCGGCTCATTTGCTTTCCGCCTGTTTGAGCTCCAGCACTTCTTTTGGCGTGACCATGTCGCCCTTGTTGTTGCCCCAGGCGTTACGTTCGTAGGTCACGACCGCTGCGATATCGACTTCCGACAGCTGCTTGCCGAACGCTGCCATGGCGGTGCCGGGTTTGCCGAAGTACACGCGGTGCAGGTGATCGGCTTTGGGCCCGGTGGCAATCGGTGAGCCCTTGAGCGCCGGGAACATCGGCGGCAGACCCTGGCCTTCGGCCTGGTGACAGGCCACGCAGGTGGTGTGATAGATCTTGTCGCCGCGCTCTTTAAGCTCGTCCAGCGTCCATTCCTTGCTGGTCAGCTCCTTGAGCTGCGCAGCTTCTGCTTTGCGGTCGGCAAGCCATTTGTCGTAGTCGGCCTTCTCTTTGACGTCGACCACGATCGGCATGAAGCCGTGATCCTTGCCGCACAACTCGGCGCACTGGCCACGGTAGAGGCCGGGCTTGTCGATGCGGGTCCAGGCTTCGTTGACGAACCCCGGGATCGCATCGCGCTTGACCGCGAAGGCCGGCACCCACCAGGAGTGGATAACGTCGGCGGAGGTCACGAGGAAGCGCACTTTCGCGCCGACCGGCAGCACCAGCGGCTTGTCGACTTCGAGCAGGTAGTGCTCGCCCTTGGCTTCCTTGTTGTGGATCTGTTCGGCAGGGGTGGCCAGGTTGCTGAAGAACTCGACATCCTGACCCAGGTATTTGTAGTGCCACTTCCATTGATAACCGGTGATCTGGATATCGATATCCGGCTCACTGGTGTCGTACATGCGGATCAGGGTGGCGGTCGCCGGAACGGCCATCGCCACCAGGATCAGCAGCGGCACGACCGTCCAGAGAATCTCGACGGTGGTACTTTCGTGGAATTTTGCAGCGACCTGCCCGGTCGAGCGGCGATGCACGATCATCGACCAGAACATGGCGCCGAAGACGATGATCCCGATCACCACACAGATCCAGAAAATGGTCATGTGCAGGTCGAATACTGCGTGACTGATTTCAGTCGCTCCAGGCGCCATATTCACAGTCCAGGCCGCATGGGCCGGGCTGAAAATCGACCACAACAGGAGGCCCATCCAGACGTGTGGATGTCGCATCATTGCGGGTTCCCCTTATCGTTCTTGTTATCCCGCCGGCTTTCGCCTGCGGCAAGGGAGCGGCTGCATCAGACTACGAACTTGAATCGCCGGGCCTTGCTGCGGGTGCAGTCGGGCGTCATCAGCTAACTCCATTCAATGGCGAGTATAGACAGCCATCGGGAATTGCAATGTCGTCGCGTAAATGATCTGGAACAGCCAAAGCTTGCGCTCAAGGGCACGAATGGAGAAGGATGCGGACGAGTGGTGGCAAACCGATATAACGCAGGTGTATCAAGGATGAAATAATTATGACAAATGCGTCTTAGCATTTTTCGTAAGCCAGCTAAGTTATGTCTTCCCTATTTCATTGCCTTGTTTCCTGGAGTTTTCATGAACACCGCCGCATTGCGCGAGCAGATCCAAAAAGCCCGACAAACCGAAAATGAAACCGGACGCCTCAAGCGTCAGCTGGAAGCCAAGTTGCCTCATCTGCATTCGGCCATCCAGTTGCCGGACGCTAACCGCGAAGAAGCGTTGACGAGCTTTGTCACCGCCTATATCGACGAAGTACCAGACATGCTGGACGCAGCCAATGAAGTTGCCAGGGAAGCGGGAATCGAGTCGCAGATCAAACCGGTGCTGAAAATCGCCGAGCAGTACTTCCTCCAGCCGCCGGTCGGTCTGGACAGCCTGCTGGATGAAGCCTATCTGGCGCACCGCTTTGTCGAAGAGGTCAACGACCTGTACATCAAGCACCTCGGCCAGCCACTGATCCCCTTGGACATGACGGTCGCCAATCTGATTGCTCACCAATTGCTCGGTGAGGAATTTGCCAATCAACTGGACGAAGTGGTGCATCACACTATCGACGAGATGCTCGACGACGAGAGTTTTGCGCTGGAATCGGTAGAGGCCTACCGCGACAAACTCAGCAGTCCGGACACCGGAGCGGCGTGGAAGCGCTGGCCGTGCATGGGCCGTCGCCTCGGCGTGGGCCTGGAGCTCGACCAGCCCGCTGCCTGAGTTACACACAATCCAATGTAGGAGCTGCCGCAGGCTGCGATCTTTTGATGTTGTTTTTAACAATCAAGAGCAAAAGATCGCAGCCGCGGCAGCTCCTACAGGGGTTGAGTTCAACCCGCAGATTTAACCGGCAGCGCCGATGCCTGTTGTTGTGCGAACCCGCCCCTCCAACCGTCGCTTCAACCCACGCGACTCGATCAACAGCTTCGACCCCTTCGCCGCATTCGCCCGGCCCCACTCCTCCAGTAACTCCAGACACGAATGGTCGATGTAGCTCAGGTTATTGAGCGGCACATGCACCGTCGTGCCCTGCGGAATGCTGCCCAGCACCTGGGTCAGCGCCGGTACCTTGAGAAAGGTCGCCGCGCCCACCAGACGCAATTCCATCTCGCCGTCCTGCGGCAGGTCGATCAGGCTGATCTTCAGGCGCGATGCCTTGAACGCCAGTTTCAACATCGTCAGACCGAAACCGATCAGCACACCGGTTAGCAGGTCGGTGAAGATGATCGCCAGTGCCGTGGCGGCGTAGGTGAACATCGGCATCCGTCCGTAACGGCCCAGGCCGCGAAAGGCTTTGAGATCCACCAGTTTGAACCCGGTGTACACCAACACGCCTGCCAGACTCGCCACCGGAATGCTTTGCAGCACGCTCGACAGCAACAGCACGAACGCCAGCAGCCACAGACCATGGAAGATCGTCGAGTATCGGGTGGTTGCACCGGCCTGGACGTTGGCCGAGCTGCGCACGATCACTCCGGTCATCGGCAGCGCACCGACCAGACCGCAGAGCATGTTGCCGACGCCTTGCGCCGACAGTTCACGGTCGAAATCCGAGCGCACGCCGTTGTGCATGCGATCCACCGCAGCAGCGGACAACAGCGTTTCGGCGCTGGCGATGAACGCCACGGCAAAAGCCGCAATCAACAGGGTTGGATCGGCGAGGCTGAGCAAGTCCGCCGGTTTCAGCCAGTCAATGGCTTCGGCCAGATTCTCCGGCACCTCGACCCGTTTAACCTGCAACGCCAACAGCAGGCTGGCGCCCGTGGCCAGACCGACGCCGAGCAGCGCACCGGGAATGAAGCGCAGCGAATGCGGGCGAAATTTCTCCCACAGCCACATCACCGCAATGGTCGCCAGCCCGAGCAAGCCGGCCTGCCAGCCGAACGACGGCAAGGCTTGCGACACCGCACCGGGGAACGCCGTTAAGTTATCCAGCCCGGACGGCTGCGGCTTGGCATCGAGCATCACATGCACCTGCGACAGAACGATCAGCACGCCGATCCCGGCGAGCATGCCGTAGACCACCGCTGGCGCCGTCACCCGAAACCAGCAACCGAGCTTGAGGCGCCCGGCCACCAGTTGCAGGAACCCGGCGAGCAACAGAATCGGCCCGAGCATCTCGATCCCGTGCTGGCGCACCAACTCGAACACCAACACCGCCAGACCTGCTGCCGGCCCGCTGACCTGCAACGGCGAACCCGCCAGCCAACCGACCACCAGACCACCGATGATCCCGGTGATCAGGCCTTTGGCCGGTGGCAACCCGGAAGCAATCGCGATACCCATGCACAGCGGTAGCGCGACCAGAAACACAACCACCGAAGCCAGCAGCTCCCGTGGCAACACCGCTTTCAATTGAGCAGCACGCATGGTGACTCTCCCGAAGTTTTCTTCAGGCATGGCTTCGCCGAACCGCTGAAACAGCGGCCGGCATCAAACCACACAGATTTTTAGGAGGATTTAGAAGCGCGCTTTGGGCGTCGCCACCGGAATCGGATGGCTGCCGTCGAGCGGCAGGAAGCGTCCCTGATCCGCGTCGTAAGCCTTGATTTCGCTGGTTTCGATGTTGTAGACCCAGCCATGGATGAACAGTTGACCGTTCGCCATGCGTGAGGCTACCGAAGGATGGGTACGCAAGTGCTGCAGTTGGGCGATGACGTTCTCCTCGGTGAGGATCGGCATGCTTTCTTTTTCGTCGGTGCAGTTACAGTTTTCGTGCACCATGGTTTTTGCCACTTCGGCGTGGCGCAACCAGGCTTTGACCGTCGGCATTTTTTCCAGGCTGTCCGGATTGAGCACTGCGCGCATGGCACCGCAATCGGAGTGGCCGCAGATGATGATGTGTTGCACGCCCAGCGCCAGCACCGCGTATTCGATCGCGGTGGAAACGCCGCCGTTCATCTGGCCGTAAGGTGGTACGACATTGCCGACGTTACGGGTCACGAACAGATCGCCCGGTGAACTCTGGGTGATCAGCTCGGGTACGATGCGCGAGTCGGCGCAGGTGATGAACATCGCCCGCGGCGATTGCGCCGTGGCGAGTTTCTTGAAGAGTTCTTCCTGCTGCGGGAAGACCTCATGATGAAAATGCAAAAAGCCGTCAACGATCGTACGCAGCGCTGCATCGGCGGATTCCGCCCCAGGGACGGCTTGCGCCGACGCAGCCAACGGCTGTTTATCCTTGTCACTCATGATTCATCCTCTTTGGCGGATTCGGGGAGTCATTCCCGTGTGTTCCGGTATGAAGCCAGTGGCTGTTTAAAACATCCGGGCCATCCCGACCCGTCAGTCACTCGATGAACAAGGTAGCCGCCGAAACTTAACTCAAACTGAATCGAGCGCTCTAGAACGTGTGTTCCAGGTCACAAAAACGTGACTGGCGTATTTCAACGGAGGGATTCCAACCCTCAACCATAAGCCGATTGTCGCTAAATCAACGACATCTGGCGACCCGGCGGACAGAAGGCCGCGCGATCAAGTTGAAAAAAATTTCATCTGTGCCATTTGATAATGAGGAGGAAGTTGGTATTAGTTGGATTTAGTCTCGTGTTAGTTGTTTTATTTGTAATCGATCTTATTATTTTGAAATGACTAAGTTGTTGTGGCTCAATCGTTTTGTTCCTATAGTTTTTTGGCGGGCATGATTAGTGTGTTCGTCTAATTTATTATTCAAGGATTGAAAAAATGACAACTCAAACTACATTTGTTACTACCATGAATGCGCTGCGCGAATTTCATAAGGCAAGTTGCGATCATACGCCTGGGGCGCGCCGCCAAGTTCTGGTCAAACCGTTTTACCCAACCGTTTCTGCGCTCACTTCGCTGACACCGGAAGAAACCGCGGCAGTTGAAGGCTTGAAAGACGATTCGCAAAGAAACGGTGCCGCTAATACCAATGAAATTCAGAATCAGATCACCGCGGACACCGAGCGGTTCAAGGAAAGCGGTGGTGGTGACGCTGCCAGCGAGGAGTTCAGGAAGCGTATGGAGGAGAAGCGTGCAGCGCAGAAAGAATCTTCCAACAAGATGATCGATGATATGTACGATAAGGCTATTGATATTGGTGAAAAATATCCGGCGACTCAGGGTGTAATCCTTTCTGTGTCGGATCAGATCATGGCGTTTTTCAGCAAGTTATACAACGAGATCTATTTCTGGGTCAGCAATATTGTTGAGCAGTTTGTCGAGTGGGTTAAAAACGCTTGGGAAAACATCAAGAATACCGCTCGTCGCATCGTCGACTGGATCGGTAACTGGTTCAAATAACAGCTTCTCCGAAGCCAGTAGATCCAAATAATCGCTTGATGGAGCCAGACTCCCTCAGGCGATTTTTTATTGTTTGCGCTCTGCCTACAACAGAGACATTTGTGCCCCTGGCGGACAAAAAGCCGTGCAGTCGAGGTCGTAGCCATCACGATGATTGAGGCCAAGACGCTTGATGGCTTTGGCAAAACGTTGCGCCAGCAAGTCGGCGAACGGCCCCTCGCCGCGCATCCTGGCGCCGAAACGGCTGTCGTAGAGCTCGCCGCCACGGCTCTGGCGGATCAGGCTCAGGACATGGGCCGCGCGCTGCGGATAGTGTGCGTGCAGCCATTCCTCGAACAGCGGCGCCACTTCCAGCGGCAAACGCAGCATCATGTAGGCGGCACTTTGTGCACCGGCGGCATGCGCCTCGGTCAGCAGGCTTTCGATTTCGCTGTCGTTGATCATCGGAATCATCGGCGAACACAGCACCCCCACCGGAATGCCTGCTTCGCGCATCACCCGGATCGCCCGCAGCCGTGCTTTCGGTGCAGCGGCTCGCGGTTCGAGGATACGTTTGAGTTCATCGTCCAGCGTGGTCAGGCTGATCATCACCGCCACCAGCCGTTGCTGCGCCAGCTCGGTGAGCAGGTCGAGGTCGCGCAGAATCAGCGAACCTTTGGTGACAATGGTCACCGGGTGCCGGTAGCGCAACAGCACTTCAAGGGTCTGGCGGGTGATCCGGTGTTCACGTTCGATGGGCTGATAGGGGTCAGTGTTCGAGCCAAGATTGATCGGCGCGCACTGATAGCCGCGCTTGCTGAGCTGCTCTTCCAGCACCTGGGCGGCGTTGGTCTTGGCGATCAGCCTGGTCTCGAAATCCAGCCCCGGCGACATGTCCCAATAAGCGTGGCTGGGCCGCGCATAGCAATAGATGCAACCATGCTCGCAGCCGCGATAGGGATTGATCGACCGGTCGAAGGGCAGATCCGGCGAGGTGTTGCGGGTGATGATGGTTTTCGCGGTCTCGATCATCACCTCGGTGTTTTGCGTCTCGGGCACTTCCTGATACCAGCCGTCGTCCTCGGCTACCGAACGATTCGGCGCGAAGCGGTTGTGCGGGTTGGTCGCGGTGCCGCGACCGCGGGGAGGCAAGGGCGTGTGCATCGGAGGTGTCCTGATGGCTGTATGTGCATACAGTATCGCTGGTGCGAGGAAACAGCCAGTGCCGTTCGGCGATTCGGGGGATGTGATCCAGGTTATCCGGTTTATTGATTACCTTTTTTTACTGCAACCCGGAGACACATGTTTCAAGTAGCAGTACAACTTGCAATGTCGTTAGTATCCGCCGTGTTGTCATTCTGCTATTCAATATTTAAAAGGAATTAAACGTGTCTAACTTTAACCATCGTGGCATCTTTCTGCAGAAACTTGGTCCGACGCCGGTTGATCCGGATGAAGTCCTGGTGTCCATGCAGTTTGCGCTGAAGCAATCCGGCTGGGATGCAGAGAACGCCGTGCAGACCGACTCTCTGCTGGATTCGCGGATTATCATTGCGTCGTCCTATGACGGGGGCAAGACCTTCGATGTGCGCAATGACAAGGATGTCGATGGTGACGGTGATGTCGATGCAGATGACAAGGCCAAGTTGCTGGCGCTGGCCAAGGCTTATGTAAGTATCATGAATCCGTAATAGGGATCGGACGCTATGTTAGTTGTGGCGTGAATATAAAAAAGCCCTGCCCGTATTAAATACGAGCAGGGCTTTTTATTAGTTGCTGTGGGTCACCTGACCGAGATCATCAGCCGAGGTGGTCGTCATGTCGCTGGTGCGTAAATGACTGACCTCGTTGGCGCTCACCGGCGCCCCTTTGTTACCCCAACTGCCACGGATGAAACTCACCACATCCGCCACTTCCTGATCCGACAACCGCCAGGCGAATCCCGGCATGGTGAAGGTCGAGGGTGCCGTGTGCGTCGCCGGCAAGGTGCCGCCCTTGAGCACGATGTGGATCAGTGATGTCGGATCCTCCGATTGCAGCACCGGGTTACCGGCCAGCGCCGGGAAAACCCGGGTGTAACCGTGGCCGTCAGTACGGTGACAGGCCGCGCAGTTGTCGATGTACACCGCTGCGCCGCGCTGACTGTCGTCGCCGTTCCACAGGGCTTTGGCCGCTTTCTCGTCGTACTGGTGCGGCTGGTCCGCCGGATCATTGGCCGGCAGCGACTTGAGATAGCGGGCGATCGCGGTCAGGTCGGCATCGGTCATGTATTGCATGCTGTGGGTGACCACATCGCTCATGCCGCCGAACACCGCACTGCGGTCGTTGCGTCCGGTCTTGAGGAATTGCACCAGCTGCTCTTCGCTCCAGCTGCCCAGGCCATCCTTGTGATCACCGCGCAGACTCTTGGCGATCCAGCCTTCCAGCGGCGCACTGCCGGCGAGGAAGTTCTTGCCGTCCGCCGCGCTCAGGGATTTTTCCTGCATGGTCAGCGCCCGTGGCGTATGGCAGGCGCCGCAATGGCCGAGGCCTTCGACCAGATAGGCGCCACGATCGATCACCGGATCATCCGAGGTGGCCTTGTAGTCCTCGACCTTCGGCGCAAACAGCCAGCGCCAGCCCATCAAGGGCCAGCGCATGCTCAGCGGCCATGGAATGTCGCTGGCCTTGTTCTCCTGTGTCACCGGCTCGACGCCGTGCATGAAGTAGGCGTACAGCGCTTTCATGTCGCTTTCGCTGACACGGGCGTAGGACGGATACGGCATTGCCGGGTACAACGTACTACCGTTTTTGGCGACGCCGTGACGTACGGCCTGGTCGAAATCCTCGAAGCTGTAATCACCGACGCCGGTATTGTCCGGGGTGATGTTGGTCGAGTAGATCGTGCCGATCGGCGTTTCCATCGGCAGGCCGCCGGCGAACGGTTTGCCGCCCTTGGCGGTGTGGCAGGCCACGCAGTCGCCGGCGCGGGCGAGGTATTCGCCTTGTTTGATCAACGTCTGATCAACGTCGGCGGCGTGTACGGCAGCACTGCCGAGCAGGGCCAGGGTCGCGATAACGAGATTTTTCATGGTCATCGCTCCTTATGCCTGAACCAGCGGGCCGGGGTTTTTCAGGTATTGCTCGCGGATCGCCTTGGCCGACCAGTAGGTCAACGCCGCCACCAGCCCGGTCGGGTTGTAACCCAGACCCTGCGGGAATGCCGACGCGCCCGGTACGAACACGTTGTGCACGTCCCAGCTCTGCAGATAGCGGTTCAACGCGCTCTTCTTCGGATCGGTGCCCATGATCGCGCCACCGTTGAGGTGAGTGGTCTGGTAGGCCGCCGTGTTGAAGTGATCACCAACCTGCTTGCCGATCACCGCAATGGCTTTCGGGCCCATGGCTTGAGCGACCTTGCCCATTTTCTCGACCATGAAGCGGTTCATCTTGATGTCGTTTTCCTGCCAGTCGAAGGTCATGCGCAGCAGCGGCAAGCCGTAGGCATCGCGGTACACCGGATCCAGATCGAGGTAGTTGCCACGGTAGGACTGATGCGCGCCGTGGGCATCCATCGACACCTGATGGGTGTAGTAATCGGCGGTCGCGCGCTTCCACTGGCTGCCCCAGGCCGGAGTACCCGGCGGGTTCGAGGTGCCGGCAATCGGGCGGCTACCGGCCTGGTTGACCCACATCGGCGAGCCGCCGACGAAGCCATGCGGGCCGTGGTCGAAGTTGTCGGCGTTGAAGTCATCCAGCGCCACACCGTTACCGCCGGCACCGATGAAGTTGTTGGTGTGGGTGTCCTTGTCGAAGAACGCCTTGATGGTCGCCATGTTCTGGTAGGCGAAGTTACGCCCGACCACGCCTTCGCCGCTGATCGGGTCGTAAGGTTTGCCGATGCCCGAGAGCAGCATCAGGCGCACGTTGTGCAACTGGAAGGCGCCGAGGATCACCAGATCCGCCGGTTGCTCGATCTCGCGACCCTGGCCGTCGATGTAAGTCACGCCGGTGGCCTTGGACTTGGTGCTGTCGAGGTTGACCCGCAGCACATGCGAGTTGGGCCGCAGCTCGAAATTCGGCAGGGGCTTGAGCGCCGGCAGAATGTTCACGTTCGGCGACGCCTTGGAATACATGTAGCAAACGTAACCGCTGCAGAACCCGCAGAAGTTGCACGGGCCCATCTGTGCGCCATAGGGATTGGTGTATGGGCCTGAAGTATTCGCAGAGGGCAGGTTGTAGGGTTTGTAACCGACCTCTGTCGCCGCTTTGCCGAACAGTTGTGCGGAAACCGTATTCTTCTGCGCTTGCAGCGGGAACGGATTGGAGCGATCCGGTGCGTAAGGGTTACCGCCCTTGCCCTGACCGACCAGTTGGCCGTTCACGGTCCAGGCCTGGCCGGAGGTGCCGAAGACCTTTTCGGCGAAGTCGAAGAACGGCTCCAGCTCTTCATAGCTGACGCCAAAGTCCTGGATGGTCATGTCCTTGGGGATGAAGCTTTTGCCGTAGCGCTCTTCGTAGTGGCTGCGCATGCGCAGTTCGATCGGATCGACGCGAAAATGTACGCCCGACCAGTGCAGGCCGGCGCCGCCGACGCCATTGCCCGGCAGGAACGCACCCAACTGGCGGTTCGGCAGGGCGATGTCGTTGACGCTGTGGCGGATGGTGACGGTCTCTTTCGATATGTCCTGAAAGAGTTTTTTGCGCACGCTGTAGGTGAGTTCATCGATCACCTGCGGATAGTTGCCGTCGGGGTAGGTGTCCTGCATCGGCCCGCGCTCCAGCGCCAGCACGTTGAGCCCGGCTTCGGTCAGCTCCTTGGCCATGATCGCGCCAGTCCAGCCAAAACCGACGATCACCGCGTCGACCTTCTTCATTACGGTTGCCATGCTCAAGCCCTCTCGCCGCGAATCGAAACTGCCGGGAAGGGGTATTGTTCGTTGCGTTCCACCCAATCCATGAAATCGGCGCGGGCGCCGGGGAAGCCGATCATGGTCCAGCCGACCATGCCTTTATTGCCGCCGTGGATCGGGTCGCAGAAGAACCCTTCCTTGGTGTTTTGCAGCAGCAAGCTGAAGAAAATCTTCGATGGAACCGCATCGAACTGCGGTTTTCCGGCTTCGAGCTGCTTGAGCAAATCTTCTCGGGTAGCGCTGTCTTGCTCGGCAAATGTTTTACCGTTGAGCGATTTTGCCCACTGATCCGTGGCAGCGATGCCCAGGCGATAGATCTCTTTTGGCACCAGTTTGCTCTGCCAGCCCATCTCCGGCGCAGCGTCGGCGTTGAACGGACCTTGCATGTACCACAGGGCACCGGCGGCGTACGGGGTGTTCATCTGGCGGTCGATGTATTCCGGTACGCCGGCTTCCAGGGCTCCCGGGCCTTGCTCGTCGTTGGGAATCAGGTGCGCCACGGCGGCGTTGATGAAGGCCCATTCCTCGGCGGTGAAATAGCTCGGCTGGTAAGTGCCGGCCTCACTCTTCGCAGGAGTTGCTGCGGGCGTCGCCGGGGACGCTTCAGGCGCAGCTTGCAAGACGCTGCTGCCCAGACCGCTACCGGCGAGGGTGACCACGGGAATCAGGGTCAGGGATTTGCGCAAGAACTCACGCCGCGGGTTGTCTTGATCTGCATCAGACATGGGGTGCACCTCATCAGGCATTGATGGTTGTCCGTTTCTGCGAACGGCTTGAGCATTTTTTCGTCGCGGCGTGGCCCGGTGGTTGACCGGGAAAAGGGGGACGCCTGCAACATCGTGTGACAAATGGTAGCAGGCTATGCATCGGGTTGAACCGATTCAGCGGAAAAAGCTGCGGTTTTTTTACCGGGCGCTCCATGAAATCCCACGGATTCACGATTCTTTGACAAGTGCCTCACAGGGCTTTGACCGGCAGACGTGGAAGCTGCGAGGCCTTTCATTGATGAATTCCGATACGGTCAGCCCAGCATGTCTCGAGTGCGCCTTTTTCCTGCTTTGTGTTTGTCGCTTGTTGCCCTGTTGCACTTGATGCCAGCCCAGGCTGACGCCGCTGTCACATCGCGCCCGCCGGAGTGGGCGCAACCGGTTGAAGTGCAATACAACCTGTTCCAGATGTCGCCGACGCTTTACCGCAGCGCCTTGCCCGACGGTGGCGTGGTTCCATTGCTGAAGAACCTGAAAGTGGCGACGGTGATCAACTTCCTGCCGGAAGCTGACAGCAGTTGGCTGTCCGAGCCGGGCATCAATCAAGTGCAACTGCCTTATCGCACCAACCATGTCGATGACGCCGATGTGCTCAAGACGTTGCGCGCGATTCAGACAGCCGAAGCCAACGGCCCGGTGCTGATGCATTGCAAACATGGGTCTGACCGCACCGGCCTGATGGCGGCGATGTACCGGATTGTGGTGCAGGGCTGGAGCAAGGAAGACGCGCTGAATGAAATGACGCAGGGCGGTTTTGGTGAAAGCGGCCATTTCAAGGATGGCGTACGTTATGTGATGCAGGCTGATGTCGACAAACTGCGCACCGCGCTGGCCAACGGCGACTGCAGCACCAGTGCGTTTGCCACCTGCTCGATGAAGAGCTGGTTCCAGTCGGTCAACCTCAAGTAAGCCGCACCCTCCACGGCATTGCACCGTGGAGGGTTATTCGCCGGCTCAGTCTTCGGACTTTTTCTTCAGCTTCGGATTCGGAAAGAATTGCACGGCCTGGACGGTCTTGTCCGGCGCCGGCTTGAGCGCGCTGGTATTGACCCGCGTGCCCAGTTCCTTGGGAACCGACAAGCCTTGCTCGTTCAACGTATCCGAGTAACCGCAGGCCACGCACTCACGGTGCGGCACGCTGTCCTCGTTCCACATCATCAGTTTGTCCGGCTCGCTGCACGCCGGGCAGACCGCCCCGGCGATAAAGCGCTTCTTGGTAATCACAGGTGCCTCACTCATGCTGCCGCGTCCTCACTCAGGCCGCTATGGCGCAAGAGTGCGTCAATCGAAGGCTCACGGCCACGGAAGTCGACGAACAGCACCATCGGTGCCTGCGAGCCGCCGCGTGCCAGAATCGCTTCGCGGAAGGCGCGCCCGGTCTCGGCATTGAGCACGCCGTCCTCTTCGAACCTGGAGAAGGCATCCGCCGACAGCACTTCCGCCCACTTGTAGCTGTAGTAGCCCGCGGCGTAACCGCCGGCGAAGATGTGCGCGAAGCTGTTGGGGAAGCGGTTGTACGCCGGTGGTCGCATCACCGAAACTTCGTCACGCACGCCTTCCAGCACTTGTGCCACGCTGCGGCCGTCACCGTGGGTGGCGTGCAGCTCGAAGTCGAACAGCGAGAATTCCAGCTGACGGACCATCATCAGCCCGGACTGGAAGTTTTTCGCCGCGAGCATTTTTTCCAGCAGGTCTTGCGGCAGCGGCTCGCCGGTTTCGTAGTGACCGGAGATCAGCGCCAGGCCTTCCGGCTCCCAGCACCAGTTTTCCATGAACTGGCTTGGCAGCTCGACCGCATCCCACGCCACGCCGTTGATCCCGGAAACACCGGCGTGATCAACGCGGGTCAGCAAGTGATGCAGGCCGTGACCGAATTCGTGGAACAGGGTGGTCACTTCATCGTGGGTCAGCAGCGCAGGCTTGCCGCTGTCGGCCGGGGTGAAGTTGCACACCAGGTTGGCCACCGGGCTTTGCAGCACGCCGTCGACGGTGCGGCGACGGTCGCGGGCGCCGTCCATCCACGCACCGCCACGCTTGTTGGCGCGGGCATACAGATCGAAAAAGAAGCGGCCGACGTGCTGGCCGTTTTCCTTGATTTCGAACAGACGCACGTCCGGGTGCCAGGTGTCGAAGCCTTTCAGCTCGGCGATTTCGATGCCGTACAGGCGCTGAACGATAGCGAACAGCCCGCTGAGGACTTTATCGATCGGGAAGTAGGCGCGCAGGGTTTCCTGAGCGACGCTGTAGCGCTGCTCGCGGAGTTTTTCCCCATAGAAACCGCTATCCCAGCTTTGCAGATCGGCGCAGCCCTGTTCGGCGGCGTAGGCGCGCAGCTGCTGCAGGTCCTGCGCAGCGAACGGCTTGCTGCGCTTGGCCAGGTCGCGCAGGAAGCTCAGCACCTGATCGCTGGACTCGGCCATTTTGGTCGCCAGGCTCAGTTCGGAGAAACTGGCGAAGCCCAAGAGTTTGGCCAGCTCCTGACGCAGGTCGAGGATCTCTTCCATCACCGGGCCGTTGTCATTCTGCCCGGCGTTCGGGCCTTGGTCCGAGGCACGGGTGCAGTAGGCGGCGTAGACTTCTTCACGCAGCGCACGGTCCTGGGCGTAGGTCATCACCGCGTAGTAGCTCGGGAACTCCAGGGTGATCAGCCAGCCATCGAGGCCTTTGGCCTGGGCGGCAGCGGCCATTTGCGCCTTGGCCGAATCGGTCAGGCCGGCGAGGGCAGCCTCCTCAGTGACGTGCTTGGTCCAGGCTTGCGTGGCATCGAGCAACTGGTTGGAGAAGCGGCTGCCCAGCTCGGACAGTTTGCTCTGCACTTCAGCGTAACGCTTCTGTTCGGCTTCCGGCAGGTCGATACCCGACAGACGGAAATCACGCAGGGCGTGTTCCAGAATGGTTTTTTGCGCCACGTCGAAACCGGCGGCTTCCGGGCTGTTGGCCAGCGCTTCATAAGCCTGGAACAGCTCGCGGTTCTGGCCCATCTCGGTGGAGTAGGCACTCAGGGCCGGCAGGCACGACTCGTACGCTTCGCGCAGTTCAGCGCTGTTGCACACGGCATTGAGGTGGCTGACCGGGCTCCAGGCAGCGCCGAGGCGATCGTTGAGTTCGTCCATCGCCAGTACCAGGCCGGCCCAGGTCGGGTTTTGAACCTGGGTCTTGAGAATTTCGGCGATGGCGGCGCGGTTGTCGGCCAGGATCGTTTCGATGGCTGGCAGCACGTGTTCGGCACGGATCGTGGAGAACGGCGGCAGGTCGTAGGACTGCAGAAGAGGGTTGTTCACGCTCACGGTTGGCACCTTGGCTGGAAGAAACATGCGCCCATCTTAATTACAATCGACACTCACCGCAGCTATCGGCGACAGAGAGAGAACTTATCGTGCCCGTTCGCAAGTACCAGAATCACACCCCGCAGCTCGGTCAAGGCGCGTTTGTCGACGCCTCCGCGGTGGTGATCGGCGACGTCGAAATCGGCGAAGACAGCTCCGTGTGGCCGCTGACCGTGATCCGTGGCGACATGCACCGCATCCGCATCGGTGCGCGCACCAGCGTGCAGGACGGTTGCGTGTTGCACATCACCCACGCCGGGCCGTTCAACCCGGACGGTTTTCCGTTGCTGATCGGCGATGACGTGACCATCGCCCACAAGGTCATGCTGCATGGCTGCAGCGTCGGCAGTCGCGTGCTGATCGGCATGGGCAGCATCGTCATGGACGGCGCGGTGGTCGAGGACGATGTGATCATCGGCGCCGGCAGCCTGGTACCGCCGGGCAAGCGCCTGGAAAGCGGTTTTCTGTACGTGGGCAGCCCGGTAAAACAGATCCGCCCGTTGACCGACAAGGAACGCGCCTTCTTCAGCTACAGCGCAGCGAACTACGTGAAGCTCAAGGATCTGCATCTGGCCGAAGGCTACGACCAGCTCTGAATCGACCTACACCTGCTCAGGATTTCTCATGCATTACCAGACCGTACTGTTCGACCTCGATGGCACCCTGACCGACCCGCGTGAAGGCATCACCCGTTCCATCCAGTTCGCTTTGAGCAAACTCGGCATCGACGAGCCGGACCTGAGCAAACTCGAACACTTCATCGGCCCGCCGCTGTTGCAGGCGTTCATGCAGTTCTATGGCTTCGACGAAGCCAAGGCCTGGGAGGCGGTGAATTTCTATCGCGAACGCTTCAAGGTCACCGGCCTGTACGAGAACCGTGTGTTCGACGGCGTCACACCGTTACTGGAAACCCTGAGCGGCCAGGGGCGACAGCTGTACATCGCGACCTCCAAACCTTGGGAATTTGCCCGGGAAATCGCCCGGCACTTCGACTTCGCCAAACACTTCAAGGTGATCTACGGCAGTGAGCTGGATGGCACGCGGACCAACAAGGTCGAGCTGATTGCGCACCTGATCGCCGAAGAAGGGCTGGATCCGGCCAATACGCTGATGATCGGCGACCGCAAGCATGATCTGATCGGCGCGCGCAGCAACGGTATCGATGCGGCGGCAGTGGGTTATGGGTTTGGCAGTTTTGAAGAGTTGAGTGCCGAGGCGCCGGCTTATCATTTTGAGACTTTGGCCGAGTTGCATCAGGCGTTTTTGCGGCGCTGATGAGTCGGCCACCGCTGGCAAGCCAGCTCCCACAGGTGAGCAGTGGGCGCAGGTTCACCTGAATCCATGTGGGAGCTGGCTTGCCAGCGATGAGGTCGGATCAGCCGACATCAACTCAAGATCCGGCCAAAGCTTTCAAGGCCGCTTTACGCTCCGCGACAGCTAAACCACCCAACTTCTCGACCTCAGCATAGAACCGCAGCCAATCCCCCCCAACCTGCCTGAACAACGCAGCAAACGCCGGCACCCATTGGTCATACAGCCCGAACGGCAACAATCGCGCATTGTTCAGCGGCATATTCACCCACGCGTCGTAACGCTTGTCCCCGGCCCACTGACTGTCACGCATCACCCGGTAGTCGCGCCGAAACTGCTCGAACTCCGCCGCTTTATCCCTGCGCATCTGCTCGGCCGGCATTTGCTGGGCGTAGAGCTTTTCCAGACGTGAGCGCGTTTCCAGCACCAGCTCAATGAACTGATCGCGCTGCTTTAGCCTGGCATCGGTGTCCGGCGGCAATCCACGAAACGCCCGCCACTGGCGGGTGCCTTCCTGTTCGACAAATGTGGCAAAGGACTCGTTGAATTCGGTGTCGTCCTTCACATAGAAGCGCTGATGTGCCAGTTCATGAAAGATCAGCGTGGCCAGACGCTCATCGCCCCAGCCCATCATCGAATTGAGGATCGGGTCATTGAACCAGCCGAGGGTTGAATAGGCCTCGACGCCGCCAATCGCCACGTCCATGCCTTGCAGACGCTGGAGCGCCGCTTCGCCGCGCGCGGCGCTCTGGCTGTAGTAGCCGCGATAGGCCACGCAACCGGCGATCGGGAAGCAATGGTTTTGCGGGGTGAGGGAAAACTCCGGGGTGGCGAACACGTTCCACACCACGTACGGCCGGCCAATATCGGCGTACAGCCGATAGCTCTGGTTGTCCGGCAGGTGCAGCTGTTCGCTGGCGAAGGCGCGGGCCTTTTGCGACTGGATCAGGTGCGTGCGCAGCTTCGCGTCGCGGCTCGGGTCGGCAATCACCTTGGCCACCGGTTCGCGCGCGCGCAACAACTGCAACTGACCGCTGGCCAACTGGCTGTAATAGCTGACGCTGGAACAACCGTTGAGCAACAAAAGCATCACACCCGGAAACAAAATCCGAAAAACGCGATCAAGTAACCCATGGCTTGGAAGCGGCCTGCTCAAAATAAAAATCCTTTGGAAAGTCTGCCCGCAAGACTATCCCGCCATTTGGAGCTTCGCTATGCGCATGTTGTTGCTGACAGGAGGCCTGCTGACGCTGGCCGGTTGTGCCGGATTCGGAATGCCCGATCCTGACCCCTCGCAAGCCTGGATCGATCTCGATGCCCGGCAACAGGACACGGCGTTGCAAGCGCTGAAAGTCGATGACAAGGCAACTGTCGACAAACGTTATTTCGAAGTGCAGCCCGGCAGCCACGAACTGAAGGTGCGTTATCAGTTTCCGGTCGAAGCCACCAACATCGGCCCCGACGCCGAGCCTCTGTGGCGCGACTGCCAGTTGAAGCTGACATTCAAGGAATTCAACGCCGGACAGCGTTATCAATTGCAAGCCGGCAGCATCGGTTTCCGGCCATGGGCGAAGCTCTATGACGAGCAGCGCAACGTGGTCGGCCAAGGCTCGCCGGCAGGCTGTCAACGCACCTGATCGGCGCTATGCTGGAGGTCTGAATCCTTGGACATCCATCATGCGCAAGTTGGTGTTGTTACTCGCGGTCGGCGTTGTCGCCGGCTGCCAGACCCCGTTGCCGCCGGTCGATCCACAGATGGCCTGGGTTGATTTCTCGACCCCGACCCCCGGCGGAAAACTGCTCATGGCCGAGCGCCTGGATAATCAACGTCTGAGCGACGGGCGTTTCTTCCAGGTCACCCCCGGCAGCCATGAGCTGCGGGTGCGGTTTGACTTCGAGGTGTTTGGCGGCGGCGGCAGTCTGATGACCGGCCCGGTCGAGCGGCTGTGCTACCTGTACATTCGCTATGACCATTTCGAGGCGGGGCAGCGTTATCTGCTGGAGGGACGTTCGCTAGGGTTCACACCGAGCGCCCGCCTGTACAACGCCAAGCATGAAATCGTTGCCGAGGATCACGACATGGACTGCCTAAGCTGAGACGGATCAGTTGTCGTTCTTCTGGTAAATGATTGCCTTGCTGCCGTTTTCACAAGTGCCGACGACCATGGCCACGTCGTGCTTGTCGGCCTCTTCCTTGCTGACGATTTCCAGCGTGTAGGTGGGCACGGCGTTCGCCTGGATCTTTACTTCGATTTCTTTTCTGAGTTCTTCACAGTCTTTCGGTGCGGCAAGAACCGTTGTGGCCAATGCACTGCAGAGGATCGCCAAGCCAATACGTTTCATATCCTGAAGCTCCATGGGGCAGCGCGCACGGGTGTGCGCTGAAGCTGCTGTCACTTATTCGACCATATTTTTGCAGGGCGGGTTCTGACTTCGCTCACATCTTCGGTAACTGCAGTGATTTGTGGATTACATTCGCGAGCCTGCTCGCTCCCACATTGGAATTCACTTCAAATGTGGGAGCGAGCCGGCTCGCGAACGGGTCAGTCAGCGCCGATTCAGCTGACCAGCGAAGCCTCAAGGGTAATCTTCGCGTTCAACACCTTGGACACCGGGCACCCTTCCTTGGCCTTGTTGCTCAGTTCTTCAAACTGCGCCTGAGTAGCGCCCGGAATTTTCGCCTTGAGGATCAACTTGATCGCGGTGATGGCAAAGCCACCCTCGACCTGATCCAGCGTGACCTCTGCCTGAGTGTCGATGCTCTCGGCCTTCAGGCCTGCATCACCGAGAATCATCGAAAACGCCATGGAAAAACAGCCGGCATGCGCGGCGCCGATCAGTTCTTCCGGATTGGTGCCCTTACCGCCCTCGAAGCGTGCCTTGAAGCCGTAGGGGGCTTCTCTGAGGACACCGGTTTCAGTGGAGATCGAGCCGATGCCGGTTTTCAGATCGCCTGCCCAATGTGCGGATGCTTTCTTCACGATAGCCATGTCTGCCTCCTCAAGAACTGGCGCGGAAACGCCGCGCCGTCGTGGTTTTTGCTTGCAAGGCTTCTGAGGATAGACGTCGGGACAAAGTTCAGCCCGGCTGAATCGTTGACTTTTTTAGTAGGAAATTTTATCGCGGCTATTGAAACTCGGGTATATGCCCTCATTGCATAAAACACGCTTATGGATTGGGCAGGTTTTCGTTCGCAAGAAAAACCTGCCTCCTCATTCGGAGACGCAGGTTTATGAAGCAACTGTCCGACGTAAAGTTTTCCACCCTCGACTTAGTGCCCGTGCGGGAGAACGGCAGCCCGGCGCAATCGCTGCGCAACTCGCTGGATCTGGCACAGCATGTCGAAAAGCTTGGCTACACCCGTTTCTGGGTCGCCGAACACCACAACATGGACGGTATCGCCAGTTCTGCCACCTCGGTGTTGCTGGGATACCTGGCCGGCGGTACCTCGACGATTCGCGTCGGCTCCGGCGGCGTGATGCTGCCCAATCACGCGCCGCTGGTGATCGCCGAACAGTTCGGCACTCTTGAAAGCCTGTACCCGGGACGCATCGACCTGGGGCTGGGGCGCGCGCCGGGTTCCGACCAGATGACCGCCCGCGCTCTGCGCCGCGAACGCTCCGGCAGTGCTGATGATTTCCCGGAAGACGTTGCCGAGCTGGCCCGCTTCCTCGGCCCGCGCACCCCGGATCAACGGGTGATCGCCATGCCCGGCACCGGCACCAACGTGCCGATCTGGTTACTCGGTTCCAGTCTGTTCAGCGCGCAGCTGGCCGGTGAGCGCGGGTTGCCCTACGCCTTCGCCTCGCACTTCGCCCCGCGCTTCATGCATGAGGCGATTCGCGTCTACCGCAACCACTTCAAGCCGTCGGCAGTGCTCGACAAGCCGTATGTGATGCTCGGGGTGCCGTTGGTGGCAGCCGATACCGATGAGCAGGCCGACTATCTGGCGACCTCGGTGTACCAGCGAATTCTCGCGCTGATGCGTGGGCAGAGTTTGGTGCAGCGTCCGCCGGTGAAAACCATGGACGGCCTGTGGCTGCCCCATGAGCGCGAGGCGGTGGGGGATTTCCTCGGTCTGGCGATGGTCGGCAGCCCGCAGAAGAT
The DNA here is from genome assembly GCF_024748795.1 of Pseudomonas sp. B21-051. Taxonomy (NCBI): domain Bacteria; kingdom Pseudomonadati; phylum Pseudomonadota; class Gammaproteobacteria; order Pseudomonadales; family Pseudomonadaceae; genus Pseudomonas; species Pseudomonas sp. B21-051. The sequence goes on from NZ_CP087166.1 coordinate 107,385, forward strand.
CCGCGCGAAGCTGGAGGTGCTGGTCGAGCAGACCCAGGCCGATGAGCTGATTTTCACCTGCGACCTGTATGAGCACGTCGATCGCCTGCATTCCTACGAACTGCTGGCGCAGGTCATGAAGGGATAAACGCGGCCCCCTGGAGGAGCCGTCGAGTGAAACGAGGCTGCGATCTTTTGATCTGATTTTTTAAAGCCAGGATCAAAAGATCGCAGCGTGCCGCAGCTCCTACAGGTAAATCATCGCCCACAAAAAAGCCGACGCCTTCGCGTCGGCTTTTGCATTTCAGGCGCGATCAACCGCGTTTGTAGACGATTTCCTTGGTGCCACCTTCGCAACTGCCAACGACTTTGCCGCCAGCGGCTGCACCCTTGTCGACAATCTCCAGCGAATAACTGGAGGCACCTTTGGCATCAATCTTCGCCGCAATCTCGCTTTTCAGCTCTTCACAAGGCTTGCCAGCAGCCAACGCGCCACCCGCAAGGCTCAACAAACCTACTGCCAATATGAACTTCTTCATCGGTCGCACTCCCTGGTCGGATTAAAAGAGGCGGGCACCGGCTGTGCCGATGCACTCACCTTGTAGCGCTTTGCCATTCCTATGGCACTCGGCCAGCGCGCAAGTTCAGAAGCGTAGCCCAAACTCAGCTACTGGCAATGCGAAAGCCGACTTTGAGGGTTACCTGGAAGTGCGCCGCCTTGCCGTCCTTGATGTGGCCACGGGTCTCGACCACTTCAAACCATTCCAGATGTTTGATGCTCTTGTTGGCTTCGGCCAACGCGTTGTTGATGGCGTCTTCGATGCTGCTGGTGGACGAGCCGACCAGCTCGACTTTCTTGTACGTGTGATGGTCACTCATGGCGATCTCCTTGGCGTTTGGAATTGACGTGTGGATTTGAGACTAGCAGTGAATCTGCACTGTTGATTTCGGTGTCCCGGCGCAAGCGAAGTTCAGATTTTCTGCACTTTCTCAAACCGCTGAAGTCCCAACCAACACACGCCACTCATCACCAATGCAGGAGAGCCACCATGGCCAACACCTCTTTACGTAAAGCCTCGTTGCAAAGCATGGAAGCCGAGATCGAGAGTCTGCTCAAATCGTTGGAAAGCCTGAAGGACGACGCGTCCGACGAGTCGCGCAAGACCCTCAAGGCGCTCAAGAGCAACGCTGAAAGCGCGCTGAAACATTCGCGCAGCCTGCTCAGCGATGCCTACGAAGAAGTCAAAGTGAAAACCCGCGAGACCGGCATCGCCACCCGCGATTACGCTCAGGAACACCCGTGGACCACCGCCGGTGTGGCGGTCGGTGCAATCGGTCTGCTGGCCGCTTACTTGCTGTTCAAGCGCGGCGAGTGATCCGTCTGGCGCAGCTCATTCTTGAGCCACTGCGCCAGTTGCCGGGCGCGTCCGTCTGCGGCGCGCTTGGGTAGCCACAACGCCAGTTGCGCCGGGGTTTCGCAGAAGCCCCACGGCGCAACCAGGCGACCGGCCTTCAAGTCCTCGGCCACCAGCGGCTCTGGCGCGATTGCCACGCCGAGTCCGGCCACTGCGGCTTCCAACAGATAATACAAATGCTCAAAACCTTGTCCCAACTTCAACGCCTTGGCGTCGAGGTTATTTTGCTGTGCCCAACTCGGCCAGGCTTGCGGGCGCGATGTGGTGTGCAGCAGCGGCTCACTGAGCAAGGCTGACGCCGGCGCCGCTTGCAGGCGTTGGTAGCCACTGAACAGCGGGCTCATCACCGGGCCGATGCGTTCTGCGGCCAGTTCGTAGACCTGCATGTCTGCCGGCCATGGCGGCTCGGCGAACAACAGCAAAGCATCGAGTCCGGGGCGCCTAGGGTCGAGATCACCTTCACCGGCGGACAGGTGCAGTCGCAAGTCCGGCAAGTCTGCGTTCAGCCGCCCCAGGCGTGGGATGAACCAGCGCGCCAACAGACTGCCGGAGCAGCCGAGCACGAAAGGCGCGTCAGCGGTGCTTTGCGTCAGCTCGGCACACACACTGCGCAAGCGATCGAAGGCCTCACCGCTGGCGTCTCGCAGACGAACACCTGCATCTGTGAGTTTCAAGCCGCGACCCTCTTTGACGAACAGGCTCACGCCCAGATGCTCTTCAAGCATTTTGAGCTGACGGCTGACCGCACCGTGAGTAACGTGCAGCTGTTCGGCCGCCTGACTGACGCTGTTCAGTCGGGCAGTGGCCTCAAACGCGCGCAAGGCGTTCAGCGGGGGAAGGTCGTGGCTCATGGTATCTGTGAGTTTTCCTGACAGGTTGTGGCGATCTTATCGGTTTTCAGTCTGGAAGGTCAGGGGTAGAGTGGACGCCATTGTCTTCTCACCCGAATTCACCTGGAGCACATCATGACCCAGACTTCGAACACCTCCAACCTGCGCAGCGGCCCTGACGATAACGGCCTGTTCGGCGCGTTCGGCGGCCGCTACGTGGCGGAAACCCTGATGCCGTTGATCCTCGATCTGGCCCGTGAATACGAAACGGCCAAGGAAGATCCGGCGTTCAAGGAAGAGCTGGCCTACTTCCAGCGTGACTATGTCGGTCGTCCGAGCCCGCTGTATTTCGCCGAGCGTCTGACCGAGTTCTGTGGCGGCGCGAAGATTTACCTCAAGCGCGAAGAGCTGAACCACACCGGCGCGCACAAGATCAACAACTGCATCGGCCAGATCCTGCTGGCGCGGCGCATGGGCAAGAAACGCATCATCGCCGAGACCGGCGCCGGCATGCACGGTGTGGCGACCGCTACCGTGGCCGCACGTTTCGGTCTGGATTGCGTGATCTACATGGGCACCACGGACATCGAACGTCAGCAGGCCAACGTGTTCCGCATGAAGCTGTTGGGCGCCGAAGTGATCCCGGTGGTGGCCGGTACCGGCACTCTGAAAGACGCGATGAACGAAGCGCTGCGTGACTGGGTAACCAATGTCGACAGCACCTTCTACCTGATCGGCACCGTGGCCGGCCCGCACCCGTATCCAGCCATGGTGCGCGACTTCCAGGCGGTGATCGGCAAGGAAACCCGCGAGCAGTTGCAAGCTCAGGAAGGTCGTCTCCCGGACAGTCTGGTGGCGTGCATCGGTGGCGGTTCCAACGCCATGGGCCTGTTCCACCCGTTCCTTGACGACCAGAGCGTCGAGATCATCGGCGTCGAAGCGGCCGGTTACGGCATCGAAACCGGCAAGCACGCGGCGAGCCTCAATGGCGGCGTACCGGGTGTGCTGCACGGCAACCGCACCTTCCTGCTGCAGGACGACGATGGCCAGATCATCGACGCCCACTCGATTTCCGCCGGTCTCGACTATCCCGGCATCGGCCCTGAGCACGCCTGGTTGCATGACATCGGCCGCGTCCAGTACACCTCGGTGACTGACGACGAAGCCCTCGCCGCGTTCCACCAGTGCTGCCGCCTCGAAGGCATCATCCCGGCACTGGAAAGCGCCCATGCGTTGGCTGAAGTGTTCAAACGCGCACCGAAACTGCCGAAGGATCACCTGATGGTGGTCAACCTCTCCGGCCGTGGCGACAAAGACATGCAGACCGTCATGCATCACATGGAACAGTCGAAGCAGGAGAAACACTGATGAGCCGCCTGCAAACCCGTTTTGCCGACCTCAAGCAACAGAATCGCGCCGCGCTGGTGACCTTCGTCACCGCCGGTGATCCGGACTACGACACTTCGCTGGCGATCCTCAAAGGCCTGCCGGGCGCTGGCGCCGACGTGATCGAGCTGGGCATGCCGTTCACCGATCCGATGGCCGATGGTCCGGCGATTCAACTGGCGAATATCCGTGCCTTGGGCGCCAAGCAGAATCTGGCGAAAACCCTGCAGATGGTCCGCGAGTTCCGCGAAGGCAACAGCGACACGCCGCTGGTGCTGATGGGTTACTTCAACCCGATCCACATGTATGGCGTTGAGCGTTTTATCGCAGATGCCAAAGACGCGGGCGTCGACGGTCTGATCGTGGTCGACATGCCGCCAGAGCACAACAATGAACTGTGCGATCCGGCACAGGCGGCGGGTCTGGACTTCATCCGCCTGACCACCCCGACCACTGACGATGCGCGTCTGCCGAAAGTCCTCAATGGCAGCTCGGGCTTCGTTTACTACGTGTCGGTGGCCGGTGTGACCGGTGCCGGTGCCGCGACTCTGGAGCATGTCGAAGAAGCGGTGACTCGTCTGCGTCGACACACTGACCTGCCGATCAGCATCGGTTTCGGTATCCGTACTCCGGAGCAGGCGGCGTCCATCGCTCGTTTGGCGGACGGTGTAGTGGTGGGCTCGGCGCTGATCGACCATATCGCCAATGCGACCACGCCAGCCCAGGCTGTCGATGGCGTGCTGGGTCTGTGCAAGGCGCTGTCCGAAGGCGTGCGTCAGGCCCGCGTCAGCTGAAGGTAAAGTTCCTGATACAGAGGAATTAGCGCCTCACATCACGGCCTAATTGAGCAAGACCGAGGGATTCAGAACCACGTTCTGAATCCCTTTTTGCTGTTGGTGCAGTGAGGAAAGACCCGATGAAAATGCCGAAACGTCTGATTGCCGGACTGGGTGTGCTGATGCTCAGCGCGACGCCGCTGCTGGCCAGCGCCGATCCACGCGATGATCATGACCACGGCGGCCCGCAGCAGGGCCACTACGACAACCGTGGTGACGATCACCGTGGCCCGCAGAGCGATCACCGTGGCGGCCCGCCACACGACTTCGGCCCGGTACGCCAGACCATTCGCGATAATCATGGCTACTTCGTGCGTGGTGCACCGCCACCTCCGGGAATCCATCTGGAACGCGGCAGGCCGTTACCGCATGGTTACTACGGCGAGCGGCTGGACGGTCGGGCGCTGAGTCGTCTGCCGGTGTATCCGGGTTATGAGTGGCGCCGCGCCGGGGGCGATATCGTGCTGATCGCAGTGGGTACCGGGATCGTTTACGAAATTCTGGATGGTGTTTTGTACTGATTTACAGGCAATAAAAAGATCGCAGCCTGCGGCAGCTCCTACCTTTATCTCCGTAGGAACTGCCGCAGGCTGCGATCTTTTGCTTTTAAGGCAACTCCAGTCCGCCGGACGCCTTGTGCAGTTTGCGCAGATGCTCGCCGATCTGCTTCACGTTGGCTTCGCTGGCGGCAATTTCGGCCGCGCGCTTGGGTTCCAGCAACTTGCGCACTTCCTTGTCCAGATCGCCGCTCAGCGCCAGCAGTTGTTTCTGACGTTGAGCGCTTTCGTCTTGCAGGCGCTTGAACTCGCTTGGTTGCGGCAGCCCGTAGCCACGGCTGTCGAGCAGTTCCGCCGGACGACTGAGGAAGCCGCTGTTGGCGAGAATTTCCTGCAGGGTGGCGTTGGCCTTGTCCATGCCGCCGTTTTCCAGCTCGCGGGCGCCGAGGTAGCGCTGCTTGACCTCGTCCTGGGCCAGCAGCAACTGGCGGCGATAACTCGCCTGTTCCAGCAGGAGCAATGCGGCGCTGGTGCGCAGGTCTGCACGTTCAAACCACTGGCGACGTTCTTCGGCGGAAAGTGAGAGCCAATCTTCGACGCTGGTCTGTTTGATCGGCAACTGCTTCTTCAACACATCGAACATAGCCTGATAGCGATCGCGGAACGAGTCGAAGCGATAGCCCAGGCGCAACGCTTCCTTGGGATTGTCGAGCACGCTGGTGTCGGCTAGCCCGCGACCTTTCATCACCTCCAGCAAGCCGTTAGGCATGATGCTGTCGAGGCCGACGAGTTGCTTGTTGTTGCTGCCGCTGCGCAGCAGTTTCAGGCCTTCCACCGCGCAGTTGTTGGAGAGGAAGAAGTAGTTGCCGTCATAGCTCCAGTGCATCTCGGCAGCGTGTTCGACCACACCTTCGATCTCGTCGCGTGACAGCTTCAGTGGCACCGAGGCGAGACTGCGCAGTTCAGTCTTGGTGTATTCGTCGATTACCTGGGCCAGCGGCAGCACGAACAGCCGCGACGGGTACTTGCCGACCAGACCGTCCCAGCTCGACAGCTGCACGTCACCGACAAAGGCGCGGTAGGACAGCACCAGATGCTGGTCGAGGTCGAGCCGGCAATCCGGGCCGCGTGGTCGACCCGGCGCGCAGATCACCAGGCGCAGCATGCTGTGGCCCCAGCGGCTGACCCAGTTCTGGTTGGCTTCAGCCAGCAGATAATCGACGGCATACACCCGCTCCGGGTCGACCTGGCCCAAGGGTTGTTTGGCGAAGTCGTTGCCGGCGTTGAGAAAGGCGAAGGTATTGCTGCAGATGTCCTTGGCCGGTGGTGCCCAGCCGAAGCGCGCCTTGTAGTAGCGATAGAGCGCCGGACGGCGACACGCGTAGCTCGGGTCGAGGAGGAAATACTCCATGTTGACCGCGACAAACTCTTTCGGACTGGAGATCTCGTACAGGTCCGGGCTGCGGGCCACCTGACGGTTGTGTTGTTCACGCTCGCCGCGGCGCCCGACGTACTGTTGCCAGCCGGCGAGATCTAGCAGACGTGGATCATCGCTGAGCGTGAAGCGGCGCTCGGTCTGGCCTCGGCACTCGTCGGGAATGCCGACCAGCCCGGCGCTGTTACTGCGGCGGGTGCAGCGTTGGATCAGCGTGCGCTCGGCTGCGGGCCACAGGCGCGCGCGGTCATAAATGTGGGTGAGTTCATGCAGCACCGTTGCCAGCAGTTCCTGGCGCACAGTGCCATGGGGGCGATTGGTTTTCTCTATGGCCGCGCTGCCGTCGGTGAGGCCGGCGAGCAGTTTGCGATTCAGGTCGAGTTCGGCGACCAGGGTCGCCTGGCCGTACGCATTGCCGGGCATGTCGTCGGTCCAGCCGACATCGATACGCCGGTCCAGCTGTTCGACGAAGCTGGGCGGCAACTTGTGCATGGCTTCATCGAGCAGCGCCTGGCTGGCCTGCTGCTGGGCGGGGCTCAAGCCGTCGGTCTTGAGCCGCAATTGCAGGCTGGCGTGGGCGCTGTTGCCAAGCAGCAACAATGCCCCGGCCAGCAGCCAGGCGCCGAGTGACTTCACAGGGCGAGGATGGCTTCGGCGAGCACCTGGTCACTGGCGTCGCGGGCTTCCGGCACGCGGGTGCGCAAGGTATTGAGGGCGGCCTCCAGGTGCGCACCGCGGATATCGCCGTTGGTGGCAACGAAGCTGGCCGCATCGTCGTGGGCTTCGCGGATGATTTTCGAGTCGCGAATCGACGTCGTGGTATCGGAGGTGAAATCGATGGTGCGCTGGGAGGCACGAACGATGATGTTACTGGTGGCTACCAGGGTGTGTGCCTGGGCCACATCGGCCAACAAAAACAGGCCAAGGGCGGCAGCAATCAGCGGGCTACGCATGGAACGACTCCGGAGGGCAATGTTAACGAGGGATCATGATAACTATTGGACGAGAATTGCCTGTGCCAGTTCAAGGTCGCTGACATGAAGTTTTGGTCGGGATTTGCGCAAGTAATGCAGGGCGGATTCGAGCTGCGCGCCGCGCAATTGACCGTCACTGGCAACAAACGCCGCCGCGTCATCGTGAGCGGCGATGATCAGTTTACGGTCGAACGGTGCGGAAGACACCATTCCGGTCGCCCAAACGCTGACCACGGTGTTTTGTGTGGAGACATCAAAGGCATCGACCGAGGTCGCCCAGAAGGCACTGACCAATACGCAAGGGAAAAGCAGTCTGAATAAACGCATGAGACTCGGTAACGGTTAACGAGCTTCAAGGCTAGCGCAAATGCCCGGGCCAGAGCCAGCGGCGAAATATCGGGACACGACTGGCGTGTCCCTTGCGGCATCGGCGGATCAGATCGCGAGGATGGCTTGCGCCAGCTGGAAGTCGGTTGCGCTCAGTTGCGGTGCCTGATGGCGGATCAGGTCGAGGGCGCTTTCCAGTTTCACGCCGCGGATCTGACCTTCGCTGGCGACGAAGCTGGCTGCGTCGTCACGGGCAGCGATTACGACTTTGTTGTCACGCAGCGAAGAGCTGACGTCGGAAGTGGCGTCCGACGAGGACTTCAGCGCGCCAACCACGGCGTCGGTGGTCACGATGAAGCTGGAGGCACTGGCGTTGGCAGCCACGGCGAGCAAGGCGGCAGCGCTGAGCAGGCGAAGACGGGACATGGTGGATCTCCTGAAAGTAAACCGTATTGAGAGGTGGCTTGTGTCTGGTGAGTCAGACGCGGGTTACAGAAGATTCGCCACGTTCTGGCGTGGATATTAGGCCTGCGCGCGACGTTCGGACAGTGGGCAGAATGCTAGTGCCAGAAGGGTTTTTCCAGTTCATTGAGCCGATCGGCATGGCTGAGGCCCAGATCCGCGAGGTCGCGCTGGTCCAGCTGAGCCAGCAGGCGCCGCGTCCTGGCGCGCTCCAGTCCTTGCCACAGGTTACGAAACAAGCGCCGCAGCGGGTGCGAGTGAGCGCGGGGTAGAGTCGAAGCTGTCGAAACATCCTGTAAGCCTTTCATGGCGTTTTCCTTAAACCGAGGAGGATTAAGGACATGCTGCGCCCGATGCAGTTTGGCGAGCAGATACACTCATGAAAAATTGTACTGGTTCAGATTTTTGTTATTGAGAACTGTACCTGTGCTTTGAATATTCTCCTGTACGGGCATTTTTCGAACCCTGAAACGACAAGACCCGTCGCGGTTTCCCGCGACGGGTCTTGTATGTTCAATTCGGGTTGCTGGCGGTGGGTCTAACGACCAGAGCCAGCGACGCTACTTAGCGCCAGAACGGCTTGCTCAGCTCTTCGTAGCGTTGTGCTTCGCTGATACCGGCGTCAGCCAGCAGACGCGAATCCAGACGAGCCAGTTGGTGGCGGCTGGAGATGCGGCGCTGCCACAACATCAGGTTGGCGATAACGCGCAGAGGCAGGGAAGCCTGGTTTTTTGCAGCTTTGTCTTCGAAGAACAGTTCGGAACTGAGTGTACGTTCCATGGTTGACATCCTTCCGCTTGTGGCGGGATCAGGTAGTGGTTTAACTGGTGCCCATGATCCTCTCGTTTGCCTAGTCTCTCTAGATACAGTTCAACTGTATTGTGAGTGACCAGTTAACTGTTTATAGGGGGTGTACGGGTCAAAATCGAGCAAACTGTACCTGTCTGCACTCAAGTGGTGCATTTTTGCGCAATCTTGGGGTTGGGGTAGGCAAAAGCTGTAGGAAATCACCGGTACAGCAGTACAGTTTTTGCCAGGTAGGGGCGATGAAAAAACCGCTGACACAAACGGTGTTTGCATCAGCGGTTCGACTGTGCGAATTACACCGCGAGCATGCGGCCGGTTTCTTCAAGGTTGATGTGCCAGCTCAAGGCGTCACGCAGAATGTGCGGGGTATGACCGCCGATGGCGCAGGCGGCGGTGAAGTAGTCATTCAGCGCCTGGCGGTAATCGGGATGCACACAGTTGTCGATGATCACCCGCGCGCGCTCCCGTGGCGCCAGGCCGCGCAGGTCGGCCAGGCCGACTTCGGTCACCAGGATGTCGACGTCATGCTCGGTGTGGTCAACGTGGCTGACCATCGGCACCACGCTGGAAATTGCGCCGCCCTTGGCGATCGACTTGGTCACGAACACCGCGAGGTGCGCGTTGCGCGCGAAGTCGCCCGAGCCACCAATGCCGTTCATCATCCGCGTGCCGCAGACATGGGTGGAGTTGACGTTGCCGTAGATGTCGAACTCCAGCGCAGTGTTGATGCCGATGATACCCAGACGACGCACCACTTCCGGGTGGTTGGAAATCTCTTGCGGACGCAGCACCAGTTTGTCCTTGTACTTCTCCAGATTGCCGAACACGTCGCTGTTGCGCCGCTCCGACAAAGTGATCGAGCTGCCCGAAGCGAAGCTCAGCTTGCCGGCGTCGATCAGATCGAAGGTCGAGTCCTGCAGCACTTCGGAGTACATGGTCAGGTCTTCGAACGGCGAATCGATCAGACCGCACATCACCGCGTTGGCGATGTTGCCGATTCCGGCCTGCAACGGGCCGAGCTTGTTGGTCATGCGCCCGGCGTCGACTTCCTGCTTGAAGAAGGTGATCAGGTGCTCGGCGATGGCATTGGTGTCGACATCCGGGGTCGACACCGTGGACGGCGAATCCGCTTGCTGGGTGATGACGATGGCGACGATCTTTTCCGGTGGAATCGGGATCGCGGTGCTGCCGATGCGGTCATCGACCTTTACCAGCGGGATCGGCGTGCGCGTCGGGCGGTAGGTCGGAATATAGATGTCATGCAGGCCTTCGAGGTTGGCGTTGTGCGCCAGGTTGATCTCGACGATCACCTGCTTGGCGAAAATCGCGAAGCTTGCCGAGTTGCCCACCGAGGTGGTCGGCACGATGTGGCCTTGCTCGGTGATGGCCACGGCTTCGATCACCGCGATGTCCGGCAGCTTCAGTTGCTGGTTGCGCAGTTGCTCGACGGTTTCCGACAGGTGCTGGTCGATGAACATCACTTCGCCGGCGTTGATTGCCTTGCGCAAGGTGCTGTCGACCTGGAACGGCATGCGCCGCGACAAAACGCCGGCTTCGGTCAGTTGCTTGTCGAGGTCGTTGCCCAGGCTCGCGCCGGTCATCAGGCTGATCTTCAGCGGCGTGACCTTGGCTCGCTCGGCCAGTGCGTGAGGGACGGCTTTGGCTTCGCCCGCGCGGGTGAAGCCGCTCATGCCGACGGTCATGCCGTCTTCAATCAGCGCGGCGGCGTCGGCGGCGCTCATCACTTTATCCAACAACGAAGGCAGGCGAATACGGTCACGGTACATGGATTATTTTCTCGGGAAGCGAGTAGCAGGATGCGCAGTCTAGTGAATTTCGCGGGCGCCTGTCCCGCTACCAAGGTCGCAAACGAGGCGTCTATTTAGCGGGTTTCAAGTAAAACACCGTTACTGGATCTGCAACAACGTGGCAAATTGTCCGACGGTTTGCGCAAACAAAAACGCCCCGACAAGTCGGGGCGTCCGGTGCAGCTGCGGAGGATTACTCGACCGCTTTGACCATGTCTTCGATGACTTTTTTCGCGTCGCCGAACACCATCATGGTCTTGTCCAGGTAGAACAGTTCGTTGTCCAGACCGGCATAACCGCTGGCCATCGAACGCTTGTTGACGATGATGGTCTTGGCCTTGAACGCTTCGAGAATCGGCATGCCGGCAATCGGCGATTTCGGATCGTTCTTGGCGGCCGGGTTGACCACGTCGTTGGCGCCGAGCACCAGCACCACGTCGGCCTGGCCGAACTCGGAGTTGATGTCTTCCATCTCGAACACCTGGTCGTAAGGCACTTCGGCCTCGGCGAGCAGGACGTTCATGTGCCCCGGCATACGACCGGCCACCGGGTGGATCGCGTACTTCACGGTCACGCCACGGTGGGTCAGCTTCTCGGTCAGCTCTTTCAAGGCATGCTGTGCGCGGGCCACCGCCAGGCCGTAACCCGGGACGATGATCACGGTGTCGGCGTTGGTCAGCAGGAAGGTCGCGTCGTCGGCCGAACCGGATTTCACCGGACGGGCTTCTTTCGCTCCGGCAGGTCCTGCGTCGGCCGTGTTGCCGAAACCACCGAGCAGGACATTAAAGAAGGAACGGTTCATCGCCTTGCACATGATGTACGAGAGGATCGCACCGCTCGAACCCACCAGCGAACCGGCAATGATCAGCATCGAGTTGTTCAGCGAGAAGCCGATACCCGCCGCCGCCCAGCCGGAATAACTGTTGAGCATCGACACCACCACCGGCATGTCGGCGCCGCCGATCGGGATGATGATCAGCACGCCCATCACGAATGCCAGGGCCAGCATCAGCGCGAACGCGGCGAGGTTGCCGGTGAGCATGAAGGTCACGCCGAGCACCAGTGTCGCCAGACCGAGTACCGCGTTCAGCTTGTGCTGACCGGCAAACTGTACCGGCGCGCCTTGGAACAGGCGGAACTTGTACTTGCCCGACAGCTTGCCGAAGGCGATCACCGAACCGGAGAAGGTGATTGCACCAATCGCCGCGCCGAGGAACAGCTCCAGACGGTTGCCCGCCGGGATCGAATCGCCCAGATGTTTCACGATGCCCAGCGATTGCGGCTCGACCACCGCAGCAATCGCGATGAACACTGCCGCCAGACCGATCATGCTGTGCATGAAAGCGACCAGTTCCGGCATCTTGGTCATTTCGACGCGTTTGGCCATGATCGAACCGGCAGTGCCGCCGATCAGCAGGCCGACGATCACGTAACCGATACCCGCAGTCGCCAGCTCGGCACCGAGCTTATAGATGAGGCCGATGGTGGTGAGGATGGCCAGCGCCATGCCGAGCATGCCGAACAGATTGCCGCGCCGCGAGGTGGTCGGGTGCGACAGGCCTTTAAGGGCCTGGATAAAGCAGATCGACGCGATCAGGTAGAGCGTCGTGACGAGATTCATGCTCATTACTTCGGCGCCTCTTCTTTTGCTTTCGGGGCTTTCTTCTTGAACATCTCAAGCATGCGGCGGGTGACCAGGAAGCCACCAAACACGTTGACCGCAGCCAGTGCCACGGCGAGGGTGCCCATGGTCTTGCCCAGCGGCGTGACGGTCAGCGCAGCAGCGAGCATCGCGCCGACGATCACGATTGCCGAAATGGCGTTGGTCACCGCCATCAACGGCGTGTGCAGCGCAGGTGTAACGTTCCAGACCACGTGGTAACCGACATAAATCGCCAGCACGAAGATGATCAGGTTGTAGATACCGGGGGAGATAAGCTCTTCCATCGTCTGAATCCCTGCTTAGGCGTTTTTGCGGATGACTTGGCCGTCGCGGCACATCAGGCACGCGGCGACGATGTCGTCTTCGAGGTTGACGTCGAACTGGCCTTCTTTGGTGAACACCAGCTTGAGGAAGTCCAGCAGGTTGCGGGCGTACAGCGCCGAAGCATCTGCGGCGACTTCACCTGCGAGGTTGGTTGGGCCGACGATGGTCACGCCATTCTCGACCACGACCTGATCGGCCACAGTCAGCGGGCAGTTGCCGCCCTGCGCCGCCGCGAGGTCGATGACCACCGAGCCCGGCTTCATCTGCGCCACGGTATCCGCGCTCAACAGTGTCGGCGCCTTGCGGCCCGGGATCAGCGCAGTGGTGATGACGATGTCGGCCTGCTTGGCGCGCTCGTGCACAGCCTGGGCCTGACGCTGCATCCAGCTTGTCGGCATTGGGCGCGCGTAACCGCCGACACCGACCGCGCATTCGCGCTCTTCGTCAGTCTCGTAAGGCACATCGACGAACTTGGCGCCGAGAGATTCGATTTGTTCCTTCACTGCCGGACGCACGTCAGACGCTTCGATCACCGCACCCAGACGTTTCGCCGTGGCAATCGCCTGCAACCCGGCCACACCGGCGCCGAGAATCAGTACGCGCGCCGCTTTCACGGTGCCCGCAGCGGTCATCAGCATTGGCATGAAGCGCGGATAGTAGTGCGCAGCCAGCAACACCGCCTTGTAGCCGGCGATGTTCGCCTGCGACGACAACACATCGAGACTCTGCGCCCGAGAGGTACGCGGCGCCGCCTCAAGGGCGAACGCGGTGATCCCGCACTCGGCCATTTTGGCGATGGTGTCGTTATTGAAGGGGTTGAGCATGCCCACCAGCACCGTGCCGCGCTTGATCAGCGCCAGTTCGGCGTCGCTGGGGGCGACCACTTTGAGAATCAGCTCGGCGCCGAACGCATCGTTGGCACTGCCAATGGTTGCGCCCGCCGCTTCATAGGCACTGTCGACAACGCTGGCTTTGACGCCGGCGCCGGTTTGCACAGTGACCTTATGACCTTGGCTGATCAGCTTTTTAATGGTTTCCGGGGTTGCAGCAACCCGTGTTTCACCGGTCTGGGTTTCGAGAGGAACACCAATGTGCACGTCAAATCTCCTGCGTGATCTTATTGAGTAAACCCAGGCACTGCGGATGGTGCGACTGGGGCGGCCGATCAGCACGATCCCGCCAAATCAGGGCGGGGCGCGGCATTTTGCAGGCGAACTTTATGCCCTTCAAGGGATTATGACGGGTGACGGAAAATTAACTACAAGTCATCCCGTGACCGAATGTCGCAGATGGCCAGTTGAATCCCTTGCAGGCCGTGCCTTGCAAGGATTCTGGCTGAATTTGAAAATATTTCTCATCGGTGGCGTGAATAGGCCGTAATGAGTCGTGGATGGAGGCTCAAAGCCACGTCTTCAGGCGCTTGTGGGACGTCTGTACGACTTTCGGATACAGTCTGTGATTTTGCGACAAATACTTATATCTGTAGGGCTTTTATTTTCCTGACTACCGGGTTAGCAATCGCTGTGCGCCTTTATCCTTCTAGGCTGTAGCTGTTTGCCTGATTGACCAGCCAATCGCGAAAAGCCTTGAGTGATGCCGATTCGACCTTTCGCTCCGGAATCATCAGGTAATACGCCTTGATGCTGGAGAGCGCATTCGGGTTGGCGATCACCAGGCGTTTCTCGGCCAGTTCACGCTGGATCAGGAACGGGGGAATCAGCGCAATCCCCATTTCATGCATGGCCGCCTGGGCCAGCATGGAGAATAGCTCGTAGCGTGGGCCTGTCATGTCACGAGGGATGTTCAGGCGCTGTGAGTTGAACCATTGGCGCCAGGCGTAGGGGCGAGTGGTTTGCTGCAACAGGGGCAGCTCGGCGATCTCTTCAGGAGTCAGATGTGTCCTGCTGCCGAGTAGGGTGGGGCTGCACACCGGCATCGGATTTTCGCCCATCAGTCTGTGGGATTCGGTACCTGACCAGTCGGCGTCGCCGAAGTAGATCGCCGCGTCGAAATCAGTATCGGCGAATAGGAACGGGCGGGTGCGGTTGGTGAGGTTGACCGTTACTTCCGGGTGGTTGAGTTGGAAGTCCTTGAGCCGTGGCAGCAGCCATTGCGTGCCGAAGGTGGGCACCACCGCCAGTTCGATTACGTTGGTGCCTTGCTGGCCCATCACTGAGAGCGTATCGCGCTCGACGGCGTCCAGTTGCGTGGCCACCCGACGGCTGTAAGAAAGGCCCGCCTCCGTCAGCTTCACGCCGCGTCGCGAGCGTCGGAACAGTTCCACGCTGAGGAAGTCCTCAAGGCTGGCGATCTGTCGGCAAATGGCACCCTGAGTGAGGGAAAGCTCTTCGGCTGCCTTGGTAAAGCTCTCATGACGAGCGGCGGCCTCGAAGCTGATCAGGGCGGTGGTGCTGGGGATCTTCCTGCGCATGTACATGAACCTCACTAATGCGCCGCGCAAAAGGCATTGAGCGACGTCTCGGAGTGAGAAATTAGCACAACATAATGCGAAATCCTCGTTTGCCGTGCTGGCGAACCGGGCCTAGGATCAATGCCACGTTAATTCACCGATTTGCGAGGACACACCCATGGGCGGTAAAGCTAGCTTCAACTGGATCGATCCCCTGCTGCTGGATCAACAGCTCACCGAAGAAGAGCGCATGATCCGTGACACCGCCGCCCAGTTCGCTCAGCAGAGCCTGGCGCCACGTGTTCTCGAAGCTTTCCGCCATGAGAAAACCGATCCGGCGATCTTCCGCGAAATGGGCGAAGTCGGCCTGCTCGGTGCGACCATCCCTGAGCAATACGGAGGCAGCGGCCTGAACTACGTCAGCTATGGCCTGATCGCCCGTGAAGTGGAGCGTGTCGACTCCGGCTACCGTTCGATGATGAGCGTGCAGTCCTCGCTAGTGATGGTGCCGATCAACGAATTCGGTACAGAAGCCCAGAAACAGAAGTATCTGCCGAAACTGGCCTCTGGCGAATGGATCGGCTGCTTCGGTCTGACCGAGCCAAACCACGGTTCCGACCCGGGCGCGATGATCACCCGTGCGCGCAAAGTCGACGGCGGCTACAGGCTGACCGGCGCCAAGATGTGGATCACCAACAGCCCGATCGCCGATGTATTTGTAGTCTGGGCCAAGGACGATGCCGGCGACATCCGTGGCTTCGTACTGGAAAAAGGCTGGAAGGGCCTGAGCGCTCCGGCGATTCACGGCAAGGTCGGTCTGCGCGCCTCGATCACCGGGGAAATCGTCATGGACGACGTGTTTGTCCCGGAAGAGAACATCTTCCCGGACGTGCGCGGTCTGAAAGGCCCGTTCACCTGCCTTAACTCCGCACGCTACGGCATCTCCTGGGGAGCCTTGGGAGCTGCCGAGTTCTGCTGGCACACCGCTCGCCAGTACACCCTTGATCGTCAGCAGTTCGGGCGTCCATTGGCTGCCACCCAGCTTATTCAGAAGAAGCTGGCCGACATGCAGACCGAGATCACTCTGGCCCTGCAAGGCTGTCTGCGTCTGGGCCGCATGAAGGATGAAGGCACTGCGGCAGTCGAAATCACTTCGATCATGAAGCGCAACTCCTGTGGCAAGTCGCTGGATATCGCTCGCATGGCTCGTGACATGTTGGGCGGCAACGGTATCTCCGACGAGTTCGGCGTGGCCCGTCACCTGGTCAATCTGGAAGTGGTGAATACCTATGAAGGTACTCACGACGTTCACGCGCTGATTCTGGGTCGCGCGCAAACCGGTCTGCAGGCGTTCTATTAACAGGAGAGCGACCATGGGCGCGCTGTCGCATCTGCGAGTACTGGATTTATCACGCGTGCTGGCCGGGCCTTGGGCCGGGCAGATTCTCGCCGATCTTGGCGCCGAGGTGATCAAGGTCGAGCGCCCGGGCAATGGCGATGACACGCGCGCCTGGGGGCCACCCTTCCTTAAAGACGCCTATGGTGAGAACACCAGCGAGGCGGCCTATTACCTGTCGGCCAACCGCAACAAGCAATCGGTGACCATCGACTTCACCCGACCAGAAGGGCAAAACCTCGTACGGGAGCTGGCGGCGAAGTCGGACATCCTGATCGAGAACTTCAAGGTCGGTGGCTTGGCTGCCTATGGGCTGGACTATGAGTCGCTCAAAGCGATCAACCCGGATCTGATCTATTGCTCGATCACCGGCTTCGGTCAAACCGGGCCGTATGCCAAGCGTGCCGGATATGACTTCATGATCCAGGGGCTCGGCGGGCTGATGAGCCTGACCGGTCGTCCTGAAGGTGATGAAGGTGCCGGGCCGGTGAAGGTGGGGGTGGCGCTGACGGACATCCTTACAGGTCTGTATTCGACCGTGGCGATTCTGGCAGCGCTGGCTCATCGTGATCACGACGGCGGCGGGCAACATATCGATATGGCTTTGCTGGATGTGCAGGTCGCATGCCTGGCGAACCAGGCGATGAACTATCTGACTACCGGCAATGCACCGAAACGTCTGGGCAATGCACACCCTAATATTGTGCCTTATCAGGACTTCCCGACGGCCGATGGTGATTTCATTCTTACCGTTGGCAATGACGGACAGTTCCGCAAGTTTGCCGAGGTGGCGGGCCAGCCGCAGTGGGCGGACGATCCGCGTTTCGCGACTAACAAGCTAAGGGTGGCTAACCGCTCGGTGTTGATTCCTCTGATCCGTCAGGCAACGGTATTCAAGACCACTGCCGAATGGGTGGCGCAGTTGGAGCAGGCGGGCGTGCCGTGTGGGCCGATCAACGATCTGTCCCAGGTGTTTGAGGATCCGCAGGTGAAGGCGCGTGGCTTGGCAATTGAGTTGCCTCACGCACTGGCGGGGATGGTGCCGCAGGTGGCGAGTCCGATCCGGTTATCGCAGACGCCGGTCGAGTACCGCCGTGCACCTCCTTTGTTGGGCGAGCATACGCTGGAGGTTTTGCAGCGGGTGCTGGGTCTGGGCGCAGGTGCGGTGGATGCGCTCAAGGCTGATGGGGTGCTTTGAGTATCGCTTCTATATAGAAGGAATCGTTTCCCTCCTTCTAAATAGAGGATTTTGTATGTTTTTTAACCGATCTGTAAGTTGTTGAAAGAAAAGTGAAAAAAGCGGTTGACGGCAGATTCTGGAAGTCTATAATTCGCCCCACTTCCGGCGCAGTCGAAACGGAAAACTCCTTGAGATTCAATGAGTTACGCAGTTTTCGACAGCAACTTGCTTCAGCTCATCGAAGCCTGGAAGGATTTGAAAGAGCGGTGATGGTTGGCTCTTTTGACGGCTCGATCTTCTCGGTCGAAAGCGGAGAAAAAGAGGTGTTGACAGCAGCGTGTAACGCTGTAGAATTCGCCTCCCGCTAACGAGAGATCGGAAGCGCAAGTGGTTGAAGTTGTTGAAGAAATCTTCGAAAACTTCTGAAAATAATCACTTGACAGCAAATGAGGCTGCTGTAGAATGCGCGCCTCGGTTGAGACGAAAGATCTTAACCAACCGCTCTTTAACAACTGAATCAAGCAATTCGTGTGGGTGCTTGTGGAGTCAGACTGATAGTCAACAAGATTGTCAGCATCACAAGTTACTCCGCGAGAAATCAAAGATGTAACCAACGATTGCTGAGCCAAGTTTAGGGTTTCTTAAAAACCCAAAGATGTTTGAACTGAAGAGTTTGATCATGGCTCAGATTGAACGCTGGCGGCAGGCCTAACACATGCAAGTCGAGCGGATGAAGGGAGCTTGCTCCTGAATTCAGCGGCGGACGGGTGAGTAATGCCTAGGAATCTGCCTGGTAGTGGGGGACAACGTTTCGAAAGGAACGCTAATACCGCATACGTCCTACGGGAGAAAGCAGGGGACCTTCGGGCCTTGCGCTATCAGATGAGCCTAGGTCGGATTAGCTAGTTGGTGAGGTAATGGCTCACCAAGGCGACGATCCGTAACTGGTCTGAGAGGATGATCAGTCACACTGGAACTGAGACACGGTCCAGACTCCTACGGGAGGCAGCAGTGGGGAATATTGGACAATGGGCGAAAGCCTGATCCAGCCATGCCGCGTGTGTGAAGAAGGTCTTCGGATTGTAAAGCACTTTAAGTTGGGAGGAAGGGTTGTAGATTAATACTCTGCAATTTTGACGTTACCGACAGAATAAGCACCGGCTAACTCTGTGCCAGCAGCCGCGGTAATACAGAGGGTGCAAGCGTTAATCGGAATTACTGGGCGTAAAGCGCGCGTAGGTGGTTTGTTAAGTTGGATGTGAAATCCCCGGGCTCAACCTGGGAACTGCATCCAAAACTGGCAAGCTAGAGTATGGTAGAGGGTGGTGGAATTTCCTGTGTAGCGGTGAAATGCGTAGATATAGGAAGGAACACCAGTGGCGAAGGCGACCACCTGGACTGATACTGACACTGAGGTGCGAAAGCGTGGGGAGCAAACAGGATTAGATACCCTGGTAGTCCACGCCGTAAACGATGTCAACTAGCCGTTGGGAGCCTTGAGCTCTTAGTGGCGCAGCTAACGCATTAAGTTGACCGCCTGGGGAGTACGGCCGCAAGGTTAAAACTCAAATGAATTGACGGGGGCCCGCACAAGCGGTGGAGCATGTGGTTTAATTCGAAGCAACGCGAAGAACCTTACCAGGCCTTGACATCCAATGAACTTTCCAGAGATGGATTGGTGCCTTCGGGAACATTGAGACAGGTGCTGCATGGCTGTCGTCAGCTCGTGTCGTGAGATGTTGGGTTAAGTCCCGTAACGAGCGCAACCCTTGTCCTTAGTTACCAGCACGTAATGGTGGGCACTCTAAGGAGACTGCCGGTGACAAACCGGAGGAAGGTGGGGATGACGTCAAGTCATCATGGCCCTTACGGCCTGGGCTACACACGTGCTACAATGGTCGGTACAGAGGGTTGCCAAGCCGCGAGGTGGAGCTAATCCCACAAAACCGATCGTAGTCCGGATCGCAGTCTGCAACTCGACTGCGTGAAGTCGGAATCGCTAGTAATCGCGAATCAGAATGTCGCGGTGAATACGTTCCCGGGCCTTGTACACACCGCCCGTCACACCATGGGAGTGGGTTGCACCAGAAGTAGCTAGTCTAACCTTCGGGAGGACGGTTACCACGGTGTGATTCATGACTGGGGTGAAGTCGTAACAAGGTAGCCGTAGGGGAACCTGCGGCTGGATCACCTCCTTAATCGACGACATCAGCTGCTCCATAAGTTCCCACACGAATTGCTTGATTCATTGAAGAAGACGATAGAAGCAGCCCGAAATTGGGTCTGTAGCTCAGTTGGTTAGAGCGCACCCCTGATAAGGGTGAGGTCGGCAGTTCGAATCTGCCCAGACCCACCAATTTTTGTGTGGGAAACCTGTAGAGATACGGGGCCATAGCTCAGCTGGGAGAGCGCCTGCCTTGCACGCAGGAGGTCAGCGGTTCGATCCCGCTTGGCTCCACCACCACTGCTTCTGAAGTTTGAAAGCTTAGAAATGAGCATTCCATCGCTGTGATGGTGAATGCTGATTTCTAGTCTTTTGATTAGATCGTTCTTTAAAAATTTGGGTATGTGATAGAAAGATAGACTGAACGTTACTTTCACTGGTAACGGATCAGGCTAAGGTAAAATTTGTGAGTGACTCTTAAGAGTTTTGCGAATTTTCGGCGAATGTCGTCTTCACAGTATAACCAGATTGCTTGGGGTTATATGGTCAAGTGAAGAAGCGCATACGGTGGATGCCTTGGCAGTCAGAGGCGATGAAAGACGTGGTAGCCTGCGAAAAGCTTCGGGGAGTCGGCAAACAGACTTTGATCCGGAGATGTCTGAATGGGGGAACCCAGCCATCACAAGATGGTTATCTTGTACTGAATACATAGGTGCAAGAGGCGAACCAGGGGAACTGAAACATCTAAGTACCCTGAGGAAAAGAAATCAACCGAGATTCCCTTAGTAGTGGCGAGCGAACGGGGACTAGCCCTTAAGTGGCTTTGAGATTAGCGGAACGCTCTGGAAAGTGCGGCCATAGTGGGTGATAGCCCTGTACGCGAAAGTCTCTTAGTCATGAAATCGAGTAGGACGGAGCACGAGAAACTTTGTCTGAATATGGGGGGACCATCCTCCAAGGCTAAATACTACTGACTGACCGATAGTGAACTAGTACCGTGAGGGAAAGGCGAAAAGAACCCCGGAGAGGGGAGTGAAATAGATCCTGAAACCGTATGCGTACAAGCAGTGGGAGCCCACTTTGTTGGGTGACTGCGTACCTTTTGTATAATGGGTCAGCGACTTATTTTCAGTGGCGAGCTTAACCGAATAGGGGAGGCGTAGCGAAAGCGAGTCTTAATAGGGCGTCTAGTCGCTGGGAATAGACCCGAAACCGGGCGATCTATCCATGGGCAGGTTGAAGGTTAGGTAACACTGACTGGAGGACCGAACCGACTACCGTTGAAAAGTTAGCGGATGACCTGTGGATCGGAGTGAAAGGCTAATCAAGCTCGGAGATAGCTGGTTCTCCTCGAAAGCTATTTAGGTAGCGCCTCATGTATCACTGTAGGGGGTAGAGCACTGTTTCGGCTAGGGGGTCATCCCGACTTACCAAACCGATGCAAACTCCGAATACCTACAAGTGCCGAGCATGGGAGACACACGGCGGGTGCTAACGTCCGTCGTGAAAAGGGAAACAACCCAGACCGTCAGCTAAGGTCCCAAAGTTATGGTTAAGTGGGAAACGATGTGGGAAGGCTTAGACAGCTAGGAGGTTGGCTTAGAAGCAGCCACCCTTTAAAGAAAGCGTAATAGCTCACTAGTCGAGTCGGCCTGCGCGGAAGATGTAACGGGGCTCAAACCATACACCGAAGCTACGGGTATCACGCAAGTGATGCGGTAGAGGAGCGTTCTGTAAGCCTGTGAAGGTGAGTTGAGAAGCTTGCTGGAGGTATCAGAAGTGCGAATGCTGACATGAGTAACGACAATGGGTGTGAAAAACACCCACGCCGAAAGACCAAGGTTTCCTGCGCAACGTTAATCGACGCAGGGTTAGTCGGTCCCTAAGGCGAGGCTGAAAAGCGTAGTCGATGGAAAACAGGTTAATATTCCTGTACTTCTGGTTATTGCGATGGAGGGACGGAGAAGGCTAGGCCAGCTTGGCGTTGGTTGTCCAAGTTTAAGGTGGTAGGCTGAGATCTTAGGTAAATCCGGGATCTTAAGGCCGAGAGCTGATGACGAGTTACCCTTTGGGTGACGAAGTGGTTGATGCCATGCTTCCAAGAAAAGCTTCTAAGCTTCAGGTAACCAGGAACCGTACCCCAAACCGACACAGGTGGTTGGGTAGAGAATACCAAGGCGCTTGAGAGAACTCGGGTGAAGGAACTAGGCAAAATGGCACCGTAACTTCGGGAGAAGGTGCGCCGGTGAGGGTGAAGGACTTGCTCCGTAAGCTCATGCCGGTCGAAGATACCAGGCCGCTGCGACTGTTTATTAAAAACACAGCACTCTGCAAACACGAAAGTGGACGTATAGGGTGTGACGCCTGCCCGGTGCCGGAAGGTTAATTGATGGGGTTAGCTAACGCGAAGCTCTTGATCGAAGCCCCGGTAAACGGCGGCCGTAACTATAACGGTCCTAAGGTAGCGAAATTCCTTGTCGGGTAAGTTCCGACCTGCACGAATGGCGTAACGATGGCGGCGCTGTCTCCACCCGAGACTCAGTGAAATTGAAATCGCTGTGAAGATGCAGTGTATCCGCGGCTAGACGGAAAGACCCCGTGAACCTTTACTATAGCTTTGCACTGGACTTTGAATTTGCTTGTGTAGGATAGGTGGGAGGCTTTGAAGCGTGGACGCCAGTTCGCGTGGAGCCATCCTTGAAATACCACCCTGGCAACTTTGAGGTTCTAACTCAGGTCCGTTATCCGGATCGAGGACAGTGTATGGTGGGTAGTTTGACTGGGGCGGTCTCCTCCTAAAGAGTAACGGAGGAGTACGAAGGTGCGCTCAGACCGGTCGGAAATCGGTCGTAGAGTATAAAGGCAAAAGCGCGCTTGACTGCGAGACAGACACGTCGAGCAGGTACGAAAGTAGGTCTTAGTGATCCGGTGGTTCTGTATGGAAGGGCCATCGCTCAACGGATAAAAGGTACTCCGGGGATAACAGGCTGATACCGCCCAAGAGTTCATATCGACGGCGGTGTTTGGCACCTCGATGTCGGCTCATCACATCCTGGGGCTGAAGCCGGTCCCAAGGGTATGGCTGTTCGCCATTTAAAGTGGTACGCGAGCTGGGTTTAGAACGTCGTGAGACAGTTCGGTCCCTATCTGCCGTGGACGTTTGAGATTTGAGAGGGGCTGCTCCTAGTACGAGAGGACCGGAGTGGACGAACCTCTGGTGTTCCGGTTGTCACGCCAGTGGCATTGCCGGGTAGCTATGTTCGGGAAAGATAACCGCTGAAAGCATCTAAGCGGGAAACTTGCCTCAAGATGAGATCTCACTGGAACCTTGAGTTCCCTGAAGGGCCGTCGAAGACTACGACGTTGATAGGTTGGGTGTGTAAGCGCTGTGAGGCGTTGAGCTAACCAATACTAATTGCCCGTGAGGCTTGACCATATAACACCCAAGCAATCTGCATGCTCGAAAGAGACCAGATTGCGGTGTGTGAAGACGCAATGAACCGAAAGTTCGCGATGCTCACAAACACCTGTATCACATACCCGATTTGCTGAAGCGAGGCCAACAGGTCACGAGTCAGTACCCGAATTTCTTGACGACCATAGAGCGTTGGAACCACCTGATCCCATCCCGAACTCAGAAGTGAAACGATGCATCGCCGATGGTAGTGTGGGGTTTCCCCATGTGAGAGTAGGTCATCGTCAAGATTAAATTCCGAAACCCCAATTGCGAAAGCAGTTGGGGTTTTGTTTTAGTAGAAGTCACCGATTTTGCTGGCACGTTACCGTGTTGACGGGCCAGATACAGAATTTCTTGACGACCATAGAGCGTTGGAACCACCTGATCCCATCCCGAACTCAGAAGTGAAACGATGCATCGCCGATGGTAGTGTGGGGTTTCCCCATGTGAGAGTAGGTCATCGTCAAGATTAAATTCCAGAACCCCTGTCTGCTAACGCAGACAGGGGTTTTGTCGTTTCAGGGTTTCCGAACGTCAGGCCGCTTTGCGAGCCTTGCTGATGCGCCGGGCCTGCCACTTGCGCCACCAGATGTAGACGCCAGTCCCCGATAGCCCCGCGATCAGAACCCCCAATACCGCGATGATCACTTGCCCGGTGAAGCCGATGATCCGTCCGCCATGTATCGGTAGTTGCAAGCGGTAAAACCGTTCCCCCAGTGTCCCTTGTCCGGCAATTTCCTGACCTAATAATCGCCCGTCAGTACCGTGGAAAAACAACCAGGATTTGCCATGCGCTTCAGTGTCGTGTTGCCCGAATCCTGCGCCGTAGAAGTTGTACTCAAAGCTGTAATACAACTCCCCGATCGCCGCTGTCAGTCCTAACCTCTTCCCCTCGACCAATGCCCTTTCGTACGCCTGTTGATAACTCAACTGTGTCACCCCCAACTCAGATGGAGGCATTCGCCCTCGAGCCTCATAAACGCTCGGCTCGATCGGTGAAAGCAGCGACACCGCCGGTTTGAAGACCTGACTGGGCAAGTTCATCGCGACACTGCTGACCGCAATCGGTAGCAACAACAACCACAGCCACAATCCACCGGCCCGATGCAGATCGAAGTTGAGTCGATAAACGTGGCCGCCCTTGATCTTCCAGGCCGTCGACCATTTCTTCCAGAACGGTTTGCCACGAGGAAATGTCAGCCACAGCGCGATGAAGCAATCGATCACCCAAGCGATGGCAACCAAACCCATCAACCACAATCCCCAGTTTCCGGGCAACGTCAGGTTGTAGTGAAACTCGAGAATGAACGGAATGAAGTTCTCCCGTGCAAAGCAGCACTCGCCCCAGTAACGTTGCCCTTTCAGCTCGGCATTGACCTGATCCAGATAGAACACCTGATTGCGCTCATCAAACGGTTTGCCTGTCGCCGGGTCGTTACGTGGGACCGCCGCCAATAATGCGGTATGCCCAACTTCGTCCGGATACTCCATGTACCAGACCTGCAACTTCGGATGCGCAGTCTGAACCGCGTCGACCAACGCCCCGGGAGGCAATCGCTGACCCTCGGCGGAGCCCGCATAGAATTGCGGATTCAGCCACTCATCCAGCTCATGATTGAACGCCAGAATGCTCCCGGTGATCCCGGCCAGCAGCAAAAACACCGCCGTCGCCAGCCCGATATAGCGATGCAACAACACCAATGATGCGCGCATGAAAGTTCCCCACAAAGACGACAAAGCCAGCCCCTGAACAATCAGGGGCTGGCTTTTTTATGCACTAGGCAAAGGTTTAGAACTGGTAGCTGACCGTGGCGGCGACGTTGCGCTCTTCGCCCATGTAGCAGAAGTTCAGACTCGCACAGGAGGCCACGTAGGATTCATTGGTCAGGTTGTTCGCGTTCAGGCGCACGTCGACGCCCTTCAAGCCAACCTTGCCCAGGTCATAACCGATGGATGCGTCGAACAATGTGTAGGACGGCACCTTCAGCGTGTTTTCCGCATCCGCCCAGCTGTAACCGACATAACGCACACCACCGCCCAGGCGCAGGCCGTCGAGTGCGGCACTGTCGAATTTGTAATCCGCCCACAACGAGGCCATGTGCCGCGGTGCCTGAGTTGGCGAGTTGCCTTTGTTCTCGATCACGTCGGTCGGCGTGCTCAGGGTGCTGACCATCGACTTCGAATACTCGATATCGGTGAAGGTGTAGCTGCCGAGTACTTTCAGGTTGTCGGTCAACTGCATGTGCGCTTCCAGCTCCAGGCCTTGCGAGCGGACAGCGCCTACCGCGCGGTAGAAGTTTTCCTGCGGCAGTTTGGTCGCCAGATTCTCTTGATCGATGCGGAACAGCGACGCGGTGAACAGGTTGTCGGTGCCCGGCGGCTGGTACTTCAGGCCGACTTCCCATTGCGTCCCGTCAGTTGGCGGCAGAGGATTACCGGCGCTGTCGGCATACGAGTTCGGGTTAAACGACTCGGAATAGCTGATGTACGGCGCCAGGCCGTTATCGAATAGATACAACGCACCAGCACGGCCGGTCAGTTTGGTGCGGCGGTCATTGATTTCCGTGCCGACCGGACGGCCCGCTTCGGCGATACGGTTCTCATCCGACGTCTCGACCCAGTCCTGACGCAGCCCCAGCGAGAACCGCCACTGGTCCATCTCGATCAGGTCTTGCAGGTAGACCCCGGTCTGCTCCAGGCGGCGCAGGTAACTGGTGTCGCCGTACATATCGATCGCCGAATTGCCGTAGACCGGGTTGAACGCATTGATCGGCGCCAGACCACCACTGGTCCAGTCGACCACCGTCTTGCGTCGTTGATAATCTGCGCCCATCAACACGGTGTGCTTGGTAGCCCCGGTAAAGAATTCGGCCTGCAGCATGTTGTCGACGATGAACGCATGCAGACGTTCATCGCCGCCGGTGTAATAGCGGTTCAGTTCGTTGCTGGTTGGTGTCGTCCAGCCATAGGCGTAGACCTGATCCATATTCACTTTGGAGTCGAGGTAACGGAAATTCTGCCGCGCCGTGAAAACATCGTTGAAGCGATGTTCGAACTGATAGCCGAACGACTGCTGATCCCGCGAGTAACCATCAATCCCCGGCTCACCTTCGAAGAAATGCGGCGAGATGCGGTTGCCGTTGCGCTGATGAATCGTCCCGTCCGCCGGCACGCCGCCGTGGTAGCCGCCATCCGGATCGTGCTGCAGATACGCCTGTAGCGTCAGCGAGGTGTCTTCGCTGAAGTCGATACTCAGGGTCGGGGCGAGGGCGAAGCGTTTTTCCTTGTTGTGGTCGAATTGTGTGTCGGACTGATCGGACAAACCGGTCAGACGATAGGCAATGCGCTTGTCGTCATCGACCGGACCGCTGAAGTCAAAACCGACCCCGCGCTGACCTTGGGTACCGACCGTGGCCTGCACCTGATGATAGGCCTCGTACAACGGCTTTTTACTGGTCAGCGCCACCAGCCCACCGGGCGAACTGCGACCATACAACACCGACGACGGGCCTTTGAGAATATCCACGCGCTCGAGGAAATACGGATCGACCTGCATGGTGCTGTAGGTGCCGCTGTCGCCCATCGACTTGAGGCCGTCGAGGTAGATGTTGTCCACCGAGCCGTCGTTGAAACCGCGCATCGCCACGTAGTCGTAGCGATGGGTTGCGCCGTAAGGGTTGGTCAGCACGCCGGGGGTATAACGCATCGCCTGGGAGACGGTCTGCGAGCCTTGATCGTCCATTTGCTCGCGAGTGACCACCGATACGCTTTGCGAGGTTTCCAGCAGAGCAGTACTGGTCTTGGTGGCGATCTGACTGTGAGTGGCGTTGTAGCCTTCCATGCTGCCCAGCGCGTTACCGAGGGCGAAGCCTTTGATATCGGTGGTTGGCAGTGCCAGCGCGTCGGTTTCACTGACAGCACGCAGGACGTAGCTGCTGCCGTCCTGGCTGACTGCTTCCAGGCCCGAACCGCTGAGCAAATGGCTCAACGCCTGATCAGTTGAATATTCGCCCTGTACGCCCGGAGACTGTTGTCCCTGAGTTTGCTGCGGGGTCATCGACAAGGTGATGCCCGCCTGACGAGCAAACTGGTTCAGCGCTTCGCCCAGCGGGCCGGCGGCGATGCTGTAGCGATGACTGCTCGCTTCACTGGCAGGGGCGGCGAGGCTCAGGCCGGGCAGCGTACCGGCACCCAGAACGGTGGACAGCAGGGCGGCGCGAACGGCGTGGCGCAGCAGGCCCGATTCGGCAGTGAAATTCAGCGGGTTCTTACAGGTGATGCGGACAGTCATTGTAGGTTTCCGTGGGCAGTCGAAAAGGCTGAGTTAAAGTGCTTACTGACCAAGCCGAACTTGTCGCGAAAACCCGCCAAAATAAATTCAGGCCACTGCTTCCAGCGTGACCCACCATCGGGTGCGATAACGCAATTGCACCGGCAGGGTCTGCGGCAGGATGGCAAGCAGCTTGTCGGTGTCCTCCAGACGGAACACTCCGGACAGGCGCAAGTCCGCCACCTGCGGCGCACACGTTACGAAGCCCTGCCGATAACGCCCGACCTCGTTGAGAAGATCGCCCAGGCGCATGTTGCGAGTGACGATCAAACCGTCGACCCACGCGCCCACGTCCATATCCAGTGGCGCTGCCGGGCGCACCTGATGGTGATCAATCAGATAGGTCTGCCCGGCGAGTGCCTCGACGGAGGTTGCGCCGCTGCGGATGGCGACGCTCCCGGAGCTGACAGTGAGCCGCGTGCAATCGCTGTCCTGACGCAGGATGAAGCGAGCCTTTATCGGCTCATAAATGCCATGACGACTTTGCACGCGAAGTGGCCGGTTGAAAGTCGCGCCTTCATCGTTACCGCCGCATGTGACGATGATTTCGCCGCGAGTGAGTTTGATCAGCCGCTGCTGCGAGGTGTAATCCAGATCCACTGCGCTGGCAGTGTTCAGCTCGATCCGCGTGCCATCGGGTAACTGGAAGCTGCGGCGTTCGCCGGTCGCCGTCGCGTAATCAGCGCACCACTGCTGCCACACGGAGGTGTCCTTCGCCAGCCATGCCGCGGAGCTCATCAGCACCGCGCCAGACAGCAGCTTCAAGGCTTGTCGCCGGCCCAATCCCTGCGCACTGTTTTCCAGCGTATTGAACGCCACCTGGGCGCCGGGCACCGCGCGCAGGTTATGGCTCAATTCCGCTTGCAGCGACTGCACGCGCTGCCAGGCCAGCTCATGCTCATGATGTTCGGCGCGCCATGCATCGCACTGATGACTCAGGCGCGCATTGCCATGGTTGTTGCGCAGCCGCAGCAGCCAGTGAATGGCTTGCTTGACCACCTGTTGCTGCGGCTCGGCGCGGCGCGCGACTGAGTTGTTATCCACAGGCATCAACTTGCGTACCGCAACACGTAGCAGTGATACAGCGCATCGGCGACGTAACGTTCGACTGAGCGCAGTGACAATCCCATCTGCGCGGCAATCTGCTTATGGGTCAAACCTTCGCACTGCGCCAGCAGAAACGCCTGACGCACTTTCGGCCGCAAGCCTTCGAGCATGCGCGCGATGTTCTCAAGCAACTCGATCACCAAGGCGCGGGTTTCGGCGCTCGGGGTTTCGGCTTCGGGCAAATGGGCGATGGTTTCGAGATAGGCGCGTTCGATTTCTGCACGACGCCAATGATCGATCACCAGGCCACGGGCGATGGTGCGTAAAAATGCGCGAGGCGCCTTGAGTTCAAGACGTTCGCTGCGCTGCAACAGACGGACGAAGGTGTCCTGGGCCAGATCCGCGGCATCCGCGGCGTTGCCCAGCCGTGCCCGCAGCCAGGCGTTAAGCCAGCCGTGATGACTCCTGTAAAGCGCCTGCACTGCAAACTCAGGTGAGGACATGAACGCGACAGCCCGAACGTCACAAATGATAATTAGTCGCATTTTTATCAGGGGCTGCGAATTTTGCAACCTCTGCTCGGAGATCCAGCAAAAAAACTTCGTGGCGAACGCTCTGGCACGCCGTTCGGCGGGAATCTGATAGAAATGCAGGCCATTTCCCACGCAGCCCTAAGATTTCCGTGAATGGTGCCGACAGACTGGTGAGACATGCGTGCACCAAAGTAGAGCGGCCGTCAGAACGCCGCCTGCGCTGTACATGGAATGTTGCATCCCGGAACGCATCCCCACTTTTGCATAAGAAGTCCCATGAAATGAATCTCAAGTTCAGCCATAAAATCCTGTTGGCCGCCTCGGGCGTCGTGGTCCTGGCTTTCGCTTTGTTCACCCTCTACAACGACTATCTGCAGCGCAACACCATTCGCCAGAATCTTCAGTCGTCCGTGCAGCAGGCCGGCGATCTGACCGCCAGCAGCGTGCAGAACTGGATGAGCGGGCGGATCCTGGTGCTGGAAAACCTCGCGCAAAACGTTGCCCATCAGGGCAAGGACGCCGATTTCCCGGGGCTGGTCGATCAACCGGCCTTCACCTCGAACTTCCAGTTCACCTACGTCGGTCAGGCCAACGGTGTGTTCACCCAGCGCCCTGACGCGAAGATGCCCGACGGCTACGACCCGCGTCAGCGCCCTTGGTACAAGCAAGCAGTCGTTGCTGACAAAACCATGCTGACGCCGCCGTACATGGCGGCGGTCGGCGGTCTGGTCGTGACCATCGCCATGCCGGTGAAAAAGAATGGCGAACTGCTGGGTGTGGTCGGCGGTGACCTGAGCCTGGAAACACTGGTGAAGATCATCAACTCGGTGGACTTCGGTGGCCTCGGCCACGCATTCCTGGTCAGCGGCGACGGTCAGGTGATCGTCAGCCCGGACAAAGACCAGGTGATGAAGAACCTCAAGGACATCTACCCGAATTCCGGCGTGCGCATCGAGAAAGGCAACCAGAACGTGGTGCTCAACGGCCAGGAACGCATCCTGTCGTTCACCCCGGTCAGCGATTTGCCGAATGCCGACTGGTACATCGGTCTGTCGATTGATCGTGACAAGGCCTACGCCGCCCTCAGCCAGTTCCGTACTTCGGCGCTGATCGCGATGTTCGTCGCGGTTGCTGCGATTGCGCTGCTG
This sequence comes from Pseudomonas sp. B21-051, assembly GCF_024748795.1. NCBI lineage: Bacteria > Pseudomonadati > Pseudomonadota > Gammaproteobacteria > Pseudomonadales > Pseudomonadaceae > Pseudomonas > Pseudomonas sp. B21-051. The sequence goes on from NZ_CP087166.1 coordinate 137,793, forward strand.
CTGAGCCTGCTGATCAACGTCCTGATGCGTCCGCTGACCACCATGGGCCGCGCGATGCAGGACATCGCTCAAGGCGAAGGCGACCTGACCCGTCGTCTGGTCGTGGCAGGCAAGGATGAGTTCGCCGAACTGGGCAGCGCGTTCAACCAGTTCGTCGAGCGCATTCACGCGTCGATTTCCGAAGTGTCGTCGGCCACCCGTCACGTGCACGACCTGTCGCAACGGGTAATGGCCTCGTCCAACGCCTCGATCATCGGTTCCGACGAGCAAAGCGCGCGCACCAACAGTGTCGCCGCAGCGATCAACCAATTGGGCGCCGCCACTCAGGAAATCGCCCGCAACGCCGCCGATGCTTCGCAGCACGCCAGCGGCGCCAGCGAGCAGGCCGATGACGGTCGTCAGGTGGTCGAGCAGACCATTCAGGCGATGACCGAGCTGTCGCAGAAGATCAGCCTGTCGTGCACCCAGATCGAAACCCTCAACGCCAGCACCGACAATATCGGCCACATCCTCGATGTGATCAAAGGCATCTCGCAGCAGACCAACCTGCTGGCGCTCAACGCGGCCATCGAAGCGGCCCGTGCCGGTGAAGCCGGACGCGGTTTTGCGGTGGTGGCGGACGAAGTGCGCAACCTTGCCCATCGCACTCAGGAATCGGCGGAAGAGATCCACAAGATGATTACCTCCTTGCAGGTCGGTTCCCGTGAAGCGGTGACCACCATGAACGCCAGTCAGGCGTCCAGCGAAGAGAGCGTGGAAGTGGCGAATCAGGCCGGTCTGCGCCTGGTCAGCGTGACCCAGCGCATCGGCGAAATCGACGGCATGAACCAGTCGGTGGCCGCTGCAACCGAAGAGCAGACGGCGGTGGTGGAAACCCTCAACGTCGACGTCAACCAGATCAACCTGCTGAACCAGCAGAGCGTCGCCAACCTCAATGAAACATTGAAGGACTGTGATGCGCTGTCGCAGCAGGCGAATCGGTTGAAGCAGTTGGTGGACAGCTTCAAGATCTGACCGCGTTATCGTTCTTCGCGAGCAGGCTCGCTCCCACAGGTTGACCGTGTTCCCCTTGAAGGAATGTGATCAAAATGTGGGAGCGAGCCTGCTCGCGAAAGCGGTCATGCAATCACCGCTCAACAACAGCCTTAAACAAACAGTTTCAGCACATTCCCCATCGCATCATCGGCAAACCCCTGCACGAAATCCTTGAACCCCGGCAGCGCTTGCGCCCCACTTGATGCCGGCTCGGCAATGATCGTCCAGGTCGCCCGCGACTTCCCCGCCCCCAGCGATTCCACATTCATCGCCGCCCACAAATTCGCCACACCCAAGGTGTTGTAGATCGTGGTCCAGGTCATGGCCCGTGCCTGCTCATCGCGGGAGTTGAGTTGTTCGACCACCACGTTGCCGTCCTTGAAGAATTTCTTGCGCAGCGAAGTCACGCCGTCGCCGGTCATTTCGATGTGCGACAGCGCCGGAATGAATCGGTCGAAGCCTGCGAAATTGCCGACCACCGCCCAGACCTGCGCCGCGTCCGCGGGCACTTCCACCGACGACACAACGTGGCAGCCGTGCGGGTTTTTGATCAGGGTGTCGGGTTGCAGATTGCTCATGGTGTTGCTCCTTTTTGGGTGAACTAGATGAAGTTGATCTGTTTCAGGTAGTCGCAGCCGCGACGCAGCAGCGCCGGGGATTTTTCCGGGTACTGCGCGCCCATCTGTTGCACGCCGGCTTCAGCGTTGGCGTGGCCGATCAGGGAGATGTCGCCGATGTCCTCCTCGAAGCCGTTGAGGTAGAAACCGAGCACGCCGAACAGCGCGTTGTCGGCATCGACCCGGCCCAGTTGCTGTTGCCAGTCGGCGACGCTGACCAGCGAGAACTCGCTGCCGGTTTCGCGGAACGAGGCGACGTAGGCATCCCAACTCAGCGGCTCGGGGTTGTGCAGGTTGAACACCGCTCTTTCGGCCGAATAACGGCTGGCGTGGAAGGCGATGAAGCGGGCGAGAAAGTCCACCGGCATCAGGTCGAAATTCAGCGCGAAGGCCGGTACCTGACCGAGCTGGATTGAGCCCTTGAGCATCAGCATCAAACGGTTTTTGTGCGGCTGGCAGACGCCGCTCAGGCTGTTGAAACTGATGTTCCCGGGGCGATACAGGTTGACCCACACCCCACGCTCGCGCGCCCGTTCGAGGACGCGCTCGCCGACCCATTTCGACAGGTTGTAGCCGTTGCGGATGTAGATCGGCGGGGTCGGCGCGGCGGGCAGTTCGAGCACTCGGCCTTCGCCGTCGACGGTGCTGGAAGCGGACAGCGTCGAGACAAAGTTGAAGACCTTTTTGCTGCGCCCTTCACACAGGCGCAGCAGCTCGAAAATCGGCTCGACGTTATCCGCGGCCAGCGACTCGTAATCGAGTACGTGGTTGACGTTGGCGGCGTTGTGCACCAGCGCGCCGAACTCGCGATCGAGGCGCTGATAATCGTCATCGGCCAAACCCAGTTGCGGGCGGGTGATGTCTGCCGAATAGATTCGCACCCGGCTCAAATCGAGATGTTCGAGACGGTTCTCGCGCAACGCCTGAGCAAAACGCTGTGCCGCCGTTTGCCCGCCGCCGTCACGCACCAGACACGCCACCTCGCTGGCGCCCCAACCGAGCAGCGCTTCGACGATGTGCACGCCGACAAAGCTGTTGGCGCCGGTGACGATCACCTTGTGCACATCGCCCAGGCGACTGATCGGCAGCGGCTCGATGTTCAGCGGGCGCTCGGCGTCGGCCATGGCCTGGGCGCTGAGCACCGCGCTGTCATCAGTACCGCGTACCAGCGTCGCGAGTTTGCTGATGGTCGGCAGTTCGATGAAGCGGTTGATCGAGATGCTGCGCCCGAATTCCTCACGCAAACGCAGCAACATCCGCGACAGCAGAATCGAATGGCCACCGAGATTGAAGAAGCTTTCGTCGGTGGAAATATCGCTGCTCGGCAGCTCCAGCAGTTCTGCCCAGATCTCCAGCAGCAGCGCTTCGTCAGCGGTTGCCGGCAGGCATTTCGGGCCGCTGTCTTGCACGCTAACCGGCAGCTCCAGCAACGCCCTACGGTCGACCTTGCCGTTGCTGGCGAACGGCATCTGCGCCAGTTCAGTCCATGCCACCGGTTGCATGTAGTCCGGCAGAAACTGCTGGGCATGCGCCTTCAATGCATCGCGAGCGGCGTCCGATTGCGGCTGCGCAAGGAACGCCAGAATCCGCCGCTGACTGTCGATCACCACCGCCACCTGACGGTACAACTGGCTCTCGCGCAGGCAGCGCTCGATCTCTTCCGGTTCGACCCGAAAACCACGGATCTTTACCTGATTATCGCGTCGTCCGCACAGCTCGATGCCGTGTTCGCCCCACTTGGCCATGTCGCCACTGCGGTAGGCGCGCAAGCTCTCACCGTGCGGCAGTTGCAGGGTCAGATAACGCTCTGCGGTCTGCTGCGGATTGTTCAAGTAACCGAGGCAGACGCCGGGGCCGACGATGAACAATTCGCCGACGGTGTTCTCCGTCACCGGTTGCAAGTCGTCATCGAGAATCAGCACCTGACTATTGGCAATCGGTGCGCCAAGAGTGCGGTTGCTGTCACCCGGTTTGAGCTGGCGAGCGGTAATCAGCACCGTCGCTTCGGTGGGGCCGTAGAGGTTGTGCAGCTTGCCCTGACGGGTCAGTTGCTCGATGACGAAAGGCTCGCAGACGTCGCCACCGGTCATTACCTCGACGCCTTGCAATTGCTCCAATGGCAGGATGCTCAGCAGCGCCGGCGGCAGGAACGCGTGGCTCAGTTGCCGACGGCGGATCAGCGCCACCAGTTGCAGCGGATCGCGCCGTTGCGTGTCATCCGGTACCACCAGTTCGGCGCCCTGCAGCAGGCTGGGGAAGATATCGATCAGCGAAGAATCGAAACTCAGCGAAGAGAACTGCAAAACCCGGCTCTCGGCGCGCAATTGCACGTAATCGGCGTACCACGCGGTGAAGTGCGCAAGGTTCGCCTGGCTCAGCAGCACGCCCTTCGGATGCCCGGTGGTGCCGGAGGTGTAGAGCGCCATGCACGGTGCTTCAAGCGTCGGCCGCTGACGCATCAACGCTTGGCTGAGATCCGCGTCCGCGCTGTCGATACGACTGACATCCAGCCCCGGCATCGCCGCACCGAGCGGATGCTCACCGTTATGCAACAGCAACGCCGCGCCGGCGTTTTGCAGGATGTATTGCTGGCGTTGCAACGGATGGCTCGGCTCCAGCGGCAGATACACTGCGCCACTGCCGAGCACCGCCAGAATCGAGGCGAACAGCGCCGGGCTTTTCGGCTGGCAGATACCCACGATCCACGGCTGCGGATGCTGCTCGAGCAGCGGTTGCAGACGTTGCTGGATCGCACGGCTGTGCGCGTGCAACTGGCGGTAGCTGAACGACTGCTCGGCCAGGTGCAGCGCCGGTCGCTCGGCGTGCGCGATCAGGCTCTGTTGCAGGCGCTCGATCAGCGGCGTCTGTGCCTGTTGCAACAATGCCGGATGCGTCGTCGCGTTGAGGCGATGGACGTAAGCCAGACTGTCGAGAAACGACAGATCTTCCACCTGTTCGAAGTCCGGCGCCGTGGCCGGCAATGCCTGCTGAAAATACTCGGCATCGCGGGAGAAGCGGCTGACCAGCAGCGCGACTTCGTCGACCACATGTGTCAGCACTCGCTGGCGCAGTGCTTGACCATTGCCGGACGGCTCATCGCCAATCGGCACACGGCTGATCATTGACGAGCCGAGGAAGCACAGCAGGTCGAGCGTCGGCAAACTGCCAAGGCCCGGCGACCCTATACCCAGACGCAGATGCAAGTGCGGAATGGCGCAGAGATCGCCGGCGCCGATGAAGCCATCGTCGATGATCAGGTCTACCGGCGATTGCGCCGCGCCGCTGCGCCGCAAGGAGTGGCCGTGTTGTTCGAGTTCCTGCGCCAGGTCGGTCATGGCCTGGCTGGCGCCAATCAGCAAAATGTCGAGACGTCTCATGTCGGCCTCCTCATCAAACCAGATAGTCACGCAAGGCGTGCCGCACGCAGGGCGTGTCGAGCAGCGAGCTGCTGTGGAAAAAACGCACGATGTTGCCCACCAGCGGATGGTGGCGATTGATCGGGAACGCCAGCCCGGCCATCTCGTCCCTGAGCGAACGGCGCACTGCCTCGCTGACCGGCAAGGCGTCGATCAGACGCAGATCGAAGGACTTCTGGATGTCGTTGGTCAGGTAATGGCCGATGAACACCGGCAGGATCTGCGCGATGGTTTCCCGGTCCGCGTCATTGGCGGTGTGCCAATAGATGCGCACCATGCGCGCCCAGAAGCTGGAATGCCGGCCCTCGTCGAGCAAGTGATCGGCCATCAGCCCTTTGATCGATGGCTTGACCGTATCGTCCCGGGCGAACGCGGCGACGTCGCCGGTCACGGTGTTCTCGGCGATGGCCACGCAGATCAGTTCCACCGCGCTGCGCAGGTGCTCGGGCGCCAACGCCACAGCGGCAGGAATCGCCCGGCTCAGTTCGATTTCTGCGGGCAATTCGATCGGCTCGATGCCGGTCATGGCCACGGTCTGCTGCATGAAATCCATCGCCACCAGTGCGTGGTAATCCTCGTCCACAACCACGGTCATGGCGTCGTATCGACAGGCGAACGGGAAGGGCACGGCGAAGCGATTCTTGGCGATGGCTCGGGCGGTCTGGTCGACGATCTCGGTCTCGAAAATCACCACATCGTTGATGAACTTGTACAGCGTCTGCACCAGGGCGAAATCCCGTTGTTGCGGGCACTCACGCAGGAAGGTTTCGCTGAGCACCAGGGGCTGGCGGCTCAACGGATAGATCAGGCGCTCGTCGTCTTCGAGCACGCGCCGTGGCCGGGTGCGGATGGTGGCGCGGGTTTCCCAGGCGTCGGCGAAGGATTGGTAATCGGCGGCGTTCATTGGGCCACCTCCGCCAAGGGTTCGCGCATGCTCAGACGCAGGCCGTCCCACAGGGCGATGCGGCTTTCCACCGCCGCGATGGCACTGGCGTAGACCTCGGCTTCACGCTGCGGATCGCCATCGACCAGACGCTCAAGCAGTTGCTCTGCTGCCGGACCGTGATCTTCCGAGTCGACCTCGATGTGGCGCTCCAGGTAATAGCGAAAGGTCGGCGCCTGTTCGATGCCGATCCCCCAGTCATCAAGAATGCGCTGGAACATCGTCGGGATAACGCTCTCGCGGCCATGCAGGAACGCGGCGGCGACGCTGTGGCCTGGCGCATGCAGGGCGGTGTGCAGCGTCTCGCGCACAAATTTTGCTGCTGCCGGATCCACTTCGACGCTTTGCAGGGCGACGTCGTAACTCACCCCTTCCTGTTGCAGCGCGACAAACCGTTCGACCGCCGTGGTGCTCGCACCGACTTCGCGCATCGCGTCCAGGTACAGTTCGAAATGGCTGTAATGGCCGTGGGCGGGACGATCATCCGACTCTTCGCCAAGCACGATCTCGTTGATCAGCCGCGCAGCACGCGGATCGCGTGGCGGCAGCCATGGCAGGCGGGTGCAGGTCAGTTCCTGCTGCAGGCGTTTGGTCAGCGACATGAAGTCCCACACGGCGAAGACGTGGGATTCCATGAACCTGCGCAGTACCGATAACGAATCGATTTCGGTAAAGATCGGGTGAACGCTCAATTGCGCTTTTTTCAGGGCGAGTTGTTCTTTAGTTGGCATCATGGCGAACCTCGGTGTTATTGGAATAGAGGGAGTTGCTCGTTCAGTGCATCAACACGGACTTTGTGAGTTTGTAATGTTTTCTATTGGCGAACGCGGGCCTCATTCGGATTAATGAAAGTTTGCAAAGTGCATGAAAGGCTCTCGGCCATGCGTTGGCGACTATTTGCCAAAGCTATTGGCTGACTGCAGAGCTGCGCCGTGTTTGCGGGGCGAACCCTGCTCGGCGAGGAAAAGCTAATACATCGTCAAATAACTTAACAAGTTTATTTTTAATTATTTTTAGTTGTATATTTTTCAAGTATGAGTCGGCCCAGTAAAACTTTTGGTTTAAGTTTTACTTGGGCGTAGTTGCTCCTTTCGGCAAATAATGGCCAAAATTGAATACAAGAGTGAATGCCTCACTCAAAGCAACTTTAAGAAGCGAAAAATTGAGGTGATGTATAGGAATGAAAGTGGGCCGGAAACGGCGCCGTAACTTCCTTTTATCCCGTGGCAAGGCTCCTTCCGTAGGTTCCTGGTGCGGGGACTGCGCCGGCGGTGCGGTGCGTCGCCCGTTCTTCATGGGTTGGCCGTTTAAGAGTGCGGGTAAATTGGCGGGACGGCTATGACCGATTCGTCCGCAGCGAACTGCAATGCCGGGCTTATGGGCGCAGGGAGGTTAGAGCGAACAGGCGGATCCGCCACCTGGGTTTGCGGCAGACCGTAGAGGGGATTTGTAAGCGGGTTATTCGCCGGTCAGCTGCGGGAGCCTGGGACCGGCGTGGACAGCATCAGCGAACAGCCTTGCGGCTTTGTCCGGCGGGACTGGCGAGGAACCGGGTGATGACCTCGACGCCACGGTTGAGGTGATGTGTGAGCAACTTAACCGACAGCTCGACATCGCGCTCGATCACGGCTTGGAGCATGGCGCGGTGATCTTCCTGGGACAGTTTGCCCAGGCCCATGGCTTCGAGGTTGAAACGCAGAAAGCGCTCCTCCTCGTTGAGGCCGTCTTCGACCAGCCGCAGCAGACGCTTATTCGGTGCCTTGCTGTACAGGGCCATGTGGAACAGGCGATTGAGCCGACCGATTTCGCTGTAGTCGTGCTGGGTTTCCAGTTCTTCGATATAGCCGGCGGCGTGTGCATGATCGGCGCTGGTCAGCAGCGGGATCGACTGGCGCATGGCCTCGGATTCGAGGAGGATCCGCAACTCGTAGGTTTCGGTGGCGTCGCCCTGAATCAGCGGGGCAACCACGGCGCCCTTGTGGGTGGTGACGCTCAGCAGTTCCTGCGCTTCGAGCTGGCGCAGAGCCTCGCGCACCGGCATGCGGCTGACCCCGAACAGGTCGGCCAGGTCCTGCTGGCGCAGGGCGGTGCCGCACGGCAAGCGACCGTCAAGGATCGCCGAGCGCAGGGTCTCTTCGATGATCGAGCGGGCAAGGTGTGCGGGAATCGGCCCATCGACTTTGATGCTGTGCAGCGGTTTGGGCTTCTGTGTCACAACTACTCACCCTGAATGACAACGGAATTTGGATCCAAAGACACTAGTGATTGCTCTACAGGTTGTCAAACCATGTAAAGGATTGCTGTCCTGAATGAAGTTTAGCGCGATGGTGATGATCTCATGGTGCCATTGTTTTTTGCCGGGCTAAGCTTCACCATCAAACGCTTTCCTTCCTGCCCCCTGGAAACCTGCTGTGGCGGTACGTTTCGCGATCCCTCGGACTTTGCGCTGGCTAGGCTGCACACTGCTGCTGGCCGGCGTCATGCTGGGCGGCCTGCATGCCGATTGGGATTTTTCCGCAATCAGCCGCAAGGCTACGGCGCTGTACGGCCCGTTGGGTGCCGGGCAGCAGCGGATCGATGCCTGGCAGAACCTGCTGGCCACGCAGAAACAGGTCAGCGAGATGGAAAAGCTCAAAGTGGTGAACCTGTTTTTCAACAAACAGGTGCGTTATGTCGAAGATATCGATCTGTGGGGGCAGGTCGATTATTGGGAGACGCCCATCGAGGCGTTGTGGAAAGGCGCCGGCGATTGCGAAGACTACGCGATCGCCAAGTATTTCAGCCTGCGCCATCTCGGGGTCTCCAGTGACAAGCTGCGCATCACCTACGTCAAGGCACTGCGCCAGAATCGCGCACACATGGTGCTGACTTACTACGCCACCCCCGATGCCATGCCGCTGGTGCTCGACAGCCTGATCGATCCGATTCAGCCTGCGTCCCAGCGAACCGACTTGCTGCCCGTCTACTCTTTCAATGCTGAAGGTCTGTACCTGCCGGGAGCCAAGGGCAACAAAAAGGTCGGTGACACCAAACGCCTGTCGCGCTGGCAGGATGTGCTGAAGAAAATGCAGGCCGAAGGTTTCCCGGTCGAAACGACTAACTAGGAGCACGCGCTCAGATGTCTTTGTTCAAACAGCTGTTGATCGCTATCTGTCTGTTCCTGGTGGTTGCCTTCACCGGCAGCTTCATGGTCAGTCTGGAGAGCTCGCGCACCCAGTACGTCAATCAGCTGCGCTCGCATGCCCAGGACGCCGCCACGGCGCTGGCGTTGTCGCTGACGCCGAATATCGACGACCCGGCGATGGTCGAGCTGCTGGTCAGCTCGATTTTCGACAGCGGCTATTACGCGAGCATCCGCGTGGTCGATCTCAAGACCGACAAGACCATCGTCGAGCGCAGCGGAATTCCGGCGGTGAGCAATGTGCCTGACTGGTTCGTCAAACTGATTGGCCTGGAGCCTGCCGGTGGCGACGCATTGGTCAGCCGTGGCTGGGAGCAGGCGGCGCGGGTCGAGGTGGTCAGCCACCCGATGTTTGCCGTGGCCAAACTGTGGCAGAGCGCGTTGGGCAGCCTCGGCTGGCTGCTGCTGTGTGGCGCGGTCAGCGCGGTGCTCGGTGCGTTGCTGCTGCGCCGGCAATTGCGCCCGCTGGATTACATGGTCAAACAGTCCCACGCCATCGCCCGCCGCGAATTCCTCAGCCTGCCGGAGTTGCCGCGTACCCCTGAACTGCGGCGCGTGGTGCAGGCGATGAATCAGATGGTCGAGAAGCTCAAGGCGTTGTTCCAGGAGCAGGCCGAGCGCAGCGAAAAACTGCGCGCCGAGTCTTATCAGGACAACCTCACGGGGCTTGCCAACCGGCGCTATTTCGAGATGCAACTGCACAACCGCGTGAGCAACCCGGAGCAGGCCAGTTCCGGTTACCTGCTGCTGCTGCGGGTCAAGGATCTGGCCGGGCTCAATCAGCGTCTGGGCGGGCAGCGCACCGATGAATTGTTGAAAGCCGTCGGCGAGCAACTGTCCCGCGAATGCGCCAAATACCCGGAAACCCAAAACCTCGTCACCCGGATTCGCGGCGGTGAATTTGCCGTGCTGGCACCGGGACTGGTGCGCGAAGAAGCGCTGCAACTGGCGCAGAATCTCGACAGCGCATTGAGCAGCCTGCATGCCACTGGCGCAACCGATGTGCCGGCCGTGGCCTCCATCGGCCTCGCTCCGTTTGCCCACAGCGATTCACCGCAAGCGGTACTGACCCTGGGTGACCAGGCGCTGGCGCAGGCCGAGGGGCAGGGTGAGCAGAACTGGGCGTGCATCGATCAGAGCCTGGTGGCGGACGTCGGTGACGATCACCACGCCTGGCATCGCTTGCTCGATCAGGCGCTGAATCAGCAGCGTTTCGAGCTGTACTTCCAACCGGTGGTGGCCGTTCAGGACACGCAACTGGTGCTGCATTACAAAGTGCTTTCGCGCCTGCTGGATGAACAGGGCCAGACCATCCCGGCCGGGCGTTTCCTGCCGTGGCTCGAGCGTTTCGGCTGGACCGCACGGCTTGACCGCTTGATGCTCGAGCGCGTGCTGGAGCAAATGAAGGCGCATGAAGACTCGCTGGCGCTGAACCTGTCTTCGGCAACCCTGGCCGATCCACAGGCGTTGAACAAAGTGTTCGAGATTCTGCGAGCGCACTCCGACCTCGGCGAGCGCCTGACGCTGGAGATCGGCGAGGAGCAATTGCCGGAGCAAGCGGTGCTGGAGCAGTTGACCCGGCGTCTGCGTGAACTCGGTTTCTCCCTGAGCCTGCAGCGCTTTGGCGGACGCTTCAGCATGATCGGCAACCTGGCGCGGCTGGGGCTGGCGTACCTGAAGATCGATGGCAGTTACATCCGCGCGATCGATCAGGAGAGTGACAAGCGCCTGTTCATCGAGGCGATCCAGCGTGCGGCGCACAGCATCGATCTGCCGTTGATTGCCGAGCGGGTGGAGACCGAAGGCGAGTTGTCGGTGATTCGCGAGATGGGTTTGTATGGGGTGCAGGGGCAGTTGTTTGGTGAGCCCAAGCCCTGGAAGTAAACCTTTGGTGCGGCGGCGTCATTGATGCCGTCTTCGCGAGCAGGCTCGCTCCCACATTGGAATGCATTTCAAATGTGGGAGCGAGCCTGCTCTCGAAGCCGTTAAAAACGAAAAGATCGCAGCCTTCGGCAGCTCCTACAGGGAATGCGTTCCCTGCTGGAGCTGCCGGAGGCTGCGATCTTTTGCTTTAAATCAGCCCGGACTCTTCATCATCGATCAACTGGCTCAACCCGCCCAGCGCCTCACGCGCCTGGGTCCGGTCCATCAGCTTGGCCTGTGCTGCCGGCGGCAGGTCGGTGACGCGGATCACGCCTTTCTGGGTCAGCACCTGAATCAGGTCGTCGAGTACCCGAATCATTTCCAGGTCGCTCTGCTTGAGCTGTTTCAGGCTGGTTTCCACCACTTCATTGGCGAACCAGGCCTGGATTTCATGGCTGTCGGCCGGCAGCGTTTCCGTGGCCTCGGCGTAGGCCGCGGCTTCCACGCGAATCAACAGACCTTGCGCATCGCGTTGCACGTAAAACATTGAGCATCCCTCAGAAAGATCCAGCGTCATGCTGTCAGCAGCATAGGCTAACTGCGCGCGAGTATGCGGGGTGGCGACGAAATCGTCACCGCCGAGTTAGCCGCAAACGTGACGACCGCCCCAAGGGGCGGCCGTTTTGTTCACGCATCAGCTGTTGTTGTGGTCGACCTTGATGGTCGGATCGCTGCCGGCAATCAGGTTGTGAATGTTGGCGCTCGACCAGTTGTTGCCTTCCAGTTTGATCGTCACGTCCGGCGTGGCGGCTGCCGCGTCGCCGGAGTTGAACTTGCCCGCCGAGCTGACTTGCAGCGACGACGTGCCATCAACCGTGGTGATCTTCAGGAAGTTGTCGATGGTGCTGCCGGTTTCACCCTGCAACAGATCGCGCAGGTCGATGCGGTCGCCTTCGTTGGCATTGAAGTCCTTGATCACATCGTTGCCGGTGTCGCCTGCTTTCCAGACGAAAGTGTCAGCACCGGAACCACCGATCAGGATGTCGTTGCCCTGGCCGCCGATCAGCGTGTCGTTGCCGGTGCCGCCGAGCAGGATGTCATTGCCCTTGCCGCCGTCGAGCAGGTCGTTGCCGCCCGAGCCGAACAGGATGTCATTGCCCGCGCCACCCAGCAGGGTGTCGTTGCCGTCATGTGCGCCGGACACATCGAACGCCTGATAGTGCTCGGTGATGTACTGGTGCACGTTGCTGGTGGTGACCTTGCTGACGTCGACGCCGGTCTGCTGCGCCACGAACGCCTGCATCGCCTGATAACCCTCGCCGGCAATGCCGTTGAAGCTCACCAGATCGCCGAACAGGATGTCGTTGCCGTCGCCACCGCTGACAGTGTCGTTGCCCGGCATTGTCGCTTCGGTGTGGCCGATGATCGAGTTGGCCAGATCCTTCGGATCGATGTTGGTCTGTGGCGAGTGATCCGAGTCATACGGTTTCAGGTCGTTGAGGCTGACACCGCTGTTGATACCGATGGCTTCGACGTTCGACAGGCCGCTGAGCAAGGCGAAGCTGCTGGTCGAGTTGTCGGTGGTGGCCGAGCTGGTGCTGCTGCCGCTGCCCGCCAGGCTCGACAGCTCATAGGTACCATCACCCTGAGCGTGAACCGTGCCCAGGTTGGTGGTGGTCCAGCCACGGCCAGTGTAGGTCTGCAACTGGGCATAACCGCTGGCGGTGATGCTCAGGTAATGCGTGTTGTCGATGTACGTGCTGAAGGTATCGCCCAGCTTGTAGTTGCTGGTTGTCACCACACTGTCGAACTTCACGCTGCCATACAGCGTCGGGTTGGTCTGCTCGCCGCTCTGGTAGTAGGTCGGCTGGCCGTCGGTGATGAAGTAGGTGAGGTTCTTCGCCCCGGTGTTGGCCAGCGCTTCGGTGCTCTGGAAGAAGTTGGCCGTGGTCTTGAACACGTCTTCGTAGTTGGTGCCGCCGCCAGACGTCATCGAGTCGAGCACGGCTTTGAGCTTGGTCAGCGCGTTCGGGTCGTTGAGGTTCACCGACACCGACTTGTTGACCTGGGTATCGAAGTCCACCAGGAAGATGTTCACCGTGCCCGAGTTGCTGCCGCCCAGGCTCTGCTTGAGTGTGTTGAACACCGACGTCAGCGAGTCCTTGGCCGCATTGATCGACGAGGTGCTCATGCTGCCCGAGCTGTCGACCATGAACGCGATGTTGTAGTTGGTGCCCGGCACCACGGTCAGACCGCCGATGTCGGCGACCATGATGTCGTTGCCGTCGGTGCCGTTGAAGGTGTCGTCGCCAGAAGTACCGACCACGGCGTTGTACACCGCCGGCACCACGGTGACCGGAATCATCGCGGTGCTGCTGGCCGAGCCGCCGACCATCTCGGTGGAGGTCGAGGTCACGGTCAGGTTGAACTGGCCGTTGTAGTAGGTCGGCGGGGTCACGGTCAGGCTGCCGAGGCTCCAGCCGGTGACGTTGGCTTCGCCGTTGCTCGCGGTGACAGTAAAGCTGTGGCCATGGCCGTCGGAGAGGACCGAACCGACTGGCGCACCGCTGATCTTCACGCTCAGGGTTTCCGAGCCGTCGGTGTCGGTCAGCGCGGTGTTGATCGCCGACAGTTTCACCGTGGTGCCTTCGGCGCCGGTGTTGAGCTTGTAGCCGTCGTAATAGCCTTCGCCGTTGCTGCCATGCAGGTCGGAGACGGTCACACCGGCATTCACCAGATCCTGTACGCCGGTGTAGATCGGCACGCCGGCACTGCTCAGGTCGATTGGCGTGCTGCCGTTGACCGACAGGTTCACGTCATAGCTGCCCGGGCCGCTCTGGTTGTGGTGGTAGATGTCCAGGGTGTAGTAGCCGCTGGTGGTCGGGGTGAACGAGCCGCTGATTGCACCGCCCGCGCCCCACGTGCCGGAAGCCACGCTCTTGCCGCCAATGGTGATCAGCAGACTGTCGTCAGCCACGCCGCTGAAGCTGTATGTCTTACCGGCTTCCAGATAGATCAGGCCCGAGGTTTTCGACGCGGTGCCGGCGGTCACACTGCCGTCGGACTGCACGTTGGTCACGTTGGTGCTGGAGTTCGGGGTACCAGCGCCGTCGATTACGTTTTTCAGCGTGGTCGAGTCGGCGCCGTTGCCGTTGGTCCCAAGACCCGGCAGGCCGGTCCAGACTTCCTTGACCAGTCCGGTGGACTTCACGCTGTTGTCGGCCACGCTCACGGTCGGCGCATCCGCCACTGGCGTGATGTCGATCTTCACGGTGCCGGTGTTGCCCAGCAGCTGGCCGTCGGTTGGCTGGAACTTGATCTGTGCGTAGTCGGCCTGGTTGTTGCCCAGGCCGGTGCCGCCGTAACCGTTGACGCCCGATTCGTTGGCATCCGGCATGAAGCGCAGCTTGCCGGCGTCGATGTCAGCCTTGCTGAAAGTCTGGTTGTTGGCGACGTCTTTCCAGGTCGAACCGTCCAGGTACTGCAGTTTGCCTTCGCCCGGCAGCTGGGTGATTTTCACGCCCAGGCTGCTGGCCGGGCTGTCGACGTCGGTCACACCGAAGGTCGACCAGCCGAGGATCAGCGGGGTGTCTTCGGTGCCGGTGACGTTGACCGGAGCCGCAACCGGCGCATCGTTGACCGCCACCACGTTGACCGTGGTGGTCGCGGTGTTGGAGTAGTTGCCGCCATCGGTCACGGTCACGGTGATGATCCGCGGCACGGTGCTCGGGTCTTCACTGCTGTTGGTGAAGCTGATGTTCTTGATCGCCTGCATGTAGTCGGCCAGCGTCGCGTTACCCGACAGTGTCAGGGTCACGGTGCCGTTGGTGCTGTTGGCATTGATCGTAATGCCGTTGACGCTGTTGCCCAGGTTCAGCGCATCGCCGTCCTGACGGTTGGTCAGCACGATGGTCGCGCCGGTCAGCATGGTGCTGTCTGGGTCGGTGATCGTCAGGTCAGTGTCGGCAATCGACACGCCGGCGCCCGGGGTGTTTTCGGTGAACGTCACTTTGTAGTCGGCACCGGTGGCGCCGCTGGAGTTGTTGGCGTCCAGGTCGATGACCGGTGGCGCATCGTTGTCGATGATCGAGGTACTGACGCTGCCGTTGGTGCTGCTGACGGCCAGGTTCTCGAAGTTGCCGCCGGTGGCCGAGTCGATCTTGACCACGAAGTTCTCGGTGCCTTCGGTGATCTTGTCATCGATGGTCGCGACGTTGAACTGCGCGCTGCTGGCGCCCGCCGGGATCTTCACGGTGTACACGCCAGTGAAGTCCGAACCGTCGGCAGCGGTGCCGCTGTAGACGATTTTCAGGGTTACGTCGGTTTGCGCCGGGTGGGTCAGGCTGACGGTGTAGCTGGCGGTCTGGCCTTCGGTCACCGAGGTGCTGCCGGTGATGCTGACGGTGGTGGTGTCGATGGTATCGGCGACGTTGGTCACGGCCGGTGTCGTGCTCGGTACCAGGTTCTCGAAGTTGCCACCGCTGGCGTTGGTGATGGTCGCCTGCACGCTGCCGGCGTCTTTGTAAACGTCGTCAGCCGGAGCCGGAACGGTCACGGTGCCGGTGGTTTTGCCGGCGTCGATGGTGATCACCGAGCCGTTGCTCAGGGTCACGGTCACCGGCGAGCCGGCGGCGTTGCTCAGGGTGGCGGTGTAGGTGATCTGGCCACCCTCGTTCACCGCCGGGGTCGCGGACAGCGACAGGCTGGTGGTGTCGATGGTGTCGGTCACGGTGGTGCTGACCGGTGTTTTGTCGGCTACCAGATTTTCGTAATTGCCGCCGGACACGTTAGTGATCGAGTTAGTCAGCGGCGCGTGACCGGTCAGCGCGTCATTCGGCGCGATGCTGGTCACGGTGCCGGTGGTTTTACCGATGTCGATGGTGATGGTCTGGCCGTTGGACAAGGTCACGACGACTGGCGAGCCAGTGACTGGCGCACCCACAGTGGCGGTGTAGGTGACGGTGCCACCCTCGGCCACGGTGCCCGTGGCGGTGAGTTTCACGCCAGTGGTGTCGATGGTGTCGGTGACACTGGTCACGGCTGGCGTGGTGCTTGGTACCAGGTTTTCGAAGCTGCCACCGGTCGCGGTTTTGATCGTGGCCTGCACGGTGCCGGCGTCTTTGTAGACGTCGTCGGCTGGCGCTGGAACGGTCACGGTGCCCGTGGTTTTGCCCGCGTCGATGGTGATCACGGCGCCGTTCGACAGAGTCACGGTGACTGGCGAACCAGCGGCGTTGGTCAGGGTTGCGGTGTAAACGATCGAGCCACCCTCGGCCACGGTGCCGGTCGCGCTGAGCGACAGGTTGGTGGTGTCGACGGTATCGGTCACGGTGGTGCTGACCGGTGTTTTGTCGGCAACGAGGTTTTCGTAGTTGCCGCCGCTCACGTTAGTGATTGCGTTGGTCAGCGGCGCGTGGCCGGTCAACGCGTCATTTGGCGCGACAGTGGTCACAGTGCCGGTGGTTTTGCCGATGTCGATGGTGATGGTCTGGCCGTTGGTCAACGTCACCACGACTGGCGAACCAGTGACTGGCGCGCCGACAGTGGCGGTGTAGACGACGTTGCCGCCTTCGGCCACGGTGCCCGTGGCGGTGAGTTTCACGCCAGTGGTGTCGATGGTGTCGGTGACGCTGGTCACGGCTGGCGTGGTGCTTGGCACCAGGTTTTCGAAGCTGCCACCGGTCGCGGACTTGATCGTTGCCTGCACGGTGCCGGCGTCTTTGTAGACGTCGTCGGCCGGGGCAGGAACGGTGACGGTACCGGTGGTTTTACCGGCGTCGATGGTGATGACTGCACCGTTGCTCAGCGTCACGGTCACTGGCGAGCCAGCGGCGTTGGTCAGCGTTGCGGTGTAAATAATCGAGCCACCTTCGGCCACGGTGCCGGTAGCGGACAGCGACAGGTTGGTGGTGTCGATGGTGTCAGTAACAGTGGTCGAAACCGGGGTCTTGTCGGCCACCAGGTTTTCGTAGTTGCCGCCGCTGACGTTAGTGATCGCGTTGGTCAGTGGTGCATGACCGGTCAACACGTCGTTAGGCGCGGTGGTGGTCACGGTGCCGGTGGTTTTGCCGACTTCGATGGTGATGTTCTGGCCGTTGGCCAGAGTCACGGTCACTGGCGAACCGGTTACCGGTGCACCAACGGTCGCGGTGTAGGTGACGGTACCACCTTCAGCAGCAGACTCGGTCGCGGTCAGTTTGACCGTGGTGGTGTCGATGGTGTCGGTGACGCTGGTCACGGCTGGCGTGGTGCTTGGCACCAGATTTTCGAAGTTGCCGCCAGTCGCGGTCTTGATCGTGGCCTCAACGGTGCCGGCGTCTTTGTAGACGTCATCAGCCGGTGCCGGAACGGTCACGGTGCCGGTGGTTTTGCCGGCGTCGATGGTGATCACGGCGCCGTTGCTCAACGTCACGGTAACCGGCGAGCCGGCAGCGTTGGTCAGCGTCGCGGTGTAAACGATCGAGCCGCCTTCAGCCACGGTGCCGGTAGCGGACAGCGACAGGTTGGTGGTGTCGACGGTATCGGTGACCGTGGTATTGACCGGTGTCTTGTCGGCAACGAGGTTCTCGTAGTTGCCGCCGCTGACGTTGGTGATCGCGTTGGTCAGCGGCGCGTGTCCGGTCAGCGCATCGTTCGGTGCGGTGGTGGTTACGGTGCCGGTGGTTTTGCCGACTTCGATGGTGATGTTCTGACCATTAGCCAGAGTTACCACGACTGGCGAGCCAGTCACTGGCGCACCAACGGTCGCGGTGTAGGTGACGGTGCCACCTTCGGCAGCAGACTCGGTCGCGGTCAGCTTGACCGTGGTGGTATCGATGGTGTCGGTGACCTGAGTCACAGCCGGCACGGTGCTCGGTACCAGGTTTTCGAAGCTGCCACCGGTAGCGTTGGTGATCGTTGCCTGAACGGTGCCGGCGTCTTTGTACACGTCATCGGCAGGTGCCGGAACGGTCACAGTGCCAGTGGTTTTACCGGCGTCGATGGTGATGACTGCGCCGTTGCTCAACGTCACGGTGACTGGCGAGCCAGCGGCGTTGGTCAAGGTCGCGGTGTAGATGATCGCACCACCCTCGGCGACCGAATTGGTTGCGCTCAGGGACAGGTTGGTGGTGTCGACTGTATCGGTAACGGTGGTCGAAACCGGGGTTTTGTCGGCGACCAGATTCTCGTAGTTGCCACCGGTCACGTTAGTGATGGCGTTGGTCAACGGCGCATGGCCGGTCAGCGCATCGTTTGGCGCAGTGGTGGTCACGGTGCCGGTGGTTTTGCCGACTTCGATGGTGATGTTCTGACCATTGGCCAGAGTCACGGTCACTGGCGAACCGGTTACCGGTGCACCGACGGTTGCGGTGTAGGTGACGGAGCCACCTTCAGCAGCAGACTCGGTCGCGGTCAGTTTGACCGTGGTGGTGTCGATGGTGTCGGTGACGTTGGTGACGGCCGGAACGGTACTCGGCACCAGGTTTTCGAAGTTGCCACCGGTGGCGGTCGAAATGGTCGCTTCGACTTTGCCTGCGTCTTTGTAGACGTCATCGGCAGGCGCCGGAACGGTTACGGTGCCGGTGGTTTTACCCGCATCGATGGTGATCACCGCGCCGTTGCTCAACGTCACGGTAACTGGTGAGCCTGCAGCGTTGGTCAGGGTTGCGGTGTAAACGATCGAGCCGCCTTCGGCCACGGTACCGGTCGCGGACAGCGACAGGTTGGTGGTGTCGATGGTGTCGGTGACGTTAGTGCTGACCGGGGTTTTGTCAGCCACGAGGTTTTCGTAATTGCCGCCAGTCACACCCGTGATCGAGTTGGTCAGAGGCGCATGACCGGTCAGCGCGTCGTTCGGTGCGATGGTGGTGACGGTACCGGTAGTTTTACCCAATTCGATGGTGATGTTCTGACCGTTGGCCAGGGTCACCACAACCGGAGAACCGGTGACTGGTGCGCCAACAGTGGCGGTATAGGTGACGGTGCCGCCTTCGGCCACCGAGGTATCGGCGGTCAGTTTGACGGTCGAGGTGTCGATGGTGTCTGTGACTTCGGTGACAGCCGGCACGGTACTTGGCACCAGGTTTTCGAAGTTGCCACCGGTGGCGGTGGAGATTGTTGCCTCGACTTTACCGGCATCTTTGTAAACGTCGTCCGCCGGAGCTGGAACAGTCACGGTGCCGGTGGTTTTACCGGCGTCGATGGTGATGACTGCGCCGTTGCTCAACGTTACGGTGACTGGCGAGCCAGCGGCGTTGGTCAGGGTTGCGGTGTAAACGATCGAGCCACCTTCGGCCACGGTACCGGTCGCGGACAACGACAGGTTAGTGGTGTCGACGGTGTCGGTGACATTGGTCGAAACCGGGGTTTTGTCAGCCACGAGGTTTTCGTAGTTGCCCCCGCTGACTTCGGTGATGGCGTTGGTCAGCGGTGCATGACCGGTCAGCGCATCGTTCGGTGCGGTGGTGGTCACGGTGCCGGTGGTCTTGCCGACTTCGATGGTGATGTTCTGACCGTTCGCCAGGGTCACGACCACAGGCGAACCGGTTACCGGAGCACCGACAGTCGCGGTGTAGGTGACGGTGCCACCTTCCGCAGCAGACTCGGTCGCGGTCAGTTTCACTGTGGTGGTGTCGATGGTATCGGTAACGTTGGTGACGGCCGGAACAGTGCTCGGCACCAGGTTTTCGAAGTTGCCACCGGTGGCGGTGGAGATGGTCGCTTCGACTTTACCGGCGTCCTTGTACACGTCATCGGCTGGCGCCGGAACGGTCACGGTGCCAGAGGTTTTACCGGCTTCGATGGTGATCACCGCGCCGTTGGACAGGGTCACGGTGACCGGCGAACCAGCGGCGTTGGTCAGGGTTGCGGTGTAAACAATCGAGCCACCCTCGGCCACGGTGCCGGTCGCGCTGAGCGACAGATTGGTGGTGTCGACGGTGTCGGTGACATTGGTCGAAACCGGCGTTTTATCCGCCACGAGGTTTTCGTAGTTACCGCCGCTCACGTCGGTGATGGCGTTGGTCAGCGGCGCGTGGCCGGTCAACGCATCGTTCGGCGCAGTGGTAGTCACGGTGCCAGTGGTTTTACCCACCTCAATGGTGATGTTCTGACCGTTGGCCAGGGTCACGACCACAGGCGAACCGGTCACTGGCGCGCCGACAGTCGCGGTGTAGGTGACGGTGCCACCTTCAGCAGCAGACTCGGTCGCGGTCAGTTTGACCGTGGTGGTGTCGATGGTATCGGTAACGTTGGTGACGGCCGGAACGGTGCTCGGCACCAGATTCTCGAAGTTGCCACCGGTGGCAGTCGAAATGGTCGCTTCGACTTTACCCGCGTCTTTGTACACGTCGTCAGCCGGAGCTGGAACGGTCACGGTGCCCGAGGTTTTACCGGCTTCGATGGTGATCACCGCGCCGTTGGACAGAGTCACGGTCACCGGAGTCCCGGCCGGGTTGGTCAGGGTCGCGGTGTAAACGATCGAACCACCTTCCGCCACCGAGTCGCTGGCGGTCAGGTTCAGGTTGGTAGTGTCGACAGTGTCCGACACCGAGGTGTTCGCCGGTGTCTTGTCGGCCGCCAGGTTTTCATAGTTGCCGCCGGCAACCTTGTCGATGGCGACGCTCAGCGAGCTGCCGCCCGCCAATGGGCTGTTCGGCGCAACGAAATTCACGCTGCCGGTGGTCTCACCGACGGCGATGGTGATGGTCTGGCCGTTGGACAGGGTGACCACAACAGGCGAGCCGGTTACTGGCGCGGTCACGCTTGCGGTGTAAACCACGGTTTCGCCTTCGGCGACGTTGGCGGTGGCGGTCAGCGACACGGTGGAGGTGTCGATGGTGTCGTTGACGGTGGTCACGGCCGGGGTGTTACTGGTCACCAGGTTTTCGAAGTCGCCACCGGTCGCGCCCTTGATGGTCGCTTCAACGGTGCCGGCGTCCTTGTAGACGTCATCCTTCGGCGCATCGACGGTCACGGTGCCGGAAGTTTTGCCGGCGTCGATGGTGATCACCGCGCCATTGCTCAAGGTCACGGTCACCGGGGTGCCGGCGGCGTTGGTCAGGGTGGCGGTGTAGGTGATCTGGCCGCCTTCGTTCACCGCCGGAGTCGCGCTCAGCGACAGGTTGGTGGTGTCGACGGTGTCGGTCACGGTGGTGCTGACCGGCGTTTTGTCGGCGACGAGGTTTTCGTAGTTGCCGCCGCTGACATTGGTGATCGAGTTGTTCAGCGGCTCATGACCGTTCAGCGCATCGTTCGGTGCGGTGGTCGTCACGGTGCCGGTGGTCTTGCCGATGTCGATGGTGATGGTCTGACCGTTGGCCAGGGTCACAACAACAGGTGCGCCAGTCACTGGAGCGCCAACAGTCGCGGTGTAAGTGACAGTGCCGCCTTCAGCCACCGAAGTATCGGCGCTCAGCTTCACGGTCGAAGTATCGATGGTGTCGGTGACTTCGGTGACGGCCGGAACAGTGCTTGGCACCAGGTTCTCGAAGTTGCCGCCCGCTGCGTCCTTGATCGTGACTTCGACCTTGCCGGCGTCTTTGTAGACGTCATCGGCTGGCGCTGGAACGGTCACGGTGCCGGTGGTTTTACCGGCTTCGATGGTGATCACGGAGCCGTTGGACAGAGTCACGGTCACCGGCGTACCGGCCGGGTTGGTCAGGGTGGCGGTGTAGATGATCGAACCGCCCTCGGCCACGGTACCGGTAGCACTCAGGGTCAAGTTGGTGGTGTCGACGGTGTCGGTCACGGTGGTGCTGACCGGGGTTTTGTCGGCCACCAGATTCTCGTAATTGCCGCCACTCACGCCGGTGATTGCGTTGGTCAGTGGCGCATGGCCGTTCAACGCATCGTTTGGCGCGGTGGTGGTTACAGTGCCGGTGGTCTTGCCGACTTCGATGGTAATGTTCTGACCGTTAGCCAGGGTCACGACCACAGGCGAGCCGGTCACTGGAGCGCCAACAGTCGCGGTGTAGGTGACGGTGCCACCTTCAGCAGCGGACTCGGTTGCGGTCAGTTTCACCGACGTGGTGTCGATGGTGTCAGTGACTTCAGTCACTGCCGGAACAGTGCTCGGAACGAGGTTCTCGAAGTTGCCGCCGGTTGCACCGTTGATGGTGACTTCAACCTTGCCGGCGTCTTTGTAGACGTCATCGGCTGGTGCTGGAACGGTCACGGTGCCGGTGGTTTTACCGGCCTCGATGGTAATCACCGAACCGTTGGACAGGGTCACGGTGACTGGCGAGCCAGCGGCATTGGTGAGTGTCGCGGTGTAAGTGATCGAACCGCCCTCGGCGACCGAGTTGGTGGCGCTGAGCGACAGATTCGTCGTGTCCACGGTGTCGGTGACGGTGGTGCTGACAGGGGTTTTGTCGGCGACGAGGTTTTCGTAGTTGCCACCGGTGACGCCGGTAATCGAGTTGGTCAGCGGTTCGTGACCGTTCAGCGCATCGTTTGGCGCGGTGGTGGTTACAGTGCCGGTGGTCTTGCCGACTTCGATGGTGATGTTCTGACCATTGGCCAGGGTCACCACGACTGGCGAACCGGTGACTGGTGCGCCAACGGTAGCGGTGTAGGTGACGGTGCCACCTTCAGCGACCGAAGTATCGGCCGTGAGTTTCACGGTCGAGGTGTCAATGGTGTCAGTGACTTCGGTGACAGCCGGGACCGTGCTCGGCACCAGGTTCTCGAAATTGCCGCCTGCGGCGTCTTTGATCGTGACTTCAACCTTGCCAGCGTCCTTGTAAACGTCATCGGCTGGGGCGGGAACAGTCACGGTGCCGGTAGTTTTACCTGCTTCAATGGTGATCACCGAGCCGTTCGACAGGGTCACGGTCACCGGCGTACCGGCCGGATTGGTCAAGGTCGCGGTGTAAACGATCGAACCACCTTCGGCAACGGAGCCAGTGGCGCTCAACGTCAGGTCGGTGGTGTCGACGGTGTCGGTAACAGTGGTCGAAACAGGAGTTTTGTCAGCGACCAGATTTTCGTAGTTGCCACCGGTGACGCCGGTAATCGAGTTGGTCAGCGGTTCGTGACCGTTCAGCGCATCGTTTGGCGCGGTGGTGGTCACGGTGCCGGTGGTTTTGCCCACTTCGATGGTGATGTTCTGACCATTGGCCAAGGTCACCACGACTGGCGAACCGGTGACCGGTGCGCCGACGGCGGCGGTGTAAGTGACAGTCCCGCCTTCAGCTACCGAAGTGTCGGCGGTGAGTTTGACCGTCGACGTATCGATGGTATCGGTAACTTCGGTAACAGCCGGAACGGTGCTCGGCACCAGGTTCTCGAAATTGCCGCCTGCGGCGTCTTTGATCGTGACTTCAACCTTGCCAGCGTCTTTGTAAACGTCATCGGCTGGTGCTGGAACGGTCACGGTGCCGGTAGTTTTACCGGCTTCGATAGTGATCACCGAGCCGTTGGACAAGGTCACGGTCACCGGCGTACCGGCCGGATTGGTCAGGGTCGCGGTGTAGACGATCGAACCGCCTTCCGCCACGGTGCCGGTGGCGCTAAGAGTCAAGTTGGTGGTGTCGACGGTGTCGGTGACGTTGGTCGAAATCGGGGTTTTGTCAGCGACCAGGTTTTCGTAGTTGCCGCCGCTCACGTCAGTGATTGCGTTGGTCAGTGGCTCGTGACCGTTCAACGCATCGTTCGGTGCGGTGGTGGTCACGGTGCCAGTGGTTTTGCCCACTTCGATGGTGATGGTCTGACCGTTGGCCAGGGTCACAACAACCGGCGAGCCAGTCACCGGCGCACCGACAGTGGCGGTGTAAGTGACGGTGCCACCTTCAGCCACCGAAGTATCGGCGGTCAGTTTGACGGTCGAGGTGTCGATGGTGTCGGTGACTTCAGTGACCGCAGGGACGGTGCTCGGCACCAGATTCTCGAAGTTGCCGCCGGTTGTTCCGGTAATGCTGACTTCCACTTTGCCGGCGTCTTTGTAGACGTCATCGGCAGGTGCTGGAACCGTTACGGTGCCAATGGTTTTGCCGGCCTCGATGGTGATGAACGAGCCATTGCTCAAGGTCACGGTCACCGGAGTACCGGCCGGATTGGTCAGGGTTGCGGTGTAGACGATCGAACCGCCTTCCGCCACGGTGCCGGTCGCAGTCAGCGACAGGTTGGTGGTGTCGACGGTGTCGGTGACGGTGGTGCTGACAGGGGTTTTGTCGGCCACGAGATTTTCGTAGTTGCCACCGCTCACGTCAGTGATCGCGTTGCTCAGTGGCTCATGACCATTCAACGCATCGTTCGGCGCGGTGGTGGTCACGGTGCCGGTGGTTTTGCCGACTTCGATAGTGATGGTCTGGCCGTTGGCCAGGGTCACAACAACCGGCGAACCGGTCACCGGCGCACCAACCGTAGCGGTGTAAGTGACAGTGCCGCCTTCAGCTACCGAAGTATCAGCGGTCAGTTTGACGGTCGAAGTATCGATGGTATCAGTAACTTCGGTGACAGCCGGAACGGTGCTCGGAACAAGGTTCTCGAAATTGCCACCGCTGGTTCCGGTAATGCTGACTTCGACTTTGCCGGCATCTTTGTAGACGTCATCGGCTGGCGCCGGAACGGTCACGGTTCCGGTGGTTTTGCCGGCTTCGATGGTGATGACGGAGCCATTGCTCAGGGTCACGGTCACCGGCGTGCCGGCCGGGTTGGTCAGGGTCGCGGTGTAGACAATCGAACCGCCTTCAGCGACGGAGCCAGTGGCGCTCAACGTCAGGTTGGTGGTGTCGACGGTGTCGGTCACGGTGGTGCTGACCGGCGTCTTGTCGGCGACCAGATTCTCGTAGTTGCCACCGCTCACGCCAGTGATCGAGTTGCTCAGCGGCGCCTGGCCGTTCAGCACGTCGTTCGGTGCGGTGGTGGTCACGGTGCCGGTGGTTTTACCCACTTCGATGGTGATGGACTGACCGTTGGCCAGGGTCACAACAACCGGCGAGCCAGTCACCGGCGCACCAACCGTAGCGGTGTAAGTGACAGTGCCACCCTCGGCCACCGAGGTGTCAGCGGACAGCTTGACCGTCGAGGTATCGATGGTGTCGGTGACTTCGGTGACTGCAGGGACAGTGCTAGGCACCAGATTTTCGAAGTTGCCGCCGGTTGCACCGTTGATGGTGACTTCGACTTTGCCGGCATCTTTGTAAACGTCATCCGCAGGCGCCGGAACGGTCACGGTACCGGTGGTTTTACCGGCTTCGATGGTGATCACGGCGCCGTTGCTCAGGGTCACGGTAACCGGCGAGCCGGCAGCATTGGTCAACGTCGCGGTGTAAACGATCGAACCGCCCTCAGCCACGGTACCAGTCGCGCTCAGCGACAGGTTGGTGGTGTCGACGGTGTCGGTAACGGTGGTCGAAACCGGGGTTTTGTCGGCGACGAGGTTCTCGTAGTTACCGCCACTGACATTGGTGATGGCGTTGGTCAGCGGTGGGTTGCCGGTCAACGCATCGTTCGGCGCGGTGGTGGTCACGGTGCCGGTGGTTTTGCCCACTTCGATGGTGATGGTCTGACCGTTGGCCAGGGTCACGGTCACTGGCGAACCGGTGACAGGCGCGCCTACGGTGGCGGTGTAAGTGACGGTGCCGCCCTCAGCGACCGAGGTATCGGCAGTCAGTTTGACGGTCGAGGTATCGATGGTGTCGGTGACTTCGGTGACCGCCGGAACGGTGCTCGGCACCAGATTCTCGAAATTGCCGCCGGTAGTGCCGGTAATGCTGACTTCGACTTTGCCGGCATCTTTGTAGACGTCATCCGCAGGCGCCGGAACGGTCACGGTACCGGTGGTTTTGCCAGCTTCGATGGTAATGACGGAGCCGTTGCTCAACGTCACGGTCACCGGGGTACCGGCCGGGTTGGTCAGGGTGGCGGTGTAAACGATCGAGCCGCCTTCAGCGACGGTGCCGGTCGCGCTCAGCGACAGGTTGGTGGTGTCGATGGAATCGGTGACGGTGGTGGTCGCCGGGGTGGTGTTCGGCACCAGATTCTCGAAGTTGCCACCGGTTGCGCCGGTAATCGTGGTGCTGACGGTGCCGCCGTTGTTGTAGACGTCGTTCGGCGCGGTCGGCACGTTGACCGTGCCAGTGGTCTGGCCGGCTTCGATGGTGATGGTCGAGCCGTTGGACAGGGTAACGGTAACCGGCGTCTGTGCCGGGTTGGTCAGGGTCGCGGTGTAGGTGATCTGGCCACCTTCGACCACGGTACCGGTGGCGGTGAGGGTCAGGCCGGTGGTGTCGCGCGAATCGACGATGTTCGTTACGGCTGGCGTCGTGTTTGGTACCAGATTCTCGAAGTTGCCACCAGTGGCACCGGTGATGGTGGTGCTGACGGTGCTGCCGTTGTTGTAGACGTCATTCGGCGCGGTTGGCACGTTGACGGTGCCAGTGGTCTGGCCGGCTTCGATGGTGATGGTCGAGCCATTGGACAGGGTGACGGTGACCGGCGTCTGCGCCGGGTTGGTCAGGGTCGCGGTGTAGGTGATCTGGCCGCCTTCGGTGACGCTGTTGCCCGCCGTCAGGGTGACGGTGGTGGTGTCGATGGTGTCGGTGACCTGAGTCGTGGCCGGGGTGGTCGGCGGGGTCACGGTAATGCCGTTGCCGCCGGTGGTGCCGGTGACTGTCACGTTGATCTGGGTCGGGTCGTTATAAACGGTGTCGTTCGGTGCCAGCGGCACGTTGACGGTGCCGGTGGTGGAGCCGGCCGGAATCACGATTACCGAGCCGTTGGACAGGGTGATGGTCAGGTCGGTCAGCGGCGCCTGGGTCAGGGTCGCGGTGTACACCAGCACGCCGCCGGCTTCGGTGATGGTCGGCGTGGCGCTGAGGCTCAGGGTCGACTCACGCAGGGCGTTGGTGGTGGTGTCGGTAGTCTGGCCACCGGTGATGTTCTGTGCTGCTTGTGCGCCGGAGTTGATGCCCGCGGTCGGGAAGCCGATGGTCGGATCGACGCGGCCAGCCGTGGCATCGAGCATCACGAAGCTGTGGCCGCCGCCTGCCGCACCGCCAGTGCCTGCGGCGGTGGCGCCGGCAGCCGTGGCTTCAAGGGCGGTGGTCGGGTCGGCACCGGCAGCGATGGCCTGCTGCAGCTCGGCTACAGAAGGCGCGGCCTGCGCGGTGGCTTCGGCCAGGTCAGTGCTGGAATCGGGCGCGTTGGCGCTCCACTGGGTTTCACGGCCCAGGTCCAGGGTGCGGCCATCCGCCAGTTCCAGCGACACGGCGCCGGAGAGGCCGGTATCGATCTGGTCGCCGACGAACAGGCGATCGCCTTCAACGAGCACGCGGCGTACACCCTCGGGGGAGACCACGAATACCTGACCGACAATGCTTTTGACGATGGCAACAACACTGCTCATTGAAGACTCTCCGGGTGTCACGTTCAGTTGACTTCCATAGCCTGATGGCTTCGGCGCCGATTCAGTCTGGACGTACTTTTAAAATTTGCGAATCAAGATTGACGCTGTTCTTCGTCAATAATTTGGCTAGATTCTTTCGCTATTAACTTTATGCCAAACTATTGACCTTCTGGGTGCCATCCTAAACAATCGCCCCACTAATGTCACATTGATATTTCCGCGGCGACCTGTCCCTCAGCGTGTGATCCAGTTCCTATTTTGAACTTTCCGACATACGGTCATTCCGGTTGCCAATCATCCGACGCAGCAGCACGTTTTGCTGTGATTCAAGACAAGAAGTCCTGGGAAATCTTTACCATGCGTTTGCACTTGTTCAAGGCTCTACCGTTCGCCCTCGCCGCCTCTTTCGTCCAAGCACAATCCTTACCAGAAGCCATGCAACAGGCACTGGATGTCCATCCGGAAATCCAGGCGGGGGTCAACAGTCGTTTGGCCGCGGATTATCAGTTAAAGGCAGCCAAAGGTGGATACCTGCCTAAGGTCGATCTGCTGGGCGGTTATGGTCGTGAGAGCACTGACAGCGTGACCACCCGCGCCAACGGTGGTGGCAACCACTGGGAAACGTTGAACCGCAGCGAGTCAAGTTTACGTCTCTCGCAAATGGTTTTTGACGGTTTTGCGACGTCCAGCGAAGTCGGGCGTCAACAAGCCACCGTCAACTCGCGCGCCTACTCGCTGCTCGGCACTTCCGAGCGCACCGCGCTGACCGTTGCCCAGGTGTACCTGGACGTGCTCACCCGCCGCGAATTCGTGCGTCTGGCCGAAGAGAACCTCAAGAGTCACCAACGCATTTACGATCAGATCCAGTTGCGTACTCAGCGCGGCGTTGGTAGCGGCGCTGACCTCGATCAGGCCGAAGCGCGGATGGCCCAGGCCCGCAACAACCTGATCACCGAACAGACCAACCTCGCCGACTCCGAGACCAACTTCCTCAGTGCCGTCGGCCAGATGCCTGACCAGCTGGAGCGCCCGGCGCCGTTCATGGCGATGATGCCGGCCAACCTCAATGAAGCCCGTACGCAGATGCTGGAAAACAGCCCGATCCTGCGCTCGGCCGAGTCCGATATCGCTGCGGCCGAGAAGCAGTACGAAACCGCCAAGTCGACGTTCTACCCACGTTTCGACGCCGAGCTGGGTCGCACCGCCGACAACGATCTCGACGGTCAGAACGGCCACAACAACGAATGGCAGGCCATGCTGCGCATGCGCTTCAACCTGTATTCGGGCGGCAGCAACAAGGCTGACCTGGAATCCAAGTCGTACCTGTCGAACCAGGCGCTGGACATCCGCAACAACGCCCTGCGTCAATTGAACGAAGAACTGGGTCTGGCCTGGAACGCCCTGAACAACGCCAATGCGCAGGTGCCGATCGCTCAGCAGTACGTTGATCACAGCACCGCCGTACGTACCGCCTACCAGCGTCAGTTCAGCCTCGGCGAGCGCACCCTGCTCGATTTGCTCGACAGCGAAAACGAGTTGTTCACCGCTTCGCGCCGTTTGGCCGAGATCAAGAACATTCAGTTATTTACTCAGTATCGAATCAAGGCGACCATGGGCGAGTTGCTCAAGAGCCAGGGAGTGGTCGCACCATTGGCATCCGTCGTGCAGAACGATGTGAAGCCGAAGGTCCAACTGCCGGGTATGAATTGAGCAGAACCTTCATTGTTCAATTGTTAGCCAAGAGTGCCGAGCGTGGAATCAGAAGTCAGTCGAGTTCAACTCATTCATGATCCGCGCGCGATGCACGACGATCCGTTACTGGATGGTCTGCTCGCTCTATGCATGTTGCACCAGAAGCCGGCCAGTGCCGCGATGCTCACCACTGGCCTGCCGCTGCCCAAACAACGCCTGAGTGTCGAGTTGCTGCCCCGCGCAGCGGCTCGCGCCGGGCTGCAGGGCCGGGTGTTGCAACGCAAGCTGGAAGAAATTCCGGCGATTGCCATGCCGGCGCTGTTGCTGCTCAAGGATGGCCGCAGCGCTGTCCTGCTCGGCTGGCAAGGTGAAGACGAAGCGCGGGTGCTGCTCAGTGAAAGCGACGGCGGCGAATCGGTGGTCAGTCGCGAACTGCTGGCCGACGACTACACCGGCAAAGTGTTCTTCGCCCAGCCGCAGCACAAATTCGACGTCAACCACGGCACGCTGATCCCGCGTGCGCGCTCGTGGTTTCGTGACACCCTCAAGCGTTCGCGCTGGTTGTATGCCGATGCGATCGCCGCCAGTTTCCTGATCAACATCATCGCCATGGCCGCGCCGCTGTTCGTGATGAACGTCTACGACCGCGTGGTGCCGAACCAGGCCGAAGCGACCCTGTGGGTGCTGGCGCTGGGCATCACCGGTGCCTACATCTTCGACCTGATCCTCAAAAGCCTGCGCAGCCTGTGCCTGGATCTGGCCGGCAAGAAAACCGACCTGATCATCTCCGCGACGCTGTTCGAGCGCATCGTCGGCATGGCCATGAAGTACCGCCCGGCGCGGGTCGGCAGCTTCGCGCAGAACATCCATGAGTTTCAGAGCCTGCGCGACTTCCTCGCCTCGTTGACCCTGACCAGTCTGATCGACCTGCCGTTCACCATCCTGATCTTCATCGTCATCGCGATTCTCGGCGGGCATCTGGTGTGGATTCCGGTGCTGGCGTTCCCGATTGCGCTGTTGATCGGCTACGCGTTGCAGAAGCCGCTGGTAGCGACCATGGAACGCACCATGGCCCTCGGCGCCGAGCGGCAGTCGAGCCTGATCGAAACCCTCGCCGGCCTCGATGCGGTCAAGGTCAACAACGCCGAAAGCGAACGCCAGTATCAGTGGGAACAGACCATCGGCACCCTCAGCCGCCTCGAACTGCGGGTGAAAATGCTCTCCGGTCTGGCGATGAACATCACCTTGCTGATCCAGCAACTGGCCGGGGTGATCATGATCGTCTTCGGCGTGTACCAGATCATCGCCGGCAACCTGAGCATGGGCGGCCTGATTGCCTGCTACATGCTCAGCGGCCGTGCGCTCAGCCCGCTGGCGTCGCTGTCCGGTCTGTTGACCCGCTACCAGCAGGCACGGGTAACCATGACTTCTGTCGACCAGATGATGGAGCTGCCGCAGGAACGCAATTTCGAAGAGCGGCCACTGAGCCGCAAGGTGTTGCAGGGCGCGATCGAGTGCCGTCAGCTGAACTTCACCTACCCGGAACAGCAGAACCCGGCGCTGAAGAACATCAATCTGGTGATCCGTCCCGGCGAGAAGATCGGCATCATCGGCCGCAGCGGTTCCGGTAAAAGCTCACTGGCGAAACTGCTGGTCGGCCTGTACCAACCGGATGACGGCGCGCTGCTGGTAGATGGCGTCGACATCCGCCAGATCGACGTCAGCGAGCTGCGCTACAACATCGGCTACGTGCCGCAGGACATCCAGCTGCTGGCCGGCACCCTGCGTGACAACCTGGTCTCCGGCGCGCGCTATGTCGAAGACGAGCTGGTGCTGCAAGCCGCAGAACTCGCGGGCGTGCACGAATTCGCCCGTCTGCATCCGCAAGGCTATGAGCTGCAAGTCGGCGAGCGTGGACAGAACCTGTCCGGCGGTCAGCGGCAGAACGTTGCACTGGCGCGGGCGCTGCTGCTCAACCCGCCGATCCTGCTGCTCGACGAACCGACCAGCGCCATGGACAACACCGGCGAAGAACGCCTCAAGCAGCGTCTGGCTGCCGTCGTTGAAAACAAGACCGTGGTGCTGGTGACGCACCGGGCCTCGCTGCTGTCGCTGGTCGACCGCCTGCTGGTGGTCGACCGTGGACAGATTCTTGCCGATGGCCCGAAAGCCGCCGTGATGGAAGCGTTGAAGAAGGGGCAGATCAGTGTTGCTTAAGTCGGGTGTCAAAGAGTCGATCCGTCGCTACTTCAAGGGTTCTGCCTCGCTGCAGGGCCAGCCGCTGCCGGAGGTCAACAAGGCGCTGATCGAGGACGCCCCGCGCGTCGTGCGCCTGACCATCTGGGCAATCATCGGCTTCTTCCTGTTCTTGCTGCTGTGGGCCAACTTCGCCGTTATCGACGAGGTGACCAAGGGCGACGGCAAGGCGATTCCGTCGTCGAAGATCCAGAAAATCCAGAACCTTGAGGGCGGGATTGTCTCGGAAATGTTCGTCAAGGAAGGCCAGATCGTCGAGGCCGGCGCACCGTTGATTCGCCTGGACGACACGCGGTTTGCTTCCAACGTCGGCGAAACCGAGGCCGACCGGCTGTCGATGCTGCTGCGCGTCGAGCGTCTGAGCGCCGAGGTCGATGACCGTCCGCTGAATTTCCCTGAAGACGTGCTCAAAGCCGTGCCGGGCCAGGCGAAAAGCGAAGAATCGTTGTACATCAGTCGTCGTCAGCAACTGCACGACGAGATCGGCGGTTTGCAGGAGCAGTTGATCCAGCGTCAGCAAGAGCTGCGCGAGTTCAGCTCCAAGCAGGCGCAGTATCGCCAGCAACTGGGATTGCAGCGCCAGGAAATCAACATGTCCGAGCCGCTGGTGGCGCAAGGCGCCGTATCGCCGGTGGAAGTGCTGCGGCTCAAGCGTGCCGAAGTCGAAACACGTGGTCAGCTCGACGCCACCACGTTGGCTATCCCGCGCGCCGAATCGGCCATCAAGGAAGTACAACGCAAGATTGACGAGACGCGCGGCAAATTCCGCAGCGATGCGCTGACCCAGCTCAACGAAGCCCGCACCGACCTGAACAAGGCCCAGGCCACCGGCAAGGCGCTGGAAGACCGGGTCAGCCGGACGCTGGTCACCTCACCGGTACGCGGGATCGTCAACAAGTTGCTGGTCAACACCATCGGTGGCGTGATCCAGCCGGGCAGCGACATGGTGGAAATCGTGCCACTGGACGACACCTTGCTGGTCGAAGCCAAGATCCGTCCGCAGGACATTGCGTTCCTGCACCCGGGGCAGGAAGCGATCGTCAAATTCACCGCGTACGACTACACCATTTATGGCGGGCTCAAAGCCAAACTGGAGCAGATCGGTGCCGACACCATCACCGACGAAGACAAGAAAACCACCTACTACATCATCAAGGTGCGCACCGAGCGCAGCCACCTGGGCACTGATGAAAAGCCGCTGCTGATCATTCCGGGGATGGTGGCGTCGGTGGATATCATCACCGGCAAGAAGTCGGTGCTGAGCTATCTGCTCAAACCGATCATTCGGGCGCGGGCCGAGGCGTTGCACGAGCGTTAGATTTGCAGCGCGGCTGATGGCCTATTCGCGAGCAGGCTCGCTCCCACATTGGATCTTTGTTAAGCACTCATTTTGTGTTCACCAACGAACCCCTGTGGGAGCGAGCCTGCTCGCGAAGGCGTCAGCGGGAATAACACACTCCTGTCAGTAAGTGACACAAACCGTCACTCACCATCCAGTCCATTCCTCACCATCTGCCATATCGTTATTCATTAACGGTATTTAATTTCCAGTTCTTATAGCTTTAAAGTCATCCACCTGCGTACCTGCCGACCAATCGGCGCGCCGCACGACCTGAACCAACACGCAATCCAGCGTGAGTGTCTGATCGACGTGCGCGCCTGTGAGCGCGCCGTGCGTGGGAGATTGAAAGATGTCCGCAGCTACTGCCACCCCAAGCGCCGCGACTGCCGCGCCGCAAACCTTTGAAATTCGTCCGTTCAGCGGTGCCGTCGGTGCCGAGATCATCGGCCTGGACCTGACCCGGCCGGTCAACGATCAGGACTTCGCGCGCATTCATCGTGCGCACCTGGATCACCACGTGGTGGTGTTCCGCGACCAGCGCATCACCCCGCAACAGCAGATCGATTTCAGCCGCCGCTTCGGCGTGTTGCAGATTCACGTACTCAAGCAGTTCCTGCTGGCCAATCACCCGGAAATCCTCATCGTTTCCAACATCGTCGAGAACGGCCAGAACATCGGTCTGGGCGACGCCGGCAAGTTCTGGCACTCCGACCTTTCCTATAAAGAGCTGCCGAGTCTCGGCTCGATGCTGCATGCCCAGGAGTTGCCGTCCGAGGGCGGCGACACGCTGTTCGCCGACATGCACAAAGCCTGGGACAACCTGCCCGAGGCACTGCGCAAAGCCGTGGAAGGCCGCTCTGCCGCGCATTCCTACACCGCGCGCTACAGCGAAACCAAATTCGAAGGCAACTGGCGTCCGACCCTGACCCCGGAACAACTGGCGCAGGTCGCCGAAGTGGTGCATCCGATCGTCCGCACCCACCCGGAAAACGGCCGCAAGGCATTGTTCGTCAGCGAAGGCTTCACCACCCGCATCGTCGGTCTGCCGGAGGACGAGAGCAAACAACTGCTCGCCGAGCTCTACGCCCACAGCGTGCTGCCGCAAAACATTTACCGCCACCAGTGGCAGCCCCACGACATGGTGTTCTGGGACAACCGTTCGCTGATCCACCTCGCCGCCGGCTGCCCAGCGCACCTGCGCCGCAAGCTGTATCGCACGACCATTCAGGGCGATGCGCCTTTCTGATTTGCCGGAGATTCGATCATGTCCAAACGTCTTCCATTTGCACCGCTGGCGGCGGCCATCGGCCTGGGTTTCAGCCTGCTTGCCGGCAGCCTGGTGGCGCCAACCGTGGCCCACGCCGAAGGTGAAATCCGCATCGCCGAACAGTTCGGGGTCGTCTATTTATTGCTCAACGTGGTGCGCGATCAGGGCCTGATCGAGAAGTACGGCAAGCAGCAAGGCCTCGACATCAAGGTCGACTGGACGCAGCTCTCGGGCGGCGCGGCGGTCAACGATGCGCTGTTGTCCGGCTCTATCGACATCGCCGGCGCCGGCGTCGGCCCATTGCTGACCATCTGGGATCGCACCCACGGCAAGCAGAACGTCAAGGCAGTCGCCTCGCTTGGCAACTTCCCGTACTACCTGGTGAGCAACAATCCCAAGGTCAAAACCATTGCCGATTTCACCGAGAAGGACCGCATTGCGGTGCCGGCGGTGGGCGTGTCGGTGCAGTCGCGCTTCCTCCAATACGCCGCGGCCAAGCAGTGGGGTGACAAGGAATTCAATCGCCTCGACAAGTACACCATCGCCGTGCCGCACCCGGATGCGACCGCTGCGCTGATTGCCGGCGGCACCGAGCTGACCGGGCATTTCTCCAACCCGCCGTTTCAGGATCAGGCGCTGCAGAACCCGAACGTGCACGTGGTGCTCAACTCCTACGACATCCTCGGGCCGAACTCGCCAACCGTGCTGTTCGCCACCGAGAAATTCCGCAACGAGAACCCGAAAACCTACAAAGCCTTCGTCGAGGCGCTGTCCGAAGCCGCGCAATTTGCGCAGAACGATAAGGGCGCGGCGGCGGACACCTACATCCGCGTGACCAAGGCAAAAATTGACCGCGCCGAGCTGCTGAAAATCATCGACAACCCGCAATTCGAATTCAGCGTCACACCGAAAAATACCTATCCACTGGCCGAATTCCTCTACCGCGTCGGTGCGATCAAGAACAAACCGGAATCGTGGAAGGACTACTTCTTCCAGGACGCCAAACCGCTGCAGGGGAGCTGATCGAGATGAATGCCCCTTTGCAAGGCCACGCGGCCAGCAACCCGGTCGCCAGTACACAAGCGCTGCTGGCGGTGGATAACGTCAGCCTCGAATACCGCACCCCGCAACGGGTGGTGCGCGCCACCCATCAGGTCAGCTTCGAAATCGATCCGGCGGACCGCTTTGTGCTGCTCGGCCCGTCCGGCTGCGGCAAGTCGACTTTGCTCAAAGCGGCTGCAGGGTTCATAGCGCCGAGTGAAGGCGAGATTCGCCTGCAGGGTCAGCGGGTCGATGGACCAGGTCCGGATCGGATCGTGGTGTTCCAGGAATTCGATCAACTGCCGCCGTGGAAAACCGTCAAACAGAACGTGATGTTCCCGCTGCTGGCCTCGCGAACCTTGAACAAAAAAGACGCCGAAGAACGTGCACTGCACTACCTGGAAAAAGTCGGTCTGGCAGCATTCGCCGACGCCTATCCCCACACCTTGTCCGGCGGCATGAAGGCGCGGGTGGCGATTGCCCGGGCGCTGGCGATGCAGCCGAAAATCCTTCTGATGGACGAGCCATTCGCCGCGCTGGACGCGTTGACCCGGCGCAAGATGCAGGAAGAATTGCTGCTGCTCTGGGAAGAGGTGCGCTTCACCTTGCTGTTCGTCACCCACTCGATTGAAGAGGCGCTGGTGGTCGGCAACCGCATCCTGCTGCTGTCGCCACATCCGGGGCGGGTACGCGCCGAAGTGCACAGCCATCAATACGATCTGCAAAGCCTCGGCGGCGTGGCTTTCCAGGAATCGGCGCGGCGCATTCACCGTTTGCTGTTCGATGAAGGCCAGTCGCCGGAAGCCGAGCGTGACCATGACTTCAACGACATTCGCATCGCTTATTGAGCGTTCTGGAGGATTGCCCGATGAGCCAACCATCGTCTCTACGACAAGAGTTTGAAACCGTTCTTGAACCACTGACCAGCGTGCCGCTTGAGCGCGAACTGCCGCTGGGCCAACGCCTGTGGCAACAGGGCTGGTTGCGTAAGAGTGTGATCCTGATTCTGCTGGCGATCGTCTGGGAAGTGATCGCCCGGGTGCAGAACAACGACCTGCTGCTGCCAGGTTTTCTGCAGACCAGTCATGCGCTGTACGACGGTCTGCTCAGTGGTGAGTTGCTGGGCAAGGTGTGGATATCGCTGGTGGTGCTGATCAAGGGTTACCTGATCGGCATCGTGCTGGCATTCGCCCTGACCACGCTGGCGGTGTCGACCCAGTTTGGTCGCGATCTGCTGAGCACCCTGACCTCAATGTTCAATCCGCTGCCGGCAATTGCCTTGCTGCCGCTGGCCTTGCTCTGGTTCGGGCTGGGGCAGAACAGCCTGATTTTCGTGCTGGTGCATTCGGTGCTGTGGGCGCTGGCGTTGAACACCTACGCCGGTTTTCTCGGTGTCTCGGAAACCCTGCGCATGGCCGGGCGTAACTATGGGCTGAAGGGCATGCGTTTTGTGCTGTTCATCCTGATCCCGGCAGCGCTGCCGTCGATCCTCGCCGGGCTGAAAATCGGCTGGGCGTTTGCCTGGCGCACGCTGATCGCCGCCGAACTGGTGTTCGGCGCTACCAGCGGCAAGGGCGGGTTGGGCTGGTACATCTTCCAGAATCGCAACGAGCTGTACACCGACAAGGTGTTTGCCGGGTTGGCGGTGGTGATCCTGATCGGGTTGCTGGTGGAGAATCTGGTGTTCGACACGCTGGAGCGGGTGACCGTAAAGCGTTGGGGTATGCAGCGCTGATGTGTATTGCCCATCGCTGGCAAGCCAGCGATGGGGTCCTTACAGCCGCCGCCAACTTGAGGGATGTTTGCTAGCATTGCACCCAGATCAATCCAGATCAGCCAAGAGTGCTCAGCATGCAACTCCCGGACATGAACCTTCTGGTCGCCCTCGACGCTCTGCTCGACGAGGGCAGTGTGGTTGGCGCCGCCCGGCGGATGAACCTCAGCCCCGCCGCCATGAGCCGCACCCTGACGCGCATTCGCGAGGCGATCGGCGATCCGATCCTGGTACGCGCTGGCCGTGGCCTGGTGCCAACCCCCAAAGCCCTCGAATTGCGCGAGCAGGTGCGCGATGTGGTCGAGCAGGCGGCGTTGCTGTTTCGCTCCGCCGACAGCGTGGAGCTCGGCACCCTGCGCCGGCGCTTCAGCATCCGCGCCAATGACTTTTTCATCGGCGTGTACGGCGGCAAGCTGTTCGACACCCTTGACCAGCAGGCGCCGCACTGCGAATTGCGCTTCGTCCCCGAGGGCGATGGCGACGATGAGGCGTTGCGCGAAGGGCGGATTGATCTGAGTGTCAGCAACACCCGTCCGGTGACCCCGGAAGTCAAAGTGCAGAACCTGTTTTCCACGCATTTCGTCGGCCTGGTGCGTGAGGATCATCCACTGCTCGACGGCGAAATCACTGCCGAGCGCTATGCCGGTTACTCGCATATCAGCATGTCGCGCCGTGGTATTGCCCGTGGCCCTATTGATACCGCGTTGAATGCCTTGGGCCTGGAGCGGCGGGTGGCGGTGATTGCGCCAAGCTTCCACGCGGCGATGTTTGCCTTGCCGGATTCCGACCTGATCCTGCCGGTGCCCAAGGAAGCATTGCTCAGTGTGCGGCGGCTGGGCCTGAAGCTGCGCTCGTTCAATCTGCCGATCCCGTTGCCGACGCTGATGCTGACCCAGGCCTGGCATCCGCGCTTCGACAAGGACCCGGCACACCGCTGGCTGCGCGAAACGCTGAAGAACTGTTGCGATGAGACGTGGCTGGCCGCGCAGCCCTGAAGGGCAAAAGATCGCAGCCTTCGGCAGCTCCTACAGGGGAACGTATTGCTCTGTAGGCGCTGCCGAAGTCTGCGATCTTTTGCTTTAGACAGTTGTGTCTGACGCACTTATAACCTGCCAATAAGTCAATTTTCGTCAGCAGTAAGCCTTACTAAAATGCTCCGGTATTTTTCTTCCGGAGTATGTATCCATGACATCCCTGACGGCCCCGGCGCCCATCGCTGCGGCCAGTCCGGCGACGGCGGCTGCGCCAGCGGTGTTCGGCGTGCGGATCATCACCGGCCTGGTTGGCGTGCTGCTGGCGGTGCTGGTCTCGGGTCTCAACGAAATGGTGACCAAAGTCGCACTGGCCGACATTCGGGGCGCGCTGAACATCGGTTATGACGAAGGCACCTGGCTGGTGTCCTGCTACGCCGCGACCTCGGTGGCGGCGATGGCTTTCGCGCCGTGGTGCTCGGTGACCTTTTCGCTGCGCCGTTTCACCCTCTGCGCGATCAGCCTGTTCACGCTGCTCGGCGTGTTGTGCCCGTTCGCCCCGAATTACGAAAGCCTGCTGCTGATGCGCACCCTGCAAGGGCTGGCCGGCGGGGCGTTGCCGCCGATGCTGATGACTGTCGCCCTGCGTTTCCTACCGGCCAATTTCAAACTCTACGGCCTGGCTGGTTACGCCCTGACGGCGACTTTCGGCCCCGGCCTCGGCACGCCGCTGGCCGGGCTGTGGAGCGAGTATGTCGGCTGGCAATGGACGTTCTGGCAAATCATCGTGCCGTGCCTGATCGCCATGGCGATGGTCGCTTGGGGCATTCCGCAGGATCCGTTGCGCCTCGAACGTCTAA
Organism: Pseudomonas sp. B21-051; assembly: GCF_024748795.1. Taxonomy (NCBI): domain Bacteria; kingdom Pseudomonadati; phylum Pseudomonadota; class Gammaproteobacteria; order Pseudomonadales; family Pseudomonadaceae; genus Pseudomonas; species Pseudomonas sp. B21-051. Next base: position 176,381 of record NZ_CP087166.1, read on the forward strand.
AAACATTCAACTGGAAAGGCCTGCTGCTGGGCTTCCCGGCGATCTGCATGCTGGTGATCGGCTTGCTCCAGGGCAACCGGCTGGACTGGTTCGAGTCGAGCCTGATCTGCGGTTTGCTCGGCGCCGGTTCGCTGTTGCTGGTGGCGTTTCTGATCAATGAGTGGTCGCAGCCGATTCCGTTTTTCAAGCTGCAGATGCTCGGCATTCGCAATCTGTCGTTCGCACTGATGACCCTCGCCGGGGTGCTGGTGGTGTTGCAGGCGGTGGTGCTGATTCCGTCGAGCTATCTGGCGCAGGTCCAGGGTTATCGTCCGGTGCAGACCGCACCGATCATGCTGATCGCCGCATTGCCGCAATTGATCGCGCTGCCGCTGGTGGCGGCGCTGTGCAACCTGCGCTGGGTCGATTGCCGCTGGGTGCTGGGCATCGGTTTGAGCATGTTGACCCTGTCCTGCCTGGGCGGCTCGCTGCTGACCTCGGAGTGGATCCGCGACAATTTCTACGTCCTGCAATGGCTGCAGATTTTCGGTCAGCCGATGTCGGTGTTGCCGCTGTTGATGCTCTCGACCGGCAGCATCCAGCCGCAGGACGGGCCGTTCGCCTCCGCGTGGTTCAACACGGTGAAAGGCCTGGCGGCGGTGATCGCCACCGGAGTCATTGAGGCGCTGACCACCGCGCGCCTGCATTTCCACTCGACCATGTTGATCGACAACCTCGGTAATTCACCGTTGGCCGATCGCAGCGATCCGGGCCTCGCCCATCGTCTGCACGAACAGGCCGTGGTGCTGACTTCCTCTGATCTCTATGTGTGCATGGCCGGCGTCGCGGTGACGCTGATCCTGCTGATTTTCTGGCTGCCGACGCGGATCTTTCCGCCCCGTGCACCGACCTGATTGCTTCACTGATACCGAAGGTTTTTATGACGACTCAAGCAAAGCAAAAACTCGCGGTGGCTGTGGCGGCCGCACTGGCTGTTGGCATGTTGCTGTACCTGGCGGTGCCGGGGCTGTTCGGCAAACGCACCCAGCAAAATACCAACGACGCGTTCGTTTCCGCCGACTTCACCTTGGTGGTGCCGCGCGTGGCCGGGTTCATCAAGGAAGTGCTGGTGGAGGACAACCAGCAAGTGAAGGCCGGGCAACTGCTGGCGTTGATCGATGATCGCGATTTGCGCGCCGCCGCTGAAGCGGCCGATGCGCAAACCTTGGTCGCCCGGGCTCAGCTGCAAAACGCCAAGGCGACGCTGGAGCGGCAGACGTCGGTGATCGCTCAGGCGCAGGCTTCGGTGGTCTCGGCCAAGGCAGAAATGGCCTTCGCCCAGCAGGAACTCAATCGCTACAACCACCTCGCTGGCGTCGGTGCCGGCACGGTGCAGAATGCGCAACAGGCGCGTACGCGCATTGACCAGGCGAGCGCCCGGCTCGACACCGTCAGCGCGAAACTCGCGGCCGAGCGCAAGCAGGTGGAAATTCTCACGGCGCAGCGCGATGCCGCCGAAGGCAATCTGAAGCATGCGCAAGCGGCGCTGGAAATCGCCAGTTTCGAGCTGTCCTATACGCGCATCACCGCACCGCAGGACGGCATGATCGGCGAGCGCGCGGTGCGTGTCGGTGCCTACGTGACGCCGGGCAGCAAGCTGTTGGCGGTGGTGCCGTTGCAGCAGGCATATGTGGTTGCCAACTTCCAGGAAACCCAACTTACCGACGTGCAGCCGGGGCAGCACGTGCAGGTGCGCGTCGACAGCCTCGGCGGCGAGGCCTTGAGCGGTCGCGTTGAAAGTATCGCCCCGGCCACCGGCGTGACCTTCGCCGCAGTGAAACCGGATAACGCCACGGGTAACTTCACCAAGGTCGTGCAGCGGATTCCGGTGAAGATCCAGCTTGAGCCGGGTCAGCCGTTGGCCGAGCGTTTGCGGGTGGGCATGTCGGTGGAGGCGAGTATCGATACCCGCCGTTCGGCGTCGGCGGAGCGCGAGGTGACTCAGCGATGATTCTGGGGAAAAACCTGTGGCGAGGGAGCTTGCTCCCGCTGGGTTGCGAAGCGACCGCAAAAATCGCGAGCGCTGCGCACTCGAGCGGGACGGTGCGACGATTCGACAAGCTCCCTCGCCACAAAAGTCTGTTTCAGTCACTTGTTATGGTGAGCTTATTTGGCCTCAGCGCCTGCACCGTCGGCCCGGACTTCCACAAGCCCGAAGCCAAACAGATCGCCGACTGGGCCAAGCCCGCCAAGTCCGCCCCCAGCCAAGCCGTCAGCGAACCGCTGAACGAACGCTGGTGGGAGGTTTTCCACGACCCGCAACTCTCAGCCCTGACCCAGCGGGCGATGAACAGCAACCTCGATCTGCAACTGGCCAGCAGCCGCTTGCAACAAAGCCGTGCCGCGCGCCAGGTAATCACCGCGGATCGTTACCCGAACACCGCCGCTAACGGCAGCTACGCGCGTAAGCGCAACAGTGGCGAAGGCCTGAATGACCCGTCCGGGCACAACGGCGATTCCGCCTTCAATCTGTGGGACGCCGGTTTCTCCGCCTCCTGGGAACTGGATTTCTGGGGCCGTGTGCGCCGTGAAACCGAAGCCGCCGATGCCAACCTCGAAGTCGCCGAAAACGACCGTCGCGGTGTGCTTCTGGCGGTGCTCGCCGACACCGCACAGAACTACATCCAACTGCGCGGCGTGCAGAACACCCGCGCGGTCACCGAGCAGAACCTCGACGTCGCCCGGCACAGCCTCAAACTCTCGCAACTGCGCCTGAGCGATGGTGTGGCAACCGATCTCGACGTCGCCGAAGCCGCCGCGCAGGTTTCCGCCATCGAATCGCGCCTGCCGGCCCTTGAGCAGCGTCAGTCGCAATTGATCAACGCGATAAGCCTGTTGATGGGCGAAGCGCCGCAGGCCCTGGCCAAGGAGTTATCCACAGACGGTGCGGTGCCGCAGTCACCGCTGCAAGTCGCCATCGGCCTGCCGTCGCAGCTGGCTGAACGCCGTCCGGACATCCGGCAGGCCGAGGCGCGCCTGCATGCCGCCACCGCCAACATCGGCGTGGCCAAGGGCGATTTCTATCCGCGCATCACCCTGTCCGGCAACCTCGGATCGCAAGCGATGCAACTGAGCGATTTCGGTTCCTGGGGCTCGCGCGCGTTCGGTATCGGCCCGCAATTCAGCCTGCCGCTGTTCGACGGCGGACGCCTGCGCGGCATGCTGCAACTGCGTGAAGCCCAGCAACAGGAAGCGGCCATCGCCTACCAGCAGACCGTGCTGCGCGCCTGGCATGAAATCGACGACCAGTTGACGGCCTACAACGCCAGCCAACGCCGCCGCGACAGCCTCGCCGAAGCCGTACGCCAGAACCAGATCGCCCTGCGCACCGCACAGCAGCAGTACGTCGAAGGCGTGGTCGATTTCGTCAACGTCCTCACCGTGCAAGGCGCGTTGCTGGCGACTCAGGAGCAGTGGGTGGAAAGCTCGACCGGCGTTTCGCTGGCGATGGTCGGGTTATACCGGGCATTGGGCGGGGGCTGGGAGTCGGTATATCCGGCGGGGGAGATAGCGCAGGGAACCCAATCGATGCATTCGCTTTGATCGGAGGTGCCGGGAACTCCAGCGTTTCGCCCCCTCCGGTTGCACTAGATGATCGAGTCGATATCGAGCGTATGTGGCGCACCGATCGTATGACCGTAAAGTGAGGTCAGCAGTGCATCGTTGCTGGGGTTGTCCGGGGCCTGCGCGAGTTGTTCTTGCTTGAGGTTTTCCGGGTGCGTTCGCCAGCGTTGCAGGCTTTCGGCGAGCAGTTCCGGCTGTTCGCCGAGCAGGCCATAAACGTCCGTTGCGCTGACCCGTTTATGCCGCAAGGCGCTCAGGCGCGCATGGGTGGTCTCGATGCGGCTGACTTCGTGGCTGATCGCCTCGATCGTGCGCTCCTGGGTGCGCACGTAGGCCGCTGGCCGGGCCAGCAGGTCCTGGCGGGCGGCGCGCAATTGCCGGGTAATGCGCACCAGCGCTTGCTCGACCCATTCAAACTCGCTGTCAGTGACCCGCGTGCGATTCGCCTCATGCGCCTGTTGCCAACGGCGCAAGGCGGCCCAGCACGCCGGGACATAGCCGCCGACCATCGAGTGATGCCCGGCATTGAAGATCTGCCGCAACAATCCCGGACGATCCGGCAGGCCGTTTTGCTGTTGCAACGCGAGGGTGCACGCCGCGTGCTGGGTGATGGTGTCGCAGCCCGGCTCCCACAGGATCGAAGAGGTCTGCTGGCGCCCGAACTCCACCGGCATGGCGTGATGCAAGGTGCCATGATGGTCGTAGGCTTCCCCCGTCCAGTTTGTAATGCCCGCGACGAACACCGACAGCCCGACCGGCACGTTGGTAAACATCAACGCCGCGCCGGTTCCGTAGACCCCTGCCTTAGTATTCATCCAGCTGCCCGGTACGCTGGGCACCGGATCGTTGTGGTTGACCATGCGGTAATGCACCAGCGGGGCGGCGGCTTGGGTGAAGACGGTGTCGCCGGCGCGGGGGGCGCCGTAGGTATAGAGTTGGATGTTGTAGCCTTCAGGATTGCGCCTAAGCATTTCCGAAAGCAGCAAAGTGATTGCCCCACCCAAGCTATGTCCACAGATCAGTAGTTTTTGACCTGCGTAGAATCGGTCCAGATAGCTCGCTACAAAAGCTTCTGCTTTTTTTGCTGCGTCATAAAACCCCCGATGAACCTGGCCCTCTCCTTCCTCGAATGGTACTTGCAGAGCGTCAGCATCTCGTAATCCGTCAGGAATAATCTCAAAGGTGCCACGTACGGCGATCAGAATCAGTTCGTCATTGTGAGAGATGAAGGCTTGGGTGTCGGTCGCTTCTTTTCCGAGGTGCCTGTCGTCGAGAAAGTGGACCTTCTCGGGGTGCTCCTGATCCTCACCAAGGGCTGGATCATTAACCTCATACAGCGTCGGATCGAACGGCACGATTTCCAGCCTTCTCGAATACGCCACGTCTTCATACAAAGGGTAATAGGCATTCTTTTGCGCGGTGTCGACGCGCCACAGCTCATCGGACTTGGCCAAGGCATCGGCGAACCAGTTGCCCACACTGGGTTGATCCGGGAAGACAACCCGGGGTTCCTTGATCGGAGCGGCGGCGGGTTTCTGGCCAAAAGGGCAGTAACTCAGGGTGGCCATCAATGCCAGTTGATACAGGTTGAGTGCGCAGAACTCAGGCGCCGTCGACAGCATCGGGCGCAAGGCCCGCAACGCACGAACTTCCAGCACCGTGTGCTTGCGCGAGGCCAGGGCGACGCCGACTTCGGCGTGCTTGCCCATGATCGCGGCCAGGCCGCTGTCGGCGGGGTAGTGGCGATAGACCTCGGGGGGCAGATGAGCGACATGCCGGACCAGGTGGCGTACCTCGACCTGTATGTATGCGTCGCCGTTCGGTATGGGTTGTTCGCGGTTACGGGTGGCGCCGGAATTGCGGTATCGGGTTTGCTCGGCGCGAACCTGGAGTTCGGTGATTTTCAGGGGATAGTGGGGTCTGTTGATCAAACTTTTATAGGGCTCATCAGATCCTTCGTAGGTGTGATCGAATGAAAGTGCAATGGGGCCGGCACAGCAATTGGTCACCCGACCGCAACCTTTGGCATCCAGGTATCCGTTGAAAGTCTGCCCCTCTGAATCAATCGCATCGTAGGCGAGCCCTGCGTAGGCTTCTGTCAGTCCGTGTTCATCAACTAGCTGAAAACTGCACCAGTTCCCTTGTGTGGGGCAATTGAGCATCCTGTTGTTCAATGGTGATTGCAGTTCTTTTTCCAATGACGTCATGTGGAACACTCCTTATTCCGTGCAGCCGGGATAGATGGTGCAGATGCGGCCATCGACCATCTGGAAGGTGCTGAAATCGGTGTAATTACCATTGCAGTAAGCACGCTGGTCTTCAAAGCCTTTGCCCATGCAGCGCTTCCAGCCGTTAGGTACCTTGACCCAGGTGTCTCCCCAACCAGGCCTTTCTTCCGCCGCCAAATCGATCTTCATCCGCACGGTTTTTCCCGGCAGTTGATCGAGGGTGTACGCGGCAAAAGGGCGACCTCGACTGAGTACGCCAAGCTCATCGTTTTTTTTTGCAGTCGAGGAGTTTTCGCAGGATGCGTGGCTTGCCCGAGGTGCGGAATAGCCACTGACACTGACCGTAAAAGCGGCTTTCACCGGTTTCGTCGAATGTGCCTTTGTACTTTTCTTCAAGCTCTCCGCGTATGGCCACGGCGGCATAGTCTGAAGCGAAGTCCCCTCGATCTTTGCCATACGCGAAGTAGAGCTCCAGATCGATTTTGCGGATCACCAACGGGCAACCGCGCACGGTTCTGCGAATGGCTATTTCAGAAACGGCGACATAGTTCTCACGCCACTTCAGGTTGTACCCCACGGCGGTATTGCGGCCGTCCGGAACAGTGCAGGTTTCACCTGCGTCGGGTTCGTATTTGGCGATAGCTTGATAAACAAACCCCGGTGGCAAATCAGCCGTGAAGGTGAAGCTGTTGGGCGGACTGCTCTTGCAGCCAGCCATAAGAGCGAAGCAACCACCCAGCATCGCCATGCATCGCAAGCGAGGCCTGCTGAGGTAGCTGTGCAATCCCTTTTCAAATGACGTCATGTGGAACACTCCTTATTCCGTGCAGCCGGGATAGATGGTGCAGATGCGGCCATCGACCATCTGGAAGGTGCTGAAATCGGTGTAATTGCCGTTGCAGTAAGCACGCTGGTCTTCAAAGCCTTTGCCCATGCAGCGCTTCCAGCCGTTGGGTACCTTGACCCAGGTGTCTCCCCAACCAGGCCTTTCTTCCGCCGCCAAATCGATCTTCATCCGCACGGTTTTTCCCGGCAGTTGATCGAGGGTGTAAGCGGCAAAAGGGCGACCTCGTGCGAGCACGCCTAGCTCATCGGTTTTTTTGCAGTCGAGGAGTTTTCGCAGGATGCGTGGCTTACCAATGGTGCGAAATAGCCATTGGCATTGGCCATAGGAAGTACTTTCGCCAGAGCTATCAAAAACACCCTTGTACTTCGCCTCCAAATTATCGCGAAGGGCAATGACGGCACTGTCACCACTGGAGTCTCTTCGACTGTTGCCATACGCAGCCCTGATCTCAATATCAATCCTCCAAATCACCAACGGGCACCCTTTGACCGTCCGATGGATCGCAATTTCTGAAACCGGCTCGTAGTGTTCGCGCCACTTCAGGTTGTAGCCAACCGCGGTATTTCGCCCGTCCGGAACGCTGCAGGTTTCTCCTTTTGCGGGTACGTATTTGGCGATCGCTTCATAAGCAAAACCCGGCGGCAAATCAGCCGTGAAGGTGAAGCTGTCAGGCGGACTCGCCACACAACCCGGCAACAATCCCATGCAGCCCACCCACCCGGCATATCGAAAAAATCGTTTCACTGCGTTGCCTCTCCAGCCATCGTTTTCACCCAGTGGCTCACCCGTTCGAAATGCTCCTGCGGCGTTTCCCCCGGGCGCACTTGCCACTGCGCATCAAAGCCGTTGGCAGTCGCTCGCAAGCTGTGAATCAGCAGAAACTCCAGCTGCAGCGGGGTCTGCCAACCCCACTCATCCGCTTGCGCCAAGCGTTCGCGCAGCCAGGTTTGCGGTGGCTGTGTACGGGCGAGGTCGGCGTAGGCCTGTTCGTGTTCGGCCAGCAGATAGCGATGAGCGTTAAGCAAGTGAATCTCGCGGGTCTGCTCCGCAGGCACGGGTGTTTGCAGCCATGGTGGAGACTCTGGCAGTGGATAAAGGCCAGGCGCCGGGTTGTCGCAGCTTTCCCATTGCGTGCCCTGCCAGTAACACACGCTGAGCGCGGGGCCGAGGTAGGCCGCAATATCTTCGGTCGGCAGATACGCCAGTGTCCGGCTGAGCACGCGGTTATCGTGAAAGCGGTAAAGCGCCTGATGTGGGCGTTCGCCGATAATCAGCCGTTGCTGCCAGTGTTCGACCCACGCGGACAGGGAAGTTTGCGGCAGGCTGAACAGCCATCCCCAGTTGCTCTCCGGATTGGCGAGCAACGGCGCGATGCGCTTGTCGTCGTACCGCTCCAGGGCGAAGACAAACGGCCCGTTGTCGGCCAGTTCGGCGGCGGGTGTGTCTTTGTAGAGGATGCGGTAGTGCTCGAAGTCGCTGGTTTGCAGCAGCGTCTGCCGGGTTTCCCGTTGTGCCGGCTGTGAGTCCAACAGCAGGTACAGGCCGTGCCCTGAAGCGAATTGACCGCTCATCCAGCGGCGCGCAAATGCGTCGTTCATGCGACGTTCTCCCGTGGCAGGCAGACGCCATCGCGGCAGGCTTCACACAGTGGGCAGAATGTCGCGCCCATGGCGTTGCTGGCCGCCAGCAGCGCGAGTTGCGTGGACGCCAGCGCGGGTGGCAATGGAGATGGGGCCGCCAAGTCGTCGACGCCGTCGGGCATCGCGGCCCGCGCCGACGCAACCGCCTTGGGATTGCCGCCGAGCTGGATGGCACTGCTGCTGAAAATGCCACCGTGACCGATCACCAGATGCTCGCCACCGACCGTGAGGCTGATGCTGTTGCCGGCGTTGAGTACCAGATGATCGCCGGCGTTGAGGTGGATTTGCCGACCGGCCTCGATCGCCTGCAGTTGATCGACCCGGCTATGGCTGTCACCGCTGACGTGCAAGTAGTCGCTGGCAAACAGCCGGGTTTTGCGGTCGCCGTGCACGGTGCGCTGGTCTTCGGCCTGCAGCACGCTGATGCTGTGGCCCTTGATGTTTTCGTGGCGCTGGTTGCCGACGTCCAGGCGACTGTCGTTTCCAATCTTGTGTTCGAGGTCGCGCTGGGCGCGCAAGTAAATCAGTTCGCGACCGGCGCGGTCTTCCACGTGCAATTCGTTGAAGCCGCCATTGTCTGGTGAACTGCGTGAGCGAAACACGCTACGGGTCTTGTGTTCCGGCAGTTCATAGGGGGCCGGGTTGGCGCTGTTGATCAGGCAGCCGCTGACCACCGGGTGATCGGGGTCGCCCTCGAGAAAACTGACCAGCACCTCCATGCCGACCCGGGGCAGCGTCACGCTGCCGTGGGCGCTGCCGGCCCAGTTCGAGGCCAGCCGCAGCCAGCAACTGCTGTGGTCGTCGTGGATGCCTTCGCGATCCCAGTAGAACTGGACTTTGACCCGACCGAACGCATCGCAATGGATCTCTTCGTTGACGGGACCGGTCACCACGGCGGTCTGGCTGCCGAAGATTCGTGGCTTCACGAAAGATGGCGGTGGGCGGTAGATCACCTCCCATGGCGTGGCGACGAAGTCGTTCCGGTAACCTTCTACGAAGCCGTCGTCAGCGGCGCCGGCCACCCCGCCCAGCGTTTCCTCCAGCACGGCGGGCTGTTTGCCGCGGTGGTTCACCTCGGTCAGCAGCCACAACCGATTGTTGTCCTCGCAGGGATGCTCGCTGATCGACAGGAAATGACCCGACATCAGGTTTGGCTGATCGCTGTGGCCGCGAGCCTGCAAGTAGTCAGCGCGATGACTTTCGAGGGCGCGGTGGGTCAGTTGCTTGCCTCGCGCGCCGTCGGTGAAGAGCCCCGGATAGCGATAATCCTCAAGCGCCGGCCCTGCCGCGTCGCGATCGGACCGTTGGGCTGCCTCCAGCAGAAAGCGGGTCTTGCGAAAGTCATGATCGCGGCGCGTGGTCGCCGTGGGGCGGGTTTCTACTCGTACCTGCCATTGTTGGATCGCAGGCGTTTCGGCCACCATGCCGCTGTCCTGGCGATAGGGTGTGGGACGCTCCAGACGAGGAAAAACCGTCTGATTGTCGCCCAGCACCAACAGGTGTTTTTCCCGGCTGTGCTGGAAGTGGTAGTGAATGCCTTCTTCCTGACACAGGCGCTGGATGAAATGCAGATCGGATTCCGACTGGACGCAGTATTCGCGCGGCGGATAGTCGGCGCCGAGATGAAACTGGTGCAGGTCACGTTGAATGCCGTTGTCCGCGAGAATCCGGGTAATGATCTGTGGCACGCTCATCTGCTGGAAAATTCGCTGGTTGAAACGGTGTTGCAGATACGAAAGGCGTGGAACCAGTGTCAGGCTGTAGCGAGTCAGGCGTTTGCCGCTATCACCCCGGGCAACGCGATTGACTACACCGTGGATGCCATGACCTTCGAGGTTGAACGCCAGGAACGCCTGCTGGTGCATGAAGCTTTCCAGGCGCAGGTTCGCTCGTTCGCTGACCAACTCGATTTCGAACGTGTAGGGCTGGCTGATGGATTCGTGGCCGGTGAAGGAGAGGACCTGCAGGTCGTGTTTAACGTCGGTGAGCGAAAGGCTGAAGCGGGCACGGGTGGTCGACATCCTTTATTCCTTGTCCTGTGACGGGGCACAGGCTCTCGGACGTCGATGCAACGCTTGCGCGCAGACCTTCCATGGTCTTGCGCGCAACAAACGTCTCGGAGCCGGTTTTGTGCAACGCTAACAAGGCCGCCGAAGAAATGATGTCAGACGCTTCCCAAATTGCAGTTACACATAAACGGGGCGTGGAACGCGGTCAGTAGATGTTCGCGAAACCTGCTCTCTGCCGAGCGGGTTGCCGGATGTCGTGAAACCGTACGGCGGCATCGACGGCTCTACGGTGGCTGACCTAAAGTGACTGACAGGTTCGGCTCCATCCGTTCGCGATATTCCGGCACAGCAAGAGGATGCAATGGCGGCACACAGAGAAACGCCGGTTGGCGACACGCAGGATCCGCGCGCGGTCCCGGGTGCATGGTTGGTTGCCTTGCGTCTGCTTCGCTGGGCCAGAGAGCACTGGCTGTTACCGATCATGCTGCTCGCGGCGGCGGTGCGTTTTTTCGACCTGACGGCGGCGGCGATCTGGTTCGACGAAGGCTCCAGCGTCCTGCTGAGCCAGTTTCCACTGGCCGAGATCTGGGGGCTAGCGGCCCACGACGTGCACCCACCGCTGTATTTCCTGCTGCTGCACGGCTGGATTGGGCTGTTCGGTGACGGCATCCTGTCCATTCGCTTGATGAGTGCGCTGCCGGGGATCATTACCGTCGGTCTCGGTGTGTGGCTGGTGGATCTGCTCGCCACCCGTCGCGCTGCGTTGCTGGCCGGGCTGTTGCTGGCGTTGTTGCCCACGGCCGTGCGCTACAGCCAGGAAGTGCGCATGTATTCGCTGCTCGGCATGTGGCTGATCGGCGCGACGATCGCGCTGGTCTACTGGGTGCGCCAGCCGCGGCGGCATCGCTATCTGGTGGCCTATGCGCTGCTGATGACGGCAGCGTTCTACACCCACTACTTCACCGTTCTGTGCGTGATCAGCCACTGGCTGTATCTGACAGCGGTGCGCGTGCAGCCGGGGTATCGGCTGCGGCATATTCAGCGTCCGGCCTGGTGGCTGGCCAACGTGAGCATCGCGTTGCTGTACATGCCGTGGGTGTCCAACCTGCTTGATCTGCTGCAGCACATCCCGGAACTCAAGGCCAGCAATGACATAGGCTGGGAAGATCCGGTGACCCTCAGCTCATTGCCGTCGATGGTCTGGTCGATGCTGATCCAGGACGACGGCATGACCTTGCCGGGGTGGCTGTTTTTGCTTTTGCCATTGGGGCTGGTAGCCGTGATTGCTGTTGCCCTGCATCGTGATCGCAGCGTATTTCGCGGCAGCTTGTTGTTGCTGTGCTACAGCGTGATGCCGATTCTGCTGGTGTTTGGTGTGTCGTTCATCTCGCCGGTGTTCATCGAGCGATATTTGACGGCCTATGCGTTGGGGTTGCCGATGCTGGTGGCGCTGGCGGTCGATCGGCTGTACACAGGCTCTCGCGTTCTGGCGCTGGCGATTCTGGTGCTGTTCGTTGGGGTCGAGCTGGTGGGTGTGAAGAACAACGCCACGGTCGACAGCAATGATCAGTTCAGCGTGCTGGTCGACTACGTCAACCGGCACTTCACCGAGGGTGACCGGATCGTCACCAGCGACATGATGTGGTACCTCAGTTACATCTACTACAACCGCACTGACGCGCAGATCCGTCTGTACACGCCACCAGCGGCGGATGGGCGCTCCACGCGTCCCAATGCCTACGGATTTGGCACTTTGGTCGGCGCAGAGGTTTTCCTCGATCAGCTTGGCGACGTGTCCAAGGGCAGCACGCGGATGTGGTTGATCGGCACGCTGGATGAACCCGATGAGTTTGCGGCGTTGCCTGAAGGCTGGCAGCGGCAGAGCGATGTCCATGCAGGCGGCGCATTTGCACGTTTGTACGTGAGGGAGCCGAGCGCCGATAAACCGGGCGGGTGATCGCAGGCTCAGGATTTGCCCGACAAATCCGCCATCCCCTTGAGCAATTCGATCGGCAACGGAAAGACGATCGTCGAGCTCTTGTCGCCGGCAATCGAACTCAAGGTCTGCATGTAGCGCAACTGCATGGCGCCGGGCTGGCGGCCGAGCATTTCGGCGGCTTGCATGAGCTTTTCCGAAGCCTGCAGTTCGCCTTCGGCGTGAATCACCTTGGCCCGGCGTTCGCGTTCGGCTTCGGCCTGTTTGGCAATTGCACGCACCATCGATTCATTGAGATCAACGTGCTTGATCTCGACGTTGGCGACCTTGATGCCCCAGGCATCGGTCTGGGCGTCGAGCACCTGCTGGATGTCGATGTTCAACTGCTCGCGTTCGGCCAGCAGTTCATCCAGCTCATGTTTGCCGAGCACCGCGCGCAGGGTGGTCTGCGCCAGTTGGCTGGTGGCCGAGAGAAAATCTTCGACCTGAATGATCGCCTTCTGCGGGTCGAGCACGCGGAAGTACAGCACCGCGTTGACCTTCACCGAGACGTTGTCGCGGGTGATCACATCCTGTGGCGGTACGTCGAGGACCACGGTGCGCAGGTCGACCCGGACCATTTGCTGCACCACCGGAATCAGCAGGATCAGCCCCGGGCCCTTGACCTGCCAGAAGCGTCCGAGCTGGAACACTACGCCGCGCTCGTACTCACGCAGAATGCGGAAGGTCGACCCGGCGAGGGCGATCACCAACAGCAGCAGTGCAACAAAACCGATTTGCAGAACCATGATCACTCTCCGTGTCGCACCGCGTCAGTCGCGGCGACTTTCAGCAATAAGCCATTTCGCCCGACCACGCGCACCGATTGACCGGCGTGCAGCGGTGTCGCGCTGTGCACTTGCCAGTGTTCACCCTGCAATTGCACCCAGCCGCTGTGGGCGTTTTGCGCTTGCACGGTGGTCACCGCCGTCACGCTGCCGACCAGCCCTGCATCGCCGCTGACGGCGTGGCGCGGGCGGGTTTTCAAGGCGCGGACGATCAATGCGATCAGCAGCAGGGCGCTGAGCAGGCCGAGGCCAATGATCATCGGCACCGGCAACTCGGCGTTGCCCAGAATCAGCGCGCCGATGACGAACATGATGATCCCGCCGAGGCCGATCACCCCGTAGTTGGGCAGCGCGGCTTCGGCAATCAGAAAGGCAATGCCGAGGGTGATCAGCCACAGGCCGACCGGATTGACCGCCGTCGGCAGGACATCAGCCGCGAGGGCTGAGCCGCTGGTCAGCAGTATCAGGAAAAACGTGCAACATCGGCTGTTCACGTGACCCTCCGGGAGAGTCATGGGGGTGTTTCCTTAAGTCTAGTTGAGCCTGACGCCGGATGAATTTTGATCAATAAGCGGATGTGTCCAATGAGCGGATTTCCCTTCATCAGCAACTGGCCGAACTAGACTCAGCAGAACAGGCACAACGTTCAGCGGGACACCGAGGTGCAGCATGCGTATGGCAAAAAAAGTGCAGAGCAGCCTGAACCGGGCGCATTGCGAATATGACATCGTGGCCCACCGCCACTCGGCCAGCAGCCTGGAAACCGCGCGGGTTTCCGGGGTGCCCGCCGAGCGCGTGGCCAAGTCGGTGATTCTCGACGACCACCACGGGCATTACCTGATGGCCGTGCTGCCGGCCAGTCGGCATCTGGACTTGAGTAAAGTGCGCATTCGCGGCGAATGGCAGATCACCCGGGAGAGCAATCTGGCGCATATCTTCGATGACTGCGAACGCGGCGCGGTGCCGCCGCTCGGTGATTCCTACGGCCTGGACATGGTCATCGACCCGCTGCTGACCCGGCAGAAAGACATCTACCTGGAAGCCGGCAACCACAACTACCTGCTGCACATGAGCATGCCCGAGTTTCTGAAAATGGTGCCGCATGCCGAGGTGCGGGAGTTGAGTCATTAGGTTCTGTAGCGCTTTCGCGGACGCCTTCGCGAGCAAGCTCGCTCCCACAGGTTGATCGCGTACCCCTGTGGGAGCGAGCCTGCTCGCGAATGATCTCCCACCCACCGCATTTTTGAAGGAGTCTTCCATGGAGCAGCCAACCCACAGCTTGCCATCCCTCTTCGAGCAGCTCGGCCTGAGTAGCGACCCGGTGAGCATTGACCAATTCATCGCCACCCATTCCCCGCTCAAACCCGAACTGCACTTGGCGGACGCGTTTTTCTGGAGCAAGAGCCAGGCGGATTTTTTGCGGGATGAGATTCTTGATGATGCGGATTGGGCGGAGGTGGTGGATCAGTTGAATGTGTTGTTGCGCAAGGGGCGGGTTTTGTAGGACTGAAGTAAAACCTTATTACAGAATGTCCGCAGGGTCCCTATCGATGTTGGAGTAGCTTGCCAATTCAACAATCCGGAGCCGTCGATGCAATCATTTTTGCCAGTCAGAACAATTGATGTTGACGCGCTTGGGGACTGTATTGAGGCAGTGATCGAAAGCATCTCCAACGGGCCTGTCGAGTTTCGGAAGCACGACACAACAGTGGCTGTGCTGATTTCGCCAGAAATTTATGAAGCGATCCTGAATAAGCTGGATGATTTCGATTTGGTGTCAATCACATATTCGCGCAGGAACGAAGTAGGGGTAGCCATCGAGCTGGATGAACTATAGAAATTCTCTGCCGAGAAGATTTGTTTCAAAACTTGACTGAAATTCCCCGCCAATGCGATATTGATAGTTAGCAAACTAACAGTGTGCATTTTCCCGTGGCGAATTCCCTCGACGCTCTCCAGATGAACATCAGCAGTGCCATGGTGGTGGCCGCCAGGCATTGGCGGAAGATCTGCCAGACCACGCTGGTCAACTATGGAATCTCCGAAGCCTGCGCCGTGCCGTTGTTGATGATCGGGCGGTTGGGCGAGGGTGTGCGTCAGGTGCAGGTGGCGCAGGCGGCCGGGATGGAGAGTCCGTCGCTGGTGCGCCTGCTCGATCAGTTGTGCCACGCCGGCTATGTCTGCCGCACCGAAGATGCGCAGGATCGCCGGGCCAAGTGCCTGAGCCTGACCGACACCGGCCGCGAACTGGTGCAAGCGGTGGAAAGCGAGCTGGTACGTCTGCGTCATGAAGTGCTCGAAGGCATCGACCAGAGTGATCTGGAAGCTACGCTTCGGGTACTGCGAGCTTTTGAGGCGGCCAATCCGCCTGTGGTGATCAATTCTTGAACGGTTTTTTCTCCGGCATTCCTCCGGCCCGCGACTGGTTCTACGGGGTCCGTACCTTTGCAGCGTCGATGATTGCGCTGTACATCGCCTTGCTCATGCAAATGCCGCGTCCGTATTGGGCGATGGCCACGGTGTATATCGTCTCCAGCCCGTTTCTCGGGCCGACCAGCTCCAAGGCTTTGTACCGCGCCATCGGCACCTTTCTCGGCGCGGCGGCGGCGGTGCTGTTCGTGCCGATGTTCGTGCAGAGTCCGTATGTGCTGGTGGTGGTGATTGCCTTGTGGACGGGGATTTTGCTGTTCCTGTCGCTGCACCTGCGTACCGCCAATAACTACGCACTGATGCTGGCCGGCTACACCTTGCCGCTGATTGCCTTGCCGACCGTGGATAACCCGCTGGCGGTGTGGGACGTGGCGGAGGCGCGCACCGAAGAGATTTTTCTCGGCATCGCCGTGGCGGCGGTGGTCGGCGCGATGTTCTGGCCGCGACGTCTGGCTCCGGTGTTCAACGACGCGGTGGGCAAGTGGTTCGCTGACGCCACCACCTACAGCCTGAAGTTTCTCAGCCGCGACGTGCAGCCGGAACAGATCGCCGCGCTGCGCATGGCCATGGTCGCCAACTTCAACAGCCTCGAATTGATGATCGGCCAGTTGCCCCACGAAGGCGCGCGACCGCAAACCGTGCGCAACACCAAGGAACTGCGCGGGCGGATGATCCACCTGTTGCCGGTAATCGACGCTCTGGAAGACTCGCTTTACGCCCTTGAGCGACGCACACCGGAACTGGTGGAAAAGTTTGCACCGCTGCTGACCGCGACCCAGGAGTGGCTCGGCCATAACGACGCCGATCTGGCGCGTTGGCAGGCACTCAAGGATCAGCTGCAGACCCTGCAGCCAAGCTGCGAGGCGCTGGAAGATCGCAAGCAATTGCTGTTCTCCAACGCGATTTATCGCCTCGGCGAATTCATCGATCTGTGGCAGGACTGCCGCAGTTTGCAGGACGCGATTCTCTGCGAGCGCCAGGACAGCTGGCGCGCGGTTTACCGGCACTGGCGCCTCGGGCGGCTGACGCCATTTCTCGACCGCGGGATGATGCTGTATTCGGTGGCCTCGACCGTTCTGGCGATCATCGTCGCTTCGGTGCTGTGGATTCTGCTCGGCTGGCCGGACGGTGGCAGCGCGGTGATTCTGGCGGCGGTAGCGTGCAGTTTCTTCGCCTCGATGGACGACCCGGCACCGCAGATCTACCGGTTCTTTTTCTGGACCGGGATGTCGGTGCTGTTCGCCAGCCTTTACCTGTTTCTGATTCTGCCGAACCTGCACGATTTCCCGATGCTGGTACTGGCGTTTGCGGTTCCGTTCATCTGTGTCGGCACCCTGACGGTGCAGCCACGGTTCTTCCTCGGCATGCTCCTGACGCTGGTCAACACCTCGTCGTTCATCAGCATTCAGGGCGCCTACGACGCGGACTTCTTCGCCTTCGTGAACTCCAACCTGGCCGGCCCTCTGGGCCTGCTGTTCGCGTTCATCTGGACCCTGATCGCCCGCCCGTTCGGCGTCGAGCTGGCCGCCAAACGTCTGACCCGCTTCAGCTGGAAAGACATCGTGCGCATGACCGAGCCGGCCAATCTGGCCGAACACCGGCATCTGGGCGTGCAGTTGCTTGACCGCTTGATGCAGCACTTGCCGCGTCTGGCCATGACCGGGCAGGACACCGGGATTGCCATGCGTGAAGTGCGCGTCGGTCTCAACCTGCTCGATCTGCTGGCCTACACCCCGCGGGTGGAAGGCGCGCCGAATGCCCTGCTGCAACAAGTGGTGGCTGAGGTTGGCGAGTATTTCCGCGCCTGCCTCAAGGCCGGCGAACGCTTGCCGGCACCGAGTCCGCTACTGATGACCATGGACCGTGCGCGCCGCGCGCTCAAAGGCCACGGCGACGAAGAAACCCGGCTAAACCTGTTGCATGCCCTGAGCGGTTTGCGCCTGGCGCTGCTGCCCGGTGTGGAATTCGTCAGCACCAGCGATGCCGAAGAACCGCTGCCCGATGGAGCGCCCCTATGATCGGTGATCTGGATATCAGCGGGATTTTCCTGCCCACCCTGCTGGTGTTGATGGGCATCACCTATGTGTTGTTTTTGCTGGTGCACGGCGTGCTCACGCGCCTGCACTTTTACCGTCTGGTCTGGCACCGGGCATTGTTCAACGTGGCCCTCTACGCCGTGATGCTGTACGGCGTGGACTCACTCAGTCGATACCTGATGACATGAAAAAACCGTTTCTGACTATCGGTCGCGTGGTCCTGACCCTGCTGATCGTGACTTTTGCCGTCGTCCTCGTCTGGCGCATGGTGATGTACTACATGTTCGCGCCGTGGACCCGCGACGGCCACATCCGCGCCGACATCATCCAGATCGCCCCGGACGTGTCCGGGCTGATCCAGCAGGTCGAGGTCAAGGACAACCAGTTGATCAAACGCGGCCAGGTGCTGTTCAGCATCGACCAGGACCGTTTCAAGTTGGCTCTGCGTCAGGCTAGAGCGGCGGTCACCGATCGCGAAGAAACCCTGGCTCAAGCCCAGCGCGAAGCCAAGCGTAACCGTGGCCTGGGCAACCTGGTGCCGGCCGAACAGCTGGAAGAAAGCCAGTCGAAAGTCGCCCGGGCGCAATCGGCGCTGGCCGAAGCGCTGGTGACGGTGGACAGCGCCCAGCTCAACCTGGATCGTTCGGTGATCCGCAGCCCGGTGGACGGCTACGTCAACGACCGCGCGCCGCGTGTGCAGGAATTCGTCACCGCCGGGCGGCCGGTGCTGTCGGTGGTCGACAGCAACTCGTTCCACATCGACGGCTATTTCGAAGAAACCAAACTCGACGGCATTCATGTCGGACAGTCGGTGGATATCCGCGTGATCGGCGACAAAGCCAGGCTGCGCGGGCATGTCGAAAGCATCGTCGCCGGTATCGAAGACCGCGACCGCACCAGCGGCAACAACCTGCTGCCGAACGTCAACCCGGCGTTCAGCTGGGTACGGCTGGCGCAGCGAATTCCGGTGCGCATCGCCTTTGACGAAGTGCCGGAAGACTTCCGCATGATCGCCGGACGTACCGCCACCGTGTCGATCATCGACGACAAAACGCAGGAGCCCGCGCAATGAACAAGGCCCTGATGATCGCCGGGTTGGGCGTGATGCTCTCGGCCTGTCAGATGGTCGGGCCGGACTATCACCTGCCCGCTGACGCGGCGGTGCAGCGCAAGGACTTTCAGGGCGAACTGGCGGTGGAGGGCAAACCGGTGGTGTCGGCGCCGGTACCTGCTGACTGGTGGCGCCTGTATCGTGATCCGCGTCTGGATCAACTGGTGCAGCAGGCCATGGCGTCCAACACTGATTTGCGCGTAGCGGCGGCGAACCTTCAACGGGCTCGCGCGCAAGTCGATGAGGCCGAAGCGGCGGGTGGCTGGAGCGCAGGCGTGAAGATGGGCGCGCAGCGTTTGCAGGAATCCGGGCAGGCGTTCTTGCTGCCGGAAAAAGTCCCGGTCGACAACGTCGGCGATATTGGCATCAGCGCGTCTTATCAGTTCGATCTGTGGGGCACCCTGCAACGCGGTATCGAAGGCGCGAAGGCTAACGCCGATGCGACTCAAGCGGCGGCTGACACCGCACGCATCACTTTGGTGGCCGACGTGGTTCGCGCCTACACCCAGGTCTGTGCGGCCAACGAAGAACGGGAAATCGCCCAGCATTCCCTCGACCTGCAATCCCAGAGCACCACGCTGATCCAGCGCCTGCGCGATGCAGGGCGTGGTGATGAAACCCAGGTCACCCGTTCGCAAACCCAATTCAAGTCGTTGCGCGCCGACCTGCCGCGCTATGAAGCAGCTCGTCAGGCCGGGTTGTTCCGCCTGTCGATGCTGCTGGCCAAGCCGGTCGAGCAATTGCCGGCCGGCACCGCAACCTGTGCCGAGTTGCCGAAAATCGCTCAATTGGTGCCGGTGGGTGATGGTGCTGCGCTGCTCAAGCGTCGTCCCGATATTCGTCAGGCGGAACGTCGCTTGGCGGCCTCGACAGCGGGCATCGGCGTCGCTACGGGTGAGCTGTACCCGGACATCAGTATCGGCGCGACCATCGGCACCGTCGGTCTTATTGACGACTTGGGCGATCCGTCGACCAACCGCTGGGGCTTCGGCCCGTCGTTGAGCTGGAAGGTGCCGACCAACGGCGCCCGCGCACGTATCCGCGAAGCCGAAGCCAACACCCAGGCCGCACTGGCACATTTCGACGGCGTGGTGCTCAACGCCATCCGCGAAACCCAGACCGGCCTGGCCCAGTACAGCGCGCTGCTGCAACGCCGCGACGCCCTGGCCGATGCCGAGCAGTCGGCGAAACTGGCGGCGGACCAGACTCACCGCTTCTTCCAGGCCGGGCGCGAGTCGTTCCTCGCCGACCTGCAGGCGACCCGCACCTACACCGACGTCACCGCGCAACTGGCCGCCGCCAACACCCAGGTCGCCATGAGCCAGATCGATTTGTTCCTCGCCCTCGGTGGCGGTTGGGAAAGCGGACGAACGCAAACCTCAAGCGCCAGCAAACCCTGAACCCGTTGCTATGCTTTGAAGTGTTGAAGGGGTGCCACGTGCAACGCACCCTTTCAGCGCACATTGCTAGCGCTGGTCTAGGGGAAACCAATAATGAAAAACCCTTACGCTCTCGGCTTCTGGTGCGCCCTGGTAGCGCTGGTGCTGCTGTCGGCCACCTATTTCTACGGCATCATGCTGGCCCACCAGATCGACAAGGCCATGGTCTTCCTCGACAGCGCCACGGCGTTGATCGCGGTGATGGCAATTGTCGTCGTGGCCTGGGCATCGATCCAGGTGCAGCGAGTCAAGAAAAGACAACTTGAACAAGGCAAGACTCTGGTGCTGATCTGGGACACCAAAGTCGCCCTGCGTCGGGTCGAAACCGTATTCGATCGCTACTTCTGGGGCAGCTACTGGCAACCGGGGCGCACCTTCGCCGAAGTCATGGGCGAACTCACCGGCACCCCGCTGGAAAAAAGCCTCGAAGCCTTGAAAAAACAGTGCCTGGAACTCGACAAGCAGATTGCCGACGAAGGCTGGCACTGGCTCAACAATGCCCGCGAACTGTCGGATGTCGCCACGGCCATGGCCCGTGAGCGTTATCAGCTGGATTTCTGTGACCCTCGGGCGGATGGGCCGGGCGGTGCGGTGATCGATCGCGACTTTGAAGTGCTGGTGTATACCTGGACGGCGCGGTTGAAGAGCTTCGATCATCAACTCGATGAGATCGAGGTTCAGTATTCCTGATCTGCATTCATTTCACTGGCCTCTTCGCGAGCAGGCTCGCTCCCACAAGGGTAACACTGCACCTGTGGGAGCGAGCCTGCTCGCGAAGACGACCTGAAAAACGCCGAAACTCTCCCCGCCTGTCAGCTGTCCACACTCCCCATAGACACTCTTTAACCTTTAAACATTGGGCCGCCTTGCGCTGCCAGTGCTAATCTCCACCGCTAATTTCAGCGGAGTCGAGCCGCGACCCGGTCACGGGTTCAGGGAAGACGACCACATTTTCAGCCACGGACATTGATCAGGTCATTCATGAATAAATCAGCAGGCGTGCTTCTCGGGATTGTTGTTGCCATCGGTGCGATCAGCGCCGGCGGGGCCTGGTACACCGGGACCAAAATCGAAGGCGTGCTGAACAACGCCGTCAGCAACGCCAACAAAGAGCTGCAGACCGCGATGGCCGGCTCCAATGGCACCGCGTCGCTGGAGCTGGTGTCGCTGGAGCGTCACACCTTCACCAGCACCGCGCACTACCGCCTCAAGGGCGAGGGCGAGATGTTCGGCGACCAGCCGGTCGAGTTGCTGTTCGTCGACCACATCGAGCACGGCCCGCTGCCGTTCTCGCGCCTGGTGTCGCTGAAGTGGCTGCCAGTCATGGCCACCAGCAATTACGAGCTGGAAAAGAGCCCGGCCACCGAAAAATGGTTTGCCGCCACCAAGGGCGCCGCGCCGCTCAAGGGCGTGACCAACATCGGCTACGACGAATCCACCACCAGCAGCCTGGAGTTGCTGCCGCTGGAAACCGCGCTGGACGAGCAGTCGAGCCTGAAATTCTCCGGCCTGACCATGAACATCTCCGCCAGTGCCCAGGCGCAGAAGGTCAAGGCTGACGGCTACATGGACAACCTGAAACTGGTCACCGTGTCGCAGGATCAGGCGCCGGTGCAGGTCGAACTCAACGGTCTGACCCTGGCCAGCAACCTTACCAAGAGCAGCTACGGCTACTACACCGGGGAAAACACCCTGGAGCTGACCAGCAGCAAAACCACCTTCGGTCCCAAGCAGTCGGTGCTCGGCGTGAAGAACTTCGAAATGAAGAACCTCACCGAAGAGAGCGGCAGCAATGCCTCGGGCCGCGCTGATTACAAGGTGGGTGAAGTCACCCTCAACGACAAGAAAATCGGTTCGGCCAACATGGCCATGAGTCTGAAGAACCTCGACATCCCGTCGACGATGTCGCTGATGCAGATCTACCAGACCAAATTGCAGCCGTACGAGAAGGAAGCGGCGGCCGCTGCCGAAGCCGGCCTGCCGGCACCGGAACTGAACCTGACCGAAGCCGAGTCGGCACAGGTCAAGGCTGACCTGCAGAAACTGCTGGCCGCCAGTCCACAGATCGCGCTGGAAAACCTGTCGCTGAAAACCGCCAACGGTGAAAGCCGCGCCAGCCTGGTGATTGATCTGACCAAGCCACAGTCGATGGATCTGCCGCCGGATCAACTGGGTAAACAGTTGGTCGCGCTGCTGGACCTGAACATTCAGGTGTCCAAGCCGATGCTGATCGATCTGCTTAGCGTGCAGGCGCAGCTTGACGGCCAGACCGACGCCAAAGCCATCGTCGACCAGGCCAGCGCCGGTGCCGACATGTTCTCCGGCATGGCCGTCGGTTCGCAGTTGGCGACCGTCGATGGCACCAACGTCGTGACCAAGCTGCATTACGCCGCCAATCAGGTGGAGTTCAACGGCCAGAAGATGACCGTCGAGCAGTTCGTCGGCTTCCTGATGAGCAAGTTCGCTGGCGTCACGCAAGTGCAGTAATCCTGCGTTCTAAATAGAAACGCCCGGCCTCTGATCCACAGACGCCGGGCGTTTTGCTGTCTGGTGTGCGGGTTTTCGTCTGAGCCGGCGCCACGATTCTGAACAATTATTGCGTTCTGGATATTCGACTACGCTTGCATGCAAGACTGCCTGACTAAGCTTGGCTGGGTCTCTTTTGACTCGGTCTCCGTTACGAATGGGCAAGGGGGGCATTGCGACCCGGCTGGCCATGTAAGGATGCTGACGAATGCCGCGTATTGATGGTCCTGTTTTACATCGTGGTTTACGCCCGTTGTTTCGCGTTGCGCTGTGCAGCCAGTTGCTCTGGCCGGCACTGGCGTTTGCCGATACGCCCTATGATCAGATGGTGCGTGATGCCCGTGCCGGGCAGACCACGCCTGCGCTGAACGTGCTGCGCCAGGTGCCACCGGGGCAATCGACCACCGGCCAGATCAGCGATCACCTGCAGATCGCCAGTTGGGCCGGCCTCGATGCCGAGGTGGTGCAGGTCTATGAGACCCAGGGCCGTGACCGGGTGCTGCCGGTGCAGGCACTGACCGCCACCGCGCGCGCCTATCGCAACCTCAAGCGTTGGGAGCAGGCGACCCAGGTCTACAACAAGGCCCTGGCGCTGGAGCCGGACAATGCTGACCTGCAACTTGGGCTGGCGCTGACTCAAGCTGACGCGGGCAAACCCGACGAAGCCGTGACCCGCGCCAAGGCTCTGGTCGCCGCCAAACCCGACGATCCCTCGCGCCGCCTCGCACTCGGCTATGCCCTGACCCGCGCCGGCAAACAGTACGACGCGCTGTTTGAATACGATCAAGCGTTCATGCGTGCCGGCAGCAAGCCGGAAGTCGCCCGTGAATACGTGGTCGCCCTGCAAAAGGCGCGGCTGCCGGAACCGGCGCTGCGTCTGGCCAATCAACGTCCGGGGTTGATTGACCCGGTCACCCTGCGCCGCCTCGAAGGTGATCTGGCTGCCGAACGCGTGCGTCTGGCCGAACTCGCCACCCGCAGCGAAAAAGAACGCTATGTGATCGCCGACCGCGCGTTGGCCGATTACGACAAATTGCTCGCCACCTGGACCCCGGACGCCAGCGCCCACGATGACGTGGTTCGCTGGCGCATCGACCGCATGGGCGCACTCAAGGCCCGGGCGCGCACCGCCGACGTGATCAACGAATATCAGAAGCTGCAAAGCGAAGGCGTGAAGATTCCGACCTACGCTCTGCGCTGGGTAGCGGCGTCGTATCTGGATCAGCGCCAGCCGGAAGTCTCCACTGACCTGTATCGCCAGGTGCTGTCGGCGCCGGATGCCGATGTCGGTGATCGCCTCGAAGACACCACCGCGTTGTACTACTCGCTGCTGGAAAGCGACCGCGCCGATGAAGCGCGCAAAGTCGCCGAGGATCTGGCCAAGACCCAGAAACCGCGAGTCGAACTCAAGGGCTTGCCGATCGGCAACCCCAACGATGAATGGATGGACGCCCAGCAACTCGCGGCGCAGGCCGGTACCTACGGTTCTGATCTGCCGCACGGCGAGGAGCGCCTGCAGACCCTGGTCGATCAGGCACCGGGCAACATCGGCCTGCGCCTGGCCCAGGCCGATCTGTACCTGGCCCGGCAATGGCCTCGCCGCGCCGAAAACCAGCTCAAGGAAACCGAGAGCATGGCCCCGCGCGACATGGGCCTGGAACTGGCTCAGGCGCGCACCGCGATGACCCTGCAGGAATGGCGGCAGATGGATGCGCTGACCGATGACGTGGTCGAGCGTTTCCCTGACAACCGTCAGGTGCAACGAGCGGCCCGCGAGCGCGAAGTGCACGACATGTCCGAACTGCGCGTCGAAGCCTACGGCGGCAAGGCCAATGGAGGTGGCGGCAGCGGCGGTGCGGGCGCGGTCAGTGGCAGCCGCGATTTCGGCATCCAGAGCACCCTGTACAGCCCGCCGATTGATGAAGACTGGCGGGTGTTTGTCGGCGCCGGTTATGCCACCGGCGACTTTGCCGAAGGCACCGGTACCGACCGCTTCCAGCGCGTCGGCCTGGAACGGCGTACCCGCGACATGAGCCTGGAAGCCGAAGTTTCCAACCACGATTACGGTTACGGCGCCAAACAGGGCGCGCGGATCGCGATAGCCCGCGACATCAACGACCACTGGCAGTACGGCGGCAGCTTCGCTTACCTGTCGGCCGAGACGCCGTTGCGCGCCCTCAACAGCGACATCAAGGCCAACGGCGGCAACGCGTTCATCCGCTGGCGCGCCAATGAGAGTCGCGAGTGGCGGCTGTCGGTCAGCCCGTCGCACTTCAGTGATGGCAATAACCGCGTCGAGGCCTTGCTCACCGGGCGCGAGGGCGTCTACAGCGCGCCGAACGTACAGGTCGATGCCGGTCTGGAGGTCGGCACCAGCCACAACTCCAACTCCGAGGATGTGCCGTACTTCAACCCGAAGTCGGACTTCAGCGTGATGCCGACGGTCAACGTCAACCATGTGCTCTACCACCGCTACGAAACCTCCTGGAGCCAGCAATTCCAGGCCGGTGCGGGTACCTACAGCCAGCGTGACCACGGCACCGGCGGCATGGCGATGCTCGGTTATGGCCAACGTTATGCCTGGAACGACGTGTTCGAGGTGGGCGGTTTGTTCAGTGTGATCAACCGGCCCTACGACGGTGATCGGGAGACCGATCTGCGTCTGCTCGTCGACCTCACTTTCCGCTTCTAGAAGAGTTTGAAGATGCCTTTGATGACGCGTTTCATCCTTCTGCTGGGAGTGCTGCTGATCAGCGCCTGCGCCCAGCAAGCCCCGGCCTTCGCGCCGCCGTCGCAACGTCCGGTGGCGGCTAGTGAAAAACCGTGGCCGAAAAACCATGTGCTGGGTATCGCCTATCACGACGTCGAAGATCGCGACCCCGATCAGGCCGTCGTGGCCGTGCGCACCGAGCGCATGATCGAACAGTTGGCCTGGCTGCGCGAGAACGGCTACCAGCCGGTTACCGTCGATCAGATCATGGCAGCGCGCAAGGGCGGCCCGGAACTGCCGGCCAAAGCGATCCTGCTCAGCTTCGACGACGGTTACTCAAGCTTCTATACCCGCGTGTTGCCGGTGCTGCGTGCCTACAACTGGCACGCCTTGCTGGCGCCGGTCGGCGCGTGGATCGACACGCCGCTCAATCAACCGGTGGATTTTGCCGGCGCACCCCGCGCACGTTCGGATTTTCTGACCTGGGATCAGGTGCGGGAAATCTCGCAATCGGGGCTGGTGGAAATCGCCGCCCACACCGACGCCAGCCACAAAGGCATCCTCGCCAACCCGCAGGGCAACATGCAGCCGGCGGCGGCCACACGGCGTTACGACCCGGTGACCAAACGCTACGAATCCGAGGCTGATTTCCAGGCACGAATCCGCAATGACGTCGCCACCATTTCGGAAAAGATCCGCAAGGTCACCGGCAAGAAACCGCGCATCTGGGTCTGGCCGTACGGCACGGCGGACGGCACTTCGCTGACCGTGGTCGGCGAGCAGGGCTACGAAATGGCCCTGACCCTGGACGACGGTCTCGATGCCCTCGACAACCTGATGAGCAGCCCGCGCTTCCTGGTGGCCTCCGATCCTGACGGCGAGCATTTCGCCAACAGCATCGTCGCGGCGCAGTCGGATTTCACCATGCGTGTAGTCCATGTCGATCTGGACAACGTTTACGACCCGGACCCGGCGCAGCAGGAAATCAACCTCGGCAAGCTGATTCAGCGCATGGCCGACATGGGCGCCAATACCGTGTTCCTGCAGGCCTTCGCTGATCCGAAGGGCGACGGACTGGTGCACTCGCTGTACTTCCCCAACCGTCATCTGCCGGTGCGCGCCGACATCTTCGATCGCGTTGCCTGGCAACTGCGCACTCGGGCGCACGTGAAAGTGTTCGCGTGGATGCCGGTGCTGAGTTTTGGCCTTGATTCGAAGCTGCCGCGTGTCACGCGCTGGGATCCGAAAACCGGCACCACTTCGGTCGATCCGGGCCAGTATCAGCGCTTGTCGCCGTTCGATCCGCAAGTACGGCGGATCATCGGTGAAATCTACGAAGATGTGGCGCGCCTGACCTCGGTCGACGGCATTCTCTATCACGACGACGCGGTGCTCTCGGACTTCGAAGACGCCAGCCCCGAGGCCCTGAAGGCGTATGCCGCGCACGGATTGCCGGGGTCCATTGCTGCGCTTCGCGATGATCCGGCAGCCATGCAGCGCTGGACGCGGTTCAAGAGTAAATACCTGATCGACTTCACCAATGAGCTGACCGCCAAGGTCCGCGCGATCCGTGGCCCGCAGGTGCTGACCGCACGCAACATCTTCGCCGAGCCGGTGCTCAATCCGGAAAGCGAAGCCTGGTTTGCGCAGAACCTCGACGACTTCCTCGTGACCTACGACTGGACGGCGCCGATGGCCATGCCACTGATGGAAAAACAGACCCAGGCGCAATCCGGCCCGTGGCTTGAAGAACTGGTGGCGAAGATCAAACAGCGCCCCGGTGCACTGGATCGTACAGTCTTCGAACTGCAGGCCCGCGACTGGACGAAAAAGGATCAGGCCGACATCGACGGCGCCCAACTGGCCGACTGGATGGGCCGGCTCAAGCGTCAGGGTGCGACCAGTTTCGGTTACTACCCGGACAACTTCCTCGACAACCTGCCGGACCTGAAAACCGTAAGGCCTGCGCTCTCCAACAAATGGAACCCATGACATGCTGGATAGACTGTTAGCCCTGCTTGTTCTGGCGCTCGTCCTCGGCGTGCCGCTGGGGTTGATCTTCCTGGTCACCGGGCAATTCCTGATGGACTTCGTGTTCTTCTACCCGTTGTTCATGTCCGGGCTGTGGATTGCCGGCGGCCTGTATTTCTGGCTGCACTGGGAACGCCACTGGCCATGGAAGGACGACACCCTGCCGCCGCCACTGGAAGGCGAGCCGCTGATCTCGATCCTGATCCCTTGCTACAACGAAGGCGAAAACGCTGCCGACACGATTCACGCGGCGCTGGCCCAGCACTACCCGAACATCGAAGTCATCGCGATCAACGACGGCTCCAAGGACAACACCGCCGAAGTGCTCGACCGGCTCGCTCAGGAAGACCCACGCCTGCGGGTGCTGCATCTGGCGGAAAACCAGGGCAAGGCCGTGGCCCTGCGCATGGGCGCCATTGCTGCGCGTAGCGAATATCTGGTGTGCATCGACGGCGACGCACTGCTGGCGCCTAACACGGCGGCCTATCTGGTGGCGCCGATGCTCGACAACGCGCGGCTGGGCGCGGTGACCGGCAACCCACGGATTCGCACGCGTTCGACACTGGTCGGGCGGGTGCAGGTCGGCGAGTTCTCGTCGATCATTGGCCTGATCAAGCGCACGCAACGGGTGTTCGGGCGGATTTTCACCGTGTCCGGCGTGATCGTCGCGTTCCGCCGTACCGCGTTGAACCGGGTTGGCTACTGGAGCCCGGACATGATCACCGAAGACATCGACATCAGCTGGAAGCTGCAACTCGATCACTGGAGCATCTTCTACGAGCCGCGCGCGCTGTGCTGGATCCTCATGCCGGAAACCCTGCGCGGTCTGTGGAAGCAGCGCCTGCGCTGGGCCCAGGGCGGTGCCGAGGTGTTGTTCAAGAACATTCGCGGGATCTGGCAGTACCGCCATCGTTACTTGTGGCCACTGCTGTTCGAATACTGCCTGTCAACCGGTTGGGCCTTCACCTTCCTGCTGTCGGTGATTTTCTGGGGCGTCGGCAAGTTTGTGGTCATGCCGGAATCGATTGCCGTGCATCACCTGATGCCCCCGGCGTTCACCGGCCTGTTGCTGGCGTTCGTCTGCCTGGTGCAGTTCGCCGTCAGCATCATTATCGACCGGCGCTACGAACCGGGATTGGGCCGAACCATGTTCTGGGTGGTCTGGTACCCGATCGCATTCTGGCTGGTCAGCCTACTCACTACATTGGTCAGTTTCCCCAAAGTGCTGTTTGGTCAACACCAGAAGCGTGCGCGTTGGGTCAGTCCTGACCGGGGTATCAAACCGGTCGGCGACGACGAAGAGGAGGTCATCAAATGAAAATCATCCGGACCCGCCAGCGGCCCTTCCTGGTGGTGGTCGATGTGGTCCTCACCGTGCTGGCCTGGGTCGGCCTGCTGTTTCTGCTGATTCGCGGACTGTGGCCGCTGATCGAGACCCACGCCGGTGGGCCACGCATCGACAACTCGGCGTTTGAAGCCCTCGGCACCTTGCAGATCTACCTGTGGGTGGCGCTGGTCAACGCAGTGATTCTGATTGGTTGGGCGCGTTATCAGCAGCGTAAAAGCAGAAGCTTCGCCCAGCGTCGCTTGCCGGCACCGGTGGTCGATGATGAAGGGCTGAGCAAGAGCTTCCGCCTGTGCGATGACCGCCTGGAGAAGCTGCGCACACCGGGGGTGATGACCATCCACAACGACCAGGAAGGTGATATCAGCCATGTGGTGCTGAACTTCCGGCCGCTGGAGCCTGCGGAGCTGCCGCCACCGCTGGCGCCACTGGAACATCCCCGGGTGATCTTTCTGCACGCCGAGGATGATGACAATCGCGATCCGGTAAACCGCCTCACCTGAACGACGCGTCCCCTGTAGGAGCTGCCGAAGGCTGCGATCTTTTTGATCTTTAAAATCAAGATCAAAAAGATCGCAGCCTTCGGCAGCTCCTACATTGTTCAGCATTCAGCATTCAGCATTCAGCATTCAGCCGCGAATCAGTTCCCACGCGTCTTCCATCGTCAGCGGCTGTTTCATCCGTTCGGCCAGCATCGCCATGGCCCGCTCCTCCTCGCATGCCACAGCGGCAACCACCACGCCGTTGTGGCCGAACAGGCCAATAAAGGGCGGATGCTCGGGTTCTCCCTTGAACTCGATTTCATCCCACTGACTGGCGTGGCCCAGGTAGTCGTAGTTCCTGCCGAAGTGCCAGGTCCAGAAAAACGGCACATCCAGATAATGCTCATCGGCGCCCAACATGTTGGCGGCAGCGATGCGCGCGTGCTGCTGGGCCAGGCGCCAATGCTCAATGCGCTGCGGCTGGCCGCTCAGGGTGAACGTGGCGATATCGCCAATCGCCCATAGACCTTCGCAGACCCGCAGACCGGCATCAACGCGCAGTGACTGGTCTTTCTCCCTTGGCAGCGAAGCGAACGCTTCTGTGGCCGGATGAACGCCAACCCCCGCCAGCACCAGATCCGCCGAAACGCGCAAACCGTTATCCAGCAGCACCGCCTCGACCTTGCCGTCACCGGTGATTTCCCGGGCTTCGTGATCGGTGATGAATTTCACCCCGTGTTGTTCGTGGAGCGCACGGATCGCCTTGCCCACCGCTTCGCCGAATTGTTCGGCAAATGGAACGGCGTGGCGGGCGATGACCGTGACGTCGAGGCCGAACTGACGCAGGGCCGAGGCGCATTCGAGGGCGATAAAGCTGTCGCCGATGATCAGCGCCCGCTGTTCGGGTTTGGCCGTGCGCATGATCTGTTCGGCCTGGGCTTTCGAGCGCAGGACGAACACCTGCGGCAGGTCAGCGCCGGGTAGTTGCAGCGGATTGGGCTCGCCGCCGGTGGCGAGCACCGCGGCGTCGTAACGCAGGGATTGGCCGTCGTGCAAATGCAGGGTTTTCGCCGAAGCGTCGATCGCGGAGATTTCGCCTTGTCGGCGTTCGATGTGCTGCTCTTGATAAAAATCTTCATCGCGCAGCGGCGGGGTTTCCTGCGCCGGCATCTCGCCGGCGAGGACGAATTTGCTCAGCACCGTGCGGTCGTAACCGGCATCCGCTTCGCGGTCGAGCATGATGATCCGGCCACCGAAACCTTTCTCCCGCAGAGCCGCCGCACATGCCGTGCCCGCTGCACCTGCGCCGACAATCACAAAGATGCGCGGATCATCGGCCGGCGGCGTGTGCGCATCCGGCAGTGGTTGATCATCGACCCAGACCTCATCGCCACGTAACTCCAGCGGATAACGCTTGAGACTGTCGAGGGCCGGTGGCTCGCACAACGCGCCGTCTTCGACGCGAAATGCGGCTTTGTGCCATGGGCAGATCAGGCGTCCGTTGCACAGCGCGCCGTCAGCCAATGGCGCGCCAGCGTGTGGGCATTCGCCTTGAAATGCGCGCAGTTGGCCATTGGCGTGGAGCAGGACAATCTTGCGCTCACCGATTTCGACTTGCAGGCCGCGGTCTTCGGGGACATCGGCGAAACGGGCGACACGGTGCAGGCTCATGTTCGTGCTCCTGGCAGGCATTTCTCTTACGAGTTTGCGCCGCAGTGCGAGGTTCAGCCAATTGCCACTGCCAAGGTACGAACGGTACAGCTATAGTTTGCAGGCCGACGAAGGCCCAACTGCACAAGGTGCTCCCGGAATGACCCGATTGACCTCTCTCAACCCTTGGCTGGCGGCCGTCGCCGTCGCCCTTTGCGTGCAGTTTCCGGCGCAGGCGGCCGAGCGCTTTACCCTCGACATCCCCGGTGTCTCGGACAATCGCCTGTTCACCTCCGCCGCCGCGAGCGATGCGGCCGGTTGCGGTGGCAAGAACCAGTCCCCGGCACTGGCCTGGAACTCTGGCCCTGCCGGTACGCTGAGCTACGCGATCGTCATGCACGACCCGGACGGCCAGAAAGGTGCAGGCGTCGATCACTGGATTCACTACGGCATCAAGGCCACCACCCGGCAGATCCCGGCCGGCGTCGGCGCCAAATCCAGTCTCGAAGGCGTGGGCGGTACCAACAGCAAAGGCACTACCCATTACATCGGGCCGTGCCCACCGGTCGGCGACAGCGCCCACCACTACATCATTCAGATCTACGCCCTGGATCTGGCCCCGGACGCCTTGCCCGCCGGTCTGACCCGTGCCGAGCTGATGGACAAAATCAAAGGTCACGTACTGCGTAACAGCAGCGTGGTGCGGCGTTATCACCGCTGAAAATATTTTCAGCGGCGTTTAACCCGATCTGAAGGGGCTGGCCGTCTCAGTGGATGAATGGATCACTTTCATCCCGAGGTCAGCCCCCATGTCCCGCTCCCTGCCTTTTCTGCGACCCGTTGCCGTCGGTGTGTTGTTGACCGTCGCCGGTTGCGGCGTGTCCTCTAATCCCGAATCGGCTGCCGTCCCGGCGCCGGCCCAGCCACAGGCTTCGATTCAGCATGAGGCGCTCGTTGCCGACAGTGCGCTGGCCAAGCGCAGTGCGCGTCCGGCGCCGATTGCCAGTTTCGCGGCGATGCCGGCCCCGGAAAGTTATCCACAAGGCTATCGCGACGAGCAGCGCGAGCAGTATCAGGCGCTGGCCGACAATCCGATCCACAGCGTGGCCGAGGCCCCGGTCTCGACCTTCAGCGCCGACGTCGATACGGGGGCTTACGCCAATGTCCGGCGTCTGCTCAATCAGGGGCGTCTGCCGCCGGAAGGTGCTGTGCGGCTGGAAGAGATGGTCAATTACTTTCCCTTCAACTACGCGCTGCCCAGTGATGGCTCGCCGTTCGGCGTGACCACCGAACTGGCCACCACTCCGTGGAATCCGCATACCCGCCTGCTGCGCATCGGCATCAAGGCCTCTGACCGGGCTGTGGCGGAGCTGGCCCCGGCGAATCTGGTGTTTCTGGTGGATGTGTCCGGCTCGATGGATCGCCGCGAAGGGCTGCCACTGGTCAAAAGCACATTGAAACTGCTGGTCGATCAGTTGCGCGAACAGGATCGGGTGTCGCTGGTGGTGTATGCCGGCGAATCCCGTGTGGTGCTGGAGCCAACGTCCGGACGCGAGAAAGCCAAAATTCGCACAGCCATCGAGCAATTGACCGCAGGCGGTTCAACCGCTGGCGCGTCGGGCATCGAGCTGGCCTATCAAATGGCGCAGCAGGCGTTCATCCCCAAAGGTATCAACCGCATCCTGTTGGCCACTGACGGTGACTTCAACGTCGGCATCAGCGACTTCGACAGCCTCAAACAAATGGCTGTGGATAAACGCAAAACCGGGATTTCCCTGACCACCCTGGGTTTCGGTGTGGATAACTACAATGAACACTTGATGGAGCAACTGGCCGACGCCGGTGACGGCAACTACGCCTACATCGACAACCTGCGCGAGGCGCGCAAGGTGCTGGTAGATCAACTCGGTTCGACCCTGGCGGTGGTGGCGAAAAACGTCAAATTGCAGGTGGAGTTCAACCCGGCGCAGGTCAGTGAATATCGCCTGCTCGGCTACGAAAACCGCGCCTTGAAGCGTGAGGATTTCAGCAACGACAAGGTCGATGCCGGTGAAGTCGGCGCAGGACACACGGTGACCGCGCTGTATGAAATTGTTCCGGCAGGTGAGCAAGGCTGGCTGGAACCGCTGCGCTACGGTAAATCGGAGAAGGTGGTTGCTGCGAAGGATGGAGAATTGGCGATGCTGCGTGTGCGTTATCAACAGCCTGAAGGTGGGAAAAGTCTGCTGATCGAGCGGCCGATTGCCAATCAGGTCGCATCGGCCAGCGAGGACCTGCGTTTCGCGGCGGCGGTGGCGGCGTTTTCCCAGCAGCTCAAGGACGCCCGCTACACTGGCGACTTCAGCCTCAAGGACACCGAAACCCTGGCCCGTGGCGCTCGCGGCGACGACCGTTTCGGCTTGCGCAACGAGTTCGTGCAACTGGTGGAACTGGCGCAAACCCTGCGCACCTCAACCGCATCGAATGCGATGCCCACTGAGCGACGGATTGAATAGTGAGCCGATTGAAAGGCTTCATCAGTCAGCTGTTTGCTACACCAGACAGCCTGGCCGCCGGCAGCGATGAAACGCTGCTGGCGCGTTATCGTGAGGGCGATGGCGCGGCGTTCGAGATTCTGTACTCGCGCCATCGTCAGGGTTTGTATCGGTTTCTGCTCGGATTGAGCGGCAAACCGGAACTGGCTGATGAAGTGTTTCAGGACACCTGGCTGAGCCTGATCCGCAGCACCAGCCAGCCACAAGGCCGGGCGACGTTTCGTACGTGGCTGTTCCAGATTGCGCGCAATCGCCTGATTGATCACTGGCGCAAACACGGCGCACATCAGCCGCTGCACGATAGCTACGACGAACAGCTGCATGCAGTTGGCGACGAGACCCACGATCCCGAACAACTGCTGAACCTCAGCCGCGACAGCCAGCGCCTGGAAAGCGCCCTGCAAACCCTGCCCGCCGACCAGCGCGAAGTGTTCCTGCTGCGCGCCCACGGCGACCTCGACCTGGCGCAAATCGCCAGCCTCACCGAAACATCGCTGGAAACCGTCAAGAGCCGCTTGCGCTACGCCCAGCAAAAACTGCGTCGGCTGCTGGCCGAGGAGGTACTGACATGACTGACGCCCGCCAGACACCCGAAGATCCTGTGATCAAACATGTACGCGAACAGCACAATGTTGAACCGCCGGCGCACCTTGATGCGTTCATCCTCAATGCTGCTCACCGCGAAACCCCGGCGCCCAAGCCAAGCCTGTGGCAGCGCTGGCTGAATGCCTGCCAGAAACCGCGTTGGCAGGTCGCCTTCGCCAGCGTGGTCGGTGTGGCACTGAT
Organism: Pseudomonas sp. B21-051; assembly: GCF_024748795.1. Taxonomy (NCBI): domain Bacteria; kingdom Pseudomonadati; phylum Pseudomonadota; class Gammaproteobacteria; order Pseudomonadales; family Pseudomonadaceae; genus Pseudomonas; species Pseudomonas sp. B21-051. Next base: position 210,551 of record NZ_CP087166.1, read on the forward strand.
GTTGTCGCTGGTGCAACGTGCACCCGAGCCGCAAGCGCAATTCGACTTCGCCCCGGCGGCCAAACCGGCTGCACCACTGGCGCGCAAACAAGCCCCCGAAGCGCAATCACTGGCCGCTCCACCCGCTGCGGCCATGCCCGCGCCGGCACCGATGATGGAAATGGCCGCGCCGATGCAAAGCGACTCGATCAGCGCCGATGAAGCCAGCCTCGGCAAACGCGCCGCCGCCCCGGCCAACGGCCTCGACACGCAACTGCGCGAAGTCCTGCGCCTGCGCGACTCCGGTCAGTCGCAAGCCGCTGACGCGCTATACAACAACCTGCACAAACGCTACCCCGGCGTGGATCTCGACCGGCGACTCGAAAAAATCCGCCAGAACTGACCGCTTGTTCACCCAGCCATTTGGCATTGCCCGGCAAAAACGCGCACTATCGGGCCATGGCTGAAGCGCTGGAGAACAAAGTGGCAGCAAAAATCGACCGCATCGCCCAACTCCTCAACTGCCCGCAGAAGGGCGAGGAGATGCGGCGCGCGATTACCGAGGCGCGCAAGGAGTTTCTGCTGAACCAGTCGGAAGAAGACGTCGTGGAAGAAGACGAGGTTTTTGAGGAGGTTGGGGAAGAAGAGGAAGACGACGATTACGACGAGTTTGACTGGACGACGGAGTGACCGCCGTCGCATGAAACACCTCGCCCACAAAAAAGCCCCGGACCATCACAGTCCGGGGCTTTCTCGTTTCAATTCATGGCGCACCAGGCGGGATTCGAACCCACGACCCCTGCCTTCGGAGGGCAGTACTCTATCCAGCTGAGCTACTGGTGCAGCGGGCGACATCATACCTAGGTCGGCTCGGGGCGTCCATGCCGGGTTTTGGCGGGTTTTGTCAGTGCGCGTGTCGGTGTGAATCGCTGCATTCCTTAAAGCTGTAACGTCCTGCAAAACCCTCGCTTGGCGCTTTTTCCTGGCTGATCTATGGTTTGGCTGCGGCCGGGGCTTTTTGCGCGTTGATCTGAAAAAACCAGCAAACGCTGGGATTTTGTTCTTTTTTTCGAACGACCTATTGTCCTTTACCCCCTTTGATCCTACGATCCGTTTGAGATTTCAAACGCTCTTTGACGGGGTGTTGATGCGCAGGTGCTGTGAATAACGCACGATCGCTGCGCCTCACCCGGTCGATGATTTCCCTGACGGCAGCCTTGCGAGGCGCCTTTCTACAATCATAATTTTGCTCCGCGCAGGCCGCGGTGCTGTTAAGGAAAGCCGACATGCAGCTTAAAGATACCCAGTTGTTCCGCCAGCAAGCCTTCATTGATGGCGCTTGGGTCGATGCGGACAACGGTCAGACGATCAAGGTCAACAACCCGGCCACCGGCGAAATCCTCGGCACCGTGCCGAAGATGGGCGCCGCCGAAACCCGCCGCGCCATCGAAGCCGCTGACAAAGCGCTGCCGGCCTGGCGTGCACTGACCGCCAAGGAGCGTGCAGGCAAGCTGCGTCGCTGGTTCGAACTGATGATCGAGAACCAGGACGACCTCGCGCGCCTGATGACCCTCGAGCAGGGCAAGCCGCTGGCCGAAGCCAAGGGTGAAATCGTTTTACGCCGCTTCGTTCATCGAGTGGTTCGCCGAAGAAGCCAAGCGCATCTACGGCGACGTGATTCCGGGCCACCAGCCGGACAAGCGCCTGATCGTGATCAAGCAGCCGATCGGCGTTACTGCTGCCATCACTCCCTGGAACTTCCCGGCGGCGATGATCACCCGTAAAGCCGGCCCTGCGCTGGCCGCCGGTTGCACCATGGTGCTTAAGCCCGCTTCGCAAACCCCATTCTCCGCCTTCGCCCTGGCTGAACTGGCGCAGCGCGCCGGCATCCCTAAAGGTGTGTTCAGCGTGGTCTCCGGCAGCGCCGGCGACATCGGCAGCGAGCTGACCAGCAACCCGATCGTGCGCAAGCTGTCCTTCACCGGTTCGACCGAGATCGGTCGTCAGCTGATGTCGGAATGCGCCAAGGACATCAAGAAAGTCTCGCTGGAACTGGGCGGCAATGCGCCGTTCATCGTGTTCGACGACGCGGACCTGGATAAGGCCGTCGAAGGCGCGATCATTTCCAAGTACCGCAACAACGGCCAGACCTGCGTCTGCGCCAACCGTCTGTACATTCAGGATTCGGTCTACGACGCGTTCGCCGAGAAGCTGAAAGTGGCGGTGGCCAAGCTGAAGATCGGCAACGGTCTGGAAGAAGGCACCACCACGGGCCCGCTGATCGACGAGAAAGCCGTGGCCAAGGTGCAAGAGCACATCGCTGACGCCGTGGCCAAAGGCGCCACCGTGCTGGCCGGTGGCAAGCCGATGGAAGGCAACTTCTTCGAGCCGACCATCCTGACCAACGTGCCGAAAGACGCGGCTGTGGCCAAGGAAGAAACCTTCGGCCCGCTGGCGCCGCTGTTCCGCTTCAAAGACGAAGCCGAAGTGATCGCGATGTCCAACGACACCGAGTTCGGTCTGGCGTCCTACTTCTACGCTCGTGACCTGGGCCGCGTGTTCCGTGTGGCGGAAGCCCTGGAATACGGCATGGTCGGCGTCAACACCGGGCTGATCTCCAACGAAGTCGCGCCGTTCGGCGGCATCAAGGCCTCGGGCCTGGGCCGTGAAGGCTCCAAGTACGGCATCGAGGATTACCTGGAAATCAAATACCTCTGCCTGGGCATCTAAGCCGGGACAGGGATCGCTGCAAACGCAAAGGGCACGAGAGCGCTGTCCCTTTGCGTCGTTTCAAACCGGAATTTTCTCTGCGGCCAGGAACGCCGTGGCAGTCGATCATCGCATGCTGCCACCGCCGATTTCTCCCGCTTAATCCTTGAACCACGCCGCCCGATGAGCGGTGAATGAGGACTGTAATGAGCAAGACTAACGCTGAACTGATGGCCCGTCGTACCGCAGCTGTTCCACGTGGTGTTGGCCAGATTCACCCGATCTTCGCTGAATCGGCGAAGAACGCTACCGTGACTGACGTTGAAGGTCGTGAATTCATCGACTTCGCCGGCGGTATCGCTGTGCTGAACACCGGCCACGTGCACCCGAAAATCATCGCCGCCGTGACCGAACAACTGAACAAGCTGACCCACACCTGCTTTCAGGTACTGGCCTACGAGCCGTACGTTGAGCTGTGCGAAAAGATCAACGCCAAGGTGCCAGGTGATTTCGCCAAGAAAACCCTGCTGGTGACCACCGGTTCCGAAGCCGTGGAAAACGCCGTGAAAATCGCCCGCGCCGCCACTGGCCGTGCCGGCGTGATCGCCTTCACCGGTGCTTACCACGGTCGCACCATGATGACCCTGGGCCTGACCGGCAAGGTAGTGCCTTACTCGGCCGGCATGGGCCTGATGCCAGGCGGCATCTTCCGCGCGCTGTACCCGAACGAACTGCACGGTGTGAGTATCGACGACTCGATCGCTTCCATCGAACGCATCTTCAAGAACGACGCCGAGCCGAAAGACATCGCCGCGATCATCATCGAGCCGGTGCAGGGTGAAGGTGGTTTCTACGTCGCGCCGAAAGAATTCATGAAGCGTCTGCGTGCCCTGTGCGACCAGCACGGCATCCTGCTGATCGCTGACGAAGTGCAGACCGGCGCTGGCCGTACCGGCACCTTCTTCGCCATGGAACAGATGGGCGTTGCCGCCGACCTGACCACTTTCGCCAAATCCATCGCTGGCGGCTTCCCGCTGGCCGGTGTCTGCGGCAAGGCCGATTACATGGACGCCATCGCTCCAGGCGGCCTCGGTGGCACCTACGCCGGTAGCCCGATCGCTTGCGCTGCGGCGCTGGCCGTGATGGAAGTGTTCGAAGAAGAGCAACTGCTTGATCGCTGCAAGGCTGTCGGCGAGCGTCTGGTAACCGGTTTGAAGGCCATCCAGGCCAAGTACCCGGTGATCGGTGAAGTGCGTGCCTTGGGCGCGATGATCGCGGTCGAGCTGTTCGAAAACGGCGACAGCCACAAGCCAAACCCGACCGCCGTTGCAGCTGTCGTGGCCAAGGCGCGTGACAAGGGCCTGATCCTGCTGTCCTGCGGCACCTACGGCAACGTGCTGCGCGTCCTCGTACCGCTGACCTCGCCGGACGAGCAACTGGACAAAGGTCTGGCGATCATCGAAGAGTGCTTCTCGGAGCTGTAATTCCGGGCACTGTGTGATCTGATCGAGAAAAACCCGCTTCGGCGGGTTTTTTTATGCCTTGGAAACCCTTTTGCGCTGTATCGAAAGGCCAGCATTGGCTAAGGTTCAGGCATTGCAAGGGAGAGCGCGCATGACCGCCGTTGATTTACCCGCCGTACCCCGAGTGCTGATTGCCGAGGCTGATCCATGGTCTCGTGACCTGCTTAAACAAGTGTTGCTCAACGTGCGTTGTGATGCGCGGCTGGACTTGTGTGCCGATGGCCAGCAAGCCATGTCGTTACTCAGCGAAGTGCCTTATGACCTGGCCATTGTCGATTGGGAGTTGCCGGGCATTGATGGCTTGAGCGTGCTGCGCAGCGTGCGCCAGCGCAAACGCAATCCGCCGCTGCCGTTCATTCTGATGAGCAGTCGCAACGACAGCGCCAGCGTGCGCGAAGCCATCCCGTTGGCCCCGACGGCCTATCTGACCAAACCGCTGAACATGGAAAGTCTGACCGAGCGGCTGCAGGGTTTGCTGCTGAATGCGGGTGAAGAGGTTTTCTGTGAAGTGCCGACGCTGGCGCCGGGCATGACCTTGTCGGTGTTCCTTGAGCGGCGTCGCGAGCAGGCCGATGGCGCGCCATTGATGACCGATGTGCAAGTGGCGGTCAAACGCAGCCTCAACCCCAATGGCCTCGACCTGAAGCTGCTGGAAGAAGAGATCCGCACCGATCCGCAGATCACCGCCGTGCTGATCGCCGCCGCCAACAGCGCGGCGCAGCATCATGGTGCGGCGGTGCAGACCCTGGGGCAGGCGTTGCATCGCCTCGGCACCGGGCAGAGCATGAACCTGATTCTCGGCCTGGCGCTCAAGCGCAGCGCCAGACTCATTGACCCGTGCCTGGCGGACTACGCCGAGCGCTACTGGGGGCTGTCGCTGCACACGGCCGAATACGCGCGCACCCTGGCGCGCCTGCTCGATCTGGATCAGGAACGTTGCTACTGCGCGGGCATGTTGCATCGTCTCGGTGATTTGGCCTTGCTGCGCTGTTTGCAGGAGTGGAAGCAGGCTGGCGGCGAGCTGGATGAGTGGGAGGAGGTCGGTGACGCCCTGGCGGAATTCGGCGCGGCCTACGGTTCGGCGTTGCGCACGCGCTGGCGCTTGCCGCTGGAGCTGCGCGAGTTGATTGCGTCGGTCTACCAGCTCGGTGGCGGGGTCTACTCCCGGGAGGCGCTGGTGATGAACATGGCAGCGCAGATGGCCCGTCTGACCGAGCATGAGGGCGTTGAGGAACTGGCCAGGAGTCGTACGGCGCGGCTGCTGAAGATCGGGCTGCCGGAACTGACGCGGATGCGCAAATAACCGGATTCACGAGAATCCCCCTGTAGGAGCTGCGGCACGCTGCGATCTTTTGATCTTGTCTTTTAAAACAAAATCAAAAGATCGCAGCGTGCCGCAGCCCCTACAGGGGAAGTGAATCGGACGGTGGATTTCAGCTTGAGATAATCCGGTTCTTGCCCTGACGCTTGGCCTCATACATCGCCGCATCCGCCCGGGAGAACAGGCTGTCGAGGCTTTCGTCTTCATCCTTGAGGCTGGTCAATCCCTGGCTGACGGTGATGCCGAAGGTCTGGCCGTCGACATTGAAGCTCAACCGCTGAATCTCCTGCTGCAGCCGCTCGGCCACCTGCAGCGCCATGTCCGGTGCACAACCGGGGAACACGGCGGCGAATTCTTCGCCGCCGATACGTCCGAACAAATCACCCCGGCGTAACGAAGCGCGCCCGCATTCGGCGATGCGCTGCAGCACGTTGTCACCCTCCGGGTGGCCGTAACTGTCGTTGATCAGCTTGAAGTCATCGATGTCCAGCAGCAGGAAGGCCAGTGGCGCACCTTGCAGGCGTGCCTCTTCGAACGCGCGGTTGGCGCATTCGAAGAAATGGCGGCGGTTGCTGCTCTGGGTCAGCACGTCAGTGGTCGCCAGGCGATGCAGCTCGGTTTCCATGTGTTTCTTGTCGGTGATGTCTTCGGCGATGCCGACAATGATCACCGGTTGCCCGGGCTCATCCTTGCGGTTGATGAAGCACTTGTCGCTGAGCCAGCGCACCTGGCCGTCGGCGGCGATGATCCGGTATTCGCGGTCTTCCACTGCACCCTTGTGCAGCACTTCGGCAAGGCTGCGCTCGGCGTAATCCAGGTCGTCGGGGTAGATGCTGTCGCGCCACTGGTTGTAGTCAGCCAGCAACAGGCCTGCGGAGCGACCGAAAATCCGCTCGTAGGCCGGGCTGACATACAGCACCTGACGGGTTTCCCAATTGAACGCCCAGAGCACCGCGTTGACGCTCACCAGCAATGAGCTGAACAGCTGTTCGCGCTCGCTCAGCCGGGCGACTTCGCCTTGGGCATGCATCAGCGCCATCAGGATTTGCGCGGCCTCGGGCCACTGCGCAAGGGATGAGTCTTTTTGATTGTTGTTGACCATCGGCACGTTTCTCAAAAGGTGTGCCGCAATTTCGACAACGGCCACAGTACAGCCCGCCGGGGTGGCGAAGTGTCTTTGAGATAGGGCTTTCGGTGCTAAGTTCCGCGCTTTTGTGGCGAGGAAGCTTGCTCCCGCCGGGCGGTAATCACCTTGATTACGCTGCCTGGAGGGAAATGGCATGACTCTGTAGGAGCTGCCGCAGGCTGCGATCTTTTGATTTTGTTTTAAAAGACAAGATCAAAAGATCGCAGCCTGCGGCAGCTCCTACAGGAGGTTACGCGGTTGGGCGCAGCGAGTAGGTTTTCAGCTGGTCGGCAAATTCACGCAGGGACTGGATGCCGCTGGCTTCGGCCTCGTGCACCCATTCCTTGATGGCGGCGAGCATGTCGTGGCCATTGGCGCTGGTCTTGACCCAGATCTGCTGCAGGGCCAAGCGTTTTTCGTAAATGACCTTCAGCGCCTGGCTGTGCTCGAGCATGTTCTGGATGCGCAAGTGATGACGGTCTTCCAGCAGGCTGGTTTCCCGCGACAGCAGGCGCTTGGCCCGATGGAATTGATGGCGTACCGAATGATCGACCTTGTCCAGCTCCTGCTTGACCAGCGGGCCGATCACCAACTTGCGGTACTGGGCCATGATCTGGAAGCGGTTGTTGAGGATCGCCATGGCGGTGTCCATGTCCAGATGGCCCTTGCCTTCGACGCGGTGGGCGATCGGCGCCACACGCTGCACCTTGGCCAGACCGAGGAAGCTGAAGACCTTGATCCACGCCCAGCCGAGGTCGAACTCCCACTTCTTCACCGACAGCTTGGCCGAGTTGGGGTAGGTGTGATGGTTGTTGTGCAGTTCTTCGCCACCGATCAGGATGCCCCACGGCACCAAATTGGTCGCCGCGTCGCGGCATTCGAAGTTGCGGTAGCCGATGGCGTGACCCAGACCGTTGACCACGCCGGCGGCCCAGACCGGGATCCACATCATCTGAATCGCCCAGATGGTGATGCCGATGGTGCCGAACAGCAGCAGGTCGATGACGCCCATGATCGCCACGCCCAGCAACGGGTAGCGGCTGTAGAGGTTGCGCTCGATCCAGTCTTCGGGGCAGTTCTTGCCGTAGATGCGCAGGGTTTCCGGGTTCTCGGCTTCGGCGCGATACAGCTCGGCGCCTTTGCGCAGCACGGTGGACAGACCCTTGATGACCGGGCTGTGCGGGTCATCTTCGGTTTCGCATTTGGCGTGATGTTTGCGGTGGATGGCGGTCCACTCGCGGGTGTTCTGCGCCGTGGTCAGCCACAGCCAGAAGCGGAAAAAATGTTTCAGGCCGGCATTCAGCTCCAGCGAGCGATGGGCCGAGTAACGGTGCAGATAGACCGTGACGGCGACAATTGTCACGTGGGTCATCAGCAGGGTGACCGCGACCAGAGACCAGGCCGACAAGCCAAGAAAACCTTCGTACCACATAGGCTATAGGGCCCTCGATAAAGATAAAAACAGCCGTTGCATTATCACCAAGCACACAGATAAAACCAGTCGCCCTTTCAGATAAGAGTCGCTGGATGTTTCTTGACCTATAATTCCAACCTTTTTTGTAGGGACATGGACAGCCGAATGCCTGCCACTTACCGCGATGCCTTGCGTGCAGCGCTGCTTTACCTGTTGCTTGCTGTGGTCTGGCTGCAGGGAACTGGTTACTTATTGAACAGTTTCTTTGATGAGTCTGTCGATCTGCAGCGATGGCAACTGATCAACGGTTACGTCTGGGCTGCCGTCAGCGCTGGCCTTATTTTCCTGGCACGGGCCAGATTGTGCGAATTTCTCGGCATTGGTGCGCGGTTACGCGAGCGTCAGTCCGATCGTGAACGCTTGCGTCAGGCGGCAGCGGTGTTCGATTGCACCCGCGAAGGGGTGCTGGTCACCAACCGTCAGGGCCTGATCGTGCACGTCAACCGCGCGTTCATGGAAATCACCGGCTACCAGTACGACGAAGTTCTCGGCCATCAGCCAAGCCTGTTCAAGTCCGGCCACCATCCGCCGGGCTTTTACCAGGCGATGTTCGCCACGCTGGAGAGCGAGGGCGAATGGAGCGGTGAGATCTGGAACCGGCGCAAGAGCGGCGAGATTTATCCACAGTGGCAGACCATCCGCGTGATTCACGATGATCAGGGCCGCCTCAGTCATTACGTGGCGGTGTTTTCCGACATCAGTGCGATCAAGGACTCCGAACACGAGCTCAAGCACCTCGCCCACCACGACCCGCTGACCGACCTGCCCAATCGCCTGTTGTTCAGCGACCGCGCCGAGCAGGCACTGGCCTCGGCGCAGATTCACAAGCGCGGCTGCGCCTTGCTGATGATAGATCTGGACCACTTCAAGATGATCAACGACAGCCTCGGGCACAACGTCGGCGATCGCCTGCTCAAAGCGGTGGCGGCGCGCTTGCAGGAATTGTTCGGTCCCGGGATTACCCTGGCGCGACTCGGCGGTGACGAATTCGCGGTGCTGGCGGAGAGTTGTCCACAATTGGTTCAGGCAGCGGCGCTGGCCCAGCGCATTCTCGATGCGCTGAAGGAGCCGTTCAGCATCGACCGGCATCAGCTGTTCATCAACGCCAGTATCGGTATCAGCCTGTTCCCCAGTGATGCATTGAGTGCCGATCAGTTGTTGCGCAATGCCGACGCTGCACTGTTCAAAGCCAAGAGCAGTGGACGTAACGGCTACGCGTTGTACACCGAAGAGCTGACCGCCCACGCGCAGCAACGGGTCGAGATCGCCTTCGAGCTACGCCGCGCGCTGGAGCAACAGGAGCTGCGGGTCTATTACCAACCGGTTCACGATCTGCGCAGTAGTCGCCTGATCGGCGTCGAAGCGCTGGTGCGCTGGCAGCACCCACAGCGGGGGCTGGTGTCGCCGGCGGAATTCATCCCGATTGCCGAGCGCACCGGGCTGATCGCTGAAATCGACGCCTGGGTGATGCGCCAGGCGTGTTCGCAGATGTGCCAATGGCAGCAGGCCGGGATTGTGCTGTCGTTTGTCGCGGTGAATGTGTCGTCGCGCCTGTTTGCCCGGCGCGAGCTGTATCAGCAGGTGGCACAGGTACTGCACGAGACCGGGCTGGATCCGGCGTATCTGGAGCTGGAGGTTACCGAAAGCGCGGTGATGGATGACCCGGAAGTGGCGCTGGAGCAAATGCATCGCTTGCGTGAATTGGGCATTCGCCTGGCCATCGACGATTTTGGCACCGGGTATTCATCGCTGCTGAGGCTCAAGCGTCTGCCGGTGCAGAAGCTCAAAATCGATCAGGGTTTTGTGGCCGGCCTGCCGTGGGACGAGGACGACGCAGCCATCGTTCGGGTGATCGTCGCCCTGGCACGCAGCATGGGCATGCAGGTGCATGCCGAGGGGATCGAGCAGGCCGAGCAGGCGGCATTTCTGCTGGAGCAGGAATGTGATCTGGGGCAGGGCTACTGGTTTGGGCGGCCGGTACCGGCGGGGGTGATTGATTGGAGCAATGCGCCTTTTATTGATTGAGCCCGATTCTGTGGCGAGGGAGCTTGCTCCCGCTGGACTGCGTAGCAGGCCCCAAAAAAAAGGCGAGCGCTTCGCACTCTAGCGGGAGCAAGCTCCCTCGCCACAGGGGTTGCGGTGTTCTTTTGTACCGTGAACACCGCGCAAACCCTTGCCCCGTCAGATAATGTTTTCTAGTTATATAAACATTCTTAAATAGTCTTTTTAAGAATATCTGCGCCTCTCTTATATTGCTTCCACGCCGAACGCAGTGCCGCCCACTGCCAGGCACATCCCATTCAAAGGAGCAGCACCATGAGCGCATCCCTTCGCAGCGTTGACGGTCAGGACGAAACCACCATCTTGCGTGAAATCCAGAGCGCCCTGCGCGATCTGCGTTTCGGCGCGGTGGAGATCACTGTGCATAACGCCCAGGTCGTGCAGATCGAACGCAAAGAGAAATTCCGTTTGCAGCAGCCGGGTAACAAGCCGAGCTGATTTGAAGATCAAAAGATCGCAGCCTGCGGCAGCTCCTACAGGGGGCTGTGTGCAGGAGCTGCCGCAGGCGGCGATCTTTGAATGAGCAACCCGATTCCAGCAACACATAAGAAAAAGCCACCACCAAGAATTCCAGGAGCTTTCACCATGTCGTCGATTCGCCGTTACGCTTTGGCCGCGCTGGCCAGCGCTGTGTTTGCCGGTTCCGCGGTTGCCAAGGATTACGAACTGCTCAATGTGTCGTACGATCCGACGCGCGAGCTGTATCAGGACTACAACGCCGAATTCATCAAGTTCTGGCAGAAGGATCATGCCGGCGACACCGTGAAAATCCAGCAATCCCACGGCGGTTCGGGCAAGCAGGGCCGGGCGGTGATCGACGGTCTGCGCGCCGACGTCGTGACCCTGGCACTGGCCGGCGACATCGACGAAATCGCCAAGCTCGGCAAGACCCTGCCGGCCGACTGGCAGAAGCGTCTGCCGGACGCCAGCACTCCGTACACCTCGACCATCGTGTTCCTGGTGCGCAAGGGCAACCCGAAAGGCATCAAGGACTGGGGCGACCTGGTCAAGAACGACGTCTCGGTGATCACCCCGAATCCGAAAACCTCCGGCGGTGCGCGCTGGAACTTCCTCGCCGCGTGGGCCTATGGCCTGAAAGCCAACGGCGGCAGCGAAGAAAAAGCCAAAGAATACGTACAGACCCTGTTCAAGCACGTGCCGGTATTGGACACCGGTGCTCGCGGCTCGACCATCACCTTCGTCAACAACGGTCAGGGTGACGTGTTGCTGGCCTGGGAAAACGAAGCGTTCCTGGCGCTGAAAGAAGACGGCGGCGCCGACAAGTTCGACATCGTCGTGCCGTCGCTGTCGATCCTTGCCGAACCACCGGTCGCCGTGGTCGACAAGAACGCCGAGAAGAAGGGCAACGAGCAGATCGCCGAAGCCTATCTCAAGCACCTGTACAGCCCGGCCGGTCAGGAGATCGCGGCGAAGAACTTCTACCGCCCGCGTGACAAGGACGTGGCGGCGAAGTACGCCCAGCAGTTCCCGAAACTGGAACTGGTGACCATCGACAAGGACTTCGGCGGCTGGAAATCCGCGCAGCCGAAATTCTTCAACGACGGTGGCGTGTTCGACCAGATTTATCAGGCGCAGTAATCTGAATCACAATGAGCCTGAAGTTCAGGCACAAAACATGTGGGAGCGAGCCTGCTCGCGAAGGCGGTATTTCAGGCGACAGGGATGTTGACTGATACTCCCTCTTCGCGAGCAGGCTCTCTCCCACATTGATGCGTTTTCAACCAGGGACTTTTATGTCGCGTCGTATCTCCCCCGTCATACCCGGCTTCGGGCTGACGCTGGGTTACACCTTGGTGTACCTCAGCCTGATTGTGCTTATCCCGCTGGCGGCGATGTTCGTCCACGCCGCCCAACTCACCTGGGATCAGTTCTGGACGATCATCACCGCGCCACGTGTGCTGGCAGCGTTGAAGCTGAGCTTCGGCACCGCGCTGTGTGCGGCGGTCATCAACGGCATCATCGGTACGTTGCTGGCCTGGGTGCTGGTGCGCTACACCTTCCCCGGGCGCAAGGTGATCGACGCGATGATCGACCTGCCGTTCGCCCTGCCGACGGCGGTGGCCGGTATCGCCCTGACCGCGCTGTACACCCCGACCGGTCTGGTCGGGCAGTTTGCCGCCGACCTCGGGTTCAAGATCGCCTACACCCCGCTGGGTATTACCCTCGCGCTGACTTTCGTCACGCTGCCGTTCGTGGTGCGCACGGTGCAACCGGTACTGGCTGACATTCCCCGTGAAGTCGAAGAAGCCGCCGCCTGCCTTGGCGCGAAACCTTTGCAGGTGTTCCGCCATATCCTGCTGCCAGCGCTCTTGCCCGCCTGGCTGACCGGTTTTGCCCTGGCGTTCGCCCGCGGTGTCGGTGAGTACGGTTCGGTGATTTTCATTGCCGGCAACATGCCGATGAAAACCGAGATCCTGCCGCTGCTGATCATGGTCAAGCTCGACCAGTACGATTACACCGGCGCCACTTCCATCGGCGTGCTGATGCTGGTGGTTTCCTTCGTCCTGTTGCTGCTGATCAACCTGTTGCAGCGGCGCATCGAAACCCCATAAGGAGGCGCGAACATGTCCCAATCGTCTATTGCGGCCGCGTCCTCGGCCAACGCTGCCCGGCGTGGCAGCGCTACTTCACGCAGAATCCTGATCGGCCTCGGCTGGCTGATCTTTTTCCTGTTTCTGGTGCTGCCGCTGTTCATCGTGGTGTCGCAAGGTCTGAAGAATGGCCTCGGCGCATTTTTCACGGCGATCTTTGAACCGGACGCCTTGTCGGCGCTGAAACTCACGGTGATCGCCGTGCTGATTTCGGTGCCGCTGAACCTGGTGTTCGGGGTCAGTGCCGCGTGGTGCGTGAGCAAATATTCGTTCCGCGGCAAGAGCATGCTGGTGACGCTGATCGACCTGCCGTTCTCGGTATCGCCGGTGATCGCAGGTCTGGTCTACGTGCTGATGTTCGGCGCTCAGGGCCTGTTCGGCCCGTGGCTGCAGGATCATGACATCCAGATCGTCTTCGCCCTGCCGGGCATCGTGCTGGCGACGATCTTCGTCACCGTGCCGTTCGTGGCCCGTGAGCTGATCCCGCTGATGCAGGAACAAGGCACGCAGGAAGAGGAAGCCGCGCGGCTGCTCGGCGCCAATGGCTGGCAGATGTTCTGGCACGTCACCGTCCCCAACATCAAATGGGGCCTGATCTATGGCGTGGTGCTGTGTACCGCACGGGCCATGGGTGAGTTCGGTGCGGTGTCGGTGGTTTCCGGGCACATTCGCGGGGTGACCAACACCTTGCCGCTGCACGTCGAGATCCTCTACAACGAATACAACCACGTGGCCGCGTTCGCCGTGGCGAGCCTGTTGCTGATCCTGGCGCTCTTCATCCTGCTGCTCAAGCAGTGGAGCGAAAACCGTATCAACCGCCTGCGCGCCAGCGCCGCGGAGGAATAATTCATGTCGATCGAAGTGCGTAACGTCAGCAAGAATTTCAATGCGTTCAAGGCGCTGGACAACATCAGCCTGGACATCCACAGCGGTGAACTGGTGGCGCTGCTCGGCCCGTCCGGCTGCGGCAAGACCACGCTGCTACGGATCATCGCCGGCCTGGAGACCCCGGATCAGGGCAACATCGTGTTTCATGGCGAAGACGTCTCCGGCCACGACGTACGTGATCGCAACGTTGGTTTCGTGTTCCAGCACTACGCCTTGTTCCGCCATATGACGGTGTTCGACAACGTCGCGTTCGGCCTGCGCATGAAACCGAAAAACCAGCGCCCGAGCGAAAGCCAGATCGCGACCAAGGTCCACGAGCTGCTGAACATGGTGCAACTGGACTGGTTGTCGGATCGCTACCCGGAACAACTGTCCGGTGGTCAGCGTCAGCGTATCGCCCTCGCGCGCGCGTTGGCGGTTGAGCCGAAGGTGCTGCTGCTCGACGAACCGTTCGGCGCCCTCGACGCCAAGGTGCGTAAAGAGCTGCGTCGCTGGCTCGCGCGGCTGCACGAAGACATCAACCTGACCTCGGTGTTCGTGACCCACGACCAGGAAGAAGCGATGGAAGTCGCCGACCGCATCGTGGTGATGAACAAGGGCGTGATCGAGCAGATCGGCTCACCGGGCGACGTCTACGAAAACCCGGCCAGCGATTTCGTTTATCACTTCCTCGGCGACTCGAACCGCTTGTTGCTCAGCGACGACAACCATGTGCTGTTCCGTCCGCACGAAGTGTCGTTGTCCAAGCATGAACTGGAAGATCACCACGCCGCTGAAGTGCGCGATATCCGGCCGCTGGGCGCAACCACGCGAGTGACGTTGAAGGTCGAAGGGCAGACCGATCTGATCGAGGCCGAAGTGGTGAAGGATCACGACAGCCTGATCGGACTGGCCAAGGGTGAAACGCTGTTCTTCAAGCCGAAGGTCTGGCAGAAAGTCGCCAGTCTTTAAGATCAAAAGCTTCGCGAGCAGGCTCGCTCCCACAGGGAAATACATTCCAAATGTGGGAGCGAGCCTGCTCGCGAATGCGATCTACACAGCCGCACGATTCGGATTGACCCGCACCACCCCCGCCCGCGCCTCGATCTGCTCTTTCAACTCATGGCGCATGCCGAGCAGGAACGCCACTTCGGCCACCACAAACAGCGGCCCGACAATCAATCCGCTCACGTCATCGACAAACGCCGGTTTGCGCCCCTCGTAGTGGTGCCCGACAAACTGGATCACCCAGCCAATCACGAACATCGCCAGCCCGCTGCTGAGCCAGACCATGGTGCTCTGCTGCGCCAGCGCATGCCCGGCCCAGACCGACAGGCCCATCAGCACCGTCATCAGCACGCCCAGTTTCAGTTCCAGGCGCAGGTAGAACCACGCCGAGGCCAGCGCCAGCAGCGCCGCCGGCGATACCCAGAAACCGTCCAGCGACCACTCTGGTCGCGACAACAACACCGCCACCGCCACCACGATCAGCGGAATGCCGATAAAGTGGCTGGCAATGTTGCGCGGGTCGCGGTGGTAGGCGGCGTATTGACTGAGATGGTCGACGAGGCTTTTCATTGTTGTTCCTCCTGTAGGGTGAGAGCAGCATGCCCCGGGTTCGGCGTTCGCTCTGTCAGGCAGGCGACAATTGGGAGTGTTCATGGATAAGCGTTCACGGCTGCTGACCGGGCAATGGTTCAGTCATCTGCCGGCATCCTTTCAGGATAGTCTGCTGGCGGCGGCCCGGGAGCGGCGGCTGACGGCGGGGCAACGCTTGTTCCAGCGCGGTGATCCGCCCTGCGGCTTGTACGCGGTGCTCGACGGCGCGATCCGGATCGGGGCGGTGAGCGAGCAGGGCAAGGAGGCGTTACTGAGCCTGGTCGAGGCGCCGCACTGGTTCGGCGAAATCTGCCTGTTCGATGGTCAGCCGCGCACCCATGATGCCTACGCTGTGGGGCCGTGCACCCTGCTGAATATCCCGCAGGCCACGCTGCTGAAAATCCTCGATGAACAGCCGGTGTACTGGCGGCATCTGGCATTGCTGATGAGCCACAAACTGCGCCTGACCTTTATCAATCTCGAACAATTGAGCCTGCTGCCGGCCCCGGCACGCCTGGCCCATCGCTTGTTGATGATCGCCGAAGGCTACGGTGAAATCGATGCGCCACGTCGGGTGCTGCAACTGCCGCAAGAGCAGTTGGCGTCGATGCTGTCGCTCTCACGGCAGACCACCAACCAGATCCTCAAGGATCTGCAGGGGCAGGGGATTATCGGGTTGGGGTATGGCGAGATCGAGATTCTCGATGCCGAGCGATTGCGGGCGCTGGCCACGCTCTAAAGAACACTGCCATCCCTGTGGGAGCGAGCCTGCTCGCGAATGCGGTAGGTCCTTCAACGGTGATGTCGACTGAACCGACGCCTTCGCGAGCAGGCTCGCTCCCACATTTTTGATTTGTGTTGATTCAGGAACCGCGATAGGTCGAGAAGCCATAAGGGCTGAGCAGCAGCGGGATGTGGTAGTGCTGGTCAGTCTGCTTCACCTGGAAAATCACCGGAATCTCCGGGAAAAACGTGTCGCGCTTGTTCTTCTCGAAATATTCGCCGGTCTTGAACACCACCCGGTATTCGCCCGCCTCGAAAGGCTGTTTGGCCGGGAACAGTTCGGCGATGCGCCCCTGCTCGTTGGTGGTGCCCTGGGCCAGTGGCTGCCAGTTCTGGCCGACGTGTTTTTCCAGGGTCACGTTGACGCCCGGCGAGGGCAGGCCGTTTTCCAGGTTCAGCACGTGCACGCTCAGTGGATTGCCGGCGGCCAGCGCCAGGCTGGAGAAGGCACTCAGGCCGAGTGCGGCGAAGGTCATGCGCAGGGTGGTCATGGTCAGTCTCCTTATTGGGAACGGGTAATGGTCAGGCCGGCCTTTTCGGCGGCCTTGATGGCACAGTTTTCGTCCTGCTCGCCGCCGCCGGAACCGGCCACGCCCATGGCGCCGACCAGTTCATCAGCGGCGAACAACGGAATCCCGCCGCCGAGCAACAGCAGCTCATCGAGGGTGTTGAGGTTGGCGGTCTCCGGATTGCTGCGTGCGCGTTCGGCGAACAGCCGGGTCGGGGTTTTCGTCGACAGCGCGGTGTAGGCCTTGCGCTGGCTGGCAGCGGTGTTGTGCGGGCCGATGCCATCGCCGCGCAGGGTCACCAGCAGGTTGCCGCCACGGTCGAGCACCGTTACCGTGGCGGTGCAATTGCTCAGTGCGGTGTCGGCCAGCAGGCGTGCGGTTTTCAGGTCGAGGTCAGCGTGGCGCGGCAGCTCGGCGCTGGCGAAAGCGCTGGCGCTCAGGCCGATGGCGAGGCTCGCAGCAAGGTATTTGACGGTCATGAACAGGCTCCGGAAGCGAAGGACATCACCTTAAACGCCGGTCTTCGTCAGAACCCCGTCAGGCGGATTACAAGTTTGTAATGGGCAACGCCGCCGAAGGCGCCTAGCCTGTGTGCCTGATCAATCGAGGTGTGCCATGCGTTTGCTGGTCGTAGAAGATGAAGCCAAAACCGCGAATTTCCTGGCCAAGGGCCTGGGCGAGTCGGGTTTTGCCGTGGACGTGGCGCTCAATGGCCTCGATGGACGCTATTTCATCGAGCAGCAGGCATACGACCTGATCATCCTCGATGTGATGCTGCCGGGCCTCAATGGCTGGCAACTGCTGCAACTGATCCGCCAGCGCGGCGCCACCCCGGTGCTGTTCCTCACCGCCAAGGATGCCATCGAAGACCGTGTGCGCGGCCTCGAACTCGGCGCCGATGATTACCTGCTCAAACCCTTCGCCTTTGCCGAATTGCTCGCGCGAGTGCGCACGCTGTTGCGGCGTGGGCCGCTGCGCGAGGCCGAGTCCTACAGCATCGCCGATCTGGAAATCGACGTGCTGCGGCGTCGGGTCAGTCGCGGCGGTCAGCGCATTGCCCTGACCAACAAGGAATTTGCCTTGCTGCAATTGCTCGCCAGCCGTCAGGGCGAAGTGTTGTCCCGTACGCTGATAGCCTCGCAGGTGTGGAACCTGAATTTCGACAGCGACACCAACATGGTCGAAGTTGCAGTGCGCCGCCTGCGGGCCAAGGTCGATGACCCTTACATGCCGAAACTGATCCACACCGTGCGCGGGGTCGGCTATCAGCTGGAGGCGCCCGACGATGCGGTCTAGGTCGATCGCCTGGCGTCTGGCGCTGGCGTTCGCCGTGGTTTGCGCGTTGGTGTTGAGTGCGATCGGTGTGTTTCTGTACCGCTCGCTCGAGTCGGAGATCGCCTATCGGGATGATCTGGCGTTGCTTGGCCGCCTGGAACAGGTGCGCGCCTTGCTCGCCGACAGCGATAGCCTCGGCGCCTTGCAGGCGCGGCCACGGCTGTACCAGAACATGCTCGGTAACCTCGACAGCCTGCTGCTGGCACGGCGCGCCGATGGCTCGAACGTGATTGCGATCAACCCGCGTCAGCGCGAGCTACCGCCATTGAACGCAATCGCGCGCGAGCAAACGCCGCAGCGTGGCGATGTGCTGACCTGGCAAGCGCCGGACGGCGCCGAGCTGGCGCTCTTGTCCGGTGAAGCCCAAGGGCCGAACGGCGAACCGCTGACGGTGATCGCCGGCAAGGTGCTCACTGAACGTGAACAGATGCTCGCCAGTTATCGCTTGCGCCTGTACCTGGCCGTCGGGCTGGGCGCGTTGCTGGCGTTCGCGCTGGGCCTGGTGCTGCTGCGCCGTGGTCTGCAACCGTTGCGCCAGTTGAGCGCGGCGGTGCGCGGCATTGATCTGCGCAGCCTCGACCAGCGACTGCCCGCCAGTGGCACCCCCGCCGAACTGCTCGAACCGGTGCAGGCGCTCAACGGCATGCTCGCGCGGCTGGATGACAGTGTGCAGCGGCTGTCGCAGTTTTCTGCCGATCTGGCTCACGAGATCCGCACACCGTTGCACACCTTGCTCGCCAGCAACGGCCAGGCGCTGAATCACCCGCGCAGCACGGCGGAGTATCAGGAGCTGCTGGCGTCGAACATGGAAGAGTTCGAACGCCTCAAACGCATGGCCGAGAACCTGATGTTCCTCGCCCGCGCCGAACAGGCGGAGCGCGCGCTCGACTTGCAAACACTGGATCTGCATAGCGTCGGCAGCGAGCTGTGCGATTACTTCGAAGCCCTGGCCGATGATCGCCAGTTGCGCCTGGAAAACCAGCTGCACGGCGAACTGTTGGCCGATCAGCAACTGCTGCAACGTGCCCTGGGTAATCTGCTTGCCAACGCGGTGCGTCACGCCGATGAAGGCACACTGATCAGCCTGCGCCGCCACGATGAGCCTGGCGTGTGCTGGTTACAGGTACACAACCACGGCCCGGTGATTGCGCCAGAACATCTGGGCAAACTGTTCGACCGCTTCTATCGCATCGACCCTTCACGGGCGCAACCTGGGGATTCCGGTGGGCTGGGGCTGGCGATTGTGCAGTCGATCATGCTGTTGCATGGCGGGCGGGTGCGGGTGAGCAGTGATGCGAGTGGCACTGTGTTCGAGTTGGGGTTTGTCCTAAGCCAATGATGCGCCGTGCAAGTACTCTGAAACTCAGCTAGAGTGTGGAAATTAGTGCATCGCATGTGATGCATTTTGTTTATTTATCTATAAATGCATCGTAAACAGTGCAGGTTTGCGCAATGGAACAGATCGGCGAACTGATCAGAAGCTTGCGCAAGGCGCGCAAACTCTCCCAGCAGGCACTGGCTCAACAATATGGCATGAGCCGCGCCACTATCTCAGGGATCGAAAACAATACGGTCTCCGAAATCGGACTGCGCAAGGTTGAGGCAATTCTTAATGGCTTCGGTTACGAGCTGGTTGCCGTTCCCCGCCAGTCCAATCGCCCAACCATCGACACTCTGCAAAAAGTGAATTTCCATGACTGAAACGCCGGACAGGTTGCAAATCCGTGTTGGTGAACAGGTGGTCGGGACGCTGGGGCGCGGGCAAGTTCGCGACGACAGCGTGTTCAGTTACCGCGAAGACGCCAGCGCGGACAATGCGGTATCGCTGACAATGCCCACTCGCCTGGACAGCTATGGCTGGGAACATGGCATTCACCCCGTCTTCGAGATGAACTTGCCCGAAGGCGCGCTGCGTGAGGAATTGATGCGGCGCTTCAGTAAAGCAGTGCGTGGCTTCGATGATTTTGCTTTGTTGGCTATCGTCGGCCCCCATCAGCTCGGCCGTCTGGCAATTGCCGGCGCACCGGCGACTGATCAGCCTCCGGCAACATCCCTCAGCGATCTGCTGGTACACGATGGTGCTCAGGGGCTGTTCGAAGATCTGTTACAGACCTACGGTCAGTATTCCGGAGTGTCAGGCGTGCAGCCCAAAGTGCTGGTGCGTGACAGCGCTGCCGCGATTGATCGCCTGACTCATCGGGGCGCGACTCATCTGGTCAAGGCCTTTCGCGCCGAAGAGTATCCGCAGCTGGCAACCAATGAATATTTCTGTATGCGGGCGGCGCAGCACTGCGGCCTCGAAGTGCCAACATTCGAGCTCAGCGAGCGCGGCAAATTTCTGGTGATCGAGCGTTTTGACCTGAGCGATTCGGGGTACCTCGGTTTCGAAGATTTCTGTGTACTGAACGGGTGGCCGTCAAAGGCCAAATACGACGGTTCCTATGAAGGTGCCGCGCGGCAGATCAAGGCATTCGTTTCGCCGCAGTTGCTGGGCTCTGCCCTGGAAGCGTTTTTCAAGATTGTCGCGTTGTCTGCGGGGCTGAAAAATGGTGACGCGCATCTGAAGAACTTCGGCGTGCTTTACGAAGATTGTGCAGAGCAGTCATCCGTCAGGCTCGCGCCGGCGTACGACATCATCACAACGTCGGTTTATATCAAGAGCGACAGCATGGCGCTGCTGCTGGGCGGTTCAAAAGCCTGGCCCAAGTACAAGATGCTGATGCGATTCGGTCGTACGGCATGCAACCTGACCGAGGCACGTTGCAACGAATTACTGCAACAAGTGGCTCATGGCATGCAGATGGCGATGAAGGAAATGGCCGAATACAGTCGTAAGCATCCCGAGTTTGCCGAAGTGGGCGAGGCGATGATCGAACAGTGGACTTCCGGCCTGCAACGCAGCTTGATCAAGGGCTGATGGTCAGCGCAACTGATCGCGAAACTGCCCCGGCGTCATTCCCGTCCAGCGTTTGAACGCGCGGCTGAAGCTGCTGGTGTCGGCAAACCCCAGCAGGTAACTGACTTCACTCAACGAACACTGCGGATCGCGCAGGTGCAGCAGCGCGAGGTTTTCGCGGCTCTCGTTGAGCAGCGTGTCGAAGCGACAGCCCTCGTCCGCCAGGTGCCGTTGCAGGCTGCGCAGGCTCAGGTGCAAGGCCTGGGCGATGCGTTCGGCGCTGGGTTCGCCTTCAGGCAGTTGTTCTTCGATGGCGTCGCGCACCTTGCGCTCCCAGGTCAGCGGTTGGAGCTGGGCCAGGGTGCGCTTGAGCACCGCTTCGTTGTGTTCGGCCAGTTCCGGGTTGGCGTCGTCGAGGTGGCTGTCGAAGTCGGCGAGGGCAAACTCCAGGCGATCTTCGGCGCAGGAGAAATGCACCGGGGCGCGGAACACCTTGTGCCACTGATGCGCATCGGACGGTTCCGGGCGGCGCAGGTACACCGCCAGCGGCGCGTAATCGCGACCCAGGCGATTGCGGCAGGTACGCACGTAGATCGCGGCAAACGCGTCGATGGCTTCGAAGGCCGGCGCCGGATTGCCTGACGGAATTTTCAGACGAAACAGATAGCGGTCATCGCTGCGGCTCAACTCCAGTTCCAGCGCATCGCTGACCACCGGGTGATAACGCACGATGCGTTCGAACACTTCGCGCAGACTGCCGCTGGCCACCAGCGCATAACCCAGCGCATGGAACGTGGTCGGGCTGACGAACCGCGACACTCGCAGGCCGATCGCGGGATCGCCGCTGAACTGTACTGCCAGTTGCCACAGGCGCGTGGTGCCGGACAACGGATAACGCGCGTTCGGGTCGTCCATCAACTGCGGATCGAGCCCGGCCTGTTGGCACAGGCCGAGACTGTCCAGCCCCAGCGCATCGAGTTGCTTGCGCAAGGCACGGGTCCAGCTGGCGAGAGAGGTCGGTTCCTTCATGCTGATTGGCGCTTCCGGTCAACAGGTTGGCGTTCACGGCTACCATCAATAAAGCTTTCGCAAGGCAGGATGCGAACATCAATAACCAGAGGATGGAAGCATGGACCGTACTTCTGCAAGTCCCCAGCGACACAATGCTGCCCAGCGATCAGCGCATATTCGCGAAGTGGTGCTGGCCAAGGGCGTCGAGTTGCGTCAGCGCTATCCGATTTTGCAACACCAGGACGCCTTCGGCGCGGGGATTCTGGCCTTTGCTCTGGCCGGGATGATCGGTTCGGCGACGCTGTACATCACTGGCCACATGGCGTGGTGGGTATGCCTGTTGCTCAACGCGTTTTTCGCCTCCCTGACCCACGAGCTGGAGCACGACCTGATCCACAGCATGTATTTCCGCAAGCAGCGCGTGCCACACAACCTGATGATGGGCCTGGTGTGGCTGGCGCGGCCGAGCACGATCAATCCGTGGATCCGCCGCCATCTGCACCTCAACCACCACAAGGTCTCCGGCACTGAAACCGACATGGAGGAGCGGGCGATCACCAACGGCGAGCCTTGGGGTCTTGCGCGCTTGCTGATGGTCGGCGACAACGTGATGTCGGCGTTCATCCGCATGCTAAGGGCCAAGACCTGGGCGCACAAAATCAACATCATCAAACGTACCCTGAAGGTTTATGCGCCACTGGCGCTGGTGCATTGGGGCGCGTGGTACGTGTTCCTCGGTTTCCATGCGGCGAATGGCATCGCCTACCTCATGGGTTCGCCGATTGAATGGTCGGCGACCACGCTGTCAGTGATGCAGGTGATCGATATCGCGGCGGTGGTGATCATCGGCCCGAACGTGCTGCGCACCTTTTGCCTGCACTTCATCAGCTCGAACATGCATTACTACGGCGATATCGAGGCGGGCAACGTGCTGCAGCAATGCCAGGTGTTGAACCCTTGGTGGTTGTGGCCATTGCAGGCGTTCTGCTTCAACTTCGGCAGCAGCCACGGGATTCATCATTTTGTGGTGAAGGAGCCGTTTTACATCCGGCAGATGACCGTGCCGGTGGCGCATAAGGTGATGCGTGAGATGGGCGTGCGGTTCAATGATTTCGGCACGTTCGGGCGGGCTAATCGGTTTGTTCGTCGGGATGAAGTGGCGCAGGAAGAGGTGCGCACTGCCCGGGCTTGATGGTGAGTGTGAAGGCCTATTCGCGAGCAGGCTCGCTCCCACACTGGATCGTATTCGCAAATCCAGATTGTGGGAGCGAGCCTGCTCGCGAAAGCGATCTATCAGTCAACATCAGTCCGGCTGAAACGGCGAAGCACTTAAAATCACCCCGGTCTCCTCCACATATCTCTGCCAATGCCCGATCAAGGTGCTGAGCTTGTCCGGCTGACTCGACGCCAGATCATGAATCTCACCCGGATCGCTGCTCAGGTCATACAGCTGCCAGGTCGCCGGCCCCACCGGCCCGGGGATCCACACGGCTTTCCAAGACCCTTGGCGAATCGCTCGGCGGCCAAACAACTCCCAGCCAGTCACGGTGTGCTCGTCATGCACCTGCGCCGTCTCGCCGGACAAAAAGCCCAGCCATGATTTACCGCGCAGCGGCGCCACCGGTTTGCCGTGCCATTGCTTGCCCGGATGGCGCACGCCGGCCAGATCGAGAATCGTCGGAGTGATGTCCATCACCGTGCCAAAGCCGTGGCTGATATGTCCTTTGATCGGCAGTTGCGGATAGTGCAGCAGCGCCGGTACGCGAATCCCGCCTTCGGTGGTGAACGCCTTGAACAGCCGTGACGGCGCCGTCGCCACCTGCGCCCAGCTCGGCCCGTACCAGACGTAGGAATTGGCGCGGCCGATGTTGTCGAGGCTGTTGTCGTAATGCTGATTGAGGTAAGTCAGCAGTTCCGGGCCGAACTTGGGGAACGCTTCCAGCAGCGCGCCCTCGGCACCGTTGTCGGACATGAACAGGATGAAGGTGTTATCGAGTTGGCCCTGCTGGCGCAGGTAATCGACCACCCGGCCGATGTTCCAGTCCATACGCTCGACCATGGCCGCGTAGACCTCCATGGCCCGCGCGGAAATCTGCCGTTGCTCATCGCTCAGCGCCGCCCATTGCGTGTTCAGTTGAATCAACGGATGCGGCTCGACATCCGGCTCGATCAGGCCCAGCGCCTTGAGTTTTTCCAGGCGCTCCAGACGCAAGACTTCGGGACCGGCGTCGTAGCGACCACGGTATTTTTCGACGATGTCGGCCGGTGCCTGCAACGGCCAGTGCGGTGCGGAGAAGGGCAGATAAGCGAAGAATGGCCGGCTCTGATCGCGCTCCTTGAGATACTGCAGCAGCTTGTCGCCGAAGGCGTCCGACGAGTAGAAATCCTTGGGCAGCTCATCGATAAAGGTGTCGTCTTCGATGTACAGCGCCGGAGTCGATTTCAGCAGGCCAGGGGTGTGTTCATCGTAGGTCGGCTCGAAACCATAGTGGTTGGCCGCACCCGGCAGCAGCGAGAACGAACGCTCGAAACCACGGGCCTGCGGCGCCAGTTCAGCGGTCAGGCCGAGGTGCCATTTGCCGCTCATCAAGGTTTGATAACCGGCCTCGCGCAGCAGCTCCGGCAGGGCCACAACGCGGTCGTTGAGATAGCCCTCGTAACCCGGTTTGCCGATCAGCTCCGGGGTCAGCGCTTCGGCCATGGTGCCGATGCCGGCGATGTGGTGGTCGGTGCCGGTCAGCAGCATCGAGCGGGTTGGCGAGCAGGTCGGTGCGGTGTGGAAATCGGTCAGGCGCAGGCCGTTGTTGGCCAGGGCATCGAGGTTCGGCGTGGCGATTTCGCCACCGAAGGCGCCGATGTCGGAGAAACCGAGATCGTCGGCCAGAATCACCAGAAAGTTGGGGCGTTGCGGCATCGAAAAGCTCCTCTCAGCAGGCAATGAACGACAGCGGCAGATCGCGGATCTGGACCGGCAGGCTCGGTTGGTAATGGTCGTCACTGGTCAGTTCGTGCAGCAGCTCTTCACGCAACTGATGGAAGTCGAAACTGCTGCGCTGACGCGGGTGCGGCAGGGCGATGTCGACCACTTGCTTGATCCGTCCCGGACGGGGCTCCATCACCACCACGCGATCGGCAAGAAAGATCGCTTCTTCGACGTCGTGGGTGACGAGGATTGTGGTGATTTTTGCCCGGTCGCGGATCGCCAGTAGCTCGTCCTGCATCTGTTGGCGGGTCAGCGCATCGAGCGCGCCGAAGGGTTCGTCGAGCAGCAGAATCCGTGGGCTGGCGACCAGTCCGCGAGCAATCGCCACACGCTGGGCCATGCCACCTGAGAGCTGGTGCGGATAGGCCCGGGTGAAATCGCGCAGGCCGACCAGGTCGATGAAATCGTTGATGCGCTGCTGCTTTTCGGCGGTGCTCAGCGGCTCGTTGACCAGGCCCAAACCGATGTTGTCGGCCACGGTCAGCCACGGGAACAGCCGATGCTCCTGAAACACGATGCCACGCTCGCCGCCGATGCCGCTGACGGCTTTGCCATCGACGGTGATCTGCCCGCGAAACTGCGTATCCAGACCCACCAGCAAACGCAGCAAGGTGGATTTGCCGCAACCGCTGGAGCCGACGATGGCGACAAATTCGCCCTCGGCGATGTCGAGATTGAATTCGCGAATCGCCTCCAGTTCGAAACCGTCGACGTCGAAGGATTTGCCTACGTGGGTGAAGCTGACAATCGGTGCGTTCATGCGTGTCTCCAGCGAGTGGCGCGAATTTCCAGGCGTTGGCCGATGAGGTTGAGCAGGGCGCCGGTGAGGCCGACCAGCAGCATCCCGGCCATGATCAGGTCCATGCGCAGCAGTTGTTGGGCGCCGATCATCTGGCTGCCGATGCCGCCGTTGGATGGCATGAAATATTCGGCGCCGATGGTGCCGAGCCAGGCGTAGATCAGGCTCAGGCGCAGTCCGGCGAAAATCCCCGGCGCCGCACCCGGCAGCACCAGACGACGCAGGCGCTGGCCGAGGCTCAGGCGCAGCACCTGCGCGGCTTCGTTGAGTTGTGGCGAGAGGTTGGCGACGCTGCGTTGGGTGGCGATGAACAGCGGGAAAAACGCGGCGAGGGCGACGAATACCCACTTCGCCAATTCACCCAAACCGAACCACGCGGTGAGCAGCGGCACCCAGGCAAAAATCGCGATCTGGCGAATGGCGGCGAGGGTCGGGCCGAGCAGCCGTTCGCTGGTATGTGAAAGCCCCAAAAGCAAGCCGAGGGCGAAACCAAGTCCGCCGCCGAGCAGCAAGCCGCCAAGGGTACGACCGAGGCTCAACGCCATGCCGCTGATCAGCGTGCCGTCGAGCAGCCCGTTTTTTGTTGTTTCCAGCACCGCCAGCGGGCTGACCAGAATGTTCGCATCGATCCACTGCTGATCGCTCGCCACTTGCCATAAACCGATCAGGCTCAGCGGCAATAGCCACGGTTGCAGGCGTTGCCAGCCTTCATAGCGCGGGCCACGACGGATTTCCGCAGTGGCCGGGTGCGGCCAGTGCACCAGTTTGCGGTCGAGAAAACTGATGCCGCGATCCATCGCTACACCCAGCACACCGATGACCACGATGCACACGAACACGATATCGAGCATGAACAGTTGCCGTGCCCAGACCATCAGGTAGCCGACGCCTTCGCTGGACGCCAACAGCTCCACCGCCAGCAATGAAGTCCAGCCGGCGGCCAGGGCCAGACGCACGCCGGCCATGAACGCCGGCAGTGCGGCAGGCAACACTAGACGCCGGATCAGCAAGTACGACGGCAGGCGCAGTACGGCGGCGGCTTCGCGCAGTTTCGGTTGCGCATCACGAACGCCGACCAGGGTGTGCAGGGTCACCGGCACCACGATGGCCTTGATCAGCACCACCAGTTTCAGCACTTCGCCGATGCCGAAAAACACCATGAACAGCGGAATCCACGCCAGCGTCGGCACCTGTGCCAGACCGGCGAACGTCGGGAAGACCAGGCGTTCGAGGCGACGGCTGAAGCCCAGCGCGGCACCCAGCAGCGCACCAGCCGAGATCCCTGCCAGCAAGCCCCAGAGCAGACGTTGCAGGCTGATCCACAAATGACTCCACAACTCGCCCTGTGACAACTCGATGGCGCTGGTCCACACCAGCGATGGCGCCGGCAGGATCTGCTCGCTCATCCATTGATTGCGTGCGGCCAGCCACCACAGCGCGAACAGGCTGATCGGCAGCAGCCATGGCAAAAGGCGGTGGTTGAGGCTTGGCCACACCCGTCGACTTTTCAGGGGCGGCGCGGGCAGCGGCAGGCTGAGCAGGGAATCACGGGCCATGGGTGACCTCCGTTGTCGGGTTGGATCGGGAGCAAGATCAAAAGATCGCAGCCTTCGGCAGCTCCTACAGGGGTACGCGTCCCGTGAATTCGCCCCTGTAGGAGCTGCCGACGGCTGCGATCTCTAGCGGCATTAGCTAAAAACAAATCGTTATAAGTAAAATTGAAAACATCATATTTGGAGATAAGCAGCGCCATTTAAGGCTTTCAGCGCATCGCGCATCCAATGCATTCGAAGAATATTTTCGATGCTGTTAATGCATACGCCGCTGCAGCCCGCGTTATTGCTTGCTTAGCGTCAAAAGCTATAAAAATGTGCATTTATAGTATTTAAGCGAAGGTCGTGCTTCGGCCTACTTTCGGCTCCTCAACGCCTGTCGTGATCAAGGAGCCGTACCCATGAACCTTCCCTTCAAACGAGTCTTCAGTCTGTTTGCCATTCCGGCACTGGCGGGCCTGCTGGCGTTTAACGCGCAGGCTGACGAACTCAAGGAAATCAGGATCGCCGTGCCTGACCTGAGCGCCGGCACCCAGCACAGCGGCGGCGGTGTGGTGGACGTGCTGCGTGATCAGCAGATCTTCGAAAAAGCCTTCGCCGATCAGGGCATCAAGATTCAGTGGAGCTTCTTCAAGGGCGCCGGGCCGGTGATCAACGAGGCGTTTGCCAACGGTCAGGTCGATCTGGCGTATCTGGGCGACCTCGCGGCGATCATCGGCAAATCCAATGGCCTCGACACGCGTTTGCTCAGCGCCAGTGCGCGTGGGGTGAAGCAATATCTGGGCGTGGTGCCGGGCTCGGGGATCAAGACCCTGCAGGATCTGAAAGGCAAGCGCGTGGCGATCTTCCGTGGCACCGCCACGCAGTTGTCGTTTGATGCGGCGTTGGCCAGTCAGGGCTTGAGCGAGAAGGACCTAAAAGTGATCAATCTCGACTTCAGCGGCGCGGTCGCGGCCTTGGCGGCGAAACAGATCGATGCGTCGTGGGGTAGCTCAGGGCTGACGGCGCTGCAAGCTAAGGGGCTGGCGGAATTGCCGCTGAACACCAAGGATCTGGGTGGTGCCGGTAGTGTGCAATCGGTGCTGGTTGGCACCGGCAAGTTCATCGACGGGCACCCGGAGGTCGTGGCAAAACTGCTCAAGGCGCAGCAGCAGGCGGTTGAGTGGCTGACTCGGGACAGCAACAAGGACGCTTATGTGCAACTGGTGTCGGGGCTGGCGAGTTATCCACCGGTGATCCTGACCCAGGATCTGGCGGATCAGAAACTCAGTGAAGTGTTCCCGTCGACGCTGGACCCGGTGTTCCTCGGCAAGTTGCAGGACTCGGTAGACCTGGCGGCGCAGCAGAAGCTGATTCGCAAGCCGTTCAAGGTCAGCGATTGGGTGGCGCCTGAACTGGCGGCGGCCAAGCTTTAAAAGCCAAAGATCGCAGCCTTCGGCAGCTCCTACATGAGAACGCATCTCCATGTAGGAGCTGCCGAAGGCTGCGATCTTTTGATCTTCAAACGGCCACGCTGATCGCCTGTTTATCCACCGCCACTAACGTCTCGATCATCGCTCTTGCTGCCGGCGACAAGCGAAACCCGGTGCGACTGACAATCCCGCAGCGCGCGTTCATGCTCTCCAGATTCTGCGGCAGATTGCGCCAGTGCAGCAGCGCCAGTGAACCTTGGGCAATGTCCTCGTAAAACGCCTCTTCCGTACCGATGCCGATGGCATTCGATTGCAGCACCACTTTCACCAGCGCCGGGAAGTGCTCGGTCTCGATGGTCGGGGAAAAATCGATCCGGCCGCTGAGGTTCGCCAGCAGTTTGCGAATCCCCGGCGGAATCAGCGTGGTCGCCAGCGGGTAGTCGAACATGTCGTTGGTCGACATGCTTTCCTTGGCCAGCAGCGGGTGCCCGGGACGGCAGAAAAACACCCCGCGCTTGGGCGTCAGGGCCTGGGTCTGGAAGTTCGGGTCGGCTTCGAAGTGGCGGATGTCGGCGATGAAGAATTCGATCTCTTCACGGCTCAGCGCACGGCTGAGTTTTTCCCAGTTATCCACCTGAAAACAGGTGCGCACTTTCGGGTGCGCGTTGATGAATTGCGCCACCGCATCCGGCACCAGTTTCACCGCCGGGGCCGGGCCGCAGCCGAAGTGCAGTTCACCGGCATCAAGCTTGGTCATCTGCGTCACTTCCGCGCTGAGCAGCGCCGCGCCTTGCACCAGGGTCAGGGCGTGTTGCAGCACCACCTGGCCTTCGGGCGTCGGGCGCAGATCCTTGTTTCCGCGATCCACCAGCACGCAGCCGAACTCTTGCTCCAGCCCTTGAATGCTGCGACTGAACGCCGGTTGAGTAATGCCCATCGCGTCCGCTGCACGGACAAAACTGCGGTGTTCGTTGAGGGCGATGAAGTAGCGCAACTGGCGAAGATCCATATGCTTTTCCGGCATCCTAAAAATAGCTCGAAGGCATTTGCGACGAGGGTTGCTTGAGGTTTTAAATGCAAGCTCTTATTCCGTCAACGAAGCATGTGAATATCTATTAGATGTAAATGGAATATAGATAGAGCGATGCTTCGCTGCCGCCCAACCGCAAGCAGTCGATGAGGGTCTAACCATGAGCAATGCCGCACTCGCTGTAAAACCCGCTGTCCATGCGCTGGAAATCCATCCGGTGGCCGGCCGTATCGGCGCCGAAATCCGTGGTGTGCATCTGTCCGGTGAGCTGGACGCAGCCACAGTCGAAGCCATCCAGCAGGCGCTGATCCAGTACAAGGTGGTGTTCTTCCGCGAGCAGACCCAGCTCGACGATCAGCGCCAGGAAGCCTTCGCCCATCTGCTCGGCGAGCCAGTGGCGCATCCGACCGTACCGGTGCGTGAGGGCACGCGTTATCTGCTGGAACTGGACGGCGCTGAGGGCCAGCGCGCCAACTCCTGGCACACCGACGTGACCTTCGTCGACGCCTACCCAAAAGCTTCGATCCTGCGCTCGGTGGTGGCCCCGGCATTCGGTGGCGACACCCTGTGGGCCAACACCGCGACCGCTTACAACGAACTGCCGAGCGAGCTGCGTGAGCTGGCGGACAAACTGGTTGCCGTGCACAGCAACGAGTACGACTACGCCGGGGCCAAGCCGGACGTCTCGGCAGAGAAGCTTGAACGCTATCGCAAGATCTTCACCTCGACCGTCTACGAGACCGAACACCCGGTGGTGCGCGTGCACCCGATCAGCGGCGAAAAGAGCTTGCTGCTGGGGCATTTCGTCAAACGCATCAAGGGTTATTCGCAGGCCGATTCGGCGCACCTGTTCGGCCTGTTGCAGAGCCATGTGATCCGTCAGGAAAACACCGTGCGCTGGCGCTGGAAGGCCGGTGACGTGGCGATCTGGGATAACCGTTCGACTCAGCATTATGCGATTGATGATTACGGCACTCAGGATCGCATCGTGCGGCGGGTGACGCTCAAGGGTGAAGTGCCAGTTGGGGCTTCGGGGCAGCGTAGTCAAACCATCAAAGGTGCCGAGCTGGTCGGCGTCTGATCGGCCGGTACTTGTAGGAGCTGTCGAGTGAAACGAGGCTGCGATCTTTTGATTTTAAAGATCAGGATCAAAAGATCGCAGCGTGCCGCAGCTCCTGCCGGAATCACCAGACGCCAATCTGCACGACTTTCTCGGTCTCCGGCTCGCCATAGCGAAACCGCTGTCCACGCAAATCAATCTCCTGATGACTGATCGTGGTCCGCCGCTTCAGCCCGCGCAGCCACTCGAACAGATACCCCGCATGCTCCTCGCGCACCGCCGCGTAGGCCGGATCCTCACCCAAGTCGCGCAGCTCCTGCGGGTCATTCAACAGGTCAAACAATTGCGGCCGAAAGCCGTCGTACGCCAGGTATTTCCAGCGCTCGCTGCG
This sequence comes from Pseudomonas sp. B21-051, assembly GCF_024748795.1. NCBI lineage: Bacteria > Pseudomonadati > Pseudomonadota > Gammaproteobacteria > Pseudomonadales > Pseudomonadaceae > Pseudomonas > Pseudomonas sp. B21-051. The sequence goes on from NZ_CP087166.1 coordinate 241,584, forward strand.
CACCATGGTCATGCGGCAACGGTCGATCGGCTGGCCAAGTCGCTCGCGGGCAGGTGCCTGGAAGGCGTAGTCGTATTCGCTGATGGCGTAGCGGCGCCAATCGGGATTTTCCCCGTGCAGCAGCGGGATCAGCGAGCGTCCTTCCAGCCGATGCTCGGCCCCCGGCAAGCCCAGGGCCTGGAGAAACGTCGGCAACGTATCAATGGTTTCCGCCAGCCGCTCATCCACCGTGCCCCGAGTGTTGTCCGCCGCGGCGCGCGGGTCGCGCACGATCAATGGCACGCCTACCGCTTGCTCCAGCAAAAACTCTTTTTCGCCTAGCCAGTGATCGCCAAGAAAATCGCCATGATCGCTGGTGAAGACGATCAGTGTGTCATCCCAACGTCCGTTGCTCTGCAGAAAATCAAACAGTCGCCCGAGCTGATCATCCACCTGCTTGATCAGGCCCATGTAGGTGGGGATTACATTCAATCGTACTGAATCACGAGAGAAGTTGAGGCTTTCCTCATGTTGACGAAACGCCGTGTATACGGGGTGTTTGCTGGCTTCGGAGGGCGTCGCGCGGACCGCTTCGAGAATCGATTTCGTACTGTACAAAGCGTGGTACGGTTCCGGTACGATGTAGGGCCAGTGCGGTTTGATGTAGGAAAGGTGTAAACACCAGGATTTCTCACCTTGCTCGGTGATGAAGTCGATGGCTCGATTTGTAGTGTAGACAGTCTCTGAAAACTGCTCGGGAATTCGCGCTGGCAAATGCGCATGACGCATCTGCCAGCCGCTGAGGATTTCGCCGTTCTCACCTTCGGCGGCGTTGGCCCAGTCGTGCCAGGGATTGCGCCCGTCGAAACCCTGCTTGCGCAGGTAATGGGTGTAGGGCGCGGACTCGCGTTTGTCGTCGAACAGCGGGTCGTCGGGGAAGATCCCGTCGTGACGAAAGTACGGTTCGAAACCGACCTCATTGAGCACCTCGGCCTGCGCGCTGTCCGGGTTGATCGCCAGACGCTGCAAGGCATCGACGTTGGCGGTGGCGTGGGTCTTGCCGACCAGCGCAGTGCGGATGCCATGGGGGCGCAGGTAATCACCGATCGTCAGCTCTTCCAGGGGCAACGGCACGGCGTTCCACGCGACCTGATGGCTGCTGACGTAGCGTCCGGTGTAGGCCGACATTCGCGACGGCCCGCAGATCGTGCCCTGGGTGTAGGCACGGCTGAAGCGCACGCCGGCGGCGGCCAGGCGATCGATGTTCGGCGTGTGCAGATGCGGGTGGCCATAGCAGGACAGGTAATCGCGGCGCAGCTGATCGCACATGATGTACAGCACGTTGCGCATGGGGTTTTGCGGGTTGGACATGAGATTCACCGGTCAGAAAGACAGGCGAGGGTTGTCGCTTTCGACGGGGGTGTTCGGCAAGTGCATTTGGGGAATGGGTTTTATGCAGGGATTGCATTGGCTCCTGTACCGGCCTCTTCGCGAGCAGGCTCGCTCCCACAGTGGATTGTGGTGAGCGCAGAATTTGTGATCGACGCTAACTCTGTGGGAGCGAGCCTGCTCGCGAAGGCGTGCTGTCAGACGGCAAAATTTTCCAGCGAACACACCTCGTCATCCACCGCATCAATCGCCTTGATCTGCTCAATCATCGCCTCGGCCAGCGGCGACAACCGATACCCCGCCCGACTGACAATCCCATAGCGGGTGTACAGCTCTTCCAGATCATCCGCCAGACCCTCGATCCGCAAACACACCAGCTCACCCTTGGCTTGATGCAGCGCGTCGGAATACGCCCCGACAATGCCGATCGCATCCGAACGCAGCACCACGCTGAGCAGGCTGGAACTGTTTTCGCATTCCACATTCGGCGTGAAATCCGGGCGACCGCTGAGGTCGACGATGACCTTGCGCAAGTTCGGCGGACGAATGCTCACTGCCAGTGGATAGCTCATCAGTTGCTCGGCTGAGACTCGTTCAAATGCCGTCAGCGGATGCCCGGCACGGCAACAGAAATGCCATTTGCGCGGCCGCAAGCGATACGTCAGGTAATCCGGATCGGCCTCGAAGTGTCGAGTGTCGGCAACGAAGAATTCGAACTCCTCGCTGAGCAGGCGTTTGCTCAGGCTCTGCCAGTCATCGACCTGAAATTGCACCCGCGCTTTCGGGTAACGGCCGATGAACGCTCCGATCGCGCGCGGGATCAATCCGGCCGCCGGCGCCGGGCCGCAACCGAAGCGCAGTTCGCCAGCCTCCAGGCCATTGAACTGGCTGATCTCGTTGGCCATCTGCTGCGCACCGCTGACCAGTCGCCGGGCATGTTCGAGCAACACCTGGCCTTGCTTGGTCGGTGGCAGTTCCTTGCGCCCGCGATCGATCAACTGACAGCCAACGCTGTGTTCCAGCGCCTGAATGCTGCGGCTGAACGCCGACTGCGACAGGTTCACCGCCTGCGCGCCGGCTACGAAACTGCGTTGTTCGGCGAGGGCGATGAAGTGTCGAAGTTGGCGCAAGTCGATATGCATTTTTCACATAAAAAATATCCGGGAAATGCATTGGATATGCATTAGGTCGACTCCTTATAAAGGCAATCTCTTATGCAGTAAATATTTGTAAATCCATAAATAAATAACTTAAAAGAATATGCAGCGCTGAAGATGTCTGTGTGTTTTTTGACTAGGAGCCGCGCCATGAGTCCGTTGAACCTTGCGTCACCCTTAACGCCACGACGGCTCAAACGCCTGCCTCTGGCCCTGTTGCTGGCGGGGAGTGCCAGCTGGACTCACAGCTACGCCGCCGACGCCGAAACCCCGGCGCCAGTCCCCGCCGGCAAACCGGCGGCCAACAGCTCGCAGCTGGAAACCGTGACCGTGACTACCCGCCGACGTGAAGAAAGCTCGCAGGATGTGCCGACGCCGATGAGCGTGGTCAGCGGCCAGACGCTGGAGACGCAGAGGGTCTATCGGATTCAGGATTTGCAGCAACTGGTGCCAAGCGTCAACGTCGCCTACATGCACGCGCGCCAGTCCAGCGTGTCGATTCGCGGCCTGGGCAACAACCCGGCCAGCGACGGCCTGGAAGGCAGTGTCGGTCTGTACATCGACAACGTGTATCTGGGCCGTCCGGGGATGGCGGTGTTCGACCTGATGGACATCGAACAACTCGAAGTCCTGCGCGGGCCGCAGGGCACGCTGTTCGGCAAGAACACCACCGCCGGGGTGATCAACATCAGCACCCGCGCACCGACGTTCACCCCTGAGCGCAGCATCGAAACCTCGTTCGGCGAGGACGGTTATTTCCAGACCAAGGGCACCATTTCCGGGCCGATCAACGATGAACTGGCCGGACGTTTTTCGGCCTATCGCACCCGCAGCGATGGCGACATCAAGAACGAATACAACGGCCATGAGCTGAACGGTGGCTCGCGCGATGGCTTCCGCGCGCAGTTGCTGTTCAAGCCCAACGAAGATTTCAATCTGCGCTGGATCGGCGATTACAACGAAGAGGACTCCAGCGCCGGCACCCGCGTGCTGTACAACACCGGGCCGACCATCAATGGCGTCAACCTCTATCAATCGCGGGCCAATGCGGCCGGTGCGACGCTAGTCAACGGCTCGCACCGCAAGGTCAATCTGGACAACGACCAGCACGTCACCGTGCATCAGGGTGGCACGTCGGTGGAGGCCAACTGGACGCTGCCGAGCGATTTCACCCTGACCTCGATCAGCTCCTATCGCTTCTGGAATTTCACCCCGGCCAACGACGACGGTCTCAACGTTGCGGCGACCTACAACGCCGGGGTTTCGGTCGAAGACAAACAGTACTCGCAGGAATTCCGCCTGGCCTCGCCCAAGGGCGAGTTCTTCGATTACGTGGTGGGCGCGTACTACTTCGGCTCGGATCTGGACAACAAATCCTTCGCCTATTACGGCCCGCAGGCCGACATCTGGAACGGCACGCCACGCGGTGCGCTGGCCAACGTCGGCAGCGTCGGCAACGGCCACATCAAGACCGACAGTTTCGCCCTGTTCGCCCAAGGCACCTGGCACCTCACTGAGCGCCTGGACTTCACCGCCGGGGTGCGCGGCACCTATGAAGAGAAGAACGCCTGGGTCACTCGCGATGCGCCGGTCGGTGGCGCCACGGTCACCGGCGCAGCGGCCACGGCACGACGCGGACGCACCGGCGCCTACGACTCCGGCGATCTCAATCAGTACAGCTCCAGCCCGTCCGGATTGCTCAACCTCAGCTATCGCATCACCGATGATCTGCTCGGCTATGCCACGCTGTCTCACGGGGAAAAATCCGGTGGGGTGAACCTTGCGGTGGGGTCTGCTCCAACCGCTGGCGCCGATTCGCTGCTGATCGGCACCGAGCGCGCCAACAACGCCGAACTCGGTTTCAAAAGCACCCTGTGGGATCGGCGTCTGCAGCTCAACGCCAACGTTTTCTGGACTCAGGTCAACGCCTACCAGACCAACGCCTACGACGACGTCAACCGCGTGCAATACCTGACCAACGCCGGCTCGGTGCGCTCGCGCGGCGTCGAATTCGAAAGCACGGTGATCCCGTTGCGCGGCCTTACCCTGAACTTCAACGGCTCGTACAACGACGTCAGCTACCTCTCGTATAAAGATGCGCCATGCCCGCCGGAAGTCAGCCAGGCACCGGGCGCACCGGCGTCCTGCGACCTCAGCGGGCACCAGGTGGTCGGCGCGTCGAAATGGATCGGCAACGCCAACGGCGAATACAAATGGAATCTGGCCAACGGCTTCGAACCCTACGTCACCGCCAGCTACGCGTTCCGCTCGAAAGCGGTGGGCACGGTCGAGGATTCCGACTACGGGCAGATCCCGAGTTATGCGGTGGTCAACCTGTCCACCGGTCTGCGTGGCGATTTCAATCAGGGCCAGTGGGACGTTTCGCTGTGGCTGAAAAACGCCTTCGACAAGACCTACTACACGACCCTGTGGACCGGCGGCAACGGCGGTTATGAAGGCCTGCTCGGCACGCCGCGCACCCTCGGCGTTACCGGTCGCTACGACTTCTGATCTGTCATTCAAGGAGCTGCATCATGTTGCCAGGCAAAACCGCCTTAGCCCTGTTGTTATCCAGCGCGGCATTAAGCAACGGGGCGTTCGCCGCCCCCAGCGTGTACCCGACCGGCGTCACCCGTTACGACCCGGACAAGGCGTTCAATCAGTACGTGATTTTCAGTGGAGCCGACAAGCAGACGCACCTGATCGACATGAACGGCAACGAAGTCAAGAACTGGCCGCAAGCGGGTTTTCCCTCGGCGATCATCGACCCGCAACTGGTCGGCGGCGAGCGCGGGCATGTGCTGCTGCAACTGAGCGACAAGGACCCGGGCAAGCTCGGTTCGGCCGGCAACGGTCTGGGCAATCAGAGTGTCGGCGAGCTGGACTGGAACGGCAAAGTGGTCTGGCAGTGGGGCGACAAGGCGCCCGGCGGTGCGGCGCAACAGCATCATGATCAGCGCCGGTTAAGCAACGGCAACACCGTGGTGCTGGCGAACAAGGTGCACCAGGTCAAAGGCTTCAAAGTGCCCGAGGTGATCGACGATGCGATCTATGAAGTCAGCCCCGACGGGCAGGTGAAATGGCAGTGGCTGGCCTCGGAACACCTCGACGAATTCGGCTTCACCCCGGAGCAATTGAAACTGGTGCGCGCCAGCGGCAACCCGGATTACCTGCACATCAACAACCTCAGCGTGGTCGGGCCGAACAAGTGGTTCGATGCCGGCGACAAACGCTTCAATCCGGATAACCTGTTGCTCGATTCACGCAACGCCAATTTCATCGCGATCATCGACAAACACAGCGGCAAAGTGGTCTGGCGCCTCGGCCCGAACCTGCCGCTGATCAACCCGAAAACCGCACAGAAACTGCCGCGTCCGGTGGATCAATTTGTCGGCCAGCACGACGCGCACATCATCCCGGCCGGGCTGCCCGGCGCGGGCAACTTGCTGGTGTTCGACAACCAGGGTTCGGCGGGGTATCCGAACGTCACCCTCGGGCTGATTTCCGGCTCGCGAGTGCTGGAAATCGACCCGCAGAAAAATGAAATCGTCTGGCAGTACAGCGCGGCGAATTCGAAGCAGCCGGGGTGGGCGTTCTATAGCTCGTTCATCAGCAGCGCGCGACGTTTGCCCAACGGCAATACGCTGATCGACGAAGGCATGAACGGGCGCTTTTTCCAGGTCACGGCCAGCGGCGAAAATGTCTGGGAATACGTCAGCCCGTTTCTGGGCAAGGCGCCGGGCAGTGACGCGATCAGCAACTGGGTCTATCGCGCGTTGCCTGTGAGTTACGACTGGGTGCCGGCGGGCACGCCGCGTTCGGAAACAGCCGTCATTGCCCCGGCATCGGCGGCGCAGCAGACCAGCGCAAGTCGTTAGTTGAAATGGAATTAATGCTCGAATGAATGGCGATAAGTTATGTGAGAGATGAATAGTGCTTATTGCAATTTCGTTGAAAAGTCGCGTGGACAATAAGTGAATGGCCAACCATCCTGAGGGTCGTGAGTTTCCAGGAGGGAACTTGCTCTCATCGGAAGACACTTATTCAACGATAAAGGAAATCACGTTATGTCGAGCATTAATGGAACTTATGTAAACGCTAACGCTGGCGCCAAACTGACGATTACCGATGGCAACGACTCCAACGGCACCTTCAGCGGCAAGTTCAGTCAGAACGGCGTGAACTACGACATCGCTTACGGGCATTACCATTTCCAGAACAGCACCGGGCAGCCTACGATCATCACCTTCGCGGCTCTGAATGACGGCACCGGTTATCAATCCTGGACGCTGTTCTCGCCGGATCACAACTACTCAAAAGTTCGTGCGGTGGGTTCGCGTAACAACTTTGATGGTGATGTTGTTGGCCTGGCTGGAGAGTTTGTTAAACAGTAATTTTGTGTCACAAAAAAGCCGTCATGCTATTGAGCCTGGCGGCTTTTTTCTTACATGAAATAAGTCATTTTCATGTTGGTTGCGCTTCCTATGGATGACAGCGTTTGCTGGCGTCTGATTCTAAGCTCGAGGTGAACTCAATCATTCGAGCAGGACGCTTACATGCAAAATGCGCTTTATTCCAACACCTTCGATGGGCCCTCTCTGACCATTGTCGATTCCGATGACCGCACCGGGGTCTTCGCCGGCACGTTGCATTACCAAGGCATCAACTACGGCATCGTCAATGGCCGTTATGCCAGCCTCAACGGCTACCAGCCGCCAACCGTGGTCACGCTGATTGCCAATAACCAGGATCACGGTTATTTCGCCCTGACCCTGTTCTCGCCAAGTCGCGGCACTCATGAACTGCAAGGGCACTGCGTGCGCGTTACCTATGACGGCGTGGTCAGCAGCCTGCCGGGCGACTTCGTTCGCCATGCATGAGGCGCAGCCAGCGCCAGGTTTCTCTCTCAAACACCAAGCAAGGATGCTGCACATGTCCACGATCAACGGCGTTTATCGTCATGAACCCTCAGATACAACCTTGACCTTGACCGAGGGCGATGACCGCACCGGCAGCTTCACCGGAACCCTGTCACGGTCCGGCACCGATTATCCGATCGCATTTGGCAATTTCCATTTCAGGCATGGTTTTTCAACAGGCCCGGTCGCCATCTCTTTCAATATGCTGACGGCCGATGGCAAGGGGCAAGCCTGGGTGATGTTCTCGCCCGATCAGGCCTACACACGCTTGCGGGCTCTGGGCAGCGCGGCGGACATGATGGGCAACATCGGGTTGAATGGCCTGGAATTCATCCGGCAACACCGCTGAAGAAGTGCGAAATGAGCGTGTTTCGCATGCCTTAGCCGAATATTTTTCATGCTTGAAAAGCATTGTAAATTCAGCCCTCGGCGCCAGGCCTTGCAGGCCGTGGCTTCGCGACAATCCAAGAAAATTCATATTCGTAAAAAATCTAAATACATCGATAAAAGTTACTTTCGGAGATAAGCGATTGCTCCAATGATTCACCCAACGACCGGTCGCCCGGGGGATGTTTGCGGCGACCGGTCGGGTACTTCGCAAAGAGACCGCAGGGAGTGAATCAATGGGCAATGTCCAGACCGCCGCGAGCGCACAGGAATTGCTGTGGCGTCAGACGCCGAGTGGCGAATTGGTCGATCTCGGCCGGCCGCATCGTGTGCCGCTGGGGCAGCTGCGTTTGCAGCGTGCGCCCAAGGGCATTCTGAGCCGCCGTGAAACCATTCTGCTCGGCGTGCTGGCGCTGTTGGTGCACGGTGCGGTGATCTACTGGATCAACCAGCATCCGACGCCGGCGTTGCCGATCGTGCCGCCGGAAATTCCACCGATGACCATCGAGTTTTCGCGGCCGGCGCCACCCGCGCCACCAGTGGTCGAACCACCGCCACCGGCACCGGTCGTTGAGCCGCCGCCGCCGGTTGAAGACGAGTTGGCGGTGAAGCCGCCGCCACCCAAACCGATTCCCAAGCCCAAGCCGAAACCGGTGGCCAAACCGGTGCCGAAACCGGCACCGAAAGCAGTCGAACAGCCTCCGGCGCCGCCACAACCGGCCGCTCCGGTCGCGGCCCCGGCACCACCCGCGCCACCGGCTCCCGCGCCAGTGACCCCGGCCTCGGCGAACGCGGCGTATCTGAAGAACCCGGCGCCGGAATATCCATCGCTGGCCCAGCGTCGCGGCTGGGAAGGCACCGTGATGCTAAGGGTGCACGTGTTGGCCAATGGCAAACCGGGCGAGATCCAGATTCAGAAAAGCAGTGGTCGGCAACAGCTCGACGATGCGGCACTCAACGCCGTCAAACAGTGGAGCTTCGTGCCGGCCAAGCAGGGTGATGTCGCCCAGGACGGCTGGGTCAGCGTGCCCATCGATTTCAAGATTCATTAAACCGAAACCTATTCGCGCTAAATGTTTACACGAGGGAACACATCATGACGTTACTGGCCTCTCCACTGGAATCCATCGAAAGTGCGGTGATCTGGCTGCTGGTGGTTTTTTCCGTTGCCACCTGGGGACTGGCGCTGCTCAAGGCTGTGCAGTTCGGTCGTCTGAAGGCGCAGGATCGCAAGTTTCATAAACGTTTCTGGGCGGCGTCGAGTCTGGATTCCGCCGCTGAGTTGAGCGAAACCCAGCCTGGTGCTGCGGCACGAGTCGCTCAGGCCGGTTACGCGGCGATCCAGGTGGGTGAGGCGCCACAGGCCAATGACTTGAGCCAGGCGATCAACCATCAGGATCGCCTCGAACGTGCCTTGCGCCAGCAGATCGTCCGCGAACGCCGTTCGCTGGAAACCGGTCTGGCGGTGGTCGCGAGTATTGGCAGCACCTCGCCGTTCATCGGCCTGTTCGGCACGGTGTGGGGAATCATGGAAGCGCTCAAAGGCATCAGCGCGGCAGGCTCGGCGAGCCTGGAAACAGTTGCCGGTCCGATCGGTGCGGCACTGGTTGCCACCGGAGTGGGGATCGCGGTCGCAGTGCCGGCGGTGCTGGTTTACAACTACTTTTTGCGGCGTCTGAAACTGACGGCGGCGGACCTGGATGACTTCGCCCACGACTTCTACAGCCTGGCGCAAAAGAGCTCGTTTCGCGTGCTGATCCACCCGACGGCGCACAAGGTCGCGGCACCGGGCAACGCGACAAAAGTGAAGGAGGCGTCCTGATATGGCCTTCTCCACGCAAGACAGCGACGAGGTGCTGAGCGAGATCAACGTGACACCGCTGGTGGACGTGATGCTGGTGCTGCTGGTGGTGTTTATCGTCACCGCGCCGCTGCTGACCAATGCGATCCCGATCAACCTGCCGAAAACCGAAGCGGTGGCGCCGGTCGAGCAAAAAGATCCGCTGGTGGTGAGCATCGACGGCGCCGGCAAACTGTTTATCAACAAGGATGAAATTCAGCCGGACTTGCTGGAATTCAACCTCAAGTCGGCCAAGGCAAAAGACCCGGAAGTGCGCGTGCAATTGCAGGCCGACGACGGGGTGAACTACGGCGAAGTGGCGCGGGCCATGGCTTCGATCGAGCGGGCGGGGATTACCAAATTGTCGGTGATCACTGCGCGGTAACCAGATTTTCGTTTTTCCGGGGCCGTCTCCTTGGCAGGGTGCGGCCCTTTTTTTATCCCGGTTTTAACCCACACCCAATACCTGTAGGAGCTGCCGAAGGCTCGGGCCGCGATCGGACGATCTTTTGATTTTGCTTTTAAGAACAAGATCAAAAGATCGCAGCCTTCGGCAGCTCCTACAAAAGGCAACTTATATTCTTTATAGGTCTTAATAAATAGCTTCTTATTCCTTAACGAATATAAATCCCGTCCCTATACTCGATCAGGAACAGACACGACGCAGGAGAGCTCCCCATGCGCAACGAATCAATCCGCTACCTGATTGTGCCGGGCTGGCAAGGATCGCCAGAAGATCATTGGCAAACCCACTGGCAGAACAGTCTGCCCAACAGCGCACGCGTGGAGCAGGCCGACTGGCTGACGCCGCGCCGTGAAGACTGGGTGGCGGCGCTGGCCGAAGCGATTGCTGCCGACAGCACGCCGGTGATCCTGATTGCTCACAGCCTGGGTTGCATCACCGTTGCACATTGGGCGGCTACCGCGCCCGTGCAATACCTGCGTCAGGTGCGCGGCGCGTTGCTGGTCGCACCGGCCGATGTCGAGCGTCCGGCCTGCGCGCCGGCACTGCGCAATTTCGCGCCGATCCCGACCGACCTGCTGCCGTTCCCCAGCCAGGTGGTCAGTTCCGACAACGACGCCGCCGTCAGCGCCCCGCGCGCCCTCGAGCTGGCGCGCAACTGGGGCGCCGAGGCGGGGATTCTTGCCGGTGCCGGGCACATCAACGTCAAGTCCGGGCATCAGCGTTGGGAGCAGGGTTTCGCTTATCTGTATCGCCTGCAAAACCGTATGGAACACCACGCCCGGCGTCGCGCTTGAACCTTTTTCTTTTTTGAACGCCCCCGTCTGCCGGCGGTTCTGGGCGGGAGTATGCCATGAGTTTCGAAACGTTCGGTCAGCCGTTGCTGACCTTTCCCGATGCGGAAAAAAGTCCCCTGAGCATTCGCGCCAAGGCGCTGGTGTTCGTCGATCCCCGCTCCCGCCAGTTGCGCGAGGAGCTGGAGCACCTGGCGCCGCGAGCCATTTCGGTGTTGATTCGTGGCGAGACCGGCACCGGTAAAGAGCTGCTCGCGCGCCATATCCATCGTGCCAGTGATCGCAGCGGCCTGTTCGTCTCGGTCAATTGCGGTGCGATCAGTCCTACCTACGCCGATGCCGAGCTGTTCGGTTATGCCGCCGGCAGTTACACCGGTTCGGCGAGCAGTCGCGCCGGCTGGTTCGGTTCGGCCAACGGCGGCACCTTGTATCTGGACGAAATCGGCGATCTGCCGTTGCCGATCCAGGTCAAACTGCTCGCCGCCCTGGAAAACCACGAGGTCACCCGCGTCGGCGCACATCAGCCAAGCCCGGTGGATGTGCGGCTGGTGGCGGCAACCAGCATTGATCTGGCACAGGCGGTGGACGCGGGGAAATTTCACGAACGGCTCTATCACTACCTCAGCGAAGGTCAGCTGGAATTGCCGGCCCTGCGCGAGCGGATTGGCGACATCCTGTCGCTGGCGGAGTATTTCCTCGGCATCTACAGCCAGCGCCTGGATCTGCCGGTGCCGTTGATCAGCGAAGCGGCGCAGCACCTGTTGGAGCGCCACAGCTGGCCGGGCAACACCCGCGAGCTGGAAAACGTCATTCACTTTGCGCTGCTGGTCAGCACCGGTGACGAAATTCTCCCGGAGCACCTGAACCTGCCCGAAGTGTCTGGGCCGCAGCTTCAGATCGAACGACTGGTAGCACAAATCAATATCGGCGGTAGCGTCGACGAACGTAAGGCTTTGAAAGATCTGCTGATTGGTTTGAGCCAGCAGTTGTAGCCGTTTGCTTCTGTATGAACGAAATGGAATATCAAAGTGAATAAACGTTATTGTGCGGGAATAAAAAATCCCGGTATTGTCCGCTTCACGCCAGAGATAGCACTTCACTGGCACTCGTATTAATAGCCGTCGCCATTCGCGACCGTGATTCTCGATAAGGACACTGCATGAAAAAGGTTCTGTTGTTTACCGCATTGGCGGCTGCTCTGACTGCTTCCCTGGCCCAGGCCGGCGAGAAACTGGTGGTGGCGGCGACTCCGGTGCCGCACGCGGAAATTCTCGAGCTGATCAAACCGACCCTGGCCAAAGAAGGCGTGGATCTGGAAATCAAGGTCTTCACCGACTACGTGCAGCCGAACGTGCAGGTTGGCGAGAAGCGTCTGGATGCCAACTACTTCCAGACCAAGCCTTACCTGGACAGCTTCAACGCCGGCAAATACAAGGACGACAAGTCCAAGTACCTGGTGACCGTGCAAGGCGTCCACGTTGAACCGTTCGGTGGCTACTCGAGCAAGTACAAGAAACTGGCTGATCTGCCAGACGGCGCGACCATCGCCATCCCTAACGAAGGCAGCAACAGCGGCCGCGCACTGATCCTGCTGCAGAAGGCTGGCCTGATCGAGCTGAAAGATCCGAAAAACGCCCTGGCGACCCCGAAAGACATCGCCAAGAACCCGCACAACTTCAAGTTCAAGGAACTGGAATCGGCCCTGCTGCCACGTGTGCTGAAGGAAGTTGATCTGGACATGATCAACACCAACTACGCGCTGGAAGCCAAGCTGAACCCGACCAAGGATGCGCTGGTGATCGAAGGCGCTGATTCGCCTTACGTGAACTTCCTCGTGGCCCGTGAGGACAACAAGAACAGCGACGCCATCAAGAAACTGGCCGCTGCGCTGACCAGCCCGGAAGTCAAAGCGTTCATCGAGAAGAAGTACAACGGCGCGGTATTGCCGGCGTTCTGATCCGACGCGTGAACCACCCCTTCAAGGTATGAAAACGCCGATGGCCAGTGATGGTCATCGGCGTTTTTGTGCGTGCTCGCTTTGTGGGATCGACATTCCTGTGGCGAGGGAGCTTGCTCCCGCTGGAGGCCGAAGGACTTCCAATGGCGGGCCCGGTTTGCGACTGCTGCGAAGCCGAGCGGGAGCAAGCTCCCTCGCCACAAGATCTAAAGCCAGAAGCAAAAGATCGCAGCCTGCGGCAGCTCCTGCAGGGGAATGCGATTCCCTGTAGGAGCTGCCGCAGGCTGCGATCTTTTGATTTTGATGTGTGTAGCTCAGGCCACCTGAGCCTTCAACGCCCGTCTCAACGCCACGAGCAATTTCACGATGTCCTGCGGATCCAGTCGCTGCGGCACTTTTACGTCCATGTTGTCTTCCTTGTAATGGTTTGGCCGGGGGAGTCTGGCCAAAAGCTGTTCGTCCTTGGAGGGCTTTCATGCAAAAAAGATCCTTCCTACAGCGCAAGGGAAAATAGCCTTCTTATTCCTTCCCGGCAAACCCACAGGATAGTTTTTTGCGTGATATCAATATGCTTTAACGGTATTTAAATTCTTGTTTTTATACCTATAAAGTCAGCGCCTGCCGGACAGTTACCCGCTGTCCATGGACTGCATGACCGTCGCTTACCGAGCGACGTCCAGGATGCTTCATGACTTTCGATTACGCATTTATCCTCAGTACCCTGCCGGCCTTTCTCAAGGCTGTGGGCGTGACGCTGCAAGTCGGGTTCATCGCCATTGGCACGTCGCTGCTGGTGGCGCTGCTCAATGCAACGATCCTGGTGTTCCGCACACCGTACCTGCAAAAACTGGTGGGCCTGTATGTGGAGTTGGCGCGCAACACGCCGCTGCTGATTCAACTGTTCTTCGTCTACTTCGCCTTGCCGGCGCTAGGAATCAAGGTTTCCGGATTCACCGCGGCGATTATCACCATGACTTTTCTCGGCGGCGCCTACCTCACCGAAGTGCTGCGCGCCGGGGTCGATGCGGTACCGCAGGCGCAATTGGAATCGGGCCGCTCCATTGGTCTGTCCCACGGTCAGTTGCTGCGCTACGTGATCCTGCCGCAAGCGGGGATTCTCAGCCTGCCGTCGCTGTTCGCCAATTTCATTTTCCTGCTCAAGGAAACCACCGTGGTCTCGGCGGTGGCCGTGCCGGAAATCCTCTACACCACCAAAAGCTACATCGCGCTCTATTACAAAACCTACGAAATGCTCGCCGTGCTGACGCTGATCTGCGTGCTGTTGTTCTTGCCGCTGTCGCTGTTGCTCAGCCGTCTGGAAAGGAGGCTCCAGCATGGCCAGTTCGGGTCTTGAACTGCTCTGGGTGTCGTTGCCGCAATTGGCAAAAGGCGCCGGGCAAACGCTGTCGATCTCGTTTCTGAGCATCGCCATCAGCACCATTGGCGGGGTGCTCTACGGCGTATTGCGCACGCTCAACGTGACGTGGCTGAACGCGATCCTGCGGATCTATCTGGAACTGTTCCGGGCGATTCCGGTGCTGGTCTGGCTGTACCTGCTGTTTTTCGGCTTGCCGATTTTCTTCGGACTGAGCCTGCCGAGCTTCTGGTGCGCGGTGCTGGTGCTGTCGCTGTGGGGCGCCAGCGAGGTCGGCGAAGTGGCGCGCGGTGCGTTGCATTCTTTGCCGCGCGGGCAGCGTGAGGCAGGGCTGTCGATCGGTCTCAATGCGGCGCAACTCTATGGCTACGTGTTGCTGCCGCAAGCGCTGAAACGCATGACGCCGCCGACCATCAACGTCTACACGCGAATCATCAAGACCAGCTCGCTGGCGGTGCTGATTGGCGTGGTCGATGTGATCAAGGTCGGCCAGCAGATCATCGAGCGCACCTACGAATCAGTGCTGATCTACGGCGCGCTGTTTCTGTTTTTCTTTTTCATCTGCTACCCGCTGTCGGCCGCCTCGCGCGTGCTGGAGCGGCGCTGGACGCAAGCATGAGCGCATTGATCGAGTTTCACGGATTCAACAAATTCTACGGCGAGCAGCAGGTGCTCAAGGGCATCGACCTGCAAGTGCGCAGCGGCGAAGTGATCGTCATCCTCGGCCCCAGCGGTTGCGGCAAAAGCACCTTGCTGCGCTGCCTCAACGGCCTGGAAAGCGCGCACAGCGGCAGCCTGAAATTTGCCGGGCGCGAGCTGCTGGACAAGGCCACCGACTGGCGCGAGATCCGCCAGCAGATCGGCATGGTGTTCCAGAGTTATCACCTGTTCCCGCACATGAGCGTGCTCGACAATTTGCTGCTCGGCCCGCTCAAGGTGCAAAAGCGCCAGCGCCGTGAAGCGCAGCAGCAAGCCGAAGCCTTGCTCGAACGGGTGGGCCTGGCGGACAAGCGCGACGCCTTTCCGCGCCAGCTCTCCGGCGGCCAGCAGCAACGCATCGCCATCGTTCGCTCGTTGTGCATGAACCCACGGGTCATGCTTTTCGATGAAGTCACCGCCGCCCTCGACCCGGAGATGGTCAAGGAAGTGCTGCAAGTGATTCAGGGCCTGGCCCGCGAGGGCATGACCCTGCTGATCGTCACCCATGAAATGGCCTTCGCCCGAGCGGTGGCCGACCGCATCGTGTTCATGGATGCCGGACGCATCCTTGAACAGAACCCGCCCGAGATTTTCTTTACGAACCCGCAAACCGCACGCGCGCAGCAGTTTCTGGAGAAGTTCTCCTTCGTTGCAACACTGCCTCAAACGAATCCGACAAAGGAACTGGAACCGCTATGAAAACTGCCGCTTTTTTACTGCCTCTGCTCAGCCTTGCCTTGCTTGCCGGTTGCAGCAAAACCGAAGAACCACCGAAGCCGAAAGTAGCCAGCGCAAGCGCCGCGCCAGCCGGTTACCTGGACAAGATCAAGGCCCGCGACAAACTGATTGTCGGTGTATTCACTGACAAGCCACCGTTCGGTTTCGTCGATGAGGCCGGGCGCTACGTCGGCTTCGACACCGACATCGGCCGGCGCTTTGCCAAGGATCTGCTGGGCGATGAGAACAAGGTCGAGTTCGTGGCCGTGGAACCGGCGAGCCGCATTCCGTTCCTGCAGAGCGACAAGGTCGACCTGATCCTCGCCAACATGACCGTGACCCCGGAGCGCAAGGAAGCGGTGGAGTTCACCAACCCGAACCTCAAGGTCGCGGTGCAGGCGCTGGTTCCGCAAAGCAGCGCGGTAAAAAATCTGGATGACCTGGCAACTCGCACCACCATCGTTACCACCGGCACGACCGCCGACATCTGGCTGACCAAGAATCATCCGGACTGGAAACTGCTGAAGTTCGAGAAAAACTCCGAGTCGTTGCAGGCCCTGGCCAACGGTCGCGGCGATGCCTACGCGCAGGATAATCTGGTGCTGTTCAGTTGGGCCAAGCAGAACCCGGGCTACCGCGTGCTGGAGGAAAAACTCGGCGCCGAAGCACCGATTGCCCCGGCGGTGAAGAAGGGCAACGTCGAGCTGCGTGACTGGGTGAATACCGAGCTGACCAAGTTGGGTGAGGAGAAGTATCTGCTCAAGCTGTACGACCAATATGTGCGTAAAGAGCTGAGCGATGACACCAAGCCTGAAAGCGTGATTGTCGAGGGTGGCAAGTGGCAGGGTTGATTGGCCGATAAATCTGCGCTGACCTGAAGGCCCTCTTCGCGAGCAGGCTCGCTCCCACAGGGGTACGCATTCCAACTGTGGGAGCGAGCCTGCTCGCGAAAGCGCTCGCTCAGGCGCCGCTCAATCCGGCCAGTTCCACGCCGGCTCATCCAGCACCCGCTGGCCAACAATTCCGGTCTGCCCCAGCGTTTTTTCGAGCACGATGCAGTTGCATTCGGGATCTTCCTGCAACGCCGAAATCAACCGCCGCGCATGGGACACCACCCATACCTGACACGCCTGCGAAGCGCGAATGATCAAGCGCGCCAGCGCCGGCAACAGATCCGGATGCAGACTGGTTTCCGGTTCGTTGAGCACCATCAATGACGGCGGGCGTGGCGTCAGCAGCGCGGCGATCAGCAGCAGATAACGCAACGTCCCGTCCGACAGCTCCGCCGCCGACAAGGGTCGCAGCAACCCCTCCTGGAAAAACTCGATGGCAAAGCGTCCGCCGGCCAGCGGTGCGATGTTCAGCCGTGCGCCGGGAAAGGCATCGCTGATCGCCGCCTGCAATGCCTCGGGGTCGCCGATTTCATTGATGGTCTGCAGGGCTGCGGCGAGGTCGCGACCGTCGTGGTGCAGCACCGGCGTGCGCGTTCCCAGTTGCGGCTGGCGCACCGGGGCGTCGGCGTCGCTGCGAAAGTGATCGTAGAAGCGCCAGCGGCGGATGAACTCGCGCATCTGGAACACTTCCGGCGAACTGCGCAGGCTGCCGACCTGATCGAACAGGCTATCGAAATTCGGCGTGTGCTGTGCGAGCACGTCCCAGCTGCGGCCTTCGCGGGCGCGAATCATCGGGCCGTGGCGATCCACCAACAGGCTGGCCGGGCGATAGAGCGGCCCGGCCCAGATGCACTCCTTCTTGATCTCCGGATCAAGGGAGAAGAACGACAGGCTCGGCTCCGGCAAGCCGAGGGCAATGGCGTAGCTGAAGTCTTCCCCGGCAAAGCCCAGACGCAGACGTCTGACGCCCTGACGCACGGTCGGCTCGATCGCCACTTCGCCGTTGCGCATGCGCCGGCTGATGGTTTCCGGGCCGGCCCAGAACGTCGAATCCAGCCCACCCTCGCGGGCCAGCGCGTTGACCACGCCACCCTGCGCAGTCTCCGCCAGCAGGCGCAAGGCGCGATAGAGATTGGACTTGCCGCTGCCGTTGGGGCCGGTGATCAGATTCAAGCGGCCCAGCGGAATCACCAATTTGTTGATCGAGCGGTAATTGGCCACCGCGAGGGTCTTGAGCATGAAAATCCTTCTCTGGAGGCGACCATTGTAGGAGCTGCCGCAGGCTGCGATCTTTTGATCTTGCTTTTATAAAGTCAAAAGATCGCAGCCTGCGGCAGCTCCTACAGGGAAATATGGAGATCGCGCGAGCGAACGTTGAACCCTGTTCTAAGCTCACAGTCGTATCGTCACTTGCACGTTCGTACACAGGAAGGAGTCTGCATGGCGAGTCCCGGATTGAAAACAGTTGTCGTGCTGAGCCTGCTCACGTTGCTGACCGCTTGCGGCAAGAAAGAAGCCCCGGCGGAGTACCTGCCACGGGTCTTCGTGCAGGAGGTCAAACCGGCTGATTACGCCGCTGCCGTGACCCTCACCGGTGACGTGCAGGCGCGGGTGCAGACCGAACTGTCGTTCCGGGTCGGCGGCAAGATCATTCAGCGCATGGTGGATGTCGGCGACCGGGTCAGCGCCAAACAAGTACTGGCCAAGCTCGATCCCAAGGATTTGCAGACCAACGTCGATTCGGCGCAAGCCCAGGTCATCGCCGAACAGGCGCGGGTCAAGCAGAGTGCGGCGGCGTTCGTGCGTCAGCAGAAGCTGCTGCCCAAGGGCTACACCAGCCAGAGCGAATTCGATTCCGCACAAGCCGCTTTGCGCAGCAGCCAGAGCGCCCTGAGCGCAGCGCAGGCGCAACTGGCCAATGCCAAGGATCAACTCAGTTACACCTCGCTGATCGCTGACGCCCCCGGCATCATTACCGAGCGCCAAGCCGAAGTCGGCCAGGTGGTCCAGGCCACCGCGCCGATTTTCAAACTGGCCCGCGATGGCGATCGTGACGCGGTGTTCAACGTTTATGAATCGTTGCTGGCTGAGCGCCAGGCGGAGCGTTCGATTGTCGTCAGCCTGCTCGACAACCCCAACATCAAGACCACCGGCACCGTGCGTGAAATCACCCCGGCGGTGTCGGCGCAGTCCGGCACGGTGCAAGTCAAGGTCACCCTCGACAGCCTGCCGCAGGGCATGCAGCTCGGCTCGGTGGTCAGCGCCACGGCCAAGGGCAGCGGCAAGTCGGCAGTGGAATTGCCGTGGTCGGCGCTGACCAAAAACATCAGCGATCCGGCGGTGTGGATGGTTGACGACAAGGGCGAAGCGCAGCTGCACAACGTCACCGTCAGCCGCTACCTGATCGGCAAGGTCATCATCAGCGACGGCCTCAAGGGCGGTGAGAAAGTGATTGTCGCGGGTGGGCAACTGCTGCACCCGGGCATGAAAGTCGAAATCGCCGAAAACACCTACGAAGGTCTGCAACCGGGAGCACAGCCATGAAGCGTCTGGGGCTGTTGTCCATCGGCGTGCTGCTGGCCGCCTGCTCGAAAAGCGAGCCACCGCCGGAGCCGGTGCGACCGGTGCTGTCGATCAAGGTACAGGCGCTGAACGAGGAAACCCTTGGGCGTTTTGCCGGGAGCATTCAGGCGCGTTACGAGAGCAACACCGGGTTCCGTGTCGGCGGGCGCATTGCCAGTCGCAACGTCGATGTCGGTGCCGAGGTGCAAAAGGGTACGCTACTGGCGACCCTTGACCCGTCCGATCAGCAGAACCAATTGCGCTCGGCCCAGGGTGACCTGGCCAAGGTTCAGGCGCAACTAATCAACGCTCAGGCCAATGCCCGCCGGCAGCAGGCGCTGTTCGATCGCGGCGTGGGCGCCCAGGCACAACTGGACATCGCCACCACCGACCTGAAAACCACCCAGGCTTCGCTCGATCAGGCGCGGGCGGCGGTCAATCAGAGCCAGGATCAGCTCGGCTACACCGAACTGCGCGCCGACCACAAAGCCGTGGTCACCGCGTGGAATGCCGAGGCCGGGCAAGTGGTAACAGCAGGTCAGCAAGTGGTGACCCTGGCGCAACCGGACATCAAGGAAGCGGTGATCGATCTGCCGGACACGCTGGTCGATGAGATTCCTTCCGACGTGGTGTTTCTGGTGGCCGGGCAACTCGACCCGAGCATCAACACCACCGCAACCATTCGCGAAATCGAACCGCAAGCCCAAAGCGCCACGCGCACCCGCCGCGCGCGGCTGACCCTGGCCAACACGCCGGACGGTTTTCGCCTCGGCACGGCGATCAGCGTGACCCTCAGTTCGGCGATCAAGCCGCGCATCGAATTACCCGCCACCGCCCTGCAGGAAACCGACGGCAAGACCCGCATCTGGGTGATCGACACCCAAAGCAAAACCGTCGCGCCCCGTGACGTCAGCGTGATCAGCCGTACCGACGGCACGGTGGTGCTGGCCGGCGGAGTCAAATCCGGCGAGCAGGTGGTCACCGCAGGCGTTAACAGTCTCAAACCCGGACAAGCCGTGAAACTCGACGAGGACAGTCAATGAAAGGCTCTTTCAATCTCTCCGAATGGGCCCTCAAGCATCAGTCGTTCGTCTGGTACCTGATGTTCGTCGCGCTGCTGATGGGGGTGTTTTCGTACTTTAATCTGGGGCGCGAAGAAGACCCCTCGTTCACCATCAAGACCATGGTCATCCAGACCAAATGGCCGGGCGCGACCCAGGAGGAAACCCTCAAGCAGGTTACCGACCGCATCGAGAAAAAACTCGAAGAGCTCGACTCCCTCGACTACGTGAAAAGCTACACGCGCCCCGGTGAATCTACGGTCTACGTGTACCTGCGCGACACCACCAGCGCCAAGGACATCCCGGAGATCTGGTACCAGGTGCGCAAAAAGATCGATGACATTCGCGGCCAGTTTCCCCAGGGCATTCAAGGCCCCGGGTTCAACGACGAGTTCGGCGATGTGTACGGCTCGGTCTACGCGTTTACCGCCGATGGCCTGACCATGCGCCAGTTGCGCGACTACGTGGAGCAGGCCCGCGCCGAGATCCGCAACGTCCCGGGGCTGGGCAAGATCGAAATGATCGGCCAGCAGGACGAAGTGATTTACCTGAACTTCTCCACCCGCAAACTCGCCGCGCTGGGCATCGACCAGCGTCAGGTGGTGCAGAGCCTGCAATCGCAGAACGCCGTGACCCCGGCGGGGGTGATCGAGGCCGGTCCGGAGCGGATTTCGGTGCGCACCTCGGGGCAGTTCGCTTCGGAGAAGGACCTGGCCGAGGTCAATCTCAAACTCAATGACCGCTTCTATCGCCTGGCCGACGTCGCCGACATCAGTCGCGGTTACGTCGACCCGGCCACACCGGAATTCCGTTTCGACGGCAAGCCGGCAATCGGTCTGGCGATTGCCATGCAGAAGGGCGGCAACGTCCAGGAATTCGGCAAGGCGCTGCATCAGCGGATCGACCAGATCACCGCTGATTTGCCGGTTGGCGTCGACGTCCATACGGTGTCCGATCAGGCGGTGGTGGTGGAAGAGGCCGTCGGCGGCTTCACCAGCGCGCTGTTCGAAGCGGTGATCATCGTGCTGGTGGTCAGCTTCATCAGCCTCGGCGTGCGCGCCGGGCTGGTGGTGGCGTGCTCGATTCCGCTGGTGCTGGCGATGGTCTTCGTGTTCATGGAGTACAGCGGCATCACCATGCAGCGGATCTCCCTCGGCGCCCTGATCATTGCCCTCGGCCTGCTGGTGGACGACGCGATGATTACCGTGGAAATGATGGTCACGCGCCTGGAAATGGGTGAGACCAAGGAGCAGGCGGCGACGTTCGCCTACACCTCGACCGCATTCCCGATGCTCACCGGTACGCTGGTGACGGTCGCCGGTTTCGTGCCGATCGGCCTCAACGCCAGCTCCGCCGGTGAGTACACCTTCACCCTGTTTGCGGTGATCGCGGTGGCGATGCTGGTGTCGTGGATCGTCGCGGTGCTGTTCGCACCGGTGATCGGCGTGCACATTCTCAGCACCAACGTGAAACCCCACGAAGGCGAGCCGGGGCGCATTGGCCGAGCGTTCAACCATGGTCTGCTGTGGTCGATGCGCAACCGCTGGTGGGCGATCGGCATCACCGTGTTGTGTTTCGTGCTGGCGGTGTTCTGCATGCGCTTTGTGCAGAACCAGTTCTTCCCGTCTTCCGATCGCCCGGAAATCCTCGTCGATTTGAACCTGCCGCAAAACGCCTCGATCGACGAAACCCGCAAGGCTGTGGACAAGCTCGAAGCCACGCTCAAGGGCGACCCGGACATCGTGCGCTGGAGCACTTACATCGGTCAGGGCGCGATCCGCTTCTACCTGCCGCTCGACCAGCAACTGCAGAACCCGTACTACGCGCAACTGGTGATCGTCAGCAAAGACTTCGAGGCCCGCGAAGCCCTCAGCCAACGCTTGCGTGAACGCTTGCACAAGGACTTCGTCGGCATCGGCAGTTACGTGCAGGCGCTGGAAATGGGTCCGCCGGTAGGACGGCCGATCCAGTACCGGGTCAGTGGCAAGGACATCGATCAGGTGCGCAAGCACGCCATCGATCTGGCGACCGAGCTGGACAAGAACGAACACATCGGCGAGATCATTTACGACTGGAACGAGCCGGGCAAAGTCCTGCGCATCGACATCGCCCAGGACAAGGCGCGCCAGCTCGGGCTGTCCTCGGAAGACGTGGCGAAGTTGATGAACAGCATCGTCAGCGGCTCGCCGTTGACCCAGGTCAACGACGATATTTACCTGATCAACGTGGTCGGCCGGGCCGTGAACTCGGAACGCGGCACGCCGGAAACCCTGCAGAACCTGCAGATCGTCACACCCAACGGCACGTCGATTCCGCTGCTGGCCTTCGCCACCGTGCGGTATGAGCTGGAGCAGCCGCTGGTGTGGCGTCGCGACCGCTTGCCGACCATCACCATCAAGGCTTCGGTGCGCGACGAGATCCAGCCGACCGACCTGGTGAAACTGCTCAAGCCGTCAATCGAAGCCTTCGCTGAAAAACTGCCGGTCGGCTACAAAGTCGCCACCGGCGGTACGGTCGAGGAAAGCGGCAAGGCCCAGGGGCCGATCGCCAAGGTGCTGCCGTTGATGCTGTTTTTGATGGCGACCTTCCTGATGATCCAGTTGCACAGCGTGCAGAAGATGTTCCTGGTGGCGAGTGTCGCGCCGCTGGGTCTGATTGGCGTGGTGCTGGCGCTGGTGCCGACCGGGACACCGATGGGCTTCGTGGCGATTCTCGGGATCCTGGCACTGATCGGCATCATCATCCGTAACTCGGTGATTCTGGTGACGCAGATCGATGAGTTCGAGCAGAAGGGCTATGCGCCGTGGGATGCGGTGGTGGAAGCGACCGAGCACCGGCGCCGGCCGATCCTGCTGACCGCAGCGGCGGCGAGCATGGGCATGATCCCGATCGCCCGGGAGGTGTTCTGGGGGCCGATGGCCTACGCGATGATTGGCGGGATCGTGGTGGCGACGTTGCTGACCCTGCTGTTTTTGCCGGCGCTGTATGTGGCCTGGTACAAGATTCGCGAGCCGCAGAAAGAGACCGCTTGAGGCAAAAGCAAAAGATCGCAGCCTGCGGCAGCTCCTACAGGTAATCCCCTGCAGGAG
This sequence comes from Pseudomonas sp. B21-051, assembly GCF_024748795.1. Taxonomy (NCBI): domain Bacteria; kingdom Pseudomonadati; phylum Pseudomonadota; class Gammaproteobacteria; order Pseudomonadales; family Pseudomonadaceae; genus Pseudomonas; species Pseudomonas sp. B21-051. The sequence continues at coordinate 264,865 of NZ_CP087166.1, forward strand.
CTGCCGAAGGCTGCGATCTTTTGATCTTCAGCCAACCCGTCGCCAGACACTCGCCAACCAAGGCTGCTGCTCACGCGGCAATCCTGCCGGCCGGTAGTAATGCTCAAGCTCGACAAACCCCGCCGCCCTCAGCAACCCGCGCCACGCCTCAAGGTCGTGATACGCGCCATACCTCGGCCCGTTCCAGCCCTCACGGTTATCCCCGCGTGGATTGGAACTGAACAACACTCCGCCCGGTTTCAACGTGCCATGCAGCTGCTTGAGCACTCGCGGCAACTCCTGCAACGGCACATGAAACAGCACCGCATTGGCGAAGATCCCGTCGAAGCGCTCGGCCGGCAGATCGAGTTTCAGAAAGTCCTGACACCACACTTCACAGCCACTGTCTGCCCGTGCCATTTGCGCAAATTTTTCCGCGCCATCGAGGCCGACTGCGATGTGGCCCAGTCGGGTGAACGTCTGCAAGTCGCGTCCCGGGCCGCAGCCGAAATCGAGCAGGTTGAACGGCGCAGTGCCGTGGATATGCCGTAGAAGCGCGTCGATGTTCTGGCTGACATCGTGATCGCGGGTGCCTTCGCGGAAGTCTTCGGCCACCGAGTTGTAGTGGCCGAGGGTGGTGGCGGTGATCTGTTCCAGATCGGTGGGGGTTTGCTTCATGGTCGAGGGCTGCGCGGGCAATGAGGATTTGCCGAATATACGCCATCAGGTCTGGGGCTGCTGCGCAGCCATTCGCGAGCAGGCTCGCTCCCACAGGGGAACGCATTCCAAATGTGGGAGCGAGCCTGCTCGCGAAAGCGGTTTCAAAAGCGTCGAATGAGCCCTGCTGAAATCAGCGCTTGTTCAGCCCCCGCGCCAGACGATCCCCCCCAACTGAATCACCGCCACCAACGCCACCAGCAACACAATCACCGTCAACATGATCTGGCTGTCGAAACGCTGATAACCGTAGCGGTAAGCAATGTCGCCGAGGCCGCCGGCGCCAATCGCTCCGGCCATGGCTGACGAGTTGATCATCGTCACCAGCGTAATCGTGAACCCGCCAACGATCCCCGGCAGCGCTTCAGGCAACAGCACATGCCAGACGATATGCCAGCGCCGGCAACCCATGGCCTGCGCCGCCTCGATCAAACCGTGATCGACCTCACGCAGACTCACTTCGGCAATCCGTGCGAAGAACGGCGTCGCGGCAATCGTCAGCGGTACCACCGCCGCCCACACCCCGTACGTGGTGCCGACAATCAGTCGGGTAAATGGAATCAGCGCGACCATCAGAATCAGAAACGGGATCGAGCGGAACAGATTCACGAACGCGCCCAGCGCCCGGTTGAGCAGCGGCGCCTGGTAGATCCCACCCTTGTCGCTGGTCACCAGAATCACCGCCATTGGGATCCCCACCAGCAACGCGATCAGCGACGACACGCCGACCATCAGGAAGGTGTCGATGAATCCCTGGAGCAAACGATCAAACCACATAACCCGATACCTCCACTCGTTGCGCCCACTGCCCGGCGTGCTCGCGCAATTGTTCGGCGCTCAGGGCCGAGCCGCTGACCGCTAGTAACAGTTGTCCCAGCGCATGCCCCTGAATCCGTTCGACGCCACCCTGCAGCAACTTCACGCGTCCGCCGAGGGCGGCGAACAGCGCCGCCAGATCCGGCTCGTCGGCGGCACTGCCAGTGAACTGCAAACGCAGCACCACCGCCGCGCCCGGGGAGGGCGGCTGGGCATGCAGACGGCTTTGCAGTTCTTCCGGCAGTGCGTGTTGCAGCGGTGCGAGCAAGGTCTGGCTGACCTCGTGCTGCGGATTGCCGAACACCTCCCAGACCGGGCCCTGCTCGACGATCCGCCCGTGTTCCAGGACCACCACGTGGTCGCAGATTTCGCGGATCACCGCCATTTCGTGAGTGATCAGCACAATGGTCAGGCCCAGGCGCTGATTAATCTCGCGCAGCAGGCCGAGGATCGACTGAGTGGTCTCGGGATCAAGCGCCGAAGTGGCTTCGTCGCACAGCAGAATGTCCGGGTCATGCACCAATGCGCGGGCGATGCCGACGCGCTGTTTCTGCCCGCCGGAAAGCTGCGCCGGATAGGCCTTGTGCTTGGCTTGCAAACCGACCAGTTCGAGCAGTTCACGAACCTTCTGCTCGCGTTGCGCCTTCGGCACGCCCGCGACTTTCAGCGGCAGTTCGACGTTCTGCCATACGGTCTTGGCCGACATCAGGTTGAAGTGTTGGAAGATCATGCCGATCCGCCGCCGCAGGGCGACCAGCCGGTCTTCATCGAACTCGCCAATGTCGACCTGATCGATCAGCACGCGCCCCGCAGTCGGTTGTTCCAGACGATTGATCGTGCGGATCAGCGACGACTTGCCGGCGCCGCTGCGACCGATGATGCCGAACACCTCGCCGCGCTGGATCGCCAGATCGATACCTTGCAGGGCCGCCACCGGGCCTTGCCGACCCTCGTAGGTTTTACCCAAGCCGATAAAGCGCACGTGGGCGCGATTCAGCTCGGGATGCAGTTCGGTTTTTTCAGCATTTTTTGGCTCTGGAAACTCCAGTCGCCGTTGGATCGCGGCCGTCATGTTCAGCTTTCCCAGCCGGCCTGATACAGCTTGCCGTGAGCCTTATCCAGCGCGGCGCGAACGGCCGGTGAGTGCTGGTAGATGTCGACGAATTTGATCAGGCGCGGGTCGTCCTTGCTCTTCGGCTGGATGACGAACTGGATCACGTATTCCTTGTGGTCGAGACCGTCGAACAGCAGCGCCGAGCCGGCATCGAAGGTTTTCGCCAGACGGATGTAGGCCGGGTAGCCCTGGACCAGATCGGCGTCATCGTAGGCGCGCACCAGTTGCACGGCTTCGACTTGCAGGATCTTGATCTTCTTCGGGTTGGCGACGATGTCGTCTTCGGTGGCCTTGTAGCCGACCCCCGGTTTCAGGGTGATCAGGCCAGCCTTGGCCAGCAGTTGCAGGCCGCGGCCGCTGTTGATCGGGTCGTTGGCGATGGCGACGCTGGCACCTTCAGGCAACTCGTCGAAGCTTTTGTATTTTTTCGAATAGAGGCCGACGTTGTTGATGATCCCCGGGGCGAACGGCACCAGGTCAAAACCTGCGGCAGCCTTGGCGTTTTCGAGGAACGGGATGTGCTGAAAGTAGTTCACGTCGATGTCGCCGGCGGCGAGGCTGACGTTCGGTGCGATCCAGTCGGTGAACTCCACCAGTTCGACTTTCAGGCCTTGCTTGGAGGCCTCCTCGACGGCGGCTTCCAGCGGAATCGCGAAGGCGGCGGTGGTGCCGATTTTCAGTGGCGCATCGGCGGCGAACACTGCCGAGCTGAACAGGCCGAAGGCCAGGGCCAGTGCTTTGACTGGGTGGGACAGGAATTTGTTGGTCATGGTGGTTTTTCCAGTCAGTGCATTGATTTTATGGTGTTGAGTCGGGCCCCTTCGCGAGCAGGGAAATGCATTTCAAATGTGGGAGCGAGCCTGCTCGCGAAGCAGTTAATGCCGGTATGAAGAGCCGATGTGTTGCTCGGGCAAATGCGCCTCGCCTTGAAACAACTTCTCGCGCAGGCTGCCGCTGTCATACGCGGTCTTGTACGACCCGCGCCGTTGAAGCTCCGGAACCACCAGCTCGATGAAATCGACATAGCTTTCCGGGGTAACGATGCGCGTCAGGTTGAAGCCGTCGAGCCCGGTTTCAGCGATCCACGATTCCAGTTCATCCGCCACTTGCTCGGGTGAGCCGACCACGGTGATGTAGCGGCCACCGAGGGCGTGCTGCTCGAGCAATTTGCGTCGGGTCCAGTCGTTGTTCTGCAGGTTCTTGGTTGCGGACTGGATGGCGTTGCTCTTCACGTACTGGATCGGTTCGTCGATTTCGTATTGGGAAAAGTCGATCCCGGTGGAGGCCGAGAAATGCGCGACGCCGGCCTCGGCGCTGGCATAACTCAGGTACTCGGCGTGCTTGGCCCAGGCGGCTTCTTCGGTCGCGCCGACGATCACGTTGAGGCCCATGAACACCTTGATGTCCTCGGGATTGCGCCCGGCCTCGACCGCGCTGGCGCGGACCTTGTCCACCTGCACCTTGGTCGACGGTTTGTTCTGGCCGCTGATGAACACGCACTCGGCGTGACGTCCAGCGAACAGCAATCCACGATCGGAACTGCCAGCCTGGAACAGCACGGGTGTGCGCTGCGGCGACGGCTCGCACAGGTGATAGCCCTCGACCTGATAGAACTCGCCGTGGTGCTCGACCTTGTGCACCTTCTCCGGCTGCGCGTATATGCGCTGCTCACGGTCATTGAGCACCGCGCCGTTTTCCCAACTGCCTTCCCAGAGTTTGTAGAGCACTTCGAGGTACTCGTCGGCCTGATCGTAACGCCGGTCATGCTCGACCTGTTCGCGCAGACCCATGGCCTTGGCGGCGCTGTCGAGGTAACCGGTGACGATGTTCCAGCCGACCCGACCCCGGCTCAGATGATCGAGCGACGACATGCGGCGGGCGAACAGATAGGGCGGTTCATAGGTGAGGTTGGCGGTGAGGCCGAAGCCGAGGTTTTTCGTCACGGCGGCCATCGCTGACACCAGCAGCAGCGGGTCGTTGACCGGCAACTGGATCGACTCTTTGAGCGTGACGTCCACCGAGTTCTGGTAGACGTCGTACACGCCGACGATGTCGGCGATGAACAGCCCGTCGAACAGCCCGCGCTCCAGCAACTGCGCCAGTTCTGTCCAGTACTCGATGGTGTTGTAGCGCGTCGAGGTGTCGCGTGGATGCGTCCACAGGCCATGGTTGATGTGGCCGATGCAGTTCATGTTGAACGCGTTGAGCAGGATCTTTTTCTTGCTCATCAGATGGTGCCCCGCAGTGGCGGCTTTTCATCATTGAGGTAGTAATTGCCCACTGCGTGATATTTCCAGCGTACCGGGTCGTGCAGGGTGTGCACCCGGGCGTTGCGCCAGTGACGATCGAGGCCGTGCTCGATCAGAGTCGCCTGACTGCCGGCCAGTTCGAACAGGGTGCTGCCCGCCGCCAAGGAGATTTCGGTGCTGATCGCCCGTGCTTCGGCGACGGCAATCGACGCGGCTGCGACGGTTTCGGCGTTAGTCTCGGCCTGGGCCTTGTCGAGGAATTCGCCGGAGCGTTCCAGCAGTGCTTCGGTGGCGTGCAGGCGGATGCTCAAATGGCCAAAGCTCTTCAGGGTCAGCGGGTCTTCGGTGGCCTTGTCGTTACCGGAGTCGATCCATGGCCGGGTCTTGCTGCGCACGAAGTGCAGGGCATCTTCGTAAGCGGCGCGAGCGATGCCGGTGTCGATGGCGGCGTGGAGGATCTGCGCCAGCGGGCCGACCGTGGTCGGACGCTCGAAGGCGCTCTGGAACGGGATCACGTCCTCGGCGGCAACGTAGACGTCTTCGAACACCACCGAACCGCTGCCGGTGGTGCGCTGGCCGAAACCGCTCCAGTCGTCGATCACCGTCAGGCCTTTGCTGTCGCGCGGGACGAAGGCCAGTTGCTGCACGCCATTTTCATCAACCACCGACGTCGGGATGCGCTGCGCGTAGATCGCGCCGGTCGCGTAAAACTTGCGACCGTTGATGCGATAGCCATCGCCGTCTCGCTTGAGGCTGGTGACGCGGTCGTGGGCGGTTTTGGTGCCCAGTTCCGCCAGGGCGTTGCCAAAACGTTGACCGGCCAGCACCTCGGCGTACAGCCGCTGTTTCTGCTCATGGCTGCCGTTAACGCGTAGCACTTCAAGGGCGTAAAAGTGGTTTTGTGGAATCTGCCCGAGGGAGCCGTCGGCCTGAGCGATCAGGGCGATGACTTTGGCCAGGGTCACATTGGACACGCCGGCGCCGCCATACTCCTTGGGCACGCTGATGCCCCACAGGCCGGACCGGGAAAATACGTCGAGCTCCGGCAGTGGCAGGCGGCGTTCGCGGTCACGCACGGCACTGTCGCGTTTGAAATCTTCGGCCAGGTCGCTGGCGACGATCAGGGCTTGCTCATCGCTGGTGATGACCGCGACGGGATGGGAAAAAGTCATAGGTTTCTCTCCAGATGTCTGGTCGTCAGATCCAGGAATGGCGGGCCGGCAAAGTGCCGTTCAGGCGATAGGCGCCGACCGCGTGATATTTCCAGCGCACCGGGTCGTGCAGGGTGTGCACCCGGGCGTTGCGCCAGTGTCGGTCGAGATTGAATTCGGCGAGGGTCGCGCGGCTGCCGGCCAGTTCGAAGAGTTTTTCGCTGGCTTGCAGCGAGATCTCGGTGGTCAGCACTTTGGCCTCGGCCACGGCAATCGAGGCGCGGGCGGCCGACTCGGCGGTGAGCGGTGCGGCGTGCACCTGATCCAGCACTTGCCCGGCCTTGCGCAGCAGGGCTTCGGCGGCGTGCAGTTCGATTTTCAGTTTGCCGATGTCGGCGATCACGTAGAGGTCATCGCTGGCGCGTTCGACCTTGGCGTCGATCCATGGCCGCGCGCGGGTTTTGACGAATTCGATGGCATCATCGATGGCGCCACGGGCGATGCCGGCGTCGATGGCTGCCTGAATCAGCTGCGACACGGCGCCTTGAGTATTGGGCTTCTCGTTGATCTTCCAGTTGTCGACCACCAGGCTCGACTCGACGCGCACGTTGTTCAGCAGAATCGTGCCGCTGGCGGTGGTGCGCTGACCGAAACCCGACCAGTCATCAACGATGCGCAGGCCCGGGGTGCCACGGCGGACGAAGGCCAGCACTTGCTTGCCGTCGTCATTGAGCGCCTTGACCGCCACCCAGTGCGCGAACAGCGCGCCGGTGGAATAAAACTTCTGGCCGTTGATCACGTAGTCATCGCCGTCGGCGGTGATGCGCGCTTTCAATTCCAGGGTGTTTTTGGTGCCGCGCTCAGGACCCGCATTGCCGATCCGCCAGCCTTCCAGAACACTCTGGAACAGCTGTTTTTTCTGCGCTTCGGTGGCGCTGCCGAGTACCAGATTGATGATGCCGAACTGGTTCTGCGGGATCTGTCCCAGTGCCGGATCGGCCGCGGAAATGATCGCGAACACTTCGGCCAATGTGACGAATGAAACCTGTGGGCCGCCGTACTCACGCGGGATGGCAATGCTGCCGAGGCCGCTGCGGGTGAACTGTTCGATTTCCGACCACGGCAGCTTGCGCTGACGATCACGTTTGGCGGCCTGCGCACGGGCAACTTGCGCCAGATCGTGAGCAGCCTTGATGGCTTGGGCGTCGTTGCGCAACACCTGCGCAGGCAACAACAGTGGGGCGATGTCCAGATCCGACTGGACGTTTGCGTCTGCCAGACTGGACATCAGTGCCGCTCCTTGGCTGCACGCAATGCCCTGGCGATCTGCACTGGGGTGATTGTGTTCCGGACCATACTACCTACCTCACATCTCATGAAAAACGCCGCAAAAGTGCGGCGAACGAAAGAATGTCCGGTGGTCCGGTTCATATACCCTAAGCGTGTATAAATATTAAATAAACTAACTTTTAGGAATATGTATAGAAGGGGCGGTGGTCGGGTTGGTTAACAACTTCGGTGGCTGGATCTGTGGCAAGGAGCTTGTCGAATCGTCGCACCGTCCCGTTCGGCTGCGCAGCAGTCGCGAAACCTGATCCCACCTTTCAATTGAATGAACGCAGTGCGCAGGTTCTGGGGGGCCCTTCGCACCCCAGCGGGAGCGAGCTCCCTCGCCACAAAGTTCAGCGTTCTTCTTTGCGCGATTCAGCAGCCTTCAGATCCTGGCGCAACGGCAGTTTCAGATAAGGATTCACACAGCCGATCTTCAGCGTCCGCGGCGGTGCCCAGCGTGAGTTGTTGCCCACCCAGTCGATGATGCAGTAGGTCACGTCCAGACGCAGATCCTCACCTCCTTCGACGATCACCGCCGGTGGCACCCAGACCTGAATCGGCAGGCCGACATCGGCTGCAGTGATCCGGGCCAGGTCCATGCGCACGTCGCCCCAGCGCAAGGTGATCGCGTCGTCCTCGGCCATGTTCAGGTAGGGTTCGATGGTCAGTGGCACACCGCGTTTGATCTGACTGGGGTTCACGCCCTGGCGGCGAATGGTGTCGGGCAGCGAGACGGGTGCCAGTTGCTGATTCTCGTCACCGCAGAGCGGCGAAGGCTGGCCGCCAGGGCAGTCGAGCTTGACCTGGACCCGCGTTGCCGCCGACAGCGCTGGTCCCTGACCGATCTGCATTACCCGATAGTGGATCCGTGCAGTGCCACTGGCGATAAAGCTTTCCGGCACCCGCAGGCTGACCGTTGCGCCGACGTCTTCGCTGGTCAAGACCCGCGAGGCGACGTAGCAGTTGTTCCAGAACAGTTCGATCAGATCACCGGCGTCCATGCCGGGGTAGGGCAGCACATCAATCAGCAAGTGCGCGGCCGCCGCCAGGTTGATCGCGTTGTTGTGTGCGGATGCGAGGTTCGGCGCTGCCAGTTCGGCGGTATGCAAAGTGCGGGTCATCGGGTTCTCTCCTTGAAGTCTTGCGGCGAATTCCGTTTCTTGAAAAAACAAAAGGCGTGATGAATCGGTAATGCAACCGTGAACTTTTGTTCGGGCTGAGTACGGATTGATTCAACTAATGGGTGCCGGTTGCCGACTAGATAAGAGCGTGCGGGAAAGAGTGTCAATAGAGCGTATTAGTTAATCCATGAATTACGGGTTAATCAGAAGCGTCCTACGCTGATGAGGCATGCTGCCTAGCATTGATGGCGAATGGAACTACGGTTTTTCGCGAGTTTTTGCGATTTTTTGCTGGCCCGTTTAAATCATTTCACAGGCACGAAAGCGCGCCGCAGATCACGTGTATCTGTTGCAGAACATATATGTATTGTTTTGACAGATTTAAGCTGAAGGGATTTGGGGTTTTTCAAGCGGGGTAAGTAAAACTTCCGTCCATGGAAGTTAATGACTCAAGGCAATAAGTATCTCAGGCGTGATTCAGGAACTTGCTGAGAAACTGTTTAGTGCGTTCTTCTTTCGGATTTGCAAACAACGCCTTGGCTTCGCCTTGCTCGACGATCACGCCCTTGTCGAAAAACACCACACGGTTGGCCACGTCGCGGGCAAAACCCATTTCGTGGGTGACAATGACCATGGTGCGTTTTTCTTGCGCGAGACCGCGAATAGTCGCCAGTACTTCGCCCACCAGTTCCGGGTCGAGGGCCGAGGTCGGCTCGTCGAACAGGATCACTTCCGGCTCCATCGCCAGCGCCCGGGCAATCGCCACGCGCTGTTGCTGACCACCGGACAGACGACGCGGATACGCATCTTCCTTGCCGGCCAGACCGACCTTGGCCAGCAGCTTCATGCCCAGGGCAACGGCCTGCTCGCGCGCCATCTTCTTGACCACGATCGGCCCTTCGATGACGTTTTCCAGTGCGGTGCGGTGGGGGAACAGGTTGAAGTTCTGGAACACGAAACCCACGTGCTGGCGCAGGTTGCGCACCAGACTCTGTTGCTGGCTCAGCGGGCGGCTGGTATCGATCTCGATATCGCCGACCTTGATCCGGCCGCTGGTGGGTTGTTCAAGGAAATTCAGGCAGCGCAGGAACGTGGTCTTGCCCGAGCCGCTAGGGCCGATGATGGCCACGACCTCGCCTTCCTTCACCTCAAGATCGATGCCTTTGAGCACCTCTTGACCCTTGAACTGCTTTGTCAGTTTTTCCACGACAATCATGGGGTCAGGACTCCTGGTCGTGCCGATTGGCCCGCTCTTCCAACTTGTTCTGCAGGTGCGACAGCACCGTGGCCAGAATCCAGTAGATCAGCGCGGCGGCAAGATACATGGTGAAGACTTCGAAAGTCCGGGCGGTAATCAGTTGCGCCTGGCGGAACAGTTCCGGCACCTGAATGGTGGCGGCCAGTGCCGTGTCCTTGACCAGCGAAATGAAGCTGTTGCCCAGCGGCGGCAGCGCCGTGCGCATGGCCTGCGGCAGAATGGCCCGGCGCAAGGTTTGCGCGCGGGTCATGCCGATGCTTGCGGCGGCTTCCCACTGGCCGCGCTCGATCGAACCGATTGCCGCACGGAGGATTTCACAGGCGTAGGCAGCCATGTTCAGCGAGAAGCCGATCAGCGCCGCCGGCAGCGGATCCAGTTCCAGACCCAATTGCGGCAAGCCGTAATAGATCACGAACAGTTGCACCAGCAACGGCGTGCCGCGAAAGAACGACACGTAGATGCGGGCAATCCAGCTCACCAGTTTGAAGCGCGACAGGCGCATCAAGGCAAGGCCGAAGCCCAGCAGCAAGCCGAAGAACATGCCGCCCAGACTGAGGATGACCGTGTAATACGCGCCCTTGAGCAGAAAGGGCGCGGAGTCCAGTGCGAGTTGGAAAGCTTCTTCCATTATTTGGTGACGTCAGCGTTGAAGTATTTCTTCGACAGCTTCTCAAGGGTACCGTCGGCACGCAGCTCGTCGAGAGCCTTGTTCACCGCCGCCAACAGCTCAGGTTCGCCTTTGCGCAGGGCGATACCGGATTCCTGACGGGAGAATGCTTCACCGGCAGCCACGGTTTTCGGGGCTTTCTTGGCGTATTCAAGCGCAGCCAGACGGTCGATCAGGATGGCGTCGGTGCGGCCGTTGTTCAGGTCGGCGAACTTGGTCGGATCATCGTCGTAGGTACGCACGTCAGCGCCCGGCACGTTGGCGCGGACCCACTGTTCGTAGTTGGTGCCCAGGCCGACACCGACTTTCTTGCCGGACAGGTCGGCGGCAGTCTTGATGTTCAACTTGGCTTCCTTGTCCTTCAGCACCAGCGCCTGAATCCCGGAAACGGTGTACGGCTCGGAGAAGTCATACTTCTTCTTGCGCTCGTCGGAGATGGTCACCTGGTTGACGACGACGTCCAGACGCTTGGATTCCAGCGCAGCGAGGATACCGTCCCACTTGGTCGGTTGAATCTTGGCTTTGACGCCCAGCTTTTGCGCCAGGGCTTCGGAGAGTTCGACTTCGAAACCGGACAGCTTGCCGTCGGCGTCAACGAAGCTGAACGGTGGGTAAGTGCCTTCCAGGCCGACGTTGATAACGCCTTTGTCCTTGATCTGTTGCAGTTGCTCACCGGCGGATGCCTGGCCGATCAGGCCGGCGCTCAGTGCAAGGCCCAGCGAACCTACCAGCAGATTGCGACGTAGTGCGGAAAAATTCATGACAAGCCCCTGTGTTTTCTTATGGAAGACGCTTAAGGAAAGTTGGCGAATCCGGGAATTCAACGACTGCGTTATCGTGCCCTAAAGCAGCTTATGCGTCTTGCCCGAAATTCGCCTGCGGCGAGACTATAAGATGTCTTCTTTAGACTTGAAAATACTTAATATTTGAAATGTTATTCTTTTATGGAATATTCGCTGTTCGCGAAAAAGATCGCAGCCTGCGGCAGCTCCCACATTTGAAATGCCTACTCCTGTAGGAGCTGCCGCAGGCTGCGATCTTTTGATCTACCGGTTACAGAAAATCCCGATACGCAAACAACGCCGGCGCCCCACCGGTATGCAGGAAGATGATCGGGCCCTCGTTGAAACGCTGGCGGCCGATCCCGTCGAGCAACCCGGCCATGGCCTTGCCGGTGTATACCGGGTCGAGCAGCACCGCGTCCTGACTGGCCAACAGTTTCACCGCCGCCAGTGTCCCGGCATTGGGTTCGCCATAACGCGGGCCGAAATATTCATCCCACAACTCGATCTTGAAGCTCTCCGGCAATTTCACGCCCAGCAGCTCCGCCGTGCGCTCGGCCAGACCCTGCACTTTCGGGCGCTGATCTTCTTCGCTGCGCGAGACCGTCACGCCGATTACTGGCAACTGCGGCAGCGCTTCGCTCAAGGCCAGCGCCAGACCGCTGTGGGTCCCGGCGCTGCCCGAGGCCAGCACCACGGCTGCGAAATTCAGGCCGGTGTCCTTGATCTGCTCGGCCAGTTCCAGGCCGGCACGTACGTAGCCCAATGCACCAAGGGCGTTCGAGCCACCGATCGGCACCAGATACGGCTTCTTGCCATTGCTGCGCAGGCGCACGGCGAGGGCGGCGAGTTGTTCGTCGGCGTTATCGAGGTTGTCCACCAGCTCGACTTTGGTGTCGAACAGGTCGAGCAGCAGGCGGTTGCCGTTACCGGTGTAGTTGCTGTCGTCGGTGCCCAGCGGATTCTCCAACAGCGCCACGCAACCCAGGCCAAGTTTGGCCGCCAGCGCGGCGGTCTGGCGCACGTGGTTCGATTGCAGGGCGCCGGCGGTGATCAGCGTGTCGGCGCCCTGGGCGAGGGCATCGGCGGCGAGGTATTCGAGTTTGCGCAGCTTGTTGCCGCCCATGGCCAGCGGCGTCAGGTCATCGCGTTTGATGTACACCTCGCGGCCCAGCCAGGCGGACAGGCGTTCGAGTTTTTCCAGTGGCGTGGGTTGGCCGAGCAGGTCGAGACGGTTAAAGCGATCCAGCTGTTGTTTGATCATGAGTCCGTACTGGCGGAGGAAGATGACAGGACTATAGGCAGGCCGTTTTAGCGGGGCAACCGTGAATTGCTTATAGCCAAATGTGCTTAGCCCAGTACTATCGGTTCTTAATTCGCCCTCGCGGGCATGCCGTAAAGTAGTCGCCGTTGACGCGGCCAGACCGTCCGGCCGCCCGTGAGGAGTCTTTACCGTGAGCGAGCGTTCCAGCCATTGGCAATTGCAGACCATCGTCAGCCAACTGCGTACCGCGCGGGATCAGTGGCGTACCCAGAATGGCCGGGCCAGCGGCGAGCAGGGTGGTCGCGAGTTACCGTCCCGCGCGGCGATGGCCGAGATTCTCGAGGCGCTGTGTGGTGCGTTGTTCCCGATGCGGCTGGGGCCGGTGGATCTGCGTGAGGAAAGTGAGGACTTCTATGTCGGCCACACCCTCGATACCTCATTGAATGCCTTACTGGCGCAGGCGCGGCTGGAGTTGCGTTATGTCGCACGGCACAGCGCTCAAGGTGATGCTGATGTCGAAGCTCAGGCGATCCGCATCATTCAGGATTTTGCCCTGGCCTTGCCGGGCCTGCGCAGCCTGCTCGATACCGACGTGCTGGCCGCCTATCACGGCGATCCGGCGGCACGCAGCGTCGATGAAGTGTTGCTGTGCTATCCGGGGATTCTGGCGGTGATTCACCATCGTCTGGCGCACCATTTGTATCGCGCCGGGTTGCCGTTACTCGCGCGAATCAGCGCGGAGATTGCGCACTCGGCCACCGGCATCGATATCCATCCAGGCGCGCAGATCGGCCGCAGTTTCTTCATCGACCACGGTACGGGTGTGGTGATCGGCGAGACCGCGATCATCGGCGAGCGGGTGCGGATATATCAGGCCGTGACTCTGGGTGCCAAGCGCTTCCCGGCGGATGAAGACGGGCAGTTGCAGAAGGGCCATCCACGGCATCCGATTGTCGAGGATGACGTGGTGATTTACGCCGGAGCGACGATTCTCGGGCGGATCACCATCGGCCAGGGGTCGACCATCGGCGGTAATGTGTGGCTGACGCGCAGCGTGCCGGCGGGGAGCAACCTGACTCAGGCCAATCTGCAGCATGATGACGGGACGCAGAAGTAAGTTCCTGAATCTGCGTTGCCGCGTCAGGCCTCTTCGCGAGCAGGCTCGCTCCCACACTGGAATGCGTTTCAAATGTGGGAGCGAGCCTGCTCGCGAATGGTTTTTTTGGTCAGATCGAGATAATGGCATTCAGCCAATTCTCCATTGAACGAATCCCCTCAAACCCGCGTCATACCCCTCCTTGGGCTACTGTAGGAAAACTACCGCCTGGCCCTGCGATTAGTCCTTACCACCCTATCCATGTTTAACTTGAACGTTCATTCAAGTTAAACCGGTGGTTCGCTGCCCGCTCACAACAGGAGGCTTGCCTTTGCTGAGTCCGATCATTTCAGCCACGTTTCAACCCCTCGAGGTGCACGTTTCATGAGTGCATCGTCCACCCCCGCCAGCGGTCTGGTACGCATGAATCCGCCGGTGTTCTACTTCGCCGCGACGGTGATTCTGCTGTTTGGTCTGGTTGTCATCGCCATGCCGGAGCAGGCCGGTGCCTGGTTGCTGGCTGCGCAAAACTGGGCGGCCAATACGGTCGGCTGGTACTACATGCTCGCGATGACCCTGTATCTGGTCTTCGTGGTGGTCACCGCGTTATCGGGCTACGGCAAGATAAAACTCGGTGCCGACCACGACGAACCCGAGTTCAGTTACCTGTCCTGGGCCGGCATGCTGTTCGCCGCCGGGATCAGTATCACGCTGTTCTTCTTCTGCGTGTCCGAACCGCTGACCCACATGTTGCAACCGCCGCAAGGCGAGGCCGGCACTGCCGATGCGGCGCGGCAGGCGATGCAGATTCTGTTTCTGCACTGGGGCCTGCACGGCTGGGGCGTGTTCGCCTTCGTCGGTATGGCGCTGGCCTATTTCGCTTACCGGCATAACCTGCCGCTGGCCTTGCGTTCGGCGCTGTACCCGCTGATCGGCAAGCGCATCAACGGCCCCATCGGTTACGCGGTGGACGGCTTCGGCATCATCGCCACGGTGTTCGGTCTGGGTGCCGACATGGGCTTCGGCGTATTGCACCTCAACTCCGGTCTCGACTACCTGTTCGGCATCGCTCACACCCAATGGATTCAGGTCGGCCTGATCACGCTGATGATGGGTGCGGCGATCATCGTCGCCGTGTCGGGTGTGGATAAGGGCGTGCGAGTCATGTCCGACATCAACATGCTGCTGGCCTGTGCGCTGCTGCTGTTCGTGTTGTTCGCAGGCCCCACCCAGCATCTGCTCAACACGCTGATCCAGAACCTCGGCGATTACCTCGGCGCGTTGCCGATGAAGAGTTTCGACCTCTACGCCTACGACAAACCAAGCGACTGGCTCGGTGGCTGGACGGTGTTCTACTGGGCCTGGTGGATCGCATGGTCGCCGTTCGTGGGCCTGTTTATCGCGCGGATTTCCCGTGGCCGCACCATCCGCGAATTTGTCTTCGGCGTGCTGCTGATTCCGCTCGGTTTCACCCTGGCGTGGATGTCGATTTTCGGCAACAGTGCGATTGATCAGGTGCTCAATCACGGCATGTCGGCGCTGGGCATGTCGGCCCTCGACAATCCGTCGATGAGCCTTTACCTGCTGCTGGAAACCTACCCGTGGAGCAAGACCGTCATCGCGGTGACGGTGTTCATCAGCTTCGTGTTCTTCGTCACTTCCGCCGACTCCGGCACCGTGGTGCTCTCGACGCTGTCGGCCAAGGGTGGTAACCCGGACGAAGACGGGCCGAAATGGCTGCGAGTGTTCTGGGGCGCGATGACCGCGCTGGTGACCAGTGCACTGCTGTTCTCCGGCAGCATCGATGCGCTGAAATCGGCGGTGGTGCTGACCTCGCTGCCGTTTTCGATGATTTTGCTGCTGATGATGTGGGGCCTGCACAAGGCGTTCTATCTGGAATCGCAGAAGCAGATCGCGCAACTGCATTCGCTGGCACCGGTCTCCGGTTCGCGGCGTGGCACGGGCGGCTGGCGCCAACGTCTCAGTCAGGCGGTGCACTTCCCGTCGCGTGACGAGGTGTACCGCTTCATGGACACCACGGTGCGCCCGGCGATTGAAGAAGTGACGGCGGTATTCGTCGAGAAGGGCTTGAACGTGGTCACTCAGCCGGATCCGGCGCACGACAACATCAGCTTGGAAATCGGCCACGGTGAGCAGCATCCGTTCATCTACCAGGTGCAGATGCGCGGCTACTTCACGCCGTCGTTCGCCCGGGGTGGCATGGGTTCCAAGCAGCTCAACAACCGCCGCTATTACCGCGCTGAAGTGCACTTGAGCGAGGGCAGTCAGGACTACGATCTGGTCGGCTATACCAAAGAGCAGATCATCAACGACATCCTCGACCAGTACGAGCGTCACATGCAGTTCCTGCATCTGGTGCGTTGATCGGCAACTGAGCGCCGGGACGTTTCACGACTCGGCGCTCAGCACCATGAACAACACCATCGCCGCCATCGGCACCCCGAACACCGCACTGCCCACTGCGATCTCCGAACCCAGCGGCTGCCCGGCATGCACCACCCCCACCGCACCATTGATCACCGTCAACGCCAGCCACAGCGCGGCGAAGCTGTAGGCCAACGTCTGCCGGCTGAAACCGACGCGCTCACCGATGTAGAGCATCAGGGCGAGCAGGACCAGACCGAAGAAGATGATGATGGCGGTGTGCATGATCGGGATCTGCCTGGTAGGGATGTGTTGTATGGCTGGGCCTTATCGCGAGCAGGCTCGCTCCCACAATGGACCTCGATTGTTCACTGATTCCGTGTTCACAGCTGATCTCTGTGGGAGCGAGCCTGCTCGCGATAGGGCCAACTCGGTGTTTTTTAGAGCATAGCCAATTCAGCCCACATCAATTCAAGCCAGGCTCAATTGTCGGCATAACGAAGACACTGTAGGAGCTGCCGCAGGCTGCGATCTTTCGCCTTTAAAAGCCAGAATCAAAAGATCGCAGCCTGCGGCAGCTCCTACAGGGGTTGTTGAAATCATGTACTTTCGCGCTCGATCATTTGGCACTGCAGCAGGTTCAACCGCTGCACCTCATCGCTCGGCAATACGCCAAGGCTTTCCAGCACTCGCGTCGCTGCCAGCACGCCGATCTCCAGTGCCGGGGGTTTGATCGTGCTCAGGCTCGGCAACAGCATTTCGGCGAACGGGTAATCGCCGAAGCCGAGCACGGCGCAGTCTTCGGGGATCTTGATGCCTGCGCGTTGCCCGGCGAGCAAGCCGCCTGCGGCGAGGTTGTCGTTGGCGAAGATGATCGCGTCGGGGCGCGGGGAGGCGTTCATCAGCGCCTCCATTGCCTGCTTGCCGGCTTCGAACGGCGCACGGTCGGCGTCCGGGGCGAACACCCACGGCTGCAGTCCGAACTCACGCAGGGTGGTGGCGTAACCGTCGCGACGTTCCAAGGCACTGAGGTCGCCGGCGGCACTGTTCTGTACGAAGGCGATGCGACGATAGCCTTTGTCGTGCAGATAACGCGCAGCGGTCACGCCGACTTCATAGTGCGAAAAGCCGATCTGCATCGGCTCGCGATCCGGCTGGTAATCCCAGGTTTCGATCACCGGAATCTCCGCCTCGGCGATCATTTTTTCCGTGCCCGAACTGTGGAAGTGGCTGGTCAGCACCAGCGCCGCCGGTGACCAGCCGAGAAACGCGCGCACGGCGTTTTCTTCCTGTTCGGTACTGAAGTAACTCGACGCCAGCAGCAGTTGATAACCGTGGCGGCTGAGGGTGTCGCTGAAGCCCTGAATGGTGTTGGCAAAGATCGGCCCGGAGATGTTCGGAATCACCATGCCGACGATTTTCCCTCGCGCCGAGGCCAGGCCGCCGGCCACCAGATTCGGCACATAACCCAGCTCGGCGACTACTGCTGCAATGCGCTCGCGGCGCTCAGGCGAGACGGTTTCCGGCTGATTGAAATAGCGCGACACGGTTATCGCCGAAACGCCAGCCTCGCGCGCCACTGCATTCAGGGTCACGCGTCCGGCACCACGGCGTTTTCGGGGCTTTTCCTGGCTCAAGGCTCGATCCTTCTTAAAAACCAAAACGCATATAAAAGTAATTTTTCAGTATTGGACGCTCTATGCCTAGCTTGCCAATACTGGCGATGTTAGCGCTAACAAAGCGCATTGTCTGCTACTCGCTCGAGCGAATGCCCAAGACACCGATTCAGGCGCTGTCGTCGCAGAACGGCAGCGGTTCAGGGCCAATTTCGAGCGGGCAAACATGCACAACATTCCTGGGGCGACACACAAACTGGCGCAGTCGATTCGCGCCGCTGGCTGGATTTTCACCGGGCTGGCGGTGTTGCCGCTGCCTAATGCTTTTGCTGCCGACAGCAGCGATCAGGAGCCGACCCTCAAGTCCGTCACGGTCACCGCCACCCGCCGCGAAGAGTCGCTGCAGAAGGTGCCGGTGGCAGTGTCGGTGATCGACGGCGAACAACTGGAGCGCGACAACCGCAACGGCGTGGCGAGCATCGTCCAGCAAGTGCCGTCGCTGAATTTCCGCACCGGTGCCTCGAACAAGGACACCTCGTTGTTCGTCCGTGGCGTCGGCACGATTTCCACCTCGCCCGGCGTCGAGCCAACGGTGGCCACGGTGATCGATGGCGTGGTCTATGCGCGTCCCGGTCAATCGACCCTCGACCTGCTGGATCTGGAGCGCGTCGAAGTGCTGCGTGGCCCGCAAGGCACGCTGTTCGGCAAGAACGCCTCGGCCGGTGTGCTCAACATCACCAGCAAGGCGCCAACCAACGAGACCCACGGCTACATCGACCAGTCGTACTACAGCGGTAACGAAAGCCGCACCCGCTTCGGCATTGGCGGTAGCCTGATTCCGGATACGTTGAAGGGCTCGATCAGCACTTTGGTCAGCAGCTACGACGGCAACGTCGACAACAAATACAACGGCCAGGAGGTCAACGGCTACAACCATCGCGGCGTGCGCGGCAAGCTTGAATTCACCCCGAATGACGACGTGACCTTCACCCTGATCGCCGACTACATGCAGTCCCACGACGACGGCCCCAACGGCGTCGTCAGCAAGTCGCTGACCCCGGCCTTCGCCAACGCGTTGAGCCCGGTCTACGCCAGCGGCCACAACCGCGACATCAACACCGACACCCGCAGCCACGTCGAGGACACCAACAAAGGCCTGTCCGGCCAGCTCGACTGGCAACTGGGTGATTACACCCTGACCTCGATCACCGCGTGGCGCGGCTGGGACAACACCCAATATCAGGATGGCGATCGGCTGAGCACGATCAGCGCAGCGTTTCCCGGCACCGCCGACAAGGGCGATCTGGCCTTCGATCAGTACTCGCAGGAGCTGCGCCTGGCCTCGCCGAGAGGTGAGTTCATCGAATACGTTGGCGGCCTGTTCTACATGCACGGCAAGGACGACGAGACCTATCAGCGCACCTTGACCACCACCACGCGCACCGACCGTGGCGTCGCCGATTACAGCACCACCAGCGACAGCTACGCCGCGTTCGGCGAAGCCACGCTGAACTTCACCTCGGACTTTCGTGGCATCGCCGGTCTGCGCTACACCCACGATGATCTTGAATACGATCACCGCCGCGTCTCGACCTCGGCGACCACGGTCAGTGGCATTCAACCGGCGACCAGCAGTTCCGGTTCGGTAGACGAGGACGGCTGGTCCGGTCGGCTCGGCGTGCAGTACGACCTCAGTGATGCCGTCACCACGTACCTGACCTACTCGCGCGGCTACAAAGGCCCGGCGTACAACGTGTTCTTCAACATGCAGCCGCGTGACACTGAAGCGCTGAAACCGGAAACCTCCAATACCTGGGAGGCGGGGATCAAGGCCACCAGCTGGAACAACCGGCTGACCACCAACCTCGCGGTGTTCCACAGCGATTACGACAACTACCAGGCGAATTTTTTCGACACCGTCGCCGGGCAAGTGGTGACGCGCCTGATCAACGCCGGCAGCGTCAGCACCGAAGGCGTCGAACTCGATTACGCCTTGCAGGCGACCCAGCAATTGAAGTTCTCCGGGGCGCTGGCCTACACCCGCGCGCGCATCGACCAATTCAGCTGCCCGGCAGGTGCGGCGGCGTCTTGCAACGTCAATGGCAAGCCATTGCCGTTCAGCCCGGACTGGAAAAGCTACGTGCGTGCCGACTACAGCATCCCGCTGGACAACGGCCTCGATATCGAACTCGGCACCGACTACAGCTGGCAGAGCGAAGTGCAGTACGACATCAGCCAGAACGCCGACACCAAGCAAGGCGCCTACGGCATCTGGAATGCCAGCGTCGCTCTCGCCGATTACAGCAACGGCTGGCGCGTGGCGCTGCTGGGCAAGAACCTCGCCGACAAGTCCTACTCACCGCTGCTGGCCAGCGGCGGCAGCTACATCTACCGCGCCGTGCCACGGGATGACGAGCGCTACTTCGGCGTGCAACTGCGCAAGGATTTCTGAGATGAGCAGACAACTGAAACTCGGCGCGTTTCTCATGGCCACCGGGCACCACGTCGCCGCGTGGCGTCACCCGCAAGTACCGGCCAATGCCGGGTTGGATTTCGCCCACTACAAGCGTCTGGCGCAGATTGCCGAGGCGGCCAAATTCGACACGCTGTTCGTCGCCGACAGCGTTGCCGCGCCGACCCAGGACATCGCCAGCCGCATGGCGCGCTCGGATCACTTCGAGCCGCTGACCTTGCTCTCGGCCCTGAGCGCGGTGACCGAGCGCATCGGCCTGATCGCCACGGCGACCACCAGCTACAACGAGCCGTATCACGTGGCGCGCAAATTCGCTTCGCTCGATCATCTGTCGGGCGGCCGTGCCGGGTGGAATCTGGTGACCTCGGACAACGCCGCTGAATCGCAGAATTTCGGTCGCGATGAACACATCGGTCACGCCGAACGCTACAGCCGCGCCCGCGAGTTTCATCAGGTGGTCACCGGGCTGTGGGACAGTTGGGAGGACGATGCCTTTGTCCGCGACAAGGCCAGTGGCGCCTATTACGACCCTGCGAAGTTGCACGTGCTGGATCACGTCGGCGAGCACTTTCGGGTGAAAGGCCCGCTGAACGTGGCGCGCTCGCCGCAGGGGCAACCGGTGATTGTGCAGGCCGGTTCATCCGAAACCGGGCGTGGACTGGCGGCGCAGACCGCTGAGGTGGTGTTCACCGCGCAGACTTCGCTGGCCGGCGCACAGGCGTTCTACGCCGACCTCAAGGGGCGTCTGGCCAAGTACGGACGCAGTGCCGATTCGCTGAAAATCATGCCGGGGGTGTTTGTCGTCGTCGGGCAGACAGAAGCCGAAGCGCAGGAAAAATGTGAAACGTTTCAGCAATTGGTCGAACCGGAGGTTGGCGTGGCGTTGCTTGGGCGTATGCTGGGCAACTTCGACTTGTCGAAGTACCCGCTGGACGGCCCGCTACCGGATTTGCCGCTGACCGACAGTGGCCAGCAGAGCCGGCAGAGATTGCTGACTGAACTGGCGGGGCGGGAGAATCTGACCCTCGCCGAATTGGGCCGCAGGATTGCCGGTGGGCGCGGGCATTACAGCCTGATCGGCACCCCGGTGCAGATCGCCGATCGCTTGCAGGAATGGTTCGAACAGGGCGCGGCAGACGGCTTCAACGTGCTGGTGCCGCACCTGCCGGGCGGGCTCGAAGATTTCGCCCATGGCGTGGTCCCGGAACTGCAACGGCGTGGTCTGTTCAGAACCGAGTATGAGGGCCGGACCTTGCGCGAGAACCTGGGCCTGGGCCGACCCGGCAATAGATTTGTGTAGCACCCTTCGCGAGCAGGCTCGCTCCCACATTTGGAATGCATTTACCTGTGGGAGCGAGCCCGCTCGCGAAGAAGTCGACACCTATTTCAAGACAGACAAGAGAGGATTCGATGACTTACACCGCTGCCGAAAACCGCTACGACTCCATCCCTTACCGCCGCGTCGGCCGCAGTGGTCTGGTACTGCCGGCGCTGTCGCTGGGCCTGTGGCACAACTTCGGCGACAGCACGCCGATCGACACCCAGCGCGCCCTGCTGCGCACCGCGTTCGACCTGGGCATCAACCACTTCGACCTGGCCAACAATTACGGCCCGCCGTACGGCAGCGCCGAGATCAATTTCGGTCGCCTGCTGCGTGAAGACTTCAAGCAGTACCGCGATGAACTGATTATCTCGAGCAAGGCCGGTTGGGACATGTGGCCCGGCCCTTATGGCCAGGGCGGCGGCTCGCGTAAATACGTGCTGGCCAGTCTGGACCAGAGCCTGCAGCGCCTCGGTCTGGACTACGTGGATATCTTCTATTCGCACCGCTTCGACCCGGACACCCCGCTGGAAGAAACCGCCAGCGCCCTCGCCACCGCCGTGCAACAGGGCAAGGCGCTGTATATCGGCATCTCGTCGTACTCCGGGGTGAAAACCCGCGAGATCGCCGCGCTGCTCAAGGAATGGAAGGTACCGCTGCTGATTCATCAGCCGGCGTACAACCTGCTCAATCGCTGGGTGGAAAAAGACCTGCTCGACACCACCGAAGAACTCGGCACTGGCGTGATCGCCTTCACCCCGCTGGCGCAAGGTCTGCTGACCGACAAGTACCTCAACGGCGTGCCGGTGGATGCGCGGGTCAATCGTCCGGGCGGTGGTTCGCTGCAGGCGTCGCATCTGTCCGAGGCCAACATCGCGCATGTGCGCGCACTGAACGAGATCGCCAAGCGTCGCGGCCAGAGTCTGGCGCAACTGGCGCTGGCCTGGACCCTGCGTGATCCGCGAGTGACCTCGGCGCTGATCGGCGCGAGCCGGCCGGAGCAGATCATCGAGAACGTCGGTGCGTTGAAGAATCTGAGTTTCAGTGCTGAGGAACTGGCGGAGATCGACCGGTTTGCCCAGGAGGGCGGGATCAATCTTTGGGAGAAGCCTTCGACGGCGGAGTAATCGGCAACGCAAAAGATCGCAGCCTGCGACAGCTCCTACAGAGGAACGCATTCCAATGTAGGAGCTGCCGCAGGCTGCGATCTTTTGCTTTTAAAAGTAAGGAACATCCCCCAACACCGTAGCCCGCTGCATCACCCGCCGCGCAGGCCGGTAATCATCCACCGCATAATGCTGGGTCACACGGTTGTCCCAAAACGCAATGTCGTCCTGCTGCCAGCGCCAGCGAATGGTGAACTCCGGCCGCGTTGCATGGGCGAACAGGAACTTCAGAATCGCCTCGCTCTCGCTGTCCGACAGCTCGTTGATCTTCGAGGTGAAGCCTTCGTTGACGAACAACGAACGGCGTCCGCTCACCGGGTGAGTGCGGATCACCGGGTGCGACAGCGGCGGATTCTTGCGCCTTGCTTCTTCCCACTGTGCCAGCGCTTCCGGCGTGTTGCCGTAGCGCTCCAGCGGAAACGAGCGAGTGAAATCGTGAGTTGCAGTCAACCCTTCGAGCAAGGTTTTCATCGGCGCCGACAGTGCTTCGTAAGAGGCAATCCCGCTGGCCCACAACGTATCGCCGCCGAACTCTGGCAGCAGTTTGGCGCTGAGCACCGCACCCATCGCCGGGGTCGGCAGGAAGGTCACGTCGGTGTGCCAGATCGCGTTGTCGCGCACGTCGGTGACGGCGGTGTCGAGGATCAGCACTTCGGGCTGCTCCGGCACGTTCGGGTAGATCGGGTGAATGTGCAGGTCGCCGAAGTACGCGGCGAAACGTGCCTGCTGCGAAGGCTCGATCGGCTGGTTACGGAAGAACAGCACCTGGTACTTGAGCAGCGCCTGCTCGATGGCGTCGCGCTGTTCCAGGTTCAACGGCTGGCTGACGTCGACGCCGCTGATCTGCGCGCCGAGGGCCGAGCTTAAGGGGGTGATGGTCAGGCTGCTCATGGTCTTTCTCTTCAATTCCGGGTAACCACGCCCCTGTAGGAGCTGCCGCAGGCTGCGATCTTTTGATCCTGATCTTTTAAAAATAAGATCAAAAGATCGCAGCCTGCGGCAGCTCCTACACGGGGCGATTCATAAATTATTCAGTGCGCCTGGCCGTGCCACGGCACCAGTTTGCGCTGCAGGGCACGCAGGCCCATTTCCATGGCGAAGGCGATCAGGGCGATCACCAGAATCCCCAGCACCACCACATCGGTGACCAGAAATTGCGCAGCCGACTGCACCATGAACCCCAAACCGCTGGTGGCGGCGATCAGTTCGGCGGCGACCAGGGTCGACCAGCCAACGCCCAGGCCAATGCGCACACCGGTGAGAATGTCCGGCAGGGCGCTCGGCAAAATGACATGGCGGATCAGTTGTGCGCGAGTGGCACCGAGCGACTGCGCAGCGCGCAATTTCGCCGGGTCTACAGTGCGCACACCTGTGGCTGTCGCGATGGCGATCGGCGCAAAAATCGCCAGGTAGATCAGCAGCACTTTCGACAACTCGCCGATGCCACACCAGATCACGATCAGCGGCAGATAAGCCAATGGCGGAATCGGCCGGTAGAACTCGATCAAAGGATCAAGCACACCACGGGCAATACGGTTGGCGCCGATGGCGATGCCCACCGGCACCGCGGTCAGAATCGCGAAACCGAGGCCCAGACCGATGCGGCTCAGGCTCGCGCCCAGGTGCTGCCACAGGGTCGAATCCATGTAACCGCTGGTCGCCAGCAACCAGCCTTTTTGCAGCACGGCGGACGGTGGTGGCAGGAACAGCGGTTCGATCAAACCGGTGGCAGTCACGGCCCACCAGATCACCAGTAACGCGAACAGGGTCAGCAGACTGATCCAGCGGGTGCTGAGGCTGCGCCGTACCGGAATCGCCACCGAAGGGCTTTTCACGACCGGGGCGGAAACGTCGTAACTGCTCATGCGCGCTCCTGCCGTTGTACGGCGCTGCGTTGCGAGAACACTTTGCTCAGCACGTGCTCGCGGGTTTCGATAAAACGCGGGTCGGATTTGATCGCCCGCGCGGACTCACCGGCAGCGTAGCGCTGACCGAAATCCAGGTGCAGACGCTCGACGATCTGCCCCGGATTCGGCGCCAGCAGAATCAGATCAGTGGCGAGGAATACCGCTTCTTCGATGTCGTGGGTAATCAGGAATACCGGTTTGGCAGTGCGCTGCCAGACTTGCAGCAACAGCTCCTGCATCTGCTCGCGGGTGAATGCGTCGAGGGCGCCGAAAGGTTCGTCCATCAGCAGCACGCGCGGGTCGGCAGCGAGGGCGCGGGCCAGGCCGACGCGTTGTTTCTGGCCTCCGGAGAGTTGCCAGATGCGGCGGCTTTCGAACCCCGAGAGATCAACCAGTGCGAGCATTTCCCGGGCGATCTTTTCACGTTTGTCTTTGGCGACACCCGCCAGCTCCAGACCGAAAGCCACGTTAGCCAACACATCCTGCCATGGCAGCAAAGCGTCATCCTGGAACACCACGCCGCGCTCGGCGCTCGGGCCTTTGACCGGCACGCCGTCGAGGGTGATGCGCCCGGCGCTGGGTTCGACGAAGCCGGCAATCAGATTCAACAGCGAAGTCTTGCCACTGCCGGACGGGCCGAGGGCGACCAGCAATTGCTGAGGCCCGAGGGTCAGGGAAATGTCCGCCAGTACCGGTTCCGGACTGCCGGGATACTGTGCGCTGATGCGCTCCAGCTGTAGCAAGGCCATCGCAGTTAACTCCCGATCAGTTGGTGATGTATTTGGCGCTGACGTACGGCGCGTAGTCCGGCAGTACGGCTTCGACCTTGCCTTGCTCCTTGAGGAACGCGGCGGTGTCGGTGATGGCTTTGGTGGTCGGCGCGCCGAGGGTGATCACCTGATCAGCCGCCAGCGGGTAGACGTTGCCCTGCAGCAGCAATGGAATGTCGCTGGCCTTGGCGCCGGAGAGTTTCACCAGTTTGTCGACGTGGGACGGATCGGCGAGCCAGGCTTTTGGATCCTTGCGATAATCGGCGTAGGCGTCGAGGGTGACCTTGGCGAACGCGGTGACGATTTCCGGGTGCTTCTCGGCGAAGTCCTTGCGCACGATCCACGCGTCAAAGGTCGGCGCGCCGAACTTGGCCAGTTCGCCGGAGGTGATCAGCACTTTGCCGTTTTCCTTGGCCACACCGAGGGCCGGATCCCACACGTAAGTGGCGTCGATATCACCGCGTTTCCACGCGGCGATGATCGCTGGCGGGGCGAGGTTGAGCACGGTGACTTTCGACGGATCGATGTTCCAGTGCTTCAACGCCGCGAGCAGGCTGTAGTGACCGGTGGACACGAACGGCACGGCGATTTTCTTGCCGACCAGATCCTGCGGGGTCTTGATCCCGGAACCGTCGCGGGCGACCAGTGCTTCGGCGGCGCCGATCTGGGTGGCGATGAGGAAGGTTTCCACCGGAACTTTGCGGGTGATCGCAGCGGTCAGCGGGCTGGAACCGAGATAGCCGATCTGTACGTCACCGGAAGCGATGGCGGCGATGATGTCGGCGCCGTTGTCGAACTTGCGCCAGCTGATGTCGGCCTTGGTGGCTTTCTCGTAGGCGCCATCGGCCTGGGCGACTTTTGCCGGGTCAACGGTGGTCTGGTAGGCGACGGTGAGGTCGGCGGCCTGCGCCAGAAAGCTCGCAGCAGCCAACGAGGCCACGGCCAGCAGGCGAAGCGGGAAATTCAGTTTCATGGGGGAGTGCTCCAAATCAGGCGACCGACGATCGGCGTGAAAGGAGACTAAATGATCTAAGAATCTAAAAATAAATAACTTTTTAGACTTAGCTTATGAGCGGAAAAATCTAAAGATCAAAAGATCGCAGCCTGCGGCAGCTCCTACATGGGATAGGCGTACACCCTGTAGGAGCTGCCGAAGGCTGCGATCTTTGTTACCGGCAACTCTTAATTACTGATCGCCAGAATGCTCGCCTGATACGACCCGACAAACACATCGAAATCGCCAACTTCGTTCTGCTCAAGCTCCGCCTGTTGCGCCAGCGACGAGCGCGCCAGCTCCTCGAACTTCGCCTGTTCATCAGCAGCCAACGGCTCGCTGCGGAAGAACTCGGCATGCGCCTGGCTCTGACGCAGGGAGAATTGCGCGAAGCTTTCCTTGTGCTCGGCCATGGCCGCCAGCACTTGGGCCGAAGGGGTCAGGGACGAATCCTTGACCTTGGCCAGTTGCGCGTCCAGCGCCTTGCTGTGTGCGTCGCCGCCATGGCTCTGATCGAGCAATGCCGCCAGCGGGGCGATTTTTTCCAGCAGCTCGGCTGCCCAGACCTTCAGCTCGACCGCTTCGCCGTCACGCTGCAATTGCAGGCCCGGACGGCGACCTTCCTTGACCACGCTGAGGAAGTTCGAGGTGGCGTTGCCGCAACTGTTGTTGGTCAGCAACGGGCTGTCGTTCAGCGCGCAGTACAGCAGGAACGCGTCGAGGAAGCGCGATTCGGTGACATCGATACCCATTGGCAGGAACGGGTTGATGTCCAGGCAACGCACTTCGACGTACTGAATGCCACGGGCCATCAGGGCCTGGATCGGCCGCTCGCCGGTGTAGGTCACGCGTTTCGGGCGGATGTTGGAGTAGTACTCGTTTTCGATCTGCAGGATGTTGGTGTTGAGCTGTACCCACTCGCCATCCTGGTGCGTGCCGACTTCCACGTACGGCGGGTATGGCGTGGCCACGGCCTTGCGCAGGCTGTCGGTGTAGCTCGCCAGATCGTTGTAGCACGGCGTCAGGCCGGCCTGGGCGTTGCTCTGGTAACCGAGGTCGCTCATGCGCAGGCTGGTGGCGTACGGCAGATACAGGGTGTCCGGATCCAGTTGTTCCAACTGGTGCGAACGGCCGCGCAGGAAGCCCGCGTCCAGCGCTGGCGAGGCACCGAACAGGTACATCAGCAGCCAGCTGTAGCGGCGGAAGTTGCGGATCAGCGCGATGTAGGACGACGACTGGAAATCGCGGTCGGTGCCGACGAAACCTTCGGCTTCGCGCAGCAGCGGCCAGAGCTTTTCCGGCAGGGAAAAGTTGTAGTGAATCCCGGCGATGCACTGCATGGTCTTGCCGTACCGCAGGGCCAGGCCCTTGCGGTAAACGTACTTGAGCTGACCGATGTTGGAGGTGCCGTAATAGGCGATCGGGATGTCTTCCTCGGCCGGCAACGGGCACGGCATCGATGGACTCCACAGGTACTCGTTGCCGAGCTTGCTGTAGGCAAAACGATGAATCTTGTCCAGGCTCGCCAGCGTATCGGCCGGATCGGGCAGGGCGGGGGTGATGAATTCCAGCAGCGACTCGGAGTAGTCGGTGGTGATCTGTTCATTGGTCAGCGCGGAACCCAAGGCTTCCGGGTGCGGCGTTTGCGCCAGACGACCTTCACTGGTCACGCGCAGGCATTCACGTTCGATACCGTGGAGGCACTGTTCGAGCAGAGAGAGGTTGGCGCGCTCGCCGAGCAGAGCCAGGCGGCGGTTGAGAAGTTCGCTCAATTTGGATTCCTTCACGCGTCAGTCGCCCCAATATGGGGGTGGGCAGGACGGTCTACAAGGGTGAAGTTGAAACTGGCGTTTTCGCCTGGTTTTTCTAGCCGGTCAGCCACACACATAAACTGTAGGAGCTGCCGCAGGCCGCGATCTTTTGATCTTGCTATTACAAACAAAGTCAAAAGATCGCAGCCTGCGGCAGCTCCTACAGGATTCATTGCGCCGAAATTAACTCAAATTGATGACCAGTAGCTACAGGACAGCGAACGTGCCTTGCGCTTTTGCGACCAGTTTGTCGCCCTGCATCACGTCGGCCTCGACCACCAGCGTGCGGCGGCCCGGGTGGATCACCCGCGCCGTGCACAGCACCTCGCCGTCGGATACGGCGCGGATGTAGTTGATCTTGCACTCGATGGTCGCGCTCTGCTGGTCGAAGCCGTGGGTGCTGGAACAGGCCAGCCCCATGGCGATATCGACCAGACTGAACAGCGCGCCACCGTGCAATTTGCCGCCGCGATTGCGCAGTTGTGGTTCCAGCACCAGGGCGACTTGCGCCACCCCGGTTTCCAGGCTGTGCAGGCGGCAGCCCAACAGCTTGAAAAACGCGCTCTCGACGAGCCCGGCCGGAATGTCCATCAGCGTTTCTTCAGCTGCTTGGCGTTAGCGAACAGCGAAGCCATGGCGTTGTTCACCGGAGCGGCTGTGGCCGTTTCCTTGCGTGGCGCGTTGTTGGACGACTGGCGCGGTGCCGAGCCCGGACGCGAACCACGGGCACCGTCGATTTTCTCGCCCGGGGTGTCGCTCATGCGCATCGACAGACCGACGCGTTTGCGCGGGATGTCGACTTCCATGACCTTCACCTTCACCACGTCACCGGCCTTCACCGCTTCGCGTGGGTCCTTGATGAACTTCTCCGACAGCGCCGAGATGTGCACCAGGCCGTCCTGATGCACGCCGATGTCGACGAACGCGCCGAACGCGGTCACGTTGGTGACGACGCCTTCGAGGATCATCCCCAGTTGCAGGTCTTTGAGGTCTTCGACGCCTTCCTGGAACTCGGCGGTCTTGAACTCCGGACGCGGGTCGCGGCCCGGTTTTTCCAGTTCTTGCAGAATGTCGGTAACGGTTGGCAGACCGAAGGTCTCGTCGGTGAACTTCTTCGGATCCAGACGCTTGAGGAACGCGGCGTCGCCGATCAGCGAGCGAATGTCGCGGTCGGTTTCAGCGGCAATGCGCTGCACCAGCGGATAGGCTTCCGGGTGAACAGCCGAAGAATCCAGCGGGTTGTCGCCGTTCATCACGCGCAGGAAACCTGCGGCCTGTTCGAAGGTTTTCTCGCCCAGACGCGCGACTTTCTTCAGCGCCGCACGGGTCTTGAATGCGCCGTGCTCGTCACGGTGAGCGACGATGTTCTGCGCCAAAGTCGCGTTGAGGCCGGAGATCCGCGCCAGCAAGGCTACCGAGGCGGTGTTCACATCGACGCCGACGGCGTTCACGCAGTCCTCGACCACTGCATCCAGACCACGCGCCAGTTTCAGCTGCGACACGTCGTGCTGGTACTGGCCGACACCGATGGATTTCGGATCGATCTTCACCAACTCGGCCAGCGGATCCTGCAAGCGGCGAGCGATCGACACCGCACCACGGATCGACACGTCCAGATCCGGGAATTCCTTGGCCGCCAGTTCCGACGCCGAGTACACCGATGCACCGGCTTCGGAGACCATGACCTTGGTCATCTTCATCGCTGGGTATTTTTTGATCAGCTCGATGGCCAGCTTGTCGGTTTCACGGCTGGCGGTGCCGTTGCCGATGGCGATCAGGTCAACCGAGTGCTTGGCGCACAGGGCGGCCAGAATGGCGATGGTCTGGTCCCACTTGTTGTGCGGCACGTGCGGGTAAACCGTGGCGTGATCGAGCAGCTTGCCAGTGGAGTCAACCACCGCGACTTTGCAGCCGGTACGCAGGCCCGGGTCGAGGCCCAGGGTGGCACGCGGGCCGGCCGGCGCGGCCAGCAGCAGGTCGTGCAGGTTGTGGGCGAAGACGTTGATCGCCTCGGTTTCGGCGCCGTCGCGCAGTTCGCCGAGCAGGTCGGTTTCCAGGTGGGTGTAGAGCTTGACCTTCCAGGTCCAGCGCACCACTTCACCGAGCCATTTGTCGGCCGGGCGGTTCTGGTTCTGGATGCCGAATTGCTGGCCGATCATGCCTTCACACGGGTGCATGGTGCCCGGCAGTTCGTCGCCGACCTTCAGCGCGGAGCTGAGGATGCCTTCGTTGCGGCCACGGAAAATCGCCAGTGCGCGGTGCGACGGCATGCTTTTCAGCGGCTCGTCGTGTTCGAAGTAGTCGCGGAACTTCGCGCCTTCTTCTTCCTTGCCGGCGATCACGCGGGCGCTGATGGTCGCTTCCTGCTTGAGGAAGTTGCGCAGCTTTTCCAGCAGGCTGGCGTCTTCGGCGAAACGCTCCATCAGGATGTACTTGGCGCCTTCCAGCGCAGCTTTCACGTCGGCTACGCCTTTCTCGGCGTCGACGAAGCGTGCGGCTTCGGTTTCTGGCGTCAGGCTCGGATCGTTGAACAGGCCGTCGGCCAGCTCGCCGAGGCCGGCTTCCAGGGCAATCTGGCCCTTGGTGCGGCGCTTCTGCTTGTACGGCAGGTACAAGTCTTCGAGGCGGGTCTTGGTGTCGGCGAGCTTGATGTCACGCTCAAGGGCCGGGGTGAGTTTGCCCTGCTCCTGGATGCTGGCGAGAATGCTGATGCGCCGTTCGTCGAGTTCTCGCAGATAACGCAGACGCTCTTCCAGGTGACGCAGTTGGGTGTCATCGAGGCTGCCGGTGACTTCTTTCCGGTAACGGGCGATGAAGGGAACGGTAGAGCCTTCATCGAGTAGCGCGACGGCCGCTTCGACCTGTTGCGGACGTACGCCGAGTTCCTCGGCGATGCGGCTGTTGATGCTGTCCATAAAACCACCTGACATATTGTGAAAGCAGGCTCGCAGGCACGGAAATAAAGGCCCGGAGTCTGGTTGAGCGGCTAGAAAATTGCCGCTGCCTGGGTCAAAAGGCACCCCATTGACCCGTGAAATCGAACAATTACTGCGGCCACCGGGAAAAAAGCCCGGCCACCTGCGGTAACGATTCAGACGTTGCCTGGCACAAAACGCCGCGCATTATAACCAGCGTTCTGTCATTCGGGGGTGTAGCAGTCTGTAGGCATAAACCCCGGTTTTCTGGCAGTGAAGGAAAAATCTGCTAACAATGCACACGGTGCGTATAACGGCAGCTACGCCATAATGCGCGCCGAGCTAAAAGGAGCATCCAATGAGCAGCACTGCAAACAATGCTGAAGGCGAAAAAATTCTAATTGTTGACGACGATCCAGGGCTGAGCAGCCTGCTGGAACGTTTCTTCGTCAGCAAGGGCTACCGTGCCCGTGCCGTACCGAACACCGAGCAAATGGACCGTCTGCTGTCGCGTGAAGTGTTCAATCTGGTCGTCCTCGACCTGATGCTGCCGGGCGAAGACGGCCTGACCGCATGCCGGCGTCTGCGTGCGGCGAACAATCAGATTCCGATCATCATGCTCACCGCCAAGGGCGATGAGATGAGCCGCATCAAGGGCCTGGAACTGGGCGCCGATGACTACCTGGCCAAGCCGTTCAACCCGGACGAGCTGATGGCACGGGTCAAAGCGGTTCTGCGGCGTCAGGCCGCACCGGTGCCGGGCGCGCCGGGCAGCGAGGACGAAAATGTCACCTTCGGTGATTACGTGCTGTCGCTGGCGACCCGCGAACTGAAACGTGGCGAAGAAGTGCACATGCTCACCACCGGTGAGTTCGCGGTACTCAAGGCGCTGGTGATGAACGCGCGTCAGCCGCTGACTCGCGACAAACTGATGAACCTGGCCCGTGGCCGCGAGTGGGATGCGCTGGAGCGCTCCATCGACGTGCAGATTTCCCGTCTGCGCCGGATGATCGAACCGGATCCGTCGAAACCGCGTTACATCCAGACTGTCTGGGGCGTGGGCTACGTGTTCGTACCGGATGGCGCCGCTACCAAGTGATCGGCGATTTGTAGGAGCGGGTCTGCGCAGACCGGGTTGATCGACCCTCTACGCAGACTCGCAATCCGCAATATGCGAGCATGGCTCGCTCCTGCAAGTGTGTAACGGTTATCGATGAAAACCCCCGTCTGGTTCCCCCAAAGTTTTTTCTCCCGCACCCTTTGGCTGGTGCTCATCGTCGTGCTGTTTTCCAAGGCGCTGACCCTGGTTTATCTGTTGATGAACGAGGACGTCCTGGTGGATCGCCAATACAGCCACGGCGTCGCCCTGACGTTGCGCGCCTATTGGGCGGCCGATGAAGAAAACCGCGCAAAGATTGCCGATGCCGCAACCCTGATCCGGGTAGTCGGCGCCGGTGTACCGGAGGGCGAACAACACTGGCCTTACAGTGAAATCTATCAGCGGCAGATGCAGGCGGAACTGGGCGCCGACACCGAAGTGCGCTTGCGCATGCACTCACCGCCGGCGCTGTGGGTGCGTGCGCCAAGCCTCGGCGACGGCTGGCTGAAAGTGCCGCTGTACCCGCATCCATTGCGCGGCCAGAAAATCTGGAACGTGCTCGGCTGGTTCCTCGCCATCGGCTTGCTGTCCACCGCCTCGGCATGGATTTTCGTCAGCCAGCTCAATCAGCCGTTGAAACGCCTGGTGTATGCCGCCCGACAACTCGGCCAGGGCCGCAGTGTGCGTCTGCCGATCAGCGACACACCCAGTGAAATGACCGAGGTGTATCGCGCCTTCAACCAGATGGCCGAAGACGTCGAACAGGCCGGTCGCGAGCGCGAGCTGATGCTGGCGGGGGTCTCCCATGACTTGCGCACGCCGCTGACCCGCTTGCGTCTGTCGCTGGAGCTGATGGGTGATCGCAACGATTTGACCGACGACATGGTGCGCGACATCGAAGACATGGATGCGATTCTCGACCAGTTCCTCGCGTTCATTCGCGATGGTCGTGACGAGTCAGTGGAGGAGGTCGACCTGAGCGATCTGGTGCGTGAAGTGGCTGCACCGTACAACCAGAACGAAGAGAAAGTGCGTCTGCGTCTGGAACCGATCCAGCCGTTTCCGCTGCGTCGAGTGTCGATGAAACGCCTGCTGAACAACCTGATCGGCAACGCCCTGAACCATGCCGGCAGTGGCGTCGAGGTCGCGGCTTATGTGTCCGGTGATACCAGCGCGCCGTATGTGGTGCTGAGTGTGATGGACCGGGGGTCGGGGATCGATCCTTCGGAGCTGGAGGCGATCTTCAACCCGTTCACCCGTGGCGACCGTGCCCGGGGTGGTAAAGGTACGGGGTTGGGCCTGGCGATCGTGAAGCGGATTGCTTCGATGCATGGCGGCAATGTCGAACTGCGCAACCGCTCCGGAGGCGGACTGGAGGCGCGGGTGCGGTTGCCGTTGGGGTTGATGTTGCCGCGGGATGCGGTCTAACAGTTAAAAAAGATCGCAGCCTTCGGCAGCTCCTACAGGGTACGGATTCCCATGTAGGAGTTGCCGAAGGCTGCGATCTTTTGCGTTTAACCTTTGCCCTTGGTCCGAGTCATGTTCGGCCCGCCATTCTTCTCAAGGTGCTCGATGATGATCCCCGCCACGTTCTTGCCGGTGGTGGTCTCGATCCCTTCCAGGCCCGGCGACGAGTTCACTTCCATCACCAGCGGCCCATGGTTCGAGCGCAGGATATCCACACCCGCCACTGCCAGCCCCATGACCTTGGCCGCACGCAAGGCGGTCATGCGTTCTTCCGGGGTGATCTTGATCAGGCTGGCGCTGCCGCCGCGATGCAGGTTGGAGCGGAACTCGCCCGGTTTGGCCTGACGCTTCATGGCTGCGATCACCTTGTCACCGACCACGAAGCAGCGAATGTCGGCGCCGCCGGCCTCCTTGATGTATTCCTGGACCATGATGTTCTGCTTCAGGCCCATGAACGCTTCGATCACGGATTCGGCTGCGGTCGCGGTTTCGCACAGCACCACGCCGATGCCCTGGGTGCCTTCCAGCACCTTGATCACCAGTGGTGCGCCGTTGACCATGTCGATCAGGTCGGGGATGTCGTCCGGCGAGTGAGCGAAGCCGGTCACCGGCAGACCGATGCCACGCCGCGACAGCAGTTGCAGCGAACGCAGTTTGTCCCGCGAGCGGGCGATGGCCACCGATTCGTTGAGCGGAAACACGCCCATCATTTCGAACTGGCGCAACACGGCGCAACCGTAGAACGTCACCGACGCACCGATCCGCGGAATCACCGCATCGAAGCCTTCCAGCGGCTTGCCGCGGTAGTGGATCTGCGGCTTGTGGCTGGCGATGTTCATGTAGGCGCGCAAGGTGTCGATCACCACCATTTCATGCCCGCGCTCGGTACCGGCCTCGACCAGACGACGGGTGGAATACAGACGCGGGTTCCGCGACAGCACAGCGATCTTCATGCAACACCTGTGGAGGAGGTAGATACCGGGAACACCGGCTTGTCTTGTACATATTTGATACCCGGATTGACCACCAACTGGCCGTCGATCAGGGCTTTGGAACCGAGCAACAGGCGATAGCGCATGGACTTGCGGCAGGCGAGGGTGAACTCGACTGCCCAGACCCGATCACCGAGGGCCAGGGTGGTGCTGATCACATAGCGCACCTGCGCCTGGCCGTTGGAGCTTTTGATGGTTTTGCGCGTCACCAGCGGTGCTTCGCAGCGCCGGTGACGTAATTGCACCACCGTGCCCAGGTGCGCGGTGAAACGCACCCACTTCTCGCCGTCGCGTTCGAACGGCTCGATATCGGTGGCATGCAGGCTGGAGGTGCTGGCACCGGTGTCGATTTTCGCCCGCAGGCCTGCGACTCCCAGATCAGGGAGCGCCACCCACTCGCGCAGACCGACAACGGTCAAATGGTCAAATGTCTTCAAAGGTGCTCAACCGGCAGAAACCGCTCGGGCCGCGTACGGCCGAATTCGCGGTATTCACGCAGAATAAGGGTTAAAAGGCGACAGATATCTACGGCCCGGATCGCTGATCCCTCAAGCAGGTATCGGCTGGTGCGCATTGTAATCCGGGACGGGGTAATTCATGGCACGACAGAAACGGTAGTACAGTTCATCAATATTTCAGAATGAGGAAATTCCATGGCACAAAAAAGCGAAGAGGACGACAAGGTCCGTCTCGACAAGTGGTTGTGGGCGGCACGCTTTTACAAAACCCGGGCCTTGGCCAAAGCCGCCATCGAAAGTGGCAAGGTGCATTGCCGAGGCGACCGCTGCAAGCCTGGCAAAGAGCCACGCATTGGCGATGAGTTCGAAATTCGTACCGGCTTTGAAGAGCGCACAGTGAGGGTCGAGGCCTTGTCGATTGTGCGTCGCGGCGCGCCCGAAGCGCAGACGCTGTATACCGAGACCGAGGCGAGTATTGCCAAACGTGAAGCGGCTGCGGCGATGCGCAAGGCCGGGGCGTTAGGTGTGAGTACCGACGGCAAGCCGAGCAAGAAGCAGCGGCGGGATCTGTTTAAATTTCGTGGGAACAGCAATAGCGATTGACCGGCACGGCACATCATTGTGGCTAGGGAGCTTGCTCCCGCTGGAGGCCGAAGGACTCCCGATCCAGTCGATCATGTATTTCAAAGTACAACCGAGTCGACTGGTTCAGTGACTGCTGCGCAGTCAAGCGGGAGCAAGCTCCCTCGCCACAGGTGTGTGCAAACTGTCAGTTCGCGGCAGACACCACACTCATCCGCGAAACCAGCGGCAGCTTGCCCAGCAAAGCGAAAACCGGTGCAGTCACCTTCAGCCAGAAGTTGGCGGCGTGATAAGCGAACGGTGTGTAGTAACCCCAACCCAACGCCCACACTGCCAGCAACATGCCGCCGATGTAATCGTCCTGTCCCCAGTGCGCGCCGGCTACCAGACGTGGCAGCATGAACAGCAACGCCAGGCCCCAGATCGTCAGGAACTGGCCGACTGAGCGACTGAAGACCCCCATGAACAGCGCCCAGATCAGCAACACCGAAGCGTGGTCACCGGGGAAACTCTGGCTCGAGCGATCCTTCAGTTCCCAGGCTTTTTCCAGGTGCGGGAAGTAGTCACTCAGGTGCACTGCGCCTTCCAGCACCATCGATGGGCTGCTGTGCTGCCAGTCCATGTAGTCGGCGAATTTGGAAAACAGCGCGCGAATCACCACCATCAGCAGCAGAATCGAGAAAAAACCGAAGAAGGCGCGACGTACATCAATCGCCTTGAACACCCAGTCGCCCTTGATCAGCAGCGTCAGCAGAATCAGTCCGACGACAATGTCGAACGGACGCAGACTTGCAATTGCCCAGATGTGGAGCCATATGGGGTTGCTGGCCAGTGGTGCATTGAGCGAGCGGAACAGCCACTCGTCGAAAATCACACACAGCATCTGGCCCGTAGGCCATAACCAGAAAGCCAGTAGCGCCAATGGCACTACGTTGCACAGAACCAGCCGGCCGAGGTTCCACCGTGATTGGAACAAACCCGGATTGTTCATAAAATGCCTCCCGTGGCTGAACATTTCGCACCAAACGGGTGCGGAGAAGCGCGGGATTTTCATCTTTTGTAACCATTTTGTCATCAATTCAGATACCCAGACCTATGACCGACCTACCGGATACCGACTACACCCAACGCTTCATCTTCGATGACAGCGACACTCGCGGCGAACTGGTGGCGCTGGAACGCAGCTACGCCGAAGTTCTCGCCAAGCACTCGTACCCGGAGCCGGTCGCGCAATTGCTGGGCGAACTGATGGCGGCCGCCTCGCTGCTGGTGGGCACGCTGAAATTCGATGGCTTGCTGATTCTGCAGGCGCGCTCCGAAGGGCCGATTCCGCTGCTGATGATCGAATGCTCCAGCGAGCGCGAGATCCGTGGCCTGGCGCGTTATAACGCCGAGCAGATCGCCGCGGACGCGACCCTTGCCGACCTGATGCCGGGCGGTGACCTGACCCTGACGGTCGACCCGACGATTGGCCAGCGTTATCAAGGCATCGTCGATCTCGACGGCGAGACCCTGTCCGAGTGTTTCACTAATTATTTCGTCATGTCGCAACAGGTCGGCACCCGCTTCAAGCTGTTCGCCGACGGCCGCCGTGCTCGCGGAATGCTACTGCAGCAACTGCCGGCCGACCGCCTGAAAGACGAAGAAGAGCGCGCCGAAAGCTGGCAGCACATCACCGCGTTGGCCAGCACTCTGACCGCCGATGAATTGCTCAGTCTGGACAACGAAACCGTCCTGCATCGCCTCTACCACGAAGAGCAGGTGCGCCTGTTCGATGTACAGAACCTGCGCTTCCGTTGCAGCTGCTCGCGGGAACGCTCGGGCAATGCGCTGGTCAGTCTGGGTCTGGAAGACGCGCAGGCACTGGTGGCTGAACGCGGTGGCGAAGTCGAGATCGATTGCCAGTTCTGCAACCAGCGTTACCTGTTCGATGCGGCCGATATTGCTCAATTGTTTGCTGGCGCAGGCGTCGACACGCCGTCAGATACCCGGCACTAAAACGGTTCAGCGCAGGTAAATTCACTGCGTAACGACGGAATTTCGCCGTTACGACGGGAGGACCCTACTCTTTTTGGGCTTTTCTGGCATAATCCGGCCCACTTTTTTCGCGGTAGTAGTGCACGACTTTCTACTACAAAACGTTTGGAGCACACTCGGCCACTGGCCGACGGGGAACCTCATGACGCAAGCCAATAACGCCGTGTACACCGATCTGAGTGTTGATGATCTGGTTAAAGAAGCCCTGCAACGCGGTGAGGGCGAGCTTGCCGATACCGGCGCTCTGGTAGTCCGCACCGGTCATCGCACCGGTCGTTCGCCAGTCGATCGTTTCATCGTTGAAGAGCCTTCCACCCAGGCCGCTATCGCCTGGGGCCCGATCAACCGCAAGTTCCCGGCCGACAAGTTCGACGCGCTGTGGGCTCGTGTCGAGGCGTTCAACAACGCGCAAGAGCACTTTGTTTCCCACGTGCATGTAGGTGCGGCTGAAGATCACTACCTGGCCGTGAAAATGACCACTCAGACTGCCTGGCAGAACCTGTTCGGTCGTTGCCTGTTCATCAACCCGGCCCAGTACAACCCGGCCGGTCGTGAAGAGTGGCAAGTGCTCAACGTGGCCAACTTCGAGTGCGTGCCTGAGCGTGACGGCACCAACTCCGACGGTTGCGTGATCATCAACTTCGCGCAGAAGAAAGTGCTGATCGCCGGCATGCGTTACGCCGGTGAGATGAAGAAAGCCATGTTCTCCGTGCAGAACTTCCTGCTGCCGGCCGCTGACGTGCTGCCAATGCACTGCGCCGCCAACATTGGTGAAGAAGGCGACGTGACCCTGTTCTTCGGTCTGTCGGGCACCGGTAAAACCACCCTTTCGGCCGACGAAAGCCGTTACCTGATCGGTGACGACGAACACGGCTGGGGCGAAGGTGTTGTCTTCAACATCGAAGGCGGTTGCTATGCCAAGTGCATCGACCTGTCCGAGAAGAACGAGCCGGTTATCTGGAAAGCCATCAAGCACGGCGCTGTGCTGGAAAACGTGGTCATCGACGACGCCAAGCATGCCGACTACGCCGATGTCAGCCTGACCCAGAACAGTCGCGCGGCCTACCCGCTGGAGCACGTTGCCAAGCGTTCCGAGAAGAACCTGGGCGGCGAGCCAAACGCGGTGATCTTCCTGACCTGCGACCTGACCGGCGTACTGCCGCCAGTGTCGATCCTCAATGAAGAACAAGCGGCCTACCACTTCCTGTCCGGCTACACCGCACTGGTGGGCTCGACTGAAATGGGTTCGGGCAGCGGCATCAAGTCGACCTTCTCCACCTGCTTCGGCGCACCGTTCTTCCCGCGTCCGGCTGGCGAATACGCAGAACTGCTGATCAAGCGCATCCGCGGCTTCGGCTCCAAGGTCTACCTGGTCAACACCGGCTGGACCGGCGGTGGCTACGGCGTCGGCAAACGCTTCAACATCCCGACCACCCGTGCGGTGATCGCAGCGATCCAGAGCGGCGCGCTGATCGGTGCTGCCACCGAGCACCTGGACACCATCAACCTCGACGTGCCACTGGCCGTACCGGGCGTTGAAACCAACCTGCTCAACCCACGCAACACCTGGGCTGACAAGGCTGCGTACGACGAAGCGGCCAAGGCGCTGGCCGGTCTGTTCATCGAGAACTTCAAGAAGTTCGAAGTGAGCGAAGCGATCAAGGCTGCCGGGCCTAAGTTGTAAGATTTAGTTCTGGTGAATGAAAAAGCCGCCTCTTAGGGGCGGCTTTTTTGTGGGTGTTCATTTCTCAATGAGCCAATGCAATCAAAACATGAACCGGGTCGTTATGAATGGCCTTGAGCAAAGCTTTTGCCGGCCCGGTTGGCTCGCGACGACCCTGTTCCCAATTTCGTAGAGTGCCGAGTTGGACGTCGATCAGTGCCGCAAATTTGGCCTGGGTCAAACCGGTAGCTTTACGAATTTCTTTGACCTGCAATGCATCAACGTGGAATTCGCGAGAAGGTGTGCGCTCGCCTCGCACGATCTCATCCATCTCCTGCACACTTTCCATCAGCTCATCAAAAAATTTGCTCATGGTCATCTCCATTTTTCGATCAAGACCTTGAGTGCTTTACGCTCATCGCTGGACAGATCGTGTTGTTCATTTTTAGGGTAGATCATCAATAACCCGATTTGTGACGCCGAAACGAAGTGGTAGTAAATAACCCGTGCTCCGCCTTGCTTGCCGTGTCCTCTCGCTGCGATTCGGGTTTTGCGAATCCCGCCTGTGCCTTCAATTACATCGCCGATCGAAGGGCTTACAACCAGTTGCTTCTGAAAAGCGGCGTACGTGTCATCATCCAGCAGCTCTTTTACTCGACGGGTAAAGATTCGAGTTTCAATAAAAATCATCGTAAATGTACGCCATTGGCTTACCTTTCAGCAATGCTGAAGGGATTTGAGTAGATGACTGGCAAGTGATCGTTCTCATGTCGAACATGGGGACGATCCGATCACTCAACCTCAGACTGGAGCTTTCCAGTTGAGCATTCGTTGTTCGGCGACCTGCAACAGGTCAAAGCCTTCTTTCTTTGGTCAGCAGATACAGGGCGTGGGTGATGTGGGGAATGTCTTCGACGTCGGCTTGTTTGAAGCTGAGGCAGTACAGGGTTTTCAGCAGGTCGCTGGAGGCGCGCAGGCGCTGGACGGCGCATTCGAGGATGTCTTGCGGATTGGCCTCTGTGTAGATGATCAGGGGCTTGGTGTCGGTGAAGCTGGATTCGAGTGAGCGGTAGCGATCAAGGGGAAGCGGGTTCCATGCTTTCATAGTGTGTATTCCAAATGTCGTGAGGATTTATCCCACCCTGACCAAGCGATGGGAGGCGAACTGTGTTCGGGTTGGTCAACCGAAGGAACACACAAGTCCGGCACGCTCGAAGGCGTCCCAAACACAGCCACCATTAAGCGTGCAGACATTTGAATTGCCGGCAGCATACAACGGACGCATTTATGTGTCCCACCGGGTGACCAAGCCCGAGCCGCTGATTTGCCAGCGACAGTCACGACTATAGATAGGTGCCATCAAGCCGCGATAGGCGACAAAGAGTCGTGGCATGTAGGAACGGGATGAAGTTTTCATCGGACGTTCCTACCGGTCTTTCATCGTTTTTCAACGCAAATGCTGATACGCCGAAATATCCAGCAAACTGGTTGCCAGGCCGGTCGCCGGCTTGTAGATCTCGCCCTTCACGCTGGTGAACGGTACACCTTTGCTGCCCAGCGAAACGTAGCGCTCGCCTTGGTCCAGCTCGGTGAAGTAGGTGTAGGAATGTTTGTGCATCAGCTTGTATTTGGCTTCATCGCGTGCGATGCCGTTGGTGAGGTTTTCCAGATCGGCCTGGGTCAGATTCAACGTTTTTTGCAGTCGTACGCCCCAGCGTTTGAGGCAGGTTTCAGCGAGATGGCGCACGATGCGTCCGGGCTCGGACAGTGCTTTCAGATCACCGGCGCCAGTCGGGACGCCGCCACTGCTGGTGGCATTGCCGGCCATGGTGGCGTGGCGGCCAGCCATAGGATAAATGTAGGTTTTAGTGCCGGTAGCGGTCTGCGGGATGACGCAGCTGAAACCTTTGGAGCGTTCGTCACGAGCATAGAACGCTACATACTCTTTGACGTTGGCCGCGAGTTTGACCCGCTCTTCCTGAAAGTTACCAATGCCTGGCACGGGATCAAGAGCAAAGATATTGACCGGGATGTTTTTCAGCAGACTGTCCTTGAACATTGCATTGGCCAACATATGGCAACTGATGCCGCCTCGGCTCCAACCGACGAGATTGACTTGAGTAGGAATAACACCATCCTTGCGGTGGGTTTTGATGATTGCTTCCTGTAATTGCTGCTGGGTAATGCTGCGATTACCGTAATTATATTTGCGCCAGAACCAGGAACCCTCGGCTTTTACATCTTCGATCGGAATGCCGGCAGCTTTCAGGCGATTGTATTCGGCTTCAGTCAGTTGCTCGCGTTGCCAGTCGCACTTGCCCTTGATGATATTGAGCGCGTGCAACACGTTTTCTTCCCAGCCTTTGCCGAACAAGGTTCCGCTCATGCCGTATTCCTTGGTCTTGGTGAACAGGTCGTCGGCCTGCATGTTGCCGCTGCCGGGGCCATCGACCACGATCCACTCGGCAAACTCGTAACCCGTATGATTGGCAGCCAAGGTGGAAATCAGTTCGCCGTTCCAGAAGTTTTCGTGGGCTACGTCGAATTTATTGGAACCAGTGCCGCAAAAAAAGATAGTTAAAACAGTCATTGTGTTGCTCTCGGTTAAATTAAGAGTCAACAACTTAGGTCTTTTTTAGCTGTTTATTAAAGCATTCTGTTGTTTCTGGATTTTAGTTGTTTTCAGTGGGGTCTGATTGTTGGGGTTTATGTTTTGCGACTTCGAGCAAATCACAGCCGTCCTGCACTAGTAAATAAAGAGCATTGACGATGTTAGGTATATCTTTCACATCGGCCTGTTTGAAACATAAACAGTAAAGGGTTTCCAGCAGATCGCTGGCGGCACGCAGTCGCTGGTCGGCGGCATCAAGCAGATCGCGATGGCTGGAGTGAGTATCGATGACCAATACGGGATTTTCGTTGTAGCAAGTCTTCAAGGGGCGATAGCGGGTAATCATGGTCAGGCTTGTCCTTTACAAAGGCACTTGGGCGGGGCTGATTCAGTGGTCAGTCGCGCCGGCCACTATAGAAGTGGGTGGCGAGCACTCACAAGAGCGCCGCAATGGACGGCGTTCGTAGGGGATTTTCCGAGGGCCGGGCATATGCCCTACAAGGTTTTGCGGTTTTTGCGGGGTGAAGCCCCTAGCGCAGAAAATTCCCACAGGATTCACAGGCGTTTCTTGGCAGATCTATGTATGGTGCGCGCCAGAATCTGTAGGACGTTTCCAAGCGTCCGATACGCGCTTAAAGGGAATTGAGTATGCAGTGGCTACGTATGGCCTCGATTTTATTGCTGTGGGCCAGTGGTTGCCGTTTGGCCATGGCGTCTGATGCCGGCAACGGCTGGATGTTTGCCGACCTTCAACGCACGGGTTGGCCCGATGCGCTTTCCAGCCAGACCGGCATCGATACCGCCTCGCGCGCCGAGGTGTTGATGTTCGGCAGGACCCTGCTCGCCAGCGAAGCGCTGGACGAGGTAGGGCTGGTGCAGCGGCTGGGTGTGCCGCATGTGCAGCTCAAGTCGATCAGGCAGGTGCGTGACGGTCTGTGGGATCGTTTGCTAAGCACCTATCGCAACGCCAGCGTTGACTGTGACGGGCAGCCGTTCTGCCCGCGCGTGCGCAGTGTTGCGGAACTGCGGCAATTGGCGGCGGCCTTCACCGGTGACATCAGCCCGGCTCATGCGTTGTGGGCGAGCAAGAGCCAGGGCGTGCATGAGCAGGAGTTGAACGAGCAACTGCGAGTGGCGGTTTTGCGGCCCTGAACGGGTAAGTTTGCATCGCTGTTTTGTGCCTCTTCGCGAGCAGGCTCGCTCCTTCGAGTGGACCGATTTGTTTGCAGCATTGGCTGTATCATCCCGTATTGAATTGACCCAGGCCTTTTCTCGACTCGCTGCGATCGCCCGCTAGGCTGTTGGCATCACAGCGGTCAACGGAGTGACAGCGCATGCACAACACCCTGGAACAGGTTTTCGGTTATCCACAGTTTCGACCCGGGCAGGAAGCCGCGATCAGCGCGATACTCGCGGGGCGCTCGGCAGCAGCGATTTTTCCCACTGGATCCGGTAAGTCGCTGTGCTATCAAGTGTCGGCACTGTTACTGCCGCATCTGACCCTGGTGGTCTCGCCCCTGTTGGCGTTGATGCAGGATCAACTGGCATTCCTCAAGCGTCACGGCATCAGTGCCGGCAGCAT
Source organism: Pseudomonas sp. B21-051 (assembly GCF_024748795.1). NCBI lineage: Bacteria > Pseudomonadati > Pseudomonadota > Gammaproteobacteria > Pseudomonadales > Pseudomonadaceae > Pseudomonas > Pseudomonas sp. B21-051. The sequence goes on from NZ_CP087166.1 coordinate 308,260, forward strand.
CGATTCGGCACAAAGCCGCGATGACGTCAATGATGTGATGGCTCGCACCCGTTCGGGGGAATTGAAGATTCTGATGATCTCGGTGGAGCGCCTGAAGAACGAGCGTTTCCGCAATTTTTTGCAGCAGGTGCCGATCTCGCTGCTGGTGATTGACGAGGCGCACTGCATCTCGGAATGGGGCCACAACTTTCGTCCCGACTATCTGAAACTGCCGGACTACCAGCGCCAGTTCAACATCCCGCAAACCCTGCTGCTGACGGCCACGGCGACGCCGAAAGTCATCGCCGACATGCAAGCCAAATTCGCCATTGCTGCCGAAGATGTGGTGACCACCGGTTTCTATCGCCCTAACCTCAATCTGCTGGTGGAGCCGGTGCGTGGCCAGGACAAGCGCCGACGGCTGGTGGAGTGGATGAGCGAGCGCCCGAGCCAGCCAAGCATCGTCTACGTCACGTTGCAAAAAACTGCCGAGCACGTCGCCGAGCATCTGCTGCGCAATGGCATACAGGCCGAGGCCTATCACGCCGGTTTACCCAATGATCAGCGCGAGGCGACTCAGAAGCGCTTTATGGCCGGGCAGTCCAATTGCATTGTCGCGACCATTGCCTTCGGTATGGGCATCGACAAGAGTGACATCCGCAACGTGGTGCATTTCGACCTGCCGAAATCCATCGAGAACTACAGTCAGGAAATCGGTCGCGCCGGGCGGGACGGGCAGCCATCGGATTGTCTGGTGCTGGCCAACCGCGACAGTCTCAACGTGTTGGAAAACTTCGTCTACGGCGATACCCGGAGCGCGAGGGGATTCGTTGTGTGCTGGAGGAAATGCAGGCTGCCGCGCCCGAAGGGCAGTGGGAGTTTCTGCTCGGGCCGCTGGCCGATCAGAGCAACATTCGCACGCTGCCGCTGAAGACTTTGCTGGTGCAACTGGAGTTGCGTGGCCTGATCGCGCCGCGCTATGCCTATTACGCCGAGTACCGTTTCAAATACCTGCTGGAGCCGGACGCGTTGCTTGAGCGTTTCGACGGTGAACGCAGGGATTTTGTCGCGGCCATTATCCAGACCTCCAGCCGCGCACGTACCTGGGCCACGGTAAATTTCGAGGCGATGTACACGCAGTATTCGGCTGAGCGCAATCGGGTGGTCAAGGCGCTGGATTACTTTCAGGAGAAGGGCTGGGTCGAGCTTGAAAGCAAGCAGATGACCGAGGTCTACAACGTGCTGCACAACGATTTCGACAGCGCTGTGTTGAGCGCTGAGTTGCATGCTTATTTCGCCCGGCATGAACAGACTGAAGTCGCGCGGATTCACGCCATGCTCGAACTGTTCGGCACTGAGCGCTGCCTGGGTTATCGCCTGGCCGAGTACTTCGGCGACCACAATGCGCCCGAGCGCTGCGGACACTGTTCGGTGTGCCACGGTAATGTCGCGCGGCTGCCGGCACCTCCCGAGTTGCCAGCGCTTGTGGATAAGAATTTCGCGGCGCTGTGCGGTGATTTTATCCACAGGCATGAACAGCACACCGGCCATGTGCCGACGGCGGAGCGCCTGACGCGGTTTCTGTGCGGGATCAGTGTGCCGTTGTTTACCAGGTTAAAGGCACGGACTATTTCGGGGTATGCGGCGCTGGAGGAGTATCCGTACGCCGAGGTTCGCAGTTGGACTCAAGAACACCTCTGATATGTCTGTAAAAGCTGCCGAAGGATGCGATTTCTTGATCTTGCCGTTGAAAAATCAAGATCAAGAGATCGCAGCCTTCGGCAGCTCCTGCAGTGTGCGGCCTCAGGGCGATTGGGGTTTATCCATGCGCTGAATGTCGCTCATCACGGTAATAAACTTCAAAACGCGCGGTGCCTGACTATGGTGAAGGCTGTCTTCGGATCGCCAACAAGAGAACAACATGAGCCAGACATCCTTCGATATTCAGCAAGCTGCCGTGATCGGCGCGGGCACCATGGGCCGCGGTATTGTCATGTGCCTGGCCAATGCCGGCATCGCCGTGCAGTGGGTCGATAACAATCCACAGATGCTCGAACAGGCGCTGGGCACGGTGGCCGACACTTATGCCCACAACGTGCGCTAGGGACGGATCGATCAGGCCGAGGCGGACGCGCGTGTCGCGCGGGTCAGCGTGGCGGCGGATTACGCAGCGATCCGCAATGTCGATCTGGTGATCGAAGCGGTGTACGAAAATCTTGAGCTCAAGCAGAAGATCTTTCGCGAGCTGGATGGCTTGCTCAAGCCTGAGGCGTTGTTGGCGAGCAACACCTCGGCGCTGGATATTGACGCGATTGCCGCCGCAACAAAACGTCCATCGCAAGTGCTCGGCCTGCATTTCTTCAGCCCGGCGCACATCATGAAGCTGCTGGAAATCGTCCGCGGGGCGCAGACGTCGCCAGCCGCACTGGAAGCGGCGCTGGCGCTGGGCAAGCGCATGGGCAAGGTCAGTGTGGTGTCGGGCAACTGCCACGGTTTTATCGGCAATCGCATGTTGCATCCGTATGTGCTGGAGGCGCGCAAGATGCTGCTCGAAGGCGCTTATCCACAGCAGGTCGATGCGGCATTGCAGGGCTTCGGTTTCGCCATGGGCCGTTTCGCATGTACGACGTGGTCGGCATTGATCTGGAATGGCGTGCGCGCGAATTGGCCGGCGAGGGGCAGGATGCGCCAGAGATTCAGGTCGACAACCGTTTATGCGAACTGGGACGTTTCGGGCAGAAGTCCGGCAACGGTTACTACCACTACGAGCCGGGTAGTCGACAGGCCGAGCATGATCCCGAGGTCGATGCGCTGATATTGAGCGTCAGCGAAGGCCTGGGCATTCAGCGCCGCGAGATTGGGTCCGAGGAAATCCTCGAACGCTGCCTTCTGGCGCTGGTCAACGAGGGCGCGAAAATTCTGCAGGAAGGCATTGCCGAATCGGCGCATGACATCGATCAGGTGTACCTCAATGGCTACGGCTTCCCGGCGGACAGAGGCGGCCCGATGGCCTGGGCGGACGATCAGGGGCTGGCGGACATTCACAAGCGCTTGCTGGCGCTGGAGACGCGACAGGGCGATCAATGGCGGCCGGCGCCACTGATTGGCGAGCTGGCGGCGCGAGGCAAAGGTTTTTACCTTTAGACTGGGCCGATAACTCAAGGAGTCGATACCGATGTCCAGCACCATGGCGCAACGCGCCGATTACCCGCATTTCCAGCCGATCACCACCCGCTGGCACGACAACGATGCTTATGGCCACATCAACAACGTCACCTACTACAGCTTTTTCGATACTGCCGTGAACACTTACCTGATTCAGGTCGGTGGCCTGGATATCCACGACGGCGAGGTAGTGGGATTTGTCGTGAGTTCATCTTGCGATTATTTCGCCTCGATCGCTTTCCCGGACCTGATCGAGATCGGTCTGCGGGTCGGCAAGCTGGGTAACAGTTCGGTGCAATATGAACTGGCGGTGTTCAAGGTCGGTGAAAGCGAGGCGTGTGCAGCGGGGCGTTTTGTCCATGTATTCGTGGACCGGACGAGCAATCAGCCGGTGCCGATTCCAGGCAGATTGCGTGACGCGCTGGAGCGTCTGGTGGTTTGAACCAGAGCAAAAAAAAATCGCAGCCCTTGGGCTGCGATTTTTGCTTTCGCGCTTAACGCAACGGATTAGTCGCGATAGTAGCGGTGATGCTTGCGGTGGCCATAAGCGTGGCCACGGCCAGGGTGACGGTCGCGATAGTAGCGACGGTCGTCACGGCCGCGATCGTAATGACGACCCTCGTCATTGCTCTGGTTACCCATGTAGTTGCCCAGCGCGCCACCGGTGCCGCCACCTGCTGCGGCACCGATCAGGCTGCCGGTGGTGCCGCCCATGCTGCGGCCGACCACGTTACCGCCGGCTGCGCCCAACGCACCGCCAATGGCCGCTTCGCCACGGCTGTGTTTGTTGGCGCCGACCGCGCTACCACCCGCGCCGCCCAAGGCTGCGCCAATGGTTGAACCTGTGCTGCCGCCTAAAGACTGACCGACGACCGAGCCAAGAACCCCGCCCAATGCGCCGCCCACACCCGCTTCGGTGGTGCCTCCGGCAGAAGCGAAGCCACTGACCAGGCCAAGGGACAACAAGAGAATCGAGGAGAACTTCATAGAGGAGCCTCAAAGGGATGACGGCGCCGATCCTGAGGCTGTGTAACAAGGCTGACAATCGAAATCCGACGAATAACACGACTTGTATACAATTATGCAAGTTGCTGTTTTGTATGCGGAACTTAAGCGATTTTTGCCGGTCTTTAGCTACTTCGGACAGGCCGCTTTTGAGAAAAAGCGGCCTTTTTTGTGGGCGTATGGAAGCTTCAGGAAACAGAGATTCAACACAAATCTTGTGGCAAGGGAGCTTGCTCCCGCCGGGCCGCGAAGCGGCCCCAAAAAATGCAAAACGGAGGGAGTCCTGCGGGAACAAGCTCCCTCGCCACTGGGCAGCGTGTTTAAGCAGACTTGGCCATGATCAACCCAGTCTCGCTTGCTGCCTCCAGCCGGATCGCAATGAACTTCGATGTCGGCGTATGGCTGCCATCCCCGGTGCTTTCCAGCGGCACCAGCGGATTCACTTCCGGGTAGTAAGCCGCTGCCTGACCCGCCGGAATATCAAACGCCAGCAAGGTAAACCCCTTCACCCGACGCTCACGACCATCGTCCCAGATCGACACGATATCGGCCTTCTGTCCCGGGCGGAAGCCCAGGCGAATGATGTCGGCCTCGTTGGCGAACAGCACGTCGCGCTGGCCCTTGACCCCACGGTAACGGTCGTCGAGGCCATAGATGGTGGTGTTGTACTGATCGTGGGAGCGCATCGATTGCAGGATCAGATCCGGCAGTTGCCCGGTGGCACGGGTACGTTCATGCACAAGGTCCTTGGGCAGCAGGTTCGCGCGGAAATTGGCCCGGCCCGACGGGGTGTTCCACTTGCGTGCACCGGCACTGTTGCCGAGATAGAAACCGCCCGGGTTCTTGACCTTCTCGTTGAAGTCCTTGAAGCCCGGAATGGTGTCGGCGATCAGGTCGCGGATGCGCCGGTAATCGGCCACCAGCCAGTTCCAGTCCACCGGTTTGCTGCCCAGCGTGGCGGCGGCGATGCCGGCGATGATCGCCGGTTCCGAGCGCATCTGGTTCGACAGCGGCTGCAGCTGGCCATTGGAGGCATGGACCATGCTGAACGAGTCCTCCACGGTGACCGCTTGCGGGCCTTCGGCCTGGATATCGATATCGGTTCGACCCAGGCACGGCAGGATCAGTGCGTCTTTTCCGTGGGCCAGATGGCTGCGGTTGAGCTTGGTGCTGATCTGCACAGTCAGGTCGCAATTGCTCAGCGCCGCGAAGGTGCGCGGGCTGTCCGGCGTGGCCTGGGCAAAGTTACCGCCAAGACCGATGAAAACCTTGGCGCGGCCCTCGGCCATGGCGTGGATCGCCTCGACCACGTTGTGCCCGTTGTCACGCGGCACCTTGAACTGGAAACGCCGCTCGAGAGAATCGAGGAACGCCACCGGCGGACGCTCGTTGATGCCCATGGTGCGGTCGCCCTGCACGTTACTGTGACCGCGCACCGGGCACAGACCGGCGCCGGGTTTGCCGACGTTGCCGCGCAGCAGCATCAGGTTGGCGATTTCCTGGATGGTCGGCACCGAGTGGCGATGCTGGGTGATGCCCATCGCCCAGCACATGATCACATTCTTGCCTTTGGCGTACATGCGCGCCGCTTGCTCGATCTCCACCAGGGTCAGGCCGGACTGCGCGACGATCTGCTCCCAAGGCGTGTCATCGACCACGCCCAGATACTCCAGCACGTTGGTGCTGTGGGCATTGAGGAAGTCGTGATCGAACACCGCAGGCTCACCGGCCTTCTGCGCATCGCGCTCCCACTGCAGGAGGAACTTGGCCATGCCGCGCAGCACCGCCATGTCGCCGCCCAGTGCAGGACGGAAGTACGCGGTGTTGGTCGGCTTGTCGCCGTTGGTGAGCATTTCGATCGGGTGCTGCGGGTGCTGGAAACGTTCCAGGCCACGTTCCTTCAGCGGGTTGATGCACACCACTTGCGCGCCGCGCTTCACCGCTTCACGCAGCGGTTCGAGCATCCGTGGATGATTGGTGCCGGGGTTCTGGCCCCAGACGAAAATCGCGTCGGCGTGTTCGAAGTCGTCAAAGGTTACGGTGCCTTTGCCGACGCCAACGCTTTGCGCCAACGCCACACCGCTGGCCTCGTGGCACATGTTCGAGCAGTCCGGGAAGTTGTTGGTGCCGTAGGCGCGCACGAACAGCTGATACAGGTACGCCGCTTCGTTGCTGGCACGGCCCGAAGTGTAGAACTCGGCCTGGTCCGGACTCGACAGTGCTTGCAGGTGTTTTCCGATCAGGGCGAAGGCGTCGTCCCAGGCGATGGGTTTGTAGCGGTCGGTCTCGGCGTCGTAGACCATCGGCTCGGTCAGACGACCCTGATATTCAAGCCAGTAGTCACTCTGCTCCAGTAACGAAGTGACGCTGTGTTTGGCGAAAAACTTGCCGTCCACCCGACGTTTCGTCGCTTCCCAGTTCACCGCTTTGGCGCCGTTCTCGCAGAACTTGACCATGCCGCTCTCCGGCGAATCGCCCCAGGCGCAGCCCGGGCAGTCGAAGCCGCCGTTCTGGTTGGTCTTGAGCATCATGCGCAGGTTTTTCAGCGCGTTGTCGCTGGTCAACCAGGCTTGGGCCACGCTGATCAACGCACCCCAGCCGCCGGCTGCACCTTTGTAAGGTTTGTAGCGCGGGACAGGTTTCTGGTCGGCTTGATGATGTTGGCTCACGCTTGATACTCCATCGCTGGGCTGTAGACCCGCGGCGCATTCTTCTGCGGCAGGTGGATGAGATTGAGGTTGTGGCGACGGGCCCATTGCACGGCAAGGCCCGTGGGCGCGGACAGGCTGACCAGAGTCTGGATGCCGGCGCGTAAAACTTTCTGGATCAATTCGAGACTGCAACGGCTGGTGACAATCGCCAAGCCGCCTTCGGTGGAAATCTTCTGGCGGATCAGGCCACCAATCAGTTTGTCGAGGGCGTTGTGCCGGCCGATGTCTTCACGGCCCAGCAGCAATTCACCGCTGGCATTCATGAACACCGCCGCGTGAACCGCGCCGCAGTGCTGACCAAGCGGCTGGAACGCGCCGATGCGCTGGCGCAGGCCGTCGAGCCATGCGGCAGGCGGTAACGGTGCACCGGGCAGGACGTTCAGATCGGGCAACGCTTGCTCGACGGCTTCAACGCCACACAACCCGCAACCGCTGGTGCCGGCCAACTGGCGGCGCTGTTGCTTGAGGTTCCAGAACGCGCGGTTGGCGATGGTCACTTGCGCGTATTGCGCGGAGCCTGCGCCGGTCAGTTGCAGGTCATAAATGTCGCTGGCGTCTTCGATGATGCCGCTGCCCAAGCTGAAACCGACGATGAAGTCTTCCAGATCCGTCGGCGTTACCAGCATCACCGCCTGACTGATGCCGTTGTAGGCGATCGCCAGCGCGACTTCCTCGGCGAGCGCGGTGCTGGCCGATTCTACGAGGGGCAGATCGCTGTAGCTGTAGGTCTGGCTGGCGGCGGGCGCGGGCGTTTCGAGTGCAGGCGCCGCGCAAGTTGGGCGCTTGGCGTTCATGGCATCACCGACGGATTGATCAACGCTAAGACTAGGCGCGGCAACTTGTCGCGTCTAATCGGTACTGTCGATCTATTGATAGATGGCGTCGATCAAGCGGCTGCCGGGTCATTGGTCGGTCCGGAACCGGGTTGCTCTGGTGTGGTCTAGGCTTGGACGTCTGGAACCCAAATCAAGGAGTGTGCGCTATGAGTCTGTTGAGCTTTGTGAAAGAGGCCGGTGAAAAGCTGATCGACCTGCTGACCCCGGGCAATGCCAATGCCAGTGAGCAGTTGAAGGAACATATCAGCAAGGTCGGGTTGGGCAACCCGAATGTTCAGGCCACCGTGGACGGCGACAAGGTGACGGTCACCGGTGAGGTCGCAAGCCAGGAGGAGAAGGAAAAGATTTTGCTGGCGGTGGGTAATATCGAAGGCGTGGGCAGCGTTGATGATCAGATCACCGTGACCGGGCCGGTGGTGGCCGCCGCGCGTTTTGTAGTGGTGAAAAAGGGCGACACCCTCAGCGCGATTTCCCTGGCGGTGTATGGCAACGCCAACCAGTACAACAAGATCTTTGAGGCCAACAAACCAATGCTCAAGGATGTAAACAAAATCTACCCGGGCCAGACCCTGCGTATCCCTGAGTAACACAACACCCTGTAGGAGCTGCCGAAGGCTGCGATCTTTTGATCGTGTTTTTTAAACAATCAAAGTCAAAAGATCGCAGCCTTCGGCAGCTCCTGCAGGAAATCAGAGTCCCTGGACCAAATCGCGGTAGTCTTCAACTGCCGCAAACTCAGCCGTGTCCTTCGGCCCCTTGCGACTGTCCGGCTCTTTCACCGCCAACAGATGCGCCACGCCGAAATCCCGGGCGCTGCGCAGGATTGGCAAGGTGTCATCGATAAACAGACTGCGCGCCGGATCAAAATCGATATCCGCCTGCAAGGCATCCCAGAACTGCGGATTCTCTTTGGGGAAACCGTAATCGTGCGAGCTGATCAGCCGTTCGAAATACGGCGCCAGCTCGATCCGTTCCAGTTTCAACGACAGTGAATCGCGGTGGGCGTTGGTGATCATGATCACCCGTTTGCCGGCCTTTTTGATCGCCTGCAGAAAAGTGTCGGCATCCGGGCGCAGCGCGATCAGGTGCGCGGTTTCCAGTTTCAGTTCACGGACTGACAGCTTCAGCTCGGCACTCCAGAAATCCAGGCAGTACCACTGTAACTGGCCGGCATGGCGCTCGAACAGCGGCTGCAATTCCATCTCGGCCATGGCCCGGCTCACCCCGTGCAGTTCGGCGTAGCGTTGCGGCAGGTGTTCCAGCCAGAAATGGTTGTCGAAGTGCAGATCCAGCAGGGTACCGTCCATGTCCAGCAGGACGGTATCGATGTCAGACCACGGTAAAGAAGGCATGGCAACGTCTCGAGCGGTAGAAAGATATCCGACACAAACAATCGGGAAAGCCGCGTTATAGTAGCGCGTTCACGCCAAGGAGCTTTGCATGCGCCAGAAACCCACTGTACTCGCCCGCGAGATCGTCGCCACCAGTCGTCTGTTTTGCGTCGAAGAACTGAAGCTGCGTTTTTCCAATGGCGTGGAACGTACCTACGAGCGTCTGGTCGGCAAAGGCGCGGGTTATGGCGCGGTGATGATTGTGGCGATGCTCGACAGCGAGCACGCGGTGTTGGTCGAGGAATACTGCGGCGGCACCGACGAATACGAACTGTCTCTGCCCAAAGGCCTGATCGAGCCGGGTGAAGATGTGCTGGCAGCGGCCGAGCGCGAGCTCAAGGAAGAGGCCGGTTTCGGCGCGCGCCAGCTGGAACATCTGACCGAGTTGTCGCTGTCGCCCGGTTACATGAGCCAGAAGATCCAGGTGGTGCTGGCCACCGATCTGTACGAGGAGCGTCTGGAGGGCGACGAGCCGGAGCCGATGCGCGTCGACAAGGTCAACCTGGGTGAACTGGCCGCGCTGGCGCAGAACCCGCAATTTACCGAAGGCCGTGCCTTGGCGGCGCTGTACCTGGCGCGTGATCTGTTGACCCAGCGCGGGTTCTTTCAGTCATGAGTGAGGTATCGATGAAGTTTCCCCATCCGTTGATGGCGCCGGTGGTTGAGCTGGCATTGCAGGCTGGCGAGGCGATTCTGGCGTTCTGGCGCTCTGGCGTGGAGGTCACCGCCAAGTCCGATGATTCACCAGTGACCGCAGCGGACATGGCCGCGCACCACGTCATCGTTGCCGGGTTGACCGCGCTGGACTCCAGGATTCCGATTCTGTCCGAGGAAGATGCCAACATCCCGCAGAGCGTGCGCGCCGGGTGGCAGCGCTGGTGGTTGGTGGACCCTCTGGATGGCACCAAGGAGTTCATCAGCGGCAGTGAAGAATTCACCGTGAACATCGCCCTGATCGAAAACGGTCGGGTGGTGTTTGGCGTGGTGACGATGCCGACCAATGGCCGGTTCTATGTCGGCGGAGCCAGTCTCGGCGCGTGGCGTGGGGATAAAGGTGGTTCGCCGGTGGCGATTCAGGTGCGTGATGCGCTCGCGCCCGGTGAAGCGTTCACCGTGGTGGCGAGCCGTCGGCACTCGAGTCCGGAGCAAGAGCGGCTGCTTGCCGGTTTGAGCGCCAGCCTGGGCGAGTTGCAACTGGCGAATATCGGCAGTTCGCTGAAGTTTTGTCTGCTGGCTGAAGGGGCGGCGGATTGCTACCCAAGACTGGCGCCGACGTCGCAATGGGACACCGCGGCGGCGCAGGGCGTGCTCGAAGGTGCTGGCGGCGAAGTGTTGGATCTGCAGGGCGAAGCGTTCTGTTATCCGGCGCGGGAATCGCTGCTCAATGAGTTCTTTCTGGCGTTGCCGGCGAAGGCGGCTTGGCGGTCCAGATTGCTGGAACTGGCTCGCTCATAAGATCAAAAGATCGCAGCCTGCGGCAACTCCGATAGAGGATCTCGCATCCCCCTGTAGGAGCTGCCGAAGGCTGCGATCTTTTGCTTCAGCGGTGCAGAACGTATTGCCCGCTGAACGTCACAGCATCTTCATCACTCCCGGCGTTGACGATCTGCGTGTTGAGCGTCAATCGTGCCCGCCCATAACGCTGATACATCGCCAGAAACTTCTTCCAGACCGCCGCTTCCGGTGGCGGACAAATCGCTGTGGCATCACCGGTCACGGGCAGCGGATAGCTGATCTGACCTTCCTGAATCACGATGTGCCCGTCTTCGATGCCTTCTTCTTTCAGGCGCAGATGCAGCCAGCCCCAACCCGCCAGCACCGCGCCGCAGTAGAGACTGCCGCCGAACATGGTGCTCTTGTGATTGACGTTCGGCTCCAGCGGCAAGTGCAGACTCAGCTGTTGCTCGTGCCAGGCGAGAACCTTGAGGCCCATCTCGTGGGTCAGGGGAATGTCGTGATGCAGCACCGATTCCAGATAGCGACTGTCGCGGCTCATTCGGCTTCGTCTCCATGGGCGTTACTGTCGGCGAAATTCAAGCCGTGCTTGCGCAGTTTGTCGTGCAGGGTCTTGCGCGGAATACCCAGGGCTTCGGCGAGGCTGCGCACCGAACTGTGTGAGCGCGCCAGCTCGGCGGCAATCAACGACTTCTCGAAGTTTTCCACTTGCTCGCTCAGGCCGCCACTGATGACTTCCACGCTGGTGCCGCCGCTTTCGCTTCCACTGTTATCCAGCGCCAGTTCCAGACCGAGGGCGAACCGCTCGGCGGCGTTCTGCAGTTCGCGCACGTTGCCCGGCCAGGTGTGGCGCAGCAGCAATGCGCGTTGCGCCGGTTGCAGTTCGTGAGGCGGCAGGCCATGGCGGGCGCTGGCTTCATCGGCGTAATGCTGGAACAGCACCAGCGCGTCCTCGCCGCGTTCGCGCAGTGGCGGAATGCGCAGCGGTGCAACGTTCAGACGGTAATACAAGTCGGCGCGAAAACGCCCTTGATCAGCGGCCTGACGCAGGTCTTCCTTGGTCGCGGCGATGACGCGGATGTCCAGCGGGATCAACTGATTGCCACCCAGACGTTCGACCACGCGCTCTTGCAGCATGCGCAGCAGTTTCACCTGCACGTCCATGCTCATGCTTTCGATTTCATCGAGAAACAGCGTGCCGCCGTTGGCGAATTCGAATTTGCCGATCCGGCGTTTCTGCGCGCCAGTGAACGCGCCCGGCTCATGCCCGAACAGCTCGCTCTCGACCACCGACTCGGCCAGCGCCCCGGCGTTGATCGCCACGAACGGGCCGTTGCGCCGGCTCGACAAATCGTGCAGCGCACGGGCCACGACCTCTTTGCCAGCGCCGGTTTCACCGAGGATCAACACGTCCGCCTTGGTCGCCGCCAGCGCGCCGATCTGCTCGCGCAGGCGCAGCATCGGCGCCGAGTGGCCGACCAGTCGTGCGCTCAGTTCGTTGCGATCGCTCAGGGCCAGGCGCAGGCTGCGGTTGTCCAGCACCAGCCGGCGCAGGGCCAGGGCGCGGCGCACGCTGTCGAGCAGCGCGTCACTGGCGAACGGTTTTTCCAGAAAGTCATAGGCGCCGGCACGCATCGCCTGCACCGCCAGCGGCACATCGCCGTGGCCGGTGATCAGCAGCACCGGCAGCTCCGGATCCTGAGCGTGCAATTCGCTCAACAGCTCCAGGCCGTCCATGCCCGGCATGCGGATGTCGCTGACCACCACGCCGGGCCAGTCACGCTCCAGTTGCCCGGCCAGACCTTGGGCTTCGGACAGCGGGAGGATCTTCAGCCCGGCCAGGTCCAGGGTCTGGCCGAGGGCCTGACGCAGGTGCGGATCGTCGTCGATCAACACCACCTGAATGCGATTGTCGATGGTCATGCACTTCGATCCTCGGACGGTTGCAGGCTGACCCCGGGCGCACCGGCGCGCAGCCGCAGGGTGATCAAGGCGCCACCTTGCTTGTGGTTGGCGAACGACAGTTCACCGCCGAAGGCGCGCATCAGGGTTTCACAGATGGCCAGCCCCAGACCAAGGCCCTGAGTTCGGGTCTTGGTGGTGTAGAAGGGCTCGCTGGCGCGGCCGAGGGCTTCCATGCAGAAACCCGGACCGTTGTCGCGAATGTACAGATTGACGCCATCGGCGGTGGATTCGGCACTCAGCCACAGTTTGCGCGGCGGGCCTTTTTCGGTCAGCGCATCGAGGGCATTGGCCAGCAGATTGCCGAGCACCTGACGCAAACGGGTTTCCCCGGCCTCGACCCACAGCGTGGCGGCGGGCAGGTCGCGGATCAGCTCGACTTCCATGCTGCGGCGCCGTTTGGCCAGCAACGCCAGCGCATCGTCCAGCGCCGGTTGCAGGGCGACGCTTTCCGGGGCGTGGCGGTCGCGGCGGGCGAAGGCACGCAGGTGGGCGATGATCGAGGCCATGCGCCCGGTCAGTTCGCTGATCAGTTTGAGGTTGCCGCGAGCATCGTCGGTGCGTTGATGATCGAGCAGTACTTCGGCGTTTTCCGCGTAACTGCGAATCGCCGCCAGCGGCTGATTGAGTTCGTGGCTGATACTCGCCGACATCGTGCCCAGCGCCGAGAGTTTGCCGGCCTGGACCAGATCGTCCTGGGCACGCACCAGTTCCTGCTGAGCCTGTTCGCGCTCCAGCACTTCTTGCTTGAGTCGGCGGTTGAGGCCCTCCAGATCGCTGGTCCGCTCGGCAACCCGACCTTCCAGTTCACGACGGGCCTTGGCCTCAAAGGCGATGCGTTCCAGGTAATGCCGACGGCGCTGCATCATCAGCCCGAGCAACAGCATCACCACCAACAGCGTGGCGCCGCCGATCGCCACCACGGTGCGCACCGGACGGTCGATCAGCGTGCGCGGAGCGAGGATACTGACGCTCCAGCCGGTTTCGGCGATATCGACGGTTTGGGTCAGCCAGGCGCTGTCGCTGAGGTTCAGCGGGCGCGGCTCGCGGGTCGGATAGGGCAGGATGGCGGTGATCGCCGAGCGCTCGGTGTCGCTCAAAATGCGGGTTGAACGAAAGCGCCATTCCGGGCGCGAGGTGAGAATCACCACGCCGTTGTGGTCGGTCACCAGCAGTTGTTCCGGGGTTTTGCCCCACAGGCTTTCGGTGTGATCGAGGTCGACTTTGATCACCAGCACACCAATGATTTTTTCGCCGTTGCGCACTGCCGCGGCGAAGAAATAACCGCGTTTGGCCGAAGTGGTGCCGAGGCCGAAGAAACGCCCCAGACGTCCGGCCATCGCTTCGCTGAAATACGGACGGAAAGCGAAATTGCGCCCGACGAAGCTGTCATGTTTGTCCCAGTTCGACGCCGCCAGGGTCTGGCCGCTGGTGTCCATCAGGTACATGACTTCGGCGCCAGTCTGTGCGGCAATGTTTTTCAGCAGGCGGTTGGCATTGCCCTGGGTGACGCCGTCGTCCGGCGCCCCGAGCACGGCGCGCAGGGCTGGCAGGTCGCCGAGAATCTGCGGCAACACTTCATAACGGTGCAGGGTGCCCAGCAGGTTGGCGACGTAGAGGTCGAGGGTCTGGCGGTTTTGCCCGGCCAGTTCACTGCGGTAATAGCGCTCGGCCAGATGCTCCAGCGGCCATAGCAGCGGCGCCAGACACAGGGCCAGCAGCGCGAGGCTGCGCCAGCGGGGTCTGCGGGGAAGGGTAGGTTTCATGAGCCGGATGCGCCTGAGTGAACAGACGCATTATGCCTAGGCTCAGGCGAAGACGTCAGCGTCCTTGAGCAGCGCACCGACCTGATCCTTGGCCGACAGCTTCGGCGCTTCGTCCAGTTGCCAGTCGATGCCCAGAGCAGGGTCGTCCCAGCGAATGCTGCGCTCGGACGATGGATCGTAGTAGTTGGTGGTCTTGTAGAGGAATTCGGCGAACTCGCTCAGCACCACGAAACCATGGGCAAAGCCTTCCGGAACCCACAGTTGACGGTGGTTCTCGGCCGACAGGCGTACAGCAACCCACTTGCCGAAGTGCGGCGAGCTGCGACGGATGTCCACGGCTACATCAAGCACTTCGCCGGCGGTCACCCGAACCAGTTTGCCTTGGGTATTTTGCAGCTGGTAATGCAGGCCGCGCAGCACGCCTTTCTGCGAGCGCGAATGGTTGTCTTGAACGAACTGAGTGTCCAGACCGGTCGCTTCCTGGAATGCCTTGGCATTGAAACTCTCGTAGAAGAAGCCGCGCTCGTCACCAAATACCTTGGGTTCGATGATCAGAACACCGGGCAGATCGGTGGTGATTACATTCATGAGGTTTTTTCCAGATCGGGGTGAATGGCCGCCATTCTTGCGCAAAGTGCCGACGGATGCGAGCGCTTGAATATCTCCGGTCGGGGGTTGCGCATCGTCTGCAGCAATGGCGATATAGGCGCCTGATAAAATCTCAGGGGTCGTCCCATGCCGCTCGCCACGTTGATTCATCGCGCCAGTTTGCCCAGCCCACAGGTCTCCGAGGCGCAGGCCCGGCAGTGGTTGGCCGAGCATTACGGGCTCAGCGGCACGCTACAGGCGCTGGGCAGTCAGCAGGACCTGAATTATCGGGTCGACAGTGAGCGTGGGCGCTTTGTCTTGAAAATCTGCCGCGGCGACTATGCACTTGTGGAGTTGCAGGCTCAGAATGCAGGCCTCAAGTACCTTGCCGAATACTCTTCGGTGCACGTACCCAGAGTGATTCCGGCCAGTAACGGCGCGGATCTGTTATCGCTGGAGGCCGACGGCGAGCCAGTGCACGTGCGTTTGCTGGACTACATCGAGGGTCAGTCGCTGACTCATCTTGATCACTTGGGCCGCGACGTGGTGGCCGGTTTCGGTCAACTGTGTGGCGAGATGGATCTGGCCCTGGCCGGCTTCGATCACCCGGGCCTTCAGCGCACGCTGCAATGGGATGCGCGCCACGCCAGTGCGCTGATCAGCCATCTGCTGCCGGTGATTCAGGATGAGCGCCAGCGCGCCTTGATCGCGCAAGCCGCCGAACAGGCCGAACGTCGCTTGCAGCCGTTGCAGGACAAGCTGCCGGTGCAGGCGATCCACATGGACATCACCGACGATAACGCTGTCTGGCAACGCGATGCCAAGCGTCATTGGCAATTGCAGGGCGTGATCGACTTCGGTGATCTGGTGCGCACCTGGCGTATCACCGATCTGTCGGTGACGTGCGCGGCGCTGCTGCACCATGCCGGCGGTGATCCGTTTGTGATTCTGCCGGCGGTGCAGGCCTATCACGCGGTCAATCCGCTGCAACATGAGGAGTTGCTGGCGTTGTGGCCGTTGATCGTGGCGCGGGCGGCGGTGCTGGTGCTCAGTGGCGAGCAACAGGTCAGCATCGATCCGGGTAATACCTATAGCCGCGACAACCTTGGCCACGAATGGGAAATTTTCCACGTGGCCACTTCTGTACCCCAGGCGCTGATGGAAGCGGCGATCCTCACGTCAGTCGGCCAGCGTCTTCCGGCGATCGGCAGTGAGGGTTTTGCGCCGCTGTTGCCAGAGCTGGTCGGGCGGGAATTTGCGCTGATCGACCTTGGCGTCCTGAGTCCGCATTTCGAGGCGGGCAACTGGGAGCAGCAGGGGATCGATCAACGATTGCTGACGGAAGCCGCCGCGGCGCATGGCCTGGCGGCGAGTCGTTACGGGCAATATCGCTTGTCGCAGACGCGGCCCGACAGTGCCGTCGAGCCGGAGACGTTCCCGCTGCACGTTGAGTTGCGCGTGCCGCAGGGTTCGGCCGTGGAAGCGCCGTTCGCCGGTGTGCTGCATCACGCGGCGGATGGTGTGTTGCAACTCGACGGACCGCAGCTCAGCGTGCGCCTGTGGGGCGTGAACGCCTCGCTGCACAGCGGCGCGGCGCTGGTCAAAGGTCAGGTGCTGGGTACGGTCGATGGCTCGTTGAAGGTGCAGTTGAGCCGCGTTGCATCGCTGGATGCGCCATTGTTCTGCAGTCCTGCGCGCGCTGCAGCGTGGCAGGCCCTGTGTCCATCGCCAGCCACTTTGCTGGGTCTGGCCTGCGATGCCGAGCCGGAGCTGGACGCGAAAACCTTGCTCGAACGGCGCAACGCCAGTTTCGCCCGCACGCAAAAACACTATTACGTCGACCCGCCGCGCATCGAGCGTGGCTGGCGTAATCACCTGATCGACATGCAGGGCCGCTCCTACCTCGACATGCTCAACAACGTCGCGGTGCTCGGTCACGGCCATCCGCGCATGGCGCAGGTGGCGGCGCGGCAGTGGTCGCTGCTCAACACCAACTCGCGCTTCAACTATGCGGCGGTGGCGCAGTTTTCCGAACGCTTGCTGAAGCTGGCGCCGGAAGGCATGGACCGGGTGTTCCTGGTCAACAGTGGCAGCGAGGCCAACGACCTGGCGATCCGTCTGGCGTGGGCCTACAGCGGCGGGCGCGACATGCTCAGCGTGCTGGAGGCTTATCACGGCTGGACCATCGGCGCCGACGCGGTGTCGACGTCGGTTGCCGACAACCCGCGAGCGCTGGAAAGCCGTCCGGACTGGGTGCACCCAGTGACCGCGCCGAACATTTACCGTGGCGAGTTCCGCGGCCCCGATTCTGCGCCGGACTATGTGCGCAGCGTCGAAGCCCAACTGGCGCATATCGCCGCGCAGGATCGCCAACTGGCCGGCTTCATCTGCGAGCCGGTGTATGGCAATGCCGGTGGTATCTCGCTGCCGCCGACGTATCTGAAACAGGTGTACGCATTGGTGCGTGCCCAAGGCGGGGTGTGCATCGCCGACGAAGTCCAGGTCGGTTACGGACGCATGGGCCACTTCTTCTGGGGTTTCGAAGAGCAGGGCGTGGTGCCGGACATCATCACCATGGCCAAGGGCATGGGCAACGGCCAGCCGCTCGGCGCCGTCATTACGCGTCGGGAAATCGCCGAGGCGCTGGAAGCGGAAGGCTATTTCTTCTCGTCGGCCGGCGGCAGTCCGGTGAGCTGCCAGGTCGGTATGGCGGTGCTGGATGTGATGGAAGAAGAAAAGCTCTGGGAAAATGCCCAGGTGGTCGGCGGGCATTTCAAGGCGCGGCTGGAAGCCTTGATCGATAAGCATCCGCTGGTGGGCGCGGTACATGGTTCCGGTTTCTATCTGGGGGTGGAGCTGATCCGCAACCGCGAGACGCTGGAGCCGGCCACCGAGGAGACCACGTTGTTGTGCGATCGCCTGCGCGAGCTGGGGATCTTCATGCAACCGACAGGGGATGACCTGAACATTCTCAAGATCAAACCGCCGATGGTCACCTCGCGGCGCAGTGTGGATTTCTTTGTCGACATGCTGGATCGCGTGCTTGAGGAAGGTCTCTAAACCAGACCCTGTAGGAGCTGCCGCAGGCTGCGATCTTTTGATTTTGTAAAGCCAGATCAACAGATCGCAGCCTACGGCAGCTCCTACAGAGATTCAGATTTATATCGATAATAGTTGTGTGATTTTAGATGTCTGGATGTTTTTTAGCTTTTAATACCGATATTTATCGGTTATAAAATCGCCATCGCTTTGCAACCCTTCGACGGTTCCCTGGAGTCCTGATCCGATGACCACTTTGAAAAGTACCCCGCGTGACGATGGTTTCTACATGCCGGCCGAGTGGGCGCCGCAGACCCAGACATGGATGATCTGGCCTGAGCGTCCGGACAACTGGCGCCTGGGTGGCAAACCGGCGCAGGCCGCGCATGTTGCAGTGGCCAAGGCCATCGCCCGTTTTGAACCGGTGACGGTTGCCGTGTCGGCCGGCCAGTACGAGAACGCTCGTGCACGCCTCGACGTGCCGAATATCCGTGTGGTCGAGATGTCCAGCGATGATGCTTGGGTGCGTGATACCGGGCCGACGTTCGTCATCAACAACAGTGGCGAAGTGCGCGGTGTGAACTGGGACTTCAACTCCTGGGGTGGTTTTGAAGGCGGTCTGTATTCGCCGTGGAACCGTGATTCACAGGTCGGTGGCAAGATCCTCGAAATCGAGCGCAGCCCGCGTTATCGCACCGAAGGTTTTGTGCTTGAAGGCGGTTCGATTCACGTCGACGGTGAAGGCACGCTGATCACTACTGAAGAGTGCCTGCTCAATCACAACCGCAACCCGCACCTGGGCCGCGAAGAAATCGAAGCGGTGCTGCGCGACAATCTGTCGGTGGACAAGATCATCTGGCTGCCGGATGGCCTGTTCAACGACGAAACCGACGGCCATGTGGATAACTTCTGCTGCTACGTACGTCCGGGCGAAGTGCTACTGGCGTGGACCGACGATCCGCAGGATCCGAACTACCCGCGCTGCCAGGCGGCGATGAACGTGCTGCAAAGCAGCACCGACGCCAAGGGCCGCCCGTTCACGGTGCACAAGATGCCGATTCCGGGGCCGCTGTACGCGACCGAAGAAGAGTGCGCCGGTGTCGATCCGGTGGACGGTACCCAAGAGCGCAACCCTTCCGTGCGTCTGGCCGGATCCTATGTGAACTTCCTGATCGTCAACGGCGGCATCATTGCGCCGAGCTTCGACGATCCCATGGACGCGCCTGCGCGGGAAATCCTGCAGAAGCTGTTCCCGCAGCACGAAGTGGTGATGGTGCCGGGCCGCGAACTGTTACTGGGCGGCGGCAATATCCACTGCCTTACCCAACAGCAGCCAGCCCCGCACAAAGAGTGAGTTGAGACGTAACAGCTTGAGTTGATTCATAAATCGGCCGGGCAAAAATTAGCTTGCTATGCATTCAAACAAGCCCGCGGTCCGGTTGGACCGCGGGCTTGTTTGTATCCGCTTGTCGACAAATCGGAAACCTTGGCATAGCTCTTGTATCGGACGAAGCGCACTAGGGAGAGGGGGGAACTTCAACAGTTCTGTCATATACCTTGGATAACGTAGCCGCTCACGAACGGGGAGAGAGCGCTGAAATGAACGCCGAAGTGAACGTAGTCAGCGAGCGGACTTTGCATCCCATGGCCGTCAACGGCGAATCGCTCCAGATTGTCGCGCACTTTTTGAAATCCAACGGAACGCGTCAGATCAGGGAACCTGATCCGCGCCGGATGATGATCGAGCGCTACCCCGCTGGCCTGTTCAGCGAGGCCGAACTGGAAGCGTTATGGGCTGTGATGGAAGGATAAGAAAAACAACAGGGATTGGTAAAAGCGCTGCCGGGATGGCGGCGCTTTTTTATGGAAAAGCGAAAAGATCGCAGCCTTCGGCAGCTCCTACAGGGAAGCACACCACCCCATGTAGGAGCTGCCGACGGCTGCGATCTTTTGATCCTGCTTTTAAAAACTATAGGTACCGGTCATCACCACGCTGCGCGGTGCGCCTGGCTGGATCTGATATTGGCTGGTGGCCGAGGCGTAATACTCGCGGTCGGTGATGTTGTTCAGTGCCGCGCGCAAGTCCCAGTCCTTGAAGCGGTAGCCGAGCAGCGCATCCCAGCGGCCATAACCCGGCAGCACGGTGGTGTTGGCGTTGTCGGCATAACGCTGGCCAACCAGGGTCAGGCCGGTTTCACCGTACCAGCCCATTTCCGGTTTCCAGGTCAGGAACAGGCTGCCGTTGTGTTTGGCCACGTTGTTGACGCGGTTGCCTTCCAGGCCGTTGTTGTCCTTCTCGATGGTGGTGTCCTGCACGCCGATGCCACCGCGCATGTACCAGTTGCCGACCAGTTTGCCGGTGGCGGTCAGCTCCACACCCCGTGAGCGCTGAAGGCCGGTCATGACGGTCAGGGTCGGATCGTTCGGGTCGCTGGTGCGGCGGTTGTAGAGTTCCAGGTCGTAGATTGCCAGCGTGGTGCTCAAGCGATCATCCAGCCAGTCGCTTTTTACGCCGATTTCTTTCTGTTTGGTCAGCTCCGGACTCAAGTCGTTGCTATTGCCGGCGGCGCCCGGGGTGATGCCGATCAGGCCACCGCCCACTGGCGAGAAGGTCTTCGACCACGAGGCGTAGAACGAATGATTCTGCAGCGGCGTCCAGACAATCCCGACGCGCGGGCTGGTGCTGTGGCTGTCGCGATCCTCAGTGATGTTCTTGAGCTTGTTGGTCGACTCGATATCGAAGGTGTCGTAGCGCAGGCCGGCCAGCAGTTGCCATTGATCATTCAGGCGCAGTTGATCCTGGACGTAGACCGCGCGGCTTTCGACTTCGGTGTGGCTGTCGCTGAACACCTGCATGCTGCCGGTGTGGCGCAGATTGCGGTTCGGGTTGTACAGGTCGAGCGATGGCACCGGTTGTGCGCCCGGGGTCTTGCCAGTCGCGGCGTTGTACAACTTCGGATCGCGGCGCTGGCTGCCGATTTCGACGCCGGTCAGCAGGCGATGCTCGAGACCAAAGGTGTCGAAACCGCCTTCCAGCTCAAGGTTGTTGTAGACGTTTCGGGTGGTCAGGTCCTGCTGCCAGTGCTGGCGCGCGACCTTGTTGGTTTTCGAGTCGAAGTTGGTGAGGTAGGTGTTGTCGAAATCGCTGTCGAGCTTGAACACGCCCAAGGTCTGGCGCAGCTGCCAGTTGTCGTTGATCTCGTAGGTGAGTTTCGAGCGCAGGGACTGCGCCTTGTCGTCGATGAAATCGTGATCGTTGCCGTAGGTGGTGTCGCGGCCGACGTCTGCCGGGCGGCCATTCACCCCCGGAATGCCGCGATCCGGCGTACGGTTGTAGCGACTGTATTCGTATTGCACCAGCCAGTTGAGGTCCGGGGTCAGCTGCCAGCTCATCGACGGGGCGAACAGCTGGCGGTTGCCACTGACGCCGTCGCGGAAGCTGTTTTCATCCATGTTGCCCATGTTCAGGCGCAGGCTGAGGTTTTCGCTGGGGTCGGTGCTGAGGTCGGCGTACAGGCTGCGCAGGTCTTCGCTGCCGCCCTGGGCCTCGATGGTCGAGCGACGGCCGAACTCGGGCAGCTTGCTCACGCGGTTGACGATCCCGCCCTGGCTGCCACGGCCGTAAAGTACCGCCGCCGGACCTTTGAGCACTTCGACCCGCTCGATGTTGTGCAGGTCGCGCTTGTACTGGCTGTCGTCGCGAATGCCGTCCAGATAGAAGTCGTTGCTGGCGTCGAAGCCGCGGATGCGCAGGCTGTCGAAGCGCGTGTCGGCGCTGCTGCTGACGTTGGGAATGCCGCTCAGAGCATCGCCGATGTCGTTGGTGCCGTAGTCGGCGACGTTCGTGGTCTTGATCGAGTCGATGGCCTGCGGCACATAACGCACCGGGGTCGAAGTGCGAGTCGCAGTGGTGCTGATCTTGACGCGCGGGTCCTCGGCCTGTTCTTCGGCGCTGATCGCGGTGGCGGGCAGTTCGGTGGCGGAGTAAGCAAAACCACTGGACAGAAAGACAGACAATCCAAGGGTGACAGGCGTGAGGCGGAACGGGGCAGGCATGGAAAAGCGCATCCGAAAGGGTAAGGAAATTCAAGCGCGCGAATGGTAATGCTTTGCATTTGCTCCCGTAATTTTATTCCTGAGAAGTTACCTTGTGGGATTGTTTCAATTTGTGTCGATCTCGATACAACCTGAGCGATCGATCCATTCGACCGATTGGCGAAACAGTCTTGAAGCCATACCGGCGTTTTTCCCCGATGCGCGAAGGAATAGTCTGCCGCCATCGATTTTTCCTGATTGTCTGCCGGAGTCCTCCCATGATCCTTCACTACATCTACGATCCATTGTGCGGCTGGTGCTACGGCGCCAAACCGCTGGTGCAAGCGGCGCAGAAAGTGCTGCCGGTCGTTGCCCATGCGGGTGGAATGATGAGCGGCGCGAATCGCCAGCGCGTTTCGCCGCAACTGCGCGATTACGTCATGCCCCATGACCGGCGCATTGCCGAATATACCGGGCAGCCATTTGGCGAGGCGTATTTCGAAGACCTGCTGCGCGATCACTCGGCGGTTTTCGATTCAACGCCGCCGATCGCAGCGGTGATGGCGGCAGAGTCTATCGACGGCCGTGGTCTGCAACTGCTCGGACGTTTGCAAACGGCGCATTACGTGGAAGGGCGGCGCATTGCCGATGAATCTGTGCTGTTCGAACTCGCCAGTGAGTTGGGTTACGCCGAGGACACCTTTGCGGCTGCGTTTAAGTCCGTTGATACGGCAGCGCATGTAAAAGCCAGCCGCGTGCTGTTGGCGCAACTGGGCGGCCAGGGATTTCCAACGTTGGCACTGGAGCAGGATGGACAATTTACCTTGCTCGACATCAGCCCATGGCTTGGCAAACCGCAGGCTTTCGCCGACTGGTTGGGACAAGCGGTGGTCGCGGCTGAGTCGGGGCAATCCCCCGCGCAATGCGGTCTCGACGGTTGCGCGTAATCGCACTGGATTCACTGGCTGAGCGCATTTCCGAGCAATACGCTATCGCAAAATTTACGATTCTTAGACGATTTTTACCTATTTAAAGACGATTCTTGAAATTGACACATTATTGAGGGCGCGGCTACGATTCGGCCCAACGCCTGTGGCCAACCGCCATGACTCAAAAATAATAAAAGGGCCCGACACGGTTTTGCCGTGGGCGGGTCTTTTTGTTTCGGGGTGAAAAAAGAGTGCAATAGCGCCGTTTCAGCCGTTCGACACAGCGCGTTTCAACCCGTAATAAGGAAAACAAAATGTTGAACAAGCGAATCAGTCTGATCGCACTGGGGATGTTAAGTGCTACACAGGCCATGGCTGACGGCCAGGCCGAATCCAAGGGTTTTGTTGAAGACAGCAGCCTCAAAGTGCTGCTGCGCAATGCCTACATCAATCGTGATTACAAAGACGGCAATCCGGACAGAGCCGAGTGGGGCCAGGCGGCCATCGGTACGTTTTCGTCCGGTTTCACCCAAGGCACCGTGGGTGTGGGTGTGGATGCTTTCGGTCTTTACGCACTGCGTCTGGATGGCGGCAAGGGCCGCAGCGGCGCCGGTGGTATCGACTTCTTCAAACAGGGTGACAGCGGCAACGCGGCTGACGACCTGTCCAAGGGTGGCGCTGCGGTCAAATTCCGCGTGTCCAACACCGTGCTGACCTACGGTGACCAGATGCCGGCCCTGCCGGTGCTGAACTACGACAACTCGCGTCTGCTGCCGGAAAGCTATACCGGTACCTTGATCACTTCCAAAGAGATCAAAGGCCTGCAATTGGACGCCGGTCGTTTCACTGCCGAATCGCGCAAAAGTGCTGAAGGCCGTGACAGCGGTGGTCTGAAGTCGATCAACGTATTGGGCGGTAGCTATCAGTTCACCGAACAGTTCAAGGCGGCGCTGTACGCTTCCGACGTTGAAGACGTCATGAAGAAGCAGTACGTGAACGCCAACTACGTGTTCCCGATCGACAAGGATCAATCCCTGACCCTGGACTTCAACGGCTATCGCACCAAGCTCGACAAGTCCTATGCCGACATCAAGAACACCGGCGGCCAGGACAACAAGATCTGGAGCCTGGCGGCCACATTCGCCACCGGCCCGCACTCGTTCACCGTGGCGCACCAGCGCAGTACCGGTGACAGCAACCTGGGTTATCCGTACGGCGGTTATCAGAACGATGGTCGTCGTCAGGGCGACGGTGGCAACACCATCTACCTGGCCAACTCCTACTGGTCGGACTTCAACGCTGAAGACGAGCGCAGCTGGCAGTTGGGCTACGGCCTGGACTTCGGTGCCTTCGGCGTACCGGGTCTGAGCTACAACTTCGCTTACGTGCGTGGCGATAACATCACCACCGACACCAGCAGTGGCGGCACTGAGCGTGAGATCTTCAACCAGGTCAAATACGTCGTGCAAAGCGGTCCGGCGAAAGACCTGAGCGTGAAACTGCGCAGCTCGATCCTGCGCGTCTCGCAGAAATCCGCCGACTACAACAGCAGCGGTAACGAAGTGCGTGTATTCGTGGACTACCCGATCAACATCTTCTGATGAACGATCCGGTGTAAGAAACATGAGAAAACCCCGACTGGTTCGGGGTTTTTTTCGAGGTCTTTTCTATAGAAACTGTAAAAAACCCGTGTTTTTGTCACGTAAAAGTTGTTTTCAAGCGTCTTCAAGTACCGTTTCAAACTGGGCTTTAAATGCCTGAAATTCTTTCTCATGGACGCAAATTCTCCACCTAATAGATTAGGCCGCTCAACGCAGCGGAGAATTTGGTAATGATCGTTTTGAACAGAGAAGTGGGCGAATCGCTACGGCGCGACAAATATGTCAACGTCCAGGGTGGTGACTTCAATCTCTACGGTCATTTTGCCGACTTCGTCAGACTGACCAAAAGTTGGGAAAACATGGAGCCAGACAGTTACTACGGTCAGGCCGAAGCCGGCATGCGTTACCGTCGTTACAGCGACTTTGAGTACAACCCGAAAACACGTGAATTGAAGCAACTCGAGCATCGCGCGTACGTGCAGTCGAAAGAGAACAACGCCTACGTGGGCGGTGTTGTGCGGCACTTTCAGGACTTCTCCGATGAAGTGATTACTTCGCCGGTGATGCGCAGCCTGATCGACACCGATTTTGAAGTGTACAAAAGCGTATTGCCGGAAGAGCTGCACGATGAAATCTGGCAGTGCCAGATCCATCAGATCCGCATCGAGATCAAACCCGGCAAGCAACTGGAAATCACCCCGGAAGGGATTCACTGCGACGGCTATCCGTTCAGTGGTGTGCACTTCTGGGGGCGCAACAATGTCGAGGGCGCGGAGAGTCGTCTTTACGACATCCACGAGCATCAACTGGCGTCGACCACCTACCAGGAAATTCTCGACACCACCTACTTCCTTGATCGCGATATGCGCCACTACGTAACCCCGGCGCGCAACACCCACACGCATGCCATGGCGTACCGGCAGATTCTGGCGATTTCCTTCTCGCGGCCCGGGACCGCTTTCGACATTGTTCGCTAATCAGATCACCCCAATCGATGGCGTCGAGTGCTCGACGCCGGTGGTGCTGCGACGCGCCACCGCCAAGGACGCGCAGCGCATGGAGCGCTTCTTCCGGCAGTTCGACGAAGTGTCGTTCTGCGAATGGCAGGATGCCAAATGCCTGCGCGGTGTATTGATCCAGAAGACCACCACGGCCTATCTGGCCTTCGACGTCGAAGGCGAAATCGTCGGTGCGGTGCTCGGCGGCATGCTTGGTAGTCGCGGCACCATCAACCACCTGGCGGTCAGCCCGCGCTATCGCAGCCAGGGAGTCGGTCAGCGGCTGGTGGAAGCGGCGTCGTCCGACATGAAGCGGGTCGGTGTATTACGGATGTTTCTGTTCGTCGACGATGCTAACCTCGCGGGCAAGCGATTCTGGACTGCCCAGGGTTTTTGCGAACCCCACGGCGAGCGGACATTTGAGAGGGATCTATGAATGAAACGTCCGGCAGTGCGCCGCTGATGGCTGCCCATCAGCCATCGCGCACGTTTGCCGAAGCCAGCCCGGTGGTGGCCGGTTATTTCACGGTGTCGTTCGTGTTTGGGCTGATGGCGGTCAACGCCGGGCTGCCGATGTGGCTGCCGGTGGCGATGTGCTTGTTCGTTTACGCCGGCGCTTCGCAATTCGCCGCGCTGGCGCTGATCTCCAGCGGTGCTTCGCTGACTACCATTGTGCTGACCACGTTCCTGATCAATGCGCGGCACATGCTGATGTCGGTGTACATGGCCAAGGCCCTGCGCGCGCTGGGGCTCAGCCGCATGGAGCGCTGGGCTTACGCGGGTGGGCTGACCGATGAGTCTTTTGCGTTTCACAGCGTCAAGCTAGGCACCGGCGCGCCGGTCAATATCCGTTACCTGATCGGCTTCAACCTGTTCTGCCACACCTCCTGGGTGCTGGGTGGATTGCTGGGCGCCGTTTGCGCGCAATATGCGTCGCACCTGATCAAATACCAGCTCGACTACGCACTGACCGCGATGATGCTCTACGTGCTGGTGTCGCTGTGCAACACCCGCAACAAACTCATCGCCGCCGCGGCTGCCGTCGCCTGCATGGGCGCGCTGAGCCTGGTCGGCACTTCGCCATTCAACGTATTCATCGCCACGTTTGTGGGCTGCGGAGTGGGTGTATGCCTGACCAAACGTTCCTGATTCTGGTGGTCGCGCTGATGATGGCCGTGACCTTCCTGCCACGCGCGCTGCCGCTGCAAGTCAACACCGAGCACTGGCCGCCGTTCGTTGCGCGGGCGCTGGAATACCTGCCGGTGGCGATCGTCGCTGCGATCAGCCTGACACCCTTGTTGATCAAGGATCAGCACCTGCAGCTCGATCGCCCGGAATTTTATGCAGCCATTCCGACGTTGTTATGTGCGTATTTCAGCAAAAACCTCTTTCTCAGTGTGGCGGTTGGGACGGCTGCGTACATTGCGCTCGGCTCGTTCATGTAGCGGCAGATCGACCACGTCATTCAGGGCCTGCCCCGACAGGTTCGGGTTGTTCACCGCCAGACGCACTTCGAGGAAATCCTCGAATCCGGGGAAAATCGTCAGGCCGTTCTTCTGCGCGGCCTCACGAGACACCATGCCGACCGCGTCCATCTGCGTGATCAACGACAGCGTCAGTGTCTCGCTGCAGGAATAGACCATGCGCTGACCGTTCTCGTGATTGCCCAGTCCGGCGTCGAGAAAACGCAGGAAACTGTGGGAATACGGACAATCTTCCGCAGGACGCACCTGAAACTTGTTGCCCAGCAACGTCAGTGGATCGTTTTCCTGCCCGCAATGGGCACCGACCACCTGCACCTGTACATCCGGCAAAACAATGCTCGGCAGACCCGGACGTTGCGGGCCGATCAGTACCGCGAGGTCAAAGTCTTCGTTCTTCAGTTTGCTGAGGTTCTCCATCGACTCGGCGTAGCTGAATTCCATCTGATAATCGGGAAACACCTCGATCAGGCGTCCGATCATTCGCCGGTTGAAGTCAGACGACAACGTGTTGTTCAACGCGACCTTCAATGTGCGTTGGCCGGGCACCTTGAGCGCCTCGACCTTTTCTTCCATCTGTCGCGTGGCAATCAGCACTTTGTCCATGTAAGGCGTCAGCTCCGTGCCTTGCGGCGTCAGCGTCAGCCCTTTGTTGGAACGACGAAACAAGCGGAAACCGAACTGCTCTTCGACCTTGTTCAACTGCGCGGCCAGGGCCTGCACAGTCAGGCACGAATGCTCGGCTGCGGCCGACAACGAGCCGGTCTGCACGATGCGCATCAGGTTGCGTAAGGTTCTGCTATCCATGGGTAATGCCCTCTGAAGTGGGCTGGGTATTGTTGTTTACGAGACTGCCGATCCGGCGTCATATGCCGGCTATATTCCAGCACCTGAGCATAGTTGTCGCGGGTTTAGTAGCGAATTGATGTCCCCGCCGATGGCTGGAAGCTGACACAGGATCGGGATTTTTGATGACGTGGGGGTGATGAAGGTCAAAAAATACTGCCTTGGAATAACAATTCGTGGCTTTTTCCGGGATCTGTTCAAAGGAACGAATTGATTCATTTGCGGATTAAAAGAAAACAAACATCCGTATCTGTACTAGGCTTGAGAGCATGTCACTCAGCAATGGAGGCAGCCGTGCCTACCCCAGCCCTCACCCCGCGTGAACAACTCGACGTCCCCGAAGCCGGGCGCGTCGCGCTGAAGTTTTTCTTCAATCTCATGGAGCGCTGGGGCTGCAGCGCCGAGCAGCAGCGCACGTTGTTGGGCGGCGTGGGCAACACCACGTTTTACAAATACAAGCACCTGCCGCCAAACATTCGCCTGCCGCACGACACGCTGGAGCGCATCTCGTATCTGATGGGCATTCACAAGGCCTTGAGCATCATCTTCAGCAACAGCAGCGAGCGCGCCTATACGTGGGTCAGCAGCCCGAACACGGCTGCACCATTCAATGGCCGGACCGCGCTGGATTACATGCTGGCGGGGAGGGTGGTCGACATCGCCGACGTGCGCCGCTACCTCGATGGGGTACGCGGTTGAAGGCCCCGCCGCTGGCTGAGCCGCAATGGCCCAAGGCCTACCGGATCGTCAACAGCAGCTTCCCGCCGATTGCGCTGTTCGAAGACGTGCTCGACCCCGAAGACCTGGAAATCGCCTACGCGCTGGAAGCGCTGACCAACGATCGCCTGATCGAACAGGCCGGCGTCCTCGCCCGCGTGCGCCCCGAAGACCGGCTCTCCGGCCCCGGTTCATCCCCGGTGATGGCGGCGTTTACCCACATCGGCAAAAGCAGCCGCTTCACCGATGGCACCTTCGGCGTCTACTACGCCGCCAGCAGCCAGGCCGCGGCCATCGCCGAAACCTGCTATCACCAGGAGCGTTTCCTCGCGGCCACCAACGAAGCGGACCTTGAGTTGACCATGCGTACTTACGTCAATCGTGTGGTTAAGCCGCTGCATGATGTTCGTGATGACTTTCCCGATTTGCATCAACCCGATCCAGACGCCTATGGCCCATCCCAGGCGTTTGCCCGACAACTGCGTGAGTCTGAATCGTGGGGGATGCTCTACAACAGCGTTCGCCTGCCGGGCCACGAATGTGTCGCCGCTTTCCGGCCGCCAGCGGTGTCGATTCCGAAGCAGGGCAAACATCTGCGTTATGTGTGGAGTGCGAGTCAACGCAGGATTTCGTTTGTGTTTGAGATCAGTCAGGTTTGACGCGCGATCTTATTCGACAGCCTGCTCGTAGCCGACCTGAGCAACCGAATGAGAAAACTCATTAATGCTCAATGAATTGGAACAATTCCGGAGGGATTTGCTGGAATCTGTACGTCAGATGAAGGCCGGTAAAGCTGTACGTGTAACCAAGGTGCCGCGCCCCGCACCGGCAGAAGCACATCCCTCGATAACGAGCCATCCAGATCAATGACGATTTGGGGCTTCACAGGCTTGAGGCAGTGTGGACGTAATGTGGACGTACCAGAAACAACAAAGCCCCTGCATTTCTGCAGGGGCTTCGTTTTGTATGGTGCCGGCACCAGACGAACGGTAGCATTCGGCGCGGCTAGGTTTTCTGCGGGTCTGGAATTCGGTGGAAAATTTGGCGTACCCCAACTAGTAACTATAAATAAATCAGCTAGTTATGGCACTCAGTGGAATCGAACTGGGGCTTCACTGACGAGTAGCAATTTATTCAAATTGAGCCTGACCTGAAGCCTGAGCTCGCTAGCGCGTCCTAGGGTGAGCACCGCCTCAGAGCTCTGTCATCAATGCTTCAATTATTTTGTCGTGCCTTAGCTGAATCGCGTCCTTTCCCCAAAGCTGCTTATTGGCGACGAACGTGGCTATTTCTCGCTGCTGTGCGTTGTGTGTGTAGGTAGCCAGTTTCCTGGCAAATACGATATTTCCCACGGCACAGTTATGGGATTTGGAAAGCAGTAGGTAATTGCCGAGGCAGTTCAGATATTCAGAGGTGAACGTTTCATCGTATTCATCGTATCCGTGGGGCATGCCTGCGGGTTCACTCGTAGGTGCAATGTGATAATTTTTTGAAGAGAAAAATGGGGCTGAAAGTAATTAAGTGCATACAGTAAAGGTGTGCTCAATACACTGATGGTTAGTGAAGTGCCGAGTGAGGTCTTCGGAGATTAGAAGACCTCAAATCCCTCTTCGAGGTTTATAGAAATTAGTTGCCTTAATCATCACTCGGCGGAAACGAGGGAATGAAAATGTTTGGCGCTAAGTCATTTTCATCATACGGATCAACAGTTAACCAGTCGGTTATAACTGGAGGTATACCTGCGGTTGGATTAGCCCTCCAGTAATCTCGCCAATGATTATAACGATCACTCAGCGGTTTGACGTTGTCCTCGTCAAAAATAGTGGATATTAGCTCTTGAATCTGATGAACGCCGGGTGCTTCTGGGGATATATTTCGGCCGAACATTTCAGCAGTGTTAATAAGCGCTGTTGTTTCACTCAAAGTAGTGTAGAACTCAACCCTGTTTTTTTCCGTTAACTCTGCTATTGGAAGGTATGCCACTAGCTGAAGTGGAACTGCCAGCGCTTGAGGTCTGGGTTTTCCCTCTTGCATGAAGGATGGGTCGATATCTGCTATTACAACTGCTTGTTCTGTCTGCCCCAAGGCATCGTTAGGGTTGTTGTAATAAATACCCTTAGACCAGCCTGCGTAGGGAGTTATTAGGTCATGGAAAATTGATTTTTTTGCATTGTTCCAACTTTCTCTGCCAATGAAGCAACTTCCACCGATTGCTTGTTTCTTGCAAGCGGCATTGCAAAAAACTGTTGTTGCACCGCCAGATAGCAAAGTGGCTTGCCCAAATATCCAATAGTCTGCTGATCTGGAAGTCATTGCAGGTACAATGATGATAGATCTCCTACTATCGCCATCTCCCGATAGGCCTAGGTAGGCTGACATAGATATCAAATCTTCGATCAAGATGGCTTCTGCACTTTCATTTGATATCGTGTGTCCGAATTTAACGGCCAGTTTTTGTAGCTCGGCAGCTAAAGCTCTGTAGTTAACTGGACTCATTGGAAGGAAAAGCTCAGAACATATAAACTCCGTGCTATATAGTAGATGTCTCAGTTGCTTAGAATACTCCAGAATTTCCTCAGGTTTAATTTCGCTATCAAATGCTGTTCTGGCGCCATCACTATCACGTCTCCTGATTTCAGAAAGTAGGGAGTTCGGTGAAAATAGAGGAGCTAAAGGCTCTAACAGTGGCGAGAAAACTTCAGATGCTGCAAGTGATGAGTATTTTTTTCTGCGTGAGAATGTGCAAGCCAACCGGTCCCCGTTACTCAGGTTCAACGGAGCAATAAGCGTTAATATAGAGCTGTGTTCTCCCGAAAGGTATGTTTTAGGTTTTTCTGGTGGCAAAGTGGAAAAAGTTTTCAGGTGATCTGAAAGTCCCAGGATACCGTCATGAACTTCCGCGAACCCTGGATCTGTTGTGTTGCCATATAATTTGTATGTTCCGGCCAGCACGGCAGGCATTCCTGGCTTTCTTTTAATTTGTTCTCTAAGCCACTTGATCGTGTCTGGCCTTACTGAATACTCTGGTAGTACTAGTAAGTCCACGCCAAAGCTCTTACAAGAAGACAGTGCCTCTAATAAAAATTTTCGTCTGCGAAGCTCGTAGTGACTAACAGATGAAGATCCAGTTTTATTGGGTGGAAGCTCTTTGTTCCAATCTTTGGAGTCTACTATTGGGTGGCGATAGGTATCATTTACTACCCATTGCATGATTGCTATTCGAATATGTCCTGGCGAACGCTGTCGGCGCGGTTCCCATACCCTTTCTTGAATAGAACGCCATTCTTTTCGAGTCTTATTATCCGACTTCCTTGTCTTGGATGAAATATTATTAATGTCATCGGATGATACAAAAGCGTTACTTGGCGATAAACGCTCCAAGCCCTCTTGAGTAGCAATCTTGGCATCGATAAGCTCCGAAGTGTGATCCACTGGCTTAGCGTTCGAGCCAAGAGTGGAGGAATACTCTTCAAACGATGATTGAGATGAGTCTTTAATTTCGCTCTCAAGAGCGGTACGTTGGGGGATGGGAATTAAAAGCTTGCTAAGTTTTTCATCTCGTGCACTGATCAATAAGAGATTGTCATTGCAATCAAAGGTTTCTTGCCAGATGCTCAGAAGTTTGGAACCTTGTTGTATACGTTCAGGTTTTACTCCGCTTGATAGTGCGATCTGCCAACGAGAAATAGACCATTCTTCGCCAGATATAGTTGTGAAGCTATTTTCGGAGGAATTGAATTTCCAAGAGCCTACAGCTTTCTCTATGTTTAATTTTAAATTTGACTCTATAACTGAAAAACAATTAATTGCTTCAAGCACCCCTGGGTCGGCCCATGAAGAAAACGCATTATCGCAACTAAATTCAAATGGCCAGTCTGGATCAAGAGTAGCTTGATCATGATCACTTTTTATAGGTGTCTCGGAAAGGAGGATGGCTAGCTTTCCAATTTTATTTTTTGTTTCTATATCCCACTCGCGTTCTAAGGGCAGCTTTCGGTGTTCACCAAATAGTCCTACCCTCCCTGAAACCAAAACTAACCAACCCAAGGGTGTTATTTGGGTGAATGCTGACTCCGAGGCATTGGCTTTAACTTGTTTAATAAAATATTCATTTAGGAAAGGAATTGAATCCTCTGCCTGATCCAGCAAAAATCCGTTCTCTGTGATTTTCCACGTTTGAGTAAGCTCTCCTTCAGCGGGGTAAGGCCAATGATCTTCGCCTAAAGCCTGAATTATAAAAGCGAGCTCCCGCGCCCATGAGGAAATCGCAGCTATTTTACAACCCACAATGAGGGCGGATAAACTGCTTGCCTGCAAGGGGACTGAACGTTGTGCGTTTATTAGTTTAGAAAAACGCTCAGAGAGTTTGAAATAAGATGCAGGAATGATTCTATCGGTTGCTAGTAAGTTCTCGTCGTCACTATCTGCTAATTCTGCCCCCCAGCTGGTAGGCATTACGTTTATGACTTTTAGAGCAACTTTTTCGATGTAATGAGAGAAAAGTCCTTGTGAAAATGGATATATATTTCCGGACAGGCGAATATGCATTGCTGCTGTTTCGGCCTCACTGGATATAACATATGCAATCTCTTCAGACAGCTCCCCACCTACAGGAAAACCACGAAGAAGTTCTAGAGATCTAGCAACAGTTGCAGGTAGATGATCTTCATTCTCTAGCGGGCTTAGAACTTGATCTTTGAAATAAGTGCCGCGTAGCTTACGTAATACGTTCCTGAGTAAGTGAGTTGCCGGCTCTAGTAGTTCTTGCTTGTTAGCTGTATCTGCGGTTTTTTGGCCGAGTTCAGCAAATGTATCAATGTCACGACGAAACCCAGAAAGCTCTGATAAAAATACGCCTGTACGCCAATATCGGCCATATTGTTCAGGTACCTCTATGGTTCTCAGTCCACGTGAACCCTCTCTAACGAAGGCAAGTCCATCAAGGGATAACGCGGGATAGCTCAGAGTGAACAAAGAAATTGTTAAAACGCTTTCATCGTTGTGATCAGGTCTGTTGTTGGTGACTAAATATGGCCAAGCAGGTACATATTCTAGCTGGCTGGAAGATGAGGTTTTATTTATTCTAGCGATCGCTTCGTATGCATCTGCTATCCACTTTAACTTCGAGGCATCGATATCAAAGACCGGCGGAGAGCTTGGAGTCCAAAAGTTGTTATTTTCTTTTAGTTCTGCTTCAAAAATTTCCAGTTTTCCAACTTGTACTATGGCTTTCCAATTCGGTCGAAATTCAAGTGCGGAGGTGTCTGCTGTTGACACTTTAAAGGTCGGATTTTGAATACTCTCTGCATCTGCATTAAGTGATGGAAGAGTAACCCACCATATTTTTGAAATTTTTACCCAACTCGACTCGCTCGACCGATCAGAATAAAGAAGTAGGCCATGTGCTGGGATGCCTGGGAGAGGAGGGAAAGGTATTTTCGTCTCGCCATTTTGCAGTAAATGATGCCGATTAACTAATAGATGCGCCAAGGCTTCTCTAGGAGTGATCGCAGCAAATGTTTGTAATGCCAGAAGTATAACTTCTCCAGATGGATCATGATCATCACTGGCATGCTCGTCATTATCGCAGGAAGGAAGAAGACATTTAAGAATTGAAAGGTAATTATCATTGTCTAGGACGAAGGCACTTGACGGATTTTGAGACTTTTGTGATATTAGATTTAGCTCTTGTGCAAAATCCGCAAGGGGATCGGGCCCATTAGCTCCCGAGTTTATAGCCAAACAAACTATTGCTTTATGTAGCCACAAAAAAGCATCACGCAGCAGATTCCACTCTCCTAAAGGGTCACCAGATACTGTTAATCCTGTAATATTGCGGCCATTAGTTTCCGTATCTGTGATAATAGCCCTCTTGAGGGAGATTCTGAATGGTGCGTTCTGTTTCTCTATAATACTTAACGCAAGCGAATCAGTTTTAGAAGTCTGTATTAACTGATTTGATAGTTGACTAGCCATCCATTGAATACAAATGATTCTTTGCACAAACATACGTTTGAGTTGGTGTGTACCTTGCCCCCATCCCTCAGGGCATTGATCAGAACTGGTTGAGTAAAATGGCTCAAAAAAACTCGACTCACAGGCAACTCTGGCTAGGCTAATAATGCCTTGTTGTCGAGCATTAGATTCGCTAGAGTCGAAACCGTAATCGATCTTGTTTGCTCGCTCTAATAAACTTTGTAACCCTTCCAATGCGTAAAATGATGGGTCGTCCCAAGGTAAATCCTTGTTTAACTCGAAGGGTGAATTTTGACAAACGCTATTCCAAATTTCCCAATAAACACCAATAACATTTGTGTTGTTTGCATTGTGACAAATAATCGCCGAAATGTACCATGTCCAGCGCGCTGCTTTACTAAGCTCCGAAGGCCTGAGGTCGCTAGCTCTGAGGGCAGTAAAAAGCTGATTTTTTATTATTTCAGGTGATGCCTGATATAAACGTGGGTCTCTCAATAGCTCCAGTGAACTTTGCCGAGTTATTTGCTGCTCTTGCCACGCGCCCCAGCCATATTCGAAATCTTCAATTTCGAATACTTCCGTTTCTTCGCGCGGTCCTGATACGGCTAAAGCACGCCCAGAAGTTAGCTCATCTAAGAAATCTTGAGCACTCATTGGTGCAAAACTTTCTTTTGGAACCATTTCCAGTCCCAGTGAACTGGTTACGTCTTCGACAACAGCTCTGAGCACGTTCAGGATATCGAGGCTGTCGCTAATAATTACGACGTCATCAACGTAACGCGCATACCCTGCACGTGACTGCCCTTCATAGTTGTACTCTTTGAGCTTACTCCTTATTTTTGAATCCAGTTTGAAAAGTAAACTGTTACCTAACCATGCCGATAAAACTGGGCCTTGGGGGATTCCTCGCTCACGATCAGATTTTTTTGACTCTCCTGTATCTGGGTGATAGAAGTAAAATCCAAAACTTTGATCTACAAGAAAATCTACCACAGCTCGATTACGTTCACCTATAAAACCCTTAGGTTGGAATAGAGGAGCAAAATGTTCGGAACTATCCAAGTTTGCAAAGGCGGAGCTTATGCATTCTTGAAGCATACTTTTCATTACAGAGCGTTTTATATTGTCATAATAACGCTTTAAATCAAGTCGGACCATGTGTACTTGATTCATTCCTTTGCCTTGCGAAAGGAGCGATGCTATGAATTCCTTCCAGCAATCAAAGTAAGGTCGAAATATTCCTCCCGATGATGGTGGGTGTCGACCTTCTAGAACATCCATATCAATTTGATAGGCGAAGCTTAGTGTTTCTTCAAAGGATGAGCCATTAGGTTCTCCCGTGGTTTTTTGCTTATCCAGGCTCCGGTAGTAACGAACTGCTGGGATAAATTCGCTAAATTGTAGATCTGTACCGTCGTCTAGTTGTTCAGATAGCAACTCATTAATAATATATTGTTGGGCTATCAAGTCTTCTGGGCAGGGCATCGACTTCAGTCGCGGTTCAGTCTTGCCAAATCCACGTGAAACATGAACAGCGTCAAAAGGCTCGATAGGTTGAAACTGATTTTGCTTTAAGCGCGATGCAATTCCTTCATTAAACGTTGTCGCAGCTAATGACAGCCTACGCCAAGCGGCTATATCCGAAAGAACTTCCCCCTTATTAGCGCCAGATTGGGCTAACTCTCTCGCTAAATTTAATTTCAGAGCAGCGTTTTGGTCTGGATAAATATGATAATTAGTTTTTTCTTTGAGTTTTTTCGGTTCGCTATAACTGGCTAGTTCTTGTATCCAAGTTTTTTCTTCACTTAGCGGCGAGCCATTTATAACGAGAAGCTTTCTTGGAAAACCTTGGGATACGGCTGATAGATACTGTCCTACTCGAAATTTCGCCCCGGCGGGTATTGAACTCCAAGCGTTGTCATCCAGGATGGAAGAAGGCGAGATTTTTAATTTTTCTGATATGAGTGCGAGAGCCGCAGGATGCGTAGATCGATTGAGAAAGACCTCAGCTTCATCTATGTGCTTGTAGTTGCTCAGCAGTTCGTCAGGGTCTTTCGCAGTCAATAATTCGCTGGGAATATCTTCATCGAGAACCCAAATAAATGAAATCTCAACTCGAAGTTGAGTATCCTTATTTAAAATTTTCTCTATAGATATAGCTGAACCTTTAAGGCCAGCTTGATCGCGGTCTAAAAATATTCTTAAATGAAGTGGAGAAACTTCTGGGAGGGTGTTGGCGAGGTCGATTATAATTTGTGCTTGATGTTCAGAAAGACTTGAGCCTAAGATCGCTACTGCTGCGTACCCTAACTCTTCAAGTCTCAGACAGTCCAATAAACCTTCGCAAATATAGAGGGTGGGCTGCTTGTTGTCCTTGATAAGGAGTTTTATTCTAGAAAAAGCTTCGTGAGACCGATACAATATACTAGATTTGGGTAGCCTAGGAGAATATAAGTACTTTGGTGATCGTGACCCCTCTTTTGTTTTGCGGCCTGCAAAGCCTACAAGTTGGTTATGTTCGTCTCGTATCGGAAATATTACTCGCTCATCGTAAAAGAAGTCTCTATACGAATCACCTAAGTTTAAATTTTGGACTCGCTCCTGAACTAGTTCTGAGGTTTCTCGTCTTATCAGTCCATTGGACTCGAACTGTTCGAGAGTGGCTCTGAATGCTCCATAGTTGTTTTTATTTTTTTCTATTTCTCGCGATAATGTTCTTGGAGGTGCTAGATAAATTTCTGCGATTGTGCTTGTGGATAGTGTAAGCTTTCTGAGGGTTAGCCAATTCTCAAGCTCTTTGCTTGAATTGGTTTTATATATTTTTAGTGCGCTTTCTAAGGTTTTGAAGTCAATATTAATCTTTGAGGATTCGTTTTTCTCGGAAGGCGACAAATTGTTTTTGGGTTTTGTTCTGAAAGTTTGCTTTGAAATAGTGTAGCCGTAAGTTTCCGCCAGCCATTTCACAGCAGTAGTAAAATCTACATTTTTGACATTTTGTACAAACTTAAATATGTCTCCGTGAGCGTGGCAAGAAAAACAGTGGTAATGGGATCTATCGCTTGAAGTTTTTTTATATAACTGCATTGAGGGATTTTTTTCGTTATGCTCAATACATAAAGATACCGATTTATCACCAACCCTCTTGACCGATAATCCCAGGCGTTCAGCAAGCTCATCAATTTCCACATTGTCAGCCAATTGCTGGATCAATTGGTGAAATTCATTCCTTGAAATTTTGTTATTCATGTTGAATTCGCATTTATGTAGATGATGGCAAAACTGTATCATTTTTTTAGGATGGCTGCATGGGAGTTGAAATACAGTTTCAATTTTTTAACTGGGTTTCCGTCCTGAGATGTATAAATTGGAGTCGTGTGTTTAGCGGATTCAGTAAACCTCAGGTCTTGTGATAGGCTGACTCTATTGATATTCCTCCATGTTCTTTATTTTTAATTCAAGGCTAAATGAAGTATTAAGCGATACTAGGAGTGAGTCATAGATTGGGCGAGTATAGGCGAAATTTTTATCACACCTATTTAACAAAATGACGATAGTGGAATATCTACTATAAAATAGGGTTTTTGTTTTTTGAAAAAATTCGTTCT
The DNA here is from genome assembly GCF_024748795.1 of Pseudomonas sp. B21-051. Classification (NCBI taxonomy): domain Bacteria; kingdom Pseudomonadati; phylum Pseudomonadota; class Gammaproteobacteria; order Pseudomonadales; family Pseudomonadaceae; genus Pseudomonas; species Pseudomonas sp. B21-051. Next base: position 346,345 of record NZ_CP087166.1, read on the forward strand.
ACCTCGTCACGCAAGGGGCGAAAGAAGAATTTCCTCCCGAGTAGAACTAAGCATTCGTGTTCTGGGTCTAGTAGTTTGAATATTTTACCAGTGGGGTCGTCAGCCAATGTATGTGAATCAATAATAGGAGTAGGAAAAAAGTAACCAGCATCATTTGATATGACATATGTGTCTAGCTTTTCATCAAAGTGCTCCCAAGCGTTTCGAAGTTCTCTATCTGCTAAAGGTGAATTGTCAGCTATTTTATAATGCTTCCGTAGCTTTTCTCCTCGCGCTAGTCTAAGCGCGTGTTGACTATTCTTTTTTCCACTGGGCGATGGCCAGAAATAACGAGATAGTGCTCCGATGTGACCGACAGCATCTTGAACCGAGCTTATTAAAGATGCTGCGTCTGCGACATGTTCGATTAGATGGTCGTACAACTCAAACGCTGCCAAGGCCCGCTCGGCGGAATAGGATATTGACAGTGCATAAAATGAAATATGCATAGGCTGAATGCCGCCACACATGTCTAGAGTTAACTTTGCTCTCTGTTCTAACTCTTCTGGATCTAGTTCACTCATGTGAGCAACCCTTGTATGTATAGCTATTATGCTAGTCAGCAAGCAACCGCCTAGCAGTTGGACTCAAGTAGGGAATGTCTCGGCGGTAGCCGTAATGTCATAAAATAGTACTTGTAGCAAGATAACAAGTGACCTTTGGACCATCACATCGAACGGACATTTGGTACTAGTAACGCACGTGTGATGGCATAAGGCAACTGCAGAAAAGGAGGGTTTACTATCGTCCACTTTTGCTGCTTGCGACCCTTAGGAAAAACGCTCGAGTAATTTTTTGGTTATGGTTGAGAGCAACGCTGACGAAAGGTAGGACGTTGAAGCTAGGAGGGTGTATCTGGTGAGGGCCTATTTCCGAAAGTCGCGTTCAGTCTCGAGTGATGCTTGAGACCATGATCTTCCTAGTCGTAGGGCTATCAACTGAATCGTCAACCGGTAGTAGTAACGAGTTGAGCCTTTACAGCTTTGTAAGTAATGGTTCAGTACCCACACTAGGTACTTTCTCTGCCATCTCCACGGGTTATCCTTCCGCCAGCGACCCACAATCGCTGCTTGAATAATCTTGGCCTGACGAATATGTCGCGTCCTGGTCGCATGCGATCCGGTGAGCACGCCACTAAGGAAAAGCTCCATATCGAACGGCTTGGTCATTTTCGTCCCCCGATGTAGGCAGAAACGACATCGATTCGGCCATGCCCGAGTTCGTGGCTGATCTGCTGGCGGGCGACTTTGTCGAGATTGGGATCCCGTTGATAGCAATCGCCGCCGTTGATTGGGGCTGGGTAGCCAGTGATTTGTTCATAGCGCTCACAGGCATAGGCCGCTCTCAGTTCGTGAAAGCCTTTTAGCCGATGCTGATGTAGAACGTCGCGGACGGGCCGAACGGTCTCACGGATAAAGTCGGCATAGGTTTCGTCGCGAGCAAGAAGATTACGACTTTTATTCGGTGATACTACTTGGGCGAACTCTAACGCAGATCGTATCTGGTCGTTCACGGTGATCCAGCGGGGAACGGATGCCCCAGACCGACCGCCTTTGGTCCCCTCTTGAATGTTGATCTTCCCAATTTGCCTAGCTTCACGTTGCAGCCTTGGCAGGTCTGCCAAAATGGCCTCGCGCAGGCGAATTCCGGTTTCACGGGCTAGATACAGAATGGCAGCGACTCGATATTGCTGTTGGTCGCTGAGCGCCTCAACAACCCGCTCAATTTGCGCTCTGTCCTGGCCCTGCGGAGCCGCGCTGCGAACGCCCGAGCGCTGCATGCCTAATGCGCTACTCGGACTCGGTACTCTGACGTATTGATCACCGCGAAGCGCTGCCATTGTTCGGTTAACGCTGGACAGTCGGTTCTGCGCGGTGGCGATGCTCAGGTCACCTTGTTTGACCTGTTGGCGTAGGTGATTGGCATATTGCAGTAAGGTCGGTCTGTCTATCAGCCGAGCATCGTTGTAACCCGGTCCCTCTTCGGATCGGCACCACCGCACGAACGCCTGCCAGCGATCGCAATGCGCCTTGACCGTACCGTAATGCCCACTGCCAAACAGGTCTTTCAAAGCCTGCGGCCCGGCATAGCTCAGTTGCCGGCCATAACCAAAATTGCGGCCATCTCGCTTGCCCACCAGTGCCATGATCAAACTCCTCTCGAAGCCAAACCGTTGAAACCTTCCCCCACGTCATCCCGCCAAAAATGTTGAGTGTTATCAGGGATCAAGGCCCCTGCGACCTGTGAGGGTTGTCCACTAACGCGGGACTGACGGCTCTTTACGACCGTGAGCTTGGGCATCTCATGATCTGGCCTCCTGAACACTTCCGAAGAAGTGGGCGGGTGGAGGCTGCTCTGGCTGACGAAACCGACGCCGCGAGATCCTGAGTCGGGTGAAGGCAGCGATGCGATGACCGGGGCGTGCCTGACTGTCAGTCAGGTGCAGTCCATCCGTAGGCTGCGGCACCATCATCTGCATCGCTGTTGCTGGTGACTTCGGTGTTTGTCACGCCGATTGTCACGAGGGGAAATGCCGCAATGCCTTGTACGAGGTGGGCTGCAGCAGTGGTAGGAGCGCCCGTCTCTTTCCGGGAGAAAGAGACGGGCGCAGGTTGGCGCAAGGAAATGGCCAAGCGGATAGGTTGCTGCAGGGCAGCTATGAAAGGGGGTGAGTTGCCGCAGTGGGCACACCGGTAAAAGTAGGCATCCATCACATCGCTGTGACCGTGCGAGCCGCCGGACGCTAATCGCACTTTGGGTGAACCACCACGGTGTGGCGTAGCCTCAAAGGTTCTGGCTACCTGGGTTGCGGTCAACGACAGCGCTTTGCCCGATCTTTTCTACGCCTGTGGATAATTCGAACTAGGTTTCGAGTCCTTTGAGAGTTCTGCGGTTTTGCATGAAATTACCCACCGTGGGCATCTGTGGTTTACGCACCACATTTTGCGTTAGGCAGGCGTGTTCTCCTGCCACATCTCCGAGCAAAATGGCAAAAAACAAGACTACAGGCTCCCCTTACTCCAAACGCCATTGCGGTTGATCTTTCCAGTCGTCTGGAAACCCCATAAGTCTCAAATAACCCGGCTCTCTCTGGTCCAACATTTCAGCCAATTGAAACTTCCACTGGCTGTCTGGACTGATCAAATCGGTTAAATACGCCAGCATCGTCAGCACTATATATAGCCGCTGCTTAGGCTGAGGCCGGTCGCCAGGCGCATTTTGGATGACCCATTCCTTAGGTAAGGATGGTCGAATCGAGAGTTCACGGTTCCAAAGTCGTGAGTGGTGGGCGCAGCAGTTTCGGATGAAGGTCAGTGTGTGGAGCCAGGAAGCCAATACCTCGAATGGGAGATTGAATCTGCTCGCGATCGCTTTTTTGTCGACGCTTTTGCCTATGGCATTGAACAGGGTGGACACGGTTCCAAGGCTCAGTTCTTCCAGAACAGCCCAGGCTGGTGGCAACTCGGGATGGGAATAGGTCGATCCGTAGAATCGAAAATAGTTATCTCGTGTGCGATTTTCAATTCGCTGCTGCTGGATCTGATCTGCTCGGCTGCTCTTTTTTATACGATCAATCTCACGTCCAAGTTTGTTGCGTTCCTTGCTCAGTTGATCTCGCAGGGGCCGCAATAAATCCGAATGTGAGTATGACGAGGAGAAGATTGACGCATCAGCTATCCAGTCAGGCCCGTACTTCGGGCACATGTGATTGCTGATAGTCGCTCGTATGGCGACTTCGACACGTTCGATAGCATCCATGGTTATGCGTCGCAATGAGCCATCGAAGCGGTAGATGTCGACGACTGCTTTCAGAGTGCAACCAGGCTTGAAGGTGTGTTCAGGGTTCGTTTCCTGAAAAGGGCGCATGTAGGGGCTCAGGCGAAACAGCGTAACCACTTCCAGGAAACGCATGGCGCGGTCGTCGTTTGCGACTTGCAGGCCTCGTTGCTTTAGCAGTTCCAATTGCTGTTCTACGCTGAGGGCCGGCTTGTCGAAGGGCCTCATGTAGTTTTCTCCGGGCAAAAAAAACCCGCACGATTTGAGCTTGCTGACTGGGTCAACCTAGGCTTGGCGGGTGTGTTGGGGTGCATTATAGGTAGGTGCGAGAGCCCGTCAATGTTGGGCTGATGTGAAATTGTAACGGCTTGAAGCACGGGGGACGGAGTTTGAGATAAGGCGTCGCAGGTCTCGTCGCAGCAATGTGGAAACCTCTGCGGATTCCACGCCAGAAACAACAAAGCCCCTGCATTTCTGCAGAGGCTTTGTTTTGTATGGTGCCGGCACCAGGAGTCGAACCCGGGACCTACTGATTACAAGTCAGTTGCTCTACCAACTGAGCTATACCGGCGTGTGGGCGACGATTATAGCGATTGGGTTGGTTCTGTAAACCCCTGAATTCAGACTATTTTTACGCAGGTGCTGGATCAGGCGCAGCATGAGCTGTGTCATTGGGTGTCAAGCCACAAAATCGGGCGGTTCGACGTCAATCCAGCAGGCGAGTGTTGGCAGCATTTCTGCACCGTTGAAGCACCTATTTCAGCCGTTTATGTCCTTTTGATTGGAAGCTTATGCACAACGGATGGGCGCTACGGCGGTGTTGCAGGGGATTTTGTGGACACGTTCTCATTTTGTGCGCAAAGCCCTGTTTTACAGGTTTTTTATTTATATGAACAAAAAATGACCAATGCTGTTTTTGTCATGCAATGGCCGTGGATATTGGATCCAGTGGAAAATCATCAACAGAGTTATCCACAGGCTATAATGACTTCAAGCGCGTTCGGCCAACAGAAGAAAATTACGCGGAGTCAGCGGTGCGTCGCAGAAGGTGCCGAGGCGTACGACGTATCCCTGTTCGGCGAGAAAAATGGCTCGATCAAGATTCAGCCAAAGCTCCAGTGGTCGTCGGAACAATCCGCGCAGTAATTCCAGGTTGCGAACTTCGGCCAACCGCTGCCAACCGGCTGCTTCCAGTGCCTGCCAATCTGGCGTGCCGATTGTGGATAACTCCTTCAATGCAGCCAGATCGCGGCAGTAATCGGCGAAGGGTTTTTCCAGCCAGGCGCTGGGCAGGGACGGGGTGGGCAGGTATTCGTCTACTCCGCGCACTTGCCGTTGCAGCAAATCGAAAGCAAGGCGTCGAGCCATGGAGGTGTCGCGCTGACGTCGGACTCTTGCACCGGCGGTGACGGTTTCGCTCATTGGCAGTGCCAGATCTTCGAGCGAGAGCTGTAGGGCGGATCGCAAGCCCGCTGAGGACAATGCCTGATACTCGCTGCGATCGATCCGGTTGTAACAGCACGGGGCGATGGCCATCTGCTGACATCCGGCCGCGCTCGCCAGTTGCATCAGGCGCACATGCAGATTGCCGCAGGCGTGCAGGGCGACCGGGGTGTGCTGAGCATTTATAACGCTCGCTGCGTCTGCCGCCAGTACATCCTGCTCGACATGCAGGGCGTGTAAATGATGGCGCTGACTTAATGCCTGACCACTGGCGACCAACGCCGGATCGTATTCGACACAAGTCAGTTGTTGCCCCGTACCCAACAGGCGTCGGCCCAGATGTCCCTTGCCGGAGCACCAGTCCAGCCAATGCGCCGGCGGCGAGGCGAAAGACAAGCGACTGGCGAAGGCTTCGATTTGCTGCCACTTGCGCCCCGGCACATCGACATTCAATCGGTGGCCTGGGGTTTCCAGCGCATGCTCCGGCAACTCACCGACCGCGCTCAGCTCAATCGACAATGCCGCCAATGAGGCGAACGGCTCCGGGGCATCGGCGAGATCGGCGGGATGATTATGTGCACGCTCTGCATCTTCCAGCGAACGTCCGCGTAGCCACGAAGCCAATTCGGGGTAGGCGGTTTCCCATGGAAGCGAACGATGAGTGAACGGACGAGGTTTCCACAGCGCCTGATGCTCAATCAGAAAAGCATCCAGCGCAGTGAAGCGGGCGAGTAGGGCCTCGCCCGTCAGCACGTGGGAAGTTTCAACGCCCTTGGCAGGCATCGACGCGCAGCCAGCGCTCCAGCAGCTTGAAGCCGCGCACCAGCACGTAGGACATCAGCAAATAGAACACGCCGGCGGCGAAGAAGATTTCCACCGGCAGGTAGGTGCGCGCGATGATCGTGCGGGCCATGCCGGTCAGTTCCAGCAGGGTCACGGTGCTCGCCAGTGCGCTGGCCTTGAGCATCAGGATCACTTCATTGCTGTAGGCCGGCAGACCGATGCGCGCCGCACGCGGCAACATGATGTAGAACATTGCCTTGGGCTTGGACATGCCCAGTGCCCGCGCCGCTTCGATTTCGCCCGGCGGAATCGCCTGGATCGCGCCGCGCAGGATCTCGGCGATGTACGCCGCGGTGTGCAGGGTCATGGTCGCGGTAGTACACCAGAACGGATCGCGCAGGTAAGGCCACAGCGCGCTGTTACGCACTGCATCGAACTGCGCCAGGCCGTAATAGACGAGGAACAGTTGCACCAGCAGCGGCGTGCCACGGAAAAAGAAGATGTAGGCGTAGGGCAAAGCGCGCACGTACCACAGCTTCGAGGAGCGGGCGATGCCCAGCGGAATGGCCAGCAACAGGCCGGCAATCACGGCAATCGCCACCAGTTCCAGGGTCAGGGTCGCGCCCTGCGCCAGTTTCGGCAGCCATTTGATGATCACTTCCCAGTTCATGAAGCGCTCCTCGCGAAGCCGCGAGCGGCGCGTTTTTCCAGGAAGTGCATGCCGGTCATCGCCAGCACCGTCAGGCCCAGGTACATGACCGCGGCCACCAGATAGAAGGTGAACGGTTGTTTCGACACGGTCACGCCGATCTGTGCGTGGCGCATGATTTCTTCCAGGCCGATCACCGATACGAGTGCGGTGTCTTTCATCAGGATCATGAACAGGTTGCCCAGGCCCGGCAGGGCGATGCGCCACATCTGCGGCATGATCAGCTTGGTGAAGATCCGCCATTTCGACAGGCCCAGCGCCACACCCGCTTCACGATGGCCTTTGGGAATGGCAAGGATTGCGCCGCGGAACACTTCCGTGGCGTAGGCGCCGAAGCACAGGCCCAGCGCAATCACGCCGGCGGCGAAGGCGCTGAGTTGCAGGTCGGGGTTGCCGAAAAACTCACCGAGGCTGCGCATCAGGTTGACCGTACCGAAATAGATCAACAGCACCCAGAGCAATTCCGGGACGCCACGCACCAGCGTCGAATAAGTGCCGCCAAGCCATTGCAGCAGCTTGTACGGGGAAGTCTTGGCCAAGGCGCCGAGCAGACCGAGCACCAGTCCCAGGCACAGGGCCGTCAGCGCCAGTTTGACGGTCATCAGCGCACCGGCGGCGAGGGCCGGGCCGAATCCGTAGAGGTCGATAATCATGGATTTCTTTTCAAATCGCGGCAGGCAAGGCCGGGAGCCGGCGCCGTCGGATCACGGTGCCGGTCCCGCAGGTCAGATCAATAGATGCTGAACGGGAAGTACTTGTCGTTGATCTTCTTGTAGGTACCGTCGGCGACGATTTCCTTCAGGGCGGCGTTCAGCTTCTCACGCAGCGGATCACCTTTGCGCACCGCGATGCCGATCTTGTCGCTTTCCACGACAGGGTCGCCCTTGAACTCGTAGTTCTTGCCGGCGTCGGTTTTCAGCCAGTCGTAGTTGGCGTACTTGTCGGCCAGGATGGCGTCGACGCGACCTGAGGTCAGGTCCAGATAGGCGTTTTCCTGAGTGTCGTAGAGTTTGACTTCGATATCGCTACCGTAAGTGTCCTCCAGCCAGGTGCCGGCGAGGGTGGCGCGCTGGGTGCCGATGATCTTGCCTTTGAGTGCGTCCTTGTCGGTTTTGAAATCGACGTTTTTCGGCGCGATGAACTGCAGCTTGTTCGAGTAGTACGGGTCGGTGAAGTCCACCGCGCCCTTGCGCTCTTCGGTGATCGACAGCGAGGAGACCAGGAAGTCGAACTTCTTGGCGTTCAGCGCGGGGATGATGCCGTCCCAGTCGGAGGTAACCACGCTGCACTCGACTTTCATCTTGGCGCACAGGGCGTCGCCGATGTCTTTGTCGAAGCCGACCACGTTGCCGCTGGCGTCTTTGTTGTTGAACGGCGGGTAAGCCGCCTCGATGCCCATCTTCAGGGTCTCGGCCATGGCACCGGCGCTGAAGGCGAGGGTGACGGCAGCGGCCAGGAAGACCTTTTTAAAATTCTGCATGCATGTTGCTCCGTTAGCGGTTGCTGGACATGAATTGTTTGCAGCGCGCCGAAAGCGGGTTTTCGAACACCTGCTGAGGCGATCCTTGCTCTTCCACCAGCCCCTGGTGGAGGAACACCACTTCGCTGGAGACCTGACGGGCAAAGCCCATTTCGTGGGTCACCAACAGCATGGTGCGGCCTTCTTCGGCCAGTGCGCGGATGACACTAAGTACTTCCTGAACCATTTCCGGGTCAAGGGCGGAGGTGGGCTCGTCGAACAGAATCACCTTCGGCTGCATCGCCAGCGTGCGGGCGATCGCCGCGCGTTGTTGCTGACCGCCGGACAGTTGCGCCGGGTAGGCGTGGCGCTTGTCGGCGATACCGACCTTGGCCAGCAGCGCTTCGGCGACTTCGATCGCCTCGGCCTTGCTCTGGCCGAGCACGCGGCGCGGGGCCTCGATGATATTGTCGAGCACACTCATGTGCGGCCACAGATTAAAGTTTTGAAATACAAAACCAATCTCGGAACGCAGGCGGTTGATCTGCTTGCCATCAGCGGCAACCAGTTCGCCATTTTTGGCGGGCTTGAGCTTGAGTTCTTCACCGGCCACCAGAATCTGACCCTGGTGCGGGTTTTCCAACAGGTTGATGCAACGCAGGAACGTGGACTTGCCGGAACCGGAGGAACCGAGGATCGAGATCACATCGCCGTCGCGGGCGGTCAGCGAGATGCCTTTGAGCACCTCAAGCTGTCCGTAGCGTTTGTGCAAGTTGCGGATTTCAAGCGCGGGCGTGGCCTCAGCCATGTGCGTTCCTCATATATGTTGCGCTCCTGCTGTTGGCGGGCCTTCCTGGCGAGGCGGCCAAGCTAGCATAGCGTTTCAATGGCAGCCAACAGCGCTACGGGCGGTAAGCGGATGGCGTGTGGCAGGTTGTCGCATCGGCACAGCAGACTGTCGCCCCATCAACAACCGAACGGGTGTTTGATCGTGAAAACCCGTGGGCGTTGCGTAAAAAAAGGCGCGATGTTGCCAGCTTTGGCGGGGTGTTGGAAGCGCTATCCGGCTGAACGTACACGATTCGCCCTTTTATTGTGCATCCCGTACTTTTTCAGTGTGTTTCTGGTGCGCTGATTCGTCTGAAAAGTGAGTCGCCGGGTAACGCTCTGGCGAATAGCCATTAATCTCAAGGACTTGCGATGACTGTCCGGTCGCGCGCAAAACCGCGGCCCAGAAGAGTTTGAAACATTTTGGCGCAATAATTGCGTGCAGAATCTGGAACGCCCTGTTGGTTTCTTTTTACGAGAAGGAAAACCAGACAGGACGGACGCAATCGCTTTCCTCGCAAAGGTAGTTCCGATGAGCAGTACCCCAAGCTCCAATGGCCTCGAACAGGGGCTCAAACCGCGTCATGTGACCATGTTGTCGATCGCCGGTGTTATCGGCGCCGGTCTGTTCGTTGGCTCCGGCCACGCGATCGCTGCCGCCGGCCCTGCCGTGCTGCTGGCCTACGCCGCCGCCGGTACCCTGGTGGTGCTGGTGATGCGCATGCTCGGTGAGATGGCTGTCGCCTCGCCCGACACCGGTTCGTTTTCGACATACGCCGACCGTGCCATCGGGCACTGGGCCGGTTTCACCATCGGCTGGTTGTACTGGTGGTTCTGGGTATTGGTGATTCCATTGGAAGCCAACGCCGCCGCGACCATCCTCCATGCCTGGTTCCCGGGGATCGAGATCTGGGCGTTTGCACTGATCATCACCATGCTGCTGACGGTCACCAACCTGTTCAGCGTGAAAAACTACGGTGAATTCGAATTCTGGTTTGCCCTGATCAAAGTCCTGGCGATCATCGGCTTCATCGCGCTGGGTCTTGCGGCCGTTTTCGGTTTCCTGCCGAACAGCCAGGTCAGCGGTGTTTCGCACCTGGTTGATTCCGGCGGCTTCCTGCCCAATGGCATGGGCGCGGTGCTGGGCGCAATCCTGACTACCATGTTCTCGTTCATGGGTACCGAAATCGTGACCATCGCGGCCGCGGAATCGAAGAACCCGGGCAAGCAGATTTCCAAGGCCACTAACTCGGTGATCTGGCGGATCGGCCTGTTCTACCTCGTATCGATCTTCATCGTTGTGGCCCTGGTGCCGTGGAACGATCCTACGCTGGCCAACCTCGGTTCCTACCAGACCGTGCTTGAACGCATGGGCATCCCGAACGCGAAAATGATCGTCGACATCGTGGTGCTGGTCGCGGTCACAAGTTGCCTGAACTCGGCGCTGTACACCTCGTCGCGCATGCTGTTCTCCCTTGGCAAGCGCGGTGACGCACCGGCGATGTCGACTCGGGTCAACAAAAGCGGTACGCCTTACTGGGCCGTCATGCTGTCGACCGGCGCGGCGTTCCTCTGTACCTTCGCCAACTATGTGGCCCCGGCTGCCGTGTTCGAATTCCTGCTGGCCAGCTCCGGCGCCATCGCGCTGCTGGTGTACCTGGTAATCGCGTTCTCGCAACTGCGCATGCGTAAACAACGCATGGCCCGCGGCGAGAAAATCGTCTTCAGCATGTGGCTGTTCCCGGGCCTGACCTACGCGGTGATCATCTTCATCGTCGCCGCCCTGACCATCATGCTGTTCCAGGAAGCCCACCGCGTGGAAATCCTCGCAACCGGTCTGCTGAGCCTCATGGTCGTTGCCGCAGGCCTGCTGGTGGCACGCCGCCGCAAGCTGGAAAACCGTGGTGCGGTGGTGTTGAACTGATCCGTAACGCGTAATGCAAAACGGCCGCTGTCAGTGATGACGAGCGGCCGTTTTTGTTTGTGAGCGGTAATTTATTCGCTCTTGTCTTCCTGCGCTTCAACCGACTTGCCGTAAGTATCCAGCGCAACCCCGAAATCGGTGATGAACTGTGGCTCAGTCAGCCAGGCCTGGGCGGTTTCGATGTCCATGCCGTCGGCCCACATGCGGTAGTCGATCAGCATGTCGGCGGCCAGGTGAGTGGCGGCCATGCCTTCGTTCTCGGCGTTTTCCATGTCCAGCAGTTCTGGATGGTCAACGATGATGAACGCCAGTTCGCGCAGCAGGGTCAGCAGCATTTCGTTGTGGCTGACGGCTTCGGCATCGCGCATTTTGCTGAACATTGCGAGGGTGTATTCCGGGATCGGCTCGTCCAGATGCCCGAGATTGTCGTCCTGATCCAGCGGCTTACGGCCGACCATGCGGATGTGCTTGGCTTTGGCCTTGGCGCGTTTGGCGCGTTTCTGTTGTTTGTTCAGGGATGCCATGGGAACTCAGTTCTTCTGTTGGGTTTGTGCGGCAATCGCGTCGGACGCCGCCACATAGTCGGCCTGGAAGGCTGGGGATTCGATCCACGCCAGGGCGCCGGCTTCGTCGGTTTCCTGCGACCACTGGCGATACTCGATCAGCGCGGCGAGGATGAAGTCCATTGCGCCTTCTTCGCCTTCCTGCTCGTAGACCAGCTCCAGCAAAGGGTCTTCGAGGAATGCGGTGCACATGGCTTGCTGGCTGATCTTCTCGGCGTCGATCATTTTCTTGAACAGCTCGGTCAGGTCCACCGACTCGAAGTCGATGCGGTCATCGTTCGGGTCCAGTTCGACCGGCGTCTCGGCGCGTTTGGTGCGGTTCTGCTTGGCCTTGGTCTTGGCCCGGGCGGCGCGTTTTTGCTGCTTGTTGGCGGAGGCCATGGTGTGTTCCGTCGTGCGTGGAAAGGGCTCAACTGCGTGGCACTGTCCGCCCGGGTGTAGCGGGGGCCAGCTCGCCGGTGTGCAGCCAGGTCAGAGCGATGGGCCATAGTGTGGCTTGGTATGCGCTGCGAAAAAAGGCGAAATGTCCGACTTGTTGTTCGCCGATGTCCTGCGGCTCGATGCGCAGGTGGGTTTTGCGCGCATGACTGAAGTAGCCGAGCAGGCGTTCGATGGCCGGGATCGTGCCGTAAGGGTCGTCGCTGATGCTGATCGCCAGGGTGCACGCGCGGACATTGGCGAAGGGCAGGCGACCGCTTGCCTTCAGCAGTCGGCACCCACTCGGACGCTGCTCGTAGCGCGCGGCAGGCGTGCTCCAGTCGCTTACGACGCCTGCTGGCGTGTCCTCCAGCCAGCCGAGGCGTTTGCCCGGGAAATAGCCACAGAGCCACGTCAGCAGCGGCATCAGCAAATGCCATTTACCAAACATGCGCCAGCGCTGTGCCGGCGCATAGTCGCGCCAGTAAGCGAACTGCGCGCCGACCGTCACCAGCCGACGAATGACCTGCCCGGACTCGCCGAGCCCAGCCGCGCAACCGCCGAAGCTGTGGCCGACCACATCGATTGGCTGGCCGGGAAACTCCCGTTGCGCGCGTTTGAGCATCGCCTCGAAATCCAGCGCGCCCCAATCGGTCCATGAGGCCTCAAGGCCTTTCAGGGTTGCCGGACTCGATTCACCGATGCCTCGGTAGTCGTAGGTGATCACGTCGAAGTCGTTGGCGAACAGGTAATCGGCGAAGCGCGAGTAGTGGCGGCAGCGGACCGAGGTGGCGGCGTTGATGATGACTACCGGGCGTTGCGCATCGGGCAGGGCGTGACGCCAGGTGAAGCCGCCGAGCACATAGCCATCGGCGGCAACGTCCTTGAAGGCCTCACCTTGTTCGCCAGTCAAAACCGATGACGTTGACTGTTTGTCTTGCGTTGCTGGCGCATCCTGACAGCTCATCGCTTTCGACCCTTTCGCGGAGCTGTCAACAATAGCCTTCGCGCCACACGGGAACAATCCGCCGTTTCTATTCAGCGGATTGCAGGAGCAGGCGTTCTTCGATCAGAGCCTGTTCCCGATTGAGTTCGGCGCGCAGCTCTTCCTCACTCGGCAGTATGGTTTTGTAACTGCTGGCGAACAGTTGCTCATTGCCCTTGAGCATTGAGTAACGCGCGACCGAGTCATTGCTCTCTGCACACAGAATGATCCCGACTGTCGGCTTGTCGCCTTCGCTACGCTTGAGTTCGTCGTACATGCGCACGTACATGTCCATTTGTCCGACGTCGCGAGCGCTGAGCTTGCCGCGCTTGAGGTCAATGATCACGAAGCATTTGAGTACGTAGTTGTAGAACACCAGGTCGATGTACAGATCGTCACCATCGGTGCTGATGCGTTGTTGTCGAGCGACAAAGGAAAAGCCTTTGCCAAGTTCCAGGAGAAAGCCCTGCAGGTGGTCGATGAGAGCCTGTTCGAGACGACTCTCCCTGACTTTGCCAGCCGACGGTAGCCCAAGGAATTCAAGCATGACGGGATCACGTATGAACTCGCGCGGATGGGGTTTCATGGCTGCAATGTTGGTGGTGGCTTCCTCGATCACATCGGCCTTGTCCCGACTCATCAACAGTCGCTCGTAGTAGAGCGTATTGATCTGGCGATCAAGGGCGCGGCTGGACCAGTTCAGGTTGGCAGATTCTTCCATGTACCAATGACGAGCCTTGTCACTGGTGACGCCCAAAAGCCGCCGATAGTGTGTCCAACTCAATTCGGAACGCACTGCGTTCCAAATGGGAAACAACTGATAAAAACTCCGCATATAGCGCAGATTTCGATCATCAAACCCCTTCCCGAACTGCGCCGTCAGATCCTTTGCCAACAAGGCCAGCAATCGCTTGCCATACCCCGCCCGCTGCGCCCCTTGCTGTTCAAACTCGACAATATGCCGGCCGATCTGCCAACAGGTCTGGACTTGAATCGTATCAACCGCACGCAGCACTTTTTGCCGCGCCTGGCGGATCAGTTCGCCCAACTCTCCCAGCAATGAATCGATTTTCGGGTCTTGCGCATCATCAGGTTTTAACGGGTTCATCGAGTCTTCCGCATCATTGGAAACAGACGCAAAAGCATGCCGGGATTCACCGCTCGGCGATGTCGGGCGAGCCTGTGAAGTCAGCAGGAAGGCGGGATGGGTAGTGCAGGACATTGCCGGCAAAAGGCGTATTGATAGCAATGGTCTGTAGTCCATTTCGTACATGCGCCAAGTACCAATCAATCTAAAACAAGCCTTGCGGTGCCAAATCTAAAAAAGGGTAACGATTGGGTTCTTCAGAACCCGGGAGTCGCCATCATGAAAAACATTCGTTCATTCATGCTGCCGCTCGCTGCTGTCGGTTGGCTGCTGTTGCCTGGCATGTCCCAGGCCGCCAACCTGGAACCGGTCGACAGTGCCGGCGTGCAAGTCCAGCAACAACAGCAAAACGGCATCAACTACCTGTCTGGCGGGATTGGCCTGGACGAGTCAAAAGCCATTCAGCAATCCACTGGTTACAACCTGCACATGACGTTCGCGGTGGGCGCGCAAGACCAGTACACCGCTGATGTCGATGTGGTGATTCAAAAGTCGCCGGGACAAACCGTGCTGACCCTCACCCAAACCGGCCCGCTGGTGTACGTGCAATTGCCGCCCGGTAAGTACACGGTGGTCGCCACGCGCAATGGCGAAACACGGCGTGACGTGACAGACGTTGGTAGCGGCACTGCGCGCAATCTGGTGTTCCACTGGAATGACGCTGGATAACGTCGGATGTATTGAAGAATCGAGGCGCGGGTACAATCCTGCGCCTTCCTTTACCCCCGCGCACGCTTGGCCTTCTGCTTGTCGCCGGGCTCGCGCGCCATTCGGTAAATCCATAATCCAATCCAGCCGACGGCTATCAGGAATACGGTGCCGACGCACTGCGACACGATCTCGAACCAGAACATTCGGGGTTGCAGCGCGAGGGTGTAGGTATGGCGTGGGCCCGATCGGTTCCAGGTAGTGATGGAGCCGCTGATCAAACTGTGGATGATCAGATAAGTCGACGCGGCGATGAGGAAGGCGATCAGTACGCCGACCAGCACCGTCAGCCAGAATGCAATCCGGCTCTGGCGATAGGGCGGCGGATGGGGCAGGGGGACGCGGGTTCTTTTCTGGTTCATCGAGCGGATGACCCTCTTCCATAAGGTGCGGCCAAAGTAGCGCGGATCGCCTTTGTTCGAAACCCGTCGCGCATTTGCGCAGCCCAGAAAAAAGGCTGGATTGAGCCGTCGTCAAATCGCAGGCATAAAAAAACCCTGAATCTTGCGATTCAGGGTTTTCGGTATTTGGTGCCCAGAGACGGAATCGAACCGCCGACACGGGGATTTTCAATCCCCTGCTCTACCGACTGAGCTATCTGGGCAACGGGGCGCATTAAAAGGGTTTTTCGGATTTACGTCAACGACTTTTTTAAAATTTCTTAAATTAATTCCGTCGCTTACGATCCACCCCCGGATTTTGCGGGTTTACTCTGCGGGCGGAACGTAGCCTTCGGCCTTGGCGTATTCCTCGCCGGAGAAGTACTTGTCCATTTCGCCCTGCAGATATTTGCGGTCTTCGGCGTTCATCATGTTCAGACGCTTTTCGTTGATCAGCAGGGTCTGGTGCTTCTGCCAGTCGGCCCAGGCCTTGGCCGAGACGTGGTCAAAAATATCCTGTCCTTTGGCGCCCGGAAAAGGAGCGCGGTCCAGCGCGGGCAATTCTTCTTTGTACTTGCGGCACATGATGGTGCGGGTCATGACGACTCTCCTGCGTTCAATACGGCGGCCGCGCGTTCGAGCAAGGTTTTGACCGGGGCGGCAAGGCCCAGGCGCGGCGGGGTGGCGAGGTTATACCAGAGCCAGTCGGCCTCGGCCACGTGGTGGCTGGCCTCCTGTACCTGAACCAGCCAGGGTTCGATGGACAGCTGGAAATGGCTGAAGGTGTGAACGAGGCTTGGCAGCGCCTGCTGCTCGCCCATGGTCAGCGAGTGCTGATCGGCCAGATGTTGCAGGTCGTCGAGGTCATCGAGTTCCGGCAGGCTCCACAAACCGCCCCAAAGCCCCGTGGACGGGCGGCGATAAAGCAGAATCGCGCCTTCTTCGTTGGCGAGCATCGGCATCAGTGTGCGTTTCTGTGGAATGGCCTTGCGCGGTTTGGGGATCGGGTAGCGTGTCTCCAGTCCGAGCATGTGCGCCTCGCAGCCCTTTTCCAGCGGACACAGCAGGCAGCTCGGTTTGCTGCGCGTACACAACGTGGCGCCGAGGTCCATCATCGCCTGGGTGTAGGCGTTGACCCGATCGTGCGGCGTGAAACGCTCGGCATTGGCCCACAGCTGCTTGGCGACCTTCGGTTCACCCGGGTAACCCTCTTGCGCGGTGAAACGCGCCAGAACGCGTTTGACGTTGCCATCGAGGATCGGCGCGCGCAGGCCCATGCTGATGCTGGCGATGGCACCGGCGGTGGACAGGCCGATCCCCGGCAGGTCGGTGAGCTTTTCGACGTCCCGCGGAAACTCGCCGCCGTACTGGCTGACGACGATCTTCGCGGTCTTCTGCAAATTGCGCGCGCGGGTGTAGTAACCCAGCCCGGTCCACAGGTGCAACACTTCGTCCTCAGGCGCCTCGGCCAGCGCTTGCACGGTTGGCAGCGCGGTCATGAAACGGTCGAAGTAATTGAGCACGGTGCTGACCTGGGTCTGCTGCAACATGATCTCCGACACCCACACCCGGTACGGATTGATGTCTTGCTGCCAAGGCAAATCGTGGCGGCCGTGGCGGTCGAACCATTCCAGCACCGCCGTGGAAAACTGCTCCGCTCTCATCGCTTGAACAGCCCCTTCAATGCGTTTTTCAATTCCGGGCTGACCTTGTCGCCGAGTTTTTCATCGATCTTCTCGCTGAGTTTGTCACCGGCCATTTTGGTCGCGACCTGGCCGAGACGTTCGTTATCCACACGGCAGGCCTTGGCGCCCAGCTCCAGCGGGCCACGGCAGCGCAGCGGCCACTCGATGCCGACGAATTTCTCGCCGACCTGACAGGCCGGATCCGGCATCGCGCTGGTGTCGCCTTCGACGATGATGCCGACGCGGTAATCCATGCCCAGCACCCGCAGGTCGACGTCGCCATCGCCGTTGACGGTCATGCCGGGGATGCGCACTTTCAGGTCGGGGTTGCTGGCGATACCGTTGCGGAAGGTCAGGTTGCCCTTGAGTTCCTGGAACGGCGTGTCCTTGCCCCGCGGCTCACCGCTGAGGGTTTTGCGGTTGAGGGTGGCGATGCCTTTGCACAGTTGCTGTTCAAGGTTGGCGTTGAGCAGCACACCGTTGTTGATCACGAAACTGGCGTTGCCGTTGAGGGTTTCGATCAGTGCCTGCTGGCTGTTGCCGCTGCCGGTGAGGCTGCTGGTCAGTGTGACCAGACCTTTGACCGGCGGATTCTTGCCCTGGCTTTCGAGGATTTTCTCGGCCGGTACGCGGTTGATCCTGGTTTGCAGGTTCAGCACCGGCGCACTTGGGCGTACGTCGAGGGTGCCCTTGGCTTCGAAGTCGCCGTTGTACAGGCCGCCGCGCAGGTTTTCCAGAGTCAGCAGGCCGCCCTGGCCAGTGGCTTTGAACGCGGCATTCTGAATCGGCAGTTTGTCGAGGGTCAGTTGGCCGAAGGTCAGGTCGGCATCGACGTCGAGTTTGGCCAGACGCTCGACCGGCAGCAGACGCTCGGTGCTCCAGGCGCTCTTGCTTGGTTTGTCCGGCAACGGTGTGCTGCCGGCGCCGGCCATGGCATCGGCTTCGGTGCTGGCGACTTCGGCCTGACGCACTTGCGTGGCGTTTTTGGCTTTTTCCGATTTCGGCGGCAGGTAGCGGTCGACGTCGAAGGTGTCAGCCTTGAGGATCGCGCGCAGCGACTGCTTGGCGAAGTCCTCAACGGCAATGCGTCCGCTGAAGCTGCTGTCGTCGAGTTTCAGGTTGATGTTGTCGAAGGCGACGCTGGTTGGCGTGGCGGCAACGCGGCTGACCAGTTCGACCTTGCTCAGGCTGCCGGGCGCCATGGCCGGCAGTGTCTGGCCGATGCTGTCGACAAATTTCGCCAGATCGAACTGGGCGATCGAGATCCCGCCAGTGATCTGCGGGGTCTTGTCGAGGTCGTTGGCTTTCAGCTCACCGAGCGCGCGCAACTGGTTGGCGGAGATCTTGATCCCGGTCCATTCGGCGACGTTCGCCGCCTTGTCCAGCAAGATCTGCCCTTGGGCGGAGAAGGTCATGGCCTTGCCCTGCAGCGGATCGCCGGTCAGTTCGCCGGACAATTTCATGTCTTCGAACTTGTAGCGCTGCAAGGCGCGCTCGATGCGCAGCTCGCCGTTGAGTTCGGTACGCACGCGCAGCACTGGCTGATTGGTGCTGAGGAACGCCGTGGCTTTCAGCGGAATGTTGGTCGAATCGTGTACCGCGCCGGTGCTCAGCTGGATGCTTTCGGCACTGTACTGCTTGCCGGTCTGCTCGTCGGTGTATTCAACACGGGCGTTGTTGACGGTCAGGCTGTCGATGTCGAGGCGGATCGGCTGCGGCGGTTTTTCCGGCTGGGCGGCCTCTGCAACAGGCGGGCTGGCAGGCGTCGGGCTGCCTGCAGGCGTGGCGGGAGGTGGCAGCTTGCCGATGTCTTCCCAGTTGCCGTGGCCGTTCTTGTCGCGTTTCAGGCGCAGGTTCAGGCCTTCGACGCGCACATCGCTCATCTGCACTTCACGGCGCAACAGCGGCAGCACGCGCACGGACAGGCCGAGCATCTGCAGGTCGGCATACGGTTCGGTCGGATTGATCAGGGTGGCAATGCTGGCTTCATGCAGTTCCAGGCCGAGCCACGGGAACAGGCTCCAGCCGATATCGCCATTGAGCGTCAGCTCGATGTGGGCCTTGTCGCGGGCTATCTGGCGGATCTCGTCTTTGTAGTCGTTGGGATCAAACAGGTGGGTCAGGGCGAAGCCCGCCGCCACAATGATCAGCAACAGCCCGAGAAGTACCAGACCCAGGATTTTGCCGAACGCTTTCATGGGCGAGTCCTTGTAGTTAGTCGAATTCGTAATTTAGCCGAGGAGTATAGCGCTGCATCCGCCCGGTTCGGGGCGCTGTCATGTCGCGATGACGTCCAGCGGCAATTGCAATTTGGTGGCCAGCGCCTGGGTTTCAAGGTGTCCGGCCGGTGCCAGCAGGCGCAGTTGCGCACCCGCTTGCGACGCCATTTTCTGCGCTTGGTTCACCAGTCGCTCGGCTACCCCACGGCGCCGGGTGACTTTTCGTACACACAAATGTGACAAGTACCAAATCCTGTCGTGCCTTGTCAGGCGTGCTGCACCGAGCAGGCGATCATTGAAACGTCCTGCAATCAAAGAGCCGTCAGCCAGGCTGTTTTCAATCAACAGGGCGTCTCCGGAGTACGGCGCGAACAGCCATTGCGGAGCGTCTCGATAGATCTTCTGCAAGTCCTGTTGATCCTGGTAACTGGCGTCTTCAAGCATTTGGACGATTACAGGCATTGGTGCCTCCTCAAAAGTGCCCCCTGTAGGAGCTGCCGCAGGCTGCGATCTTTTGATTTTGCCTTTCAAAACAAGAGCAAAAGATCGCAGCGTTCCGCAGCTTCAACAGGGGACGAGATCAGATGACATGAAAAAGGTGATATCAGTTTGGTTTTTCTGTCACGTGCAAATGGTAACCTTCGCCGGTTCGTCCGTCCTTCTGCGACTTAACGTCGCGCCTTCAAGGAGCTTCACCCGAAAAAACGGTCATGCCTGCGTGCATAAAGGCCGAGGGTGAGCAGTGGCTGGCGAACCATACTAATAATTGGGGGATACACAATGAGCACGAGCATCACGGCGGACGGCCTGCGCGCCGACCAGCCTGCGTTCCTGTCCAAGGAGCGCATCATCGCCAAGCCCGGTTTCAACCGCTGGCTGGTTCCACCGGCCGCTCTGGCCATCCACCTGTGCATCGGCATGGCCTACGGTTTCTCGGTGTTCTGGTTGCCGCTGTCCAAGGCGCTGGGCGTCACCGCTCCGGTGGCTTGCGCACCGGACATGAGCTTCATCGCTCAGGTCTTCTCTTCGCAATGCGACTGGCCGATCTCCATGCTCGGCTGGATCTACACCCTGTTCTTCATCTTCCTCGGCTGCTCGGCAGCGATCTGGGGTGGCTGGCTGGAACACGCCGGGCCACGCAAGGCCGGTGTGGTATCGGCACTGTGCTGGTGCGGCGGTCTGCTGATCTCGGCGCTGGGTATCTACACCCACCAGATCTGGCTGATGTGGATCGGCTCTGGCGTGATCGGTGGTATCGGTCTGGGCCTGGGCTACATTTCGCCGGTATCGACCCTGATCAAGTGGTTCCCGGACAAGCGCGGCATGGCGACCGGCATGGCGATCATGGGTTTCGGTGGCGGCGCGATGGTCGGTGCACCGTTGGCGACTGCGCTGATGAGCCACTTCGCTTCGCCTGCCGGTGTCGGCGTCTGGCAGAGCTTCGTGGCCATGGCCGCGATCTACTTCGTGTTCATGATCGGTGGCGCCCTGGCTTACCGCGTGCCGCCAACCGGCTGGAAGCCTGAAGGCTGGACCGCTCCAGCGAAGAAAGCTTCGAACGCGATGATCACCCACCGTCACGTGCACGTGAATGTGGCGTGGAAAACGCCGCAGTTCCGTCTGGTGTGGCTGGTGCTATGCCTGAACGTGTCGGCCGGTATCGGCATCCTTGGCATGGCCTCGCCACTGCTGCAGGAAGTGTTCGGCGGCAAGCTGCTGGGCGTTGACGTGCCGTTCGGTCAACTGGACGCCGGGCAACTGGCTTCGATCGCCGCGATTGCTGCCGGCTTCACCGGTCTGCTGAGCCTGTTCAATATCGGTGGCCGCTTCTTCTGGGCCTCGTTCTCGGACTACCTGGGTCGCAAAAACACTTACTTCGTGTTCTTCGCTCTCGGTTTTGCTCTGTACGCGTTGATCCCGAACATGGGCCATCTGGGCAACGTTGCGCTGTTCGTGGCGGCGTTCTGCATCATCCTGTCGATGTACGGCGGTGGTTTTGCGACCGTTCCAGCGTATCTGGCCGACCTGTTCGGCACGCAAATGGTCGGTGCGATCCACGGTCGTCTGCTGACTGCCTGGGCTGCGGCCGGGGTGCTCGGTCCGGTGCTGGTGAACTACCTGCGTGAGTATCAGTTGAGCATCGGCGTTGAACGCGCTGCCGCTTACGACATCACTCTGTACATCCTCGCCGGCCTGCTGGTGCTGGGTTTCCTGTGCAACCTGATGGTGCGTCCGGTGGCCGACAAGTACTTCATGACCGACGCTGAACTGGCCGCCGAACAGGCGCTGGGCCACGACAAGGGTGCTGATGCGAGCACTGTACTGGAGTGGAAAGCCGCACCGGGCAGCAAGCCGCTGGCAATCGCCGCGTGGCTGGTGGTGGGTATTCCGTTGGCGTGGGGTGTGTGGGTGACCCTGCAGAAGACAGCGGTACTGTTTCACTAAGTAATGGGTAAAAGCAGTACCCCTGTGGGAGCGAGCCTGCTCGCGAAGACGGAATGTCAGTCGACATAAATGTTGACTGGCCCACCGCATTCGCGAGCAGGCTCGCTCCCACACGTGTTTTCGGGGTGCCTGTAATGGCTTGTATGGACATGTCTACCCGCGACAGCCGGGCGTTCTATCCGTCAGCCATCTCACGTCGCGTGTTTCTGTTTCGGCCCCGCGTGCCTATAATGGCTGCCTTTTTCGCCCAATGATTTTGCGGAGCTGGTGATGGCCGAACGTAAGGCGTCTGTCGAGCGCGACACTCTGGAAACCCAGATCAAAGCCTCGATCAACCTTGATGGCACCGGAAAGGCCCGATTCGATATCGGTGTTCCTTTTCTTGAGCACATGCTGGATCAGATCGCCCGTCACGGGTTGATCGACCTGGATATTGAATGCAAGGGCGATCTGCATATCGACGACCACCATACCGTGGAAGACGTCGGTATCACCCTCGGCCAGGCCTTCGCCAAAGCCATCGGCGACAAGAAAGGCATCCGTCGCTACGGTCATGCTTACGTGCCGCTTGATGAAGCGCTGTCGCGCGTGGTGATCGACTTCTCCGGCCGTCCAGGCCTGCAGATGCACGTGCCCTACACCCGCGCCACCGTGGGCGGCTTCGACGTCGACCTGTTCCAGGAATTCTTCCAGGGCTTCGTCAACCACGCCTTGGTCAGCCTGCACATCGACAACCTGCGCGGCACCAACACCCACCACCAGATCGAAACCGTGTTCAAGGCTTTCGGCCGCGCGCTGCGCATGGCCGTCGAGCTGGATGAGCGCATGGCCGGGCAAATGCCATCGACCAAAGGCGTTCTGTAATGCAGACGGTTGCAGTTATCGACTACGGCATGGGCAACCTGCACTCGGTGGCCAAGGCCCTCGAGCACGTTGGCGCCGGCAAGGTGCTGATCACCAGCGATGCCGATGTGATCCGCGAAGCCGACCGCGTGGTATTCCCCGGCGTAGGCGCGATTCGCGACTGCATGGCGGAGATCCGTCGCCTCGGGTTCGACTCGCTGGTGCGTGAAGTCAGCCAGGATCGTCCGTTCCTCGGCATCTGCGTCGGCATGCAAGCCCTGCTCGACAGCAGCGAAGAGAACGACGGCGTCGACTGCATCGGCCTGTTCCCGGGCGCGGTGAAGTTCTTCGGCAAAGACCTGCATGAAGACGGCGAGCACCTGAAAGTCCCGCACATGGGCTGGAACGAAGTGCAGCAGAAGGTCAGTCACCCGCTGTGGCACGACATTCCCGACATGGCGCGTTTCTACTTCGTGCACAGTTACTACATCGCTGCCGCCAATGCGCGGCAGGTAGTCGGTAGCGGTCATTACGGGGTCGATTTCGCCGCCGCGCTGGCCGAAGGCTCGCGTTTCGCCGTGCAATTCCACCCGGAGAAGAGCCATACCCATGGCCTGCAATTGCTGCAGAACTTCGCCGCGTGGGACGGTCGCTGGTAAATGGCTGCCAAGAAGTCCAAACCGCCGATCCTGACCCTCACTCCCGAACAGGAGAGCGAGGCCAACCGTAAGATCCAGCGGTTCATGGAGGATCGGTTCGAACTCGACCTGGGTTCGTTCGAGGCGGCGGAAATTCTTGAGCTGTTTACCCGCGAAATTGCTCCGCACTATTACAACAGGGCGATTTTCGATGTGCAGACCCACCTCAAAGAGCGGTTTGAAAGCATCGAAAGCGACCTGTGGGCGCTCGAGAAAAACTGATTTCCGAGCCAAGCTGAACATTCAAATTTGAAGGTTTGCCAGATGCTGATTATTCCCGCTATCGATCTCAAGGACGGTGCCTGCGTACGTCTGCGCCAGGGCCGCATGGAAGATTCCACAGTGTTCTCCGAGGACCCGGTGAGCATGGCTGCCAAGTGGGTGGAGGGCGGTTGCCGCCGTCTGCATCTGGTCGATCTGAACGGCGCATTCGAAGGTCAGCCGGTCAACGGTGAAGTGGTTACCGCGATCGCCAAGCGCTACCCGAACCTGCCGATCCAGATCGGCGGCGGTAT
This sequence comes from Pseudomonas sp. B21-051, assembly GCF_024748795.1. Lineage (NCBI taxonomy): Bacteria > Pseudomonadati > Pseudomonadota > Gammaproteobacteria > Pseudomonadales > Pseudomonadaceae > Pseudomonas > Pseudomonas sp. B21-051. The sequence goes on from NZ_CP087166.1 coordinate 369,912, forward strand.
CCGCTCGCTGGAAACCATCGAGCATTACGTCAAGGCGGGCGTCAGCTACGTGATCATCGGCACCAAAGCCGTTAAAGATCCGGCGTTCGTCGCTGAGGCCTGCCGCGCATTTCCGGGCAAGATCATCGTCGGCCTGGATGCCAAAGACGGGTTCGTCGCCACCGACGGCTGGGCGGAAATCAGCACCGTGCAGGTCATCGACCTGGCCAAGCAGTTTGAAGCCGACGGCGTGTCCTCGATCGTTTATACCGACATCGCCAAAGACGGCATGATGCAGGGCTGCAACGTACCGTTCACCGCTGCGCTGGCTGCAGCGACGAAGATCCCGGTGATCGCGTCCGGCGGTATCCACAATCTGGGTGACATCAAGTCGCTGCTCGACGCCAAGGCGCCGGGCATCATCGGTGCAATCACTGGCCGGGCGATCTACGAAGGCACCCTCGATGTCGCCGAAGCGCAAGCTTTCTGCGATTCGTACCAAGGCTGAGGACTGACCATGGCGCTGGCCAAACGCATCATCCCTTGCCTGGACGTGGACAACGGCCGGGTCGTCAAAGGTGTGAAGTTCGAGAACATCCGCGATGCCGGCGACCCGGTGGAAATCGCCCGTCGCTATGACGAGCAGGGTGCCGACGAGATTACCTTTCTCGACATCACCGCCAGCGTCGATGGCCGCGACACCACGCTGCATACCGTCGAGCGCATGGCCAGCCAGGTATTCATTCCGCTGACCGTCGGCGGTGGCGTGCGCACCGTGCAGGACATCCGCAATCTGCTCAACGCTGGTGCGGACAAGGTCTCGATCAACACCGCAGCGGTGTTCAACCCGGAATTCGTCGGCGAAGCGGCGCAGCATTTCGGCTCGCAGTGCATCGTCGTCGCCATCGACGCGAAGAAAGTCTCCGGCCCGGGCGAAACCCCGCGCTGGGAAATCTTCACCCACGGCGGGCGCAAGCCGACCGGTCTCGATGCAGTCGAGTGGGCGAAGAAGATGGAAGGCCTGGGTGCCGGCGAGATCCTGCTGACCAGCATGGATCAGGACGGCATGAAAAACGGCTTCGACCTCGGCGTGACCCGCGCGATCAGCGATGCGCTGGGCATCCCGGTGATCGCTTCCGGCGGCGTCGGCAATCTGCAGCATCTGGCCGACGGCATCCTTGAAGGCCACGCCAGCGCGGTGCTGGCGGCGAGTATTTTCCACTTCGGCGAATACACCGTGCAGGAAGCGAAAGCGTATATGGCCAAACGCGGCATCGTGATGCGCTAAACCGTACAGGCCAGTGGACAGCATGGCGTACCCAAGGCACTCTTGGGCACGCCATGGATTCCGGTAGCCCGACATGATCAAACGCCTGCTTCTTGTTCTCGCCAGTGCCTCCGTGTTGTTGCTCAGCACGGCGCGGGCCGAAAACAGTCCCGACACCGATCTGGTGCTCCTCACCGAAAACTTTCCGCCCTACAACATGGCGAAAGACGGCAAGAACTTCGCCAAGGGCGAGAACATCAACGGTATTGCCGCCGACATCGTGCGCGAAATGTTCAAGCGCGCCGGCCTCACCTACAGCCTGACGCTGCGCTTCCCGTGGGAGCGCGTCTACAAGCTGGCGTTGGAAAACCCCGGTTACGGCGCCTTCGTGATGGCCCGCCTGCCGGACCGCGAAAACCTGTTCAAATGGGTCGGCCCGATCGGTCCGGACGACTGGATCATGTTGGCCAGGGCCGACAGCAAAATCACCCTCGAAACCCTCAACGATGCGCGCAAATACAAGATCGGTGCCTACAAAGGCGATGCGATTGCCGAGACGCTGGCCAAGCAGGGCTTGAAGCCTACGGTCGTTCTGCGCGATCAGGACAATGCGAAAAAGCTGGTCAACGGCCAGATCGACCTGTGGGCCACGGGTGATCCTGCCGGGCGTTATCTGGCGCGGCAGGACGGGGTCACTGGACTCAAGACCGTGTTGCGCTTCAACAGCGCCGAGTTATATCTGGCGCTGAACAAGGATGTGTCGGACGCAACGGTCGCCAGGCTGCAGGCGGCGTTGGATCAGATGCGCAAGGACGGGGTTGTCGACGAGATCATGGGGCGCTATCTGTAGTCGTCGGTAACGACTGGTCCGCTGCGTCGTGTGTGCATTCTTGCGGCGGATACTGCAGCAGACTCAGGTTATCGTTCTGGGTGTAAGCCAGATTGATCCCCGCTTGCGAGCCGTCAGCACGACGCAGCTCGTAGAAACTCTCCAACTGATAAACCGCGACAAATTTGCCTTTGCCGGCCATAGCGATCACATGGGTAACAAATGGGGTCTGCCAACCACTGGTTGACGTCTCGCTGTGAGTGAACTGGCTGTCCAGTCTTGCCGAGAATGGGAGCGACTGAGGAGCGTCTGCCTTCGTTGCCCACGGACTCACAAAACTGATCGCGGTAAGTTGAGTGAACAGACGCAACGTCTTCGGATTCTGCAGCCGCTGTGCAGTCCACTTGAAAGCCCGTGCCTCCTCGCCCGTGTTGTGTCCGCTCCCAACCAGATAGTACTGGTCGGTTCTTTCCAGGCGATAAAACGGCGTGGTGCGTAATTGATCAATTGGCGACAAGTCATCCTTGACCACGAACCATGGCAGCTCGATGACTTGGGAGAGTGTGGCCACTCCCTTGGTTTCGGGGGCTTGCGCTGCGGAGAGCGTCGGCAGCTGTGGCGATGACTGGATCAGTGGCGCGATCTGCATCCGTAGTGAATAGGCACCGACATTGCTCTCTGGCCGGTTGAAACTGCTTGCCGCAACAAAGGTGCCTGGTGCGAAATGAATCTCTCCCCGCGGCGCATCCGTCGGCGTGACGCTCCAGGCGCTGAAACTCTGTCTGGCACCGCTGCCCTTGTCATTCCAGATCAGTTCGCCAACGTCCGAGGCGATCACCAGATCGGCGCGTACACAGCGAACCGCGTTGAGTGAAGGTTTTTCGTGATCATTGGAGCAGACCGCGCCCATGGCCACATAGCCTTGCGGAGCGATCGGTCGCCATACGGCACCGTCTTTCTTCGAGCCTGAGCCGGAATCTTTCCAGATCAGTTCGAAATCGTCCGGGCGCCTTAATGCCGGGCCCCTGGCCGGATCTGCACTGGGTGCATCGGCTTCGCAAACCACAGCTACAACGGTGCTGCCGTTAATGTTGTCGTGCCCGGCGACGAATACGTCGCCGAGCGGGAAGTAGCCCGGCAACACATCTGGCGCCGGTGTCGGGCGCCAGAAGGCCGCGGGTTTAGCCCGTGAGCCGGTGCTGTCCCAGATGCGGTGAAATTCCGTGGTGAAATGGATCAGCAGATTGTCGTGTCTGATCGGTTCGATTTGCCTGGATGGCGCTGCGGCCTGGTCATGAATGGTCATGGTCACTCCTGATAGTTGAACGGCGACTCAAGGGAGTCGCGACCCGTTGCAGGTCTCACTATCGGTATTCGCCCCCGGTCTCTGGCGGTAACTATGTATGACGTCGTGACCAGTTATTTCCGAAAAACCGTTCCTTGCCATGGGCAGCCTTGCGCTCCTGTTTTGCCCAATCAGGCAGAAGCACAAGGCTGGCGTCACTGATCAGTTCAAGGGGCGCTGTTTCTGAGCGCATCCCATTCCAGGATGTATTCCTTCAGTACTGAGCGCTGATTGTTGGGGTCGATAGCGTAAACGCAGAGCTTGAGGGGGAAGTTGCTTTGCGGGCGTAGCCAATTGGAGGTCACACGGCTATAACCCTGCGGGTCTTCGCAGCTGACTTTTTCAGCAAGGCCGTTCTTTACTTCGTATCCATCAAGGCCCTCGTTCCTGCGTTTCGGCCAGAAAATCTGCGCTCTGTTTATTTCTTTGTTAAACGAAGTCTCTATGGTCGGAACAGGCGTCGGGCCCGCATCAATCAGATAAGTGGGAACAGTGACGGCATTGCGATAAGTGCCTGCCGGTAATATGTCCTCAGTACTGTTTGTGGCGATGATGCAAAGGTTGTTAAGCCCGGTTTCAGGTCCCATCGGAACACTTAATCGAGTGGGCGCAGTGCCGATGGTGATTGGCTGGCTGTAGCCTTGCGGAACTTCGCAATCGACCGGGTCAAGCGTACGTTTGGTTCGGATAAACCGAGTGCTGGCGGTTATTTCAAAGTTCCACTCTGGATAAACGTAGTTACCCTGAGCGTTTATGCTGATCTTTGCATGCGTTGGCAGTTGGGCAGGCATTCTGATAGAGGCCGCTGGAAATAACTCGCACACCTGCGGATCCGTATCGAGTTTGCCATCGATAAAGCAGCCGTTGAAAACCGAGGTGGGACTGCCGTAACTGCCGCTCGGCATCTGACCGTATCCCGGCAGCGGCGTCAGATGGTGAGCCAAGGTCCCAAGGACGCCGTAGACCTCGCTGGTCGCTCGAACGATGACCGGACTCCCCGAGCTCCCGGCAGCAATATCTTTGCATTGGTTGCTGACGGTATGGCGCCAAACCCAGGGCTTTTCGAAAATCGCCGGGGAGGGCATGTGGGTGCAGGCTGACATTTGTAATGGAGCACCAACGGGTTTGTGCACAATCAGAATGTCGCTATCTTCTGCCGGCGCCTGCCGAGCCAGTTTCATGGGCGTGATGCCCTGTGCCAGAAGTTCGCCCTGCGACACTCCAAGCTCCAACAGAGCCAGGTCGACACCCTGAATACTGCTCCAGGCTACTTTCTTCAGAGGAACAGTCCTCGACGCAGCAGTTGTATCAATGAAGCGATTGAAGGTAATGGTAGCTTCGATAGGGTCATCTGTTCGCATGACCCCGTTTTCATTGCCCACGCAATGCGCACTGGTCAGTGCATAGGCGGAATCGGACGGTCGAGAGCTGTTTGTATCGATCAGGAAGGCGGTGCAGGAACCGTGCTCGCGGCTTTTGTACTCGCCGATCCCCATCCAGTGGTTATTTTCGCCATTTTTGTTAGTCAGGTGTTGCGACGGTGAGAAGTTTTCAGCGCCCTTGCCGTAATCGACAGGACTGGAACAGGCAGGAAGTGAGAAGGCAGTCAGTAATAAAAAGCTTGGATGAATATATTTAAAGTTCATGGCCAGTCCTTGGCTTGTGGGTAAAAGACTGGCGCAGAATAAGACAGTTAGGTTTGAGGCGGTTCTATAAGTTATTGCTGCTTATTTTGTTCGTAGAGGCTTATGAGAATTTAATAAGTTGATGGTTTAACGATATATTCCATTTTTCCCGTGTGCAGTTGTCGCCTTGTTACTCCTCACGCTGATCATCTGCTTGATATCGATCCACTCGATGCCTTGCGCCTTGAGTTTCGGCAATTCACGTTCCAGCACCGCCAGCGTCTGCGGATAAGGGTGGCCGATCATCACCGCCGAGCCCTGCTTGCGCGCCAGGCTGATCGCCGTCTGCAATTGGGTGAAGATGGCGGCTTCGGTGCGCTCGTCATCGAGGAACACATCCCGCGAAACACTCGCCAGATCGATCTTCTGTGCCTGCTGCGCGGCCACGGTTTGCGCGCTGGTACGGCTGTCGACGAAGAACTTGTGCCGACGCTGCAACTCGCCCATCAGCCACGCCATCGCCACTGGCTGGGCCGTCATGCGACTGCCCATGTGATTGTTGATGCCGGCGGTGTAGGGGACCATTTTGAACGCGGCGTTCAGGCGTTTTTCCAGCTCGTCGAGCGGCAGTTCGGGGTGCCAGGCGTACGGGCCGGTGGCCGGATCCATGGGCATGTGCAGGATCACGACCTTGCCGGCGCGATGGGCTTCGCGGGCGAATTCGGTGGCGTGCGGCGTGTCGGGCATGATCGCCGTGGTCACCGGGCCGGGCAGAGCCAGCACGCGGCGATCCCGGGGCAGGTTCTGCCCCAGGTCGTCGATGATCAGCGTCAGGTAGGCTTTTTGCGCGGTTGTCCTGGCGGGTTCCGCGTGAGCAGCACCTGCTAGACAGCACAGCAGGACGAAGAGCAAACGCAACGACATCCTCAACGGCCGGACGTGATGCTCAGGCCTTTGAGCAGGCTCAGGGCCTGGGCCAACTGGTAATCGTCATCCTGCGGCATGGCCTTGGCCTTGGCGCCGGAACCGGTCGGCTTGTCTGCGCCGCCGTTGCCGTTGCCCAGGTGACCTTGCAGGTCGGCTTCCTTGAAGTAGTCGCCGTCCGCTTCGTTGGTGATCTTGGCCTTGCGCACTTCGATGTCAGGGACGATGCCCTGGGCCTGGATCGAGCGGCCGTTCGGCGTGAAATACAGCGCGGTGGTGATCTTCAGTGCGCGGTCGTTGTTCAGCGGCAGCACGGTCTGCACCGAGCCTTTGCCGAAACTGGTGGTGCCCATGACCACGGCGCGTTTCTGATCCTGCAGGGCGCCGGCGACGATTTCCGAAGCCGAGGCGCTGCCACCGTTGATCAGCACGACCATCGGCACGGCTTCGCTTTCATCCTTGCCGGTGGCGGAGAAGCGCAACTCGGAATTGGCGATCCGGCCTTTGGTGTAGACGATCAGGCCTTTCTTGATGAAGTGGTCGACCACCTCCACCGCTGCCTGCAACACGCCGCCCGGGTTGTTGCGCAGGTCGAGGATGATGCCGTTGAGCTTTTTGCCGTTGTCTTTGCGCAGCTTGGCCAGGGCCTTGGAGACCTCTTCGCCGGTCTTGACCTGGAACTGGGTGATGCGGATATAGCCGTAGCCTGATTCCAACAGTTGCGCCTTGACGCTCTTCACCTGAATCACGGCGCGGGCCAGGGTCACGTCGAACGGCGTGCCGCCATCGCGTACCAGGGTCAGGGTGATCTTCTGGCCGATCTTGCCGCGCATCTTGTCCACGGCTTCGGTCATGGTCTGGCCGCGAGTTGGCGCGCCGTTGATCTTGACGATGAAGTCACCGGCCTGAATGCCGGCCTTCGACGCCGGGGTGTCGTCGATCGGCGAGACGACCTTGATGAAGCCATCCTCGGAGCCGACTTCGATGCCCAGGCCGCCGAATTCGCCGCTGGTGCTTTCCTGCAGTTCGGTGAAGTCTTCAGGGCCGAGATACGCGGAGTGCGGATCGAGGTTGCTGAGCATGCCCTTGATCGCGTTTTCCAGCAGGGTCTTGTCATCCACCGGCTCGACATACGCCGCCTTGATCCGGTCCATGACCTCGGCAAAGGTGCGCAACTCTTCCAGCGGCAACGGTGCCTTGGCGGTCGCGGCAGTGCCTGCCGGGGCGACGGCCGGAGCCGGTTGAGCGGCGAACGCCAGAGGCGCGCCGATCACCAGAGCGATCGTCAGGGCCAGCGAGGTAAGGCGGGACAAATGCAGCATGTCGAACGAACTCCTGAATTAGGCGACGCGCTTATCCTTGCGCGTGACACCATTGCGCCGGATCACTCGGGTGACCCTGCTGACGAATTGCGAAATACAGCGCTGGTGTGTCCTGACCGCCACTGTTACCCACAGTGGAGATCGACTCACCGGCTTTTACCACGTCACCGGCCGACTTGAGCAGTGTCTGGTTGTGACCGTAAAGACTCAGATAACCATTGCCGTGATCAAGGATCACCAGCAGCCCGGCGCCACGCAGCCAGTCGGCGAACACCACGCGCCCGCCGTGCACGGCATGCACCTGGCTGCCGGCGGCGGCGCTGATCATCACGCCATCCCACTTGGTGCGGGCATCGTCGCCACGGCTTTCGCCGAAGCGTGCCAGCAATCGACCATCAACCGGCCACGGAAGTTTTCCCCGGGTTGCAGCAAAAGGGCCACCGAAGGTCTCGCCGCTGCTGGACACCAGTGCGCCGGGGGTTGATTTGACGGGTTTTCGTGGGGCGTCGCTGTTTTCAGCCTGCGCCTCACGCAAACGCTTTTTTTCCGCTTCCTGCTGGGCGATCAGCGCTTTCTGCCGCGCTTCTTCTGCCTCACGGGCCTGGCGGGCCAGGGTTTCTTCAATGGTTTTAAGGACTTTAGACAGGTCTGCCTGATCCTGCTCGCGGGCGGCCAGTTTCTGGTCGCGGGCTTTCACGTCATCGTTGAGTTTGGCGAGGACTTGTTGGCGTTCCTTGCGGACCTTGTCGAGTTCGTCGCGCTGGGTGTCGAGGCTGCTCTTCTGCACCAGCAATTGCGCCTGCTGCATGGCGATGTCTTTTTCGACATTGGCCAGTTGGCGCAGGGTTTCGTTGAAGTTCTTCAGCTGCTCCAGGCGGGCCTGGCTCAGGTAATCGTAATAGGTGAGGGTGCGGGCGAATTTCTCGGGATTCTGCTGGTTGAGCAGCAGCTTGAGGTATTCCTGACGGCCGTTCTGGTAGGCCGCGCGGGCCTGGATGGCGATCAGTCGTTGCTGTTCAGTGCGCGCGCTCTGGAGTTTTTTTTTCTCCGCATCGAGCCGCTGCAGCTCGGATTCGCTTTTCTTCAGCTCTTTCTGCAGGGCATCGACCTGCTTCTCGAGCTTGCCCATCTCGGTTTCGGTGCCCTTGAGCTCTTTCTGCACACCGGACTTTTCTTCCTGCAGCTTGCCCAGCAGCTTTTTCAGCTCGGCAATGTCCTGACGCGTGGCATCCAGCTGCTGTTGGGTTTGCGCGCGCTCGTCAGCGAAGGCCGGTTGGAGCAGGCAGGTCAGAGCGAGGGCGATCAGGACGCGGAGCATAGAGGCGGGCGGCACCAGGGTAATGGACGGCCTAGTATGCCCGCCCGGGGCGGCAAAAAAAACGCCCAATTGGGCTTGTGTGATAACTGGAGCGGCAGAGAGGCTCATTTCCATTTCGAAAACCCCATAAACCACTGTGGGAGCTGGCTTGCCAGCGATGGCGTCTGCACATTCAACATAGCTGTTGGCTGTCAGACTGCTATCGCTGGCAAGCCAGCTCCCACAGGGTTTTGCGATGTTTTATGGATCGGGTCAGACCAGAATCGAGGTGCCAGTCATTTCCGCCGGTTTCTCCAGACCCAGCAGCATCAGCATGGTCGGTGCCACGTCCGCCAGTACGCCGCCTTCACGGACCTTGAGGTCACGCTTGCCGACATAAATGAACGGCACCGGCTCGGTGGTGTGCGCGGTGTGCGCCTGGTGGGTTTCTTCATCGGCCATTTTTTCGACGTTGCCGTGGTCAGCGGTGATCAGCGCTTCGCCACCCACCTTTTCCAGCGCTTCGACGATACGGCCAACGCAGGTGTCCAGGCATTCCACGGCTTTTACCGCTGCGTCGAACACGCCGCTGTGGCCGACCATGTCGCCGTTGGCGTAGTTGACCACGATCACGTCGTAACGCTGGTGTTCGATGGCATCGACGATGCGGTCGGTGACTTCCGGCGCGCTCATTTCCGGTTGCAGGTCGTAGGTGGCGACTTTCGGCGACGGGATCAGAATGCGCTCTTCACCCGGGAACGGTTCTTCACGGCCGCCGGAGAAGAAGAAGGTCACGTGTGCATATTTTTCGGTTTCGGCGATGCGCAGCTGAGTCTTGCCGTTTTTCGCCAAATAGTCGCCAAGCACGTTTTCCAGGCTGCCTGGAGCGAAAGCCGCCGGGGCCGGGATGCTAGCAGCGTATTGGGTCAAGCCCACGTACTGCACTTTTGGCTGGCGCGCGCGCTCGAATTCCTTGAAATCGTCTTCGACGAACACGCGGCTCAGTTCGCGGGCGCGGTCGGCGCGGAAGTTCATGAACACCACGGCGTCGCCGTCTTCGACCTTGACCGGCTCGCCGATGGTGGTGGCTTTGACGAATTCGTCGCTCTCGCCACGGGCGTAGGCGGCGTCGAGGCCTTCCTGGGCGGTGGCCGCGTTGAATTCGGCGGTGCCGTCGACGATCAGGTTGTAGGCCTGGGATACGCGGTCCCAACGGTTGTCACGGTCCATCGCGAAGTAGCGACCGATGAGGCTGGCGATGCGGCCCTTGCCAAGTGCCTGGAAGGTCGCGTCGAGCAGTTCGATCGACGACGCAGCGCTTTTCGGCGGGGTGTCGCGGCCATCGAGGAAAGCGTGCAGGTAGATTTTCTCGGCGCCACGCTTGAAGGCCAGTTCGGCCATGGCAATCAGGTGATCCTGGTGGCTGTGTACGCCGCCATCGGACAACAGGCCCATGAAATGCACGGCTTTGCCGGCGGCCACGGCTTTATCCACGGCGGCGCAGATGGTCGGGTTTTCGAAAAACTCGCCGTCGCGGATCGCTTTGGTCACGCGCGTGAAGTCCTGGTACACCACGCGTCCGGCGCCGAGGTTCATGTGGCCGACTTCGGAGTTGCCCATCTGGCCGTCCGGCAGGCCGACGTCCATGCCGCTGCCGGAGATCAGGCCGTTCGGCACCGTGGCCCACAGACGATCGAGCACAGGTTTCTTCGCCGCATACACGGCATTGGATTCGTGGCTGTCACTGTGACCGAAGCCGTCGAGAATCATCAGGACCAAAGGTTTAGGCGTGGTAGTCATGGAATCCACTCGTGGCTAATAAAGAAGAGGGCGATGGAAAAGGGAGTGGCAGTTTAAAGCCAAGTTCAATCCACGTCACCGCCGGACGGGGTTTGGCCCACCATAGTGGCTGTGTATACTGGCCGACATTTTAACGCCCTGGAACCTCCTTCGATGGTTGCTCACCTGATTGAATTTGCCACTAACCACTACATTCTTGTCGGTATCTTCGTCGTATTGCTGGCTTTGCTGCTGGCGCACACGATGCAGGGCGGCGGTAAAAGCCTGAGCACCGGCGAACTGACCGCACTGGTCAACAAGGACGCAGGCGTGGTGGTGGACATCCGTCCGGCGAAAGATTACGCCGCCGGCCATATCGTTGGCGCGATCAACATTCCTCAAGACAAACTGGCCGCGCGTACCGGCGAGCTGGAAAAGCACAAGGCCAAGACCATCATTCTGGTGGACGCCCTGGGCCAGACCGCCGGCACCCACGCCCGCGAGCTGATGAAATCCGGCTTCACCGCCGCCAAGCTGTCCGGCGGGATCTCCAGCTGGAAAGGCGACAACCTGCCGCTGGTGAAGTGATATGAGCGAAGTCATCGTCTACTCCAGCGATTACTGCCCTTACTGCATGCGAGCCAAGCAATTGCTCGCGAACAAAGGTGTGGCCTTCGAAGAGATCAAGGTCGATGGCAAGCCGCAGATTCGTGCTGCCATGAGCCAGAAAGCCGGGCGCACGTCCGTGCCGCAGATCTGGATCGGCGAAAAGCACATCGGCGGTTGTGATGATTTGTATGCCCTGGAGCGCGCCGGCAAGCTCGACGCGCTGCTCAAGGCCTGAACGGCTGCACCCACGTACAGCACTCCCTAAAAGACCCAAGATCAGAAAGGATCTGAGATGACTGACCAACAGAACACTGCAGCCAGCGAAGAAGAAACCGCACCGCAATTCTCCTTGCAGCGCATCTACGTACGCGATCTGTCCTTCGAAGCCCCGAAAAGCCCGGCGATCTTCCGCCAGCAGTGGGACCCGACCGTCGGCCTGGACCTGAACACCCGTCAGAAAGAACTGGAAGGCGATTTCTACGAAGTCGTGCTGACCCTGTCCGTGACCGTGAAAAACGGTGACGAAGTGGCCTTCATCGCTGAAGTGCAACAGGCCGGTATCTTCCTGATCAAGAACCTCGACGCAGCTTCGATGAGCCACACTCTGGGTGCGTTCTGCCCGAACATCCTGTTCCCGTACGCTCGCGAGACCCTGGACAGCCTGGTGACCCGTGGTTCGTTCCCGGCCCTGATGCTGGCGCCGGTGAACTTCGACGCTCTGTACGCGCAAGAGCTGCAGCGCATGCAGGAAGCTGGCGAGACGCCGACCGTACAATAAGCGGTTTGAGTGACAACGAAAAAAGCGCCGTAACAGGCGCTTTTTTCTTGGGTTGGAATACAGGCTTCATGTAGGAGCTGCCGAAGGCTGCGATCTTTTGATCTTCAAAAACAAGATCAAAAGATCGTCCGAACGCGGCCCGAGCCTTCGGCAGTTCCTACAGGATCGGGTAGTTATTTAAAGTCGTTCTGCCGCCACGCTTCGTACACGGCCACCGCCACGGTGTTGGACAGGTTCAGGCTGCGGCAGCCTTCACGCATCGGCAGGCGCAGGCGCTGTTCGGCGGGCAGGGCGTCGAGCACTTCCGGCGGCAGGCCACGGCTTTCCGGGCCGAAGATGAACGCATCGCCCGGGACGAACGCGGCATCGTGAAACGGCCGCGAGCCTTTGGTGGTGAACGCGAACAACCGTGGGTGGCCGAGGCTTTCCAGGCAACTGGCGAGGTCGGCGTGACGCTGCAACGTGGCATATTCGTGGTAGTCGAGACCGGCCCGGCGCAAGCGCTTGTCGTCCATCTCGAAACCCAGTGGTTCGATCAAATGCAGGTGGCAGCCGCTGTTGGCGCATAGCCTGATAACGTTGCCGGTGTTCGGCGGAATTTCTGGTTGAAAAAGGATGACGTGAAACATGCACGGCTCCGAAGGTAAAGATGACGCGCATTCTACGCCGCAAGCCGACCCGCGTTCGAAACTATTCCCACGGGTGATCGGTTCGCTGGCGATTGTCGGCTTGATGGTCGGCTTGATGATCGGCCGCCTGACCACGCCGGACCCCAGCGTGCTGCAGCAGGTCGAGGTGACCGCTGACGGCCTGGTGGTGTGGTTCGATAACGAACCCAAGCTGCACGGTGAAATCATCGATGGCACTGTGGCCCTGTTGTTTCAGGCAGAGGGCAAGGCGCAAAAGGGTCAGCTCAAGCTCAACGGCAAGGACGTGAACTGGCGAACGCGCTTGAGTGACGGTGGGCTTTTGCTGACGGTGCTGGCGGCGCGGCCGCTGCAGGGGGACTGGGCCGCCAGCAAGGTCGATGACCGCTGGCGGCTGGAGATCCATCTCCGGGAGCAATAAAAGCGGGAATCCCCGGCCTGCCTGTACCAGGGTTCCCAAAACGGGGTGGACTTCGCTGAGAGCGTCGGTCCGATGTAAAGAGGGAACCCCCGGCCTGCCTGTACCAAGGATCCCAAAAGGGTGGGTTCGCCGCGTTGCGGTTTTGAACCCGGTGTAAAGAGGGGAATCCCCGGCCTGCCTGTACCAAGGTCCCCGAAAGGTTTGGTGAATCGAATCACCTGTAAGCGTTATTGCAGGGCGCGTGCCAGTTTTAGTATTTCGAAACAGAAAAAAGCCTAAGAACCGCGAAAGCCCCGTGAATCGGGGCTTTGATGCTTCTGCTTGGTTGAAACTTTGATCTTGTTGGTGTTTTTTTGATCAGTGAGTCATGCCCAATTGCGGTTCGCCGTGCCTTGTGGCGGTGCACACAAAAAAGATCGCAGCCTTCGGCAGCTCCTACAGGGATATGGGTTCTGTGTAGGCGCTGCCGAAGGCTGCGATCTTTTCGCGGACGATTAGAGGAGGGGCTTAGCCCTCATCCCCCTCATCATCATCCCCACCGTCCACTTTCATCCCCAATTCCTTGATCTTGCGCGTCAGGGTATTACGCCCCCAGCCGAGCAATACCGCCGCATCACGCCGGCGACCGGCCGTGTGCTTCAGTGCAGTCTCGATCATGATCCGCTCGAACGCCGGCACCGCGCTGTCGAGCAGGCTCGACTGACCACGGGCCAACGCCTGATCGGCCCATTGGCGCAGCGCCTGCTCCCAGTTGGTCACTGGTGCCGAATCCTGTGGCAGGCTCAGCAGTTCCGGCGGCAGGTCACTGATGTGCACTTCGCGCCCGGAGGCCATCACGGTGATCCAGCGGCAGGTGTTCTCCAACTGGCGCACGTTGCCGCCCCACGGCAGGTTCTTCAGGTATTCCTCGGTCTCGCTTTTCAGCAGCTTCGGCTCCACCGCCAGTTCTTGCGCGGCGCGGCTGAGGAAGTGCTTGGCCAGGGTCGGGATGTCTTCGCGACGGTCCGACAGGCGCGGAATGTGGATGCGGATCACGTTGAGGCGGTGGAACAAGTCCTCACGGAATTTCCCGGCGTGCACCAGGGTTTCCAGATTCTGGTGAGTCGCGGCGATGATCCGCACATCGACCTTGACCGGCACATGGCCGCCAACGCGATAGAACTCGCCGTCGGCCAGCACCCGCAGCAAACGGGTCTGGGTGTCGGCCGGCATGTCGCCGATTTCGTCGAGGAACAGCGTGCCGCCGTCCGCCTGCTCGAAGCGCCCGCGACGCAGGTTGGCCGCGCCAGTGAACGCACCTTTCTCGTGGCCGAACAGCTCGGATTCCATCAGGTCCTTGGGGATCGCCGCCATGTTCAGCGCGATGAACGGCGAGGCCGCGCGCGGGCTGTGGCGGTGCAGGGCATGGGCCACCAGTTCTTTACCGGTACCGGATTCGCCGTTGATCAGCACGGTGATGTTGGAATGGCTCAAGCGGCCGATGGCGCGAAACACTTCCTGCATCGCTGGCGCTTCGCCGATGATTTCCGGCGTGCGGGTGAGAGCCGGCACCACTTCCAGGCCTTGCTGCTCCTGCGCATGCTGATTGGCGCGTTTGACCAGCGATACCGCTTCGTCGACGTCGAACGGCTTTGGCAGGTATTCGAAAGCACCGCCCTGATAAGACGCGACGGCGCTGTCGAGGTCGGAGTGCGCGGTCATGATGATCACTGGCAGCCGTGGGTGCTGTTCGCGGATACGTGCCAGCAGGTCGAGGCCACTGGCGCCCGGCATGCGGATGTCGGAAATGATCACATCAGGCTGCTGACGGGCCAGACGACTCATCACGCCATCGGCGCTGTCGAAGCTCTGCGTGGTCATGCCTTCCTGCTGCAAGGCTTTTTCCAGAACCCAACGGATAGAACGGTCGTCATCGACGATCCACACGGTTTCACTACGGCTCATGTCGATGTGGCTCCTTGTTCCAGTGGCAGAAAGATCGAGAACGTGGTGTGGCCGGGGTGGCTGTCACACTCGATCAGGCCCTGGTGCTGGCTGATGATGTTCTGGGTGATGGCCAGGCCCAGCCCGGTACCGTCCGGGCGGCCGCTGACCATGGGAAAGAAGATGGTTTCCTGAAGTTCTGCAGGGATCCCCGGGCCGTTGTCGATGATCTCGATTTTGGTCACCAGGCGATGGCGGACGTGGCCAATGGTGAACTGGCGCATGGTCCGGGTGCGCAGGCTGATGCGGCCCAGACGCAGCTCGTTCTGGCTGCTGATCGCCTGCATCGCGTTGCGCACGATGTTCAGTACGGCCTGAATCATTTGTTCGCGGTCGATCAATACGTCGGGAATGCTCGGGTCGTAGTCGCGCACCAAGGTGATGCAACCCTGGCTTTCCGCTTCGACCAGTTGGCAGACGCGTTCGAGCACTTCGTGAACGTTGCACAACGCCAGCGACGGCAGCTTGTTCGAGCCGAGCATGCGGTCGACCAGATTGCGCAGGCGGTCGGCCTCTTCAATGATCACGTTGGTGTAGTCGCGCAGGCTGTCTTCCGGCAGTTCGCGGGCCAGCAATTGCGCGGCGCCACGGATGCCGCCGAGCGGATTCTTGATCTCGTGGGCGAGGCCGCGCACCAGCATTTTGCTGGTTTCCTGCTTGGACAGTTGCGCCTCTTCTTTGGTGATCCGCAGCAGACGGTCACGCGGGTGCACTTCCAGCAGGAGCATGGTCGCGCCGTTGCTGAGGATCGGTGTCACCGCATAGTCCACGGTCAGGGTCTGGCCGGTGAGGGCGGTGAGCATCGCTTCGCGCTTGGTGAACGGGTGCGCCTGTTCGACTGCCTGACGCAGCGAGTTGAGCGCCTCCGTGGACTCGGTGAACAACTCGCTGATGAACTGCCCATGGCTGCGCTGACCGCTGATGGCCAGCAGCATCTCGGCCGCCGGGTTCATATACTCAAGGCGCAGTTCGGCATCGAGCAGAATGGTGGCGGTGGTCAGGTTGTCGAGCAGCAAACGGTGGATTGCGTCGCTAATAGTCATCGGAGCCTCTTTTGGGGGCGGAGCGTGCGCAAGAAGCAGGCGTCGTTAAACGGAAAATGCAAAAACCAAACCAAGGCTCCGAAAAGAAGCGTTCAACCCGTGAAACAGGCGTTTGACGCTCGTTTGAGTGGCAGGGTGCCAGCTCAAACGGGAAGTTTCGAACCAAAATGGGTTGGAATCTGGGTACGGTGCAGCCTATTGCACCAATATAGTGCGTAAAGCTGAATGGCGTTAGAAGAAGCGCAGGAAGGGATTTTTTTCTTCGGCGGGTTTGTCTTTCAGCGGACATTCCGGGCGCACGCCGTAGTCTTCGCTGACGCAGGGTTTGACCTGGCGTTTCTGCGCCAGCGAGATGCGTAGCATGTGGAATGGCTGGTTGGCGGTGCGCTCGACAGTGCGACCCTGTTCATCAAGGATTTCCACCGACAGGTCGTGGCTGCCCCGGTCGATGTTGCTCAACGGGAACACCGGACTCAGGCCAGGCTCGCCGGTGGCCTGGCCGTCCAGTAGGAGGCGATAGCGATGGCCCTGCTGTAAACCGGGTTCGCTGGTGACGCTGACGATCACCTCGCCCGCGCTGCTGCGCAGGGTCGCATCCGGCTCGGGGATCAGGATGCGCAGCATGTCGTAGTGAAACGGTGGTTGTTCCGCGACCTTTTTTGCTGTGCTGATCGGTGCAGCAGATGTGGGGTTGGCCGACATGCGATTGCTGGTTGCGATAGGCACGCGCTTGGCGTTGCCGCGCGGCTGGTCGGTGTAGACGCGATTGCCTTGGGCGTCGACATAGGTGAAGACCTCTGCCGAAACGGGCAGGGCGAACAGACACAGGATCAGCCAGAAAATCCTCATGGCCTGTGCACCCGCTGTACGGTGAACACCACCGCCGGGCTCTGCTGGATGATCGTTTCGCCGTCGATCACCTGCACCGCGAGACGATGCTCGCCGCGATCGACGTTCACCAGTTGCAGGATCGGCACGTTGCTCGGCTGGCCGTAAGGCGCGTCGTCCAGTATCAGCCTTAATTGGTGCGGCGCCTGCAAGCGTGGCTTGATCAGCACATTGACGGTGAAGGTGCCGTTGTTGGCGCGTAGCGCTTCTTCGCTGGGCAGGCCGCTCAGTTCCAGCACTTCATAAGCACTGCGTGCAGTGGGGCGTGTGTCGGTGCTTGAAGGCGCTGGCGCGCTCGGTGCCTGTGGCTCGACGCGGTTGAGTGGTGGCAACTCGACCGGCTGCGCCTGAACACCGTCCGGCGAGTGATCGCTGTAAACCGTGTTGCCATTGGCATCGGTGTACTTGTAGATCTGCGCGGCGGCGGGCAGGGCGATCAGCAGCAGGAGGTAGAGAAAGGTGCGACCCATGAAATCGACCGGGAAAGAAGGCGATGGGGTGCAGCATAGGTCAGGGTGGGCGACAAGCCCAAGCCGTTAACAAATGGAATTGAAAAGCCAAGTCAAAAGATGCAGCCTTCGGCAGCTCCTGCACCGATCCTGTAGGAGCTGCCGAAGGCTGCGATCTCTTGATCTTCAATAAAAAAGGCCTCCCGAAGGAGGCCTTTTTTGTCACGCCGCGTAGCGCGGCGCTACCGGATCAGCAGCTGTAGTACAGCTCATATTCCAGTGGGTGTACGAAGGTGCGGACCTTGATTTCTTCTTCGGATTTCAGCGCGATGTAAGCGTCGATGAAGTCGTCGGAGAACACGCCGCCTTTGGTCAGGAACGCACGGCCCTTGTCCAGCTCTTCCAGGGCTTCTTTGAGGCTGCCGCAAACTTGTGGGATCTCTTTCGCCTCTTCAGGCGGCAGGTCGTACAGGTTTTTGTCAGCGGCATCGCCTGGGTGGATCTTGTTCTGGATACCGTCCAGGCCGGCCATCAGCAGTGCTGCGAAAGCCAGGTACGGGTTGGCAGCCGGATCCGGGAAGCGTGCTTCAATACGACGGCCGCGTGGGCTGTTGACGTAAGGAATACGGATCGAGGCGGAACGGTTGCGCGCCGAGTAGGCCAGCATCACCGGAGCTTCGAAACCTGGCACCAGGCGCTTGTAGGAGTTGGTGGCCGGGTTGGTGAAGCCGTTCAGGGCCTTACCGTGCTTGATGATACCGCCGATGAAGTACAGGGCGGTTTCGGACAGGCCGGCATAGCCTTCGCCAGCGAAGGTGTTCTTGCCGTCTTTGGCGATGGACATGTGGACGTGCATGCCCGAGCCGTTGTCGCCGTACAGTGGCTTCGGCATGAAGGTCGCGGTGCGGCCGTAAGCGTCGGCAACGTTGTGGACAACGTATTTCAGAGTCTGAACTTCGTCAGCTTTCTTCACCAGGGTGTTGAACTTGACACCGATTTCGTTCTGACCGGCAGTCGCCACTTCGTGGTGGTGAACTTCAACGGTCTGGCCCATCTCTTCCAGTGCGTTGCACATGGCAGTACGGATTTCGTGGTCGTGGTCGAACGGCGGAACCGGGAAGTAGCCGCCTTTGATGCCAGGACGGTGGCCTTTGTTGCCGCCTTCGATGTCCTGGTCGGACATCCAGGAGCCTTGTTCGGAGTAGATCTTGAACATCGAGCCGGAGATGTCGGACTTGAACTTCACTTCGTCGAAGATGAAGAACTCTGGTTCTGGACCGGCGAAGACGGTGTCACCGATACCGGTGGTCTTCAGGTATTCCTCGGCACGGTGAGCGATGGCGCGCGGGTCGCGATCGTAACCTTGCATGGTCGACGGTTCGATGATGTCGCAAACCAGGATCAGGGTTGCGTCTTCGGTGAACGGGTCGAGAACGGCAGTATCGTCGTCCGGCAGCAGGATCATGTCGGAGGCTTCGATGCCTTTCCAGCCAGCGATGGAGGAACCGTCGAACATCTTGCCGACCTCGAAGAAGTCGTCTTCCAGCGCATCGCGAGCCGGCATGGTCACGTGGTGCTGAGTGCCTTTGGTGTCCGTGAAGCGCAGATCAATCCACTTGACGTCATGATCTTTGATGAGTTGAACCGACTTCGACATAGTGTCCTCCGGGTGGCTTAGGGCTTGGTAGTGGATGCCCTTAATATGGGTGATGCCGGCGCAGATACTCTGCCAAGGCAACCTGCCTCACAAGGGAGCAAATTGCATGCCAGTGCCCCAGCATGGGTTTTTTGCCCCAATTTCACGCTTTGAGCGCTGCAAAGCGCCATAAAGGTGAAAATCTCGCCCCTTAATGTAGCGCCTCGAATCAGAAATGACCCGTTTTGGTGCAAGTGAAACCTTCTGCATATTAACTGGTTAAACCTTGAGCAATTTCCGCTATAATCCGCGCCCCCCTTTTTCGGCTGGCCCTGCGCGCGCTGTTTTCATGAAACTAATCGTAAAAGTCTTCCCCGAGATCACCATCAAAAGCCGCCCTGTCCGGATGCGTTTCATCCGCCAGTTGGCCAAGAACATCCGCGCCGTGCTCCGCGATCTGGACCCGGCCGTGGTGGTGAACGGTGTGTGGGACAATCTCGAGCTGGAAACCCGCGTTACCGACCCCAAAGCCTTGAAAGAGATGGGTGAGCGCCTGGTCTGCACCCCGGGTGTCGCGCACTTTCTGCAGATCGACGAATACCCGCTGGGCGACTTCGATGACATCACCGAGAAGTGTAAACAGCACTACGGCGATGTACTGGCCGGGAAGATTTTCTCGGTGCGCTGCAAGCGTGCAGGCAAGCATCCGTTCAGCTCGATGGACGTCGAAAAATACGTCGGCAGCAAGCTGCGTCGTGAGTGCGGTGCGGCCGGAATCGACCTCAAAGACCCGGAAATCGAAGTTCGCATCGAAGTTCGCGACCAACGGTTGTTTGTCATCCACAGCCAGCACAACGGCATCGGCGGTTACCCGCTCGGCGCCCTGGAGCAGACGCTGGTGTTGATGTCCGGCGGTTTTGACTCGACGGTTGCCGCGTACCAGATCATGCGTCGCGGCCTGATGGCGCATTTCTGCTTCTTCAATCTGGGCGGGCGTGCCCACGAATTGGGCGTGATGGAAGTCGCGCATTTCATCTGGAAGAAGTACGGCAGCTCGCAACGCGTGCTATTTGTCAGTGTTCCGTTCGAAGAAGTGTTGGGCGAAATTCTCGGCAAAGTCGATAACAGTCATATGGGCGTCGTATTGAAGCGTATGATGTTGCGCGCATCGTCGGCCATCGCCGACCGGCTGCACATCGATGCGCTGGTCACCGGCGAAGCGATCTCCCAGGTATCGAGCCAGACGCTGCCGAACCTGTCGGTGATCGACTGTGTGACCGACAAACTGGTCCTGCGGCCACTGATCGTTGCGCACAAGCAGGACATCATCGACACGGCCAACGAGATCGGCACCGCCGATTTCGCCCGGCACATGCCGGAGTACTGCGGGGTCATCTCGGTCAATCCGAAGACCGCCGCCAAGCGCCACCGTGTTGAGCACGAAGAGAAAGAATTCGACATGGCGGTTCTCGAGCGTGCGCTCGAAAACGCCAAACTGGTGCCAATCGATCGAGTGATCGACGAATTGGGCCAGGACTTGCAGATCGAAGAAGTCGGCGAAGCGCTGGCCGGTCAGATCGTCATCGACATCCGTCACCCGGATGCGGCCGAGGATGACCCGCTGGAACTTGCCGGCATAGAAGTACAGACGATGCCGTTCTATGCAGTGAACGCTCGTTTCAAGGAGCTGGATCCGACTCGCCAGTACCTGCTGTATTGCGACAAAGGCGTGATGAGTCGCCTGCATGCTCACCATTTGCTCAGTGAGGGGCATGCCAATGTGCGCGTTTATCGACCGAGCTAAGTGCCCGGGGCTGTTTGCCTGTGGCCTGCGTCACCGGCCCCCCGACACCGCCGTCAAGCTGTAACGGCCATGCCGGACACTACTGTTAATCGCTGCCAAGACTTGTCAGCAAACCGAATCCTCTGATCGAGATACACAAGTGATCGAAAATCTACGTAACATCGCCATCATTGCCCACGTTGACCATGGTAAGACCACCCTGGTAGACAAACTCCTGCGTCAATCCGGCACCCTGGAGCGCAACGAGCTCAACGACGAGCGCGTGATGGACTCCAACGACCAGGAAAAAGAGCGCGGTATTACCATTCTGGCGAAAAACACCGCCATCAACTGGAACGGCTACCACATCAACATCGTGGACACCCCGGGCCACGCCGACTTCGGCGGCGAAGTAGAACGCGTAATGTCGATGGTTGACTCCGTTCTGCTGCTGGTTGACGCTCAAGACGGCCCTATGCCGCAAACCCGTTTCGTGACCAAGAAGGCGTTCGAAGCCGGCCTGCGTCCAATCGTGGTCATCAACAAGGTTGACCGTCCAGGCGCGCGTCCGGACTGGGTTCTGGACCAGATCTTCGACCTGTTCGACAACCTCGGTGCTACCGAAGAACAACTGGACTTCCAGGTTGTTTACGCTTCGGCCCTGAACGGCATCGCCGGTCTGGATCACACCGCCATGGGCGAAGACATGACTGCGCTGTACCAGGCAGTTGTCGACCACGTTCCGCCTCCGGCCGTTGACCGTGACGGTCCGTTCCAGATGCAGATCTCCGCTCTGGACTACAACAGCTTCCTGGGTGTTATCGGTGTTGGCCGTATCGCTCGTGGTCGCGTCAAGCCGAACACCCCGGTTGTCGCGATCAGCGCCGACGGCAAGCGCCGCAACGGTCGTATCCTGAAGCTGATGGGTCACCACGGTCTGCACCGCATTGACGTTGAAGAAGCAGCAGCCGGCGACATCGTCTGCATCAGCGGCTTCGACGAGCTGTTCATCTCCGACACCCTGTGCGACATCAACACCGTCGAGGCGATGAAGCCGCTGACCGTTGACGAGCCAACCGTTTCCATGACCTTCCAGGTAAACGATTCGCCATTCTGCGGTAAAGAAGGCAAGTTCGTGACCTCCCGTAACATCAAGGATCGTCTGGACAAAGAGCTGCTGTACAACGTTGCACTGCGCGTTGAAGAAGGCGACTCGGCTGACAAGTTCAAGGTTTCCGGCCGTGGTGAGCTGCACCTCTCGGTACTGATCGAAACCATGCGTCGCGAAGGCTTCGAGCTGGCCTTGGGCCGTCCTGAAGTGATCATCCGTGAAGTTGACGGCGTGAAGCAGGAACCGTTCGAAAACGTCACCATCGACATCCCTGAGGAATCGCAGGGCAAGGTCATGGAAGAGATGGGTCTGCGTAAGGGCGACCTGAGCAACATGGTGCCGGATGGCAAGGGCCGTGTTCGTCTGGAATACAACATCCCTGCTCGCGGTCTGATCGGTTTCCGTAACCAGTTCCTGACCCTGACCAACGGTGCTGGCATCCTGACCTCGATCTTCGATCGTTACGCTCCAGTGAAGTCGGGCCACATGTCCGGCCGTCAGAACGGCGTTCTGGTTTCGGTTGAAACCGGCAAGGCACTGACCTACTCGCTGGAAACCCTGCAGGCTCGTGGCAAGCTGTTCGTAGAACACGGCCAGGAGATCTACAACGGTCAGATCGTTGGTCAGAACAGCCGCGACAATGACCTGGGTGTGAACCCTACCAAAGGCAAGAAGCTCGACAACATGCGTGCTTCGGGTAAAGACGAAACCATCGCTCTGGTACCACCTGTTCGCTTCACTCTGGAACAGGCTCTGGAATACATCCAGGAAGACGAGCTGTGCGAAGTCACGCCTAAGTCCATCCGTCTTCGCAAGAAGATCCTGGACGAAAGCGAGCGTACCCGCGCTGCCAAGAAAGCCAAGGCATAAGATTTAGCCAAGGCTGAAAAAACGCCCCCTGTCGCGAGACCGGGGGCGTTTTTGTTTGTCCGGGATTTACGCGTTGTTTGTGCCGGCCCCTTCGCGAGCAGGCTCGCTCCCACAGGGGAACGCATTCCAATGTGGGAGCGAGCCTGCTCGCGAAGGCGGCGGATCAGCCGCCGCAAATTTCAGGAAAGGTCAGAACTTCTCGATCGACCGCGAATTCTGTACCCGCTCGACTTCTTTCGGCTTGTACGCGCAATACCCCGGCCGCGGGCCGATTTTCGGGTGGTTGCGGCAGGTGTCCGGGCGCTTGTCATAAATGGTGCACAGGCGGCTCTTACGATCCAGGTAGTAGCAATCGTTGTTGCTCATGCGCTGCAGGGTGAAGATCCCCGACTTCTGGTTGAAGCGCTCGACCAGCCCTTCCTTTTGCAGGCGCTTGGCGATGTTCTTCGGCGGATCGCCCAACTCGAACTCGTCAACCACGCCGATGCGTACCAGGTCCTTGATCTTGACCTCGACCGGCAGGGTGCAGCAGCTGGAGACACAAGAGCCGCACATCGGGGCCGAATATTTGGCCCACGTATCGAGACGGTCGATCTCGGCGGCGGCAATCAGGTTGGGCTTCATCATCGGGAATTACCAGGCGTGTGCATCAGGGCGCGCGATCATACCGGGACTGGTGGATTTTTGAACAACCTTTCGCCAGATTTTTGCAAATGCCGCGCAAATGTCATTCAGTCCGGCACGGCCCCTGCATTCATTAGCCCACTCGCCAAGGTAATGCCGGGCTATCTCACCGACTTCGGAAAAACTGCCGAACCAGCGCCTCTACCGTCGGTCAGACCGTCTAGGCTCAGACAATTCCCCGCTCGCTCGAGGTCCTATCGATGACTCAAGAACCACTAGTTCGCGAAGCAGAGGTGGCCGCATTCCGCGATGCCGTCCTGACCAAGCTCACCTATGCAGTGGGTAAAGACCCGGATCACGCTTTCGACCATGACTGGTTCGAAGCCATTGCCCTGGCGGCGCGCGACCACATGGTCGAACACTGGATGGACCACACCCGGCAGATCTACCGCAAAGGCCAGAAGCGGGTGTATTACCTCTCGCTGGAATTTCTCATTGGCCGCTTGCTCTACGACAGCCTGAGCAATCTCGGCCTGCTCGACGTCGCCCGTGAGGCGCTGACTGAACTGGGTGTCGATCTGGAACGCATTCGCCTGCTGGAACCCGACGCGGCACTCGGCAACGGTGGCCTCGGACGTCTGGCGGCGTGCTTCATGGAGAGTATGTCGACCCTCGGCATCGCCGGGCACGGCTACGGCATTCGCTACGAACACGGTCTGTTCCGTCAGGCCATCGTCGATGGCTGGCAGCAGGAACAGACCGAGCACTGGCTGGATTTCGGTAACCCGTGGGAATTCGAGCGTCCGGAAGTGGTGTACTCCATCGGTTTCGGCGGCAGCGTCGAAACCGTCACCGATGCCAGTGGCAAGTCCAAGCAGGTCTGGTCGCCAGCGGAAACCGTGCGCGCGATTGCCTATGACACGCCAGTGGTCGGCTGGCGCGGGGCGAGCGTCAACACCCTGCGCCTGTGGCGTGCGCGAGCCATGGAAGATCTGCACCTGGAGCGTTTTAACGCCGGTGACCACCTGGGCGCCGTCGCCGAAGTCGCCCGTGCTGAAAGTATTTCTCGCGTGCTTTACCCGGCAGACAGCACTGAGGCCGGGCAGGAACTGCGCCTGCGCCAGGAATATTTCTTCGTCGCCGCTTCCTTGCAGGATTTGCTGCGTCGTCATCGCAACATGCACACCTCGGTGCTGACCCTGGGCGATCACGCGGCGATCCAGCTCAACGACACCCACCCTTCGATTGCCGTTGCTGAATTGATGCGGCAACTGGTCGACGTCTACGACGTGGCCTGGGATGCGGCGTGGCAAGTCACCGTCGATACCTTGTCGTACACCAACCACACGCTGTTGCCCGAGGCGCTGGAAACCTGGCCGGTCGGCTTGATGGAACGCATGCTGCCGCGGCACATGCAGATCATTTATCTGATCAACGCGCAGCACATCGACTCGCTGCGCGCCAAAGGCATTCACGATTTCGACGTGCTGCGCGCGGTGTCGCTGATCGAAGAGGACAACGGTCGCCGGGTGCGCATGGGTAACCTTGCATTCCTTGGTTCGCACAGCGTCAACGGTGTGTCCGGGCTGCACACGCAGCTGATGCGCAAGACCGTGTTCGCCGAACTGCACAAGCTCTACCCGGAGCGGATCAACAACAAAACCAACGGCATCACCTTCCGCCGCTGGCTGTTCCAGGCCAACTCCGAGTTGACCTCGATGCTGGTCGACTCCCTCGGCCCGGAGGTGCTGGATAATCCCGAAGAGCGCTTGCTCGATCTGGAACCGTTCGCCGAGAAACCCGCCTTCCGCAAAGCCTTCGCCGAACAGCGCCTGCACAGCAAAAAGGCCTTGGCCTACTTGATTCATGAGCGGCTGGGGATCGCGGTCAATCCGGCGGCAATGTTCGACGTGCAGGTCAAACGGATCCACGAATACAAGCGTCAGTTGCTCAACTTGATGCACACCGTGGCGCTGTACCAAGCGATCCGTGCCGAGCCTGAGGTCGACTGGGTCCCGCGGGTGAAGATCTTCGCCGGTAAAGCGGCCGCGAGTTATCACCAGGCCAAACTGATCATCAAACTGACCAACGACATCGCCCGGGTAGTGAACAACGACCCGACCGTGCGGGGTTTGCTGAAGGTGGTGTTTTTGCCCAACTACAACGTCAGCCTGGCAGAAAGCATCATTCCGGCGGCGGACTTGTCCGAGCAGATTTCCACCGCCGGTTTCGAAGCGTCGGGCACCAGCAATATGAAGTTCGGTCTCAACGGCGCACTGACCATCGGCACCCTCGATGGCGCCAACGTGGAAATGTGCGAGCGCATCGGTGCCGAGCACATGTTCATCTTCGGCCTGAGCGCTCAGCAGGTTGAAGCGCGCAAGCAGAACCACGAGTTCAGCGCCGTACCGGATATCGCCGCGTCTCATCGTCTGAACGATGTGTTGCAGGCGATCCGCAGTGGTGTGTTCTCGCCGGACGATACGTCGCGCTATACCGGGCTGATCGATTCGCTGGTGGACTACGACCGCTTCCTGGTCTGCGCCGACTTCGATTCCTACTGGGAAGCGCAAAAACGCGTCGACGCGCACTGGCACGACGCCAACAACTGGTGGCGCTCGGCAGTGCTCAACACGGCGCGGATGGGCTGGTTCTCGTCCGACCGGACGATTCGCGAGTACGCCACGGATATCTGGAAGGCACTGGAGTAATTTTCTGCAACAAATGTGCGTAAGGCCCAACGTTTGTTGGGCCGGATCGATATACTGAGCGCCGGTTACCGGCAGCGCCAGTCACCACCAACCCAATGTGGGAGCGAGCCTGCTCGCGAAGCGGTTGTCACGTTAAACAGAAATGTTGGCTGACAAACCGCTTTCGCGAGCAGGCTCGCTCCCACAGGGTTTGTGCCTAGACTGAGGCAACTGTCGGGATTGCCCCGCCTCGGGGCTGCTTAGGGATATCGACCATGCAATGGATGTTCATGTTGATCGGGTTGCTGCTCGGCTGGCTGCTCGACGAGTCGTTCAGTGCCGCGCTGCTCGGTGCACTGCTCGGGCTGGCGATCGGGCAAACGCTGCGTATCGCCCGGCTTGGCTCGCAGGCCACCGAACAGCAGCGTCAACTGGAACAGGCCAAGGTCGCCCTGCAAGCCGTCGAGCAGCGTCTGTTTCTGCTTGAAGGTGCCAGCGTGCGCACCACACCGCCGAGCGTGGCGCCGATGCCGGACGCCATCGTTGAGCCGATCATCGTCGCCGAACAATCATCCTCTCCCACGCCGGATCTGGTCTGGGAACTGCCACCCGAACTCGAACCGATCTCTGCCGTTGCCAGCGAAACCAGTCAACCGCTGCCAGCCGATGTCTGGCAGCTGGACGCCGTCACCGCCGAGCCTGCACAACCCGCACAACCCGCACAACCCGCACAACCCGCACAACCGGCCGAACCCCGTGGCCCAAACTTGATCGAGCGTGGCATCAGCGCTGCGCGCAACTGGCTGTTCGGTGGCAACACCGTGTTGCGGGTCGGCGTAGTGCTGCTGTTTTTCGGTCTTGCGTTCCTGCTGCGCTACGCCACCGAAGGCATGGTGGTGCCGATCGAATTGCGTTACGCCGGTGTTGCGGCAGCGGCGTTGGCCCTGCTGGCGCTGGGTTGGTGGCTGCGTACGCGAAACAGCAGTTATGCGCTGATCTTGCAGGGCACCGGGATCGCGGTGCTGTATTTGACGGTGTTTGCGGCGATGCGTCTGCATCCGTTGCTTGATCCGTCTGCCGCGCTGGGTTTGCTGGTGGCAGTGACGGTGTTCTCGGCGATTCTCGCCATCACCCAGGATGCGCTGGGGCTGGCGGCGGCTGCAGCATTGGGCGGTTTCGCCGCGCCGATCCTGACCTCGACCGGCGCTGGTAACCACGTCGCGCTGTTCAGCTATTTCGCGCTGCTCAATGCCGGCATTCTCGCCATTGCCTGGTTCAAGGCCTGGCGCCTGCTCAACCTGATCGGTTTTGTCGGTACCTTCGGCATCGGTTTCGCCTGGGGGCTGCGTTCCTACGCACCTGAGTTGCTGTGGAGCACCGAGCCGTTCCTGATCCTGTTCTTCCTGATGTACCTGGGCATCGGCCTGTTGTTCGCCCGGCGCAAGTTGCTCGACATGCCCGATGCGCCGGCAGACGGCGATCGCGAGGCGCTGCTGCACTGGTCGGCGCGCAAGGGCGATTACGTCGACGGCACGATGCTGTTTGGACCGCCGATCGTTGGCTTCGGCTTGCAGTTTGCGCTGGTGCAGCACCTGGAGTTCGCCGCCGCGTTCAGCGCACTCGCACTAGGCGTGATCTACATGGGTCTGGCCCGGGTGTTGATGGGCGGACGCGCTTTGTTGCTGGGCGAAACCTGTCTGGCACTGGGGGTGATTTTCGCCAGCCTGGCGATTCCGCTGGGCCTCGATGCGCGCTGGACTTCGGCGGCGTGGGCAGTGGAGGGCGCGGGGATTTTCTGGCTCGGCTTGCGTCAGCAGCGACCGTTCGCCCGAGCGTTTGCCCTGCTGCTGCAACTGGGGTCGGCGCTGGCCTTTCTCAGTCAGCTGCGGGTTGGCGAAAACAGCCTGCTCGACGGCGCACCGTTGGGCGCATTGATGCTCGGCATCGCACTGCTGTTCAGTTTCTATCAATTGCGCAAAGCCTCGGCGGAACAGGCTTCGCCATGGGAGCGCCAGGGTTTGCCGGTGCTGGCGGCGCTGGGCCTGACGTTCCTGTATTTGCTGGCGCCGTTGTTTTTCTTTGTTCAGCTGACAGCGATCAGTTGGGCCTTGGCCGGATTGGTGACCTTGTTTGTCGGCCTGCGCCTGCAATCGCGCACGTTCCTGTTCACCGCGTTCGCCGTGCAGTTGCTCGGTGGTGCGTTGTTCCTGTTGCGCCTGCAAGGTGCAGGTGAGGATTCGGCGGCCGTGTTCAGCGCCGGGTGGAGCGGATTGCTCAGCGCATCGCTGATCGGTCTGGCGTTGATCGGCGGGATGCTGCTGGCGGCGCGGGACGAGATGGTGCGCGGCGATGTGCGGCTGCTGCGTGGCTTGTCGGTGGTGTTGCTGGCGGGGTTGGTGCTGATCAATCTGGCGGTGTTGTTCGTGTTGCCGTGGCAAACCGCGAGTGCAGTGTGGGCGGCCAGCGGATTGCTGATCATCTGGCTGAGCCTGTACCTCAAGCAGCGGGTGAGTTTTGTTTTCGGTCTGCTGCTGCAGTTGATCGGTGGCGCAGCGTTCTTGTTGGCCGGCCCCGAGTTGCTCGGGCCGCTGTCCAGCGAAGGTCTGCGGCCGTTGGCCCATGGCGGCTTCTGGACGCCGCTGGTATTGGGGCTGGCCGCGCTGGTCGGTGCCTGGCGTCTGCAACTGGGCAATCATGCCTCGGCGTTCGATGCGCTGAGTTTGCAACGCCTGTCTGAAGTGCTGCTGGTGTGGGGCGCCGGTTGGTGGGCGTTGGCGTGGGTCAGCGAAGTGCTGCGTTTTGCACCGTTGAATCTGCAGGCGCCGCTGTTGCTGCTGGTCGCTGCGCTGAGTGTGGCGCTGTGGACGCTGTTGTCACTGCGTCTGAAATGGCCGGCGCTGGGCCTGCTCTGCACCTTGCTGATTCCGGCGGCGGGGCTGGTGCTGCTGGCGGCGTGGCATGCGCGTTATCACCCGGCGGCGAACTTCGGCTGGCTGGCGTGGGTATTGGTGTTCGTCGTGCATTTCTTCAGCCTGCGGCGTCTGGCGCCGATGCTGCCGGCTCGGGCCTTGAGCACTGCGCATGTGCTGGGTTGCTGGATGCAGATCGGCGTACTGGCGCTGGAGCTGCGCTACGGTCTGCTGCTGTTGTCCGAGCAATACAACGCCTGGCGCTGGCTGGGCTGGGCAATCCTGCCGAGCCTTTATCTGTTGCTGGCGGCGGCTCCGCGCAACTGGCCATGGCCGGTGGCGGCATTCCCGCGCGAATATCGTTTGTACGCCGCCGCGCCGCTTGCGGTGCTGATGCTGGCGTGGTTCTGGCTGGCCAACGGCTTCAGCGACGGTAACGCCGAGCCGCTGCCGTACGTACCACTGCTCAACCCGCTGGAATTGGGCCTGTTGTTCGCCTTGTTCGGGGTTTACGTGTGGTCGCGTCATGCGGTGACGCAGTTTGCCCTGCGCAAGGATTACGCCGAGTACGCCACGCAACTGGTCGCCGGGGTTTCGCTGTTCGCCTTTTGCACCGCGCTGGTGACCCGCGCCGCACACCATTGGGCGGGCATTCCGTTCGAGCTGGATCTGCTGCTCGAATCGATGCTGGTGCAGGCCGGGCTGTCCATCGTCTGGACCCTGATGGCGTTGGGTCTGATGATCGGCGGGCATCTGCGTCACCGGCGCGAAGTGTGGCTGATCGGCGCGGCGCTGATTGCGCTGGTGGTGGCCAAACTGATTTTTGTCGAATTGAGCAACCGTGGCGGCCTCGCCCGGATCGTCTCGTTTATCGGGGTCGGCGTGTTGCTGCTGGTGGTGGGCTATTTCGCACCGCTGCCACCGAAACGCGTCGAAGCCGAACCGGTGGCGGACAAACCCGTGCCGGATACCGAAGGAGTTTCATCTTGAGTCGCATGCTGAATCTGGGGTGGTTGGCGCTGGGCGTGGTGATGGTTGCCGGCGCCCAGGAAAAACCGGCGGACTTCGCCACGCAGGTGCCGCTGGCGGTGAGTGGCAACGGCCCGTGGTATCGCCTCGATCTGCCGTTGAGCGCGCAATTGCAGGCACGGCAGACCGATCTCAGCGACCTGCGCGTATTCAACGCCGCCGGCGAACCGCAGGCCTACGCCCTGGCCCGGGAATCGGCGCAGACCCGCGACGACGGGCAGTTGCATGTGGTGAAGTGGTTTCCGTTGTACAACGCTGCCGATGCCAGCGAGCGCGCGCCGAACGTGCGCGTGCAATCGACCACCACCGGCACACTGGTGGAAGTGCAGCCGTCGACTCAACTGGAGGCTGGTGAAGAGGTGTTGCGTGGCTGGCTGCTCGATGCCAGCGCGATCAAGGCGCCGCTGCAGCAGTTGATTCTCGACTGGACCAGCGAGCGCGACGGTTTCCAGCGTTTCAGCATCGAGGCCAGTGACGACTTGCAGCATTGGCAGGCGTGGGGTGAGGGGCAGGTGGCGCGCCTTACGTTTTCCGACGAGCGCATCGAACAGCATGAAGTGACGCTGCCGGGGCAATCCGCGCGCTATCTGCGTCTGCTGTGGGATGCGCCAACCTCGGCGCCAATCCTGACCTCGGCGCAACTGAAAAGCAGCGATCCGCGCAACGTGCCGCTGCCGTTGGTCTGGTCGCAAGCGCTGGCGGGCAACAGCACCAAGTCCGGCGAGTACACCTGGCAGTTGCCGATGGGCCTGAATGTCGAGCGGGTGCAGGTCGAGCTGAAGCAGCCGAACAGTTTGGCGCCGGTGACGCTCGCGGGCCGCCGCGAAAGCAGCCTGCCGTGGCAGACACTGAGCAACGGTTTGCTGTATCGCCTGACCCAGAGCGGTCAGGACGTGGTGCAAAACGAATTGCAGTTGTACGGGCAAACCGTGCAGCAGTTGAAACTGAGCGTAGACGAGCGCGGCGGTGGTCTGGGTGAGCAGACGCCGAGCCTGAAATACGCGGTGCGGGCGACGCAGGTGATTTTCCTTGCGCGTGGTGACGGGCCTTACAGCCTGGCGCTGGGCAATCCGACGGTGAAAGCCGCGAACTTGCCGCTGAGCACGCTGATTCCGGATTTCAAACCGGAAAAACTCGCGGCGCTGGGCAAGGCCTCGGTGCAGGGTGAAGTGGTTGCCGCGCAGGCTGCGCCGGCGACTACGGCGGCAGTGGCCGAGACCAACTGGAAGAAGATCGGCCTGTGGGCGGTGTTGCTGGTGAGTGTGGTGTTCCTCGGGGCGATGGCGGCGAGTCTGCTGCGCAAGCCACCGACCAATTCCTGAGAATGGCTGGCGCTGCGCGCCAATCGCGAGCAGGCTCGCTCCCACAGTGGATCTTCAATGGGCGCCCATTCAGCGGCACCCCGATCCCCTGTGGGAGCGAGCCTGCTCGCGAAAGCGGCGTGTCGACCAATACAGATTCCGAACTGATCAATGACCCCCCCAGCCCCCCGTCCGATTTCCAACTACGCTCAATCCGGTGCCTGAACTCTCTCGACCCGATCACGTCTGATACAAGCAATTGCGCCCCAATGCACGTTACCGGGCGTCATCGCTCGCTACGTTTTCAGACTCCCTGTAAACTGCGCGGGTTTTTAGCCCCCCATTCCACCGGAGCCGTCCATGTCCCGCGTTACCCTGAGTCGCTATTTGATTGAGCAGACCCGCAGCAATAACACTCCTGCCGATCTGCGCTTCCTGATCGAAGTGGTGGCGCGTGCCTGCAAAGAGATCAGCCACGCCGTGTCCAAAGGCGCCCTGGGTGGTGTTCTGGGCAGCATGGGCACTGAAAACGTCCAAGGCGAAGTGCAGAAGAAGCTCGACGTCCTGTCGAACGAGATCCTGCTCGAAGCCAACGAATGGGGCGGTCACCTGGCCGGCATGGCCTCCGAAGAAATGGACAATGCCTACCAGATCCCGGGCAAATACCCGAAAGGCGCCTACCTGCTGGTGTTCGACCCACTGGACGGCTCGTCGAACATCGACATCAACGCTCCGGTCGGCACCATCTTCTCGGTACTGCGTTGCCCGAACGAATACCTGAGCCAGAACGAGCCGCTGAACGAAAAAGCCTTCCTGCAGCCAGGCACCCAGCAGGTTGCTGCCGGTTACGCGATCTACGGCCCGCAGACCATGCTGGTGCTGACTCTGGGCGACGGCGTCAAAGGCTTCACCCTGGACCGCGAAATGGGCAGCTTCGTGCTGACCCACGAAGACATCACCATTCCTGAAACCACCCAGGAATTCGCGATCAACATGTCCAACCAGCGCCACTGGGAAGCCCCGGTACAACGCTACGTCAGCGAACTGCTGGCCGGCGAAGAAGGCCCGCTGAAGAAGAACTACAACATGCGCTGGGTCGCGGCGATGGTGGCGGACGTGCACCGCATCCTGACCCGTGGCGGTCTGTTCATGTACCCGCGCGACAGCCGTGAGCCATCCAAGCCCGGCAAACTGCGTCTGATGTACGAAGCAAACCCGATGTCGTTCCTGGTGGAACAGGCCGGCGGCGCGTCCACCGACGGTCACCAGCGCATCCTCGACATTCAGCCGGAAGGCCTGCACCAGCGCGTAGCGGTGTTCCTCGGCTCGAAAGAAGAAGTCGCCCGCGCCACGGCTTACCACAAGGAATAAGCCATGACCGCGCCCTGGCAGCCGTTGCTCGATTGGTGGTTCGGACATGCCGAATCAGCGGACGAGATTGCGGCTGACAAGGGCAAGTTGTGGTTCGGCAAGAAAGACAACCAGGACCTCGAAGCGCGTGAGCGTTTCGGGGTCTTTGTCGATCAGGCCCTCGCTGGCGAATTGACCGAGTGGACGCAACGTCCCGAAGGTTGGCTGGCCGTGGTACTGCTGCTTGATCAACTGCCGCGCATGATCTTTCGCGATACACCCAAAGCCTTTTCCGGTGATCTGCGCGCGCAGAAACTCGTCGCGCAGGGCATTGCAGCGGACTTCGACCGGCAACTGAAGCCGATTCAGCGCGTATTCATTTATCTGGTGTTCGAACACTGCGAAAACCTCGCGGTGCAGAACGAAGCCGTTTCGCGGTTTATCGATCTGCTGGCTGAACAGCCGGAAGCCGAGCGGGCGGTGTTTGCCGACAATCTGGACTATGCCGAGCGGCATCGGAAAGTGATTGCGCGGTTTGGCAGGTTTCCGCATCGCAATGCGGTGTTGGGGCGGGAGTCGACGGTTGAGGAGTTGGAGTTTCTTTCTGAGCCGGGTTCCAGGTTCTAAATCTTTATTGCGGCTGAATCCCTCTTCGCGAGCAGGCTCGCTCCCACTATGAAATGCATTCCAATGTGGGAGCGAGCCTGCTCGCGAAGACGCCAGTGGCCGCGCCTTAGATCCTGAAGCTGCCTACCAGCTGCTTCAAGCGCGCCGCCTGCTGTTCCAGATCCGAACAAGCGCGCAAGGTTGCCTGCAGGTTCTCGACACCTTCCTGGTTCAGCGTGTTGATCTCGTTGATGTCGACGTTGATCGACTCGACCACCGCGGTCTGCTCTTCGGTCGCGGTAGCCACCGACTGGTTCATCCCGTCGATCTCGCCGATGCGCTGGGTCACGCTGCCCAGACGTTCGCCGGCCTGGTTGGCGATGCCGACGCTGCTTTCGCTCTCGCGCTGGCTCTCGGTCATGATGCTCACTGCCTGACGCGCGCCGATTTGCAGTTCTTCGATCATCTTTTGCACTTGCTGCGCCGAATCCTGAGTGCGGTGGGCGAGGTTGCGCACCTCGTCAGCGACCACGGCGAAACCACGGCCAGCCTCACCGGCGCGGGCCGCTTCGATGGCAGCGTTGAGCGCCAGCAGGTTGGTCTGCTGCGAGATGCTGGTGATCACTTCCAGAATCTGCCCGATGTTCACCGTGTTGCTGTTCAGTGTTTCGATGTTGCCGCAGGAGTCGCTGATTTTCGCCGAGAGCTGCTGCATGGCGTGAATGGTTTTATCCACAACTTGCTGGCCGTCGACCGCCAGGCTGCGCGCATCGCTGGAGTGCTGCGAGGCGAGGGCGGCGTTCTGGGCGATTTCCTGGGCGGCGGCGCCGAGCTGGTTGATCGCCGCGGCCACACTGTTGGTGCGGCTGGCCTGCTGGTCGGAGTTGTACATCGACGAATTCGATGCGGCGACCACGCGCAGGGCGACTTCGTTGACCTGGCCGGTGGCCGAGGACACTTCGCGGATCGAGGTGTGAATACGCTCGACGAAGCGGTTGAACGACAGGCCCAGCGCGCCGAATTCATCATGGCCGTGGATCACCAGACGCTTGGTCAGGTCGCCTTCACCTTCGGCGATGTCGTGCATGGCGCGGCCCATGGTCAGCAGCGGCTGCATCAGCACGCGAATCAACATGCCGAGCAAAGCGATGATGATCACCACGGCGATCACCATGGCGATCAGCGCCGAGGTGCGGAATTCGCTGAGCATCGAGAACGCGGTGTCCTTGTCCAGCACCAGCGCCACGTACCAGTCAGCCGATGGCACGCCGTTGACGCGGGTGAAGGAGATCAGTTGAGTCTTGCCGTCGAATTCGACTTCTTTCAGGCCCGGGCTGACTTTCGGCGCACCGTTCGGATAGGCCTCGGCGAGGGTTTTCAGGACCAGTTTGCTGTCCGGGTGAATCAGGATCTTGCCATCGGCGCTGACGATGAACGCATGGCCGTGGCCACCAAAATTGAGCGAGTTGATGATCGCGCTGACGCTGGTCAGGTCGATATCCGCACCGGCCACACCGATCATCTGGCCTTGGCGCTGCACCGGGGTGGCGACAGTGATCACCAGTTTGCCCGACGAAGCGGCGATGTAGGGTTCGGTGACAATGGTCTGTTGGGCGCTGTTGGCGGCCTTGTACCAGCCACGGGCGCGCGGGTCGTAGTCCGGCGCGCGATTGCCGGCGGGTACCGAGAACATCACGCCGTCAGCGCCGCCGAAGTAGCTGAGCTGGAAATTGCCGGTGTAGGCGGGCAGGTCGATGATGCGCTTGAGGCTGGCCGGGGCGCTGCCGTCGGCGGCGACCTGTTGCGACAACGATTGCAGCAACTGGATACGGCTTTCCAGCCAGGTCTGGATGTTGCTGGTGGTCAGGCTGCCCAGCTCCTGCATCGAGGCTTCGGTGCTGCTGCTCAGGGCTTCGCGTTGTCGATAGTCGTTGAACAAAATGAAACAGGCGAACGCAACGGCCACCACGAGGGCGGCAGCCAACAAGATCTTGTGGCTGAATTTCATGTTTCTGGTCATCGAATGAACTACCGCGAAGGGGCTGGTCGAGAAAGGGCGGCAATTTGCCACACTCGGGGGCTTTGCGCTGCTCTTATTTCGACCGGCGCGCGCCAAAGATTAGGCGTCTTTGATGAAATGCGACGAAATGCTCAATAGCCGCAGAAAGTGTCTGATTTGCCGATAAATGCCAGACGAGCGGAGCGATAAATAGCCCTTTCTGAAGGGAACCAGATGAGGGTTTTCTCTTCTAAGCTTCTGGTTGGCACCATGCCTTCCCCTCTCGTTCCAGGAGTTACACATGTCGCTGCGATCTATCGCCCTTCTGACTTTTTGCGTGCTGTTGGCCGCGTGCAGCAAGGTCAATCAGGAAAACTATTCCAAGCTATCAGCCGGCATGGCCAAGGTCGAGGTTGAGACGCTGCTCGGCAAACCCACCGACTGTTCGGGCGCGCTCGGCATGTCCAGTTGCACCTGGGGCGACAAAAACAGCTTTATCAGCGTGCAGTACGCCGGTGACAAAGTGCTGATGTTTTCCGGCCAAGGCCTGAAGTAAACCGGGGCTACGCGCCCACGGGAGAAAAATAATGAAGCGGTTATTGTTCGTCCTTTTAGCCGGCCTGGTACTGGCTGGCTGCGCCACCCACGGTGAAGATCCGCTGGCGCCCAAGACGGCTCACAGTGTCAATCTCAAGCGTTATCAGGGCACCTGGTATGAACTGGCGCGCCTGCCGATGTACTTCCAGCGCAACTGCGCGCAGTCCGAAGCCCATTACTCGCTCAGACCGGACGGCAATGTCGATGTGCTCAATCGCTGCCTGACCTCCGACTGGCAGTGGGAAGAAGCCAAAGGCAAGGCTTATCCACAGGTGCCGGGCAAGACCGACAAGTTGTGGGTCGAGTTCGATACCTGGTTCTCGCGCTTGATTCCGGGTGTGGCGAAAGGCGAATACTGGGTGTTGTACGTCAGCGACGACTACAAGACCGCCATCGTCGGCGACCCGAGTCGCAAGTACATGTGGTTGCTGTCGCGCACGCCAACGGTCAATGGCGTAGTGCGCGAGGAGTTGCTGAGCAAGGCGCGTCAGCAGGGTTACGACACTACGCGACTGATCTGGCGGGCGTCGGATCGGCAGATGGCCAAGACTTCGAACTAAAGGTCACCACAAATCAAATGTGGGAGCGAGCCTGCTCGCGAAGAGGGCGTGTCAGTTAACGAAAGTGTTGCTGATACACCGCTTTCGCGAGCAGGCTCGCTCCCACATTTTTGTTTTGTGTCAGCCCAAAAGCTCGCGCAGAACCTGGGTGAAGGCGCGTGCGCTTTCCTCTTCGCCCGCGTGTCGGCCATCGCGCACCACCCATTGGCCATTGACCAGCACGTCGCGAACCTGACGATCGCCACCGGCAAACAACCAGCGATTCAAGATCCCGTCGCCGCTGGCGGTCGCCAGATACGGATCATTGCCATCGAGCACGATCCAGTCCGCACGCTTTCCGACTTCCAGCGCGCCAATCGGCTGTCCCAAAGCCTGGGCGCCGCCGTCCAGCGCTGCGTCATACAGCGTGCGCCCAACCATCGGCTGATCCGCGCCATACAACCGGTTGCGCCGCTGATCGCGTAAACGCTGGCCGTATTCCAGCCAGCGCAATTCCTCGACCACGCTGAGCGACACATGGCTGTCGGAACCGATGCCCATGCGTCCGCCCTGGGCGAGGAAATCCACCGCCGGGAAAATCCCGTCGCCCAGATTCGCTTCAGTGGTCAGACACAGCCCGGCGATGGCGCGGCTCTTGGCCATCAGCGTGACTTCTTCCGGGTTGGCGTGGGTCGCGTGAACCAGACACCAGCGCTGATCGACCTCGGTGTTTTCGTAGAGCCATTGCAGCGGACGGCGACCGCTCCAGCTCAGGCAGTCATCGACTTCCTTCTGCTGTTCGGCGATGTGAATGTGCACCGGGCACTGCTTGTCGCTGGCGGCAAGCACTTCGCTGATCTGCTGCGGGGTGACCGCACGCAGCGAGTGGAAGCACAGTCCCAGCGATTGGGCTTTTTGCTGAGCCAGTAATGGCTGCAAGCGCGATTGCAGATTCAGGTAATTTTCGGTGCTGTTGATGAAGCGGCGCTGCCCATCATTGGGCGTCTGTCCGCCAAATCCGGAATGGCTGTAGAGCACAGGCAGCAGGGTCAGACCGATGCCGCTTTCGCTCGCTGCCTGACTGACGCGCAGTGCCAGTTCGGCCGGATCGGCATACGGCTGACCGTTATTGTCGTGGTGTACATAGTGGAATTCAGCAACCGAGGTGTAACCGGCCTTGAGCATTTCGATGTACAGCTGACGGGCGATCACGCCGAGTTGCTCGGGGCTGATTTTTCCGACGAGCCGATACATCAGGTCGCGCCAGGTCCAGAAACTGTCGTTCGGATTGCCGGCCACTTCGGCCAGCCCGGCCATCGCGCGCTGGAAGGCGTGGGAGTGCAGATTGGGCATGCCCGGCAGCAGCGGACCGCTCAGCCGTTCGGCGCCGTCTGCAGTGGAATCGGCCTGAATCTGGGTCAGCACGCCATCGGCGCTGACCTCAAGACGTACATTGTTGGCCCATCCATTAGGCAGCAGCGCGCGTTCGGCAAAGAAAGCGGACATGGTTCAGCACCCCATCGTGTGTTATTTGTATATACATATACAGACGTTTGCCTGCCCGGTAAACTCCGGCAAGCTAGCAACCTTCATCCAATGAACAGGGATCAACCGTGCCGACTCCGCCTCCAGTCTCCCCGTTGGCCGCGAACCTGGGCGACAGTCCGGCGCCCTTGTACGCCCGCGTCAAACAGATGATCACCCAGCAGATCGACAGCGGTAACTGGCCACCGCACTACCGCGTGCCATCGGAAAGCGAACTGGTCAGCCAGCTCGGTTTCAGCCGCATGACCATCAACCGCGCGCTGCGCGAAATGACCGCCGACGGCCTGCTCGTGCGTATGCAAGGTGTAGGCACGTTTGTCGCTGAACCGAAGAGCCAGTCTGCGTTGTTCGAAGTGCACAACATCGCCGACGAGATTGCCTCCCGTGGCCATCGCCACACCTGTCAGGTGATCACCCTCGAAGAAGAGGCCGCCGGCTCCGAGCGCGCGCTGGCGCTGGACATGCGCGAAGGGCAGAAGGTGTTCCACTCGCTGATCGTGCATTACGAAAACGACATTCCGGTACAAATCGAAGACCGTTTCGTCAACGCGCTGGTCGCCCCGGAATACCTCAAGCAGGACTTCACCCTGCAGACCCCTTACGCCTATCTCAACCAGGTCGCGCCACTGACCGAAGGCGAGCACGTCGTCGAGGCGATCCTCGCCGAGCCGTCCGAGTGCAAATTGCTGCAGATCGAAAAAGGCGAGCCTTGCCTGCTGATCCGTCGCCGCACGTGGTCGGGACGGCAGCCGGTGACCGCCGCGCGTTTGATTCACCCAGGTTCCCGTCATCGTCTGGAAGGACGCTTTCATAAATGAGTCAGGTAAGGGTTTTACGCGCTGAAGGCTACCCGCGCATGCCGTGGAAAAACGGCGGCGGCAGCACCGAGGAGATTACCCGTGATGCGGGTGCCGGCCTCGATGGTTTCGGCTGGCGCCTGTCGATTGCCGACATCGCCGAGTCCGGTGGTTTCTCGACCTTTGCCGGTTATCAGCGAGTGATTACGGTGCTGCAGGGCGATGGCATGACCCTGTGCGTCGATGGTGATGACACACGCCCATTGTTACCGCTGGATCCGTTTGCGTTCAGCGGCGAAAGCCAGGTGTCCTGCACCTTGCTTGGCGGCGCGATCCGCGACTTCAACCTGATCTACGCGCCACAGCGTTACAGCGCGCGGTTGCAGTGGCTGGATGGCGAGCAGCGGTTTTTCAGCTCGGCGGCGACGGTGCTGGTGTTCAGTGTCAGTGAGTTGCTTGAGGCGAAAGTCGGTGACAGCGTCGCGCAACTGGGCCGACATGATTGTGTGCAACTGGACGGTAACAGCGGTCTGGTTGAGGTCGCGGTGAATGCTCCGTGCTGCGTGATCGAGCTGATGGCACGCTGATCCTTCTGCTCATATAAAACACATTGTGGCGAGGGAGCTTGCTCCCGCTGGGCTGCGAAGCAGCCCCACTTCGGTAAATGCCGGAATGGGAGTCCTTCGGCCTCCAGCGGGAGCAAGCTCCCTCGCCACAATTGCATTTCAATTCCTGTTTCCCTCGGCGCACCAACTTGTTACCGAACGCCCCAGCGTGGCGCAAAACCACGGGTTCGTAACGATCCGCCGAATCCTCAATTCCTCCCCGCAAAAATTTTCATCCACGCCGTAACCCTTGTCTCAGGCGCTCTGCAGCCCTGTCCGCGATTTTTCTTCAGCGACTCTCCAGCAAGTTGGCCGCTTGATTGCATATGCTTGTATGTACAAGTAAAGACGTATGCGTATAAGTCCGCAGCGTCCACTGATTCGCTTGTCGCGCATTGAGGCGCACAGGCTGCTTGCCCACTGCCAGGGTTGGTTTGAATTGATCGCTGAGGAGTCTTTTTCGTGACTGACAATAAGCCTACAACTGCCGTTTATACAAAGAGACGTGACGTCGAAATCCGTGCATCGCGCGGCAATAAGCTGACCGCCAAGAGCTGGCTGACCGAAGCGCCGCTGCGCATGCTGATGAACAACCTCGATCCGGAAGTGGCCGAGAACCCGAAAGAGCTGGTGGTCTACGGTGGCATCGGTCGCGCGGCGCGTAACTGGGAGTGCTACGACAAGATCGTCGAGAGCCTGACCAATCTGAGCGACGACGAGACCCTGCTGGTGCAATCCGGCAAGCCGGTCGGCGTGTTCAAGACTCACAGCAACGCTCCGCGCGTACTGATCGCCAACTCCAACCTGGTGCCGCACTGGGCGAGCTGGGAACACTTCAACGAACTCGACGCCAAAGGCCTGGCCATGTACGGCCAGATGACCGCCGGCAGCTGGATCTACATCGGCAGCCAGGGCATCGTTCAGGGCACCTACGAAACCTTCGTTGAAGCCGGCCGCCAGCACTACAACGACAACCTCAAAGGCAAGTGGGTGCTGACCGCAGGTCTGGGTGGCATGGGCGGTGCTCAGCCACTGGCCGCTACCCTGGCCGGTGCCTGCTCGCTGAACATCGAATGCCAGCAGGTGAGCATCGATTTCCGCCTGAAAAGCCGCTACGTCGACGAGCAAGCCAAAGACCTCGACGACGCCCTGGCGCGCATCGCCAAATACACCGCCGAAGGCAAAGCGATCTCCATCGCCCTGCTGGGTAACGCGGCAGAAATCCTGCCGGAGCTGGTCAAGCGTGGCGTGCGCCCGGACATGGTCACCGACCAGACCAGCGCCCACGACCCACTCAACGGCTACCTGCCGGCGGGCTGGACCTGGGACGAATACCGCGCCCGCGCCAAGACCGAGCCGGCTGCCGTGATCAAAGCCGCCAAGCAATCGATGGCGGTCCACGTCAAAGCGATGCTGGATTTCCAGAAGCAAGGCATTCCGACCTTCGACTATGGCAACAACATCCGTCAGATGGCGCAAGAAGAAGGCGTGGAAAACGCGTTCGACTTCCCAGGCTTTGTACCGGCCTACATCCGCCCACTGTTCTGCCGTGGCATCGGTCCGTTCCGCTGGGCGGCGCTGTCGGGTGATCCGCAGGACATCTACAAGACCGACGCCAAAGTCAAAGAGCTGATCCCGGACGACGCGCACCTGCACAACTGGCTGGACATGGCCCGCGAGCGCATCAGCTTCCAGGGGCTGCCGGCACGTATCTGCTGGGTCGGCCTGGGCCTGCGCGCCAAGCTCGGTCTGGCGTTCAACGAAATGGTGCGCAGCGGCGAGCTGTCGGCCCCGATCGTGATCGGTCGCGACCACCTCGACTCCGGCTCGGTCGCCAGCCCGAACCGCGAAACCGAATCGATGCAGGACGGTTCCGACGCCGTGTCCGACTGGCCACTGCTCAACGCCCTGCTGAACACCGCGAGCGGCGCGACCTGGGTTTCCCTGCACCACGGCGGCGGTGTGGGCATGGGCTTCTCGCAGCACTCGGGCATGGTGATTGTCTGCGACGGTACTGACGAAGCGGCCGAGCGTATTGCGCGCGTGCTGCACAACGACCCGGCCACCGGTGTCATGCGTCACGCCGATGCCGGTTACCAGATCGCCATCGACTGCGCCAAGGAGCAGGGTCTGAACCTGCCGATGATTACCGGCAAATAAACCGATAGCCCTGTAGGAGCTGCCGCAGGCTGCGATCTTGGCGTCATTACCGGCACCGAAGATCAAAAGATCGCAGCCTGCGGCAGCTCCTACAGAGATCCGGCCAACTCACAACGAATAACAATCCACAGAGGTTGAATCATGGCTGTAACCCCCGATCGTGCAGGCAACAAACCGTTGATCGAAAGGCGTTCGATCGACTACATCCCGGAAGCGGAAAGACACGGTCGTCTGTTGAGCCAGTTCACCCTGTGGATGGGGGCGAATCTGCAAATCACTGCGATTGTCACTGGGGCTTTGGCCGTGGTGCTGGGCGGTGATGTGTTCTGGTCGTTGATTGGTCTGTTGCTCGGTCAACTGCTGGGCGGCGGCGTGATGGCGCTGCATGCGGCGCAAGGGCCGAAACTGGGTCTGCCGCAGATGATTTCCAGCCGCGTGCAATTTGGCGTGTATGGCGCGGCGATCCCGATCGTGCTGGTGTGCCTGATGTACTTGGGCTTCACCGCCACCGGTACGGTGCTTTCCGGCCAGGCGCTGGGCCAGTTGTTTGGCGTCAGCGACACGATCGGCATCCTGCTGTTCGCCAGTGTCATCGTAGTGGTCACGGTGCTCGGTTATCGGGTGATCCACTGGATCGGCCGGGTTGCCAGCGTGATTGGCGTGATTGCTTTCGTGTATCTGTTCAGCCGTCTGCTGAGCCAGGTGGACGTGGGCGCACTGTTGCAGATCCGTCACTTCAGCTGGAGCAGCTTCCTGCTGGCGGTGTCGCTCGCGGCCTCCTGGCAGATCGCGTTCGGCCCTTATGTGGCTGACTATTCGCGCTACCTGCCGAGCAAGGTTTCCTCGGTGAAAACCTTCTTTGCCGCTGGCGCAGGTTCGGTCATCGGCGCGCAGGTGGCGATGGTCCTCGGCGTGTTCGCGGCAGCTTCGGCCAACGGCCAGTTTGCCGGTCACGAAGTGGCCTACATCGTCGGACTGGGCGGCACCGGTGCCACGGCGGCGCTGCTGTACTTCAGCATCGCGTTCGGCAAGGTGACCATCTCGACGCTGAACTCCTACGGCAGCTTCATGTGCATCGCCACCATCATCAGCGGCTTCCGTGGACACCTGACGGTCTCGCGCCTGCAGCGTCTGGTGTTCGTGCTGGTGATCGTCGGTGCAGCCACCCTGATCGCCTTGCTCGGTCAGCACTCGTTCCTCGGTGCGTTCAAGTCGTTCATCCTGTTCCTGCTGGCGTTCTTCACGCCATGGAGCGCGATCAACCTGGTCGACTACTACTGCATCACCCGCGAGCGTTACGACGTGCCGGCGCTGGCCGATCCGAACGGTCGCTACGGGCGCTGGAACCTGCTCGGGATCAGCGTCTATGTGTTCGGCGTGCTGGTGCAACTGCCGTTCATCTCCACCAAGTTCTACACCGGCCCTCTGGTGGCCGCCCTCGGTGACGTGGATATCTCCTGGATCATCGGTCTGGTGCTGCCTGCTGCCCTCTATTACGTGTGCGCGAAAAAATGGCACGGCTCGGTGCCTGATCAACTGATTCTGCCGGTCGAGCAGAACAGCGTTGTACCACCTGAAAAAAGTGGGGCCGGGCGCGCTGCGGCGCAGGCCTGATTGGACGTGGACAGGGCTGGATGCCTCTTGACTGCCGTAAGCCAATTCATGATTAGGAGCGTCGCAACAATGAAATCGAACAAGACCCTGCTCACCACACTGTTGTCCATGGGCCTGCTGGCCAGTGCCGGTGCCACTCAGGCAGCCGGTTGGTGCGAGTCCGGTAAACCGGTGAAATTCGCCGGTCTGAACTGGGAAAGCGGCATGCTGCTGACCGACGTGCTGCAAGTGGTGCTGGAGAAAGGATACGACTGCAAGACCGACAGCCTGCCGGGCAACTCCATCACCATGGAGAACGCCCTGAGCAGCAACGACATTCAAGTGTTCGCCGAAGAATGGGTCGGCCGCAGCGAGGTCTGGAACAAGGCCGAGAAGGCCGGCAAGGTCGTCGGTGTCGGCGCCCCGATCGTCGGCGCAATCGAAGGCTGGTACGTGCCGCGCTACGTGATCGAAGGCGACGCCAAACGCAAGATCGAGGCAAAAGCCCCGGACCTGAAAAACATCGCCGATCTGGGCAAATACGCGGCCATTTTCAAAGACGCCGAAGAGCCGTCCAAGGGCCGTTTCTATAACTGCCCGGCGGGCTGGACCTGCGAGCTGGACAACAGCGAAATGCTCAAGAGCTATGGTCTGGAAAACACCTACACCAACTTCCGCCCGGGCACAGGACCTGCGCTGGATGCGGCGGTGCTGTCGAGCTACAAGCGTGGCGAGCCGATCCTTTTTTATTACTGGTCGCCAACCCCGCTGATGGGCCAGATCGACGCGGTCAAGCTGGAAGAAAAGCCGGGCGTCGACAAAAGCGTGAGCATCAAGGTCGGCCTGTCAAAAACTTTCCACGAGCAGGCGCCAGAACTGGTGGCCGTGCTGGAAAAGGTCAACCTGCCGATCGACCTGCTGAACCAGAACCTGGGACGCATGGCGAAGGAACGTATCGAGTCGCCAAAACTGGCGAAAATCTTCCTCAAGGAACATCCTGAGGTCTGGCACGCGTGGGTCAGTGACGACGCAGCCAAGAAAATCGACGCGGCGCTGTAGGTCGATACCTCCCGGTCAACCGTGAGGCTGGCCGGGAGATATGCCGTAAATCGCTTGATTGAGATTTCTGATTGAGAGCCGCTTATGTTTCCCGAAAGCTTTACCTTTTCCATCGCCGACTGGGTCAACGGTTGGGTCGATTCGCTGGTCACCAACTACGGTGATGTGTTCCGCCACATCTCGGACACCCTGCTGTGGGCCATCGTCAACCTCGAAGGCCTGCTGCGTGCGGCACCGTGGTGGTTGATGCTGGCGATCGTCGGCGTGGTCGCCTGGCACGCCACGCGTAAAGTCGTGACCACCGCCGTCATCGTCGGTCTGCTGTTCCTCGTCGGTGCTGTCGGCCTGTGGGACAAACTCATGCAAACCCTGGCGCTGATGATGGTCGCGACGAT
Source organism: Pseudomonas sp. B21-051 (assembly GCF_024748795.1). Taxonomy (NCBI): domain Bacteria; kingdom Pseudomonadati; phylum Pseudomonadota; class Gammaproteobacteria; order Pseudomonadales; family Pseudomonadaceae; genus Pseudomonas; species Pseudomonas sp. B21-051. The sequence continues at coordinate 414,295 of NZ_CP087166.1, forward strand.
CATTTCGGTGCTGATCGGCATTCCGCTGGGGATCCTCTCGGCGCGCAGCAATCGCTTGCGTTCGGTGCTGATGCCGCTGCTCGACATCATGCAGACCATGCCGAGTTTCGTGTACTTGATTCCGGTGCTGATGCTGTTCGGTCTGGGCAAGGTCCCGGCGATTTTCGCCACGGTGATCTACGCCGCGCCGCCGCTGATCCGCCTGACCGATCTGGGCATCCGCCAGGTCGACGGTGAAGTGATGGAAGCGATCAACGCCTTCGGTGCCAATCGCTGGCAGCAACTGTTCGGTGTGCAACTGCCGCTGGCCCTGCCAAGCATCATGGCCGGGATCAACCAGACCACGATGATGGCACTGTCGATGGTGGTGATCGCCTCGATGATCGGCGCCCGTGGCCTGGGTGAAGACGTGCTGGTGGGGATTCAGACCCTCAACGTCGGACGCGGCCTCGAAGCCGGTCTGGCGATCGTGATTCTCGCAGTGGTCATCGACCGCATTACTCAGGCGTACGGTCGGCCACGGCATGAGGTGAGCAAATGAACAACGCAACCGTGAGCAAGATCGAAGTCAAAAACGTCTTCAAGATTTTCGGCAACCGCGCCAAGGACGCACTGGCGATGGTCGGCCAGGGCAAGACCAAGGATCAGGTGCTGAACGAAACCGGTTGCGTGGTCGGGGTCAACGATCTGTCGCTAAGCATCGGCACCGGTGAGATCTTCGTGATCATGGGCCTGTCCGGTTCCGGCAAATCGACCCTGGTGCGCCACTTCAACCGCCTGATCGACCCGACCAGCGGCGCGATCCTGGTCGATGGCGTGGACATCCTGCAATACGACATGGAAGCGCTGCGCGAATTTCGCCGGCACAAGATCAGCATGGTGTTCCAGAGCTTCGGCCTGCTGCCGCACAAGACCGTGATCGAGAACGTCGCCTACGGCCTGAAAGTGCGCGGCGAGAGCAAGCAACTGTGCGCTGAACGCGCGTTGCACTGGATCAACACCGTGGGCCTCAAAGGCTACGAAAACAAATACCCGCACCAGCTCTCCGGCGGCATGCGCCAGCGCGTGGGCCTGGCCCGTGCACTAGCGGCGGACACCGACATCATCCTCATGGACGAAGCGTTCAGTGCGCTCGATCCGTTGATCCGCGCCGAGATGCAGGACCAGTTGCTGGAGCTGCAAAAGACCCTGCACAAGACCATCGTCTTCATCACTCACGACCTCGATGAGGCCGTGCGCATCGGCAACCGCATTGCGATCCTCAAGGACGGCAAGCTGATTCAGGTCGGCACCCCGAGAGAGATCCTGCATTCGCCGGCGGATGAGTATGTTGACCGGTTCGTGCAGCGGCGGGCGGCGGTGGTTTAGTGGACTAAGGGCGAGACCGCTTTTGTGGCGAGGGAGCTTGCTCCCGCTCGAGCGCGCAGCGGTCGCAAAAATTTTGGGCCTGCTTCGCAGTCCAGCGGGAGCAAGCTCCCTCGCCACAGGTTGGTGTATCAACAGAATTGGCATGAGGTTTTAGATGTCCCAGGCTGAAAAAATCATCATCACCGGCAGCCCCCTGCGTTGGCAGGACGTGGTCGCCGTCGCCCGTCACGGCGCCACTTTGGAACTGTCGAGCGAGACCTGGGCGCGCATCGAAAACGCTCAGGGCATCGTCCAGCGCATCGTCGAAAGCGGCGAGCGCGCTTATGGCGTCAACACCGGTCTGGGTGGCCTGTCCAACGTCTCGCTGAAAGACGAACAACTCAGCCAGCTCTCGCGCAATACCTTGCTCAGCCACGCCTGTGGCGTCGGCCCGGTGCTGCCTGACGAACAAACTCGCGCGATCCTCTGCGCCGCAATCCACAACTACAGCCACGGCAAATCCGGCATTCATCGCCGGGTGGTCGAAGCGTTGCTGGCGCTGCTCAATCGTGGCATCACCCCGCAAGTGCCGTCGCAAGGCTCGGTGGGTTACCTGACGCACATGGCGCACATCGGCATTGCGCTGCTCGGCGTGGGCAATGTCAGCTATCGCGGGCAGATCACCACGGCGCAACAGGCCTTGGCCGAAGAAGGCCTGCAACCGGTGCAGCTCGGTGCGAAAGACGGCTTGTGCCTGGTCAACGGCACCCCGTGCATGACCGGCCTCAGCTGCCTGGCGATTGCCGACGCGACGCGTCTGGTGCAATGGGCCGATGTGATCGGCGCCATGAGTTTCGAAGCGCAGCGCGGGCAGATCGCCGCGTTCGATGCCGAGATCATCGCGCTCAAGCCGCACCCCGGCATGCAGCAGGTCGGTAGCAACCTGCGCGCCTTGCTCGATGGCAGTGAAGTGATCGCGACGAGCAAAGGCATTCGTACTCAGGATGCACTGAGCATCCGTTCGATCCCGCAAGTGCATGGCGCTGCGCGCGATCAACTGGAACATGCGATCAAACAGGTCGAGGCCGAACTCAACGGCTGCACCGACAACCCGTTGCTGCTGGGCACGCCGGAGAATTTCCGGGTGATGTCGCAGGCCAACCCGCACGGTCAGTCGGTGGCGATGGCGGCGGATCTGCTGGCGATTGCCATGGCTGAAATCGGCTCGATTGCCGAGCGCCGCCTCGATCGTCTGGTCAACCCGCACGTCAGCGGTCTGCCGGCGTTTCTGGTGGCCAATCCGGGAGTGAACTCCGGGATGATGATCGTGCAATACGTCGCCGCTTCGCTGTGTGCCGAGAACCGCCAGCTGGCGCAACCGGCAGTGCTCGACAACTACGTCACCTCGGGCCTGCAGGAAGACCACCTGAGCATGGGCACCAGCGCCGCGCTGAAGCTGCACCGCGCCCTGGAAAACTGCACGCAGATCCTCGCCATCGAATACCTGCTGGCGGCGCAGGCCTTTGAATTCCTCAAGGAGCAGCGCTTTGGCGCGGGCACTGATCGGGCGTGGCGCCTGCTGCGTGAAACCGTCCCGGCCTATGATCAGGATCGCTGGCTGGCGCCGGATATCGCCGCCGCCGCAAGCGTTCTGAAACACCCGAATGCGCTGCACAACGTATTACCGAATCTGCACTGACAACTACCCATACCAGCGTGCCAAGGCGCGGATCGTCCACAAGACGAGAAACGACGGATAACGGAATGCTCCGGAGCGACTGGTAGTTAATAACAATGTTCAAAAGGAGCATTTTAATGACTGCGCTGAACCTGATTCCCGGCCAACTGAGCCTGGCCCAACTGCGTGACGTCTATCAGCAACCGGTCAAGCTGACCCTCGACCACAGCGCTGTGGCGCAGATCGAGGCCAGCGTCGCTTGCGTCGAGCAGATCCTCGCCGAGAACCGCACTGCCTACGGCATCAACACAGGTTTCGGCCTGCTGGCTTCGACCCGCATCGCCAGCGAAGACCTGGAAAACCTGCAGCGTTCTCTGGTGCTGTCGCACGCCGCCGGCGTCGGCCAGCCGATCAGCGATGAGCTGGTGCGCCTGATCATGGTGCTCAAGGTCAACAGCCTCAGCCGTGGTTTCTCCGGCATCCGCCGCGTGGTGATCGATGCGCTGATCGCGCTGATCAACGCCGAGGTTTATCCGCATATTCCGCTCAAGGGTTCGGTAGGTGCATCCGGTGACCTCGCACCGTTGGCGCACATGTCGCTGGTGCTGCTGGGCGAAGGCAAGGCGCGCTATAAGGGCGAGTGGATGGAAGCCACCGAAGCACTGAAAGTCGCCGGTCTGACCCCGCTGACCCTGGCGGCGAAAGAAGGTCTGGCGCTGCTCAACGGCACTCAGGTGTCCACCGCATTTGCCCTGCGCGGTCTGTTTGAAGGTGAAGACCTGTTTGCCGGCGCAATCGCACTGGGCGGTCTGACGGTTGAAGCGGTATTGGGTTCGCGCTCGCCGTTCGATGCACGTATTCACGCCGCTCGAGGCCAGAAAGGCCAGATCGATGCTGCAGCCGCATATCGCGATCTGCTCGGTGAACGCAGCGAAGTCTCCGATTCGCACCAGAACTGCGAAAAGGTTCAGGACCCGTACTCGCTGCGTTGCCAACCACAAGTCATGGGCGCCTGCCTGACCCAGTTCCGTCAGGCCGCTGACGTGCTGGCGGTCGAAGCCAACGCCGTCTCCGACAACCCGTTGGTATTCGCCGCTGAAGGCGATGTGATTTCCGGCGGTAACTTCCACGCCGAACCCGTGGCCATGGCCGCCGACAACATGGCCCTGGCCATCGCTGAAATCGGCTCGCTGAGCGAACGCCGTATCTCGCTGATGATGGACAAGCACATGTCGCAACTTCCGCCGTTCCTGGTGGCCAATGGCGGTGTGAACTCCGGCTTCATGATCGCTCAGGTGACCGCCGCAGCATTGGCCAGCGAGAACAAGGCGCTGTCCCATCCGCATTCGGTCGACAGCCTCCCGACCTCGGCCAACCAGGAAGACCACGTCTCCATGGCTCCGGCCGCCGGCAAGCGTCTGTGGGAAATGGCCGAGAACACTCGCGGGATTCTCGCGGTGGAATGGCTGGCGGCGGTGCAGGGGCTGGATTTGCGTAACGGTCTGAAGACCTCGGCCAAGCTGGAGCAGGCGCGGGCGATTCTGCGCAAGGAAGTGCCGTTCTATGAGAAGGACCGCTTCTTTGCGCCGGACATCAATGCGGCGACTGAACTGTTGGCGTCGCGCTGCTTGAGCGAATTGGTTCCGGCGAAATTGCTGCCTAGCCTGTAATGGCCTCTTGGCGAGCAGGCTCGCTCCCACAGGGGAATGCATGTCAACTGTGGGAGCTAGCCTGCTCGCGAAATCGATTTTGAATACTGTGGAGACTAAGGGATGAAAACCCTCTGGCAACACTGCCACGTCGCAACCATGGCGCAGGGCGTCTACTCGATCATCGAGGATGCGGCCATCGTGACGTCCGGTGCGCACATCGAGTGGATCGGCCCGCGCAATCTGCTGCCGTCCGGCGAATACCCGGCGGTCAACGACCTGCAAGGCGCGTGGGTCACCCCCGGCCTGATCGACTGCCACACCCACACGGTGTTCGGCGGCAACCGCAGCGGCGAATTCGAAAAGCGTCTGCAAGGCGTCAGCTACGCCGAGATCGCGGCGCAGGGCGGCGGCATCGCCAGCACCGTGCGCGCCACCCGTGAAGCGAGCGAAGACGAGTTGTTCGCCAGCGCCGCGAAACGCCTGAAAAGCCTGATGCGCGACGGCGTGACCACGGTCGAGATGAAGTCCGGCTACGGTCTGGATCTGGCCAGCGAACGCAAGATCCTGCGGGTCATTCGTCGCCTGGAAAAAGAGCTGCCGATCAGCGTGCGCAGCACCTGTCTGGCCGCCCACGCGCTGCCGCCGGAGTACAAGGATCGCGCTGACGACTACATCGAGCACATCTGCGCCGAGATGCTCCCGGCATTGGCCGCCGAAGGGCTGGTCGATGCGGTGGATGCGTTCTGCGAGTATCTGGCGTTCTCGCCGGAACAGGTCGAGCGGGTGTTCATCGCCGCGAAAAAACTCGGTCTGCCGGTGAAGCTGCACGCCGAACAATTGTCGTCGCTGCATGGCTCCAGCCTGGCCGCGCGTTATAAGGCGTTGTCCGCCGATCATCTGGAGTTCATGGACGAAGACGACGCCATCGCCATGGCCAAAGCCGACACCGTCGCCGTGTTGTTGCCGGGGGCGTTTTACTTCTTGCGCGAAACCCAGTTGCCGCCGATGGACGCGTTGCGCAAACACAAGGTGAAAATCGCCATCGCCAGCGACCTCAACCCGGGTACCTCGCCGGCGCTGTCGTTGCGCCTGATGCTGAACATGGCCTGCACCTGTTTCCGCATGACCCCGGAAGAAGCCCTGGCGGGCGCGACCATCCACGCTGCGCAAGCGCTGGGCATGGCCGACACCCACGGCTCGCTGGAAGTCGGCAAGGTCGCGGATTTCGTTGCCTGGCACATCGATCGTCCGGCGGACCTGGCCTATTGGCTCGGGGGTGATCTGGACAAACGCGTCGTGCGTCACGGCGTCGAATCAAGTCTGTAGGAGAGCGGTTGTGGATAAGGTTCTGAGTTTCAAACAAGGTCGCGTACCGCTGCTGATCAGCATGCCGCATGCCGGTGTGCGCCTGACGCCTGCGGTCGAAGCCGGGCTGATCGCGGACGCGAAAAGCCTGCCGGACACCGACTGGCACATTCCGCAGCTCTATGATTTTGCCGAGGAACTGGGCGCCAGCACGTTGGCCGCCGAATACTCGCGGTTCGTCATCGACCTTAACCGTCCGTCCGATGACAAGCCGTTGTATGCCGGCGCCACCACCGGGCTGTACCCGGCGACGCTGTTCGATGGCATTCCGCTGTTCAAGGAAGGGCACGAACCCTCGAAAGCAGAGCGCGCGACCTACCTGGAAGAGGTCTGGACGCCGTACCACCGCACTCTGCAAGAGGAGCTGGCGCGGCTGAAGGCCGAGTTCGGCTATGCGCTGTTGTTCGACGCGCATTCGATCCGTTCGATCATCCCGCACCTGTTCGACGGCAAACTGCCGGACTTCAACCTCGGCACCTTCAACGGCGCCAGTTGCGATCCGCAATTGGCGACGCAACTGGAAGCCATTTGCGCGCGCCACGGCAACTTCAGCCACGTGCTCAACGGACGCTTCAAGGGCGGCCACATCACCCGCCATTACGGCAACCCGGCCGAGAACATCCACGCCGTGCAACTGGAGTTGTGCCAGAGCACCTACATGGAAGAGTTCGAACCGTTCCGCTACCGCGCCGATCTGGCGGAGCCGACGCGGGTGGTGCTCAAGGAATTGCTGCAGGGCTATCTCGCTTGGGCAAAGTCTCACTACACCGCCTGACCTGCTTCCTGTAGGAGCTGCCGAAGGCTGCGATCTTTTGATCCTGATTTTTCACGGCAAGATCAAAAGATCGCAGCCTGCGGCAGCTCCTACAGCGGTGCAGGTTTGATTCGTGTTCTGAAGCATGCTCATTGACGTAAATCGGGTTTATGATGCCGGACGGCAGAATAATAGAAGTCCCCCCAGGGATGACCTCGACCCCTTACGGAGCGCGCAATGCAGACATTGTTTCCGCAGATCAAACCCCACGCCCGGCACGATCTGGCTGTCGATGACACCCACACGCTGTACGTCGACGAAAGCGGTTCGCCGGAAGGCTTGCCGGTGGTGTTCATCCACGGCGGCCCGGGTGCCGGTTGCGACGCGCAGAGCCGTCGCTATTTCGATCCGAATCTGTATCGCATTGTCACCTTCGACCAGCGCGGCTGCGGACGCTCCACCCCGCATGCGAGCCTGGAAAACAACACTACCTGGGATCTGGTCGCCGACCTCGAGCGTATCCGCAAGCACTTGGGCATCGATAAATGGGTGCTGTTCGGCGGCTCGTGGGGTTCGACCCTGGCGCTGGCCTACGCGCAAACCCACCCGGAGCGCGTACACGGTCTGATCCTGCGTGGGATTTTTCTCTGCCGTCCGCAGGAAATCGAGTGGTTCTATCAGGCCGGTGCCAGCCGTCTGTTTCCTGATTACTGGCAGGACTACATCGCGCCAATCCCGCTGGACGAGCGCGACGATCTGCTCAGCGCCTTCCACAAGCGTCTGGTCGGTAACGATCAGATTGCCCAGATGCACGCGGCCAAAGCCTGGTCGACGTGGGAAGGGCGCACCGCGACCCTGCGCCCGAACCCGCTAGTGGTCGACCGTTTCTCCGAGCCGCAGCGCGCCCTGTCGATCGCGCGGATCGAATGTCACTACTTCACCAACAATGCGTTCCTCGAGCCGAACCAGTTGATCCGCGACATGGGCAAGATCGCTCATCTGCCGGGGGTGATCATTCACGGTCGCTACGACGTGATCTGCCCGCTGGACAATGCCTGGGAGCTGCATCAGGCCTGGCCGAACAGCGAGCTGCAGGTGATTCGCGACGCCGGTCACGCCGCGTCCGAACCGGGTATCACCGATGCGCTGGTGCGTGCCGCGAGCAACATGGCCCGCCGCCTGCTCGACCTGCCGCCCGAAGAAGCATGAAGGGGCTGTTACAGCGCGTGCGCGGTGCACGGGTCGAAGTCGCTGGAGAGATAGTCGGCGCGGTGGATCAGGGTTTGCTGGTGCTGGTGGCGGTCGAACCCGACGACACCCGTACCAGTGCCGACAAACTTCTGCATAAGCTGCTTAACTATCGGGTATTCAGTGACGCCGAGGGCAAGATGAATCTGTCCCTGGCGGATGTAGGTGGCGGGTTGCTGCTGGTCTCTCAGTTCACCCTGGCTGCCGACACCAGGAGCGGGTTGCGCCCGAGTTTCTCGACCGCAGCCCCTCCGGCATTGGGCGAGGAATTGTTCGACTATCTATTCAGCAAAGCGAAACAGATGCATGGCACTGTGGCATCAGGTAGATTCGGCGCGGATATGCAGGTGCACCTGGTCAACGATGGCCCGGTAACCTTCCTGTTACAGACATGAAAGCGCTTGAAACAGCTTTTCAAGGGCTTTTCGACTGAAAACAGGCGTTTTTCGCGATAAATACTTTGTTACCCCTGATGCGTTGTCACGCGGGCTACTAGATAATCGCGCGCTATGGGGATCAGCGTTCGCTGTTCCATTTTTGACTTAGGTAGAGACTTGTCTGGATCCGATTGGGGAATCATTTTGCCCCAGCGGAGTCGGAACAATGCTCGCCAACCTGGCATATAGATAGCTGGCCGTTGGTTTTTTGATCTGTTTTCGGCGAGGGTTGCTCGTGATTGTTAGTCCCTGTAATGCAGCAAAAATGTCTGCCAAACGCATGCGAAGTGCCCTGGTAGCCGGCTCGGCGCTCCTGTGCCTGCTCAGCGCCGGCCAGCTTTGGGCGTTCAATCTTGACGATGTATCAGCCAAGGCTAAAGAGCTGGCCGGGCAGAAGTTCGAAGCCCCGCGCAGCAACCTGCCGAACGAATTCCGTGACATGAAGTTCGCGGATTATCAGAAAATCCGCTTCCTCACCGAAAAGGCTGAGTGGGCCGATCAGAAGACCCCGTTCAAGCTGTCCTTCTATCACCAGGGCATGCACTTCGATACGCCGGTGAAAATCAACGAAATCACGGCGAACACCGTCGAAGAGATCAAATACGATCCGACCCGCTTCGATTTCGGCGACCTCAAGTTCGATCCGAAGGCCACTGAACAACTGGGCTACGCCGGTTTCCGTGTGCTGTACCCGATCAACAAGGCTGACAAGCAAGACGAAATCATGACCATGCTCGGCGCGAGCTACTTCCGCGTCGTCGGCAAGGGTCACACTTACGGTCTGTCGGCCCGTGGTCTGGCGATCGACACGGCACTGCCGTCGGGCGAAGAATTCCCGCGTTTCCGCGAGTTCTGGATTCAGCAGCCGAAGCCGGGCGACAAGCACCTGGTGATCTTCGCCCTGCTTGATTCGCCGCGCGCCACCGGTGCCTATCGCCTGATCCTGCGTCCGGGCAGCGACACCATTGTCGACGTCAAGGCGCAGATGTTCCTGCGTGACAAGGTCGGCAAACTGGGCATCGCGCCGTTGACCAGCATGTTCCTGTTCGGCGCCAACCAGCCGTCGAAAGTCCTCAACTACCGTCGTGAACTGCACGACTCCAGCGGTCTGTCGATCCACGCCGGCAACGGCGAGTGGATCTGGCGTCCGCTGAACAACCCGAAACACCTGGCCGTGAGCAACTTCAGCGTCGAGAACCCGCGTGGTTTCGGTCTGCTGCAGCGTGGCCGCGACTTCAGCCACTACGAAGACCTCGACGACCGCTACGACAAGCGCCCAAGCGCCTGGATCGAGCCGAAGGGCGAGTGGGGCAAGGGCACCGTTGATCTGGTAGAGATTCCGACCGCCGATGAAACCAACGACAACATCGTTGCGTTCTGGAGCCCGGAAACCATGCCGGAACCAGGCAAGCCGCTGGACTTCGCCTACCGTCTGCACTGGACCATGGACGAAGCGGCGATTCACGCCCCCGACAGCGCCTGGGTCAAGCAGACCCTGCGTTCGACCGGTGACGTCAAGCAGTCGAACCTGATTCGTCAACCGGATGGCAGCGTTGCCTACCTGGTCGACTTCGAAGGTCCATCGTTGGCGGCTCTGGCCCCGGATGCCGACGTACGCAGTCAGGTCAGCGTTGGCGATAACGCCGAACTGGTCGAGAACAGCGTGCGTTACAACCCGGAAACCAAGGGCTGGCGCCTGACCCTGCGGATGAAGATCAAGGACGCGAGCAAGTCCACCGAGATGCGCGCCGCCCTGGTTCAGCCAGTGGTCACCGCTGATCTGGCCAAGTCTTCGGTACCGGCGTCGAATTCGTCGGTGGCCAAGGCGGACAAGGTCGCGGCCAAGCAACAAGAGAAGGAAGAGAAGGAAGCCAAGGCAGCCGAAGCCAAACAGGCCGACGCCAAGCCAGCCGCAGATGCCAAGGACAAGGCCAACAAAGACGCCAAGCAGCCAGCGGCTGCGAACGCGGCCCCAGCCACACCGGAATCGGCACCGACTGAAGAAGTCCTGACCGAGACCTGGAGCTATCAGTTGCCTGCCGATGAGTAACTCTCAAGTACAGCCAGAGACTCTGTCCGAGTATCTGGCGCATCTGCCGATGACCGACGAGCAGCGCGCGGAACTCGCGGGCTGCCAGTCCTTCAGCGAACTGCACCAGCGCCTGTCGTCGTCAACGTTCGACGCCCCTGCCGAAGCCGCCCAGGCTTCGGTGGGCAAGCGCCTGACCCTGAGCACCGCCGAAGAGCTTGAAGACGCGGAGATGCTGGTGCTCGACGCCAGCGGTCGGGTCAGCATGAAGGCGACGCCGCCCATCCGTCGGACCAAAGTCGTGCCGGAGCCATGGCGCACCAATATTCTGGTGCGTGGCTGGCGCCGCCTGACCGGGCGCACCAATCCGCCACAGCCGCCGAAGGACGAAAACGTCTTGCCGGCGGCGCGCTGGCGCACCGTGGGTTCGATCCGTCGCTACATTCTGTTGCTGCTGATGCTCGGCCAGACCATCGTTGCCGGCTGGTACATGAAAGGCATCATGCCGTACCAGGGCTGGTCGTTCGTCGATCTGGACGAAGTGCTGCACCAGCCGCTGCTGCAAACCGCCACGCAAGTGCTGCCGTATGCGCTGCAGACCAGCATCCTGATCCTGTTCGGGATTCTGTTCTGCTGGGTCTCGGCCGGTTTCTGGACGGCACTGATGGGCTTCCTCGAGTTGCTCACCGGTCACGATAAATACCGTATCTCCGGCAAAAGTGCGGGCAACGAGCCGATTCCGAAAGACGCCCGTACTGCGCTGGTAATGCCGATCTGCAACGAAGACGTGCCTCGGGTATTCGCCGGTCTGCGCGCCACCTTCGAGTCGGTCGCCGCTACCGGTGATCTGGATCGCTTCGACTTCTTCGTCCTCAGCGACAGTAACGACACCGATATCTGCGTCGCCGAGCAACAGGCCTGGCTGGACGTCTGCCGTGAAGCCAAGGGCTTCGGCAAGATCTTCTATCGCCGCCGTCGCCGCCGTGTGAAACGCAAGAGCGGCAACCTCGACGACTTCTGCCGTCGCTGGGGCGGTGACTACAAGTACATGGTCGTGCTCGACGCCGACTCGGTGATGAGCGGCGAGTGCCTGACCAGTCTGGTACGCCTGATGGAAGCCACGCCGGACGCCGGGATCATCCAGACCGCGCCGCGTGCGTCGGGCATGGACACCCTGTATGCACGCATGCAGCAGTTCGCCACCCGTGTTTACGGTCCACTGTTCACCGCCGGTCTGCACTTCTGGCAGTTGGGTGAATCCCACTACTGGGGTCACAACGCGATCATCCGCATGAAGCCGTTCATCGACCACTGCGCCCTGGCGCCGTTGCCGGGTAAAGGTGCGTTCTCCGGGGCAATCCTGTCTCACGACTTCGTTGAAGCTGCGCTGATGCGCCGTGCCGGCTGGGGCGTGTGGATTGCCTACGATCTGCCGGGCAGCTACGAAGAACTGCCGCCGAACCTGCTCGACGAGCTCAAGCGTGACCGTCGCTGGTGCCACGGCAACCTGATGAACTTCCGCCTGTTCCTGGTCAAAGGCATGCACCCGGTGCACCGCGCGGTGTTCCTGACCGGCGTGATGTCGTACCTGTCGGCGCCGTTGTGGTTCTTCTTCCTGGTGCTGTCCACCGCGCTGCTGGCGGTGAACACGCTGATGGAGCCGCAGTATTTCCTGGAACCGCGTCAGCTTTATCCGCTGTGGCCACAATGGCACCCGGACAAGGCGATCGCGCTGTTCTCGACGACCATCGTGCTGCTGTTCCTGCCGAAACTGCTGAGCATCATCCTGATCTGGGCCAAGGGCGCGAAAGAGTTCGGTGGCAAGTTCAAGGTGACCCTGTCGATGCTGCTGGAGATGTTGTTCTCCATGCTGCTGGCGCCGGTACGGATGATTTTCCACACCCGTTTCGTCCTCGCCGCATTCCTCGGCTGGGCCGCGACCTGGAACTCGCCGCAGCGTGACGACGACTCCACGCCATGGAGCGAGGCGGTCAAGCGCCACGGTCCGCAGACCCTGTTGGGCTTCTGCTGGGCACTGCTGGTGATCTGGCTGAACCCGAGCTTCCTGTGGTGGCTGGTGCCGATCGTCGGTTCGCTGATGCTGTCGATCCCGGTGTCGGTGATTTCCAGCCGTGTCGGTCTGGGCCTGAAGTCCCGTGACGAGAGCCTGTTCCTCATCCCCGAGGAATACAATCCGCCACAGGCGCTGCTGGCGACCGACCAGTACACCCACGAAAACCGCTGGCATGCACTGAATGACGGCTTCATCCGCGCCGTGGTCGATCCGCAGCAGAACGCCCTGGCGTGTTCGCTGGCGACGGCCCGTCACGGTCAGGCCGAGCCGATCGAGTGGCTGCGTCAGGAGCGTGTGCGTCACGCCCTCAAGGCGGGTCCGGCAGCCCTGAGCAATCATGATCGCCTGCAACTGCTGAGCGATCCGGTGGCCCTGGCGCGTCTGCACGAGCTGGTCTGGGCCGAAGGTCACAACGAGTGGCTGGATGCCTGGCGCGCTTCGGTGAAAGCCGATCCGCATGCGCCGCTGTTGCCTTTGCGACCGCTGAGCGTGCAGGCTCAACCGGCCTGATAAAAAAGATCGCAGCCTTCGGCAGCTCCTACAGGGTTATGTACACACCTGCAGGAGCTACCGGAGGCTGCGATCTTTTGCTTTTGAAACCCTCCCCGTAACAACAAATCCCGGCAAAAAACCTTGTGCAAACGGACGAGTGCGTTAGCATCCGTCCCCGAATTGGCGCACCCGGGCATTTTTGCCCATCACGGCTGGTTTTCGCGCCGCACATGCAATGGTTTTGGGGACTTGAAGATGAAGAAGTATCTGTCGATGCTGCTGGTCGGCGTCACGGCACTGGTTGCAGTCAATGCGGCGCACGCCGGTGCAATCGATGACGCGGTCAAGCGCGGCACGTTGAAAGTCGGTATGGATCCGACCTACATGCCGTTCGAAATGACCAACAAGCGCGGCGAGATCATCGGCTTCGAAGTCGACATCCTCAAAGCCATGTCCAAGGCCATGGGCGTCAAACTCGAACTGGTGTCCACCGGTTACGACGGGATCATCCCGGCCCTGATGACCGACAAGTTCGACGTGATCGGCAGCGGCATGACCCTGACTCAGGAACGCAACCTGCGCTTGAATTTCAGCGAGCCGTTCATCGTGGTCGGCCAGACTCTGCTGATCCGCAAGGAGCTGGAAGGCACCATCAAGTCCTATAAAGACCTGAACACCGCCGACTACCGCATCACCTCCAAGCTCGGCACCACCGGTGAGATGGTCGCCAAGAAGCTGATCGCCAAAGCCAAGTACCACGGCTACGACAACGAGCAGGAAGCCGTGCTCGACGTGGTCAATGGCAAGGCCGACGCCTTCATCTACGACGCGCCGTACAACGTGGTCGCGGTGAACAAGGTCGGCGCCGGCAAACTGGTGTTCCTCGACAAGCCGTTCACCTACGAGCCGCTGGCCTTCGGTCTGAAAAAGGGTGATTACGACAGCATCAACTTCATCAACAACTTCCTGCACCAGATCCACGAAGACGGCACCTACGATCGCATCCATGACAAGTGGTTCAAGAGCACCGAGTGGCTCAAGGACATGGAATAAGCCCGGTCGTTGTGGCGAGGGAGCTTGCTCCCGCTCGGCTGCGAAGCAGTCGTAAACCGGTTGACTCGTTCTACCCGACGTTGCGCGGTGGCTGATTTCAGGGCTGCTGCGCACCCCAGCGGGAGCAAGCTCCCTCGCCACAGAGGGAGCGAGCATCCTGATCGATATGGATTTGCTCTTAGATGAAACAGAAAAAAGCCCAATGGCCCTGGCACGTCCTGACCGTGCTGGTGCTGGTCGGCCTGGCGGGCGCGTTGTATTACGCCACGTCGCTGATGTCCTACGAATGGCGCTGGAACCGCGTACCGCAGTACTTCGCCTATCAGGCCGAGGAAACCCAGCGCGCCGCTGACATCTCCACCGTCACCGAACTGGTGCGCAAGGGCGGTAGCGCGCAGGTCACCCTGCGCAACGATGCCGGTGACGAGCAGCACCTGACCGTGGACGAGAACAGCCTGCAATTCGCGCAGGGCGACGATGTGGCCGAAGGCGACGTCGTGGGTGTGACCCGGCACTGGGCGGCAGGGCCGCTGCTGTGGGGCCTTTGGACCACACTGTGGCTGTCGGTGGTGTCGGGCGTACTCGGTCTGCTGATCGGTCTGGTCACCGGGCTGTGCCGCCTGTCGAGCAACCCGACCCTGCGCGACCTGTCGAGCATCTACGTCGAACTGGTGCGCGGTACGCCGCTGCTGGTGCAGATCTTTATCTTCTACTTCTTCATCGGCACGGTGATGAACCTGTCCCGCGAGTTCGCCGGGATCGCCGCGCTGTCGCTGTTTACCGGCGCCTACGTGGCAGAGATCATCCGTTCCGGCGTGCAGTCGATTGCCCGCGGGCAGAACGAAGCGGCGCGTTCGCTGGGTCTGAGCGCCGGCCAGTCGATGCGCCATGTGGTGCTGCCGCAAGCGTTCAAACGCGTGCTGCCGCCGTTGGCCGGGCAGTTCATCAGCCTGGTCAAGGACACCTCGCTGGTGTCGGTGATTGCGATTACCGAGCTGCTGAAAAGTGGTCGTGAAGTCATCACCACCTCGTTCTCGCCGTTCGAAATCCTGTTCTGTGTCGCCGGCCTGTACCTGTTGATCAACCTGCCGCTGTCGAAAATCGCCAGCCGGCTTGAGCGGAGGCTCGCGCAAAGTGATTGAAGTCCGCGATCTGGTAAAAGTCTTCGACACCCGTGGCCAGGTAGTCCGGGCGGTGGATAACGTCACCACCACGGTGGCCAAGGGCGAAGTGCTGGTGGTGATCGGCCCGTCGGGCTCGGGCAAATCGACCTTCCTGCGCTGCCTCAACGGCTTGGAAGAGTTCGACTCGGGTTCGGTGAGCATCGACGGCCTGCAACTGGCTGACCCGAAAACCGACGTCAACGCCTACCGCCGCGAAGTCGGCATGGTGTTCCAGCACTTCAACCTGTTCCCGCACATGACCGTGCTGGAAAACCTCTGTCTGGCGCAGAAGGTCGTGCGCAAGCGTGGGCAGAAGGAAAGCGAGGCCAAGGCCCTGGCGTTGCTGGAAAAGGTTGGCATCGCGCAGAAGGCGCGGGAATACCCGTCACGCCTGTCCGGCGGTCAGCAACAGCGCGTGGCGATTGCCCGGGCGCTGGCGATGGACCCGAAAGTGATGTTGTTCGACGAACCTACGTCGGCCCTCGACCCGGAAATGGTCGGTGAAGTGCTGGACGTGATGAAGAACCTGGCCGTGGAAGGCATGACCATGGTTTGCGTCACCCACGAAATGGGTTTCGCCCGGGAAGTGGCGGACCGGGTGCTGTTCTTCGATCACGGCAAACTGCTGGAAGATGCTTCCCCGGCGGAGTTCTTTGATGCTCCGAAGGATCCGCGGGCGCAGGCGTTCCTGCGGCAGGTCTTGTAAAGCAAAAAAGATCGCAGCTTTCGGCAGCTCCTACAGAGTCATGTGTACACCTGTAGGAGCTGCCGAAGGCTGCGATCTTTTGCTGTGATGCTTAGACCTTGAACCGCCCCACCAGCATCTGCAGATGCGTCCCCAGCCGCGCCAGCTCAACACTCGACGCCGCCGTTTCTTCACTCGCCGCCGACGTCTGATCCGACACATCCCGCACATTCAGCACACTGCGGTTGATCTCTTCAGCCACGGCACTCTGCTGCTCGGCCGCCGCGGCGATCTGCTGGTTCATCGCCTGAATCGCCGACACGGTACGGGTGATGCTTTCCAGTGAGCCCCCGGCACGGCGGGTCAGTTCGACGCTGCTGTCGGTCAGGCTGCGGCTGTTGTCCATGATCGTCGCCACTTGCTGGGTGCCGTTCTGCAGGCCGACGATCAGCTCTTCGATCTCTTCGGTGGACTTCTGCGTGCGCTGGGCGAGGCTGCGCACTTCATCGGCAACCACCGCAAAACCACGCCCGGCCTCACCGGCACGCGCTGCTTCGATGGCGGCGTTGAGCGCCAGCAGGTTGGTTTGCTGGGCCACGGACTTGATCACGTCGAGCACGCTGCCGATCTTGTCGCTCTCGCGTTTGAGTTCGCCCATGGCTTCGGTGGAGTGGCCGACTTCGACGGCCAGACGCTCGATCTGCGCGATGGCTTCACCCACCACCTTGTCGCCTTCACGGGCTTGCTGGTCGGCGGCCACGGCGGCTTCGGAAGCCTCCTCGGCGTTGCGCGCGACTTCCTGCACGGTGGCGGCCATTTCGTTCATGGCGGTGGCGACCTGGTCGGTCTCGACTTTCTGATTGTTGACCCCGGCGCTGGTCTGCTCGGTGACCGCCGACAGTTCCTCGGCGGCGCTGGCAATCTGCGTGACGCCGTCGCTGATGCCACCGATCAACTCGCGCAGGCCTTGGGTCATACTCTGCATCGAACGTTGCAACTGGCCGAGTTCGTCGCGACGCTGCGACACCAGGTTGTGGGTCAAGTCGCCGGCAGCCACACGCTCGGCGACTTTCAGGGTCTGGTTCAGCGGAATGATGATCTGCCGGGTGATCGCCCATGCGGCCAGCAAACCGAAGGCCACGGCGAGTAGGGTGGCGATGATCAGCATGTTCTTGGCGTGCGCGGTATCGGTATCGCGCACCACGGTTTGTGATTCGGTGAGCTTCTTGCTGAGGTCGAGGAGGATGTCGCCCTGAGCCGTCATGGTTGCCCCGGCCTTGGCATTGTTCACCTGCGAGTCGCGGAACTGAGCGACCGCCGCGCGATAAGCCTTGATCGAGTCGGTGGCCTGTTGCAGGTTGGCGATGTGCTGTTCGGGCAGTTTCGCCGGCAGGCTGTCGAGGTTTTTCAGTGCATTGTCGATGGCGTCCAGCGCTGGCTGCTCCGCCTCGGCCTTGCCGCTGTAGGTGTAGCCGCGCACCTGATAGCGCGCTTGCTGCAACAGTTTGCTCAGTTCGATCACGCTGTTGAATTGCGCGACGCTGTCACCCTGCAGCATGGATTTCTCGACTTCCGAGACTTTGGCCACGGCATTGTCGGCACTGGCGCCGAGCTTGCTGCGCGCGTCCTCACGCTGCACGGTGGCCTGTGTCATGTCGGCGAAGGCACGTTTGTACTCGGCGACAGCGGCCAGTTGCTGATCGACCATGGCCGCATCTGAGGGCTGCTCGATCAGGTCGCGCGCGGTTTGCAAGCCGCTGGCGAGTTTGGCCAGCAACTCGTTGACCGCGCCCGGGCCTTGTTCGCCACGACGCGCTTCATAGTCCAGACGCGCCAGGCGCAGGTCCTTGGTCAGCTCGTTGAGGCTGGAGATGAAGCCGAGCTTGTCGCCACGGCTGATGATGCCGCCCATGCCGGTCCAGCCGGTAAAGGTAATCAGCAGGGTGAGCAACAGCACCAGGCCGAAACCGATGCCCAGCTTGCGTTTGACGCTGACGTTCCCAAGATTCTCGGCTAACCAACGGTACATGCGACGACTCCCCTCGGACCACTAATTGGACTTATGGGGACTGTATCGGCTGGGTGATGGCAATCTGTAACCCGATTTGTCCGACACCGCCACTCTGTAGGAGCTGCCGCAGGCTGCGATCTTTTGATCTTGCTGTAAAAAACAAAATCAAAAGATCGCAGCCTGCGGCAGCTCCTACACAGGGGCGGTGTGTCAGAACAGGCGGGCGAGCAGGGCGGTGACGGCGGTTTCGACGCGCAGGATGCGTTCGCCCAGTTGCACCGGTTGCAGCCCGGACTTGCCCAGCAGGTCGATTTCGTAGGGGATCCAGCCGCCCTCGGGGCCGATCGCCAGCGTCACCGGTTCGCTTGATGCCCGTGGGCACGGCGGGTAATTGCCGGGATGGCCGACCAGGCCGAGAGTGCCTTCGCTGATCGCCGGCAGGCGATCTTCGACGAACGGCTTGAAGCGTTTCTCGATGATGATCTCCGGCAGCACGGTATCGCGGGCCTGTTCGAGGCCGAGGATCAGGTTCTCGCGAATCGCTTCCGGCTCGAGAAACGGCGTCTGCCAGAAACTCTTCTCGACCCGGTAGCTGTTGACCAGAATCACCTTCGACACGCCCATGGTCGCCACGGTCTGGAACACTCGCCGCAGCATCTTCGGCCGTGGCAGGGCCAGCACCAGGGTCAGCGGCAGTTTGGCCGGCGGTGGTTGATCGAGGGTGACACGCAACTCGGCTTCGCCAGCTTCAAGGCGCAGCAGTTCGGCCGAGCCCATCAAGCCATTGATCCGTCCCACCCGCAGGCTGTCACCGACTTGCGAGCGGTGTACTTCCTGCATGTGGGTCAGGCGCCGGTCACGCAGCACGACGCGGTCGGCCGCGATGAAGTCGGCCTCTTCGAGCAGCAGCAGGTTCATGCCTGGGTCGCTGGCGGCTGGTCGTTGTGATCGTCGGCTGGCGTTTCGTCCGGGCGTTCGCGCTTGCTGATCAGGCCGCCGAACAGAATGCCGATTTCAAACAGCATCCACATCGGTACCGCCAGCAGGGTCTGCGAGAAGATGTCCGGCGGGGTGAGGATCATGCCGACCACGAAGCAGCCGATGATCACGTAAGGGCGAATCTTCTTCAGGTATTTGACGTCGACCACGCCGATCCACACCAGCAGCACCACGGCCACCGGAATTTCGAACGCGACGCCGAAGGCGAAGAACAGCGTCATCACGAAGTCGAGGTAACTGGTGATGTCGGTCATCATTTCCACGCCGGCCGGGGTGGCGGCGGCGAAGAACTTGAAGATCAGCGGGAACACGAAGTAATAGGCGAACGCCATGCCGGTGTAGAACAGCAGGATGCTGGACACCAGCAGCGGCACAGCGATGCGCTTCTCATGCTTGTACAGGCCCGGCGCGATGAAGCCCCAGATCTGATGCAGGATCACCGGAATCGCGAGGAACAGCGAGACCATCATCGTCAGCTTCAGCGGCGTCAGGAACGGCGACGACACATCCGTGGCGATCATCGTCGCACCAGCCGGCAGGTACTGGCGCAGCGGCGTCGAGACGAAGGTGTAGATCTGCTGGGTGAACGCGAACAACCCGGCGAAGATGATGAACACCGCCGCCACACAACGCAGCAGGCGGGTGCGCAACTCGGTGAGGTGCGATACCAGCGGCATGTGCTGGTCGTTTTCGGGAAGATCGCTCATGGGGCTCGTGGCGGCAATGTAGGGTCGTGAGGGGCCGGCGCTAAGGGCGCGGCGGCTGGAGCAACGTGTTCAACCGAGATTTCTGCAGATGCGGGCACCGTTTCTGCCTGTGTGGCAACGGGTGCAGGTGTCACCGGAGCGACTGCGGCAGGGCTGTGAATCGTCTGCTCACCCACATGCTCAACCGGGGTCGGCTCTTGCTGAACCGGCGTGAAAATCTTCCGCGCCTCCTGCTCCAGCGACAGAATGTGCTCGTTGTGCAGTTGCCGACGGATCTCGTCGGCACCGATTTCACGTTCAACTTCCTGTTTGATCGCGTTGAAGCTGCGCTTCAGCCGGCCGACCCACAGGCCAGCGGTGCGCGCAGCGCCCGGCAGACGCTCGGGGCCCAGCACCAGCAGGGCGACGAGGCCGACGAGCAGCAGTTCAGAGAAGCTGATACCAAACATTTGTCAGTCTCACACGTCTTTGCGGATCGGCTCTTCGACTTTCTGCGCCTGCACGTCGATGGTGTGCGGCGGGTTGGCCTGAGCGGTGGCTTGCGGCTGCACCGGTGGTACTGGCTGCGCAGGCGTCACGGTCGGATCGGCGGCTGGCTTTTCGTCATCGTTCATGGCTTTGCGAAAGCCCTTGATCGACTCGCCGACGTCGGTGCCGAGGTTTTTCAGTTTCTTGGTGCCGAACACCAGCACCACGACTACCAGAATGACGATCCAGTGTTTCCAGTCAAAAATGCCCATGTTGCTGTTCCTCTCTAAAAATTGTTCAGGCGGACGGACGCGAGGCTTTCTCGACGTGTCCGGACAGGCCGAAGCGACGATCCAGTTCATCCAGCACGGCCTGCGGATGCTGCCCCAGTTGGGCGAGCATGACCATGCTGTGGAACCACAGGTCGGCAGTTTCGTAGATCACATCGCTGCAGTCACCGCTGATGGCGGCGTCCTTGGCGGCAATAATGGTTTCGACCGACTCTTCGCCGACTTTCTCCAGAATCTTGTTCAGGCCCTTGTGATACAGACTAGCTACATATGAGCTGTCGGCCGCTGCGCCTTTGCGCTCTTCAAGTACCTGAGCGAGGCGGGTCAGGGTGTCACTCATGTTTGTGTCCTGCGGAATAGATGGCGTGCGGGTCTTTCAGAACCGGGTCGACCGTTTTCCAGTCGCCGTTTTCGTAGACGCGGTAAAAGCAGCTTTGACGGCCGGTATGGCAAGCGATGTCGCCGATCTGTTCGACCATCAGGATGATCACGTCGGCGTCACAGTCCAGACGCATTTCATGCAGGGTCTGTACATGGCCGGACTCTTCGCCCTTGCGCCACAGCTTGCCACGGGAACGTGACCAGTAGATTGCACGGTTTTCCGCAGCGGTCAGTTCCAGCGCTTCGCGGTTCATCCAGGCCATCATCAGCACGCGTCCGGTCTTGTGATCCTGGGCAATCGCCGGCACCAGGCCGTCAGCGTCCCACTTGATCTCGTCCAGCCAGTTTTTCATCTTCGACTCCGACAGCGAACCCGTACTTCAATAGTCGGGTTCAGGCGTTGAAACAGTGTGCCAGCCGATCAGCAAACTGGCTATCGGCGAACGACCAGATACAAGCCGACGGCCACCATGATGCCCGCCGGCCAATGCCCCAGTTCGTGCAGCGGGCCACCGGCGGCGAGGATCGTGCCGCCGGCCAGATGCGCGCTACCGAGCAGGCGCAGGAACCAGTCGTCCTTGCGTTTGTGCCACGGTGGCGGCGGATCGTAGGCGTGCGGTTGCGACATGCGTTCGAGCAGATCGCGGGCCATGTTGGCCAGGTGCGGCAGTTGCTCGAACTGGCTCTGCACGTTGCCGAGCAAGGCTTTCGGGCTGACGCGCTCGCGCATCCAGCGCTCGAGGAACGGCTGCGCGGTGTTCCACAGATCCAGATCCGGATATAGCTGACGGCCGAGGCCCTCGATGTTCAACAGGGTCTTTTGCAGCAATACCAGTTGCGGCTGGACTTCCATGTTGAAGCGTCGCGCGGTCTGGAACAGGCGCATCAGCACCTGACCAAATGAAATATCTTTTAACGGTTTTTCGAAGATCGGTTCGCACACGGTACGGATCGCCGCTTCGAACTCGTTGAGCTTGGTTTCCGCCGGCACCCAGCCCGAATCGATGTGCAACTGCGCCACGCGGCGGTAGTCGCGCTTGAAGAAGGCGAACAGGTTGCGCGCCAGGTAGTCCTGGTCTTCCGGGGTCAGGCTGCCGACGATGCCGCAGTCGATCGCAATGTACTGCGGGCTCCACGGGTTGACGGTGCTGACAAAGATGTTGCCCGGGTGCATGTCGGCGTGGAAGAAACTGTCGCGGAACACCTGGGTGAAGAAGATCTCCACGCCGCGTTCGGCGAGCATTTTCATGTCGGTGCGCTGGTCGGCGAGGGTCGCCAGATCCGTCACCTGAATCCCGTAGATGCGCTCCATCACCAGCACTTTCGGCCGGCACCAGTCCCAATAGACTTGCGGCACATAGAGCAGCGGAGAGCCTTCGAAGTTGCGCTTCAACTGGCTGGCGTTGGCCGCCTCGCGCAGCAGGTCGAGTTCGTCGTAGATGGTTTTTTCGTAGTCCTGCACCACGTCCACCGGGTGCAGCAGGCGGGCGTCGGCGGAGACCTTTTCGGCGGCGCGGGCGAGGATGAACAGCCACGCCAGATCCTGGGCGATCACCGGTTTCAGGCCCGGGCGGATCACCTTGACCACCACTTCTTCGCCGGTTTTCAGCTGCGCGGCATGCACCTGCGCCACCGAGGCCGAGGCCAGCGGTTCGACGTCGAAACGGCTGAACACTTCGCTGATCTTCTTGCCCAGCTGTTCTTCGATCAGCTTGATCGACAGCTGCGAATCGAACGGCGGCACGCGATCCTGCAGCAGCATCAGCTCGTCGGCGATGTCTTCCGGCAGCAGATCGCGGCGGGTCGAGAGAATCTGCCCGAACTTGATGAAGATCGGCCCCAGATCCTGCAGCGCCAGACGCAGACGCGCGCCACGGCTCAACTCCAGCGGCTTGCGCGGCAACCAGCGCCACGGCAGCACGTAGCGCAGCGCCAGGAGAAACCAAGGCAGCGGCAGGTCGAACAGCAGGTCATCGAGGCGGTAGCGGATCACGACGCGCTGGATGCGCAACAGACGGCGGACGGCGAGCAGCTTCATGCGTTATCGCTTGGGTCGAGGGATCGGGAAAGGCGCTCGAAACGCGCCTCGAGACGTTCCAGATCAAGTTTGATCCGGTCCAGTTCGCTGAATCGCGCTTCGGCTTCGCGCTGCCCGACGAGGGTGCGCGATTCTTCGGCGAGGTATTCGGCGAGGTTCTGGTTGAGGCTGGCAAATCCTTGTTGATACCAGCGTGCGCGGCTGCGCAGGTGACCGCCAATCAGTTGCGTGGCGACCGGGCCGAGCCAGCGCGAGAGTTCGTACTCCCAGTCCAGCTCGAGGTCCTGCAGCACCCCGGCCAGCTCCAGCAGCACGCCGCTGTCACCGTCGAGCTCGACTTCCGGGGCGTGCAGCACCGCGGTCTTGTCCTTGCTCACGGCCAGTTTCAGCAGGCTCGACGCCGGGGCGCGCAGGGTGCAATCGACGCCGGTTTCCCAGTGCGAGGCGAGCATCAGTCCTTCATCGCTGGGCAGGATGAACAGTTGCAGCGCCGGGCTGCGGCAATCGACGGCAATCACCTTGCCAGTCAAATGCGCCAGCCGCGGCAGCGCCGTGCTGTCGAGACGCAGCACCCGGTTCAGACCGAGTTCGACGCTGGCAAGCAGCCCGGTGAGTAACATCAGGGCTTGATGCCGCGGTGCAGGGCGACGATGCCTGCGGTCATGTTGTGATAGGTCACGCGGTCGAAACCGGCGTCGACCATCATCGACTTCAGGGTTTCCTGATTCGGGTGCATGCGGATCGATTCGGCCAGGTAGCGATAGCTTTCCGAATCGTTGGTGATCAGCTTGCCCATCAGTGGCATGAAGGCGAACGAGTAAGCGTCGTAGGCCTTGGACATCAGCGCGTTGGTCGGCTTGGAAAATT
Source organism: Pseudomonas sp. B21-051 (assembly GCF_024748795.1). Classification (NCBI taxonomy): domain Bacteria; kingdom Pseudomonadati; phylum Pseudomonadota; class Gammaproteobacteria; order Pseudomonadales; family Pseudomonadaceae; genus Pseudomonas; species Pseudomonas sp. B21-051. The sequence continues at coordinate 438,033 of NZ_CP087166.1, forward strand.
CCAGCACCAACAGGCGACCGCCAGGCTTGAGCACGCGCAGCATCGAGCGCAGCGCATCTTCTTTGTGCGTCACGTTGCGCAGGCCGAAGGCGATGGTCACGCAGTCGAAGTGGTTGTCCGGGAACGGCAGCTTTTCGGCGTCCGCCTGAACGAATTCGACGTTGCCCGACACACCCAGATCCAGCAGGCGGTCACGGCCGACCTTGAGCATCGATTCGTTGATGTCGGCCAGTACCACCTGACCGGTCGGGCCAACCAGGTGCGAGAATTTCCTGGTCAGGTCACCGGTGCCGCCGGCGATGTCGAGCACGCGGTTGCCTGCACGCACACCGGACAGTTCGATCGCGAAACGCTTCCATAGACGGTGCATGCCGCCCGACAGAAGGTCGTTCATCAGGTCGTACTTGGCGGCTACGGAGTGGAATACCTCAGCGACTTTTTCCGCTTTCTGGCTTTCCGGAACGTTTTTGAAGCCGAAGTGTGTGGTGGGTTCGGCATCGCTGCCTTTGCGCTGATCAGTCATATCGCTGTCACCAAAAGAGAATGCGCGACATTCTAATCCCCAAGCCATGCTTTGTCTTGGAATGGCTAAAGGTAAGATGGGCGACTTTCGGGACGATTTGCCGCAGACGCGGTCAAGATTTACCGTCACCCATTCATCAAGCAGGAGTCATTCGATGGCCAAAATCAGTGTTGAGCGTGCCCACAGCCTGGGCAAGGAAGCCGCCCGCGAGAAGGCCGACAAGCTGGCGCAGAAACTCTCCGATCAATATGGCCTGGAGCCGCAGTGGTCGGGCGACACCCTGAACCTCAAGCGCTCGGGCGTGAAAGGCGCGGTGCATGTGGCTGACGATTCGATTCGCGTCGACGTGGAACTGGGCATCATGATGTCGGCCATGAGCGGCATGATCAAAGCCGAGATCGAGAAGGCGCTGGACAAAGCCCTGGTCTGAACATCAAAAGATCGCAGCCTTCGGCAGCTCCTACAGGGGAATGTGTGCCCCTGTAGAAGCTGCCGAAGGCTGCGATCTTTTCATTCAGGCACCCCTCATTTATGTCAGTTGTTAGGGTGCCGTTTCTAATTTTTCTCCCTACTTTGTGCCTGAGCCCGACACATCTGCGGGCAGTTCCTCAAACCTTCTGCGCGTGAGGTGCACCATGGCCAAAGTCATTCTGAAGAAAAAAATCGACGCTTCGACTTCTACTCTGAGCGACGTCAAATCCTATGCCCGCAAGATCTGGCTGGCAGGCCTGGGTGCCTACGCCAAGGTCGGCCAAGAGGGTAGCGACTACTTTCAAGAGCTGATCAAGGCTGGTCAAACTGTTGAAAAGAAAGGCAAAAAGGCCGTCACCGAAAAACTCGAAGCCGCCAACGCCGAGATCGACGAAGCCAGGGATGAAGTCAGCTCGTTCAAAGGTCGCGTCGAAGTTCAGCTCGACAAGGTCGAGAAGGCGTTCGACTCCCGTGTAGCAAGCGCCTTGAATCGTATCGGCATTCCGTCTAAACATGACGTTGAGGCACTCTCTGCTAAGCTCGATGAGCTGACGGCATTGCTCGAACGCGTCGCGCGTAAATCTTAAGGAGAACGGGATGGCTGGTAAAAAGAACACCGATAAAGAAGGCAGCTCGTGGATTGGGAAAGTCGAAGACTACTCCCGCAAAATCTGGCTGGCTGGTTTAGGCGTGTACTCGAAGATCGACACTGACGGCAGCAAGCTCTTCGAGTCACTGGTCAAAGACGGCGAGAAAGCCGAGAAGCTCACCAAGTCTGCAGTCGGCAAGAAAGTCGATGCCGCCAAGGACTCCGCTTCTTCGGCCAAGTCGCGCATCAGCGGCGTGAAAGATCGCGCACTGGGCAAGTGGGACGAGCTGGAAGGGGCTTTTGACAAGCGCCTGAACAGCGCGATTTCGCGCCTGGGTGTGCCTAGCCGCAATGAAGTCAAAGCGCTGCACAGCAAGGTCGAGACCCTGACCAAGCAGATCGAGAAACTCACTGGCGAGAAGGCGCGTCCGGTAGCGGCGAAAACCGCTGCGGCCAAACCAGCCGCTAAAACTGCAGCGGCAAAACCGGCAGCCAAAACTGCTGCCAAGCCATTGGTCAAAGCGGCTGCCAAACCGGTGGCGAAGGCTAAAACAGCCGTTAAATCCGTAGCGAAAACGGCTGCCGCCAAACCTGCTGCGAAAGCAGCGGCCAAGCCGGTTGCAGCCGCCAAGGCAGCTGCGAAGCCTGCCGCTAAAACCGCGGCGAAGCCAGCAGCCAAGCCAGCAGCCAAGCCAGCAGCCAAGCCAGCAGCGAAAACCGCAGCCGCAAAACCGGCTGCCAAGCCAGCGGCCAAACCGGCTGCGGCGAAAAAACCGGCGGTGAAAAAACCGGCCGCGCCGAAAGCCGCCGCGCCAAAACCGGCAGCTCCGGCAGCCAAGCCTGCTACCCCGGCAACCCCGGCCAGCGCATCGAATTCGGCCACTGCACCGACCCCGGTAGCTACCCCGACTGCAGCATCGACCCCGTCGACGCCAACCAGTCAGTCCTGATTTTTCAGGGCAAAACAAAACGCCCGGCCTGTGAAGGTCGGGCGTTTTTGTTTGTGCAGATAATCTCCAAACCACTGTAGATCACTGTGGGAGCGAGCCTGCTCGCGAAAGCGGTGTGTCAGCTACATGGATATCAACTGACAGGTTGCATTCGCGAGCAGGCTCGCTCCCACAGGGGGGGCAATGTGTAGCCCATTCAGTCGTGATCTTCGAGGTATTGCAGGGCCATCCGTTCGGTGGCGACTTTCACCGGCGGCAGCAGATGCGGCGCCACGAGCATCATGATCTGGTACACCACCAGTTTGACCTCGCCCTCGCGATCGAGAATCCGCTGATAGTCCAGCGAGAACAGCAGGGTCATGGTGATCTGCTCCACCAGTTGCCCCAACGCCTGGGTATCACTGACCAGTTGCCCCGAAGCCTTCAACCGCGCCAGCAATGACGCCAGCGTACGCTTGAGCGCGTTGAGCAGGTTGCGAATGCCCTTTGCCAGTTTCGGCAGGCGCCCGGCGAGGTTCGACAGGTCCTGGAACAGAAACCGGTACTGCGCCAGGCGCTCGACGATCAGGTGCAGAAACAGCCAATAATCCTCCGGTGCCAGCTCGACGTCCGACGGCGGATCGAGCAGCGGCGCCAGTTCGTTCTGGAAGCGTTCGAACAGGCCGAGAATCAACGGCTCCTTGCCGTGGAAGTGGTAGTAGAGGTTGCCGGGGCTGATCCCCATTTCGTTGGCAACTTCCATGGTGGAGACGTTGGGCTCACCCTTTTCGTTGAACAGTTGCAGGGCACATTCGAGAATCCGGTCGCGGGTTTTCATCCAGTCTTCTTAGAAAAGTTCGGTTAAGCGTCAGCGCACATGCACGTAGGTGCCGGGTGCTGCCTCCATCGGTGGATAGTTCGGGTTGCCGAGGGTAAACGTGGTTTCGTGCTGCGTGCCGGAGCGCTGCTGTATCCACTCCAGCCACTGCGGCCACCAACTGCCGTCGACGCGCTTGGCGTCGTAGTACCAGGCGCGCGGATCGCTGCTCAGCTTGCCGTTCTCGACGTAATTGGCTTTCGGGTTGCTCGGCGGGTTGAGGATGCTTTGCACATGACCGCTGTTGGACAGCACGAAACGCCGCTCACCGCCGAGCAGCAGGGTCGAGCGGTACACCGCGTCCCACGGCGTGATGTGGTCGTTCATGCCGGCCACGCTGAAGCTGTCGACGGTGACTTTCTGCAGATCGATCGGCGTGCCACAGACTTCCAGGCCGCCCGGGTGGGTCAGCGGGTTGTGCTTGAAGAAGTCCAGCAGGTCGCCGTGGAACGCGGCGGGCAGGCGGGTGTTGTCGTTGTTCCAGTAGAGGATGTCGAAGGCCGGCGGCTCCTTGCCGAGCAGGTAGTTATTGACGAAGTAGCTCCAGATCAAATCGTTGGGGCGCATCCAGGCAAACACCTTGGCCATGTCGCGACCGTCGAGCACGCCTCGCTGATAGGAGCGGCGTTTGGCTGCTTCGATGGTCTGTTCGTCGGCGAACAGAGTGGTCGGGGTTTCGATCTCGCTGTCGAGCAGGCTGACCAGATAGGTCGCACTGGAGATCCGTCGCAGCTGCCGCTTGGCTTGCAGATGACCCTGTAGCGCGGCGATGGTCAGGCCACCGGCGCAGGCACCCATCAGGTTGACCTCGCGCGCGCCGGTGATCGCCCGGCAGATGTTCATCGCTTCTTCCACCGCCTCGACATAGGTCGACAGGCCCCATTCGCGATGGCGCACGTCCGGGTTGCGCCAACTGATCATGAAGGTCTGCAGGCCGTTTTTCAGCGCGTACTGGACGAAGCTGTTGTGCGGGCTGAGGTCGAAAATGTAGTACTTGTTGATTTGCGGCGGCACCACCAGCAGCGGCTTGGCGTACTGCTTTTCGCTCATCGGCTTGTACTGGATCAGCTCGAGCATCTCGTTGCGAAACACCACGGCGCCAGTGGTGGTGGCGACGGTCTTGCCGACTTCGAACGCCTGCTTGGTAACCTGGCGTGGCAGGCCATCGTTGTGCAGCAGATCATCGAACAGATGGCTCAGGCCGCGCACCAGACTCTGGCCGCCGGAATTGAACAGCTCCTTGACCGCCAGCGGATTGAGCAAGGTATTGGAGGGCGCGACGGCGTCGTTGAGCAGGGTGAACGCGAAGTGCGCGCGAGCGCGGTCGTCCTCGCTCATGCTGCTTTCATCGATCCAGCTCTTGACCTGTTTCTGCCAGGCCAGATACGCCTGCAGGCTGCGCCGGTAGAACGGATTGAGACTCCACGCCGGGTCGGCGAACCGCGCGTCCTGCGGGTTGGTCGGGTGCAGGGTTTCACCGAGCAGCACGCGACCGAGCTGGCCGCCGAGTTTCAAGGCGTGCTTCGCGCTGTGAATCGGGTTGCGCAGACCGTGGGCGGCGACGCTGCGCAAGGTCGAGAGCAAGTCCCGCCCACGCAGGCCGGTCATTGCACTTTGTGCATTGATGAACACGGCGGGACTGGGCACTACGCCCGTCGCAGGTTTGTCGCGCATGACTCAACACTCCTTCGTCTTCAGGTCAAAAACAAACTCACCGAACCAGAACACCATAGTCGCAGTTACGGGTTGCTGCCTGCGCGGCGTCCTGCCGCGCACGTTGTTCAAAACCCTGCATAAAGCCTGCCGCCGTGATTTATCCGCCCAGCGGGGTCGGGTGCGGGTGCATCACGGCGCGCTGCCGTTCCTCCTCAAGGAATTTCATGATGATCGGCGCCACGGCTTCGGCGCGGGTGATCAGGAACAAATGACCGTCGTCGATGATGTGCAGCTGGGCGTTGGGGATCCGCCAGGCGAGCATGCGCATGTTGATCAGCGGGATCAGCGGATCGTCGTCGCCGGCCAGCACCAGGGTCGGCTGATGGATCTTGTGCAGCCAGTGAATGCTGGTCCAGCCGAGGCCGGCGAACAGCTGCCAGTAGTAACCGAGCTTGCCCGCCGAACGCACTTTCGCCGCATGGCTGGCGGCCAGCGTCGGGTCGCGGCGGAACGAGCCGCCGTAGATCAACGGCGCTATGCGGATCACGTGCGATGGCTGGATGTAACGGCGTGGGCTGGCCATCATCCACAGCACTTTCGGCTTGCCCGGCACCATGAAGGCGCCGGCTGCGGTCGCCGCCAGCACCAGTTTCTTGCAGCGTTCGGGGTAGTCGTGGGCGAATTGCTGCGCCAGCGCGCCGCCCCACGACACGCCGATCACGTTGACCTGACCGTAGTCGAGGTAGTCGAGCATCCGCGCCGTCAGCTTCGCCAATCCGGGAAAGCGATACGGCCGGTTGGGCGTCGACGAGCCGCCGACACCGGGCACGTCAAAGGCGATCACTTCCAGATCCGGGTCCAGCGCCGCGACAAACGGAAACACCAGCTCCAGGTTGGCGCCGATGCCGTTGAAAATCAGCAAGGGCGTCAAATGAGGCTTGCCGGGGCGTACCGCGGTGCGGAGGGTCTGCCCATCCAGATCGACGGTACGAAAAATGAACGGTTGCGGCATGCTTCAGGCCCTGTGGATTAATTCATCCCCGCTCCCCCTGTAGGAGCTGCCGAAGGCTGCGATCTTTTGACTTTGATTCTGAAAACAAGATCAAAGGATCGCAGCCTTCGGCAGCTCCTACAGGGAGGGCGAGGTGTCAGTTACCGCTCATGTACATAAGTGCCCGGCGAGGCCTCGCCTGCCGGGTACGCCTTGTTGCCCAGTTTCAGTGGTGCCTTTTTCAGATTGCCCGAGCGCTCGGCCTGCCACGCCTGCCAGTACAGCCACCAGGAGTCGGTGTGCTTGGTCGAGTTCTCTTGCCAGTCGTCGGCATTGGCGGCCATGCCTTCGCTGGTCATGTAGCGCGATTTCGGGTTGCCCGGCGGGTTCAGAATGCTCTGGATATGCCCGCTGCTCGACAGTACGAACTCGACCTTGCCGCCAAACAGTTGCGCCGACTTGTAGCAGGATTTCCACGGGGTGATGTGGTCGTTGGTGCCGGCCAGCGAGAAGATGTCGGCGGTAACCTGTTTGAGGTCGATCGGCGTGCCGCACACTTCCAGTGCATTGGGGCGGATCAGTGGGTTGTTTTTGAACATCTCGATCAGGTCGCCGTGGAACGCTGCCGGCAACCGGGTGGTGTCGTTGTTCCAGAACAGGATGTCGAACACCGGCGGCTCGTTGCCGAGCAGGTAGTTGTTGACCCAGTAGTTCCAGATCAGGTCGTTGGGGCGCATCCACGCGAAGACCTTGGCCATGTCTTTGCCTTCGAGCACGCCGGCCTGGTACGAGTGGCGCTTGGCGGTCTCGAGGGTCTGCTCGTCGACGAACAGGGCGACGTCGCTGTCCAGGGTGGTGTCGAGCACGCTGACCAGCAGGGTCAGCGCGTTGACCTTGTTCTGGCCGAGGGCGGCGTAGTGGCCGAGCAGCGCGGTGCAGGTGATACCGCCGGAGCAGGCGCCGAGCATGTTCACGTCTTTGCTGCCGGTGATAGCCGTGACCACGTCGACTGCTTCTTTCAGTGCATCGATGTAGGTCGACAGGCCCCACTCGCGCTGCGCCTTGGTCGGGTTGCGCCAGCTGACGATGAAAGTCTGCACGTTATTGCGCAGACAGAAGCGTGCCAGACTCTTGTCCGGGCTCAGGTCGAACACATAGAACTTGTTGATCTGTGGCGGCACCACGAGCAGTGGACGCTCGTGGACTTGCTCGGTGATCGGCTTGTACTGGATCAGCTCCAGCACGTCGTTGCGAAACACCACCGCGCCTTCGGTCACGCCGAGGCTCTTGCCGACCTCGAACGCGCCCATGTTGACCTGGCTCGGCATGCCGCCGTTGTGCACCAGATCCTTGGCCAGATGCGAGAGGCCGTCGAGCAGGCTTTTGCCGCCGGTCTCGAAGAAGCGTTTGACCGCCGCCGGGTTGGCGGCGGTGTTGGTCGGGGCCATGGCTTCGGTCATCAGGTTGATCACGAAGTGGCCGCGCGCGATGTCTTTGGGTGACAGGCTGCTGTCGTCGATCCAGGAATGGAGCTCCTTGCGCCACGCCAGGTAAGTCTGCAGATAACGTTTGTAGAGAGGGTTCTGGCTCCACGCCGGATCCGCGAAGCGACGGTCATCGCTGGCCGGTTGCAGTTCGGATTTGCCGAACAGCACGTTCTTCAGTTCGAGACCGAAATGGGTCACGTGCTTGACGCTATGGATCGGTTGTTTGATGGCCTGGGTCAGCACCATTCGAGCAGAGGCCAGCAGATCCTTTCCGCGCAGCCCAACGACGGGATTAAGCCCCAGGGTGTTTTCCGAGGCTTGGTACTTCAGGTCATCGTTATTCTTGTTACTCATCTACGACGCTCCATTGTCCTGAGACGAGTACCCGGTTTCTGCTGTGCAGTTCCACAGCCAATGCCAGGTACTACTGCTCGGGTGACCGTTAATTCTGCATAGCTGCTTTACAGTCGTAGAGCACTGCAGGGAACTTGCCAGCTCCATTGGTTACCCGAGTTTAATTTTTTTCGCAAGCAGGCCGATCCTCGGCCACACAGCAGAGCATTCAAACAGATGAATTTAGAAAATGCCCTCTAAAGAGCAAGAGTCTCGGACTAGAGCATCAGCTTGACGATTGACTGGTCCGGATCGCGGGTTTTCCCGGCCGCTTTGAGCTCAGCCAGATAATCGGCCCAGAGTGCGTCATGGCGTCGCCCCAGCTCGTAGAGATATTCCCAGGTGAACAAGCCGCTGTCGTGACCGTCGTCGAAGGTCAGTTTCAGTGCGTACTGACCGGCCGGTTCCAGGCCGCTGAGGCCGATATTGAGCTTGCCGAATTGCAGGATCGGTTTGCCGTGGCCCTGGACCTCGGCGGAAGGGGAATGCACGCGCAGGAATTCGGCGGGCAGGGTGTACTCCTCGCCGGACGCGTATTTGAGCGTCAGGGTTTTCGAGGCTTTGTGCAGTTTGATGTCGGTGGGGATCATGAGCAGGTTTCCGTCTTGTGCGGAACCTTGTGGGAGCGAGCCTGCTCGCGAATGCGGTGGTTCAGTCAACACAACGGTTGAATGTACTGCCGTCTTCGCGAGCAGGCTCGCTCCCACAGTTCCATTACATCTGTAAGAGTGACCTACAGGATATAACGGGACAGGTCTTCGTTCTGCGCCAATTCGCCAAGGTGGCTGTTGACGTACGCAGCGTCGATCAGGATCGGCTTGTCGTCATGCGCGCTGGCCAGGTCGCCGGCACTGAACGACACCTCTTCCAGCAGACGCTCGAGCAGCGTGTGCAGACGACGGGCACCGATGTTCTCGGTCTTCTCGTTGACCTGCCAGGCGATCTCCGCCAGACGCTTGATGCCTTCCGGCTGGAACTGGATGTTCAGGCCTTCGGTTTTCAGCAGCGCGCAATATTGCTCGGTGAGCGAAGCGTGCGGCTCGCTGAGGATGCGCTCGAAGTCTTCCGGGCTCAGCGCCTTGAGCTCGACACGGATCGGCAGACGACCCTGCAGCTCCGGCACCAGATCGCTCGGCTTGCTCAGGTGAAACGCGCCGGAGGCGATGAACAGGATGTGGTCGGTCTTGACCATGCCCAGTTTGGTATTGACGGTGCATCCTTCGATCAGCGGCAGCAGGTCGCGCTGTACGCCTTCACGAGAGACATCGGCGCCGCCAACGTTACCGCGCTTGGCGACCTTGTCGATTTCGTCGATGAACACGATGCCGTGCTGCTCGACCGCCTCCAGCGCCTTGGCCTTCAACTCTTCTTCGTTGACCAGACGCCCGGCCTCTTCGTCGCGCACCAGTTTCAGCGCTTCTTTGACCTTGAGCTTGCGCGCCTTTTTCTTGCCCTTGCCCATGTTGGCGAACAGGTTCTGCAGCTGGCTGGTCATTTCTTCCATGCCAGGCGGCGTGGCGATTTCGATGCCGGCCACCTCGGCGACTTCGATCTCGATTTCCTTGTCGTCCAGCTGGCCTTCGCGCAGGCGCTTGCGGAACAGTTGGCGAGTATTGGAATCGCTGCTCGGTGCTTCTTCATTGCTGAAGCCCATGCGTGCCGGCGGCAGCAGCGCGTCGAGGATACGGTCCTCGGCAGCGTCTTCGGCACGGTGACGCACTCGGGTCATTTCCTGCTCGCGGAGCATCTTGATCGCGGCGTCGGCCAGATCACGGATGATCGATTCGACGTCGCGGCCAACGTAGCCGACTTCGGTGAATTTGGTCGCTTCGACCTTAATGAAAGGCGCGTTGGCCAGTTTCGCCAGACGACGGGCGATTTCGGTTTTACCGACACCGGTCGGGCCGATCATCAGGATGTTTTTCGGGGTCACTTCAACGCGCAGCTCTTCAGGCAGCTGCATGCGGCGCCAGCGGTTGCGCAGGGCAATCGCGACGGCGCGCTTGGCATCGTCCTGGCCGATGATATGGCGGTTGAGTTCGTGGACGATTTCGCGGGGAGTCATGGACATAGTAATTGACGGTCCTCAAGCAGAAACAAGCCGTGGCACTTAGGCCGCGTCAGGCTTATTCAGCGAGATCCTGCTCCTCAATGGTCTGGGTGTGGTTGGTGAATACACAGATGTCGGCAGCGATGCCCAGTGCGGTTTCGACGATTTCACGGGCCGACAGGTCGGTCTTTTTCAACAGCGCGCTGGCCGCAGCTTGCGCGTAGGCGCCGCCGGAACCCATGGCGATCAGGCCGTCTTCGGGTTCGACCACGTCACCGTTGCCGGTGATGATCAGCGAGGCGTCCTTGTTGGCGACCGCGAGCATCGCTTCGAGGCGGCTCAGGGAGCGGTCGGTGCGCCATTCTTTGGCGAGTTCGACAGCGGCGCGGATCAGGTGGCCCTGATGTTTCTCGAGCTGGCCTTCGAAGCGTTCGAACAGGGTGAAGGCGTCGGCGGTGGCACCGGCGAAACCGGCGATGACCTGGCCGTGGTACAGGCGACGAACTTTCTTCGCGTTGCCTTTCATCACGGTGTTGCCGAGAGAAACCTGGCCGTCGCCGCCCATGACGACTTTGCCGTGGCGGCGGACTGAAACGATGGTGGTCAAGGGAAGAGTCTCCACGCAGCGGGGCGAAAGTGCCTTATGCCCATTCATATGGGGGTGCTGGATAGGATTTCAACCGGGGGCAGAGCGAGGAGACGAGCGGTGATGAAGGGGGGGGCAAATCTCTGTGGCGAGGGAGCTTGCTCCCGCTCGGCTGCGCAGCAGTCGCAAAATCTGCAATCCCGGACTGTCTGATGCACCGGATTTACAGGCTTTGGGGGCGCTTCGCACCCCAGCGGGAGCAAGCTCCCTCGCCACAAAGTCCGCCGAACGATTTACGTTCGGCGTGAGGTCAGCGGCTCTGGCGTTGTTGTAACAACAGGTTGCTGAAGCCGCTGCCAGCCAATTGTTTCTGTGCGGTGGTCAGTTGCTCGCGATTGCTGAACGGACCGACCAATACGCGGTACCAGGTTTCATCCTTCACCGTACCGGATTCAACCGCCACAGCCTGGCCGAGCAGAATGATCTGCGCCCGCACCTTGTCCGCATCCGCCTCTTTGCGGAACGAACCGGCCTGGAGGAAGAACTTGGTCACCGGCGCCGCTTTCGCTACCGGCGGCGCGGGCGGCGGGGTAATGCCCGACAGCGCAGCCTGAGCGCGCGCGGTGTCGATTTTCGCCGCTTCCGCCGGAGTGACCGGCGTGGTCGGCACTTGCGGCGTCGGCAGGGTTTTCTCCGGCACGGCGTCCGGCGGCACGATCACTTCCGATTCCGGCAGCAAGGTGTAGAAGTCGTACTTCGGCTTCACCGGTTGCGTCGGGCTCGGCGGGGTCTTGTTGGCCTCGGCGATCTTCGACGCTTTCTGCTGTTGCGCCTGCTCGACTTTCTCGCGCTTGACCGTATCGCTGCCCTTGCCCGGCTCCAGTTTCATCAGGAATACGATGAACGCCCCGACCGTCAGGCCGATGGCCATCCACAGCCAGCCCGGAATCGGTTGCTTTGCAGGAGCTTGATAACGGCTGGCGCCACGCTTGGGTGCAGGTTTTTTCTTGGCAGCCAACTTACATGCGCTCCAGAGTTTCCAGGCCCAACAGTTCCAGGCCTTGCTTGAGAGTACGACCGGTCAGCGCGGCCAGACGCAGACGGCTCTGCATCTGGACCGGCGTCTCGGCGGCGAGGATCGGGCAGTTCTCGTAGAAGCTGGAGAACAGACCGGCGACGTCATACAGATAGGTGCAGAGGATGTGCGGCGTGCCTTTTTCCGCGACGTTGTTCAGCACTTCGCCGAACTGCGCCAGCTTCGCCGCCAGCTCTTGTTCGTGCGTCGCTTCGAGGACGATCTGGCCATCGACTTCGCTGAAGTCCTTGCCCAGTTTGCGGAACACCCCGGCGACACGGGTGTAAGCGTACAGCAGGTACGGCGCGGTGTTGCCTTCGAAATTCAGCATCAGGTCGAAGTTGAAGCTGTAGTCGCTGGTGCGGTGCTTGGACAGGTCGGCGTATTTCACCGCACCGATGCCGACAACCTTGGCGATGTTGCGCAGTTCGTCTTCGGCCAGTGTCGGGTTTTTCTCTTTGACCAGGTTGTAGGCACGTTCCTGCGCTTCGGTCAGCAAATCGATCAGCTTCACGGTGCCGCCATCACGGGTCTTGAACGGACGGCCGTCGGCGCCATTCATGGTGCCGAAGCCCATGTGCTCCATTTCCATCGGATGGGTCACGAAACCGGCCTTGCGCGCCACGGCGAACACTTGCTGGAAGTGCAGGGCCTGACGCTGGTCGACGAAGTACAGCGCGCGATCAGCTTTCAGTTTGCCAGAGCGATAGCGCACGGCTGCCAGGTCAGTGGTGGCGTACAGGTAACCGCCGTCAGCCTTGACGATGATCACTGGCAGCGGATCGCCGTCGGCGTTCTTGAACTCGTCGAGGAACACGCACTGGGCGCCGTTGCTCTCGACCAGCATGCCGGCGGCTTTGAGGTCGTTGACCACGTTGATCAGGTCGTCGTTGTAGGCGCTTTCGCCCATCACGTCGGCCATGGTCAGTTTGACGTTGAGCAGTTCGTAGATCTTCTGGCAGTGCGACAGCGAGATGTCCTTGAACCTGGTCCACAGCGCCAGGCATTCGGCATCGCCGGCCTGCAGCTTGACCACCAGGCCACGGGCGCGGTCGGCGAACTCTTCGGATTCGTCGAAACGCTGCTTGGCGGCGCGGTAGAAGTTTTCCAGATCGGACAGCTCGTCGCTGGTGATCGGGTTTTCCTGCAGATACGCCATCAGCATGCCGAACTGGGTGCCCCAGTCGCCAACGTGGTTCTGGCGGATCACTTCGTCGCCGAGGAACTCAAGCACACGGGCTACGCCGTCGCCAATGATGGTCGAGCGCAAGTGGCCGACGTGCATCTCTTTGGCCAGGTTCGGTGCGGACAGGTCGACCACGGTACGCTGCGCCGGGCCGGCCTTGCGCACGCCAACATGTGCGTCGGTCAGGGCGGCGTCGAGGCGCGAGGCCAGAGCCTGGGTGTTCTGGAAGAAATTGATGAAGCCGGGGCCGGCGATTTCGGCCTTGGTGACGTTCTCGTCGGCCGGCAGTGCGGCGATGATTTTCTCTGCCAGATCGCGCGGCTTCATGCCCGCAGGCTTGGCCAGCATCATGGCGATGTTGCTGGCGAAGTCGCCGTGGGTCTTGTCACGGGCGTTCTCCACCTGAATCGCCGGCGTCAGGCCTTCAGGCAACACACCTTCGTTGACGAGTTGGGTGAGGGCTTGTTGGATCAGCTGGCGAATGGTGTCTTTCATGGTCTTCTCTTTCGACCGCAAGCGCGGCGGCGCATCGATGCGCGGGTGGAAAAACTGGGCATTATCCGTTGCGAAGACGGGCTTGCCAACCTTAGCAGGCAGGATGTGGATGTGTGGTGACATTAAAAGCAAAAGATCGCAGCCTGCGGCAGCTCCTACAGGGAAATACGCACGATTCTGTAGGAGCTGCCGCAGGCTGCGATCTTTTTATCTTCTAGTACAAATCGACCGGATCGACATCCAGCGACCAGCGCACCGCCCGCCCGCTCGGCATCTGCTCCAGCTCCAGCAACCAGCTGGCGAGCAACCGATGCAGCGGGGCCCGGGCTGTCGCCTGTACCAACAACTGTGCGCGATAGCGACCGGCGCGGCGCTCCATCGGCGCCGGTACCGGCCCGAGCAGTTCGATGCCGCTCAGATTCTGCTCGACCAGCAAGCGCTCGGCCGCGCTGCATGCCTCATCGAGAAAACTCTCGGCCTGCCCCGGTTTGTGCGCTTCGGCACGCAACAGGGCCAAGTGTGAAAACGGCGGCAGTCCGGCGGCGCGGCGCTCGCTCAAGGCCTGCTCGGCAAAGGCGAAGTAGCCCTGCTCGGTCAGTTGCACCAATAAAGGATGGTCGGCCAGGTGGGTCTGGATGATCACCTTGCCCGGCTCCTCAGCCCGCCCGGCGCGCCCGGCGACCTGCACGATCAATTGCGCCATGCGCTCGCTGGCACGGAAGTCGCCGGAGAACAGCCCGCCGTCGGCGTCCAGAATCGACACCAGCGTGACCCGCGGGAAGTGATGCCCCTTGGCCAACATCTGCGTGCCGACCAGAATGCACGGCTGGCCCTTCTGAATCGTCGCGAACAACTGATTCATCGCGTCTTTGCGCGAAGTGCTGTCGCGGTCGACACGCAGCACCGGGTAGTCCGGGAACAGAATCGCCAGGCGTTCTTCGGCGCGTTCGGTGCCGGCGCCCACCGGCCGCAGATCGACTTTGTTGCACTTGGGGCATTGGCGCGGCGTGCGCTCGACGTTGCCACAGTGGTGGCAGCGCAGTTCGCCGTAGCGCTGGTGCACGGTCATTCGCGCATCGCAGCGCGAGCACTCGGACATCCAGCCGCAATCGTGGCACAGCAACGTCGGCGCAAAGCCGCGCCGGTTGAGGAACACCAGCACCTGCTGGCCGGCCGCGAGGGTCTGGCCAATGGCTTGTTGCATCGGCCCGGAAATGCCGCTGTCCAGCGGACGGCTTTTCACGTCCAGCCGCAGGAAACGTGGTTGCTTGGCACCGCCGGCCCGCTCGTTGAGACGCAGTAGGCCATAACGACCGGTGTAGGCGTTGTGCAGGCTTTCCAGTGAAGGCGTGGCGGACCCGAGGACGATCGGGATGTTTTCCTGTCGCGCGCGCACCAGTGCCAGATCCCGGGCGTGGTAGCGCAGGCCTTCCTGCTGTTTATAGGAGCCGTCGTGTTCTTCGTCGATGATGATCAGCCCCGGATTTTTCATCGGGGTGAACAGCGCCGAGCGGGTGCCGATTATAATGTCGGCCTCGCCGTCGCGGGCGGCGAGCCAGGCGTCGAGGCGTTCACGGTCGTTGACCGCCGAATGCAGCAGGGCGATGCGGGCGTTGAAGCGCTGCTCGAAGCGCGCCAGAGTCTGCGGGCCGAGGTTGATTTCTGGAATCAGCACCAGCGCCTGCTTGCCGGCTTCGAGGGTTTCGCGGATCAGCTGTAGATAGACTTCGGTCTTGCCGCTGCCGGTGACCCCGGCCAGCAGAAACGCGTGATAACTGTCGAACCCGGCGCGGATCGCTTCGTAAGCGGCGCGTTGTTCGGTATTGAGCGGCAGTTCCGGTTGCGCCAGCCAGTGTTCATGGCGCACGCCGGGGGCGTGCCGACGGATCTCCACCTGCACCAAACCCTTGGCCAGCAGCAGGTCGAGGCTGTCTTTGCTCAGCATCAGCTTGCTCAACAACTGATGGGCCACGCCGTGCGGGTGCTGCGCCAGTGTTGCCAGTGCTTCCCGTTGCCGTGGCGCGCGGGCGACGCGCGGATCATCGAGGCTGGCGCCGGGCGCGACTGACCAGAAACGCTCCTGTCGCGCCTCGGCCAGTTCGCCCTGACGCAGCAGCACCGGCAGCGCCCAGCTCAAGGTATCGCCGAGACTGTGCTGGTAATACTGCGACGTCCACAGGCACAGCTTGAATAGCGCGGGCGGCAGCGGCGGCTCGGCATCGAGCAGGGCCAGCGCCGGTTTGAGTTTTTCCAGCGGTACATCGCTGGTGTCGGTGACTTCGACCAGAATCCCGATCATCTCCCGCCGCCCGAACGGCACCCGCAGGCGCATGCCCGGCTGCAACTGGGCGCGCGACACCCCGGCCGGCGCCCGATAATCGAACAGGCGGCGCAGGGGCGAAGGCAGGGCGAGGCGCAGAATGGCGTCGGGCACGCGGGGGATCTCGATCAGCAGGCGATTAAAAGGACTGCGTACATAACCTGTGGGAGCGAGCCTGCTCGCGAAAGCGGTGTGTCAGGCGGCTGATATGCTGGCTGATAGATCGTCTTCGCGAGCAGGCTCGCTCCCACAGGGACAGCGCAATGGGCCGGGAGCCTAGCAGACGGTCGGTCTCAGGGACAGCTTGCGCGATTGACATTGTCTGGTAGAATCCGCGGCCTAATTACGTGCGGTATTCAACAATAGTGTTGGGTGGCGGCACGCTAGCTGAGGAAGACATCATGAAAGCTGATATCCACCCGAATTACCCAGAAGTTGCAGTAACCTGCAGCTGCGGCAACAAGTTCGAAACCCGTTCGACCTTCGGCAAAGCCCTGGCGATCGACGTTTGCAACGAGTGCCACCCGTTCTACACCGGTAAGCAGAAGACTCTGGACACCGGTGGCCGCGTTCAGAAGTTCGCCGACCGTTTCGGTGCCTTCGGCGCCAAGAAGTAAGATTGGTCATTCTGGAAAACTTCGACGGTTTCTCCAGGCTGATGAAAAAGGCGTCCCTTGTGGGCGCCTTTTTTGTGTCTGCGATTTGGCTGCCCGCTGCCCAGGCGTTTTGCCCCACGCCTGCTGTCCTGACCAGCGTCAGCGTCCAGCGTGTGGTCGATGGCGACACTCTGCGTCTGAGCGATGGGCGCAGTGTGCGGATGATCGGTCTCAATACCCCGGAGCTGGGCAAGCAGGGCCGCAGTGACCAGCCCTTCGCCGTGGCGGCGCGCAAACGCCTTGAAGCACTGGTGGCGGACAGCGGCGGTCGGGTCGGTCTGCTCCCCGGCAAACAGGCCAAAGACCATTACGGTCGCACCCTCGCGCATGTCTACAGCACCAACGGCACCAATCTTGAAGCGCAAATGCTCGCCGACGGCCTCGGTTTTCAGGTGGCGGTGGCACCGAATGTCGATCTTGTTGCCTGTCAGCAGGCGGCCGAACGCAGCGCCCGGCAGGCCGGTCGGGGTCTGTGGCGCCAGTCACCTGTACTGAAAGCGGAGCAGATCCGCACTTCGGGTTTCGCCGTGGTCAGTGGGCGTGTGAGCAAGGTTCAGCGCAATCGTGGCGGAATCTGGATCGAGTTGCAGGACTCGGTTGTACTGCGCGTTGCACCCAATCTCGTCGGACAATTCGACAGCGCCCGGTTGCAGACGCTGCAGAGCAGGCAGATCGAGGCTCGCGGCTGGGTCGTCGACCGTTCGCGGCGTGGCGGGTTGAAGCCGGGTCAGCCGCGTTGGCTGCTGCCGTTGACCGATCCGTCGATGCTGCAAAGCGCTCGCTGAAGAAAAATTGTAGACATTTTTTCTGTCGATTGTGAACAGTCAAGCCCTTGTGCGCCGTGGCTCTTGGCCCAAAGTCGTAGGACAGGGCGCTTGACAGGGGTGACTGCTCAGTCTTGTGGGGACTTTGCGAGGCGCGTATCCTCGCTGACCAGTCTGTCCAACAGTAAAAAGCGGAATGCCAAAATGTCTGATCTGAAAACTGCCGCTCTCGAATATCATGCCAATCCTCGTCCAGGGAAGCTGAGTGTCGAGCTCACCAAGGCCACTGCTACCGCCCGCGACCTGTCGCTGGCCTACAGCCCCGGCGTAGCTGAACCAGTGCGTGAGATCGCCCGCGATCCTGAACTGGCCTACAAATACACCGGCAAGGGCAACCTGGTTGCAGTCATTTCCGATGGCACCGCGATTCTGGGCCTGGGTAACCTCGGCCCACTGGCCTCCAAGCCAGTGATGGAAGGTAAAGGTGTACTGTTCAAGCGCTTCGCCGGCATCGACGTATTCGACATCGAAGTCGATTCCGAAAGCCCGCAAGCCTTCATCGACACCGTAAAACGCATCTCCATCACCTTCGGTGGCATCAACCTGGAAGACATCAAGGCACCTGAGTGCTTTGAGATCGAACGTGCTCTGATCGAGCAGTGCGACATTCCGGTATTCCACGATGACCAGCACGGCACCGCGATCGTGACCGCTGCGGGCATGATCAACGCCCTGGAAATCGCCGGCAAAACCCTGCCGGAAGCCAAGATCGTCTGCCTCGGCGCCGGCGCTGCGGCCATCTCCTGCATGAAGTTGCTGGTGAGCATGGGCGCAAAAATCGAAAACATCTTCATGGTTGACCGTACCGGCGTGATCCACTCCGGCCGTGATGACCTGAACCAGTACAAAGCCGTGTTCGCTCACGCCACCGACAAGCGCAGCCTGGCTGATGCTCTGAAAGGCGCTGACGTGTTCGTCGGCCTGTCCGGTCCGAACCTGCTGAGCGCTGAAGGTCTGCTGTCGATGGCGGCCAACCCGATCGTCTTCGCCTGCTCGAACCCGGATCCGGAAATCTCCCCGGAACTGGCACACGCCACCCGCAGCGACGTGATCATGGCCACCGGTCGTTCCGACTACCCGAACCAGGTCAACAACGTACTGGGCTTCCCGTTCATCTTCCGTGGTGCTCTGGACGTTCGCGCCAAGCGCATCAACGAAGAAATGAAAGTGGCTGCCGCCAATGCCCTGCGTGAACTGGCCAAGCTGCCAGTGCCGCAGGACGTGTGCGACGCCTACGGTGGTGCGCCGCTGGAATTCGGCCGTGAGTACATCATTCCGAAGCCAATGGACAAGCGCCTGATCACCCTGATCTCCGACGCTGTGGCCAAGGCTGCGATCGAGACCGGTGTGGCCACCCTGCCGTATCCGAAGAACTACCCGCTAAAAAGCGTGGATGATGTGTTCAACGGCTAAGTCGTTGTAACGCTCCAACAAAAAGCCCCGGCTCGTAATGAGCCGGGGCTTTTTGTTAGGCAGATCAAAAGATCGCAGCCTGCGGCAGCTCCTACAGGGGGAGCACATTCCAAATGTAGGAGCTGCCGCAGGCTGCGATCTTTTGATCTTGATCTTCACGCAATAAAAAGCCCCGCACTTCTTTCGAAGGCGGGGCTTTTTGGGGCGCATTGATCAGAACAGATCGATCGGTGCCTGCTCATCCGCCGGCAGCGGACTGCCCGGTACGGCGCCGTTGCCCAGCTCATTCACCGAGGGCGGCGTGTCTTCCGACTTGAACAGCTCGAAGTAGGCGCCCGGCGTGCTCGGCGTTGCCGCACGACCGCTGACCGGGTCCACCCGCAGGCTGAGAATGCCTTCCGGCTCAGGCTGCACGTGCGGCGGCTTGTCCTTGAGCGCGGCAGACATGTAGTTCATCCAGATCGGCAACGCCACGGTGCCACCAAACTCGCGGCGGCCGAGGCTTTCCGGCTGGTCGAAGCCGGTCCACACGGTGGTCACGTAATCGGCGTTGTAACCGGAGAACCATGCATCCTTCGATTCGTTGGTGGTACCGGTCTTGCCGGCGATGTCGCTGCGGCCCATGGCCAGTGCGCGACGACCGGTGCCGAGCTTGATCACGTCCTGCAGCATGCTGTTGAGGATGTACGTGGTGCGGCCATCGACGATTCGCTCGGCCACGGCCGGCGCTTGTGGCGCTGCGGCAGTGCCCGGGGCTTCACCCGGAACCGGTGCGGCGTTGACGGTGATCGACTGAGGTGTCGGCGCCGCGATGCCATCGGTCGCCGAGCCACCCTGTGGCACGGTCGGCGGGTTGGCGACGAACAGCGTGTCACCGTTGCGGCTTTCGATCTTGTCGATGATGTAGGGGGTGATCTTGTAGCCGCCGTTGGCGAAGGTGCTCCAGCCGGTAGCGATTTCCATCGGAGTCAGGGTCGCGGTGCCCAGCGCCAGCGACAGATTCGGCGGCAGGTCCTGCTTGTTGAAGCCGAAGCGGGTGATGTAGTCGATGGTCTTGCCCACACCCATCGCCTGCAGCAGACGGATCGACACCAGGTTGCGCGACTTGTACAGCGCCTCACGCAGACGGATCGGGCCGAGGAAGGTGTTGGTGTCGTTCTTCGGCCGCCAGACCTTGTCCAGGTACTCGTCGACGAACACGATCGGCGCATCGTTGACCAGCGTCGCGGCGGTGTAGCCACTGTCCAGCGCGGCGCTGTAGACGAACGGCTTGAAGCTCGAACCCGGCTGACGCTTGGCCTGCAGGGCGCGGTTGTAGTTGCTCTGCTCGAAAGCAAAACCACCGACCAGCGAGCGAATCGCGCCGTTCTGCGGATCCAGCGACACCAGCGCGCCTTGCGCCTGTGGGATCTGGCTGAACTTCAGCGAATTGTTCGGCTGACGCTGCACGCGAATCAGATCGCCGACCTGCGCCACATCCGACGGCTGACGCGGTGCGGCGCCCATGCTGTTGGTGTTGAGGAACGGCCGCGCCCATTTCATGGTGTCCCAGGCGACGTGCTCTTCGCCGGTACGGGTCAGCACCTGCAAGCCATTCTTGTCGACCTGGGTGACGATGGCCGGCTCCAGGCTGCTGATGGTGCGCTGCTTGGTCAGCTCGGTCGCCCAGGCTTCGTGGGTCTTGCCCGGCAGGCGCGACTCAGGGCCGCGGTAGCCGTGACGCTGGTCGTAGGTCATCAAACCTTCGTGCAGCGCGGTGTTGGCCATTTCCTGCAGGTTGCTAGGCACCGTGGTGGTGACGCGGAAACCTTCGGTATAGGCGTCGCTGCCGTAGCGACCGACCATTTCGGCACGGGCCATCTCGGCAATGTACGGTGCGTTCACTTCCGGGGTCGGCACGTGATAACTGGCGTTCAGCGGCTCGTTGATCGCGGCGGTGTAGTCAGCCTCGGAAATCTTCCCGAGCTTGTACATTCGCCCTAGGATCCAGTCACGGCGTTCCTTGCTGCGCGCCGGGTTGGCCAGCGGGTTGAAGCGCGACGGAGCTTTCGGCAGGCCGGCGATCATCGCCATCTGCGCCAGGCTGACGTCGCGGATCGACTTGCCGTAATACACCTGCGCTGCCGCTTCGATGCCGTAGGCGCGGTTACCCAGATAAATCTTGTTCACGTACAGCTCGAGGATCTCGTCCTTGGTCAGCTGCCGCTCGATCTGCAGGGCCAGAAGAATCTCGGTGGTTTTGCGCGAGAAGCTGCGTTCGCTGGTCAGGAAGAAGTTCTTCGCCACCTGCATGGTGATGGTGCTGCCGCCGGACTGAATGTGCCCGCTTTTGACCAGTTGGGTCGCGGCACGCATCAGGCTGCTCGGATCGACGCCATAGTGATTGGCGAAATTGTCGTCTTCAGCACTTAGTAACGCATTAATGAAATTGGGCGGAATGTCGGCGAAACGGATCGGAGTACGGCGCATTTCGCCAAATTCTGCGATCAACTTGTTGTCGCTGCTGTAGACCCGGAGCGGAATCTGCAACTGAATGCTTCTCAGCGCCTCCACAGACGGCAAACCCGGACTAAGGTAAAGAAACGCGCCGCTGAGACCTAAAAGCAGTCCGCAGAAAACGGCGACGATGGACCAACCGAAAAATTTCAGCAGACGAATCAAGGCTTTTGAACATCCAGGGCAAAGAATGAATTGGGCGACAGGGTTCCGGTAACACACAGAACAACCTGGGCCGGCAGTAAAAAGCGGAAAAAAACGCTGGGCATTATAAGCACTTTTCTGCTGGGGGCGTCATTTGCGCTTCTGTCAAGACGGGGTGAAGGAACGCAATGCGTATTACAGAGTCCGTAACTCACGGAAAGTCATAGGGAATTGGTAGTGCTGGGACTCTTCAAGAAAAAGACCAATACGTTACTGGGGATCGACATCAGCTCCACTTCGGTGAAGCTGCTGGAGCTGAGCCGTCAGGGCGACCGTTACCGGGTCGAGGCCTACGCGGTAGAGCCGCTGCCGCCAAACGCCGTGGTCGAAAAGAACATCGCCGAGCTCGAAGGCGTGGGCCATGCCTTGTCCCGGGTGCTGGTCAAGGCGCGCACCGGGCTCAAGAGCGTGGCGGTGGCGGTGGCCGGTTCCGCGGTGATCACCAAGATCATCGAGATGGACGCCGGGCTGACCGATGACGAGCTGGAAAACCAGCTGAAGATCGAAGCCGACCAATACATTCCCTATCCACTGGACGAAGTCGCCATCGATTTCGAAGTCCAGGGCGTGTCGCCGCGCAACCCGGAGCGGGTCAGCGTGCTGCTGGCCGCCTGTCGCAAGGAAAACGTCGAAGTCCGCGAAGCGGCGCTGGCGCTGGCCGGGCTGACCGCGCGCGTGGTCGATGTCGAGGCCTATGCGCTGGAGCGCTCGTTCAGTCTGCTCGCTACTCAACTGGCAGCCTCGCAGGAGCGCCTGACCGTGGCGGTGGTGGACATCGGCGCGACCATGACCACCCTCAGCGTCCTGAATAACGGCCGCATCATCTATACCCGTGAACAGCTGTTCGGTGGCCGGCAACTGACCGAGGAGATCCAGCGCCGCTACGGCCTGACCGTCGAGCAGGCAGGGCTGGCGAAAAAGCAGGGCGGCCTGCCGGATGACTATGTCAGCGAGGTATTGCAGCCGTTCCGTGATGCTCTGGTGCAGCAGGTCTCGCGCTCGTTGCAGTTCTTCTTTGCCTCCGGGCAGTACAACGCCGTCGATCACATTCTGCTGGCCGGCGGCACCGCCTCGGTGCCGGGGCTGGATCGGCTGATCGAACAGCGTCTGGGCACCCCGACCCAGGTCGCCAACCCGTTTTCCGACATGGCCTTGAGCAGCAAGGTCAACGCCGGAGCCCTGGCCAGTGACGCGCCGGCCCTGATGATTGCCTGCGGGCTCGCGCTCAGGAGTTTCGACTGATGGCGCGGATCAACCTTCTCCCCTGGCGTGAGGAACGCCGCGAAGAGCGGCGCAAACGCTTTCTGCTGATCCTGATCGGGGTCTTCGTCGGTTCGGTGGGCGCAGTGTTCATCGCCGATCAGATCTTCAGTACCGCCATCGAGCGGCAGGCAGCACGCAATGCCTACATCGGCAAACAGATCGCCGTGGTGGACGAGCGGATCAAGCAGATCAGCGAACTCAAGGCACGGCGCCAGCAACTGGTCGAGCGCATGCGCATCATCCAGGACTTGCAGGGCAACCGGCAGATCAGCGGGCGGATCTTCGACCAACTGGCGCGCACGTTGCCGGACGGGGTGTATTTCACCAGCGTGAAACTGCTCGGCAAAACGCTGTCGATCAGCGGCGCGGCGGAATCGAACAATCGCGTCTCGGAGCTGATGCGCAATCTGGACGCTTCCGACTGGTTCGATGCGCCCAGCTTGAACGAGGTGAAGGCGACGACCGCCGGTCAGGTGGATCAGGCCAACGTGTTTCAGCTGACTGTGCGTCAGACCCAGCCAGCCGTGATGGAGGGCGACAAATGAAGCCGTCCGAATGGCTGCAAAGTCTGCGCAACATCGACTTCAACGATCTGGACACCAGCAATATCGGCTCCTGG
Source organism: Pseudomonas sp. B21-051 (assembly GCF_024748795.1). NCBI lineage: Bacteria > Pseudomonadati > Pseudomonadota > Gammaproteobacteria > Pseudomonadales > Pseudomonadaceae > Pseudomonas > Pseudomonas sp. B21-051. The sequence continues at coordinate 461,136 of NZ_CP087166.1, forward strand.
CCGGCTGCGGTGAAAACCATCGCCGGGGCGTTATTGGCGGTGCTGGTGTTGGCGCTTGGCTATAACTTTTTCATCAGCGACATGGAAAACCAGCTGGAAGCCAAGCGTCAGGAAGAAGACACCTTGAAGGAGCAGTTCGCCAGCAAGGCGCACATGGCCGCCAACCTGGAGCTGTACACCCAGCAGATGAAGGAGATGGAGAACTCCTTCGGCGTACTCCTGCGGCAGTTGCCCAGCGACACCGAAGTCCCGGGATTGCTCGAAGACATCACCCGCACCGGGCTGGGCAGTGGTCTCGAATTCGAAGAGATCAAGCTGCTGCCGGAAGTGACCCAGCCGTTCTACATCGAGTTGCCGATCCAGATCACTGTCACCGGGGCTTACCACGACCTCGCGACCTTCGTCAGTGGCGTCGCCGGGTTGCCACGGATCGTCACCTTGCACGATTTCGAACTGGCACCGGCCAATCCCGACGGCGGGACGAAGCTGCGCATGAGCATTCTCGCCAAGACCTACCGCTATAACGACAAGGGGTTGGACAAATGACCCCGATCCGTTATTTCGCCCTGTCGGTGCTGTTGCTGGGTCTTGGCGGATGCTTTGGTGGAGATGACTTCAGCGACCTCGATGCCTACATGAACGAAGTGCGTCTGCGGCCAGCCGGCCGGATCGAGCCGACGCCGACGTTTCATTCCTATCCTACTTTTACCTACAGCGCGGCCAACCTGCGCAGCCCGTTCTCGCGCCAGGTGCGCGTCGATCTGGCTGGGCAGCAGCGCGGCTCGCGCAACGTCAAACCCGACCCCAACCGGGTCAAGCAATACCTCGAAGGTTTCAACATCGAGCAGTTTGAAATGGTCGGCACGATCTCCAATGCCAGCGGCTCCTTTGCCTTGCTGCGCGGGGCGGGTGCAGTGCATCGGTTGAAAGTCGGCGACTACCTGGGGCGCAACGACGGTCGCATCGTCGCCATCAGCGCCACTCAGGTCGATGTGGTCGAGATCGTGCCCGACGGCGAAGGCGCCTGGCTGGAACGTCCGCGCACCATTCCTTTGAAAGAGCACTCATAGTGGAAGTCGAACAATGAACAGGATTTTCTCCACCCTCGGTTTTTCGCTATGGATAGCGCTGCTTTCACCGATGGTTCAGGCGGCCAGCCTCAAGACGCTGGATGTCGCGGCGTTACCGGGTGATCGCATCGAGTTGAAGCTGTCGTTCGACAGCCCGCCACCGCAACCCAAGGGCTACACCACCGAATCGCCGGCGCGAATCGCCCTGGATCTGCCGGGTGTCGCCAGCCAACTGACGAACAAGACCCGCGATCTGGGCAGCGGCAACGCGCGAACCGCTACAGTGGTCGAGGCCAACGACCGTACGCGTTTGATCATCAACCTGACGCAACTGACGCCCTACACCTCGCGGGTCGAGGGCAACAATCTGTTCGTGGTGGTCGGGCAGGGCGCCAAGCCTGCTGCGCCACGGCCAGCCGCTGTTGCGCCGCGACCGGTCGCGGCTCCAGCGCCGGCGAAGGCTTATACCCCCGTCGCCAAAACCATTCGTGGCGTCGACTTCCAGCGCGGCACTGCGGGGGAGGGCAACGTCGTCATCGACCTGTCGGATCCGACCATCGCCCCGGACATCCAGGAGCATGACGGCAAGATCATCCTGAGCTTTGCCCGCACGCAGTTGCCCGACAGGCTGCGGGTGCGCCTCGACGTCAAGGACTTCGCCACGCCGGTGCAGTTCGTCAACGCTGCCGCCACCGGTGATCGTGCGGTCATCACCGTCGAACCCAGCGGCACGTTCGACTATTCCACCTACCAGACCGACAACAAACTGACCGTCAGTATTCGCCCAATGACGGTCGATGACCTGCAAAAGCGCAACGCTGACCGCAACAGCTACAGCGGCGAAAAACTTTCGCTGAATTTCCAGGACATCGACGTGCGTTCGGTGCTGCAACTGATCGCCGACTTCACCAACCTCAATCTGGTGGCCAGCGATACGGTGCAGGGCGGGATCACCTTGCGTTTGCAAAACGTGCCGTGGGATCAGGCGCTGGACCTGGTGCTGAAAACCAAGGGGCTGGATAAACGCAAGATCGGCAACGTGTTGCTGGTGGCGCCGGCCGACGAAATCGCCGCCCGCGAGCGCCAGGAACTGGAGTCGCAGAAACAGATCGCCGAACTGGCACCGCTGCGCCGCGAGCTGCTGCAAGTGAATTACGCCAAGGCCGCGGACATCGCCAAGCTGTTCCAGTCGGTGACCAGTGCCGAGGCGAAAATCGACGAGCGTGGCTCGATTACTGTCGATGAGCGCACCAACAACATCATTGCCTACCAGACCCAGGATCGCCTCGACGAACTGCGGCGGATCGTGGCTCAACTGGATATTCCGGTGCGCCAGGTGATGATCGAGGCGCGGATCGTCGAGGCCAACGTCGATTACGACAAGAGCCTGGGCGTGCGCTGGGGCGGCTCGATCCAGAACAAGGGCAACTGGAACACCTCGGGGGTCAGCAATGGCTCGTCGACCACTATCGGCACACCGGGCAGTACCAGTACCAACTCGCCGTTCGTCGACATGGGCACGGTCGGTAATACCTCGGGGATCGGCATCGCCTTCATCACCGACAATGTGCTGCTCGATCTTGAGCTGACCGCCATGGAGAAGACCGGCAACGGTGAAATTGTCTCGCAGCCCAAAGTAGTCACCTCCGACAAGGAGACGGCAAAGATACTCAAAGGGACCGAGATTCCGTATCAGGAAGCCAGCTCCAGCGGTGCGACGTCGGTGTCGTTCAAGGAGGCTTCGCTGTCGCTGGAAGTGACGCCGCAGATCACCCCCGACAACCGCATCATCATGGAGGTCAAGGTCACCAAGGATGAGCCGGACTACCTGAACAAGGTGCAGGATGTGCCGCCGATCAAGAAGAACGAGGTCAACGCCAAGGTGCTGGTGAACGACGGCGAGACCATCGTGATTGGGGGCGTTTTCTCAAATACTCAAAGCAAGGTCGTAGATAAGGTGCCATTTCTTGGCGATGTGCCGTATCTTGGCCGCCTTTTCCGGCGTGATGTGGTTTCGGAGAAAAAATCCGAGCTGCTGGTATTTCTCACTCCGCGTATCATGAATAACCAGGCGATTGCTGTGAGTCGTTGATTCTGTGCGAAATTTGATTCTTGTAGGACCGATGGGCGCTGGAAAAAGCACCATCGGCCGGTTGCTGGCCAAAGAGCTGCGCCTGCCGTTCAAAGATTCCGACAAGGAAATTGAACTGCGCACGGGCGCCAATATCCCGTGGATCTTCGACAAGGAAGGCGAGCCCGGCTTTCGTGACCGTGAGCAGGCGATGATCGCCGAGCTGTGCGCGTTCGACGGCGTGGTGCTGGCGACAGGTGGCGGCGCGGTGATGCGCGATGCCAACCGCAAGGCCCTGCACGCGGGCGGACGGGTGGTGTATCTGCACGCCTCCGTCGAGCAGCAGGTCGGGCGTACGTCGCGTGATCGCAATCGTCCTTTGCTGCGCACCGCCGATCCGGCGAAAACCCTGCGAGACCTGCTCGAGATCCGCGATCCGCTTTATCGGGAGATCGCCGATCTGGTGGTGGAAACCGACGAACGGCCACCGCGCATGGTGGTGCTCGACATTCTCGACCGTCTGGCACAGCTGCCACCCCGTTAAAGCGCCGCCGGAAATGCGCTATCCTCGGCGTCCTGTCACAGCCGCCAAAGTTGTGGCGGATGGCGTGCGAGCGGCGTCAGATTCGCTACAGGCCGCAGACAACCAATAATTCAGGGCAGGACGCCTGCTTCCATCTTCACTGTGGGGACACATGCAGACACTCAAGGTCGATCTAGGCGAGCGCAGCTACCCGATTCATATTGGCGAAGGTTTGTTGGATCAGCCCGAGTTGCTGGCGCCGCATATCCATGGGCGGCAAGTGGCAATCATCTCCAACGAGACCGTGGCACCGCTCTATCTCGAACGTCTGACCCGCAGCCTTGCGCAGTTCTCGGTGATCTCGGTGGTGCTGCCGGACGGCGAAGCCTTCAAGAACTGGGAAACCCTGCAACTGATCTTCGACGGCCTGCTGACTGCCCGTCACGACCGCCGCACCACGATCATCGCCCTCGGCGGCGGTGTCATCGGTGACATGGCCGGTTTTGCCGCCGCCTGCTACCAGCGCGGTGTCGATTTCATCCAGATTCCTACCACGCTGCTGTCCCAGGTCGATTCGTCGGTGGGCGGCAAGACCGGCATCAACCATCCGCTGGGCAAGAACATGGTCGGCGCGTTCTATCAGCCGAACGTGGTGCTGATCGATACTGCATCGCTGAAAACCCTGCCGGAGCGTGAACTGTCCGCCGGTCTGGCCGAAGTCATCAAGTACGGTCTGATCTGCGACGAGCCGTTCCTGACCTGGCTCGAAGACAACGTCGACGCCCTGCGCGCGCTGGACCAGAAGGCCCTGACCTACGCCATCGAGCGTTCCTGCGCGGCCAAGGCGGCAGTGGTCGGCGCCGATGAGAAGGAAACCGGCGTGCGCGCCACGCTCAATCTCGGCCACACCTTCGGTCACGCCATCGAGACCCACATGGGCTATGGTGTCTGGTTGCATGGTGAGGCGGTGGCCGCTGGCACCGTGATGGCGCTGGAAATGTCCGCGCGTCTGGGCTGGATCAGCGAGCAGGAACGTGATCGCGGCATTCGTCTGTTCCAGCGTGCCGGGCTGCCGGTGATCCCGCCGGAAGAAATGACCGAAGCCGATTTTCTCGAACATATGGCAATTGATAAAAAAGTGATCGACGGTCGTCTGCGCCTGGTGCTGCTGCGCCGGATGGGCGAAGCGGTGGTGACCGCCGATTATCCGAAAGAGGTTCTACAGGCCACGCTGGGAGCGGATTACCGCGCTCTGGCTCAGCTTAAAGGTTAATAAGATTCCGATGACTAGTTTGCATGCCGACGAGGCGTTCCTCGGCCATTTCCAGTTAAGTCACGACCCTTTCGCACCGCGGGTGCCGGGCTTCAAATTCTTCCCGGCCCAGCGCAAGCCGGTGCTGGGTCAACTGCACCACCTGGCGCGTTACAGCCAGTTGCTGCTGGTGGTCACCGGCCCGCAGGGCAGCGGCAAGACCCTGCTGCGTCAGGCGCTGGTAGCCAGCACCAACAAACAATCGGTGCAAAGCGTTGTCGTGTCGGCCCGTGGGGCTGGCGATGCTGCCGGTGTGCTGCGTCAGGTGGCTCAGGCACTGAACGTGGCTCAGGCCGAAGTTGGCGCGATTCTGGATCAGGTGGTGCAGCTCGCGCTTACCGGCCAGGAGGTCTATCTGCTGGTGGATGACGCCGAGCAGCTCGACGAATCCGCCCTCGAAGCGCTGATGGCGCTGGGTGCCGGGGCACCGGAAGGTCGCCCGCATGTGTTCCTGTTCGGTGAGTCGTCGCTGATCGCGCAATTGGAGGCCTTGCACCTCGAGGAAGAGCGCTTCCACGTCATCGAACTGCAGCCGTATACCGAAGAAGAGACCCGCGAATATCTCGACCAACGGCTGGAAGGTGCGGGCCGGGGTGTCGAACTTTTCACCGCGGATCAGATCTCTGAGATTCACGAAAGCGCCGAGGGTTGGCCTGGCAACATCAACCAGGTCGCTCGCGATGCACTGATCGAAGTCATGATTGCCAGCCGCTCTGCGGTCAAGCGTCCAAGTATGGGGTTCAACATGCCGAAGAAACACGTATTGGCGATATCCGCCGTCGTTGTGGTCGCGGTCGCCGCCGCCTGGCTGATGCCGGGTCGCAACAAGGCGCCAACCACCGGCGCACCCGCCAACGAACAGGCACAACTGCCATTGGGTCAGGGCGCCAAGGGTGGCGCACCTAACGTCGAGTTCGCCGGCAATACCCAGCCGATGCCGCTGCCGCTGGTCGGCAACTCGCAACCGGTCATGCGCGGCCCGCTGGCTGAGGCTGCTGGCGGTATCACCGAAGGCGACGACGGCGTGCCTGTCGAAGGTTCCAGCGCGACGCCGCCGACCGTAACGACTTCCGCACCACCGGCAGGTGTTCCGGCCGGTCCAGCGCCGACGCCAGTACCTGTTCCGGCGGCCAAGCCGACCCCGGCACCGACTCAGGTCGCCACCGCCAAGCCTGCTCCGGCAGCGCCAGCGGCCAAACCGGCTCCGGCCCCGGCCAAGCCTGTTGCGGCTGCCAAACCGGCCGAGAAGCCGGTTACCGTGGCCAAGGCTGCCGGTGGCAGCTGGTACGCCGGTCAGCCGACCAGCAATTACGTGGTGCAGATCCTCGGCACCAGCTCCGAAGCGACCGCGCAGAACTTCGTCAAAGAGCAGGGCGGCGAGTACCGTTATTTCAAGAAAGTCCTCAACGGCAAGCCTCTCTACGTGATCACCTACGGCAACTTCGCCAATCGTGATGCAGCCGTTTCTGCCATCAAGGCCTTGCCAGCGAAGGTTCAGGCTGGTAAACCTTGGCCTCGCACTGTCGCCAGCGTCCAACAGGAACTGGCAACAACTCGCTGAAGATTCGGCGGCCTTACCCAGGCCGCCTCTCCAAGCACCTCAAAATTTCTACAAGTGCGCGCCGCCCTTACGGGCCGCGTGCCTTGTGGTGTCTGCGTCACAGTAGTCTTTGAGTCGTTGCGGTCAAAATTAAAAAAGTTTTGACTAGCACAGCATATCGCTTTAAACCTTTCACAAATGCGACATGAATTTGCGACATTTCGTCGTCAAATTTGTGAGCCTCTGTGTCGCTGTGTACAATGACCACCCTTTTGCCCCCGCAAAGCCGGCGTACGTTCGGCGCGGAAAGCAAGTGGTTGAATTGAAAAGAAATTTGCCTCGTAAAGAGGCAGCCTGGTGAGAAAGTGTCTATGAAAGCAGGTCTGTACCAACCAGATGAATTCAAGGATAACTGCGGTTTCGGCCTGATAGCCCATATGCAGGGCGAGCCCAGTCATACCCTTTTGCAAACGGCCATCGAGGCCCTGACCTGCATGACCCACCGCGGTGGGATTAATGCCGACGGCAAGACCGGTGACGGTTGCGGTCTGCTGATTCAAAAGCCTGATGCGTTCCTGCGGGCGATGGCCCAGGAAAACTTCAGCGTCGAACTGCCCAGGCAATATGCCGTGGGCATGGTCTTCTTCAACCAGGATCCGGCCAAGGCCGAAGCCGCTCGCGAGAACATGAACCGCGAGATCCTCGCTGAAGGCCTGCAACTGATCGGCTGGCGCAAAGTGCCGATCGACACCAGCGTCCTCGGCCGCCTGGCCCTCGAGCGCCTGCCGCAGATCGAGCAGGTGTACATCGGCGGTGAAGGCCTGAGCGATCAGGACATGGCGGTCAAGCTGTTCAGCGCCCGTCGTCGCTCGTCGGTGGCCAACGCCGCCGACACCGACCACTACATCTGCAGCTTTTCGCACAAGACCATCATCTATAAAGGCCTGATGATGCCGGCCGACCTGGCGGCGTTCTATCCGGACCTGGGTGACCAGCGCCTGCAAACCGCGATCTGCGTGTTCCACCAGCGCTTCTCCACCAACACCCTGCCGAAATGGCCGCTGGCCCAGCCATTCCGCTTCCTCGCCCACAACGGCGAGATCAACACCATTACCGGTAACCGTAACTGGGCGCAGGCCCGTCGGACCAAGTTCACCAACGATCTGATGGATCTGGAAGAGCTCGGCCCGCTGGTCAACCGTGTCGGTTCCGACTCCTCGAGCATGGACAACATGCTCGAACTGATGGTCACTGGTGGCATCGACCTGTTCCGTGGCGTGCGGATGATCATTCCGCCAGCGTGGCAGAACGTTGAAACCATGGACCCGGATCTGCGTGCGTTCTACGAGTACAACTCGATGCACATGGAGCCGTGGGACGGCCCGGCCGGCGTGGTGATGACCGATGGTCGTTACGCGGTATGCCTGCTCGACCGTAACGGTCTGCGTCCGGCGCGCTGGGTCACCACTACCAACGGTTTCATCACCGTTGCGTCGGAAATCGGCGTCTGGAACTACCAGCCGCAAGACGTGATCGCCAAGGGCCGTGTCGGCCCGGGCCAGATCCTCGCCGTGGACACCGAAACCGGGCAGATCCTCGACACCGACGCGATCGACAACCGTCTGAAGTCCCGTCATCCGTACAAGCAATGGTTGCGCAAGAATGCCCTGCGCATCCAGGCGACCATGGAAGATAACGACCACGGTTCGGCGTTCTACGACGTCGATCAGCTCAAGCAATACATGAAGATGTATCAGGTCACGTTCGAAGAGCGCGATCAGGTGCTGCGCCCGCTCGGTGAGCAAGGCTACGAAGCCGTTGGCTCGATGGGCGACGACACGCCGATGGCCGTGCTGTCGCAGCGTGTGCGCACGCCGTACGACTATTTCCGCCAGCAGTTCGCGCAGGTCACCAACCCGCCGATCGACCCGCTGCGTGAAGCGATCGTGATGTCGCTGGAAATCTGCCTCGGGGCCGAGCGCAACATCTTCCAGGAATCGCCGGAGCACGCCTCGCGCGTGATCCTCAGCTCGCCAGTGATCTCGCCGGCCAAGTGGCGCTCGCTGATGAACCTCGACCGCCCGGGTTTCGAGCGGCAGATCATCGACCTCAACTACGACGAAAGCGTCGGCCTCGAAGCGGCGATCCGCAACGTTGCCGATCAGGCTGAAGAAGCCGTGCGTGCCGGGCGTACCCAGATCGTCCTGAGCGACCGCCATATCGCGCCGGGCAAACTGCCGATCCACGCTTCGCTGGCCACCGGCGCGGTGCACCACCGCCTGACCGAAAAAGGCCTACGCTGCGACTCCAACATCCTCGTGGAAACCGCCACCGCCCGCGATCCGCATCACTTTGCGGTGCTGATCGGTTTCGGCGCCTCGGCGGTCTATCCGTTCCTGGCCTACGAAGTGCTGGGCGACCTGATCCGCACCGGTGAAGTGCTGGGCGACCTCTACGAGGTGTTCAAGAACTACCGCAAGGGCATCACCAAAGGTCTGCTGAAGATCCTGTCGAAGATGGGCATCTCGACCATCGCCTCATACCGTGGTGCGCAGCTGTTCGAAGCCATCGGCCTGTCCGAAGAAGTGTGCGAGCTGAGCTTCCGTGGCGTGCCGAGCCGCATCAAGGGTGCGCGTTTCGTCGACATCGAAGCCGAGCAGAAAGCCCTCGCTACCGAAGCCTGGAGCCCGCGCAAACCGATCCAGCAGGGCGGTCTGCTGAAGTTCGTCCACGGCGGCGAATACCACGCGTACAACCCGGACGTGGTCAACACCCTGCAAGCCGCCGTGCAGCAGGGCGACTATGCCAAGTTCAAGGAATACACCTCGCTGGTGGACAACCGTCCGGTGTCGATGATTCGCGACCTGTTCAAGGTCAAGACCCTCGACAAGCCGCTGGACATCAGTGAAGTCGAACCGCTGGAATCGGTGCTCAAGCGCTTCGACTCCGCCGGTATCTCGCTGGGCGCTCTGTCGCCGGAAGCTCACGAAGCCCTGGCCGAAGCCATGAACCGCCTCGGTGCGCGTTCCAACTCCGGCGAAGGCGGCGAAGACCCGGCGCGCTACGGCACCATCAAGAGCTCGAAAATCAAGCAGGTCGCGACCGGCCGTTTCGGCGTCACCCCGGAATACCTGGTCAACGCCGAAGTGCTGCAGATCAAGGTCGCGCAGGGCGCCAAACCGGGCGAGGGCGGGCAACTGCCGGGCGGCAAGGTCAACGGGCTGATCGCCAAGCTGCGTTACGCAGTGCCGGGCGTGACCCTGATTTCGCCACCGCCGCACCACGACATCTACTCGATCGAAGACTTGTCGCAGCTGATCTTCGACCTGAAACAGGTCAATCCGAAGGCGCTGGTGTCGGTGAAACTGGTGGCGGAAGCGGGCGTCGGCACCATCGCCGCCGGTGTGGCCAAGGCCTATGCGGACTTGATCACCATCTCCGGTTACGACGGTGGTACCGGTGCTTCGCCGCTGACCTCGATCAAATACGCCGGCGCTCCATGGGAACTTGGCCTGGCTGAAACCCACCAGACCCTGCGCGGCAACGACCTGCGTGGCAAAGTCCGGGTGCAGACCGACGGTGGCCTGAAAACCGGCCTCGACGTGATCAAGGCTGCGATCCTGGGCGCCGAAAGCTTCGGCTTCGGTACGGCACCGATGATCGCCCTGGGCTGCAAATACCTGCGCATCTGCCACCTGAACAACTGCGCCACCGGCGTTGCGACGCAGAACGAGAAGCTGCGCAAGGATCACTACATCGGTACGGTCGACATGGTGGTGAACTTCTTCACCTACGTCGCCGAAGAAACCCGTGAGTGGCTGGCCAAGCTCGGCGTGCGCTCCCTCGAAGAGCTGATCGGCCGCACCGATCTGCTGGAAATCCTCGAAGGCCAGACCGCCAAGCAACACCACCTGGATCTGACCCCGCTGCTGGGCAGCGATCACATCCCGGCGGACAAACCGCAGTTCTGCGGCGTCGAGCGCAACCCCCCGTTCGACCAAGGCCTGCTGGCCGAGAAAATGGTCGACATGGCGACGTCGGCGATCAACGACCTCAGCGGCGCCGAGTTCGAACTGGACATCTGCAACTGCGACCGTTCGATCGGTGCGCGGATCTCCGGCGAAATCGCGCGCAAGCACGGCAATCAGGGCATGGCCAACGCGCCGATCACCTTCCGCTTCAAAGGCACGGCCGGTCAGAGCTTCGGCGTGTGGAACGCCGGCGGTCTGCACATGTACCTGGAAGGCGACGCCAACGACTACGTCGGCAAAGGCATGACCGGCGGCAAACTGGTCATCGTACCGCCGAAGGGCAGCGTCTATCAGACTCAGAATAGCGCCATCATCGGCAACACCTGCCTGTACGGCGCCACCGGTGGCAAGCTGTTCGCCGCCGGCACCGCGGGCGAGCGTTTCGCTGTGCGTAACTCCGGTGCCCACACGGTCGTGGAAGGCACTGGCGATCACTGCTGCGAGTACATGACCGGTGGTTTCGTCTGCGTTTTGGGCAAGACCGGTTACAACTTCGGCTCTGGCATGACCGGTGGTTTCGCCTACGTGCTCGACCAGGACAACACCTTCGTTGACCGGGTCAACCACGAACTGGTGGAAATCCAGCGGATCAGCGGCGAGGCGATGGAAGCCTACCGCAGCCACCTGCAGAACGTGCTGAACGAGTACGTCAAGGAAACCGAGAGCGAGTGGGGTCGTGAACTCGCCGAAAACCTTGATGACTACCTGCGTCGTTTCTGGCTGGTGAAGCCTAAGGCTGCCAACCTGAAATCGTTGCTTTCCAGCACTCGTGCCAACCCGCAGTGATATGCGCCTGAAGAGTTTGATGAGGTTTTAACAATGGCTGAACGTCTGAATAACGACTTCCAGTTCATCGATGTCGGGCGCAAGGATCCGAAGAAGAAACTGTTGCGTCAGCGCAAGAAAGAGTTCGTCGAGATCTACGAACCGTTCAAACCCCAGCAGTCGGCCGATCAGGCCCACCGCTGTCTGGGTTGCGGCAACCCGTATTGCGAATGGAAGTGCCCGGTGCACAACTTCATTCCCAACTGGCTGAAGCTGGTGGCCGAGGGCAACATCCTCCAGGCCGCCGAGCTTTCGCACCAGACCAACACCCTGCCGGAAGTCTGCGGCCGGGTGTGCCCGCAGGATCGGCTGTGCGAGGGTGCTTGCACCCTCAACGACGGTTTCGGTGCGGTGACCATCGGTTCGGTCGAGAAGTACATCACCGACACCGCGTTCGCCATGGGCTGGCGCCCGGACATGTCCAAGGTCAAACCGACCGGCAAACGTGTCGCGATCATCGGTGCGGGCCCGGCGGGTCTGGGCTGTGCCGACGTGCTGGTGCGTGGCGGCGTGACCCCGGTGGTGTTCGACAAGAACCCGGAAATCGGCGGTCTGCTGACCTTCGGCATTCCCGAGTTCAAGCTTGAGAAGACCGTGCTGAGCAATCGTCGCGAAGTCTTCACCGGGATGGGCATCGAGTTTCGCCTCAACACCGAGGTCGGCAAGGACGTGACCATGGAGCAACTGCTCGCCGAATACGATGCCGTGTTCATGGGCATGGGCACCTACACCTACATGAAGGGCGGTTTTGCCGGTGAGGATCTGCCGGGCGTCTACGACGCGCTGGACTTCCTGATCGCCAACGTCAACCGCAACCTGGGCTTTGAAAAGTCGCCGGAAGATTTCGTCGACATGAAAGGCAAGAAGGTCGTGGTACTCGGCGGTGGCGACACGGCGATGGACTGCAATCGCACCTCGATCCGTCAGGGCGCCAAGTCGGTGACCTGTGCTTATCGCCGTGACGAAGCGAACATGCCCGGCTCGCGCAAAGAGGTGAAGAACGCCAAGGAAGAAGGCGTGAAATTCCTCTACAACCGCCAACCAATCGCGATCGTCGGCGAAGACAAGGTCGAAGGCGTGAAGGTGGTCGAGACCCGTCTCGGCGAACCGGACGCCCGTGGCCGTCGCAGCCCTGAGCCGATCCCGGGCTCCGAAGAGATCATCCCGGCCGACGCCGTGGTCATCGCGTTCGGTTTCCGTCCAAGCCCGGCGCCGTGGTTCGAGCAGTTCGAGATCCAGACCGACAGCCAGGGCCGCGTCGTCGCGCCTGAGCAGGGTCAGTACAAGCACCAGACCAGCAACCCGAAAATCTTCGCCGGTGGCGACATGGTGCGCGGTTCCGACCTGGTGGTGACGGCGATCTTCGAAGGCCGCAACGCCGCTGAAGGGATTCTGGATTACCTGGGCGTCTAACTTCGGACCCCTGAACCAAACGCAATAACCCTGTGGGAGCGAGCCTGCTCGCGAAAGCGGTCTGTCAGCCAACTTCACTGTTGGATGTACCGGCCTATTCGCGAGCAGGCTCGCTCCCACAGTTGTTTCTCGGTGTTGCGGATAACGCATTTCCAACGCAATAAATTGACCCGATAGACAAAAGGCTGACCTGCATCCGTGCCTTTTGCGTCGCGCTCTGAGAAAATGCCCGCACTTTTTTTCCGGATGCCGACATGACTGCCCTGAAGAACGACCGTTTCCTCCGCGCCCTGCTCAAGCAACCTGTAGACGTCACCCCGGTGTGGATGATGCGCCAGGCCGGCCGCTACCTGCCTGAATACCGCGCCAGCCGTGCCCAGGCCGGTGATTTCATGAGCCTGTGCATGAATCCGGAATTCGCTTGCGAAGTCACGTTGCAACCGCTCGACCGCTACCCGCAACTGGACGCGGCGATCCTGTTCTCCGACATCCTCACCATCCCCGATGCCATGGGCCAGGGCCTGTACTTCGAGACCGGTGAAGGTCCGCGCTTCAAGAAAGTCGTCAGCACCCTGGCGGACATCGAAGCGTTGCCGATTCCTGATCCACACAAGGATCTCGGCTATGTGATGGACGCGGTCAGCACCATTCGCCGCGAGCTGAATGGCCGTGTGCCGCTGATCGGCTTCTCCGGCAGCCCGTGGACCCTCGCCACTTACATGGTTGAAGGCGGCTCGTCGAAAGACTTCCGCAAGACCAAGGCGATGCTCTACGACAACCCGCAAGCCATGCACCTGCTGCTGGACAAGCTGGCGCAGTCGGTGACCTCGTACCTCAACGGCCAGATCCAGGCCGGCGCGCAAGCGGTGCAGATCTTCGATACCTGGGGCGGCAACCTGTCGGCGGCGGCGTATCAGGAGTTCTCCCTGGCCTACATGAAAAAAATCGTCAGCGGCCTGATCCGCGAGCACGACGGGCGCAAGGTGCCGGTGATCCTGTTCACCAAAAACGGCGGCCTGTGGCTGGAAAGCATCGCCGAGGCTGGCGCCGACGCGCTGGGCCTGGACTGGACCTGTGACATCGGCAATGCCCGCGCCCGTGTTGGCGACAAGGTCGCGCTGCAAGGCAACATGGACCCGACCGTGCTCTACGCCAAGCCGGAAGCGATCCGCACTGAAGTCGGGCGCATTCTGGCCAGCTACGGCAAGGGCAGCGGCCACGTGTTCAACCTCGGCCACGGCATCACCCCTGAGGTCGATCCGGAACATGCCGGCGCGTTCCTGCGTGCGGTGCACGAGTTGTCGGCGCAGTATCACGAGTGATCGACGCCCAATAAAAAACGCCCGGCTTATGCCGGGCATTTTTGTTTGCACGATTCAATGTCGGACACAGATTCCACTGTGGGAGCGAGCCTGCTCGCGAAAGCGGTGGATCAGCAAACTTTGCATCAACTGACAAAACGCCTTCGCGAGCAGGCTCGCTCCCACATGGGTCCTGTGTCAGGCTTTGACGCCCTGCAGTGGCGGCAACTTCGCCAGCTTTAATGCTACCAACAGCGCGATCAGCAACAGTGCGCCAATGAACAGGCCAATGCCATTCCAGCCGCCAAGATGCCAGAACACGCCGCCCGCCGTCCCGGCAATGCTCGACCCTGCGTAATAACTGAACAGGTACAACGACGACGCCTGGCCCTTGGCTTTCAGCGCCCGACGGCCGATCCAGCTGCTCGCCACCGAGTGTGCGCCGAAGAAGCCGAAGGTGAAGATCAACATGCCAACGATCACCAGCAACAGCGGTGTGAACATCGTGAGCGCAAGGCCGGCGAACATCAGTGCGATGGTTGCCCACAGCACTTTGCGCCGTCCCAGTTTGTCCGCCAGCGAACCGATCTTCGCCGAACTGTAGATACCCGACAGATACACCACCGACAGCAAGCCGACAAATACCTGATCGAGGTTGTACGGCGCCGCCAGCAGGCGATAGCCGATGTAGTTGAACAGGGTGACGAAGGCGCCCATCAGTACGAACGCTTCGAGGAACAGCAATGGCAGGCCGGCGTCGCGAAAGTGCATGGTGAAGCCGTCGAGCAGGCTGCGTGGGTGCAGCGAGCGTGAGCGGAAGTTGCGCGATTCGGGAAGGATCTTCCAGAACACCGCCGCCGCGATCAGCGCCAGACCGCCGATCACCAGCATCGCCGTGTGCCAGCTGACGAAGTCGATCAACACCCCGGTGATCAACCGCCCGCTCATCCCGCCAATCGCGTTGCCGCCGATGTACAGGCCCATCGCCAGACCGATGTGCTGCGGGTGGATTTCCTCGCTCAGGTAAGTCATCGCCACGGCCGCCAGGCCGCTCAGCGAGAGACCGATCAGCGCGCGCATGATCAGCACGCCGTGCCAGCTCGGCATCATCGAACTGGCAATGGTGCACAGCGCGGCGGCGAACAGTGCCGCGACCATCACCGGTTTGCGCCCGACCCGGTCCGAGATCGGCCCGGTGATCAACAGCCCGAAGGCCAGCATGCCGGTCGCCACCGACAGGATCAGGCTGCTCTGCGCGGCATTGATCGAATACTCGTGGGACAGCAGCGGCATCATCGGCTGCACGCAGTACAACAGGGCGAAGGTCGCGAAGCCGCCGCTGAACAGCGCCAGCACCGTGCGCATGAACATCGGCGTGCCTTTTTCGATGTAGATCTCCTGCAGCTCGGCGATGACATCGTCCGCCGCGGCAGGCGGAACTTCATGGGCAAGAGGGGCGGCGGCGGTTTTCACATCAGACCTCGGAGGGCACGGCCAGGCAGGCAATGAAAAAATCATATAGCTGGCTAATGTTTCTATCCAATATATTGTTCGACCTGTTTGATAGCTTTAACGACCTAATGGGGTTTCCATGGAATTGCGTCATCTGCGCTACTTCATCGCCGTCGCCGAAGAATTGCATTTCGGCCGCGCCGCACAGGTGCTGGGGATCTCTCAGCCACCGCTGAGTCAGCAGATTCAGGCGCTGGAGCAAGAGGTCGGCGCGCGGTTGTTCGAGCGCACCAATCGTCGGGTCGAGCTGAGCGAGGCCGGCCGATTGTTTCTGCAGGAGGCGCGGCTGGTGCTGGCGCAGGTCGACAAAGCGGCGGACGTCGCCCGGCGTGCGCAACTCGGCGAATTGGGTGAATTGAAGATAGGCTTCACCTCATCGGCGCCGTTCAACTCGACCATTCCCCAGGCGATTTTTGCTTTTCGCCAGCGTTTCCCGGCAGTGCACCTGAACCTGCGGGAGATGAGCAGCACGCAAGTCGCCGAGGGCCTGGTGGATGAGTCGATCGAGGTCGGGATCATGCGCCCGCTGGGCCTGCCGGATTCGCTGAGTGTGGTGGAGCTGATGCGTGAGCCGCTGGTGGCGGTGCTCGGCTCCAAACATCCGTTGGCGCAAGGCAGCGAGGAAGGGCTGTTCCTCTCGGCGCTGGCGCTGGAGCCGTTCGTGTTCTTTCCACGCAGCTACGGCAGCGGGCTGTATGCGCAACTGCTCAGTCTGGCCCGCGATGCCGGGTTCAGTCCGCACTTCGCCCAGGAGGCCGGTGAGGCGATGACCATCATCGGACTGGTCGCAGCGGGGCTGGGGGTTTCGGTGTTGCCGGCCTCCTACCAGCGGATGCGCATCGACGGCGTGGTCTATCGACCGCTGCTCGATCCGGAGGCGGTGTCGGCGGTGTGGCTGGTGCAGCGCAAGGATCAGAAATCGCCGATGGCCAAGGCGTTCGTCGAACTGCTGACACGCAAGGTTGAGTCCGCTTAAAAGATCGCAGTCTGCGGCAGCTCCTACAGGTAAGCATTCCAATGTAGGAGCTGCCGCAGGCTGCGATCTTTTGATCTTGCCGTCAGGGCAACCGCACCAGATCCCCCTTCAACGCCACCCGCGTCACAAACACCCCGGCCCGGCACTCATAGGTATTCAAATCCTTGCGCACATGCTGGTCGTAGTAACTGACGATATTGACCACCGCATTCGCCCCGACCCGCTTGGCGTCGGCCTGCAACTTGATCAGGTTCGACTGCAGCACCCACTCGCAGGAATCGTGATCACTCTTGTTGAAGCCGTTGGTGCTCAAATCACTGACCACATCCCGGCGCAACAAGCGCTGCGTGCCCTGCGGCCCATTGCCGATCAGATAGAACTTCACACTGCCATCCAGCCGCCCGGCGCGAATTGCGTCCGAGAGCACGGTCTCGAACGGCATGTACATCAGATTGGTGGCGTGGCTGGCGCTGGGCAATAACCCGAGGAGCGTGGCGGCAATCAAGGCTTTCACTTGCATGGTCATCTCCTTGACTTTGCGAGTCAGCATTCAACGATTTATGGAGTGTAGACACCGTACGTCGGTGCAGAAAAAACCGTCTGGTACATGTGTAGCTCAAGGGCTACACTCTCGGTCATGCCCGAGATCATTCGAAGTTCAACATTCTCCACCTGGCTTTTGAAGCTGGCTGACAACCGCGCCAGGTTGCGTATTCAGGTGCGCATTGATCGTATGGCCGATGGGAATTTTGGTGATGTCAAAGCCGTCGGTGAGGGGCTCAGCGAAGTCAGAATTGACTATGGCCCCGGATATCGAGTCTATTTCATGCAACAAGGTCGGCAAGTGGTCATCCTCCTTTGTGGTGGAGACAAGAGCAGCCAACCCCGAGATATCAAGCAAGCCAGGCTCATCGCGGAGTCTTGGCAGGAGCAAAACCCATGACCGAACAATTCACTCGTTGGGACTCAGCCGAGTACCTCAAGACAGAAGAGGACATGGCCAATTATCTGGATGCCTGCATGGAGGAGGCTGGAGATGATCCTGCCTTTATCGCCAAGGCACTGGGCACCATTGCGAGAGCGCGAGGCATGACCCAAGTCGCACGTGACGCCGGGCTGTCTCGAGAAAGTCTCTACCGTGCACTGTCAGGTGAAGGAAATCCTGAGTTTGGAACGATTCTGAAAGTGGTGAAGGCGTTGGGCTTGAAGTTACATGCCAGCACTTGAGCTGAACTGAATAGCAAAGGGCGCCGCAAGGCGCCCTTTGTCGTTTCTACTGTCAATCAATCGACGTGCGCCAAATCCCCACGCAACGCCACGCTCGACACCACCAGCCCTGCGCGGCACTGGAATTTCTCGGTGTCTTTGTACAGGTCGCGCTGGTCGACGCTGGCGATGTTGATCACGGCGTTGGCGTCGGCTTTTTTCGCGGCGTTCTGCAGGGTCGCGAGGGCCGACTGCAGGGCCCAGAAGCAGGCGTCGGTGTCGGATTTGTTCGAGCCGTTGGTCTTGCGGCTGCTGCTCACAGTGTCGAGTTTGCGCACCTGTTTTGGCAGGGTTTCTCCGGCCAGGTAGAACTTCACGCTGCCGTCCAGCAGGCCGGCGTCGGTGGCGCGTTTGACGCCCTCGCGAAAGCTCAGGTAGGTCGGTTCGTCGGCGCCTTGCTTGACGATGCCCAGGTCGTTGACGAACTCGATGTCCGGGTTGATCGACAGCTCCTTGAGCACATTGTCGCGCAGGCGGTTGACCCAGCGGTTGTAGTTGCCGTGGATCTTGCCGTCCTTGGCGTCGAGGCCGTAGCTGCTGCGGTAGTCGATTTCGAACGAGGTCGGGCTGAACGGGATGTCGACTTCGGCGTGGTGACGGCCGCGTACGGTAATCGCCGCTTTGATCATGCCCGGGCGCACCGACTGCACGACCCACTGGCGATCATTGAGCGCGGTGACGATGGCGCGGCTCATCTGTTGCTGGGTGAAGCCGAGGTTGGGCGAGAACTCTTCCTTGGCGTTGTAAACCGGTTTGCTGGTGCAACCGCCGAGCACAAAGGCCAGGGCCAGCAGGGCGGCGATGCGGTGAAACTGAGTCATTCCCTTCACTCCAAACGTGTTGCGGTCAGTGCCAGCGGCGGAAAATCAACGAGGTGTTGACGCCACCAAAAGCGAAATTGTTGTTCATCACGTACTCGTGATGCATCTGGCGGAATTCGCCGCGCAGGTAATCGAGTTTGCCGCAGTGCGGATCGACCTCGTCGAGGTTGAGCGTGTGTACGTACAGGTCGCGATTGAGCATTTCGATGCTGAACCACGACTCCAGCGCGCCGCAGGCCCCGAGTGTGTGGCCGAGGAAACTCTTCTGCGAGCTGATCGGCATGTGTTCGCCGAACAGACTGCTGGTCGCCAGTGTTTCGGCAATGTCGCCCTGTTCTGTAGCGGTGCCGTGACCATTGACGTAACCGATGGCATCCGGCGCCAGCCCGGCGTCTTCCAGCGCCAGTTCCATGGCCCGGCGCATGGTGATCTGCTCCGGGCGGGTGGTGTGCTGGCCGTCGGCGTTGCTGCCGAAACCGACAATCTCCGCATGGATCCGCGCACCGCGCGCCAGCGCATGCTCCAGCTCTTCAAGCACCAGCATGCCGCCACCTTCGCCGATCACCAGACCGTCGCGGCCCTTGTCGTACGGACGTGGGCTGGTCTGTGGCGCGTCGTTTTTCAGGCTGGTGGCGTACAGCGCGTCGAAGACCATGGCTTCGGTCGGGCACAGCTCTTCGGCACCGCCGGCGAGCATCAGCGGCAGCCGTCCAAACTTGATTGCCTCGTAGGCGTAGCCGATGCCTTGACTACCACTGGTGCAGGCGCTGGACGTCGGGATCAGGCGTCCGGTGAGGCCGAAGAAAATGCTGATGTTGGCCGCGGTGGTGTGCGGCATCATCCGCACGTAGGAGTTGGCGTTGAGGCCTTCGGCCACCGAGTTGAGCAGCATGTTGCCGAACGCCTTGATCTCGTCGGTGCTGCCGGTGGATGAGCCGCAGGCCACACCCATGCGTCCGTCCTTGATCGATTCGTCACCGAGCAGGCCGGCGTCAGCCAGCGCCTGTTCCGCCGCACCCACCGCCAGCCGTGACACCCGGCCCATGCTGCGCAGTTGCTTGCGGGTCCAGTGCGGCGGCACGACAAAATCATCGATCGGCCCGGCCAGGCGGGTGTTGAGTTCGCTGAAGCGGTCCCACTCGTCCATGCGGCGGATGCCGCTGCGGTTGCCCGCGAAGTTGTCGGCGATGGTCTGCCAGTCGCTGCCCAGCGAAGTGATGCCGGCCATGCCGGTGACGACGACGCGCTTCATCAGCACAAGCCTCCGTTGACCGCCAGGACCTGGCGGGTGATGTACGAGGCTTCCGCCGACATCAGGAAATTCACCGCAGCGGCCACCTCTTGCGGGGTGCCCATGCGTTGTGCGGGGATCATTTTCATCAGTTCTTCCACCGGCACGTTTTCATCCAGCATCGCCGTATCGATCAGGCCTGGCGCGACGCAGTTAACGGTGATTTTGCGCTTGCCCAGTTCAATCGCCAACGCTTTCGCTGCACCGATCACCCCGGCCTTGGAGGCGCTGTAGTTGACCTGGCCACGGTTGCCGATCAAACCCGACACCGAAGTGATGCAGACGATCCGACCGGCGGCGCGACGACGGATCATCGGCATCATCAACGGGTGCAGGACGTTGTAGAAACCGTCGAGATTGGTGCGCAACACCACGTCCCAATCGTCATCGCTCAACGCCGGAAAAGCGCCATCGCGGGTCAGGCCGGCGTTGAGTACCACGCCGTAATAGGCACCGTGGGTTTCGACGTCGGCTTCGAGGATGGTTTTGCAGGTTTCGCGGTCGGCGACGTCGAATTGCAGGATGCGCGCGTGGCGCCCCAGCGCTTCGACTTCGGCTTTCACGGCCTGGGCTTCCGCTACGCCGCTGCGGCAGTGCAGGACGATGTCGTGCCCGGCCTGCGCCAGACGCAAGGCAATGGCGCGGCCGATGCCACGGCTGGAGCCGGTGACCAGTACGGATTCAGTCATCGTTCGACTCTCTGTTTTGTTCAAGGTATTGGCTGGGCTGCGGCGGACGGAACACGTTCAAGCGTGCGCTGGCCTCGATGCCGGGGGCGTTGATGTGGCATTCGAAAACGCCCATGCCGTTGTCGTCTTCCAGCGAGCGGATGCCGTGGATGGTCAGTTCGCTGCCGGCCGGAAACGCCTCGACGTTGCACTCGAATTTACGCGTGCCGAGGAGGAAACCCAGTTCTACCGGGTTGCCCTTCAATCGGGCATGGCAACCGGCGAACGCGGCAACGCTTTGCGCCATCAGCTCGACGCCGACCCACGCCGGCAGGCTGCCGTCAGGCAGATTGAACAAGCCGTCGGGCTTGACCGTGAGGCGGGTGTGGATCTGCTCCTCGTCGAAGCTGAGGATGCGGTCGATCAGAATCATGTCGCCAGCGTGGGGCAGCAGTTCGGCGAGCGGCCAGTCGTTCATGGGGCGTCTCCGATAATCAGGCTGACGTTGTTGCCGCCGAAAGCAAACGAGTTGCTCATCAGGTAGCGGGGTGCAATGGACGACAGGCGTTCGCTCGCGGTCACCCACTTCAGCGCCGCCAAGTCGGGGTCGGGCTGAGCGTCCCAGACGTGCGGCGGCAAGGCGTGCTGCGGATTGTCGGTGCTCAGGCTCAGCCAGCAGAACGCCGCTTCGAGGGCGCCGGCAGCGCCGAGGGTGTGGCCGGTCATCGGCTTGGTCGACGAGCAGGCCACGCCTTCAGGAAACAGCGTGGCGACCGCCAGACTTTCCATCGCATCGTTGTGCTGGGTCGCGGTGCCGTGCAGGTTCAGGTAGCTGATTTGCGCCGCTTGCAGCTGTGCGCGACTCAAGGCTTTCTGCATCGCTTGCAGGGCGCCGCGGCCGCTCGGTTCCGGCGCGGAAATGTGGTGCGCGTCTGAGCTGGCGCCGCTGCCGAGCAGGGCAATGGCCGGCCCGTCGCTGCGCTGCCTGCTCATCAGAAACAGCACCGCCGCTTCGCCGATATTGATGCCATTACGGTTGGCCGAGAACGGATTGCAGCGCTGGTCGGACACCGCTTCCAGCGCGCTGAAACCGTTGAGCGTCAGTTTGCACAGGCTGTCGACCCCGCCGCACAGCACCGCGTCGCACAGGCCCAGATCGAGCAGGCGCTGCGCGCTCATCAACGCCCGCGCACTGGACGTGCAGGCGGTGGAAATCACGTAGGCCGGGCCGCTGAGTTGCAGCCAGTCGGCGAGAAAATTCGCCGGGGCGCCGAGTTCCTGTTGCCGATAGTCGTACTCGCCAGGGAACTGCTGCTCGCGAAGATAGTGCGCCAGCCCGCGACTGGCTTCGTCGATCCCCGAAGTGCTGGTGCCGAGCACCACGCCAATACGCTCGCGACCGTAGGTCTGAATCGCCCGGTCTATGTCCTGGCGAATCTGCAGCGCGGCTTCCAGCAGCAGTTGATTGTTGCGGCTGCGCTGGTCGGCCAGTTCGGCCGGAATCGCCGCCAGCTCACCGTGCACCGCCGCCACCGGCA
The DNA here is from genome assembly GCF_024748795.1 of Pseudomonas sp. B21-051. Lineage (NCBI taxonomy): Bacteria > Pseudomonadati > Pseudomonadota > Gammaproteobacteria > Pseudomonadales > Pseudomonadaceae > Pseudomonas > Pseudomonas sp. B21-051. The sequence continues at coordinate 483,294 of NZ_CP087166.1, forward strand.
GCTCACGCCCGGCCACCCAGCCGGACTCGCGGCGCATGCCCGAGCAGTCACCGGCAAACAGGTTGTGCGCGACCTGGTGCTTGTCGCGGCCCAGCGCGCAGATCACGCCGAGGGCATTGAGGTAGGCAGTCATGGCGTCGGTTCACCGAGGGGAGAAACCCGATAGTGCGGGCCTTGGGGCAGATTCAATTGGAAACTCAACGGTTGTGCATAACGGATCGTCCAGCGCGGCGCCAGCGTGCGTTGCTCGCCCTGCTGCTGCGCGGCGGGGTAATTGCGCGCCAGTTCGCCGGAGGGGGTCAGGGCAAACAGCAACGCGGCAAACAGCTCCCGGGCTTCCGGGTTGGGCGGCAGCAGCCCGTCGGCTTGCCAGCGACCGTCGATCAACTGCTGACGCGCCTGGGGGATGCCCAGCGGATCCATCATCGACCAGCGGATGCCGGGGCCTTCGCGCTGGATCACCAACAGCCAGTCCTGACGCTGATCGGCCTGTTGACGTTCGATGTGCAGTTGCAGCGGTAACGGCAGCGTCGGGTTGCTCGCGGGCAGCGGGGCCTGGCTGGCGCAGGCGCTCAACAGAAGCATCATGCTGACCACAAAAAGTCGCCACACCACGGACACTGTGGGAGCGAGCCTGCTCGCGAAGACGCCGGCACATTCAACAAAGAGGCTGGCTGACCCATCGCTTTCGCGAGCAGGCTCGCTCCCACAGTTTATGTGTCGCATCAACGATCACCTTCAAGAGGCTTACGCGCCACGACATTCACTAGCGTTTCCTCACGCTGCCCAAACGGCTTCGGCCGGCGCAATCCAAACCGCTCCAGCAGTCCGAAATCCTGCGACCGGCTCCACCACAGATACGGGTACGAGACATTATGTTCGCCAAACTCGAAACCCTGCTGGTGAATCATTTCCAGGTACTGCGCCGCGCTCTTCTGCACATGCATCGGATGGCGGAACAGCCAGCGGATCACCCAAGTATCAATGTAGGCTTCGGTGGACTCGGCGAACAGCAGATAACCGCCCGGCTTCAGCACGCGATAGAACTCGGCGAGGGCTTTTTCCTGTTCGACCAGATGATGAAAGGTCTGGTGGCAGAACAGCAGATCGACACTGGCATCGGCGACACTGAGCGTCGCGCAGTCGCTGCCGATCAGCTCGACATCGAAACCCTGGCGCGCCGCTTCTTCGGCGCTCAATGCAAGGCTGTGCGGATCAGCGTCGACGCCGATCAGACGCTGGGGGGCGAAGGTCTGGCGCAGGTGCCGGAACGATTTGCCCTGACCGCAGCCGGCATCCAGCAGCACCGGATGGGCCGGCAGCGACTCGCTGAACAATCCGCGCAAATCGTTGATCGCCACGCGCAGCACGTGGTGCTGCCAGGTGTGGCTGCGCAGGAACCAGAAACCGAAGCGGGTTTCCTCGACGTAGCTGTCGCTCAAGTAATTCATGGGGCGTCCTTTGCACAGAGTTCGGAAATCATCTTCAACCGGCGGCGTGCTTCGCTGACGAACGGGTTGCGTTCATCCCAGGCATAACCGGCGAGGATCGAGCAGATCATTCGGCGAATCTCCGCCTGACTGTCTTGATAAAAAATCACGTCCTGAAAGGTGCCGGCATACCAGCCTTCGACGTAGCAGCGGAAGGTATCGACCCCACGTTTGAGCGGCTCGGCGAACTCGCGCTGCCAGTCGACGGTTTCGCCCTGCAACTGCCGGTGCAGCACGGCGGCGGCCATGCTCGCCGAACGCATGGCGATGGTCACGCCGGAGGAGAACACCGGGTCGAGAAATTCCGCGGCGTTGCCGAGCAGGGCGAAGCCGGGGCCATGCAGGGTTTTCACATTTGCCGCATAACCACCGAGGGTGCGCGCCGGGGTGTCCCACACCGCGTTGTTCAGCACGCCGGCGAGGCTTGGGGTTTCGGCGATGAAGCCACGCAGGCAGGCATCCAGATCGCTGTCGCGACCCTTGAAGTGCTCGGCGGCAGCCACCACGCCCACTGAGCAGCGACCGTTGCTGAACGGGATCGTCCAGAACCAGATGTCGCGGTGCTCGGGGTGGGTGGTGACGAGGATCTTCTCGCGGTCGAAGGCCGGGTTGTCGATGTGATCTTCAACGTGGGTGAACACCGCCTGGCGCACCGGGAAATTCGATGGCGCTTCCAGCTCGAGCAAACGCGACAGCACGCGCCCGTAGCCGCTGGCGTCGAGTACGAAATCCGCTTCGACGCGGTACTCGCTGCCGTCTTCGCGCAGCACGTCGAGCTGCGGTCTGGCGCGGTCGAAATCAACGCGGACGATGGCATCGCCGTAACGGATCTCGGCACCTTGCAGTGCAGCCTGATCGGCCAGCAGCTTGTCGAAATCGGCGCGCTGCACCTGGAACGTGGTGGGTTTACCTGCGGTGAAGGTATCGCTGAAATCGAACGCGCTGTAGCGCTCGCCCCAGGCGAACGCAGCACCGGTCTTGCGCTGGAATCCGGCGGCGTTGACGGCGTCGAGCATGCCGGCCTCTTCGACGAAATCCAGGCAATGGCTGAGCAGGCTTTCACCGATGGAAAACCTCGGGAAGTGCTGGCGCTCGAGCACCAGCACATCGTGGCCCTTGCGCGTGAGTAGCGCAGCGGCGATGGCGCCGGACGGGCCGGCACCAATGATCACTACCTGACGACGTTGCATTTCAACGGTTGGCACGTGAACTCCCGGGCGCAGTGGCGGTGGTTTTCAGGGGCGCGCGGTGCAGGCCGAGCAGGGCCGGCAACAGCGTCGCGATCAGACCCATCAGCATCAGCGCGAAGTACAGCGCCGTGCTGATCAGCTGTTGTTGCAGCAGCAGGTTGAGAAAGACGATTTCACTCAGCCCGCGAATATTCAGCAGCACGCTTTCACGCCAGCGGCTGGCGCCTTCGAACGAGGCGCCGGCCCAGCCCAGACCCAGCCAGTTGCCGAGCAGTTTACTGGCAATCGGCAACAGCAGCAGCGCCGCCCATTGCGCCGCGCCGAGGCTGGCAAGGGCGCTGTGAACGTCAATCTGCACGATGCCGAAGGTGAGGATCAGCGGGATCGCGATCCATGTCTGCAAACGGCTCATCCACCGCGCCGGCAATGGCAGCACCAACGGTACTTTCAGCAAGGCCATGCACAGCAGATAACCGATGCCGAAAATCAGTGCGTTGAGTTTGTAATGCTCGGCCAGCACCAGCAGCGCAAAGAAACCAAGGCTGTAGGTCAGCGGTCGACGCACGCGCAGCAGATGCAACAGCAGCGGCACGCAGGCCAGTCCCAGCGGCAGCAACAGACTGCTCAGATGCAGACTGCCCTGAGCGAGACCGAACAGCGTCCAGCAGGTCAGGTCGATGAGGATTGCGGTCTGCACCAGACGCCGGGTGGCGGCGGGCGGGTAGTCGATGTGACGCAAATACAGATACAGCACCGGAATCGCCGTGATCGCGAACACCAGCCCAATGGCCAGCGAGTTCAGCCACGGTTGCGCTGGCAGCAACCAAGCGGCGGCCGCCAGACCGGAGGCAAATGGCACGGCAAAACTCGGCACGGCGATTTTCACGCTCTGGCGGTCCAGCCGCAGGTCGATCACATCACTGAGAATGTGCCCGAGCAACAGCGCGAAACTCAGGCTGTAGAGGTCTTTCAGCCACCCCGGCGCGATCAGTTCGGCACCGCTGAGCTGCCAGCCCGGTTCGATCCAGAAGTACATCAGCAGCGGCAACCCAAAGCTGGCCAGCAGCAACTGGCTGACGATCGGGATCAGGCCGAAATGCCGACCGACACGGGTCGCCACAGCGAACAGCGCCAGGGCCATCAGCCAGAAACCGACGACCATCACGCTGCCGGCTCCGCAACGGCGGCGCGGTGGACGTGACGTCTGGCCCACGGCGCCAGAATGAAACTGAAGGCCAGCCCCAAGCTCACTGACAGGCCGAAATTGCTCACCGCCGGCGTGCTCGACACCGCCAGCAAACCGAACGACAGCCAGGTCGTCAGCGCCGCCAGCAAGGTGCCCAGCAGGCTGACAGCCGCACCGCCGACCTGCTCACGCATGAGGATCGCGTAATCGACGCTGATCGCCGTCACCAGCAGCAGGCCGAACAGGCTGAACAGGGTCAGCGGCTGACCGAGCCAACCGAGGCTGGCCAGGCTGCACAGCGCCGCCAGCAGCGGCAGGGCGACGATGCGCAAGGCGCCGCCGAAGCCGAACGGCACGGTCAGCACCAGCACAATCAACACGCAGGAGGCGAGTTTCAGTTCGGCGGCGCTGATTTGGGTCGCGGCGAACACATTGTTCAATTCGCCGAGACGATCGACCAGCATCACGCCCGGCAAGTCCAGGGCCTGCACCCGCAGCAGTGACGGATTGTTCAGGCCTTGCAGGCTGGTCATCGCCGCCACGCCATCATCGGTCGGGCCAAGCCACAGCGTGCGGTAAGGCTCGCCCAGCGGCCCGGCGAGTGCTGCGTCGATATCTTCGGACGGCAGGTTCTGCAACTGCTGCAACTCGGTTTGCAACGCCGCGAGCGGTACGCCGAGGTCGAGCAATGGCTGCCAGTATTGCGGCAGTTTGCTCAGCGCTTCGCGAACCTGCTGTTGCTGGCTCGGCGGACTGAGCAGTTGATCGAGGGCCAGATAGCCTTGCAGTTTGTCGAGGTTGACCAGTTGCTGCAGACGTTCGCTTAACGCGGCTTGCCGCTCCAGCAGTTGCTGCTGATTGGCGCCACGTACGAGGAAGAACTGGCTGGTCGGCTGATAGCCGGTGATGCGCGCGATGGTCTGCGCCTCATCGGTCAGGCGTTGCGGCGCGCCGACCCACTGGCGAATGTCGTTCTTGCTTTGCAGCTGCACCAGACCACCGGCGCAGAACGCGATCAACAGCGCCAGCAGCACCGGGGTGCGCACGTGTTCGAGCAGGTTTTCGCGCAGTTGCACCAAACGCTCGGCCAGACGCAGCGGCCATTGCGCCGGTTGCAGCTCAACGTTGTTCAGCAGGGCCGGCAGCAGGCACACCGCCGACAGGTAAGCACCGAGCAATCCGGCGGCGGAGAACACCGCGATTTGCGTCAACGCCGGGAAGGGCGTCCAGGCCAGCGCCAGATAACCGATGGCGCTGGTGATCAGGCTCAGCGTCAGTCCGGACAGGGTCAGGCGCAGCGCCGGCCAGCTGCGCCACGGCTTGAGGCTCCAGCTTTTCGACAGATAGTGCAGCGGGTAATCCACCGCCACGCCGATCAGGCTGGAGCCGAGCACCAGCGTCATCACATGCATATGGCCGAACAACGCGACGCAGGCCACCGCGCCGAACAGCATGCCCACCAGCACCGGCACGAACGCCAGCAGCACCCGCCAGCGACGAAACGCCAACAGCAGCAACAGCAGAATGCCGAGAGTGGCGCCGCCGCCGACCCAGGTCATTTCGCGAGTGGCTTGCTGCTGACCGTTGGCGGCGTACAGCAAACCGCTGGCGGCCAACAGTTGCACGTCGGCTCTCGCCGCTTGCTCGCGACTGTGCTGCAGCAGATCAGCGACTTTCAGCGGCAGGTTCATGTCGAAGGCATTGCCGGTGGTGCGCGCGCGCAGCAGCACCCAGCTCTTGCCGTCGGCATCGGCGACCAGTGCGCCGCTGCCGATGTCCAGTTGCACCGCGCCGTGTTTCGGCTGGCTGTTCTGAATGCGTCCGGTCAGGCCCAGCCAGTCGTCCTGGCTCGGCACCAGGGTGAAACCGTTGAACGGGTCGAACAGTGCCTGAACCCGTTGCTGAATGAACGCATCGGGATGCTCGCTCAGCAGTTGCCGGTCATCCGCCGAGAGCATCGCCAGCCGCCCTTGCAGCAGTTGCGTACGCAGCGCCGGCAGATCCGCCTGCAGGTTCCACTGGACCTTTTCGAACAGACCGCTGGCCTGCCATTGCTCGCCCAAAGTCTGGGCCATGGCCACCGCTTGCTGGCGATCAGTGTGACCGACCAACACCAGCATTTCCCGATTGAGCGGCTCCTGCATGCGCTGTTCGGCGCGCAGTTCGAGGGCGTCAGGGTTGGTGCCGGGCACCAGCTCCATGAGGTTGGCCGACAGCGGCGCACCGTCGCGCCACTGCCACCCGGCCAGCGCGATGACCGCCAGCAGCAGGATCAGGAACAGCCACGGTAGCCTGCGTTCACTCGGCAAAGTCACGTTGCTCCGCTTCGCTCAACGGCTGGCTTGCAGTGCTGTCCTGCATGCGCAGCACAGTGCTGTCGCCCTGGGTTTCCAGCAGTTCGATGGTCTGCACTAACTCACCGCCGTCGATATTGATCTGATTGAACACTTGCTTGAGCAGCACCGAGCGCGGGGTCAGGGTGAGTTTCCACTGCTGTGCGTCGCCGCTCAGGGCCAGTTCGAAATCCCGTTGCAAGCCGCTGCTGTCGCCTTGCAGCACGGCGAGGAACAAGCGGTTCTGTTCGGCACCGGCGCTCTTGTTCGGCAGCAACTGCCAAGCGTTGCCGTCACGACGGGCGATGCCGTTGGCGGTGATGCGGTAATCCTGTTGCAGAGGGGTCTTGAGCAGCCAGAGCAGGCCGTGATTTTTCGCCAGGACGAAGTTGCCCTTGCTGATCAACGGCTGGGGCAGGGCGCGCAGGTGTTTTTCCTGGATGAACTGGCCGTGGATCACTTCCGGTTTCGCCAGTTGTTCGCTGAGCTGTTGCAGGTCGAAGGCGTTGGCCAGCGTCGACACGGCGAGCAGCGCCATCGCGCCAAGGCATTTGCAGAACAGGTTCATCGCAGCATCCTTTCCACCGCATCGGTGAACACTTTGGGTGAGGCCAGTTGCATCTCGCGGCTGCTGATCTCGACCGCTACCTGCACCGAGCTGGCACGGGTCAGGCGCTCGCCGGTCTGCAGGTCGGTGATCAGATAATTGATCTTCAAGCGGTTCTCCCACTCCACCAGACTGGCGCGCACGTTCAAGCGCTGGCCGAACACCGCGCCGCGCACATAACGCAGTTGCAGGTCGATGATCGGCCACGCGTAACCCGACTCGGACATCTGCGTGTAGTTGTGGCCGATCTTGTCGAGCAGCGCGCAGCGCGCGACTTCCAGGTATTTGACGTAATGCCCGTGCCAGACCACATGCATGGTGTCGACGTCGAAAAACGGCACGAGGATTTCCGTGTCGGCGTGCAGCACTCCGGCGCTACGCATGCAGCCTCCAGTGTTGTTCGGCGATGCGTTGCAGGCACAGGCGCAGTTCGCCTTCCAGTGCACGGTCTTCGATGACTGGCGGGAAGTCCTTGGCCAGCTCTTCGTGCATGGCGGCCAGCGAAGGTGGCAGCGCACGCGCGTCTGCATCGCGACCGCGCAGCCACACGCCCTGATTGGCCGCGAGCAACGTGGCGGCGGCGACCTGTTCGGTCAGCTCCAGCACGCGGATCGCGTCACGGGCGGCGATGGTGCCCATGCTCACCTTGTCCTGGTTATGGCACTCGGTGGAGCGTGAGAACACGCTGGCCGGCATGGTGTTTTTCAGCGCCTCGGCGGTCCAGGCGCTGGTGCCGATCTGTACGGCCTTGAAGCCGTGGTTGATCATCGCGCGATCCGCCGGGGCGCCGGACAGATTGCTCGGCAATCCGTGGTTGTAGCGCTCGTCGACCAGCAATGCGAGCTGACGGTCGAGCAGGTCGGCGACGTTGGCCACCAGATTTTTCAGGCTGTCCATGGCGAACGCGATGTGCCCGCCGTAGAAGTGCCCGCCGTGCAGCACGCGCTCGGCTTCGGCGTCGATGATCGGGTTGTCGTTGGCGCTGTTGAGTTCGGTCTCGATGAACGCACGCAGCCAGTTCAGGCTGTCGGCCAGCACCCCGAGTACGTGCGGGGCGCAGCGCAATGAGTAGCGATCCTGCAGGCGATGCAGCGGCGCGGTCGGGGCGTCGATCGCCAGATCCTTGCGCAGCCACGCGGCGACCTGCATCTGCCCCGGATGCGGCTTGGCAGCGAACAGACGCTCGTCGAAGTGTTCCGGATTGCCTTGCAGCGCGACCACGTTGAGCGCGGTGATGCGCGTGGCCAGTTGCAGCAGATAGTCGGCGCGGGCGAAGGCCAGGCACGCAAGGCCGGTCATCACTGCGGTGCCGTTCATCAGGGCCAGCGCTTCTTTCGGGCGCAGCACCAGCGGCGTCCAGCCGAGTTCGCGATGCACGTCGGCCGCTTGCCGGCGCTCGCCACGAAACAGCACTTCGCGCTCGCCGGACAGGGTCGCGGCGACGTAGGACAGCGGCGTCAGATCGCCGCTGGCGCCGACCGAACCCTCTTCGGGGATCAGCGGCAGGATGTCGTGTTCAAGGAAGGCGTGCAGGCGCTCCAGCAGTTCGATGCGCACCCCGGACACGCCGTGGCACAACGACTGCAAACGCGCCGCCAGCACCGCGCGGGTGGCTTGCGCGTCGAGCAGTTTGCCGAGGCCGCAGCCGTGGAAGGTATACAGATGACGCGGCAGTGCCTCGACGTGATGCAGCGGCACCGCGACCACGCAGGAATCACCGTAACCGGTGGTCACGCCGTAGATCACGCCTTCCTTGTCCAGCAGCGAATCGAGGAACCGTGCGCCTTTGGCGATGCGCTCGCGGTAAGCGGCGTCGCTCTGCAACTGCACGGGCGCCTGACGGTTGGCCAGGGCCAGCACGTCTTCGATGCGCAAAGGGCGTTCGCCGAAGGTTACCGGCTCATGGGTTGGCGTCGTCATCGGTCTTCCAGAAAGGGTAAAAGTTGAACCATTGGTGCGGGGCTTCGAGGCAATAGTGACTCAGGCGCTGCGCGTAGCGGGTGGCCCACTGATGAATGACCTGCTCGCGCTCGCGGCGTGTCCAGGTCACGCTGTCGGCGAACGGCTCGAGGGTCAGGCGATAGTGGCCGTCCGGTTGTTTCAGGCACATCAGCAGGTTGACCGGGCATTTGAGCAAACCGGCCAGCAGCCACGGGCCTTGCGGAAACGCTGCCGGGTGGCCGAGAAAATCCACGCTGACGCTGCGCCCGCCGTGCAATGGCACGCGGTCGCCGGCAATCGCCAACCACTCGCCGCGCTCCAGGCGTTCGTGCAGTTGCAGCATGATCACCGGGTCCAGTTCGCTGACCTGAATCAAGCGCAGATTGGTCGCCCCGGCCTCGCCCAGCAAGCGATTGAACTGCTCGGCGTGCTTGGTGTGCACCAACACGTTCATGGTGACCTTTTCGCCAATCTCGGCCAGCGCCCGGCACACCTCCAGGTTGCCCAGGTGCGCGCCGACCAGCAGTTGCCCGCGACTGCCGCGCAACTGATTGCGCAGCAATGCCGGGTCGATGATTTCGATCTGCTCGATGCGGATCTTGCCGTTCCACACGTCGAGCTTGTCGAGCAGCGAATCGGCGAACGCCATGAACTGGCAAAACACGCGCCAGTAACTCGGGCGCAATTCGGCGCGGTTGCTCCAGTCAGCCAGCCGTTGCTGGTATTGCCAGGCACTGTTGCGCGCGGTACGGCCGAACAGGAAGAAGTACAGGACGATGCCGTACAGCAACGGACTGAGCAGACGCCGGCCAAGCACCTTGGCGGCGAACGCGGTGAATTTCATCAGCAGGAAGCTGCCGCGCTCTTCGCGGTCGGCCCAGTGCTTCTTGTCGGTCTCGACGCTCATGTGCGCCACCGGCGCCAGAGGATGACCGGCAAGCGCAGCAGCATGCCGAAGAACAACCGGGTGTGCATGCTGGAAATCAGCGCGTTGTCGTGGAACAGACGGAAGTGCGAGACGCCGTCCAGCGGGTAATGCACGCTGGTCTGCAGCCAGCGCATCGGCTGGTTGCGCCACGACAGGCGCACGAGGATGTCGGAGTCGAAATCCATGCGCTTGCCGACCCGCGCCGAGTCGATCACTGCCAGCGTCGGGGCCAGCGGATACACGCGAAAGCCGCACATCGAATCGCGGATCTGCAACGACAGCGTATTGATCCAGACCATCACGTGGGTCAGATAACGTGCGTACAAGCGGCCCTTGGGCACGCTCTCGTCGAACAGCGGATAACCGCAGATCATCGCGTCCGGGTGGGCGCGGGATTCCTCGACGAAACGCGCGACGTCGTGCAGGTCGTGCTGGCCGTCGGCGTCAACTTGCAGGGCATGGGTGAAGCCCAGACGCGCAGCCTCGCGCAGTCCGGTCATCACCGCGCCGCCCTTGCCCTGATTGAGGGTCAGGCGCACCAGATGCACCTGGTCGCGTTCGGCCAGCGCATCCAGCACGCGCGCGCAGGACGGGGTGCTGGCGTCGTCCACCAGAATGCACGGCAGGCCTTGGGCGAGCAGCGCGTCGACTACGGTGCCGATCGCGGTTTCGTGGTTGTAGACCGGAATCACGGCGCAGGGCTTATGCATGGTTCACGCCCCCACTGTGGCGAGGGAGCTTGCTCCCGCTCGAGTGCGCAGCACTCGCTCGCAGTTTTGCGTGGACCGAGTTTGGGGCCGCTTCGCAGCCCAGCGGGAGCAAGCTCCCTCGCCACAGGTTATGCATCGGCGGCTCCTAGCAGGATTCGCCCGCTGGAGCAGGTCGCGGTGTCGTTACGGTAGGCGAAATACAGTTTGCCGCGCTCGGGATCGAAACGCAGGTGCAGCTGGACTTCATCGCCCGGGCGCACCAGTTGCTGGAATTTCAGCACTTCCATGCCGGCAAATTTGCCGGGCAGGTTCAGCAGTTGTCGGCCAAGGTTCAGCGCCCATTCGACCTGCACCACGCCGGGCAGCACCGGGGCTTTGGGGAAGTGGCCGCTGAAGTAGGCCAGGTCCGGCGGAACACTCAATTGCAGGCTCCACTCGCCGTCGGTTTCAACCTGCTCCAGCACTTCCGGGGCTTTCGGCCGTGGCGCCAGCAGCAGCGCTTCGATGTCGGCCTGCGGCAGCTTGCCCTGGCTGTTCAGCGGCAGTTGCCGCACCAGACGCCAGCGCCGGGGCAAGGCCAGCGCTTCGCAATGCTGGCTAAGGTGTTTGCGCAGGGCTTCGGTCAGGCTGCGGCGGCCGTGCTCGCGCAAGGCAAACAGGCCCGCGTCGCTGAGCACCAGCAAGGCGCCAAGCACCGCACGGTTTTCTTGAACCACGCCCAGCCGTGCTTCGGCGACCCACTCGTGGGCGACCAGTGCCTGTTCGAGCATCGGCAGGGAGATGCGCTTCTCTTCGAGTTTGACGATGCGGTCCAGCCGCCCGAGCAGTTCGAAACGTCCGTCGGCGGCGATGCGCGCGGCATCGGCGGTATGTTCGACATGCCCGGCCGGCAGATAGGGAGAAGCGATCAGCAGGGCGCCGTCGCTGTCCTGGCTTAGCTCAACCCCGGCGAAGGGCTGCCACAGGCTGGCGCCCTGACGCCAGGCGATACCGCCGGTTTCCGAGCTGCCGAGGATTTCCGTCGGCCACTGCTGCAGGCGTTGCTGCAGGCTCTGCGCCGCGTCTGCGGGTAAAGCGCCGCCGGAGGAAAACACCCGGCGCACGGCGCTCAGGGCCGGCCAGTCGAGGTTATCGCCCATGCGCTTGAGCAATGCCGGGCTGCCGACCCAGGCGAAGGCCGGGTGTTCGCGGCTGGCGCGCTGCAGGTCTTCCGGGAACGCCAGTTGCCTGCGCACGAACGGACGTCCGGCGCACAGCGGCCACAGCACCCGGAACAGCAACCCGTAGATGTGCTGGGTGGCGACGCTGCCGATGATCCAGGCTTCACCCAGATCCGCGCCCCACAGTTGCTCCAGTGCCTCGACCTCGTTGGCCAGTTGGCGCAGGGTCTTGTCGATACGCTTGGGCTCGCCGCTGGAGCCGGAGGTGCACAGGCTCAGGCGGCACTGCTCGAGATTCAGTTCAGCGCCGGGCAGGGCCGGCTGCAGCAGATCGCTCAGGTGTGCATCAACGGGGTGATCGCTCAGCCAAAGATCGACTTCACTCGACCAGCGCTGGCGGGTCTGCCCTTGCAGATCGGAGGGCAGGAGGACGCTGACGCCTGCGCGCCATGCGCCGAGCAGGGCGATGGCGAGGTCGGCGGCATCTTCCAGATGCACCGCCACACGCTGCACGCCGCGTGCGCGCAGGCCGGCGGCAACGCTCAGCGCCTGCTCGCGCAGTTGTATGTGATCGAGGGCCGGGGCGGCGCTGATCGCACGCTCCGGCAGGGCCTTGAGCAACAGTTGCTCAAGTTTTATCCAGTTCATTTACGGCCTCTTACCCGTTGTCGTATCAGCCATTCAATGGCAAACATCAGGCCGATCAATCCGTAGGAGATCAGGCCGGTGTACAACATCCACCAATGCAGCGGCGCCCACAGGGTCAGGAGCGCGGCGCACAAACCGTTGCAGAAGAAAAACACGCTCCAGGCCACGGTGACCTGACGGGTGTAGCGGATCGCTTCGGGCGGCAATTGCGGCTCGCGCAATCGCGCCAGACGCTCGACCATCGGCGGCCCGTATTTCAGGCTCAGGCCGAACAGCGCCAGCATGAAGCCGCTGATCAGCACCGGATACCAACGCAGCAACAGCGGACTGTCGAACAGCGCCAGCAGCAGGCAGAACCCGATCGCCACGCAGGCCATCCAGCGGCTGCCGGGTTTGCGCTCGCCGGTCAGCGCGCGCGCCAGCCACAGCCCGCCCAGCAGCAGTCCGAACTGCCACGGGGCGAAGTGCTCCATGCCGAAATACACCGCAAAGGGGTACAGCAGCCCCGCCAGCAGCAGGCCGAGGCCGATCAATCGGCTCATGCGGCCGGTTGAACCAGACGGTAGACCGCCTCGACCACGTCACCGACGGTGCGCACAGATTTGAATTCTTCGGCGGCGATTTTCTTGCCGGTCTGGCGTTTGATGTGATCGATCAGGTCGACCGCGTCGATGCTGTCGATCTCCAGATCCTGATACAGGTTGGACTCCAGGCTGATCCGCGCCGGATCCAGTTCGAACAGCTCGACCAAGGCATCGCGCAGGGTGTTGAAAATGTCGTCACGAGTTTGCATGGTCCGGTCTCAAGCTGCCTGTTTTGCCGTGACGAATGCCGCAAGGCTCGCCACGTTGGTGAAGTGGTTACGGGTGTCTTTGGCGTCGGCGTCGATCTTGATGCCGTACTTTTTCTGGATCGCCAGACCCAGTTCCAGTGCGTCGACGGAATCCAGGCCCAGGCCTTCGCCGAACAGCGTCTGTTCGTCGCCGATGTCGTCGACGCTGATGTCTTCGAGGCCCAGGGCATCGATGATCAGCAGTTTGATGTCGCGCACCAGGCCAGGGTTATTCAGATCGCTCATCTTCGGCGAGCTCCTTAATGTAGTAAGAGTGCAAATAATCATTGAGCTTGCGCGAGGCCTGCGGTGCCGGGCCTTGCGTGGCGAAAGTCTGTGGATCTATATCGGCCCCGACACGAAAACTGAAGTGCACGCGGCGGTGGGGGATGCGATACCAGGGTTCGGCCTTGGTCAGGGTAGTCGGATTGACCTTGATGACCACTGGCGTAAGGATTTTCGCACCGCGCAGGGCAATCGCCGCAGCCCCCCGATGAAAGGCTGGCGCCTGGCCGGGTTGAGTGCGCGTGCCCTCGGGGAAAATGATCAGCGTCTGGCCGTTTTGCAGCGACTCGGCGGCAGCGTCGAGCATGTCCATGCTGCCGTCATTGCTGATGTATTCGGTGCGGCGCAGCGGGCCGCGGGTGAAGGGGTTTTCCCACAGGCTTTTCTTCACCACGCAATTGGCCTGGCGCACCAGGCCGATCAGGAACACCACGTCGATCAGCGACGGGTGGTTGGCGATGATCATCTGCCCCGGCCGACCGAGGCGTTCCGCCCCTTGAATGTCATAAGTCAGCACGCCGGTGCGGGCCATGAACCGCACAAAAAACCAGAACAGCCGACTGACAGTCTGCCGCGCGCGCTGACGATGCTTGAGTGCGTCACCCGGCAAAAAGCCCAGCAGCGGAAATACCAGCAGCCGCAGGCACAGCCCGCCCAAGCCGAACAGGGCGAAACTGGCGGCGGTGGCCAGCAAGCGCCAGTAATAGGCGTCGCGGTTCTTCTCGGTCACGGGTTGCGTTGCCAGGTCCATACACGATTTTTCCAGGCATGTTGGCAATGGGTTTGCTGGCCGAGCAGGGTGCGCAATAGATTCAGCGCGTGGGGCCAGTGCGCTTTGGACACTGCTTCCTGGCCGCTGTTCAGGGTCAGCCGCCAGTCGGTACCGGGGGTGAGCAGCAAACCCAGCGCATAAGGGAACGGCACGTCGTCGATCCACTGCGAATAGGCCTGGGGCGGCTGTTCTTCGGTGATGATCAGCAGCACCGCCGGAGCGCCTTCAGCCAGCAGGGCGGCGGCTTCGAGGATGCCGTGTTCCAGGCCATCGCCTGCGGCCGCAAGGGCCGTCATTTCGCTGGTTTCGCCGCGCATGATCGACCACAGACCGATGATCGCGTTGTGCACCGACAGGCTGAACTGGGTCGGCGACAACGGCTCGTCGTTGGCCAGGTCGCTGAGAATCTCGAAGGTGCGCGGGGTTTCGCCGTGTCGTGAAACAAACACCAGCGGCAGGTTCTCCCGTCCGTCGGCCAGCGGCCAGCCGACACTGAACGCCATGCGCGCCAGACGGCTGAGGCGCCGGCGCTGCATGGCTGGCAGAAACGACACATCGGGCGCGACATCGCTGCTCGGGAGTACGACCGGTTGTCGGCTCCAGGCCTGCCACGCGTCCACGCTGTCGAGCCCCGGGGCCCACGCGCGCCATTGGGCGATGTTGAAGTTGATCACGGATGTTCATCCCGCCCCTGCGGGCTTTTTATGACGCTTTGAGTCGCCAGGGCCGCGGCTGACCTGAGGTGGCGCTTGGCGCCGGGTGGCGCGCATTATCCCGGTGCGACGAGTGTGTAGCAAATGTTGGTTACGTTTTGCGCAACGAAATGTACCGAGTGGTTCGCGGAAAAACTGTCACTTGGCCATTATCCAGGTCGTGCGGGATTTGTCTGTCGGGCATATCAGCGCACTCGGGAGGTTTTTGCCCGCTGTGCCCGCTGATTTTTGCGCCTGACTCTGTAGTCCGCGTCGTTGAAGGTAGCGAAGCGCACGCACAGGCAACTACACTCGGTCATTCTTTGATACACGGAGGTTTTGTCATGCGGCGCGTGGTGTTCAATCAGAAAGGTGGCGTGGGCAAATCCAGCATTGCCTGCAATCTGGCGGCGGTGAGTGCCAGCGAGGGCTATCGTACGCTGTTGGTCGACCTCGACGCCCAGGCCAACTCCACCCAGTATCTGACGGGGCTTACCGGCAATGACATACCGATGGGCATTGCCGACTTCTTCAAGCAGACCCTGTCTTCCGGGCCGTTCTCGAAGAAAAACCAGGCCGACATCTACGAAACCCCGTTCGACAACCTGCACATCATCACCGCCACCGCCGAGCTGGCCGATCTGCAGCCCAAGCTTGAGGCCAAACACAAGATCAACAAGCTGCGCAAATTGCTCGATGAGCTGGATGGCGAATACGACCGGATTTATCTCGATACGCCGCCAGCATTGAACTTCTATGCGGTGTCGGCGTTGATCGCCGCCGATCGGGTATTGATTCCCTTCGACTGCGACAGCTTCTCGCGCCAGGCGCTGTACGGCCTGCTGGCGGAGATTGAAGAGCTGAAGGAAGACCACAACGAAGGCCTGGAAGTCGAAGGCATCGTGGTCAACCAGTTCCAGGCCCGGGCCAGCCTGCCGCAGCAGATCCTCGATGAGCTGATTGCCGAGGGCTTGCCGGTGCTGCCCGTGTACCTGAACAGCTCGGTGCGCATGCGCGAGTCGCACCAGGCCAGCACCCCGCTGATCCACCTCGACCCTCGGCACAAGCTGACGCAGCAGTTCGTTGAGCTGCACAACCTGCTCGAAGACCACTGATTTTCCTGTGAGAGCGAGCCTGCTCGCGAAGAGGCCAGTACGTTCAACATCTTTGTTGACTGAACGGGCGCCTTCGCGAGCAGGCTCGCTCCCACAATGGGTCCTCTGGAGGGTCAGATGCCCTGGCTACGCAGCCACGCCATCAACTGCGGCAACGGAAACGCCCCACTCTGGCGTGCCACTTCCCGACCGTTCTTGAACAGAATCAAGCTCGGAATCGAACGAATCCCCAACTGCGCCGACAACTGCTGATTGGCTTCGCTGTCGAGCTTGGCCAACCGGCACTTGCCCGCCAACTGCGCCGCCGCCTGCTCGAACACCGGCGCGAACGACTTGCACGGCCCGCACCAGTCCGCCCACACATCCACCAGCAACGGCAGATCACCTTTGATCTGGCTGGCGTAATCGCCTTGCTTGAGTTCGAACGGCTTGCTCAACAGCACCGCGGATTTGCAGCGCCCGCATTTTGGCTGGTCGGCGAGGCGTTCGGCGGGGATGCGGTTGAGGCCGTTGCAGGCGGGGCAGGGGATAAGCAATGGAGTGGTCATGAACGAGGTCCAGTGAAGGGCGATAAACCCTAGTTGGAGACGTTTGCTCATATTTTCAATCATGCGGATTTCAATGTTGGATCTAGGCTGAGTCCTACCCAGGCAGACCGTTGGTCTGCCTAGATGTATCGCAAGTTGCGATAATTTTATTTTGTGATTAACTCCCCATAGCAGAATGCGATAAGGATGTTGCATGCATGTGTTCAGTGAAAAACCCATTCGAGAGGCCAAGGAGCAGTGGCCACAGGCAGCAAGCGCGCTAGCGCAATGGTTTCGTCTGGCAAGCAGGAGTAATCCAAAGGACTTCGCGGCAATGAAGTCGATATTTCCTGCCACCGATAAGGTGGGTGATCTCCACGTTTTCGACATTGGTGGCAACAAACTGAGGCTAATTGCTTTTGTCAGTTATCGGTCACAAAGGCTCTACATCAAGCATGTGCTCGACCACCGCGAATATGATCGGGGCAAATGGAAGGAGGGAAAGGTATGAGTAGTTTGATCAAGACAGTTGCCGAGCACTGGGAGTTTGTCTCTCCGTTGCTGCGCAAACCGAAAAATGAAGAGGATTACGACGCCTTGGTCCAAGCCGTCGACGAGATCCTTGAGATAACCGGTGATGATGGCTCGCACCCACTCGCGAGTCTGCTGGACATCATCAGTGACTGGGTTGCCGAGTGGGATCGCACACACCATCCGATGGCCGATGCGAGCGGAGAAGAGGTCCTCGGCTACATGATGCGCGAACATGGTCTGACTCAAAGCGATCTGCCGGGTGTGGGTACTCAATCCGTTGTTTCAGAAATTCTGAACGGCAAGCGCAAATTGAACCTGCGGCAGGTCCGCTGGTTGGCCGACTACTTCAAGGTGCCTCTAGAGGTGTTCATCTAGCCTGCTTCAAGACGAACAACTGATCTCCAGATGCTTGCCCCACTCCGGCGGCCGTTCGGCATAACCTTCCATCCCCGGCTGTTCGTCGAACGGTTTGCTCAGCACCGCATGCAGTCGGCGCACCTCGGAGTAGTCGCCTTGTTCGGCGGCGTCGATGGCTTTTTGTGCCAGGTAGTTGCGCAGGATGTACAGCGGATTGACCGCGTGCATGCGCATGCGGCGTTGGTCCTGATCGCTGTCACCATCGCGGGCAACCCGTGCCACGTAGCGTTCGCCCCAGGCATCGAAGCCTTTGATGTCGACGAAGTCATCGCGCAAGCGGGCGACAGCCTGCTCTGCTGAATCTTCACCGAGTCGACGGAAGAACAGCGTGTAATCGACGCCGCTGTTCTGCATCAGTTGCAGCAGGTCTTCGAGCAGCTTCTGGTCGTCATCCTCGGCGGTGGTGAAGCCGAGGCGGCGGCGCATCAGGTCCAGGTAGTGCGCCTGGAACAGCGGCAGGTACAGGCCGAGGGTTTCGCGCAGGGCTTCGACGCTGATGAACGGCGTCAGGGCCTGGGCCAGAGCGCTGAGGTTCCACTGGCCGATCGGCACCTGGTTGCTGAACGAGTAGCGGCCCTGATCATCCGAGTGGTTGCAGATGAAGTTGGCGTCGAAATCGTCGAGGAAGGCGAACGGGCCGAAGTCGAAGGTGATGCCGAGGATCGACATGTTGTCGGTGTTCATCACCCCGTGGCAGAAGCCGTAGGCCTGCCACTTGGCGATCAGTTCGGCATTGCGCTCGACGATCTCGCGGAACATCGCCAGATACGGTTCCGGCTGCTCCAGGCATTCGGAGAAATGCATTGCCAATACATGTTCGCCGAGAAGCTTCTGCTGCTCGGGGCGCTTGGTGTAGTAGAAATATTCGAAGTGGCCGAAGCGCACATGGCTTGGCGCCAGACGCAGCACCATCGCCGCGCGTTCCTGCTTTTCGCGCCACACCGGAGTGTCGGAGCCAATCACGCAGGCGGCACGTGAAGACGGGATGTTCAGCGCGTGCAGCGCTTCGGAAGCAAGGAATTCGCGGATCGACGAACGTAACACCGCGCGGCCATCGCCCATGCGCGAAAACGGCGTCTGTCCGGCGCCCTTCAGATGCAGGTCCCAGTGTTCGCCGGCCTGGTTATACACCTCGCCGAGCAACAGTCCGCGACCATCACCCAGTTGTGGCGTGTAGCCGCCGAACTGATGCCCGGAATAGACCATCGCCCGTGGCTCGGCATCGGCCCACAGCTTGTGGCCGCCGAACAGTTCGGCGAATTCCTGAGTGTCGGCCGTCGTCGGGTCAAGATCGAGCAAGGCCAGGGCCGCAGGACTGGCGACGACCAGGCGCGGGTTGTCGATCGGCTCGGGCAGCACGTGAGCGGAGAACGCATCGCCCAGGCGGGCGAAGCGATTGTCGAAGGTCAGTTCGTCGAGGGCTTTCAAGGGCCGGCTCCAGCAGAATGTCCGAGCATTCTGCTGGGATCAGACCGGTTAGTCGAGTTTGGCCGGCGGCGGCTCTTGCAGCGGCTTTTGCTCGGCGCCGATCGGTACGATGGTTTTGTTCTCGTCCTCGATCGGCACCAACTTGTATTCCTGACCGTGGAGGTTCTTCAGGTACACCTCCATCTGCCGGAACGAGATGTTGATGTGCTGCTTCTTGAACTCGCGGTTGATGAAGCGGTTCACTTCGTCGATCACCGGGTTGCGGTCACCGAGGTCACGTACATGCATGCGCAGTTCGTGATCGAGGGTGCTTTCGCCGAAGTTGAGGAAGTACACGTGCGGCTCGGGTTCCTTGAGAACGCGTGGGTTTTCCCGGGCGGCTTTGAGCAACAGTTCCTTGACCAGATCCAGGTCGGAGCCGTAGTCCACGCCGAGCTTCAGGGTGACGCGGGTGATGGTATCGGTCAGCGACCAGTTGATCAGTTGCCCGGTGATGAACGTCTTGTTCGGGACAATGATGTCCTTGCGGTCGAAATCGGTGATGGTCGTGGCGCGGATGCGGATCTTGCTCACCGTGCCCGACAGGTTGCCGATGGTGATGGTGTCGCCGATCCGCACCGGACGCTCGAACAGGATCATGATGCCGGAGATGAAGTTGGCGAAGATCTCCTGCATACCAAAACCGAGGCCGACCGACAGCGCCGCCACCAGCCATTGCAACTTGTCCCAGCTGACGCCGAGGGTCGACAGGGTCGAGACAAAACCGACGCCGGCGATCACGTAAGACAGCAACGTCGTGGTCGCATAGGCGCTGCCCTGTGCCAGATTGAGTTTCGACAGCACGAACACTTCCAGCAGACCCGGCAGGTTGCGGGCGAGGGCGAAGGTGATGCCGATGATGATCAGCGCGCCGAGCATGTCGCCGATGCTGATCGGCACCATGCTCATGTTGGCGCCGGTGCCGCTGGTGTATTCGTAGAGGGTGATGTTGTCGAGGTACGAGAACACCGAAATCAGGTCGGCCCAGACCCAGTACAGCGCGGCGATGAAGCCGCCCAGCAGTGCCAGACGGATCAGGCGCAGGGACTGTTCGTTGACCTTTTCGATATCCAGCGTCGGTTCTTCGATCACCGCTTCGCCGTCGCCGGCTTCTTTCGCGGCCTGGCGTTTGGCCAGGGCTCGCTGGTAGGCCAGACGGCGTGCGGCGACCGCCAGACCACGGACGAAGGTGGCTTCGATCACCAGCCAGAACATCAGCAGGTACAGGGTGTTGATCAACCGGTCGCTGAGTTTCAGCGCGGTGTAGTAGTAGCCGAAGCACACCGCGACGAACAGGGCGATCGGCAGCAGGGTGAACATCACGCCGACGGCCTTGCGGAATAGCGAGGTGTTTTCGTGGGCCGGGCTGCTGATCAGCAGTCGGCTGAGCAGCCATGCCATCAGCGCGTAGCAGGTCAGCACCACCGGCATGCCGATGACGTCGTCGGCCAGCGCCGCCGGTTGCAGTTCCGCCACCGCCACCACGGTCACCAGCGCCATCACCACCAGCCCGAGGCGGCGGATCCAGCCTTGAAGGAACTCGACCTGCGGTTTGTCCCAGCGGAAGTGCAACTCGGCCACGCCACCCGGCGAGAGAATCCGGTAAGCGGTGTAGAACACCAGCCACGCCTGACCCATTTGCAGCAACGCCGCGCCCATGTTGGCGTTTTGCCCGCGGGCGTCGATCTGCAAGGCCAGACCGCACAGACCCAGACCCAGCGCCACCGGCATCGCCAGCAGAATGTTGATCAGAATCGCCTGTGGCGTATGCCACTGGCTGTCACGCTTGAAGTGCCCGATGTCCTGGTGAACCTTGTTCAGTCGCGCATACAGCGCCTTGCGCCGCCACAGCAGAGCGCCAATCAACAGGGCCAGTGGCAGGAACAGCAACGGGCGCTGGGTCAGACCGTCGGTCAGCTCGCTCAGGCTTGAGGCCAGCGGCAGGGTGTCGATCTGGCGCTTGAGCCGCTCCGGCACGCCGCGAATCCATTCAGCGTCCAGCGGCTTGTTACTGGGAATCCAGAACATCTGCTCGTCGAGAGTCGCACGCAGGCTTTGCGCAGTGCTCAGCAGTTGTTTCTGGTTGAGCTGCAGGGTGATTGATTCGTTGAGCACCGCGCTCAGTTCGCGGTTCAGACGCTCCAGCAGGTCGGCGCGGGTGTTGGCCAGTTCCATCAGGCTCTTGCGCAACTGCGGGGTGACTTGTTCCGGCGGCTGGGTGGAAAGCAGGTTGTCGACGTAGGTCGCCGGATTGCTCAGCAGTTCGCGCTGCTGGCTGACTTCGAACTGATACAGGCGAATGTCGGCAATCTGGTCCGCCAGATCGCGGTCGACCTTGAGCCGGGGCAGCGCCTGTTTCTGCTTATAGAGAATCTTCGACAGCAGCAGGCTGCCCTTGAGCACGTTGATCTGCTCGTCGAGGGCCGAGTCGCTTTGGGTCAGGCTGTCGAGTTGCTGTTTGGTCTGCAGGTTCTGCTGGGTGACTTCGTTGAGGCGGTCGGTGCTTTTGAGCAGGTAGTCGGAGAGCTTGAGGTTGGCCGCACTTTCGGTGGCGAGCAGGCTGCTGCCGCCGGCCTTTTGCGCCTCGATCGACTGCTGGGTCACGGTTTCCTGAGATTGCGCCAGACGTTTCTGGTTGATCAGGGTCTGCAGTTCCTGGATCTCGCGATCGAGACGGTCGGATTTCTCCAAGAGCAGGTCGTGCTGACTGTTGCCCAGATCCTGCAACTGGCTGTTGCCGGCCAGCTCCTGACGGCGCAGCGGGATCAGTGCGTTCAGCGCAGCGAGCTCGGCGTTCAGTTGGTCGCGCTGCTCGGCGCTGACGGTCTTGCCCGCGTCCTTGCCGGACTTGAGGATGTTGTTGATCTGCTGGATGCGCGTCTGGCTGGCAGAGATTTCCGCCTGCGCCCGCTCGGGACGGGTCTGGGCAGTGATAATCAGGCTGTTGGCATCGGCCAGGGCCTTTTGCAGGTCGCTTTGCTGGGTCGAGCGATCGGTGAGGATCTGCTCCAGCTGCTGGATCGACTCTTTGCTGAAGCGCTGCGCCACCGGTACCACCGCCGTGGCCTTGAGGCGTGCCAGTTCGCGGGTGTTCTCGATGGTCTGCCGCGGGGCGGAAGCCAGTTGCTGCTTGAGGTCGATCAGCTTCTGGTCGTAATCACGCCGGCTGTTGAGTTGATTGAGTGTGGTTTGCAGGACCGTCTGTAGAGACTTCTTGTCGGCATCCGGCAGTTTGCTGTCGGCCAGTTTGTCGAGGCTGGCCTGCACGGCTTCGCTGGACGGCGGTTCGGCGGCGTAGAGCGGGCCGACGGAAAGACTCAGGCCCAGCAGGGCCGCGAAAAAGAAGGAGCGCAGGGTAGGCATAGAGACCGGTCAAGCAAGTGAGAGTGGACGCAGTTTAGAGGAAGAGACCGGGGCCCGGGCGACTTCCTTCGGGGAATCTGACGCCCACTTTGCCGATCTTGTTCCCGTCCATGACCGCAACCGTCCAGTGGGTGTTGTTCCACTCCACCTGGTCGCCAACGATCGGTGCACCCCCGACCTTGTGGGCAATGAACGCACCCAGGGTCATGTCCGGATCGATGCCTTCGGCCGGTAGGCCATACAGCGCGGCAACCGCTTTAAGCTGGGCGTCTCCTTCGAGCACGAAGTCGCCGAAGAAGCGCAGATCCAGACCGCGTTGCGGCGCTTGGCTGAACAGTTTTCCGAGCGCTGGCAAGTTGTGTTCATGGCCGATAACACACAGCAAATCATCGACTTCCAGCACCGTACTACCCGACGGATGGAGCAGTTGCTGGCCACGAAACAGTGCTGCGATGCGCGTACCTTCAGGCATTTTCAAATCACGCAGCGGTGAACCGATGCACCATTTCTCGGCGCCGAGCTTGTAAACGAACAGCTCCCACTCGCTGGTGATGTGCACTTCCAGTGCCGAACGGGAAATCGGCGCCGGCTCCGGTGGGACCGTCACCTTCAACAGTTTCGCCACCCACGGCAGGCTCGTGCCCTGCACCAGCAGCGACACCAGTACGATGAAGAACGCGAGGTTGAAGTACAGCTGCGCATTCGGCAACCCGGCCATCAATGGGAAAACCGCCAGAATGATCGGTACCGCGCCGCGCAGACCGACCCAGGAAATAAACGCTTTCTCGCGACCGTGGAACGCCTTGAAGGGCAGCAGGCCGACCAGCACCGACAGCGGCCGGGCGAACAGAATCATCCACAGCGCCAGGCCGAGGGCGGGCAGGGCGATGGGCAGCAAATCGTGCGGGGTGACCAGCAACCCCAGCACGAGGAACATGCCGATCTGCGCCAGCCACGCCATGCCGTCGAGCATGTGCAGAATGCCGTGACGGCTGCGCACCGGGCGGTTACCGATCACCAGACCGCACAGGTACACCGCGAGGAAGCCGCTGCCGTGCAGGGCGTTGGTCAGGGCGAACACCACCAGACCGCCGGCGATCACCAGAATCGGGTACAGGCCGGTGGCGAGGTTGATCCGGTTGACCAGTTGCAGCATCAGCCAGCCACCGCCCAGACCGATCACGCCACCGATACCGAATTCGCGGATCAGGTGGGTCAACAGGCTCCAATGCAGGCCGGTCTGGCCGCTGGCGAGCATGTCGATCAGAGTCACGGTGAGGAACACCGCCATGGGGTCGTTGCTGCCGGATTCGATTTCCAGGCTGGCGGTCACCCGTTCGTTGAGGCCCTTACCGCCAAGCAGCGAGAACACTGCGGCGGCGTCCGTGGAGCCGACGATGGCGCCGATCAGCAGGCCCTGAATCAGGTTCAGGTCGAACAGCCACGCCGCGGCCATGCCGGTCAGCCCGGTGGTGATCAGCACCCCGACCGTCGCCAGCGACAACGCCGGCCACAGGGCCACGCGGAAACTCGAAACGCGGGTGCGCAAGCCACCGTCGAGGAGGATCACCGCCAGTGCGAGGTTGCCGACCAGATAGGCCGTCGGGTAGTTATCGAAAATGATCCCGCCGCCATCGACCCCGGCCGTCATGCCGACCGCGAGGATGATGACCAGAATGGGGATGCCGAGACGGGAGGAAAGTGAGCTGACAAGAATGCTTGCACCTACCAGCAACGCGCCGATCAAGAACAGGCTGTTGATGGTCGTTGCATTCAAAGGCAGTACTCCAGAAGCGTAAAGACGGGCACAAACTGACCATGCAGTCTGCGTGCCAGCGATTCTAACCTGTTGAAATGTGATGCTGTCAAAAAGCTTTTTACAGCGTGCTCACGCAGCAGGTGCGGCATGTGATGACTGTGGCGAGGGAGCTTGCTCCCGCTGGGGCGCGCAGCGCCCCCAAAAATCAGACGCAAAGGTTTTTTCAGAGCAGACGCAGTGGCTGGATTGCGCCTGCTGCGCAGCCGAGCGGGAGCAAGCTCCCTCGCCACAGAGATTTCATTTACTTCAAGGTAAATGTTGTTACAGACTGAACCGCCCAACCATATTGTTCAGATCCAGCGCCAACCGCGACAGCTCGTTGCTCGCCGCACTGGTCTGATTCGCGCCGGTGGCCGATTGCACCGACAGGTCGCGGATGTTCACCAGGTTGCGATCGACTTCGCGGGCCACTTGTGCCTGTTCTTCAGCGGCGCTGGCGATCACCAGGTTGCGCTCGTTGATCTCGACGATCGCGGTATTGATGGTGTCCAGCGACATCCCGGCGCCACGGGCGATGTTCAGGGTCGATTCGGCGCGTTCGGTGCTGTTGCGCATCGAATCCACGGCGTGTTCGGTGCCGCTCTGGATGCTGCCGATCATCCGTTCGATTTCGCTGGTCGACTGCTGGGTGCGATGCGCCAGCGCACGAACCTCGTCGGCCACCACGGCAAAACCACGCCCGGCTTCACCGGCACGTGCCGCTTCAATCGCCGCGTTCAGGGCCAGCAGGTTGGTCTGATCCGCCAGACCACGAATCACGTCCAGCACCTTGCCGATGTCACGGGATTCATTCGCCAGATCACCGATCAGGGTCGCGGTGCTCTGCACGTCGGCGCTCATGCGTTCGATGGCGCTGACGGTTTCCTGCACCAGGTCGCGGCCGTCGCCGGCCGAAGTGGTGGCGTTTTTAGACGCTTCCGAAGTGCTGACCGCGTTGCGCGCCACTTCTTCCACGGCGCTGGTCATCTCGTTGACAGCGGTGGCAGCCTGTTCGATTTCGTTGTTCTGCTGGGTCAGGCCACGGGCGCTTTCGTCGGTGACGCTGTTCAGTTCTTCCGCTGCAGATGCAAGCTGGGTGGCCGAGCCGGAGATGCGCTGCAAGGTGTCGCGCAGCTTCGATTGCATCTTGGCCATGGCCGCCAGCAGACGCCCGGCTTCGTCGGTGCCGTCGACGTGGATCGGCTGGGTCAGGTTGCCTTCGGCGATGGTTTCCGCCGCGTCCAGCGCTTTGGAAATCGGCTTGGTGATGCTGATGGTCAGCAGCCAGGCGAACAGGAAGGTCAGGCCGGTCGCCACGACCAGCAGGGTGACCACCAGATTGAACGCCGAGGAATACTGGTCGACCGCCTCTTGATTGGTCTGGCTGATCTGCTCGCCGTTGATCTGCATCAGGCGGTTGAGCACGGTGTTCATCGCTTCGGAGTTGTTCAGCAACTCGGTGTTGAGCAGGTTGCGCAGCTCGTCCACCTGGTTGTTGCGCGACAGCGTTTTCATCCGGTCTTCGATCTGACGGTACTGGCCGAGCAACTGCACATATTGATCGTAGGCTGCGCGTTCCTGCGGGCCGCTGATCAACGGCTCATAGGCCGATTGGGCGGCGCGGATCTGCTGGTTGCGGGTGTCCAGCAGTTCCATGGTCTTCTGCTGCACGTCCGGCTCGCGGTTGACCAGCAAGCGGTAGGACAGCACTCGCAGGCGCAAGGTCAGTTGGGTGAACTCGTCGAGGTTCTTGATGCTCGGCACACTGCTGTTGGTGATGTCCTCGGCGGCGCCGCGGATTTTGCTCATCTGGTTCAGGGCGAACACACCGAGAATCAGCATCAGGCCGCCGATCAGGGCGAAGCCGGTGAACGCCCGGGGGGCGATATTCATGTTGCGAAGGGACATGGCGCGGATACCAAAAAGGGCCGCATCCATGCGGGCTGAGACTGCTGTATGGATGACTTATCGGTCATACGACTAAAGTCTTGAGGCACTGTGCGTATTTGTCGCATATGGGCCTGAGCGACGAAGTGCAGGAACCAGATCGGCAGATCACAGTCTTTTAAACTCGCGAGAACGGTCGGCCGCCAGGAAAATCAAGGCCTTGCGCCGGTATAACCCTGGCATCCGCAGTGACTTTTCTTTATCGTACGCGCCCTTTGAAAAACGCCTGGAAGATCAAAATGTTGGAAGCATCCCTCAGCCAATTGGAACAGCTCGTCAGCGACCTGGTGCAACAGAACCAGACCCTCACGCAAACCAACCAGACCCTGTCCACGGAACTGGCCCAGGCCAAGGATGAAAACGAAAGCCTGCAACTGAGCCTGATGGAACAGGAAGAGAAGCACGGCGCCACCGCTGCACGCATCCAGGCTCTGGTTGATCGCGTCAACGCAGGTCCTGTCAGCGCATGAACCACCACACAGCAGGGGTAAAAGTCATCTCCATTCTCGGGGAGGACTATTCGATCAAGGCACCGGCCGGGGAAGAACAGACCCTGCTGGACGCCGCACTGATGCTCAAGGCCGCACTGGCCGACACCAAACGCAAATACCCGACGCTGATCGGTGACCGCTTGCTGGTGCTGGCAGCGATGAACCTGTGTTCGCAGCAGATCGAAATGAAGAAGCAGCACCAGGAAGAACTCGACCGTTACCAAGAGCAAGTCAGCGCCACGGTCGACACCATCGCCAAGACCATCAGTCAGGGCTGATAGGGTTGCGCACAACCAAAGAATAGATTGTCGATCGGGTTGTATACAATCGGCACGGCTGTTGCATTGTTTCGGCCACTTATTCTTTGGGGGTGCTCCATGCAGTTGTGGCGACGCAGTATTCAATGGCAGCTGATTCTCAGCATGGGCACCGCCCTGCTGGTCAGCATCCTGATCGTGGTTGGCATTTATACCCTGGTGGTCAACCGCCTCGCCCAGAGCTATCTGGTCGAACAAGCGCTGCCGTCGAGCATCGAAGCGACGCGCAACGACATCGAACGCATCCTCGTCCAACCCCTGACTGCCGCCAAAGACATCGCCAGCAACAGCATGGTGCGTGACTGGCTGGCAGCGGGTGAAGACAGCAGCAAAACGGCAGCCTTCGCGCAGTATCTGGAAGGCATCCGCGCCGAACATAAAGCTTTTACCGCGTTGATCATCGGCACCGAATCCAATCACTACATCACCGAAAAAGGTCTGGATCGCACCCTGAGTCGGGCCAGACCGGCCGACGCCTGGTTCTATTCCTTTCTCGACAGCCATCAGCCGCGCACCCTGAACATCGACAACGATGGCGCCACCGGAGAATTGGCGCTGTTCATCGACTTGAAGGTCGAGCAAGCCGGCAAGGTGGTCGGCGTCGCGGGGCTGGGCCTGAGCATGAAAGAGCTGTCGGAGCTGATCCACAACTTCAGCTTTGGCGAGCGCGGCAAGGTCTATCTCGTGCGTTCCGACGGTTTGATCCAGGTCCATCCCGAGGCGCAGTTCAGCGGCAAGCGCACCCTCACGGAGCAGATTGGCGCGTCGGCGGCGCAAGCGGTCATGGGTCAAAAAGTTGCCACCAACAGTTCCTTCCAGCGCGATGGCGAAGACTTCCTCGCCTTCAGCCTGCCGCTGCGCGATCTGGGCTGGACGCTGGTGGCCGAAGTGCCGCAATCGCAGATCTACGCCGAAGCCCGCAAGGCGATGTGGATGAGTGGCGGCATCGGTCTGACCGTGGCACTGGTGTGCCTGGCGCTGGTGGTGTGGCTGGCCCAAGGGCTGGTGCGACCGATTCGTCAGGTAACAGCCGCGCTGGTAGCGATCGGTAGCGGCGGTGGAGATTTGACCCATCGGTTAGATTCCAGTCGCGCCGATGAACTGGGCGATCTGGCCCGAGGTTTCAACCGTTTTCTCGACAGCCAGCGCGGGCTGATCGGCGAAGTCCTGACCACCAGCGAGCGCTTGCGCACGGCGGTCGGCCAAGTGGCGAAAGTGGTGGAAAACACCGCCGAACGCTCCGGGCGCCAGCAGGAAATGACCGACATGGTCGCCACGGCGGTGCACGAGATGGGCCTGACCGTGCAGGAAATCGCGCAGAACGCCGGCAACGCCGCTCTGGCTTCACAAACTGCTCGCGATGAAGCAATGCAGGCGCGGGAGGTGGTCGGCGGTTCGATCCGTCATATCGAAAGCATGTCCGATGAGATTGGCGTAGCGGCGGGCGCGGTGGGAGAGCTGGCGCATCAGGTAGCGTCGATCGATTCGGTGCTGGCGGTGATTCGCGGCGTGTCCGAGCAGACCAACTTGCTGGCGCTCAACGCGGCGATTGAAGCGGCGCGCGCCGGAGATATGGGGCGCGGGTTTGCCGTGGTGGCGGATGAAGTGCGCACTTTGGCGCGCAGGACTCAGGCGTCTACCGACGAAATCCAGCAAATGATCGGCAGCCTCAAACAAGGCGCCGAGAATGCCGTGTCATCGATGCGCACCGGCCAGGCGGCGACCGGTACCGGGGTTGAGTCGAGCCAGCGTACTGGCGCTTCGTTGACCGCGATCACCGGGCAGGTCGAACGCATCAGTGACATGAACCATCAGGTTGCGACCGCGACGGAAGAACAGTCGGCGGTGACTGAAGAGATCAACCGCAACGTGCAGGGGATTTCCGATCTGGCCCGAGCCACGGCGGGCGAAGTGCGGGCGTGTCGTGAGGATTGCCAGATGTTGCAGAAGCTGGCGGATGATCTGGCAAGGCAGATGGGTGGGTTCAAGTTAAGCTAAAGGATCAAGATCAAAAGATCGCAGCCTTCGGCAGCTCCTACATTGGAATGCGTTCCCTGTAGGAGCTGCCGAAGGCTGCGATCTTTTGCTTTTAGAACCACGCATCCTGCATGTTCAGGCACGTATCATCCCGCGCCTCCAGCAACGCCAGTTCATGATGACAACCCGGTACTTCCCACGTCAGGAAGTACCGCGCCGCCTGCAGCTTGCCCTTATAAAAGTCAGCATCCGCCGCATTTCCCCTGGCCAAGCCTTCCTCAGCCCGAATCGCCTGCTCCAGCCAGCGCCAGCCAATCACCGTGTGCCCGAACACTTTCAGGTACAGCGCCGAATTCGCCAGGCTGCTGTTGACCTTGCCCTGCGCCAGATCGGTCAGCAGGCCGATGGTGACTGTTTGCAGGCGAGCCACCAGTTGCTCCAGTGGCTCACGCAGTGCGGTCAACGATTCATACGCGGTCGCGCGCTCGGCAGTGTTGGCGATCAGGCGGATCAGTTGCTTGAGCCCAGCGCCGCCGTTCTGCGCCAGTTTGCGCCCGAGCAAGTCCAGCGACTGAATACCGTGGGTGCCTTCGTGGATCGGGTTCAGACGGTTGTCGCGGTAATACTGCTCAACCGGGTATTCGCGGGTGTAGCCATGGCCGCCGAGAATCTGGATCGCCAGTTCGTTAGCCTTCAGGCAAAACTCCGACGGCCAGGATTTGACGATCGGCGTCAGCAAATCCAGCAGCTCATGCGCCTGTTTGCGCTCGGCTTCGTTCTCCAGTGTTGTGGTGTCATCGAACAGCCGTGCCGCGTACAGACCGAGGTCAAAGGCCCCTTCGACGTAGGATTTTTGCGTCAGCAGCATGCGTCTTACATCGGCGTGCTGAATGATCGCCACTGGCGCCGTGCTCGGATCCTTGCTGTCCGGCACTCGACCCTGCGGGCGCTCGCGGGCGTATTCCAGCGAGTACAGGTAACCGGCGTAACCGAGCATCACCGCGCCCATGCCGACGCCGATCCGCGCCTCATTCATCATCTGGAACATGTAGCTCAAGCCATGGTGCGGCTTGCCCACCAGATAGCCGACACACTCACCGTTATCGCCGAAGTTCAGTGCCGTTGAGGTGGTGCCGCGCCAGCCCATCTTGTGGAACAGCCCCGCCAGCAGCACATCGTTGCGCTCGCCGAGGCTGCCGTCATCATTGACCAGAAACTTCGGCACGATGAACAGCGAAATCCCTTTCACCCCCGGCGGCGCGTCCGGCAGCTTGGCCAGGACCATGTGCACGATGTTTTCCGACAGCGGATGATCGCCGCCGGAAATGAATATCTTGTTGCCCTTGAGTCGATAAGTGCCGTCGGACGCCGGCTCGGCGCGGGTACGAATATCCGACAGCGATGAGCCAGCGTGCGGTTCGGTCAGAGCCATGGTGCCGAAGAAGCGCCCGTCGATCATCGGTTGCAAGAAGCGCTGTTTCTGCTCGGCGCTGCCGAAGCTCTCGATCAGATTGGCCGCGCCCATGGTCAGGAACGGGTAAGACGTGGTCGCCGCATTCGCCGCTTGAAAGTGCGCAAAGCAGGCTTGCGACAGCAATGTCGGCAGTTGCATGCCGCCGGCTTCGAAGCTGCGCGCGGCATTGAGGAAACCCGCTTCAAGGAAGGCGTCCACCGCCGGTTTCACTTCCGGGATCAGCATCGCCTGGCCGTTCTCGTAGCGCGGCTCGTTCTCGTCGCCCTTGCGGTTGTGCGGTGCGAAGTATTTCTCGGCGATGCTGCGCGCAGTGCCGATGGCCGCATCGAAGGTCTCGCGATTGTGCTCGGCAAAACGCTCACGCCGGGTCAGGCCCTCGGCATCGAGGACTTCATACAGCTCGAAAGCCAGATTGCGGGAACTGAGCAGCGTCTCGGACATGGCGGCCTACCTGAAAATTGGGGTTGGGCCGAGTCTAGGCTTGCTGATAAAGGCTGAATACGATGATTGATGGGCGTGATACAGAAGCAAAAGATCGCAGCCTTCGGCAGCTCCTACATGGTCTTTGCAGGAGCTGCCGAAGGCTGCGATCTTTTGATCTTCTGTGGGAGCGAGCCTGCTCGCGAAAGCGGTGGTTCAGGCAACATTGATGTCGACTGACACTCCGTCTTCGCGAGCAGGCTCGCTCCCACAGGGGTATTGCGTACCGGGCAGCCATTGCGGCTACCCGGTTATCGGTATTAACCGATAGTCATCAAGCTGGCATTACCACCCGCCGCCGCGGTGTTGACGCTCAACGCTCGTTCGATCACCAGACGCTCCAGCGCAATGTTGGTCTCGCCCTGGGACAGGCCCTGAACGCCCACGATCGCACCGGCACGCTTGGCAATCTGCTGGCACACGCCACGCAACTGGTCGGAATGGCCGTGATGCAGCACCGCATCAAACACCACTTCATCCTTGTGCCAGTCGGCAACCCGTTTGATTCGCGCCTGAACGTCCTTCGGCAGGCGTGCGAACAAGGCCTTGCTGATGTCGGATTCCGGCCATACCGCCGAACCGCCGACAGCCAAGACCGCCGCCAGTTGGGTCAGCAGATCGCCTTCGACGTCCGCCAGGCACAGCACGTGTTCACGCGGCAGGATCGCGTAGCTGTTCTTCTCGCCGGTCGGGCCGGCCAGCACACGGGTGATGCCGCTTTGCGACTGGGCGGCGTACTGCACGCACAGGGCGCTCAGTTCGGCGTACTGGTTGCTCTCGGCCCAGGCCTTGAAGGCGTTCAGCGGTTTGCTCATGGCATCACGCAGACGCACGTCGGGGGCGACGAGCGCATCACCGCGAGCGAAGGATTGTTCGATGGCGTCAGTAGGACGCGTCGACAGCAAACGGTACAGGTACAGCGGACCACCGGCCTTCGGACCAGTACCCGACAGGCCTTCGCCGCCGAACGGCTGCACGCCGACCACGGCACCGACGATGTTGCGGTTGACGTAGACATTACCGGCGTTGACGTTGTCGATCACCTTGGCGATGGTCTCGTCGATGCGGGTGTGTACGCCGAGGGTCAGGCCATAACCGGAGGCATTGATCTGGCCGATCAACTGGTCGATGTCCTTGCGCTTGTAGCGCACCACGTGCAGCACCGGGCCGAAGATCTCGCGTTGCAGTTCGTCGAAGCTTTCCAGCTCGATCAGGGTCGGCATGACGAAGGTGCCGCGTTTGACTTCCTCGCTGTCGGCAATAGCCACTTGGTACACGCTGCGACCTTTATCGCGCATGGCCTGGATGTGCTTGTCGATGCCGGCCTTGGCTTCGGCGTCGATCACCGGGCCAATGTCCACGGACAGACGCTCAGGGTTGCCGAGACGGCTTTCCGCCATCGCGCCCTTGAGCATTTCGATGACACGGTCCGCGGAATCTTCCTGCAGGCACAGCACGCGCAGGGCCGAGCAACGCTGACCGGCGCTGTCGAAGGCCGAGGACACCACGTCGATCACCACTTGTTCGGTCAGTGCCGAAGAGTCGACGATCATCGCGTTCTGGCCACCGGTTTCGGCGATCAGCGGAATCGGACGGCCCTGGCTGTCGAGGCGACCGGCGATGTTGCGCTGCAGCAGACGCGCGACTTCGGTGGAACCGGTGAACATCACGCCTTTGACGCGCTCGTCACCGACCAGACCGGCACCGACGGTTTCACCGCGACCCGGCAGCAGTTGCAGCACGCCTTCGGGAATCCCGGCTTCCAGCAGCAAACGTACGGCTTGCGCGGCAACCAGCGGTGTCTGTTCAGCCGGTTTGGCCAGTACCGGGTTACCGGCGGCCAGTGCGGCAGCGACCTGACCGCTGAAGATGGCCAGCGGGAAGTTCCACGGGCTGATGCACACCACCGGGCCCAGTGGGCGGTGGGCGTCATTGCTGAAATCGTTGCGCGCCTGCACCGCGTAGTAACGCAGGAAATCGACCGCTTCACGCACTTCGGCGATGGCGTTGGCGAAGGTCTTGCCGGCTTCACGGGCCAGCAGGCCCATCAGCGGCTGGATCTCGCCTTCCATCAGGTCGGCGGCACGCTCCAGAATCGCCGCGCGCTCGGCTGGCGGGGTGGCCTGCCAGATTGGCGCAGCATTGAGTGCGCACTGGATCGCGTTGTCGACGTCTTCGACGGTAGCTTCCTGCACATGGCCGACCACGTCGCGGTGATCCGCCGGGTTCAGCACTGGCGCCGGGGCTTCGTTGCTGGAAGCGCAACCGAGCATCGGCGCGGCTTTCCAGTTGTTGTGCGCAGTGGCGAGTAGGGCGCAGGACAGCGAGGCCAGACGATGTTCGTTGGCCATGTCGATACCGGCGGAGTTGGCGCGCTCGGCGCCGTACAGGTCACGCGGCAGCGGAATGCGTGGGTGCGGCAGGCCGAAACCACCTTCTACGGTCGCCATCTGCTCGATCTGCGCCACCGGATCGGCCACCAGCTCCTGAATCGAAATCGACTGGTCGGCGATGCGGTTGACGAACGAGGTGTTCGCGCCGTTTTCCAGCAGACGACGTACCAGGTACGCCAGCAGGGTTTCGTGGGTGCCGACCGGTGCGTACACGCGGCACGGACGGTTCAGCTTGCCTTCGGAAACTTTACCTACAACCTGCTCGTAGAGCGGTTCGCCCATGCCGTGCAGGCACTGGAATTCGTACTGGCCCGGGTAATAGTTCTGACCGGCAATGTGATAAATCGCCGACAGGGTGTGGGCGTTGTGCGTGGCGAATTGCGGGTAGATGACTTCCGGCACCGACAGCAGTTTGCGGGCGCAGGCGATGTAGGAAACGTCGGTGTACACCTTGCGGGTGTACACCGGATAGCCTTCCAGGCCTTCGACCTGGGCGCGCTTGATTTCGCTGTCCCAGTACGCGCCTTTCACCAGACGGATCATCAGGCGATGACGGCTGCGGCGGGCCAGATCGATCACGTAGTCGATCACGTATGGGCAACGCTTCTGATAAGCCTGAATCACGAAGCCGATGCCGTTCCAGCCGGTCAGTTGCGGTTCGAAGCACAGGCGCTCAAGCAGATCCAGCGACAGCTCCAGGCGGTCGGCTTCTTCGGCATCGATGTTCAGGCCGATGTCGTATTGCTTGGCCAACAGGGTCAGCGACAGCAGGCGCGGGTACAGCTCGTCCATCACGCGCTCGTACTGCGCACGGCTGTAGCGCGGGTGCAGGGCCGAGAGCTTGATGGAAATGCCCGGGCCTTCATAAATCCCACGGCCGTGGGAGGCTTTGCCGATCGAGTGAATGGCTTGTTCGTACGATGCCAGGTACTTCTGCGCGTCGTGTTCGGTGAGTGCCGCTTCACCGAGCATGTCGTAGGAATAGCGGAAGCCCTTGGCTTCGAACTTGCTCGCGTTGGCCAGTGCTTCGGCGATGGTTTCGCCGGTGACGAACTGCTCGCCCATCAGACGCATGGCCATGTCGACGCCCTTGCGGATCATCGGCTCGCCGCTCTTGCCGATGATTCGGCTCAGCGACGAAGTCAGGCCGGCTTCGTTGTGGGTCGATACCAGTTTACCGGTCAGCAGCAGACCCCAGGTCGCCGCGTTGACGAACAGCGACGGGCTGTTGCCCAGGTGTGGCTGCCAGTTGCCGGTGCTGATCTTGTCGCGGATCAGCGCATCGCGAGTGCCTTTGTCCGGGATACGCAGCAGTGCTTCGGCCAGGCACATCAGTGCCACGCCTTCCTGGGACGACAGCGAAAATTCCTGCAGCAGGCCCTGAACAATGCCTGCACGACCGCCGGCACTTTTCTGGTTACGCAGTTTTTCCGCGATGGTCGCAGCGAGTTTGTTGGTGGCTTCGGCCATCGGTGCCGGCAGGCGCGCCTGCTCGATCAGCATCGGCACCACTTCCGGCTCAGGGCGACGGTAAGCAGCGGTGATCGATGCGCGCAGTACCGATTGCGGCAGGATGCTTTCAGCGAATTCGAGGAAGCACTGGTGGGCGTGATCGGTATGGACTTCGCCAGCGTCATCGCTGTCTTTGGCGGTCAAACCGTTCAGCTCGGTCAGGGTTGCACCACCCTCGAGTTTTTCCAGGTAATTGAAAATTGCCTGCTTGATCAGCCAGTGCGGTGTGCGATCAATCGAGGTCGCGGCAGCCTTCAGGCGCTCGCGGGTCGGGTCATCGAGTTTGACCCCAAGGGTGGTGGTAGCCATATTTTTATCCTCATGGTTGCCACAGTTGCGTGGCATCAGCTGGCGGCAAGATTAGCCGTGCGCCGGAAGAGGTGCAACCGGGTGCAACCCTTTTTTTGTCGGAAAAATAAACGCTTCGTCAGGAATTATTTTCTGGTACTGAAGTGCCGCTCCTGCTTGGTGCTTTTACTTCTAGCAGAGCGACTCAACTGCGCTAAAAGGGAGCAAAAACGGCGTATTTATCGGTATATCCGACTAGGTGCAACTTAATCGCCAGAAACTGGTTGCACCTTTTTTACTTTGTTGCATAGCATTCGCGCCCAAGGTGCAACCGGGAATACCCGGTGCATCGGCTGGTGGCTTTCCTGGGGAAACATCAGTCCTAAATGCGCGGGATCCCGTTTCGTCTGCCAAACGTCGTCGTTTGTGGGCGAGCGATCACCGCTGCAACATAAAAACAAAGCCAGGGCGTAACTTAATGAGCGTAAGCAATCCAACACTGATCACGTTCGTGATCTACATCGCAGCAATGGTGCTGATCGGCTTCATGGCCTATCGCTCCACCAACAACCTCTCCGACTACATTCTTGGTGGCCGCAGCCTGGGCAGCGTCGTCACGGCTCTGTCTGCCGGTGCTTCCGACATGAGCGGCTGGTTGTTGATGGGCCTGCCAGGTGCCATCTACATGTCCGGCCTGTCCGAAAGCTGGATCGCCATCGGTCTGATCGTCGGTGCCTACTTGAACTGGCTGTTCGTCGCCGGCCGTCTGCGTGTGCAGACCGAGCATAACGGCGATGCGCTGACCCTGCCGGACTACTTCTCCAGCCGTTTCGAAGACAAAAGCGGCCTGCTGCGCATCATCTCGGCGGTGGTGATTCTGGTGTTCTTCACCATTTACTGCGCTTCCGGCATCGTGGCCGGCGCCCGTCTGTTCGAAAGCACCTTCGGCATGTCCTACGAGACGGCGCTGTGGGCCGGTGCTGCGGCGACAATTGCCTACACCTTCGTCGGCGGTTTCCTCGCGGTGAGCTGGACTGACACCGTGCAAGCCACGCTGATGATCTTCGCCCTGCTGCTGACGCCGATCATCGTGCTGCTGGCCACCGGCGGCGTCGATACCACGTTCCTCGCCATCGAAGCTCAGGACCCGAGCAACTTCGACATGCTCAAGGGCACCACCTTCATCGGCATCATCTCGCTGATGGGCTGGGGTCTGGGTTACTTCGGTCAACCGCACATCCTCGCGCGCTTCATGGCTGCTGACTCGGTGAAGTCGATTGCCAACGCCCGTCGCATCTCCATGACCTGGATGATCCTGTGCCTGGGCGGCACCGTCGCCGTGGGTTTCTTCGGCATCGCCTACTTCTCGGCGCACCCGGAAGTCGCCGGCCCAGTCACCGAGAACCATGAGCGGGTGTTCATCGAACTGGCGAAAATCCTCTTCAATCCTTGGGTGGCCGGTGTCCTGCTGTCGGCGATTCTCGCCGCGGTCATGAGCACCCTGAGCTGCCAGCTGCTGGTGTGCTCGAGCGCCCTGACTGAAGACTTCTACAAAACCTTCCTGCGCAAATCCGCTTCCCAGGTGGAACTGGTGTGGGTCGGTCGCGCGATGGTGTTGCTGGTGGCGCTGATCGCTATCGCCATGGCCGCCAACCCGGAAAACCGCGTACTGGGCCTGGTGTCCTACGCCTGGGCCGGTTTCGGTGCAGCGTTCGGTCCTGTGGTGCTGATCTCGGTGATCTGGAAAGACATGACCCGCAACGGCGCACTGGCCGGGATCCTGGTCGGCGCCATCACCGTGGTGGTGTGGAAGCATTTCGAGGTGATGGGTCTGTACGAAATCATCCCGGGCTTCATCTTCGCCAGCCTGGCGATCTACATCGTCAGCAAGCTCGGCGCACCGACTGCTGGCATGGTGCAGCGCTTCCAGGCAGCGGAAAAAGATTTCCATCTGAACAAGTGATGCACTGAGCTGCGGCTCACAGAAAAACGGCCCGTTTCCTACAAGGAGGCGGGCCGTTTTTTTGTGCCTGTGATTTCTCGAGTCCTGTGGAGATCCAATGTGGGAGCGGTGGTGAGTTTGAGAGGGTTGTCTGTAGTCGCATGCGCCGATTTTCGAAGGCTTTTTCGCCAAAAAAAGTAGGGCAAATCTGATTTTCCCGTCACCCAACCAACACCCCTTGCCCCTCATGCAGAATCGCCCGCCCTCATTCTGCAGAGAGACATCGGATGTTCGCGCCTGCCAATCAACCGCGTTTCACGTTGACCCTCGAAGGCGCCCAAATTGATCTCAAAGTCCTTGAGTTCACGGGCAAGGAAGCCATCAGCCAACCCTTTCGTTTCGAGCTGGAACTGGTCAGTGAACGGCCTGATCTGGATCTGGAAAGCCTGCTGCATTGTCAGGCGTTTCTTAGCTTCGATGCAGATGGCGGCGGCATTCACGGTCAGATTTATCAGGTCGGGCAGGGCGATTCCGGGAAACGTCTGACGCGCTATCACCTCAGTCTTGTCCCGCGTCTGACCTACCTCGCGCATCGAATCAATCAGCGGATCTTTCAGCATCTGACGGTGCCGCAAATCGTCGCGCAGGTGCTCAAGGATCATTCGATTCTGCGCGATGCTTTTGAATTTCGCCTGGGCAGCGAGTACCCGGAGCGCGAGTACTGCGTGCAATACGCCGAAAGTGACCTCGCGTTTATCCAGCGCCTGTGCGCCGAAGTCGGCATTCATTACCACTTTCAGCACAGTCCGGAAGGTCACCTATTGGTTTTCGGTGATGATCAGACGGTGTTCCCGAAACTGGCTCAACCGACGCTTTATCTGCCCGGCAGCGGCATGGCCGGTGGCGCGCGGGCGATCAATCGTTTCAATGTTCGCGTGGAAACCCGTACCAGCGTAGTGACCCGGCGCGATTACAACTTCATCAAGCCGCGCCTGCAGCTGCAAAGTCGGGCCGACGGTGAGCAGCGCCCGGTGCTTGAGGATTATCACTTCCCCGGCCAATTCAACGATCGTGAAACCGGCAGGCACCTGGCCCAAAGAGCGCTTGAGCGACATGTCGCCGATTACCGTCAGGCCGAGGGCGTCAGCGACGTATCCGCACTGGTTTGCGGGCATTTCCTGCCACTGATCGACCATCCGCGTAGCGACTGGAACAACCTGTGGCTGCTGACCTCGGTCGAACACCACGGCCGACAGCCGCAAGTGCTGGAGGAATCGGTCACCAGTGATGGTGAAGGCTTCCAGGGTTACCGTAATACCTTTCTCGCCACGCCGTGGGACATATTCTTCCGCCCGGCCCTCGGCCCGGAAAAACCACGGATGCTCGGCTATCAACCTGCCGTCGTCACCGGGCCGCAAGACACGGAAATCCACTGCGACGAATATGGCCGGGTCAAGGTGCAACTGGCCTGGGACCGTGACGGCGAACTCAACGAGCATTCCAGCTGCTGGCTGCGTGTCGCCACCGGTTGGGCGCATGACCATTACGGCAGTGTGTTGATCCCGCGGGTCGGCATGGAGGTGCTGGTCGGTTTCATCGACGCCGATGCCGACAAACCGCTGGTGATGGGCTGCCTGCCCAATGCATCGACCCCGGTGCCGCTGGACCTGCCGGCGGACAAGACCCGCAGCATCTGGCGCAGCCAGAGCAGCCCCGGTGGCGGCGGTTACAACGAACTGCGCATCGAGGACAAGAAAGGCGCCGAGGAAATCTACCTGCGTGCCCAACGCAACTGGACCCAGCATGTGCTGCACGACCAACAACTGCAGGTCGACAACCAGCGCAGCGTCGTCGTCACGGGCCTGGCGAAACATGAGTTGAAGGCTGACGAACAGCGCATCACCCACGGCCAGCGCCAGACCGAAGTGAAGCAGGACGATCACCTGACGGTTGCGGGTGACCGGCATATTCGGGTGAGCAGTCAGGCGACCAGCGCCAGCGCGCAAATTCACCTCAGTGCCGGCCAGCAAGTGGTGATCGACGGCGGCGCGAGCGCGACCATTCAGGCCGGCGGGCAGTGGATCAACATCGGCCCCGGCGGGATCTTCAGCAGCGTACCCATCCAGGTCGGTGGCGCGCCGATGGCTGCGATGAGCGCGGCACCGAGTGTGCCGGGACTGCCGGCGAAATTTGCAGCGGCACCGGCGGCCATGCTCACCGCCGCACAAATCATGAGCTTCAAAGGTGATGCGCCA
Source organism: Pseudomonas sp. B21-051 (assembly GCF_024748795.1). Taxonomy (NCBI): domain Bacteria; kingdom Pseudomonadati; phylum Pseudomonadota; class Gammaproteobacteria; order Pseudomonadales; family Pseudomonadaceae; genus Pseudomonas; species Pseudomonas sp. B21-051. The sequence continues at coordinate 522,365 of NZ_CP087166.1, forward strand.
TTCTGCGAAGAGTGTGAGAGTTGCAAGGACGGTGTCTGTGCGGCCTGAGTGCCTGACGCCTTCAGCGTGGCTGGCGCGTGAGCCGCTGAAACCTGCGGAGCAACTGTTCGCGATTTTCAGTAATGCCAGCGACGCCAGGCCTCCGTTGGTTGCACCGAGCCCGATCTGGGCGGACACGATCTACGCCGAGTGGGACGCGGTGATGCCCTTCGTGGGAATTGTCGCGGCGGGCAGTGAGCTTCTCGATTGGGTGGCCTCTACCGAGTCTCGCGACTGGGGTTGGCTGGCAGTGTCTTCCGCGAGCCTTGAAGTGCTGGTCGAGCACTTTCGCAGCCTGACTCAAGTGCTGATGCCGGACGGCACAGCGGTGTTTTTCCGGTTTTGGGATGGACGGTTTTTGTTGCCGATCCTGCAGTCCGACGAAGTGCAATCTGCGCAGTTGATACCGGTGATCTCGCGCAGCTTGATCAATGGACAGGCCGTGGATATCGGGGGCAGGGCGCAGGTTTCGGGGCGGGTGTTTCCCTGGTGGAAGGTGCCTGATTCGGTACTGGCTTCAGCAGGGAATGCAGTCCGGATCAGCAATGCGCTGCAGTGGCTAAGCGAGGAGCATCCGGCGCTGTATGAGGCGTTTCCGGAGGCTGTGTTGCGCTGCAAGGTTCGGCAGTTTTTTCAGGTTTCAGCGTCGGAAGAATCGTCGCAATCGGCGTTATTGGCGTATTTGCAGGACGAAGCAGAGTGAAATTTCCGGGCGAAGGCTTCGGACGTTTCCTGCGAGTTGCGGCGGATTTCATGAACTGGTGGGCGGTGGATTGCGGGGATAGTCTTTTCGTTGTCACTGCGAGAGTGGTGGCAGGGTGTAGGAACCCGAACTTCAAATGTGCATCAGTACCGTTGATTGGTTGCGACACTTGACTAGTGTCCACAACGCCTTTCATGGCGGCTGTGTGCGGGACACGTTTCGACGTGGCTGATTTGAAGTTCCTCAGTTCCTACTCCCGCGCATGGCTGCCACCCAAACCCGTAGGAAGGTCGATGGCAGTCTCAATTTAGAACTTCGAGAATGCTCAAATATGACGATGCTTAAACCCGACCCACCCTACGAGAAAATCATCCCCCATCCCGACAACCGCTTCATGGCCCTGACCGGCAATTGCAGCGACATGCCCACCCTGTTCATCGACACCCAAGTCCCCCTCGACATCCTCATGGACGCCGCCAACCACCGCATCCGCGCCGTGATTCAGGTGCTGGAAAACATGTGCATGCGCGGCTCGGTCGAATGCGACTCGATCATCCTCAGCGACTTCGCCATGCTCTGCGCCATTCCGCTGCGTGACGGCTGTGATGTGCTGGATGTGATTGGCAAACGCCTCGGCAACCTGTCCCTTTAAGCCTGAGAGCGTTTTTGTGGCGAGGGAGCTTGCTCCCGCTCGGCTGCGTAGCAGCCGCAACCCGGTTGTCGCGGTGTCAGACGGAATGGGGATTGAGGTCTTGGGGCCGCTGCGCAGCCCATCGGGGATGAATCCCCTCGCCACAAGGGCAAGAGCGGAAGATCGCAGCCTTCGGCAGATTCTACAGGGTGTACGCCAATCCCGTGCAGGAGTTGCCGAAGGCTGCGATCTTTGCTGTTGGAGTCCGCTCGGCCGCCAACCCCTGACTTGCCGCCCGGTAAAAGGTAAACTTCACGGCCCTCGCAGGAGCAGCCATGAATTATCGTCACGCCTTCCATGCCGGCAATCACGCCGATGTGTTCAAACACCTGACCTTGACCCGCCTCATCGCCCTGATGTCGCGCAAGGAGCAGCCGTTTGCCTATCTCGACACGCACGCCGGTATCGGTCTGTATGACCTGCAGGGCGATCAGGCGAACCGTACCGGCGAGTACCTGGAAGGCATCGCGCGGTTGTGGGATCAGCCGGATCTTCCGGTGCTGACCGCCGACTACATAAAGGTGCTGCACGAGATGAACCCGGATGGCCAGTTGCGCTACTACCCGGGTTCGCCGGAGCTGGCGCGGCGTCTGACCCGGCTGCAGGATCGGGTGATGCTCAACGAGAAGCACCCGGAAGACGGCGTGCAGCTCAAAGAGAACATGGCCGGTGACCGTCGGGTGAAAGTGCATCTGGGCGAGGGCTGGCATGTGGCGCGGGCGATGTTGCCGGTGCAGGAGAAACGCGCGGTGATGTTGATTGATCCGCCGTTCGAACAGCTCGACGAGATGCAAAAGTGTGCGGCGTCGCTGAAAGAAGCGATTGGCCGGATGCGCCAAACCGTGGCGGCGATCTGGTATCCGGTGAAGGATCAGCGTGCGTTGCGCCGTTTCTATCAGGATCTGGCCGGTACCGGCGCGCCGAAGTTGCTGCGCGTGGAGTTGCTGGTGCATCCGCTGGATACGCCGAACAGCCTGAACGGCTCGGGGATGGCGATTGCCAATCCGCCGTGGGGGCTGGAAGAGGAATTGCGTGAGCTGCTGCCGTGGCTGTCGAAGAAGCTTGGGCAGACCCAGGGTGGCTGGCAGATGGATTGGTTGATCGCCGAGAGCTGATCAACGGCAAGATCAAAAGATCGCAGCCTGCGGCAGCTCCTACAGGGTTTAGTGTCGTCCACCAATGTGCGGACGATCACTGATCTTCTGTAGGAGCTGCCGAAGGCTGCGATCTTTTGCTTTTAAGGTTCAGTTACCCGCCAGGCTCGGTGGCATGCACACGCCGGTGCCGCCGATCCCGCAATAACCTTCAGGGTTCTTCGCCAGGTATTGCTGGTGATACGCCTCAGCGAAGTACACGGTCGGCGCCTGCTCAATTTCGGTGCTGATTTCACCCAGACCCGCCTTCGACAGTTCAGCCTGATACAGCGCTTTGCTCTTCAGCGCAGCGGCCAGTTGTTCAGGCGTGGTCGCGTAGATCACCGAACGGTACTGGGTGCCGATGTCGTTGCCCTGACGCATGCCCTGCGTCGGGTTGTGCAGCTCCCAGAACATCGCCAGCAGCTCTTCGTAGCTGACCTTGGCCTTGTCATATACCACCAGCACCACTTCGGCGTGGCCGGTCAGGCCCGAGCAGACTTCTTCGTAGGTCGGGTTCGGCGTGTAGCCGCCGGCGTAGCCGACCACGGTGCTGACCACGCCTTCGCGCTGCCAGAAGCGGCGCTCCGCCCCCCAGAAGCAACCCAGGCCGAAAATCGCAAAGTCGACGTCCTGAAAGAACGGGCCGAGCAGTGGGGTTTCTTCGAAGACGAAGTGCTTTTCAGGCAGGGTCATCGCGGTTTCGCGGCCGGGCAGAGCTTGGTCTTTGGTCGGTAGCACGTTTTTGTTCACCAGAATTTCCGAGCGCAGAACCATGATCGTTCCTCTCAGTCAGGATGGGATGTAAAAAGTCAGACTGCCAGTGTGCCGAATGATGCCCGTTTAATCACTACCCAATGTAGGAGCTGCCGAAGGCTGCGATCTTTTGATCTTGTCTTTAAAAAACAGGATCAAAAGATCGCAGCCTTCGGCAGCTCCTACATGAAAGGGCGGCGAGGGCTAGAGGCACAGCGGGCCGCGCGGGTAGCGCTTGAGCGCCTGGATCAGCTCGGCGCCGGGGATCGGCCGGTCGAACAGGTAGCCCTGGCCGACGTCGCAGCGGTGGCGACGCAGGAACGCCAGTTGCTCGGCGGTCTCGATGCCTTCGGCCACGACTTTGAGTTTCAGGTTGTGGGCCATGGCGATCACCGCGGAGGTGATTTCCATGTCGTCCTGATTGTCGGGAATTTCGTGGATGAAGCTGCGATCGATCTTGATGATGTCGATCGGAAATTTTTTCAGGTAGCTGAGCGACGAATAGCCGGTGCCGAAGTCGTCCATGGCCAGAGTCAGGCCCAGGCGCTTGAGCTGGTCGAGCTGCAGGTGCGTGTCTTCGGTGGCTTCCAGCAGCAGGCCTTCGGTCAGCTCCAGTTCGAGCAGATTGGCCGGCAGCGCTTCTTCCTTGAGGATGTTGGCGATGGACGCGACCAGATCCGGGTCGGAGAACTGCTTGGGCGAGAGGTTGATCGCCACTTGCAGATTGCCCAGACCGGCGGCGGTCAGGGCCTTGCTCATGCGGCAGGCCTGACGCGCAATCCACTTGCCGATCGGGATGATCAGACCGGTCTCTTCGGCGACGCTGATGAACTGGTCCGGCCGGATCATGCCGCGTTCCGGGTGGTTCCAGCGCAGCAGCGCTTCCATGCCCAGCAGGCGACCGCTGCGCAGGCACAGCTTGGGCTGGTAGAACACGTCCAGCTCGTTCTGGGTCAGGGCGCGGCGCAGGTTGTTCTCGACGAACAGCTTGTAGCTGGCCTCGGCGTTGAGTGCTTCGGTGAACACCTGGACCTGATGTTTGCCGTTGGCCTTGGCCTTGTGCAGCGCCAGACCGGCGTTGCGCATCAGGGTCTGCGGATCGCGACCATGCAGCGGCGCACAGGCCAGGCCCACGGAGCCGGTGACGCTGATCAACTGGTTGTCGACGAACATCGGCTTGTCGAGGGTCGCCAGCAATTGGTTGGCGATCTGCTGGCCGGTGGCGAGGTCAGTATCGTCGAGCAGTACCGCAAATTCGTTACTGGCGAAGCGCGCGAGGCTGCCGCTCGGACTCAGGCTGTTGCGCAAGCGGCGGGCGAGGCTGATCAGCAACTTGTCGCCGGTCTGGTGACCGAGGCTGTCGTTGATCCGCTTGAAGTTGTCGATGTCCACCAGCAGCAGGCTGATCGGGGTATCGCTATCGCGGGCGAAGCGTTCATCCAGATTGCGGATAAACGCCGGGCGGTTGCCGAGGTTGGTCAGGTTGTCGGTGTACGCCAGACGCTCGATGCGCTGCTGCGCCAGTTTGGTCTGGGTGATGTCTTCGTAGATGCCGATGTAGTGCGTCAGCTCGCGGTTGTCGCCATACACTTTGGAGATCGACAACTGGCCCCAGTACGGTTCGAGGTTCTTGCGCCGGCTCTTGAATTCGCCCTGCCAGCTGTTGCTCTTGGCCAGCGCCGACGGCGCGTCGAACAGCAGTTCGCTGAGGTTCTCCAGAGCCGGTAGTTCCGATAGACGTTGGCCGTGGACTTCCTCGGTGGAGTACTGGGTAATCGCGGTGAAGCTCGGGTTGACGTACTCGACCACGCCGTCGCAATTGACCAGCAGAAAGGCGTTGGCACTTTGCTCGACCGCACGCTGGAACAGGTGCAGGGCGCTGGTGGCGGTGCGGCGGTTGTGGTTGTTGATGACCTGGGCGAACTGGTCGGCCAGCTCACCGGCAAAGGCGATTTCGTCGGACTGCCAGGCGCGGGTGACGCCGGTCTGCTCCAGGCAGAGCACGCCGACCACCTGGCCGTCGACCCGGATGCTGGCGTCGAGCATCGCGTTGACGTCGCGCGGACGCAGGGCTTCGGCCATCTCGCGGGTTCGCGGGTCGCGCATCGCATTATGCGCGTCGATGGCGCGGCTGCCGTGCAGCGCCTCCATGTAGTCGGGGAAGCCGCTGATGTCGATCACCTCCGGCAGGATGTATTCCTGCGTCGCGCGGTGATACGCGGAAATCGGTACCAGCAGATTGCCTTCGAGGTTCCACAGGCTGGCGCAGTCGATTTCATAGATATCGCAGGCGCAACGAGTGATCAGTTCAGCAGCTTCTTGCAACGAGTTGTGGCTGCTGTAGCGCTGGCGGGCGAGTAGCAGAATCAGATCCTGCTGGGCGCGCACCCGATCAAGGTGCTGCAGTTGTTCCTGCTGGGCACGCTGGTTGAGTTCGAGGGCGATCTGCAGGCGCGAGTTCTGGGTTTCGAGGTCGACGGACGGCAGCGTCGGCGCTTCGTCGAACACATCATCGACCGCCAGCAGGTAACCGCGCAGCAAGTGTCGATTATGCTGTTTATAGGCTTCGCCCAGTTCGAGGATGCTCAGAACGCCGGCGGCGGTGTGCAGGGTGTAGCGCACCAGATAATGCGGACTGTCGCGCAGTTGCTGCTGAATGGTGTCGTGCAGTTGATAGCGCGCTTCGGGCTCCATCAGGCTGGCGTAGGGCGAGCCGACCAGTGCACAGAGCTCGACGGCCGGCTGGCCGAACTGGCGTTCGCAATTGGGATCGAGAAACAGCATCGCCCAGCTGGCTTCATTCAAGCGCTCGAAACGCAGCATGCCGAGCCGCGAGGGCACAGGCAACTGCGTCACTACCTCGGCCGCCATACGGCTGGCGGCATCGGGTTGGCTCTTCATGAAGGAACTCGCTTGGAAATATGCTGAACGCGCCGGGCTCTCGCCCTCTTTACTGTTGCCTGCGGCAAGGTTGCATCATTGCGGCACCGACTGACAAGAGAGATGAAGGCCAAGTGCTATAAGAATGTGTCGGCCGCTCGGGACATTTCTCCAGTGGGTGGTTGAAAAGAGCAAAAGATCGCAGCCTGCGGCAGCTCCTGCAGGGAATCCATACCGATGTAGGAGCTGCCGAAGGCTGCGATCTTTTAAGAATTCAACGCAATTTCAGGCCAATCGACTGCAGACGTTTACCATCACGATCATGGTAATTGATCAAAATCTGATCAGTCTCGACCACCACATGGGCGAAGTTGTCCTCACTGACCACCGCGCTGGTCAATTCATGCCAATAATCGCCCGCGGCCGTGCGCGCCAGCGGCTGATCGAGGATGAATGTCGACGCCTTGGCGTAGGGCAACAGCTTGCTGTTGCACAGCGGCGAGGAAACGATGGTGTGGACTTCGAAATCCGGGTCTTCACTATGCATCAGGCGCGAGGTCAGCGAGCCATGCACATCGCCCGAGACAAACACGACATTCTTGATGCGCCGGGTGCGGATGGTTTCCAGCAGGCGCAGACGCTGCTCCGGGAAGGCTTTCCAGGCGTCGTCGCCAAGCAGTTTGCGATCCGGATAGAACATGACGCTGGTCACGACGAATTTCACCCGCGCCGGGCTGTTGATCAACCATTCGAGCAGTGCCTGTTCCTGCGCCTCATCGAGTATGCGGCGATCGTCAGCTGACAGGTTGCGGCGGGTGCGGGTGTCGGTCACGAACCATTCGATATCGCCGTCACTGAATTGATACCAGTAGTGCTCGAGTTTTGCCCGATTCACCTTTTCGTTAGTTGTAAGTTCATGCGCCGGGCTATGGCTGACTTGATAGATTTCATAGGCGGCCATGGCGTTGCGATATAACGCTTGATCTGACTTGCTGGCGTTCGCCGGCCAGTTATCTTCGATTTCGTGGTCATCCAGGATCATGTAAGTCGCTGTGCCGGACATCAGGCGCTGAATGTTCGGCTGAGAGAATGCCGTACGGTACTTGCCGAGAATTTCCTTATATTCACGATCAGGTGCGAACACATTAAGGTCGTCGACATAAATCTGATCACCCGTCATCAAGGTGGCACTGATCGGCGGTTGCGCGCCTTCGATCAACTGGTTGATGGAGGCAAAGATCCGGTCACCCAGTCGGGGCAGTACCGGCACGCCGGCGGTCATTCTCAAGTAGCGGCAGGAGCCGACGATATAGGCTTTTGGCTGCAGGGCCTGGCTGGAACGGGTGCGCAGTCGATAGATTTCCCGTGGCCACTGCAGCGGCAGTTCGGCGACGCTGTCCACGGTATGTACCGGATTCATCGGGCTGAACCAGCCGGTCTGGTATTCATATTCGGTGTCACTGCTCAAGTTGTTGAGGGTAAACACTTCGGTCATATCGTGCAGCGCACTGGGTTCGGCGAAAGTGCCGGCTGACCATTGTTGTGTTCCCGCCATGCGATAACGAATGGCGGCAAATACCGGTGCTTTGCCTTGGTTGTCTGCGCGCATGAATATGCGCGCGTGACAAGTTGTAGTGTGGCCGATAATCGGGCCAATAGTTGGCTTGAACATATTCGAGTCCGTTCGAGTAAGTTTCGTTTTATATAAATAACGCAGGAAGATCGCTATTTAAGCTGAGGGCAGAGATTAGTTGTCTGTAGAGGAAAAATATCGAGACGAATTCGACTGCGTTTGTAGTTCAAGTAAACCGAACTTGTAGGAAGAGGCGTTGCACTTTTTTCAGGCAAAAAAAGCCCCGTCAAACTGACGGGGTTGAGGTACGAGCGTGTGGCGCCCGAAAACGTGGAACGCAATCGGCCCTCCGTTGCCGGAGGGCCGAACGCTTTACAGCAGGATGGTGCGGATGTCGCCCAGCAGGCTGCCCAGACGCTGGGTGAAGCGTGCAGCAGCAGCGCCGTTGATCACGCGGTGATCGTAGGACAGCGACAGTGGCAGCATCAGTTTCGGCTGGAAGGCTTTGCCGTCCCAGACTGGCTGGATGGTTGCCTTGGAAACACCGAGGATCGCCACTTCCGGCGCGTTGACGATCGGCGTGAAGCCGGTGCCGCCAATGTGGCCAAGACTGGAAATGGTGAAGCAGGCGCCTTGCATCTCGTCCGAAGAGAGCTTCTTGGTGCGGGCCTTTTCAGCCAGCGAAGCCGCTTCTGCAGCCAGTTGCAGCAGGCTCTTCTGGTCGACGTTCTTGATGACCGGTACCAGCAGGCCATCCGGGGTGTCGACCGCGAAACCGATGTTGACGTACTTCTTGCGAATGATCGCCTTGCCGCTTGGCGCCAGCGAACTGTTGAAGTCCGGCAGTTCCTTGAGCAGGTGCGCACAGGTCTTGAGCAGCAGTGGCAGGATGGTCAGCTTGACGCCGGCCTTCTCCGCAACGGCTTTTTGCGCAACACGGAAGGCTTCCAGCTCGGTGATGTCCGCCGAGTCGAATTGCGTCACGTGCGGCACGTTCAGCCAGCTGCGGTGCAGGTTGGCAGCGCCGACCTGCATCAGGCGGGTCATCGGCACTTCTTCGATTTCACCGAAGCGGCTGAAGTCCACGACCGGGATCGGCGGGATGCCCGCGCCGCCGGTTGCGCCGCCAGCGGCCGGTGCTTCCTTGGCCTTCTGCATCATCGCCTTGACGTAAACCTGCACGTCTTCCTTGAGGATGCGACCGTGCGGACCGCTGGCGCCAACAGCGCTCAGCTCGACGCCGAACTCGCGGGCCAGTTGACGCACGGCCGGGCCGGCGTGAACTTTGGCACCAGGCTTGGCCGGAGCAGCAACCGGAGCGGCAGCAGCAGGTGCAGCGGCAGCCGGAGCAGCAGCGGCCGGTGCCGGAGCACTTGGCGCAGCGGCAGCTGGAGCCGGGGCAGCAGCAGGGGCTGCGCCTTTGACTTTCAGCTTGAGGATCAGGTCGCCGGTACCGACTTCGTCGTCCAGCTTGATGGAAATGCTTTCCACCACGCCAGCGGCAGGCGATGGAATTTCCATGCTCGCCTTGTCGGATTCGAGGGTGATCAGCGACTGGTCGGCTTCAACGCTGTCGCCAGCCTTGACCAACACTTCGATGATCTTGGCCTTGCCGGCCGAACCGATGTCCGGAACGTGGATGTCCTGAACGCTGTCGGCAACCGGTGCGGCTGGAGCGGCGGCGGTCGCCGGCGCAGCAGCAGCGGCTGGCGCAGCAGCCTGAACCGGAGCGGCCGCAGCAGGGGCCGCAGCACCCGCCACTTCCAGATCCAGAATCAGGTCGCCAGTGCCGACTTCGTCGTTGAGCTTGACGCTGATGGCCTTGACCACGCCCGCGGCAGGCGACGGGATTTCCATGCTGGCCTTGTCGGATTCCAGGGTGATCAAAGATTGATCAGCCTCGACGGTGTCGCCGACCTTGACCTGGATCTCGATGATCTGGGCCTTGCCCGAGGAACCGATGTCCGGCACGTGCACTTGCTGCACCGAAGCGGCAGCAGGGGCAGCGGCTGGCGCGGCTGCAGCAGGCGCGGCAGCCGGTTTGGCTTCAGCTTTTGCAGCCGGTGCAGCAGCAGGCGCTGGGGCCGCTTCAGCGGCGCCCTCGACTTCCAGCTCAAGCAGTTCGTCGCCTTCTTTCAGGCGGTCGCCCAGCTTGACTTTCAGGCTCTTGATGACGCCGGCTTTCGGGGCCGGCACTTCCATGCTGGCCTTGTCCGATTCCAGGGTCAGGATGCTCTGGTCGGCTTCGATACGGTCGCCGACCTTCACAAACAGTTCAATTACTTCACCTTCACCGCTGCCGATGTCAGGTACGCGAATGAGTTCGCTCACAAAATGTCTCCTCAGCAGTCCAGTGGGTTGCGTTTTTCCGGGTCGATGCCGAACTTGACGATGGCCTCGGCCACGACTTTAGGTTCGATATCACCACGGTCAGCCAGTGCTTCCAGGGCTGCCAACACCACGAAATGACGGTCGACTTCGAAGAAATGACGCAGTTTCTTGCGGCTGTCGCTGCGGCCGAAACCGTCGGTGCCCAAGACTTTGAATTCCTTGGACGGTACCCACTGACGGATCTGCTCGGCGAACAGCTTCATGTAGTCGGTAGAAGCGATGACCGGACCCTTACGGCCGCTCAGGCACTCTTCAACGTAGCTCTGCTTAGGCTTCTGGCCAGGCTTCAGACGGTTGCTGCGCTCAACAGCCAGGCCGTCGCGACGCAGTTCGTTGAAGCTGGTGACGCTCCATACGTCAGCGCCGATGTTGAACTCTTCACGCAGAATCTTCGCCGCTTCACGCACTTCACGCAGGATGGTGCCGGAGCCCATCAGCTGTACGTGATGCGCTGCATCGCGGGTGTCTTCTTCGAGCAGGTACATGCCTTTCTTGATGCCTTCTTCGGCACCGGCCGGCATGGCTGGCTGCTGGTACGACTCGTTCATCACGGTGATGTAGTAGAAGATGTCCTGTTGTTCTTCGGTCATCTTCTTCATGCCGTCCTGAATGATCACCGCCAGCTCGTAGCCGTAGGTCGGATCGTAGGTGCGGCAGTTCGGGATGGTCGCGGCCAGCAGGTGGCTGTGACCGTCTTCGTGCTGCAGGCCTTCACCGTTCAGGGTGGTACGGCCGGCGGTGCCGCCGATCAGGAAACCACGGGTACGGCTGTCGCCAGCGGCCCAGGCCAGGTCACCGATACGCTGGAAGCCGAACATCGAGTAGAAGATGTAGAACGGCAGCATCGGCTGGTTGTGGCTGGAGTACGAAGTACCGGCAGCGATGAAGGAACTCATGGCGCCCGCTTCGTTGATGCCTTCTTCAAGGATCTGACCTTTCTGGTCTTCCTTGTAGAACATCACCTGGTCTTTATCGACTGGCTCGTAGAGCTGGCCGACGGAGGAGTAGATGCCCAACTGACGGAACATGCCTTCCATACCGAAGGTACGGGCTTCGTCCGGGATGATCGGCACGATGCGCGGGCCGATTTCCTTGTCCTTGACCAGTTGCGCGAGGATCCGCACGAAGGCCATGGTGGTGGAAATTTCACGGTCGCCCGAGCCGTCGAGGATGGCTTTCAGAGTGTCCAGATCCGGGGTCGGTACGCTGAAGCTCTGCGCGCGGCGCTGCGGTACGAAACCGCCCAGTGCGGCACGGCGCTCGCTCAGGTAGCGGGCTTCGGCGCTGTTTGGCTCTGGCTTGAAGAACGGCAGGTTCTCCAGCTCTTCGTCCTTGACCGGGATGTCGAAGCGGTCGCGGAACAACTTCAGGCTGTCGACATCGACTTTCTTGGTGTTGTGCGCAGTGTTTTTCGCTTCGCCGGCGCCGGTGCCATAACCCTTGATGGTCTTGGCCAGGATGACGGTTGGTTGTTCTTTGTGGTTGACCGCTTCGTGGTACGCCGCATAGACCTTGTACGGGTCGTGGCCGCCACGGTTGAGTTTCCAGATCTCGTCGTCGGACAGGTCGGCAACCATCGCCTTGAGTTCAGGCGTGTTGAAGAAGTGCTCGCGCACGAACGCGCCGTCTTTGGCTTTGTAGTTCTGGTACTCGCCGTCGATGACTTCGTCCATGCGACGTTGCAGGATGCCGTCGACGTCTTTGGCCAGCAGTGGGTCCCAGAAACGGCCCCAGATGACTTTGGTCACGTTCCACTGTGCACCGCGGAACACGCCTTCGAGTTCCTGGATGATCTTGCCGTTGCCGCGAACCGGGCCGTCGAGGCGCTGCAGGTTGCAGTTGATGACGAAGATCAGGTTGTCCAGCTTCTCGCGGCCGGCCAGGGAGATCGCGCCCAGGGATTCCGGCTCGTCGCACTCGCCGTCGCCCAGGAAGCACCAGACTTTCTGTTTGCCCGGCTGGATGAAACCGCGGTGTTCCAGGTACTTCATGAAGCGAGCCTGGTAGATCGCCTGGATCGGACCCAGACCCATGGATACGGTCGGGAACTGCCAGAAGTCAGGCATCAGCCAAGGGTGCGGGTAGGACGACAGGCCCTGACCGTCGACTTCCTGGCGGAAGTTGTTCATCTGGTCTTCGGTGATGCGGCCTTCCATGAATGCACGGGCGTAAACGCCTGGCGAGGTGTGGCCCTGGAAGTAGATCAGGTCGCCGCCGTGTTCGTCGGTCGGGGCCTGGAAGAAGTAGTTGAAGCCGATGTCATACAGGGTCGCGCTGGAAGCGAAGCTGGAGATGTGACCACCCAGGTCAGAATCTTTCAGGTTCGTACGCATTACCATGGCCATCGCGTTCCAGCGCACCAGCGAGCGAATGCGGCGTTCCATGAACAGGTCGCCAGGCATGCGTGCTTCGTGGGTTACCGGGATGGTGTTGCGGTAAGGCGTGGTGATGGCGTAAGGGAGCTGCGAACCGCTGCGGGTCGCCAGTTCACCCATACGGGTCATCAGATAGTGAGCACGGTCTTCGCCTTCTTTGTCGAGAACCGATTCCAGGGCGTCCAGCCATTCCTGGGTTTCGACGGGATCGAGGTCTTGCATGGCTTGCTCCAGGGCGGAAAGGCTTCCAGAATCGGTTGCCTGAGTTTGCGACTGGCCTTGTGGGCAGACGATTTAAAATTCTTGGATTGCCGACAGGTTGTTCCGGCGGCGTGTAGTTTTACTACAAATCTTTGAGCATTTCAGCCTTTCGCCTGTATAGACGAGTAGTAAAACTACAGAGGAAAGGCTTGTGGCCTCCGACTGCGTTGTGAGAATAATCGTTAAGGTTGGTCGATTACCATCCGAAAAAGGTGAAAGTTTGATGCTGGATGCCAAAGAAGAAGAAATTTCAGCTATTTCTAACTTTTGTTCGACAGTCCTTCGCGTAGCGGGTTTTCATCAAACACTACAAGCGGCCATTTACACGCCGATCAAGGATAGACCATGACCCTGCCCGTGCTCGCTGAACTCCCCGCCATTCTCCTGCCGTTGGTCACTCGATCCGAGCAGTCGTTCCGTACGGCCGTCGCCGCGCTGGAAGACGATCACGGCTTCTCCAGCTGGACCCCGGAACGCTGGGCGCAATTCGCCCGCGTGAGTGCCGCCAGCGATTTCGTCATTGAACAGAGCGTTCGTGACCCTTTGATGTTGCTGTCGCTGGTGCATTCCGGCGAACTCGACCGGCCGTTCGCGCCGGGTGAACTCTGCGCGCAGATTGCCGCCGCCGTGAACACCGCGCAAAGCGAAGACGAACTCGGTCGTGTCCTGCGCCGCCAGCGCGCCCGCCATCAAGTGCGGATCATCTGGCGTGACCTCAACCGTCAGGCCGATCTGGTGCAGACCTGCCGCGACCTTTCCGACATGGCCGACGCCACCATCGACCAGGCCTACCAATGGCTGTACAGCCGCCATTGCCAGCAATTCGGCACACCGACCGGCCGGCGCAGCGGTTTGCCGCAGCAGATGGTCATTCTCGGCATGGGCAAGCTCGGCGCGGTCGAGCTGAACCTGTCTTCGGATATCGACCTGATCTTCGCCTACCCCGAGGGCGGCGAAACCGTCGGCGTGAAACGCGCGCTGGATAATCAGGAATTCTTCATTCGTCTCGGTCAGCGCCTGATCAAGGCCCTCGATCCGATGACCGTCGATGGCTTCGTGTTCCGCGTCGACATGCGCCTGCGTCCGTACGGTTCATCCGGCGCGCTGGTGCTGAGCTTCAATGCACTGGAGCAGTACTACCAGGATCAGGGCCGCGACTGGGAACGCTACGCGATGATCAAGGCGCGGGTGGTGGCCGGCGATCAAGCGGCCGGCGCGCAGTTGCTCGACATGCTGCGCCCGTTCGTCTACCGGCGTTATCTGGACTTCTCGGCGATCGAAGCACTGCGCACCATGAAGCAACTGATCCAGCAGGAAGTGCGGCGCAAAGGCATGGCCGACAACATCAAACTCGGCTCCGGCGGTATCCGCGAGGTCGAGTTCATCGCCCAGGCCTTCCAGTTGATCCACGGCGGGCGCGACCTCAGCCTGCAACAGCGTCCTCTATTAAAGGTGCTGAGCACGCTGGAAGGCCAGGGCTACCTGCCACCGGCGGTGATCAGCGAGCTGCGCGAAGGTTACGAATTCCTGCGTTACACCGAGCACGCGATTCAGGCGATTGCCGATCGCCAGACCCAGATGTTGCCGGACAGCGCTCAGGATCAGGCACGCATTGCGTTCATGCTCGGTTTCGCCGATTGGGACGCCTTCCACGAAAAACTGATGTTCTGGCGCGGCCGGGTGGCCTGGCACTTCGCGCAGGTGATCGCCGATCCCGATGAAGAAGAGGGCGCCGATTGTGAAGTGGTGGTGGGCGGTGAGTGGTTGCCGCTGTGGGAAGAGGAGCAGGATGAAGAGGCCGCTTGCCGACAGCTCGAAGAGGGCGGCTTTGCTGATGCGACCAAGGCCCTGAAGGCGCTGGCCGGTTTGCGTGGCAGCCCGCAATTGCGCGCGATGCAGCGGCTGGGTCGCGAGCGTCTCGATGCGTTTATTCCGCGTCTGTTGGCTCAGGCGGTGGAGCATGACAACCCGGATCTGGTGCTGGAGCGGGTGCTGCCACTGGTCGAAGCCGTGGCCCGACGTTCGGCTTATTTAGTGTTGCTGACGGAAAACCCCGGCGCCCTGCGGCGCTTGCTGACGCTGTGTGCGGCCAGTCCGTGGATTGCCGAACAGATCACCCGTTTCCCGCTGCTGCTCGACGAGTTGCTCAATGAAGGCCGGCTGTTCAAGCCACCCTTGGCGCCGGAGCTGGCCGCCGAGCTGCGCGAGCGCCTGACGCGGATCCCTGAAGACGACCTCGAACAGCAGATGGAAGCCCTGCGTCATTTCAAACTGGCGCACCGCTTGCGCGTTGCCGCCTCGGAAATCGCCGGCAGCCTGCCGTTGATGAAAGTCAGCGATTACCTGACCTGGCTCGCCGAAGCGATTCTCGAGCAAGTGCTTGCCCTGGCCTGGCGTCAGACGGTGGCCAAGTACGGCACGCCGCTGCGCACTGACGGCAGCTTGTGCGATCCCGGCTTCATCATTGTCGGTTATGGCAAAGTCGGCGGGCTGGAACTGGGGCATGGTTCGGACCTGGACCTGGTGTTCATCCATGACGGCGATCCGCAGGCGGAAACCGACGGGCCGAAGCCGATCGATGGCGCGCAGTTCTTCACCCGGTTGGGGCAGCGGATCATTCACTTGCTGACAGCGCAGACCAACTCCGGTCAGCTGTATGAAGTGGATATGCGTTTGCGCCCGTCCGGCGCGTCGGGGCTGTTGGTCAGTTCGCTCGGGGCGTTTGAGCGCTATCAGGAAAATGAAGCCTGGACCTGGGAACATCAGGCCCTGGTGCGGGCGCGGGTGCTGGTGGGCAGTCAGGATGTCGGCCAGGCCTTCGAGAAAGTCCGCGCGCAGGTTTTGGGCAAGGCGCGGGATCTGGCGAAGCTGCAACAGGAAGTCAGCGAGATGCGCGCCAAGATGCGCGATAACCTCGGCAGCAAGAGCACGGCGGCCGGTACCGCGGCAAATGCCTTCGAGGCCACGGCGCCGTTCGACCTCAAGCAGGACGCCGGAGGTATCGTCGATATTGAATTTATGGTGCAATACGCGGCCCTGGCGTGGTCGCACAGCCACCCGCCATTGCTGCGCTGGACCGATAACATCCGCATTCTGGAAGAGCTGGAACACGAAGGGCTGATGCCTGCCGAAGACGCCAGCCTGTTGCGCGAGGCCTATAAGGCCTACCGCTCCGCCGCCCACCGGCAGGCCTTGCAGAAGGATGCCGGGGTGATTGCAGGCGACCAGTTTGTCGAGGAGCGCCGGCAGGTATTGCGGATCTGGAAAGAGTTGGGGCTAAGCTGAAACAAGCCAGTGAAGGCAATGAGATTCAAAAGGTGGGAGCGAGCCTGCTCGCGAATGCGGAGTGTCAGTCAATATCAATTTGATGGATCGGCCCCTTCGCGAGCAGGCTCGCTCCCACAGTGATCTGCGGTGAGTCGCAGATATGTGAACAGATGCAAAAAAATGTGGGAGCGAGCCTGCTCGCGATAGCGGAGTGACAGTCGACAGTCATGTTGAAGGTAATGACCCATCGCAAGCAGCGCCGCTCCCTCAGTGATTCTCGAGGCGGGGAGGCGTAAATGCCTCCCCGGTTCGTTTATGGAAACCACATGAATATTCTGATCGTTGGGCCCAGTTGGGTCGGTGACATGGTGATGGCGCAGACACTGTTTCAGTGTCTCAAGCAGCGCCACCCGCAATGCGAAATCGACGTGCTGGCCCCCGAGTGGAGCCGGCCGATCCTTGAGCGCATGCCTGAAGTGCGCAAGGCCTTGAGCTTTCCGCTCGGCCATGGCGCACTGGAATTGGCCACTCGTCGACGAATCGGCAAGTCCCTGGCCGGCCAGTACGATCAGGCGATCCTGCTGCCGAATTCGCTGAAGTCGGCGCTGGTGCCGTTCTTCGCCGGCATCAAGCAACGCACCGGCTGGCGTGGCGAATTCCGCTACGGCCTGCTCAATGACGTGCGCACGCTGGATAAAGAACGTTATCCGCTGATGATCGAGCGCTTCATGGCCCTGGCTTACGAGCCGAACGCCGAGCTGCCGAAGCCTTATCCGCGTCCGAGCCTGCAAATCGACCCGGTGACCCGCGAAGCGGCGCTGGCGAAATTCGGCCTGACCCTCGACCGCCCGGTGTTGGCCCTGTGCCCCGGCGCCGAGTTCGGCGAATCCAAGCGCTGGCCGTCCGAGCATTACGCCAAGGTTGCCGAAGCGCGGATCCGCGAAGGCTGGCAGGTGTGGCTGTTCGGCTCGAAGAACGATCACGCGGTGGGCGAAGACATTCGCGCGCGGCTGATTCCCGGCCTGCGTGAAGAATCGGTCAACCTCAGCGGCGGTACCTCGCTGGCCGAGGCCATCGACCTGATGTCCTGTGCCGACTCGGTGGTGTCCAACGACTCCGGCCTGATGCACGTCGCGGCGGCGCTGAACCGCCCGCTGGTGGCGGTCTACGGCTCGACGTCGCCGGGCTTCACCCCGCCGCTGGCCGAGCACGTCGAAATTGTTCGGTTGGGTCTGGATTGCAGCCCGTGCTTCGACCGTACCTGCCGGTTCGGCCATTACAACTGCCTGCGCCAGCTGATGCCGGACGCGGTCAACGATGCCTTGCAGAAACTGCAGGGCTCCGTGGTCGAGGTTCATTAAGTTGCGGGTATTGCTGATCAAGACTTCATCGCTGGGCGACGTGATTCACGCGTTGCCGGCGCTGACCGACGCGGCCCGGGCCATCCCCGGGATCAAGTTCGACTGGGTGGTGGAAGAAGGCTTCGCCGAGATCCCGACCTGGCACCCGGCCGTCGGCAAGGTGATTCCGGTGGCGATCCGCCGCTGGCGCAAGAACCTCTGGCAGACCATCAAGAGCGGCGAGTGGAAGCGCTTCAAGCAAAGCGTGCGCGCCAACCAATACGATCTGGTGATCGACGCTCAGGGCCTGCTGAAAAGTGCCTGGCTGACGCGCTACGTCAAAGCCCCGGTGGCTGGCCTCGACAAAGGCTCGGCGCGTGAGCCGATCGCTGCACGTTTCTATGACCGCAAACTGGCGGTGGCCCGTGGGCAACACGCCGTCGAACGGGTGCGTCAGTTGTTCGCCATCGCCCTTGGTTATGACCTGCCCAAAGGGCTGGGCGACTACGGCCTCAACGTCGAGCGTCTGGTGGAATTGCCGCGCAAGAGTGCCTTCGTGGTGTTCCTGCACGGCACCACGTGGGACACCAAGCACTGGCCGGAAGCCTACTGGCGCGAGCTGACCGAACGCGTCGGCTATCTGGGCGTCGGGGTCAAACTGCCGTGGGGCAACCCGCTGGAGAAGGCCCGCGCCGAGCGTATCGCTGCTGGCTTCAAGCACGCCGAAGTGCTGCCGAAGCTGAATCTGGCCGGGGTCGGCAAAGTGTTGGCCGGTGCCCAGGCCTGCGTCGCGGTGGACACCGGTCTCGGTCACCTGGCCGCCGCGCTGGATGTGCCGACGATTTCCCTGTTCGGCCCGACCAATCCGGGCCTGACCGGCGCCTACGGCAAGGTGCAGATTCACATGGCCAGTGATTTTCCCTGCGCCCCTTGCCTGCAAAAGAAATGTACGTATCAACCGACCGCGCAGGATGCCCGTCAGTTTGACCTGAAACGCGAGCAGCCCCTGTGCTTCACGCGTCTGAATCCCGAGCGTGTCGCCAGCCGACTGAGCACGTTGTTAATGGCTGAGGAGCTGCGCTGATGCAATTGGCTTTTGTCCTGTACAAATATTTCCCGTTCGGTGGCTTGCAGCGCGACTTCATGCGCATCGCCCTCGAATGCCAGAAGCGCGGCCATCAGATCCGCGTCTACACGCTGATCTGGGAAGGCGACGTGCCGCCCGGTTTCGAAGTGCTGGTGGCGCCGGTCAAGGCGTTCTTCAACCACCGTCGCAACGAGAAACTCACGGCGTGGATGGAAGCGGATCTGGCCAAGCGTCCGGTGGACCGCTTGATCGGTTTCAACAAGATGCCGGGTCTGGACGTCTACTACGCCGCCGACGGCTGCTTCGAAGACAAGGCGCAGAACCTGCGCCATTCGCTGTACCGCCGTTGGGGCCGCTATCGCCACTTCGCCGAGTACGAGCGGGCGGTGTTCGCCAAAGATGCGAAAACCGAAGTGCTGATGATTTCCGAAGTGCAGCAGCCGCTGTTCATCAAGCACTACGACACGCCGCTGGAGCGCTTCCACCTGCTGCCGCCGGGCATCGCCCAGGATCGTCGCCGGCCGGCGGATGCCGACGAGATTCGCGCCGGTTTCCGCGCCGAATTCAGTCTCAGGGACGACGAACTGCTGCTGGTGCAGATCGGCTCCGGGTTCAAGACCAAGGGCGTCGATCGCAGCCTCAAGGCGCTGGCCGCATTGCCCGCCGAGCTGAAGAAACGCACCCGGCTGTTTGTAATCGGCCAGGATGACCCCAAATTGTTCCAGATGCAGAGCGCCACTTTGGGCCTGGGCGACAACGTGACGTTCCTCAAGGGCCGCAGCGATATCCCGCGATTCCTGCTCGGCGCCGATCTGTTGATCCACCCGGCGTACAACGAAAACACCGGCACCGTGCTGCTCGAAGCGCTGGTCGCCGGCTTGCCGGTGCTGGTCAGCGCGGTCTGCGGTTACGCCCATTACATCGCCGAGGCGGACGCCGGGCGAGTGCTGGACGAACCATTCGATCAGGCGCAACTGGCGCAATACCTGACTGACATGTTGAATGACGACGCTGCACGCGCGGCCTGGAGCCGCAATGGTCTGGCCTTCGCTGAGACGGCCGACCTCTACAGCATGCCGCAGCACGCGGCCGATGTGATTCTGGCGGAGCACGCTTAAATGAAGTTGATGCTGGCTGAACCGTTCAAAAGCCTTTGGGCCGGACGCGACCCGTTCGCCGAAGTCGAAGGCTTGCAGGGCGAGGTCTACCGCGAGCTGGAAGCTCGACGCACGCTGCGCACGGAAGTCGACGGCAATGGGTTTTTCGTCAAGATCCACCGGGGCATCGGCTGGGGCGAGATCTTCAAGAACCTGCTGACCGCCAAGCTGCCGGTGCTCGGCGCGGGTCAGGAGTGGAAGGCAATCCAGCGTTTGCAGGAAGTCGGCGTGCCGACCATGACCGCCGTGGCTTACGGCGAGAAGGGCAGTAACCCGGCCGATCAGCATTCGTTCATCGTCACTGAAGAGCTGGCGCCAACCATCAGCCTCGAAGATTTCAGTATTGATTGGGTCAAGAACCCGCCGCAGCCGAAACTCAAGCGCGCGCTGATCGCTGAAGTCGCGCGCATGACCGGCATGATGCACCGCGCCGGAGTCAACCACCGCGACTGCTACATCTGCCACTTTCTGTTGCACACCGACAAACCGATTAACCCGGACGATTTCAAGCTGTCGGTGATCGACCTGCACCGCGCCCAGACTCGCCCAAGAATTACTCAACGCTGGCGCAACAAGGATCTGGCCGCGCTGTATTTCTCGGCACTGGACATCGGCCTGACCCGACGCGACAAGCTGCGTTTCCTCAAAGGCTACTTCCAGCAACCGCTGCGGCAGATCCTGGCGGAAGAAGCGCCGCTGCTGAGCTGGCTCGAAGGCAAGGCCAACAAGCTTTATGCGCGCAAACAGCGTTACGGGGATGCGCTCTGATGGCGGGTTGGACGCTGGAACCGCAATACAGCGAACTGGCCGAAGATTTCGGCAGCCTCGAAGCGGTGTTTGCCCTGCAGGGCGAACGTCTGACCCGTGATCCGCTGTCCGAAGTCATCCGCGTGCAGCGCAACGGCGTGAGTTACTACGTCAAACGCTACGTCGGCGCCGGTAAAGGCTTGCGCCGTTACCTGGGCAAGCCACGGGTGAAGATGGAGTGGCAGAACCTCAAACGCTTCGCCAAGTGGGGTATCCCCACCGCCGAAGTGGTGGCCTGGGGTCTGGAGCGACGTGGCGCGGCCTATGCCCGTGGCGCGATGATCACCCGCGAGCTGCCGCGCACCGAAGACCTCTCGGCGCTGGCCGAACGCAATGATCCGAAACTCAAGGATCGCCTGTGGGTCGATGACATCAGCCGTCAACTGGCCGGCTACACCCGAACCATGCACGATCACCGCTTTACCCATAACGATCTGAAGTGGCGCAATCTGCTGATCGACGATCAGGCGCAGCTGTTTCTGATCGACTGCCCGAACGGCGATTTCTGGCGCGGCTTCTGGCTCAAATACCGGATCACCAAGGATCTGGCCTGTCTCGACAAAGTGGCCAAATATCACCTGTCGAACACCCAGCGCCTGCGCTTCTACCTGCAATACCGCGGACGTGATCGGCTGAACGCCGCCGACAAGAAACGGATTCGCCACGTGGTGAGATTTTTCGAGGGACGCGAATGACTGATTTCCTGGCTGCTGAAGACCGGGCGCTGCTTGAGCGTCATGGCCTCGGCACTTTCGACGCGCTCTGGGCCAAACAGCTCGAAGCCGTGGACGAACCGAACACTGATGGCGGTGGCTGGAGCAGCGTGTTTCGCCTGGAGCTGGAAGGACAGGCCTACTATCTCAAGCGTCAGAGCAACTACCTGACCCGCACCCTGCATGCGCCGTTCGGCGAGCCGAGTTTCGCCCGTGAGTTTCGTAATATCAGTCGCTACAACAAGTTGGGGATTCCGGCGCTGCAAGCGGCGTTCTTCGGTGAGCGCAAGTTCAAGGGCGATGTCCGGGCGATCCTGCTGACCCGTGCCCTCGACGGCTGGGATGATCTCGACTCGCTGCTGCAACGCTGGTCCGAGCTGAGCACCGCGCAGCAATCGGCCATTCTCAAGGCCTGTGGACAGCTGGCGCGCCAGCTGCACGGCGTGCGTCAGGTGCACGGCTGTTTTTATCCGAAGCACATCTTTCTGCAGGCTGATGGCGACGCGTATAAGGCGCAGTTGATCGACCTGGAAAAGACCCGGCCCCTGCTGTTCGGCATGCGCGACCGGGTCAAGGATCTGGAGCCGCTGCTGCGTCGTGCGCCGGAATGGAGCGAGGCGCAATTACGCGAATTGCTCGCGGCCTATCTCGATCAGCCAGTCGACAGTTCGCTGGTCGACAGCTGGGTGACGCGCCTGACTGCACGGCGCAGTCGCAAGGAGACCCGTTGATGCGCTTGTCCGAACTGAAAAACGCCGGACGTACGCCGAGTCTGCCGCTGACGATCAGCCTGGCCGACGCGGCCGGTCCTGCGGATTTGCAGTTGCTGAGCCTGCTGCGGGTATTGCCCGGGCAGCGCTATGTCGGTGCCGGGGTCTGGCGCGGGCGGCCGGTGCTGGCCAAGTTGCTGGTGGGCAGCAAGGCGGCGCGGCATTTTCAGCGTGAGTTGGCGGGCGTCAAACTGCTCGCCGAGCAAGGCCTGACCACGCCACTGTTGCTGGCTGATGGCTTGCAGGACGGTGAGGGCGGCTGGCTGCTGTTCGAGTTCCTCGAAGGTGCCGAAAGCCTCGGTGAGGCCTGGCAGAAAGTCGAATCGCTGCCGGTGCTGGCGGACGAGCAATCGGCGGTACTCGCCGAGGCACTGGGCGCTATCGGTCAACTGCACGGCAAAGGCCTGTGGCAGGAAGATCTGCACCTCGACAACCTGCTGCGCCAGGGCGGTCAGCTGTACCTGATCGACGGTGCCGGGATCTGCGCCGAGACCGCTGGCCAGCCGTTGTCGCGGCAGAAAGTGCTGGAAAACCTCGGGGTGTTTTTCGCCCAGTTGCCCAAGTCACTGGAGCCGTTCACCGAAGAATTGCTGGTGTATTACCTGCTGAGCAACAGCGAGCATGCGTTGCCGCTGGAAGCTCTGCAGAAACAGATCGCCAAGGTGCGCGCCTGGCGACTGAAGGATTACCTGATCAAAGTGGGGCGTGAGTGCACGTTGTTCAGTGTGCAGCGCGGTGCATTTAGCCTGCGGGCCATCCGACGCGAGGAAGAAGCGGCGATGCTCCCGGTGCTGGATCAGGCCGATGCGCTGCTCGATCAGGGCCATCTGTACAAGACCGGCGGCGCGGCGAGCGTCGGCAAGGTCGAAGTGGCCGGGCGTACGCTGGTGATCAAGCGCTACAACATCAAAGGCTTCGCGCACTGGCTCAAGCGCTTCTGGCGGCCGAGCCGCGCCTGGCACTCGTGGCGTGAAGGCAATCGCCTGGCGTTCCTCGGCATCGCCACGCCGAAACCGCTGGCGGTGCTGGAAAAGCGCTTTTTGTGGCTGCGCAGCCGCGCTTATCTGGTGACCGAATTCTTGCCGGGACCGGACATCATCGAGCGCTTTGCGCCCTATGTTGAAAGCGGTGCGGCGCCGGAATCCGAATTGCTGGCGCTGGATCAACTGTTCGCACGATTGATTGCCGAGCGCATCAGCCATGGCGACTTCAAGGGCCATAACCTGTTCTGGCAGGAGGATCGCTGGGCGTTGATCGACCTGGATTCGATGTGTCAGCACAGTTCTGTCGGAAGTTTCGCGCCGGCCTACGCGCGGGATCGGGCACGGTTCATGCGCAACTGGCCCGAGAGCAGCGCGCTGTATCAGGTGATCGATCAGCGGTTGCCCAAGGACATCTCCAGCGCGGCCTGAGCCGCCTTCCCCAGCAGGCTCACCCCTACATGGAAATGCATTCCCCTGTAGGAGTGAGCCTGCTCGCGATAGGGCTTTAAAGCCCCAAAAAACTCCCGATGAGCAATAGCGGACAAACTCCACTGATTTGTCCTACAGCTTCTCCAGAAGCCATGAACTGTGCCCGCTCCAGCCTCGATGCTAGCTTGCCCTGACCACTTCGGAGGGCAAGACTTGACCATCAAAAACGCCGTAACACTCAGCACCTGCGCATGGCTTTTATCCGGCTGCGGCACCGCCGCCTCGGTGTTGCAAATGGACGCTGACGTCGCCCGCGACATGCGCAAACAAAAGACCTACTGCCAATCGATTCCACGGATCTACAGCGGTCTGGCGTTCGATTTCTGCGTACTCCACGCGCCCCCTGACCCCTCCGGCGTGCTGCTGCCATTTGTGCTGCTGGATCTGCCGTTGTCCGGGGTGCTGGATACGGTGGTGTTGCCGTATACGATTTATCAACAGGTCGTGGATGGCAATATCGGCATCTATTGGCGAACAGATCGCGGGTAACTGTTTTGCAATTTTCTCTGTTTGAAAACCAGAGCGAGTCGCAAGCGATTGTTGAAGCGGCAGCGCTCTTGTATCCGTCCGGGAGATACAGTGACTACATCGTCTATGTTGATGAAAGCGGTGATCACGGGATGCAGAAGCTGGATCCCTATTACCCGATATTCGTGCTCGCTTTTTGCGTCTTCACAAAAGGCATTACTGCGAAAAGGTCATTCCGGCTGTCCAGAAATTCAAGTTCAACCATATGGGGCACGATCTGATCGTGCTGCATGAGCTGGAGATTCGAAAAGAAAAAGGAGCGTTCTCCAGCCTGTTCACTTCGAGAGTGCACAAGCATGCCTTTCTCGACGAATTGACCGGCATTATCGAGGCCATCAATTTTGTCCTGATCAGTTGCGTCATCGACAAGGCCTTGCTGCGCGAAAAGCAGGCATCTGCTGACAACCCCTACCACTTGCTCTCTGATTCTGTCTGGAAACGCTGCATGAGTTTTTGCAGGAAAAGCATCAACATAAAGTGTTAACGCATGTGATTTTCGAGCGGCGAGGCAAGCGGGAGGATAACGAGCTTGAGTTGGAGTTTCGCAGGGTTTGTGGCGGGTCTAACCGATTGGGGGTTCAACTGCCGTTTGACATCGTCTTCGCCACAAAACAAGTCAATTCCACCGGATTGCAGCTGGCTGATCTTGTTGCAAGGCCCATCGGCATGAGTGTTTTGAGGGCGGGTCAGGAAAATCGCGCGTTTGATGTGCTCAGGCGCAAGTTCTATTGCAGCGGTGGGCGGAATAAAGTTGGGAAAGGTTTCGAGAACTGGGGGTTGAAGGTTTTCCCTCCCCCAGAAAGCGAAAAGCCCCGGTGATCTCACCGAGGCATTAGCGCCGACCGGGATCCCCCAGCCCATTTGCACGAAAGTCTATGTTGAGAGGCTCGGGAGTGTCAACGCAAAGGCCGGCCAGTTCCGCTAGAGGCTTGTCGGCGCTTTTACGCTATAATCCCGCCCTTTAGCTGTCTCTCGCCCGGTGCGAGGGCACATCAATTTTCGAGGCGCATCGCGCCTGAATGCAGACTAAAGAGGCTAGACCCTGTGGCATTGACGATTCTTGGCCTGTCCGGCGCCCTTAGCCATGACCCTTCAGCCGCCTTGTACATCGACGGCAAGCTGGTGGCGGCGGCTGAAGAAGAGCGCTTCGTCCGCGATAAGCATGCAAAGAACCGCATGCCCTACGAATCGGCGAAGTTCTGCCTGGAACAGGCCGGTATCAAGCCGTCCGACGTTGACGTGGTGGCGATTCCGTTCGCCCCGATCAGCCTGTTCGGCAAGGCCCGCTGGCACTACGCCAAGCGCTACTGGTACGCGCCGGATCGCGCCCTCGATGCGATCCTGATGGGCAACCGTCGCTACAAGCGCTATCGCAACAAGATCGTCTGGTGCCTGGAGCAACTGGGTTTTGATCCGAAGAAGATCAAGATCGAGCCGGTCGAGCACCACCTCGCTCACGCCTCCAGCGCCTACCACTGCTCGGGTTTCAAAGAGAAAACCGCGATCCTCGGCATCGACGGCAAAGGCGAGTACGCCACGACCTTCTTCGGTTATGGCGAAAACGGCAAGATTCACAAGATCAAGGAATTCTTCGATCCGGACTCCCTCGGCGGCCTGTACGGCGCGATCACCGAGTTCCTCGGTTTCGAGATGCTCGACGGCGAGTTCAAGGTCATGGGCATGGCGCCGTACGGTGATGCCAGCAAATATGATTTCTCGCGTCTGGCCTCGTTCGAGAACGGCGAGCTGGTGATCAACACCGACTACGCCAACGTGATCGGCCTGCGTCGCTATAAAGAGAAGGGCAAAGGCTTCTACTTCTCGCCGAAGCTGATCGAATGGCTGGGGCCGAAGCGGGAAGGTGATATCGCCGACGAACCGTACATCCACTACGCCGCGAGCATGCAAGCGCTGTTCGAGAAACTGGCGCTGCAGATGATCGACTACTACCTGGGCGACGTGCTCAAGGACACCGGCAAGCTGGCCTTCGCCGGTGGCTGTGCGTTGAACGTCAAGCTGAATCAGAAAATCATCGCCCGCGATGACATCAAGGAACTGTTCGTCCAGCCTGCGTCCGGCGATGCCGGCACCGCGGTCGGCGCAGCGGCCTATGTGTCCCACGCCCGTGGAGTGCCGGTCGAGAAGATGGAACACGTCTACCTCGGTCCGTCGTACAGCAACGAAGACGTGATTGCCGCGTGCGCCCGTCACGAGAGCAAGCCGACCTGGCGCAAGCTCGACAACATGCCGGAGCAGATCGCCAAAATCATGGTCGATGGCAACCCGGTGGCCTGGTTCCAGGGCCGCATGGAGTTCGGTCCGCGTGCACTCGGTGGTCGTTCGATCATCGGTTGCCCGAGCGTGGCCGGTGTGGCTGACCGCATCAACCACCAGATCAAGTTCCGCGAGCGCTGGAGGCCTTTCTGCCCGTCGATGCTCGACACCGTTGCACCGCAGATGATCAAGATCGATCACCCGGCACCGTTCATGACCTTCACTTTCGAAGTGGCGGAAGAGTGGAAGACCCGCGTGCCGGAAGTCGTCCACGAAGACGGCACTTCCCGTGCCCAGGTCCTGAAGCGCGAATACAACCCGCGCTACTACGACATGATGAAGGCGCTGGAAAACCTCACCGGCAACGGCGTGTCGCTGAACACTTCGCTGAACCGTCGTGGTGAACCGATGATCTGCTCGCCGACCGACGCCCTGAACATGTTCTTCGGCTCCGATCTGCAGTACCTGATCATGGAAGACATTCTGGTGGTCAAAGAGGGTGCAAACGCTTATGACTCGCTCGGCTGAACGCCATGTGCTGCAGTTCTGTCACGGCTATGACGGGCCGTTCCTCGACTGCGCACGGCAGTACGCCAGCCTGTTCGCGGGCACCGGTTATCGGGTGACCACGGTCTTTCTGACCGGGGCCGCCGATAGCGAGGTGGCCGCAGCGTGTGCTTCCGATGAAGTGTTGTTCATGGAATACAGCTCCAAGGCCATTCGCGGCTTGAAGCTGGGCGCCATCGGCGATCTGCGCAAGATCGCCGCTTCACGCAATTTCAGTTTCTGCATCGCCCATCGCTTCAAGCCGATCTACATCGCCTTGCTCGGCACGTCGCTGCCGGTGATTGGTGTGCACCACGCGTTTGACGATTACAAACGCGGCACGCGCAAGCTGTTCGCGCACATTTTCCGCAAGCGTCTGAGTCTGCTCGGCGTCTCCGATGCCGTGCGCGACGACATGCGGCGCTGTCTGCCGAAATGGCCGTCGACCCGCATCCAGACCTTGTACAACCGCATCGATGTGCCTGCCTTGCAGGCCAGTCAGGTGTCGGCCCGCGAAGCTCGCGAGACCCTGGGTCTGGCGGCGGATGCGTTCATTGTCGGCAACGTCGGACGGCTGCACCCGGACAAGGATCAAGCCACGTTGTTGCACGGTTTC
The DNA here is from genome assembly GCF_024748795.1 of Pseudomonas sp. B21-051. Taxonomy (NCBI): domain Bacteria; kingdom Pseudomonadati; phylum Pseudomonadota; class Gammaproteobacteria; order Pseudomonadales; family Pseudomonadaceae; genus Pseudomonas; species Pseudomonas sp. B21-051. The sequence goes on from NZ_CP087166.1 coordinate 549,744, forward strand.
GCCGCGGCGTTGCCCGGTCTGCCTGATAACAGTCAGCTGGTGATTCTCGGCAAGGGCCGTCTGGAGCAGGACCTCAAGGAGCTGGCGCGCGAGCTGGGCATTGGTGACCGGGTGCTGTTTCTCGGCCAGGTGCCGGACGCGCGCAATTACTTCCGCGCCTTCGATGTGTTTGCCCTGAGCTCCGATCACGAACCGTTCGGCATGGTGCTGCTCGAAGCCATGGCTGCTGGCGTGCCGTTGCTCGCTACCGCCTGTGGCGGTGCGAAGGAAGTGGTCGAAGGTGTAGGGATTCTGTTCCCGCTGGGCGATGCCGAACACCTTGCACAAGGCCTGCAACATTTGGCCGGTATGGATGATCAGCAGCGCCGTCAGTGCGCCGAGCTGATGCTCGATCGCCTGCGTGAGCGTTTCTCCGACCGTGCGGTGCGCGACACCTTCTGGCGTCTGCCGCAAGTTACCGATCTGGCACCGAGGGGCTGATGCTCAACCGATTTCAAGGCTGGCGCGAACGTGGCTGGTCGCCCGTTGACGCCTCCACCTATGCCACCGCCTGGCAGCGTTTTGGCGGCAGCGTCGCGACCCATCCAGTGGTCGTCGAGCGTCTGGCGGATCTGGCCGGCATCCCGGTGCGCTATCTGGCCTGGGAGCAGGACGGTGAAGTCAAAGCGGCGATCCCGACCTGGGGCCGCGACCTGGCCCTGTCCAAGGACGTGCTCAAGCGCAACGGCAAGAAAGGCCTGTTCGACCTCGGCAATGCCGAGCTGATCCTGCCGGCCGCGGTCGATGCCCTGGCACCCCTGCGTCATCGCGCACTCTATCTGTCGGCGCTCAACGAAACCCGCTTCAGCGGCCTCAAGTTGCAGACCGAACAACTGGCCATGGCCCGCACCCCCGAGGAGTTGTCGAAGAAGTTTCGCTACAACCAGCGCCGCGAACTGCGCCTGCTGGAAGAGGCGGGCGGTGTGGTACGTGCGGTCGCTGAGTTTTCCAGTGCAGAACTGGCGGCGATCTACTGTGATCTGTTCCAGCGCCGTTGGGGCTTCCCGGCCACCGGCGCGGCGCGCATGGCTGAAGTCATCGAGCTGCTGCGCGAACTGCTGATTGGCTCGGTGATTTTCCTCAATGATGCGCCGATCGCCATCCAGTTGGTGTACCGCGTTGAGGCGCCGGAGTGGATCAGCGTCGAGTACATCAACGGCGGCGTCGATCCCGAAACCCGCGAATTCAGCCCCGGTAGCGTGTTGAGCTTCCTCAATACGCAAAGTGCCTGGGAACACGCGCGCGCCCTGAACAAGCCGCTGCGGTTTTCCTTCGGTCGCGCCGACCGTGAATACAAGGATCGCTGGTGCAATCCTGTGCCGGTGTTCACCGTATGAGTCAGCCCATGAGCCGCAAACAGCAACTGCTCAAGCGTCATCGTCGCAATAAACGCATTACCCTGCTGATCACCCTGATCGTGTTGATCGCGCTCGGTGTGCTGGTCGCGTGGTGGTTGCCGCTGGTGCTCGCGGTGGTTGGCTGGGTCGCCCACGAGGCGTGGTTTGCCGATCACCTGTTCTATTCGCCGAAAGACGATTACCAGTACAGCTTTCCGCCGTTCACACCGCAGCCGAAGGTCCATCTGAACGGCGAGCAACTGCGCCTGGATGAAGGCGTGATGCTGGTCGACGAAGCGACGTTGATCCTCGCGGTAAAGGTCAAAAGCACCTGGCTGGGACGTTTCCTCGATCCGCGCGTCGAGCTGGCCGGCGGGGCGAATCCTGATGCGCAAACCTTCGAACGTGGGGTCAATGGCCTGCGTTACCTGAACCTCAGCGGTCAGGCGCAAGCTCTGTCGCAAGGCCAGTTGCGCCTGCGCGGGCGGTTCTGCCGAGTGACCGGTGAGCCGCTGCTGTGGGCGCTGGAGCAACCGGACTACCGCCGTCAGCGGATGATGGTGATCGCTCCGCACGCCGACGACGCCGAGTTGGCTGCCTATGGCTTGTACAGTCAAGCCGATGAAGCCTGGATCGTCACCCTGACCGCAGGTGAGATCGAAGCCGAACATTATCAACAGATGGGCATGAACAAGGTCGAGGCCGCGCGGCTCAAGGGTCGTCTGCGTGCCTGGGACAGCCTCGCCGTGCCGCGTTGGGCCGGGGTGCCGCAGGAACACTGCGTGCAACTCGGTTACTTTTGCCTGCAACTGGCGGCGATGCAGGCCGCGCCGAATCAGGCGGTAGGCTCGCGCGAAGCGGACTTGAGCGACACGCGCCTGTTTCGTCAGTTGAATCCGTTCACTCTGCCGGGCGATGCCGATGGCGCGCCGACCTGGAACAACCTGCTGGCCGACCTGCGTGAGGTGCTGCTGCGCGCCCGTCCTGACGTGATCGTGCTGCCGCATCCGACCCTCGATCCGCACCCTGACCATATCTGCGCCCAGCAAGCAGTTTTGCAGGCGCTCCAGGGCCTCGACTGGCAGCCGACGTTGCTCGGTTATGCCAACCATTTGCATGACAACGACCGCTGGCCGATGGGCAACACCGGGCAGAGCATTGCCTTGCCACCGGCCTTCGATGCGGCGGTGCCGATGCAGCCGTTGTGCCTGCCGCTGTCCATCGAGTTGCAGCGGGACAAGGCCATGGCGCTGGGCATGATGCATGACCTGCAGCCGCCGGCACCGTTCAAGCGTCGCCTGCGCCGGGTTATCCAGCGTGTTCTCGCCGGGCGGGCCGCGTCGGTGTACGGCGAAAACGAATTTTTTCGGAAAGCGGTCAGGCGCCAGGAGTTGTTCTGGCTACTGAAGCACGGTGAGACAGGCGTCCAGCGGGGAGAGTCATGAGTCAACGGTTCAAGGTGTTGCAGCTGCAACCCGACTACAACGTCAAAGCCCATGACTTTGCCGACCTCGCCGAGCAGATCGTCAAGGCGCTGCCGAGCGATCGCTATGAGATCACCGCAGCTTTCCTGCGGGGCAAACCGGGGCCGGGCGAGCCGGTAAGCCGGGCCGACCATTCGGTGTACTTCGAGTTTTCCGACAAGTCGCTCAAGGGCATGCGCCTGCGGGCGATGTGGCAGTTGTACAAGTTCTGCCGCCGGGAAAAGTTCGACGTGGTGATCTGCAACCGCTTCAAACCGGTGAATATGATGCTGGCGCTCAACCGCTGGTTGAAGGTGCCGCTGTGCATTGGCATCTCCCACGGTTTCGGTGAATACGACCGCTTTTACCGACGACGCCAGACCCAGCGTCTGATCGATCGGCACTGGCGCTTCGTCGGCGTGTCGCCGGCGGTCAAACAGTACCTGCTCGATTGCGATTGCGGCTTCACCGACCAGAACACCTACGCCATTACCAATGCCATCGACATCGAGCAGGCCGAGGGCCTGCAGCACAGCCGCGAAAAAGCTCGCGAGCTGTTGGGCCTCGACCCGAATGTGCGCTTGATTGGCGCGCTGGGGCGGCTGGTGTCGGTCAAGGGCCACACCTATCTGCTGCAAGCCTTTGCCGCGCTGAAAGACAAATACCCGAACACCCAACTGGCAATCATTGGTGCCGGACGCTTGCAAGCGCCGCTGGCGGCCGAGATCGAGCAACTGGGCTTGAGCGGTCGTGCGCACCTGCTGGGCTTCAAGGAAAACGCTCTGCAATACGTGCGTGCGTTCGACATCTGGACCATGCCGTCGCTGGCCGAAGGCCTGGGCCTGGCGTTGCTCGAAGGCATGAGCGGACACCTGCCGGTGATCGCTTCGAACGTGCCGGCGATGTTGCCACTGATCGAAGGAGCCGGTGGTTTGGCGATCACGCCCAAGGACGTGCCGAGTCTGGTCGCCGCGCTGGATAACTATCTCGCGCTGTCGGACGACGAGCTCAAGGCCAAGGGCGAGCAGGCTTACCGCTATCTGCAAGAACAGCACGACATCGAGGTGTTCCGTCAGGAATATCTGGACCTGATCGATTCCGGCCTGGAGCAGGCCCGCAAGGAGCAGCCGTGAGCGAGGAGAAAGCCGTGAGCGAAGAACAGGCCATGAGCGAAGCCAATGCCCTCGTCACCGTGATCATCGCCTCGTACAACCACGGTCCGTACATTGAGGAAAGCATCCTCAGTGTCCTCAACCAGAGCTACAAGAACATCGAGCTATTGGTGGTCGATGACGGTTCGAAGGACGACAGCGTCGAGCGCATCAGCGCGTTGCAGGCACAGTACGGCTTCGATTTCCGTGTGCAGCAGAATCAGGGTCTGACCAATACCCTCAACGGCGCTATCGCCCGTTCGAAGGGCAGCCTGATTGTGCCGTTCGGCTCCGACGACATCATGTACCCCGAACGTATTGCCACTCAGGTGGCGTACATGGACGGCAAGCCTGAAGTCGGGATCTGTGCCGGCAATATCGAGCTGATGCACGCCGACGGCAGCCTTTATCCAGAGAAGCGTCAGCGCCGCGACGTGCCGTTTCGCCGACTCGATTTCGACGACATGTTTCTTGAACGCAAGCCGTATCCACCGGCACCGACGCTGATGATCCGGCGCGAGGCGCTGGAGAAGGTGGGAGGGTTCGATCCGACGATTCGTCTTGAAGACCTGTACATCGAACTGAAGGTGACCCGTGCTGGCTACTTCATCGACGGTTTGAATGTGGTGATGGCGCGTTACCGCAAACACGCCACCAACTCGTACAAGAATCATCGCTTCATGATCGAGAACATCCTGCGCACCTATGCGCTGTTCAGCGATCATCCGCTGTATGACGAAGTGCGCTTCAAGGCGCTGAACTCGATGTTCCTCAAGACCGCCAACCGCAATCGCAAGCTGGCAAGGGAGTTGCTGGCGCAGATCCCGTTCAAGGCCTGGAACAAGAAGACCTGGCGCGGACTGGGGCGTTTACTCTTTTCCCCGCTGGAAAAGGACTGAGGCAGCGGTCGCCCGCGCTCAGCGAGTGACCTTCTCCGGCAGGCGCTTTTCGCCCTTCTGACGCTGGCGCAACCAATGCACAACCTTCTTGCCGGCAGCCATGCCCGGCTGCTCGATATAGAGGAACGTCACGCTGCTGATCAGAATCAGCAAGCACGTGCAGACGGCCACCAGGGGCAGGTAGACCGCAGTTTCCCGCGCATCGATATTCAGCAGCAGCGGCAGCCGTTGCACCATCAGCCACAGGACGAACCCGTGCAGCAGATAGGTGCTGTAGCTGATTTCGCCGAGCCAGCGAATGCTGCGTGGTTTCAGCGCGCCGAACAGATCGTTGCCGGACGCGACGATCACGAAAAACAACCCCAGCAAAAACAGCGGTGCAGTCTTGAACGCCCGACTGAACGCGGTGAACGCAATCACCAGCGCGAGCACGGCGATGATGCTCGCCAGACGCGACTGGCTCCATGCCACGAGCGTCGGTCGGCGAATCCAGTAGGCGGCGGCGATGCCACCGAGGAAGCTCGCCAGAAAGTGTTTCTTCAGCGAATGCTCCCAGCCGATGACCTGGTACAGCGTGTAGATGCCGATCAGGCACAGCACCACCTGCAGCCAGCTGCCGCGGTAGATGAACACCAGTCCGGCGAGTGGCAGCGCCAGGTAGAAAAACACCTCATAGGCCAGCGTCCATGTGACGTTGGATATCAGCATGCCGGAGTGACGGTACTGGTTGATGTCCGGCCGGTCGAACGTCAGCCAGGCGAGAATCTGCTTGAACAGTTCCAGACCGGGTTCTTTCAGTTGCCAGTCCTGCAAGTGGAAGACCGAGACGAACACCAGCACCATCAACGGCAGGTACAGCGGATACAGGCGGAAAACCCGTGACACGCCGAACGCCAGCCAGTCGTGGTTGCGGCCTTGTGCGAGCAAGCGGCTCCAGAACAGAAACCCGGTGATCATGAAGAAGAGCGCCACGCTGCCCTGCCCGAGCATCGAATAGAAGTTGCTCGGGGGGAAATCGATGACCCCGGTGCGCAGGAAAATCCAGGTGATGATCGAGTGGTGCACGAATACGCCAAACGCCAGATAGCCGCGCAGGCCGTCGATGCTGGCGTAACGGCTTTCACCGGAGTGCTGCAGATGCCGGGCTATTTTCGGCACCGCGCGCAACAGCAGGGCCGAAGTCACGATGGCCAGCAGATAGGCGGCCAGTGCAAATAGAGGATTGGTTTCGTTCATCATTGAACCCGAGCCGGGGCGTTGCCGGCCAGCACTTGCCTGTGCAGATTTTCAACCGCGGATTTGGACGCCGTCACGGCGTATCCCTGAAGCAACGCATCGAGGTGATCCTCGAACAGCCAGCGTTTGTCGACAGTGTAACGTTGCATATGACGCAAATTGCGTTGGCGCAGGGAAAGACTGAGCGGAGTAGGGTAGATACGCAGGTCGGCCAGATCGATCAAGCCGAACTCGCCATCTTCCAGCACCAGTACGTTACCCAGATGCAGAGAGCGGAAATACACGCCTTTCTCGTGCAGTTGCGCCATGAATTTGCCGAAACGTTCCACTAGAGCCTGGCGCACTGCCGGGGCAGTAATGCTCTGCAGTACCTGACGCAGCGTGTGCCCCGGTAGCGGTGCGTAATGCACGGCACTGCTGCCATCGTCGAGACGGTAAAGATTCAATATTTGCGGGGTCGGGATGCCCATCTGGCGGAGCTGTTCGCTGTTGACCGCGAAACGTTCGGAGTAGGGATTGAAACTGCCGGAGGTGTACCAGCGGCGACGGCGGAACAGCTTGAGGAAGCTGCCGTCGGTCAGGCGCAAGACTTTCGGGCCGAGGCCATCCTCTTCAATGATCTGGGCCGTGCTGCTCATGTGCTCCAGGTCAGCGGTCGCAAGCTTTTGCACCGGCTGGGTCAACAGGCGGCGCGCGCGTTGATTGATGCTCAGTGCCGCGATCAGTGCCAGCGGGATCCACAACAGGAACCAGTGCTCCTTGGGCCGCGAAATGATTCCACCGCCTTCGGTCAGCCCGGCACCGATACCGAATACCAGCCAGGTCGAGGCAATGATCAGCAATGGCTGCACACGCTGGCGCCAACTGCTCAGCAGGCCCCACAGCAGGAAAAACAACCAGGGCAGCAAGCCGATGATGCCGACGTAATACAGGACCCCCAGGGCAAAACTGTGCGGCTCCTGAAAACTGACACCGTTACCGGGGTCCACGGCAAGGCTGGCGCTATAGCCATGACCGATCCATGGATGATCGGCAATCATGTGCAGTACCTTCTGCCAGATTTCCAGGCGATAGGAGTCGCCACGTTCGGTGATCATCTGCGAAAACTGCGTAATGACTGCTATGCCACTCAGGATCAGTGCGATCAGTAATCCCACCGAGCGCCTGTTCCAGCAGATGAAGCACAGCCAGAGCGCAGCCATGGTCAGCGCCACCAGCGGTGTCCGCGAACCGGTACCGATCACGGCCATGAACATGATTGCCATCGCCGGCACGCTGAGCCACATCATCTGGCGACGTTTGCAGGTCATGGTCACGCTCAGCCAGTAGGCACTGAAGAACCCGAACAGGTGCGAGCTGAGCAGCGGATTGTCGAAGGCGCCGCCACCGATCAGGCGCATCCCCGGCTCATAAACCCGCGCGAACAGGAACAGGAAAACGCTGGTAGCAATCAGAGCGACCAACGCGGCGCCGAACAGCAAGGGTTGCAGGATGTCGCTGCGGTAGCGCACCAGCAGGTAGCAGCCGGCAAACAGCAGCAAGGTATGCAGTGGCGGCTTGAACATTCCGCCGAGCGGCTCCCCGCCAGGCCCCCAGGCGAGGCTGAGCAACGCCCAGGCGGCGAACAGCAGAACCGCGATGAAAACCGGCTCGCGCAGCAGCTCCTTGAGCTCGCGCGGGCGCAGGCACAGTGCAATCAGTGTCGGAATGCTGAACAGTCCGTAGAACAACTTGTGATGCAGGCTTCGACCGGGCAAAAAGAATAACGCGCACAGGAGCAAAAAATAGCCGGTGGGTAGTATCCACAGGCTAATGAAATCGAAAATTCGATTGGACGTACTGCTGAAGCCGCGAAGTTGCATGCTGTGAGATTCATTCCTGAGGTTGATCGACCATTCGAGTGATGGCTATTTGATGCGGAAAAAGATGCCTAACAATAACAGCCTTTCGCCGATTGCCAGAACCCTGAAGAAGCTGTGCTAAAGTCAGCGTCCTTTTTATCGACTTTCGCGTGATATGACCGATTCCAGTCCCGCCGCAAGCCCATCGAGCTTGAAAATCTACTTCCGCCTGCTCGGCTATGTCCGGCCGTACATCAGTCTGTTCCTGATCAGCATCGTCGGCTTTCTGATTTTCGCCTCGACTCAGCCAATGCTCGGCTACATCCTCAAGTACTTTGTCGATGGCCTGTCCAACCCTGAAGCGGTGCTGTTTCCCTCCGTGCCGTACCTGCGAGACCTGCAGCTGCTGCAGGCCGTACCGCTGTTGATCATCCTGATCGCCGCGTGGCAGGGGCTGGGCTCCTATCTGGGCAACTATTTCCTGGCCAAGGTTTCCCTCGGGCTGGTGCATGACTTGCGCGTGCAGTTGTTCAACAACCTGTTGGTGCTGCCTAACCGCTATTTCGACAAGCATAACTCCGGTCATCTGATTTCGCGTATCACCTTCAACGTGACCATGGTCACGGGGGCGGCAACAGATGCGATCAAGGTCGTAATCCGTGAAGGCATGACGGTGATCTTCCTGTTTGCCTCGCTGCTGTTCATGAACTGGAAGCTGACCCTGGTGATGGTGGCGATCCTGCCGCTGATCGCCGTAATGGTGCGCACCGCCAGCAAGAAATTCCGCAAGCAGAGCAAGAAGATCCAGCTGGCGATGGGCGATGTCACGCATGTGGCCTCGGAAACCATCCAGGGTTATCGCGTGGTTCGCAGCTTCGGCGGCGAGGCTTACGAAGAGCAACGCTTCCTCAACGCCAGCCAGAGCAACACCGACAAGCAACTGCGCATGACGCGTACCGGCGCGATCTACACGCCGATGCTGCAACTGGTGATCTACACCGCCATGGCGGTGCTGATGTTCCTCGTGCTGTTCCTGCGCGGTGACGCCTCGGCCGGTGACATGGTCGCTTACATCACGCTGGCGGGCCTGCTGCCCAAGCCGATCCGTCAATTGTCCGAAGTCAGCTCGACCATCCAGAAAGGCGTGGCCGGTGCCGAGAGCATCTTCGAGCAACTGGATGTCGAACCGGAAGTCGATACCGGCACCATCGAGCGCGATGCCGTGAGCGGTCGTCTGGACGTGCGCAACCTCAGTTTCACCTACCCAGGCACCGAACGTCAGGTGCTGGACGACATCAGCTTCTCGGTCCAGCCGGGGCAGATGGTCGCCCTGGTAGGGCGTTCGGGCAGCGGCAAGTCGACGCTGGCCAACCTGATTCCGCGTTTCTATCACCATAACAAGGGCGAAATTCTCATCGACGACGTGGAAGTCGAGCAGTACAAGCTGCTCAACCTGCGTCGTCATATCGCCCAGGTAACCCAGCACGTCACTCTGTTCAGCGATACCGTGGCCAACAACATCGCTTACGGCGATCTGGCCGGTGCACCGCGCGAAGACATCGAGAAAGCGGCGCGTGATGCCTACGCGATGGACTTCATTTCGCAACTGCCGCAAGGCCTGGACACTCAGGTCGGCGAGAACGGCGTCTTGCTTTCCGGTGGCCAGCGCCAGCGTCTGGCGATTGCCCGTGCGTTGCTGAAGAACGCGCCGCTGCTGATTCTCGACGAGGCCACCTCGGCACTCGACACCGAGTCCGAGCGGCACATTCAGGCGGCACTGGATCAGGTGATGAAGGGGCGCACCACGCTGGTGATCGCTCACCGTCTGTCGACCATCGAGAAGGCCGACCTGATTCTGGTCATGGATCAGGGGCGCATCGTCGAGCGCGGCACCCACGACCAGTTGCTGGCGCAAAATGGTTACTACGCGCGCCTCAACGCCATGGGCCTGGATGCCCCGGCCGAAGATATCGCCTGATTCCAGGCCCTGCCCTGTGGGAGCGAGCCTGCTCGCTCCCACAGTCGTTTGTATCCAGACCTTTACCCTTCTTGACCAAACCGGAATAAATCCGGGCACCGCGCTTGTTAAGGTTCCTCAACGAACTCTGACTTTCATCGAGGGGGCCATCCCCGTCGCGCGGGTGCTTTCATGCTGCAACGCTATCTCTGGAAACTGCTGCCCAAGCCACAGCGGGCCTTTCTGCTCGGGCGCCTGTCGGTGGTCGATCGGCAGGTGGTGAACAAGTCGATGTCGGCCAACCTGACATTTCCCCAGCCCTTCCAGCAGCGCTCATGCCTGTTCATCCATGTCCCGAAATGCGCCGGCAGCAGCGTTTGCACGGCGCTGTTCAACGGCTGGCGTCCCGGGCACTTGCCGTTGTACTGGTACGAAGAGCAGTTTCCTGAGCAGTTCGCCAACGCCTTCAAGTTCGCCTTTGTCCGCGATCCGCTGGAACGCGCCTATTCGGCCTACGCCTTTTTGCGTGGCAACGAGTTGAGCGCGCGTGACCATCCGGCGCAACGGCTGGTGCGGCAGTACCGGGATTTCGACGATTTTGTCGCGCGCTGGCTGCATCCGGAAACGATTGGCCGGCAATTGCACTTTGCCGCGCAGACCGACTTTCTTACCGATTCGCTGGGGCATCTGGCGCTGGACTTCATCGGTTATCAGGAGCATCTGGCGCGGGATTTTCGTCTGGTTTGCGAACAGTTGGGGCTGACTGGCGAGTTGCCTCACGTCAACGGCTCGCGGGAACGGCAATCAATGTCGGCGCGCGAGTTCTGTTCGGTGCGCACCCGGCGTCTGGTGCGTCGGGTTTATCAGCGTGATTACGAGTTGCTCGGTTATGAATGAGTTCCTGTCAATGCCGATGCAAACCCTGGCCATTCGGCCTTACGGTCTGGCGCTGCCACATCAGGCCCGTGCAGCGCTCAAGGCGCAACGCCCGCGCTGCCTGTGGTTGACCGGGTTTTCCGGCGCCGGCAAGTCAACCTTGGCCAATGCCCTCGAACTGCACCTGCATGCGTCGGGTCTGCACACCTTTTTGCTCGATGGCGACAATGTGCGCAATGGCCTGTGCCGCGACTTGGGCATGAGCGACCTCTGCCGCCGGGAAAACATCCGGCGTATGGCCGAGGTGGCGCGGTTGATGGTCGACGCCGGGCTGATTGTGATCGTTGCGGCCATTTCGCCGTTCCGCGCCGAGCGCGACGCTGCGCGCAGGCTGTTTGCGCAGGATGAGTTCATTGAAGTGCACGTCAGCACTGCGCTGGAAGTCTGCGCCCGTCGCGATCCGAAAGGTTTGTATCAGGCCGTACGGGAAGGTCGGATCAAGCACTTTACGGGCGTGGACAGTCCTTACGAAGCGCCATTGGCAGCCGAGTGGCAAATCGATACCGAGGCGCTGGAATTGTCCGAAGCCTGTGGACAACTGGCGGCACTGGTGCTCAAAAAATGAGCAAAATAACTGACTGTTTCATCCTGTTGCAGGCTGCACTCAAGCCTGCGCCAACCCTGTGTTAATATCGCGCCCCTGTTCATTTTGTATGTGGGTTGCTCCATGAAGTTGTCCATGCCGCGATTCGATCAAGCCCCAGTCTTGGTGGTCGGCGATGTCATGCTCGACCGTTACTGGCATGGTGGAACCTCACGGATTTCCCCTGAGGCACCGGTACCGGTCGTAAAAGTCGAGCAAATCGAAGACCGCCCGGGCGGTGCTGCCAACGTTGCCTTGAACATTGCCGCGCTGGGTGCGCCGGCGTCGCTGGTCGGTGTGACCGGCGACGACGAAGCTGCCGACAGCCTGAGCAACAGTCTCAAGGGGGCGGGCGTGCATGCCCTGTTCCAGCGCATTGCGCATCAGCCGACCATCGTCAAACTGCGGGTCATGAGCCGGCACCAGCAATTGCTGCGTATCGACTTCGAAGAACCGTTTGCCACCGATGCGCTGGCCCTGGCCTCGCAGGTCGATGATCTGCTCGAAGGCATCAAGGTGCTGGTGCTGTCGGACTACGGCAAAGGCGCGCTGAAAAACCATCAGGCCTTGATTCAGGCGGCCCGGGCCAAAGGCATTCCGGTGCTGGCCGATCCCAAGGGCAAGGATTTTTCGATCTACCGTGGCGCCAGTCTGATCACGCCGAACCTCAGCGAATTCGAAGCCATCGTTGGCGGGTGCGCCGATGAGCACGAGCTGGTGAGCAAGGGCGCAGCCCTGATGCACGATCTCGAACTCGGCGCGCTGCTGGTCACTCGCGGTGAACACGGCATGACCCTGCTGCGCCCGGAGCATCCGGCGCTGCACTTGCCGGCCCGTGCCCGTGAAGTGTTCGACGTGACCGGTGCTGGCGACACGGTGATTTCCACGCTGGCGGCGGCGATCGCTGCCGGTGAAGAGTTACCGCATGCGGTGGCACTGGCCAATCTGGCGGCAGGCATTGTGGTCGGCAAGCTCGGTACTGCGGCGATCAGCGCCCCGGAACTGCGTCGTGCGATCCAGCGTGAAGAGGGGTCGGAGCGCGGTGTGCTGGGTCTGGAGCAACTGGTGCTGGCAGTGGCCGATGCTCGTGCGCATAACGAGCGCATCGTCTTCACCAACGGCTGCTTCGACATTCTGCATGCCGGGCACGTGACCTACCTTGAGCAGGCACGCGCCCAGGGCGACCGTCTGATCGTGGCGATCAACGATGACGCCTCCGTCAGCCGCCTGAAAGGGCCGGGACGTCCGATCAACAGTGTCGACCGACGCATGGCGGTACTCGCCGGCCTCGGTGCGGTGGACTGGGTGATCAGCTTCCCCGAAGGCACCCCGGAAAACCTGCTGCGCGAGGTCAAGCCGGATGTGTTGGTCAAGGGCGGTGATTACGGTATCGACCAGGTTGTTGGTGCCGACATCGTCAAGGCTTATGGCGGGACGGTGAAAGTGCTGGGTCTGGTGGAAAACAGCTCGACCACTGCGATCGTGGAAAAAATCCGCGGTCAATAAAGCCAAAAGATCGCCGCCTGCGGCAGCTCCTACAGGGAAATGCATTCCATTGTAGGAGCTGCCGCAGGCGGCGATCTTTTGCGTTTCAGGAGCTGACTTTTTTGCGCGGCACGATCTTCTTCAGCAGTTGTTTCGCCTTGCCGCGCAACCGTGCCAATCCAGTAGGTTTTTCCGGCGGCGTCAGGCCCTGTTGTCGCAGCCAGTCCTTCCAGCGAATCCGCTCCTCGCGAACCAGCCAGCCATCCTGTCTGGCAAAACTTTCGGCCAGATACAGACCGCGCGTGCCCGCCGGATAAAGCTGACCTTTCTTCAAGGTATACAGCTCGGCCAGCGGTTCGCCGTCCTGCAACGGCATCAGGTACAAATCCGGGCGCTTGCGGTCCAGTCGCGCCACCAGTTGATCACCTTCCAGGCGTTCATCGACGTGAAACAGACTCAGGGATTTGGCTTCCCTGGGCACGTCCAGGCGCAAGTCATAGATCAGTTGCAGCGATGCCGTCGGCAGATGCACGTAGGCCCGCGGACGTTCGAGCAATTGCAGATTGGCGCAGCGTACCGGCCGCGCCGAACCGGACTGCGGCGTCAGGCGAAACGGCAGGGCCTCGCGATAATGCAGGGCGGAGGCGTAGGGTGCGGGTAGCCAGGTGTCGTTGAAGCGTCCGCCGAGCCAGCCTTCCGGGGTTTCCAGCAGGCACTCTTCGGCAATTTCCTGAATCGCCGTGTGCAGCGGGATGTTCAGTTCTTGAGCAGGTACGTAACCGGAAATCAGCTTGAGCACGACGTCCCCGCGATCCTGCCGACGCTGGCGCACTAGCACCCAGTAATCGCGATTCTGCCAATGCAGCGTCAGGCGCACCGAGACCCCGAGGTTGGCCAGCTCCACCGCAAAGCGCTCGGCATCCGCCACGCTCACCGGTTTGCGCCGCTGCAGGGTCTGGGCGAAATTCAGCGGCATGCCGACGCTCTGATACGTCAGGCCTTCGGGCGTGGCCTCGACGAACAGCGGCAGCGTCTTGAAGTTGCTCGGGTTCTTTCTGATGAGCGTGCGCGGCATGTCGGCTCCTGCTTAAGGCCGCGAGGCGGCGTCAGTGACCACGGAGGACCTGGGCAACGGTCGCAACGTTATGGGCGAGGTGCAGCGGATTGATCGTCCCGACAATAGCACTGGCCACGCCGGGCTGCTGGAACAACAACTCAAAGCTGGCGCGCACCGGGTCCACGCCCGGACTCAGGCATACATGGCCGCTGGCCAGGGCTTTTTTCACCAGAATGGCTTTGCCGTGGGCAGCAGCATAGTCAATGACTGCCTTCTCGTTCTGTTCGTTCAGATTGTAGGTGACCATCGCGCAGTCCCCTTGCTCCAGCGCCTTGAGTCCGCCCTCGACCGTTTTGCCGGAGAAGCCGAAACCGCGAATCTTGCCCTCGGCCTTGAGTGCGGCGAGGGTGGCGTAGACCTCTTCGTGTTCGAGGATGGCCAGATCGTTGCCGTCGGAGTGCACCAGCACCAGGTCGATAAAATCGGTTTCAAGGCGTTGCAGGCTACGCTCGACCGACATCCGCGTATGCGCCGCACTGAAGTCATGGCGCGACAGACCGTCGGCAAACTCTTCACCGACCTTGCTGACGATTACCCAGTCCTGCCGCTGGCCGCGCAACAACGGGCCGAGGCGTTCTTCGCTGCGACCGTAGGCCGGGGCGGTGTCGATCAGGTTGATGCCCAACCCTTTGGCCTGCTTGAGCAGCATGCGTGCCGCGTCATCGTCGGGGATCTGGAAACCGTTGGGGTATTTCACGCCTTGGTCGCGGCCAAGTTTGACCGTGCCCAGGCCCAGCGGTGAAACCATCAGGCCGGTGCTGCCCAAGGGGCGATGCAGTTCGTGCAGGGTCGCTACGCTCATGGCAACAGTTGCTCCCAGGCTGGAACGCCCATCGGTGGTTTTGGCAGTGCCGGTAATGGCTCGGCCGGTTGCGGCTGGATGCCGTCGCGCTCCAGCGCAGCGATGACCCGGTCGGCGAAGTCCGGCGCCAGTGCGAGTTTGGTCGGCCAGCCCACCAGCAGGTGACCCTGCTCGGCGAGGAAGGCGTTGTCCGGCCGGCTCAGGCCGGTTTGCAGCGGCTCGGCACGATCCACACGCAAGGTCGCCCATTGCACCTGGCTCAGATCGATCCATGGCAGCAACTGGCCGAGCTCTTTCTGCGCGGTGGCGATCTGCTCGGCAGGTTCGCGGGCCACGCCATCGCTTTCGGCAATGTCGCCGCCCAGGTACCAGACCCAGTTGCCGTCAGCGGCCGGGTGGGTGGTGACGGTGATGCGCGGCTTGGTGCCGCCGCCCAGGCAGTGAGCGTACAGCGGCTTCAGGCTTGGGCCTTTGGCGATGATCATGTGCAGCGGTCGGCGTTGCATCTGCGGATGGGTCAGGCCCAGGTCTTCCAGCAATCGGGCAGTGCCGGCGCCGGCACTGAGGACGATGCGCTGGGCACGAATCTCGCGACCGTCGACTTTCAGGCCGACCAGCACGCCCGCTTCCAGCAGCGGCTCGATGGTTTGCCCGGCGAGCAGACCGTCACCGGCCAGATCGGCCAGGCGCTGGATCAGGCTCGGCACGTCGACCACCAGTTCGGCGAGACGATAGACCTTGCCCTTGAAGCGCTTGTCTTGCAGGGCCGGCGGCAGTTGATCGCCCTTGACCTGATCGACCCGGCCACGCACGGCCTTGCTGGCGAAGAAACTGGTGAGGTTGCCGGCGAGGGTGCCGGGCGACCACAGGTAATGCGCTTCGGACAACAGGCGCACGCCGGACAGGTCCAGCTCGCCGTTGCCGGCCAGCGCTTCACGCCAGCGGCGCGGCATGTCGGCGATGGCTTCCGAGGCGCCGGTCAGCGCACCGTGCAACGCATATTTGGCGCCGCCGTGAATGATGCCCTGGGACTTCACGCTCTGCCCGCCGCCGAGACTGGCGCTTTCCACCAGCACGGTCGAAAAACCCTGACGGCGCAGACGCGCGTTCAGCCAGAGGCCGGCGACACCAGCGCCGACAATCAGAACGTCGGTGGAAATAACGGATGGCATGCAACGACCTCAGTGTTCAAGACGAGGGCGCAGTATACAGACTCGGGGATCGGAGCTCAGGGGCGAAAAAAGATCGCAGCCTGCGGCAGCTCATACAGGGATTTGCATTCCAATGCAGGAGCTGCCGCAGGCTGCGATCTTTTTCTTTAATGCCCTGCTGTCTTGGAGAACAGCTGGATGACCACCACGCCGAGCACGATCAGCGCCATCCCGAGCATCGCCGGCACGTCCAGCTTTTGCCCATAAATGAACAGCGCGGCGACGCTGACCATGACGATGCCCATGCCCGCCCACACGGCGTAGGCGACTCCCACCGGCACAGTGCGCACCACCAGCGTCAGCATCCAGAAAGCAATCCCGTAACCGACGATCACCAGAATCAGCGGCAGCGGGGTGCTCAAGCCTTTGACCGCTTTCATGGAAACGGTGGCGATCACTTCGGCGCAGATGGCGATAGCCAGGAAGGCGTAGGCGTTCATATATAGATCCTCATGTAAAACGTTGCTTGCTGAGGCGGCATTCTAGTCGCTCGCCAGATGGGGTAAAGTCATTACCTATCTGTTTTGAAGATGGGTTACACATGAATACCCTGTGGAATCTGGAACAACTGCGCGCCTTCGTCAGCGTCGCCGAACAACGCTCGTTTTCTGCCGTGGCGCGTCAGCAACGCAAGGCACAGTCGGCGATCAGCAGCGCCATCGCCATGTTGGAAGACGATCTGGGCGTCAGCCTGTTCGAGCGTAGCAGTGGTCGTCAGCCCCGGCTCACTGAAGCGGGGGAAGCCCTGCTCGAAGAAGCCCGGGAAGTACTGCGCCAATGCGAGCGCCTCAATGGACGGGCGATGGCGATGATGCGCGGTCAGGAAGCGCAGTTGCGCGTGGCACAGGATGAAGCCATGCCATATCAGGCATTGGTAGAAAGCTTCGACGCGCTGGCCGAGCAATTTCCCAGCCTCGAAGTGCAACTGACCAGCGCCGCCCAGGGTGAAGTCGCACGCAAACTGGTCGAGCGTCGCGCCGATCTGGGCTTGCTGTTCTATCACGACGAGATCCCCGAAGCGCTGGAGCGTCGGGTATTGGGCCGGGTGGAAATGGTCACCGTCTGCGGGATCAACCATCCGCTGGCAACGCAGTCCTACGTCACTTGCCAGCAACTGGCGCAACATCGGCAACTGCTGATGTCGACGCAGACCAGCGTCTACCCCGGCAACGAACCGGCCAGCCCGCAAGTCTGGCGCGCTGACAGTTTCTATGTGATGGCCGAATGGCTGGTGCGGGATCTCGGCTGGGCCTGGCTGCCCCGGCATGTGGTGCAGTATTCGGCCTATCACGGCCTGATGGTCGAACTGGACAGCGAATGGACCCCGCCGGCGTTGGTGGTGGAGCTGGTCTGGCGCCGGGATGAACCCCTGGGACCTGCGGCGCGCTGGCTGGCCGAACGTTTTGCCGTGCACTTGCGGGCGATTGGCGACAAAAGTCGATAAACTCCGCCGCCATGAATAGAACTCTCTACACCGCGCTGTTTTACCTGGGGCTGCCATTGGTGGCGATTCGGCTGTGGCTGCGCTCGCGCAAGGCCCCGGCATATGCCAAACGGATTGGCGAGCGTTTTTCCTACGGAATGCCATCACTGCAGCCCGGCGGGATCTGGGTGCACGCAGTGTCGGTGGGCGAAAGCATTGCTGCGGCGCCGATGATTCGCGCCTTGCTGCAGCGTTATCCACAGCTGCCGATCACCGTGACCTGCATGACGCCGACCGGATCGGAACGGATTCAGGCGTTGTTCTCCGGCGAACCGCGCATCCAGCATTGTTATCTGCCCTACGACTTGCCGTGCGCAGCGGCGCGTTTTCTTGATCACGCCAAACCGAAACTGGCGGTGATCATGGAAACCGAACTGTGGCCCAACCACATCCATCAGTGCGCCAAGCGCGGGATTCCGGTGGCGCTGGCCAACGGCCGGTTGTCCGAACGATCGGCCCGGGGTTATGGCCGTTTCGGCAAGCTGACCGCGCCGATGCTTGCGGAAATGAGTTTTTTCGCGGTGCAGACCGAAGCCGAAGCCCAGCGCTTCCGCGATCTCGGCGCGCGTCCGCAGACGGTCGAGGTTACTGGCTCGATCAAGTTCGACCTGACCATCGACCCGCAACTGCTGCAGCGCGCCAATCAACTGCGTGGCCAATGGCAGGCGCTGGAGCGCCCGGTGTGGATCGCTGCCAGTACCCACGAAGGCGAAGACGAAGTGGTGCTCGACGCCCATCGCCGGCTGCTGGCGAACTACCCGAATGCGTTGCTGATTCTGGTGCCGCGCCATCCCGAGCGCTTCAACTCGGTGTTCGAGTTGTGCCAGCGTGAAGGCTTTGCCACAGTGCGCCGTTCCAGCGGTGCCAACGTCGAAGCGGACACTTCAGTGCTGCTCGGCGACACCATGGGCGAGTTGTTGTTTCTCTATGCCCTGGCCGACAGCGCCTTTGTCGGTGGCAGCCTGGTGCCCAACGGCGGGCATAACCTGCTGGAGCCGGCAGCACTGGCCAAACCGGTGCTCAGTGGCCCGCATCTTTTCAACTTCCTCGACATCGCTGCACAGTTGCGCGAAGCCGGTGCGCTGGCCGAAGTGGATGATGCCGAAGGGCTGGCGGTGGAAGTGCAGCGGCTGTTCGAATTGCCGCGCGATGCCCAGCGCATGGCCGAGGCGGGGCTGGCGGTGATGCGGCGTAATCAGGGGGCGCTGCAGCGGTTGCTGGATGGCTTGGGCCGGTTGATCAAGTAAGTCAGCACACCCAAAAGCGAAAAGATCGCAGCGTGCCGCAGCTCCTACAGGAAAATGCATTCCATTGTAGGAGCTGCGGCACGCTGCGATCTTTTGCTTTCAAGACTTAAGGCCGTGCCTTGAGCTGTGCTTCGGCTGCCTTGGCCAGATCCGGCGGCAGGAAGTCCTTGTCCGGGTTGTAGTCGGCCTTCAGATAGCGCGCCAGGTCTTGCAAGTCACCCGGATTCAGCGTTCCTGCCGCCTGCTTCAAGCGCAGGTTGTCGAGGATGTAGTCGTAGCGGGTGTTGTTGTAATTGCGCACCGAGGTGTACAGCTGACGCTGGGCGTCGAGCACGTCGACGATGTTGCGCGTACCCACCTGATAACCGATTTCCGTGGCTTCCACCGCGCTCTGGTTGGAGATGATCGACTGGCGGCGCGCCTGCACCTGCTCGACATCGGTGTTCACCGCGCGGTGCAGGTTACGGGTGTTTTCCACCACCTGCCGGCGCAGGGATTCGCGCTGTTGCTCACTCTGATCCAGTTGCGCATAGGACTGGCGCACTTGCGAACTGGTCAGCCCGCCGCTGTAGATCGGAATGTTCAGTTGCAGGCCCAGGGTGCTTTGCTCGACGTTGCCACTGTACGGCGTACCGAAGGCATTCGGGTTGGCGAAACCGAGGGCGTCGTTGTCACCCTTTTCGTATTTGGCCACGGCATCGAGGGTCGGCAGGTGACCGGCCTTGCGCTGTTTGAGGGTCTGTTCGGCGGAGCTGACCGCAAAGTTGCTCGCCAGCAGATTGAGGTTCTGTTTGCCTGCGGTGTCGACCCAGGCCTTGGCGTCGTTTGGCGCTGGCGGCAGGATCGGCAGCGTGTGGACGATGCCCTGAATCGAGTTGTACTGACGGTTGGTCAGGGTGATCAGCGCTTCGAACGCATCATCGACCTGACGCTGGGCGACGATGCGGTTGGCGCGCGCGGTGTCGTAACTGGCCTGCGATTGCAGGACGTCGGTCTTGTCCGACAGGCCGACATCGAAGCGTTCGTTGGACTGGTCGAGCTGACGCTTGAACGCGGCTTCTTCAGCCTTGGTCGAGGCCAGGTTGTCCTGACTGCGCAGCACGTTGAAGTAGCTTTCAGCCGATTGCAGGATCAGGTTCTGTTCGGTGGCCGAGAGTTGCAGGGCGGCTTGTTCGTTGACGTCTTTCGCCGCTTGATACTGGAACCAGCGATCGGCGCGGAACAAGGGCTGGGCTAGGGTCGCCTGATAGGAATGCGCGCTGCGATTGGCAATGGCTGAAGGCTGGTCGATCGAGGTGCGCACGTCCGCCACTTCGGCGCCGCCGGACAAGTTCGGCAGCAAGCCGGCACGGGCCTGCGGCACCACTTCTTTCTGGGCGCCGTACTGGGCGCGGGCGGCGGCCAGATCGGCGTTGTTGTCGACGGCTTCCTGATAGACGCTGACCAGATCGGTCTTGGTCGACAAGGGCGCTTCTGCTGCCCAGGCCATTGCGTTGGACGCACAAGACACGGCAAGAGCCAGTGAAAGTTTGCGCAGCATGAGGCGATCCCTAGCAAAAATATTACGGAAATAATGTGCACGCCAAGGCTACGGCGCGGCCTCGGCAGCGTCAAGGCGCGCAGGGCAAAGCGAGTGTAGTTGCGCAATCGTGCGGCAACAATCCTGCAAGTCCCGGTAATTGCGCCATTCATCATGGTGTTTGCCGCGGTGTTGGCGTTCTTTGCCGGTTGTGTCTAGACTGGCCGGGTTCTTGTCGGGGTGCCTTGCTATGAGGCTGAGATCGAATAATTTCGGATCCCGTTGAACCTGATCAGGTTAGCGCCTGCGTAGGGAACAAGATTTCTCGTCACCCGGCGAGTCCTCTTGTGCTTCGTCCGGGAAATTGTTCGACAATCGAACGCTCGACGACGATGCACAGCACCAGTCCTGGTGCGTCCGTGCCTTTCAGGTTCTGCTCCGACAATCCATTGCCTGGATGCTGTCTGGAGAGCCCGTGATGACTACAAAAGCAAAAAACGCGATCAACCTGAGTGACTCGGCCAAGGTCGATGAGCAGTCGGTTCAGCCGTTCACCCGTTCGCAAAAAGTCTACGTTCAGGGCTCGCGCCCGGACATCCGCGTGCCGATGCGCGAAATCACCCTCGATGTGACGCCGACCGACTTCGGCGGCGAAATCAACGCGCCGGTCACCGTCTACGACACCTCGGGCCCGTACACCGATCCGAACGTGGTGATCGACGTGCGCAAAGGTCTGGGCGACGTGCGTTCGGCGTGGATCGACGACCGCGGCGACACCGAGCGTCTGCCGGGCCTGAGTTCCAATTTCGGCCAGGAGCGCCTCGCTGATCCTGAGCTGACCAAGCTGCGTTTTGCCCACGTCAACAACCCGCGCCGCGCCAAGGCCGGGGCCAACGTCAGCCAGATGCACTACGCGCGCAAAGGCATCATCACCGCCGAGATGGAATACGTCGCCATCCGCGAAAACATGAAGCTGCAAGAAGCCCGCGCCGCTGGCCTGTTGACTCAGCAACACGCCGGCCACAGCTTCGGCGCGAGCATCCCGAAAGAAATCACCGCTGAATTCGTCCGCGAAGAAATCGCCCGTGGTCGCGCGATCATCCCGGCCAACATCAACCACGTCGAACTGGAACCGATGATCATCGGCCGTAACTTCCTGGTGAAGATCAACGGCAACATCGGCAACAGCGCCTTGGGTTCGTCCATCGAAGAAGAAGTGGCGAAACTGACCTGGGGCATTCGCTGGGGTTCGGACACCGTGATGGACCTGTCCACCGGCAAACACATTCACGAAACCCGCGAATGGATCATCCGCAACTCGCCGGTGCCGATCGGTACCGTGCCGATCTATCAGGCGCTGGAGAAGGTCAACGGCGTCGCTGAAGACCTGACCTGGGAGCTGTTTCGCGACACGCTGATCGAGCAGGCCGAGCAGGGCGTCGACTACTTCACCATCCACGCCGGCGTGCTGTTGCGCTACGTGCCGCTGACCGCCAAGCGCGTGACCGGAATCGTTTCCCGCGGCGGTTCGATCATGGCCAAGTGGTGCCTGGCGCACCACAAAGAGAACTTCCTCTACACCCACTTCGACGAAATCTGCGAAATCATGAAGGCCTACGACGTCAGCTTCTCGCTGGGCGACGGCCTGCGTCCGGGCTCGATTGCCGACGCCAACGACGAAGCGCAATTCGGCGAACTGGAAACCCTCGGCGAGCTGACCAAGATTGCCTGGAAACACGACGTGCAGTGCATGATCGAAGGCCCGGGCCACGTGCCGATGCAGTTGATCAAAGAGAACATGGACAAGCAGCTGGAGTGCTGCGACGAGGCGCCGTTCTATACCCTCGGTCCGCTGACCACCGATATTGCGCCGGGTTACGACCACATCACCTCGGGTATCGGTGCGGCGATGATCGGCTGGTTCGGTTGCGCCATGCTCTGCTACGTAACGCCGAAGGAACACCTCGGCTTGCCGAACAAGGATGACGTGAAGACCGGGATCATCACTTACAAGATCGCGGCGCATGCGGCGGATCTGGCCAAAGGGCATCCGGGCGCGCAGATTCGTGACAACGCCTTGAGCAAGGCGCGTTTCGAATTCCGTTGGGAAGACCAGTTCAACCTCGGTCTGGACCCGGACACTGCGCGTTCGTATCACGACGAAACCCTGCCGAAGGACTCGGCCAAGGTCGCGCATTTCTGTTCGATGTGCGGGCCGAAATTCTGCTCGATGAAGATCACCCAGGAAGTCCGCGAATACGCGGCCAACCAGCGGATCGATGCGGTCGACGTGGACGTCGCCCAGGGCCTTGCGGAGCAGGCCGAGCGGTTCAAGAAGGAAGGCAGTCAGCTGTACAAGAAGGTTTGATCTGACCTGAAAGGCTCTGGGATGACCGGAGCCTCTGTGGCGAGGGAGCTTGCTCCCGCCCGGCTGCGAAGCAGTCGTAAATCCGGCCAACGCGTTCTGATTGAAAGAACGCGCTGGCCGGTTTTGGGTCTGCTGCGCAGATCAGCGGGAGCAAGCTCCCTCGCCACAGGCATGGTGTGCGATCACACACAACAACAAATGTCCCTCTGAGATAACACCCTTGAGCATTCAACCCGGCACTTATTCTCCCGACCTCGCCGTACCCGCCGATAAGCGAGTATTCGGCGGTCGCGATCTGTTTTCCCTGTGGTTTTCCCTCGGCATCGGCTTGATGGTGTTGCAGACCGGCGCCTTGCTCGCGCCTGGTCTGGGCCTCTCCGGTTCGCTGCTGGCGATTTTCCTCGGCACGCTGGTCGGCGTCCTGCTGCTGGCTGCGGTCGGCGTGATCGGCAGCGATACCGGCCTGTCATCAATGGCTGCACTGAAACTCAGCCTCGGCCACAAAGGCGCGAGCCTGCCGGCGCTGCTCAACCTGCTGCAACTGATCGGTTGGGGCTCGTTCGAAATCATCGTCATGCGCGATGCCGCCAGCCTGCTCGGCAGCCGCGCGTTCAGCGAAGGTTCGCTGTGGGCCAGCCCGATGCTCTGGACCTTGTGCTTCGGTGCGCTGGCGACCCTGCTCGCGGTCAGCGGGCCGCTGACGTTCGTGCGCAAGATCCTGCGCAAGTGGGGCATCTGGCTGATCCTGGCGGCGTGCATCTGGCTGACCTGGAATCTGTTCGCCAAGGCTGATCTGACGGCACTCTGGGCGCGGGCCGGGGACGGTTCGATGCCGTTCGCCGTGGGCTTCGACATTGCCATCGCGATGCCGCTGTCGTGGCTGCCGCTGATCGCCGATTACTCGCGTTTCGGCAAGCGTGCGAAGAACGTGTTCGGCGGCACCGCCATCGGTTTCTTCATCGGCAATTTCTGGTTGATGAGTCTCGGCGTGGCCTACACCCTGGCGTTTGCGCCGAGCGGAGAAGTCAATGCGTTGCTGCTGGCACTGGCCGGGGCCGGTCTGGGCATTCCGCTGCTGCTGATTCTGCTGGATGAGTCGGAAAACGCTTTCGCCGACATTCATTCGGCAGCGGTGTCGAGTGGGATTCTGTTGCGCTTGAAAGTCGAGCATCTGGCCTTGGCCATCGGCGTGATCTGTACCCTGATTGCACTGCTGGCACCATTGGCGCAGTACCAGAACTTCCTGTTGCTGATCGGCTCGGTGTTTGCGCCGCTGTTCGGCGTGGTGCTGGTGGATCACTTCATCCTGCGCAAGCGCAGCGCTCAGGTAGCGTCAGCCGCATTGCGCTGGCCGGCGCTGCTGGCGTGGCTGGGCGGGATCAGCACCTACCACTTGCTGGCGAATCTGTATCCGGATGTCGGCGCGACCCTGCCGGCACTGGTGCTGGCAGGGCTGTTGCAACTGGTGCTCGGTCGGGCGTTCAGTTACGGCCGGGAAACAGCTCGGGTTTGAGAATGCCGTTCAGACGCGGGTAAGGGATCTTCAATTCGACGTGGCCCAGCGCGTAAGGCGCGATGGTGCTCACGTCGTACTTGAGGATCACGCCACCGTAGGTCAGCGCCACGTTCGGGGTTTTGACGAACGGCCAGCTCTTCACGAAATCCGCTTCCTGATCGAGCTTGGTGCTGATCAGCCAGCTGTTATGCGCCACTTGCGCCGCTTTCCAGAACGCGTCTTCCTGACCCGGCAGCAACATGTCCGACAGGTTTAGCACTTTATGCTGCTGACGCGAGTAGTTGATGAAGCCGCGACCCGGCGTGCCATGGGCGCCACCGGTGTCGAGGTAGCTCGACAGTTCGATGATCACCAAGCCGTCATGCTGCTCGCGTACCTTTGCCTGCAAATAGCTGCTGTTGCGCGGGCCGGCGTTGCGCAGGAATTGATCACGATAGGCGGCCAGGGTTGGCGCCACCGCTGCGTTCTGCTCGGTGCGGGTCATTTGCAGCAGGCGTTTTTCGATAATGCCGTCCAGCGCAGGCTCGGCCGCGAAGTGCACGGTATCGATATTCACCAGCGGGCAGTCCGGGTTGGAACAGCCGGGTTTCAGGGTTTCCGACGCATCGCGGGTGGTTTCCAGCGGCGTGCGGTAGTTGGGCTGGAACAGGTTGGCGCAGGCGCCCAGGGTCAGGGCGATGGCGGCCACGGAGGCAATTTTGAAAAGCGACATGGGCGTCCTTTCTGAAACAGGGGAAGGCGAAAAGTTATCCGCTTCGACTCTCGCCGAAGCAGTCAGTTCGCCACTAAGCTAATTAGAGTGGGTTTCGCCGCCACCGTCCATCCCGCTGACGGTAAAGGGGCTGCATCAATCATCGCGGGCGCGTTAGGATGGCGCGAAGTCGAGGTCGCCAGTAACCAAAAGCAGCCTCGTATTGGATTTGCAGCAAGAGAGGATGCTCATGACAGATTTTGCCAACGCCACTCCGGCCACCGTCGACGTCGTAAAGCGCGAGCGCTGCTACGAGGGCTTCTACAAGCTCGACCGTTTGCACCTGCGCCATGAACTGTTCGCCGGCGGCATGAGCCGCGAGATCAACCGCGAAGTCTTCGTGCGTCACGATGCCGTGTGCCTGCTGCCTTACGATCCAAAGCGCGATGAAGTGGTGCTGCTCGAGCAGTTTCGCGTCGGTGCCATGGGCAAGACCGACAACCCGTGGCTGGTTGAGCTGGTCGCCGGTCTGATCGACAAGGCCGAAGTGCCGGAAGAAGTTGCTCACCGCGAGGCGCAGGAGGAAGCTGGGCTGGACATCAAGGCCCTGTGGCCGATGACCAAATATTTCCCGTCGCCGGGCGGCAGCAACGAATTCGTGCATTTGTACCTGGGGCACTGCAGCACCGAAGGCGTAGGCGGCCTGCATGGGCTGGAGGAAGAAGCAGAAGACATCCGTGTCACGGTCTGGGCCTTTGAAGATGCCTTGCAGGCCGTCCGTGACGGACGCATTGCCAACGCGGCGAGCATCATCGCCTTGCAATGGCTGGCGCTGAACCGCGCCGAAGTGAGGGGGTTATGGTCGTAAACAAGCTGCGCGATCGCTATCGAGTCGACCTCGCCGGGCTGCAAGCCGCCTGCGAGGCCAACTACGCGCGCCTGATGCGACTGGTGCCGGACATGCGCAACGACCCCGAGGCGCGGCGCATCGCCGTGACCCAGGGCGAGCAGATGCTCGGCGTGCTGGCCCTCGAAGTGCTGCAGACCTGCCCGTACACCACTACTTTGCAGGTGCGTCAGGAACACAGCCTGCCGTGGCTGCCGGTACCGCAACTGGAAGTGCAGGTCTATCACGACGCGCGCATGGCCGAGGTGATCAGCGCCGAACATGCACGACGCTTTCGCGGCATCTATCCTTACCCGAACGCCGCGATGCATCAGCCGGATGAAAAGGCCCAGCTCAATCTGTTCCTGGGGGAATGGCTGAGCCATTGTCTGGCCCTGGGGCACGAGTACGAAGTCGTACGCTAGTTGTGAACTGCGTCCGGTTCGCCGGTTTCCCCTTTGCGTCATCCCCCAGCATAATTGCGGCACTCAACCGATTCCGTGCTTTTGCCCTGGGAGAACGCCTTGCCGAGCGTATCCACATTGACCACCGCCGATCCGGCGTTGCTGGTGCAGTTATCCGACAGTCATCTGTTCGCCGAGGCGGACGGCACGCTGCTGGGCATGAACACCCGCGAGAGCCTGCAAAAGGTCATCGAACAGGTGCTCAGGCAGCAACCTCGGATCGACTTGATTCTGGCCACGGGTGATCTTTCCCAGGATGGCACTCTGGAGTCGTATCAACAGTTTCGTGAGATGACGGCTCAGATTGATGCACCGGCGCGCTGGATTCCCGGCAATCACGATGAGCCGCAAATCATGGCTCAGGCCGCGGTGCAAAGTGCATTGCTGGAATCAGTGGTCGATGTCGGCAACTGGCGCGTGACCTTACTCGACTCGGCAGTGCCGGGCTCTGTGCCGGGGTATCTGCAGGATGATCAGTTGCAACTGCTGGCGCGCTCGCTGAGCGAAGCGCCGGAGCGCCATCATCTGGTGTGTTTCCACCATCATCCGGTGCCGGTGGGTTGTGCCTGGGCGGAGCCGATCGGCTTGCGCAATCCCGAAGCATTCTTCGACGTGCTGGACCGTTTTCCCCAGGCCCGCGCGGTGCTGTGGGGGCATGTGCATCAGGAAATCGACCGCGAGCGCAATGGTGTGCGGCTGATGGCTTCACCATCGACCTGCATTCAATTCGAGCCAGGCAGTGACGACTTCAAGGTCGGAGAGCAGGCACCGGGCTATCGCTGGTTGCGGCTGTTGCCGGACGGGCGGCTGGAGACAGGCGTCGAGCGCGTTACCGACTTCGAATTCACCGTCGATTACGGCTCCAACGGTTACTGACACTCCCTGTAGGAGCTGCCGCAGGCTGCGATCTTTTGATTTTAAAAACAGGATCAAAAGATCGCAGCCTTCGGCAGCTCCTACAGGAGATAGCGGGGGCCGGGAGGGCAGCATTGCATCGCGGGCATGCACATCATTTGTATGGCCCATCCCACCGCGACTCCCTGTAAACTCCGCTATCTTTCGCCGACACCCAGGGAGTTCAAATGTCCGGTTCGATCCTCTATATCCACGGTTTCAACAGCGCGCCGGCCTCGAAAAAGGCCTGTCAGCTGGTCGAGGTGATGGAACGGCTGGGTTTGAGCGACCAATTGCGTGTCCCGGCGCTGCATCACCACCCGCGTGAAGCCATCGGTCAGTTGCAGCAGGCGATTGCCGAGCTGGGCCGGCCGTTGCTGGTGGGAAGCTCACTCGGCGGCTACTATGCGACTCACCTGGCTGAGCGCCACGGCTTGAAAGCCCTGCTGGTCAACCCGGCGGTCAGCCCGCACCGGATGTTCGACGGCTACCTGGGCACGCAGCAAAACCTGTATACCAATGAGACCTGGGAACTGACCCACGACCATGTGACGGCCCTGGCCGAGCTGGAAGTGCCGGCGCCCGTGGATGCACAGCGTTATCAGGTGTGGTTGCAGACTGGCGATGAAACACTGGATTATCGCCTCGCCCAGCAGTATTACCGGGCCTGCGCCTTGCGCATTCAGGCCGGCGGCGACCATGGTTACCAGGGTTTTGCCGAACAATTGCCGGCGTTGTTGAGTTTTGCCGGCATTGGCGCCGATTTGTATCAGGCAATCGATTTCACCGCACTGTGAAGTCTTGCCCCTTTTTCATTGAATCACTGACGACGAGACCCCATGGCCACTCCCAGCGCTAGCTCTTATAACGCCGACGCCATCGAAGTCCTCTCGGGCCTCGACCCGGTGCGCAAACGCCCCGGCATGTACACCGACACCAGTCGGCCGAACCACCTCGCCCAGGAAGTCATCGACAACAGTGTCGACGAAGCCCTGGCCGGCCACGCCAAATCGGTGCAGGTCATTCTGCACGCCGATCACTCGCTGGAAGTCAGCGACGACGGTCGCGGCATGCCGGTCGACATTCACCCGGAAGAGGGTGTGTCGGGTGTCGAACTGATCCTCACCAAACTGCATGCGGGCGGCAAGTTTTCCAACAAGAACTACCAGTTCTCCGGCGGTCTGCACGGGGTGGGTATTTCCGTGGTCAACGCCCTGTCGACCGAAGTCCGGGTGCGCGTGAAGCGTGACGGCAACGAATACCAGATGACCTTCAAGGATGGCTTCAAGGCCACCGAGCTGGAAATCGTCGGCACCGTCGGCAAGCGCAACACCGGCACCAGTGTGTATTTCGCGCCGGATCCGAAATACTTCGATTCACCGAAATTCTCCATCAGCCGCCTCAAGCACGTGCTCAAGGCCAAGGCGGTGCTGTGCCCGGGGCTGCTGGTCAGCTTCGAAGACAAAGGCACCGGCGAGAAAGTCGAGTGGCATTACGAAGACGGTCTGCGCTCCTACCTGGTAGACGCGGTCAGCGAATTCGAACGCCTGCCGGACGAGCCGTTCTGCGGCAGCCTCGCCGGTAATAAAGAAGCGGTGGATTGGGCGCTGCTGTGGTTGCCGGAAGGTGGCGACGCGGTGCAGGAAAGCTACGTCAACCTGATCCCGACGGCGCAGGGTGGTACCCACGTCAACGGTTTGCGTCAGGGTCTGCTGGATGCGATGCGTGAGTTCTGCGAATTCCGCAGCCTGTTGCCACGCGGCGTGAAGCTGGCGCCGGAAGACGTCTGGGAGCGCATCGCTTTCGTGCTGTCGATGAAGATGCAGGAACCGCAATTCTCCGGCCAGACCAAAGAGCGTCTGTCGTCCCGTGAAGCGGCGGCGTTCGTCTCCGGTGTCGTGAAAGATGCCTTCAGCCTGTGGCTCAACGCCAACCCGGAAACCGGTCTGGCGCTGGCCGAACTGGCGATCAACAACGCCGGTCGCCGCCTCAAGGCGAGCAAGAAAGTCGAGCGTAAGCGCGTCACCCAAGGGCCGGCGCTGCCGGGCAAACTGGCTGACTGCGCGGGTCAGGACCCGATGCGTTCCGAGCTGTTCCTGGTCGAAGGTGATTCCGCCGGTGGTTCCGCCAAGCAAGCGCGGGACAAGGAATTCCAGGCGATCCTGCCGTTGCGCGGCAAGATCCTCAACACCTGGGAAGTCGACGGCAGCGAAGTGCTCGCCAGCCAGGAAGTGCACAACATCGCCGTGGCTATCGGGGTTGATCCGGGTGCGGCAGACATGAGCCAGCTGCGCTACGGCAAAATCTGCATCCTCGCCGACGCCGACTCCGATGGTCTGCACATCGCGACGCTGCTGTGCGCGTTGTTCGTCCAGCATTTCCGCCCGCTGGTGGACGCCGGTCACGTCTACGTGGCGATGCCGCCGCTGTACCGCATCGACCTCGGCAAAGAGATCTACTACGCCCTCGACGAAGCCGAGCGCGACGGGATTCTCGACCGTCTGGTGGCCGAGAAGAAACGCGGCAAACCGCAGGTCACCCGATTCAAAGGTCTGGGTGAAATGAACCCGCCGCAACTGCGTGAGACCACCATGGACCCGAACACCCGGCGCCTGGTGCAGCTGACGCTGGGCGAGGATTTTGCCGAGACCTCGGAAATGATGGACATGCTGCTGGCGAAGAAACGCGCCGGTGACCGCAAAACCTGGCTCGAATCCAAAGGCAACCTGGCCGAGGTGCTCGCCTGATGCGATTCGGCTGGGTATTGGCGAGTGCGTTGCTACTAAATGCAGTGACGGTGTCGGCGGAGCCTGCACCCGAGTTGAAGTTACTGTCGGAACATCCGGTTGACGGCATGCGCGGCGGCAACCTGTCGGGGCTGGCGGTGTGCGGCAAGGATCTGTGGACGGTCTCTGACCGTGACGATGATCAGATCTATCGTCTCGATATCCGTGATCAGGTCTGGCAGGCCGAAACGGTGCGTGTCGACGTGCCGTCATTGCCAGACAGCGGATTGCCGTGGGGCTTGCGGGTGCGGACGTGGGGAGCGCAGTTCGTGCGTGGCGGTGATCTGGATTTCGAAGGCATCACCTGCGACAACGCGGGCAATCGCTACATCGTCAGTGAAGCTCATGCCGCCGTGTTGCAGGTATCGCCGCAAGGCACGGCGTCGTGGCTGAAAATCTCGCCGATGCTGGTCCGTGAAGCACGAGCCAGTGGCATGTTGCTGCACTTCAACGCCTTGTTCGAAGGCCTGACGGTCAATCCGGCGGGCGATGAAATATGGCTGGCTGCCGAGCGCGAGCGCCGTGGCCTGCTGAAGATCAAGCGCCAGCAAACGGTCTGGGATTGCGACGGCGGCTGTGTGCTGTTCAGCGAAGATGGGGTCGAGATGCAGCCGCCGCAGTTTCCCAAGGCCCGCGCGGTCACCCGTGACTTCGCCGACCTGTCGCTGTTCAACGGCAAGCTGTTCACGCTGGAACGTAACGCGTACCAGATCTGCCGCCGCGATGCGGTGACGGCCAAGGTCGAGCGTTGCTGGTCGTTCGCCGAGGAGGCCTTGCAGCCGCAGCGACGCTACTCACAGGCCTTCGGTCTGGCAGAGGCGCTGGTGGTGGACGCCGACGGCGCCTGGATCGGTCTCGACAACAATGATGGTGTCCGCGCCGACGGCGAGAAACGGCCGATTGTCTGGCGCTTCGCCGCACCTGAAGGTGGCTGGAGCGCCAGACCGTGAGTCAGCAACCGCCGGGCAAGCGCGCCGGTCGGGTTTTGATGATTCTGGCCTGGTGTGCGGCGCTGTTTCTGGCGACGCGGTTTTTCGGCCAGTGGGAAGAACGCCAGCAGAATCCGAACGTGGTGGTCACGTCCGAGCAACATGAGGGCGTGATCGAAGTGAAGCTGGCCGGTAATGCCCAGGGGCATTTTGTCGCCAGCGGACAGATCAACGGTGAGCCGGTGGAGTTCATGCTCGACACCGGCGCGACCGATGTGGCGATCCCGGCGGATCTGGCCAAGCGCTTGAAACTGGAAGAAGGTTTCGGCGTAACCCTGAGCACGGCCAACGGCCTGAGCCAGGGCTACCGGACAAAGATCGACCGCCTGCAACTGGGTGACATCGTGCTGCGGGATGTCCGTGCATTGGTGGCGCCGGGGCTGCATGGCGATCAGGTGCTGCTCGGCATGAGCGCTCTGAACAAACTTGAATTTACCCAGCGCGGTGGCACCATGCTGCTGCGCCAGACAACGAACCGATGAGGCCCGCATGAGCGACTCCCTTGATCTCAGCCTGGACGGTGTAGAACGCCGCTCGCTGGCTGACTTCACCGAAAATGCCTACCTCAACTACTCCATGTACGTGATCATGGACCGTGCCTTGCCGCATATCGGCGACGGCCTGAAACCGGTACAGCGGCGTATCGTCTACGCCATGAGCGAGCTGGGGCTGGACGCCGATTCCAAGCACAAGAAATCGGCGCGTACCGTCGGTGACGTGCTCGGCAAGTTCCACCCGCACGGCGACTCGGCGTGCTACGAAGCAATGGTGCTCATGGCCCAGCCGTTCAGCTATCGCTACACGCTGGTCGACGGCCAGGGCAACTGGGGTGCGCCGGACGATCCGAAGTCCTTCGCCGCCATGCGCTACACCGAAGCACGCCTGTCGCGCTATTCCGAAGTGCTGCTCAGCGAACTGGGCCAGGGCACCGCCGACTGGGGGCCGAACTTCGACGGCACCCTGCAGGAACCGCTGGTTCTGCCAGCGCGTCTGCCGAACATCCTGCTCAACGGCACCACCGGCATCGCTGTCGGTATGGCCACCGACGTGCCGCCGCACAACCTGCGCGAAGTCGCCACCGCTTGTGTGCGCCTGATCGATGAGCCGAAAGCCACGGTCGAGCAGCTCTGCGAGCACATTCAAGGCCCGGACTACCCGACCGAAGCGGAAATCATCACCCCGCGCGCCGACCTGCTGAAAATGTACGAAACCGGCAAGGGCTCGGTGCGCATGCGCGCCGTGTACCACGTCGAAGACGGCGACATCATCGTCACCGCGCTGCCGCACCAGGTCTCCGGGGCCAAAGTGCTGGAGCAGATCGCCGCGCTGATGCAGGCCAAGCCGTCGAAAGCACCGCAGATCGCTGACCTGCGTGATGAATCCGACCACGAAAACCCGTGCCGCATCGTGATCATTCCGGTCAACAGTCGCGTCGATCACGAAGCGCTGATGCAGCACCTGTTCGCCAGCACCGAGCTGGAGTCGACCTACCGGGTCAACGTCAACATCATCGGTCTGGACGGCAAACCGCAGCTGAAAAACCTGCGTGCGTTGCTGGTCGAATGGCTGGAGTTCCGCGTGCTGACTGTGCGTCGCCGCCTGCAATTTCGCCTCGACAAGGTCGAACGTCGTCTGCACCTGTTGGACGGTTTGCTGATCGCCTACCTCAACCTGGATGAAGTGATCCACATCATCCGCACCGAGGAACATCCGAAAGCCAAGCTGATCGAGCGTTTCGCCCTCAGCGAGATCCAGGCCGACTACATCCTCGACACCCGCCTGCGGCAGTTGGCGCGTCTGGAAGAGATGAAGCTGCGCGACGAGCAGGACGAACTGCTCAAGGAACAGGCCAAGCTGCAAGCCTTGCTGGGCAGCGAAGCCAAGCTGAAGAAGCTGGTTCGCACCGAGCTGCTGAAAGATGCCGAAACCTACGGCGATGACCGCCGTTCGCCGATCGTCGAGCGCGCTGAAGCGAAAGCGTTGACCGAACACGATCTGCTGCCGAACGAGAAAGTCACCGTCGTGCTGTCGGAAAAAGGCTGGATCCGTTCGGCCAAAGGTCATGACATCGACGCCACCGGCCTGTCGTACAAGGCTGGCGACGGCTTCAAGACCTCGGCGGCGGGGCGTTCCAACCAGTCTGCCGTGGTGATTGACTCCACTGGCCGCAGCTATTCGGTTGCCGCCCATACCTTGCCGTCAGCGCGCGGCCAGGGCGAGCCGTTGACCGGGCGTCTGACCCCGCCACCCGGCGCGACCTTCGAATGCGTGCTGATGCCGGAAGACGATGCGCTGTACGTGATCGCCTCCGACGCCGGTTACGGTTTCGTGGTCAAGGGCGAAGACTTGCAAGCCAAGAACAAGGCCGGTAAAGCCCTGTTGAGCCTGCCGAACAACGCCAAGGTGATCGCGCCACGTCCGGTGACTGATCGCGAGAATGACTTGCTTGCCGCCGTGACAAGCGAGGGGCGGATGCTGGTCTTCAATATCAGCGATTTGCCGCAGTTGGCGAAGGGCAAGGGCAACAAGATCATCGGTGTACCGGGTGACCGTGTCGCCAGCCGTGAAGAGTTTGTCACGGACATTGCTGTGATTCCCGCGGGTGCAACGTTGATTCTGCAAGCAGGCAAACGTCCGTATAAACTGAAAGCTGAAGACCTCGAACACTACAAAGGTGAGCGTGGACGGCGTGGCAACAAGCTTCCACGTGGCTTCCAGCGGGTCGATGCGCTGCTCGTCGAAAACCTCAATTAGGCTAAAACGCCCATCTAGAGGCGTCGATCTACGATTTAACGCGTAGATCGACGCTTTGGCGCTGGAGTCGGAACGCATATTCACGGATGATATGGCCTTTCCAAGCGCCGGCGTGGCCGAGCGTTCTTCATATTTATTGAGTATTTTCACTGTGGTCAGCCTTGTGGCGGCCACCTGGACGGGATGATGACTGCTCTGCGCCCCCTTATTTTCCTGCTCGCCGGCGTTTTGGGCCTGGCGGGTTGCAGCGTTCACCAGCCGGTGTCGCTGTATCAGCTGGACAGCGGAAGTCCGGCTCAGCCTGCGCAAAGCGCAGGCATGGCGGTTTTGTTGGGTCCGGTAGTCATTGCTGATTACCTGCAACGTGAAACTTTGCTGCAACGTCAACCGGACGGCAGCCTGCAAGCCTCGACCGACGGTCGCTGGGCGGGCAGCCTTTCGTCGGATATCGATCAACTGCTGATGCGTCAGGTGGCCGGTCATCTGGACAGCCAGCGTGTGGTATTGGCACCCGCCACTCTGGGATTTGCCCCGGATGTGCAGGTATTGCTGACCATCACGCGTCTGGACTCCGGTGAGAAGCAACCGGCGATCCTCGATGCGCAATGGCGTCTGATCGACCGTCGTGGTCAGGTGCGCGACAACCGCATCGTTCATCTGCAGGAGCTGCATGCCGGTACCACGGCTTCGCAGGTGCAGGCGCAGGGGATTCTGCTGCAGCGTCTGGCCGAGCAGTTGTCGGTAGCGCTCAAGCCATTGGCCAACCAGCCTCCGGTGGCCGAAGCACCGCGTAAGGCAGCGCCTAAGCCGGCAGCGCCGGCGGCGGATGCAGAGAAGCAGCCGAAGATTCCGATGGCTTCGCCGATTCGCACGGATATGGAAGTGTTCCGCTTCTAAGTCTGAATCAGCGTCAAACCAGAGCCCGCCTTGTGCGGGCTTTGTTGTGTCTGGACGAACGGATAAGGGGGGACGCACACACGCGAACCCTGTAGGAGCTGCCGAAGGCTGCGATCTTTTGATAGGGCCGCGTCAGGATCAAGATCAAAAGATCGCAGCGTGCCGCAGCTCCTACACGATGCGATGCCGCGTTCGAAGGATCCTTTCAGGCGGCCACAAAAAAGCCCGCAGACAATCACTTGTCTGCGGGCTTCTGTGCATCTGGCCTAAAGGTTTACGCCCGACGCTCATGCATCCGCGCCAGTTGCCGCTCGAGCATCGACGGATACGGCTCCATCAAGCGCTCTACACAGCAAGCCCCCTCAGGGCTGGCGATCGGACGAATTCGCGCACGCTGACGAATCAACGCATCGTCACCGATCTTGCGCTCGACCAGCAGCAGGTTGCGGCTGTGCTGCGACAGGGCCAGCGCATCCTGGGCCGAATCGGTCAGCAGCAGGTCAATCTGGCTAAGGCCGAACAGCTCGTCGCCCAGGGTCAGGCCCAGTTGCAACTGCAGGGTGATGCCGCTGTCGGCGACTTCGATCTGCAACTGGTGACCCAGCGCCCGCAGCAACTCACCGCAGCAGATGGCGTTGGTCAGGTAGTCGTCACCGCTGTCTTCGGTGTGGAACAGCATCAGTGTGCTGCCATCGTTCAGGGTTTCGATCTCGCCCTGATACAGCGAAGCGGCCTGATCGAGGCAGTCGCGGTAGCGCTCCAGCAACTCTTCCAGACGGGCACGTGGCAGGCGCCGCAGTTGTTCTTGCGAACCCAGCTGGATCGCCAGCACCGCGCTGTGTTGCGGCACGCTCGGGGTCGCCTGACGCGGGGCCGCTGGAGCGGCTTCGGTCAGCGACTCGTCGCGCAGATCGGCAAACGGATCTTCGTCGTCATCATCGTCTTCAACGGTGCTGACCACGTGGCGCGTCGCAGGTTTCTGCGCGGCCATCGGGCGGGTTTCGTCAAAGCTCGGATCGCGCAGGTTGCGCACTTCGAACTCTGGTTCATCCTCTTCTTCGAACTCGGGTTCCGGCTCGGGCTCAGGTTTAGGCGCAGGCTCCGGCGCGAAGTTGGCGTGCAGCTGACGCGCCAGATCGCCGATCTCGTCCTGACGGTCGGTGCCCGGGGTGTATTCGTCGATGTTGCGCAGCCAGACGCGCAATTGCAGCAACGGCGTCGACAGATAGCGCCCCATGCGCAGGCTCAGGGCCAGCGACAGCGCCAGAAGAATCGCACTGAGAATGCCCATGCTCTGCAGGCTGATGGTCATCGGCTGCTGGAACTGATCCATGTCCAGGCTGATGCGCAGTTGCCCGGCGGTCACGTCCTGGAAAGTGATCTTGCTCTCGTACATGCCCTCGGCTTCGCCCAGCAGGCTGTGCTTGGGGCGCTGACCGGATTCGGCGAGGATGCGGTTATCCACGCTATAGATAGCCGCGTGGGCCACCAGCTTGTTCTTGGTCAGGTTGTTGAGCAGCACGTTGAGGCTGAGGATGTCGTTGGACACCAACAGTTCAGTGGCGGAGGTAGCGGTCTGCGTGGTCAGGCTTTCGCCCAGCGCATCGGCCTGCTCGTGCATGGCCTGCTTGAACTGCAAACCCATCACCCCGGCATAGATCACCAGGGCCAGAGCGACCAGGATCACGTTATGGCTGGCAATGCGCAATGCAATCGGCACACGGCGATGACGCAGTGCACGGAAGATCAGCAGGAAGAAGTTATCGGTTTTAACTGGCGTGGGCCGGTTCACTGAGCTCGGCTCTTTTGTCCGTGAAGTTGACGCGCAGTATAGCGACAGGCCCTAGACCGGCAAAGCGCTCGCGGTGCCCGATGGTCACTGAAAGTGGGTAGAATGCGGTTTTTTTCCAGTTGCGGGGGTGCGCGTTGCGCGAAATCGTCCTGATTAACATCACGGGAGTCGACCGTCCGGGTCTGACTGCGGCCATTACCGGCGTTCTGGCACAAGGTGGTGTGAACATTCTCGACATTGGTCAGGCGGTGATCCACGACACCCTGTCGTTCGGCATCCTGGTCGAGATTCCCGACTCCGAGCAAGGCAAAGCCGTGCTCAAGGACATCCTGTTCAAGGGCTACGAGCTCGACCAGCAGGTGCGCTTCACCCCGGTGTCCGAAGAGGATTACCAGCAATGGGTGGGCAATCAGGGCAAGAAACGCCACATCGTCACCCTGTTGACCCGCAAAGTGACCGCCGGCCAATTGCAGGCGGTCAGCTCGATCACCGCCAAATATGGCCTGAACATCGACCATATCGACCGTCTGTCGGGTCGCATGCCGCTGGACACTCCAGCCGACAAGGGCAAGGGCTGCATCGAGTTCTCCGTGCGTGGCGAAGCGGCTGATCCGCAGGCGCTGCGCGCCGAATTCCTCAGCGTCGCGCAGGAGCTGAACGTCGACATCGCCTTCCAGGAAGATTCGCTGTTCCGTCGCAATCGGCGTCTGGCGGTGTTCGACATGGACTCCACGCTGATCGAAGCCGAAGTCATCGACGAACTGGCCAAGGCTGCCGGCGTGGGCGAGCAAGTTTCGGCCATCACCGAGCGCGCCATGGCCGGCGAACTGGATTTCCGTGCCAGCTTCAAGGAACGTCTGGCGCTGCTCAAGGGCCTGGATGTCAGCGTGCTGGACTCGATCGGCGCTTCGCTGCGCCTGACCGAAGGCGCGGAAACCCTGTTCGCCGAACTCAAGCGCCTGGGCTACAAGACCGCGATCCTGTCCGGTGGCTTCACTTACTTCGCCAAACAGTTGCAGGCCAAACTCGGCATCGATTACGTGTTCGCCAACGAACTGGAAGTGGTCGACGGCAAGTGCACCGGCGTGGCGATCGAGCCGATCGTCGACGCCCAGCGCAAGGCTGACCTGCTGAAGGAGCTGGCGCACAAGGAAGGCTTGCGTCTGGAGCAGACCATCGCTGTGGGCGACGGCGCGAATGACCTGCCAATGCTGGCGATTGCCGGGCTGGGTGTGGCGTTCCGCGCCAAGCCGCTGGTCAAGCAGTCGGCGAAGCAGGCGATCTCTACGCTGGGGCTGGATGGTGTGCTGTATCTGCTGGGCTTTCGCGATCGTGACGGGCAGTTGTAATTAAAGATCAAAAGATCGCAGCCTGCGGCAGCTCCTACACAGGAATACGCGTTTCCCTGTAGGAGCTGCCGCAGGCTGCGATCTTTTGCTTTCAAAGCGATTTCCACAACGAATCGAAATCCTCCTCGCCCCCGCCATTCTGCGCGGCCTCCAGCGAGCGATAGGCAAACTGATTGAAACTGTGCGTACTCGCCACCCGTCGATCCAGACCGGCGCGGTGTTCTTCGCCGTGGGTGTTGATCAGCACTTTATTGCCTTCCTGAAACGGCAGGCGCGGGGCGAGCAAGGTTGCGGGCAGGTCGATGGCGCTGATCTCCGGTAGCAGCAGACCGCGCAAATACTGACTGTGATCATCTCGCGAGCGCACCAATTGCAAACCGCAAGGTTCGGCGTGTGGCGCCACCAGTTCTATGCCCATTTGCGGCCCGCTGCCGCGTACCTGACGAATCCAGCGCACCACCGCGATGCTCCAGCCCTGATTCGCACTGTCCTGAATTCCGAGCATTTCCCCGGCCTGCAACTCGGCTGGCACCTCGCTCGGCCACGCCAGACAATAGCCGCCGGGACTGTGGTTGATCACCGGCAAGCTGTAGGTCGGGTAGTGTGGAGGGCTGTCCGCGTTGTTTTCGTCTTCGCCCAGATGGTCGTACTGGATTTCCTCATAGGGCAGCAACTCCTCAGCTGCGCTCTGCGGTGCGGCGTCGAAGGCCTGGCTCCAGCTGTCCTTTTCGCCCTGGACCACGACGCGACTGAAATTGGCCGCGCGAGCACCGGGATGTTTCAGCAGTTCGCTGAAGCTGCGTTCGCCGCCCAGGTAAAAGTGCAGGGCGCTCATCCCGACACACACGGTCAGGCTGCCTTGACCGGCGGTGCGCTGAAAACTGCGCTCGGCGGCCTGACCCCAACTGGCGTGCACATGTTGCAGGGTATCGAGGCTCAGTCCTGCCGGGATCGGCAACGGCGTCGACGTCTCCTGCTGCAGTAAATGCGCTTCGATCACGTTCACCAGCGGTTGCGGATCGAAGCCCAGCAGTGCGCCCTGTTGTTCTTTGCGGAACATGCTGCGGTAGCGCGGGCCGGCGTCCAGTTCAGCGCTGATGGCGAACAGTCCATCCTGCGGACTGCCAGGATACAATTTGAGCAGGGCACTCCACGGCTCCAGCACTTCGGCCAGCCGGGCGATCTGGTTCTGCCGCAATTGATTGCAACGGGCGCTGCCCAGCAGCAGGGCGGCGATGTAGGTCTGTTCCAGGCTCAGTTCGCTGCTCAGACTCGCCAGATCGTCATGCACCCGACGCTGTTGCAACTGCAAGGCGCAAGCGCAGCGATACAGCTGATGCAGCTCGAACCACAGATGTTCCGGCGGCGGACTGTACAACTGCGTCGCCCGCAGCAGTTGCCCCTTGAGCGCATGCGCGGCCCGTTGCAGGGCCTGACTGACCAGTGCCGCCCGATCCTTGTGATACTTGGGGACAATGCGCAGAACGATCTGCTTGTAGCCGATGGCCAGATGACTCTGCAGCGCCTGGCACAGGTTGCTGATCTTGCGCGAGCGGTCATCGAGCATGATTGCCTGATGCAGGAAGTGCCGCTCCAGATGCTGGCAGACAAAGTAAACCTCGGGGCGCAGCAGCTCCAGGAGTTGCAGGCGATTGTCACTGGGGGTGAGCAATTGGTCGAGTTCGCCCAGGCCTTGGTACAACTGGCGCGCGGTTTCGCCGATGTTGGCCTTGGGCAGGCCGGCGATCCAGCGCTTGAGGTCGCGCGGGGTAGCTTCGCAGAACGACAGGCGCGTTTGCGTCGGGATAGGGGCGCGCAGGGAGGGTTGGGGGCGTGACTCACTCATGCCGTGACTGGCTCCAGCGGCGAAATTGGCAACACCAAGAACTCTAGCAGCTGTGGTCTG
This sequence comes from Pseudomonas sp. B21-051, assembly GCF_024748795.1. Lineage (NCBI taxonomy): Bacteria > Pseudomonadati > Pseudomonadota > Gammaproteobacteria > Pseudomonadales > Pseudomonadaceae > Pseudomonas > Pseudomonas sp. B21-051. The sequence goes on from NZ_CP087166.1 coordinate 589,342, forward strand.
TTTCGCCGGATGGCGTCAGGCTTTTTGACCGCTGGTCTACTGGCCGGATGCCATTCAACAAGCCCTACTAGTCTCTCAGACGTGCGATCGGAAACGCACGGTTGCACGGCCTGCCGTCAACCTCGGGCAGGTCTCCCGAAACTTCAAGGAGATGAGGTTCATGTCTAAATATGCAGTGGCAAATCAATGGGGCGGTAGTTCGGCACCGTGGCATCCGGGTGGAACCTGGGTGCTGGGCGGGCGGGACAACCAGCAAGTCGTCGCCATCGAGATCAAGTCGGGCGATGGCGGCAAAAGCTTCACCGGCACCATGACTTACGCCGGCGAAGGCCCGATTGGCTTCAAGGCGCAGCGCACCGGTCAGAATCAATACAACGTCGAGAACCAGTGGGGTGGCAATGATGCCCCATGGCATCCGGGCGGCAAGTGGGTGATCGGTGGCCGGGACAATCAGAACGTTGTCGCGTTGAGCGTCACTTCCAGCGATGGAGGGAAAAACCTCAGTGGCACCAATACCTACGCCAACGAAGGGCCGATCGGCTTCCGTGGGCAGATAGAGTAACGGCGCCTCCCAGGTCGTGTCCGCCCCTTCACAGACGTGTGAAAGGGCGGATCAGCCGGCTCAGGCCGTCGGCAGGGCCAGGGCCTGGCCCATTTGCACTGGCGAACCCGCCACCAGTTCTTCAGCCCATTTCACTTGATCCGGGCCAAACAGCACGATTGCCGTCGAACCCAGCTTGAAGCGCCCCAGTTCCGCGCCTTTTTCCAGATGAATCGGTGCTCGGGCGGCTTCGTCGTAGCGGAAGGTTTTCAGTTCGCGCTTCGGTGGAGTGACCAGACCGGCCCACACGGTTTCGATCGACGCGACGATCATCGCGCCGACCAGCACCACGGCCATCGGCCCGCGCTCGGTGTCGAAGATGCACGCCACACGCTCGTTGCGGGCGAACAGCTCCGGAACGTTTTCCGCGGTGGTCTGGTTGACCGAGAAGATCCGGCCCGGGATATAGACCATCTCGCGCAGAGTGCCGGCCAGCGGCATGTGCACGCGGTGGTAATCCTTCGGCGACAGGTAAATGGTGGCGAAGTCGCCGCCCATGAACGGCGCGGCATTCGCCGTGTCACCGCCCAGCAGTTCCAGCACGCTGAAGCTGTGGCCCTTGGCCTGGAACACGCGACCGTGTTCGATCGGGCCGAGCTGGCTGACTGCACCGTCGGCCGGGCTGAGGATCGCGCCCGGGGTCTGATCCAGTGGCCGCGCGCCGTCTTTCAGGGCTCGGGTGAAGAACGCGTTGAAGTGCTCGTAGGCGGTCAGGTCTTCGACCAGCGCTTGCGACATGTCCACCTGATAGCGCTTGGCGAACCACTGGGTGAAGGCATTCTTGAACCAGCGCACGCGGCACTCGGCAACGCAGCCGGCCAGGCGCGACAGCAGGTGATGAGGCAGCAGGTACTGGCTGAGAATAAACAGACGCTCTTTCATTAGTTGTCCTTAGAACCTTGAATCTCGACAGGCGTATCAGGGTGGTTGCCCCATTCGCCCCAGGAACCGGCGTAGCCCTTGACCCGCGGATAACCGAGGGACTTGGCCACCAGATAGGTGAAGCCCGACCGGTGATGGGTCTGGCAGTGGGTAATGATTTCTTTGTCCTTGGTGATCCCGAGGTCTTCGAGGATCTGCGGCATGTCCGTGCGAATCCGCAATTGACGCGCCTTGTCCATGCCGGCCGTCCACTCGAAGTTCACCGCGCCGGGGATGTGTCCACCCTTGGCGGCCAGGACTTTCTCGCCGGAATATTCCAGCGGCCCGCGAGCGTCCCAGATCGCCAGATCGGCGGCGCCGAGACGGCTTTGCAGGTATTCGCGAGTGGCGGTCGGCTCGTCGTGCAGGGTCAGCGCCACCGGGCCGCCCACCGCAGGCGGAACCTGGATCGACATCGGCATCCCGGCTTCCAGCCACGCCGGCAGACCGCCGTCGACGTAGTGGTATTTGTCGTGATCGATCACGTCGAGCAGCCAGATGAAACGTCCGGCCCAGCCGCCGCCTTCGTCGTCGTAGACCACGTAGACCGCGTCCTGGCGATGGCCCAACTCACCGAACAACGCCTCCAGATCGGCTTTGGCCGGCAGCAGCCCCGGCGCGGGTGGCTGACCGAGTTGGGTGCGCTTGGGATCGACAAAGCGTGCGCCGGGCAGATGGCCCTCGGTATAGCGGGCGGCACTGGTCAGGTCCACCAGAATCAGTTCGCTGGCATCCAGCCGAGGGAGCAGGTCGCTCGGTTCGATGACGAGCGGCAAGCCAGAGAAGTCAGACATGTGAGGTCTCCAGAGCACAAAGGGGGGGATTGTAGCGCAGCCTCATCGGCCACGGCTGCTAAAGCTGTGCAGGGCTTTTTCGATGCACTGGGCGGTTTTGCCGAAAGCCTGCACGCTGATGTCGGCGAACGGCCCGCCGCCCTGGTCGGCCACGACGATCATGATCACCCGGCCGTTATTGACCAGCGAGCGCAGGAACAGGTGCTCGCCACGGAATAGCGCACGCAGGCCCGGCGGCAGCAATGCGGAAAATTGCGCGTTGTTCTCGGGGGTGATCCGCACCTGTGCCTGCTGCGCGAGCAACCGTTGCAGGACTTTGCTCTGACTGACGACAAAGTTCAGCGCGGCGGCTTCCTTCGGCAAACCGAAGGTCTGGTTCACTCGCAGATTCGATTGCGTGCGGTCGGCCATCAGAATCATCACCCGGCGCATGCCGCTGGCGACCAGCGCATCACGGGCGGCGACGGTCAGGCTCATGGCATTGGTGAAGCGGCTCGGCTCGGCCAGCAGTTCGGCGCATTGTCGGCGCCACTGCGTCAGATCCTCGGCATTCGGCGCCGCCGCCGGCAGCATCCCGGCCGGCAAGCGATGGGTGCCCCATGGCCATAATAATGAAACGGCCGGGTGCCACAGATCGGGCATGGCATGCTGGCGCGCACTGTTGGCGGCTTGCTGGTGCAACTGCTGCTGCACTTCGTCCATCGAGATTTGCAGATAAAGGCTGGTCAGGTACTGCCAGCGCTCGCTGTGCGGACTGTCCCAGGCCTGTTGTGCCGACAGCGCCAGACCGTTGGCCAGCAACACGGTGTTGGCCGGCTGGTTGAGCCAGCGGCGCAGAGTCGGATCGTCGTCGAGGCGATTCTGCTGGCGCAACGGATGTTCGCTGTCGCGGGCGATGCGCAGTACTTTCACCAGTTCGCGCTGTTCGCTGAGCAGCAGTTTATAGCCCTGCTGCACCCAGATCGGCAGGTGCCAGACTTGCACCAGCGCCTCGGCGATCTTCAGCAGGCGCACGCCAAACAATTGCTTCTCGACCGTGCGCGCCGATTCGCCCTTGTGGATAACCCGCAGCTCCCACTCTTCGAGCAACTCTGGAAACGTCAGCGCCAGCGGCCATAACGGCGACAGAAACAACAGGCTGCCCCAGTGAATGTCCTGCCACAGGCGCGCCAGGCGACTGGCAAAAAAACCGTTGGCCTGTTGTGTCGCGTGCTGGCTGAGCATCTGCAGTTGGCGCAACGCCTTGGGGATCTGCATCTGCGGTTCGACGGGCAGACGTGCGAGCAATTCTTCGGTACGCGCGAGGCCCAGACGGTTGATCGCCACCTCGAGATTTTCCGCCGGAGCGGCCATCGTGCCGTGGGTGTGACGATTAGCCTCACGGATGATGCTCAAGGCCAGCGCCGGGCTGTCCTGCATCAGGTCGGCGATGTCGCGCAGCGAGCTGCGGTTGTCGCGGATCGCCCGGCAAACCTTGTCGTGCGCCTCTTGCGGCACGGGCAGGCGCACGCCATCGAGCAGTTTGACCCAGCCCTCGAGCGTGGTCGGTTTTGCGTGTGGGACGTTCGTTTCATTAGCCATGTCTGGACGAGATCTTCACTGACTGTAGACGCGCCCGGCATGGGCTAAATTGGCTTTTCGCCTGAACTGGCTATAGTCTGGCGCAGTTTTGCCGATAAGTAGAAGAAGAGATTTTTTAACTTCCGAATATGACCTTGAACCCGACTTAAATAAGTACTTTCTACCTATGGCTAAAATTATCGGCATCATCGTCGTATTCGCGAGCGTGCTCGGCGGATACGTGCTCTCCCATGGCAAAATTGCCGCCCTGATCCAGCCTTTCGAGGTGATGATCATCGGTGGTGCGGCCCTTGGTGCATTCCTCCAGGCCAACCCCGGTTACATGACGATGCACGTGCTCAAGAAATCCCTGAGCATGTTCAGTTCGCGTTTCAGCCACACGTTCTATCTGGAAGTGCTCGGCCTGATCTACGAGATCCTCAACAAGAGCCGCCGTGAAGGCATGATGGCCATCGAAGGCGACATCGAAGACGCTGCCGCGAGCCCGATCTTCGCCAAGTACCCGGCCGTGCTCAAAGACGAGCGCATGACCGCGTTCATCTGCGATTACCTGCGCATCATGTCCTCCGGCAACATGGCTCCGCATGAGCTGGAAGGCCTGTTCGACATGGAACTCTACAGCCTCAAGGAAGACCTCGAGCACCCGTCCCATGCGGTGAACGGCATTGCCGACGCCATGCCCGGTTTCGGTATCGTCGCGGCGGTACTGGGTATCGTGGTGACCATGGCCTCGCTGGGTGAAGGCGATCAGAAATCCATCGGTCTGCACGTGGGTGCGGCACTGGTCGGTACCTTCTTCGGTATTCTCGCGGCCTACGGTTTCTTCGGGCCGTTGGCGCATTCCCTGGCGCACGATGCCAAGGAAGAACTGAATGTCTACGAAGCCATCAAGGCCTCGCTGGTGGCTTCGGCTTCCGGTATGCCGCCATCGCTGGCCGTGGAGTTCGGGCGCAAGGTTCTGTACCCGGCGCACCGTCCAAGCTTTGCCGAGCTGGAACAAGCCGTTCGCGGTCGCTAAGCCATGGAAAATAATCAGCCGATAATCATCAAGCGCGTCAAGCGCATAGCCGGTGGGCACCACGGCGGGGCGTGGAAAATCGCCTTCGCCGACTTCGCCACGGCGATGATGGCGTTCTTCCTGGTGTTGTGGCTGCTGTCCACCGCAACGCCTGAGCAGAAGATCGCCATCGCCGGTTACTTCAAGGACCCGGTCGGCTTCTCCGAAAGTGGCACGCCGTACATCATTGATCTGGGCGGCACGCCGACCCTGGCGCCGGAAAACACCCTCAACCCTGAGGTGAAGTCGCAGCCGCAACCGGACAAGGTCACGGTCGACACCGAGCAGGTCGAAGGCATGGCCGAGCAGGTCGAGAAAGAACGCCTGGAGCTGTTGCTGCAAGAACTGCAGAACAAGGTCGACGAGAACCCGCAACTGCAGAAGTTCAAGGATCAGATCCTGTTCGAGATCACCCCGAACGGCTTGCGCATTCAGATCATGGACGCGGAAAACCGGCCGATGTTCGACTCGGGCTCGGCACGTCTGAAGCCGTACTTCGAAGACATCCTGCTGGCCATGGCCGACACCATCAAAGCGGTGCCGAACAAGATCAGCATCAGCGGCCACACCGACGCCAAGCCGTACACCGGCACCGGCGATTTCGGTAACTGGGAGCTCTCGGCCAACCGTGCCAACGCCGCGCGGCGTGCGCTGGTGGCAGGCAGCTATCCGGATTCGCAAGTGGCGCGGGTAGTCGGTTATGCCTCGTCGGCGCTGTTCGACAAGGAAAACCCGTTCAACCCGGTCAACCGCCGCATCGACATCGTGGTCCTGACCAAAAAGGCCCAAGCGGCCATCGAAGGCTCGCAAGGTGCCGACCCGGCCAAGCCTGCCGCCGAGGGTCAGAACGGCGCCGCTCCGGCGGCGCCGGTCGATCCGAACGCGCTGCCGGCGGATCAGCAACCGGTGCCGGCCCATGAATTGCGCGAACGTTTGAACCTGTTCGACGACGCCGCACCGAAACCGGCCGCGCCGGGTACTGCGGCGCCAGCGCCAGCAGCTCCGCCAGCAGCTGCACCGGCCCCCGCACCGAAGCAGTGACCGACAAAAAAGCCGACAGTGATGTCGGCTTTTTTGTGGCCGTCGATTGGCCTCAGAAACCGCGCCGAATCCGGTTTTTCAGTTGTTCATGGAAAAGATCGGCGTTGCGCTTATAGGTGCCGCTGAAGGATTCGTTGCTCGAATCCAGCGTCATCGAGCGCTTGCTCGATACTTCTTCGCGATAGGCATCGATGAAGAAATTCAGATCACTGGCCGTGCTCAACTTCGGCCACTTGTCCAGATACTCCGGCAAATTTGCCTGCCCGGTGCGGAACGAGCAGATCCGGCGATTGCTGATTGTCGCTTCGCCGATTTCGAACGGCACCCACCACGACAGTGCGGTTTTTTCCGAAACCACCGCCAGCAGGTGTGTGCATTCGGTGATGTTGCGGGTGATCACCCCGGTGATGTCGTCGGTGGTCTGCGACTCCGGGTCGAGTACGTCGAGGTAGGTCTTGATGTTGGCCTGCATCAATTGCGCATTGATCGCCATGGCCTGCGGTCGATCGATGTGGCGGTAGCTGATGAATACGGGCATCAGAAGTGTCCTTTTATGGCGAGTTCACGGTAATAGGCGCCGAGCGCCGTGAGGCCGCAGCCGGTGGAGTGGAGCGCGGCGTAGTACATGTGTTCGGCATCGACCGGTTCGATGAGGCTGTGGCGATTGCACTTTTGCAGTTGGGCGAAAACCTCGCCGTGCTCCGGGTCGAACGTTGCTTCGGTGGGTTCGTAGCTGGGGGCAAGGCGGAACGTCGATTCAGCTTCGGCGAACCATTCCGGCAGTTTGCGCAGAATCTCCTTGGGGATCAGCGGCGAAACCTCGCGCAGGGAAATGAACTGCGAGACGTTGGTTTTGAACACCGGACGCTGCTCCCAGGCGTCGAGCGCGTTGTCGACGAAGGAATACAGGCTGCCCGGTGTGATCTTGCCGAGAATGTTCGCCGCACCGCCGTGCAGGGCCTGCAACAGCAAGCCGGTGAAGACACCGTGTTGCGCGCCTTCCATGGCTGGCTCTTCCTTTTTGCAGGCGGTCAGGATGGTCATGCCTTCGCCGACTACGCTGCTTTCGCTGCGCAAGGCGCGCACTTCGCCGGCCGCGCCGCTCTGGCAGCAGTCGAGGATGATCACTTTGTTTTTGATTTTCGTGGCTTTGGCGGCCCAGTTGAGAATGTCGCTGATGCGGATGCCGTCCTTGGCGCTGCGATAGTCCTGCGGCAGGAGCATGCCTTCATCGTTGTCGCTGTCGAAGCCGCCGTGCCCGGCGAAGTACAGCAGGGCGACGTTGCAGTCGCCGGAGAACAGCTCGCGAATCTGGTCTTCGAGCTTGCCTCGGCCGAGGTCGTCTTCAGCCGAGGTCAGCACCACATTCTTGAAGTTGGGGTCACCGTTGGCGTCGGTTTTCAGCACGGACGCCATGGCCATGGCGTCGTTGCAGCAACCGCTCAAGGGCGAAACGTGCGAGTAGTGGTTGATGCCGATAAACAGTCCCTTGCGCATGTTCACACCGCCGTGTGCTGACGGATCGCACCGATGATGCTGTTGGTGTTCCACGCGCACTCGGCGTGTGCCGCCTCACGTACTACCGTGGAAATGCGCTCGGCGCCGAACGGCTTGATCGCGATGATCACTTTGCCCATGCGCTTGGCGATCTCGATTTCCTTGTTGATCCACTTGCTGTAAGTCGAATACATCCCGGCCATGATCAGCACCGCCGAGCACGGGCGAATCTTGTTCTCGATGGCTTCTACGAGTTGCTTGTCGGTCTGCGCGCCCATGATCGGGTTGTGCGGCGGCACGGAAAAATTCTTGAAACTGAAATCCGGTCTGGCGCCGAGCAGGCGTACCAGATTGTCGTGAGCGTGGGCGTAGCTCCACGAATGGCTGATAAACAAATGGTAGGTCTGCATGGGGTTCCTCGAAGGTCGCGAAGGTGCGAAGGAGGACCCCAATCTAGGCATCTGACGCGAGCCTACAAGGGCTGGGCGGTGAAAGAGAAATGTCCTGCAAAAGGGTGCGAACGAGTCTGTCAGAAGAGTCTGACGTTTAACGGAATCGAGGATTTGTCAGGCGCGGTCCGACATCCGGCAGCCCTCGGGCGAGAGGCTGCCGGTGCAGATGTTTAGTAGCCGTTTTCCGGCAGGCTGGCGATGATCGAGCGGTAGCTGTTCATCCGCTGCTGCTGCACGCGGCCGTCTTCCAGGGCCTTGAGCAGTGCGCAACCGGGTTCACGATCGTGCTTGCAGTCGCGGAAGCGGCAAGTGCCAAGAAGGTCGTTGAACTCGATGAAGCCGGCTTCGACGTCGGCGCGGCTGACGTGGCCCAGGCCGAATTCGCGGATACCCGGGGAGTCGATCAACTCGCCGCCGCCCGGGAAGTGGAACAGGCGTGCGGTGGTCGTGGTGTGCGTGCCCTGGCCGGACAACTCCGACAGTGGGCCGACACGGGTTTCGACTTCCGGCAGCAGGCTGTTGACCAGCGACGACTTGCCGACGCCGGACTGGCCGACGAACACGCTGATGCGCCCGTCGAGCTGCTTCTGCAACTGCTCCATGCCGTTGCCGTGATGCGCCGAGACTTCCAGCACCGGATAACCCAGCGTGCGGTACACCGCCAGCAGGGCATTGAGCGCCGGGGCGTTCTGCTCGTCGATAAGGTCGAACTTGTTCAGCAACAGCAGCGGGCGGATGCCGGCGTGTTCGGCGGCGACCAGGTAGCGGTCGATCAGGTTGGCATGCGGCTCGGGTAGCGGTGCGAAGACGATGACGATCATGTCGACGTTCGCGGCGACCGGCTTGAGCTGGCCACGGCTGTCCGGGCGGCAGAGCTCGGTGTTGCGCGGCAATTGCGCGACGATCACCCCGATGCCCTGGTTGCCGGCGCGCCAGACCACCCGATCACCGGTTACCAGCGCCGGCAGGTTGGCGCGCAAGTGGCAACGGAAAACCTGGCCGGCCTGTTCGCCATCCACGGCCTCGACTTCGACCTGCACACCGAAGTGGGCGATCACCAGACCGTGCTGCTCGGGGCCGAGGTCGCCGCCCTCGAGGGCTTCGACCGCCGAGGACTCGCGTTTGGCAGCGCGCGCGGCGCGCTCGCCCTGAATCTTTTCGATGCGCCAGTTTTGACGACGATTGAGTTGGCGTTTGGCCATGGGTGTTCCGTCTGAAGAATGCAGCGATTAGGTAAAACGGCCGCGAGTTTAGCACGCCCGGGCACCGGCCTAGGCTAAACTGCGCAGCATTGCCTAGGAGCCCGAATATGCAAAACCCGCAGAACCTGATCTGGATCGACCTGGAAATGACCGGCCTGGATCCGGAGAACGACGTCATCATCGAAATGGCCACCATTGTCACTGACAGTGACCTGAACACCCTGGCCGAAGGCCCGGTGATCGCCATTCACCACAGTGACGAAGTGCTCGCCCGCATGGACGAGTGGAACACCCGCACCCACGGCAACTCGGGCCTGACCCAGCGCGTGCGTGACAGCCGTATCAGCATGGCCGAAGCCGAGGCCGAAACCATCGCTTTCCTGGAAAAGTGGGTGCCAAAAGGCAAGTCGCCGATCTGCGGCAACAGCATCTGCCAGGATCGTCGCTTCCTTTATACCCACATGAAGGCACTGGAAAGCTACTTCCACTACCGCAACCTCGATGTGTCGACGCTCAAAGAGCTGGCCGCACGCTGGGCACCGGATGTGCGCGACAGCTTCAAGAAGGGCAGCACCCACCTGGCGCTGGACGACATCCGCGAGTCGATCGCCGAACTGCAGCACTACCGCAAGCATTTCATCAAGTTCTGATGCTGACCCTGTAGGAGCTGCCGCAGGCTGCGATCTTTTGATCTTGTTTTTTAAAGGCAACATCAAAAGATCGTCCGATCGCGGCCCGAGCCTGCGGCAGCTCCTACAGGGGATCGTCGTGTTCGCGCCCCCTTCTGGTGCGGCGCTGAAATGGCTAGACTGCGCGCCTTCCTGCCAGGACCGCCGCCATGTTGCTGATGCTTTATCTGATCGCCATTACCGCTGAAGCCATGACCGGCGCGCTGTCTGCCGGACGGCGCGGCATGGACTGGTTCGGGGTGGTGCTGATCGCCTGCGTCACGGCGCTGGGTGGTGGTTCGGTACGTGACGTGTTGCTCGGACACTACCCGCTGACCTGGGTCAAACACCCGGAATACCTGGTGCTGACTTCGGCCGCCGCAATGCTCACCGTGTTCACCGCGCGCTGGATGCGTCACCTGCGTTCACTGTTCCTGGTACTCGATGCGGTCGGTCTGGTGGCGTTCACCCTGATCGGCTGCATGACCGCGCTGGAAATGGGCCACGGCATGCTGGTGGCCTCGGTCAGCGGGGTGATCACCGGAGTCTTCGGCGGAATCCTGCGCGACATCTTCTGCAACGACATCCCGCTGATCTTCCGCCGCGAACTGTACGCCAGCGTCTCGTTCGCCGCCGCGTGGTGCTACATGCTCTGCCTGTACCTGAATGTGCCGAGCGAGCAGGCGATTCTGATTACCTTGTTCGGCGGTTTTCTGTTGCGGTTGCTGGCAATTCGGTTCCACTGGGAAATGCCCAAGTTCGTCTACAACGACGAGCATTAATGCATTCCCCTGTAGGAGCTGCCGCAGGCTGCGATCCTTTGATCTTGTCTTTTAAATATCAAAGTCAAAAGATCGTCCGATCGCGGCCCGAGCCTGCGGCAGCTCCTACAATTGACCGTGCTGTCTCAGCGCCCACTCGACATGTTCACGCACCAGCTCTGATGGGTAATCACGGCGCGCCTTCAAGGCCTCCAGCACCGGAATGCTCGACGGCGCGTTGCCCAGCCCGACCGCCAGATTGCGTAGCCAGCGCTCGTAACCGGCACGGCGCAGCGGTGAGCCTTCGGTGCTGCTGAGAAATTTATCCTCGTCCCACATGAACAGCTCCGCCAGTTCGGCGTTGTCCAGGTTGTGCCGTGGCTTGAAATCGCTTTCCCCGGATGGCTTGGCGAAGCGGTTCCACGGGCAGACGATCTGGCAGTCGTCGCAGCCGAACACGCGGTTGCCGATCAGCGGGCGCAGGTCTTCGGGGATGGCGTTTTTCAGTTCAATGGTCAGGTAGGAGATGCAGCGCCGGGCGTCCAGCACATAGGGGCCGACGAAGGCGTTGGTCGGGCAGATGTCCAGGCACGCCGTGCAGCGCCCGCAATGTTCGCTGCTGTGCGGTTCGTCCACCGGCAGCGGCAGATCGACGAACAGTTCACTCAGGAAGAAATAACTGCCGGCCTTGCGGTTCAGTACCAAAGTGTTTTTGCCGATCCAGCCCAGCCCGGCCTGCTCGGCGATGGCTTTTTCCAGCACCGGGGCGCTGTCGACGAAGGCGCGAAAACCGAACGGGCCGATCTCGGATTGAATCTTGTCGGCCAATTGCTGCACACGTTTACGGATCAATTTGTGGTAATCGCGGCCCAAGGCATAACGCGAAACGTAGGCTTTCTCCGGTTGCGCGAGCATTTGCGCCATTTGCGTGTCGCCGGGCAGGTAGTCCATGCGCAGCGAAACCACGCGCAACGTACCCGGGACCAGTTCCTCCGGATGCGAGCGTTTGCTGCCGTGAGCGCCCATGTAATCCATTTCGCCGTGGTAGCCGGCGGCGAGCCAGCGCTCCAGGTGCTGCTCATGCTCGGCCAGGTCCAGACCGCTGATGCCGACTTGCTGAAAGCCCAGCTCGCGGCCCCAATCCTTGATCGATTGGGCGAGGGCGGGCAGATCTGTGGTGATGGCGGACATGAGGCGAGAGAAACCGGAGCTGAGGTGCGTATAATTCTGCCAGACATCGGAGCCCGAAGACGCATGCCGCACACGAAAGATGAATTACCCGACGCGCTGTATGGCGCCGCACAGGTGCGAGCACTCGATGCGCGGTTGATCGCTGCGGGCACGCCGGGCTTCGAATTGATGCAGCGCGCCGCTCACGCGACCTGGCGTGCACTGGTACGGCAATGGCCGTCGGCGGGCGAAATGACTGTGCTTGCCGGGCATGGCAACAACGCCGGTGATGGTTTTCTGATCGCCGCGCTGGCGCATCGGGCCGGGTGGGCGGTGCGGGTGCTCGCAGTCGGTGATCCGCAACGCTTGCAGGGCGACGCGGCGCAGGCTTATGCGCAGGCCATCAACGATGGCGTCGCCGTGCAGGGCTGGACCGTGCAAAGCGAGCTGCGCGGGGTGATTGTCGATGCCTTGCTCGGCACCGGGCTGGCCGGCGATGTCCGTGAGCCGTATGCCGCTGCGATCAAGGCGATCAATGCCAGTGGCCAGCCGGTGGTGGCGGTGGATATTCCTTCCGGACTGTGTGCCGATACCGGGCATGTCCTCGGCGTTGCGGTTCGCGCTGACCTTACCGTGACCTTTATCGGCTTGAAGCTTGGCCTGTTCACCGGGGCGGCGGCGGATCAGGTCGGTGCGTTGGTGTTTAACGATCTGCAAGCCGCCGGCGACATCTACCGTGACATTCCTGTCAGCGCTGTGCGTCTCTCGGTGGCTAATCTTCCACGATTGGCCCCGCGTGCGCCCGCTGCACACAAAGGGCGCTTCGGGCATTTGCTACTGATCGGTGGCGATCAGGGTTTTGGCGGGGCGATTCTGCTCAGCAGCGAAAGTGCGCTGCGTGGTGGCGCCGGGATGGTGTCGCTGGCAACCCGTGCGGAACATGTCCCGGCAGCACTGACGCGGATGCCGGAAGTCATGGTGCTCGGCACGTCGTCAGCCAATCAGTTGATGGGGCTGCTGGAAAAGGTTTCGGTGCTGGTGGTTGGTCCGGGGCTCGGGCAGGCGAGTTGGGGGCGGGCGCTGTTATCCGCTGCTGCCAATGCGCCGCTGCCACAGGTTTGGGACGCCGACGCATTGAATCTGCTGGCGAGCGGTTTTGTTCGCCTGCCTGGGGACTGCGTGATCACCCCGCATCCGGGCGAGGCGGCGCGCCTGCTGGGGATCAGCACTGCCGAGGTGCAGGCAGATCGTCCGGCCGCCGCGCGGGCGTTGAGCAAAAAATACTCGGCCGTCGTCGTGCTCAAAGGCGCCGGCAGCCTGATCGCCCACCCCGATGGGCGTCTGGCGCTGTGTCATCAAGGCCATCCGGCCATGGCCACCGCCGGCCTGGGCGACGTACTCGCCGGCTTGACTGGCGCGTTGTTGGCCCAAGGCATGGGCGGCTACGATGCCGCGTGCCTGGCAGTCTGGCTGCACGCCAATGCCGGCGCGCAACTGGGTAAATTCGGCCGTGGACTGGCGGCCAGTGATCTGATTCCAGTCATTCGTCAGTTGTTGGAGGAGCATGCACCGTGTCTGAAGTAACCCTGTACCTGGCCGATGAACAGGCCATGAGCGACTTTGGCGCACGGATCGCCCGCGTTACCCAGGGCCACGGCCTGATTTTCCTGGAAGGCAATCTGGGCATGGGTAAAACCACCCTGTCGCGGGGCATTATTCGTGGGCTGGGGCATGTCGGCGCGGTAAAAAGTCCGACCTTCACCCTGGTCGAACCCTACGAGATCGGCGACGTGCGTGCCTTCCACTTCGACCTGTATCGTCTGGTCGATCCGGAGGAGCTGGAGTTCCTCGGCATCCGCGACTATTTCGAAGACGACGCCCTGTGCCTGATCGAGTGGCCCGATAAAGGTGCAGGCTTTTTGCCAAAGCCTGACCTGACCATTACCATTAGCCCGCAAGACAGCGGGCGTTCGCTGAAAATTTTATCCCAGGGCTCGCGTGGCGAGGCCTGGTGTGCCGCTTTGGCATTGGAATCCAATTAAATGATGGGGTTAGGTATGCGCTTTCGCGCGTTGGTGGCTGCCGTTGGACTGATGTTGATGGCAGTGACCGTCAACGCTGTGGCCGAGACAAAGGTCAACAGCGTGCGCCTGTGGCGGGCGCCGGACAACACGCGACTGGTCTTCGACCTGAGTGGCCCGGTGCAGCACAGCGTCTTCACCCTGACCGCACCGGATCGGCTGGTGATCGACATCAATGGCGCCACCCTGGGGGCGCCGCTGAAAGTCTCGACCGCCAACACGCCGATCACCGCGATGCGCTCTGCCCAGCGTACGCCGACCGACCTGCGGGTGGTCATCGACCTGAAAAAAGCCGTCACCCCGAAAAGTTTCTCGCTGGCGCCGAACGCGCAATACGGCAACCGTCTGGTGGTCGACCTGTTCGACAACCCGGCCGATGCCGCGCCGCCGCCTGCGCCAACGCCATCGGTCGCCACCGTGCCGGCAGTGCCGGTGACACCGTCGGAGCCGGCGATCAAGTTGCCACCGGCTCCGGCCGGCAAGCGCGACATCATTGTGGTGATCGACGCCGGTCACGGCGGCGAAGACCCGGGTGCGTCCGGCTCGCGCGGCCAGCGTGAGAAAGACGTGGTGCTGCAGATCGCCCGCGAGCTGCAGCGTCAGGTCAACGGCATGAAAGGTTTCCGCGCCGAGCTGACCCGTACCGGCGACTACTTCATCCCGTTGCGCGGCCGTACCGAAATCGCCCGCAAGAAGGGCGCCGACCTGTTCGTTTCGATCCACGCCGATGCCGCGCCGTCTGCGGCAGCCTTCGGTGCCTCGGTGTTTGCCCTGTCCGATCGCGGCGCGACATCCGAGACCGCCCGTTGGCTGGCCGACAGCGAAAACCGTTCCGACCTGATCGGTGGGGCCGGCAACGTCAGCCTCGACGACAAGGACCGCATGCTGGCCGGTGTGTTGCTCGACCTGTCGATGACCGCATCGCTGACTTCCAGCCTCAACGTCGGCCAGAAAGTCCTGACCAACATCGGCCGCGTGACCCCGCTGCACAAACAGCGCGTGGAGCAGGCCGGGTTCATGGTATTGAAGTCGCCGGACATCCCGTCGATCCTCGTCGAAACCGGATTTATCTCCAACGCCAACGAAGCGAACAAACTCTCGGCTTCAAGCCACCAGCAGGCGCTGGCGCGTTCGATCAGCAGCGGCGTGCGCCAGTTCTTCCAGCAGAACCCGCCACCGGGCACCTACATTGCCTGGCTGCGTGATTCCGGCAAGATCGCCCAAGGCCCGCGTGATCATCGCGTGAGTCCGGGCGAGACGCTGGCGATGATTGCCGTTCGCTATCAGGTGTCGCCCGCGACCCTGCGCAGCGCCAACAATCTCAGCAGCGATGAGCTGAAGATCGGCCAGCACCTGACCATTCCCGGCACCGAACTGGCGTCCAAAGAATGAATCAGGTGTTGAACGCCGCACGCATCGAACTGCTCAGCCCACGGCTGGCGAACCAGATCGCCGCCGGCGAGGTGGTCGAGCGCCCGGCTTCGGTGATCAAGGAGTTGCTGGAAAACAGTCTCGACTCCGGCGCCAAACGCATCGATGTCGATGTCGAGCAGGGTGGTGTCAAGTTGCTGCGGGTGCGTGACGACGGCAGCGGCATTTCCGCCGATGACCTGCCGCTGGCCCTGGCCCGTCACGCCACCAGCAAGATTCGCAATCTCGAAGATCTGGAACAGGTGATGAGCCTGGGCTTCCGTGGTGAAGCACTGGCGTCGATCAGCTCCGTGGCGCGCCTGACCCTGACCTCGCGCACCCGCGACGCCGATCAGGCCTGGCAGGTCGAAACCGAAGGTCGCGACATGGCGCCTCGGGTGCAGCCGGCGGCGCATCCGGTCGGTACGTCGGTGGAAGTGCGCGACCTGTTTTTCAATACGCCGGCGCGGCGCAAGTTTCTCAAGACCGAAAAAACCGAATTCGATCACCTGCAAGAAGTGATCAAGCGTCTGGCGCTGGCGCGTTTCGACGTGGCCTTCCATCTGCGCCACAACGGCAAGACCATCCTTAGCCTGCACGAGGCCCACGATGATGCGGCCCGCGCCCGGCGGGTGGCGGCGATCTGCGGTTCGGGCTTCCTTGAGCAGGCGCTGCCGATCGAGATCGAGCGCAATGGTCTGCACTTGTGGGGTTGGGTCGGATTGCCGACCTTCAACCGCAGTCAGGCGGACTTGCAGTATTTCTTCGTGAACGGTCGTGCGGTGCGCGACAAGCTGGTGGCCCACGCGGTGCGTCAGGCTTATCGCGATGTGCTGTTCAATGGCCGTCATCCGACCTTCGCGCTGTTTTTCGAAGTCGATCCGGCGGCGGTGGACGTCAACGTGCACCCGACCAAGCACGAAGTGCGCTTCCGTGACGGACGCATGGTGCATGACTTCCTTTACGGCACGTTGCACCGCGCGTTGGGCGATGTGCGTCCGGAAGATCAGTTGGCAGGCTCTGTCACCACCGCTGTGGTGCGTCCAACCGGTATCGAGGCCGGTGAATTCGGCCCGCAGGGCGAAATGCGTCTGGCGGCCAACGCGCTGCTGGAACAGCCGCAGGCGCAACCGGCGTTCAATACTTCGTCGGGCGCCAGTGCTGGCGGCGCTTATCAGTATCAGTACACGCCGCGTCCGCAGTCGGCTGTGCCGGCGGCCGAGGCACAAGCCGCTTACCGCGAGTTCTTCGCACCGTTGCCGGAAGCGAATGCCAACGCGCTGCCGGCCGGTCAGGAAGATATTCCGCCGCTCGGTTACGCGCTGGCGCAGCTCAAGGGCATCTACATTCTCTCCGAGAACGCTCAGGGGCTGGTGCTGGTGGACATGCACGCCGCGCATGAGCGGATCATGTACGAACGCCTGAAGATCGCCATGGCCAGCGAAGGCCTCAGCGGCCAGCCGCTGCTGGTGCCGGAGTCGCTGGCGGTCAGTCAGCGTGAAGCCGATTGCGCCGAAGAACACGCCGCATGGTTCCAGCGTCTGGGCTTCGAGCTGCAGCGTCTGGGCCCGGAAACATTGGCGATCCGCCAGATTCCGGCCCTGCTCAAACAGGCCGAGGCCAATCGGCTGGTGGGTGACGTGTTGTCGGACCTGATGGAATACGGCACCAGCGACCGGATTCAGGCACACCTGAACGAACTGCTCGGGACCATGGCCTGCCATGGCGCGATCCGCGCCAACCGGCGCCTGGCCCTGCCGGAAATGAACGGCCTGCTGCGCGACATGGAAAACACCGAGCGCAGCGGACAATGCAACCATGGCCGACCGACCTGGACCCAACTGGGCCTGGACGATCTGGACAAACTGTTCCTGCGCGGTCGTTGATGAGCCAGCTTCCTCCAGCGATTTTCCTGATGGGCCCGACCGCTGCGGGCAAGACCGACCTGGCCATCGAGCTGACCAAGGTGCTGCCGTGCGAGCTGATCAGCGTCGACTCGGCGCTGGTCTATCGCGGCATGGACATCGGCACCGCCAAGCCTTCCAAAGAACTGCTGGCCGAATTTCCGCACCGGTTGATCGACATTCTCGATCCGGCTGAAGCCTATTCGGCTGCGGATTTCCGCCGCGATGCCCTGCAAGCCATGGCCGAGATCACCGCGCGCGGAAAAATTCCGCTACTGGTTGGCGGCACCATGCTCTATTACAAGGCGTTGGTTGATGGCCTGGCGGACATGCCGGCGGCGGATCCCGAGGTCCGTGCGCAGATCGAAGAAGAGGCTGCACGCCTCGGCTGGCAAGCCCTGCACGATCAGCTGGCGAGCATCGATCCGGTGTCGGCGGCACGCATTCATCCGAACGATCCGCAGCGCCTGAGTCGGGCGCTGGAGGTTTATCGGGTCAGCGGTCAGAGCATGACTGCCCTGCGTCAGCAACAATCTGCGCAAAGTACTGAAGCAGCCGCTTCGGGACGGCAACAATTGCCCTATACTGTCGCGAACTTGGCCATTGCTCCGGCAAATCGCCAGGTACTGCATGAGCGCATTAAACAAAGATTCACAAATATGCTGGAACAGGGGTTCATCGACGAGGTCGTAGCCCTGCGTAAAAGAAGTGACCTGCATTCCGGGTTGCCGTCTATACGTGCGGTAGGCTACCGCCAAGTCTGGGACTACCTGGATGGCAAGCTGTCGTTAGCTGAAATGCAGGAACGCGGCATCATTGCCACGCGTCAATTGGCCAAGCGTCAGTTCACCTGGCTGCGCAGCTGGGAAGAACTGCACTGGCTGGACAGTCTTGATTGCGACAATCTGCCACGCGCCTTGAAATACCTTGGGACCATCTCCATATTGAGCTGAGTCCTTGCAATTGCCGTCTATCCTTGGGGGTGTGGCGGCCAAAGCCATCTGAATTACCTATTTTTATTATTGAATCCTTAAAGGAGTGCGGCACATGTCAAAAGGGCATTCGCTACAAGACCCTTACTTGAATACTTTACGTAAAGAGAAAGTTGGGGTTTCCATCTACCTGGTCAACGGTATCAAACTGCAAGGCACGATCGAGTCGTTCGACCAGTTCGTTATCCTGCTGAAAAACACCGTCAGCCAGATGGTTTACAAACACGCTATCTCGACAGTCGTGCCAGTACGTCCAATTCGTCTGCCTAGCGCAACCGAATCCGATGCAGGTGACGCTGAGCCAGGTAACGCCTGATAGGAGTCTCCTTTGTTCTTTGAGCGCCACGGTGGTGGTGAGCGAGTCATCCTCGTTCACTTGGAAGGTCAGGACCCTGAGGCGCGCGAAGATCCGCAGGAGTTTCAGGAATTGGCTAATTCGGCGGGCGCCGAGACCGTTGCGTTTTTTAACGTACCGCGTCATCGGCCAACCGCCAAATTCCTGATTGGCAGCGGCAAGGTCGAGGAATTACGCGACCTGGTCCATGCCGAAAAGGCCGATCTGGTGATTTTCAATCACATTCTCACGCCCAGTCAGGAACGTAACCTCGAACGTGTTTTCGAGTGTCGCGTGATCGACCGTACCGGCCTGATTCTCGATATCTTCGCCCAGCGCGCCCGTACCCATGAAGGCAAGCTCCAGGTAGAACTGGCCCAGCTTGATCACATGAGCACCCGCCTGGTTCGCGGCTGGACTCACCTTGAGCGTCAGGGTGGCGGTATCGGCATGCGTGGCCCCGGTGAAACCCAGCTCGAAACCGACCGGCGTCTGCTGCGGGTTCGTCTGCGTCAGATCAAGGGTCGCCTGGAAAAGGTGCGCAGCCAGCGCGAGCAATCGCGACGCGGCCGCTCCCGTGCGGATATCCCTACCGTGTCTCTGGTGGGCTATACCAACGCCGGCAAATCCACGCTGTTCAATAATGTGACCAAGTCCGAGGTGTACGCGGCCGACCAATTGTTCGCCACGCTGGACCCGACCCTGCGCCGTCTGGAACTGGACGACCTGGGGCCGATCGTTCTGGCGGACACGGTAGGGTTCATTCGACACTTGCCGCACAAGCTGGTCGAAGCATTTCGGTCTACGCTCGAAGAGTCGAGCAATTCCGACCTGCTGTTGCACGTGATCGATGCGGCCGAACCGGATCGCATGTTGCAGATCGAGCAGGTGATGGTGGTACTGGGCGAGATCGGAGCCCAGGACTTGCCGATCCTCGAGGTATACAACAAACTCGATTTGCTTGAAGGCGTTGAGCCACAGATCCAGCGCGATGCCGATGGCAAGCCGCAGCGGGTCTGGCTGTCGGCGCGCGATGGCACGGGTCTGGAATTGCTTGAACAAGCCATTGCCGAGTTGCTGGGCAGTGATTTGTTTGTGGGGACATTGCGCTTGCCGCAACGATTCGCTCGACTGCGTGCGCAGTTCTTCGAACTCGGTGCGGTACAGAAAGAAGAGCATGACGAAGAAGGCATCTGCCTGCTGGCCGTTCGTTTGCCCCGGGTCGAGTTGAATCGACTGGTAAGCCGCGAAGGATTGCAGCCGATGGAATTCATCGAGCAACACACTTTGCAATAAAAGCCTGGCAAAGCGGTTGTGCCGCAACGGCAGGCATTCTGTAGCATTGGTCGGCGCGCCGTGGGTGCGTCTTTGCTTTATCAGATGGAGAGCGCTATGGCTTGGAATGAGCCGGGTGGCAACTCGAATAATCAGGATCCTTGGGGTGGCAAGCGCCGCAATAACGGCGACCGCAAGGGGCCACCGGATCTCGACGAGGCCTTCCGAAAGCTGCAGGAAAGCCTGAACGGGTTGTTCGGTGGTGGTAAGAAACGCGGTGGTGATGACGGCGGTGGTTCGGGCAGGAGTGGTGGCGGCTTCGGCGGTCTGCTCGGTATCGGCCTCGTGGTGCTGGCGGCTGTCTGGCTGTACAGCGCGGTCTATGTGGTCGACGAGCAGGAGCAAGCCGTGGTGCTGCGCTTCGGCAAGTACTACGAGACTGTCGGCCCCGGCCTGAACATCTACTTCCCGCCGATCGACAAGAAGTACATGGAAAACGTCACGCGTGAGCGTGCCTATACCAAGCAGGGCCAGATGCTGACTGAAGACGAGAACATCGTCGAAGTGCCGCTGACCGTGCAGTACAAGATCAGCAACCTGCAGGACTTCGTGCTGAACGTCGATCAGCCGGAAATCAGTCTGCAGCATGCGACCGACAGCGCCCTGCGCCACGTGGTGGGTTCCACCGCCATGGATCAGGTGCTGACCGAAGGTCGTGAATTGATGGCCAGCGAAATCAAGGAGCGTCTGCAACGTTTCCTCGATACCTATCGCACCGGTATCACCGTCACCCAGGTCAACGTACAGAGCGCAGCGGCACCGCGTGAAGTGCAGGAAGCCTTCGACGACGTGATCCGCGCCCGTGAAGACGAGCAGCGTTCGCGCAACCAGGCGGAAACCTACGCCAACGGCGTCGTGCCGGAAGCCCGTGGTCAGGCCCAGCGCATCCTCGAGGATGCCAACGGTTACCGCGACGAGACGGTCTCGCGCGCCAAGGGTGAGGCGGATCGCTTTACCAAACTGGTCGCCGAGTATCGCAAGGCCCCTGAAGTCACCCGCCAGCGTCTGTATCTGGACACCATGCAGGAAGTCTTCAGCAACACCAGCAAGGTACTCGTGACCGGCAACAAGAACGGCCAGAGCAACCTGCTTTACCTGCCGTTGGACAAAATGATCCAGAACAGTTCGGGCAGCAATGCACCGGTCACCGGTTCTGCCGCCGCCAGCAACAACACGGACGTCGCGCCGCATGTCACTGACCTGCCGCAGACACGTACAAGGGAGACCCGCTGATGAGCAATAAATCGCTGATCGCCCTGATCGTTGGCGTTGTCGTGGTGCTGGTGGGCTGGAACTGCTTCTACATCGTGGCTCAGACCGAGCGTGCGGTGCTGCTGCAATTCGGTCGTGTGGTTCAGGCCGATGTTCAGCCGGGCCTGCATGTGAAAGTGCCTTACGTTAACCAGGTGCGTAAATTCGACGCACGTCTGATGACGCTGGATGCACCGACCCAACGCTTCCTGACCCTGGAAAAGAAAGCCGTGATGGTCGATGCCTACGCCAAGTGGCGCGTGAAAGATGCCGAGCGCTTCTACACCGCGACTTCCGGCCTCAAGCAGATCGCCGACGAGCGTCTGTCCCGTCGCCTGGAATCCGGTCTGCGTGACCAGTTCGGCAAGCGCACCCTGCACGAAGTGGTGTCGGGTGAGCGTGATGCGCTGATGGCTGACATCACCGCGTCGCTGAACAAGATGGCGGAAAAAGAGCTGGGTATCGAAGTCGTTGATGTCCGGGTCAAGGCCATCGATCTGCCGAAGGAAGTGAACCGCAGCGTGTTCGAACGTATGAGCACCGAGCGTGAGCGTGAAGCTCGCGAGCACCGCGCCAAGGGTAACGAGCTGGCCGAAGGCATCCGTGCCGACGCCGATCGTCAACGCCGCGTGCTGCTGGCTGAAGCCTATCGTGAATCCGAGGAGATTCGCGGTGACGGTGATGCCCAGGCCGCTGCAATCTACTCCAAGGCCTACGGTCAGGATCAGGAGTTCTACGGTTTCTACCGTAGCCTGCGTGCCTACCGTGAAAGCTTCGCGAACAAATCCGACGTCATGGTTCTCGACCCAAGCAGCGACTTCTTCCGTTACCTGGAAAAGTCCAAGCCTTGATACGACGTTGACCTGAATCATTCCGCCCGGCGGCTAAAACCTCGGGCGGGGTGATCCTTTGGGAAAACGTGTGTATGATGCGGCAGCCGGGAAATTCCCGGCTTTTTTGCGTCTGCACGTTTGATTGCTGTTTTTTGTTGCAGGCATCGGGTTGAATGGCCCGAGCGTTTTTCGAGGAAAGTGATGGGCGAAGCCGGTAACAGGCCTTTCGCCGCGTCGTTCATGCGCGTGCGTTTTGAACGGTTCGGTCATTTTCTGCTTCACTCAAGGCTCGCCCGCAGGCTGGCCGCCCGGATCAAAGGGGAATGGCGTAATGGCAACGGTAGACCGCTGGCTGCTGCCAGATGGCATCGAAGAAGTACTGCCACCGGAAGCGGCGCGCATTGAAGTCGCGCGTCGTCAGGTGTTGGATCTGTTCCAGAGCTGGGGTTACGAGTTTGTCGTGACTCCCCATATCGAGTACCTGGAATCCCTGCTGACCGGTGCGGGCCAGGACCTGGATCTGCGTACCTTCAAGGTCATCGATCCGCAGTCGGGTCGGCAGATGGGGTTCCGTGCCGACATCACGCCGCAAGTGGCGCGCATCGATGCGCACACCCTGCGTCGCGAAGGCCCGAGCCGTCTGTGCTACGCCGGCAGCGTGCTGCATGCCCAGCCGCGTGCACTGTCGTCCTCGCGCAGCCCGATCCAGCTGGGTGCCGAGCTTTACGGCGATGCCAGCCCGAGCAGCGACGTTGAAGTGATCAGCCTGATGCTGGCCATGCTGCAACTGGCCGATGTGCCGGATGTGCACATGGACCTTGGCCATGTCGGCATCTACCGTGGTCTGGCGCGCGCCGCCGGTCTGTCCGGTGAAGTCGAGCAGCAGTTGTTCGATGCGTTGCAACGCAAGGCCATCGACGAGGTCATTACCTTGACCGAAGGCCTGCCGGCCGATCTGTCCGGCATGCTGCGGGCGCTGGTCGACCTGTGTGGCGGCCGTGAAGTACTGAGTGCGGCCCGTGAGCGTCTGGCTAATGCACCGGCGCCGGTTCTGGCGGCGCTGGAAGATTTGCTGGAGATCGCCGATCGTCTGGCGACGCGTTTCCCGGAGTTGCCGCTGTACTTCGACCTGGGCGAGCTGCGCGGCTACCACTACCACACCGGTGTGGTGTTCGCGGTGTTTGTCCCGGGCGTGGGCCAGTCCATCGCTCAGGGCGGTCGTTACGACGACATCGGCGCCGACTTCGGTCGTGCCCGTCCGGCGACCGGCTTCTCTACCGATTTGAAAACCCTGGTGACCCTGGGGCGTGCTGAGATCGAGCTACCGTCTGGCGGTATCTGGATGCCTGACAGTACGGATGCGGCACTCTGGCAGCAGGTTTGCCAGTTGCGCAGTGAGGGTCAGCGTGTCGTTCAGGCATTGCCTGGACAACCTTTGGCCGCCGCCCGTGATGCGGACTGCGACCGGCAATTGATTCAGCAGAACGGGCTTTGGCAAGTATCGCCACTGGCTTCTTGAGTTTTCCTGCCGGCCATCGCCGGCACCAAGTTTGCGCGAATGAGGACAAGTGTTATGGGTAAGAATGTCGTAGTCCTGGGCACCCAATGGGGTGATGAGGGCAAAGGCAAGATCGTTGATCTGCTGACCGAACATGCTGCCGCCGTAGTGCGCTACCAAGGTGGCCACAACGCTGGCCACACCCTGGTGATCGACGGCGAAAAAACCGTCTTGCACCTGATCCCGTCGGGCGTGCTGCGCGAAGGCGTGCAGTGCCTGATCGGCAACGGCGTGGTGGTTGCACCTGACGCCCTGCTGCGTGAGATCACCAAGCTGGAAGAGAAAGGCGTACCGGTGCGCGAGCGCCTGCGTATCAGCCCGTCCTGCCCGCTGATTCTGTCCTTCCACGTGGCGCTGGACCAGGCCCGTGAAAAAGCCCGTGGCGAGCTGAAGATCGGTACTACCGGTCGCGGTATCGGCCCGGCTTATGAAGACAAGGTTGCGCGCCGTGGTCTGCGCGTGGGCGACCTGCTGAACATGCCGCGTTTCGAAGACAAGCTGCGTGAACTGGTGGATTACCACAACTTCATGCTGGTCGGTTACTACAAAGAGCCGGCCATCGAGTTCGAAAAGACCTTGGCCGAGTGCAAGGAATACGCCGAGCTGCTCAAGCCGCTGATGCTCGACGTGACTGCCGAGCTGCACGACCTGCGTCGCGCCGGCAAAGACATCATGTTCGAAGGCGCCCAGGGTTCGTTGCTCGACATCGACCACGGTACCTACCCGTACGTGACCAGCTCCAACACCACCGCCGGTGGCGTGGCGACCGGTTCGGGCGTTGGTCCGATGTTCCTCGACTACATCCTGGGCATCACCAAGGCTTACACCACTCGCGTCGGTTCGGGTCCATTCCCGACTGAGCTGTTCGACGACGTGGGTGCGCACCTGGCCAAGCAAGGTCACGAGTTCGGCGCTACCACCGGCCGTGCCCGTCGTTGCGGCTGGTTCGACGCCGTTATCCTGCGTCGCGCTATCGATGTGAACAGCATCTCGGGCATCTGCCTGACCAAGCTGGACGTCCTTGATGGCCTGGAAACCATCAACATCTGCACCGGCTACAAGGACGCGCAAGGCAATGCCGTGGCGCCGACCGACGCTGACAGCTACGTGGGCCTGCAGCCTGTGTACGAAGAAGTGCCGGGCTGGACCGAATCGACCGTGGGTGCCAAAACCCTGGAAGAGCTGCCAGCTAATGCTCGTGCCTACATCAAACGCGTTGAAGAGCTGATCGGCGCGCCGATCGACATTATTTCGACGGGCCCGGATCGCAACGAAACCATCGTTCTGCGTCATCCGTTCGCTTGATAAGTCGTTGATGTAAAAAACAAAGGCCCCTTAATCGGGGCCTTTGTCGTTTATGCCTGTTGGACGGCATGACCTTTGCTGTAAATCTTCCTACAAGAGTGCCATCAAATTAATGGCGTCAGAAGTAGAGGGATTCACAGTGTCGGCCGTTCTCTCACTGTTACAAAGCCGTTTGTTGCGGCCCGTGTTCGTTACCCTTGGTATCGCCCTTTTGGTGCAAGTGCTGGTGGCAGTCGCCCTGACACGAAGCACGGTCACGGCGCTGGAGGCTGATCTCGGCACTCGTCTGGGCGCTGACAGCCAAAAGCTCTCCGGCGAGTTGGAACAGGCCGGGCGTGAGGTCACCTCAAGCCTCGATAACCTTTCCTCAAGTACCCGGCAGCGTCTGACCGCCGGCCTGTCTTCCCGTCTGAAAGAAGAGCAGGCGCAACTGCGTACGACACTGGAAAAAGATCTCAAGGACTCGGCCAATGACATGGCTCAGTTGCTCGCCTCGGTGGCGCCGCGCGCCATGTGGGACAGCGACGTGCCGACCCTGTCCGAATTTGCCCGCCGCGCCCAGCGCAATCCCAACGTGTTGTTCGTGGTTTACGACGATGCCACCGGTCAGCACCTGACGCGTTACCTCAACCGCGAAAATCCGATCAACAAGGCCTTGCTGGAAAAAGGTCAGGGCGAGCGCGCGCTGGACAAGGTGCTGGACGCGGCGAAAAACGATCCGTCGGTCTACTACCTCGAAGCCTCGATCAATCCCAATGGCGTGGAAATCGGCAAGGTGCTGATGGGCGTTTCGACGGCATCGGTGGAAACCGATCTGGCCGCGCTCGACCAGCGCTTCTCGGCGCTGATCGCCAGCAGTGATCAACTGGTGGGCGATAGCCTCAAGGGGGCCGCTGCTGACAGCGCCAGCGCGATGCGCGCGCGTCTGCAGTCGGCGCAATCCACCGCGACCGAGATGAAAGCCAATACCCGCAGCACCGTGCAGGAAGCTGCCGCGACCTTGCGCTGGCGCATCGGTATGGGCCTGGCGCTGGTCGGCTGTGGCGTGCTGCTGTTGCTGGCGGTGGTGCTGGGGCACCGGGTGGTCAATCGCTTGAAGATGCTCAATGCGGCGATGGACGATCTGGCGGCAGGCGAGGGCGATCTGACCAAGCGCGTGCAGATCAACAGCAAGGACGAAATCGGCGACATGGCTTCGGCGGTCAATCGCTTTGTAGATAAGTTGCAGCCGATCGTGCGTGAGGCGGGCGACGTGGCCCAGCGTACCGGCGTGGAAATCGGCGCCATGACCCTGCGCAATGCCGGTGCCGACGCAGCGGCCGGGATGCAGCGTGATGAGGTGGCGGAAAGCCTGCGCGCGCTGTCGCAAATGGCTGACGAGGCGCAATCGGAAAGCCATGCCATGCAGGCGGCGTTGAAGCAGGTGGTGGATATTCGCCAGGCCACCGATGAAAACACTCGTACCTCGGCGAAGGTTGGCAGTTTGATCGAAGCGCTGGCCGGGCAGGTCGACACCGGGGCGAAAGTCATCGAGCGACTGGCGCAGCAGAGCGAACAGATTGAAGTGGTGCTGACGGTGATTCACGGCATCGCCGAGCAGACCAACTTGCTGGCCTTGAACGCGGCGATCGAAGCCGCGCGGGCCGGTGAGACCGGGCGCGGTTTTGCGGTGGTCGCGGATGAAGTGCGCGCCTTGGCGAGCAAGACGCAAAGCTCGACCGGCGATATTCAGGCGCACATCGTCGCATTGCAGCAGGGCGCGCGTGAGGCGGTAGAAGCGATCGGTCAGGCCGGACGTCAGGCCAGCGAAGGTTTGCTGGTGTTGCGCGACAGTGCGCGGCTGCAACAGTCGGTGCAGGCCTCGGTCGAGCAGGTGCATGCGGCGATCGGTCTGGCAACGCAGGCGGCGGCGCATCAGGCGCAGGGCGCGCAGGCAGTGCGTGGGCGGGTCGAGACGATTCATGCCCAGGCCGAGAAAGCGGCGCAAGCGGTGGTCGAGACCACGGCCAGTGGCAAGGTGCTGGATGGCTTGGCGGCGCAGTTGAAAGCCAGCCTGGGGCAGTTCAGGGCTTAAATCAAAAGATCGCAGCCTGCGGCAGCTCCTACAGGAAACGCAAATTCCCCTGTAGGAGCTGCCGTGTTGTGGTCGAATTTTTTTAGACCATGATGTAGGAGCGTCGATTTAAGGAAGCATCATGGGATATCGGGTTGTCACGTCAGAGGAAAAAGCAGAAGCCATTCGCTTGGTCGTGGAGATGAACTACTCCATCCCTAAAGCCTGTGAAGCTACTAATGTGGGCCCTACGGCCCTGCGTCGCTGGGTTTCGCGCTGGCGTCGAGAGCAGGAAGGCATGTCGCAGCCACCGCGATTGCAGGATCAGGAACTGATCGAATCGCTCCAGGCAAAGCTGGCACTGCTTGAAGCCGAGAACCAAGTGCTAAAAAAGCAATTGCCCTCTCATCTAAAGGTTCTGTTCGGTCGAACCAAGTGATTGATGGCGTTCGAGGTGCAATGTCGATTCGGCGCATGTGCTCAGTGCTTGGTGTTGCCCGAAGCAGCTATTACACCAAGCGTAAACCCAAGCGCCTGAAGCCTGAACTGCGCTTGCTGAGGCGTAAACTTCGTGCGATGCATAAAGAACATCGTGAGGCGTTAGGTACTCGTGGGTTTTCCAGAGAGCTAAGAAAAGAGGGGATTTTTATTGGGCGCTGTCGAATGCGCACGCTGATCAACACCTTTGGCCTACACCGACGCAGACCGTGTTATGCCCACTATCGACGCGCTACGAAACCAGCGATTGTTGCACCGAACATACTTGATCGGCGTTTTAATCCGACCCAGCCAGACACCCTTTGGGCCGGCGACATTACCTACATCCGAGTCGGAAATGGCTGGCTTTATCTGGCGGTGGTGATGGATCTGTTTTCACGCAGAATTGTGGGGTGGGCCTGTTCCCGAACTGCCGATGCTGAGCTGTCTGCAAGGGCGCTAAGGTTAGCAGTGTCACTACGCCGTCCGATGCCTGCGTTGCTATTTCACTCAGACCAAGGCTGCCAGTACACCGCTGATCGATTTGTTGGCTGCTTGGCAGAAAACCGGATCGTTCAGAGCATGAGTCGTCGAGGGAACTGCTGGGATAACGCAGTTGTTGAGCGCTATTTCAGGACGTTGAAACACGATTGGATGCCGGAAAACGGCTACCAAAACCATTTCGAAGCGGAGAAGGATGTGATGGATTTTGTTCATCACTACAACCATCGTCGTTGCCACTCTGCCTCGAACCACTTGCCGCCTGCGCTGTTTGAGCAGCAGGCGGCCTAATACTCCTACGGAGTGGTTTAAAAAAACTGAACCACTACACCGCAGGCTGCGATCTTTTAGCGGCTCAGATACATACGCGTCGTCAGCAGATACACCGGCAAACCCGACACCACAATCAACAACGCCGCATAAGGCGCCGCCGCCGCAAACTCGACATTCGCGGTGTGCGCCCAGACCTCGGTCGCCAGCGTATTAAGCCCGGTCGGGCTCAGCAGCAGCGTCGCCGTCAGTTCCTTCATTGCATCCAGAAACACCAGCGCAAACGCCGCGCCCAGTGCCGGGAAAATGATCGGCAGGGTCACCCGGCAAAACGCTGTGAACGACGAGGCCCCCAACGTGCGTGCCGCTTCTTCCAGCTGCGGCGCAGCCTTGTTCAGTGCCGTACGAATCGGTGCCTGCGCCAACGGCAGAAACAGCAACGCATAAGCGATCAGCAGCAATGCCGAGGTCTGGTACAACGCCGGCACGTAGTGCAGGGCGAAATACACCAGCGTCAGCGCGATCACCAGGCCTGGCAGCGCATGCAGCAGATATGGCAGGCGTTCGGCCCAGATCGCCAATTGGCCCTTGTAACGCACCACCAGCAGCCCGACCGGCACCGCCAGCAGTAGGCACAGCGCTGCGCCACCCAGCGACAAGGCCAATGAAGACAGCAGGGCCTCGGTGATCGCCGCGACCGGGAAGGCCGCCGATGAACCCACCGCCAGCCAGTACGCGAGCATGCCCAGCGGAACCCCGCTGCCGACAATCGCCAGCAACAGGCAATACAACTGACCGGCAACCGCCCACGACCCCAACCGCACTTGCTCCGCCTGACGCGCTGCACCCTGGCCGGTGCGCACATGGCGACCCTTGCCGCGCACCCGCAGTTCCAGCCACAGCAGCATCAGACACAACGCGAGCAACACCGCGGAGAGCATCGCTGCATTGGCGTTGCTGAATTCCAGTTCGAATTGCTGGTAGATCGCGGTGGTGAAGGTTTGCAGGCCGATGATCGACAGCGCGCCGAACTCGACCAGCATGTGCAGGGCAATCAGCAGCGAGCCAGCCAGCAGCGACGGCCAGAGCAGCGGCAGGGTGACGCGGAAAAACACGCCCCAGCGGTTCTGTCCCAAGGTGCGAGCCGACTCTTCAAGGGACGGATCGAGGTTGCGCAGGGTCGCCGCGACCGGCAGAAAGATCAGCGGATACTTCGACAGGCTCATCACCAGAATCGCCCCGCCGAGGCCTTCAAACTGCGCGCTCAGCGACACCCAGGTGAAGCTGCTGACAAACGCCGGCACCGCGAACGGCAGGCACAGAATCACCCCCCACAGGCGTCGTCCCGGCAGATTGCTGCGCTCCAGCAGCCACGCCAGCGACAGGCCGATCACGCCGCACGTCAGCGTCACGCCAACCATCAGTGCCAAGGTGTTGCGCAGCAAGCCGAATACGTACGGGCGCCACAACAAGTGCAGTGCCTCCGCCCAACCGGCTTGCCAGGCTTTCAAGCCGACATAGGCCAGTGGCAACAGGCTCATGACCACCAGCAATAACACCGGCAGCACCAGCCAGATCGACGGGCGCTTGCGTCGTGGCAGGTAACCCCCGCGCGCGGCGGGGGCGGATAACGATGCGGCCATCAGTTCAGGCCAACTTCACGTTCCAGCTCCAGCGCTTCTTCGGCGTTGCCAAGATCGGCCGGGGTCACGTTCGGGGCTTCTAATTCGCTGAACGGCTTGAGTCCGCGATCCGATTCCATGCCTTTGTGCAGCGGATATTCGGCGGTGGTCTGAGTGATCACGCGCTGACCTTCTTCGCTGGCCATGTAGGCAAGGAATTGTTGGGCTTCTTTTGGATGCTTGCTGGATTTCAGCACGGCAGCGCTGGATACAGTGATCAGTCCGCCGACGTCGCCGCCGGTGAAGTAATGCAGTTTCGAGTCGAGCTTGCCTTTCTCGCGTTGCAGGGCGAACCAGTAGTAGTTGTTCACCAGCACGGTGGCGACTTCGCCGTTTTCCACGGCTTTGAGCGCGACCATGTTGTTGCTGTAGGTCTTGCCGAAAGCGCGCAGGCCGGTCAGCCATTCTTCGGCGGCGTCGCGACCGTGCATTTTGATAATCGCCACGGCCTGTTCCTGGAAGGCGCCGCTGGTCGGGACGAAACCGACTTTGCCTTGCCACTTCGGATCGGAGAATTCCATCACCGACTTTGGCAAGTCTCTCTCATCGACCAGTTTCGGGTTGTAGGCAACCACGCGAACCCGCGCGGTGACACCGATCCAGGTGCCGTTGCCGGCGACGTATTGCTTGGGCAGCACCGCCAGCGTGGCGTCGTCAGTCTTGGCCAGCAGGCCTTGCTCGCCGAGGTTGTTCAGCGGAGGAGATTCTTCGGTGTAGATCACGTCGGCGGGGGAGCGGTCGCCTTCTTCGATGACCTGGCTGGCGAGCTGGTTGCTGCTGCCCTTGCGTACGTTGACATGAATGCCGGTCTTGGCCTCGAAAGCCTTGGCGATCGCATCGCCGACTTCCTTGTGTTGGCCGTTGTAGAGCGTCAGGGAAACCGCATCGGCTGCCTGGGTGAGGGGAGTGGCGAGTGCCAGGCCGAGCAGGGTGAAGGTCAAGCCGCGGCGCAGGGTATTTCGAAACATCATTCGCAGGGTTCCTCACTGTCGCATTGCAAAAACTTGCAACAATGATAAACGATATTGTTTCTCAAGTGCGCCTTGCGGGACGCCGCCAGCTCTGTTACGGCGAGTTGCAGCACTTTTGTAGGAGCTGCCGCAGGCTGCGATCTTTTGATCCTGTCTTTTAAAACAAAAGCAAAGATCGCAGCCTTCGGCAGCTCCTACACAAGGGCAATCGAATGTCGAGTGAGGCGTTCAGGATTTCTGGAAGCCAGAAACGAAAAAACCCGCTTTCGCGGGTTTTCGGGAAACTCAACGTCGTAACCTTGAGTTTGAATTGGTGCCCAGAAGAAGACTCGAACTTCCACGACCGTAAGGTCACCAGCACCTGAAGCTGGCGTGTCTACCAATTTCACCATCTGGGCATTCATCGCGAGCGTTGCCGCTGTTGATGTGGCGCACTATACGGAGCGCTTTTTGATCTGTAAACCCCTGATTTAATTTTAATTAATCAGTTTTAACAAACCCGTTCCTTAGAATGCAAAAAACCCGCTTTCGCGGGTTTTGTGTGAGTCTTGAAACTGATCTAGTCTCAAACTCGAAATTGGTGCCCAGGAGAAGACTCGAACTTCCACGACCGTAAGGTCACCAGCACCTGAAGCTGGCGTGTCTACCAATTTCACCACCTGGGCATCTCGTCAACGTGTGTACGTCGTCGATGGCGCGCACTATACGGAGCGCCTTTTTAACTGTAAACCCCTGTCAGCAAAAAAAATGAATTTTTTTACCGGCGGTGTTCAAAAGGGCTTTCAGGCGTCGATACAAGGCTCCAGAAGGGCCTTATATAGTCGGAAATTTCCCGTTTGATGGCGCCTATGCCAAACTAACCCGCATATAGACAAGGTGAAAACTCTCTAATGGCCGATTGGCAGTCCCTCGATCCCGAGGCCGCTCGTGAAGCGGAAAAATATGAAAACCCTATTCCCAGCCGCGAACTGATCCTGGCGCATCTCGCCGATCGGGGTTCGCCTGCTGCCCGCGAGCAACTGGTCGAAGAGTTTGGTCTGACCACAGAAGACCAGATCGAAGCCCTGCGCCGCCGCCTGCGCGCCATGGAGCGCGACGCTCAATTGATCTACACCCGCCGGGGCACCTATGCGCCAGTGGACAAGCTCGACCTGATCCTGGGCCGCATCAGCGGTCACCGTGACGGTTTCGGCTTCCTGGTGCCGGACGACGGCAGCGATGACCTGTTCATGAGCCCGGCGCAGATGCGTCTGGTGTTCGATGGCGACCGTGCTCTGGCGCGGGTGTCCGGTCTCGACCGTCGTGGCCGCCGTGAAGGCGTGATCGTCGAAGTGGTGTCCCGTGCCCACGAAACCATCGTTGGTCGCTACTTCGAAGAGGGCGGTATCGGTTTCGTCGTTGCCGACAACCCGAAGATCCAGCAGGAAGTGCTGGTTACGCCAGGCCGTAATGCCAACGCGCAGATCGGTCAGTTCGTCGAGGTGAAGATCACCCACTGGCCGACGCCGCGCTTCCAGCCGCAAGGCGATGTGGTCGAAGTGGTCGGCAACTACATGGCGCCGGGCATGGAAATCGATGTCGCGCTGCGTACCTACGACATTCCGCATGTCTGGCCTGAAGCGGTGCTCAAAGAAGCCGCCAAGCTCAAGCCGGAAGTCGAAGAGAAAGACAAAGAGAAGCGTGTCGACCTGCGCCATCTGCCGTTCGTCACCATCGACGGCGAAGATGCCCGCGACTTCGACGACGCAGTTTACTGCGAAGCCAAGCCGGGCAAGTTGCGCCTGTTCTCCGGCGGCTGGAAGTTGTACGTGGCGATTGCCGACGTCTCCAGCTACGTGAAGATCGGTTCGGCGCTGGACAACGAAGCCCAGGTGCGCGGCAACTCGGTGTATTTCCCCGAGCGCGTGGTGCCGATGTTGCCTGAGCAGCTGTCCAACGGCCTGTGCTCGCTGAACCCGCACGTCGATCGTCTGGCCATGGTTTGCGAGATGACCATCTCCAAGTCCGGCGAAATGACCGACTACTGCTTCTATGAAGCGGTGATCCACTCCCACGCCCGTCTGACCTACAACAAGGTCAGCGCGATGCTGGAAACCCCGAAAGCCACCGAAGCGCGCAAGCTTCGCGGCGAGTACACCGATGTGGTGCCGCACCTCAAGCAGCTCTATGCGCTGTACAAAGTGTTGCTGGCTGCCCGTCACGTGCGTGGCGCGATCGATTTCGAAACCCAGGAAACCCGGATCATCTTCGGTTCCGAGCGCAAGATTGCCGAAATCCGTCCGACCACCCGCAACGATGCGCACAAGCTGATCGAGGAATGCATGCTGGCGGCCAAACGTGGCCACCGCCGAATTCCTCAAGAAGCACGAAATCCCCGCGCTGTACCGTGTCCACGACGGCCCGCCACCGGAGCGTCTGGAAAAGCTGCGCGCCTTCCTCGGCGAGCTCGGCCTGTCCCTGCACAAAGGCAAGGACGGCCCGTCGCCGAAGGACTATCAGGCCCTGTTGGCGAGCATCAAGGACCGTCCGGATTTCCATCTGATCCAGACCGTGATGCTGCGCTCCCTGAGCCAGGCGGTGTACAGCGCCCAGAACGAAGGCCACTTCGGCCTGAATTACGAAGCCTATACCCACTTCACGTCGCCGATCCGTCGTTACCCGGACCTGCTCACGCACCGCGCCATCCGCAGCGTGATCCATTCGAAACAGGACACTCCGCACGTTCGTCGTGCCGGGGCGATGACCATTCCGAAGGCGCGCATCTATCCGTACGACGAAAGCGGCGCTGGAGCAACTCGGCGAGCAGTGCTCGATGAGCGAGCGCCGTGCTGACGAAGCCACCCGCGACGTAGTGAAACTGGCTCAAGTGCGAGTTCATGAAGGATCGCGTCGGCGAATCGTTTCCCGGGTGTGATCACCGCCGTGACCGGTTTTTGGTCTGTTCGTCGAGCTGACCGATATCTACGTCGAAGGCCTGGTGCACGTCACCGCGCTGCCAGGCGATTACTACCACTTCGACCCTGTGCATCACCGCCTGGCGGGCGAGCGCACCGGTCGCAGCTTCCGTCTCGGCGATACCGTTGAAGTGCGCGTGATGCGCGTCGACCTCGACGAGCGCAAGATCGACTTCGAGATGGCCGAGAAAACCATCAGCGCGCCGATCGGTCGCAAGAAACGTGGCGCCGATACCGCAGCACCTGCGAGCAAGGCTGTGGAAGACAAGGCTCCGGCGAAAACCGCCAGCCGTCGTCCAGCCAAGGAAAAAAGCGGTCGAGGCCTATCGCCCAAGCGATGCCGTGGCGAAAAAACGCCGAGCTGCGCAAAAGCCGTGAATTGAAGAAGGCCTTGCTGGCCGAAGCCAAAAGCGGTGGTAAAGCGGCGTCTGGGGGAAAGACCGGACGGTCGGCGCCTGAGAAGGCCGTCGGCGGCAAGCCAGCCAAACCGAGCAAACACCGTAAAGGCCCGCCGAAAGCGGGTTCGGCTCCCGCCAAAAGTGGCGGGTCGCGTAAACCGAAGGCGAAGTCATGAGTCAGTTGGAAAAAATCTACGGCGTTCACGCGGTAGAAGCGTTGCTGCGTCACCACCCGAAACGCGTCAAGCAGATCTGGCTGGCCGAAAGCCGCAACGATCCGCGCGTGCAGACCCTGATCGAACTGGCCAACGAAAATCGTGTGCAGATCGGTCAGGCCGAGCGCCGCGAAATGGACGCCTGGGTTGAAGGCGTACACCAGGGCGTGGTCGCGGACGTCAGTCCGAGCCAGGTCTGGGGCGAGGCGATGCTCGACGAGCTGCTCGACCGTACCGAAGGCGCACCGCTGTTGCTGGTGCTCGACGGAGTGACCGACCCGCACAACCTCGGCGCCTGCCTGCGTTCGGCGGATGCTGCCGGCGCGCTGGCGGTGATCGTGCCCAAGGACAAGTCGGCAACCCTGACGCCGGTGGTGCGTAAAGTGGCCTGCGGCGCGGCGGAAGTGATTCCGCTGGTGGCGGTGACCAACCTGGCGCGCACTCTGGAAAAGCTCCAGCAGCGCGGTCTGTGGGTTGTCGGCACGGCGGGTGAGGCCGAGGTCAGCATTTATGACCAGGACCTGACCGGCCCGACAATCCTGATCATGGGTGCCGAAGGCAAGGGCATGCGCCGCCTGACCCGCGAGCACTGTGACTATCTGGTGAACCTGCCAATGGCCGGCAGTGTCAGCAGCCTCAACGTGTCCGTGGCAACCGGTGTGTGCCTGTTCGAAGCCCAGCGTCAACGCGGCGCCAAGGCCAAGGCAGCCGCCAAGAAATAAAGATCTTTGTGTGACCTGTAGGAGCTGTCGAGTGAAACGAGGCTGCGATCTTTTGATCTTGTTTTGAAAAATCAAAGTCAAAAGATCGCAGCCTTCGGCAGCTCCTACAGGTGTCTCCCGGTGGTTGTTCAAATAATCACCAATTGCCTTGCGCCTGCGCAGTCCCTTCTCTACAATTGCGCCCCTTGCTGTGACGGCAGGCACGCATGTGCCCCGCGCCAGCAAGTCCATAAGTGTCATTCACTCCTTGTCTGACCGTTTTTGAGCGGCAGGCTACAACCCGTAAGGAGCATTCATGCGTCATTACGAAATCATCTTTCTGGTCCACCCTGACCAGAGCGAGCAAGTCGGCGGCATGGTTGAGCGTTACACCAAGCTGATCGAAGAAGACGGCGGCAAAATCCACCGTCTGGAAGACTGGGGCCGTCGTCAACTGGCCTACGCAATCAACAATGTTCACAAGGCTCACTACGTGATGCTGAACGTTGAGTGCACTGGCAAGGCCCTGGCCGAGCTGGAAGACAACTTCCGCTACAACGATGCAGTGATCCGTAACCTGGTCATCCGTCGCGACGAAGCCGTTACCGGCCAGTCCGAGATGCTCAAGGCTGAAGAAAACCGCAGTGAGCGCCGTGAGCGTCGCGACCGTCCTGAGCACGAAGGCGCTGATAGCGTTGATAGTGATGACAGCGACAACAGCGATAACGCTGACGAGTAATCCACGGACCTTTTAAGGAGCCTATCAAATGGCACGTTTCTTCCGTCGTCGTAAATTCTGCCGCTTCACCGCTGAAGACGTGAAAGAGATCGATTACAAAGATCTCAACACTCTGAAAGCCTACGTATCCGAGACCGGCAAAATCGTTCCAAGCCGCATCACCGGTACCAAAGCTCGTTATCAGCGTCAGCTGGCCACCGCTATCAAGCGCGCCCGCTTCCTGGCCCTGCTGGCCTACACCGACAGCCACGGCCGCTGAGACCGGGCAGTCGATAAGTAGCAAAGGATTGAATGCATGCGTGCCTTAGCTGAGTTCATCATGCGAGGCCGTATGCAGGCCACTCTCGTGGTGGCCGGATGTGCAACATTGCCGTTGTTGTATTGGTTGGGTGCTGCTGCCGGGAGCCTGGTGCTTCTGCGGCGCGGACTGACGGACGCCCTGGGTGTTCTGTCTCTGGGGCTGCTGCCGGCTTTGGTCTGGTGGCTGTATGCCGATGATCCACGGGCACTTCTGGTGCTGCTGGGGTCTTCGGGGCTTGCGTTGGTGTTGCGCGCAAGCGAGTCCTGGGTTCGCACGCTGCTGGTCAGCGTAGTGATTGGAGTGGTGTTTTCAGTGGTGCTCGGGGCAGCGTTTGCGGCCCAGATCGAGATG
This sequence comes from Pseudomonas sp. B21-051, assembly GCF_024748795.1. Classification (NCBI taxonomy): domain Bacteria; kingdom Pseudomonadati; phylum Pseudomonadota; class Gammaproteobacteria; order Pseudomonadales; family Pseudomonadaceae; genus Pseudomonas; species Pseudomonas sp. B21-051. Next base: position 625,703 of record NZ_CP087166.1, read on the forward strand.
CTCGCGCAGGCCTTGATAAAGGTCATGCCGGCGCTTCTTGGTGAAACCTACAAGCAATTGTCGGTCGATGAGCAAGCGCGTTTCGCGTCCCTGATTGCACCAGTCCTGACCGGACTGATTGCGGCTTTGTTGCAGATCGTCAGCGTGCTGAGCCTGATTGTCGGGCGGCATTGGCAGGCGTTGTTGTACAACCCGGGTGGTTTTGGTCGCGAGTTTCGCGCCATCCGGATCCCGCTGGGGCCGGCGATGTTGCTGCTGGCGTTGATGCTTCTGGGCCCGAATCTCGGTGCACAGATGGCCATGTTGACGCCGTTGTGCAGTGTACCGCTGGTGTTCGCCGGACTGGCCCTGATTCACGGGCTGGTCGGGCAGAAGCGACTGGCCGGTTTCTGGCTGGTGGGGTTGTACGTCACGCTGCTGTTGTTCATGCAGCTGATCTATCCGTTGCTCGTGGTTCTGGCCATTGTCGACAGCCTGATTGATTTTCGCGGTCGTCACGTGTCGAAAGACACCGATAACGCGAACGGTGAAGGTTAAAAGTTAAGAGGATTTCCACATGCAACTGATCCTTCTGGAAAAAATCGCCAACCTGGGCAACCTGGGCGACAAAGTAAACGTTAAGGCCGGTTACGGCCGTAACTACCTGCTGCCTTTCGGCAAGGCTACCGCTGCGACCGCTGCCAACCTGGCTGCGTTCGAAGAGCGTCGTGCCGAGCTGGAAAAAGCTGCCGCAGACCGTAAAGCATCGGCTGAAAGCCGTGCTGCCCAACTGGCCGAGCTGGAAGTGACCATCACTGCCACCGCTGGCGACGAAGGCAAGCTGTTCGGTTCGATCGGTACTCACGACATCGCTGACGCACTGACCGCCTCCGGCGTTGAAGTGCAGAAGAGCGAAGTTCGTCTGCCGAACGGCACCATCCGCAACGTGGGTGAATTCGACGTGGCTGTGCACCTGCACGCCGAAGTTGAAGCCACCGTACGCGTTGTCGTGGTAGCAGCTTAAGCAATACTTGTCGGCTGGCACCCTCGGGTGCTTGCCGGTAACATCGGGCACGATCCTGTTTACAGGTCGTGCCCTTTGTCTTTCTGGTAATCCCGTTTTCAAACCTGACTCCAAGTGGCCATGAACGAAATCACCGCTCCCGAGCAATACGATCTGCAAACCGCTGCCCTGAAGGTGCCGCCGCATTCCATCGAGGCCGAACAGGCCGTACTCGGTGGTCTGATGCTGGACAACAACGCCTGGGAACGCGTGCTCGATCAAGTCTCCGACGGCGATTTCTACCGACATGACCACCGTCTGATCTTCCGTGCGATCGCCAAACTGGCCGATCAGAACATGCCGATCGACGTCGTGACCCTTGCCGAGCAACTGGACAAGGAAGGTCAGACATCTCAGGTCGGCGGCCTCGGTTACCTCGGCGAGCTGGCGAAAAATACGCCGTCCGTCGCCAACATCAAGGCCTATGCGCAGATCGTTCGCCAGCGGGCGACGTTGCGTCAGTTGATCGGTATCAGCACCGAAATTGCCGACGCCGCCTTCAACCCTGAAGGCCGTACAGCCGAAGAGATCCTCGACGAAGCCGAGCGGCAGATCTTCCAGATCGCCGAGGCGCGGCCGAAGACCGGCGGCCCGGTGGGGGTCAACGAACTGTTGACCAAGGCCATCGATCGCATCGACACCCTGTTCAACACCGCCGACGCAATCACCGGTCTGTCCACTGGCTATACCGACCTCGATGAGAAGACCAGTGGCCTCCAGCCGTCCGACCTGATCATCGTCGCCGGCCGTCCGTCGATGGGTAAAACCACCTTCGCGATGAACCTGGTGGAAAACGCCGTACTGCGCAGCGACAAGGCGGTGCTGGTGTACTCCCTCGAGATGCCAGGTGAATCGCTGATCATGCGTATGCTCTCGTCCCTCGGTCGTATCGACCAGACCAAGGTGCGTTCCGGTCAGCTCGAAGACGACGACTGGCCGCGCCTGACCTCGGCGGTCAACCTGCTCAACGATCGCAAGCTGTTCATCGACGATACCGCCGGCATCAGCCCGTCGGAAATGCGTGCGCGGACCCGGCGCCTGGTGCGCGAGCACGGCGACATCGGCCTGATCATGATCGACTACCTGCAGTTGATGCAGATTCCGGGTTCCAGCGGTGACAACCGGACCAACGAGATTTCCGAGATCTCGCGATCCCTGAAAGCCCTGGCCAAGGAATTCAACTGCCCGGTGGTGGCGCTGTCGCAGCTCAACCGCTCCCTGGAGCAACGTCCCAACAAGCGTCCGGTGAACTCCGACTTGCGGGAGTCCGGAGCGATCGAGCAGGACGCCGACGTCATCATGTTCGTGTACCGGGACGAGGTGTATCACCCGGAAACCGAGCACAAGGGCATCGCCGAAATCATCATCGGCAAGCAGCGGAACGGCCCGATCGGCTTTATCCGCCTGGCCTTTATCGGTAAGTACACCCGCTTCGAAAACCTCGCGCCGGGCAGTTACAACTTCGACGACGACGAGTAACGTCGAGCACTTGTGGCGAGGGCGCTTGCTCCCGCCGGGTTGCGCAGCAGCCGCCAGAATTCGACTGCTGCGCAGCCGATCGGGAGCAAGCTCCCTCGCCACAGTTAAAGCACAATTTCCGACCACAGCCGTCGGAATTGGTCAAAATTTGTGCTATATTCCGCGCCCGCGAAATTCAATGAAAGCCAACACCGGTTATCGACATGCAAGCAGCCAAGCCGTTATTTGACTATCCAAAGTACTGGGCCGAATGTTTCGGGCCAGCGCCATTCCTGCCAATGAGCAGGGAGGAGATGGATCAGCTCGGCTGGGATTCCTGCGACATCATCATCGTCACCGGTGATGCCTACGTCGATCACCCGTCGTTCGGCATGGCGATCATCGGCCGGCTGCTGGAGTCCCAAGGCTTCCGCGTCGGGATCATCGCCCAGCCGAACTGGCAGTCCAAAGATGACTTCATGAAGCTCGGCGAGCCGAACCTGTTCTTCGGCGTCGCGGCCGGCAACATGGACTCGATGATCAACCGCTACACCGCGGACAAGAAAATCCGTTCCGACGACGCCTACACCCCGGGTGGCATGGCGGGCAAGCGTCCGGATCGCGCGAGCCTGGTCTACAGCCAGCGCTGCAAGGAAGCCTACAAGCATGTGCCGATCGTCCTCGGCGGCATCGAAGCTTCCCTGCGCCGCATCGCCCACTACGACTACTGGCAGGACCGCGTGCGCAACTCGATCCTGATCGACGCCAGCGCCGACATTCTGCTGTACGGCAACGCCGAGCGCGCCATCGTCGAAGTGGCCCAGCGTCTGTCCTACGGGCACAAGATCGAAGACATCACCGACGTGCGCGGCACCGCGTTCATCCGTCGTGACACGCCGCAGGGCTGGTACGAAGTCGATTCCACGCGCATCGACCGTCCGGGCAAGGTCGACAAGATCATCAACCCGTACGTCAACACCCAGGACACCCAGGCCTGCGCCATCGAGCAAGAGAAGGGCCCGGTGGATGATCCCGAGGAAGCCAAGGTCGTACAGATCCTGGCCAGTCCGCGCATGACCCGCGACAAGACCGTAATCCGCCTGCCGTCGATGGAAAAGGTGCGTAACGACCCGGTCCTGTACGCCCACGCCAACCGCGTGTTGCACCTGGAAACCAACCCGGGCAACGCCCGCGCGCTGGTGCAGAAACATGGCGAGATCGACGTCTGGTTCAACCCGCCGCCGATTCCGATGACCACTGAAGAAATGGACTACGTGTTCGGCATGCCTTACGCACGGGTTCCGCACCCGGCGTACGGCAAGGAAAAAATCCCTGCTTACGACATGATCCGTTTCTCGGTGAACATCATGCGTGGCTGCTTCGGCGGCTGCACCTTCTGCTCGATCACCGAGCACGAAGGCCGGATCATCCAGAACCGTTCCGAAGAGTCGATCATTCGCGAAATCGAAGAGATCCGCGACAAGGTTCCAGGCTTCACCGGCGTCATCTCCGACCTCGGCGGTCCGACCGCGAACATGTACCGCATCGCCTGCAAGAGCCCGGAAATCGAATCCGCGTGCCGCAAGCCGTCCTGCGTGTTCCCGGGCATCTGCCCGAACCTGAACACCGACCACTCGTCGCTGATTCAGCTGTACCGCAGCGCCCGCGCCTTGCCGGGTGTGAAGAAGATCCTGATCGCCTCCGGCCTGCGTTACGACCTCGCGGTCGAATCGCCGGAGTACGTCAAAGAGCTGGTGACCCACCACGTCGGCGGTTACCTGAAGATCGCCCCGGAACACACCGAGGAAGGTCCGCTCAACCAGATGATGAAACCGGGCATTGGCAGCTATGACAAGTTCAAGCGCATGTTCGAGAAGTACACCAAGGAAGCAGGCAAAGAGCAGTACCTGATCCCGTACTTCATCGCCGCGCACCCGGGCACCACCGACGAAGACATGATGAACCTGGCGCTGTGGCTCAAGGGCAACGGCTTCCGTGCCGACCAGGTGCAGGCGTTCTACCCGTCGCCGATGGCCACCGCCACCGCGATGTACCACTCGGGCAAGAACCCGCTACGCAAGGTCACCTACAAGAGCGACGGTGTGACCATCGTCAAGAGCGAAGAGCAGCGTCGTCTGCACAAGGCGTTCTTGCGTTATCACGACCCGAAAGGCTGGCCGATGCTGCGTGAAGCGTTGATCCGCATGGGCCGTGGTGATCTGATCGGTCCGGGCAAGGATCAGTTGATTCCGCTGCACCAACCTGCCACCGACAGCTACCAGAGCGCCCGTCGCAAGAACTCGACGCCGGCCGGCAGCCACAAGGTCGCGAAAGAGAAGACCACCAAGATTCTCACCCAGCACAACGGCCTGCCCCCGCGTGCCAGCGACGGTGGCAATCCTTGGGACAAGCGTGAACAGGCCAAGGCTGCGGCATTCGCCCGCAACCAGCAGGCGGCCAAGGAGCGCAAGGAAGCGGCCAAGGGCAAGGGGCCGAAACCGGCTCGCAAGCCGGTCGTTCCGCGCTAAGTCGCTTTTTGTTTCAACAGAACGCCAACCTTCGGGTTGGCGTTTTTTTTTCAAGATCAAAAGATCGCAGCCTTCGGCAGCTCCTACAGAGGTTCGTGCGTTTCCCTGTAGGAGCTGCCGAAGGCTGCGATCTTTTGATCTTCGCCACATTTAGGCGCAACTTCCTCGAACCATTTCCCCGCATCGCCCGATTTTGGTGCTGTACTGCCCTGAGCATTCCGGGAAAGCGCCCAAGCCCCTGCATGGCATAAGTCTTGCGCGCTTTCGAATACGCTTAGGCTCGCAGGAGGCACGCCGTGTCGATTCATGTCGCATTGCATCACGTCACGCATTACCGCTACGACCGCGCTGTCGAACTCGGCCCGCAGATCGTACGCCTGCGTCCGGCCGCCCACAGCCGCACGCGGATTCTTTCGTATGCGCTGAAGGTCTCGCCCGAGCAGCATTTCATCAACTGGCAGCAAGACCCGCAGGGCAACTACCTCGCGCGGCTAGTGTTCCCCGAGAAAACCGATGAGTTGCGCATCGAGGTCGATCTGCTGGCCGAGATGGCGGTGTTCAACCCGTTCGACTTCTTCCTCGAACCCTACGCCGAGAAAATCCCCTTCACCTACGCGGCCGATGAGCGCAAGGAGCTGGCGCCGTACCTCGAAACCTTGCCGCTGACCCCGGCATTCAAAGCCTATCTGGACGGGATCGACCGCACGCCACTGCCCGCCGTGGATTTCCTGGTGATGCTCAATCAGCGCCTCAGCGAAGACATCCGTTACCTGATCCGCATGGAACCGGGCGTGCAGACCCCGGAACATACCCTCGAACATGCGTCCGGCTCCTGCCGCGACTCGGCGTGGCTGCTGGTGCAACTGCTGCGCAACCTCGGGCTGGCCGCGCGGTTCGTTTCCGGTTATCTGATTCAACTGACCGCCGACGTGAAGAGCCTCGACGGCCCGTCCGGCACCGAGGTGGATTTCACCGACCTGCATGCCTGGTGCGAGGTGTACTTGCCCGGCGCTGGCTGGATCGGTCTGGATGCCACGTCCGGGCTGTTCGCCGGTGAAGGGCATATCCCGTTGGCCTGCAGTCCCGATCCGTCTTCGGCCGCGCCGATCAGTGGCCTGGTCGAGCCGTGCGAATGCCAGTTCAGCCACGAAATGTCGGTGGAGCGGATCTGGGAAGCGCCAAGGGTGACCAAGCCCTATACCGATGAGCAGTGGCTGGCGATTCAGGCGCTGGGCCGGCAGATCGACGCCGACCTGCTGGAAGGTGATGTGCGCCTGACCATGGGCGGCGAGCCGACCTTCGTCTCCATCGACGACCCCGATGGCGCCGAGTGGAACACCGCCGCGCTGGGCCCGGACAAGCGCCGCCTCTCCGCCGAACTGTTCCAGCGCATGCGCCAGCACTATGCGTCGAAAGGTCTGGTGCATTTCGGTCAGGGCAAGTGGTACCCCGGCGAGCAATTGCCGCGCTGGTCGCTCAACTGCTATTGGCGCCGCGACGGCGTGCCAATCTGGCACAACAGCGCGCTGATCGCCGATGAGCAGCAAGACTACGGCGCCAATGGCGAGCTGGCCGGGCGTTTTCTGGCGAGTGTTGCCGAACGCCTGAAACTGCCGGCACGTTTCGTGTTCCCGGCCTACGAAGACAATTTTTATTACCTCTGGCGTGAGGGCGCATTGCCGAGCAACGTCAGCGCCGAAGACTCGCGTCTTGAAGAACCGCTGGAGCGTGCACGCCTGCGCAAGGTCTTCGCTCAGGGCCTGGATAAAGTGATCGGCCAAGTGCTGCCGCTGGCCCGCACCGCCAAGGGTGATCAATGGCAGAGCGGGCGCTGGTATCTGCGCGACGAGCATTGCCGGCTGGTGCCGGGGGATTCGCCGCTGGGTTATCGCTTGCCACTCGGTTCGCAGCCGTGGGTGAAGGCCGCCGAGTATCCGTTCATTCATCCCAACGATCCGAATCAGGACTTTCCCGAGCTGCCGGACACCGCGCAGCTCAACAGTCATGCCGAACCCGCCACGGCCCCCGAACGCGCGCCGACAATCGACGAGTCCGCCGACTGGCTGACCCGCACCGCCTTCTGCGCCGAGGCCCGCGAAGGGCGTCTGTACCTGTTCATGCCGCCGCTGGAGCGGGTCGAAGACTATCTGGAACTGGTGGCGGCCATCGAAGCCACCGCCGAGGAGCTGCGTTGCCCGGTGCTGCTGGAAGGTTACGAGCCGCCGAGTGATCCGCGCCTGAGCAACTTTCGCATCACCCCGGATCCGGGCGTGATCGAGGTCAACGTGCAGCCGTCCGCGACTTGGGACGAACTGGTCGAACGCACCGAGTTTCTCTATGAACAGGCGCGACAGACGCGGCTGACCACCGAAAAATTCATGATCGACGGGCGCCATACCGGCACCGGCGGCGGCAACCATTTCGTCCTCGGTGGCGCGACCCCGGCAGACTCACCATTCCTGCGCCGCCCGGACCTGCTGCGGAGTCTGATCAGTTACTGGCACAACCATCCGTCACTGTCCTACCTGTTTTCCGGTCTGTTCATCGGCCCGACCTCGCAGGCGCCGCGGGTCGATGAAGCTCGCAACGACGCCTTGTACGAACTGGAAATCGCCTTCGCGCAGATGCCTGAACCGGGCGAAGCGTGCGCGCCGTGGCTGGTGGATCGCCTGCTGCGCAATCTGCTGATCGACGTCACCGGCAACACCCACCGCGCCGAGTTCTGCATCGACAAACTGTATTCGCCGGATGGCGCTACCGGGCGCCTTGGCCTGCTGGAGCTGCGCGCCTTCGAAATGCCGCCGCATGCGCGGATGAGCCTGGCTCAGCAGTTGTTGCTGCGCGCGCTGGTCGCACGCTTCTGGCGCGAGCCGTATGCGCCGCCGAAACTGGCGCGCTGGGGCACCGAGCTGCACGACCGTTTCATGCTGCCGCACTTTATCGAGCAGGATTTCGCCGACGTCATTGTTGAACTGAACAACGCCGGTTATCCATTGCGCGCCGAGTGGTTCGCTGCGCATCTGGAGTTCCGTTTTCCCAAGGTCGGCGATTACGCGGTCAGCGGCATCGAGATGGAGCTGCGCCAGGCGCTGGAACCTTGGCATGTGCTGGGCGAGGAGGGTACGGCGGGCGGCACGGTGCGTTATGTCGATTCGTCGCTGGAGCGTTTGCAGATCAAGCTCAGCGGCCTGCCGCCGCAGCGCTATCTGCTGACCTGCAACGGCATTCCGCTGCCGCTGCAACCGACCGGGCGCATCGGTGAGTTCGTCGCCGGCGTGCGCTTTCGGGCCTGGCAACCGGCCAACTGCCTGCAACCGACCATCCCGGTGCACGCGCCGCTGGTGTTCGACCTGCTCGACACCTGGATGCAGCGTTCGCTGGGCGGTTGCCAGTACCACGTGGCGCACCCGGGCGGGCGCAATTACGAGACGTTACCGGTCAATGCCAACGAAGCTGAGAGCCGGCGCATGGCGCGGTTTTTCCGCATCGGACACACGCCGGGGAAACTTCCGATACCGAACCTGACTATCTCCGACGAGTTGCCGATGACGCTCGATTTGCGACGTTTCTAAGTCCTGCACGACATGCGGATTTTTCGTATATCCGCACGTCATGTGCCTGCGTTAGTCTGACCGTTCCCTGCTGTCTGCCGAGCTTTCCATGCCTGACCTGCTAGACCGCTACCCGCTGACCGCGGGCACTTATCACGAACTGCTGAATGACAGCGGGGAAGTGCGCCCGCACTGGCGGCGGCTGTTTGATCAATTGCAGCGCAGCACCCCGGCGCAACTGGTGCAGCGGCAGGCATTGCTGGCCCGGCAGATTCAGGAAAACGGCGTGACCTATAACGTCTATGCCGATCCCAAGGGCGCTGACCGCCCGTGGGAGCTGGACCTGCAGCCGCATGTGATCGCCGCTGATGAGTGGCAGCAACTGTCGGCGGGGATTGCCCAGCGAGCACGCCTGCTCAACGCGGTACTGGCCGATCTGTATGGCCCGCAGCGGCTGATCAGCGAAGGGTTGTTACCGGCGGAGCTGGTGTTCGGCCACAACAATTTTCTCTGGCCCTGTCAGGGCATCGCACCACCGGAAAATGCCTTTCTGCATCTGTACGCCGTGGACCTGGCGCGTACGCCGGACGGGCGCTGGTGGGTCACGGCGGATCGTACTCAGGCACCCTCGGGCGCTGGGTATGCGCTGGAAAATCGCACGATCGTGTCGCGGGCGTTTCCCGAGTTGTACCGCGATCTGAAAGTGCAGCACCTGGCCGGCTTCTTCCGCACCCTGCAGGAAACCCTCGCGCGTCAGGCGCCGTGTGCCGATGACGCGCCGCTGGTGGTGCTGCTGACGCCCGGGCGCTTCAACGAAAGCTATTTCGAACATCTTTATCTGGCACGCCAGCTCGGATATCCGCTGGTGGAGGGCGGCGACCTCACCGTGCGCGATGCCACGGTGTACCTGAAAACCCTCAGTGGTCTGCGCCGGGTGCACGCAATCATGCGCCGCCTCGACGATGACTTCTGCGATCCGCTGGAGCTGCGCACCGACTCGGCACTCGGTGTGCCCGGCTTGCTGGAAGCGGTGCGTCAGGGTCGGGTGCTGGTGGCCAATGCTTTGGGCAGCGGTGTGCTGGAGTCACCGGGATTGCTCGGATTTCTGCCGAAGATCAATCAGTACCTGTTCGGCGAAGAACTGCTGTTGCCGTCCATCGCTACATGGTGGTGCGGCGAGGCGCCGGTGCTTGCGCAAGCGCTGGAAAAGCTTCCGGAGCTGCTGATCAAACCGGCATTCCCCTCGCAGAGCTTCGCCCCGGTATTCGGCCGCGATCTGAGCGAACAACAGCGCCAGGCACTCGCCGAGCGGATGCAGGCGCGGCCATACGCCTACGTTGCGCAAGAGTTGGCGCAGCTGTCCCAGGCGCCGATCTGGCAAGCCGAGGACGGCCAACTGCAACCGCGAGCGATCGGCATGCGCGTATACGCGGTGGCCAGTGGTGACGGTTATCGCGTATTGCCCGGTGGACTGACCCGGGTCGCCGCCGAGGCAGATGCCGAAGTGGTGTCGATGCAGCGCGGTGGTGCGAGCAAGGACACTTGGGTGTTGGGCGAGCGTGCGCCGAGTGGCGAGCAATGGAAAACCCAGCGCAACGTCGGTGTGCACGATCTGGTGCGCCGCGACCCGTACCTGCCCTCGCGGGTGGTGGAGAACCTGTTCTGGTTCGGCCGTTACTGCGAGCGTTGCGACGACAGCGCGCGACTGCTGCGGATCATGCTCGCGCGGTATGTCGATGGTGATGATCCGCAAGCCTTGCAGGCCGCCGTGGAGCTTGGCGAGCGGCTGATGTTGCTGCCGGAGGAGGGCGAGTTGCCGGAGCGGCTGCTGGCGGCGCTGCTCGGCGAGGACTGGTCGTTCAGCCTGCGCTCCAACCTGCAGCGCCTGCAGTGGGCGGCCTCGCAGGTGCGCGGCAAGCTCTCGCGGGAGAACTGGCAGGCGTTGGTCGAGTTGCAGCGCGAGGCAATGGAGTTGGACACCGAAGAGCCAGACTTCGGCGAGTTGCTGGATTTCCTCAACCGGCTGGTGATGTCGCTGGCGGCGCTCTCGGGTTTCGCGCTCGACGACATGACCCGCGACGAAGGCTGGCGCTTTCTGATGATCGGCCGGCGCATCGAACGGTTGCAGTTTCTCAGCAGCAGTCTGGCGGCGTTTCTGCGCGGCGCCGGGGCCTTCGATCAGGCCGGGCTGGAATGGCTGCTGGAGCTGGGCAACAGCAGCATCACCTACCGTTCGCGGTATCTGGCGGTGGCGCAGTTGATTCCGGTGCTCGACCTGTTGCTGCTGGATGAGCAGAACCCGCACGCGGTGCTGTTCCAGTTGAAACTGGTGACCCGCACGTTGAAACGCTTGAACGATGATTTCGGCGTGCCTCGCGAGGCCGGGTTGCCGCAGTTGGTCGAGCGTCTGGCTCGGTTCGACCTGGGCTGTCTGGAGAACCCGCTGTTCGGAGAGAACAGCGTGCGTGCCGCGCTCGATGGTCTGGCGGATCTGCTGCAAGAGATTGCCGAGGCCAGCGGGCAAGTATCGGATCGTCTGGCGCTGCGCCATTTTGCCCATGTCGATGATGTCAGCCAGCGCACGGTGTCCGTCTGATGAGCGCGCATTACCAGATCTTCCACGACACCTGTTACCACTACGACAGCCCGGTTTCCCTGGCACAGCAATTGGCGCACCTGTGGCCGCGTGAGTGCACATGGCAACGCTGCACAGAGCAGCAATTGCTGATCAGCCCGCAGCCGACCACGCGGCGGGATGAATTGGACGTGTTCGGCAATCCGCTGACCCGGCTGGCCTTTGAGCGCCCGCATGATGAATTGCAGGTCAACGCGCGGCTCACGGTTGAGGTGCTGGTGCGGCCGCAGGCGGATTTCGATCTGTCCCCGGCGTGGGAGCAGACGCGCAACGCGCTGACCTACAGCAGCCTGCCGTTGTCTGCTGAAATGCTGGAGGCTTGTCGCTATCGCTTTCAGTCACCCTACGTGCATTTGAAACGCAGCTTCGTCGAATTTTCCGAAAGCTGTTTTCCACCGGGCAGGCCCTTGTTGCTGGGCGTGCAGGCGTTGATGCAGAAGATTTTCAGCGAGTTCACCTTCGATGCCGAGGCGACGCAAGTGGCGACGCCGCTGGTCGAGGTGCTGGAGCGCCGACGCGGCGTGTGTCAGGACTTCGCGCATCTGATGCTCGCTTGCGTGCGCTCGCGAGGGCTGGCAGCGCGCTACATCAGTGGCTATCTGCTGACCCAGCCGCCACCGGGGCAGCCACGGCTGATCGGTGCCGACGCGTCGCATGCCTGGGTGTCGGTGTTCTGTCCGGTATTGGGCTGGGTGGATTTCGATCCGACCAACAACGTGCAGCCGGCGCTGGAGCACATCACCCTGGCGTGGGGCCGGGATTTTTCCGATGTGTCCCCGTTGCGGGGGGTGATTCTGGGGGGCGGTTCGCATGATCCGGAAGTGCGGGTCACGGTGATGCCATTGGAATAAGGAAATTTCACTGGGGGAGCCAATGTGGCGAGGGAGCTTGCTCCCGCTCGACTGCGAAGCAGTCGCAAAACAATTTGGGGTCGCTGCGCAACCCAGCGGGAGCAAGCTCCCTCACCACAGATCGCTCCCGCAGGGAGCGAATCAGCAATCAGCTCAGGCGTCAGGCGCCTGGTCTTTCGGTGCATCAACAACATCATCATCGTCGTCAGTCGCCACTTCCCCGTCAGGGTTCAGTGCCGCTTCTTCAGCCTGCTGTTTCTTGCGCTGAAGCTTTTCCTCTTTCTTCTTTTCCTTTTCCAGGTCTCGTTGACGTTTGGCGAAGGAGTAATTGGGTTTGGCCATGGGCGATCCTCTGGGGTCGAAGGTGAGGTTGAGCGGCGCGTATTCTGCCCTGTATCGGTGCCCGGCGGTTAACCGGGTTTTTGGTCGACCCACTTGGGCGTGACGGTCGGCTTCCAGTTATCCAGGGCGTCGAGCAGCGTTTGGGCTGATTCGCTGACTTGCAGCATGTCACGGTGTGGGGCGCGAACGAAGCCTTCGCCGACGATATGGTCAAGAAAAGCGGTGAGTTTGCTGTAAAAACCGTTCACCTCAAGCAGCCCGAGCGGCTTGCCGTGGTAACCGAGCTGACCCCAGGTCCAGACTTCGAACAACTCTTCCAGCGTGCCGAGGCCGCCGGGCAATGCGACGAACGCATCGCTGAGTTCGGCCATGCGTGCCTTGCGCGCGTGCATGCCATCGACCACTTCGAGACGGGTCAGGCTTTTGTGACCGATCTCTTTGTCCATCAGGCTTTGCGGAATGATCCCGATCACTTCGCCGCCAGCGGCCAGTGCGGCGTCCGCCACCAGGCCCATCAGGCCCACGGCACCACCGCCGTAAACCAGCGTCAGCTGGCGCTCGGCGAGCGCCCGGCCAAGGGCTTGGGCGGCTTCGGTGTAAGCCGGATCAGTGCCGGCGTTGGCACCGCAAAATACACAAACGGATGTGAGAGACATGCCTTCCTCCTGGGTCAATCCGTCACAGGGTAATGGCTGGCACGCCTTGATCCAAGGGCTAAGCTTCGCGTTCTGGCGATTCAAAGGTACCGCTGGCGCCACAGGCGTAGGCGGCGAGCAAACTGCACAACAGACCGTTAAAGAACATGATCGGTACTCCGTTTCAGTAGATGCGCCGATCATAGGCCCGGCCCGAGATTATCGCCGGTAGATTGTTTCGATGAGTGTCATAGCCTGAAAGTTGTATACAATTTTTGACTCAAGTCATAGGAACTTGCGAAGATTTCAGGCAGTCTTTCCACCATTAGTGTTTTTGTTAACCCTGCCTTGGAGATTCACCATGTTTTCCAAAGTTGTTGCGGTATCCCTGCTGGCGCTGGCCAGCAGCCAATTGATGGCTGCCGAGTGCAAAACCACCGTTGATTCCACCGACCAGATGTCCTTCAACACCAAGGAGATCGTGATCGACAAGAGCTGCAAGACCTTCACCGTCGAACTGACTCACTCCGGCAGCCTGCCGAAGAACGTCATGGGCCATAACCTGGTGGTCAGCAAAACCGCTGATATGCAGCCGATTGCCACCGACGGCCTGGCCGCTGGCATCGACAAGAACTACCTGAAAGACGGCGACGAGCGCGTTATCGCCCACACCAAGATCATCGGCGCCGGCGAGAAAGACACGCTGACCATCGACGTATCGAAGCTGACCGCTGGCACTGACTACGGTTTCTTCTGCTCCTTCCCGGGCCACATCTCGATGATGAAAGGCACCATTGCTGTGAAGTAAGCAGGTTCACCGCGTTATCGTTCTTCGCGAGCATCGACAGGTGAACTGGCCAAAGAAAAGCCCGCTGAGGATCGCTCCTCAGCGGGCTTTTTCATTCGGTCGCTGATCATGGCGCGAACGGCATGACCCGTTTGTGATGGGTCTTGTTGTACGTGCTGACGATGATGTCGAACGCTTCCTGACGCACCGGCTCGCCGTGCAGAAAGGCATCAATCTCGGCATAGGTTACGCCGTGGGAGGCTTCGTCCGGTTTGCCCGGCGACAGGTCTTCCAGATCCGCCGTCGGCACTTTTTCCACCAGCGATTCCGGTGCGCCGAAGCTGCGGGCGATCGCCCGGACCTGGTTTTTCACCAGACCGCTGAGCGGGGCCAGGTCGCAGGCACCGTCACCGAACTTGGTGAAGAAGCCCATCACCGCTTCCGCCGCGTGGTCGGTGCCGATCACCAGGCCGTGCGCCGCGCCGGCGATGGTGTACTGGGCGACCATGCGCATCCGCGCCTTGGTGTTGCCGAGCACGAAATCCACCGACACCGCATGTTTGCCTTCGAACGCCGCGACTTCACTGGCCAGTGATTTGACCGCCGGGCCGATGTTCACGGTGTGGCGTTCGTCCGGGGCGATGAAATCCACCGACGCTTGCGCATCGTGCTCATCGAACTGGGTTTCGTACGGCAGGCGCACGGCAATGAACTTGTAGGCGTTGTCGCCGGTGCGCTCGCGCAGTTCACGCATGGCGCGCTGGGCCAGGAGGCCGGCGGTCAGCGAGTCGACGCCGCCGCTGATGCCCAACACCAGGGTCTTGAGGCCGGAATTGACCAGGCAATCCTGGATAAAGGTGATGCGTCGGGCGACTTCCGCTTCGAGGGCCTGATGCCCGGCGAATGGCGGTTGCACCTTGAGCTGTTCAGCAATCTCACGCTGTACGGCTTGCATGAATTCACTCCTTGCTAGATAGACTGGAATCGGCAGGAACCTGGAACACATGTCGCAAATAGGCGACGAAATTCGGGTCTTTGCAGTGGGTCTTGCCGGGCTCGTCGGAGATCTTCGCCACCGGCTGGCCGTTGCAGGCGGTCATTTTAAGCACGATGCTCATCGGTTCGACACCCGGAATGTCACAGGTCAGGTTGGTGCCGATGCCAAAGCTGACGTTGATCCGCCCGTGCAGCGCGCGGAAGATCTCCAGCGACTTGGGCAGGGTCAGGCTGTCGGAGAACACCAGGGTCTTGCTCATCGGGTCGATGCCGAGCTTGTGGTAGTGGGCGATGCATTTTTCGCCCCACTGCACCGGATCCCCGGAATCGTGGCGCAGACCATCGAAGAGCTTGGCGAAGAACAGGTCGAAATCGCCGAGGAACGCGTCGGTGGTGATGCAATCGGTGAGCGCAATCCCGAGCAAACCCCGGTACTCGCGCACCCAGCAGTCGAGGGCGGCGATCTGGCTGTCGATCAGCCGTGGGCCGAGTTGCTGATGGGCCATGATCCATTCATGGGCCATGGTGCCTAGCGGCTTCATATCCAGTTCCCGTGACAGGTGCACGTTGCTGGTGCCGACGAAACGTCCGGGGAAGTCGTGCTTGAGCACGTTGACCACTTCTTCCTGCACGCGGTACGAAAAGCGCCGGCGGGTGCCGAAATCGGCGACCTGCAATTGCGCCAGTTCGTCGGCCGAGGCGTTGGCGCTGAGCCAGTCGAACTTGCGATACAGCTGTTCCCGCGCCTGCACCAGCTCGATTTCCCGATAGCGATAGCGGTTGCGCACTTCGCTGACGATGGCCAGCAACGGTACTTCGTAGAGGATCACATGCAGCCAAGGGCCGCGCAGGCGGATGAACAGTTCGCCGTTCTCGATGCCGGTGTGCAAGTAGCGCAGGTTGAAGCGGAACAGTCCGAGAAAGCGCAGGAAATCCGGTTTGAGGAAGGTGATGCGCTCGAGAAAACTCAACTGGTCGGCACTCAGGCTCAGCTCGGCCAGACGCTCGATCTGGTAGCGAATCTCGGCCAGATACGGCCGCAGATCCTCGCTGTTACGGCAACGAAACTCCCATTCGACTTCGACGTTGGGGTAGTTGTGCAGCACCGCCTGCATCATCGTCAGTTTGTAGAAGTCGGTGTCGAGCAGGTTCTGCACGATGCGATCGGCAAACACACTCTCGCTCATAAACGGGGTCTCCAGGTGCACCGCGCGGTTGCGCGGGATCAATCAATGACGCTAGTGGCGCATATCAGGGACGAAGATTGCCAGCAATTTTTGGCCCCTGCCGGATTTTGCTTGATGTAGGAGCTGCCGAAGGCTGCGATCTTTTGATTCTGAAAAAACAAGATCAAAAGATCGCAGCCTTCGGCAGCTCCTACAGGAGAATCAGTAGTCGTCCGGGCTATCAATCTGCTCCAGCATCCACTTCACAAAATCCCGCACCTTCGGCACTTCCGCTGCATGTTCCGGGTAGGCCAGGTAATAGGCGTCGGAACTGGGCATTGCATGCTGCCAGGGAATGACCAGTTTGCCGTCGGCCAATTCCTCTTCCACCAGAAACCGTGGTAGCAGCGCCACACCGCAGCCGACCTGGGCGGCGCGGATGCACATATAAAAGGTTTCGAAACGCGGGCCGTGGTAGCTGTGTTCGGTGTGGTAGCCCTGACTGTCGAACCAGTCGTGCCAGGCCTGTGGGCGCGAGGCATTTTGCAGCAGCACCAGATCGGTCAGTTGCGTCGGGTCGGTGAAGGGCCTGTCCGGCAGGCTGCCGGGGGCGCAGACCGGCACCAGCTCTTCGCCGAACAGCTTCAGGCATTCGGTGCCGGGGCGCGAACCCTGGCCGAAATAGAACGCCAGATCGCTGCGCCCCTGTAGCAAATCGTCGGCCTCCTGCTCGTTGCACAGGTCGAGATGGATCGACGGATGGCGCAGACGCCAGCCCTTCAGCCGCGGTACCAGCCAGCGCGCGCCGAAGGTCGAAGGGGTAGAAACGCGCAGAACTTCGGTCTCGCCGCCGTAGGAACGCAGGTAATGCGTGGACATTTCCACCTGGGTGAGGATTTTTCGGACTTCCACCAGGTACAAATCCCCGGCCGGGGTCATCTGCAAGCGACGACGCACCCGACGGAACAACAAGTGCTGCAACAATTCCTCAAGCTGCGCCACTTGCTTGCTGACAGCGCTCTGGGTCAGGTTCAGCTCCTCGGCGGCCCGGGTGAAGCTCAGGTGCCGGGTCACGGCCTCGAAGCACTGCAGCGCGGTGATCGATGGCAAGTGGCGTTTGTTCAGCATGGGTGATCCCTTTTTCTTGTCTTTCTAGGCTCAGCATGAATAAACGGAATGATATCTCGCGTAAAGGTCGTTTGTTGCCTCGCCGTACTGACGCTACAACTAAAGGCCTGCCCGGTCGCGAAAATGCGTCCGCACACATTCAGTTTTTCGCTTGAGGAGTGACCCATGGTTGCCGCATTGCTTGATCGTCTTGGTGTGAACCCGGCCCTGTACCAGAACGGCAAAGTGCCGGTGCATTCGCCCATCGACGGCAGCCGCATCGCCGCCGTGAACTGGGAAGGCCCGGCCGAAGTCGAGCAGCACATCAGTCGCGCAGATCATGCGTTCGAGCAGTGGCGCAAGGTGCCGGCCCCGCGTCGCGGCGAGCTGGTGCGTCAGTTCGGCGAAGTGCTGCGAGAATACAAGACTGACCTCGGCGAACTGGTGTCGTGGGAAGCGGGCAAGATCACTCAGGAAGGCCTTGGTGAAGTGCAGGAGATGATCGACATCTGCGACTTCGCCGTAGGCCTGTCGCGTCAACTGTACGGTTTGACCATCGCCTCCGAGCGCCCGGGCCACCACATGCGTGAAACCTGGCATCCGCTGGGCGTGGTCGGCGTGATCAGCGCGTTCAACTTCCCGGTCGCGGTGTGGGCGTGGAACACCACGTTGGCGCTGGTCTGCGGCAACCCGGTGGTGTGGAAGCCGTCGGAGAAAACCCCGCTGACCGCACTGGCCTGTCAGGCGCTGTTCGACCGTGTGGTGAAGAATTTCAGCGATGCGCCGGCGCACCTGTGCCAGGTGGTCATCGGTGGTCGCGATGCTGGCGAAGCGCTGGTGGATGACCCGCGTGTCGCGCTGATCAGCGCCACTGGCAGCACCCGCATGGGCCGCGAAGTGGCGCCGAAAGTCGCCGCACGTTTCGCCCGCAGTATTCTCGAACTGGGCGGCAACAACGCGATGATCCTCGGCCCGAGCGCCGATCTCGACATGGCCGTACGCGCGATTCTGTTCAGTGCGGTCGGCACCGCCGGTCAGCGTTGCACCACTCTGCGTCGGCTGATTGCCCATGAGTCGGTGAAGGAAGAAATCGTCACCCGCCTCAAAGCCGCGTACGCCAAAGTGCGCATCGGTCATCCGCTGGAAGGCAATCTGGTCGGCCCGCTGATCGACAAACACAGCTTCGAAAACATGCAGGACGCGCTGGAGCAGGCACTGAGCGAGGGCGGCCGGGTGTTCGGCGGCAAGCGTCAGCTCGAAGAGCAATTCCCCAACGCTTACTACGTGTCGCCGGCCATCGTCGAAATGCCGGAGCAGAGCGACGTGGTCTGCAGCGAAACCTTTGCGCCGATTCTCTACGTGGTCGGCTACAGCGACTTCCAGGAAGCGCTGCGCCTGAACAACGCGGTGCCGCAGGGCCTGTCATCGTGCATCTTCACCACCGACGTGCGCGAGGCCGAGCAGTTCATGTCGGCGGTCGGCAGCGACTGCGGCATCGCCAACGTCAACATCGGCCCGAGCGGCGCGGAAATCGGCGGCGCATTCGGTGGCGAGAAAGAGACCGGTGGCGGTCGTGAATCGGGTTCCGACGCCTGGCGCGCGTACATGCGCCGCCAGACCAATACCGTGAACTACTCGCTGGAGTTGCCGCTGGCGCAGGGTATTACCTTCGACTGAAATTGAGCAAAAGCTGAAAAGATCGCAGCCTTTGGCAGCTCCTACAGGGCTGCGGTTGACTGCGGTTTTGTAGGAGCTGCCGAAGGCTGCGATCTTTTTAGTGCCCACAACGCAATTGGTTAGGTTTCTGTTGGAGTCTGGCAATGCCGTTACGCGAAGAATGTCTGTGGGAAAAACTCACGCCGCAGCGCCCGGATAACACCGCGCTCAAGGGTGAGGTCAAAGTCGATGTCTGCGTGATCGGCGCCGGGTTTACCGGGTTGTCGGCGGCGCTGCATCTGTTGGAAAAAGGCAAAAGCGTCTGCGTGCTCGAAGCGCATCGTGCCGGGCATGGCGGTTCCGGACGCAACGTCGGGCTGGTCAACGCCGGCATGTGGATCCCGCCGGACGAGATCGAGGCCGGATTCGGCGAAACGGTCGGCAGTCAGCTCAACCGCATGCTCGGGGCGGCGCCGGCGCTGGTGTTCAGCCTTGTGGATAAATACAACATCGATTGTCAGTTGCGCCGCGAAGGCACCCTGCACATGGCGCACAACGCCAAGGGCGAGGCGGATCTGCGCAGTCGCGAGCAACAATGGAAGCGTCGCGGCGCGCCGGTCGAGTTGCTCACCGGCAAGGCCTGCGAGCAAGCCACCGGCACCCAGAAGATCGCCGCCGCACTGCTCGATCGCCGCGCCGGTACGCTCAATCCGATGGCCTATGTCACTGGACTGGCTAATGCGGTGAAGGGCTTGGGCGGGCAGATGTTCGATCACTCGCCAGTCACCCGTCTCGAGCGCGTGGGCCAGCAATGGTCAGTGCAGACCGAGCACGGTTCGGTGCTCGCCGAGCAAGTGGTGATCGCCTCCAACGCCTACACCGAAGGCGACTGGACCGAACTCAAGCGCAACTTCTTCCCCGGTTACTACTATCAGGTCGCTTCGGTGCCGCTGACCGAAGACGCCGCCCATGACATCCTCCCCGGCGGGCAGGGTTCGTGGGACACGCGGCAGGTGCTGAGCAGCATCCGTCGTGACAAGGACGGCCGCCTGTTGCTCGGCAGTCTGGGCAATGGCAATCAGAAACCGACGTGGTTCCTCAAGGCCTGGGCCGACCGGGTGCAGCAGCATTACTTCCCCAACCTGAAACCGGTGGAATGGGAATGCACCTGGACCGGGCGTATCGCCTTTACCCCCGATCACTTGATGCGACTGTTCGAGCCGGCACCCGGGCTGGTGGCCGTCACCGGTTACAACGGTCGTGGCGTGACCACCGGCACCGTGGTCGGCAAAGCCTTCGCCGACTACCTGTGTAATGGAAATCCTCAAGCCCTGCCGATCCCCTTCGCACCGATGCAGCCCCTGGCCGGTGTCGGCCTGCGCAGTTGCCTGTACGAGGCCGGGTTCTCGCTGTATCACGCGGGCCAGTGCCTGCGCATCGTCATCTGAGTGTTGAAATATGTTGCCGGAAGCGGCGCTTTTCGATGCAGCGACTAGCCTGTAATGGTGCGGGTTGTAGCAGTCCCGCACCAGCAGTGTGCAGTTCGGTGACGCGAGCTGTTACAGGCTGGTTGCACGTCGTTTGGTGCCGCGGTTGCAATGATGGCGCAAGCGGGTTGCGCCTCAGATTTAAAAAGGTTTCACCTTCCGCGGTTTAGACGGTTGCACGCCCAATGAAAATGGGAACGAAACAGTCGAAATAATAAGAAAGCAGCGACTTTTTGAAGAATAAAAAACCGATGGCACGGCGCTTGCTCAGAGCATTCAGTGAAGTGAAGTCGCAGTGCCAACTAAAAAAAACCTTGGAGCACCACCTCATGTCCCAGACGTTTTACAAGAAAGGCTTTCTGGCCCTCGCAGTAGCTACTGCGCTGGGTGTTTCTGCGTTTGCTCAAGCTGATGTGAAAATCGGTGTAGCGGGTCCAATGACTGGCGCCAACGCGGCATTTGGCGAGCAGTACATGAAGGGTGCACAGGCAGCGGCGGACGCGGTCAATGCGGCGGGCGGCGTCAATGGCGAGAAAATCGTACTGGTCAAGGGCGATGACGCCTGCGAACCGAAGCAGGCAGTGACAGTCGCCAAGGACCTGGTCAACCAGAAAGTCGCCGGCGTGGTCGGGCACTTCTGCTCCTCTTCCACCATTCCAGCCTCGGAAATCTACGACGAAGCCGGCGTTATCGCCATCACCCCGGGTTCCACCAACCCGCAGGTGACCGAGCGCGGCCTGAGCGCCATGTTCCGTATGTGCGGGCGTGACGACCAGCAAGGCATCGTCGCGGGCGATTACATCGTCGACGTGCTCAAGGGCAAGAAAGTCGCCGTGCTGCATGACAAGGACACCTACGGTCAGGGCCTGGCCGATGCGACCAAGGCTCAACTGGAAAAACGTGGCGTGAAGCCGGTGCTGTATGAAGGCCTGACCCGCGGCGAGAAAGACTTCAGCGCCGTGGTCACCAAGATTCGTGCAGCCGGTGCCGACGTGGTCTACTTCGGCGGCCTGCACCCGGAAGCCGGCCCGCTGGTCAAGCAACTGCGTACCGAAGGCCTGAAAGACGTCAAGTTCATGTCTGACGACGGCATCGTCACCGACGAACTGGTGACCACCGCCGGTGGCCCGCAATACGTTGACGGCGTGCTGATGACCTTCGGCGCTGACCCACGCCTGCTGCCAGACAGCAAGACCGTGGTGGACGCGTTCCGCAAGGCCGGCACCGAGCCTGAAGGCTACACCCTGTACGCCTACGCGTCGGTTCAGACCCTGGCGGCCGCCTTCAACGGCGCCAAGTCCAACAGTGGCGAAAAAGCCGCCGAGTGGCTCAAGGCCAACCCGGTGAAAACCGTCATGGGCGAGAAGGCCTGGGACAAGAAGGGCGACCTGAAAGTGTCCGACTACGTGGTTTACCAGTGGGACGCGAGCGGCAAATACCATCAGCTGGAAAAACAGAAGTAAGGGCTGACGCGATCGGTTGATCCCCACTCATCCAATGTGGGAGCGAGCCTGCTAGCGAAGACGGAATGACTGCCAACACATGTGTTGAATGATCGACCGCTTTCGCGAGCAGGCTCGCTCCCACAGGGACAGTGTCGGATGGGTTGATCGTGTCTGCATTGCTCCGACGTAAATCTGTATTTTTCCTAGAAGAACCGCCCGCTCCGGTGGGCAGGTTCTCATTGCGTGAGATTGCGTTATGGATGGTATTTTCCTGCAGCAACTGGTCAACGGCCTGACCCTCGGGTCGGTCTATGGCCTGATCGCCATCGGCTACACAATGGTCTACGGCATCATCGGCATGATCAACTTCGCCCACGGCGAGGTTTACATGATTTCCGCGTACCTCGCGGCAATCAGTCTGGCTCTGCTGGCTTACTTCGGTATCGAATCCTTCCCGCTGTTGATGCTCGGCACGCTGGTTTTCACCATCGTCGTCACTGGCGTTTATGGCTGGGTAATCGAACGCGTCGCCTACAAACCTCTGCGCAACTCCACCCGACTGGCACCGTTGATCAGTGCCATCGGTATCTCCCTGATCCTGCAAAACTATGCCCAGATCAGCCAGGGCGCCCGCCAACAGGGTGTTCCGACGCTGCTCACCGGTGCCTGGCGCATCGACGTCGGCAGCGGTTTCGTCCAGCTGACCTACACCAAGATCTTCATTCTGGTCGCCGCATTTGTCGGCATGGGCCTGCTGACCTACGTGATCAAGTACACCAAGCTCGGCCGCATGTGCCGCGCCACCCAGCAAGACCGCAAGATGGCTTCGATCCTCGGGATCAACACCGACCGGGTGATTTCCTACGTGTTCATCATCGGTGCAGCGATGGCGGCCCTGGCCGGCGTGCTGATCACCATGAACTACGGCACGTTCGACTTCTACGCAGGCTTCGTCATAGGCATCAAGGCGTTCACCGCCGCAGTGCTGGGCGGGATCGGCTCACTGCCCGGGGCGATGCTCGGCGGGATCATTCTCGGAATCTCCGAGTCGCTGTTCTCGGGCCTGGTCAACTCCGACTACAAAGACGTGTTCAGCTTCTCGCTGCTCGTACTTGTTCTGGTCTTCCGGCCTCAGGGCCTGTTGGGCCGTCCTCTTGTGTCGAAGGTGTAAGCGATGTCTTCAACCACCCAAAAATCCATCGATATCAAAAAAAGTCTGGTTGAGGCGATTCTTGCCGGCCTTATTGCCCTGATCGTGTTCGGCCCGATTGTCGGCGTCGTGCTCGAAGGCTATAGCTTCAATCTTGAGCCGACCCGCGTTGCGTGGCTTATCGGCATTGTGATGATCGGCCGCTTTGCCTTGAGCCTGTTCCTGCAGACGCCCAAGGGCCTGAAGATCCTCGACGGTTTCGAGAGCACCGGTTCCGGTGTGCACGTGCTGCCTGCCGACCACAAATCACGCCTGCGCTGGATCATTCCGCTGCTGATTGTGCTCGCGGTCATCGTGCCGTTTGTCTCCAACTCCTATCTGCTGGGCGTGGTCATCCTCGGGCTGATCTACGTGCTGCTGGGGCTGGGGCTGAACATCGTGGTCGGCCTGGCCGGCCTGCTCGACCTCGGCTACGTGGCGTTCTACGCCATCGGCGCCTACGGTCTGGCGCTGGGTTATCAGTACCTCGGGCTGGGCTTCTGGACCGTGCTGCCACTGGCGGCAATCACTGCCGGTTTGGCCGGCTGCATCCTCGGTTTTCCGGTGCTGCGTCTGCACGGCGACTACCTGGCGATCGTGACCCTGGGCTTCGGTGAAATCATTCGCCTGATCCTCAACAACTGGCTGTCGCTGACCGGCGGCCCGAACGGTATGCCGGCGCCACTGCCGACATTCTTCGGTCTGGAATTCGGCAAGCGGGCCAAGGATGGCGGGGTGCCGTTCCATGAGTTTTTCGGCATCGCCTACAACCCGGACGTGAAGTATTACTTCATCTACACGGTGTTGTTCCTGGTGGTGCTGGCCGTGCTGTACATCAAGCATCGTCTGGTGAAGATGCCGGTGGGGCGCGCCTGGGAAGCGCTGCGTGAAGACGAAATCGCCTGCCGCTCGATGGGCCTCAACCACGTGCTGGTCAAGCTCTCGGCGTTCACCATCGGTGCTTCGACGGCGGGCCTGGCCGGGGTGTTTTTCGCCACCTATCAAGGCTTCGTCAACCCGACCTCGTTCACCTTCTTCGAATCGGCGCTGATCCTCGCCATCGTCGTGCTCGGCGGCATGGGCTCGACCATCGGCGTGGTGATCGCGGCGTTCGTGCTGACGGTTGCTCCGGAATTGCTGCGCGGCTTCGCCGAATACCGCGTGCTGCTGTTCGGCATCCTGATGGTGTTGATGATGATCTGGCGACCACG
Source organism: Pseudomonas sp. B21-051 (assembly GCF_024748795.1). Lineage (NCBI taxonomy): Bacteria > Pseudomonadati > Pseudomonadota > Gammaproteobacteria > Pseudomonadales > Pseudomonadaceae > Pseudomonas > Pseudomonas sp. B21-051. The sequence continues at coordinate 649,789 of NZ_CP087166.1, forward strand.
CGGGCTGATCCGCATCAGCCGTACCGGGGTCACTCCACGCAAAGGTGCCATTCACTATGAGAGGACTGCGCCATGAGTGAAGTCGTACTCTCTGTGGAAAAACTGATGATGCACTTCGGTGGCATCAAGGCCCTGAGCGATGTCAGCCTCAAGGTCAAACGCAACTCGATCTTCGCCCTGATCGGGCCGAACGGCGCCGGCAAGACTACGGTGTTCAACTGCCTGACCGGGTTCTACAAGGCCTCCGGCGGCAAGATCGAACTCAACGTGCGCGGCCAGCAGACCAACGTCATTCAATTGCTGGGCGAGTCGTTCAAGCCGACCGACTTCGTATCGCCGAAAAGCTTCCTCAGTCGCCTGTATTACAAGATGTTCGGCGGCACCCATTTGGTGAACCGCGCCGGTCTGGCCCGGACGTTCCAGAACATTCGTCTGTTCAAGGAAATGTCGGTGCTGGAAAACCTGCTGGTGGCGCAGCACATGTGGGTCAACCGCAACATGCTCGCCGGCATCCTCAACACCAAGGGCTACCGCAAGGCCGAAAGCGATGCGCTGGACTGCGCGTTCTACTGGCTGGAAGTGGTCGATCTGGTGGACTGTGCCAACCGTCTGGCCGGTGAACTGTCCTACGGCCAGCAACGCCGTCTGGAGATCGCCCGGGCCATGTGCACGCGGCCGCAGATCATCTGCCTCGACGAACCGGCCGCCGGCCTCAACCCTCAGGAAACCGAAGCGCTTAGCGCGATGATCCGGCTGCTGCGCGACGAGCACGATCTGACCGTGGTGCTGATCGAACACGACATGGGCATGGTGATGAGCATTTCCGACCACATCGTGGTGCTGGACCACGGCATTGTCATCGCCGAAGGCGGGCCCGAGGCGATCCGCAACGATCCGAAAGTGATTGCCGCCTACCTGGGCGCCGACGAAGAGGAGCTGGTATGAGCAAACCGATCCTCGAACTGAAAGACCTGGACGTGTTCTACGGCCCGATCCAGGCCCTCAAGGGCGTGTCGCTGCAGATCAACGAAGGCGAGACCGTCAGCCTGATCGGCTCCAACGGCGCGGGTAAATCGACGCTGTTGATGTCGATCTTCGGCCAGCCGCGCGCGGCGGGTGGGCAGATCCTCTATCAGGGCGTCGACATTACCCATAAGTCCTCGCACTACATCGCCTCCAACGGCATCGCGCAGTCGCCGGAAGGGCGGCGGGTGTTCCCCGACATGACCGTCGAGGAGAACCTGCTGATGGGCACCATCCCGATTGGCGACAAGTACGCCAAGGAGGACATGCAGCGCATGTTCGAGCTGTTCCCGCGGCTCGAAGAGCGCCGTACTCAGCGGGCGATGACCATGTCCGGCGGCGAGCAGCAAATGCTCGCCATTGCCCGCGCATTGATGAGTCGGCCGAAGCTGTTGCTGCTCGATGAACCGAGCCTGGGCCTGGCGCCGATCGTGGTGAAACAGATCTTCGCCACCCTGCGGGAACTGGCGAAAACCGGCATGACCATTTTCCTCGTCGAGCAGAACGCCAACCATGCGTTGAAGCTGTCGGATCGGGCGTACGTGATGGTCAACGGCGAGATTCGTCTGACCGGTACCGGTAAGGAGTTGTTGGTGAATGAGGAGGTGCGTAACGCTTATCTGGGCGGGCACTGACCCAATCGTTGTTATGCACAGCCCCGGCGACGCGAGTCCCGGGGCTTTTTACATCTCAAACCACCACAATCCCCTGTAGGAGCTGCCGAAGGCTGCGATCTTTTGATGTTGTTTTTGAGGATCAAAAGATCGCAGCCTTCGGCAGCTCCTACATGGAATCAAGCCAGAACATCAAATACATCCTGAATTGTGGAAAACAAATTCCCACACCTGCCAAAGCGCGACATATAGACGCTGCAAATGGCTGTTTTTCCACAGTTTTGACTTGTCCCCGTTTGCTGTGGAGCTGGCTGTGAATAACGTGGGAGTAGCTGGCTGCAGCCCTTGTTAACCGTGGCCTGCGGGCTGGTGATTGATTTTTGATCAGGCGTTTTTTCGGGAGCTGAAGATGCTGTTGTCAACCTTTTTCTAGGCTGCGCTGTAGAGGCTACTCAATGTGAACAAGCCTGTGGATAAGTCTGTGACTAAACTCTGGAAAGACCGCGCTGAGGGCCGTAATTACTGGCCTCGCGCAATCACTGCGCTGACCGGCCGGTCGTGCAAAATGCCATCTCCGGCACAATAGCGGCTTCAGGGTCAAGCAAAAAACTTTCTATTTTCCGCGCAAAGCCTTGTGTGGCGCGGCTTTGCGCGTTTCCACTTGCCCCCGGAAACTGTGGAAGGGACTGTGGATAACGTGCGTGCACATGGCTACAGGCCACGCTCTGCAAGGCGTAGCAACGGTTGATCAATTTTTGATCTGGAGTGCGCTTATGTAGGAGCTGCCGCAGGCTGCGATCTTTTGATTTTCCAACGCAGATCAAAAGATCGCAGCCTGCGGCAGCTCCTACAGTGGGCAGTGGTTGCTCGTGAATGCCGGGCCGGGCATGCTGGCTGCTGATTTTCTATTCCAATGGCTGCGCTGGCGGCCGACGCAAGGAGAACACGATGTCCAACACCCTGTTTATTACCGGCGCAACCTCCGGTTTTGGTGAAGCCTGCGCCCGTCGTTTTGCCGAGGCTGGCTGGAAACTGGTGTTGACCGGCCGTCGTGCAGAACGGCTTGACGCGCTGTGCGCCGAACTGTCGAAGCAGACCGAAGTGCATGGCCTGGTGCTCGACGTGCGTGACCGCAAGGCGATGGAAGAGGCAATTGCCAATCTGCCGCCGTCGTTCGCCAAGCTGCGTGGCCTGATCAACAACGCCGGGCTGGCGCTGGGCGTCGATCCGGCACCCAAATGCGACCTCGACGACTGGGACACCATGGTCGACACCAACGTCAAAGGACTGATGTACAGCACTCGTCTGCTGCTGCCGCGTTTGATCGCTCACGGCCGTGGCGCCGGTATCGTCAACCTTGGCTCCATCGCCGGCAACTATCCGTACCCCGGCAGCCATGTGTATGGCGCGACCAAGGCGTTCGTTAAGCAGTTTTCGCTGAACCTGCGTTGCGACCTCCAGGGCACTGGCGTGCGCGTCAGCAACATCGAGCCAGGCCTGTGCGAAAGCGAATTTTCGCTGGTGCGTTTTGCCGGTGATCAGGAACGCTACAACGCGACCTACGCCGGGGCCGAGCCGATCCAGCCGCAGGACATCGCCGAGACCATCTTCTGGGTGCTCAACGCCCCGGCGCACATCAACATCAACAGCCTGGAGCTGATGCCGGTGAGCCAGACCTGGGCCGGGTTTGCCATCGAGCGTAACAAGGCGTAAGACCCTGTGGCGAGGGAGCTTGCTCCCGCTGGACTGCGCAGCAGGCCCGCTTTTTTGAACTGAAGAGCGGGGGCGCTCCGCACCCCAGCGGGAGCAAGCTCCCTCGCCACAAAACCGGGCAAAACCGCCAATAAGGTAAACTCATCTCCGACAAACCCCACCGCACCCCGCGGTTCAAAGGTTTTTAGAGGAGGCTACGTGAGTAACCGAGGTGAGCAGTCACTGCTCAAACAATCGACCATCCTGATGTTCGCGGTGTCGATTGCCGGGATCGTCACCGGTTTTGTTTCAGGTTCGCAATCCATCCTTTTCGATGGTTTTTTCTCGCTGATCGCAACGTTCATCAAAGTGCTGATGCTGATCACCGCACGGCTGATCGCCAAAGAAAGCAATCACCGCTTCCAGTTCGGTTTCTGGCACCTGGAGCCGATGGTGCTGCTGATCGAAGGCAGCTTCCTGCTGCTGATCGCCATCTATGCGTTTCTCAACGGCGTGTTCGGCATCATCAACGGTGGTCGCGAGATCGAGCTGGGGCTGGTGATCATTTATGCGGCGGTGTTCACCGTCGTCGAATTCGCCTATTTCTTCTACGTGCGTCGGCGCAATCGCAAGCTCCAGTCCAGTCTGATCCAGTTCGACAACATCAGCTGGCTGGTGGACGCGATGCTCTCGGTGGGTCTGTTGATCAGTTTTCTCGCCGCGCTGCTGCTCAAGGCCCAGGGCTTCGACGAGTGGGCAAGATTTGTCGACCCGCTGATCCTGATCGTGCTGGCGCTGACCATGCTGCCGCCGGCGTTCAAGATCCTCGGCCCGGCGCTGCGTGACGTACTGGGTATTGCCCCGGACACTCTGGATGATCAGGTGCGTCAGGTAATGGAAGCGGCCAAGGTCGAGCATGGTTTCGACGACTACGTGACCTACGTGCAGAAGCACGGGCGGGCGCGGTTTATCGAGATTCACGTGGTGTTGCCAGCGGATTATGCGTTGCGCAGCGTGGGTCAGCTGGATGCGTTGCGTGAGGAGATCTCGGCACAGCTTGGCGAGCCGGATGCGGCGCGTTGGTTGACCATCAGCTTTACGGGCGACAAGAAGTGGATTGCCTGATTCAGAGCTGCTGAATCTCCTGTGGCGAGCGAGCTTGCTCGCGCTGGGCTGCGAAGCGGCCCCGGATTTTTGTGAGTGCTGCGCACTCAAGCGGGAGCAAGCTCCCTCGCCACAGGATAAGTTCAGTCAATCAGTTCAGGTATTCAGCCAGCCCGCTGTAGCACGTCGCCAAGTGATAAGGCGTCGTTGAAGGCATGTCCTTGCGGCTGACCTCTCCCTGCTCATCCCGGCACTCATGCCACCCGCCCGCATGCAGAAAACGCTGCTGCAGCGCCTGCAACTGGCGTAGCACAGTGGCTTCGCTGTCCAGGCGCAAGGTCAGGGCGCGCAGGTATTCCGCCTGAGCCCAGATCCGCTGAGTGGAATCCTTCGGCTGTCCATCCAGTTGCAGATCGAGCATCGCCCGCACTGCACCTGAAGGCTGTTCCACGCCAGACTGCTCGGTGAAAGCGAACGCTCGGTCCAGCGCCGCGTGCAGTTTCGAGCCCCGCAGCAGGGCTGAAGACTCAAGCAGGAAATACCATTCGAACTGATGACCCGGTTCGTACCAGTTATCCACAGTCCCCAGCGGCTTCTCCATCAACACCCCGTGTTGCGGATCGACGAACTGCTTGTGCATGGCTGTGCATAACTCGACCAGCGCTTGCTGCGTCGCCGCGTCTTTACGCACCGCCAAGGTGGCGAGGAACGCTTCGGCCAGGTGCATCAGCGGGTTTTGCAGCGGACCGGTTTGCAGGGTGATCCAGTCGCGCTCCAGACACGCTTCGTACAGGCCATCACCGGTGGCGAAGCGCCGACCGATGATTTCCAGTGCGGCGTTCAGCGTGGATTCCACCAGCGGCTCGCGGGACTTTTCCCAGTAATGCGCGCAGGCGAACAGGATGAAGGCGTGGGTGTAGAGATCCTTGCGCTGATCCAGCGGCTTGCCTTGCGCGTCGATGCTGTAGAACCAGCCGCCGTGCTCGGCATCGTGGAAATGCCGTTGCAGCGAGCGGAACAGCGCGGCGGCGCGTACCTCGGCGTTATCCACAACTCCGATCAGGCTGGAAAACAGGTACAGCTGCCGTGCGCAGGCCATCGCCCGATAGCGTTGCGGTGGCAAGGGTTGATGCGCCGCGTCGAGTGCCTCGTAGGGCAGCGCCATGTCGGCATTCCAGCCCGGGCCTTGCCAAAGCGGCACGATCACGTTCAGAAAGTGCTGTTGCACGTCGCTGAACAGGGCGGTCAATTCGGGCAGGAAGGTGGAGCGGCAAGCATGGGGCATTGGCGGACGTCGTCACGGCTGGGGCGATTGCGCGACATGGTAGCAGAGCGGCGGCCTGATGAGACGCGGTGTCTGTCAGTCCGCCTTCGCGAGCAAGCTCGCTCCCACAGTTGAATCGGATCCGCGGCTTGATTCTGTAGGAGCTGCCGCAGGCTGCGATCTTTTGACTTTGGTTGTTAAAAGCCAGATCAAAAGATCGCAGCCTGCGGCAGCTCCTACAGGAGAGTGCATTCCAATTGTGGGAGCCAGCCTGCTGGCGATGGGGTCGGTTCAGGCGATAGAGATCAGCCGGCCAGCAACCATGCACCGGTCGCCGCTGAAGCTGCACCCGCCACTCGCACCAATGGTGCAGCAGCCTGAGGCAACACGCGCACCAGGCCATAACCCGCCGCATGCAGCGCCGCAGTCGCCGCGACAAAACCGGCGGCATACGCCCAGGGGCTGCTCATGTCCGGCAGCTCCAGACCATGCGCCACGCCATGGAACAGCGCAAACAGTGCCGTTGCGGCCACCGCCATCACCAACGGCGGACGCACCGCCAGTGCCACCGCCAGACCCAGCGCCAGCACCGAGGCGGCAATCCCGCTTTCCAGCGCCGGCAGCTCCAGCCCTTCAAAGCCGAGCATGCCGCCGATCAGCATGGTGCCGACGAAGGTGCACGGCAGCGCCCAGCGCGCCGCGCCTTTCTGTTGCGCGGCCCACAGGCCGACCGCGACCATCGCCAGCAAGTGGTCGAGGCCGCCGATCGGGTGGCTGATACCGGCGACCAGACCGCTGTCGCCGTGGCCCGGGTGGGCGAAGGCGAGGGCCGGGGTCAGCAGCAGCGCCACGGCGCCGAGAATGCGTTTGAGTGTCATGGATAAGCTTCCTTGTTGGTCAATGAATCAGGCGGCGTTCAGCAGGCCCTGGCGTTCGATGAAGGCGATGATCTCTTCCAGGCCCTGACCGGTTTTCTGATTGCTGAAGACGAATGGCTTGCCGTTGCGCATGCGCTGGGTGTCGCTATCCATCATCTCCAGCGAAGCACCGACCAGCGGCGCCAGGTCGATCTTGTTGATCACCAGCAGGTCGGACTTGCAGATCCCCGGGCCGCCCTTGCGTGGCAGCTTGTCGCCGGCGGAGACGTCGATCACGTAAATGGTCAGGTCTGACAGCTCCGGGCTGAAGGTTGCCGACAGATTGTCGCCACCGGATTCCACCAGAATCAGGTCCAGCCCCGGAAAGCGCCGGTTCAGTTGATCGACGGCTTCGAGGTTGATCGAGGCGTCCTCGCGGATTGCCGTGTGCGGACAGCCACCGGTTTCCACGCCGATGATTCGCTCCGGCGCCAGCGCTTGGTTGCGCACCAGAAAGTCGGCGTCTTCGCGGGTGTAGATGTCGTTGGTGACGACGGCCAGGTTGTAGCGATCACGCAGCGCCAGGCACAGGGCCAGGGTCAATGCGGTCTTGCCGGAACCGACCGGGCCGCCGATGCCGACGCGCAGGGGTTGTGTGTTCATGTGCTTCTCCAAGATGACAGGCTCTAAGAGCGAAACAGACGGCTGTATTGGCGCTCATGCGCCATGCACGCCAGGGACAGGCCGAATGCGGCGCTGCCGATGTGTTCGGGATTGATGCGGGTGGCGTCCTGCTGCGCCTGTTGCAGCAGCGGCAACAGTTCGCTAGTCAGGCGCTGGGCGGCTTGCTGGCCCAGCGGCAGGGTTTTCATCAGTACCGCGAGCTGGTTTTCCAGCCAGCTCCACAGCCACGCGGCGAGCGCATCCTGTGGGCTGATTTGCCAGGCGCGGGCAGCCAGTGCCCAGCCGAGGGCCAGATGCGGTTCCGCGCATTGCTCAAGAAAGCGGCGGGCCGGCGCGTCGAGTTCCGGCAGACCGTTGAGCAACTGCTGCAGCGAGTAACCCATCTGCCGGCTCTCCAGATGCAGTTCGCGGGTCTCGCGGCTGGCGCGGTGGGTTTCGCAGATACGCAGCAACTCGGACCAGTTTTCCTCGGCCGCGGCCTGACAATGGGCGAGCAGCAGCGGCGCCTCGAAACGCGCGAGGTTGAGCAGTAGTTGATCGCTGATCCAGCGGCGGGCGCTGTCCGGGTTGTTCACGCGGCCGTTATCCACCGCCATTTCCAGGCCTTGCGAATAGCTGTAGCCGCCAATCGGCAGTTGCGGACTGGCCAGGCGCAGCAGCGCCCAGGCCGGGTTCACAGACGTACGCCGAACTGATGGAGTTTGGGCGCGTAGTTGAAATCTTCGTCGCCATGCCGCGAATGGTGATGGCCGCCGCCGTAGGCACCGTGTTCCGGCTGGAACGGCGCTTCTATCGCCTCGACCTGGGCGCCGAGCTGTTCGAGCATGGCCTTGAGCACGTAATCATCGAGCAGACGCAGCCAGCCATCGCCGACTTGCAAGGCAACGTGGCGGTTACCGAGGTGATAGGCGGCGCGGGTCAGTTCGAAGGCATTGGCGCAGGTGACGTGCAGCAGTTGCTCGGGGCGGGCGCAGACGCGAACGATGCGCCCGTCCTCGGCCTGCAGGCATTCGCCGTCATATAACGGTGCCTGACCGCGCTCCAGAAACAACCCGACGTCTTCGCCATCGGCACTGAAACAGCGCAGACGGCTTTTGCTCCGCGCTTCGAAGGTCAGGTGCAACTCGGCGGACCAGGCAGGTTGAGAGTCGATTCTGCGATGAATCACCAGCATCGGAAAGCTTCCAGCAGTGGACTTGTAGGGAGGGCTAGAGCAAGGGGCTTGCCAACCGGACGAGATGTAGGAAATCCCTGTCGGAGCGTAGAGGATGTTTCAAGATGTTGCAGAATTTTGGAAGGTTTTGGTGCGTGAAGATTTTTACATGCACCAATTTGTGGCTCATAAAAAAGATCGCAGCCTTCGGCAGCTCCTACAGGGATTGGTGTAGGAGCTGCCGAAGGCTGCGATCTTTTGATTTTTACTCAGTACTGCCCAGCCCTTGCCAGTGCTTGAGGCCGATAAAGATGAAGCGCAGTTGCTGAGTGATCTTCGCCTGTGGCGTCAGATGCTCCGGCAGGGCTTCGGCTGGCGGGTCGATGATGTCCGGCAGGGTGGCGAATACCGATTTGACGATCAGGTCGGCGATCACGCTCAGCCCGGCAGCGTCCAGATGTTGCAGCTTGGGCATCAGCGTCAGGTCGGCCGCAAGGTCGGCGCTGATGTTTTCGCGCAGGCGGCCAATCGCCTGGCGCACCGGCAGCGAGCCGCCGTACTGCTCGCGGGCGAGAAACAGGAATTGCGAACGGTTGGCGCTGACCACGTCGAGGAAGATCCTCACCGACGCATCGATGATGCCGCCCATGACGAATTCGTTGTGGCGCACCAGGCGGATGGTTTCGCGGAAGGTCTGGCCGACTTCACTGACCAGCACCAGGCCGAGTTCGTCCATGTCGGCAAAATGCCGATAGAAACCGGTGGGCACGATACCGGCGGTCTTGGTCACTTCGCGCAGGCTCAGGCTGCCGAATCCTCGGCCGCTTTCCATCAAATGGCGGGCAGCGTCCATCAGGGCGTTGCGGGTCTGTTGTTTCTGTTCGGCGCGGGGCAGCATCGCAAAGGCGTTTTCTTAGGCAGGACAAGCGCCGCACTCTAGCAAATCGGCTTTGCTGGCGTCGAACGGCAGGGGAGAGTCAACGAGGGAAATGCGGTTTTGCGATTGGCCGAGGCTGAAAAAGTCAAAAGCCCGATCGGCTGATCGGGCTTTTTTTCCAGGCCGCCATGGGCTTAGCTCAAAGCGCTGTTGCGTTCGATCACACGGTCACCACCGCCTTCGGCAACGGCCTGGCCCAGTGGGGTTTTGTCGAAACCGTCTTCAGCCAAAGTCTGGCCTTGTGGGGTACGGTCACCACCACCTTCAGCAAGGGTTTGCCCTTGTGGAGTGCGGTCGCCGCCATCGGATGCCAGGGTCTGACCTTGTGGAGTCTTGTCATAGCCGTCTTGCACCAGACCTTTCTCTTCCAGACGATCACGGCCGCCTTCTGCTACAGCCTGACCTTGTGGAGTCTTGTCGTAGCCATCTTGTACCAGGCCTTTTTCTTCCAGACGATTACGGCCGTTTTCAGCCAGAGTCTGACCTTGTGGAGTGCGGTCGCCGCCGTCAGCTGCGACAGTCTGGCTGAACACCGAGTGGCTCGATTTCACTTGTGGGGTAGCCTGGTCGGCAGCGGGCAGGGCGAAAGCAGTGCTGGCTAGCATCGACAGGGTAAGGCTGAGCAGTAATTGCCGTTTCATGATGGGTTGCTCCTTGGGAGGGCGATAAAGTGGGTACGAAGCCAATGCTACTCTCGATAAGTCGATATAAAAGTTCATAAACGCAATGGTAATAATCAACAGAATTGATTGTTCTGCCGAGGCGCTCTAGCTCGGGCGTTTGCGGACGGTGGTTTTGCACCGCAGTGGGTATTTTCGACTCACTCGCGCCTCGCAAATGTGCGGGCCGCGGTAACGCACTTCGACCAATCGGTCAGCATTCGGGCGATTTTTTGCCACGCAATCTATATTCCGATTAAACCTGCGCACTGTTTGCCAGTCGTAGATTTCATGAGGGCCGCTTTGGCCCGCCGTTTCAGCTGTACGTCGCGAAGTCGGCGTGCGGTCGTCATCAGGAGTTTTGTGCATGACGCGCACCGGAAAAATCTTCAGTTGGACCTTCGCCATCCTCTTACTGCTGTTGGCGGTGCTGGTTCTGATCATCGTGTTCTTCGATTGGAACCGGATCAAACCGCCGCTCAACGCCAAAGTCTCGGAAGAACTGCATCGACCGTTCGCCATCAATGGCAACCTCGCGGTGATCTGGCAGCGCGAGCCGGACGAGGGCGGCTGGCGGGCCTGGGTGCCGTGGCCGCATGTGGTGGCTGAGGACCTGACGCTGGGCAATCCGGACTGGTCGAAGCAGCCACAGATGGTCACGCTCAAACGCGTGGAACTGCGCATCTCGCCGCTGGCTCTGCTGGCGCAACGGGTGACGATCCCGCGCATTGACCTGACCGAACCCAATGCGCAACTGCAACGCCTGGCCGATGGGCGCGCCAACTGGACCTTCAAATTCGACCCGAAAGACCCGAATGCCGAACCGTCGAACTGGGTGGTGGACATCGGGGCGATTGGCTTCGACAAGGGCCACGTCACCCTGGATGATCAAACCCTCAAGACCAGTCTGGATGTCCTGATCGATCCGCTGGGCAAGCCGATTCCGTTCAGCGACATCGTCGGCGCCAAAGCCGCGAAGACCGCGCAGGACAAAGGCGCTGCGCCGCAGGACTATGCGTTCGCGCTGAAGGTCAAAGGCCAATACCACGGCCAGAACCTCACCGGCCAGGGCAAGATCGGCGGGCTGCTGGCGTTGCAGGACGCGAACAAACCGTTCCCGCTGCAGGCTCAGGCGAAGATCGGTGCCACCAGCATCGAACTCGCCGGCACCTTGACCGACCCGCTCAACCTCGGCGCACTCGATCTGCGCTTGAAACTGGCCGGCGCCAGCCTCGGCAACCTCTATCCACTGACCGGCGTGACCCTGCCGGATACGCCGCCGTATTCCACCGACGGTCACTTGATCGCCAAATTGCACGACGCCGCCGGTGCGAAATTCACTTATGAACAGTTCAACGGCAAGATCGGCGGCAGTGACATTCACGGCGATCTGACCTACGTCGCCAGCCAGCCACGGCCCAAGCTCAGCGGCGCGTTGCTGTCCAATCAATTGCTGTTCGCCGATCTCGCGCCGCTGATCGGCGCCGACTCCAATGACAAGCAGAAGGCCCGCGGCGGCGAGAGCAAGCAGCCGACCGACAAAGTGCTGCCGGTGGAAGAATTCAAGACCGACCGCTGGCGCGCGATGGATGCCGATGTCGAGTTCACCGGCAAGCGCATCGTGCACAGTGAAAAACTGCCGTTCACCGACCTTTATACCCACCTGAAACTCAACGACGGCGAACTCAGCCTCGAACCGCTGCGCTTCGGCGTGGCCGGCGGCAATCTGGACGCGCAGATCCGCCTCAACGGTCGCACCGAACCGCTGGAAGGGCGGGCCAAACTGACTGCGCGCGGTTTCAAGCTCAAGCAGTTGTTCCCGACCTTCGAACCGATGAAAACCAGCTTCGGTGAGCTCAACGGTGATGCCGATATAAGCGGTCGCGGCAACTCGGTGGCCAAGCTGCTCGGCGGCGCCAACGGCAACCTGAAGATGCTGATCAACGACGGGGCGATCAGCCGTGAGCTGATGGAACTGGCAGGGCTCAACGTCGGCAACTACGTGGTCGGCAAGATCTTTGGCGACAAGGAAGTGAAGATCAACTGCGCGGCGGCGGACTTCGACATCAAGACCGGCCTGGCGACCACGCGGTTGTTTGTGTTCGATACCGAGAACGCGATCATTTACATCGATGGCACGGCGAACATGGCCACCGAGCAACTGGACTTGACCGTGACGCCGGAATCCAAGGGGTGGCGTCTGATTTCGTTGCGTTCACCGTTGTATGTGCGCGGCAAGTTCATCAAGCCGGACGCTGGCGTGAAGGCCGTGCCGCTGATGCTGCGCGGGGCGGGGATGGTCGCGCTGGGCGTGATTGCCGCACCGGCGGCGGGACTGCTGGCGCTGGTGGCGCCGAGTGGCGGGGAGCCGAATCAATGCGCGCCTTTGCTTGAGCAGATGAAGGCTGGCAAGGCGCCGGTGACCGTCAAGCCAACCAAGTAAGGCAAGAGCAAAAGATCGCAGCCTGCGGCAGCTCCTACAGTGGAATGTAGGAGCTGCCGCAGGCTGCGATCTTTTTGCTTCTGTTGCTCGCGAAGGCGGTTCTGAAGGCTTACAGGTCTTTCAGAATGTCGGCCATGTCATCCGCGTGCTCTTCTTCCTGGGCGAGGATGTCTTCGAAGATGCGCCGGGTAGTCGGGTCTTTTTCGCCGATGTACTGAATGATTTCGCGGTAGCTGTCGATGGCGATTCGTTCGGCCACCAGGTCTTCGTAGACCATTTCCTTCAAGGTGTTCCCCGCCACATATTGGGCGTGGGACATTTTCGACAGCAGGTCCGGATTGAACTCCGGCTCGCCGCCCAGTTGCACGATGCGCTCGGCCAGACGGTCGGCGTGTTGCGCTTCCTGGGTTGCATGCTCGAGGAATTCTTCGGCGGCCACGTGGGCTTTCACGCCGTTGGCCATGAAGTAGTGACGCTTGTAACGCAGCACGCAGACCAGCTCGGTGGCCAGCGACTCGTTGAGCAAGCGCAGCACCTCGTCACGGTCGGCGCTGTAGCTCTCGGTTACCGCGCCGTTCTCGACGTGCTGTCGTGCGCGCTCGCGCAGGGTTTGAACATCAGACAAATGCAGGTCATCGCTCATTTCGATCTCCAGGAGGCTAATCCAATGGGCGCCACGCTCTTCAGGCGTGATCGCATACCAAGTTGTGAGTCCTGAGCGACGCAAAAAGTTTTATCAGATTTCCACCGTTCCCCCTGTAGGCGCTGCCGAAGGCTGCGATCTTGGCGTGAGCCCCGACAACACGGCCTCCTCCTGTAACCAGGCAAAAAACGCCCGCACCGGTGGATGCCGTTCCCGTCCCGGCACACACAGCGCGCTGTACCCGGCACCATCGACCTGCACCTGCCCCTTGTACGGCACCAGCAACCCGCTGGCGACGCTTTGCGACACCAGAATATTGCTCGCCAGCACCAGACCTTGCCCGGCAATCGCCGCTTGCAGAGCGTAATGCTCCTCATCGTATTCACGGATCGCCGGATGCTGGTTCAGCCACGACTCGCCGGAGCGAGCGCACCAGGCTTCCCAGCCATGGGCATACAGCTTCGAGTTGTGCCAGCGCACGCTGATCAGAGCTGGTGTGCGCCGGGCCGCCAGCGCCACCTGCTCCGGCGAGCCGTACACACCGAAGGACTCATCGAACAGGCACAGACCGTAGAGATTGGGGTAATCGTCGAGGCTGTAGCGCAGCACCAGATCGACGCTGGCGTCCTGATGCAGGTCGATGACTTCGCAGTGGGTATCGAGGCGCACGTTGATGTTCGGGTGTTGCGCATAAAACCTTCCGAGGCGGGGCACCAGCCACAGCGCGGCAAACGCGGCGGTGGTCGATAGCGTCAGGCTGGCGCCACTGCGTTGCGGACGCAGGGTGTCGACGCTTTGCGCGACTTCCAGCAGCGCGCTGTGCAGGCTGCGAAACAGTCGCTCGCCCCCTTCGGTCAGGCGCACCTGACGCGGCAAACGCTCGAACAGCGCTACGCCGAGCCAGTCTTCCAGCGCGCGAATCTGATGAGAAATTGCCGTCGGTGTGACCGACAGCTCTTCGGCAGCGGCCTTGAAGCTCAACAGCCGCGAAGCGGATTCGAAGGCGCGCAGGGCGGTCAGCGGCAACGAGGCGAACATTGAATACTCCATGGATGAAATGGATTCATCCCGACTGATTTTTGCTCAGTTGAGACAGCGGCGGGTCGGCGCCAATCTGGCGCTACACAGCCATTCAAGTCTAGTCCCAAGGAGATTCAGATGAGCAAGATTCTTGCGATCCATGCCAGTCCACGGGGTGACCGTTCGCATTCACGGCGCCTCGCGGAAAGCTTTCTCAGTGCCTGGCAATTGAGTCATCCACAGGCTCAAGTCACCCGCCGGGAAGTCGGACGGGCACTGATTCCAGCGGTCAATGAAGCGTTCGTGGCGGCGGCGTTTTACCCTGAGCCGCAGGCACGCCCGCTGTCGATGCAGGCCGATCTGGCGCTCAGCGATCAACTGGTCGGCGAGTTGTTCGAACACGATCTGCTGCTGATTTCCACGCCGATGTACAACTTCAGCGTGCCCAGCGGCCTCAAGGCCTGGGTCGATCAGATTGTGCGTCTGGGCCGGACCTTCGACCACACCCTGGACAACGGCGTGGCCCAATACACCCCGCTGCTGCAAGGCAAGAAAGCGCTGATCGTCACCAGTCGCGGCGGTTTCGGCTTCGGCCCCGGTGGTGAGCTGGAGGCCCTGAACCACGCCGATCCGTGGTTGCGCACCGCGCTGGGCTTTATTGGCATCAACGACGTCCGCGTGATCGCAGCCGAGGGCGAAGAGTCAGCCGAGCGCACCTTCGCGGTATCAGTGGCCGAGGCCGAGCAGCGTTTGCTCGACCTCGCCCGGACGTTCTAAGTGGCCTGGCTGTTCCTGCTGATCGCCGCCGGCTTCGAGGTGACTTTCGCCATGGGCATGAAGTACGCCGAAGGTTTCACCCGCTTGTGGCCGTCGCTGATCACGGTGGCGGCGGCGATTGGCGGGATTTACTTCCTGACGTTGGCGATGCGTGAATTACCGGTGAGCATCGCCTATCCGATCTGGACCGCCATCGGCTCGCTGGGCACGGTGTTTCTCGGTTTTGCCCTGCTCGGCGAGAGCCTGACCCTGGTCAAACTGCTGTCGGTGGGGCTGATTGTGGCGGGGGTGGTGGGCCTGAAGTAGGCTGATGGTGCAGTTGTCATCATCAGGGAGGAGGCTTGGCGGGCGTTTTGCACGTCTGGCATCCACTCAGCGACCACAAGGATGTTTGCCCATGTCACAAGGTTCGGCGACACGTTATCCACTGGTGCTGGTGCCGGGCATGCTCGGGTTCATCCGGCTGCTGCTGTATCCGTACTGGTACGGGATCATCAAGGCGTTGCGCCGTGGCGGGTCGACGGTGATTGCGGTGCAGGTGTCGCCGCTCAACTCCACCGAGGTGCGCGGCGAGCAGTTGCTGGCGCGCATCGACGAGATTCTGCGCGAGACCGGCGCCGCCAGGGTCAATCTGTTCGGCCACAGCCAGGGCTCGTTGACCGCGCGTTATGCCGCCGCCAAACGGCCGGATCTGGTTGCCTCGGTAACCTCGGTGGCCGGGCCCAATCACGGTTCGGAACTGGCCGACTATCTGCAGAAACACTACCCGGCGAACACTGCCAAGGGCCGCGTGCTTGAGGTGCTGTTGCGTATAGTCGGCTGGTTGATGGCGTTGCTGGAAACCGGTTACCACGGGCCGAAACTGCCGGTGGACATCCACGCTTCGCATCAATCGCTGACCAGCGAAGGCGTGGCGCTGTTCAATCAGCGTTATCCACAGGGCCTGCCCGAGACCTGGGGCGGTCACGGGCCGGAAGAGGTCAATGGCGTGCGTTATTACTCGTGGTCGGGGACGTTGCAACCGGGCAAGACCGATCGCGGTGGCAACCTGTTCGACGGCACCAACCGCAGTTGCCGCTTGTTCGCAAAAACCTTCGTGCGCGAGCCGGGGCAGTGTGACGGGATGGTCGGACGCTACAGCTCGCACCTCGGCACGGTGATTGGCGACGACTATCCGCTGGATCACTTCGACATCGTCAATCAGTCGCTGGGGCTGGTGGGCAAAGGGGCGGATCCGCTGCGGTTGTTTGTCGAGCATGCGGCGCGGCTAAAGGCTGCCGGCTTGTAAAAGCCAAGACAAGATCAAGAGATCGCAGCCTGCGGCAGCTCCTACAAGGTTTCAGCATTCATCCACGCGATCACCCGTAGGAGCTGCCGCAGGCTGCGATCTTTTCCATCAGGCAACGCTGATTCTGCGGCCCAACACGGTGGTCCAGCGCTCCGACAGAATCACCCCACCCAACGTCAACACCCCACCCACCAGGTGATACATCGCCAACTGCTCCTTCAACACCACCGCCGCAATCAGCGCGGTAATCAACGGCAGCAAGTTAAAGAACAAGGTCGTGCGGCTCGGCCCCAGGCGCTGCACCGCCTGCATCCACGCCAGCGGCGCGAGCATCGAGGCCAGCAGGCAGGCGTACAGCACCAGCGGAATGTTCTGCGCGGTGAAACCGGTTTTCGGCGAGGCGGCGTACAGCGGAAACAGAACCACAATCGCTACCAGCACCTGCAGGTACAGCAACACCAGCGGCGGCAGGCGCAGCTGCCATTTTTTCAGCAGGGTGCTGTAGATCGCGTAGGCCAGGGTGGCGATCAGCATCATCGCGTCACCCAGGTTCACTCCGTGCTGCAGCAGCGCACCGAGGCTGCCGGACGACACCACCACCAGCACCCCGGCGAACGACAGCACTGCGCCGAACAAGGCGCCGGCGGTCAGGCGCTGGCCGAGGCTGATGATGGCCATGGCCAGCGACATCAGCGGCATCAATGACAGGATGATGCCCATGTTGGTCGCCGTGGTCAGGGTCGCGGCGAAGTAGGCGAGGCTTTGATAGACCGCCATACCCAGCACGCCGAGGATGAAGATCTTGCCCAGGTTGGGGCGAATCTGCGGCCAGTGCGCGATCACCGCTTTGAGCATGAACGGGGTGAACAACAGACCGGCGAGCAGCCAGCGGTAGAAACCGATCTCAGCGGGGAAGATCGCCCCGACCGCCAGTTTGTTGATCACGGTATTGCCGGCCCAGATGAGAATCGCCAGCAGGGGAAACGCGTATTGCATGGGTTAAAACCAGAACGTTGATGAACGCTGATTATCCCCTGTCTGGATGCAGCCCTATACTGCGAACCGGACAACCTGCCTCTGTAACCGGACAGCATGAACAGCAAACACATCGATCTGCTGGATTTCAGCGAACTGCCGTCAGCGGTGTACTTCCGCTACGCCGATTTCAACGCCCATGAATACGCCGCGCCGCACCGTCATCCCTGGGGCACGCTGGAGTATGCGGCCCACGGCGTGCTGCACATGGACGTCGACGGCAGCCGCTTCATGTCGCCGCCGCACTATGCGGTGTGGGTGCCGCCGCAGGTCGAGCACAGTTTCTACAGTCATCAACCGGTCAACTACCGCGCGGTGTGCCTCGATCCGAAGGTCTGCGCCGATCTGCCGTCGCGCGCCTGCACCCTGGCGATCAGCGACATCCTCAAGGCGATTCTCAAGGACTTCGCCGCCCGCGACGTGAAGATCCCCGAACTCGACGCTGACCAGCGTCTGGCCCAGGTGTTGGTCGATCAACTGCAACAGGCGCCGGTACATGAATGTTATCTGCCGTACGCGAGCAATCCTGGGTTGCTGGCGATCCTCGACGCCTTGCAGGCTGATCCGGGCAATAACCAGCCACTGGCGCACTGGGCGGCGCAGGTGCACGTCAGTGAGCGCACGCTGGCCCGGCAGTTCGTGCGTGAGCTGGGGATGAGTTTCGGCGAATGGCGTCAGCGCCTGCGTTATCTCGCGGCCATCGAGGCGCTGGAAAGTACTCGCAGCGTGCAGGAGATCGCCTTCGATCTCGGCTACAGCAGCGGCTCGGCCTTCATCGCCATGTTTGCCCGGCAGGCCGGATGTACGCCGGAACAGTATCGGCGTAGCCACCTGGAAGGCAGGAAGGTGTAACAAGATTTGGCTACACTTCAGCGGAGGCCGCATCCATCGATGCGGCGACAAGGAGAAAACTCCATGAAGATGTTGCGTGTCCCTTTGTTGATGATCGGTCTGCTCCTGTGTTCCCAGGGTTTCGCCGCCACGGCGCAACAGAACAAAATGACCACCTGCAATGCTGACGCTACCGCCAAAAGCCTCAAGGGCGACGAGCGCAAGACGTTCATGAGCACCTGCCTCAAGGCAGCACCGGCCGCCAATGACGGCAAAGTGTTGACCCCGCAACAGGAAAAAATGAAGACCTGCAACGCCGATGCGAAAACCAAGGCGCTGACCGGCGATGCGCGCAAGACCTTCATGAGTGATTGCCTGAAGAAAAAGTAATCAGCAAGGATTTGCGGTGAACGGGCCGGCCTCTTCGCGAGCAGGCTCGCTCCCACATTGAAATGCGTACTCCTTGTGGGAGCGAGCCTGCTCGCGAAGGGGCCATTGAGAGCGCCAACACTCTCCGCCCCTGCATATACCTAGTGCTCTCCCCGGATCGCTGGCAGACTGCCAATCCTTTTACGCCGTTCGTTTTGAGGCTGTATGCCAACGTTTTCTGAGCGTCATGTTGTGTTTTGGGTCAGTTGCATCATCATCTGCGGCGGCTTGCTGCTGGCATTGCCGCTGCGCTTGTTACCCAGCCTGCTGGCCGGTTTGCTGGTGTTCGAGCTGGTCAACATGCTCACCCCGCAACTGCAACGGCTGATCGAAGGTCGGCGTGCGCGCTGGCTGGCGGTGGCGCTGCTGGGCACCCTGGTGGTCAGTGTGCTGGCGCTGATCTTTGCCGGCGCCATCAGTTTCCTGCTGCACGAAGCGGAAAACCCGGGCGCCTCGCTCGACAAATTCATGGGTGTGGTCGATCGCGCGCGCGGGCAACTTCCGCCGTTCCTCGACGCCTACCTGCCGGCCAGTGCTGCGGAATTTCGCGTGGCCATCGGCGAATGGGCGAGCAAGCATCTGTCTGAGCTGCAACTGGTAGGCAAGGACGCGGCGCACATGTTTGTCACCCTGCTGATCGGCATGGTCCTCGGCGCGATCATTGCCTTGCAGCGCGTGCCCGACCTGACCAAGCGCAAACCGCTGGCCGCCGCCCTGTTCGACCGTCTGCACCTGGTGGTTCAAGCCTTTCGCAACATCGTCTTCGCGCAGATCAAGATTTCTCTGCTGAATACGTTCTTTACCGCGATTTTCCTGGTGGTGGTCCTGCCGCTGTTCGGCATCAAGCTGCCGCTGACCAAGACCCTGATCGTCCTGACGTTCCTGCTCGGCCTGCTGCCGGTGATCGGCAACCTGATGTCGAACACGCTGATCACCATCGTCGGCCTGTCGCTGTCAATCTGGGTGGCGGTGGCGGCGCTGGGCTATCTGATCTTTATCCACAAGCTCGAATACTTCCTCAACGCGCGCATCGTCGGCGGGCAGATCAGTGCCAAGTCGTGGGAGTTGCTGTTGGCGATGCTGGTGTTCGAAGCCGCGTTCGGCCTGCCGGGAGTGGTGGCGGGGCCGATTTATTACGCGTACCTGAAGAGTGAATTGAAGCTGGGCGGGATGGTGTAAGGCGATCCACTGTGGCGAGGGAGCTTGCTCCCGCTGGGGCGCGAAGCGCCCCCGCTCCTTGAATCAAAAGCCTGGGCCTGCTGCGCAGTCCAGCGGGAGCAAGCTCCCTCGCCACAAGGTGTGTGATCAGACCATTACAGGTTGTGTGATCAGGCCATCGAGCCGTAGCGCTTCATCGCCTCAATCGCCAGACCGCTGCCAATGCTGCCAAAGATATTGCCTTCCACATGTCGCGCATTCGGCAGCATCGCCGACACACTGTTGCGCAGTGCCGGAATGCCGCTCGAACCGCCGGTGAAGAACACCGTATCGACCTGAGCCACCGACACGTTCGCATCGTTCAACAGCTGCGTGACGCTGCCGCGCACGCGCTCTAGCAGCGCGTCGATGGACGATTCGAACAGGGCGCGGCTCAGTTCCACGCTCAGGCCCGGCTCGATCCGGTCCAGCGGTACGTGGCGGCTGTCGGCGTGGGTCAGCTGGATCTTGGTTTCTTCGACTTCCATCGCCAGCCAGTGCCCGGCGCGCTGTTCGATCAGCTTGAACAGACGGTCGATACCGCCGGTGTCTTCAATGTCGTAGCGCATGCTGCCCAGCGCCAGGGTGGATTTCTGCGAGTACACCGAGTTGATGGTGTGCCAGGTCGCCAGGTTCATGTGGTGACTGGTCGGCATGTAGGCGCCGCTCTTCATCCGGCTGCCGTAGCCGAACAGTGGCATCAGGCCTTGCAGGCTCAGCTGTTTGTCGAAGTCGGTCCCGCCGATGTGCACGCCGCCGGTGGCGAGGATGTCATCGTGACGGTTGTCCATGCCGCGACGCTCGGGCGACAGGCGTACCAGCGAGAAGTCCGAAGTACCACCGCCGATGTCGACGATCAGCACCAGCTCTTCTTTCTCGATGGTGGACTCGTAGTCGAATGCCGCGGCGATTGGTTCGTACTGGAACGACACGTCCTTGAAGCCGAGCTTGCGTGCCACTTCGACCAGGGTGTCTTCGGCTTCCTGGTCAGCCAGCGGGTCGTCATCGACGAAAAACACCGGACGCCCCAGCACCACTTGTTCGAACTCGCGACCGGCGGCCGTTTCGGCACGGCTCTTGAGCTGGCCGATGAACAGCCCCAGCAAGTCCTTGAACGGCATCGCGGTGCCGAGCACGCTGGTGTCGTGCTTGATCAGCTTGGAACCCAGCAGGCTCTTGAGCGAGCGCATCAGCCGGCCTTCGTAGCCTTCCAGGTACTCGTGCAGCGCCAGACGACCGTACACCGGACGGCGCTCCTCGATGTTGAAGAACACCACCGACGGCAGGGTGATTTTGTCGTCTTCCAGCGCGATCATCGTTTCCATGCCGGGGCGCAGCCAGCCGACGGTGGAGTTGGAGGTGCCGAAGTCGATACCGCAGGCACGGGCTGGAGAGGCGTTGTTCATGTCTTTCGGGTTCCGGTCAAAAAACGGCCGCGCAGTGTATGTCAGTGCGCGGCAGATTCGAAGGCCGGTCATCTGCTATTTCACGACTAAGCTTCTTGAAAGTCGCAGCTTCGCCCCAAACTTGCTGGCATGGGCCGGCAGACATACCGGCGGTCGCAAGAACCGTCGTCCACTGCCGATAAACTTCTGCTGCGCCACCCGGTCACAAAGTTGAGATCGGTCAACCCGGCACGCGCGAATGAGCGCATGCTGGTCTCGGCGCGAAATCGATAACGGATGGTGATTCCTTCGATGGACTTCAAAGACTATTACAAGATACTCGGCGTGGAGCCGACAGCGGACGACAAGGCGATCAAGGCTGCCTATCGCAAGCTGGCACGCAAATACCACCCCGATGTCAGCAAGGAAAAAGACGCCGAGGCCAAGTTCAAGGACGCCTCGGAAGCCTATGAAGCGCTGAAAAGCGCCGACAAACGCGCCGAATATGACGAGCTGCGCCGTTATGGCCAGCACGGTCAGCCGTTCCAGGGCCCGCCGGGCTGGCAGAGCCGTGGCGGTTTTGGCGGCGGCGGTGGCGACACCGGCGACTTCTCGGACTTCTTCAGTTCGATCTTCGGCAATCGCGGCGCCGGTTTCGGTGGCGACGGTCGGCAACAACGCAGTGCAGGGCGCCGAGGGCAAGACGTGGAAATGGAACTGCCGGTCTTCCTTGAGGAGACCTTGTCGGACGAATCGAAGAAGGTCAGCTTTCAGGTCCCGCAATACAACGCCAACGGTCAGCACGTCAGCAACACCAGCAAGAGCCTGAACGTGAAGATCCCGGCGGGCGTGACCGACGGCGAACGCATCCGCCTCAAGGGGCAGGGCGCACCGGGCATCGGTGGCGGCGCCAATGGCGATCTGTACCTGACCATTCGCTTTGCGCCGCACCCGAAATTCGATGTCGAAGGCGAAAACCTGATCATCACCCTGCCATTGGCACCGTGGGAGCTGGCGCTGGGCGCTGAAGTGGCCGTGCCGACCCTGACCGGCAAGATCAACCTCAAGGTACCGGCCGGCAGCCAGAACGGCCAGCGTATGCGCGCCAAGGGTCATGGCTTGAAAAACAAGGCCGGTGAGCGCGGTTATCTGTTCGTGCAGCTAAAGGCCGTGATGCCGAAAACCTCCGACGACGAGGTCAAGGCGCTGTGGCAGGAACTGGCGAAGAAAGCCGCGTTCAACCCACGAGAGAACTTCTGAATCCGACGACGGAGTAGCCCATCATGAGCAGCCCCCTGATCGTTCAACTGGACATGGCAGAATTCTGTGAGGCGGCCGATCTGTCGGACGTCTACGTGATCGAAATCGTCGAACACGGCATCCTCGAACCTCAGGGCGCGCAGCCCCGGGAATGGCGGTTCACCGACTACGAACTGAGCCTGGCCAAGCGCGCCGCGAAGTTGCGGCGCGAGCTGGAGCTGGAGTGGGAGGGCGTCGCCCTGGCACTGAATCTGCTGGAGGAAGTGCACGAGTTGCGGGCGGAGAACCGGATGCTGCGTCAGCGATTGGGACGGCTGGTGGTCGAGTAGTTTTACCGTTGTTTATGGGGTGTATTTGCCGGCTCCTTCGCGAGCAGGCTCGCTCCCACAGGTTGACTGCGGTCTCCTGTGGGAGCGAGCCTGCTCGCGAAGAACGATTACGCGGTTGGCCTGCCTAAACTTTTCTCGGCAACACCACACTGAACAGCGTCCCGTCAGCCTCGCTCGAGCTGACATCGATCGTCCCGCCATGAGCGGTCACCACTTCCTTGACGATGAACAAGCCCAACCCGAGGCTGGTCGACGGCTGCCCGAGTTCTTCGTCGGCGCTGCGCACCAGCGGGTCGAAAATCGTACCGATCGCCTCTTCGGAAATCGGTGTGCCGTAGTTGTGCACCGACAGGCACACGTTGTCGCCCTCGCCACGCAGGTCGAGGATCACGTCGCGCTGGCTGGTGCCGTGCTGCAAGGCATTACCGATCAGGTTTTGCAATAACTGGTCGATTCGCCCGGCGTCCCACACCCCGCGGGTGTCGCCGTGCACCGTGAGCTTGGGATCGGATAGCGGATTACCGGCGCAGGCTTCGGCGATCGCCGCTCGCGCCGCAACGGCCAGATCCATCGGTGCAGGCTCGATCGGCAAGCTACGGCCCAGGCGACTGCGCACCAGCTCCAGCAGATCGCTGACCATCGCCGCCATGTGCCGCGCGCCACGCTTGATGTGCTGGGCGCAGGCTAGGGCATCGCCCTCAAGGCTGGATTTGCGCAGCAGCAGTTCGGTAGACATGCTCACCGCCTGCAGCGGTGCGCGCAGGTCATGGCCGAGAATGGCGAGGAAAATATCCCGCGAGCGATTGACCTGCTCTGCGTACGCCGCGGTTGATTCGGCGAGGGCTTCGTCGATGGCTTCGTTGAAGCGGATCATGTCCTGGAAGTAGGCGATGTCCGGCGAGTCAAGGCTGTTGACCCACAGGCGGATCACACAGGCGCGCAAATGGCGGAATTCGCTGGTCATCTGCACCAAGTCAAAACCGACGGTGTGGCGCAGTTCGCCATGGCTGGCGCCGGCCTCGTCCAGGCTCGGGGTCTTTTCCGGGCCTTCGCCCTTGGCTTTGGCAGCCTGTTCGGCGGGACTTTGCGGCTTGTTCATGTCGCGGGCGGCGGCCCGCAGAATCTCGCTGGCGTGATCGCGCAGCGCAGTGGAATCCAGATAGTCGGCGGCCGGCGTGATGGTCGCGGCGAACTGTTCCCACTCATCGACGATAGGGTCGATATTGGCCACGATGAACTCGGAAAGACGCATGGGCAGTTCCTGAAAAAAGGCGGAGCGAATCGAATATTAGTCCCTTTGGCGGGAAATACACGACCGTTTGCACAGTGGTTTTCCAGGGCCATGAAAAAGGCCCCGGGATCGCGCGCAAGATACGAACCCGGGGCCTTTTGCCGTGCGTCAGAACAGAAAGTAACGCTGAGCCATCGGCAGAGTCTCCGCCGGCTCACACCACAGCAGCACGCCATCGGCCATGACCTGATAGGTCTGCGGGTCGACGTCGATGTTCGGCAGGTAATCGTTGTGGATCAGGTCGGTTTTCTGCACGTCGCGGCAGCCTTTGACCACGCCGATTTTCTTCTTCAATCCCAGTGCCTCGGGCAGCCCGGCCTCCTGCGCGGCCTGGCTGATGAAAGTCAGGCTGGTGGCGTGCAGCGAGCCGCCGTAGCTGGCGAACATCGGGCGGTAGTGCACTGGTTGCGGGGTTGGAATCGACGCGTTGGCGTCGCCCATCAGACTGGCGGCGATGGCGCCACCCTTGAGGATCAGCGTCGGTTTCACACCGAAAAACGCCGGACGCCAGAGCACCAGGTCGGCCCATTTGCCGACTTCCACCGAACCCACTTCATGGCTGATGCCGTGGGTGATCGCCGGGTTGATCGTGTACTTGGCGATGTAGCGCTTGGCGCGGAAGTTGTCGTTGCCTTCGCCGTCCTGGGGCAGCGGGCCGCGCTGCTTTTTCATCTTGTCGGCGGTCTGCCAGGTGCGTGTGATGACTTCGCCGACGCGGCCCATGGCCTGGCTGTCAGAGCTGATCATTGAAAACGCGCCGAGGTCGTGGAGGATGTCTTCGGCGGCAATCGTTTCGCGGCGGATACGGCTTTCGGCGAACGCCACGTCTTCGGCAATGCTTGGGTCGAGGTGGTGGCAGACCATCAGCATGTCGAGGTGTTCGTCGATGGTGTTGCGGGTGAACGGCCGGGTCGGGTTGGTCGAGCTCGGCAGCACGTTAGGGAAACCGCAGGCCTTGATGATGTCCGGCGCGTGGCCGCCGCCGGCACCTTCGGTATGGTAGGTGTGAATCGTGCGACCCTTGAACGCGCCGAGGGTGGTTTCGACGAAACCCGATTCGTTGAGGGTGTCGGTGTGGATCGCCACCTGCACGTCGTACTGGTCGGCGACGCTCAGGCAGTTGTCGATGCTCGCCGGAGTGGTGCCCCAGTCTTCGTGCAGTTTGAGGCCGATGGCGCCGGCCTTGACCTGCTCGATCAGCGGCTCCGGCAGGCTGGCGTTGCCCTTGCCGGTGAGGCCGATGTTCATCGGGAATGCGTCGGCGGCCTGCAGCATCCGCGCCAGGTGCCACGGGCCGGAGGTGCAGGTGGTGGCGTTGGTGCCGGTGGCAGGCCCGGTGCCGCCGCCGATCATGGTGGTGACGCCGCTCATCAGCGCTTCTTCGATCTGCTGCGGGCAGATGAAGTGAATGTGCGTGTCGATGCCGCCGGCAGTGAGGATCATGCCCTCACCGGCGATCACCTCGGTGCTGGCGCCGATGGCGATGGTCACGTTCGGTTGCACATCCGGGTTACCGGCCTTGCCGATCGCGGCGATGCGCCCGTCTTTGAGACCGACGTCGGCTTTGACGATGCCCCAGTGGTCGATGATCAGCGCGTTGGTGATCAGCGTGTCGACCACTTCGGCAGCGAGCAACTGGCTCTGACCCTGGCCGTCGCGGATGACTTTGCCGCCGCCGAACTTCACTTCTTCGCCGTAGGTGGTGAAGTCCTTTTCGACTTCGATCCACAACTCAGTGTCCGCCAGGCGCACCTTGTCGCCGACGGTGGGGCCGAACATGTCGGCGTAGGCTTGCCGGGAAATCTTCATTTCAATTCCTTGCACAAATTTATTGTGGCGAGGGAGCTTGCTCCCGCTGGGCTGCGCAGCAGCCCCAAAACCTGCCAATGATTTCTTACAGACACACCGCGTTCCCCGGGTTGGCGAGTGCTACGCACTCGAGCGGGAGCAAGCTCCCTCGCCACAGGGTTGTGTGCATGTCAGTCGAGATCACCCATGACCCGCCCGGCAAAGCCGAACACCCGGCGATGCCCGGCGTACTCCACCAGCTCGACCTCGCGACTCTGCCCTGGCTCGAAGCGCACCGCGGTGCCGGCGGGGATGTTCAGGCGCATGCCACGGCTGGCGGCGCGATCAAAGGTCAGCGCGTCGTTGGTTTCGAAAAAGTGATAGTGCGAACCGACCTGGATCGGCCGGTCGCCGCTGTTGGCGACCTTCAGGCTGAGGGTGCGGCGACCGACATTCAGTTCGATGTCGCCGGGCTGGATCTGGTACTGGCCGGGAATCATGGCCGGGCTCCTTGCAGAATCTTGTAGTAGAGGGCGGTCGGGCGATAGGTGCCGTGCGGATCGCAGGCGTAGTCGGGAATTTCGCCGGCGCGGGTGTAACCCAGGGCCTTGTAGAAATCTTCGGCGGGGGAGCCGGCCTCGGTGTCGAGGTAGAGCATGCCACGCTTGTGCTTGGCCGCTTCGAGCTCCAGCGCATACATCAATTGCTGACCGAGGCCACGACGCCGCGCCTGTTCGCGCACCAGCAGTTTTTGCACCTCGGCACGATTGAGACCGTTGGCCTTCTGGCACAGACCCAACTGCACGCTGGCCTGCACCTCTTCATCCTTGACCACCACCCAGAGCAACACGCTGCCCTTGTTCACGTGTTGCTGCACTTCATCGAAGTAGGCGCGGGCCTGCGCGGCATCGAGGTCGGCCATGAAACCGACGCTGGCGCCATAACCCACGGCGTCGAGCAGCAGATCAATCAGGCCCTGACGATAGTGCGCAAAACTTTCCGCATTGACGCGTCGCAGTTGGGCGGGGTTCATCGCGTGTCACTCCTTGTTGGCGACCGGCGGCTGGGCGCCAGGGTTGAGAGTCAGTTGCATGAAGGTCAGATCGAGCCAGCGACCGAACTTGGTGCCGACTTGCGGCATTTGTCCGGTGATGCTGAAACCGGCGCGCTCATGCAGACGAATGGAAGCGGCGTTGCCACTTTCGATGGCGGCGACCATCACATGCTTGTCGCAGGCTTTGGCCCGCTCGATCAGCACGCTCATCAATTGCGGGCCAAGGCCATTGCCGCGCTGGTCGCTACGGACGTAGACCGAGTGCTCGACGGTATGGCGGAAACCGTCGAACGGCCGCCAGTCGCCAAAGGAAGCGTAGCCGAGCACCACGTTGTCGGCGTCGACGATCACCAGAATCGGGTAGGCCTGGGCCTGACGGGCGCTGAACCACGCCTGGCGGTTGCCGAGATCGACCGCCGATTCGTTCCAGATCGCCGTGGTGTTGAGCACCGCGTCGTTGTAGATGTCGCGGATTGCCGGCAGATCGGCGTGCAGGGCATCGCGAATGGTGTAGGTCATGGCGCGGCCTCAGACGATCGGTTGGTGAACGGTGACCAGTTTGGTGCCGTCGGGAAACGTCGCTTCGACCTGGATCTCCGGGATCATTTCCGGGATGCCTTCCATCACCTGTTCACGGCTCAGCAGGGTGGTGCCGAAGTGCATCAGCTCGGCCACGGTCTGGCCGTCACGGGCGCCTTCGAGCAGTGCGGCGGAGATGTAGGCCATGGCCTCCGGGTAGTTGAGCTTAACGCCACGGGCCAGTCGGCGTTCGGCGACGAGGCCGGCGGTGAAGATCAACAGCTTGTCTTTTTCGCGTGGGGTCAGGTCCATTTGTTTTCCAAATCTCGGCAGAAGAAAGTTAAGTCGTACACCCTGTAGGAGCTGCCGCAGGCTGCGATCTTTTGACGTTGATTTTTTACAGCAAGATCAAAAGATCGCAGCCTGCGGCAGCTCCTACAGGGGAGTGCATTTCAGGTATTCCAGATTCGTGGTGGCTGGGCCTCGCGGCCGAGCATTGCAGGGCGCAGCAGGCGCCACAGGTCGATCAGCCAGGCGCGGGCCAGCAGTGCCTCGCTCGCCAGGCAACGGGCAACCAACAGCCCCGGCAACTGGGTCAGATCGCCGCGCACTTCATGGCCCAGCGAACGGCAGTGCTCCAGCAGCTCTGCATCAATCTCGCCGGTGACCAACAGCGTGGCGAACACCGGATTGCCATCCAGTCCGATGGGCGAATCGAGCAAACCGTCATTGCCGCTGATGCGCTGACGCTCGTGCCAGAGCAACCGCCCGTCGCGGCGGATATCCAGATGCGCTTGAAAGTGTCCGAGGTCGAAGCGCTCGCCACTGGCCGGGCGACCCAGCGCCACCACGTCCCAGTAGAACAGCCGCGCATCGCCCTCAAGTTCGATCGAGGTGGTGAGTTCAGCCTGAGCGGCGCTGTAGACGATGGTTTCCTGCGGCAGCCATTCCAGCGTCGCGCCGGCCGCGACTTTCAGATCGAGTTGCTGATACGCCGGCCCCGCTGCGCGATACCACTTGGCCGCGCCGGGACTGGTGATCTGCGCCCAGGCATCCTGTTCGACGCGGGCGCTGATGTTCAGTCGATCACCCCCGGCGATCCCGCCCGGCGGGTGGACGATGATGTGCTGGCAGACTTCGGGGCCTTCGGCATACAGGTGCTTTTGCACCCGTAGCGGGCCGAGATGCCGGCGCTGTACCGGGCGCGTACAGTCGCCGAAGCGGGCGTAAGCCAGCTCCAGCTCGGCGTGCCAGCTCGGGGTAAACAGGGCAGTGGGAAGCGCTAAGTTCATGGTTTGTAATTATCGTTAGGAAGCTACAGATTAAATTGTTACCAGACCTCGTACACCCTCGGCCTCCATATTTTCACCTCGGCCCTGTTGCACGATCTCGCCCCGGGACATCACCAGGTATTGATCGGCCAGTTCCGCAGCGAAATCGTAGAACTGCTCGACCAGCAAAATCGCCATGTCGCCACGCGCCGCGAGCTTCTTGATCACCGCGCCGATCTCCTTGATCACCGAGGGCTGGATGCCTTCGGTGGGCTCGTCGAGGATCAGCAAACGCGGACGACTGGCCAATGCGCGCCCGATAGCGAGCTGCTGTTGCTGACCGCCGGAGAGGTCGCCACCGCGGCGCTGCTTCATTTGTAGCAGCACCGGGAACAATTCGTAGATGAAACTTGGGACTTCTTTCGCTTCGCTGCCGGGAAACCGTGACAGGCCCATCAGCAGATTCTCCTCCACGGTGAGCCGGCCGAAGATTTCCCGGCCCTGTGGCACATAGGCGATCCCGGCGTGTACGCGCTGGTGCGGCTTGAACGTGGTGATCGGTTGGCCTTCCCAGTTCACCGCGCCTTCCTTGGCCGGCAACAGGCCCATCAGGCATTTGAGCAGGGTGGTCTTGCCCACGCCGTTGCGCCCGAGCAGGCAGGTGACTTCGCCGACTTTTACGTCGAATGAGAGGCCGCGCAGGATGTGGCTACCGCCGTAGTACTGGTGCAGCTTGTCGACTTGCAGCATTCTCAAAATCTCCTCAATTCCCTGTGTAGGAGCTGCCGCAGGCTGCGATCTTTTGATCTTGTTTTTAAGATCAGGATCAAAAGATCGCAGCCTGCGGCAGCTCCTACAGGGGACAATCTTCAGCGGCCGAGGTAGACCTCGATCACCCGCTCGTTTTCCTGCACCTGCTCCAGCGACCCTTCGGCCAGCACGCTGCCCTGATGCAGCACCGTCACATGGTCGGCAATCGAGCCGACGAAGCCCATGTCGTGCTCCACCACCATCAGCGAATGCTTGCCGGCCAGGCTCTTGAACAGCTCGGCGGTGAACTCGGTTTCGGCATCGGTCATGCCCGCCACCGGTTCGTCGAGCAGCAGCAATTGCGGGTCCTGCATCAGCAACATGCCGATTTCCAGAAACTGCTTCTGACCGTGTGACAGCAAGCCCGCCGGGCGATTGACCGAGGTGGTCAGGCGAATGGTCTCCAGCACCTCGCTGATGCGATCACGCTGCTCGCCACTCAGGCGTGCGCGCAAACTGGCCCACACCGACTTGTCGGTTTTCTGCGCCAGCTCCAGGTTCTCGAACACGCTGAGGGCTTCGAACACCGTCGGTTTCTGGAACTTGCGGCCGATCCCGGCCTGGGCGATCTGCACTTCGCTCATCTGCGTCAAATCCAGGGTTTCGCCGAACCACGCCTTGCCGTGGCTCGGGCGAGTCTTGCCGGTGATCACGTCCATCAGCGTGGTCTTGCCCGCGCCGTTGGGGCCTATGATGCAGCGCAGTTCGCCGACGCCGATGTACAGGTTCAGATTGTTCAAGGCGCGGAAGCCGTCGAAGCTGACGCTGATGTCTTCCAGGGTCAGGATCGTACCGTGCCGGGTGTCGAGGCCCGGGCCGACGCGCTGGCCGAGGCCGATCGAGTCACGGCTGGTGCCTTCGTCCTTGTTCGGCTCCACCGGGAAAAACGCCGGTTCGAGCATGAATTCAGCACTCGCAGTGACTCTCATTGTTCACCTCGTTTCTTCAGCAGGCCGATCACGCCTTTGGGCAAATACAACGTTACGACGATGAACAGCGCGCCGAGGAAAAACAGCCAGTATTCGGGGAAGGCCACGGTGAACCAGCTCTTCATGCCGTTGACCACACCGGCACCGAGCAACGGCCCGATCAGCGTGCCGCGACCGCCGAGGGCGACCCATACTGCCGCCTCGATCGAATTGGTCGGGGACATTTCGCTGGGGTTGATGATGCCGACCTGCGGCACGTACAACGCCCCGGCCAGACCGCACAGCACCGCGCTCAAGACCCAGACGAACAGCTTGAAACCGCGCGGGTCGTAACCGCAGAACATCAGGCGGTTTTCCGCATCGCGCAGTGCGGTCAGCACCCGGCCGAACTTGCTCTGCGCCAGACGCCAGCCGATGAACAGACTCGCCACCAGCAACAATACGGTGGCCAGAAACAGTACTGCGCGAGTGCCCGGTTCAGTGATACCGAAGCCGAGAATCGTGCGGAAATTGGTGAAACCATTGTTACCACCGAAGCCGGTCTCGTTGCGGAAAAACAGGAGCATCCCGGCGAACGTCAGGGCCTGGGTCATGATCGAGAAATACACACCCTTGATCCGCGAGCGGAAGGCGAAGAAACCGAACACCAACGCCAGCAGACCCGGCGCCAGTACCACCAGACACATCGACCAGATAAAGCTGCCGGTGCCGCTCCAGTACCACGGCAATTCCGTCCACGACAAAAAGGTCATGAACGCCGGCAAGCCATCCCCGGCGGCCTGGCGCATCAGGTACATGCCCATCGCATAGCCGCCAAGAGCGAAAAACAGACCGTGACCCAGCGACAGCAGCCCGGCGTAGCCCCAGACCAGATCCAGCGCCAGAGCGACGATGGCGTAGCAGAGGATTTTGCCGACCAGCGTCAGCGTATACGCCGAGACGTGCAGCGTGCTATCCGGCGCCAACAGCGAGAGCAGCGGCAGGGCGATCAGCAGCGCGAGGATCACCGCGCCGATGGCAAGGGTGACTTTTGGCCCGGCTTTTTGCGTGGCCGTGACAAGTAGAGGCTGGTTCATCAGTCGATCACCCGTCCTTTCAGTGCGAAGAGGCCTTGCGGACGTTTCTGGATGAACAGAATGATCAGCGCGAGGATCAGGATCTTGCCCAGTACCGCACCGATCTGCGGTTCGAGAATCTTGTTGGCGATGCCCAGCCCGAATGCTGCGAGCACGCTGCCGGCGAGTTGGCCGACGCCACCGAGCACCACTACCAGGAACGAGTCGATGATGTAGCTCTGACCCAGATCCGGGCCGACGTTGCCGATCTGGCTCAGCGCCACGCCACCGAGGCCGGCGATGCCCGAGCCGAGGCCGAAGGCGAGCATGTCGACGCGCCCGGTGGGCACGCCGCAGCAGGCAGCCATGTTGCGGTTCTGCGTCACCGCTCGCACGTTGAGGCCGAGGCGGGTCTTGTTCAGCAGCAGCCAGGTCAGCACCACCACGAACAAGGCGAAGGCGATGATTACGATGCGGTTGTACGGCAGCACCAGATTCGGCAGCACCTGAATCCCGCCGGACAGCCACGCCGGGTTCGCCACCTCGACGTTCTGCGCCCCGAACAGCAGGCGCACCAATTGGATCAACATCAGGCTGATGCCCCAGGTGGCGAGCAGGGTTTCCAGCGGTCGGCCGTAGAGATGACGAATCACCGTGCGTTCCAGCGCCATGCCGATTGCCGCCGTGACAAAGAACGCCACCGGCAGTGCGATCAGCGGGTAGAACTCGATGGCTTGCGGTGCGTAACGCTGGAACATCAGCTGCACCACGTAGGTCGAGTAAGCGCCGAGCATCAGCATCTCGCCATGGGCCATGTTGATCACCCCGAGCAGGCCGAAGGTGATCGCCAGACCGAGGGCCGCGAGCAGCAGGATCGAGCCGAGCGACATGCCGCTGAAGGCTTGACCGAGTACTTCGCCGATCAGCAGTTTGCGCTTGACCTGCGCCAGACTGGTTTCGGCGGCGGTGCGCACCCCGGCATCGCTTTCGACGCCGGGTTCGAGCAGGCCTTCGAGGCGCGTGCGTGCCAGTGGATCGCCAGTTTCACCGAGCAGGCGCACCGCGGCCAGCCGCACCGCCGGGTCGCTGTCGACCAGTTGCAGGTTGGCCAGCGCCAGGCTCAGGGCGGCGTGGACGTTCTCGTCTTTTTCGCCAGCCAGTTGCTGGTCGAGGAATTTCAGCTGCGCGGGTTTCGCGCTTTTCTGCAATTGCTGCGCGGCAGTCAGACGGGTTTTGGCGTCGGCGGCGAGCAATTGGTGGCTGGCCAGAGCGGTGTCGATCAGACCCCGCAGGCGGTTGTTCAGGCGCAGGGTTTTGGGTTGGCCGTCGACGGTCAGTTCGCCTTGTTGCAGGGCGTTGATCAGTTCGATGCGGGCAGGATCGGGCTGCGCGGCCCAGGCTTCCAGCAGTTTGGCCTGTTGCACCGGGTTGGCGGCGACGAAGTCTTCGGCGTCGCTGGCAAAGGCAGTCATCGGCAACAGCAGTGCCAGGGCCAGGATGAAGCGAAAAAGGGCGGTGGGCATATGCTTGGCCTTACGCGAACTTTATGTGAGGACTGGCTTTTGTGGCGAGGGAGCTTGTCGAATCGTCGCACCGTCCCGCTCGGCTGCGTAGCAGTCGTAACCTGATACACCGCGGTCAACGGATTTGGGGCTGCTTCGCAACCCAGCGGGAGCAAGCTCCCTCGCCACAGAAAACCATTTTCACAGGGAGTTGAGTCGGGCCCGGACACTTGTCAGGCCCAATGGCTCAGTTGCTCTTCACCGCATAATCCGGTTTCTTGTCGTTGCCATCGATAAACGGGCTCCACGGCTGGGCACGGATCGGACCTTCGGTCTGCCACACGACGTTGAACTGACCGTCGTTCTGGATCTCGCCGATCATCACCGGTTTGTGCAGGTGGTGATTGGTCTTGTCCATGGTCAGCGTATAACCGGACGGCGCGGCGAAGGTCTGGCCGGCCAGTGCTTCGCGAACTTTGTCGACGTCGGTGGACTTGGCTTTTTCCGCTGCTTGCGCCCACATGTGGATGCCGACGTAAGTGGCTTCCATCGGGTCGTTGGTCACCGCTTTGTCGGCGCCCGGCAGGTTGTGTTTCTTCGCGTAGGCCTTCCAGTCAGCGACGAACTTCTTGTTCACCGGGTTCTCCACGGACTCGAAGTAGTTCCACGCCGCAAGGTTGCCCACCAGCGGTTTGGTGTCGATGCCGCGCAGCTCTTCTTCACCCACCGAGAACGCCACCACCGGTACGTCGGTGGCCTTCAAGCCCTGGTTGGCCAGCTCTTTGTAGAACGGCACGTTGGAGTCGCCGTTGACCGTGGAGATCACAGCAGTCTTGCCGCCGGCGGAGAATTTCTTGATGTTGGCGACGATGGTTTGATAGTCGCTATGACCGAACGGGGTATAGACCTCTTCGATGTCCTTGTCGGCCACGCCTTTGGAATGCAGGAACGAGCGCAGGATCTTGTTGGTGGTGCGCGGGTAGACGTAGTCGGTGCCGAGCAGGAAGAAGCGCTTGGCGCTGCCGCCTTCTTCGCTCATCAGGTATTCAACGGCGGGGATCGCTTGCTGGTTCGGCGCGGCGCCGGTGTAGAACACGTTCGGCGACATCTCTTCACCTTCGTACTGCACCGGGTAGAACAGCAGGCCGTTGAGTTCTTCGAACACCGGCAGCACCGATTTACGCGACACCGAGGTCCAGCAACCGAACACCACCGCGACTTTGTCCTGAGTCAGCAACTGCCGGCCTTTTTCGGCGAACAGCGGCCAGTTCGACGCCGGGTCGACCACCACCGGTTCGAGCATCTTGCCGTTAACGCCGCCCTTGGCGTTGATCTCGTCGATGGTCATCAGCGCCATGTCTTTGAGCGACGTTTCGGAGATCGCCATGGTCCCGGACAACGAATGCAGAATCCCCACCTTGATGGTCTCGGCAGCCTGGACAGTCCAGGTCATGCCCATCGCGGCAATGGATGCCGTGAGTGTGAAAGCCTTGATCAAACTGCGACGCTTCATTGTGCGATCTCCATGAACGTTAAAGTTTTTTATGGTTGGCAGATGCGGACGACTGAAGGTGTGTTTTGCAAGGGCTGTGCCCGGTCGGGATCGGGCAGGAAAATGTCGGTTTAGAGCGGTTGCGCGTTGGCTGGGTGCACCACAAAGGCACGCGCACATAGCGTTGGTGCAGACAACCGCGCCAGATTGGGGCGCTCGCAATTCCTGTAGGAGCTGCCGAAGGCTGCGATCTTTTGACTTTGATTTCTAATGATCAACAGCAAGATCAGAAGATCGCAGCCTGCGGCAGCTCCTACAGGGGGATTGTGTTGTGTCAGCGGCGGCGCATCAGACCGATGAAGAACAGACCGCCGATAGCCGCGGTGGCAACGCCGATGGGCAGGTCTTCCGGGGCGATCATCGTGCGTGCTGCGACATCGACCCACACCAGAAACAGGCTGCCGAGCAGCACGCAGGTCGGCAGCAATCGGCGGTGTTCGGCACCCACCAGACGCCGGGCAATGTGCGGCACCATCAGCCCGACAAAACCGATCGAGCCACTGATCGACACCAGCACCCCGGTCATCAACGAGGCGATTACAAACACCCGCAGGCGCACCGCGCGGGCATTCAGGCCGAGGGTCACGGCGGTCTGTTCGCCGGCCATCAGTGCGTTCAGCGGTCGGGCCATGCCCAGCAGCAAAACCAGGCCAAGCAACACGCTCAGCGCGGGTATTGTCAGCAATTCCCAGCGCGCCAGACCGAGGCCGCCGAGCATCCAGAACATCACCGCCGAACTGGCGCGATGGTCGCCCATGAACAGCAGCAGGTTGGCGATCGCCATCATCACGAACGACACCGCCACGCCGCACAGCAGCAACCGGTCGCTGTCGAGCCGACCCTGACGGTTGGCAATGCCCAGCACCAGAAACATGCTCAGCAAGGCGCCGATGAATGCGGCAATCGGCAAGGTCAGCAGGCCGACGATTTCACCGATGTGCAGCACCACGATCACGGCGCCGAGTGTCGCGCCGGAGGTGACGCCGAGCAGGTGTGGATCGGCCAGTGGGTTACGCGTCACCGCTTGCAGCACCGCGCCGATCAACGCCAGCCCGGCACCCACCAATGCGCCGAGCAACATGCGCGGCACACGGATCAGCCAGACGATATGCTCCTGCCCGGCGCTCCAGCTCACCTCGCCGAAACCCAAGGCCTTGTGCAGGAGAATCCGCCACACCACGTCCACCGGCACCCGCGCCGGGCCAAAGCCCAGCGAGGCCACGCACGACACCAGCAACAGGGTGCCAAGGGCGGTGAGTAACAGGGCGTAGCGACGGTCGATCATTCGCCGTGGAATCCTTTGGCCAGGGTTTCCACCGCCAGCACGTTATCGATCCCCGGCGTGGCCTGCACGTAAGGGATGACGATGAAGCGCTGGTTCTTGATCGCATCGACCGCTTGCAGCGCCGGGTTCTTCAGCAGAAATTCGATCTTCTGCTCGGCAGTGATTTCGCTGTAGTCGACGATCACGATCACCTGCGGATTGCGCTCGACCACGGTTTCCCAGTTGACCCGGGTCCAGCTCGCTTCGACGTCGTCGAGAATGTTGCGCCCGCCTGCCGCATCGATCAGCGCCTGCGGCATGCCGAGGCGCCCGGAAGTCATGGCGCGGTCTTCGCCGCTGTCGTAGAGAAACACGCGCGGCTTGTCGGCGGGCAGGTCTTTGCGGATCTCGGCGACCTGATTCTGCATGTCGGCAATCAGTGCGTTGGCGCGATCCTGCACGTCGAAAATCTTCCCCAGATTGCGCAGGTCGTTGTAGGTGTCGTCCAGCGTCGCCGCCGGGCGCTTCATCACGAAGGCGCAGGACTCGGTCAGCTCATACACGTTGATGCCCAGCGGTTGCAGGGTCTGCGGGGTGAGGTCGCCGCCGACGCGCATGCCGTAATCCCAACCGGCGAAAAACAAATCGACGTTGGCGTTGAGCAGGGTTTCCACCGACGGATATTTCGCAGCCAGCTCCGGCAAACCGTCGAGCAGCGACTGCATCTCGGGCGTCACCGACTTCCAGCCGCTGACGCCGCTATAACCGGCCATGCGCGATTTGAGGCCGAGGGCGAGCATCATCTGGGTCATGTTGATGTCGTGGCTGACCGCGTGTTTCGGCGCCTCGCTGAAGGTCACTTCACGGTTGCAGCTGTGGATGGTCAGCGGGTATTTCGTGGCTTCGGCGAAGGCCTGGGCACTGCACAACAAAAGAGCGACACAAAGCAGGGAACGCACAGTCATGGTCGGGTAATCCAGGTGATTCGCGGGTAGCCGTGGAGGGGGTGGGAGTCGATCAGTGCTTCGACGCCGAACACGTCGCGCAGCAGCTCGGTGGTCAGTACATCTTGCGGCGTGCCGCTGGCGACGATGCGCCCGTGGTTGATCACGTACAGTCGGTCACAGAACGCGGCGGCCAGATTCAGGTCATGGATGCTGGCGAGGGTGCCGATCTGCAGGCGCTTGACCAGTTGCAGCAGTTCGAGCTGATAACGCGGGTCGAGGTGGTTGGTCGGCTCGTCGAGGATCAACAGTTGCGGCTGCTGAGTCAGGGCGCGGGCAAGGATCACCCGCTGCTTCTCACCGCCGGACAGGGTGGCGAACGCATGGTCTTCGAAGCCGTCGAGTCCGACGGATTTGAGCGCTTGCGTCGCCAGATTGCGATCTGCCAGCGTGTCGCCATCGAACAGGCCTTTGTGCGGCGTGCGGCCCATGGCGACCACTTCTTCGACGGTCAGGCCAAAGGCGTCGGGGAATTCCTGCAGGACCACGGCGATGCGTTTCGCGCACCAGCGCGAGGATTGCTTCCATACGTTGTGATGATCGAGTCTGACCTCGCCGCTTTCCGGCTGACTAAAGCGATAGGCGCAGCGCAGCAGGCTGGTCTTGCCGCTGCCGTTGGGACCGATCAGCCCGACAAACTCACCGGCGGCCACCTGCAATGAGGCATCACGCAGCTGGAACTGGTGATGGCAGTGGCCGTGGCCCAGAGGAGTCCAGGCGAGGTTGGCGAGATTTAGCGAGGTCATCAAATGCTCATGATGCTTGCCCCTGTAGGAGCTGCCGAAGGCTGCGATCTTTTGCTGTTGCTTTTAAAGATCAGGATCAAAAGATCGCAGCCTGCGGCAGCTCCTACAGGGGTTGGGTTAGAAGGTGTAATCCGCCGTGACGAAGAACGATCTCGGCTCGCCGAGAATCCACTGCTGGCCGGCATTGTATTGGCTTTGTGCGTACCGGCGGTCAAACAGATTGTTCACCTGCAGGCCGAGCGTGGTGTTGCGCAGGGCTTGCCACGACAGCGTCGCATCGACCACGGTGTAACTCGGCAGCTCATTACGGTTGGCCATGTCGGCGTAACGCGCATCGACATAACGCACACCGGCACCGGCCTTCAGGTCATCGGTAAGGTTTTTGTTCAGCCACAGATTGGCGGTTCGACGCGGCACATCCACCGGGCGATTGCCGTTGTACGACAGCGTCTGGCCATCGACCACTTCAGAGAAATCATCGTACTTGGCTTTGACGATGGCCGCGTTGGCCTGCAGCTGCCAGGCGTGCGGCAGTTGCAGATCGACGCTGGCTTCCAAGCCATTGGACGATTGCTGGCCGACCTGCTGCTTGAGCGTCGGGTTGCCCGGATCGTCAGTCAACAGCTTCTTCTTGACGATGCGATAGGCCGCCAGGGTGAACTCGCCGCGCTGATCCCAGAACAACTGCTTCATGCCGACCTCGGTCTGGCGTGCAGTCGACAGGTCGTATTGCTGTTGACTCGGGCTCAGGGAAATCAGGCCGCCGATGCCATCGGTACTGGTCGCAACCTGACCGTAGAACGAAGTCTCCGGCGTCAGGGCAAACACCAGTCCGGCCTTCCAGTTATTGCCGGTCAGGGTCTTGTCGCTGTGGCTGTCGTCGATCAGATTGTTGCGATCAACGTGTACGTAATCACGGCGCACGCCGGTCACCAGCGACCAGCGCTCGCTCAGTTGCGTGCGGTTTTCAGCGAACACTGACATCTGTTTTGTGGTGCTGTCGAACTGGTCGCGATACGGGTTGGCGCTTTCGAAATAGCCCGGTTGCGGGTGATACAGGTCCAGCGCCTGACCGTTCGGCAGCACGTCGTTGAACGGCGAGTTGCTGTTGAGCTGGAAGCGGATGCGGTTGTAATCGACGCCGGTCACGGTCTGGCTGTCGAGGCCGAACAGCGAGTGCTTGAAGGTGAAGGTCTGGCGGTCGCCGACCTGCTCTTGCTGATGGCCGATGCCGAAGTAGCCGCTGCGGCTGAGCTGTTGCGTGGCGGTGTCGAAGTTGTAGTTCTCGGCGTTCTGCCAGCGGCGCTGAGCTTTGAGGTAGTACAGCTCGTTGCTGGCACTGATTACGTCGTTGATTTGCCAATCAGTGGTCA
This sequence comes from Pseudomonas sp. B21-051, assembly GCF_024748795.1. NCBI lineage: Bacteria > Pseudomonadati > Pseudomonadota > Gammaproteobacteria > Pseudomonadales > Pseudomonadaceae > Pseudomonas > Pseudomonas sp. B21-051. The sequence continues at coordinate 688,571 of NZ_CP087166.1, forward strand.
GTCGTGTCCATTGATCGTTGTAGTGCTGCTGGTCGTCACGCACGTTGTAGTTCTTGTTGCGCAGGCTGTCCTTCAACTGGCCATTGATCAATGGCGTGCCGAAGTAGTTCTGTGGGCGCTGGTCGCCGTAGTCGTGGGCGAAGGTGAAGGCCAGGTCGTCGGTGGCCTGCCAGCGCAGGGCGGCACTGATGAAGTCGCTGGAGGAGTCACCCCGATCGACCCAGCCGTTGCTGCGCAGGCGATTGAGATTGAGGCGATAGCTCAGGGTGTCGCTCAGCGAGCCGCCGCTGTCGAACGCCTGCTGCTGGCTGTCGTAGGAACCGTAGCCGAGGCGCAGGTGGTTTTCGATTTCGCCCTCGAACGGCTTCTTCGGGATCACGTTGACCACCGCACCGGTCGCGCCTTCGCCGTACAGCACCGAGGCCGGGCCGCGCAGCACATCGACGCGCTGTACCGACCAGGTGTCGACCGGAAAGGTCACGGTTCCCATGCCGGTGTACATCCGATTGCCGTCATACAACTGCATCACCGAACTCTGCCCGGTAAAACCGCGTGCCTGCAACGAGGTGCCGCCATCGCCCGGCGTCCCGGTGCGGCTGATGCCAGTGCTGCGCGACACGGCGTCCTGCACGCTGCGATCACCACGGGCGCGAACCTGCTCGCCGCTGAGGCTTTCGACGCTGGCCGGAGTTTCCATGGCCGTCAGGTTCAGGCGCGAGCCGGCGCTGGTCGGCGTGGTCAGGCTGACGGTTTCTTCGTCAACCGCAGGGGCGGAGATGGTGCCGGTGGGCAGAGTCAACGGTTGGCCATCGGCGTTGGCGTTGTTCAGGGCAAGCAGGCAGAGGCTGGACAAGAGGTACTTGTTCATCGGGACGGTGAATCACTTCTTCAAAAGAAGCCCGCAACTTGTGGTTGCGGGCAGAACGGCACATTTGCGTTATACAGTAACACTAAAAAATGCCGGAGTTTAAGTCCCGGCAGTTTAAAGATCTGTCTGAAACGCGCATCTCGCCTGCTTCACGTTGAAGTTGAGGCAGATTCAGCTTGGCGGCCCAGACGCGACAACAGCAGCCGATCCAGCAGCCAGACCAGCACCAGCGAAGCGCCCACCAGCGGAAAGATCACGGCCAAAGCGAGCATGATCGCCACGCCGGTTTTCCATTTCGGCAGGTCATGGCGTAGCGGTGGTACGCCGAACTTGCCCTGCGGACGACGCTTCCACCAGATCACTACACCGCTGACGGCGCTGAGCAGAATCATCAGGCAGATCAGCAGCACGATGATCTGGTTGAAGGTGCCAAACATCTTGCCTTCATGCAGCATCACGCCGATTTCCGTGGCCCGTGCCACTACGCCGTACTGCTCGAAACGCACATCGGCGAGGACCTTGCCGGTGTACTGATCGACATGCAGGGTGGCGTCGTTACGCGGGTCGTCGGCGAACACGGCGATGGTGAACACACCGGTTGCGGTGGTCGGCAGGGTGATGCTGTAGCCCGGTTCGACCTTGCGTTCAATTGCGATGTTCTGCACGTCTTGCAGGCTGATCGCGGGTGCGGCGGGGCCGTGTTGCATGCCGCCGTGGGCCATGTGTTCGGCGTGGTCGCCGGACATTGGCATTGGCGTGTTTTCCATCGCCCATGGCACGGTCTGGCGCGCGGCGTTGTTGAGGCTGCCGGCCTCGACGTCGGAGGTCGGCACGTTGTTCCACATCGCGGCCGGGAACACGTTCCACACCTGGGCGTACTGCTTGCCCCAGAAACCGGTCCAGGTCATGCCGCTGAGCAGCATCACCAGCAACAGCGCGGCGCCCCAGAACCCGGTAACCGCGTGCAGGTCCCGCCACAACACGCGACCGCGACTGTTCAGCCGTGGCCACAGAATTCCGGCGGCCTGACCCCGCGGCCACCACAGGAACACCCCCGACACCACCAGCACCACGCCCCAACCCGCGGCGAGTTCGATCAAGCGGTCACCGAGCGTGCCGATCATCAATTCGCCGTGAATGGCGCGCGCAATGGCTTGCAGATTTTTCTTTGCATCCTGCTCGCCGAGGATGTCGCCGTGGTACGGATCGATGAATACGTTGAGTTCATGGCCGGCGTTTTTCACCACGAACTGCGCGCTGCGTTCGGCGTTGGCCGGCGGCAGGTACTGGGTGATCTGACCCTGTGGATAAGCGTTCTTGACCCGTTGCAGCAGCTCATCGGCCGGCACCGTGTGATGCCCGGCCGGGACGTTGAGCAGACTGCTGTACATCAGAGAGTCGAGTTGCGGTTTGAACAGGTAGACGATGCCGGTCAGGGCCAGCATCACCATGAACGGCGCGACGAATAATCCGGCATAGAAATGCCAGCGCCAGGCCAGGTTGTAGAAATTCGGTTTGGGCTTTTGCATCACGTTTGCTCCGCTTGGCGAATCGTTTTCAGATCAAAAGATCGCAGCCTTCGGCAGCTCCTACAGGAGCTACGCGCTCCATGCGATCTCTTGATTTTTCTTGTTAGAAACTCATATCGACCTTGGTCCAGAGCGTGCGCCCCGGTTCGTTGATCGCTTGCGGGTCGTTGGCCGGGTAGCCGAAACCGGCGTTGCCCGCCAGGTTCAAGTGCTCGGCGTAAGCCTTGCCGAACAGGTTGTCGACGCCGGTGCTGACCTTCCAGTTTTTGTTGATCCGGTAGGCGCCGTTGAGCGAGAACACGCCAAAGCCGCCGCTCTTGTCGTAGTCCTTGCCGACCACGTTGCCCTTGTTCTGGTCGATGCGGTGTTGCGCCGCGACCATGCGCCACAGCGCCCCGGCACTCCAGTTGTCTTCGCTATAGGTCAGGCCGAAACGCGCATCCAGCGGCGGCATTTGCGGCAGGGCCTTGCCATCGCTGCTGTTCTTGCCCCAGGCATAGGCCAGGGTCGCATCGGCTTTCCAGTTATCGGTAAGTTTGTAGGCGGCGCCGAGTTCGCCACCCATGATCCGTGCGTCGATGTTTTCCGCGCGCGAAGTGCTCATGCCCATCATCGTCGGCGTGTAGTCGAACAAGATGTAGTCGCGCACCACGCCGATATAGCCCGAGGCCCAGGCTTCGAGTTCGGCGGTCTTGTAGTTCACGCCGAAGTCGAACTGGGTGGTCTTCTCCGGTTTGATCGAGTCGAACGCATTCAGCGAGCCGGCCGGGCCGGACTTCGGTGAAAACAGTTCCCAGTAATCCGGGAAGCGCTGCGCGTGACCGAGGCCGGCGTACAGCGTGGCCGGGCTGTCAGCGAGGTCATGCTCGTAACGCACGAAGCCGCTTGGTAAGGTGTCGGCGCGGGTCTCGTCGGCGGTCGGGTTGGCGCGGCTCATCATTCCCGAGCCAATGCTCTGCCGGTAATCCTTGGCCGAAGCACGGTCGAGCCGGGCGCCAGTGATCAGCCGGTCACGATCAGCGGCGTACCAGGTCATTTCGCTGAACACGCCGTAGTTATGGAAATCGGCGTCCTTGGTGTACGGCTGATCCTTGTAGGTGTCGATGCCCATGCCACTGCGCTGGCGGTGTTCGTTGGTCTGCGCGTCGAGGCCGGTGATCAATTGGATGTCGGCCCAGCGCCAGGTCGCCTTGATCCGCGCGCCGAGGGTGCGGCGGTCGACGTTGGAGGCCATGGGCCCGGCCATCATCCCGGTGCCGGATGGCGTGCGCAGGCTGTAGTTGTCCATCACGTGGTCGGCGTAGTTGTAGTAGACCTGTGCTTCGAGTTTTTCCAGCACGTCGGTGATGTTGGATTTTTCGAAGCGCAGGCCGAGGCTTTCGCGCAGGAACTGCGAACCGTCCATGCCGCGCCCGGCGTAGCGCGCTTCGCCGTCGCCCTTGCCGGCGGTGAGTTCGATCAAGGTGTCGGCGTCCGGGGTCCAGCCGACGGCGATGTCACCGTTCCACTTGTCGTAGCGCGACGGCACGCTGTCGTTGTTGCCGTCGCGATAGTCGTCGGAGTGCGCGGTGTTGCCGATCACTCGCACGTAGCCCAATGGCCCGCCGGCAGCGGCGTCGACGACCTTGTCGAAGCGCCCGTTGGAGCCGACCAGCACGCTGGCATTCACCCGCGTGCCGAGTTCGCCGAAGCTTTCCGGCTCACGGTCGAAGAGGATCGTGCCGGCGGATGCGCCCGGTCCGTAGAGTACGGTTTGCGGGCCTTTGATCACCGTGAGTTTGTCGTAGGTCTCGGGCGAGATGTACGAGGTCGGCGCGTCCATTCGCCCCGGGCAGGCGCCGAGCAGCATGCTGCCGTTGGTGAGGATATTCAGCCGCGAACCGAACATGCCGCGCAGCACCGGATCACCGTTGGTGCCGCCATTGCGCACCAGGGCGAAGCCGGGAATGGTCTTCAGGTAATCGCCGCCGTCACTGGCCGGCACCGGTTGGCGCGGGTCCTTGGGGTTGGTGACGATGGTCAGCGGTGAGCTGGGAGCGATGGCAGTGATCACCGTCGGACTGAGTTCATCAACGTGACCGGCGTGGTCGTCGGCCAGCACCAGCGGCGACAGCAGGACGCCGCAAAGGACGGCAGTAGCGTGCGAGAAACGAATGCGCGATTCGTTCAGGGCGAAGGAAGCCCGGGCAGAACCCAAGCGTGAAACAGCAGAAAACCTGGACATGACAATTTCCATCAAACAGTCGTAAACGACACGGCCGGCAGCCTGACGCTGTCTTCTCAACCGTGTGCAATCAAAGGTGCGGTGTTTACGCGTTGACGGGTGGGGCGCGGGTGCGGGCGCCGGGGAAGAAGGTCTGCCGGGCATGGCCCAGACGTGGGGAGGATGGGGTGAAGGTGTTGACGTGGGCGATGCTGAACGTGGCGAACGTGCCACCACCGGTCAGCGCCGGGCAGTTGAACAGCAGGCTGCAATAACCGCATTTTTCCCACAGGGCGTGGTGCGAGGATTGCGGAGGACAGTGTTCGGCAGCCGGTTGTGCACCGTGCGCGGCGTGATCCATGCCCGGCATGTCCATCGCCATGTCCATGCTCATCGCCATGGAAGTCGAGGCGTGCTGATCCATCGGCATCGACTGAGAAATCAGCGGGCCGATGAAGATCATCAACATGGCGAACAGGGCGATCCAGCTACCGCGGGTCAGAGTCTGGCTCTGGCGATGCAGGCGGGATGCCCCGGCGCGTTGCAGGCGCACGGGCGTGGTCAGCCGGATCGGTTACTGGGCGTGATCGTGCGCCTGGGTGTCTTGCGGTGGTTTCTTCTGCACCGCGACTTCGACGGTCACGTCACCCGCCTTCTCGAAATGCAGGGTCAGCGGGAAGCGTTTGCCGTCGCTGAGCAGGCTGCGGTCTTTCGGGTTGAGCAACATCACGTGATAGGCCATCGGCGCGAACGTGACCTTGCCGCCGGCAGGAATCACCACGTTGGGCACCTGCTGCATTTTCATCAGGTCGCCCTGCATCACATGCTCATGCAGTTGCGCTTCGGCGGTTATCGGCGAGTCGACGCTGAGCAGGCGGTCGTCGGTCTTGCCGGGATTGCTGATCACGAAGTAAGCGGCGACGGTCGGCGCGTTGGGCGGCAGTTCCTGCGACCACGGGTGGGCGATTTCCAGCTCGCCGGCCTTGTATTCGTGGGCATGGGCGAAGCACGCCGGCAGCAACAGCGCAGCGATGACGAAGAGTTTGTTCAACATGGCAGTTCTCCAGAACGATGTGAAACGCAGGTCAATTGCGAGACAGATCAGACCAGAGGCGAGGCGCGGGGATTGAGGCTCGGCCATTGCTGGCGCGGTGTCGGTGTTTGCAACGAGGGTGGTGCCACGCTGCGATTGCTTTCGTAGCGGGCGAAATACAGCTGCGGCGTATGGCCCGGCAACGCCACCAGCGGCGCGGAACCCGAGCAACACCAGCAATGCTGCATGTTGGAATGGCTGTCGTTGGACGGGGCTTTCTGCTCCGAGGTGCCGATGTTGATCGCCACCATCTTCGTCCCGCTGCCGGTGCAGAAACTGCTCCACAGCAACTGTTCGGCCGGTGAACTGGCCGCCTGCGCCATCGCCCCGGTCATCGGCATGGCGAGCATGTTGAACAGCACTGCGAAGCAGGCGATCCAGGCAAATGCGAGCCGGTGTCGGTTCATGGGACAGATCCGTTGGGTGGGCGATCAGGCGCGGGCTATTTAGCCTGATCAGGGCCGATAAGTAAAAAGGCGTCGTGCGGTTTGGTGTCGCAGCGATCTCGTCAACCAATCGCTCAGTTCACTGGGACCGCGTGAACCTCCATGTCTACTCCCAGCGTAGTTCGGATTACCGAAAAAATTTTTGCCAGATTGTCCATGCTCGGGTTGCCTTTGGCGGACAACATTCGATGCAGGCTTTTGCTGGGCTTTTCAGTTTCCCGTGCAAGTTCTTCGAATCCGACAGTTGCATTGACGAGGTCGCGCAAAATTATCCTCGCAACTTCTGGCTCGCCATTCAGAAAAAGCGTTGCGGCTTCGTTCAGTAATGCCTGGGCAAATTCGGGATCACGTTGTGCACGCTCTGAAATTGAAATTTTGTAGCTTCGAGTGAGCGCCATCAAATTACCTCTGGTTCTGTTCAGCTTTTTTTCGAGTTCGAAATTCGGCTATCAGTGCTTTCACCTGTTTGATGTCCTGTCTCTGTGTGGATTTATCTCCTCCACCGAACAAGATGATCAGTCGTTTTCCCTCTTGTATCAGATAAATTCTATAGCCAGGACCCCAGTTTATTTTGTATTCGCCGAGACCATCGAACCACTTGATGTTGGAGGTGTTGCCCGCTTCCAACCGTGCCAAGGCTTTCGAAACCCTTGCTGCGGCCGGGCACGCTCAAAGTGGAGATCCAACGGCCAAACGGGCTTGAATCGTTTTCTTGTAGATATTCTTCGAGTGTGATCACAGTCGGCCCTGAAGGTAACAAATAGGTTACTTATCATGCAAGCCGTGGATCTTGCCTCAGGAGGTGATCGTCTCCAATTCAACAAGTGTTTCTTGAAGCGTCCAAAACTCCCGATCAACCCCCGCCAACACCGGCCGCTTCAACACCATCACCGGCACTCCCAACTCCCGCGCCACTTCCAGCTTCGGCTCGGTCGCGGTGCTGCCGCTGTTCTTGCTGATCAGCACATCGATCTGCCGACGTTCGAACAGTGCGCGTTCTTCCTCAAGCAGAAACGGCCCACGGGCACCGATGACTTCGCAGCGTTCGTTGCCGGGGCAGACGTCGAGGGCGCGCAGGGTCCAGAACTGGTTGGCAGGGATCTCGTCGAGGTGTTGCAGCGGTTCGCGGCCGAGGGTGAACAGTGGGCGGCGGAACGGTTTGAGGGCTTCGGTCAGTTCGGCCCAGTCGCTGACTTCACGCCAGTCATCGCCCGGTTGCGGCTGCCACGCGGGGCGGCGCAAGGCCCAGCAGGGGATGCCGGCGAGTTGCGCGGCGCGGGCGGCGTTGTGGCTGATTTGCGCGGCGTAGGGATGGGTCGCGTCGAACAGCAGGTCTATGCCTTCAGCGCGAATGAATTGCGCCAGACCTTCGGCCCCGCCGTAGCCGCCGACGCGCACCTGGCAGGTCAGGTCGGCAGGCACCCGGCCCACGCCGGCCAGGCTGTAAATGTGTTCTGGCCCCAGCGTACGAGCGATGGCCAACGCCTCGGTAACGCCGCCAAGCAACAGAATTCGTTTCATGCAAAACCTCCGGCGTGGCCGACAATGCCGCCCTGGCGATCAATCGCAAACACTTCGACCTGCACCTGCGCCGGCACCACGCTGCGGGCGAAATTCAGCGCATGACGACAGACCTCATCGCCGAGGGCGACTCCTGCCGCGCTGGCCATCGCCAGGGCCTGCTGACTGGTGTTCGCGTCACGAATGCTCTGCTGTAATGCCTGATCGGCACCAATCGCCGCCGCCCATTCAGCCAGTTGCGGCAGGTCGATACTCGAATGCCGCGAGTGCAGATCCATGTGCCCTGCCGCCAGTTTGCTGATCTTGCCGAAGCCGCCGCACAGGCTGAGTTTATCCACCGGCACTTTGCGCAGATGCTTGAGCACCGCGCCGACAAAGTCGCCCATTTCGATCAGGGCGATTTCCGGCAGGTCGTAGACCCGGCGCATGGTGTCTTCGCTGGCGTTGCCGGTGCACGCGGCGATGTGCAGGTAACCATTGGTTTTGGCGACGTCGATGCCCTGATGGATCGAGGCGATGTACGCCGCGCAGGAAAACGGCCGGACGATGCCGCTGGTGCCGAGGATCGACAAACCACCGAGAATGCCCAGCCGCGGGTTCATGGTTTTCAGCGCCAGCGCCTCGCCGCCCTCGACATTGACGGTGACCTCGAAACCGCCGGCATAACCTATCTCGGCGGCGAGCAGGCTCAGGTGATCGCTGATCATCTTGCGCGGCACCGGATTGATCGCCGGTTCACCGACCCCGAGTACCAGCCCCGGGCGGGTGACGGTGCCGACACCTGCGCCGGCGATGAAGCGAATCCCCGGTTCAGCCAGCAGCCGCACGTGTGAATAGAGCAGCGCACCGTGGGTCACGTCCGGGTCGTCGCCGGCGTCCTTGATCGTCCCGGCTTCGGCGCCGCCCTCGGACAAGCGGCAGAACTCCAGGCGCATTTGCACCTGTTTGCCCTTGGGCAGGACGATCTGCACCGCATCCGCCGACATTCCGCCGAGCAGCAGTCGCGCGGCGGCGAGGCTGGTGGCTGTGGCGCAGCTGCCGGTGGTCAGGCCGCTGCGCAGGGGCGCGGGTTGTTCGGCGGTTTCGTCACGCATCGAGGGGTTTGACCAGATCCAGCAGGGCAATCGGTAACGCCTGACGCCAGGTGTCGAACTCGCCCAGCGGTTGCGCCTGGGCAACGTGGATTCGGGTCAGTTCGCCGCCGTGGCGTTCGCGCCAGTGCATCAGCGTGACTTCACTTTGCAGGGTCACGGCGTTGGCAACCAGTCGACCACCGGGTTTGAGTTGTTCCCAGCAAGTTTCAAACACGCCTTCACGGGTCACGCCGCCGCCGATGAAGATCGCGTCCGGGCGCTCCAGCCCGGCAAGGGCTTGCGGCGCACGGCCACGCACCAAGTGCAGACCGGGCACGCCCAACGCGTCGCGGTTGTGTTCGATCAAGGCCTGTCGGCTTTCGTCCGCCTCAATGGCGATGGCACGGCAGCTCGGATGCGCGCGCATCCATTCGATGCCGATCGAGCCGCAACCACCGCCGACGTCCCACAGCAATTCGCCGGGAACCGGCGCGAGGCGGGCGAGGGTGATCGCGCGGACATCGCGTTTGGTCAGTTGCCCGTCGTGCTGGAATGCCGAGTCGGGCAGTCCGGCAAGACGCGACAGGCGTGGCGCCTGCGCATCGGCCAGGCATTCGATGGCGATTACATTCAGATCGGCAATCGTTGGGTCATTCCAGTCACGCGCAGTGCCGTCGATACGCCGCTCGGCGTCGCCGCCCAGGTGCTCCAGAACACTCATGCGGCTGCCGCCAAATCCGCGCTCACGCAGCAGCGCCGCGACCGCCGCCGGACTTTGCCGGTCATTGCTCAGCAGCAACAGGCGCACCCCGCTGAACAGATGCGCATTGAGTGCTGCCAGAGGTCGCGCGACCAGCGACAGTGTGGCCACCTCTTGCAACGGCCAGCCGAGGCGGGCAGCGGCCAGCGAACAGGAGGATGGTGCCGGCAGGGTCAGCATCTCGGCACTTGGCACGTGCCGCGCAAGGCTGGCGCCGACGCCATAGAACATCGGATCGCCGCTGGCCAGCACGCATACGGCTTGGCCACTCCGTTCCAATACGGGCGCGAGGGAAAACGGGCTCGGCCACAATTCGCGTTCGCCGCGAATACACACCGGCAGCAAGTCCAGTTGTCGCTGGCCGCCGATGATCCGCGAGGCGGCCAACAGGGCGCGCCGGGCGTTTTTGCCCAGGCCCTTGAAGCCGTCTTCACCGATTCCCACAACCGTCAGCCAGGGTGTCATACCGTTCCTTAATCCAGGGTAGATCTTCAAGGGCGGCATGATAACGCGGCTACTGGCATCTGACGCGGGTCTGTCGTCGCGGCGTGTCGAGAGCAATGCGGAAACTTAATGTTGAGCAATAGTGATTTTTCCAACTTTCTTTTTTGTTAGTTTGAATGAGGTCAGTTCTTTTTCATAAGTCTGGCGCAATTAAACTATAAATTTAATCAGTGCCAAGTTGGCAGGGAGCGATATGGATATCAATTCAGCTACACGTTTAAGTCAGAGTAATGCAGTTGCCGTTAATAATATGTTGTTCACCGGACTGGAGGGGCGGGCAGAGGCCGATAACAGATTTGTGAGGAACTGCATTTATCTCGCCCAGATCGCGGCGGACAGCCGTTGTGACAGCAGCCTGCAGCCTGCAGAGTGGTTCGATTACTTTGCCGGGGGCCTTTGGTCATGTGGCTGGAACCTGGAAGAGAAGCCGGTGGTGCTAGTCCAGGAGGCGTTTTCCGGAAGTGTGCAGGAGGCGTGGCGGCGGTTGACAGCACCCTTGCTCGCGCGCATTCAATTAGAGCAGGTTGAAGCAGGGCTGGCAGCGCTGGAAAAAGATGTAGCGTTGCTGCAAAAATTTACCGCCCTGAGTGGCAAAACCTTCACCTCGCACATTGTTCCGGTCAGTCAGAACGCCAGTGGCGAGTTGGTCGTGGTGCTCAGTCATATCCGTTTTATCAAGATGGTATTGAGTACCAACTACCTGTTCTGGCAGATCCATCAACCGATGTCGCAACTGGACATCCGCGCCAGAAGACTGGTGATCAAGCGCAGGGCCATCGACGAAAACCGGGAAGCTGTAGATCAGGCGATTCGCGAGAGTGTGGACGACCTTGAAGAGGTCGAACTCTGAAAAACCGCAGTTTCCGACCGACAGGCATTTTCATGCGCTCGGGCAAAGCAGGCATAATGGCGACCTTTCGCCCACCACAGCGCTGCCAGCCAGCCGGTCATCCCTTGAACGAACGCCCTATGTCCACCGCTCTGCGCCCCTCGGCTTGCCCGGGGTTGCTGCGTATTGTCCAGGCGCTGGACGGCGGCATTTGCCGGATCAAGCTCAATGGCGGCGCGATCACTGCCGATCAGGCCGACGCGGTGGCCGATGCCGCCGAGCGTGTTGCCAGTGGCGCGATCGAGGCGACCAACCGCGCCAATCTGCAGATTCGCGGCATCGGCGAGCAGTCCGCGGCATTGATCGACAGTTTGCTGGCTGCCGGTTTGGGGCCGCAAACCGCAGCGGGCGACGATGTGCGCAACCTGATGCTCAGCCCGAGTGCCGGGATCGATCGGCAGTTGCTGTTCGATACCCGGCCCCTGGCCGAACAGATTCTGGCGACTCTGCAGACACATCCGCGCTTTCATGAGTTGAGCGCCAAGTTCGCCGTGCAACTGGACGGCGGTGAGGCGTTGGCGATGCTCGAGCATCCGCATGATCTGTGGCTGTCGGCGTTTGAGCATGAAGGTGAAATATTGTTGGCGGTCGGCCTGGCGGGCTGCCCGACTGATCGTGCGGCCGGTGCCGTGACCGTGGAAAACGGCCATGCGCTGGTGGTCGCGGTGCTGGAGTTGTTCCTTGAGCTGGCTCGCCCGGAGCAGACACGCATGCGCCATTTGCTCGATGAGCTGCCGCCACCGGCGTTTCTCGAACAATTGCGCCAACGCGTGGCGATCAATGCCGCCATTGCCCGACAGCGCACGCCGCGGGCGGATGCTTTGCACATCGGTGTTCACCGGCAAAATGCTGACGACCGGGTATATGTCGGTGCGGTGCCGGCGCTCGGCCGTCTCGACCCGGCCATGCTTCGTGGCGCGGCCCGGCTGGCCCGTGAGTTCGGTGATGGCAGCCTGCGTTTTACCCCTTGGCAAAGTCTGCTGCTGCCGAACGTGAAGCCCGCCGACGCGGCGCGAGTCCTGCACCACCTGAGGCAATTGCACTGGCTGACCGACCCCCGCGAGCCGCTGTCCCGGCTGATTGCCTGCACCGGCTCCAGCGGCTGCGGCAAAGGCCTGGCCGATACCAAACACGACGCCCGGTTGCTGGCGACGCTGCTGCCACAGGCGCAGAACGTGCACCTGTCCGGTTGCCCGCGCTCTTGCGCGGCGGCGCATCGCACACCGGCGACATTGCTGGCGGTCAGCCCCGGTCATTACGACCTTTATTTTCGCGATGCAGCGCTGCCGGGTTTCGGCGCGCTGCACGCACGCAACCTTACTATTGAAGCGGCCGCGATCCTGCTCGACGCCCGCTCACGGAGCCCCCTTGATGCTTGATTACATCCGCGACGGTCAGGAGATCTATCGCAACTCCTTCGCGATCATTCGCAGCGAGGCCAATCTGGCGCGCATCCCGGCCGATCTGGAAAAACTCGCGGTGCGCGTGATCCACGCCTGCGGCATGGTCGAGGCCATTGACGGTCTGCAATTTTCCGAAGGTGCCGGCAAGGCCGGGCGCGATGCACTGGCGGCCGGCGCGCCGATCCTGTGTGATGCGCGGATGGTTTCCGAAGGCGTGACCCGTGCCCGTCTGCCGGCCAACAATCAAGTGATCTGTACCCTGCGCGACGACAGCGTGCCGGCCCTGGCCCGCGAGTTGGGCAACACCCGCTCGGCGGCGGCGCTGGAGTTGTGGCGTCCGCACCTGGAAGGCAGCGTGGTGGTGATCGGCAACGCGCCGACCGCACTGTTCTATCTGCTGGAAATGCTCGATGCCGGCGCACCGAAACCGGCACTGATCCTTGGCTTCCCGGTGGGCTTCGTCGGCGCCGCCGAATCGAAAGCGGCCCTGGCGGTAGACAGTCGTGGCGTACCGTTCGTGATCATGCAGGGCCGGCTCGGCGGTAGCGCCATGGCCGCCGCCGCAGTCAATGCCCTCGCCACGGAGATCGAATGATGCAGGCCAAAGGACGTCTGATCGGCCTCGGCGTGGGCCCCGGTGATCCGGAACTGATTACCGTCAAAGCCCTGCGCCTGCTGCGCGAATCGCCGGTGGTGGCGTACTTCGTCGCCAAGGGCAAGAAGGGCAATGCGTTCGGCATCATCGAAGCGCACCTGCAGGACGCGCAGAATCTGCTGCCGCTGGTGTACCCGGTGACCACAGAAGTGCTGCCGGCGCCGCTGTCTTATGAACAAGTGATCAGCGACTTCTACGATGACGCCGCCGAAGAAGTCGCGGCGCATCTGGACGCAGGGCGCGACGTCGCGGTGATCTGTGAAGGCGACCCGTTCTTCTACGGTTCCTACATGTATCTGCATGATCGGTTGTCCACGCGCTACGACGCCGAAGTGGTGCCGGGCGTGTGCTCGATGCTCGGCGGCGCCTCGGTGCTCGGTGCGCCGCTGGTGTATCGCAACCAGAGCCTGTCGGTGCTCTCCGGCGTGTTGCCGCATGAGGATCTGAAGCGACGTCTGGCCGACGCAGATGCGGCGGTGATCATGAAGCTGGGGCGCAACTTTCCCAAAGTCCGTGCGGTACTCGAAGAGCTCGGTCTGGCCGAGCGGGCGCTGTACGTCGAACGCGCGACCATGGCCAATCAGAAGATCGTGCCGCTGGATCAGGTCGAGCCGATGTCCTCGCCGTACTTCTCGTTGATCATCGTCCCGGGCGAACGGTGGCAAGGTTGATGACGCCATCCACACCGGCCATTGTCATCCTTGGACAGGGCGCACTCGCCACCGCGCGACGGATCCAGCAGTTGTATCCGACGGCGCAGATCCACGGCCTCGCCGGACGCGTCGAAGGTGCCGACTGCAGCTATCAGGAATTCGGTGCGACCCTGCGTGAGCTGTACCAGCAGGACGCGCCGATCATTGCCTTGTGCGCTGCCGGCATTGTCATTCGCACCCTGGCGCCGTTGCTGCTGGAGAAGGGCGCTGAACCGGCGGTACTCGCCGTTGCCGAAGATGGCAGCGCCGTGGTGCCGCTGCTCGGCGGCCTCGGCGGGGTGAATGTCATGGCCCGTGAAATCGCCGCCGCATTGCAGGTCGCCGCAGCAATCACCACCAGTGGCGAATTGCGCTTTGGCACTTGCCTGCTCAATCCACCCGGCGGTTATGCGCTGGCTGATCTGGAGCTGGGCAAGCGTTTCGTGTCCGATCTGCTGGCCGGACACAGTGTGCGTATCGAAGGCGCGGCGCCGTGGCTGGAGCAGGCGCAGTTGCCGCAAGACCCGCAGGCGCAACGTTCGATTCATGTTGGCAGTGCCGAGCGTGCAGCGAGCGCCAATGAGCTGCTGATCTATCCACGCAGTGTTGCGGTGGCGGTGAGTGCGCAGTTGGACGATCTGCCGCATGCCGTGCGCGCCGCATTGCAGCAGGCCGGGGTTGCGCAGCAGTCGCTGGCCTGTCTGCTGGCGGCTGATATTGAAATGGCGTCAGCGAAACTGCGTGAAGCCGCCCTCGAACTGGGTGTGCCGCTGCGCTTTGTCACGGCGCAAAAAGACCTCGACGAGGTGGCTCGTCAGGCACTGCCGCAGGCCTCGATCAGCAGTGCCAACGGCTTGGCGATTGCGCGCGCCGAACAGCCGCTGGACGTCGCGCAGATCGGTCGTCAACGTGGGCGCCTGGCGGTGATCGGCCTTGGCCCCGGCGCTGCCGAATTGATGGTGCCTGCGGTCAAGGCGGAACTGGGGCGGGCCACCGATGTGCTCGGCTACGAAACCTATGTGCGCATGGCCGGCCCGTTTCGCGAAGATCAGGTGCAGCATTGCACCGACAATCGCGAAGAAATGCAGCGCGCCCGTCACGCCTTCCGGCTGGCGGCCGAGGGGCGTTCGGTAATCGTGGTCTCATCCGGCGACCCCGGCGTGTTCGCCATGGCCGCGGCGGTGCTCGAAGCGTTGCACGAGTCGACCGATCCAGCCTGGCACAGCGTCGAGCTGGAAATCCTCCCCGGGGTGTCCGCCTCGCTTGCCACGGCTGCGCAAGCGGGCGCGCCACTGGGACATGACTTCTGCGTGATGTCGCTGTCGGACAACCTCAAACCGTGGTCGATCATCGAGAAACGTCTGGATCTGGCGGCCGAGGCCGATCTGGCGCTGGCCTTCTACAACCCGATCTCGCGGGCGCGTCCGTGGCAACTGGGGCGTGCGCTGGAGATCGTCGCGCAGCATCGCGGCGCGGCAACGCCGGTGGTGCTGGGGCGCGACATCGGTCGTCCGGGGCAGACCCTGCGCGTGACGACACTGGGGCAACTGACCCCGGATCAGGTGGACATGCGCACGATGGTGCTGGTTGGCTCTTCAACGACTTGCACCTTCCCGAAGGCTGAAGGTGGCGAGTGGGTCTACACACCTCGCTGGTACGGCGAAAAGCCGTAATCATGACCGCAGGCGAGGGGGCTTGCCCCCTCGCCATGCCGGACATTGCAGGTAGAGTGTTTCCGGATTTGCCGGTGTCATATTTTTCAGCGGGACGTGTGGGATCTGCTCTAGCTCCGCGTGGGATCTTTCTTGTTACTTATATTTTGTCGGATTTATCCTGAATCTTGACAGGCAGTAATAAAAGTTCAGGCGCAATCGCGCCGCGTATTCTTCAGTTGTGTTGATTTATATATCAGGCTGGCAGTAATGCTTTGTTGCTGTTACATGCTTTATCAGTTGTTTTCCAGAAGCCTGTTTTGACATGTATTGAAAGTTCTGAGGTTTGAGCGCTGATTCGCCAGCCGTTAGCTTGTTCGTCATCTGCACACATGATGTTGGTCAAGTAACGAAGGAGCTTTCATGCACGATCAAAGACTTCAAGACGTCAGTGGTTATGTCGGCTTTATCAGCCTGTTCAAACAGGCTGATCTTGAGCAGGCTCTGTTGGTATACCGTGACAGTGATGTTTATCAGTCAGTCTGGCGTTACTACTTTGCATGTATCGGTTTGCTCGATTCCCCGCGATTGATTGAGCCCCTGACATTGCTCAGATATTCGCTGGAACAGCTGATTGGCGTACCCCGTGTGCGTCGTGACACCCATAGCCAGCCTGAACCGCCAAAGGACGCTTTATCGCGAATCTACAGCAGTGTTCAGGCATTCGAGATCCGTCTGCGAAATAGCGAAACTTACGCGAAGACTGCCGCAACTCCGGTTATTAAGAACTTGCACTTTGTCTGGCTGGGCGGTGGTCTGGGCGCGATCCAGCATGATTACCTCAATCTGTGGAAGCAAGTATTGAGCGGGCAGGGTTATAGCCTCCATCTCTGGTATGACAGTGACGCGTTACTGGCCTGGCAAACCAACAAGTTGATCGTCGAGGCCGCCAAGGCTGACGCCATGCAGCACGGCGGCAGCGAGAATATTACCGAGGCCAGGCTGGGTACGTTGTACGAAGAGCGGGTCATCGTCCTCAAGCAGCAGATGTTCATGCACATCAATGCGGCCCTGGAGCGCGGGTTATCGGCAGATGAAGCGCGGGTCGACCTGTTGTCCCGTGCCTATGGCCAGGACGCGGCACAACTGGAAACTCTGATCGAGCAAAACCGGCGCAGTCTGCTGGCTCTGGCAGGTGGTGATTTGCAGTTGCGCGACTTGCGTGACCTCGACGCACCGCTGCGATTGCAGGACATCTATGATCGCGAGACCCGGTTGCGCGGCAATCTGGCCGCCGCCTCGGATGTGGTGCGGGTCGAGGCCGTGTACGACGAGGGTGGTCGCTACGTCGATGTCGATAATCTGCCGCCACTGGTCAAAACCATGGGCGGGATTGATATCAGTACGTTCGGTGGCGATGCGCGCCTTGGTGTTCTGCAATTGCTGCTCGATCACAACCCGCAATGGATGCCGGGACGCCAGGCATTGCGTGACCGGTACACCGATTATGTGGGCCGAATTCCCGAGGAACACCGGGCCGCGCTGGAGGCTTTTGCCCGGCAGCAGCCGGCGCTGAACGAGGTGTTCCAGGCGCCGGCAGAGCTGCTTGTGCGGCCGCAGGATCTGCGTGCCGTTGCCGTGCAGAACACGTTGAGCAACTCGTTCTTGATGGCTCACGCGCAATCGCCGATGCTCAAAAGCGTGATCGAGCGGTTTCGGTTCAACTATGAGGCCATTGAACAGACGAGCCGTCTCGCCGCCGAGCGTGGCGTCGCACTGAGCGATTTTGACGGCATGACAGGGCTGGCGCGCGAAGTGCTCGAGCAGACATTTGGCCCTCTGGCCGAACTGTCGATGACCGAGGACGTGGCGGCGAACTTTCTGATGCTGGCCATCGCGGGCTACTTCAGTGACGGCATTCGTCCGCAGAGCGAAGGGACGATTTATCTGACCGGCCCGGCCGCGATGCGCGATGGCATGGCCGATTATGAACGGCACAACTTCGTCCCGCGCGAGGAGGAAACGTTGCGGGTGGAGGCGGCTATCGAGCCGCTGTGGATGGTCAACGACAAGACCGAGGAAGAGCTGGATCACTCCTGGAAAGACAACACCAGTGATGCCGAACAGTGGGTGCTCGACGAGCAGCAACGCTGGCGTGAAGGGCAGTACAGTGCGCGCTACAGCGGCGATATAACGGCATTGCTGACTCAGCAGAGCGTGATGTTCGAGGAGGGCTGGCCGGTCATCGAAGGCCGGCCGGTGCTGTTGACGGATGTCCTGCAACGGATGATCGACAGACTCGGTGAACCGTTCGTGGCCGCGATGCGCGAAGGGCATAATGGCCCGCTGCGGTTCCCCGGCGGGCCGGGGCTCGGCTTCGATGATCGCCAGGCCATCAAGGCTCAGCCGGCCAGCCTCAAGGCTCCGGCGTCGCTCAACGATGCCAGCGTTCACGGGCTGGCGCTGGATGAGCTGCTCAGTGGTATTGCGCAAGAGCCGTTGCGCCTGTTCCAGGTCAGCGTCTTGCAAAGGGTATTGCTGGGCCAGCTACTGGGCGTACGCTCACTGGATAACCAAAGCTTCAAACAGGTGGCTGCCGAGCTCGACAACCTTGCCAACAGCGTTGCCGAGGTGGGGGCGTCGGTGCGTTATGCGGCGATTGAACGCCATCTTTATCAGCATCGTGCAGCGCAATTCATGGCCGGTCTCGCCAGTCATGTCGACCAGCCGATGATGTCGTCGGACAGTGCGTTGACGTTGAAGCGAGCCGCGCTGTTGCAGGCGCACACGCTGTTTCAATGGGGGCGTCATGTTGCCCTTATCCAGACCATCGCCACCCGCGAGCACCGTGAGCAGGTGATCCTGCGGCTGGGTCAGGTACTGGGGCAAATCGAGGCCAATGACGTCAAACTGGTGCCGCAGGATCTGTTGCTCCAAGGGGCGGGTGATCCCGGTGGACGCTGTTACCCGCTGGCACTGATCATGAGCGCTGCTCTGGAGCACGGCGTGGCGGCGTCGCGACGCTTGCGCGAGCGATTCTTCCTGGCCACCGTCGAGCCGCAGCAGCGCGATTCACTAGTGTTTCTGGAGGCACTCGAGGAATTGCGCGGCGTGCAATTGCATGACATCGGCAAGCCGCTGGGGCGGGTCGATCTGCAGCAGCTCGGCACCACGCTGGAGGCGTTCGCCAGCTCGCGCACGCTGATGCTCAACTCGGACAACCACGCCATGCTCGTGGCGAAAATCTTCAATGGCGGGCACGCCACCTATCACTTCTATGATCCCAATTTCGGCGTGTTCGAGTTCAGCCAGCCTGACCAGTTTCAGCTGGCACTGACCGATCTTTTCCAGAAACAGGGTTTGGCGAAATACTATGCGGCCTATGGCGACGACGCGCGCCCGACCTTTGATCTGATCGAACTGCAGGGGCAAAAGATAGCGGCGCTGGATCTGTCCGGTGGATTTCGTGTGGGGCAATTGCTGGAGTCCGACAATGTGCTGCCGGAGCATACACAGCGACCGATCCGTCGGCGCTTGAACAGTGCCCGCGGCCATTCACTGGTCAGCAATCCGCACTTGGGGCGCAGCCTGCGCGATCTGGACAGTCATTGGTGGGGACAGCAGATTGCCCAGGCGACTGACGCTTTACAGCACTTGCATGCTTCGGCAAAACCGCTGGTGCCGTTGTTCGAAACCCTGGAGATGACCACCGCCGGCGAGTACCGGATCAACCTGGTCGATCCCACGCAGGCCGAGCATGTGGTGCAGGTGGTGAGCTCCGATCATCGTCTGCTGCGCATCAGAAATTATCTGTCGGAGCAGTTTTCGGCACTGGGCACCCGGGCCTCGCCACAGATGGCAGAGGCGGGTGCCGTACACACGCTCAATACCGGCTTCACGATCCAGGCACTGATGAACGTCCTGCGTGGACGAGAGGGGGATGACCGCACCCTGACCACCGCCGTGCGCTTGCACGCTTACGTCAATTACGCGCAGCTGGTGCATGGCAATGTCACGGATGTCGCCGGCCTGATCAGTCTGATAAAAACCGCACTCAATGAAGAGAAGATCATCGCCCGTACCTGTGCACCAGTGGTTGGCGAGGCGCTGGGGCATGTCGCCAACGAAGGTGTGGGCGCGGTGCTGGGGCTGGCCAATGTCGGTTTCGACATCTATCAATTGGCGACGGCAGACAACGAGATCGAGCGCGCGCAGTTCGGCACCCAATTGGCCTTCGACTCCGCCAGTCTGGCGTTGACCGCCGGTGGTCTGGGAGCCGCCACGGCGGGCGCAGCGACTGCGGCAGCCGTGCTCGGCGGGGCCGGGGTGATTCTGGGCGGATTGGCCATAGGCGTGGCGGCACTGGCCCAAGGCTTCGCCCGAATTGCCGAGCAGGCGGATGAGGTCGGGCGGTTTTTCGACGATCTGGAGCGGGCCTGTCGGGGTGTGGGTTATGGTTATGACGACGGGCTCGGGGCGTGGGTCGCTCACCCTTCGCTGGTCGTCCAGAGCCTGGACTTCACTCGCGCCAGGATGGTGCTCGACAGTCCGAAGGTGTATCGGCTGCGCGACCATTTCGGGGTGCCGGATTTCAATCCGGATGATCAGCAAGCGCTAGATCTGCGGCGTGAACTGGGACTTCCCGGCTACATCCACTTCGATCCGCCGACCACGCAACTGGTCGTCCTGCCGTGCACGCCGACCACGTACTACGGTTACGAATACAAGGCGCTGCCATTCTCGTCTCTGCTCCACCACACGGGTTTCGATACAGCCCGCAAACTGGAAAAAAAGGATGCGGATGGCCAGTGGCGGTTTCTGTTTTCGTTCTACTCCTTTCCCGTGCACTACATCATCAACCGCCTGGCGCCGTCCTATCGGCCAACCGTGATCGAGGTGCGGCTGGATGCCCGCGAGCGTGCGCTGGCGGTGCCCATAACGCCGGCTGTCTGGCACGACAAATTGTCGTATCGCATCGAAGGTGCGGGCGGCGCCTGTTCACTGATCCTCAATCGCGGGGTCAATGTCCAGTTGCAGTCTCCCAGCCTGCAGCAGTGCCGCTGGAATCTGGTAGCCGCCTGGGCCACCGAGAGGGATGTGCGGATCGACGTCGGCGGGGTTCTTTCGGTGGGTGGCGTGAAGGTGACGTTCGACGGCAGAGGACGGCATGAGGTCATGCTCCAGCTGACCGGGCGGCAATCATTCAAGGTCAACCGCAGTGCCGGACGACTGGACATTGTCGAGCAGAGCGCGCCAGCCGGTGAGAATGAGCAGTCGCTGCTCACGCATTACCAGACACTGGCCCGGGAGCATCGGCTGGTGCTGCCTTACACGCCAGTTCATCACTTTCCGATTCCTTTCGAGCCCGAGGGACAGCCGCGTCACACCACGGCCTGGTACGACGCTGCCGAGGATCGATTTCTGTACATCCGCAGTGAAGAGGTGTTGGCCGCCGATGAAATGCTGCTGGCGGCGGTGGTCGGCGATTCTGCGTTTTTCTATGAGGTGCATAACTACGACATCTGGCAGGTCGATGCCGTCAGCGGTTTGCTCAAATGCCGCTACCGTCTGCTGGTGACGGAGGGCCAGTGCAGCGTTCGGCGTATCGATGTCGATGCTCAGGGCGTGATTCATATCGAACAGCAATGGCTGGGTGCTGATCGGCACCTCACGCAATTCAACTACCTGATCCATGAGGGCCAACTGCAACTGGTGGCAGTTACCCGAGAGATTGATCGTGAGCTCGGCCACCGAGTGTTCGCCAACCCGACCTTGACGGATTGGTCGGTGGTGCTTGGTCGCTATTTCACGTTACCGCGGGTGCCCGAACGCGCAGGCGTCAGCACCGTCGACTGGCAACCGGCCGCCTACGTGTCGGTCTGCTGGGCCTTCGATCCGGGCAAGCGTGACCTGGTCTGGGTTCGCAGCCGTGACCTGTTGTGCATCCATCCGTTTGCCTTCGGGCATATCCGCGGCTGGGCCGATTCGATCAAGCATCTTGATGATCTGCTGCTTCTGCCGGTCAATGATGAGCACGAGCTGTTTTTCATCTACGACCGGCTGGCGCAAAAGCTGTGCAAGGTGCAACGCAACGCGTCCGCTGACAGCGAGCGCTGGCCGGCGCAATGGACGCATCAATGGCTGCAGCCTGATGGGCTCAATGACGTGGTACCGGTACAGGACGGGTATCTGGCCCTGACCGAAGACGGTCTGTTCTTCAACCTGACCGCAGACGGTGAAGTGCATTTGGGGGGCTTGAGTGAGCGCTGGCTCAAGGGGCGAGCGCAGTGGTGGCAAGCATTCGAAGCGTTGGCGGCGAAGTACCCGGTCGACAGTTTCGCCATTCTGGGGCTGCGCAACGCCGCCGGTGATCGCAGCCTGTGTGCCTGGTATGTGGATAACCGCGTGCTGGTGTGCGATCCGGGGCATGAACGGGAAATGCGCCTGCTTGGGGTCACGCCGGACAACCAGGCGGTCTGGCTGTTCGATGTCGCCAGCGGTGAGATCTGCAGTCAGCTGTTTTTCGACAGCCGTCAGCTTGAGCCAGCATTCGGTAACGGCGCCCAGTTACTGGCGAGCGACTTGCTGCCGGCACCGCAGGCCGAGTGGGACGACTGGCGGTTCAGCGCCGTGCGCAATGACGGCTCCGGTCTGTGCGGGACATCGTTGGACGGCGTGTCACTCAAGCTGCGATATCAGGAAGCTGAACGAATCATTGGCGTCGATCATCACTGGGCCAGCGAGCACGCGGGGCATTTGCCGGAGTCTCTGCAGGCATTGCTGGAAACCGCCGAGCATGAGCCCTACATCGCCGTGGAATCCGGCGCGGGCAACCTGCAATGGTACGACGTGGCGAATGCACAACTGATCCGGATAGCGGGTCAGGACCTGCCGCACGATTGCGAATTACTCGGCACCCGCCATCGGCACGTGTTGTTACACGAGCGTCAGGCACACCGTGTGCACGTCTACCCCGGTCGGCAGAGCATCGGCCCTTTCGAATACGTGCGGCGCGACGCCGAGGTGCTGGTGGTCGAGGGCCAGAACAAGGTCGAAGACCTGTTGCCACTGATCGCTGATGACGTGAGCTGTCTGGTGTTGCGCCTGGGGCAGGGTGGCGTGACGTATCACCTGTCGAGGGCCTGCTGGTTGCGGCTGGACTCGGTGATTGTCGATTGCCGTCACCCACTCGGCGAGGTCCCGGCGATTCCCGGCAAGCTGGTCTGGGCGCTGGACGCACCGCAAACACTGCAACTGTCGTTTGTCGACGAGCACTTGCTGATCGTCGACCCGGATCGCCAGCACAGCCTGATCCTGCGTGATGTGTGCTCGGCGGATCCGGCAATGCGCGGCGACGTCTTCCTCGGATTCGAGGGCGGGCGTTCCTATGCGGTATCGAATCTGGTGCAGAGGCTGCGGGAAATCGTCGAAGCCGATGATGCCGACGGCAGTGCAACGCTGGCGCAGTTGCTGGGAGCGGTGCCGGCCTGACGCAAGTCTTCGTTGGGCTTTTTCGAGGTTTGTTTTCTCTCTGTGTCGCGACGGCTCATGTCGTCGTGATGCATTCGCTTGGCTAAAAAAAGGAAATTGCATTGAGCATTATGGATGAAGTCACGATGGGCAGTGTGTTCGCCGATCTTGTTGCGCGAACTGAATTGGAGTCCGTCAGCGGTAGCCTTGGAGAGGCTTCTTTGCGCTACTACGACGGGGCCGCTGCGGCCACCAGTCTTCCGGAACAACTGATAGCGATCAGATTGCTCAAGGACACGATTGAATCAACACAGCTGGACGCCGCGAATGCTCAGGTCAAAACGCTGCGCCTGAAACTGGGTGACTACGATCGCCGCCTGACCGCCACTGTGGCGATGCTCTCCGCTGGCAAACCGATACCGCGCATCATGCATTTCGTCTGGGTGGGTGGCAGTGAGGTCGGGCCGAATCAGCGCGACTACATGAACATCTGGCGCAAAGTGCTGGCGTCGCAGGGATATGCATTCAATCTCTGGTACGACAGTGACGCGCTGCTGGCCTTTGAAATGAATCGGGTGATTCTCGACAGTGCCCGTGCGGACACGATGAAGGTATTAAAGGACGAAAAGATAACCCCGACGGGACTGTCGAGAATGATCGAAGACCGCGCCCGGGTACTCAAGCAGCAGATGTTCGACCACTTGAAGCAGCCACGCTGGGCCGGGCGTGCGGACGAGGCGCGGATCGACCTGATGGTGCGCGGTTATGGCAAGGACCGTGCGACGCTCGAAGCCTTCCGCCAGAAATGTCTGGATTCGCATCAGGCCATGGCGGGTGAGGACTTGCGCCTGCGCGATGTTCGCCAGGAGTTTGCCAGTCATTTTCTGGCTGACGTCTACCAGCGCGAAGTCGCCATGCGCGGCAACTTTGCCGCTGCCAGTGATGTGGTGAGACTGCAGGCCGAGTTTCTCGAGGGCGGGCGTTACAGCGACATGGATTATTTGCCACCGCTGATCGAGAAGCCGGGTGGCGTGGATATCAGTGGTTTCAGTGAAAGCGCGAAGATCGGTGTTCTGCAGTTACTGCTCAACCATGACGATGCCTTGATGCCAGGGCGGGATCGGCAACGCTATGTCGACAGAACCGGACAGATTCCCGCCGAACATCTCGAGGCACTGAGCGCATTCGCCCGGAGCAAACCGGGTGTGGAGCAGATTTTTGCTGCACCGGTGCCAACGTCTTTGCCCCAGGATGCTATTGGGCGCGGTGCGGCCAAGAACAATCCGTTGGAGGCTGAAATGAACGCTCATATTCTGGCTCACCCTGGCAGCGGCATGGTCAATTCGAGCATGCACTTGATCCGGGCGAACTATGACTGCCTGTATGAGGTTGAGCGCCGCATGAGCCTCGCAGGCGTGTCGCCATCAGATTACGAGTCATTCCTTCACGTTATTGTTGAAGTCGTTTCCGAAGCACAGGCTGATGGGAGATTGCCAAAGTCATCATCTGACTATCGACCACATAGACTCATAGAAGCCATCGCCGGTTATTACCAGGACGGGATTCGTCTCGAAGCCTTGGGCACCATCGACATGACCGGACCAGGCGCGCTTGAAGGCGGTGTGGTCGGCTATTTCGAAAGAGACCTGCAGCATGAGCAACTGCCCACGATTCGCAAATATCTGAAGCAGGTCGAGGGCTTCAACGTCTTCACCGAAGAGGAGATGATCTCCGGTTGGGCAGTGAAAGGCACCCCCGAAGACTGGCTGGCAAAAGAACATGAGCGGTGGAACTCGGGCAAGCTCAAGTCGCGCTACGCCGGCAATCTGGCCGATTTGCTGAAAGAGCGGACCCTCACGTTCAAGCTGGGCTGGCCGGTCATCGAAGGCAAACCGGTGTTGCTGACCTCGGTCCTGCAGCAGCTGCTGGAGGATCTCGGTGAGCCGTTTGTGCGAGCAATGAATGACCGATTGACGGGTGATGTTACGTTCAACGCCCCCATCCGCCTTGATTTTGATACCCGACAGCAGATGCTGAACCAGTCGATCGACGTTGTTCCGACGTCCATCGGGGCCGAGTCACTGGGTAACCTCAACGAGGCCTTGGCGCGCATCGCCGCAGGCAAGTTGCCACTGGATCAGTTAAGCCCGTTGCACCGGGTGATGTTTGGTGGCCTGTTTGGTGCCGCAACACTGGATCAGACCGGGTTCGCAGACGCATGGGCAACCACGGTCGCCTTTGCCGAAGATACGCGCGACCGTGGCCTGGTCGCGCGCTACGAAGTGATCGAACAGACACTGCTCAGTCGCGATCCTGCCCCGGTCGGGGCACGAGTCTCTGCGGCGGATCGCGAATCGCTCGGACAGAACTCCAGGCTGCTGAAGGCGCAGGCGTTTGCCGAGCCGATCAGCGTACGGCAATGGCGTGAGTACGTGAATCGGGTCGAAATCGCCGCCGTGAATGAGCGCCGGGCGTCGATCCTTGCGCGAGGTGCGGCCGTGCGCGAGGCATTCTTCGAGGCGGGCGCACACACTGCCAGACAACTGCCACAGGATTTGTTGTTGCGCGGCGCGGGGGATCCGGGCCGACGCTGCTATCCATTGGCGCTGGTGATGGCCGCCGCGCTGGAAAAAGGCGCTTCGGCCGAGCGTGCGCTGATCGGCAAACTGGCGATTGCCAACCTCACTCCCGGCGTACCGCAAGCCCATGCCCTGCTCAAGGTGCTGGACGAGTTGCGTGGCGTACCCATGGCGCGATTCGGCGAGAAGAGACCGGCGGCGAATCTGGCCGCTGTGATGCAGGCGCTGGAAGCGAAAACCGCTGCCGGCAGCCTGTTGCTCAACACAGACAATCATTCGATGCTGGTGAGCAAGGTTGTGGCGCAAGGCGAGACATCCTATCGCTTCTATGATCCCAACTTCGGGCTGTATGCGTTCGCCCGGATCGAGGATCTGCAACAAGGCGTCCAGCGCTTCATGCAGGAGCAAGTGATTGCCAGGCTTTATGGTCTGGAGCAGGGGGCTGCCAGCGTTTTCGAGGTTATCGAACTCGACGGCGCGAGCATTGCCGGTAAATCCCTGCCCTCGGATATCCGCGTTGAGCATTTGCTCAGCAGTGACCCGCTGGGCGGCGGGCGTGCCGTCGAACCCTGGAGTCAGCATGCCGACTTGCGCGCGCGCTCCCTGTCAGAGAACGCGCGTCTGGGACAGGCGCTGAGCAGTGTGGACAGCCACAAGTGGGCGCGGACGATCGAAAGCGCGACCCTGCGGTTACAGGACCAGCATCAACTGTCTCGTGATTTCGTTCCGGTGTTCGACTCCCTGAAGAGCACTGCGCAAGGGCGCAGCGAAATCACCATGGTCAGTGCCAGTGATCCGCAGCGCACACGCACAGTGCAGACCGATGACACGCGCTTGCCAGGGATCAAGTCTTACCTGAGCGATACGTTTGAAGCGTTGTCCGGCAGACGCGCGGGGTCGCCCGTGATCGATCCGACGGATGTCGGTGCGGTGCACACGCTCAACGCCGGATTTGCCATTCAAGCCCTGCTGCTCGGGTTGCAGAACGCGGAGTCCGGGATGGGGTCGACCGCGTTGACGTCGGCAGTGCGTATCCACGGTTACCTGGCCTACGCGCAGATGGCTCACGGGCTGGTGGTCGACGCAGTACAACTGCTGAATCTGGTGCGTCATGCCTTTACCGACGGTTTGCGGGTGGCCAAAACCACCTCGTCGATTGTCAGTAATGCATTGGGCAACGTCTTGAACGAAGGTGTCGGCACCGTTTTGCAGTTGGCCAGCATCGGCTTCGACATTTATCTGTTGGTCAATGCCCAAAACGATATCCAGCGTGCGGTCTATGCCACGCAGCTGGCCTTCGATTCAGCTGGGCTGGCGCTGGGTGTTGGCGCTTTGGGTGCCGGTGTTGCCGGTGCGGGCACGGCGGCGGCCTTCCTCGGCGGCGCCGGGGTGATTCTGGGCGGGCTGGCGGTGGGCATCGGCGCACTGGTCGAGGGCTTCAGTGCCAGGGCGGAGCGTGGAAGGCGGATCGGCCGGTATCTGAATGATGTACACGCGGCCTATCGACCGCAAAGCCATTCGGTACAAGGCGATAGCTACATTGCCAATCCCTGTGCGGTTTACACCGGGCTCGATTTGCGCAAAGGGCTCATTACCTTCGGTCACCACAGAATTTTCGCAGCGGACGATTACTCCGATCTGCATCCGCCGAAGATTGTTGGGGATCGCAGCAAGGCTTTCAGCGTTCGAGAGGCACTCGACCTTCGCGGCACGATTTCCTTGGATACGGGAGCGGGGATTGAGAGCGTTGTGCTGCCGAGTTTGCCGGAATGTTTCCTGGGCTACGAGTTTGGTGGCCTGCCCTTTGCGACAACGCTTGAAGAAGACCTGGAAACGGCTCTGGCACTGGAGCACGACAGGGAAGGCAAGCGGCAATTCTGGTTCACTTTTTACCGGGTGCCGACCGGATACATCATCG
The DNA here is from genome assembly GCF_024748795.1 of Pseudomonas sp. B21-051. Classification (NCBI taxonomy): domain Bacteria; kingdom Pseudomonadati; phylum Pseudomonadota; class Gammaproteobacteria; order Pseudomonadales; family Pseudomonadaceae; genus Pseudomonas; species Pseudomonas sp. B21-051. The sequence goes on from NZ_CP087166.1 coordinate 715,826, forward strand.
AAAAAATGGTGCCCAACTACGAGGAAACCCGCGTCAGTGTTGCGATTGGCCCTGATCAGCGTTTTCTGCACGTCCCCCCATTGCCGCAGGAGGTGCACGGTTACCTTTGCTATGACATCGATGCCACTGGCGGGCACTGCTCAATCACCCTGGCCGAGGGCGTCAAGTCATTGCGCCTGCAAGTTGCGCCCGAGCATACGATGACATGGTCACTGCGTGCCCCATGGGTGAGCGCGGCGACGGTGAAGCTTGACCAGGATACTTTTCAGTTGGGCTCGATGCGGGTGCAGGTGCCCGCCAGGAGTGTCGTATATCTGCAACTCGAGGAGGGTTTCTATCAGGTGGGTTGGGCAACGGGAGCGCTGCTCTTTGCAGAATTCGACGCGCTCAACGATGCCGATGGACCCGCAACACGCAAGCATCTGCGTGAGCTCGCCCGCGCCCATCGCCTGGCCGATGGCCCGACGGTCGTCCGCAACTATCACGATGCCTTGACGGGCGTTCGTACCACTGCCTGGTACGATCACACCGAAGATGCCTTGCACCTGGTGCGCGGACTGGACCCACAGTATGCGGCGGAGATCTGCATGGGACCGACGATCGGCGAGGAGATGTTTTACTACTGCCCGGTGCAGGGAATCATCTGGCGTACGGATCTGCTCACCGGACAGATCAAGCGCACTTATCGGGTGATGAGAACACATTCGTGGGGCAACGCCTGCATTGTTGCGATTCAGGAAACGCCAGAGGGTTTGCTGCAGGTGGTTCAGCGCTTTGAAGATCAATGGAAAAGGTTTTACAAGATCACTTACCTGCTCGGTGAAGACTCCCTTGCCATAACCGCGATTTCCGATACGAATACTGACCAGCCAAACCCCGTACGCGAAGGTCGCGACAATGTTCGGGAGTTCCTCGAACAGCACATGAACCGGCACCATGAGCCGATTGATGAAAAGAGGGTGGAATTCACACTGGGTGCAGTGATTACGCTCGATTCCTTCGACGAGGATTTACGCAAAGTCACCCGAGCCTGGGTGCGCAACGAAGATGGGCGCTTCATTCGACCTGTGCTGCGCGATGTGGAAGGCACGCCGGACTTTCTTGATTGCGTTCTACTTGATCCGCTTCAATCGACCGGCGATACGGTGTTGTTTCATCATCTGGGCCATCGCCAGGTTTATCGACAGCACATCGACGCAGCGGATCAGGTGCCCGGGGCATTTGCGCAAAGTGTCTTGCCGCTTGAGGTGCAGCATGTTCACCGCCAGGGCGGGCAATACGTCCTCCTCACTGATGACGGCACGCTGTTTCAGATGCGTGCTGACGGCGAGGCGCGTCTGCTGGGACTCAATCAGGCATGGCTGTCGGCCCGGCAGCAGCGCAGTGTCGGCGGATTCGAGTGGTGGGAAACGGTAGCGACCAACATTCAGAACTGGTCCGCCGAAAGCGTGGAAGTCGGGGGTATCAGCGACGCAACCGGCAAGACACCGCTCTATGTTGTCTATCTGGATCAGCAATTCCTGATCGCCGACACAGCGGGTAAAGCCATGCGCGTGTTGAGGCTGACGCCTGACAAAAAAGTGGCGTGGATGATGGACTGGGCAACCGGTCGAATCTATCGTCAGCCGTTCATGGCACCTGAAAGCCTGGCGGCGGCATTCGGTTCGGGGACACGTCTGCTGCAGGAGCACTTGCTGGCCCCGATGCAGCGAGTCATGCCGCGGCACACTTTTGCCTGGGCCGTGCCCCATGCATCAGGTCTGCGCGCCCGCCGGCATGACCATGTGTTGTTCGACCTGTTCGAAGGTGAACCGCCGCGTATCGTCGGCGTCGAAGTCGAGTTTTTCAACGGCGTGGACTCCCTTCAGGCACAGGAGGAAAAGCTGGCGCGATTGCTTGCAGGTCAGCACAGCGCTCCTTACCTGACGGCGGGCAGAAGTGATGGGCTTTGCCGCTGGTATGACGTCGCTGCCGGTCGTCTGCTCAGCGCCACGGTGTCAGGCCGTGACTGGCCACAATATCTGGGCGTGGCGAACGGTCAGACCCTGGTGCTGCATGACCCTTTAACGGGCCAATTGTTCAGCAACTCCGGTGAAGACGTTACGCGCATTGACGCATGGATGACTGTGGAAGGGGTCAGCCGGGTTGCAGATACGCTGGTTATCGATGGCATCAAGTCAACCGGCAAGGTTGCGCCAATTCCGGATGGAATCGATACGTTGGTCCTGCGTTTTGCGCAATCCGCCTCCTACCTTTCGCTCGACCGCCAGACCTGGGACAGCCTTGACTGCCTGATTGTCGACCTCGACTTTCCCGACGCGGCAAAGATCTATCTGGCGCTGACACTGGAGCCGATGCAGCGGTGGCTGGTCTCGATGTCCGGCGGGCACTTGCTGCTGACGGATCCCGATTCGGGAGGCAGCATCATCATGCGTAATGCCGCGAGCGTGGATGCGGCACGGCAACAGCAGGTGACACTCGGTATTGCGTTACCTGACGAAATCTCGGTGACCGTTAGCCTGGAGGAGCTGATGAGTGCGATAGCCACGGAAACCCTGCTGGAACTCGGCGCGCTGATCGGTCTGTCCATCGACCAGTAAGCCATTGCGAGCTGGCAGATCAGACCGGGCTGCGGAGATTGTCCTCCGCAGCCCTTTTTCGTTCAGGACACCAGGTAGCCCTTGATCCCGGTAAAGATGATTTGCGCCGCCAGTGCGCAGACGAAAAGGCCCATCAGCCGGCTGACGATCTGCAGGCCCTGATCACCGAGAACCCGTTCGATGTGATTGGACAGATACAGCACCACCCCTACGGTGAAACTGGCCAGAGTGATGCTCATGATCGCGGTCAGCTTGTCGTCCCAATGCGGCTGGCTGACGCCCATCACCAGCAGGGCGCCGATGGTGCCCGGCCCGACGGTCAGTGGGATGGTCAGCGGGACGATCGTCACGTCCTGCTGCACGTTGTCACTCTGCACGACCGGCTTGCCCTGAGCCATGCCCAATGCCGAGATGAACAGCACGCTGCCGGCACCGATGCGGAATGCGTCCGCAGTGATCCCGAATACATCGAAAATCACCCTTCCGAACAGGTACAGCAAGACGCTGGAGACCAGGGTGGCAATCGCCACTTTCCAGGCCAGGCGTCGCTGTTCCTTGCGCGAATAGCCACGGGTCAGGCTGATGAAGCAGGACAACACGAAGAACGGGCTGTAGAGCACCAGCATCTTCAGGTAAACGCTGAATAACACGTGGAGCATGAGGGCGACTCGCATCCGGAGAGTGATGACGGCGAGTCTATCAGTCGGTTAGTTGCTTGTGTGTGTGCAGAAGATTCTGCGCGAGGCAGTCGGTTTTTCGTTTTCTGTTTGATAGTTGTTTTGTGTGATGTTGTTAGTTATATCTTGTTTGCTGGGTAAGATGTTACAGATTTGAGTTTGTAGTGCTGGGCTTGTTTGTTTATTGTTTTCTTGCAAGTTCAAGAGGGGCTTGTCTACTAATTAATAAGGACTTTTGTTGTGCATAGCCAAATCGTTAATGAGCTTTATATCTCTTCCTGTATTAACGCGATTGAAGCCTGTGATGTGGGTCAGCCGGTATTTCGCTCTCGTGGCCTGTTGGCTATAGGGGACGAAATCGAGGCACCTTCGAAAGGCTCTATTGTCGGCGAAGCCACAATGGGTTTTTCTGGCAAACTTTCGGATCAGAACAAGTCGGATGCCCAGAACGCTCTTCTGTTCGCCACACGTGCAGCGAACAAGCTATACCCCGAAGAGCATCAGGGCGTGGAATGGTATAAGCGGTTCCGTGAGGTGATGACCCTCGCTGGCTGGACGCCTGTCGATCAGTACTACAATAACCTCGGTGTCGAAGGCACCAGTGTGCGGATGGACAAGCTGGTACTCGAGATTCTGGCTTCCGTGCTGGCTAATGTCGCACTGCCAGGGCCAACCAGCGTTCTGATGCTGAACGTAGCGGGTGATGCAATCTCGGCCCTGCAAAAACGGGACACTGCTGCCTTGACCGCTTATGAGCGCAATTTGCTCGACCACGGCGTGGGTGGCATCTCGACCGGAGCGTGTGTCGAACTCGACGGTGAGGCAATCATGGCGCTGGGAACGGTGCGTTTTCTGCGCAAGAACACCTCTACCAAAGTGATGTTCGTGGATGTCGATGTTCGTAATGTAAGTTTGTATCGAGCTCAAACTTTCTTTGCCAAAAATACCGACGTCGCCAACGCAGTGCGTGAGACGATCAAGAAGAAGCTGGTGGGTATTGATCAGATTGAAGATATTGATATCAGCTAAATCGGAAAAAGCAGTCGAAGGTCGACTGCTTTTTTTTGGGGGGGCGATTATATGAATTGCAAATATTCCGTTTTGATCGTTGCGGGTGCCGTTGTACTGATTCCGCCGGCAGACAAACCGGAACGCTATCAGGATTTAATAAACTCTCTGTTGTTGGCGCAACTGGCGGCCAACAAGAAACTTGAGAAAAATCCGGGTATTGGCTGGTATGACGTCTACATGGAATTTCTGGACAAATATTGGCTGCGACATTTCAGAGCACGGTTGGATCTGTCCGTCCCACAGGGTAACAGCGAGTCTGTCGTTGACTGGGTGGTCGCTCCTGAGTTCGGGGATGCTGGGGAGCAATGTGTCGTTGCGAACGCAGTCATGCGTCAACTGGCTGCACTTTCCGCAAGCGAGCCGGCACTAGAGCTGCTGCGAGGCTACATGCAGAAAAGCGCCAGCGAGGTATCGACGGATCAGTCAGATGTCTCCATGACTGTGCGGCTGTTGGCGGTCGAGGCGCACTCGCCGATGTCGATGAGCAGCGTCTACATCGAGTTTGAGACTGGACGGTTTCTCGCTGACAACCCTTTGGCCGAGCTATTCCAGGCTGAGGATATTCGCGGCAGTGTTTGCAGACGCTCTGCCGGCGCCAATTTGTCCGAAACGCTTTATGGACCGGTTCGTGCAGCCATCGCCCTGAAAGTCCAGGACAGGCTTGAAGCTAACGTGGCGTTGTTGAGGCTGACTGAAGACGTTTCAGCCGAAGAGAACGGCGCAGCCGATTGAGTCACGCTCGAACGGGCGTGGTACACCTGCTTAAAAGGTCGAGGCCGTACGGTTCTGCTGATCGCGCTGGGCTACCCAGTGTTCGATCAGCTCGCGCAGTTGCGACAGTTCCACCGGTTTGGCCATGTGGCCATCCATCCCGGCCTGACGCGCGCGTTCCTTGTGTTCGGCGAGGATGTGCGCGGTCAGCGCGACGATCGGCGTGCGTATGCGCTGATTGCTGACCTCCCACGCCCGTAGCTGCTGGGTCGCCGAGAAGCCATCGAGGATCGGCATTTCGCAGTCCATCAGCACCAGATCGTAACGCTGGGCCTTCATCGCCTGCAGGGCTTCTTCGCCGTTGCTGGCGGTGTCCGGTTGCAGGTTGAGTTTGCCGAGCATGCCGCGAATCACTTTGGTCGAAATCGTGTTGTCTTCGGCGACGAGAATGCGGAAATCGCTCGGCACCCTGGCCGCCGTCGCGGGGGTGACCACTTGCGGCTGGAACACCACCTGACCTTTATTGCGCTGGTTCAACTCGTCGGCCAGCGTAGTCTTGAGCGTGTAGCCGGCCACCGGTTTGGCGAGGATGCGTTTGATCCCGGAGTTGCGCGCGATGATCTTGCTCGGCGCGTTACTGATGCCGGTGAGCATGATTAAAAGGATGTCGTGATTGAGACTCGGGTCTTCCTTTATCTTGGCCGCCAGTTGCATGCCGGTCATGCCGGGCATGTTCTGGTCCAGCAGCACCACATCGAAGTAGTCGCGCAGGTGCGCCTTGGTGCGCAGCAGCGCCAGCGCTTCCTTGCCCGATGGCACGGCGCTGACGTTCAGGCCCCAGGCGCTGCATTGCTGCACCAGCACCTTGCGACAAGTGTCGTTGTCGTCCACCACCAGTACGCGCGCACCTTGCAACGGGCCGTCGAGGTCGGAGGTCGGGTGTTCGAGGCGATCCGGGTCCAGGGGCAAGGTCAGCCACAAGGTGCTGCCCTGACTGGTGCCGCTCTTGATCCCGAACTCTCCGTGCATCAGGCGGATCAGTTGCCGGGCAATCACCAGCCCGAGGTTGCCGCCCAGGCGATTGGCCGAGAGGAAGTGTTTGCTGTGCAGTTCGGCGTGCAGCAACGCATCGCGCTCTTCCGGCTCCATCGGCTGGCCGCTGTCCTGCACGGCGATGCGCAGGCGCGGTTTGACGCTGCGCTCGTCGAGGGCGACGACGATCAGCACTTCGCCTTCGTCGGTTTTCTTCAGGGCGTTTTCCAGCAGGCTCAGCAGGGTCTGACGCAAGCGGGTCGGGTCGCCGCTGATGACGCGCGGCACTTGCGGCTGGATGAAGCTGATCAGCTCGACGTTCTGCTGTTCGGCCTTGGCCCGGTAGATGCTCAGGCAATCGTCGATCAGCGCGTTGAGGTCGAACTGCACATCGTCCAGTTCGATCTGTCCGGATTCGAGCTTGGAAATGTCGAGAATCTCGTTGATCAACGTCAGCAGTTCGTTGCCGGCACTGTGGATGGTTTGCACGTAATCGCGTTGCTTGACCGACAGTGGCGTACCCAGCAGCAGCTCGGTCATGCCCAGCACGCCGTTCATCGGGGTGCGGATTTCGTGGCTGATCTTGGCGAGGAATTCGGCTTTGGCGTTGATCTCGGCGTTGCTTGCGGCGAGGTCGCGGCTGATGCTGAAGCGACTTTCGGTAATGCTGCGCTGGCGTTCACCCAAGGCGATGCTCATCAGCAGGCCACTGATGCAGATGAAGCCCATCAGGGTCATGATCAGGCCTTGCGGCGCCACCAGGGTCAGCCCCAGGAGGGCCGGCAAAATAATCAGCGTGCCGATGTTGAACACCACCATCCCGGCAACGAACAGCCGCGCCGGACGGTAGCCCTTCTGCCAGTGATAGAAGCCGACCAGCAACATGCTCAGACCGGCCAGCGCCACCAGCGCGTAGGTGATGATGTTCAGCGGCAGGGTGTTGACGAACAACAGCAGCAGACTGCAGATCACAATGAACAGAATGTCGCCCAGCAACAGTTTGTTCAGCGGGTGCGGGCCGAGCGGGGCGAAGAAGCGCAGGGCGAACATCAGCCCGGCCGGGGCGGTCAGCAGCAACGCCAGATAGGCGCCCGGGGTCTGGATCGCGTGCCAGTTCGGCAACCACGGGCCGGCGAGGTTGAGCAACAGCAACAGACTCAGGCCCAGCAGCCCTTCGCAGACCGCCAGCCACAGGCTGCTGCGCGAGCGGGAGTAGGCGTAGCGCACGATGTTGTGCAGCAGCAACATGCCGAGGCAGCCGAACAGCAGACCGAAGATCAGCGTCTGGTTCTGGTTGGCGGCACTCATCACCGCCGATTGCAGGGTGATGTGCGGGCGCAGTTGATGGTCGGAAACCATCCGCAGATAAACATCGAGGGACTTGTCGCTTTGCGGCAGCGGCAGCAGGAAGTCGCTGCTCGGCAGTGGCCGCTCGACCTGTGGCTGCTGGGTGCCGGAGGTGCGTTGCTCGATCAGCTTGTCGCCGTCCAGCACGTAGAGGCTGAGGTTGGACAGGTCCGGGGCGAAGATTCGCAGCACTTGCTCGTGCTTGCCTGGTGCCAGTTTGAAACGCAGCCAGAGTGCGCCATCGGGCTCGGCCGCCGTGAGGCGATCAAGTTCGATAGGACTGAATTGATTGGTGTAGCGAGCCGAGCGGATGTCGCTCAGTTGCAGATTACCCTGATCGTCGAGCAATACCGACCAGCCACTGCCTTGCGCGGCCAGAGCCGGAAGCATGCAGAGCAAGGTCAGCAACGTGACGGTGAAGCTTATGGCAATCCTGAGCCAGCGCACGGCGAAATCCCTTCGTAGGTTGATGCCAGAATATAACGATGCGCGGCGGCGGAACAGCCCGGCGAGGGACTGCATCCCGCGCCGGACTTGAAGGACAGCTTATTCCTGGGTTTCGCCACGTTCACGGGCAATGGCGCGGTAGCCAATGTCCTTGCGGTAGAAGCAGCCTTCCCAGTCGATGGCGGCGGCCAGCTTGTAAGCTTGCTGCTGCGCTTCGCTGACGCTGGCGCCCATGGCGGTGGCGCAGAGTACGCGACCACCGGCCGTCACCACCTTGCCATCTTTCAGGGCAGTACCGGCGTGGAAGACTTTGCCTTCCAGGCCTGCGGCTGCGTCCAGACCGTTGATCACCGCGCCCTTGGCGTAGTCGCCCGGGTAGCCGCCGGCGGCCAACACGATGCCGACGCTCGGGCGTGGATCCCACTGTGCTTCAACCTTGTCCAGCGCTTGCGCCAGAGCGGCTTCGACCAGCAGCACCAGGCTCGACTGCAGACGCAGCATCACTGGTTGGGTCTCCGGGTCACCGAAGCGGCAGTTGAATTCAATGACTTTCGGGTTGCCGGCCTTGTCGATCATCAGACCGGCGTACAGGAAGCCGGTGTAGACGTTGCCTTCTTCGGCCATGCCGCGCACGGTCGGCCAGATCACCTGGTCCATCACGCGCTGGTGCACGTCGGCGGTGACCACCGGGGCAGGGGAGTAGGCACCCATGCCGCCGGTGTTCGGGCCGCTGTCGCCGTCGCCAACACGTTTATGGTCCTGGCTGGTGGCCATCGGCAGGACGTTTTTGCCGTCGACCATGACGATGAACGAAGCTTCTTCGCCGTCGAGGAATTCTTCGATCACCACGCGCGAACCGGCGTCGCCGAAGGCGTTGCCGGCGAGCATGTCGCGCACGGCGTCTTCGGCTTCGGCCAGGGTCATGGCAACGATCACGCCTTTACCGGCGGCCAGGCCATCGGCCTTGATCACGATCGGTGCGCCTTTTTCCCGCAGGTAAGCCAGGGCCGGATCGATTTCAGTGAAGTTCTGGTAGTCGGCGGTCGGGATCTTGTGACGCGCGAGGAAATCCTTGGTGAAGGCTTTCGACCCTTCCAGTTGCGCAGCACCGGCGGTCGGGCCGAAGCAGTCCAGGCCACGGGAGCGGAACAGATCGACCACGCCAGCCACCAGCGGCACTTCCGGGCCGACGATGGTCAGGGAAACGTTTCTCTCGGCAAAATCGGCCAGTTGCTCAAGGGCCAGCACGTCGATGGCGACGTTTTCGCACTTGGCTTCAATCGCGGTACCGGCGTTGCCCGGCGCGACGAAAACCTTCTGCACGCGCGGATCCTGAGCCACTTTCCAGGCCAGGGCGTGTTCACGGCCACCGCTGCCAATGATCAAAACATTCATTTCAAAAACCTCAAATTCTGTGGGGCGCTACCAAACCTCTGTGGACTGAACCTGTAGGCGCTGCCGAAGGCTGCGATCTTTTGCTCTTGGCTTTCAACATCAAGATCAAAAGATCGCAGCCTGCGGCAGCTCCTACACAGAGGGAGCGGTGTATCAGTGACGGAAGTGGCGCATGCCCGTAAAGACCATGGCGATGCCGGCTTCGTCAGCGGCAGCAATCACTTCAGCATCACGCATCGAGCCACCCGGCTGGATCACTGCCGTGATACCGACCTTGGCTGCGTTGTCCAGACCGTCGCGGAACGGGAAGAACGCATCCGACGCCATCACCGACCCGGCAACCTGCAGACCGGCGTGCTCAGCCTTGATCGCGGCGATACGCGCAGAGTTTACGCGGCTCATCTGGCCGGCGCCGACACCGATGGTCTGACGGTTCTTGGCGTAGACAATGGCGTTGGACTTGACGTACTTGGCGACTTTCCAGGCGAAGATCAGGTCGTGGATTTCCTGTTCGGTCGGTGCGCGCTGGGTCACCACTTTCAGGTCGTCGGCGCCGATCATGCCGATGTCGCGGCTCTGCACCAGCAGGCCACCGTTGACGCGCTTGTAGTCCCAGGCCGCAGCGCGATCCGCCGACCACTCGCCACAGGCCAGCAGGCGCACGTTGGCTTTGGCGGCGACGATGGCGCGAGCTTCTGCGCTGACGCTTGGCGCGATGATCACTTCCACGAACTGACGCTCGACGATCGCCTTGGCGGTCTCGGCATCCAGTTCACGGTTGAAGGCGATGATGCCGCCGAAGGCCGACTCGGTGTCGGTGGCGTAGGCCAGTTCGTAGGCCTGACGAATGCCGCCCTCGGCGTCCGGGCTTACGGCCACGCCGCACGGGTTGGCGTGCTTGACGATCACGCAGGCCGGCTTGACGAAGCTTTTTACGCATTCCAGCGCGGCGTCGGTGTCGGCCACGTTGTTGTACGACAGCTCTTTGCCTTGCAGTTGGGTCGCGGTGGCGATGCCGACTTCGGCAGGCTTGGCTTCCACGTAGAACGCCGCGCTCTGGTGCGGGTTTTCGCCGTAGCGCATTTCCTGAGCCTTGATGAACTGGCTGTTGAAGGTGCGCGGGAATTCGCTGCGACCTTCGGTGCTCAGTACGTCGGCAGCCTGACTCACGGTGCCCATGTAGTTGGCGATCATGCCGTCGTAGGCGGCGGTGTGTTCGAACGCCTTGAGCATCAGGTCGAAACGCTGAGCGTAGGTCAGGCCGCCGGCCTTGAGGTTTTGCAGAACATTGGCGTAATCGCTGGCATTCACCACGATCGCCACGTCTTTATGGTTTTTCGCTGCCGAACGAACCATGGTCGGGCCACCGATGTCGATGTTCTCGATCGCGGTCGGCAGGTCGCAGCCTGGCTTGTTGATGGTGGCTTCGAACGGGTACAGGTTGACCGCAACCAGGTCGATCGGCTTGATGCCGTGCTCGTTCATGATCGCGTCGTCGATACCGCGACGACCGAGGATTCCGCCGTGGATTTTCGGGTGCAGGGTTTTCACCCGACCGTCCATCATTTCCGCGAAACCGGTGTAATCCGCGACTTCCACTGCGGCAACACCGTTGTCGCGCAGCAGCTTGAACGTCCCGCCGGTGGAGAGGATCTCGACGCCGAGGGCTTCAAGCTCCTTGGCGAATTCGAGGATCCCGGTCTTGTCGGAAACGCTGATCAAGGCGCGGCGGATCGGCAGGCGGGTAGTCTGGTCGGTCATCTCAATTTCCATCAAAAGCAAAGGAAGTCAGCAAAAAAGGCGACCGGTTTTACGCGGGCGCCTTTCTGGTTTGATTGAATGCTTACAGCAGATCGTACTGCTTGAGTTTCTTGCGCAGCGTGCCGCGGTTGAGTCCCAGCAGCTCACTGGCCTTGGTCTGGTTGCCCTTGACGTAGTTCATCACGCTTTCGAGCAGGGGAGCCTCGACTTCGGAGAGCACCAGGTTGTACACATCCGTGACGGACGCGCCCTCAAGGTGGGCGAAATAATTGTGCAGCGCCTTCTCGACACTCCCGCGAAGGGTCTGACCTTCTTCGCTCGGGGTATTGAGGTGCTGTTTCAAATTCACGTTGTCGCTCACGGGTGCTGTTCCACTCACTAAAGTCTCGGTCATCATCGTCATGCGGCCACCCCTTCTTCGTCCCCTGTCAGGCTCTTGTAACGTTCGGCGAAGAACTCCCGAACGTTGGCGCATTGTGTTTCCGTACCATCCAAACGATTGAAGTGGGCGCGAAACTCCCTGGCGCCCGGCAAGGTTGCGAGATACCAGCCCACATGCTTGCGGGCAATACGCACGCCCATCACATCCCCATAGAAGGCGTGAAGTGCGGCCAGATGCTCCAGCAGGATGCGTTCCACTTCGCTCAGCTCCGGCGCCGGCAATTTCTCGCCGGTACGCAGGAAGTGTTCGATCTCGCGAAAAATCCATGGCCGCCCCTGGGCAGCCCGGCCTATCAGCAGGCCATCGGCACCGGTCGCGTCAAGCACGTAACGGGCCTTTTCCGGTGAATCGATATCGCCATTGGCAAACACCGGAATCGACACCGCCTGCTTGATCGCGGCAATCGTGTCGTACTCGGCCTCGCCGGTGTACAGATCGGCGCGAGTGCGGCCATGCACTGCCAGCGCGGTGATCCCGGCCTGCTCGGCGATCTTCGCCACAGTCAGGCCGTTCTTGTTGTCGCGATCCCATCCGGTGCGGATCTTCAGGGTCACCGGCACATCCACTGCAGCGACGACGGCCTGCAGGATCTCGGTCACCAGTGCTTCGTCTTTCAATAACGCGGAGCCGGCGGCCTTGTTGCAGACCTTCTTTGCCGGGCAACCCATGTTGATATCAATAATCTGTGCGCCCAGTTCGACGTTGGCCCGTGCCGCGTCCGCCAGCATCTGCGCATCGCCACCGGCAATCTGCACCGAGCGTGGCTCGGGATCGCCTTCGTGGATCATGCGCATGCGCGACTTGCGGGTATTCCACAGGCTCATGTCACTGGTGACCATTTCCGAGACTACAAGCCCTGCGCCCAAACGCTTGCACAGCTGACGAAAGGGCTGGTCGGTGACGCCCGCCATCGGGGCGAGAATCAAACCGTTCTGCAATGTATATGGGCCGATGCGTACCGCCGACATAGGACTTCCCTGAAGTGGGGCCGGATCATGAGAGTTCGAAAAAGGGTTGGCATGATACCCGCTCTCGATGACTGGATAAAGGCTGAATTGAACAAAATCTGAACAGTTATTCTGTTATTACCAGCGGTTTGGTAAGCGCGGGCGAAGTCAGAAAACTGCCGTCAAACCTGAAGCGATGAAGCGACTCACTCGGGCGAGTGGAAACTCAGGCTGTAATTCACCGCTTTGGGGCCTGGATCGAGGATATCCAGCGCGATGTGGATCGGCGTCTGTGGCGGCATTTCCGCCATGCCTTCAAGGTCGCCGTTGAGGTATTCGCCGGGTTTGAAGCGACGACTGGCAATCAGATGACCGTTGAGGTCGGCGAAGCGCAGTTCCAGTAGCGGAAACGGCTGGGAGAATGTCGCACGGTTGTAGATGATCGCATCCACCACCAACGCCCCGCTGAATTCCGGATGGCTGCGCACCACCAGATTGCTGCTTTTGATTTTGCCGATGTCGACCTTGGACGGCACCGTGCAGCCGATCTGCGGGCAGAACTGCTGGAACCACGGGCGGTACTGATCCTGGCGCGCCAGTTCATCGAAGTGATAGGCGATGTACTGACCTGCCAGACCGGCGGCGGCCAACAGCACCAGCAGGCCCCAGAGCAGGCGTCGGCCCCAGGGCGAGCGGCGCTTCTGCCAGTCCAGTTGCAGCGGATCGTCAGTCAGATCCTGCAGCACTTCGGCGCGCACGCCGGGTTCGGCACGTTGACGTTTTTTGCGCAGCGGTTCGACCGATGGCAACTCGTCATCGTCCGGCTCGATGTTGGCCGACAGGCGTTCACGGCGGGCATTCGGATCGACCGGGTCGTGCAGGCGCAGTTGCGGGATCGGCGGCTCGTCATCCAGATCCACCGGCTCCAGCGACAACGAAGGCTCGGTGCGCGCGGTGTTTAGCGGTTCCGGTTCGACGGCATCTGGCTCGACGTCATCTTCGGGCTCGGGCAGACGTTCATCGTCACGTGCGCTGAACAGGCTGTCGCGCCACTCCGTTTCATCGGCTTCAGGGCTGTCGCGGCGGGCGCTCAGGGATTCTTCGCGCTGACGACCGAATTCGGTGGTCGGCTGGATTTCCCGTTGTTCGAGGCGGGCCAGTTCTTCATCCAGGTCGAGGCTGTCCAGATCCAGCTCGCTGGCGCTCCATTGCTTCTGGCTGATGGCGCGCGGCGCGGGCGGTTCGTCGTTGACGGGCGCTTCGACCACCGGCGGCGGCTCGCTGACCACCGGCTGAGACAGTGCTGGCTGGACAATGGCCGGCGCCACCGGGGTGACCGCTTCCTTGCCGGCATGTTGTTCCAGCAGCTGTTTGGCGGCATTGAACACCTGCAGGCAGGAGCCACAGCGAACCACTCCGCGGGCCACGCTCAACTGAGCATGGCTGACGCGGAAGCTGGTTTGGCAATGCGGGCACTGGGTGACGAAGCTGTCGGTCATGCGGCGATCCGGTTTATGCAGGCGGTCATTCTAGCGCCGACGGCCGGTGATACGCACCCAGCCATCGCGATTGGCGATCGGGTCGAGATCGAAGTCCTGCGCATAGGCGGCGGCGACTTCTTCACCTTGTTCGGCGAGGATGCCTGACAGCGCCAGGCGACCGCCGGTTTTCACCAGGCTGGACAGTTGTGGCGCCAGGGAAACCAGCGGGCCGGCCAGAATGTTGGCGACCAGCACGTCGGCTTTGACCTGCGGCAGATCTTCCGGCAGGTACAGCGGGAACAGCTCGTCGGCAATATTGTTGCGCCCGGCGTTGTCGCGCGAGGCCTCCAGCGCCTGCACGTCGATGTCGGTGCCGACGGCTTCTTTCGCGCCGAGCAGCAGGGCGGCGATCGCCAGAATTCCCGAGCCGCAGCCGAAGTCCAGCACGTTGCAGTCTTTCAGGTCCTGACCGTCGAGCCATTCCAGGCACAGGGCGGTGGTCGGGTGGGTGCCGGTGCCGAACGCCAGGCCCGGATCCAGCAACAGATTGACCGCGTCAGGCTCGGGCGCGGCGTGCCAGCTCGGCACGATCCACAGGCGCTGACCGAAACGCATTGGCTGGAAACCGTCCATCCAGCTGCGTTCCCAGTCCTGGTCTTCGATGACTTCGCTGTGATGCTCCGGCAACGGACTGCCGGTCAGCAGTTCCAGGTGCGCCAGCACCGGCGCAGGCTCGGTGCCGCCTTCGAACAGGGCCAGCAGGTGCGTGTGCGCCCACAGTGGGGTGGTGTTGAGTTCCGGCTCGAAGATCGGCTGATCTTCGGCGTCCATGAAGGTCACCGAAACGGCGCCGACTTCAAGGAAAGCGTCTTCGTAGGTTTCGGCTTGTTCCGGGCTGATGGCGAGACGTACTTGCAGCCAAGGCATGGCGGGCACCTTTGAAAAAATATGATTGCAGCCTAGCGGCCAGCGAGAAGCGCGCAAGTTTACGCGAGCGCGCGGCAGAACACGAACATGCTTGAAGATCAAAAGATCGCAGCCTTCGGCAGCTCCTACAGGAGTTTGCATTCCAATGTAGGAGCTGCCGCAGGCTGCGATCTTTTCACTTTGCTGCAGAAGCAACAAAGCCGCCCGAAGGCGGCCTTGTCTGGTGCGGACTTGAAGCTTAGTGCTTCTCGCCAGCCAGCTTGTGCTCGAGGTAGTGAATGTTCACGCCCCCTTTGCAGAAGCCTTCGTCGCGGGTCAGATCACGGTGCAGCGGGATGTTGGTCTTGATCCCGTCCACCACGATTTCGTCCAGGGCATTGCGCATGCGCGCCATGGCTTCGTCGCGGGTGGCGCCGTAAGTGATCAGTTTGCCGATCAGCGAGTCGTAGTTCGGCGGAACCGCATAACCGCTGTACAAGTGCGAATCGACGCGAACGCCGTTGCCACCTGGGGCGTGGAAATGCTTGACCGTGCCCGGGCTCGGCATGAAGGTTTTCGGGTCTTCAGCGTTGATCCGGCATTCCAGCGAGTGACCGCGGATAACCACGTCATCCTGAGTGAACGACAGCTTGTTGCCAGCGGCGATGCTGAGCATCTCCTTGACGATGTCGATACCGGTGACCATTTCCGAAACCGGGTGCTCCACCTGAACACGGGTGTTCATTTCGATGAAGTAGAAACGACCGTTCTCGTACAGGAACTCGAAGGTACCAGCGCCACGGTAGCCGATGTCGATGCACGCCTTGACGCAGCGAGCCAGAACTTCCTGGCGGGCCTGCTCGTCGATGCCCGGTGCCGGCGCTTCTTCGAGAACTTTCTGGTGACGGCGTTGCAGCGAGCAATCGCGGTCGCCCAGATGGATCGCGTGACCCTGGCCGTCGGACAGTACCTGAACTTCGACGTGACGCGGGTTGGTCAGGAATTTTTCCAGATAGACCATCGGGTTGCCGAACGCCGCGCCAGCTTCGGAGCGGGTCAGTTTCGCCGAGGCGATCAGGTCTTCTTCCTTGTGCACCACGCGCATGCCGCGACCACCACCGCCGCCGGCGGCCTTGATGATCACCGGGTAGCCGACTTCACGACCGATGCGCAGCGCCGTTTCTTCGTCTTCCGGCAGCGGGCCGTCGGAACCTGGAACGGTAGGCACGCCAGCTTCGATCATCGCGTGCTTGGCCGATACCTTGTCGCCCATCAGGCGAATGGTTTCGGCTTTCGGGCCGATGAAGGCGAAGCCGGAATTCTCGACCTGCTCGGCAAAATCGGCGTTTTCCGCGAGGAAACCGTAGCCTGGGTGAATGGCGGTAGCGCCAGTCACTTCAGCGGCAGCGATGATGGCCGGGATGTGCAGGTAGGACTGAGCGGCAGAAGCCGGGCCGATGCAGACGGATTCGTCTGCCAGACCCAGGTGCATCAGCTCTTTGTCGGCCTTGGAGTAAACGGCGACGGTCTTGATGCCCATCTCTTTGCAGGCACGCAGAATCCGCAGGGCGATCTCACCGCGGTTAGCGATCAGAACTTTTTCCAACTTCGCAGTCATCAAAGGCTCTCCGCAGTTCAAACGATGGTGAACAGCGGTTGGTCGTACTCAACCGGCTGGCCGTCTTCGACGAGGATGGATTCGATCACACCGCTGGTTTCAGCTTCGATGTGGTTCATCATCTTCATGGCTTCGACGATGCACAGGGTGTCGCCTTTCTTCACGGTCTGGCCGACTTCAACGAAGGCTGGCGAGGTTGGCGAAGATTTACGGTAGAAGGTGCCTACCATTGGCGAGCGGGCCACGGTGCCGTTCAGTGCAGGAGCAGCAGCGGCAGCTGGAGCGGCAGCAGCCACTGGAGCGGCAGCGGCGGCAGGTGCAGCGGCCGGAGCCTGCATCGGCGCCGGAGCGTAGTACTGCTGAGCCGGGGTCTTGCTGTGACGGCTGATGCGTACGGACTCTTCGCCTTCCTTGATCTCGAGCTCGTCGATGCCGGACTCTTCCAGCAATTCGATCAGTTTCTTAACTTTACGGATATCCATGAATCATCAACTCCCAAGGGTCGGTCAGGGGCGTTTAACGCTTGTGGTTCAAGTCGTTGCCTGTGTTTCAAGCTGCTCTAGTGCGGCCTCCAGGGCCAGTCGGTAACCGCTGGCGCCAAGGCCGCAGATCACTCCCACCGCTACATCGGAGAAGTAAGAGTGATGGCGGAAAGGTTCGCGCTTGTGCACGTTGGACAAATGCACTTCGATGAATGGGATGCTCACTCCCAGCAGCGCGTCACGTAATGCGACGCTTGTGTGCGTAAAAGCTGCTGGATTGATCAGAATGAAATCCACACCTTCACCGCGAGCAGCGTGGATGCGGTCGATCAATTCGTACTCGGCGTTGCTTTGCAGATGCAGCAGATGATGGCCGGCTTCACGGGCGCGGCGCTCCAGATCCTGATTGATCTGCGCCAGGGTCGTTGAACCGTAAGTGCCGGGTTCGCGGGTGCCGAGCAGGTTCAGGTTGGGGCCGTGCAGCACCAGTAGCGTTGCCATCTGCATGTTCCTTGTTATGAATGAGCAGTCGTCAGAACCCGGCGACTATGCCGCAAAGACTTTGTGACTGTCCAGTTCTCTGCAATAGCCAGCACGATGACCGATGTTTGCGCGAAATTTGTGACTGAGTGATTTGATCCGGTCATTCATGTCGCTCTGTAGGAGCTGCCGAAGGCTGCGATCTTTTGATCTTATTTCTAAAAAATCAAAAGATCGCAGCCTTCGGCAGCTCCTACAGGGGCGTGATCAGACGCGGAAGGCTTGTACGGCCGTATGCAGTTGCCCGCCCAATACCAGCAGGTTTTCGCCCTGTTCACGGCCCTCGCCGATGCGCAACAGGTTATCCCCGCCCAATTGATGAATTCGCTCGCTGTGATCACGGATTTCGCTGACCGCGCCGCTCTGCTGCGCGGTGATATCGGCGATGCGGATCGCCGTGTCGGAAATGGTCTGGATCGCGCCGACGATTTTATCCAGCGCGCCGTCCGCCGCTTGTGCCTGACTGGCCGTGGCTTCGGCGTGTTCGACCTGCGCGCGCATGCCTTCGACCGATTGTCGGGCAGCACTTTGCAGGCCGGCGATCAGCGTCTGGATTTCCGCCGTAGCGCCCGCCGTGCGTTGCGCCAGTGAGCGCACTTCTTCGGCCACCACTGCAAAACCACGGCCCATTTCCCCGGCCCGCGCCGCTTCGATCGCCGCATTCAGGGCCAGCAGGTTGGTCTGGTCGGCAATCGAACGGATCACCGTCAGCACGCCGCCAATGGTCGCTGACTCTTCGGCCAGGTGCTCGATCATCTGCGCGTTGCCCTGGACTTCGCCGACCAGTTCGTGCAGCCCGGTGAGGCTTTGGCCGA
Organism: Pseudomonas sp. B21-051; assembly: GCF_024748795.1. Lineage (NCBI taxonomy): Bacteria > Pseudomonadati > Pseudomonadota > Gammaproteobacteria > Pseudomonadales > Pseudomonadaceae > Pseudomonas > Pseudomonas sp. B21-051. The sequence goes on from NZ_CP087166.1 coordinate 734,098, forward strand.
TGACGGTCTGTCCGTGCTCGACGGCCAGTCCGGCATGGCGACTGGCATCGGCGGCCTGCCGTGCATCGCCAGCGACCTGCTGAATCGTCGCTTCAAGCTCACCCAGCGAATCGCGGATCAGTGCGGTGTCGCCGGCCTGATGCTCGGCACCGGTATGCAGGTCGTTGCTCAGTTCGGCCAGCGTACGGCTGCTGCCGGCGACCTGTTCGGCATTACCGCGAATCGTCCCGACCAGATCCACCAGATACGCGCGCAGGCGGTTGAGCGATGCCTCGATGTCATGCAGTTCGCGGTTGGTCTTGCCCAGTTGAATGTCGCGACTGAAATCGCCTTCGGCCCAGGTCGACAGCGCCGGAGCGAGGTTGGTCAGGGTGCGCGCCAGACGTCGCTGCAAGGTGTCGATCAGCAGTGCGATCAACAGAATCAGGCCGATCATCACGCCTTGCATCAGCCGCACTTCACTCTGGATCTGCCCGTGCTGGGCACGTACCACCGGCTCGAGTCCGGCGATGGCCTGTTGCACGGCGGCGATTTTCAGGTGGGTGGCGGTGCTCAGGTCGGTGCGTTTCTGGATCTGCTCGCGGGTACGTGCCAACTCCGCCGGGTAGCGACCGAGCAGGCTGTTGAGTTCGCGCTTGAGGCCGACCCCGGCGTCTTCGGCTGCGGCTTTTTCTGTGCTTTCGATGCCCATCATCGCGGCGAAATCATCACTGCCGGATTCATTCCTGGCGACCACGCCGAGCAGGGGCAGGGCGTCGATGGCCTGAGCCTGGGTGCGGATGTTGTCGACTTCGCGCTCGACGTCGGCGGCCAGTTCACTGCGGCCGCTGCTGACCAGTTTGTCGCGGGCCAGCGACAGCTTGCCCAGGTGCTGCGAAGCGACGAGCAGCGGCGTTAGGTACGTCGCGTTGCCATTGGCGTAGGTGCTGAGTTGATCGAGACTGGCGCTCAGTTCGCGTTCGGCTTGCAGCAGCAGTGCTTGCGGATCACCGGCCAGTTTGCCGGCGGCGAGCAGGTCGGTTTTGCTGAACTCTTCGAGGCTCGACAGACTCGGGCGCAGGGTCTCGGCCAGTGCCGGCGGCAGTTCGCCGAGCTCCTTCTGCAGGCCGTCGATGGCTTGGCTGGCGCTGCTCAGGCGCAGGGCGTCGCCGCTGGCGAGGTAGTCCTCGACATTGCGTGCCACGTCATTCTGAAATTGCTGCGACAGACCGAGGTAGCGCTCCATCAACAGATACGGACGCTCCAGGGCTTTTTGCGACCACCACAGCGTCGCGCCGAGGGCCAAGCAAACGGCGACCAGCAGCAGAGTGTTGAGATTGGTGAGCAACTTCAGGCGCATGACGGCTACCAACGGCAGAAATGGTAAGCGCCTGAATTTATTGCGGTTCTGTTACAGGGTTATGACCGAATCGGTGGATTCCGATGAAAAGGTGGCACTTTGCTTTGAGTCGCGCGCGGTTTGTACTCGATTGCGTCCGGCACCTTTGGCGCGGTACAGCGCTTCGTCGGCCTGGCTGGCCATCATCAGGCTGTCGGAGTCCTCGTGCATTTCCACCACGCCGGCGCTGAAGGTGCACCACAAATCGTGCGGCTGCGCCGGATAGTGGATTTCGGCGAAGCGCTGGCGGATCTCATCGAGCACTTTGTGCGCCGCTTCTATATCGGTGTCGGGCATGACAATGGCGAATTCTTCGCCGCCGTAACGGCCGATGAAATCGGTCTTGCGCAAGCGTTGCTTGAGGAACAGCGCCAGGCTCTTGATCACTCGGTCGCCCATCGGGTGGCCGTGACTGTCGTTGACCCGTTTGAAGTGGTCGATGTCGAGCATGGCAAAGCTCAGCGGCTTGTTCTCGCGACGGGCGCGGAACGAGCAGTCTTCGAGCAATTGCAGGATGTGCGTGTGGTTGTACAGGCCGGTGAGGCTGTCGCGGACCATGCGTGCCTTGAGATTGCGCGCGCGGGCGGCGCGGTTGCGCACAGTCGTAATCAGATGCCGAGGCTTGATCGGTTTGGTCAGGAAGTCGTCGCCGCCCTCGCTCATGGCGTCGAGCTGCTTGTCCAGATCGTCCTCGGCCGACAAGTAAATGATCGGCACGCTGACGTAGCGGTCGTTGTGGCGGATGACCTTGGCCAGTTCGGTGCCGGTGCAGGCCGGCATGTACATGTCGAGGATGATCAGATCCGGCTGGAAGTCCGCCAGTTCGGCCATCGCCTGGATCGGTTCGATCAGCGTGCGAGTGACGATTCCGGCGCTGTTGAGCAGGCGTTCGGTGTGCAAGGCCTGGGCGCGGGAGTCGTCGATGATCAGCACTTTATAAGGTTCGTACTGGGCGACGCAGGTCAGGACTTCGATCTTCTCCAGCAGACTCGACGCTTCGAGGGTGCCGGTGAGGAACTCCTGGCCGCCGGCGCGCACGGCGGCGAGGCGGGTCGGGGTGTCGGTTTCGTGCAGGCTGAAAAACAGCAGCGGCAGCGGTTCTTCCAGGCCGACCTGGGCTTCGGCAGCCAGTTGCAGGCCGACGCCTGCGCCGCTGAAGTCCACGTCCATGACGATCGCGGCCGGCAGGCGCTCAACCATCGAGGAGCGAAACGCCGCGACACTGTCCAGCGCCTGCGCGGTAAGGCCGAAAAACTCCAGCTGCTTGGCCAGCCGCTCGGCACGGTCGTGATCCTGCAACATGACGTAGATCGGTTTGCGCAGCGGCGGCAGGAAAGTCTGGTCGAGTTGATCGCCATGCCGCAGACCGGTGCGCGACAGGCGCTGCATCAAGCGATTGAGATCGGTGATCAGGCCACTGCTCAGGCGTCCGCGATTGGCGTCCACCGCTTCTAGCGACTGGCCGATATGACGCGCGAGTTGCGTGTGTTCGGGCTGCTCGAAGCGCTCGGCAAACCGCAGCAGGCGCAGATTGGCCTCGCTCAGTTCGGCGAGGTCGGCGGTGGACCACTCACTGCGTTGCAGGCGCTGCCATATCTCAAGAATCTGACGTGCCTGATGAATTACCCGCTGGGCAAAGTGGTGCTTGAGGCGCTCACGGCTGGGGTCTTCTGGCTCGGTCATATCCTGACTACTAGTTAGGGCGCATGCTGAGATCGACTGGTGGCTCTATGCTAGCACCTCTTTTCCCTTATATGAGTGTCGTGCGTCAATAATCTGCGGTGCGGCACAATTCAGTTTCTGACCGGGCGGTATCGGATTGGACCTGTTCGTCGCTGAGCCTCCCGAAAACCGGGCGTATCGTGCTGCTCGATAGGTGAAAAAGCCTTTGTGCACAACGCTGTGCTGCGCACAGGCGCTGATCTGCAAATGTCTGATTCGGGGCTATGTTGGTGACGGTGTATCGGGGAAACCCCTAGAGAATTCGCAGTTCGATGTCGGGCCTTCCGTGGATTTTCTGCTTCTCTTCAATGGCGGGTGCCGGGCTTGGCACGTTGTTGTATGGTTGTGGTCGAACCGTTGAACCCAAGTGATTGAAAGGATATCGCCATGCTGGACTGGAAGAACCGCGCGGGCAGCGCGCCTGAACGTGCCGCCGAGCCGAAGTCGGCCACCCGCAGCTATGTGGGCGGGCTGTTGTTCAGCCGCGCGCTGGCCACGTTGATCGGCATTTATCTGCTGGTGACCATCGGCCTGGGCTGGTACTGGAGCCAGGAGCCGGCGCTGTTTCCGGTGGCGCAAAATGCTCAGGCGGCTGCCGAGAAAGAAGGCAAGCAAATGGTTGTCGGCTACACCACGGTCGAAACCCTCAAGACCGTCGCCGGCACTTTGCTGAACAAGCCGGGCGGCTATATTTCCAACGACCGTTTCCCGCCTGGCCTGTGGATGGACAACACGCCGAGCTGGGAATACGGCGTGCTGGTGCAGGTACGTGACCTGACCCGTGCCCTGCGTAAAGACTTCGCCCGTTCGCAGTCGCAGTCGGCCGAAGATGCCGACCTGGCCAAGGCCGAACCGCGTTTCAACTTCGACAACAAGAGCTGGATCCTGCCGTCGAGCGAATCTGAATATCAGGAAGGCATCAACTCCCTGAGCCGTTACCAGGCGCGCCTGTCTGATCCTACGCAGAAAAACGCCTTGTTCTACGCCCGTGCCGACAACCTCAACAACTGGCTGGGCGATGTCGGCACCCGTCTGGGTTCGCTGTCGCAACGCCTTTCGGCCAGTGTCGGCCGGGTCAAGCTCAACACCGCGCTGAAAACCGAAGTGCCGGCGGTTGGCGAAGTCCCGCAGGTTGACGAGGAAGTCGTCGAAACCCCTTGGATGCAGATCGACAACGTGTTCTACGAAGCGCGTGGTCAGGCCTGGGCGCTGTCGCACCTGTTGCGCGCCATCGAAGTCGATTTCGCCGATGTGCTGGCGAAGAAGAACGCCACGGTCAGCGTGCGTCAGATCATCCGTGAGCTGGAAGCGTCGCAGGAGCCGGTCTGGAGCCCGATGATTCTCAACGGCAGCGGCTTCGGCGTGCTGGCCAACCACTCGCTGGTCATGGCCAACTACATTTCCCGGGCCAACGCCGCGGTGATCGATCTGCGTCAACTGCTCAATCAGGGCTGAGTCATGGTCGATAGCGCCAAAGAGGCGGCGCACCGCGCCGCCTCCGATGCCGAACAGATCGCCTGGGTCGACGAGCAGGATAACCTGCTCGGCGCCCTGGTGCGGGCCGATCTGCGTAAGTGCGGGCTGATCGGGCGCGGCACCTACATCATGTTGTTCAATTCCGCTGGTGAGCTCTGCGTGCACCGGCGCACCCTGAGCAAGGCGATCTATCCGGGTTATTGGGATGTAGCGGCCGGCGGCATGGTGCAGGCCGATGAGACCTACGCCGAGTCGGCGGCCCGCGAGCTGGAAGAGGAATTGGGCGTGAGCGGGGTGGAACTGACCGCCCACGATCATTTCTTCTTCGAGGACACCGGCAATCGCCTGTGGTGCTCGGCGTTTTCCGCGGTGTGGGATGGCCCGCTGAAACTGCAGCCGGAAGAAGTGCTGGAAGCACGCTTCATTCCGGTCGAGCAGGTGATGCGCGAAATCGAGCAAAAGCCTTACTGCCCGGACTCTCTGGCCGCGTTGAAGCGCTATCTGAAGGCTCAACAAAGCGGCGTCGCAAAGAACACATAAATTGGCGCCGATTGGCTCTTAGCAATTGCGCTTTTTGCCGTTACACTGCGCGACCTTTTCAAGCTGCACCGAATGGTTTGACGTGTGCCTGCACGATGACGGGCCTGTAGGAGCTGCCGAAGGCTGCGATCTTTTGATCTTTGAAGATCAGGATCAAAAGATCGCAGCCTCGTTGCACTCGACAGCTCCTACAGGTCGAAGTCGAGCGGTTCAACGATTTCGGTGCAGTAGCGCTGCCCCTGCCTGAGTGGGGCTTCGCGGTCGATGACCTTGCCCAAGGTCGCGATCAGTCTTTGTCCTCCCAAGAGGATTGCCGGTGGCCAAAAAAGCCGCATCCTTCGCCGCCCTTGGTGGCCTGGTATTTTCCACCGACGCAGGTCGTCATTGCCCGGAATGCAGTAAACCGGTGGACGCCTGTATCTGCAAACAAACCGTGATCCCGGCCGGAGACGGCATTGCCCGCGTGCGTCGCGAGAGCAAGGGCCGTGGCGGCAAAACGGTGACTACTATCACCGGCGTGCCACTGGCCGAAGACGCCCTCAAGGAGCTGGCGACAACGTTGAAGAAACGTTGCGGCACCGGTGGGGCGTTGAAGGACGGGATCATCGAAATCCAGGGCGATCATGTCGAGCTACTCTTGGCAGAGCTGATCAAACACGGTTTCAAAGCGAAGAAGTCCGGCGGCTAGCAGCCTCTGTGAAATCCATCTGCGGCTTGATCCGGCACTGAAGCAGTTCAGATCCGGCGTCGTCTCCATGGTTTTCACAGAGCCTGTTCATGACCGGTTTCTAAACTACACGCGGTCAGCGCGGTCTACCGCCGCGCTGACGAACCGTCATTTTCATTCTTTAGACTGCGCCGGCCTGATATCAGGCGACGCACTATGACTTCTTTATAGGGGACTTCGATGTCCGTACGACGCACACGTAAAGACGATGGCAGCCAATGGACAGTTGCGGACAGCCGCAGTGTTTACGGGATTCGCCATTGGGGGGCCGGGTATTTCGCGATCAATGACGCCGGTCGCGTCGAAGTTCGTCCGAACGGCCCGAGCAGCTCGCCCATCGACCTGTTCGAACAAGTCGACCAACTGCGCAAGAGCGGCTTGTCCCTGCCGTTGCTGGTACGTTTCCCCGACATCCTGCAAGACCGTGTCCGTCAGCTGACCGGTGCTTTCGACTCGAACATCGAGCGCCTGGAATACCAGAGCAAATACACCGCGCTGTACCCGATCAAGGTCAACCAGCAAGAAGCGGTGATTGAGAACATCATCGCCACCCAGAACGTTTCCATCGGTCTGGAAGCCGGCTCCAAGCCTGAGCTGCTGGCGGTGCTGGCGCTGGCGCCGAAGGGCGGCACCATCGTCTGCAACGGTTACAAGGATCGCGAGTTCATCCGTCTGGCGCTGATGGGCCAGAAGCTCGGCCACAACGTGTTCATCGTGATCGAGAAAGAATCCGAAGTCGGCCTGGTGATCGAAGAAGCTGCCTCGCTCAAGGTCAAGCCACAGGTGGGTCTGCGCGTGCGCCTGTCGTCGCTGGCGTCCTCGAAGTGGGCGGACACCGGTGGCGAGAAATCCAAATTCGGCCTGTCGGCGGCGCAACTGCTGTCGGTGGTCGAGCGCTTCCGCGCGGCCGGCCTCGATCAGGGTATTCGTCTGCTGCACTTCCACATGGGGTCGCAGATTGCCAACCTGGCTGACTATCAGCACGGTTTCAAGGAAGCCATCCGTTACTACGGCGAGTTGCGCAACCTGGGCCTGCCGGTCGATCACATCGACGTCGGCGGCGGTCTGGGGGTCGACTACGACGGTACCCACTCGCGCAATGCCAGTTCGATCAACTACGACATGGACGACTACGCCGGTGTCGTGGTCGGCATGCTCAAGGAGTTCTGCGACGCGCAGAGTCTGCCGCATCCGCACATCTTCTCCGAAAGCGGCCGCTCGCTGACCGCGCACCACGCGATGCTGGTGGTGCAGGTGACCGACGTCGAGAAACACAACGACGAAATCCCGCTGATCGAAAACAAGGAAAACCTGCCGGAAACCGTGCAGTGGCTGGTGGACCTGCTCGGCCCGACCGATATCGAAATGGTCACCGAGACTTACTGGCGCGCCACGCACTACATGAGCGACGTGGCTTCGCAGTACGCCGACGGCAAACTGACCCTGGCGGAAAAAGCCCTGGCCGAGCAGTGCTACTTCGCTGTGTGCCGTCGCCTGCACAACTCGTTGAAGGCGCGTCAGCGTTCGCACCGTCAGGTGCTCGACGAACTCAACGACAAGCTGGCCGACAAGTACATCTGCAACTTCTCGGTGTTCCAGAGCCTGCCGGACACCTGGGCGATCGATCAGGTACTGCCGATCATCCCGCTGCATCGTCTGGATGAAGAGCCGCTGCGTCGCGCCGTGCTGCAAGACCTGACCTGCGACTCCGACGGCAAGATCAACCAGTACGTCGACGAGCAGAGCATCGAGACCAGCCTGCCGGTACACGGTCTGAACGAAGGTGAGGACTATCTGCTGGGCGTGTTCCTGGTCGGCGCCTATCAGGAAATCCTCGGCGACATGCACAACCTGTTCGGTGACACCGACTCGGTGAACATCTATCAGAACGCCGATGGCAGCGTGTACCACGCCGGTATCGAGACCCACGACACCATCGAAGACATGCTGCGCTACGTGCACTTGTCGCCGGAAGAACTGATGACCCACTACCGCGACAAGTGCGCCAGTGCCCGCATCAGTGCCAGCGAGCGCACGCAGTTCCTCGATGCCTTGCGTCTGGGTCTGACCCGCTCCTCCTACCTGTCTTCCTGAGTCAGGTCTGTTGCACCGGGTTGTCTGAAATTTTCCCTCAAGCTGTGGAAAATTCGGATGACCCGGTGGGACATCTCGCAAATTCCCCGCGAAATGACTGCCTATCACAGTCCGTAGAGTCATCCGGTCTGCTTTTCGCGTAGGTCATTTCCTAAGTTGTACTTCAGCTCTCTACTCGGCCATGGCTCTCGGCGAGAATCCCCGGCCGCCCCTCCTGTAGAGATCCGCCCATGTTCGAATCAGTCAACGAGCCGTCGTTTCGTCTCGATGTAGCGGGGCTGCCCGACCCCTTCGAGGTGCTGGCCTTTACCGGAAGCGAGGGCATCAGCGAACCCTTTGTCTTTACCATCGATCTGTTGATCGATGATCCGCAATTGAATCTGGCCGGTCTGCTGTATCGCTCGGCGTTCCTGCAGTTCGGTCCCTTGCAAAATGGCTTGAGCGGACAGTTGCAGAGTGTGGTCCAGCATGAACACGGTGAGGGTCGCCGATTGTGTCGGGTGACCCTGGAGCCGAAGCTGCGTTGTCTGGCACTGCGTTTCAGTCAGCGGATTTTCAGCAGTCAGTGTGTGCCGCAGATCCTCGCGCAGGTGCTCAAGGAGCACGGAATCACTGGCATGCAGCGCCGCTTTGATTTGCACGGCGACTACCCGGTGCGCACCTTTTGCACGCAATACCGTGAATCGGACCTGCAATTCGTGCAGCGGCTTTGCGCGCAGGCACGGATTCATTACTACTTCGAACATCGGCCCGACGGACACTGTCTGGTCTTCACCGATGATCCGGCGCTGTTGCCGGTTTCTGGTGTGGCCTCTGTGGACACTGGCGCGAGTGCACCTTCGGTAAGACGCTGGCAGATAGAGGTGCAGGCCCCGGATCCGCAAGCGCAAACAGTCGGTGCCCGCAAAGCTTATGGCCACAGCGATCTGCCGAGCTTGCGCAGCGCGCAGTGGCTGACGCTGACCGCGCATCCCCTTGCCGAGTGCAACCGCCGCTGGTTGCTGAGCCGGATCGAGCATCGTGCCGACCCCGCCAGCGAGCCGTCTTACAGCAACCGCATCGTTGCCTGCGCCCAGGCGCCACTGCCCACGCCGGCCAGCACTTGTGCCAGGCCGCGCATGCACAGCCTGCAACGTGCCTGGGTGGTGACGGTCGATGAACCGCAGCCCGACGATCAGCGGCCGGTGGCCGTGCAATTTGACTGGGTCTATCAGGGCGAAGGCGCTGCCGCCAGCCACTGTTGGCTGCCGCTCGCGGCGGCGTTGAGCGACGCGTCGCTGGCGTCGTTGCGTGAAGGCGTCGAAGTGGTGGTGAGTTTTCATGAGGGCGACCCGGATCAACCAGTGATCAGTGGCGTGCTGCAGGAGCCGGTGCTGATCGAAGACTGCGCAGAGGCATTGGCACTGCCGGACGTGCTGCCGAGCGCAGGTCTGGCGCAATGGCTCAAGTCCGCCGAACCGCTGTTGCTGTTGTGCCTGATGCCCGGCGGCGGCAGTTACAACCACTGCACGGCGTCGATCTGCAGTTGCCGGCTGGTCGCGTCGCTGGATCAGGGCGCCGCCACTTGAGCGGCGTCGGGTTTGCCCAGCAGGCACAGTGGCTGTTGCTCGATGGCGCCGATGCACAGCAGGCGCTGGCGACACTGCATCAGGGCTTCGCCGGGGTGCGTTGCACGCGGCTGTTCGAGGGCACCGAGTTTCAGGCGGTGAGCGAGCACGGGCCGCTACTGGTCGAATTGCACGAGAGTCCGGCACTGGCTGCGCTGTGTCATCGCGATCCGCAGACCTGGCGGGGGCTGCTGCTTGCCAGCGATGCCTCGTCGCCGATACTGCTGCGTCACCTGCGGCGGATGCTGACGGTTTCGTTCGGACTCAATCACCGCGCCTTGCTCGGTTACTACAACCGGCAGACAGCGAGTTATTTCTTCGATGCCTGCGATGCCGCCGACTTGAGTCGCTGGCTCGGGCCGATCCGCCTGGTGCGCTGGTTCGGTGGCACCTGGGGCGATCTCGCCATGGGCTGTCAAGGCTGGCAGCAACTACGCAATCCGCAGTGGGCGGTCGAGCCGCTGGGGATTGACGAAAGCCTCACTCATCGTCAGCGCGAGCGTTTGCAAAGCTGTCTGCTGGAACAACATATCTGGCGCTGGTGCCAATCCCTGGGAACCGACTACGCGCGCATCGCCTCCCATGTGCAGGAGGGGCTGAGCCTGGGTTTCAGCGACCGCACGGTGCTGGATGGCTGGATGTGGCTACGCTTGCAGCATCCCCGGGCGCAAATGCCCGGCGTGCCGGACGGGCTGAGCCAGCAGGAACGCCTCGATCATGTGCGACAACACTGGCAGACAGATCAACCCTGAGGTGCGGCATCCATGGCAAACCCTCTGTGGCAACAGTTCGGCGCAATGCTTGGCGGGTTCGTGCTGCTGGTGCTGACCGGATGTTCCCCGGTCAAGGTGCTCAATGCGCTGACCCCCGACGACACGTTTCACAAAACCGCCGGCATTGCCTATGGCGATGATCCGCGACAGCAACTCGACGTCTACGTGCCGCGCCAGCCGCTGGAGGGCGCGCCGGTGGTGGTGTTCTTCTACGGCGGCAGCTGGAACAGCGGTGATCGTGGCGATTACGCGTTTGTCGGCGAGGCGCTGGCGTCGCGGGGGATTGTCGCGGTGCTGGCGGATTATCGGCTGTACCCGCAAGTGCGCTATCCGCTGTTTCTTGAGGACTCGGCGCGGGCGGTGGCCTGGACCCGGGCGCATATCCGCGAGTTCTCCGGCAACCCGCAACGCCTGTACCTGATGGGCCACAGTTCCGGCGCTTACAACGCGGCGATGCTGGCGCTGGATCCTGGTCTGCTCGGTGCGGTGGGCATGTCGCCAGAAGACCTCAGCGGCTGGATCGGTCTGGCCGGGCCATATGACTTTCTGCCCATCCAGAATCCGCAGGTGCGTCCGGTATTCTTCTGGCCGGACTCACCGCCGCAATCGCAGCCGATCAACCATGTCGGGCAGGGCGAGCCTCCGGCGCTGCTGATCGCCGCGACCAAGGACAATCTGGTCAACCCGACGCGCAACACCGCAGGTCTGGCGCGCAAACTGCGCGAGGCCGGTGTGCCGGTGCAGGATCTGTACTACTCGCGCCCCAATCATGTGACGCTGGTGGCGAGCCTGTCGCGGCCACTTCGACGGCTGGCGCCGGTGCTCGATCAGGTCGTCGCGTTCGTCAAACACACACCGGCTCAGTGAGCAGCACCGCTGAACCAGCCGTCGTTGCGCCGCAGCCACAGGGCCAGTGCGCCGAGGGTCAGGCTGCGCAAGACCATGAACAGCAGGAATGTTAGCCACAGGCCGTGATTGCCCAGCCCTTGCAGCGCCCAGGCGAACGGCAGCAGCAGGGCGACGGTCAGCAGCATGCCGTTGCGCATCTCCCGGGCGCGGGTGGCGCCGATGAACAGGCCGTCGAGCAAGTAGCTCCAGACCGCAATCAGTGGCAACACCGCCAGATACGGCAGGTAGATGAACGCGGTGTCGCGCACGCTCTGAATGTCGGTCTGCATTTCGATAAACAAGTGTCCGCCCAACAGAAACAGCGCGGCAAAACCGACGCTGGCCAGCAACGACCAGCCGCCGGCCACCACCAGCGAACGGCGCAGCGCGAGCCGGTCGCGGGCGCCGATGGCGTGTCCGCACAACGCTTCAACCGCATGTGCCAGACCGTCCAGTGCATGCGCGGTCAACAGCAAGCCGTTGAGCAGCAGGGCGTTGGCTGCCACCGTGGCATCGCCCAAGCGCGCACCTTGCACGGTGATCAGGAAAAACACCGATTGCAGCGCCAGGCTGCGGATGAAAATATCGCGGTTGACCGCCAGCAACGGGCGCCAGCTCCGCCACACCTTCAACGCTGCCCAGACGATGTGCCCGGGATAGGCGCGCAACGCGCCACGGGTCAGCCACAGGCCGAGCAGGGCGCCGCTCCACTCGGCGATCACCGAGGCCCGTGCCGAGCCGACCACACCCCATTCCAGGCCAATCACGAACCACAGGTTCAGAGCGATGTTGATCAGGTTGGTGCTCAGCAGAATCGCCAGCGGCGCCCGGGCGTTCTGGGTGCCGAGAAACCAGCCGACCAGGGCGTAACTGGCCAGCGCTGCCGGCAGCCCGAATAACCGGGTGTGGAAGAACTCGCGGGTCAGTTGATCGAGTTCGGCCGACGGCTGCATGAAGTGCAGGGCCACGCCGCTCAACGGCACGCCGAGAGTGCCGAGCACGATTGCCAGTCCCAGCGCCAGCAACAGACCCTGCAACAGAATCTGCCGCAACGCCGCGCCATCGTTGCGCCCGGCGGCCTGAGCGGCAAACCCCGTAGTGCCCATGCGCAGAAAACCCATGGCCCAGGCGAGAAAGGTGTAGAGGCTGGCGCCGACCGCCACCGCGCCCAACTGATGGGCGTGGGGCAGGTGGCCGATGACGGTGCTGTCGACCAGCGCCACCAGCGGCACGGAAATATTGGAAAGAATCATCGGCGCAGCGAGCGCCCAGACCTTGCGGTGAGTCGGACGGTCGCGCCAGTCGGCGATCAGGTTGGACATGCGGGCTCCTTGGGGGAGCGGGATTGTAGCGATTCGTGCGGCCTGCGATGCAACCAATGTGGGAGCGAGCCTGCTCGCGAAAGCGGTGTGTCATTCAGAACAGTTTTGACTGATCTGACGCCTTCGCGAGCAGGCTCGCTCCCACAAGGGGGGGCTAATGGATGATCCAGCTCAACAACCACAACCCCAACAGCAACCAGATGATCCCGGCAATGATCGACGCATTCATGAACGCGCGAATCGCCGACCACAGCAGCATCAGGCCGACGATCAGCGCGAGGATGCTGATGATCGAAGTGTCCATGCCCAGCGTCTTGGCCAGGCCATCGACAAAGTTGCCGCCGGCGTTGCTCAGAATGTTGAACAGGCCGCTGAGCCCATCGACGATGAAACGGATGATCGAACCAAGTGCCTGGCCGAGCCATTCGAAAAAGCTTTCTACCTGCATGTGTGCATCCTGATGAAAGAGCTGAGCCTTGGGCCACAACGCGGGCGGCCGAGTTCCCTGCCAGGATTATGGCCCAATGCTGCGCCGAACGGAAAATCTGTAGGAGCTGCCGCAGGCTGCGATCTTTTGCTGTTGATTTTCAAGGGCAAGATCAAAAGATCGCAGCCTGCGGCAGCTCCAACATGGGCCTTGCCTTCAACGCGTAACCCCCCGAAGCTATACGCCTTCAGGAGAGCCCGATGAACCTTGTTGAACTGACCGAACGCCTGCACGCCATTCGTGACCGCAATGACTGGCGGCAATTTCACAGCCCGAAAAACCTCGCCATGGCCGCCAGCGTGGAAATGTCCGAGCTGGTGGAGATCTTCCAGTGGCTGACCGAAGACCAGTCACGCCAGTTGCCGGCGGACAAACTGGCGCATGCCGGGCAGGAAGTCGGCGACATCGTCCTGTATCTGTTGCTGCTGTGCAGCGAGTTGGGGCTGGACATGAATGAAGTGGTGCGCAGCAAGCTTGCCGACAGCGAAAGGCGGTTCAGCTGATGAGCGACCGGCATTTCGATCAGTTGGCGACGCGATTCGCCGAAAAAATCTACGGCGGCGCCAAAGGCGCGATTCGCCTCGCGGTGTTGCAGGCCGACCTGGCCGAAGCGTTGCCGGACCGGCCGTTGCGCGTGCTGGACATCGGTGGCGGTCTGGGGCACATGTCGCTGTGGCTGGCCGAACGCGGCCATGAGGTGACCTTCACCGAGCCGGCCGAACCGATGCTCGAAGGTGCCCGCCAGCGCTTCGCCGAAGCCGGGCAGAGCGCGACGTTCATTCAGGCGCCGTGGCAGGAACTGCTCGGTCAGCTCACCGAGCCGTACGATCTGGTGATCTGCCACGCCGTGCTCGAATGGCTGGCCGAACCCCACGCGATCCTGCCGGTGCTGCATCAACTGACCCAACCCGGTGGCTGGCTGTCGCTGGCGTTCTACAACCGTGATGCGCTGATTTATCGCAACCTGCTCAAGGGCCATTTCAAGAAAATGCGCAAGAACACCATGGCCGGTGAAAAGCAGAGCCTGACCCCGCAGCAACCGCTCGACCCGCGGGAACTGGCAACGCAACTCGCAGGCTTGTGGCAGGTCGAAACCCAGAGCGGGATCCGGGTTTTCCATGACTACATGCCGGTGGAATTCCAGGCCCGCGCCGAACTCGTGGATTTGCTGGAGATGGAGCTCGCACACCGTCGTCACCCAAGCTTCGCCGGGCTTGGGCGTTACTTGCACTGGATCTGCCGGCCGATCTGATCGGAGCACTACATGAAAGCTCAATCGGGGTTATTGCTGATCTGTCTGGGGTTGGCCGCCTGCCAGGGCAGCAACCCGTACGTCGCGCAGTCGCGGCCCTTGCCGCCGGCGCCGGCGCAAGCGGCCAACACCTTCGATCGCAGCGCTTATCCGGCGCCACCGCGTGATTATGGGCGCTATCGCAGTTGGGCCTGGCTCAACGGGCAATTGCCGCCGGGCACGGCCTGGGCCGATTCGGCGCAAGTGGCTGAAGCCGTCAGCAATGCGCTGGATCAGCGCGGGCTGCGGCCGTTGCACGACAACCGTCCAGCGGACCTGTTGGTCAGCGCCAACCTGCGTCTGGAAACCCGCTTGCGTCAGGTGCAGGACGATTACGGTTACGGCGGATACAGTGGCTATGATCGCTACGGGCGCGGTTACGGCATGTACAACACTGTGCCGATTGTTCGCACCTATCAGGAGCAGGTCGTGGTGGTCCAGGTCAATCTGTTCGACGCCGGCACCGGTCAACCGGTGTGGAGCGCCAGCGCCGAAACCGCCAATCAGGGCAGCCAACTGGTGCGCACCGACGCCATTCGCGAGGCTCTGGAAAAAGCCCTGTCGGCGTATCCGCCGAGCTAGACTTGATGTGAGAACGCTTCGCAGGTTCAGGCCTTCAACCGGAGAACAACCATGTTCCGTCGTCTCGCTTTACTGGCCATGGCCGCGCTGCTCAGTGCTTGCGCTGCCAATCAGGTCAATCATGACTTCGACGCCAGCCGCGACTTCGCCGCCTATCGCAGCTGGAGCTGGAAAGAACCGGCGCTGCAATATCGCCCGGATGATCCACGGATCAAGAGTGACCTGACCGAGCAACGCATCCGCCAGGCCGTCAGCGATCAGCTCGACCAGCGCGGTTTGCGTCCCGCCGCTGCCGGGGCCAAGGGTGACCTGAGCGTGCAAACCTACCTGATCGTCGAAGACCGTCAGCAGCAAGTGACTACCAACTACGGCGGCGGTTGGGGCGGCCCGTGGAACGGTTACTGGGGCGCGCCGATGTACAACGAAACCCGCAACATCACCTACAAGGTGGCAACGATCCAGATCGACCTGCTCGATGGCAAGGACGGCAAACTGGTGTGGCGTGGCAGCGATGAGCAGATGCTCAGCAGCACGCCCAATCCGCAGGATCGCAGCAACGCGGTGCGCGAAACCGTCAGCCGGATATTGGCCAACTATCCACCGCGCTAGTCCGCTGTAAAAAAAAACGGGAGCCCAAGAGGCTCCTATTTTTTGCCCCAGCACAAATCCCCCTGTGGGAGCGAGCTTGCTCGCGAAGACGGCGTGTCAGCCACATCCATGTTGAATGACACAGCGTATTCGCGAGCAGGCGAGGTCTGCTGGGTTTTGTGCGGCACCAAATGGCGCGTTGCCACTAGCGCCGTCTACACTCAAATCCACCATCGGAGGTAGCGCTCGGCAACGCGCCGGCAAAGGAGTGCGCCATGTCGCCTCGTACGCAGTTCAACGGTCCGGCCCGGCAACGCGGGGCAATCGGCTTGATGGCGGCTGCCACGCTCAGTCTGGCGCTGGTGTTGATGTTGCTGGTGGTCGACACCGGTCGGTTGTACATGGAACAGCGCAAATTGCAGCGGGTGGTCGACAGCGCGGCGCTGGAAGCGGTCAGTCGCGGCGGCAATTGTCAGTCCGGTCTGAGTGCGGCCACGTATGCCGGGCAAAGCGCGGTGCGCAATGGCTACATCGTCGATAGCAACAACACCCTCGCGACGACCTGCGGCAGTGTGCAGACCGCGGCCAGCGGCCTGCGCGCGTTTACCGTCGATTCCACCCGGTCGAGCGCAATCAAAGTGGTCGCCAGCCGCACGGTGACCACCAGTTTTGCTGGCGGCGTGCAGGCCTTGTTCAGCGGCTCGGCGGTCAGCCTGAACACCACGCTCAATGCCTCGGCCGTCGCCGCGCAACCGATACCAACGGTGGCGCAACTGAACATCCGCAGCACCCTGGCGAGCATCAACACAGCGCAGTCGAACATTCTCAATCCGCTGTTCTCCGGGCTGCTCGGCGGCAACGTCAACCTCACGGCTCTGGGTTGGGACGGTCTGCTCAACACCGACATCAACCTGCTCAGCTACCTCAATCAACTGGCGATCAACCTCAACGTCGCCGCCGGCAACTACACGCAACTGCTCAACACTCAAGCCACGGTCACTCAACTGATTCAGGCTGCCGCGACGGTGGTGCAGCTCAATGGCGCGACCGCCACGGTGATTACTGCGCTGGGTCAGCTGCAGGTGGCGGCGATCAATGCTGCGCCGGTCAAACTCGGCGACATCCTGCAGTTACAGACCGGCACCACCGCCGCCGGGCTGGATGCCAACCTGCAACTGCTGCAACTGATTCAGGGCGTGGTGCAACTGGCCAACAGCAAAAGCGCGGTGGCCGCGACCTTGCCGATCAGCGTGCTGGGGCTGGCGAATGTCACGGTGCGGGTCAAGGTGATCGAGCCGCCGCAGTTTTCGGCGATTGGTGATCCGGCGCGGGCCAAGGCCAATCCGTTGGGGGCGGACCGGATTTATGTGCGCACGGCACAGATTCGCACGATGCTTTCGGTGGATCTGCCGGTATTGAGCGGGGTGGCCGGGCTGACCAATGCGGTGCTGGGGCTGGTGGGTGGGCTGACCTCGACACTCAATGCGGTGCTCGGTCTGAATCTGGTGGCAGTGCTGAACTCGGTGGTATGTCTTGGCTGCCAGCAACTGGATCCACTGCTTTTGCCGTCGCCGAGAATCGATATCAGCCTGGATGCCGGTGGTGCCAAAAGTTATGTTACCGATTACAGCTGCCCGACCGGATCCACCGGTACCAAGAGCCTGACCGCACATACCGTTACCTCTATTGCCGACCTCAAACTCGGCAAGATCGACCCCACTAATGCGTTCTCATCCTCAGCCGAGCCGACGGTCACGCCATTGCCGCTGATCGACCTGGGCATCGCGACGTGTTACAGGGTCGCCGGGCTCGGCAGTTGCGACCCCAATTCGCATATTCAATACGGTGCCGGCGGCATCGCAATCATGCTGGATACCCCCGTCGCGCAAAACTCGCAGGACTTGCTGTTTTCCAGCGGTACGCCATTCGCGACACCCGCCAACCTGAAACTGCCGCCAAGCGTGCAATCAGCTGCGCCGACCTCCAATATCGTCGGCAGCCTGAGCAACACGTTGGCGGGGATCAATTTGATCGTATACAGACCGCAAGGCAGTAATCCACTGGGCGCAATCGTGACTGGCGTCGCCTCATTGATCAGTGACGTCACCAATCATCTGCTGCCTGTGGTGACCAACCTGGTCAGCCCGTTGCTCGACCCATTGCTCAACAATCTGCTTAAAAGCCTTGGCATTAACCTAATGGACGTCGACGTCGGTGCCAACATGACCTGCGGCCAGACCGGAAAGGCCTATCTGGTGATCTAGGCGTCCGGGGCAATCGGCAACTCGATGCAGAAACGCGCGCCCTCCAGCGAGTTGCGCACGCTCAAATGCCCGCCCATGTTTTCGATGATGCCGTAGCTCACCGACAGCCCCAGCCCGGTGCCGACGCCCACCGGTTTGGTGGTGAAGAACGGTTCGAAAATCCGCTCCAGCAAACGCGGATCGATGCCGCCGCCGTTGTCCTCGACCCACAGCCGTACCTTGTGCTCGTCGCGCTCGGCATAAATCGAGATCCATGGCTTGAACGATGAGTCTTTCTCGCGTTTGCCGAGCAGTGCGTCGCGGGCGTTGACCATCAGATTGATCAGCACCTGCTCCAGTTGATCGACATAACCGCGCACCTGCACGCTGAAGGCGGTTTCGCTGATGCGCAGGTCGACGCCTTTGCCGCGCATGCCTTCGGCCAGCAACGACAAGGTGCCTTCGATGGCCGAAGCCGGGTTGAACAGTTGCTGCTCGATCTCCGAACGACGGCCGAACACGCGCATGTGATCGACCACTTTCGCCGCACGCTGCACTTGGGCGTCGATGCGATTGAGCTTGTCGGTCAGGTAGTCGATCTGCACATCACCGTTACCCAGACGCTTGAGCACGTTGACGATGGCCATGCGCATGACGTTCAGCGGCTGGTTGATTTCATGGGCCAGACCGGTGGCCATTTCGCCGAGGGTGGCCATTTTCGCGCTTTGCGTGAGTTGCTGCTGCGAGCGCCGTACCTCGGTGTTGTCGCGGCCCACGGCCTGCACTTCAAGCAAGCGCCCGTGTTCATCGAACACCCCGCGATCGGACCACACCCACCACGCATGTTCGCGCCCAGGTAATTGCAGGCTGATTTCGGCGGTGCTCACCGGCAACTCCGGGGTCAGCAGTGCCAGACGTTGAACGAAGGCTGCGCGTTGTTCGTCGGACATCCAGCTGCCCAGATCGACCCCCGGCAATTGCTCCGGGGTGCATTCCAGATAAGTCGCCAGCGGCCGGTTGCCGAAGGTCAGAATCAGGTCGGGGCGATAACGACAGATCATCGCCGGAGAGTCTTCCACCAGAATCCGATAGCGTTCCTCGCTGAGCCTGACCTGCTCGGCGGCGAGGGTCGCTTCAGTGACGTCCAGCCACAGGCCGACGGCTTCGACCGGCAGGCCCAGGTCGTTGCGCAGCAGCCTGGCTTCGTCGAGCAGCCAGTGGTATTCACCGCGCGCGTCGCGCAAGCGATAACGGGCGCGCACCGAGCCTTCGCGCAACAGCTGGCGGGTGCGGGCGAAATACAGTTCGCGGTCCTCGGGGTGAATCATTTGCACCCAATCGGTGGTAATACCCTCGGCGGGCGTCCAGCCCAGCAGTGGCTGCAGGCTGGCGCTGAAAAAGTCCGGAAGCAGCGCACCCTCGACGTAGCGCTGCACATAAATCACTGCCGGCGAACTGGCGATCAGGTTATCCAGCCGCGCATGTGCGGCTTCGGCGCGTTGCTGCTGGTTGCGCGTGTCGCTGATGTCGAGCATGAACCCCACCAGCCGCCGCTGTTCACCAGTGCCGGCGACCTGGCCCTGAACCCGATACCACAGGGGCGTTTGTCCGGGCCCGCTGCGGTGCAGGCGCACGCACAAGGTCAGCGCTTCGCCATGCAATTGCAGGGCGTGCAGGCGGCTGCGCAGTTCTTCGCGATCGGCCGGATGAATCAGTGCCAGCCAGTTTTGCACTGGCATGCGCGCACTGTCTGCAGGCAACACGTCGAGCAGCGACTGCGCTAACAGCACCTCGTCACCGAGCATTTCCCACCAACCGGTGCCAAGCAGGGTCTGCAGCGATTCGAGACGTTCGCTGTAGTGATGATGTTGCTGTTCTCGCAGGCGGCTGAGCAACGGGCCGGCGAGGGCGCTGGTCAGCGCCATCCAGTCGCGGTCGTTGAGGTGCGGGGCGGCAACGTCCACGGTATAGAAGCCGCAGAGCAGCCACGCGACCACCCCACGATCATCGCTGTAGGGCACGGCGAAACCATCGGCGTTGCCGAACGTGGCTTCGACTCGCGCATGTTCGTACAAACCATGATGCGCACCGAGACGCTGCGGCGCGCTGCCGTTGAGGCTGTCGAGCGGCGTGCCCAGACGCTGGCCGTTCTGCCACAGCAGCGGCGCGTCGTGGGCGCGATATTGCTCGTAGATCTGCCAGCCCTGCTCCTGTTCGTCGAGCAGCGCGATGGCCAGACACGGGATATGCCAGCGCTGGGCGATGGCCTGTAATTGCTCGCTGAGCACCATCGGCAGACGCGTCAGGCTGCAGACGCGCAGGTGTTCGCTGATTTGCCCGGCGAGGGCCTGACAGGCTTCGCGGTGGCGCGACTGCTGGCGCTCCAGCAGCAGGTCGCCGATGTCCATCAGTTGCAGCATCCAGCCGTCGGCCGAAGGCTGTACCCAACCGCGCAGGTGCAGGGTCTGGTCACTGAGACCGGGGAAATCCAGATCGAGCATTTGCCCCTGCCAGTCCTGCGGGCGGCCCTCAATCGCCAACGTACTGTGCGCGAGTAAATAAGCCGACAACGGCAGCGGCGAGTCGTGGGGCGGCTGTTGTGCCAACAGATGACGCAACGGCCCGGCGATCTGCAACACGCCGCCGTCGTGGTCCAGTAGCAGGTGCAAGCCCAGTGGCGGAGCGCCGAGATGATCGGGCAGTTCGTTGGCCGGCGCAGGCGCGCGTTTGAGCAGGCGTCCGAACAGATTGTCGCCGGCGGTCAAAATTTCAGGCTCGACGAGGCGGTGAGGCTGGCGGGCAGGCTGGGCACCGCGCCCACCCCCGGCAGCACCAGAAACGGCATGATCTGATTGAGCTTGCTGGTGGGGTAATTGACGCTGACCGTCAACGTGCCCTGAGCGGCGTCATAGACCGCTGAGGTGTCGACGCCGACCACCAGATTCAGGGTTGATGTCCACTGCAACTGATCGGCCAATACGGCGTTGGCAGTGCTCACCACCACGGAGGCATAGCCGGGGGTATTCGGATCCACCGCGACGCTGCGGCGCACCGCTTCTGACGTCGCCTCATTGAAGCTCTGCATCAATAAAAACGGCAGGCTGTAACTGACCAGCGCGTAGAACACGGCGAAAAAAATCACGAATACCAAGGCGAATTCGATCGCCACTGCGCCTGCCTGTGATTTTGCGAAGCCGGTTTTCATGAGTGCGTCTACCCTGACTTTCACTGCGTAGTATCAGCATAGAATCAATCAGCAAAATCGGACGGATTTAACCGGATGCACAGTTTTGTTCTCCTGATCTGGCTGGCCCTGTGCGCCGCCCAGGATGCCCGGCAACGGCGCATCTCTAATGTGCTGACGTTCGGTGCAGGAGCGCTGGCGCTGATCCATCTGTTGGCGACTGGCACCACCTGGTTCGGGGCCGATGCGCAGCAGGGCCTTTGGGCGGGCGTGATTGCTCTGGTGTTGACCCTGCCGGGGTATTTCATGGGCCGGATGGGCGCAGGCGATGTGAAATTAATGACAGCCATGGGCCTTGCGACGAACGGTTTATTCATTCTTTGCGCGTTTATCGGCGCCGGCATCGCCAGTCTGCTCTGGCTGCTGATCGCGCCAAGAGTCTGGCTTCATATGAGTCAACGACTTAGAGAACATCTTCGATATATGGAGCCGGGAGCGTCAAAGAAGCTGCCATTTGCACCGTTCGTGCTGCTGGGGGTACTGGCTTCGATTCATTGGATCCATTAGTCGCCAGGTGCCACTAGTTCTATGTACATAGTCGGAAAGTGCGTCTACTTTCAAATGAAGTCGTTACATCGCCAAAGTGCAGAAAAAGTCAGCTTTGGCCCGAGCAATGGAGTGGTTCGTGAACAAGCTTACGTCGGCGGTAAAAGTGCTCGTGGTCGATGATCAACCGTTGATTGTCGAAGAGTTGTGCGAGTTTCTCGAAAGCAGCGGTTACCGCTGTGTGCCGTGTGAATCCAGCACGCAGGCGATCGAACGGTTCAGCGAAGATGCGGAAATCGGCCTGGTGCTGAGCGATCTGCACATGCCGGACATGGATGGCATTCAGCTGGTGCAGGAGCTGCAACGCATCAGCGGTAAACACCGGGTGTTCGAAGCGATCATGCTCACCGGCCGCGCTGACAAACAGGATGTGATCAAGGCGTTGCGCGCCGGGATTGCCGACTATTACCAGAAGCCGATCCAGCTCGATGAACTGCTCGAAGGCGTGAAGCGTCAGGAAGCGGCCCTGCAAGAGCGGCACAAGAATGTGCAGTTGGGCCACCTGAACCAGAAGCTGCAGTTTCTCTCGGAATCCATCGACGATCTTTACCAGGATCTGGACAAGGTTCGGCGTAATCCGGCGGCGGTGGTCAAAGACATGCTCGGCGGCGACGGCGCCGAAGCCGAGCAGGAGATCCCGGCGATCTTCAATCAGCTGTCGCCACGGCAACTGGATGTGGCTCGCCTGGTGGGCAAAGGGCAGACCAACTATCAGATCGCCTGCGAGTTGGGCATCACCGAAAACACCGTGAAACTGTATGTCTCGCAGGTCTTGCGCCTGACCCATATGCACAACCGCACCCAGCTGGCATTGGCGCTATCGCCCAGTGCCTCGGCCGCCCGTCAGCGTGTGACCGCACACTGATCCCGCTTGCCTGCCCTTCTCGGGCAGGCAGTCAATTCTGCCAAAAAACAC
This sequence comes from Pseudomonas sp. B21-051, assembly GCF_024748795.1. Lineage (NCBI taxonomy): Bacteria > Pseudomonadati > Pseudomonadota > Gammaproteobacteria > Pseudomonadales > Pseudomonadaceae > Pseudomonas > Pseudomonas sp. B21-051. The sequence goes on from NZ_CP087166.1 coordinate 756,522, forward strand.
CTTGAGCGATTATCCGGCCTGCGTCTTGGGTTTGGGGAACAAATTGTCCAGGGTTTCCAACAGGCGCACGTGGTAGATCGGCTTGCGAAACAGATCCAGCACCTGCAGGCGCAGCATGTCGCTGACGTCTTCCATGTCGGCATGTCCAGAGGTCACGATCACCGGCAGATGCTGGCGTGAAGTGTGCTCGCGCAGACGCTTGATCAGCGACATGCCGGACTCTTCCGGCATACGCAGATCGGTAATCACCAGGGCGATATCCGGAAAGCGGGTGAGGTGATGCAGGGCGAGTTTCACCGAGGTGGCGGTGTGACAGACAAAGCCCTCGCCCTCCAGTAACTCGGCCAGCTCAAGCAACGCGTCCTCTTCATCGTCAACCAGAAGCAACTGTTGGCGGGGGAGTGAGGAAGCAGTCATGGGCAGTCCCTGAAAAGCTGAAAGTGAGATCGAGTGTAGCGCGACATTCGCCGGACGCGACTCACATCAGGGGGTCTGCACCGGAGCGGTTTGCGCAGTGCCGCCGAGGGACACCAGAACGTTGTTGAAAATCGCAAAGATTTTCGCGCCCAGCGGTGTGATGAACACCACCACCACGACCGCCACCATAGCCACGACAATCGCGTACTCGATGGCTGAAGCGGCTTCCGTACTGGCCAGAAAGGACCTCAGGCGCAATATCAGGTATTCAAGGATCATTGAAATTCTCCTCATGACAGCGGGAGATCGGACCTGTGAAATCCGATGATTGCCAGTGCCGGAGCGTTGCTGTTTTTCAGCAGGGGGCCAAGGCACTGGAAGAAGGGAAAGGATTTTGATTAAGGCGCGACTCTGCTCTGTGCCGTGCCACCGAGTTTGGTCAGCACCAGGTTGAAAATGGCCAGCACCTTGTCGCCGATGGGCGTCACAAACACCACGACAACAACCGCCACCATTGCCACCACAATCGCGTATTCGATGGCCGACGCGCCTTCTTCACTTCTGCACAGCAGCCTGGCCCGAGCCAGTAGATAGTCGATGATCATCCGAAACATACGTCCACTCCTTTGCGCCTCTGGCGCCGATCCAACGCTACAGCGGCATGCTTTCACCGTGCTATCAGAGCATTGTCAACAAACCCCTGGTCAACAACTGTAAGAACGGATTAATCACAAAGGATTAACCAGAACGTTAGTCGAGCCAAACCCTGCAGTTAATTGGCCAGGACTCATACTTTAGTGAGTTATTTTGCTGTCAGTAATGGCGTTTTGTCTCGGATCAGCTAGCTTGGAAATAGCGAAATCGTTGCATGTTCATAGCTGCCTGATCGCGAAAAATTCTCTCGGCAGGAAGTACAGGCTGTCGGTGCAGCAGGAAAGGGAGAGCCGTCATGAACAGTCGCGTCACCATGGGTCTTGCAGCCGTTCTGCTGCTGGGGGCAATCGTCGTCGGTTACTGGGGCCTTGTCCTCAGTCGGCAACCGGCTCCTGTTGCGCAAGTGCCTGCCGCACCGGCAGTCGCCCTGGAAAAAACCGTGGCCGCCGCCGAAGACCAGACCCGCCAGCCAGTGGTCGTGTTGTTGCACGATGTCCCGCCGTTCACGCCTCTCACGGCTGCCGATGTGGCGTTGGAGAAGCTGCGCAGTGCGCCAGCCGGCAGCCTTTCCAGTGTCGATCAAGCGGTGGGGCGCACACCCTGGCGGCACCTGAGTGCCGGCACCTGGCTCAACGACGAAAGCTTTCAGGCCGGTGGCTCACTGGCGCGAATGATCCACAGCGATGAGCGCGCGTTGACCGTGGCCGTGGACGAAGTGATCGGCGCCGCCGGGCAACTGATTCCCGGCGACTACGTTGATGTGCTGCTCTACCTGCGTCAGGACGCAAGCAATCTGCAGCAGTCGGCGCAGATCGTGGTTCCAGCCATGCGCGTGCTCGGTGTCGGTGAGCAATACGGCCTGACCAACGATGGGCAACCCGCCAACCCGGCCTTGAGCGCCGACGACAAACTCAAGCAGGATCAACGCCGGATTGCCGCGCGCACCGTGGTGCTGGCGGTGCCCGAACAATTGCTCAGCCGGATGATGCTCGCCACTCAGGTCGGCACGTTGCGCCTGGCCGTGCGCAGCAGCGAAGAACAGCGTCTGGCCAAGTACTGGGCCGGTGAATCCCAGTCACCGGCGCACGTGGATAACGCCAACAGCCAGCTCTTCCAGTTCACCCAACTGGCCCTCGGTGCCGCGCCGAAAGCGCCGGCCGCTGGCGGCCATGGCGGTGCGCGGCCGATGGAAGTGATCCGCGGCAATCAGCTTTCCCAACAAGCCCCATGACTGAGCAAGGATCCACGTGCATGCAGAGTCGATTCAGGCCGCTATTAACACCTGTAGTCCGGGCCTTGATACTGATGGGACTGTCGATCAACGCCGCCGTCGCGGCCACCGGCAATTGCTCGGCGCTCGGCCGTATGCCGCCGGTGATCGAGATCGGCGAGGGCTTCCAGCAGGACATCCAGTCGCCGGTGGCGATCACCCGCGTGGCCATCGGCGATCCGAAGATCGCCGATGTGCATGACACCGGCAGCGCCTCGTTTCTACTCACCGGGGTGGCTCCCGGCGCCACCAGCCTGATGGTCTGGACGTCGTGCTCCAGTGAGCCGCGCCAGAGCATGGTGTTCGTCAAGGGCAGTGCCACCGCCGCACTGACCAGCGCCAGTAGAATGCCTTCTGATGATCCGACGCTGCCCTCGCAAGTGCAGACCGACATTCGTTTCGTCGAAGTCAGCCGCACCAAACTCAAGGAAGCCACCGCTTCGCTGATCGGCACCCGGGGCAACTTTCTATTCGGATCGCCCGGTACGTTGCCACCCATCGATGGCGTGCCGACGCCGAGGCTGCCGGTGGATAACGGCCTGTTCAATTTCTCGTGGATCGGCGGCAAGACCATGGCGATCATCAACGCCCTGGAAACCAGCGGTTTCGCCTACACCCTTGCGCGCCCAAGCTTGGTGGCGTTGAGCGGGCAGAGCGCAAGTTTTCTGGCCGGTGGTGAAATCCCGATTCCGGTGCCCAGCGCCGGCAGCGACAACGTGTCGATCGAGTACAAGGAGTTCGGTATTCGCCTGACCCTGACCCCGACCGTCATCAGCCACGACCGCATCGCGCTGAAAGTCGCACCGGAAGTCAGCGAACTGGATTTGAGTAACGCCGTGCAAATCGCCGGCACCACCGTGCCGGCCCTGACCATCCGCCGCACCGACACCAGCGTCTCGCTGGCCGACGGCGAAAGCTTCGTGATCAGCGGCCTGATCAGCACCACCAACACCTCGCAAGTGAACAAGTTTCCGGGGCTGGGCGATATCCCGGTGCTCGGTGCCTTTTTCAAAGGCTCGCAGATCAAGCGCGAAGAGCGCGAACTGCTGATGATTGTCACCCCGCATCTGGTGCAGCCACTGGCAGCGGACGCGCAACTGCCGTCGCTGCCGGGGGAAAAACTGCGCAACTACGACCCGAATTTCTACCGCATGTTCTTCCTCGAAAACGGCAACTTCGACAAACGCAGTGGGCTGTCCCAATGAACCAGAACCTGAGCCAGACCTTTCTGGCGATCACCCGTAACAGTACCGATCTGGAGTGGCTGCAAGGCGCACTCGCGCCGCTGGGCCAGGTGGTGAGTGCCGGGGCCGGGAGCCTGGACGAGTTGCTGGCGCTGGTCGACGTCACCTTCGCCAGCCTGGTGTTCGTCGGCCTCGATCGCGACCATGTGGTGGCGCAGAGTGCGTTGATCGAAGGCGCGCTGGAAGCCAAACCGATGCTCGCCATCGTCGCGCTCGGCGACGGTATGGACAATCAATTGGTGCTCAATGCCATGCGTGCCGGCGCCCGGGATTTCGTCGCCTACGGTTCGCGGGCCAGTGAGGTCGCGGGGCTGGTGCGGCGCCTGAACAAACGTCTGCCACCGGTGGCGGCCAACACGCAGCTTGGTGGCCTTACGGTGTTGTACGGCACGCAGAGCTATTCGGATGGCGCGCTGCTGGCCAACCATATGGCGCAGGTGGTGCAAAAGAGCGGACAGCAGACCTTGCTGTTGGATCTGGGCCTGCCGCGCGGCGACAGCCTGGCGTTGCTCGGGCTTGAGAGTTCGTTCCACTTCGGCGATGCCTTGCGTCACTTGCGCAGGCTCGACGCGACGCTGATCGACAGTGCCTTCACCAGCGCTGAAGCGGGGCTGCGGATTCTGGCGTATGCCAGCAGCGACGAGCCGCTGGAAAGCACCAGTGCCGCCGAGCTGTACATGTTGCTCAGCGCCTTGCGCCAACACTTCCAGCATATCGTCGTGAACCTCACCGGGCAGTCCGACAGTGAAGCCTTGCGCACCTTTGTCAGCCACTGCGACAAGCTGATCTGGTACACCGATCAGAACGTGCTCAACTGCCGCCGCAACCTGACCGTGCTCAATCTTTGGCGCGAGAAAGGCATGAAGCTCGACCACGCGCGTCTGCTGGTAGACGGCTATCTGGGCAGCGTGGCCCCGGATGCTGAAACCCTGGGCAAAACCTTCAACCTTGAAGTGATCGCGGTATTGGCCGCCAATGCCGAAGTGCGCCTGAACGCCAAGAACCAGGGCGTCAGCCTGTTCGAACTGGCCCCACGGGAAAAACTCACGCAAAGCCTGCGTGCTCTCGGCGAGCGTCTGGCCAAGCGCTCCGAAGGCCTGGCCAAACCCAAAGTCACTTGGTTCGACCGCTTGCGAGGCACCTCATGAGCGCGGAAAAACTGTTCGGCGCGGTACCGCGCGGCGCGGCCGGCAATACCGATCACGAAGGCCTGAAACTGGTCCTGCATCGCTACATCATCGACGCCATCGAAGAGTCGGGGAAAAACCTGCTGGAGGGCTCGCGCCAGTTGCTGGCGCAGTTTGTCACCGACAAGGTCGCCGAATACATCGCCCGCCTGCACCTGGCGATTTCCCGTTACGAGATGGAGCGGCTGGCCGAGGAAATCGTCGACGAACTCACCGGTTTCGGCCCGCTGGAAGTGTTGCTGCGCGATCAGTCAGTGACCGAGATTCTGGTCAACGGCCCGCACCGGGTGTTTATCGAACGCGATGGCGTGCTGCATCAGAGTGACCTGCGTTTTATCGACGCGCACCACGTCGAACGGGTCATGCAACGGATTCTCGCGCCACTCGGGCGACGCCTCGACGAGTCCTCGCCGATGGTCGATGCGCGTCTGCCGGACGGCAGCCGGGTCAACGCGATCATTCCGCCGATCGCCCTCGATGGTCCGTGCCTGTCGATCCGGAAATTTCGCAAGGACATGCTCAAGAGCAGCGACCTGATGGCGATGCAGACCATCGATCTGGCGATTTTCGAGTTCCTCCAGGAGGCGGTGGGCAAGCGTTGTAACGTGCTGATCAGCGGCGGTACCGGCACCGGCAAGACCACGCTGCTGAACATTCTCAGTCAGTTGATCAACCCCCACGAACGTCTGGTGACCATCGAAGACGTCGCGGAATTGCAGCTCGGCCACCCGCACGTCGTGCGCCTGGAAACCCGCCCGCCAAATGCCGAGGGCCACGGCGAAGTGAAGGCCAGCGACCTGATTCGCAACGCCCTGCGCATGCGTCCCGACCGGATCATCCTCGGTGAAATTCGTGGGGTCGAAGTGGTCGATGTGCTGACCGCGATGAACACCGGTCACGACGGCTCGATGAGCACCGTGCACGCCAACAATGCGCAGGACGCCTTGTTGCGCCTGGAGACGCTGGTGGGTCTCACCGGTCGCTCGATCGCCGAGCGCACCCTGCGCCAGATGATCTGCGCCGCCCTCGACGTGATCATCCAGCTGACCCGCATGCCCGATGGCCGCCGCTGTGTCAGTGAGGTGGTAGAAGTGGTCGGCATCCGCGAAGACGTCTACGTCACCAACACCTTGTTTCGCCTTGATCGGCGTACCGGTTTCGGCTTCCTGCGCGAAGCGGTCAATCCGGCGGGCGACAAGTTGCGTCACGAGACCCACCTGGGCTGACCGCATGGGACTTGCATCATGATCGGACCGGCCATTCTCATCCTCCTGTGTCTGATTCTGCTCGGGCTGTCGATCTGGCTGTTCGTGCACGGCATCCACAAGACCAGCAACGAACGGGTGCTCAATCGTCTCGCGGCGGGGCAGCCGCAACTGGCCGCGCAGAAGCCGACCTGGGTCGGGCTTGAACGGATGTTTTTGCGCGCCGGGCTTGGCCGACCCACCGAACGTTTCGGGCTGTGGATGACCCTGTGGGGCGTGGCGATTGTCCTGGGTTATTTATTGGCGGACTGGATCGGTTTGCTGGCGATGCTGCTGGCGCCACCGCTGATCTTGCGCCTGTACATTTCCTGGCTGTACCACCGGCGGATCAAACGCATGATCGAGCAGTTGCCGCAGTTGCTCGACTACACCGTGCGCAGTCTCAAGTCCGGCCGCACCTTGAGCGACGCGGTCATGGGCGGCATCGAATCGAGCGACGATCCGCTGAAAAAAGCCATGGGCCGGGTGCAGCGCAACGTGCAGCTGGGGGTCAATCTGCCGGATGCGGTCAGCGATTTCGCCGAACTCTACGAACAGGACGAATTGCGCATGTTCGCCCTCGGCCTCAAGGTCAACCATCGCTACGGCGGCAATGCCAGCGAGCTGTTGGAGAACCTGATCAAGCTGATCCGCGAACGTGACCAGGGCGCCCGGCAACTGCGCGCACTGACTGGCGAAACACGCATGACCGCATGGGTGCTGGGTTCGCTGCCGGTGATTCTGGTGAGCTACTTCATGCTGACCAACCCCGGCTACATGCTCGGCATGTGGCATGACTCCGGTGGTCGGACCATGTTGATCATCGCCGTGATGTTGCAAGTGACCGGTTGCCTGGCGCTGTGGCGCATGTTGCGGAGTATTTGAAATGGTCTATCTCGCCGCTCTGATGCTGCTGCTCGGCGCGCTGTTGCTGGTGGTCAATCACCTGCTGACCGAGCGCCGCCGGGTGCGCCAGGTCAACCAGCGTTTGCAGGGGCATCTGGTGCGCGAGAACCGTTTCGGTAGCTGGCTGCGGGCTCTGGGCAACAGCAGGTTCGGCCAGCGCTCAGTCAGCATCGACAGCGAAACCCAGACCCTGCTCAGTCGCCTCGGCTGGCGCCGCGCCAGTGAGCGCTCGCTGTTCGCCGCCTGCCAGATCGGCACGCCGCTACTGGCGTTGGGGCTGGCGATCTTTCTGCAGGAAGTGTTTTTCCCCCACGCCGCCAACCGCTGGATCGTGCCAATGCTCGCCACCGGTGCCGGTTATCTGTTGCCCAAGCGCTTGCTGGCTTACGCCGCCGGGCGTCGGCAGAAAACCATCGCCGTGGAAATCTCCACGTTCATCCCGCTGCTGCGCATCCTCTTCGAGTCGGGCATGGCGGTTGAACAAGCCTTGCGCGTGCTCAGCACCGAAGGGCAGAAACTGCTGCCGGAACTGACCCGCGAACTGCGCCTGATTCTGGCGCGGGTCGACTCGGGCCTGGAGTTGGGGCAGGAACTGAACAAGGCCTCGGTGATGCTCGCGGTCGATGAGTTCACCGACACCTGCGTGATCCTGCAGCAATTGATTCAGCAGGGCGGCGGGGCGATGAAATCGCTGCTGGCGCTCAAGCAATTGCTCGACGACCGCCGCCTGACCCGACTGCAGGAATACATTTCGAAGATGTCGGCGAAGATGTCGGTGGTGATGATGCTGTTTCTGTTTCCTGCCTTGCTGATCGTACTGGCCGGCCCGGGGTTCACTGCGATTACCCGGGCATTTGCAAACTGACGTTGGCTCATGGAGAGCGTTTGATGAAAGCACTGATTGTCGTGGCAAGTCTGTTGTTGCTCGGTGGTTGCGCCACCGACGGCCAGGCGCCGTGGTCGGCGATGCTCGCACCGACCAGTTGCAGCAAGCTCGATTCCGAACAGGAACTGGCGTTGAACCTGGCAGACGATCTGGCCAACGACGGCAAGCTGCACGCCAGCCTGGCCAACCTGCAAAGCCTGCCCGACAAACTGGTCGAGGTACGCCTGCGCAAGGCCAGGGTCTACCGCTTGCTCGGGCGCAGTGAAGCCGAGCCGCTGTATCGCGGTTTGCTCGGCACCTGTCTGACGGCGGACGCCGAACATGGCCTGGGCCAGATCTATGCCGCCCGTGGCGACAACGGCCAGGCCCAGGCGCACTTGCAGCGCGCGGTACGTCTGGCGCCGACCAATGAAAAGATCCGCAATGACCTGGGCGTGGTCTACCTCAACCAGTTGCGTCTTGAAGACGCGCGCTTCGAGTTTCTGACCGCTATTGAACTCAAGCAGAACGATCAACTGGCCACGCTGAATCTGGTGAGTTTGCTGCTGTATCAGAACAACTGGCAGCAAGCCGCCGAAATCGTCAGCCGCGCGCACCTGACGCCGGAGCAGTTCGCCGACGCCCAGGCCCGCGCGGAAAAACTCAAGGTGCCGGCCAAGGCTCCGACCGCGGCCGGTAATCAGGTGGCGGTGGTGGCTGACCCACAACCGTCGGCGCTCAAGTGACACTTCGGGAGATGACCATGAACACCTTGCACAGTGTTTGCTGCCTGGCCCTGCTCAGCGTGCCGTTCGCCGCCCAGGCGATCGACGCCGGCCCGGCCTCGGCGCAGCAGCAGGAAACCGAAGGCTGGCTGGTGCTGCAAAGTCGCAACCAGGCCGCCTCGCCCAAACCGCAAACCGCCACGGCGGCGGAGCGGGAGCTGGCGCTGCAACGCTGGTTGAAAAAGTACAAATACGAGATTCCGGATTTCTACGACCCGGATGCGGGCGGCAAGATCGAGACCAAGAACTAGGTTGATCGCAAAGCTCAAGCGCGCAGGAGACTACGGCCTGAGCGGATACTCTAGGTATTGCCCTGAAAATTGACGCCATCCCTTTGACTTTTGTGTGGTGCCAAAATGATGGCTCGTGTAAATTCCCCGCGCCCGAACCGGGATGACCTGGTGGGACGGTAGGGATGCCTGAATCACGTAATGAACCCTGCTGAAACTGTTTCTCATGTTTTGGAAGGGAATCTCGCGTGACTATCGTTTGCCTGCGCCGCTCTGTCCTGGCGCTCTCCATCTCCGCCGCCGCCGCTTTGCACACTTCTATGGCTATCGCCGCCGGCGCGAGCCTGAACCACGACCTGAGTGGCGGCCCGCTGACCAGTAACCTGCAGAACTGGGGGCTGATCACTCTGAGTGGTAACGGCAACATCGCTCCTGTTTCCCAAGTGAGTACGACCTACGGCGCTCAGCTCTCGGGAGTGACGGCGGATCAACTGCGCAACACCGGCAACATCCAGATCGGCGGCGCCAGGTTCGGCACCGGGATCAGTCTGGGAACCGCTGGAGTGGTGCCGACCAAAATCGCCGGCGCGCTGCTCAACGAAGGCTCTATTTCAGTTCACGGTCTGGCCGACGCTGGCACCTCCAGCGGTATTTCCGATCTCGGCAGCACGCTGGGCGATTCGTTGGTCAACAGTGGCAGCATCGACGTCAGCGGCCAGACCGCCAGTGGCCTGTTGCTGGTGCATACCAACATGACCGGGCTCAGCAACCGAGGCACCATCAGCGCAAGCGGTACTGATGCATTGGGCGTATTGCTCGATGGTGCGACGCTGAGCCAGTCGGTCAACAACACCGGGACTATCCGTGCGACCGGTGCCAATGCCGAGGCGGTAGTGTTCGAGGGGGTCAAGTTCAGCGCTCCGGTTGGCGCCAATTCCACCGCGCTGTGGAACGGCGGAACCATCTCCGGCGAAGACATCGGTGTGCATGTCAGCGGTCAGGCCAGTGGCGCCCTGCCTTTTGGCATCTATCAAATGAACGGGTTGATCGAGGGTGGCAAGGCGGCGATCCAGGTCGATGACGGCACGAGCTACTTTTATTTCTATGGCGGCGCGGTGAAGGGTGACCTGCTCGGCCTGTCCGGCGTACTGGTCGACGGTGATGCGACTTTCGACGGTGCGACCATCCGCTCCGGCTACGTCACCATCGAAGAGGGCACGCTGACCCTGATGAAGCCGCACACCACCTTTATCGGCGACTTCGATATGGAAGAGTCGAACTCGGTGCTGGAGATGTACCTGGGCAATGACACCAACCCGGCATTGCCTGTGCTGAAAGTCACCGGCACCACCGATATCGCCCCGGGCGCGCAACTGCGTCTGCTGGCACGTTCCAGTGATTTTCGCGTGAGCCCCGGTGGAACGCGTTACACCCTGATCAGCTCGGGGAATCTGGTCGGTGGCAGCAACCTGACTGTGACCTCGACCTCCGCGCTGCTGGATGTGAAGAGCTTCGGTGTGGTCGGTAACGACATCACCAGCGTGGTGACGACCAAGTCGAGCGAGGTGCTGGCCGAGAACACCCTGGCAGTCGGCGGCAGTGATAATGCGGCGACGGCGGTCGGGCATGTGCCAGGACTGCTGGCACGCCTCGATGAACAGGATCCGGTGTTCCAGGCATTCGCCAACGCCGGCACCGATGCCGAACTGGCGCGCCTGAGTGAAACCCTCAGCCCGGATGTCAGCCGTGGTGTACTGCACGCGGCCACCAACAACCAGACGCTGGTCTCCGGCGTGATCAATGATCGCTCCAGTCGCGCACGCTCAGCCACCGGCGCCCCGGAAAAAGGCGTATGGCTGCAAGCCTTGAGCAGCGATGCCAATCAGAACGAGCGTCGCGGTGTCGCCGGTTATGACGCCGACAGCCACGGGATCGCGGTCGGTGCCGATGGTCAGTTGAATGCCGATACCACACTGGGTCTGGCCTACAGCTACCTCGATACCGACGTGAAATCCGATCTCGGTAACAAGACCAAAGTCACTGGGCATGCGCTGACGCTGTACAGCAACTGGGTGCATGACAACTGGTTCGTCGACGCGTCGCTGATGTACGGCTGGAACGACAACGAATCCAAACGTTATATCGCTGGCACTCAGGCCAAGGCTGATTACGACAGTGACGTATTCGGCGTGAGCGCACTGGCCGGGTACAGCCTGCGGCTGATGCCTGATGTGGTGCTGGAGCCACAGGTCGGCGCGCGCTATGCCAATGTGGGCATGGATGCGTATCGCGAGAAGGGCAGCTCGGCGTCGCTGAGTGTCGGCAGTCAGCGTTATGAAGTCGGTGAGATGGGCGTCGGTGCACGCCTGGCGGCGGCATTCGATGTCGGCAGCGGCAGCCTGGAACCGGAAGCGAAGCTGATGGCCTGGCATGACTTCATCGGTGACAAGGTCAGCACCACATCGGCCTTCGTGCTGGGGGGCGAGTCGTCCGTCAGCCGCGGTACCACTCCGGTGCGTGACAGCTATGAACTGGGCCTGGGCGCCAACTACCGGATGGGCGCGTGGAGCGTCGGCGGCTCATACAACTATCTGACCTCCAGTGGTTTCGACTCCGACAGTTTCACCGCGAAGGTGCGTTACGCGTTCTGATCCACATCGCGTAAAACCTGTGGGAGCGAGCCTGCTCGCGAAGGCGTAGTGTCAGTCGGCAAAAATGCTGGCTGATCCACCGCTTTCGCGAGCAGGCTCGCTCCCACACTGGGTTTGAGCCAAGGCTGAAAAGTTATCCCGGCCACTACAACTGATAGCTGAAACTGATGCTGTATCGCGCCCGACGATTGAATGTATCCAGCGCTTCATCCGACATCGGCTTGGCGGCCTCCAACGCAATGTTGTAGTACTTGGCATCGCCGAAACGCAGGCCTACTGCTGCCGATGACAGGTCATTGCTCTGCACCGCCAGCTTGTTGAACCAGGTTTTCGAACGGTCCAGCACCACGTACGGCTGCAGGATGCGCACCCAGTTGCCGTCGCGATTGAAGCTGTAGTTGACCTCGTAAGCTGCGCCCCAGCCCTTGTCGCCCGACGCCTGATCGTCCGGGTAACCACGGCCGAAATTCTGCCCGCCGAACACCGCACGCTCGCTGTCAGGCAGGGTGTCGTCGCTCCAGTAGAGTGCGGCCGACAGCACGCCTTGCCAGTTGTCGAAGAACTTGTCGCTTTGCACCCCGGAGAGGCGCAGGCGCAGGAAGTTCAGGTCCAGCGCCGGGTTGTTGGAATGCGCGCCCATGCTGTCCAGACCCTGATACACGCCACCACTGAGAATCCGCAGTTGCCGGGCATCAGTCTTGCGCCAGTCGCCTTCGAAAGCGAGGGCACGCACGTTGGTGCGCTCTTCGATGCTGATCGGATAGCCGACTACGTTGTAGCGGTTTTTATCATCCACGGCATAGAGCCGTGCTCCCGCGTTAAGCAGTTCGTTGGAGGCGGCAATGAACGGGTGGCTGACGCCGATGGAGTAACGATCGTCCTCCTTGTGCGGCTTGAGTTCGAAGCCGTCGCTGGTGAGCACATTGGTGCCCGGATCGGCCCGGTAGCGTGAGGCAAACAGGCTCAGTTGCGTGCCTTCACTGTTGAGAAACTGGTTGTAGTCCACACGGTAGTAGCGCTCGTGATCGTCGCCCGGCGGAAACAGACCGCTGAGGGTCAATTGCTCGCCCATGGCGGTCTGCGAGTTGCTGCTGACCCCCAGCAACGCCTGGGTGCCATTGCGGTTGTCTTCGGTGGTGCTCATGGTGCTGGTGAACGGTTTGCGGCTGGCCTGGGCCACCAGTGTTGTTGCGCCGTCGGTGTTGCCGGGCGGCGGTACTTGCGCCTGGAGGGTCACGCCGGGGATGCGGGTCATCAGGGTGGTGTAGCGTTCGAAGGTCTTGCGGGTCAGCGGGCGTTCTGCCTGGATTTTGGCTGCCAGTTCGTCGAGCAGGCCTTTGACCCGGCCGACATCGCCCTGCACCTGCACATCGCGCACATAACCTTCGACCAGCACCACTCGGGCTACGCCGTCGTCGAAACGCTGTTGCGGCAGGAAGGCATAGGACAGCAGATAGCCGTCCTTCTGGTAGCGCCGGGTGATGTCGCGTGTGGCTTCGATCAGGTCGGCGAGGCTGGTCTGATGGCCGATCAGGGGTTTGTAGACTTCGGCCAGTTCGTTGAGCGGGTAGATCGTGCCGCCTTCGATCTGCACGGTTTTCAGGTTGACTTTGGTCTCCATCAACAACGGTTGCGCAGTCGCGGCGCCCGGGTCGGGTACTTGCAGGGGCGTGGCGGCGGGGCGATAGGCATCTGCCGGAAGGTTCGGCACGGGCAGGTTACGCGTGGTTTCGTTGCTGTTGAGAAAGCTGGGCAGGGTGTCGGCGAGGGCGGCGGAACTGATACTGAGGAACAGCAGGGATGCCATTACGCGCATAGGACACTCCATGGTCAGATCACAGCGCTGGGTTGAATTTTTCCTAAGAAAAAAGCGGAAGACTCGTGGGAATCTTCCGCCCTCAACCAAGCGTAGGCGCTGTAGGTGAGGCCGTCGAATCGGCCAGGTGCAATTTAGCGTTTGTTTCCTCCCAGACCGCCGGTCAGGCCACCGAGTACACCACCCAGGCCACCGGTTGCAGTGCCGCCGGTACTGGTGCCGCCGTTGAGCAGGCCGCCGACCGCACCAACGGTAGCGCCGACGTTGCTGACCACACCACCGACGGCGGTAGTGACCGGGTTGTTGGTGGACGCGATGGTGGCGCCAACCGTGCTGACTGCGCCGCCGACCTGACCGGTGAGGCCGGCGACCGGAGCACCCAGGCCTGTTGCTGCGCCAACTTGTTGGGTCACGCTGGTGACTGCACTGGTGACCGGATTAAGCCCGGCACCGACGGTGGCGCCGACGGTCGCCAGTGGCGAGGTAGTGGCGGTGATCGGAGTACCCGAGCCGCCGAGTACGGTGTTGAGCGAGGCGATGGTATTGCCCAGTCCGCCAGCCGTGACGCCGCCAGCACTGACCACGCCGTTGGTGCTGCCGGCGTTCAGACCGGCACCGACGTTGACCACGGCACCGCCAACCGTTTGCAGCAAGCCGGTACCGCCGAGGCCGCCACCGAGACCGCCGCCCAATCCACCACCGGACGTTGTGCCGTTGTCCACCAGCCCGCCGGCTTTGCCAACCGCGGTGCCGACGTTGGTCAACGCGCCGCCAAGCGTGTTGGTCACAGCATTGCCGCTGCCGGCACCCGTGACTTGGCCGCCCAGACCTTTGACTGCGCCACCGACCTGGCCGATCACGCCATTGAGCGGAGCGCCGAGGCCGGTCGCATCGCCGACTTTGTCGGTGGTGCTTTCCACCATCGCAATCACGGGCACCAGACCGTTGCCGACACTCTTGGTCACTGAACCGAGTGGACCGGTGGTAGTGGCCAGGCTCAGGGTGTCGCCGAGCATGGTGACTTTTTCACCGACGCCGTCGAGTACCGGGGCGACTTTGGTGACCACGCCGCCGACGACCGGAACGCTGCCGGTGGCGGTCGCCAGTTTGCCGCTCAGGTCCGATACACCGTTGCCGACATCGCTGACCACGCCGCCCACCGAGGATGCGGTGACGCCCAGACCGTTGTCGACAGTGCCCAGTTTGCCAATGCCGTTGGCCACGCCATTGCCCAAGGTGCTGACCACGTTGCCAGCGGTGTTGGCCGCACTTTGCACGACGCCACCGACGACTGGAACGGTGCTCAGCGAATCACCGACCTGGCCGACGCCATCGCCGACGCCCGCAACGGTTTTGCCGACATCCTGCACCAGGGTGGTAGTCACCAGCGGGGTGGTGGTCGGGTTGGTCGGATTGGTTGGGTCCGTCGGATTGGTCGGATTCGTTGGATTGGTCGGGTTGCTTGGATCGGTACCGCCCGTGGTACCTGTTCCGCCGGTTCCACCAGTACCACCAGTACCGCCTGTGCCTGCGGTATTGCCTGTGCCGCCAGTACCACCCGTGCCGCCAGTGCCCGACGTCGCGCTGTCTGGCGAAGAGCTGCCGGAGCTGCTGTGATGGCCGCCACCGCCGCTGCTGCAGCCAGCGAGGCCAAGGGAGAGGATCAATGCCAGAGCTGTTGCCGATTTGCACCACACTTGAGTTTTCATGATTGAGATTCCTTGCACCTGTAACAACATTCGTCGTTTTCGATGGCTCACCGATCTGTCGCCGGTAATGCCTCGTCCGTGGTGCCAATCTCGATCGCGCGGTGCTTTCCCACCATTCTCAAGTTGGTATTAACGCCTTTATATATAAGGCGCCGCGCAGTGCCTAAGGACTAATACCCAGGATATAGACGCATAAAAAAAGGCCTTGAAAATCAAGGCCTGGAGTTTTTCAGAGTGCGGTGCCAAGCGCGGAAAAACTTAAGTGATATATACACAATTTACAGGCTTGCCCGGGGGCGAGAGGTCAGGCAACCGGTTGCCACAGCCCGACCATGTGTTCCAGATCACCGGCGCCGATCAGGCGCAATTCGCCGCTCGACCCCGCCGAACTTGCCAGTAATGAAACCTCACTGGGCAAGCGCACCGGTTTGCGAAAGTGCACGGCGATTTCAAGGTTGGCCTTGGGCAGGTGATCCGCCAGTGCGGCGAGAGTACGTGCCTTGTTCCACAAGCCGTGAGCAATCGCCGTGGGAAAACCGAACAGTTTGGCGCTGGCCGCGCTCAAGTGAATCGGGTTGTAGTCGCCCGAGACTTTGGCGTACTGCCGACCGATATCGGCCGGGGCTTTCCATTGCGCGACTTGCGTCAACACCTGGGACGGTTCCCAGTGTTGCTCGACGGGTTCGCCGTCGAGTTTCACTCCGCGACAGAGCATCTGGCTTTCGGCTTCCCACAGCGGCCCGAGTTGATCGTCCAAAGTGGTCAGTACGTCGAAGGTCGCACCTTTGGGATGCGGCTGCAGGTTGTGCACGCGAACACTGACTTGCGCGCGACTGATCCCGCCCATGGGCCGCAACACGCGTATGCGGTTGCTCAGATGAATCAGCCCCAGCAGCGGGAACGGAAATTCCCTGGCCGTGAGCAATTGCATCTGCAGGGCGAACGCGAGGATGTGTGGATAAGTCGGCGGCAGCAGGCCGTCATCGGCAAAGCCGCAGACCTTGCGATAGGCCGCCAGCTTCTGGCCGTCGACATCGACCCAACAGCGCAAACCGCTGTCGGGCAATCGGGTGCCGGTAATCTTGCGCCGGGTCGCGGCCCGCGCGTAAAGGCCGGGCAGGCTCGGTTCGCGGTCGAGGGTGTGCCATTCAATGCTCATGCCTATGCCCCCAGAACACTTTGTCCACAGACCCGCAATGACTGGCCGGTGAAGGCACCGGTGCCCGGTTGCGCCAGCCACGCGACGGCTTCGGCGACGTCTTGCGGCAAACCGCCCTGGCCCAGCGAACTCATGCGCCGGCCGGCCTCACGCAGGCCGAACGGGATGTGCGCGGTCATCTGGGTTTCGATGAAGCCCGGGGCCACGGCGTTGATGCTGATGCCGCGTTCGTGCAGCGTCGGCGCCCACGCCTGGGCCAGGCCGATCAGTCCGGCCTTGCTCGCGGCGTAGTTGGTCTGTCCGCGATTGCCGGCGATGCCGCTGATCGAAGCCAGCAGAATCACCCGCGCATTGTCGTGCAGGGTGCCGCTGTCGAGCAGGGCCTTGGTCAGCACTTGCGGGGCATTGAGATTGACCGCCAGCACCGCGTCCCAGAATTCCGGGGTCATGTTGGCCAGGGTCTTGTCGCGGGTGATCCCGGCGTTGTGCACCAGAATGTCGAGGCCCTCCGGCAGCTGTTCGACCAATTGCGCCGCGGCGTCTTCGGCGCAGATGTCGAGGGTGATCGCCCGGCCGCCGAGGCGCGCGGCGAGGGCTTCCAGATCGGTCTTGGCCGGTGGTACATCGAGCAGAATCACCTCGGCGCCGTCGCGGGCCAGGGTTTCGGCGATGGATGCGCCGATCCCGCGTGCCGCACCGGTGACCAGCGCCTTGCGTCCGGCCAATGGCCGCGTCCAGTCGGTGACCGGTGTAGCGCATGCGGTCAGGCGAATCACTTGCCCGGAGACAAAGGCACTTTTCGGCGACAGGAAAAATCGCAGCGGGCCTTCCAGTTGATCTTCTGCACCCTCACCGACATAGATCAGTTGCAGCGTACCGCCGCTGCGCAGCTCTTTGGCCAGCGAGCGCGAAAAGCCTTCGAGTGCACGTTGCGCACTGGATGCAAAGGGCTCGCGCAGGGTTTCCGGGGCACGGCCGAGAATCACCAGGTGCGCGCTGCTGTCGAGGTTTTTCATTAACGGCTGGAAGAACTCGCGCAGCTGTTTGAGCTGGTCGGTGTGCTGCAGATCGCTGGCATCGAACACCACGGCCTTGAGTTTCGGCCCGTGCCCGGGAATCCACGCGGTGGCCAGCGACGGTTCGCTGCCGTAGCTGTAGATCGAGTCGGTCAGGCGGTTGGCGAACGCATTGACCCGCTCGGCCAGCGGTCCGCCGCCGATCAGCAACGCACCGTCCACCGGGCGCAGGCGTCCGGCCTGCCAGCGTTCCAGCCGCACCGGCGACGGCAGGCCCAAAGCCCCGACCAGGCGGTGGCCGATGGATGAGTTGGCGAAGTCGATATAGCGGTCAGACATGGAACGCTCTCCAAAAGTTGGGGTTCAAAGTGTGGACTACCAACGGCAATCAATCGTTCGATCCACGCAATAAGGCCTACGCTAGAACAGCAGAGTAGTTGGCCGCCGATGGTTGTGTGGCCAAACACAAATTCAGAAACAACGTTGAACCCTGTAGGAGTGACCTGTGGCGAGGGGATTTATCCCTGATCGGCTGCGAAGCAGTCGCAATGTATAGCGATTGCAATGAGGGGGCCGCTGCGCGCCCCATCGGGGATGAATCCCCTCGCCACAGGTCACTTCTACAGAGGATTCAGGTGAATTCGACCATTTGGAAAAGGAGCTTTTCATGAGTCAGCTGCGCCGCGTCGCCATTATCGGTGGTAACCGTATTCCTTTCGCCCGCTCCAACGGGCCGTACGCCACTGCCAGCAATCAGGTGATGCTCACCGCCGCGCTTGAAGGCCTGATCGAACGCTACAACCTGCACGGCCTGCGTATCGGCGAAGTGGTGGCGGGGGCGGTGCTTAAATTGTCACGGGATATGAACCTGACCCGCGAATGCGTGCTCGGCTCGCGGCTGTCGCCGGCCACCCCGGCCTATGACATTCAGCAAGCCTGCGGCACCGGGCTGGAAGCAGCGCTGCTGGTAGCCAACAAAATTGCCCTCGGCCAGATCGACTGCGGCATTGCCGGTGGCGTCGACACCACCTCGGACGCGCCGATCAGCGTCAGCGAAGGCTTGCGCAAAATCCTCCTGCAGGCCAACCGCGCCAAGACCACCGGCGACAAGCTGAAAACCTTTCTGCAACTGCGCCTGCGGCACCTGATCCCGGAGTTTCCGCGTAACGGCGAACCGCGTACCGGCCTGTCGATGGGCCAGCACTGCGAACTGATGGCGCAGACCTGGAACATTCCCCGTGAGGAGCAGGATCAACTGGCCCTCGAAAGCCATCACAAACTCGCCGCGTCCTACAGCGAAGGCTGGCACAACGACCTGATGACACCGTTCCTCGGCCTGACCCGCGACAACAATCTGCGCCCGGACCTGACCCTGGAAAAACTCGCCACGCTCAAACCCGCTTTCGAAAAAAGCGCCAAGGGCACGCTGACGGCGGGGAACTCCACTCCACTCACCGACGGCGCCTCGGTAGTCCTGCTGGCGAGTGAGGAGTGGGCGAAGGAACGCGGTTTGCCGATCCTCGCCTATTTGCGCGATGGCGAAGCGGCGGCGGTGGATTTCGTCAACGGCGCCGAAGGCCTGTTGATGGCGCCGGTGTATGCGGTGCCGCGCCTGCTGGCGCGTAATGGGCTGACCCTGCAAGACTTCGATTACTACGAAATTCACGAAGCGTTCGCCGCGCAGGTGCTGTGCACGCTCAAGGCCTGGGAAGACCCTGAATATTGCAAGACGCGTTTGGGGCTGGACGCACCGCTGGGCTCGATCGACCGTAGCCGGTTAAACGTGAAAGGCAGCTCGCTGGCGGCAGGGCATCCGTTTGCCGCGACCGGTGGGCGGATTGTCGCCAACCTGGCGAAACTGCTGGATGCGGCGGGCAAGGGCAGGGGGCTGATTTCGATCTGCGCGGCTGGGGGGCAGGGTGTCACCGCAATCATCGAACGCTAAAAGATCGCAGCCTTCGGCGCCAGTCTCTTGTAGGCGCTGCCGCAGGCTGCGATCTTTTGACCTTGAATCTTTTCATCACCTTCGCGTGTCAGATTCTGTCGCAAATGCCCTCGACGGCCGATAGCTACAAGTAAGGTCGGCTCGGCTATGATCGGCAAAGCTCGATTATTTCGGCACAGTGTGTGCATCCACAGGGTTCACAGGTCGGCAACCCCTCCCCGTAGCGCGAGGATTGCCGTATAACGAGTGACATTCGCGTGTTTGGTAATAAAGGACCCACAATAAAAGCTGATGAAGACTCCAAAACGCATTGAACCCCTGATCGAAGACGGTCTGGTCGACGAAGTGCTGCGCCCACTCATGAGTGGGAAAGAAGCAGCTGTTTATGTGGTGCGCTGCGGTAACCAGTTACGTTGCGCGAAGGTTTACAAGGAGGCGAACAAACGCAGTTTCCGCCAGGCAGCCGAGTATCAGGAAGGCCGCAAGGTGCGTAACAGCCGGCAGGCCCGGGCGATGGCCAAGGGTTCGAAATTCGGTCGCAAGGAGACCGAAGACGCCTGGCAGAACGCCGAAGTCGCGGCGCTGTTCCGTCTGGCCGGTGCCGGCGTGCGAGTGCCCAAGCCGTACGACTTTCTCGATGGCGTGCTGCTGATGGAGCTGGTGGCCGACGAATATGGCGATGCCGCGCCGCGTCTGAACGACGTGGTGCTGGAGCCGGATCAGGCCCGCGAATATCACGCGTTCCTGATCTCGCAGATCGTGCTGATGTTGTGTACCGGTCTGGTGCACGGTGACCTCTCGGAGTTCAACGTGCTGCTGACCCCGACCGGCCCGGTGATCATCGACCTGCCGCAGGCAGTGGATGCCGCCGGCAACAACCACGCGTTCAGCATGCTCGAGCGCGATGTGGGCAACATGGCTTCGTACTTCGGGCGTTTTGCCCCGGAGCTGAAGCAGACCCGCTACGCGAAAGAAATGTGGGCGCTGTACGAAGCCGGCACCTTGCACCCCAACAGCGTGCTGACCGGTGAGTTCGACGATCCAGAAGATCTGGCCGACGTTGGCGGTGTGTTGCGCGAGATCGAAGCGGCGCGGCTCGACGAAGAGCGCAAGCAGGCGATCCGTGCGGCGGATGACGAGCCCAAAGGCAAGTCCGACGAACCGCCTCCGCCACCGTGGATGCAGTAAGCGCATGAACAGAAACCCGGCTTCGGCCGGGTTTTTTGTACTTGGTACGCGTGGACACCTTGTAGGAGCTGCCGAAGGCTGCGATCTTTTGCCCTGGATTTTAAAAGGCCAGATCAACAGATCGCAGCCTTCGGCAGCTCCTACAAGGAATGTATGTGAACGCCTCGCACAACGCCCGCCTCATCATCACCGCCCGGCTGATTTCCGACTTCGGCGCCTTCCTCAACATGGTCGCGCTGGCGACTTACGTTTACCTGCTGAGCAACAGCGCCATGAGCGTCGGGGTGTTCCTCGCCAGTCGGGTCGGCGGGGGGATTTTTGCCAGCCTGATGGGTACACGCTTCTACCGGCGCTGGAATGGCCGGGTGCCGCTGATTGCCTTCGATCTGCTGCGCGCGGCGCTGCTCGGGCTGCTGTTGATCCTGCCGGTGAGCCAGCAGGCGTTGCTGTTGCCGGTAATCGCTTTCGGCCTGGGCTTTGGCAACTCGATGTTCGCCATCGGTCTCAATAGCCAGCTGCCGAGGTTGATCGAATCGGTGCAGCTACTGAAAACCAATGCCTGGATCACCTCGGCGTCATCGGCGGCGATGGTTGGCGGCAGTCTGGTCTCCGGTTTGCTGGTGGCGGCGTTCGGTTTCGAAACGGTGTTTGCGCTCAACGCACTGACCTATGTGCTGGCGGCGCTGTTGGTTGCGCCGTTGCGCTTCACCGCTGCAGAAGTCAGCGAACAATCAACCAGCGAACGCGGCGAATGGTCAGCCCTGAAACAAGGCTTGCGCAGCGCTCCAGTGATTGCGGCGATGCTCGCCGTGACCATGGCCGACACCTTGGGCAGTGCCGCGCATAACGTCGGATTTCCGATCATCTCCAAATTGCTCACACCCGATTCGGCGAGCACCACGCTGGGCCTGATGCTGGCAGTATGGGCCAGCGGCAAACTGCTCGGCGCGCGGATTGCCAGTCGCCTCAAAGGCACGGATAACCGTGATCTGGAGCGCCGGTATTTCTTCGGCGTGGCGTTGATGTCCTGCGGCTTCATCCTGATGTTCCAGCAACACAGCCTGCTCGGTCTGCTGCTGTTTTCCCTGCCGGCGGGGTTGGGTGATGGCGTTTCCGAAGTCGGCCTGATGTCGCGCCTGCAACGTGAGCCTGAGTATTTGCGTCTGCCGATTTTCAGTTTCCTGACCTTGCTGCAAATGACCGGGTTCGGCGTCGGCATGTTGATCGCTGCGCCGTTCTACGATTGGTGGACGCCGGGTGCCGTGGTCATGCTGTTCCACGGCCTCCCGCTCGGCACCTTGTTGACCGTGAAGTGGCTGGCGCTCAGGCGCGGGCGGGTTGCGCGCAGCAGCCCGACGCCAGTTCCTTGAGGATCGGACAGTCGGGGCGATGGTCGCCATTACAGTGCTCGACCAGATCCTGCAGGGTGTCGCGTAACTCGCCGAGTTCGCGGATCTTCTGATTCAGCTCGTCGATGTGCTGACGCGCCAGCGCTTTCACATCGGCACTGGCACGCTGGCGATCCTGCCACAGGGTCAGCAGTTTGCCGACTTCCTCCAGGGAAAAACCCAGGTCCCGCGAGCGCTTGATGAACGCCAGGGTGTGCAGGTCATCGTCGCTGTAGACCCGGTAGCCGCTGTCGGTGCGATGGGCAGCCTTGAGCAGGCCGATCGACTCGTAATAGCGGATCATCTTTGCGCTCAGGCCGCTGTGTCGGGCCGCTTGGCCGATGTTCATCGGTGCTCCTCCAGATCCTTCGGTTTCCAGGTTTTCAACAGTAGCGCATTGCTCACCACGCTGACGCTCGACAGCGCCATCGCCGCACCGGCCAGCACCGGATTGAGGAAGCCGAGCGCTGCCAGCGGAATGCCGATCAGGTTGTAGACGAAGGCCCAGAACAGGTTCTGGCGGATCTTCGCGTAGGTCTTGCGGCTGATCTCCAGTGCCGCCGGCACCAGCCGCGGATCGCCGCGCATCAGGGTGATACCGGCGGCGTGCATCGCCACGTCCGTGCCGCCGCCCATGGCGATACCGATGTCGGCAGCGGCCAGTGCGGGGGCGTCGTTGATGCCGTCGCCGACCATCGCCACCACGCCGGTTTTCTTCAGTTCGGCGACGGTCGCGGCTTTGTCGGCGGGGAGCACTTCGGCGTGAACGTTTTCAATGCCCAGCGCCTCGGCCACCACGCGCGCACTGCCACGGTTGTCGCCAGTCAGCAGATGGCTGTGGATACCTCGGGCAGCCAGTTGTTGCACCGCTTGCAGTGCGCCGGGCTTGAGCGTGTCGCCGAAGGCGAACAAGCCGAGCACTCGCGGTTCCGGGCTTTGCTCGATCAGCCACGACAGGGTTCGGCCTTGGCTTTCCCAAGCCTTGGCGGACTCGGCGAGATTGCCCGCGCTCAGGCCACTTTCTTCCAGCAAGCGCCGATTGCCCAGCGCCAGGCGCCGACCATCAAGCGTGCCAGCGATGCCGCGTCCGGTCAGGGACTGACTGTCGCTGACATCCGGCACCTGCAAGCCACGCTCGGCAGCAGCGTCCAGCACGGCTTTGGCCAGTGGATGTTCGCTGCCGCGTTGCAGGGCACCGGCCGTTGTCAGCAACGTATTCTCATCACCATCCACCGCGCTGAAATGGGCGATACGCGGGGTGCCGGAAGTCAGCGTGCCGGTCTTGTCGAAGACCACGTTGTCGACTGCATGGGCACGTTCCAGCGCTTCGGCATCCTTGATCAGAATCCCGTGACGCGCAGCCACACCCGTGCCGGCCATGATCGCCGTCGGCGTGGCGAGGCCGAGGGCACATGGACAGGCAATCACCAGCACAGCGACCGCGTTGATCAATGCTGTTTCCATAGGCGCGCCGTACAGCCACCAGCCGATCAGGGTGGCGAGGGCGATCAGCAACACGGTGGGCACGAACACCTGGCTGACCTTATCCACCAGTTTCTGGATCGGCGCTTTTGCCGCCTGAGCGTCCTCGACCAGACGGATGATTCGCGCCAACACGCTTTCTGCGCCTAGGGCGGTGGTGCGCACCAGCAGTCGGCCTTCACCGTTGATCGCACCACCGGTGACCTTGTCGCCCGGCTGTTTTGGCACTGGCAGGCTTTCGCCGCTGATCAGCGCTTCGTCGGCGTGGCTTTGGCCTTCAAATACTTCGCCGTCTACCGGGAAACGTTCACCGGGTTTGACCAAGACCTGATCGTTCAGACGCAGGGCGCTGATTGCCACGTCCTGTTCGCGACCGTCAATGACTTGAATCGCCCGTTCCGGGCGTAAGGCTTCCAGAGCGCGGATGGCGCTAGCGGTCTGACGCTTGGCGCGGCTTTCCAGATATTTGCCGAGCAGCACCAGGGCGATCACCACGGCTGAGGCTTCGAAATACAGATGCGGCATACGCCCGGCGGCGGTCGCCCATTCGTACAGGCTCAAGCCATAACCGGCGCTGGTGCCGAGGGCGACCAGCAAATCCATGTTACCGGCGCCGGCGCGAACGGCTTTCCACGCGGCCACGTAAAACCGTGCACCGAAAATGAATTGCACCGGGGTGGCGAGGGCGAATTGCGCCCAGGCCGGAAGCATCCAGTGAATGCCGAACGGTTGCAGCAGCATCGGCAGCACCAGCGGCAAGGCCAGGGCGATGGCGCAGATCAGCGCCCAGCGCTCATGTTGCAGGCGCTGTTGCTGGTTATCGGTGGCGGGGGCTTCGGCTTGCCAGACGCTGGCCGAGTAGCCGGCCTTGCTCACGGCGTCGAGCAGCAATTGCGGATCGACCTGACCGAGCCATTCGAGGTGCGCGCGTTCGTTGGCGAGGTTGACGCTGACGCTTTTTACCCCGGGGACTTTGTTCAGGGCGCGCTCGACGCGACCGACGCACGAAGCGCAGGTCATGCCGTCGATGCTCAACTCCACCGTCTGCTGCGGCACGCTGTAACCGGCGCGTTCAACCGCCTCCATCAGCGCCGGCAAGCTGTCGCCGGGCGCCTGTACACGGGCCTGTTCGGTGGCGAGATTGACGCTGACGCCACTGGCGCCGCTGACTTTGCGCAACGCCCGCTCGACACGCCCGGCGCAACTGGCGCAGGTCATGCCGGCAATCGGCAGATCGAAAGTGATGGAATCGGACATCGGTCTTACTCCCTGTAGAAGATGCCTACAAGGATCAACCTTGCCATGCGGGCAAGGTCAAGCGCAAAAGATCGCAGCCTTCGGCAGCTCCTACAGTTGGATTGCATTCCAATGTAGGAGCTGCCGAAGGCTGCGATCTTTTGGCGGTTGACTCAGTATTCGAGGGCGGCAGGTCGCAGGTACAAGCCTTTGGCATTTGCCGCGATCCGGTACTTCACCACATCACCGGCCTTGAGCGAGAGCTCCTGCGCGGGCGGCGCGAGCATGCCTGCCTGGCAACCCGGCACCTGGCCAGGCAACTGTTTCAGCCGAATGGAAATCGTGCCGTGGGGCAGGTTGAACGAAGTGGTCTGTTCCTGCAGCAGGCGCGCTGCGAGTTCATCATTGATATACACGCCAATCTCGCAGGGAGTCGGCACTTCCAGACGCTCGCGCGAGATGATCAGAACCGCGTAGTCCTCACCGGTCGCATTGGCCTGGGGCAGGGCGGCGAAGAGGCTGAGCAGGCCAAACAGGCTGAAAGCTGACCAGCGCATGGCTGAATCTCCTGAATTTGAGTCATTGATGCACGCAGCTTGGCTGAGCGTGACGCCGATTGCCAGCCCGGCAGATTTCTGCAGAACTTGACCTTGCCATGGTGGCAAGCTCGACACTGCCGGCAACCTCACTCAAAGGAGTCCATCCATGCAAGTGTTCAGTGTTCAAGGCATGTCTTGCGGTCACTGTGTCAAAGCCATCACCAGCGCGGTGCAAGCGAAGGATCCGGCGGCCAGCGTGCGGGTCGATCTGGCGGCCAAGGAAGTCGGCGTCGAAAGTTCGCTAAGTGCCGAGCAGGTGATTGAGGTCATCAGCGAAGAGGGTTACCCGGTCAAATTGGCCGGGTGATCAAAAGCAAAAGATCGCAGCCTTCGGCAGCTCCTACAGAGGATTGGAGTTGCTCTTGTAGGAGCCGCCGCAGGTTGCGATCTTTTGATCTTAGCTGTGCAGTTCGTCCGACTTTTTAATAGTTAGCGAGCTATCGGAATGTTCAAGGCGCCCCTGCGCGGCTAGACTGTCGGGCTGCCGACTTCTATCCCACCTGGATGCCTGATGAACTTCCGTACCATTCTGATTCTCGGTGCCTTGAGCGCCTTCGGTCCGCTGGCGATCGACTTTTATTTGCCGGCGTTCCCGTCGATGGCACTGGCCTTTGGCACTGATGAAAAGCATGTGCAACTGACCCTGGCGGCCTATTTCGCCGGCCTGTCGATCGGGCAGTTGCTGTACGGCCCGGTGGCGGACCGGTTTGGGCGGCGCCTGCCGCTGTTGGTCGGTGTCGGCCTGTTCACCCTGGCCTCGCTGGCCTGTGCCTATGCACCGAATCTGGAATGGCTGATCGGCGCGCGTTTCGTTCAGGCGCTGGGCGGCTGTGCGGGGATGGTGATTTCCCGGGCGGTGGTCAGTGACAAGTGTGATGCGGTCGGTTCGGCGAAAGTCTTTTCGCAACTGATGCTGGTGATGGGGTTGGCGCCGATCCTCGCGCCGCTGCTCGGCGGTCTGTTGGTCAACACCACGGGTTGGCAGTCGATCTTCCTCGCACTGACCGGCTTCAGCGCACTGGCCGCCCTCGCTGTGGCGCTGGGTCTGCCGGAAAGTCTGCCGGACTACGTGCCGCGCCAGCCGTTGTCCGGTGCGTTGCGCCAATACGGCCGGCTGTTTGGCGACCGGGTGTTTCTTGGCCACGCCCTGACCGGTGGTATCGCGGTCGCCGGGATGTTTTCCTATATCGCCGGTTCGCCGTTCGTCTTCATCAAACTCTACGGCGTACCGGCCGAGCATTTCGGCTGGCTGTTCGGCACCAATGCGGCGGGCTTCATTCTGGTGGCCCAGGTCAACGCGCGGCTGTTGGCCAAGCGCGGTCCGGCGTTCCTGCTGGCACGAGCGGTGTGGGTGTATCTGCTGGCCGGAGTGACTTTGCTTGCGGTCAGCGCCATGCACACCGAAGCCTTGTGGCCGCTGTTGATCCCATTGTTCGTGTGTATCGCCAGCCTCGGCTGCATCCTGCCCAATGCCTCGGCTTGCGCGATGAACGGTCAGGGCGCACGCGCCGGCAGTGCCTCGGCACTGATGGGTTGTCTGCAGTTCAGCGTGGCCTCCGGCGCGGCCTCGCTGGTGGGCGTTCTGCACGACGGCAGCGCCATGCCGATGGCGATGGTCATCAGCCTGTGCGGGTTGCTGGTGGTGAGCGTTGCGATGTACACCCGGCATTTGCAGAATGCCCGGGCACTGGCGCAAGCACAGGCCGAAGCCTGATTGCCTCAGCCGGCGGCGCGTTGCTGTCCGGGGTCGGGAAACTGATGGGGCGCGTGCAGGCGCGCTTCAAGGGTGCGGGTGAAGGCGAGGGCCTCGGCTTCACTGCGAAAGGTCACGGCGTGCTGGTCCAGGCGAACCTGCCATTGGGACTTTGCCACTTCTTTTATCAGGATCTTCATTGCTGACCTCCCTTGTGTAAAAGATGCATCGCAGAGGTTTCGATTGTAGACCTGAATACGATCGCATTTGTGACAACGCAGAAGCATCTGACTGACGGCAAAAAACAGCGCCAGCCCTTAAATGGTCTGGCGCTGATTGCGGCCTTCGGATTCTCAGAAACTTTCTAAAACAATTTTCCCCTTGGCTTTGCCGCTTTCCAGCAACTCGTGCGCGCGCCGCAGGTTCGCCGCATTGATCGTGCCGAAATGCTCGCCCACCGTAGTTTTCAAGGTCCCCGCATCAATCAGCTCGGCCACGCGGTTGAGCAGTTTGTGCTGCTCGATCATGTCCGGGGTTTCGAACAGCGAGCGGGTGTACATGAACTCCCAGTGCAGCGACAGGCTCTTGCGCTTGAGTTTGCTCACGTCCAGCGACTTCGGATCGTCGATCAGCGCGAGTTTGCCTTGCGGCGCCAGGGCCTCGACCAGTTGCTCAAGGTGCAGATCGGTCTGGGTCAGGCTGGCGACGTGGGTCACGTGATCGATGCCGGCGCGCTGCAGTTCTTCGCTCAATGGCTGGCTGTGGTCGATCACCAGGTCGGCACCCAGCTCGGTCACCCAGTCGCGAGTCTGTGCACGGGACGCGGTGCCGATGACCTTGAGCCCGGTCAACTGGCGGGCCAGTTGGGTGAGAATCGAACCAACGCCGCCAGCGGCACCGACGATCAGCAGACTCTGCCCTTCATCCGCTTTGCCCTCACGAATCTGCAGGCGTTCGAACAGCAGCTCCCACGCGGTAATCGCGGTCAGCGGCAGCGCGGCGGCTTCGGCAAAACCGAGGGATTTCGGCATGTGGCCAACAATGCGCTCGTCGACCACGTGCAGCTCGCTGTTGCCACCGGCGCGGGCGATCGAGCCGGCGTAAAACACTTTGTCGCCGGCCTTGAACAGGGTCACTTCACTGCCGACCGCCTTGACCACACCGGCGACGTCCCAGCCCAGCACTTTTGCCGCGCCGTTTTCCGGCGCCACGTTCTGCCGCACCTTGGTGTCGACCGGGTTGACCGAGATGGCTTTGACTTCCACCAACAGGTCGCGCGGGCCGGCGACCGGCTCTGGCAGTTCGATGTCTTGCAGCGATTGCTCGTTGCTGATCGGCAGGGAGGCGTAATAGGCGATGGCTTTCATGACTTGCTCCATAACGGTAATAGAAGACGGGCTCAGGCGATGGCGCCCAGGCGTTTCAATTGGAAGTGTTCGATGCAGTGTCCGGCTGCGGCCTGGAAGTTCTGAAAATGCGCGCTGGCGTTGTGCGCCGAAAGGATTTCCTCGCTGGCCCAGTGTTCGATCACATAAAAGGTCAGCGGATCGGCGAGGTCGCGGTGCAGGTCGTACTGGCTGCAGCCTTCTTCGGCGCGACTCGGCTCAACCAGTGCGCGCAGGGCGTTTTCGAGGGTGTCCTGCTGGCCGGGTTTGGCGATCAGGGTGGCGATGGCAGTGAATGCTTGGGACATGTTTGGCTCCAGTCGCGGGATAAATTCGCTTGAACCCATCATTGGCTATTTCTCGGCGCGATAAAACCGGCTAAAAGAGCAGTCTCTTTCAATATTTTTTTGATAATCGAGGCTAAGAATGCTGCGTTTCGACGATTTGCAGTTGTTCGTTCGCGCGGCGGATCTGGGCAGCCTGTCCGCAGCGGCGCGGGTGATGGACATGTCTGCCGCTGTGGCCAGTGCCGCGCTCAAACGCATCGAACAGCAACTGGGCGTGCGGTTGCTGGCGCGTTCGACCCGCAGTCTGCGCCTGACTGCCGAGGGCGAGGGTTTTCTCGAATACGCGCGGGCCGCGTTGAGTTCGCTGGATGAAGGCAGGCGTTTTCTCTCAAGTGCACAGGATCAGGTCAGCGGCATCCTGCAGTTGTCCGCGCCTTCGGATTTCGGGCGCAACCTGTTGTTGCCGTGGCTCGACGAGTTTCAACGCGAGCATCCGAAGCTGACCGTGCGCCTGTTGCTTGGTGATCGCATCGCCGACCTGTTCCGCCAGCCGGTGGACATCGCCCTGCGCTATGGCGAGCCGGAGGATTCGAGTCTGGTGGCGCTGCCCATCGCCCCGGACAATCACCGCGTGCTTTGCGCCTCACCGGCGTACCTGGCGCGCCACGGCGAACCGCGTCAGCTCGAACAGTTGGCGCAGCACAATTGCCTGCTGTACATGCTCGGCAGCCGCGTGCACGACCATTGGAGTTTTCATGACGGTAAACGTGAAGTCGGCCTGACGGTCAGTGGCGATCGCTTCAGCGATGACGCCGACGTCGTGCGGTTGTGGGCGGTGGCGGGATCGGGAATCGCCTACAAATCGTGGCTCGACGTTGGCGCGGATGTCCTTGCCGGACGCCTCAAGGTGTTGCTGCCGGAATTGCTCTGCGAGCGCGCTCCACTGAATCTTTTGTGCGCCCATCGCGCTCAATTGAGTAAGCCGGTGAACCTTTTGAGGGAAATGCTCGCCAGCCGATGCGCCGAATTGAGTAGTCAATTTCCGCATTTCCCGAAAGTTGATCATTAGTCGCAGGCAATTAGCGAAATTTCTCTCAGGAACTATCACCATTCGAGTCAGCCACGGCGCAGGAAGCGGCGTGTATCCCGCTTATACTAGCGAGCGCCTCAAACCTGCACCGATAACCGGCCAGGACAGAATCCGCGCGGTTTTTACAGGGCCTGGCGAGCGCTGCACAATCGCCGCGGACACACCATTGACGGGTGCAGCAGCACCGGCCTGGCGTGCTCCGGATCATGGCGTTTTACCCGTCTTGGCCGACGACACATTACTGGTCAAGATGTCTTCGAGCAGTAGACGATACGATTCAACAGGGAGTGAACACATGGAACATGCACCTTGCATCAGCCAGATCGCCACGCTGCTGGCCGACCCCAAGCGCAGTGCGATGATGTGGGCGTTGATGGATGGCTCGGCCCGCCAGACTGAAGAGCTGGCGCTGCTGGCAGGGTTGTCGCCATCTTCGGCCAGTGCGCATCTGGGGCGTTTGTCCGCCGGGGGCCTGTTGAAAGTCGAGGTCCGTGGACGCAAGCGCTTTTTCCGCCTGGCAGCCCCGGAGATCGCGGCGGCCATTGAAGCCCTGGCCAGTGCCACAATCGCCAGCGCACCGCGAGAAATTCCTCACGTATTCAAACGCTCGACGCCGAGCGCCAATCCCCAGACTGCGCCGTCTTCACTGCTGCGTGCGCGCTTTTGTGATGACCATTTGGGAGGCACGCTGGCCGCCGATCTGTATCAGCGTCTGCTCGATGCTGGCTGGCTCGAACAGATCGAGCAGCGGGTCGTGGTGACGCTCAAAGGCTCGACACAACTGGCCAACCGCGGTGTGTTTATCCAGGCCCTCGCTCATCGCAAGGCTCAGGTGGCGTGCGCCTGTCCGGACTGGAGCGAACGGCGCCCGCATCTGGGTGGCTCGCTCGGCGCGGCGGTGCTGCAACTGTTCATGCAGTCCGGCTGGCTGGCGCTGCCCAAGGATTCACGCGCCTTGCAGGTGACCCCCGCCGGGCAGCGGGAAATCCAGCGTTTCGCCAAGGAAACCGAGCTGGAGTTGGCGTAGTAGAGCGTTCACTGGCCGACACTTCGACGCTGGCGTCGCCTGTGACTGCGAACAGGTCGTATCCAGAAAAAGCGCTGAGGCGTTATCGCGCACACTCGATCCGCACACATTGTGGATGGGGGATGGGGCATGGATACGCGAAACTTCAGCGCGGCAGAACGCCTGGAACGGCTGCCGCTCAGCGGTTATCACCGGGTCATTTTCATCATCATTGCCCTGGCGTTCTTTTTCGATTCCATGGACCTGGCCATGATGACGTTCCTGCTCGGCTCGATCAAAACCGAATTCGGCTTGAGCAGTGCACAAGCCGGCCTGCTCGCCAGTTCGAGTTTTTTCGGCATGGTGCTGGGGGCGTCGTTATCGGGGATGCTCGCCGATCGTTTCGGGCGTAAACCGGTGTTTCAGTGGAGCATCGTGCTGTGGGGTGTGGCCAGTTATCTGTGTTCAACCGCGCAAACGGTCGAGAGCCTGACGCTGTTCCGCATTCTGCTGGGGATCGGCATGGGCATGGAGTTTCCGATTGCGCAGTCGATGCTTTCGGAGCTGATCCCGGCGCAACGGCGCGGGCGCTACATTGCATTGATGGACGGTTTCTGGCCGCTGGGTTTTGTCGCCGCCGGAGTGCTGTCGTACTTCCTGCTGCCGCTGATTGGCTGGCGCGACATCTTTCTGGTGTTGGCGGTGCCGGCGGTGTTTGTGCTGGCGATCCGGTTTTTTATCCCCGAATCACCGCGCTGGCTGGAGCAGGCCGGACGCCACGAAGCAGCGGACAAGGTCCTGGCCGCAATCGAGGCGCGCGTACGCACGTCGCTCGGTGTGGAAACGCTGCCTGAGCCGGTGCGCTTGCCAAGGACAGTAACGCCGCCGGGCAACTTTTTCTCGGCGCTCAAGCAGATCTGGTCGCCGCAATATCGCCAGCGCACGACGATGATCTGGAGCCTGTGGTTTTTTGCCTTGCTTGGTTTTTACGGGCTGACGTCGTGGCTCAGTGCGTTGTTGCAACAGTCGGGTTTTGCCGTGACCCAGTCGGTGTATTACACCGTGCTGATTTCCCTGGGCGGGATTCCCGGGTTCCTGATGGCGGCGTGGCTGGTGGAGTGCTGCGGGCGCAAACCGGTGTGCATCGTGACGTTGCTTGGCGGCGCAGTGATGGCGTTTCTCTACGGGCAGAGCGCGGTGTTCGGCGGCAACGTTGCGTTGCTGATCAGCTCGGGATTGCTGATGCAGTTTTTCCTGTTCGGCATGTGGGCGGTGCTCTACACCTACACGCCGGAGTTGTACCCGACCTCGGCGCGCGCCACCGGCTCGGGATTTGCCTCGGCGATTGGCCGTGTCGGCTCGTTGCTCGGGCCGCTGGTGACCGGGCTGGTGTTCCCGATTACCGGGCAGGGCGGGGTGTTTGCGCTGGGGGCGCTGTGTTTTGCGATTGCGGCGGGGGTGGTGTGGCTGTTCGGGATGGAGACGCGAGGCAAGACATTGGAAGAGCTGACAGAGTCGACACCGGTGTAAATGTGGGAGCGAGCCTGCTCGCGAAAACCGTATGTCAGACAACTCAAACTGTGACTGACATGAAGCCTTCGCGAGCAGGCTCGCTCCCACATTGGGTTATGCGGTGTTGCTTACGGTTTTACCAGACGCGCATCCAGGCTGTTCTGCGCCAGGCGCTTGGCCTGATCCTGGGTCATGCCCAGGTGTTCATGCAGCGCATGGAAGTTCTCGGTGACATAACCGCCGAAGTACGCCGGGTCATCGGAGTTGACGGTGACCTTCACCCCACGCTCGAGCATGTCGAGGATGTTGTGCTGCGACATGTGATCGAACACGCAGAGCTTGGTGTTCGACAGCGGGCACACGGTCAGCGGGATCTGCTCGTCGATGATCCGCTGCATCAGGCGCTCGTCTTCGATGGCGCGTACGCCATGGTCGATGCGCTGGATTTTCAGCAGGTCGATGGCTTCCCAGATGTACTCGGGCGGGCCTTCTTCACCGGCGTGGGCGACGGTCAGGAAGCCTTCGTGGCGGGCGCGGTCGAACACACGCTGGAACTTGCTTGGCGGGTGACCCATCTCGGAGCTGTCGAGGCCGACGGCGACAAACGCATCACGGAACGGCAGCGCCTGATCGAGGGTTTTCTGTGCTTCGTCTTCGCTCAGGTGGCGCAGGAAGCTCAGGATCAAACCGCTGGTGATGCCCAGTTGCTGTTCGCCATCCTTGAGTGCCGCGGCGATGCCGTTGAGCACCACTTCGAACGGGATGCCCCGGTCGGTGTGGGTCTGCGGGTCGAAGAACGGTTCGGTGTGAATCACGTTCTGCGCTTTGCAGCGCAGCAGGTAGGCCCAGGTCAGGTCGTAGAAGTCCTGCGAGGTGCGCAGCACGTCGGCGCCCTGGTAATACAGGTCGAGGAATTCCTGCAGGTTGTTGAAGGCGTAGGCCTTGCGCAGGGTTTCGACATCGCTCCACGGCAGGGCGATCTTGTTGCGTTCGGCCAGGGCGAACAGCAACTCTGGCTCCAGCGAGCCTTCCAGATGCAGGTGCAGTTCGGCCTTGGGCAGGGCGTTGAGCCAATCGTACATATTCTTTTCTCATCAGGTGCAGATGGCGGCCATTCTACAGATGCGCGCCGAAACAATTGGCAAAACCTGACCAAGCGATCCATCACACTGCTTGCGGCTCGCGACGATAGGCGTAGGTATCGGCGAAGCGTGACAGCAGGAATTCGGCGCAGGTGGTGGTCGGATATTTCGCCGGGTGCTGTGCGTCCTGGCAACCGGGCAGGCATTCGATACGGGTGTCCGGGTGCGGCTCGGCGAAGAACGGCATCGAGTAGCGATCCACCCCCAGCGGGCTGATCACCCGGTGCGGGGTCGAGCGATAGCGGTCGTTGCTCCAGCGCGCCATCATGTCGCCAAGGTTGACCACGAAGGTGCCGTCAATCGGCGGCGCGTCGATCCATTCACCTTTGACGTTCTTCACCTGCAAGCCGCCGGCGCTGTCCTGGTAGAGCAGGGTGATGCAGCCGTAATCGGTGTGCGCCCCGGCGCCTTGCTGCTCGGCGCTGCTGGCGGTGTGGCGCGGCGGGTAGTGGATCATCCGCAGCACACTGACCGGCTGATTGAAGCGGGTGTCGAAGAAGTCGCGCTCGATGCCCAGCGCGATGGTCATCGCCCGCAGTAGAGTTTGCGCGAGCGCCTGCATGTCGAGGTAGTGCTGCTCCATCAGCATTTCCCAACCGGCGATTGGCGGATGACGATTGGGCCCGCGCAAGGGTTTCTCTGCTAGCACGTCGGGATGGTTCGCCGGCAGGTGCAGGCCCATGTCGAAGGTTTCTTTGAGGTCGCTGGGTTTGTCGGGATCGAGCTGTTCGGTGGCGATGGCGCCATAGCCGCGATGGTGGCGGGTCTGGGTGATGTCGATCCGGAGCTTTTCTTCGGTCGGTTGTGCAAAAAAACGCTGGGCTTGATCGAGCAGCGAGTCGATGCGCTGTGTGGAAATCGGGTGGCCCTTGATGTAGAAAAAGCCCCATTCGCGGCAGGCTTTGTCGATCTGTGCGGCGACGGCGGGCCAGGCGTTTTGCTCGGTGGAATAGAGCGGGCTGATATCGATGATCGGGAGCTGATCCATACACAATCCTTGAATACGCTGAGTTTCCAATGTGGGAGCGAGCCTGCTCGCGAAGAGGGAGTATCAGACAACATTTTTGTTTAATGACACATCGCTTTCGCGAGCAGGCTCGCTCCCACAGGGTTTTGTGTGGTGAATCGGAGGATTACTTCGGCATCTCGGCCTTCATCCCTTCCACGTAATAGTTCATCGACGCCAATTCGGCATTGGTTGCGCTCACCCCCGCAGGGATTTTCTCCACGCCGGCCTGATCCTTGATCGGCCCGGTGAACGGTTGCAACTTACCGCTCTTGATGTCGGCAATGATCTGCTCGGCCTCGGCTTTCACTGGTGCCGGTACCAGATCGCTGATCGGCAGTTCAACCGTGCCTTCCTTCAGCCCGCCCCAGTAGTCCTGGGATTTCCAGCTGTGGTCGATCACGCTTTGCGTGGCCTGAATGTAATGCGGTGCCCAGTCGTTGACGATCGAAGTCAGCACCGCTTTCGGGCCGAAATGCGCCATGTCCGAGGCGTAACCCACGGCGTACACGCCACGCCGTTCGGCGGCCTGGATCGGCGCCGGGCTGTCGGTGTGCTGGAACACCACGTCCACGCCCTGATCGATCAGCGCGTTGGCGGCGTCGGCTTCCTTGCCCGGGTCGAACCACGAGTTGACCCACACCACCTTGATCTCGGTGCCAGGGTTGTACTTGTTCAGCGCCAGCTGGATGGCGTTGATGTCGCGGATCACTTCCGGAATCGGGAACGAAGCGACGTAGCCGATCTTCTTGCTCTTGGTCATCTTCGCCGCGAGGAAGCCGCCGACATAACGACCCTCGTAGGTGCGCGCCAGATAGGTGCCGAGGTTCTTGTCCTGCTTGTAGCCGGTGGCGTGTTCGAAGGTGACCTTGGGAAACTGTTTGGCGACTTTCAGCGTCGGGTTCATGTAGCCGAAGGAGGTGGTGAAAATCAGGTCGTAGTTGTCCTTGGCCATGTTGCGGATCACCCGCTCGGCATCGGCGCCCTCGGCGACGTTCTCGACGTAATTGGTGCTGATCTGCGGGCCGAATTTCTCTGCCAGCGCCTTGCGCCCCTGTTCATGCTGATACGTCCAGCCGTGGTCGCCGATCGGGCCGATGTAGACGAAACCGACCTTCAGCGGATCGGCAGCGCTGGCGCTCAGGCTGATCCCCAGACCGATGGCGGCGCACAGCAGTTTGTGCAGCGGACGTATTTGCATGAATTGGAGCTCCATTTTGTTGTGTGTGGTCAGGGGCAATGCAAATTGCTGACCAACAGGACAACAAACAATCCAAAACCGAGGTGCGGCCTTCGCGAGCAGGCTCGCTCCCACAGGGCAACGCGATCAAATGTGGGAGCGAGCCTGCTCGCGAAGAGGCCGGCAAGGCCGATAAAAGTGCATGTCTGAACCAGCTGCCATCCACTGGTGCGCTAAGGTGTAACGAAACGTTAGCGCCACGCCGCAGTCAGTAGCTCATTCGAATCTCTCGGCAAAAAGGCCCGCCATGCTCACGATCCTCAAGCAAGAAAGCTTTCTGCTGCTGGCGGTGATTGCCGCGTGCATCGCTTATCCGCTGGAACACTGGATGCTCCACAGCGGCCAGATTGTCGCGCTGATCTGCGGGCTGGTACTGATCGCCTTCATCGTCGCCGCCTCGATGCGCGTTGCCCATCATGCCGAACTGCTCGCAGAAAAAGTCGGCGACCCCTACGGCACGATGATCCTGACCCTCGCTGCGGTGCTGGTGGAAGTGGTGATCCTGGCGATCATGATGAGCAACGAGGCGTCCGCCACGCTGGTGCGGGACACGATCTATTCGGCGGTGATGCTCGACATCAACGGCATCCTCGGCCTCGCCGCGCTGATGGGCGGTCTCAAGCATGGCGAGCAGTCGTACAACGATGATTCGGCACGCAGCTACAGCGTGATGATCCTCACCGCCATGGGCGTATCGATGGTGGTGCCGGAGTTTATTCCGGCGGCCAACTGGAAGATTTATTCAGCGTTCACCATCGGTGCGATGGTGGTGCTTTATGCGTTGTTCCTGCGCATGCAGGTCGGGCCGCACAGTTACTTTTTCAGCTACAGCTACCCGGATAAACGCCGCAAGAAAGAACCGGTGGAGGATGAACCGAAACCGCTAAGCCTGGCGTGGTCGATCGGCATTCTGGTGTTCGGCGTGGTGGTGATCGGCGCACTGGCCGAAGTGATGTCCAAGACCCTCGATCTGGGCCTGGAAGGCACGGGCGCACCGCCGGTGATCACGGCGATTCTGGTGGCAGCGATTTCCGCGGCGCCGGAGATTCTGACGGCGTTGCGTGCCGCGTTGGCCAACCGCATGCAATCGGTGGTGAACATTGCAATGGGCGCGTCACTGTCGACGGTGATCCTGACGGTGCCGGTGATGGAAGCGATGGCGCTCTACACCGGTCAGCCGTTTCAGATGGCGATGACCCCGGTGCAGACGGTGATGATCTTCATCACGCTGATCGTCAGTGCGATCAACCTGAATGATGGCGAGACCAATGCCATCGAAGGCATGACTCACTTTGTGCTGTTTGCGACGTTCATCATGCTCTCCCTGCTCGGCCTCTAGAAACACCATAAATCCCCTGTAGGAGCTGCCGCAGGGGTCTTTATTGGATCAGGTGCCGGCGATCAACTGGCGAGCCGCCTGGCTGTGATCAGCGATCAGGCCTTTGAGGTCAAGGCCTTCGACTTGACCATCAATCACCCGCCATTTGCCACCAATCATCACCCGATCCGCACGATCGGCACCGCACAACAGCAGCGCCGAGATCGGATCATGGCTGCCGGAGAAACGCAGCTCATCGAGCTTGAACAACGCCAGATCTGCCTGCTTGCCCACCGCCAGCTCACCGATGTCGGTACGCCCCAACAGGCTCGCCGAGCCTTTGGTCGCCCAGCCCAGCACGCGCTCCGGGGTGATCTTCTCGGCGCCGTAACGCAGACGCTGGATGTACAACGCCTGCCGCGCTTCGAGGATCATGTTCGACGCGTCGTTGGAGGCGGAACCGTCCACGCCCAGACCGAACAGCGCGCCGGCATCGGTCAGGTCGATGCTCGGGCAGATGCCGGAGGCCAGGCGCATGTTCGAACTCGGGCAATGGCAGATACCGGTGCCGGCCTGGCCGAGGCGGGCGATTTCGTCCGGGTTGAAGTGAATGCCGTGGGCCAGCCAGGTGCGCGGGCCGAGCCAGCCGACGCTGTCCAGATAATCCACGGTGCGCAGGCCGAAACGCTGCAGGCAGAAATCCTCTTCGTCGAGGGTTTCGGCCAGATGGGTGTGCAGGCGTACGTCGAGCTGGTTCGCCAGTTCGGCGCTGGCCGACATGATTTCCGGGGTCACCGAGAACGGCGAGCACGGGGCCAGGGCGATCTGGATTTGCGCACCGTCGCCGCGCTCGTGGTACTCGTGAATCAGGCGCTGGCTGTCGTCGAGAATCACCTGACCTTCCTGCACGGTCTGCTGCGGCGGCAGGCCGCCGTCCTTCTCGCCGAGGCTCATCGAACCGCGGGTGAGCATGGCGCGCATGCCCAGTTCACGCACGGTGTCGACTTGTACGTCGATGGCGTTTTCCAGCCCGTCCGGGAACAGGTAATGGTGGTCAGCGGCAGTGGTGCAACCCGACAGCAGCAATTCAGCCAAGGCCACTTTTGTCGCAAGGGCGAGTTTTTCCGGGGTCAGCCGTGCCCACACCGGGTACAGGGTTTTCAGCCACGGGAACAACGGCTGATTGACCACCGGCGCCCAGGCGCGAGTCAGGGTTTGATAGAAGTGGTGATGGGTGTTGATCAGGCCCGGCAGGATCACATGCTCGCGGGCATCGAACACCTCATTGCACGGCGCCGACGGTTGCTGACCGGCTGCCAGCACTTCGACGATCACGCCGTCTTGCAGCACCAGACCGCCACGGGCATCGAGCGCGTTGGCCGTGAAAATGGCGAGGGGATTTTTTAACCAGGTACGGGTCGCAGGCATTGTGGCCGGCTCCTCTGAAAGTGGGGTTCAGGGTTGCCAGCTCAGTGTTGCCCTGTCTGCTGATCCAGGGTCGCCGCGATGGACGAGGCGCGCAGTTTCAAACAAATCGCCGGATCGGGCAAGCCCGACCCGACAAGCCAACACATCACCCCTGTAGGAGCTGCCGAAGGCTGCGATCTTTTGATCTTGTTTTTAAGATCAAAAGATCGCAGCCTTCGGCAGCTCCTACAGGTATGTGCGAATTCAAAGGTCTTGTTGGCTTACCAGGGGATCGTTTCACCCTTGTAGTTGATGAAGTGATGCCCGCCCTTGCCGGTGTACGCATTCACCTGATCAATCAGCCCGCGAGTGCTGGTCTCTACATCCAGGTCGGCGCCTTCACCGCCCATATCCGTCTTCACCCAGCCCGGGTGCAGCGACAGTACGGTGAGTTTCTGCTCGCCCAGTTGCGTGACGAAACTGTTGGTCATCGAGTTCAGCGCGGCCTTGCTCGCCTTGTACAGCGCCAGCTCCGGGGCGTCGGGTACGGTGACGCTGCCCAGGCCGGAACTCATGAACGCCAGCACGCCGCTGCCGTCGCGGATCTGCCCGACGAAGCGCTGCGCCAGGTTGATCGGCGCCACGGCGTTGGTGAAAAAAAGTTGCCCGACTTCGGCCAGTGTCGCGCCGCCCGGGGTTT
Source organism: Pseudomonas sp. B21-051 (assembly GCF_024748795.1). Lineage (NCBI taxonomy): Bacteria > Pseudomonadati > Pseudomonadota > Gammaproteobacteria > Pseudomonadales > Pseudomonadaceae > Pseudomonas > Pseudomonas sp. B21-051. Next base: position 795,299 of record NZ_CP087166.1, read on the forward strand.
GCACTTCCGGACCTTTGACCCCGGCGTTGACGAACAACAGGTCGAAGGTCTCGCCCTTGAGCTGCTGGCTCAGGGCGATCACCGCCTGCTGGTCGTCCATGTCGAGTTTCTCGATCCGCACCTTGCCCAGCGCTTGCAGCGCCTCGGCCTTTTGCGGATTGCGCACCGTGGCGGTCACTTGCCAGCCATCGGCCAACAGGGTTTTCACCAACCCGAGGCCCAAGCCACGGGAGGCGCCGATGATCAGTGCGTTTTTTGCCTGGGACATGACTCGGTTCCTTGAAGATTACGGTTCACGGATTCAATGGACACGCCTGACCGAGCCGTAGTTGCAACACTCGTCGCAACACATCGAGCCGGGTCTCAAAAGAGCTGTTGATCCCGAAGCATACTCCAGACTTTAGCGTGGTTGCTGCTCGAGTTCGCAGGCCGCTCAGCGGTGTTCGCAAATCATGTACACAACACGGACACTGTGGGAGCTGGCTTGCCAGCGATGAGGCCAGTGGCATCACCACCCTAATGCCCGGCCTGCCACGGCTGCCCCAACGACACCGGCGCATACAACCGAGTCCGAACGGCATCGCGCGACAACAGCACCAACACCACAATCGTCGCCACGTATGGCAGCATCGCCAGCAGACTCGACGGAATCGCCAGTCCCAAGCCTTGCGCCACCAGGTGCAGGATGCTGGCGAGGCCAAACAGATACGCCCCGAGCAACAAACGCCATACCCGCCAACTGGCAAACACCACCAGCGCCAGCGCGATCCAGCCGCGTCCGGCGGTCATGTTTTCCGCCCACATCGGCGTGTACGCCAGCGACAGATACGCCCCGGCCAAACCGGCCATCGCCCCGCCAAACAGCACCGCCAGCGTGCGCACGGTCAGCACCGGCAGGCCCATCGCACTGGCCGCGTCCGGGTTCTCGCCAACGGCCTGAATGATCAACCCGACACGACTCTTGATGATCACCCACGCCACCAGTGCAAACAGGGCGAACGACAGGTACACCAGTAAGTCCTGAGCAAACAGCATGCGCCCGATCAGCGGAATCTCACTCAAGTACGGAATCGCCAACGGCTCGAATCCGGCCAACGGCTTGCCGACCCACGCCGCGCCGACAAAGGTCGACAGGCCCACACCGAAGATCGTCAGCGCCAGCCCGGTCGCTACCTGATTGGCATTGAACACCAGCGCAACCAAGGCAAACAGCGAAGACAAGAGCATCCCCGCGAGCATCGCCAGCAACACGCCGAGCCACAGGTTGCCACTGTTCAGCGCGACGATAAAACCGATCACCGCGCCAAACAGCATCATTCCTTCCTGCCCGAGGTTGAGCACGCCGCTCTTCTCGCAGATCAACTCACCCAGCGCCACCAACAACAGCGGCGTGCCGCAACGCACCATGGCGTAGAAAATATTGCTCAACAGATCGATATCCATCACAGCGCTCCGGCGGTTACGGCGGTGGTCGAGGTGCGCCGTGCCCAGCGCAGTTTCAGGCGTGGCCGATAGAGAATCAGCACGTCGCAGGCCAGCAGGAAAAACAGCATCATTCCCTGAAACAGTTGGGTGATCGCTTGCGGCAGATTCAAGGTCATTTGCGCGCTTTCACCGCCGATGTACAGCAGCGCCATCAGCAGGCTTGAGAACAGAATCCCGATCGGGTTCAACCGCCCGAGAAACGCCACGGTGATTGCTGCATAGCCATAGCCCGGCGAGACTTGCGGCACCAATTGCCCGATCGGCCCGGTCACTTCGCAAACCCCGGCGAGCCCGGCCAAACCACCGCTGATCAACAGCGCGAGCCAGATCAGACGTTTTTCGCGAAAGCCGACGAACCCCGCCGCACGTTTATCCAGACCGAGCACTTTGATCTGGAAACCGACGAAGCTTTTCTGCAACAACACCCACACCGCAACCAGTGCGAGCAGGGCGAAATACACCCCGGCATGCACTCGGCCGTCCTCCATCAGCAGCGGCAGGCGGCTGGCGTCGCCGAACATCGCCGACTCGGGAAAGTTGTAGCCGGCCGGATCTTTCAGCGGCCCGTGGACGCAGAACAGCAACAGGTTCAGCGCGATGTAGTTGAGCATGATGCTGGTGAGGATTTCGTTGGCGTTGAAGCGCGTGCGCAGCCATGCCGTCAGCCCGGCCCAAGCGGCGCCGGCGACGGTGCCGGTGAGCAGGATCAGCACCAGTGCCCAACGGCTTTGCAGGTCGATGATGTTCACCGCCAAGGCACTGCCGGCGAGTGCACCGAGCAGCAACTGACCTTCGGCGCCGATGTTCCAGATTCGCGCCTGGTACGCCACCGCCAAGCCCAATGCGCAAAGCAGAATCGGCAGCGCCTTGACCAGCAGTTCGGAGACGCCATACAGATCGCTGACCGGTGCGATCAACAGCGTGTGCAAGGTTTGCAGCGGATCATGCCCCAGGGCGATGAACAGCAGCGAGCCGCAACCGAGGGTCAGCAGCGCCGCCAGCAACGGCGAGCACCACAGCATCAGGCGCGATTGCTGGCCACGGGGTTCGAGGGAAAGCAGCATGTTGGGAAACTCCGTCAGGCCGTGGCCGATGAATGCGGGTGGTTGATGTGCCCGGCCATCCAGCCACCGACATCGCTCAGCAGGGTGTCGGTGGTGTTCTGCAGCGGCGACAGACGCCCCGCGCACAGGGCGCCGAGGCGGTCGCTGATCTGGAACAGTTCGTCGAGGTCTTCGGAGATCACCAGGATCGCGGCACCGGCATCGCGCAGGGCAATCAGCGCGCGGTGAATGGTCGCCGCTGCGCCAACGTCGACGCCCCAGGTCGGGTGCGCCGCGACGAGCAGTTTCGGTTGCTGGAGGATTTCCCGGCCGAGAATGAATTTCTGCAAATTGCCGCCGGACAGGCTGCGCGCGGCCGCGTGAGTGCCCGGGGTTTTCACCCCGAAGCGCTGAATGATCTGTTGGGCAAGGGCTTCGACTTTGCTGCGCTCGATCAAACCATTGCTCACCAGCCCCTGTTGAAAGGCCGTGAGCAAGGCGTTGTCGGCAAGGCTCAGTTCCGGCACCGCACCGTGGCCCAGGCGTTCTGCCGGGACAAACGCCAGACCCAGTTGGCGCCGCGCATCCGGGCGCAAATCGGCGACCGCTTGCCCGGCGAAACGAATCGTTGTCGCGCCCTCGCGGGGCAGGGTTTGTTCACCGCTGAGCAGGGCGAGCAACTCATCCTGGCCATTGCCCGCGACCCCGGCGATTCCGACGATTTCGCCGCTGCGCACTTGCAGGTTGATGTCGCTCAACGAGCAGCCGAAGGGATCCGGGTTGTGCCAGCTCAAGCCGTTGAGCTGTAGAAAGTCCGCGCCGCCACTGACCTTAGGGTATTCGCCGATCAGTGCCGCAGCTTCGCCAACCATCATCTGCGCCAATTGCTGATCCGAGCATTCGGCCGGCCGGCAATGCCCGGCGACCCGCCCGCCGCGCAAGACCGTGGCGCTATGGCACAGCGCGCGCACTTCCGCGAGCTTGTGGCTGATAAACAGAATGCTGCAGCCCTCGGCGGCGAGACGGCGCAGTGTGATGAACAATTCGTCGGCCTCTTGCGGCGTCAGCACCGACGTCGGTTCGTCGAGGATCAGCAGGCGGATGTCCTGCATCAGGCAGCGAATGATCTCCACCCGTTGCTGTTCGCCGATCGACAGGCTGTGGACAAGTCGCTCCGGCTCCAGCGCCATGCCATAGCGGCGCGACACTTCACGAATTTTCGGCTCAAGCTGTTTCGGCGTGCCGGCCCTAGCGCCCATCGCCAGGGCAATGTTCTGCGCCACGCTGAGGGTTTCGAACAGCGAGAAATGCTGGAACACCATGCCGATCCCCAACTGCCGGGCCTGCGCCGGGTTGCGGATATTCACCCGTTGCCCCTGCCAGAGCATTTCGCCGGAATCGGCCTGGGTCACGCCGTAGATGATCTTCATCAAGGTACTTTTGCCCGCGCCGTTCTCACCCAGCAGTGCGTGGATTTCTCCCGGCGCGATGCTCAGGTCGATGGCGTCATTGGCCAGACAACCGGGGTAGCGTTTGCTGATCTGGCGCAGTTGCAGGCGCGGCGTTGAATCTGGGCTTGGCATGACAGGCTCGACTGGCTTGGAGTTGTGCCTGTGGATAAAGCAATTTCCTGGCCATTGAGTCAGGAACGCCCGCCGTCACTGTTGCCGCGCGCCGGCGACAGAGCTTCGCGATGAAAATCGCAGGGGGAGCGGGCACCAATTCAGCGCAAAGCTGTTGATCCGGCTCCATTTTTGCACTGTGACGAACTGGTTAAAAAACGAGCAACCGGGTCGAAGCTATACAGAACCTGCGACTGCGCCAGCCATGAACGGGTTATCCACAGGTTGCTCCACAGTATTTGTGCGCAATTGGAAATCCTTGGCATAAGCGCTGCAGTGCTATCTCCCAATGGTGATAAACAGCGCTAACTATTTGTTTTTACGTGGGATTAATCTTTTTTCAGGTGGAGTGGACGAAAAGTGAACAAATCGCGCAAAGCCACGTGACAGAAGGGTTACAGCGGAATGTACTCAGGTTATCCACAGTCGGGTGCACAGCAGATGTGGGCAAGTTGTTGGAATAACGGAATTCGTCGATGCCCTAAAAGATCGCAGCCTTCGGCAGCTCCTACAGGGAAACGCAAAGTCCTGTGTAGGAGCTGCCAAAGGCTGCGATCTTTTGCTCTACTGACGCTGCAGCACAATCCGCCCACGACTCAAATCCGCTAACTGCGTTTGCAGCAAATCGATCTGCGCCTCACCCAGCGCCAACCGCAATTCAACACCATTGGCGGTGAAGTTTTCTTCGACGACCAACCCACCCAGGTCCGCTACCCGCAGCTTCACCAACGCCAACTCGGCAAAGCCGCAGGCACAACTGAGCGGCACACGGCTGATCAACTCGACTTTCGCCGCCGCTTGCAGGCACTTGTTCGCGCCGCCGCCATAGGCTCGGGCCAAACCGCCGGTACCCAATTGAATGCCGCCATACCAGCGGATCACCAGCACCGCGACCTGATCGCAATCCTGCGCTTCGATGGCCGCCAAAATCGGTCGTCCGGCGGTGCCGCCGGGTTCGCCATCATCGTTGCTGCGGTATTGCGCACCGAGTTTCCACGCCCAGCAGTTGTGCGAGGCATTCAAGTCGCTGTGTTGTTCGAAGAACGCCTGCGCGTCGGCGGGGCTGGCGATCGGCGCGGCGACGGTGATGAAGCGGCTTTTGCGAATCTCTTCGCGGTACTCGCAAAAACCGCTGAGGGTGAAAGGCATAAACGTCTTAAATAGTCGGGGTGAGGCCGCAGCCTTTGAGAATGATGCGGATCAGGTTGTTGCCGGCGTCTTCCATGTCCTGCTTGGTCAGCTTGTTGCGACCGCTGACGCGGCCGATCTGCGTGGCGAAGTCGGCGTAATGCTGGGTGCTGCCCCACAGCAGGAAGATCAGGTGCACCGGATCCACCGGATCCATCTTGCCGGCATCGATCCAGGCCTGGAACACTGCCGCGCGGCCCTGGAACCAGGCGCGGTAATCCTGGTTGAAATACTCGGTCAGGCATTCGCCGCCACTGATCACTTCCATCGCAAAGATCCGCGAGGCTTGCGGTTGGCGGCGGGAGAATTCCATCTTGGCGCGAATGTAGCGGGTCAGTGCTTCGGCCGGATCGTCCTCGGCCGTCAGGGTGTTGAAGGTGCTGTCCCACAGTTCGATGATGTTGCTCAGCACCGCGACGTACAACCCCAACTTGTTGGTGAAGTAGTAATGCAGGTTCGCTTTGGGCAACCCGGCATTCTGCGCAATGGTGTTCATGCTGGTGCCTTTGAAACCGTGACGGGCGAACTCGTCTTCGGCGGCTTTGAGGATGGTCTCTTCGTTCTTCTGACGAATGCGGCTGGCGGGTTTGCCGCCATGGGCTGGGACTTCAAAGGTCATAGGCACGTCCGGTTTGTCTGTGGGTGCAACCAGCTGCGTTGATAACGCACCCACAGGCATCCGACAAGTCCTGATGCAATAAAACCGTTACGCCTGTTCGATCTTGTTCAGCGCTGGGGCGGATTCGAGGCTGGTGGTTTTCGCCTCTTGCAGCAACAGGCACAGGATGATCGCGGTCAGGCCGCCGCTGGTGATCGCCGAATCGAACAGGTTTTGCACCAGTTTCGGCAGCAGGTGCAGCAGGTTCGGTTGCGCGGCGATGCCCAGACCGACGCCGAGCGAGGTGGCGATGATCAGCATGCTGCGTCGGTCCAGCGGCGACTGCGCGAGGATCCGCACCCCGGCCGCCGCCACGCTGCCGAACATCACCAGCGTAGCGCCGCCAAGAACCGGTTTGGGGATCTGTTGCAGTACCGCACCGATCATTGGAAACAGACCGAGACAAAACAGGATCGCGCCGATGTACAGCCCGACATAGCGGCTGGCCACGCCGGTCAACTGGATCACGCCGTTATTCTGCGCAAACGTGGTGTTGGGGAAGGCGCTGAAGGTGGCGGCGATCATGCAGCTGACGCCGTCACCGAGTACGCCACCGCGCAAACGACTTATATAGGAAAGGCCGCTGATTGGCTGGCGGGCGAGCATGCAATTGGCCGTGAGGTCGCCGACGGTTTCGATGGTGCTGATCAGATAAATCAGCGCGACCGGCAGGAAAGCCGTCCAGTCGAAGCTGAATCCGAACTTGAAGGGTGCAGGAAGACTGACCAGCGGCAAGTCAGGCAATGCCTGCGGAACCAGTTTCCCGCTAAACCACGCGGCCAGACTGCCGAGCAGCAGTCCGATAATGATTGCCGACAGGCGCACCCACGGCGTGTTCGAGCGATTGAGCAGGATGATCGTCAGCAACACGAACACACCTAGCGCGAGATTGCCCGGCGCGCCGAAGTCCGGGGCATTGAATCCACCGCCCAGATCGGTGATGCCGACCTTGATCAGACTGACGCCGATCAAAGTAATGACGATCCCGGTCACCAGCGGCGTGACGACCCGGCGCAACTGACCGATGAAACGGCTGAGGACTATCTGCACCACGGCACCGAAAAAACATACGCCGAAGATCATCGCCAGAATGTCTTCCGGGCTGCCGCCACGCTGCTTGACCAGAAACCCGGCCGACAGCACCGCGCCGAGAAAGGCGAAACTGGTGCCCTGCAAACAGATCATCCCGGCGCCGATGCCGAACGGCCGTCGCGCCTGAATAAAGGTGCCGATCCCGGAAACCATCAGCGCCATGCTGATCAGGTACGGCAAGTGTGCGGTCAGGCCGAGGGTCGAGCCGATCACCAGCGGCGGGGTGATGATGCCAACGAAACTGGCGAGCACGTGTTGCAGAGCGGCGAGGATCGCGGCCGGTGGTTTGGGGCGGTCGTCGAGGCCGTAGATCAGTTCGCTGGAGGGTTCAGATTCTGGCTGCATGGGTTTGGCTTCTTGTTCAGGGATCGAGTTCACCCTTCACTGCAAAAACCTGTCCACTTGCTCAGCTTTCTGCTTGTAAACCTTCCAATGTAGGAGCTGCCGAAGGCTGCGATCCTTTGATCTAGCTGTTCGAGGCCGTAGCGATTGATCCTGGATTTATATTTTCAACGCGTCGCCGCCAGGCTCTCCAGAAAGCTCTCCAGCACCAAATGAGGGCGCCGCCCCTTGCGCGTGACCGATGCGAGACTCAAATCATAAAAACGCGTCGTCGATTTCAGCGCACGCAAGCGCCCTTGCTGCACCCACAAACTGGCGTAATGATCCGGCAGATAACCGATATAACGCCCGGTCAAAATCAAGAACGCCATGCCCTCACGGTCGGAAGCGCTGGCGGTGCAATTGAGCGCCTGGTAGTGCGCCTGAATCTCTGCCGGCAAACGAAAGGTCGGGGCAATCGCGTCCTGGCTGTTCAGGCGCTCGTCATCCAGTTGCTTGTCATCGACATAAAACAGCGGATGACCCACCGCGCAATAAAGCAGCGAGCGCTCGCTGTACAACGGTTGATATTCCAGCCCCGACAGTGCGCTGGCCTGCGGCACCACGCCGACATGCAGGCGACCGTCGAGCACGCCTTGTTCGACTTCATTGGGCGCGATCATGCGGATCTGGATCTGCACGTCCGGCCCGCGTTCCTTCAACTGGGCAAGAGCATGGGTAATGCGCATGTGGGGCAGGGTGACGAGGTTGTCGGTCAGGCCGATGATCAACTCGCCACGCAGGTGTTGGTGCAGGCCATTGACCTCGGTGCGGAAACTTTCCAGCGCACTTAATAGTTGCAGCGCCGATTGGTAAACCTCACGGCCCTCTTCGGTCAACGAGAACCCGGCGCGACCGCGTTGGCACAATCGCAGGCCGAGGCGCTGTTCGAGATCGCTCATCTGCTGGCTGATTGCCGAGCGCCCGACGCCGAGCACGGTTTCCGCCGCAGAAAAGCCGCCGCACTCCACCACGCTGCGGAAGATCCGCAGCAGGCGAATATCAAAGTCACTGACCTGGGCCAGCGGATCGGGGCGACGGCTGCTCATGTTGTTGTTCTCATTGTTTAGCAGACTTCTAACTGAAGGTTAGAAAAGTTGGATTTCACCGACTTTATCCGCGTGGCAATTTAGCTGCAACAACGCTTTTTATCTCCCTGATGCTTATGCCCTGCGAGGTTTTGCCCGATGAACATGCCTGAAAACGCGCCGTCGCCACTGGCCAGCCAACTGAAGCTGGACGCGCACTGGATGCCGTACACCGCCAACCGCAACTTCCAGCGCGATCCGCGTCTGATCGTCGGTGCCGAAGGCAGCTGGCTGTTCGATGACAAGGGCCGCAAGATCTACGATTCGCTGTCCGGTCTGTGGACCTGCGGCGCCGGGCACACCCGTAAAGAAATTCAGGACGCGGTATCCAAACAACTGGGCACCCTCGATTATTCGCCAGGCTTCCAGTACGGCCACCCGTTGTCGTTCCAGCTCGCCGAGAAAATCACTGACCTGACCCCGGGCAACCTGAATCACGTGTTCTTCACCGACTCGGGCTCCGAGTGCGCCGACACTGCGGTGAAGATGGTTCGTGCCTACTGGCGTCTGAAAGGTCAGTCAACCAAGACCAAAATGATCGGCCGTGCCCGTGGCTACCACGGTGTGAACATCGCCGGCACCAGCCTCGGCGGCGTCAATGGCAACCGTAAGCTGTTCGGTCAGGCGATGATGGATGTCGATCACCTGCCGCACACGCTGCTGGCCAGCAACGCATTCTCCCGTGGCATGCCGGAGCAGGGCGGTATCGCCCTGGCCGATGAGCTGCTGAAGTTGATCGAACTGCACGACGCTTCGAACATCGCGGCAGTCTTCGTTGAACCGATGGCCGGTTCCGCTGGCGTACTGGTTCCGCCTCAGGGTTACCTGAAGCGTCTGCGCGAGATCTGCGATCAGCACAACATCCTGCTGGTGTTCGACGAAGTGATTACCGGTTTCGGTCGCACCGGGTCGATGTTCGGCGCCGAGAGCTTTGGCGTGACCCCGGACCTGATGTGCATCGCCAAGCAAGTCACCAACGGCGCGATCCCGATGGGTGCGGTGATTGCCAGCTCCGAGATCTACCAGACCTTCATGAATCAGCCGACTCCGGAATACGCGGTGGAATTCCCCCACGGCTACACCTACTCGGCCCACCCGGTGGCGTGCGCCGCTGGCCTGGCGGCACTCGATCTGCTGCAAAAGGAAAACCTGGTGCAGAGCGTGGCCGAAGTCGCGCCGCATTTCGAAAATGCCCTGCATGGCCTGAAAGGTTCGAAGAACGTCATCGATATTCGTAACTACGGCCTGGCCGGTGCGATCCAGATCGCGGCCCGTGACGGCGACGCCATCGTGCGTCCGTTCGAAGCCGGCATGGCCCTGTGGAAAGCCGGGTTCTACGTGCGCTTCGGCGGCGACACCCTGCAGTTCGGCCCAACCTTCAACAGCAAGCCGCAAGACCTCGATCGTCTGTTCGACGCGGTTGGCGAAGTGCTGAACAAGCTCGACTGATTTTTCCCTCTATATATACCTGCGAATAACAGGCGCCCCGTGCGGGCGTCTGTACACAAGAATTCAGGAGTTTTCGATGAGTGTTATCCCGCATTTGATCAATGGCGAACTGGTGACCGAGAACGGTCGCGCGGTTGATGTGTTCAACCCGTCCACCGGTCAGGCGATCCACAAGCTGCCGCTGGCCACCCGCGAAACCATTCAACACGCGATCGACGCTGCCAAGGCTGCGTTCCCGGCATGGCGCAACACCCCTCCGGCCAAACGTGCTCAAGTGATGTTCCGTTTCAAGCAACTGCTGGAGCAGAACGAAGCACGCATCTCGCAATTGATCAGCGAAGAACACGGCAAGACCCTCGAAGACGCCGCCGGTGAACTGAAGCGCGGTATCGAGAACGTCGAGTTCGCCTGCGCCGCCCCGGAAATTCTCAAGGGCGAGTACAGCCGCAACGTCGGCCCGAACATCGACGCCTGGTCGGACTTCCAGCCACTGGGTGTGGTTGCCGGCATCACGCCGTTCAACTTTCCGGCGATGGTGCCACTGTGGATGTACCCACTGGCGATCGTCTGCGGTAACTGCTTCATTCTCAAACCGTCCGAGCGTGACCCAAGCTCGACGCTGCTGATCGCTCAACTGCTGATCGAAGCCGGTCTGCCGAAAGGCGTGTTGAGCGTGGTGCATGGCGACAAGACTGCAGTGGACGCGCTGATCGAAGCGCCGGAAGTCAAAGCACTGAGCTTCGTTGGCTCGACGCCAATTGCCGAATACATCTACGCCGAAGGCACCAAGCGCGGTAAACGCGTTCAGGCACTGGGCGGCGCGAAGAACCATGCGGTGCTGATGCCGGACGCGGATCTGGACAACGCGGTCAGCGCGCTGATGGGCGCAGCCTACGGTTCTTGCGGTGAGCGCTGCATGGCCATTTCGGTCGCGGTGTGTGTCGGCGATCAGGTAGCGGATGCGCTGGTGGCGAAACTGGTTCCGCAGATCAAGGCGCTGAAAATCGGTGCCGGCACTTCGTGTGGTCTGGACATGGGGCCACTGGTAACCGGTCAGGCGCGGGACAAGGTCAGCGGCTATGTCGATGACGGCGTGGCAGCGGGCGCGACCTTGGTGGTCGACGGTCGCGGCTTGAGCATTCCGGGTAACGAAGAGGGCTTCTTCCTCGGCGGCTGTCTGTTCGACAACGTCACCCCTGAAATGCGCATCTATAAGGAAGAGATCTTCGGGCCGGTGTTGTGCGTGGTTCGCGTCAATAGCCTGGAAGAGGCGATGAAGCTGATCAACGATCACGAATACGGCAACGGCACCTGCATCTTCACTCGTGACGGTGAAGCGGCGCGTCTGTTCTGCGACGAGATCGAAGTCGGCATGGTCGGCGTCAACGTACCGCTGCCGGTTCCGGTGGCTTACCACAGCTTCGGCGGCTGGAAGCGCTCGCTGTTCGGCGACCTGCATGCCTATGGCCCGGATGGTGTGCGCTTTTATACCCGTCGCAAAGCCATTACCCAACGCTGGCCGCAGCGTGCGAGCCATGAAGCTTCGCAATTCGCTTTCCCTAGCTTGTAAGTAGAAGGGCATGACGAAGGCCGACCTCTAGAGGTCGGCCTTCGTGTTTTCGGGGTTTTTTTGACCGATATGACAGAATTATGAAAATAGGTGTTGACGGCAGATTCTGGAAGTCTATAATTCGCCCCACTTCCGGCGCAGTTGAAACGGAAAACTCCTTGAGATTCAATGAGTTATGCGGTTTTCGACAGCGACTTGCTTCAGTTCATCGAAGCCTGGAAGGAGTTGAAAGAGCGGTGATGTTTGGCTCTTTTGACGGTTCGATCTTCTCGGTCGAAAGCGGAGAAAAAGAGGTGTTGACAGCAGCGTGTAACGCTGTAGAATTCGCCTCCCGCTAACGAGAGATCGGAAGCGCAAGTGGTTGAAGTTGTTGAAGAAATCTTCGAAAACTTCTGAAAATAATCACTTGACAGCAAATGAGGCTGCTGTAGAATGCGCGCCTCGGTTGAGACGAAAGATCTTAACCAACCGCTCTTTAACAACTGAATCAAGCAATTCGTGTGGGTGCTTGTGGAGTCAGACTGATAGTCAACAAGATTATCAGCATCACAAGTTACTCCGCGAGAAATCAAAGATGTAACCAACGATTGCTGAGCCAAGTTTAGGGTTTCTTAAAAACCCAAAGATGTTTGAACTGAAGAGTTTGATCATGGCTCAGATTGAACGCTGGCGGCAGGCCTAACACATGCAAGTCGAGCGGATGAAGGGAGCTTGCTCCTGAATTCAGCGGCGGACGGGTGAGTAATGCCTAGGAATCTGCCTGGTAGTGGGGGACAACGTTTCGAAAGGAACGCTAATACCGCATACGTCCTACGGGAGAAAGCAGGGGACCTTCGGGCCTTGCGCTATCAGATGAGCCTAGGTCGGATTAGCTAGTTGGTGAGGTAATGGCTCACCAAGGCGACGATCCGTAACTGGTCTGAGAGGATGATCAGTCACACTGGAACTGAGACACGGTCCAGACTCCTACGGGAGGCAGCAGTGGGGAATATTGGACAATGGGCGAAAGCCTGATCCAGCCATGCCGCGTGTGTGAAGAAGGTCTTCGGATTGTAAAGCACTTTAAGTTGGGAGGAAGGGTTGTAGATTAATACTCTGCAATTTTGACGTTACCGACAGAATAAGCACCGGCTAACTCTGTGCCAGCAGCCGCGGTAATACAGAGGGTGCAAGCGTTAATCGGAATTACTGGGCGTAAAGCGCGCGTAGGTGGTTTGTTAAGTTGGATGTGAAATCCCCGGGCTCAACCTGGGAACTGCATCCAAAACTGGCAAGCTAGAGTATGGTAGAGGGTGGTGGAATTTCCTGTGTAGCGGTGAAATGCGTAGATATAGGAAGGAACACCAGTGGCGAAGGCGACCACCTGGACTGATACTGACACTGAGGTGCGAAAGCGTGGGGAGCAAACAGGATTAGATACCCTGGTAGTCCACGCCGTAAACGATGTCAACTAGCCGTTGGGAGCCTTGAGCTCTTAGTGGCGCAGCTAACGCATTAAGTTGACCGCCTGGGGAGTACGGCCGCAAGGTTAAAACTCAAATGAATTGACGGGGGCCCGCACAAGCGGTGGAGCATGTGGTTTAATTCGAAGCAACGCGAAGAACCTTACCAGGCCTTGACATCCAATGAACTTTCCAGAGATGGATTGGTGCCTTCGGGAACATTGAGACAGGTGCTGCATGGCTGTCGTCAGCTCGTGTCGTGAGATGTTGGGTTAAGTCCCGTAACGAGCGCAACCCTTGTCCTTAGTTACCAGCACGTAATGGTGGGCACTCTAAGGAGACTGCCGGTGACAAACCGGAGGAAGGTGGGGATGACGTCAAGTCATCATGGCCCTTACGGCCTGGGCTACACACGTGCTACAATGGTCGGTACAGAGGGTTGCCAAGCCGCGAGGTGGAGCTAATCCCACAAAACCGATCGTAGTCCGGATCGCAGTCTGCAACTCGACTGCGTGAAGTCGGAATCGCTAGTAATCGCGAATCAGAATGTCGCGGTGAATACGTTCCCGGGCCTTGTACACACCGCCCGTCACACCATGGGAGTGGGTTGCACCAGAAGTAGCTAGTCTAACCTTCGGGAGGACGGTTACCACGGTGTGATTCATGACTGGGGTGAAGTCGTAACAAGGTAGCCGTAGGGGAACCTGCGGCTGGATCACCTCCTTAATCGACGACATCAGCTGCTCCATAAGTTCCCACACGAATTGCTTGATTCATGCGTTTGTAAAAGTGCAGAGCTAAATATTCGAATCGAATAATTAGCTCTGATCTTTTTCAGAATCGTTCTTTAAAAATTTGGGTATGTGATAGAAAGATAGACTGAACGTTACTTTCACTGGTAACGGATCAGGCTAAGGTAAAATTTGTGAGTGACTCTTAAGAGTTTTGCGAATTTTCGGCGAATGTCGTCTTCATAGTATAACCAGATTGCTTGGGGTTATATGGTCAAGTGAAGAAGCGCATACGGTGGATGCCTTGGCAGTCAGAGGCGATGAAAGACGTGGTAGCCTGCGAAAAGCTTCGGGGAGTCGGCAAACAGACTTTGATCCGGAGATGTCTGAATGGGGGAACCCAGCCATCACAAGATGGTTATCTTGTACTGAATACATAGGTGCAAGAGGCGAACCAGGGGAACTGAAACATCTAAGTACCCTGAGGAAAAGAAATCAACCGAGATTCCCTTAGTAGTGGCGAGCGAACGGGGACTAGCCCTTAAGTGGCTTTGAGATTAGCGGAACGCTCTGGAAAGTGCGGCCATAGTGGGTGATAGCCCTGTACGCGAAAGTCTCTTAGTCATGAAATCGAGTAGGACGGAGCACGAGAAACTTTGTCTGAATATGGGGGGACCATCCTCCAAGGCTAAATACTACTGACTGACCGATAGTGAACTAGTACCGTGAGGGAAAGGCGAAAAGAACCCCGGAGAGGGGAGTGAAATAGATCCTGAAACCGTATGCGTACAAGCAGTGGGAGCCCACTTTGTTGGGTGACTGCGTACCTTTTGTATAATGGGTCAGCGACTTATTTTCAGTGGCGAGCTTAACCGAATAGGGGAGGCGTAGCGAAAGCGAGTCTTAATAGGGCGTCTAGTCGCTGGGAATAGACCCGAAACCGGGCGATCTATCCATGGGCAGGTTGAAGGTTAGGTAACACTGACTGGAGGACCGAACCGACTACCGTTGAAAAGTTAGCGGATGACCTGTGGATCGGAGTGAAAGGCTAATCAAGCTCGGAGATAGCTGGTTCTCCTCGAAAGCTATTTAGGTAGCGCCTCATGTATCACTGTAGGGGGTAGAGCACTGTTTCGGCTAGGGGGTCATCCCGACTTACCAAACCGATGCAAACTCCGAATACCTACAAGTGCCGAGCATGGGAGACACACGGCGGGTGCTAACGTCCGTCGTGAAAAGGGAAACAACCCAGACCGTCAGCTAAGGTCCCAAAGTTATGGTTAAGTGGGAAACGATGTGGGAAGGCTTAGACAGCTAGGAGGTTGGCTTAGAAGCAGCCACCCTTTAAAGAAAGCGTAATAGCTCACTAGTCGAGTCGGCCTGCGCGGAAGATGTAACGGGGCTCAAACCATACACCGAAGCTACGGGTATCACGCAAGTGATGCGGTAGAGGAGCGTTCTGTAAGCCTGTGAAGGTGAGTTGAGAAGCTTGCTGGAGGTATCAGAAGTGCGAATGCTGACATGAGTAACGACAATGGGTGTGAAAAACACCCACGCCGAAAGACCAAGGTTTCCTGCGCAACGTTAATCGACGCAGGGTTAGTCGGTCCCTAAGGCGAGGCTGAAAAGCGTAGTCGATGGAAAACAGGTTAATATTCCTGTACTTCTGGTTATTGCGATGGAGGGACGGAGAAGGCTAGGCCAGCTTGGCGTTGGTTGTCCAAGTTTAAGGTGGTAGGCTGAGATCTTAGGTAAATCCGGGATCTTAAGGCCGAGAGCTGATGACGAGTTACCCTTTGGGTGACGAAGTGGTTGATGCCATGCTTCCAAGAAAAGCTTCTAAGCTTCAGATAACCAGGAACCGTACCCCAAACCGACACAGGTGGTTGGGTAGAGAATACCAAGGCGCTTGAGAGAACTCGGGTGAAGGAACTAGGCAAAATGGCACCGTAACTTCGGGAGAAGGTGCGCCGGTGAGGGTGAAGGACTTGCTCCGTAAGCTCATGCCGGTCGAAGATACCAGGCCGCTGCGACTGTTTATTAAAAACACAGCACTCTGCAAACACGAAAGTGGACGTATAGGGTGTGACGCCTGCCCGGTGCCGGAAGGTTAATTGATGGGGTTAGCTAACGCGAAGCTCTTGATCGAAGCCCCGGTAAACGGCGGCCGTAACTATAACGGTCCTAAGGTAGCGAAATTCCTTGTCGGGTAAGTTCCGACCTGCACGAATGGCGTAACGATGGCGGCGCTGTCTCCACCCGAGACTCAGTGAAATTGAAATCGCTGTGAAGATGCAGTGTATCCGCGGCTAGACGGAAAGACCCCGTGAACCTTTACTATAGCTTTGCACTGGACTTTGAATTTGCTTGTGTAGGATAGGTGGGAGGCTTTGAAGCGTGGACGCCAGTTCGCGTGGAGCCATCCTTGAAATACCACCCTGGCAACTTTGAGGTTCTAACTCAGGTCCGTTATCCGGATCGAGGACAGTGTATGGTGGGTAGTTTGACTGGGGCGGTCTCCTCCTAAAGAGTAACGGAGGAGTACGAAGGTGCGCTCAGACCGGTCGGAAATCGGTCGTAGAGTATAAAGGCAAAAGCGCGCTTGACTGCGAGACAGACACGTCGAGCAGGTACGAAAGTAGGTCTTAGTGATCCGGTGGTTCTGTATGGAAGGGCCATCGCTCAACGGATAAAAGGTACTCCGGGGATAACAGGCTGATACCGCCCAAGAGTTCATATCGACGGCGGTGTTTGGCACCTCGATGTCGGCTCATCACATCCTGGGGCTGAAGCCGGTCCCAAGGGTATGGCTGTTCGCCATTTAAAGTGGTACGCGAGCTGGGTTTAGAACGTCGTGAGACAGTTCGGTCCCTATCTGCCGTGGACGTTTGAGATTTGAGAGGGGCTGCTCCTAGTACGAGAGGACCGGAGTGGACGAACCTCTGGTGTTCCGGTTGTCACGCCAGTGGCATTGCCGGGTAGCTATGTTCGGGAAAGATAACCGCTGAAAGCATCTAAGCGGGAAACTTGCCTCAAGATGAGATCTCACTGGAACCTTGAGTTCCCTGAAGGGCCGTCGAAGACTACGACGTTGATAGGTTGGGTGTGTAAGCGCTGTGAGGCGTTGAGCTAACCAATACTAATTGCCCGTGAGGCTTGACCATATAACACCCAAGCAATCTGAATGCTCGAAAGAGACCAGATTGCGGTGTGTGAAGACGCAATGAACCGAAAGTTCGCGATGCTCACAAACACCTGTATCACATACCCGATTTGCTGAAGCGAGGCCAACCGGTCGCGAGTCAGTACCCGAATTTCTTGACGACCATAGAGCGTTGGAACCACCTGATCCCATCCCGAACTCAGAAGTGAAACGATGCATCGCCGATGGTAGTGTGGGGTTTCCCCATGTGAGAGTAGGTCATCGTCAAGATTAAATTCCGAAACCCCAATTGCGAAAGCAGTTGGGGTTTTGTTTTGCCCGCAGGAAAGTTCCTACGACATGCAGGTGCCCCTTCCGGCTGTCACAGCCTGCCGACAGTGCTAAGGTTCTGCCTTGGCTTTTGTACTTTTCCAAGGAAGCTTTTATGCCGGACGCCTCGTCCCTCAACGCTGCATTCATGGTGGTCCAGAGCAATAGCCTGGACGAACTGCGCAGCCTGGTGGTCAGCATTATGCGGCGCTATCCATTGGCGCCCTTGGAAAATGAAATCGCTCTGGTGCAGAGCAATGGTATAGCCCAATGGCTCAAGTTGGCATTGGCTGAGGATCCCCAGGACGATGATCTCGGTGGTTGCGGAATTGCTGCAGCCATCGATGTGCAATTACCCGGCAGCTTTATGTGGCAGCTCTACCGCATGGTCTTGGGCCGAGATGAAATCCCTGCCAAATCCCTGCTCGACAAGGCACCCTTGACCTGGCGATTGATGCGTCTATTACCCCAGTTGATCGACCGTCCGCATTTCGAGCCGCTCCAGCGCTTCCTCACCCACGACACCGACTTGCGCAAGCGCTATCAATTGTCTGAACGCCTGGCGGATCTTTTCGACCAATATCAGGTGTATCGCGCGGATTGGCTTGAAGACTGGGCGCAAGGTTTCCACCAATTACGTAATGTCAGGGGCGAAATCAAACCCCTGCCGCCGACCAGTTGCTGGCAGGCCGAACTATGGCGTGCGCTATTGCAGGATGTTGGCGAGCAAGGCATGGCCCAGAGTCGTGCGGGTGTTCACCAGCGATTTATAGAAAGAATAAACACCCTCGAAGTCGCCCCCGCAGGCCTGCCCTCGCGTGTGATCGTTTTTGGTATTTCTTCTCTGCCGGCTCAAGTGCTTGAGGCCCTGGCCGGACTCGCACGTTTCACTCAGGTTCTGCTTTGTGTACACAACCCCTGCCGACACCACTGGGCCGATATCGTCGCCGACAAAGATCTGCTCCGCCATCAGTACAAGCGTCAGAGCCGCAAGAACGGCATGCCGGTCGTACTCGATCCTGACACGTTGCACCAACACGCCCATCCGCTGCTCGCCGCGTGGGGCAAACAAGGTCGCGACTACATCAACCTGCTCGACAGCTACGATGATCCAAACAGTTATCGCGCGGCATTTCGTGACGGGCGCATCGACCTGTTCAGCGAAACGCAGCCGCAGAACCTGCTCAATCAGCTTCAGGACGACATCCTGGAGTTGCGACCACTTGATGAAACGCGTGAGCATTGGTCCCCTGTCGATCTGACGCAGGATGAGTCGATCCGCTTTCACATCGCCCACAGCGCGCAGCGTGAGGTCGAGATTCTTCACGATCAGTTGTTGGCCCGCTTCAGCGCCAATCCCGAACTGCGACCGCGCGACGTGATCGTAATGGTGCCGGACATCGACAGCTACGCCCCGCACATCCGCGCGGTGTTTGGCCAGCTCGAGCGACACGATCCGCGCTTCATCCCGTTCACCCTGGCCGATCAGGGGCAGCGCGGTCGCGATCCGTTGCTGATTGCCGTCGAGCACCTGCTCAAGCTGCCGGACAGTCGTTTTCCGGTCAGTGAAATCCTCGATTTGCTCGACGTTCCCGCATTGCGTGCTCGATTCGGTGTTGAGGAACGTGATTTGCCGACCCTGCATCGCTGGATTGAAGGCGCCGGCGTGCGCTGGGGCATGAATGCCGAGCAACGGGCGGGGCTGGGACTGCCGGATGAACTCGAACAAAACAGCTGGCATTTTGGCTTGCGCCGGATGCTGCTCGGTTACGCTGTCGGCAGCTCCAATGCCTGTGCGGGCATCGAGCCCTATGATGAAATCGGAGGGTTGGATGCTGCATTGATCGGGCCTTTGGTCGCGTTGCTCGATGCGCTGGAACTGGCGCATCAGGAGCTTACGCAACCGGCACAACCCAATGAGTGGGGCCTACGTCTCCAGGCGCTGATGCAATTGTTCTTCAAGGCCTGCAATGAACATGACGACTTCTTGCTGACCCAGTTGGAGGAGCTTCGCGAGACCTGGCTGGAAACCTGCGAATCGGTAGGCCTGACAGATGAACTGCCGCTGACAGTGGTACGTGAGGCCTGGCTTGCCGGTCTGGATCAGGGCCGCTTGTCCCAGCGTTTTCTCGCCGGTGCCGTGAATTTCTGCACCTTGATGCCGATGCGTGCAATTCCCTTCAAACTCGTCTGTTTGCTGGGAATGAATGATGGTGACTATCCACGCGCGCAGCCGCCCCTGGATTTCGATCTGATGGGCAGCGACTACCGTCCGGGAGATCGTTCTCGACGGGAGGACGACCGTTATTTATTGCTGGAAGCGTTGCTGTCTGCACGCAATCAGCTCTATATCAGTTGGGTCGGCCGCAGTATTCGCGACAACAGCGAGCGCCCGGCGTCGGTGCTGATCGGGCAACTGCGAGACCATCTCGCCGGTGGCTGGCGATTGGCCGACGAGAGCACGGATCTGCTGGACGCGTTAACCGAGGAGCACCCGTTGCAACCGTTCAGCGCGCGTTACTTCCATGAGGGCAATCCGCTATTCAGCTATGCCAGAGAATGGCAGGTCTTGCATCAACCCGCTCAGAGCCGAAAAGCGGAGCAGTTGCTCGATCCCTATGTCCAGGAAGAGCCTCTGACTCTGGTCCTGCTCCAGGACTTCCTGCGCAACCCGGTTCGCCACTTTTTCACCCAGCGACTCAAGGTGTATTTCGAGGCCGCTGAAGCACCACTGGCGGACGAGGAGCCTTTCGTACTCGATGCATTGCAGCGCTACACCCTCAGCGACAGCCTGCTCGACGCGGCACTCCGGCAACCGGACAATATCGATCAGGCGCTCGAGGCGCAGGCCCGCCGCCTGCAAAACAGTGGTCTGCTGCCCATGGCCGGTTTTGGTGAGTGCCTGCAGCGCGAATTGATCGAGCCGCTGCCGGATTTGCTTCAGCGCTTTCAGCAACTGCTTGCGTTGTGGCCAACACCGCTGAGCAGCGCGGTACCGATCAGTCTCCAATTGCAGGGACTGCGCCTTGAAGGTTGGCTCGCCAGCCTGCATCAGCGAGCCGATGGAGGACTGCTATCAGTCACGACCATTCCCAACAGCATCGGCTCGATCAAGAGTCGAAAATGGCACCGGTTGACCAAGCCGTGGGTCAATCACCTTGTCGCCTGTGCCAGTGGACTATCGATGAGCACTGCGTTGGTAGCCAGTGATGACACGCTGTTGCTCGAGCCCATGGAGCAGGATCGGGCGCTGCGTTTCCTCGGTGATCTGCTGCTCGCCTGGCAGGCTGGAATGCGTCAGCCGCTGCCGATCGCAGTAAAAACGGCATTTGCCTGGCTGTCCCAGTCCGATCCGCTCAAGGCCGAAGCCGCGGCCCGCAAAGCCTATGAAGGTGATGGCCAGACCAGCGAAGGCGAACGTCGTGAGAGCCCGGCGCTGTCCCGGCAATTCGTCGATTTTGATTCGCTACTCAGCGATGAGACATTTTCGGGTTGGTGCGACGCCTTGTATCGCCCTCTATACGAAGCGCCTTGGCGCTCACTCGCAAGCGAAGGGGGGCGCTCATGAGTTCGAAAACTCCGCTTGCACTGGCCTTCCCGCTACACGGCAGCCAATTGATCGAAGCCAGCGCCGGTACAGGCAAAACCTTCACCATTTCCGCCCTGTATCTGCGGCTGATCCTCGGCCATGGCGGAGAATTGAACGGCTTCGGTCGTGAGTTGTTGCCTCCGCAAATCCTCGTGGTGACCTTTACTGATGCGGCAACCAAGGAGCTTCGCGAGCGGATTCGTACACGACTGGCCGAGGCTGCCCGATTTTTCCGTGATGAGATACCGGCGCCTGATGCCCTGATTGCCGATCTGCGCGAGCAATATGCGCCGCAACAATGGTCCGGTTGCGCCAATCGGCTGGATATCGCCGCGCAATGGATGGACGAGGCTGCCGTTTCGACCATTCACAGTTGGTGTCAGCGCATGTTGCGTGAGCACGCCTTCGATAGCGGCAGCCTGTTTACCCAATCCCTCGAGACCGATCACAGCGATTTGCTCGGCGAGGTGCTGCGCGACTACTGGCGCCTGTTCTGCTATCCGATGCAGGGCGAGGTGCTCAATTGGGTGCGCAATAACTGGGGCGGACCCGCGGCGCTGCTGCCTCGAGTGCGTGGTCTGTTTGCCAGCGAGCGCGACGGCGACGAAGGCAAGCCCCCGGCAGAGCTGATCGACGAGTGCCTGCAGGAGCGCCGTGCGGCCTTGCTTGAGCTGAAAATGCCCTGGTGCCAATGGGCCGATGAGCTGCTCGTCATTTGTCATGAAGGCGTTGCGAACAAGGCCGTCGACGGTCGCAAGATGCAGGCCCGTTACTTTGAGCCCTGGTTTGAAAAGCTCAAGGTCTGGGCTGAAGACGAATCGCTGGAGCAACTGGACATCGGCACCGGCTTCACCCGGCTCACGCCCGACGGCATGGCGGAAGCCTGGAAAGGCCAGGCTCCGAGCCACCCGGGACTCGATGCAATGGCAGGGCTCAAGTCGAGTCTCGATGCATTGCCGACCCCTGATGCTGCAGTCCTGCAACACGCGGCCAAATGGGTAGGCGCGCGTTTTGAAGAAGAGAAACGTCGTCGCGCCGAGATGGGGTTCGATGACATGTTGCTGCGTCTTGACGCGGCACTGCAGTCCGATGGCGCGGAGCGGCTTGCCACGCTGATCCGCGAACAGTTCCCGGTCGCGCTGATCGACGAGTTCCAGGACACCGATCCGGTGCAGTACCGGATCTTCGAACGTATCTATCGCATCGAAGACAACAGCCCGGACACAGGTCTGTTTCTGATCGGCGATCCCAAACAGGCGATCTACGCATTCCGTGGCGCCGATATCTACACCTATCTGCGTGCACGTGAGGCTACCGCCGGCCGACTGCACACGCTGGGTACCAACTTCCGTTCCAGCCACGGCATGGTGAAAGCGGTCAATCATGTATTTGAACGCGCCGAGTCCCGAGACCTGGGGCGCGGCGCGTTTCTGTTTCGGCAGAAAACCGGTGAGAACCCGGTACCGTTTCAACCCGTCGAGTCTCAGGGCCGCAAAGAGTGGCTACAGATTGCCGGACAGGACGTTGCGGCGCTGAACGTCTGGCACCTGCCTACCGACCAGCCGCTGTCGGGTGCCGTCTATCGCCAGCAACTGGCGGCCGCCTGTGCCAGTCAAATCACCGCGTTGCTCAATGGCGGGCAAGCAGGCAACGCTGGATTTGTGCAAAGCGGCAAGGAATTCAGAGGCCTGCGTCCTTCGGACATTGCGATTCTGGTTCGCGATGGCAAGGAGGCGCAGGCCGTTCGTGGTGAACTGGCTTTGCGAGGCGTACGCAGCGTCTATCTTTCGGACAAAGACTCGGTTTTCGCTGCTCAGGAGGCCCATGACTTGCTGTCGTGGCTCAAGGCCTGTGCCGAACCGGACGTCGAGCGCTCGCTGAAAGCCGCGCTGGCCTGCATCACTCTCAACCTGCCACTGGTCGAGCTGGAGCGCCTGAACCAGGATGAATTGGTTTGGGAAAGCCGCGTCATGCAGTTCCGTGGTTATCGCGAACTGTGGCGCAAGCAAGGTGTGCTGCCGATGCTGCGCCGCCTGCTGCACGACTTCCAGTTGCCGCAGATCCTCATGGCACGCAGCGACGGCGAACGCGTGCTGACCAACCTGCTGCATTTGTCAGAGTTACTGCAACAGGCTGCTGCCGAACTCGATGGCGAACAGGCGCTGATCCGGCATCTGGCCGAACACCTGGCATTGTCCGGTCAGGCCGGTGAAGAACAGATTCTGCGTCTGGAAAGCGACGAGCAACTGGTCAAGGTCGTGACCATCCACAAGTCGAAAGGCCTTGAATATCCACTGGTGTTCCTGCCGTTCATCTGCTCGGCAAAACCGGTGGACGGC
This sequence comes from Pseudomonas sp. B21-051, assembly GCF_024748795.1. Taxonomy (NCBI): domain Bacteria; kingdom Pseudomonadati; phylum Pseudomonadota; class Gammaproteobacteria; order Pseudomonadales; family Pseudomonadaceae; genus Pseudomonas; species Pseudomonas sp. B21-051. The sequence goes on from NZ_CP087166.1 coordinate 818,448, forward strand.
AGCCGCTTGCCGCTCAATTATCACGATGCTTCGGGCAAGGCGCAGGTGAGTCTGAAGCCGACTGCCGAATTGATTGCCTTGGCCGATGATGAGCGTCTCGCCGAAGACCTGCGACTGCTCTACGTGGCATTGACTCGCGCGCAGCATGCCTGCTGGCTGGGCGTGACCGATCTCAAACGCGGTAATAACAACAGTTCAGTGCTGCATCTTTCTGCGCTTGGATACTTGCTGGGTGGTGGCGAGATGCTGGGCGAGTCCACCGGATTGAATCGCTGGCTGCAGGACCTGCAACAGGATTGCCCGGCCATCGCCATCGCTGATATGCCTCACCCCACGGACGAGCATTATCAGCCACCGCGCAATGACGCGACGCTCAGCGCAACCCTGTTGCCCAAGCGCAAAGCCAGTGAAAACTGGTGGATTGCGTCCTACAGCGCGTTGCGCATCAGTGATGTATTGAGTGTCGGCAGTGATGAAGCGCCTGACAGTCCGCAAGCGCAAAAACTGTTTGATGACGAGCGTCTTGATCCTGAGGCACCGAGAGAAATCATTGCCGGTGGCGCCGATATCCATCGCTTCCCGCGCGGCCCCAATCCGGGAACATTCCTCCACGGTTTGCTGGAGTGGGCGGGCGATGAAGGTTTCGCCGTTCAGCGCGATGCGCTGGAGGACGCGATTGCCCGGCGCTGCAACTTGCGTGGCTGGAAAGGCTGGATCAGCACGTTGAGCGACTGGCTGGAGCATCTGCTGAAGACTCCTTTGCCGGCAGGTGCCGGCCGAACACCGGTGGTACTGGAGCAACTGACACAGTACCGGGTCGAAATGGAGTTCTGGTTTGCCAGCCATCAGGTCGACGTGCTCAAACTCGATGAGCTGGTGCGTCAGCACACCCATAATGGCGTGGCGCGGGTGGCCGCCGAGCCGGTGCAACTCAACGGGATGTTCAAGGGATTCATCGACCTGACCTTTGAACACGATGGCCGCTACTACGTGGCCGACTATAAATCCAACTGGTTGGGTGCTGACGACATGGCTTACACCGAGCAGGCCATGGAACGTTCGATTCTCGACAGCCGCTATGACCTGCAATACGTGCTGTACCTTTTGGCACTGCATCGCCAACTCAAGGCGCGGCTGCCTGATTACGATTACGACCGGCATGTGGGCGGCGCGCTGTACCTGTTCCTGCGCGGCACACGGTCGGACAGTCGCGGCGTGTATTTTGCCCGTCCGCCACGAGAACTCATCGAAAGCCTGGACCGCTTGTTCCAGGGCAAGCCTGCACCCAAAGCCGAGCCCGCATGGGAACAGGGAGTCCTGCTATGAACCGTACCTTCGCCGATCTGCTGCCGACACCGTTGGCCGACGACAGTCTGTCGACCTTGTCACCGCTGACCCGCGCCGATGACCTGCTGCTGTTGCTGACCCGCTGGGTCGAACGAGGCTGGCTGCGTTCACTGGACAAGGCGTTTGTCGCGTTCCTTCATGAGCTGTCGCCCGAGGCTGATTCGCTGGTGCTGCTCGCCGCCGCGTTGACCAGTCATCAGCTCGGTCACGGGCATGTTTGTCTGGATCTGTTCGAAACCCTCAAGGCGCCGGATTTCGCCTTGTCACTCCCTCCCGAAGGGGATGTGCAAGGAGGTGTTTTGCTGCTGCCGTCGCAATTGCTTGAAGCCCTCGACGGCGCTCATTGGTGCAAGGTGCTGGCGGGCAGTCCGCTGGTCGCGCTGGCGGCTGACACAAGTGCAGTGGCGCAGGAACGCCCTTTGGTGTTGTCCGGAAAGCGCCTGTATCTGCGCCGCTATTGGGCTTATGAACGACGGATCGACAGCGCATTGCGTTTGCGTCTGGCGCAGAACGAAGTGCCGCCGGCGGACTTGCCGCAGCGCTTGAACGAGCTGTTTGGGGCCAGAAAACCAGGTGCAGTGGTCGACTGGCAGAAACTTGCTTGCGCCCTTGCCACGCGCGGCGCATTCAGTATCGTCACCGGCGGCCCGGGCACCGGCAAGACCACCACGGTGGTGCGTCTGCTGGCGTTGCTCCAGGCGCCCGCCGTGGAGGCCGGGCAGCCGCTGCGGATTCGTCTGGCGGCCCCCACCGGCAAAGCCGCTGCGCGCTTGACCGAGTCCATCAGCCAGCAAGTGCAATCGCTGAAAGTCGCCGAAGCTGTGCGCGAGAAAATCCCCTGCGACGTGACCACCGTACACCGTCTGCTCGGCAGTCGGCCCGGTACCCGTCATTTCCGCCACCATGCTGGCAACCGCTTGCCGCTGGACGTGCTGGTGGTCGACGAAGCGTCGATGATCGACCTGGAAATGATGGCCAATCTGCTCGATGCCTTGCCGCCTCATGCACGTCTGGTGCTGCTCGGGGACAAGGACCAACTCGCCTCCGTGGAGGCCGGTGCGGTGCTCGGCGATCTGTGTCGCGATGCCGAGGCTGGCTGGTATAACCCGCAAACCCGACAGTGGCTGGAGTCTGTCAGCGGTGAATCGCTGCAGGACAGCGGTTTGCACGAAGACAACGACGGCTCGCATCCACTGGCCCAGCAACTGGTGATGTTGCGCCACTCCCGGCGATTCGGCGAGGGTAGCGGCATCGGGCAACTCGCGCGGCGGGTCAATCAACAGTTGCCTGAGGAGGCGCGGCAACTACTGAGCGCTGGTCATTACGCCGATGTGTTCTCGCTGCCGCTCAATGGCGAACACAACCACAAGTTCGAGCGTCTGGTGCTCGATGGCCATGGCGACGGGCCACAGGGCTATCGCCATTACCTGAGCGTGCTGCGAAATCAACGACCACCACAAGGTCGACCGCTGGAACACCCGGACTGGATTCAATGGGCGCGTGAAGTGCTGCAGGCATTCGATACGTTCCAGTTACTGTGTGCGGTGCGCAAAGGCCCATGGGGTGTAGAAGGCTTGAACCAGCGCATCACCGACGCCTTGCTCAAGGCACGGCTGATCGACAGTGATCAGCAATGGTACGAAGGCCGGCCGGTATTGATGACCCGCAACGACTATGGCCTGGGCCTGATGAACGGTGACATCGGCATTGCGCTCAAGCTGCCCGAACGTGAAGGCCCCGACGCGGGCAAACCGGTATTGCGCGTGGCGTTTCCGCGTAACGATGGCCAGGGCGGCGTGCGCTTCGTGCTGCCGAGTCGGCTCAACGACGTGGAAACGGTGTACGCCATGACGGTGCACAAATCCCAGGGCTCGGAGTTTGCGCACACTGCGCTGATCCTGCCGGATGCCCTGAATCCGGTGCTGACCAAAGAGTTGATCTACACCGGGATCACTCGTGCGAAAAACTGGTTCACCCTGATCGAACCTCGCGCAGGTGTGTTCGAGGAGGCCGTGCAGCGCAAGGTCAAGCGCCTCAGCGGGCTGATGCTGGAACTGGAGGAGGGTGGCGAGGCTCGGTGATGAAAGATCTGGCGATTGTCGGCGGTTACTGACCACCCGGTCAGAAGGCACTGTCTCGCTGGTGTTACTCCGCTGTGCTATCGTTGCGGCATCATTTCAGTACGATGCAAGAGAATCCCTGCATGAAGGTGGCAGTCTGGGCGACAGAGCGCGTGGTTCGCTGCAAGCACGCATTGCTTGTCGGTCTGCTCTGTTTGCTGGCGGGCGTTGCCATGGCGCAGCCACAAATTCCCGCGGGCATGGCCGAACAACGCGCTCAGTCAGTGACACAAGTCGTACTGGGCATCCTCAGCTACGCACGCTGGCCGGTTGAACCAGCGCAGTTGCGCCTATGTATCGTCGGCCCCACCGAGTACACCGACGATCTGGTCAAAGGCACCACACAAGCCACTGGTCGTCCAGTCACTGTGCGCCGACTGCTGGCCGACAATCCGGCCATCGTCAGTGAATGCGATGCGGTGTACATCGGCAAACTCACCGCAGATGAACGCAGTCGGCTGTTCACTTCATTGATCGGGCATCCGGTGCTGAGCATCAGCGAAGGTGGCGATCAGTGCACGGTCGGCAGCCTGTTCTGCCTGCGCGTCGGCGATGAGCAGGTGTCCTTCGAGGTCAATCTCGACTCCGTCGCCCGCAGCGGCGTACGCATCCACCCGAGCGTGCTGCAGTTGTCGCGCCGCAAACCGGCGGCGCCATGAAACTGTTCGGTTCCAGAACCCGTCCGACACTGGGCTCGGTCATCGGCCGTGGACATTTGATTGTCGCGCTGGTGGCCGTGACGATGGCCAGTGTGTCGCTGACCCTGCTGGGGGTTCTCGCGCTGCGGGTCTACGCCGATCACAACCTGCACCTGATTGCGCGCTCGATCAGCTACACCGTGGAAGCGGCGGTAGTGTTCAACGACAAGGCTGCCGCGACGGAAGCGCTGGCCTTGATCGCGTCCACCGAAGAGGTGGCGGACGCTCAGGTTTTCGATGCCCAGGGTACGTTGCTCGCGCGTTGGCAGCGTCCCGAAAACGGTCTGTTTTCCGAGCTGGAAATGCAGGCTGCCCGGACTATTCTGGAAAAGCCGATCAGCCTGCCGATCGTGCATCAGGATCGTGAGATCGGACGCATCCTGCTGGTCGGTCACGGCGGCAGCCTGATGCGCTTCTTGCTCAGCGGTCTGGCGGGGATCATTCTCTGCACCGCCATCAGTGCCTGGGTCGCGCTGTATCTGGCGCGCCGACAGCTGCGCAGCATTACCGGCCCACTTCGCAGCCTAGCGGCGGTGGCCCACGCTGCCCGCAGCGAGCGAGCACTGGATCGCCGGGTACCGCCGGCGCAGATCGCCGAGCTCGACAACCTCGGCAACGACTTCAATGCCCTGCTCGACGAACTCGAATCGTGGCAAACCCACCTGCAAAGCGAGAACGAAACCCTCGCCCATCAGGCCAGCCACGACAGCCTCACCGGCCTGCCGAACCGAGCGTTTTTCGAAGGCCGATTGATTCGCGCCTTGCGCAATGCCGGCAAGCTCAACGAGCGGGTGGCGGTGCTGTTTCTCGACAGTGACCGATTCAAAGGCATCAACGACAACTTTGGTCACGCCGCCGGCGATGCGGTACTGGTGGCGGTCGCCAATCGGATCCGCGCGCAACTGCGTGAAGAAGATCTGGTGGCGCGGCTGGGGGGCGATGAGTTTGCCGTACTGCTCGCGCCGCTGCACAAGATCGAGGACGCCGAGCGCATTGCCGACAAGATTCTCGCCAGCATGGACGTGTCCATCGCGCTGCCGGGCGATACCAGTGTGGTGACGTCGCTCAGTATCGGCATTGCCGTTTTCCCTGATCATGGTGTCACGCCAGGCGCCTTGCTCAATGCGGCCGACGCGGCGATGTATCAGGCCAAGCGCCTGTCGCGTGGCGCTCAATTCACTGCCGGGTCGGAGAGCCCGGTCGTCAATCTTCAAACCAGGAGCTGATTCCCGTGTTCACATTTCCCGCTCGACTGTTTTCCGCCTTGCTGATGATCGCCGTACTGGCGCTGACCGGGTGCCAGACCGCACCGCAGAAAGGCCTGACCCCGGCGCAGATCGCCGTCCTCAAACAACAAGGCTTCGAAGCGACCGACGAGGGCTGGGAGTTTGGCCTGTCAGGCAAAGTGCTGTTTGGCAGCGATATCGAAAGCCTGAACAACCAGAGCACCGAAATCGTCGAACGCATCGGCAAGGCACTGCTCGGCGTCGGTATCGAGCGGGTGCGGGTCGACGGTCATACCGACGCCTCGGGCAAAGAAACCTACAACCAGCAACTGTCGCTGCGTCGGGCCAAAAGTGTGGCCAAGGTGCTGACCACCGTCGGCATGAAGCAAGAGAACATCCAGTTGCGTGGACTGGGCAGCAGCGAGCCGGTGGCGTCCAATGACACTACCGCCGGACGCACCGAGAATCGCCGGGTGTCGATTGTGGTCAGCGCCGATTAATCGGCAAACCGCATCTCGCGGGTCTGCCCCATCAGCAGACCCTGATTGCGCTCGGTCACCTCGCGGATGTAATCCCACAACAGGGTGATCCGCTTCAATTTCCTCAGATCCTCCCGGCAGTACATCCAGAATTGCCGGGTGATGTCGATTTCCTCGGGCAGCACCGGCAGCAGGCGCGGGTCCTGGGCCGCGAGGAAGCACGGCAGAATCGCCAGTGAACGCCCTTGCTGCGCCGCGACAAACTGCGCGATCACGCTGGTGCTGCGCAGGTTTGCGCTGGCGCCGGGCAGCACGTTCGCCAGGTACAGCAGCTCCGAGCTGAACGCCAGGTCATCCACGTAACTGATGAATTGATGCTTGCCCAGATCGGCCGGGCGGCGGATCGGTGGGTGCTGGTCGAGGTAGTCCTGGGTTGCGTACAGCTGCAAGCGGTAGTCGCAGAGTTTGCAGCACACGTACGGGCCGTGCTCCGGGCGCTCCAGGGCAATGACGATATCGGCTTCGCGTTTGGACAGACTGATGAAGTGCGGCAGCGGCAGGATATCCACCGAGATCGCCGGGTAGGCGTCGACGAAGTGGCTCAGCTGCGGGGTGATGAAAAAGCTGCCGAAACCTTCGGTGCAGCCCATGCGTACATGCCCGGAAAGCGCTACACCAGAGCCCGAAACCTGCTCGCAAGCCATGTGCAATGTGCTTTCAATCGACTCGGCATACCCCAGCAGACGCTGGCCTTCGGTGGTCAGCACGAAACCGCTGGTACGCGATTTTTCGAACAGCAATGTGCCCAACGCCGCTTCCAGCGAACTGATGCGCCGCGACACGGTGGTGTAGTCCACCGCCAGACGTTTGGCCGCGGTGCTGGCCTTGCGGGTGCGGGCGACTTCGAGGAAAAACTTCAGGTCGTCCCAGTTCAGCGACCCCAGGGAGGTGATGTTTTTTTGCATGATGGACGGGCTTATATGTGCGTTCTTATTAGAAGTTTGCACATCTATACTCCAAAAACAGTCCGACAACCAATTCGTGACACACGCCTCATCTCAAGGCGAACCCCTTCGCCTTGGCTCCTACGATAAAAACAAGTTTCGGAGACCAGCATGAACGCATCGCTTACGCCCAACGAAACCACGGTCCAGAAGGTCAAGCTGCTGATCGACGGCGAGTGGGTCGAATCGCAGACCACCGAGTGGCACGACATCGTCAACCCGGCGACTCAGCAAGTGCTGGCCAAGGTCCCGTTCGCCACCGCCGCTGAAGTCGATGCCGCCATCAGTGCCGCACACCGCGCGTTCCAGACCTGGAAGCTGACCCCGATCGGCGCGCGCATGCGCATCATGCTCAAGCTGCAGGCGCTGATCCGTGAGCACTCCAAACGCATCGCCGTGGTGCTGAGCGCCGAGCAGGGCAAGACCATTGCCGACGCCGAGGGCGACATTTTCCGCGGCCTGGAAGTGGTCGAACACGCCTGTTCCATCGGCACCCTGCAGATGGGCGAGTTCGCCGAAAACGTGGCGGGTGGCGTCGACACCTACACCCTGCGCCAGCCGATCGGCGTGTGCGCCGGCATCACCCCGTTCAACTTTCCGGCAATGATTCCGCTGTGGATGTTCCCGATGGCCATTGCCTGCGGCAATACTTTCGTGCTCAAACCGTCGGAACAGGATCCGCTGTCGACCATGCTGCTGGTGGAACTGGCGATTGAGGCGGGCATTCCGGCCGGTGTACTCAACGTGGTTCATGGCGGTAAAGACGTCGTCGATGGCCTGTGCACTCACAAGGACATCAAAGCGGTGTCGTTCGTCGGTTCGACTGCGGTCGGTACTCACGTCTACGACCTGGCCGGCAAGCATGGCAAACGCGTGCAATCGATGATGGGCGCGAAGAACCATGCCGTGGTGCTGCCGGACGCCAATCGCGAGCAAGCGCTGAATGCGCTGGTCGGCGCCGGCTTCGGTGCAGCCGGTCAGCGTTGCATGGCTACTTCGGTGGTGGTGCTGGTTGGTGCGGCGAAACAGTGGCTGCCGGACCTGAAAGCGCTGGCGCAGAAACTCAAGGTCAACGCCGGTAGCGAGGCGGGTACTGATGTGGGTCCGGTGATCTCGAGGAAAGCCAAGGCGCGGATTCTCGATCTGATCGAAAGCGGCATCAAGGAAGGCGCCAAACTGGAACTCGATGGTCGCGACATCCAGGTGCCGGGCTACGAGCAAGGCAACTTCGTCGGCCCGACCCTGTTCTCGGGCGTGACCACCGATATGCAGATCTACACCCAGGAAATCTTCGGCCCGGTGCTGGTGGTGCTGGAAGTCGACACTCTCGATCAGGCCATTGCGCTGGTCAACGCCAACCCGTTCGGTAACGGCACGGGCCTGTTCACCCAGAGCGGTGCAGCGGCGCGCAAATTCCAGAGTGAAATCGACGTCGGCCAAGTCGGTATCAACATCCCGATTCCAGTGCCGGTGCCGTTCTTCAGCTTCACCGGGTCGCGCGGTTCGAAACTCGGCGACCTCGGCCCGTACGGCAAGCAAGTGGTGCAGTTCTACACCCAGACCAAAACGGTCACGGCGCGCTGGTTCGATGACGACAGCGTCAATGACGGCGTGAACACCACCATCAACCTGCGCTGAGGACTGGCCATGAAAATTGCATTTATCGGTCTGGGCAACATGGGCGCGCCGATGGCGCGCAACCTGATCAAGGCCGGCCACTCGCTGAATCTGGTGGACCTGAACAAAACCGTGCTGGCGGAACTCGAGCAACTGGGCGGCACTATCCGCGCCTCGGCCCGTGAGGCCGCCGAAGACGCTAAACTGGTGATCACCATGCTCCCGGCGGCGGTGCATGTGCGCAGCGTCTGGCTGGGTGAGGACGGTGTGCTGGCCGGTATCGGCAAAGGCGTGCCAGCGGTGGATTGCAGCACCATCGATCCGCAGACCGCCCGCGATGTGGCCGCCGCTGCCGCCAAACAAGGCGTGGCGATGGCCGATGCCCCGGTCTCCGGCGGTACTGGCGGCGCGACTGCTGGCACGCTGACCTTCATGGTCGGCGCCACCCCGCAACTGTTCGCCACCCTGCAACCGGTGCTGGCGCAGATGGGCCGCAACATCGTGCATTGCGGCGAAGTCGGCACCGGACAGATCGCCAAGATCTGCAACAACCTGCTGCTGGCGATCTCGATGGTCGGCGTCAGTGAAGCCATGGCGCTGGGCGATGCACTGGGGATCGACACCTCGGTGCTCGCCGGGATCATCAACAGCTCGACCGGGCGTTGCTGGAGTTCGGAAATGTACAACCCGTGGCCGGGCATCGTCGAAACGGCGCCGGCCTCGCGCGGTTATACCGGTGGGTTTGGCGCCGAACTGATGCTCAAGGATCTGGGGCTGGCGACCGAAGCGGCGCGTCAGGCACACCAACCGGTGGTGCTCGGTGCGGTGGCGCAGCAGTTGTATCAGGCGATGAGCCAGCGCGGGGAAGGCGGCAAGGATTTCTCGGCGATTATCAACAGCTATCGCAAGCCGCAGTAAACAGGCATCAAATTGCGGGGCGAGCTTCTGTGGCGAGGGAGCTTGCTCCCGCTGGTCTGCATGGCAGACCCAAACCCGGTCAATGCGGTTCTTCAGAAAAACCGCATTGACTGAAGTTACGACTGCTGCGCAGCCGAGCGGGAGCAAGCTCCCTCGCCACAGGTTTTTTTGTGAGGCAAAAAAGATCGCAGCCTTTGGCAGCTCCTGCATGGGCAAGATGAACACCCTGTAGGAGCTGCCGAAGGCTGCGATCTTTTGCGTGTCAGGCGAAGACGAAATATTTGCGCACGGTCTCGACCACTTCCCAAGTGCCTTTCATCCCCGGTTCAACAACAAAGATATCGCCGGCGCGCAGATGGATTGGCGCCATGCCATCCGGGGTGATGATGCAGTAGCCTTCCTGGAAATGGCAGTACTCCCACTTCACATAATCGACCCGCCACTTGCCCGGGGTGCAGATCCAGGTGCCCATGATCTTGCTGCCGTCTTCGCTGGTGTAGGCGTTGAGGTTGACGGTGTGCGGGTCGCCTTCGAGTTTTTCCCATTTGCAGGCATCGAGTACCGGCAGCGGATGAGTGTCGCGTAGAACGGTGATAGGGGCGGTCATGTGTCGGCTCCAGACAAGGCGATCAAACGGAAGCTGCACCCTATAGCGGCCTGCCCTGGCCGAGATGTCTGTGCTCGACATTCAGATATCCATAAACGCTGCCAGGTTTTACGGATGGAGGCGCAAACCTTCCAGCAAACTCAATTAACGGCAGTATTGATCTGAAACAACGGTTATGAAGTTATAACTATTTTACTTGTCCGGTTTTTGCTTTTAGTACGTCGGTTCCGTTGCGTCCTTAGTTACTTTCGATAGTCAGCCTGCCTGATAGCGCGGGCGCCCCACCATACCCCGTCTTTGTTAAGTAAATAAGTCGTTCACCGCACCAAGGAGGTGCGGTGTCTGTGGGCGTTTGCAGACTTTTTTCGAGCTGTAAAAAAACCTTGAATAGTTCGTTGACTCTCCCCTTAAGGGCAGAGTTTAGATTTCCGCCGCGTGAGAAGTTGCTGTGGGAAAAGTTACTTTTCATAAGTCGAATTCATGAAGGTCACGACATATAGGGAGATAGAAATGAACAATCCATTGGACTTGGAACATGTCATTGCCAGCACTCGCGAAATCCTCGCACAGCTGTTAGTGATGAATGCGAATGACATCGAAGAAAACAGCAGCATTGTCGAGGACCTTGGTGCCGACTCGCTGGACATCGTCGACCTGAGCTTCCAGCTGGGCCGCCAATATGGCTGCACACTGCCGAAAACCAGCGTGCTCGACCATGCGGTGGCGGTTTGCGGTGATGCCAGCGAGTTTCTCGCCAACGGGCGCATCACCGAAAACGGCAAGCATCTGCTTGAGCAAAGCCTGAGCGCCTACACCCCGGATCAACTGAAGGCGGGCATGCAACCGGCTCAGGTGTTCGCCGCGACCACCGTGCGTAACTGGGCCAACCAGTGCCGCAATCTCTTCAACTACCTGCCGGCAACGTGCCCGGATTGCAACGCTCACCAGGCGGTTCTGAACGAGCGCCAACAAGTGGTCTGCGGCGCGTGCAGTGCACGTCTGGTGCCGGCGGATGGCGATGAAGTGTCCCGTCAATTGGTTGAGCAGTTTGTCACCACTCACGCCAAAGAAGCGGTGTAGGAGTTCTCATGCGGGCACGAGAAGTCTATGTGAGCGGGTTCGGTCTGGTGGCGCCCATGGCGCTGGACGCTGCCACGTTGTTCGAGCGGATTTGCCGGAAGCAATCCTGTGTCCGCGAACATCCTCGGTTCAAGGCGCTGGGATTCAACAACAGCGCAGCCGGATTTATCGACGATACGCAGTGGCAGCGGATCGGGGCCGGTTTCGGCGGCAACGCGGCGCTGCACCCACGGCAAAGTGTGCTGGCCGAATACGTTGCCCGACAGGCGCTGGAGCATGCCGGTCTGACGCCGGCAGACTTTGCCCACAGTCGCAGCGGTCTGTTTCTGGGCGCCAACAAGTTCTGTGCCGACAGCCACGATCTGCAGCGACTCAGCCGTTGCATGGATGAGGCCGGACGCGTCGACCTCGACCGTCTGCTGGACAGTCCGGCAGCGTCCGGCGCGCCCTTTATCCGGCGGGTCGATCAACAGACGCAGCACCTGGCCGATCGGCTGGGCATCCGCGATCACATCTCGACCCATTCCGATGCCTGTGCCGCCGGCACCATGGCCATCGGCAGTGCTTACCGGGCCATCGAACGCGGAGAGATCGATCTGGCTATCTGTGGCGCCGTCGAACTGATGGCCAACGAACTGCCTTATTACATGTTCAACAGCCTCGGCGCGCTCTGCCAGGCTGACCTGCCCGCGGACGAACAAAGCCGTCCGTTCATGCCCGACCGTAGCGGTTTTGTCCTCAGCGAAGGCTCGGCGATGGTCATTCTCGAATCCGCCGACCACGCCCAGCGGCGCAAGGTTGCGCCACTGGGTCGGGTACTGGGTTACGCGAATGTCTGCGAGGCACAGAAAATGACCTCCAGCAGCCGCGACGGCAGTAAATACGAGGAATGCATGGAAGCAGCAATCGAAGACGCCGGGCTGCTGCGCAGCGCCGTGCAACACGTCAACACCCACGGCACCTCCACGCAGGCCAATGACAGTTGTGAAGCGTTGGCGCTGCAGCGTCTGTTCGGCGGATGTCAGGACTTCATGACCTTCACCGCCAACAAGTCCGCCATCGGTCATTCCCTGGCAGGCAGTGGCGCGATCGAAGCGGTGCTGTCGCTGATGAGCCTGCGTGACGGTGTGCTGTTGCCCACTTTGAATTACGACCCAGAGCGTGCCGAATACCCTTCGCTGAAGTTCTTGAACGAGCCGGTACGACAGCCGATCAGCGTGGTGATGTCCAATTCGTTCGGCTTTGGCGGCATCAACAGCTCGCTGGTTTTGGGGAGGGCGTGACATGAGCCGAGCCATCTACCTCAATGCCGCTGCGGTGCTGAATGTGGCGGGCAGTGAATGCGCGGACTTGCTCGGCACGCCCTGCGCGGCGCAACCGCTGGCCTTTGACTCACAGCGTCAGGCGTTTGCGTTGCCGACGCCGCGACTGGCCAGTGACCTGTTTGATCGCAAGATCCAGCGCAGCGTCGAACCGCAGGGCTTGCGCCTGTTGCATTGCGCCGCACGGCTGGCGCCGGCACTGGCGGCGCTGCAATTGCCCGCGTCACGCATTGCCCTGACAGCGGCCATTCCTGAAGTCGACGCGCCGAGTCCTTGCTGGGATGCGGTGCAGGCGATCATCGAACAGCCGCAAAAACAACTGGCGCAGTTATTGGCCAACACACCGCCCCTGCATGCGCTGACCCTGCTCAACAGCAGTGTCATGGCTTATGTGGCTGAAGCATTGAATTGCCATGGACCAATGGGCGGATTTTGTTCTCAGGACAACGCCGGGCTGGATGCGCTGATCGAAGCCTGCCAGCAGATTGGCGAGCGACATGCCGACGCCGCGTTGGTGGTCAGCAGCAGCCCGAACCTGACGCCGGCCCTGTACCTGCGCGAGCCCGATCAGGCGAGCGAACCGATTTTCGGTGAGGGCGCCGCCGCGCTGTTGCTGGCGTCGACACCGCCGCCGGGTGCGGCATACGCCGTGCGCATTGCCGGGTTTGCCCGTGGTTACAGCACGGATCCGCATCGCTCTGTGGCGGTGGGGCGGCGCGTGATCGACCAGGTCCTGAGTGTGGAGAAACTGCGGGTCGGTGACGTCGAGCATATCGTCGGCAATTGTGCTGACGGGCAAGTGATGAAGCTGCTCGAAGCTTTCCCGCGCGAGATTCGCAGCACCCGCGCGATGACCGGTGAACTGGGCGCCAGCGGCTTGCTGACCGAGGTCGCACTGACTTTGCATTTCAGCCGTGATACGGCGGCGACGCCGGGTTACACGTTGCTCGTCAGCCACACACGCGCCGGTCACTGGGGCGCATTGCTGTTGGCCAGCGAAACCATGGAGAAGCACGCATGAGTGCGACACGGATTGTGATCACCGGATTGGGCGCCGTTACCGGGTTCGGTTTCGAATGGCAGACCCTCTGGGAAAAAATGCTCGGCGCCGAACATTGCGTGCGGCCATGGCAACCCGACGACCTGCAAGAGGCGTCATTCGCGGTGCGCTACGCTGCGCCGGTCGACATGAGCCTGTTGCCGGAAAAACTGCACAACCATCCGGCATGGACGATGCCACTGGAGAAACGCAGCCGCTTTGGCTGGGTCGCCGCCACCCAAGCCGTCAGCGACAGCGGGTTGCAGCCGGAACAGTTGCGGGGCGCTGCGGTGCTGTGTGCCTCGGGAGCACCGCAGCACATGCTCGCGGACATGCTGCTGACCGAAGCCCCGAATGGCGGTACCCCGAACTGGTCTTGCCTGATGTCGCGGGCCGGGCAAGTGAATGCCGATGGCTCGCTGCGACAGAGCAACGACCGCCTGGCGCGGGTAATTGCCGATGACCTGGGCTGTGAAGGGCCGGTGATCAACATCAGCAGTGCCTGTGCCGGTGCTTCCCAAGCGATTGGCAATGCCTTTCAGATGATTCGTCGCGGAGAAGTCAGCGTAGCGCTGGCGGGTGGCGCCGACTCGGTGCTCAATCTCGACACCATGGCGGCGTTGTATCTACTCGGTGCCGCGTCGGGTGAGCAGCGCTGGGGGGCGGATCTGTGCCGTCCGTTTGATCGTGACCGCAGCGGTCTGATTGCCGGTGAGGGCGGTGGTTTTCTGGTGCTGGAAAGCCTCGAACATGCCTTGGCCCGCGGCGCGACGCCGTATGCCGAAGTGTTGGGGTTCGGCAGCAGCCTGGACGCCTACAAAGTCACCGCACCGCAACCGGAAGGACGCGGTGCGGCACTGGCGATGCAGGCCGCGCTGGACGACGCCGGTTTGCGTGCGCAGCAGATTGATCTGATCAACGCTCACGGCACGTCGACCCCGCTCAATGATGTGGCCGAGACCCTGGCGATCAAAAGCGTGTTCGCCGAGCACAAGCATTATCGAACCCTGGCCGTCAGCGCCAACAAATCACAGTTCGGTCACCTGATCGCTGCCGCTGGCGCACCGGAATGCATCGTCACGGCATTGGCCTGCCTCAACGATCTGGTCACGCCAACGGTGAACCTGCATGACGCGGACGAACAGTGCGATCTGGATTACTGCGCCGGTCAAGCCGTCAGTCGCCGAGTGGATTACGCGCTGAGCAATTCCTTCGGTTTCGGTGGACTCAATACCTCGCTGGCCCTTGGCAAATATCGGGAGCATGGACAATGACTGACGCCACTGTACGTGTCGCGATCGCCGGCAGCGGTTGTGTATTGCCCACCGGCTGGGGCGTAGAGGGGTTCTGGTCGGCGGCCCGCGAAGGGCGCAGCGCAATCTCGCCCCTGAACTCGTCGCTGTTCCACAGCGAGCGGGTCATTGCATTCGGGCACATCGCTGATCGAGATCATCAACGTAGCCGTCAGGACATTGCGCAAAACCTCCAGCGTTACTGCCCGCCGGCAGTGATCTGGGGCGTCAGTGCGGTGCGCCAGGCGTTGGCAGAAGCCGGATTGGAACCGGGCCGTGACAACGTGCGTTTTGGTCTCTATTGCTGCCAGGGCGGTTACACCCATCCCTCGCTCGCGTCTTACGGCGAACTGTTGCACGAGTGTCAGACCGAGACCGGTGCCGACATGCAGCGTCTGGCCAAACGCGTGTTGCAGGAGCGTGCACTCGATCCGTTTCTGGTCCTCAAGAGCCTGAGCAACGGTTTGCTCGGCGTCGTCAGTCTGGCCTTGAAGCTTGAGTGTGAATGCAACGCCTACATGCAAGGCGTGGCCGGCAATCTGGCGGCGCTGCGTGAAGCCTGCGCGGCGTTGCAAAGCGGTCGGATCGACGCGGCCATTGTGGTGGGCGCGGGCAGTGAACTGGATCCGCTGGCGCTCGCCGCACTGGTCGAGGCGGGGGTGATCAGCGCCGACGGCTCACAAAGCCTGCGTGCCTTTGATCGCCAGGGCAGTGGTGGCATTGCCGGCGAAGGCGCGGCGGCGTTGGTACTGCGCCGCGCCGATGACCTGCCGGCAGGGCCGCAAACCTGCCTGAGCGCACTGTTCGCACATCCTCGTCTGGATTCGCTGAACCTGCCGGACAAACAGGTGGATCTGCTGATCAGCAGCGCCACTGGCGATCCGCACAAGGATGCCGATCTGGCCCGCACGCTGGCACGAACCGGCGCCGCGCACATCACCAGCAGCACGCCATTGACCGGCATGCTCAGTGGTGCACCGAGTCTGGTTGATCTGATCTTTGCCCGGCAGGCCTTGCAGGCGCAGAGCATTGCGCCGGTGAGTGGCCTGGAGCAACCGCTGGATGCACATCTGCCGTTTGTGATCGGCGGGCCGCGCGATGCCGTGCTGCACGATTGCCTGGTGATCAACCGCGACGACAACGGTTTCAGCGCCGGTTACCAACTCGAATTTCACGCGGCCGACTGACCGTCGGCACGCAACGAAACGCATCTGATTTTTTACTCAAGGGATAGAACTGTCATGGATTACCGCGATTACGTACGGCCGAAATTCGTTGAATTGATGCAGGCCCTAGGCCTGGAGTGCCAGTTCCACAGAGCGCTGGGCAGTAAATTGTTTTACCGCGATCGGCAGGGCGAAGAGGTGACTGTCACTGACTTCCTCGGCGGTTACGGTGCCGCGCTGTATGGCCACAACGATCCGCAATTTGTCGATCAACTCGTCGACCTGCTGCGTGCCGATGTGCCGTTCAATGCGCAGATGTCGGTGCGCGGTGCGGCCGGTCAATTGGGGCGTGAGCTCAGTGAAGCGTTCAACCGTGAGCTGAACAACAGCGAACGCTACATTTCGACCTTCTCCAACAGTGGCGCCGAGTCGGTGGAAATCGCCGTCAAGCACGCCGAATACCGTCGTCAGAAAAACCTGCAGAAGCAATTCGACGAGCGCGATTTCGCCCTCGCCAATCTGGTTGCCAGCGACAAGGCTTACGTCGAACTGGACATCGACGATCTCGATTTGCCAGCCGGTCTGCTGCCGCAGAATCTGTCCTGCGTCACCGTGCGCCAAGTGGCCGAAGCGGTGCGACAGCACAACCTGGCGCAGTTGCATGTCGAGCCGGTGTTCCTGGCTGTGCGCGGCAGCTTCCACGGCAAACTGGTGAACACCGTTCAACTGACGTACGGCAAGCAGTACCGCAAGCCGTTCGCCCGTTTCGGGCTCAACGTCGAATTCATCGACCCGCAGCAACCCCAGCAATTGCAAGAGCTGCCGGCCCGTCACGTGCGTCACTGGCTGAGCCTGGAATGGAGCGGCGAAACCCTGCAGGTGCGCCGTGAGGCGTTCAGTGCGATCACCGCCGTGTTGCTTGAGCCGATCCAGGGCGAAGGCGGGATCAACGAGTTCGCCGCTGAGTTCTATCTGGGCCTGCGGCGTCTGTGCAACGAGCAGCAATGCCCGCTGATCATCGACGAAGTGCAATCGGGTTTCGGCCGCACCGGCACCTTGCTCGGCGCCAGCCATTTCAACTTGCAGGGTGATTACTACTGCCTGTCGAAAGCGCTGGGCGGTGGTCTGATGAAAATCGCCGCGACGGTGATTCGCGCCAGTCACTACGAAAACGATTTCAGCTACATCCACAGCTCGACCTTCGCCGAAGATGATGCGTCCTGCCATATCGCTCTGGCGGCCCTGCGCCGTCTGTTCGAGAACGACAGCGCGATGCTCAAGGACGTGAACAGGAAGGGCGAATACCTCAAGTCTTCGCTGCTGGAACTCAAGGCGGCCTATCCGGACGTCATCGCCGACGTGCGTGGGCGCGGCTTGCTGTTGGGTTTCGAACTGCACGACCTGACCGGCACCAGTTCACTGGTTCAGGCATCGGCGCAGTACAACGATGCGCTGGGCTACATCATCGCCGGCTACCTGCTGCAATTCGAATCGCTGCGCGTGGCGCCGTCGGGCAGCAACGCCAATGTGATCCGTCTGGAGCCGCCGGTGTGCATCACCTTTGCGGAAATTGACGGGTTGATCGCTTCGTTGCAGAAAGTCTGCGACATGCTGCGCCGCCGCGATGCCTTCCCGCTGGCCGCCGGAGTGTGCGCCGACAGCATCGCGGATGTGCCGGCGCGCGAGGTCAGCTTCAAGGAGACCGAAACCCGCCCAAAGTCTGACGAGAACGTGCGCGTGGTGGCTCGCGTGGCGTTCATCAACCATCTGATTGATTCGGACATGCTCAGCGATGTCGATCCTTCACTGTCGACCCTGAGCGCTGAACAGAAACGCGAGTTCATCAAACGCATGGCGCCCGAGCGCCGTGCCGCGCCAATCGGCCCGGTGCAGATTCGCTCGAAACTGGGCACTGCCGTGGAATTCACCCTGTACCCGCTGTGCATGGACTCCGATGCGATGGCCGCGTACATCGCCAGCGGCGATCTGCAAACCATCCGCGAAGAAGTCGGCAATCGCATCAAGGATGCCCGCGCCGATGGCTATACCGTCGCCGGGCTGGGCATGTACACCTCGATCGTCACCAACAACTGCCAGGCCTTGCAGATTCCTGACATGGCACTGACCTCCGGTAACGCGCTGACCATCGGCATGGGCCTGGAAGCCATCGAGCAGGGCTGCAGGCAGCAAGGCCTTGAGCTGGGCGAGCAGACTGCAGCGGTGGTCGGTGCGGCGGGCAATATTGCCTCGACCTACGCCTCGCTGTTGTCGACCAGCGTCGAGCACCTGATCCTTATCGGCAGCGGCCGCGACGGTTCCCTGCGTCGTCTGGAGAAAACCGCTCAACAGATTTACGCCGAAGCCGCCCGCGCGATCCTCAAGGGGGGCGCCGAACACGATCGCCTGGCCCGTCGCCTGCAGCAAATTGATGGAATCGATGGACTCTTGCAGGCCCACGGCAGCAGCGCCGATCTGGGGCTGCGCGTGGCGAAACTGGTTGAAGAACGCCTGGGAGCGAACGCCTTCATCACCGTCAGCAATGATCTTGAAGTGCTGAAACAGGCGCGCATCGTGCTCTGCGCGGCGAACGCGCCGCAGCCGTTTCTCTTTGCCGAACACTTCGCCGAAAACAGCGTGATCTGCGACATCGCCGTTCCGCTGAACGTTGACCAGAACCTCGCCAGCCAGCGCTCCGACGTGCTCTACATGCACGGCGGCATCGTGCAGACGCCGCTGGGTGATGGCCTGGTGAAAAACGTTCGTGCCTATCTCAAGCAAGGTCAGTTGTACGCGTGCATGGCCGAATCGGTGCTGATGGGCCTGTCCGGTATGAAACAGCACTACTCCTATGGCGACATCAGCCGCGAGCAGG
Source organism: Pseudomonas sp. B21-051 (assembly GCF_024748795.1). Taxonomy (NCBI): domain Bacteria; kingdom Pseudomonadati; phylum Pseudomonadota; class Gammaproteobacteria; order Pseudomonadales; family Pseudomonadaceae; genus Pseudomonas; species Pseudomonas sp. B21-051. Next base: position 837,235 of record NZ_CP087166.1, read on the forward strand.
TTCAGCAGATTCGTGCACTGGCGGCGACCCACGGCTTCAGCCTCGCGCAGTTCAAAACCGACAACTCGCTCTAAGGAATGGTCATGCCGAATAAAGTAGCAGTGGTGACCGGTGGCAGTCGTGGCATTGGTCGGGCGATTGTCCAGACCCTGGCCGGGGCGGGTTATCAGATCGCGTTCAGTTACGTGCGCGATGAAGTCGCGGCGATGGCCTTGCGCGATGAGGTACAGGCGTTGGGGATCGATTGCCTGGCGTTGCAGTGCGATGTCAGCAGTGGCGACAGCATCAAGGCGTTTTTCGAACGGGTCGAGGCGCATTTCCAGCGTATCGATCTGCTGGTCAACAACGCCGGCATCACCCGTGATGGCTTGCTCGCGACGATGTCGGCGCGCGACCTGGTCGAGGTGATCCAGACCAATCTGATCGGCACGATGCTGTGCTGTCAGCAGGTGGTGCCGGGCATGTTGCGCCAGCGCAGCGGTTGCATCGTCAACATCAGTTCGGTGGCTGCGCAGAAGCCCGGTAAAGGGCAGAGCAACTATGCCGCCGCCAAGGGCGGGGTCGAATCGCTGACCCGTGCCTTGGCGGTGGAGCTGGCGCCGCGCAACATTCGTGTCAACGCGGTCGCCCCGGGCATCGTCAAGACCGAGATGAGTACCGCGCTGATCGGCAGTCAGGAGGAAGAAATCCAGTCGCGTCTGCTGATCAAACGCTACGCCGAACCGGAAGAAATTGCCCAGGCGGTGCTGTACCTCGCCGATCGCGGTTTGTACCTGACCGGGGAGGTCCTGTCGGTCAACGGCGGGTTGAAAATGCCATGAGCCGAACCATTCTGATCACCGGTGCGGCGAAAGGCATCGGTCGCGCGGTGGCCGAGGATTTTGCCGCCGATGCCGACAATCGCTTGATCCTGCTGGATCTCGATCTGGCCGAACTGGACCGCTGGGTCGACGAGCGCCAGGAGCAGATCAAGGCGCGGGTCGCCACCCATGCGGCGAACATTGCCGATCTGCCGGCCATGCAAGCGTTGTTCAAGACCCTCGGTTCGCAAGTCGAATACGTCGATGTGCTGGTCAACAGCGCCGGCATCTGCAACGAGAACGAACCGGAGGATCTGCTCAACTGGCACAAGGTGATTTCGGTCAACCTCAACGGCACGTTCTACGTGACCTCGCTGTGTCTGGCGCTGATGCCTGACCGTGGGCGAATCATCAACATGTCGTCGATCCTCGGCCGTGCCGGCAAGGTGCGCAACACCGCGTACTGCGCGTCCAAGCACGGCATCGTCGGCATGACCAAGGCGCTGGCGCTGGATCTGGCTTCGCGGCAGATCACCGTCAACGCGATTCTGCCGGCCTGGATCGATACGCCGATGTTGCAGGGTGAACTGGCGACGCAGGCGGCAATCGCCGGTTTGACCCAGGAACAGATCGTACGCAACGCGAAGAAGAAACTGCCGATGCGCCGTTTCATTCAGAGCGAAGAAGTGGCGGCGATGGTGCGTTACCTGGCCAGCCCCGAGGCTGGCGGGGTGACTGCCCAGAGTCTGGTGATCGATGGCGGTGTCGGGTTGGGAATGTAGCGATGCCTCGATTTCACAACAGTCACATCGTGTGTGCGATGTGGGCGTGCATGGTTGCGCCCGGCGCATTCGCCGAATTTGCCGTTGATGATCTGAAGCCCGATTACGCCGACGGTGAAGTCGGCGTGGCCACGGCCATGCGTCTGCACGGCGATGATCAGATCACACAAAAAGCCATGTATTTCAAAGCCAGCCTGGAAGACAACTGGGAGGGCGGGTACTACAAGGCCAAGGGACGCGTGCGTTACGACGCGCGCTATGACGGCAACAATCCGTACAGCGAACGGGCGCGCGACAAGTACCGTTTCGACGCTGATTGGCGGCACCTCTACGTCGGCCATTCGCTGGGTGACGGCGAAGTGACGGTGGGCTGGCAGCAGGTGGTCTGGGGCCGCGCGGATGAATTGCGCGTGCTCGATCAGATCAACCCGCTGGACTATCGCGATGGTTTGACGCCGCTGCTGGAAGACAGCCGCATCGCCGTGCCCATGGTGCGCTTTGCGCAACCGGTGGGCGAATGGGAGCTGGAGGCGCTGTGGATCACGGACTTCGTGAAAAACCAGGCGCCGGCAGAGGGCAGTGAATTTGCCGCGCCACTGTTTGCCGCGCCGGACCCGCAGTATTTCCTGCTCGATTCCAAGCCCGGCTATGACGGCGACAAGGGCTATGCCTATGGCCTGAGCGCCAACGGCCGGATCGGTGCAGTGGACACCAGTTTTGTTGCCTTGAGCGCCCGTCAGCAAGACCCGGTGTACGCGGTCGAGGGCCTCGCCGATGACGGCCGTACGCGGCTGGAACGGCAGTTTCCCCGTTACACCATGGGCGGTGCCGGGCTGGCGATCGACGCCGGACACAGCATCGTGGTGCGCAGCGAGGTGGCGTATTTCGACAATTGGCGAGTGACCAACCCGACGCGTGCCCACGGCGCCGACAGCACGCCCATGGTCAAGTCGCTGCTGGGTGTCGACTACCTGTTGCGCGACTGGCTGATTTCCGCGCAGTGGCAGGAACAAGTGCTGCTCGACTGGCAGGACGGCATGTTGCAGGACAAACGCGAACCGCTGTTCACCCTGTCGGCCGAAGGCACCCATTGGCAGGACCGCCTCAAGAGTCGTCTGGTCGCTGCTGCCTCGCCACCGTTTCAGGACAACGCATTGCTGCAAGGCATCTTCACCTACAAGCCGGTCGACTACATAAAGCTCGGCCTGGAAGTGGATGTGTTCTTCGGCAAACCAGACAGGTCTTTCGGCGAGTACAGCAAGCGCGATCAAGTGCGGCTGTCGGCCGGTTATCTGTTCTGACCCATCACGCCTGCCGCGCTCGTGCAGGTGCACTTATCCAACGAAAAGGAAGTTGTCATGTTGCCGTTTTTGAAAAGTCTGACCACCGCCGCCTTGATCCTCGGCAGTGCTTGCGCCAGTGCCGCCGAGGCTGGCAATGCCGATGAGATCATCCGTCAGGTACGCGATCGCAATGACGGGAACAGCTTCATGTCCCAGGTTTCGCTGATCCTGCATGACAAGAAAGGTAATACGCGCGTCCGCGAGTTCACCTACCTGCAAAAGGATTACCCGGACAGCGACAAGTTCAGCATGTACTTTTCCGCGCCCACGGACGTGCGTGACGTTGCCTTCCACATTGAAAACCCGCACGAAACCCTCGGCCTGGAAGACAGCCAGTGGATGTACCTGCCAGTCAGCCGTCAGACCCGCCGCATCTCCACCACTGACAAGCGCGGCTCGTTCATGGGCAGTGAGTATTCGTATGCCGATCTGGACAAGATCCGCGTCAAGGATTACTCGCAGAAACTCGTTGGCGAGGAACAGATCAAGGGCCGCGACTGCTACGTGATCGAGCGCGAACCGGCCTCCCCGGAGGTGCTGGCCAAGACCGGTTACAACAAGCTGAAGGTGTGGATCGACAAGCAGAATTTCCTGGTCATGCGTCAGGACTTTTTCGACGTAAAAGGTGTGCTGATCAAGCAGATGCGTACGCAGAAAGTCGCGACCATCGACTCGATCGACAGCATTGTGCTCAGTGAAACCGAGCATTTCATCGACGGCACGCGTTCGGAAATGCGCTTTAACCAGTTGCAGTACAACGTCTCCCTGGAAGATCGCCTGTTCACCCAGACCGCCATCAAGCGCGGGCTGAAAACCGGTGACCTGCCGGACTTTGCCGTGTCTGCCCGCTAAGCGCCGACCCCGACGACCTGGAACCGCATGATCATGGAAAGATATCTGAATTTCGTCGAGCGCTATGCGCGGGCGATTGTTTTCCTGCTGGTGGCGATTACCGCGTATTTCACTTATACGCTGGGCGCGCTGGTGTCCGACACCAACCCTTACCTGCTCAAGGAAAGCCACCCGGCGCGCAAGACCATCATCGATTTGCAGGGTGAGTTCACCGGCACGTTCGACTCGGTGATGGTGGCGCTGAATAACCCGCAAACGGTGTTCAACAAATCGACGCTCAACGCGCTGTTTTCGATGTCGCAGTCGGTGCGCAAGATGATTCTGGCCAACGATGCCGACAAGGAGCAGTTGGTGCAGATCGTCGCCCGGCATCCAGACGACAGCCGTGCACAGTTGTTGACCCGGGACATTCTCGAGGGTGGTTTTTCGCAGAACGATTACGCCAACGCCAAGGCATTGCGTGATCATGCCCACAGTCAGAACTGGGATGCCCATGATCAGTTGTTCCTGACCTTTCTCGCCGAACGGATCAATCCGATCCGCGAAATGGCCTCGATGGGCGACCTGGAAAACATCGTCCTGACCGACGACGGCGAGCTGTTGATCCACAAGACCCTGAATGCCTATGACATGGACCCGGCGCTGGTCGAGTCGCAGATCATGGGCAACGAGTTGATGGTCGACGGGGTGGTGTCCAGGGACAAGAAGGTCGCGATGCTGGTGGCCGAACTCGGCACCAAGCAGGACGACGCTCAGGCGCAATTGCGGGCTTATCAGATCGTGCGCGGCATCGTCGCGCAATATCAGGCCGAACACCCGGAGTACAAGGACGAAATCTTCATTGCCGGCATGCCGATCTTTATCGCCGCGCAGCAGGAAATCATCGATCACGACCTGGCCGTGCTGTTCCCGATCGTGTTTTTGCTGATTACCTTGCTGCTGATTTTCTTCTTCCGCAAACCACTGGGCGTGCTGCTGCCGCTGTTCAACATTCTGTTTTGCACCATCTGGACCTTGGGCCTGATGGCACTGTTGCGGGTGCCGTTCGACCTGCTGACCAGTGTGCTGCCGGTGTTCCTGTTCACCATCTGTTGCTCGGATGCTATCCATGTGATGGCTGAATATTACGAGCAGAAAAACGCTGGCAAGAGCAATCGCGAGGCCAACCGCGAAACCCAGCGCTTGATGGTGGTGCCGGTGGTGTTGACGACCGTGACGACCATCGCCACGTTCATGATTTCCACCACCAACAACATTGTCAGCATTCGCAATTTCGGTGTGTTCATGTCCATCGGTCTGACCGCGGCGCTGATCATTTCGCTGCTGCTGATTCCGGCGTGGATCGCGATCTGGGGCAAGGATCAGCCGCAGCAGGCCAAGGCTGAGGCGCACAAGGAATCGATCATCTCGCGGTATCTGGTTGCGTTCTGTGCCTGGATGATCCGCTTTCGCAAACCGATCCTGATGGTCATGCTGCCGCTGCTGGCGCTGGCCACCGTGTTCACGTTCCGCGTCGATATCGAAGACTCCGGCATCGCTTACTTCAAGCCTGAGAGCCACATTCGCGTGTCCGATCAGTTCATCAACCACGCCAAAGTGGCGGGCACGGCGCCGGGCTGGATCGCGATCGACAGCAAAGAGCCGCGCGGCGTGCTGACCACTGAAGTGGTGCAGTTCATCGACAAGCTCGACCACTTCATCAAGCAGCAACCGAACGTCAGTTACGGCTACTCGCTGGCCACGTACGTCAAGCGCATGAACCTGGTGCTCAACGACATGAACCCGGATTATCTGCGGGTGCCGAATGCCGTGGAAAAAGTGACATCAGTCAATGACGACGGGCAGATCGAACGTTTTGAAGTGCCGGGCAATTCGCTGATCGAGCAGCACGTGATGCTGTTCGAAAACGGTGGTGGTTCGGACCTGAACAACGTGCTCAATGCCGACTTTTCCAAGGCCTTGACCCTGTACACCATGACCTCGTCGGTCGCCAGCGACTATCAGGGCATGCTCGACCGCCTCGATGCCTGGCTGCTGGTGAACAAACCGGCCAATCTGGAGGTGACCCACGCCGGCACGCCGTTGATCTGGACCGGGGTGCTGCAGGAAATCACTCAGGGTCAGGTGCTGAGTTTTTCCCTGGCGTTGCTGGTGGTCACGCTGATGATGATGTACTGGCTCAAATCGGTCCGCCTCGGGGTGCTGGGCATGTTGACCTTGCTGACCACCTCGGTGACGGTTTACGGCTTCATGTTCCTGTTCGGCATCGAGTTGAACATTGGCACGACGCTGGTGACGTTCCTGGTGGTCGGGGTGGTGGATTATGCGGTGCACCTGCTGTCGCGCATCAAGTTGCTGGTGCAGCAGGGCATTGAGATCGACGCGGCTATTTTGCAGGCGATGCACAGCGTCGGCCGCTCGACGGTGATCAACGTGGTGATCTTCTCCGTAGGCTTCATGGCGTTGCTGTTTTCCGACTTCAAGCCGATTGTCGATCTCGGCGCACTGGTGGCGATGGCGCTGTTTTCCAGCGGGGTCATGACCATTGTCCTGGTGACGCTGGTATCGCCGTGGTTCTTTGCGGCGATTGCGCCGGTGCATGCGCCGGCCCCAGCACTGCGCACAGAGGGGGAACCGGTGCCGGGCTGATTCGCCAACGCGCGGGCGCGCCGACCCTGAGGCGGCAGGCGAGTCCGCTCATGCGGCGCAGCAGGATTTTCAGTTCAGTGTAGTGACCGGGTTTTTTTCGCCGTAGCGGGCAATGCGCTCGAACTGACATTCCTGGCGGGCGTCATTGAGATTGTTCTCAAACGCCTCGAGGCCATCATGCAATTGCTGCAAATCGCCGATCTGGGTCACCAGTTCGGCTTTTTTTTCGGCTATGGCTCGTTGTGCCATGTCCCACGGGAATTCGTCGCCGCGGTAGTTGTTGAGGATCACCTGCAGCTCTTTGAGCTTGAAACCCAGTTGCTGGGCGCACTTGATGAACGTCAACACCTCGACACTTTGCTGGCTGTAGATGCGGTATTTGCCTTCACGCTTGGGCTCGGGCAACAGGCCGATTTCTTCGTAATGGCGAATGCTTTTGACTGTGGTGCCCGACAGCTGGGCGGCTTTGCCGATATACATAAGGTCCGTCTCGATGATCAAACATAGCGTAGCGCGATCGGGCGTCATGCCGGATCGGCGGCGATTATATGTCCAATACCATCGGAAAATTGCAACTGCGCGTAAATGACGCGCACAGGCGACGGACGGGCTCGTGAAGGGAGCCTGAAGAGGCACTGACGGCGGCGTGTGCGCCGTCAGCTGAGGCGGCTGGAAAGCCTTAGACGGCGGCGGTCACGCGCGCCTGTTCCAGCCAGGCATCGCGCTGGTTTGGCTTGGAGCCGAGGATCGGCCCGAAAGTCAGCGTCTTCAGTGGCTTGATGCCGCAGAATTCCAGCGTGGTCTTGCGCATCTGATGCAGCCCCGGCATGCCATAGATCCATTTGTAGTACCAGTACGGCGTGTCCATGGTCACCAGCAAATGCGCGGTGCGGCCCTTGAGCAGCTTGTCGGGGAAGGCTTTGCCTTCGCGATATTTGAAGGCGAAACCCGGCAGGAAAATCCGGTCCACGAAGCCTTTCAACAGTGCCGGAATCCCGCCCCACCAGATCGGATAGACGAAAGTGAGGTGTTCGGCCCAGGTGATATCGGCCTGCGCTTGCAGCAGGTCCGGCTCCAGTGGCTGCACCTTGTTGTAGCCTTCGTGCAGGACCGGGTCGAACTCCAGCGCATCCAGTCGCAGCAGCCGCACATCATGCCCGGCATCCTTGGCGGCCTTAACGTAGGTTTCACTCAATGCCCCGCAAAAGCTGTCGGTGGAGGGGTGGCCCAGTATCACGAGCATTCGTTTGCTCATTGTGTGTACTCCTGAAATGAAGCTCACAGGATAGAGTCTGCCCCTAGCGGTAGAGTCAAGGCACCAGCGCATCAAACAAGGCCCGGGCGTAACCTGGCAGGTGGTCGAAGTCCCGTGCGCACAGTCGCAAGGTGCGATGCGCCCAGACTTCGGCCAGCGGCCGGCACGTTATCGAGTGCACCGAGGCCCAGCGCTCGATGGCCACCTTGGGCACGATGGCCAGCCCCGCACCTCGCGCCACCATGCGCATGACGCCCTCGAAGCCATCAGCGCGGATCCGGATCGACATGCGCTGGCCGATGTGCAGCGCTTGTTCCTCCAGATGAATCGCCAGCGCGCTGTGGCTGCCAAGCGCCACATAGTCGTGCGCCAGGGTTTCACCAAACGTCAGCGACGCCTGACTCGCCAAAGCATGTTCAGGAGGCAGGATCAGTATCAATGGATCGTCGCGAAAGGGCCGGGTTTGCAGACCGTGGGTGTCGACCGCATCGGAAACGATCCCCAGGTCCGCCGCGCCCTGGCGCAAGGCGTGGGTGATGCGCGCGCTGGGCAATTCCTGCAGATCGATGTCGAGGTTGGGATGCTCGCGCAAAAAGTCCGCTAGCACCTCCGGCAGGTATTCAGTGATCGCCGTGGTGTTGCACAACAGCCGCACCTGACCTTTGACGCCCTGGGCGTATTCGGCCATATCCTGCTGCATGCGTTCGGCCTGTTGCAGGAGAATGCGCGCGTGTTGCGCCAGAGCCTTGCCGGCCGGCGTCGGGCTCACGCCACGGCGGCCGCGTTGCAGGAGCTCGGTGCCCAGCGAGGCTTCCATGGCGCGGATGCGGGCGCTGGCGGCGGCCAGCGAAAGATGGCTGCGTGCGGCGCCGGCGGTGATGTTGCCGGTGTCGAGGATGTGCAGGTAGAGGCGCAGGTCGGTGAGGTCGAAGTGCATCAGGCAGCCTCTGGTTTTTCTGGTGTCCGGGATGGCCCTATCGCTGGCAAGCCAGCTCCCACAGGATTTGTGTCGTGCACAAATCCTGTGATCCATGCTGAAACCTGTGGGAGCTGGCTTGCCAGCGATGAGGCCAGAAGTCTCAATCAAGCATTCAGCCTCTTGCATAGGCAGAGGCAGCCTCAGTATATGGCAGATTTTCAGTGCACTCGCCAAGGCGCACAGTAGCGCCATGAACGCACTCGCCGATTTCTATCAAAACCTTGGTCTGGCCTTGTCCTTGCTGGTCATCGTCACTTTCATAATGGCCGGGCTGGTCAAAGGCGTAATCGGCCTCGGCCTGCCCACTGTCGCCATGGGCTTGCTGGGCCTGGCTATGGCACCGTCACAGGCAGCCGCGTTGCTGATCATTCCGGCGACGCTGACCAACGTCTGGCAATTGGCGTTCGGTGGCCATTTGGAAGGGCTGATTAAACGCCTGTGGCCGCTGTTGCTGATGATCTTCCTCGGCACCGCCGTCGGCACGTTGTCGATCGGCATGGCAGGCGGGCATTGGGTGGTGCGTGGGCTGGGCGCGGCGTTGCTGCTGTATGCATTGAGCGGATTGCTGCTGCCGACGCTGCAGGTCAATCCTCGGCATGAGCCGTGGCTCGGTCCGCTGTGCGGATTGATCACCGGGGTCATCACTTCGGCCACCGGCGTGTTCGTGATTCCGGCGGTGCCGTACCTGCAGGCGCTGGGTTTGCAGCGCAATGAGCTGGTGCAGGCGCTGGGCCTGTCGTTCACCGTTTCGACCCTGGCGCTGGCCGCAGGTTTGTTCTGGCGCGGCGCACTGGGCAGTGGCGAATTAAGTGCGTCGCTGCTGGTGCTGATCCCGGCGATGCTGGGCATGTGGTTCGGCCAATGGCTGCGTCAGCGCATCAGTGCCGTGCTGTTCAAGCGGGTGTTCTTTATCGGACTGGGCGCACTCGGCGCCCATCTGCTGATCAGCGGTTAGCCGACGAGGCGCTGAGCATGTCGATCCGACGGATATCGAAATCGCGCTCCAGGTACGTCATGCGGTTGTCGAAAAACTCGCGCATGTGCGGCAGATTCGAGTGCACGTCCAGATGCGCCTGGCTTTCCCAGATCTCGTAGAAGATGAACAGCGTCGGGTCTTCCTTGTCGCGCAGCATGTGGTACTCGATGCAGCCGGGCTCGGCGCGGCTCGGCTCGACGTAGGCGCGAAACAGCGCTTCAAAGGCCTCGGCTTTTTCCGGGCGGGTCTTGGCGTGCAGGATGAAACCGTGGCGTTCACTCATCAAAACAACTCCTCAAATGCAGATGGCCGAGAATGCTATTGCAACAATCGGCATTCGATTCGTGCTTTTTGATCAAATGTATTTTGCGCCGACGCGGCTTATTCCGCGCGAGAGGGATGGTTAACCTGCCGCCATTCGTTTTCCCATCTTTCTCCAGCCCACTGGCTGCGCGAGGCGTTCTGATGAAAAAAGTGTTGTTGCTCAATGGTGGCAAGAAATTCGCTCACTCCGACGGTCGTTACAACGCCACTCTGCACGAAACCGCGCTGAGCGTGCTGGATCGCGGCGGTCTGGATGTCAAAACCACGTTCATCGACGAGGGCTACGACGTCGCTGAAGAAGTGGCGAAATTCCTCTGGGCCGACGTGATCATTTATCAGATGCCGGGCTGGTGGATGGGCGCGCCGTGGACCGTGAAAAAGTACCTCGACGAAGTCTTCACCGAAGGCCATGGCAGCCTCTATGCCAGCGATGGTCGCACCCGTTCCGATGCGTCGCAGAAGTACGGCAGCGGTGGTCTGATTCAGGGCAAGCAATACATGCTGTCGCTGACCTGGAACGCACCGCAGCAGGCGTTTGACGACCCGAGCGATTTCTTTGAAGCCAAGGGTGTGGATGCGGTGTACTTCCCGTTCCACAAGGCCAACGAGTTTTTGGGCATGAGCGGGCTGCCGACGTTTCTCTGTGTGGACGTGATGAAGCGGCCGAACATCGAGAATGATGTGGCGCGGTATGAGTCGCATCTGAAACAGGTGTTTGCTCTCAAGGCTTGATGGATTTCAGGCTACTATCGAATGGCTTGGCCTGATCCTGTGGCGAGGGAGCTTGCTCCCGCTGGGCTGCGCAGCGGCCCTCGCTTTTACCTGAACCGCAGGGGAGCGCTTCGCACTCCAGCGGGAGCAAGCTCCCTCGCCACAATGAATACGCATTCGATAGAGAATTTCCGTGAAAGCCAGATCCGATGAGTTGCAGATTTTCGTCTGCGTGATCGAGTGCGGTTCGATTTCCGCCGCTGCCGAGCAGGTCGGCCAGACCCCCTCGGCGGTCAGCCGCACACTGTCGCGGCTGGAAGCCAAGCTCGACACCACGCTGATCAACCGCACCACGCGGCGCATGGACCTGACCGAGGAGGGCAAGTATTTCTTCGAGCAGGCCAAGCTGATTCTCGATCAGATGGATGCGCTTGAAGAGCGACTGTCCTCACGCCAGCAAACCCCGTCCGGACGCCTGCGGATCAACGCCGCGTCGCCCTTCATGCTGCACGCCATCGTGCCGTACATCGACGAATTCCGTGGCCTGTACCCGGACATCCAGCTCGAACTCAACAGCAATGACCTGATCATTGACCTGCTGGAACAAAGCACCGACGTCGCCATCCGCATCGGCACCCTTGCCGATTCGACCTTGCATGCGCGCTCACTGGGTTGCAGTCCGCTGCTGATCGTCGCCAGTCCGGCGTATCTGGAGCAGCACGGCGCGCCGCAGCAGGTCGCCGACTTGAGTGACCACACCCTGCTCGGCTTCACCCACAACGAAGGCCTCAACCAGTGGCCGCTGCGCTACGTACATGGCGACCGTTGGCCAATCACCCCGGCGATCAGTGCCTCCAGCGGTGAGACCGTGCGCCATCTGGCGCTGGAAGGCCAGGGCATTGCCTGCCTCTCGCACTTCATGACCATCGACGACATCCGCGCCGGGCGCCTCAAGGTGCTGCTGGCGGAATTCAACAGCGGTTATCGCCAGCCGATCAACGCGGTGTACTACCGGAACTCGCAACTGGCGCTGCGCATTCAGTGCTTCCTCGATTTCATCCAGAGCAAACTCGCGGCGTACGCCAGTGCGGATTTCAAGGGCTGATTCGTGACCCCTGCGCAACATTGATTTGGGCGAGGGCGGGTTTTTCCATCGGGGTGACCGGTCGATACTCGCTGCATCACTTATTCACGCAGGGAGTTTCTCCATGAACGTATTCATCACCGGCGCCGCCGGTTTTATCGGCGGCTCGATCGCCACCGGCCTGGTCCAGGCCGGGCACCGTGTCACGGGCCTGGTGCGCAGCGCCGAACAGGCTGAAGAACTGAAAGCACTGGGCATCACCCCGGTGATCGGCACCCTCGAAGACAGCACATTGCTGGCTGAACAGGCCCGCGCCGCCGATGCGGTGATCAACGCCGCCAGCAGCGACCATCGCGGCGCGGTCGAAGCGTTGCTCGATGCCCTGCGCGGTTCGAACAAAGTGTTCCTGCACACCAGCGGTTCGAGCATCGTCGGCGATGCCTCGGGCGGCAAGTCCAGCGACGTCATCTACTACGAAGACAACCTGCCGGAACCCACCGTCGACAAGGCGGCCCGCGTGGCGATCGACAACCTGATCCTCGCCGCCGCACAGGACGGGGTGAACTCGGCAGTGATCTGCAACACGCTGATCTACGGCCACAGCCTGGGCGTCAATCGCGACAGCGTGCAGTTGCCGCGTCTGCTCAAGCAAGCGCGCAAAAGCGGTGTGGTGCGCCACGTCGGCACTGGTCAGAACATCTGGTCCAACGTGCACATCGAAGACGTCGTCGCCCTGTACCTGCTGGCGCTGAGCAAAAACGTCCCGGGCACCTTCTACTTCGTCGAAAGCGGCGAAGCCTCGTTCATCGACATGACCACTGCCATGGCCGAAGCGCTGAATCTCGGCGAGCCACAAGACTGGCCGCTGCAAGATGCCGAAGCCGAGTGGGGCTACGAAATGGCCAACTACGGCCTCGGCTCCAACAGCCGCGTACGCGGCAAACATGCTCGTGAACTGCTGGGCTGGGTACCGAAGCGTACGTCGGTGGTGGACTGGATTCGTAACGAGATGGTGTGAGTTCACGCTGCACCGCATCAAGCCCTTCGCGAGCAGGCTCGCTCCCACAAATAGAACGTATTCTGACTGAAGCAATGCGATCAACCTGTGGGAGCGAGCCTGCTCGCGAAAGCGCTGGATCAAACAACACAAAAGTTGAATGGCACGCCGTCATCGTCCGTTTTTTTGTCCCGTTACCCCCCATAAACACAGCGGCTGCCAGTGGAATTTGATTTTTAGCGAGGACTTCGCCGGGTGCTCGGGAAATTACCGACTAGGCTGCTACCCCGGTGCAACGAAGGCGGCTGCTATGAATGTCGCCCACAACGTTTTGCAGGCGTGAGGCTCGTTTCAGGACTCCGTCAGCGGCGTGCAGTCGGCGGTCGGCAGCGGCGCACTGTGTATTGCATTGGTGACGACTCGACCAGAGGTTTGCCCGGTCATGACATTGACGTTGCAGCACGCCAGCGTGCTCTGGAAATTCCTCGGTGCGGGGCGCCAACACAGCCCTTGTGAACTGATCGTGGTCTGCGGCTCTTACGACCTGCGGGTCTGCGATTACGCTTGCCAACTGTTGAAAGACGGTGTGGCGCCTCACTTGTTGTTCACCGGCAATACCGGCAACTGGACCAGACATTTGTGGGAACGCACCGAAGCCGATATTTTTGCCCAACGCGCCTTGGCGCAAGGGGTGACGGCGCAGCAGTTCACCCTGGAAACCCGCGCGACCAATTTTGCCGAAAACATTGCGTTTGCCCGGGCGATGTTTCCCGACGTACGCCGTGCGACCTTTCTGACCAAACCCAATTCGATCCGGCGCGTGGCGTTGACCCTGCCCGTGCAGTGGCCCGGACTGGAAGCCTTTGTGGATGCGCCGTCGTTCGGTTTTCCCGATGACGTCAGCAACCTGATCGGGGTCTTGGGCCTGATCAACGAAATGGTCGGCGATGTACATCGCATCATGGTTTACCCTGCGTTGGGTTTTCAGGTCGAGCAGGTCATCCCCGAAGAGGTTCAGGTGGCCTGGCGGTATCTGGTGGAGCAAGGCTTCGATCACCATTTGATCAAGGGCAGGAGTTGACGCTGACTCCCGCCGGGAGACAGACATGCAGTACGACACGCTGATCCGCAACGCCACCGTTATCGATGGCAACAACACGCCCGGCTACCGTGCCGATGTGGCGATTCTCAACGGGCGCATCGAGCGCATCGGCGACCTGCACGATGCTCGCGCCACGGAGGAAATCGACGCCGCCGGCCGCGTGCTCGCCCCGGGTTTCATCGACGTGCACACCCACGACGACACCGTGGTCATTCGCCAGCCGCAGATGCTGCCCAAACTCAGCCAGGGCGTAACCACGGTGATCGTCGGCAACTGTGGGATCAGCGCCTCGCCGGTCAGTTTGAAAGGCAATCCGCCGGACCCGATGAACCTGCTCGGCAGCGCAGCGGCGTTCGTCTATCCACGTTTCAGCGATTACCGCGCCGCCGTCGAAGCGGCGAATACCACGTTGAACGTCGCCGCACTGGTCGGCCACACCGCGCTGCGCAGCAATCACCTCGACGACCTGTTCCGCACCGCCACGCCTGACGAAATCACCGCCATGCGCGAGCAGTTGCGTGAAAGCCTTGAGTCTGGCGCGCTCGGTTTATCCACAGGCTTGGCCTACGCCAGCGCCTTTAACGCCTCCACCGACGAAGTGAAGCAACTGACCGAAGAACTGACGGCATTCGGCGCGGTGTACACCACCCACCTGCGCAGTGAGTTCGAGCCGGTGCTGGAGGCGATGGAGGAAGCGTTCAGCATCGGCCGTCACGCGCGATCCCCGGTGATCATCTCCCACCTCAAATGCGCCGGCGTCGGCAACTGGGGGCGTAGTCCGCAGTTGCTCGCATCGCTGGAAGCAGCGGCGAAAACCCAGCACGTGGGCTGCGATTGCTATCCCTACGCGGCGAGTTCTTCGACGCTGGATCTGAAGCAAGTCACCGATGCTCACCGCACCACCATCACCTGGTCGACGCCGCATCCTGAAGTCAGCGGCCGAGACCTGATCGACATCGCCGCCGAATGGAAGGTGCCACTGCTCGAAGCGGCCAAACGCCTGCAACCGGCGGGCGCGGTGTACTACGGCATGGACGAGGCCGATGTACGAAAAATCCTCGCGCATCCATTGTCGATGGTCGGGTCTGACGGACTGCCGGAAGACCCGTTCCCGCACCCACGCCTGTGGGGCGCTTTCCCACGAGTGCTCGGACATTTCAGTCGTGATGTCGGGCTGTTTCCGCTGCACACCGCCGTGCACAAGATGACCGGCCTGTCGGCGGCGCGTTTTGGCTTGAAAGGGCGCGGCGAGATTCGTGAAGGCTATTGGGCGGATCTGGTGCTGTTCGATCCTTTGACGGTGCGAGATGTGGCGGATTTCCATGATCCGCAGCGGCCAGCGCAGGGGATTGACGGGGTGTGGGTCAATGGCGTGTTGAGTTATCGCGACGGACAGGCGAACGGTCGTCGGGAAGGACGATTTCTGGCGCGGAACGGGGATTTGCGCGAAGGGTTTCATTGATTGCCAGGCCCCTTGTAGGAGCTGCCGAAGGCTGCGATCTTTGATCTGTGTCTCATAGTGGCACTCTGAGATTAAAGAATGTCGAAACCAAGCCGAATTGCTGACATCCAGCCCAGCTAAACTCTTGGGCCAACCAGTCAGGGAGCACCCCATGAGCTTCGGCAAAACCACCCCGATCCTGCGGATCTTCGATGAAGCCAAGGCGTTGGAATTTTACGTCGACTTCCTCGGCTTCAAGATCGACTGGCAGCATCGTTTCGAAGCGAACTTCCCGCTGTATCTGCAGGTGTCCCGTGGCGAGTGCGTGTTGCACCTGTCCGAGCATCATGGCGATGCGACCCCGGGTTCGGCGTTGCGTATCGAGACCGACGAACTGGAGGCTTTTCAGCAGCAGTTGCAAGCCAAGGATTACAAGTTCTCGCACCCACAGATTCAGGCGATGCCGTGGGGCAGTCAGGACATGACCATTGCTGACCCGTTTGGTAATCGGTTGGTGTTTACCAACGCGATCAGTGCCTGAGTCGAGCCATACAAAAAAGCCCGCGGCTAAACCACTAAGGTCTGGCTGCGGGCTTTTTCGTTATTCGGTCGGCACTAATTTATCCAGTACGCGATTGACGGCGATTTCCGCCACCATCACCACCTGCGCGATGCCTTGCAGGGTCTTGCGGTGTGAGCCTTCAAGCAGGCCGGCAAAGTCGTTGAGCATCACGGTGGCCGAGCCCAGGGTTTCGCTGGCGTCGGCCAGCAACGGTTCGGTGCCGCTGGCCGGGTTGGCCATGTAGAGACGATTGGGCTGGTACGGGGTGGCCATGATCGCGGGCGTCGGTGGGCCGAGGTAGTGGTCGAGGGCGCGCTCGGCGGCTTCGTGGAATTTCCTTGAATCGGGGGATTCGTAGGGGGAGGCCGGACCGGTGTCCGGTGGGTTTGGCGTAACTTTGAACATAGGCTGTGTTCCCGTCATTGAGCGCCAGCCCCTTTGCTACTAAACGAAAGGGTGGCAGCTGTACGCAGGTTAGTAGACCGGGGAACTCAGCTTAAGCCGGCGCGCCGAAGCGCCCTACGTACAGCCACCATCAAGCTCAGGTACGAGAGCACCTGTGATGAATGTACGACCAGCAGAATTACCACGGGCTACTAAACCCGATCACTGGAAATCAGTGACGGACTCAAGTTACCGACGGCCTCCAGGGCGCACAAGCCGGCGGATTCTGGCGTAGCCGTAGGCAGCGGCGCAAGGATTTGTAGGCAGTAGGGCGTAACACTGAGTGTCTTTAAACACGGGGACTGCAGTGGGTTTATCCGGCTGCTGAAATTGAGGAATTGTCTGTCGGATTGAGGTATGGCAACTGGCGCCTTCGCGAGCAGGCTCGCTCCCACAGGGGATTTATGTCGTACACAGAATCTGCATCCACTGAAGATCCACTGTGGGAGCGAGCCTGCTCGCGAAGAGGCCGGCAGCATCACCCCCGATGCATCTGCCGAAACTCCCCCGGCGGCATCCCGCGCCGGCTCTTGAACGTACGATGAAACGACCTCGGCTCGGTAAACCCCAGATACTGCGCAATGTCCTGAATCGGCAACGTGCTGTTGAGCAAATAATGCTCCGCCAGTTCCTGACGCAAATCATCGAGAATCTGCTGATACGACGTCCCCGCCTGATGCAACTGGCGTTGCAACGTGCGCACCGACACCGCGAGCTGCTCGGCCACCTGTTCCTTGCGCGGCAAGCCTTCCTTGAGCAACTGACGCAGGATGCTTTTGACCCGCTGCTCCAGCGATGCATCCTCCAGCGTCGCCATCAAGCCCATCGCGTGTTCTTCCAGCGTACGCAGCAATTGCGCATCGGCCTGGCGCAGCGGTAATTGCAGATACGCCAGTGGCACGATCAGCGCCGAATACGCCTGCTCGAACAGCACCGGGCAATCGAAAAACGCTTCGTACTGCGCCTGGGTGGCGTCTGGCGGGCAGGGGTGTTCCAACCATACGGCGGCGGGCGACATCTGTGTGTCGGCGATCCAGCGCGCGTATTGCAGCCACGAGCCAAGAACGTTTTCCACCAGATGCCGGCGGATTCGCGGACGCTCGTAGCGGCAAGTCCAGATCAGGTGCACGTGACCGTCCTGCACTTCGGCACGGCTGACGCCCATGTCGCCCACCAGTTTTTCGAACGGCATGATCCGGCTCATCGCATCGCCCAGGGTCGCGCAGTTCATGGTGATGTAACCGAGCACGCTCCAGGAATTGGGCAGGACGAAGTTTGCCGCGTTGAGACCAAACAGCGGATCGCCCGAGTGCTCGCAAAAATAATCGAGCAGGCGCTCATGGGTTTCGCCCGGCAGGCGCAGGCTGTTGTCGCTCAGTTGCTGCGCCTGCAATCCGGCTGCCGCCAACGCCGGCTCGATGGCCATGCCCAGTTGCTCGGCATGGCGCACGTATTTGAGCAGCGGCGGAACCGAGGTGAAGCCGAGCGATTGCATGATCCGAATCCCTTGATCAAGGCCTGCGTGAGCGAATGAATGCCTGAAAGGTAATTTGAAACCCCGACTAAAGTAAATGGCTGGCACTTGCGCGACGTTTGACTCAATTGGCTACTCGAACTGGCCGGATGCGACCGTGACACTTTGCGGCCGCTGACTAGTATGGAGGCCTGCCACATCACTGATCAGACTGCAGAAGAAGGACACACGCATGCGACGCTGGAACGGCTGGGGAGAGGCAACAACGGTGGTCGAACTGCCGGCCCAGGGCGCGACTTTTCTCCATGAACGACTGGGAGCCGGGCACGTGTTGCCCGATGCCACGCTGGAGTCGGCATTGACACGGGTGCCGGTCTCACGGCTGGCGGCGCACACCTTGTACAGCGTTGATGCCCATGATCGTCTGCTGCACGCCCGGGGCCAGAGCCTGCCGGACTGGCTGGCGTTGCGCGAAGGCGCGCTGGGCATCTATCCCGATGCGGTGGCGTTTCCCGAGACTGCCGAGCAGGTCCGCCAGTTGCTGGCGCTCGCCCATGAGCAGGACCTGTGCCTGATTCCCTACGGCGGCGGCACTTCGGTAGCCGGGCACATCAACCCGCCGGATTCGCCGCGACCGGTGGTGACTGTGTCGCTGGCGCGGATGAATCGTCTGATCGACCTCGACGAGCAGAGCCAATTGGCGACGTTCGGCCCCGGCGCCAGTGGCCCGCAGGTGGAAAGTCAGCTGCGCGCTCGCGGCTACACGCTGGGGCATTTCCCGCAGTCGTGGGAGCTGTCGACGCTGGGCGGATGGGTCGCCAGTCGCTCCAGCGGTCAGCAGTCGTTGCGCTACGGGCGCATCGAGCAATTGTTCGCTGGCGGCACCCTGGAAACCTTTGCCGGGCCGTTGGAAACTCCGACCTTCCCTGCCTCGGCGGCGGGGCCTGATCTGCGCGAAGTGGTGCTCGGTTGCGAGGGCCGTTTCGGGATCATTTCCGAGGTCAAAGTTCGGGTCAGTCCGCTGCCCGCCGATGAGCGTTTTTACGGAGTGTTCCTGCCCAGTTGGAGCAAGGCGCTGCAAGCGATCCGCCAATTGGCCCAGGCGCGAGTGCCGTTGTCGATGCTGCGTTTGTCGAACGCGGTGGAGACCGAAACCCAACTGGCGCTGGCCGGGCATCCGCAGCAGATCTCCTGGCTGGAGAAGTACCTGAACCTGCGCGGCGCCGGTGAAGGCAAGTGCCTGCTGACCTTCGGCGTGACCGGCAACCGTCGGCAAAACGCGCTGTCGCTGAGCCAGGCGCGGCAGCATCTGAAAGCTTTCGGCGGCGTGTTTACCGGCACCTTGCTCGGCAAGAAGTGGGCGCAGAACCGCTTCCGTTTCCCCTACCTGCGCGAGAACCTGTGGAACGCCGGCTACGTCGTCGACACCCTGGAAACCGCCACCGACTGGAGCAACGTCGATAATCTGCTCAACCTGATCGAAAACAGCCTGCGCGATGCCTTGGCGGCGCAGGGTGAACGGGTGCATGTGTTCACCCATCTGTCCCACGTCTACGGCGAAGGTTCGAGCATCTACACCACTTACGTTTTTCGCCCGGCGGCGGATTATCCGGCGACGCTGGCGCGCTGGCAGGTGCTCAAGCACGCGGCCAGCCAGACCATCGTCGACAACAACGGCACCATCAGCCACCAGCATGGGGTCGGCAAGGATCACGCGCCGTACCTGCCGCGCGAAAAAGGCGCGCTGGCGATGGATACCTTGCAGGCGCTGAGCAGGCACTTCGATCCGGCCGGGCGCCTCAACCCCGGCACGCTGATGCAGGAGTGACGATCATGCCCCCGGACTGGAACGCCGCGTGGCGCCAGCAAACCTTGCCGACATTAGCCGACGCAAGCTGGGATCTGATCGTGATTGGCGGCGGCATCAGCGGTGCTGGAATTCTGCGCGAAGCGGCACGGCGTGGCTGGCGTTGTCTGCTGCTGGAGCAACGGGATTTCGCTTGGGGCACCTCTAGCCGATCGTCGAAAATGGTTCACGGCGGTTTGCGTTACATCGCCAAGGGCCAGTGGCGCCTGACCCGCGATTCGGTGCGCGAGCGTCAGCGTCTGCTCGACGAAGCGCCGGGACTGGTGGAACCGATGAGTTTCATGATGCCGCACTATCGCGGCGGCTTTCCCGGGCCGCGTGTGCTCGGTGGCTTGTTGTCGGTTTACGACGCGTTGGCCGGACGCCGCAGCCATCGTTTTCATGACGCGCAGCAACTGCGTTTTCTCGCGCCGGGGGTGAAGGAAAATCACCTGCTCGGCGGTACCTGTTTTGTCGATGCGCTGACCGATGACGCGCGGCTGGTGATGCGCGTGTTAAGCGAAGCGCGGGCCGATGGCGCAGTGGTGCTTAACGGGGTGCGCGTCGAACACTTGCTGCGCGAAGACGGGCGGGTGTGCGGGGTTCAGGTCGAAGATTGCGAAGCGGGTGGATCGCTGCAATTGCGTTGCGGCGTGCTGGCGGTGGCGACGGGCGCGTGGGCTGAGCGTTTGCGTTTGCCCGAGGCACCGCGACAACTACGGCCATTGCGCGGCAGTCATCTGCTGCTGCCGGGCTGGCGTTTGCCGGTGGCGCAGGCCTTCACTTTTTTGCATGAGCGCGACCGTCGGCCAGTGTTCGTTTTTCCCTGGGAAGGGGCGACGGTGGTTGGCACCACCGACCTCGATCATCGCGAGAATCTGGATCAGAGCGCGAGCATCAGCGCCGACGAACTCGACTATCTGCTGGCGGCTTGCACGCAACAATTTCCAGGTGCCGAAGTGACGGCGAGCGATGTGCTGTCGACCTGGTCCGGCGTACGTCCGGTGGTCGGCAGTGCGGCGGGTGAACAGCAAGGCAAGCCGTCGAATGAAACCCGTGAACATGTGCTGTGGCAGGAGCCGGGGTGCGTCACGTTAGCCGGCGGCAAACTGACGACGTTTCGCCCGCAAGCCGTCGAAGTGCTCAAGGCCTGTGCCGACATGCTCGGTCGCTCTTTCGAAGATGATGGCGCCGCCGTTTTTGCCGCCGTAGCGCCACTGCCGATCCCCGGACTCAGCCCGCAACAGTGGCGACGTCTGGCCGGACGCCACGGTCGCGACCTGCCGCGACTGGCGCAGTTGATCGCCGAGTTGGGCCACGAAACAGTCGGCAACACCGACACCTTGTGGGCCGAACTGGCCTTCGCCTGTGAGGCGGAAATGGTGCTGCACCTCGATGATCTGTTGCTGCGCCGCACCCGACTGGGTCTGTTGCTGGCGCGCGGTGGCGAAGCGCATTTCGCCGCCATCCGCCAACTCTGCCAGCCCCGCCTGGGTTGGGACGATGCACACTGGCAGCAAGAGCTGCAGCGTTACCGGGCGTTGTGGCAACGCCATCACGGTCTGCCGGATGCCACGCCTTGATGCCCCTTGAAGAGAGCGCCATGGATAACCACTCGAACAAGCGCTACCTGCTGGCGATCGACAACGGCACCCAGAGCGTGCGCGCATTGCTTTTCGATTTGCAGGGCAATCTGCTCGGTAAAGGCAAGGTCGAGTTGCAGGCCTACTACTCGACGCAACCGGGCTGGGCTGAGCAGGACCCGGACTATTACTGGGCGAAACTCGGCGAGGCTTGCCAGCAGGTATGGGCGCAAACCGGGATTGATCGCTCGCAGATTGCCGGGGTGTCGCTGACCACTCAGCGCGGCACGGTGATCAACGTCGATGCTCAGGGCAAGCCGCTGCGCCCGGCCATTCTGTGGCTCGATCAGCGCCAGAGCGACGTCGAGGGCGGGATCAAGGGACTGTGGGGCTGGCTGTTCAAACTGGTCGGCGCGCAGGCCACCGTGGATTATTTTCGTGCTCAGGCCGAGGCCAACTGGATCGCCCGACATCAACCGGAAATCTGGGCAGCGACCGACAAGTTTTTGCTGCTCTCGGGGTTTCTCACCCATCGTTTGTGTGGGCGCTTTGTCGACTCGGTGGGTTGCTGCGTCGGCTATCTGCCGTTCGACTTCAAACGCCTGAAATGGGCCGCGCCCAGTGACTGGAAATGGCAGGCGCTGGCGGTGCGTCCCGAGCAATTGCCGACCTTGCACAAACCCGGCGAAACCCTCGGCTACATCAGCGCCGAAGCTAGCCGTCACACGGGGATTCCCGAGGGCTTGCCGCTGATTGCGGCGGGCGCTGACAAGGCCTGCGAAGTGCTCGGTGCCGGCGTGGTCGATGCGAGCACTGTGTGCCTGTCCTACGGCACCACGGCGACGATCACCAGCACTCGCTCGCGCTATCTGGAAATCGTCCCGCTGATCCCGCCGTACCCCTCGGCGGTGCCGGATCAGTACAACTGCGAGGTGATGATTTATCGCGGTTACTGGATGGTCAGCTGGTTCAAGAACGAGTTCGGCCTGCGCGAGATGCAGCAGGCAAAAGAGCAGGGCATTGAACCCGAGCAACTGTTCGATGCGCTGGTCAACGCGGTGCCGCCGGGATCGATGGGGCTGATGCTGCAACCGTATTGGTCGCCGGGGATTCGTGAGCCGGGTGTCGAAGCCAAAGGCGCGATGATCGGCTTCGGCGACGTGCACACCCGCGCGCATATTTACCGGGCGATTCTGGAAGGGCTGGCGTATGCGTTGCGACAGGGCCTCGAGAACATCGAGAGGCGTTCGAAGGTGTCGGTCAAGCGTCTGCGGGTGGCCGGTGGCGGTTCGCAAAGTGATGCGGCGATGCAGCTGACGGCGAATATTTTTGGCCTGCCGGCGGAGCGCCCGCATGTGTACGAAGCGTCCGGGCTGGGCGCGGCGATCTGTTGTGCGGTTGGGTTGGGCTTGTATGCGGATTTCCCCACGGCAATCGCCGCGATGACCCGCGTCGGGACGGTATTCACCCCGCAGCCCGAGGCACAGCAGGTCTATGAGCGTTTGTACAACGAGGTGTACCTGCGCATGTATCGCCAGCTCAAGCCGCTGTACCAGAGCATCCGCAAAATCACCGGTTACCCCGCCTGAAAAAACACCACCAATCCCCTGTAGGAGCTGCCGAAGGCTGCGATCTTTTGATCTTGTTTTTACAAAATCAAAGTCAAAAGATCGCAGCCTTCGGCAGCTCCTACAGGGGCGCGTGGTGATTCGCATATGGCGCTATCGGAGAACTTTTCTGGTGAGATCGGACAGTGTCAGCGCCGGGGGCGGTTGTTAGGCTCAACCCCCACAGCACCTCCAATAAGAATTAAAAGCAATGAAGCTGACCTTTCTCCTGTTGCTGCTTTGTGCAATGGCCCCGACGGCGTGGGGCTGGTCGAACCACACGGTGGGCAGCTATCTGGCGTTGCAGGAACTGCCGGCGCTGCGCGATGCGCCGCCGGTCGAGGTCGAGCCGCTGGAGCGTTTTCTCGCCGAGCAGTATCCGGCCGTGGTCGCGCTGCTGGAGCAACAGGAAAGCTTCGCCCGTGAACACTTCACCCAGTACCCGCCGCGCCCCGACAATCTGAAGTTGCCCGCCGTACCGAGCGACAATCTGCGCCACGATTTTCTCACGGCGTTGCGGCTCAATCCGCGCATTCATCTGGCGATGGTCATTCAGCCGCTGCCGGGTCAAGACCTGCCCGAACGCGAACATCTCAGTGCCGATCAGGTGATGGTCGAGCAGACGCTTTCGCCATGGAATCGCCAGCGTTTCATTCGTGTGGCGGACGGCGAGAAAGTCGCGCCGCTGGCGGTGCTGGCAAGTGCCGCCGACGAGCCGGATTATGGCCACGACATCAACCTGTTCAGCGACAACCCCGGCGAGGTCGGCGCGCTGTACGGCTTTGGCCCGCAGCCGTTTGGCGATGCGCGTTTTCAGTACAGCTCGCAGGCGCCGTTCCACATGGGCTTCTTCCATGAAAGCGCGGTGGTGTATGCCGCTGCCGGATTTCTTCAGCGCAGTTGGCCGGATTGGCGCGCCTATCAGTACCTCGGCCTGGCGCGACTGGCGTTCGCCAGTGGCCATTCTTACTGGGGTTACCGGTTCCTCGGTTGGGGCGTGCACCACGTGCAGGACCTGACCCAGCCGTATCACGCCAAGCCGCTGCCCGGCGTAGAACTGCCGAGTCTGTTGCTGCTGGAAGGCAAGGCGCTGGCCGGTTTTGCCGATGATAAAAAAGCCTCGATCGAGCGCGTCGCCACCCGCCACATGGAAATCGAGAAGTATCAATCGACCTGGCTGCGCCGCGTGCTGCGCACCGGTCAGGCGCATCCGATGCTCGCGGCCTACGCCGATGTCGTTCAAGACCAACAGTATCCGCCGTACTCGGTGGACTACTTGCGCGACGTGGTCAGCGCCGAGTCGGTCGAGGACTCGGCGGCGTTCGATGAAGCCATCGGCCAGTGGCTGGAGACGGCCCCGGTGACCAGCGATTTCAGCAGCGGCAACCAGTTGCAGCGCGAGACGTTCGAGCATCCGGCACTCAATCAGCAGCTGTTCAAACTGCTCGGGCATTTCGGCGCGCATAGCCGGATTTATGTCCGCGCGGGGCTGGCACCGTAGCCATCGCGGCCACGCAAAAAACAATAAGAACAAGGAGGAACCCATGATCAACACTCGATTGCGCCTCACCGGCGTGGCACTTCCCGGTGTCGGCCTGGCAGGGCTGCTGCAACTCTGCGCGGTGGATGCGCTGCAGGCGGCCGAGTTCAGCGTGCTGGACAATCAAGTCACCGGCTCGATCGACACGACCCTGTCCTATGGCCGTTTGTGGCGGGTGCAGGGCCGCGACAAGAACAACGATGACGTCAACACCAACGACGGCAATCGCAACTTCGACACCGGGCTGGTTTCCGAGGTGTACAAGATCACTTCGGAGCTGGAGGCCAACTATCAGAACTACGGGATGTTCCTGCGCGGCACGGCGTTCTACGACACCCAGTTGATGGACAAGCGCAACGATTACTACCGTAACAACAATCCGTCGCAGCCGAGCCAGAGCTATCCGCAGGACGACCGTTTCACCAGCCAGACCCGCGACATCGCCGGCAGCCGGATCGAGATGCTCGACGCCTATGTCTACGGTAACTGGGACGTGGCGCAGATGCCGGTGACCGCACGGGTCGGGCGTCAGGTGTTCAACTGGGGCGAGGGGATTTTCTATCGCGGCGGCGTCAACACCACCAACCCGGTGGACGCGGCGAAATACCGTTTGCCGGGGGCCGAGGTCAAGGAAGTGCTGATGCCGGTGGAGGCCGTGAGCTTCAACATTGGCCTCAGCGATTCGCTGACCCTGGAGAGCTTCTACCAGACCAACTGGAAGGAAACCCGCATCGACCCGGTTGGCACGTTCTACTCGCAGACCGACCTGTTCGCCGATGGCGGCAACACCGGTTACAACAACTTCAGCGGCACTGCGCTCGATACCCCGGTACCCGGCTTTGGCAACGTCATCGGCCTGTACAGCGCATTGGGCAACAACCCGTTGCTCGGCCCGGCGCTGAAAAGCACCGGCCTCTACGCCAACGGTGTGACGCCGGCCTACGGCAACACGCTGAAAGTGGCGTCGATCGGCAAGGACTACAACGCACGCAACGATGACCAGTTCGGCTTCGCTTTCCGCTACATCGCCGAGCAACTCAACAGCACCGAGTTCGGCCTGTACCTGGTCAATTACCACGCCAAGGAACCGACCATTGCCGCTGACCTCGGTGGCTACAAAGGCATCGACATGAATGCCCTGACCAACATGCTCGCCGGTGTCGCCGGCAGTCAGGCCGGGGCGCTGGCCAACGGTCTGGCGACGGCCGATGTGATGGGCAACATTCAGGCGCATCGGCGTTATGCCGAAGACATCCGCATGTACGGTTTCAGCTTCAACACGACTTTGGGTCAGGCCTCGGTGTTCGGCGAGATCGCCTATCGACCGAACCTGCCGATCGGTATCGCCGCGACCAACGACCTGATCGGCGACCTGGCCAACGGCGCCGCTGTGGCGGTGACCGGCAAGCCCGTCAACGTCGGCGGGCAGATGGTCACCCTCGACAGCGAGATCAACAACGCCGAGCGCGTCGAGGCGTTCAACACCTCGCTGGGCAGCATCTACAACTTCGGCCCGACGCTGTCGTTCGACTCGATGTTCGGCATCTTCGAACTGGCCTCCGAACACCTGCGCGGCAGCAGCCTGCAGTACACCGCCTACGACGGCAGCACGCGTTATTACGCCGGTACCGGCAACACCTCTTATGTGTCCGGCGGTGATCGTGACGATCAGGTCAACCGCAACTCCTACAGCTACACGGTGATGTTCAACGGCACCTGGAACGATGTGTACGCCGGGGTCAACGTCTCGCCTTACGTCGTCTACAAGGACGACTTCAAGGGCAACAGCTATCAGGCCGGCAACACCATCGACGGGCGCAAGGCCTACACCCTGGGGATCAAGGCCAACTACCAGAACAAGCTCGAAGCCGAGGTGCAGTACACCAACTTCTGGGGCGGCGGGCAGAACAACGGGATTCGCGACCGCGACAACGTCGGGTTCAACCTCAAGTATTTCCTTTAAGGGACTACACGAGATTTCAGCAACACCTCATCCCCCCTGTGGGAGCGAGCCTGCTCGCGAAGAGGCAGGCATCTTCAACATTGATGTCGACTGATACACCGCTTTCGCGAGCAGGCTCGCTCCCACAGGTTTTTGTACTTTGGAGAAGATCATGTTTCACACTTCAAGCATGACCCGGATTTCGCTGGCGCTGGTTCTGGGCCTCACCGCCGGCAGCGTCCTCGCCGCCATCACCCCACAACAAGCCGAACAACTGAAAACCACCCTCACGCCCATGGGCGCCGAGCGCGCCGGCAACGCCGCCGGCACCATTCCGGCCTGGACGGGGGGCATCACCCAGGCGCCCGCCGGCTACAAACCGGGCCAACATCACCCGGATCCCTATGCGGCGGACAAGCCTTTGTTCACCATCACCAAGGCCAATCTCGACCAGTACAAGGCCCACCTCAGCCCCGGTCAGATCGCGTTGTTCAACAGCTACCCCGACACGTTCCAGATGCCGGTCTATCCATCGCGCCGTTCCGGTTCGGCGCCGCAATGGCTGTACGACAACACCCTGAAGAATGCGACCTCGGCCAAACTGCTGGAGGGCGGCAGCGGATTCGCCGATGCCTACGGTGGCGTGCCGTTCCCGGTGCCCAAGGACGGCATCGAAGTGCTGTGGAACCACATCACCCGTTATCGCGGGATTTACGTGGTGCGCCGCGCGTCGGAAGCGCCGGTGCAGCGCAACGGCAGCTTTGCACTCGTCACCTCGCAGCAGGAGGCGCTGTTCAACTTCTACCGTCCGGGCGGGCAGTACGCCGACCTGAAAAACATCCTGTTCTACTACCTCGCCTTCGTGAAAAGTCCGGCGCGCCTGGCCGGCGGTGCGGCGCTGGTGCACGAGATGCTTGATCAGCTCAAGGACCCGCGTCAGGCCTGGGTCTACGACGCCGGCCAACGCCGCGTGCGCCGTGCGCCGAACCTGGCGTATGACACGCCGATCGCCTCGTCCGATGGCCTGCGCACGGCGGACGATACCGACCTGTTCAACGGCGCACCGGACCGCTACGACTGGAAGCTCAAGGGCAAGCAGGAAATCTACATCCCCTACAACAACTACAAGGTCGGCAGCCCCGACGTGAAGTACGCCCAACTGTTGACCCCCGGCCACCTCAACCCGCAATTCACCCGCTATGAGCTGCACCGCGTGTGGGTGGTCGAAGGCAACCTGAAACCGGGCGCGCGGCATGTCTATTCCAAACGCGTGCTGTTCCTCGACGAGGACAGCTGGGGCGCGGCGCTGGTTGATCAATACGATGGGCGAGGGGAGCTGTGGCGGGTGTCGATGGCCTATCTGAAAAACTTCTACGACCTGCCGACCACCTGGAGCGCACTGGACGTGTTCCACGATCTGCAGGCCCGGCGTTACTACGTGCAGAACCTCGACAACGAAGAAGCCTCCACCGTGGACTTCTCGCAACCGGTGCCGGAAGACGCGTATTTCATGCCCTCGGCGTTGCGCCAGCGTGGGACACGATAGAGGCGTATCACAACCCCTGTAGGAGCTGCCGAAGGCTGCGATCTTTTGACTTTGATTTAAAAAAACAGGATCAAAAGATCGCAGCCTGCGGCAGCTCCTACACAAGGGGGATTGTCTTTGACATTGGGTTGACTGGTCGGACGCCATCGCGGGCAAGCCCGCGATTGGATTTACGCTTTGGCGCTAACTGAAGATCAGACGCGGAAGTGGCTGACCATCTGCTGCAGTGACAATGGCCGTTCGGAAGATTGCCCGGTGTGAGCCAGAAAGGATGTGCTAGCCTGCAATCAATGATTTCATTGATTGCAGGAGGCATCATGGCCAGCATCACCATTCGAAACCTTGATGAGAAGCTCAAGGAACAGTTGCGTATCACCGCTGCTCACAACGGACACTCCATGGAAGAAGAGGCGCGCCTGATTCTCGGTCGAGCCTTGGCAACGGTGGATCGTGCCGGCGGACTTGGAAGCCGGATACGCAACAGATTCAGTGCTCTCGGCGGAGCAGAACTTGATCTGCCAGAGCGCTCAGAGAAAGCCACCGGGGTGGATTTTTCTGAATGATAGTGCTCGATACCAACGTGCTTTCAGAGTTTATGCGTATCGAACCTGAAACCAGGGTGCTGGCCTGGGTTGATGCGCAGCCCGCCATGGATCTGGCCATCAGTGCGATAACGGTGGCTGAGATACTCCACGACATCGCCCGACTTCCCTCAGGCAAACGCAAACAGAATCTTCAAGCTCATGCGATGGCTATGTTCGAGGAAGACTTCGCTGGACGCATTTTGCCGTTCGATGCGCATGCCGCTGTCGAGTACGCGTCACTCGTCGCAGATTGCGAAGCAAAGGGGCGGGCGGTGTCGATGGCAGATGCGCAGATAGCCGCAATCTGCCGGGCTCATGGTGCGGCAATCGCCACGCGGAACGTGAAGGACTTTCAGTTCTCGGGAGTGGAGGTGATTAATCCGTGGGAGGTGTGAGCGGTGGGGCAGTGAGTATGGGGTGGCTGGACTGACGCCATCGCGAGCAAGCCCGCTCCCACAGGTTTTTCGGTCGTTCACATATTTTGTGTTCGACTCGTTTCCTGTGGGAGCGGGCTTGCCCGCGATTCGATTTACGCTTTGCCGCTGACTGAAGATCAGACGCGGAAGTGGCTCACCATCTGCTGCAGCTGACCGCCCAGGCGTGCCAACTCAACGCTGGACGCTGCGGTTTCATCACTGGCGGCGGCGGTCTGTTCCGACACGTCGCGCACGTTGATGATGCTGCGGCTGATTTCTTCGGCCACGGCGCTTTGCTGTTCGGCCGCGGCGGCGATCTGCTGGTTCATCGATTGGATGTTCGACACGGTGCGGGTGATGTTTTCCAGGGAGTCGCCAGCCTTGCGGGTCAGGGCCACGCTGCTGTCGGTCAGGGCGCGGCTGTTGTTCATCACCGCCGCCACTTGCTGGGTGCCGTTCTGCAGACCGGCGACCAGACCTTCGATTTCTTCGGTGGATTTCTGTGTACGCTGCGCCAGACCACGGACTTCGTCGGCAACCACGGCAAAACCACGCCCGGCTTCACCGGCACGTGCCGCTTCGATCGCGGCGTTAAGCGCGAGCAGGTTGGTCTGTTCGGCCACGGCCTTGATCACGTCCATGACGCTGCCGATCTTGTCGCTTTCCTGTTGCAGCACGCTCATGGCTTCGGTGGAACGCACCACTTCGCTGGCCAGACGCTCGATCTGCGCGATGGCTTCATTGACCACTTTGTCGCCTTCACGGGCTTCGCCGTCAGCGGCGGCTGCGGCTTGCGAGGCTTCTTCGGCGTTGCGCGCGACTTCCTGCACGGTGGCGGTCATCTCGTGCATGGCGGTGGCCACCTGGTCGGTCTCGACCTTCTGACTGTTCACGCCCGCGCTGGTCTGCTCGGTCACGGCCGAGAGTTCTTCAGCGGCGCTGGCGATCTGGGTGACGCCGTCGCGGATGCCGCTGATCAGGTCGCGCAGGGTCACGCCCATGCGCGCGATGCCTTGTTGCAGCACGCCGAGTTCGTCGCGGCGGGTGACGGTGACGTTCTGGGTCAGGTCGCCGCTGGCAATGCGCTCGACCACGGCCAGGGTTTCCTGCAACGGACGGGTGATCTGACGGGTGATGATCACTGCGGCAATCACACCGACCAACAGCGCCAGCAGGGTGCTGATCAGCTGGAAGGTGCGGGCCTGGGCGCTTTCGATATCGCGACGGTCGAGCTGGATCTGATACAGCTGCTCGCTGGTGTTGACGATCGCGGTGCCCTGATCGGTCATCTCTTTACGCGCCTGCACTGCTTCGCTGTTGGCGTTCTTGTACGCCTGCAACGCGCTGCGGTAGTTGCTCAGGGCGGTTTCCAGCTGACGCAGGGCGTCTTGCTGGGTGGCGGCGAAATGCACGTTCAGTTGCTTGAGGCTGGCGATCGCTGCGTCCAGTTGGCCGACGGCTTTCTGCTCGGTTTCGGCGTTGGTGGTGGCGGTGTAGCCGCGCACTTCATAGCGCGCCAGGATGAACGCTTCCTTGGCCTGGGTGATGGCCTGGAACTGCTCGAAGCGCTGCTCGCTCATGTCCATCTGCTGCACGCGCTTGCTGATGGTTTCGATCAGGTTGTAAGCGGTGTCGGCGTTAGTGCCCATCACGTCGCGGGCGCTGTTGCCGGTACGGTAGGCGTTGCGCATCTTGTTCAGCGAGGTCTGGTATTCGGCGATAGTCGCGGCCTGCTCTTTCAGCAGTTTGACGTTTTCCGGGCTCTTGAACTTGTTGATCAGCGCTTGTTGTTGCGCGGCGAAGCTTTCGAGGGTGGTTTGTACATTCTGCGCGGCGGTTTCGTCGCCGTTGGTCAGCATGTATTGCAGGCGCACCACGCGCAGCTTGGTCAGACCGGCATTGAGCTGGGTGATGTCGCTCATCCAGTTGCTGCGGTCAATCAGGCCGCCGAGGCTGGTCCAGCCCGTCAGGGCCAGCACGCAGGTCAGGGCCAGGACCAGGCCGAAGCCCAGGCCCAATTTCATGTTCACGCTGATGTTGCCGAACCAGCTATTCATCACAATTCCTCCAGGAACGTAGAGCTACTTGATCGTCGGTCAGGCTGGAAGATTGTTGTTTTTTTGAGCCAGCAAGGGTGTTAGCAGGTCTGTATCGGCCGCAAACACGAGAGCTGAAAGGTTTTTGTCCTACGGAATTTGTAACAAGGGCGCTTCAAGACTTTTTTCACATGCGTTTCACTCGCCACTTACGCCCGCTTCTCTACCCTCGCCGCATCGAATTGACTGTGATGGATGCCGACGAGGCGGCCCGATGTGGAATTGAGACTGAGTCTGTTCGGCGTCAAACGCTCGATTTCCCTGAGCGGATTGGCCCGCTATCGCAATACCTGGGTGGTGCTCGGCGCGTCGCTGCTGGTGATTCCGCTGACACTGTGGCTGCTCGCCCCGGCGGCGGTGCCGGATCTGGCCCATGGCAATGTGTCCGGCGACCGCGCACTGGCGGCCGGGTGGGCCAAGGGCGACATGATCGTGCTGGTGCGTCACGTCGAGCGCTGCGATCACTCGCCGGCGCCGTGCCTGAGTGGCGACGACGGCATCACCGACCGCTCGCGCAGTGTTGCGGTCGGTGTCGGTGCACAGTTTGAGCATCTGGGCCTGAATAACGCCGACATCTACAACAGCCCGATGCTGCGCACCGTGCAGACCGCCGGTTACATGTTCAACCGCGCGGCCAGCGGCGAAGATTGGCTAATCAGCTGCAAGGGCCACATCCTGCAGGAAGCGCTGGCGCACAAGCTTGCGGGGCGCAACCTGATCCTGGTGACCCACAGCGAATGCATGGCGGAGCTGGAAAAGGACTTGAATACACCGGTTTCTGACCCTGGCTACGGTTCCTCACTGTTTGTGTCTGCCGCAAACAAAGCGGACCCGCGGGTGATTGGCTTCATCGAAGCCTCCGACTGGCACTCAGTGAGCACCCGATGAAACGACGTTTGCCAAGCGTCAGCGCAAACAAAACCCGCCAGTGACGGCGGGTTTTTTATTGTGTGGCGGAGGGTCGTCAGTAGCCGACGAAGTAATACGCCTGACGCCCGACCATCATGGTCTTGAGCACTTTGAGTGGTGCGGCGGGTTCGCTGTCTGCCGAGATCACCGCGACGTTCGAGGGCGAGGCGATGAGGAAATCGTGCAGTTGTGCGTCGGTGTCCAGGCCTTTGAGCACACGTTGCGTGTAGAACACGCTGGCGCCGCCGACCCGTTCATTGGCCTGGAACAGTGCGACTTGCTGACCGTTGGCCTGCAAGCTCTGAATGTGTTCGGTCAAAGGCAGGAACGACAACTCCTTGTCGGCGTTGGGTAGTGCCCACTGCGCGGCGCCGAGGTAGCTGGCGATCACCACCGTGAGCAATCCTGCGGCAATCGCCTGACGATGGCGGGCGACTTTTCCGATGAAGCGGTCTGCGTTTTCACGCGCCTGCAAGCGATCGAACAACACCCGTGCGTACTCAGCGGCGATCACCGCCGCCGCCGGGGTCATCGACATCAGGTAGACCGTGCGCTTGCTTGAGGCCAGGGTGAGCATGATGAACTGCGCGACGATCCACAGGCTGAAAAACAACAGGTAACGGTTGGCCTTCAGCTCCTTGCGGAAATGCCACAGTCCCAGATACACCAGAATGTTCCACGGCAGGAACGCTTCCGGCAGTTTGGCCAGATAGTAATAGAACGGCTCGTAATGCCCTGCCTCGACGAACGAGCCGCTGAAGCGACCGACGCTGTTGGTCAGCAGCACTTCAGCGACGGCGTGCGAGCCACCGCGCTGATAGAGCACGGCGAGCCAGATCAGCAATGGAATCAGGCCCACTGCCGTGAGCAGGCCGGGACGCAGCCACGCGTCGATCTTCAGGCGCTTGTCGATCAGGTTGTCGGCCAGCAGGTAGGCGAAAATCACCACCCCCGGCATCGCCAGTCCCAGCACACCCTTGCTCAACGTGGCGACGGCGATGCCGACGATAAACAGCAGCGAGTTAGCCGCGTTCGGTGCGCGTTGCGCCTGAAAGAACGCCAGCAGCGCCGTGGTCACGCCGAGCGCCAGCAGCGCATCTTCGCCGACCCCGCGCACGTTGCTCCAGTAGCTGGCCATGGTTGCCAGCAGAATTCCCGCTGTCCAGGCGACCGCTTGCGGGCGTCCGAAGCGGCGCAACATGCCGTACAGCAGCATCACGCTGAGCAACCCGGCCACCGCCGACGCCAGCCGCACCGCCCATGGCGAAACACCGAACACGCGCATGGCGCCGGCGTCCAGCCACAGGCTCAGCGGTGGCTTTTCCAGAAACGGTTCGCCGAACAGGCGCGGCGTCACCCAGTCATCGTCCAGATGCATCTCCATGGCGATCCCGGCGACCCGGGCCTCGGTAGAGCCTTGCAACTGGTGGTTACCCAAAGCGAAAAAAAACAGCAGGGCGGCGAGTAGAAACAGTGAAGTGGCGGCACGCGGCATGGATTTCAGGCAACCGGAAAGGGCAGGAGCCTTGAGCATACTTCGCCAATGCTTAACAAATTGTGAAACTCATGCCAGTTGACGCGACCAACGCTTCTCCGGCGTTTCAAACAGCGGATTGACCAGCGCCGTCAGCACATGGTCCTGCCAGCGCCCGGCGATATTCAGGTACGCCTTGGCGTAGCCCTCGCGCTCGAAACCCAGGCGCTCCAGCAAGCGCGCACTGCGTTCGTTGCCGGGCATGTAGTTGGCCATGATCCGGTGCAGGTTCTGCGTATCGAACATGTAGCCGATGCCAGCCTCCAGGCCTTCCTGCATCAAACCCTGACCCTGATGCGCGTGGTCAATGTGATAACCCAGATAACAGGCCTGAAACGCCCCGCGAATGATTCCGCTGAAATTACACGCGCCGATCATCTGTTGGCCATCCAGCGTCAGCAGGGCGAAATGCATCGCCAGCCCGGCCTCGAAAGCACTGGCCTGAACTTCAAGGCGTCGACGAATCTGTTCGGTAGAAAAGTATTCGGTGGTGCGAATCGGCGACCAGGGGGCGAGATGGCGCTGGTTGCGTGCATAAAAGTCACTTTCCAGCTCGGCCTGTTCCGGGGCGAGGATGGCGAGCGTCAGGCGTTGGCAGGGCAGGCTCAGAAGTGACATCGGGCGCTCCGGTGGGCAGGGTTGAGGGACAGGATTGATCACGGGATGGAAAAAAACAAACCGGGTGTATCGCTTCGGCAGCAAACGCCAGACAAAAAAAAGCCCGCGGGAGAGCGCGGGCGAACCGTAGTTTCTTGAATGAGCGAGCGGACTGTACCGTGTTGATCGAGCCTGAGCAGTGAAGAAAAATTCATCTCGGCAGCGACCGCTCTGCAACGCCTCAGGGCAGGTGATTCGCGGCGAAATCGGCTTCCGGGTCGGCCGTAACGAACCCGGTCATTTCAGAATTCCGTGACCTTGTCCTCGCGCAAAATCCACCCGGCTTCACCCGCCACCAACGTGTACTGAACCTGACGCATCTTCCCCGTACGACCCGCACCAGCGTCGGCGCTGTCATACACCGGGAAGCGTTGCACCAACGTGTTTTCCACCACGGAAAACGAGTCCTCGCCCTGATAACCCTCCGCGGTTTTCGGGTTGTCGCTGACCGGAGGCAAGTAGATTTCGCTCAGGGATTTCTTTTTATTGGCCGAATAGGCGATCAGTTCGCCCGGCATGCCGCGTCCGGGCGAGCGGGTGAACACATAGAGTTCAGGGGAACCGTCGTTGTTGAGATCGGCGACTTCGGCGCGTACCACCTCACCGCTAAGGGCCTTAATGA
Organism: Pseudomonas sp. B21-051; assembly: GCF_024748795.1. Classification (NCBI taxonomy): domain Bacteria; kingdom Pseudomonadati; phylum Pseudomonadota; class Gammaproteobacteria; order Pseudomonadales; family Pseudomonadaceae; genus Pseudomonas; species Pseudomonas sp. B21-051. The sequence continues at coordinate 871,892 of NZ_CP087166.1, forward strand.
TGACCGTATTGTCGATCTCCAGCCCCTTGGGAGCGATGTGCAGCGTCGGTTTGCCATCGACCTGCTCGGTGCTGACGTGAAAAGCGATGCCGTGCAATTCCAGCGTCTGGTCGAATGGCTGCTGCCGGCTGATGGCATCGCCATTGACCAGCCTCAGCGACAACTGATAGTTGGCCACTTCATTACGCCGGGCGGCGTTGCGCATGAGGTAGACCTGAACCGTGTACTCGCCGTCGCCGGGCAGTGAACCGAGAAAGTGATTGCCCATGATCGAGCCGTTGAACAGCGCGTAATCGGCACCCTTGGCGAGGATGTTGAAGTAAGCGGAGGTGTTGGACGGTTTGAAGTCGACGGTCAGTATCTGGCCGGCTTTGGCGTTGAATGTGTACTGCGCGGTCTGGTCACCCTTGATCGACTGTTTGCGCTGGATGCTGTCGGCACTGGTTGTGAACGCGATCGGCTCGACGCGCACGGTGGGGGCGTCGGCCGCATGGACGGACAAGGAAATCAGCGCGGCCAGCGCTACGGCAATCCAGCTCTTCATCTTCAACTCCATTGCATCTCGATGTTCGCAGCATAGAGCCTGCTTCGAGCGACCGCCCAGAGATTGCGCGGATTAAATGTTGCTGGATTTGAGCACGTGCCAGAGGCCGTGTTCCCTGACACGAATCAGTTGTTCACATAATTCTCACCTGAGTTTTGCGATGATGGGCGCCGGTATTCCATCGGCCCCAGCGAGTGATCCCGGCATGAATGTGAGCGTTCTCCACGCATTGATTGCGGCGGCGCTGTTTGGCGCCAGTACGCCTCTCGCCAAACTGTTGGGGGTACAGGTTTCGCCGATTCTGCTAGCCGGGTTGCTCTATCTCGGTAGCGGTCTGGGCTTGACCGCCCTGCGTTTTGTCCGCGATCGTGGCTGGAAGCCTTCCGGTCTCGGAGCCGGTGAATGGCCATGGCTGCTCGGTGCCATCGGCTTCGGCGGAGTGCTGGCGCCGGTCGCGCTGATGTTCGGTCTGACCCGAACGTCCGGCGCGAGCTCGTCACTGATGCTCAACCTCGAATCAGTGCTCACGGCGCTGCTGGCGTGGGTGGTGTTCAAGGAAAATGCCGACCGACGAATCGTGATCGGCATGCTCGCCATCGTCGCCGGTGGCGTCGTGCTGTCCTGGCCGCAAGAGGCCGTCTCGGCGCAAGACTGGTCCGGGCCGCTGGCCGTCGCTTTCGCCTGCTTTTGCTGGGCCATCGACAACAACCTCACCCGTAAAGTCTCGGCCTCGGACGCATTGTTCATCGCCGGCAGCAAAGGCCTCGTGGCCGGTCTGGTCAACTGCACATTGGCCCTGTTCATCGGCACCCAACTACCCGCCGCCACCTCGCTGGCGCCGATCATGCTGGTCGGCTTTCTCGGCTACGGCGTCAGCCTGGTAATGTTCGTCCTCGCCCTGCGCGGCCTCGGCAGCGCACGCACCGGCGCCTACTTTTCCACCGCACCGTTTCTCGGCGCAGGCATCTCGATTCTGCTGCTCGGCGAGTCGATATCGCTGATGTTCCTGCTCGCAGCGGCGTTAATGGCTGTGGGGGTATGGATTCATCTGATGGAAAACCATGTTCATGAGCATCAGCACGAACTGCTTGAGCATGATCATCGGCATACACACGATGAGCATCATCAACATACGCATGGGTTTGAGTGGGATGGGGCGGAGCCGCATAGCCATCGGCATGTGCACACGCCGATGCGGCATAGGCATGCGCATTTTCCGGATGTGCATCATCGGCATGGGCATTGATTGAAACTCTGAAGTCTGTTGATTGATGTCATTGTGATATCGTCTCTGTCGATTTCTTCAGTTTTTCATTCGAGTCATTCCATGAAACCAATTTTCCTGTTGTTGCCCATTGTGGCCCTTTTTTCTGCTTTCAGCGTTGCCGCTGCACCTTCGCCGGTGGCGTCGTTTGCCGCTTGTGACGATCATTCCCTGGCAGTCGTGCAATCACCTTTGTTCAAGGATCTGGTGCCGAGCACTGTCGAAAATGGCCAGATCAAATTGTCCGGCGGCACCAAAAGCGATATGGGGCAGCGCTGGATGTTCGCCAAGCCGGTCGAAATTGACGGCATGTCGTTGACCGGCTTCTACGCCGAAGATACAGACCTGATGGGCACTCGCATCATCAGTTGGGGGTTCTACGCCAAACAGACGCCGAATGAACTCCACACCCAGTTGGAAAAAGCGGGCGGGCCGCGTATGGACATGTCGCAGGGACTCTACGCACGCGCGGAAATCTGGTCCCACGGCAAATCCAACTGGCAGCCGGAAGACCCATCCGCAACGGCGGGCAAGCTGGTTGTCGACAGTGCCGAGCGCGTGTTCCTGATCGAGCCTGCTCCGCAAGAGCTGACGACTGGCAGCAAGGGGATGTTTACCTGCTCGATTCAAGGCAAGGTCAATGAGGCAATGCTCAAATCCAGTCGTCCGGATCTGCTCAGCGCGGTTCATTGATTTTGATGAACGCGGGTACGAAAAAGGACGACATCGTGTCGTCCTTTTTTGTGAGTAGGCAGAGCATTGCCAGGGTTGTCGAGTTTGATCGCCTGCAGGCTGTGGGTTTGTGTGCCCGGTTTGGCTGATGTCCAGATGCGACAAAGCCCGCACTAGGCGGGCTTTGTCGTTGAGAGTTGGTGGAGCCGGGGGGATTTGAACCCCCGTCCGCCAGTGCTCCGCTGTCGGTACTACATGCGTAGCCGTGTCTATTAAGTTAACCCTCAGCGACCCGACGGGCAGGGTGCTTTGGGCGAGTTGTGTAAGTTTTAGCCGCTTCGTCCACAACGTACTGCACGGCGATTCTGTTCTATATGACAATCATTTCGGGTTTACAGACATCCCCTGATGATTGCTGGGCCCGAAGGCACCAGGAGTGCATGTCAGCTGCAATTAAGCAGCGAGAGCAGCACCGTATTGGTCGTCATTGGCAACTATAAGAAGTTGCAACAGTGGATTTACGACTTCTGTTACCAAGTCGGCATGCACCTAAAGTTTCGTCACCGGCGTCGAATCCTAATCGGCCCCGAACTCATTGCCTCGTACATCAGGTGAGGCAACAAGCCTGCGCAGTGTACGCCAAACGGCCCCCGAGGCCAACCCGAAGGTTGGCCGGGGCGTGAATCAGTTGTTGGTGCCGGTGGATTTACGCAGTTCCACGATGGTTTGCGAGGTTTCCGCAATGCAGTCGTCGATTTTGCCCTGGGCCTTGAGCGCCTTGGCTTTGGCCACACTGGTTTCAGCGCGCTGAGTCAGTTCTGGATTCGAAGACAGCTGCCCTTTGGCATTGTCGATGGTCTGGATATTGGCATCGCACAGGTCGGCAGGCTTGTCGGCGGCGAACGAGGTGGAGGCCATCATCGAGGCAGTAACGAACAGACCTAACAGTACAGAACGTTTCATGTGTATCTCCTTGAACTGAGGGATCCAGACTGCGCTGGCCGTCAGGACGGGCAACCGAGTGGAAGAAAAGCCCCGATTTTCGGGGTCTGTTCTGTGGACTACGGTCGCACGCAAGGGTTCTATTTTTCTTCAGCAGGCCTTGGCCCGGGTCACCCGATCCACCAGGTAGACCAGCCCGTGATAGTCGATACCGCCGTGTTGCGTCAGGCCGATCTCACAGGTGCGGCTGGTGGAAATGCCTTCGCTGCAATGCTGCACCGCGTCCTTGAGTGTACGCAGCGAATGGCTGTTCAACTCCGGGGTGGTGAAGCCCTTGTCACCGGCAAACCCGCAACAGTGAATGCCTTCAGGAATCACCACGGTTTTGCTGCATTTGCGCGCCAGTTCGATCAGCGCCTGGCTCTCGCCCAGATGCTGGGTGCTGCAGGTCACGTGAACCGCAATCGGTGCTTCTTGCGGGGTGAACTCCAGACGATCGAGAAGATGCGTACGGATGAAGCGCACCGGGTCGTACAGATCCAGGCGAACATTTCCCACATCCTGCACCAGACGCAAGGTGCAGGGGCTGGTGTCGCAGTAGATCGGATCGAGCCCGCCACGACTGGCATGGAGGAGGGCGCTGATGAGTTCCTGGCGTTTGTGTTTGGCCTGTTCGGCGTAGCCTTTGGAGGCAAACGGCTGACCGCAGCAGAGGTTGTCCTGATTGTCCGGGAATACCACTTGGTAACCGGCCTTTTCCAACAGGCCTCGGGTTTTGTCGTAGAGCGACATCTGCTCCTTGTCACCGGCTGCCGGGCCCATCACCCGAGAGACGCACGCCGCCAGATACACCACGCGCGGGCGTTGATTCGACACACTCGGGCTGAAGCGAATGGCTTTTTCCGGCTGCGGCATCGCGTTGGTCCACAGTGGCACCTGGCCTTTGGACAAGCGTGTCAGGGTCGCCGAAAGCTTGGCCAGACGCGGTGCGCCAAGCAGCATTCGTGCGCCGTTGGCCACGTGCAGGGTGAAACGTGCGCCTTGCAGGGTCTTGGCGAAATGTCCTTCGATCCAGTCAGCGGTTTTCTGATGCGTGGCGTTGCGGGCGCGGAGCTTTTTCACCAGCTCGCCGGTATTGATGCCTACGGGGCAACGCTGTGCGCACAACCCGGTCGCCGCGCAGGTTTCGATGCCTTGGTACTCGTAGGCTTGTTCGAGCTCGGTGGTGTCAACGCCGGCGCGTTTCTTCGCCTGAATGTCACGCCAGATCACGATGCGCTGGCGTGGGCTGAGGGTCAGGCCTTTCGACGGGCAGACCGGTTCGCAAAAGCCGCACTCGATGCATTTATCAACAATCTCGTCCGCTGCCGGCAGCGGTTTCAGGTGCTTGAGGTGGATCTGCGGATCTTCGCTGAGCACCACGTCCGGGTTGAGGATGCCGTTGGGGTCGAGCAGACGTTTGAGCTGCCACATCAACTGATAGGCATCGCTGCCCCATTCCAGCTCAACGAACGGCGCCATGTTGCGCCCCGTGCCGTGTTCAGCCTTGAGCGAGCCGCCGAACTCCACCGCCACCAGTTGCGCCACGTCGTCCATGAACGCCTGATAGCGTGCGACTTCTTCCGGACTGTTGAAGCCTTGGGTGAAGACGAAGTGCAGATTGCCTTCCAGTGCGTGTCCGAAAAGGATTGCTTCGTCGTAGGCATGTTTGTCGAACAGCTCGATCAGGCGATTGACACCGATGGCCAGTTGTTCGACCGGGAAGGTCACGTCTTCGATGATCACCGTGGTGCCGGTTTTACGCACGGCGCCGACGGCGGGAAAGGTGTCCTTGCGTATGGCCCAGAGCTTGGCGTTCTCGGCCGGGTCTTCAGTGAAATCGACCTGTTTCTCCACCTGAAAACTGGCCAGCGAAGCCATGATCTGCGCCAGTTGTTCCTGCAGCAAAGTGGAAGAGGCGGCGCGGGATTCGATCAGCAGCGCGCAGGCATTATTCGACAGGTGCTGGACGAAATCCGGCATGCCGGGTTTTTCCTGCACCGAGCGCAGACTGCGCCGATCGAGCAACTCTACGGCAGACACCGGTTGGCTTTTTAGCACCGTGACCGCGTTGCAGCAGGTTTCCACATCCGGGAACACGATCAGCGCCGACGCCTTGTTCGGGTGGTCGATCACCGTGTCGTAGGTCACCGCGCTGATGAAGCCAAGGGTGCCTTCGGAGCCGACCAGTAGATGGCTCAAGATATCCACAGGCTCGTCGAAATCCACCAGGGCGTTGAGAGACAGGCCGGTGGTATTTTTCAGACGGTATTTGTGGCGGATTCTCGCAGCCAGTTCGGCATTGGCGCGGGTCTCTCGGCCCAACGTCGCCAGGCGCTCCAGCAGATCACTGTGGCTTACGCGAAAAGCGGCTACGCTGGCGGCGTCTTCGGTGTCGAGACGGGTGCCGTCGGCGAGTACCAGGCGGATCCCGGCAAGTGTGTGGTAGGTGTTTTGCGCGGTGCCGCAGCACATGCCGCTGGCGTTGTTGGCGACGATGCCGCCGATCTTGCAGGCGTTGATCGACGCCGGGTCCGGGCCGATCTTGCGCCCGAACGGTGCCAGCCACGCGTTGGCCTGCGCGCCGATCACGCCCGGTTGCAGGCGAATCTGCATGCCCTGGCCGCGAATCTCGCGAGCGTTCCAGTTATCCCCAAGCACAATCAGCACCGAATCGCTGATCGCCTGCCCGGACAAACTGGTACCGGCGGCGCGGAAGGTCACCGGGACTTGATCGCGCTGGGCCAGTTTCAGCAGCGCGACCACTTCGTCCTCGGACTCGACGCGGATCACCAGTTTGGGAATCAGCCGATAAAAACTGGCGTCGGTGCCGAAGGCCAGGGTCGACAGTGGATCGTCGAAACGGCGATCCGCAGGAATCAGTTGCTGCGCATCACGCAGGAAATTCACCGGAAGCGTCATTGGTCCTCCAGAATCAGTACCACCAGATCTTTCGGGCCGTGGGCGCCGTAGGCCAGCACTTGTTCGATGTCGGCGGTTTTCGACGGGCCGGACACCAGCAGTGCGTTGGTCGGCATGCCTTGGGCCCACTCGAACTCCTGTTGCACCTGATAGAAGTTGTCGCGGATTTCGCTGGCCTTGAGCAGGGCGAAATGCACCGGCGGCACCAGGCTCATCAGTCGCGGTTCTTCACGGGTGGGCCAGAGGATCAGGCTGCCGGTGGCGGCGATGGCACCGAGGGTGCCAGTAAGGCTGGCCGGGGTGTCGTTGAACAGCTCGGCTTTCCATTCTTCCATCGGCCGGTTGTAGGACTTCAGTGCCGGCAGATCAGGATTGTTCGCCCAGTGCTGTGTGATGCGCTGCCCGTGGGGCGTAGTCGGTGCGATCAGCAGGCTTGGCAGTTGGCGATCACCCAGCAATTGCGCGAGCAGCGCGGGCCAGTCTGCGCCGGTAGTCAGATGGATTTCGGTGTGCACCGCCTCCATCAGTTTGCGCAGTTGCGGAATGCGTTGCTCGGCGCTGTAGGTGTAAGGCTGGGTCACCAGATCGGCGTCGAAGTCGTCGGCAATCGGTGTGGCGCCGGTCAGACTTTTCCGCAGCTTGGCGAGGATATTTTGCTTGGCGCTCATCAGCGGTCTCCCTGTTTGGCCAGATGCTCGCGGGCCATGTCGTGCAGTGAGCGGGCGGCGGGTTTCGGTGCGCTGTGGTTTTGCGTCCACGGGCCGACATTGCTCGGGGTCAGGGCACGCAGGCGCGTGGCGAAGAACCCGAACAACCGATACAGCGTCGGCGAGCTGTTGAGTTTCGCCCAGGCATTCCAGATGAAGCGTTCCTTGCGCGAATACTTGCTGCCCTGGCCGCGCATCACTTGGTGTGGAGCGTCCGGGGCTTTGACGTTTTCTTCGCGCAATCGGCGCAGAATTGCCGGGATCGGAATTTTCACCGGGCACACTTCACCGCAGGCACCGCACAACGACGAAGCGCTCGGGTGATCCGGGACTTTCGCCAGACCGACCATGTGCGGCGTGATGATTTTGCCGATCGGTCCCGGGTAAACCTCGCCATAGGTGTGACCACCGACGCGGGTGTAAACCGGGCAATGGTTCATGCAGGCACCGCAGCGGATGCAGTTGAGGGTCTGGCGCAGTTCGCTGTCGGCGAAGGCCTGGCTGCGACCGTTATCGAGCAGCACCAGATGCACTTCCTGCGGGCCGTCGAGTTCATGTTCCTTGCGCGGGCCGGAGATCATGTTGACGTAAGTGGTGATCGGAATGCCCAGCGCCGAGCGGGTCAGCAGCGACAACAGCGGCACCACGTCGCGCAGGTTTTCCACGACCTTTTCGATGCCGGTAACGGCGATGTGCACCGGCGGTACGGTGGTGGTCATGCGTCCGTTGCCTTCGTTTTCCACCAGCAGCAGGGTGCCGGTTTCGGCCACGGCGAAGTTGACGCCGGAAACGCCGATGTCCGCTTCGAAGAATTTCTGCCGCAGGACTCTGCGACCGATCTGAATGAGTTGGTCAACGTCCTTGGTGTACTCCACGCCAAGTTTGTCGTGGAACAAGGACGCGACCTGACCGGCATTCTTGTGGATCGCCGGCATAATGATGTGTGAAGGCTTCTCGTGGTCGAGCTGGACGATGTATTCCCCCATGTCGGACTCCAGGCATTCAACACCTTGAGCCTCGAGGAAATGGTTCATCTCCATCTCTTCGCTGACCATCGATTTGCCCTTGATCACTTGCCGCGCCTCATGAGCGCGGATGATCGACAGGACGATGCCATTGGCCTCGTCCACCGTTTCCGCCCAGTGCACTGTCACACCGTTGCGGGTCAGGTTCTGTTCCAGTTGCTCGAGCAGGTCGGGCAACTTGGAGAGCGCACGCGCCCTGATCGAGTTGCCCAGGGCGCGCAAGTGTTCTCTTTCGTGGGCATCGCTGAAAGCCGCTGCCCGCTTGGTCATCAGTGAATCCATCGCAGTGCGGAAGTTGTTCCGTAACTGCTGATCACCCAGGGCGTTGTGTGCTCGGGTGCGGAAATCTTCTACGGCAACCGTAGGAATAATCGTCGAGGTGCTCATTGCGCACCTCCGGTTCGTTGCCAGAGGAAGCTGGCGAGATGTTGCCCGCGCAGCGCTTCTTTTTGTTTCTCCAATGCGCCGTTGATGTTCATCAAGCAGCCACAGTCGGCGCTCAACACCTTATGCGCACCGGATTCCTTCAACGCCCGGGTCTTGTCCGCCACCATCGCGCCGGAAATGTCTGGCATACGGACGCTGAATGTCCCACCGAAGCCACAGCATTCGCTTTCGTGGTCGTGGTTGACCCGTTCCACGTTGCTCAACTGCGCCAACAACTCGCGGCCGTGCAAGTGGGTGTTCATCTCGCGGCGTGCCGAACACGAGGTGTGCAGCGCGACTTTGACCGGCTCGCCGCTGTCCTTGAGCTGCACCTTGCAGACGAACAGCAGGAACTCGGCGAGTTCATAGGTGCGGGCCGCGAGGGCCTGAACCTGTTTCAACGTTTGCGGCTCGTCCTTGAACAAGTCCGCGTAATGCTCGCGCAGCATGCCGGCGCAGGAGCCCGACGGCACCACCACCGGATAATCCCCGGCAAACAACGCCAGTTGCGAGCGCGCGACCGTCCGCGCCTGCTCGGTGTAACCCGAGGTGTAGGCCGGTTGCCCGCAGCAGCTCTGCCCTTGCGGGTACTCGACCTTTATCCCTTCACGCTCCAGCAAGTGGATCGCGTCCATCCCGGCTTCGGGGTAGAACAGGTCGACCACGCAAGTGCCGAACAGGTAGACCCGCGACGGTTTCTCGCTGGGGTATTGCCGAGGTTCGGGCAGTGGCGGTGCGACGCGAGTGGCGTTGGGCACAGCGTTGTAAAAAAGCTCGCTCATCAGGCGTGTCTCCGGGTGGGCCCGGTTATCCGTCTGTGGCGGCTGCTGAATATAAAGAGCCTTGCTTTCAGCAGCCTTACAGACCGGGTGGTGAATTGCTGACGCCGGAATCACGAACCGGCGTCGGTTATTTCCGTTTTGTTTATAGGTTTAGTGCACCAGCATGCCGGTGAACCAGTAAGCCTGAGCCAGAGTGATCAGGCCGACAATCGTGGCAAAGAATAGGCTGTGCTTGAGGGTGAAGCGGAACAGATCCGATTCCTTGCCCACCAGCCCGGTTGCAGCGCAGGCCACGGCAATCGATTGCGGCGAAATCATTTTGCCGGTCACGCCACCGCTGGTGTTGGCCGCCACCAGCAAGGTGTCGTTGACGCCGATCTGGTGTGCGGTGGTCGCCTGCAGCGAACTGAACAGCGCGTTGGACGAAGTATCGGAGCCGGTGAGGAACACGCCCAGCCAGCCGAGGAACGGCGAGAAGAACGGGAAGGCTGCGCCGGTCGCGGCCAAGACCAGCGCCATGGTCGAAGACATGCCCGAGTAGTTGGTGACGAAGGCGAACGCCAGCACCATGCCGATCGACAGAATAGGCCAGCGCAGTTCGTAGAAGGTCTCTTTTAAAGTGGTCAGACCAGTTTTGAAATTGATCTTCAACACTAGCATCGAGATCAGCGCGGAGAAGAAAATCGCGGTGCCTGTCGCGGAAATCGGGTCGAGTTTGAACACCGCCGGAATCGCAGTCGGGGTGGCGACGATCGGGGCGGTCTTGATCACCAGTTGATCAAGGTGCGGGATGGCAAAGTTGAACACCCAGGCGTACATCGAACCGCCGGCGGCAAACATGGCCTTGAACGGCTTGAGGGTCCAGATGGTTACCAGCACGGTAAGGATCAGGAACGGCGACCAGGCGATGAAAATTTCCCAGAGGCTGTAAGGCGATGCCACGGTGCTGCGCTTCTGGCCGAAACCTCCTGCGCTGGCGGTTACCACAGAGGCCGAAACGGCGCCGGCAATATGTTGACCGGCGGCGCGTTTGGGCTGCCAGACTTTGAGGAACAGGGTCAGGGAAATCAGGCTGGCCAGGGCCGAGGTGATGTCCGGCAGCTCCGGGCCGATGAAGTTCGAGGTGAAGTACTGGGTCACGGCGAAGCTCAGGCCTGCGACCAGTGCTGCCGGCCAGGTCTCCCGCACGCCGCGCAGGCCGTCCATCATGAACACCAGCCAGAACGGCACGAACAGCGACAGCAGCGGCAGTTGGCGACCGGTCATGGCGCCGATCTTGAACGCGTCGATGCCAGTCACCTGGCCGGCCACGATGATCGGAATCCCCAGCGCGCCGAACGCAACCGGCGCGGTATTGGCAATCAGGCACAGGCCAGCGGCGTACAGCGGGTTGAAGCCGAGACCGACCAGCAGCGCGGCGGTAATCGCTACCGGCGCGCCGAAGCCGGCGGCACCTTCCAGAAACGCACCGAAGCAGAAACCGATCAGCAGCACCTGCAAGCGCTGGTCGTCAGTGATCGACAGCACCGAACTGCGAATGACCTCGAACTGACCACTCTTGACCGTCAGTTTGTAGAGGAACACCGCCGCAACAATGATCCAGGCAATCGGCCACAGACCATAGGCAAAGCCGTATCCAGCAGCGGCGAAGGCCATGTCGACAGGCATGTGGAAGGCGAAAATTGCCACGGCAATCGACAGGGCGAGCGTGATGCTGCCGGCCACATGCCCCTTGAGGCGGAACACCGCAAGCGCGAGGAAGAAGAAAACGATGGGGATGACGGCCGCAAGTGCGGAGACGCCGAGACTGCCGAGCGGGGTATAGAGCTGTTGCCAGGTTTGCATATGGGGTGGCCCCTAATTGTTGTTGGTCAGGCACTGTCAGCGTTCTTGGTTAATTGGTAATACCAATTTACAATCGCTGTTGGCTAGGGTAAAAGCCTTGATGTCGGTGTGTCAATTTGTCGCCCTGAAACTTTTGTCGAATAAGCGGTGCAGACGGAATCTGATCCGGTCGGGCGAATGTGCTCTGACAGGTGTCGGCGGGGCGCCGATAGGCCAGAATAGAGAGCCCGGCGAGCGGTCGGGATCGTGGAGAAATGAGTTATGGGGTTTGATCAGATTCGTCAGCGCCGTTTGTCTGACGATATTGTCGAGCGCCTCGAGGGGATGATCCTCGAGGGCACGCTGAAGTCCGGTGAGCGGCTTCCGGCCGAACGCGCCTTGGCCGAGCAGTTCGGCGTATCGCGTCCGTCGTTGCGCGAAGCGATTCAGAAACTGGCGGCCAAAGGTTTGCTGGTTAGTCGCCAGGGCGGCGGCAACTATGTGGTGGAAACGCTCGGCTCGACCTTCAGCGATCCGCTGCTATTGCTGCTGGAAAGCAACCCGGAAGCTCAGCGCGATTTGCTGGAGTTTCGGCACACTTTGGAGGCATCGTGCGCCTATTACGCAGCATTGCGCGCTACCGACGTGGATCGCGAGCGGCTCACTGCGGCGTTCAACGAGCTGCAGGATTGTTATACACGGAATGACGAAGTGAGCCGGGCGGAAGAGGGCGCGGCCGATGCGAAGTTTCATCTGGCTATCGCCGAGGCCAGCCACAACGCAGTGCTGCTGCACACCATTCGCGGGCTGTTCGATCTGCTCAAGCGCAACGTGGTGACCAATATCGGCGGCATGTACAAGCAGCGCACGGAAACCCGCGACATGCTGATCTCTCAGCACCGGGAATTGTATCTGGCGATTATCGAAGGACGGGCGGAGCAGGCGCGCGAGGTTTCCAGTCGGCACATTCTGTATGTGCAGGAGGTGCTGGAAGAGGTGCGGCAGGAAGTTCAGCGCATGGCTCGGGCGGAGCGGCGTAAAGGGATGTAGCTTTTAGAAGCAAAAAGATCGCAGCCTTCGGCAGTTCCTACAGGGAAATTCTCATTCCTGTGTAGGAGCTGCCGCAGGCTGCGATCTTTTAAAGCAGGAAAATTACTCTTCCTTGCCCTTGTTGCGCACGGCGCGCTGCAGCTCTCGACCGGCGTCGCGTTCGCGCTCGGTGTCACGCTTGTCGTATTCCTTCTTGCCCTTGCCCAGAGCAATCTCGCACTTGACCATGTGCTTGCTCCAATAGAAGGACAGGCACACGCAGGCGTAGCCTTTCTGTTGCACGGCAGCGGCGAGTTTTTCCAGCTCGCGCTTGTTGAGCAGCAGTTTGCGGGTGCGGGTCGGGTCGGCGATGACGTGGGTGCTGGCAGTCATCAACGGTGTGATGTGACTGCCGAGGAGCCAGGCTTCGCCGTCCTTGAGCAGCACGTAACTGTCGACCAGTTGCAGCTTGCTTGCCCGCAGACTTTTTACTTCCCAGCCGGCCAGGACCAGACCAGCCTCGAAACGATGTTCGATGAAGTAATCGTGTCGCGCCTTTTTGTTCTGCGCGATGGTCCCTGTTGGGTGTTTCTTCTGTTTAGCCATAGGGGCGGCATTATATGGAGATAAACGGTCCTCGGCTACGGTGATGCTGCGTGCTTGAGCACGTTGAGTGAATCCCGGACAATGCGGCCTCTTTTTCTAACGCTTGGGCGTGATATTCAATGTCGACAGACAAGGTTTCTGTCCACGGCAGTTGGGCTAGCCGCTGGGTTTTCATATTCGCCGCGACCGGTTCGGCCGTGGGACTGGGCAGCATCTGGAAATTCCCCTACATGGTCGGGGTCTACGGTGGCGGCGCCTTCGTGCTGATGTTTCTGGCCTGCATCGCCCTGATCGGGATCCCGGTCATGCTGGCTGAAACCCTGATCGGCCGCCGCGCACGGCAGAGTCCGGCGAACGCCCTGAAGGTGCTGGCGCTGGAAGCCGGGCATTCGGGCAAGTGGTCGTGGGGCGCATTTGCCGGGATGATCACAGCGTTGCTGATCCTGTCTTTCTATAGTGTGGTTGGCGGCTGGTCGCTGGATTACATCATCGACATGGGGCGCGGCGACTTCCAGGGCGCCACGGCGGAGCAGGTCGGCGCTTATTTTGGCAATGTGATCTCCGATCCCTGGCGTCTGACACTTTGGCACACAGTTTTCATGCTGTTGTCGGCCGTAGTGATCGCCAAAGGCGTGGTTGCCGGGCTTGAGCGCAGTTTGCGCATCATGATGCCGCTGCTGTTCGTGATGGTGCTGGTGTTGCTGGGTTACAGCATGACCACCGGGCATTTCATGGAGGGCGTGCATTTCATGTTCGATTTCCACCCGGAAAAAGTCCTCGACGGCTTGCTGCCCGCCATGGGGCATGCGTTCTTTTCCCTGAGCGTGGGCGTCGGCTCGATCATGATCTACGGCGCTTACATGACCAAGGAAGCCTCGTTGTCCGGCACGGTGGTCGGTGTGGCACTGCTCGACACTTTCGTGTCGCTGGTGGCCGGTCTGGCATTGTTTCCGATTGTGTTTGCCGGCGGTTTGAACCCTAGCGAAGGCCCGGGCCTGATGTTCGTCAGTCTGCCATTTGCCTTCGGTAACGTGGTTTTCGGCCAGTTGATGGGCGTGGTGTTCTTTGTCCTGGTGGCAATTGCCGCCTGGAGCTCGGCGATTTCCCTGCTCGAACCAATGGTTGCCTATCTGGTTGAACGCACGAAAATCAGCCGTGGCTGGGTGACTTTCTGGCTGGCCTTCATCTGCTGGTTCGTCGGTCTGGGTACGGTTTTCTCTTTCAATATCTGGAAGGAAGCCAAATTTTTCGTGAACGATGGCGGCCTGTTCCACCTCTACCAATGGGGTGCGGCGGGCGGTCTGGACTTCTTCGGCGTGATCGATTTCTTCACCTCGCGGATCATGTTGCCGCTCGGTGGCTTGTGCTTCGTGCTGTTTGCCGGTTGGGTGATGGGGCGTGAGGCGGTGCGTGACGAGTTGTCGATTCGCAACCCGGCACTGTTTGCCCTGTCCTTGTTCTTGATGCGCTACGTGGCGCCTATCGGCATTCTTGTAGTGTTTGCCGCTCAGCTCTGGAAGTAACGCTTACATGACGACACATATTCAACGTTCGGCGTTGCTGCCATACCCGGCGCAATTCCTCTACGACCTGGTCAACGACGTCGCGCGTTACCCGGAATTCCTGCCGTGGTGCTCGTCCGCCGAGGTGCTGGAGAGCTCGCCCGAACACATGCGCGCCAGCGTTGGCGTGGCCAAGGGCGGTCTAAGTCAGCACTTCGTCACGCGCAATACGCTGGTGCCGGGGCAGTCGATCGAGATGAACCTGGAAGAGGGTCCGTTCAACCAGCTGCATGGCGTCTGGGTCTTCAAGGCGTTGAACGAGAAGGCCTGCAAGATCAGTCTTGACCTGTCTTTCGACTACGCCGGCCCACTGGTGCGCGCGACGCTCGGCCCGCTGTTCAATCAGGCGGCGAATACGTTGGTGGATGCGTTCTGCCAGCGTGCCAAGCAGATGCATGGTTGATCCGGTGATCGAGATTGAAGTGGTGTATGCCGCCGTGGATCGCCAGGTTCTGCGCACTTTGCGCGTCCCTCAAGGGACGACAGTGCGTGAGGCGGTGCTCAAGTCAGGTATTGGCGATGAATTTCCCGAGCTGGATCTGAGTGATTGTCCGCTGGGGATCTTCGGCAAGGTGGTGGCTGCTCCACAGGCTCGCTTGATTCAGGCGGGGGATCGCATCGAGATCTACCGCCCATTGCTGGCGGATCCGAAGGAGGTTCGGCGCTTGCGGGCGGCCAAGGCTGCCGAAGCCAAGGCACGAAATCAGTAGGCTGAGCAAATCGCAGGCAATAAAAAACCCGGAAATTCCGGGTTTTTTATTGCCTCGCACATTACTGCGGCGAGGTGTCCAGCGGCTCAGGCGTCGGAACCGGAACGGTTTCAACACCGTCCACGTCCTTCTGGATCGAATCCAGCAAGGAGCCTGGTTTGGCTGGTTCTTCCGGCTTCGGCTTCTCGGCGTTTTCAGCAGGGGCGGTCACGCTGGTGCCACTGTCCTTGCCGAGAATGGCTTCGTCACGGCTTACGCCCGGCATGAAGTCACCGGACAGGCTGACAAGCTGGTCGTTGGAGTTGAAGTTAACACTCACGCGCTCCTGCTGGCGTTCACCGCCACCAGGTTGCAGGCTGTACAGATAATCCCAGCGATCGGCATGGAACGTGTCGGTCAGCAGAGGGTTACCCATGATAAACCGTACTTGCCGACGGGTCATTCCCGGGCGTAACTGGTCTATCATGTCCTGCGTGACGACATTGCCCTGCTGGATGTCGATTTTGTAAACCCCGGGGAATGAACAACCGGCGAGTGCGAGCAGTCCCACAAAGGTGAAACTGGTTAGCAAGAGCTTGGTGTTTTGCATCGGTGGGCGACTTCCACTATCTTGGCTGGGACAACGTAAACGCCGATCATACCCGCATTAAGAGAAGCTGCGAAGCAGCATCGCGAGAAAGCTGACCATGGTTGAAAATAGCGAACTACGCAAAGCCGGCCTCAAAGTGACCCTGCCACGGGTCAAGATCCTGCAAATGCTCGATTCTACCGAGCAGCGTCACATGAGTGCCGAAGACGTCTACAAGGCGTTGATGGAAGCGGGCGAGGACGTTGGTCTGGCCACGGTTTACCGTGTTCTGACCCAGTTCGAAGCCGCTGGCCTCGTGGTCCGTCACAACTTCGACGGTGGCCACGCGGTATTCGAACTGGCCGACGGTGGCCACCACGACCACATGGTCAACGTGGAAACCGGTGAAGTCGTCGAATTCGTCAGTCCGGAAATCGAAAAGCTCCAGAAGGCAATCGCCGAGGAGCACGGTGTTGATCTGGTAGATCACAATCTGGTGCTGTACGTACGCAAGAAAAAGTAAGCATGTCGCGCGAATTTCAGGTTCGCGAAACGAACGAAGGCGACCCAAGGGTCGCCTTCGTGCTTTCTGCTGTGCTTAAACTTTTGCGGTAACCACCATTTTTTTCGCGTGAGCCAAAGACTCTTTGGTCAGGTCGATGCCGCCCAGCATCCGAGCCACTTCCTCTATACGGTCGTTCTTGCTCAGCTTGGACACGGCGGTGTGAGTCGCTTGTTCGCCCCGTACCTTGTGCACGAATAAATGCTGATGACCCTGCGCCGCCACTTGCGGCAAGTGCGTCACGGTCAGCACCTGCCCGCGATCGCCAAGACGCCGCAACAACTGGCCGACGATTTCGGCGGTCGGTCCGCCGATGCCCACGTCCACTTCGTCGAATACCAGGGTCGGCACCCGTGAGGTCTGCGCGGTGATCACCTGAATCGCCAGGCTGATCCGCGACAGCTCGCCACCGGAGGCCACTTTGGCCAATGCCTTCAGTGGCTGGCCGGGGTTGGCGCTGACCAGCAGTTCGACTTGTTCCAGGCCATTGGGCAGCAATTCGTCGCTGCTGTTGGCGCGCAATTCGATGGTGAAGCGCCCGCCCGGCATGCCCAGGCGCTGGATTTCCTGCTCCACGGCGCTGGCAAGGCTGCCGGCCGCTTGGTGGCGCAAGTCGCTCAGCTCGCGGGCTTTCTCTTGATAATGGCGCGCGTAGGACGCCAGTTCTTCACCCAGGCGCTCGATGGATTCGTCGTTGGCGTTAAGGGTTTCGATCTCATCCAGCAACTTCTGCTGCATCTCGGCGACTTCGGTTGGCTGGATCCGGTGCTTGCGGGCCAGGGTGTAAATTGCGTCGAGGCGTTCTTCCAGATACTGCAGGCGCGCCGGATCGGCATCGAAGTTGTCGAGGAAGCGATTGAGTTCGCCCACGGCTTCTTCGACCTGGATCTGCGCGCTGGTCAGCAGGCTGCTGGCTTCGCCCACTGCGCCAACCGAGTTGTTCACGCTCGACAGGCGATTGAGGCTGGCGGTCAGTGCATTGAGTACGTTGCCGGAATCGCTTTCGCTGCACTGCTCGACCACTTGTCGGCAAATGCCGAGCAGGGTTTCGGCGTTGGTCAGGTTTTTGTGTTCCTGCTCCAGCTGTTCGAGTTCGTTTTCGCCGAGGCCGAGGTTTTCCAGTTCTTCGAGCTGGTAGCTGAGCAGTTGGTGACGCGCGCGTTGTTCGTCGCCGGAGTTCGAGAGGCGCTCCAGCTCCTGGCGGGTCTGACGCCAGCGCTGCGCGGCGAGTTGGACCTGACGGGCCAGATCGGTCGCGCCGGCGTATTCATCGAGCAGGCGCCGGTGGGTATCGGTTTTCAGCAGGGACTGGTGTTCGTGCTGGCTGTGGATATCGATCAGCAGTTCGCCGAGGGCCTTGAGATCGCCGAGCGGGCAGGGCGTGCCATTGATATAGCCGCGTGAACGGCCTTCGGCGGTGATCACCCGACGCAGGATGCACGGACCATCGTTTTCCAGGTCGCGCTCAGCCAGCCAGGCATGGGCCTCAGGGATGTCGATCAGATCGAAGGTGGCCAGAATGTCGGCCTTGTCGGCGCCCGGGCGGACCACGCCGCTGTCGGCGCGGTCGCCAAGGGTCAGGCCCAGGGCGTCGAGCATGATCGACTTGCCGGCGCCGGTTTCCCCTGTGATCACGCTCATCCCGCGATCAAGTTCGAGATCGAGATGTTCAACGATGGCGTAGTTGTGTACGGACAGGTGCACCAGCATAAAGGCCGCTCCCAGGCTTTAGGTCTGGTTATTTATACAGTGTTTTGTTTCGGCCTGACAATGCCCTCGCTTAGCTCGATTCGCTTGATCCGATCAAATGCTTAGTCCGAGCAGGAATGACAATGCAGCACTTTTTTGTAGGGTTAATCATTGCAGGCCCTTGAAGCCTGATTTTGCGGCCCCATATATCGGGGCAGAAGCGCGAGTACAGCTCGCGGACGTAATTGAAAGGAGAATTCTATGGCTGACGAACAGACAGTAGATACGCAAAATCCAGAAGCCAATCAGGCGCCCGAAACTTCGGGTGACGACCTGGCGACCCGTGTACAAGTGCTCGAGGAGCAGTTGGCCGCCGCGCAGGATCAGTCGCTGCGCGTAGCTGCCGATCTGCAGAACGTCCGCCGCCGTGCCGAGCAGGATGTCGAGAAGGCGCACAAGTTTGCGCTGGAAAAATTCGCCGGTGACCTGCTGCCGATCGTTGACAGCCTGGAGCGCGGCCTCGAACTGTCGAGCCCGGACGACGAAAGCATCCGTCCGATGCGCGAAGGCATCGAGCTGACCCTGAAAATGTTCCACGACACCCTCAAGCGTTATCAGCTTGAAGCGATCGATCCGCATGGCGAACCGTTCAACGCCGTTCACCATCAGGCGATGGCCATGCAGGAAAGCGCCGACGTCGAACCGAACAGCGTTCTGAAGGTGTTCCAGAAGGGCTATCAGCTCAATGGTCGCCTGTTGCGTCCGGCCATGGTTGTGGTCAGCAAGGCGCCGGCGCCAATTTCGCCTTCGATTGACGAGAAGGCTTGAAATTAGCCGCAAGGCCCCCATTTAGAAGTCAAGCGTTTAAGTATTACCGCAGTTAGCCACCACTGCTGCGGCAACAAAATCCAAAGTTTCGGGAGAGTGAACATGGGCAAAATTATCGGTATCGACCTGGGGACTACCAACTCCTGCGTCTCCGTGCTGGAAAACGGCGTAGCCAAAGTTATCGAAAACGCCGAAGGCGCGCGCACCACGCCGTCGATCATCGCTTACGCCAACGATGGTGAAATCCTCGTTGGTCAGTCGGCCAAGCGTCAGGCAGTGACCAACCCGCACAACACCCTGTACGCGGTGAAGCGTCTGATCGGTCGCAAGTTCGACGAAGAAGTCGTACAGAAAGACATCAAGATGGTCCCGTACAAAATCGCCAAGGCTGACAACGGCGATGCCTGGGTTGAAGTGAACGGCCAGAAAATGGCGCCGCCACAAATCTCGGCTGAAATTCTGAAGAAGATGAAGAAGACCGCCGAAGACTACCTCGGCGAGCCTGTGACCGAAGCGGTAATCACCGTTCCGGCCTACTTCAACGACAGCCAGCGTCAGGCGACCAAAGACGCCGGCCGCATCGCCGGTCTGGACGTTAAACGTATCATCAACGAACCAACCGCAGCTGCTCTGGCTTACGGTATGGACAAGGCCAAGGGCGATCACACCGTGATCGTTTATGACCTGGGTGGCGGTACTTTCGACGTTTCCGTGATCGAGATCGCTGAAGTTGACGGCGAGCACCAGTTCGAAGTGTTGGCCACCAACGGCGACACCTTCCTCGGCGGTGAAGACTTCGACATTCGTCTGATCGACTACCTCGTTGACGAATTCAAGAAAGAAAGCGGCATGAACCTCAAAGGTGACCCGCTGGCCATGCAGCGCCTGAAAGAAGCCGCTGAGAAAGCCAAGATCGAGCTGTCGTCCGCGCAGTCGACCGACGTCAACCTGCCGTACATCACTGCAGATGCCACCGGTCCTAAGCACCTGAACGTGAAGATTTCGCGTGCCAAGCTCGAAGCACTGGTTGAAGACCTGGTTCAGCGCACCATCGAACCTTGCCGTATCGCCATGAAAGACGCCGGTATCGACGTTGGCGCGATCAACGACGTGATTCTGGTCGGCGGTCAGACCCGTATGCCGCTGGTACAGAAACTGGTGACCGATTTCTTCGGTAAAGAAGCACGTAAAGACGTGAACCCGGACGAAGCGGTTGCCATGGGTGCTGCGATTCAGGGCGCCGTTCTGGCCGGTGACGTGAAGGACGTTCTGCTGCTCGACGTGAGCCCGCTGACCCTGGGTATCGAAACCATGGGTGGCGTGATGACCGCGCTGATCGAGAAAAACACCACGATTCCTACCAAGAAATCGCAAGTGTTCTCGACTGCCGACGACAACCAGGGCGCTGTGACCATTCATGTCCTGCAAGGTGAGCGTAAGCAAGCCGCACAGAACAAGTCCCTGGGCAAGTTCGACCTGGCCGACATTCCACCAGCTCCACGTGGCGTGCCGCAGATCGAAGTGACCTTCGACATCGACGCTAACGGCATCCTGCACGTTGGCGCGAAAGACAAGGCGACCGGTAAAGAGCAGAAGATCACCATCAAGGCCAACTCCGGTCTGTCGGATGAAGAAATTCAGAAGATGGTTCGCGATGCCGAGCTGAACGCCGAGGAAGACCGCAAGTTCGCTGAGCTGGCTGAATCCCGTAACAAGGGTGATGCACTGGTTCACTCGACTCGCAAAATGGTTACCGAAGCGGGCGACAAGGTCAGCGCTGAAGAGAAGACCGCGATCGAAGCTGCCGTGGTTGCACTGGAAGCCGCTGTGAAAGGCGACGACAAGGCTGCCATCGAAGCGAAGATCGAAGAGCTGTCGAAAGTCTCGGCTCCGGTCGCTCAGAAGATGTACGCCGAACAGGCTCAGCCTGCTGAAGGCGCGGCGCCGCACGACGAGAAAGCTGAAAAGGCTGACGATGTTGTCGATGCCGAGTTCGAAGAAGTCAAAGACCACAAGTAAGTTGTTGGTCGGCCGGTTGACTGCCTTGCGGCGGTGACTGGTAGGATGTCGCCGCGCGGGAGCTTGCTCCCGCGTTGGCGTATCTGGAATACACGAATTTTTACAGCATGCGACAAGGTTCGCCTGCTGCTGGTATGGCCGGGAATGCTCCTGCTTTTCGCGCCGCAAGTACCAAATGAAACAAAGACCAGGATCGTTGAATTGACGTGAGTTGGGTCCGGGCCTGTATTGGGGCTCAACGAGTTTGGCCATCCTCAGGAGGGGTTTGCCGAACGTCCTCAAGAGTGCAAAAGACTTATGGCAAAGCGTGACTATTACGAAGTATTGGGTGTAGAGCGTGGTTCAAGCGATGCAGACCTGAAGAAGGCCTATCGTCGTCTGGCGATGAAGCATCACCCGGACCGTAATCCCGATGACAAAGCGTCGGAAGAACTGTTCAAAGAGGCCAACGAGGCCTACGAAGTATTGTCCGATTCGAGCAAGCGCGCGGCGTACGACCAGTACGGTCATGCTGGCGTCGACCCAAGCATGGGTGGCGGTGGCGCCGGTTTCGGCGGGCAGAATTTCTCGGACATCTTTGGCGATGTCTTCAGTGACTTCTTCGGTGGCGGTCGCGGCGGTTCCCGTGGCGGCGCCCAGCGTGGCAGCGATCTGCGCTACACCCTGGAGCTGAATCTGGAAGAAGCGGTACGCGGTACCACCGTGAATATCCGTGTTCCGACGCTGGTCAATTGCAAGCCATGCGATGGTTCCGGCGCGAAGAAAGGCTCGTCGCCATCGACCTGCCCGACCTGCGGCGGCATCGGCCAGGTGCGTATGCAGCAGGGCTTCTTCTCGGTGCAGCAGACCTGCCCGCGTTGCCATGGCCAAGGCAAGATCATTTCCGATCCGTGCGATTCCTGCCACGGCGACGGTCGCGTCGAAGAGTACAAGACCCTGTCGGTGAAGGTGCCGGCTGGCGTTGATACCGGCGACCGCATTCGTCTGTCTGGCGAGGGCGAGGCGGGCACCCAGGGCGGCCCGACCGGCGACCTGTATGTGGTGATCAACGTGCGCGAGCACGACATCTTCCAGCGCGATGGCAAGCACCTGTTCTGCGAAGTGCCGATCAGCTTTGTTGATGCGGCGCTCGGCGGCGAGCTGGAAATCCCGACCCTCGACGGTCGCGTCAAACTGAAAATCCCTGAAGGCACCCAGACCGGCAAGCAGTTCCGCGTACGCGGCAAAGGCGTGGCGCCGGTGCGGGGCGGTGGTGCGGGCGACTTGATGTGCCGTGTAGCGGTCGAGACCCCGGTCAATCTGAATCGTCGTCAGCGCGAACTGCTCGAAGAATTCCGCAGCTCGCTGGCGGACGACAACAGCCACTCGCCGAAAACCACCGGTTGGTTCGATGGTGTGAAGCGCTTCTTCGGCGATCTGTAAGGAGTCGGCATGCGACGTATAGCTGTGATGGGCGCCGCCGGGCGCATGGGCAAGATTCTGGTCGAGGCCGTGCAGCAGCGCGCGCCGCTGACCGGCCTGACCGCGGCGATCGTTCGTCCCGGCAGTACGCTGATCGGAGTGGATGCCGGTGAGCTGGCTTCGCTGGGCCGTATTGGGGTGCCGTTGTCCGGCAACCTGGAGTCGGTGGCTGAAGAGTTCGACGTGCTGATCGATTTCACCCTGCCGGAAGTCATGCTGAAAAACCTCGCGTTCTGTCGCAAGGCTGGCAAGGCCATGGTCATCGGCACTACCGGGCTCGACGCTGCGCAGAAGCAGTTGCTGGCCGAGGCGGGCAAGGATATTCCGATCGTCTTCGCGGCAAACTTCAGTGTCGGGGTCAACCTGTCGCTGAAGCTGCTCGAAATGACCGCCCGGGTGCTGGGCGACGATGCCGACATCGAGATCATCGAGGCGCATCACCGGCACAAGATCGATGCTCCGTCCGGCACGGCGCTGCGCATGGGTGAAGTGATTGCCGATGCACTGGATCGTGATCTGCAGAAGGTTGCGGTCTACGGTCGTGAAGGTCACACCGGTGCGCGCGAGCGGGAAACCATCGGTTTCGCCACCGTGCGTGGTGGTGATGTTGTCGGCGATCACACCGTGCTGTTCGCCTGTGAGGGCGAGCGCCTGGAGATCACGCACAAGGCTTCCAGTCGCATGACTTTTGCCAAGGGTGCGGTGCGTGCGGCGTTGTGGCTGGATGCGCGCGAGCCGGGTCTGTATGACATGCAGGACGTACTGGAACTGAATTGATTGACTGTTTTACCCAGCGCAAACGCCCGGTTTGCGCTGGTTTTTCTGCACCGCGTGACGCCCTGTCGCATTCTCCGGCCTTTCAGGCTCTTTAGCGGTGGACCAAAAAAGCCTTTTTCTGTAAGCTACAGCTTTAGTGTGTCCACTAAAAGCGCGCAGAATAATTCAGTGAAGAAGCGGGGTGACGTGTCCATACGTCACTCCGCTTTTTTACAACCTGCGATTGCCCTTTCATGCGTTATTTACGGGAGGTCTTCTTGACTAAGCCAGCCATACTCGCCCTTGCTGATGGCAGCATTTTTCGCGGCGAAGCCATTGGAGCCGACGGTCAAACCGTTGGTGAGGTGGTGTTCAACACCGCAATGACCGGCTATCAGGAAATCCTTACCGATCCTTCCTACGCCCAACAGATCGTTACCCTGACTTACCCGCACATCGGCAACACCGGCACCACGCCGGAAGATGCCGAGTCCGACCGCGTATGGTCCGCTGGCCTGGTCATCCGTGACCTGCCGCTGGTAGCGAGCAACTGGCGTAACACGATGTCCCTGTCTGACTACCTGAAAGCCAACAACGTTGTGGCAATCGCTGGTATCGACACCCGTCGCCTGACCCGCATCCTGCGTGAAAAAGGCGCACAGAACGGCTGCATCATGGCTGGCGACAACATTTCCGAAGAAGCGGCAATTGCCGCCGCGCAAGGCTTCCCGGGCCTGAAGGGCATGGATCTGGCGAAAGTCGTCAGCACCAAGGAAAAGTACGAATGGCGCTCCACTGTCTGGGATTTGAAGACCGACAGCCACGCGACCATCGAAGCGTCCGAGCTGCCATATCACGTGGTCGCCTACGACTACGGCGTCAAACTGAACATCCTGCGCATGCTGGTCGAGCGCGGCTGCCGCGTGACCGTGGTGCCGGCGCAAACCCCGGCTGCCGATGTGCTGGCACTCAAGCCGGACGGCGTGTTCCTGTCCAACGGCCCTGGTGATCCGGAGCCATGCGACTACGCAATCAAGGCGATCAAGGAAGTGCTGGAAACCGAAATTCCGGTCTTCGGTATCTGCCTCGGTCACCAACTGCTGGCTCTGGCCTCCGGCGCCAAGACCCTGAAAATGGGCCACGGCCACCACGGTGCCAACCACCCGGTACAGGATCTGGACACTGGTGTTGTGATGATCACCAGCCAGAACCACGGTTTCGCGGTTGACGAAGCGACCTTGCCGGCCAACGTGCGTGCGATCCACAAGTCGCTGTTCGACGGCACCCTGCAAGGTATCGAGCGCACCGACAAGAGCGCGTTCAGCTTTCAGGGGCACCCTGAAGCGAGCCCGGGCCCGAACGATGTGGCCCCTCTGTTTGACCGCTTCATCAACGAGATGGCCAAGCGACGCTAAGCGCTCGCCTTGAGACTGTAGCGAGAAGCCCTCGAGGGCGGCCCCGACACCGGTGGCGCCCCTCAGGGCTTCAGAAATCGATCAAGACGGCTTGCCGACTGACCTGCGGATTTGAGTGACAAACCCATGCCAAAACGTACAGACATTAAAAGCATCCTGATTCTCGGCGCTGGCCCGATCGTTATCGGCCAGGCCTGTGAATTCGACTACTCCGGCGCCCAGGCCTGTAAGGCCCTGCGCGAAGAGGGTTACCGCGTCATCCTGGTGAACTCCAACCCGGCCACCATCATGACCGACCCGGACATGGCCGACGCCACGTACATCGAGCCGATCAAATGGCAGACCGTGGCCAAGATCATCGAAAAAGAGCGTCCGGATGCAGTGCTGCCAACCATGGGCGGCCAGACTGCACTGAACTGCGCCCTGGACCTGGAGCGCGAAGGCGTTCTGGAGAAATTCGGCGTGGAAATGATCGGCGCCAACGCCGACACCATCGACAAGGCTGAAGACCGCTCGCGTTTCGACAAGGCCATGAAGTCCATCGGTCTGGAATGCCCGCGTTCCGGTATCGCCCACAGCATGGAAGAAGCCAACGCCGTCCTCGAGCGTCTGGGCTTCCCGTGCATCATCCGTCCGTCCTTCACCATGGGCGGCACCGGTGGCGGTATTGCGTACAACCGTGAAGAGTTCGAAGAAATCTGCGCCCGCGGTCTGGACCTGTCGCCGACCAAAGAGCTGCTGATCGACGAATCGCTGATCGGCTGGAAAGAATATGAAATGGAAGTTGTCCGCGACAAAAAGGACAACTGCATCATCGTCTGCTCGATCGAAAACTTCGACCCGATGGGCGTGCACACCGGTGACTCGATCACCGTGGCTCCGGCACAGACCCTGACCGACAAGGAATACCAGATCCTGCGTAACGCCTCGCTGGCGGTACTGCGCGAGATCGGCGTCGAGACCGGCGGTTCCAACGTGCAGTTCGGTATCTGCCCGGACACCGGCCGCATGGTCGTGATCGAGATGAACCCGCGTGTATCGCGTTCCTCGGCACTGGCTTCGAAAGCCACCGGTTTCCCGATCGCCAAGGTCGCGGCCAAACTGGCGGTGGGCTACACCCTCGACGAACTGTCGAACGACATCACCGGCGGCAAGACTCCGGCGTCCTTCGAACCGTCGATCGACTACGTCGTCACCAAGCTGCCGCGTTTCGCCTTCGAAAAATTCGCCAATGCTGACGCACGCCTGACCACTCAAATGAAGTCGGTGGGTGAAGTCATGGCCATCGGCCGCACCTTCCAGGAATCCCTGCAGAAAGCCCTGCGCGGTCTGGAAGTCGGCGTTTGCGGTCTGGACGAGAAGCTCGACCTGAGCAATCCGGAAAGCATGAGCATCCTCAAGCGCGAGCTGACCGTTCCGGGCGCCGAGCGTATCTGGTACGTGGCGGACGCATTCCGCGCCGGCATGACCGTCGAAGACATCTTCGGCATGAACATGATCGACCCGTGGTTCCTGGTGCAGATCGAAGATCTGATCAAGGACGAAGAGAAGGTCAAGACCCTCGGTCTGTCCGCCATCGACCGCGACCTGATGTTCAAGCTCAAGCGCAAAGGCTTCTCCGATCAGCGTCTGGCCAAACTGCTGGGTGTGACCGAGAAGAACCTGCGTACTCACCGTCAAAAACTGGAAGTGTTCCCGGTCTACAAGCGTGTTGACACCTGCGCTGCCGAGTTCGCCACCGACACCGCCTACCTCTACTCGACGTACGAGGAAGAGTGCGAAGCCGCGCCGTCCGGCCGCGACAAGATCATGATTCTGGGTGGCGGTCCGAACCGTATCGGCCAGGGCATCGAGTTCGACTACTGCTGCGTACACGCTGCTCTCGCACTGCGCGAAGACGGCTACGAAACCATCATGGTCAACTGCAACCCGGAAACCGTTTCCACCGACTACGACACTTCCGACCGTCTGTACTTCGAGCCGGTAACCCTGGAAGACGTGCTGGAAATCTGCCGCGTCGAGAAGCCGAAAGGCGTGATCGTCCAGTACGGCGGCCAGACTCCGCTGAAACTGGCGCGTGCCCTGGAAGCCGCTGGCGTGCCGATCATCGGTACCAGCCCTGATGCCATCGACCGTGCCGAAGACCGTGAGCGCTTCCAGCAAATGGTCGAGCGCCTGAACCTGCGTCAGCCGCCAAACGCCACCGTGCGCAGCGAAGACGAAGCCGTTCGCGCTGCCGCGAAAATCGGTTATCCGCTGGTGGTGCGCCCGTCCTACGTATTGGGCGGCCGCGCGATGGAAATCGTTTACAAGGAAGACGAACTCAAGCGCTACCTGCGTGATGCGGTGCAAGTGTCCAACGACAGCCCGGTGCTGCTTGATCACTTCCTCAACTGCGCCATCGAGATGGACGTGGATGCGGTCTGCGACGGCAAGGACGTGGTGATCGGCGCGATCATGCAGCACATCGAACAGGCGGGCGTTCACTCCGGTGACTCCGCGTGCTCGCTGCCGCCGTACTCGCTGCCGGCGCACATCCAGGACGAGATGCGCGAACAGGTCAAGAAAATGGCCCTGGAACTGGGCGTTGTCGGTCTGATGAACGTGCAACTGGCGCTGCAGGGCGAAGACATCTACGTCATCGAAGTCAACCCGCGCGCTTCGCGTACCGTGCCGTTCGTGTCCAAGTGCATCGGTGTCTCCCTGGCAATGATCGCGGCTCGCGTCATGGCCGGTAAGACCCTGAAGGAAATCGGCTTCACCAAGGAAATCATCCCGAACTTCTACAGCGTGAAAGAGGCGGTGTTCCCGTTCGCCAAATTCCCTGGCGTTGACCCGATCCTCGGCCCAGAGATGAAGTCCACCGGTGAAGTGATGGGCGTCGGCGACACCTTCGGTGAAGCATTCGCCAAGGCCCAGATGGGCGCCAGCGAAGTGCTGCCGACCGGCGGTACCGCGTTCATCAGCGTGCGTGACGATGACAAGCCGCTGGTTGCGGGCGTGGCCCGTGATCTGATCAACTTGGGCTTCGAAGTGGTCGCGACTGCCGGCACTGCCAAGCTGATCGAAGCTGCAGGCCTGAAAGTGCGCCGTGTGAACAAGGTGACCGAGGGTCGTCCGCACGTGGTCGACATGATCAAGAATGACGAAGTCACCCTGATCATCAACACCACCGAAGGCCGTCAGTCGATCGCTGATTCCTACTCCATTCGTCGTAATGCCCTGCAGCACAAGATCTACTGCACCACCACCATTGCTGCGGGCGAAGCTATCTGTGAAGCGCTGAAGTTCGGTCCCGAGAAGACCGTACGCCGCTTGCAGGATCTACACGCAGGATTGAAGGCATGATCAAATACCCAATGACCGTCCAGGGCGCGAAAGCCCTGGAAGAAGAACACGCTCACCTGACCAAGGTCGTTCGTCCGAAGCTCAGCCAGGACATCGGTACCGCTCGCGAGTTGGGTGACCTGAAGGAAAACGCTGAGTACCATGCCGCCCGCGAACAGCAAGGCATGGTCGAGGCGCGGATCCGTGACATCGAAGGCCGGATCCAGAATCAGGTCATCATCGATGTCACGACTATCCCGCACACCGGCAAAGTGATTTTCGGTACCACCGTCGAAATCGCCAACGTCGAGACTGATGAAAGCGTCACTTACCACATCGTGGGTGAGGATGAGGCTGACTTCAAACTCGGCAAGATTTCGGTCGGCTCGCCTTTGGCCCGCGCCTTGATCGGCAAGGAAGAGGGTGATGTGGTCGCCGTGAAAACGCCGAGTGGCGTTATCGAGTACGAGATTGTCGAAGTCCGTCACATCTGAAGGCAGGCGCCCGCTACATGCGGGCGCCATGCTTTGGCAGCTGACCCAGATGTTGTGGGTCGGCGGCTTCTGGTTGATTCATCTCGGTTTGCGACCGGTGTTGGGCAAGATTGGCTTGGCACCGTTGCTGATCGATGAGATTGCCGATGCGTTCGAAATGCCGGTGGTGGGTTTCGCCGCCGCATGCGTGATTTTTCAGGCTTTGGTGCTGGTACAGGCCGATGGCCTTGACAGTCTATGGCGGGATTTTCGCGGGCAGGTGTTGCTGATGGCGTTGTTTGCGTGTGCGATGTTTGTCGCCGTGCATGTCGGCTGGCCGCGAGCGCAGCGCTGGCAGGAGTTCAGTTTTCTGCTGTTGGGCTTCTCCGGGCTGGTGTTGGTGTTGCAACCGCTGCCGGGATGGAGTGGCAGGGTGCGCGAAGCACACCCTTGACCCCTTTCATCACTTGAAGCGATGAACGTTCGACAGCTGCTTGTTGACGCTGAAGTTCTTGCGATAAACCAGTGCCATCTTGCCGATGACCTGTACCAGGTCAGCCTTGCCGACCTTGCACAGTTCTGCAATGTGCGCCAGGCGCGACTCGCGATCTAGGATGTTGAGCTTGATCTTGATCAGCTCGTGATCCGCCAGGGCGCGTTCAAGTTCGGCTAATACACCTTCAGTCAGACCGTTGTCCGCCACCGTCAAAACTGGTTTCAGGTGGTGGCCAATGGATTTGTACTGTTTCTTCTGCTCTGGAGTGAGCGGCATAATCTGACCCTTTCGTCTGGATTCTGTAAAATGGCGGCCATTTTACCCGAGGGTTCGTGGATCCGCCCAATTAATCACGACCCTTATTATCGAGGTGCCCAATGGCGCGTTCCAAGACAAGCCTTGGTTGGCTGAAACGACATGTCAACGATCCTTATGTGAAGCAGGCGCAGAAGGATGGCTACCGCTCGCGTGCGAGTTACAAGCTTCTGGAGATCCAGGAGAAATACAAGCTGATCCGTTCCGGCATGAGCGTTGTCGATCTGGGCGCAGCGCCCGGCGGCTGGTCGCAGGTCACCAGCCGGCTGATCGGTGGTCAGGGGCGTCTGATCGCTTCGGACATCCTGGAAATGGACAGCATTCCGGACGTGACCTTCATTCAAGGTGACTTCACCGAGGACGAAGTGCTCGCGCGAATCCTTGAAGCGGTGGGTAATTCGCAGGTGGACCTTGTGATTTCCGATATGGCCCCCAATATGAGTGGTACGCCTGAAGTGGACATGCCCAAAGCCATGTTCCTTTGTGAGCTGGCGCTTGATCTGGCGGAGCGGATACTCAAACCGGGTGGCAATTTCGTGATCAAGATTTTTCAGGGCGAAGGGTTTGATGTTTACCTGAAGGATGCTCGCAAGAAATTCGACAAGATCCAGATGATCAAGCCGGATTCTTCCCGTGGCAGCTCCCGCGAGCAATATATGCTGGCTTGGGGTTACCGCGGCGGTAATGAGTAAAACGAGGTTTTTTGTCGGGGCGATAGGTTTTTCGTATTTTGCCCCGCGTGCATAAGCGAATATTGTGTAGAAAGTGTTTCACAAAGGGTTACAGACGGCGCCTGCCAGAGTTGTAGGTAATGTAGTAAGTTAGGCCGGTGAATATCATGCGAAGCGCGCGCCAGTAGCGGAGCTTGCTTCAGAGGGTAGTTAATTGAACGATATGGCAAAGAATCTGATCCTGTGGTTGATCATCGCGGCAGTCCTCGTGACGGTGATGAACAACTTCTCCAGCCCTAACGAGCCGCAGACCCTCAACTATTCCGACTTCATCCAGCAGGTCAAGGATGGCAAGGTCGAGCGCGTAGCCGTTGACGGCTATGTGATTACCGGCAAGCGCAACGATGGCGACAGCTTCAAGACCATTCGTCCGGCGATCCAGGACAATGGCCTGATCGGCGACCTGGTCGACAACCACGTTGTGGTCGAAGGCAAGCAGCCTGAGCAGCAAAGCATCTGGACCCAACTCCTGGTGGCCAGCTTCCCGATCCTGGTGATCATCGCGGTGTTCATGTTCTTCATGCGCCAGATGCAGGGCGGTGCCGGCGGCAAGGGCGGACCGATGAGCTTCGGCAAGAGCAAGGCACGCCTGCTTTCCGAAGATCAGGTGAAAACCACCTTGGCTGACGTTGCCGGTTGCGACGAAGCCAAGGAAGAGGTCGGCGAGCTGGTTGAGTTCCTGCGTGATCCGGGCAAGTTCCAGCGCCTGGGTGGTCGTATTCCTCGCGGCGTATTGATGGTCGGTCCTCCGGGTACCGGTAAAACCTTGCTGGCCAAGGCGATTGCCGGCGAAGCGAAAGTGCCGTTCTTCACCATCTCCGGCTCCGACTTTGTTGAAATGTTCGTGGGTGTTGGTGCAAGCCGCGTTCGCGACATGTTCGAGCAGGCCAAGAAGCACGCTCCGTGCATCATCTTCATCGACGAAATCGACGCCGTCGGTCGCCATCGTGGCGCCGGCATGGGCGGCGGTCACGACGAGCGTGAGCAGACTCTCAACCAGTTGCTGGTGGAGATGGATGGCTTTGAAATGAATGACGGCATCATCGTGATCGCCGCCACCAACCGTCCTGACGTACTTGACCCTGCGCTGCTGCGTCCGGGCCGTTTCGACCGTCAGGTCGTAGTAGGTCTGCCGGACATCCGTGGTCGCGAGCAGATCCTCAAGGTTCATATGCGCAAAGTGCCAATGGGTGACGACGTTGCTCCGGCCGTTATCGCACGTGGTACCCCGGGCTTCTCCGGTGCCGATCTGGCTAACCTGGTCAACGAGGCGTCGCTGTTCGCTGCACGCAGCGGCAAACGCATCGTCGAAATGAAGGAGTTCGAGCTGGCCAAAGACAAGATCATGATGGGCGCCGAGCGCAAATCGATGGTCATGTCCGAGAAAGAGAAGCAGAACACCGCTTATCACGAAGCTGGTCACGCTATCGTCGGTCGCGTCGTACCTGAGCATGATCCGGTCTACAAGGTCTCCATCATTCCACGTGGTCGTGCGCTGGGTGTGACCATGTTCCTGCCGGAAGAGGATCGCTACAGTCTGTCCAAGCGTGCGTTGATCAGTCAGATCTGCTCGCTGTACGGGGGCCGTATTGCTGAAGAAATGACTCTTGGTTTCGACGGTGTGACCACCGGTGCTTCCAACGACATCATGCGTGCCAGTCAGATTGCGCGGAACATGGTGACCAAGTGGGGGCTGTCGGAAAAACTCGGTCCGCTGATGTACGCCGAAGAAGAAGGTGAAGTGTTCCTCGGTCGCGGCGGTGGCGGTCAGGCCGCAAGCTTCTCCGGTGAAACGGCCAAACTGATCGACTCCGAAGTGCGCAGCATCATCGATCAGTGCTACGGCACGGCCAAGCAGATCCTCACGGACAACCGTGACAAGCTGGATGCCATGGCCGATGCGCTGATGAAGTACGAAACCATCGATGCCGAGCAGATCGACGACATCATGGCCGGTCGTACACCTCGTGAGCCGCGTGACTGGACTGGTGGCACGGGTACGCCTCCGCCTCCAGTGATCCAGGATGAGCGTCCGGAAACACCGATCGGCGGTCCGGCTGCTGACGTTTAAGGTTTGAAATGACTTCTGTACCGTCCCTGACCCGGTTGCCTTGCGGCAACCGGGTTCTTGATTTGGCCCAGACGCATGTCATGGGCATACTCAATGTCACCCCCGACTCTTTTTCCGACGGCGGCCGGTACAACCAGCTGGACGTGGCCTTGCGTCACGCCGAAGCCATGGTGGTTGCGGGCGCGACGTTGATCGACGTCGGTGGCGAATCGACCCGGCCTGGCGCGCGTGCGGTTTCACCGCTCGAGGAATTGGAACGCGTAGCTCCGATCGTGGAGCTGATCAATCGCGAGCTGGATGTGGTCATCTCGGTTGATACTTCGACACCTGCGGTGATGCGCGAAACGGCGCGCCTGGGTGCCGGGTTGATCAATGATGTGCGCTCGCTGCGCCGCGATGGCGCGCTGGATGCCGCGGCCGCGACCGGATTGCCGGTCTGCCTGATGCACATGCTCGGCGAGCCGGGTGACATGCAGGACAATCCGCACTATCAGGACGTTACCCGGGAAGTGGGTGAGTTTCTGGCGGAGCGAATGGCTCAATGTGCGGCGGCAGGCATTCCTGCCGAGCGGATCATTCTTGATCCCGGTTTCGGCTTCGCCAAAAACCTGCAGCACAATCTAAGCTTGTTCAAGCATATGGAAGCCCTGCACGCGCTGGGGCGTCCGCTATTGGTCGGTGTCTCACGCAAAAGCATGATTGGCCAGGCGCTGAATCGCCCGGTGGGCGAACGTCTGCACGGCGGCCTCGCACTGGCGGCATTGGCGTCGATTAAAGGTGCACGTATCTTGCGTGTCCATGATGTGGCGGAAACGGTAGACGTGGTGCGCATGCTCGCGGCCGTGGAATCAGCCGAATAAGAATGATGGAGCACTTATGAGCAAGAAATACTTTGGTACTGACGGTATTCGTGGTCGTGTCGGTGAATATCCGATCACTCCTGACTTCATGCTCAAGCTCGGCTGGGCGGCGGGAATGGCCTTTCGCAAGATGGGCGCCTGCAAGGTGCTGGTCGGCAAGGACACGCGCATCTCTGGCTACATGTTCGAATCGGCGCTTGAAGCAGGCCTGACGTCGGCGGGCGCCGATGTGATGCTGCTCGGTCCGATGCCGACGCCGGCCATTGCCTATCTGTCGCGTACTTTCCAGGCCGAAGCCGGGATCGTGATCAGTGCTTCGCACAACCCGCACGACGATAACGGCATCAAGTTCTTTTCCGGCAAGGGCACCAAGCTGCCTGATGAGTTGGAGTTGATGATCGAAGAACTGCTCGACACACCGATGACTGTGGTCGAGTCGAGCAAGATCGGCAAGGTGTCGCGCATCAACGACGCTTCCGGTCGCTATATCGAATTCTGCAAAAGCAGCGTACCTACCGGCACTAGTTTTTCCGGTTTGAAGGTCGTGATCGACTGCGCGCACGGTGCGACCTACAAGGTTGCTCCAAGTGTCTTCCGTGAGTTGGGTGCTGAAGTGGTCGTGCTGTCGGCTCAGCCCAACGGTCTGAACATCAATGACAATTGCGGCTCGACCCATATGGGTCAACTGCAAGCTGCTGTTCTCGCCGAGCACGCTGATCTGGGTATCGCCTTTGATGGTGACGGTGATCGGGTGCTGATGGTCGATCACACTGGCGCCATCGTTGATGGTGACGAGTTGCTGTTCATCATCGCGCGCGACCTTCACGAGCGTGGCAAGTTGCAGGGTGGTGTAGTCGGTACTCTGATGAGCAATCTCGGTCTGGAGCTCGCTCTGGCAGAGCTCTCGATTCCATTCATTCGTGCCAATGTCGGTGATCGTTATGTGATCGCCGAACTACTGGAGCGCGACTGGTTGGTAGGTGGTGAAAACTCGGGGCATATCGTCTGCTTCAATCACACCACCACCGGTGATGCGATCATTGCAGCGCTGCAGGTGCTGATGGCGCTTAAAACCCGAAACGAAGGGTTGGCGCAAACGCGTCAGGCGTTGCGCAAGTGTCCTCAGGTGCTGATCAACGTGCGTTTCGGTGGTGGCGAAAGCCCGCTTGAGCATCCGGCGGTCAAGGAAGCCAGTGCGCGTGTAACCCAGGCAATGGCTGGTCGTGGCCGGGTGCTTCTGCGCAAGTCCGGTACAGAGCCTTTGGTGCGCGTGATGGTCGAAGGTGAGGATGAAACTCAGGTTCGCAGCTACGCCGAAGAACTGGCAAAACTGGTAAGTGAAGTTTCTGCCTGATTCGGCTTGCCAGCCATGATTGTGTTGGGTAACATCTGCGCCCACTTTGACCGACGAGGTACAGCATGCGTCGCCCTATGGTAGCTGGTAACTGGAAGATGCACGGTACCCGCGCCAGCGTCGCTGAGCTGATCAACGGCCTTCGTCATCTGGCCTTGCCAAGCGGTGTTGATGTCGCGGTATTCCCGCCTTGCCTGCATATCAATCAAGTGATTGATGGCTTGAAAGGCAAATCGATTTCGGTCGGTGCGCAGAATTCTGCGGTGGAATCCATGCAAGGTGCATTGACCGGTGAGATTGCACCGAGTCAGTTGGTGGATGCAGGTTGTTCCCTGGTGCTTGTCGGGCACTCCGAACGCCGCCAGATAATGGGCGAGCGAGACGGGATGCTGAATCGCAAGTTCGCAGCGGCACAGGCATGTGGCTTGATTCCGGTGTTGTGTGTAGGGGAAACCCTCGAACAGCGCGAAGCCGGAAAGACTCTTGAAGTTGTCGGGCGTCAGCTGGGCAGCATCATCGAGGAGCTGGGTGCTGGTGCCTTTGCCAAGGCAGTCATTGCTTACGAGCCTGTCTGGGCCATTGGTACCGGACTGACTGCAACGCCGCAACAGGCTCAGGATGTGCATAAAGCCATCCGCGAGCAGTTGGCGGCAGAGAATTCTGAAGTCGCACGAGGTGTGCGGCTTCTATACGGCGGCAGCGTGAAGGCGGCCAATGCGGTCGAACTGTTCGGCATGCCGGATATCGATGGGGGGCTCATTGGTGGAGCTTCCCTGAATGCAGATGAGTTCGGTGCGATTTGTCGCGCCGCGGGAAACTGAAAAAATGCTGGAAACAGTCGTAGTCGTTTTTCATCTGCTGGGTGCATTGGGCGTAGTTGCTCTGGTTTTGCTGCAGCAGGGTAAAGGTGCGGACGCTGGCGCGTCTTTCGGAGCAGGTGCTTCAAATACTGTGTTCGGAAGCCAAGGTTCCTCTACCTTTCTTAGTAAGTTTACTGCTATACTTGCCGCCGGTTTCTTCATAACCAGCTTGGGGTTAGGTTACTTTGCTAAAGAGAAGGCTCATCAGCTGACTCAAGCAGGTTTGCCAGATCCAGCAGTGTTGGAAGTACCTAAGCAGCAACAACCGGCTTCTGATGATGTCCCGGTGCTTCAAGAGCAAAAGTCGGCTACTCCAGCGACTGACGTACCTCCAGCTCAAGAGCAGAAGTAAGAAGGGTTTAAAACGTAGTTTTGCCGAGGTGGTGGAATTGGTAGACACGCAACCTTGAGGTGGTTGTGCCCATAGGGTGTAGGGGTTCGAGTCCCCTTCTCGGTACCAATTAGTCAGGAGAGCCCGCTGTTGCGGGCTTTCTTGCAGGTGGAAGGTTACATTGACCCTATAAGGGATCGGTCGTATACTTCCGCCCCAGCTTTGTCGCGGGGTGGAGCAGTCTGGTAGCTCGTCGGGCTCATAACCCGAAGGTCGTCGGTTCAAATCCGGCCCCCGCAACCAGTTTAAGGAGCCCCTTTTCAGGGGCTTTTTGTTAGCTGGACACTTTCTGCGCCGCTGTTCGACGGCGTTTCAAGGATGGGCGTTTCGCCCATTTTTTTATTTTGCAGCGCATGCATTTACATGCACGAGGGGGTTCAGGTGTCGAGCAAGCTAGAAGAGTTGCAGGCCTTGTTGGCCCCGGTGGTCGTGGCCCTAGGCTATGAATGCTGGGGTATCGAGTTTTCGGCTCAGGGTCGTCACTCGATGTTGCGTGTTTATATCGATAAAGAGGGTGGCGTGCTGGTGGACGATTGCGCCATTGTCAGCCGTCAGATCAGCGGTGTCCTGGATGTTGAAGATCCGATCTCCGTTGAATACACCCTTGAAGTTTCCTCGCCTGGCATGGAACGCCCACTGTTCACTCTTGAGCAGTTTGCAAAATTTGCCGGTGAACAAGTGAAGATCAAGCTGCGCTCGCCTTTTGAAGGACGACGCAACTTTCAGGGCCTTCTGCGCGGTGTAGAAGAACAGGATGTCGTGGTGCAGGTAGAAGACCATGAATTCCTGTTGCCGATCGATATGATCGACAAGGCCAACATTATTCCCAGTTTTGACTGAGACGCGGATCCCGCGGATCCAATGGCTTGCGAAAGGCGAGGCGTACGATGAGCAAAGAAGTACTGCTGGTTGTTGAGTCGGTATCCAATGAAAAGGGCGTACCGGCAAGCGTGATTTTTGAAGCGCTGGAGCTGGCTCTGGCCACTGCTACCAAAAAGCGTTTTGAAGACGAAGTTGACCTGCGTGTGGAAATTAACCGCCACACCGGTTCCTATGAGACTTTCCGTCGCTGGACAGTCGTCGAAGAGAATGATCTCGACGATCCTGCGATCGAAACCTGGCCAAGCAAGGTTGCCGAAACGCATCCGGGCGCCAAGGTCGGCGACGTCGTCGAAGAAAAGATCGAATCCATCGAGTTCGGCCGCATTGCTGCACAGACCGCCAAACAGGTCATCGTGCAGAAAGTGCGTGAAGCCGAGCGCGCTCAAGTGGTCGACGCCTATCGCGAGCGCCTGGGGGAAATCATCTCCGGCACCGTGAAGAAAGTCACCCGCGACAACGTGATCGTCGATCTGGGCAACAACGCTGAAGCGTTGCTGGCCCGTGAAGACATCATTTCTCGCGAAACCTTCCGTGTCGGTGTGCGTCTGCGTGCACTGCTCAAGGAAATCCGCACCGAGAACCGCGGCCCGCAGCTGATCCTGTCGCGTACCGCGCCGGAAATGCTGATCGAGCTGTTCCGTATCGAAGTGCCGGAAATCGCTGAAGGCCTGATCGAAGTAATGGCGGCGTCCCGTGATCCGGGTTCGCGTGCCAAGATCGCTGTCCGTTCCAAGGACAAACGCATCGACCCGCAGGGCGCGTGCATCGGTATGCGCGGTTCGCGCGTCCAGGCCGTGTCGGGCGAGTTGGGTGGCGAGCGTGTCGATATCGTCCTGTGGGACGATAACCCGGCGCAGTTCGTGATCAATGCCATGTCGCCGGCAGAAGTGGCGGCCATTATCGTTGACGAAGATGCCCATGCAATGGACATCGCCGTTGGCGCAGACAATCTGGCTCAGGCCATCGGTCGGGGTGGTCAGAACGTGCGTCTGGCTAGCCAGTTGACTGGCTGGACCCTGAACGTGATGACCGAATCGGACATCCAGGCTAAGCAGCAAGCAGAAACCGGCGACATCCTGCGCAACTTCATCGACGAGCTGGAAGTCGACGAAGAACTGGCTCAGGTGCTGGTAGATGAAGGCTTCACCAGCCTGGAAGAGATTGCCTACGTACCGTTGGAAGAAATGCTCAACATCGACGGCTTTGACGAAGATATCGTCAACGAGCTTCGCGCTCGTGCCAAGGATCGTTTGTTGACCAAAGCCATCGCTACTGAGGAAAAGCTGGCAGACGCCCATCCGGCCGAAGACCTGCTCTCGCTTGAGGGTATGGACAAGGATTTGGCGATGGAACTGGCGGTGCGCGGCGTAATTACCCGCGAAGACCTGGCCGAGCAGTCTATTGACGACCTGCTCGACATCGACGGCATTGACGATGATCGTGCCGGCAAGTTGATCATGGCCGCCCGAGCCCACTGGTTCGAGTAATTAGGCGCGGCCTGAGGAGAGAAGTGCATGACGCAAGTCACGGTGAAACAACTGGCCGATGAGGTCAAAACACCGGTAGAGCGCCTGTTGCAGCAGATGCGTGAGGCAGGTCTGCCGCACACCGCCGCCGAAGAAAATGTGACTGACAGTGAGAAGCAATCCCTGCTGACTCACTTGAAGAGCAGCCACAAGGCGAAAGTGGAAGAACCACGCAAGATCACGCTGCAGCGTAAAACCACCAGCACCCTGCGTGTGGCTGGTAGCAAGAGCATCAGCGTTGAAGTTCGCAAAAAGAAAGTTTTCGTACAGCGTAGCCCGGAAGAAATCGAAGCCGAGCGCAAGCGTGAACTGGAAGAGCGTCGCGCAGTAGAAAATGCTGCTCGTCAGAAGGCTGAAGAAGAAGCCAAGCAGCGCGCTGAAGAAGAAGCGCGTCGCCAGCCTGCTGCTGCGCCGTCCGCTCCTGCCGAAGCTGTTGCAGCACCTGCGCCAGTCGCTGAACCTGTGCGCGATGCCGCGCCGGTTGCTGCTGCGCCAGCTGCCGACACTCGCAAGCGTGACGAACAGCGCCGTCCGGACAAACCACGTGCCGACGATAACAATCGTCGCGGCGGTGGTGGCGATGGCGAGCGCAAAAACGCTCCGCATCGCGCATCGGTCAAAGAAAAAGCGCCGGCTCCACGTGTGGCGCCACGCACTACCGACGAAGAAAGCGATGGCTTCCGTCGTGGTGGTCGCGGCAAGGCCAAGCTGAAGAAACGCAACGCTCACGGTTTCCAGAACCCTACCGGTCCTGTCGTGCGTGAAGTGAAGATCGGCGAGACCATAACTGTTGGCGATCTCGCCCAGCAGATGTCGGTCAAGGCTGCTGAAATCATCAAGTTCATGTTCAAACTGGGCACTCCAGCGACCATCAACCAGGTTCTCGATCAGGAAACTGCTCAACTGGTAGCTGAAGAGCTGGGCCACAAAGTGACCCTGGTCAGCGACACCGCCCTGGAAGATTCCCTGGCCGAGTCGCTGAAGTTTGAAGGTGAGGCAGTTTCCCGTGCCCCCGTCGTGACCGTAATGGGCCACGTTGACCACGGTAAGACTTCCCTGCTCGACTACATCCGTCGTGCCAAGGTAGCAGCGGGCGAAGCCGGCGGCATTACCCAGCACATCGGTGCGTACCACGTTGAAACCGACCGCGGCATGGTGACGTTCCTCGACACCCCTGGTCACGCTGCGTTTACCGCAATGCGTGCCCGTGGTGCCAAGGCGACCGACATCGTGATCCTGGTGGTTGCGGCGGACGACGGCGTGATGCCGCAAACCATCGAGGCTGTTCAGCACGCTCAGGCGGCTGGCGTTCCTCTGGTAGTTGCGGTGAACAAGATCGACAAGCCGGGTGCCGACCTCGATCGCATCCGCAGCGAACTGTCGGTTCACGGCGTGACTTCCGAGGAGTGGGGCGGCGATACGCCATTCGTACCGGTTTCGGCGAAAATGGGTACCGGCGTTGACGAACTGCTCGAAGCCGTTCTGCTGCAGGCCGAAGTGCTCGAACTGACCGCCACTCCATCGGCTCCTGGCCGTGGTGTTGTAGTCGAATCGCGTCTGGACAAGGGCCGTGGCCCGGTGGCCACCGTGTTGGTTCAGGACGGTACGCTGCGTCAAGGCGACATGGTGCTGGTCGGCTCGAACTATGGCCGCGTGCGCGCCATGCTCGACGAGAACGGCAAGCCGATCAAGGAAGCAGGTCCGGCCATTCCGGTCGAGATCCTGGGTCTTGACGGTACCCCGGACGCTGGCGACGAGATGAGCGTGGTTGCTGACGAGAAGAAAGCCCGTGAAGTGGCTCTGTTCCGTCAAGGCAAGTTCCGCGAAGTCAAACTGGCTCGTGCTCACGCCGGCAAGCTGGAAAACATCTTCGAAAACATGGGCCAGGAAGAGAAGAAGACGCTCAACATCGTCCTCAAATCCGACGTCCGTGGTTCGCTGGAAGCTTTGCAGGGCGCTCTGAACGGCCTGGGCAACGACGAAGTGCAAGTGCGCGTAGTCGGTGGCGGTGTCGGTGGTATTACCGAGTCCGACGCCAACCTGGCACTGGCTTCCAACGCTGTACTGTTCGGCTTCAACGTGCGTGCCGATGCTGGCGCACGGAAGATCGTCGAGCAGGAAGGTCTGGACATGCGTTACTACAACGTGATCTACGACATCATCGAAGACGTCAAGAAAGCCCTGACCGGCATGCTCGGCAGCGATGTTCGCGAGAACATCCTGGGTGTGGCCGAAGTGCGTGACGTGTTCCGTTCGCCGAAGTTTGGCGCGATCGCCGGTTGCATGGTGATCGAAGGTGTTGTGCACCGTAACCGTCCGATCCGTGTACTGCGTGAAGACATCGTTATCTTCGAAGGCGAGCTGGAATCCCTGCGCCGCTTCAAGGATGACGCTTCCGAAGTACGTGCCGGCATGGAATGCGGTATCGGCGTGAAGAGCTACAACGACGTCAAAGTCGGTGACAAGATCGAAGTCTTCGAGAAGGTTCAGGTTGCTCGCAGCCTCTGACTCGCGCACTTCAAGGGCCACGCCGAGCTGCCGCATGCAGATGCGCGCCACGGCGTCAGGACTCTAAACGCAACGCCCGGTCTGGCTTTTGTCAGGCCGGGCGTTTGCCGCTTTCAGACCTTGCGGGTTTCACCGTAGGGCAGTAACAGGTAACAAAATCATGGCAAAAGAATACAGCCGTACCCAACGTATCGGCGATCAGATGCAGCGTGAGCTGGCCCAGCTGATCCGTCGTGAAGTCAAAGACCCGCGCGTCGGCCTGGTCACCATTACCGCTGTGGAAGTCAGCCGTGACGTCGGTCACGCGAAGATCTTCATCACCGTGATGGGGCAGGACAACGCCGAAGACATCGCGCAAAGCATCAAGGTGCTCAACGCTGCCGCAGGTTTCCTGCGCATGCAACTGGCCCGTGAAATGAAGCTGCGTAGCGTGCCGCAATTGCACTTCCACTACGACGAAAGCGTCGTGCGTGGCGCGCACCTGTCGGCCCTGATCGAGCGCGCCGTGGCTGAGGACAATCAGCACCTGGCCGCAGCACCTGAAGACACCAAGGAGTAATTCGGTGGCTCAGGTCAAACGTATCCGTCGTAACGTCAGCGGTATCATCCTGCTCGACAAGCCGCTGGGGTTCACCTCCAACGCCGCGTTGCAGAAGGTTCGCTGGTTGCTCAACGCCGAGAAGGCCGGTCACACCGGCAGTCTCGACCCGCTGGCCACCGGTGTCTTGCCGCTGTGCTTTGGCGAGGCAACGAAGTTCTCGCAATACCTGCTCGATTCCGACAAGGGTTACGAAACCCTGGCGCAACTGGGCAAGACCACCACCACGGCGGACGCCGAGGGTGAGGTTTTGCAGGAGCGCCCGGTGACCGTTGGTCGCGCCGATGTCGAAGCGGTTCTGCCGAAATTTCGTGGGCAAATCAGTCAGATACCGCCGATGTACTCGGCACTCAAGCGTGACGGTCAGCCGCTGTACAAGCTCGCCCGTGCAGGCGAAGTAGTGGAGCGCGAACCGCGTTCTGTTACTATTGCGCGCTTGGAATTGCTGGCCTTCGAAGGCGATACTGCGCGTCTTGCGGTGGATTGCAGCAAGGGCACCTATATTCGCACCCTGGTGGAGGATATCGGTGAGCAACTCGGTTGTGGTGCGTACGTCGCGGAACTGCGTCGTACCCAGGCCGGGCCTTTCACCCTGGTGCAGACCGTGACCCTCGAAGAGCTGGAAGCGGTACATGCCGAAGGCGGCAACGAAGCGGTCGACCGCTTCCTGATGCCATCGGACAGCGGCCTGCAGGATTGGCCGTTGCTGCACTTCTCCGAAGCGAGTGCGTTCTACTGGCTCAACGGCCAGCCGGTACGTGCCCCGGATGCTCCGAAGTTCGGCATGGTACGGGTACAGGATCACAATGGTCGCTTCATCGGTATCGGTGAAGTGAGCGAAGACGGGCGCATCGCGCCGCGTCGACTGATTCGGTCAGAATGACCGAACGAGTGTGGCTGTTAACAGGCACGGTCACTACTCATTTATAGATACAGGGATTTGTCCCTGGCCTGTTGAAACTGTTTTTGAAACAGTTTCCTGATAAAAGGATTGCCTCATGGCTCTCGACGTTCAAGAAAAAGCTCAAATCGTTGCCGACTACCAGCAAGCTGTTGGTGATACTGGTTCGCCAGAAGTGCAGGTTGCACTGCTGACCGCCAACATCAACAAACTGCAAGGTCACTTCAAGGCCAACGGTAAAGACCACCACTCCCGTCGTGGTCTGATCCGCATGGTAAACCAGCGTCGCAAGCTGCTGGATTACCTGAAAGGCAAAGATCTGAGCCGTTACAGCGCTCTGATCGGCCGCCTGGGTCTGCGTCGCTAATCAGCGATTGCGCTATGAGGTTGGTTGTCTGTCAGGCATCAGCGGTTTTCCGCTGGTGGCTGGCAGGCTCCCAGCCTCAAGTTTTATCTGCACTACCGTTTTACCCGGACAGTCAGCGGGCCGATTCCCGACATTGCCCAAGAATTTCGCAAGAAACCAGTTCCCCCAAGAGCCACAAAGAAGGTAGGACACCGTGAACCCGGTAATCAAAAAATTCCAGTTCGGTCAGTCGACCGTTACCCTCGAGACCGGCCGTATCGCCCGTCAGGCCTCCGGCGCAGTATTGGTCACCGTTGACGACGACGTCAGCGTATTGGTGACCGTAGTCGGTGCCAAGCAAGCCGATCCAGGCAAGGGCTTCTTCCCTCTGTCCGTTCACTACCAGGAAAAGACTTACGCTGCCGGTAAGATCCCTGGCGGTTTCTTCAAGCGTGAAGGCCGTCCTTCCGAGAAAGAAACCCTGACTTCCCGACTGATCGACCGTCCGATCCGTCCGCTGTTCCCGGAAGGCTTCATGAACGAAGTGCAGGTTGTCTGCACCGTCGTTTCCACCAGCAAGAAGACCGATCCGGACATCGCTGCGATGATCGGTACCTCGGCTGCCCTGGCCATCTCGGGCATTCCGTTCGACGGCCCGATCGGCGCCGCTCGCGTTGCTTTCCACGAAAGCACCGGCTACCTGCTGAACCCGACCTACGAGCAGCAAGCTGCTTCGAGCCTGGACATGGTCGTTGCCGGTACCTCCGACGCCGTACTGATGGTTGAATCGGAAGCCAAAGAGCTGACCGAAGACCAGATGCTGGGCGCGGTACTGTTTGCTCACGACGAGTTCCAGGTGGTGATCAACGCCGTCAAAGAACTGGCCGCTGAAGCTGCCAAGCCAACCTGGACCTGGGCTCCGGCCCCAGAAGCCACCGAACTGCTGGGCGCGATCCGTGCCGAGTTCGGCGAAGCGATCTCCCAGGCCTACACCATCACCGTCAAGGCTGACCGCTACGCACGTCTGGGCGAGCTGAAAGACCAGGTCGTTGCCAAGCTGTCCGGCGAAGAAGGCCAGCCTTCGGCTGCTGACGTCAAAGCCGCTTTCGGCGAAATCGAATACCGCACCGTTCGCGAAAACATCGTTAACGGCAAGCCACGTATCGACGGCCGCGACACCCGCACCGTACGTCCGCTGAACATCGAAGTCGGCGTTCTGCCTAAGACTCACGGTTCGGCGCTGTTCACCCGTGGCGAAACCCAGGCTCTGGTAGTCGCGACGCTGGGCACTGCCCGCGACGCACAGCTGCTGGACACCCTGGAAGGCGAGAAAAAAGACCCGTTCATGCTGCACTACAACTTCCCTCCGTTCTCGGTGGGCGAGTGTGGTCGCATGGGTGGCGCCGGTCGTCGTGAAATCGGTCACGGCCGTCTGGCCCGTCGCTCCGTTTCGGCCATGCTGCCGGCCGCTGACGTGTTCCCGTACACCATCCGTGTGGTTTCGGAAATCACCGAATCCAACGGTTCGAGCTCGATGGCTTCCGTTTGCGGCGCTTCCCTGGCCCTGATGGACGCTGGTGTTCCAATGAAGGCGCCGGTTGCCGGTATCGCCATGGGTCTGGTCAAGGAAGGCGAGAAGTTCGCTGTTCTGACCGACATTCTGGGTGACGAAGACCACCTGGGCGACATGGACTTCAAGGTAGCCGGTACCGCCAAAGGCGTTACTGCGCTGCAGATGGACATCAAGATCAAGGGCATCACCGAAGAGATCATGGAAATCGCTCTGGGCCAGGCCCTGGAAGCGCGCCTGAACATCCTCGGCCAGATGAACCAGATCATCGGCCAGTCGCGTACCGAACTGTCGGCCAACGCTCCGACCATGATCGCGATGAAGATCGACACCGACAAGATCCGTGACGTTATCGGTAAAGGTGGCGCGACCATCCGTGCGATCTGCGAAGAAACCAAGGCTTCGATCGACATCGAAGACGACGGTTCGATCAAGATCTTTGGCGAAACCAAGGATGCCGCAGAAGCTGCTCGTCAGCGCGTTCTGAGCATCACTGCAGAAGCCGAGATCGGCAAGATCTACGTCGGCAAGGTTGAGCGCATCGTCGACTTCGGCGCATTCGTCAACATCCTGCCAGGCAAGGACGGTCTGGTGCACATCTCGATGCTGAGCGACGCTCGCGTAGAGAAAGTCACCGACATCCTGAAAGAAGGCCAGGAAGTGGAAGTGCTGGTACTGGACGTGGACAACCGCGGCCGTATCAAGCTGTCCATCAAAGACGTGGCAGCGGCCAAGGCTTCGGGCGTTTAATCACCCCACAGCCTTAGCGCAATGAAAATGCCTCGCCGTGCAAACGGCGGGGCATTTTTTTGTCGCGCTTAAAGATCAAAAGATCGCAGCCTGCGGCAGCTCCTACACGATCGGTATGACATCTGTTTTGTAGGAGCTGCCGCAGGCTGCGATCTTTGCTTTTATGAAAACCGGTGCTAGGTTTAGCCCACCGCCCGTGTAGCTCAGCCGGTAGAGCAGCGCACTCGTAACGCGAAGGTCGCAGGTTCGATTCCTGTCTCGGGCACCACTTCCCTTATTTCACCTTGCGGCTCAGATCCTCGACGGTACGTTTGAGCTGATCCATGGCGCGATCCTGATCATTGATTTTCTGCTTCAGGCTGGAAATCTCGCTGCTGGC
Source organism: Pseudomonas sp. B21-051 (assembly GCF_024748795.1). Lineage (NCBI taxonomy): Bacteria > Pseudomonadati > Pseudomonadota > Gammaproteobacteria > Pseudomonadales > Pseudomonadaceae > Pseudomonas > Pseudomonas sp. B21-051. Next base: position 916,582 of record NZ_CP087166.1, read on the forward strand.
GGAATTCGAGCTCGAGCCGCTGTTGCGCTTGAGTTCTTCGACCTGGCGTCCAAGGGTATCCAGTTGGCGGTCCTGATCCTTGACCTTGTTCTTCAGGTCATCGATCTCCTTGCTGCTGGAGTTCGAACTCGAACCGCTGCTGCGTTTGAGTTCTTCAATCTGGCGTGACTGGTCGCGAACGGTATCGCGGATCTTTTGCAGTTCGTCGATGCTGATATCGCTTTTGATGACAACATCCTTGCCGTAGTCATTGTGAATCAGCGAAACCTTGTCGCCATAGGATGAGCTACTGTTGCTCAATTCAAGCGCCATGGCGCTTGCTGGCGACAACATGGCGGCGAGCAAGGCACTGGCAGACACAACGGAACAAATCTTCGAAAAGCTGCGCATCACTGGTTTTCCTTGTGAACAGCAAGAGTGGGTGCCGAAGTGGCACATCGCTATGACTCGAAATGCGGATTTATGTTCCGCAGGTCAACTTTTTGTGCGAGAGATGTAAAGAGCCGTGTAATTCGTCATGCAAACGTCCTATATTCGGTGCCTGCATGAGCATCGCTTAGCAGTTTTCAGATGATCCCGAATGGTTCCGAAGGCCGGACAATCCGCGTCAGAGAGATCCTTGATGATCCAGATCCATCCTCCATTCTTACGATCAGCGAGAACGCCATGACCGAATTAACTCAAGAGCAACGTCACGAACAAGCGCTGGAGAAATACAAGCTCGACGCGCCCCAACTGCTGGAAGAGATCAAGGACTTGAGTCCTGATGATCAGAAGGACCAGGTCCAGTGGGCATTCGAGGACGAAGCTGAAGCCCAGGGCTTGCAGCCATGGGAGCTGACGCTCAAGTACACCAGCACCCCTGAGGAGTTCGAGGCCCAGCGTCTTGTACTGCACAAAGAGGCGGCCGAAGTGTTGGGCGTCGAGTGGGACGAGTACTGCGAGATGAACAATCTGGTGGTCTGAAATAAAAACGCCAGCCTCAATCGGGCTGGCGTTTTTTGTTGCGCAACGGCCTCAGAGGCTGAGGCGCATCGACAGATCCACTGCCTTCACGTCCTTGGTCATCGCACCGATCGAGATGTAATCCACCCCAGTCTCGGCGATCGGCAACAGCGTACTTTCGTTAATGCCGCCGCTGGCTTCCAGTTTGGCCTTGCCCCCGTTCAGGCGCACGGCTTCGCGCATGTCATCCAGGCTCAACTCATCGAGCATGATGATATCGGCCCCGGCTTCCAGCGCTTCCTTTAGTTCCTCAAGACTTTCCACTTCGATTTCCACCGGTTTGCCCGGCGCGATCTTGTGCGCGGCGGCGATGGCTTGCGCGATGCCACCGCTGGCGGCGATGTGGTTTTCCTTGATCAGGAACGCGTCGTAGAGGCCGATGCGGTGGTTGTGGCAACCACCGCAGGTCACTGCGTATTTCTGCGCCAGACGCAGGCCCGGCAGGGTCTTGCGGGTATCCAGCAGCTTGACCTGGGTCTGCGCCACGAAGTCCGCCAGGTATTGCGCGCGCGTCGCCACGCCGGACAGCAGTTGCAGGAAGTTCAGCGCACTGCGCTCGCCGGTCAGCAACGAACGGGCCGGGCCTTCCAGATGAAACAGCGGCTGATTGGGTTTGACCCGTTCGCCGTCCCGTACCTGCCAATGCACCGCGACGCGCGGATCGAGCTGGCGAAACACCGTGTCGACCCACGCCGTGCCGCAGATAACCGCCTCGTCGCGAGTGATGATGGTGGCTTTGGCCAGACGTTCGGCCGGGATCAGTTGTGCGGTGATGTCGCCGCTGCCGACGTCTTCGAGCAACGCACGGCGCACGTTGGCTTCGATTTCGGCGGTCAGATCGGCGAGACGTAGATTCGGCATAACGGGCTCCACAAACTAAGTGCGCCGATTATAGGGGCATGGCAGGAGCCAACCCAAGGCGAGAACGCGCGTGCCTGACTGCAGCTGGTCGATTTCCTGTGAGCAAAGCGCGGTTTTTCGTGGTCACTGGAAGGGGTCGCTGGCATAGGGGAAACCCTGACGGCTATAGCGCCGGGGACAAGTTTTGCAAGATAATCCGCCTTGCATTTGACGTCATAGCTTTGACGTCTCCCGCTCCCACAGGGACCTGTGTTGTAACTGACCAGTGAAATCACCGTTTCAGGAGGCTTGGATGCACAACGACGGGAATGTAGTGCCTTTGCACAAGGCCGCTACCGATCAGGCGAATCATTCGCCGCTCGCCCGCCTGCCTGTGATTCTGCTTCAGGTCCGCGACAAGGCCGCCCAGCAACTGCGCCACGGCTTGCAGGAATTGTTCGATAACGCCGACGACACCCTGTTCGAAATGGCTGACCGGGCGCGTAATGACGTCGAACAGAACATCTTTTTCGAAGCCATGCGCGACCTGCGCCTCAAGCGCAAAAACATCGAACGGGGTTTTCTCGAGCAATTCTTCGAAGCCTTTGTCGCGCTGATTCAATACGAAGTCGTGCAACCCACATTGTCCGGCACGCTGATATTCGAGGATTCGGCACCGCGTACCGATGACATGGAGCGCAGCGTGGCGGTCGAGACCATGGTCGGCCGGGTGCTCAAGCGTGATGGCTTTGCCCTCGATCAACTGACCGCACGCCTCAACGTGTTGCTTGGCAAGGATTTCGATAACCATCACAACCCGCTCGGCCCGGCGATGCTCTGCGAGTTTTTTCTGCAGGCCGGACGTAACCTGGGCGTGGAGATCAAGGTCAAGCTGATCCTGCTCAAGCTGTTCGAACGCTACGTGCTGGCCGATACCGAGCAGTTGTATGCCGAAGCCAATCAATTGCTGGTCGCCACCGGCGTGTTGCCTGAGTTGAAACCGGCCCCCGCACGCCGCGCAATCGAGCGTGCGGCCGCTAGCATCAGCAGCGAAGAAAGTGATGAACCCGCGCCCGCCGAAGAAGGCGTGCAGGAAGTCTTCGCCGCGTTGCAGGAACTGCTGTTGCACGTGCGCGGCAGCGTCGCGCCGACCCTGGAGCCGAGTACGGCGGCGCAACCGATCAGCACCCGCGATCTATTGCGCCTGCTTTCACACTTGCAGCAATACGTCCCGGCACTGGCGGCGCAGGACGATTTCGATCTGCGCAATCAGCTTGAGCAGTTGCTGACGCGGGTCAGCGTCAGAAGCGGCAAATCACGCATCGTCGACGGCGCGGATGAAGACGTGATCAACCTGATCGCCATGGTCTTCGATTGCATCCTCGAAGACCGTAACCTGCCGGATTCGCTCAAGGCGTTGATCGCGCGTTTGCAGATTCCGATGCTCAAGGTGGCAGTACTCGACAAGAGTTTCTTTAGCCGCAGCAGCCACCCGGCGCGGCGCCTGCTCAATGAAATCGCCGATGCCGCCATGGGTTGGGGCGATTGCAATGGCGAGGCGCGTGACAGCCTGTATCTGCGCATCGAACAAGTGGTGCAGCGCCTGTTGAGTGATTTCGTCGACGACCCGGCAATTTTCTCCGAGTTGCTCGCCGATTTCCTGGCCTTCACCAGTGATGAGCGGCGGCGCAGCGAATTGCTCGAACAGCGTTTGCGCGATGCCGAGGAAGGGCGGGCGAAAACCGAACTGGCTCGGCAGCGAGTCGAGCATGTGCTGAACCAGGCGTTGCTGGGTAAAGTCCTGCCGCCGTCGGTGGTGACCTTTGTGCGTGATGCGTGGAGCAAAGTGCTGCTGCTGACCTGCCTCAAACATGGCGACCACTGCGCTGAGTGGCAGGCCGATGTGCAGACCATGGAGCAATTGATCTGGAGCGTGCAGCGTCACGACGAGGCGGACGCCGGTCTGCAGTTGCTGGCGCTGGTGCCAGGGTTGCTCAAATCATTGCGTGATGGCCTGAGCAGCTCGGCGTTTGATCCGTTCGCCACCAGCGAATTTTTCAGCGAGCTGGAAGCCCTGCATGTGCGGGTGCTTGAACCTGCAACCGAGCAGCCGCCAGCTGATGCACCGGCGCTGGTGGAGGTGTCGCAGCACATCACCCTGCGCAGCGCCGATGAGGGCGCGATCGGCCTGAGTGCCAGCGGCCTGGCGCATGACGACCCGGGGCTGCGTCAGGTACACCAACTGCGTCTTGGCAGTTGGGTCGCCTTCCAGGAAGACGACGAGCACAGCTTGCGCTGCAAGCTGGCAGCGATCATCGAGGCTACCGGCAAATACGTGTTCGTCGACCGTACCGGGATGAAAGTGCTGGAGCGCAGCCGCGTCGAGCTGGCCCTTGAGTTTCGCCGTGGCGCGGTGCGGGCACTGGATGACACCTTGCTGTTCGACCGGGCGCTGGAGTCGGTGCTCGGCAATCTGCGGCGACTCAATCGCGGCAAGTGATCGCGCGCCGGGGGCCGATCACGGCATACTGGGCGCCAACACAGTCGGCGTTGAAGGAATCGGTATGCAGTTGGATCCCGCTAGCGGGTGGTGTCACGGGGTGCAGGTCTGCCCATCGCCCAACTTCAATGAACGCCCTGCGGGCGAAATCTCCCTGTTGGTGATCCACAACATCAGCCTGCCGCCGGCGCAGTTCGCCACCGGCAAGGTGCAGGAATTTTTCCAGAATCGTCTGGATGTCACCGAGCATCCCTATTTTGCAGGGATTGCCGACCTTCGCGTTTCGGCGCATTTTCTGATCGAACGTGACGGCACCGTCACCCAGTTTGTCTCCTGTCTTGAGCGGGCGTGGCATGCTGGCGTGTCGATGTTCGAAGGCCGGGAAACCTGTAACGATTTTTCCGTGGGCATCGAGCTCGAAGGCACCGATGATCTGCCCTTTACCGATGCGCAGTATCAGGCGCTGATCACGCTGACGCGTCAGCTGCAAACAGCATTTCCGGCCATCACCGGCGCCCGTATCTGCGGGCACAGCGACATCGCACCCGGGCGCAAGACCGATCCTGGCCCGGCATTCGACTGGGCGCGTTACCGCGCAGCCCTGGCACAAGAGGAAGGACAATGAGTTTTCTGGTGTTACTGCTGGCGGTCTGGATCGAGAAATTCTCGGCCCTGCGCCATCGGGTTCAACGCGATGGCGGATGGATCCGCGAACTGCACAAACTCGAAACCAGCGCGCGCCTGGCCCAGCGACCATGGCTGGTGCTGACGATTCTGGTGTTGCTGCCGGTGGCGCTGCTCGCCTTGTTGCTGGTGGTACTGGAACCCGTCGCGTACGGCTTGCTGGCCTTGCCGGTGCACTTGCTGGTGGTGATTTATGCCTTGGGGCGCGGTGATCTGCTCGGTGGCCTCGGGCCATTTCGTGACGCCTGGCGCCGAGAAGACCTGCAAGCGGCCGCGCATGTGGCCAAGCGTGATCTGGATATCTGCGCCGACAGTGGTGAGCAATTGCTGGATCGGGTCCAGGGGCACCTGTTGTGGCAGGCCTATCAAAGTTTCTTCGCGGTGATCTTCTGGTACTTCGTGCTCGGTCCGGTGGCGGCGCTGGCTTATCGCTTGCTCGCATTGGCGGAAGAACACAGCCAGAACCCGGCGCTCGCCGAACGTGCCGGCCAGTTACGTCACGCCTTTGACTGGTTGCCGGTGCGCCTGTTGGCTGCCAGCCTTGCACTGGTCGGCAACTTTGTTGCGGTCAGCCGGGTGATGTTGCACGAACTGCTGAACTGGAACATCAGCGCCGCACACCTGATCAACAAGGTCGGGCTGGCAGCGGGTGAGATCCCGCCGCCGGTAGTCGGCCCTGAAGGCATCAACACGCTGGATTGCCTGTGGGAACTGCTGCTGCGCGCGGCGGTGCTGTGGTATGCCGGTTTTGCCTTGTGGACAGTGCTGATCCACTGACTTCAAAGCCGGATCAAAAGATCGCAGCCTGCGGCAGCTCCTACACAAGGATCATGGTTTTCCTGTAGGAGCTGCCGAAGGCTGCGATCTTTTTTGTCGTTAACCTTAAGTTACAAAACCTCTCCCCGATTTGAGCTATACAGAGACAGCGCCCGATAGTGGCTATCTGCTTTCGCCCCGCGCCTGCCAATAAAAACAAGAAAAACCAAGGGAGACTTCCAGTGAAGAGCTTGCTCTATCCCGCCGTCTCGCTGATGAACCGTCTGAGCTTCGGCATGAAGTTCAGCCTGATCAGCGTGCTGTTCCTGGTGCCGATGCTGGTGACCAATTTCTATCTGGTGCGCGATTCCTATCGCGAGTTCCAGGGCACCCGGGTCGAGTTGCAGAGCCTCGATCTGCTGGGCAGCAGCCTGAGCCTGCGCCGGGATCTGGAAACGCTGAACAATCTGGTGCAGATCAACGTCGTCCTCGGGCAGTCCGGCAAGGCCGACAACCTCGAAGCGCAGATCAGCAGCCTGGAACAAACCGTAATGGCGCGTCTGCAAGGTCTGCAGGCGATGACCGACGATCCCGAACAGATCAAACTGTTCGACGGCAAACGCGATGAAATGATCAGCGCGTTCAAGGCCCAACAGGCGGAAAGCTCCCTGCAAAGCAAAAGCGCAATGATCGGCAAGCTGCTCGGCAACGCGCAGATTTTCAGCCAGATCATCGCCAGTCAGGCCGGTTTGAGCCGCGACAACCAGAGCGACATCCGCCAGCTCAGCGAGCTGCTCACCAATATCACCCCGGCTGTGACCCAGACTCTCGGCGAAGGTCGGGCCATCGGTTCGTATTCGTTGGGGCAGGGTTTTCTCAACAGTTCGTCGAGCAGCCGTTTCGACGAGTTGCTGGCGCAGATTGAAAAGCTCCAGGCTGAATACGCGTTGAAACTGCAGGACGCCCTCGACTCCAGCCAGGCCGCGCGCGCCAGCCTCAGCGTGCCGGCCGACAGCAGCAAGGCTTCGCTCAAACAGGCCGGCGAACTGTTTGAGGCGAAAGTCGTGGTGGCCGAGACTCTCGATACGCCGTGGCAAGCGTTCTACGACCAGGTCACCGGGCTGATGGACAAGACTTACCAGCTCAACGACGCGACGCTGAAATTCCTCGATACCCAACTGCAACAGCGCCTGACGCAAAACCGCACGCACATGGTGTTGCAGGCTGTGGCGCTGTCGGTGGTGTTCGTGCTGATTTTCTATCTCTACGGTGGTTTCTACGCCTCGACCCGCACCACGCTTAAACGCTTGGGCGCGATGATGGACAAGGTCGCAGCCGGTGACATGACGGTTAACTTCAAGGCTAACAGCCGCGATGAGCTGGGCGAGTTGGGAGAAGTGTTCAACGGCACCGTGAGGAAAATCCACGACCTGATCGAACGAGTCGGGCAGACCGTGGCTGAGGTCGAGCGCCAGGCCGGTCAGGTGGAAAACGTCTCCGCGCAAAGCAATCAGGCAGTGGCCGGGCAGCGTACGCAGATCGAGCAAGTGGCGACCGCGATGAACCAGATGTCGGCGACCTCGCTGGAAGTTGCACGCAGCGCGGCGGCAGCGGTGAGCAGCGCGCACAGCGTCAATGACGAAACCGTCAGCGGTCGTACACTGGTGGAGTCGCAGCAGGGCAGCATTGCCGCGCTGGCCAGCGAGATCGATCAATCGGTGCTGGTGATCAACCAGTTGGCCAGCGACAGCCAGTCGATCAGCCGCGTTCTGGAAGTGATCAAAAGCATCGCCGAGCAGACCAACCTGCTGGCGCTCAACGCCGCCATCGAAGCGGCCCGGGCAGGCGAGCAGGGCCGGGGTTTTGCAGTGGTGGCGGACGAAGTGCGTACGTTGGCCAAGCGCACCCAGCAGTCGACTGAAGAAATCGAACAGATGATCGCCAAGCTGCATGGCGGCGTCGGCGCGGCGGTGAAAGCCATGGGCATCAGCCATCAGATGGCCAACGGCACGGTCGGGCAGTCGGAAAAGGTCCAGCAGGCGCTGGAAAACATCCTCGGCGCGGTCGGCATGATCGTCGACCAGAACCAGCAGATCGCCGCCGCCGTGGAGCAGCAGACCGCCGTGGCCCATGACATCGACCAGAACATCGTCGAGATCAACCGCGCCGGCGAGCGCACGGCCCAAGGTGCACATCAGACCGAAGACGCCAGCCGGGCACTGTCGGCGCAGGTGGTGGAACTCAAGCAACTGATCAGCGCGTTCCGTGTCTAAGTCCTGACCCAGCGGAAGATCCTGTAGCGAGGGGATTCATCCCCGATGGGACGCGCAGCGTCCCCCCATGCCTGCAAGTGATCAGGGACTGCTGCGCAGTCCATCGGGGATAAATCCCCTCACCACAGGGCTGGAGCAGGGCAGATGTCAGAACATTTTGTAATGCTTTGATGCTTACGCTTGTAAGCCAATTCCTGTTTTCTTTCGACGGCTGGCTTTTCGTCATTAATCAGCCAGTATCCGAGTTCCGCTGATTGCGTCGAGGAGGCCGCTCATGTCCGTTGTAACCCTGGGAATCCAGGGCCGTTGTGCTCATTGCCAGACCCTACAGGTACTCAAGCCCTGGCAACTCAACGCCATCGCGATCAATGAACCGTTCACTTGCGCGCAGTGCCAGAAAGCACTGGAGCTGCGCTGCCCCAAACAGATCAAACGCTTCAAGTCCCTCGATTCGCTGGGATTGCTGCGCTTCAGCGCGTCGGTCACCGTGTGCACTGCGCTGCTGGTGGCGTTGGTCATGGAATGGATCGGGCTGCTCAGCGTGACTGAACAGTTGAATGCGTCACTGATCGTGCTTTTCGCATACTTCGCGCTACTGCGCTTTGTTCACCACCGTCAGCACATGACCCTGATCCTCGACGCAGCCAGGGCCCACGCGAACTGACTGTAGGAGCTGTCTGTAGGAGCTGCCGAGTGAAACGAGGCTGCGATCTTTTGATCTTGTTTTAAGGGCCAGGAGCAAAAGATCGCAGCGTGCCGCAGCTCCTACAGAAGGCGTGCTACCAACCGAATACTTCGCAGCTGTTGGCAGTGCTGGCGGCGGCCAGTTGTTCTGCACTGATATTCATCAACTCGGCGAGCGCCGCACAGATCGCCGGCAAGTGCGCCGGTGTATTGCGTACTCCGGGAAACATCGCCGGCGCCATGTCCGGAGAGTCGGTCTCGAGCACGATCGAATCCAGCGGCAGATCCGCCAACACCCGATGCATGCGCAACGCCTGCGGCCAGGTCGGCGCGCCACCCAGACCCAGTTTGAAACCGAGCTTGATGTATTCGCGTGCTTCTTCGCGGCTGCCGGCGAACGCGTGGATGATGCCCGCGCGCTTGAGCTTAAAGCGCTTGAGCGTGGCGACCACCGCCGCGTGGCTGCGACGTACGTGGATCAGCGCCGGCAGATCGAAGTCCGCCGCCAGCTGCAACTGCGCCTCGAACAGCGCCTGCTGGCGCTCACGGTCGAGGGTTTCGATGAAGTAATCCAGACCGATCTCGCCTACTGCACACAATTGCCGATGGCCGCGTAGCCGCGTCAGCCAGTCGCCGAGTGCGCGCAGGTCTTCGGGTTTATGCTGATCGAGGTACACCGGATGCAGGCCGAATGCCGCGTACAAATCGGCATCGCTCTGCACCAGATCCCACACCCGTTGCCAATTGCCCTGATAAACCCCCAGCACCACCATCCGCCGCACCCCGAGGGCGCGGCTTTCGGCGAGCAACGCCGAGCGATCGGTGTCGAAGTCGGGGAAGTCGAGGTGGGTGTGGCTGTCGATCAGCTCCACGGCTCAGTCCCGGTGAATACGCTGCTTGAAGGTCCGCTCGATGGCCTGCACGCCAGGCTTGTATTGCGATTGCTCGACGGCGGCCAGCGCCAGCTCCAGGGCCTTGTCAGCGATCAACTGGTGCTGCTGGGCCATGGCGTTGACCGGCAGCGGCAGGAAGTCCAGCAATTGCGTGTCACCGAAGGTGCCCAGGCGCAGCGGACGGGACTTGAGCGGGAAGTCATGCAGCGCATCGAACACGCCCTGCAACAGCACGTAGGACGTGGTCACCAGCGCATCCGGCAAATGCCCCAGACGTTGCAGGAGTTCTTCCATCAATTGCTTGCCGCATTCGCGGCTGAAGGACTCGGCGTGCTCGATCAGCACTTCGCCTTTGAAGTCGACCAGTGCCTGCTTGAAACCGGCGGCACGTTCCTGACTGATGCTCAGCTCCGGACGCGCGCCGAGCAGCACGATCTGTTTGGGCTGTGGATCGAGCAGACTCTGGGTCAGGTGCAGGCTGGCCTCGCGGTCGTCACTGATCACCGAGCAGAAATGCTCCGGTTCCATGACCCGGTCGATGGCGATGATCGGCAGACCCTTGGCCTGCAACTGGCGATAGCTGTCGTCACCGGCCGGCAGGCAACTGGCGACGATCAGCGCATCGCAGCGGCGCGCCTTGAACAGTTGCAGCAACTGGCGCTCGCTGTCCGGCGCATCGTCGGAGCTGGCGATCAGCAACTGATAGCCCCGCGCGCGCGCGCCTTGCTCCAGCAGTTTGGCGATCCGCGCGTAACTGGGGTTTTCCAGATCCGGCAGAATAAAACCCAACGTGCGCGTGTGCCGACTGCGCAACCCGGCCGCTTGTGGATTGGGGGTGAAGCCGTGCTGTTCGACGACCGCACGCACCCGCTCGACCGTGGCGTTGCTGATGCGTTGCTGTTCGGCCTTGCCGTTGATGACGTAGCTGGCGGTGGTCACGGACACTCCGGCCAACCGCGCGATATCACTGAGTTTCAACCCGGGATTTCCTTGTTTTTTCGAGCTTGCCGCCACATTTTCGCCAATCCTACCCGATTCGGGCAGACGACTATTGTCGCAGCGCATCCGACAAGTTGGACTTCAAGGATGAGACATTATCGAGTAACGTGCCGATCCATCTAGATTAAACGTTTCAGCAAGCGTATTTTCTACGTTTTAGACGCCTTTGGCCGGTTCTGCCGTGAAACCGCCAAAACTGCCGCTGAAAAGCAGGCTGACCAGCGCCTAAGCTGTGACCATTCAAAACAATATCCTGGCGCATCCATGTGCCAAAAAGGAGATCGCATGCTCGAGCTCACTATAGAGCAGATATCCATGGGCCAATCGGCTGTGGATAAACCCGCCGCCCTGCAACTACTCGCCAATCATCTGGTGGCCGACGGTCTGGTTGCCGATGGCTACCTCGCCGGTTTGCAGGCCCGGGAAGCCCAGGGCTCGACCTTTCTCGGCCAGGGTATTGCCATCCCCCACGGCACCCCGGAAACCCGCGATCAGGTGTTCGCCACCGGCGTACGGCTGATGCAGTTTCCCGAGGGCGTGGACTGGGGCGACGGCCAGGTCGTGTATCTGGCGATCGGCATCGCCGCCAAATCCGACGAACACCTGCGTCTGCTGCAGTTGCTGACCCGCGCCCTGGGCGAGACCGATCTGGGTCAGGCCCTGCGTCGCGCCAGTTCTCCCGAGGCGCTGCTGAAATTGCTGCAAGGCGCGCCACAGGAACTGGCGCTGGATGCGCAGATGATCGGCCTCGGCGTCTCGGCTGACGATTTCGAAGAACTGGTCTGGCGTGGCGCGCGTCTGTTGCGGCAGGCCGATTGTGTGAGCAACGGTTTTGCCGGCGTATTGCAGCAGGTCGAAGCGCTGCCGCTGGGCGATGGCCTGTGGTGGCTGCACAGCGAGCAAACCGTGAAGCGCCCGGGCCTGGCGTTCGTCACCCCGGACAAGCCGATGCGTTACCTCGGTCAGCCGCTCAGTGGTCTGTTCTGTCTGGCCAGTCTGGGCGAGGCGCATCAGGCGCTGCTCGAACGTCTGTGTGCGCTGCTCATCGAAGGCCGCGGCCATGAACTGGGCCGCGCCACCAGCAGCCGCAAAGTCCTCGAAGTGCTCGGCGGCGAACTGCCGGCGGATTGGCCGAGCGCGCGTATTGCCTTGGCTAACGCCCACGGTCTGCACGCACGTCCTGCGAAGATCCTTGCGCAATTGGCGAAGAGTTTCGACGGTGAAATCCGTGTGCGTATCGTCGACAGCGCGGATAGCGCCGTGTCGGTAAAAAGCCTGAGCAAACTGCTGAGCCTCGGCGCGCGGCGTGGTCAGGTTCTGGAGTTGATCGCTGAACCGAGCATCGCTGCCGACGCCTTGCCTGCATTGCTGGGCGCTATCGAAGAAGGCCTTGGCGAAGAAGTCGAACCGCTGCCGGCCGTGAGCCAGCAACGCGAAGCCATCGCTGATATCGCCGAAGTGCTGGTCGCCCCGACGTCCGGCACGCAGTTGCAGGCGATCCCTGCTGCACCGGGCATCGCCATCGGCCCGGCGCACATTCAGGTGCAGCAGGCTATCGATTACCCGTTGCGCGGCGAGTCCGCCGCCATTGAACGCGAGCGCCTCAAGCAAGCGCTGAGCGATGTGCGCAGTGACATCCAGGGCCTGATCGAACGCAGCAAGGCCAAGGCCATCCGCGAGATTTTCATCACTCACCAGGAAATGCTCGACGACCCGGAACTGACCGACGAAGTCGACACCCGTCTCAAGCAGGGCGAAAGCGCCGAAGCGGCGTGGATGGCGGTGATCGAAGCAGCGGCCAAACAACAGGAATCGCTGCAGGACGCGTTGCTCGCCGAGCGGGCGGCGGATCTGCGGGACATCGGTCGCCGGGTACTGGCGCAACTCTGCGGCGTGCAGACGCCGAACGAGCCGGAGCAACCGTACATTCTGGTGATGGACGAAGTCGGCCCGTCGGACGTCGCACGGCTCGATCCGGCGCGAGTGGCCGGAATTCTCACCGCTCGCGGCGGCGCAACCGCGCACAGTGCAATCGTCGCCCGTGCTCTCGGAATCCCGGCGCTGGTCGGTGCGGGTGCAGCGGTGTTGCTGCTGGAACCGGGCACGCCGTTGCTGCTCGACGGCCAGCGCGGTCGCCTGCACGTCGACGCCGATGCCGCGACCCTGCAACGTGCCGCTGAAGAACGCGACACCCGCGAGCAGCGCCTCAAGGCCGCCGCCGAACAACGTCATCAACCGGCGCACACCACTGACGGCCACGCCGTGGAAGTGTTCGCCAATATCGGTGAAAGCGCCGGTGTCAGCGCTGCGGTCGAGCAGGGCGCCGAGGGCATCGGCCTGCTGCGCACCGAACTGATTTTCATGGCCCACCCGCAGGCGCCGGACGAAGCCACTCAGGAAGCCGAATACCGCCGCGTTCTCGATGGTCTCGCCGGGCGGCCGCTGGTGGTGCGCACCCTTGATGTCGGCGGCGACAAACCGCTGCCATATTGGCCGATCGCCAAGGAAGAAAACCCGTTCCTCGGCGTGCGCGGCATTCGCTTGACCTTGCAGCGTCCGCAGATCATGGAAGCGCAATTGCGCGCCTTGCTGCGTTCGGCGGACAACCGTCCGCTACGGATCATGTTCCCGATGGTCGGCAGCGTTGAAGAGTGGCGTCAGGCCCGCGACATGACCGAGCGCTTGCGCCTGGAAATCCCGGTCGCTGATCTGCAACTGGGGATCATGATCGAGGTGCCGTCCGCCGCTTTGCTGGCGCCGGTGCTGGCCACGGAAGTCGACTTCTTCAGCGTCGGCACCAACGACCTCACGCAATACACCCTGGCCATCGACCGTGGTCATCCGACGCTTTCGGCCCAGGCTGACGGCCTGCACCCGGCGGTGCTGCAACTGATCGACATCACCGTGCGCGCGGCGCATGCCCATGGCAAATGGGTCGGCGTGTGCGGCGAGCTGGCGGCAGATCCGCTGGCGGTGCCGGTGCTGGTCGGCCTCGGTGTCGATGAGCTGAGCGTGTCCGGGCGCAGCATCGCCGAGGTCAAGGCGCGCATCCGCGAACTCAGCCTGACCCAGGCGCAAACCCTTGCTCAACAAGCCCTCACCGTGGGCAGCGCAAATGAAGTGCGTGCATTAGTGGAGGCCCTGTAATGGCCAAGATTCTCACCCTGACCCTCAACCCGGCGCTGGACCTCACGGTCGAGCTGCCACGTCTGGAGGCCGGTCAGGTCAACCGCAGCGACGAGATGCACACCCATGCCGCCGGCAAAGGCGTGAACGTCGCGCAAGTGCTGGCGGATCTCGGGCATCAACTGACGGTCAGCGGCTTTCTCGGCGAAGACAATCTGCAAGCCTTCGAAACCCTGTTCGCCAAGCGCGGCTTTGTCGACGCGTTCATTCGCGTGCCGGGGGAGACGCGCAGCAACATCAAGGTCGCCGAGCACGACGGGCGCATCACCGACATCAACGGTCCCGGGCCGGTGGTCGACGCGGCAGCGCAGCACGCATTGCTTGAGCGTCTGTTGCAGATCGCCCCGGGGCATGACGCGGTGGTGGTGGCCGGCAGTCTGCCGCGCGGCGTCAGCGCGCAGTGGTTGCGCGAGCTGATCGAACGCCTGAACGGCCTCGGCCTGAAAGTCGCCCTCGACAGCAGCGGTGAAGCCTTGCGCGCCGCCATTGAAGCGCGCCCATGGCTGATCAAGCCGAACACCGAAGAACTCGCCGATGCGCTCGATTGCGATGTGGTCTCGCACGCCGCCGAAGCTCAGGCTGCGGCGTGCCTGCACGCCAAGGGTATCGAGCACGTAGTGATCTCCCACGGTGCCGACGGTGTGAACTGGTTCAGCGTCGGCTCGGCGCTGCATGCCACGCCGCCGAAGGTGACTGTTGCCAGCACGGTAGGGGCCGGCGATTCGCTGCTGGCCGGCATGCTCCACGGGTTGCTCAGTGCCGATACGCCCGAGCAGACCCTGCGCACGGCCACGGCGATTGCCGCGATGGCGGTGACGCAGATCGGTTTCGGCATCAACGATGCGGCGCAACTGGCGCAGCTCGAACAGGGCGTACGCGTGCGTCCCCTGACAGAACAATAAGAGGGTTTGTCATGAAATTAGCCATTGTCACGGCCTGCCCGAACGGCATGGTCACCAGTGTGCTGTGCGCTCGCCTGCTCGATGCGGCGGCTCAGCGCCAGGGCTGGAGCACCAGCGTTGAAGTGGTCGATGCGGCGCACCCGGAACGTGAATTGTCCGCCGCGACCATTGAGGCGGCGGAGTGGGTGTTGCTGGTCGCCACCGGTGACGTCGACATGCGCCGTTTCGTCGGCAAGCGCGTGTTCCGCATCGCCCCGGCGCAAGCCCTGCAAGATGTCGAAGCGGTGCTGCGCCGTGGTGCGCAAGAGGCCGAAGTTTACCTCGCCAGCGAAGCCGTCCCGGTCGCCGCTGCGCAACGTGCGCCACGCATCGTCGCCATCACCGCGTGCCCGACCGGTGTTGCCCACACCTTCATGGCCGCCGAAGCGTTGCAGCAGACGGCAAAGCGTCTGGGCTATGAACTGCACGTCGAAACCCAAGGCTCGGTCGGCGCGAAAACCCCGCTCAGCGCAACGGCGATTGCCGAGGCTGACGTGGTGTTGCTGGCGGCCGACATCGAAGTCGCCACCGAGCGTTTTGCCGGCAAGAAAATCTACCGCTGCGGCACCGGCATTGCGCTCAAGCAATCCGAGGCCACACTGAAAAAAGCCCTCGCCGAAGCTCAGGTGGAGAACGTTGCGAGCGACGGCAAGGCGCCGGCCAAGCAAGAGAAAACCGGGGTCTACAAACACCTGCTGACTGGTGTTTCGTTCATGCTGCCGATGGTGGTGGCCGGTGGTCTGATGATCGCGTTGTCGTTCGTTTTCGGCATCACCGCGTTCAAGGAAGAGGGCACGCTGGCGGCAGCGCTGATGCAGATCGGCGGCGAAACCGCGTTCAAGCTGATGGTGCCGCTGCTCGCCGGTTACATCGCTTACTCGATCGCCGACCGCCCGGGCCTGGCGCCGGGGATGATTGGTGGCTTGCTCGCCAGTACGCTGGGGGCCGGATTTATCGGCGGGATCGTCGCCGGTTTCATCGCCGGTTATGCGGCCAAGTTGATCAGTCGTTATGTGGCGCTGCCGCAGAGCCTCGAAGCGCTGAAACCCATTCTGATCATCCCGTTGTTCGCCAGCCTGATCACCGGTCTGGTGATGATCTACGTGGTCGGTAAACCGGTCGCCGGGATGCTCGCGGCGCTGACGCATTTTCTCGACAGCATGGGCACCACCAACGCGATTCTGCTCGGCGTGTTGCTCGGCGGCATGATGTGCGTCGACCTCGGCGGACCGATCAACAAAGCCGCGTATGCATTCTCGGTGGGGCTGCTGGCTTCGCAGAGTTATGCGCCGATGGCCGCGACCATGGCTGCCGGCATGGTGCCGCCAATCGGGCTGGGCATCGCTACCTTCATCGCCCGCCGCAAGTTCGCCCAGACCGAGCGCGAGGCCGGTAAAGCGGCGCTGGTGCTGGGGCTGTGTTTCATCTCCGAAGGGGCGATTCCGTTTGCCGCGAAAGATCCGCTGCGAGTGATTCCGGCGAGCATCGCCGGCGGTGCGTTGACCGGCGCCTTGTCGATGTACTTCGGCTGCAAACTGATGGCGCCGCACGGTGGCTTGTTTGTGCTGGCGATTCCGAATGCGATCAATCATGCGTTGTTGTATTTGCTGGCGATTGTGGCGGGGAGCTTGTTGACTGCTGTTGTCTATGCGACGGTCAAACGCCCGGAAGCCGTTGAGTTGGCGCTGGAACCGGCGAAGGCCTGACCGGCAACGCAAATCCCCTGTGGGAGCGAGCCTGCTCGCGAATGCAATCTGCCAGCGACATGTATGTTGACTGGCACATCGCTTTCGCGAGCAGGCTCGCTCCCACAATGGTTAGTGGTGTCATGGCGAGTTCATATAGCCGTGCTTAAGTTTTCCTTTTTCCAGGGAGAACAGCATGAGCGATTTCAATCCGGGTCGTCGGCGGGTCATGCAGGTGGTCGGTGCCGGGCTGCTGATGCCGGGGCTGGCGCCGGCGGTGATCGCGTCGGTCAAGGATCGGCCGCAACTCACCGACGGCGTGCAGTCCGGCGACCTGCAAGGCGACCGCGCGATGATCTGGAGCCGCAGCGACCGTCCGGCGCGGATGGTGGTCGAGTGGGACACCCGCAGTCAGTTTCGTCACCCGCGCCGTGTAGTCTCGCCACTGGCCGATGCGCGCACCGACTTCACCGCCCGCGTTGAGCTCACCGGGCTGCCCGCTGATCAGGCGATTTTCTACCGGGTGTATTTCAAGGATGCGCAAACCGGCGTTGCCAGCGAACCGTGGCTCGGCCATTTGCGCAGCGCTCCGAAGGCACGGCGCAATATCCGTTTCGTCTGGAGTGGCGACACCGTCGGCCAGGGTTTCGGCATCAACCCGGACATCGGCGGCATGCGCATCTACGAATCCATGCGCCTGCGCCTGCCGGACTTCTTTATCCACAGCGGCGACACCATCTACGCCGACGGCCCGGTGCCCGCGCAACTGACCACCGAAGGCGGGCGGATCTGGCGCAACCTCACCACCGCAGCCAAGAGCAAAGTTGCCCAGACCCTGGACGATTATCGCGGCAATTATCGCTACAACCTGATGGACGAAAACATCCGCCGCTTCAACGCCGAAGTACCGCAGATCTGGCAGTGGGACGACCACGAAGTGGTCAACAACTGGTCGCCGGGCAAGCAGCTCGACGAGCGTTATCAGGAAAAAGATATCCACACCCTGGTCGGCCGCGCGCGCAAGGCCTGGCTGGAATATTCGCCGATGCGCCTGCAGGCGGCTGACGGCGGCGGACGGATTTATCGCAAGCTCAGCTACGGGCCGATGCTCGATGTGTTCGTGCTCGACATGCGCAGCTATCGCGGGGCCAACGACGACAACCTCGGCGCGGCCAAACCGTTTATGGGGCGCGAGCAACTGGACTGGCTCAAGCGTGGCTTGAAGCACTCCAAGGCGCAGTGGAAGGTGATCGCCGCCGACATGCCGATCGGCCTCGGCGTGCCCGACGGTGAAGTCAGCCCGGGCGTGGCGCGCTGGGAGGCCGTGGCCAACGGCGATCCCGGCCCGGCGCAAGGACGTGAGCTGGAAGTCGCCGAGTTGCTCGGTTTCCTCCGGGCGCAGCAGGTACGAAATTTCGTGTTCCTGACCGCCGACGTGCATTACTGCGCGGCGCATCACTACCACCCGGACCGTGCGGCGTTTCAGGATTTCGAACCGTTCTGGGAATTTGTCGCCGGGCCGCTGAATGCCGGGAGTTTCGGTCCTAATCCGCTGGACAGGACCTTCGGCCCGGAAGTGGTGTTCCAGAAGGCTCCGCCCACGCAGAATGCTTCACCATTTGCCGGGTTTCAGTTCTTTGGCGAGGTGAACATCGAAGGGCAGAGCGGGGAGATGAGTGTGGTGTTGCGGGATTTGAACGGGGTAGCGGTTTTCGAGCAGAAATTGCAGCCCGTCTGATCACTCCACCTGTAGGAGCTGCCGCAGGCTGCGATCTTTTGATTTTTTAAGAGCAAGATCAAAAGATCGCAGCCTGCGGCAGCTCCTACAGGCGTCGGTCAGTACACGTCGCGGCGGTAGCGGCCCTGTTCGATCAGACGTTCGACTTCGGTGGTACCGAGGATGTCGTTGAGTGCCTGATCGACGCCGGCGGCCATGCCCTGCAGGCTGCCGCAGATGTAGATCACCGCACCGTCAGCCAGCCATTTCTTCAGTTCGTCAGCGGATTCGCGCAGGCGATCCTGCACGTAAATCTTTTGCGCCTGATCCCGCGAAAACACCAGGTCCAGCCGCGCCAGATCGCCATTGATCAACCACTCTTCCAGCTCCGCCCGGCAGAGGAAATCGTGCTCGCGATTGCGCTCGCCGAACAGCAGCCATTGACGTTGCTGACCGTCGGCGATGCGTGCCTTGAGCAGACTGCGCAACCCGGCGAGGCCGGTGCCGTTGCCCAGCAGAATCATCGGAACCGGCTCGTTCGGCAAGTGGAAGCCACTGTTGCGGCGCACGCGCAGGCTGATGCTGCCGCCCACGGGCGCATGCTCGGTCAGCCAGCCGGAGCCGATGCCCAGGCTGCCGTCGCTGTGTTGTTCCTGACGCACGATCAGTTCCAGCACGCCGTCGGCGGCAATCGAGGCGATCGAGTATTCGCGCATGGCCAGCGGCACCATCGCATCCACCAGCGCTTGTGCATGCAGGCCGACCAGATGCGCGCGATGCTCGGGTAACTGACGGCTGGCGAGAGCGACTTCCAGTGGCTCTTCGAGGCCGTTGATCTTCACCGTGGTTTCGCCACGAATGCCCAGTCCGTCGAGGAAGTGTTCGATCGCCCACGGGCAGTTGCGCGGCAGCACTTCCACCAGATCACCGGCCAGCCAGCTGCTGGTGCTCGGCGCCTTCAGGCCCAGCAGGTACACCGGCGCGCCGCTGCTGTCGGGGTTCATCAGTTCGCGGCTGACCAGCGTCCAGTTGTCGTAGCTCGGCGCTTGCCAGGTGTCGACCGGCGCTTGCCCGGTCAGCTGTCCGAGCTGGGTTTGCCAATGACGCAGGGCGTAGGGGTCGCCGCTGTCGACTTCGACCGGGGCGAACAGGGTCTTGCCGCCGTGCTCGCCCAACCACTGATGCAGGCGTCGGGCGAAACCGCAGAAATTCTGGTACTGGCGGTCGCCGAGGCCCAGCACCGCATAGTTCAGGCCGTCGAAGCTTGCAGCGTTGCTCAGGACTTTGCGCTCGAAACCACGCGCGCTGTCCGGTGCTTCGCCGTCGCCGAAGGTGCTGACCACGAACAGCGCGTTATTCGACTCACGCAGATCCTGCGCGCTGACGTTCGCCAGCGGCTGCACCTTCACCGGCAACCCGGCGGCCTGCAATTGCCCGGCGGTCTGCCACGCCAACTGTTCGGCAAAACCGCTCTGGCTGGCGAAACCCACCAGCCATGCCGGTGCATCACCGCTCGGTGGCTGGAGATCTTTGCGCGCGTCCTGAATCTGCTTTTTCTTGCGTCGGCGATCCAGATACAGCAGCCACCCGGTGATGAAAAACAGCGGCATGCACACGGCGGCGAGGGTGACGATGATTCGTCCGACCAGGCCGAAATAGCTGCCGACGTGCAGCGCGTAAATGCTGGTCAGCAACTGCGCCTTGAAGCTCTTGTCAGCGTAGCGGTCGACGCGTTTGACCACGCCGGTGGCCGGGTCGAGGGTGATCTGGTTCAGCGCGCGATCATGCGGCGAGCTGTCGAGCAGATAGAACACGGTCGCCGGTTGCCCGGCCACTGGCGGCATGCGGATGTTGTAGGCCGACAGTCCCGGGCCGGCAGCACTGTAGATGCTGCTCCACATCGCCGCGTAGTCGGCTGTCGGTGCCGGGCCTTCCGGCGCCGGCCCGCGACCGCCGCGCACGCGCTCGTTTTGCGGCGCATCGGAAAGCAGTTTGGTCAGGCCTTTGTTGTACCACTCGTACGACCAGGACAACCCGGTCAACGCCAGCAGCAGGTACACCAGCAGGCACCAGGTGCCTGCCACCGAGTGCAGATCCCAATTGAAGCTGCGGCCCTTTTTCTTCCAGTCGAGGGTCAGCCACACGCGCCAGCTGTTCCACTGGCGCGGCCAGCGCAGGTACAGCCCGGAGAGGCAGAAGAACAGCAGAATCAGGGTGCAGGCGCCGGTGATGTTGCGCCCGGTGTCGCCCATGGCGAGAAAGCGGTGCAGTTGCAGCATCAGGCCGAAGAAGTCCTGGCCCACCGCGTCACCCATGAACTCGCCGGTGTACGGATCGAAGTAGCGCATCTCGCCACGACGCTCGCCTTTGGGCGGGGTGAAGTAGACGCGCGCGGCGTTGCCGCTGTCGGTCTCGACCCAGAGCATCCCGACTTTCTTGCCGGAATTGGCTTCGATGTGTTCCACCAGCTCGACTGGAGGCAGGACGCCAGCGACCTGTTTTTCTACCTGCAACACCGACGGGTTCAGCGCCCGCAGGATTTCGTCCTGGAACGAATAGGCGGCACCGGTAATGCCCATCAGGGCCAGCACCAGCCCGGCAGTGATGCCGAAAAACCAGTGCAACTGGAACAGGGTTTTCTTCAACACGTCGCTCGCCTTGTCCGTTCGAAAATTGTCATCACGGCGCGCATTATGCCGTGGGTTATCGAGAGCTTCTTTGATTACGCACAAAAGCCCCGTTCAATGGATGAACGGGGCCAAGCCTTGCGGTGCATACCTTGTGGGAGCGAGCCTGCTCGCGAAGGCGTCGTGTCAGTCAGCCTCTACTTAACTGACCCACCGCTTTCGCGAGCAGGCTCGCTCCCACAGTTTCCACATCGGTCAGAAGTGGAAGTTGGTGCTCAACAGCGCCGTACGGCCCGCCGCCTGGTTGGCGAAGTGCGTCGAGAAGGCCTTGTCGTAGTAGGTTTCGTTGGTCAGGTTCTGCACGTTGAGTTGCAGGTCGACGTTCTTGCTCAGCTTGTAGGCGGCCATCGCGTCGTAACGTACATAGGAATCGACCATGGTGGTGTTGGCCACGCTGCCGTATACGTCGTCCACGTAGAACGCGCCGCCACCGATGGTCAGCTTCGGTGTGACCTGATAAGTGGTCCACAGGCTCGCGCTGTTTTTCGGCGTGTTGGGCAACTCGTTACCGTTGTTGATTTTGTTGGCTGGCAGGTCACCGCCGTCCACCTGTTCGCTGTCCATGTAGGCGTAGCCGGCGAACACTTGCCACTTGTCAGTGATCTTGCCGCTGGCCGACAGCTCGATACCTTGCACGCGGGTCTTGCCGGCGTTCTCGTAGGAGGTGGTGTCGACTTGTACGCGAGCGTTTTCTTTCTCGGTGCGGAAGATGTCAGCGGTCAGCGACAGGCGATCGTTCAACAGATCCCACTTGGTGCCGATTTCGTAGTTCTTGGTGGTTTCCGGCTCCATGTCGCTCTTGAGCAGGTTGCCATTGCGATCCGGGGTGCCACCCAGCGGGTTGCCTTCCTGGCCTTCACCGAGGGTGTTGCCCGGTGGCGTCGCGGAGGTCGCGTAGGAGGCGTAGATGCTGCCGTTCGGTGCCGGTTTGTAGACCACGCCGAACTGACCGGTGACGAATTCGCTGGTGTCATCACCTTTGGAGGTGGTGGTGCCGGCGTTGTTGTAGGTCTTGTAGTCGGTGTCGAAGTGGTCGTAACGCAGCCCCATGTTCACCAGCCACTGCTCGGACAACTCCAGGGTGTCGAACGCATACAGCGCGTAGGTATTGGCCTTGGTGTCGGTGCCAGCGTAGTTGCGCGAGATCGCGCCGTTCCACGGATCGTTCGGATTCGGGTTCGACAGCGAGGTGCAGTTGTAGCCGCTCGATGCGCCGATCATCGACGGGGTGCAGTTGGTGGTCGCGGCGCTGGTGCGCGGCGTGGTGTCAGTGTTGACGTTGTACGAGGACTTCTGGCCTTCCTCGCGGGTGTATTCGACACCGGTGGAGAAGCTGTTCTTGAAACCGGCGACGTAGAAATTGCCGAACAGATCAGTCTGGTTGGTGGTGGTCTCGGTGTTGCTGACCCGCGTGTTGGCACGGCGCCAGACGCTGCCATTGTTGACGTTGCCCTTGCTGTCGTCCGGCTGAGTCAGGATGTAATCCTGCATGCTGGTGCCGTGGCGCAGGGTGTTCTTGATGGTCAGCGAGTCGCTCAGGTCATGCTCGATGGCGAAGGTCGCGGTGTCGGTGCGGCCCTTGCGGAAGTCGCGATCCAGACCGTAGAAGTTGCTGTGATCACCACCGGCGTACGGCTTGTCCGGGTTGGATTTGGTGCGTGCAGCCGAACCAGCTTTTGGAATGGTGTAAGGAATGCCCGAGTCCGGGGTGTCGTTGCTTTCCAGATGGTAGTAGTCGAGGTTGACGCGGGTGTCGGTACCCAGACCAAACGCCAGGGACGGCGCGATACCCCAGCGATCGTAGTCGACCTTGTCGCGACCGGCGACATTGCTCTCGTGGCTCATCAGGTTCAGGCGGCCGGCAGCGGTGTCGCTGAACTGGTAGTTGCCGTCCAGGGTGTAACGCTGGGTCTGGTCGGAACCCCAGGTGAAACCACCATCAAACGAGTTGCCCAGGTGCGCTTTCTTGCTCACCAGGTTGATGCTGCCGCCAGCCGCGCCGCGACCGCCGATGGCCGAGTTCGGGCCCTTGCTGACTTCAATGTTTTCTACGGCGAAGATTTCGCGACTCTGCGAACCGGTGTCGCGCACGCCGTCGAGGTAGGTGTCGCCCTGGGCGTCGAAACCACGAATGAACGGACGATCGCCCTGCGGGTTGCCGCCTTCACCGGCACCGAAGGTGATGCCCGGCACGGTGCGCAGCGCGTCCTGCATGTTCAGGGCGCCGGTGTCTTTCAGGACTTGTTGCGGAATGACGGTGACCGAGCGCGGCGTGTCGACCAGCGGCGCGGTGTACTTGGGCGAGGAGGCTTTTTCGACCTGGTAGGACGTCGAGTCCTGCGCTTCGCCGGTGATGGCGGTAGCGTCCAGAGCGATGGCATTGCCGGACGCTTTGCTGTCGGTCTTTTCCGCGGCGAAGACCATGTGGCCAGCAGAGCCGGCGGTGATGGCGACACCAATGGCCGAAGCAAGCAAACGTGGTGAACTGACCGGCAATTGAACCTGTTGACGTGACATTTTTATTCCCCTCCCCAAGGATTTGAGGTCGCGGAATATAGGGTAAACAGGTATTCGTATCAATTGCGAAATATTGTTATTCGCGACGAATTTACATTCTTTACAATTTAACCTTACGGTTTTTGCCGATTCATCCGTCGTGCGGGTTTTACACGGCCAATAAGAATCAATACCATTGGCACCCCTTTACCATAAGGTACGATCGCCATGCTGCTGCACATCCCCGGCCTGTTCGCCAAAGCAGAAGTGCAGCGTATCCGCGAGGCGCTGGAGCAGGCGGATTGGGCTGATGGCAAGATCACCGCCGGCTATCAGTCGGCGAAGGCCAAGCACAATCTGCAACTGCCGGAAGGCCACCCACTGGCCAAAGAAATCGGCGCAGCGATGCTCGAACGCTTGTGGAAAAACCCGCTGTTCATGTCGGCCGCGCTGCCGCACAAAGTATTCCCGCCGTTACTCAACTGCTACACGGCGGGCGGCAGTTTCGACTTTCACATCGACAACGCCGTGCGTCAGCCCAAAGGCAGCATCGAGCGGGTGCGCACCGATCTGTCGGCCACACTGTTTTTCAGCGAACCCGAGGATTACGACGGCGGCGAGCTGGAGATCCAGGACACCTTCGGCACGCAACGGGTGAAACTGCCCGCCGGCGACATGGTGCTGTACCCCGGCACCAGCCTGCATAAGGTCAATGCCGTCACCCGCGGTGCGCGATATGCGTCGTTCTTCTGGACGCAAAGTCTGGTGCGCGAAGACAGTCAGCGCGCGTTGTTGTTCGAGATGGACGGCGCGATCCAGCAGCTTACTCAAGACATGCCCGATCATCCGTCGCTGATCCGTCTCACCGGCGCCTATCACAATCTCTTACGGCGCTGGGTCGAGGTGTAAGTGGCGGACTTTCGATTGCGCCGCGAGGAGATTCTCGATGGCGTACAACTCCGTGCCATGCTCGCCGAAAGCCCGGGCCGTGCAGCGCAGGCAATCGTGCTGGGAGCGGGGGAAGGCATTGTCGAAGCGCAGGCTTTGCTCGGGCAGATCCTGCTCGACGGCCGAGGAATCGCTCAGGATCAGCCACTGGCGTTGCGCTGGTTCGCGATTGCCGCCGACCAGGGGCATCTGATGTCGCGCAACATGCTGGGCCGTTGTCATGAGCATGGCTGGGGTTGCACGGCAAATGCTGCGTTAGCCGCGCGTCATTACCGTATCGCGGCGCAAGCAGGGCTGGATTGGTCGATGTACAACCTGGCCAATTTGCTTGCCACCGGGCGCGGAACAACAGAGGACCCGTCGCAAGCCCTGGCGTTATATCGTCGCGCTGCGGAACAGGGGCATGCCAAATCCATGAACCTGTTTGGCCGTTATCTGGAAGAGGGGCTTTTCTGCCCTCAGGACCGAGTGGCGGCCCGAGAATGGTATCGACGCTCGGCGCAAGGTGGCGACTTTCGTGGACAGTTCAGCTATGCGGCGGTATTGGCCGAGGAAGGGCTGACCGATGAGGCGTTGGATTGGTTGCACAAGGCGCTCGCCAACGGCAACGTGAACTTCTTGCGGGTGAGCATTGAATCATTACTCAGTGCTCATCATCCTCGAATCCGCAAAATGGCAGAAGTGTATCGGCTGCGGCTGAGCCAGTTACTTACCCGGTAGAGTTTTGACGTGACTGTCTGTTATATGACTTTGAAGTTTTCAGTTATTGCTATTTTTTGTTAGTCGAAGTTTCATGTTTGCTAGTGGCTGGTCTTGACGTTGCTGTGAACTACTCAAGTGCAGAGCTTGATTGTCTTGAAATTTAATATTTGATGGCTTGTGTGTGCATGACTTATCACATTAAGTTTGCTCTAGATGGTTTTGGTTTTCTGCGACTTGTAGCGATTCAGAACTATCTGATCTCAAATAATCAATATTGAATTCCGAAAAAAGACAAGGAGTCTGGATGGACATCAAGATGAGTGACAAGGTGATTGAAATCGCCTCAAAGGCCCCATTGCTTTTTGTGAACGCTTCGTTGGGTGAGGGCGAAGACTACGATCGGGACCCCGGTATCGAGCTGACCAAAGAGCAAATAAACAATCTGAGGAGGTATGAGGAGCTGGGCTTGTCCCTGCCAATCCAACTGGACGACGTCATCGCCTATCTTAACTATGGATCTGGTGATGAAGGTGGTGTGGGACGCACTGCTCGGGATTTTTTGCGAACTTTTACCACGACCTATCAGCATGCTCGACGCTGGTCGCCTCTGCGCGAGAAAATAATGCTGACGGGAAATGATCTGCAGATATTTGCTGGCAGCATCCTCAGAGCGGGTGGAGCCATTGTTGAAGTGTATGACGATCTGAAGTCTTCTAAATATCTGGAAGAGCATGATGTTACTACTGTTGAACAATATCTGAAACTTCAACGGCAAATGCCAGGACTACCAGATCTCGATCTTGCCCCTGGCGATATCGTCGAGATTCGAAGTTATCTGAATGACTTGCTGTCGACAATCCGGCGTTGTCATCAAAAAGCCGAACAGGTACGCGGGGAACTTGACCGTTTCGGCACCGATATGCGGGAGTCTGTTCTGCCGGAAATCAAGCTGCGACTGGAGTTCGTTTCCAGGAATACGTACGCGTCCGATATCAAAGAGTTGCAAGGTCAAATGGATCAGCGTTCCGCTGAGATTGATGATCTGAACAAGCAATATGAAAAATTGGTTCAAGATGCGATCAGGGAGGCGGCGGGTATTACGCCTGGTGGACTGGTCATGGCTATCTATCAGGGTGTCAAAGCTGGAAAAATACGCCGTGAACGTAATGCGTTGAAGCAACTGCAGCAGGCAGATAATCAAAAAATGGCCAGCAAGAACCAGACGCTGAGTTCGCTGAATAAGGTTCGTGATGATCTGCAAAACCTTAGTTACGTTGCGATAGAGGCCGATGTAGCAACCAAAAACCTCATGCTGGTCTGGAACGCGCTCAGTGATTATGTCATTGCCTCTATTGATAAAATCAGTCTAATCGACGAGTCCGTGAAGTTGCGCAAATTCAAGAATCAGATAGTTGAAGTCATCGCTCCGTGGGAGCAAATAAAATCCAAGGCCGATCAGTTGCTGGCGGTGTTTGCAGAAGCCGATAAAGAATACCAAAACAATAATGTCGCGATTCGGAGTAGGGCTGTAATGCAAAATTTTTCGATCAACGCTGCCGAGCCAGCGTTCAATATGCACAAACTGCGCGAACACAATGCGTGCGTGCAGCGGCTGAACACTACTGCGCAAATGCTCTTTGAGCAGTTCGATTACATGCCCGGCACTGTCGGGGCCATGAACGGTGTAGCGCTGGCGTTGAACAAGTCAACTTTTGAATTGCGCGACAAGGCGCAGAGGCTAAGCATCCGTCTGGAGTTGTCCCAGAAGACTTTAATATCCTATCAGAAAGAGTTGAGTTCACCCGAGGATGCGGAAGAGGTGCGCGAGGACATGGAGGTGGAACTGAAAGATGTTTTCGCTAAAGTTTCTGCGCAAACTCGAGACTTGAAAAGTATCCATAAGAGCATTGGCGCAGTCTATGACCGCAAAGCGTCGGCGGAGTGGATCGTCAAGCTGGAAGAAGAGCGTGTCAGTAACGAGGAACTCAAGACTCAAACCGAAGAGAAAATTGCAGCCTTCACTGCTGAGATAAAGTCTATTTCCGATGCGATTGATCTGATCACCAAGGCGGGTATCGAAAAAATCGGCCAGGAAGCCCAGTTATCGCTTGAAAATCTGAAGGCGTTGGGTCTGGCGCCTCCGCAAGTTCAAATCGCCCTGTTGGCTATTGATACCCTGAAAAAATTGATTTCCGGTATTGGTGAGGCGATTTCTTATCTCAACATGCTGGCTGCGTACCGTCGACTCAGCGACAAAGCAGCTGAAATGCGCGCTCAGTTGCAAAAGCACGTCAATGATGGCACTCGGATTGTTGGGCGTATCGAACTGGTCACTACGCTGGACGAGCAGGATGACGAACGTTCGAAGTACGCCAATGAGTATGCCAGCCTGATCAACTACTTTGATCTGCTCTCTACTGAGTTTACCCAGGACACTTCGGTGCCGGTGGAAGGTCGGACAGACTCTGCAATTGCCCGAATTACCGAAGCCGTCAGCGTTCTGAAATCCATTTCTCAATAACAAGGAGGTGAGGAAGTGGGTGATCGCTCGTCCACTTCCTGCACAGGGAATATGAATTCAGTGAATTATGAGTTTTCGGCGCAGCAGCGCGAGGTGCTGAATCGCTATATCCGTTGGCTTGGGCTATTGATACCGACCTACGACAACACACCAGTTGTCTTTGAGGCACGACGAAAAAGTGGCCATCAACGCGCAGAACTGTCCTGGGATACGCGCCTGAACCGCGTTAACTTTTATGAACAATATCTGCAAGGGAGCTGGGAGCGAATTAGAGACCTGCGGAGTTTGACCAGTCGGTATCTGAGTGACCTGGATACGTTTGGACGCGAATCTCTGGAAATAACACAGAGAACATCGAAACGCGAACCTGTCAGTCAGGTTGACGTAACAAGTTTCAGTCTGTATCGCTCGACGGACTGGGGACGGTTTCCACCTACCAGCCCCAGGGGATTGGTTCACCAGTTGGGTAATTGTTTCCGGAGCTTGAGCGGGGTAATCACTCCGATTGAGGGCCAGATTGACATGGTGGGCGAGGCATCATTCGGATTGAACGCGGCATTTATCAAGATAATGGGTTGGCAGTCCTGTGCCTGTCATCCACAACCGACTGTCGCGCAAGAGTTGTTCAGAAATCCTGCCACAACGCCTCTCTGGGATATTGCTTACTCTTCTTCAGACCCCACGATCAGGGCTGCCGAGTATCAGGCTGATATTGCAAAACTCTTCAATAAGTTTGTACCGCTGAATATTCAGATGGGCGTGTTCCTCAGAAACGTATCTGACCGTGCGACGGGCTTGGGCACTGCCCTCACACAAACGGAAAATATGACCACCATGGGGCAGCTGAATGTCAAGATCGAATTGGCTCTGGAGGGCGCTGATGAGATTTTGCAGATGTTGGCGCACTTCGAAAACTGGCTGAAAAAATAAAAAAGGCCCATTCAGTGGGCCTTTTTTACTCTGAGGTGTCGATTACACGTAAAACGATTTCAGCGGCGGGAAGCCATTGAATTCGACGGCGCTGTAACTGGTGGTGTACGCACCGGTCGACAGCCAGTACAGGCGATCACCGATGGCCAGGTTCAGCGGCAGGCCATATTTGTAGTTCTCGTACATGATGTCTGCGCTGTCGCAGGTCGGGCCGGCGATGACCACTTCTTCCATCTCGCCTTTCTTCTCGGTCCAGATCGGGAACTTGATCGCCTCGTCCATGGTTTCGATCAGGCCGGAGAACTTGCCCACATCGGTATACACCCAACGCTCGACGGCGGTGCGCGATTTACGCGCGACCAGCACGACTTCGCTGACCAGAATGCCGGCGTTGGCGATCAACGAACGGCCCGGCTCCAGAATGATTTCCGGCAGGTCATCGCCGAAGTCTTCCTTCAGGAAGCGGATGATTTCTTCGGCGTAGGTTTCCAGGCTGTTGGTACGGGTGATGTAGTTGGCCGGGAAGCCGCCACCCATGTTGATCAGTTTCAGGTGTATGCCGTCTTCTTCTTTCAGGCGCTCGAAGATCACTTTGACCTTGGCGATCGCCGCGTCCCAGACACTGATATCACGCTGCTGCGAGCCAACGTGGAACGAGATGCCATAAGGCACCAGGCCCAAGTCGCGGGCGAGGATCAGCAGGTCCATGGCCATGTCGGTCTGGCAGCCGAATTTGCGCGACAGCGGCCAGTCAGCGGTAGTCGAGCCTTCGGTCAGAATGCGCACATAGACTTTCGAACCCGGCGCGGCTTTGGCGATGTTGCGCAGATCGGCTTCGGAGTCGGTGGCGAACAGGCGCACACCCTTCTCGTAGAAGTAGCGGATGTCCTTGGACTTCTTGATGGTGTTGCCGTAGCTGATCTGGTCCGGGCTGACGCCACGCCCCATGACTTTGTCCAGCTCATAGATGGAGGCGATGTCGAAGCTCGAACCTTTCTCTTTGAGCAGGTCGATGATCTCGACAGCCGGGTTGGCCTTGACCGCGTAGTAGACCTTGGCGAATTCGAAACCGGCGCGCAGGTCGTCATAGGCCTGGGCGATCATCGCGGTGTCGATCACCACGAACGGGGTTTCCTGTTTGTCGGCGAACGCCTTCATTTTCTGAAAGGTTTCGCGCGCGAAATAGTCTTCGACCTGGATCGACATGCTTGGAACTCCTACTGGCAAACGTCGTTAATCAATGGGTGCGAGGGTGTGTCATCAATGAATTCGCACTCGTGAATGCATTGATGACACACCTTCCTGAACGTCCTCCGTATCCCCACTTTGGTTCGCCTACTTCCCAAGGCATGTCGCCGAAAGCAAAAAGGCCACGGGCGCTGACGCTGCCCTTGGCCTTGCTGTCTCGTCGTCAGTACTTGAGCCGGATGGATCGTTTCCAGCATGGACGTTCGGCGCGAACTTTAGGGCGTGAGGGGCCTGAGATCAACAAAAAATGTCGCGTTTTTGCACGCTTCCGTCGTGCGGTCTTCCTCCGGTACCGATGTAACCGACCGACATGACAGGCTGATGTTCCCCCGAGCATGGATATGCGTCGTCGGCATGCCTGGAAAAACGGAAATAAGCCACAGACGTTTAATCCCGAAAAAGCCTTGAGACAACCCTCAGGACTAGTATTTCTGACAGGTGTTTAGTTGCGGTTTTCTTCCTAGGATGAGGGCGCCGATTAGTTCCGAAATAAAGTCTGGTGATCGGCGAGCACAGTTTTTTTTGTTATTGGAAATGGCTCCGTCGACCCGTTTGCATGATGGGGAGAGTGCGCCTGTCTATCAATTCAAGCGGATGCAGGGGTAACAAGGATGAACAGAATATTACTGTGGCTGGTTGTATTGACACTGTCGGGTTGTGCCACTCACGAAATAGTTCAACCGTCCGCTCCCGTACCGCGAGAGGAAATACCCGGGACCGCTTCGATTGGCGTGAGGGGCGCCGGCACCGGGCCACAGATTGCCACTTATCTTACAGAGGCCTACCACAACAAAGAGAGCATGTGCCGCAACAACCTGTCAGCCCCGGCATTCCTGTGTTCGGGGGTCATTTTGAGAGCCACTGAAAACTCTACTAAGTTTCACTTCTGGGACCCTAATCCAGCGTCAACTGGCGTGTCCTTTTCCTACTTGCGGGCGGATGCGAAGTTCAGCAAGTTGGCCTACGGATATAACAATGGTTTTATCTTGTATCCGTACTTTTTCAAACCCGTGGGTAAGATAGAGCCGGAGATACTTTGTTTCTTTCCGGTGGACGGTGCAACGAGCAAGCGTGACGGTAAGGGCTGCGGTCAAAGTCCGGGATTAGTTGCCAGTCGACCTTGCCAGTCACAAGGTATCAATACGGCCGAGCAATACATCACGCATTACCATCAGCAACCGGGCAAATACGGGAATCTGTGCGGCTTTGATGTGCGTGACGTTTTGAATCAGGCCGCCACTACCGCTTTTAATGAGGCGATCAAGGCTCAGGGGCGGGGCGGCGACTTCGCCTTCGGTACGCAGAACGAATTCCGGATGGCCAAGTGGGAGCAGAATCTGGGCACGACGTTGCCGATCGAGGCGGTGTTTTACATCAATGACGCCGGTAAGGCCGGTGCGCAGCATGACCAGCGGGATTTCAAGAACCAGACAGGTATCTGGATTCCGGCAATCAGGATCACGCTGCCCCAGACGCCATCGGCTGATGTGCGGTTCGAGTTC
Source organism: Pseudomonas sp. B21-051 (assembly GCF_024748795.1). Taxonomy (NCBI): domain Bacteria; kingdom Pseudomonadati; phylum Pseudomonadota; class Gammaproteobacteria; order Pseudomonadales; family Pseudomonadaceae; genus Pseudomonas; species Pseudomonas sp. B21-051. The sequence continues at coordinate 947,779 of NZ_CP087166.1, forward strand.
ATCGCCGGTGACCAGGCCATCTCCTCCTGATCCATTCAATTGTGCCGTGCCCCTTGCAGGGCACGGCCCATCAGCGCTCTATCAGGCCAGCGCGGTCTCGGCGGGGGAGACGATGCTGGTCTTGCCACCGCGGGATTTGCCGGAACTCAGGTACTCGGCAATCGACTCCTGAGTGACCTCGCCGAGGAACACCCGTTCCGCATCCATCACCGGCAGCCACGAACGGTTGAACTCGTACATGCGCGACAACAGGATGCGCAGATGCTCGTCGTACGCGGCGGTGGCGTTGAACTCGCGCAGATACTGCGCGCAGGTGCCGGTCTGGCGGTGCAGGTCGCGACGACGCACATAGCCCAGCGCCTTGTTCTCGGCACAGGTGACCACCACGTAGCGGCGGTCATGCTCGTCCATCAGTTCCAGTGCATCGGCCACCGGGGTTTCCGGGCTGACCGAAGGCGCGTTATCGGCGGCGTCTTCGGCCTTCACCAGCAACAGACGTTTGAGGGTGCTGTCCTGGCCGACGAAATTGCTGACAAAGTCGTCCGCCGGGTGTGCGAGCAGGGTGTCCGGGTGATCGATCTGCAGCAGTTTGCCGGCGCGGAAGATCGCGATCTTGTCACCGAGTTTGATCGCCTCGTCGATGTCGTGGCTGACCATGATCACGGTCTTGTTCAGCGCTCGCTGCATCTCGAAGAACTCGTTCTGGATCATCTCGCGGTTGATCGGGTCGACTGCACCGAACGGCTCGTCCATCAGCAACAGTGGCGCATCCGCCGCCAGCGCGCGGATCACACCGATGCGCTGTTGCTGGCCGCCGGACAGTTCACGCGGATAGCGATGCAGATACTGCTTGGGTTCAAGCTTGATCATGCTCATCAGTTCGCGAGCGCGGTCGTGGCATTTCTGTTTGTCCCAGCCGAGCAGTTTCGGCACCACGACGATGTTCTCTTCGATGGTCATGTTCGGAAACAGACCAATCTGCTGGATCACGTAGCCGATGTTGCGGCGCAGGGTCACTTCGTCGAGGTCGGTGGTGTCTTCGCCGTTGATCAGGATCTTGCCCGAGGTCGGCTTGATCAGGCGGTTGATCATTTTCAGCGTGGTGCTTTTGCCGCAACCCGATGGCCCGAGGAACACACAGATTTCGCCTTCATTGACGGTCAGGCTCACCGAGTCCACGGCTTTGACATCTTTGCCGTTGCTCTGGAAGGTCTTGCTGAGGTTTTGAAGTTCGATCATTTGAGGAGTCCTTTTGGAGTCAGCGTACGTTGCAGCCACTGCAGGAGAAGGTCGGCGAAGATCGCCAGAAGACTGACCAGCAGCGCGCCGACGATCAGCATCGACATGTCGCTGCGGCTGATGGAGGCGAGGATCAGCACACCGAGGCCACCGGCGCCGATGGTCGCGGCGATGGTCATCACGCCGATGTTCATCACCACGGCGGTGCGCACCCCGGCGAGAATCACCGGCACTGCAATTGGCAACTCGACCATGCGCAGGCGCTGGCCGAAGGTCATGCCGATACCGCGTGCAGCTTCACGGATGCCCGGCTCGACGCCAGTCAGGGCGAGGTAGGTGTTGCGCATGATCGGCAGCAGTGAATAAAGGAACACCGCGGTGATCGCCGGCATTGGCCCCAGGCCCTGGCCGAACTTGGAGTAGAACGGCAGCAGCAGACCGAACAGGGCAATCGACGGCACGGTCAGCAGCACTGTGGCGCTGGCCTGCAAGGGACCGGCGAGGCTCGGGAAACGCGTCATCAGAATGCCCAGCGGCACACCAATGAGGATCGCCAGCGTTACCGCGATACCGACCAGAGTGATGTGCTGCCAGGTCAGGTGCATCACCTGCTGCCAGTCGAGGTGGGAAAAGGCGTTAAGAAATTCCATGACTTTTCCTCCTTAATTGAGTGGGTGCTGGCGCAGAAAGTCGGCGGCCACTTTCGATGGGCTTTCGTGATCGACATCGACCCGCGCGTTGAGCTGGCGCATGGTTTCGTCATCGAACAGTTCTGCCAGCGGCTTGAGCTGTTCGGCCAGTTGCGGGTGTGCATCGAGGTAGGCCTGACGCACCACCGGCGCGGCGGTGTAGTCGGGGAAGTAGTGCTTGTCGTCTTCCAGCAACTTCAGGCCGAAGGCATTCAGGCGGCCGTCCGTGGTGTAGACCAGACCGGCAAACACCTGGCCGTTGCGCAGCGCGGTGTAGACCAGCCCCGCGTCCATCTGGCGGATGTTCTTGCGGGTCAGGTTCATGTCGTAGAGCTTGACCATGCCGTCCAGACCGTCGGAGCGGTTGGCGAACTCGGTGTCCAGCGCCACCAGGTGATTGGTCTTGGCCTCATTGCGCAGCACCTTGTTCAGGTCGCTGATGGTGTTGATCTGCGGATACTCCTCGGCGACTTTCTGCGGCAGGGCGAGGGCGTAGGTGTTGCTGAATTTCGACGGGGTCAGCCAGACCAGGCCTTTTTTCGCGTCGAGTTCTTTGACCCGGGCGTAAGACTGTTCGCTGTCGAGTTTCTCGGTGACATGGTTGTAGGCCACCAGCGACACGCCGGTGTATTCCCAGAGCATGTCCAGTTGTCCGCTTTCGTGAGCGCTACGGGCAAGGTTGCTGCCCAGACCGCCGGTGATCTGCGCGTCGTAGCCTTTGCTGCGCAGGTATTGCGCGGTGATTTCCGCGAGCAGGGTCTGCTCGGTGAATACCCGGGCGCCAAGGCGGATCACCGGTTTTTCGGCGGCTTGGGCCAATCCTGCAAACAGCAGGAGGCAGCTCAAGATCAAGCTAAATCGTTTCATAAATATTCCTTCGCAAGAGCCTTAAGACGGGCGCAAACCGCGTTCCAGCCAGAGACGGCTGGCGAGGGTGACTACGCCATCGAGCAGCAGGGCCAGCAGCGCGGTGCACGCGGCGCCGAGCAGCAGTTGCGGCTGATTGTTCAGGGCGATGCCAGGGAAGATCAGGCTGCCGAGGCTGTTGGCGCCGATCAGGAAGGCCAGCGGCGCGGTGCCGACGTTGATCGCCAGTGCCACGCGCACGCCACCAATGATGATCGGTACGGCGTTGGGCAATTCGACTTTCCACAGCACCTGGCGCGGGGTCATGCCGATGCCGACGGCGGCTTCTTTCAGCGAGCCCTGAACGTTTTTCAGGCCTTCGTACGTGTTGCGCACAATCGGCAACAAGGACGCGAGGAACAAAGCGAAGATCGCCGGGCCACTGCCGATGCCGAGAATCCCCAGGGCAATCGCCAGTACGGCCAGCGGTGGCACGGTGTTGCCGATATTGAAGATCTGCATGAAGCGTTCAGCGCGGCCGACCATGGTCGGGCGACTGAGGAAGATACCGGCGGGGATGCCCACGACAAGGGCGGCCAGCATTGAAGCGAGGACGAGAATCAGATGAGCTTGCAGGTAAAACAACAAATCGTCGCGGTAGTGTTCGATCGTGTTGATGCCGATCCAGTGGATCAGCAGGGCCAGGAGCGCGATAACCACCGCACCTCCCATCAGCCCTTTGCCATAGCGGATAGCCACAGGCGGACTCCTTTTTTATAGTCGGCGAACGCCGTCCCGTGTGGCATGCCATGCCTGGCTGCCGGGAAATAAACGTTCGCGAGAAGCAGCTCCCTCAGCACCGGCAACAAGCGGTCTGAAAGCGAGCCATGAGCGCAGCCTCTTCAGGCTAACTTGCTGATTTTTCAGCCCCTGACGAAATGTCGTAACAGGGGATGGACGTCTCCGTGCTTCAAAAGGTTCCCACATCGGATGCCATCTGGCCACCGGTAGGAGCTGCCGCAGGCTGCGATCTTTTGATTTTATTGTTAAGAGCAAGATCAAAAGATCGCAGCCTGCGGCAGCTCCTACAGGGTTTTGCGCGGCCGAGGGACGGTGGTCTGGCGATCACTTTTTAAGCTATACTCGCCGCCCTTTTTTGAATCACCGCCAGGCGATTTCCCATGACCAACCAGGCCGCCGAAGTCGCGAAACGCCGCACTTTCGCCATTATTTCCCACCCCGATGCCGGTAAAACCACGATCACCGAAAAGCTCCTGTTGATGGGCAAGGCGATTGCAGTGGCCGGTACGGTGAAATCCCGTAAATCCGACCGCCATGCGACATCCGACTGGATGGAGATGGAGAAGCAGCGCGGTATTTCCATTACCACGTCGGTCATGCAGTTCCCGTATCGCGAACACATGATCAACCTGCTCGACACCCCGGGCCACGAAGACTTCTCCGAAGACACCTACCGCACCCTGACGGCGGTCGACTCGGCGCTGATGGTCCTCGACGGCGGTAAAGGCGTTGAGCCACGGACCATCGCGCTGATGGACGTCTGCCGTCTGCGTGACACGCCGATCGTCAGCTTCATCAACAAACTCGACCGTGACATCCGCGACCCGATCGAGCTGCTCGACGAAATCGAAGCCGTTCTGAAGATCAAGGCAGCGCCGATCACCTGGCCGATCGGTTGCTACCGCGACTTCAAGGGCGTGTACCACCTGGCCGACGACTACATCATTGTCTACACCGCCGGTCACGGTCACGAACGCACCGAAACCAAGATCATCGAGAAACTCGACTCCGACGAGGCGCGCGCGCACCTGGGCGACGAGTACGAGCGCTTTCTCGAACAGCTGGAACTGGTGCAGGGCGCCTGCCACGAGTTCAACCAGCAGGAGTTCCTCGACGGTCAACTGACCCCGGTGTTCTTCGGTACGGCATTGGGCAACTTCGGGGTCGACCATGTGCTTGATGCAGTGGTTGACTGGGCACCGCGTCCGCTGGCCCGTGTCGCCAACGAGCGCACCGTCGAGCCGGTGGAAGAGAAGTTTTCGGGCTTCATCTTCAAGATCCAGGCGAACATGGACCCGAAACACCGCGACCGTATTGCCTTCATGCGTATCTGCTCCGGCAAGTACGAGAAAGGCATGAAGATGCGCCACGTGCGTACCGGCAAGGACGTGCGCATCGGCGACGCCTTGACGTTCTTCTCTTCCGAGCGTGAGCAGCTGGAAGAGGCGTACGCCGGTGACATCATCGGTCTGCACAACCACGGCACCATCCAGATCGGCGACACCTTCAGCGAAGGTGAAGCCCTCGGTTTCACCGGTATCCCGCACTTCGCCCCGGAGCTGTTCCGTCGTGTGCGTCTGCGTGATCCGCTGAAGTCCAAGCAGTTGCGTCAGGGCCTGCAGCAGTTGGCTGAAGAGGGCGCGACTCAGGTGTTTTTCCCGGAGCGCAGCAACGACATCATTCTTGGCGCCGTGGGTGTGCTGCAGTTCGATGTGGTCGCGAGCCGCTTGAAGGAGGAATACAAGGTTGAGTGCTCTTATGAGCCGATCACTGTGTATTCCGCGCGCTGGATCGAATGCAGCGACAAGAAGAAGCTTGAGGAATTTTCCAACAAGGCGGTGGAGAACCTCGCGCTGGATGGCGGTGGGCACCTGACCTACCTGGCGCCGACGCGGGTTAACCTGGCGTTGATGGAAGAGCGGTGGCCGGATGTGAAATTCCGGGCGACGCGTGAGCATCATTAAGCGCTGAGCTGGTTTGTTCGAAAGCCCCTGAGGTGTAGGCCTTGGGGGCTTTTTTTGGGCTTTGTCTTGGCGGCCTTTGGGCCGACCAGGTTCTTGGTTTTTTTGTGTACATATCCGTTTTTTTGTTAACGGCTACTTAGGGTTTCGCCCTTACGGCGACTCACTTTTTTGACAAACGCCTCAAAAAAGTAAGCAAAAAAAGGCTTGCTCCTACGTTCGGCCCGCTCGCTGGGGCTCGGGGTTCCTTCGCTGCGGGATCGATCCGGGCGCAGCGCCTACGGTTTGCTTCGCTGCACCTCCTCTCGCTGTGTTTGGCTTCGCCAAACTGTCGCTGCGCTCCCACCCCCGGATCAATCCCTCCACTCAGCCTTCCGATGTCGCCCGTGGATCAAGATCAAAAGCTTTCGGCGAGCTGACACTCGGCCTGTGTAGGAGCTGCCGAAGGCTGCGATCTTTTGATCTTGTGGGAGCTGGCTTGCCAGCGAGGGCGGCCTGACAGCCGACCAGTCTCCAACTGCCTGTGCTCAATCTCACTGTGGGAGCTGGCTTGCCAGCGAAGACGGCCTGACAGCCGACCAGTCTCCAACTGTCTGTGCTCAATCTCACTGTGGGAGCTGGCTTGCCAGCGATGCGGCCTGACAGCCGACCATTTTCTAATCGAGCTAAGCGACCGAAGGCTGCGATATTTTGGACTTAAAACGCGAAGTCAAAAGATCGCAGCCTACGGCAGCTCCTACAGGGGTTGTAGGGCGACTCTGTATTTTGAGATCTCGATGTTCTTGAGCGCGACAACCGGTGTGCCGGGCGTTAGTGTTTCGGGTCCACGCCAGTCGTTTTGAGAGGTCAATGGAATGACGCGCAACCTCATCCATCTGCTGCGCCCCAACGGCTATTTCAGCCTGATGGCCTGGGTGCTTGCGGCTTTGCTGTTCATCAATCGTCTAAGCAGCATGGTCAAGTTGTTCATGGCGCTGTATCTGCGCCAGGAGCTGGGGCTGGCGATCGAGACGGTGGGCTGGCTGTTGTCGGCTTACGGCGCCGGGTTGTTGGTCGGTTCGATGCTGGGTGGTTTGCTCAGTGACCATGTGCGTACGGCGCGGCTGACGGCGGCGTTGTTCTTTGTTTCTGTGTTTGTGTTGATTCTGCTGGGGCTGGTGACGCAGGTGCCGCTGCTGGCCGGTTTGCTGTTGCTCAGCGGCACGCTCGACGGGGCGATTCGAACGCTGCACCAGCGGTTGATCATGGAGTATTGCGAGCCTGCGCAGCGTTCGCGCGCCCAAGCCTTGAGCCGGGTTGCAAGAAACCTCGGCATGGCGGCTGCCGGTGTTGCCGGCGGGGTGTTGGCGCAGACGGATTTCCGTTGGGTGTTTTTTGTCAGTGCGGCGATGACGTTGCTGGCGTTGCTGTGGTTTGTGCGCACTACCTGGCACCGTGCGGTGCTTGAACCCGATGAGGTGACCGAGGCTGGCACTGGCACACCGTTGCGCGACACGGCGTTCCTTTGGCTGCTCGGTGCGGCGGTGTTGCTGGGGATGGCGTTCGATACGGTCTACAGCACGCTGGGCAACTATCTGCGTGACTACTACCACTTGAGCACCGAGGCCATCGGCTGGCAGTTCGGGCTTAACGCGATGCTGGTGGTGGCGCTGCAGATACCACTGACGCATTGGGGCGAGCGCTGGGGCTTGCGTCGGCAATTGCTGGCGGGTTGTGTGTTGCTGGCGGTCGGGTTGGGAATGCTGCCGTTTGGTTCGGGGCTGTTTTACGTGTGTTTGTCGACGGTGATCTGGACGTTGGGTGAAGCTTTTTTCATGCCGCCGATGAATGTGCTGGTCATGCGGCATGCGCAGGGCGGCAAAAGCGGCCAGTATTTCGGCCTGTTTTTCATGAGCTGGAGTGCCAGTGCTTTGTTGTCGCCGGTGCTGAGTGGTCAGCTGTATGGGCACTTCGGAGGGCACAGCGTATGGCTTGCGAGCGCGACACTGGCCTTGTTGACCTTACCTCTGATCTACCTCGCAACACGCTCTTCGACCCAAGCCAAGGCGCAAGTCGCCAGTCCACGCGCTACCTCACTTAGCTGATTCGGTTATAGAGGTTATTCACAAGTGATCTTCCCTGCCGGGGCATTTCCGCGGGCTCGTTAGCGTCCTATCTGGTGAACCCGGCTGATCGGAACTAGATTTCATTCAGCGCCGGATCGGCACCCAGGCTTCAACCACGAAAGGATGGAAATGGCTATGAGCATTTTTCAACGCATTGTGCTGTTGCTTAAGGTTTTGGTGATGTTGACGCTTGGCACCACGGCGGCGTGGGCGAGTTCCGTCACGCCATCGCAGGGTTTCAATGCCGCCCACGGACAAGCCGGTGTGATCATGCTGGCCAAGTCCGAATCCGAACCGGGCGATCAGGATCAGGGCGGCAGCAAGGATGATGACGACTCGACCACTGATGAGCCGGACACCGACGATGACGAAGGCGACAGCCAGTCGTAAAGCGCCGGTAAAAGAAAACCCCTTCTTCCCCGACTGATGCGCAATCGAGAGAGAAGGGGTTTGGGTTAACACATTATTTCCGGATAAACACGATCCCTGCAGGAGCTGCGGCACGCTGCGATCTTTAGATCCTGATTCTGGTAATCAAAAGATCGCAGCCTCGTTTCATTCGACAGCTCCTACAGGTTTTGTGCCGGTCTCCGGTTTTGCTTACGCGGCGCCGTCGAGGAACTGCTCGGCGTAGTGGCAAGCCACCTGCCGGTTGTCGAGCTGGCGCAGGGCCGGCTCTTCAGTGCTGCAACGCTCGGTCGCGTACGGGCAACGTTTGTGGAACGCGCAGCCCGGTGGCGGGTTCAGCGGGTTGGGCAATTCGCCGACGATCTTGATTTTCGGCTTGTCCGGATCCGGGTGGATCGTGGGCGTTGCCGACAACAAGGCCTGGGTGTACGGGTGCAGGGGACGGGTGTAGATGTCCTCTTTCGGACCCATTTCCACTGGCCGGCCGAGGTACATCACCAGCACCGAATCGGCGACGTGACGCACCACCGCCAGGTTGTGCGAGATGAACACGTAGGCGGTGTTGAATTCCTGCTGCAGGTCCATGAACAGGTTCAGCACCTGCGCCTGAATCGACACGTCCAGCGCCGAGGTCGGTTCGTCCGCCACCAGCACTTTCGGTTGCAGCATCATCGCCCGCGCCAGGGCGATACGCTGGCGCTGACCGCCGGAGAACATGTGCGGATAACGCTGGTAGTGCTCGGGACGCAAGCCGACCTGCTTCATCATCGCCTGGACTTTCTCGCGACGCTCGACGGCACTCAGGTTGGTGTTGATCAGCAGCGGTTCGGCCAGTTGATCACCGATTTTCTGCCGTGGGTTCAACGAGGCGTACGGGCTCTGGAACACCATCTGCACGTCTTTGCGCAGTTGCTTGCGCTGGGCCTTGTCGGCGCCGGCAACTTCCTGCCCGGCGATTTTCAGCGAGCCGGACGACGGCTCCTCAATCAGGGTCAGGGCGCGGGCGAGGGTGGATTTGCCGCAACCCGATTCGCCGACGACAGCGAGGGTCTTGCCGGCTTCCAGTTCGAACGACACGCCGTTGAGGGCGCGCACGGTTGCGTGGCCCTTGAACAGGCCACGGGAGACTTCGTAGTGACGGGTCAGGTCGCGGGCGGTAAGTACGACGGCCATTACGCCACCTCCTGGTTCAGCGGGAAGAAGCAGCGCGCGAGGCTGTTGCTTTTCGGATCAAGGGCAGGACGCTGCGCGCGGCAGGTGTCCTGCACGTACGGGCAGCGCGGCGACAGCAGGCAACCCTGCGGACGGTCGTAGCGGCCCGGAACGATACCCGGCAGGGTCGACAGGCGCGCGGCGCCCAGGCTGTGCTCAGGAATTGCCTTGAGCAACGCTTCGCTGTACGGGTGCGCCGGAATGTCGAACAGTTGTGGCACCTGACCGACTTCCACCGCTTGGCCGGCGTACATCACACACACGCGCTGGGCGGTTTCGGCAACCACGGCGAGGTCGTGGGTGATCAGCACCAGACCCATGTTCTGTTCTTTCTGCAACGCCAGCAGCAAATCCATGATCTGTGCCTGAATGGTCACATCGAGTGCCGTGGTCGGTTCGTCGGCGATCAGCAGTTTCGGCTCGCCGGCAATCGCCATGGCGATCGCCACACGCTGGCTCATGCCGCCGGACAGTTGGTGCGGGTAAGCGTCCATACGGCTGGCGGCGCCGGGGATTTCCACTTTTTCCAGCAGTTCGATGGCGCGTTTGCGCGCTTGCTTGCCGGACATTTTCAGGTGCAGGCGCAATACTTCTTCGATCTGGAAACCGACGGTGTAGCTCGGGTTCAGCGCAGTCATCGGATCCTGGAACACCATCGCCAGGTCTTTGCCGACGATCTGCCGGCGCTGACGGTTACTCAGCTTGAGCATGTTTTTGCCGTCGAAGCTCAGGGCGTCGGCAGTGACGATCCCCGGGTGCTCGATCAGGCCCATCAGCGCCATCATGGTCACCGACTTGCCCGAACCGGACTCGCCGACGATCGCCAGAACTTCGCCCTTGTCGACTTTCAGGTCGAGGCCATCGACCACCGGAACGGCGTTCTTGTCGCCGAAGCGAACGTTGAGATTCTTGATTTCTAGCAGTGACATGGGAATCTCCTCAGGCGGCGTTCTTGAGTTTCGGGTCCAGCGCATCGCGCAGACCGTCGCCCATCAAGTTGATTGCCAGCACGCTGAGCAAAATGGTCAAACCAGGCAGACTCACGACCCACCAGGCGCGTTCGATGTAATCGCGGGCCGAGGCCAGCATGGTGCCCCATTCAGGGGTTGGCGGTTGTACGCCAAGGCCGAGGAAGCCCAGGGCGGCGGCATCGAGAATCGCCGAGGAGAAACTCAGGGTGGCCTGTACGATCAGCGGCGCCATGCAGTTGGGCAGCACGGTGATGAACATCAGACGTGGCAGACCGGCACCGGCCAGGCGTGCGGCGGTCACGTAGTCGCGGTTCAGTTCGCCCATCACCGCAGCACGGGTCAGACGCACGTAGGACGGCAAGGACACCACAGCAATGGCGATCACGGTGTTGATCAGGCCAGGGCCGAGGATGGCGACGATCGCCACAGCCAGCAGCAGGGACGGCAGGGCCAGCATGATGTCCATCAGACGCATGATGGTCGGGCCGATCATTTTCGGGAAGAAACCGGCGAACAGACCCAGCAGGATCCCCGGGATCAGCGACATCACCACCGACGACAGACCGATCAGCAGCGACAGGCGCGAACCCTGGATCAGCCGCGACAGCAGGTCACGACCCAGTTCATCGGTGCCGAGCAGGAACTGCATCTGCCCGCCTTCCAGCCATGCAGGTGGCGTCAGCAGGAAGTCCCGGTATTGCTCGCTCGGGTTATGCGGGGCGACCCACGGCGCGAAGATCGCGCAGAAAATCACCAGCAGCATGAACAGCAGGCCGGCAACCGCGCCCTTGTTTTTCGAGAAGGCTTGCCAGAATTCTTTGTACGGTGACGGGTACAGCAGGCTTTGATCCGCGTTTGGGGCGGAAGTGGCTACTGAGGATGTTGGAGTGCTCATGGTATGGACCTCAGCGCTGATGACGGATGCGTGGGTTGGCAAAGCCGTAGAGGATGTCCACTACGAAGTTGACCAGAATCACCAGGCAGGCGATTAACAGGATGCCGTTTTGCACAACCGGGTAGTCCCGGGCGCCGATGGCTTCGATCAGCCATTTACCGATGCCGGGCCAGGAGAAGATGGTTTCGGTCAGGACCGCACCGGCCAGCAGGGTGCCGACTTGCAGGCCAACCACGGTCAGTACCGGAATCAGTGCGTTGCGCAGACCGTGCACGAACACCACGCGCGACGGCGACAGGCCTTTGGCCTTGGCGGTGCGGATGTAGTCTTCACGCAGCACTTCGAGCATCGACGAACGGGTCATCCGCGCGATCACCGCCAGCGGAATGGTGCCGAGCACGATGGCCGGCAGGATCAGGTGATGCAGGGCATCGAGGAACGCGCCCATGTCATCGGCCAGCAGCGTGTCGATCAGCATGAAACCGGTGCGCGGCTCGATGTCGTAGAGCAGGTCGATCCGCCCGGACACCGGGGTCCAGCCCAGGCTCACCGAGAAGAACATGATCAGGATCAGGCCCCACCAGAAGATCGGCATCGAATACCCCGCCAGGGAGATGCCCATCACCCCGTGGTCGAACAGGGATCCTCGCTTTAGAGCCGCAATCACCCCGGCCAGAAGACCGAGGATGCCGGCAAACAGCAGGGCGGCCATGGACAGTTCCAGGGTCGCCGGGAAGAGGGAGGTGAACTCGGTCCATACGCTTTCACGGGTACGCAGGGATTCGCCGAGATCGCCGTGGGCCAGTTTGCCGATGTAGTCCAGGTACTGGGCATACAGCGGTTTGTTCAGACCTAGGCGTTCCATTGCCTGAGCGTGCATTTCGGGGTCGACCCGACGTTCGCCCATCATCACTTCCACGGGGTCGCCCGGAATCATGCGAATCAACGCGAAAGTCAGCAAGGTGATGCCGAAAAACGTGGGGATCAACAACCCCAGTCGGCGGGCAATAAAACTAAACATCTTGTGTGGTACCTCATCAGCCGGTTAGGCGTGCCCGGCGACCCTGGGGTCAGGGAGGCCGGGAGTTTCTTATCTACTTCACCTGGGTGGTGGCGAAGTTATTGGTTGTGAGAGGGCTGATGTGATAACCCTCTACGTTGTTGCGCATTGCGGTAAACATCCGGGTGTGGGCCATGCTGATCCACGGTTGGTCCTGATTGAACAACACCTGGGCCTGTTCGTAGAGCTTCGCGCGTTCGGCCGGATCTACTTTAGCCCGTGCTTCGTCGAGCAGTGCCTGGAATTTCTCGTTGCACCAGCGCGCGTAGTTTTCGCCGTTCTTGGCCGCTTCGCAACTGAGCATAGGCGTCAGGAAGTTATCCGGGTCGCCGTTGTCGCCCGCCCATCCGGCCGAGACCATGTCGTGCTCGCCGGCCTTGGCGCGTTTGAGCATTTCGCCCCATTCCATCACGCGGATGTCGATCTTGATCCCGACTTTCGCCAGGTCAGCCTGCATCATTTGCGCGCCGAGCATCGGATTCGGGTTGGTCGGGCCGCCGCCGTTACGGGTAAACAGGGTAAACACGGTGCCTTCCGGAACCCCGGCTTCCTTGAGCAGGGCACGCGCCTTGTCCAGATCGCGTGGCGGGTTCTTCAGGTCGTGGTTATAGCCCAGCAGCGTCGGCGGGTACGGGTTGACCGCCACGCTGGCGTTGCCTTTGCCGAACAGCGCGTTGACGTAGGCTTCCTTGTCGAAGGCGATGTCGATCGCTTTACGCACGCGCACGTCGCTGATGTACTTGTGCTGGGTGTTCATGGCGATGTACGAGACGGTCATCGCGTCCATCTCGTCGACTTTCAGGTTGCTGTCTTTCTTGATGCTCGGGATGTCGTCCGGTTTCGGATACAGCGCGATCTGGCACTCGTTGGCCTTGAGTTTCTGCAGACGCACGTTGTTGTCGGTGGCGATCGCCAGGATCAGCGCGTCAGCCGGGGCCTTGCCACGGAAGTAGTCCGGGTTGGCCTTGAAGCGCACCTGCGCATCCTTGGCGTAGCGCTGGAAGATGAACGGTCCGGTACCGATCGGCTTGCTGTTCAGGTCGGCAGTTTTGCCAGACTTGAGCAACTGGTCGGCGTATTCGGCCGGGTAGATCGAGGAGAACGCCATGGCGATGTCGGCCAGGAACGGCGCTTCGCGGCGGGTCAGGGTGAACTTGACCGTGTTGTCGTCGACTTTTTCCACGCTTTTGAGCAGTTCCTTGAAGCCCATGCTTTCAAAGTACGGGAAGCCTACGCTCGACAGTTTGTGCCACGGGTGATTCGGGTCCAGCTGACGCTGGAAGCTCCAGACCACGTCGTCGGCGTTCATGTCGCGGGTCGGCTTGAAGTATTCGGTGGTGTGAAACTTGACGCCTTTGCGCAGGTGAAACGTATAGGTCAGGCCGTCTTCACTGATGTCCCAGGATTCGGCCAGTGCCGGAATCACTTCGGTGGTGCCGGGCTTGAAGTCCGCCAGACGGTTGAAGATCGTTTCGGCCACCGCATCGGCAGTGACTGCAGTTGTGTACTGGACCATATCGAAGCCTTCCGGACTGGCTTCGGTGCAGACCACCAAGGGTTTGGCCGAGACGCCGATGGCGGCGCTCAACAACGCGGCAGCGACGGCCGCACGTAGGGGAAGCATTTTCATCGATAACCCTCTGCAATCGGTTGAAGACAAAAAACCGAACGGCCGACTCGTCATGAGTCAGCCGTCGGTTGGCGGTTTTTACAGGATGTTGAATGGAATCGTGGTCACGAGACGGAACTCGTTGATGCTGCCATCGGACTGGTTTTCGCTGGCGCGGTGAGCGGTGTAGGTGCCACGGATGGTGGTCGCCTTGAGTGGGCCGCTCTGTACCGCGTAGGTTGCACCAATGCCGTATTCGTAGTGGTGCTCGCCGTCCATGTTGCGTACGTCATACGCAGTGCCAGTGTAATGAGTGCCGTCGATGCCCCAGCCGCGAGCCTGGTAGATGTTGAACTTCAGACCTGGCACGCCGTATTCGGCCATGTTCAGACCGTAGGCAACCTGGAAGGATTTCTCGTTCGGGCCGTTGAAGTCCGACAGCAGGGAGTTGGCCAGGTAGATGCCGTTGGTTTCGTGCAGGTAGTCGAAGTACTCGTCACCGTTGATGGCCTGGTACGAGAAGGTCAGGCTGTGGGCCTGGTGAGTCAGGCCGAACGACAGCGAGTAAGTGTCGTTGTCGATTTCACCCATCTCTTTTTTGCCGGTATCGACGGTTTTGTAGTAGTTCAGGCCGGTAGTCAGGCTCACGACATTGCTGTCACCCAGTTCGTGGGTGGCGCCGAAGTAGTACTGGTTCCAGAAGTCTTCCACCTTGGAGGCGTACAGGCTGGTCTTCAGGCTTTTCAGCGGCTGATAGTTCAGGCCGACGATGCTGACGCGATCGGTTTCAGCGTTGTTGTTGGTGTACTCGGAGCGGAACTTGGACAGGCTCTCTTCGGTACGCGGCGATACGCGGTCGAAGCTGCCGGCGTCGAACGACAGGTTGTTCAGTTCTTCGCTGTGCAGGCTTACACCTTCAAAGCTTGAAGGCAGCGCACGGTTGCCGATGTTATCGACGATTGGAGTGCTGAAGTTCTGACGACCGGCGGTCAGCGTGGTGTTCGATACGCGGAACTTGACGTTGGCCAGACCCAGTTTGCTCCACTGGCCTTCAGCGTCGCCGCCTTCTTTGGTCAGCGTACGGTTGTTGCCCGCGCCTGGACGAGAACCCGGTGCACCACCGTTGTTGGAGGCCAGATCCTTGCGATTACGCTCCAGTGCTACAGCGTTGTAAGCGGCAATTTCAGTGCTGACACCGACGGTGCCCTCAGTGAAGCCGGAGCTGAAGTTGACGATGGTGCCCTGTACCCAGTTGATACGACGATCGGTCGGGGTGGCGACGCCATCTTTGCGGTAGGTGAACTTGCCGCCGCGCTTGAGTTGCTCGTTGGCGTACCAGTTGCGGGTCGTGCCGCTGATTGTCGAACCTTCGAGGAAACCTTTGGCGTCAGCCTGGGCGCTCTTCTCGTTGACGGTCACGGGGGTGAACGCCTGGCTCTGCTCTTCCGCATACGCGGTGGCGGTGACGCTGCTTATGGCCAGGGCCAGGATCGCGGTGCTGCTCAGTTTCATGGGTGAAGCTCCTTTACTTTCTTTTTATGCCGGCTTTTTTAGGTTGGCCGGTTATTGGTTTAGAACTCATTTCACACATCGCAAACGTTTGCAAAAGGCCGGATCGGCGAATTTCGGCAAAGCGCTTGCGTGAGGGGGGTAGACGGTCCCCCTCAGCGTTGCGGCTAATCGGTTGGGTTAATCGATACTGACGCCCGAGAACACATTGCGACCGAAGGGGCTGACCTTGAAGCCTTCAACCCTGGCGCTTAACGGCTGGTTGACCGTCGAGTGAGCGACAGGCGTGATCGGCACTTGCTGCTTGAGCAACTGCTGCGCCTGTTTGTAGAGCGTGGTGCGCTGGTCGCGGTCGGTGACGACTTTGGCCTCTTTGATCAGCTTGTCGTAAGCCGGATCGCACCACATGGAATAGTTGTTGCCGCCAATGGCGTCGCAGCTGTACAGGGTGCCCAGCCAGTTGTCCGGGTCACCGTTGTCGCCGGTCCAGCCGATCAGGCTGATGTCGTGCTCGCCATTCTTGGTGCGCTTGATGTACTCGCCCCATTCGTAGCTGACGATCTTCACTTTCAGACCGATCTTGGCCCAGTCAGCCTGGAGCATTTCGGCCATCAATTTGGCGTTCGGGTTGTATGGACGCTGTACCGGCATCGCCCACAGGGTGATCTCGGTACCCTCTTTCACGCCGGCAGCCTTGAGCAGCTCGCGGGCTTTTTCCGGGTTATAGGCGGCGTCCTTGATGGTGTCGTCGTAGGACCACTGGGTCGGTGGCATGGCGTTGACGGCCAGTTGCCCGGCGCCTTGATAAACGGCGTTGAGAATCCCTTGTTTATTCACCGCCATGTCCAGCGCCTGACGCACTTCGAGCTGATCGAAGGGCTTGTGGCGCACGTTGTAGGCGATGTAACCGAGGTTGAAGCCGGGCTTGGAAATCAGCTGCAGTTTCGAATCCGCCTTCAGCGCTTCGACGTCGGCCGGGCGCGGATGCAGGGTGATCTGGCATTCGCCGGCCTTGAGCTTCTGCACGCGTACCGAAGCGTCGGTGTTGATCGCGAAGATCAGGTTCTTCAGCTTGACCCGGCTCGGATCCCAGTAATGCGGGTTGCCGGTGTAACGGATGTTCGAGTCTTTCTGATAGCTCTTGAATACGAACGGCCCGGTACCGACCGGCTTCTGGTTGATGTCGCTCGGCTTGCCTTCGGCCAGCAGCTTGTTGGCGTATTCGGCGGACAGGATGGCAGCGAAGCTCATGGCGATGTTCTGGATGAACGCGGCATCGACGCTGTTCAGCGTGAACTCCACGGTCAGCGGCCCGGTCTTTTCAACCTTGGCGATGTTCTTGTTCAGGCTCATCCCGTTGAAATACGGGAACTCGGTCGGATAAGCCTTACGGAATGGCTGTTGCGGATCGAGCATGCGGTTAAACGTGAACAGCACGTCGTCGGCATTGAAATCGCGCGTCGGTTTGAAGTACGGCGTTGTATGAAATTTCACACCTTCACGCAGGTGAAAGGTGTACTTGAGACCATCCTCGGAAATATCCCACTTGGTTGCCAGTCCCGGTACGACGTTGGTTGCGCCTTTTTCGAACTCGACCAGACGGTTGTACAGCGGTTCGGCGGCGTCGTTATCGGTCGCGGTTGTGTACTGCGCGGTATCGAAACCCGCCGGGCTGCCTTCGGAGCAGAACACCAGGCTGTCGCTGGCGGCGTAACTGGTGGACGTGGCGGCCAACAGGCCGGCGCCCAGCAATGCGGAAAAAACCAAGGTATGGCGCATGACGCTCCCTCTTTTTTGTAGTGTTGTTCAATGCACCGCGATCCCGTCCAGGGACGTTGAGGTCGCATTGAGCTCAATCCAGTACGTACAGCAAGCCGATGGCCCACGCAGAAACTGGTCAGAACCCGACGGTATGGGCCGTGGGTCTGGCAGTAAATGCGCTGAGTCCTAAAGACTCGTAGGAAAAGGCAACAGGTCATGTACCTCCCTGTTAGAGCAGGGTGGAAATGGCTGTAGGCAAATTCCTGGCTAGTCGGCAGAAAAAAACAGCGGCGCCGCCTGAAACGTCGCCGCTGTCTGTTTTTAATTGCTGACGCTGACGCCGTAGAAGGAGTTCAAGCCGAATGGGCTGATCTTGAAGTCCTGCACGTTGGCGCGCATGGGTTGATACACCGTCGAGTGAGCGATAGGTGTCATTGGGACTGCATCTTTGAGGACGTGTTGCGCCTGTTTGTACAGTTCGGTGCGCTTGGCCTGGTCGGTAGTGCGCTTGGCTTCCTTGACGAGACCGTCGAACTTCTTGTCGCACCACTTGGAGAAGTTGTTGCCGCTGAGCGAGTCGCAGCCGAACAGCACGTTCAGCCAGTTGTCCGGATCACCATTGTCACCGCTCCAGCCAATGATCATGGCCTGGTTCTCGCCACCTTTGGAACGCTTGATGTACTCGCCCCACTCGTAGCTGGTGATCTTCACGTTCAGGCCGATCTTCTTCCAGTCGGACTGGAGCATTTCAGCCATCAGCTTGGCGTTCGGGTTGTACGGACGCTGTACCGGCATCGCCCACAGAACGATCTCGGTACCTTCCTTGACGCCAGCTTCCTTGAGCAGTTGCTTGGCTTTTTCAGGATCGTATTTGGCGTCCTTGATGGTGGTGTCGTAGGACCACTGGGTCGGTGGCATGGCGTTGACGGCCAGCTGGCCGGCGCCCTGGTAAACCGAATCGATGATCTGCGGCTTGTTCACCGCCATGTCCAGCGCCTGACGTACGCGCAAGTCAGCCAGCGGGTTAGCCTCGTTGCTGCCCTTGACCTTGTCCATCACGTTGTAGGCGATGTAGCCCAGGTTGAAACCGGCCTGGTCAGGCATCTTCAGGGTCTTGTCGGCCTTGAGCGCCGCGAGATCCGCTGGACGCGGGAACAGGGTGACCTGGCACTCGTTCTTTTTCAGTTTCTGGATACGTACCGACGGGTCGGTGGTGATGGCGAAGATCAGGTTGTCGATCTTCACGTCGTCCGGCTTCCAGTAATCCTTGTTGCCGGTGTAACGGATGTTCGAGTCTTTCTGGTAGCTCTTGAACACGAACGGGCCAGTGCCGATCGGCTTCTGGTTGATGTCGGCAGCCTTGCCTTCCTTGAGCAGTTGGGCTGCGTATTCGGCGGACTGGATCGAGGCGAAGCTCATGGCCATGTTCTGGATGAACGCGGCGTCGACTTCTTTCAGGGTGAACTTGACGGTGTGGTCGTCGACTTTATCGATCTTGGTGATGTTGGTGTCCATCCCCATGTCGGTGAAGTACGGGAATTCGGTCGGGTACGCCTTACGGAACGGGTCATCCTTGTTAATCATGCGATTGAAGGTGAACAGTACGTCGTCGGCGTTGAACTCACGAGTCGGCTTGAAATACGGGGTGGTGTGGAACTTGACGCCTTCGCGCAGGTGGAAGGTGTACGTCAGGCCGTCCGGGGAAATGTCCCAGCTGGTGGCCAGGCCCGGGATAACGGCGGTGCCGCCACGCTCGAACTGGCTCAGACGGTTGAACATGGTTTCGGCTGAGGCGTCGAAGTCGGTTCCGGTGGTGTACTGGCCTGGATCAAAACCGGCCGGGCTCCCTTCGGAGCAGAACACCAGGTTAGTCGCAGCGGATGCGAAAGGTGCGGAGGCTAACAAGCCTGCGCCGACTAAAAACGGAATGACCGCGTGTTTAAGCATGTTGGCCTCATGATTTGTTGTCATTTTTTAATATTGAGGTACGACCTCGTGAGTCGTGCCTGCGGATACTTATGCAGGGGCCATACCCAATGCAAGATCCAGAGCGACTGCCGGCCTCAAAGCGTGGCACGAACGTACCTTAATGTCGCATTTGTATAAGAGTTGACGCATTTGACCGTTTGCGGCCGTTTTTTACGGTGCAAACCAAGCCCCAAAACGGTGCGTCGGTCACGTTGTGCGCGCCGCCTTGGGGCTTGGTGTTACTTATTTAGACCCACGCCGTAGAAGGGTGTCAGGCCAAAAGGACTGATCTTGAAGTCGGTGACTTCCTTGCGCAGCGGCTGGAATACCGTGGAGTTGGCAATCGGGGTGATCGGCACTTGCTGTTTAAGGATCAGTTGCGCCTGTTGATACAGTTTTACCCGTTGCGCCTTGTCGGTCGTCACCTTGGCCTGCTGCACCAGTTTGTCGTAGGCCGGGTCGCACCACTTGGCGTAGTTGCTGCCCTTGACCGCCGCGCAGCTGTAGAGCACGCCGAGCCAGTTGTCCGGGTCGCCGTTGTCACCTGTCCAACCATAGATCATCGCGTCGTGTTCGCCATTTTTCGCGCGCTTGATGTACTCGCCCCATTCGTAGCTGACGATATTGGCCTTGATCCCGACCTTGTCCCAATCCTGCTGGATCATCTGCGCCGACATCCGCGCGTTCGGGTTTGAGGCGCGCTGCACGGTCATTGCCCACAAGTTGATGGTGGTACCTGGCGCAACACCCGCTTCCTTGAGTAATGCCTTGGCTTTCACCGGGTCATAGGGAGCGTCCTTGATGTTCGGGTCATACGACCATTGCGCCGGTGGCAAGGCGTTCTGTGCCAATTGGCCGGCAGTCTGGTAAACGGCTTTGATGATCGCCGGTTTGTCGATGGCCATGTCCAGCGCCTGACGTACCTTGAGCTGATCCAGCGGCGGGTGAGTGGTGTTGTAGGCGAGGAAGCCGAGGTTGAAACCGGCCTGCTTCAATACGCGCAGATTCGGGTCTTGTTCCATCACTTCGATGTCGGCCGGGCGTGGATAGCCGCTGACCTGGCATTCGCCGGTCTTGAGTTTTTGCAGGCGTACGGCGGCGTCGGGGGTGATCGAGAAGATCAGGTTGTCGATTTTTACGTCTTCGGGTTTCCAATAGGCCGGGTTGGCGGCGTAGCGGATCTGCGAATCTTTCTGGTAACGCTTGAACACGAACGGGCCGGTGCCGACGGGTTTCTGGTTGAGGTCGGCAGCTTTGCCTTCCTTTAATAGCTGGGCGGCGTATTCGGCCGATTGCACCGAGGCGAAGCTCATGGCGAGGTTTTGCACGAACGCGGCGTCGACGTTGTTGAGGTTGAAGCGCACGGTGTTGTCGTCGAGCTTTTCGACCGATTTGATCGTGGTGTTCAGGCCCATGTCGGTGAAGTACGGGGACTCGGCGGGGTAGGCCTTGCGGAAGGCGTTGTCCGGGTCGAGCAGGCGCTGGAAGGTGAACAGCACGTCGTCGGCGTTGAAATCGCGGGTTGGGGTGAAGTATTCCGTGGTGTGGAATTTTACGTTTTGGCGCAGGTGGAAGGTGTACTGGAGGCCGTCCGGGCTTACGTCCCAGTTGGTTGCCAGGCCGGGTTCGACTTCGGTGCCGCCGCGCTGGAATTGGGTGAGGCGGTTGAAGACGGTTTCGGCGGAGGCGTCGAAGTCGGTGCCGCTGGTGTATTGGCTGGGGTCGAAGCCGGCGGGGCTGGCTTCGGAGCAGTAGACCAGGGTTGTGGCGGCGTTGGCGATCGGGGCTATGGCTGTCAGTGCGAGGGTGATCAGTAGTGGTTTCAGGGTGAATCTTTCCATGGAGTCCCCGGGATTTTTGAGGTGGTTGTTTTTTCAGGTTAGCGGGGATTTGGGTGTGTTCGGAAATATCGTTTTTCCTGTTGGGGTGTCTATCTCGGTATATGTGGCGGCTTTTGTCGGGTACATATCCGTTGCTGCGGTAACGGCTGCTTAAGGTTTCGCCCTTACGGCGACTCACTTTTTTTACAAACGCCTAAAAAAAGTAAGCAAAAAAACGCTTGCTCCTGCGTTCGGCCCGCTCGCTAAAGCTCGGGGTCCCTTCGCTGCGGGATCGATCCGGGGGCAGCGCCTACGGTTTGCTTCGCTGCACCTCCTCTCGCTGTGTTTGGCTGCGCCAAACGGTCGCTACGCTCCCACCCCCGGATCAATCCCTCCACTCAGCCTTCCGACGTCGCCCGTGGATCAAGATCAAGAGCGGCAGCCGAGCTTGCGCTCATCCTGGAGTGGGGCGGCATGCGCCGCGTGCGGGTTGTACTTATCTTCCCTGTAGGAGCTGCCGCAGGCTGCGATCTTTTGATCTTGCTTTTGAATTGTGAAAGTCAAAGTCAAAGTCAAAAGATCGCAGCCTTCGGCAGCTCCTACAGTGAGTGGGGTTGTGTTTAAAAGTGTGTGAGAAAACCAGAACCTTCCCACAAGGTTTTCAGGTTGTCCCTCGGACGTCAGCTCTCTAGCCTTGAGCTGTCGCTGAAAACTCAGCGATCGGGTGTGAGAACCCGTAGGAACTGTTAATCCACAATCAGTACCACCATAATTGCCGCCGGCATTTCTGCTGCTGCAATGTTCTATGGCGGCTGTGTGCGGGCGGGCTTCGGTCCGGCCGGGCTTGTTCCTACCGGTTTCTCACCCCGCACATTGCTGCCACCACTCCGCCGCGTGAGAAACGGCGCGTGAATGGCTATTGATTAGGAACGCTATCAATGTCCAAGCCTGTCCCCGATCCACCCCAAGAAACAACCCCACTCGCCGAAGCCCTCCACGCCGAAGACCTCGCAAAAAACCGCGAAGCGATCAAACGTGCCCTCGATTTCTACCTCAGCCCCGAAGCCACAAAACCGCGTCCACCCAGTTCGATGTTCCTCGTCCATCCGGGCATCGACACGGAAAGTCTGCTGGCGCATGCCTGTGAGTCCCTGGCCTCGGCCAACACCATGGCCAGCGATTTCGCCGATCAGCTCAGTCGCCCGCAGCGCAATACGGCGCTGGCGATTCAGCAGATCATCATGCTGGCTGAACTGGCGGTGAATCGGGCGCTGGATCGGGTTGATCCGCAGGCTTGAGACCGCGTTATCGTTCTTCGCGAGCAAGCTCGCTCCCACAGGAGTGCGCATTTCAATGTGGGAGCGAGCCTGCTCGCGAAGGCGTCAGATCAAACAACACAAATCCCAGGCACAAAAAAACCGGCGATCATCCTCTGATCGCCGGTTTTTCATTCAGCCCACATCAATTCACTGCATCAGCACTTCAATCGAGCCATCCGCGGTCAGGCTGACCTGGCTGGTGCCGGCTTCAACTTCTGGCGTGACCGGTGCCGAATCCGCCATCCCGGCGGCTTTCATCATCATCGGGGCGCGCATGTACGGTTGTGGATAACCGTTGCTGTTGAGGTTCAGGTTGACGATTTTGTAGCCCTTGCCGCCCAGTGCGTCAGTGGCCAATTGCGCGCGGGCCTTGAAGGCGCTGACGGCTTCTTTCAGCAACTTGTCCTCGCTGGCCTTGCGGGTCGGCTCGGCGATGGCGAAGTCCATGCCGCCCATTTTCAGGTCGGTCAGCAGTTCGCCGGTGAGTTTGGACAGGGCGGCGAAGTCGGCGCTTTCCAGGCGCAGTTCGGCGCGTTCACGCCAACCGGTGATTTTCTGGCCCTTGGTGTCGTAGATCGGGTAGCTGTTGCGGCTGCCCTGGCGCAGGGTGATGTCTTTGACTTGCTTGGCCTGTGCGAGTGCCTTGTTCATGGTGGTGCTGACGTCGGCGGCGAGTTTGGCCGGGTCGGTGTTTTGCGCTTCGGTGTAGAGCGTCACGATCATCAGGTCGCGGGCCACTTCCTGGCTGACTTCGGCGCGCAGGGAGATCTGGTTGTAGTGCAGCTCATCGGCGGCCATCGCCGGAAGGCTGGCGATGCTGCCGACGGTCAGGGCGAGAAGGGCGGCGCTGCGGCGAAATGTGTGCATGAAGGCTCCTTGAATAATGTGCAGGTGTTGGTTCGTCCCTGCGTGAAACCATCAGACTCTAGCTTTTATGCTCCGGTTCGCCCAGTTACAACTTCTATACAGATGGCCGGGCTGCTGCGCAGCCATTCGCGAGCAGGCTCGCTCCCACTTTTGAAATGCATTCCCCTGTGGGAGCGAGCCTGCTCGCGAAGACGCCCTTATAGCCGCCGAAAATGTTTTCGCCATGTGGTCATTTGCCGCACTTTCGCCTCTCAAAGCTGCGGCTTGGTTATACTCCGTGCGATCCGCCTGGAGCGCTCATCAGGAGAGCTCATGCTCGCCCCCGTACAACTGACTTCCGCCACTCGCCAGAACCTCTGGCGGCTGACTTTCATCCGCACCCTGGTGCTCGCCGCGCAGGCCGGTTCTGTAGGCCTGGCCTACTGGCTGCAACTGCTGCCGTTGCCGTGGGTGCAACTGGCGATGACCCTCGGCTGCTCGATTCTGCTCTGCGTGTTCACCGCCGTGCGACTGCGCACTTCATGGCCGGTGACCGAACTCGAATACGCCCTGCAACTGGCCTGCGATCTGGTGATCCACAGTGCGCTGCTGTATTTCTCCGGCGGTTCGACCAACCCGTTCGTTTCCTATTATCTGGTGCCACTGACCATCGCGGCGGTGACGCTGCCGTGGCGTTATTCGGTGATTCTGTCGGGTATTGCGCTGGCGCTGTACACCGTGATGCTCACGCGTTTCTATCCATTGGAAACCCTGCCGGTGGCCCGCGAGAACCTGCAGATCTACGGCATGTGGCTGAGCTTCGCCCTCGCTGCTGCGGTGATCACGTTCTTTGCTGCGCGCATGGCCGAAGAGCTGCGTCGTCAGGAAGAATTGCGCGCGATTCGTCGCGAAGAAGGCTTGCGCGATCAGCAATTGCTCGCCGTCGCCACTCAGGCGGCTGGCGCCGCGCATGAACTCGGCACACCGCTGGCGACCATGAGTGTGTTGCTCAAGGAGATGCAGCAGGATCACCCTGACGCGATGCTGCAGGACGATCTCAAGGTGCTGCAGGATCAGGTCAAACTTTGCAAAGAAACCCTGCAACAATTGGTGCGCGCTGCCGAAGCCAACCGCCGTATGGCGGTGGAGATGCAGGACGTCACCCAATGGCTCGACGAAGCGCTGAACCGCTGGCACCTGATGCGTCCGGAAGCCAGTTACCGTTTCCAGCGTCTCGGCCAGGGCACGGTGCCGCGCATGGCCCCGCCGCCTGATCTGACCCAGGCGCTGCTCAACCTGCTGAACAATGCCGCCGACGCCTGCCCGGAAAATCTTCAGGTGACGCTGGACTGGGACGCGGAAACCGTGACCATCAGCATTCGTGACCACGGCGCCGGTGTGCCGCTGGCCATCGCCGAGCAGATCGGCAAACCGTTTTTTACCACCAAGGGCAAAGGTTTCGGCCTGGGCCTGTTTTTGAGCAAAGCCAGCGTGACACGCGCCGGCGGCTCAGTGAAACTCTATAGTCATGAGGAAGGCGGCACGCTCACCGAGCTGCGCCTGCCCCACGGCGCCCGAGGAGACCAACATGAGTGACGAAATCCAAGTCGAAGGCGAAGAACTGCCGCATTTGCTGCTGGTCGACGACGACGCAACGTTCACCCGAGTAATGGCCCGTGCCATGGCTCGTCGTGGCTTTCGCGTCAGCACCGCCGGTTCCGCCGAAGAAGGCCTGACCATCGCCCAGGCCGACCTGCCGGACTACGCCGCGCTCGACCTGAAAATGGACGGCGACTCCGGCCTGGTGCTGCTGCCCAAGCTGCTGGAGCTGGATCCGGAAATGCGCGTGGTGATCCTCACCGGTTATTCGAGCATTGCCACCGCGGTCGAAGCGATCAAGCGCGGCGCCTGCAACTACCTGTGCAAACCGGCCGACGCCGACGACGTACTGGCCGCGCTGCTCTCCGAGCACGCCGACCTCGACAGCCTGGTGCCGGAAAACCCGATGTCGGTTGACCGCTTGCAGTGGGAGCACATCCAGCGTGTGCTGACCGAGCACGAAGGCAACATCTCCGCCACTGCCCGCGCCCTGGGCATGCACCGCCGCACCCTGCAGCGCAAACTGCAGAAGCGCCCGGTTCGTCGCTGAACCAGCGCTGAACGGCCATCGCCAGCTCTCGCGATAACGCGCACCGATCAACTATGATCGGTGCGTGTCTGTTCTTTTCTTTATCGAGCCTTTTCCATGAATCAGAACGCTGAATATTCCGCGGTCAACGATGCTGTGCGCGGGCAGTTTTTTCGCAAGGTGTGGGCGATCATCACGCCTTACTGGCGCAGCGAAGAGAAGGGCAAGGCCTGGACGCTGCTGATTGCGGTAATCGCACTCTCGCTGCTCAGCGTGGGTATCTCGGTGTGGTTCAACACCTGGTACAAGGATTTTTACAACGCCCTGCAAAAGAAGGATGAAGCAGCGTTCTGGCGCTTGATTCTGTATTTTTGCGGCATTGCGGCCGTGGCGATTGTCGGTGCCGTGTACCGGCTGTATCTGACCCAGATGCTGACGATTCGCTGGCGGGCCTGGCTCACCGAAAAGCATTTCTCCCGTTGGCTTGCCGACAAGAATTACTACCAGCTGGAGCAGGGCGGTTACACCGATAACCCGGACCAGCGGATTTCCGAAGACCTCAACAACTTCACCTCCAACACCCTTGAGCTGGGGATCGGCCTGCTGCGCAATATTGTCAGTCTGGTGTCGTTCTCGATCATTTTGTGGGGCGTGTCGGGCAGCATCGAAGTCTATGGCATCACCATTCCCGGCTACATGTTCTGGTGCGTGCTGGTCTACGCCGTGGTGGGCAGCTGGCTGACGCATTTGATCGGTCGTCGCCTGATCGGCCTGAACAACCAACAACAACGCTTCGAAGCCGACCTGCGTTTTTCCATGGTGCGGATTCGCGAGAATGCCGAGAGCATTGCGCTGTATAACGGCGAGCCGAACGAAAATCGCCGCTTGAGCAACCGTTTCGGCATGGTCTGGCATAACTTCTGGGACATCATGAAAGTGTCCAAGCGCCTGACATTTTTCACCGCCGGTTACAGCCAGGCTGCGATCATTTTCCCGTTTATCGTTGCGTCGCCGCGTTACCTCGCCGGCAAGATCGAACTTGGCGAGCTGATGCAGATCAGCTCGGCGTTCGGCAACGTCCAGGAGAGTTTCAGTTGGTTCATCAGTGCGTATCAGAGCCTCGCGTCCTGGCGCGCTACCTGTGATCGTCTGCTGAGCTTCCGTCAGGCCATGACCGATAACGAGCAGCGCGTTCCGGCCATCGATGTGCAGAATCAGGGCAGTGAATTGCAAGTGCACAAGCTTGGCCTGGATTTGGCCGATGGTCGTCACCTGCTGACCAATGCCGACATGACGGTAGAGCCGGGTGAGCGTGTAATGCTCAGCGGTCGTTCCGGCAGCGGCAAGTCCACGTTGCTGCGAGCGATGGGACATCTGTGGCCGGCGGGGCACGGCAATATCCGGCTGCCGGCGGCGCGTTACCTGTTTCTGCCGCAGAAACCGTACCTGCCGATCGGCACCCTGCGCGAGGCCTTGAGTTATCCACAACCGAGTGAGACCTACGCGCCTGAGCGTTATGCCGAGGTGCTGGAAATCTGTCGGTTGCCGCATCTGGTCGCGCGTCTGGACGAAGCCAATCACTGGCAGCGCATGCTGTCGCCGGGTGAGCAGCAACGTCTGGCCTTCGCTCGTGCCATGCTTTATGCACCACAATGGCTGTACATGGACGAAGCGACGTCGGCGATGGATGAAGAGGATGAGGCAACGTTGTATCAGGCGCTGATCGATCAGTTGCCGGGGCTGAGCATTGTCAGCGTCGGCCATCGCAGCAGCCTCAAGCGTTTCCACCCACGGCACGTGCGGATCGACAGCGGGCATCTGGTGGAACAGGCCGTGACCGCCTGACCCACAGAAATCCCCCTGTAGGAGCTGCCGCAGGCTGCGATCTTTTGATCTTGAAAAACAACATCAAAAAGATCGCAGCCTGCGGCAGCTCCTACAGGGGAAGTCCGTGACGAGTGATCGTACAACCCGCCTGAGCTATGATGCTCACCAAGCCGAATTTTCGAGACCAGACGTTGACCATGGAAAACCCGATCGACACCCCACGCCTCCCGCGCAAGCGCCGCAGCCTGGCCCAGGAGCTGGTGACGGTGCTGACCGAACAGATCCGCGACGGTCTGCTCAAGCGCGGCGACAAATTGCCCACCGAGTCGGCGATCATGCAGGAGCATGGCGTCAGCCGCACCGTGGTGCGCGAGGCTATTTCCCGCTTGCAAGCCGCCGGCCAGGTGGAAACCCGCCACGGCATCGGCACCTTCGTGCTCGACACGCCGAGCCCCAGCGGTTTCCGCATCGACCCGGCGACGGTCGTCACCCTGCGTGATGTGCTGGCGATTCTCGAATTGCGCATCAGCCTGGAAGTCGAGTCCGCCGGCCTCGCCGCGCAACGCCGCAGTCCCGAACAACTGGCGACCATGCGCGCCGCCCTCGATGCGCTGAACGACAGCGTGGCCCACGCCAGCGATGCGGTGGCCTCGGACTTCGCCTTCCACCTGGAAATCGCCCTGTCCACCGGCAACCGCTATTTCACCGACATCATGACCCACCTGGGCACCAGCATCATTCCGCGTACGCGGCTGAATTCGGCGCGCCTGGCCCATGACGATCAGCAGCACTACATGAATCGTCTGAGCCGTGAGCACGAAGAGATTTATGACGCAATTGCCCGCCAGGATTCCGATGCGGCGCGGGCGGCGATGCGCCTGCATTTGACCAACAGCCGTGAGCGGTTGCGTCAGGCGCATGAAGAGGCGCAGGCGCAGCGCGGGTGAGTGTCTGGCGGTCTATGTGCGCCTGACATACCGCCATCGCTGGCAAGCCAGCTCCCACAGGTTCATATGTTGAAGCGGATTTCGTGTACGACATCAGTCACTGTGGGAGCTGGCTTGCCAGCGATGAGGCCGGTGAGTTCAGCGCGGCAATATCGAGCGATCCACCCTCACTGCCAAGTCCGCTTTTCCCGGCGACACTGCAAACGCCACCAAACCGTCCTCATCCACAACCCCCCGCGCAATCGGCTTGCCGTCCGCCAGCAACTCCAGCGGCGCGCCTTGCAGCGACTGCCCCGACGCCAATTCCAGTTTCAATCTGATCGTCATGCTCATTCTCCTTGATTGACGTTGCCCGTCGGGTGGTAGTCCTTGAGCAGCAGGTACGTGCTCCAGCCCCACCAGTCGTCGACGGTGGCGGTGTCGTTGAGGTTGTTCACGTCTTTGCGCCGCAGCACCTTGCCGCCCTCGACGCGGAACAGCGGCGCGAAGTTATTCGAAAGATTCAGCACCGCCGTCAGATCCGGCAGGCGTTGCAGCGCTGCAAACGTCGAAGGGGCGGGCACGTTGCCGCTGAGGTAAGCGGCGAAGATTTCGTTCGCCGAGGCCTGCACCGCCAGATTGACCTGGGTGCGGTTGTCCGCATCGCTCGCATCGAAGTAGCGTTTGTCGCCGTAGGCGCGCCATTGATCGCCATGGGCGTTGCGCACTTTGAGGCCGAATTTGCTGTCTTCGTCGTGCATGAAACGGGTCACCAGCGAGCCGAGATCGCTCGGCGTGACCACCGCCGCCATCTCTTTACGCGGTACCCGCAGGTGGCCGGCAGAGAACAGGTCAGTGAGGAAGTGGTCGGCAAACGCGTTCATCGCGTAGGCCCGTTCCAATTGTTGTTCATCGTGAGTGGCGCGGGCCGCGACCGCGGTTTGCAGGGCGGCGGTGTGGCCGGCGATGTAGGCCAGTCTGGCCCATTCGCCGAAGTGGTCGGCGTTGTTCGCCGCCAGTTTCAGATAACGCCCAAGCGGGAACATCGCGGAGACAAAACTGCCGCCACCGGTGATCTTGTTCCACTCTTCGGACAACGTATCTCCGAGGGCGTCGTAGGCTTCGTGCGGTGATTTGCCGTCCTTGATCGCCTGTTTAACCGCGTCGATCTCTTTTTGCATGACCGCGAGAATCTGCGTGGCCTCGGCGCGGGAGGCCGGGAGTACGGCTAGGGAGTCGAAGGCGGCATTGAATCGGTTCAGGCGATCGGCTGGAGTCGCGCCTTCGTTGATCGGTCGGTCGATCACGCCGTAGAAATCTCCGGCCAGCGCCACTACCTGGCCGTAGCTCAGCGCGAGACCGTTGGGCAAGTGCAAGGGCAGGTTTTGCGCGCGAACCGGTTCGGCGTTTGCGCTGAAGCGCAGCAGGGTGTTGTCGCCGATGGCCGTGTGTTCTCCGCCTTCGAAGCGCAGTGGCGGTCGAATGCTCAAGGCTTTGCCGGGGAGGGCGGTGGCCGGTGCGACATCGCTGTGGGCGTCGGCAATATGCAGCAGCAGATGCGGATTGTCAGCGTTGAAGTGGATGCCATTTACGGTGAAAAGATCATCGAAACGGGCAATGACCGGCTTGGGTCGTTCCTGTGGTTTTGCATGCAGTCCGGACATTTCTGGCTCCTTGATATGTCGTCGGTGGATTTATTTTTTGCTGTATGGATATACAGTCAAATCGAGCCTAGCCCAGATTTTTCCTACGTCAAGAATGAATCTTGTCCGACAAAAGTGCCGAGCAGCGATGAAATGCAGTTGACGGTTATCTTTTAAGTTGTACGATGACCTACAACTTCAGCGCTGGCTGAACCATAAAACTCACAAAAAATGTTGCTACCCAGGGTGTTCGAAAAATGAATCCACAAGAACTGAAGTCCATCCTCTCCGCCGGTCTGCTGTCGTTCCCGGTCACCGATTTCAATGCCCAGGGCGATTTCAATCGTGCCGGCTACATCAAGCGTCTGGAATGGCTGGCCCCGTACGGCGCGTCGGCACTGTTCGCCGCCGGCGGCACTGGTGAGTTCTTCTCCCTGGCAGCCAGCGAATACTCGGAAATCATCAAGACAGCGGTCGATACCTGCGCCACCAGCGTGCCGATTCTGGCCGGTGTCGGCGGTTCGACCCGTCAAGCCATCGAATACGCACAGGAAGCCGAGCGTCTGGGCGCCAAGGGCCTGTTGCTGCTGCCGCATTACCTGACTGAAGCCAGCCAGGACGGCGTCGCCGCCCACGTTGAAGCGGTGTGCAAATCGGTGAACATCGGCGTGGTGGTCTACAACCGCAATGTCTGCCGCCTGACCGCGCCACTGCTGGAGCGTCTGGCCGAGCGCTGCCCGAACCTGATCGGCTACAAGGACGGTCTGGGCGATATCGAGTTGATGGTGTCGATCCGTCGCCGCCTCGGTGATCGCTTCAGCTACCTCGGCGGCCTGCCGACCGCCGAAGTCTACGCCGCTGCCTACAAGGCGCTGGGCGTGCCGGTCTACTCGTCGGCGGTGTTCAACTTCATCCCGAAAACCGCGATGGACTTCTACCATGCGATTGCCCGCGAAGATCACGCCACCGTCGGCAAGATCATCGACGACTTCTTCCTGCCGTACCTCGACATCCGCAACCGCAAGGCCGGTTACGCCGTGAGCATCGTCAAGGCCGGGGCAAAAATTGCCGGCTATGACGCAGGCCCGGTGCGCGCACCGCTGACCGACCTGACCGGCGAAGAGTACGAAATGCTCGCTGCGCTGATCGACAAGCAAGGCGCGCAATAAACACCGACCCACAAGGCCGCTGAGCAATCAGCGGCTTTTGCGTAGAGAGGAGAATTTTCTGTGGCTGATTCCAAGCGTTACGACAACTACATCAACGGTGAATGGGTCGCCGGTGCCGACTACTCGGCGAACATCAACCCGTCCGAGTTGAGCGACACCATCGGCGACTATGCCAAGGCTGACCTGACTCAGGTTAACGCCGCCATCGATGCGGCCCGCGCCGCGTTTCCGGCGTGGTCGACTTCGGGCATTCAGGCCCGTCACGATGCGCTGGATAAAGTCGGCACGGAAATCCTCGCCCGTCGCGAAGAACTCGGCACCCTGCTCGCCCGGGAAGAGGGCAAGACCCTGCCCGAAGCCATCGGCGAAGTGACCCGCGCCGGCAACATCTTCAAGTTTTTCGCCGGTGAATGCCTGCGTCTGTCCGGCGACTACGTGCCGTCGGTGCGCCCGGGCGTCAACGTCGAAGTGACCCGCGAAGCCCTCGGCGTGGTCGGTCTGATCAC
Organism: Pseudomonas sp. B21-051; assembly: GCF_024748795.1. NCBI lineage: Bacteria > Pseudomonadati > Pseudomonadota > Gammaproteobacteria > Pseudomonadales > Pseudomonadaceae > Pseudomonas > Pseudomonas sp. B21-051. The sequence goes on from NZ_CP087166.1 coordinate 978,997, forward strand.
CCCGTGGAACTTCCCGATTGCCATCCCGGCATGGAAGATTGCTCCGGCATTGGCCTACGGCAACTGCGTGGTGCTGAAACCGGCGGATCTGGTGCCGGGTTGTGCCTGGGCGCTGGCGGAAATCATCTCCCGTGCAGGCTTCCCGGCTGGTGTGTTCAACCTGGTGATGGGCAGCGGTCGAGTGGTCGGCGAAGCGCTGGTCAACAGCCCGAAAGTCGATGGCATCAGCTTCACCGGTTCGGTGGGTGTTGGCCGGCAGATCGCGGTTAATTGCGTTTCGCGCCAAGCCAAGGTGCAGCTGGAAATGGGCGGCAAGAACCCGCAGATCATTCTCGATGACGCCGACCTCAAACAAGCGGTCGAGCTGTCGGTGCAGAGCGCGTTCTACTCCACCGGTCAGCGTTGCACGGCGTCGAGCCGCCTGATCGTCACCGCCGGGATTCATGACAAATTCGTCGAAGCGATGGCCGAGCGCATGCAGTCGATCAAGGTCGGCCACGCGCTGAAATCCGGCACCGACATCGGCCCGGTGGTTTCCCAGGCGCAGCTTGAGCAGGACATGAAGTACATCGACATCGGCCAGTCCGAGGGTGCGCGTCTGGTCAGCGGCGGTGGTCTGGTGACCTGCGACACCGAAGGCTACTTCCTCGCGCCGACGCTGTTTGCCGACAGCGAAGCGTCGATGCGCATCAGCCGTGAAGAGATCTTCGGCCCGGTGGCCAACGTCGTTCGCGTGGCCGATTACGAGGCGGCGCTGGCGATGGCCAACGACACCGAGTTCGGTCTGTCCGCCGGTATTGCCACCACATCGCTGAAGTACGCCAACCACTTCAAGCGCCATTCGCAAGCGGGGATGGTGATGGTCAACCTGCCGACCGCTGGTGTCGATTACCACGTTCCGTTCGGTGGCCGTAAGGGTTCATCCTATGGCTCACGTGAGCAAGGGCGCTATGCGCAAGAGTTCTACACCGTGGTGAAAACCGCCTACATCGGCTCCTGAAGGAGCACGCGGTGTCGACCCCGACACCGCCCCCCTGTAGGAGCTGCCGAAGGCTGCGATCTTTTGATTTTGTTTTGAAGATCAAGATCAAAAGATCGCAGCCTTCGGCAGCTCCTACAGGGAATACATGCAGCACAACAGATTCACCCGCGCATAAAAATAATCAGTGGGAGTACATCTACATGCAATCGTCCAAGCCGACTCACGTCCGCTATTTGATCCTGCTCATGCTGTTTCTGGTGACCACGATCAACTACGCCGACCGCGCGACCATCGCGATCGCCGGTTCAAGCCTGCAAAAAGACCTCGGCATCGACGCGGTCACCCTCGGTTATATCTTCTCCGCTTTCGGGTGGGCCTACGTCGCCGGGCAGATTCCCGGTGGCTGGCTGCTCGATCGCTTCGGCTCGAAAAAAGTCTATGCCCTGAGCATTTTCACCTGGTCGCTGTTCACCGTACTGCAAGGCTTCGTCGGTGAGTTCGGCATGTCCACGGCGATCGTTGCGCTGTTCATGCTGCGCTTTCTGGTGGGGCTGGCCGAGGCGCCATCGTTTCCCGGCAACGCACGGATTGTCGCGGCCTGGTTCCCGACTGCGGAGCGCGGTACTGCCTCGGCGATCTTCAACTCGGCGCAATACTTCGCCACCGTGCTGTTCGCGCCGCTGATGGGCTGGATCGTCTACACCTTCGGCTGGGAACACGTGTTCATCGTCATGGGTATGTTCGGCATCGTCTTCTCGGGCATCTGGCTCAAGGTTATCCACAGCCCGCGTCAACACCCGATGGCCAACGAAGCCGAAGTGCAGTTCATCGCCGACAACGGCGGCATGGTCGACATGGACGTCAAGCAAGGCAAAAAAGCCGACGGGCCGAAGTGGGATTACATCCGTCAGTTGCTGACCAATCGCATGATGCTCGGTGTATATCTGGGTCAGTACTGCATCAACGGCATCACCTATTTCTTCCTGACCTGGTTCCCGGTGTACCTGGTGCAGGAGCGCGGCATGACTATTCTCAAAGCCGGTTTCATTGCCTCGCTGCCGGCAATCTGCGGTTTCATCGGTGGAGTGCTTGGCGGGGTGATTTCCGATTACTTGCTGCGCAAAGGGCATTCACTGACCTTCGCCCGCAAGGCACCGATCATCGCCGGTCTGCTGGTGTCGAGCAGCATCGTCGCTTGCAACTATGTCGATGTTGAATGGATGGTGGTCGGCTTCATGGCCCTGGCATTCTTTGGCAAAGGCGTGGGCGCGCTGGGTTGGGCGGTGGTGTCCGATACCTCGCCGAAACAGATCGCCGGTCTGAGCGGTGGCCTGTTCAACACCTTCGGTAACATCGCCTCGATTACCACGCCGATCGTGATTGGCTACATCATCAGCTCCACCGGTTCGTTCAAGTGGGCGCTGGTATTCGTCGGTGCCAACGCACTGGTTGCGGTGTTCAGCTACCTGGTGATCGTCGGCCCGATCAAACGTGTGGTGCTCAAAGAGCCGCCAACCAACGGTGGTTCTGAAATCACCGGCAAATTGTCTCAAGCGCATTCCTGAGGAGCGGCGTCATGCAGTTGATTGAACATTCCGACTCGCCGCGCTACATCCGCCTGCACGAGCGGGACAACGTAGTGATTGTGGTCAACGACCAGGGCGTACCGGCCGGCACCGAGTTCCCGGACGGTCTGGTGACCGTGGATTTTGTGCCGCAGAGCCACAAGGTCACCCTCGAGGATATTCCCGAGGGCGGCCAGGTGATTCGCTACGGCCAGACCATCGGTTACGCGTTGCAGCCGATCCCGCGTGGCAGCTGGGTCAAGGAAGATCAACTGCGCATGCCGACCGCGCCGCCGCTGGACAGCTTGCCGCTGTCCACCGAAGTACCGGCCGCGCAGGCCCCGCTGGAAGGCTTCACGTTCGAGGGTTATCGCAACGCCGACGGCACCGTCGGTACGCGCAATATCCTCGGGATCACCACCACGGTGCAGTGCGTGACCGGTGTGCTCGATCACGCGGTGAAACGCATCAAGGACGAGTTGCTGCCGAAGTATCCGCATGTCGATGACGTGGTGGCGCTGACCCACAGTTACGGCTGCGGCGTGGCGATCACCGCCACCGACGCCTATATACCGATCCGCACCGTGCGCAACCTGGCGCGCAACCCGAACCTCGGTGGCGAAGCGTTGGTGATCAGCCTCGGCTGCGAGAAATTGCAGGCCGGGCAGGTGATGCACGAGGACGATGCCTCGGTCGATCTCAGCGAGCCGTGGCTGTATCGCCTTCAGGATTCCAGCCACGGTTTTACCGAGATGATCGAGCAGATCATGGCGCTGGCCGAAGTCCGTTTGAAGAAGCTCGACCAGCGCCGCCGCGAAACCGTGCCGGCCTCCGAGCTGATCCTCGGCATGCAGTGCGGCGGCAGCGATGCGTTCTCCGGCATCACCGCCAACCCGGCGCTGGGTTACGCCTCGGACCTGCTACTGCGCGCCGGGGCGACGGTGATGTTTTCCGAAGTCACCGAAGTGCGCGATGCGATCTATCTGCTGACTTCGCGTGCCGAAACCAAGACCGTGGCGCAGGAACTGGTGCGTGAGATGGACTGGTACGACCGCTATCTGGCCAAGGGCGAAGCGGATCGCAGTGCCAACACCACACCGGGCAACAAGAAGGGTGGGTTGTCGAACATTGTCGAGAAGTCGCTGGGTTCGATCGTCAAATCCGGTAGCAGCGCGATCAATGGCGTGCTCGGCCCGGGCGAGCGTTTCAAGCAGAAGGGTTTGATTTTCTGCGCGACGCCGGCCAGTGATTTTGTCTGCGGCACCTTGCAGTTGGCAGCGGGGATGAACCTGCATGTGTTCACCACCGGGCGGGGTACGCCGTATGGCTTGGCGATGGCGCCAGTGGTCAAGGTCTCGACGCGTACGGAATTGGCGCAGCGCTGGCCGGACCTGATCGACATCGATGCCGGTCGGATTGCCACTGGGCGCGCGACCATCGAGGAATTGGGCTGGGAGTTGTTCCACTACTACTTGGATGTTGCCAGTGGCAAGCAGCAGACCTGGGCGGAGAAGCACAAGCTGCATAACGACATCACCCTGTTCAATCCGGCGCCGATTACCTGATACCGCGTCATCGTTCTTCGCGAGCAGGCTCGCTCCCACATTTGAAATGCATTCCCCTGTGGGAGCGAGCCTGCTCGCGAAGGCAATCTGACAGACGCCGGAGGACTCGCTGGCTTATCATTAGCCCCTGACGACGCTCACCCAAAGGCTCCCCCCGGCATGCTGGCAATCTTCCTCGAAACCCTGAACATTACCGCGCCGGTGTTTGCCATGCTGTTCCTCGGGGTGTTGCTCAAGCGCATCGACTGGATCAACGACAACTTCATCCACACCGCCTCGGCGCTGGTGTTCAACGTCAGCATGCCGGCGCTGTTGTTTCTCGGGATCCTGCATGCGGATCTGCATGCCGCGCTGCAACCGGCGCTGCTGATCTATTTTGCGGTTGCGACGCTGGTGAGTTTTGCTCTGGCCTGGGGCTGGGCGATCATCAAGTGCCCGCGTGAAGATCGCGGCATCTACACCCAGGGTGCGTTTCGCGGCAACAATGGGGTGATCGGTCTGGCGCTGGCGGCGAGCATGTACGGCGACTACGGGATTTCCCTCGGGGCGATTCTCGCGGCGCTGGTGATCCTGTTTTACAACACCCTGTCGACCATCGTGCTCGCGGTGTACAGCCCGGTGATCAAGTCCGATCCGTGGAGCATCTGCAAAAGCGTGTTCAGCAACCCGCTGATCATCAGCGTGATTGCCGCCGCGCCGTTCGCGTATTTCCAGATCAGCCTGCCGGGCTGGCTGGAAACCTCCGGCCAGTATCTGGCGCAAACCACCTTGCCGCTGGCGCTGATCTGCATCGGCGGCACGCTGTCACTGGCGGCGCTGCGCAAGAGCGGCAGCATGGCGCTGAGTTCGAGTCTGGTGAAGATGATCGGCCTGCCGGTGCTGGCAACGCTGGGGGCGTGGCTGTGGGGCTTTCGTGGCGCGGAGCTGGGGATTCTGTTTCTGTACTTCGGCAGCCCGACGGCGGCGGCCAGTTTCGTCATGGCCCGGGCGGCGCAGGGCAATCATGAGCTGGCAGCGGCGATCATTGTGCTGACCACGCTGATGGCGGCGGTGACCACCAATATCGGGATCTTTCTGTTGCAGTGGGGTGGGTGGATCTGACTGACATTTTCGCTGGCTGACAGGGCCTCTTCGCGAGCAGGCTCGCTCCCACAGGGAAATGCATTCCTAATGTGGGAGCGAGCCTGCTCGCGAAGGCGTCAGTTCGATCACTCGGGTTTCTGGTAACTGTCGATCACTTCCTGCGCCGCGCGAAACGCATCAATCGCTGCGGGCACGCCGGCGTACACCGCGCAATGCAGCAGCGCCTCACGAATCTCCTCGACCGTGCAGCCATTGTTCAGCGCACCACGCACGTGGCCTTTCAACTCCTGTGGGCACTTCAACGCGGTCAGCGCGGCAAGGGTGATCAGGCTGCGGGTTTTCAGTGGCAGACCTTCGCGATTCCACACGCCGCCCCAGGCGTGTTCATTGACGAAATCCTGCAACGGCTGAGTGAATTCGGTGGCGTTGCCCAGCGCGCGATCAACGAACGCATCGCCCATTACCTGACGGCGGATTTCAACCCCGGTTTTCTGCGAATCGGTCATGGCACATCCCTCTTGTGGTGTTGGCGGCGCCAGGCGCGTACTGACGTGAACAACAGAAACGCCAGCAGCGTCGGCAGCACGTAGAACAGCATCAGTTTTTCCAGTTTGCCGGCCAGCGGCATGCCGGTGGTGAACGACACCACGTGCAGTCCGTAAGCCGCGTACAAACCGAGCAACAGCAGACCCTCGGCGCGGGTCACACGATAGCCGGAATAGAACACCGGCAGGCACAGCGCGGCGACGCCGAGCATCACCGGCAAGTCGAAATCCAGCGCATTGGGCGAGACCGACAACGGCGTCGGTGCGATCAATGCAGTGACCCCGAGTACCCCGAGCAGGTTGAACAGGTTGGCGCCAATCACGTTGCCCACGGCAATGTCGCGCTGTCCGCGCAATGCGGCGATCAGCGAGGTGGCGAGTTCCGGCAGCGAGGTGCCGACCGCAACCACCGTCAGGCCGATCACCCGTTCGGAGAAGCCCAGATCGGTCGCCACCGCCACCGCAGCACCGAGCAGTAAATGTCCGGCGAACACCAACAGCGCCAGGCCGACAACGATCATCAGCAGACTGCTGAACCACGGTGCCTGCGGGGCTTGCGGCAATTCCGAATGCGGGCGCGCCGAGTGTCGCGACTGGCGCAGCAGCAGGCCCAGATACAACGCCAGTGCCGCGAGTAACAGGACACCGTCGAAGCGGCCGATCTGTTCGTTCCAGGCGAGGACGAACACCAGCAGGCTGGCGCCGATCATCAGTGGAATATCCAGGCGCACCAGTTGCCGCGAGACTCGTAGCGGAATGATCAGCGCCGACAGACCAAGGGTCACGAGGATGTTGAAGATACTGCTGCCGATCACACTGCCGACGGCGATGTCGGGGTTGTGCGCCAGGGTCGCTTGCAAGCTGACCGCCATCTGTGGGGCGCTGCTGCCGAGGGCGACGATGGTCAGGCCGATGATCAGCGGTCGGATATGCAGGCGCGCGGCGAGACGCACGGCGGCGCGCACCATCAGTTCGGCGCCGAGGATCAGCAGAATCAGACCGCTGAGCAGTTCGATCACGTTGATCAGCGGTAAATCGGCCAGAGCAAAAATGGTCAGCGCTCCATCAGTCGTCGAGGGCCTGTATGCGCACCCGCGCCGTGCCGCTGCCGAGCATGCCGAGGCGTTCGGCGGCTTCACGCGAGACATCAATCAAGCGGCCACGGGTGCGCGGGCCGCGATCATTGATGCGCACAACGCAGGATTTGTCGTTTTTCAGGTTGGTGACCTTCACCCGTGTGCCGAATGGCAATTGGCGGTGGGCGGCGGTCAGGGAATGCTGGTTGAACGGCTCGCCACTGGCGGTGCGTTTACCGTGGTGCCTGGCACCGTAATAGGAGGCGACGCCGGTCTGGTCGTAACCGTGCGGGTCGATGATGTCGTTGCTGGCGCAACCGGCGAGCAAGGAGAGCAGGGCGCAGGCGCCGAGCAGACGTTTCATTCGAAAGCTCCCAGAATAATTGTGGCGAGGGAGCTTGCTCCCGCTCGGCCGCGAAGCGGTCGCAAAACCAGCAACCGCATTCTTTCTGAAAGAGTGCGATTGCCGACTTGGGTCTGCTGCGCAGACCAGCGGGAGCAAGCTCCCTCGCCACAGGGGATCAGAGCCAGTAAAAAATGCTGGCTCCATTGTGGTCAGCCTTCGAGCTTGCTTTTCAGCAGTTCGTTCACTTGCTGCGGGTTGGCTTTGCCTTTCGAAGCCTTCATGGCCTGACCCACAAAGAAGCCGAACATCTTGCCGCGTTTGGCTTCGTCTGCCGCACGGTATTGTTCGACCTGCTCGGCGTTGGCCGCGAGCATTTCGTCCAGCACCGCGGAGATCGCGCCGCTGTCGGTCACTTGCTTCAGACCGCGCTTGTCGATGATCTCGTCCGCCGTGCCTTCGCCGTTGGCCATCGCTTCGAACACCACTTTGGCGATCTTGCCGGAGATGGTGTTGTCCTTGATGCGCTGCAGCATGCCGCCCAGCAGTTCAGCGGAAACCGGCGATTCGTCGATGTCCAGGCCTTGCTTGTTGAGCAGGCTGCCCAACTCGACCATCACCCAGTTCGCCGCCAGCTTGGCGTCGCCGCCGATGGCCGCGACTTTCTCGAAGTAGTCCGCTTGCTCACGGCTGGTGGCCAGCACGTTGGCGTCGTAGGCCGACAGACCGAACTGGCTCTGGAAGCGCTCGCGTTTTTGCGGTGGCAGTTCCGGCAGGGTGGCGCGCACCTCGCCGAGGAACGACTCTTCGATGACCACCGGCAGCAGGTCCGGATCAGGGAAGTAACGATAGTCGTTGGCTTCCTCTTTGGAACGCATCGGACGGGTCTCGTCCTTGTTCGGATCGTACAGACGGGTCTGCTGGATCACTTTGCCGCCGTCTTCGATCAGCTCGATCTGCCGCTGGATCTCCGAGTTGATTGCCTTCTCGATGAAACGGAACGAGTTGACGTTCTTGATCTCGCAGCGGGTGCCGAACTCGACCTGGCCTTTCGGCCGTACCGAGACGTTGCAGTCGCAACGCAGCGAGCCTTCGGCCATGTTGCCGTCACAGATGCCCAGGTAACGCACCAGCGCGTGGATCGCCTTGACGTAAGCCACGGCTTCCTTGGCGCTGCGCATGTCCGGCTCGGAAACGATTTCCAGCAGCGGCGTGCCGGCACGGTTCAGGTCGATGCCGGTGGCACCGTTGAATTCTTCGTGCAGGCTCTTGCCGGCGTCTTCTTCCAGGTGCGCGCGGGTGATGCCGACACGCTTGACGGTGCCGTCTTCCAATGCGATGTCCAGGTGGCCCTTGCCGACGATCGGCAACTCCATCTGGCTGATCTGGTAGCCCTTTGGCAGATCCGGGTAGAAGTAGTTTTTACGGGCGAACACGTTGTGCTGACCGATCTCGGCGTCAATCGCCAGACCGAACATCACTGCCATGCGCACCGCTTCCTGGTTCAGTACCGGCAACACGCCGGGCATGCCCAGGTCGATCAGGCTGGCCTGGGTGTTCGGCTCGGAGCCGAACTGGGTGGAACTACCGGAAAAGATTTTCGACCGGGTAGTGAGCTGAGTGTGAATCTCCAGCCCGATCACGACTTCCCATTGCATGTGTGTCTCCTCAGAAGCCGGTTGGGGTGCGGGTGTGCCAGTCAGTGTTCAACTGATACTGATGGGCAACGTTCAACAGGCGACCTTCCTGGAAATACGGCGCGAGCAACTGCACGCCCACCGGCAGACCGTCGACAAAACCGGCCGGCATCGACAGGCCCGGCAGGCCCGCGAGGTTGGCGGTGATGGTGTAGACGTCTTCCAGATAGGCAGCGACCGGATCGCTGTTCTTCGCGCCGAGTTTCCAGGCCGGGTTCGGCGTGGTTGGGCCGAGGATGATGTCGACTTCATTAAAGGCCGCCATGAAGTCGTTCTTCACCAGACGACGGATCTTCTGCGCTTTCAGGTAGTAGGCGTCGTAGTAACCGGCGGACAGCGCGTAGGCGCCGACCATGATCCGGCGCTGCACTTCAGGCCCGAAGCCTTCGCCACGCGAGCGCTTGTACAGGTCGATCAGGTTTTCCGGGTTCTCGCAGCGATGGCCGAAGCGCACGCCGTCGAAACGCGACAGGTTCGAGGAAGCTTCGGCCGGGGCGATCACGTAGTACGCAGGAATCGCGTGCTGCATGTTCGGCAGGCTGATTTCCTTGATCACCGCACCGAGCTTCTGCAGCTCTTTGATGCTGTTCTGGATCAGTTCGGCGATGCGCGGGTCGAGACCGGCGCTGAAGTATTCCTTCGGCACGCCGATGCGCAGGCCCTGCAGCGAGGTGTTGAGGCTGGCGGAGTAATCCGGAACCGGCTCATCGATGCTGGTGGAGTCGTTCTGGTCGAACCCGGCCATACCTTGCAACAAAATCGCGCAGTCTTCGGCCGTACGCGCCAACGGGCCGCCCTGGTCGAGGCTGGAGGCGTAAGCGATCATGCCCCAGCGCGAAACACGACCGTAGGTCGGTTTCAGGCCAGTCAGGTTGGTGAATGCAGCGGGCTGACGGATCGAACCGCCGGTGTCGGTGGCCGTGGCCGCCGGCAACAGACGAGCGGCAACCGCGGCGGCCGAACCACCGGACGAACCGCCTGGCACGTGTTCCAGGTTCCACGGGTTTTTCACCGCACCGTACCAGCTCGACTCGTTGGCCGAACCCATGGCGAATTCGTCCATGTTGGTCTTGCCCAGGGTCACGGCGCCGGCAGCGGCCAGTTTCGCAACCACGGTGGCGTCGTACGGCGCTTTGAAGTTGTCGAGCATCTTCGAGCCGCAGCTGGTGCGGATGCCCTGGGTGCAGAACAGGTCCTTGTGGGCAATCGGCGCACCGAGCAGGGCGCCGCTCTCACCGTTGGCCCGGCGCGCGTCGGCGGCTTTCGCCTGCTCGAGTGCCAGCTCTTCGGTGAGGCTGATGAAACTGTTGAGCTGCGGATCGAGCTGGGTAATACGCGCCAGCAGGACTTTGGTCAGCTCTTCGGAGGAAAATTTTTTATCGGCGAGACCGCGGGCGATCTCGGCCAGAGTCATTTGATGCATTGCAGGCTCTTTCCCTTTAGTCGATGACTTTCGGAACCAGATACAGGCCGTTTTCGACCGCTGGTGCGATGGACTGATAGGCCTCGCGGTGATTGGTCTCGGTCACGACGTCGGCGCGCAGGCGCTGACTGGCTTCCAGCGGGTGGGCCAAAGGCTCGATACCGTCGGTATCGACGGCCTGCATTTCGTCGACCAGCCCGAGAATGCTGTTGAGGGCGGAAGTAATGTGCGGAAGATCGGCATCATTGAGGCCAAGGCAGGCCAGATGTGCGATTTTTTCCACGTCGGAGCGTTCTAGCGCCATCGGGATTCTCCAGTGGAAAACAGAACGGACGGCGTCCGTGTGTTAGATTGTCGGAACACTACCGCACTTCTACGGTCATAAGGCCGCGATTGTGGGGCTTGGTGCACAGAAAAGCGGCCAATTTAACATATTGGCGCCTTGCCCAAAATCCCTGTCGTTGTTAGAGTTTGCCGCACTTTTTTACCCACGCGTTGCCTAGGGTCCCTTTCCCATGTTCAAGAAACTGCGTGGCATGTTTTCCAGCGATCTTTCCATTGACCTGGGCACTGCCAACACCCTTATTTACGTGCGCGAGCGCGGTATCGTCCTGAATGAGCCATCGGTTGTGGCCATTCGGACACACGGTAACCAGAAAAGTGTCGTTGCTGTCGGCACCGAAGCCAAGCGCATGCTCGGCCGTACGCCGGGCAACATTGCTGCCATTCGTCCGATGAAGGACGGCGTGATCGCCGACTTCAGCGTCTGCGAAAAGATGCTGCAATACTTTATCAACAAGGTTCACGAAAACAGCTTTCTGCAGCCCAGCCCTCGTGTGCTGATCTGCGTTCCATGCAAATCCACCCAGGTTGAGCGTCGTGCCATCCGTGAATCGGCCCTTGGCGCCGGTGCCCGTGAAGTGTTCCTGATCGAAGAGCCGATGGCTGCTGCGATCGGTGCCGGCCTGCCGGTTGAAGAGGCACGCGGTTCGATGGTCGTCGATATCGGTGGTGGTACCACTGAAATCGCGCTGATCTCCCTGAACGGTGTGGTCTATGCCGAATCCGTCCGCGTGGGTGGCGACCGCTTCGACGAAGCAATCATCACCTACGTGCGCCGCAACTACGGCAGCCTGATCGGTGAATCGACTGCCGAGCGCATCAAGCAGGAAATCGGTACGGCCTACCCGGGCGGCGAAGTGCGCGAAGTCGATGTTCGCGGTCGCAACCTGGCCGAAGGCGTTCCACGCGCATTCACCCTGAACTCCAATGAAGTGCTGGAAGCTCTGCAAGAGTCCCTGGCTACTATCGTTCAGGCGGTGAAAAGCGCGCTGGAGCAATCGCCGCCGGAACTGGCTTCCGATATCGCCGAGCGTGGCCTGGTGCTGACCGGTGGTGGCGCGCTGCTGCGTGACCTCGACAAGTTGCTGGCCCAGGAAACCGGTCTGCCGGTGATCGTTGCCGAAGATCCGCTGACCTGCGTTGCTCGCGGCGGTGGCCGTGCATTGGAAATGATGGACAAGCACACCATGGACCTGCTCTCCAGCGAATAAGCGCCGGTTTGCAATACGTGGGTGAGCGCACAGGCAGCACTTTGCAGTGCTGCCTGTTGGCGTTTATCTTCTGTCAGTCTTCATCCAGGCCGGTTTGATGCCGTATGAATAAACAGAACATTTGCCTGGGAGGAGCGGCTTATTAAACCGCTTTTCGCCAAAGGCCCTTCGTTGGGTGTGCGCCTGTTGGTGCTGGCCGTGCTGTCGGTCGCGCTGATGGTGGTCGATGCCCGCTTCGACCTGCTCAAACCCGCGCGCAAACAAGCGTCGCTGGTGTTGATGGACGCCTACTGGATCACCGACCTGCCCGGACGGCTGTGGGAAGGGATCGCCAGTCAGTTCGGCAGCCGCACCGAGCTGGTCGCCGAAAACGAAAAACTCAAGACCGAGAACCTGCTGTTGCAGGGGCGCATGCAGAAGCTTGCCGCCCTTACCGAGCAGAACGTGCGGCTGCGCGAGTTGCTCAATTCCTCCGCACTGGTCAACGAAAAGGTCGAAGTGGCCGAGTTGATCGGCATGGACCCCAATCCCTTCACCCATCGCATCATCATCAATAAAGGTGAGCGCGATGGCGTGGTGCTCGGTCAGCCGGTGCTCGATGCACGCGGTCTGATGGGCCAGGTGGTCGAGTTGATGCCGTACACCTCCCGTGTGCTGCTGCTGACCGATACCACTCACAGCATTCCTGTGCAGGTGAACCGTAACGGTCTGCGGGCGATTGCCAGCGGCACCGGCAACCCGGAACGTCTGGAACTGCGGCATGTTGCCGATACCGCTGACATCAAGGAAGGCGATCTGCTGGTCAGCTCCGGCCTCGGTCAGCGCTTCCCGGCCGGTTATCCGGTGGCGACGGTCAAGGAAGTCATTCACGATTCCGGTCAGCCGTTCGCGATTGTCCGCGCGGTGCCGACCGCCGCGTTGAACCGCAGCCGTTATCTGCTGCTGGTGTTCAGTGACAACCGCACCGCCGAAGAGCGCGCCAACGATGCGGCGCAGGCCCAGGAAAATCTCGATGCGCAGGGCGGTGGCCCGATGCTTCCGGCCACGGTGCCGAAAGTCGTCAACACACCGGCTGGCGCTGCAGCGCCAGCCGCCCCGGCAGCACCGGCCGCTGCGGCCAGCACCACGCCGGCCAAACCTGCTGCGAGCAAACCCGCTGCGACCAAGCCTGCGGCGGCGGCCAAACCGCCCGCATCCCAGCCGGCTGCGCGACCGGCGGCGAAACCGCCCGCCACTGCGCCGGCCTCCACCGGGAGACAAGAATAATGGTCGGGGCTACCGCTTCGCGTAACGGCTGGATTGTCTGGCTGACGTTTGTCGTCGGCATCCTGCTCAGCGTTTCACCGCTGCCGATGTTCATGGAAATCCTGCGTCCCCTCTGGCTGGCCTTGCTGCTGACTTTCTGGGCGTTGTACATGCCGCATACGGTCGGAATGGTCACCGCGTTCTGCCTGGGGCTGGCCGAAGACGTGCTGCAGGGCGATCTGCTTGGTCAGAACGCCTTGATCCTGACGCTGATCACCTTCCTCGTGCTGTCGTTGCAGCAGCGTCTGCGGATGTTCCCGATGTGGCAGCAATGCCTGGTGATCCTGGTGATCTTCGGCCTCGCTCAACTGGTTCAATTGTGGCTCAGCGCCTTGACCGGCAACCGTCAGCCAACCCTGGCGCTGGTACTGCCGGCATTGGTCAGTGCCTTGCTCTGGCCTTGGGTCAGCTTCGCTTTGCGTGGATTGCGCCGGCGCTACAAAATCAACTGATTCGGTCAGGCATGTGCCCGCACCTCGACAAGGGAGATGTCTTGATGAAGCCGCTTTACCTCGCCTCTGGTTCGCCGCGTCGGCGTGAGTTGCTCACGCAGATCGGTGTGCCGTTCTCCGCCATCAGTGCGGACATCGATGAAACCCCGCTCCCTGAAGAATCGCCCTCGGCCTATGTCGAACGCCTGGCGCGTGGCAAGGCCGAGGCCGGTCGACGCACGCGGATGGCCGACGCGGCGTTTTGCGTTCTGGGCGCGGACACCGCGGTGGTGCTCGATGGCAAAATTCTTGGCAAACCGGTGGACGAAGCCGATGCATGCGCCATGCTGATGATGTTGTCCGGCAAGGAACATGAAGTGCTGACCGCCATCGCCGTGCTCGAAGGCCAGCGCTGCGAGTCGCGCGTGGTGCGCAGTCTGGTGCGGTTCCGCCCGATCAGCCGCGAAGAGGCTGCGGCCTACTGGGCCAGTGGCGAACCCCGGGACAAGGCCGGCGGTTATGGCATTCAGGGCCTCGGCGCGGTGTTTGTCGCCGGGCTCAATGGCAGCTATTCGGCGGTGGTCGGGCTGCCGGTTTGCGAAACCGCAGAACTGTTGGGCCATTTCGGCATACCCTGTTGGCAAAACCTGAACGCGCAATGAGCGTCGTACGAATCAAGATGCGGCCATTATCGTGAACATGCCTGAACGAGACCCTGCCATGAGTGAAGAGATTCTGATCAACATCACGCCGATGGAATCGCGCGTGGCGGTGGTCGAAAACGGTGTGCTGCAAGAAGTCCATGTCGAGCGCACGCAAAAACGCGGGATCGTCGGCAACATCTATAAGGGCAAGATTGTCCGGGTGCTGCCGGGCATGCAGGCGGCATTCGTCGACATCGGTCTGGATCGTGCGGCATTCATCCACGCCTCGGAAATCTCCCTTCGCGAAGGCCCGGCGGTGGAAAGCATCAGCGCGCTGGTGCACGAAGGTCAGAGCCTTGTGGTGCAGGTCACCAAGGATCCGATCGGTTCCAAGGGCGCGCGCCTGACCACACAGTTGTCGATTCCGTCGCGTTATCTGGTGTACATGCCGCGCACCGCTCACGTCGGCATTTCCCTGAAAATCGAAGACGAAGCCGAGCGCGAGCGCCTCAAGCAGGTGGTCAGCGATTGTGTGGCCAAAGAAGGGATCAAAGAGGCCGGTGGCTTCATCCTGCGTACCGCCGCCGAAGGTGCCGGGGCCGATGAGATCCTCATGGACATCCGCTACCTGCGCCGCCTGTGGGATCAGATCAATGCGCAGATCCAGACCATCGGCGCGCCGAGTGTGATCTACGAAGACCTCGGTCTGGCCCTGCGCACCTTGCGCGATCTGGTCAGTCCAAAGATCGAGAAAATCCGCATCGATTCCCGGGAAACTTTCCAGAAAACCACGCAGTTCGTCGCCGAACTGATGCCGGAAATCGCCGATCGTCTGGAACACTATCCGGGCGAGCGACCGATTTTCGACCTGTATGGCGTCGAAGATGAAATCCAGAAAGCCCTCGAGCGCAAAGTGCCTCTCAAGTCCGGCGGTTATCTGGTGGTCGATCCGGCCGAAGCCATGACCACCATCGACGTCAACACCGGCGCGTTTGTAGGCCATCGCAATCTCGAAGAAACCATCTTCAAGACCAACCTCGAAGCCGCCACCGCAATTGCCCGGCAGATGCGCCTGCGCAATCTGGGCGGGATCATCATCATCGACTTCATCGACATGGAAGATGAAGAGCATCAACGCCAGGTGCTGCGCACCCTGGAAAAACAGCTCGAACGTGATCACGCCAAGACCAACATCATTGGCATCACCGAGTTGGGCCTGGTGCAGATGACCCGCAAACGCACCCGTGAAAGCCTTGAGCAAGTGCTGTGCGAGCCGTGCAGCAGTTGTCAGGGCCGGGGCAAGTTGAAGACCCCGGAAACCATCTGTTACGAGATTTTCCGCGAGATTCTGCGTGAAGCCCGGGCCTATCAGGCCGAAGGTTACCGGGTGCTGGCGAACCAGAAAGTGGTGGACCGTTTGCTCGATGAAGAATCCGGTAACGTCGCCGAGCTTGAAGGGTTTATTGGCCGCACCATACGCTTTCAGGTCGAGACCATGTATTCCCAGGAACAATATGACGTGGTGCTGCTCTGAACCCCTGCAGCACATTTAATCCACAACGGCTGGCCTCAGCTTTTAGTAGTTTTTTTGCCATGGGAGCCAACTGACATGGAGCGTCTGACACGCATTTTGGCCGCACTGACCCGCTGGGGGCTGGGCCTGTGCGCGTTGGTTCTGGTGTTGATGGCGTTGTACGTCAGCCTCGGTCGGGAACTGACGCCACTGGTGGCGGAATACCGCACTGATATCGAAGACAAGGCCACTGCCGCACTCGGCATGCCGTTGCAGATCGGCGAGCTGGAAGGCAACTGGAGCGGCTTCGCCCCGATTCTGCTGGCCCATGATGTGATGGTCGGCGACGGCGCCAATGCCTTGCGTCTGGATCGGGTGCGCGTGGTGCCTGACCTCTGGGCCAGTCTGCTGGCGCGCGAAGTCCGCATCGCCCACCTGGAACTGAACGGCCTGAAGATCAGCATCAAGGAAGCGCAGGACGGCACCTGGGCGCTGGAAGGCCTGCCGGTGCAGAACGACCAGCCGCTTGATCCCGAGCAATTGTTCAAGCGCTCGCAGATGGTTCAGCAACTGTCGGTGCTCGACAGTCAGGTGACCGTGCAGCCGCTGGATCAGGCGCCGATGACCTTTACTTATGTCGGCCTCAATTTGAAAACCGGCAGCAGCCGTCAGCGTCTCGATGCTCGTCTGACCTTGCCCGACGGGCAACCGGTGGCGATGAACCTGCGTACGCGGATTCGCCCCTCTCAATTGCCGGACAGTTCGGTGGAAGGTTATGTCAGCCTGCCGCAAAGCGACTGGTCGAAGTGGCTGCCGGAGCGATTGACCCAACAATGGAATTTTTCCGAGATCAAGGCGGGCGGCGAACTGTGGGTGAACTGGAACGACGGCGCTCTGCAAAGCGCCGCCATCCGTTTGAACGCACCACAGGTGAGCGGCGCTTATGCCGAGCGCAAGCCGATCAAGTTCAGCAATCTGGCGCTCAACGGCTATTACCAGCGGGATGACGAGGGCGCAATCGTTACCCTCGATTCGCTGGCGATGAACTTCGGCGAGACCCGCTGGGAATCCCATGTGCAGCTCAAGCAGACGGTGGCCACCGATAAAGCCGATGAGCTGTGGCATTTGCAGGCCGATCGCCTCGACCTGACACCGATTACGCCGCTGCTCAATGCGCTTGGGCCATTGCCCGAAAACGTCGCCACGGTGATCGACCACCTGAAGGTGACGGGTGGACTGCGCAACGTGCTGCTGGATTTTCGGCCCAACGCCACCGACGGTTCGAAATTCGGCTTCGCTGCCAACCTCGATAATGTCGGTTTCGATGCCTATCACGGTGCCCCGGCGGCGCGAAACGTCAGTGGCAGCCTCAGCGGCAACCTCGACGGTGGCGAGCTGCGCCTGGACAGCAAGGATTTCGTCCTGCACCTCGACCCGATCTTCGCCAAGCCATGGCAATACATTCAGGCCAACGCCCGCCTGACCTGGAAGCTCGACAAGGAAGGTTTCACCCTGATCGCGCCGTACCTGAAAGTGCTGGGCGAAGAGGGCAAGATTGCCGGCGACTTCCTGATCCGCCTGCACTTCGACCATAGCCAGGAAGACTACATGGACCTGCGTGTCGGGCTGGTCGATGGCGACGGTCGCTACACCGCCAAATACCTGCCCGAAGTCCTGAGCCCGGCCCTCGACGAGTGGCTGCGTACGGCGATCCTCAAGGGCGCCGTGGATCAGGGCTTCTTCCAGTACCAGGGTTCGCTGAGCAAAAACGCCAAGGACGTGGATCGCAGCATCAGCCTGTTCTTCAAGGTGCATGACGCCGAGCTGGCGTTCCAGCCGGGCTGGCCACACGTGAGTAAGGTCAGCGGCGACGTGTTCATCGAGGACAGCGGCGTGCGCATCGTGGCCGACAAGGGCCAGTTGCTCGACACCCAGGTCAGCGACGTTTTCGTCAACATTCCCCATGCGCCGGCCGGGCAGCCCACGCATTTGTTGCTCGACGGCGGATTTGCCGGCGGGCTGGGCGATGGCTTGAAGATTCTGCAGACCGCGCCGATCGGCACTGGCGAAACCTTTGCCGGCTGGGAAGGCGAGGGCGATCTGCAGGGCAAGGTCAAACTCGACATTCCGCTGGAAAAGGGCAATCTGCCGAAGATCCTCGTCGACTTCAAGACCGCCAATGCGCGCCTGAAACTGGCTGAGCCCAAGCTGGAACTGAGTCAGCTCAAGGGCGATTTCCGCTTCGACAGCGCCAAGGGGCTGAGCGGTCAGAACATCGCCGCCAGGGCTTTCGACAAGCCCGTGACCGCACAGATTTTCGCTGATGGCAGTCCGAACAAGCTCAAGACTCGGGTCGCGGCTTCCGGGCAGGTCGAGGTCAAGAAACTCACTGACTGGTTGGGCGTGACTCAGCCGTTGCCGGTGTCCGGGACCCTTCCGTATCAGTTGCAGGTCAACCTCGACGGCACCGACAGCCAGCTGACCGTCAGTTCCAGCATGAAGGGCGTGGCAGTGGATCTGCCGGCACCGTTCGGCATGTCGGCCGAGCAGGGGCGTGACACGGTGTTTCGCATGACCCTGCAAGGTGCGGAGCGGCGTTACTGGGTCAACTACGACCAACTGGCGAGCTTCACCTTCGCCGCGCCGCCGAGCAATATCGCCGATGGCCGCGGTGAGTTGTTCCTCGGTACGGGCGACGCAGTTCTGCCGGAGGCCAAGGGCTTGCGCATTCGCGGTGTGCTGTCGGAGCTGGACGTCGCGCCGTGGCAGGATCTGGTCAGCAAATACGCGGGCAACGATCCGGGCGGCAGCGCCAAACAATTACTCAACAGTGCCGACTTCAAGGTGGGCAAGCTCACAGCATTCGGCACCACGCTGGATCAGGCCGCAGTGCAGGTCAATCGCAGACCTTGGGCGTGGAATCTGGCGCTCGACAGCCAGCAGGCCAAGGGCTCGGCCAGCCTGCCGGACGCCAAAGGCGCGCCGATCGCGGTCAATCTGCAATACGTACGTCTGCCGGCGCCGGATCCGACGGTGCAGGCCGACGAGAATTCGCCTGATCCGCTGGTTTCGGTCGACCCGACCAAGATTCCCGCGCTGGATATCACCATCAATCAGTTGTTTCTGGGCCAGGATCTGGTTGGCGGCTGGTCGCTGAAAGTTCGCCCGACGGCCAAAGGCATCGCCCTGAACAATATGGACATGGGCCTCAAGGGCATCCTGTTGCAGGGCAATGGCGGCTGGGAAGGAGCGCCGGGTTCGACCAACAGTTGGTTCAAGGGCCGGATCAGCGGCAAGAACCTCGCCGATGTGCTCAAGGGCTGGGGCTTTGCGCCGAGCGTGACCAGTGAAGAGTTCCACATGGACGTCGATGGCCGCTGGCCGGGCTCGCCGGCATGGCTGGCGACCAAGCGCTTCTCCGGCACGCTGGACGCCTCGCTCAATAAAGGTCAGTTCGTTGAAGTGGAGGGCGGCGCGCAGGCGTTGCGGGTGTTTGGCCTGCTCAATTTCAACTCCATCGGCCGTCGCCTGCGTCTGGACTTCTCCGACTTGTTTGGCAAAGGCTTGAGCTACGATCGGGTCAAGGGCCTGTTGGTGGCTAATAACGGCGTGTATGTCACCCGCGAGCCGATTCGTCTGACCGGTCCTTCGAGCAACCTTGAGCTGGACGGTACGCTGGATCTGGTCGGCGATCAGGTCGATGCAAAATTGCTGGTGACCTTGCCGGTGACCAACAATCTGCCAATTGCTGCGTTGATCGTCGGCGCACCGGCGGTCGGCGGGGCATTGTTCCTGATCGACAAGTTGATCGGCGACCGCGTGGCGCGCTTCGCCAGCGTCAAGTACACGGTCAAAGGTCCGTGGAAAGAGCCGAAAATCACCTTCGACAAGCCTTTTTGAGTAGCATGAGGCTTTCCCCCGTGTAGGAGCTGCCGCAGGCTGCGATCTTTTGATCTGGTTTTTAAAAGCAAAATCAAAAGATCGCAGCCTGCGGCAGCTCCTACAGTGATAAGTGGACTCCCTGTCAGGAAGCGGCCATGTCTTTAGCGGTGATTCAAATGGTCAGCCAGAGTGATGTGCTGGCCAATCTGGCGCAGGCTCGACGCCTGCTCGAACAGGCCGCGGCTGGCGGCGC
Organism: Pseudomonas sp. B21-051; assembly: GCF_024748795.1. Taxonomy (NCBI): domain Bacteria; kingdom Pseudomonadati; phylum Pseudomonadota; class Gammaproteobacteria; order Pseudomonadales; family Pseudomonadaceae; genus Pseudomonas; species Pseudomonas sp. B21-051. Next base: position 998,857 of record NZ_CP087166.1, read on the forward strand.
GCAGCTGGCGGTGCTGCCGGAAAACTTCGCCGCCATGGGCCGTCGCGACATCGTCGACATCGGCCGCGCCGAAGCGCTTGGCGAAGGGCCGATCCTGCCATGGTTGAAACAGACCGCCCGCGACCTCAAGTTATGGATAGTGGCTGGCACGTTGCCGTTGCCTCCGCTCGGGCAGCCGGACGCCAAATCCCACGCCTGTTCGCTGCTGGTCAACGATCAGGGCGAAACCGTAGCGCGGTATGACAAATTGCACCTGTTCGATGTCGATGTGGCGGACAATCGCGGGCGGTATCGCGAATCGGATGACTATGCTTATGGCAGTGGCGTGGTGGTGGCGGACACGCCGGTTGGCCGAGTTGGCCTGACCGTGTGTTACGACCTGCGCTTTCCGGAGCTGTACAGTGAGCTGCGCGCCGCCGGTGCCGAGTTGATCACCGCGCCGTCGGCCTTCACCGCAGTGACCGGTGCGGCGCATTGGGACGTGCTGATTCGCGCCCGTGCCATCGAGACGCAGTGTTATGTATTGGCGGCAGCGCAGGGCGGGACTCACCCGGGACCGCGTGAAACCTTCGGTCATGCGGCGATTGTCGACCCTTGGGGCCGTGTGCTGGCGCATCAGGATCAAGGCGAGGCGGTATTGTTGGCCGCACGCGACAGTGATGAACAAGCGTCTATCAGGACGCGAATGCCGGTGACGAGTCATCGGCGGTTTTTCTCGCAGGGCGCCCAGCGGCCTGCTTCAGAACATGAATTTAAGGCGTAAACCTATGAGCGAGTTGTTGTCCTCAGTCAGTGATCACCTGTTGGCGCCCGGCGGCGTGACCATCGAGAGCCTGCAAGGCGTGCTCGGTGACCTGGCGGGCCCGGGCATCGATGCTGCCGATCTGTATTTCCAGGGCCAGATCTCCGAGTCGTGGTCGCTGGAAGACGGTATCGTCAAGGAAGGCAGCTTCAACCTCGACCAGGGTGTCGGCGTGCGTGCGCAGTCCGGCGAGAAAACCGGTTTTGCCTACAGCAACGCGATCACTCTCGAAGCCCTCGGCGCTGCGGCCCGTGCTGCGCGCTCGATTTCCCGCGCCGGGCAGAACGGTACGGTGCAGGCGTTCAGCACTCAGGATGTCGCGCAGTTGTATGCCCCGGACAATCCGCTGGAAGTGCTGAGCCGCGCCGAGAAAGTCGAGTTGCTTAAGCGCATCGACGTCGCCACCCGCGCCCTCGATCCACGGATTCAGCAGGTCAGCGTGAGCATGGCCGGGGTCTGGGAACGGATTCTGGTGGCGTCCACCGATGGTGGCCTGGCCGCTGACGTGCGTCCGCTGGTGCGTTTCAACGTCAGTGTGATCGTCGAGCAGAACGGCCGTCGCGAGCGCGGCGGACATGGCGGCGGCGGACGGACCGACTACCGTTATTTCCTCGCCGAAGACCGCGCCATGGGCTATGCCCGTGAAGCACTGCGCCAGGCGCTGGTGAATCTGGAAGCAATTCCGGCACCGGCCGGCACTTTGCCTGTCGTCCTCGGTTCGGGCTGGTCCGGCGTGCTGCTGCACGAAGCGGTCGGCCACGGACTGGAAGGCGACTTCAACCGCAAGGGCAGTTCGGCCTACAGCGGGCGGATGGGCGAAATGGTTGCCTCCAAGCTCTGCACCATTGTCGATGACGGCACGTTGAGCGGTCGTCGCGGCTCGCTGAGCGTCGACGACGAAGGCACTCCGACCGAGTGCACCACGCTGATCGAGAACGGCGTGCTCAAAGGCTACATGCAGGACAAGCTCAATGCGCGTCTGATGGGCGTGGCCCGTACCGGCAACGGTCGTCGCGAGTCCTACGCGCATCTGCCGATGCCGCGCATGACCAACACCTACATGCTCGGTGGCGAGAGCGATCCAGCGGAAATCATCGCGTCGGTGAAGAAGGGCATCTACTGCGCCAACCTTGGTGGCGGTCAGGTCGATATCACCAGCGGCAAGTTCGTGTTCTCCACCAGCGAGGCGTACCTGATCGAGGACGGCAAGATCACCGCGCCGGTCAAGGGCGCGACGTTGATCGGCAACGGCCCAGAGGCGATGAGCAGGGTGTCGATGGTCGGTAACGATCTGGCGCTGGACAGCGGTGTGGGCACGTGCGGCAAGGACGGGCAGTCGGTGCCGGTAGGTGTCGGTCAGCCGACGCTGAAGATCGATGCGATTACCGTGGGTGGCACAGGCGCATAAACAAAAAAACTGTAGGAGCTGCCGCAGGCTGCGATCTTTTGACTTTGATTTTTAAAAGCAAGATCAAAAGATCGCAGCCTTCGGCAGCTCCTACAGGAGCGAGATATCAACGCAGACCGCGTTGCGTATCGTCCAGCTCACGGATGTACTTGAAGATCTTGCGGCTGGAAGCAGGAGGTTTGTTTTGCGCAACCTCGTGCTGAGCCTGACGGATCAGGGAGCGCAGTTGCTGGCGATCGGCGTCGGGGTATTCAACGACGAATTTCTCCAGCACGGCATCGTCACCGGCGATCAGGCGGTCACGCCAGCGTTCGAGGTTGTGGAAACGCTCGTTGTACTGACGGGTGGAGGCATCGAGTTGATCGAGCAGGACCAGAATCGCGTCAGTGTCCTGATCGCGCATCAGTTTGCCGATGAACTGCAGGTGCCGTTTACGCGCGATGTTCGCGGTGTGCTTCGGCGCATCAGCCAGTGCCCGGCGCAAGGCGTCGGTCAATGGCAGTTTTGCCTGCAAGTCGGGCTTGAGTGTTGTAAGGCGCTCGCCAAGGTCCACCAGAGCATGCAGCTCGCGTTTGACCTGAGATTTGCTTTTTTCTCCCGTATCGAGGGAGTCGTCGTAAGAATCAACCATGGTGGCAGTCCGCAAAGAAACGCCGCCATGATAACCAGTCGGGGGCCGCTTGTCCGGCCCGGTCGCTCGATGACCCCAGCCGAAAGCAGAATTTGAGTGGAGATGAGCATGAGTGCAGTTCAAAGCGTCGGCCCGCAAGCATTGCCGGCACTGCAGGAACAGGTCGAGCAGATCATCGCCGAAGCCAAGCGTCAGGGCGCCAGTGCTTGTGAGGTCGCGGTGTCGCTGGAGCAGGGTTTGTCGACGTCGGTGCGTCAGCGTGAGGTCGAGACGGTCGAGTTCAACCGCGACCAGGGCTTTGGCATCACCCTGTACGTCGGCCAGCGCAAAGGCTCGGCCAGCACCTCCGCCACCGGGCCAGATGCGATTCGTGAAACCGTTGCCGCTGCACTGGCGATCGCCAAACACACCTCTGAAGACGAAGCCTCGGGCCTCGCCGATGCGGCGCTGATGGCCAAGGATGTGCAGGATTTTGATTTGTTCCACGAATGGGACATCACCCCCGAGCAGGCGATCGAGAAGGCGTTGCTCTGTGAAGCCGCGGCGTTCGACGCCGATGCGCGAATCAAGAACGCTGACGGCACCACCCTCAGCACCCATCAGGGCTGCCGTGTATATGGCAACAGCCACGGTTTCATCGGTGGTTACGCGTCGACCCGGCACAGCCTGAGCTGCGTGATGATCGCCGAATCTGATGGCCAGATGCAGCGCGATTACTGGTATGACGTGAACCGTCAGGGCAGCCTGCTGGCGGATCCGGTGAGCATCGGCCAGCGTGCCGCACAACGTGCCGCGAGCCGTCTGGGCGCGCGTCCGGTACCGACTTGCGAAGTGCCGGTGCTGTTTTCCGCCGAGCTGGCGGGTGGGTTGTTCGGCAGCTTCCTGTCGGCGGTGTCTGGCGGCAGTCTGTATCGCAAATCGTCGTTCCTCGAAGGCACGCTGGGGCAGAAGCTGTTTCCGGAATGGCTGACCATCGACGAGCGTCCGCACCTGATGCGCGCCATGGGCAGTGCGTCCTACGACGGTGATGGTCTGGCCACCTACGCCAAACCGTTCGTCGAGAAGGGCGAGTTGGTTTCGTACATCCTCGGCACGTACTCCGGGCGCAAACTCGGCATGCCGAGCACTGCCAACGCGGGAGGCGTGCACAACCTGTTCGTCACTCACGGAGATGAAGACCAGGCGGCGCTGTTGAAGCGCATGGGCCGTGGCCTGTTGGTTACCGAGTTGATGGGCCATGGCTTGAACATGGTCACCGGCGATTATTCGCGTGGGGCGGCGGGGTTCTGGGTCGAGAACGGCGAAATCCAGTTCGCGGTGCAGGAAGTGACCATCGCCGGCAATATGCGCGACATGTTCAAGCAGATCGTTGCAGTCGGTAATGATCTGGAGCTGCGCAGCAATATTCGTACGGGCTCGGTGCTGATCGAGCGGATGACTGTCGCGGGCAGCTAAGCCCCAGCGGTCAGACAAGAAAGGCGCGCCACCTCATCGGGTGGCGCGCCTTTTTTCTTGGCTCCACACAAAACCTAGTGGGAGCGAGCCTGCTCGCGAAAGCGATAGCAGCCTACTGCAGCGGCGACTGACACGACGCCTTCGCGAGCAGGCTCGCTCCTACAATGGAGTCTGTGTAATCAGGCGCTCTTGTTTTGGTTCTCATTATCATCTAATAATAAATCTCATCTCCGAACGAGCCCCGGATCATGAGTTCTGCCTTGCACGAGCAGCCGTACCTCGAAAGCTGGCGCTGGATGAGTCGCCAGATCCGTTGCGCGATGGATCCTGACGAACCGCGCCTGATCGAACATTACCTGGCCGAAGGCCGTTATCTGGCCTGCTGTACGGCGACTTCCCCGTGGACCATCGCTGAAACCTCCTTCCGTCTGCTGCTCGACACAGCCACCGACATCGCGTTGCCGTGGCACTGGCGCAGCCTGTGTCTCGATCAAGCCTGGCGGCCGTTGTGTGAAATGGAGCGCCTCTCACTGTGCAAGTGCCGGCTCCAGCGTTGGCAGCGCTACACCTGGCAACTGGCGACCTGCGAGTTGCTTCCCTCGATTCCTCTCATTGAATTAGTCCAAGGATTTACCGATGACCAAGACTCGTATTGAGCGCGACAGCATGGGCGAACTGCAGGTGCCGGTGGACGCTCTCTACGGCGCGCAGACCCAGCGTGCAGTGGATAACTTCCCGATCAGCGGCAAGCCGATGCCAACACAATTCATTCGCGCGCTGATCCTCGCCAAAGCCGCTGCGGCGCGGGCCAACGTCGAACTCAACCAGCTCAGCGCCGGCCAGGGCAAAGCCATCAGCGATGCCGCGCAAGGCCTGCTCGAAGGCGATTTCATGCAGCATTTTCCGGTGGATATCTTCCAGACCGGCTCCGGCACCAGCTCCAACATGAACGCCAACGAAGTGATCGCGACCCTCGCCAGCCGCCTGCTCGGCGAGCCGGTCAACCCGAACGATCACGTCAACTGCGGCCAGAGCAGCAACGACATCATTCCGACCACCATCCACGTCAGCGCCGCCCTGGCGTTGCACGAACAACTGCTGCCCGCGCTGTTGCATCTGGTGCAGGTCATCGAAAACAAAGCCGATCAGGTGCACCACCACGTCAAAACCGGTCGCACGCACTTGATGGACGCGATGCCGGTGCGCATGAGTCAGGTGCTCAATGGCTGGGCGCAGCAGCTCAAGGCCAACATCGGTCATCTGCAGGATTTGCTGCCGAGCCTGCAATCGCTGGCGCAGGGCGGCACGGCGGTCGGCACCGGGATCAATGCGCATCCGGAATTCGCTGCGCGTTTCAGCCGCCAATTGAGTCAGCTGACGAATGTGCAATTCACTCCAGGCAAGGATCTGTTCGCGCTGATCGGCTCGCAGGACACCGCCGTCGCCGTCTCCGGCCAGCTCAAGGCTACCGCCGTGTCGCTGATGAAAATCGCCAACGATCTGCGCTGGATGAACTCCGGTCCACTCGCCGGCCTTGGCGAGATCGAGCTGGAGGGCCTGCAACCGGGTTCGTCGATCATGCCGGGCAAGGTCAATCCGGTGATCCCGGAAGCCACCGCCATGGTCGCTGCGCAAGTGATCGGTAACGATTCGGTGATCACCATCGCTGGCCAGTCGGGCAACTTCGAGCTGAACGTGATGCTGCCAATCATCGCCCAGAACCTGCTGAGCAGCATTGAATTGCTGGCCAATACCAGCCGCCTGCTCGGAGACAAGGCGATCGCCAGCTTCAAGGTCAACGAGTCGCGGCTCAAGGAAGCGTTGTCGCGCAACCCGATTCTGGTGACCGCGCTCAATCCGATCATCGGCTATCAGAAAGCCGCTGAAATCGCCAAGCAGGCCTACAAACAGGGGCGCCCGGTGATCGACGTCGCGCTGGAACACACCGATCTGTCGCGCAGCCAACTGGAAGAGTTGCTCAATCCCGAGAAACTCACCGCCGGCGGCGTGTAAACCCCGCAACCGCTTTGGAGGTTCACCATGGAGCACTGGAAACGCACGATCGAACGGGCCAATCGCTGCTTCATGCTGGGCGAGCTGATTGATGCCCGCGAGGCTTATCTGCAAGCCCTGGCCCTGGCGCAAGTGCTGTTCGAACGCTGGGCGGATGCCGACGAAGCGGTGGCGGCCTGCGTCATCTCCCACCACAACCTCGCGGATCTGCATTTGCGCCTGAATCAGCCGGAGGAGAGCGCCGAGTACCTTTGCGCGATTCATCAACGGCTGTTGCAGACCATGCAGGACGAGCGCCTGCGCCCGGCCCTGCGTGAAGCGGCGTTGCGCCAGAGCAGCAAGACCTACGTCGAACTGCTGAATTTCATCAGCGAACACGGCGAATACCCGCGCACCCAGCGTCTGCTGCACCCGGACACCGGCAATGCACGCCGCGCGTCAGCCTCACATCACCATGGAGTCCACTGAAATGGCTTTTACCTTGCCTGCCTTGCCGTACGCCTACGACGCCCTTGAACCGCACATCGATGCGCAAACCATGGAGATCCACCACACCAAGCACCACCAGACCTACATCAACAACCTCAATGCCGCCGTCGAAGGCACCGAGTACGCCGAATGGCCGGTGGAGAAACTGGTCGCCAGCGTTCAGCAGTTGCCGGAAAAACTCCGCGCGGCGGTGATCAATCAGGGTGGCGGGCATGCCAACCATTCGCTGTTCTGGGAAGTCATGGTGCCCAACGGCGGTGGCAAGCCGGACGGCGCGCTGGCCAAGGCGATTGATGACCAACTGGGCGGTCTCGACAGCCTCAAGGAAGCCTTCACCAAAGCCGCGCTGACCCGTTTCGGCAGCGGCTGGGCCTGGCTCAGCGTCACGCCCGAGAAAACACTGGTCGTGGAAAGTAGCGGCAATCAGGACAGCCCGTTGATGAACGGCAACACGCCGATTCTCGGTCTGGATGTTTGGGAACACGCCTACTACTTGCGTTACCAGAACCGTCGTCCGGAATACATCAACGCGTTTTACAACGTGATCAATTGGCCTGAAGTTGCCGCGCGTTATCAGGCTGCGCTGGTTTAAGTCATCCATAAAAACAATCCAGGGCTGACTATGGGCACTGAAACACTGGCGATTGGCGGTGGACGCATGTTTCGTTACGCGGTCGGGTCGCTGTTGCTGCTGGCCGGCATAACCTTGCTGGCGGCGCATGGGCTGGAATGGCTGGATCTGCAGCCGCGATTGTCACGCGCATTGCAGGGTGGCGCGATCTGCGCCCTCGGCACGGCGCTCGGCGCGGTGCCGGTGCTGGTGATCCGGCGCATGCCGCAGAGGCTCAGCGATACGCTGCTGGGTTTCGGCGCCGGCGTGATGCTGGCGGCGACCGCGTTTTCGCTGATCGTGCCGGGCATTGCCGCCGCCGAAAGTCTGGGCCTGACACCCTGGGCCGCCAGCGGGCTAATCTGCTTCGGCATCATGCTCGGTGCATTCGGCTTGTATCTGGTGGATCTGAAACTATCTGGCGCCTCACCGGAAATGCTCGTCGGTACCCCCGAGCACCCGGTGATTCCGCCGCGGATCTGGCTGTTCGTCTTCGCCATCATTGCCCACAACATTCCGGAAGGCATGGCGGTGGGGGTGTCTGCTGGCGGCGGCATGCCGGATGCCGACAGTCTGGCGATGGGCATCGCCTTGCAGGATGTGCCGGAGGGATTGGTGATTGCGCTGGTATTGGCGGGGGCAGGAATGTCGCGGGTCAGGGCATTCTTGATCGGTGCGGCTTCAGGGTTGGTCGAGCCGGTGTTTGCGCTGCTCTGTGCGTGGCTGGTCAGTCTGGCGGAACTGTTATTGCCGTTGGGGCTGGCGCTGGCGGCGGGGGCGATGTTGCTGGTGGTGACGCACGAGGTCATCCCCGAGTCGCGACGCAATGGTCATGACAAGCTCGCCAGTCTTGGCTTGCTGATCGGCTTCTGTCTGATGATGGTGATGGATACCGCGTTGGGCTGAATATCAAAAGATCGCAGCCTGTGGCAGCTCTTACATTGGAATGCGTTCACTGTAGGAGCTGCCGCAGGCTGCGATCTTTTGATTTTTTGATCTTTTAACGATCAACCACCCTCATCGAAGTAGTTGTTGATCAACGCCACCAGCGCATCCAGCGCTTCCTGTTCCTGATGGCCTTCGGTGCTCAGATAGATCTTCGTGCCCTTGCCGGCGGCGAGCATCATCATCGCCATGATGCTTTTGCCATCCACAGTGGTTTCTGGCGTGCGACCCACTCTGATCGTGCAATCCGGGAACTGCCCCGCCACGCCAACGAACTTGGCCGATGCTCGGGCATGCAGGCCCAGTTTATTGATGATTTCGATTTCACGAGCAGGCATCGCGGTGTGAATCCTTTAAGTGAGGTCGCGGTGGCGAACCTGGACGTTCTTCAGGGTTTTCTGCAGGGCCTGACCCAGGCGTTCGGTCAGGTAAACGGAGCGGTGATGCCCGCCGGTGCAGCCAATGGCAATAGTGACATAGGCGCGATTGCTCGCCGCGAAGCGCGGCAGCCATTTATTCAGGTAGCCGTAGATGTCCTGGAACATCTCCTCGACCTCCGGCTGCGTCGCCAGGTACTCGGCAACCGGTGCGTCGAGTCCGGATTGCGCGCGCAATTCAGGCTTCCAGTACGGATTGGGCAGGCAGCGCACGTCGAACACCAGATCCGCGTCCACTGGCATGCCGCGCTTGAAACCGAACGATTCGACCAGAAATGCCGTCCCCGGCTCCGGCTGGTTCAGCAGGCGCAGCTTGATGGTGTCGCGCAACTGGTACAGATTCAGGTTGGTGGTGTTGACCTTGAGGTCGGCCAGATCGGCAATCGGGCCGAGCAGGGCGGTTTCATCTTCGATCGCTTCGGCCAGTGAACGGTTGGCGGTGCTCAGCGGGTGGCGACGGCGGGTTTCCGAGAAGCGTTTGAGCAAGGTTTCTTCGTCGGCATCCAGATACAGCACATCACACTGGATGTGCCGGGCGCGGACTTCTTCCAGCAACTCGGGGAAGCGTGACAAATGACTCGGCAGGTTTCGCGCATCGATCGACACAGCCACCAACGGCTGAGCCAGCTCGGTATGAATCAGGGCGCGTTCGGCGAGTTCCGGCAGCAGGCCGGCCGGCAGGTTGTCGATGCAGTAGTAGCCGTTGTCCTCAAGAACATTCAGCGCAGTACTTTTACCCGAGCCGGAGCGGCCACTGACGATGATCAAACGCATGATTAGTGACCGTTCTGCTCGCTCAGGACGACCTGATACAAGGCTTCATTGCTCGGTGCGTTGCGCAGTTTTTCGCGCACCTCCTTGCGGTCGAGCATGCTGGCGATCTGGCGCAGTAATTCCAGGTGAGCATCGGTGGCCGCTTCCGGGACCAGCAGTACAAACAGCAGGTCGACCGGCGCGCCGTCGATGGCATCGAAATCGATGGGGGCATCAAGGTGCAGCAAGGCGCTGACAGGCTCGGTGCAACCTTTGAGGCGACAGTGGGGAATGGCGATGCCGTTGCCGAAACCGGTGGAACCGAGTTTCTCACGGGCGATCAGCGCCTCGAAGACATCTTGCATCTCCAGATCCGGCACTTCGCGGGCGATCAGGTTGGCAATCTGTTCGAGGGCTTTCTTTTTACTGCCGCCCGGCACGTTCACCAGGGAACGGCCGGGGGTCAGGATACTTTCAAGTCGGATCATGGGTTGGGAGTGTTAACGACCTGTCGCGCCCTGAAGGAGGCTCTGGGTCTTTTCCTTATGCTTTTTGAGTTGGCGATCCAGCTTGTCGGTCAGTGAGTCGATCGCAGCGTACATGTCAGTATCTTCTGCGTTGGCGACCACTTCGCTGCCGGGAATATGCAAGGTGGCTTCGATTTTCTGCTTCAGCTTTTCGACGCACATCGTGACCTGCACGTTGGTGATCTTGTCGAAATGGCGCTCCAGTCGTTGGAGTTTTTCCTCGATATAGGAACGCAGAGGTTGGGTCACTTCCAGTTGGTGTCCACTGATGTTGACTTGCATACAGCTTCTCCTTCGTTGCCAGTGCATAAAGCGGCAGGCCGAAGAGCCTGCCACTGGAACGCTGTAACGTGGCTTACATCAACCGCTTGCGTTCGCTCGAAGGCGCGATCCCGAGGGATTCACGGTACTTGGCGACGGTGCGGCGAGCCACCTGAATGCCTTGTGCCTCCAGTAAACCAGCGATCTTGCTGTCACTCAATGGCTTTTTCTGATTTTCCGCCGCAACCAGTTTCTTGATGATCGCGCGGATCGCTGTGGACGAGCATTCGCCGCCTTCGGAGGTGCTGACGTGGCTGGAGAAAAAGTATTTCAGTTCATAAATGCCCCGTGGGGTATGCATGAATTTCTGCGTGGTGACCCGGGAAATCGTCGATTCGTGCATGCCGACTGCCTCGGCGATATCGTGCAGGACCAACGGCTTCATGGCTTCGTCGCCATATTCCAGGAAGCCGCGCTGATGCTCGACGATCTGGGTGGCCACCTTCATCAGGGTTTCGTTGCGGCTTTGCAGGCTCTTGATGAACCAGCGTGCCTCCTGCAACTGGTTGCGCATGAAGGTGTTGTCGGCGCTGGTGTCGGCGCGACGGACGAAACCGGCGTACTGCGCGTTGACCCGCAGGCGGGGCACCGACTCCTGATTGAGCTCGACCAGCCAGCGTTCGTTGTCCTTGCGCACAATGACGTCGGGCACCACGTACTCGGCTTCGGTCGATTCGATCTGTGAACCCGGGCGCGGATTGAGGCTTTGCACCAGTTCGATGACCTGGCGCAACTCGTCTTCCTTGAGCTTCATGCGCCGCATCAACTGGCTGTAGTCGCGACTGCCGAGCAGATCGATGTAATCGCTGACCAGCCGTTTGGCTTCGTTGAGCCACGGGGTCTTGGCCGGGAGCTGACGCAGTTGCAGCAACAGGCATTCGCCGAGGTTGCGTGCGCCGATGCCGGCTGGCTCGAATTGCTGGATGCGGTGCAGAACGGCTTCGATCTCGTCCAGCTCGATGTCGAGCTCCGGATCAAAGGCGTCGAGAATTTCTTCGAGGGTTTCGTCGAGGTAGCCCTGATTGTTGATGCAGTCGATCAGGGTCACGGCGATCAGGCGGTCGGTGTCGGACATCGGCGCCAGATTCAATTGCCACAGCAAATGGCTTTGCAGGCTTTCCCCGGCAGAGGTGCGGGTGGTGAAATCCCACTCGTCGTCATCGCTGCTGGGCAGGCTGCTGGCGCTGGTCTGGTAGACGTCTTCCCAGGCAGTGTCGACCGGCAGCTCGTTGGGAATACGTTCGTTCCATTCGCCTTCCTCCAGGTTGTCCACCGTCGGGGCGGTTTCCTGATAGGAGGGTTCCTGAATGTCGGTGTTGGGTTTTTGTTCGACGTTGTCGGCCAAAGGATCGGAGTTGTCGAAGTCGTCGCCTTCTTCCTGGCGTTCGAGCATCGGATTGGATTCCAGGGCCTCCTGGATTTCCTGTTGCAGGTCCAGGGTCGACAATTGGAGCAGACGGATGGCCTGTTGCAGCTGCGGTGTCATCGTCAGCTGCTGGCCCATTCTCAAGACTAGCGATGGTTTCATGGCAGGGGCTTAACACCTTATTCGCCGGCGCGCATGCGCCATCCACTACAGGGCGCCGGAGCGCCAAACTTAAGCAAATTATATGCCTGAAACTGTCGTGTTTGCCTAGAGCGCTGTAACAATAAAAGCGTATTAAATCCTGCTTGAATCGATACAGCGCCCGGGCGGCTCACCGGGCACTATTCGCTTAGAGGCGGAACTCGTGGCCCAGGTACACTTCCTTCACCAGATCGTTGGCAAGGATGGTCGCTGCATCGCCTTCAGCGATCAGTTGACCGTCGTTGACGATGTAGGCGGTCTCGCAGATATCCAGGGTCTCGCGCACGTTGTGGTCGGTGATCAGTACACCGATGCCCTTGGCCTTGAGGTGATGGATGATCTGCTTGATGTCGCCGACCGAAATCGGGTCGACACCGGCGAACGGTTCGTCGAGCAGGATGAATTTCGGTGCGGTCGCCAGGGCGCGGGCGATTTCCACCCGGCGGCGTTCACCACCGGACAGGCTCATGCCGAGGTTGTCGCGGATGTGGCTGATGTGGAATTCCTGCAACAGGCTTTCCAGTTCCTTGCGACGACCGGCCTTGTCGAGTTCCGTGCGGGTTTCGAGGATGGCCATGATGTTATCGGCCACCGACAGTTTGCGGAAGATCGACGCTTCTTGCGGCAGATAGCCGATACCGGCTTTGGCACGGCCGTGCATCGGCTGATGGCTGACGTCCAGATCATCGATCAGCACGCGACCCTGATCGGCCTGCACCAGGCCGACGATCATGTAGAAGCAGGTGGTCTTGCCGGCGCCGTTCGGGCCGAGCAGGCCAACGATCTGGCCGCTGTCGATCGACAGGCTGACGTCGCGCACAACCTGGCGGCTTTTATAGGCCTTGGCCAGGTGCTGAGCTTTCAGAGTTGCCATTACTGGGCCTTTTTCTCGTCGTTTTTCGGCTTCGGCTGGATCACCATGTCGATACGCGGACGCGCCTCGGTGACTTTGTTGCCGGTAGCGCGGCCGGCGCTGGCCAGTTTCTTCACCGTGTCATAGACGATTTTCTCGCCCTGAGTGGTGTTGTTGTCCTTGTCGACAACCTTGGCCTTGTCGATCAGCACGACGCGGTTCTGCGCGGCGTGATACTGAATCGTCACGCCCCAGCCTTGTACCGGCTTTTTGTCGCCCTGAGTCTGCAATTGTTCGAAGTAGGCAAGGTTGCCCACCGAGGTCACCACGTCGATATCGCCGGTCGGGGTACGGGTGATGGTCACCGTATTGCCCTTAACGATCATCGAGCCCTGGGTGATGATCACGTCACCTTTATAGGTGGCGATGCCATTCTTGTCGTCCAGTTGGGCGTCGTCGGCCTGAATGCGGATAGGTTGCTGCTGATCGTTCGGCAGAGCCCAGGCGCTCACGCTTCCCAGTGCTGCGCCCAGACTGAGCAAAATAGGGAGGGTTTTAACGAGCCTCATACTGTCCTCTTACGTTCGATTGCAGGTGTATCCTGCTTTCCTTCAAATACGCCTTCATTCCCACGCCAGTCGATACACCGCCAGCGCCGTCGATTCTAACGGGTTGCTCGGTCTGCGCATATTGCTGCTGAGGGAACACCGTCATGCGTGTGCTGGTGATCAGGGTGTCGCGTTTCTTTTCATCGGTGCGCTTGATACGTACCGAGTCGATCAATTCTACCTGCGTTCCGTCCGGATTCACTTCGCCGCGTTCGCTGGTCACGTGCCACGGAAACTCGGTGCCGCGATACATGTTGAGATCGGGTTTGGTAACCAGAGTCACATCCGTCGCTTTCAGGTGTTCGGCCTTGTCCGACGTCATTTCGTACTGCACTTTGCCGTCCGGCAGGTACTGCAGGGTATGCGTATTGGTGGCGTACCAGTCGATGGCAGTGTCTTCGACCTTGGCCACAGGCTTGTCGAGGAAACGTTCCGGACTGATGTTCCAGTAGCCGACCGCCGCAAACATGGCAGCGATGCAGCCGAACAGCAGGAAGTTGCGAAATTTTTTGCTAAACATGGTTTGGCTCACAGGTACGCGGCGTTGGCCGCATCGAGGCGGCCCTGGGCGCGCAGGATCAATTCGCAGAATTCACGGGCGGCACCTTCGCCACCGCGGGCCCGAGTGACGCCATGGGCGTGTTCGCGCACGAAATCGGCAGCATTGGCAACGGCCATGCCCAAGCCTACGCGGCGAATCACCGGCAGGTCAGGCAGGTCGTCACCGAGGTAGGCGACCTGTTCATAGCTTAGGCCCAGTTGCGCCAGTAGGCCGTCCAGAACCACCAATTTGTCTTCGCGACCCTGAAACAGGTGCGGGATACCGAGGTTCTTCGCCCGGCGTTCAACCACCGGCGTCTTGCGGCCACTGATGATGGCAGTCTCGACACCGGCATTCATCAGCATCTTGATGCCCTGGCCATCGAGGGTGTTGAAGGTCTTGAATTCGCTGCCGTCTTCAAGGAAGTACAGGCGCCCGTCGGTGAGAACGCCGTCGACGTCGAACACCGCCAGTTTGATCGCTTTGCCGCGTTGCAGCAGATCGGTGGTCATTACATCACTCCTGCACGCAGCAGATCGGAGAGGTTGAAGGCGCCGATCGGGCGATCTTCTTCATCTACGACCACCAGTGCGTTGATTCGGTGGTCTTCCATGATTTTCAGGGCTTCGGCGGCGAGCATCTCCGGCCGTGCGGTCTTGCCATGTGCGGTCATGACCTGGTCGATGGTGGCGCTGCGGATGTCGATACTGCGGTCCAGCGTGCGGCGCAAATCGCCGTCGGTGAAGATCCCGGCCAGCTTGCCATCGGCTTCAACGATCGCGGTCATGCCCAGACCCTTGCGGGTCATTTCCATCAGCGCGTCCTTGAGCAGGGTGCCGCGCTGCACTTGCGGCAGTTCTTGCCCGGCATGCATGACGTTTTCCACTTTCAGCAGCAGGCGTCGACCCAGGGCGCCGCCCGGGTGCGAGAAAGCAAAATCTTCTGCGGTGAAACCACGTGCTTCCAGCAGCGCCACGGCCAGGGCATCACCCATGACCAGCGCGGCGGTGGTCGAGGAAGTCGGTGCCAGGTTCAGCGGGCAGGCTTCGTGCTCGACGTGAACGTTGAGATTGACTTCGGCGGCCTTGGCAAGGGGTGACTGTGGATTGCCGGTGAGGCTGATCAACTGGATGCCGAGACGCTTGATCAATGGCAGCAGGGTGACGATTTCGTTGGTCGAGCCTGAGTTGGAGAGGGCGAGGATCACGTCGTCGCGGGTGATCATGCCCATGTCGCCATGGCTGGCTTCGGCCGGGTGGACGAAAAATGCCGGGGTGCCGGTGCTGGCCAGGGTTGCGGCAATCTTGTTGCCGACGTGTCCGGATTTGCCCATGCCGACCACGACCACACGGCCTTTGCTGGCCAGAATCATCTCGCAAGCGCGTACGAAATCGGCGTCGATATGGGGCAACAAGCCTTGTACGGCTTCCACTTCGAGGCGGATGGTGCGTTGTGCCGATTGAATCAGGTCGCTGGATTGGCTCATGTCAGAAATCGTATAGCCCGATGAAAAGGCGGCGATTATAGCGGTTATGTTGAAAAGCCTCACGCAAGTTCGTCGTGCTTTGTCATTCCTCGTAACCAAAACCCTGAAAAAGCGCTGTCGAGCTTGTCATATCGCTGAACACAGGGGGGGATGGGCCTTGGGCGCTTGGCGTTTGCAGTGATATAGTTCGCCGCCAGTTCGGCCTGCCCGGGAGGTATGTGCTTTCTGCGGAAAGCCAGGCGTCCGAGTGAGAGGCTGCATCGCAAGGAGTTTAGATGAGTGCCGATAACGCCTACGCGGTCGAGCTGAAGGGAGTCTCCTTCAAGCGCGGTGCGCGCAGCATTTTCAATAACGTCGATATTCGCATCCCGCGTGGCAAGGTTACCGGCATCATGGGACCTTCCGGGTGCGGCAAGACCACTTTGTTGCGCTTGATGGGTGCGCAGTTGCGTCCTTCCAGCGGCGAAGTCTGGGTCAACGGCCAGAATCTGCCGACGCTGTCGCGCAGTGATCTGTTCGATGCGCGCAAGCACATGGGCGTGCTGTTTCAGAGCGGCGCGCTGTTCACCGATCTCGATGTCTTCGAGAACGTGGCTTTTCCCCTGCGTGTTCATACCCAACTGCCGGAGGAAATGATCCGCGACATCGTCCTGCTCAAATTGCAGGCGGTCGGCTTGCGCGGTGCCATCGAGCTGATGCCCGACGAGCTGTCTGGCGGCATGAAGCGGCGCGTGGCGCTGGCCCGGGCGATTGCGCTCGATCCGCAGATTCTCATGTATGACGAGCCTTTCGTCGGTCAGGATCCGATCGCCATGGGCGTGCTGGTACGCCTGATCCGTCTGCTCAACGATGCGCTGGGAATCACCAGTATCGTGGTCTCCCACGACCTGGCCGAAACCGCGAGCATCGCTGACTACATCTATGTAGTGGGTGATGGTCAGGTGCTGGGGCAGGGCACGCCGGACGAGTTGATGAATTCGGATGAGCCGCGTATTCGCCAGTTCATGACTGGCAACCCCGATGGCCCGGTGCCGTATCATTTTCCAGCGACGGATTACCGCGCAGATCTTCTGGGGAAGCGCTGATGCGCAGAATTTCACTAATAGAACGCGTACGCCGTTTCGGCGAAGCGGCGATCGACGCCGTCGCGGTGTTTGGCCGCGCGACCCTGTTCCTGTTCCACGCCCTGCTCGGTCGTGGTGGCATCAGCGGCGGATTTGGCCTGCTGGTCAAGCAACTGCATTCGGTTGGCGTGATGTCGCTGGTGATCATCGTCGTGTCGGGGATTTTTATCGGCATGGTGTTGGCGCTGCAGGGCTTCAGTATTCTGTCGAGCTACGGTTCGGAGCAGGCCGTGGGGCAGATGGTCGCCCTGACGTTGCTGCGTGAACTGGGGCCGGTGGTGACGGCGTTGCTGTTTGCCGGGCGTGCCGGTTCGGCGCTGACTGCGGAAATCGGCAACATGAAGTCCACCGAACAGCTTTCCAGCCTGGAAATGATCGGTGTCGATCCGCTCAAATACATTATTGCCCCGCGTCTGTGGGCCGGTTTCATTTCCCTGCCGGTGCTGGCGATGATTTTCAGCGTGGTGGGGATCTGGGGCGGTTCGTGGGTGGCTGTCGACTGGCTTGGCGTGTATGAAGGCTCCTACTGGGCGAACATGCAGAACAGCGTGAACTTCACCAGCGATGTGCTCAACGGCGTCATCAAAAGTATCGTTTTCGCCTTCGTCGTGACCTGGATCGCCGTTTTCCAAGGCTATGACTGTGAGCCCACTTCCGAGGGCATCAGTCGCGCCACTACCAAGACCGTGGTATTTGCCTCGCTGGCAGTACTGGGCCTGGACTTTATTCTGACCGCTTTGATGTTTGGAGATTTCTGATGCAAAACCGCACCCTGGAAATCGGTGTCGGCCTGTTCCTGCTGGCAGGGATCCTGGCTTTGTTGCTGCTTGCTCTGCGGGTCAGTGGCCTGTCTCCGACTTCGACCACCGACACCTATAAACTGTATGCCTACTTCGACAATATCGCCGGTTTGACGGTCAGAGCCAAAGTGACCATGGCCGGTGTGACCATCGGCAAGGTCACGGCCATTGATCTGGATCGCGACAGCTTCACCGGTCGGGTAACCCTGCAAGTGGATAAAAAGGTCGACAACCTGCCGACCGACTCCACAGCGTCTATCCTGACCGCTGGCCTGTTGGGCGAGAAGTACATCGGTATCAGCGTGGGCGGGGAAGACACCCGTCTGAAGGATGGTGGAACCATCCACGACACGCAGTCGTCTCTGGTACTGGAAGACCTGATCGGTAAATTCCTGCTCAATACCGTTAGCAAAGACGCCAAATGAGGAGCTTTTGAATGATCTCTACCTTGCGACGTGGCCTGTTGGTGTTGCTCGCGGCACTGCCGATGCTGGCTAACGCTGCGCCTGGACAGTCGGCGCACGACCTGATTCAGGACACCACGAACCGGATGCTGGCCGATCTCTCGGCCAATAAAGAGAAGTACAAGAAGGATCCACAGGATTTCTACACGGCGCTGAACACCATCGTCGGACCTGTGGTGGATGCCGAAGGCATTTCCAAGAGCATCATGACCGTCAAGTACTCGCGCAAGGCCACGCCGGCGCAGATGCAGACCTTCCAGGAAAACTTCAAGCGCGGCCTGTTCCAGTTCTATGGCAATGCCTTGCTCGAATACAACAACCAGGGCATTACCGTTGATCCGGCCAAGGATGAGTCCGGCGATCGCACCAGCGTCGGCATGACCGTCAAGGGCAACAATGGCGCGATCTACCCTGTGCAATACACGCTGGAGAAGATCAATGGCGAGTGGAAACTGCGCAATGTGATCATCAATGGCATCAACATCGGCAAGCTGTTCCGTGATCAGTTCGCCGACGCGATGCAGCGCAATGGCAACGATCTGGACAAGACCATCAATGGTTGGGCCGGCGAAGTCGCCAAAGCCAAGGAAGAAACCGACAAAGCTGCCGCGAAGCCAGCGCAATGAGTGAGGCGGCAGTTCGTATGAGTGACGTCGACGAGCTATTGCTCAGCGGAGTGCTGGATTACCGCACAGGTCCCGACCTGCGCAAGGAAGGCCAGGCGCTGATCAAGTCCAGCAAGGCGGCATCGCTGGTCATCGATTGTTCGGCAGTGAAGAAGTCCAGCAGCGTCGGTTTGTCCTTGCTGCTGTGCTTCATGCGCGATGCCCAGGCGGCCGGCAAGGCCGTCAGCATCCGCGCGATGCCGGAAGATATGCGCGAAATCGCTCAGGTCAGTGAACTGACCGAGTTGCTGGCGCACCCCTGAACCCGCATCGATAAAGAAGCCCCCCGTCAGAGTCCTGCCAATGCGGGGTTCGCAGGCGCGGGGCTTTTTTGTATGATGTCCGACCCGTGCGCACAGGGCGCCGATTGAGGTTGAGCATGCAGGCCGTAGAAGTGAAGAGCTTCCTTGAAGGAAAGCTGCCCGGAACGTTGGTAGAAGTTGAGGGCGAAGGCTGCAATTTCCAGCTGAACGTGATTAGCGATGAACTGGCGGCGTTGAGCCCGGTGAAGCGTCAGCAGCAGGTCTATGCCCATTTGAACCCGTGGATCACCGATGGCAGCATCCATGCGGTCACTATGAAATTTTTCAGCAGCGCGGCCTGGGCCGAGCGCACCTGAGCCCAAGGGCGTCGAGATTCTTATGGATAAATTGATTATTACCGGTGGCGTTCGTCTTGATGGCGAAATCCGCATCTCCGGGGCGAAGAACTCCGCCCTGCCGATTCTGGCTGCCACCCTGCTGTGCGATGGCCCGGTGACCGTTGGCAACCTGCCGCACCTGCACGACATCACCACCATGATCGAGCTGTTCGGTCGCATGGGCATCGAGCCGGTGATCGACGAGAAACTCAGCGTCGAAATCGACCCACGCACCATCAAGACCCTGATCGCGCCGTACGAACTGGTGAAAACCATGCGTGCCTCGATCCTGGTACTGGGCCCGATGGTTGCGCGTTTCGGCGAAGCCGAAGTCGCCCTGCCTGGCGGTTGCGCCATCGGTTCGCGTCCTGTTGACCTGCACATTCGTGGCCTTGAAGCCATGGGCGCGGTGATCGACGTCGAAGGCGGCTACATCAAGGCCAAGGCGCCTGAAGGCGGCCTGCGCGGCGCAAGCTTCTTCTTCGATACCGTCAGTGTGACCGGTACCGAAAACATCATGATGGCAGCTGCCCTGGCCAAGGGCCGCAGCGTGCTGCAGAACGCCGCGCGCGAGCCTGAAGTGGTTGACCTGGCGAACTTCCTCAACGCCATGGGCGCCAAGGTTTCCGGCGCCGGTACCGACACCATCACCATCGATGGCGTCGAGCGTCTGGGTTCGTGCTTCTACAAGGTCATGCCCGACCGTATCGAAACCGGCACCTACCTGGTGGCCGCTGCGGTCACCGGTGGCCGTGTGAAGGTCAAGGACACCGATCCGACCATCCTCGAAGCCGTCCTGGAAAAGCTCCGTGAAGCCGGCGCTGAAGTCACCAGCGGTGACGACTGGATCGAGCTGAACATGCACGGCAAGCGTCCGAAAGCGGTCAACGTGCGCACCGCGCCGTACCCGGCGTTCCCGACGGACATGCAGGCGCAGTTCATCTCGCTCAACGCCATTGCCGAAGGCACCGGTGCAGTGATCGAGACGATCTTCGAAAACCGTTTCATGCACGTGTACGAACTGCACCGCATGGGCGCCAAGATCCAGGTCGAAGGCAACACCGCGATCGTCACCGGTACTGAAGTCCTGAAGGGCGCGCCAGTAATGGCCACCGACCTGCGTGCTTCGGCCAGCCTGGTGATCTCGGCACTGGTTGCCGAAGGCGACACCCTGATCGACCGCATCTACCACATCGACCGTGGTTACGAGTGCATCGAAGAAAAACTGCAGATGCTGGGCGCCAAGATCCGTCGCGTTCCGGGCTGATTGCTGCACGCGGACACAGGGAAGTGTCCACTGAATTCGTTTCGAGTCGAGCCGGTATCCGGCTCGATGTGTGTCCGGCGCCGATTGCGACCGGGCATGAGTACCTTGATAAGGACTGACGTTTCCCATGTTGACCATCGCACTGTCCAAGGGCCGCATCCTTGACGACACCCTGCCGCTTCTCGCTGAAGCCGGCATCGTGCCGACCGAGAATCCGGACAAGAGCCGCAAGCTGATCATCCCCACCACTCAGGATGACGTACGTCTGTTGATCGTGCGTGCCACCGACGTGCCGACCTATGTCGAGCATGGCGCGGCCGACCTCGGCGTCGCCGGTAAAGACGTGCTGATGGAATACACCGGCCAGGGCCTTTACGAGCCGCTGGATCTGCAGATTGCCCAGTGCAAGCTGATGACCGCCGGCAAGATCGGCGCGGCCGAGCCCAAGGGCCGTCTGCGCGTGGCGACCAAATTCGTCAACGTTGCCAAGCGTTACTACGCCGAGCAGGGCCGTCAGGTCGACATCATCAAGCTCTACGGCTCAATGGAGCTGGCGCCGCTGATCGGCCTGGCCGACAAGATCATCGACGTGGTCGACACCGGCAACACCCTGCGTGCCAACGGCCTGGAACCTCAGGAACTGATCGCCACGATCAGCTCGCGCCTGGTGGTCAACAAGGCTTCGATGAAGATGCAACACGCCCGAATCCAGGCGTTGATCGATACCCTGCGCAACGCAGTGGAATCGCGACACCGCGGCTGATGTACCTGCGCGACCCCTGGTCGCGCCGTCTATCCGCCTCATAGCCAGAATTCTCAGGTGCCCAAGCGGATCGAATGATAGTTTCGGGCGCCTGAGTTTTTCGCCATTCCTATGAGGCTCTCGCTATGACCGCACCGACTGCAATTCGCCGACTCAACGCTGCTGACCCGGATTTCGCGCATCATCTGGATCATCTGCTGAGCTGGGAAAGTGTGTCTGACGACTCGGTCAATCAGCGCGTGCTGGACATCATCAAGGCTGTGCGCGAGCGCGGTGACGCGGCGCTGGTCGAGTTCACCCAGAAGTTCGACGGCCTCGAAGTCGCCTCGATGGCTGACTTGATCCTGCCGCGCGAGCGCCTGGAACTGGCCCTGACTCGCATCACCGTGGCGCAGCGCGAAGCGCTGGAAAAAGCCGCGGCGCGGGTACGCAGCTACCACGAAAAACAGAAACAGGACTCCTGGAGCTACACCGAAGCCGACGGCACCGTGCTCGGCCAGAAGGTCACACCGCTGGATCGCGCCGGTCTGTATGTGCCTGGCGGCAAGGCGTCGTATCCGTCGTCCGTGTTGATGAACGCGATTCCGGCCAAGGTCGCTGGCGTGACCGAAGTGGTCATGGTGGTGCCGACCCCGCGCGGTGAAATCAATGAACTGGTGCTGGCGGCGGCCTGCATTGCCGGCGTTGACCGGGTGTTCACCATCGGCGGTGCGCAAGCGGTTGCCGCGCTGGCTTACGGCACTGAAAGCGTGCCGCAGGTGGACAAGGTCGTCGGCCCGGGCAACATCTATGTCGCCACCGCCAAGCGTCACGTGTTCGGTCAGGTCGGCATCGACATGATCGCCGGCCCGTCGGAAATCCTCGTGGTGTGCGACGGCCAGACCGATCCGGACTGGATCGCCATGGACCTGTTCTCCCAGGCCGAGCACGACGAAGATGCCCAGGCGATTCTGGTCAGTCCCGACGCCGAGTTCCTCGACAAGGTCGCCGCCAGCATCGACAAACTGCTGCCGACCATGGATCGCGCAACCATCATCGAAACCTCGATCAATGGTCGCGGAGCACTGATTCATGTGCGCGACATGGCGCAAGCCATCGAAGTCGCCAACCGCATCGCCCCGGAACACCTTGAGCTGTCGGTCGCCGACCCACAAGCGTGGTTGCCGCAGATCCGCCACGCCGGCGCGATCTTTATGGGCCGCCACACCTCCGAGGCGCTGGGCGACTACTGCGCCGGTCCGAACCACGTGCTGCCGACCTCCGGTACCGCGCGGTTCTCCTCGCCGCTGGGCGTGTATGACTTCCAGAAACGTTCGTCGATCATCTTCTGCTCCGAGGCCGGTGCCTCCGAGCTGGGCAAGACCGCTTCGGTGCTGGCCCGTGGCGAATCCCTCAGCGCGCACGCACGCAGCGCCGAATACCGCATCAAAGACGCAGACTTTCTGCCAGGGCAGGGGGAGTGAACATGAGTAAATTCTGGAGCCCGTTCGTCAAGGATCTGGTGCCGTATGTGCCGGGCGAACAGCCGAAGCTGACCAGACTGGTCAAGCTCAACACCAACGAAAATCCGTATGGCCCGTCGCCCAGAGCGCTGGCGGCGATGCAGACCGAACTCAATGACAATCTGCGCCTGTACCCGGACCCGAACAGCGATCTGCTGAAAACCGCCGTTGCCAACTACTACGGCGTGCAGACCAATCAGGTATTCCTCGGCAACGGTTCGGACGAAGTGCTCGCGCACATTTTCCACGGCCTGCTGCAACACGAGCAGCCGCTGCTGTTCCCGGATATCAGCTACAGCTTCTACCCGGTGTATTGCGGGCTGTACGGCATCCAGTTCGATGCCGTGCCGCTGGACGCGCAGTTGCAGATCAACCCGGCGGACTACGCCAAGCCGAATGGCGGGATCATCTTTCCGAACCCGAATGCACCGACCGGTTGCCTGTTGGCGCTGGAGGCGGTCGAGCAGATCCTCAAGGCCAGCCCGGATTCGGTGGTTGTGGTGGATGAGGCCTACATCGACTTCGGCGGCGAAACCGCGATCACTCTGGTGGACCGCTATCCGAATCTGCTGGTGACCCAGACCCTGTCCAAGTCCCGTTCGCTGGCAGGCCTGCGCGTCGGTCTGGCGGTGGGGCACCCGGATCTGATCGAAGCGCTGGAGCGGATCAAGAACAGCTTCAACTCCTACCCGCTGGATCGTCTGGCGATTGTCGGTGCGGCGGCAGCGTTCGAGGATCGCGAGTATTTCGACAAGACCTGCCGTCTGGTCATCGAAAGTCGCGAGTGGGTCGTTGCGCAGTTGCAGGCCAAGGGCTTTGAAGTGCTGCCGTCGGCGGCCAACTTCATCTTCGCCCGTCACCCGCAACACGATGCCGCGGGTCTGGCAGCGAAACTGCGTGAGCAGGGCGTGATCGTGCGCCACTTCAAGCAGGAGCGGATTGCCCAGTTCCTGCGGATTTCGATCGGTACGCCGGAGCAGAACCAGGCGCTGATCGACGGCCTCGGCGACCTGTAAAACACCGCTAAACCTGTGGGAGCGAGCCTGCTCGCGAAAGCGGTCTGTCATTCAACATCATTGTTGACTGTGAAGACCTCTTCGCGAGCAGGCTCGCTCCCACATTGATTTGTACTGGCCGCTTACTCTTCTTCTTTGACCGGCGCCGGAGGTGGACGCAGGCCGATTTCAGCAGTCAGCTTGATCTCCTTGCCGTTGCGCATGACCTGAATGGTGACCTTGTCGGTCGGTTTGATCCGCGCCACCTGGTTCATGGACTTGCGGCCATCACCGGCCGGTTCGCCGTCGATGCTCAGAATCACGTCACCCAGTTGCAGGCCGGCCTTCTGTGCCGGGCCATCGCGGAAGATCCCCGCCACGACAATCCCCGGACGCCCGGACAGGCCAAACGACTCGGCCAGTTCCTGGGTCAGCGGCTGCACTTCAATACCGAGCCAGCCACGAATCACCTGACCGTGCTCGATGATCGACTTCATTACTTCCATCGCCAGTTTCACCGGGATCGCAAAACCGATGCCCTGCGAGCCGCCGGACTTGGAGAAGATCGCCGTGTTGATGCCAGTGAGATTGCCGTTGGCATCGACCAGCGCGCCGCCGGAGTTGCCCGGGTTGATCGCCGCGTCGGTCTGGATGAAGTCTTCGTAGTTGTTCAGACCCAACTGGTTACGTCCGGTGGCGCTGATGATGCCCATGGTCACGGTCTGGCCGACGCCGAACGGGTTGCCGATGGCCAGCGCGACGTCGCCGATGCGGATGCTGTCGGAGCGGCCGACGGTGATCGCCGGCAGGTTTTTCAGGTCGATCTTCAGCACCGCGAGGTCGGTTTCCGGGTCGCTGCCGATGACGCGGGCGAGGGTTTCGCGACCGTCCTTGAGTGCCACCACGATCTGGTCGGCGCCGGTGGTCACGTGGTTGTTGGTCAGAATGTAGCCTTCCGGGCTCATGATCACCCCGGAACCGAGGCTCGATTCCATGCGTTTCTGCTTCGGCGAGTTGTCACCGAAGAAACGCCGGAACTGCGGGTCTTCAAATAGCGGGTGTGCCGGTTTGTTGATGACCTTGGTGGTGTAAAGGTTGACCACCGAGGGTGCGGCGATGGTCACCGCGTCGGCATAGGACACCGGCCCCTGCTGCACGCTGGTGGTTTGCGGGGCCTGTTGCAGGTTGACGTCGAGGCTCGGCAGCCCGACCCACTGCGGGTAACGCTGAATAATCAACAGAGCGATAAGCACACCGGCCAACAGCGGCCAGCCAAAAAAACGCAGCGCCTTGAGCATTAAGCACGTCCTGGAAAAGTTGCAGGCGGGGGCAGACCGCCCATAATGTCGCGCATTATACGAGGCCGCGCGCGCCTCTGAACGGGATATTTAGGAGTCTTTCATGGCCGTCGCCCTCAGCACCCTCGTCGAAGAAGCCGACCGTTACCTTGGCAGTGCAAAAATCGCTGATTATTGCCCGAACGGCCTGCAGGTCGAAGGCCGCCCGCAAGTGATGCGCATCGTCAGTGGCGTCACCGCCAGTCAGGCCTTGCTCGATGCTGCGGTGGAAGCCGAAGCGGATCTGGTGCTGGTGCATCACGGTTATTTCTGGAAAGGCGAGAACCCGTGCATCACCGGCATGAAGCAGCGTCGTTTGAAGACTTTGCTCAAACACGACATCAGTCTGCTCGCCTACCACTTGCCATTGGACCTGCACCCGGAGGTCGGCAATAACGTGCAACTGGCGCGTCAGCTGGACATCACCGTCGAAGGGCCGCTGGATCCGGACAACCTCAAAATTGTCGGGTTGGTTGGCTCGTTGAGCGAACCAATGACTGCGCGTGATTTCGCGCGAAAAGTCCAGGAAGTCATGGGCCGCGAGCCGCTGCTGGTCGAGGGCAGTGCGATGATTCGTCGGGTCGGCTGGTGCACTGGCGGCGGGCAGGGTTATATCGATCAGGGCGTGGCGGCGGGTGTCGATCTGTTCCTCAGCGGTGAAGCCTCCGAGCAGACCTTCCACAGCGCGCGGGAAAATGACATCAGCTTCATCGCCGCCGGCCACCATGCCACCGAGCGCTATGGCGTGCAGGCGTTGGGTGACTATCTGGCGAAGCGCTTCGCCCTCGAACACATCTTCATCGATTGCCCGAACCCGATCTGACCTACACCGTTCCTTGTGTAGGAGCTGCCGAAGGCTGCGATCTTTTGATCCTAAAAACAAAGGCAAAAGATCGCAGCCTGCGGCAGTTCCTACAGGGAGAATGGAGGCAAACCGGTGGGCATATTGATATGCCCTTTCGATCTAGTAGGCGTCCTGATTAGAAGAGGTCGCTGTGCTAGCATTCCCCGCTCGAACACGGCCCGCTGGCCGTTCATAAGAAAGCTTTCGTGAGTAGCCATGGTCGACAAACTGACGCATCTGAAACAGCTGGAGGCGGAAAGCATCCACATCATCCGCGAGGTGGCCGCCGAGTTCGACAACCCGGTGATGCTGTACTCCATCGGTAAAGACTCCGCCGTGATGCTGCATCTGGCACGCAAGGCGTTCTTCCCGGGCAAACTGCCGTTTCCGGTGATGCACGTCGACACTCGCTGGAAATTCCAGGAGATGTACAAGTTCCGCGACAAGATGGTCGAGGAGCTGGGCCTGGACCTGATTACCCACATCAACCCCGATGGCGTGGCGCAGAACATCAACCCGTTCACCCACGGCAGCGCCAAGCACACCGACATCATGAAGACCGAGGGCCTCAAGCAGGCGCTCGACAAGCATGGTTTCGACGCCGCGTTCGGCGGTGCTCGTCGCGATGAAGAGAAATCCCGCGCGAAAGAGCGCGTGTACTCGTTCCGCGACAGCAAGCACCGCTGGGACCCGAAGAACCAGCGTCCGGAGCTGTGGAACGTCTACAACGGCAAGGTCAACAAGGGCGAATCCATCCGCGTGTTCCCGTTGTCGAACTGGACCGAGCTGGACATCTGGCAGTACATCTACCTCGAAGGCATCCCGATTGTGCCGCTGTACTTCGCCGCCGAGCGTGAAGTGATCGAGAAGAACGGCACGCTGATCATGATCGACGACGACCGTATCCTCGAACACCTGTCCGACGAGGACAAGGCACGCATCGTCAAAAAGAAAGTGCGTTTCCGTACCCTTGGCTGCTACCCGTTGACGGGCGCGGTGGAGTCCGAAGCCGAGACGCTGACGGACATCATTCAGGAAATGCTCCTGACGCGAACTTCCGAGCGCCAGGGCCGGGTCATCGACCACGATGGCGCAGGCTCGATGGAAGACAAGAAACGTCAGGGTTATTTCTAAGGGGTTGTCATGTCGCACGCATCTGATTTGATCAGCGAGGACATCCTCGCCTACCTGGGCCAGCACGAACGTAAAGAGCTGCTGCGCTTTTTGACCTGCGGTAACGTCGATGACGGCAAGAGCACCCTGATCGGGCGCCTGCTGCACGACTCCAAGATGATCTACGAAGATCATCTGGAAGCCATCACCCGCGATTCGAAGAAAGTCGGCACCACCGGTGACGACATCGACCTGGCATTGCTGGTCGATGGCCTGCAGGCCGAGCGTGAGCAGGGCATCACCATCGATGTCGCCTACCGCTATTTCTCCACCGCCAAGCGCAAATTCATCATCGCCGACACCCCCGGCCATGAGCAGTACACCCGCAACATGGCCACCGGTGCCTCCACCTGTGACCTGGCGATCATCCTGGTCGACGCGCGTTACGGCGTGCAAACCCAGACCCGCCGCCACAGCTTCATTGCCTCGTTGCTCGGCATCAAGCACATCGTCGTCGCCATCAACAAGATGGACCTGAAAGGCTTCGATGAAGGCGTGTTCGAATCGATCAAGGCCGACTACCTGAAGTTCGCCGAAGGCTTGAAGATGAAGCCGACCAGCATGCACTTCGTGCCGATGTCTGCCCTCAAGGGCGACAACGTGGTGAACAAGTCCGAGCGCTCGCCTTGGTACAAAGGCCAATCGCTGATGGAAATCCTCGAGACCGTGGAAGTGGCGGGCGACCGCAACTTCACCGACCTGCGGTTCCCGGTGCAGTACGTCAACCGTCCGAACCTGAACTTCCGCGGTTTCGCCGGCACACTGGCCAGCGGCATCGTGCACAAGGGCGACGAGGTTGTGGTTCTGCCGTCGGGCAAGAGCAGTCGCGTCAAATCCATCGTCACCTTCGAAGGTGAGCTGGAGCAGGCCGGCCCGGGTCAAGCGGTGACGCTGACCATGGAAGACGAGATCGACATCTCCCGTGGCGACCTGTTGGTGCATGCCGACAACGTGCCGCCGGTCACCGACAGCTTCGAAGCGATGCTGGTGTGGATGGCTGAAGAGCCGATGCTGCCGGGCAAGAAATACGACATCAAGCGCGCCACCAGTTACGTGCCGGGCTCGATCGCCAGCATCGTCAACAAGGTCGACGTCAACACCCTCGAAGAAGGCCCGGCGAGCGCGTTGCAGCTCAACGAAATCGGCAAGGTGAAGATCGCGCTCGACGCGCCGATCGCCCTCGACGGTTACGACAGCAACCGCACCACTGGCGCGTTCATCGTCATCGACCGTTTGACCAACGGCACCGTCGGCGCCGGCATGATCGTCGCGCAGCCGCTGTCTCACGGTACCGCGACCCATCACGGCAAACTGGCCCACGTCGCCACCCAGGAACGTGCCCAGCGTTTTGGCCAGCAGCCAGCCACCGTGTTGTTCAGCGGTCTGTCGGGCGCGGGCAAGAGCACGCTGGCCTATGCGGTCGAGCGCAAGCTGTTCGACATGGGCCGTGCGGTGTTTGTGCTGGATGGTCAGAATCTGCGTCACGACCTGAACAAAGGTCTGCCGCAGGATCGTGCCGGCCGTACCGAGAACTGGCGGCGTGCTGCGCACGTGGCGCGTCAGTTCAACGAAGCCGGTCTGTTGACGCTGGCGGCGTTTGTTGCGCCGAGTGCAGAAGGTCGCGAGCAGGCCAAGGATCTGATCGGCAAGGAGCGTCTGCTGACGGTTTATGTGCAGGCTTCGCCGGCGGTGTGTGCCGAGCGTGATCCGCAGGGCTTGTATGCTGCGGGTGGCGATAATATTCCGGGTGAGTCGTTCCCGTATGACGTGCCGCTGAATGCTGATCTGGTGATCGACACGCAGTCGTTGTCGTTGGAAGAAAGCGTCAAGCAGGTGCTGGATCTGCTGCGCAAGCGTGGCGCGATTTAAGCGTTAGCCGGAAATGAAGAGCCCGCGGATGAGTGATCATCGGCGGGCTTTTTTATTGAGGGTCATTTGATTTTCGGCGGTGGCGGCCTTTGGGCCGACCATGCTCTTGTTGATTGAGTACATATCCGTTGTTGCGGTAACGGCTGATTATGGTTCCGCCCTTACGGCGGGTCACTTTTTCCAGACGCCGAAAAAGTAACCAAAAAGGCTTGCTCCTACGTGCGGCCCGCTCGCTGGGGCTCGGGGTCCCTTCGCTGCGGGATCGATCCGGGGGCAGCGCCTACGGTTTGCTTCGCTGCACCTCCTCTCGCTGTGTTTGGCTACGCCAAACGGTCGCTGCGCTCCCACCCCCGGATCAATCCCTCCACTCAGCCTGCCGACGTCGCCTGTGGATCAAGATCAAGATCAAGAGCGACAGCCGAGCTTGCGCTCATCCTGGAGTGGGGCGCCTGCGCCGCGTGCGGGTTGTACTTATCTTCCCTGTAGGAGCTGCCGCAGGCTGCGATCTTTTGATCTTTTGTGGGAGCTGACTTGCCAGCGAAAGCGGCCTGCCAGCCGACCAATCCCTAACTGAACACACCCAACCCAAACTGTAGGAGCGAGCCTGCTCGCGAAAGCGGCCTGCCACCCAACCAATCCCCAACTGAACGCACCCATTCCAACTGTGGAGCTGGCCTGCCAGCGAAGGCGGCCTGCGAGCGACCAATCCGTAACTGAACACACCCAACCCAAACTGTAGGAGCGAGCCTGCTCGCGAAAGCGGCCTGCCACCCAACCAATCCCCAACTGAACGCACCCATTCCAACTGTGGGAGCTGGCCTGCCAGCGAAGGCGGCCTGCGAGCGACCAATCTCCCACTGAACACACCCACTCCTACAGGGGATTAGCGTTTGTCTGGGAATTCGCGGTGCATCTGTTCCAACAACGCATCCTTGTCCTGCCACAGCTGATTGATCCAGCCCTGGAATTGCAGGCGGTATTCGCCGTCCTGGTCGTAGTTCTTGCCAATGAAGGCCGGCGGGATTTTCAGTTCTTCAAAGTGCACCACCACCTCGCGCACGTTGCCGCACAGCAGATCCCAGAAACCCGGACGCCCGCCCGGATAGTGGATGGTCACGTTGACGATCGACTCCAGTTGCTCACCCATTGCGTCCAGCACGAAGGCGATGCCGCCGGCCTTGGGTTTGAGCAGGTATTTGAACGGCGATTGCTGTTGCGCATGTTTGCCTTCGGTGAAGCGTGTGCCTTCGACGAAATTGAAAATTCCCACCGGGTTGTTGCGGAATTTCGCGCAGGTCTTGCGTGTGGTTTCGAGGTCTTTGCCTTTCTTCTCCGGATGTTTTTCCAGGTACGCTTTCGAATAGCGCTTCATGAACGGGAAGCCCAGCGCCCACCACGCCAGACCGATCACCGGGACCCAGATCAGCTCCTGCTTGAGGAAGAATTTCAGCGGCTGGATCCGGCGGTTGAGCACGTATTGCAGCACCAGAATGTCGACCCAGCTCTGGTGGTTGCTGGTGATCAGGTACGAGTGTTGGTAGTCCAGACCTTGCAGGCCGCTGATGTGCCAGCGGGTGCGGCGCACCAGGTTCATCCAGCCTTTGTTGTTGCTGATCCAGGCTTCGTGGGTGTGACTCATCAGCCACAGTGAGGCGCGGCGGGCGAGGGCGAAGGGCAGCACTTTGATCAGCGCGACGCAGAACAGGAACGAGCACAGCAGAATCGTATTGAGCGCCAACAGCAGCGCGGCGATCACGCCGCGAATCGGGGCGGGCAGGAAGTCCAGCATTTACACATCCATAGGTCGGTTGGCGGCTTGAATCGCGGTCAGGGCGATGGTGTAGACGATGTCGTCGACCTGCGCGCCGCGCGGCAGGTCGTTCACCGGTTTGCGCAGGCCTTGCAGCATCGGGCCGAGGCTGACGCAGTCGGCGCTGCGCTGCACGGCTTTGTGGGTGGTGTTGCCGGTGTTGAGGTCGGGGAACACGAACACCGTGGCGCGACCGGCCACCTGGCTGTTCGGCGCCAGTTGCCGGGCGACGTCTGCGTTGGCAGCGGCATCGTATTGCAACGGGCCGTCGATCAGCAGCGAGTGCTGTTGCTCGTGGGCGAGCAGGGTGGCTTCGCGGACTTTCTCGACTTCTTCGCCGCTGGCGGATTCGCCGCTGGAGTAGCTGATCATCGCCACGCGCGGGCTGATGCCGAATGCTGCGGCCGAATCGGCGCTTTGCAGAGCGATCTCCGCCAGTTCGGCGGCGCTCGGGTGCGGGTTCATCACGCAGTCGCCGTAGACCAGCACTTCTTCGGGGAACAGCATGAAGAACACCGACGACACCAGCGTGCAGCCCGGTGCGGTCTTGATCAGTTGCAGGGCCGGACGGATGGTGTTGGCGGTGGTGTTGATCACACCGGAGACCAGGCCATCGACCTCATCCAGCGCGAGCATCATGGTGCCGATCACCACGGTGTCTTCCAGTTGCTGTTCGGCCATCGGCGCGTTGAGGCTTTTGCTTTTGCGCAGCGCGACCATCGGCTCGATATAGTGCTCGCGGATCAAGTCCGGATCGAGAATCTCCAGCCCCGGCGGCAACTCGATACCTTGCGCGCGGGCCACGGCTTCGACGTCCTCGGGTTTGGCCAGCAACACGCAACGGGCGATGCCGCGCTCCTGGCAGATTGCCGCCGCTTGCACGGTGAGCGGCTCGCTGCCTTCGGGCAGGACGATGCGTTTGTTCGCCGACTGCGCCCTTTGAATCAGTTGGTAGCGAAATACCGCGGGTGACAGACGCATTTCCCGCGGTGTGCCGCAGCGTTGATGCAGCCATTTGGCGTCGAGATGACTGGCGACGAAGTCAGTGATGATCTCCGCACGCTCGCGGTCATCGATGGGGATTTCCTTGTTCAGGCCGTTGAGCAGGTTGGCGGTGTCGTAGGAGCCGGTGCTCACCGACAACACCGGCAGACCGGCCTGCAACGCGCCTCGGCACAAATCCATGATGCGTGGGTCGGGCAGGGTGTCGCTGGTCAGCAACAGGCCGGCCAGCGGCACGCCGTTCAATGCCGCGAGGCTGACCGCGAGGATGATGTCGTCGCGATCACCCGGAGTCACCACCAGCACGCCGGGCTTGAGCAGCTCCACGGTGTTGCGCATGGTCCGTGCGCAGATGATGATTTTGGTCATGCGCCGGGTTTCGTAATCGCCGGCGTTGAGCACCTGCGCGCCCATCAGGTCGGCGACGTCGCGGGTACGCGGTGCATTGAGTTCGGGTTGAAACGGAATGCAGCCGAGCAGGCGGAAATCACCGCTGCGCAGTAATGGCGAATGCTCTTTGAGGCGCGTGGCGAAGGCATCCATGCTCTCGTCGGTCTTGACCTTGTTGAGGATCACGCCGAGGACTTTCGGGTCTTTCGGGCCGCCGAACAATTGCGCCTGCAATTCCACGCGACCGGAAAGTTCGGCGAGCACTTCATTCTCCGGCGCCGAGACCAGAATCACCTCGGCATCCAGGCTTTTCGCCAGGTGCAAATTGACCCGCGCGGCGTAGCTGGCGCTGCGGGTCGGCACCATGCCTTCGACTACCAGCACGTCTTTGCCGATGGCAGCTTGCTGATACAGAGCGATGATTTCTTCAAGCAACTCATCGAGCTGACCGTCGCCGAGCATCCGCTCGACATGGGCCAGACCCAATGGTTGCGGAGGTTTCAGGCCGTGGGTGCGCGCCACCAGTTCGGTGGAACGCTCCGGGCCAGTGTCGCCCGGATGCGGCTGGGCAATCGGTTTGAAGAAGCCGACTTTCAGTCCGGCCCGCTCCAGGGTACGCACCAGCCCGAGGCTGATGGAGGTCAGACCCACGCCAAAATCGGTGGGCGCGATAAAAAAAGTTTGCATGCGGATTCTCTAAGGGTGCATGGCAATGGTGGCGATCTATACGTGACCGCCTACCGCAATTCAGTCGCCAAGGTTATCGCTAACCGAGCCTTGTGCGCACCAACCGCAGGCAAAGGCTTGGCCTATTTTTTCAATACGTTGCGCCGGGTCCAGGACCCAGGCGCGCGATTGCCATGGCGGCTGATGGCGCAGGTGCTGGGTGTGGCCACAGGAAAGCTCGGCCACCCAGTGACTGTCTTCATCCTGATGGAAGCCGGTGATCGTCGAATCCCGTTTGTCCGGGTTGTGTTCGCTTTCGCGCGATGGCTTCGCTAAACTTGGTCTTTCTATATTCTTCTGCAAAAGGTCTCGCCCCATGCTGATCGCCGCCAATAAGGCTGTCTCCATCGACTATACCCTGACCAACGACGCTGGTGAGGTCATCGACAGCTCTGCCGGCGGCGCTCCGCTGGTCTACCTGCAAGGCGCAGGCAACATCATCCCGGGCCTGGAAAAAGCTCTGGAAGGCAAAGCTGTTGGTGACGAGCTGGAAGTTTCCGTTGAGCCGGAAGACGCTTACGGCGAATACGCTGCCGAGCTGGTCAGCACCCTGAGCCGCAGCATGTTCGAAGGCGTTGACGAGCTGGAAGTCGGCATGCAGTTCCATGCTTCGGCGCCGGACGGCCAGATGCAGATCGTGACCATCCGTGACCTGGACGGCGACGACGTCACCGTCGACGGCAACCACCCACTGGCCGGTCAGCGTCTGAACTTCAAAGTGAAGGTCGTTGCTATCCGTGACGCCAGCCAGGAAGAAGTCGCTCATGGCCACGTCCATGGCGAAGGTGGCCATCACCACTGATTTTCTGCGCTAAGCTTCGAGTACTGGAGAGGCGCCTGCGGGCGCCTTTTTAGTCCGCGGCTGTCCTTGGCGCTCTCGCCAAGTGGCTGTTTCGAGTAGAACACGGAAATCTGGAGTCCGTCATGAGTGCTTTTCACGACCTTAAGTTGACAGCCCTGGATGGTCAGGAGCTACCGCTGGCGCCTTTCAAGGGCCAAGTCGTGCTGGTGGTCAACGTCGCCTCCAAATGCGGCTTGACCCCACAGTACGCGGCGCTGGAAAACCTCTACCAGCAATTCAAGGGCAAGGGCTTCAGTGTGCTGGGCCTGCCGTGCAACCAGTTTGCTGGCCAGGAACCCGGCACCGAACAGGAGATCCAGGAATTCTGCAGCCTGAACTATGGCGTGACGTTCCCGTTGTCGAGCAAGCTTGAAGTCAACGGCCATGATCGCCATCAACTCTACCGCTTGCTGGCGGGCGAGGGCGCGGAGTTTCCTGGGGATATCACCTGGAACTTCGAGAAGTTTCTGCTCGGCAAGGACGGCCGGGTGCTGGCGCGATTCTCGCCGCGCACGGCGCCGGATGATCCGACGATCGTGCACGCGATTGAAAAAGCGCTGGGCTGAACCAGCAAGATCAAAAGATCGCAGCCTTCGGCAGCTCCTACAGAGGACTGTCGGTGCTGCGATCTTTTGCTTTGTGTCTTTTGATCCTTGATCACCCAAATCAATAATGCTGTTCAAGGCTTGTAACTCTCCATATTATCGCCGTCATAAAGTCATTCCCTGCGGAGCCTTCCAATGCCGGTGCAAGCCCTGTTCAAACCGTTCCACCTCGGCGCCCTCGAACTGCCGACCCGTGTGGTGATGGCGCCGATGACCCGCTCGTTTTCCCCGGGTGGCGTACCCAATTCCAAAGTGATCGAGTACTACCGTCGCCGCGCTGCGGCCGGTGTTGGTCTGATCATCACTGAAGGCACCACTGTCGGTCACAAGGCTTCCAACGGTTACCCGAACGTGCCGCAGTTCTTCGGTGAAGCGCCACTTGCCGGCTGGAAAAAAGTCGTCGACGCGGTGCATGCCGAGGGCGGCAAGATTGTTCCGCAACTGTGGCATGTCGGCAGTGTGCGCCGCATTGGCACCGAGCCGGACGCCAGCGTGCCGGCTTACGGTCCGACGGAAAAACTCAAGGACGGCCAGCTCGTGGTGCACGGCATGAGCAAACAGGACATTCAGGACGTGATCGCCGCGTTCGCCCAGGCCGCCAAAGATGCGCAAAGCATCGGCATGGACGGCGTGGAAATCCACGGCGCCCACGGTTACCTGATCGACCAGTTTTTCTGGGAAGGCAGCAACCAGCGCACCGACGAATACGGCGGCAGCCTGGCCAACCGCTCGCGTTTCGCCATTGAATTGATTCAAGCGGTGCGTGCGGCAGTCGGTGAAGTCTTCCCGATCATCTTCCGTTTCTCGCAGTGGAAGCAGCAGGATTACACCGCGCGTCTGGTGCAGACCCCGGAGGCGCTGGGCGAATTCCTCAAGCCGCTGTCCGACGCCGGCGTGGATATTTTCCACTGCTCGACGCGGCGTTTCTGGGAGCCGGAATTCGACGGTTCCGAGCTGAACCTGGCGGGCTGGACGCGCAAGCTGACCGGCAAGCCGACTATCACCGTGGGCAGCGTCGGCCTGGACGGCGAGTTTCTGCAGTTCATGGTCAACACCGACAAGGTCGCGCAACCGGCAAGCCTGGAGAAACTGCTGGAGCGTCTGAACAACGACGAGTTCGATCTGG
Organism: Pseudomonas sp. B21-051; assembly: GCF_024748795.1. NCBI lineage: Bacteria > Pseudomonadati > Pseudomonadota > Gammaproteobacteria > Pseudomonadales > Pseudomonadaceae > Pseudomonas > Pseudomonas sp. B21-051. The sequence goes on from NZ_CP087166.1 coordinate 1,034,246, forward strand.
TGGCGGTTGGCCGCGCGCTGCTGGTGGATCCGGACTGGGCGCTGAAAGTCCGCGAAGGGCGTGAGCAGGACATTCTGCCGTTCAGCCGTGAGGCGTTGATGACGCTGGTTTAAACTTCGCCATTACCGACCCCTTCGCGAGCAGGCTCGCTCCCACAGGTTTCTCTGGGTTCACAGAATCTGTGTTCACTGAAGATCCCTTGTGGGAGCGAGCCTGCTCGCGAAGGCAGGTTCAAAATCAGCAAAGATCTAAGGCAATGTCTGCGCATTCGGCAACACCTGCTCCCGTACACACGCCCCACGCAAATGCTTTTCAAATTGCTCGATGATCGCCGCCCACCCCTGACGACTGGCATGCTGGCGCGCATTCAGGCGTACACAACGCAATCGCTCATCTTCTTCCAGCAGCCAAGCCGCCGCATCGCATAACGCTTCCTCATCCCCCGGCATCGCCAACACGCCGTTGTAGCCGTGTCGAATATGCTGCGCCGCCGCGGCCTGATCGTAAGCGACCACTCCCAGCCCTGACGCCAGCGCCTCAAGCACCACATTACCGAAGGTTTCGGTCATGCTCGGGAACAGAAAAATGTCACCGGACGCATAGTGCGCCGCCAGCGCTTCACCGCGTTGTGAACCACAGAAGATCGCCTCGGGCAGCTCCTTTTCCAGCGCGAGTCGTTGCGGCCCGTCGCCGACCACGATCAGCTTCAGTTTGCGCTGTGGATAAGTGCGGCACAGGGTGTCGAAGCAGCGCTTGAGCAGGCCGAGGTTCTTTTCCGGGGCCAACCGGCCGACGTGAATCACCGCGATGTCCTGCTCGCTCAGGCCCCATTGCTCACGCAAGCCGTTCAGGCGCTTGGCCGGGTGAAACAACTGGCTGTCCACGCCTCGAGAGAGCAGGGCGAGGCGATCGAAATGCCGGCGCTCCAGTTCCAGGCGCTGACTGACACTGGGCACCAGAGTCATCGCCGAACGGTTGTGAAACCAGCGCAGATAATGCGTGAGCAAGCGCGTCAGCAAACTCAGCCCGTATTGGTTGGTGTATTGCTGAAAATTGGTGTGAAAGCCGCTGACCACCGAGATCCCCAATCGCCGCGCCGCGCGCAATGCCGACAAACCGAGCGGCCCTTCAGTGGCGATGTACAGCACATCCGGGCGCTGGCGTTTCCAGCGCCGCAGCAGCTTGTGCATCGACGACTGTCCCCATTGCAGACCGGGATAACCCGGCAATGGCCAGCCTCGACACAACAGCAAGGCATCGTCCTCGACGCGCTGCGGATCGCCCGCCTGGCGCGGGCGCACCAGTTCCACTTGATGTCCACGCGCGCGCAAGCCATCGCACAAGCGGCCAAGGGTATTGGCCACCCCGTTGATTTCCGGTGGGAAGGTTTCGCTGATCAGGGTGATATGCAGAGCTGTCGTCATGACCTCAGTGTCGGCTGAGGCCATGTCGTGCTTGTGACGTTCGGATGATGGATTTGTGACTGGCTGTTTGTGAGCGGCCTAGCGCTGCGTGACGAGGTTCTCCGCCCCGCGTTCACGCACCCAGAACAAGGTCGCGCCCGCAACGGCGGCCGGCATCATCAGGATGTTGACCACCGGAATCAGTAGCACCAGATAGACAATCCCGCCAAAACTCATGCTCTGCCAACGCTTCTCGCGCAGCCAGGCGAGCATCTCGTTCCAGCCCAGTTTGTGGTTGTCCGCCGGGTAGTCGATGTACTGGATTGCCATCATCCACACACCGAACAACAGCCACAGCGGGGCGGCGACGATGTTCACCACCGGGATGAACGAGAGGATGAACAGGCCGATCGCCCGGGGCAGGAAGTAGCCGAGTTTGCGCATTTCCCGGGCGAGGGTGCGCGGGATCATCGCGATCAGTTCGCCCCAACTGAAGGCCGGGAAGTCGTCTGTACCGCGTACCACCACTTCGACTTTCTCCGCGAGAAAGCCGTTGAACGGCGCAGCGATCACATTGGCAAGCATGGTGAAGGTGAAGAACACCATCAGCGCCACCAGCACCACGAACAGCGGCCACAAGATGTAGCTGAGGAAACTCAACCAGTCGGGCAGCGACGGCATCAGGCTGTCGACCCACAGACTGAACTGATGGCCGGCCAGATAGATCAATCCGACGAACAGCACCAGGTTGATCGCCAGCGGCAGCAACACGAACAGGCGCAGGCCGGGGCTGAGAACCAGTTTGAGGCCTTCGCGCAGGTATTGCGGGCCGGACAGAACAGGGGCGGGCATAAGGTGCTCCGAGCAAGGGAAAACGCGCCGACCTTACCGACTTTGCAACCGGTGCGAAAGCGCGGCAGAGCGATCGACATTCACTGTAACAAAGACGTCGATCTGGTCGGAGTCTGCGCATAGAGACCACCTATGAGCTGGATTGTTAAACCGTATTTCCTTAATCTTGCCCCCCTCGATACGCTGCACCCAACTTTTTACAGGACTGTCGAGCTCATGCCTTCCCCAAGGTTATCCACAGTCCTTTTTTATTCCCGCCGGCAGTCCGGCGTTCCGCGCCCGTTTTTCGGCCCGGTCAACAGGAGCAGGTCATGTCTGAAGTCCGTCATTCGCGAGTGATTATTCTCGGTTCCGGCCCTGCCGGTTACAGCGCTGCGGTCTACGCCGCCCGTGCCAACCTCAAGCCACTGCTGATCACTGGCATGCAGGCCGGCGGTCAACTGACCACCACCACCGAAGTCGACAACTGGCCAGGCGACGTGCATGGCCTGACCGGTCCGGTGCTGATGGAGCGGATGCGCGAGCACGCCGAGCGTTTTGAAACCGAGATCGTTTTCGATCACATCAACGCCGTGGACTTCGCCGCCAAACCGTACACCCTGACCGGTGACAGCGCGACTTACACCTGCGACGCCCTGATCATCGCCACCGGTGCCAGCGCTCGTTATCTGGGCCTGCCGTCGGAAGAAGCGTTCATGGGCAAAGGCGTTTCGGCCTGCGCGACCTGCGACGGTTTCTTCTACCGCAACAAGCCAGTGGCTGTGGTCGGTGGCGGCAACACCGCAGTTGAAGAGGCGCTGTACCTGGCCAACATCGCCAGCACCGTGACCCTGATCCACCGTCGCGAAACATTCCGCGCCGAGAAGATCCTGATCGACAAGCTCAACGCCCGCGTGGCCGAAGGCAAGATCATCCTCAAGTTGAACGCCAACCTCGATGAAGTGCTGGGCGACAACATGGGCGTGACCGGTGCGCGCCTGAAGAACAACGATGGCAGCTTCGACGAAATCAAGGTCGACGGCGTGTTCATCGCGATCGGCCACACCCCGAACACGTCGCTGTTCGAAGGCCAGTTGACCCTGAAAGACGGTTATCTGGTGGTGCAGGGCGGTCGTGACGGCAACGCCACTGCAACCAGCGTCGAAGGTATCTTCGCTGCAGGCGACGTGGCTGATCACGTTTACCGTCAGGCCATCACCTCGGCCGGCGCCGGCTGCATGGCGGCACTGGACACCGAGCGTTACCTGGACGGTCTGCAGAACGCTTCGTTCTAAGACCGCAGGCACAAAAAAACCGGCTTCGGCCGGTTTTTTTATGAGAGTCAAAAGATCGCAGCCTGCGGCAGCTCCTACAGGGATCGGTGTAGGAGCTGCCGCAGGCTGCGATCTTTTGATCTTGAATCAGCGACGGGTCAGGGGCTGCGTTTCGAACTTCACACCGGCCAGCCCGTGCTTGATCAGCGCGCGGATATTGCCGTGGTCGCTGCCCTCAGGCGTCGCCACCACCGAACGGTAATGTTCACCGAACGCCAGCAGCGCTTCTTCATCACTCAAGCCTTCCAGCAGTGCCAGACCCAAAGTCTTGCAGGAACCTTCGTTCTGCCCGGCGGCGTTTTCCACCCCACCGTTGGTGAACGCCTGAGGCTGGTAGTCGTAACCGGCGGCGATGAAGGCCAGGGTGTCGGCGAAAAGATGTTCGCCGCTTTTGAGGCTGGTGCGCAGGGTGTTCAGATCACTCATTGGGTTTTCCTTTGGCGAACGCCGCCTGTTGTTCGGCGCTGGCTTCTTGCTGGTATTGGGCTTTCCACTCGGCGTAAGGCATGCCGTAAACCACTTCACGGGCGTCGTCGAGGCTGACCTCGATCTGCTGTTCATCGGCGGCAGCCTTGTACCACTTGGACAGGCAGTTGCGGCAGAACCCGGCGAGGTTCATCAGGTCGATGTTCTGCACGTCCTTGCGGCTGTCCAGATGGGCGACCAGCCGGCGGAAGGCGGCGGCTTCGAGTTCGAGGCGTTGTTGCTCGTTCATGATGGGCTCTGTGCAGTCTATTCGTGGCGCGGATGATAAAAGTCTGGTGCGCGATGCGCCAGACACGCTCAGCGGCTGGCGGCGAGGGTGATCGACACCGACTCGGCAAAACGCAGTGCATGCGGCTTGTCGACTTCGACTTCGGCGTACAGCACCGCAGCATGGGTCATCACCAGATCCAGCAGTTCCTGGGTCAGGCGTTCGAGCAGGGCAAAACGGTTGCCCTCGACGTGGGCGATGATCGCCTTGGTGATGGTGCGGTAGTTCAGCGCGTGATCGATGTCGTTGTCGCGCACCGCTTCCTGCGCTGCGTACAGGATCGTGAGGTTGATCAGCACATCCTGCTTGTTGAGGATTTCGTCCTCGTTGATCCCGATAAAGGTGCGCAGGCGCAGATCCTTGACCCGGATGCGCGCCATTCCCGGTTGAAGTTGTGACATTTACTTGCTCCGTCCAATCAATTGCAGGAACTCCTGACGGGTGTTGCTCGAGTCGCGAAAGGCGCCGAGCATGACCGAGGTGTTCATGGTCGAATTCTGTTTCTCGACACCGCGCATCATCATGCACATGTGCCGGGCCTCGATGACCACCGCGACGCCGGCGGCATCGGTAACCTGTTGCACCGCATCGGCAATCTGCCGGGTGAGGTTTTCCTGAATCTGCAGGCGCCGGGCGAACATGTCCACCAGCCGCGCGATCTTCGACAGCCCCAGCACCTTGCCTGTCGGAATATAAGCCACATGCGCCTTGCCGATGAAGGGCAGCAGGTGATGTTCGCACAACGAGTAGAGCTCGATGTCGGCGACGATGATCATCTCGTCGCTGTCGGAGGCAAACAGCGCGCCATTGACGATCTGCTCCACACTCTGTTCGTAGCCGTGACACAGGTATTGCATGGCCTTGGCCGCGCGCACCGGGGTATCGAGCAGGCCTTCGCGGTCGGGGTCTTCGCCGAGGCCGATGAGGATCTCGCGGTAATTCTCGGGCAGGGAACGGGTCATGGGAGATCCTCGCGCAGCAGCTTATTTGACGTGCCGTCCGCCGTTGACGGTCAGGGTCGTGCCGGTGACATAGGGGTTGTCGAGCAGATAGCGCAGGCTCTGGTAGATTACTTCGCTGCCGGGTTCGATGCCCAGTGCGGATTTGGCCAGCGCCTTGGCGCGGTACGCCGCGTCGTCGTCGGGATTGAACAATAGCAGGGCCGGCGCGATGCCGTTGACCTTGATTGCCGGCGCATAGCGCGCGGCGAAGGACAGGGTCAGGCTGTCGAGCCCGGCCTTGCTGGCGCAATAACCGATGTGCTTGCTGCTGCCCTTGCGCGTGACGTCGTCGCTGATGTGGATGATGTCGGCCGGGATCGAGCGCTTGAGCAGGTCGGCGCAGTGCAGGTTGATCAGGTATGGCGCGAGCATGTGCACGTTGAGCATGCGCGAGAAGGCCTTGGCTTCATTGCCCGGGGTTTCCGCCAGCCATTCGGAAGCGTTGTGGACGATGGCGCGCAGGCGGTCGGTATGGCTTTTCAGTTCATCGATGAAGGCGAGGATGGCGGCTTCGCTGGAGAAGTCCGCAAACACCCCGATCGCGCCCAGATCCCGCAGCGCTTGCACGCCCGGACGTTCGCTGCGGTAGGTGAAGATGACCTGATGGCCGTCCTCAAGCAATCGCTGCGCGCAGTGCAGACCGACACGCTGGCCGGCACCGGTGATAAGGATCGGGGCGGAGGAATTGGTCATGTACGGCTCGGGGCGCGGTCAGAGTAAAAACTATAACAGCGACGCTGCCGAAAAGATCGCAACCTTCGACAGCTCCTGCAGGGACGCCTTCAACTGTAGGAGCTGACGAGTGCAACGAGGCGGCGATCTTTAGCGATTCTGCGTAGAGGGTGTTGCAGGCAAAGGTCGCGCCGGCACAGCGTTCAACCAGTTGGACAGCAACCGCGTCGACAGTGGAATGAAGAAATAAACCATCAATGGCGTCAGACACGCCGTGCTGATCAATACCCGCGGCAGCAGGCTCATCTCGCCGAGCAGCGGGCCGAGGACAAAGTTGAACAGCAGCGATACCGGGAAGAACGCCAGCCAGATTGCCACGGCCTGTTTCCAGCGCGGAGGCCTCTGACCAGCCGCGCCGAACCAGCCTTCGATGCCGCTGACCCGATGCTCTTTGGGGTGCGCAAACAGATCGCTGCCCCGGACCAACCAAGCGGTACGCGAGGCCGAGTGTTCCCAAGCGTGCAGGGTCTGCTCGTCGACGAAGCGGAAAATGATCTGGAATTCGTTGTCACCGGGTGGCGGAGCGAGCACGCCGGAACCCAGGTAACCGGGAAAGTCAGTAGCCAGTTGTTCGCCTTCGCGCAGCCAGGCAATCAGGTCCTGATAGCGGCCGTCGGCGACGCGACGCGCAACCATCAGCGTGACGGGGGAAGTAGACATTGTGTATCTCCATATTTCGAGTGCGGCGCTCCGGGTAGGAGATTTCGCATGGCGCAGGCCGGGGTAGGGGCCTGCGCTTTTCAACAAGCAAGGATTATTCCCGATTTTGATGACAGTTTCAGAGACTTTCGTCTCTGTTCATTGGGTTGAACCGATAGAGGGCATCAGATGTAGAATGGGATCCAAATTTGACGAGCGGACACACCAGCACCATGGCTGTTATCACGGACGCTAACCCTGCCTCGCAGGCCTCTGTCGCACTTGAGCGCGAAGAGTTGTTCCCTATTCGGGAGGTGTCGCGGCTGACCGGCGTCAACCCGGTAACGCTGCGTGCATGGGAGCGCCGCTACGGTTTGATCCAGCCGACGCGCACCGAAAGCGGGCACCGGTTGTATTCGATGACCGAAATCGAGCGCGTGCGCAGCATAGTCGACTGGATTGATCGCGGCGTAGCCGTGAGCAAGGTCGGCAAGATTCTCGCCAAGACCGAGCCGCTGAAAGTGCTGGCCCATATCATTCCTGATAATCTGGTTCAGGCGGATTACGCGCATTGGCAGCAACAGGTGCAGGTTGCGGTCAGTGCGTTCGATGACCGCGCGCTGGATCAGGTCTACAACCAGATTTTCTCGTCCTACGCGTTGCCGGTGGTGTTTCAGGACATCCTCATGCCTTTGTGGCTGCAGATGCTGCAGCGTCAGGACGCTTTCGGGCAGACCAGCGAGTGGCTGTTTTTCGACGGGTTCCTGCGGGCGCGAGTCCTGCAGCGGATTGTCGCGCTGCGCGGTACCCAGCCTCGCAAAGTGATTGTCAGCGCGCTGGCCGGCCAATGCCGCGAGCTCGAGTTACTGGTCGCCGCGTTGTTTCTCAGTGGCAATGACGCCGGGGTACGGGTGCTGACCACCGGTCAGCCATTCGATGAGTTGGCGCTGGTGTGCGAGCGGATCAAGCCGCAGGCGCTGGTGCTGTTTTCCAACCACGCCCCGACAGCCGATTTGCCGCGACGGTTGAACCGTCTGGCGTTAAGTCTGGATTGTCAGGTCATGCTCGCCGGTGATACCGCTGATCTGGCACAGGACAGCCTGGCCGGGTCGTCGATCGGTTGTCTGGGCAATGAAGGAGCGACGATGCGTCAGCGCATGACCCAGTTTCTCGCGGGGACGCTGGATACCTGACGATCAGGTGTGCAGGGCAGGGTGTGTCAGGCGGTGTTGTTGCAGGATGAACTGGCGCAGGCGTTCGGTTTCATCGGCATCGGTCTGGCTCAGCTCGTAGGCGTAGAAACCGTGCTCGGTCTCGCGCTCGAAATTGCCGCGCAGGGAAATCCGCTCATAGCCTGAAGGGCTGAACCACAGGGCGAAATGCTTGGGCGGCTTGGTCTTGTTGCGCATTTCCAGCAGCACGCCTTTGTGCGACACCTCGTGCACCCACATCATGCCCGGTTGGCCCTTGGCATTTTCCAGCGCGACCGGCTCTTCGAGAGTCAGGCGCCATGGGCGAACCATCGGCCCGTCTTCATAAATGCTCGGTACGCCCAGACGCAGGTGCAAGGCGTGGAATTCGTCTTCCACCAGGTGCAGCGGAAAGGTCATCTGCTGATTTTCGAAGTTGGCCTGGATGGTTACTTGCTCATGAGCAGCCAGGCGCGTGAGCAGATCACGGATCTGCGAACCTCCATTGACCAACAGGCTCGACGTCGCATCCCGCACGTTAAGCTGCGGGTTGTGCTGCATGGTCTGGATAAAATCCAGCTCATCCTGGGTCAGGAGTGCGTCGCGTTGCATAGCCTGGCTCGAAAGAAATAGTTACAAAGTCATTGGTGATTGTAGTTACTGACACTTAGTTCGCAGTTTTGTTTGCGCCGTTCGTCGCTTTCAATGCTGCAAGCTCTGCTTGCAATGCCGCAACCTCGGCCTCCAGCTGAATGACGCGCTGCTGCGCCTTGACCTGAACAGTGACATCCTTCTGTACACCGACGAAATAGGTCTGACCGTCATCGGCATTTTTTACCGTCGAAAGCGACAGTTCGTTCCAGAACGGTGTGCCGTCCTTGCGGTAGTTGCGCAGGATCTCCCGGCACGAACCACCCTCGCGCAACACCCTGCGAATCCGCTCCAGACTTGCCTGATCACGGTCACCGGCCTGCAGGAAACGGCAGTCCTGATAGAGAATCTCTTCGCTGCTGTAACCGGTCAGGCGTTCGAAGGCCGGGTTCACATAGATCAGGATGTTGTCCTGCTCACCTTCTTTCTCAGCCACTACGATTCCGTCGTTCGACGCGTTGATCACCATTTGCAGCAGACTGGCATTGATCATCTGTGAATCCTTTCAGCATTGTCGATGGCTCGCATTCTAGAAGATCAGCCAGCGCTGTCTATAGGCCATCAGCGTCTGTTGAGAGCCAGTCGCAACATCTCTGTCGGGACTGCTACTATCGCCGCTCTTTTTTTCAGCTTCAGGATCAGATTGATGAAAGTCGCCATCCTCTCCGGCTCGGTTTACGGCACGGCCGAAGAAGTCGCCCGTCACGCGCAGAACCTGCTGAAAGACGCCGGTTTTGAAACCTTCTACAACCCGCGCGCCAGCCTGGCGGACCTTCAGGCGTTTGGCCCTGAAGCGATTCTCGCGGTGACCTCGACCACCGGCATGGGCGAATTGCCGGATAACCTGCAGCCGCTGTATTTCAGCCTTCGCGATCAGTTGCCAATGGCCTGGCGCGACTTGCCCGGCGCGGTGATCGGCTTGGGCGATGCCAGTTACGGCGATACGTTCTGCGGCGGCGGCGAACTGATGCGTGAGCTGTTCGCCGAGCTGGGTGTGCGCGAAGTGCAGGAGATGCTGCGTCTGGACGCCAGCGAAAGTGTGACCCCGGAAACTGACGCCGAGCCATGGCTGGCGCAACTGATCGCCACGCTCAAGGGCTGATCGCGCGCTCACGCAGCAGAGCCAGCCAGGCCTGCGCGGCTTTCGACAGATAGGCGCCCTGGCGCCAGATGAACGCGATGTCCCAGCGCAAATAATCTGGCGCGCGCAAGGTCAGGCGCACCACGCCCGGACGCTCAAGAGCCTGGGCCACCACGCTGGGCAGTAGCACCACGCCTTGCCCGGCGGCCACCAGTGCCACGAGAAAATCCGCCTGCCCGCTGCGCCCGCCTTCTTTCGGGGTAAAGCCCAGTTGCTGGCAGGCCTGCAGTAAACGGTCATTGAGCACGAAGCTGCGCTGATACAACAGGAACGGCGTGTCGGCCAATTCCTCCAGACCAATCTCGCCGCGCGCCGCCAGCGGATGATCCACCGGCAATAACGCATCGAGTTTCTCATCGCAGAACGGCTGGAAATCGAACTGCGGATCTTTCGGCAGCAGGCTGCCACCCAACTCCAGTTCGCCGCTGAGCACCGCTTGCTCGATATTGCGGCTGCCGCCTTCAAGCAATTGAATGCTGATGTTCGGATAGCGCCGGCGATACTCGGCGAACAATCCGGCGAACAGCGCATCGCTGCCCAGCAGCGGCAGACCGAGGCGCAATTCGCCGCGCGCCAGTTGGCTCAGATCATCCAGTTCGCTGAGCAACTCGTTACGCAAACGCAACATGCCTTCGGCGCGTTGCAGCACCACGCTACCCGCGGCGGTCAGGCGCAGTTGCGAGCCCAGTCGTTCGAGCAACGGCGTGCCGAGACTCTGCTCCAGTTGCGCGACTTGCTTGCTCACCGCCGACTGGCTGATGTGCAGGGTTTTCGCCGCCTGGGTGAAGCCGCCCTGATGCATGACTTCGACAAAACTGCGCAGCTGTTTGAATTCCATCATCCGATTCCATTGTGGAATAGGGCTGAGTCTAACAATTCGCTTTTGGGATGACAGGCCGCTTCGTAAAATAAGCCCCTGTAAGGAGCCCATCATGAACGCCGCATCCCTCAAGTATCTTTCCCGTCTCTGCGTCGAACTGGCCGTGTTGCTCGGTCTCTATCTGCTCGGCTGTCAGATCGCCGCGTGGCTGGCTTGGCCGATTCCCGGTGGAGTCATCGGCATGGCCCTGTTGCTGCTGGCGTTCGCGTTTGGTTGGGTCAAACCGGCGGCGCTGCAACTGGGCGCCGGATTGCTGATGGCCGAGATGCTGCTGTTCTTTATTCCGGCACTGATGAGTCTGCTCGACTACGGCGCACTGCTGCGCGATGACGGCTGGCGGATTCTACTGGTGATCGGCGCCAGCACCCTGATGGTGATGCTGGTGACAGCCTTCACCGTGGAGTTGGCCGTGCGCCTGAGGCGGTCCCATGAAGCTTGAATGGATGCCGATGTTCTGGCTCGCCTTTACCCTGATGGCGTACCTGTTCAGTCGCTGGATTTATCGGCGCACCGGGCGCTATCTGCTGTCGCCACTGATTCTGGTGCCGGCGCTGCTGCTTGCGCTCGCCGTGCCGCTGCACACCGCCTATGCCGAATACGCCAGCAACACGCATTGGCTGATGCTGGTGCTCGGGCCAGTGACGGTGGCCTTCGCCGTACCGATCTGGCAGCAGCGGCGTCTGCTGGTGCGGCACTGGTCGGCGCTGCTGTTGGGTATGCTCGCCGGCAGCGCGGCGTCGATCGCTACGTCGTTCGGCCTGGCCAAGGCGCTGGCGCTGGATAGCTCGGTGACGATGTCGCTGGTGCCGCGTTCGATCACCACGCCGTTCGCCATGCCGCTGGCGCAGGATCTCGGTGGTGTGCCGGAACTGACTGCCGTGTTTGTGATGTTCACTGGCGTGTTCGGCGCGATGCTTGGCGGCGTATTGCTCAAGTGGCTGCCGTTGCGCAGTGCGTTGGCGCGCGGTGCGTTGTTCGGGGTTGGCGCGCACGGCGCAGGGGTGAGCCGTGCGCATGAAGTGGGCGGTGAGGAGGGCTCGGTGGCGGGACTGGTGATGGTGCTGACCGGGCTGCTCAACCTGTTCGCCGCGCCTTTGTTGGCGTCGTTGCTTTGACATGGATCCAAGGTGTTTGCATGGCTGACCCGCTCAGTCATCAAGCTGGCTGGCAATGCAACTCCGCGATCCTTTGCGCCTGACTAGACTGCTCGTACGTGCAGAACAATAAGAACGCAGAGGTGCATACAGTGAGCGTAGCCCCCGTCCAATCGTCCCTTGATGTCAAAGACCAGGTCAGTGCCGCGGAATGGCAGACCCGGGTCGATCTCGCCGCCTGCTATCGACTGGTAGCGTTGCATGGTTGGGACGACCTGATCTTCACTCATATTTCCGCCAAGGTGCCGGGCACCGAAGATTTTCTGATCAACCCGTTCGGATTGATGTTCCATGAGATCACCGCATCCAGCCTGGTCAAAGTCGATCAGGCCGGCAACAAGCTCATGGACAGCCCCTACGACATCAATCCTGCCGGTTACACCATCCACAGCGCCGTGCACGAAGTGCGGCACGATGTGGTTTGCGTGCTGCACACCCACACCGCGTCCGGTGTGGCCGTTTCAGCGCAAAAACAGGGTGTGTTGCCGATCAGTCAGCAGTCGCTGTTTGTGTTGTCGAGCCTGGCCTATCACGGCTACGAAGGCGTGGCGCTGAATCACGAAGAGAAGGCGCGCTTGCAGGCCGACCTTGGCGAGAACAATTTCCTGATGCTGCACAACCACGGGTTGCTGACCTGCGGCGGCACCATCGCTGACACCTTTCTGATGATGTTCACCTTCCAGCGCGCCTGCGATATCCAGGTCATGGCGCAAACCGGCGGTGCTGAACTGATCGCCATCGAACCGCAGATCCTCGCCGGAGCCAAAGCGATGATCGCCGGCGTGACCAAAAGTGCTCAAGGCATGGGTGGCGCGCTGGCCTGGCCGGCGTTGCTGCGCAAACTCGATAAACAAGACCCCGGATATAAACTCTGATGCCTCTTGCCGAGATTCCTCTGTGTGTCTGGCGCAAACGCAGCCGGACGTTTGTCTTCCGCGGCCAGTCGATCCGTTACTGGACGGCGGGGCAGGGTGAGCCGCTGCTGTTGATCCACGGTTTCCCGACGGCCAGTTGGGATTGGCATTATCTGTGGCAACCGCTGGCCCAGCGTTATCGGGTGATTGCCTGCGACATGCTCGGTTTCGGGGATTCGGCCAAACCGTCGAATCACCGCTACAGCCTGCTGGAGCAGGCCGACCTGCAACAGGCGCTGCTGGCGGATCTTCTGATCGAACAGCCAGTGCATGTGCTGGCTCACGATTACGGTGACAGCGTTGCCCAGGAACTGCTCGCCCGGCATTACGAAAACCGGATCGAGGTGGCCAGTTGTGTCTTTCTCAATGGCGGACTGTTCCCCGAAACTCATCGCCCGGTGCTGATGCAAAAACTGCTGCTCAGCCCGCTGGGCTGGATGATCGGCCGGGCGTTTACCCGTGATGCGCTGGTGAAAAGTTTCCGCCAGATCTTCGGTCCGCAGACCGGCCCCAGTGAAAGTGAACTGGATGATTTCTGGAGCCTGATCGAGACCCATCGTGGCCCACGCATTCTGCACAAACTGATCGGCTACATCCCTGAGCGGCGGGTGCAGCGCAACCGTTGGGTGGCGGCGATGCAGCGTGATGAGGTGCCGCTGCGGGTGATCGATGGCGAAGTCGATCCGATTTCCGGTGCGCACATGGTTGAGCGTTACCGCGAGCTGATTGCCGATGCCGATACGGTGCTGTTGCCAGGCATCGGCCATTACCCACAAATTGAAGCGCCAGTGCAGGTGCTCAAGCATTACCTGGCGTTTCGTGAGCGCCTGGAGTTGCCGCCGCGCAAGGTCGCATGCTCCTGAGAGATCAAAAGATCGCAGCCTGCGGCAGCTCCTACACCGATCTTCTGTAGGAGCTGCCGCAGGCTGCGATCTTTTGATTTTGCTGTTCATCATCCCCCAGCCTTATCGCCCGCCATTCAGCCCCAGCCCTGTTCGTTGTGAGCGAAAGCCCCGTGCCTGAAACTCGGGATCACTGTCCCTCAGGCCTGCTGGAGTTCCTGCGATGAATGAGTCCGTACGTTTCGAAGATAAAGTCGTGATCGTCACCGGTGCCGGTGGTGGCCTGGGTCGGGCGCACGCGTTGCTGTTCGCCCGGCACGGCGCCAAAGTGCTGGTAAACGACCTCGGCGGCTCGACCCAGGGCGAAGGCGCCAACGCCTCCGCCGCCGACCGTGTGGTGGCGGAGATTCGCGAAGCCGGCGGCATCGCCGAGGCCAACCATGACTCGGTCACCGACGGCGACAAACTGGTGCAGAACGCCCTCGACGCCTTTGGCCGTGTCGACGTGGTGGTGAACAACGCCGGGATTCTGCGCGACAAGACCTTTCACAAGATGGACGACGCCGACTGGGATCTGGTCTATCGCGTCCACGTCGAGGGCGCCTACAAAGTGACCCGCGCCGCCTGGCCACACCTGCGCGAGCAAAACTACGGCCGGGTGATCTTCACGGCATCGACCTCGGGCATCTACGGCAACTTCGGCCAGTCCAACTACGGCATGGCCAAACTCGGCCTCTACGGCCTGACCCGTACCCTGGCCATCGAAGGTCGCAAGAACAATATTCTGGTCAACGCCATCGCGCCTACCGGCGGCACGCGCATGACCGAAGGCCTGATCCCGCCGCAAGTGTTCGAACAGCTCAAACCGGAACTGGTCAGCCCGCTGGTGGTGTACCTGGCCAGTGAACAGTGCCAGGAAACCTCCGGCCTGTTTGAAGTCGGTGGTGGCTGGATGGGCAAAGTGCGCTGGGAACGCAGCCTCGGCGCCGGGTTCGATCCACGCAACGGTTTCTCCCCGGAAGATGTCGCGGCGCACTGGCAGCAGATCTGCGACTTCGAAGGCGCTGCGCATCCGAAGGACAACATTGAAGCGCTGAAGGAAATGATGGCGAACTTGCAGAAGTATTCGCTGTGACGTGTGTCGTGCCCGACAAATGAGCAACCCGATCGGCAAAACCTTCGCCCATAAAAAAGGCCGCTGCAAACGCAGCGGCCAAGGTAAGACGTTGGATCAAGGAGCTACAAATCAACGTCAGTGAACACCGGGGCGATCAATCGAAGCATCGACTCATCTGAAATCGGTCAGCGCTGGCGCGATTTGCTCAGCAGCCAGGGCTCGGAGCTTCACGGCGTGTGCCGTGAAAGCCCGCTCAGAATAAGCACTTGAGCATGATGGAAAAATAGCGATTCCGGACATGCACTGTTACGGGGCATGTAACAGTCGGGTCCGGCTACGCCATCGGGTCACTGAAGGGGATGTGGCTCTTGCTTCAAGGGCGCAGGTCGTCGGCCTGATAGCCCATGCGCCAACTCACGGCGCGTGCCGCAGCCAGCAGTCGCCGGGCTGCCGGGCCGTTTTCATCGGCGTGGAACAGCGAGGTCGGGCCGACGATGGTCAGCACTGCGGCGATATGCCCGACAGCGTTGAACACCGGCGCCGACAACGCGTCCACTCCAGGCATCAACAAGCCATGCACATGATGCAGACCGCGCTCGCGGATCTGCTCGCATAAACCGCTGTAGGCGTTTTCATCAGCCAGTGGATGGCCGGCGACGGCGATTTCCTGCTCGCGTAACTCATCGGTTTCCCGATGTGGCAGAAAGGCACTGAACACCAGCCCGGTGGACGAACTGAGCAGCGGCAAAACCGAACCCAACTGAGTCACCACCGTCACCGCGCGCACCGCCGGCTCGATATGCACCACGGTCGCGCCCTGATTTCCCCACACCGCCAGAAAGCAGGTTTCATTCAGTTCGTCGCGCAGCTCGGACAGAGGCAGGGCGGCGACTTTCAGCACGTCCATACTGTTCAGGGCTGCCAACCCCACGCGCAACGCCTCACGGCCGAGACCGTAGTGGTTGGTGGCGGCGTTCTGCTCGGCGAAACCACTGGCGATCAGTGCCTGGAGATAGCGGTGCACCTTGCTCGCCGGCATCTGCACATGTTCGGCCAGACGCGATAGTGAGGTGGAGGGCGACAACTCGGCCAACGCCTTGAGGATGTCGGTGCCGACCTCGGCGGAGCGGACTTTCTGTTTGCCGTTGCTGTCGCTGGTTTTTTCCATGGTGCGGCCGGGATCCGAAAACGAATGGGCGTCTTTATAGCTTGACGCTGGATAGCGAGCAAATTACGTTATGCGTAATCGAATTACGATAATAACAACCCCGGCGTGCGCAAAGCTCTGAGCCAGAGCGATGGGCCACTGCCGACTCCCTGTTCAGGAGGCTCCATGAACCTCGATTCAAACGCGTCGGAGCTGGCGTACCAGTCCGGTTTCGGCAACGAATTCAGCAGTGAAGCGTTGCCCGGCGCCTTGCCCATCGGCCAGAACTCCCCGCAAAAAGCCCCCTACGGCCTCTACACCGAATTGCTCTCCGGCACTGCGTTCACCATGACCCGCAGTGAAGCCCGGCGCACCTGGATGTACCGGATTCAGCCGTCGGCCAATCACCCGGCGTTCGTCAAACTGGAGCGGCAACTGGCCGGTGGACCGCTGGGTGAAGTGACGCCCAATCGCCTGCGCTGGAATCCTCTGGATATCCCGACCGAGCCGACCGATTTCATCGACGCTCTGGTCGGCATGGTGGCCAACTCGGCAGCGGAAAAACCTGCCGGCATCAGCATCTATAACTACGCCGCCAATCGCTCGATGGAGCGGGTGTTCTACAACGCTGACGGCGAACTGCTGCTGGTACCACAACTGGGGCGGTTGCGCATTGCCACCGAACTGGGAGTGCTCGAAGTCGCGCCGCTGGAAATCGCCGTGCTGCCGCGTGGCCTGAAATTCCGCGTCGAACTGCTTGATGCGCAGGCGCGCGGGTACGTTGCCGAGAACCACGGCGCGCCGCTGCGTCTGCCGGATTTGGGGCCGATCGGTAGCAACGGTCTGGCCAATCCACGGGACTTCCTCGCTCCGGTCGCCGCTTACGAAAACCTGCAGCAGCCGACGACGCTGGTGCAGAAATTCCTCGGCCAGTTGTGGGGCACCGAGCTCGATCATTCGCCGCTGAATGTGGTCGCCTGGCACGGCAACAACGTGCCGTACAAATACGATCTGCGCCGTTTCAACACCATCGGCACCGTGAGTTTCGATCACCCGGATCCGTCGATCTTCACCGTGCTGACGTCGCCAACCAGCGTGCACGGTCTGGCCAACCTCGACTTCGTGATCTTCCCGCCACGCTGGATGGTCGCCGAGAACACCTTCCGTCCACCGTGGTTCCATCGCAACCTGATGAACGAATTCATGGGCCTGATCCAGGGCGAATACGACGCCAAGGCTGAAGGCTTCGTGCCCGGCGGTGCCTCGCTGCACAGCTGCATGAGCGCCCATGGCCCGGATGGCGAAACCTGCACCAAAGCGATCAACGCCGACCTCAAGCCGGCGAAGATCGACAACACCATGGCCTTCATGTTCGAGACCAGTCAGGTGCTGCGCCCAAGCCGCTTCGCCCTCGACTGCCCGCAACTGCAATCCACTTACGACGCCTGCTGGGCCACGCTGCCTGCCACGTTCGACCCGACCCGGAGATAACCCATGACTCAGACTTCCATCACCCGCAGTTGGGTTGCTTCGGCCAACGGCCACGCGGATTTCCCGTTGCAGAACCTGCCGCTGGGCGTGTTCAGCACTGGCGGCTCGGCGCCGCGCGCGGGCGTAGCAATCGGCGAGCACATTTTCGATTTACAGGTGGCGCTAGAAGCCGGTCTGTTCGACGGCCCGGCACGCAGCGCGGTCGAAGCCATGCACGGCGGCCTGCTGAATGCGTTCTTCGACCTCGGTCGCGAAGCCCGCGTAGCCTTGCGCAGCCGCTTGCTGGAATTGTTCAGCGAGGGCAGCAGCCATCGCGGCGCCATCGAAGCCCAAGGCGCAAAACTGTTGCCACTGGCAGCTGATTGCCAAATGCACCTGCCGGCGCGCATCAGCGACTACACCGACTTCTACGTCGGCATCGAACACGCGCAGAACGTCGGCAAACTGTTCCGTCCGGACAACCCGCTGCTGCCCAACTACAAGTACGTGCCGATCGGTTATCACGGTCGCGCCTCTACGGTGCGCGCCTCCGGTACCGACGTGCGCCGCCCGAAAGGTCAGACCCTTCCGGCTGGTGCCAGCGAGCCGACCTTCGGCCCTTGCGCCCGACTGGACTACGAACTGGAACTGGGCATCTGGATCGGTCAGGGCAACGACATGGGCGAGCCGATTGCCATCGGTGACGCGGCCGAACACATCGCCGGTTTCTGTCTGCTCAACGACTGGTCGGCCCGCGATATCCAGGCCTGGGAATACCAGCCGCTGGGCCCGTTCCTGTCCAAGAGCTTTATCACCAGTGTCTCGCCTTGGGTGGTGACAGCGGAAGCGCTGGAGCCATTCCGTACGGCACAACCTGCGCGCCCGGAAGGTGATCCGCAGCCGCTGCCATACCTGTTCGACAAACGTGATCAAGATGGCGGCGCCTTCGACATCGAACTGGAAGTGCTGCTGCTCACCGAAGCCATGCGCGAACAGAATCTGCCGGCCCATCGCCTGACCCAGAGCAACACTCGCTACATGTACTGGACCGTCGCACAAATGGTCGCGCACCACAGCGTCAACGGTTGCCAGTTGCAGGCCGGTGATCTGTTCGGTTCGGGGACTTTGTCCGGCCCGCAAAGCGGTCAGTTCGGCAGCCTGCTGGAAATCACTGAGGGCGGTAAAAAGCCGATCGAACTGGCCTCCGGCGAAGTGCGGAAATTCCTCGAAGACGGCGACGAAATCATCCTGCGCGCGCGTTGCGCCCGAGACGGTTTTGCCTCGATCGGCTTCGGCGAATGCCGCGGCAAAGTGCTGGCGGCGCGCTGACAGGAGCGGATCATGGATCTCTATACCTATTACCGCTCGACCTCGTCATACCGGGTGCGTATCGCCCTGGCGCTGAAGGGGCTCGACTACACCGCGCTGCCGGTCAACCTGATCGCGCCGTCCGGGGGCGAGCATCGGCAGGCGGCGTACCTGGCGATCAACCCGCAGGGTCGGGTACCGGCCCTGCGCACCGATGACGGCGAGTTGCTGATCCAGTCGCCGGCGATCATCGAGTACCTGGAAGAGCGTTATCCACAGCGGCCATTGCTGCCCGAAGACCTCGCCGCCCGTGCTCATGTGCGCGGTGTGGCGGCGGTGATCGGCTGCGACGTGCATCCGCTGCACAACGTCAGCGTGCTCAATCGCCTGCGCCAGTCGGGCCACGAAGAGCCGCAGGTGGTGGAGTGGATCGCGCACTGGATCAGTCAGGGGCTGGCGACCGTCGAGCAATTGATCGGTGACAGCGGTTTCTGTTTCGGTGAGTGGCCGTGTGTGGCGGATGTTTATCTGATCCCGCAGTTGTATGCGGCCGAGCGCTTCGGTGTTTCGCTGGAGGCTTACCCGCGGATCCGGCGGGTGGCGGCGTTGGCGGCTGAGCATCCGGCGTTCATCAAGGCGCATCCGGCCAATCAGCCGGATACCCCGTAAGACCCTGTGGGAGCGAGCCTGCTCGCGAAGAGGTCGTATCAGCAGCCATTCTCTTGGCAGGCACGCCGTTTTCGCGAGCAGGCTCGCTCCCACATGTGATCCGTGTTGCACCTAAAAAATCATAAAAACAAAACAGGTACCTTGCGATGCACAACCAGATTGCCAGCTTCCGCGCGGCACTCGACGCCCGTTCTGTGTCCCGCTATCAGTGGTTGCTCCTGATCCTGCTCGCCTTGTTGCTGGTCACCGACGGTTATGACGCCCAGGTGCTGGGTTACGTGGTGCCGGCCCTGGCTCAGGACTGGGGCCTGGAGAAAGCCGCGTTCGGGCCGGTTTTCAGCGCCAACCTGTTGGGTCTGACCCTCGGTTCGCTCGCGGTGACACCGCTGGCCGATCGCTTCGGCGTACGGCGAATCCTGCTCGCCTGCGTGCTGATCTACGCCTGCCTGACGGTGCTGATGGTGTTCGCCGACTCGCTGAATACCTTGATGATCGCGCGTTTCATCTGCGGCATCGGCATGGGTGGGGCGATGCCGAGTGCCATGGCCTTGATGTCGGAATACTCACCGCCTCGTCTGCGCACCTTGATGGTGACGCTGGCCGCTTGTGGGTTTTCGTTTGGCGGTGCGGCGGGTGGTTTTGTCGCCGCTGGCTTCATCGACCGCTTTGGCTGGCAAGCGGTGTTCCTTGCCGGTGGTGTCACGCCGTTGCTGCTGTTCCCGTTCCTGTGGTGGATGCTGCCAGAATCGCTGCCGCGTCTGCTGCGCGATGCACCGCCCTATGCGCGCCTGCGCAAAGTCAGCGCGCGAATGCTGCCGGACTGGCAACCGCCGGCCGCGACCGTTGAACAGAACGAGCGCGAGCAGGGCAGCAAGCTGACCGTGGTCGAGCTGTTCCGCAACGGTTATGCGCGCCCGACCCTGCTGATCTGGGCGACGTTTTTTGTCAGCCTGATTCTGCTGTATTTCATGATCAGCTGGCTGCCGACGCTGTTGCTGGAAAGCGGTCTGAAACTCAACGAAGCCAACCTGGTGACCTCGATGTTCCTGTTCGCCGGCACCTTGGGCGCAGTGTGCATGGCCTGGTTCGCCGACCGGCTCAAGCGCAAGGTGCGCCTGCTCTGCGCGGTATTGGCCGGGGCGGCTGTGTGCACGGTTCTGCTGGGCCTGAATCACGACAATCCGCGCTATCTGGTGGCCTGCGTGTTTGCTGCCGGGTTTTGCATCATCGGTGGGCAACTGACGTTGAACGCCTTCGCCAGTAATTTCTACCCAGCCCACGTGCGGGCCACGGGCACCGGCTGGGCGTTGGGGGTAGGGCGCTTCGGTTCGATCCTCGGGCCGCTGTTTGGCAGCCTGCTGCTGGCGATGCACATTCCGGTGGCGCAGATATTTTTCTTCTGCGCGATTCCGGCGGTTATTGCGGCGCTACTGATCATTCAGGTGCGCTCACCTTCCGATTTTGACCCGGTTGTTGGAAATGCTGGGGCTGTCAAAACCTGAAGAGCAAAAGATCGCAGCCTGCGGCAGCTCCTACAGGGGAATGTATTTCAATGTAGGAACTGCCGCAGGCTGCGATCTTTTGCTGTTAATGAACAACGGAGTTCGGAGGCAGGTGCCCAAGCCGTTCAGTCAAACGCAATCGCTGGATCGGATCATCACTGAGCAGCAGCGCATGTTCCAGATCGAAGCGCTCGGCGTTCGGGCAATCGAGCCGTTGATACAGGCTGGCGCGGGCCAGATAATCGGCGGCGCTGGCATCGCCCAGTTCCAGCACGCGTTCGGCATCGATCAGCGCGGCAATGTAATCCTCATGCGCCAGATGCAACTGCCGCAGGTTGCGTGACAGGCGCTGGAGCATCTGCTCTGGGCTGGCGGTGGCCAGATGGTCGGCGTTGAGTTTGAGGTGCGCGCCGTACTGACGTTGCAACAACTCGCGACAGTCATTGGGGTACAGCCGCCGACCGCCGCAGGGATCCAGCAGGTGATCAGCACCGGGTACCCGCAGCAGGAAATGCCCAGGGAAGTTCACCCCGACCAGCGGAATCTCCAGACCACGGGCCAGTTCCAGAGCAATCAGGGACAGGGTCAGCGGCTGGCCGCGGCGGGTCTGCAACACTTTGTGCAACAACGCGACCTGTGGGCGTAGCGGCAGAAAATCGTCCTGAGAGAAGCCCAGATCATTCATCCGCCGCAGCAACGGCTGCGCCAGTTCGCTGACCGGCAGCATCGGCAAGCCGTAACTGACGCGCTGCTGCAGCTCCTTGAAGTCCTGTTGCAGCGCTTCGACATCGAGGCCTTTTTCGTGTTCGGCAGCCATCCACAACGCCGCTTCGAACAGCGCGGGCGGTGAACGGTGCAGGCATTCGAAAAAGCGTTGGCGCGGACTCATCGAAATCTCCGGGGAATGCCTCGTTTTAGCCCCGTCTGCGCCATTCGTCCAGTACCGGACAGGTTATGCCGCAAAGTCGCCATCGACGCCTGCGCTTATTCCGGCGCGCTTCAGCAATTTTTGGGCGCAAGCCTATACTGGCGTCTACCAGAAGTGATTCGGGAGCCTGCCGATGTTTGCTCTCATGCAAAGCACTCGCCTGGAATCGCTGCACCTCAGCGTTGACCCGGTCACCGGGTTGAAGGCGGTCATTGCCATTCACAACAGTCGCCTCGGGCCTGCTCTGGGCGGTTGCCGTTATCTTGCCTATCCCAACGACGAATCCGCAGTCGAGGATGCCATACGCCTGGCGCAGGGCATGAGCTACAAGGCGGCCCTGGCCGGGCTCGATCAGGGCGGCGGGGTGGCGGTGATCGTACGCCCGGTGCATGTGGAAAATCGCGCGGCATTGTTCGAAGCGTTTGGCCGTTGCATCGAACAACTCGACGGTCGCTACATCACCGCCATCGACAGCGGCACTTCGGTGGCGGACATGGATTGCATCGCCCAGCAGACCCAGCATGTCACCAGCACCACCTCGGCCGGCGACCCGGCACCGCATGCGGCGATGGGCGTGTTCACCGGAATTCGCGCCACCGCCATGGCGCGGCTGGGCAGCGACAATCTTGAAGGCTTGCGCGTGGCGATTCAGGGCTTGGGCAACGTCGGTTATGCATTGGCCGAGCAGTTGCACGCGGCGGGCGCAGAGTTGCTGGTCAGCGACATCGACCACGGCAAGGTGCAACTGGCGATGGAGCAACTCAACGCGCACCCGATCGCCAACGACGCCTTGCTCAGCACACCGTGCGACATCCTTGCGCCGTGCGGCCTCGGCGGGGTGCTCAACAGTCATACGGTGACGCAACTGCGCTGCTCGGCGGTGGCCGGTTCGGCGAACAATCAACTGACGCATCTGGATGTGGCCGATCAACTGGAGCGGCGCGGGATTCTGTATGCGCCGGACTATGTGATTAACGCGGGCGGGTTGATTTATGTCTCGCTCAAGCATCGCGGCGAAGAGCTGGGGACGATAACCGCGCACCTGTCGAAGATCAGTTCGCGACTGACCGAAGTGTTTGCCCATGCGCAGGCCGAGAAGCGTTCGCCGGCGCGGGTGGCGGATGAGTTGGCGGAGAAAGTCTTGTATCGCTGAAAAGCAAAAGATCGCAGCCTGCGGCAGCTCCTACAGGGAGTACGCATTCCATATGTAGGAGCTGCCGCAGGCTGCGATCTTTTAATGGGTCAGTGATTACTTGGCAGCTTTCGCCGCTTTTACCGGTTTGACCGGTGCTTCATCGGATTCTGCCGACTCAGCCTTTTCAGCCACTGGCTCGGCCGGTGCATTGATCAGCTCCGACAGCGCATCAGGCTGGCTCTTGAACGCCTTGGCGAACACATCGCGGTTCTTCGCCATGTAGATCCCGACTTCTTCAACCTGTTGCTCGTTCAGCGACGGCACGGCTTTCTGCAACACTTCGGACAGCATCTCGGCCAGTTCGAGCATTTTGTCATGACGGTCAGCTTCGGCTTTATCCATGAACAAGCGCTCCAGATCTCGGCTGCTGCGGTATACCACTTCGACGGCCATTCACCACCTCACATGCCTTCACATTTAGTTGTCTTAGCGACTACTGTATTTATATACAGCGAAAGGATAAGCGAATCCCTGCGCTTTGGGTAGTGGCTTTTCAATGTAGACCGGATTCGGGATTTGTCAGTGGGATCGCGGTGCGGCTATTCGCGAGCAGGCTCGCTCCCACCATTGCGCAGGGCTGCGACCAAACGCCACGGCGCGGGTTTGGTGCCGGCTCGCCATGATGGCGTGGCCTCTTTTCTGCATGAAACTCAAGACGTGCAGAAAACCATCACGTCCAACCGGCATCATCCGCTCGCATCGGGCTAAGGAACATCATCGTGAAAATAAACTGGGCCGAGAAACTGCGGCAAAACGTGCATCAACTGGCCGAGTCCCTGGGCAACCTGTTCGTCGAGACCTTTCACTATCTGGCGCTGTTCGCCATTGGTGCGGTGACCGCGTGGGCGGCGGTGATGGAATTTCTCGGCATGCTCGAAGAAGGCCACATCAAGATCGATGACATTCTGTTGCTGTTCATCTATCTGGAACTGGGGGCGATGGTCGGGATTTACTTCAAGACCAACCACATGCCGGTGCGCTTTCTGATCTACGTGGCGATCACCGCGCTGACTCGCCTGCTGATCTCCAATGTCTCGCACCACAACCCGCCGGACATGGGCATCATCTACCTGTGCGGCGGCATTCTGCTGCTGGCGTTCTCGATCCTGGTGGTGCGTTACGCCTCGTCGCAATTTCCGTCGGTGAAGATCGAAAAACCGCAACGCAAGCTCGGCGCCGGCTCCGGTGAGCACCCCGAGATCGAGAAGGGCGAACTCTAAATCCCGGCTGACGCTCGAGAGCGGCCGTCAATTGGCTGCGGTGGCGGGGGCAGACCGTCGCCGCCGGTCATCGCTTCAAGGATCGCCATCGCGCTGTGGCCCTGTTCGATGGCGATGCCGAACTGAATGCTTTGCACCAGCCGTTTGAGCCGTACCGGATCGTTGCGCTGTTCGGCGCTGATCATCCGTTTGGCGACGATCCGGCCGCTGTTGGACAGGGTCAGCATGATGCTGCCGTCCAGCCCCTGAATGCTCAGGTTGATCTGATAGTCCGGCGCGAAGGCATCGGTAATGATCTGAAAAGGGTTGTCCATGATGCGTCACCGCCTGATTGAACGTGCAGTTGTTGACCGGCCGTGATCGGGTTGGTTCGCAATACCTGATCATCGGCGATTCCGTGGCCATTTCGCCAATTGCTTCTGTGTAGGAGCTGCCGCAGGCTGCGATCTTTTGATCTTCAGCGTCTTGATGTGCGTCATGCAGATCAAAAGATCGCAGCCTCGTTGCACTCGACAGCTCCTACACAGCTCCTGCACAGGTCATAGCAAGGGCTGTGCCGGGAAAATTTCTGGACAATGGATACGGCATAAAAAAGGCGAGCCCATGGCTCGCCTTTGTCATTTGTGGCCCGTTTCAGGGCAGAACCGAGTAGATGATCGCCGACAGTGCAATCAGGCCTATCAGCACCACGAACACGTTCGACGCCTGTCCCGAGTACTGGCGCAAGGCTGGCACACGGCGGATGGCGTACATCGGCATCAGGAACAACAGGCAGGCAATCACCGGCCCGCCGAGGGTTTCGATCATGCCGAGGATGCTCGGGTTGAAGGTGGCCACGGCCCAGCAGCTGAGGATCATGAACAGTGCGGTCAAGCGGTTCAGCCAGCTCGCCGACATCACCTTGCCACGACCGCGCAGGCTTTTCACGATCATGCCCTGAAAGCCTTCGCTGGCGCCGATGTAGTGGCCGAGGAAGGATTTGGTGATCGCCACCAGCGCGATCAGCGGTGCGGCGTAAGCGATGACCGGGGTCTGGAAGTGGTTGGCCAGGTACGACAGTATCGAAATGTTCTGCGCCTTGGCCGCGGCCAGATCGGCCGGCGACAGCGCCAGCACACAGCTGAAGCAGAAGAACATCACCGTCACCACCATCATCCCGTGGGCCATCGCGAGGATGCCGCTGCTCTTGCGTTCGGCCTGCTCGCCGTAGCGCTGTTTCTGGTCAACCGCGAACGCCGAGATGATCGGCGAGTGGTTGAACGAGAACACCATCACCGGGATCGCCAGCCACAGGGTCTTGAGGAACGTCGACAGCGGCATTGGCTCTTGAGCGCTGGCGAAAAACGCGCCATTCCAGTTGGGGATCAGGCTCAGACCAAGCAACAGCAGGGCGGCGACGAACGGGTAGACCAGCACGCTCATGGCTTTGACGATCACGTTCTGCCCGCAGCGCACGATCGCCATCAGTCCGAGAATCAGCACCAGCGACAGGATTGCCCGAGGTGGCGGAGCGATGTGCAATTGGTGTTCGAGAAAGCTGCTCAAGGTGTTGGTCAACGCGACGCTGTACACCAGCAGGATCGGGAAGATCGCAAAAAAATACAGCAGGGTGATCAGCTTGCCGGCACCGATGCCGAAGTGTTCTTCGACGACTTCGGTGATGTCGCCGGAACGCCCGGACAGCACGAAGCGGGTCAGGCCACGGTGGGCGAAGAAAGTCATCGGGAACGCCAGTAGCGCCAGAATCAGCAACGGCCAGAAACCGCCGACGCCGGCATTGATCGGCAGAAACAAAGTGCCGGCACCGATGGCGGTGCCGTACAGACCGAGCATCCAGGTGGTGTCGGATTTGCTCCAGCCCTTGTGGGAAATTTCGGTGTTGCGTGTGCGATCTACAGCGGGATTTTCGGCAGCAGGTGTGCGTACATCAGTCATCGTTTTTGCCTCGTTATTATTTTTGCTCGGGCTCACGGTTGGCGGGCGCAAGTTTGCAGCCCGCCGGGGCGATCATGGAATGCGCGTCAGCATTCCACCCAGTTCACGGCCAGGCCGCCCCGTGAAGTCTCTTTGTATTTGTCATGCATGTCGGCGCCGGTGTCGCGCATGGTGCGGATCACCCGGTCGAGGGAAATGAAGTGTTTGCCGTCGCCGCGCAGGGCCATTTGTGTGGCATTGATCGCTTTCACGGCGGCGATGGCATTGCGCTCGATGCACGGCACCTGCACCAGGCCGCCGACCGGGTCGCAGGTCAGGCCGAGGTTGTGTTCCAGGCCGATTTCGGCGGCGTTTTCCAGTTGCTCCGGGGTCGCGCCGAGCACTTCAGCGAGGCCTGCAGCGGCCATGGCGCAGGCCGAACCGACTTCGCCCTGACAGCCGACTTCAGCGCCGGAGATCGAGGCATTTTTCTTACACAGAATGCCGACGGCGGCGGCGCCCATGAAGAACGCGACGATGTCATCGTCAGACGCGTCCGGATTGAATTTCATGTAGTAGTGCAGCACCGCCGGAATGATTCCCGCCGCGCCATTGGTCGGCGCGGTGACCATGCGCCCGCCAGCAGCGTTCTCTTCGTTGACGGCCAGCGCGAACAGATTGACCCACTCCATCGCCGACAGCGTTGAACTGATCACGTTCGGCTTGCCGATTTCCAGCAGACTGCGGTGCAATTTCGCCGCGCGGCGCGGCACGTTCAGCCCACCGGGCAGGATGCCTTCGTGGCGCAGGCCCTGTTCGACACACTCGCGCATCACCGACCAGATGTGCAGCAGGCCGTTACGGATTTCAGCGTCGCTGCGCCAGGCCCGTTCGTTGGCCATCATCAGCTCCGACACGCGCAAGTTGTGCTGCTTGCACAGGCTCAGCAGTTCGGCGGCGCTGGAAAAATCGTACGGCAACACCACGTCGCCGGCCGGCGCCACACCGGACTCGGCTTCCGCCGCTTCGATGATGAAACCGCCGCCAATCGAGTAGTACGTTTGCGTGAACAGCTCGGCGCTTTCGCCAAAGGCTGTCAGCGACATGGCGTTGGGGTGGTAGGGCAGGCTTTCGTCCAGCAGCAGGAGATCGTGCTGCCAGTTGAAGTAAATTTCTCTCTGCCCGGCCAGCAGCAACACGCCGCTTTCGCGCAGTTGCTGGATGCGTGGATCGATGGTCGCCGGATCGATGCTGTCCGGCCATTCGCCCATCAGGCCCATGACCGTCGCGCGGTCGGTGGCGTGGCCGACGCCGGTGGCCGACAGCGAACCGTACAAACGGATTTCCACGCGACGCACATCGTTGAGCAAGTGTTGGTCGATCAGCGCCTGGGCGAAGGTCGCGGCGGCGCGCATCGGGCCGACGGTGTGGGAGCTGGACGGACCGATGCCGACTTTGAATAGATCGAAAACACTGATAGCCATGCTAAACCCTTACAAGCAATGGAGTAGGAATCGCTGCCATTTTTTGTAGGACAAGCGCAATGTCGGCGATACTGCCTGCCTCGGTCCTACGTGACTAACGAAATTTCCTAAGTAAGCCTTTAGCAGGACTAAACGATGAGTCGTCAATTGCATGCCCAGACCTACGTCTGGCTGCAGGTGTTTTCTTGTGCCGCGCGGCACCTGTCGTTCACCCGTTGCGCTGAAGAGCTGCACATCACTCCGGGGGCGGTCAGCCAGCAGATTCGCCAACTGGAAGAGCGCCTCGGTTTTCGCCTGTTCCATCGCCGGGCGCGGGGCGTGGAGTTGAGTGCGGAAGGCCAGCGACTGGCCATCACCGTCAATGAGGCCTACGGCAGCATCGATGCTGAATTGCGTCGACTGGATGCGGGGATGATCAGCGGGATTCTGCGGGTGCGTTCGATTCCATCGTTTCTCAGCAAATGGCTGACCCCGCGGTTGCCGCGCCTGCAACAGCGCTATCCGGACATCCAGTTGCGCCTGGTGGCCGAGGACAGCAGCGTGCCGTTGCACGAGGGCGACTTTGATCTAGCGATTGACCTGAATGACGGCAGCTATCCGGGGCTGTTATCCACAGCCTTGCTCGACGAACAGATTTTCCCGGTCTGCGCGCCGAGCCTGTTGCGTGGACGTCCGCCGCTGCATGGGCCGGCGGATCTGGTGCATTTCCCGTTGTTGCACGACATCACCGCCTGGCGCGGCAGTTACGAATACGCGGAATGGGAGTTCTATCTGAACGCGATTGGCTTTGAAGGCGCCGACGTACGGCGTGGACACACGTTCAACCGGAATCACCTGACCATCGAAGCCGCGATCGCCGGTATGGGCGTGGCGATTGCCCGGCGCACGTTGCTCAACGATGAACTGGAGCGCGGGACGTTGATTGTGCCGTTCGGCCTGTCGGTGCCCAACCACAA
Organism: Pseudomonas sp. B21-051; assembly: GCF_024748795.1. NCBI lineage: Bacteria > Pseudomonadati > Pseudomonadota > Gammaproteobacteria > Pseudomonadales > Pseudomonadaceae > Pseudomonas > Pseudomonas sp. B21-051. The sequence goes on from NZ_CP087166.1 coordinate 1,062,622, forward strand.
ACGCTACGTGCTGCTGTATGCGCCGGGGGCCTTGAGCCATCCGGGCGTGCGCGCCGTGCATGACTGGCTGGTGGAGGAGGCGGGGATTTTTCGTAGCTTGCACCCGTTGAACGACGGGCAATTGTGAGCAGATTTTGCAGGGTTGCCAGGCGACCCAACTCCCGACCTTACCAGTGACTTGCTCGGTTGTCCGGCTTTTTTTGCGAATGAATATTTATCTTTTTTCAGGGGTTGAAATGTTCGCCGGTCGGGCCGATTGTTGTAACCAGGAGGTCAGGAAATCCAATTCAAGGCCTCTGGCGAGCTAGCTGAAATAAGGGATGAACTATGCAAATCCAAGTCAACAGCGATAACCATATTCAAAGCAGTAAGCGACTGGAGGAGTGGGTACGTACAACTATTGAGAGCACGCTCGAACGTTATGAAGAAGACCTGACCCGTGTCGAAGTCCACCTGAGCGACGAGAACGGCGACAAACCAGGTCCCCATGACTTGCGCTGCCAACTGGAAGCGCGGCCAAAAGGCCATCAACCGATTTCCGTCACCCATAAAGCCGATTCGCTGGAACAGGCGATCGACGGTGCAGCCGAAAAACTGGAACACGCGCTGGAGCACCTGTTTGGCAAACTGCGCGGCAAACCCCGCGCCGCCATCGTGCCATTCAGCAAGGCGAACGACGCACTGCTGGAAGAAGAGTTTCTCGAGAACGAACAGGCAGCGATCAACAGTTGATACGCTGATTTTTCAAGCCACCCCATGAGAACGGGCCTGCGCAAGCAGGCCCGTTTTTGTTTGTGTTGCTGAGCAGTGTGGCGAGGGAGCTTGCTCCCGCTGGGCTGCGAAGCAGCCCCAAAACCTGCAACGCCGTTCAACAGCCAGACCGCACTAGCAGGATTTACGGCTGCTCCGTAGCCGAGCGGGAGCAAGCTCCCTCGCCACAGTTTTTTTAGAAAGCTACAGACGTTTGTACATACACCGTGCGCGGCTCACCCACGTACTTGCCCTTGTTGTTGTCATCGAACGAGCGGGTGAAATACTGGGTGTTGAAGATGTTCTTCACCCCCACCGCCACGTTCAGATCCGACAATTGCGGGCCGAAGTCGTAACCGGCGCGGCTGCTGAACAGCATGTAGCCGGGGATCTTGCCGGTGCTGCCGTCGGCGCTTTCCCTGGAGGTGTTGGCGTTGTCGGCGAACTGGTCGCTCTGGAAGCTGCTGTCGACGTTGAGCTTCCACGGCCCTTCGGTATAACCGACGCCAATCGTGCCTTTGTGTTTCGACGAGAACGGCACGCGATTACCCTTGTTCGGCCCGTCTTCGCGGATGCTCGCGTCAACATAGGCATAAGTGGCGTACACATCGAAACCGGCCAGTGCCGGGCTCAAGTCATCCAGCGCGTAATTGACGCTGGTCTCGATGCCTTGATGGCGGGTCTCGCCACGGGCGATCACCGAATCGTTGGTCTGATTGCTTTCGTACTGGTTGTCGAAGTTGATCAGGAACGCGCCAATCTCTGCGCGCAACGCGCCGTTGTCGTAACGGGTGCCGAGTTCCCAGGTACGCGCCTTCTCCGGTTTCACTTCGCCGCTGCTCACGCGGTTGGGCATCTGGCTGTACTGCACGCTGCCGAACGAACCTTCGGTGTTGGCGTACAGGTTCCAGCTGTCAGTCAGGTGATAAAGCACGTTCAGTGCTGGCAGCGCGGTGTTGTAGTCGCCCTTGTATTTGACGTTGGTGAGGTTGTTGGTCTGCTGCGACTCGATCATTTCGTAGCGCACGCCCGGAGTGATCGTCCACTTGCCGATGTCGATACGGTCGTCGACGAAGAACGCATTGGCTTCGGTGCCGCCGCGCGTATCGCGGTCGTTGCGGCTGTCGGTGGTCGGGTATTGATTGCTGGCAATCGGCGTGCGGTAGCGCAGTTCGTGGCCGGCCTCGTTGATGTAGCGATAGCCGACGCCGACTTCATGGCTGGTCGGGCCGAGGTCGAAGCCTTGGGCGAAACGCGTTTCGAAACCGCGCACCCAATACTCGCGCGGTGACAGCGAGAGGAAACTGCCCTGATCCAGATAACCGCTGCGCAGGGTCTTGGTGAAGAACGTGTTGGCGGTGAATTCACGGCGATCTTCCTGATAGCGATAGCCGAAGTTGAACATTGTGCGGCGACCCCAGAACTGATCTTTCGGACGCGTCGACTGGTACGGGTCAGCGTCGTAATCGGCGACGCTGAGGCCGCCGGGCATGTCGGCCTTGCCTTCGTAATACTGGGCCATGGCGTTGAAGCTGTTGGCGTCGTCGAGCTGGTATTTGCCCTTGAGGATCAGGTCATCGATTTCGCTGTCGCTGCGTTCACGCCAGTCACCACCACGGGTGCCGGAGTACAGCAGCGCACCGCCCAGACCATTTTCGTTGGTGCCGCCGGCCAGCAGGTTGGCGCTGGTCTTGAAGCCGTCATGGCTTGACGACGGACTGGTCTCCGTCTGGAAGCCACCCTTGACCGTCGGCGCGTCGGGAATGGCACGGGTGACGAAGTTGACCACGCCACCGACGTTCTGCGGGCCGTAACGCACGGCGCCGCCGCCACGCACCACGTCCACGGCATCCATGTTGCCCATGCTGATCGGCGCGAACGACAACTGCGGCTGACCGTACGGTGCGAACGGCACGGGAATGCCGTCCATCAGTACGGTCGAGCGCGCGGCCAGGCGCGGATTGAGACCGCGAATGCCGAAGTTCAGCGCCATGTCGTGGCTGCCGGTGCCGTTGTTTTCCGGAGCATTGACCCCGGGGATGCGGTTGAGCACATCGCGCGCCTGAGTCGCACCCTGACGTTCGAAGTCTTCGCGGCGGATCACATCGCGGGCGCCGGGGTGTTCGAACACGTTGACCTGCGCTGCATCACCGAGCCAGTCACCGACGACTTTCGAGGTGTCCAGCTCCAGCGCCGTGTCGCCGACCGGTTGCAGGCTGAACGCATTGTTGCCTTCGGCGCGAGCTTGCAGGCCGGTGCCTTCGAGGAGCGCATCGAGACCTTGTTCGGCGCTGTAGCTTCCCTCCAGACCACGGCTTTGCACGCCGCTGGTGATCTGCGAGCCGAAGGAAATCAGCACGCCGGCTTCACGACCAAACTGGTTGAGGGCGTTTTCCAGCGATGCCGGGGCAATATGGTAAACCTTGGTTTCGGCGGCCATGGCCGGCAGAGCGCTGAAGCCCAGGCTGGCGCCCAGTACGAAGTTGCGCAGGCTGCGGGCCAGTGGCGTGAGGCGGGTGGGGTGCATGAACGATGATCCTGAGAAGGTTGAATCAAGGGGGCTTTCCTTCTCTGTCACGCCAGATCTGAAAAACGGCTCATTTATTTTCTAAAGCAAAAGATCGCAGCCTGCGGCAGCTCCTACACTTGTTCAGCCTGTAGGAGCTGCCGCAGGCTGCGATCTTTTGATTTTGCTGCTAAACCCGCGCCTCTACGCTGACCCAATAGCGGGTAAACCGCCGCACTTTCACCGGCAGACTGATTTGCAGCAGATCAAGAATCCGCTCGCTGTCGTCCAGTGGATAAGTCCCGGAGATCAGCAAGTCGGCCACTTTCGCAGCGCAATGCAACTGGCCACGACGGTAACGCCCGAGTTCTTCAAGAAAATCGCCCAGGCGCATGTGCGCGGCGATCAGCATGCCGTCGGCCCAGGCACCGCTGTTGGCGTCCAGTGGCTTGGCTTCGCTGACGGAAGTGGCGCTGAAACTCAGCTGACGAGCGACGGGCAGCCCCATCGGCGCGTGCCCGTGGCGGATCAATTCGACCTGGCCTTCGAACAGCGCCACCTGCGTGCGATCGGCAAATTGCCGTACGTTGAGCCGGGCAGCAGCGGTTTTCAATAGCCCTTGTGCCGTGTGTACTTCGAACGCTTGGGCGGTGCTCAGGAGGATCTCGCCCTCCAGCAAACGGATCAGCCGTTGCGCGCCATCCACGTCTGCCGCGCTCGCGGTGTTGAGCTGCAGCTGGCTGCCCGCACCCAGCGTCACCTTGCGTCGCTCGCCCAGCGGGCTGCGGTAGTCGGCGAGCAGGGTCGGCAGCGGATTGTGCTCGCGCACGCCCCAGGTGACGGCGGAACCGGCACCGAGAAGCAGCAGCAACTTGAGCGCCTGACGGCGACTGGAAGACTTCGGCCCGTTCAACGCGGCATGCGCCAATGGCGACGCCACGCCGCGCAAGCGCTGGTTGACTCGCTGCATGTGCTCCCACGCGCGACGATGTTCGCTGTGGGCGTCCAGCCATTGCTGCCAGGCCTGTTGCTGGCGCGGGGAGAGCGCCCCTTGCTGCATTTCCATCAGCCAGTGCACGGCCTGCTCTGCCACTTGCGCGGAGAAATCCGGAGCGCGGTTCATTGGGCGAAATAGCAGCGCAGGGCGGCTTTGTGCAGATGACGTTTGACCGTGGCTACAGAGATGCCTAGTTCGGCGGCGATTTGCGGATAAGTCAGGCCATCGACCTGCGCCAGCAAAAAGACGCGCTTGACCAGACGCGGCAAGCCATCGAGCAACTGATCCAGTTCGATCAGGGTCTGCAGGATGATCGCTTTGTCTTCTTCCGATGGCGCGGTCACTTCCGGCATCTGCGCCAGGGTGTCGAGGTAGGCGCGTTCCAGATCCTGACGGCGGTAATGATTGAACAGTACGCGTTTGGCGAGTGTGGTCAGGAAGGCGCGCGGTTCGATGATCACCGCGGGTTCGCGGGCGCTGAGCACGCGGATGAACGTGTCTTGCGCCAGATCCGCCGCGCTGTCCGGGCAGCCGAGTCTGCGCCGCAACCAGCCGGTGAGCCAGCTGTGGTGGTCGTGGTAGAGCGATTCGACGGGATGGGCGGACGACAAGGGTATTACTCCGGGCGCATGATCGATGCGTTAGAGAACAAGAACTGTTCGCATTGTAGGGGCGGGCGAGGGTGTCCGGCAATCAGATGCTTTTGCGTATGAGAATATTTATCATTAATATTGCTCGCCTGTTGGTTCGGCTCGTTGGCCGGACGTTTTTTCGTTTCAGGGTCGAAACATGAAAGGCAAACTCGCCTCACTTCCCATGTCCTATCGTCTGGCCGTTACCTCGCGGGTGCTGGCGGCGGTGTTCGGCGGCTATCTGGTCGCGGCGCTGGCCAGTGTCACCCTGACGCTGTGGTTGCCGTTGAGCCGCGCCGAAGCGGTGGTGACCGGCATGACCATTTCCTTTCTGGTCTATCTGGTCGCGGTGCTGTGGTGTTTCGCTTGCCGCACGGCGTGGTCGGCGTGGGTCGGTTTGCTGGTGCCGAGCGTGATTCTGGCGACGGTGTCGGGTGCCGCGCGGGGCTTGGGTTACGCATGAAAGAGGGCTTTCGTCAGTCGATGGCCTGGCTGCACACCTGGACGGGGCTGGTGTTCGGCTGGCTGCTGTTTGCGATTTTCCTCACCGGGACGCTGGCCTATTTCAAGGATGAGATCAGCCACTGGATGCAGCCGGAAATTCCCGCGCGGCCCATCAATGCCGAAGCGAGTCTGACCCTGGCGCAAAGTTACCTGCAACAACACGCCGCCGGCGCCTCGCGCTGGCTGATCGACTTGCCCGACGCCCGCGATCCCGGCCTGACGCTGCGCTGGCAGCAGGCGCCGAACACACCGGGCGAGCGCGGCAAGTTCGAATCCAGAACTCTCGACGCGCAGACCGGCAGTGAAGTCCAGGCCCGCGAAAGCCTGGGCGGCGAGTTCTTCTACCGCTTCCATTTCCAGCTGCAAATGCCTTATCCATGGGGCCGCTGGCTGGCGACGATGGCAGCGATGGTGATGTTCGTCGGGCTGATCACCGGCATCATCACCCACAAGAAAATCTTCAAGGACTTCTTCACCTTTCGCCCGCGCAAAGGCCAGCGTTCGTGGCTCGACGGGCATAACGCGGTCGGCGTGCTAGTGCTGCCGTTCCACCTGATGATCACCTACAGCAGCCTGGTGATCTTCATGGCGATGGTCATGCCGGCGAGCATCCTGGCGTCCTATAACGGCGACGTGCGCGCCTTTTACGATGAAGTTTTTCCGGCATCGAAGACCCCTGAGCCCGCCAACCGGGCGGCGCCGCTAAGTCCGATGGCACCACTGCTGGCCAAGGCCAGCGAGCAGTGGGCGGGAGGCAGCACCGCACGGCTGACAGTGAACAATCCGGGGGACGCGAATGCCTCGGTGGTGCTGTCGCGCCGTGGCGACCGCGTCGTTCATGATTTCGGTCGCGCAGTGACCTTCAACGGCGTCACCGGCGAGCGCCTCGGCAGCACCCCGGAGCAGCCAATGGCGATGGCGGTCGGCGGCACGTTCTACGGTTTGCACATGGGCCACTTCGCCGGGGCCACATTGCGCTGGCTGTATTTCATCTGCGGTCTGGCGAGTACCGCGATGATCGGCACCGGGCTGGTGATCTGGCTTGGCAAGCGCCAGCTCAAACACGCCAAGAGCGGCGTGATGCCATTCGAATTGCGTCTGGTGGAAGTGCTGAACATCGCCAGCATGGCCGGGCTGGTGGTGGCAGTGGCGGTGTTCTTTTTGGCCAATCGCCTGTTGCCGGCAGATCTGCTCGGGCGCGCCGATCAGGAAGTGGAGGCGTTCTTTATCGCCTGGGCCTTGAGCGTAGTGCATGCGTTGCTGCGCAAAGGGCGAAAGGCCTGGGTCGAACAGCTCGGGCTGGCTGCCGTGCTGTTTATCGCGGTGCCACTGATCAATCTGATCACGCCATGGAGTCTCGGCGTAACGCTGGCGCAAGGTGACTGGACGCTGGCGGGTTTCGATCTGACGTGCCTGGGCGCAGGCCTGTTCCTCGGCTGGGCCGCATGGAAAATGCAGCGCGCCGGGAGCGCCATCAGCGTGAAAAAAACTCCCCGGGAAAAGCCGCGACCGATCGCGCTTGAGCAGGAGGTCAGCTGATGTTGCTGGCGTTGTTGCTGTGCTACGCCGGGTTCAGCGCGTTGTGTCTGTCGATGCCTCGGCACCACGATGAACTGCTCGGCAACAAACCCTCGGCCCGACGTGCACGAGGTCTGAAACTCGCCGGTTGGCTGTTACTCGGGCTGTCGCTATGGGCGGCAGTCGCTGCACACGGCTGGAGTTTCGGTCTGGTCGACTGGTTCGCGGTACTCATGCTCAGCGCCTTGGCGTTGGTGCTGTTGCTGCCGTATCGCCCACGCCTGGCCCTCGCACTGGCCGGGTTGAGTCTGCTGGCCAGTCCGGTCGCTGCCTGGGCGCAGGGCTGACATGCTGATCGGTCATCCTCCGGAGTCCCGCGACGACGAGCCGCACGGCGCGCGTGCGCATTTTCTTCAGGTGTTCCTGTCGCAGCGCTCGCAGATGGAAGCGCTGGTGAACCGGCGCGTCGGTTGCCGGGCCACGGCGGCGGATCTGGTGCAGGATCTGTTCCTGCGTTTCTGGCGACGGCCGCTGGTGCAGGTCGAAGAACTCAGCACCTACCTGTTGCGCTGCGCCGGCAACATCGCCATCGACCACTTGCGCAGCGAAGGCACCCGGGTGCGGTTCAATGAGGGCTGGCAACCGGATGCGCCGGACAGCCACGGCAGCGAACCGCAAGCCGCGCTCGAAGCGGGCAATGATCTGCGCCATGTCGAAGCAGCGTTGCGCGCCTTGCCCGAGCGCACCCGACAGATCTTTTTGCTCAATCGCATCCACGGCCGCAAATACGCAGACATCGCCAAGGCCATGGGCCTGTCCCAAAGCGCCGTGGAAAAACATATGATGCGCGCCCTCGAGGCCTGTAAGGCCAGCCTGCGCGAACCCGCGCCACGCCTGCCAGGGAAAGCACCGTGAAACCCAACGACCGCGTCATTCCAACGCCCGCTCAGGAGCAGGCCGCGCTCGCCTGGCTGAGTCTGCTGCACGACCGCCCGAGCACCGGTGATCAACTGACTTTCAGCCAATGGCTGCGCGCCGACCCGGCCCACGCTGAGGCCTATGCCCAGGCGCAAGTAGTCTGGGAATTGAGCGAAAGTCCGGCGCGTACCTTGGCCGATGAGGAGGCGTTGGCGTTGCAGGGCTACCTCAATGCGATGGATCGTCCGCGTCGTTTACCGCTGCTGCGCTGGTCGGGCGCGCTGGCAATGGCTGCGTGCCTGTTGCTGATGATCAGCCTTGGCACGGGCTGGCAGCCGCAGCGCTGGATCGAGGATCTCGGTGCCGATTACGTCTCGGCGCCGGGTGAAGTCCGCACGCTGACCCTGGCCGATCAATCGCAAGTCACGCTGGACGCCGACAGCGCCATCGCGGTGGATTTCAGTCATGGCGAGCGGCATGTGCGGTTACGTCGCGGCGCCGCTTTCTTCAGCGTCACGCATACGGGGGATCCATTTGTGGTCGCGGCGGAGAAGGGCGAGGCGCGGGTACTCGGCACGCAATTCGAAGTGCGACTGCAACCTCACGGTGCGCAGGTCACGGTACTGTCCGGGCGCGTTGGCGTGACGGCGAATCGCAACGCGCAACAGCAGATTCTGACCGCCGGCCAGCAAGTGGCTTACGGGCAGGGCAGTGCGGAAAAACTGCACGCGGTGGACAGCGAAGCGCAACTGGCCTGGCGTCAGGGCTGGCTGAATTACTACAAGGCGTCACTGGCCGACGTGGTGGAGGATCTGCGGCGCTATTACCCGGGGCGGATTGTTGTGCTCAACGATGAGTTGGGTGCGCGCAAGGTCAGCGGCAGTTTTCCGAGCAAGGATCCGCAGGCTGTATTGAGTTCGCTGCAAGGGGTGATGGGGTTTGAGCAGCATCAGGTGTTGGGGCATCTGATAATTCTGCGCTGAATCGACGTCAAAAGATCGCAGCCTGCGGCAGCTCCTACAGGGGATCGCGTATACCTGTAGGAGCTGCCGCAGGCTGCGATCTTTTGATCTTCAAAATATTTTCAAAATTGTGGTGAGGTAAACCCCAGCCCCATCCGTGTAGTGACTGAAACTGCGAGTCATTCGCATCCGTTGCGGTTCTACACAGGTCATTGAGCAATGAAGTCCAGGGCAAAATCGGGTTCGGTCAAACAGTGGTTGGGTGTTTCGGCATTGAGTTTTTGTGCATTGGCGCTGTTGCCGATGAGCGTGGCGCTCGCCGCTGACACCGTCAGCAGTCCGGCGCAGAAGCAGTTCAATTTCTCCCTGAGCGCCAAACCGTTGCCGCAAGCCTTGAGCGATTTCAGCCGCGTCACCGGGCAAAGTGTGGTCTACACCGACGAAGCGCCATACGGCCTCAATGCCCCGGCGGTCAGTGGCCAGATGAGCGCCGAACAGGCGCTGCAACGCCTGCTCAGTGGTTCCGGCATGACCTTTCGCCGTACCGACAGCCACACCCTGGCGCTGGAACCGCAACCCACCGCAGGCGCACTCAATCTTGGCGCGACCACCATCACGTCGATGCGTGACGAGTCGATGAGCTATCAGCCGCCGCAGACCAGTTCGGTGATGCGCTCCTCGGCTTCGCTGCAGGAAATCCCGCAGACCGTCAACGTGATCCCGGCCCAGGTCATTCGCGATCAGGCCCCGCGCAATCTCGACGATGCGCTGGCCAACGTCAGCGGCATCACCCAGGGCAACACCTTGGGCAGCACCCAGGACTCGGTGATGACCCGCGGTTTCGGCGATAACCGTAACGGCTCGATCATGCGCGACGGCATGCCGATCGTGCAGGGCCGTGGCATGAACGCGACGGTCGATCGGGTCGAAGTGCTCAAGGGCCCGGCCTCGTTGCTCTACGGCATTCAGGATCCGGGCGGTGTGGTCAACCTGGTCAGCAAGAAGCCGGAACTGACTCAATACAACGCGCTGACCCTGCGCGGCTCGACTTACGGCGACGGCAAGAATGGCAGCGGTGGCACCTTCGACAGCACCGGTGCGCTGGGCGAATCCGGGCTGGCCTACCGGCTGGTGCTGGACCATGAAGACGAAGATTACTGGCGCAACTACGGCACCCACCGCGAGACGCTGATCGCGCCGTCGCTGGCCTGGTTCGGCGAGCGCACCAAGCTCTCGTTCGGCTATGAACACCGCGAGTTCCTCACGCCGTTCGACCGGGGCACGGTGATCGATCCGCGCACCAACCATCCGCTGGACATTTCGCGCAACGAGCGTCTGGACGAGCCGTTCAACGACATGGAGGGGCGTTCCGACCTGTACCACTTCGAGGCCGACCATGAACTCAACGACGACTGGAAAGCCCATTTCGGCTACAGCTGGAACCGTGAAACCTACGACGCCAGCCAGGTACGCGTGACCGCCATCGACACCAAAAAAGGCACGCTGACCCGCAGCATGGACGGCACGCAAGGCGCGATCAGCACCGACCGCTTCACCACCGCCAGCCTTGAGGGCAAGGTCAACCTGCTGGGCATGCAGCATGACCTGGTGTTCGGCGTCGACGACGAGTACCGCAAGATCTACCGCGCCGACCTGATCCGCCAGAAAAGCCTTAGTACCTTCAGCTACGTCAATCCGGTGTATGGCCGCGAAGTCGAAGGCACCACGGTCAGTCCGGCGGACAGTGCGCAGACCGATCTGCTGCGCAGCGATTCGGTGTTCCTGCAGGACTCGATCCATCTCAACGATCAGTGGATTCTGGTCGCCGGCGGGCGCTTCCAGGAGTACGACCAGTACGCCGGCAAAGGCGTGCCGTTCAAGGCCAACACCGACAGCAACGGGCAGAAATTCGTACCGCGCGCCGGTCTGGTGTATCGCTACACCGACGAGTTGTCGTTCTACGGCAGCTACACCGAATCGTTCAAACCCAACTCGACCATCGCCCCGCTCAGCGGCAGCAGCACGGTGCTCGACGGCAGCATCGCGCCGGAAGAGGCCAAGTCGTGGGAACTGGGTGCGCGGCTGGATATGCCGGGGCGCATCACCGGCAATATCGCACTGTTCGACATCAAGAAGCGCAACGTGCTGGTCTCCAATTCTGAAGGCCCGACCACCATTTACAGCGCCGCTGGCGAAGTGCGTTCCCGGGGTCTGGAACTGGACCTGACCGGGCAGTTGACCGATCGCTGGAGCCTGGTCGGCGCCTATGCCTACACCGATGCCGAGGTCACCGAAGACCCGGACTACAAAGGCAATCGCTTGCAAAACGTGGCGAAGAACAGCGGCTCTTTGTCGGCGGTGTATGACTTCGGCAGCGTGATTGGTGGCGATCAATTGCGGGTCGGTGCCGGGGCGCGGTATGTCGGCGAGCGGGCGGGCAATGCGGTGAATGATTTCGACCTGCCGAGCTACACCGTGGCCGATGCGTTTGCCACTTACGACACGAAGCTTGAAGGGCAGAAGGTCAAGTTCCAGCTCAACGTGAAGAACCTGTTCGACCGCACCTACTACACCTCGGCGGCGAGCCGGTTCTTTGTGTCGATGGGCGATTCGCGGCAGATTTCGCTCTCCAGTACGCTGGAGTTCTGATCCGAAAACAGCAAAAGATCGCAGCCTGCGGCAGCTCCTACAGGGGAAACGCATTCCAACTGTAGGAGCTGCCGCAGGCTGCGATCTTTTGATGTGGCTCTAACGCAAAAACGCCTGCCGATATTCCCCAGGCGTCCCACCCAATACCTGCCGAAACCGGTTGGTGAAATGACTGGCACTGGCAAACCCGCACCCCAACGCAATCTCCCCCAATGGCAACACCGTTGCGCGCAATAACTCCCGCGCCCGGGTCAAGCGCCGTGCCAGTACGTATTGATGCGGCGGCAAGCCAAAGCTCACGCGAAACATCCGGGCAAAGTGGTATTCCGACAATGCACACAACCCGGCCAACTGCCCGAGGCTGATCGGCTCGGCCAACTGACTGTCGATGAACTCGACCAATTGCCGCCGCTGATGCGGTGCCAGTCCGCCCTTGAGGCGCAAACCCTGACGGGCGCCGACCTGGCTGAGCAGGGTATGGCTGATCAACTCATGAGCAATGCTGCTGGTCAGCAAGCGTTCGGCAGGTTCGTCCCAATTCAGCGTCAGTAACTGCCGAAAGCGTCGGGCCTGCTGCGGATCTTCCAGAAAGGTCTGCTCGCGTAGTTGCATCTCTCGCGGCTCGCGATCGAGCAAGGTGACGCACCCCAACGCAAACTGCTCGGCACTGAAATACAGATGAGCGAGGCGGATATCGCCGTTGATCACCCACCCGGATTCATGATCCGCCGGCAGGATGCACAGCTTGTCCGGCCCACCCTTGTGCCCCGGTTGGCCGCGACGAAACGTGCCGGTGCCACCGGCGATGTAGCAGGACAGCGTGTGATGGCTCGGTGCTTCGTATTCCTGGGCATCGTGGTGGTTGGTCCACAGGGCCGCAGACAAGCCGTCACCGAGCTCGGCGCTGTGCACAAGGCGTGCGTTCGGCGAGCGGTTGAGGGCTTGAAAGACTTGCAGGGTATCGATAGCGGCCATGTTCGGTTCTCTCCAACGCCTTGCATCCTACTCCGTAGCCTGCGCGCTGCCAGCCTGTCGGGCGACAAAAGCGCAAGAATCTGCAAGCGCCCAGATCCTGGCTGCCGCACCCTGAATCGCTGTTAAACGTAAAACCTGTGGCGAGGGAGCTTGCTCCCGCCGAGTGCGCAGCACTCATGAACGGGGCCGCTTCGCAGCCCAGCGCGAGCAAGCTCGCTAGCCACAACGTGTCCGGTGTCCTCAGGAGTCTCGTCATGAACCTTTCGCTGTATCTGCTGACTGTGCTGATCTGGGGCACCACCTGGATTGCCCTGAAATGGCAACTGGGTGTGGTCGCGATTCCGGTATCGATCGTCTATCGCTTTGGCCTCGCCGCGCTGGTGCTGTTTGTGTTGTTGCTGCTCAGTCGGCGGCTGCAACCGATGAATCGGCGCGGGCATCTGATCTGCGTGGCGCAGGGTTTGTGCCTGTTCTGCGTCAACTTCATGTGCTTTCTGACGGCCAGCCAATGGATTCCCAGCGGGCTGGTCGCGGTGGTGTTTTCCACGGCCACATTGTGGAACGCGCTCAATGCCCGGGTGTTCTTCGATCAGCGCATCGCCCGCAACGTGCTGATGGGCGGAGCTCTCGGCCTGTCTGGCCTGGGAATGCTGTTCTGGCCGGAACTGGCCGGCCATCACGCCAGCCCTGAAACGTTGCTCGGTCTTGGCCTGGCACTGTGTGGCACCTTATGTTTTTCGGCGGGCAACATGCTCTCGAGCCTGCAACAGAAGGCCGGTCTGAAACCGTTGACCACCAACGCCTGGGGCATGGCCTACGGGGCGATGATGTTGTCAGTGTGGTGCCTGGTCAAAGGCATTCCGTTCGACATGGACTGGTCGCCACGTTACGTCGGCGCGCTGCTGTATCTGGTGATCCCTGGCTCGGTAATTGGCTTCACCGCCTACCTGACGCTGGTCGGACGCATGGGGCCGGAGCGTGCAGCCTATTGCACCGTGCTGTTCCCGGTGGTGGCGCTGAACGTGTCGGCGTTTGCCGAAGGCTATCAATGGACGGCGCCAGCGCTGGTCGGGCTGGTACTGGTGATGTTCGGCAACGTATTGGTATTTCGCCGGCCTCGGGCAGCGGTATTGCCGGTACAGGGCAAGTTGGCTTGAACGCAAAACTGTTCGGGCGCTGATGTTCAGCGCTCGATTTTTATTACGATGTAAATCATCAGCGGCAAGATGAAATCGACAATATGCCGGGCCCAGTCCTTGGCATTCCATTTTTCTGAAGTGTCCATGTCGAACCATTCGACACCGACAACTTGAAAACATACGTAGTAGATGAAAATGGCAATCATCAGACCGATGACGGAGAACTTCTTGGCCTCGTGAAACTCCTCACCGGAAGCATTGATGTGCTTGAAAAGTTGGTACACGCCCAATAGGCAAAATGTGCTGAAAGTAACTTCCAGCGTAATGATCAGCCAGTAGATGCGGTGGTGCAGTATTGGCGAGGTGATGGCGCGGTAGCGCAAGTTGGCGTTGTGCCCGGTCGTGTCCATGCTCAGCACGTGCGCGACATATTGGTAGTTTGAGCCGTAATCGGTGAAATTGCTGAACATCATCAACAAGCCAAAGAAACTGAAGTAGCTCATCAGTATGACTTTGCTGTAGCGGATAGTTTTATCCATGGTCAGAGCGTTCAAGTGTGTTCTCCATAACATTTGTCGAGAATTCGATATGTCGGGAGAGTTTATAGCGGGGTCTTTTGTTTTGGTGGCGGGTTGAATTGCAAAGTATGTGCAAGTGCGTAACTTGACGGGCAAGTGTCTTCTGACACTTGCCCGATTGTGTTTAACCGCGCCAGACCTGTGGGTTCACCAGATCCCGCGGACGCTCGCCGAGCAAGGCGCTGCGCAGGTTGGCCACTGCGCGATTGGCCATGGCTTCGCGTGTTTCATTCGTCGCGGAGCCGATGTGCGGTAATGTCACAGCATTTTTCAACTGGAACAGTGGCGATTCGGCCAACGGTTCTTTCTCGTAGACGTCCAGGCCGGCGCCGCGGATGCGGTTGTTCTGCAGGGCTTCGATCAGCGCCGGCTCATCGACCACCGGGCCACGGGAAATGTTGACCAGGATCGCGCCCGGTTTCATCAGCGCCAATTCTCGGTGGCTGATCAGGTGACGGGTCTTGTCGCTGAGCGGCACGACCAGACAGACGAAATCGGCCTCGGCGAGCAACTGGTCGAGGCTGCGAAATTGTGCGCCGAGTTGCTGTTCCAGTTCGGTCTTGCGGCTGTTGCCACTGTAGATAATCGGCATGTTGAAGCCGAAATGGCCACGGCGGGCGACGGCGGCGCCGATGTTGCCCATGCCGACGATGCCCAGGGTCTTGCCGTGGACGTCACAGCCGAACAACGGTGCGCCGACGCTGGCCTGCCATTGGCCGGCCTTGGTCCAGGCGTCGAGTTCGGCGACGCGGCGGGCGCTGCTCATGATCAGGGCGAAGGCGAGGTCGGCGGTGCTTTCGGTGAGTACGTCGGGGGTGTTGGTGAGCATGATCCCGCGTTCATTGAAGTAGGCGAGGTCGTAGTTGTCGTAGCCGACGGAGACGCTGGCGACCACTTCGAGTTTTGTGGCGGTTTCGAGTTGGGCTTTGCCGAGTTTGCGGCCGACGCCGATGAGGCCGTGGGCGTGGGGGAGGGCTTCGTTGAATTGGGCGCTGATGTCGCCGTTCTTTGGGTTGGGGACGATGACGTCGAACTCTTGCTGCAGGCGTTCGATCATGGGCGGGGTGATGCGGCTGAAGGCCAGGACTGTTTTTTTCATCGGGCATGGGCTCGGCTGTCTTTATTACCAAGCACGCTAACATTTCTTTGTGGGGTTTGGCTTGTCTTGGCGGCCTCTGGGCCGACCATGCTCTTTGGGGTTTTGGGTGTTTATCCGTTGTTTCGGGTGTTGCGGCTGGCGGTTTCGCCCTTACGGCGAGTCACTTTTTCAGACGCCAAAAAGTAACCAAAACGCTGGGCCCCGGCGTACGGCCCTCGCCTAGGCTCGGGTTCCTTCGTTGCGGGGTTCATCCGGGGGCATCGCCTCCGGTTTGCTTCGCTGCACCTCCTCTCGATGTATGCGGCTTCGCCGCATGGCGCTGCGCGCCTACCCCCGGATAAACCCCTCCACTCAGCCTGCCGAAAGGGCCGGCACGGCAAGATCAAGAGCTTTCGGCGAGCTGACACTCGGCCAGTGTAGGAGCTGCCGAAGGCTGCGATCTTTTGATCTTGATCTTGATCTTGATCTTGATCTTGATCTTGAAGGGGCTGGCCCGCTGGCGATGGCGGCCTGACCAACCAATCTCCAACTGACTGCACCCAATCCAATTGTAGGAGCTGCCGCAGGCTGCGATCTTTTGATCTTTAAAATCAAAAGATCGCAGCCTGCGGCAGCTCCTACATAGTTACATCGTGTAATGGCTTGGCTGCGCGAGCAAACCCGCTCCTGCAATGGCTCAGCTATGTGCCGCAGATTGGCTCACTTCGACATTGTCCAGCACCCGATTCACCGCCAGTTCAGCCAGCATGATGATCTGCTGAATTGCCAGTATCGTCTGCCGCTGCGGGCTGTCCACATACGCGGCGATATCGCTGGTCATGATGCTCGCCGAGGCCAGTGATTCGCAGGCGTGGACCAGCAGGCTTTCGTTGTCCATGTCGGGGGCGACCTGGAACATGCTGCTGGGTTTGTGGAATCTCACAGCGGCGGCGGAAGGTTTCAGGTAATGGTCGAGTGCACGCTCGGCGGCGTCGTGGAGCTTTTTTGAATCGAGGGATTCGTAGGGGGAGGTGCTTTCCGCTTGGGGCGGATTTTGGTTGGGATTAGGCATGGTGAAATTCCTTAGGTGCGCCATTCATAATCCGAGCGACCAAGCCCGTTCGCTGAGTTTTCAGCGATCGGAAAAGCTTATCCACCCCACTTCCGAGCCACAACCGTCAAAACCTGTCGGAAAACTCCCTTCAAATCACCGCTTCTGTAGGAGCGGCCGCAGGCTGCGATCTTTTGATTTTTAAACATCAAGGGCAAAAGATCGCAGCCTGCGGCAGCTCCTACAGTGAACACCGTGTGTTGAAAATCAGTTGGCGACACGGGCTCCGGCGAGGCTGCCGCTTAACTCGTAGGCGGCCAGTTCCGCCTGATGCGCCGCCAATATCTCCGGCAGTGACCCGCGCAAATACTCGACCCAGGTCTTGATCTTCGCGTCCAGGTATTGCCGCGACGGGTAGATCGCGTACAGGTTGAGTTCCTGCGAGCGGTAGTTGGGCATCATCCGTACCAGCGTGCCGTTGCGCAGGCCTTCGATGGCGGCGTAGACCGGCAGGACGCCGACGCCCATGCCGCTGATGATCGCGGCTTTCATCGCGTCGGCGGAGTTCACCAGGAACGGCGAGCTGTTGATGGTGACCATTTCCTGGCCTTCGGGGCCGTTGAAGGCCCATTTTTCCAGGGGGATCACCGGGCTGACGAGGCGCAGGCAGGCGTGGTTCAGCAGGTCGCTGGGTTTTTGCGCGCAGCCGTTGGCTTTCACGTAGGCCGGGGAGGCGCAGACGATGCTGTAGGTGATGCCCAGGCGTTGCGAGACGAAGCCCGAGTCCGGCAGTTCGCTGGCCAGCACGATGGACACGTCGTAGCCCTCGTCGAGCAGGTCCGGCACGCGGTTGGCCATGGTCAGGTCGAAGGTCACGTCCGGGTGGGTCTTGCGGTAGCGGGCGATGGCGTCGATCACGAAGTGCTGGCCGATGCCGGTCATGGTGTGCACTTTCAACTGGCCGGCGGGGCGCGCGTGGGCTTGGCTGGCCTCGGCTTCGGCTTCTTCGACATAGGCCAGGATCTGTTCGCAGCGCAGCAGGTAGCGCTTGCCGGCCTCGGTCAGGGCGATGCGCCGGGTCGTGCGATTGAGCAGGCGGGTTTGCAGGTGGGCTTCCAGGTTGGAGACCGCGCGCGAGACGTTGGCCGTGGTGGTGTCGAGTTGCACGGCGGCGGCGGTGAAGCTGCCGGCTTCGGCCACACAACTGAAGGCGCGCATGTTTTGCAATGTGTCCATGGGGTGCTCTCAAGGGAGATGGCAAATTGTGACACGAAGTTTCAGGGGCTGAGACCCCCGACCAACGGATTATCTCGTTAACGGTAACAAAGATTCACAGGAATCCCAGCTTATCGCCACCAAGGCGCCCACCTAGAATTGCGCCGTTCCCTGTAGGAGCTGCCGCAGGCTGCGATCTTTTGATTCTGTTTTAAGGGAATCAAGATCAAAAGATCGTCCGAACGCGGCCCGAGCCTTCGGCAGCTCCTGCAGAAGGGAACACGTCCCCGCCTTATCCTCTTTCAGGAATTCGCAGCTGTGCCGCGTCGCATCATCAGAGCGCTTTTGCCGCTCAGTGTTCTGGCTTTTACCCTGGGTCTCAGCGGCTGCATCTCAACGCAAGGAATTGCCCCGCATAGCACGGCATTGGAAGCCGACGCACTGGCCACTGACGACGCCATCGCCCATGCCGCCCGTGACGCAAACTGGCCCACCGCGCAATGGTGGCAAGCCTACGGCGACCCGCAACTCAATCACTGGATCGACCTCGCCGTGCAGGGCAGCCCGAGCATGGCCATGGCTGCTGCGCGAGTACGTCAAGCCAAAGCCATGGCCGGTGTCGCCGAATCCGCCGAGTCATTGCAGATCAATGGCGAGTCGACCCTCAAACGCCACAACTGGCCGACCGATCAGTTCTACGGCCCCGGCGATCTGGCCAACACCACCACCTGGGACAACAACGCCGCGCTGGGTTTCAGCTACGCCCTCGACCTCTGGGGGCGGGAAAGCAATGCCAGCGAACGCGCGGTGGATCTGGCGCACATGAGCGCCGCCGAAGCGCGGCTGGCGCAACTGGAATTGCAGAACAACATCGTGCGCGCCTACATCGAGCTGTCGCTGCATTACGCCCAGCGCGACATCGTCGCCGCGACGCTCAAGCAGCAACAGCAGATTTTGGATCTGGCGCAGAAGCGTCTCGACGGCGGCATCGGCACGCACTTTGAAGTCAGTCAGGCCGAAACGCCGTTGCCGGAGACCCATCGGCAACTGGATGCGCTGGACGAAGAAATCGCCCTGAGCCGTAACCAGATCGCCGCGCTGGCGGGCAAAGGCCCGGGCGCCGGGGCGCAGTTGCAGCGGCCGACGCTGGCGCTGGGTGCTGCGTTGAAACTGCCATCGGCATTGCCCGCCGAGTTGCTCGGTCAGCGCCCGGACGTGGTCGCCAGTCGTTGGCAAGTGGCGGCGCAGGCACGCGGCATTGATGTGGCGCATGCCGGGTTTTATCCCAACGTCGATCTGGTTGGCAGCCTCGGCTACATGGCCACCGGCGGCGGGGCGCTGGAGTTTTTGACTGGCAAGAAACTCAATTACAACGTCGGCCCGGCGATCTCATTGCCGATCTTCGACGGGGGGCGTTTGCGCAGTGAGCTGGGTGAAGCCTCCGCCGGGTATGACATCGCCGTCGCGCATTACAACCAGACGCTGGTCAACGCACTGAAGAACATCTCCGACCAGTTGATCCGCCGCGAGTCGATGGACAAGCAGCAAGCCTTCGCCGCCGAGTCGGTGGCCACCGCGCAGAAGACCTACGACATCGCGATGATCGCTTATCAGCGTGGCCTCACCGATTACCTCAACGTGCTGAATGCGCAGACCTTGCTGTTCAAGCAGCAGCAAGTGCAGCAGCAGGTGCAGGCGGCGCGCTTGAGTGCGCATGCCGAGCTGGTGACGGCGCTGGGTGGCGGCCTCGGGGCTGGCAATGATGTGCCGACCACCGAGCAAACAGCAGCCCCGAAAACCCCGGCCCTGCTGCGGTGAACACCACCTCAACGGCATGCGCAAACCTGTGGCGAGGGAGCTTGCTCCCGCTGGGCTGCGCAGCAGCCCCAAAAATCTTGTGAGCGCTGCGCACTCAAGCGGGAGCAAGCTCCCTCGCCACAGGAAATGCGTGATCCACAGACTTTTTCTTCCTTTATCGAGCAAGTCCAAATGACTCCCTTGCCCGCACCTCTACGCTGGCTCTACTCCCTGGAATGGCGTCGGGGTTTGTTCGACTGGGCGCGCAGTGATGGCGTGACCTGGGTCTACATCTTCAAGGTATTGCTCGCCGCGTTCCTCACGCTGTGGCTGGCGATGCGCCTGGAGTTGCCGCAACCGCGTACGGCGATGATCACCGTATTCATCGTCATGCAGCCGCAGAGCGGCCAGGTGTTCGCCAAGAGTTTCTATCGTTTCCTCGGCACCCTGGCCGGGTCGGCGATGATGGTCACGCTGATCGCGCTGTTCGCGCAGAACACCGAGTTGTTCCTCGGTTCGCTGGCGATCTGGGTCGGTATCTGCTCGGCCGGTGCGGCGCGTTGCCGCAACTTTCGCGCCTACGGTTTTGTCCTCGCCGGCTACACCGCGGCGATGGTCGGCCTGCCGGCGCTGGCGCATCCGGACGGTGCGTTCATGGCCGCCGTGTGGCGGGTGCTGGAGATTTCGCTGGGGATTCTCTGCTCGACCGTGGTCAGCGCTGCGATCCTGCCGCAAACCGCCAGCGCAGCGATGCGCAACGCCTTGTATCAGCGCTTCGGTGTATTCGCCCTGTTCGTCACCGATGGCCTGCGCGGGCGCAGCAAAGCCGAATCGTTCGAAGCGAGCAACGTGCGCTTTATCGCCGAAGCGGTGGGCCTGGAAGGGCTGCGCAGCGTGACCGTGTTCGAAGACCCGCACATGCGTCGGCGCAACGGTCGCCTCAGTCGCTTGAACAGCGAGTTCATGGGCATCACCACCCGCTTCAACGCGCTGCATCAGTTACTCGAGCGCCTGCGTGGCAATGGCGAAGAACACGTGGTGGCCGCGATCCGGCCGGGTCTGCAGGATCTGGCAGAAGTGCTCGACGGCTTCAGTGGCCGCGCCCTGACCAGCCCGGATGCCGCACGTCTGGCGACGGCATTGGCTGCGTACAAGGAAGGCCTGCCGACGCGCGTGCGTACCCTGCGCGGCATTTTCCAGGAAACCGGTCCGAGTGAAGCCGAACAACTGGATTTCCATACCGCGTACGAACTGCTCTATCGCTTCGTCGACGACCTGCACAGTTATGCACAGACCCACGCATCCCTGGCCGATCACCGCCACGAACGCGAGCGCTGGGACGAGCCGTTCACTCCGCAAACCAACTGGTGGGCCGCCGCGGCTTCGGGGATTCGCGCCTCGTTCATCCTGATCGTGCTCGGAAGTTACTGGGTCGCTACCGCGTGGCCGAGCGGCGCGACCATGACCCTGATTGCCGCCGCGACCGTGGGCCTGTCCGCCGCCACGCCGAACCCGAAACGCATGGCTTTTCAAATGGCCTGCGGTACGTTCCTCGGGGCGCTGATCGGCTTCGTCGAGATGTTTTTCATCTTCCCGTGGATCGATGGATTTCCGCTGCTGTGCGTGATGCTCGCGCCAGTCATCGTGCTCGGCTCGTTCCTCGCTTCGCGACCGCAATACGCCGGGGTCGGTCTCGGTCTGTTGATCTTCTTCAGCACCGGTTCGGTGCCGGACAACCTGACCATTTACAACCCTTACACCTTCATCAACGACTACATCGCCATGGTCATGGGCATGCTGGTCTGCGCGGCGGCGGGCGCAATCATTCTGCCGCCCAACAGCCGCTGGTTGTGGAAGCGCCTGGAGCAGGATCTGCGCGAGCAAGTGGTCTATGCGATCAGCGGCAAGCTTAAGGGCCTGGCGTCGAGTTTCGAGAGTCGTACCCGTGATCTGCTGCATCAGGCATACGGCCTCGCTGCCGGCCAGCCGAAGGTGCAGAAGAACCTGCTGCGCTGGATGTTCGTGGTGCTCGAAGTCGGCCACGCGATCATCGAGTTGCGCAAGGAACAGGCGATCCTCCCGGTGCATCCGGCGTATGCCGAATCGCAGCCGTGGCGGCAGGCGATCCGCGTGATGGGCCGGGCGCTGGTGCGGCTGTTTCTGCAACCGAATCCGAGCAATCTCGAACGCGCGCTGGTGGCGGTCGATCACGCGATCAACCGGGTCGCCGCGACTGACGAGCCGTTCGCGCCGCACTTCGACACGTCCGCGTTACGCCGGGTGAAAAGCTATCTGCACTTCATCCGCACCACGTTGCTCGATCCGCAATCACCACTCGCCGCCTATGCCATCGCCAAGCCCGAAGGACTTGCCCATGCCTCGTGAAATCGCCTTCCACGGCGTGTACATGCCGACCATGACCCTGATGTTTTTCATCGCTGCGGCGCTGGCCTGGGCGCTGGACCGGTTCCTTTCGGGGTTCGATCTGTACCGCTTTTTCTGGCACCCGGCGCTGCTGCGTCTGAGTCTGTTTACCTGTCTGTTCGGCGCCATGGCGCTGACTGTCTACCGTTGAGAACGTTCTGATGAAAAAGTTTTTCAGCCTGCTCGCGACCTTGCTGGTGCTGGCCCTGGCACTGTGGATCGGCCGGACCCTGTGGGAGCACTACATGAACACGCCGTGGACCCGCGACGGTCGAGTGCGGGCGGACATCATCAACGTCGCCGCCGACGTCACCGGGGAAGTGGTCGACGTACCGGTGCGCGACAACCAGTTGGTGAAGAAGGGCGACCTGCTGATGCAGATCGACCCTGAACACTACCGCATCGCGGTCAAACAGGCGCAGTCGTTGGTGGCTTCGCGCAAGTCGACCTGGGAAATGCGCAAGGTCAACGCCCATCGCCGCGCTGATCTGGACAACCTGGTGATCTCCAAGGAAAACCGCGACGACGCCAGCAACATCGCCGACGCCGCACTGGCCGATTACCAACACGCACAAGCGCAACTGGAAGCCGCCGAACTCAACCTCAAACGCACCGAAGTGCGCGCGGCGGTGGACGGCTATGTGACCAACCTCAACGTGCATCGCGGCGACTACGCGCGCATCGGCGAAGCGAAAATGGCCGTGGTCGACATGAACTCGTTCTGGGTCTACGGCTTCTTCGAAGAGACCAAACTGCCGCACGTGCGCGTAGGCGACAAGGCCGATATGCAACTGATGAGCGGCGAAGTGTTGAAGGGCCACGTAGAGAGTATTTCCCGCGGCATCTACGACCGCGACAACCCGGAAAGCCGCGAGCTGATCGCCGACGTCAACCCGACTTTCAACTGGGTGCGTCTGGCGCAGCGGGTGCCGGTGCGCATTCACATCGACGAAGTGCCGGAGGGTGTGTTGTTGGCGGCGGGGATTACTTGCACGGTGGTGGTGAAGCAGGACGCTGTCGAGTAACCCTGTGGCGAGGGAGCTTGCTCCCGCTGGGCTGCGAAGTAGCCCCAAAACCTGCTCGCCAGTGAGGTCAGGCACACCGCGTAGGCAGGTTTGACGACTGCTACGCAGCCGAGCGGGAGCAAGCTCCCTCGCCACAATGGGATTCCATCAGCCTTGGCAAAACGTCTCCTGCAAATGCCGCCACAGCACCCGCCCGGCCTCGGCCTTTTCAAACACCACCGTCGACCGGCGATCGGTGCGCAACCCGCTCGCATCGCTCTGCTGCTCGCGATAACTCAGCGTCGCGCCATGCGCATGCAGCGCAATCCCGCGTAGTTCACTGAGCTCGATCCTGAACCCGGGCTTCTTCCCGCCCGCCGCGTGAAACAGCGCACGCAAGGCTTCGATATCCAGCGCCACGCCCAGCGGCGTGACCATGGAAAAATCCGCCGAGAACCGGCCCAGCAAGCGCGCAAGTTCCGCCGAATCCTGCTCCACGGCAAACCAGCGTTCGATGACCAGATGGGCCTGGATCACTTCATCAAAATATTCGTTGTAGTCAGTCATGTGGATTTTTCCTGAAGGGGAGGTGGGCTCAGCAGGGCGAGCACTTTGGAGGCGTCGAAACGCAGCACGGCGATCATCGGCAGCAAGGTGAGCAAGGCCGCCGCGACAAAGCAGTATTTGAATCCGTGGCCGCCCAGTGCGCCCAACAGCGAACTGAGCAACGCGGCGCCAAGGCAGAAACCGAGCTGGCGATTGATGTTCCACAGCGCACTGGAGTGGCCCATTTTTTCTGGCGCGATGCCGACAAACGCCAGGCTCTGCGCGGTCACGCTGCATAGGCTGCCGCCCAGTCCCATCAAGGCATAGGCAATGATCAGCGGCGTGGCGGCGGGCTGTTCGATGCGCATCAGCAGGACAATCCCCAGGCACTGCAAAAGCATCCCGGCGATCAGCAACGGTTTGGGGCCGATGCGGTTGAAACTGCGTTTGCCGAGCATGATCGCCATACCCGATGCGGCTGCCCAGGACAGCATCAGCGCACCGGTCTGCGCCGCGCCGAAACCGAGGTCGTGCAGGTACAACACGGCAATCATGTTGGTGCCGGTAAACACCCCGGGCACGAACAGGTAGATCAGCATCGCCAGGCGTAGCGACGGGCTCTTGAGCAGTTGCAGGTCGAGCACCGCGTCGGGTTTATGCCAGCCATCGCGCAGGTACAGCCATAGGGTCAGGACACCGAGCAGCAGAACCCCGGCGGCGAGGTGTCGGGTAGCGGCGGCGCTCGCCAGGCTCACAGCAATCAGCAACAGACTCAGGGCTGCCACCGCCAACAGCAACCCGCGCATATCCAGTGTCGGGCGTTCCGTGCCGGGTTGATCCGCTTGCAACCACAGCAGACCCAAGCCTAACGCGAGCAGCGCCAGCGGCATGTTCAGGTAGAAAATCCAGCGCCATGACAACGCCTCGACGATAAGGCCGCCCGCCGCTGGCGACAGGGCTGGCACCATCAGCGCGACCATCAGCACCACGCCGGTCAGGTGCGCGCGTTGCGTCGCTGGATACTGCCGATAGGCCAAGGCCTGACCGATCGGCAGCAACAAGCCGCCACCGAGCCCTTGCAGCAAACGCCAGCCGATCAGGCTTTCAATCGACCCGGCCTGGGCCACCAGACCGGAAGCGATTCCGAACAGCAGCAACGAGCCGAGAATCAGCCGCCGCTCGCCCAGCCGCGCCGCCAGCCACACGCTCAGCGGAATAATCAGTGTCAGCCCGAGCATGTAGGCGTTGGTGATCCACGCCAATTGCGTCACCGAGGCCTGTAATTCCCGGGCGATTTCCGGGTAGGCAATGCTCGCGGCGAACATGTTCAGCAGGTCGAGGGCGAACCCGAACAGATACACCAGCGCGACTTTCGAGCGATAGGCCATGGCAGCTTCCCTGTGATGAGAGGTGCAGGGTAAGGCGCTTCAGACGTTAGGAAAACGCTGGTTTGCCTGCTAGTTTGTCAAAATAATTTTGACAGGGAGCGCGCTGGATATGGTCAGCCTGGACCGTTTTGACACTTTCAAAGCCGTGGTCGAGGCCGGGTCGTTGACGGCCGCCGCCGATACTCTGGGCCAGACCCGCGCGGTGGTGAGCTTCAATCTCAAGCGACTGGAAGAAGAACTGGGCGTCACCTTGCTCACGCGCAACACCCGGCAACTGGCCCTGACCGATGCCGGCGAGCGCTTCTATCGGCGCTGCCTGCGCACCCTCGACGAAGCGCGACTGGCGATCGAGGAAGCGCGCTCCGAGCATTCGCAACTCAAGGGCACGTTGCGCATCACCACCACCGTGGAGTTCGCCCTGGCCCAAGTGGTGCCGGCGCTGGAGGTGTTTCGCCAGCAACAGCCGCAACTGAACATTCACTTGTCGACGTCCTCGACCCACGCCGATCTGATCTCCGAACGCTTCGACCTGGCGATCCGTCTGGGGCGTATGCACGACTCCAATCTGCGTGCGGTGCAGTTGTCGAGGTTCGAAGTGTTTGCGGTGGCCGCGCCGCAGCTGGTCGAACGCTTTGCGCCGGTTGCCACGTTGGCGACGCTGGAGTCGATGCCGACGCTGGGCCATGGCCGTGTCCCGGAAATGACCGTGACCGACCCGGCCGGCAGCGAGCACGTCTACCAGCCAAAACCGGGGACCACCGCCATCGTCGCCGACAACTCGGCGACGCTCAGGGCGTTTGCGTTGACCGGGCAAGGCGTGGCGATTTTGCCGCAGTGGCTGATTCAGGAGGATCTGCAGGCGGGGCGATTGGTGCGGTTGCTGGCCGATCACCGTTTCGCTCAGCAAGGTGTTTACGCGCTGTATCCGGATACCCGGCATTTGCCGCTGAAGGTGCGGGCGTTTATTGATTTCATGAAGGGCTGGGGCTGAGTGTTGGCTGATCTGGCCCCTTCGCGAGCAGGCTCGCTCCCACATTTGGAACGCATTCTCTTGTGGGAGCGAGCCTGCTCGCGAAAGCGTCAACCCGGTCTCAGAGCTTCCCACGCAAGCCGAACCGCTTCATCAACGTCGACTCCAGCAACCCCTTGGGCAATAACGTCGCCAGCAATGGCAACGCGCGGCTGCCATTACCAATGCGGATCAAGCGTGGCGGCGTGCCCTGCTGCACAGCCTTGAGCAACTCAGCCGCAAATTCACTGGCCGGCGTCGGTTTGTCCTGCGAAGCCTTGGCCCGCGCCCTGATCCCCTCGCGCAACGGAAACCAAGGTGACTGCTCGTTGATCAGTTGCTCGGCTTCATGCCCGGCATTCTTGGCGAAACTCGACTGAATCGCCCCCGGTTGCACCTCCATCACGCGAATGCCGAACGGCGCCAGCTCCATGCGCAACGCATCGCTCAAGGCATGCACCGCGGCTTTCGAGGCGCAGTAGGCGCCGGCGAACGGCGTGACCAGAACCCCTGAGACACTGCCGATGTTCACCACCAGCCCCTTGGCCCGGCGCAGCACCGGAAACAGTGCGCG
Source organism: Pseudomonas sp. B21-051 (assembly GCF_024748795.1). NCBI lineage: Bacteria > Pseudomonadati > Pseudomonadota > Gammaproteobacteria > Pseudomonadales > Pseudomonadaceae > Pseudomonas > Pseudomonas sp. B21-051. The sequence continues at coordinate 1,088,836 of NZ_CP087166.1, forward strand.
CGTAACGCCGACAATCGAGAACACGTTGGTTTCGAACTGGCGCTGCATGGCCGGCACGCCGCCGTCGAGCAGCGGCCCCATCGCGCCATAACCGGCGTTGTTGATCAGCACGTCGAGGCCGCCGTGTTGCTGGTTGATGCGCTCGGCGAGTTGTTCCAGCGCCACGCTGTCATTGACGTCCAGCGCGATCGCGGTGAACCCGGCAGCGGCGAGGGCCGCAACATCATCAGGCTTGCGCGCACTGGCCCAGACTTCGTAACCGGCGGCTTTGAACGCATCGGCGAGGGCGCGGCCAATGCCGCTGGAGCAACCGGTAATCAACGCAACGGGCATGGCGCATTCCTTGTGCAAAAAGTGGGGGAGGGGATCAGTCGGAGAAACTGCCCTGCAAGCGCTCGGCGCGAAACTCCAGGGTTTGCGGACGATAACCGGGACGCAGCGGTGGCATCGGCAGACAGTCTTCCCAGTTGCCGCCGGCCTGCAGTTCGCCGGGGCCGCGATAGCGCGGGGCGGTGTATTGGTTGTCGGCCAGATTGACCGTGTCACCCGGTGCGTAGGCTGCAATGCGCCAGCGCAGTTCGGTCAGCGGCACGTCGTTGCCGTTTTTCATTTTCAGTTGCAGCGGGCGATCCGCCGGACACTGTTCAGGCGCATAGGCAATGCGCATCTCCAGACGCGCCAGTTGCTTGAGCTCGCGGTTGTCCAGCCACACCACCCAGACCGCGACCAATCCCAGCCCCACGGCGGCCGCGACCGACACCGGCACAGCCTTGGCCGGATAGCGCAGCAACAGGATCAGCCAGGTAATGACCAGCAGCACGCCGATGAACATGTTTGAACGCTCCTTGAACTCGTGAGCACCATCCTACCGAAGGGGCGCGGGAATGGATATTCGCCGGGCAAAGCATGACGCCATTGGTCGGGACTGTAATTTCTGACAGTGGTCGGCCGCAGTGGCCAGGTATTGGATAGAGTGCATTCGGCAGGCATTGGCCACTATGGTTTTGACCCGCCCTGTCACGGAAAGTCGGGAGGTCGTAATGCGTGTCTGGTTCAGCGGTGTGATTTGCCTGTTGCTGGTGGCCTGCACACAACCCGTCGTGGATAACTTGTCCGGTCACGCGCCGCAGCAGACGCGGCTCGAGCAGGAAGGCCACGCCACGGCGGCTGCCTTGGCCGCCCGCTACGCCGATACGCGGCGCGATTGCGGCAGTGCCTCGACACCGGCCTTTCTTTGTTCCGGCATTCTGTTCCGTGGGACCATCCACTCGCCGCTTTATCATTTCTGGAACCCCAGCCCGATTGCCGCGCAAAAGGGCGGCGTGTCATTTTCCTTCCTGAGGCGGGATTCGCAGTTTCGGCAGATCGACTCGACTTACGATCATGGGTTTGTTTTTTATCCGATCCTGAGCATGCCGCCGGACAAGCGACGTATCGAAATCCTCTGCGTGTTCCCCATCGATGGCGCCACATTCGATCGCGACAATCCCGGTTGCGGTGCCCACCGGGCTTATCCACAGCAGAGCCGGCGCTGTCAGTCACAAGGCATTACCACGGCTGAGCAATGGCTGGCACATGTCGTGCGCCCCGGCGTCGCGCAGAGTTATTACCAGTGCAGTTTCGATGTTCGTGACCAGATGAATGTGGCGGCAGCAGACGCGTTTTATCAGGCCATCCGGGTCATGACGTTACATCGTGACGTCGCCTTCCACAGCCGCAATGAAATGATGCTCGCAACATGGCCGCAGGATATTCCCGCGCAGTTGCCGATCCAGGCCCTGTACTACGTGGGCAATGGTTTACCCGCTGCCCAATATGACCAACAGGACTTTTATGACCGCAGCGGGGTGATGCTGCCGATCATTCGCATCAGGCTGCCGGCGACTCCGGCAGACGTGGCGGCGTTTGCATTCGATCTGCGGGATCAAGTGTTCGATCCCCAGAGCAAGTTGCTGCGCATCAGTTCGCTGACCGCCTCACCTCAGGGCGATCCTTTTACCTTCGCGCCGGACAGCGGCTTTCCCATGACCGGATTCAGCGGCGCGAGGTTCAGGATCAATGTCATGGGTGGGCGCGCACCGTATGTATTCAGCAGCTCTGATCCCGGCACCGCCAGGGTTGATCCGCGCACGGGGGACGTGACACTCGTCGGGCATGCGCAGGTGCTATTCACCATCAAGGATGCTGCCGGGCAGTCTGTGCAGTTCAGCATGCCCAAGGCAAAACTGTGGTTCACGGCGCTGGCATGCCACCAGAACTGGGCGACGGCCAACAGCTTTTCGATCGGGTTCGGTGCGGCGCTGCCCCGGCCGCAGGAGCTTGGCAACAGTTACTTGCTGCGCTACCCGGGGGCGTTATACCCAGAGTGGGGGGACATGGTCCGTGGCTACCAATGGCCGATCGGTGCATTCGATGTCAGCAACAATCATGACGCGCACGTTGCCGAGTACTGGACGGCGCAAGCTTCCCAGGCCGGCAGCTACGTAACGGCAACGGTCACACTGGGGTCTGCGTATTATCGGCCGGCAGGATGGAAGCTCTGCTCGGTCGCCGTATTGCGTCAATAAAAAGCCCCCGCCCAACCCACTGCGGATAGGGAGCACAGCGGGCTGGACGGGGGCTTCTTGTCTTGCTGAACGTTATTGCGCGATGGTCTTCACCGACACGCCGCGTTCGACCGGGGTGGAGCGACCGTAGATATCTTCGAAGCGTTCGATATCGTCTTCACCCAGGTACGAACCCGATTGCACTTCGATGATTTCCAGCGGGATCTTGCCCGGGTTGCGCAGGCGGTGCACCGAGGCGATCGGGATGTAGGTCGACTGGTTCTCGCAGAGCAGGAACACGTTGTCATCGCAGGTCACTTCGGCGGTGCCGCTGACCACGATCCAGTGCTCGGCGCGGTGGTGGTGCATCTGCAGCGACAGGCACGCGCCCGGCTTCACCGAGATGTGCTTGACCTGGAAGCGGCCACCCATGTCCACCGAGTCATACGAGCCCCACGGACGGTAAACCTCGCAGTGGTTCTGGGTTTCGCTGCGACCCTGCTCGTTGAGCGTGTTGACCATCTGCTTGACGCCCTGAACCTTGTCCTTGTGCGCGATCATCATCGCGTCCTTGGTTTCGACCACGACGATGTTTTCCAGACCGATCACCGACACCAGTTTGCCGTTGCCGTGGATCATGCAGTTCTTGCTGTCCTGGATGACCACGTCGCCCTTGCTGACGTTGCCGTTGGCGTCTTTCTCGTTGACTTCCCACAGCGACGACCAGCAACCGACATCGCTCCAGCCGGCGCTCAGCGGCACCACGCAGGCGCGCTGGGTTTTTTCCATGACGGAGTAGTCGATGGAATTGTCCGGGCAGCAGGCGAAAGTGGCTTCGTCCAGGGTAACGGTGTCGGCGTCCTGCTGGCTGCGCTCGAGGGTCAGCAGGCAGGTGTCGTAGATGTCCGGATCGTGCTTTTTCAGCTCTTCGAGGAAGCGGCTGGCGCGGAACAGGAACATGCCGCTGTTCCAGTAGTAGCCGCCGGATTCAACGTATTCGGTGGCGCGTTTGACGTCAGGTTTCTCGACAAAGTGCGAGACGCGGCTGACGCCTTCGGGCAGCAGCGAATCGCCGGTGGATTTGATGTAGCCGTAGCCGGTTTCCGGTTTGGTCGCCGGCACGCCGAACAACACCATCTCGCCGTTTTCGGCAGCAACGGTGGCCAGGGCCAGGGCGCGTTGCAGGGCTTTCTGGTCTTCCAGCACGTGGTCGGCCGGCAGCACCAGCATCAGTTCGTCGCGACCTTCATTGACCAGCATCATCGCGGTCAGCGCTACCGCTGGCGCGGTGTTGCGGCCGAACGGCTCCATGAGGATGCGCTGGCATTCAAGGTTACGGGTGGCCAACTGTTCGTTGACGATGAAGCGGTGATCCTTGTTGCAGACCACGATCGGCGTGTCCATGCCTTCGAACACCAGGCGCTCCAGAGTTTGCTGGAACAGCGTGTGTTCACCGGTCAGGGCCAGGAATTGTTTAGGGAATTGCTTGCGCGAAAGCGGCCAAAGACGTGAACCGCTACCACCTGACAAGATCACCGGAATCATGTTGTTTACTCCATAAAAATCGATTGGTTAGAGGCACGAACGTTGTGTCGTTTCACTCTTGTTTTTGTCTCGTACCGAGAGGCCGCCGCGATTTCCTGTAGGAGCTGCCGAAGGCTGCGATCTTTTGGCGTCTTTAATGACGCCGAAGATCAAAAGATCGCAGCCTCGTTTCACTCGACAGCTCCTACAGGGATCAGCGTCTCTGCGGGAAATGTGTTAGCGAGTCGACACCGGGCGTTTCACCCAGACTGGCGACAGGCTGCTGCCGGAACCGGTGACGTACAGCACCGCTGCCTCACCGCGCTCAAGGGCGACCGGTTTCACGTCGCCGACTTTCTTGTCACCTTCGTACAGCGCCAGGCTGACTTTCACCGGGTTGATTTCACGTTCGCCACGGCCCTTGGCGGCCACGTTCGGCACCACGTCGGTCTTGCCGTCGGCGGTTTTCAGAGTCAGCGGCTTGTCGCTGAGGTTCTGCACGCGCACCAGGGATTTCTGCTTGTTCTTGAACGGTGGTTCTTCGATCAGTTGTGGCGCGCCGGAAGCGTTGTTGACCAGGGTGTAGTAGTGGTCGCCGGCGAGTTTGACCGGCAGGGTCTGGCTGCCGACCTTGGCGCTGTAGTCACCGCCCGGCATGAAGCTGAAGTCGCTGCTGGCCAGTGGCGCAACGTCGCTCAGGTTGGTGCTGCCGACGGTGGCGCTGACTTCAGCGTTGCTGGCGTTGTAGACCCGCACGAAGGTCGAGCCTTTCGGTGCGGTCGGGCCGTACAGCGCGGCGTCGCCACCGGCGAAGGCCTGGACGGACAGCACGCTGAGGCCTGCAACCAGGGCGAAGCTTTTAGCGAGACGACGAGGAGTAGTCGTGAAAGTCATGGTGTTACCTCTCTTTCAGTTTTGCGCCCGGTCGGGCGTCTCGGATTTGGAGTTGATGGCTACGTTTTGTTGGCGAGCACCGGCTTGTTTGAGCTCTGCGACCCACTGCGGGTCGGCGTCGCCGATTTCGTTGTTCACAGGCAGATATCGTTCAGGAAACTCCCAGATCAGCACCTGTGGCGGGCTGTTCTTGAAGTCATCGCTTTTCAGGTAGCTGAGCATCGGCAGGATCGGGCCGTGGCCGTCTTCGGCGTAGTTCACGACGTCGCTGTGCAGCGCTTGTTTCAGCGCACCGACGAAGTTCCAGTTAGGGTTGGCGCTGTAGCTGGTGCCGATCAGCGCGACCGGTACTTCGCTGCTGGCGAACAGCGCGTCGTCACCGGCAGGCTGCTCGGCGGCCACGGTGTTGCGCTTTTGCAGCGGTTCTTGCGCCGGCATCAGGTTTTCGAACAGCGGATCCAGCGGCAGGAACAGACGCAGGTCGCCTTTGTGCGTGACCTTCTCCGCTGGCGTGGTGACGAAGCGTTGCGGCTCGCCGCTGAGCGGGAACTTGTCGGCGATGGTTTTCGCCAGGGTGTTGGCGGCGATTTCAGCGCCTTCCGGGGTCCAGTGGGTGTCGGTGCGCAGGAACACTTGCTGACCGTTCTGCTTGGCCTGTTGCAGCGGGCCGAGCAGGTCCGGGGCGAGGATCTTGTCTGCGGCGACACGGGCGTGGAAGTCCTGGTAGAGGTTGGCGTGGATGCTCGCCGGTTTCACTTCACCCAGGTGTTCCGGGTACAGACGCACCTTGGCCGGCACGATGGCCATCACCAGTTTCACGCCTTTCTCTTTCAGGGTCTGGCGCACGCCTTCGACCAGCGCGTAGTTGCCTTGCAGGTTCAGCTCTTCGTTGACGATCGGGTTGAATTCCTCGTCGCTGTACAGCCACTGATCGCGACCGAGCACTACGCCTGGACGACCTTCGTTGAACAGTTTGAAATCCAGCGCCGCCCAGAGGTTGGTGCCCAGACGCTTGATCGGAAACTGATCGTCGTAGTGGGTTTCCACGGCTTTGGTCCAGCGACCGTTAAGCACGGTCGCATCGGCGTTGGTGCTGAAGCCGAAGAAGCTGCGCACCGACCACAGACCGAGCACCAGCAGGGTCACCAGAAACAGTGCGATGTAGAAGATGCGTAATGAGCGGGTCATGTCAGATCCCTCAGAACTGGAAGTAAAGGAACGGCGAGAAGCTTTGCGCCGAGAGTTTGAGAATCGAGGCGATGAACAGCAGCAGGATCAGCCCGCGCATCACGTAGCGTGACCAGTCCGCCGTCCAGTAAGCCGGTTGCACCTGGGCTTCGACGCCGACGGTGTAGCCAGGCTCATGGATGCTCGCGGGGTTTTCGCCGGGGGCTGCCTTGATCATGCCCGGGGTCGCGGTGGCAGGGCCGTTGGCCTCGACGTTGACTTCAGGTTTGCTCTTCACCGGAGGCTGGTTGGTGTACAGATCACGCAGGCCGAAGAACGCCAGGGTTGCGTACGCCACCACCAGGGTTGCCACTTGCAGACCGGTGAGGCTGGCGCGGTTGAGTTCCGACAGCGACCAGTCGCTGAAGCTGAACATCGCGCCGTACATGCGCCCGGCGACGTGCAGGTTTTCGGCACGGAAAATCACCCAGCCCATCACCACCAGCAGGAAGGTCAGCGCCCAGCGGATCGGGTTGAGGCTGCGCGGCGAGGTGTTGATGCCGAGCATTTTTTCGATCGCCAGCCACATGCCGTGCCAGGCGCCCCAGACGATGTAAGTGATGTTCGCGCCGTGCCACAGACCACCCAGCAGCATGGTCAGGAACAGGTTGCGATAGGTCATCAGCGTGCCTTTGCGGTTACCGCCGAGGGTGATGTACAGGTAGTCACGCAGCCAGGTCGACAGGCTGATGTGCCAGCGACGCCAGAACTCGGTGATCGACTGGCTGATGTACGGCTGCTTGAAGTTTTCCATGAAGCGGAAACCCATCATCAGGCCCAGACCAATGGCCATGTCGCTGTAACCGGAGAAGTCGAAATACAGCTGCGCGGTGTACGCCAGCGCGCCAAGCCAGGCATCCCCGGTGGTCGGGTTTTGCAGGGCGAAGCAGTGGTCGGCCACTACCGCGAGGGTGTCGGCGATGAACACCTTCTTGATGAAACCTTGCATGAACCGCGTGCAGCCCTCGGAGAACTTGTCGAGGGTGTGGGTGCGGTTATTGAACTGGTCGGCGAGGTCGCGAAAACGCAGGACCGGGCCGGCAATCAGGTGCGGGAAGATCGCCACGAACGCCGCGAAGTCGATCAGGTTGCGGGTGGCCGGGGTGTCGCCGCGATACACATCGATGATGTAGCTGATCGACTCGAAGATGTAGAACGAGATACCGATCGGCAGCAGCACGTGGGTCAGGATGAACGGTTCCAGACCGAACGAGGTCATGATCGCGTTGATGCTGTCCACGCCGAAGTTGGCGTATTTGAAGTAGCCGAGGATGCACAGGTCGACCGCGATGCCGAGCAGCAGCCAGCGCTGCGCCGGTTTGGTACGCACACCGGCGGCACCGACTTTCAGGCCGATCCAGTAGTTCCACAGGGTGACGCCGGCGAACAGCGCCAGGAAGTCCACCCGCCACCACGCGTAGAACACGTAGCTGGCGATCAGCAGCAACAGGTTGCGATAGCGTTGCCCGCTCAGGTAGTACAAGCCGAGAAAGATCGGCAAGAACAGAAACAGGAACACGTTGGATGAAAATACCATCCCGATCTCTCCATGTTTGAACCAACAGTCAAGGGCCAAAGCCCCCCCAAACCCCCCACGTAAAACCGGAGGGTTAACTCAAATCTCGCTGCCCCCTGTAGGAGCTGCCGAAGGCTGCGATCTTTTGATCTGGTCTTTTGAAAATCAAAGTCAAAAGATCGCAGCGTGCCGCAGCTCCTACAGGGTTTTGGCCTTATGAACCTTTGTTGCCCTTCTCATGCGACGGGTCGTAGACCTTGGTCAGGTCGCCACCCAGGCGGAAGGTCTTGAACGGCTGCATGCCGTGCTTCTTCTCGATCACATCCGCCGGGCAGGTGTAGAGGGTGCAGAACGGTTCGAGCCAGGCGAATTTCATGTCCTCTTTCAGGTCGGTCATGTCCTGCTCTTTGCCGTTCTTCTTCTCGAACTGATCCGGGTCTTTCACCCCGGCCAGCACCCGGTCACCCAGACGCTTGAGCGCGCTGTTGTTTTCCTGACGCAGATCGACGCCGTTGACCTGGGCGAAACTGGCGATCATCGCCAGCGGCGGCAGGGCGTAGTTGTGATAGGCGAGGGCGCGTTGCTGGCGCTTGAGTTCGTTGGGCAGGAAGCCGTCGGCATCGATTTGATTGACCCCGACCTTGTATTCCTTCACTGCCCAATCAAACAGGTCGCGACGGTTGGTGGCGATCGAGGTCGCCATCACCGACCACGCGGCCCAGTACGAGTGATTGTTGGTTTTTTCCAGCGGCAGGTTGTCCCAGTCGCTGACCACCTGATCGGCCATCTTGCTGAACCACGCCTCGATCTGCTGCGCTTCTTGCTGATGCGTGGCCAGCGGATGCGAGTCGGAGAACTTCAGGCGAATGTACGAAGAGGCCATGCTGCCCAGCGCCCATTTGCGCATCGATTTGCCGGTGTGGTTGAAGTCTTTCGACATCAACGCATCGGCCTTGGCCCACGCGGTCAGCCAGTTCAGCGTGCAGTCGAGCTGCTCCGGGCGACCGTCGCGCATGAACTGCATGACGCGTTTGGCGGTGCCGCGCTCCAGCGTGGTGATGTCCTTGGTGGTGTCGCGGAAGGCTTTTTCCGACTGCACGTTCAGGGTCGCGCGGGCCTTGTCCGAGCCTTCGTACTTGCTGCGAAATTGCAGCGGCCCGGTGTACGGCGCCGGCATCGCGTCGCAGCCTTCGCTCTTGTCGCCGCTCTTGAATTTATCCACCGGGGCGAAGTAGCCCTGCGGCGGGCGCAATGGCGCGGCGGCCTGAGTGGTCCCGGCGAACATCGCCAGGGTCAGCAGGGATGGCGCAAGCAAGTGTTTGATCGTTCGATTTCGCATAGCAGACCTCATTGCCCGACCTGAGCGGTTTGTGGCCCAGCGCCCGGGAATACGTTGCGTTTGCAGATTTTCGCTTCGACTTTTTGTGGCGCGGTACCCGCTTCCGGGCCCTGGACTTCGACTGCCAGCAGATTTTGCGAGGCCCAGTCTTCGTCCGTGCGCAGCTCAAAGGCGAAACGACCGTCGGTGTCGGAGGTTTCCGGTTTCTCGATCTTGATGTCCTCGTGGCGACCGTTCATGTACCAGAGGGTGGCTTGCAGGGTTTTCACCGAGGGGTCGGCGAAGCGGATGTCGACCTGATGGCTGCTGTTCTGCAGGTTCAGGTTTTTGCTGTTGACCAGCAGTTCCTGTTTGCCGCCAGGCTTGAGCGTGGTGCTGGCGGACATTTGCGCGTCTTTGCCTTCGCAGCCGTTGTCGAGAAGAGACATCATCTGGCGATAGATGGTTTCCTGGTCGAGGCGGTACAGCGGCGAGAATTCCCAGATCAGAATCTTCGGCGGAGTTTTCTGGAATTCGTCGCTACCGAGGTACTGCAGCATCGAACCTTCCAGACCGCCGCCGGGGAACGCGACGTTGAGAATGTCAGCGCCAATGGCCTCTTCGAGGAAGCCGGCGAAGTTGTAGTTCTTGCCGCTGTGCGAGGTACCGACGAGGGTGATTTGCGGGTTGCCGGAATCACCGAACAGGTCGCCGTCACCGGCTTCGCCTTTCGGCTCGGTGGTGAACTGGTCCATGTACTGGATCGCGTAACTGGTGCCGCACAGTTGCCCGGCCATGTTGTGCAGGGTGCCAGTCTTGCCCATGCGTCCGGTGCGTTTGGTTTCGAATTCACGCTTGGGAATGTCGGCGAAGGCCGGGATCTGCTTGACCTTCTCGGCAACGATTTTCGCCGTGCGCTGCGCGCCGTACGGGGTCCAGTGCTGGTCGCCGCGGAAGTAGAAATCGTGCGCGGGCAGGGTGTCCGGCAGCGATTCGTTGGTCAGCGGCGACAGGTCTGGCACCACGTAACCCATCTGCGCGAAGCGGCCGAGCATGGTCTTGTAGTTGCCCAGCGCTTTGTCGTAATCGAACGCGGCTTTTTCCTGCGGGTTGAGCTTGTTGCGGTTCACCAGGCCACGGGTCGGCTGATAGACGATCACCAGTTCGACGCCTTTGGCCTTGAACGCATCGTGCAGCTGTTGCAGGCGTTTGTAGCCGGCCGGGGTGGTGTTGAACTCGGTGCGCAAATCTTCCTGGGTACGGAACAACCAGTCGCCCTGCGCCTGCACCAGGGTGGTGAAGTTCTGCTGATAACGCGTGGTGTAGTTCTTTGCATCGTGCGCGGCCGGGCACAGGTTGCAGCACGGTTCGGCGCTGAACTTTGGCGGGGTGGCGCCCGCCGCTGCATCGGCGCGAGCGCCTTGGCTGGCCGCCAGAATGCCCACGGTCAGGGCCGACAGGCTGAGTAATTTGATCAAGTGTGGGTGCATAAAATTATCCTCAGTCCCGCAGTTCGGTCTGGCGTTCGACAGGGTCGATCAGCACGGCTTTCTGCTGGCGCACCAGCAGGTCGAGAATTTCATCCTGGCGCTCGCCGAGGATGCCGTTGAAGCTGATGCCGCTGGATTTGGTCGGCGCCAGCATCGACACGCGATACAGCTCTACGCTCAATGGCGAGTCGATGGCCATCGGGCCACTGCCGTTGGCTGCCAGTTCACCGCCAACCACGATCAGCGAGACTTGCGCGTCGAACGGGTCGAGCTTGATGTCTCGGTCGGTGTCGGTCAGGTCCTTGATGTGGCCGTAGACGCCGGTCAGCCCGTTGGCCATGGCGACGTTTTCGTAGAGGCGGATGTTCACGCTGTTACGAATGCGGATGCCGTGACGCTTGTTGCTGATGACCTTGTTGCCCCACAGCAGGTTGTCGGCGGACTCGTAGAGCGTGATGCCGTCCGTGTGGTTCTTGTAGATCTCGTTGTAGGCAATGATGTTGTTGACGCTGTTACGGTCGATCACCAGGCCCGAGAGGTGGTTGTCGTAGCTCTTGTTGTTGAAGATGAAGCTGTCGTTCACTTCTCGGGAAATGATGATGCCGTGCTTCTTCTTCGTACCGTGGACGGTGTTCTCGGCAATGATCAGACCGTGGGAACGGTCGTGCGGGTCGATGCCGTAGACGATGTTGTCCTTGTAGGTGTTGCCCTTGACCACGAAGTCGCGGGTCTCGTAGCAGTAGAAGCCGTACCACATGTCCGAGAACTCAGAGCCGACGATCCAGCCGGTCGGCTCGGGACGCTTGAGCACCTTGGCCATGTTCGGCGTGTACTGGGAAATACTCACCCCGTACGACTTGCTGTTGGCGTAGCCGAAGCTGGCCATCTTGCTGTTGACGATGTAGGTCTCGGTGCCGCCCCAGGCCAGCAGGAACGGACGGAATTCCTTCGGCGAACGGAAGGTGGCCGGGCCGTTGTCCTTCTCGCGCCAGCCAGTGACTTTGGTGTCACGCACGAACAGCTGACCGTCGTTGACCAGGAACGAACCGGCCTCTTGCGACAGACGCAACTCCTGGGTCTGGCCGTCGATTTCGAGGATGCCTTTACGGCCGACCACGATCGGCAGCTTCGCCAGGTACACGCCCGACGCGGTCTCGCTGAAGTACTGCTTGGGCAGCTTCTGCGCCAGATCCTTGAGGTTCAGGTAACCGTCGTCGACAAAGATCGCCTGCGGGATGCCGTGCTGACGCACCACCCATTCGGCCATCTTGTTGTCACCGCCGATGAAGTCCTTCAGGGCGTCTTCCTGCATCATCCGGCGCACGCTGATCTTGCCCGGTTTACTGCGATTGATCTTCGCGGCAGCGGCTTCGGCGGTGAAGCCGGACAGGTCGGGCAGTTTCGGCTTGGCCAGTTCCAGCGCCTCGGTCGGCGCGCTGCTGACGGTGTAGGTCTTGGCTTGTTGCAGCTCTTTGGCGGTGGTCACCGGCTTGGCCGGTTCCACCGTGGCGAACGCGCCAGCGGAGGCCAGCAGCATGGCGCCGGCCAACAGGCTGAGCGAGCCTTTCCTTGCATGGTGCATGTCGGGCACTCCCTTGGCGGTTTGCATCAGAAGCGCCAGATCACGTCGATGAACGCGCGGTGCATGTACGAATCAACCTGGCTGCCATAGGCATCACCGGGCTTGAACACACCGCCACGGAAGCGCACCAGCGCCGACGGTTCGTCGATCGACTGGCTCAGGGCTGCCGGCAGCAAGCCTTGCTTGAAGTACTTGGTCACCACCAGGTCCATTTCCTGACCCAGGTCCTTGTTGCCATCCTGCAGTGGCAGCGAGGTGCTGGAGAGGATTGCGCCGGTGACGTCGTCGGTGTTGTTTTCCACGGCATTGATGCCGTTGCTGCCTACCGGTTTGTTGCCGTCCACGCGCCAGAACTTGTGGTAGATCAGGCTGGCGTCGTACTGGTCGTTGAGCATCCACGAACCGAACAGGGTGGCGGTCTGCATGTTGTTCATTTCGCCACGGAACGCTTCGCCGAAACGGTGCACGCGCGAGCGGGTACCGGTGTAGTTGGAGCGGTTGCTCTCCAGACCGTTCTGCTGGTAATCGGCGCTGGCGCGGGCGTAGGCCGCACCGACCTGCCACTGCGGATCGAGGCGCAGACGCACGCCAAGGTCGGTGGCCCAGCCGTTGATGTCATCACTGCGCTTGGCTTGTGCCGGACGGCTGCCATCGGCGTTCAGCGGGTTGACCGAATCGAGGTCGCCGCTCATGCCGGTGATGCTGCCCCAGTAGTTGACGGTGTTGGTGTTGCGCCAGTTGTAGGCATCGCTGTCGGCCGTCAGGCCGAGCCAACTGATGTCGCCGTTCTGGGTTTTGTCGAGGGTGTCGCGGGGCACGCCCGGTTCGGCGTAATCGAGCTTGCCGTTGTCGTGGGTGTGATGACCGCGAATGCCGACCCAGTTACCCGGTGTCCACTGGTAGGCGGCATCGGCGTAGGCGTGCAGGCGATCCTTGTCTTTCGGCGCCAGCTCTTTGAGGTCAGTGCGGTATTCGCTGAAGCGTTCGGCAACACCGACGTTGGCGCGCAACAGGGTGGTGTCGAAGGTCCAGTTCAGCGCTTCGATGTTGGTGTCGCGCCATTGCCCGTCGTCATTGCGCAGACGCTGGCGACCGAGCTTGAGCATCTCGCCGGGGTACGGCGTCAGGCCGCTGTAGCCGACCCAGAATTCGCGCATCGCCAGATAGTTTTTCTTGGTTTTGCGGTCGCTGTTGTCGGTGGTTTGCTCACCGTCGGACTGCTGCAGGGTGTCGGTCTCGATGATGTCGGTCGAAGTCACGGCCTGACCCATGGCGTAGGCACTCCACGCGCCGCTTTCGCCGTAGATCCAAGGACGCAGGTCCAGGCCCACACCGTTGACGTCGCCACCGCTGGCGGTGCCGAGGTCGCGGTCGTCTTCGGACTGGCCGGTGATTTTCACTTCCAGGCCGAAGTTCTTGGTTTCAGTGATCGCGGCCAGTGTCGGGCAAGACCAGATCAGCGCGAACGTGAGGCCAATGCCGGCCTTCACAAAGGGATTCAACTTCATAGGGATTCCTCGCCGTCTTCTTCTTGCAGGGCGTGCAGTTGCAGCGTGTTCTGGTTCAGGGCGCCACGGCTGGCCTGTTCCTGTTGCAGCAGGCGCTGGGCTTCGGCCAGACGCTCGGGCGGCAATTGCGCGGCCAGGGTGGTCGCCAGTTCATCGGCTTGCGGGGTGTTCTGCGCCTTGGCCAATTGGCTGAATACGTAGGCGTTGAGAGGGTCGGGCTTGGTGCCCTTACCTTGGGAAAACAGTTGGGCGATGGCGAAATCGGCGCTGTTCTGGCCGTTGCGCGCGGCGGTCAGCAGGTGGTCGAGAGCCTTCTGCGGATAGACCTTGCCCAGGTAACCACGGCGATAAATCTGGCCGAGGTAGTAGTCGGCGGCGACTTCGCGGCCGACGGCTTTCTGGAAGTGTTCTTCGGCGACTTTTGCGTCGGCCGGCACCAGTTTGCCTTCGTAGTAGAGCTTGCCCAGCAACAGCTCGGCGCGCGGTTGATCGGCGGCGCGGCCGTTGTCGAGGTATTTCATCATCTGATCGACGTCGCCCAGTTCCGGGAAGTCGTAGAGCAGCTGCGCGAGGGTCACCCACGATGCCGGGTAGCCCGGTGCGATCGGTTCGAGCAGCGACTGCGCAGTCTTCTCGTCAGTCTTGCCGAGGGTCGAATCGGCCAGCACGCGGGCCACCGAATCGACGCGCTGCGCGCTGACCGTGCCACGGCTGTAACCGGCCTGCATCTGCTTGATCAGCTCGGCCTGTTGCTCCGGCTGGGCCCGTTTCTGATAGACCGTGGCCAGTTCGACGTAGCAGATGTCGGTGGTGTTGAGCGCGGCCTTGCAGATTTTTTCCACGTCATCCAGATGCTGGTCGTAAGTGCCCTGGGTGCGATACAGCAGCACCTGCGCCAGACCGGCTTCCGGGTAGCCGGATTTGCGCCACTGATCGATCTGCTGCTGCGCGTTGATGTTCGGGAAGCTGTGCGGGAATTGCAGGTACAGCATCGCCAGCGGGATCAACGTGTTGCCTTCGCCATTGGCGGCGGCTTTTTTCAGCAGGCTTTCGGCTTCGTGGTGCTCGGCCTCGGTGGAGCCCGGTTTGGCCACCAGCAGGCGACCGAGACGGGCCTGAGCCCGTGGCGACACGTCGGCGGCGGCACGGTAAGTCGCCTCGGCCTGTTTGATCTGCTCGGGGTCGCGGCTGTCGACCTGGATATCGGCGAGGCCGACTTGCGCCTCGCTGTAACCCAGATCCGCCAGTGCGCGGTAGTTCTGCGCGGCGGTGGCGGTGTCGCCACGCTTGAGTGCTTCGTTGGCCAGACGCTGGTCGGGCAGGCCGGCGCAACCGGCCAGACTCACCGCCAATGCCAGCGAGCACACCATCAGTGCCATGTGGGAGCGAGCCTGCTCGCGAAGCAGTCGACTCGGTACATCAGACAAACCGCGCTGATCCTTTCGCGAGCAGGCTCGCTCCCACAGGTTCGGCGGTGTGTTCAAGATAGGAGTAGTCACAGGCATGTCCTCGACTTAAAGACCGGCAGCCATGGCTTTGTCGATCAGCCAGTTCAGGTTCGGACCACGATCGCTGTTCACTTCCACCGGGCGCCCGGCGAAGCTGCTGTCCAGTGGTTCGTCCGGCTGGATCTGCACGCGGATGTCGGAAGACAGGTCGGCACTTTTCAGGCTGGTGCTGCTGACGATCTTGCCGGTGCGGGTCTGGTCTTCGCCGGCGATCTGGAAGCTCACTGGCGTCCCCGGACGCACGTCGCCGAACTGGCGATAGGAGAAGCGCGCATCGACGGTGGCCTGGGTGTTGCGCGGTACGAGGGTGAAGATCACGTCGCCCTTGCTCGCGTACTGACCGTCAGCCACCAGTTGCTGGGCCACGGTGCAATCGCACGGCGAGGTCAGGGTGCCGGTCATCTGCTTGCCGAACAGTTCTTCCACCTTGGCCGGTTGCAACTGGTCTTCGTCCAGATGGCCCTTGAGCACGTCGAGCATGCTGGTGCTGAAGGTCGCCAGCGGCGCGCCTTTGGCTGCTACGCCGTCGGACTTGACCAGGCTCTGCACGGTGCCGTCACGCGGCATGGTGATGTTCATTCCCGGCACGCTGACCAGACCTGCTTGCGCATGGCTGACGAAGTACATGCCGTACACCGACTTGAAGACGAAACCGAACGCGACCAGACCGATGGCGAAAATGCCGGCGCTGAAGGTCACGGCTTTCAGACGCCCGAACGGGGTCATGCCGCTGCCGCCGTCCTTGACCTTGCGCGCCTTGGTGAAGTTGTCGCGCTGCAGGGTCGCCAGCACTTCACCCATGCTGACGATGTCGCCGGCCAGGTGCGAAGTGATCAGGTGACGCAGGGTCGAGATGTCCTGCGGTTCCAGGTTCTGGAACTGGCAACCGGCGCGGCCGCTCTGGCGGTCGTAGGAGCGCACTTGCAGTTCGACGTCCATGGCCAGGCCGAGGTTGTCGATGACGAATTGCAGGCGTGCCTTGTACACCTCGCCGATGGTCAGCGGCAGTTGCCCGGCGTTGAACGCCAGACCACCGGCGGACAGGTCGAGGACCCGCGCTTCGACCGGCGTCCGGTCCGGGCCGAAGAAGCGCAGTTTGGCCGGGATTTTCACTCGGGCGTGCTGACGCTGGGCTTCGGATTCATGCACTACGTTGGCGTTGACGGCGGTATTCATGGGGGCGATTTCCTTGTTAATTCAATAGGGGCAGGTCAGACCATCATCAGCAGCACGGCGACGAAAATGCTGCCGGCGGAGAAGGTCATGGTCCGAGACGACCAGGTGTTGAACCAACGTTGAAAGCTGGCGAGATCACGGGTCAGGGAAGTGGGTTGGCGCGTCCAGGATTGCTGGTCGAGGCGGAAGAACACGTAGATCTTCACCAGCGCACCGACGATCTGGTTGTAATACAGAATCACGGGATAGGCCGGGCCGATCCGGTGACCGGAGCACGACAGCAGCAGGGTCAGAATCAGGCGCGTGATGCCGATCCACAGCAGGTAGGCGAGGATGAACGCGCCGCCGTACTTGAAGCTGGCGATGATCGCCACGGTCAGGCCCAGCAACGACGTCCACATCGACACGCGCTGATCGAACAGCACCACCGAGGTGAAGGCGCCGAGGCGTTTCACACCCAGGCCCAGCGCTCGCGAGTTCTGGCGCAGGTTGTTGCCGTACCAGCGGAACATCAGTTTGCGGCTGGCCTTGATGAAGCTCTTTTCCGGCGGATGCTCAACGGTGTTGATCGCGGCGTCCGGCACGTAAAAGGTGTCGTAACCCAGGCGCATCAGGCTGAACCAGCTCGACTTGTCGTCGCCGGTGAGGAACTTGAAACGGCCCAGGCGCCAGTGTTGCAGCGAGTCGCTTTCGACGTCGGCGATGAATTCCGGATCGGTCACCACGGTGGCGCGGAACACCGACATGCGCCCGGTCATGGTCAGCACGCGCTTGGACAGGGCCATCGAGCACATGTTGATGTGACGCTGGGCGAAACGCAGCTTGTGCCATTCGCTCATGATGTAGCCGCCGCGCACTTCGCAGAACTCGTTGGTGGTCAGGCCGCCGACATTGCCGAACAGCTGGAACCACGGCACGGTCTTGCGCACGGTGCCTTCGCCGAGCACGGTGTCGCCGTCGATCACGGCCACTACGGCGCGGTCGTCCGGCAGGTGACGGGAGATCGCGCGGAAACCGTAGGCCAGGCCATCGCGCTTGCCGGTGCCGGGAATGCGCACGAAGTCGAGCTTCACGCGGTCTGGCGGATTCATCCGCGCCCACAGCGCTTTCACCAGCAGCTCATCGGACATTTCGACGATCGAGCAGACCACGGTGGTCGGCAGTTCGCAGTCGATGGCTTCGCGGATCACCGAGCTGTAGACCTGCGCGGTGGTCAGCGCGTCGATACGGAAACTGGTGACCATCAGAAACACATGCGACGGATCCGCCGCCTTACCCAGTTTGCGCACTTTGCGGCGCAGGTGCGGGTAAACGATGTAGAGAAAAATCATGCCGCGCACAAAGTGCGTTGCACCCATCGAGTAGCGCCAGATACCCACGGCGCCAATCAGGAAAATAAAGTCCTTCGACTCGGAGTCGAACGTGGACGTGGGCAGCATCAAGGCCAGGCCCAACAACAAACTGAGGTAAAACAGCCAACCGGCGGCCTGAAGTAGGCCGTGCTTTAGCCTGTGCATAATCTGCATCCGTCTCTATCTCGGGCGAGCCCGATGGGGTTAAGGCAGGCTTACAAAGAACTGCAATGTCACGCGCAATTCGGGCGAACCCTGTGTAGGAGCTGCCGAAGGCTGCGATCTGTTGATCTTTACGGGGTCACTCAGAACTCAAGTGAGCCGGGTAAAGATCGCAGCCTTCGGCAGCTCCTACATTTCGGGTTCACACATTGGTTGCGCGCCGCCTATGAGTTACGCGGCGGCGCGCAACATCTGTGTTACCAGCAGATACCTTCAGTGCGAGTACCCGGGTTGGTGGCTTTGGCCATGAAGCCGACCAGGTCGATGACCTGTTTGCCTTGCGGCGCTTCCTGGGCCAGCGCGCGGAACTTCTCGTCGCGGTTGCCGAGGATGATCACGTCGGAGTTGTCGATCACCGAATCGAAGTCCGAATTGAGCAGGGACGACACGTGCGGGATCTTCGACTCGATGTAGTCCTTGTTCGCGCCGTGAACACGGGCGTACTCGACGTTGCTGTCGTAGATGCTCAGGTCGTAACCCTTGCCGATCAGCATTTCGGCCAGTTCCACCAGCGGACTTTCGCGCAGGTCGTCGGTACCGGCCTTGAAGCTCAGACCGAGCAGGGCGACTTTACGTTTGTCGTGGCTTTCAACGATGTCGAAGGCGTTCTGCACTTGCGATTCGTTGCTGCGCATCAGCGAGTTGAGCAGCGGCGCTTCGACGTCCAGCGAACCGGCGCGGTAGGTCAGGGCGCGCACGTCTTTCGGCAGGCACGAACCGCCGAAGGCGAAGCCTGGGCGCATGTAGTACTGGGACAGGTTGAGGGTCTTGTCCTGGCAGACCACGTCCATCACTTCACGACCATCGACGCCGACCGCTTTGGCGATGTTGCCGATCTCGTTGGCGAAGGTCACTTTGGTCGCGTGCCAGACGTTGCAGGTGTACTTGATCATCTCGGCGACCGCGATGTCCTTGCGGATGATCGGCGCGTCGAGTTCTTCGTACAGCGATTGCAGAACGTCACCCGAGGCCTTGTCGAACTCGCCGATGACGGTCATCGGTGGCAGGTCGTAGTCCTTGATCGCGGTGGATTCACGCAGGAATTCCGGGTTGACCGCAACGCCGAAATCGACACCGGCCTTCTTGCCCGAGCAGTCTTCGAGGATCGGGATCACCACGTTGGCGACGGTGCCCGGCAGCACGGTGCTGCGCACCACGATGGTGTGGCGGGTGGTTTTTTCACGCAGCACGAAACCGATCTCGCGGCACACCGCCTCGATGTAGTTCAGTTCCAGGTCGCCGTTTTTCTTGCTCGGCGTACCGACGCAGATCATCGACAGGTCGGTGTCACGAATCGCCTCGGCGAAGTTGGTCGTACCGCGCAGACGACCGGTCTCGATACCCTGAGCCAGAAGTTCGCCCAGACCCGGTTCAACAATCGGCGACTTGCCGGCGTTGATCATGTCGATCTTGTCTTTGGCAACATCGACGCCAACCACGTCATGGCCCCGTGCAGACAGGCAACCGGCACACACTGCGCCAACGTAACCCAAACCAAATATGCTGATGCGCATCGCAATTACCTCTGTGTTTTATCAAGCCATTAGATGGCCGGAGTTAATGGTGTTCAGCGGTCATAGTGCACTCGAAAGTGCGGCATACAGGCGCCACAATGCCGTGTGCAGGCATACTAAGTTCCGAGTGTCTAAATAAGTGCACTCAAGATGTGCGCAACTAGGCCTTAGTTGTTATGACTTGCCCTGTTATGCAGCGGATCTTCTTGCTGGAAGACGCTTGTGCATGTGTTCAGTCCACCTGATGTCGGGCGAGAAGCCCGTAGATCAAGCGGTTGGGTGCTCAGGCGAGCACAATTACAGGGGCGCAGCCTTGGCCTTGTAGAGGATGTTTATGGTGCGTATCACCTATCCATCGTTAGTTGATCAGATGAGTGAACCATCTAGGCAAGTTGCTGTGACAACTTGGTTACATGGTTCTCCGCTCTGCGTAAGTTATCTCGTACAAACTCGGCGAGAATCGTTACCGGTGGTATGAGCTATGCATTTGGACATAGTTCCTACCCGCTCATCGCGAAAGCTGAAATTTTTTGAAATATTGCCAAAGATGGCACTGGTCTCAATTTGATAGCACTTTCGATTTGGGCCTTTATTAATCGGCGCGTAATCGGGCTAGATAGTTTTGTGCCACTACCGTAAAAAAATTTACGTGCCACTACTGAAAAAAAGTGCGGCTGTCGAGTGAAACTAAAATTAGAATTGGGTAGGACGATTTTATGGCGCCAATAAAACGGCGAAATGTAGCGAGGGATTTTTGACGTCGTGCGAGCTGCACGACTCTTTATAGACAGAGTCGTGCAATGGGCATGCTTTATTCCGGGGCATGGTCGCGCAGAAACACCAGATTGTCCGGTTTCGATTGCTCGGCGCTGTAGCGATAACCCTGCACATCGAACTGCTTGAGCAGGGCAGGATCGTTGATTTTTTCCTGAATCACGAAACGGCTCATCAGGCCACGGGCCTTCTTCGCATAGAAACTGATGATCTTGTACTGACCGTTCTTCAGGTCCTTGAAATCGGCGTTGATGATCCGCGCGTTCAGCGCGCTGCGTTTGACCGCCGAGAAGTACTCGTTGGACGCCAGATTCAGCAGCACGTCGTCGCCTTGTTCGGCGAGCGCTTCGTTGAGCCATTCGCTGATGCGCGTGCCCCAGAACGCGTACAGATCCTTGCCACGGGCGTTGGCCAGTTTGGTGCCCATTTCCAGACGATACGGCTGCATCAAGTCGAGTGGACGCAGCAGGCCATAAAGGCCGGAGAGCATGCGCAGGTGCTTTTGCGCGTAGTCGAACTGAGCTTCACTGAACGATTGCGCGTCGAGGCCGGTGTACACGTCCCCCTTGAACGCGAGCAGCGCCTGCTTGGCGTTTTCCGGGGTGAAGGCGGGCGTCCAACTGCCGAAACGCGCGGCATTCAGGCCGCCGATCTTGTCGGACACGTGCATCAGTTCGCTGATCTGTGCCGGGCTCAGTTCGCGCAGTTGCTGGATCAGCTCCTGAGAATGATCGAGGTATTGCGGCTGGGTAAAGCGCTGGGTCGCCGGCGGTGTTTCGTAATCGAGGGTCTTGGCGGGGGAAATCACCATCAGCATGAAGTCGTCTCCTTTAATCGTGGGGCGATTCTAGGGGGTTGTCCCTGTTGACTCCAGCTATGAGCGTGATAGGTGATCGATGGTGTCATGGAACAGGATCGCAGCCTTCGGCAGCTCCTACAGGTTGCGGTCGACTGATGACTGCCTTTGTAGGAGCTGCCGAAGGCTGCGATCTTTTGATCTTTCTTTTGATTGTCCTGCGATCACCCGCGATATAGTGCCGCGCGGGTTTGGTAATGGAGACACCCCTTTGCGCATTGTTCTTTTATTCACCGCGTGGCTGTTGAGCTTCGGGGCCATGGCGGCGCCGGGCGATGTGGCGACGCTGGATCGCAGCACCTGGCCGGAGCAACTGAGCAGCCCGACGCTGTTCGACGTTGCCTCGCGCGCGGAAATCCTCATGTTCGCTCGGGGCCTGCTCGGCACCGAGGCGCTGGACGAGGCTGCGCTGGCCCAGCGTCTGGGGCTGCGCACGATCAACGTCGACGCGATCAGCAGCCTGCGTCAGCGACTCTGGGAACGTCTGTTGGCCAACTACAACTTCGCCCAGCAGAGCTGCGATCAGGATGCCTCGTTCTGCTTCCTCGTCGAAGACCTGCCGACCCTGCGCGAGCAGGCCGCCAAGTTCGTGGTCAGCGACGACAGCTATTACACCAGGTGGGCCGAGCCGAGCCGGCTGTTTCATCTACAGTACCTGGACGAGCTGATGCGCAAGGCTGCGCTGTCACCGCAGACCAGCAGCGAAGTCGATCAATTCGGCGACTACGAGCGCAATGGCGACGAGATGCACGACCGGCTGTTTCTGCTGAGCTTCGACAGCGCCGCCAATCTGCAACCGGACAACACCGACTGGATTGCCGATTACCTGCGCAAATCCAACCTCAGCGGCACGTTCTTTCTGTTGGGCAAGGACGTGCAGACGCGACTGGCGGATCGCTCGGTGAGCAATCTGCAATCGGAGTTCTCGAAACAGTGTGTGGGCGTGCAGGGTTGGGAGTTCCGTTCCCACAGCTATTGGCAGGACTGGCAGGACTCGGTGCGCCGCAGCAGCGATCTGGTGAAGAACAAGTTGCCGGAGAACTATGTGCCGCTGTTTCGTCCGCCGGAGGGGCAGCGCCGCAGTGATGCCGGCAGCTTCTTCCGCAGTCAGGGCCTGCAAGTGGCGCTGTGGGACATCGATGCCCAGGACGGCGCCGGCAAGCTCAAGGGCGCACAGAGTGCGCAGCGGGTGCTGACCCTGATGCTGTTGTGGCGTCACGGGGTGATCAATTTCAACATGAAACAGGATACGGTGAAGACCGCGTTGCCGTGGCTGATCACGCAAACTGCGCAAAGCGGCATCGGCTTTGAGGATTGTCAGGACGGGTTTCGCTGACAAACGGAAAAAGCCCGGAAACATTGGGCTTGGGGCGATTTTTCCAGAGAATTCGATGCAGGCGGACTTCCGACTTTAGCGGGGTCTGGACGGTCCGCCAAGGGCTTTTCGTCACTCTGCAAAATAAACTTAAAAAAACCGTCAAAGTGCTTTTTTATGTCATGGGTTTTGGAGTATTACGAAGACAGACCGCCGAAACCTGCAACACAGGTGGCGTCTTCCAAGACTCCTTTTGTGTGCAGTTCATCCAGGCCCTCGTGGATGAATTCGGCAGTCACTTCGAGGCGCAGCACCGCCCAGGTATTGCGTCGAATGGCTCCCACAAAGGTGACCGAGTATGGATGATCACGGACGTAGCCCTTCTTCCAACCAGCCAATCCTTTATGTACTCGATACCAACGTATTGATTCACGATCCAAATGCCCTGCTGAATTTCGAAGAACACCACGTCGCGATCCCGATGACCGTGCTCGAGGAGCTGGACAAGCTCAAGAGCGGACATCACAGCGTTGCTGCCGAATGCCGCCAGGCGATCCGGCTGATCGACAAGACCCTGGGCGATGCCTCCCCCGAGGACGTCGAGCTGGGGGTGCCGATTCAGCGCGGCAAGGGCGGACCGAAGGGCTTGCTGTCAATTCTGATGAGCAAACAGGCCGAGTCGAACCTGATTCTGCCCGAGCATCTGAACGACAACAAAATCATCAACCAACTGATCGACCTGCACACCCGTGATCCGAAGAAGGCCGTGGTGCTGGTCACCAAAGACATCAACATGCGCCTCAAGGCGCGCGCCTGCGGGATCGCGGCCGAGGATTACAGCACCGACCAGTTGGTCGATGACGTGTCCCTGCTGCCCAACGGTTATCACAACATGACCGGCTCCTTCTGGGACCGCGTCAGCAAAGTCGAAACCCGTCAGGATCACGGCCGCACCTGGCATCAGGTGCAGTTGATCGACAACCTGCCGGCGGTGCACATCAACGAGTTCATCATTGACGAGCAAGGTTTTGTCGGCTGGATCAAGGAAATCCAGGAAGACAAGCTGCTGATCCTCGACCTGCATCAGGAACCGCTGCTGCATCAGGAAGCCTGGGGCCTCAAACCGCGTGACATCTACCAGAGCCTGGCGCTGTATGCCTTGCTGGATCCGGACATTCACCTGGTCAACCTGTCGGGTGCAGCGGGTTCCGGTAAAACCATTCTGGCGCTGGCTGCGGCGATCGAGCAGACCATGGTCAGCAAACGCTATCGCCGGATCATCGCAACTCGTAGCGTGCAGGGTCTGGATCAGGAAATCGGCTTCCTGCCGGGTACTGAAGCGGAAAAAATGGAGCCTTGGCTGGGCGCCATCACCGACAACCTCGAAGCCTTGCACATGGATGACGAAAACACCCATGGCAGCGTCGATTACATCCTCAGCAAAGTGCCGTTGCAGTTCAAATCGCTCAACTACATTCGCGGTCGCAGCTTCCAGCAGAGCCTGATCCTGATCGACGAATGCCAGAACCTCACGCCGCACCAGATGAAAACCATCATCACCCGGGCCGGCGCCGGTTCCAAAGTGGTGTGCCTGGGCAACCTGGCGCAAATCGATACCCCTTACCTGTCCGCGACCAGCTCCGGGCTGACCTACCTGACCGAACGCTTCAAGGATTTCCCCAACGGTGTGCACATCACCCTGCAAGGGGTGCCACGCTCGATTCTGGCCGAATACGCCGAATCGCATCTGTAATCCTTCCAACAAAACCGGGCGGCCAAAAGCCGCCCGGTTTTTTATGCCTGAACCACAAATCCCTTGTTTGATGCCAGCCTGATGAACACCACCGATCCACTGTAGGAGCTGCCGAAGGCTGCGATCTTTTGACTTTGATTGTTAAAAACAAGATCAAAAGATCGCAGCCTGCGGCAGCTCCTACACGAAGAATTCGTACGTGCGGAAATTTGACCCACAGGTTTACAATCCACGCTCCTGATCAGGAGTAATCCCGTGCTGACTCATCTCGATTCACAAGGTCGCGCCAACATGGTCGACGTCACCGAAAAAGCCGTGACGTTCCGTGAGGCGACGGCCCAAGCGCTGGTGCGCATGCTCCCCGAAACCCTGCAGATGATCGTCAGCGGCGGCCATCCCAAGGGCGACGTGTTTGCCGTGGCGCGCATTGCCGGCATACAGGCGGCGAAGAAAACCAGTGATCTGATCCCGCTGTGCCATCCGCTGATGCTCACCGGGGTCAAGGTCGAACTCAGCGCTGAGGGCGCCGACAGCGTGCGCATCGTCGCGCGCTGCAAGCTGTCGGGGCAGACCGGCGTGGAGATGGAAGCACTGACCGCTGCCAGCGTCGCCGCACTGACCATCTATGACATGTGCAAAGCCGTGGATCGCGGCATGGTCATCGAAAGCGTGCGTCTGCTGGAGAAGGTCGGCGGCAAAAGCGGGCATTTTCAGGCGGAGCAGCCATGAAGCTGACGGTTAAATTCTTTGCCCGTTATCGTGAAGCGCTGGGCGTGGACGCGGTCGAGATCGAAGGTGATTTCGCCACGGTCGACGCTGTGCGTGCGCTGCTCGCGCAACGTGATGGCGCCGAAGTGCTGAGCGAACAGAACCTGATGTGTGCGCGCAACGAAGACCTGTGCCAGCTCGACGAGCCAGTGAGCGATGGCGACGAAGTGGCGTTTTTCCCCACCGTGACCGGAGGCTGAAGCATGGCAATTCGGGTGCAGTCCACGGCGTTCGATCCCGGCGCTGAAGTCAACGCGATGCACGCGGCGAATGTCGGTGTCGGCGCGGTGGTGAGCTTTGTCGGCTACGTGCGCGACTTCAATGACGGGCTGGATGTGGCCGGGATGTTCCTCGAACATTATCCGGGCATGACCGAAAAAGCCCTCGGCAAGATCGCCGTCGAGGCCGAGCAGCGCTGGCCGCTGTTGAAGCTCGAAGTGCTGCACCGCATCGGCGCGCTGGAGCCGGGCGAGCCGATCGTGTTTGTCGGCGCGGCCAGCGCCCATCGCCAGGCGGCGTTCGACGCCTGCGCCTTCGTCATGGATTACCTGAAAACCCGCGCGCCGTTCTGGAAGAAAGAGAACACCAGCGACGGCCCGCGCTGGGTCGAGGGGCGTGACAGTGATCATGCCGCTGCGGATCGCTGGAAAAAATAGTTTTTATAGCGCCTTCAAGTCCGTCTTCGCGAGCAGGCTCGCTCCCACATTGGATCTTCATGAACGCAGATATTGTGTTCGCTACAGATCCCCTGTGGGAGCGAGCCTGCTCGCGAAGGTGTCACCTGCATCACCAAAATCCTCTTTCTTTGCCCAATTGACGGAATGTACATATAAGTCCAACATGGATTTATAAGTACAAAAAAACGTCAATCTTGCCGCTCGTAGCTCCCTGCTCCCAGCTGCTCTTCTTCGTCTTGCCAAACCAACAACAACCCGCGAGAGAACGAACATGAAGAAACTCCCCCTGATCACCGGTCTGGCCCTGAGCCTGTTGGCGTGCACCAGCTCGTTTGCCGCCGAGAAAACCCTGCGCATCGGCATCGAGGCCGCTTATCCACCGTTCGCTTCGAAAACCGACAAGGGTGAAATCGTCGGTTTCGACTACGACATCGGCAACGCCCTGTGCGCGCAGATGAAGGTCAAGTGTGTGTGGGTCGAGGGTGAGTTCGATGGTCTGATTCCTTCGTTGAAAGTGAAGAAAATCGACATGGCTTTGTCGTCGATGACCATCAACGAAGACCGCAAGAAGTCGGTGGATTTCACCCACAAGTACTACTTCACGTCGTCGCGACTGGTGATGAAGGAAGGCGCCACGGTCGATGACCAGTACGCCAGTCTCAAGGGCAAGACCGTCGGCGTGCAGCGCGCGACCACCACCGATCGTTATGCCACCGAGGTGTTCGAGCCCAAGGGCATCAACGTCAAGCGCTACGGCAATAACGAAGAAATCTACATGGACCTGGCAGCCGGGCGGCTCGATGCGATTTTCGCCGACACCATCGCGCTGAACGACTTTCTGTCGATGCCACGCGGCAAGGGCTACGCGTTTGTCGGGCCAGAGCTGAAGGATCCGAAGTACGTGGGCGAGGGAGCGGGGATCGCGGTGCGCAAGGGCAATACCGAGCTGGTCGGCGAGTTGAACACGGCCATCGACGGGATTCGTGCGAGTGGCGAGTATCAGAAGATTTCCCAGAAGTATTTCAAGTCCGACATTTACGGCGACTGATTTACCGCTTTCGCGAGCAGGCTCGCTCCCACATTGGATTTATGGCATTCACAAATCCCTGTGGGAGCGAGCTTGCTCGCGAAGAGGCCGGAACTACCAATGAAAATCTCTAGCCCTTCAATTCCTTCAAATGCTTGTACACCGTCGCTCGCCCCATGTTCAGCACATTGGCCACATAGTTCGAGGCGCTCTTGCCCTTGAACGCGCCTTCGGCGTGCAGGGCCAAAACCAGTTCGCGCTTGTGATCGCGGGTCAGCAGATTCAGGCTCAGCTGGCGCTCGCGCAGCCACGCGTGGAGGAAGGTGTTGATGCGTTCCTGCCAGTCATCGCGAAACAGTGAATCCGGCTGCGGGATCAGTTTGCTCGGCGACAGGAACAGATCCAGCGCAGCCTTGGCATTTTCGAACAACGAAATATTCAGATTGATGCACAGCACCGCCAGCGGCCGCTCGTCGCTATCGCGCAGCACGGTGCTCAGGCTGCGAATCTTCTGGCCGTCCCAATTGAGCTTTTCGTACGGGCCGATGTTGCGCTCACTGATCTCCTCGCTGAGCATGTCTTCAAGCGATGAATCGTCGCCGATCTCGCGCTTGGACAGGTTGTTGGCGATGTAGTCGACCTTCTGTGTGCGCAGGTCGTGCAGCACCACTTCGGCGTGGGGAAAGAACAGCGTGGCGATGGCGTCGGCGATGGCACGGAAGTTATCCAGGGCCGGATCGAATTCGGGGGCGGTCATGATTGTGGAGCTCCAGGCGGCGTCAGCGCCCCCGTGCACGGGGGCGTTGCGAGTGTGCCGCAATCCGTTGGGCGCGTCATCCGCAGGGGCCATCAGCGCAGTCGTGAAGGGGAGAGCATGGCGCTGCTCAGGCCGAACTCTTGCAACGACTCAGGCAACGGCTGACCACGCACCAATGCCGCGCTGGCCTGGCCCATGGCTGGTGAAGTCTGAATACCGTAACCGCCCTGCGCTGCGACCCAGAACAGCCCCGGCACCTGCGGATCGAAACCGCTGAGCAGATCACCGTCGGCGACAAAGCTGCGTAAACCGGCCCAAGTGCGGGTCGGGCGGCGGATGGTCAGGGTTGTGGCCTCTTCGATCTGGTAGATGCCCATGGCGATGTCCAGCTCTTCCGGCTGCACGTCATGCGGTTCGACCGGATCGGCGTTGGCTGGCGAGCCGAGGAACATCCCGGCGTCGGGCTTCATGTAGAACGATTCGTCGAGGCTGACCAGCATCGGCCAGTGATGAATGTCGACGCCCTCGGGGCCGGCGAAAATGAACGCCGCGCGACGTTTCGGTTGCAGGCCCAGCGCTTGGGCGCCAGCCAGTGCACCGATCTGGTCGGCCCAGGCGCCGGCGGCGTTGATGATGACCGGCGCGCTGAAGGTCTGGCCGTTGGTTTGCACCTGCCAGAGGCCCTCGGCGTCGCGCTTCAGGCCCAATACCTCGCAATCGGTGTGCACCTCGCCATTGTTGCGGCGGATACCGCGCAGGTAGCTCTGGTGCAGGGCGTCGGTGTCGATGTCGCTGGCGGTCGGGTCGTAGATCGCGCCGTGGACCTTTTCCCGACGCAGGATCGGCAGACGGGCGCAGGCTTCGTCGGCGCTGAGCAACTGCATCTCTGGCACCGTGGCTTTGGCGCTGAGGTACTGGTTGTTCAGCTCGGCGGCGTCACCGCTGAAGTCCACGGTCATTTCGCCGCGCGGCGTCAGCAATGGGTGCTCGCAAAAGCCGCTCGGCGGATGGTCGAAAAACTCGCGGCTGGCCAGCGTCAGCGCGCGCACCTGCGGTGTTCCGTACGCAGCGGAGTACAGCGCCGCCGAACGTCCGGTGGAGTGGTAGGCCGGGTGCGACTCACGTTCGAGCACGATCACTTTGGCGTGGCGCGACAGCCAGAAACCGGTGGAGGCGCCGGCAATCCCGCCGCCGATGATGATGAAATCTGCCTGGCTCATGAAATCTCTCCGGTGTTTACGCAATATCAAGGCGTTCACTATTCCACTGTGGGAGCGAGCCTGCTCGCGAAAGCGCTGTATCAGTCGACATCTTCGGTGAATGTCAGACCGCATTCGCGAGCAGGCTCGCTCCCACAATGGGATGTGTGGTGTCAGTTATTTAATTGATAAACCGCATTGGCCAGCGCAATGTCTTCCAGGCCCAGGCCAATTGAACGGAAAAACACGTGACGTTCGTAACCGGGGCGCGGCACTTTCTCGCTGAGCAGGTCGGCGAGGTCACCGACAATCGCAGACTTGTCCCAGCCATGCTGCTCTCTCGCGATCAACATCTCACCCGCCGAGCCTGGCGTGGTCAGCCGATAATCACAGAACACCTGCATGTCGCCCAGGCTCTGCGGCGGCACTTCATGGGCGCGTGGTGCGTTGGTGCTGATCGAGGTGATCAGCGCCGGTTTGCTCAAGGTCGCCGGGTCGATCACTGGGCCGGCGGACGAGGTGCAGAGCATGATCACGTCCGCGTCCGTGAAGGCGACATCGCGGCTGTCGGCAATCTTCACCCCCGGGTAGATCTCTTTCAGCAGCGCCCGGGTTTCAGCGTCTTCAGACAGACTCGGCGAATACACGCTGATGCTCTGCCAGTCGCGCAGACCTTTCACGTAATGCAGATGCGCCTGGGCAACCTTGCCGCTGCCGATGATCGCCAGCCGCGAAGCATTCAGCGGGGCGAGGGCGTCGACTGCAACGGCGGTGGTCGCTGCAGTGCGTGCGGTGGTCAGCTCGCCAGCATCGCAAAGCAATAGCGGTTGGCCGGTTTTCATCGACATCAATAGTGTCCACGCCGTGACCAGTGGCCCTTGCTCGCGGACGATGTACGGCGACGTCTTGACCCCGTACACGCCATCCTCGGCCAGCACCCCCAGATAATTGATGAAGTCGCCGGCGCCCTGCGGAAACTCCACCAATTGCTGCGCCGGTTGCACGGCGTGGCCGGCGGCGAGGTCGCGAAACAGTTTGCGCAGGATCTGCGGCACGTCGATGCGCGCCAGCAACTCGCGGGCCTGATGTTGATCGATTACGAAAGGCGTATTGGACATGTCAGGCTCCGGCATCTAGATCTAAACTAATTTGTCTATTATGGACTTATAGTTATCTATCGCAAGCACCTGTTGAAAACGCCGGGCAAAAAAAAGCGCAGTCCGTTGCCGGCTGCGCTTTTTGCGTTACGGGTCGTTTATTGCGGCTGTGGGCGCTTGCGTTCCACTGCACGCAACAGGTGCGTCGGCGGTGTTTCACAGCTGATCTTGCGACCGAGCTTCTCTTCGATCGACGGCAACTGGTAGGAGTCGTCTTCGCCGGCGAAGCTGATCGACACGCCGTCAGCGCCCGCGCGACCGGTACGGCCGATGCGGTGCACGTAGTCGTCCGGCACTTCCGGCAGGGTGAAGTTGATCACGTGGCTGATGCCGTCGATGTGGATGCCGCGACCGGCGACATCGGTGGCCACCAGCACGCGGATCTTGCCTTCGCGAAAGCCTTCGAGGGTCTTGATGCGCTTGTGCTGCGGCACGTCGCCGGACAGTTGCGCGGCGTTGATGCCGTCGCGCACCAGGCGCTCTTCGATGCGGCGCACTTCGTCCTTGCGGTTGGCGAAGACGATCACGCGTTCCCAGCCGTTGTCGTTGACCAGGTTGTAGAGCAGTTTGTATTTGTCAGCCGCGGCCACCGCATAGATGTGCTGTTCGACGTTCTCGTTGGCCACGTTGGTGATTTCGATTTCGACGATTGCCGGGTCGGTGGTCCATTGCTTGGCCAGGTTCATCACGTCTTCGGTGAAGGTCGCGGAGAACAGCAGGGTCTGACGCTCGGACTTCGGCGGGGTCTGACGAATGATCTGCCGCACTTGCGGGATAAAACCCATGTCGAGCATGCGGTCGGCTTCGTCCAGCACCATCACTTCGACCATGTCCAGGTGCACGTCGCCGCGCTGGTTGAAGTCGAGCAGACGGCCCGGGGTGGCGACGAGGATGTCGCAGTGGCGCGCTTCGAGGTGCTTGAGCTGCTTGTCGAAGTCCATGCCGCCAACGAACGTCATCACGTTGAGGCCGGTGTACTTGGTCAGGTCGGCAGCATCCTTGGCGATCTGCACCACCAGCTCACGGGTCGGCGCGATGATCAGTGCACGGGGTTCACCCATGTAGCGTTCTTTCGGCGGCGGCGTCTGCAGCAACTGAGTGATGATCGAGATCAGGAACGCGGCGGTCTTGCCGGTACCGGTCTGCGCGCGGCCGATGGCGTCTTTGCCGGCGAGGGTGAAACCCAGCACCTGCGCCTGGATCGGCGTGCAGTACGGAAAGCCCAGGTCCTGGATGGCGTGCATCAGTTCCGGAGCGAGCTTGAAATCGTGAAAGCGGGTTTTGCCTTCCTGGGGTTCGACGACGAAATCTTCGAGCTTCCAGGGAATGACCGGTGCCTTGGGCTTCGGTTCGCGGCGCGGCCGGGGTGGTTTCGGCGCTTCGGCGCGGACCGGTTCGGCGGCGATGGCAGGTTGCGGCTCGGGCTGGGGTGTCGCTACCGGAGCCGGACGTTCAGCCTTGGGCGCAGCGCCGCGAGGGCCGGGGGCGTGCGACGGCGCACTGGGGACTGGCGCGAGCTGCTCAGCCTCGCTTTTACCGAACATTTTCTTGAGTGCTTTGAGCACGGTCATCTCATCAATTGGTTAAGGAATGTACGCCGGCCAGTGTAATGCAAGAAACGGGCGCGGCGTAGTGGGATGATCAAAGGGGCGTTCGCGCTGAAACGATCAACGCAGGCGTTCGCCCAGCCAGACGCCGATGTCGCGAATTTCCTCGGGTAACACTTCGTGCTCCATTGGGTATTCCTGCCATGTCACGGTGACACCATGCTTCACCAAATGCTCAAAGGCACTGCGCCCCATCGAGTTCTGCACCACGCCGTCGAACTGGCCGTGCAGGCACAGCGCAGGAATACGCTGCTGACTGGCTGAAAGCTCCATCTCGTCAGTGAAGGTCGGGGCGTAGGTGGACAGGGCAAGTACGCCACCCAACGGACCTTGCCACTTTATGTAAGCGGTGTGCAGAACGACGGCGCCCCCTTGGGAAAACCCGGCGAGAAAAATCCGCGAAGCGTCTATTCCGCTGGCGCGCTCCTTTTCGATCAATTCAATGATGCGATCCGCCGACGCTTCCAACTGCTCACGGTCAATCGACCGTGCCGGGCTCATGGCCTTTATGTCGTACCAGCTCGGCATCTCGTAACCACCATTGATGGTGACGGGCAGGGTCGGCGCTTGCGGCAATACAAAGCGTGTACTCAGCAGGCTTTCCTGCAGCGCTTCAGCCACTGGCAGGAAGTCATAGCGATCCGCGCCGAGGCCGTGCAGCCAGATCACGCAGGCGTCTGCGGGCTTTTGGGGTTGAAGAATCAGGGGCTCGTGCATGGCTGCTCCAAAAATGTGCGGGCGCTCTCAATAAGTGCGTGATTTGCGTGCGCGCCCGGTCGATCCGTTAACAAGATGTCGCAAGGCTACAAGTTTTGCTATTGACCTGTCGCGCAATCGCTTCAGCAAGCGGTGTGGTACGGGCTTTGCTATGGAGGATTCTGTACGAAGCGTCCTACGCCTTGCGGTAACACTATCAGTGTACGTCTTGCGACGGGATTGCAAAGAATCCGGTGATGGATGTTCGCCAATGGCCGCTACGGGCAAAGCGAACGTGAAAGGGCTACAGCCCGTTCGGCCGATTGGTGAGAAGTGAGTTGTCCATGATGTGGATTTTCTCCTACTAGACTCATAGCGAAGGTCTTACGTCGGTTGACCCCAAAAAAAGCCAACACGGGTCAACAACGCCTCAAAAGGGTGCGACTGGACTCAAGCTCCGACACAACAAGAGCAAAACTGGAGGTTTGAATGAAGATGTTGAAATCCACTCTGGCGGTCGTGACTGCAGCAGCAGTACTCGGCGTCAGCGGGTTCGCTCAGGCGGGTGCAACCCTGGATGCCGTGCAGAAGAAAGGTTTCGTGCAATGTGGCGTGAGCGACGGTCTGCCGGGTTTCTCGGTGCCGGACGCTTCGGGCAAGATCCTCGGGATCGACGCTGACGTCTGCCGCGCGGTGGCCGCTGCCGTATTCGGCGACGCCAACAAGGTCAAGTTCAGCCAGTTGAACGCCAAGGAGCGCTTCACCGCGCTGCAGTCCGGCGAAATCGACCTGCTCTCGCGCAACACCACCATGACCAGCTCGCGTGACGCCGGCATGGGCCTGAAATTCCCGGGTTTCATCACTTACTACGACGGCGTGGGTTTCCTGGCCAACAACAAGCTGGGCGTGAAAAGTGCCAAGGAACTGGACGGTGCAACCATCTGTATCCAGGCCGGTACCACCACCGAACTGAACGTCTCCGACTACTTCCGCGCCAACGGCCTGAAGTACACCCCGATCACTTTCGACACCTCCGATGAAAGCGCCAAGTCGCTGGAATCCGGTCGTTGCGACGTGCTGACCTCCGACAAGTCGCAGCTGTACGCACAGCGCAGCAAACTGGCTTCGCCAAAAGACTACGTGGTACTGCCGGAAACCATCTCCAAAGAACCACTGGGCCCGGTCGTGCGTAACGGCGACGACGAGTGGCTGGCGATCGTGCGCTGGGTTGGCTACGCGCTGCTGAACACTGAAGAAGCCGGCGTGACGTCGAAAAACGTGTTGGAAGAAGCCAAATCCACCAAGAACCCGGACGTCGCCCGTCTGCTGGGTGCTGACGGTGAATACGGCAAGGACCTGAAACTGCCGAAGGACTGGGTTGTGAAAATCGTTTCGCAGGTCGGTAACTACGGTGAAATCTTCGAGAAAAACCTCGGCAAGAGCACTCCGCTGGAAATCGACCGTGGCCTGAACGCGCTGTGGACGAACGGCGGCATTCAGTACGCACCACCAGTGCGCTAATGGTTCTATCACCCGGCGGGCCAACCGCCGGGTGATGTTCTGTTCCATTTCTTCCGGGGCACTTCATGCAAAATTCAATCGGCGCACCAAAGCAGAGGCTCAGCCTCAGCGATCCGCGAGTGCGTGCGTGGCTGTTTCAGATCATCACCGTCGTGGCGGTGGTCGCCATGGGCTGGTATCTGTTTGACAACACCCAGACCAACCTGCAACACCGGGGCATCACTTCCGGTTTCAGCTTTCTGGAGCGCAGTGCCGGGTTCGGCATCGCTCAGCACCTGATCTCCTACACCGAAGCGGACAGTTACGCTCGGGTGTTCGTGATCGGCCTGCTCAACACCCTGTTGGTGACCTTCATCGGTGTGATCCTGGCGACCCTGCTGGGCTTCATCATCGGTGTGGCGCGGCTGTCGCCGAACTGGATCATCAGCAAACTGGCGACCGTGTATGTGGAAGTGTTCCGCAACATTCCGCCGCTGCTGCAGATCCTGTTCTGGTACTTCGCGGTATTCCTGACCATGCCGGGACCGCGCAACAGCCACAACTTCGGCGACACCTTCTTCGTCAGCAGCCGTGGCCTGAACATGCCGGCCGCGCAAATGGCTGACGGCTTCTGGGCGTTCTTCATCAGCGTGGTGCTGGCCATCGTCGCCATCGTGCTGATGTGCCGCTGGGCCAACAAGCGTTTCGAAGACACCGGCGTCCCGTTCCACAAGTTCTGGACCGGCCTGGCGATCCTGCTGGTGATCCCGACCTTGTGCGCGCTGATCTTCGGTGCCCCCCTGCACTGGGAAATGCCGCAACTCAAGGGTTTCAACTTCGTCGGCGGCTGGGTGTTGATCCCGGAACTGCTGGCGCTGACCCTCGCCCTGACCGTGTACACCGCAGCGTTTATCGCGGAAATCGTCCGTTCCGGGATCAAGTCGGTCAGCCATGGCCAGACCGAAGCGGCGCGTTCGCTCGGCCTGCGCAACGGCCCGACCCTGCGCAAGGTGATCATTCCGCAAGCCCTGCGGGTGATCATTCCGCCACTGACCAGCCAATACCTGAACCTGGCGAAAAACTCCTCGCTGGCCGCCGGTATCGGTTATCCGGAAATGGTTTCGCTGTTCGCCGGCACCGTGCTCAACCAGACCGGTCAGGCGATCGAAGTCATTGCCATCACCATGAGCGTGTACCTGGCGATCAGTATCAGCATTTCCCTGCTGATGAACTGGTACAACAAGCGCATTGCGCTGATCGAGCGGTGAGGAAACGCGCATGACGACCCATACTTTCAAACCCGACATGCCACCGCCGGCCAAGGTCTTCGGCCCGATGGCATGGATACGCGCGAACATGTTCTCCAGCTGGCTCAATACCCTGCTGACCCTGTTTGCGTTCTATCTGATCTACCTGGTGGTACCACCGATCCTCAGCTGGGCGATTCTCGATGCCAACTGGGTCGGCACCACCCGCGCCGACTGCACTAAGGACGGCGCCTGCTGGGTGTTCATTCAGCAGCGTTTCGGCCAGTTCATGTACGGCTACTACCCGACCGGCCTGCGCTGGCGCGTCGACCTGACCGTGTGGCTGGCGGTGATCGGTGTGGCGCCGCTGTTCATCTCGCGCTTCCCGCGTAAAGCGGTGTACGGTCTGAGCTTCCTGGTGATCTACCCGATTGTCGCCTGGTGCCTGCTGCACGGTGGCGTGTTCGGCCTAGACGCCGTGGCGACCAGCCAGTGGGGCGGTCTGATGCTGACCCTGGTCATCGCCACCGTGGGTATCGCCGGCGCCTTGCCGCTGGGGATCATTCTGGCGCTGGGCCGGCGCTCGAACATGCCGGCGATTCGTGTGGTCTGCGTGACCTTCATCGAGTTCTGGCGCGGCGTGCCGTTGATCACGGTGCTGTTCATGTCCTCGGTAATGCTGCCGCTGTTCCTGCCCGAAGGCATGAACTTCGACAAGCTGCTGCGGGCGTTGATCGGGGTGATCCTGTTCCAGTCGGCCTACGTCGCCGAAGTGGTGCGCGGCGGTCTGCAAGCGATCCCCAAAGGTCAGTACGAAGCGGCTGCGGCGATGGGCCTCGGTTACTGGCGCGCCATGGGCCTGGTGATTCTGCCGCAAGCCCTGAAGCTGGTGATTCCGGGCATCGTCAACACCTTCATTGCGCTGTTCAAGGACACCAGCCTGGTGATCATCATCGGCCTGTTTGACCTGCTCAACAGCGTCAAGCAAGCCGCTGCCGACCCGAAATGGCTGGGCATGGCCACCGAAGGCTACGTGTTCGCCGCCCTGGTGTTCTGGATTTTCTGTTTTGGTATGTCGCGCTATTCCATGCATCTGGAACGCAAGCTCGACACTGGCCACAAGCGTTAGGAGTTCTCTGTAAATGAGCGAAGCAATCAAAAAGCCTGTCGGCCCTGAAGGCATTATTCAGATGCAGGGCGTGAACAAGTGGTACGGCCAGTTCCACGTGCTGAAAGACATCAACCTCAACGTCAAACAGGGCGAGCGTATTGTCCTGTGCGGCCCCTCGGGCTCCGGCAAGTCGACCACCATCCGCTGCCTCAACCGTCTGGAAGAACACCAGCAGGGCCGCATCGTTGTCGACGGCGTGGAGCTGACCAACGACCTCAAGCAGATCGAAGCGATCCGCCGCGAAGTCGGCATGGTGTTCCAGCACTTCAACCTGTTCCCGCACCTGACCATCCTGCAGAACTGCACGCTGGCGCCGATGTGGGTGCGCAAGATGCCCAAGCGCAAGGCCGAGGAAATCGCCATGCATTACCTGGAGCGCGTACGCATTCCGGAGCAGGCGCATAAATTCCCGGGGCAACTGTCCGGCGGTCAGCAACAGCGTGTGGCGATTGCACGCGCGCTGTGCATGAAACCGAAAATCATGCTGTTCGACGAACCGACTTCGGCACTCGACCCGGAGATGGTGAAAGAGGTGCTGGACACCATGATCGGTCTCGCCGAGGACGGCATGACCATGCTCTGCGTGACCCACGAAATGGGCTTCGCCCGCACCGTGGCCAACCGTGTGATCTTCATGGACAAGGGCGAAATCGTCGAACAGGCGGCGCCGAACGACTTCTTTGACAACCCGCAGAATGACCGTACCAAGTTGTTCTTGAGCCAGATTCTGCATTGATTTCAGGCTGATGCGTAAAACAAACCCGGCCCTGCGCCGGGTTTTCTTTTGCCCGCGATTCACGTCTTTACCTGTGTAGGAGCTGCCGAAGGCTGCGATCTTTTGCCTTTGATTGTAAGAACGAGATCAAAAGATCGCAGCCTGCGGCAGCTCCTACACGGGGTTGTATGAACCGGACCAGCTGACTAAGATGTCAGGAAATTCATCCTATGATTGGATGAAAGGGCGAATTTCATGACAGACATCTCACCTTTGATCAAGCGATCCCTGGTCGATCAGGCCCTGGATCAGTTGCGCCAGCGCATAACCGATGGCGTGTGGCAGGTCGGCGAACGGCTGCCGACCGAGCCTGAGCTGTGCGCCGATCTGGGCATCAGCCGCAACACCGTGCGCGAAGCCATGCGCGTGCTGGCGTTTTCCGGGTTGATCGAAATCCGTCAGGGCGACGGCAGTTATTTGCGCGCAGTGGTCGATCCGATGGACACGCTCAAGGCGTTGTCCCGCTGTTCGCTGGAGCAGGCGCGCGAGACCCGGCACATTCTCGAAGTCGAGGCCATTGGCTTGGCCGCGCTGCGTCGCACCGATGAAGACCTGCTCGCGCTGCGCGAAGCGCTCGGCACCAGCGGCAGCCACTACCACGGCGATCTCGACACTTACATTGCCTGCGATCTGGTGTTCCACCGCCGTCTGGTGGACGCCGCGCACAACCCCACCCTCAGCGAGTTGTATCGCTATTTCTCCAGTATCGTCGGCGCGCAATTGCGCCAGACGCTGAACATCGTCCCGCGCCGTCAGGAAGTGTTCGACCTGCACATCGAGTTGCTCGATGCCGTCGAACAACGCGACCCGGAACGGGCCAAAGCCATATCGAGGCAGTTGATCAATGAACCTTGAAAGCGATAAAAACCTCCCAATCCCCAAGCGCACGGCGGAGCTCGAAGAGCTGCTGATCGACGCCGAGGCTGACGACGAACAAGTACAGCAAAGCCATCCGCTGGTGCGCCGGCCGTGGCTGTTGCTGCTGGGGCTGATTCTGGTGGCGCTGAACCTGCGCCCGGCGCTGTCGAGCATGGCGCCGCTGCTCAGCGAAGTGTCGAAAAGCCTTGGCCTGTCTGCGGCGCAGGCCGGTTTGCTGACCACGTTGCCGGTGTTGTGCCTGGGCTTGTTCGCGCCGCTGGCGCCGATTCTGGCGCGGCGTTTCGGCGCTGAGCGGGTGGTGCTGGGGATTCTGCTGACCCTGGCCGCCGGGATCATTGTGCGCAGCAACTTCGGTGAGATCGGGCTGTTTGCAGGTAGCGTGCTTGGCGGTGCGAGCATCGGCATTATCGGCGTGCTGCTGCCGGGCATCGTCAAACGCGACTTCGCCAAACACGCCGGAACCATGACCGGCGTGTACACCATGGCCCTGTGCCTGGGCGCGGCAATGGCCGCGGGTTCCACCGTGCCGTTGAGCGAACACTTCGACCACAGTTGGGCGCTGGGCTTGGGCTTCTGGGTGATCCCGGCGCTGGTGGCGGCGCTGTTCTGGCTGCCGCAAGTCGGGCAGAAACACGGCGCGCACAATGTCGCCTATCGGGTGAAAGGTCTGCTGCGCGATCCGCTGGCCTGGCAGGTGACCTTTTACATGGGCCTGCAATCGTCGCTGGCGTACATCGTGTTCGGCTGGTTGCCGTCGATCCTGATCGGTCGCGGCCTGACTCCGACTCAGGCCGGCCTGGTGCTGTCCGGCTCGGTGATCATCCAGCTCGCCAGCTCTCTCGCTGCGCCGTGGCTGGCGACCCGGGGCAAGGATCAGCGCCTGGCGATCGTGGTGGTGATGGCGCTGACCCTCGGTGGTCTGTTCGGTTGCCTGTATGCGCCGATTGAAGGGCTGTGGGGCTGGGCGATTCTGCTGGGTCTGGGGCAGGGCGGTACGTTCAGCCTGGCGCTGACCCTGATCGTGCTGCGCTCGCGGGATTCGCATGTGGCGGCGAACCTGTCGAGCATGTCCCAGGGCTTCGGCTACACCCTGGCGTCGATGGGACCGTTCGCGGTCGGCGTGGTGCATGACTGGACCGGCGGCTGGAATGCCGTGGGCTGGATCTTCGGCATCATTGGCACCGGCGCGATCATTGCTGGCCTTGGTGCCGGCCGGGCGCTGTACGTGCAAGTGCAAAGCGAAAAAATCTGACACCTGTAGGAGCTGCGGCACGCTGCGATCTTTTGATGTTGATCTTGACGGTCTTGAAGATCAAAAGATCGCAGCGTGCCGCAGCTCCTACAGGATTTGTGTGCTCCGGGTATTCGGTGCGCGAATGCCGATAGTGTTTCTGCGATTTGCAGCTTATCGTGCTGGCAATCTGTCCATTTCCCGGAGTTTGCCCATGAGCGAAGCCCACGCCGCCCTGATCACCCGCTTCTACCAGGCCTTCCAGCGCCTCGACGCCGAGGCCATGGCCGCGTGCTACACCGACGATGTGGTGTTCAGCGATCCGGCCTTCGGTGAACTGCGCGGGCGCGATGCCGGCGACATGTGGCGCATGCTCACCACCCGCGCCAAGGACTTCTCCCTGACTTTCGACAATGTCCGCGCCGACGAACGCAGTGGCGGTGCGCACTGGGTGGCGACTTACCTGTTCAGCCAGACCGGCAACGTGGTGATCAACGATATACAGGCGCGCTTCGTCTTTCGTGACGGCAAGATCTGCGAGCACCACGACCACTTCGACCTGTGGCGCTGGTCGCGTCAGGCCTTGGGTTTCAAAGGCCTGCTGCTGGGCTGGACACCACTGGTGCGCAACGCGGTCCGGGCGCAGGCGCTGAAAGGTCTGAAGGCATTTCAGGCCGGTCGCTGATAAGATCGCGGCCTGTTTCCTACACGTCCAGATCCCGAAGTGACCAGCCTCAGCGAAAAACCGGTTGAAGTCGTCGAGCCAGCGAGCAAGTCCTGGTTCGTCTACCTCGTACGCGCGGCCAATGGCTCGCTGTACTGCGGGATCAGCGACGACCCGGTGCGCCGCTTCGCCAAGCATCAAAGCGGCAAGGGTGCACGCTTCTTCCTGTCCAGCCCGGCGATGGCGCTGGTCTACACCGAGCGTTGCCGCGACAAGAGCGACGCGTTGCGCCAGGAGCGCTTGATCAAAAAGCTGCGCAAGAGCGCCAAGGAATGCCTGGTCGCGTCTTATCAATCTGACTGATCGGTTCCCATCAGGCAGATCTGTAGGCTGCTAATCAAATGCACGCTAAGCTGCGGACTCACTTTCTGTGCGGCGGAGCCGAGCATGTCCGAGTTGATTCTGCATCATTACCCGACCTCTCCATTTGCCGAAAAGGCTCGTCTGCTGTTGGGCTTCAAAGGCTTGTCGTGGCGCTCGGTGCACATTTCGCCGGTGATGCCCAAGCCGGATCTGACCGCGCTGACCGGTGGCTACCGCAAGACCCCGGTATTGCAGATCGGCGCCGACATCTATTGCGACACATCGTTGATCGCCCGTCGTCTGGAGCAGGAAAAAGCCCTGCCAGCGTTTTTCCCGGAAGGGCAGGAAGTGACCAGCGCCAGCTTCGCCGCTTGGGCCGATTCGGTGGTGTTCCAGCACGCGGTCAGCCTGGTGTTCCAGCCAGAATCGGTGGCGGTGCGTTTCGGCAAGTTGCCGCCGGAAGCGATCAAGGCCTTTATCGCTGACCGTGCCGGGCTGTTCAGTGGCGGCAGCGCCACCCGGCTGTCGGCCGAACAGGCCAAGCATCAATGGCCAACGATCATGGCGCGCCTGGAGCAGCAGTTGCAGCGCGAGCAGGGCGACTTCCTGTTCGGTGAACCGTCGATTGCCGACTTCGCCCTGGCGCATCCGCTGTGGTTCCTCAAGGCGACGCACGTCACTGCGCCGTTGGTCGATGAATATCCGGCCGTGACTGCCTGGCTGGGGCGTGTGCTGGACTTTGGTCATGGTGCCGCGAGTGAGATGACTGCCGAGGAGGCGCTTGAAGTCGCACGCAGTTCGACGCCGGCGGCATTGCCGGATGAGCAGTTTGTCGATCCGAACGGTTTCAAGGCCGGGCAGCAGGTGGCGATTGCCGCGACAGATTACGGGGTTGATCCGGTGGTGGGTGAGTTGCTGTTTGCTGGCCGCGAAGAGCTGATCCTGCGTCGCGAAGACCCGCGTGGCGGCGTGGTGCATGTGCACTTCCCGCGCTTTGGTTTCCGCATCGAAGCCCGCTAAAAGCAAAAGATCGCAGCCTGCGGCAGCTCCCACACCGATCTCATGTAGGAGCTGCCGAAGGCTGCGATCTTTTGATCTTGATCTTGATCTTGCTGTTACTTCAGGGCAGCGAGAATCTCGTCCGGGTCGAATCCGCGAATCAACGTGCCATTCACGTCGATCAACGGAATCCCGCGTCCGCCCAGCGCCTCATACGCCTTGCGCGCCTCGGCATCCTTCTCGATGTCGAATTCCTTGAAAGGAATCCCCTTGCTGTAGAGAAAGCGCTTGGTCTGTTTGCAGTAGCCGCACCAGTCGGTGGCATACAGCACGACATGGGCCTGCGCCCGCGTCTGCTCAGAGACCATCTGCGACGGGTTGAACACCCGCTCGATCTTGCCCCAGTTCTGATAGATCACGACCACCAGCAGAACCAGCGCAACCTTCTTCAGCACATTACCGAGCATCAGTTGCGGCGCTTGAGCTGGTCAGTGAGCGAGGTTGGCAGGCCCTTGATGATCAGGGTGCCGGCCTCTTCGTCGTACTCGATCTTCGAACCCAGCAGGTGCGCTTCAAAGCTGATCGACAGGCCTTCGGCGCGGCCGGTGAAGCGGCGGAACTGGTTGAGGGTGCGTTTGTCTGCCGGAATCTCCGGCGACAGGCCGTAGTCCTTGTTGCGGATGTGGTCGTAGAAGGCTTTCGGCCGTTCTTCGTCGATCAGCTCCGACAGCTCTTCCAGGCCCATAGGCTCGCCGAGCTTGGCTTGACTGCTGGCGTAATCGACCAGGGTCTTGGTTTTCTCGCGGGCGGAGTCTTCCGGCAGGTCTTCGCTTTCGACGAAGTCGCTGAAGGCCTTGAGCAGCGTGCGCGTCTCGCCCGGGCCATCGACGCCTTCCTGGCAACCGATGAAGTCGCGGAAGTATTCCGAAACCTTCTTGCCGTTCTTGCCCTTGATGAACGAGATGTACTGCTTGGACTGCTTGTTGTTCTGCCACTCCGAAATGTTGATCCGCGCCGCCAGGTGCAGCTGGCCGAGGTCGAGGTGACGCGACGGGGTCACGTCCAGCTCATCGGTCACCGCTACGCCTTCACTGTGGTGCAGCAGGGCGATCGCCAGGTAGTCGGTCATGCCTTGCTGATAGTGGGCGAACAGCACGTGGCCACCGACCGACAGGTTCGATTCTTCCATCAGCTTCTGCAGATGCTCGACCGCCACTTTGCTGAACGCGGCGAAGTCCTTGCCGCCTTCCATGTATTCCTTCAGCCAGCCGCTGAACGGGAACGCACCGGATTCCGGATGGAACAGGCCCCAGGCTTTGCCCTGTTTGGCGTTGTAGCTCTCGTTGAGGTCGGCGAGCATGTTCTCGATGGCTGCGGACTCAGCCAGTTCGGAGTCGCGGGCGTGCAGAACTG
This sequence comes from Pseudomonas sp. B21-051, assembly GCF_024748795.1. Taxonomy (NCBI): domain Bacteria; kingdom Pseudomonadati; phylum Pseudomonadota; class Gammaproteobacteria; order Pseudomonadales; family Pseudomonadaceae; genus Pseudomonas; species Pseudomonas sp. B21-051. The sequence continues at coordinate 1,131,041 of NZ_CP087166.1, forward strand.
CGGGCGTGCCGTCGGGTTTTTTGTCGATCAGGTGGACGATGCAATGACGGATCGGCATGGGCTTCTCGGCTGGTGGAAGGGAGGAGGACAGGCTCCCCCGAAAAAGTGCCCAGTGTACCGCAATCTCCATTCGAGGCTCTCTGTAGGAGCTGCTGAAGGCTGCGATCTTTTGATCTTGTTTTTGAAAAATCAAAGTCAAAAGATCGCAGCCTTCGGCAGCTCCTACAAAAACAGGGCGCAGCAAAAAATTGTGGCCCATGGCGGCGTAATCAGGGGGTGGAAGGGCAAATCCGGGGCAAGCGCCTGTGCTTATGCAGTTTTTTACCAATTTAGAGCAATAAAGCTGACCAAATGGGTAGCTAGAGGCGGATATTTCCCCGTCTCTGTGCTAGTTTTGCCCGGTCTTACGCGAAGTCACTGCGTTAAGCGTGCAATCAGCATTTGTCAGGTCGAACCAAACCCTGATTTCGGCATCTATAACCCGACTCGTCGTGGTTATCGCCGAGGGTGCCAGATCCAGAAGATCGGGCTCGATGGCTGACACTGCACTCTGCAATCCATATGAATTTGATAGGGAAGGAACACTACATGGCTCTTACTAAAGACCAACTGATCGCCGACATCGCTGAAGCTATCGACGCGCCGAAAACCACCGCGCGTAACGCACTGGACCAACTGGGCCAAATCGTTGCTGATCAGCTGGAAAATGGCGGCGAAATCACCTTGCCAGGTATCGGCAAGCTGAAAGTGACCGAGCGTCCTGCCCGCACTGGCCGTAACCCTTCGACTGGCGCTGCCATCGAAATCCCTGCCAAGAAAGTGATCAAGCTGGTTGTGGCCAAAGGCCTGACCGACGCTGTGAACAAGTAAGACGCAGTGATAAAAAACCGTGCACCGGAGCGATCCGGGCACGGTTTTTTTGTGCCTGCGATTTGGCAATTGGCCCTGAATCATTGTGGGAGCGAGCCTGCTCGCGAAAGCGTTGGATCAGTCACCTTCAATATTGACCGACCTACCGCTTTCGCGAGCAGGCTCGCTCCCACATATGATCAGCAGTGTGTTAACGGACCCAGCGCTCGCGACGCCAGATCTGCTGTTCGGACTTGGTCTGAAAGGTCCATGCCACAAAGCGGCTCTGTTTCTGCCCTTGCGACATCTCCACCACCTGGCTTTCCAGCACGCCGGCCTTTTTTAGGGCGGTTTCGATGGCGGGCAGGTTTGAGGCTTTCGACACCAGGGTGCTGAACCACAGCACCTTGTGCTGGAAGTTCGCGCTCTCGGCGATCAGTTGGGTCACGAAACGCGCTTCTCCGCCTTCACACCACAGCTCGGCAGACTGACCACCGAAGTTCAGCACCGGCAGTTTGCGTTTTGGATCGGCCTTGCCCAGTGCGCGCCATTTGCGCTCGCTGCCCTTGGTCGCCTCTTCCATCGAAGCGTGGAACGGCGGGTTGCACATGGTCAGGTCGAAGCGCTCGCCCGGCTCCAGCAAGCCGATCAGGATGTGCTTGCGGTTTTCCTGCTGGCGCAGCTGGATCACCTTGTTCAGCCCGTTGGACTGGACGATGGCTCGGGCGGCAGCCACGGCGGTCGGATCGATTTCCGAACCGAGGAAGTGCCAGCGGTATTCGCTGTTGCCGATCAGCGGATAAACGCAGTTGGCGCCCATGCCGATGTCCAGCACGTTGACGATCGCACCGCGCGGGACCTTGCCGTCGTTCATGCTGGCCAGCAGGTCGGCGAGGAAATGCACGTAATCGGCACGGCCCGGGACCGGTGGGCACAGATAGTCCGCCGGGATGTCCCAATGCTCGATGCCATAGAACGCCTTGAGCAGCGCCCGGTTGAACACGCGCACCGCGTCGGGGCTGGCGAAGTCGATGCTTTCCTTGCCGTACGGGTTGGTGATCACGAATTTCGCCAGTTCCGGCGTGGTCTTGATCAGTGCCGGAAAGTCGTAGCGACCCTGGTGGCGATTGCGCGGGTGCAGGCTGGCCTTTTCACGCGGCTCGACGGCTTTGGCCGGGGTCGCGGCATCAGGCTTCTTGCGCGCAGGTTTGGGGGTGCGGGGGGCGTTCATGGGTGTGATCGATTCGGGTATGGCTGAAAGTGGCGGGTATTGTCCCACATCCAGCCGCTGTGAACCCCATTGTCCTGTGTTTCCCATTACCTGTAGGAGCTGCCGCAGGCTGCGATCTTTTGATCTTGTTTTTAAAAAATCAAAGTCAAAAGATCGCAGCCTGCGGCAGCTCCTACAGGGGATTGGTGTTCTGGAATGAAAAAGGGAGGCCACTTGGCCTCCCTTTTTCATTGCGGCTTGCCCTTACAGGCTGGAAATCCGCGCGTGCTGCTCGGCCAGTTTGCCCAAGGCCTGTTCAGCCTCGGCCAGTTTGGCGCGTTCCTTCTCGATGACTTCGGCCGGGGCCTTGTCGACGAAACCGGCGTTGGACAACTTGCCGCCAACCCGCTGGACTTCGCCCTGCAGACGCAGGATTTCCTTGTCCAGACGTGCCAGCTCGGCGCCCTTGTCGATCAGGCCGGCCATCGGCACCAGCACTTCCATCTCGCCAACCAGCGCGGTGGCGGACAGTGGTGCTTCTTCGCTGGCGGCGAGTACGGTGATCGATTCCAGACGCGCCAGCTTCTTCAGCAGCGCTTCGTTTTCAGTCAGACGACGCTGATCTTCAGCGCTGACGTTCTTCAAGTAGATCGGTAGCGGTTTGCCCGGGCCGATGTTCATTTCGCCACGGATGTTACGCGTACCGAGCATCAGGCCCTTGAGCCACTCGATGTCGTCTTCGGCGGCCGGATCGATGCGCTCCTCGTTGGCCACAGGCCAAGGCTGCAGCATGATCGTCTTGCCCTGAATGCCGGCCAGCGGCGCGATGCGCTGCCAGATTTCTTCAGTGATGAACGGCATGAACGGGTGCGCCAGACGCAGCGCCACTTCCAGCACGCGCACCAGCGTGCGACGGGTGCCGCGCTGACGCTCGACCGGCGCGTTTTCGTCCCACAGCACTGGCTTGGACAGTTCCAGGTACCAGTCGCAGTACTGGTTCCAGATGAACTCGTACAGCGCTTGCGCGGCGAGGTCGAAACGGAACTGATCCAGTTGACGGGTCACTTCGGCTTCGGTGCGCTGCAGTTGCGAGATGATCCAGCGATCCGCCAGCGACAGCTCGTAGGCTTCGCCGTTCTGGCCGCAGTCTTCACCCTTGTCCAGAACATAACGCGCGGCGTTCCAGATCTTGTTGCAGAAGTTGCGATAGCCTTCGACGCGGCCCATGTCGAACTTGATGTCGCGACCGGTGGACGCCAGCGAGCAGAAGGTGAAGCGCAGGGCGTCGGTGCCGTAGCTGGCGATGCCGTCGGCGAACTCGTCGCGGGTCTGTTTCTCGATCTTCTTCGCCAGTTTCGGCTGCATCATGCCGGAGGTGCGTTTCTGCACCAGTGCTTCCAGCTCGATACCGTCGATGATGTCCAGCGGGTCCAGGACGTTGCCCTTGGACTTGGACATCTTCTGGCCCTGGCCATCGCGCACCAGGCCGTGCACGTAAACGGTCTTGAACGGCACCTGCGGAGTGCCGTCCTCGTTCTTGATCAGGTGCATCGTCAGCATGATCATCCGGGCGACCCAGAAGAAAATGATGTCGAAACCGGTGACCAGCACGTCGGTGGAGTGGAATTTCTTCAGGAACTCGGTCTTTTCCGGCCAGCCGAGCGTGGAGAACGTCCACAGACCCGAGCTGAACCAGGTGTCGAGCACGTCGTTGTCCTGTTGCAGCGCAACGTCCGGGCCGAGGTTGTGCTTGGCCCGCACTTCGGCTTCGTCACGACCGACGTAGACCTTGCCCGACTCGTCGTACCAGGCCGGAATCCGGTGGCCCCACCACAGCTGACGGCTGATGCACCAGTCCTGGATGTCGCGCATCCACGAGAAGTACATGTTTTCGTACTGTTTCGGCACGAACTGGATACGGCCGTCTTCAACGGCAGCAATCGCTGGCTCGGCCAGCGGTTTGGTCGACACGTACCACTGGTCGGTCAGCCACGGCTCGATCACGGTGCCGGAGCGGTCGCCTTTCGGCACTTTCAGGTTGTGATCATCGACGCTGACCAGCAGGCCGGCGGCGTCGAACGCGGCAACGATCTGCTTGCGCGCTTCGAAACGCTCGAGACCGGCGTACTCGGCCGGAATCTTGCCATCGATGCTGTCGTTCAGCGTGCCGTCGAGGTTGAACACCTGGGCTGCGGACAGCACGTTGGCGTTCTTGTCGAAGATGTTCAGCAGCGGCAGGTTGTGGCGCTTGCCGACTTCGTAGTCGTTGAAATCGTGGGCCGGGGTGATTTTCACGCAGCCGGTGCCGAATTCTGGATCGCAGTAATCGTCGGCGATGATCGGGATGCGGCGGCCAACCAGTGGCAGCTCGACGAATTTGCCGATCAGGGCTTTGTAGCGCTCATCGTTCGGGTTAACCGCGACGGCGGAGTCGCCGAGCATGGTTTCCGGACGGGTGGTCGCGACGATCAGGAAATCGTTGCCTTCAGCGGTTTTCGCGCCGTCAGCCAGCGGGTACTTGAGGTTCCACAGGAAACCTTTCTCGTCGTGGTTTTCCACTTCGAGGTCGGAAATCGCCGTGTGCAACTTGGTGTCCCAGTTGACCAGACGCTTGCCGCGGTAGATCAGGCCGTCTTCGTGCAGGCGCACGAAGGCTTCTTTAACCGCTTCCGAGAGACCGTCGTCCATGGTGAAGCGCTCGCGGCTCCAGTCCACGGACGAACCGAGGCGACGAATCTGGCGGCTGATGTTGCCGCCGGACTGATCCTTCCACTCCCAGACTTTCTCGAGGAACTTCTCGCGGCCCAGGTCGTGGCGGTTCTGGCCGGTGGCTTCCAGTTGACGCTCCACCAGCATCTGCGTGGCGATACCGGCGTGGTCGGTGCCCGGCTGCCACAGGGTGTTGCGACCCTGCATGCGGCGGAAACGGATCAGGGCGTCCATGATCGCGTTGTTGAAACCGTGACCCATGTGCAGGCTGCCGGTGACGTTCGGCGGCGGGATCATGATGGTGTAGGAATCGCCCGCGCCTTGCGGTGCGAAATAGTTCTCGGACTCCCAGGTGTTGTACCAGGAAGTTTCAATGGCGTGCGGCTGGTAGGTCTTATCCATGCGCGGCGGGACCCTATTGGCATTTATTCAGGAAAAGCCGGGAAGTATAGCGGGGCATGGGGCCGAGGGCGAGCGGGGCGGGCCGGGTGGAGATCTAAATGTGATCGCGAACTCTGTGGCGAGGGAGCTTGCTCCCGCTCGGCTGCGCAGCAGTCGTAAAAACTGCCACGCAGGCTTCGCGGACAAAACACTGTTGAATAGTTTTGGGGGCGCTTCGCACCCCAGCGGGAGCAAGCTCCCTCGCCACAAAAAATACCGAAGGCCGGGTTATTCGTATTGGCTCAGCAACCGTTCCATCCGCGCCTCGAGGCGGCGTTTGATTTCGGTTTCGATGTGCGGCGCGAAGTCGTCGATCACGTCCTGCATGATCAATTGCGCGGCGGCGCGCAGTTCGCTATCGAGGTGCAGCAGGGCGTCCGGGCCTTTATCCACAGGTGCAACAGCAGGTGCCGGGGTCGGAGCCGGTGGTGGTTCAATGGTCGGCGGCGTGGCGTCGACGGCCTCGAACAGCATCGGAATCTGTTCCTGTTCACCATCCTCGACCGTGTCGGTCAGCAAGGGTGGTTGCAGGTTGTCATCGCCAAGCAACTGGCGGATCGATTCGAGATCGTCCAGCAGGTGTGCAGGCTTTTGCAGCGGTTTTGGAGTGTCCATCGGCGTACTCAGAGTCGCTGTAAACGGTGATCTTGCAGAGGATAGCCCTGTTCGCGGTAGAAACGGAAACTCTCCCGTGCCGCCGCGCGAATCGTCGGATCTTCCACCACCACTTCCGCCACGCGGGCGAATTTGCTGGCGAAAGCCGGGACTTTCAGGTCGAGGTTGACCAGCAGATCCTGATGCTCGCCGCAGTCAGCGCCCAGTCCCAGCACGATCAAACCGTCCGGTTCGCTATCGGTAGGGCCGTGCGGCACGAAGGTTTCGCCCTTGAACGCCCACAGGCGCGCATCGAGATCGTCACGCTGAGCAGCATCGCTGCAATGCAGGTAGATGCGGTGACCCATGCGCCAGGCTTTCTCAGTGAGCTTGCAGGCAAAGTCCAGGCGAGCCGAAGGATCGGCGCTGGGCAGGATATAGAAGTCGACTTTGGTCATTGCGGTTCCTGAGCCTTGAGCGGCGTCACCGAAGAGTGACGCCACCCAGGTTCATCGGTTTCAGGCTTTGGCGCGGTCCAGCAGGTATTGGGTCAGCAGCGGAACCGGACGGCCGGTGGCGCCCTTGTCCTTGCCGCCGCTGGTCCATGCGGTGCCCGCGATGTCCAGGTGCGCCCAGTTGAGGTTCTTGGTGAAGCGCGACAGGAAGCACGCGGCGGTGATGGTGCCGGCCTTCGGCCCGCCAATGTTGGCGATGTCGGCGAACGGGCTGTCCAGTTGCTCCTGGTATTCGTCGAACAGCGGCAGTTGCCAGGCGCGGTCGTCAGCAGCCTTGCCGGCGCTGAGCAGTTGCTCGATCAGCTCGTCGTTGTTGCCCAGCAAGCCAGACGTGTGTGCACCGAGTGCAACCACACAGGCACCGGTCAGGGTGGCGATGTCGATCACTGCCTGCGGCTTGAAGCGCTCGGAGTAGGTCAGGGCGTCGCACAGCACCAGACGGCCTTCGGCGTCGGTGTTGAGGATTTCCACGGTCTGGCCGCTCATGGTGGTGACGATGTCGCCCGGGCGCGAGGCGTTGCCGCTCGGCATGTTTTCCGCGCAAGCGAGGATGCACACCAGGTTGATCGGCAGCTTCAGCTCAAGCACGGCACGCAGGGTACCGAACACGGAGGCCGCGCCACCCATGTCGTACTTCATTTCGTCCATGCCGGCGCCCGGCTTGAGGCTGATGCCGCCGGTGTCGAAGGTGATGCCTTTACCGACCAGCGCGTAAGGCTTCTCGGATTTCTTGCCACCGTTGTATTGCATGACGATCAGGCGCGGCGGCTGGGCGCTGCCCTGGCCGACGGCGTAGAACGAGCCCATGCCCAGGGATTTGATCTTCTTCTCGTCGAGGACTTCGACTTTCAGATCCTTGAACTCTTTGCCGAGGTTCTTCGCTTGCTCGCCGAGGAAGGTCGGGTGGCAGATGTTCGGCGGCAGGTTGCCCAGATCACGGGTGAAGGCCATGCCGTTGGCGATCGCGGTGGCATGGTTCACGGCGCGCTGCACTTCAGCCTGAGCAGCCTTGATGGTCAGCAGGGTGATTTTTTTCAGGGCGCGCGGTTCGGCTTTCTGGCTCTTGAACTGGTCGAACGTGTATTCGCCGTCCACCAGGGTTTCCGCCAGCAGGCGGGTCTTGCCGTAGCTGTCGCGGTTCTTGACGATGATTTCATCCAGGGCCAGCACGGCATCGCTGCCACCCAGACCTTTCAGGGTGTTGAGGATGCCGGCAACGATTTTGCGGAACGGACGGTCGCCCAGTTCTTCATCCTTGCCCACGCCGACCAGCAGCACGCGCTCGGCTTTCAGGTTCGGCAGGCTGTGCAGCAGCAGGCTTTGACCGACCTTGCCGGCCAGATCGCCACGCTTGAGTACGGCGCTGATCGCGCCACCGCTCAGTTCGTCGATCTGTCTGGCGGCGACGCCGAGTTTGCGGCCTTCGCCGACGGCAACCACCAGGGTGGCGGTTTTCAACGTTTCTGGGCTAACGCTTTTTACAACCAGTTCCATGTCCGGATCCCTGAATGAATGGTCAACACACAGGCGTTCGACGGTGTCCGCAGTCGCCTGCTTATAGATAGAAGAGGCGCAGGTCTGTGCCTGCGACGAAGGCGGCAGTTTGAACCTCGCTCACCGCGCCTGACAACCCTCGGTTGTGCGATCTTCAACGGAATCTGCGCTTGGGTGAGTGTGCGCAGTGACAGGCGCCCTCAATCACAGGATAATGCCGCATCTTTTTTCGACGGCTCTGCCTTGCGGGTCGCTCGAAACGTTTGCTTGTTTGGCCGCCTTAGCCTGACAACCCTGGAGTGTCTGGTTTGATCGTCTTCCGTTATCTGTCCCGTGAAGTGATGTTGACCCTGAGCGCCGTCAGCGCCGTGCTGCTGGTCATCATCATGAGCGGTCGCTTCATCAAATACCTTGCCCAGGCCGCTGCGGGCCAACTCGATCCGGGATCGCTGTTCCTGATCATGGGTTACCGTCTGCCGGGTTTCATGCAACTGATCCTGCCGTTGGGTCTGTTTCTCGGGATCCTGCTGGCTTACGGCCGGCTCTACCTCGAAAGCGAAATGACCGTGCTCTCGGCCACCGGCATGAGTCAGCAGCGTCTGCTGCGCATGACCCTGTTTCCGGCGACGCTGGTGGCACTGGTGGTGGCGTGGCTGAGCCTGAGTCTGGCCCCGCAAGGCGCTAACCAGTTTCAGTTGCTGCTGAACAAGCAGGACGCCCTGACCGAATTCGATACCCTCGAACCCGGCCGTTTCCAGGCGTTGCGTGATGGCACCCGAGTGACCTACACCGAAAGCCTGACCGACGACCGCGTCAACCTCGGCGGCGTGTTCATCTCGCAGAAAAATCTCGGGGCCAATCAGAAGGACCGCGGGATTTCCGTGCTGGTGGCCGAAAAGGGCCGTCAGGAGATCCACTCTGACGGCAACCGCTACCTGATCCTGCACAACGGCTATCGCTATGACGGCAGCCCGGGTCAGGCCGATTACCGCGCGATCAAATACGACACCTACGGCGTATTGCTGCCAAAACCTGATGCCAGTGACGAAGTCACCGACCGTGACGCGATCCCGACTTCGACCCTGCTGGGCGCCGACGACGAGCGCTCCAGGGCCGAACTGCAATGGCGGATTTCCCTGCCGTTGCTGGTGTTCATCGTGACCCTGATGGCGGTGCCGCTGTCGCGGGTCAATCCGCGTCAGGGCCGTTTCCTGAAGCTGCTGCCGGCGATTCTTCTTTATATGGCTTACCTGACCATCCTGATTGCCGCCCGCGGCGCCCTCGAAAAAGGCAAGATCCCGCCGGCCCTTGGCCTGTGGTGGGTGCACGGGATCTTCCTGGTCATCGGTCTCGGCCTGCTGTACTGGGAGCCGTTGCGCCTGAAGCTGGCCAGCCGTCGCAGCGCTGCGCTGGAGGTGGCTCGTGGTTAAACTCGACCGCTACATCGGCAGCAGTGTATTCGTGGCGATCATCGCCGTGCTGGCGATCATTCTGGGTCTGGCGACCCTGTTTGCCTTCATCGACGAGATGAGCGACGTCAGCGATACCTACACACTGACCGACGTGCTGAGCTTCGTTCTGCTCACCGCGCCGCGTCGCCTGTACGAAATGCTGCCGATGGCCGCGCTGATCGGCTGTCTGATCGGCCTCGGCAGCCTGGCCAGCAGCAGCGAGCTGACGGTCATGCGTGCCGCAGGTGTGTCCATCGGGCGCATCGTCTGGGCCGTCATGAAGCCAATGCTGGTGCTGATGCTGGCTGGCGTGCTGATCGGTGAATACGTGGCGCCTGCCACCGAAAGCATGGCCCAGGCCAATCGCTCACTGGCGCAAGGCAGCGGCGATGCGCAGAGCGCCAAGCACGGCATGTGGCACCGTCAGGGTGAGGAATTCATCCATATCAACGCCGTGCAACCCGACGGCCTGTTGTATGGCGTGACCCGCTATCACTTCGACAAAGAGCGCCACCTGCTCAGCTCCAGCTTCGCCAAGCGTGCGGAGTTCGACGGCAAGCGCTGGCTGCTCAGCGACGTGACCACCACGGTGTTCCACGAGCGCAGCACCGAAGTGGTGAACGCGCCGAGCGAGGAGTGGGACGTGTCGCTGAGCCCGCAATTGCTCAACACGGTGGTGATGGCGCCTGAGTCGCTGTCGATTTCCGGTCTGTGGGGCTACATCCACTATCTGGCGGATCAGGGCCTGAGCAATGGCCGCTACTGGCTGGCATTTTGGGTCAAGGTGTTGCAGCCGCTGGTGACCGCCGCGCTGGTGCTGATGGCGATCTCCTTCATCTTCGGTCCGTTGCGCTCGGTCACCCTCGGTCAGCGAGTGTTTACCGGTGTGCTGGTGGGCTTCACCTTCCGCATCGTCCAGGATCTGCTTGGCCCGTCGAGCCTGGTGTTCGGTTTCTCGCCGCTGTTCGCGGTGCTGGTGCCGGCCACGGTCTGTGCGCTGGCGGGTGTGTGGCTGCTGCGACGGGCCGGTTGATGGCCGCGTTGTTGCCAACGCTTTAACCGCGAAAACGCCTCGGTCGACAGATCGGGGCGTTTTCGTATGCAATCCGGGTGACAGGCGAACGTGACGCTTGCGCCGTGTATCAGGTACAATTCCCGGCTATTTTTCGGCGGGCCAAGCCTGCAGCCTTTTTGAGTGTTGATCCGTGAGTGATTTGAGTCATATCCGCAATTTCTCCATCATCGCCCACATTGACCATGGCAAGTCGACGCTGGCTGACCGTTTCATCCAGATGTGCGGTGGCCTGGCCGAGCGTGAAATGGAAGCCCAGGTACTGGATTCCATGGATCTGGAGCGCGAACGCGGGATCACCATCAAGGCCCATAGCGTTACCCTCTATTACAAAGCCAAAGATGGCGTCACCTACCAGCTGAACTTCATTGACACCCCGGGCCACGTCGACTTCACCTACGAAGTCAGCCGTTCCCTGGCCGCGTGTGAAGGTGCGTTGCTGGTGGTCGATGCCGGTCAGGGTGTTGAAGCCCAGTCCGTGGCCAACTGCTACACCGCCATCGAGCAAGGCCTCGAGGTCATGCCGGTGCTGAACAAGATCGACCTGCCGCAGGCCGAGCCGGACCGCGTCAAGGACGAGATCGAGAAGATCATCGGCATCGACGCCACCGACGCCGTCACCTGCAGCGCCAAGACCGGCCTGGGTGTCGACGAAGTGCTCGAGCGTCTGGTCGCGACCATTCCTGCGCCGACCGGCAACATCGAAGATCCGCTGCAAGCGTTGATCATCGACTCCTGGTTCGACAACTACCTGGGCGTTGTCTCCCTGGTGCGCGTGCGTCATGGCCGTGTAAAAAAGGGCGACAAGATTCTGGTGAAATCCACCGGCAAGATCCACCTGGTCGACAGCGTCGGTGTATTCAACCCGAAACACACCGCCACCGCTGACCTCAAGGCCGGCGAAGTGGGCTTCATCATCGCCAGCATCAAGGACATTCACGGTGCACCGGTCGGTGACACCCTGACCCTGAGCTCGACCCCGGATGTGCCGGTTCTGCCCGGTTTCAAACGCATCCAGCCACAGGTTTACGCCGGTCTGTTCCCGGTCAGCTCCGACGACTTCGAGGACTTCCGCGAAGCGCTGCAGAAACTGACCCTGAACGACTCGTCGCTGCAGTACACCCCGGAAAGCTCCGACGCACTGGGCTTTGGCTTCCGTTGCGGGTTCCTCGGCATGCTGCACATGGAGATCATCCAGGAGCGCCTCGAGCGCGAATACGACCTGGACCTGATCACCACCGCGCCAACCGTAATTTTCGAGCTGGTGCTGAAAACCGGTGAAACGATTTACGTCGACAACCCATCCAAGCTTCCGGATGTGTCGGCCATCGAAGACATGCGCGAGCCGATCGTGCGGGCCAATATTCTGGTTCCGCAGGAACACCTGGGCAACGTCATCACCCTGTGCATCGAGAAGCGCGGCGTACAGGTCGACATGCTGTTCCTCGGCAATCAGGTACAGGTGACCTACGATCTGCCGATGAACGAAGTGGTCCTGGACTTCTTCGACCGCCTCAAATCCACCAGCCGCGGCTATGCTTCGCTGGATTACCATTTCGATCGTTACCAATCGGCTAATCTGGTGAAACTGGACGTGCTGATCAACGGTGACAAGGTCGACGCCCTGGCGTTGATCGTGCACCGTGACAATTCGCACTTCAAAGGTCGCCAGTTGACCGAGAAGATGAAAGAACTGATTCCTCGTCAGATGTTCGACGTGGCGATCCAGGCGGCCATTGGCGGTCAGATCGTTGCCCGGACAACCGTCAAGGCACTCAGAAAGAACGTATTGGCCAAATGCTACGGCGGTGACGTAAGCCGTAAGAAAAAGCTGCTTGAAAAGCAAAAGGCCGGTAAGAAACGCATGAAGCAGGTCGGCAACGTGGAAATTCCGCAAGAAGCCTTCCTTGCCGTGCTCAGGTTGGAATAGTCAGGTCCTATGTCACTAAATTTCCCGCTGTTGCTGGTCATCGCCGTGTTCGTCTGCGGCCTGTTGGCGTTGCTCGATCTGCTGTTCCTGGCGCCGCGTCGGCGTGCTGCCATTGCCTCTTATCAAGGCAGTGTCAGCCAGCCCGAGCCCGTGGTGGTCGAGAAGCTGAACAAAGAGCCGTTGCTGGTTGAATACGGCAAGTCGTTCTTTCCGGTGCTGTTCATCGTGCTGGTGCTGCGTTCGTTCCTGGTGGAACCGTTCCAGATTCCATCCGGCTCGATGAAACCGACCCTGGACGTGGGCGACTTCATTCTGGTGAACAAGTTTTCTTACGGGATCCGCCTGCCGGTGATCGACAAGAAAGTCATCGAAGTCGGTGATCCACAGCGTGGCGATGTGATGGTGTTCCGCTACCCGAGCGACCCGAACGTCAACTACATCAAGCGTGTAGTCGGCCTGCCAGGCGACACGGTGCGTTACACCGCCGACAAGCGTCTGTTGGTCAATGGCGAGTCGATTGCCGAGCAACTGGTCGGCTCCGAGCCGGGCACGCTGGGCAGCGCGGAGCTCTACAAGGAAAAACTCGGCGCTGCCGAACACCTGATCCGCAAGGAAATGAGCCGCTACCGCGCCACGCCGGACCATACCTGGACCGTGCCGGCCGGCCATTACTTCATGATGGGCGACAACCGCGACAACTCCAACGACAGTCGCTACTGGGATGACCCGAACATTCCCAAGGATCTGCTGGGCATGGTTCCCGACCAGAATATCGTCGGCAAAGCCTTCGCTGTCTGGATGAGCTGGCCGGAACCGAAACTCAGCCACCTGCCGAATTTCTCGCGGGTTGGCCTGATCAAGTAATCAATCACGGCGCTGTTGACCACAGCGCCGAATGCATTTCTGGAGTCGACACAAATCGGCACCAGGGCATGAAGCCACGATATTCAGGACGTCATTTTTGAACACAGCGTTAATTGTCCCAGGCCTGCGCCGTACCCCGGCGATGGCAGTGGAATCCAGCCACGAACTCAGCGTGGGTAAACCGTGAGCGTTTCTCTAAGCCGTCTCGAGCGCCAGCTCGGTTACACCTTCAAGGATCAGGAGCTGATGCTGCTGGCCCTCACGCACCGCAGCTTTGCCGGTCGTAATAACGAACGCCTGGAATTCCTCGGCGATGCCATCCTCAACTTCGTCGCCGGCGAGGCGCTGTTCGATCGCTTCCCGCTGGCCCGCGAAGGCCAGTTGTCGCGTTTGCGCGCACGTTTGGTGAAGGGTGAGACACTGGCCGTGCTGGCCCGTGGTTTCGACTTGGGCGACTACCTGCGTCTGGGTTCGGGCGAACTGAAAAGCGGTGGCTTCCGTCGCGAATCGATTCTGGCCGATGCCCTCGAAGCGCTGATCGGTGCGATCTACCTCGATGCCGGCATGGACGTCGCTCGCGAGCGCGTACTGGCCTGGCTGGCCGGTGAGTTCGAAGGCCTGACGCTGGTCGACACCAACAAGGATCCCAAGACCCGTCTGCAGGAACACCTGCAATCGCGCGGTTGCGAACTGCCACGCTACGAAGTGGTGGATATCCAGGGTGAGCCGCACTGCCGTACCTTCTTCGTCGAGTGCGAAGTGGTCTTATTGAATGAAAAAAGCCGAGGTCAGGGTGTGAGCCGTCGTATTGCCGAACAGGTAGCGGCCGCCGCAGCACTGATTGCCTTGGGCGTGGAGAATGGCAATGACTGATACAAACGCAACTCGCTGTGGCTACGTTGCCATCGTCGGCCGTCCCAACGTCGGCAAATCGACGTTGCTCAACCACATCCTCGGCCAGAAGCTCGCGATCACCTCGCGCAAGCCGCAGACCACCCGCCACAACATGCTCGGGATCAAGACCGAGGGTGACGTGCAGGCGATCTACGTCGACACCCCCGGTATGCACAAGGGTGGCGAAAAGGCCCTGAACCGCTACATGAACAAAACCGCTTCGGCAGCATTGAAAGACGTCGACGTGGTGATCTTCGTGGTCGATCGCACCAAGTGGACCGAAGAAGATCAGATGGTCCTGGAGCGCGTGCAGTACGTGACCGGCCCGCTGATCGTCGCACTGAACAAGACCGACCGCATCGAAGACAAGGCCGAGCTGATGCCGCACCTGTCGTGGTTGCAGGAACAGCTGCCGAACGCACAGATCATCCCGATTTCCGCGCAGCACGGGCACAACCTCGACGCGCTGGAAAAGGTCATCGCCGATCACCTGCCGGAGAACGATCACTTCTTCCCGGAAGACCAGATCACCGACCGCAGCAGCCGTTTCCTTGCCGCCGAACTGGTGCGCGAGAAAATCATGCGCCAGATGGGCGCCGAGCTGCCGTACCAGATCACCGTCGAGATCGAAGAGTTCAAGCAGCAGGGCAAGACCCTGCACATCCACGCGCTGATCCTCGTCGAGCGTGACGGCCAGAAGAAGATCATCATTGGCGACAAGGGCGAGCGCATCAAACGCATCGGCACCGAAGCGCGCAAGGACATGGAGCTGCTGTTCGACTCCAAGATCATGCTCAACCTGTGGGTGAAGGTGAAGGGCGGCTGGTCCGACGACGAGCGTGCTCTGCGTTCGCTGGGTTACGGCGACCTGTAATCACCGTTCCAGAGAACACCGATACCCACTGTGGGAGCGAGCCTGCTCGCGAAGGGATGTAACATTCAGCATTGATGTTGACTGTCACTCCGCTTTCGCGAGCAGGCTCGCTCCCACATTTGGTTTTTGGGTGGTGTGTAAAAACTGCGTTTCTTCATCGAGAACTCCATGTCGCAAACCCCACCTCCCGCCCAACTCGCCTACGTCCTGCATTCGCGTGCCTACCGCGAAACCAGCGCGCTGGTCGACTTCCTCACGCCGCAAGGGCGGCTGCGGGCGGTGTTGCGCAGTGCGCGGGGCAAGGCCGGGACATTGGCGCGACCGTTCGTGCCACTGGAAGTAGAGTTTCGTGGCAAGGGTGAGCTGAAGAACGTCGGGCGCATGGAAAGTGCCGGAAACGCGACCTGGATGGTCGGTGAGGCGCTGTTCAGCGGCCTCTATCTCAACGAATTGCTGATCCGCCTGCTGCCCGCCGAAGATCCGCACCCGGCGGTGTTCGATCATTACGCTGCCACCCTGCAGGCCCTGGCTGAAGGTCGCGCACTGGAGCCGTTGTTGCGTTCGTTCGAATGGCGTCTGCTGGACGATCTGGGCTACGGTTTTTCCCTGAATACAGATATCCACAACGAGCCCATCGCTGCGGAAGGCCTGTATCGCCTGCAAGTGGATGCCGGGCTGGAGCGCGTCTTCCTGTTGCAGCCGGGGCTGTTCAACGGCACTGAACTGCTGGCCATGGCCGAAGCCGACTGGACAGCGCCCGGCGCACTGTCCGCCGCCAAGCGTCTGATGCGTCAGGCACTGGCCGTGCACTTGGGCGGCCGCCCCCTCGTCAGCCGCGAGCTATTTCGCAAGCCCTGATATGCTGTGCGCCGAATCTTTCCCTTCAGGAGCGCATCCGTGACCACCAGCAATCGCATTCTTCTTGGCGTGAACATCGACCACGTCGCCACCCTGCGTCAGGCCCGTGGCACACGCTACCCGGATCCGGTCAAGGCAGCGCTGGACGCGGAAGAGGCGGGCGCCGATGGCATCACCGTGCACTTGCGCGAAGACCGCCGGCACATTCAGGAGCGCGACGTGCTGCTGCTCAAGGATGTGCTGCAGACCCGCATGAACTTCGAAATGGGCGTCACCGAAGAAATGATGGCGTTCGCCGAGCGCATCCGTCCGGCGCACATCTGCCTGGTTCCGGAAACCCGTCAGGAACTGACCACTGAAGGCGGTCTGGATGTAGCGGGGCAGGAAGAGCGGATCAGGGCAGCGGTCGAGCGTCTGTCGAAGATCGGCAGCGAAGTGTCGCTGTTCATCGATGCTGACGAACGCCAGATCGCTGCTTCGAAGCGCGTTGGTGCGCCGGCCATCGAACTGCACACCGGGCGTTACGCCGATGCCGAAACCCCGACTGAAGTCGCTGAAGAATTGAAGCGTGTGGCGGACGGTGTGGCGTTTGGTCTGGCGCAGGGCCTGATCGTCAATGCCGGGCATGGCCTGCATTATCACAACGTTGAAGCCGTGGCGGCGATCAAGGGCATCAATGAACTGAACATCGGCCATGCGCTGGTGGCGCATGCGTTGTTCGTCGGGTTCAAGTCGGCAGTGTCCGAGATGAAGGCGCTGATTCTGGCAGCTGCGCTCAAAGGCTGAAGATCAAAAGATCGCAGCCTTCGGCAGCTCCTACAGATGTACGCAAAACCCTGTAGGAGCTGCCGAAGGCTGCGATCTTTTGCTTTTAGAGCGGGGCAGGCTCTTGAGCCGGTTTTGACTTGTCGATCCCCGGCACATGCAGATTGCCCTCGGCCACCTGATCGCCTTCAAGCTGCGGCTGGGTCACCCAGGTCAGGATGTCGTAGTAGCGACGGATGTTTGCCACGAAATGCACCGGCTCGCCGCCCCGGGCGTAGCCGTAGCGGGTCTTGCTGTACCACTGCTTCTGCGACAGGCGCGGCAGCATCTTCTTCACGTCCAGCCACTTGTCCGGGTTCAGGCCTTCGCGGGACGCCAGTTTGCGTGCGTCATCGAGGTGACCGCTGCCGACGTTGTACGCCGCCAGCGCAAACCAGGTGCGGTCCGGCTCCTGAATCGATTCGTCGAGCTGATCCTTCATGTAGGCCAGGTACTTGGCGCCGCCCATGATGCTTTGCTTGGGATCGAGACGGTTCGACACGCCCATCGCCTGAGCGGTGTTCTGGGTCAGCATCATCAAACCGCGCACGCCGGTTTTCGAAGTGACTGCCGGTTGCCACAGCGATTCCTGATAACCGATGGCCGCCAGCAGGCGCCAGTCGACTTTCTCTTTCTTGGCGTAGGTCTTGAAGTGCTGTTCGTATTTGGGCAAGCGCTGCTGCAAGTGCTGGGCGAAGGTGGTGGCGCCCATGTAGCCGAGGACATCGACGTGGCCGTAATAACGGTCTTTCAGGCGCTGCAGGGTGCCGTTCTTCTGCACCTTGTCGAGGTAGGCGTTGATCTCGTTGAGCAGGCTGTTGTCTTCGCCGGCCGCCACCGCCCAGCTCTGGCTGCGCGCATCGCCGAGGTCGAACGCCACGCGGATGTTGGTGAAGTACACCTGGTTCATCGCCACTTCGTTGGAGTCGACCAGCGTCAGGTCGATCTGGCCTTCATCGACCATGCGCAACAGGTCGACCACCTCAACGGCGTCGGATTCTTCGTATTCGATGCCGGGAAATTTCTTTTTCAGCTCGGCCAGCTGTTCGGCGTGGGTGCTGCCCTTGAGCACCATGATTTTCTTGCCGACCAGATCACCTGGATCGGTAGGGCGCGACTGGCCGTTGCGGTAGATGATCTGCGGGGTGACTTCGAGGTAGGAGTGGGAGAAGCGCACCTGCTTCTTGCGCTCCTCGCTGCTGACCAGGCCTGCCGCCGCCAGCACCGGGCCGTTCGGCTTGCCGATCTGGTTGAACAGGTCATCGAGGTTGTCGGCGGTCTCGATCTTCAGTTCAACACCCAAATCGTCGGCGAAGCGCTTCACCAGCTCGTATTCGAAGCCGGTTTCACCGCTGCGATCCTGAAAGTAGGTGGCGGGGCTGTTACGGGTAATCACCCGCAGCACACCATCCTCCTTTACGCGCTCGAGTGTGTTGGGTTTATCAACACAGCCACCGAGCATCAGGAAGAGTCCGGTTGCGATCAGCCATTTGGCGTATCGCGGACGCAAAGCCGTTGGGAAAAACATCTGCGCAGTATACGCAAACGGCTGCGGGCGCCATATCTCGACAGTGAGCGGCTTGTCTGCTAGAGATCACAAAACCGCACGAAACCCCGAAGGAATGGGGCTGAAAGGCATTTTGTGACAGAAAAAATAAGCGCGGCTCGTGCACCCTCGGAATTTGACTTCAAAGGCAGAAACACAGATTGATATCCGAGTGCAACCGTGCGTAGCGTTTCGGGTGATGTTGAGGGCGGTTTAGGCTAGAATGCACGGCCTCAAAGCACACCCCTTCCCGAGGCTGTCCCGAAGATGTTGATCCTGCGCGGCGCTCCTGCCCTTTCTGCCTTTCGCCACAGCAAACTCCTTGAGCAACTGAGCCAGAAGGTTCCAGCTGTCAGTGGCCTGTATGCTGAATTCGCTCACTTCGCCGAAGTCACCGGCGTCCTGACCGGCGACGAACAGCAGGTGCTTGCGCGCCTTCTGAAGTACGGCCCAAGCGTTCCGGTACAAGAGCCGACCGGCCGTCTGTTTCTGGTGTTGCCGCGTTTCGGCACCATCTCGCCATGGTCGAGCAAGGCCAGCGACATCGCCCGCAACTGCGGCCTGAGCAAGATCCAGCGCCTGGAGCGCGGCATCGCGTTCTACGTGGCCGGCCAGTTCAGCGACGCCGAAGCCCAGCAAATCGCCGACGTGCTGCATGACCGCATGACCCAGATCGTTCTGGGCAATCTGGAACAGGCTGCCGGTCTGTTCAGCCACGCCGAGCCGAAGCCGCTGACCGCGATCGACATCCTCGGTGGCGGCCGCGCCGCACTGGAAAAAGCCAACACCGAGCTGGGCCTGGCCCTGGCCGAGGACGAGATCGATTACCTGGTCAACGCCTTCAACGGTCTCAAGCGCAACCCGCACGACATCGAACTGATGATGTTCGCCCAGGCCAACTCCGAGCACTGCCGCCACAAGATCTTCAACGCCAGTTGGGATATTGACGGCGAGAGCCAGGAAAAAAGCCTGTTCGGCATGATCAAGAACACCTATCAGATGCACAACGAAGGCGTGCTGTCCGCTTATAAGGACAACGCTTCGGTGATCGTCGGCAACGTCGCCGGCCGCTTCTTCCCGGATCCGGAGACCCGCCAGTACGGCGCGGTGCAGGAGCCGGTGCACATCCTGATGAAGGTCGAAACCCACAACCACCCGACCGCGATCGCCCCGTTCCCGGGCGCGTCCACCGGTTCCGGTGGCGAGATCCGCGACGAAGGTGCCACCGGTCGTGGCGCCAAGCCAAAGGCCGGCCTGACCGGTTTCACCGTGTCCAACCTGCAGATCCCGGGCTTCGAACAGCCGTGGGAAGTGCCGTACGGCAAGCCTGAGCGTATCGTTACCGCGCTGGACATCATGATCGAAGGCCCGCTGGGCGGCGCCGCGTTCAACAACGAATTCGGGCGTCCGGCCCTGACCGGCTACTTCCGTACCTTCGAACAATCGATCACCACTCCGCACGGTGACGAAGTTCGCGGTTACCACAAGCCGATCATGCTCGCGGGCGGCATGGGCAACATCCGTGAAGAACACGTCAAGAAAGGCGAGATTCTGGTCGGCTCCAAGCTGATCGTGCTCGGCGGCCCGGCGATGCTGATCGGTCTGGGGGGCGGCGCCGCTTCCTCGATGGCCACCGGCACCAGCTCGGCGGACCTCGACTTCGCTTCCGTACAGCGTGAAAACCCTGAGATGGAGCGTCGCTGCCAGGAAGTCATCGACCGCTGCTGGCAACTGGGCGACAAGAACCCGATCAGCTTCATCCACGACGTGGGTGCGGGCGGTCTGTCCAACGCCTTCCCGGAACTGGTCAACGACGGCGACCGCGGTGGCCGTTTCGAACTGCGCAACATTCCAAACGACGAGCCGGGCATGGCCCCGCACGAAATCTGGTCCAACGAATCCCAGGAACGTTACGTTCTGGCGGTCGGCCCGGCCGACTTCGAGCGCTTCCAGGCGATCTGCGAACGTGAGCGTTGCCCGTTTGCCGTGGTCGGCGAAGCCACTGCCGAGCCGCAGCTTACTGTCACGGATAGCCACTTCGGCAACAACCCGGTGGACATGCCACTGGAAGTGTTGCTGGGCAAGGCCCCGCGCATGCACCGTTCGGTGGTTCGCGAAGCCGAGCTGGGCGACGATTTCGATCCGTCGAACCTCGACATCAGCGAATCCATCGAGCGCGTCCTGCATCACCCGGCCGTGGCGAGCAAAAGCTTCCTGATCACCATCGGCGACCGCACCATCACCGGCCTCGTGGCTCGTGACCAGATGGTTGGCCCATGGCAGGTTCCGGTGGCCGACGTCGCCGTCACCGCCACCAGTTTCGACGTCTACACCGGTGAAGCGATGGCGATGGGCGAGCGGACTCCGCTGGCGTTGCTGGACGCTCCGGCGTCGGGCCGTATGGCCATCGGCGAAACCCTGACCAACATTGCCGCTTCGCGCATCAACAAGATCTCCGACATCAAACTGTCGGCGAACTGGATGTCCGCTGCCGGCCACCCGGGCGAAGATGCACGTCTGTACGACACCGTGAAAGCGGTCGGCATGGAACTGTGCCCTGAGCTGGGCATCACCATTCCGGTCGGCAAGGACTCGATGTCCATGGCCACCCGCTGGAACGATAACGGTGAAGAAAAAACCGTAACTTCGCCGATGTCGCTGATCGTGACCGGTTTCGCCCCAGTGGCTGACATCCGTCAGACCCTGACCCCGGAGCTGCGCATGGACAAGGGCACCACCGACCTGATCCTGATCGACCTCGGTCGCGGCCAGAACCGCATGGGTGCCTCGATCCTTGCTCAGGTTCACGGCAAGCTCGGCAAGCAGGCGCCGGACGTCGATGACGCCGAAGACCTCAAAGCCTTCTTCGCGGTAATCCAGGGCCTCAACGCCGACGGTCACCTGCTGGCGTACCACGACCGTTCCGACGGTGGTCTGCTGACCTCCGTGGTGGAAATGGCGTTCGCCGGCCATTGCGGTCTGAGCCTGAACCTGGACAGCGTTGCCGAAAACTCGGCAGAAATCGCTGCAATCCTGTTCAACGAAGAACTGGGTGCGGTGATCCAGGTTCGTCAGGACGCCACGCCAGATATCCTCGCGCAATTCAGCGCGGCCGGTCTGGGTGACTGTGTGTCGGTGATCGGTCAGCCGATCAACAATGGCCAGATCAACATCACCTTCAACGGTGACACGGTGTTCGAAGGCCAGCGTCGTCTGCTGCAACGTCAGTGGGCCGAGACCAGCTACCAGATCCAGCGTCTGCGCGACAACGCCGACTGCGCCGAGCAAGAGTTCGACGCGCTGCTGGAAGAAGACAACCCGGGCCTTAGCGTCAAGCTGAGCTACGACGTCAACCAGGACATCGCCGCGCCTTACATCAAGAAGGGTATCCGCCCACAGGTTGCGGTGCTGCGTGAGCAGGGCGTCAACGGTCAGGTGGAAATGGCCGCCGCGTTCGACCGCGCCGGTTTCAACGCGATCGACGTGCACATGAGCGACATCCTCGCTGGCCGTGTCGACCTGAACGAGTTCAAAGGTCTGGTGGCCTGCGGTGGTTTCTCCTACGGCGACGTCCTCGGCGCCGGTGAAGGCTGGGCCAAGTCGGCGCTGTTCAACAGCCGTGCCCGCGATGCGTTCCAGGGTTTCTTTGAGCGTAACGACAGCTTCACCCTCGGCGTGTGCAACGGTTGCCAGATGATGTCCAACCTGCACGAGCTGATCCCGGGCAGCGAGTTCTGGCCGCACTTTGTGCGCAACCGCTCCGAGCAGTTCGAAGCGCGCGTGGCGATGGTGCAGATCCAGGAGTCGAACTCGATCTTCCTGCAGGGCATGGCCGGTTCGCGTATGCCGATCGCCATCGCTCACGGTGAAGGCCATGCCGAGTTCTCCAGCGAAGAAGCGCTGCTGGAAGCCGATCTGTCGGGTTGCGTGGCGATGCGTTTCGTCGACAACCACGGCAAGGTCACCGAAGCCTACCCGGCCAACCCGAACGGTTCGCCGCGCGGGATCACCGGCCTCACCAGCCGCGACGGTCGTGTGACGATCATGATGCCGCACCCGGAGCGGGTGTTCCGCGCGGTGCAGAACTCGTGGCGTTCGGAGGACTGGACCGAGGATGCTCCTTGGATGCGCATGTTCCGTAACGCGCGCGTCTGGGTGAACTAAGGCCTGTGTACAAGCTGGCGTTTTTTGTTCCTGACAGCCATGTCGAGGTGGTCAAGGAAGCCGTATTCGCTGCCGGTGGTGGGCGGATCGGTGACTATGACCACTGTGCTTGGCAGGTGCTCGGTCTGGGCCAGTTTCGTCCGTTGGATGGCAGTCAGCCGTTTATTGGGCAAGCGGGGCAGGTTGAGCAAGTTGAGGAATGGAAGGTTGAGCTTGTCGTTTGTGACGAGTTGATTCGTGATGTGGTGGCTGCCCTTAAGGTGAGCCACCCTTACGAGACGCCGGCTTATGAGGTGTGGCGGTTGGAAGATTTCTGATCTTTCTGCCGCTGGAACGAGAAACCCGCAGATGAGTGATTGTCTGCGGGTTTTTTGTTGCCTGCGATTTGAGGGGTGACTTCATTTCATTGTGGGAGCTGGCTTGCCAGCGATGGCGCCCTGACAGGCGACCACGTTCTGGCTGACTGAGTGAATATCCGTTTCTTCGGGGGCTGCGGCTGGCGGTTTCGCCCTTACGGCGACTCACTTTTTTTACAAACGCCTAAAAAAAAGTAAGCAAAAAAACGCTTGCTCCTACGTTCGGCCCGCTCGCTGGGGCTCGGGGTCCCTTCGCTCCGGGATCGATCCGGGCGCAGCGTCTACGGTTTGCTTCGCTGCACCTCCTCTCGCTGTGTTTGGCTTCGCCAAACGGTCGCTGCGCTCCCACGCCCGGATCAATCCCTGCGCTCAGCCTGCCGACGTCGCCCGTGGATCAAGATCAAGAGCTGCAGCCGAGCTAACGCTCATCCTGTTGAGTGGTGAGAAGCGGATGCGGTCTGCTGTTGGTTTTTGTGGGGGCTGGCTTGTCAGCGATGGCGGCCTGAGAGCCGACCAATCTGCAATTCTCACCTGTAGGAGCTGCCGAAGGCTGCGATCTTTTGATCTTGCCTTTGATTGTGGGAAGCCAAAGGCAAAAGATCGCAGCCTTCGGCAGCTCCTACAGGGGGATGTTTTGTGTTTAAGGGTGTGTGGAATTACCAGAACCTTCCCACAAGGTTTTCAGGTTGTCCGTCGGACGTCCGGTCTCTAGGCTTTGCTTGTCGCTGCCAATTCAGCGACCGGGCGTGAGATCCCCGGAAAGCTTGCAACTAGCGCCAACGCTACGATAATTGGCGCCAGCTCAATCTGCTGCCTGCTTTATGGCGGCTGTGTGCGGGCAGACTTCGGTCTGGCCGGTTGCCTGCTCCGGTGGATCTCACCCTGCACATAGCTGCCACCTCTTCGCCGCGTGAGATCCGGCGAACGATGGCATTCACACTAGCTGTAGCAGGAGTTGAACTTTGGACAAGCTAATCCCCGATCCACCCCACGAACCCACCACCCCACTCGCCGAAGCCATCCGCGCCGAAGACCTCGCCAAAAACCGCGAAGCCATCAAACGCGCCCTCGATTTTTACCTGAGCCCACAACCGGCCCAGCCGCGCCAGCCCAGCACGATGTTCCTGGTGAACCCCGGCATCGACACCGAAACCCTGCTGGCCCACGCCTACGAATCGTTGGCCTGCGCCAGTGCCATGGCCAGCAACTTCGCCAACGAACTCAGCGGCCTGCAACGCAGCACCGCATTGGCGATCCAGCAAATCGTCATGCTCGCCGAACTGGCGGTAAACCGTGCACTGGATCGAGTTGATCCGCAGACCTGACTACCACGTCATCGTGCATCGCCAGCAGGCTGGCTGCCCTACGTCGTGCACGATTTTGGGAACACTACACAACCTGTGGGAGCCTGGCTTGCCAGCGATGGCGGTCTGCTAACCGAGCTGATTCTTTAGGTTGATCGCTTGCCTGTAGGAGCTGCCGAAGGCTGCGATCTTTTGATTTGTTTTTGATGGCAAAAAATCAAAGTCAAAAGATCGCAGCCTTCGGCAGCTCCTACAGAGAGTGATGTAGGGGTTACACTTTGGCGCTGACCTCGCTTCGATTGACCAGGCTTTCCAACGCCCCACTCAAACTCGCCGCTTTCTCGCCAATCAGCAAATGCCAGACCCCACCTTCCAACTGGCTGACGCCCTGACACCCCAACTCTTTCAATTGAGCCTCGGACAACGCTTTACCATCGGCCAGTTGCAGGCGAATGCGCGTCAGGGCGATGCAGTCCAACTGCAGCACATTCTCGCTACCGCCCAAGGCAGTCAGCCATTGTTGGGCTTCCGGTGCTGTGACCAATACGGCTTTCGATTCCTCGACCACCACCGCAGGCGCAGCCACCAACGCACGCCCCAGCGTCGGCATGGCGAGGCGGATTTCGTCGGCGATGCTGTCGGCCAATGGCCCAACCACCACCTGCAAGCTGCCGCCCTTGCCCGGGCGTACCACGGCCATCGCACCCAGTGCCTTCAAATCAGCATCGGAAGCCTTGTTGCGATCAACCATTTCCAGACGCAACCGGGTAGTGCAGGCACCGACGGTGACCAGATTCTCCGCACCACCGAGTGCCTTGATGTAAGCCGCAGCGCGCTCGTTCTCGGTGAGAACAGCCTTGTCAGCCGCCGCAATATCCTCACGCCCCGGCGTCTTCAAATTGAAACGACGAATACAGAAATCAAACACCGCGTAATACACCACGGCATACGCCAGCCCGACCGGGATCACCAGCCAGCCATTGGTCGAGCGCCCCCAACCCAGCACCATGTCGATGAAGCCGCCGGAGAAGGTAAAACCGAGGTGGATGTTCAGCGCATTGGTGATCGCCATCGACAGGCCGGTCAGCAGCGCATGCAGCAGATACAACAACGGCGCCAAAAACATGAAGGCGAATTCAATCGGTTCAGTCACCCCGGTCAAAAACGACGTCAAAGCCATCGACAGGAAGATCCCGCCCATGACTTTACGGCGTTCGGGCAACGCGTTGCGGTACATCGCCAGGCATGCGGCGGGCAGGCCGAAGATCATCATCGGGAACATGCCGGTCATGAACTGGCCGCCCTTCGGATCGCCGGCGAAGTAGCGTGACAGGTCACCGGTGACTAACGCTCCGGTGGTCGGGTCGGTGAAGTTGCCGAATACGAACCACGCCATGTTGTTGAGGATGTGGTGCAGGCCGGTGACGATCAGCAGCCGGTTGAACACGCCGAAGACGAAGGCGCCGAAGCTGCCGCTTTCCATCATCAGGCTGCCGAAGCTGTTGATGCCGTGCTGGATCGGCGGCCAGATGTAGCCGAACACTACGCCTAGCGCGACGGCGGCGAAACCGGTGACGATCGGCACGAAGCGACGGCCGCCAAAGAACGCCAGGTACTCCGGCAGCTTGATGTCCTTGAAGCGGTTGTACAGCGCGCCGGCCATCAGGCCGCTGACGATCCCGGCGAGCATGCCCATGTTGATGCTCGGGTCGAGCACCTTGAGGGTGGAGATCATCACCAGGTAACCGATCACTCCGGCCAGGCCTGCGGTGCCGTTGTTGTCCTTGGCGAAACCAACAGCGATGCCGATGGCGAAGATCATTGCCAGGTTGGCGAAGATCACCTGGCCGGCATCGTGAATGATCGCGATGTTCAGCAGGTCGGTGTCACCCAGACGCAGCAGCAGGCCGGCAATCGGCAGGATCGCGATCGGCAGCATCAGCGCGCGGCCGAGGCGTTGCAGGCCTTCGATGAAGAGTTGGTACATGGTGGTTCTCCCTGCTCTTTATAGAGAGCTTGTTGTTAGTGCAGAGGCCAATGCTGGTGGCAGGCCTGACGTACCGCAGCGGCGCTGTTGAGTTTCAGCAGGTCGTGGCTGAGGCGTTGGCATTCGGCCTCGTGCAACTGGCGCACGCGATCCTTGATTTCACCGATTTGTACCGGGCTGACCGACAGCTCCCTCACGCCCAAACCAATCAACACCGGCGTCGCCAGTGGGTCGGAGGCGAGGGCACCGCACACGCCAACCCAGCGCTTGTGCACCGCCGCACCTGCGCAGGTCATGGCGATCAGCCGCAGCAGTGCCGGATGCAGGGCATCGACGCGGGCGGCCAAACCTGCGTGGTCGCGGTCCATGGCCAAGGTGTATTGCGACAGGTCGTTGGTGCCGATCGACAGGAAATCGGCGTGCTCGGCCAGTTGTTCGGCTTGCAGCGCGGCGGCGGGGACTTCGATCATCACGCCGATTTCCGGGCGCTGATTGATGCCCAACTCCAGGCACAGCGCATCGACCCGTTGGCGGATGTGCAGCAGTTCGTCGACTTCGGTGACCATCGGCAACAGGATCCGGCAACGGCGCAGCGGGCTGACTTGCAGCAGTGCGCGCAGTTGCTGATCGAGGATTTCCGGGCGGGCCTGGGCCAGACGAATGCCACGCAGACCCAAGACCGGGTTGGCTTCGGCGGGCAGCGGCAGGTAGTCGAGTTGCTTGTCGCCACCGACGTCTATGGTGCGGATGATCACCGAGTGCTCGCCCATGGCATCGAGCACGGCTTGATAGGCGGCACGCTGCTCTTCGACGTCCGGCGCGGTCTGCCGGTCGACGAACAGAAACTCGGTGCGCAGCAGGCCGACGCCATCGGCGCCATTGGCAAAGGCGTCTGCCGCTTCATGGCTGGAGGCGACATTGGCGACCACTTCGATCGCCACGCCATTGCGGGTTTCGGCGGGCAGATGCGCCTTGGCTTGTTGCGCATCGCGGCGTTGCTGACGGTCGATTTGCGCCTGTTGTACTTCGGCCAGGCGTTCGGCGTTCGGCGTCAGTTCGAGGCGGCCGCCATCGGCATCCAGCACCACCGACTGACCTTGTGCTTGATCGAGTAAAGCGGCGCCCAGTGCAACCAGGCACGGCAGACCTTTGCCGCGTGCCAGAATCGCCACGTGGGAAGTCGCGCCGCCCTCGGCCATGCACAACCCGGCGACACCTTGCGCGCTGAGTTGCAGCAGATCCGATGGCGTCAGTTCATGCGCAGCGACAATGGCGCCGGTCGGCACGTCGTAATGCCAGGCTTCGCCGAGCAGGGCGCGCAGGACACGTTGCTTGAGGTCGCGCAGGTCATTGGCGCGTTCGGCCAGCAGCGCACTGCCGGTGTGTTGCAGCACTTCGCACTGCACGTCGATCGACTGACTCCACGCGTGGGTCGCCGCTGTGCCTTGGTCGATAGCATGCTGCGCGGCGTCGAGCAGGGCCGGGTCTTCGAGCAGTGCCAGATGCGCGGCGAAGATCGCTTCTTCGTCGGTGCTCTTGTGCTTTTTCGCTTGGGCGAGAGTAGCGTTGATTTCGCCGCGAACCTGATTCAGCGCGGCTTCAAGTTTCTGCAGTTGCTCAAGCGGAGCATGATTGCCCGCATCCGCCGGCAGGCTGATCGCATTCAGACGAAACAGCGGCCCGCCGACCAGTCCCGGTGCGGCGCACACACCTTGCAGTACGCCAGCTTCGGCCGAACGCTTGCGCGGTGCGGCGCTGACCGGTGCAGCGGCGTGATGATCATCGGGCAGGGCGGTCGCCAACGCACTGAGCAAGGCTTGCAGCGCGGCTTCGGCGTCCGGCCCCTGACAGCTGACGTGCACCTCATCCTGCTCGCCGATGGCCAGTCCCATCAAGCCGATCAGGCTGTTGCACGGCGCCGATTTACCGGCGAAGTGCAGCTGCGACTGGCTCTTGAAGCCTTGCGCGGTCTGGCGAATCAGTGCGGCAGGGCGCGCATGCAGACCGCCGCGATGCGCCACCAGCACCTGACCCTGAACCTCTGGCCCGCCAACCGCTTCGGCAGTCGCCGCAGAGCTGTTGCGCGCAATGATGTGCAGCAGCGGCTCGCCGACCTTCACCGCTCTGAGCGTGATCGGGCGCACCTGGAAATCCTGGCTGTTGGTCAGGATCAACAGGCTGACCAGGCTTTTGCACTGCTGGCCGACCTTGTCCAGGTCGTAGCGCAACAACGGTTGGCCGTTGCTGACCCGCGTGCCTTCCTTGACCAGCATTGAGAAGCCTTCGCCGTTCAGTTCAACGGTGTCCAGGCCCAGATGCAGGAGGATTTCCGCGCCGTTGTCGGCGCGTACGGTCAGCGCGTGGCCGGTGCGGGCGACGTGGATGATCTCCCCGGCGCAGGGCGAATACAGGGTGTCATTCAGCGGGTCGATGGCGATGCCGTCACCCATCGCGCCACTGGCGAACACCGCGTCCGGGACTTTGGCGAGCGTGAGCACCGGGCCGCTGAGCGGGGCGCTGAGGGTCAGCTCTTTATTGTTGTTGTGCATGGCTCGGTCTCATCAGTAATTTCGCTTTCCCCTGTAGGAGCTGCCGCAGGCTGCGATCTTTTGACCTTGATTAAAAAAACAACATCAAAAGATCGCAGCCTGCGGCAGCTCCTACAGGGTTGTGCATCAATCAACGGTTTTCGCATCCGTCGACAGGGTTGTATATCGGTCAGCGGGTGTCAGTGCGTACGGGTCACTTTGCTCAGGTGGCGCGGTTGATCCGGGTCCATGCCACGGGCCACGGCGAGACCTGCGGCCATCACGTAGAAACTCTGGATCGCCAGGATCGGATCGAGGGCCGGGTGCTCGGCGCGGCTCAGGGTCAGGTCGCGTTCAAGGATGTCGTCCGGCGCCGCGAGCAATACACGGGCGCCGCGTTGCCGCATCTCTGCCGCAAGGCTGATCAGACCGGCCTGCTCGGCACCGCGTGGGGCGAACACCAGCAGCGGGTAGTTCTCGTCGATCAGCGCCATCGGGCCGTGACGGACTTCGGCGCTGCTGAAGGCTTCGGCCTGGATCGCCGAGGTTTCCTTGAATTTCAGCGCGGCTTCCTGCGCGATGGCGAAACCGGCGCCACGGCCAATGACCATCAGGCGTTCACAGTCGCGCAAGGCGTCGATCGCGGTGCTCCAGTCCTGCTGCGCCGCGTCGCGCAGTCCTTCGGGCAGCGCGTTGTGCGCTTCCAGCAGTTCGCTGTCTTCTTTCCAGTGCGCGATCAGGCGGGCACTGGCGCTGAGGGTGGCGATAAAACTCTTGGTCGCGGCGACGCTGCTTTCGATACCGGCGAGCAACGGCAGGCTGAATTCACAAGCCGCTTCCAACGGCGAATCGGCGGCATTGACCATCGATACGCTCAGTGCGCCGCGCTTGCGCAGCAGACGCAGGCTGTTGACCAGATCCGGGCTCTGCCCCGATTGCGAGAACGCGAACGCCACCTGACCGCTGACCTTCAGCGGCGCCTGCTGCATGGTCACCACCGACATCGGCAACGACGCCACCGGTACGCCCAGTTGCTGCATGGTCAGGTAGGCGAAGTAGCTCGCTGCATGGTCGGAGCTGCCGCGCGCAACGGTCATCGCCACTTGCGGCGGCTGACGGCGCAGGCGCCCGGCGATCTCGATCATTTGCGGGTCGAGCTGTTGCAGTTGGGCTTGCACGGCCTCGAACGAGGACAGCGCCTCTTCAAGCATTTTTGAAGTCAATGTCTTCTCCTTCGACCATGACGGCGGTCAGTGTGAGTGAGCGATCCAGCCGCACGCAGTCGGCCCAGGCCCCCGGTTGCAGGCGCCCGCGTTCAGTGATGCCGAGGTAATCGGCGGGGAATTGCGACAGGCGCTGCGAGGCCTCGGCGATAGGCAATCCGATCTTCACCAGGTTGCGCAGGGCCTGATCCATGGTCAGGGTGCTGCCGGCCAACGTCCCATCGGGCAGGCGCACGCCGCCCAGGCATTTGGTCACGGTGTGGCTGCCGAGCTTGTATTCACCGTCGGGCATGCCGGCGGCGGCGGTCGAATCGGTGACGCAGTACAGGCACGGGATCGAACGCAGCGCCACACGGATCGCGCCAGGGTGCACGTGCAGCAAGTCCGGGATCAGCTCAGCGAATTTGGCGTGGGCCAGCGCGGCGCCGACGATCCCCGGTTCGCGGTGATGCAGCGGGCTCATGGCGTTGTACAAATGGGTGAAACTGGTCGCGCCGGCATCCAGGGCGGCGACGCCTTCCTCGTAGCTGCCGAGGGTGTGGCCGATCTGCATGCGGATGCCGCGGCTGCTCAGTTCACGAATCAACCCGTCGTGACCGGCGATTTCCGGGGCGATGGTGATCACCCGGATCGGCGCCAGCGCCAGGTATTCCTCGACCTCAGCCATCAACGCAGTGTGGGCAAAGTTCGGTTGCGCGCCGAGTTTTCCGGGGTTGATGTACGGGCCCTCCAGATGCACACCAAGGACGCGGGCGGCACCTTGCGGACGCTGTTCGCAGAACTCGCCGACCTCTTTCAGCACGCTGGAGATCTCGGCACTCGGCGCGGTCATGGTGGTGGCCAGCAGCGAGGTGGTGCCGAAGCGCACGTGGGTGCGGGTGATGGTTTCGAAAGCGCTGGCGCCTTCCATGATGTCTTTGCCGCCGCCGCCGTGGACGTGCAGGTCGATGAAGCCCGGCAGCAGGTAGGGCAGGTCATTGTCGGCCGGATCGCAGGGTACGCCTTCGATCGACACGACTTTGCCGTGTTCGTGGATCAGCCGGCCGCGAACCCAGCCGCTGGCGGTGAGGATGTTGTCTTCGGACATTTCGGTTCTCGCTTATGGCTGCTCTTAACGACGCAGCTCTGCAACAAAGTCGTAGTAGTCGTTGCGGCAATAGGTGTCGGTGACTTCGATCGGCGTGTTGTCTTCCAGGTAGCCGACCCGGGTCATCAGCAGCATGGCGGTGCCGGGGGCGATGCCGACCAGCGCGGCGAACTCGTCCGAGGCGTTGATTGCCTGGATGTGCTGCAGGGCGCGGACGATCGGTTTGCCGATGCCGTCGAGGTATTCGTAGAGCGAATCGCCGACCAGGTGCGGCTTGGGCATGATCGAGGCGGGCAGGGTGCTCATCTCGATGGCCATCACCGTGTCGTCAGCCTTGCGCAGGCGTTTCATGCGCGCGACCTTGTCGTTCGGCGACAGGCTCAGGCGGATCAGTTCTTCGTGAGTCGGCAGGGTGATTTCGCGTTCCAGCCACTGCGAGCTGGGGACGAAACCTTTGAGGCGGAGCATTTCGCTGAAGCCCGAGAGGCGTGACAGCGGTTGTTCCAGACGGGGTGTGATGAACGTGCCGGAACCTTGCAGGCGGCGGATCAGACCTTGATCGAGCAGCACTTCCAGCGCCTTGCGCGCGGTGACCCGGGAGATCCCCAGTTGCTCGCTGAGGTTGCGCTCGGACGGCATCGCCTGCTCGGCCTTCCATTGCCCGGAATGGATCGCCGATTCCAGATTGCGCGCCAGCTGCAGGTACAGCGGCGTCGGCTGGGAGTCATCTGGGCGTAGGGCCTGGAGGTCGTTCATGTAGGTCATTTCCGACGCGAGTATAGGATTGTTGTGGCTCGCTTGTGGGGCGGAAATTAATACCACTTGAATACCATGTCAACGCGGGGAACTGGCGTGCAGCCCAATGAAATGGCGGGTTTCGGGTGTGATGTATTGAAGTGGTATTAGGGGTGAGCTTTAAAAAGCAAAAGATCGCAGCTTGCGGCAGCTCCTACAGTGGGAAGTGGTATCAACCCTGTAGGAGCTGCCGCAGGCTGCGATCTTCTGATTTATTTTTTTGCGGGTGACCAGTGGTCGCTGGTTAAGGGCGAATCTCGATCATCGTGCCGTCCGGCACCAGACCCCAGACTTCACGCATGTCCATGTTGCGCATGGCGATGCAGCCGTCGGTCCAGTCCAGGGTGTGGAACAGGTCTTCCGGGGTTTCTTCCGAATCCGGGGTGCCGTGGATCATGATCATGCCGCCAGGCTCGACGCCTTCACGACGGGCACGGGCCGAATCGCTGATGTTCGGATAGGAGATGTGCATCGCCAGGTTGAATTTTTCACTGACCTTGCGCCAGTCGATCCAGTAGAAACCTTCGGGCGTGCGTTTGTCGCCCTCAATCAGTTTCGGACCTTTTTTCGCGCCCTTGCCCAGGGAAATGCGATAGGTCTTGATCGGCTTGCCGTCGGCGATCAATTGCAGTTGATGAGCCGATTTGAGCACCAGGATTTTTTCGATCATCGGGGTATTCGACGGCGTCACGGTGGTCACGAATGACGCTTGAGACACGGTGACGAACGACAGGCAAAACAGGGCAAGCAACCAGCGCATTGAAACGATTCCCCAGGGAGTGACGCAGATATTTTATTTATAGAAGCTTTTAGGTGATGGCAGGCTGCGTCAACGGCGGAATCGATTCGGAGCGAACCGGGTAGCTTTCGGCGCGGCGATCAGCGAAGAAGCATTCTAAGGTACGCCCCACGGTGCGGAAAGCCAGCTCGTCCCACGGGATGTCGGCTTCGTCGAATAGTTGTACTTCGAGGCTTTCGGGCCCGGCAGCAAAGTCCAGATCGGCCAGTTCGGCGCGGAAAAATACGTGCACCTGACTGATGTGCGGCACGTCGATCAGCGTGTAGATGCTCAGATTACGCACTCGGGCGCAGGCTTCCTCGGCGGTTTCGCGGATCGCGGCTTGCTCGATGGTTTCGCCGTTTTCCATGAAACCGGCGGGCAGCGTCCAGTAACCGAGGCGTGGCTCGATGGCGCGGCGGCAGAGCAGCACTTTACTGCCCCAGGTCGCGACGCAACCGGCGACGATATTGGGGTTTTGATAGTGAATGGTCTGACAGCTGTCACAGACAAATCGCAGCCGCGAGTCGCCTTCGGGAATGCGCTGGGTCACCGGGTTGCCGCACTGGCTGCAAAATTTCATGCTGGGGTTCCTGAATGCTGCGCCTATCTTGGCGTGCAGCGGTGCCGGTCGGCAAGTTGTCGTTTCGCGACATGGCCCGGCGAGGGGCTTGGGCGGCTGCAATGATTGGTGCATGATGCAGGGTAAGGCACTGATCGAGAACACTCATGCTGGACGAGCTACTGCATAGGGTAAGCAACCACACACCGGGCACGCTGGAGACCGATAAACGTTTCCCCGAGGCCGCTGTTCTGGTGCCGATCACCCGCAGTGAC
This sequence comes from Pseudomonas sp. B21-051, assembly GCF_024748795.1. Lineage (NCBI taxonomy): Bacteria > Pseudomonadati > Pseudomonadota > Gammaproteobacteria > Pseudomonadales > Pseudomonadaceae > Pseudomonas > Pseudomonas sp. B21-051. Next base: position 1,164,205 of record NZ_CP087166.1, read on the forward strand.
GAACCCGAGCTGGTGCTGACCCTGCGCGCCAGCGGCCTCTCGACCCATGGCGGCGAGGTGGCCTTCCCCGGCGGACGCCGTGACCCGGAAGACCCCGATCTGATCTTCACCGCTCTGCGCGAAGCCGAAGAAGAAATCGGCCTGCCACCGGGGCTGGTCGAGGTCATCGGCCCGCTCAGCCCGCTGATCTCCCTGCATGGCATCAAGGTCACGCCGTATGTCGGGGTGATCCCGGACTTCGTCGAATACCAGGCCAACGATGCCGAGATCGCAGCGGTATTCAACGTCCCGCTGGAGTTCTTCCGTAAAGATCCGCGCGAACACACGCACCGTATCGATTACCAGGGCCGCAGCTGGTATGTGCCGAGTTATCGCTACGGCGAATTCAAGATTTGGGGTTTGACCGCTATCATGATCGTCGAACTGATCAATCTGCTCTATGACGAACAGATCAGCCTGCATCATCCGCCCAAAAGCTATATCAACACCTGAAGCCATCGCTCGAATGGCCCGTCATCGTGAGCCCTGAGGAAAACAAGATGAAATACCGCCTGGGCGACGCCCGCGTCGAAACCCATCCACAGAGCTGGGTAGCGCCCAATGCCGTGCTGGTGGGCAAGGTCAGACTGGAAGAGGGCGCCAACGTCTGGTTCAACGCCGTATTGCGCGGCGATAACGAACTGATCCTGATCGGCAAGAACAGCAACGTCCAGGACGGCACGGTGATGCACACCGACATGGGCTATCCGCTGACCATCGGCACCGGCGTGACCATCGGTCACAACGCCATGCTGCATGGCTGCACCGTCGGCGACTACAGCCTGATCGGCATCAACGCAGTGATCCTCAACGGCGCGAAAATCGGCAAGAACTGCATCATCGGCGCCAATTCGCTGATCGGCGAAGGCAAGGAGATCCCCGATGGCTCGCTGGTCATGGGCTCGCCGGGCAAGGTCGTGCGTGAGCTGACCGAGCCGCAGAAGAAGATGCTCGAAGCCAGCGCTGCGCACTATGTGCATAACTCGCAACGCTATGCGCGTGATCTGGTCGAGCAGGAAGAATGAGTACTCCCGAAAGACCGGTTGCCTCGCCGTGTGTGAATATCTGCGCACTGGATGAAGACGATATTTGTACCGGTTGCCAGCGCACGGTCGCGGAGATCACGCGCTGGGGGCGGATGACCAATGACGAGCGGCGGGGGGTGCTCGGGTTGTGTCATGAACGGGCGAAGGCCAGTGGGTTGGTGTGGATGATCGGGTCGACGCCAAACAAGTAGCCAAGATCAAAAGATCGACGCCTGCGGCAGCTCCTACATGGGAATGCGATCTTCCTGTAGGAGCTGCCGCAGGCGGCGATCTTTTGATTCTGCTTTGCCTGAAGTAACCTGTGCGCCAATTTCCCAGGTCACCGCCATGATTTTCCTCATCGCCTACATCAGCAGCGTCGTGCTGATCAACTTCGCCTTCTCCACCGCACCGCATTTGGACATTATCTGGTCGGCCTGGGGCGGGTTGGTGTTCGTGTTGCGCGACATGGTGCAAACCCGCTTCGGCCACGGTGCACTGGTGGCGATGCTGGCGGCGCTGGTGCTGTCTTATGTCACCTCCGATCCGTCGATCGCGTTGGCCAGCGCCACGGCGTTCGCGGTGTCGGAAATCATCGATTGGCTGGTGTTCAGTGTCACCAAGCGGCCGTTGCGCGACCGCCTGTGGATCAGCTCGGCGCTGAGCATTCCCCTCGATACCTTCATCTTTTTCGGCATGATCGACCTGATGACGCCACCGGTGATCATCACCGCACTGGTCTCGAAGTTTGCCGGCGTCACTGCCGTCTGGCTGATCATGGCCTGGCGCGAGCGCAAACAGGCTGTCGCCAACTGAGCCAAACCCTGCGGTTCATGTAAAATGCCGCGCTTTCTCCCCATGGAAAGCGCGTCTGGCGTTGCTTTCCTCGATGATCCGCTTCTTTGAGGACCTGAGATGACCCGTATCGGAACTCCATTGTCGCCGACCGCGACCCGCGTATTGCTGTGTGGCTGTGGTGAGTTGGGCAAGGAAGTGGTGATCGAGCTGCAGCGCCTGGGCGTTGAAGTGATTGCCGTCGACCGTTACGCCAACGCGCCGGCCATGCAGGTTGCGCACCGCAGCCACGTGATCAACATGCTCGACGGCGCGGCCCTGCGTGCAGTCATCGAAGCCGAGAAGCCGCACTTCATCGTGCCGGAAATCGAAGCCATCGCCACCGCGACGCTGGTCGAGCTGGAAGCCGAAGGCTTCACCGTGATCCCGACCGCCCGCGCCGCGCAATTGACCATGAACCGCGAAGGCATCCGCCGTCTGGCCGCTGAAGAGCTGGACCTGCCAACCTCGCCGTACCACTTTGCCGACACCTTCGAGGACTACAGCAAAGCCGTGCAGGACCTGGGCTTCCCGTGCGTGGTCAAGCCAGTCATGAGCTCGTCGGGCAAAGGCCAGAGCCTGCTGCGCAGCGCCGATGATGTGCAGAAAGCCTGGGATTACGCGCAAGAGGGCGGTCGCGCCGGCAAAGGTCGGGTAATCATCGAAGGCTTCATCGATTTCGACTACGAAATCACCCTGCTGACCGTGCGCCACATCGGCGGCACTACGTTCTGCGCACCGGTCGGCCACCGTCAGGAGAAGGGCGACTATCAGGAATCCTGGCAGCCGCAGGCCATGAGCCCGATTGCCCTGGCTGAGTCCGAGCGCGTGGCCAAAGCCGTGACCGAGGCCCTCGGTGGTCGCGGGCTGTTCGGCGTCGAGCTGTTCATCAAGGGCGATCAGGTGTGGTTCAGCGAAGTTTCGCCGCGCCCGCATGACACCGGTCTGGTGACCCTGATTTCTCAGGATCTGTCGCAGTTCGCCCTGCACGCGCGCGCCATTCTCGGTCTGCCGGTGCCGCTGATCCGTCAGTTCGGCCCATCGGCTTCGGCGGTGATTCTGGTGGAAGGGCAGTCGACCCAGACCGCGTTCGCCAACCTTGGCGAAGCGCTGAGCGAGCCGGACACGGCACTGCGTCTGTTCGGCAAGCCTGAAGTCAATGGTCAGCGCCGGATGGGCGTGGCGTTGGCGCGGGATGAGTCGATCGAGGCTGCGCGTGCCAAGGCGACCCGGGCTGCTCAGGCTGTCGTTGTAGAACTGTAAACCGAGTCGCGGCTTTCGCGAGCAAGCTCGCTCCCACAGGGAAATGCATTCCAATGTGGGAGCGAGCCTGCTCGCGAAGCTTTTGATCTTCCGTCAGGCAACCTGATTCAGATCGTTATTCCTCGTTTCCTTCAGGCACAGCACAGCAATCAGGCTGAGCACCGCTGCCGCCGACACATACCCACCGACATAACTCAAACCACCCATCGCCACCAGTTTCTGCGCAAAGAACGGAGCCGCCGAGGCGCCGACGATCCCGCCGAGGTTGTAAGCGGCCGATGCGCCGGTATAGCGCACGTGGGTCGGAAACAGTTCCGGCAGCAGCGCGCCCATCGGGGCAAACGTCACACCCATCAAGAACAGCTCGATGCACAGGAACAGCGCCACACCCCAGGTCGAACCTTGTGTCAGCAACGGCTCCATCAGGAACCCGGACAGTATCGCCAGTACACCGCCGACGATCAGCACCGGTTTGCGCCCGTAACGATCGCTGGCCCAGGCGGACAACGGTGTTGCCGCGGCCATGAACAGCACGGCAAAACACAGCAGTCCAAGAAACGTCTCACGGCTGTAGCCGAGGGTGGACACGCCGTAGCTCAGGGAAAACACCGTCGAGATATAAAACAGCGCATAGCACACCACCATGGCCGCTGCGCCGAGCAGGGTGGGCGACCAGTACTGGCTGAACAGCTCGACCAGCGGCACCTTCACTCGCTCCTGACGGGCGATAGCGTTGGCGAATACCGGGGTTTCGTGCAGTTTCAAGCGCACATACAGGCCGACCATCACCAGTGCCGCGCTGAGGAGGAATGGAATCCGCCAGCCCCAGCTGCGGAACTGCTCGTCATCGAGGGTCATGGCCAGGGTCAGAAACAGGCCGTTGGCTGCGAGAAAGCCGATCGACGGACCAAGCTGCGGGAACATGCCGAACCACGCCCTTTTGCCCTTGGGCGCATTCTCCGTGGCCAGCAACGCCGCGCCACCCCATTCGCCACCCAAGCCCAGTCCCTGACCGAAACGCAGCACACACAACAGAATCGGTGCCCAGGCGCCAATGCTGGCGTAACCGGGCAGCACGCCGATCAACGTGGTGCAGACGCCCATCAGCAACAGCGAGGCGACCAGTGTCGATTTGCGCCCGATACGGTCACCGAAGTGGCCGAACAGCGCCGAACCCAGAGGACGGGCGAGGAAGGCGATGCCGAAGGTGAGGAACGCCGAAAGCATTTGCGCGGTGCCGGACGTCTGCGGAAAGAACACCGGCCCGATAACCAGTGCGGCGGCCGTGGCGTAAACGTAGAAGTCGTAGAACTCGATAGCGGTGCCGATGAAACTCGCTGTCGCCACGCGGGTGGCGGAGTTGGTCGGCTGGGCAGGCGCGGTGGCGCTGTAAGCGGTACTGGTCGTCATGCGGTGATCCCTGACAGTCATGAGCTCCGTTGGAGCGAATTATTATGGTTGAACACCCAGGGATGTGGGATGAGGCGCGAGCGCTGTTTCGAGTAGGAACAGTCGTCGGGGTCGTGCGGAAAATGGCCGAAACCGCCTTAGTGCGGGGTAAGCACAGGGCTCGGCAGCGCTTGGGTAAGCGGCTCGATTATAGGAAGGGGGCTAACGATCAAACAAGAGCAAAAGATCGCAGCGGATTGACGTCGATTGATCTTCCTGTGGCGAGGGAGCTTGCTCCCGCTGGGTTGCGAAGCGACCCCAACACATTTACGGCCGCTGCGCGCCCGAGCGGGAGCAAGCTCCCTCGCCACAAAAGCGCTTAAACCTTGGCAGTCGCCGCGCTCGTATGCCAGATCAGCACCTTGCTCACCCGGTTGTCCTCGGTCTCGAGAATCTCCAGCCGGTAGCGTCCGATCTTCAGGCACACCGCGCTTTCCGGAATGCTCTCCAGTGCCTCGGTCACCAGGCCGTTGAGGGTCTTTGGCCCGTCGCTCGGTAAATGCCAGCCCAGGCATTTGTTCAACTCGCGGATCGACGCAGTGCCGTCGATCACCATGCGCCCGTCGGCCTGCGGATGGATGTGCGGGTTGTCGAGGCTGTGCTCGCTTTCGAATTCGCCGACGATTTCTTCGAGAATGTCTTCCAGAGTGACGATGCCCAGTACTTCGCCGTACTCGTCCACCACCATGCCCAAGCGGCGCTGCTGCTTGTGGAAATTCAGCAATTGCAGTTGCAGCGGCGTGCTTTCCGGGACGAAGTACGGCTCGTAGCTGGCGGCCAGCAGCGCTTCGCGGGTCAGTTGGCCGTCGTTGAGCAGATGGCGGATCTGCCGGGTGTTGAGCACCGCTTCGACCTGGTTGATGTCGCTGTGAAACACCGGCAGGCGCGTGCGCTTGTTGTGGCGCAGTTGTTCGATGATCTCTTCGATCGAGTCGTCGAGGTTGATGCCGTCGACATCGCTGCGCGGCACCAGAATGTCATTGACCGTGATGTTGTCCAGCGCGTGGATGCCTGAGACCGGATGGGTGCGAGACGGGTGTTCCGGATCGTTATCAGGGTCGGCAGGTTCTTCGTCTTCACTTTGCTGCACCACCTGGGGTTTGCGCGCGAAGGGGCGCAGTAGCAGACCGCTGATGCGGCTCAGCAGCCAGGCCAGCGGGTAAAGAATCTTCAGCGGAACGGCCAGCAGGGTATTGCCGAACGACAGCACCGCATCCGGATAGCGCTGGGCCACGGTGCGCGGAAAGTAATCGGCAAACACCAGCAACACGGCACCGGCGCCGAGGCAGGCGGCCCACGGGCCGTTTTCTTCGCAAAGGAAGATTGCCAGCAGTGTGGCAATGACCACCGCGAGGGCGCGGCACAGGGTGTTGCACAGGATCAGACTGTCGAGCGGGAAGCTCAGCTTTGCCAGCGGCTTATCGCTGGCGCGCGAGGCGGTGCGTTGCGCGAGCAGGTGCTGCTGCGCGATTTCGACGGCGGTAAACAGCCCCGACCATAAAATCAGCAGGACAAATACCGCGAGCATCGGCCCTATGGGCAAACCGTCCATTTATGCCGCCCGTCAGATGTGCAGGATGTATTCACGAACCAGTTTGCTGCCGAAATACGCCAACATCAGCAGGCAGAAACCGGCGAGGGTCCAGCGAATCGCCTTGTGGCCGCGCCAGCCGAGGCGATTGCGGCCCCACAGCAGCACGCTGAACACGATCCACGCCAGGCACGCCAGCAGGGTCTTGTGCACCAGATGCTGGGCGAACAGGTTCTCGACGAACAGCCAGCCGGAGATCAGCGACAGCGACAGCAGTGTCCAGCCAGCCCAGAGGAAGCCGAACAACAGGCTTTCCATGGTTTGCAACGGCGGGAAGTTCTTGATCAGGCCCGACGGGTGCTTGTGCTTGAGCTGGTGATCCTGCACCAGCAGCAGCAAGGCCTGGAACACCGCGATGGTGAACATGCCGTAGGCAAGGATCGACAGCAGGATGTGAGCGAGGATGCCCGGCTCTTCGTCGATGATCTGCACCGTACCGGCCGGGGCGAACTGTGCCAGCAGCACCGTCGCCGCGCCGAGCGGGAACAGCAGCACCAAGAGGTTTTCCACCGGGATCCGCGAGCAGGCCAGCAGCGTCAGGGCGATGACGGCCGCGGCGATCAGGCTGGCGGCGCTGAAGAAGTCCAGGCCCAGGCCGATCGGCGTCAGCAGGTGAGTGAGCAGGCTGGCGCTGTGGGCCAGCACGGCGAGGATGCCGAGCGTAACCAGCAGGCGCTTGTTCGCCTTGGCGCCGGAGGCCAGGCGGGTGCCCTGATAAAGGGTCGCAGCGGCATAAAGAAGCGCGGCGGCGATGGTAGTCAGCAAACTGGGTGACAAGGGGAGCATAAATCCTGTTAGGCAGGCCCGAAAGGCGCTGAGTTTGGCATAGAACCGCCACACCACGAAAGTGCGAGGTGTCCGCCCGACGCAGTCTTCGCTATAATCCGCGACCTGCCCACGCCGCAGGCTCGCCGAGCACATGTTGAATCCGGTCTGGGCCGCCATTATCCCGGTCTACACAGGGCCTGAAAGGATCGCGCAATGTTTGAAAACTTAACCGACCGTCTCTCGCAGACGCTGCGCCATGTCACCGGCAAGGCGAAGCTGACTGGAGACAATATCAAAGACACCCTGCGCGAAGTGCGCATGGCGTTGCTCGAAGCCGACGTCGCCCTGCCGGTGGTCAAGGACTTCGTTAACTCGGTCAAGGAGCGCGCTGTCGGCACCGAGGTGTCGCGCAGCCTGACGCCGGGCCAGGCATTCGTGAAGATCGTCCAGGCCGAACTCGAAAGCCTGATGGGCGCGGCCAACGAAGACTTGAACCTGAGCGCCGTGCCGCCCGCCGTCATTCTGATGGCCGGTTTGCAGGGTGCCGGTAAAACCACCACCGCCGGCAAACTCGCGCGCTTCCTTAAAGAACGCAAGAAGAAGTCGGTGATGGTCGTGTCGGCGGACATCTACCGTCCGGCTGCGATCAAACAGCTGGAAACCCTGGCCAACGACATCGGCGTGACGTTCTTCCCGTCCGATCTGAGCCAGAAGCCGGTCGACATCGCGACCGCTGCTATTAAAGAAGCAAAGCTGAAATTCATCGACGTGGTCATCGTCGACACCGCCGGTCGTCTGCACATCGACGAAGAGATGATGGGCGAGATCAAGGCGCTGCACGCCGCGATCAACCCGGTTGAAACCCTGTTCGTGGTTGACGCCATGACCGGTCAGGACGCCGCCAACACGGCCAAGGCCTTCGGTGATGCGCTGCCGCTGACCGGGGTGATCCTGACCAAGGTCGACGGCGATGCCCGTGGCGGTGCCGCACTGTCGGTCCGCGCGATCACCGGCAAGCCGATCAAGTTCATCGGTATGGGCGAGAAGAGCGAAGCGCTCGATCCGTTCCACCCTGAGCGTATCGCTTCGCGGATCCTCGGCATGGGCGACGTGCTCAGCCTGATCGAACAGGCCGAAGCGACCCTCGACAAGGACAAGGCCGATAAACTGGCCAAGAAGCTGAAGAAGGGCAAGGGCTTCGACCTCGAAGACTTCCGCGATCAACTGCAACAGATGAAGAACATGGGCGGCCTCGGCGGCCTCATGGACAAACTGCCGAGCATCGGCGGCGTCAACCTGTCGCAAATGGGCAATGCCCAAAACGCCGCAGAGAAGCAATTCAAACAGATGGAAGCCATCATCAATTCCATGACCCCGGCCGAGCGCCGCGACCCTGAGCTGATCAGCGGTTCGCGCAAACGCCGGATCGCCATGGGTTCCGGCACTCAGGTGCAGGACATCGGTCGCTTGATCAAGCAGCACAAGCAGATGCAGAAGATGATGAAGAAATTCACCGCCAAAGGCGGAATGGCGAAAATGATGCGCGGCATGGGCGGTATGTTGCCCGGCGGCGGCATGCCGAAAATGTGATTCAGGACACCATGACTTCGCCGGTCGTCGCACCGGCGCAGACCCTGCAAGGACGCAGGATCAACAGCAAACCCGCACTCGGCGGGAGCTGACTGGCCGTTTTCATCGACGGCTCTATATGCAAATCCGCACGGCATGCCATAGGCGCCGGAAAAAGTCATTTGCAAAAGTCCGGATATTCCTTAGAATATGCGGCCTTTCGGGCACCCATGCCCGCTGTGCATTTAGATTTGCAGCACCGACTACAGGAACGATGTTCACATGCTAACAATCCGTCTTGCCCTTGGCGGCTCCAAAAAGCGCCCGTTTTACCACCTGACCGTAACCGACTCGCGTAACCCGCGTGACGGCTCCCACAAAGAACAGGTTGGTTTCTTCAACCCTGTTGCCCGTGGTCAGGAAATCCGTCTGTCCGTGAACCAAGAGCGCGTAGCCTACTGGCTGAGCGTTGGTGCACAGCCATCTGAGCGTGTTGCTCAGTTGCTGAAGGAATCTGCCAAGGCTGCAGCCTGAGCAGTATGAGCGCGACGCCAGAAAAAGCTGATGACCTGATCGTTGTCGGCAAGATTTTTTCGGTTCACGGCGTTCGCGGCGAGGTGAAGGTCTTTTCCTTTACCGATCCGATTGAAAACCTGTTGGACTACCGCAACTGGACGCTTCGGCGCGAAGGCGTGGTGAAACAGGTCGAGCTGGTCAGCGGCCGATCCACTCAAAAGGATCTGGTTGCCAAGCTCAAAGGCCTCGACGATCGCGATGAAGCCCGTCTTCTGAGCGGTTACGAGATTTGCATCTCACGAAGCCTTTTGCCCAACCTGACAGGCGACGAGTACTACTGGTACCAGTTGCAGGGTCTGAGCGTCATCAACCAGGACGAGCAATTGTTCGGCAAGGTTGATCACCTGTTGGAGACCGGCGCGAACGATGTATTGGTGGTCAAGCCCTGCGCGGGCAGCCTGGATGATCGCGAGCGGTTGTTGCCCTATACGGAGCAATGCGTGCTGGCAATCGACCTGGATGCAGGCGTGATGCGGGTGGAATGGGACGCGGATTTCTAAGCAATGGCCAGCCTGCGCGTAGACGTCATTACGCTGTTCCCCGAGATGTTCTCGGCCATCAGTGAGTACGGCATTACCAGTCGTGCGGTCAAACAGGGGCTGTTGCAGCTGACCTGTTGGAATCCGCGGGATTACACGACGGATCGGCATCACACTGTGGACGATCGCCCGTTTGGCGGTGGTCCGGGCATGGTGATGAAGATCAAGCCCCTGGAAGATGCTCTGGTTCAGGCCAAGGCAGCAGCCGGGGAGGCGGCGAAGGTGATTTACCTGTCCCCCCAAGGCCGTCAACTGACTCAGTCGGCGGTACGCGAGTTGGCAAGATCGGATGCATTGATCCTGATTGCCGGCCGCTATGAAGGCATTGACGAGCGCTTTATTGAGGCTCATGTCGATGAAGAGTGGTCGATTGGTGACTATGTACTGTCTGGCGGCGAGCTGCCGGCCATGGTCATGATCGATGCGGTTACACGACTGCTGCCCGGAGCTTTAGGGCATGCGGATTCCGCTGAGGAAGATTCCTTTACGGATGGTCTGCTGGATTGCCCGCACTACACCCGACCTGAGGTGTATGCGGATCAGCGTGTTCCCGACGTGTTGCTGAGTGGCAATCACGCGCATATCCGGCGTTGGCGTTTACAGCAGTCCCTTGGTCGGACCTATGAACGACGCGCCGATCTTCTGGAAAGCCGCTCGCTTTCTGGAGAAGAGAAGAAGCTGCTCGAGGAATACATCCGCGAGCGGGACGATAGTTAACAACGTATCGATGGTAGATCAGTTGATTTACCTTAGGAGCACAGCATGACCAACAAAATCATCCTTGCACTCGAAGCAGAGCAGATGACCAAAGAAATCCCTACCTTTGCCCCAGGCGACACCATTGTCGTTCAGGTGAAAGTGAAGGAAGGCGATCGTTCCCGTCTGCAAGCGTTCGAAGGCGTTGTAATCGCCAAGCGTAACCGCGGCGTGAACAGTGCGTTCACCGTTCGTAAAATCTCCAACGGTGTTGGCGTAGAACGTACTTTCCAGACCTACTCCCCGCAGATCGACAGCATGGCTGTCAAACGTCGCGGTGACGTACGTAAAGCCAAGCTGTACTACCTGCGCGACCTGTCGGGTAAAGCAGCTCGCATCAAGGAAAAACTGGCTTAAGTCCAGCTTCCGATGCAGAAAAAAGCAGCCTACGGGCTGCTTTTTTGTTGCCCGCAATAAACTGCCCCCACTGTGTAGGAGCTGCCGAAGGCTGCGATCTTTTGATCTTGCTTTTAATTCGGAAGCCCGCGATTTACGAGCAATAACCCATGACCACTCGCGACCAGGAAATCCAGCGCCGTACCGAACTCTCGGTGACCCGCGTGACCAAAGCCGTCTTCCCGCCGACCACCAACCACCACAACACCCTCTTCGGCGGCACCGCGCTGGCATGGATGGACGAAGTGTCGTTCATCACCGCCACGCGCTTCTGCCGCCTGCCGCTGGTGACTGTTTCAACCGACCGCATCGACTTCAACCACGCGATCCCGGCCGGCTCCATCGTCGAACTGGTCGGTAAGGTGATCAAGGTTGGCAATACCAGCCTCAAGGTCGAGGTAGAAGTGTTTGTCGAGAGCATGAGTTGCGATGGCCGCGAGAAGGCGATCCATGGACAGTTCAGCTTTGTGGCGATCGATGATGACAAGCGGCCGGTGCCGGTGCTGCCCGGATTTCCTGCCTGATCCGGAACCGAGTCGCGCCATTCGTGAGCAGGCTCGCTCCCACAGGTTTTGTGTCGGACACAATTTCCGATCACTGTGGGAGCGACCATGCTCGCGAAGCGTCAGCTCAGGCGCCGCTGGCCTCCGGCTGAATCAACGCCAGCAACGTCCACCCGGATCCCGGTTTCAAAGCGGTCTCCGGCGTCACCACATGCACCCAGCCACTGTCATCGCGCATGAACAGCAAGGTCGCCCGATTGCCATGCAATGCCTGGTAATCCTCCCAAGCGAACCCGTCCGTCAACGTCGTGCTGTACAGCTCGGCGCCGTTGCTGATCAGACTGGCCAGCTTGGCGTAGGTCAGCGCCTCGCTCCCCAGCTGATTGCCGCGATGTTCCAGGCTTGCCCGGTGCTTGTCGCTGCGACGGCTTTCCTGACCGCTGGCCAGACCAAACAGGCGTTGATGACCAAAGTCGTGTCGAAAACGCATCGCCGCCAAGGTATTCAGCTCGCCTGAAGGCGATAACGCCAATAGATGCCCCAGCCCGACCAGATCCAGATGCGCATCGGCATGCTGCGAGGCCGGGTTGCCAAAGTACGTCGGCAACCCCTCCATGCGCGCCGCACGGATATTCTCCCAGCTCGAATCGGTCAGCAGCACGCGGCTGCCCAGTTGCTGCAATGACTTGCCCAGCAGCCGCGCCGGGCCGTTGGCGCCGACGATCAGGAAGCCGCTCGGCGCCGGTTCAGCGACGTTCAGCAAGCGTGCCAGTGGCCTAGCGGTTGCGCTTTGCAGCACCACGGTGCCGATGATCACGGCGAAGGTCAGTGGAACCAGCAGCAGCGCACCTTCGTGCCCGGCCTGATCCAGACGAATCGCGAAAATCGCCGACACCGCCGCCGCCACGATCCCGCGCGGGGCGATCCAGCACAGCAGGGCGCGTTCACGCCAGCTCAGGCTGGAGCCGGCAGTGCTCAACAGCACGTTCAGCGGGCGCGCGATCAGTTGAATCACCAGCAGCAGAATCAGCACCAACGGCCCGAGGCCGATCAAGGCATGCAGATCCAGGCGCGCCGCCAGGAGGATGAACAACCCGGAAATCAGCAGCACGCTGAGGTTTTCCTTGAAGTGCAGGATGTGCCGCACATCCACGCCCTTCATGTTCGCCAGCCACATGCCCATCAGTGTCACCGCGAGCAGGCCGGACTCGTGCATCACCTGATTCGACGCGATGAAAATCCCCAACACCGCCGCCAGCGAGGCGAGGTTGTGCAGGTATTCCGGCAGCCACTGGCGACGGATGATGGTGCCCAGCACCCAGCCGCCGAGCACGCCGAATACGCTGCCGCAGACAATCACGCCGCCGAAGGTCAGCAGACTCTGTTCGAGGCCGTTGCCCTCGGAGCGGGCGATGATGAAGCTGTAGACCACCACCGCGAGCAGGGCGCCGATCGGGTCGATGACGATGCCTTCCCAGCGCAGGATGTTGGCGATCGAGGCTTTCGGTCGCACCACCCGCAGCATCGGCACGATTACCGTCGGGCCGGTCACCAGCGTCAGGCTGCCGAACAGGATCGCCAGCAGCCAGTCGAAGCCGAGCAAGAAGTGGGTCGCGACGGCAATCACCACCCAGGTCGTGAGCGCGCCGATTGTCACCAGCCGATGCACGACGCTGCCGATCTCGCGCCATTCCGACAGGTGCAGGGTCAGACTGCCTTCAAACAGGATCAACGCTACCGCCAGCGACACCAGCGGCATCAGCAGCGGGCCGAACATTTCCTGCGGGTCGAGCCAGCCGAGCACCGGCCCGGCGAGTATCCCGGTCAGCAACAGAAACAGAATCGCCGGCAGCTTCAAGCGCCACGCCAGCCACTGGCAACCCAGCGCCGCGGCGCCGATCCCGCCAAATGCCAGGAGAATTTGCTGCTCGTTCATTGAAGCTCCCTGTTCCTTGAAATTGCGGGCTATGAAAGACTAGCGGCCATTCCTACAGTTCACTCTACATTTGCGCACAGCCCCGGAGGTTGTGTGTCTTGAGCGCCCATGCCTGCCATCGACCATCCGCTGATTGACCAATTCCTCGACGCCCTGTGGCTGGAAAAAGGCCTGTCCGACAACACCCGCGGCGCCTACCGCAGCGATCTGGCGCTGTTCAACGGCTGGCTGCAGGAGAAAAACCTCGAGCTGATCAATGCCGGTCGCGAGTTGATCCTCGATCACCTGTCCTGGCGTCTGGAACAGAACTACAAACCGCGCTCCACCGCCAGATTTCTTTCCGGTGTGCGTGGTTTTTATCGCTATCTGCTGCGGGAAAAGCTGATCAGCGTCGATCCGACCTTACGCGTCGACATGCCGCAACTGGGTCGTCCGTTGCCCAAGTCGTTGTCGGAAGCCGACGTCGAAGCGCTGCTCAAGGCACCGGATCTGAGCGAAGCCATCGGCCAGCGTGACCGCGCCATGCTTGAGGTGCTGTACGCCTGTGGTCTGCGGGTGACCGAACTGGTCAGCCTGACGCTGGAGCAGGTCAACCTGCGTCAGGGCGTGTTGCGGGTGATGGGCAAGGGCAGCAAGGAGCGGCTGGTGCCGATGGGCGAAGAGGCGATTGTCTGGGTCGAGCGCTATATGCGTGATGGCCGTAGCGAGCTGCTCGGCGGGCGCCCCAGCGATGTGCTGTTCCCCAGCCAGCGCGGCGAGCAGATGACCCGCCAGACCTTCTGGCACCGGATCAAGCATTGGGCCAAGGTCGCCGGGATCGGCAAATCGCTGTCGCCGCACACGTTGCGCCACGCCTTCGCCACGCACCTGCTCAACCACGGCGCCGATCTGCGGGTGGTGCAGATGTTGCTCGGGCACAGTGATCTGTCGACCACGCAGATTTACACCCATGTCGCCCGGGCCCGTCTGCAAGACCTGCATGCCAAACACCACCCAAGAGGCTGATGCCCCCTGTAGGAGCTGCCGAAGGCTGCGATCTTTTGATCTTGCTTGTGATTTCAAAAACAAAGTCAAAGGATCGCAGCCTTCGGCAGCTCCTACATGTCTTGTGTCAGGCGCATTCGGCCATGCGAGCCTTATGTGGTAGGCTTTGCCGGTTTGCACGATGGACGGTTATGACCCGGTGTTCCGGCACGGGCGTTCTGACCGTTTCATTTGTCCGCCTTCAGGAGTTCTCATGCGTCTGACCCAGATTTTCGCCGCCGCAGCCATTGCGTTGGTCAGCACCTTTGCCGTCGCCGATGACGCGGCCGACAAAGCCATTCGTCAAAGCCTGGAAAAACTCGAACTCGAGGTTCCGGTAGAAAGCATCAGCGCCAGCCCGTTGCCGGGCATGTATGAAGTCAAGCTCAAGGGCAGCCGCGTGCTGTACGCCAGCGCTGACGGCCAGTACATCGTTCAGGGCTACCTGTTTCAGCTCAAGGACGGCAAACCGGTCAACCTGACCGAGAAAACCGAGCGCCTGGGCATCTCCAAGCTGATCAATGCCATTCCAGTGGCCGAAACCGTGGTGTATCCGGCGGTGGGCGAGACCAAATCGCACATCACCGTGTTCACCGACACCACCTGCCCGTACTGCCACAAGCTGCACGCCGAAGTGCCTGAGCTGAACAAGCGCGGCATCGAAGTGCGTTACGTGGCGTTCCCGCGTCAGGGCCTCGGCTCGCCGGGTGACGAGCAGTTGCAAGCCGTGTGGTGCTCGACCGACAAGAAAGCCGCCATGGACAAAATGGTCGATGGCAAGGAAATCAAGGCCGCCAAGTGCGCGAACCCGGTTTCCAAACAGTTCGCTTTGGGTCAGTCGATTGGCGTGAACGGCACACCGGCTATCGTTTTGGCCGACGGACAGGTCATTCCGGGCTACCAGCCGGCGCCACAAGTCGCCAAACTGGCGCTGGGCGCCAAGTAATTCGCATCGTCACGGTCAGCCTTTGACGATCATGGTCCGGCGGTAACTTCGCCGGGCCATTAATAGAGAGCCGCGAACACGCGGTTGTTTTCCGGCCGACCTTGCGTCGGCCGTTTCATGGGGAGTTCACAGTGAATCCGGTCAAAGTAGGCATCTGTGGGTTAGGGACCGTCGGTGGCGGTACCTTCAACGTACTTCAGCGCAACGCCGAGGAAATTGCTCGTCGTGCCGGGCGTGGGATCGAAGTGGCACAAATTGCCATGCGCACGCCAAAGCCTCAGTTCCAGACGACCGGTATTGCGATTACCAACGATGTCTTCGAAGTGGCCACGAACCCTGAGATCGACATCGTCATAGAGCTGATGGGCGGCTACACCGTTGCCCGCGAGCTGGTACTCAAGGCCATCGAGAATGGCAAGCATGTGGTCACCGCGAACAAGGCACTGATTGCCGTTCACGGTAATGAAATTTTCGCCAAGGCACGCGAGAAAGGCGTGATCGTGGCGTTCGAAGCGGCTGTGGCCGGTGGCATTCCGGTGATCAAGGCGATCCGTGAAGGCCTGTCCGCCAACCGCATCAACTGGGTAGCCGGGATCATCAACGGTACCGGTAACTTCATCCTCACCGAAATGCGCGAGAAGGGTCGCACCTTCGAAGACGTGCTGGCCGAAGCGCAAGCGCTGGGCTACGCCGAGGCCGATCCGACCTTCGACGTCGAAGGCATCGACGCGGCGCACAAGCTGACGATTCTGGCGTCGATCGCGTTCGGCATTCCGCTGCAATTCGACAAGGCCTACACCGAAGGCATCACCAAGCTGACCACCGCTGATGTGAACTACGCCGAAGCGCTGGGCTACCGCATCAAGCACCTCGGCGTGGCCCGCAGTACCGCTGCCGGCATCGAGCTGCGCGTACACCCGACGCTGATCCCGGCTGATCGTCTGATCGCCAACGTCAACGGCGTGATGAACGCCGTGATGGTCAATGGTGACGCTGCCGGTTCGACCCTGTTCTACGGCGCCGGTGCCGGCATGGAGCCGACCGCGTCGTCGGTGATCGCCGACCTGGTGGACGTGGTTCGCGCCATGACGTCCGATCCGGAAAACCGCGTGCCGCACCTGGCCTTCCAGCCGGACTCGCTGTCGGCGCATCCGATCCTGCCGATCGAAGCCTGCGAAAGCGCCTACTACCTGCGCATCCAGGCCAAGGACCATCCAGGCGTACTGGCTCAGGTGGCGAGCATCCTCTCGGAGCGCGGCATCAACATCGAGTCGATCATGCAGAAGGAAGTCGAGGAACACGACGGTCTGGTACCGATGATCCTGCTGACCCACCGCGTGGTCGAGCAGCGTATCAACGATGCGATCGCTGCCCTCGAAGCCCTGGCCGGCGTGAATGGTCCGGTTGTACGGATCCGCGTCGAGCACCTGAACTAAGTCGTTGTCCTGCAGTGGCCCCGTGAAAGGGGTCACTGTTGTGCACACTCTCCACTGGAGTCAGTCATGCGTTACATCAGTACCCGCGGCCAGGCACCGGCCCTGAATTTCGAAGACGTCCTGCTGGCCGGTCTGGCCACTGACGGCGGTCTGTACGTCCCGGAAAACCTGCCACGTTTCACCCAGGAAGAAATCGCTTCCTGGGCCGGCCTGCCGTATCACGAGCTGGCTTTCCGGGTCATGCGCCCGTTTGTCACCGGCAGCATCCCGGACGCCGATTTCAAGAAGATCCTCGAAGAAACCTACGGTGTGTTCTCGCACAGCGCCGTTGCGCCGCTGCGTCAGCTCAACGGCAACGAATGGGTGCTCGAGCTGTTCCACGGCCCGACCCTGGCGTTCAAGGACTTCGCCCTGCAACTGCTCGGGCGTCTGCTCGATTACGTGCTGGAAAAGCGCGGCGAGCGCGTGGTCATCGTCGGTGCCACCTCGGGTGACACCGGTTCGGCCGCCATCGAAGGCTGCAAGCACTGCGAAAACGTCGACATCTTCATCCTGCACCCGCACAACCGTGTGTCCGAAGTGCAGCGTCGGCAGATGACGACGATTGTCGGCGAGAACATCCACAACATCGCCATCGAAGGCAACTTCGATGACTGCCAGGAAATGGTCAAGAACAGCTTCGCCGATCAGAGCTTCCTCAAGGGCACGCGCCTGGTAGCGGTGAACTCGATCAACTGGGCGCGGATCATGGCCCAGATCGTCTACTACTTCCACGCAGCCCTGCAGCTGGGCGGCCCGGCGCGTTCGGTGGCGTTCTCGGTACCGACCGGCAACTTCGGCGACATCTTCGCCGGTTACCTGGCGCGCAACATGGGCCTGCCAATCAACCAGTTGATCGTCGCCACCAACCGCAACGACATCCTGCACCGCTTCATGAGCGGCAACCAGTACGTCAAGGAAACCTTGCACGCCACGCTGTCGCCGTCGATGGACATCATGGTTTCGTCGAACTTCGAGCGCCTGCTGTTCGACCTGCACGGTCGCAACGGCGCGGCCATCGCCGGTTTGATGGATTCGTTCAAGCAGGGCGGTGGTTTCAGCGTCGAGCAAGAGCGCTGGACCGAAGCCCGCAAGCTCTTCGACTCGCTGGCCGTGGACGATGCGCAAACCTGCGAAACCATCGCTGAAGTCTACGCGCAGTGCGGCGAAGTGCTGGATCCGCACACCGCCATTGGCGTCAAGGCCGCCCGCGAATGCCGTCGCAGCCTGGACATCCCGATGGTGATCCTGGGTACCGCACATCCGGTGAAATTCCCGGATGCCGTGGAGAAAGCGGGTGTAGGAAAAGCTCTCGAACTGCCTGCACATCTTTCTGATTTGTTTGAGCGAAACGAGCGCTGCACCGTTTTGCCGAACGAACTGAAAGCCGTACAGGCCTTTGTCAGCCAGCATGGCAACCGTGGCAAGCCGCTGTAAGTCGAAAAAGCTGTCACATTTTGAAGCCCGTCTCCTGACGGGCTTTTTTGTTTCTGCTGCCACACTGCTCGGGTTTTCGCCCACGTAAGACGGGTGAGTCGATCACGAAGGAAGTGGCAATGCAGTTTGAGAGAGGATGGAAATACACCCTGAACGGCTTTTTTTTAGTTTGCCTGCTGAGTTGCTGGCGTCCGGTCACGGCGGCGCAACTGGCGTTGCACCACGAGGAGCCGCTGAACGTCGCGCCCATCGCTCTGGACGAGCACGAGCGCCAATGGGTTCGCGACAACCCCAGGGTCATCGTCGCGTCCGTGCAATATCCGTTGTACCTGTTCCAGGACGAGCACGGCCACTGGAGTGGCCTGAACAGTGATGTGCTCAGGCGTATCAGCGCCATGACCGGGTTGCAATTCGTTTACCACGAAACGTTTTCCACCGATCAGTTGCTTGAGCGCCTCGAAAGCGGCTTGGCGGACATGACCACGACCCTGGCAATGAATGATGAACGCAAGTCGGCCCTGGATTTCAGCCACGCGTTTGGCGGTGCTGGCTGGGTTTTCGTCGGACACGTGGATCAACCGGTCGTGCGCTCATTCGAGCAACTGAGCAAACGGGTTCTGGTGCTACCGACGCGGCACGCGCTGGAAAGCGTCATTCGGCGCGATTATCCCTCCATCGAAATCCGTTCGGTCAAAACCTACGCCGAGGCACGGGCGCTGGTTGAAAGTGGGGAGGCCTACGCCACGATCGAAAATGAAATCGGTTCGCAACTGTATCCGTCCGGCCTGCTTAAGGTTGGCGAGTTGCTGGAGGGTAAATGGGAAGCCGATCATCTGACCTTGCGCAAGGGGCAACCGGAGCTCTTGAGCATACTGAACAAGGCCCTTGAAGCCTTTCCCGCGACCGAGTTACGGGCCATACGTCTGAAGTGGCTGGGTGGTCTTCACCCGAAACGGGCGTCAGCCGATCGACAGCTAGTGGCCCGGCTCGGCTGCTGGGGGCTGTTCGCCGGCAGTGTTTTTTTGATCCTGTCGCTGATCTGGAATCGTCGCCTGGCAGTTGTGATCAAGCAGCGCAGCGAAGTGCAAAGGCATCTGGGGGATCAACTGGTGTTCCAGCGTGCGCTGATTGATGCGATGCCTGATCCAGTGTTCGTGCGGGATCTGGAGGGGCGGCTGATCCTGTGTAACAAAAGCTATGAAGAAGCGCTGTCGATCCGTTTCGACCAGGTTCAGGGGCGGCGCCTGATTGATCTCGAGGTGCTGCCGCCAACCACTGCCAGCCTGCTCCATGGTGAGTTCATGGCCCAGTTGCGCACACGCCGGACACGCTTCAGCAAACGCTGGTTACAGTTCAATACGGGGACCCGGGAGATTTATCAGTGGACAGTGCCGTTCTATAGCGCGGATGGTGAATTGCGCGGTTTGCTCGGTGGCTGGACTGACATCACCCGGCGCAATGACATAGCGGGATTAAGTCCAGGCTAAAGTTAGGAAAGTTCCTATACGGCGCGCAGCCTTTTCCGATGGGAGGCTGAAGGAGGCTGCCCTAGAGTGGATGCCAACTGCGGGAAATCCGCGATTGCTGTCCCGGAGGCCGCCCTTGCGCTCGCTCAAAGTCCTGATTCTCGAACCTGACCCCTATCAAATGATGGCTTTGCACCAGATGCTCAACGCCGTCGGCATTTACGACGTGCTGACAGCGCCATCGCTGGCATCAGCCAAGTGCTCGCTGGAGCGCCGTTCCCGGGTAGACATTGCAATCTGCGATCCACAGTTGCGAGGCGGTGAGGGGCTGGCGTTGATTCGCCATCTGGCGACCGAACAGCAAGCCAGGGCGCTCATTCTGCTGGGCCGGACGCCGCCGGGCCTGTTGAGCGATCTCGAAAGCCTGTTCCACGAGCACGAGCTGAAATTGCTGGGGCGTCTGCAAACGCCGGTCTCGGCCGTGCTGATGCGCGGGCTGCTGGACAACTACCTGCAAGCGGCAGCCCACCCGGCGCGTGCTTGAGCCAATGGTTATGTTTCTGTCATCTTCACCGTGCATGCTCTGACAGACCGCTAACTGCTCCGGAAGCAGCGCGGTATTCAGAACTTTCTTCTCGGGCCGGTGGTCATTTATTGTGAACACGCCCCAGGCACAATGTTTTCGGACTATTGAGTGGAGATCGAGATGGAAAGTATCAGTCTATTGCTCGGTGAGGCTCTGAGCCCGTATCAGGTGACGTTGACTCCGTGTGGCACCCATGGCGAATGCCTGGTGACCTTGAGGAACAGCAGCGGCGCCCTCGTGGTGGAGCGCGAATTCAATCAGGCGCAGTTGAGCGACAAACGCCTGCTGACCGATGTGGTCGACGGTTTGCACCGCGATGTGCTGATCGCCGAAGGGCGGCTGGAGCCCTGTGTGATCGCGGCCTTGCGCAATGCAGCACTGGATAAGCGCGCGGCATTATGAAGATGAAATATTTTTTGTGGGAACCTTCCTGCATCCCTGTCAGTCAGACCCCGTAACAGCAGGATCAAGCATTGTGCTCCGGTGCTTGTCGCTTGCTGCTACGGGTCTTTATATAGACCGCGTTTAACCCCGAGTCGTCTCCCCACTTCTCGGGGTTTCTTTTTGCCCGCAGGTTTTTATTGCGCGGCCTGCTGCTCGAAAAAAGTCCGCGCCTGTTGCAGGTAATCCGGGCGCATTTCGGGGTCCAGCCAGTCGGCATACGACTGGTTCAGTGGTTCATGGGGCAGGGTCCGCAGCAGTTGGTTGATCTCAGTGATCGCCTGACGGCCCTGGGGCGTATCGGAACACCCGACGTAACCAGACAGATATTTGCCGGTGCCGCGAATCGGATAGAACACCAGTTCGTCTTCGGCAATTTGCGCCTGCTGCGCCTGATAGCGGATCTCCGGCCAGTAACCCAACACTACCTGCAGACGCCCCAGGCGCTGCATCGACAGCAGACTGCTCAGGGCGTCGTTGCCATAATGCGGCGTCAGTGCACCGTCCGGGGCCTGCTTGAGTAGCGTGTCGAGATACTCGCCGTAACTGCGCTCGGCGACGACTCCGACCCTGGTTTCGCCGTTGGCCAGAAATGCCGTCAGATCGACTTCACCGTCGATCAGGTACGGCACCAGTACGCCGCGATCCTTCTGACGCACCACCAGACCATTACTGACAGCGCGAAACGCCGGGATAGAGAAGGCGATCCATTGCGTGCGCTCCTTGCTCCAGATCAGCGAGGGATCGCAGGTGAAGGACGGCTCGTGCAGCATCTGCATGCCCCGGGCGCGATTGACCCGCATCAGCGTGTGTTCGTATTGCGGCATGCCGGCGATCAGCATCGGCATCAGTTGATCGATCACACCCTGGCCCTTTTTCGGGCCTTCGAAGATGGTCAGGGGCGGCAGGTCGCGCAACAGCCAGACCAGCGTGGGTTTCGCTTGCGCCCAGGCGGGCAGGGCGAGCAGAAACAACAGCCCGAACAGCCGCCACGTCCACCAGTGGTGGGCGCGGTTGGCGTCCAATGTCTGCCGATGTTTCAGGTTAAATAGCTCCGTCTGTGCGCAACCGGGCGATCTGCTGTTCGTCGTAGCCAAGATCGTGCAGTACCTGCGCATTGTGTTCACCGAGCTGCGGCCCGACCCATTCGGAAGTGCCCGGTGTCTCAGAGAGTTTCGGCACGATGCCCGGCATCTTGAAAGGCTTGCCGTCCGGCAGTTTCGCCTGCAGGAACATTTCCCGGGCGAGGTACTGCGGATCGCTGAACATGTCCTCGGCACTGAAGATCCGGCTGGCCGGCACTTCCGCCTGATTGAGCAGGTCGAGCACGCTTTGCAGCGGCAGCGAATTGACCCAGCGGTCGATCACGCCATACAACTCGTCACGGCGACTGTCGCGCCCGTCGTTGCTCGCCAGTGTCGGGTCGTTGGCCAGATCCTCCCGGCCGATGATCAGCATGAAGCGCTTGAAGATCGCGTCGCCATTGGCGCCGATCTGCACATGCTTGCCGTCGGCGCTGGTATGGATCGATGACGGCGTGATGCCCGGCATGATGTTGCCGGTGCGCTCGCGGATGAAGCCGAACACGTCGAACTCCGGCACCATGCTTTCCATCATGGCGAAAATCGCCTCGTACAACGCGACATCGACCACCTGACCGAGGCCGCCGTTGACCTCGCGATGACGCAGCGCCATCAGCGCGCCGATCACGCCCCACAGCGCGGCAATCGAGTCGCCGATGGAAATCCCGGTGCGCACCGGGGGCCGGTCGTCGAAGCCGGTGATGTAGCGCAAACCGCCCATGGACTCGCCGACCGCGCCGAAGCCCGGTTGATCCTTCATCGGCCCGGTCTGGCCGAAACCCGAGAGGCGCACCATCACCAGTTTCGGGTTCAGGGCATGCAGGGTTTTCCAGCTCAGCCCGAGTTTTTCCAGGACACCGGGGCGAAAGTTCTCGATCAGGATGTCGGCTTCGCCCAGCAGTTTTTTCAGGATCGCCAGGCCCTCGGGGTGCTTGAGGTTCAGGGTCAGCGACTTCTTGTTACGCGCCTGGACGAACCACCACAGCGAGGTGCCTTCATACAATTTGCGCCACTTGCGCAGCGGATCACCGCCGTCGGGCGATTCGATCTTGATCACTTCGGCGCCGAACTCGCCGCAAATGCGCGAGGCGAACGGCCCGGCAATCAACGTACCCAATTCAATGACTTTCACACCGCTGAGCGGTTTGTTGGCGAACGGCATACTGAATCCTGTAGGACAAGGCTGAGCGGATACAGCGTTTTAACATAGCCGGCTGTCAGACGCCGCAGGTTGATCGCCATCAATTCGATGATTGCCTACGGCATCGGTTAGACTTGCCGACTTTCCTCGTATCAAGAAGCCCGTTCATGGCCCAGCCGTCTACCACTTACAAATTCGAACTGAACCTCACCGACCTCGACCGCAGCATCTACGAGAGCGTCAAGCAGACCATCGCCCGTCACCCTTCGGAAACCGAAGAGCGCATGACCGTGCGGCTGCTGGCCTACGCCCTCTGGTACAACGAGCAGTTGTCGTTTGGCCGTGGTCTGTCGGACGTGGATGAACCTGCGCTGTGGGAAAAAAGCCTGGATGACCGCGTGCTGCACTGGATCGAAGTCGGTCAGCCAGACGCTGATCGCCTGACCTGGTGCTCGCGTCGCACCGAACGCACCAGTCTGCTGGCCTATGGCAGCCTGCGCGTGTGGGAAACCAAAGTGATCCCGGCGATCAAGAACCTGAAGAACGTCAACATCGCCGCTGTGCCGCAGGAAGTGCTGGAAACCCTGGCCAAGGACATGCCGCGCGTCATCAAGTGGGACGTGATGATCAGCGAAGGTACGATCTTCGTCACCGACGACCGCGGTCAGCATGAAGTCCAGTTGCAATGGCTGCAAGGTGAACGCGGCTGATCCTGCGTCGTTCACTGATTAATCCCACGTATTCAAGAGAAGTTTCCGTTACCCCATGCGTATTGATCCTCGACCGTTGCCTGCCACGCTGCCGTTTCTCGGTGACCTGCCACCTTTGCTGACCCGTTTGTACGCGGCGCGGGGTGTGCAGTCCGAGGCGGAGCTGGATAAAAGTCTGGCGCGGCTGATTCCGTTCCAGCAGCTCAAGGGCATCGAGGCGGCAGTGGATCTGCTGGTGACGGCGCTGGAGCAGCGTCAACGGATTCTGATCGTCGGAGACTTCGACGCCGATGGCGCGACGGCCAGCACGGTCGGCGTGCTCGGCTTGCGTCTGCTGGGCGCGGCGCATGTCGATTATCTGGTGCCGAACCGCTTCGAATACGGCTATGGCCTGACCCCGGAAATCGTCGAAGTCGCCCTGACCCGCGAACCGCAGTTGTTGATCACTGTCGACAACGGCATCTCCAGCGTGGAAGGTGTGGCGGCGGCGAAAAAGGCCGGGCTCAAGGTGTTGATCACCGACCACCACTTGCCCGGCGATGAACTGCCGCTGGCCGATGCGCTGGTCAACCCGAACCAGCCCGGTTGCGAGTTTCCGAGCAAGGCGCTGGCCGGGGTCGGGGTGATTTTCTACGTGTTGATGGCCTTGCGCGCGCGCCTGCGCAGCCTCGGCTGGTACGAGAGCAAGCCGCAGCCGAACATCGGTGAACTGCTGGATCTGGTGGCGCTGGGCAGCGTTGCCGACGTGGTGCCGCTGGACGCCAACAACCGGATTCTGGTGCATCAGGGCCTGGAGCGGATTCGCGCCGGGCGCGCGCGGCCGGGGATCAAGGCGATTCTTGAAGTGGCCAAGCGTGATGCGGCGCGGATTACCTCCACCGACCTGGGTTTTATCGTCGGCCCGCGCCTGAACGCGGCGGGGCGCCTGGATGACATGAGCCTCGGGATCGAATGCCTGCTCACCGCCGATGCCAATCTGGCGCGGGAAATGGCTGCGCAACTGGACGGCTTGAACCAGGATCGCAAATCCATCGAGCAGGGCATGCAGCGCGAGGCGCTGGCCCAGCTTAAGGATTTGCCGGTGGAATCGATGCCGTTCGGCCTGTGCCTGTTCGATCCCGAGTGGCACCAGGGCGTGATCGGCATTCTCGCCTCGCGCATGAAAGAACGTTATTTCCGCCCGACCATTGCCTTTGCCGACGCCGGTGACGGGTTGCTCAAGGGCTCCGGACGTTCGGTGCAGGGTTTCCACATTCGCGATGCCCTGAGCGTGGTGGCGGCGCAGCATCCGAACCTGATCGCCAAGTACGGTGGCCACGCGATGGCGGCCGGCCTGACCTTGCCACAAGAGAATTTTCCGCTGTTCGCCGAGGCTTTCGATGCCGAAGTGCGTCGGCAACTTCGTGAGGAGGACCTGACCGGGCGCATGCTTTCGGATGGCACGCTGGCGGTCGAGGAATTCCATCTGGAACTGGCCCGCGCCCTGCGCCATGCCGGGCCTTGGGGCCAGCACTTTCCGGAGCCGCTGTTCCACGGCGTGTTCCAGTTGGTCGAGCAGCGGGTGGTCGGCGAGCGGCACCTCAAAGTGGTGCTGAAAAGCGAGTGCGGGTCGGTGAAGCTGGATGGCATTGCCTTTGGTATTGACCGCGATGTCTGGCCGAACCCGACCATTCAGTGGGTCGAGCTGGCTTATAAGCTCGACGTTAACGAGTTTCGGGGTAACGAGACGGTGCAATTGATGATTGCCCACATCGAACCGCGCTGACGCCATTCGCGAGCAGGCTCGCTCCCTCAGGCACGGTGTTGTCTTTGTGGGAGCGAGCCTGCTCGCGAAAGCATCCTTTCACACACTGAATCACTCTGAACCCTCCCTCATCCCCGGTTGTCGACTAGGCTCTAAGCACTGCTTGATTGGCCTTGTGACGTCTTGTCGAATTTTTTGCCCGCGGGGGCGGGTGCTGCACCATTTCCTGTCACTCGTCGACTTTTCAAACAGAACCCTGGAGCCTGCCCACTGATTTGAGAGGTGCCCCATGAGTCTGCTGCTCGAACCCTTTACCCTTCGCCAACTGACCCTGCCCAACCGCATCGCCGTGTCGCCGATGTGCCAGTACTCCAGCGTCGACGGTCTGGCCAACGACTGGCATCTGGTGCACTTGGGCAGTCGCGCGGTGGGCGGTGCCGGCCTGATTTTTACCGAGGCCACGGCGGTCACCGCCGACGGGCGGATCACCGCCGAAGACCTCGGTTTGTGGAACGACGAACAGATCGAACCGTTGCAACGCATCACCCGTTTCATCACCGCTCAGGGCGCGGTTGCTGGCATTCAACTGGCCCATGCCGGGCGCAAGGCCAGCACCCATCGGCCATGGATCGGCAAACACGGTAGCGTCAAACCGGAGGATGGCGGCTGGATTCCGGTCGGGCCGTCACCGATTGCCTTCGACCCGCAACACACGCAACCCAAGCAGCTGGATGAAGGGCAAATCGCCGAAGTCATCCAGGCCTTCGTCGCCGCCGCCAAACGCGCACTGACCGCAGGTTTCAGCGTGGTCGAGGTGCATGCTGCCCACGGTTATCTGCTGCATCAGTTTCTGTCGCCATTGAGCAATCAGCGCCGCGACCAATACGGTGGTTCGTTCGAAAACCGCATTCGGCTGGTCTTGCAAGTCACCGAGGCCGTGCGCGAGGTCTGGCCGCAAGAGTTGCTGGTGTTTGTCCGGGTTTCGGCCACCGACTGGGTGGAAGACGGCTGGAACCCGGATGAAACCGTGGAGCTGGCGCGCCGCCTCAAGGCACTGGGAGCGGATCTGATCGACGTCTCTTCCGGTGGTACCGCCGCCAACGCCGAGATTCCTGTGGGGCCGGGTTATCAGACGCGCTTTGCCGAACGGGTGCGCAAGGAATCAGGCATCGCCACCGGCACCGTCGGCATGATCACCGAGCCGGCGCAGGCCGAGCACATTCTGCGCACCTGTCAGGCCGACATCATCTTCCTCGCCCGCGAGTTGCTGCGTGACCCGTACTGGCCGCTGCATGCCGACGATGATTTGGGCGGGCGCAAAGCGGTGTGGCCGGCGCAGTATCAGCGCGCGACCCATCGTGATCAGCCGATTCACGAGTCTGATCTGCGCGATTGATTTCAGGTCTGGGTAACGTCTATAAAGCCCGCCATTGAACCGGCGGGTTTTTTCTTGCCTGCCATTTGCCAAGGACGTCGAGCATGTTGATCGAACGAGAACTGACCGAACACGACTTGCCGTTGCTGGCGCAGATCGACCGTAGCGAGCTGGTGGAGGAGTGCTTTCGGTTGGAAAAAGGTGAATTGATTCTGTATCCGGTGCATTTCGACATGCGTGGCTGGCCGGAAGGCGAAGCTGAGGAAAACGCGGTGGCGCTGGAGAAGTGCTTGCGGCGCGGTGGCTGGTTGTACGGGGTTTTCGATGGGCAGGCGCTGGTCGCGGCGGTGGTTGTGGATAACCGGGTTATTCACAATCAGGGACTGAGCATGCGTCAGCTGAAGTTTCTGCACATCAGCCGTGTTTACCGGGGGCAAGGGTTGGGGGCGAGGCTGTTTGCGCTGGCCTGTGAGCAGGGGCGGCGATTCGGTGCCGAGGCGTTGTATGTTTCAGCGACTGAATCGCGCAACACTGTGGAGTTTTATCAGAGACAGGGTTGCCGGTTGGTTGATCAACCGGATCCGGAGTTATTCGCTCTGGAACCCTGCGATATCCATTTGCACTGTCCTCTCGGCTGACAACATTCCCTGTAGGAGCTGCCGAAGGCTGCGATCTTTTGACTTTCACGGGGCATGAACAAGATCAAAAAATCGCAGCCTTCGGCAGCTCCTACAGGGATTCGTTCTGCTCAAAAAGCCAATGTAGAGGCCCATGCAGGCGCCTCACATCATCAAGGATACTTGCGCTTGTCCGGCGCCGGCGGGAAGTACTGGTACAACCAGGTCTCGCTCAACGTGCGGTCATTGGTGCGGATGAACAGCCGCAGTTCCACCGGATCGACACTGTCACTGGTCGGGTACCAGTCGAACAGGATCCGGTAACCCTTGATGTCATCGAGCACCAGCACGCTGAAGTCCTGGACCTTGCCATTGGAGCAGGTGACCACCGGTTCGATCCCGGTACCCTGCGGCAGGCGATCCAGACCGCCACCGGTGAAGTCCACGGCAAAACGTCGCGCCCAGACCGGCGGGTAATGCTCGCCTGGTGCCCAGCCTTCGACGAAGCCACCCATACCCGACCGGGTCGCATGCACCCGCGCCAGGGGCGTGCCGACCGGCGGCAGGGCGCTCCAGTAAAGCTTGTAGCCATAGTTCAGCGAGTCGCCTGCGGCCACTGGCTTCTTTGGGGTCCAGAACGCGACGATGTTATCGAGCGTTTCGCCGGTGGTTGGAATTTCCAGCAGGTCGATGGAGCCTTCGCCCCACGCGGTGGTCGGTTCGACCCACAGGCTCGGGCGCTTGCTGTACCAGTCGACGGTGTCCTGATAGTTGGCGAATTCGTGGTCGGTCTGCACCAGTCCGAAGCCTTTCGGATCGGTGTCGGCGAACGCGTTGAACTGCAGGGTCGCCGGGTTGTTCAGCGGGCGGCAGATCCACTCGCCGTTGCCGCGCCACATCGCCAGGCGATCGGAGTCGTGGATCTGCGGGTGAATGGTGTCGCACATGCGGCGTTCGTGGGTGCCGCAGCTGAACATGCTGGTCATCGGCGCGATGCCCAGTTGTTCGATGGCGGTTCGCGCGTTGATGTGGGCGTCGATCTCCATCACCACGCGCTCGGCCTGGCAATCGATGTCGAAGCGGTAGGCACCGGTGGCGCTCGGCGAGTCGAGCAGCGCATAGACCACAAAACGCGTGGCGTTCTGCTCCGGGGTCTCGAACCAGAATTTGGTGAAGTCGGGAAATTCTTCGCGCTTCTTCGCGTAAGTGTCGACGGCCAGACCGCGAGCGGAGAGGCCATATTGGCCAGTGGCATCCACTGCGCGGAAATAACTGGCGCCGAGAAACGACACCACGTCATGGCGATCCAGCTCCGGCGCCTTGAACAGCTTGAAGCCGGCGAAACCCAGATCGCCCTTGAGCTGCTGGGTGTCGACTGAGGTGTTTTCATAGTTGAACAGCGTCGGGCGAAAATGCACTTCGCGGGCGGTACGGGTCTTGGGATCGACGCTGTACATGCGCACCGGCTGACGGAAACCCATGCCGACGTGGAAGAACTGCACGTCCAGCTGACCCTTGTTTTCCTTCCACAGCGAATGATCGCCGTCGTAGCGGATCGCGTTGAAGTTCTGCGGGGTCATGGTCGCCAGAGTCGGCGGCAGCACCTGTTTGCTGTCCTGATAGGCCGAGCCGGCCAGTTGCTTGGCCTGACGCTTGAGCGCTTCGAAGTCGAAGGCCTGCGCTTCACCATCGGCAGCGCCACCATTGGCGGCCCAGGCACGGGCGGCCAGCAGGCCGGAAGCCGAGAGACCGGTGTAAGCCGCAATGGCCATCGACGCTTTGAGCAAATTCCTGCGGTGCATAAATACAACCTGTCGTGAGCAATCCCGCGCCGTTCCTGGCACGTGCTGGATCAGAAATTACGGTTCGGACAAGCCTTCGGCCAAACGCAACGGACTATAAACAGATGCCGGCTAGCTTAAACGGTTCGCTCGCCGAGCAAAATTCGTTGATTCACAGTGACAGAGTGTCAATGAAACAAGACATGTCGGTTAAAAATCTGACAGGGCGTTCTGATTTATACGGCATATCTGCTTTTTTCGACTAATTACTCTAAAAACCGCTTTTCAGCGCCGATTTAATTTCTATTCTATGGGCATGACCGGTGTTGACCGGTAGGGCACACGGCGCTGCTGTAAGGGGCAGGGCGATGTGGTGGTTTAGCAATTCTTTGAAGTATTGAAGGACATCGTCCATGGCAAAAATACAAGGTATCGCCGAAATGCTCGGCATCTTCCCCTGCCTCGGCAGCGGCCGTAGAAGGCGTCGTTTGAGTTCTGAAGAGCTGAAGCTGGTGGAGCGTTATCGCGAGTTGTCGGAGAGTGACCGGATAGCGATGCGGTATCTGGTGGATGCGATGCGGAGTGTTTCGCGGTTTTAACGGCGCGTAAGACTGTGGCGAGGGAGCTTGCTCCCGCTGGACTGCGCAGCAGTCCCCTGCTTTTTGTAGAGGGGCCGCTGCGCGACCCAGCGGGACGGTGCGACGATTCGACAAGCTCCCTCGCCACAGGTTTTTTGTTAGATGGGCTTCAGCTACAGGTTCCGAGCACCGGATACGGCTGCTGGCCGTGCATCAATTCCGGCACGTCACGCCATTTGACCCACGCCTGTTGCTGCCAGTGCAGCAGCGGCACAGTAACGCCAGCCCAGTTCACCGAACTCAGGCTCGGGCAGTTCTCCAGAGATACCGCGCTGGTTTCGCGCAACATCGGAATCACTTCATGGCTCAGCCATTGGCGCAGGTTGCGGTTTTCCGGAACGAAGTGATGAACGAGCAGTGCGAACAGGCCGGATTCGCTGACCATCGCGCAATCGATAATTTCGCCATCCCGACGCAGGAGGACATGGCGGCGCTGATCGGGATCGAGTTTCAGGGTGAGGCGTTCGTTTAGCGGATAGCCCATCAGGCGACCGAGATCCTGAACACAAAACCAGGCTTCGTGTTCCTGCATGAAGGCGTGGAGGAAGCGGTTGTGGCGGGTGAAGACGGTGGGGGTCAAGTGCGTTGAAGGTGGATTCTGGATTTGCGTCGACATGTAGTGACTTCCGTTTCGAGTTGGAAAGCCGCCACCAATTCTTCGAAAAATTGGGTGGCGAGCCGAGTGGCGTTCGAAGTCGGGTTACTTCCTGTCGAAACGGTAAAGCCGGAAGGCCCGCGCCACACGGCCCGCCATAAAGCAGAACTGAAGTTGTGAAAAAGCCACAGTTCAATGGAGGGCATGCAAGCACCGTTTTGACAGTTTTCCGGCTTCGACCCCGGGTCGTTGAATTAGCAGCGACGGGATGAAGCCTATCGGTCAGGCGCTTGCGGCGACAAGTCTACCCTTTCGCCGCACATCGTAGGAAATGGGGCTTTTTCAGGAAGGCTGTGTCTGTAGGAAATGCCTGTTTTTGCAGCTTCCGCTGCTAAACCATCCCTGCACCGAAGATTTTTCTTTATGAGTTAGCAATCGGGAAAAGGGAGAAGCAATTCTGTGAGCAAAGATGAAGCGAAAGGTAAAAAGAGAAAGGTGATCGATCTGGATCGCTTCGAAGCTGTTAGAGGTAAAGCCGATATCAAATGGCGTACTGATGAATTGATGGCAGTGCTTCGAGGAGACCCCGGAATCAAATCTCGATTCCGGGGTGATTCTTCTTAGCGACTCACCTTCCAAGCATCCCCAGCCGGCGCCTTCCCATGGTCATACGGCTTGCCAATCCACATGTAAATCAACCCCAGCCCAATCACGATCACCGTGCTCAGCACCATCGCATAGTTCACGTACCACGCCGCATCCGGCGTGCGTGGCCAGGCCATGTTGATGATTGCGCCGATGCCGTACACCAGCGCGCCGATGTTCACCGGCCAGCCCCAGGCGCCGAGGGTGAATTTGCCGCTGGGTTTCCAGCCTTTGCTGCGTGCATACAATGCGGCCAGCACGATCATCTGGAACGCGAGGTAGATGCCGATGGCGGCGAAGCTGACGATGGTGGCCACGGCGTCCTGCAGGAAGAAACCGAGGGCGATGATCAGGGCGGGCAGGACGCCGGACACGAACAGCGCGGCAACCGGCACCTGGGTTGTAGGAGAAATCTTTTTCAATAGGCGGCTGCCAATAACCATTTCGTCGCGAGCGTAGGAGTACAGCAGACGACTCGCTGCGGCCTGTAGGCTGATGACACAGGAGATGAAGGAAATCATCACCACGCCCATCACTACTTTCGAGCCGATCGGGCCGAAGGCGTTGTTGAGGATGGTGGTGACCGGATCCTTGTCGGTGCCGTTGATCACCGCTTGCATGTCCGGCACAGCGAGGATCAGCGCCAGGCAGGCGAACATCGCCGCGACGCCGCCGATATAGATGGTCATGCGCATGGCCACCGGGATTTTTGCGCTGGGGTTCGGGGTTTCTTCGGCGACGTCGCCGCAGGCCTCGAAGCCATAGTAGAGGAACATCCCCGCCAGCGAAGCGGTGAGGAACGCCGGCAGGTACGAGCCATCAACGCTGATGTCGAAGGTGTTGAACAGCACGCTCAGCGGCTGATGACGCTCGAAGATCAGCAGGTACACGCCGACGATCACCGCGCCGACCAGTTCGCAGAGGAAGCCGAACATGGCAATGCGCGCCAGCACTTTGGTACCGCTCAGATTGACCAGCGTGGCGAACAGGGTCAGCACCAGTGCGATGACGATGTTGGTGTTGTTGCTCGGCTCAAACCCGAGCATCGCCGCCAGATACGGGCCGGCACCGACAGCCACCGCCGCAATGGTCACGCACAGGGCGATGGAGTAAATCCAGCCGACCATCCATGCCCATTTCTTGCCGACCAGACGCCGCGCCCATGGATAAACGCCACCGGAAATCGGGAACTGCGAGACCACTTCGCCGAAGATCAGGCACACCAGCAACTGGCCGCAACCAACCAGCAGGTAAGCCCAGAACATCGGTGGTCCACCGGCGGCGAGGCACAGGCCGAACAGGGTATAAACCCCTACGACCGGTGACAGATAGGTGAAGCCTAAAGCGAAGTTTTCCCACAGGCTCATGCTGCGGTTGAAGTTCGAGGTGTAGCCGAGTTTGCGCAGTTGTTCGGCATCGCTGTCGGCAACGGCGGCCGAGAATTCGGGTGAGGCACTCATGGGTGTTTGCTCCGGGAAATCGGCAGATTTCGGATGGCCGAAGCCGTGGCGGGGCTTTGTGGGCGCCGCCCGGGTCGGTGGTTATTGTTTTGGTTTCGGTAAAGCCTGGTGGTGAATCGCCGACATCATCCGTGTGTCGCGGAAAAAGATCGCAGCCTGCGGCAGCTCCTACAGAGGTACGGCGTCCATCCTGTAGGAGCTGCCGCAGGCTGCGATCTTTTTGCTGTTAATGCTTGAACATCACATGCCGAACCGTGGTGTAGTCCTCCAGCCCGTACATGGACATGTCCTTGCCGTAGCCGGACAGTTTCTGCCCGCCATGCGGCATTTCGCTGACCAGCATGAAGTGTGTGTTGACCCAGGTGCAGCCGTACTGCAACCGTGCGGACAAGCGATGCGCGCGTCCGACATCCGCCGTCCACACCGAGGAGGCGAGGCCGTAGTCGGAGTCGTTGGCCCACTCCAGCGCCTGCGCTTCATCGGTGAACTTGGTCACCGACACCACCGGCCCGAACACTTCGCGGCGGACGATCTCGTCATCCTGTTGCGCGTCGGCCAGCACCGTCGGCTCGAAGAAGAAACCGTCGCCTTCCACAGCCTTGCCGCCGGTGATCAAGCGAATGTGCGGCTGAGCCACGGCGCGTTCGACGAACGCGGCGACGCGGTCGCGATGTTGCGCGGTGATCAGCGGCCCCAACTCGGTCGACGGATCATCCTGCAAGCCGTACTTGATGCTGCTCACCGCCGCGCCGAGTTTCTCGACAAACTTGTCGTAAATGCCCTGCTGCGCGTAGATCCGGCACGCGGCGGTGCAGTCCTGCCCGGCGTTGTAGAAACCGAAAGTACGAATGCCTTCGACGGCGGCATCGATGTCGGCGTCGTCGAAGATGATCACCGGCGCCTTGCCACCCAGTTCCATGTGCATGCGTTTGACGCTGTCGGCGGTGCTGGAAATGATGTTCGAGCCAGTGGCGATCGAGCCAGTCAGCGAGACCATGCGCACTTTCGGATGCGTGACCAACGGGCTGCCGACGGTAGGACCGCGACCGAACACCAGATTGAGTACACCGGCCGGGAAGATTTCCGACGCCAGTTCGGCCAGACGCAGCGCGGTCAGCGGGGTTTGTTCCGACGGCTTGAGCACCACGGTATTACCGGCAGCGAGGGCCGGGGCGATTTTCCAGGCGACCATCATCAACGGGTAGTTCCACGGCGCGATGGACGCGATCACGCCCACCGGGTCGCGGCGGATCATCGAGGTATGGCCGGGCAGGTATTCGCCACCGGCCGAACTGCTCATGCAACGGCTGGCGCCGGCAAAGAAACGGAACACGTCGGCAATCGCCGGGATCTCGTCGTTGAGTGCGGCGCTGTAGGGTTTGCCGCAGTTGTCGGATTCGAGTTTCGCCAGTTCCTCGCCGTGGGCTTCGATGGCGTCGGCGAGTTTGAGCAGCAGCAGCGAACGGTCTTTCGGCGTGGTTTGCGACCACTCGGCGAACGCGTTGTCGGCGGCGCGCACGGCGGCGTCGACTTGGGCCTCGCTGGCTTCATTGATTTCCACCAGTACGCTGCCGAGTGCCGGGTTGAGCACCGGTTGGGCCGGGCCTTCGCCGTTGACCAGGTGGCCGTTGATCAAGAGTCTGGTTTGCATTTCATTGTCCTCGCTAACACTTTTATTGTTCTGTCGAAACCGGATCCCGTGTAGGAACTGCCGCAGGCTGCGATCTTTTGATCCTGATCTCCAAAGCAACATCAAAAGATCGCAGCCTGCGGCAGCTCCTACAGGGATTCGGTTTGTTCAGTGGTTATTCGGTTATTTCCCGCCACTGCCGGCGACACTCTCGCCACCCCGAGTCAGGTAGTACGCGCCAAGAATCGGCAACATGGTCACCATCATCACCAGCATGGCGACGACATTGGTCACCGGCACATCCCGTGGCCGGCTCAGTTGATTGAGCAGCCACAACGGCAACGTGCGCTCATGCCCGGCGGTAAACGTGGTGACGATGATTTCGTCGAACGACAGCGCAAACGCCAACATGCCGCCAGCCAGCAAGGCCGAGCCGAGGTTCGGCAGGATGATGTAGCGGAAGGTTTGCCAGCCATCGGCACCGAGGTCCATCGAGGCCTCGATCAGACTGTGCGAAGTACGGCGCAGGCGGGCGATGACGTTGTTGTAGACGATCACCACGCAGAAGGTCGCGTGGCCGACGATGATGGTGAACATCCCCGGCTCGATCCCCAGCGTCTTGAACGTCGCCAGCAGCGCGATCCCGGTGATGATCCCCGGCAGGGCGATCGGCAAAATCAGCATCAGCGAAATGCCCTGCTTGCCGAAGAAATCGCGGCGGTACAACGCGGCTGAAGCCAGTGTGCCGAGCACCATCGCGATCAACGTGGCGATGGCGGCAATCTGCAGCGAGAGCTTGATCGCCTCCAGCACATCCGGCCGCGAAAACGCCACGCTGAACCAGTGCAGGGTGAAACCCTTCGGCGGAAAGCTGAACGCGGCTTCCTCGGTGTTGAAGGCGTAAAGGAAGATGATCAGGATCGGGAAGTGCAGAAACACCAACCCGCCCCAGGCGGCGATACGCAGGCCCAGTGAAGCGCGCTCAGAGTGCATCGAAGGCCCCCAGACGTTTGACGATGGACAGGTAAACCGCGATCAACACAATCGGCACCAGCGTGAACGCCGCCGCCATCGGCATGTTGCCGATCGCACCTTGCTGCGCGTACACCATGCTGCCGACGAAGTAGCCCGGCGGGCCCACCAGTTGCGGCACGATGAAGTCGCCCAGGGTCAGGGAAAAAGTGAAGATCGAACCTGCCGCGATGCCCGGAATCGACAGCGGCAGAATCACCTGCATGAAGGTCTGGCGCGGCTTGGCACCAAGGTCGGCGGATGCCTGCAACAGCGACGGCGGCAGACGCTCGAGCGACGCCTGAATCGGCAGGATCATGAACGGCAGCCAGATGTAGACGAACACCATGAACCGCCCCAGGTGCGAGGTCGACAAGGTGCTGCCGCCCACCCCGGGAATCCCCAAAATGAACTGCAACACCGACTCCAGCCCCAGATGCTGGACGAACCATTGTGCGACGCCGCCCTTGGCCAGCAGCAGTGTCCAGGCGTAGGCCTTGACGATGTAACTGGCCCACATCGGCATCATCACCGCGATGTAGAAAAACGCCTTGGTCTTGCCGGTGGTATAGCGCGCCATGTAGTAGGCAATCGGGAACGCGACAATGGCGCTGGCGATCGATACGACGATAGCCATGCTCAGCGTGCGCAGGATGATGTCGAAGTTCGACGGCTGGAACAGCGAGGCAAAATTCGCCAGGGTCAGGTCAGGGGTGACCGCCATGGTGAAGTCGTCGAAGGTGTAGAAACCCTGCCACAACAGCACCAGCAACGAGCCGAGATAAATCGCGCCAAACCACAGCAGCGGCGGCACCAGCAGCAGCGACAGGTACAGATTCGGCTTGCGGTAGAGCAGGTTGGAAAACCGGCGCAACGGCGGTGCTTGAGTCATCGCGAGCGTGCTCATTTCACACCCCGCTCGCTACGGTGTCGTGCAGCGGGATCATCGCTTCCCGCGCCCAGCGTGCGCTCAGGCGCTGTCCGGTCTGGTGCTGCGCGCTGCTGTCGATCCACTGATTGTTGGCGTGGCTGATGCTCAGGGTCTGGCCGTTTTCCAGCGTCAGTTCATAGCGCGTGGCGCTGCCCTGATACTGGATGTCGTGGAGCAGACCACTGACTTCGATTTCATGGCTGGCGAGAGGCCCTTCGGCGAAACGCACGTGCTCCGGGCGGATCGAAAACGGTTGTGGATGGCCGCTGAGCTGGCGGGCCAGATCGCCGCGAATCACGTTCGAAGTACCGACGAATTCGGCGACGAACGTGGTGGTCGGTTTCATGTACAGATTGCGCGGGGTGTCGACCTGTTCGATGCGGCCCTTGTTGAACACTGCCACGCGGTCGGACATCGACAATGCTTCGGTCTGATCGTGGGTGACAAAGATGAAGGTGATGCCGAGCTGGCGTTGCAGCTTCTTCAGTTCACTCTGCATCTGCTCGCGCAACTTCAGGTCGAGCGCGCCCAATGGCTCATCAAGCAACAGCACCCGTGGGCGATTGACCAGAGCACGGGCGAGGGCGACGCGCTGGCGCTGACCGCCGGACAACTGCACCGGTTTGCGTGCGCCGTAGCCACCGAGGGCGACCATGGCCAACGCCTCTTCGGCGCGCTTGTGGCGTTCGGGTTTGCTCACGCCCTTGACCTTCAAGCCATAGGCGACGTTGTCCAGCACGTTCATGTGCGGGAACAGTGCGTAATCCTGGAATACGGTGTTTACATCACGTTGATACGGCGGCAGACCGGCGGCTTCCGCGCCGTGAATGCGGATCGAGCCGGCGCTCGGTTGTTCGAAACCGGCGATCAGGCGCAGGCAGGTGGTTTTGCCCGAGCCGGAAGGGCCAAGCATGGAAAAGAACTCGCCGTCCTGGATATCGATGGAAACCCGGTCAACGGCCTTCACTTCGCCGAACTGCCGGGAAACGTTGGTGAACTGGACTGCAAGCGTCATGGTGCGGTTCTCCGGTAAAGCGGGCTTTCAAAGAATGATCGGGTGTTGCGTCGAAAAGATCGCAGCCTGCGGCAGCTCCTACAGGAGAGCTGTGTCCATTGATGTAGGAGCTGCCGCAGGCTGCGATCTTTTGATCTTGAAAGGGCTTACCTGCCGCCCATGATCGCGATGTAGTCCTGGGTCCAGCGGCTGTAAGGTACGAACTTGCCGCCCTCAGCCTGCGGGGTTTTCCAAAAGGCGATCTTGTCGAATTGATCGAAACCATTGGTCTTGCAACCCTCGGCGCCGAGCAGTTCGCTCTCCTTGCACGCCGCCGGCACGGCTGGCAGCGAACCAAACCACGCCGCCACGTCACCCTGGACTTTCGGCTGCAGTGACCAGTCCATCCACTTGTACGCGCAGTTCGGGTGCTTGGCCTCGGCGTGCAGCATGGTGGTGTCGGCCCAACCGGTGGCGCCTTCTTTCGGGATGGTCGAAGCAATCGGCTGCTTCTCGTTGATCAGGCCGTTGACCTGATACGGCCACGCGCTCGATGCCACCACACCTTCGTTCTTGAAGTCACTCATCTGTACCGTGGTGTCGTGCCAGTAACGGTGAATCAATGGCTGCTGCGCGCGCAGCAGATCGAGCACGGCCTTGTACTGCGCTTCGGTGAGTTGATACGGATCCTTGATCCCGAGCTCAGGTTTGGCGGTCTTCAGATATAGCGCCGCGTCGGCGATGTAGATCGGGCCGTCATAGGCCTGCACGCGACCCTTGTTCGGTTTGCCGTCGGGGAAATTCTGCGCGTCGAACAATACGTTCCAGCTGGTCGGCGGCGTCTTGAACACGTTGGTGTTGTACATCAGCACGTTCGGGCCCCACTGGTACGGGGTGCCGTAGGTCTGCTTGTTGACCACGTACCACGGCGCATCTTTCAGCCGTGGGTCGAGGGTGTTCCAGTTCGGGATCAACGCGGTGTTGATCGGTTGTACGCGCTTGCCGACGATCAACCGCAGCGAAGCATCGCCCGAAGCGGTGACCAGATCGTAACCACCCTTGGCCATCAGGCTGACCATTTCGTCGGAGGTAGCGGCGGTCTTGACGTTGACCTTGCAGCCGGTTTCCTTCTCGAAACCGCTCACCCAGTCGTAGGCCTTGTCGCTCTCGCCACGTTCGATGTAGCCCGGCCAGGCCACGATATCCAGCTGACCCTCGCCGGCGCCGACAGCCTTCAGCGGCTCGGCAGCTTGCAGGCTGGCGCTGGCCAGCAAGGCTGTAGTGATTGCACTGAGCAGTGCGGTCTTGTGCACGAACATGGTTGAACCCTCTTCTTTAAATTATGGTCGGGGCAGTTGTGAACGCGGTGAAGCCATGCCGTTTTGCGGCTTGTTATTAGCGTAGTCAGAGATGCTGGCCGTGGCGGGCCATGATGTGCCGCACCACGCTGTAGTCCTGCAGCGAATCACTGGATAAGTCTTTGCCGTATCCGGAGCGTTTCAACCCGCCGTGGGGCATTTCGCTGACCAGCATGAAATGGCTGTTGATCCACGTGCAGCCGTACTGCAAGCGGGCGGCGACCTGCATTGCCTTGTCCAGATTCTGCGTCCACACCGACGAGGCGAGGCCGTATTCGGAGTCGTTGGCCCAGTCCACGGCTTGCGCGAGTTCGTCGAAACGGGTCACGGTGACCACCGGGCCGAACACTTCGCGCTGGACGATTTCATCGCTCTGCTTGCAACCGGCCAGCAATGTCGGCTGGTAGAAGAACCCGGCGCCGGAATGCACCGCCGCGCCGGTCACGCGTTCGATGTGCGGCTGGCCGAGGGCGCGCTCGACGAAACTGGCAACGCGGTCGCGCTGGCGGGTGCTGATCAGCGGGCCGATCTCGTTGTCGGCATCGCGCTTGCCGGCGAAGCGCAGGCTGCTGACCGCTGCGCCGAGCTCGGCGACCAATTTGTCGTGAATGCCGGCTTGCGCGTAGATCCGGCACGCGGCGGTGCAGTCCTGCCCGGCGTTGTAGTAACCGTAGGTGCGCACGCCGTCGACCACCGCTTGAATATCCGCGTCGTTGCAGACAATCACTGGGGCTTTGCCGCCGAGTTCCAGGTGTGTGCGTTTCAGGGTTTTCGCTGCAGCCTGGAGAATCTTCTGCCCGGTGACGATATCGCCGGTCAGCGACACCATGCGCACCTTGGCGTGGCCGACCAGATGACTGCCGACGCCTTCACCGCCACCGCAGATGATGTTGATGACCCCGCGCGGCAGGATCTCGGCGAGTGCTGGCGCCAGTGCGAGGATCGACAGCGGCGTGTGTTCCGACGGCTTGAATACCAGCGTATTGCCGGCGGCGAGGGCCGGGGCGATTTTCCATGCGGCCATCATGATCGGGTAGTTCCATGGCGCAATCGACGCCACCACGCCAATCGGATCGCGGCGCACCATGCTGGTGTAGCCCGGCAGGTATTCGCCGCTGAGCTGGCCGGTCTGGCAGCGCACGGCGCCGGCAAAGAAACGGAACACGTCAACGGTGGCGGTCAGATCGTCCTGCCGTGCGAGGTGCAGCGGCTTGCCGCAGTTCAGCGCTTCGAGGCGAGCGAGGTAATCGGCGTGTTTTTCGACGGCGTTGGCGATGTCCAGCAGCAGACTGGAACGTTGTTGCGGCGTGGTGCGCGACCATTCGGCAAAGGCGCGGTGGGCGGCGAGGATCGCCGTTTCGACCTGCTCGGTACTGGCCTCGGCGATGTGGGTGAGAATTTCACCGGTGGCCGGGTTGAGGATCGGTTCGACAAAACCCTGCCCGGCAACGAGTTCGCCGTCGATCAGCAACGCGGTACACATCGGGGTCTGCACGCCAGCCATTTTCCGCGATCTCTTTTCTTGTGTGGTCATTGTGGCTCCCATGCCCGGGAGCCGACCGTCTTATAGATGCAGCAAGACTAGTGCGCGGCTCCGAGGTCGACAAATTCTAAATACTGAAGGTGGCATTCGATTAAATAGATGGCTTGCGTCCGCCGTGCGGCTGCTCGCGGGCTACGGTCAGAAATGGATCAACCAGGGCAGGGCGCGCTGTCCCGCGGCGCCAGGCCAGGCCGACGTCGAGGGTCTGGTTAAGGTCGGCAATCGGCCGCGCTTCAATGATGTCGCCCTCCAATGACCATGGGCGGTAAGTCATGTCCGGCTGGATTGATACACCCAGACCTGCCGCCACCAGGCTTCGCACCGCCTCGGTGGATGCGGTTCTGAGAGTGATCTTCGGTTGCAGCCCGGCGCCGCGCCACAACCGCTGGGCATTGCGATCCATCTCGTCGACGTTCAGTTGAATCAGCGGCTCGCGAGCGACGTCGGCGAGGTTGATGCTGTCGTGTTCCAGCAGCGGATGCTGGGCCGGCAGCCACAGACGATGCGGCGAGTGAGTCAGCACTTCGGTCTGCAGGGCGTGGCGGTCTTCGAGGTTGGAAAGGATCAGCACGCCAACATCGATTTCGCCGCTGACCAGCAAATGCTCGATGTACGGCCGCTCGTCCTCCATCACCCGAATCTCGACGTTGGGATAGGCGCGCTGGAACCGGGTGAGCAGATCGGCGAGGTAATAACCGGCGACCAGGCTGGTCACGCCGACGATCAACTGGCCGGCGACCTGATCGGTACTCTGTCGCAGACTGCGCTTGGCATTGTCCACGGTGGCCAGAATCAGATGCGCCTGGCGCAGGAATTGATGACCCTGATGCGTCAGCGTCATGCCCTTGGCGTGGCGGGTGAACAGGCTGACGCCGATTTCCTCTTCCAGTTGCTGAATGGCGAGGGTCAGGGTCGATTGGGAAATAAACGCGGTTTGCGCAGCGGCGGAAATCGAGCCGGTCTCGGCCACCGCGATGAAGTGACGGATCTGACGCAGGGTCATCATGAGGAGGGTACCCGGTGGGCGGTTTTTATAGATTGGCCTGAGTGTATATCTATTTTCACGAAGGGCCGTTGCCGGCGGAGCAACATCTGGAAGCACACTCGCAGGCAGGGCCGGGGCACTTTCGAACTAGGCTTAGGGCCTGATAGATCCGGATAACCCCTGTTTTGGAGGCGGAACATGAACACCCGTGGATTGCTCGATCAACTACTCAAATCCGGCCAGGATCTGTTGCAGAACAAGGCCGGTGGCGCGCAGAACAAAGCGGCGGCTGGCGGGCTGGGCGGTTTGCTTGGTGGGTCTTCAGGCTCCGGCGCGCTGGGTGGCCTGCTCTCGGGAGCGGGCGGTGGTGCGCTGGCGGCTGGTGCCATGGGCCTGCTGCTGGGCAGCAAAAAGGCGCGCAAGGTTGGCGGTAAAGTTGCGGTTTACGGCGGTCTCGCAGCACTGGGTGTGCTGGCCTACAAGGCTTACGGCAACTGGAACGCGCAAAAGGGCACGGCCCCGCAAACCGAACCGCAGACGCTGGATCGACTGCCGCCCGCGCAAGCCGAACAACACAGCCAGGCCATCCTCAAAGCCCTGGTCGCCGCCGCCAAGGCCGACGGCCATATCGACGACCGTGAACGTCAGTTGATCGAAGGCGAGTTCATCAAACTCGACAACGATCAGGAACTGCAGCACTGGCTGCACGCCGAACTCAACAAACCTCTCGACCCGGCCGACGTCGCCCGCGCCGCCAGCACCCCGGAAATGGCGGCGGAAATGTACATCGCCAGCGTGATGCTGGTGGATGAGGAGAGCTTTATGGAAAAGGCGTATCTGGAGGAGTTGGCCAAGCAACTGAAGCTTGAGCCGGGTTTGAAGGTAGAACTGGAGAAACAGGTGCGCCTGGCATCGTAATAGAACTGCCTGAACACGGTATTCATGTAGGAGCTGCGGCACGCTGCGATCTTTTGATGTTGGCTTTAAAAATCAAAAGATCGCAGCGTGCCGCAGCTCCTACAAGGTTTTCGGCCAAGCGCAGAAATTTGTAGGCGCGAACCTGCTCGCGATTGCGTTTCCAGCCTCACAACGACAGCAATGGCCGATCCAGCGCCCCTTTTTGCCATTCCATCACTGGCACGCCAGCCCCGGATTGTCGGACAGTCCCACTCCAGAGCCTTCCCGCGAACCACGTCGGGCCGGCTCGAGGGTTAAAAAGCGTCTTATAAATGAAACACCGCCCTCGGCTATACTCCCCGCATTTCGACTTAGGCACGAGGAATCACTGTGAAGAACTGGACGTTGCGCCAACGCATTTTGGCGAGCTTTGCGGTGATTATCGCGATCATGTTGCTGATGGTCGTTGTCTCGTATTCACGCTTGCTGAAGATCGAGGCCAGTGAAAGCAGCGTGCGTGACGACGCGGTTCCCGGCGTGTATTACAGCTCGATGATCCGCGGGGCGTGGGTTGACAGCTATCTGCAGACCCAGGAACTGCTGGGCCTCAAGGAAGGGCAGGGGATCAGCAGCGAAGATGCGGCGGACTACAAGGCGTTCGAAACCCGTCTGCAAGAGCAAATGGCCAACTACCGCAACACCGTCACCACCGACGAAGACCGGGTCGAGTTCGCCGCGTTCGAGAAGGATCACGACACCTACATGCAGATCCAGGATCAGGTGCTCGACTTGCACAAGCGCAACCTGGAAGCCGAAGCGGTCAAGCTGTTCACCGAGAAGCTGACCCCGGCCTGGTACACCGGCCGCATGAAACTCAACGACATCATCGGCGAGAACAAGCGGGTCGCTGATCAGGCCATGGCCAACATCGACGAGGCGGTAGCGGCGGCCAAGGTCAGCATGTTCGTCTCGCTGCTGGTGGCCGTGCTCGCGGCCGGTGCCTGCGGTCTGCTGCTGATGCGCGCGATCATGGCGCCGATGAACCGTATCGTGAAAATCCTCGAAATCATGCGTACCGGCGACCTGAGCAGCCGTCTCAATCTGGACCGCAAGGACGAGTTCGGCGCGGTGGAAACCGGCTTCAACGACATGATGACCGAGCTGACTTCGCTGGTGTCCCAGGCCCAGCGTTCCTCGGTGCAGGTGACGACTTCGGTGACCGAAATTGCCGCCACCTCCAAGCAGCAACAGGCCACCGCCACCGAAACCGCGGCCACCACCACCGAAATCGGCGCGACCTCACGTGAAATCGCCGCTACCTCGCGGGATCTGGTGCGCACCATGACCGAAGTCTCCACCGCCGCCGATCAGGCCTCGGTGCTCGCCGGTTCCGGCCAGCAAGGCCTGGCGCGCATGGAAGACACCATGCACTCGGTGATGGGCGCGGCCGATCTGGTCAATGCCAAACTGGCGATCCTCAACGAGAAGGCCGGCAACATCAATCAGGTGGTGGTGACCATCGTCAAAGTCGCCGACCAGACCAACCTGCTGTCGCTCAACGCTGCCATCGAGGCCGAGAAGGCTGGCGAATACGGTCGTGGTTTTGCCGTGGTCGCCACCGAAGTGCGGCGTCTGGCGGATCAGACTGCCGTCGCCACTTACGACATTGAGCAGATGGTTCGCGAGATCCAGTCGGCGGTGTCTGCCGGCGTGATGGGCATGGACAAGTTCTCTGAAGAAGTGCGCCGTGGCATGGCCGAGGTGCAGCAGGT
Source organism: Pseudomonas sp. B21-051 (assembly GCF_024748795.1). Lineage (NCBI taxonomy): Bacteria > Pseudomonadati > Pseudomonadota > Gammaproteobacteria > Pseudomonadales > Pseudomonadaceae > Pseudomonas > Pseudomonas sp. B21-051. Next base: position 1,207,732 of record NZ_CP087166.1, read on the forward strand.
CGGCGAGCAGCTGTCGCAGATCATCCATCAGGTGCAGGCGCTGGCGCCGCGGGTGTTGATGGTCAACGAAGGCATGCAGGCCCAGGCCACCGGTGCCGAACAGATCAACCATGCGCTGGTGCAGTTGGGCGATGCCAGCAGCCAGACCGTCGAGTCGCTGCGTCAGGCCAGTTTCGCCATTGACGAACTGAGCCAGGTGGCCGTCGGGCTGCGCAGCGGCGTTTCGCGATTCAAAGTCTGATGAGCGAAATCACCGCCAAACGCAGCGCTGCGCCCGTGGCGAAGCAGGCGTTGTTCCTGCTGTTTCGCATCGGCAGCGAGCGTTACGCCTTGCGCGCCACCGAAGTGGCGGAAGTGCTGCCGCGCCTGCCGTTGAAGCCGATTGCCCAGGCGCCGAACTGGGTCGCCGGAGTGTTCGCCTATCGCGGTGCGGTGGTACCTGCCATCGACCTCAGCGCGCTGACTTTCGGTCATCCCGCCGAAGCGCGCACCAGCACCCGACTGGTGCTGGTGCATTACCGTCCGGATGCACTGCAGCCGTCGCACTGGCTCGGGCTGATCCTTGAGCAGGCGACCGATACCCTGCGCTGCAACCCCGAGGATTTTCAGCCGTATGGCCTGGACAATCGTCAGGCGCCGTACCTCGGCCCGGTGCGCGAAGATGCTCAGGGGCTGGTGCAATGGGTGCGGGTCAACGACTTGCTGGATGACGCGGTGCGCAGCCTGCTGTTCCCGGCGCCACTTGAGGCGCAGTCATGAGCAGCGACCAGCGTTTTTTCGATTTCCTCAAGGAACGCATTGGCCTGGATGTCACTTCGGTGGGGCCGGCGATCATCGAGCGCGCGGTGCGCCAACGCACCACGCTCTCGCAAGCGGCGCACAGCGATGAATACTGGCAACTGCTGCAAGGTTCGCGGGACGAACAGCAGGCGTTGATCGAAGCGGTGATCGTTCCCGAAACGTGGTTTTTCCGTTATCCGGAATCCTTCGCCACCCTCGGCAAACTGGCGCGCAAGCGTCTGGACGAATTGAAAAACATGCGCGCGCTGCGCGTTCTCAGCCTGCCGTGCTCGACCGGCGAAGAACCCTATTCGATTGCCATGGCCTTGCTCGATGCCGGGCTCAAGCCGCATCAGTTCAAGGTCGACGGCATGGACGTCAGCCCGCTGTCGGTGGACAAGGCGCGACGGGGGCTGTACGGCAAGAACTCGTTTCGGGGGCAGGATCTGGATTTTCGCGAACGTCATTTCACGGCCGAGCAGGACGGCCATCGGGTCAGCGAAGCGGTGCGTGAGCAGGTGCGCCTGCAGGCCGGCAATGTGCTGGATCCGACGCTGCTGGCGGGTGAGCCGCCGTTCGATTTCGTATTCTGCCGCAACCTGCTGATCTATTTCGACCAGCCGACCCAGAAGCAAGTCTTCGAAGTGCTCAAGCGTCTGACGCACGTTGATGGCGTGTTGTTCATCGGCCCGGCCGAGGGCAGTCTGCTCGGGCGCCTGGGCATGCGCTCCATCGGCATCCCGCAGTCGTTTGCCTTCAGTCGACACGCTGAACCCATGCCCGAACCTGTGGCATTGCCGACCCCGACCCCTTTGCCGGTGCGCCAACCGCTGCGCAGTCCGCCGCCAGTATCGCCGCCGGTGCGTCCACGTCCGTTTGCCAGCGTTGCACCATTGCCCGTCAGCAGCAAAAGCGCCAACCCGGACGCGGCGACCTTGCTCGCCAACATCGCCGCGCTGGCCAACGAAGGCAAAAGCGCCGAGGCCCGCGCAGCGTGCGAGCAGTACCTGCGCAGTCACGAACCAGTGGCGCAGGTGTTCTACTGGCTCGGTCTGCTCAGCGACGTGGCCGGCGCCGCCCTCGAAGCCCAGAGTCATTACCGCAAGGCCCTGTACCTTGAACCGCAACACCCCGAAGCGTTGATGCACCTGGCGGCCTTGCTGCAGGCCCAGGGTGACAGCGCCGGTGCCAGACGATTGCAGGAACGCGCCGCCCGCAGCGGCCGCACCGCCGACAGTGAGCGTAAACGATGATCCCGTCCGACACCTTGAACGTCACCCACGAAGACGCCCGGGCCATCGATGATTGCTGGAACCGTATCGGTATTCATGGCGACAAGTCGTGCCCGTTGCTGGCCGAGCATATTCATTGCCGCAACTGTGCGGTGTATTCCGCCGCCGCCACGCGCCTGCTCGACCGTTATGCATTGCAGCAGGACGAACGCGATCCGGTCGCCGTGGCGGTCGAAACCGATGTGAAAACCCGTTCGCTACTGATGTTCCGCCTCGGCGAAGAATGGCTGGGACTGGCGACTCGCAGTCTGGTGGAAGTGGCGCCGCTGCAGGCGATCCACTCGCTGCCGCACCAGCGTTCACGGGCCTTGCTCGGCGTGGCGAACGTGCGCGGGGCGTTGGTCGCGTGCCTGTCGCTGGTCGAGTTGCTCGACCTGGACGGCAACGCCGCACCGGCCACTGGCGCGCGGATCATGCCGCGCATGCTGATCATCGCCGCCCACGGCGGACCGGTGGTGGTGCCGGTGGACGAAGTCGACGGCATCCACGCCATCGATGAAAAAATTCTCGACGCCGCGTCGCGTGCCGGCGGTGAACACAACAGCACGGCCAGCGCCAAATACACCCGTGGTGTGTTGCAATTTCGGGGGCGCAGCCTGCGTTGGCTGGATGAAGAACAGCTGCTGTCCGCCGTGACCCGGAGCCTTACATGACCCCCGAGCAAATGCGTGACGCCTCGCTGCTGGAGCTGTTCAGCCTTGAAGCCGAAGCCCAGACCCAGGTGCTCAGCAGCGGGCTGCTGGCGCTGGAGCGTAACCCGACTCAGGCCGACTATCTGGAATCGTGCATGCGTGCGGCGCACTCGCTCAAGGGCGCGGCGCGGATCGTCGGCATCGACAGCGGTGTCAGCGTCGCCCACGTGATGGAAGATTGCCTGGTCAGCGCGCAGGAAGGGCGGCTGTTGTTGCGTCCCGAGCACATCGATGCGCTGTTGCAAGGCACTGATCTGTTGATGCGCATCGCCACGCCGGCCAATGCTCCGCAAGCGCCGGACATCGAAGCGTATGTGGCGTTGATGGGGCGCCTGCTCGACCCTTCGGCAGCGCCCGCAGTCGCGCCACCGCCGATGGCCGAATTGCAGATGCAGGCGCCGACGTCTGCACCGGCACCGATTGAAACCCCGGCGCCAGTGATCGAGACACCGCTGGAAACCTCCGACCCGGCACCGCGCAAGAACAAGCGCACCACCGAGGGTGGCGAGCGCGTGTTGCGGGTCACCGCCGAACGCCTGAACAGCCTGCTCGACTTGTCGAGTAAATCGCTGGTCGAAACCCAGCGCCTCAAACCGCATCTGGCGACCATGCAGCGTCTCAAACGCATGCAGAACAATGGTTTGCGGGCGCTGGAAAGCCTCAATGTGCACCTCAAGGAACATGCGCTGAGCCTCGAAGCCCAGGAAGCCCTTGAAGACGCGCGGCGCCTGCTGGCCGAATCCCAGCAATTGCTCGCGGAAAAGAACGCCGAGCTCGACGAGTTCGCCTGGCAAGCCAGCCAGCGCGCCCAAGTGCTCTACGACACCGCGCTGGCCTGCCGCATGCGCCCGTTCGCCGACGTGCTCACCGGTCAGGTGCGCATGGTTCGAGACCTGGGGCGCAGCCTCGGCAAACAGGTGCGGCTGGAGATCGAAGGCGAGAAGACTCAGGTCGATCGCGACGTGCTGGAAAAGCTCGAAGCGCCGCTGACTCATTTGCTGCGCAACGCCGTCGATCACGGCATCGAAACCCCGGAGCAACGCTTGCTCAAGGGTAAGTCCGAAGAGGGCCTGATCCGCCTGCGTGCCTCGCATCAGGCCGGTTTGCTGGTGCTGGAGTTGAGCGATGACGGCAATGGCGTCGATCTGGAAAAGGTCCGCCGCAGCATCGTCGAACGCCAATTGTCACCGGCAGAAACCGCCGCGCAGTTGAGCGAAGAAGAACTGCTGACGTTCCTGTTCCTGCCGGGTTTCAGCCTGCGCGACACGGTCACCGAAGTCTCCGGACGTGGCGTCGGCCTCGACGCGGTGCAGCACATGGTCCGCCAGTTGCGCGGCGCGGTGGTGCTGGAGCAGACGGCAGGCGAGGGCAGCCGCTTTCATCTGGAAGTACCGCTGACCCTGTCAGTAGTGCGCAGTCTGGTGGTGGAAGTCGGCGAGGAAGCCTACGCGTTTCCGCTGGCGCATATCGAACGCATGTGCGATCTGGAGTCACAGGACATCGTGCAGATCGAGGGTCGCCAGCATTTCTGGCATGAAGGCCGACATGTTGGATTGGTCGCGGCCAGTCAGTTGCTGAATCGTCCGGCCAGTCAGAGCAGCGGCGAAACCCTCAAGGTCGTGGTGATCCGCGAGCGTGACGCCATCTACGGGGTGGCGGTCGAGCGGTTTGTCGGCGAGCGCACGCTGGTGGTGCTGCCGCTGGATGAGCGGCTGGGCAAGGTTCAGGACATTTCCGCCGGCGCCTTGCTCGACGATGGTTCGGTGGTGCTGATCGTCGATGTCGAGGACATGCTGCGCTCGGTGGACAAACTGCTCAACACCGGGCGGCTGGAGCGTATTGCTCGCCATGGCAATCAGGCCGCCGAAGTGGTGCGCAAACGGATTCTGGTGGTCGATGACTCGCTGACCGTGCGCGAGTTGCAACGCAAGTTGCTGCTCAATCGCGGCTATGACGTGGCGGTCGCGGTAGACGGCATGGACGGCTGGAACGCGCTGCGTTCGGAGGACTTCGATTTGCTGATCACCGACATCGACATGCCGCGCATGGACGGCATCGAACTGGTCACCCTGTTGCGCCGCGACAACCGTCTGCAATCGCTGCCGGTAATGGTGGTTTCGTACAAGGATCGTGAAGAGGACCGGCGTCGTGGACTGGACGCTGGCGCCGACTATTATTTAGCCAAGGCCAGTTTTCATGACGACGCCCTGCTTGATGCAGTGGTTGAGCTCATTGGAGGAGCGCGGGCATGAAAATCGCAATCGTCAACGACATGCCCCTGGCGGTGGAGGCTTTGCGCCGTGCGCTGGCCTTCGAGCCGGCGCATCAGGTGGTCTGGGTCGCCAACAACGGCGCCGAGGCGGTGCGTCTGTGCGCCGAAAACACCCCGGATCTGATCCTGATGGACCTGATCATGCCGGTCATGGATGGCGTCGAGGCCACGCGACGGATCATGGCCGAGAGCCCGTGTGCCATCGTTATCGTCACGGTCGACCGTCAGCAGAACGTGCACCGGGTCTTCGAAGCCATGGGTCACGGCGCGCTGGACGTGGTCGACACCCCGGCCATTGGCGCGGGGAACGCGCAGGAAGCGGCGGCGCCGTTGCTGCGCAAGATCCTCAACATCGGCTGGCTGATCGGCGAGAAAACCCCGCGCTCGCGCCCGGTGCCAACGCCCCACCGCAGTTCGGCGTCGTGCAAGCGGCTGGTGGCGATCGGCTCGTCTGCCGGCGGACCGGCCGCGCTGGAAGTCCTGCTCAAGGGCCTGCCACGGCATTTCTCGGCCGCCATCGTGCTGGTACAGCACGTGGATCAGGTGTTTGCCGCGGGCATGGCCGAATGGCTGGCCAGCGCCAGTGGCCTCGATGTACGCCTGGCCCGCGAAGGCGAGCCACCGCAGGCCGGCGCAGTGTTGCTGGCCGGCACCAACCACCATATTCGCTTATTGAAAAACGGCACGCTGGCCTACACCGCCGAGCCGGTCAACGAGATCTACCGGCCTTCGATCGACGTGTTTTTCGAAAGTGTCGCCAGTTATTGGAACGGCGATGCCATCGGGGTTTTATTGACCGGGATGGGACGCGACGGGGCGCAAGGGCTTAAGCTCATGCGCCAGCAGGGTTATCTGACCATCGCGCAGGATCAGCAAAGCAGTGCGGTGTACGGCATGCCCAAGGCTGCAGCGGCGATCGATGCGGCCGTCGAAATCCGTCCACTGGAAAAGATAGCGCCACGGTTGCTGGAGGTATTCCCCAAATGAACAGGCTATTCCGCAATCCTGGCCCCCGCAGTACTCAGGTGACCGCCCATGAATGATTTACAGATCGACGACATTAAAACCGACGAAAACGCCGCCATGGTGTTGTTGGTGGACGATCAGGCGATGATCGGCGAAGCCGTGCGCCGTGGGCTGTCGAATGAAGAGAACATCGACTTCCACTTCTGCTCCGACCCGCACCAGGCCATCGCCCAAGCGGTACGGATCAAGCCGACGGTGATTCTGCAGGACCTGGTGATGCCCGGCCTCGACGGCCTGAGCCTGGTGCGCGAATACCGCAATCATCCGGCGACCAAGGACATCCCGATCATCGTGCTGTCGACCAAGGAAGACCCGCTGATCAAGAGCGCGGCGTTCTCCGCCGGGGCCAACGACTATCTGGTCAAGCTGCCGGACACCATCGAACTGGTGGCGCGCATCCGCTATCACTCGCGCTCCTACATGACCCTGCTGCAGCGCGATGCGGCGTACCGTGCGTTGCGCGTCAGTCAGCAGCAGTTGCTCGACACCAACCTGGTGCTGCAACGGCTGATGAACTCCGATGGCTTGACCGGACTGTCCAACCGCCGGCACTTCGACGAGTACCTGGAGCTGGAATGGCGCCGCTCGCTGCGCGACCAGAGCCAGTTGTCGTTGCTGATGATCGACGTCGATTACTTCAAGTCCTACAACGACAGTTTTGGCCACGTCGAAGGCGATGAGGCGCTGCGCAAGGTCGCCACGGCGATCCGCGACGCCAGCGCCCGACCGTCGGACCTGCCGGCACGCTACGGCGGTGAAGAGTTCGCGCTGGTGCTGCCGAACACCTCGCCGGGCGGCGCACGCCTGGTGGCGGAGAAACTGCGCCAGACCGTGGCGGCGCTGAAGATTCCGCACAACACCCCGAGCGAAGGGGCGAGCCTGACCATCAGCATCGGCCTGGCGACCATGGTGCCGCAGGCGGGCAGCGATTGCCGCCTGCTGATTTCGGCGGCGGATCGCGGGTTGTACCTGGCCAAGAATAACGGCCGTAACCAGGTCGGCATCGAATAACCCACGCAAGCCCACTGTGGGAGCGAGCCTGCTCGCGAAAGCGGCCGCACGGGCGACATTGATGTTGTCTGATGCACCGTCTTCGCGAGCAGGCTCGCTCCCACAATGGATCGGCGGCATGTCAAGTGAATCGCCTTAACAGCCGCCAGACGGGCTGCCGTGACAGCGTGATTACGTTATACTCGCCGGCTTTCAAAAGTTCGCCAACGAGTGCTGCCTGTCATGGAAATCAACCCGATCCTGAACACCATCAAGGACCTGTCCGAGCGCTCCGAAACTATTCGGGGGTATCTTTGACTACGATCAAAAGCATGAGCGTCTGACCGAGGTCAATCGCGAGCTTGAAGATCCGAGTGTCTGGAACAAACCTGAATACGCCCAGGAGCTGGGCCGCGAGCGTTCGGCGCTGGCGCAGATCGTCGACACCCTCGACGAACTGAACGGCGGTCTGGCCGATTGCCGCGACCTGCTGGACATGGCTGTCGAAGAAAACGACGAAGGCGCAGTGGGCGATGTCGTCGCCGAGCTGGCCCGTCTCGAGGAAAACCTCGCCAAGCTTGAATTCCGCCGCATGTTCAGCCACGAGATGGACCCGAACAACGCCTACCTGGACATCCAGGCCGGTTCCGGCGGTACCGAGGCTCAGGACTGGGCCAATATCCTGTTGCGCATGTACCTGCGCTGGGCGGACAAACGCGGTTTCGACGCGACCATCATGGAACTGTCGGCCGGTGAAGTCGCCGGTATCAAAGGCGCGACCGTGCACATCAAGGGCGAATACGCCTTTGGCTGGCTGCGCACCGAGATCGGCGTGCACCGTCTGGTGCGCAAGAGCCCGTTCGACTCCGGCAACCGTCGCCACACCTCGTTCTCTGCCGTTTTCGTCTCGCCAGAGATCGACGACAAGGTCGAAATCGAAATCAACCCGGCAGACCTGCGGATCGACACCTATCGTTCCTCCGGTGCCGGTGGTCAGCACGTAAACACCACCGACTCGGCCGTACGTATCACCCACGTACCGACCAACACCGTGGTCAGCTGCCAGAACGAACGTTCCCAGCACGCCAACAAGGACACCGCCATGAAAATGCTGCGGGCCAAGTTGTACGAGCAGGAAATGCAGAAGCGCAACGCCGCTTCCCAGGCGCTGGAAGACACCAAGTCGGACATCGGCTGGGGTCACCAGATCCGTTCGTACGTGCTCGACGCGTCGCGGATCAAGGACCTGCGCACCAACATTGAACGCAGCGACTGCGACAAGGTGCTCGACGGCGACATCGACGAATACCTGGAAGCCAGCCTGAAATCGGGGCTGTAAAAGACGCACGCAGGGTCGCTGATGCAACGCGATCCCTGTAGGAGCCAGCTCAGCTGGCGATTCCCGGGCCGCCAGGCCCGGGGGCAACGAACCTGATGGAATATCTGAAGACATGAGCGACCAACAACTCGACCCGCAAGCCCTGCAACAGGAAGAAAACTCCCTGATCGCCCTGCGCAAGGAAAAGCTGGCTGCCGAGCGCGCCAAGGGCAACGCCTTCCCGAACGACTTCCGCCGCGAAAACTACTGCGAAGATCTGCAGAAGAAATACGCGGACAAGACCAAGGAAGAGCTGGCCGAGGCTGCAATCCCGGTCAAGGTTGCCGGTCGCATCATGCTCAACCGTGGCTCGTTCATGGTGATCCAGGACATGACCGGTCGCATCCAGGTCTACGTCAACCGTAAAACCCTGTCCGAAGACACCCTGGCCGCAGTCAAGACCTGGGACATGGGCGACATCATTGCCGCCGAAGGCACCCTGGCGCGTTCCGGCAAGGGCGACCTGTACGTCGAAATGACCAACGTGCGCCTGCTGACCAAGTCGCTGCGCCCGCTGCCGGACAAGCACCACGGCCTGACCGACACCGAACAGCGCTACCGTCAGCGTTACGTTGACCTGATCGTCAACGAAGAAGTGCGCCAGACGTTCCGCGTGCGTTCGCAAGTGATCGCGCACATCCGCAGCTTCCTGATGAAGCGCGACTTCCTCGAAGTCGAAACGCCGATGCTGCAGACCATTCCTGGCGGCGCTGCGGCCAAGCCGTTCGAAACCCACCACAATGCGCTGGACATGGAAATGTTCCTGCGTATCGCGCCAGAACTGTATCTGAAGCGTCTGGTGGTCGGCGGTTTCGAGAAAGTGTTCGAGATCAACCGCAACTTCCGTAACGAAGGCGTTTCGACTCGTCACAACCCTGAATTCACCATGCTGGAGTTCTACCAGGCTTACGCCGACTACGAAGACAACATGGACCTGACCGAAGAACTGTTCCGTGAACTGGCGCAGCTGGTGCTGGGCAGCACCGACGTGCCGTACGGCGACAAGGTGTTCCACTTCGGCGAGCCGTTTGCCCGTCTGTCGGTGTTCGACTCGATCCTCAAGTACAACCCTGAGCTGACTGCCGATGACCTGAACGACATCGACAAGGCGCGCGCCATCGCCAAGAAGGCCGGCGCCAAGGTGCTGGGCTTCGAAGGTCTGGGCAAGCTGCAGGTGATGATTTTCGAAGAGCTGGTCGAGCACAAGCTGGAGCAGCCGCACTTCATCACTCAGTACCCGTTCGAAGTGTCGCCGCTGGCCCGTCGTAACGACGAGAACCCGAACGTCACCGACCGTTTCGAGCTGTTCATCGGCGGCCGTGAAATCGCCAACGCCTACTCCGAGTTGAACGACGCGGAAGACCAGGCCGAACGCTTCATGGCGCAGGTGGCCGACAAGGACGCCGGCGACGACGAAGCCATGCACTACGACGCCGACTTCGTGCGTGCGCTGGAGTACGGCATGCCGCCAACGGCCGGTGAAGGTATCGGCATCGACCGTCTGGTGATGTTGCTGACCAACTCGCCGTCGATCCGCGATGTGATCCTGTTCCCGCACATGCGACCGCAAGCGTAAACGTTTCAGTTAAAAAGCCGCCTAAAACAGGCGGCTTTTTATTGCCTGTCTGGTACAAATGTATCAATTGGTTAATTTTGCAATAGCAGAGGAAGTCCAGTCGTGATGGTTGCAATCGCTCAAGAAGGTGCAGCGGGTATCGCCACTGCGGTCGCTGAAAGTGTTCAGTACCAGGGCCGCAAGGCCAGCCGACAGGGCAGTGAGCAGCGTCGACAGGACATTCTCGATGCGGCGATGCGCATTGTCGTGCGTGACGGCGTGCGCGCCGTGCGCCACCGTGCGGTGGCGGCCGAGGCCGGTGTGCCACTGTCGGCCACTACTTATTACTTCAAGGATATCGATGACCTGCTCACCGATACCTTCGCCCAATACGTCGAACGCAGCGCGGCCTACATGGCCAAGCTGTGGATCAACAACGAAGGCCTGCTGCGCGAGATGGTCGTCAGTGGTGACGGCAGCCCCGAGTCGCGCTCGCAACTGGCGGACGATATCGCGCGGCTGATGGCTGACTATGTGCACCGGCAACTGGTCAATCGCCGCGAACACCTGATGGCCGAGCAGGCGTTCCGCCAGGAAGCGCTGCTCAACCCGCGTCTGGCGGATCTGGTGCGCTCGCATCAGCAGATTCTGCTGCAGGGCACCTGCCAGTTGTTCCAGGTGCTGGGCTCGCGTGAACCGCAGCAGGATGCCAAGGTGTTGACGGCGATTATCGGACGGATGGAATATCAGGGCCTGCTCAACGACGCCGAGCCTTTGGCCGAACAGGACATGCTCGGGATTCTGACGCGGTATATGCATCTGGTCCTCGCCTCGGTGTAACGCAATGTTGTGCGTCTGACGCTGATCCAATGTAGGAGCTGCCGCAGGCTGCGATCTTTTGATTTTCAAGATCAAGATCAAAAGATCGCAGCCTGCGGCAGCTCCTACAGGGGAGGTGTGGTGGGTTCATAGGGAGTATTGAATGAAAGCCTGGCGTGGCGTGCTGATCGCCTTGTCGTTCCTGCTGCTCAGTGGCTGTCTGGTGACCTTCAAGGATCCGCTGCCTGCCAGTGACCCGGCGCCCAAGGGCCTGCTGGGCAGGTGGTCGAGCACCAATGCCTGGGGCGAGCCGATGAACCTTGAGCTGACCCGCGTCGGCAACGATCGCTATCAGGCCGTCACCTGGTTCAAGGCCCGGCCTCACGAGCGCGAGGCGTACCCGATCACCGTGTCGCGCCATGGCAGTCGCTGGTACCTGTCGGCGAAAGTGCCGGCGCGTTACGGGGGTCAATACACCATCGCCGGTTTCGAACTCACCGACAAACACGAGCTGGTGGTGTACAACCTCGACCTCGAACAGATCAATCAGGCGATCAAACAGCAAGCCCTCGACGGCAAGGCTTTCCAGACTGAGGACGACGGCGACGGCGTGCAGGTCGACAGTAGCCTCGACAAGGTCTTTGCTTACCTCGACGATCCGGCCAATTCCGATGTCTTCGTCGAGGCCGCGCGCTATCAGCGCCAGGCCCGCGCCAAATAATTCAGTTTTCTACAGGAGTTTCGGGTGGACGATTACCAGCAGACGATACGCACGCTGTCCGATCGCATTGTGCTGGCGCAGACGCCGATCCGCGTGCTCGATGCGGTGAAGTGGGACGAGAACATCCGCAAGGGGTTCCTCAAGGCCAAGGGCAAGGAAATGCCGGCGGTGGATCGCGACTACTACCTCAATCGGCCGCTGTCCTTCGATTCGAGCAAGGTCAAACTGGAATTCCAGAACATCGAGCGCGACATCACCCGCCAGCTCGGCCAGTTCAATCCGGTCGGGCAGATCATGCGGCGCATGTGCAAGGAATACCGCATGGTGGTGCGCATGCTCGAAGCGCGCGGCACCGAGGATTTCGGCCTGATCTCCCAGGAACTCTACGGCGCCGCCTCCGATGCGTTCCACGCCGGCGACCCGACCCTGGCCGACCTCGGCCTGATGATGTCCGACTACCTGAACAACATCGATGGCCGTGGCGACCTGAAGGACGAGCCGAAGATCCTCACCGCCAAGGATGCCGTGCACCTGCTGCAAACCCGCTTGAACAAGGTGTTCGGCGAGGCCGAGGAAACCATCCGCGTGTTCGAGTCCGACGGCATCGTCGCCGACGCGGCGGCAGGCGCCGACTACATCAAGATCCGCACCGACGCGCTGTTCAACGACCGCGACGTGCGTGCACTGGAAGTCCACGAAGGCCTGGTGCATGTCGGCACCACGCTCAATGGCTTGAACCAGCCGATCTGCACCTTTCTGTCCAAAGGCCCGCCGTCGTCGACGGTGACCCAGGAAGGCCTGGCGATCCTGATGGAAATCATCACCTTCGCTTCCTACCCGAGTCGCCTGCGCAAACTGACCAACCGCACCCGCGCCATTCACATGGTCGAGGAGGGCGCGGACTTTTTGCAGGTGTTCGAGTTCTTCCGCGAGCAGGGCTTTGAAATGGCCGAAAGCTACGGTAACGCCAGCCGGGTGTTCCGTGGTTCGACCCCGACCGGTCTGCCATTCACCAAAGACTTGTCCTATCTCAAGGGCTTTATCATGGTTTACAACTACATTCAGTTGGCCGTGCGTAAAGGCAAGCTCGAACAGGTGCCGCTGCTGTTCTGTGGCAAGACCACGCTGGAAGACATGCGTACCCTGCGGCAGTTGGTCGATGAAGGTCTGGTGGTGCCGCCGAAATATCTGCCAGAACAGTTCCGCGACATGAACGCGCTGTCGGCGTGGATGTGCTTCTCCAACTTCCTTAATCACTTGAGCCTGGACCGGATCGAGGCGGATTACTCCAATATCCTCTGAACAACCAATATTTCCTGTGGGAGCGAGCCTGCTCGCGAATGCGATTTAACATTCAACATGATTGTTGGCTGACACACCGCTTTCGCGAGCAAGCCCGCTCCCACAATTTTTGATTTGTGTTTAGCTCTCAATTTTTGCGAGGTTTCACCGGATGAGAATCCTCGGCATCCTTTGCCTGCTCCTGACCCTCAGTGGTTGCAGTTCGTTGTTGTTCTACCCCGAACCGGGCCAGATCTTCACCCCGGAAAAAGCCAAGCTCGAATACCGCACCGTCACATTGGTCACGGCGGATGGCTTGAAGCTGAACGCCTGGTGGCTACCGGCCAAACCTGGCGTCGAAGTCAAAGGCACAGTCCTGCACCTGCACGGCAACGGCGGCAACCTGCCGATGCACCTCGGCGGCAGTTGGTGGTTGCCGAAAAACGGCTATCAGGTGCTGCTGGTGGACTATCGCGGGTATGGCTTGTCCGAGGGCAAGCCGAGCCTGCCGGCGATCTATCAGGACATCGACGCTGCGTTCGCCTGGCTCGACAAGGCGCCAGAAGTCAAAGGCAAACCGCTGATCCTCCTCGGCCAGAGCCTCGGCGGCTCGATGGCCGTGCATTGGCTGGTGCAGCACCCGGAGCGGCAGAAGCAACTCAAGGCCTTCGTGCTCGACGGTGTGCCCGCCAGTTATCGCAGCGTCGGCCAGTACGCCCTCAGCACTTCATGGCTGACCTGGCCGTTTCAGGTGCCGCTGTCGTGGCTGGTGCCGGACGGCGACAGCGCGATCAACTCGATGCCGCAGCTCACGGGCGTGCCGAAGCTGATCTTTCACAGCATCGACGACCCGCTGGTACCAATGGCCAACGCCATCCGCCTGTATCAGGCTGCGCCGCCACCGCGCGTGCTGCAACTGACCCGTGGCGGCCACGTGCAGACCTTCGGTGACCCGGTCTGGCGCCAGGTGATGCTGCGCTATCTGGAAGATCCCGAACATTTCAACGGCCTGCGCCGCCTCGGCGAGATCCCGAACTACCCGCAACCCCCGAATTCTGAAGATGAGAGTCCGCAATGACTGAAGAACGTAACGCCATCCCGCTGATCATCACCGGTATCTGCAGCATCCTCGGCACCGTCGGCGCCCTGTGGTACTACGGTTACCTGCACTTCGCCAAACCCGAGGATGCGCTACTGCTCAACGAATTCACCATGCTCAAAACTGTGCCGGGCGAAGACTACAAAGTCTCGCTGGACCCGGCGCCGCAAGTGGCGCAGTGCATCGATGGCGTGCTGGTATTGTTCGACACCGAGCAGAAAGGCCTGACCGGGGTGCTGATCAATGCGCAGAAAAAAGCCGTGCGCTGCATGGGCCAGGAAACGCCGCAGAAACTTGAACCTTAAAAGCAAAAGATCGCAGCCTGCGGCAGCTCCTGCAGGAGAATGCATTCCAATGTAGGAGCTGCCGAAGGCTGCGATCTTTTGATCTTAAAAAGCCCCGCCTGATCACTCAGGCGGGGCTTTTGCGTTAGCGCGTGTTGCTTAGTTCGAGCTGACCGCCGAACGTGGCATCACTGGCTGGTTGTCGTTGGAAATGGTCACTTCCACACGACGGTTCATTGCACGACCCGAGACGCTGCTGTTATCGGCAACCGGGTATTCCTTGCCATAACCCTGAACCACGATGCGCGAAGGATCTACGCCCATCTTGATCAGAGCGACTTGTACCGAAGTCGCGCGACGCTCGGACAGCGACTGGTTGTACGAAGCAGCACCGGTGCTATCGGTGTAACCCTCGACGATCACTTTACGATCAGGGTTTTCCTGAAGGAATTGCGCCAGTTTGTTGATGTTCACCAGACCGCTGGATTTCAGGTCAGCCTTGTTGGTGGCGAACAGCACGTCACCGAAGGTCACCAGGGTACCGCGATCGGTCTGCTTGGCATTCAGGCTCTGCTGCAGTTGTTTGATCTGCTGATCACGAGCGTCCAGACGCGCCTGGGCACGTTGCGCGGCAGCGTTTTTCAGGTTGTTTTCAGCGGTGCGCAGGGCGATGGTCTGCTTGGCCACTTCCACGCGCTGGTTGGTCAGGTAGGCCAGTTGGTCAACCTTGGCTGCGTCTTGCTTGTCCAGATAAGCCTTGTCGGCCTTGTCCAGGTAATCGCTGGCGTCCTTGGTTTCCAGGGCAGCGACTTTGCTCGCCTGTGGGTTGGCCTGCAGGCCGGCGTAGTTGGTGCGCGCCTGTTCCAGGTTCGGGTTAGGCGGGGTGGAGCAGGCAGCCAAGGCAACGCTTGCGGCCAGAAGAGCGGGGATCATCAGTTGCTTACGCATAATTTGTCGTCCTTTCTATCGATAAAAGTTTCAGCTTTGCGATTCGGGATGCGCGCTTACTGCACGGTGCGCTGACTTTCCTGACGCAGTTCCTGAACACCTTTCTGGGAATCCTTCACAGCCTGTTCGGCCTTGGCAGCCTGAGCCTTGCGTTCTGCTACGCGAGCGTCCCATTCAGCTTGCTCGGCGAGGGTACGAGCCTGTTCATATTTCTTGTCGTGCATGGCGATTTCGGCTTGCTTGAGCTTGTCCTGAGCCTGCTTCATTTCCACTGCAGCGAACTCGGTACCACCGGCGCTGACGGCGCTGTTGACGGCCGATTGAGTCACGGCGTACTGCTCGGTCGGCGGGTTACCGGCGCAACCGGCCAGAACGAAGCTGGTACCGATAGCCAGAGCAGCCAGTTTCAGACCGCGCAGGTGGGAGAACGAGGTTTGGGTCTTCATGGTCTTCAACTCCATTGTTTAACTCCTGATAAAACCGAAAATCCATCCTGGTCGAGGAGCCGCAAGCGTCGTGTAAAAGCGCGTTTTTGAAACGCTCGTTCCAGGCGTGGTTACAGCTTCCGACCGGAGGCGTTTTTCAAAAGTTCAGAAAAGATGGCCTATCGCCAAATTTTTTTTTGACCAGACGGACAAGGCTCTAAACCGGGAACTTTAGGGGAGGGGAGAGGTACGCGCGGGGTAACCGTGTGGGATTTTTGAAGTTCAATACACTCAATGTGGGAGCGAGCCTGCTCGCGAAAGCAGTCTTTCAGGCACTGTAGAGGTGACTGTTCTGACGCTTTCGCGAGCAAGCTCGCTCCCACAGTTTGATCTATGTTGTGTCAGTGCTTTTGCTTGCCGGCAGCGGCGGACAAATCCTGCAGATGTCGGCGCGACAGGGCCAGAAATCGCGGTGTCGGCCCGACATCTTCGTACAGCGGATCACCTTCCTCATCAGTCGCCACCACCGTCGAACCTTTCACATACGGCAGGCTCGCCTCGAACTCTTCGAGCGCGGCGCCGATCAGTTCGCCGAGCAGTTCTTCCGGGTGACGTTTGGGGTACATCTCGGCAATCGCCGCCAGTCGCGCAGCGGCCTCGACGTCCAGATGAATCGTGTAGCCGGTGTCGGTCAGGCGACCCTTGGCGTTTTCTTCCCAATGCTGGGCGAGTTCACGAATTTTCATGATGACCTCATTTCGCGCCTGCTCGTGGCAGGCCTGGGTGAGTGTCCGGCGGGGCCGGCGGCAAGCCGTTGTACGGCTTACTGTTGAGACTAGCTCCAAGCCTCAAGGTTTAAAGTCCCTTCGTCGTCTGCTTGTAAGAAGCGCCGTAGAGCGGCACTCTCTGGGCAAAGCATTCGTTTCTGCGCCGTCCCGATTACCGCTGGAGAACTGCTGATGACCGATATTGATGCACGCTTGCGCGAGGACGTTCACCTGTTGGGTGAGTTGTTGGGCAATACCATCCGTGACCAGTACGGCGAGGAATTTCTCGACAAGATCGAGCAGATCCGCAAGGGCGCCAAGGCCGACCGCCGTGGCTCGATGGACGCCGAACTCAGTGCCAGCCTCAACCAGTTGAGCGAAGACGAATTGCTGCCGGTGGCGCGGGCGTTCAACCAGTTTCTCAACCTGGCGAACATCGCCGAGCAGTATCAATTGATTCATCGCCGCGAAGAGTCGCAACCGGCGCCGTTCGAGTCTCGCGTACTGCCGGAACTGCTCGCCCGCCTGCGCAATGAAGGGCACAGCGCCGAATCCCTGGCCCGGCAACTGGCGCGACTGGAAATCGAACTGGTGCTGACCGCGCACCCGACCGAAGTGGCGCGGCGCACGTTGATTCAGAAGTACGACGCGATTGCCGCGCAACTGGCCGCGCAGGATCATCGCGACCTGACCAGCGCCGAGCGCGAACAGATCCAGAACACCCTGCAACGGCTGATCGCCGAAGCCTGGCACACCGAAGAAATCCGCCGCACCCGGCCGACCCCGGTCGACGAAGCGAAATGGGGTTTCGCGGTGATCGAACATTCGCTGTGGCAGGCGATTCCCAACCATATGCGCAAGGCCGACAAGTCGCTGTATGAAGCGACGGGCCTGCGTTTGCCACTGGAGGCGGCGCCGATTCGCTTTGCCTCGTGGATGGGTGGCGACCGCGACGGCAACCCGAATGTCACGGCCGCAGTGACCCGCGAGGTGCTGTTGCTGGCGCGCTGGATGGCCGCCGACCTGTACTTGCGTGACGTCGATCATCTGGCCGGCGAGCTGTCGATGCAGCAGTCCAGCGACGCGCTCAAGGCCAAGGCCGGCGACAGCGCCGAACCTTATCGGGCGGTGCTCAAGCAATTGCGCGAACGCCTGCGCGCCACGCGCAACTGGGCCCATGCGTCGCTGACTGCGCCCACGCCGGCACCGGCCGATGTGTTGCACAACAATCGCGACCTGCTTGATCCGCTGGAACTGTGTTTCAACTCGCTGCACGAATGCGGCATGGGCGTGATTGCCGACGGGCCGTTGCTCGATTGCCTGCGCCGGGCGGTGACCTTCGGCCTGTTCCTGGTGCGCCTCGATGTGCGTCAGGATTCGACGCGGCACAGCTCGGCAATGACCGAAATCACCGACTACCTCGGCCTCGGTCGCTACGAAGACTGGGACGAAGAGCAGCGCATCAGCTTCCTCACCCGCGAATTGAGCAATCGCCGCCCACTGCTGCCGGCGCATTTCAAACCGTCCGCCGACACCGCAGAAGTGCTCGCCACTTGCAAGGAAATCGCTGCCGCACCGGGCGCCTCGCTGGGTTCCTACGTGATCTCGATGGCGGGCGCCGCCTCCGACGTGCTGGCAGTGCAACTGCTGCTCAAAGAGTCCGGCGTGCTGCGGCCGATGCGCGTGGTGCCGCTGTTCGAAACCCTCGCCGACCTCGACAACGCCGGGCCGGTGATGGAGCGTCTGTTGCTGTTGCCGGGCTACCGCGCAAGGCTGCAAGGCCCGCAGGAAGTGATGATTGGTTATTCCGACTCGGCCAAGGACGCCGGCACCACCGCTGCGGCGTGGGCGCAATATCGCGCGCAGGAGCGGCTGGTGGAGATCTGCCGCGAGCAGCAAGTCGAACTGCTGTTGTTCCACGGTCGCGGTGGCACCGTGGGCCGTGGCGGCGGTCCGGCGCACGCGGCGATTCTGTCGCAGCCGCCGGGCTCGGTGGCGGGGCGCTTCCGCACCACCGAGCAGGGCGAAATGATTCGATTCAAATTCGGCCTGCCGGACATTGCCGAGCAGAACCTCAATCTGTATCTGGCCGCCGTGCTCGAGGCGACGTTACTGCCGCCCCCACCACCGACGCCCGAATGGCGACACCTGATGGATGAACTGGCCGCCGATGGCGTCGCCGCGTACCGCGCCGTGGTGCGTGAAAATCCGCAGTTCGTCGAGTATTTCCGCCAATCGACGCCGGAGCAGGAACTGGGGCGCTTGCCCCTTGGCAGCCGTCCGGCCAAGCGCCGTGCCGGTGGGATCGAGAGCCTGCGGGCGATTCCGTGGATCTTCGGCTGGACGCAAACGCGGCTGATGCTGCCGGCGTGGCTCGGCTGGGAAACTGCGCTGAGCAAGGCGCTGGAGCGCGGCGAGGGCGAACTGCTCGGGCAGATGCGTGAACAGTGGCCGTTCTTCCGCACCCGTATCGACATGCTGGAAATGGTCCTGGCCAAGGCCGACGCCGACATCGCGCTGTCGTACGACCAGCGTCTGGTCGAGCCGGACCTGCTGCCGTTGGGCGCGCAGTTACGCGACCTATTGTCGCAGGCGTGTGCGGTGGTGCTTGGTCTGACCGGGCAGTCGCAGCTGCTGGCACATAGCCCAGACACCCTGGAATTCATCCGTCTGCGCAACACTTACCTCGACCCGCTTCATCTATTGCAGGCCGAGCTGTTGGCCCGATCACGGCAGCAAAATGTCGAGCAGGGCAGCCCGGTGGAGCAGGCGCTGCTGGTGTCTGTGGCGGGGATTGCCGCCGGGTTGCGCAATACCGGCTAAGGTTTTTGCGGTGGCATCAGGCGCCCGGTACACAGGCCGGGTGCCGCTTTGTACACAGGGAGAAAGTGCGGGCAGGCGACAGTTAGTGATGGGGTTGCGACTTGGGTTACCGCGTCGCAGGGTCACGGCAGGCGCCGGTTTCTCCGACTTTTGGCGTCTTGTGTGGGCGCAGCCTGCTGTGTATCTTGATCAGCCTTTGGCCGTTTGTGCGGCCACGACCCGTTTTTTAAGATTGGCCCAAAGAGGCGAATCCCGTTGTTTTCTATATAAAAAATTGAGGAGCACATCGATGCGCGTCATTCTGCTGGGAGCTCCCGGGGCCGGTAAAGGTACTCAGGCTAAGTTCATCACCGAGAAATTCGGCATTCCGCAAATCTCCACCGGCGACATGCTGCGTGCTGCGGTCAAGGCCGGCACTCCGCTGGGCATTCAAGCCAAGAGCATCATGGATGCCGGCGGCCTGGTGTCGGATGACCTGATCATCGCGCTGGTGCAGGATCGCATCGCTCAACCAGACTGCGCCAACGGCTTTCTGTTCGACGGCTTCCCGCGCACCATTCCACAGGCCGAAGCACTGGTAACCGCCGGTGTCGAGCTGGACGCGGTGGTTGAAATCGCTGTTGAAGACGAAGAAATCGTTCAGCGTATCGCCGGTCGTCGCGTTCACGAGGCCAGCGGCCGCGTTTACCACATCGTCTACAACCCGCCGAAAGTGGCTGGCAAAGACGACGTCACCGGCGACGATCTGGTGCAGCGCAAGGACGACACTGAAGAAACCGTACGTCATCGCCTGTCGGTCTACCATTCGCAGACCAAGCCGCTGGTGGACTTCTACCAGAAGCTTTCCGCTGCCAACGGCAAGCCGAAGTACAGCCACATTCCGGGCGTTGGTTCGGTTGAAGCGATCACCGCCAAGGTGCTCGAAGCGCTGAGCTGAAAAAGCTGATCGGCTGCATCATCCACGGCCCGCTTGCGGGCCGTAGTTGTTTATACTGACGCACTTTTTCCACCACCTGTTTTGGATACATCGATGAGCACCTTGCTGGCCCTGGACACCGCGACCGAAGCTTGCTCCGTTGCCTTGCTGCATGATGGCAAGGTCACGAGCCATTACGAGGTGATCCCGCGTCTGCACGCGCAGAAGCTGCTGCCGATGATCCAGCAACTGCTGGCGGACGCTGGCACCACGTTGCAAGGGGTGGACGCCATCGCGTTCGGTCGTGGGCCGGGTGCGTTTACCGGTGTGCGGATTGCGATTGGCGTGGTGCAGGGGCTGGCGTTCGCGCTGGATCGCCCGGTGCTGCCGGTGTCCAACCTCGCCGTACTGGCGCAACGTGCGTATCGCGAACACGGCGTGAGCCAGGTCGCGGCGGCTATCGATGCGCGGATGGATGAAGTGTATTGGGGCTGCTACCGCGAAACAGCTGGCGAGATGCGTCTGGTCGGCGTCGAGGCGGTACTGCCGCCGGAAGTGGCAGCGCTGCCGGGCGATGCCAGCGGTGAGTGGTTCGGTGCCGGGACGGGTTGGGGTTATGGCGAGCGGATCGCGGTCAAACCGAGGGGTCAGGACGCTGGCATGCTGCCTCACGCCGAAGACCTGCTGACCCTGGCGCGGTTTGCCTGGGAGCGCGGCGAGTCGATCCCGGCCGATGATGCGCAACCGGTTTACCTGCGCGACAAAGTCGCCACCCCGAAGGCTCGCTGAGCCCTTAAAAGATCGCAGCCTGCGGCAGCTCCTACAGGGATTGCATGCTTTTGCAGGAGCTGCCGAAGGCTGCGATCTTTTGCTTCTACAGCTGCCAATCATCAGTTTCCATCCCCTCGCTTTAAACCTTTTGCGCTTTATGTGTTCTAGTTATCACTCGGCAGTTTGCTAAGTCGGTCAAGTGCCGCTAAATTGCCATCATCGATACCGAGCATGAATTTATGCGTATAGACGGCCTTTCCTCTCAGTCCTACCCCATCAAGCGCAAGCCTCGCAAAGGCAATGTGGCGCTGGATGAATCCGTCGACGATATCGACGGCGAGCTGGAATTCCCGACTGAAGAGCAACTGGCCGCCCGCGCTGCCAAAGCCTCCGCACAACGCCTGGCCAATCTGCCCGCCCGTCAGCAAGACATGATTTATCACCGCGCCATGAGCAAAAGCGTAGCGATGGCCTTGGCCAGCTACCTGAGCACCGCCGGTTTTGTCGATTGGGATGCGGATGTGCTGGGCCTCGACCTGTACATCTGATGGATCTGCCTTACTACCTCGGTTGTCCGTCCTGGAGCGAAAACGCCTGGCGCGATTATCTGTACCCCGAAGACGCCAAGACCGCCGATTTCCTCAATCTCTATTCTCAAGTGTTCAACGCCGTGGAAGGCAACACGACTTTCTACGCCAGCCCGTCGCCGGTCACCGTGCAGCGTTGGGCCGAGACCATGCCCGAACACTTTCGCTTCACCGCCAAGTTTCCCGGCGATATCAGCCACAGCGGTGACCTGCGTGATCAACTGACCGCCGCCGAAACCTTCGTAAATCTTCTCAACCCGCTCGGCGAACGCGTTTCGCCGCTGTGGCTGCAACTGTCGAAGAGCTTCACCCCGCATCGATTGCCGGAGCTGACCGCGTTCATCGACGCGCTGGACCGGCCACTGGCGGTGGAAGTGCGCCACGAGCAGTTCTTCGCCAAGGGCGAAAGCGAACGTCTGCTCAATCGCCTGCTGCTCGACCGTGGCGTGGAGCGCATCTGCCTCGATCCACGGGCGCTGTTCAGTTGCCTGTCCACCGAGTCTTCGGTGATCCACGCGCAATCGAAAAAGCCCCGGGTGCCGACCCGTCCGGCGGCGTTCACCCAGTTCCCGCAGGTGCGCTTCATCGGCCACCCGGAGCTGGAAGCCAACGATCCGTTCCTCGTGCCATGGGTGGCGAAAATCGCCGAGTGGATCGAAGAGGGCCGCACGCCGTACATCTTCCTGCACACCGCCGACAACGTCATGGCGGCGAAGCTGGCGCAACGTTTCCACGCACAATTGATGCAACGTTTGCCTGGCCTGCCATCCCTGCCTGAGCTATACAGAGAACCCGCCGCCGAGCAACTCGGCTTGCTCTGAAGGCGGATTTTTCCCCTGCCCAGGAGCCTGCCGATGGACGCCCACGCCCTTCAAGAACAAACCCGCAAAGCCCAGGCCTTCAAGGCCCTGCACGAGCGTCCGGGGATTTTCGTCATTCCCAACCCGTGGGATGCCGGCTCGGCGAAGATGCTCGCCAGTCTGGGCTATCAGGCGCTGGCGACCACCAGCGCCGGTTACGCGTTTTCCCAGGGCAAGGCCGACGGCGCCCTGAGTCTCGATGACACCTTGGCCAACGTCCGGGCGATTGTCGCGGCCACGGATTTGCCGGTAGCGGTGGATCTGGAAAACGGTTTCGCCGATGACCCCACCGAGTGCGCAAAAAGCCTGTTGCGCGCCGCGGAGGCGGGCGCGGTGGGTGGTTCGATCGAAGATGCCACGGGCCGTGCCGACGCACCGATCTACTGCTTCGAACACGCCGTGGCACGCATCGAAGCCGCCGTCGCTGCGGTGCGCACGCTGCCATTTCCCTTCGTCTTGACCGCCCGCGCGGAAAACTACCTGCACGGCAATCCCGATCTCAACGACACCATTCGCCGCCTGCAAGCCTTTGCCGAGGCGGGCGCCGACGTGCTGTATGCGCCGGGTTTGCGCAGCGCCGAAGAGGTGTTGGCGGTGGTGCGCGCGGTGGCGCCAAAACCGGTCAACGTGCTCATGTCCGGCGGTTTGAAACTGACCGTACAGGAGTTGGAAGAAATGGGTGTGCGCAGGATCAGCACCGGCTCGGCGTTGGCCTTGGCAGCATTCGGCGAGTTCTTCCGCGCGGCTGAAGAGATCCAGCAGCACGGCACCTTCGGCTTCACTGCGCAATCGATGCCGTACGCCCAGGCCAATCAGTTTTTCAAAGGCTGAGCATGGGCCGCTGGATCGCGCTGTCGTTAATGCTAATCATCGCGGGTGCCGTGCTCAGCGTCTGGCGCGGCTGGCTCGATGTGCCGGCCGAGTGGAACCCGTGGGCGCCGCTGGACGTGAGGGCCGCGCCGAACTGGCTGACCGGTTTCAAACTGATGCGCCTGCGCGGCAATCCCGAGTTGTGCGCGCAAGTCCTGAGCAACTCGGGTCTGCGCGTCACAGCGCAAGCCGACAGCCCCGACGCCAAGTGCCCGCTGATCGGCGCCGTGCGCGTGCAGGGTGGCGAGGTGGCGCTGGGCAGCAGCTTCCTCGCCAGCTGCCCGCTGGCGGTGGCTTACGTGATGTTTGAGCGGCATAGCCTGCAACCCGCCGCGCAGTCTGCTTACGGGCAGAGGGTGGCGCGGCTTGATCACCTCGGCAGCTTTGCCTGCCGCAATGTCTATAACCGCGAGAGCGGGGCGCTCAGTCGGCATGCCAGTGCCGATGCGCTGGATATCAGCGGATTTCGTCTGGCGGACGGGCGCAGCATCAGCGTGCTCAAGGACTGGCCGAAACAGAATCAGGATGCGCAGTTTCTGCGTCAGGTGCGCGATGGCGCCTGCGAGGCGTTCAGTGTGGTGTTGAGTCCGGATTACAACGCCGCCCACCGCAATCACTTTCATGTCGATGTCGGGCGCTGGAGCGTGTGTCGCTGAGGGATCAGGCGGCGATGCGCAGGTTCTGCAACACGATCGGGCGTGCCCAGCCGTTGTCGAAGTCCAGCGCTTTCTGCTGCTCGACGATTTCTTCCGGCGGGAACGGCGGATAAGGTTTTTGCAGCAGGTCGAGGTCGAATTCGGCAATCGGCA
Organism: Pseudomonas sp. B21-051; assembly: GCF_024748795.1. Lineage (NCBI taxonomy): Bacteria > Pseudomonadati > Pseudomonadota > Gammaproteobacteria > Pseudomonadales > Pseudomonadaceae > Pseudomonas > Pseudomonas sp. B21-051. The sequence continues at coordinate 1,231,697 of NZ_CP087166.1, forward strand.
AGTACAGCGGCTTCTTCTGCGGCGCCGGGCCAGGCTCTGGCAGAGGCTGACCGTTGTTGATCACGATCGGCCGGACCCAGCTGCTGTCGAAGTCCTGCTGCTCTTGCTGAGCCTTGAGTTCTTCTGGCGGGAACGGTGGGAACGGCTTGTCCAGCAGATCGGTTTCGAACTCGGCGATCGGCAGGAACAGCGGCTCCGGCGGACGCACTTCGGTCTCGACCACGTCGCACTGACGCTGCTCGACGATGTGCGCGTGCAGCTCGCTGCCCAGGGTCGGTTCTTCCGGGCTGTTCAGGTCAACCGGTGGAAAGGTGCCACAGGCCGGCACCACATCACTCGTCTGTTCGGCCAGAGCCTGGGCAAAGAAATCCTGCCACAGGTGACTGACGCCGCCCAATGCTTGAGTGTTATGACGGCTGAAGTCGCCCTTGGGCGAAATGTAGCCAATCGATGTGGGAAGAATGCCTGACATTTTTTTCGGTTGACGCTCAGCTCTGGCAAAATGCGCGTTGATTGGTTTATCGGCCACTTTTTGCCGATCCTTAACTTTTTTGAGCGTGTTTTCATGATTGAGCAACCCGCGGCCTGCCGCATCCATGTCCAGGCCCTCGGCCCGACGTTTGAAGCGCAAGCCGAGCAGTGGGCCGAGCGTCTGGGCCTGCCGCTGCAGGTGGACGGCGGCGAGTTCGCCTTGCAGGTCGGCGAGCAGGGTTTGCAGCTGCAGCAGCTCGGCCCGGATGCGCCGGGACCGGTGCGGGTGGACTTTGTCGAGGGTGGCGCGGCGCATCGGCGTCTGTACGGCGGCGGCAGCGGGCAGATGATCGCCAAGGCGGTAGGCATCGCCCAAGGCGTGCGCCCTCGGGTGCTGGACGCCACGGCGGGGCTGGGCAAGGATGCGTTCGTGCTGGCCAGTCTGGGTTGCGAGATGAGCCTGATCGAGCGTCAGCCGTTGATCGGCGCGTTGCTGGAGGATGGTCTGGCGCGGGCGGCGGAAGATTTTGATGTGGCGCCGATTGTCGCGCGGATGAAGCTGCTCAAGGGCAACTCGATCGAGGTCATGCGCAACTGGGAGGGCGAGCCGCCGCAGGTGATCTACCTCGACCCGATGTTCCCGCACCGCGAGAAAACCGCGCTGGTGAAGAAGGAAATGCGCCTGTTCCGGCCGCTGGTCGGGGATGATCCGGATGCGCCGGCGCTGCTGGAGGCGGCGCTGGCGTTGGCGACGCACCGTGTGGTGGTCAAGCGCCCGCGCAAGGCGCCGTGCATCGAGGGGCCGAAGCCGAGTCATGCGCTGGATGGCAAGTCCAGTCGGTATGACATCTACCCGAAGAAAGCACTCAAGGCCTGAGACCGCGTCGACCCCTTCGCGAGCAAGCCCGCTCCCACATTGGAATGCATTGCAAATGTGGGAGCGGGCTTGCTCGCGAAGAGGGCAGCCGTCACACCGCAAAATCAGGGCCGATACGCCCGCATGAACAACCCCACCACTTCCTGCACATGACTCTCTGAAGCCTCTTCGCTCAGCGGCTCACCGCAGCAATACAGCAAACGAAAATTCCCCGCACCCTTGAGCAGGCAGAAGAAATGCTCGGCCGCATTACGCGGCAGGTCGATGCTCAGCGCACCGGTTTCGTCGATGCGTTTCAGCAGCCGCTCCATGCCTTGCACCATGCGCTCGGGGCCGGCCTCGAAGAAAATCTGTGACAGCTTCGGATCCTGCGTGCCCAGCGCCATCATCAAGCGATGCAGATTCACCGACTCGTCGCTGTTGATCAGTTGATGAAAGCCTCGGGCAATGTTCAGCAACACATTTTCCACGGGAATGCCGGCGGGCAATTCGAAGAACAGCGGCGGTAACTGCTCCTCGCATTTGGCCATCACCGCGGAGGAGAACAGCGTCTCCTTGTCGTTGAAGTGGCTGTAAACCGTCAGTTTCGACACGCCAGCCTCGGCGGCGACCGCGTCCATGCTGGTGTTGGCGTAGCCGTGACTCAGAAACAGGATTTTCGCCGCGTCGAGGATCGCCCGGCGCTTGGCCGGATCCTTCGGACGGCCCGGGCCGTTTGGAGCTGCAAGATTGTTCGACATTCTTCGCTTTTAATACTGGACTGGTGAGTTTGCTATTAATACCATACCGGCCAGTATAAATATTCCAAGCACCATTAGCGAAAGGTCCGTCACCATGTTCCGCCATGCGTTGTCGTTTGCCGTGCCAGTCAGCCTGGCTGTTTTATTGTCCGCATGCGGTCAGGAAGAGGCGACGCAAGTCAGCATTCGACCGGCCATGGTGGTGCAGCCAGAGCCTTCAGCGCAGGCGATGGAAAGTTATCCGGGCGAGGTGCGCGCCCGTTACGAACCGGATCTGGCGTTCCGCATTGGCGGCAAAGTCAGCCGACGACTGGTCGAGGAAGGCCAGCGCGTGAAGGCCGATCAGCCACTGGCCGAGCTCGATCCGCAGGACGTGCGCCTGCAACTCGAAGCCACCCGCGCACAGGTCGCCGCCGCCGAAGCCAATCTGAATCTGGTACGCGCCGAGCGTGACCGCTACAAGACCCTGATGGAACGGCAGATGGTCAGTCGTTCGGCCTACGACAACGCGGAAAACCTCTACCGCTCCGGCGAAGCGCGCCTCAAGCAGATCAAGGCCGAATTCAACGTCTCGACCAACCAGGCCAGTTACGCCGTGTTGCGCGCGCCTCAGGATGGCGTGGTGGCCAGGCGTTCGGTGGAAGTCGGGCAGGTAGTCGCCGCCGGGCAAACCGTGTTCACCCTCGCTACCGATGGCGAGCGCGAAGTGTCGATCAGCCTGCCGGAGCAGAGCTTCGGGCGGTTCAAGGTCGGCCAGCCAGTGACCGTTGAACTGTGGACGCAGCAGAACCAGCGCTTCGCCGGGCAGATTCGTGAACTGTCGCCGGCAGCCGACCCGAAATCCCGCACCTTCGCCGCGCGCATCTCGTTCACCAGCGGCAAAGTCCCGGCTGAGCTCGGGCAGAGCGCCCGGGTGTTCGTGCAATCGGCGGATGCTGTGCCGCTGTCGGTGCCGCTTTCGGCCCTGACTGCCGAGAACGGCGCGACCTACGTCTGGGTTGTCAACGCCAACAACACCCTGAAAAAGACTCCAGTGCGCATCGGCCCGTTCGGCGAGAAAAGCGTGCCGGTGCTCGAAGGCCTCAACGCCAGCGACTGGGTGGTGGCCGCTGGTGTTCACGTATTGCTCGAAGGTCAGCAGGTGCGGCCTGTGGATCGCTCCAACCGAGTGGTCAATCTGGCGGACAAGGAGTAAGTCCCGATGCGCTTCAACCTTTCCGAATGGGCGCTGCGTAATCGCCAGATCGTACTGTTCCTGATGCTTTTGCTGGCCATCGTCGGCGCCTTGTCCTACACCAAACTCGGCCAGAGCGAAGACCCGCCGTTCACTTTCAAGGCCATGGTCATTCAGACCCGCTGGCCGGGGGCGACCGCGCAGGAAGTCTCGCGCCAGGTCACCGAACGCATCGAAAAGAAACTGATGGAAACCGGCGAGTACGAACGCATCGTGTCGTTCTCCCGCCCGGGCGAGTCGCAGGTCACCTTCATTGCCCGCGACTCGATGCATTCCAAGGAAATTCCTGACCTCTGGTACCAGGTGCGCAAGAAGGTCAGCGACATTCGTCAGACCTTGCCGCCGGATATTCAGGGGCCATTCTTCAACGATGAATTCGGCACCACGTTCGGCAACATCTATGCGCTGACCGGTGACGGTTTCGACTACGCGGTGCTCAAGGATTACGCCGACCGCATCCAGATCCAGCTGCAACGGGTCAAGGATGTCGGCAAGGTCGATCTGCTCGGTTTGCAGGACGAGAAGATTTGGGTCGAGCTGTCCAACGTCAAACTCGCCACCCTTGGTTTGCCGCTGGCGGCGGTGCAACAAGCGCTGCAAGAGCAGAACGCGGTGTCCACCGCCGGCTTCTTCGAAACCGGCAGCGAGCGTGTGCAACTGCGGGTTTCGGGGAATTTTCAGACGGTCGAGGAGATCAAGAATTTCCCGATCCGCGTCGGTGATCGGACGTTCCGCATCTCCGATGTCGCCGATGTGCATCGCGGTTTCAACGACCCTCCGGCGCCCCGCATGCGTTTCATGGGCGAAGACGCCATTGGCCTCGCCGTAGCGATGAAGGACGGTGGCGATATTCTGGTGCTGGGCAAGGCGCTGGAAGGCGAGTTCTCGCGTCTGCAGAAAAACCTCCCGGCCGGCATGCAACTGCGTAAGGTGTCTGACCAGCCCGCCGCGGTGAAAACCGGTGTCGGCGAGTTCGTCCAGGTGCTGGTCGAGGCGCTGGCAATCGTGTTGCTGGTGAGCTTCTTCTCCCTCGGCGTGCGCACCGGCATGGTGGTCGCGCTGACCATTCCGCTGGTGCTGGCGATGACCTTCGCTTGCATGTATTACCTCGGCATCGGTCTGCACAAGATCTCGCTCGGCGCGCTGGTGCTGGCGCTGGGCTTGCTGGTGGACGACGCGATCATCGCCGTGGAAATGATGGCGATCAAAATGGAACAGGGCTTCGACCGGATCAAGGCCGCGAGTTATGCCTGGACCAGCACCGCGTTCCCGATGCTCACCGGCACGCTGATCACCGCCGCCGGCTTCCTGCCGATTGCCACTGCGCAGTCCGGCACCGGCGAATACACCCGTTCGATCTTCCAGGTGGTGACCATCGCGTTGCTCGCCTCATGGGTGGCGGCGGTGATGTTCGTGCCGTATCTGGGGGAAAAACTCCTGCCGGATCTGGCAAAGATTCATGCCGCCAAACACGGCACGACCGACGGCCAGGCCGACCCGTATGGCACGCCGTTCTATCAACGGGTGCGACGTCTGGTGGAGTGGTGCGTGGCGCACCGCAAGACCGTCATCGTGCTGACGGTGGGGCTGTTCATCGCGTCGGTGATGCTGTTCCGTTTCGTCCCGCAGCAGTTCTTCCCGGCCTCCAATCGACTGGAGTTGATGGTCGACCTGAAACTGGCCGAAGGTGCGTCGCTGGCCAACACCACGGCCGAGGTCAAACGCCTGGAAGCGATGCTCAAGGATCACGCCGGTATCGACAATTATGTGGCGTATGTCGGCACCGGCTCGCCGCGTTTCTACCTGCCGCTGGATCAACAACTGCCGGCAGCGAGCTTCGCCCAGTTTGTGGTATTGGCGAAAAACATCGAGGAGCGCGAGACACTGCGCACTTGGTTGATCGACACGTTAAACGAGCAATTCCCGGCCATGCGCTCGCGGGTCACGCGTCTGGAAAACGGCCCGCCGGTTGGCTATCCGGTGCAGTTCCGCGTCACCGGTGAACACATCGAGGAAGTCCGTGCGCTGGCGCGCAAAGTGGCGGCCAAGGTGCGCGAGAATCCGCACGTGGTCAACGTGCACCTGGACTGGGAAGAACCGAGCAAAGTGGTGTACCTGAACATCGATCAGGACCGCGCCCGGGCGCTCGGTGTGAGCACGGCCAATCTGGCGAAATTCCTCCAGAGTTCGCTGACCGGCTCGAGTGTCAGCCAGTACCGCGAGGACAACGAGTTGATCGAGATTCTGCTGCGCGGCACGGTGCATGAGCGCACCGAGTTGTCGTTGCTGCCGAGTCTGGCGGTGCCGACCGATAACGGTCGCAGTGTGGCGCTGTCGCAGATTGCCACGCTGGAATACGGGTTTGAGGAAGGGGTCATCTGGCACCGTAATCGTCTGCCAACCGTGACGGTGCGGGCGGACATTTATGGCAAGGAGCAGCCGGCGACGCTGGTGAAGCAGATCGAGCCGACGCTGGATCCGATTCGTGCCGAATTGCCTGACGGGTATCTGCTGGATGTTGGCGGCACGGTGGAGGATTCGGAGCGTGGGCAGAAGTCGGTGAATGCCGGGGTGCCGATGTTCATCGTGGTGGTGCTGACGTTGCTGATGGTGCAATTGCGCAGTTTCTCCCGCACGGCGATGGTGTTTCTGACGGCGCCGCTGGGGTTGATCGGGGTGGTGTTGTTTCTGATGGTGTTCCGCCAACCGTTCGGGTTTGTGGCGATGCTGGGGACGATCGCGCTGTCGGGGATGATCATGCGTAACTCGGTGATTCTGGTGGATCAGATCGAGCAGGATATTGCCTCTGGTCTCAGGCCTTGGCAGGCGATTATCGAGGCGACGGTGCGGCGGTTTCGGCCGATTGTGTTGACGGCTTTGGCGGCGGTGCTGGCGATGATTCCTTTGTCGCGCAGTGTGTTTTTCGGGCCGATGGCGGTGGCGATCATGGGGGGGTTGATTGTGGCTACGGCTTTGACGCTTTTGTTTTTGCCTGCTTTGTATGCGGCCTGGTTCCGAGTGCGTCGGGAGGGGTGAGGGTTTTGGACTTGGCGGCCTTTGGGCCGACCAGGTTCCTGGGGTTTTGGGTGAATATCCGTTGCTTGGGGGGGGGCACTGGCGGTTTCGCCCTTACGGCGACTCCCTTTGGCAAACGCCCCAAAGGAAGCAAAGGTCTTGGCCCCGGCGTACGGCCCTCGCCGTGGCTCGGGTTCCTTCGCTGCGGGATTCATCCGGGGGCATCGCCTCCGGTTTGCTTCGCTGCACCTCCTCTCGATGTGTTTGGCTGCGCCAAACGTCGCTGCGCTCCCACCCCCGGATAAACCCCTCTACTCAGCCTGCCGAAGGGGCCGGCACGGCAAGATCAAAAGCTTTCGGCGAGCTGACACTCGGCCAGTGTAGGAGCTGCCGGAGGCTGCGATCTTTTGATCTTGATCTTGATCTTGTGAGAGCTGGCTTGCCACCGATAGCGGCCTGACAGCCGACCAATCTCCAACTGCTTGCACCCAATCCCACTGTGGGAGCTGGCTTGCCAGCGATGGCGGCCTTCGAGCCGACCACTCTCCAACAGACCACCCCCAATCCCCTGTAGGAGCTGCCGAAGGCTGCGATCTTTTGATCTTGATCTTGTGGGAGCTGGCCTGCCAGCGAAGGCGGCCTTCGAGCCGACCACTCTCCAACAGACCACCCCCAATCCCCTGTAGGAGCTGCCGAAGGCTGCGATCTTTTGATCTTGATCTTGTGGGAGCTGGCCTGCCAGCGAAGGCGGCCTTCGAGCCGACCACTCTCCAACAGACCACCCCCAATCTCCTGTAGGAGCTGCCGAAGGCTGCGATCTTTTGATCCTGATCTTGTGGGAGCTGGCCTGCCAGCGAAGGCGGCCTTCGAGCCGACCACTCTCCAACAGACCACCCCCAATCTCCTGTAGGAGCTGCCGAAGGCTGCGATCTTTTGATCCTGATCTTGTGGGAGCTGGCCTGCCAGCGAAGGCGGCCTTCGAGCCGACCACTCTCCAACAGACCACCCCCAATCCCCTGTAGGAGCTGCCGAAGGCTGCGATCTTTTGATCTTGATCTTGTGGGAGCTGGCCTGCCAGCGAAGGCGGCCTTCGGGCCGACCACTCTCCAACAGACCACCCCCAATCTCCTGTAGGAGCTGCCGAAGGCTGCGATCTTTTGATCCTGGCTTTTCAAAAATCAAAAGCAAGATCAAAAGATCGCAGCCTTCGGCAGCTCCTACATTGAGTCAGGTTGTGTTTAAGGATGTGTGAAAAATCCAGAACCTTCCCACAATGTTTTCAGGTTGCCTGTCGGAAGCGCGATCTCTAGCCTGAGTTTGTCGCTGCCAATTCAGCGACCGGTCTGCAAGCCCGCCGATAGTTTGTTAGGTGCTGATAAGCGCCCCTATAATCGTGGCGCTTTTCAGTGGCCATCGTTTTATGGTGGCTGTGTGCGGGATACCTTCGGGTATGCCGAGGGCCTAACAACTCGGTCTTGCAGACCCGTGCACAGCTGCCACCCATCATCTGCAAGTGATGGTGGTAGCTCCACTTGAATAGTTAGGAGTTCCACCATGTTCAAACACACCCCGAATCCCCCAGAATCCGCACCCGAAACCACCCCCGAACGGCCAACCGACCCCGTTTCCCCCTACGCCTTCCTCGATTCGCGCAAGCTCCACGACGCAGCCCTGCGTGCGCTCGATCACTACCTGCTGCCCGAGGCTGAAAAACAGCCCAAGCCTGCCACTCAGCCCAGCACAATCTTCACCGTCCTCCCCGAAGTCGATTCCGAAACCCTGCTGGCCCATGCCTGTGAAACGCTGGCCTCGGCCAATGTCATGGCCAGTGAGTTGGCGTTTACCCTGAGCGGCTCGACGTGCAGTCAGCTTCTCGGCATCCAGCAGATGATTTCGCTCGCTGAGCTGTCGGTAAACCGCGTCCTCGATCAGGTCGATCCGCAAGGCTGACACGCAACAAAAAGCCCGCTGACCTTCACCGGTTCAGCGGGCTTTTGCATGCAGCGGAAAAATTACAAGGTGCCGAACACCTTCTTCGCCAGACCGGTCGCTGCAGCAGCCGGATTCTTGCGGATGGTTTCTTCCTGTTTGCCGATCATTTCGAACAGGCCGTTCAGTGCTTGTTCGGTGACGTAGTTTTCGACGTTGGCGCTTTTCGCATCCACCACGCCCAGGGTCGCGGCCTGGCCGGCGAAGGCGTTGTACTTTTGTGCTACGCCGACTTTGTCGGTGGCTTGTTTGACGATGGGCAGGAACTTGGCGCGGATCTGTTCGCGGCTGGTCTTGTCCAGGTATTGGGTGGCCGAGTCGGTGCCGCCGCTGAGGATGCCTTTGGCGTCGGCCACGGTCATTTTTTTCACGGCGTCGACGAGGATCGGTTGGGCCTGGGTCACGGCGCTTTCTGCGGCCTTGTTCATGGCGGTTTCGAGTTCGTCGACCTGGGCACCCATGCCGAAGGCTTTCATCTTGCCGGCGACTTTGCCGAGTTTGCCCGGCAGTTCGATTTTCACCTCCGGATTGTTGCTGAAACCGCCCGGGGTGCCGAGTTGTTTGACGGCGATTTGCGCGCCTTGGGTCAGGGCGTCCTTGAGGCCGCCGGTGGCGTCTTGTTGCGAGAGGTCGCTGAGCGACAGTGCCAGAGCGCTGGCAGAGATCATCAGACCCGCGCACAGGCCGGCGAAGCGAAGGGTAGGGCGGAACATGGCAGCTTCCTTGAAAGACAATTAGCGAATCGCGTCGACGCGGATTTTCAGCGGCTGCGGATCGTTGCCGTCCAGTTGCACGGCGTGGTTTTCGGTGGTGATGAACATCAGCTCGCCGTTGACTTCAATGCGCGCGCTGACCGAGTAGCGGTGGCCGGGTTTGACCTGGGCCGGATCGTAACTCAAGTGGAACGGCAGCGGCACCTGACCTTTGACCGGGCCTTTCTGTTCGTCGAGAACCACCGCCGGCGCGTCGGCCAGCGACACGTCCTGCAGGCTCACGCTCAGGGTCGCGCTTGGTGGCAGGGCGATGCGTTGCAGGTAGAACACTTCGCCGTCGAGGCCGACTTTGCCGGCGGGGGTGGTCGACTGGCAGGCACTCAACAGGGTGGCTGCGGCGAGAAGGGTGAGTTTTTTCATCGGGACCTCTGAGACTTTTGCGCCGGAAGAATCCCGGCGCCGAAGCAAATCTAGCGGATTCTGGCGCCAGCGTCAGTGAACAAACGTAAGGGTTTTTCCAGCCAATGCATCAGGGCTTGAAATGACCACGCGCGGTGTTCGCGCGATGCAGGGGAGAGTTCGATCGATCCAGGCGAAACCGAAACCGCTTGGTGGTAGCGGTTTTCCACGGCGCCGAGTGCATAACGTTTGCCAGGGACGACGCTGCCGGGATCGTATTTCAGATAAAACGAAGTGGCGGTCTGTTCATCATGGTCGACGCGTGCCAGTTCAACTTGCGGCTGCTCATACTCATGCAGGCTGACGGTCACGGCTTTTTCAGTTGGGACCGTCGCGGGTTCCTGTACTTCGACATAAAGTTGCCCGATCGGGCTCAAGTGCAAAGTCTGGCGATGCGGCGCCTTGTTGACGATGACGTAGTAGTCCAGTTCGATCAGCAACGGTTGGTGGTTGTGGACCATCTGGACTCTGACCTGATACTTCACGCCTACATCGCTGTAAGGGTGAGGGAAGTCAAACTTCCATCCGACGTCATAAAGCGAAGCTTGGCGCCACTCCTTGATCATCACAGGCGCTGAAGCGTTAACGCGTTTGACGCTGACTCGCGTTTCGCTGGGGCCGCCCTGTGGGGCGACAAAGTCCGCTGGCAGACTGAAGTGCAAAGTGACGTTAGGGGTGTTTTGATTTAACAGGCTCATCTCGATATCCGTATCGTGATTGGTTGGTTGAGCCTATTAATTCATGGATCAACTAACGGGGCCATTGAAGTACATCCCCGTTAGTTGTCGGCAAGTTTCAGACTGGTGGTGCGTCCGCTGTTTCCGCGGCATCCTCACTGCGATGCAGGGCCACCTGACGAATCGACAAACGAATCTCCGCCGGCAACACGCGTTTGGCCGCGCCTTCGGCCAGTTCGCCGAGCAGTTCGTGGTAGCTCAACTTGCCCGCTTCGTCGCGACGCAGCACGTCGAGGTCGAGCAGGGTCTGGATGAAGTGGCGGAACAGGCTCTTGTCGAAGAATTCCGGGGCATTCAAACCGTGGAGGATCGACAGGCGCTGGGCCATGACCGTGCACAGGTCCTCCAGCTCTTCGGCGCTGATGCTGTTCTGGCCGCTGTTGAGCAGCAGGGATACGGTCATGTAGAAGCGCTGCAGGGTCTGCGCGATGCTTTTCGACAGCAGGGTCAGCAGCACAAAGTGCCGCGAACTTGGCGCCGGACGCATATACACGTCCTTCTCGAAACGCAGCAGGCCTTGCTCGACGAAGGCTTCCAGCCATTGATCGACCACGCCGTCCAGTTCTTCCAGCGACCAGCGAATGAACAGCTCCGCCTGCAGGTACGGATACAACGCGCGGGTGTAGCGCAGGATCTGCTCGCGGCTCATGCGCGAGGTGCTCTGGAAGAAGCTCGCCAGCAGCGCCGGCAAGGCGAAGATGTGCAGCACGTTGTTGCGGTAGTAGGTCATCAGGACGGCGTTCTGCTCGTCCAGATAGAGAATCTTGCCCAGCGCATCGTTCTGCTCGGACAGCAGATCCATGTCCTTCACATGCTCGATCAGCGCGCGGCCATCGCCTTCCGGCAGGGTTGTGTGCGGCGAGTACGGGACTTTGCGCAGCAGCGCCAGGTACAGATCCAGCACCCGCGCCATGGCCCGGTCATCCAGTGCCAGGCGGGTGGTCGACAGCAGCGCCAGCGCCACCAGATTGACCGGGTTGATCGCCGCTGCTTCGTTCAAGTGCTGCGCGACTTTCTCGCCAAGGCGGTTGGTGGTCTCGTTGAGCCACGCCGGTTTGTACTGCGGGCCGAGTTCCTGTTGGCGCCAGTCTGGCTGTTCGCTGTCGAGGAATTCCGCGAGTTTGATCGGCTCGCCGAAGTTCACCGCGACCTGACCGAAGCGCTGCTTGAGTGCGCCGATGACTTTGAAGATGTCGAAGATCGACTCTTTCTTCTTGCTCGCGCCACGCAGTTCGCCGAGGTAGGTGCGACCTTCAAGAACGCGCTCGTAGCCGATGTACACCGGCACGAAAACGATCGGCATGCGCGACGAACGCAGGAAGCTGCGCATCGTGATCGCGAGCATCCCGGTTTTCGGTTGCAGCATGCGCCCGGTGCGCGAGCGGCCGCCCTCGACGAAGTATTCGACCGGGAAACCTTTGGTGAACAGGGTGTGCAGGTATTCGTTGAACACCGAGGTGTACAGCGGATTGCCCTTGAACGTGCGGCGCATGAAGAACGCGCCGCCACGGCGCAGCAGGCTGCCGATCACCGGCATGTTGAGGTTGATCCCGGCGGCGATATGCGGCGGGGTCAGGCCGTTGCGAAACAGCAGATACGAGAGCAGCAGGTAGTCGATGTGGCTACGGTGGCACGGCACGTAGATCACTTCGTGACCCTGGGCGACCTTCTGCACGCCTTCGATGTGGTTGACCTTGATCCCGTCGTAGATCTTGTTCCAGAACCAGCTCAGCACCACTTCGAGGAAGCGGATCGCGGTGTAGGTGTAGTCCGAGGCGATCTCGTTGCCGTAGCGCAACGCCTGAGCCTTGGCTTTTTCCAGGGAGATGTTCTCGCGCTCGGCCTCTTCGACGATCGCTTGCTTGACCAGCGGCTGGTTGAGCAGGCCCTTGACCAGATTGCGCCGGTGGGAAATGTCCGGGCCGATCACTGCCGCCTTCAGGTTGCGGAAGTGCACGCGCAGGATCCGCTGGGCCATGCGTACGGTGCGCTCGTGGCCCTTGTTGTGCTCGATCAGTTCGCGCAGGTGAATCGGCGCGGAGAACTGCACGCGGGTCTTGCGCCCCAGAACGATGATGCTCAGCAGCCGGCGCAGGCGTCCGGTGACGGCCCAGCTGTCGGCAAACAGCAACTTCCACGGACTGTTTTCGCTGTCCGGCGACTGGCCCCAGAACACGCTGACCGGAATGATCTGCGCGTCTTCGGCAGCGTTCTGGGTCAGGGCGCTGACCAGACGGGTCAGGGTCGGCGGTGCGCCGCGCTTGTCCTGACGACCGAGCCAGTCAGGGTCCGGCGTCAGATAGAAAAACGCCGCCGGTTCGATCAACGGCCCCACCGACACCGGCAGCACCGGACGCGGCAGACCGGCCTTGGTGCACTCGGTGTCGACCACCGCCAGATCGGTGAGCGAAGGGTTTTGCAGGACGTAGAACACCGGACGACTGCGGTCGAGGTTGAGGGTGAACGACGACTGGTTGATCGTCTCCGAGCGAACCCAGAGGTACAACAGTCGGCGCAAGGTGCCAAACACAAGACGGCGGAACGGGGAACGGGTCATACGGCTTCTGCGTGAGTGAATAAAACCGAGCGTTTGCTCGGGCGGTCGACAGTTTGCCGTATTAGTCGAAAATCGGCAAAAAAGCGGCGAAGTAATCTCCTGTTGAGACTTTTTGCGCCTGTCATATACTCGGCAATCTGTCGCCGGGGCCCTTTATGGACGTCGGGCGCAGGCTGACGTTCCGCAAAGGCTTTCCTGCGAAAAGCCTGTTCAATAATAAAAAAGGAGTATGAACAGATGGCAACACGTGAAACCGGCAATGTGAAGTGGTTCAACGACGCCAAGGGCTACGGCTTCATTCAGCGCGACGACGGGGTGGACGTGTTCGTGCACTACCGCGCGATTCGCGGTGAAGGGCATCGCTCGCTGACTGAAGGTCAGCAGGTTGAGTATGCGGTGGTGACGGGGGAGAAGGGGTTGCAGGCTGAGGATGTTGTAGGCCTGTAAGTCCCTGAAAACCATTGTGGGAGCGAGCCTGCTCGCGAATGCGGTGTATCAGTCAACATTCATCTCAATTGACACTACGCCTTCGCGAGCAGGCTCGCTCCCACATGGGATTTATGTTGCCCGGGATTAAGCAGTCTTCCAGGTGATCTCTTCTTCACCGTCGGCGCTGATGCGAATCCAGCGATCCGCCGTTTCCTCACCTTCTTCCTCGACCCAAGTGCCCGGTGCGCAACGCACTTCGACGTTCAGCGCGGCAAAGGCGGCGCGGGCACAGGCGATGTCGTCGTCCCATGGGGTCGCATCGCTTTCCAGGTACAGGCTGTTCCACTTGCCCACGGCTTTCGGCAGCCAGGTCACCGGCACGTTGCCGGCCTTGCACTTGTAGGTCTGGCCTTTCTGTACCCAGTCACTGCACGGGCCCAGGGCTGCGCCCAGCCAGGCGGAAATCGCCTTGTGGTCGACGTCGGCGTCTTTCAGGTAAATCTCGATATCCGGTTGGCGCATGGATGTCCTCACTGCGGGTCTGAAAAATCCATTCGCGGATTTAGCCGGCCCCGGGCACTTGCCCGAGACCAAAAGTTATTGAAGAACGAAATAATCGTAGCGCATCGACACGGTGGTCACGAACGGCTCGGTCTGTTCGATCACGGCGGCGCGGCGTTCGGCACTGGCGCGCCAGCCGTGGGGTGTCATTGCCAACAGGTTGGCGCGATCCTCGGGCTTGTCCAGCGTCAGTTTGAATTCCAGGGTTTCGCTGTGCGCCAGCGCCATGCCTTCGGGCACTAATGCCAGATGCTTGTCGTCGGTGTATTCGCGCACTTCGTCGTACAGGCGTTCGCGCAGTTCCATCAGGTGGCCGCTGGTCGGGCCGACTTTCATCAGACCGCCGCCGACGCTGAGCAGACGCTTGGCCTCTTCCCAGTCCAGAGGACTGAAAACGCTGGCAAGAAACTGGCAACTGCTCGATGCCAATGGCACGCGGGCCATGCTGGCGATCAACCAGGTGAGCGCCGGGTTGCGCTTGCAGGCGCGTTTCACCGCCTCGCGAGAAATGTCTAGCGCGTAGCCATCGGCGTTCGGCAGGGCATCGGCGATCTGTGCGGTGTAATAACCCTCGCCGCAACCGATATCGACCCAGCGTGCCGGCGCATAACTCGCCGCCAGCTCGGCCAGACGCTTGGCCACCGGCGCGTAATGCCCGGCGTTCAAGAAGTCGCGACGTGCCTCGACCATCGCCTGATTGTCGCCAGGATCGCGGCTGTTCTTGTGCTGCACCGGCAACAGGTTCAGGTAACCCTGACGCGCGCGGTCGAAGCGGTGGCCGGCGGGGCAGACCACGCCGTTGTCGACGCTGTTCAGCGGTTCACTGCAGATCGGGCACGCGAGCATCAGGCGAGCAACTTGATCAGGGTCTGGTAGTAGATCTCGGTCAACACATCGAGATCGGCCGCCAGCACACGCTCGTTGACCTGGTGGATGGTCGCGTTGACCGGGCCCAGCTCAACCACTTGGGTGCCCATGGTCGCGATGAAACGACCGTCGGATGTACCGCCGCTGGTCGACGCCTTGGTCTCGCGGCCGGTGATGTCCTTGATGCTCGACGACACCGCGTCGAGCAGCGCGCCCGGTTCGGTGAGGAACGGCAGGCCGGACAGCGCCCAGTCGATGTGCCACTCCAGACCGTGTTTGTCGAGGATGTCGGCCACGCGTTTCTGCAGGCCTTCGACGGTGGATTCGGTGGAGAAGCGGAAGTTGAACACCGCCACCAGATCGCCCGGGATCACGTTGGTCGCGCCGGTGCCGGAGTTGACGTTGGAGATCTGGAAACTGGTCGGCGGGAAGAAATCGTTGCCATGGTCCCAGTGCTCGGCGGCCAGTTCGGCCAGCGCCGGAGCGGCGAGGTGGATCGGGTTCTTCGCCAGATGCGGGTAGGCCACGTGGCCCTGCACGCCGCGCACGGTGAGCTTGGCGCCCAGCGAGCCGCGGCGACCGTTTTTCACCACGTCACCAACCAGCGTGGTGCTCGACGGTTCGCCGACGATGCACCAGTCCAGACGTTCCTTGCGCGCGACCAGACGTTCAACCACCGCTTTGGTGCCGTGGTGCGCCGGGCCCTCTTCGTCGCTGGTGATGAGGAACGCGACCTTGCCCTTGTGATTCGGGTAGTCGGCGACGAAACGCTCGGCGGCCACGGTCATCGACGCCAGGCTGCCTTTCATGTCCGCTGCGCCACGGCCGCAGAGCATGCCGTGTTCATCGATCACCGCGTTGAACGGGTCGATCTGCCAGGCGGTCACCGGACCGGTCGGTACCACGTCGGTGTGGCCGGCGAAGCACAGCACCGGGCCGTCGTTGTTGCCATGGGTCGCCCAGAAGTTATCCACATCCTCGATGCGCATCGGCTCCAGGGTGAAACCGGCATCGCCCAGGCGCTGCATCATCTGCTTCTGGCAATCGGCGTCGACCGGCGTCACGGACGGACGGCGGATCAGGTCGATGGCGAGTTGGAGGGTCGGCGAAAGGTCGGCGTGGGCCGTCATGTAATAACTCCGGGGTGCGCACGGTAAACCTGTAGGAGCTGCCGCAGGCTGCGATCTTTTGATTTTGTTTTTGAAAATCTACAGCAAGATCAAAAGATCGCAGCCTGCGGCAGCTCCTACAGGATGTGTCGGCATTGAAAAAGGCGACCATTCTAATGCAAAACGGCGACCCGAAGGCCGCCGTTTGACGTTCAACAATAACTGATCAAGCGGCGGCCGGTTCAGGCTCCGCCGCAGGTTTCGGCAGCGACGACAAGAACGCCATGATCAGCGCCGCGACGTACGGCAGCGACTGCACCAGCAGCATCGCCACCCAGAAACGCATGTCGTTGCTCGGAATGCCCTGCACCAGGTAGATCCCCAGCGCCGCGCCCCACAACAGCAGCATGATGAACAGCTCTTCCCGCGCTTCGGAAATCGCCACCCAGAAGCCGTGGTTGTCGGCGTTTTTCGGTGTGCGGAAGAACGGAATGCTGCTGGTGAAGAAGCCGTACAGCACCGCTTTGGCGATGGTGTGCGACAACGCCAGGCCGGCCAGTGCCGCGCAGAACGCATCCTTGAGGTTCACGCCGACGGCGCGACGGTAGAGGAAGATGATCTTGCCGACCTTGAACACGAACAGCGCCAATGGCGGGATCGCGAAGATCAGCAGCGGCGGATCGACCCGTTGCGGCACGATGATCATCGCCGCCGACCACAGCAGGGCGCCGACGGTGAAGAAGATGTTCATGCCGTCCGCGACCCATGGCAACCACCCCGCAAGGAAGTGGTAACGCTGGCCACGGGTCAGCTCGGTGTCCTTGCCGCGCAGCAGGCTGCGGGTGTGGCGCTTGATGATCTGAATTGCGCCGTAGGCCCAGCGGAAACGCTGCTTCTTGAAGTCGATAAATGTATCCGGCATCAGACCCTTGCCGTAGCTGTCGTGGTAATACGCCGCCGACAGGCCTTTTTCGAACACGCGCAGACCGAGTTCGGCGTCTTCACAGATGCACCAGTCGGCCCAGCCCAGCTCTTCCAGAACCGAACGGCGGGTCATGGTCATGGTGCCGTGCTGAATGATCGCGTCGCGGTCGTTACGGGTGACCATGCCGATGTGGAAGAAGCCTTTGTATTCGGCGTAGCAGAGTTTCTTGAAAGTGCTTTCGTTCTGGTCGCGATAGTCCTGCGGCGACTGCACCACGGCGATTTTCGGATCGGCGAAGTGCGGCACCATGTGCTTGAGCCAGTTCGGATGCACGCAGTAGTCGGAGTCGATCACCGCGATCACTTCGGCGTCCTTGGCGGTGTGCGGAATCAGATAGTTCAGCGCACCGCCCTTGAACCCGGCCAATGGCGCAACGTGGAAGAACTTGAAACGCGGGCCGAGGGTTGCGCAGTAGTCGCGCACCGGCTCCCACACGGCCGGGTCCTTGGTGTTGTTGTCGATGATCAGGACTTCATAGTCCGGGTAATCGAGGGCGGCCAGGGCGTCGAGGGTCTGTTTGACCATGTCCGGCGGCTCGTTGTAGCAGGGCACGTGAATCGAGACTTTCGGCCGGTAGTCCGAATCACCGATCACCGGCAGGAATTCCCGCCGACGCTTGTGAATCCACACCGCCTCGGCCAGTTCATGCGCTTCGGTCAGCAACACGATGAACACCCCGAGCGCACCGAGCGCCAGCAGGAAACCCACCGTCAGGCTGAACCACGTGCTGTATTGCTGGCTGTAGTCATAACCGATCCACACCAGCACCGAACCGCAAAGGAACGCGATAAAGGTCAGGAAGGTGCGGCCACGCTGGCGCAGGGCCGAGCCGTCGATCATCAGCAGGGTCAGCGACAACAGCGCCAGCACCACCGAACCGATGGCCAGCACGCGCCATTGCGGGATGGCGACGACCGGGCCTTCGAAGTTGAATTTCTGCTGGCGTGCGGCATTGAATACGCCCCAGTAAGCGCCCACCGAACCTTCGTCACTGGCCTTCCACGGCTGGTCGAAGGCTTCGATCACGAAGTAGTTGAAGCCCTGACGGTTGAGTTTGTTGACCAGCGTGCGCAGGTAGATCGCCTGATCCGCCGGCGACGCATCGGCGCCACCGCGCATGCGCCCGTTGCTCGGCCAGCCGACTTCGGACAGCAGCAGCGGTTTTTTCGGGAACAGCTTTTTCAGGTCACGGGCGCGGTCGAAGACGAATTGCCCGGCCTTGTCGACGGGGATGAATTCCCAGTACGGCAGGACGTGCGCAGCGATCAGGTCAACGTGCTTGGCCAGTTCCGGGTGTTCCTCCCAGACGTGCCATTGCTCGGAGGTGGTCACCGGCACTTTCACCGCTGCGCGCACGCGATCCAGCAGCACGCTCAGTTGCTCGGCGGTGATTTCCTTGCGGAAGATTGCCTCGTTACCGACCACCACGCGAACCACGCTGCGCGAGGTGTTGGCCAGTTCGATGGCGCGCTGGATTTCCCTCTCGTTGCGCTCCTGATCGGGGCTGATCCAGATCCCGAGGGTCACGCGCAGACCGAACTCTTCCGCCAGTTTCGGGATGTCCTGCAGCGAACCATCGACCGAGTAGATGCGGATGTTGTCCGTCAGCTTGCTCATGATCTCCAGGTCGCGGCGCATTTCGTCGTCAGTCGGATACTGATCCTTCTGTGGGAATTGGCCCTGCTGGAATGGCGAATAAGAGAAACCGGAGATCTGCTCCGGCCAGTTGGGCGCGGAGACCGGGCGATTGATCAGCGCCCAGAAACCGGTGAACAGGGCGGCGATTGCCAGAACCACCACCAGGTTGAGACCAAATTTACGCGATGACATAGCTATTTCGGGTTCCAAAGGCTGTGGAACGAAGGAACGGGTCGGCTTACGCCAAAGGGGCGCGAATCCTACACCGGCAGTTCACTGCTCGTACACCGGGCAGGAAAATGCCCGACATTGGGCAGTCCAACCTGATTTAAGTTCTTTAGTAACAGCTTGTAAGAGAAAACTTTGTTATTCAGTTATAGCAATTCCCGTGGCGAGGGAGCTTGCTCCCGCCGGGTCGCGAAGCGGCCCTTCAAAAAGCGGCCTGCTTCGCAGTCCAGCGGGAGCAAGCTCCCTCGCCACAAGGTTCGTGCAAACGGCTGCGTTCACCGTTCATAGCATCAAAGATGCTCTTGGCCGCCGACGGCCCTATAATGCGCGCCGGTTTTTGGGGTAATGGTCATGAGTACAGAAGATCCGCGGTTTGCAGGCATCGCCCGTTTGTATGGCATCGAGGGCCTCGAGCGCCTGCGTGCGGCCCATGTGGCGATTGTCGGCGTCGGTGGCGTCGGTTCCTGGGCGGCGGAGGCCATGGCCCGCTGTGGCGTCGGTGAGATTTCGCTGTTCGACCTCGACGACGTCTGCGTCAGCAACGCCAATCGCCAGTTGCACGCGCTGGACAGCACCGTCGGCAAACCCAAGGTCGAAGTGATGGCCGAGCGCCTGCGCGGGATCAACCCGGACTGCACCGTGCATGCGGTGGCGGATTTCGTCACCCGCGACACCATGGCCGAATACATCACGCCGAACATCGACTGCGTGATCGACTGCATCGACGCGGTCAACGCCAAGGCTGCGCTGATCGCCTGGTGCAAGCGCCGCAAGATCCAGATTATTACCACCGGCGGTGCGGGCGGGCAGATCGATCCGACGCTGATTCAGGTCTGCGACCTCAACCGCACGTTCAACGATCCGTTGGCCTCGAAAGTGCGTTCGACGTTGCGTCGCGACTATGGCTTCTCGCGTACCGTGACCCGCCATTACAGCGTGCCGTGTGTGTTCTCCACCGAACAACTGCGCTATCCGAAGCCGGACGGCAGCATCTGTTTGCAGAAGAGTTTTGTCGGCGACGGGGTGAAGCTCGACTGCGCTGGTGGCTTTGGCGCGGTGATGATGGTGACGGCGACGTTCGGCATGGTCGCGGCGACCAAGGCTGTGGACAAGATTGTGGCGGGTGTGCGGCGGCCGGCGGATCGGGTCAAGCCTCAGGCTTGATGCTGGGGCTGAGGGCCTCATCGCTGGCAAGCCAGCTCCCACAACTCCCTTGTAGGAGCTGCCGAAGGCTGCGATCTTTTGATCCTGATTTTAAAAAACAAGATCAAAAGATCGCAGCCTTCGGCAGCTCCTACAGGGTGGTGGCCAACTCATTCATGCGCTGGAGCACGGCATTCAAGCCATTACTGCGCGACGGCGACAACTGCCGCGACAGCCCCAACTGATTGAACCAGTCCGGCAGATCGACCTGCTGCAACTCGGCAGCGCTCAAGCCGTTGACCCGCAACAGCAGCAACGCCACCAACCCACGAATCATCCGCGCATCGCTGGCAGCGCTGAACCGCCAGTGGCCGTCCTGCAATTCCCCCACCAGCCACATCTGACTCTCACAGCCATGCACCCGGTTGGCTTCGCATTTGTCCGCGTCATCCAGCGGCGGCAGACGATCGCCAAACTGCATCAGCAACCGCGCCCGTTGTTCCCAACCGGCGGTATTCTGAAAGGTTTGCAGCGCTTCGGCGGCGGCAAGAGGCAGGCTCATCGCAGCAACTCCAGGGCCTGATCCAGCGCGTCAAAGAAACGTTCCAGATCCTCGGAATCGTTGTACAGCGCCAGCGACACGCGAATCGCCCCGGCCAGTTCGAAGCTTTTCAGCAACGGCATGGCGCAGTGATGCCCGGCGCGCACGGCGATGCCTTGCTCGGTCAGCAGGTGCGCCAGATCGGCGTTGTGCACACCTTCGACGACAAAACTCGCCAGCGCCAGTTGCGGCTTGCCCAGCAGGCGAATGCCGTTACGCGCGGCCAGGCCTTGCAGCAGATAGGCGTGCAGCGCCGCTTCGTGGGCCGACACCGCGTCCTGATCCAGCCCGGCCAGATAGTCGAGGGTCGCGCCGAGGCCGATCACGCTGGCGATCGGCGGCGTGCCCGCCTCGAAACCCAGCGGGGCAGGGCGGAAGCGTGAATCGTGATAATTGGCTTCCAGCACCATTTCGCCGCCGAATTGCCACGGCTGCAGTTGCTCCAGCGCCTTGTGGCGCCCGAACAGCACGCCGAGACCATCGGGGCCGTACAGCTTGTGGCTGGAAAACACATAGAAGTCGCAACCCAGCGCCTGCACGTCGTGGCGACCATGCACCACACCTTGTGCGCCATCGACCACGGTCAGCGCGTTCTGCGCCTTGGCCATCGCCAGCAGCGCTGGCAGCGGTTGCCAGGCACCAAGCACGTTGGACAGCTGACTGACCGCCAGCAAGCGAGTGCGCGGGGTGATCAGACGCACAGCGGCGCCGAGGTCGATCACGCCGTCGGCGTCCAGCGGCAGGATCACCAGTTTCAGCTCGCGACGCTGTACCAGTTGCTGCCACGGCAGCAGGTTGGCGTGATGCTCCAGGGCGCTGATGACAATTTCATCGCCCGGGTGGAAAAGATGTTCCAGGCCATAAGCCAGGAGATTCAGCGCACTGGTGGCGCCGTGGGTGAAGATGATCTGCCCGCTGTCACCGGCATTCAGCCACTGGGCAACCTTGAGCCGACTGTCTTCGAACGCCTGCGTCGCATGGGCGCCGGGCAGGTGCTGCGCACGATGCACATTGGCCGCGCCGTTGGCGTAGTAATGCGTCAATGCATCGAGCAGGGCCCGGGGTTTTTGCGTGGTGGCGGCGTTGTCCAGATAGGTCTGGTCTTGCCGTTGCAGGGCGGCGATGGCCGGAAAGTCGGCGCGCCACGGGGAGGGAATCATCATCTGTTCAGCCCTGTGAACTTGGGCGGGGTGTACACAAGGCACTGTGGGAGCGAGCCTGCTCGCGAAGCTTTTTGCGACCTCAAGGACGCCTTCGCGAGCAGGCTCGCTCCCACAAGTGCCTGCGGCACTTAGTTGTGAGCGTGCAGTGCTTCGTTCAGTTCGATCGCCGATTTGTGGGTCTTGCATTCCACGGCACCGGTTTCCGAGTTGCGACGGAACAGCAGGTCAGTCTGACCGGCCAGCTCACGCGCTTTCACAACCTTGACCAGGTTGTTGTGCTCGTCGAGCAGCGCGACTTTGGTGCCGGCGGTCACGTACAGGCCCGACTCGACGGTGTTACGGTCGCCCAACGGAATACCGATACCTGCGTTGGCGCCGATCAGGCAGCCTTCGCCGACCTTGATCACGATGTTGCCGCCACCCGACAGGGTGCCCATGGTCGAGCAGCCGCCGCCCAGGTCCGAGCCCTTGCCGACGAATACGCCAGCGGAAACGCGGCCTTCGATCATGCCCGGGCCTTCGGTGCCGGCGTTGAAGTTGATGAAACCCTCGTGCATCACGGTGGTGCCTTCGCCCACGTACGCACCCAGACGCAGACGAGCCGCGTCAGCGATACGCACACCGGCCGGTACCACGTAGTCGGTCATTTTCGGGAACTTGTCCACCGAGAATACTTCCAGCAGCTCGCCGCGCAGACGGGCTTCCAGTTGCAGTTCGGCCAGTTCGCTCAGGTCGATTGCACCCTGGCTGGTCCAGGCCACGTTCGGCAGCAGCGGGAAGATCCCGGCCAGGCTTACGCCGTGTGGTTTGACCAGACGATGCGACAGCAGGTGCAGCTTGAGGTACGCCTCTGGCGTCGAGGTCAGCTGTGCGTCTTCGGCCAGCAGGGTGGCGACCAGTGGCTTGTGGCTCTCGGCCAGACGGGTCAGCAGCTTGCCTTGAACGGCGTCGATGCCTTTGACCGCTTCAGCCAGTTGCGCCGCCTGCGCGGTGGTGAAGGTGATGGCCTGGTTGCCTTCGGTGTAACCGAGGATCGGCGCAACAGCGGCGACCAGTTCGGCCGACGGGTTGAGCAGTGGCTGAGCGTAGAACACTTCCAGCCAGGCGCCTTGACGGTTTTGCGTGCCGACACCAAAGGCGATGCTGAACAGAGAGTTGGACATGTGAATACCTCTAGCAATAAGTGACGGGCTGCTTACTTGAGTGCGGCCGCGTAGATGTCTGGCTTGAAGCCAATCAGGGTTCGGTCACCGAGATCGAGCACCGGGCGCTTGATCATCGAGGGTTGAGCGAGCATCAGTTCGATGGCTTTCGACTGGTCGAGATCGGCTTTACGTTCGTCGTCGAGTTTGCGAAAGGTCGTGCCTGCACGGTTCAACACCGTTTGCCAGCCGTGCTCGTCACACCATTGGGTCAGGTGCTCACGGTCGATACCGGCGGTTTTGTAGTCGTGAAAGTCGTAGCTGACAGCGTGTTCATCGAGCCAGGTGCGCGCCTTCTTCATGGTGTCGCAGGCTTTGATGCCGAAAAGGTGCAACGTTTTACTTGAAACGGTCAAGGAATCGCCCCCTTTACAGGTGCTGGAAAAAAATGGTGTCGGATTATGCCATGACCAAAGCGTTTCGTCGGCCACGGTTGTCGTAACGCTGCAAAACCTGTGGGAGCGAGCCTGCTCGCGAAGGGGCCATGACAGGCAATATCTCTGTTGAAGGAGACACCGCATTCGCGAGCAGGCTCGCTCCCACAAGGGCAGTGCGACATAGGTGCAAACGCCAGACGCATCCTAAGCGGCTAATATGGCAGTTCAACGCTGTCGATTGTCTGAGATTTCCGCTTTATGCAAACCGCTTACACCGTCCTTATCCTGCTGATGCTGGTCAGCGTCTCGCGGCTGGTCGGACGGGTCATCCCGCTGCCGCTGCCCCTCGTGCAAATCGCCGCCGGTGCCTTGCTGGCCTGGCCAACACTGGGCCTGCACGTGGCGCTGGACCCCGAATTGTTCCTGTTTCTGTTCCTGCCGCCGCTGCTGTTTTCCGACGGTTGGCGCATGCCCAAACGCGAATTCTGGCATCTGCGCGGGCCGATCCTGACGCTGGCGGTTGGCCTGGTGCTGTTCACCGTGGTCGGCGCCGGGTACTTCATTCACTGGCTGTTGCCGAGCATTCCGTTGCCGGTGGCCTTTGCGCTGGCCGCTGTGCTCTCGCCGACCGACGCCGTGGCGGTCTCGGCGATCTCGCAGAACCGCTTGCCGACACCGCTGATGCACATCCTGCAAGGCGAGGCGTTGATGAACGATGCCTCGGGTCTGGTGACGTTCAAGTTTGCCTTGGTGGCGGCGGTGACCGGGGTGTTCTCGCTGGCCAATGCCAGCCTGACGTTCGTGTTGGTGGCGGTCGGGGGCTTGGCCGTCGGCGTCGCGCTGAGCTGGCTGGTCGGGCGCTTGCGCGCGTGGATGATCGCCCGTGGCTGGGACGATCCGGCCACCCACGTGGTGTTCATGTTGCTGCTGCCGTTCGCCGCCTATGTATTGGCCGAGCGACTGGGCGCATCGGGAATTCTTTCGGCCGTCGCGGCGGGGATGATGCAGAGCTGGCTCGATCTGCTGCCGCGGCAGACCAGCACCCGGCTGCTCAATCGCAGCGTGTGGTCGTTGCTGGAATTTGCCTTCAACGGTCTGATCTTTCTGCTGCTGGGTCTGCAATTGCCGGACATCATCAAAGCGGTAGTTAGCCACGAACCGACGTTGTGGCCGACGCTGATGTATCGCGGCCTCGACGTGATGGCGATTTTCCTCGCGCTGGTGCTGTTGCGCTTTATCTGGGTGCAGAGCATCTGGCGTTTGTCGGTGCTGCTTCGACGGCTGCGCGGCAAGGGTGATCTGACGCAAGTACCGACCGCGCGATCCTGCTGGTTGCTGACTGTCGGCGGAGTGCGCGGGGCGGTGACGCTGGCCGGTGTGATGTCAGTGCCGATGTTGATGGGGGCCGAGGCGTTCCCCGAGCGTGATCTGCTGATCTTCATCGCCGCCGGGGTGATTCTGTTGTCGCTGATTTGCGCCTGCATCGCCTTGCCGTTGCTGTTGCGTGGCATCGAGAAAAGCCCGGACGACAAGCGTCGCCAGGAAGTACGGGATGCCTGGCGCAAGACCGCCGAGGCGGCGATCCATGCGCTGGAAACCGAAGAGGTCGGTCCGCAGGATGCTGCGCAGGCCGCGCTCTCGGCGGAACTCAAGGCGCGAATCATGTCCGAGTATCGCCATCAGCTCGACGTCTTCAACGACTCCGCCGAAGCCCAGGCGCTGGCGTTCCAGATGGATCTGCTGGAGCGCCGTCTGCGGCTCAAGGCGCTGCGTGCGCAGCGCCTTGAGCTCTATAGTCTCAGTCGTCAGCACCAGATCGGGGATGACGTGTTGCGCGAAGTATTGGCGGACCTGGATTTAAGCGAAGCGAATCTGGGTCAGGTCAAATAGCTGTTCGCTGTCGGATGACCTTACTGGCTCGTTTCTGCAGGATAGGGATAGGCCTCCGACATGAAGGCTTTATCCTTATCGCTCAAACTGAAATTTAAAAGGTTCTGGAAGTCGCCTTGTGTCCAGGACTGATAAATGACGTAGTGCATGATCGATTTTCGGTCGTACTCCGAATAAATGCTTGCGTTGGGATCTGCGCGATCCAGATACCATTGGTGCAGTCTTTCACGCGCCTCTCTGCCTTCAGAGTCATCATCTTCCGGGTTTTCGGTGATCCCAAATTGAGCATAGATGGCTGGCTTGTCCCAAGGAATGTTTGCCGTGGGATTGGTCTGTTCATGCTCCGCGCCCAGCATATGACCGAACTCATGCATGACATTGGCTGCGAAGTAGCGTGCCTGACTGGGTGGGTGGGGCCAGAGTGTCATGGTCGGCTCATCGGCATATAACAGAGCATCTGTACCTATCCGAGAGGAAAACGTCCCTTCCTCACTGAGTATGCGGATGTCGCCCACTTGACCCTCGACGAAATCGAATCTCAAGTTGATGTGCGGCAACCAGTTGCTGGCAGCGGCGATGGTCGCGTCCTTGAATTCCTGAGTGCCGTTGAGGAAGGCGATGCGAAGTGTGCTGCCGGGAGTCCAGAATTTTGCCGGATTGTTTTTAGCCCACATTTTTCTGAGTCTCCCGAGTGCATTTGATGTTGTGCGAGAAGAGTGCCGTTTCGGTTTTTTTGCTTGGCTGACGCCAGGTTAAGTGCATAAGTGAACATCCATGTTTTAATTCCATATTTAACTTGTCGAGTTGCTTGTTGTTTCCGACAAGTCGCTTTTTTTGAAGAGTGCTAGGTGCTGGGCTTGAATAGATAAACTTAAGGTGTGTACGGTTTTATGACCGGTTACCGTGCCAGCAGAACTGGCATGGCTATGACTGGCGATTGACGAACGCGCGAATCCGCTCTGCAGCCTCGACGCTCTCAGCCAGCGGCGAACTTGATTTGAGCGAAACCAATGTCGGCACAGTGAAGCAAGACGGTGCGGGCGTTTGAGTATTTGCCCGGGTCAGCGAGGATAAACGCTACGCGCCAAGTGTTTATCCTTTTCACTTAACTCCATGTTTTCACCGACTTCAAATACGCCATCAGTCCAATCCTTGTCAATCGAATAGTGCATGATCGATTTGGAGTCGTAGGCGGTGACAGTCATTGGTTCGTTGATCTGGTTGAAGATGTTGTGGTCAATAGACTCTCGGCTCCAGCCTTCTTCCTCCATGTAGTACTTGTAGACCTTTGGCTTGTTCCAAGGGATTTTTATATCCGGGTGCAGATGTTCGTGCTGAAAACCCAGGGCATGACCAAATTCGTGTAATACCGTGGATCGAAAGAACTCGGTATCTGGCTTGTCAGCAATGTGCATGGTTGGATCTGCCGGATCGACGAGAAGCGCTTCGGTCCCGATTGCTGAGCTGTTGAAACTGGTTTCGGTCTTGATACGAATATCTGCTTTGGGATCGCTGGTGAATACAATGTTCAGATTGATATAGCTCGCCCATTCTCGAATCACTCTTATATATTCCCAGCGAACGGCTTTTGACATGTCATCAAGAAAAGTCACAGTAAGTGTATGGAATGCTTTCCATAACCTTCTATCAAGGGCTACACCCTGTAACGAATTTTCTTGGCAGGGAATGTTGAGGGCTTTTGGGGTTAATGTTTTACAGAATTTTTTGGGCATTCTTTAAATCCTTTTCAAGTGATGCGTCGGCTTGCTGGGCGATTTGTAAAAGCGTCCACATGGAGTATTTTGGTCGTTGTCTTAACCGCGAGTGACGAGCGTACGATCTGGTTGCGCAGCATCGACGCATTCAATCAAGGCACAGTGAAATAATGCAGTCGCGGTATTTGGCTGTGTCTTCAAGTATCGAATTAAAGATCCTGATGTTCACAGCTCGAGCAGCTTTTTACTGTTGATGATTTTTTTCGTGATTCAACGCGGGTAGATCAATCGCATGAGCTGTTTGTCTTTCTCGCTGATTTCGCGATTTATCGGGTTTTCCCAATTGCCAAGCGTCAAACTGTTGGAAACCGGATGATGCATGATGGATTTTCGATCGTATGGCAAGTAAAGCGCATCGGCATCGTTAAAAGGGGTAAATATGTTGTCGTCAACTTGGCCTGGCGACAGAGGATCTAACGGTCTGTTCTGGTAGTAGTTGTAAACGTTTTCTTTGTTCCAGGGGATTTGCGCCTTGGGGTGCTGGTGTTCGTGCATCGCGCCCAGTGCGTGGCCAAACTCATGCATGACGACCGTTTCGAAGTCTTCGTGTTCGGGGTCGATGCCAAGCCACATGGTTGGCGAGTCAGGAAACATATCCAGTGCGTCGGTGCCCAGAAATGAACTGTTCCCAACGCCTTCTGTGGAAATTCGGATGTGACCCTCTACGCCCTCGACGAACTCAAATTTCAAACTGATATAAGGCAGCCAGCGTTCGGCGGCGGCAATGATTTTCTTTTTGTGTTCCGGAGTTGGATTGTCCATGAAAGCTATTTTCAGGGTGTGTCGGCTTGGCCAAAGTTTGGAGTAGTGCACTAAAGCACGTTTTTTTCGGCTGTTTTCGAGACTCTTGGGTTTTGGCTCTTTAGTCGGTTTTTGAAGGGTGCAATATTGAAAGTTGTCCATGCTTTGTCTTGCTCCTTGATTTGTCTTTTTGGTTGTTTCGCACATGCAAAAAAAACACTGCGCGAGATTAAGCTTCGGGCAGTGTCTGGAGTAGTCGTAAAGTGGTTTTAAATGTAACTTGAGGGGCATGTCCGTGCCAGATGACTGGCACGGATAATAAAAAACTCAGTGTTGGCGGGTGATGAAGTCGCGGATCCGTTCTGCTGCTTCAACACATTCAGCCAAAGGCGCAACCAGTGCCATGCGCACGCGCCCGGCACCCGGATTCACGCCGTCGACCTCGCGCGACAGATACGAGCCCGGCACAACGGTAACATGCTCCTGTTCGAACAGGTCGCGGCAGAACGCGGCATCGTCGCCGGCCACATTCGGCCACAGGTAGAAACTGCCATCCGGGCGCTGCACGTCCAGCACCGGGCTGAGAATCTCCAGTACCGCATCGAACTTCTCGCGATACAGCGCACGGTTGGCGCGAACGTGCACTTCGTCATTCCACGCGGCAACGCTGGCCAGTTGGGTTTGCACCGGCATCGCGCAGCCGTGGTAGGTGCGGTACAGCAGGAAGCCTTTGAGGATGTCGGCATCACCAGCCACGAACCCGGAGCGCAGGCCCGGCAGGTTGGAGCGCTTGGACAGGCTGTGGAACACCACGCAACGCTTGAAGTCCTTGCGGCCCAGTTCAACGCAGGCGCTGAGCAGGCCCGGAGGCGGGGTCTGTTCGTCGAAGTACAGTTCGCTGTAGCACTCGTCGGCGGCGATCACGAAATCGTATTCGTCGGCCAGGGCGATGAGTTTTTTCAGCACATCGACCGGGATCAGCGCGCCGGTCGGGTTGCCCGGCGAGCACAGAAACAGGATCTGGCAGCGTTTCCAGATGTCCGGCGACACGGCGTCGAAATCCGGGTTGAAGCCGTTTTCGTCCAGGCATGGCAGGTAGTGCGGCTTGGCCCCGGCTAGAAACGCTGCGCCTTCGTAGATCTGATAGAACGGGTTCGGGCTCACCACCAGCGCGTCGTCACCGCGGTTGACCACGGTCTGGGTGAAGGCGAAGAGAGCTTCGCGGGTACCGTTGACGGGCAACACATTACGCGCCGGATCAATCCAGACGCTTGGTACGCCGAAACGACGCTCGCACCAGCCAGCGATGGCTTCGCGCAGGGCCGGGATGCCGAGGGTGGTCGGGTACACCGCCATCTGATCCAGATTGTTCGCCAGCGCTTCGGCGACAAAGCCTGGCGAGCGATGTTTCGGCTCGCCGATCGACAGGGCGATCGGGCGTTTGTCCGGGTTCGGCGTCACGGTGCCGAGCAGGGCGCGGAGCTTTTCGAACGGGTAGGGCTGGAGCTGGTTCAGAGCGTTATTCATGGGGGCCTCGTTCAATGTGGAGAGAACTCCGTGGCGAGGGAATTTATCCCCGATCGGCTGCGCAGCAGTCGCAAAACCATCGCGTGCGGTGTAGCGGATACACCGCGATTGCAGGTTTTTGGGGCCGCTTCGCAACCCATCGGGGATGAATCCCCTCACCACAAAAGCCCCGGGCAGCTATATCTGCCTCCACAGGGATAGTGTGTTAATTCAAATACTGATGCGCGAAAGCTTGATATCCGGTTCCTGATTGACGCTCAGTTGCTCGACGATCGCGTCCTGCAGGCGGCTGCACAGCAGCGGGTCGGAGAGCGGCTGGTTGTGGGCGTCGGTGATGAAGAACACGTCTTCCACGCGTTCACCCAGGGTCGCAATCTTGGCGTTCTGCAGCGACAGGTCGAACTCGAGGAAGATCCCGCCGATCCGTGCCAGCAGGCCCGGGCGATCCGGTGCCGTCAGTTCCAGCACCGTCACCGGACGCTGGGCGTCGTTGTGGATCGTCACCTGCGGCGCAAAGGCGAAGTGCTTGAGCTGGCGCGGCACCCGGCGCTGAATGATTGTCGGGTAATCGTCAGGATTGCGCAGTGCTTCGGTCAGGCCGTCGCGAATCTGTTTGACCCGGGCCGGGTTGTCGCCGATCGAGTCGCCGTCGGTGTCGAGCACGATGTAGGTGTCGAGGGTGAACTGGCTGCTCGAAGTGATGACCCGGGCGTCGTGAATGTTCAGGTTGAGCTGGTCCATCGCGGCCACGGTCACGGCGAAGAAATCGTGCTGGTCCGGGGCGTAGATGAAGATCTGCGTGCCACCTTCGAACTCGCGCTGGGTGGTTTCCTTGATCAGCACCAGCGGACCGCCATCAGCCGGCTGCTGCAGGATCGCGTCACTGTGCCAGGCCACGTCGCCAGCGGTGTGACGCAGGAAATAGTCATCGCCCAACTGCGCCCACAATTGCTCGACGTCGTCCGGATCGGTGCCGCCGCGCACGAGGATGTCCAGCGCCGCACTCTGGGTCTGGCGGATCTGCTCTTCGCGATCCACCGGGTTTTCCAGGCCACGGCGCAGAGCGCGTTTGGTCTCGGTGTAGAGCTGGCGCAGCAGGCTGGCGCGCCACGAATTCCACAGGGTCGGGTTGGTCGCGTTGATGTCGGCCACGGTCAGCACATACAAGTAGTCCAGACGGGTCTCGTCGCTGACGATCTGCGCGAAGTCGTGGATCACCTGCGGGTCGGACAGATCCTTGCGCTGCGCGGTGGTCGACATCACCAGGTGGTTCTGCACCAGCCAGACGATCAGGCGGCTGTCCCACAGGGGCAACTGATGGCGCTGGCAGAACGCTTCGGCATCGACCGCGCCGATGTCCGAGTGATCGCCATGCCGGCCCTTGCCGATGTCGTGGTACAGACCGGCCATGTAGATCAGTTCAGGCTTGGGCAGTTTGGCCATGAGCTTGGCGGCCAACGGGAATTTTTCCGACACCTGGGTGTACTGCAACTTACGCAGGTGCTTGATCAGGTTCAGGGTATGCGCATCGACCGTATAGATGTGGAACAGGTCGTGCTGCATCTGCCCGACGATGAAGCCGAACTCCGGCAGATAGCGCCCGAGGATGCCGTAGCGGTTCATGCGGCGCAGGTTGCGGTGCACGCCGATCTTGCACTTGAACAGCTCGATGAACAGGCTGGTGTTGCGGATGTCGTTGCGGAAATTGTCGTCTATCAGGTGCCGGTTCTCGCGCAGCAGACGAATGGTGTCGGCGCGCACGCCTTTGATTTCCGGCTGCTGGGCCATCAGCACAAAGATCTCGAGCATGGCGAACGGCGTGCGGCGGAACACGTTGTCGTTGCGTGCTTCGATGTAGCCGTCGTGCAGTTGAAAGCGCGAGTTGATCGGCTGCGGCGGCGCTTCGTCTTCCGGGGCGAGGATCACTTCCTCGAAATGCTGAATGATCAGGTCGCTGAGCTGGGCGATGCTCATCACCACGCGGAAATATTGCTGCATGAAGTTTTCGACGGCCTGTTTGGCGTCGTCGCCTTCAAAACCGAGCAGGCCGGCGATGGTCCGTTGATGATCGAACAACAGGCGGTCTTCCGAGCGCCCGGCGAGCATGTGCAGGGCGTAACGCACTTTCCAGAGGAATTCCTGGGAGGACGCCAACAGGGCGTTTTCGCTTTCGACCAGGAAACCTTCGCCGGCGAGGGCGCGCAGGTTCAGGGTGCCGTACTGACGCCGGGCCACCCACAAAATCGTCTGAATATCCCGCAGGCCACCGGGCGAGCCTTTGACGTTGGGTTCCAGGTTGTATTCGGTGTCGTTGTACTTGTGGTGACGGGCCTTTTGCTCGGCGCGCTTGGCCAGGAAAAACTCCTTGGCCGGCCACATGTGCGCGGTGCTGGTGACATCGAGCATGCGCTGGCGCAGACGCTCGGGGCCGCAGATGGTGCGGCTTTCCATCAGGTTGGTGACCACGGTCAGATCGGCGCGGGCCTCTTCGGCGCATTCGTCGACCGAACGCACGCTCTGCCCGACCTCCAGACCGATGTCCCACAGCAGCGTCAGAAAACGCTCGATGGAATCGCGGAAGACTTCGTGATCGGCGCTGTCCAGCAGGATCAGCAGGTCGATGTCGGAATAGGGGTGCAACTCACCACGGCCGTAGCCGCCGACCGCGACCAGCGCGATATCGGCGTCTTCGCTCCAGTTGAACTGCTCCCAGGCCTTTTGCAGGATGTTGTCGACGAACCAGGCACGGTCTTCGATCAGCCGGCGAATGTCGCGGCCACTGCGAAAACGCGTGTCGAGGACCTCGCGAGCCTGGCGGATCGCCTTTTTGAACGCCGCAATGGGACTCGCTTTCAGGGCCAGTTCCGCCTGGAACTGGCCGCGGTCGAAGAGTTCGGGATCCACCTGCGGCATCGATTGGCTTTCCTTCTATAAGGCTGGGAGCGTTCTTGGGATCAGGCCGAGACGCGCGGGATGGTGTCGTCGGCGCGCAGGGTGAAGATCTCGTAGCCGGTGTCGGTCACCAGCAGGGTGTGTTCCCACTGTGCCGAGAGCTTGCGGTCCTTGGTGATCGCAGTCCAGCCGTCGCCCAGTACCTTGGTGTCGGCCTTGCCCTGGTTGATCATCGGTTCGATGGTGAAGGTCATGCCGGCCTTCAGTTCCATGCCGGTGCCGGCGCGACCGTAATGCAGGATCTGCGGCTCTTCGTGGAACACCTTGCCGATGCCGTGGCCGCAGAACTCGCGAACCACCGAGAAACCGTTCTTTTCCGCGTGCTTCTGGATGATTTCACCGATGTCGCCGAGGCGGCAGCCAGGTTTGACGATTTCGATCGCCTTGTACATGCATTCCTGGGTGACCTGCGACAGGCGTTCGGCCCAGACCGGCACTTCGCCAACGTGGAACATGCGGCTGGTGTCGCCGTGGTAGCCGTCCTTGATTACGGTGACGTCGATGTTCAGGGTGTCGCCATTCTTCAGCGGCTTGTCATTCGGAATGCCGTGGCACACCACGTGGTTGATCGAGGTGCAGATCGACTTCGGGTAGCCCTTGTAGTTGAGCGGGGCAGGGATGGCCTGCTGCACGTTGACGATATAGTCGTGGCAGATCTGGTTCAGTTGATCGGTGGTAACGCCCGGTTTGACGTGTTCGGCAATCATTTCCAGCACATCGGCGGCCAGTTTGCCGGCGACACGCATGCCAGCGATGTCCTCGGGGGTTTTGAGGTTGACGGTCATACAGGCTCTCTCTGCGCTCGGAGGCGCTTGCTGATACGGACAGGGTGGCAGGTGTGCGTTTTGCGACCCGGAAAAACCCGATTCTACCAGACGAAAGGCGCAAATCCGCGCCTGCGTGCATCGTCTCTCTCTATACAATGGTGTGCCTGAAGGCGATTCCAAGGGGGCTGCGACCATGTCCCTGGTGCGATTACAGATTCCGGGTTCCGTTTCTGCGCACCCTGTGGTATAAAATGCGCCGCTTTCCGGGGATACCCCGAAAAGCTTAAATCCACACACGTGTCGACACGATGACCTGGGTGCTTTTGGCTTTATGCCACTGGTTGGTCATTGGGATACGTGGAGGCCAAACCCGACTTATTAAGGAACTATCATGTCCCAAGTCAATATGCGCGATATGCTGAAGGCCGGTGTGCACTTCGGTCACCAAACCCGTTACTGGAATCCGAAAATGGGCAAGTACATTTTCGGCGCGCGTAACAAGATTCACATCATCAACCTTGAAAAAACCCTGCCAATGTTCAACGAAGCTCTGACTTTCGTAGAGCGTCTGGCCCAGGGCAAAAACAAGATTCTGTTCGTCGGCACCAAGCGTTCCGCTGGCAAGATCGTTGCTGAAGAAGCAGCACGTTGCGGTTCGCCGTACGTCGATCACCGCTGGTTGGGCGGCATGCTGACCAACTTCAAAACCATTCGTGCTTCCATCAAGCGTCTGCGTGACCTTGAAGTTCAAGCCGAAGACGGTACTTTCGCCAAGCTGACCAAGAAAGAAGCGCTGATGCGCTCCCGTGACCTGGAAAAGCTGGATCGTTCGCTGGGCGGCATCAAGGACATGGGCGGTCTGCCAGACGCACTGTTCGTGATCGACGTTGACCACGAGCGCATCGCGATCACCGAAGCCAACAAGCTGGGCATTCCGGTCATCGGCGTTGTCGATACCAACAGCAGCCCGGAAGGCGTTGACTACATCATCCCAGGCAACGATGACGCAATCCGCGCTATTCAGCTGTACATGGGTTCGATGGCTGACGCAGTGATCCGTGGTCGCAACAATGTTGCTGGCGGCACTGTTGAATTCGCAGCTGAAGAAACTCAGGCTGCAGCTGAGTAATCGACGCCCTGGCGTTGACTCAGTAAGCAAAAAGGGGGCTTGGCCCCCTTTTTGCCACCTCGAAAACCGTTTGTTGGCGCCCACTTGTGGCAGCGCACCTCCTGCATTTGTAACGTGCAGCAGCTACAAGGTGTTTCGGGAAGAATTGAACGCCCGTTCGATCGGGTGGAATGGTTGAAAACCTATCCAAGAGGAATTTGAAAATGGCAGCAATTACTGCAGCGTTGGTTAAAGAACTGCGCGAGCGTACCGGCGAAGGCATGATGGACTGCAAGAAAGCCCTGGAAAAGGCTGACGGCGACATCGAAAAAGCCATTGATGACATGCGTGCTTCGGGCGCGATCAAGGCTGCGAAAAAGGCTGGCAACGTTGCCGCTGAAGGCGCAATCGCAATCAAGGACGACGGTAAGGCTGCCGTTATCCTGGAAGTGAACTCGCAGACGGACTTCCTGGCTCTGCAAGACGACTTCAAAAACTTCGTCGCTGCCAGCGTTGAAAAGGCTTTCGCTGACAAGCTGACCGACGCTGCTCCGCTGATCGCTTCGCAAGAAGCTGCTCGCGAAGCGCTGGTTGCCAAAGTAGGCGAGAACGTCAACATCCGTCGTCTGACCCGTATCGAAGGTGACGTTGTAGGTTCGTACCTGCACGGCAACAAGATCGGTGTTGTTGTGGCTCTGAAAGGCGGTGACGTCGAGCTGGCCAAAGACATCGCGATGCACGTAGCTGCCAGCAACCCTGAGTTCCTGCTGCCTTCGCAAGTTTCGGCTGAAGCGATCGAGCGTGAAAAAGCTGTGTTCCTGCAGCTGAACGAAGAGAAGATCAAAGGCAAGCCAGAAAACATTGTTGAGAACATGGTCAAAGGCCGTATCAGCAAGTTCCTGGCAGAAGCAAGCCTGGTTGAGCAGGCGTTCGTCAAGAACCCTGAAATCAAGGTTGGCGAGCTGGCCAAGAAAGGCGGCGCAGAAATCGTTTCCTTCACCTACTTCAAAGTAGGCGAAGGCATCGAGAAGCCGGTCGACAACTTCGCTGAAGAAGTTGCTGCCCAGCTGGCTGCCGCCAAGCAATAAGACGGTTTTTCAACTGTCGCCCGAAAGAGGCTGCCCGCTCACGCGCGCAGCCTCTTTTCAGATGGGGTTACCAATTTTTAATTGGTTTCCACTGGGAACTGACTTACAAAGCCAGGTTCCGATGGCGCTGAAGCAGCGCCAAGCTAGAGTGAACGGCAGCTGTAAAACAGCTTGCACAGAATTTTTTAAATACGCCGCAGGAGAGATTGGCAATGGCTCAGCAGGGCAGTGGTTATCAGGCTCGCTATAAACGCATTCTACTCAAGCTTAGCGGCGAGGCCCTGATGGGCTCGGAAGAGTTCGGGATCGATCCGAAAGTGCTGGATCGGATGGCGCTGGAAGTCGGCCAACTGGTCGGCATCGGCGTACAGGTCGGTCTGGTGATCGGCGGTGGCAACCTGTTCCGTGGCGAGGCCTTGAGCAAGGCTGGCATGGATCGGGTAACAGGTGACCACATGGGCATGCTGGCCACTGTGATGAACGCCCTGGCCATGCGTGATGCGCTGGAACGTGCCAATATCTCGGCCATCGTGATGTCGGCCATTTCCATGGTTGGCGTGACCGATCACTATGATCGTCGCAAAGCCATGCGCCACCTGAACTCCAAGGACGTGGTGATTTTCGCCGCCGGTACCGGCAATCCGTTCTTTACCACGGATTCGGCAGCCTGCCTGCGTGCCATCGAGATCGACGCCGATGTCGTTCTGAAGGCGACCAAGGTCGATGGCGTCTATACCGCTGACCCGTTCAAAGACCCGCATGCCGAGAAGTTCGATCATCTGACTTATGATGAAGTACTGGATCGCAAGCTGGGTGTAATGGATCTGACAGCAATTTGCCTGTGCCGCGACCACAAGATGCCGCTGCGCGTATTCAACATGAACAAGCCTGGCGCCCTGCTGAACATCGTGCATGGCGGCGCTGAAGGCACTCTGATCGAGGAAGGTCAACAATGATCAACGAAATCAAGAAAGACGCTCAAGAGCGCATGCAGAAATCCCTGGACTCTCTGGCCCATGCATTCGGTCAGATTCGTACTGGCAAGGCTCACCCAAGCATCCTGGGCAGCGTGATGGTGCCGTACTACGGCGCAGACACTTCCATCACTCAAGTGGCCAACATCACTGTAAAAGACTCCCGCACCCTGCAAGTCGTCGCTTTCGAGCGCAACATGCTGGCGGCCGTCGACAAAGCGATCCAGAGCGCCGGTCTGAACCTGAACCCGACCAACCTGGGTGAACTGCTGCTGATCTCCATGCCGGCCCTGACCGAAGAAACCCGTAAGGGCTTCACCAAGCAGGCGCGTGCGGCAGCCGAAGATGCGCGTGTTGCCGTGCGCAATATCCGCCGTGATGCGCTGGGCGAGCTGAAAAAACTGGTCAAGGATAAAGAAATCAGCGAAGACGAAGAGCGTCGTGCCACCGCTGAAATCGACAAGCTGACCAAAGACTTCGAGGCCCAGATCACCAAGGCCACGGACGAGAAAGAAAAAGACCTGATGGCCGTATAAGGGTCGAGTTTTAAATGGACAAGACCAAGCAGTCTGCGCCGTCCGCGGTGCCGCGCCATGTCGCGATCATCATGGATGGCAATAATCGCTGGGCGAAAAAACGCTTTATGCCGGGTGTCGCCGGGCATAAGGCCGGCGTGGATGCTGTGCGGGCGGTAATTGAGGTGTGCGCCGAGGCCAAGGTCGAAGTGCTCACCCTGTTCGCCTTTTCCAGTGAAAACTGGCAGCGCCCGGCCGATGAAGTCAGTGCCTTGATGGATCTGTTTTTCAAGGCGCTGCGTCGTGAGGCCAAGCGCCTTAACGACAACAACATCAGCTTGCGCATCATCGGCGATCGCTCGCGCTTCCATCCTGAGCTTCAGGCGGCGATGCGCGAGGCAGAAGCCATGACGGCTGGCGCCAACCGCTTCATCCTGCAGATCGCCGCCAACTACGGCGGTCAGTGGGATATTGCCCAGGCGGCGCAGCGTCTGGCGCGTGAAGTCCAGGCCGGGCATCTGCGTCCGGAAGACATCACTCCGGATCTGCTGCAGACCTGTCTGGCCACCGGCGACCTGCCGTTGCCGGACCTGTGCATCCGCACCGGTGGCGAGCACCGCATCAGCAACTTCCTGCTGTGGCAACTGGCGTATGCCGAGTTGTACTTCTCCGACCTGTTCTGGCCGGACTTCAAACACGAAGCCATGCGCACCGCGCTGGCCGATTTCGCTTCGCGCCAGCGTCGCTTCGGTAAAACGAGTGAACAGGTCGAAGCTGGAGCCCGGGTTTAATGCTTAAACAACGAATCATCACTGCGCTGATCCTGCTGCCGATCGCTTTGTGCGGGTTTTTCCTGCTCGAAGGGGCCGGTTTTGCGCTGTTCATCGGTCTGGTCGTCAGCCTGGGCGCCTGGGAATGGGCGCGCCTGGCGGGCTTCACCGCGCAGTCGTTCCGTGTCGGCTTTGCCGCTGTCGTCGCGCTGATGCTGTTCGTCATGTACGTCCTGCCGGGCCTCGCCCCTTGGGTGTTCGGCGCTTCGGTGTTGTGGTGGGCAGTGGCGACGTATCTGGTGCTGACGTATCCGCGCTCGAGCGAGCACTGGTCCACGGCGGCCACCAAGCTGGTGATCGGCTTGCTGATCCTGTTGCCGGCCTGGCAAGGCCTGGTGCAGATCAAGCAGTACCCACTGGGTAACTGGCTGATCATGGCGGTGATGGTGCTGGTCTGGGGGGCCGACATCGGTGCCTATTTCTCCGGCCGTGCCTTCGGCAAGCGCAAGCTGGCGCCGCAAGTCAGCCCGGGGAAAAGCTGGGAAGGCGTTTATGGTGGCCTGGCGCTGAGTCTGGTGATCACTGCGATCGTCGGCCTGGTTCGTGACTGGACGGTGGCTGAGCTGCTCAAGGGGCTGGTCGGCGCTGCATTGATCGTATTCATTTCGGTGGTGGGCGACCTCACCGAAAGCATGTTCAAGCGTCAGTCCGGCATCAAGGACAGCAGCAACCTGCTGCCCGGTCATGGCGGTGTGCTTGATCGCATCGACAGCCTGACGGCTGCGATCCCGATTTTTGCCGTATTGCTGTGGATGGCTGCACCGTGAGCCGCCCGCAACAGATTACCGTTCTGGGGGCCACCGGCTCGATCGGTCTGAGCACCCTTGACGTCATCGCTCGTCATCCCGAGCGTTATCAGGTTTTCGCCCTGAGTGGTTTCACGCGCCTGAGCGAGTTGCTGGCCTTGTGCATCCGCCATGTGCCGCAGTTTGCGGTGGTGCCGGAAGTGGCGGCGGCGCGCGGTTTGCAGGACGACTTGCGGGCTGCCGGCCTGTCCACTCGCGTATTGGTCGGGGAGGAGGGGCTGTGCCAGGTCGCCTCCGCGCCCGAAGTCGATGCCGTGATGGCTGCCATCGTTGGTGCCGCGGGCCTGCGCCCGACCCTGGCAGCGGTGGAGGCCGGGAAGAAAATCCTTCTGGCCAACAAAGAAGCGCTGGTGATGTCCGGCGCGCTGTTCATGCAGGCCGTGCACAAGAGCGGTTCGGTGTTGCTGCCGATCGACAGCGAGCACAACGCGATCTTCCAGTGCATGCCACAGGATTTTGCCCGCGGTCTGGGTGCGGTCGGCGTGCGGCGGATTCTGCTTACGGCCTCGGGCGGTCCTTTCCGTCAGGCGCCGATGAGCGAGCTGTCACATGTTTCGCCTGATCAGGCGTGTGCGCACCCGAACTGGTCCATGGGCCGCAAGATCTCAGTGGACTCGGCCAGCATGATGAACAAGGGCCTGGAGTTGATCGAGGCCTGCTGGCTGTTCGATGCCAAGCCGTCGCAGGTGGAGGTGGTGATTCATCCGCAGAGTGTGATTCACTCGCTGGTCGATTATGTGGATGGCTCGGTATTGGCGCAGTTGGGCAACCCTGACATGCGCACGCCGATTGCCAACGCATTGGCTTGGCCTGAGCGGATCGACTCGGGTGTGGCGCCGCTGGATCTGTTTGCCGTTGCGCGCCTGGATTTCGAGGCGCCGGACGAACAGCGCTTCCCTTGCCTGCGCCTGGCGCGGCAGGCGGCGGAGGCCGGCAACAGTGCGCCGGCCATGCTCAATGCGGCCAACGAAGTGGCAGTCGCGGCGTTTCTCGACGGACGCGTTGGCTATCTGGAAATCGCGAGTATCATCGAGTACGTGCTGAACCTCGAGCCAGTGGTTGCGCTTGAGGATCTGGACGCGGTGTTTACCGCAGACGCGAAAGCGCGGATTCTGGCCGAACAGTGGCTGAATCGTCACGGCCGATAGCCGTTGCAGAACCATGGCTTCACGCGGCACTGAACAGGATTGCGGAGAAAGTAGATGAGCGCGCTCTATATGATTGCCGGCACCCTGATCGCTTTGGGTGTACTGGTCACCTTTCACGAATTCGGCCACTTCTGGGTCGCGCGTCGCTGTGGCGTCAAGGTTTTGCGTTTCTCCGTAGGCTTCGGCATGCCCCTGCTACGCTGGCACGACAAGCAGGGCACCGAGTTTGTCGTCGCCGCGATTCCGCTGGGTGGCTACGTCAAAATGCTCGATGAGCGTGAGGGCGAAGTACCGGCCGATCAGCTTCATCAATCCTTCAATCGCAAATCGGTTCGCCAGCGCATCGCTATTGTCGCGGCGGGACCGATCGCCAACTTCCTGCTGGCCCTGGTGTTTTTCTGGGTGCTGGCCATGCTCGGCAGTGAGCAGATCCGCCCGGTCATCGGTGCCGTCGAGCCCGGCAGCATCGCGGCCAAGGCCGGTTTGAATGCCGGTCAGGAAATCGTCGCCATCGATGGTGAGCCGACTTCCGGCTGGGCGGCCGTCAATTTGCAGTTGGTCCGTCGTCTTGGGGAAAGCGGTTCCCTGCAGTTGCTCGTACGCGAGCAGGGGTCTACCGCGGATATGCCGCGCGAGCTGGCGCTGGATCACTGGCTCAAAGGGGCTGATGAGCCCGATCCGATTCGCTCGCTGGGTATTCGCCCATGGCGCCCGGCCTTGCCGCCAGTGCTGGCCGAGCTCGATCCAAAAGGTCCGGCGCAGGCCGCTGGTCTGAAAACCGGAGACCGCCTGTTGTCGCTCGATGGCCAGGCGCTGGGTGACTGGCAGCAAGTGGTCGATACCGTTCGTACGCGTCCTGATACCAAAATCTTGCTGCGCGTCGAGCGCGACGGTGCTCAAATCGACGTCCCGGTGACCCTGGCTGCGCGTGGCGAAAGCAAGGCGCCGAGCGGTTATCTGGGCGCTGGCGTGAAAGCTGTGGACTGGCCGCCGGAAATGATCCGCGAGGTCAGTTATGGCCCGTTGGCCGCGATTGGCGAGGGTGCCCGGCGTACCTGGACCATGAGCATCCTGACGCTGGACTCACTGAAGAAAATGCTGTTTGGCGAGCTCTCGGTAAAAAACTTGAGTGGGCCGATAACCATTGCTAAAGTGGCGGGCGCTTCTGCCCAGTCGGGCGTTGCTGATTTCCTGAATTTCCTTGCTTATCTGAGTATTAGCCTGGGGGTTCTGAATTTGCTGCCCATTCCTGTACTGGATGGGGGGCATTTGTTGTTTTATCTGATTGAGTGGGTGCGTGGTCGCCCCTTGTCGGATCGGGTGCAAGGTTGGGGGGTGCAGATCGGTATCAGTTTGGTGGTCGGAGTGATGTTGCTTGCTCTGGTCAATGATCTGGGTCGACTGTAAAGCTTCGCTGAATTGCGAATCTGCCGCATTTTGCGGCAGTTTGTTTATTGCCAGTTGGAATAAGAAAGGACTTCATGAAACGTCTGCTGCTAACTGCGGTTCTCACCGTATTGATGATCGCCGAAGTTCACGCCGAGTCCTTCACTATCTCTGATATTCGCGTCAATGGCCTCCAGCGGGTCTCCGCGGGTAGCGTCTTTGGTGCCTTGCCGTTGAACGTCGGCGAGCAGGCGGATGATCGTCGCCTGGTGGAATCCACTCGTGCGTTGTTCAAAACCGGTTTCTTTCAAGATATCCAGCTGGGCCGCGAAGGCAACGTTCTGGTGATCACGGTCGTCGAACGTCCGTCGGTCGCGAGTATCGAGATCGAAGGCAACAAGGCGATCTCTACCGAAGACCTGATGAAAGGCCTGAAGCAGTCCGGTCTGTCCGAAGGCGAGATCTTCCAGCGCGCCACCCTCGAAGGTGTCCGTAACGAGTTGCAACGTCAGTACGTTGCCCAGGGCCGTTACTCGGCGACCGTCGATACCGAAGTGGTTTCGCAGCCGCGTAACCGTGTGGCGCTGAAAGTGAAGATCAACGAAGGCACCGTGGCGGCCATCCAGCACATCAACGTGGTGGGTAACACGGTCTTCCCTGATGACGATCTGATCGACCTGTTCGAGCTGAAAACCACCAACTGGCTGTCGTTCTTCAAGAACGACGACAAGTACGCCCGTGAAAAACTCTCCGGTGACCTGGAGCGCCTGCGTTCCTACTATCTGGATCGTGGCTACATCAACATGGATATCGCTTCGACCCAGGTGTCCATCACCCCGGACAAGAAGCACGTCTACATCACCGTCAACATCACCGAAGGCGAGAAGTACACCGTTCGTGACGTCAAGCTCAGCGGTGACCTGAAAGTGCCTGAAGACCAGGTCAAGTCGCTGTTGCTGGTGCAGAAAGGTCAGGTGTTCTCGCGCAAGCTGATGACCACCACCTCCGAACTGATCACTCGCCGTCTGGGTAACGAGGGTTACACCTTCGCCAACGTCAACGGTATACCTCAGCCGCATGACGACGATCATACTGTGGACATCCTGTTTGCCGTCGATCCAGGCAAGCGCGCCTACGTCAACCGCATCAACTTCCGTGGCAACACCAAGTCCGAGGACGAAGTGCTGCGTCGTGAAATGCGTCAGATGGAAGGTGGCTGGGCTTCGACCTATCTGATCGACCAGTCCAAGACCCGTCTGGAGCGTCTGGGCTTCTTTAAAGAAGTGAACGTCGAGACGCCGGCTGTGCCGGGTGTCGACGACCAAGTTGACGTGAACTACGCCGTTGAAGAGCAGGCCTCCGGTTCGATCACCGCCAGCGTCGGTTTCGCCCAGAGCGCCGGTCTGATCCTCGGTGGTTCGATTACTCAGAACAACTTCCTGGGTACCGGTAACCGTGTGAGCGTGGGCCTGACCCGCAGTGAATACCAGAGCCGCTACAACTTCGGCTACGTTGACCCGTACTGGACCGCCG
Organism: Pseudomonas sp. B21-051; assembly: GCF_024748795.1. Lineage (NCBI taxonomy): Bacteria > Pseudomonadati > Pseudomonadota > Gammaproteobacteria > Pseudomonadales > Pseudomonadaceae > Pseudomonas > Pseudomonas sp. B21-051. Next base: position 1,273,832 of record NZ_CP087166.1, read on the forward strand.
ATGGCGTGAGCCTGGGTTACAACGCGTTCTATCGCACCACCGACTACAAAGACCTCGACGTCGACGTAGCAAGCTATGCGGTAGACAGCCTGGGTGCCGGCGTCAACGTTGGCTACCCGATCAGCGAGACTTCGCGTCTGACCTTCGGTCTGTCCGCTCAGCAGGACAAGATCAAGACCGGTCAATACACCGTTGACGAGATTTTCGACTTCGTTAACAAGGAAGGCGACAACTACCTGAACTTCAAGGCTTCGGCCGGCTGGTCCGAGTCGACCCTGAACAAGGGCGTATTGCCGACCCGTGGCCGTTCGCAGAGCCTGACGCTGGAAACCACGATTCCGGGCAGCGACCTGTCGTTCTACAAACTCGACTACCGTGGTCAGTTGTTCCAGCCGATCACCGAAAACTACACCCTGCGTCTGCACACCGAACTGGGTTATGGCGACGGTTATGGTTCGACCGACGGCTTGCCGTTCTATGAAAACTACTATGCTGGTGGTTTCAACTCGGTTCGCGGCTTTAAAGACAGTACGCTTGGTCCGCGCAGTACTCCTAGCCGTGGTGTCGGCGTTACAGGTAACGCCGGTACGCTGGCTGACCCGGATCAGGATCCGCTGCCGTTCGGTGGTAACGTGCTGATCCAGGGTGGTGTTGAAGTCCTGTTCCCGCTGCCATTCGTGAAGGATCAGCGCTCCCTGCGTACCTCAGTATTCTGGGACGTGGGTAACGTGTTCGATTCGACTTGCAAGTCGACTACCAATGCTGACGGTACAAAAGCCAACACTCAGTGCAACGACATCAGCCTGAGCAACATGGCCAGTTCCGTCGGTGTGGGCGTGACGTGGGTAACCGCACTGGGGCCTTTGAGCTTCGCGTTGGCCATGCCGATCAAGAAACCGGATGACGCTGAAACTCAAGTGTTCCAATTCTCCCTCGGCCAGACGTTCTAAGCGTCTGACCCAAGATAACGACAATGGATTTTGTAGGAGTGCATCGTGCGTAAGTTGACTCAATTGGTTCTCCTGGCCTCCGTACTGGTGGCAGGCCCGGCGTTCGCCGACATGAAAATCGCTGTTCTGAACTATCAGATGGCATTGCTGGAATCCGATGCGGCCAAGAAATACGCCGTGGATGCCGAGAAGAAGTTCGGTCCGCAACTGACCAAGCTCAAGACGCTGGAAAGCAGCGCCAAGGGCATTCAGGACCGTCTGATGGCCGGTGGCGACAAGATGCAGCAGGGCGAGCGTGAGCGTCTGGAGCTTGAATTCAAGCAAAAGGCCCGTGACTTCCAGTTCCAGTCCAAGGAGCTGAACGAAGCCAAGGCAGTTGCCGACCGCGAAATGCTCAAGCAACTGAAGCCGAAACTGGATAGCGCAGTGGAAGAAGTCATCAAGAAAGGTGGTTTTGACCTGGTGTTCGAGCGTGGCGCAGTGATCGATGTCAAACCTCAGTACGACATCACGCGCCAGGTTATCGAGCGCATGAATCAGCTGAAGTAACCCATGACCGTGACTATCAAGCTCGGCCAGTTGGCCGAGTTCCTCGGCGCCACCCTGCGTGGCGACCCCGAGAAGCAAATTACTGGGCTAGCCACCTTGCAGGAGGCTGGCCCAGCTCAGTTGAGCTTTCTGGCAAATCCTCAATATCGCAAATACCTGGCAAGTTCCCAGGCGGCTGCGCTGTTGCTCAAGGAAGCCGATGCCGAAGGTTTTGCCGGCAACGCCCTGGTGGTGCCGGATCCTTATCTGGCTTACGCCCGTATCTCCCATCTGTTCGATCCCAAACCGAAAGCCACTGCGGGTGTTCATCCCACAGCGGTGATTGCGCCGGATGCGGTGGTTGATCCAAGCGCCAGCATCGGCCCATTCGTGGTAATCGAGGCCGGTGCGCGCATCGGCGCGCAAGTCACCCTGGGCGCTCATTGCGTCATCGGTGCCCGCAGTGAAATCGGCGAGGGCGGCTGGCTCGCTCCTCGGGTGACGCTGTATCACGACGTGCGCATCGGCAAGCGTGTGGTGATCCAGTCCGGTGCCGTGCTCGGCGGTGAAGGCTTCGGTTTTGCCAATGAGAAAGGTATCTGGCAGAAGATCGCCCAGATCGGCGGCGTGACCATCGGCGACGATGTCGAGATCGGCGTGAATACCGCCATCGACCGTGGCGCGCTGGCAGATACCGTGATCGGCAACGGCGTGAAACTCGACAACCAGATCCAGATCGCGCACAACGTCCAGGTCGGTGATCACACTGCGATGGCGGCGTGTGTCGGTATCTCCGGCAGCACCAAAATCGGCAAGCATTGCATGCTCGCCGGTGGTGTTGGCCTGGTTGGGCACATCGATATTTGCGACAACGTTTTCCTGACCGGGATGACCATGGTGACCCACTCGATTACCGAGCCAGGCGCCTATTCTTCCGGCACAGCCATGCAACCGGCGGCCGAATGGCGCAAAAGCGCGGCCCGCATCCGTCAGCTCGATGACCTCGCGCGACGTTTGAAGCAGCTGGAAAAGCGCGTCGGGGAAGTGACCCCCGGCAGCAATGCTTCATCTGATGGCTGATACCATTTCCATATCAAGTGTGCACAGCCTCTAGACTGCCTCCTTGATTTGCTAGAGGAGTGCGCGTCAGTCGCGCTCCCAATCTTTACATAGGCTTCCCCCCGAAATGATGGACATCAACGAGATTCGCGAATACCTGCCTCACCGTTACCCGTTCCTGCTGGTGGACCGGGTGGTGGAACTGGACACTGAAGGCAAGCGCATTCGCGCCTACAAGAATGTCAGCATCAATGAGCCATTCTTCAACGGCCACTTCCCGGCGCACCCGATCATGCCGGGCGTACTGATCATCGAAGCGATGGCCCAGGCTGCCGGGATCCTCGGTTTCAAAATGCTCGACGTGAAACCGGCCGATGGCACCCTTTACTACTTCGTCGGTTCCGACAAACTGCGTTTCCGCCAGCCAGTGCTGCCGGGCGACCAGTTGATCCTGGAAGCCAAGTTCATCAGCTGCAAGCGTCAGATCTGGAAATTCGAATGCCAGGCTTCGGTCGATGGCAAGCCGGTCTGCTCGGCTGAAATCATCTGTGCGGAACGCAAGCTATGAGTTTGATTGACCCTCGCGCAATCATCGATCCGTCGGCCGTTGTGGCTGACGGCGTCGAGGTCGGCCCGTGGTCGATCATCGGCGCAGGTGTGGAAATCGGCGAGGGTACTGTGATCGGACCGCATGTGGTCCTCAAAGGCCCGACCCGCATCGGCAAGCACAATCGCATCTACCAGTTTTCCTCGGTCGGTGAAGACACCCCTGACCTGAAGTACAAGGGTGAGGAAACCCGTCTGGTGATCGGTGATCACAACGTCATTCGCGAAGGCGTGACGATTCACCGTGGCACCGTGCAGGACCGTTCGGAAACCACGCTGGGCGATCACAACCTGATCATGGCCTACGCCCACATCGGGCATGACAGCGTGATCGGCAACCACTGCATTCTGGTCAACAACACCGCGTTGGCCGGGCATGTGCACGTTGACGACTGGGCGATCCTCTCCGGTTTCACCCTGGTGCATCAGTATTGCCACATCGGCGCCCACAGCTTTTCCGGCATGGGCACCGCCATCGGCAAGGACGTTCCGGCGTTCGTTACCGTGTTCGGTAACCCGGCCGAAGCGCGCAGCATGAACTTCGAAGGCATGCGCCGTCGTGGTTTCAGCGAAGACGCGATTCATGCGCTGCGCCGCGCCTATAAAACGGTGTATCGCCAGGGCCTGACCGTGGAGCAAGCGTTGGCCGAATTGGCCGAGCCTGCTGCGCAGTTCCCGGAAGTTGCGCTGTTTCGTGACTCGATCCAGTCGTCGACTCGCGGCATCACCCGCTGATCATGGCCAGTCTGCGTATTGCGCTGGTGGCGGGAGAGGCTTCCGGTGATATTTTGGGCGCCGGTCTGATGCGCGCCCTTAAGGCTCAACATCCGGCAGTCGAGTTCATCGGTGTCGGCGGCCCGTTGATGCAGGCCGAGGGCCTGACGTCTTATTTCCCCATGGAGCGCCTGTCGGTCATGGGGCTGGTGGAAGTCCTCGGACGGCTGCGCGAGTTGCTCAAGCGCCGCAAGGACCTGATCGCCACGTTGATTGCCGAGAAACCTGACGTGTTCATCGGCATCGACGCTCCCGATTTCAACCTCAACATCGAGCTCAAGCTGCGTCAGGCCGGGATCAAGACCGTGCATTACGTCAGCCCTTCGGTGTGGGCGTGGCGCCAGAAGCGTGTGCTGAAGATTCGCGAAGGCTGCGATCTGATGCTCACCCTGTTGCCGTTCGAAGCAAAATTCTACGAAGAGAAGGGCGTGCCGGTGCGGTTCGTCGGTCATACGTTGGCCGATACCATTCCGCTGCAGGCCGATCGCGCCGCAGCGCGTGCCGAACTCGGCTTGCCCGACGGGCCGCTGGTGGCGTTGATGCCCGGCAGTCGCGGTGGCGAAGTCGGCCGGCTCGGTGCGCTGTTCCTGGATACTGCCGAACGTCTGCGGGCCATGCGCCCCGGGCTGCGCTTCGTCATCCCGTGCGCCAATGCCGAGCGTCGCGCTCAGCTCGAAGAGTTGCTGGTTGGCCGCGACTTGCCAGTAACCCTGCTCGACGGCAAGTCGCATCTGGCCTTGGCGGCGTGTAACGCGGTGCTGATCGCCTCCGGCACGGCGACGCTGGAAGCGTTGCTCTACAAGCGGCCAATGGTCGTTGCGTATCGCTTGGCGCCGCTGACCTTCTGGATTCTCAAGCGCATGGTCAAGAGTCCGTACGTGTCGCTGCCAAACCTGTTGGCCCAGCGTCTGTTGGTGCCGGAACTGTTGCAGGATGATGCGACAGTCGAGGCATTGGCGCAGACCCTGGCGCCGCTGATCGAAGGCGGCGAAGAACAGACCCGAGGCTTCGACGAGATCCACCGCACCTTGCGGCTGGATGCCTCCAATCAGGCGGCGGATGCCGTCCTCAACCTGATCGGTCAGAAACAATGAGCAAGACGATGCAGATGGGGCTGGATTTCACCCTGGTTGCCGAAGTCGAAGAGCTGGTGGCCGGTGTCGACGAAGTCGGTCGCGGCCCGTTGTGCGGCGCGGTGGTCACGGCGGCGGTGATCCTCGATCCGAACCGGCCGATCCTCGGCCTCAACGATTCGAAGAAGCTCACCGAAGCCAAGCGCGAGAAGCTCTACGACGAGATCATCGAGAAATCCCTGAGCTGGTGCATCGCCCGCGCCGAAGTCGAGGAAATCGACGAGCTGAACATTTTGCACGCGACCATGCTTGCCATGCAGCGCGCGGTGGCCGGGCTGCATATTCAGCCGAAACTGGCGATGATCGACGGTAACCGCTGCCCGAAACTGCCGATGCGCGCCGAAGCGGTGGTGCAGGGCGACGGCAAGGTGCCGGCCATCGCTGCCGCGTCGATTCTGGCCAAAGTCAGCCGCGACCGTGAAATGGCTGCATTCGAATTGATCTACCCGGGGTACGGCATCGGCGGCCATAAAGGCTATCCGACGCCCGTTCATCTGGAAGCCTTGGTGCGGCTTGGCCCGACACCGATTCACCGGCGCTCGTTCGCCCCGGTGCGACAGGCTTACGAGGCGCTGGAAGGTCTGACGCAGGTTTAGGCGCAAGGCTGATGTTTTGTTCGAGGCCCGGTACAATCCGGGCCTTGTTGTCTCTATGTAACTGGACAGGATCACTATGCCGGCTTCATTCGTTCATCTACGCCTGCACACTGAATACTCCCTGGTCGACGGGCTGGTGCGGATCAAGCCACTGGTCAAGGCGCTGACCGGCATGAACATGCCGGCCGTGGCGGTCACCGATCAGAACAACATGTGTTCCCTGGTCAAATTCTATAAAAACGCCATGGGCGCAGGCATCAAGCCGATCTGCGGTGCCGACCTGTGGCTGTCGAACAAGGATCCGGACGGGCCATTGAGCCGGATCAGCCTGTTGGTAATGAACGCCAAGGGCTATCGCAATCTCACCGAGCTGATCTCGCGCGGCTTCATCGACGGCCAGCGCAACGGCATGATCATCATCGAGCGCGAATGGGTCGCCGAGGCCAACGAAGGCCTGATCATGCTGTCCGCCGCCAAAGAAGGCGAGATCGGCATGGCCATGATCAGTGGCAACCCGGACGAAGCCGAGACGCTGGCGCGCGAATGGATGGCGGTGTTCCCGGATCGTTTCTATCTGGAGATTCAGCGCACCAATCGCCCCAACGACGAAGAGCAGCTGCACGGTGCCGTGGCTCTGGCCGACAAGCTCGGCGCGCCGTTGGTGGCGACCAACGATGTGCGCTTCATCAAGCAGGAAGACTTCGCTGCCCACGAAACCCGCGTATGCATCGGTGAGGGCCGCGCCCTCGACGATCCGCGGCGTTCGAAGAATTACAGCGATCAGCAATACCTCAAAAGCGCCGAGGAAATGGCCGAGCTGTTCAGCGACATTCCCGACGCCATCGAAAACACCGTCGAGATCGCCAAGCGCTGCAACATTGAAGTGAAGCTGGGCACGCACTTCCTGCCCAATTTCCCGATTCCCGATGGCATGACCATCGACGAATATTTCCGCAAGGTGTCCTTTGAAGGTCTCGAAGAACGCCTCGCGGTGCTGCTGCCCAAGGACACCACTGAAGACTACGAAGCCAAGCGTCAGGTCTACGTCGACCGCTTGAATTTCGAACTGGATATCATCATCCAGATGGGCTTCCCCGGTTACTTCCTGATCGTGATGGACTTTATCCAGTGGGCCAAGAACAACGGTGTGCCGGTAGGTCCTGGCCGTGGGTCGGGTGCCGGCTCGCTGGTGGCTTACGTGCAGAAGATCACTGACCTCGATCCGCTGGAATACGACCTGCTGTTCGAACGTTTCCTCAACCCGGAACGGGTATCGATGCCCGACTTCGACGTCGACTTCTGCATGGACGGTCGCGACCGGGTGATCGACTACGTGGCCGAGAAATACGGCCGCAACGCGGTGAGCCAGATCATCACCTTCGGTTCCATGGCTGCCAAGGCTGTGGTGCGCGACGTGGCGCGGGTGCAGGGCAAGTCCTACGGTCTGGCGGATCGTCTGTCGAAGATGATTCCGTTTGAAGTCGGCATGACCCTGGAAAAAGCCTACGAGCAGGAAGAGATCCTGCGTGACTTCATCAAGGTCGATGAAGAAGCGGCGGAAATCTGGGAGATGGCGCGCAAGCTTGAGGGCGTGGTGCGTAACGTCGGCAAGCACGCCGGTGGTGTGGTAATCGCGCCGACCAAACTGACCGATTTCTCGCCGATCTACTGCGACGAGGCCGGTGACGGTCTGGTAACCCAGTTCGACAAGGACGACGTGGAGGCCGCCGGCCTGGTGAAGTTCGACTTCCTCGGCCTGCGGACCCTGACGATCATCGACTGGGCGCTGAAAACCATCAACCGCGACCGCGCCAAGGTCGGCGAAGAGCCGCTGGACATCGCGTTCATTCCGCTCGACGACAAACCGACGTACAGCCTGTTGCAGAAGGCCGAAACCACGGCGGTGTTCCAGCTTGAATCGCGCGGCATGAAAGAGCTGATCAAAAAGCTCAAGCCCGACTGCCTGGAAGACTTGATCGCACTGGTGGCCCTGTTCCGTCCGGGCCCGCTGCAGTCCGGCATGGTGGACGACTTCATCAACCGTAAGCACGGTCGCGCCGAACTGGCGTACCCGCACTCGGACTACCAGTACGAAGGCCTCAAGCCGGTACTGGCGCCGACTTACGGCATCATCCTGTATCAGGAACAGGTGATGCAGATCGCCCAGGTCATGGCCGGTTACACCCTCGGTGGTGCGGACATGCTGCGGCGAGCCATGGGTAAGAAAAAGCCCGAGGAAATGGCCAAGCAGCGTGGCGGCTTCATTGAAGGTTGCGCGACCAACAATATCGACGCCGACCTCGCCGGTAACATTTTCGACCTGGTGGAGAAATTCGCCGGTTACGGTTTCAACAAATCCCACTCCGCCGCCTATGGCCTGGTGTCGTACCAGACCGCCTGGCTGAAAGCGCACTACCCGGCGCCGTTCATGGCCGCGGTACTCTCGGCGGATATGCACAACACCGACAAGGTCGTGACCTTGATCGAGGAAGTGCGCACGATGAAGCTGCGCCTCGACGCGCCTGACGTGAACACTTCGGAGTTCAAGTTCACGGTGAACGACGACGGCCGCATCGTCTATGGCCTCGGCGCAATCAAAGGTGTCGGCGAAGGTCCGGTGGAAGCGATCACCGAGGCGCGTCAGGACGGTCCGTTCAAGGATCTTTTCGACTTCTGCGCCCGGGTCGACCTCAAACGCATCAACAAGCGCACGCTGGACGGTCTGATCCGCAGCGGCGCGCTGGACCGCCTCGGTCCGTACTTCCACGATGAGCAAAAGGCTTATCAGGCCAACATCGACCGCAACCGCGCGGTGCTGCTGGCGGCGATGGAAGAGGCGATCAAGGCTGCCGAACAGACCGCCCGTACCCACGACAGTGGCCACGCCGACCTGTTTGGCGGGCTGTTTGTCGAAGAAGATGCCGACGTTTACGCGACGCACCGCAAGGCCAAGGAACTGACCCTCAAGGAACGCCTCAAGGGTGAGAAAGATACCTTGGGCCTGTACCTCACGGGGCACCCGATCGACGAGTACGAGGGCGAGATTCGCCGTTTCGCCCGGCAGCGCATCATCGACCTGAAACCGGCCCGCGACACGCAAACCGTGGCCGGGATGATCATTGCGCTGCGGGTGATGAAGAACAAGAAGGGCGACAAGATGGGCTTCATCACCCTCGACGACCGCTCGGGGCGGATCGAAGCTTCGCTGTTCGCCGATGCGTTCCACTCCGCGCAGTCGCTGTTGCAGACCGACGCGATGGTGGTGGTTGAAGGCGAAGTCAGCAACGATGATTTCTCCGGCGGCCTGCGCCTGCGGGTCAAGCGGGTGATGAGCATGGAAGATGCGCGGACCAATCTGGCCGAAAGCCTGCGCCTGAAGCTGCACACTCAGGACTTGAAAGGCGATCAGCTACGCTGGTTGGGTGAGCTGCTCAAGCGTCACCGCGGGGCGTGCCCGATCACCATGGAGTACACCAGTCCCGATGCGAAGACCTTGCTGCAGTTCGGCGAGACCTGGCGAATCGACCCGGCGGATGCGTTGATTCAAGCCCTGCGTGACCAGTTCGGGCGAGACAACGTCTTCCTCCAATACCGTTGACCGGCAAGTGCCATCATTGCGCTTGCCCGCAACCTGAATTTTTAATCTCGACCTCAGCGCGCCTCTCCCTTAAGGTAGGGCGCGAATAGACAACCGGCCGGCCCAAGCTCATTTGGGACACGACCCAAGACGGACGCCTATGAACCCGAATTTTCTAGATTTCGAACAGCCGATCGCCGACCTGCAAGCCAAGATCGAAGAGTTGCGCTTGGTCGGTAATGACAATTCGCTGAATATCGGCGATGAGATCTCCCGCCTGCAGGACAAGAGCCGCACGCTGACCGAAGACATCTTCGGCAAGCTGACCAGCTGGCAGATCGCACGCCTGGCGCGTCACCCGAAACGCCCGTACACCCTCGACTACATCGAGCACATCTTCACCGAGTTCGACGAACTGCACGGTGACCGTCACTTCTCCGACGACGCGGCCATTGTGGGCGGCGTGGCACGCCTGGAAGACCAGCCGGTGATGATCATCGGCCACCAGAAGGGCCGTGAAGTGCGCGAGAAGGTACGCCGCAACTTCGGCATGCCGCGTCCGGAAGGCTACCGCAAGGCCTGCCGTCTGATGGAGATGGCCGAGCGCTTCAAGATGCCGATCCTGACCTTCATCGACACCCCGGGTGCTTACCCGGGCATTGACGCTGAAGAGCGCAACCAGAGCGAGGCTATCGCCTGGAACCTGCGCGTGATGTCGCGCCTGAAGACTCCGATCATCGCCACCGTTATCGGTGAAGGTGGTTCCGGCGGTGCACTGGCGATCGGTGTCTGCGATCAGCTGAACATGCTGCAATATTCGACCTACGCGGTGATCTCGCCGGAAGGTTGCGCTTCGATTCTGTGGAAAACCGCCGAAAAAGCACCGGATGCCGCAGAGGCGATGGGCATCACTGCCGAGCGCCTGAAAGGCCTGGGTATCGTCGACAAGGTAATCGGCGAGCCACTGGGTGGCGCCCACCGTGATCCGGCCGCTGCCGCTGCGTCGATCCGTGCCGAGCTGAGCTCGCAACTGGCGATGCTGAAGAAGTTCGACAACGAAGCGCTGCTCAAGCGTCGTTACGATCGTCTGATGAGCTACGGTCTCTAAGTCGACTGCGCAGTACCCCTGTAGGAGCTGCCGCAGGCTGCGATCTTTTGATTTTGCTGTATCAAGATCAAAAGATCGCAGCCTGCGGCAGCTCCTACAGGGTTCTTTATTAAGCGACCCTCTCTATGAATTCTTCGAAGAGTGATTTGCCGTCGCGACTTATGTCGAGCCTTGAGCCTTGGCGCAACGCCGCTCACTGGCGTATCGCCTTCTCCGGTGGTCTCGATTCCACCGTCCTGCTGCATCTGCTGGCCCATCTCGCCAGACACCATTCCCTGCCGGCGCTCAGCGCCATCCATATCCATCACGGACTTCAGGCTGCGGCCGATGTGTGGCCGGAACATTGTCAGTCGGTCTGCGATGCGCTGGGTGTCCCTTTGCACGTGATGCGAGTGACGGTGCAACCCGGCGCAAGTCTTGAAAGGGCAGCGCGGGAGGCGCGCTATGCGGCGTTCACCTCGCTGACCGAGGCGGATGAGGTGCTGCTGACCGGGCAGCACCGTGATGATCAGGCCGAAACCTTGTTGTTTCGCTTGATGCGCGGTGCCGGTGTTCGCGGACTTTCGGCGATGCCGGCGCAGCGACCGTTGGGGCAGGGCACGCTGCTGCGGCCATTGCTCGACGTCACGCGCGCCGAGCTTGAGGCCTACGCCCGCGCGCATCAGTTGCGCTGGATCGAAGACCCGTCAAACGAAGATCGGCAGTTCTCGCGCAATTATCTGCGCCATCAGGTGCTGCCGTTGCTTACCGCACGCTGGCCGCAGGCGCAGGCGAGCATGGCCCGCAGCGCGGCGCATCTGCGTGAGGCGCAAGGTTTGCTTGATGAGCTGGCGCAGCTCGATCTGGCGCAAGCCGCCACGCCGAGCGAGTTCTCATGGCTGGGCCTGCCATCGCTGGAGCTGGCGCCGCTGGCGGATTTGTCCGCCGCCCGTCAGCGCAACGCACTCAGCCACTGGCTCGAACCGCTGACTCGGCTGCCCGACACTGACCATTGGTCGGGTTGGGACAACCTGTGCGGTGCTGCCAACGATGCTTCGCCGATCTGGCGTCTGGCCGACGGTGAGCTGCATCGCAGCGCCGGCCGGGTATGGTGGTTGAGCGGCAACTGGCTGCGCGCGCCGGCGGGCAGTGGTGAGTGGCCTGACCCGTCGACAACGCTACGCTTGGCGAATAACGGACGTGTCATGTTCAGCGGGCAGACTCCCGTCGGGCCATTGCGGATTGGCTATCGGCAGGGCGGCGAGGTAATGCATCTGGCGGAGCGCGGCCATCGCGATCTCAAGCGCCTGCTCAATGAGCGCGGGCTGCCGGGCTTCGTCCGTGGCAGATTGCCGCTGCTGTTTCGCGGCGCAGAATTGCTCGCGGTGGCGAACCTGCCGGGGCTTGACGGGCAGGGGCCGGACGGCTGGAAATTGCATTGGCAGCCAACAGACGAAGATCAAGGTTTGAGATGAAAGGGGCATTCCGGTAGACTACGCTCCCTTCTTGATACAACTTCTGTGGATTCGCCTGAATTGCAGGAGTTGCCGATTACCAAGCAGTCTTTGCTGGGCGATTCCAAAAAATGTGTAGCGAGCAACGTACCGGTGTTTCATCTGCCGGTCTGTCCCAACGCGGCGGTTTTTTTGAAAGGTGCACTGTGATTAATGCAGGTGATCGGGGGCTTCGGCCTTCCTTCGCTTTCCCCGGCGGCTCGTACCGCTTTAACGCAGACTTCTAGGGTTTTTCATGACGCGCTACATATTCGTCACGGGCGGTGTTGTTTCTTCATTGGGGAAAGGCATTGCCTCGGCTTCATTGGCAGCCATCCTGGAGGCGCGGGGACTTAAGGTCACCATGCTCAAGCTGGATCCGTACATCAACGTCGATCCGGGCACCATGAGCCCGTTCCAGCACGGTGAAGTGTTCGTCACCCACGACGGCGCCGAGACCGACCTGGACCTGGGCCACTACGAGCGGTTCATCCGCACGACCATGACCCAGAACAACAACTTCACCACTGGCCGTGTCTACGAGCACGTGCTGCGCAAAGAGCGCCGTGGTGACTACCTGGGTGCAACCATTCAGGTGATTCCGCACATCACCGACGAAATCAAGCGTCGCATCATCAAGGGTGCCGGCGACGCCGACGTGGCTCTGGTGGAAATCGGCGGCACCGTTGGCGACATCGAATCGCAACCGTTCCTCGAAGCCATCCGTCAACTGCGTGTGGAAGTCGGTTCCAAGCGCGCGATGCTGATGCACCTGACGCTGGTTCCGTACATCGCCACCGCTGGCGAGACCAAAACCAAGCCAACCCAGCACTCGGTCAAAGAGCTGCGTTCGATCGGTCTGCAGCCAGACGTGCTGATCTGCCGCTCCGACCATCCGGTGGATGTGTCGTCGCGTCGCAAGATCGCACTGTTCACCAACGTTGAAGAGCGTGCGGTGATCTCCCTGGAAGACGTGGACACCATCTACAAGATCCCGGCCGTGCTGCATGCCCAGGGGCTGGACGATTTCGTCGTCGAGCGTTTCGGCCTGCAATGCAATGGCGCCGACCTGTCCGAGTGGGAAAAGGTCGTCGATGCCAAGCTCAATCCAGAGCACGAAGTGACCATCGCGATGGTCGGCAAGTACATGGAACTGCTGGACGCCTACAAGTCGCTGATCGAAGCGATGAGTCACGCCGGCATCACCAACCGTACCAAGGTCAACCTGCGTTACATCGACTCCGAAGACATCGAGAACCAGGGCACTGCGCTGCTCGAAGGTGTCGATGCGATCCTCGTTCCGGGCGGCTTCGGTCTGCGCGGCGTCGAAGGCAAGATCACTGCCGTTCAGTACGCTCGTGAAAACAAGGTTCCGTACCTGGGTATCTGCCTGGGCATGCAAGTGGCGGTCATCGAGTTCGCCCGTAACGTGCTCGGCTGGAAAGACGCCAACTCCACCGAGTTCGATCGCGCCAGCGGCCATCCGGTCGTGGGTCTGATCACCGAGTGGGAAGACGCCACCGGCGCCGTTGAAGTGCGTACCGAAGCGTCCGATCTGGGCGGCACCATGCGCCTCGGCGCTCAGGAATGCCTGCTCGAAGCCGGCTCCAAGGTGCACGATTGCTACGGCAAGGATGTGATCGTTGAACGTCACCGTCACCGCTACGAAGTGAACAACAACCTGCTGCCACAAATCATCGAAGCCGGCCTGAAAATCTCCGGTCGCTCCGCTGATGCCGCGCTGGTTGAAGTGGTCGAAGCACCGGATCATCCATGGTTCGTCGCTTGCCAGTTCCACCCGGAGTTCACCTCGACGCCACGTGACGGTCACCCGCTGTTCAGCGGTTTCGTGAAAGCTGCGTTGGCTCAACACCAGAAGAAGGCGTAACCCGATGGCACAGAAGATCATCCGTGTTGGCAACATCGAAATCGCCAACGACAAGCCCATGGTGACGTTCGGCGGCATGAACGTGCTGGAAAGCCGTGACATGGCCATGCAGGTTTGCGAAGAGTACGTGAAGGTCACCGAGAAACTCGGTATCCCTTACGTGTTCAAGGCCAGCTTCGACAAGGCCAACCGGTCTTCTGTGACTTCGTATCGCGGCCCTGGCCTGGAAGAGGGCATGCGCATCTTCCAGGACATCAAACAAGCCTTTGGCGTGCCGATCATCACCGACGTCCACGAGCCTGATCAGGCCGCAGTCGTCGCTGAAGTCTGTGACATCATCCAGCTGCCGGCCTTCCTGTCGCGCCAGACCGATCTGGTCGTCGCGATGGCCAAGACCAACGCTGTGATCAACATCAAGAAAGCCCAGTTCCTCGCGCCTCAGGAAATGAAACACATCCTGAACAAGTGCGTGGAAGCGGGTAACGATCAATTGATCCTCTGCGAGCGGGGTTCGAGCTTCGGCTACAACAACCTCGTGGTCGACATGCTCGGCTTCGGCATCATGAAGCAGTTCGAGTACCCGGTATTCTTCGACGTGACCCACGCGCTGCAAATGCCTGGCGGTCGTGCCGACTCCGCCGGCGGTCGCCGTGCGCAGGTTCTGGATCTGGCCAAGGCAGGCATGAGCCAGTCGCTGGCCGGTCTGTTCCTCGAAGCGCATCCGGATCCGGACAACGCCAAATGCGACGGCCCTTGCGCCTTGCGTCTGGACAAACTGGAGCCATTTCTGGCCCAGCTCAAAGCTTTGGACGAACTGGTGAAGAGTTTTCCGACGGTAGAAACCGCGTAAAGCTCAATTCTCCGGTAAAGTACCGCACGATTTGTCGCACATGCCCTCGGGCATGTGCGTTGTCGTCTGCAAGCTGCCCGCTGCACACCACTTGCCGACGGTCAAAAGATTTCCTCTAGCTGCGTCGTTTTCGTCAACTTTGGAGTGTTTACAACAATGGCAAAAATCGTCGACATCAAAGGTCGTGAAGTTCTCGACTCCCGTGGCAATCCCACCGTGGAAGCGGACGTGCTTCTCGACAACGGCATCATCGGCAGCGCCTGCGCGCCTTCCGGTGCATCCACTGGCTCGCGTGAAGCGCTCGAGCTGCGTGATGGCGACAAGAGCCGTTACCTGGGCAAAGGTGTGCTCAAGGCGGTAGCCAACATCAACGGTCCGATCCGCGATCTGCTGCTGGGCACTGACCCAAGCGACCAGAAAGCCCTTGACCACGCGATGATCAAGCTGGACGGTACCGAAAACAAGGCAACCCTGGGCGCAAACGCCATCCTCGCCGTATCCCTGGCTGCGGCCAAGGCGGCTGCACAGGACCAGGATCTGCCACTGTACGCACACATCGCCAACCTGAACGGCACCCCGGGTGTGTACTCGATGCCGGTTCCGATGATGAACATCATCAACGGTGGCGAGCACGCCGATAACAACGTCGACATCCAGGAATTCATGGTGCAGCCGGTTGGCGCCAAGACGTTCTCGGAAGGTCTGCGCATGGGCACCGAGATTTTCCATCACCTCAAGGCTGTGCTGAAGGCCCGTGGCCTGAGCACCGCCGTTGGCGACGAAGGCGGTTTCGCACCGAACCTGGCGTCCAACGAAGACGCGCTGAAAGTGATCTCCGAAGCCGTTGCCAACGCCGGTTACAAGCTGGGCACCGACGTGACCCTGGCACTGGACTGCGCAGCCAGCGAATTCTACGAAGACGGCAAGTACAACCTGTCCGGCGAAGGCCAGGTGTTCACTGCTGAAGGTTTCGCCGATTATCTGAAAGGCCTGACCGAACGTTATCCGATCATCTCGATCGAAGACGGTCTGGACGAGTCCGACTGGGCTGGCTGGAAGATCCTCACCGACAAGATCGGCGAGAAGACCCAACTGGTTGGTGACGACCTGTTCGTGACCAACACCAAGATCCTGAAAGAAGGCATCGATAAAAAGATCGCCAACTCGATCCTGATCAAGTTCAACCAGATCGGCACCCTGACCGAAACCCTGGAAGCCATCCAGATGGCCAAGGCTGCCGGTTACACCGCGGTGATCTCGCACCGTTCGGGCGAAACCGAAGATTCGACCATTGCCGACCTGGCCGTGGGCACTTCGGCTGGCCAGATCAAGACCGGTTCGCTGTGCCGTTCCGACCGCGTTTCCAAGTACAACCAACTGCTGCGTATCGAAGAGCAGTTGAATGGCAAAGCCAAGTACAACGGTCGCAGCGAGTTCCGCGGCTGAGTTGTAAATGGTAAAAAGACACCGGATTGTGTCGGAAAAGTCGTGACAGCGATGGATTTGCCACTAATCTGATGCCTTATATGCACAAGCCTGGATCTTCCAGGCTTCGTGCTATCAGACGTTTCAAAGTTTTCGCGTGGCTGTCTTTTTTCACTGGATACCTGATATTCGATGCGCAGTCCTTACTGGTTGTTTCTCGTTTTGCTCTTGCTGCTGGCCGGTCTGCAGTACCGCCTGTGGGTGGGCAATGGCAGTCTGGCGCAGGTCGCCGAGCTGAAGCAGCAAATTGCTGATCAGCACGCCGAGAACGAAGGCTTGCTGGAGCGCAATCGGGTGATGGACGCTGAAGTCAGCGAATTGAAGAAAGGCATGGAGACCGTTGAAGAGCGGGCTCGCCATGAGCTGGGCATGGTCAAGGACGGTGAAACCCTTTACCAGCTCGCGCAATGATCGATTCCCTGCCGGCCTTCTGGGCCGTGATTCCTGCCGCGGGTGTCGGTGCCCGAATGGCCGCGGACCGTCCCAAGCAATATCTGCAACTGGGCGGGCGCACAATTCTCGAACACAGCCTCGGCTGTTTCCTTGATCACCCGAGCCTCAAGGGGCTGGTGGTCAGTCTGGCGGTTGATGATCCTTATTGGCCAAACCTGGCTTGCGCCAGCGACTCGCGGATTCAACGGGTCGAGGGCGGCACGGAACGTTCCGGGTCGGTGCTCAACGCCTTGCTGTATTTGCATGCGCAGGGTGCCGATGACGATGACTGGGTGCTGGTACACGATGCAGCACGGCCCAACCTGAGTCGCGACGATCTCGACAAGTTGCTGGCTGAACTGGCGGATGATGCCGTCGGCGGTCTGTTGGCCGTGCCGGCGCGCGATACCCTGAAGCGGGTCGACAAGCACGGTCGTGTGCTCGAAACCGTGGATCGCAGCGTGATCTGGCAAGCCTATACGCCGCAGATGTTCCGCCTCGGTGCGCTGCACCGTGCCTTGGCGGACAGTCTGGTGGCGGATGTGGTGATTACCGATGAAGCCTCGGCGATGGAGTGGGCCGGTCTGGCGCCGCGCCTGATCGAAGGGCGAGCGGACAACCTCAAGGTCACCCGGCCGGAAGACCTGGAGTGGTTGCGTCAGCGCTGGGCCAATCGCCGCTGATTGCTGTGGAGCCTGTCAGATTGCCTTCGCGAGCAGATTCGCTCCCACATTTGATTTGCGCCTGACCCCGAATTTGCATGCACTGCCGATCCCCTGTGGGAGCGAGCCAGCTCGCGAAGGCGATAGTTCAGGCAATCCATCTCTCAGCTCCTATACTCCGGCCGCTCGGCCAATCCTTCCTTCAAGAAATCCACCAGCTTGCGTACCTTCGGTGAGAGATGCCGCTGCTGTGGATATAACGCCCACACCGCCGTATTCGGTGGCTGATGCGCCTCCAGCAGCGAAATCAGCGCCCCGCTGTGCAAATGCTCCAGCACGTAATAGTCCGGCAGCTGACACAAGCCGACCCCTTGCAGCGCCGCATCCAGCACCGCCTGCCCACTGTTGCAGCGCCAGTTTCCCTGCACGCGCTGGGAAAATTCCCGGCCGTTTTGCTCCAGTTGCCACAGATCCGAACTGCCGATCAGACAATTGTGCCGACTTAGTTCCGACAAGCTGTGTGGGCGGCCATACCGTTCCACGTAGGACGGAGACGCGCACAGATACATCCGACGCGGCGCCAGACGGGTGGCGACCAATCGAGAATCCTGCAGACGACCCAGGCGGATCGCCAGATCCAGCCCTTCATGCACCAGATCGAGTTGACGGTTACTCAGTTCGATGTCGACGCGCAGTTGCGGGTATAGCCCCATGAAGCGCGTCACCAGCGGCACGATGAACCGTTCGCCATAGGCTACGGCGCAGGTCATGCGCAGCATGCCTTTCGGTTCGCTGGTCAGGTCGCCGACCGCGCGCAGGGCTTCTTCGCGACCGTCTTGCAGGCGCTGGCAATGCTGCAGGAAGGTCTGACCGGCTTCGGTCAGGGTCACGCGACGGGTGCTGCGGTAGAGCAGGCGTGTCTGTAATCGATCCTCCAACCGTACGATTTGTCGACTGATGTGTGAGGAAGAAACTCCAAGGCGTTCGGCCGCAGCGGTGAATTGGCTGCATTCGGCGACGGCGACGAACTCGTCGATACCTTCCCAGCGGTTTTCGGACATTTGATTATCCCTGTACAGCAATAATATTTTGCATTTGTCCGGATTATTAATCAGATGGCCCTGAACTACACTGCCGGTCTGGTTTTTTATTCAATGGATTCACTGGAGAGTCAGCATGATCAAGTCGCGCGCCGCCGTTGCCTTCGAGGCCAAGAAGCCGCTGGAAATCGTAGAAGTCGATGTGGCCATGCCCAAGGCCGGTGAAGTGTTGCTGCGCGTGGTGGCTTCCGGGGTTTGCCACACTGACGCCTACACCCTGTCCGGCGCGGACCCGGAAGGCATCTTCCCGTCGATCCTCGGCCACGAAGGTGGGGCGATCGTTGAAGCGATCGGCGAGGGCGTAACTTCGGTCGCCGTCGGTGACCACGTGATTCCGCTGTACACCCCGGAATGCGGCCAGTGCAAATTCTGCAAGTCGGGCAAGACCAACCTGTGTCAGGCGATTCGCGCCACTCAGGGCAAAGGTCTGATGCCGGACGGCACTTCGCGCTTTTCCTACAAAGGCCAAACGATTTTCCACTACATGGGTACTTCGACCTTCTCGGAATACACCGTACTGCCGGAAATCTCCGTGGCGAAAATTGCCAAGGATGCGCCGCTGGAGAAGGTCTGCCTGCTCGGTTGCGGCGTAACTACCGGTATCGGTGCGGTGCTCAACACCGCCAAGGTCAAGCCGGGTGACACCGTGGCGATCTTCGGTCTGGGCGGCATCGGTCTGTCGGCAGTCATTGGTGCGGTGAAGGCCAAGGCCGCGCGCATCATCGCCATCGACATCAACCCGGCCAAGTTCGAAATCGCCAAGCAGTTGGGCGCCACCGATTGCGTCAATCCGAAAGATTTCGATCGTCCGATCCAGGAAGTGATCGTCGACATGACCGATGGCGGCGTCGACTTCTCCTTCGAATGCATCGGCAATGTGCAACTGATGCGCGCCGCGCTGGAATGCTGCCACAAGGGCTGGGGCGAGTCGGTGATCATTGGCGTTGCTGGTGCCGGTCAGGAAATCTCCACCCGTCCATTCCAGTTGGTGACCGGTCGCGTCTGGCGTGGTTCGGCATTTGGCGGCGTGCGTGGTCGTACCGAGTTGCCAAGTTACGTCGACATGGCGCAAAGCGGCGAGATCCCGCTGGATACTTTCATTACCCACACCATGGGTCTGGAAGACATCAACAAGGCGTTTGACCTGATGCACGAAGGCAAGAGCATCCGCACCGTCATTCATTTCTGATCAATCGCGAAACCACGGCTACAGACCTTGAAGGTTTGTAGCCGGGGCCGCGTAGGAGTTTTTACATGAGTCTGGAAAACATCTCCTGTCAGAAAAGTTTCGGCGGCTGGCACAAGCGTTATCGCCACCGTTCCGACGTGCTCGGCTGCGACATGGTGTTTGCCGTGTACCTGCCGCCGCAAGCGGAGCAGGGCGGCAAGTTGCCGGTGCTGTACTGGCTGTCGGGCCTGACCTGCACCGACGAGAACTTCATGCACAAGGCCGGGGCGATGCGCATGGCTGCCGAGCTCGGCCTGATTATCGTCGCGCCGGATACCAGTCCACGCGGCCCGGATGTGCCGGGTGATCCTGATGGCGCCTGGGATTTCGGTCTCGGTGCCGGGTTCTACCTGAATGCCACGCAGGAACCGTGGTCGCGCCACTATCGGATGCATGACTATGTCGTGCAGGAATTGCCCTCATTGGTTGAAGCGCATTTCCCGGCGTCGGACAGACGCAGCATCAGCGGCCATTCCATGGGCGGTCACGGTGCGCTGGTCTGTGCGCTGCGCAATCCGGGGCGTTATCAGTCGGTGTCGGCTTTTTCGCCGATCAACAACCCGATGGATTGTCCGTGGGGGCAGAAAGCATTCTCCCGCTATCTGGGCGAAGACCGTTCGAAGTGGAAAGAATGGGATGCCTGCGCGCTGATCGCTGAAGCCGACGAGAAACTGCCGTTGCTCGTCGATCAGGGGGACCGCGATGATTTCCTCGAAAACCAGCTCAAGCCCCAAGCCCTGCAACAGGCGGCAAAACAAGCGGATCATCCGCTGACATTGCGTCTGCAACCGGGCTACGACCACAGCTATTTCTTCATCTCAAGCTTCATTGACGACCACTTGCAGCATCACGCACGCGCCCTGCGCGGTTAATGCAGGTAGAATCACGCCCTGACAAAAATCGGGGCGTTTTTTTATGCGTATTGGCCACGGCTACGATGTTCACCGTTTCGCTGAAGGCGATTTCATTACTCTGGGCGGCGTGCGCATTGCACACGGCTTCGGGCTGCTCGCTCATTCCGACGGTGACGTCCTGCTGCATGCCTTGAGCGATGCCTTGCTCGGCGCGGCCGCGCTGGGCGATATCGGCAAGCACTTTCCGGACACCGACCCGCAATTCAAGGGCGCCGACAGCCGTGTGCTGCTGCGGCATGTGGTCGCGCTGATCCACGCCAAGGGTTGGAAAGTCGGCAACGTCGACAACACCATCGTCGCTCAGGCACCGAAAATGGCCCCGCATATCGAAGCGATGCGCGCGTTGATCGCCGCCGATCTGCAAGTTGAACTGGATCAAGTGAACGTGAAAGCTACCACCACCGAAAAGCTCGGCTTCGTCGGTCGCGAAGAAGGTATCGCCGTGCATTCCGTTGCCTTGTTGCTGCGCGCATGAACGAACTGCAATTGCTTGGCCCGCGGGCCTATGGCGAACCTCTCGGCACCGCGGTACTGAAAGCCATCGCCGAAGATTTTCAGGTCGATGAAGTGCTCGACATCCCGCTCAGCGGCGATGGTGAGCACCTGTGGATCTGGGTGGAAAAACGTGGCTTGAACACCGAAGAAGCCGCGCGGCGAATTGCCAAGGCCGCCGGCGTGCCGTTGCGCACCGTCAGTTATGCCGGGCTCAAGGATCGTCAGGCGTTGACCCGTCAGTGGTTCAGCGTGCAACTGCCGGGCAAGGCCGACCCGGATCTCTCGGCGGCGGAAAACGACACGCTGAAGATCCTCAAGACCACGCGACACAAGCGCAAGCTGCAACGCGGCGCGCATTCGGCCAACGGCTTCACCTTGCGCCTGACCCAGTTTGCCGGCGACAGGGACGCGATCGAGCAGCGTCTGCAACTGATCGCCAGGCAAGGCATTCCCAATTATTTCGGCGCCCAGCGTTTCGGCCATGACGGCGGCAACGTCGTTGATGCGCGTGCCTGGGCGGCGCGCAAGGCATTGCCCGAGCAGCGCAATGTGCGCTCGCGGCTGCTGTCGACGGCGCGCAGTTTTCTGTTCAATCAGGTACTGGCGGCGCGGGTTGCCGATGGCACCTGGCAGCAGGCACAGGTCGGCGACCTGCTGGCGTTTACCGACAGCCGCAGTTTCTTCCCGGCGGGTGTTGCCGAATGCAGCGATCCGCGCCTGGCGATTCTCGACCTGCACCCGACCGGTCCGCAGTGGGGCGAAGGTGACTCACCCGCCGCTGGCGCTGTCCATGATCTGGAGCAGGGGATTGCCGAGCGTGAGGCGGATCTGCGCGATTGGTTGATCAATGCCGGAATGAGCCACGAACGTCGCATCCTGCGGCTGCCCATTGGCGGGTTGTCGTGGCATTATCCCCAGCCTGACATTCTGCAACTGGAATTCGTCCTCCCGGCCGGATGCTTCGCCACCGTATTGGTGCGCGAACTCGTTGATCTGGTGCCGGTGGGGCAGACGGACAGCCCATGCGTATTCTGATTTCTAACGACGATGGGGTAACCGCACCCGGTCTCGCCGCGCTTTATGCTGCGCTGGCGGATTACACCGAGTGCGTGGTTATCGCCCCGGAGCAGGACAAAAGCGGCGCCAGCAGTTCGCTGACGCTCGACCGTCCGTTGCACCCGCAATACCTGGCCAACGGTTTCATCAGCCTCAACGGTACGCCGACCGACTGTGTGCACCTGGGCCTCAACGGCCTGCTGGAGCGCGAGCCGGACATGGTGGTTTCCGGGATCAACCTCGGGGCCAATCTGGGCGATGACGTGCTGTATTCCGGCACTGTGGCGGCAGCCCTCGAAGGGCGCTTTCTCGAGCGCCCTTCGTTTGCGTTCTCGCTGTGTTCACGACAGGTGGACAACCTGGCGACAGCCGCACATTTCGCGCGCAAACTGGTCGAGGCCCACGCCGGGCTGGACCTGCCGCCGCGCACGGTGCTGAACGTGAACATCCCCAATCTGCCGATCGACCATATTCGTGGCATTCAGCTGACCCGTCTGGGCCATCGCGCCCGTGCGGCAGCACCGATGAAAGTGGTCGACCCGCGTGGCAAGGCCGGCTACTGGATTGCCGCGGCCGGCGATGCCGAGGACGGCGGCCCGGGCACCGACTTTCATGCGGTGATGCAGGGGTTTGTGTCGATCACGCCGTTGCAGCTCGATCGCACTTTCAATGATGCCTTCAGAAGTCTCGATGGCTGGCTGGAGGAACTGCGCTGATGGCTCGTGAACACGAAGACAGATTGCGCAGTGGCATCGGCATGACGTCGCAGCGCACCCGTGAACGTCTGATCCAGCGCCTGTATGAAGAAGGCCTGTCCAACGCCAAGGTGCTGGAAGTGATCCGTCGTACGCCGCGTCATCTGTTTGTCGATGAAGCGCTGGCGCATCGTGCCTACGAAGACACCGCTCTGCCGATCGGCCACAACCAGACCATCTCTCAGCCTTATATGGTGGCGCGCATGAGCGAGCTGCTGCTGGAGGCGGGACCGCTGGACAAGGTGCTGGAGATCGGCACCGGTTCGGGTTACCAGACGGCCGTGCTATCGCAACTGGTCGAGCGGGTATTTTCGGTCGAGCGCATCAAGGTCCTGCAGGATCGGGCCAAGGAACGCCTGGTCGAGCTTAACTTGCGCAACGTGGTGTTCCGCTGGGGCGATGGCTGGGAAGGCTGGCCGGCGCTGGCGCCTTACAACGGCATCATCGTCACCGCAGTCGCGACTGATGTGCCGCAGGCCTTGCTCGATCAACTGGCACCGGGTGGGCGGATGGTGATTCCGGTCGGCTCGGGGGAAGTGCAACAACTGATGCTGATCGTGCGTGAAGAACACGGCTTTTCCCGTCACGTATTGGGAGCTGTGCGCTTCGTGCCATTGCTCAATGGCCCGCTGGCCTGAGCATTTGTTTGCGGGCGCTGAATTCCTCGCGCTGGCCTGTGTCTTACATCGGCAGCGATGGTTTAAACGCTACGAATTGTCCACGGGCAAACGTGTGCGTGAAGCGTTTTCGCATCTTTAACGGTAAAGCCTGTTCGGCCCGTTATACTTGCGACACTACTTGCCGCGATTCGGCATTCCACATATTTCAGCCACCACAAAGGGAGCGGCGGGTGAGTCTCACAGTCATTGCGCAGCGTATGGGTAACACGAGCTTTCAGCGCCTGGTGACTGGCCTTGTATTGAGCACCCTGCTGGTCGGTTGCTCCAGCACCAAATCGAGCAACGTTCGGGTGGTCGATCGCAACAGCGCGGCGGCCCAGCGTCCTGCCGTCACGACCGGGCAGTATGTAGTCCGTCCGGGCGATACGCTGTTTTCCATCGCTTTTCGCTACGGCTGGGACTACAAAGCCCTCGCGGCCCGCAACAATATTCCTACGCCGTATACGATCCACCCAGGTCAGACAATTCGCTTTGACGGTCGTACCGGTTCAACACCGACAGCGGTGGTGAGCAACGGCGGTTCCGCGCCATCATCGTCGAGCAAAACTACGGTAATCCGACGCCAGGCGAATGGCACGACGACCACCACCGTTACCGGCTCCGGGGCCGCTGCTGCGGGGGCTGCACCGTCCGTCGCGAACAAATCGGCTCCGGCTCCGATGCCTCCACCCGGCCCGGCCCCGACCGGCTGGGGATGGCCATCTAATGGCATTCTGATTGGAAAATTCTCTTCAAACGGTAGTTTGAATAAAGGAATTGATATCGCCGGAGATTTGGGACAGCCTGTTTTAGCTGCGTCTGATGGGACGGTGGTTTACGCCGGGAGTGGCTTAAGGGGCTACGGCGAATTAGTCATCATCAAACACAGCGAAACCTACGTCAGTGCCTACGGACACAACCGCAGGCTGTTGGTACGGGAGGGGCAGCAGGTCAAGGTCGGACAGACAATTGCCGAAATGGGGTCAACGGGTACAGACCGGGTGAAACTGCATTTTGAGATTCGCCGCCAAGGTAAACCTGTAGATCCGCTGCAGTTCCTGCCCAAACGTTGATTTGAGGCCAGCCTGTTCCGTCGCGTAGAGGGGACAGGCTCCAGCGCTGCCAAGGATAAAGGCGTCGCTTGAGCTTGGGGTCGAACTCACCAAAGGACTATAACAATGGCTCTCAGTAAAGAAGTGCCGGAGTTTGACATCGACGATGAGGTTCTCCTTATGGAGGCCGGCATCGATTCGGAATCTTCGATGTCGAATGATGAAGGGGCTGCTCCACCTTCCGTTCGTTCCAAATCCAGACAATCCGCTTCACTTAAACAACACAAGTACATCGATTACACTCGGGCACTCGATGCCACGCAGCTGTATCTCAACGAAATCGGCTTTTCACCACTGCTCTCCCCGGAGGAAGAAGTTCATTTTGCGCGTCTGTCGCAAAGTGGTGACCCTGCCGGGCGCAAGCGCATGATTGAAAGTAACCTGCGGCTGGTCGTGAAGATCGCCCGGCGTTATGTCAATCGGGGGCTGTCGCTGCTGGATCTGATCGAAGAGGGTAACCTCGGCCTGATCCGCGCAGTGGAAAAGTTCGATCCCGAGCGTGGCTTCCGCTTCTCGACCTACGCGACCTGGTGGATCCGTCAGACCATCGAGCGCGCTATCATGAATCAGACCCGGACCATCCGGTTGCCGATTCATGTGGTCAAGGAGCTCAACGTGTACCTGCGGGCTGCACGGGAGCTGACGCAAAAGCTCGATCACGAACCTTCACCTGAAGAAATCGCCAACCTGCTGGAAAAACCGGTGGGCGAGGTCAAGCGTATGCTCGGCCTGAACGAGCGGGTTTCTTCGGTCGACGTCTCGCTGGGTCCGGATTCGGATAAAACCCTGCTGGACACCCTGACGGATGACCGTCCGACCGATCCATGCGAATTGCTGCAGGATGACGACCTGTCGCAGAGCATTGATCAATGGCTCTCGGAACTGACCGACAAGCAGCGCGAGGTGGTCGTACGCCGCTTTGGCCTGCGCGGCCATGAGAGCAGCACGCTGGAAGACGTAGGTCTGGAGATCGGCCTGACCCGAGAACGGGTGCGGCAGATCCAGGTGGAAGGCCTCAAGCGCCTTCGCGAAATCCTCGAGAAGAATGGCCTGTCGAGCGAGTCGCTGTTTCAGTAAGCGCCTCTGACACCCGCCCATAAAAAGCCCCGACTGGTTCGGGGCTTTTTTATTTTTGGAGACTTCGTCCGTAGGAGCTGCCGAAGGCTGCGATCTTTTGATCTTGATCGTTAAAGCAAAATCAAAAGATCGCAGCCTTCGGCAGCTCCTACAGGGGGGCTTTTAGATCTGGATATGTAGTCTCGCGGTGTAAGCCTTGGCTTACTCTTTCGTAAGCGTTCCCTATTTTTGCAGGACGGTTGACGTCGACTGCTGCCGAGAGTCGTATTTAACCAATTGATTTATATGCTTATTTTTTAATATGAAGTGCTTATTACAGCGACTTTCATCCTCCGGGGGCGATTGCTCTCAGCGGGGAACTCTTTAGTATCAGCACTGTGTCGACGGACAGACACGCCCTTCAAGGAAGAGGGGAACGGACATCGCAGGACGCGATTCATCAGGACGATGAAAAGGAATACAGGGAATAGGGAAAAAATGTGGGCGGGTCAAACCGCCCCTTTTTTTGCCTGTAAAAAAGTAAAACCCGAAAAAGCAAAAAGGCCCGCAAGGGGCCTTTTGGTAACGCGCGACAGATCAGCGTTCGAGATCTTTGATCTTGCCTTTGACGCCATCCCACTCTTCGGCATCCGGCAGGGATTCTTTCTTCTCGGTGATGTTCGGCCAGATTTCAGCCAATTCAACGTTCAGTTGAATGAACTCCTGCATATCCTCCGGAACTTCATCCTCGGAGAAAATCGCGACGGCCGGGCATTCCGGTTCGCACAGGGCGCAGTCAATGCACTCGTCCGGGTGAATCACCAGGAAGTTCGGGCCTTCGTAAAAGCAGTCCACCGGACAGACTTCTACGCAGTCGGTGTACTTGCACTTGATGCAGTTGTCGGTGACGACGAAGGTCATTTCTAATTTTCTCCTCAGGCGGCGGCAGCGTAGCCCCTTCACGGTTGGGGTCGCCAGGTTCGGGAGCGATGTCTGCCAGCCAGGCTATTAGCCAGCAGCATCCCAAACCGCGCGAGATTCTAACAGCTTGAAGCCGTTTGCGTTATATCCGGTTCTTTGCTGCTTAGATCCGGTTCTTAAGTGCATATAACAATTCGAGCGCTCGGCGCGGGGTCAGGTCATCGAGATCCACTTTCGCCAACTCATCGAGCACCGGATGTGGCAGGCTGGCAAACATGTCGCTCTGCTGCGGGACCGCCGGTTTGCCTTTGACGGCAGGCTTGGGCGCTTCATGCGGCAAAGCGGTGTCTTCCAGTCGGCTCAGGTGCTCGCGGGCGCGCACGATCACTTCACTCGGCACGCCGGCCAGTTGCGCCACTGCCAGGCCATAGCTCTGGCTGGCAGGCCCTGGCAATACGTGGTGCAGGAACACGATGCGCTCGTTGTGCTCGGTGGCATTCAGGTGCACGTTAGCCACCAAAGGCTCGGCTTCCGGCAACACTGTCAGTTCGAAATAGTGCGTGGCAAATAGAGTATAGGCACGCAGATGCGCCAGACGCTCGGCGGCAGCCCATGCCAGGGACAGACCGTCGAAGGTGCTGGTGCCGCGACCGACTTCGTCCATCAGCACCAGACTGCGCTCGGTGGCGTTGTGCAGGATGTTGGCGGTTTCGCTCATCTCGACCATGAAGGTCGAACGGCCACCGGCCAGGTCATCGCTGGAACCGATTCGGGTGAAGATCCGGTCCACCAGCGACAACTCGCAACTGGCCGCCGGCACGAAGCTGCCGATATGCGCCAGCAGCACGATCAATGCGGTTTGGCGCATGTAGGTGGATTTACCACCCATGTTCGGGCCGGTGATCACCAGCATCCGGGTGTTGTCATCCAGGCTCAGGTCGTTGGCCACGAACGGCGTAGTCAGCACCTGCTCGACCACCGGGTGACGCCCTTGGGTGATGCGCATGCACGGCTCGCTGACGAAGCGCGGGCAGTTCAGGTCAAGGTTCAGCGCACGCTCGGCAAGGTTGCTCAGCACGTCCAGTTCGGCCAATGCGCCGGCAGTGTCCTGCAACGGTGGCAACTGGCTGATCAGATCTTCCAGCAGTGCCTCGTAGAGCATTTTCTCGCGGGCCAGGGCACGGCTCTTGGCTGACAGCGCCTTGTCTTCGAATTCTTTCAGCTCGGGCGTGATGAAACGCTCGGCGCCCTTGAGCGTCTGGCGTCGGATGTAATCGGCTGGAGCGGATTCCGCCTGCTTGCTCGGCAGTTCGATGAAGTAGCCGTGAATGCGGTTGTAGCCAACTTTCAGGTTGGCCAGACCGGTGCGGGCCTTTTCCCGGGCTTCCAGATCGATGAGGAATTGGCCGGCGTTTTCGCTCAACGACTGCAGCTCGTCGAGTTCGCTGTCGTAACCGGTTTTCAACACGCCGCCGTCGCGGATCACCGCTGGTGGGTTGTCGATGATGGCTTTTTCCAGCAGCGCCGCCAGTTCCGGGTAGGTGCTGGTGGTGGTCGCCAGACGTTGCAGGTGCGGTGCTTCGAGGTCGGTCATCGCCACTTGCAGTTGCGGCAGGGCACCGAGAGCATCGCGCAGACGCGCGAGGTCACGGGGGCGCGCATTGCGCAGGCCGATCCGCGCCAGAATCCGCTCGATGTCGCCGATTTCCTTGAGCTGCGGCTGCAGCTTTTCAAAGCGGTAGCCGTCGAGCAGGCAAGTGATCGACGTCTGGCGCGCCAGCAGCACGGTCAGATCGCGCAGCGGACGATTCAGCCAACGGGTCAGCAAGCGGCTGCCCATCGCGGTCTGGCAACGATCGACCACCGATTGCAGCGTGTTGTCGCGGCCGCCAGACAGGTTGGTATCGAGTTCGAGGTTGCGACGGCTCGCGCCGTCGAGCACCACGGTGTCGTCCAGGCGCTCATGGCGCAGGCTGCGTAGATGGGGCAGGGCGGTGCGCTGGGTTTCCTTGGCATAGGCCAGCAGGCAACCGGCAGCGCCGATGGCCAGGGTCAGGGTTTCGCAACCGAAGCCTTTCAGGTCTTGCGTGGAAAACTGCTGGCAGAGACTTTTCAACGCCGAATCACGCTCGAAATCCCACGGCGCGCGACGCCGCACACCACGGCGTTTTTCCGCTGGCAGGTCTTTCGGCCAGTCGTCCGGGATCAGCAGTTCCACCGGGTTGACTCGCTCCAGCTCCGCCAGCAGGTTTTCCCAGCCCTTGATCTCGAGCACAGTGAAGTTGCCGCTGGTGATGTCCAGCACAGCCAGACCGAACAGACGCTCGTCGCCGAGTACTGCGGCAATCAGGTTGTCGCGGCGTTCATCGAGCAGCGCTTCGTCGCTGACCGTGCCCGGGGTGATGATGCGCACCACCTGACGTTCCACCGGCCCCTTGCTGGTGGCCGGATCGCCGACCTGCTCGCAGATCACCACCGACTCGCCGAGCTTGACCAGTTTCGCCAGGTAACCTTCCGCCGCGTGGTAAGGAATCCCGCACATCGGAATCGCCTGCCCTGCCGATTGACCACGTGCGGTCAGGGTGATGTCGAGCAACTTGGCAGCCTTCTTCGCGTCTTCATAGAAGATCTCGTAGAAGTCGCCCATGCGATAGAACATCAGCTGATCCGGGTGCTGGTTCTTCAGGCGCCAGTACTGCTGCATCATCGGGGTGTGGGAGGACAGGTCGGAGACGGCTTTATTCATCGGATTGTCAGGTAACTCGTTAAATGATGTAGGGCAAAAGCGAGGGCAACCGCCGGGCTTTTCCGCGATGGGCGCAAGGTTACCATGGGCGGTCGGCTCGACGCAGGCATGACGGCCGGCTGACACTTTCTGCGATTAATTGTGATTTATGCACGATTTATGCAAATCAGCATTTGTCTTCGGAAAAAACTTCAAGCACTATGCGCGTTATGCAAAAACGCAACGTATCCTCCGTCTTAAGAGCACTGCTCGACCAGCACGGGATCTCCCCCACGGAGCTCCACCGTCGCACCGGCGTGCCTCAATCAACGCTCTCGCGGATTCTCAGCGGGAAGATCGTCGATCCTTCGGATAAACATATCTCGAAGATCGCCGAATACTTCAATGTGAGCACCGATCAATTGCGTGGCCGCGCCGATGTCGCGATCGCGACTGGCGGCGCGCGCGATGACGTGCATGCGGAACTCAAGGACATAAGCCTGTGGGACGACGATACCCCTGTCGATGACGACGAGGTGTCGGTGCCCTTTCTTCGTGAGGTTGAATTGGCTGCTGGATCAGGAAGATTCGTCATCGAAGAGAGCGAACGCTCTAGCCTGCGCTTCGGCAAGCGCAGCCTGCGCCATAACGGTGTGCAGTTCGACCAGGCCAAATGCGTGACAGTGCGCGGTAACAGCATGATGCCAGTGTTGCGGGATGGCGCCACGGTCGGAGTCAACGCCGGCAAGTGCGGGATCGGCGACATCATCGATGGCGACCTGTACGCGATCAACCACAATGGTCAGTTGCGGGTGAAGCAGCTCTACCGTCTGCCGACCGGTATCCGTCTGCGCAGCTTCAATCGTGATGAACATCCGGACGAGGACTACAGTTTCCAGGACATGCAGGAAGAGCAGATCGTCATCCTCGGTCATGTCTTCTGGTGGGGCATGTACGCCCGATAGGCAATCCCCTTCTTAGAAAACCCGCCCATGGCGGGTTTTTTTTCGCCTTAACGAAACCCTCGAAGCCTTTATTTATGCGGCCTGCATGCGTTCGTGCATTTATTGTCCATAAATAAATGCATTTATGCATTGACTGTATATGCATCCATGCATATTCTTGCCACCAAGCCGCTCGACAAAGCGGCTGGCAACAACAGCTCTTTAGTTCCACAAGAACAGGCAGCGATGAACCGGCCTCAACGGTTCAGAGGGTTGGCAACTGACCCGGGTGTGCAGCGTAAAGCACCAAGAGCAGTTATCCGGCGGGCAGGGACCGCGGTCGGAAAAACAATTTGAATGGACTCGTACCGCGCCAGTAGCGCCGAAAAGTCAGCTTCCTTCTCGAATACAGGATTTGAAGGAAGGCGAAGGAGCGCATTACTGAAAAGCCCGGTGAATAACCGGGCTTTTTGGAATGCCTGCCAGGTTTCATCGCGGCATTTATCAAACAAAAAACTGGGAGAACGAAATGAATCTCTATGCATTGGTTGAATACAACAAAGTTACCCGGCTCCAGGAAAGTGAAGTCGCTCCGGATGCGCCTGCTTCGCCATCCGCTTTTTGGGTTGATGTCACCGGCAATACTGAAATCCGTGTCGGCTGGGGGGCGACGTTCAATGAAGTCTGGACGTTTACACCGCCATCCGACGAAGACCTGCGCAACGCGGCCGAGGAGCAGAAATGGCAACTGCTGAATGTGGCAGCTGCCTGGCTGCAGCTTAACTCGCTGCAATTCAAAGTGGATGTCGCCGTCGCCACTCCTCAAGAGCAGGCGCTGCTGATTGCACACAAGAACTACTGCATCGCCGTCAGCGATATCGACAAGCAGGCGGGCTACCCGGTGACCATTGACTGGCCGGTCGTTCCGTACTGATTACGTAAGGATCAACACGCTGATCCGAAGGCAGACAAACGTGCTGTCTGCCAAACATCAAACAAATACTTGTGTTCCCAAGTGCGAATCGCAAGAAAACTGCTGTCTGTCATTTGTTATCAGGAGAAGTAGATGAGCCGTTTTGCTTTTGTTAAGTACTCTTATGTAGACGTCATCCGCAAAGTTACGGAAATTCTGGAAGCTGATGAGAAACCCACTTACTACCCAAATGATGTTTATGGTTTTTGGGTTGATATCACGGATAACCTGGCTGTGCAGGTGGGCTGGAAGGCTACCACTGTCAATACGGTTGATTGGGTCTTCAGTGAGCTGACCTATCAAGACCACGCCGATGAGGCCGCCGCGAAAAAACAGGAATTGCTGACCGCTGCTGTCAACTGGCTGAAGCTAAATCCACTGCAATACAGCATCGATCTTGGCGTCGCCACACCTGAAGAGGAAGCGCTGCTGCTGGCATTCAAGCAGTTCTATGTGGGTGTCGCCCGTGTAGAAAAACAGTCCGGTTATCCATACACCATCAACTGGCCGATCGCGCCTTTCTGATTCTGGCGCGTGTGCCAAACCCGTCAGCGGGAGCGCATTACTGAAAAGCCCGGTCTCACCACCGGGCTTTTTGGAATGCCTACCTGAAGAGACATCGCTTGAACCCGACACACATCACTCATCAACTGAAACCAGGAGGCGTGACATGACAAACGAGCAACAAGCGTTGGCGGACATGCCGATCTGGCTGGTCATCCTCCTCGCTGTAGTGGGCGGGGTGTCCGGCGAAATGTGGCGCGCCGACAAGGAGGGCGCCCGCGGCTGGTCATTGCTGCGGCGTCTGGCCCTGCGCTCCGGCGCCTGCATGATCTGCGGCGTCTCGGCGATCATGCTGCTGTATGCAGCCGGGCTTTCGATCTGGGCCGCCGGTGCTTTCGGTTGCCTGACCGCCATGGCCGGTGCCGACGTCGCCATCGGTCTGTACGAACGCTGGGCCGCCAAGCGCATCGGCGTCTGCGAAGTTCCCCCGCCGCGCGATCCCCAGTAACTCAACACTTTCCTGCCTTGCTGCAACTGATGCGGCGGGGCTGCGCGTGGACAATTGAAAAGGAGGTCATGTATGCCCGCAACGATCCAGCAGCCTTCGCAGCTGTTCACGGCGATGGTGACAACCTTGCGCAACAGCGCCGGCCTGAATCTGCAGGTCGGCAATCACGATGACTTTACAGCCCCCGGCGCTCAGGCCTGGGCGTTGATTGACTTCGACCGTAATGCGCCCGGTGTGCGTGGCGCCGACGGACGTATCGCCCACGTCATGACGGTGTCGCTGCAAGTCATTCCGGCAGTTTCCGCCAGTGCCTTTGCCGCCTGCGATCTGATCGCCGTGCTGAAAAACCTGATCACTGACAACCGCTGGGGGCTGCCCGGCGATCAATGCGATCTGCCGATGAACATTGATGGTCTGCCGTCAGTGCTCACACGCGCCGATCAGCAATACAAGGCATGGACGCTGACCTTCACCCAGACCCTCTATCTCGGTCCGACCTTGCTCGACGACCCGCTCGGTATGCCGAAATTCGCCCGTACCTGGGAAGTCAGCAACATCGACGACCCGGACCAATACACCGCGCTGGAGGCCTGACCGATGTTCGACGCATTACTGCGCATGCAACTGGGGCCGATCATCGAGCGGCTGGCGGAGATGGAAGCGGAGATCGATGACCTGCACCGCCGCGCCGAGAGTTTCTGTCGCATCGGCGTCTGTCAGACAGTCGATGCTGCGAGCAACACTTGTCAGGTCAGCCACGGTGGACTGCTGACGCCGGCGATCAAGTTCTTCAATCCGAGCGCCGGAGCGCAGAGCGAATCGCGAATTCCGAGCGTGGGCGAGCAGTGCCTGCTGTTCAACTACGGCAGCGGTGAAAGCGGCGCGCAGAGCGTGGCGTTGTTCGGTTTGAACAGTGACCGCTTTCCACCGACGGCAACGGTACCGACGCTGACGCGCCGGGTGCATGTCGACGGCACTGAAAGCGGCTACGACGACGCTACACACACCCTGCACTGGCAGAACGGCCCGGCCGCATTCAGCGGCTCTCGCGAGTCGCTTGCACTGAGCATCGGCCCGGCACAACTGACGATGACGCCACAGCTGATCAGCCTGCAACTGGGCGCGGTCGGCCTGAGCATCGACGCCTCGGGCGTGCACTTCGGCGGCCCGTTGGTGGATCACCAGGGCCGCGTCATCAGCCCCTGAATCAAGAGCTTCCCATGATCGGAATCGATAGAGACTCCGGGGCCACGGTCGACGACTGGCTGCAGTTTGTGCAGCGCGCGACCCGGGCCCTGACCACGCCGCTGGGCACCCGGCAAAAAAGGCCCCTTTATGGCTCGCTGATCCCCACGCTGCTGGGGCAGAACCTCGGTGACGACGTTCTGCTTCTGGCCCAGAGCCACGCGGCTCAGGCGTTCTACAACACGCAGAACGGGATCAGTGATTTTCAGCCGAGCGTGATTGTCGCCAGCCGTCACGGCGCCGGCCTGCTGCTGCGCTTCGCCGGCACCTGGAAAAACCGTCAACAGACCTTCGAGGTAGTGACATGAGCAAGTTGATCCCCGGCCAGAACCAATTGGCCGAACCGGCGCTGATCACCGTCGACGCCTTCGAAGACCTGCTCGCCGAGTTCAAGACTTTCGTCGTCGAGTACGTTGGCGCCCGAGCGCCGGACAGCACGGCGAAACTCAAGACCAGCCTGGAAAACGAGAGCGAATTGCTGACCCTGGCGCTCGAAGCTTTTTGCGTGCGCCTGCAAACCCACGAACGCAAATACAACGCCCGCATCAAGCAGATGCTGGCGTGGTGGGCGACTGGCAGCAACC
This sequence comes from Pseudomonas sp. B21-051, assembly GCF_024748795.1. Taxonomy (NCBI): domain Bacteria; kingdom Pseudomonadati; phylum Pseudomonadota; class Gammaproteobacteria; order Pseudomonadales; family Pseudomonadaceae; genus Pseudomonas; species Pseudomonas sp. B21-051. The sequence continues at coordinate 1,307,731 of NZ_CP087166.1, forward strand.
TCGACGCGCGGCTGGCGGACATGGGTCTGGAGCGCCAGTTGCTTGATGCGGGTGACCCGGCAGCCTTCCCGCCAATACCACCGATTTATGAAAGTGACGACGACGCCCGGTTGCGCTACTACCTGGCGCCGCACGCCCCGGCAGCGGGCTCGCGGATGCAGTATCGCCGCGAGGTATTCACCCTCGGTGAACGGCCAACGGTGAAGGTCGAATCCAGCGATGGCGGTGTGGTGAACGTCACCTACACCTTCAACCCGGACGGCCTCGCTGCACAGGTCAAAGACGGCAACGGTCGGCGTACTGCGCCGGGCGAAGTGCAGGTCACGGTGCTGTCGCGAGACGGCGATGGCACCCCGTCTGCAGCGTTGCTTGACGGTGTACGTCAGCACTTCGCCCGCCCTGATGTGCGACCGGAAACCGACCTCGTCACGGTCAAGGCAGCCGACATTCAGCGCTACAAAATCCGTGTCGTGGCGAAGATCAATTCCGGTCCCGATTCGGGCCTGACCAAAGTTGCCGCACAACAGCAATTGCAGGCCTACGCCGACAGTTGCCATCGCCTGGAAGGGCGGGTCGATCCGAGCTGGATCGACTACACGCTGCACAGCGCCGGCGCCGTGCAACTGCAGATTCTTGAACCGCTGGCGCCGATCGTGACCACTGCGTTTCAGGCACCGTACTGCACGGCGGTCGAGGTCGAGGTGTTGACGCTATGACTGAGCCAACGCATAGCCCGACCTTGTTGCCGGCCAACAGCTCGGCACTCGAACGTGGACTGGATCTGGGCTTCGGCGCATTGCTTGATCGCATCGCGCCGCCGTTTCCCGAGCTGATGAACCCGAGCGAAACACCGGTCGCATTCCTGCCGTATCTGGCAGCGGATCGCGGTGTCGCCGAATGGAGCACCAGCGCACCGGAAGCGGAAAAGCGCCTGACCGTCGAACTGGCCTGGCCCACCGCGCGCCAGGCCGGTACTCGCAAGGCGCTGGAAAACGCAGCCAAGGGTTTGCAACTGCGCCCCGAAGTCCGCGCCTGGTACGAACAGACGCCTCCCGGCGTGCCTTACAGCTTCAGCGTGCGCGCCTTCAGCGAGCAGCCTTACAGCGCAGAAATCGACGCCCGTCTCGACCGACGTCTGGCCGATGCCAAGAGCGAGCGGGACATTCTTTCGGTGACGGTGGGCTTGAGCGCGTTCGGCAGCCACTCCATCGCCGCCGCTACTTTCTGCGGTGAGCTGACGACGGTTTATCCGGTGTTCATCGAAGGTCTCGAAACCTCTGGCGAGGCGTTCATGGCCGCCGCGATGTACACCGTCGAAACATCCACTATTTATCCTCAGGGGGCCTGAATGGCTGACTATTACACCCTGCTCACCAACGCAGGGATTGCCTACGAAACGGCGTGCAAGGCCGCAGGTACGCCGATCAAGTTGACACAGATTTCCGTCGGCGACGGCGGCGGCGCGGTCTACAACCCGGCCGCGACCGCCACCGCGCTGAAACGCGAAGTCTGGCGCGGCCCGCTCAATGCGCTGTTCCAGGACGAGAAAAACCCGAGCTGGCTGCTCGCCGAAGTGACCATTCCGCCGGATATCGGCGGTTGGTACGTGCGAGAAGCGGGGCTTTGGACCGACACCGGGATCCTCTACGCCATCGTCAAATACCCGGAGTCGTTCAAACCGGTACTGGCGACGTCGGGCTCGGGCAAAGAGTTCTACATTCGCTCGATTTTCGAGACCAGCAATGCATCGCTGGTGACCTTGCTGATCGACGACACGGTGGTCAAGGCCACTCGTGCGTGGGTGACAGGGTATGTGGCGGATGAGCTAGCCAAGCTTGATGCCAAGCAGTCTGTGCGTGTTGCCACTACGAGCAATATCGCGCTGAAAGCTTCACAAACTATTGATGGTGTTGCAGTCGTTGCGGGAGATAGGGTGCTGGTTAAAAACCAGACATCAGCGAAAGACAATGGACTGTACGTTGTTGCAAATGAATTCTGGGTGCGCACAAAAGATGCCGACTCGAATCTCAAAGTAACGCCAGGTCTGACCGCATCTATTGAGCAAGGCACAACTCAAGCCGACACGATCTGGCAGCTTGTTACCGACGGCCCTGTGCTCCTCGGCACAACTGCTTTGGTGTTTCAAAACATCACCTTCGGCTTTGCGCCGCTCAGTTCTCCGGTGTTCTCCGGTAGCCCGACAGCGCCCACGGCCAACGTTTTTAGTAATGATGATGTTCTGGCAACTACTAAATTTGTTCAGCGTGCGCTGGGTAGTTATGCCGGCCAGACAAACTATGAAGCCAACACTCAATTGACTGTCGCCGACGTCGGGAAACTATCGATCTTCACCGCACCTGGTTTGACGGCGACACTTCCAGCCTGGGACAGCGTTCCTCCCGGGGGATTGGTTCATCTGACGAGCACTGGAGGGGTAACCGTCAAGACTCGGGCGGGGGAAACGTTTGGAGCAGTCAACACCACCAACTTGACCAGCGTTGTACTTCAACCTGGCAATTTTGCGGTTTTCCGACGCTTGTTGCTGGGTCCCGGCTGGAGTTTGGACTCGGGGGATACTGCGCTGAAATATTCGCCGATGTTTCAGTCATCGCTAACAGGGGCGAATGGTTACAAGAAAGACCCGAGTGGACTGATCGAGCAATGGGGATTGATTCCTTCGTACAACACTGGAGGAAACGTTTCTGTGGTGTACCCCATAGCATTTCCGAATGGTGTGCTTTCAATCACGACCCAGCGACTGGATGGGAACGTTTCTTCTGGAACCATCGTAGTCAATCAGATGCCGGCGACGGGATTCACCTTTGTTGATACCGCCGGTCCAACGGGGGATATCAATTCGATATTCTGGACTGCAAAAGGCAAGTAGGGAGCCATTCATGCATTACTCACCTTCAAAGAACGGCTTTTATGATTCGGACCTTATTGGTCAGCTTCCAGATGATGTCGTAAAGATAAGCAGTGAAGAACACTTTCGTTTGTTGGAAGGGCAGAGTCAGGGACAGATCATTTCAGCTGGTGCTGATGGCAAACCCGTGTTGAACCCGCGTCCAGATCTGACGTCCGAGCAGTTATCGACGGTCGAGCGTTTTTGGCGTGATCGACGTTTGTCCGATACGGATGGCCTCGTCTCCAGACATCGCGATGAGCTTGAGGAATCTCAAGGTACTACGCTGTCATCGGCAGAGTACGTTCAGTTGCAAGCCTACCGCCGTGCTTTACGTCAATGGCCAGAAGCGGGGGACTTTCCATTGGCGGAACATCGTCCTGAAGAGCCTGCGTGGCTTCTGCTGCAGCCCCAATAAACGCCCCGCACCCCGGGGCGTTTTCTTTCCCGCAAAAAACAATTCAACACCCGCCAAAGCCCCTCCCCACGAGGGGCTTTCCCGTTTATGGAGAAACGAAAAATGGCAACCCGCCAAACCTACACCGTGCTCGTCCCATTCCCCACCGGCGGTGGGCACTGGTCGAGCGTCGGTCAAGACCTTGATCTGCTCGACGTCGAGGCCAGTGCGCTGTACAGCGCCGGTCGACTGGAACTGAAAACACCTACCACCCAGGCCAAAAAGGCCGCTGCCAAGAAGGCTGACTGAACATGGCTGAGGTTTTGAACTTCGAGCACAACGGCATTACCGTCAATGCCACCGAATCCCCCGAGGCCATGGGTGGCCTGGGTGACAACGTCATCGGTCTGGTCGGCACCGCGCCGAAAGCCGATCCGCTGATTCCGCGCAACGCACCGTTCCGCATCAACAGCTTCACCACCCACGCGCTGCTCGATCCGACCGGCGCTGAAGAGGGCACGCTGTACCACGCGGTTTACCAGATCCTCAAAGTGGTCAAGGTGCCGGTGTACGTGGTGATCGTCGAAGCGGGCGCGACGCCGGCCGACACCGTTAACGCAGTGATCGGCGGTGTTGATCCAACCACCGGCCGCAAGCTCGGTCTGGCGGCACTGGGCAGTGTCCCGGAAGACCTGACCATCATCGGCGCGCCGGGCTTCACCGGCACCAAAGCGGTAGCCAGCGAGTTCGCCTCGTTCGGCAAGCGCATCAAGGCCCGTGTGGTGCTGGATGGCAAGGATGCCTCGGTCGCTGATCAAGTGACTTACAGCCAGGAACTGGGTGGCGCCGACCTCGGTTTCGACCGTTGCCTGGTGGTGCACAACATGCCGGCCGTGTACTCGAAAGCGGCAAAGAAAAATGTGTTCCTCGCGCCGTCGAGCCTGGCGATTGCCGTGCTGGCCAAGGTCAAGCAGTGGGAGAGCCCGGGCAACCAGGTGACCTACGCCGAAGACGTGTCCCGGGTCGTTGAGTACAACATCCTCGACACTTCCACCGAAGGCGATCTGCTCAACCGTTACGGCGTCAGCTACTACGCCCGCACCGTGCTCGGCGGCTTCTCGCTGCTGGGTAACCGCTCGATCACCGGCAAGTTCATAAGCTACGTCGGCCTCGAAGATGCGATCAGCCGCAAGCTGGTCAAGGCCGGCCAGAAAGCCATGGCGAAGAACCTGACCAAGTCGTTCATGGATCAGGAGGTCAAGCGTATCAACGACTGGCTGCAAACCCTGGTCGCCGACGAAACCATTCCTGGCGGCAGCGTGTACCTGCACCCGGAACTCAACAGCGTCGAGAAGTACAAGAACGGCACCTGGTACGTGGTCATCGACTACGGCCGCTACGCGCCGAACGAACACATGGTTTATCAACTCAACGCCCGCGATGAAATCATCGAGCAGTTCCTGGAGGACGTTCTCTAATGTTTACCAACCGCGTAAGACAGGCCATCGCGGCCACCCTGCAAGGCCTGCCGCTGTCGGCGACCGTTGAGGAATTCACGCCACCGAAGATCGAATTCGACGTGGAAGAAATGCGTGGCGGCCGTTTCATCGTCGAAGAAATGGCCAAGGGTGGCAAAGCGCTCAACGCCAAGCTGACCCTGCAAGGCATGGGCGCAGAAGTCATGCTCGCACTGGGCGTGAAGCTGGGCGACGACATCCTGCTGAACGTGCGTGAAGCCGGTCAGGATCAGGACGGCAACACCTGGTTCACCTATCACACGGTCGGCGGCAAGCTGAAATCCCTTGAAGAAACCGCAGTGAAAATGGGCGAAAAACCCAAGACCAACCTGGAGCTGTCCTGCCGCACCTACAACCGCCTGGAAAACGGCATCCCGGTGATAGACATCGACGTGCGCACCCAGAAGTTCGTGCTCAACGGCGTCGACATCCTCGGTGATGCGCGTCGTGCGGTGCTGATGCCGTAGTCCGTTACACCGCAAAACCTGTGGGAGCGAGCCTGCTCGCGAAGAGGCCATCACATTCGCTACCTATGTGACTGTAAGACCGCTTTCGCGAGCAGGCTCGCTCCCACACTAGGCCGGGTTGACTGGCTCCATTGCGCAATACCCCCTCAAGAATCACCAAGGAATTCATACATGTCGTGGATGCCACCCAAGCATGACCTGCTGTCGCCGATCACCGGTGACGACGGCGCGCAGATCGAGCAGATCCAGCTCAAGCCACTGTTCTACGCCGCACAGAAAGAAGCGCTGGAACGCGCCGGCGATGATGAAGACGATCAGTTCTTCGAACTGGCGCTGCTCGCCACCGGCCTGTCGGTCAAGGAACTCGACCAGCTCAAACGCCCGGACTACGTGAGCATCGCCCAGTACGTGCACGAGATGTCGACCCGTCCGGCGTCGTACTTTCTGGAGCAGGTCGAGGACGCGGAAAAGTCCGACGATCCTGACGAAGTGCAGCTGCTGCAACCGCTCGCCGTGACCGGCCGCACCGTGACCTCGCTGTCGCTGGAAATGCCCGCACTGCGCGCCACCAAAGTGATGAAGAAACTGAAAACGGCCAAGGAACGCGCCGAGTTCATCACTGCCCACTGCACCGGTCTGATGATCCCCGATCTGACCCAGTTGAGCGTCCCGGACTGGACCCAATTGCAGGTGCGCATCGACGATTTTTTAAACCAGCCGGCGGCCTACTTTCGGAACGCGACATCGAAGTAATCCTCGATATCGTCCCGCTCATTTACCCGGTAAGTGAAGCGGAGATTCTGGAATGGGACGCCGAAAAGGCGTTGCGCCGCTACGACATAGCGATCACTCGCCTTGGCGTGAAACAGGAGTAGAGCGGCATGGCAGAGAGTAAATATGCGCTCGCATACGCCGGTGAGAGCAGCGACACAACGGGCGCAATCTTGCCCGACAACCTCGGCAAATCGCTGCAGGATCTGAACCTGACACTGGCGTTGGCAAGCGTGGATATTCGTTTGCTGACTCAGGAGCAGGTCAAGCTGCGCGAGCTGCTGGTCAACCAGCAATCGTTGTTCAAGGTCGTCGCGGCGCCGCCAGCGGCCAATAGTGAACCGAAGTCGAAACTCAAGGCCGAGATCGAGCAGCGTCCGCCGCCGAAAAAACTGCAATCGGCGATGGCTAACGAGACCGCGCTGGTTGAACTCAATCAGGTGCTCAAGCTGAGCAAGGTTCAGCTGCAAACGCATTCTGAACGCACACTGGAACTGGCCAGCGAGAAGCAGGTAGCAGCCAGCGGTGCGACCAGCGCAGATCTGTTGCAAGTGCAACTCACCGGAGCCCGAGCCGGTATTGCCGATGGTGCCAAGGGTGATCAGCGGGCGAACGAACTGAAGTGGTTCTCCCGGGATGCGGCGGTCAACGCATCGGCGTTCAGGACCGACGTCAAAACGGCTGGCGAAATGTTGGCAGCCTGGCGTTCGTCGCTGAAGCTGGATCGATACCAGAGTCAGGATCTGGCCGACGCCACGAGCTACTTGGGCAGCAGCGGCCTGGACGCCAAGGCCGCCGACATCGGTGCGGTTGTGCAGCGTTCCGGCGAAACCGCAATCACTGCAGGTATGACCCCGGAACAGGTGGCCGCACTCGCGGCTGCGTTGCTCAACAGTGGCGCAGACAAGGAAGGCGCCAGCGCCACTTTGAAGGGCATCGTTTCTGCGCTGGCCAAGGGCGGATCAGCATCAACGGATCAGCGTACGGCCCTGGCCCGGTTAGGATTGAACCCCGAATCGCTGGCGGGTGAGATGCGCAAGGATGCTCCCGCTGCCATCAGCGCGGTTTTCGCCGCGCTCAATAAACAACCTGTGCAAGAGCGTGCAGCACTGACGAAGACGCTATTCGGCGAAAACGACGTCAGAGTTCTTGAACTGCTGAAGAAACCCGAGGATGTGACAAACGCATTTTCGCAGGTGGCCGACAAGCGCCAATACGCGACTTCGGAGCGTGGCGCCGACGGCGGTGCAGCAGCGCAAGCCGCCGAGGCTGTCGGTAATACATCGCAGGGGCGCTGGAACGCGCTGGATGCAAGTCTGAACCGATTGTCTACGGCATTCGGCACGGCATTGGCTCCTTTGGCCGACGGGGCCGCCGTGGTGCTCACCGGACTGGTCAATGGCGTGAGTACAGCGGCCGAGGCTTTTCCGGCGCTTACGGCAGGATTGGTTCTGCTTGGGGCTGCAGCTCTGCCGTTTGTGGGAGGGGCGCTGAAAACCGGTGTTGCCTCGGTGCTCGACACCGTTAGTGCGAAGCTGTTACGCCTTGCTGCCGCGCGTTTGCCATCGGATCTTGCCGACGTCATGGCAGGCGATGACGGCAATGATGGTGGTGGAAAAAAACGGCGACCGGCTCGCAGGTCGGGGCGACGCGCACCCTCTCGTATCGGGGCGCGTGCCTCGACGCCAGGTGCCCGCGGGAGCGGCCGTTTGAGTGGTGTGACGGCCAGGATCGCACCGATGTTCGACGATGCACTGACGCGATTGAGGATGGTCGGTGACGTTGCTAAAAATATGCGACCTGAGTGGCTCAAAGGGGCTGCCGCCAAAATCATGCCTTTGGCTGAAGGCGCCAGTGCCAGACTCGCACCGTATGCTGCCAAGGCATTGCCTGCCGTCAAGATAGGTGCACCTCTGGCCATCGCCCATGCGGCCTATGCCGGATTGAAAGGCTGGCGCGAAGGCGATGATCAAGCTGTTAAAGGTGCCGCCGGCGAACTCGCCGGAACCGCCATTGGCGCCACGATCGGCACGTTCATTGCGCCCGGTATCGGCACTTTCATCGGCGGCACTCTGGGCGGGATGCTCGGCTCCTATGTGGGGGAACAATGGGGGAAACCTGCCGAGGACAAACTCGCGCCCCCCGCGCAAGTGGCCAAGGATCTGTCCAGCGCTCAGACGCAACTGCCCAATTACACCTACTCGCCGTTAGTGCAGATCAGCGGCAGTGATGCGCTCAATGCCGAAAAAATCGGCGATGTGGTTTCGCAGGTCATGCGCAACCATTTCGATAGCGCATTCACACCCGCAGTAGGCACCAACGCTCTCGCCACCCGCCGTGACGCAGCCCTGACCGATGGAGTCGCCTGATGAAACAACAAATGGCGCTGGGCGGTTTCATCTTCGGCCTTTCGCGCGACTTCGCCTACAGCTCGCTGGCGCGCAAGTCCGACGGAGGCTGGAGCGAAATCCAGATTCTCACCAGCAAACCCAAGTCCAGCCAGACCGGGCAAAAACCGGAAACCCTGACTATCACCGGCAAGTCGATGTACGCCGTGGCCATGAATCGGCTCGACGAATTGCGCGCCTTGCAGGCCCAGCGTATCCCGCTGCCGTTGATTGACGGCATCGGTCGCAACTGGGGCCTGTGGCGAATCAACAATATTCAGGAAAACCAGAGCCAGATCATCGATGACGGCACGGCAATGGTCGTTGACTGGGTTATCGAGCTAGCGGAGTTCAACAATGCGTAAGGTCCGAAGCGTGGCTGGTGATTCGGTGAATCTGCTGCTCTACCGCGAAACCGGGCGCAGTGATGACGCCGCCGAAGAGGCCCTGTGGAAACTCAACCCGACCCTGGCCGAACACGGCCCGATCCTGCCCGCGGGCGTTTGGGTCACGTTGCCGGAACTCGACTCGAAACCGGCCACGCTAAAACCGCTCACGGCCTGGGATTAAGGAGGTTGCATGGCACTGGGTTTCACCCCGGCGGTAAGACTCTACGGGGCCCATTCGGCCCTGCTCAATCAACGCCTGATCAGTTGGGAACACATCGATGCAGCCGGTTTCGAGTCCGATCAACTGACGTTGACGATCGATCTTGAAGGCCTCGAAGGGCTGCCGGATCTGGGCGGGAAAATCGGCCTTGAGGTCGGTTATCTGGAGTCGGGAATGGTCGACAAGGGCCAGTTCAAAGTGACACGCCTGACGCCGACGCTGTTCCCGTTTCGCCTGACTCTGGTGGCCACGGCGGCGCCGTTCAGCAAGGATGATGAGACAGGCTTCAAACAACGCCGCACGGCCAGTCATGGCCCGACCACCTTGGGTGCGCTGTTTCGCAAACTGGTGTCGAGCCATGGCTTTTCACCGCGCGTCGCGCCCGAGGTGGCGATGATCAGAATCGAGCACGTCGACCAGTCAAACGAAACCGACATGAGTTTTCTGACGCGCCTGGCGAAAAAGTACAACGCGGTGACCAAACCCTACAACGACGTGTACGTGCTGGCCCGTCCCGGCCAGACCAAATCATTGTCGGGCCAGGTGTTGGCGGACGTGACATTGTCGGTGACCAGCAACAACCGTCCCGGCGATCACGCGTTCGTCAGCGCCACGCTGGAGGAGTCTGCCCGCGAACAGACCAAGGGCTGCAAGACCTGTTTCTGGGATGGTGCTGCCGGCGTGTTGCGTTGGGTTGAAACGGGGCTTGCGCCGTTCAAGACCCTCCGCCAGAAACAACCCACTGAAGCCGATGCGATCGCCGTCGGCGAAGGCGAAGTGCGCAAGATGCTCCGGCAGAAATACAAGGTGAAAGTCACTTGCCCCGGCAATCCACTGCTGGCGGCCGAAGGTCTGGTGCGGCTCGATGAGACCTGGCCGGACTTCATGCGTGGGCGCTGGTCGATCGAAAAAGTCACCGCCAGTGGCAATCGCGAGAACAGCTATCGCTGCGTGATCGATGCCACGTGCCTCGACCCCAAGGCGGGCGCCAAAGACTGATTCACTCTTTCTCAGAGCGACACAAACCCCTGTGGGAGCGAGCCTGCTCGCGAAAGCGGTGGATCAATCAACACTGTTTTTGAATGTAAGTCCGCCTTCGCGAGCAGGCTCGCTCCCACATTGGTCCTGCGGTAACTCCCCCACACTCTGGAACACCACCATGAAGATCACCCCGATCCTCACGCAACTGCGTGCGCAATGCCCAAGCCTTGCCAACCACGTTGCGGTGGGTGTCGATCTGGCGTTGCTGCAAGGCAATGCCGATCTGCCGACACCCTCGGCCCATGTGCTGCCGCTGGCCGATGTCGCCGGCAACAGCACCGCACAAAACCTCACCGCGCAACCGATCCGCGACCGCTTCGAAATCGTCCTGGCACTCGATGCCACGGACGCCACAAAAGCGCTGGATCTGTTGCACGACCTGCGCGCCGAACTGTGGCGTGCGCTGGTGGGGTTCAAGCCGGGCACCGATTACAGCGCCATCGTCTACGACGGCGGCGAAATGGTCTCGATCAACAGCAGCCGGGCCTTCTATCGGCTGCGCTTTTTTGCCGAGTTCCAGCTCGGCCGCAATCTGCCCAGTCAGCCTGCGGAGAGTTGGCACGAACGTGAACTGGACGGTTTGTCGTCCTTTACCGGGGTCACCGTGCGGGTCGATGCGATCGATCCGGCCGACCCCAATCTGAAACACCCGGGCCCTGACGGGCGCGTGGAACTGACTTTCTCTGGAGACGTAACCCCATGAGCAATCGCATCACCGTACTGCCGGCCGCTGGCCGTGCCGTGCCTGACCCGGAAGCGGGCGATCTGCTGCCCAAAGAAGGCCGTGAAGTGCTGGACAGCGCCTGGTGGCGCCGACGTCTGGCCGACGGCGATATCACTATCAAAACCGTAAAAGTCAAAGCACAGGGAGCCAAATAATGGCGATCGGATTCAGCAACATCCCCGCGGACATTCGTGTACCGCTGTTCTATGCCGAAATGGACAACTCGGCTGCCAATAGCGCGACTTCGGCCATGCGCCGTCTGATCGTCGCTCAGGTCAACGACAACATCGCCCCGACCGAAGTCGGCAAACTGGTGCTGGTCTCCAGCGTCGCGCTGGCAAAAAGCATCGGCGGTCAGGGCTCGATGCTCGCCTCGATGTACGAGACCTTCCGCAAGGCCGACCCGATCGGTGAGATCTGGTGCCTGCCGCTGCACAACACTGAAGGCGCCATCGCCAAAGGCGTGCTGACCCTGACTGGCACTGCGACTCAGGCTGGCGTGCTCAACCTGTACGTCGCTGGCGTGCGTGTGCAGGCCACCGTGGTCAACGGTGCCACCGCTGCTCAAGCGGCTACCGCACTGGCACAGAAAATCAACGCCACCGCCGATCTGCCGGTCAGCGCTGCGGCGGCTGAAGGTGTGGTCACCCTGACCGCCAAATGGACCGGCGACAGCGCTAACGACATCAGCCTGCAGTTCAATCGTCTGGGCAAGAGCAACGGCGAAGAAACCCCGGCCGGCCTGACCACTGCGATCACCGCCATGACTGGCGGTGCCGGTGTGCCGGATCAGGTCGCAGCCGTGGCTGCACTGGGTGACGAGCCGTTCGAGTTCATCGCTCTGCCGTGGTCGGATCTGTCGACCCTCAATACCTGGCAAGCAGTGATGGATGACAGCACCGGTCGCTGGTCCTGGGCCAAGCAACTGTTCGGTCACGTCTACAGCGCCAAGCGCGGTACCGTCGGCACCCTGGTTGCTGCCGGCCAGGCACGTAACGATCAGCACATGACCATTCAGGCGCTAGAGCCGGGCGTACCGCAACCGTTCTGGGTCCAGGCGGCAGCACTGGCTGCGCGCACCGCGGTGTTCATCTCCGCCGATGCCAGCCGTCCGACCCAAAGCGGCAGCCTGCCGGGCGTTGATCCGGCGCCGGCCAGCGAGCGTTTCACCCTGACCGAGCGTCAGTCGCTGCTCAACTACGGCATCGCCACGGCCTACTACGAAGGTGGCTACGTGCGCATCCAGCGTTCGATCACCACCTACCAGAAGAACGCTTACGGTCAGGCCGACAACTCTTATCTGGACAGCGAAACCATGCACCAGTCGGCGTTCATCGTGCGTCGTCTGCAAAGCGTGATCACCAGCAAGTACGGCCGGCACAAACTGGCTTCCGACGGCACCCGTTTCGGCGCCGGCCAGCCGATCGTCACTCCGGCGACCATTCGCGGCGAGCTGATCGCGCAGTACGCCAAGCTGGAACTGGAAGGCCACGTGGAGAACGCCGAGCTGTTCGCCGAGCACCTGATCGTCGAGCGTGACGTGCAGGATCCGAGCCGCGTGAACGTGCTGTTCCCGCCGGACTACATCAACGGTCTGCGCGTGTTCGCACTGCTCAACCAATTCCGTCTGCAATACGACGACGCGGCCTGATAACCGCGTTTGGCCGTAAGCATTCAGCCCACCTAGGTGGGCTTTTTTATTTGAAGGGAGTAACACCATGGGTCAAGTGATTGCAGGCACCTGCTACGTCAAAGTCGACGGTGCACAACTGACTATCAACGGCGGCTGCGAAGCCCCGCTGATGGCTGTCAAACGCGAAACCGTCGTACCGGGTTTCTACAAGGAAACCGACGTCGCGCCGTCGTTCAAAGTGACCGCGCTGCACACCGCCGACTTCCCGCTGAAGAAGCTGATCGAAGGCACCGACATCACCGTCACCTGCGAATTCAGTAACGGCAAAGTCTACGTGCTGGCCGGTGCCTATCTGGTCGAAGAGCCGGTTTCCAAGGGCGATGACGCCACCATCGAACTGAAATTCGAAGGCATCAAGGGGACCTGGCAATGAGCGGCGCCGTGAAGCTTCAGGTTGCGATCGAAGCTCACGGCGAGCCCCTGACCGAACTCGTCCTGCGCCGTCCGACGGTGCAGGAAGTGCGAGCGATCAAGGCGCTGCCGTACAAGATCGACAAGAGCGAAGAAGTCAGCCTCGACATGGACGTGGCGGCCAAATACATCGCCGTGTGCGCCGGTATTCCACCGTCGTCGGTCAACCAGCTCGATCTGGCTGACCTCAACGCGCTGAGCTGGGCCGTTGCGAGTTTTTTCATGAGTGCGGCGTCGGAGCCATCACCGACCTGATCGCAGTCGCCTATGACCTGGCCTGGTTCTGGAAGGTTGACCCCGAACAGATGATGGCCAGGCCACTGGATGTGCTCCGCGAATCGCTGGAGCACGCGCAACGGATCAATGCGATGCAGCAGGTGCAGTGATGGCAGACGAAGAAAAGAAAGTGCAAACACCGGTGCTGATCACGGGCATCGATGAACTGTCGCCCAAACTCGGCGCCCTGCGAGTAAAGGTCGAGAGCTTCAAGAAAAATCTCGAACAGACCGGCCTCGGCAAACTGGATATCAGCGGTCTGTTCAAGGGCGGCAGCGTGATCACGCCGTTCGTGGACGGGATCAAATCGGCGGCAGCGTTTCAGGGCAAATTGACTGAAGTCAGCGAGACGGCGAAAACCGTGGATCTGCCTGCCGCACCGAAAGTCGCTGCACAAAACATGAACGTGTTCAGTGCGTCGATGGAAAAGGTTTCCGCTGCTGTTGACGCGGCGCTGGTGCCGGCAGTCGGTGCGTTGGTGGTCGGGCTTGAGCCAATGCTGACTCAGTTCGGCAGCCTGCTTGCCGACAACCCGCAACTGGTGGAAGGCCTGGCTGCGGGGGCCATCGCCTTCTCGGCGATGCAAACCGCGGTCACCGGCGCCACGCAAGTGTTCGATGTAATGAGCATGGTGCTCAAGACCAATCCGATCATGCTCATCGCCATGGGCATCGCGGTGGCGGCCGGTTTGATCTACGCCAACTGGACGCCGATCAGCGCGTTCTTCAAAGGCATGTGGGAGGGCGTGAAAAACATCGGTGCGAGTGCGATGGCGACGTTGCGCTCGGTCCTTGACTGGCGACCACTGGATGCACTGGCGGCGCTGTGGTCACCGGTCGCGGGATTTTTCTCGGGCATCTGGGAAGAGGTCAAAGCCGTCACTGCGCCGGTAATCGACTTCTTCAAATCGGTATTCTCGTGGACGCCCGCCGGCATGATCCTGGAAAACTGGGCACCGCTGACGGGGCTGTTTTCGGCGATCTGGGAACTGCTCAAGGCCTTGAGTGTGCCGGTGATGGCGTTCCTCCGAAACCTGTTCGACTTCTCGCCGATGCAGATGATCAACAGTGCGTGGGGTGGCGTTGTCAGGTTCTTCGAGCCGATGTTCGATGGCCTGCGGAAAGTCGCGCAGACGGCTAAAGAGTACCTGGTGTCGTTTTTCGATTTCTCGCCGATGCAGATGATCACCAGCGCCTGGGGCGGTGTTGTTGCGTACTTCCAGCCGATGTGGACGACGCTGCAATCAGCTGTGCAAAGCACCCGGGATACCTTGCGGGCACTGTTCGATTATTTTCCGATGGAAATGATCACCAGCGCCTGGGGTGGTGTCGTCGGGTACTTCGAACCGATCTGGACGGCACTGCAAACGTCAGTGCAGCGGGTCAAAGGCTTTTTCACCAGCCTGTTCGAGTGGTCGCCGCTGGAGCAGATTGCGCAGTACTGGCAGCCGGTCGGCGAAGTCTTTTCGGCGCTGTGGGATGTTGTGCTGGCGGCGTCTGCACCAGTCGTGGACTTTCTGCATACCCTGTTCGAATGGAAACCTCTGGATCAGATCATCGAGAGCTGGGGGCCGATTGTCGGGTGGTTCGGCGAGTTGTGGCAAAAGCTGCAAACCGTCATCGCGCCGATCAAGGAGCTGTTCGACGGAGGTTTCGCCGGGTTGATCGCCAAGGTCACCGGCAAGGTCGAAACTCTGACCCAAGCGCAGCGCCAGACCAACGCCGAAGGCAAGGGTGAGCTGGCGCCGGCATTCTTTGGCGCGAGTACCGCCCCTGCTGGAAACGGGGCGCTGCAAGGCGGATCGCTGCCGCAATCCTCCAGCGCCCTGATCCAGCAAAGCGCGGCCAACAACCGCACGCAACTCGAAGGCGGCCTGACCGTGCGCTTCGAAAATGCACCGGCGGGGCTGCGCACCGATCAACCACAAACCAATCAACCGGGCCTGGCGCTGTCTTCGCGCATCGGCTATCGCTCGCTGTCGGCAGGAGGTTCCAATGAACTGGCGTGACCGTTTGTTGCCGGCATCGTTTCGCGGTGTCGGGTTCTGGATCGATCAGGCGAAAACCCCGGTCGGTCGCAAAGGTCAGTTGCACGAGTACCCGCAACGCGACCTGCCGTATTTCGAGGATCTCGGCCAACAGGCCAAGACCCACGACATCACGGCGTTCATCATCGGCGCCGATTGCCTGGAGCAGCGCGACAAGCTGCTCAAGGCCTTGGAGGCAGGCAGTGGAGAACTGGTGCATCCGTGGCTCGGACGCTTGCAGGTCAAGGTCGGCGAATGCGACATGACCCACACCCGCCAGGACGGCGGGCTGGTGACGTTCAGTCTGAAGTTTTACCCGGACCGGCCGTTGCCGTTTCCGACCGCCACGGTCAGTACGCAAAAAGTTCTGTTGGCCAAGGCGGACACGCTGTTGGGTTCTGCGGTGGCGCGCTTCGAGCAGGCGATGACGTTGATCAAGGCCGCGCGGATCGGCATTGCCAATCTGCGCAACAGCCTGACCGGGGTCTATGAGGTGATCAAGGAGCAGCTCAAACCGCTGATCGAGCAGTACAAGCAGATCACTGAACTGGTCAAAGCCGTCAAGGAGTTGCCCAAGGAAGTGGCAGCGGAGTTCAAGGGCTTGCTCGGCGATATCAAGGAACTCAAGGAGTTCGCGAAGGAGGGCTACCGTGGCGTGATTGCCGACGTGTCCCAACAACTCGAAGCCATCCGCAAGGCCGATGCGCCGAAGATCACCACCGGCAAGGACACCAACGCGGCGGCGCAAGCCATGGCTGATCTGGTGCAGGACACGCTGATTGTTAAGGCGGCGCAGTGGATCGCTTCAATGCCGGTTGCAAGCAAACCGGTGAAATTGCCGTCGATACCTTCTGTGGGCCAGCAGGCGAATCAGCCGATCAATCGTGCGGACGTGCCCGCCATCGATGATGTGCAGGCGATTCAGCAGACGCTGATCGACACCCTTAACCTGGTAAAAACCAAGGCCGGCCCGGCGCACCACCAGCTGATCAGCGATCTGCAGGATGCAGCGGTCGCGCATCTCAAGTCGGTCGCGTCCTCGGGTATACGGCTTGTCACTAAAACCCTTCAGGAAAGCGCGCCGGCGGTGGTGATCGCCTACAAGTACCTTGGCGATGCCACGCGGGTCACTGAAATCCAGCAGCGCAATCCGACGAACCATCCCGGGTTTTCGCCCAACGAAGTGAAAGTCTCCGGGGAGTAAACCATGAGCGAGATAGACAATCGCGTCACGCTGACCGTCGACAACATGGAATACGGCGGCTGGAAAAGTGTGGAAATCACCGCTGATCTGGAGCGTCAGTTTCGCACCTTCAAACTCGACATCACCTGGCAGTGGCCGGGGCAGACGGTGGACAAACCGATCAAGCCGGGCGATCCGTGCGAAGTGAAAATCGGGCAGGACCTGGTGCTCACCGGCTACGTGTTCAAGGCCCCGATCCGCTACGACGGACGCCAGATCAGCCTGACCATCGAGGGCAGTTCCTGTACTCAGGATCTGGTGGACTGTGCCGCGATCAACCGCCCGAACCAGTGGAAAGATCAGCCCATGCTGAGCATCGTCGAAGCATTGGCGTCGTCGTACAAGGTCAAGGTGGTCAGCGAGATTGCCGAAACCACGCGATTGGGCAGCTACACCCTCGTACCGGGGGAAACGGTGTTTCAATCGATCGATCGTCTGCTTTCGCTGTTTCGGGTGTTCTCCACCGACGATGCGTCTGGGCGGCTGGTGCTGGCCAGACCTGGCAGCGCTGGCCGCGCCAGCGATGCGCTGGAGCTGGGCAAGAACATCCTCTCGGCCAACGCGCCGATGGATTACAGCCAGGTGTTCTCCGAATACCGGGTCATTGGCCAGCAGAAGGGTAACGATCAGAAAAGCGGCGCGGCGGTCAGCGAGATTGAATCGATTGCCACGGATCTGGGCTACAAGCGCCGCCGCGTGACCGTGATCAACGAGGGCCTGCAGATCAATCCTGATCTGTCGCTCAAACGGGCGCTCTGGGAAAGCGCCACGCGCGTTGGCCGGGCGCAGACCACCACCTATCAGGTGCAGGGCTGGCGTCAAACCAATGGCGATCTGTGGCGCCACAACACACTGGTGAAGGTCAAGGATCCGGTACTTGGCTTTGACGGCGACATGCTGATCTCCAAAGTGACGTATTCGCTGTCGGCGCAAGGTTCGGTGACCACCCTGCAAGTGGCACCGCCGCAGACCTTTGATCCCGATCCTACGCCCCCGAAAAAAACCTGAGCCGGACACCGAACCCTGTGGGAGCGAGCCTGCTCGCGAAAGCGCTGGCAGCTTCAACATCAAATCGCCTGACCCACCGCATTCGCGAGCAGGCTCGCTCCCACAGTGGATCGCGTGATGCCTACCTTTGAGGACAATTCATGAGCCTACTGACACGCCTGCTGGCGCGCGGCACTGTCGTGCTCGCCCATTCGGCATCCAAGCTGCAATCGCTGCAAATGCGCCTCACCGCCGGAGAAGTGAACGACGACCTGGAGCATTTCGAACCCTACGGTTTCACCAGCAACCCGCTGGCCGGCGCCGAAGGCATCGTCACGTTTCTCGGCGGTGACCGTTCTCACGCCATCGCCCTGGTGGTCGCCGACCGCCGCTATCGCTTGCAGTCGCTGGCCTCTGGCGAAGTGGCGATCTACACCGACGAGGGCGACAAGATTCACTTCAAGCGCGGGCGAATCATCGACATCGAAACCGCCACCCTGAACATCCGCGCCAGCAGCGCGGTGAACTTCGACACGCCGGTGATCAACCAGACCGGCAAGATCGTTTCCACCGGTGATCAACTCGCCGGTGGCATCAGCCAGATCAAACACGTGCACGTTGGCGTGCAGGCCGGCAGCGGCCAGACCGGTGCGCCGGCAGGAGGCAAATGATGTTTATCAGCCAGAACCTCCACGCCGCATTGACCCGCGCCGTGCTCATCAGCCTGTTCACCTGGCGCCGCGCCGCCGATGACGACGCCCTCGACGACGAGGAGCGCTTCGGCTGGTGGGGCGACAGCTTTCCCACCGTCGCCGACGATCGCATCGGCTCGCGGCTGTGGCTTTTGCGTCGGGTCAAGCTGACCCGACAGACCCAGATGGACGCCGAGTTCTATGCCCGCGAAGCCCTGCAATGGCTGGTCGACGACGGCCACTGCAGCGCCATCGACATCATCAGCGAACGCCTCGACGCCCAGCGCCTGAACCTGCGCACGGTCCTGACTCTGGCCGACGGCGAACGTCTGGACATCAACCCCGATAACAGTTGGCAGGTGATCTATGCCGTTTGAAACCCCATCGCTGCCGGTGCTGATCAAGCGCACCCAAAGCGACCTGGCCGGCGATTCGCTGCGCCAGTCCGATGCGCAAGTGCTGGCCCGCATCCTCGGCGGCGCCGCTTATGGTCTGTACGGTTATCTCGACTGGATTGCCGAGCAGATCCTGCCGGACAAGGCCGACGAGTCGACCCTGGAACGCATCGCCGCTCTGCGCCTGAACCAGCCACGCAAACCGGCGCAGGTCGCCACCGGCAGCGTCAGTTTTACCGCGACCGCCGGTGCGGTGCTGGATGTCGACACACTGCTGCAAGCGAGCGATGGCCGTACTTACAAAGTCACCGCCGCGCGCACCAGCGTCAATGGCAGCAACACCACCACCATCGCCGCGCTCGACGCCGGTAGCCTCGGTAATGCCGACACCGGTCTGGCGCTGAACCCGGTGCAGCCGATCGCCGGCGTCGTCGGCAACAGTTTTGTGGTACTCGCGCCCGGCCTCAGTGGCGGTGTAGCGCGGGAAAGCCTGGAGTCGTTGCGCTCGCGGGTGATCCGCTCTTATCGCGTGATCCCCCACGGCGGTTCGGCCAGCGATTACGAGACCTGGGCGCTGGAAGTGCCGGGCGTGACGCGGGCCTGGTGCCGCGGTGGTTTCCTTGGTCCGGGCACAGTGACGGTATTCATCATGCGTGACGAAGACCCGCAACCGGTGCCCAACGATGAGCAACTGGCGGAGGTTCAGGAGTACATCGAACCGCTGCGTCCGGTGACGGCGGAAGTGCACGTGCAGCGGCCGATTCAGGTGCCGGTGGTGTACCGCTTCAAGAGTGTCAACCCGGACACCACTGCGGTGCGCGCCGCCGTTGAAGCGCAACTGCGCGACCTGCACAACCGCGAGGCCGATCTCGGTGTGCCGTTGCTGATCAGCCATATCCGCGAAGCCATCAGCAGCGCCGGCGGTGAGTACGATCACACGCTGACCGCGCCGGCCGCTGACGTGCCTGCCGGGCAAAGCGAACTGCTGACCTTCGGAGGCTGCGTATGGGGGGCATAAGAACCGCCGCGCAATACCAGGCGCAATTGCGCGCCTTGCTGCCGAGCGGCCCGGCGTGGGACCCGGAACGCGTCCCGGAACTCGAGGAAGTGCTGCAAGGCGTGGCCGTCGAACTGGCGCGCCTCGACGCCCGCGCCGCCGACCTGCTCAACGAGATGGACCCGGCGGGCGTCAGCGAATTGGTGCCGGACTGGGAGCGGGTGATGGAGCTGCCTGACCCATGCCTGGGCGCCACACCGCTGTTCGACGACCGCCGCCTCGCCGTGCGCCGCCGATTGCTCGCGGTCGGCAGTCAGGCTGTCGGTTACTACCTCGACATCGCCAAAAGCCAGGGCTACCCCAACGCCAGCATCACCGAACACGAAGCACCACGCATGGGCCGCTCGCGTTTCGGCGCCGCGCACTGGGGCACCTGGGAAGCGCAATTCATGTGGACCCTCAACACCGGCGGCCGCCTGCTGCTCGGCCGGCGCTACGGCGCGAGTTACTGGGGCGAGCGCTTCGGCGTCAACCCGGGCTCGGCGCTGGAGTGCCTGATCCACCGCAGTGCGCCGGCGCATACCAAGGTGCACATCAATTATGACTAGGGAGGAATGACGGGATGGACTATCCAAAAAGTGTGCCTAGCGCCGGTCTGGTGAATGGCAAGTTTATTGATGAAAACCCGCTGACCGGGACGCCGGGGTCACTGATCCCGGCAGACTGGGGCAACGGGGTAACGCAGGAAATTCTCAACGTGATCAAGGCCGGGGATCTGACTCCGGACGAGAAGAAATACGATCAGTTGTTGCAGGCGATTCAGAGCGTTTCGGCCAAGGGCTGGAATCTGGATTCGGCGTTGCCCATCGGGTCGTTGCCAACCGCTACCGTTGCTACGGCAGACGGGCGACTGCCGATCACGCCAGCGGCTGTTGCCACCAGTGGCGGGCGAGTCTCGATTCCGGCCGCCGTGCTGATCAGCCTCGGTCAGGAAGTGGTGGCCGGGCAGTTGGGGCGTTCGCGCACGTTCACCACTCAGGCATGGAGCAGCCCCGATTTGCTGCCAAGCACCGGTTATTTCTTGCGGGCCCAGGTGATCGGCGGTGTGCTGACCTTTTACATGCAACGCGGCACGATTTATGACGCTGCACCGGAAGGGTTGAAGGGTACGGTCAATGGTGCGGCGGGCGGTGGTTTCCAGTCTACGCCGCTGGATCTCTGTCTGGCCTGGGTCGTCACGGCAGGACCGGGTTCGATGCCCACTGTCAGAGCGATCTACAACCGTAGTCGGTTGTCGTGGACGCAAACGGTTAACGGCAACGGTGTGGTTTATCTGCCACTTGATCCGCATGCCCGTGCGGCACGGTTGGTGGTGGGGAATCCAACCCCGCATCCGACCGGTATAACCACGGTGGCCTTCGCTCCGGGAGGATGGCTGGGGGGCAACTATTCTTACCTGAATCCGACAGTTACTACTTCCAGTAATTGGGATGGCTGGAGCACCGTCGGTGCTTCGGTAGGAATCTTCACGAGTAACGTTGTCAACGACACGACGGTTTCCACGCTATCAGCCAGTTTCGACCATGCAGAGTTGCGTTCGCTTTGGCAGGTTTATCAAAGCGAACACACCCTCGGCTCGGGAAATGCCTCAAGTGATGAGTTGTTATTTGGCATGGGAATCAAGAGTTTTTCTCAAGCCGATTACGCCAACGGTATTGCGATCAACTTTACCTCAGCCATCAATGTGCATTTTTCCTGGGAGCTGATCCGATGATCATCATTCAAGAACTTCACCACTTCGAAGAAGGCTTGCGCCCGGCCCAGCCGTCCAGTGCCCATGATTGGGATGGAGAAAAATGGCAGCTGAATGCGTCCCGAGTCGCCGAACTGGAATTTCAGGAAGCCGAACAGTTGTGCTCCAAGGTCGATGCGGCGGCCGACAGTGTTCGCACCGTTTTGGCCGGCGACCCGCTCAAAGCCATGGAGTACGCCCAGGCTGCTGCAGACGCCCAGGCCTATCAGGACGCCGGTTATCCGAAAAAAGAGGTGCCACTGTCGGTTGCTGCGTGGGTAGTCAAAGGTCGTACCGCCAAACAGGCTGCGGAGCAGATCCTGAGCAAGGCCGACCAACTTACCGATCATCTGCTGACCCTGCGCACCTTGCGCCTGAAGGCCAAAAACCAGATCCGCACGCATGCGGCCAAAGGCAATCTCGATCTGGCGCGAAGTGCGAGCGATGACGCGTTGGCGGCGATTCGCGAACTGGTCAGCAGCTAGAAGCTCTAGTCGCAACGCCTTCGTTCTGCATCACCCAAGCCCACTTCGATGTGGGCTTTTTATTTTCAGAAAACAGACCGCCACTGGCTCGCAGCAGCGATCGCCGCGACGCGGTTCATTTGTATTTCAGAGGAACGAAAGACCTATGGATTATCCAAAAAGCGTCCCCAGCGTCGGCCTGGTCGATGGCCGCTTCGTCGATGAAAACCCGGTGGCGGGAACCCCGGGTTCGTTGATTCCGGCGGTGTGGGGTAACAGCGTCACTCAGGAAATCCTGAGTGTGATTGCAGGTGGCGGGCTGGTGGCTTCTGAAGCCGATACCGGTCAGTTGTACAGGGCGATTCAGTCGATCATCGGCAGAGCGAGCCCGATGCGTTCGGTGGTCACTCGTCTGGCGACATCCAGATCGCTGACTGAAGCTGAGTTGGGACTCGTTTTGATCGACGGCAGCTCCGCGCCGATGACGGTGACATTGCCATTAGCCGACGCGGCCTTGGGTATTCGCGACGTCATTGTCCGGCGGATGGACAACAGCGGCAATCGACTCGTTGTGCAGACCTCCGACGCTGACAAGGTTCGTTTTCACACACACCTCTCGCCTGGCGGTTACCCCTTTCTGGTGCTGATGGGCAACGGGGACTGGTGGCATCTGCGCAGTGACGGGGCGGGGAGTTGGTGGCCGATCGGTCGCTTTGATAACAGCGCTTTGGGGCGGCCTTTTTTTGAAACCACTCTGTCGCTCAATCCAGGTGGCTATGGCTTTCCCAACGGTGATCTGTTCAGGCGCGCCGAATGGCCTTGGTTGTGGGATTTTGCTCAGGCGTCCGGCGCATTGACGACCGAAGCGGCCAGAACTGGCCGGGAAGGCGGATGGACCAGTGGCGATGGTGCCTCGAATTTCCGGATTCCCGAGATTCGCGGCGAGTTTCTGCGAGTGCTCAGTGAAACCAGAAACGTTGATCCCGGTCGCGTGTCCGGCAGCCTGCAAATGCATGCGTTGCAGAGTCACAACCATTATCTGCCGACGGGAACAGGGGCTTCTTTCAAACCGGCCCCGGCGATTCCAGACGGTGTCTGGGATGTCGGCACCAATGTCAACTTTTCACCGACGACAACGACCGTGGCAACAACGTACCCCAACCCTGCATTCGACTCGGACACTTACATCGGCAACATCGGCAATTTTTCGGCTGAAACCCGTCCGCGAAATATTGCCTATCCCGCGCGTATAAAACTGATCTGAGGTGCACATGTTCAATTATCTGATAGACGATAGCGGTGCATTAACCGGCCCTGTCGAGTTTCCACTAGTGCCGGGGATCGGTCTGCAACTGCCGAGTAACGCCGTGACGCTGAGCATCGAACTTTCCCCGGCCCCAAGCGGTTTTGCCTGGGCTTATGTCAATGGTTCTCTGCAACAGCAAGCGGACTATCGCGGCGATGTTTACCGCACTGACACCGGCATGAGGCATACCTGGACGGCATTGGGCGAGTTGCCGGAAGGCTTCACCACGTTGCCATGGCCGGGCGGCTTCCATGCCTGGGTGGACAATGCGTGGCAAGTCGATGACGTCGCGCAGTTGGCGGATTGCAAACGCGTCGTTCTTGCTCAAAGAGATGTGTTACTGCGCGATGCCGTCCTGCGCATCGCGCCGCTGCAATACGCCGAAGATATTGGCGATGCCAACCATGACGAACAACTGCTGCTGATCGAATGGAAGCTCTATAGCGTCGAGCTGAACCGCATCGAAAAGCAGGCCGGTTTCCCCGACGAAATTACCTGGCCGGTCGCTCCCGGCGCAGTCGTAGCCAACTGATTTCAGCAAAGGGAGCAGTGCAATGGATTATCCAAAAAGTATTCCCGGCGTTGGCCTGGTCAACGGCGGCTTCGTCGATGAAAACCCGATCGCCGGCTCGCCGGGATCATTGATCCCGGCCGCGTGGGGCAACAGCGTCACGCAGGAAATTCTCAATACGATCAAGGCTGCCGGGCTGACGCCCGATGAAGCCAGAACCGACCAATTGGCCACGGCCATTGGTGCGCTGGTCGACTTCAGCAAACTGAAAAACACCCCGACCACGCTGGCCGGTTACGGCATCACCGATGCGGTGGGGCGGTTGTTGGCGGTGCGGCAGATCGAGACGGTCGGGATCACGGTTTACAAGCCCAACCCCAGGGCCAAACGGATTCGCGTGCGGTTGGTGGGGGCGGGTGGTTCGGGTGGTGGTTGTGAGCCTGTGCCGGCAGGTAGCCAGATGCTTGGTGGCGGTGGTGGTTCCGGTGCTTACGCGGAAAGCCTGTATGACGTTACCGCCCAAATGCTGGCTGGCGTACCGGTCTCGCTGGGCGCGGGCGGTGCAGTCAGCAACACCACAGGTCTGGCGGGTGGTGGTGCTTCTTTTGGCGCCTACATGAGCGTTTCGGGAGGCGGCGGTGGGCAAAAACTGGCGATCGTGACTTCGGCTACATCGTCCGGATTCATTCAGGGCGGGGTCGGCGGGACGGTAACAGGCGGCAACTTGTGCAGCGCCCGCGGCATCACGGGGGGATTCGGGATGAGTAACGCCAATTGGGGGCTGCTCTCAGGTTGCGGGGCTCCGAGTCCGTTCGACGGCGGGGCATCTTTTACCGGATCCAACACAGCTGGTAACGCAGGTATCCGTGGTTCGGGCGGCAGCGGTTCGTGCTCGGTCAGCGCGTCGGCTTCAATCATCAGCGGCGCTGGCGGCAACGCCTTCTGTGAAATCTGGGAGTACGAATAATGGCCCGTTATGCACGAGTGGAAAATGGTGTCGCGGTCGAACTGATCGACACCGGCGACTACGCGATCACCCAACTGTTTGCTCCCGCTTTCGTCGAGTCGATGATCCCGGTGTCTGAGGGCGTGCAGATCAAAATCGGTGTGCCCATCGGCGAGCTGCGCCTTGAGTTCGCGCAGTCACCATTAATCGAAAGTCCGGTCGTTATTCCTGAAATCGTCCCCGAGGAGCAAGAGCCTCTGGCGGCAGCGCGTACCTGGCGAAAAAACAGTTTGTCGGCCACCGAATGGTGGGTGACGCGGCATCGTGACGAGCAGGAACTGGGGCGCGGGACGACGCTCAAGGCGGCGCAGTATCTGGAATTGCTGGAGTACCGCCAGGCGCTGCGCGACTGGCCGGATTCAAGTCATTTCCCGGCATTTGCTTTCCGTCCGTCAGTGCCGGAATGGCTGGGGGGCGTACATGTCTGAGGCCATGTTTTATGTTTTCAAACAGGGAGAAGAGTGATGGATTACCCAAAAAACATTCCCAGCGCAGGTTTAGTGAACGGCAGGTTTGTAGATGAAAACCCTCTCACCGGAACCCCGGGTTCATTGATTCCGGCGAGCTGGGGAAACGGCGTAACTCAAGAGATTCTTGAAGTCATCAAAAGTGCGGGCGCAGCCGCCGATGAAAGTGATAACACTCAGCTCAAAGCGGCAATCGATACGCTGATCTCGAAGAAACAAAGCGACAGTCTGGCCAGTCAGGAAGAAGCAGAGGCGGGCGCCAGCAATACACGGTTGATGACGCCGCTACGAGTGTTTCAATCCATAGCGAAAAAGATGCAACAGGCGACAGAGTCGCTGATGGGGATTGCAAAGCTTGCTTCTCAGGCAGAGGTCAACGCCGGTGTCAGTGATACCTCTGTCGTGACCCCTAAAAAACTCAGGCTCGGGTTCATGGTAAGACTGGGAGCATCCGGTTATATCGTATTCCCCTCGTGGATGGGCGGGGTGATTATCCAGTGGATCACCGGAGGCGCGAGCCAGGCGGGCAACAATGATTACGGCGATCTGAATCTATGGCCGCTGGTCTTTCCAAATGCACTATTTCTTGCCGTCGCGACCCATGAGGGCACGGCACCCGGAACACAGCTGATCTGGAACAACAACGCGACCGTGAGTCGCCAGGCAGGCATCAATGTTCGTTGTCCTGAATGGCCGTCAGGCTCCATTTCCGCTCGGGTCATCGGAATAGGGTATTGAGCATGTATTACTTTTCTCCGAAAACTTCCGGCTTTTATCACGCCGATCTGCATGGCGCCAATATCCCCGCGGACGCGTTCGAATTGAGCGAGGGCGAGTATTGCGCGCTGGTCTCGAACGCTCCAAAGGGAACCGTTCTTTCCCTGACCGTCAGCGGGCGCCCTGAACGGGTGCTACTGGCAGAGCAAACCCCCGATGTCATGGAACGGACCTGGCGAGACAAGGTATTGGATCGTACCCAGTGGCTGGTTCTTCGCGATGCCGAAGAACTGGAAATGGGCGAGGGCACAACCCTGCGTACCGAGGAGTTCAAACAACTGCTGGCCTATCGGCAGGCGCTGCGCGACTGGCCCGACAATCCAGACTTCCCGGAGGCGCGTTCTCGCCCGGCTGAGCCTGACTGGCTTGAAGAAATGCTGCGGGTCGATGGCTGAGCGGTTCGCTCTCACTCAAGGATAGATAGATATGGATTACCCCAAAAGTGTTACTGGCTCCGGTTTGGTTGACGGAAAATTTGTCGACGAAGACGCCATCGCCGGAACACCGGGATCGCTGATCCCGGCGAGCTGGGGCAACAGCGTTACCCAGGAGATTCTCGGCGCGATTACTGCGGCCGGTTTGAAACCTGATGAAGCACAAACCGATCAGTTGGCGCAGGCCATCCGCCAATTATCGAAGCCTGATCCACTGCAGCAGTTTCCGGCACAGGTGTATCGCCGGAATGTGCTGATCAATGGCGGCTTCGATATCTGGCAGCGCGGAACGACCAACCCAGGCCCCAATATTGGAGGGTATGTAGCCGATCGTTTTCGTTGCGACTGGAATGGCAATGCGGGCGTCGCCATCTCTCAGCAGAGTTTCGCGCCTGGGCAGAGCGAAGTCGCCGACGAACCGCAGTTTTTCCTGCGCTGGCAGCAGACCCAGGCAGGCACCGCCGCCACCGTCCACAGGGTTTCTCAGACTGTTGAATCGGTCCGAACCCTGGCAGGGAAAACCGTCACAGTCAGCTTCTGGGCGCGTTCCGATGCGGCCAGACCGTTGAGAGTATCGGTCATTCAGAACTTCGGTTCCGCAGGTTCCGAATCCGTTGAGAAAACCGTCGATGTTTTTCAGCTCGACACATCATGGAAGAAGTACAGCGCAACGTTTCGTCTGTCGGGCATTGCCGGGAAGATGCTGGGCGCCAACAACTTCCTGAGGCTTGCGTTCGACCTGCCGCTGAACGTGCTGCAGACCGTGGATCTGGCGCAGATCCAGCTGGAAGAAGGGCCGGTATCGACACCTTTCGAATATCGTCCGGTGGGTGAAGAGTTGATGCTTTGCCAGCGCTACTTCGAGAAGTCCTTTGCCACGTGGTTGCCGGTACGGGCAAACAATGGCCCTGCTACTTGCATTTCAACATTCACGCAAGCGACACCTGCCAATAGCAGTCAAACGGCGATGACGGTGGGCATGTTGGTGCAAAAGAGAGTCTTGCCCACTGTCGTCATGTACTGCCCAGGCAATACCAGCAATCAGGTATGGAATCAGACCGTGGGCGCATGCACCGGCAGCATTGTGCAGGGATTGACTGAGCGTGCCATTTCGTTTGCCACCGTTACACCGGTTGGCAGTTTGCCAGGTCAGACCTTGCAGATCGAATGGACTGCTGACGCCGAAATTTAGGAGAAGCCATGAGTTATCAATTGACCACCAACGGCGTTCTTCGTCTGAGCGATTCGGCATTCGTCCCGCAGGATTCTGCCAATCGCGATTGGCTTGAGTATCAGGAGTGGTTGTCATCGGGCGGTCAGGTTATGGCCCTGAATGAAGCTCTCGAAGAATCTGTACCGAACAACACCCTGACAACTCTGGCAAAAAAATGGCTGGGGGCCGTTGTCCGCCAACCATGATTCAATCGGAGCATCCAGGGAGGATTACGCATCATGCAAATAACTGAAGACAACCTTAAAACCATCATGCCCAACGCCCGCTCCCAAGCGGGCGTTTTTGTTTCAGCACTGAATAACGCAATGACTCGTCGCCATATCGACTCGCCAAAACGCATCGCTGCGTTTCTTGCGCAGATCGGTCACGAGTCGGGCCAGTTGCAATACGTGCGCGAGCTCGGCAACAACCAGTACCTGAGCAAATACGACACTGGCACGCTGGCGTTACGTCTGGGCAACACGCCCGAGGCCGACGGCGATGGGCAGAAATACCGCGGTCGCGGGCTGATCCAGATCACCGGGCGCAGCAACTATCGGCAGTGCAGCCTCGGCCTGTTCGGCGACGAGCGCTTGCTGTCCTTGCCGGAATTGCTTGAGCAACCGCAATGGGCAGCGGAATCGGCGGCATGGTTCTGGGAGCAGAACGGCCTGAACGATCTGGCCGACCGCGATCAGTTCAACAGCATCACTCGCCGAATCAACGGCGGGTTGAATGGCCTGCAGGATCGTCTCGACATCTGGGCGCGGGCGAGGGCGGTGCTATGTCCGTCTCCTGGCGTTTAACCGGCTTTTTGTTACTGACCTTGGGGGGCGCTGCGCTGGCCTGGCAGTTTCAGGACTGGCGCTACGGACGACTACTGGCCGAGCAGGCGCGGCAGCACGCCGACACCCTCAATCAACTGAACTCGGCCGCCGCCACCGCGCAGCAGGCCGAGCAGGACAAGCGTCTGGCGCTGGAGCAACGGCTCGCGGCCAGTGAACAAACCCACTATCGAGCACTCAGTGATGCCCAACGTGATCAGGATCGCCTGCGCGATCGTCTTGCCACTGCTGATCTGCGCCTGTCAGTCCTCATCGACGCCGGCGACGCTGCCCAAGGCTGCGGGGTGCCAGCCACCGCCGGCCCCGGCGGCGTGGATCATGCAGCCGTACGCGCCCGACTTGACCCGGCGCATGCTCAACGAATTATCGCCATCACCGACACCGGCGATCGCGGACTGATTGCCTTGCAGGCCTGTCAGGCCTATGTCAGAGCGCTGGCGCCCGAACATTTTGAATGAGTCTGTGTATTGAAAGCGCAACCGGGTCGTGTACGGTGGTAGTCATTCCATCCGATCCGGAGCGCACCGTGAAAGAGATCACTCAACTGGCTGCCGAGCTCGGCCGACGTTTGCAGTTGCTCAACGCCCACGTCACCACGGCCGAGTCGTGTACCGGTGGCGGGATTGCGGAAGCGATCACGCGCATTCCCGGGAGCTCGGCGTGGTTCGAGGCCGGTTACGTGACCTACTCCAACCGGCAGAAGACCCGGCAACTGAATGTCCCCGCCGAATTGTTCGGCACGGTGGGCGCGGTCAGTCGCGAAGTCGTCGAGTCGATGGTACGTGGCGCACAGAAGCACAGCCTGGCGCGGTTTGCCGTGGCAGTCAGCGGCGTGGCCGGGCCCGACGGCGGTACACCGAACAAACCGGTGGGCACCGTATGGCTGGCCTGGGGCGTGGGCGATGTGGTTTCCAGTGAAGTTCAGCACTTCTCGGGCAACCGTGATGAAGTGCGCCGACAAACGGTGAAGGCCGCGCTAGAGGGGCTGTTGCGACTAGCGGCACGAGAAATCGAAAATCAGGGGTAGGCGATCCGCGAACGCTGTGGAATAATACTGGCTACTTATACAGGTGTTGGCCGTCAGGCCTTATTGATTACGTGAGGACTTTAATGGACGACAACAAGAAGAAAGCCTTGGCTGCGGCCCTGGGTCAGATCGAACGTCAATTCGGCAAGGGTGCCGTGATGCGTATGGGCGATCAGGACCGTCAGGCGATCCCGGCTATCTCCACCGGCTCTCTGGGTCTGGACATCGCACTCGGCATTGGTGGTCTGCCAAAAGGCCGTATCGTTGAAATCTACGGTCCTGAATCTTCCGGTAAAACCACACTGACGCTGTCCGTGATCGCCCAGGCGCAAAAAGCCGGCGCGACCTGTGCCTTCGTCGATGCCGAACACGCCCTCGATCCTGAATACGCCGGCAAGCTGGGCGTCAACGTCGATGACCTGCTGGTTTCCCAGCCGGACACCGGCGAACAGGCGCTGGAAATCACCGACATGCTGGTGCGCTCCAACGCAGTAGACGTGATCATCGTCGACTCCGTGGCGGCACTGGTACCGAAGGCTGAAATCGAAGGCGAAATGGGTGACATGCACGTGGGCCTGCAAGCCCGTCTGATGTCCCAGGCGCTGCGTAAAATCACCGGTAACATCAAGAACGCCAACTGCCTGGTGATCTTCATCAACCAGATTCGCATGAAGATCGGCGTGATGTTCGGCAGCCCGGAAACCACCACCGGTGGTAACGCGCTGAAGTTCTACGCCTCGGTTCGCCTCGACATCCGCCGTACCGGCGCGGTGAAGGAAGGCGACGAAGTGGTCGGCAGCGAAACCCGCGTCAAGGTTGTGAAGAACAAGGTGGCTTCGCCGTTCCGTCAGGCCGAGTTCCAGATTCTTTACGGCAAGGGCATCTACCTCAATGGCGAGATGATCGACCTGGGCGTGCTGCATGGTTTCGTCGAGAAATCCGGCGCTTGGTATGCCTATGAAGGCACCAAGATCGGTCAGGGCAAGGCCAACTCGGCCAAGTTCCTGGCAGACAACCCGGAAGTCGCTGCCAAGCTTGAGAAGCAGCTGCGTGACAAACTGCTGTCGCCAGCAGTGATCGCGGACTCCAAGGCCTCTGCGGTCAAAGAGACCGAAGACGACCTGGCTGACGCTGATATCTGATAACCGCGATGACCACCGCCGTACTCGATACCCTCGTCGCGGTGCGGCGAACCGCCATGGACCTGCTCGCTCGACGCGAGCACGGTCGAGTCGAACTGACGCGGAAACTGCGTCAGCGCGGCGCTGAGGCGGAAATGATCGAAACAGCCCTCGACCGGTTGACGGAAGAGGGGCTGCTGTCCGAAGCCCGTTACCTTGAAAGTTTTGTTTCCTACCGTGCCCGTTCCGGCTACGGTCCTTTACGCATTCGTGAAGAGCTGGGCCAGCGGGGTTTGCAACGTGCCGATATCGAGCTCGCTCTGCGTGAAAGCGGTATCGACTGGCAGGAGCAGCTTCGCGAGACGTGGCAGCGCAAGTTCTCCGGACACTTGCCGATTGATGCCAAGGAACGCGCCAAGCAAGGCCGTTTCCTCGCCTATCGGGGGTTTTCGATGGAGATGATCAACCGCTTGTTCAGCGGCAGAGGGATGGACGATTAAGACGGTTGAACAAAAACGGCCCGCTATGAAAATAGCGGGCCGTTTTTTTTTGCCTTCAAATTACCTTTGATGGCTCACGTGCACGTTGGGCGGTCTGCGGTTTGCTGTGAGCCCAGTTTTCCGGGAGGTTGATGTAATCCACCAGCTCCCTGAGACGGCCATGATTTCGGGCGTTGAACGCGAAGGCCAGCCGCACCAGATGGCTGTACTGCGCTTCGTCATGTTCCTCGCCGCTGTAGGCGTGTTGATGGAACTGGTCGCTCAGGCACAGATCGGCGAAAGCCTCTTGCATATGTTCCAGAGCCTGCTCGCTGAGCTTGTGATGCATACGAATCACGAACTGACGCTTGAGCCAGCGGCTGGAGTGGAAGTTGCTGTAGAACTGGTTGATCTGCTGCACCGCCTCTTCGACGCTGTAGACCAGGCGCATCAGCTTCAGGTCGGTGGGCAGGATGTAGTGGTTTTCTTCGAGCTGCTGGCGAATGAAATCCAGGGCGCCTTGCCAGAACGTACCCCCCGGCACGTCCAGCAACACCACGGGCACCAACGGACTTTTACCGGTCTGGATCAGTGTCAGCACTTCCAGTGCTTCGTCCAGGGTGCCGAACCCGCCAGGGCACAGCACCAGCGCATCGGCTTCCTTGACGAAGAACAGTTTGCGGGTGAAGAAGAAATGGAATGGCAGCAGGTTGCCAGTGCCATTCACGGTCGGGTTGGCATGTTGTTCGAAGGGCAGTGTGATGTTGAACCCGAGGCTGTGGTCACGCCCGGCACCTTCGTGCGCGGCGGCCATGATCCCGCCACCCGCACCGGTGATGACCATCATCTCTGATCGGGTCAGGGCCGCGCCGAGTTCACGGGCCATTGCATACAGGGGGTGCTCGACCGGCGTGCGCGCCGAGCCGAATACCGTGACTTTGCGCCGTCCCTTGAATTGTTCCAGCACCCGGAACGCCTGCTCCAGTTCGCGCAGGGCTTGCAGGGTGATCTTGGCGTTCCAGCGATTGTGATCTTCTTGGGCCATGCGCAGCACGGTCAGGATCATGTCGCGATAAATCGGCAGGTTCGGACTGTCGGGAGAAACCTGAGTGAGTTGTTCTTCGACCTTGCTGATGAGGTCGGGGAGTTGTTCCTGAAAATGCCGGCTGAGCAGGTCATTCGGTTGGTAAGGCATTCAACGTCTCCTTCTGCACAGAGCTGTGGCTCTGACGTGCGGCGTCAGTGCCGCGCTGCAAAAAACACACACGATCGGCAGTTCCTTTGCTGCCGTGAACAGATGATCGGGAATACTTTGAATCTAGACCCTTGCACGCAATTGCGCTGACTTCATCATTGCCATGCAGACTCGCTCCAGGCAACCGCTCATTGTTTTTTGCCGCAATGAATTCACCACTCGTCCGAACGTCCACCGTAGAGCAATCGCTCTGATTTACTGACTTACAGGTACCGTACGACAGTTTTGCGACAACGTCTGTACGCAAGGTGCACGCTTTTCAAGGATTCGCGGTGGCATGGAGGCGGGATAGATGGCCAGAGTGGTTCTGGAAATCGATACGCAGTTGTATCGGATGCTGAAAGCATCAGCCGAGACCAATCAAGTGAGTCTCGAAGAGGAGTGTTGCCGTCGGTTGGCAGGTGGTGAACGACGTTCGCGCTACTTGCAGGCCCTGGTGGCCGAATTGCGCGCCGAGGATGAACAACGGCGCGCCAACACCGGATGATTACTTCTTCTTCGCCGGGGCAGCTTTCGGGCAGTCGGAGTCCTGGTAGCTGGCCGAACCGATGGCCTTGTTGGTTTTATATTCACTGAAGTCGTAACGCATGATCGCGCCCTTGGCCATCAGCTTGCGGTACGACGGGTTATTGCACACCGAAGCACCCAACTGGAAATACACGGCTTTTGGATCAGCACGCATCTTCTCGGCGTGGCTGGCCTGCACGCTCAGGTGGTTGATCAGGGTAACGCCTTCAACGGTGTAGCCCTGATCGAGAATGTCTTCGTTGATCGCCCGCGGCGTGCCGACGCTGCTTTGTTCAGCGATGTTGCGCAGTTCGCGGTTCAGATTCTGCTCTTTCAGAGACGCAGCCTGTGCGCTGAAGGACAACGCCAATGCGATGGCCGCGGTAGGAACGATAAGGCGCAGCATGAAACTCTCCTGATTCAGTGACTGGTGGTTCGACCAGCCCCGTGGCTGTGCGTTCAGTGGCGGCGAATTATAGGGGAGCCGGTCTGGACGGTACAGGCTTGTGCCCATCGCTCTGATAAACTGGCGACCTTTATTGCCTTGCCGAGTGTTGTTCGTGTCGAGTTTTCCTGCCTGCGGGCGCTACCCGCAATGAATCACGCCCCCAACGCCGTCGCCCGCCTGCGCGACCAGCGCGAAGATGAAGGCATCAAGCCGATTCAGGCCCGTGGTTTTCGCTCCGAGCGTTGCCGCGACTGTCGGGTGATCATCAGCCATTGCCTGTGCGCCTGGCGACCGACCGTCGAAACCCGTTCCGGCATATGCCTGATCATGACCGGCAAGGAAGTGTTCAAGCCGAGCAACACCGGCTGGCTGATCGCCGATGTGGTGCGCGACAACCACGCATTCATCTGGTCGCGTACCGAGCCGGACGAACAGATGTTGGCGTTGCTCAACGACCCGCAATGGCAGCCGTATCTGGTGTTTCCCGGCGAATACGTCGAACCGTCGCGGGTGACCAATACCGTCGTACACGATAGCAGCAAACGTCCGCTGTTCATTCTTCTGGACGCGACCTGGACCGAGGCGCGCAAGATCTTCCGCAAGAGTCCGTATTTCGACCGCTTGCCGATCCTCAGCCTGCTGCCCGACAAACTCTCGCGTTATCGCCTGCGCCGCTCTACCCGCAGCGAGCACCTGTGCACCGCCGAGGTCGCGGCGTTGTGCCTGGAGTTGGCGGGGGACAGCGATGCCGCGTCGGCACTGGACGCCTATTTCGATGTATTCAGCCAGCATTACCTGGGTGCCAAACAGCAGCTGGACCTCAACGAGTCGACCCCGGCCCATGCCGAGTTGTTGCCTTATATACGAAAGCCGCAAGCCGTGTTGGCGCCATAGTGGCCCATACTTCACCCAGCGGCGGCCGTGCTGCTTGACCACCCCGGCTTCGCTGGGCATGCTTGGCGCCGATTGGGGGGCGGCCAGGATTTGAAACGCCGTGTTTGCTGTTGATTGGCGTTGAACGTGCCCCTGTGGATATCGCTTCAAAAGCGGCATCTTGAGTTGCTTTGGCCAGGCCGGAATGCGCCGCGTCTGCCATCAAAAACAGGATCATTTGAAAAATGGCCACATACGACATCCTGATTGCCGATGATCATCCTCTGTTTCGTAGCGCACTGCACCAGGCGGTGACCCTGGGCCTCGGGCCGGACGTGCGCCTGGTGGAGGTGGCGAGCATCGCCGAGCTGGAAGCGCGCCTGACCGAGAAGGCTGACTGGGATCTGGTCCTGCTGGATCTGAACATGCCCGGGGCTTTCGGCTTTTCCGGTCTGGTCATGCTGCGCGGTCAATATCCGCAGATTCCGGTGGTGATGGTTTCGGCGCAGGAAGAAGCATCGGTCATGGTCAAGTCCCGCGAGTTTGGCGCCAGTGGCTTCATTCCCAAGTCCAGCGACCTGAGCGTGATTCAGGAAGCGGTACGCAAAGTGCTCGATGGCGATGTATTCTGGCCAGCGCA
The DNA here is from genome assembly GCF_024748795.1 of Pseudomonas sp. B21-051. NCBI lineage: Bacteria > Pseudomonadati > Pseudomonadota > Gammaproteobacteria > Pseudomonadales > Pseudomonadaceae > Pseudomonas > Pseudomonas sp. B21-051. The sequence goes on from NZ_CP087166.1 coordinate 1,342,434, forward strand.
GGCGTTCGAGGCGGTCAGCGTCTCCGCCGAAGCCAAAGCCGCCAGCGACGGCCTGGCCAGCCTCACCCCGCAACAGTTCCGCGTACTGACCATGGTCTGTGAAGGCTTGCTGAACAAGCAGATTGCCTACGAGCTGAACGTGTCCGAAGCGACCATCAAGGCCCACGTCACTGCGATCTTTCGTAAGTTGAACGTCCGCACCCGGACGCAGGCGGCATTACTTCTGCAACAACTTGAGTCAATTCCGAGCCAATAAAGGCTGGCGTCTTCACGCTTTTTTGACTTTTGTTGCTCTAGCTTTCCCACTCCTTTCTGGTTGGTTTTTACGTTATGTCACCTTTCAAGGGCCAGACCGGCCTGAAACGCATCCTCAACGCTTCCGGTTACTCGCTGGACGGCCTGCGCGCAGCCTTCACCGGCGAAGCCGCATTCCGCCAACTGGTGCTGCTCAATGTAGTGCTGATTCCGCTGACGTTCTTCCTGAATGTCAGTCGCGTCGAACAGGCGCTGCTGATCGCCGTTTGCCTGCTGGCACTGATCGTCGAGTTGCTGAATTCGGCGGTGGAAGCGGCCATTGACCGCATTTCCCTGGAACTGCACCCGCTGTCGAAGAACGCCAAGGACATGGGCAGCGCCGCGCAATTCGTGGCCCTGAGCATGATTGCCCTGGTGTGGGCGGTGATTCTGCTTTAAGCGATACTCGGCAAGACGATCTCGTCGCTGCGCTGCACCCCGGCGGTGAAAGCGCGGCACAGATCGAGAAACTCGCGCATGGCCGAGGTCTGGTATTTCTGCTTGTGCCAGATGAAGTAGAACTGCCGGGACAGATCCAGATCCGGGGTTTCCACCGCCACCAGGCTGCCGCGCCGAAACGCATCACGCAGCGCCAGCCGCGAAATACAGCCAATTCCCAATCCCGATTCCACCGCACGTTTGATCGCTTCGGTGTGTTCCAGCTCCAGACGGATATTCAGCGCACTGCGATGGTGACGCATGGCCTGATCGAAGGTCAGCCGCGTGCCGGAACCCTGTTCACGCAGGATCCACGCCTCGTGCGTCAGCTCTTCCATGGTCGCGCTGCCGCGTTTGGCCAGCGGATGTTGTGGCGCGCAAAACACCACCAGTTCATCTTCGACCCAGCTCTGCACTTCGATGTCCGGATGGCTGCAGTCGCCTTCGATTAGACCCAGATCAATTTCGTAATGAGCGACCTGGTGCACGATATTGGCAGTGTTCTGTACGTGTAGTTTTACTTGGCTTTCCGGATGGCGCTGCATGAAGCCGCCGATCAGCAGGGTGGCCAGGTAATTGCCGATGGTCAGGGTGGCACCCACCGACAGTGAACCGAAACCGGATTTGCCGTTGAGCAGGTCTTCGATTTCCTTGGACTGGTCGAGCAGGGCCACCGCTTGCGGCAACAGCTGTTTGCCGAGTGCGTTGAGGCTCAGGCGTTTGCCGGCACGGTCGAACAGCTGGCAGCTGGACTGACGCTCCAGTTCGGTGATCGAGGTGCTCGCCGCCGATTGCGAGAGGTTGAGCAGACCCGCAGCACGGGATACGCTTTCCTGCTGGGCGACGGCGACGAAGACTTGCAGTTGACGAAGAGTAAATCGCATATCGATATAACCGATAACCCTTATCTTAATAATCCAGTTAACAGATATTGTCGTCGCTATTAGAATGCGTTGCAATTGCGCACTGTCGGCCGCAAAGGCGAGCGCAGACCCAATATCCAGGAGTCCCACGTACATGAGCAACATGAACCACGAGCGTGTCCTCAGTGTTCATCACTGGAATGACACTCTGTTCAGCTTCAAGTGCACCCGTGATCCGGGCCTGCGCTTCGAGAACGGTCAGTTCGTGATGATCGGCCTGCAACAGCCCAACGGCCGCCCGCTTATGCGCGCTTACTCGATCGCCAGCCCGAACTGGGAAGAGCATCTGGAGTTCTTCAGCATCAAGGTGCAGGACGGTCCGCTGACCTCGCAGCTGCAGCACCTGAAGGAAGGCGACGAGATCATCATCTCGAAAAAGCCTACCGGCACCCTGGTACTGGATGACCTGAACCCGGGCAAGCATCTTTACCTGCTGAGCACCGGCACCGGTCTGGCGCCATTCATGAGCGTGATCCAGGACCCGGAAACCTACGAGCGCTTCGAAAAAGTGATCCTGGTGCACGGCGTGCGTTACGTCAACGAAGTCGCCTACCGCGAATTCATCACCGAGCACCTGCCGCAGAACGAGTTCTTCGGTGAAGCGCTGCGTGACAAGCTGATCTACTACCCGACCGTGACCCGCGAGCCGTTCGAGAACCAGGGCCGTCTGACCGACCTGATGCGCAGCGGCAAGCTGTTCAGCGACATCGGCCTGCCACCGATCAACCCGCAGGATGACCGCGCGATGATCTGCGGCAGCCCGAGCATGCTCGACGAGACCAGCGAAGTGCTCGACAGCTTCGGCCTGAAGATCTCGGCGCGGATGCGCGAGCCGGGTGACTACCTGATCGAGCGTGCGTTCGTCGAGAAGTAAGCACCCCGAAAAAGCCCCCATTGCCCGCGAAGGCAATGGGGGCTTTTTTATGCCCGAAATATTTTCTTCCTTCCTGCCTGCCACAATCCATGTAGGAGCTGCCGCAGGCTGCGATCTTTTGATCTTTCTTTTTAAGATCAAAAGATCGCAGCCTGCGGCAGCTCCTACATTGAGCGAGGTTTCAGGTGTTGGCGGGGATCACTTCCAGCACGCAAATCTGCTCCGGCGTCGGGTAATGCCAGCGCACGTCCAGATCCCAGAATTGCGCACCGTACTCGCGCTCCGGTACTGGCGTCTGATACGCCGGACGCGGATCCTGCGCCAGACACTGCTCGATCAACTCGACCAAAGGCTCGCCAAGGCGTTGAGCATGCCCGTGCGCCTGTTGCAGCGCGGCCTCCGTCCACTGCACGTCAATCAACGGTGGCGCGGCACTGGCGATGCTGTTGGAGGCTTCGGGGATGATATCGGCGTAAGGCACATAGGGTTTGATGTCGAGAATCGGTGTGCCGTCGAGCAGGTCGATCCCGGAAATGAACAGCCGATCGGCTTCGACCTTGTCCAGTTTCACCACCGACTGCCCGATGCCATTGGGCCGGTGCGTCGCACGGGTAGCGAACACGCCCATGGACTTGTTGCCGCCCAAACGTGGCGGGCGCACCTTCAGCCGTGGTTTTTCTTCCAGCGCCTGATGAAACAGGAACAACAGCCAGACATGGCTGACTTGCTCCAGGCCTTGCACGGCATCCCCCTGATCGAACGGCGCCACCAGTTCCAGCACGCCACGGGCGGCGGGGGCCAGTTGCGGCTGGCGCGGGATGGCGAACTTCTCCTTGAAGCAGGAGCGCACGAAGCCGATAGGGGAGACGCTGTAAGTCATGCTCGGTGATCAGCCGCGAACGCGCAGGGTCAGGCCTTTGAGGAAGTTGCGCAGCAACTGGTCGCCGCACGGACGGTAGTTGGTGTGGCCGACCTTGCGGAACAGTGCGCTCAGCTCAGGCTTGGACACCGGGAACTCGGCAGCCTTGAGGATCGCGTGCATGTCGTCTTCTTTGAGTTCAAAGGCCACGCGCAGCTTTTTCAGGATGATGTTGTTGGTCACCGGCACTTCGATCGGTTGCGGCGGACGGCTCTCGTCCTTGCCGCGCTTGAACACCACCAGACCGTCGAGGAAGTGCGCCATGACTTCGTCCGGGCAGCGCACGAAGCCTTCTTCGTCTTCTTCTTTCTTGTCGAGGTACGCGACGACGTCTTTCAGCTCCACGTCCATGCCGCCGAGCTTGATGATCTCGATGACTTTCTTGTCGCTGATGTCGAGCATGTAGCGCACGCTGCGCAATACGTCGTTATGAATCATGTGGGTAATCCTGATAATCGTTGTGGGCAGCACGCAGGCGCGCTGCCGGAATGTGTGGCGGCAGTGGAGGCTTTAGAACTTCTCTTTGCCGGACAGGTAGCGCCATTGGCCCACCGGTACCTTGCCGATCGATACACCGCCGATGCGGATGCGGCGGATGCCGACGACCTTCAGGCCAACCGCTTCGCAGAACTGGGCGATGATCCCCGGCTGCGGGTTCTTCATGGCGAAACGCAGGCGGTTTTCGTTCTGCCAGCTGGCCTTGACCGGCGGCAGCTCCTTGCCCTTGTGGGTGAGACCGTGCTGCAGGCGATTGAGGCCGTGGGCAACCATGTCGCCTTCGACCTCGACCACGTATTCCTGCTCGATCTTGGCCGCGTCGGCGGTCAGTTTGCGCAGCACTTTCCAGTCCTGCGTGAACACCAGCAGACCGCTGGCCTTGGGCTGCAGATCGGCGCTGGCCGTCAGGCGCAGGAAGTGCCCGCGCAACGGACGTTTGCCATAGCGGTGCTCGTCGCTGAGGGTGTCGGCGCTGAGCGATTGCATGGCGGTGTCGATATCAATGCCGGCCGGCACGTTGAGCAGGATGGTCACCGGCTCCGGTGCGGTGGCCTGGGCGTCCTTGTCGAGCTCGACCTTCTGGTCGCCGACCTTGAATTGCGGTTCGTCGATCACTTCGCCGTCCACGGTGACCCAGCCGCCCTCGATGAACAGCTCGGCCTCCCGGCGGGAGCAACCGACCAGTTCGATGAGGCGTTTGGAGAGGCGAATCGGGTCAGTCATGACAGGGCCGTAACAAAAAAGGGGTGGGCATTGTACCTGCCTGGCGCCGGTTAAGCCCGGTTCCATTTGTAGGAGCTGCCGAAGGCTGCGATCTTTTGATCTTCAAAAAGCAAAAGATCGCAGCCTTCGGCAGCTCCTACAGTAGGATTGTGGTGTATCAGGCATGGCTGGAGCGCTGCTGATTCTGCCGCAAGCGCATATGCAGCAGCGGATACGGCTGGCCCATGCCATCCACCTCCGAGCGGCCGATCACTTCAAAACCCTGCTTGAAGTAAAAACCCAGTGCCTGCGGGTTCTGTTCGTTGACGTCGAGTTCATCGGCATTCAGGTGCTGCATGGCGTAGTTCAGCAATTGCTTGCCCAGGCCCTGGCCACGATGAGCGGGATCGATGAACAGCATTTCGATCTTGCCTGCCGCTACCCCGGCGAATCCGGTGATGCGCTGCTGACGATCCCTGGTGCAGATCAGCATCACCGCGTCCAGATAGCGGGTGAGTACCAGATTGCGCAGCAACTCGATGTAGCTGTCCGGCAGGAAATCATGAGTCGCGCGAACCGAGGCCTCCCAGACCCGGGTCAGTTCCTGATAATCGCTGAGTTTCGGCGTGTGAATGACCGAATGCTGACGCATGCCCGTCGCCTCTTTCCAGTGGATAAGCGGGATTCCTTCCCACAGCAAACGATAGCCGTAAAAAAGCCCCGCATCTCGTAAAAAAGAGCGGGGCTTTTGATATCAGCGCAATCCCTGCAGGAGCTGTCGAGTGAAACGAGGCTGCGAGCTTTCCAAGAGCAAAAGATCGCAGCCTGCGGCAGCTCCTACAGGTGCGCGGTGTTTAGATCTGCTCAGCCCACAGGTCGTATTCGTCGGCGTCAGTCACCTTGCACCAGACCTTGTCGCCCGGCTTGAGGTTGCTGCCGTTGTCGATGAACACGTTGCCGTCGATTTCCGGGGCATCGAAGAAGCAGCGGCCAACCGCGCCTTGCTCGTCGACTTCGTCCACCAGCACTTCGATCTCGCGGCCGATGCGCATTTGCAGGCGTGCCGAGCTGATCGCCTGTTGGTGCGCCATGAAGCGCTCCCAACGATCCTGCTTGACGTCGTCCGGCACTACTTCCAGATCCAGATCATTGGCGGGCGCACCATCGACCGGCGAGTACTGGAAGCAGCCGACGCGGTCGAGCTGGGCTTCGGTCAGCCAGTTCAGCAGGTACTGGAAGTCTTCTTCGGTTTCGCCCGGGAAGCCGACGATGAAGGTCGAACGGATGATCAGATCCGGGCAGATCTCGCGCCAGTTCTTGATCCGCGCCAGGGTCTTGTCTTCGAACGCCGGGCGTTTCATCGACTTCAGGACCTTCGGGCTGGCGTGCTGGAACGGGATGTCCAGGTACGGCAGGATCTTGCCGGCGGCCATCAGCGGGATCAGCTCGTCAACGTGCGGGTATGGGTAAACGTAGTGCAGACGCACCCACACGCCCAACGTGCTCAGCGCTTCGCAGAGTTCGGTCATGCGGGTTTTCACCGGCGCGCCGTTCCAGAAACCGGTGCGGTATTTCACGTCGACGCCGTAGGCGCTGGTGTCTTGCGAAATCACCAGCAGCTCTTTGACGCCGGACTTGACCAGACGCTGGGCTTCGTCGAGCACATCGCCCACCGGACGGCTGACCAGTTTGCCGCGCATCGACGGGATGATGCAGAAGCTGCAGCTGTGGTTGCAGCCTTCGGAAATCTTCAGGTACGCGTAGTGACGCGGGGTCAGCTTGATGCCTTGCGGCGGTACCAGGTCGATCAGCGGGTTGTGATCCTGACGCGGCGGCACCACTTCGTGCACGGCGTTGACCACTTGCTCGTACTGCTGCGGACCGGTCACGGCCAGCACGCTCGGGTGTACGTCGCGGATATTGCCTTCTTCCACGCCCATGCAACCGGTGACGATGACCTTGCCGTTTTCCTTGATCGCTTCACCGATCACTTCCAGCGACTCAGCTTTGGCCGAGTCGATGAAACCGCAGGTGTTGACCACCACCACGTCGGCGTCCTGATAGGTGGACACCACGTCATAGCCTTCCATGCGCAGCTGGGTCAGGATGCGCTCGGAGTCGACCAGTGCTTTCGGGCAACCCAGAGATACAAAGCCAACCTTTGGATTGGCCGGCGCAGGAGTGGTGGACATGTCTAACCTCGGTGTTTTGTGACGTCGCTTGCCGTGTGGGAAAACCGACGGATGGGCGCTTAGGGTGCGCCTCTGATCAAAAAGTGCGCAATTCTAGCGATGAGCAACGCACTTGACCAGCTTTATGCAGGGAAATACGACGAGTGCTGCGCTATGCTTCGCGCCGTTGAGCTTTACCAATTTTTTACAGTCAACAAAACGTCTGTAACAACAGGTAAAACAGCGCATGCTGCACCACAAAGCATAGTGCTTCATTCAAAGAAGCCGGTTCGAGAATCAGGAGTGTTGGATGGGTCAGGCAAGTAGTCAGGCGGCGGGCGCCGAGCATTCGGCTGCAAAACCGCTGAGCATGCTGGTCGCGGCAGTCGGAGTGGTTTACGGCGACATCGGCACGAGCCCGTTGTACACCCTCAAAGAAGTGTTTTCCGGCGCGTATGGCGTGCCCGTCAATCACGATGGTGTGCTGGGCATTCTGTCGTTGATCTTCTGGTCGCTGATCTGGGTCGTTTCGATCAAATACATGATGTTCGTCCTGCGCGCCGACAACCAGGGCGAGGGCGGCATCATGGCGCTCACCGCACTGGCACGCCGTGCGGCGGGCAAGCGCAAGAGGTTGCGTTCGTTGCTGGTGGTTTGCGGACTGATCGGCGCGGCGCTGTTTTACGGCGACAGCATGATCACCCCGGCGATTTCCGTGTTGTCGGCGATCGAAGGCTTGGGCCTGGCGTTCGACGGCATCGACCACTGGGTGGTGCCGTTGTCGCTGGTGGTGCTGGTCGGCTTGTTTCTGATCCAGAGTCACGGTACGGCGCGGATCGGCATTCTGTTCGGGCCGATCATGGTCACCTGGTTCCTGGTGCTCGGCGCTCTCGGCGTTTACGGCATCAGCCATTACCCGGAAGTGCTGCATGCGATGAACCCGGTCTGGGCCGTGCGCTTTTTCATGGTTCACACTGGCATGGGCGTGGCGATCCTCGGCGCGGTAGTGCTGGCGCTGACCGGCGCTGAAGCGCTGTACGCCGACATGGGCCACTTCGGTCGCAAGCCGATTGCCCGTGCCTGGTTCCTGCTGGTGCTGCCGGCGCTGGTGCTGAACTACTTCGGTCAGGGCGCGCTGCTGCTGGAAAACCCGGAAGCGGCGCGTAACCCGTTCTACCTGCTGGCACCGAGCTGGGCGCTGATTCCGCTGGTGGGGCTGTCGACCCTGGCCACGGTAATCGCCTCGCAAGCGGTGATCTCCGGCGCGTTCTCCCTGACTCGTCAGGCGATCCAGCTCGGTTACATCCCGCGCATGTACATTCAGCACACCTCCAGCGATGAACAAGGCCAGATCTACATTGGCGCAGTGAACTGGTCGCTGATGGTCGGCGTAGTGCTGCTCGTACTCGGCTTTGAATCCTCTGGCGCGCTGGCTTCGGCCTACGGCGTGGCAGTGACCGGCACCATGCTGATGACCACCATTCTGGTGTCGGCCGTCATGCTGCTGCTGTGGAAATGGCCGCCGATCCTCGCGGTGCCGGTGCTGATCGGTTTCCTGCTGGTGGACGGTCTGTACTTCGCCGCCAACGTGCCGAAGATCGTGCAGGGCGGTGCATTTCCGGTGATCGCCGGTATCGCTCTGTTCGTGCTGATGACCACCTGGAAGCGCGGCAAGCAACTGCTGGTCGAACGCCTCGACGAAGGCGCGTTGCCGCTGCCGATCTTCATCAGCAGCATCCGCGTGCAACCACCGCACCGCGTGCAGGGCACGGCAGTGTTCCTCACCGCACGCTCCGACGCGGTGCCGCACGCGCTGTTACACAACCTGCTGCACAACCAGGTGCTGCACGAGCAAGTGGTGCTGCTGACCGTGGTCTACGAAGACATCCCGCGCGTACCGCCATCGCGACGTTTCGAAGTCGAGGCCCACGGCGAAGGCTTCTTCCGGGTGATCCTGCACTTCGGCTTTACCGACGAGCCGGACGTGCCGCAGGCGCTGAAGCTGTGTCATCTGGATGAACTGGACTTCAGTCCGATGCGCACCACCTACTTCCTCAGCCGCGAAACGGTAATCGCCTCGAAACTCGAAGGCATGGCCCGTTGGCGTGAGGCGCTGTTTGCGTTCATGTTGAAGAATGCCAACGGCAACTTGCGGTTCTTCAATCTGCCGCTGAACCGGGTGATTGAGTTGGGGACGCAGGTGGAGATGTAGCTGCGCCCTAACTGGAAAGCCTCCGTCAGCCTTGTGGCTGGCGGGGCTTTTTTGTGGGCGGCAACTTCAGATCAAAAGATCGCAGCCTTCGGCAGCTCCTACATGGAGTGCGAAACCTGTAGGAGCTGCCGAAGGCTGCGATCTTTTGATCTTCAAACCTCTACGAGCATTCAGGTATCTCTGCTTCAGACTCGGTCTTCGTCCGCGCAGTTCGCGGCATCAGTGTCTGTATCACGTCATCAATCAAGGCTTTGCCCATCACGGTCAGGTAATGCGCAGCCCAGGCATGGCGGTCGGTGTCTCTGGTGAAGGCAGCGTCCTCGGCGAAGGATTTGGCGAGGGACAGCAGGTCGGAAGATTGGGACAGGGCATCGATGATCGGGATGCCGGCGCGGACGTTGAAGAACGCTTGATCCGAGTGGTAGAGGAAGGGGGGGCAGCCGATGGTTTTAACGTTTGCGGGTCCGTGCAGATCAGTTTCGGTCATCGTGTTACTCCTTGGTTCGAAGTGCCGCGACTTTCGTTACCACACGAAAGGGAGGCAACTGTACGCAGGGTGGTAAACCGGGAACCAAGGAAACCGGCACGCTCGAAAGCGTCCCACGCACAGCCGCCATTACTCGATGAGCGGGCTCTTGCGCTGGTTTCTCCGGGTTACCACACCCGATCGCTGAATGGGTCAACGACGTCCGGAGAGTATCCCGTCAAAAAACAGCGCAACAGGGCAGCAGGCCGCCCCAATGTGAGTTTCGGAGTTTGCCTACAAGGTCTGTGGGCGTCATCCGATATTGCGAGACTGAAAGTAAACGAGACTAAACTTCTGGCGCATGATCCCCTGTGGGAGCGAGCCTGCTCGCGAAGGCGTAGTGTCAGTCGACGAATATGTTAACTGACTCACCGCTTTCGCGAGCAGGCTCGCTCCCACAGGGGATTTTGGTGGCGGCTGGAATGTAAAAAGCCCCCGCAGCCTTGAGGTTGCGGGGGCTTTTCGTTTTGCCGGTGCAGATCACTCTGCCGGCTGATCCTTGCTCTGACGCTTCTCGATCAAGTCCACCAGGCGCTTGGCCAGCGCCGGGTAGTTCTCGTCGAAGTGGTGGCCGCCGGGCAGTTTCACCGCTTCGCCGACTGCCGTCTTGTCGGTGCAGCCGCTTTCGTCGGTTTCTTCGGCGCCGTAGATGCACACTACTTTGGCGGCAGGCAGCTTGGCCATTTCCGGGCCGGTGGCGGCTTCTTTGCCGGCGTTGCCGAGCCAGCCTTCGACTTCGATTTCGAAGCTGCCGGTGCGGGCGAAGGCCAGCAGGATGATGGCGTCGACGCGTTGCTGCTCGGTGTCCGGCAGGCGGTTGTAGATCGCTGGCAGGACGTCGGCACCGAACGAGTAACCGGTCAGGATGAAGCGCTTGGTGCCCCATTTCTGCCGGTAGTGCTGCATCAGTTCGGTCAGATCCAGCGCGCTTTGCTCAGGGCTCTTGTGCTGCCAGTAGTAGCGCAGGGTGTCGATGCCGACCACCGGGTAGCCGATCTTGGCCATCTCGCCGGCCACGTCGCGGTCGAGGTCGCGCCAGCCGCCGTCACCGGAGAGGAACAGGGTCACGGTGTCTTTGGCCTGACCGGCCGGCACTTCAACCACCGGGATCGCCAGACCGCCGTTGGCCTTGTCGCCGCCGACGAGGATCTTGCGCAGCTCGTTGTTCAGCACTTGTGGCAGATTGATGTCGTAGTCGCTGATGCTGGTTTCGGCGTTCGGTTGATCGCGCACGAAACCGGCGCTGGTGTCGTCCGGGTTGTCGTTCCATGCCACCAGCCAGTGGCCATGCGCCGCGGATTTCGGCAGCAGGTGAGTGCAGCCGGGTTTTTCCAGCGCCAGGTCGACCGAGATCGCCTGGGCCTTGTCGTCCTTCTGCTCGGACAACCAGCGCCAAGCCAGTACCGCGCCAGGGCCGATACCGCTGACCAGCGTGGCCGGGCCGTTCAGTTCGCGCAGGCCAGTTTGCAGCGCGCGGCTCTGTTGCAGGCAGTCCTTGGGCAGAATCACCTGAACGATCTGCGCCGAGGCGCTGCGGCTCAGGGTGCTCAGTTGGTTGTCGGTCAGCTTCTGGTCGCCATTGACCGCGACCAGCACCTGAGCCTTGGGCTGGGTGCCGGGAATGACGCGGGTCATGACCGTGCCGTCGGCGGCCGTCAGTGGTTGCAGAGTCGGTTGCGGTGCCGGGCGTTTGAGGTACCAGTAGCCGCCGCCGGCAATCACGGCCAGCACGATCAGTGCGGCCAGGATGTACTTCAGGGAGCGTTGAATCATCAGCGTTTCACCAATCCAGTCAAGCCGCCCGCGATCAGGGCAGCAGTATCGGCCAGCGCCACCAGCGGATCGAGTCCGGCGGGCACTGCCATATAACGGGGTTCCCAGTCAGGCTGGAACTTGTCTTTGAAGCGGCGCAAGCCTTGGAAGTTGTACAGCTGCTCACCACGGCGGAAGACCATCGAGCCCAGGCGCTGGGTCAGCGGTGCACCACGTCGGGGTTGCAACCCCGACAACGGCACCATGCCCAGGCTGAAGCGCGCGTATCCGTGACTCTTATAGTGTTGAATCAAACCGACCATCAGGAATTCCATGGTCAGCTTGGGGGCGTCCGGGTGCGAGCGCATCAGGTCGAGACTGGCCAGGTCATGGCTGAAAGTCTCGAGCAGGTTGGCGAACGCCACCGGGCGACCTTCGAAGCGAATCACCGCAATGTGGAAATGCTTCAGGTAATCGTCGCTGAATCGCCCGAGGGAGAAACCTTTCTCGCGCACGTTCTTGCCGGTCAGCCACGCATCGGAAATCACTTTCAACTCGTCCATCGGCGCCTGGCCCGGCTCATGGATTTCCAGCGACAGACCATCGCGGGTACCACGGTTCCAGGTGTAGCGCAGGTCCTTCATCTCTTTGCCCTTGGCTTCCAGGTCAAAGCGCTGCAGATCGACCCGGGCTTCTTCGCCGAGCTTGATCGCGGTCAGGCCGATGTCCATGTAGTACGGCAGGTTTTCCGCACGTACCTGATAGAACACTGGACGGGCGTGATGGATGTCGCACAGGTCGCGGAACTGCCAGATCATCTCGGCGCGTTGCTGGCCGGGGCCGATCGGGTCGTACAGTGCCACCAGGCTACGGCCACGGCGGGCGTACATCAGGAAGGCTTCGTCGTTCTGGTGAAACAGCAACGCCTTGTCACCGGTCAGCGCGAGGCCACCATCGGGTTGCGACGAAGCCATCAGGATTTTTGCGGCGCGATCCAGTTCGTCCGGAGTCGGCAGGTGGATCACCGGGCGCGCGGTACGCAGCAGCCAGGTCAGCGCGATTACCAGCAACAACACGGCGGCGCCGAGCAACGAACGCAAGCCGCGCGGGGCATCTGCGTCGAGGGTGAACTGCCACCACAGTTGATGGCTGTAAGGCACGTCCTGATAGGCGAACAGCAGCAACCAGGTCGAGGCGCCCAACACGCAAAGGCTGGCCACCAGATACAGCGGCGAGAACGGCAGTTCGGTCAGGCGGCTCGGGCGATAGAACGAACGGCGAAACACCCCCAGCAGCGCAGCGGTGAGTGTCATCAACGTGGCTTCTTCCCAGTCGAAGCCTTTGAGCAGCGAGAGCAGGGCGCCGACCAGCAACAGAATGGTGGTCAGCATCCACGCGGCTGACAGGCGACGGCGCAGGCCCTGCGCCAGCATCAGACACAGCACACCGATCAGGCTGGCGCCGAAATGCGAGGCGTCGACCAGGCGATGCGGGATCAGAAAACCGATGTGTTCCAGACGCGTGTCGATCTCCGGGGTTGCGCCGGAAAACAGCAGTACCACGCCGGACAGGAACACCAGCACCGCCAGAATCGGCGCGGCCAGACCGGATGCGGCGCGCATGGTCTGGGTCTGGAACAGGCGCTGGCCTTCGTTGATCAGCAAAAACAGGCAGGCCACCAGCAGCGGCAGCACGACGTAGATCAGACGATAGAGCAGCAAGGCGGCGGCGAGTGGCGCGGCTCCGAGGGTGTCAGCGAAAGCGGCCAGCAGGATCGCTTCGAAGACCCCGACCCCGCCCGGCACATGGCTGAGGACGCCGGCGGCCAGGGCCAGCAGGTACACCAGCAGGAAGGCGCCGAACGGCGGGGCTTCCGGCAGCAGCAGATAAAGCACGGTGGCCGCTGCGGCGACGTCGAGGGCGGTGATGATCAGTTGCAGGAAGGTCAGGCGTCGGCCGGGCAGGCGCAGCGTCCGGCGACCGGCCCTGACCAGCAGGTTGTCGCGGTACGGTTGCTCCGGCAGACGGCGGCGATAGATGCCGATCGCCAGAATCGCGCCCAGACCGAGCACCACCATGGCAATCGTGCCGAGCAAGCCTTCCGACAGGCCCAGTGCGGCGGAGGCGGCGGGCAGGTCGCTCAGGGTCGCGAGAGCCGCCAGCGGTGGCAGGGCGCAACCCAGCGACAGGCTGGCGAACAGGGTCATGTGCGCGACTTCGGAGGCGCCCAGCCCATGGCGTGCATATAAACGGTAGCGCACCGAGCCGCCGGACAGCAGCGACAGGCCGATGGCGTTGCCAATCGCAAAAGCGGTGAAGCCGCCCAGCGCCAGAGTGCGCGGCGGCAGTGTCACGCCGGCATAGCGGCTGGCCGACCATTCGTAGCCCAGCAATATGATGAAGCCGACCACCGTCGCAGCCACTGCGCCGAGCAGGGCCGGTTTTGGCACAGCCAGGATCGAGTCGTGCAATGCGTAGAGATCGAGCTCGCTCAGCAGGTGGCGACAGGCAATCAGCGCAATGGCAAACAGCAGCAACGTGACCGCCAGACCGATCGGCTGGCGATATTTGCTCAACCGATCCAGCAAGCGCAGGCGCTCGGGTTTGATCGGATGTTCTGCTGTGACGGTGTCTTGTGAATCAGACGAGTTGGCGCGCATCAATCACCTCTTGGATTGTGCGCGACAGGATGGAGGTATCCAGCCAAGTTACCAATCCCTGTAGAAAAAAATAATCACAAAATACTACGCCTCTCATCCGGGATCGGCGAGGGCGGGTCATGGATTGCAGACGTCTTGCCTGCGACTCAAGCATAGTCGCAACTGGGCGGGTCTGATGATCCTGAGCGTTTCACTGCAGCGTGACAGATCATTGTTGCGAAAGGACTTTTTCCACAGATACAAAAAAGGCCACTCTTTCGAGCAGCCTTTTTTGATGTTTGGTTGCGGGAGCCGGATTTGAACCGACGACCTTCGGGTTATGAGCCCGACGAGCTACCAGACTGCTCCATCCCGCGTCTGTGTGGCGGCATTCTACAGGCGAACGGCGAGGTGTCAACCGCTAATCCCGTAAAGGGTCAAATAAGTGTGAATTTGCGTCAAACGGTCGCAGCGGCCCGGTAAGTTTCGGAAATGCAACGAATTCCTGTTCGCCAGGATGTGCGTGATGCGGAGGTCGGTCTGAAAAACAGACAGGCACAAAAAAGGCCACTCTTTCGAGTAGCCTTTTTTGATGTTTGGTTGCGGGAGCCGGATTTGAACCGACGACCTTCGGGTTATGAGCCCGACGAGCTACCAGACTGCTCCATCCCGCGTCTGTGTGTCGGCATTCTACAGAGGATCGCCGGGGTGTCAACCTTGAATCTGGATAAATCTGTTCCTGTTCAATCGGTTAGCGCTTTTTGCAGTGCAGGCGAAGGGCGCGCAGGGCAGGTGGGGCAAGGCTTTCAGCTCTATCGGTCGGTGATTCTCGATTGAGAAAATAAATTCATCGTGGTTTTCCTACAACCTGAAAAGAACATTCAGACTACTGGTGCTATATACAGGTGCGAGTGAGATACTGCGTTTCCGGCTCGCCATGTTTCCTTTTCTGTCATGACCCAGCGAAAAATCATCCACGTCGACTGTGACTGTTTCTACGCCGCCATCGAGATGCGCGACGACCCGAACCTGGCCGGCAAGCCCCTGGCGGTGGGGGGATCGGCGGATCGGCGTGGGGTGATTGCCACCTGCAACTATGAAGCGCGGGCGTATGGCGTACGTTCGGCAATGTCGTCCGGGCATGCCTTGAAGCTGTGCCCCGACCTGACCATCGTCAAGCCGCGCATGGAGGCCTATCGCGAAGCCTCAAAGGAAATCCATACGATCTTTCGCGATTACACCGATCTGATCGAGCCACTGTCGCTTGATGAGGCCTATCTTGACGTTTCCGACAGTGCGCATTTTGGCGGCAGCGCCACGCGCATCGCTCAGGATATCCGCCGCCGGGTCTCCAATCAGTTGCACATCACCGTGTCTGCGGGCGTGGCCCCGAACAAGTTTCTGGCGAAAATCGCCAGTGACTGGAAGAAGCCCAACGGGTTGTTCGTGATTACCCCGGATCAGGTCGAGGATTTCGTCAGTGGCTTGCCGGTGAGCAAGTTGCACGGCGTCGGCAAGGTCACTGCCGACAAACTGGGCAAGCTCGGCATCGTCGATTGCCTGCAACTGCGCGAGTGGGACAAGTTGGCGCTGGTGCGCGAATTCGGCAGTTTCGGTGAGCGACTGTGGAGTCTGGCTCGTGGGATCGATGATCGGTTGGTGCACAACGACAGCCGCCGTCAGTCAATCAGCGTGGAAAATACCTACGACGTCGATCTGCCGGATCTGCGCAGTTGCCTCGACAAGTTGCCGGAGCTGCTGGAAACCTTGAAAACCCGCATGGAGCGGATCGACAGCAGTTATCGCCCGGGCAAGCCGTTCGTCAAAGTGAAGTTCCATGACTTTACCCAGACCACACTGGAGCAGGCCGGGGCAGGGCGCGATCTGGGCAGTTATCAGTTGATGCTGACGCAGGCGTTCAACCGGGGCGGGAAACCGGTGCGGTTGTTGGGTGTGGGGGTGAGACTTGAGGATTTGCGCGGCGGGTTCGAGCAGATGGAGTTGTTTGAGCGGTAGATGTGCGGTGTCTGTCAGGACCTCTTCGCGAGCAGGCTCGCTCCCACGTTAGATTGCATTTCACTGTGGGAGCGAGCCTGCTCGCGAAGCTTTTGCTGTTAATTCGGTCCTGGATCAGCGACCAGACGTCCGGCATCCTTGGTCAGCGACTTGAGAAACTCAGTCTGCAACTCAGGATCGTTACGCGTCAGTTCGATCAGGCTTTGCTCCAGCTCGCTGGCTTCTTCTTCCAGACCCAGTTCCGACAGACGCTTGACCCGGTGGACCCACTGGCTCACTTCGTCGTCTTCCAGATCGTCGTAAATCAACCCGTGCGCTTCGAGCAACTTGCTGCGCAAATGGCTGCTGATCGCCAGGGATGAATCGCTGTGCACATCATCCTTGCCGTCTTCGACGCTGATCTGCAGTTTGCCGATATGATTCAGGTCATTTTCGGCGAATGGACTGTCCAGCAGGTTCAGGCGCAGCACGCCATTGCGGTCGGTGGTCATGTCGAAGGTCTGCTTGCCGGCCTTGACCTGCACCGGACGCTCGCTCCACGGCAGGCTCGAATACTCCGTGCGCTTGTCGCGCTGGACTTCATCGATACCGGCCAGGTTCTGTTGCGCACGGCCGTGGGACTGCACGTTCATAAACGGGTTGACCCCGGCAATGCCGTAGTTCAACCAGTCCTTGGTCACGCTGTCCGGCAGGTTGCCCAGGGCGAATACGTTGACCACATTGGCGCCGATGCCGGCGACCACGGCCACCGCGCCCAGCGGGATCTCGTAGATTTCGCGCCAGGGCTGATAAGGCGTGTAGCGATCGTAACGACGGGTGACTTCGAACTCGGTGACTTCGAAGGTCTTCTGTTCGTTGATTTTCACGCGACGCTGCGGCAGTTCGAGCACCTTAGGCTCACCGACATCGATCTGCAGGCTGTGATCGAGCAATTTGCGCTCGACCCGCTCTTCGTGCTCGCTGCGCTGTGACATCTGATTGGCACAGCCGCTGACCAGCAGGGCGCCGCACAAGGCGGCACCACCGAGGCCCAAGGTGTTTCGCTTGAACATGAGGTCTCTATCTGGATTCAGCGGCGGATACGGGCCTGAAGGAAGGACACCACGTCGGCGACCGGCAGCGCTTGCGCTTCGGCTTCGGTGCGGCTCTTGTATTCCAGGTTGCCTTCGGCGAGGCCGCGGTCGCTGACCACGATCCGGTGAGGAATACCGATCAGCTCCATGTCCGCGAACTTGATGCCCGGGCTGGTTTTCTTGTCGCGATCGTCCAGCAACACTTCGAAACCGGCCGCAGTCAGTTCTGCGTACAGCTTGTCAGTGGCTTCGCGCACCTGCTCGGTTTCATAACGCAGCGGTACCAGAGCGATCTGGAACGGCGCCAGGGTGTCGCTCCAGATGATGCCTTTCTCGTCGTTGTTCTGCTCGATGGCGGCAGCGACCACGCGGGATACGCCGATTCCGTAGCAACCCATTTCCAGGGTGACCGGTTTGCCGTTCTCGCCCAGCACTTCGCACTTCATCGCCTTGCTGTACTTGTTGCCCAGCTGGAAGATGTGCCCGACTTCGATGCCGCGCTTGATTTCCAGGGTGCCTTTGCCGTCCGGGCTTGGGTCACCGGCCACGACGTTTCGCAGGTCGGCAACGGTTGGAACCGGCAGATCGCGCTCCCAGTTCACGCCGAAGTAGTGCTTGTCGTCGATGTTCGCACCGATGCCGAAGTCGCTCATCAGTTCGACCGAACGGTCGATGATGATCGGCAGCGGCAGGTTCAGCGGGCCGAGCGAACCGGCGCCGGCGCCAATGGCGTCACGCAGCTCGGCATCGGAAGCCATGACCAGCGGGCTGGCCACGCCTGGCTGGTTGGCAGCCTTGATTTCGTTCAGCTCGTGGTCGCCACGGATGATCAGGGCAATCAGCTTGCCTGGCTCTTCGGCATGGACGATCAGGGTCTTGATGGTCTTTTCAATCGGCAGATTGAATTTTTCCACCAGCGCGGCAATGGTCTTGGTGTCTGGAGTGTCGACCAGGCGCAGCTCTTCGGCCGGCGCTGGACGCGAGGTTTCGCGTGGCACGGCTTCGGCTTTCTCGATGTTCGCCGCGTAGTCGGAGCCGTTGCTGAAGACGATGTCGTCTTCGCCGGACTCGGCCAGTACGTGGAACTCGTGGGAGCCGGCGCCACCGATCGAGCCGTTGTCGGCTTCAACCGGACGGAATTTCAGGCCCAGACGGGTGAACACGTTGCAGTACGCCTGATGCATGCGGTCGTAGGTGACCTGCAGCGAAGCCTGATCGGCGTGGAACGAGTAGGCGTCCTTCATGATGAATTCGCGGCCGCGCATCAAACCGAAGCGTGGGCGGATTTCGTCACGGAATTTGGTCTGGATCTGGTACAGGTTGATCGGCAGCTGTTTGTAGCTGCTCAACTCGTTGCGCATCAGATCGGTGATCACTTCTTCGTGGGTCGGGCCCGCGCAGAAGTCGCGACCGTGGCGGTCTTTGATGCGCAGCAGCTCAGGGCCGTATTCTTCCCAGCGCCCCGATTCCTGCCACAGCTCGGCCGGTTGGGTGCTCGGCATCAACACTTCAAGAGAACCGGCAGCGTTCATTTCTTCGCGAACGATGGCTTCAACCTTGCGCATTACCCGCAAGCCCATCGGCAGCCAGGTGTACAGGCCCGAGGCGAGTTTGCGAATCATGCCGGCGCGCAGCATCAGCTGGTGGCTGACGACGACCGCATCGGAAGGCGTTTCTTTCTGTGTGGCGAGCAAAAATTGACTGGTGCGCATGGTTGGCCGTTGTCGGTTGCTATGACTGGAAATGACGGAGCAGTGTACCGGCGAGATTTGCCGACGTACAGGATTGCGCTCGGCGGTGAGGCGCAACGGCGGGAATCCTCCCGCCGTTGCTGAAATGTCCTACGACTCCTCGACGACGGAGGTTGGTGCAGGCTCGGGTGTCGGCGTCGGGCCCGCACGGCGATTTTCCTGGAACCAGTGCAGGGCGATCAACAGGAGGGTCGGCACGCCGAGCAGTGCGGTGATCATGAAGAAGCTGTGGTAACCGAACTTCTCGACCATTACCCCGGAATAGCCGCCCATCAGCCGCGGCAGCAACAGCATGATCGAACTGAGCAGGGCGTACTGGGTGGCCGAAAACTTGAGGTTGGTCAGGCTCGACAGGTAGGCGACGAACGCCGAGGTCGCAAGCCCTGAACTGAAGTTGTCGAGCGAAATGGTGACCACCAGCATCTTCAGGTTCGGCCCCATGTCGGCGAGCATCACGAACAGCAGATTGGTTGCCGCCGAAGCCGCGCCACCGATGAACAGGATCGGCAGGATACCGAAGCGCACGATCAGCAGACCACCCATGCCGGCGCCGACCAGGGTCATGATCAGGCCAAAGATCTTGCTGACGCTGGCAATCTGATCCTTGGTGAAGCCCTGGTCGATGTAGAACACGTTGGCCATTACGCCCATTACCGTGTCGGACATGCGGTAGGTGGCGATCAGTCCGAGCAACAGCAACGCCTGCCAGCGGTAGCGCAGGATGAAGTCGTTGACCGGAGTCAGCACCGGCGCCAGGCCGCGACGGCCCATGGTCGACAGGCACAGGCCGGTGAGCAGGGTGTAAAGGATCGCGCGCAGGAAGGCGCGGTCTTCGAGCAACAGGTCGAGCGGGCTCATATTGCCGAACAGCACGCCGGCGAAATCGGTGTTGTAGAGCTGGGTGAACATCGCCGGAACCGACACCAGCAACACGATCAGCACGAATACCGAGGCCAGTTGATGCGCGAAGCTGTAGCGGCCGGCCTGCAATTGTGTGCGCAGTGGCACTGGCGGCTCGCGCATCAGCAGCGAAGTCAGCAGGGCAGGGACCATCAACACGCCGAACAGGGCGTAGGTGCCGGTCCAGGCCGAGTGTTGATAGTTGAAGCCGGTGGAGCCGAAGCCTTCGGCGAAGAACAGTGCGCCCGCCGTGGCCAGCAGGGCGGCGACGCGATAGCCGGACATGTAACTGGCGGCCAGCGCGGCCTGGCGACTGTCGTCGGCAATTTCCAGACGATAGGCGTCGACCGCGATGTCTTGGGTGGCGGAGGCGAAGGCGACGATAACGGCGATGGCGATCAGCCAGGACAGGTGTTTTTGCGGATCACAGAAGCCCATGCCGATCAGGCCCAGAATCACCAGAGTCTGCGAGAGCACCAGCCACGAACGGCGGCGGCCAAGCTTGCCCAATAAAGGCAGGCGCCATTGGTCGAGCAGCGGTGACCAGACCCATTTGAAGGCGTACGCCAGACCGATCAGGCTGGCGTAGCCGATGGTTTCACGGGCAACGCCGGCCTCACGCAGCCAGACGGAAAGCGTCGAAAACACCAGCATGTACGGCAGGCCGGCAGCAAAACCGAGCAACAACAGCACGAGCGTCGAGGGACTGGCATAGGCGGCGAGCGCGGCGCGCCAGGTTTTACGGGGCATGGGCTGAAGTCTGCCTCAAGATTGCGAAAACAAAGCGCGCACTCTAACCGCTGTGCTCTACCGGACGCCAGCCATGGCGCTGAATATCCACACGATTGTTCAGGACGGTGACGCCTTCAGCACGCAATCGTGCCCGTTGTTCGTCCCCCGAGGGGCTGCCCGGCGGCAGACTGATCCGACCGCCGGCACCCAGTACCCGGTGCCACGGCAGTCTGGTATCGCCGGGTAATTGGCTCAGGGTCCGGCCGACCCAGCGGGCGGCGCGCCCCAACCCTGCGAGTTCCGCCAGTTGACCGTAGCTGACCACCTTGCCCTCAGGCACTTGGGCAAGGGTGGAATAAAGCGCCGTGCGTCGGATTTGCGCTTCGCTTTCCTCGGGATGATTCGGCTCTTTCACCTGCGCGGTTCCTGAACAATAGTCGTATCGATGGGCTCAAGCGTAATCGCTCGTTGGCCAGATGAGAAATGAACTCAATGGAAATCGCCCGGTCAGTCCTTGTCACGGCCTTATTCCTACGGATAATGCCGACCTTTTTCGCAAACTTGAGCCCTCGATCCGCTTATGTTGTCCAGAACCTTGTTGTGCCTTGCTGTTTTCAGTGCCTCCACGCCGCTGCTTGCCGATACCGTCTGGTTGAAGAACGGTGACAAGTTGAGCGGCAAGATTTCCGTTTTCGATGGCGGCAAATTGCTGATCCAGACCCAGTATGCGGGTGCGGTCAGCATCGACTGGAAAGAGGTCAAGACCCTGCAAAGCGATCAGGAGCTGCTGGTCAAACAGGACGCCTACAACGGTGAAAAAGCCAAGTCGCTGACCGCCGCCGATGATGGCAAGGTCACCCTGGCCAACGGCGAAGCGCCGAAAACCGTCGAGCTGGCGAGCATCCAGCAGATTCTCAAGCCGAAACCGGTGGTCGAGGATCTGGTGTGGAAAGGCAATATAGGTCTGGCGATGGATTATCAGCGGGCGGAAAAGGACACCGACGATTACGACATCGACTTCAAGACCACCGCGCGTCATGGCCGCTGGCGG
Organism: Pseudomonas sp. B21-051; assembly: GCF_024748795.1. NCBI lineage: Bacteria > Pseudomonadati > Pseudomonadota > Gammaproteobacteria > Pseudomonadales > Pseudomonadaceae > Pseudomonas > Pseudomonas sp. B21-051. Next base: position 1,363,905 of record NZ_CP087166.1, read on the forward strand.
CACACCGCCGAGGGCGAATACAACCGCGAAGTGCAGGACGAGCAGGTCACCACCAATAACTGGCGCGCCGAATACGCACTCGACCGCTTCCTGACTGACAAGTGGTTCTGGCAGGGTCGCCTGAACTACAAGCGTGACTACGTTGAAGAACTGTCGCGTCAGCGTGTGGTCGGTACCGGTCCGGGTTACCAGTTCTGGGACGACGAGCTGGGCGCGTTCTCGCTCGGTTCGCTGCTCAACCGCACCGATTACGAGTACAGCGATGGCGGCAAGGACAACTTCTACTCGGTCGCCATGAAGTGGGATTACAACCGCTACCTGATCGGCAAGAAAGTCGAGTTTTTCACCAATGGCGAACTGGGCAAGCCGCTGTCTGACGTAGCCAACTATGCGCTGGATGCCGAGATGGGCCTGCGCTACAAGGTCACCGACTGGGCCTCGCTCAACCTCAAGGCTGAGCGCGACATCATCAGCGGCACCAAGGATGCGGATTTGAACAAGACCCGCTATACCGCAGGGTTTGGCGTGGCCTGGTAAAGCAGAAGCAAAAGATCGCAGCCTGCGGCAGCTCCTACAGGAGGGCTGCGCGGGCTGCGATCTTTTTTTGCGCATGGAAAAACACGCGCCCACAAAAAAGCCCCGCTTTTGAGGGCGGGGCTCTTTTCTAAAGAAGCTACAAGTTAGATAACTTGTACTTCTTCAGCTTGCATGCCTTTCTGACCGCGGGTAGCGATGAAAGAAACCTGTTGGCCTTCTTTCAGGCTTTTGAAGCCGTCGGATTGGATAGCTTTGAAGTGAACGAACAGGTCGTCACCGGATTGTGGAGTGATGAAGCCGAAGCCTTTTTCATCGTTGAACCACTTAACGGTACCGGTTTGGCGATTAGACATGGTGTAACTCCTTGAACAAAGATAACTGCGACTCAGGAAGAACCCTGGCCGAGACTGAGTGCAAAGAGCAGGAAAAATTCTTGTAGATGGTTGGATCGAAATTCAACATATCGTGTAGAGATTCTCAGTGACACAAGCAACACAGTGGCGCCACCTTAACCCTTTTTCCGGAACGTGCCAATGTTTCTTGCGAAGGTTTCTCTGTTTTAGGGATCGACGGTGTGACGGTTCGTCGCCAGAGCCTGTATTTCCAGGGTGTTCGGCGAGAATTGCAGCGCGGACTTTGAACCCGGCGGCGCGCCCGGTAAGATGCCGGACAGATTTTTTCCACCTCGCTATTCAGGACACCCGCCATGAGCATCAAATCGGACAAGTGGATTCGCCGCATGGCGCAGGAACACGGCATGATCGAGCCTTTCGTCGAGCGCCAGGTGCGCGGCAGCGATGACAGCCGTGTGATTTCCTACGGTGTGTCGAGCTACGGCTACGATGTGCGCTGCACCAACCATTTCAAGGTGTTCACCAACATCAATTCGGCGATCGTCGATCCGAAGAACTTCGATGCCGGCAGCTTTGTCGACATCCACAGCGACGTCTGCATCATCCCGCCGAACTCCTTCGCCCTGGCCAGCACCGTCGAATACTTCCGCATTCCGCGCAATGTATTGACCATCTGCCTGGGTAAAAGCACCTACGCGCGCTGCGGCATCATCGTCAACGTCACCCCGCTCGAGCCTGAGTGGGAAGGCCACGTGACCCTGGAATTCTCCAACACCACCAACCTGCCGGCGAAAATCTACGCCAACGAAGGCGTGGCGCAGATGCTGTTCCTCGAATCCGACGAGCAATGCGAAGTTTCGTACAAGGATCGCGGCGGCAAATATCAGGGCCAGCGTGGCGTCACCCTGCCGCGTACCTGATCCATCCGGCAGTTCGCGGGAATTCTTTGGCGGGCAGACACTCTATGGGGTGTACTGCCCGTTTTTGCTTCTGGCAAAGCGGGCCTTCGCCGAGGAGGTTGCATGAAGATCGATCCGCATATCACCGCCCAACTGGCAAGGCTTGAGCCCAATCAGGTTGGCGTTTTGGCCTGGTCATTGTTGGCACACCCGGCTTTCCATATGGCAGGCGGCATTCCCGGTCAGCCTGATCCCGACACCCCTAACGAACAACCGACCGAACCCGGCGAGCCGACGCTGCCGGACGAGCCACCACCCGCGCCAGTGGCCTGAGTCGCTACTCCATGAATGGCCAGTCAGCTGAGGTTTGCCCAAGACCTCAACTGACGGGCCATATTTCGTTGTCGCCGATGACGAAAATCCTGCACTGAGCGTCTTTCTCGACCTGATAACCACCGGTAAAGGCACCAAAGGCCGGCAGCAGGCTCAATCGCTCACCCATTCGGAAACACGCCAGCCGCAAGCGCTGCCGCCCCTTGCCGTTGAGCCGATAGACCGGATGCACGTGCCCTGCCAGCACATGCCGCTCGGGATGTGGATCCGGTTCGTGTTGCAGGGCAAACGGCCCGAGCAGCATCGGTTCCGGAACCACGCGGATATTCAGCGCCGTCGGTGGATCCCCGGCACGTTTGTCGTGGTTGCCGCGAATCAGCGTCATCGGCAGATCGGCATGACGTGCGCGCCATTCGGCCAAGGCATTCAGCGTACCCGCCGCATGCGAGCCGGGTCCGTGCAGAAAGTCGCCGAGGAAAATCAGCTGCCGACAGGGCAGTCTCGCCAGCAAGCGGTCGAGCACTTCGATATTCGCCGTCGTCGTGCCTTGTGGCACCGGCTGGCCGAGGCTGCGATAGGCCGCGGCTTTGCCGAAATGCACATCGGCGATCAGCAGTGCTTGCTGCGCCGGCCAGTACAGGGCCTTTTCCGGCAGCAGCCAGAGCTCCTCACCAGCCAGGCGCACTGGATACGCTGCACTCATGAGGCTTGACCCTTGTCGGCGGATTTCTCCAGATCGCCGACCATGCGCCGGATGCGGTCGGCGAGTTTTTCCGAACTCATGCTTTCGCGCATGCGCTCCACCAGCAACGGAAAGCCCAGTGGTGTAGGACGTTTGATCAGATGCATGTCCAGTTTCATCCGGTTGATCCGCTCCAATGTCTGTTCCAGACGACGAATATCCAGTTCTTCGCGCAGAACTTCTTCCCCGGCCTGGGCCAGCAGCAGGTTGTCGGCGTCGTACTGCTTGAACACTTCGAAGAATAATCCGCTGGAGGCCTGCACCTGGCGGGTACTTTTCGGCGCGCCGGGATAACCGGCGAACACCAGCCCGGCGATCCGCGCGATTTCGCGAAAGCGCCGCAACGCCAACTCCCCGGCATTGAGGCTCGCCAGCACGTCGCGCAACAGATTCTCGGGGCTGAGCAGCGCCGCATCGAATTGTCCGGACCAATCGACCGGCGTGGCGCTAAGCAACTCCAGCCCGTAATCATTGACCGCAATCGAGAACGTCAGCGGCTGACGCTGACTGATGCGCCACGCCAGCAGGCTGGCGAGCCCCAGATGCACCTGGCGCCCCGCAAACGGGTAGAGGAAAAGGTGCCAGCCCTCGCGGGATTTCAGTACCTCCGCCAACAGACTGTCAGACGTGGGAAGACCCGACCAGCGCGCCTGGGTTTGCAGCAACGGTTGCAGCGCCTGCATTTCCGGGCCGACGAACTCCCCGCGCGCTGCCGCCGTGAAGCGGCTGACCACGGCGGCGGCCAGTTCGTTGGAAAGCGGCATGCGGCCACCATTCCAGCGCGGTACGGCGGCTTTTTTCGCGGTGCTGCGTTTCACGTAAGCGGTCATGTTTTCCACCCGCACCAGTTCCAGCAAACGCCCGGCGAACAGAAAGCCGTCGCCCGGTTTCAGCCGCGCGATAAAGCCTTCCTCGACACTGCCCAGCTGCTTGCCGCCGCCACCCTTGCTCCAGAATTTCAGATTGATGCTCGCGTCGCTGACGATGGTGCCGATGCTCATGCGATGACGGCGTGCCAATCGTGCATCGGGTACCCGCCAGACACCGTGTTCGTCCGGTTCGACCCGGCGGTAATCCGGATAGGCTGTCAGCGACAGCCCGCCGTGACGTACGAACGCCAGCGCCCAGGCCCAGTCTGCCAGTGTCAGATCACGATAAGCCCAGGCACCACGCACTTCTTCGTACAGCTCTTCGGGAATAAAGCCACCGCCCAGCGCCATGCTGACCAGGTGCTGCACTAGCACATCGAGCGGTTTGTGCGGCGACAGACGCGGTTCGATGAGTCGTTGCGCCACGGCGTCGCCTGCGGCAGCGGCTTCGATCAGTTCCAGGCTGTGGGTCGGCACCAGCGTCACTCGCGAGGTGCGCCCCGGCGCGTGACCGGAGCGCCCGGCGCGTTGCATCAGCCGCGCTACGCCTTTGGCCGAGCCGATCTGCAGGACCCGTTCCACCGGTAAAAAGTCCACGCCCAGATCCAGGCTCGACGTACAGACCACGGCTTTCAGCTTGCCGTCCTTCAACGCTTGCTCGACCCAGTCGCGGGTCTCGCGGGACAGTGAGCTGTGGTGCAACGCGATCAGCCCGGCCCAGTCCGGCCGCGCTTCGAGCAATGCCTGATACCAGATTTCCGACTGCGCGCGGGTGTTGGTGAACACCAGGCTGCTGGCGCAGGCGTCCAGTTCGGCAACAACCTGCGGCAGCATCTTCAGACCGATGTGCCCGGCCCATGGAAAACGCTCGATGGCCGGTGGGATCAAGGTGTCGACCTTGAGTGATTTTTCACTCTGGCCCTGCACGCTGATCCCGCCGCCCTGTGGGATCAGCACCTGTTCGGCGTGGGCTTGATTGCCGAGGGTGGCGGACACGCCCCAGACGATCAGCTCGGGTTGCCAATGGCGCAGACGGGCGAGGGCCAGTTGCAGCTGTACGCCGCGTTTGTTGCCGAGCAGTTCGTGCCATTCATCGACAACGATCATCCGCAGGCTCGACAACGCAGTCCTGGCGTCGGCTCGGGCAAGCAGCAGGGTCAGGCTTTCCGGAGTGGTGATCAATGTGGTCGGCAGACGCCGACCCTGACGCGCGCGTTCGGCGCTGCTGGTGTCGCCGGTGCGCAGACCGATGCTCCACGGAATCTGCAAATCGCTGACCGGCGCTTGCAGGGCGCGCGCGGTGTCAGCGGCGAGGGCGCGCATCGGCGTGATCCACAGCACGGTCAACGGTTCGGCTGGCGCTTTGCGTTTTTTGCTGTCTGCAACGCTGGGTTTGATGCGGGCGAAGCGGTTGAGCGCGGCGAACCACACCGCATAGGTTTTACCGGCGCCGGTGCTGGCATGGAGCAACCCCGACTGACCTTGTTTGACGGCGGCCCACACCTGCTTTTGAAAGGCGAACGGCTTCCAGTTGCGTGCGCTGAACCAGAGTTTTGCGAAGTCGGTGGAGGTCGGCATACCGGCGGCGTGCGCTCTGAAAGTGTTCCTTCAGTGACCGCGCCGACTGGCGAAAGGTTTAATCACGCCGCAATCCCCTTGTAGGAGCTGCCGCAGGCTGCGATCTTTTGATCTTGAAAGGCAACATCAAAAGATCGCAGCCTGCGGCAGCTCCTACACAGGGGATCCGGGGTTACTTGAGGTTACCGCTGAGGAACTGCTTCAGCCGTTCGCTCTTCGGGTTGCCCAGCACATCTTCTGGCGCGCCTTCTTCTTCCACCAGCCCTTGATGCAGAAACAGCACCTGGCTGGAGACCTTGCGGGCGAAGCTCATTTCATGGGTCACCATGATCATCGTCCGACCTTCTTCAGCCAGACCCTGAATCACCCGCAACACCTCACCCACCAGCTCCGGGTCGAGTGCCGAGGTCGGTTCGTCGAACAGCATCACTTCCGGCTCCATCGCCAGCGCCCGGGCAATCGCCACCCGCTGTTGCTGGCCGCCGGAGAGAAACGCCGGGTACTGATCGGCAACCCGCGCCGGCAGGCCCACTTTATCCAGATAACGGCGGGCGCGGTCTTCGGCTTCCTGCTTGCTGCAACCCAGCACCCGGCGCGGGGCCATGGTGATGTTTTCCAGCACGGTCATGTGGCTCCACAGGTTGAAATGCTGGAACACCATGGCCAGTCGCGTGCGCAGGCGTTGCAGTTCATTCGGGTCGGCGACGTGCATGCCGTGGCGGTCGGTGACCATGCGGATCGCCTGGCCATCGAGGCTCATGGCGCCGTCGTTGGGTTGTTCGAGGAAGTTGATGCAGCGCAAAAAGGTGCTTTTACCCGAGCCGCTGGCGCCGATCAGGCTGATCACGTCGCCGGTTTTGGCCTTGAGCGAAACGCCTTTGAGTACCTGATGGTCGCCATAGCTTTTGTGCAGACCTTCAACAGTCAATTTGTACATGGGACAGACATCCTCAAGGCGAAAGTAGGTAGCCGCTGCGATAGGCTTCGGCGCCCGCCACGTGGGCGATCACCATGCCGGCAGTGGCCATGCGCCGCAGCGAGCGGGCGTACAGCAGGCCGGCGGCAGTGCAATGAATGGGGGTGACCCGGTCGTGGATCGGGTCGATGATTTCGGCAATCTGTTGCCCGGCTTGCAGGTATTGCCCGGCGGTGGCGGTGTAAACCAGCAAGCCGCCCACCGGCGTGGTCACCGGTTCGACGCCGGCCAACGGCGTGGCGGGGAAGGGCAAGGGCGGCTGGGGCTTGGTCTCGCCGACGATCGCGTCGAACTGGATCAGGTAATCGATCAAGGCCTGGCAGTCACGACTGGCCATTGGGTGATTGACGTCACCCTGGCCGCGCAATTCCACGGTCACCGAAAAACTGCCCAGCGGAATCTCGAAGTGTTCGCCAAAGCGTTCCTGCAGTTGCCACCACAACAAGGTGAAGCATTCGTCGAACGACTGGCCGCCGGAATCGGTGGCCAGCAGGCTGGCCTGGGCTTCGATGTAACGCGCCAGCGGCTCGACCTGCGGCCACGCTTCGGGCGTGGTGTACAGGTGAACCACGGATTCGAAATCGCAATGCAGGTCCAGCACCATGTCGGCATCGCACGCCAGCCGTTGCAGGGTCAGGCGCTGGGATTGCAGTTGCGTGGCGGCGGTCTGGCGGGCGAGGGCGTTGCGCAGGCTGGCGCGGATCAGCTCAAGGTTGCGCTGCGGGTCGTCGCCCAGCTTGCCCTCGATGTCGTTGCCGATTTCTTCGCTGAGGTCGACGAACCAGCGATTGAAGTTCTGCCCGCTCTCCAGCTCGTAGCGGCCCAGCGGCACGTCCATCAGCACTTGTTCGAGGCCGACCGGATTGGCCACCGGCACCAGCACGATCTGGCTGCGCAGGCGCCCGGCGGCTTCCAGCTCCGCCAGTCGCTGCTTGAGGTGCCAGGCCACGAGCATGCCGGGCATTTCGTCGGCATGCAGCGAGGACTGGATGTAGATCTTGCCTTGGGCCTGCTCCGGGCCGAAGTGGAAGCTGTGGATCTGTCGTGCGGTCCCCGGCACCGGGGCCAACAGGTCATGGATCTGGTGTCGCATTACAGGTTTTCCTAGTGGGTCGGCCCGAGGAATGCCAGCCATCGGCGTTCGGCGAGGCGGAACAGGCCGACCAGCGCGAAGGTGATGGTCAGGTAGATCAGCGCGGCGATGCCGAACGACTGGAAGGTCAGGTAGGTCGCCGAGTTGGCGTCCCGCGCAACTTTCAGGATGTCGGGGATGGTCGCGGTGAAGGCCACGGTGGTCGAGTGCAGCATCAGGATCACTTCGTTGCTGTAATACGGCAACGACCGGCGCAGCGCCGACGGCATGATCACGTAGGCGTACAGCTTCCAGCCGGTCAGCCCGTAGGCCTTGGCCGCTTCGACTTCGCCATGGTTCATGCTGCGGATCGCCCCGGCGAAAATCTCCGTGGTGTAGGCGCAGGTGTTCAGGGCGAACGCGAGGATCGTGCAGTTCATCGCATCGCGAAAGAAACTGTCGAGCAACGGCTGCGCACGCACGGCGGCCAGGCTGTAGATCCCGGTGTAGCAAATCAGCAACTGGATATACAGCGGCGTGCCCCGGAACAGATAGGTGTAGAACTGCACCGGCCAGCGCACATAGAAGTGCGACGAGACCCGGGCAATCGACAGCGGAATCGACACCAGGAAGCCAATGAAGATCGAGGCGCTGAGCAGCCACATCGTCATCGCCAGGCCGGTGATGTTGTTGCCGTCGGTATAAAGGAAGGGTTTCCAGTATTCCTGCAGGAGTTCGATCATCGTACGGCCTCCCGGGCACCGGCGGCGTAGCGACGCTCGAGCCAGCGCAGGATGACGTTCGAAGCACTGGTGATCAGCAGATAGATCAAGGCGGCGAGTACCAGGAAGTAGAACAGTTGATAGGTGCTTTTACCGGCGTCCTGCGCGGCTTTGACCAGATCCGCCAGACCGATGATCGACACCAGCGCAGTGGCCTTGAGCATCACCATCCAGTTGTTGCCGATGCCCGGCAGGGCGAAGCGCATCATTTGCGGGAACACCACGAAGCGAAAGCGCTGTCCACGTTTGAGGCCATAAGCGGTGGCCGCTTCAACCTGACCGCGCGGCACGGCGAGAATCGCCCCACGGAAGGTTTCGGTGAAATAGGCGCCATAGATGAAGCCCAGGGTAATCACCCCGGCGGTGAAAGAGTCGATTTCGATGTAGTCCCATTCCATGACATCGGTCAGGGCGGTCAACCAGGTTTGCAGGCTGTAGAAAATCAGCAGCATCAGCACCAGATCCGGCACCCCGCGAATCAGCGTGGTGTAGAGCTGGGCAGGCAGGCGCAGCAGTTTGGATTTCGACAGTTTGGCACTGGCGCCCAAGAGGCCGAGCAACACGGCCACCAGCAGCGACAACGCCGACAATTTGATGGTCATCCAGGTGCCTTCCAACAGCAACGGACCGAAGCCCTTGAGGCTGAAGGCGGAGAGCCCCAGATTTTGTAAGAGGTTTTCGAACATAAATCAGCAACCTGAGCGGATGGAAAAGGCGCCCATCGACTGATGGGCGCCAGGGCATTATTTACCGCTGTACAGATTCAGATCGCCAAAGTGTTTCTTTTGAATCTCGGCGTATTTGCCGTCATCGTGTAACGCTTTGATACCTTTATCTAAAAGCGCCTTCAGCTCTTTGTTACCTTTCTTAATACCGACAGCGGTTTTGGCTGGCAGCAATTCGCTGTCGACCGGCTTGCTGACTTCGTAGTTGGCGCCATCCGGTGACTTCAAAAAGCCCAGTTCGGCTTGCAGCATGTCCTGGATCGAGGCGTCGAGACGGCCGTTTTTCAGGTCGGCGTAGACCTGATCCTGGTTGGCGTAAGCCTGGATTTTCACCCCGGCCTTCTCCAATACGGCTTTGGCGTAGGCTTCCTGGATGGTGCCTTGCTCGTAACCGACGGACTTGCCCTTGAGGGAAGCGACGTCATCGCTCAGGCCGGAGCCCTTCTTGAACACGTAGGAAGTCGGGCCGGAGAACAGCTCGCTGGAGAAGTCGATCGCCTTTTCACGGGCCGGGGTCACGGTCATCGACGAGATCACACCGTCGAATTTGTTGGCGTTGAGGCCCGGAATCATGCCGTCGAAGTCGCTTTCAACCCATTTGCACTTGACCTTCAGCTCGGCGCAGATCGCGTTGCCCAGGTCGATGTCGAAGCCCACCAGGCTGCCGTCGGCCGCTTTCGACTCGAACGGTGCGTAGGAAGGATCAACGCCAAAACGCAGCTCTTTGTATTCCTTGGCCAGCGCGGAGCCGGCAGCCATGCACAACGCCAGTGCAGAAAGGGTCAGCAATGCTTTTTTCATTATTCAATCCCTAAGAACCAATATGAGCGCTTGTGGCGCAGAATTATTGTTACTGGAACGCGTACGACCTATAGAAAGTAGCAATTTCCGAACCAGAGTCCCGAACAAGTGTTTTAAAAGGTTGGGGGGAGGGAGGAGGGAGAGGGATTGGTGCACGGGAATGGGCGGCAGTTGAAGGCTGCACCAACTTGGGTCGATGCACGCATTTTTAGGTGCTGGGATGAGCCGTTGTGGCGAGGGAGCTTGCTCCCGCTGGAGGGCGAAGCACTCCCCTGGATTTTTCAGACAGGCCGTCTTTTTGCGACTGCTGCGCAGTCGAGCGGGAGCAAGCTCCCTCGCCACAAGGACTGTCTTCAGTCAAAGGTGATGAATGTCCCGGAAAACCGGGTCAGGCCAGCAAATCCTGCAACGTTGCCAGACTATCGGCCTCATCCACCGTCTTGTCCTGCCGCCAGCGCAGCATCCTTGGAAAACGCACGGCGATCCCGCTCTTGTGCCGTCGCGACAGGGCGATGCCTTCGAAACCCAGTTCGAACACCAGACTCGGCTTGACGCTGCTGACCGGGCCGAACTTTTCCACGGTGGTCTTGCGCACGATGCTGTCGACCTGGCGCATTTCCTCGTCGGTCAGCCCCGAATAGGCCTTGGCGAACGGCACCAGCGCTCGTTGGCTGGACTCGGGCGGGCCGTCCCACACGGCGAAGGTGTAATCGCTGTACAGACTGGCGCGCCGGCCATGTCCGCGCTGGGCATAGATCAACACCGCATCGACGCTGAATGGGTCGACCTTCCACTTCCACCACACGCCCATGTCCTTGGTCCGGCCTACGCCATACAGGGCGTCGCGGGCCTTGAGCATCATGCCCTCGACCCCCAGTCGCCGCGAGGCTTCGCGCTGGCGGGCCAGATCGAACCAGTCGCTGCCGGTGAGAATCGGCGAGGCCAGTAACACCGGGTTGTTACCGTGCGCGATGACTTGCTCCAGTTGCGCACGTCGTTCGGCCTGCGGACGGTTGCGCCAGTCTTCGCCCTGCCACTCCAGCAAGTCATAAGCGAGCACCACCACCGGCACTTCTTCGAGGATTTTCTTGTCGAGGGTTTTGCGCCCGATGCGTTGCTGCAGCTGCGCGAACGGTTGCACCGCCGGCGGTGCGGTCGATTGAGGATCGAAGGCGTCTGCGGTGCTCGGATGGGTGCTTTTCCAGACCACGATTTCGCCGTCGATCACCGTGCCGTCGGGTAACGCGTGGATCAAGGTATCGAATTCGGGGAAGCGTTCGGTCACCAGCTCTTCACCCCGCGACCAGACCCACAGCCGACCCTCGCGCTTGACCACCTGCGCGCGGATGCCATCCCACTTCCATTCCACCTGCCAGTTGCTCGCCGGCCCCAGCAGCCCTTCAAATTCCTCGACCGGTTGCGACAAGGCATGCGCGAGGAAAAACGGGTAGGGCTGGCCGCCACGTTGCGCATGTTCGTCGGCGGACTCCGGCGCGATCAGTTTCAAATAGCTCGCGGCATTCGGCCGGTTCGACAGGTCGGTGTACCCCACCAGGCGCTGCGCCACGCGTTTGCTGTCGAGGCCGGCCATCGACGCCAGAGCGCGGGTGACCAGCAGTTTCGACACGCCGACGCGGAAACTGCCGGTGATCAGCTTGATGCACAGCATCAGGCTCGGCCGATCCAGTTGCGCCCATAGCGCGGGCAGGTGGCGGGCGAGGTACTCCGGGGTTTCACCGCGCAGCGGCAGCAGCTTGTCTTCGATCCATTCGGCAAGGCCGGCCTCGGAGATGTGTGAATTTTCCGGCAGCACCAGGGAAATCGTTTCCGCCAAATCGCCGACGGATTGATAACTTTCCTCGAACAGCCACGGTTGCAGCCCCGAGACCTCCACCGCCAGTTCGCGCAGGACGCGCACCGGCACCAGTTGCCGCGGGCGCCCACCGGCGAGAAAGTACACCGCCCATGCCGCGTCTTGCGGTGCTGCCTGAGCGAAGTAGGTTTGCATCGCCGCCAGTTTGGCGTTGCTCGACGTGGTGGCGTCGAGTTCGGCGTACAGCTCGGCGAAGGCTTTCATGCTTGCACCTCGGCGATGGCAGGTTCGGCGTCGATGTTTTCTTCCTCATCGTCGCCGTATTCGGTGTTGAAGCCCTGCGCATCCAGGCCTTGTTCACGCAGATGGCGCACCAGCACGCCGATCGAACCGTGGGTGACCATCACCCGTTCGGCGCCGGTCTGTTCGATGGCCCAGAGCAGGCCGGGCCAGTCGGCGTGATCGGACAGCACGAAACCACGGTCCACGCCACGCCGCCGGCGGGTACCGCGCAAGCGCATCCAGCCGCTGGCGAAGGCGTCGCTGTAGTCACCGAACCGGCGCATCCAGGTGCTGCCGCCCGCCGAGGGCGGGGCGATCACCAGTGCCTGACGCATGATCGGGTCGGATTTTTTGATGTCGCCGGCGTAGATCGTCGGCGGCAGGTACACGCCGGCCTCGCGGTAGACCCGGTTCAGCGGCTCGACGGCGCCGTGACTGAGGATCGGGCCGAGGCTGGCGTCGATGCCGTGCAGAATCCGCTGAGCCTTGCCGAACGAGTAACAGAACAACACGCTGGCCTTGCCGGCGGCGATGTTCGCCTGCCACCACTGGTTGATCTCGTTGAACACCTGCGCCTGTGGTTGCCATCGGTAGATCGGCAGGCCGAAAGTCGATTCGGTGATGAAGGTGTGGCAGCGCACCGGTTCGAATGGCGCGCAGGTGCCGTCGGGTTCGATCTTGTAATCCCCCGACGCGACCCAGACTTCGCCACCGTATTCCAGACGCACCTGGGCCGAACCCAGCACATGCCCGGCGGGATGGAAACTCAAGGTCACGCCGTGATGGGTCAGCCGCTGGCCGTAGGCGAGGGTTTGCAGGTTGATGTCCTGACCCAGACGCGCACGCAAAATCCCTTCGCTGGCGCTGCTGGCAAGGTAGTGCTGATTGCCGTTACGGGCGTGATCGCCGTGGGCATGGGTGATCACCGAGCGCTCGACCGGGCGCCACGGATCAATGTAGAAATCCCCGGCAGGGCAATACAAACCTTCGGGGCGGGCGATAACAAGGTCCATGTCGTTACCAGAATGGGGGGCTTGTTAGCTATGAGGTTGGCGCGAGTCCGGAAGTTCTATCGGGTTTTTATGTGGGGCGAAAAGCAAAAGATCGCAGCCTTCGGCAGCTCCTACAGGATGTTCACCATTCCCATGTAGGAGCTGCCGAAGGCTGCGATCTTTTGATCTTGCTCTAGCGTTTATTTGCCCGGGGTCAGGGTCAAACGCGTCTTGCCATACACCCGGTCAAAGTTCTGCGGCTGCATCGGCAAGCCGATGTACTGGCCCTTGAGCCAGGCGTCTATGCCATTGAGGTAGTTCGGGCTGGCCGGGTTACCGGACTGGCCGGTGCCGTTCTGGCCCGTCAGCGGCTCGCTCTGGCTGAAGTCGACGATGAAACGCATCGACGGCGCACGGGTGGTGTTGAAGTCCTGACCCCAGGCAAACGCCGCGGTATTGAGCGTGGTGTGATCGCCGCCGGCTGCCAGCGGGCCGCGAACGGTTTGGCCGCTGGCGTTTTTCCACGTGTAGCTGTGCAGTTTGCCCCACTGCCAGGCCTTGTGATCGCCACCCAACTGACTATCGCCAGCGCTGATCGCCGCCGCCAGACTGCGCGCCAGAATCACGGCCTTGTCTTCTTTCTGCGGGGTACGAAGGTCATCCCAGAACGGGCTGTCCTCGCGCCCGAGCAGGTGATCGGCCTGCGCCGCGTAGGACAAGTCGCCATTGGCGATAAAGGCTTTCCACGCCGGGCTCGACTCGGGGCCGAGCTCGTCGAGGAAGATCTGCTTCATGCTTTCTTGCAGGAACAGTTCATAGATCGCCGCATCCGCCGAGGTCGGGCTGAGCTTGCCGTCGAACGCCATCAATCGCGTGAACGCCTCGCGCGCCTTGTTGCGATCGACTTCCGGCAGGGCGTCGATCGCCTGTTTCAGCGGCTGCTTCATGCCCGGCGCTTCAAACATTTTCTTCAGCTTGGCAGCGAAGGTGGTGGTCTGGTCGTACTGCATGGCGATCACGCTGCGACCGTCCTGTTTGCCGCTGTTGGCCAGTTCCGCCAAGCGCTCGCCGCGCTCTGGCGCTGCCCATGAGTTGGACAACTGCATGCCGTAGCCATGGGGAATGACCCGCTGGTTGGCGGTGCCGAGCCAGCCTTGGGTGGGGTCCTGATCGTACGGGTGCAGCATCGGGTCGGCGTAACCGTCCCAGTCGTAGCGACCTTCCCAGCCCGGCGATGGCAGCAGGCCTTCGCCTTCGCGACGGTTGGGGAAACGCCCGGTGACTTGCCAGCCGATGTTGCTGGCGTCGGCGAACACCATGTTCAGGGCGATGGCGCGGATCTCGCGGCTGGCGTCTGAAGCGCGTTCAACGTTCTGCGCGCGGGTCAGGTCAAAAAATGCGTCCAGCGATTTGTCGTCGGTGAAGCTCGGGGTTTGCAGGGCCAGGCCAAAACCTTTGCCCTGTACGGCCTGAGCACTGTTGAGCAGCGCACCATGGCGGGTTTCGTACACCGCTTCGCGAATCGGCCGTTGGCCTTTGACGAAATAGGTTTCGTTGCGCACGCCCAGCGGCTGCCATTTGCCATTGACCTCATAGGTCAGGCTGTTGCCCTGACGGCGGATTTTTTCCAGGAACAGGTCCTGGTTGTCGCCGAGCACGCTGGTGACGCTCCACGCGACTTTGCCGTTGAAGCCGCCGAGGATCATCGGCAGACCGGCAACGGTGACACCGGCAGCCTGATATTTCGGCGCGCGGATCTGCACGAAGGTCCACAGCGACGGTGCCGCCAGCGGGCCGTGGCTGTCACTGGCGAGAATGCTCTTGCCGCTGCGGCTGCGTTGCGGGGCAATCGCCCAGTTGTTCGAGGTGCTGGCGCCGAGCAGATTCACCGCCGCCAGTTGTTGGCTGGCGTTGCTCAGCTCCGTCAGGCCGGGGATCTGCCCGTTGAGCTTGAGGCCTTGCAGCTTGTCGGCTTCGGCCAGTGGCAGGTTTTCATCCGGTGCGGACGGGGTCAGCCAGGCGAGCTTGTCGCTGCTCACGGTTTGCGCCAGCACCAGCGAGGAAATCTCTTCCGGCAGGTTGGCCGACTGGCTGAAGTTCAGCAGCGCGAACATCAGTGCCGAATCTTCCGGTTTCCAGTATTCCGGCTTGTAGCCGCTGGACGCGAGGTCACCCGGCAGTTTGTCGGCGTAGCGGAACAGGTAGGCGTTGACGCCCCGTGCATAGACTTCGAAGAAGCGCTTGAGGCGTGGCGACGAGGCCTTGTACAGCTCGTCGGCGCTTTTCTTCAGGTTGACCGCGCGCATGTAGCGGTCGGCGTCGAGCATCGAGGCACCGGACATTTCCGCCAGACGGCCCTGGGCCAACAGGCGCAGGGTGACCATCTGGTTGATGCGGTCGCTGGCGTGCACGTAACCGAGGGTGAACAGGGCGTCGTGGAAGCTGTTGCTTTCGATCAACGGCATGCCCATGGCATTGCGCCGTACCGATACGTTCTGCGCCAGGCCCTTGAGCGGTTGCACGCCGGAGGTCGGCGGAAGAGTGTCCTGCGCGTCCCAGGTCTGGCAACCGGACAGGCTCAAGACACCGGTCACTGCTGCGGCAACGCCGAACCGGGGAAGAAAATGTGTAAGGGCTGGCGAGGCCATGGCAAAGCTCCTGCGGGGGTGTAGAGGCTGGGGGCGCAATAAAGCCGCTACGTTAGTGAGCAGGAGGTGGCCGCGCAAGCGGGCGTGGGGGTTATTTGTGTATTTCTGTCGAATGGAAAAGATCGCAGCCTGCGGCAGCTCCTACATTGAATTGAGTACACCCTGTAGGAGCTGCTGTGTTGTGGTCGAATTTTTTTAGACCATGATGTAGGAGCGTCGATTTAAGGAAGCATCATGGGATATCGGGTTGTCACGTCAGAGGAAAAAGCAGAAGCCATTCGCTTGGTCGTGGAGATGAATTACTCCATCCCTAAAGCCTGTGAAGCTACTAATGTGGGCCCTACGGCCCTGCGTCGCTGGGTTTCGCGCTGGCGTCGAGAGCAGGAAGGCATGTCGCAGCCACCGCGATTGCAGGATCAGGAACTGATCGAATCGCTCCAGGCAAAGCTGGCACTGCTTGAAGCCGAGAACCAAGTGCTAAAAAAGCAATTGCCCTCTCATCTAAAGGTTCTGTTCGGTCGAACCAAGTGATTGATGGCGTTCGAGGTGCAATGTCGATTCGGCGCATGTGCTCAGTGCTTGGTGTTGCCCGAAGCAGCTATTACACCAAGCGTAAACCCAAGCGCCTGAAGCCTGAACTGCGCTTGCTGAGGCGTAAACTTCGTGCGATGCATAAAGAACATCGTGAGGCGTTAGGTACTCGTGGGTTTTCCAGAGAGCTAAGAAAAGAGGGGATTTTTATTGGGCGCTGTCGAATGCGCACGCTGATCAACACCTTTGGCCTACACCGACGCAGACCGTGTTATGCCCACTATCGACGCGCTACGAAACCAGCGATTGTTGCACCGAACATACTTGATCGGCGTTTTAATCCGACCCAGCCAGACACCCTTTGGGCCGGCGACATTACCTACATCCGAGTCGGAAATAGCTGGCTTTATCTGGCGGTGGTGATGGATCTGTTTTCACGCAGAATTGTGGGGTGGGCCTGTTCCCGAACTGCCGATGCTGAGCTGTCTGCAAGGGCGCTAAGGTTAGCAGTGTCACTACGCCGTCCGATGCCTGCGTTGCTATTTCACTCAGACCAAGGCTGCCAGTACACCGCTGATCGATTTGTTGGCTGCTTGGCAGAAAACCGGATCGTTCAGAGCATGAGTCGTCGAGGGAACTGCTGGGATAACGCAGTTGTTGAGCGCTATTTCAGGACGTTGAAACACGATTGGATGCCGGAAAACGGCTACCAAAACCATTTCGAAGCGGAGAAGGATGTGATGGATTTTGTTCATCACTACAACCATCGTCGTTGCCACTCTGCCTCGAACCAATTGCCGCCTGCGCTATTTGAGCAGCAGGCGGCCTAATACTCCTACGGAGTGGTTTAATAAAACTGAACCACTACACTGAAGGCTGCGATCTTTTGATCTTCAATCAGGCTTTCGGCGGGTTGATCTTATGCACTTGCCTGATACGTGGAGGTGATGCTGAAGTGCGGGAAATTCACTGACCCCGCATGAGAAAAAAACGCCATGGAGCTCAAGGCCAACGCGGCACTGATCATCATCGACCAGCAACAAGGCATTCTGCAGCCACGCCTTGGCAGGCGGAATAATCCACAGGCCGAAGAACGCATGCTCGATTTACTGAGGGAGTGGCGCAGCAGCGGGCGGCCGGTGATTCATGTGCAGCATCTGTCGCGTGAAGTGGATTCGGTGTTCTGGCCCGGGCAGTCAGGGGTGGAATTTCAGCAGCGATTCATGCCGCAGGACGGTGAATGGCTGATCCAGAAACAGGTACCGGATGCGTTTTGTGCCACAGGGCTGGAAGCGCAGTTGCGGGAGGCCGGGATCGGGCAATTGATCATTGTTGGTGTAGCGACCAACAACTCGGTGGAATCCACGGCGCGCACGGCCGGCAATCTGGGATTTGACGCCTGGGTGGTGGAGGATGCGTGTTTTACCTTCGACAAGGCCGATTACTTCGGCACACCGCGTTCAGCCGAAGACGTGCACGGGATGTCGCTGGGGAATTTACACGGGGAGTATGCAACGGTGGTCAGTGCTGCGCAGATTCTGGCAGTCGCCTGAGAAACCTGTGGGAGCTGGCTTGCCAGCGATAGCGGAGTGTCAGGCTACATCAATACGGATATGCCGACCCTTTCGCGAGCAAGCTCGCTCCCACAGTCGACTGCGTTCAGGCAGCAGGAATGCGGTCAACTGTGGGAGCGAGCTTGCTCGCGAAGGCAATGTGTCAGGCGAAGAGTATCTTCACCCGAAACATCAAGCGCCGTGGCACTTCTTGAATTTCTTGCCGTTGCCGCATGGGCAAGGGTCGTTGCGGCCGACGTCTTTCAGGGCGTTGCGCACCGGTTCCTGGTGGGCGTGGCCGCAGTTCGGGCCGTGGACATGACCATGGTCGTGATCGTGATGATGGTCATGATCGTGGTTGCAGTCAGGGCCATGGACATGAGGTTGCTGAGTCATCGGTTGTGCTCCGGAATTAAATCGGCGGGGATTATCACGCCATTGCGCTCCAGGTGCACGTAGTGGGCGATGAATAAACCGGTTTCCATCTCGCCCTGCAATCGATAGGGGATCTGCTGGTTGGGATTTTTCAGCATTTTCACCACGTCTTTTACCCGCGGCCACAGGTTGGTGCGGATCGGTATCCGGTAGAACCCGCTGCTTTTCGGCGCCACGGTAATCCAGTGTTCATGCTCGCCTTCGGCCAGCAGCATATCCGCCAGATGAATGCGATATTCCATGCCGCGCACGGTCAGGTCGCTGCCGTTGGGGTTGTCGATGCGAAAGTGCAGGATGAATTTCTGCTCTAGCAGCTTGGCCCGCACCACCTCGACTTTCACCAGGTGCACGGCGGGGTCGACGCTGTCGTCGCTGGACCATGAGGCGCAACCGCCGAGGTTCAGTAACAGCAGCAGGGGAAGAATGTTGAATGTGCGCCATAGTCCGAGCATGAGTTAACTCCCTTTGCTGGCAGTCTAGACGCTAAAAGATCGCAGCCTGCGGCAGCTCCTACATGCGTTGCGTCCCCTGTAGGAACTGCCGCAGGCTACGATCTTTTGATCCTAAGCGCCGAAATACCCCGCACAGCACTTCTTGAACTTCTGCCCGCTGGCACACGGACACGCATCGTTGCGCCCCAGCTTCAACTGCACGGTCGGGTCGATGAAGTACCAGCGGCCGCTGTTCTGCACGAACGAGGAGCGCTCGCGGTGGCTGTGTTCGCCCTGGCTGTCGTGCCAGCGCGCGGTGAAGGTGACGAAGGCGTGCTCGGGTTGGCCGCCGAACACTTCCGAGCTTTCGACCTCAAGGCCGAGCCAGGTGCTCTGCGCGCTCCAGTCACTGATCGCCTGGCGATCCAGACCCGCCTGCTGGGCGGGCAGGGTGGTGGCCACCAGATAATCGATCAGCCCCAGCACGTAGGCGCTGTAGCGCGAGCGCATCAGCGCTTCGGCGCACGGCGCCGGGTGGCCTTCGTGATAGTGGCCGCAGCAGGCCTCCAGCAGGTTGCCGCTGCCGCACGGGCAAATGGCTGTACTCATTGCATTACCACCAGTATTTGCCGAAGTTTTCCGGATTGGCCCAGAACCGCGAGTTGAGCCAGTCGGGGACTTGTTTGTAGTCAAGCAGATCGTAGGTGAACAGGGTCAGTACCTGCTCGTCACGCTGAAAGCGTTCACTGGCCTGCAGCGCCAGCGAGTAGAAGTCGGTTTCCTGCCAGCCGCTGGCCGGCAGATCCGCCAGCACTGCAATGCGACTGGCGTTGAGGTTGCGAATCCCGCCCAGCAGATTCAGGCCGTCGCGCTTGGGCAAATGCTCCAGGCAATCGACCACCAGCGCCAGGTCGAAGCGCCGCGCCGCGAGTTCGGCGGGCAGCGCACCGGGTGCGGCGTGGGCCACGCAGGTGTCCGGATGTGCCTGCTTGAAAGCGGCGAGCGCCGGAAATTCGCTGGCGCCGATCAGCAGCAGACGCGCCGGGGCATAGCGATCCAGTAATGCGGCCAGCGCCTGTTGCGGCGTGCGCGGAGAAATGGCGACGTTCATCGAAGCTCCTCAATCAGATCGCCAAGACTAGCGCGCCAGACGGATCCGGCCTAGAGCCCGATTTGTCGCGCCTGGTAAAAGTGCCAAATCCCTGTGAACACGCTCCCAAATGCCAGTGGCCTATTGCTGGCGGAGATTAAAACTCCGGTCTTTACTCCGTGAATCGGTTCTAAGCCGATCCCTCAGGAGAAAACCAGATGAGCATAGTTCGGACAGCATTACCTTTGATTCTGCTAACCAGTGTGTTGACTGGTTGCGCAGGTTTGCAGAAAACCGATTGGCCGACCTGTGCGGCGGTCGGCGGTGTGGTCGGTGCGGGCCTCGGTGCGACGGAGAGTTCGGCGTGGGCCGGCTACGGCGCCCTGTTGGTCGGCGGTACGGCAGCAGCCTATTGCTGGGTGCACGGCGATGGCGACGAAGACGGCGATGGTGTGCCGGACAGTCGCGACAAGTGCCCGCACACCCCTAAAGGCGTGCAGGTCGATGCTGACGGCTGCCCACCACCTGCCCCTGCGCCAGTGGTAGAGGAGGCGGTTGTGGTCAAGGAAGAAACCATCGTCATTCGCGATGTGCACTTCCAGTTCGACAAAGCCACCCTGACCGGCTCCGACAAACAGGTGCTGGATAAAGTCGCCACGCGCCTGAAACAAGAGTCGTCCACGGCGCAACTGACCGTGACCGGCCACACCGACAGCGTCGGCAGCGATGCCTACAACAAGAAACTGTCGGATCGCCGTGCGCACTCGGTGGTGGAATATCTGATCCAGCAGGGTGTGCCGCGTGCCAGCTTCGTGTCGGTCTCGGGCATGGGTGAAAGCCAGCCAGTGGCGGATAACAAAACCGCTGACGGTCGCGCACAGAACCGTCGTACCGAAATCAAAATCGTCCGCTAGCCCCTCTCGCATCTGCGGCTTGTGCAGTCGCGGATGCGGGTCTTTACTCCTGTGTAACCGGTATGGGCCGGTGACACAGGAGCTTTCACAATGACTGTTTTCTCAAGGTCCGTCTTGCCGGTGCTGCTGCTGGGCAGCCTGCTTACCGGTTGCGCCACTCATAGCGATGGCGATGCACCCCTCAATCAACGTACGTGGCCGATCTGCAGCCTGATCGGCGGGCTGGTCGGTGGCGGTCTTGGCGCCATTGAAAGTGGCGGCTGGGCCGGCGGTGGTGCGGCGCTGGGGATTCTGACTGGCGGGCTGATCTGTTATGCCCAGGATGGCGATGAAGACGGCGATGGCGTGTTCGACCGCCGCGACCGTTGCCCTGACACCCCGGCCAATACCCCGGTCGATCATCGTGGCTGTCCGCTGCCGCAATACCCGGTCACTGCAAAAGCCCCCGAGCCTGCGCCGCAAACGGAAGTCATCACCCTCAGCGATGCCGGCAATGTGCTGTTCGATTTTGACAAGTCGGACCTGACCCCGGCCGCCAAGGCCCAGCTCGATACGCTGATGGACAAATTGCGCAATGCCGACGTGGTCAGCATCAAGGTCATTGGCCATACCGACAGCAAAGGTTCGGACGCCTATAACCAGGCACTGTCGGAACGACGCGCCAGCAGCGTGGCGGCGTACCTGCTGAGTCAGGGCCTGGCGCCGGACAAACTGACCAGTGAAGGGCGTGGCGAGAGCGAGCCGGTGGCCGATAACGCAACGGACGAGGGACGGGCGAAAAACCGTCGGGTGGAGTTGCATATCAATCGCTAGGACTTGTCTGTAGTCCGCAGGCTAGAGCTGCCGGTCGACGATCGTCGTCGAACCGGCAGCGATCCGACGACTGACAAATGTTTTTTCTTTTGCCCCTCTGGCTTATCCCCCGCGTAAGCCGTTACTGTGCGCCCAAAGAATAATTCCGACACGGGGGAGCGTATGAAGGTTTTCTGGGGGCTGGGGCGTTTGCTGACCCTGCTGTTCTGGTGCGTGGTGGTGGTCAATCTGCTGATGCCGTTTGTGCATCCGCTGCATCTGCTGGTCAATCTGGCCGGCGGCTTGTTGCTGGCACTGCATGTACTCGAATTGCTGTTCTCTCGCCTCAAGGGGCGTACCAACCCGTGGCGCGATCGTCTGCGCATCCTGCTGTTCGGCGTTTTTCACCTGCAAACCATCCCGGCCCCGGCCGCTCCGGAGGCTTCTTCCCATGCGTAAACTTTGCCTGCTCGCTGCATTCATCAGTCCTCTGGCCAGCGCCCAGGTGGTCAGCGTCGAAACCAACTCCCTGATGCGTTTGCCCAACACCGCCAGCACCCTGCAGCTGGAACGCCTGGACGTGGCGGACTACGGCACCTTGCTGATTCCTGCCAATGTGACCGAGCTGACCGTCGGCGAATTGCGCCTGGGCCATGAAGCACGCATCGCGATTGTTCCGAGCGAACAAGCGCTGGACATGAAGGTCATTCGTGCCGAACTGGGCGAAGGCAGCCTGATTACCGCACGTGGTGCGCCGGGCACTTATGAAAAAGCTGCCCGTGCCGGGCGTAATCTGAATTTGCAGTTCAAGGCACTGAACGCGCCAAAACTGTTTGTCGATGCCCGTGGCGGTACCGGCGCACCGGGTTTCGTCGGCCTGGATGGCGGCAACGGTGAAGATCCGGGCTGCACCTGGGGCGCAGCTGGTCATGGTTTTGATGGCAGCAATGGCAGCGACGGCCAGCCGGGCGCACCGGGGGCGTTGGTGCGTCTTGAAGTACCACGCGAGTTCCCGGCCGAGCTGATCAAGGTCAACGTTGCTGGCGGCGCCGGTGGTCCAGCGGGTGTTGGCGGCAAGGCGGGCAAGGGGGGCCAGTCCAAGGGCTGCCTGGTGTATCGCGCCGATGGCGGCAAGAACGGCAAGGCCGGGGCGGATGGTCAGCCTGGGCCGACGGGTGCGGCGGGGGCTGTGACCGTGCAGCGCCTCTGAATAACAGCACTGTTCACAATTGAGGTGAGGGGATAAATCCCCTCACCTCAAATAGTGCTGTAGTGCTTGCCGTCAGCGGGTCAGAACATCGGCCGCGCCGCCGCAATCGCCACCAGCACCAACCCGACAATCAGGTTGATCCCCACCACTCGGCGAATCCGCCCCAATACCGCCGCACCCGCCGGCCAGTCCTTGGCTTCCACCGCTTTACGCAATTCCGGCAGCATCAAGCCCTGAATCCGGATAAACAGCGCCGTCATTACCACATACAGCCCGATCATCACCTGTACGTACTTCGGCGCGGTCTCGAAACCGACCTGCTGCAAGTGCAGCGTGCCCACGCCGCTGATCGGCAGCAGGATCACCGCGACCCAGACCCAACGAAAAAAACCTTGAAACACTTCCACCCACAAGGTCAGGCGGGCGGGGCCGTCGAGAGCCTTGACCGCCGCCGGACGCAGGACCATCCAGGCGAAAAACATGCCGCCGACCCAGACCAGGGCGGACAGGACATGCAGTGGATAAACGAGGCTAAAAGGTGTCATTGGGGTACTCCGTTCTGCGCGGGACTGATTAGCGGGGTATGATAGCGGCCGATCCGAACTACTGAAAATTTATCCAGCGTTTTTACGCCCGACATTCAATGATCAGCACTGAACTCAAAACCACGATCCAGGGCGCCTATTCGCGTTTTCTTGAAGCCAAGAGCCTCAAACCGCGATACGGCCAGCGCCTGATGATCGCCGAAGTTGCCAAAGTCCTCGGGGATATCGACACCGACGACGAAGGCCGGCGCAGTGGCGACCCCGCGATTGTCGCGGTGGAAGCCGGCACCGGTACCGGCAAGACCGTGGCCTACAGCCTGGCCGCGATCCCGACGGCGAAGCTGGCTGGCAAACGCCTGGTGATTGCCACCGCCACCGTGGCCCTGCAAGAGCAGATCGTCTACAAGGATTTGCCCGACCTGATGCGCAACAGCGGGCTGAACTTCAGTTTTGCGCTGGCCAAGGGCCGTGGCCGCTACATGTGCCTGTCCAAGCTCGACATGCTGCTGCAGGAAGGCCACGCGCAAACCGCCACCGCGCAGCTGTTCGAAGAAGAAGGCTTCAAGATCGAGGTCGACGAGGCCAGTCAGAAACTGTTCACCAGCATGATCGAGAAACTCGCCGGCAATAAATGGGACGGCGACCGTGACAGCTGGCCCAACGCGCTGGAAGACGCCGACTGGGCGCGCCTGACCACCGATCACAGCCAGTGCACCAACCGTCATTGCCCCAACTTCGGCCAGTGCGCCTTCTACAAGGCGCGCGAAGGCATGGGCAAGGTCGACGTGATCGTCACCAACCACGACATGGTGCTGGCTGACCTCGCTTTGGGCGGTGGCGCGGTGCTGCCGGATCCGCGCGACACCATTTACGTGTTCGACGAAGGCCATCACCTCCCGGACAAGGCCATCGGCCACTTCGCCCACTACACGCGTCTGCGTTCCACTGCCGACTGGCTGGAAACCACCGCGAAGAACCTCACCAAATTGTTGGCCCAGCATCCGCTGCCGGGGGATCTCGGCAAGCTGATCGAGCAGGTGCCGGAGCTGGCGCGGGAGATCAAGACCCAGCAGCAGTTCATGTTTACCGCGTGCGAGCAGATTGCCGATTTCAAACCCGGCGAAGACGTCGAAGGTCGCGAGCGGCCACGCCATCGTTTCGTCGGCGGGGTGATTCCCGAGCACATGCGCGAAATGGGCATCGAGCTGAAAAAGGGTTATTCGCGGCTCAACGATCTGTTCACCCGTCTGACCGACCTGCTCAAGGAAGGCATGGACGGCGAGGTCAACATCGGCATTGCCAGCAATCAGGCCGAGGAGTGGTATCCGCTGTTCGGCAGCCTGTTGTCGCGGGCGTCGGGCAACTGGGAGTTGTGGACCGCGTTCACCGCCGAAGACCCGGAAGACAGCCCGCCGATGGCGCGCTGGCTGACGCTGGCGGAGAGCGGTTCGCTGTTCGACATCGAGGTCAACGCCAGCCCGATTCTCGCGGCGGAAACCCTGCGTCGCAGCTTGTGGAACGTGGCCTACGGCTGTCTGGTGACGTCGGCAACGCTGACCGCGCTGGGCACTTTCGACCGTTTCCGCATGCGCGCCGGCCTGCCGAAAAAAGCCGTCACCGCCGTGGTGCCGAGCCCGTTCCATCACGCCGACGCCGGTGTGCTGCGGGTCCCGGACCTGAAGGCCGACCCACGCGACGCTGCTGCTCACACCGCAGCGATCATCCGCGAGTTGCCGGATCTGGTCGAAGGCTCGCGCGGCACGCTGGTGCTGTTCTCTTCGCGCAAACAGATGCAGGACGTGTTCGACGGTCTCGACCGTGACTGGCGCAAGCAAGTGTTCATTCAAGGCAACCTGTCGAAACAGGAAACCCTGAACAAGCACAAGGCGCGGGTCGATGGCGGCGATTCCAGCGTGCTGTTCGGTCTTGCCAGTTTCGCCGAAGGGGTGGACTTGCCGGGGGCGTACTGCGAGCACGTGGTGATCGCCAAGATCCCGTTCTCAGTGCCGGACGACCCGGTCGAGGCGGCGCTGTCGGAGTGGATCGAGGCCCGGGGCGGCAATCCGTTCATGGAAATCTCGGTGCCCGATGCGTCCTTGAAACTGGTCCAGGCTTGTGGGCGTCTGCTGCGTACCGAAGAAGACCGCGGCACCATCACCTTGCTCGATCGGCGCCTGGTCACCCAGCGCTACGGCAAGGCGATCCTCAATGCGTTGCCTCCTTTCCGTCGTGAAATATCCTGAGACAACGGTGGGCAGTTTTGCCCGCCGCGCTGTCTATCTCTCTGCCATGCTTTTCCATTGGCCTTAGTTGGTCGTTAGGGAGAACTCCGTTCTTATGATTCGCCGTTCGTTGCCTGCCGTATTCGCCTTGATTTTCGCTGCCCCGTTACTGGCGGCGCCTGCGGGTCAGCAGACCCTGTTCAACTTCGTCCGTCCTGCCGACGTGGTGAAAGTCGTCACCGAAAACACTGACCTGCCACAAGCCAACGCCGAGCAAACCCCCGAAGGAGAAGTGCTGCGCCGGGTGACGTTTAACCCCGTGGCTCGCCCGACCCTGCGCCTGACCCCGCAAACCGGCGCCTGGGACTGGTCGCAGTCGGGCATGATGAGCCTGCGTCTGCAAAGCGCAATGAACTGGGCCGTGACGGTTTATGTGCAAATCCAGAGCAACAACGGTCAGACGCTGACCAGCCGCGTCGATCTGCCGGCCGGTCCCGCGCAAACCCTGCTGGTGCCGCTGGTGGCGACTTCGCCGCTGAGCCAGGGCATGAAGGCCGGGCCGCCGATGCCGATGACTGTCGATGGCCAGCGGATTCTGCTGGCCAGCAGCAGCGGTGAACTCGATCGCAGCCAAGTGGTGTCGGTGAGCCTGTGGATGGATCAGCCGAAAGCCGCGCAGAGCCTGCTGCTCGAACGTTTCGGCGTGCAGGACGGCGATGCGGTGACCCAGGCCGTCTACGGCAATCTGGTGGACGCCTACGGTCAATCGACCCGCAGCAAATGGCCGGAAAAAATCAGCAACGACGAACAACTGAAATCCGCCGCCGCCAAGGAACAGCAACAGCTGAAAACCTGGCTGGCCGAGCGCGAAAAGTCCTCGCTGGACAAGTTCGGTGGCTGGAACAAAGGCCCGGCGTTCAAGGCCAGCGGCTTTTTCCGCACCGAGAAACGCGACGGTCGCTGGTATCTGGTGACCCCTGAAGGGCATCCGTTCTATTCGCTGGGGGTCAACACTGTCAGCCCGCAGGTCAACCAGACCTACGTGGCCGGGCGTGAGTGGATGTTCGAATCCCTGCCCAAGCCTGACGAACCACTGGCCAGTCATTTCGGCGAAGGCGACAACCGTGGCGGCAACGGCGCCGATCAGGGCCGCGGCTATGGCAACGGGCGCTGGTACGATTTCTATGGTGCCAACCTGCAACGTCTGTACGGCGAACCTTGCGCAGCACAGGCGCAAGCCGAACCGGCAGCTGCGCCGTGCAAGGCCACGGTCGATCAGCAGAAGTGGGCCACGCATACCCTCGACCGCCTGCAGGCCTGGGGTTTCAACACCGTCGGCAACTGGAGTGCCGACTCGCTCGCCGACGCCGAGCGGGTGCCGTACACCTTGCCGCTGTCGATCGTCGGCGACTACACCAGCATCAGCACCGGCAGCGACTGGTGGGGCGGCATGCCTGACCCGTTCGACCCGCGTTTCGCCATGGCCACCGAGCGTGCCGTGGCCATCGCCGCCCGCGATCATCGTGATGATCCGTGGCTGATCGGTTACTACGCCGACAACGAACTGGCCTGGGCCGGTCCGGGCGACGATCCGCAGTCGCGCTACGCCCTGGCCTACGGCACATTGAAAATGACCACCGACGTACCGGCCAAGCGCGCATTCCTCAAGCAACTGCGCGACAAGTACCGCAACCAGGCGGGCCTGTCGAAAGCGTGGGGCATTGATCTGCCGGCGTGGGAATTGATGGAAGACCCGGGTTTCGTCCCACCGATGCCGAATCCGCAGCACCCGGAAATCGAAAACGACTTCAAATACTTCCAGAAAATGTTCGCCGACACCTACTTCAAAACCATCTCCGATTCGCTGAAATGGCACGCGCCGAATCAGTTGCTGCTCGGTGGCCGTTTCGCCACCAGCACCCCGGAAGCGGTGGCGTCCTGCGCACAGTATTGCGACGTGTTGAGTTTCAATATGTACACGCTGAAACCGCAGGACGGCTATGACTTCGCCGCCTTGCGTGCCCTCGACAAACCGGTGCTGATCACCGAATTCAACTTCGGCTCCGCTGATCGTGGCCCGTTCTGGGGTGGCGTGACGCAACTGGCCAAGGAAGAAGACCGTGGCCCGGCTTACGCCAACTTCCTCAAACAGGCGTTGAGCGAACCGTCGATTGTCGGCGTGCACTGGTTCCAGTATCTGGATCAACCGGTGACCGGGCGTCTGCTCGATGGCGAGAACGGGCACTTTGGTCTGGTGGGGATTACCGATCTGCCGTATCAGGGTTTCGTTGAAGCGGTGCGCAAGAGCAATTTGCAGGCGATCGATCAGTTGGGCAAGGAGGCTGAGAAAGCGGCCGCCGCCGGTCATGAAGCCGAAGGCGGGCGCAAGGCTGAAGCCGGCAAAGGCCCCGGGGGCGGGCATGCCGGTGGGCATTCGGGGAATGGTCACTGAGGCTTGAGGCCTTAAAGATCGCAGCCTTCGGCAGCTCCTACAAAGTTACATTCCCTGTAGGAGCTGCCGCAGGCTGCGATCTTTTGATTTTGCTTTGAAATGACCACCCGGCCCGCAGCTGTTCCCAAATCCCTCAAGGGCTGGAACAATGCGGGCCACTTTGTAGAGCGTTTTCGCGGGGGAGTTGCGGGTGCAGATTCAGGGACATTACGAGCTTCAATTCGAAGCGGTGCACGAGGCTTTCGCGGCACTGTTCGACGATCCCCAGGAACGCGGCGCAGCCCTGTGCATCAAGGTCGGCGGAGAAACCGTCCTCGACCTCTGGTCCGGTACTGCCGACAAGGACGGCGCCGAGGCCTGGCACAGCGACACCATCGCCAACCTGTTTTCCTGCACCAAGACCTTCGCCGCGGTCACCGCGCTGCAATTGGTCGCCGAAGGCAAACTGCAACTGGATGCACCGGTTGCCCGCTACTGGCCGGAATTCGCTGCCGCCGGTAAAGAATCCGTCACCCTGCGCCAATTGCTCTGCCATCAGGCCGGTCTGCCGGCGCTGCGCGAGTTGCTGGCGCCCGCCGCCCTCTACGAATGGCAGACCATGGTCGACGCCCTTGCGGCCGAAGCGCCGTGGTGGACGCCGGGCACCGGCCACGGCTATGCCGCCATCACCTATGGCTGGCTGGTCGGGGAATTGCTGCGCCGCGCTGACGGTCGCGGGCCGGGCGAGTCGATCGTCGCCCGTGTCGCCAAGCCGCTGGGGCTGGATTTCCACGTCGGCCTGGCGGACGAAGAATTCCACCGCGTGGCGCATATTGCTCGCGGCAAGGGCAACGTTGGTGACGCTGCTGCCCAGCGCCTGTTGCAAGTGACCATGCGCGAACCGACCGCCATGACTACCCGGGCCTTCACCAATCCGCCGTCGGTGCTGACCAGCACCAACAAACCGGAATGGCGGCGCATGCAGCAACCGGCCGCCAACGGTCACGGCAACGCGCGCAGCCTGGCCGGTTTCTACGCCGGTTTGCTCGACGGCAGCCTGCTCGAAAGCGAAATGCTTGAAGAGCTGACCCGCGAACACAGCTACGGCGAGGACAAGACCCTGCTGACCCGTACCCGTTTCGGCCTGGGCTGCATGCTCGACCAACCGGACATGGCGAACGCCACCTACGGCCTCGGCCCGCGGGCGTTCGGTCATCCGGGGGCGGGCGGTTCGGTGGGTTTTGCTGATCCCGAGCACGATGTCGCGTTCGGTTTTGTGACAAATACCCTTGGGCCGTACGTCTTGATGGATCCGCGCGCGCAGCAACTGGCGCGGGTACTTGCCACTTGTCTGTAAAGCTTTACATGAGGTTCCAGGGTTGGAACCAGATCCGGTTTTTCGATTCAAAGCGTCAGTTTATCCGGGCAAAAGAGCTCTGATTTTTCATTACTTCACTTTGTGGATTTTCAATGTCATCCAAAAAAACTCTCGCCCTGGCCCTGTGTGTTGCGATTACCGGTTGTGCACAGACTCCTAAAAACGATGCGGACGGCGGTAGCTGGTGGCCGTTCGGTTCCTCCGACAAAGTGGCGGCCAAAGAGCCGGCCCCAGCCCCGGCTCCTGTCGCAGCCCCGGCGCCGCTCAAACCTGCCGCTGCGGCACCTGTGGCCAAGACTGAAAGCAGCAGCCACTGGTACTGGCCGTTCGGCGGTTCCGATGATGCGGCGGCCAAGGCCGATGTAAAACCCGAGGTAAAACCCGAAGCCAAACCGGCGGTAGTGGCCAAGGCCGATGCCGACACCGGCACAAAGTGGTGGTGGCCGTTCGGCGGCAAGGATCAATCGACTGCCAAAGTGGTGCCGATGCCTGACCCGAAAGTCACCCAGGCCTGGCTGGATGACTACGAGCCACGCCTGCGTGCGGCGATCAAGGACAGCAATCTGCAACTCGAGCGCCGTGACAACGTGCTGGTGGTGATCGCGCCGGTTGAAGGCTCGTTCAACCCGAAACGTCCAGCGATGCTGCTGCCGGTGACCCTCAGCCCGTTCACCAACGTCGCGAAAATCCTCGAAGCTGACCCGAAAACCGCAGTCCTGGTACTCGGTCACAGCGACAACACCGGTGCCGCGCCGGCCAACGTCAAACTCAGCCAGGAGCGCGCCCAGTCCGTAGCGGCAATCTTCCGCCTGAGCGGCTTGCAGCGCGATCGTCTGATGCTGCGCGGCATGGGGGGCGATGCCCCGCGTGCGGCCAACGACAGCGCCGAAGGCCGTGCCCTGAACCGTCGCGTCGAACTGCTGGTGACCCCGCAGAACACCATGGTTGCGCTGCTGAGCAAGTACAACATGCCAGCGCCGGCACCGACCACGATGATCGCGGCACAGGACGTCAAGCCAGCAGCCAAACCGGTAACCCCGGCACCTGCTGCTTCGAAGGCCGCCGTACCTGCGACTAAAAAGGCTCCAGCGAAGAAAGCCGCCGCCAAGGCGCCTGCGAAAAAAGCGGCGACCAAGGCACCGGCAAAAACGCCGGCCAAGAAAACCGCTCCGGCCAAAGCCGCGGCGACTGACAAGAAAGTTGCCGCAAGCGATACTTCCAAGCAGTGATCCGCTAACGAAAAGGAATGCGCCATGACCCAGGCTCTGGCAGATATGCGTCGTGATTACACCCGGGACGGACTGACCGAAGCACAAGCCCCGGGCGAGCCGTTTGCGCTGTTCCACCAATGGTTTGCCGACGCGGTGAAAACCGAACAGGCGCCGGTGGAGGCCAACGCCATGACCCTGGCCACGGTGGACTCGGACGGGCGGCCGCATTGCCGCATTCTGCTGCTCAAGGGCCTGGACGCGCAGGGCTTTACCTTTTTCACCAACTACGACAGCGCCAAGGGCCAGCATCTGGCGGCGAATCCTTTCGCGGCCATGACGTTTTTCTGGCCAACCCTGGAACGCCAGGTGCGCATCGAAGGGCGGGTGGTGAAGGTCACGGCGCAAGAGTCCGACGCGTATTATCAGGTGCGACCGCTGGGCAGCCGGCTCGGCGCCTGGGCCTCACCGCAGAGCCGGGTGATCAACGGGCGCGGCGAGCTGGAAGATCTGCTCAAGGCCACCGAGCAGCGCTTCAGCGATACTCAGCCGGAATGCCCGGAACACTGGGGCGGTTATCGTTTGCTGCCCGAGCGCATCGAGTTCTGGCAGGGCCGTCCAAGTCGTCTGCACGATCGCCTGAACTACCGTCAGCAGGGTGCCAACTGGATTCTTGAACGTCTGGCGCCCTGAGCAGTCTACCGAGCGGGATAGCCTGCCGCAGCGGCCTCAAGCCACTGCGGCAGGTCCCGACGCTTGATCCTCCGCACGCGGGCATCGGCCAGTCGTTCCAGCATGAAGGCGCGTTTGTCTTCATCCCTGCCCGCCAGCGACAGGGCCAGATCACGATCCATCCAGCGTTTGATCCGCACGTACAGCCACCAATGGAAGTACAGACCGGCGACGGTGGTGACGAAAATGATCAGGTAATCCATGAAAATCCTTGGGTCGGTAGGGCGGATTGGACGATTTGGCGCTACTGTTGGGTGGGTCTGCAGGTGCCTGTACCGGGCCTGAATAAAATCAAGTTTATCCGGGCTGCGTCGTGACAGGCGTCAAGCAGCGGGGTTTAATGAACACCTGTTCTTTTGGAGTTGATGCTATGCGTAAGTCTGTTCTGCTGGTTGCTTCCTTTTCCACGATGGCGATGTTGCTGACCGGCTGCCAGTCGAGCCTGACCGGTGACTCCTACTCCCGTGACGAAGCGCGTCGTGTGCAGACGATTCGCATGGGCACCATCGAATCCCTGCGTCCGGTGAAAATCGAAGGCACCAAGACTCCGATCGGCGGCGCAGCAGGCGCAGTGGTCGGCGGTGTCGGCGGCAGCGCCATCGGTGGCGGCAAGGGCAGCATCGTCGCGGCGGTCATCGGCGCCGTGGCCGGTGGCCTGATCGGTTCGGCCACCGAAGAAGGCCTGACCCGCACCCAGGGCGTGGAAATCACCGTGCGCGAAGACGACGGCAGCATGCGCGCCTACGTGCAACAGGTTCAGGAAAACGAAGTGTTCCGTGTCGGTGAGCGCGTGCGCATCTCCACCGTCGGTGGCACCAGCCGCGTTTCGCACTAAGCGGAAACGAGCGGTAGAAGAAAACCCCGATCAGGTGACTGGTCGGGGTTTTTTGTTTTTGGATTTCTCGGTGCGATGCTTACATCTCAATACCAATAAACAATTCCAGGTTGGTTGGAATGAACTCATCAGTCAGCATCGCAATCTGTTGCGCCTGCTCTGCAGTCAACAGCCATTCTCCTTCTGCCATGGCGTTGAGGCTCTTGTGGCCCAGGAGCTTCACGATCCGGTCGTTAAAAGCAGGATCAACGACCAGTTCATACTTGAGTGAGCTATCGTCGAAAATGTCGGGTAAGAACCCTGTGATGCACAAGTACATAAGCGCCTCTTGATTACTTGGGAGTGGTTCGCCCGGGTTTGGCAGGTTTTGTCTGTTCGCCAGTTTGAGGATTGAACTCTCCAAGGTGTTTCCCCTGTTTGTCGTACATTTCTACCGTTCCGTGTTGGCTATCCCACTCAAAAATGCGTCCTTTAAGATCTTTCCAGCGCTTACGACGAGCGCCGCCACCTTGTACGCTGCTTTTTGGTTTGTCTTTCACAGCTTCAGGAAATGCTGTCAGACCTTCAGGGGCTTTATGGTAGTTGTGGTCGCCTGTGCTTAGAACAATGTAAACCGGCCGAACCCCCGAATTCGCTGGAAACACCAGAATGAAATCCCGATACTCCGGCGGATAAACCGGATTCACCAGAATCCCGTCCGCCGCTTTCGATTCGAGTAATCGATGATCGCGTCCGGCAACTTGCAGGACTTGGCGAACACGCACCCGGCGCGTACGGGATCAGGCTTTTTCGCCGCAACCTCTCGACTGCGCTCGAAGGCCTCCTGCCGCGCCAGCATGGCGTCGTACGCATTTTGTCGGGCTTCGCGCTCAGCCAGTTCAGTGGCCGTCATGTAGCGCCAGGTGACGTGATGACCGTCGCCCGCCGGCGGGTTGGGGACCCGGGGAATGTCCTTGTTGCGAGCCACTGAGCGTCCTTTCGTTCATCCATCGACAGACCCTCGAAAGGGCTGTGCGACGTTAACGAAGTGGACAAATGCTGGCTGTAGGACGGGTCGTTGATTAAGTGCGGATTGTTCGCTATTTGTCAGGCAGGGGGCGAGCAGGCCACGCCAGCCCAAAGAACGAGGGGAAGGGTTCTGCGCAGTAACTGCAAAAGCCTGATACCCATTTGCACAGAGCCTGGCAGTTGGTGGAGGAATTGAGCCTCAGCTGTATCTGTGAGCCTTGCAGGTTTTTTCCTATGCTTGATGGCTGAGCCTGTGACGAGGCAATTCCTGCCCGACTCAACGAGAACATGACCATGAGCGACAACCGCCAGTGGGCCCGCGAAGCCATCCGCATCATCGAAGCGGATTTCCAGCGCAGCGCCGACACCCATCTGATCCCCTTGCCGCTGCCGGGGTTTGCAGGCATCGAGTTGTATTTCAAGGACGAGTCGAGCCATCCCACCGGCAGCCTCAAGCATCGCCTGGCGCGGTCGTTGTTCCTGTATGCGTTGTGTAACGGCTGGCTCAAGCCGGGCGCGCCGGTGATCGAGGCGTCCAGCGGCTCGACGGCGATTTCCGAGGCGTATTTCGCGCGCATGCTCGGTTTGCCATTCATTGCGGTGATGCCGGCAACCACCTCGAAAGAGAAGATCGCGCAGATCGCTTTCTACGGTGGCCAGAGCCATCTGGTAAAGGATCCGACGCAGATTTACGCCGAGTCCGAGCGCTTGGCTCGCGAGCATGGCGGCCACTTCATCGACCAGTTCACCTATGCCGAGCGGGCTACCGACTGGCGGGCGAACAACAACATCGCGGAGTCGATCTTCCAGCAGATGCGTTTCGAGAAACACCCGGAACCGAGCTGGCTGATTTCCAGCCCCGGCACCGGCGGCACCACCGCGACCCTCGGCCGCTACGTGCGTTATCGCCAGCATTGCACCCGCGTGTTGTGCGCCGATGCCGAGCGCTCGGTGTTCTTCGATTTCTACCAGACCGGCGACGCCAGTCTGCGTCTGGACTGCGGTTCACGGATCGAAGGCATCGGCCGGCCACGGGTCGAGGCCTCGTTCCTGCCGAAGGTGATTGATGCGATGGTCAAGGTGCCCGACGCCTTGTCGCTGGCGGCCATGCATTATCTGGCGCAGCGTCTGGGACGGCATGTCGGCGGGTCGAGCGGCACCAACCTGATCGGCGCGCTGATGGCGGCGCAACAGATGAAAGCGGCGGGGGAGTCGGGGTCGATCGTGGCGATTCTCTGCGATGGCGGCGAGCGCTATGCCGACACCTATTACGATCAGGCCTGGCTGAAGGCGCAGGGCTATGAGCTGGAGGGATTGATTGCGGCGGTGGCGGCGAGTGCCGAGAAAGGTGAGGCGCTGCCTGACTCAGTCCAGCGCGCGAATATCTAAAGCCGAATACAGAGACCAATGTGGGAGCGAGCCTGCTCGCGAAGGCGTCATCTCATTCAACATCATTGTTGTCTGAAATACCGCTTTCGCGAGCAGGCTCGCTCCCACAGGGTTTTATGTTGAGTCAGCTCATGCT
Organism: Pseudomonas sp. B21-051; assembly: GCF_024748795.1. Lineage (NCBI taxonomy): Bacteria > Pseudomonadati > Pseudomonadota > Gammaproteobacteria > Pseudomonadales > Pseudomonadaceae > Pseudomonas > Pseudomonas sp. B21-051. Next base: position 1,398,147 of record NZ_CP087166.1, read on the forward strand.
GATCAGTCTTCCAGACCAAGAATGTCGCGCGCAACGGCCTCGGCAATTCGAATCCCGTCGACACCCGCCGACAGAATCCCGCCGGCATAACCCGCACCTTCACCCGCCGGGAACAGGCCTTTGACGTTCATGCTTTGCAGCGACTCATTACGCGTGATGCGCAGCGGCGACGAGGTGCGGGTTTCGATCCCGGTCAACACCGCGTCGTGCAGCGAGTAGCCGCGAATCTGCTTTTCGAACGCCGGCAACGCTTCACGAATCGCTTCGATGGCAAAGTCCGGCAGCGCCAGGGCCAGGTCGCCCAGGGCCACGCCCGGTTTGTACGATGGCTCGACTTCGCCCAGCTCGGTGGACGGGGTGCCGTTGATGAAGTCGCCGACCAGTTGCGCCGGGGCTTTGTAATCGCTGCCGCCGAGGATGAAAGCGTGGGATTCCAGACGCTCCTGCAACTCGATACCGGCCAGCGGGCCGCCCGGGTAATCGACTTCCGGGGTGATGCCGACGACGATCCCGGAGTTGGCGTTGCGCTCGTTACGCGAGTACTGGCTCATGCCGTTGGTGACCACGCGATTCGGCTCGGAAGTCGCCGCCACCACGGTGCCGCCCGGGCACATGCAGAAGCTGTAGACCGAACGGCCGTTCTTGGCGTGGTGCACCAATTTGTAGTCGGCGGCACCGAGTTTCGGGTGGCCGGCGTACTTGCCCAGGCGCGCGCGGTCGATCAGCGATTGAGGGTGTTCGATGCGGAAGCCCACCGAGAACGGCTTGGCTTCCATGAACACGCCACGGCTGTGAAGCATGCGGAAGGTGTCGCGGGCACTGTGGCCGAGGGCCAGGACCACGTGTTTCGAATGCAGGGTTTCACCGCTCGCCAGTTCGACGCCGACCAGTTGGCCGTCTTCGATGAGCACGTCGGTGACGCGCTCCTGGAAACGCACTTCGCCGCCCAGGGCGCGGATCTCTTCACGCATGGTCTCGACCATGCCGGTCAGCCGGAACGTACCGATGTGCGGTTTGCTGACGTAGAGGATTTCTTCCGGCGCGCCGGCCTTGACGAATTCGTGCAGGACTTTACGGCCGAGAAACTTCGGATCCTTGATCTGGCTGTACAGCTTGCCGTCGGAGAACGTGCCCGCGCCGCCTTCGCCGAACTGCACGTTGGACTCGGGGTTGAGCACGCTTTTACGCCACAGGCCCCAGGTGTCTTTGGTGCGCTGACGAACTTCGGTGCCGCGTTCAAGGATGATCGGTTTGAAGCCCATCTGCGCCAGCAACAGACCGGCGAAGATCCCGCACGGGCCGAAACCGACCACGATCGGGCGCTGGCTCAGGTCGCTCGGCGCCTGACCGACGAATTTGTAGCTGACATCCGGCGCCACGTTGACGTTACGGTCGTCGGCGAACTTGCCCAGCACCTTGGCCTCGTCGCGCACGTTGAGGTCGATGGTGTAGATGAAGCACAGCTCGGAGGACTTTTTGCGCGCGTCGTAGCTGCGCTTGAACAAGGTGAAATCGAGCAAATCATCGCTGGCGATGCCCAGACGCTGCACGATGGCGGTACGCAGGTCTTCTTCGGGATGGTCGATTGGCAGCTTGAGTTCGGTGATTCGTAACATGGCGAGGATCCGGATTCGCGGGGCGCACAACTGCGCCAGGGCGTTTGAAGGCCGCGATTATAAGCCGCAAAGGCCGGATCCGGTGAGGCTAAAACGCTCAGTCGTTGCGCGATCCGCCGAAATACCCGCAACCACGCTCGACCTTGCCGTCGATGCGCAGCTCGGCGTTCATGTGCTGCACGCTGCCGGTGCTGCTGTCGATGCAGCGTTGCGGCGCGACCCACAACTCGATGTGCTGGTTGTTGGCTTCGCTGCTGAGGTTGAAGCGGCCGTCGCCCAATTGCTCTTCGACATAAGGCACCGCCAGCGCCGGCTGGCCTTCGCGGTCGATGACCATGCCCTTGCCGCTGACTTTGACGTTCCACTCGGGCCCGTGGCCGGCGGCACGCAGGATCAACAGTTTGAAGTTCGGGTCATCGCACGCGGTGCCGGAGCGCTCGACGCGATACAACTGGCCGAGGTCGAGGCGGTCGCCGGCGATCTTCCCGCGCACATCGGCAAACAGCTTGCCCTGCTGATCGGCGAGGGTCGCGGCTTCTTGCAGCACGCTGGTGCCGCCGATGTCGTTGACCACGTACTGACGCTGTTCGCCACACGGCTGGAACACCAGTTTGCCGTCGGCTGCCGTCAACTGCCCCTGCATTCGGGTTTGTCCGATGTGGGACGCGCTTTCACGCGAGCCATCGAGCAATTGGCAGGCGGCGAACAATGGCAGCAGGGCAACAACGATCAACGAACGGGCAACACGCATCTTCGGCTCTCCAGACAAGTGCCGCCACGTTACGCAGGCTGACCATCAAATGCAAAAGATCGCAGCCTGCGGCAGCTCCTACATGCAGACGCACGCTCCTGTGTAGGAGCTGCCGCAGGCTGCGATCTTTTTGCTTTTAACCGACGTGAAAAGTCTGACCGGTTTGCAGCCCTTCGACACTTTTCGCGTAGGCCAATGCCACATCGGCTGCCGGAACCGGCTTGTAGCCACGGAAGTACGGGGCGTAGCTGCCCATCGCTTCCAGCAGCACGGTCGGGCTGATCGAGTTGATGCGCAGGCCACGCGGCAATTCGATGGCGGCGGCTTTGACGAAGCTGTCCAGCGCGCCGTTGACCAGTGCCGCCGAGGCGCCGGAGCGGATCGGGTCGTGGCTGAGCACGCCGGTGGTGAAGGTGAACGAGGCGCCGTCGTTGGCGTATTCGCGGCCGATCAGCAGCAGGTTGACCTGGCCCATCAGTTTGTCTTTCAGGCCCAGGGCGAAGCTGTCAGCGTTCATCTCGCCGAGTGGGGCGAAGGTCACGTTGCCGGCGGCGCAGACCAGCGCGTCGAACTTGCCGGTTTGCTCGAACAGTTTGCGAATCGACGCGCTGTCGCTGATGTCGACCTGGAAGTCGCCGCTGCTGCGACCGATGCGAATCACTTCGTGACGCTGGCTCAGCTCTTTATCCACGGCCGAACCGATGGTGCCGGCGGCACCGATCAACAGAATCTTCATGGGACTGTTCCTCAATGGGTTGAACGAGGTTTCAGTCTAGAGTGGTTTTTTCTGCGGATAAGCGCACTAATAGGCAACCTTTGGTTTTCAAATGGAAACAATCCATGAGCGAAATGGATGATCTGGCGGCGTTCGCGGTGTTGATCGAGGCCGGCAGCTTTACTCTGGCGGCGCAGCAACTGGGTTGCAGCAAGGGTCAGTTGTCCAAGCGCATCAGTCAGCTGGAGGCGCAGTTTTCCGTGGTGTTGCTGCAACGTACGACGCGCCGTCTGAGCCTGACTGCCGCCGGCGCCGCTTTGCTGCCCCAGGCGCAAGCGCTGGTCGTCCAGGTGGAGCGCGCGCGGCAGGCATTGGCGCGTTTGAAGGACGACATGGCCGGCCCGGTGCGGATGACCGTTCCGGTGTCGCTGGGAGAGACGTTTTTCGACGGCTTGCTGCTGGAGTTCTCGCAGCAATACCCCGAGGTACAGATCGAGCTGGAGCTGAACAACCACTATCGCGACCTGTCGCGGGATGGCTTCGATCTGGCGATTCGCACCGAGGTGGCCAATGACGAACGGCTGGTGGCCAAACCATTGCTGGCGTGGCAGGAAATGACCTGCGCCAGCCCGGCGTATCTAGAGCAGTTCGGCGAACCGCTGACCCCGCAGGAGCTGGCCGAACACCGCTGCCTGCTCAACAGCCACTACAGTGGCCGCGAGGAATGGCTGTATCACCAGCAGCACGAATTGCTGCGGGTGCGGGTGTCGGGGCCGTTCGCCAGCAACCATTACAACCTGCTGAAGAAAGCCGCACTGGCCGGTGCCGGTATCGCGCGGTTACCGTCGTATCTGCTGCAAACGGAGTTGGCTGATGGCCGGTTGCGCTGGCTGCTGCGCGATTTTCAGACGCGGCGGATGCCGATGTATCTGGTGCATCCGTACCAGGGTGGTTTGCCCAAGCGCACGCAGGTGCTGGCGGATTATCTGATTGGCTGGTTCAAACGCAGCGGCGAGGCGTTGGATCGCCTGGCGCATTGACAACGATGCCTGTGATATCCCTGATGTCCGTGATGTCCGTGATGTCCGTGATGTCCGTGATGTCCGTGAAACCTGTGATACCTGTGATACCCGTGTAGGAGCTGCCGAAGGCTGCGATCTTTTGATCTTGAAAATCAAAAGATCGCAGCCTTCGGCAGCTCCTACAGAGATATCAGAGACGTCAGAGACATCAGGGACATCAGGGACATCAGAGACATCAGAGACATCAGAGACATCAGAGACATCAGCGTTTGTAGTACCTGGCGATCAGGTGATCAATCGACAATTTCCCCGGCCCGGTCGCCATCAGGTACAGCAACACCGCCGCCCAGGTGCCATGGGTCGGGTAGGCATCGGGATAGACGAACACCTCGATCACCAGCGTCATGCCCAGCAGCGCCAGCGCCGAAAATCTCGTGGCGAAGCCGATCAATATCAGCACCGGAAAGAAGTGTTCGGCAAACGCCGCCATGTGCGCGGCGATTTCCGGTGACAACAGCGGCACGTGGTATTCGCTCTGGAACAACGGAATCGTCGAGTCCGCCAAGCGTGGCCAGCCGAGTTGAACAGTGCCGTCGATCAAGTCGATGGCCAGCCCCTCGACCTTGGTCTGCCCGGACTTCCAGAACACTGCGGCAATCGAGAACCGCGCGATGAAGGCGATCAGGCTGTGAGGGATTTTTTCCATGAGTCCGATGGCGCGAGTGATGAGGTTGTTCATGGTGATACCTTGGTGTTCAGGTCGGTGATGGCGTTGTGGCCGATCAGCAGGGCGAGGGTCTGCGGCAGATCGAAAGGAGGACTGTCTTGCGCCGCGTCCAGCAGCGCTCGATGATTGAGCAGATGGCGGATGAACACGCTGGCGCCGTGATCAGGGAGAGCAAAGACCTCGACCTCCAGGCCGTTGCGCAGCACCAGTGCGTGTTGGCCTTGATGAATATCGATGCCCTCCAGCGTCGTGTCTCCTTGATGCGCCGCCCAGATCGAAACCACCGCACAGGCCGAATCGAGCAGGTGCAGCGAGGGATGCAGGGTGATGTTCAGTTCGGCGAGTGTTTGTGGATCGGCCAGTGCAGCGCTGATCTGTTGCGCACTGACCGTCGCGGCATCGGCGGCGTGATAAGCGCGGGTGCGCAAGCGTTCGAGCCGTGCGACATCGGCCAGATACGGCACCTCGGCCGCCGGTTCGAATGCGTCAATGAAGTCCGCCAGACCGTCGCCGTAACGGCTCATCAACGGACTGTGCGGTGGCTGTTGCTGGATGAAAATGCTTGCCATGGCGCGAAAGAATTCCTCGCCGACCAACTGCTGCACCACCGGATAACTGTCGGCCAGCGCGTTGATCAACGAACCTTGCACGTTATTGCGATACACCGCAAAACGGCTGGCAGGATCGGCGCCGTTGGCGCTGCACAGGCCGGCGGGGCAGGGCAGGCGAGTGTCGAGCAGGGCGGCGCTGAAGTCGGCTTGCGTGCTCATGGCCGACTCCCAGCGTGCAGCAACAACGCTTCGGCCTGCTGCGCCTCGGCCAGCAGCACATTGAACGCCGGGACCTGATTGTCCCGCTCGATCAAGGTTGCCACCGGGCCAACGCGTTCAAGCGCCTGTCGGTACAGCGCCCAGACCGCGTCATCAATCGGCGCGCCGTGATCATCGATCAGCAAGCGGTCGCCGAGGCTGTCGGCATCCTCGGCGAACCCGGCCAGATGAATCTCGCCAACCGCGTGCAACGGCAGCGCGTCGAGGTAGGTCAGTGGATCGCGTTGATGATTGATGCACGAGACGTAGACGTTGTTGACGTCGAGCAGCAGACCGCAGCCGCTGCGGCGGATCACCTCGGCGATGAACTGCGGCTCATCGATGGTCGAGCGTTGGAACGCCAGATAAGTGGCGGGATTTTCCAGCAGCATCGGCCGCTTGAGGCTGTTCTGCACTTGGTCGATATGGTCGCAGACCCGGTTCAGGGTCGACGTGTCATACGCCAGCGGCAGCAGGTCGTTGAGGAACACCGGGCCGTGGCTCGACCAGGCCAGGTGTTCGGAAAAGGCTTGCGGTTGATAGCGCTCGATCAGTGTTTGCAGGCGTTGCAGGTGCTGAACGTCCAGTGGCCCTTCGGCCCCGATCGACAACCCGACGCCGTGCAGCGACAGCGGATACTGCTCGCGGATCAACCCGAGAAAATGATGAAACGGACCGCCGTCGACCATGTAGTTTTCGGCGTGGACTTCGAGGAAACCGATGTCCGGTCGGGTGCCGAGCACTTCACGCAAGTGCCCGGTCTTGAGCCCCAGCCCCGCGCGGGGCGGGAGCCCGCAGAGGGCTGCCCGAGTGCGCGGTGGGACAGGTTCGTTGGTGGTGAACATGAGCGTCACTCGGGCAGGCAATGGATCAGGACTTGGCTTTATAGGCTTCCATCTGACCGAAACCGGTCGGTGAGGTCTCGCTCTCGGTGGTGGTGCAGGTGCCTTTTGGCACGAATTTCCACGAGTTGGCCTGGTAGTCCATCTTCGCTGTGCCGGCACAGGTAGTGCCCGCGCCCGCGGCGCAATCGTTGTGACCTTTCATGGCCACACCGAAGCATTTTTCCATGTTGCTGTTATCGGCGGCATTGGCGCTGGAAACGGCAGTCATGCTCAGGGCAGAACCAAGAGCCAGAACCAGTGCAGCGGCGGACAGGGTGCGAGTGGTAGCAGTCATGATGTTTCTCCAGATTTGAGCTTGGGTTTTACAAGCGAAGTGCGCTTGCTTACCCCACTAGAGAAAGCTCATGGCGATGCGTTACAGCGCCCCCGAAATTTTTCAGAAAAAAATGCAAATCCCTGTAGGAGCTGCCGCAGGCTGCGATCTTTTGACTTTGATTTTAAATTCAAAGGCCAGATCAAAAGATCGCAGCCTGCGGCAGCTCCTACAGGGATTTCTTCGGTTCCGCGTCTATAGTCATTTGCAACGGCCTCTGTCACAGGCCGATTTACCAGGACGGTATCTCATGACGAAGGATCGCTCAGTCCGCGCTGCGCTATTGCGCAGGACTTCCTCTTTTGCGCTCGCCTGCACGCTGCCCTTGCTGTTCGGCACGGCTTACGCGCAGACGCAGGTTGATCCGCTGGACACGCTCAAGCGCATCAACAGCAACTACAACACCCTCAAGGACGCTTGCCAGGAACCCGATACCGGTGCTGCGCGCGGGCTGTATTACTGCAGCGGCGTGACCTTGCGCATGGTCAATGACGGGCCGTTCAATCCGTGGGATTACAGCCCCTACGCAATCAAGATCGGCGCCACTTCCTATTCGTGGATTCGCAAGGATCTGAGCACGCGGATTCTGATTCATCCGGCCGGTTTCATCTTGCGCACACCCACCGATGCGGCGGCGTTGAAGCTGCCGGTCAAAGAGCAGGGTTTCACCTGCATCTATGCGTTTGATGGCGGCACCGGGCCGGAGCGTAAATGGTATGGCTGTGGATTCTTCGATAGTCGCGAACCGCCGCGCGCGGCGCAAGGCACGCTGAACAATCGCAATGCCGCGCTGGCTTATGGCACCTGTGCCGAGGCCGGGGTGACCACCGCCGAGCAGTGGACGCAGAAATACACCGGGCTGATGAAGGGGCCGATCCAGTACAGCCAATGTTCGTGGAACGCGGAAAAAACCAGCGACTGGCACGCGATGATCCGTGTGCACGAGTCGCGGCCGAACACCACCAACAAGGATCCTTTTGCCTTCAGTGCCCAGGTCAACGAGTTCATGTTGAAGAACGCCACCGCGACCAACGATGGCAGCGAAAACATGAAGTACATCGATGCCTTCATCTACAACGTCAACAGCACGCAGAATTTTGCGACCCGCGGTGATCAGGCGCCGCCGAAACCGGAGAACGGTTTGAACAGCGCGCGCAATTTCCAGAAAAAACTCCAGGCCCAGGGCTACAGCGTGCCGATCCTGCGTCTGGACTTCACCAAGCCAGCCGAACAGCGTTTCAGCTATGTCGCTGCCGATCAGGCGATCGCCGAAATGGTGGTGGGTGGCGCCCCTGTACCGCAATACATCGCCTCCGCCGACTGGATCAAACGTTACGACCCCGGCACCCGCAAGGATGAATGGAGCCTGAGCATCGTGCCCACCGCGGCGGGACGCGCCTTGCCCGGTGAGCAGGTCGGCGCTCTGTACGATCAGTTGTTCGCCCTCAAGGGGCCGGACAGCAACTGGCGCGACAACGAAAAGTCCGCTGGCAGCATGCGTCAGCAACTGCGCTGCGTGCTGGTCAATTACCGCAACAAGACGCCATGGAATCTGGAACCGTTCAGGCCGGCGTTGTCGGACAGCGAGACTCGCGCCGCCGGTTGCAACCCGGTTCCGCGTTAAGTGTGTGTGTTGGCTAATCAAGGAGATGCAAGCCATGAACAAACGTCTGAACAGGATCGCCCCGTTGCTCGTATTGCCGCTGTTGGTGCATGCGGCATGGGCCAGCGCCGAGTCATGTGACGAGACGCTGAGGAAGGTTGAAAAGCTCTACAACAACACCGTCGACAGTTGCGGTCAGGACCCAGCGTCTGACTGCTCAGGGCTGCTGGTGCGCGGCACGCACCGGGCCGATCCGGCCAAGGGGCAAAAGTGGGACGTCTGGAACCCCAGCCCGAAAGCCGTGGAGCTGGGCACGTTTGCCGCCTCGTTCATGCGGGCTGACGGCATCAGTTATGAAGACCCTGGCATGAGCACGCAGAACGGCTATCTGATTACGCCACGGGATCTGGTGAAAGACCCCGAGACGCCGGTGCATGTCTATTGCGCGTTTCCCAACGATGCCTGGACCGATTTTCGTAACGACCGTGGCTGTGGCGACAACAAGAACACCGCCCCGACCGAGGCGGTCTGCCAGGCCATGAAACCACCTATTGCGACGCCGAATGCTTGGGTCGCGCACTTCACCCAGTACAACAACAATCGCCAGCAGGACCAGTTGCAGTGCGGTTTCAACATGCGCAATCCGATGAGCAGCAAGGAGCGGGTCGACGCCTTCCGCAATTTCATGGGCGCGCGCAAAGTCATCAACAGCCGTGAGTTTCAGACTCAGACCGAGCTGCGCCTGGGCAATCCGAAAACCGATGAACTGCCGATTCTGGCGTTTTTCTACAGCGATCAGCGCGGTCTGAACGACGCGTTGGCCAATCAGAAGGATTACAAGGCCAAGACCGGCAAGGATCGCAACATCATCAAGATCGACTTCCCGAAAACCCCGGTGGCCAAGGCCTCTTTCTCGTGCATCCAGACCTCGACGCCGACAGAACCGAAATTCTGCGACGAGTACATCGAGTCCAGCACTTGGGTACAACGTCCCGATCCGAAACTGGGGCCGAAGACCTGGTCGCTCTCGGTCGTACCGACTGCGTGTGGTCGGGCGATCAAGGACGACCAGACCGACCGGATGTTTGCCGAGCTGTACAACAAGCACAAGGACGATGCGCAATGGCGTGAGTACAGCGTCAATGGCGGGTCGTTGCGGCGGCAGATGGTCTGCCATCTGGCGGCAACCTACGAGGGCAAGCCTGTGAGGAACAAGCCTGAGTGGAACCTTGAACCGGCGCGTCCGTATGTCGATCAGGCCACCGCTGTAGCCCAACACTGCAATCCGTACTGACGGCACTGTCCTTGTAGGAGCTGCCGCAGGCTGCGATCTTTTGACTTTGCCTTTTAAAAGCTAGATCAAAAGATCGCAGCCTGCGGCAGCTCCTACAGGGGGGATGTGTGAGTTATAAAAAAACGGCCCGAAGGCCGTTTTTTATTGGGCGAAATGACTCAACCGCCGAGGTACGCCTCGCGCACTTTCGGGTCGGTCAGCAGTGCTTCACCGGTGCCTTGCATGACCACGCGGCCGTTCTCCAGAACGTACGCACGGTCAGCGATTTTCAGCGCCTGGTTGGCGTTCTGCTCGACCAGGAACACCGTTACACCATCCTTGCGCAGCTGTTCGATGATGTCGAAGATCTGCTGGATGATGATCGGTGCCAGGCCCAGTGACGGCTCGTCGAGCAGCAGCAGTTTCGGCTTGCTCATCAGCGCCCGGCCGATGGCGAGCATCTGCTGTTCGCCGCCGGACATGGTGCCGCCGCGCTGGTTGAAGCGTTCTTTCAGGCGCGGGAACAGGCCGAGGACCTTGTCCATCTGCTCCTGATAGTCGCCCTTGTCGGTGAAGAAGCCGCCCATGGACAGGTTTTCTTCGACGGTCAGCCGGGCGAATACCCGACGACCTTCCGGCACTACGGCGATGCTCTTGCGCATGATCTGCGACGAGTCCTGGCCGACCAGTTCCTCACCCATGTAGCGGATGCTGCCGCTGTGCGCCTGCGGTGAACCGCAAAGCGTCATCAGCAGCGTGGACTTGCCGGCACCGTTGGCACCGATCAGGGTCACGATCTCGCCTTGGCGGACTTCGACGTTGACGCTGTGCAGGGCCTGGATCTTGCCGTAGAAGGTGGAAACGTTTTCGAACTGCAGCATTTACGCTTCCCCCAGGTAGGCTTTGATCACTTCAGGATTGTCGCGGATCTGTTCCGGCGTACCGTCAGCCAGAGGTGTGCCCTGGTTGATCACGACGATGTGGTCGGAAATGCTCATGACCAGTTTCATGTCGTGTTCGATCAGCAGCACGGTGACGTTGTGCTCTTCACGCAGCACGCTGATCAGCGCCTTGAGGTCTTCGGTTTCCTTCGGGTTCAGACCGGCGGCCGGTTCGTCGAGCATGAGGATCCGCGGACGGGTCATCATGCAGCGGGCGATTTCCAGACGTCGTTGCTGACCGTAGGCCAGGGTGCCGGCGGTACGGTTGGCGAACTCTTTCAGATTGACCTTTTCCAGCCAGTATTCGGCATATTCCATGGCCTCGCGTTCGCTCTTGCGGAACGCCGGGGTCTTGAACAGGCCGGACAGGAAGTTGGTGTTCAGGTGACGGTGCTGGGCGATCAACAGGTTCTCGACCGCCGTCATTTCCTTGAACAACCGCACGTTCTGGAAGGTGCGCACCACGCCCTTGAGGGCAATCTTGTGCCCCGGCAGGCCCTGGATCGGCTCGCCGTCCAGCAGGATGCTGCCGCCCGATGGCTGGTAGAAACCGGTCAGGCAGTTGAACACGGTGGTCTTGCCCGCGCCGTTCGGCCCGATCAGCGCCACCACTTGTTTTTCCTTGACGGTCAGGGCCACGCCATTGACCGCGAGCAAGCCGCCGAAGCGCATGCTCAGGTTTTCGACCTTAAGAATCTCGCGGCTCATTTTCGCAACTCCATGTGTGGGCGTTGCATCGGCAGCAGACCTTGTGGACGCCAGATCATCATCAACACCATCAGCGCACCGAACATCAACATCCGGTATTCGCTGAACTCACGCATCATTTCCGGCAACAGGATCATCACCACGGCCGCGAGAATCACGCCCAGTTGCGAGCCCATGCCACCCAGCACGACGATGGCGAGGATGATCGCCGACTCGATGAAGGTGAACGACTCCGGCGTCACCAGACCCTGACGGGCAGCGAAGAAGCTGCCGGCGAAACCAGCGAAGCTCGCGCCCAGGGTGAACGCCGACAGCTTGATGATCGTCGGATTCAGACCCAGTGCACGGCAGGCGATTTCGTCTTCACGCAGCGCTTCCCACGCACGGCCGATCGGCATGCGCAGCAGGCGGTTGATGATGAACAGCGCTGCCAGCGCCAGCAACAGGGCAACCAGGTAGAGAAAGATCACCTTGTTGATCGAGTTGTATTCGAGGCCGAAATACTCGTGGAAGGTTTGCATGCCTTCCGCCGCTTTACGTTCGAAGGTCAGGCCGAAGAACGTCGGTTTCTCGATGTTGCTGATGCCGTTCGGGCCACCGGTGATGTCGGTCAGGTTACGCAGGAACAGTCGGATGATCTCACCGAAACCGAGGGTCACGATCGCCAGATAGTCACCGCGCAGACGCAACACCGGGAAACCCAGCAGGAAGCCGAACGTCGCCGCCATCAGGCCGGCAATCGGCAGGCAGATCCAGAAGCTCAGGCCGTAGTAGTGCGACAGCAGCGCGTAGCTGTAGGCGCCGACGGCGTAGAAACCGACGTAACCCAGGTCAAGCAGACCGGCCAGACCGACGACGATGTTCAGGCCAAGGCCGAGCATCACGTAGATCAGGATCAGCGTGGCGATGTCCACCGCACCCCGGGAGCCGAAGAACGGCCACACCAGTGCACCGAGGATCAGCGCAATGATGATGTAGCGTTGCGTGGTCGGCAGGGTCAGGAAGTTGCTGGCCTTGGCCGGGATCAACGGCAGCCCCGGCGAGGATTTCCACGCCTTGCTGATCTGCTGGTTGAACAGCACCCGCAGGAACATCAGCACCGAGCACACGGCGATGGTCGCCAGAATGGCCGGGCTGGTGCCGTGCACTTCAAGGTTGATGCCGACGATGGTCAGTTTCAGACCGAGTACCGGATACGCAACCGCCCAAACCAAGAGCGCACTGAAGAGTGCTTGCTTAAGATTTTTAGTCATACCTTCTCAACCTCCGGACGGCCCAGAATGCCGGTCGGACGGAACAACAGCACCAGAACCAACAAGCCGAAAGCCACGACGTCCTTGTACTGGTCGCCGAAGATATCGGCGCCAAAGGCTTCCGCCACCCCGAGCACCAGCCCGCCGAGCATGGCGCCGGGGATGCTGCCGATTCCGCCGAGTACCGCAGCGGTGAAGGCCTTGAGGCCGACGAGGAAACCGGCGTTCGGGTTGATCACGCCGTACTGCATGCTCAGCAGCACAGCGGCGACGGCTGCCAGCGCAGCACCGATGACGAAGGTCAGGGCGATGATGTTGTTGGTGTTGATGCCCAGCAGGTTGGCCATCTTGATGTCTTCGGCGCAGGCGCGGCAGGCGCGACCCAGGCGAGAGCGGGAGATGAACAGCGTCAGGCCGAGCATGGCGACCAGGGTCACCACGAACACCACGATTTGCATGTAGGAAATCAGCACTTCATGTGCGCCACCTGGCCCGATGGAGAAATTGCCGGGGATCAGGTTGGGGATGGATTTGTCCTTGGAGTCTTGCGCGAGCAGAACCGTGTTCTGCAGGAAGATCGACATACCGATCGCGGAAATCAGCGGAATCAGACGGTTGCTGCCGCGCAGGGGGCGGTAGGCGATCCGTTCGATGCTGTAACCGTAGGAACTGGTGACGACGATGCTCGCGATGAACGCGGCGGTCATCAACAGCGGGACGTTGTCGATTCCCATCATGGCCAGCCCGGCGATGGCGATGAACGCCACGTACGAACCGATCATGTACACCTCGCCGTGGGCGAAGTTGATCATTCCAATGATGCCGTAAACCATCGTATAGCCGATGGCGATCAGGGCATACGTGCTGCCAATGGTCAGGCCATTAACCAGCTGTTGGAAGAAGTGATAGATGTCAGGCATTACAACGCTCCTAAAAACCTGATACGCATTTCACTGGTGGAGTCATTTTCCCGCCCGGCCCCGTGGATCTATATCCACTTCGAATCCGGGTTTTGCCAGCGAACCGCTGATGACGGTTTTGAGATTTTCAGGTGGGGAGACTGGCGGATCACGCCAGCGCGGCCCATACATTCGTAAAACAAAGCCCACGGCACGCCGTGGGCTTTATTGGCAGTCAGTCAGGGCGCGCCTTACTGAGGCGAAACTTCAGTTTTAGGTTTGCCGAAGTGCCACTCGTAAACCACGAATTTGAAGTCCTTCAGGTCGCCCTTGGCGTCGAAGCTCAGGTCGCCGGTAGGGGTCTTGAAGGTGCCGGCGTGGATGGCTTCGGCCACTTTGGCCGCGTCTTCGGACTTGGCTGCCTTGATGCCTTCGGCAATCACTTCAACCGCCGAGTAGGAAGGGAACACGAACGGGCCGCTCGGATCTTCTTTCTTCGCCTTGAAGGCATCAGCCAGGGCAACGTTGGCCGGATCCTGGTCGAAGGATTTCGGCAGGGTCACCAGCAGGCCTTCGGAGGACTCTTTGGCGATCTGCGAAATGGAGTCGTTACCCACGCCTTCCGGACCCATGAACTTGGCTTTCAGGCCTTTTTCCTGGGATTGACGCAGGATCAGACCCAGCTCCGGGTGGTAGCCGCCGTAGTAGACGAAGTCGACGTTAGCTTGCTTGAGCTTGGCGATCATCGAGGAGAAGTCCTTGTCGCCGGCGTTGACGCCTTCGAACACGGCGACTTTCACGCCTTTCTTCTCCAGGGTCGCTTTGACTGCAGTGGCGATGCCTTCACCGTATTGCTGCTTGTCGTGCAGTACGGCAACGATTTTCGGCTTCACGTGGTCGGCGATGTAGTTACCGGCGGCAGGGCCCTGGGCGCTGTCCAGACCGATGGTACGGAAGACCATTTTGTAACCACGGGCGGTGATGTCCGGGCTGGTGGCAGCCGGAGTGATCATCACGACGCCTTCGTCTTCGTAGATGTCCGAAGCAGGCTGGGTGGAGCTGGAGCACAGGTGACCGACCACGAACTTGACGCCGTCGTTGACGACCTTGTTCGCGACCGCTACCGCTTGTTTCGGATCGCAAGCGTCATCGTATTCAACGGCTTCGAGTTTCTTGCCATCGACGCCGCCCTTGGCGTTGATCTGCTCGATGGCCATTTTCGCGCCACTGAACTGCATGTCGCCGTATTGGGCTACCGGGCCGGTTTTAGGGCCGGCAATACCGATCTTGATGGTGTCAGCGGCGAACGAATGGCTGGCAACCCCGGCCAGAACCATAGCGGCAAACAGTTTGGAAATCTGCTTAGTAGCCTTAGTCATAGTGCTCCACTCTTACTGTTGTAATTTTTTTGAGTTCTGGCGCCGTAGCAGCAGAACCGGGTCAGATATCTTTGCGATACCCTCCGGAAATGCCCCCGGCAACTGTACCGGTACAGTGTAGAGCGCCGGTTGTTGGCCTGGGAAGCAGGCGCCGAGGGACAAAACTTGGGGGTGTCGCATTTTTGAATGAAAAAGACAGAATTGCGGCGGGGCTTTCGTGGGCATATATCCCAAACACCAGCATTCCTTGGCGTTCCTGCTCTTTTCGTTCGGTGAAGCCATTTGCAACCGGGTTTTTCTGCCGGACCACCGACGTTATCATTCGCGTCGATTTCTTTTCCGGACAGTCCCATGAATCAAGAACCTAGCACCCTCTATGCCAAGCTGCTTGGTGAAACCGCATCTATTACCTGGAAAGAGCTGGAGCCGTTCTTCGCCAAGGGTGCCCTATTGTGGGTCGACCCTGCGCTTGATTTGATCGCCGCCGCCGAGGCCGTGGCCGCGGATGATGGCGAGAAAGTCGCCGCCTGGCTGGCCGAAGACAAGGTCGCCAAGCTGTCTGAAACGCGGGCGCTGGATATTTTCGAGCGTGATCCACAGCTGTGGGCGGTGGTGGTGAGTCCGTGGATTCTGATCCAGGAAAGGGCGGCCGTCTGAGACTGCGCACCTTTGTGGTGCGCTTGGTCATCAGCGAAAAGTGTGTAGCCGAGTAGCGTGATGGCACGTTGCCGTAGAGAAAGGCCACAAGCATGGGTGGCCTCACGGTGACGTAAACGTAACGGGAACAGTTTATTGAGCAGCCTGAGGGCTGCTTAATTGTTTCTGGATATTGGAATGACTGAAGGTTTTCAGTGCATTTGAAGGCCTCTTCGCGAGCAGGCTCGCTCCCACAGGGGAATGCATTCCAATGTGGGAGCGAGCCTGCTCGCGAATGGGGCGACTCGGTCTCCGATCAGACCGAGTAAGTCTTCCCGGTATGGTTATTCAGCGAAATAACCTTGGTCTTGCCGATCCGGTGACGGTAGATCTCGCGCAGGTACTTGATCGACTTCTTCACGCAATCGCGCGACAGGCGAATGTCGTTGATCGAGACGAACTTGTCCTTGTCGTTGATCAGTTCGCGGTACTTCTTCTCGTACATCGGCTTGATCGCGTACCAGTTGGTGTCGAGGATCTTCGCCGGGTTCTCGAACTCGTTGAGCAGATCGTCGATGCGGTCTTCGTCGAACTCTTCATTAATGATGAAGTCGAGGATCGAGTTATCCAGAGTCTCGTCAAAACGGTACGGGGTCTTGGCGAAGCAGCGCTTGATGAACGCCACGATCAACGTCAGGAAGTCGTCCGACAGGCACGGGCTCTTGGCGATCAGGGTGGTCAGCGACAGGTTGGCCGACGCGCCGATCACCAACGCATAGCGCTTGAGCGTGGTGTTGGGGAACAGGCTGTTGAGGTGAGTCTTCAACCGGTTCAGGTCCATGTACGACAGCTTGTAGTCTTTGGGCAGCGAAACAATCGAGACTACCGACGAGCAGTTCTTGAAGAAGTGCAGGTCGTGCAGCGCCGCGGCGTCGTAGCCGGAGTTCTTGTACTGCTCAAGCGAGGCGCGATAGCGCTTGGATTCGATCGGCAGCAGGCTGATGCCTTCGATGGCCTGGGTGACCTTGTTGAAGTGCGGCAGGTCGATCGAACGGAAGAACAGGTCGTCGATGTTCAGGCGCTGTGGCTCTTTGTCGAACACCTTGAACTTGTCGCTGCTCGGCGGCGGGGTTTCCGGCACTACCGATTCGGCGTAGGCAATCGCCACCGGGCCGGCCAGACTCATGAACAAGTCGTTGGCATCCAGGCGAATGGTTTCACCAATGTCGATGCCGGCGCGACGGAAGTAGTTCTGGTCGTAGTCGGTGGTCACCGCCTGCGCCGTCAGAATGTTGAAGATCTGCTGCGAGATGTACTGGTTGGCGTGCTTCTCCATCGCATTGACATCAATGTTCTGGATGTTGCCGTCATCGCTCTCTTCGGCGTAACGCATGATGTCGTTGGAGATCAGCATCATCGCGTTCCATGGGCGGATACGGCCCATGACGCTGGCTTCGCTGCTGTCTTCATTGGCGAAGTTGTAGGAGAAATCCCATTCTTCCGAAAGGTATTTGCACAGCAGGCGTCCGGCGTTGATGTGCAGCGCCTCGGACATTTCACTGCGGTGATCGGAAATGTTCGGCAGCACGCAGATACCGCTGGTGAAGATCGGCTCAAACACGAACGAATGCCCGCTCTTGCCGTCATGCTCGTCCATCGGCTTGGTGTCGAACGTCTTGTTCATGTACGAGTGCTGCTGGGCCAGACCGAATTCCGAGGCCATGCCCGAACCGGTACCGCCGCCGGCACTGAAAATCGAGAAGTACAGGCGCGACTGGTTGGCCTTGATGCCGCAGCTGTCGATCAGGTACGAGTGGATCATTTTCCAGTCAGGGCTGGAGAAGCGTTGGGTGTCCTTGTTGAGGATGATCTTCGCCAGATACTGGCCGAGGATCGGCGCGTTACCGGCGCCACCGGCGTGGACTTCGGACAAGTCCATGATCTTCATTTTGCTGTAGTCGCGCAGGAAGCCGCTTTTCTCGCCCTTGCGCGAGAAACGGATGCGCCCGGCGATGTCCTTGTCGAGGTCGCCCAGCATCACCAGCGGCTCGACGAGGAACACCGGTTTGCTCGACTTGTTCGGGCCGATCCGCAGATTCTGCTTGATCCACTGCGCCGGGCTGTAGCCCTTGTCGGCCAGACGCCGATCCGCCGCGCGGTCTTCATTGTTGAATTCGTTGAGGTAGAACTTGCGCGCGTTGTACACCAGCTCCGCGACGTCGAGGGCGATGTTCGAGCCGCAGCGACCGAGGCCGATCAGGCACACCGAGGGGAATTCCTGATCGTTGTGCTGTTCGTTGTCGCCTTCCAGGTGCGGTGGGCGCGGGAACACCAGATCACGCAGACCGTCGAGGTTGTCGAGGATGCGATCGGTGTTGGTTTCGGTGTAGTACAGATATTGCTGAGTGCCCAGCGGGCGCGAGGGAGGCAATGGCTTCGAAGGTGACGGGCTGTTTGCGGCAGGGCTCAGGGTCAGATCGGATACCGCAGTGGCGGGATTGTTTTTAGAAGTCATTGTGCGCCATATACCTGGACTGGTTGGTCCGCTGACCAGTGTCAACGAGCCTCACGGAATAAGATCTCGCGTCTTTTAATTGCGCGTATTTGGCCCGGGCGTCAGGGGCTTGGCCTGATCGTCGCGCGGGGGAATCCTTTCCTGATCGTTCATGAATCGGCCATTATTCAGTGATCTTTAATCGAAAAGAGGCAAAATGATGTCAACGCTACCTTCGTTGGGCTTTGCCGGAATCGGCCTGATGGGCCTGCCGATGTGCCGTCGTCTGCTGGCGGCGGGTTATCCGCTGACCGTGTGGAACCGCAACCCGGCCAAATGCGCGCCGCTGGTCGAAGCCGGCGCCCGGCAGGTGGCGAGTCCCGCTGAGCTGTGTGAACACGCGGAGGTGGTGATGCTCTGCCTGGCCGATACGGCGGTGGTGCGCGAGGTGGTGTTTGGCGCCGGAGGCATTGCTGAAAGTGCGAAAAACGGCCAGTTGCTGGTGGACTTTTCCAGCCTCGAACCGACCGCTACCCGCGAGATGGCAACCGAATTGGCCGACAAGACCGGGATGAGCTGGCTCGACTCACCGGTGTCTGGTGGAGTGGTCGGTGCCGAGGCCGGCAGTCTGGCAATCATGGTCGGCGGTGCAGCAGCGGATCTGGATCGGGTGCGCCCGGTGCTGCTCACCCTCGGTCAACGGGTCACGCACATGGGCGGTGTCGGCGCCGGGCAAGTGACCAAGGCCTGCAACCAGATGATCGTCGCCTGCAATGCGCTGGTGATCGCCGAAGTAGTGGCGTTGGCCGAACAGGCCGGAGTCGATGCGAGCCTGATTGCCGAGGCGCTGGCCGGTGGGTTTGCCGATTCGAAACCGTTGCAGATCCTCGCCCCGCAAATGGCCGAGAGCCGTTTCGAACCGGTGAAATGGCACGTGCGCACGCTGCTCAAGGATCTCGACACGGCGGTGAAATTCTCTCGCGAACAAGGCTCGGCCACGCCGATCAGCGGATTGGCCGCACAATTGATGCGCCTGCATGGGGCGCAGGGCTTTTTGCAGAAGGATCCAGCGACACTGGTACAAATGTACCGCGCGCCAGACTCAACGGATTGACCGCATGCGAGTGTTTACGCTGATTGATTTCTTCCAGCACCGGGCGTAACTCGTCCAGCGGCACCGGGCGGCTCAGCAGGTAGCCCTGAATGAAATCGCAGCCCGAGCGCTCAAGGAATTCGTATTGCTCCAGGCTTTCCACGCCTTCGGTCACCACCTGCAGATGCAGGGTGTGGGCCATGACGATGATCGCCTGGACGATCTCCATGTCGGCGGTCGCCTTGGGGATGTCGAGGATGAAGGAACGGTCGATCTTCAATGTGTTGAGCGGCAGGCGCTTGAGGTAGGCCAGCGATGAATAGCCGGTGCCGAAGTCATCGATCGACAGCGACACCCCGAGGGCGCGGATCTGCCGCAGCAACACCAAAGTATTGGCGATGTTGCCCATCAGCGCGTTTTCGGTGACTTCCAGTTCCAGGCGTTCCGGCGCGACGCCTGCGGTGCGCAGCGCACTTTCGATTTCATCGGCCAGCTCTTCACGGGCAAGGTTGAGCGGCGAGCAGTTCCAGGCGATTTTCAGTTCGTCGCAGCCATGGCGCGTCAGTTCGCCGAGGTCGGTGCAGGCCCGGCGCAACACCCAGTTATCCAGCTCGGCGATCAAGCCGTTGGTTTCGGCAATCGCAATGAAACGATCCGGGGCCAGCAAGCCATGTACCGGATGCTGCCAGCGAATCAGTGCTTCGAGTTTGGTCACCCGCCCGGTTTTCAGTTCGAAGATCGGCTGGTAGTAGAGCATCAGCCCGTTTTCTTCGCGCAGGGCGTGGCGCAGTTCTTCTTCCAGTTGCAGTTCGAGGCTGGCGCGGGTCTTCATGTTGGCGCTGAAAAAATGCAGGCCGTTGCGCCCCGCACCCTTGGACTGATACAGCGCCAGATCCGCGTGCTTGAGCAGTTCTTCGCAGGTGGTGCCGTCGTCGGGGAACAGGCTGATGCCAATGCTGGTGGTCATCACCATGCGGCGGCCGGCCAGTTCGATCGGCTCCTTCATTTTCAGCATGATCCGCTGCGCCATGTTGCGTGCTTCCTCTCGTTCACGCAGGCTGATCAGGATGCAGAACTCGTCACCGCCGAAGCGGGCGACCACGTCTTCATGGCTGCGCACCGAGCCTTTGATGTGATTGGCGATGACTTTGAGCAGGGCGTCGCCGGCGTCATGGCCGAGGCTGTCGTTGATCCGCTTGAAGTGGTCGATGTCGAGAAACATCACCGCGAGCATGCCGCCTTCGCTGGTTTTCTGACTAAGTTTCTCGGCGAAAAGCTGGTTGAAACCGCGGCGGTTGATCAGGTTGGTCAGCGCGTCGTAATTGGCCACTTGCTGCAATGACATCCGCGCCTGATCGAGCTGACCGAGCAGGGCGTTGACCCGGCGCAGATCGTGCTCCTTGTTCTGCAGTTTCTTGTCGGCGAGTGCCGCGCTGATCGCGCTGCCGAGAATCAGCAGGATGATCAATGCGACTGTCAGGCCCAGTTGCAGGTAATTGGTTTCGCCGCTCAGGGTCGGCGCTGCGCCCTCGGGCACCACCAGATGCAACGCGGCCATGCCGGTGAAGTGCATGCTGATGATGCCGGCGCCGAGGATCACTGCGGCGGTGTATTTGAGCAACTGATGAAAACGGCCGCTGCCTTCACGCAGATAACCGGCGACCCACAGTGCGGCGAAGCTGGCGCCGATGGCAATCACTATCGACAGGCAGAACAGCAGCGGCTGGTAATACGCGGTGGCCACCGAGTGCATCGCCGCCATGCCGACGTAATGCATGCCGGCAATGCCCAGGCCAATGACGATGGCGGTTTTCAGGTATTGCATCAGCGAGGGATGAGGCACGCTCAAGGTGTGCATCGCCAGCCACGAGGCGAGCAGGGCGATCACCAGGGAAAACAGGGTGGTGGCCAGTTCGTAATGGATTTCCAGCGGCGCCTGAAATGCCAGCATGGCGATGAAGTGCATGGCCCATATGCCGCCAGCCAGGCAGGTGGCGCCGATCCAGCGCCACACCCGTTGCGAGCCCGGATCTTCGGCGTGGCCAACCCGCTCGGCCATGTCGAGGGTGGCAAAACTCGCGGCGCAGGCGACCAGATAGGCCACCAGCACCAGCAAGGGATTGTGTGTGCAATCGAGAATGACCTGCCCGCTCTCCGGCAGCTCGGTAACAAACTGCAAACCAAGCCACTCCATAGCATCCCCGTCTCTGAAGTCGTCCCTGCTGCGTCAGCAACGCAGGCGAATGAGAGGAGTATAGAGGCGGTTTTTGCCATGCAAGCGGTAGTGGCACATTGGCGCCAACGATTTCGGCATGAGCGTTATAGCGATTGGCGCTAAACCTCAGGCGCTCTGCTCGTAAGGGATCTGATTCCATTCCGGTTCGAGAGGCGGCAAGCCGAAGCGGGCGCGCGCCTTGTCGCAATCGACATTCTGTTCGCCGTTTTCCCAGGATGACTCGAATTCGCGGCAGGGGCTGGAGCGTTGCTCGTAAATCGAGCATTGCACGTTACTGCCCACCTCACCGACCAACGCCGTACACCGCGGCGATTTGCAATCGGTGCCGTTCATCGCCACCCGACTGGGGCTGATCTGGGTGACCAGTTCATCGGGCACCGTTCCGCCGGAGGAGGCGCATTCACCCCAGAAAAAAGACACGCGAAAATGGGAACAGCAGGCACCGCAATTCAGACACGGACTGACTTCGGACATTAGGAGGGCATCAAAGGGGTTGATCGGCGAATCCGGACGGATCCGGCGGCTATTCTAGGCTTCGCCAAGAACTTGGGAAGGGGGGCATGAAAGTATTTTTTTGTGGCGGGATTTTGCTGCAAAACCCCCGGTTTATGGGGGATTGCTGCGTTATCAAGGGCTTACGTTTCTTTACAGTGCCATGGCTCATTATCAGGCTGACGAATGATCACAGACAGCCCCGGTCCGCCTGTCTAGATTGCAGGTTCCGGGCTCGGATGCGTCGGCAGTGAAGCCCTCATAACAATAAAGAGACGGACCCATGCAGAACTCGACCCAAGCGGCGAATGCCTGGCGCATTCTGTTCCTGTTGTTCCTTGCCAACCTGTTCAATTTCTTCGACCGCACCATTCCGGCGATCATCATCGAACCGATCCGCATGGAATGGCACCTCAGCGACTTTCAACTGGGGATCGTCGGTACCGCGTTCACCCTGGTTTATGCGATTGCGGGCCTGCCGTTGGGGCGGATGGCCGATACCGGTTCGCGCAGCAAGCTGATGGGCTGGGGCCTGGCGACCTGGAGCGCGCTGACGGCGGTCAACGGTCTGGTCGGCAGCTTCTGGAGTTTTCTGCTGGTGCGCATGGGCATCGGCATTGGCGAGGCCAGTTATGCACCGGCGGCCAACTCGCTGATCGGTGATTTGTTCCCGGCGCACCGTCGGGCGCGGGCCATGGGCATCTTCATGCTCGGCCTGCCGTTGGGCCTGCTGTTGGCGTTCTTCACCATCGGCGCGATGGTCAAGGCGTTCGACAGTTGGCGGGCACCGTTCTTTATTGCCGCAGTGCCGGGGCTGATCCTCGCGGTGTTCATGTTCTTCATCAAGGAACCCAAACGCGGCGCGGCAGAAACCGTCCAGGTCTCGCAGGACAGAGTCGACAAGCCGATCCGTCGGGTGCTCGCGGTGCCGACGTTCCTCTGGCTGGTGATGGCGGGCCTGTGTTTCAACTTCGCCACCTATGCCTGCAACTCGTTTCTGGTGCCGATGCTGCAGCGCTACTTCCTGATGCCGTTGCAGGACGCTGCGGTGGCGACCGGGGTGATTGTCGGTATCACCGGGTTGATCGGCCTGACCCTCGGCGGCTGGATCGCCGACAAGATTCATCAGCGGATCGCCAATGGCAGGCTGCTGTTTGCCGGGTTCAGTCTGATCATCTCGACCCTGTGCACGGCCTGGGCGCTGCATGCCGGCCGGGTCGAGATCGGCGTTTTCGTCGCGGTGTTCAGCGTCGGCTGGCTGTTTGCCTATAACTTCTATACCTGCGTGTACACGGCGATTCAGGACGTGGTCGAACCACGCCTGCGGGCCACGGCGATGGCGCTGTTCTTTGCCGGGTTGTACCTGCTCGGCGGCGGCTTGGGGCCGGTGGTGGTGGGAGCCTTGTCCGATCACTTTGCCAAATCGGCGATGATTTCGGCAGGCGCCGAACAGATGACCGAGGCGTTCAAGGCTGTGGGGCTGCATGATGCGATGTATCTGATACCGGTGGCGCTGTTCTTCACCATGGTGTTTCTGTTTCTGGCGGCGCGGTGTTTTGTGCGCGATGCGCAGCGGATGAGGGAGGGGTTGGTGGCGGTGACTGAACCAGATGGTGCGGTGGCGACTGCGTAAATCAAAAGATCGCAGCCTTCGGCAGCTCCTACATTGGAATGCGCTTCCCTGTAGGAGCTGCCGAAGGCTGCGATCTTTGTTTTTGCCCCTGAACAAAAAAAGGCCCGCATCGCTGCGGGCCTTCTTGTTTTCAGCACTGAAGCAGGGCGCTTTAACCCGCCACCAACACCCGGATCGCTTCCAGACGCAGTGCCGCTTTATCCAGCATCGCCAGACCCAGTTCACGCTGCTTGCGCAGCGCATCCAGTTCGCTGTCGCGTACGGTCGGGTTGACCGCTTGCAACGCGGTCAGGCGAGCCAGTTCTTCGTCGGTATCGGCGGCCAGACGACGACGGGCCTCGGCCACGCGCTCGGCGTGACGCGGGGTGATCTTGTCTTCACCGGCGTTGATCCGTGGCGTCAGCTGATCGCGCTGGGCCTGGATGAACTTGTTGGCGCTGGCGCGTGGCACGCTTTCCAGTTGATCGTTCAAGGTTTCGAACGAGACGCGGGCCGACAGATCGTTGCCGTTGGCGTCGAGCAGGCAGCGCAGGGCGGCCGGCGGCAGGTAGCGGCCCAGTTGCAGCGAACGCGGGGCCACCACTTCGCTGACGTAGAGCAGTTCCAGCAACACGGTGCCCGGTTTCAGTGCCTTGTTCTTGATCAGTGCGACGGCGGTGTTGCCCATCGAACCGGACAGCACCAGGTCCATGCCGCCCTGCACCATCGGGTGTTCCCAGGTGATGAACTGCATGTCTTCGCGCGACAGCGCCTGGTTGCGGTCGTAGGTGATGGTCACGCCTTCGTCGTCGCCCAGCGGGAAACTGGCGTCGAGCATCTTCTCGCTCGGCTTGAGGATCAGGGCGTTTTCCGAATGGTCTTCGCTGTCGATGCCGAACGCGTCGAACAGGGTTTCCATGTAGATCGGCAGGGCGAACTGATCGTCTTGCTCAAGGATGTCTTCGACCAACTGATCGCCTTCGCCCGAACCGCCGGAGTTGAGTTCCAGCAGACGGTCGCGGCCGGTGTGCAGCTCGGCTTCCAGACGCTCACGCTCGGTGCGCGCTTCGTCGATCAGCGCTTGCCATTCGCCGTCATCGGCTTCTTCGAGCAGCGGCAGCAGGCGCGGGCCGAACTGATGCTGCAAGGCGTTGCCGGTCGGGCAGGTGTTGAGGAACGCGTTCAGCGCTTCGTGGTACCACTGGAACAGACGCTCTTGCGGGCTGGTTTCCAGGTACGGCACGTGCAGTTCGATGATGTGCTTCTGACCGATCCGGTCGAGACGCCCGATACGCTGTTCGAGCAGGTCCGGGTGCGACGGCAGATCGAACAGCACCAGATGGTGGGCGAACTGGAAGTTGCGACCTTCACTGCCGATTTCCGAGCAGATCAGCACCTGTGCGCCAAATTCTTCGTCGGCGAAGTAG
Source organism: Pseudomonas sp. B21-051 (assembly GCF_024748795.1). Classification (NCBI taxonomy): domain Bacteria; kingdom Pseudomonadati; phylum Pseudomonadota; class Gammaproteobacteria; order Pseudomonadales; family Pseudomonadaceae; genus Pseudomonas; species Pseudomonas sp. B21-051. The sequence continues at coordinate 1,423,051 of NZ_CP087166.1, forward strand.
GCGGCAGCGCGGTCACGCTCGAGGATGTTCATGCCTTCATGAAACACCGTGGCCGGGATGCCGGAACGCACGCGCAGCGCGTCTTCCAGGTCCATCGCGGTTTCGGCGTGGGCACAGATCACCAGCACTTTGGTGCGCTTGAGCATTTTCAGCTGATCGATCAGCCACTCGACGCGCGGGTCGAATTTCCACCAGCGCTCTTCTTCGCTGGCGTCCGGCTGGGCCTGGAAGCTGACTTCCGGGTACAGCTCGGCGTGATCGCCCAGCGGCAGTTCGAGGTATTCGTCCGGGCATGGCAGCGGGTACGGGTGCAGTTTGCGCTCCGGGAAACCCTGCACCGCGGCGCGGGTGTTACGGAACAGCACGCGGCCGGTGCCGTGGCGGTCGAGCAACTCGCGCACCAGACGGGCGCTGGCTTCGGTATCGCCATCGTTGACCGCGGTCAACAGGGCTTCGCCTTCGTTGCCGAGGAAACCGTGGATGGTCTTGTGTGCTTCCGGCGACAGGCGTCCCTTGTCGAGCAGCTCCTGAACGGCTTCAGCCACCGGGCGATAGTTCTCGCTCTCGGCGCGGAACGCGGCCAGGTCATGAAAACGGTTCGGGTCGAGCAGGCGCAGACGGGCGAAGTGGCTGTCCTGACCGAGCTGTTCCGGGGTCGCGGTGAGCAGCAGCACGCCGGGAATCACTTCAGCCAGTTGTTCGACCAGCGAATACTCGGGGCTGGCCTTGTCTTCGTGCCACACCAGGTGGTGGGCTTCGTCGACCACCATCAGGTCCCAGCCGGCGGCGAACAAGGCGTCCTGCGCCTTCTCGTCTTCGACCAGCCACTCCAGGGCAACCAATGCCAGCTGGGTGTCTTCGAACGGGTTGGTGGCATCGCTTTCGATGAAGCGTTCTTCGTCGAACAGCGCCACCTGCAGGTTGAAACGGCGGCGCATTTCCACCAGCCACTGGTGCTGCAGGTTTTCCGGCACCAGGATCAGCACACGGTTGGCGCGGCCCGAGAGCAGTTGGCGATGGATCACCAGACCGGCTTCGATGGTTTTACCCAGACCCACTTCGTCCGCCAGCAGAACCCGTGGCGCGATACGGTCGGCGACTTCACGGGCGATGTGCAACTGGTGCGCGATCGGTTGCGCACGCACGCCGCCCAGACCCCAGAGCGAGGACTGCAACTGGCGGCTGGTGTGTTCCAGAGTGTTGTAGCGCAGGGAGAACCACGACAGCGGGTCGATCTGCCCGGCGAACAGACGGTCGCTGGCCAGACGGAACTGAATGAAGTTCGACAGCTGGGTTTCCGGCAGGGTAACGGCTTCGTTCTGCCCGTTGAGACCGTGATAGACCATCAGTCCGTCGACGTCGTCGACTTCGCGCACGGTCATCTTCCAGCCTTCGAAGTGAGTAATGGTGTCACCCGGCGAGAACCGCACGCGGGTGAGGGGCGCATTCCGTAGCGCGTACTGGCGGGTTTCGCCAGTGGCCGGGTAAAGCACGGTCAACAAGCGGCCGTCCTGTGCCAGAACGGTGCCTAAACCAAGCTCTGCTTCGCTGTCACTGATCCAGCGTTGCCCCGGTTGATACTGCTGCGCCATGCTGCCTGACTCCCACCTTGAAAAAGCGGGCTATCTTAACGGAATGCAGGCTTCAGGGCCAAAGATTACTGGGTAGGCGCTGCCGCAGGCTGCGATCTTTTGATCTTCGGGAACGCTTTGCGTTCTACGGCGTTCCATTAAAGATCGCAGCCTTCGGCAGCTCTTACAGTGCCAACCCGGTCACAAGTTTGCGACCAGTGGCTCAAGGCGCCTTTGCCGCAGCCGATAGCCTGCTGACAGGAGACCCTTCATATGCTGCCACCGATGCTCCCCCTGAGCGCTGTGCCGATCACTTCCCAGCAGGATCCGATTCGCCAGCGGCCGGACATTCCTCCGGTGGTGCCGGTGCAGGAAAGCTCCAACGAAAGCACGATCGACCTGCAAAAACGCGACCCGGAAGAGGATCGCCTGCTGGCGCGCGAAGAACAGCGCCGTCAGCAGGAACGTGATCGTCGCCGGCGCGAAGCCGACGAAGACCCGGAAGAACATCTGGCCGTGCCGGGCACCGAGCTGAATGCTGACAACACGGTGCCGGTGGTGCCGCTGATGGAAGATCAGCCGCGTCAGGGCTTGTGGGTCGATATCGAGATCTGAGTCTGCTTATTTACATCAATTGTTGTCGAGCTCTGGCGTCAGGCTGCATGATTGGCGCAGTCCTGCCTCTGATGCGGCAGTTGTGTTTTCTTCAAGTGATGCGCTGAACGTCATGAGCCAAGATGAAAAACTGATCGACCTCGGCACCGAGCGCGCCAAGCGTGTGCATGATCTCAACGAAAAGCGCCTGAACGAAGTGCGCAAGGCCTTCGAGCAGGCGATGCCGTTGGGAAAAGTTAAGAAAAAGTCGAAAAACAAGCCGAAAAAGCGTTGATCTCCCCCTGCATCCTTTGATGCAGGTCAGTTATTTTCCCGCGTTTACCTTCTGTGTTGACCGGACTTGATCCTGGTCAATTTCTGCGCCTGCGTGATTGGTTAACTTAGCTCCATCGCAGCAAAGCAGGGGCCAGGAGGCCACAGTCATGTTTTTCGATAACGTGGTGTTTGCCGGGGTTCTGACCGTAGGTCTCATGGTTCTGTTTTTTGCAGGGTTTGGATTTTTTATCTGGAAGGATGCGAATAAGCGCAAGAAGTAGTCTTTCCGGGTTTGATGAGCACGCAAGGCATTTTGGGCGACTTCGGTTGCCCTTTTTTTTGTGTTTTTGGCGGCCGCTGGGCCGACCATGTTCTTGGGGTTTTGGGTGTATATCCGTTGCTGCGGGTGTTGCTTATTACGGTTCCGCCCTTACGGCGGGTCACCTTTTCCAAACGCCGAAAAGGTAACCCAAAAGGCTTTACCCTGACGTTCGGCCCTCGCTTAGGCTCGGGTTCCTTCGCTGCGGGATTCATCCGGGGGCAGCGCCTACGGTTTGCTTCGCTGCACCTCCTCTCGCTGTGTTTGGCTGCGCCAAACGGTCGCTGCGCTCCCACCCCCGGATAAATCCCTCCACTCAGCCTGCCGACGGGCCCTCAGATCAAAAGCTTTACTCGAGCTAACGCTCATTGTGTTGAGTGGGGCGGCTTCGCCGCATGGGGTGCACGAAATCTGAACTGTACCTGCTGGCGATGGCGGCCTGCGAGCCGACCAGTCTCTAACTGACCACACCCCATCCCCCTGTGGGAGCGAGCTTGCTCGCGAAGGCGGCCTGATAGCCGACCAAATCCCAAACTGAATACACCCAATCCCCTGTAGGAACTGCCGAAGGCTGTGATCTTTTGATCTGCTTTGGCTCTGGCTCTGGCTCTGGCTCTGGCTCTGGCTTTGGCTCTTGATGTGGCTTTTGATTTTCAGCCCCTTCGGCAGGCCGAGCGTAGGTGTCCATCAGGGGGTGGGCGCGCAGCGCCATGCGGCGAAGCCGCATACATCGAGAGGAGGTGCAGCGAAGCAAACCGTAGGCGATGCCCCCTGATGGGCACCGTAGCGAGGGAACACTGAGCCTCAGCGAAGTGCCGTACGCCGGGGCAAAGCCTTTTGGGTTACCTTTTCGGCGTCTGGAAAAGGTGACTCGCTGTAAGAGCGAAACCGCCAGCGGCGGCACCCGTAGCAACGGATATGCCCCCAATCCAACCAAAGCAAAAAAGGCGCGATCCTTTCGAATCGCGCCTTTTCATCAAAGCTTGAAGCAGCCTATCAGCTACCCAACGCTTTGGACGCCAACCAGAACAACCCAGCCGACAGCGCCACCGTCGCCGGCAAGGTCAGAACCCACGCCAGCAGGATAGTGCGAACAGTCCCACCCTGCAGGCCGCTCTTGTTGGCGACCATGGTGCCCGCCACTCCCGAGGACAGAACGTGAGTGGTCGATACCGGCAGACTGAAGATGTTGGCCATACCGATCAAACTGGCAGTAGTGATCTGCGCCGACATGCCTTGGGAATAGGTCATGCCTTGCTTGCCGATCTTCTCGCCGATGGTCAGTACCACGCGTTTCCAGCCGACCATAGTACCCAGGCCAAGGGCCAGGGCCACCGCCAGAATCACCCAGAACGGGGCATATTCAGTGGTGGTGGTCAGGTCTTTGCGCAGTTTGTCCAGGTCAGCTTTTTCACGCGCTTCCAGGCCCGGAAGCTTGCCGACTTTCTTCGCGGTGTCGTCCAGGCACAGCAGGTAACGACGGACTTCGATGCGGCTTTCCGAGGACAGCGAATGGTAGTCCGCTACACCTTTAAGGGTGCCAAGCAGGGCGTTGATGGTCGGTTCGGTCTGCTGCGGGTTGCAGCGGAACTTCTCCGGCAGGTCGCCTTCAACGCTTTTGCCCAGGGCCAGGAATTCGCCCAGGGAATCGGCATTGCGCTTGTAGAACTGGCTCAGGTGCAGGGTCGCGTCGCGGGTGCGCTCGATCTGGTAAGTGGTGCTGCTCAGGTCGAGGACGAACTGCGCAGGCACGATACCGATCAATACCAGCATGATCAGGCCGATGCCTTTCTGGCCATCGTTGGAGCCGTGCACGAAGCTCACGGCCATGGCCGAGATCACCAGGACCAGGCGGTTCCAGAACGGCGGGTGCTTCTTGTCGTCGATCTTGCGGCGCTGTTCCGGGGTCTTGTGCATCTTCGACAGCGGGCGCCACCACTTCAGGCCGATCAGGATCAGCGCGGCGATCAGGAAACCGGCCATTGGCGAGAACACCAGCGAGGCGCCGATGTCGATCGCTTTCTGCCAGTTCACGCCGTCGGCCAACGGGATGTTGTTGATCAGGGCATTGGCCAGGCCGACGCCGAGGATCGAGCCGATCAGTGTGTGGGAACTGGAGGCCGGGATACCGAAGTACCAGGTGCCCAGGTTCCAGGTGATCGCCGCGGCGAGCAACGAGAACACCATCGCCAGGCCATGGCCGGTGTTCACATTGATCAGCAGTTCTACCGGCAGCAGGTGAACAATGGCATACGCCACGCCAACGCCGCCCAGCAACACGCCGAGGAAGTTGAACACACCGGAGAAGAACACCGCCAGGTGAGGCGGCATGGCTTTGGTGTAGATAACAGTGGCTACCGCGTTAGCGGTGTCATGAAATCCATTGATGAACTCGAAGGCGAGGACAAACGTCAGGGCGAGCAAGAGGCTCACAAGCACCCAAGCATCCAGTCCGCTGAATAAATCGATCATGAAGGTTTTCTGACCCGGTCATAAGGGGGCGCGATTATGCCAGAAAAGACTGGAAATCGATCCCCTACCTGCTCATCGGTAGCAATCAATGTCGAATTAAATTGTTGCAAGGTGCAAAGCCCTAGCCTGACGCAGGGTTTTTCAAGTCGTTGATTAGCTTGAAAAAAACTTAGGGCAGCAGGCAATTTGTCGAGCGCGCGAGGGCCTCAAACGCTTGTGTGAAATATCTCTGAAACGAGTCAGACACGCTCCTTTCCCGTGCAGGACAGGGGAGGTGGGCCGCTGCCCGCGGGTAGCGGGCGCGCAAGGCATGGTCGGGTCACCGTGCTTTTAGCCGGTGGCGACGCAGACTCTCGAAAATCTCAGGATCGCCCGTTCAGGGCTCTTCGGTTTTGAGTTCTTCTTCCATCTTTTTCAGTTCTTGCTGGAAAACCTGATCCTGAACGGTAGGGCGTTTACGCCATGCCTTGCGTTCCGGTTCGGGTTGAGCGGCGTAGGTGGTGACTTCCCCGCCGTAAACTTCCTTGTAACGTTGTTCCTGGCGCTCAAGTTCCGCGCGCAGTTCGTCTTTCGTCACAGTGCTACCTGTTTGAGTTGAGATAAATATCTGGTGAAACGCTCGGCAACGAGTCGATTGAACACGTCCACCAAAGGGCAATGCCGGTTCGGGCATTGGCGTTATCGGCAGGGCGATCAAGACTTCCATGTTGCAGGCGGCTACGGCACCAGATTAAAACTGACGCAGCATCAGTTTCCTGTTTCAGCAAGCGCGCTGGCGGTGCATGAATAATGAGCGTCAGGCGCTGGCCGGGCTGACGGCAATAGGCATCGGGTCAGCAGGCGGCACCCTCGGCCAGTGAAAACGTGGCGCCACTGAGGTGCATTATAGCGGTCGATTCAGGAATGACTATCTTTGCCAAGTTAAAAACGGTTCGGGATGTGTGATCGTTTTGTTACTGACAAGTTTTATCGCTAGTTGAAATTCGCCGAAACCTTTTAAGGACTCGCGTTCAGTTTCTGGCGCCATTAAGTCGAACAACTAAGGGGGGCAGCGAAGTTGGATGAACAGGCCAGGTGAACGAATCAAGAAGCCATGCACGACAGCCGGGGATGGATTGCGATAATCGGTCGGCGGTTCGATAATCGCCCGATGTTGGCGACTCGACTCTTGTGCATCCGTCGGCGAGCCGCTTGTATAGCCATTGATCCGTGCCGGAAACAAGGACAAGAAATGAACGATCAAATGCGCAACTCCTTCACCTCCGTGGCGCCGCCGATCGTCGCTTCGCCGGCCAAGCGTATCCAGGCGCTGACCGGCGATCCGGATTTCATGACCTCGCTGGCCCGTGGCCTGGCGGTGGTGCAGGCGTTTCAGGAGCGCAAGCGGCACCTGACCATTGCGCAGATCAGCCATCGCACGGAAATTCCCCGCGCCGCCGTGCGCCGTTGCCTCCACACACTGATCAAACTGGGTTACGCCACCACTGATGGCCGTACTTACTCGTTGCTGCCCAAAGTGCTGACCCTCGGCCACGCGTATCTGTCGTCGACGCCGCTGGCGGTGTCGGCCCAGCCGTATCTCGACCGCATGAGCGAGCAACTGCACGAAGCCTGCAACATGGCCACGCTCGAGGGTGACGACATTCTGTACATCGCCCGTTCGGCGACCACGCAGCGGTTGATCTCGGTGGACCTGTCGGTGGGCGGGCGTCTGCCGGCCTATTGCACCTCGATGGGCCGCATCCTGCTGGCGGCGCTGGACGACACTTCGCTGCGCGAATACCTCGACCATGCCGAACTGGTGGCCAAGACCAGCCGCACGCTGCATACCCCGGAAAGTCTGCTCGAATGCCTGCAGGAAGTACGGCAGCAGGGCTGGTGCATCGTCGATCAGGAACTCGAACAAGGCCTGCGTTCGATTGCCGTGCCGGTCTACGACGCGTCAGGCCAGGTGGTCGCGGCGCTCAACGTCAGTACCCACGCCGGTCGCGTCAGTCGCACTGAACTGGAACAACGCTTCCTGCCGGGCCTGCTCAGTGCCAGCCGCGACCTCAGCGCGCAGCTGTTCGCCTGATGAAGCTGTTCGATAAACGCACAGTGTTGCGTTTATCGAATTGACGCTAAAAGCTTCGGATCATTAATGTCGCGGCAGCGTCATCCGGCGCAGATTTGAATGAGCCTGCCGGATTGTCGACTCCCATAATAATGACAAGAGGCAACTCACCATGCGCATGCTCCCCGACTGTCTCAGCTCCATTCCCTGTTGCCGGATTCACCGCAACGCCTGATTTCGATCTTCTATTCTTGTGACCGTGCCGCTCTTTGGCCGGCCGCCGTTCGACTGCGTTTTTTGCGTGGAATAAAAATAATGAACCAGCCTCAGTCCGCTGTAGGTAACTGCCTCGACGTGCAGACCTTCATCAATGCCCAACCGATCTCGCGCTATCAGTGGCGCGTGGTGATCCTGTGTTTCCTGATTGTGTTTCTCGATGGCCTCGACACCGCGGCGATGGGTTTTATTGCGCCGGCGTTGTCCCAGGACTGGGGCATCGACCGCGCCAGCCTTGGCCCGGTGATGAGCGCCGCGTTGATCGGTATGGTGTTTGGCGCACTGGGGTCCGGCCCTCTGGCTGACCGTTTCGGGCGCAAAGTGGTACTGGTCGGCGCGGTGCTGCTGTTCGGCGCTTTCAGTCTGGCTTCGGCCTACAGCACCAACGTCGAACAATTGCTGGTGCTGCGTTTCCTCACCGGCCTCGGTCTGGGCGCCGGCATGCCCAACGCCACCACGCTGCTCTCGGAATACACCCCGGAGCGCAAGAAATCCTTGCTGGTGACCAGCATGTTCTGCGGCTTCAACCTCGGCATGGCCGGTGGCGGTTTCATTTCGGCGAAGCTGATCCCGGCGTTCGGCTGGCACAGCCTGCTGCTGATCGGCGGGATCCTGCCGCTGATCCTCGCGGTGGTGCTGCTGTTCTGGCTGCCGGAATCGGCGCGTTTTCTGGTGGTGCGCAATCGCGGCACCGACAAAGTACGCAAGACCTTGTCGCCGATCGATCCGGTCACCGTGGCGCAGGCGGCGAGTTTCAGTGTGCCGGAACAGAAAACCGTGAAGGCGCGCAACGTGTTCGCGGTGATTTTCTCCGGCACCTACAGCGCCGGCACGTTGTTGCTGTGGCTGACCTACTTCATGGGCCTGGTCATCGTTTACCTGCTGACCAGTTGGCTGCCGACCCTGATGCGTGACAGCGGCGCGAGCATGGAGCAGGCGGCGTTCATTGGCGCGTTGTTCCAGTTCGGCGGGGTGTTGAGTGCCGTCGCTGTGGGTTGGGCGATGGACCGCTTCAATCCGCACAAGGTCATCGGCACGTTCTATCTGTTGGCCGGGGTGTTTGCCTACGCGGTAGGGCAGAGCCTGGGCAACATCACGTTGCTGGCGACCTTGGTGTTGGTGGCGGGGATGTGCGTCAACGGTGCGCAATCGGCGATGCCTTCGCTGGCGGCGCGGTTTTATCCGACCCAGGGGCGGGCGACCGGGGTGTCGTGGATGCTCGGGATTGGCCGCTTTGGCGCGATTCTCGGGGCGTGGATGGGCGCGACGCTGCTGGGGTTGGGCTGGAATTTCGAGCAGGTGCTGACGGCGTTGGTGATTCCGGCGGGGCTGGCGACGACGGCGGTGGTGATCAAGGGCATGGTGAGTCATGCGGATGCGACCTGATATCGCGGTTTAAGCCGAAAAGATCGCAGCCTTCGGCAGCTCCTACATTGTAATGCGTACACCTGTAGGAGCTGCCGCAGGCTGCGATCTTTTGCCGACAACACAGAACGATAGGTTGATAACAATCCGTTCGATAAACGAACACTCAGTCGATTATCGGATTGTTTGGCGATTTTCAGCGGCTTAATCTGCAGTGACTCCGGCGCTGAACCTCGCGCCTTTTTATCACTGGCGATTCACTACAAAAACGGGAGCCTGCTCCATGGCTGAGATCCTTTCGCTGCACGACGCGGTGAAGCAATTCGTCAACGACGGCGACACCGTCGCGCTCGAAGGCTTCACTCACCTGATCCCTACGGCAGCAGGTCATGAAATCATTCGTCAGGGCAAGAAAGATCTGACCCTGGTGCGGATGACGCCTGACCTGATCTACGACCAACTGATCGGTGCCGGTTGTGCACGCAAGCTGATCTTTTCCTGGGGCGGCAATCCGGGTGTGGGTTCGCTGCACCGTCTGCGCGATGCGGTCGAGAAACAATGGCCGCATGCGCTGGAAATCGAAGAGCACAGCCACGCCGACCTGGCCAATGCCTACGTCGCCGGCGCTTCCGGCCTACCGTTCGCCGTGCTGCGAGCCTACGCCGGTTCCGACCTGCCGAAGGTCAACCCGCTGATCAAATCCGTGACCTGCCCGTTCACCGGTGAAGTGTTGGCGGCCGTGCCGTCGGTGCGTCCGGACGTCACCGTGATCCACGCGCAGAAAGCCGACCGTCAGGGCAACGTGCTGCTGTGGGGCATTCTCGGGGTGCAGAAAGAAGCGGCACTGGCGGCCAAGCGCTGCATCGTCACCGTCGAGGAAATCGTCGACAACCTCAACGCACCGATGAACGCTTGCGTGCTGCCGACCTGGGCCTTGAGCGCGGTTTGCCACGTACCCGGCGGCGCGCATCCGTCCTACGCCCACGGTTACACCGAGCGTGACAATCGTTTCTATCAGGCGTGGGATCCGATCGCCCGTGACCGTGAGACGTTTACCGCGTGGATCAACGAATACATCCATGGCTGCGCTGACTTCAGCGAGTTCCAGGCCAAGTTGGCCGCTGCTTCGGAGGCCAAGTAATGACTTACAGCACCAATGAAATGATGACCGTCGCTGCGGCCCGTCGCCTGAAGAACGGCTCGGTGTGCTTCGTCGGCATCGGCCTGCCGTCGAAAGCGGCCAACCTCGCGCGCCTGACTTCGTCGCCGGACGTGGTGCTGATCTATGAATCGGGCCCGATTGGCGCCAAGCCGAGCGTGCTGCCGCTGTCGATCGGTGATGGTGAACTGGCGGAGACCGCCGACACCGTGGTACCGACCGGTGAGATTTTTCGCTATTGGCTGCAGGGTGGGCGCATCGACGTCGGTTTTCTCGGCGCCGCGCAGGTCGACCGTTTCGGCAACATCAATACCACCGTGGTCGGCGACTATCACGCGCCGAAAGTGCGCCTGCCGGGTGCCGGTGGCGCGCCGGAGATCGCCGGTTCGGCGAAAAGCGTGTTGATTATCCTCAAGCAGTCGGCGCGTTCGTTCGTCGACAAGCTCGACTTCATTACCTCGGTCGGTCACGGCGAGGGCGGCGATTCCCGCAAGCGTCTGGGCCTGCCGGGTGCCGGCCCGGTCGGGATCATCACCGACCTGTGCATCATGGAGCCGGAAGCGGGCACCCACGAATTCGTGGTCACCGCGCTGCACCCGGGCGTGACCCGCGAGCAAGTGGTCGCCGCCACCGGTTGGGCCATTCGTTTTGCCGACAACGTTGAAACCACGGCGGCACCGACCGAAGTCGAACTGACTGCACTGCGCGATCTCGAAGCGCGCACCGCCGCCGCCCACGGCCAGGCACCGGGAGAAGCATGATGCGTGACGTGTATATCTGCGATGCGATTCGTACCCCCATCGGCCGGTTCGGTGGTGGTCTGTCCGCCGTGCGCGCCGACGATCTGGCCGCCGTGCCGATCAAGGCATTGATGGAACGCAATCCCTCGGTGGACTGGAACGCGATCGACGAAGTGTTCCTCGGCTGCGCCAACCAGGCTGGCGAAGACAACCGCAACGTGGCGCGCATGGCGCTGCTGCTGGCGGGCTTGCCGGACAGCGTGCCGGGCGTGACCCTCAACCGTCTCTGTGCCTCGGGCATGGACGCGATCGGCACTGCGTTCCGTGCCATTGCCAGTGGCGAGATGGAGCTGGCGATTGCCGGCGGTGTCGAGTCGATGTCCCGCGCGCCGTTCGTGATGGGCAAGGCGGACGCAGCGTTCTCGCGCAACATGAAGCTGGAAGACACCACCATCGGCTGGCGTTTCATCAACCCGTTGATGAAAGCTCAGTACGGCGTCGACGCGATGCCGCAAACCGCCGACAACGTCGCTGACGACTATAAAGTGTCGCGCGCCGATCAGGACGCTTTCGCCCTGCGCAGTCAGCAACGCACGGCCGCCGCGCAGGCTGCGGGTTACTTCGCCGAAGAAATCGTCGAAGTGCGGATTGCCCACAAGAAGGGCGAAACCGTGATCAGCCAGGACGAGCATCCACGCGCCGACACCACGCTTGAAGCGCTGACCAAACTCAAACCGGTCAACGGCCCGGACAAGACCGTCACCGCCGGCAACGCGTCCGGCGTCAACGACGGTGCTGCCGCGCTGATTCTCGCGTCGGCGGAAGCGGTGAAAAAACACGGCCTGACAGCACGGGCCAAAGTGCTGGGTATGGCCAGCGCCGGCGTTGCGCCACGGGTGATGGGCATCGGCCCGGTGCCGGCGGTGCGCAAACTGATCGAGCGTCTCGGCGTGGCGGTCAGCGATTTCGATGTGATCGAACTCAACGAAGCCTTCGCCAGCCAGGGCCTGGCAGTGCTGCGTGAATTGGGTCTGGCCGACGATGCGTCGCAGGTCAACCCGAACGGTGGCGCGATTGCCTTGGGTCACCCGTTGGGCATGAGCGGGGCGCGGTTGGTACTGACTGCGTTGCATCAGCTGGAAAAGACCGGCGGCAAGAAAGGTCTGGCGACCATGTGCGTCGGCGTCGGGCAGGGTCTGGCCCTGGCCATCGAACGCGTCTGACGCAGCGCGTCGACTGATAAGAACAGAGGAAAGCGAAATGACTGACAAGCCTGGCTACCGTCGTCCGCAGGAAGGCACCCAGCCTGAATACCTGCACCCGACGTATCAATCCACCAACCTGCGCTCGCCGTCCAAGCCGTTGGTGTTTCTGCCGCATTCGTTGTCGGAGATCACCGGCCCGACCATCGGTGCCGAACGCGTCGCCGAGAAAGACAACGACCTGACTGCTCAGCACGACGGCGAGCCGTTGGGCGAGCGCATCATCATTCACGGCCGTGTGCTCGACGAAAACGGTTTGCCGGTGCCGGGGATTCTGGTGGAGATCTGGCAGGCCAACGCCGCCGGCCGCTACAACCACAAGCGCGACCTGCACGACGCACCGCTGGACCCGAACTTCACTGGCACCGGCCGCACCGTGACCGACGCCGACGGCTGGTATCAGTTCCAGACCATCAAGCCCGGCGCCTATCCGTGGGGCAACCACCACAACGCGTGGCGCCCGGCGCACATCCATTTCTCGCTGTTCGGGCCGAGCATTCTCACCCGTCTGGTGACGCAGATGTATTTCCCCGGCGACCCGCTGCTGGCCTACGACCCGATCTACAACTGCGTGCCGGACACCACCGCCAAGGAACGTCTGATCGCCGCTTTCGATCTGGAAAAAACCATTCCGTCCTACGCCCTCGGCTATCGCTGGGACATCGTCTTGCGCGGCCGCGACGCCACGCCGATGGAGAAATAAGATGACGCTGACTGCCACCACGTCCCATACCGTCGGGCCGTACTACCACATCGGCCTGACCTGGCTGAACCGCGAAAACCTCACCGTCGAACAAACCCTCGGCGAGCGCGTGGCGATCACCGGCCAAGTCGTTGACGGCAACGGCGATGTGGTCAACGACGCGATGCTCGAAGTCTGGCAGGCCAACGCCGCCGGCAAGTACGCGCACCCGGAAGACGAGCAGGACAAACCGCTGGACCCGCATTTCGAAGGTTTTGGCCGGGTGCCGGTGGACGCCGAAGGGCGCTTCCGTTTCACCACGATTAAACCGGGCACGGTCGAAGGCCTGAAGGGCTCGACCCAGGCGCCGCATCTGGTGGTGCTGGTGTTTGCCCGTGGTCTGGTCAAGCACTTGCTGACACGCATCTACTTCGAAGGCGATCCGGCGAACGTCAATGATCCGCTGCTGGAATGTGTGCCGGCCGAGCGCCGCGGGACGTTGCTGGCGAAGCCGGATGCGGCGGGTGTTTATCAGTGGAATGTGATTTTGCAGGGCACTGAGGCGGAGACGGTGTTCTTCGATTACTGAAGTTCGCCCCAATCCCCTGTGGGAGCGAGCCTGATCGCGAAAGCGGTGGGTCAGCCAACGTAAATGTCGTCTGGCACTCCCTCTTCGCGAGCAGGCTCGCTCCCACAGGGGAGAACTATGTTGCAGATGGAACTGTGGAACGGGACTGTTGCGAAGTGTGTCTAGACTCTCACCTGTCCCTTCAGAGTAAAAAACAATGACAACTACCACCGCTCATTACACCGGCGAGGAGCGCAGCAAGCGTATCTTCGCCATTGTCGGTGCCTCGTCCGGCAACCTGGTCGAATGGTTCGACTTCTACGTCTACGCCTTCTGCGCGATCTATTTCGCCCCGGCGTTTTTCCCCTCCGACAACCCCACGGTGCAACTGGTCAACACGGCCGGGGTGTTCGCTGCCGGGTTCCTGATGCGCCCGATTGGCGGCTGGATTTTCGGGCGGCTGGCGGACAAGAAGGGCCGCAAGACCTCGATGATGATCTCGGTGCTGATGATGTGTTTCGGCTCCCTGCTCATCGCCTGTCTGCCGACTTACGCCAGCATCGGCGTCTGGGCACCGCTGCTGTTGCTGTTCGCGCGGCTGTTGCAAGGCCTGTCAGTGGGCGGCGAGTACGGCACCACCGCCACCTACATGAGTGAAGTCGCGCTCAAGGGCCAGCGCGGCTTTTTCGCCTCGTTCCAGTACGTGACGCTTATTGGCGGGCAACTGCTGGCGGTGTCGCTGGTGGTGATCCTGCAACAGTTCCTCAGTGAAGATGAACTGCGTGCTTACGGCTGGCGGATTCCGTTTGTGGTCGGTGCGGTGGCGGCGGTGATTTCGCTGTTCCTGCGTCGCTCCCTGAAAGAAACCACCAGCAAGGAAATGCGCGAGAACAAGGACGCCGGCAGCATCCGCGCGCTGTTCCGTGATCACAAAGCCGCGTTCATCACCGTACTCGGTTACACCGCCGGTGGCTCGCTGATTTTCTACACCTTCACCACGTACATGCAGAAGTACCTGGTGAACACCGCCGGCATGCACGCCAAGACCGCCAGCTACATCATGACCGGCGCGCTGTTCCTGTATATGTGCATGCAGCCGCTGTTCGGCATGCTCGCCGACAAGATCGGCCGGCGTAATTCGATGCTCTGGTTCGGCGCGCTCGGCACGCTGTTCACGGTGCCGATCCTGCTGAGCCTGAAAAGCGTCAGCAGCCCGATTCTGGCCTTTGTGCTGATCACTGTGGCGCTGGCGATTGTCAGTTTCTACACCTCGATCAGCGGCCTGGTGAAAGCCGAGATGTTCCCGCCGGAAGTCCGCGCCCTCGGCGTCGGTCTGGCCTATGCAGTGGCCAACGCGATCTTCGGCGGTTCGGCGGAATACGTGGCCCTGAGCCTCAAGGCCGGGGGTATGGAAAACGCGTTCTACTGGTACGTCACGGTGATGATGGCGGTGGCGTTCCTGTTCAGCCTGCGCCTGCCGAAACAGGCGGCGTACTTGCACCACGATCTGTAAACCGATGAGCGCGAGCCGCGATGGCCCGCGCCGGCAAGGACTGTTTATGACTCAGCGACCGGGCAATCAATTGTTCGATGCCTACTTCACGGCCCGCGACATGCGCGAGGTGTTCTGCGATCAGGGCCGGGTGCAGGCGATGCTCGATTTCGAAGCGGCGCTGGCCCGGGCCGAAGCGCGGGTCGGGGTGATTCCGGCGTCCGCCGTCGCGCCGATTGCCGCCGCTTGTAATGCCGGTCTGTATGACTTCGCGGCGCTGGGCGAGGCGATTGCCACGGCCGGTAACTCGGCGATTCCACTGGTCAAGGCGTTGGGCAAGCAGATCGCCGCAAGCAGTGCCGAGGCCGAGCGCTATGTGCATCTGGGCGCTACCAGTCAGGACGTGATGGATTCCGGGCTGGTCCTGCAATTGCGGCAGGCGCTGGAGCTGATTGAATGCGATCTGGCAGCGCTTGCCGACTCGCTCGCCACCCAGGCCAGACGTCATGCGGCGACGCCATTGGCCGGGCGCACCTGGCTGCAGCACGCCACGCCCGTCACCCTCGGGATGAAGATCGCCGGTTGGCTCGGCGCGGTGAGCCGCAGCCGTCAGCGTCTGCGCGAACTCAAGCCGCGGCTGCTGGTGCTGCAATTCGGCGGTGCTTCCGGCACCCTCGCGGCGCTCGGCGAGCAAGCGCTGCCGATCGCGCAGGCGTTGGCCGAAGAGCTGCAACTGACTTTGCCTGAGCAACCGTGGCACACCCAGCGTGATCGCATCGTCGAGTTCGGCGCGGTACTCGGTTTGATCGCCGGCAGCCTTGGCAAGCTCGGGCGCGACGTCAGTCTGTTGATGCAGACCGAAGCGGCGGAAGTGTTCGAGCCGTCGGCGCCGGGCAAGGGCGGTTCGTCGACCATGCCGCACAAGCGCAATCCGGTCGGCGCGGCGGTGTTGATCGGCGCGGCGACGCGGGTGCCGGGGCTGGTTTCGACGTTGTTCAGCGCCATGCCTCAGGAGCATGAACGCAGCCTCGGGCTGTGGCATGCCGAATGGGAAACCCTGCCGGACATCTGCTGCCTGGTGTCCGGTACGCTGCAACAGGCGCGCCTGCTGGCCGATGGTCTGGAAGTCGACGCCGAGCGCATGGCGCGCAATCTGCAATTGACTCAAGGGCTGGTGCTGGCCGAAGCGGTGAGCATCGTCCTCGCGCAACGGGTCGGCCGCGACACCGCGCATCACTTGCTTGAACAGTGCTGCAAACGCGCGGTGGCCGAACAGCGCCACCTGCGTGCGGTACTCGGCGACGAGCCGCAAGTGACTGCCGAACTGAGCAGCACCGAACTCGATCATCTGCTCGACCCCGCGCATTACCTCGGCCAGGCGCAAGTCTGGGTCGAGCGCGCAGTGGCCGAACATAACGCATTGTCTGTCTGATAGGAGAGGGCTGTGGCTTTCGTTCAACTCGCCGATGGCGAACTGCATTACGTTATTGAAGGCCCGGTCGACGCACCGGTGCTGGTGCTGTCCAACTCGCTGGGCACCGACCTGCACATGTGGGACGCGCAGATGCCGGCGTTCACCGAGCACTTCCGGGTGCTGCGTTTCGACACCCGTGGTCACGGCCAGTCATTGGTGACACCGGGGCCATACAGCATCGAGCAACTGGGCCGCGACGTGCTCGGCTTGCTCGATGCGCTGCACATCGAGCGTGCGCATTTTTGCGGACTGTCGATGGGTGGCTTGATCGGCCAGTGGCTGGGGATCAATGCCGGTCATCATCTGCACAAACTGATTGTGTGCAACACCGCCGCGAAGATCGGCGATCCGTCGGTGTGGAACCCGCGTATTGAAACCGTGCTGCGTGACGGTCCGGCAGCGATGGTCGCCCTGCGTGATGCGTCGATTGCCCGTTGGTTTACCCCGGACTTTTCCGCGGCCAATCCGGCCGCGGCGAAGAAGATCACCGACATGCTCGCGGCGACGTCGCCTGAAGGTTATGCGGCCAATTGCGCGGCGGTGCGTGATGCCGACTTCCGTGAACAACTGGCCTCGATCAACCTGCCGCTGCTGGTCATCGCGGGTACCGAAGATGCGGTAACGCCACCGTCTGGTGGGCATTTCATTCAGGAGCATGTGCGCGGCGCCGAGTACGCCGAGTTCTATGCCGCGCACCTGTCCAACGTGCAGGCCGGTGCCGCTTTCAGTGATCGTGTGTTGGCGTTTCTGAACGCTCAGTGAGGGAAAGTTTGTGGACGAGAAACAACGTTACGACGAAGGCCTGCAAGTCCGCCGTGCAGTATTGGGCGATGCTCACGTCGATCGCAGCCTGAATGCGCTGACCGAGTTCAACTCGGAATTCCAGGAGATGATCACGCGTCACGCCTGGGGGGATATCTGGACCCGCCCGGGCCTGCCACGGCACACGCGCAGCCTGATCACCATCGCCATGCTGATCGGGATGAACCGCGAGGCCGAACTGAAATTGCATCTGCGTGCGGCGGCCAACAACGGTGTGAGCCGGGGCGAGATCAAGGAAGTGATCATGCAGAGTGCGATTTATTGCGGGATCCCGGCGGCGAATGCGACGTTTCATCTGGCGGAGTCGGTGTGGGATGAGCTTGGGGTTGAATCCCGGGAGTAAGCATCAGAATCAAAAGATCGCAGCCTGCGGCAGCTCCTACAGAGAAATGCATTCCAAAGTAGGAGCTGCCGAAGGCTCGGGCCGCGATCGGACGATCTTTTGATCTTCAAACCTTGGCCACAATGAAAATCCGCTTGAACGGAAACAGTGTCTGCCCGTTTTTCTCCGGCGGATAATGCTTATGCACCCGCATCAGGTAGTGGTAGATAAACCGCGCCTGCTCCTGTGACGTCAGTGCCTGCATCACCGGCCGCAGCGCCGAGACCTTCACCCAGTCGTACACCGGCGACTTGCCGTCAACCACTTGCAGTTGCTCGGTTTCCCAGATATCCAGCGACGTGGTCAGCGGCGCCAGCACGCGGTAGTAGTCCTCCAATGCCAACAACGGCCGCGCCGCCATGCGCCGGCGCAGTTCTGCTGTGCCGATGGGGGCGTGTCCCGGGCCGGCATCGTCGAGGGTGTCGAGCATCAGTCGATACCACAAGGCATCGCGCCAGTCCGGCATGTGCGCCGCCAGACAGCCACCGGGGTTCAGATGCCCCAGCAGGCGCGGCAGCAGGTGTTGATGATCGCCAATGAAATGCAGCACCGCTGCGGCGAGCAGCAGGTCGGCCGGTTGTCCGGGTTGCCAGTCGAGCAGGTCGCATTCTTGCCAGCGGGCGTTGATCGGCAGACATCGAGCCTGATCAAGCATCTGCCGCGAGCTGTCGACACCGAGCAACTGCGCACGCGGCCAGCGCTCGGCCAGCAACTGCGTGGCAATGCCGGTGCCGCAGCCCAGGTCATAAATGTGTTTGGGGTCGTGCAGATCGACGCGGTCGAGCAATTCGTTGACCGGGCGCTGCCTGAGACGGGAAAACTGCTGGTACGCCTTGGCGTCCCAGTGGGTGCAGGCGTTCCCTGCCGTTTCGAGTTTGGCGCTCATGAGGAGGTCCTCTCTGGCGGATTTACAGTTGTCGTCCAATGACGTTGAGGGTTTTCAGGACAACGGCCACGCCTTTGCGTGTGTCCTCTTCATTCATCAGTTTGAGCAACGCCAGAGTGCCCGGCGCCGCTGACTGTGCCGATACTTCGGCTTTGGCTACGCGCACTGCATTACTGACTGTCCAGGTGGCGGCAGTGCCGCTCTCGAACAATTGCGCGAGTTTTTCCACCATGGCCGCGTCGAGCAGATCGGCGATGTCGGAAACCAGGGAAAGCAGGTCGACAATATTCTCCAGGCGTCCG
Source organism: Pseudomonas sp. B21-051 (assembly GCF_024748795.1). NCBI lineage: Bacteria > Pseudomonadati > Pseudomonadota > Gammaproteobacteria > Pseudomonadales > Pseudomonadaceae > Pseudomonas > Pseudomonas sp. B21-051. Next base: position 1,441,746 of record NZ_CP087166.1, read on the forward strand.
CCATCGATTAACGGCTGCAGTTTCGCCATCAGCGCAGTGAACCCGGGCGTGGCTGACATTTCCTCGGGCATGTTCATGAGCAATCACTCCTCCCTGTGCAGGGTCAAAGCATTCCCCGGGCCACCGCCCAGTAAAGACCGCGATTGAAACCGTTTCTGAGCAGACCGCCCAATTTGGTCGGGGGTGTCGGCAATACATCGTGGGCGTAGTCGTACCACAGTGGCATCCCGGCATTCAGGCCCATTTGGGCTACCGCCTGTACCCGACCGTCGTATACCGAGTTGGGTGCGCCAAGACGGATCTGGGCCGTGATGTTGTTGGCGATCACCGGCGCCTGGTTATGACAGGCGCCACCGGCCTTGCTGACCGGCAGGTCGACGGTGTCGCCGATCACGTAGACATTCTCCAGGCCGTAGACCTGCAGCGTTTCGTGATTGGTCGGCAGCCATCCTTCATCATTGGCGGCTTGTGAGAGGCCGCATTCACGCACCACCCCGACGGCCTGGATTGGCGGAGTAGCCATCAGGATATCGAAGGGTTGCGCGTCGCCCTCGGCTGAGTGGGCGACTTTTGCATCGGGATCCACATGGCTCAAGGTGAAGCCGCGCTGAAAATGAATGTTTTTCCGGGCAAAAATGCTCGGCAGGATTTCACCCGTGGGACGCTGCAAGAACAGACAGTTGCGCAATAGCTGGGCAACCGTCGGGTAGGTGTAGATGATTTCCACTTGCTCGCGAACACCCCGGCGACGCAACAGATCATCCAGCATCAATGTCGTTTCCACGGGCGCGATTCCGCATTGGTGCGGGACGTTCGGTGTCTGCGGGAAGGACACGGTAATGAAAATCCGGCCTTTTACGATGGTGTTCAGGCGTTGCGCCAGCTGCCGGGCAGGAAGGTATTGATAGAAGTGGTCGCCAGCTTCTTGCAGACCCTCGATGCGTTCCGGCGCCGGCACGCAGCCGGTGGCGATCACCAGAAAATCATAGTCGAAGCGCTTGCCGGTACGGGTGCGCAATTGCTGCCCGGAAAAGTCGAAACGGGTGACTTCTTCGACATGGAAACTGATTTCCGGACGCAACAGTGAGCGTTCCGGACGTTTGAGTTCCTCTTCGAAGAACTGGCTGAACGCCACGTACATGAACGCAGGTTTGTAGTAATGATCGGGGGAACTGGACAGTAATGTGATCGAGACGTCGCCGCGTAGAACTTCGGGATACAGCTTGCCGACCAGTTGATTGGCCAGCATGGTTCCACCTACACCGCCACCGACGATAACTATTCGCTTGCTCATACCTGACCTCCGTGGCCAAGGCAGCTTCGCGTACAGCATCCGGAGATAACGGAAGAAAACTAAGGGCTCCTACAGCAGGCTGGAGAATTTACACACTCTGTTGACTGTATCTGCGCCTCGACAAATCGCCAGTCCGGGCTGACCAGTGGTTGATGCCGGCGCCGCTTGTGCAGCGCCGGCGTACGGGTTCAGAGCAGGCTGATCGGATAACTGATGATCAGGCGGTTCTCGTCAAACTCGTTGTTGCTGAAGTCGCGGCGCATGGTCGAGTTGCGCCAGCGCACGTTGAGGTCGCGCAGGGTGCCGCTCTGCACGGTGTAGCCCAGTTCCGATTCGCGGCCCCACTCCTTGCCGTCGGTGATGGTTCCGGTGTGCACGTTGTCGCCGCTGATGTAGCGGTTCATCAGGGTCAGGCCGGGGATGCCCAGGGCGGCGAAGTTGTAGTCGTGACGCACCTGCCAGGAGCGTTCCTGAGCGTTGTCGTAGCTGGAGTTGTAACTGTCGTTGGCCAGCGTGCCGCCGCTGGTGCCGTTGACGCGCATCCAGGCGCTGTCGCCGGTGAGTTTCTGCAGGCCGACGTAGAAGGTGTTGCCGCCGTAGCGGGCCGAGAACATCGCCGACCAGGTCTTGTTGTCGAGTTCGCCGGCGCGGGCGCTACCGTCGTCCTTGCCGTAGAAGAAGCCGAGGTTGGCGCCCAGCGTCCAGTCACCGAGTGGCTGGCTGTGAATCAGGTTGACGTATTGCTGGCTGTAGATGTCCTTGAGTTCGGCGTTCCACAGACCGATCTGCGTGCGTTTTTCGTTGAACTGGTATTCACCGCCCTGAAAGTTGAAGCGATCGGAGGTGAACGCCGCTTTGCCGAACATCGACATGTCGCTCATGCTGCTGTCGTCGCGCGGGCTGTTGGCGCGGAACTGGCCACCGTAGAGGGTCAGCCCGTTGATTTCCTTCGAAGTGATCTGCCCGCCACGGAAGGTTTGCGGCAGCGAACGGCCGTCATCCGAGCGCAGGATCGGCAGCACCGGCATCCATTCGCCAACCTTGATTTCGGTCTGCGACAGCTTGGCCTTGAACGCGACGTTGGTGCGGCCGAAGTTGTCCGCCGGACGGCCGTCGTGATCCAGCGGCAGCAGTTGCGTGCCACCGGTGCCTTTGCCGCCATCGAGCTTTACCGAGTACAGGCCGAGCACGTCCATGCCGAAGCCGACGGTGCCCTGGGTAAAGCCGGATTTGGCGTCGAGAATGAAGTTCTGCGTCCACTCTTCAGCCTTGCCCTGAGCCTTGGTCGGATTGGTGAAGTTGCGGTTGATGTAGAAGTTGCGCAGGTTCAGGTTGGCGCTGGCGCCTTCGATAAAACCGGCTTCTTCGGCTGCGGCGGGGAGGGCGGCGCCGGTCAGGGCCAGGGCGATCAGGCCGGGAAGGGCGTACGGCGCAGTTGGATGAGTCATCGCAGGGTCTCTTGTTATTTTTTTAGGTCGAACGGAGCCGTTGCCGCCATTTTCGGGGCGGGCACGAGCTTGCAGAATCAGGGATGAAGCGGCGGCGATCAGCCGGACGGGACAGGGCGCGGGAGCATGGTGTCGAACCTGTTGTTATTGGTTTTGTGGAGCGAATGGTGCGGGGGGCGATGTGCGGGATTCAATCGGGGAAAGCAGGTTTTGGGCGATTATCGAACAGCAAAAGATCGCAGGCAACAAAAAGCCCGCCAAATGGCGGGCTCCTTGTGTTCACCGGATGATCAGAACAGCTTCATCTTCGGTGCTTCTTCTTTCAGCGGTTCGTTCTGCGCGGTCTGCGCATTCCAGCCACCACCCAGGGCCTTGTACAGGTTGACCGCACTGGTCAGCTGCGCGAGGCGGTCGGTGATCAGCGCCTGTTGCGCACTGAACAGCTGACGCTGGGCGTCGAGGAAGGTCAGGTTGCTGTCGACACCGATGCGGTAACGACGCTCGGCCAGGCGGTAGTAATCCTGGTTGGCCGCGACGAAGTCACGCTGCGCCTGCAGCTGCTCGGTGTAGGTCTGGCGCGCGGCCAGGCCGTCGGCGACTTCCTGGAAGGCGGTTTGAATCGACTTCTCGTAGTTCGCCACGCCAATGTCCTTCTGGATCTTGGCGTAGTCGAGGCTGGCGCGCAGGCTGCCGGCGTTGAAGATCGGCAGGTTGATCTGCGGCTGGAACAGCCAGGTACCCGAGCCGCCCTTGAACAGACCGGACAGGTCCGGGCTCAGGCTGCCCGCGTTGGCGGTCAGGCTGATGCTCGGGAAGAACGCTGCACGGGCGGCGCCGATGTTGGCGTTGGCCGCTTTCAGGTTGTACTCGGCTTGCAGGATGTCCGGACGACGCTGCAGCAGGTCCGAAGGCAGACCGGCCGGTACATCGCTGAGCAGGTCATCCGACAGCGGTTTGGCCGCTTGCAGATTGGCCGGGATGCCGGTGCCGAGCAGCAGCGTCAGGCTGTTTTCGTCCTGAGCCACCTGACGGGTGTACTTGGCCAGTTGCGCCCGGGCGTTTTCCACCGAGGTGCGCGACTGCGCCAGGTCCAGCGCCGAGGCCACACCGACTTCGTTGCTGCGGCTGGTCAGCTTGTAGCTTTCTTCAAAGGCACCGAGGGTGTCTTGCGTCAGCTTGAGCAGTTCCTTGTCGGCCTGCCAGGTCATGTAGGCGTTGGCCACACTGGCCACCAGACTGATCTGGGTGCTGCGGCGCGCTTCTTCGGTGGCGAAATATTGTTGCAGCGCTTGTTCGCTCAGGCTGCGCACCCGACCGAACAGGTCGAGTTCGTAGGCGCTGATGCCGACGGTCGCGGTATAGGAGCTGCTGATGTTCGCTTCACCGGTCTGCGACGCACGGGCCGGAACCCGCTGACGGCTGCCGCTGGCATTGGCCGAAACCGCCGGGAACAGGTCGGCACGCTGGATGCGGTATTGAGCCGCATAAGCGTCGATGTTCAGCGCCGCGACACGCAGGTCGCGGTTGTTTTCCAGCGACACCTGGATCAGCTGTTGCAGGGCCGGGTCATGGAAAAACTGCTTCCAGCCCTGCTCGGCAGCGGCTTGCGCCGGAGCCTGGGCCGGCGAGTACGCCGGGCCCTGCGGGTACTGGCCCGCGACCGGTGCTTCAGGCTGCTGATAATCGGGGATCAGCGAGCAACCGCTCAGCACGAAGGCGGCGACTGCGATGGAGAGTAGCGACTTGCTCATTGGCCAGCCTCTTTAGGAGTTTCAGTCGTCTCGTCCGGGTCGGCGATTTTACGCTGGCCGATGGACGAAACCGTGACGAAGAACAGTGGGACCCAGAAGATCGCCAGGATCGTGGCCGTGAGCATACCGCCAATCACGCCAGTACCGATCGCGTGCTGGCTACCCGAACCGGCACCAGTGGAGATTGCCAAAGGTACTACACCGAGGACGAACGCCAGCGAGGTCATGATGATCGGTCGCAGACGCATGCGGCACGCTTCGATCGCCGCATCGCGCAGACTGCGCCCTTGTTCATGCAGCTCTTTGGCGAACTCGACGATCAGAATGGCGTTTTTAGCCGCAAGACCGATGGTCGTCAACAGGCCCACCTGGAAGTACACGTCGTTGGACAGACCGCGCAGGCTGGTGGCCATCAACGCACCGATGATCCCCAGCGGTACCACGAGCATGACCGCGATCGGAATCGACCAGCTTTCATACAGCGCCGCCAGACACAGGAACACCATCAGCAGCGACAGGGCGTACAGCGCTGGCGCCTGCGAACCCGACAGACGTTCCTCGTAGGACAGACCGGTCCAGGAGATACCGACACCGGCCGGCAGCTTCTTGGCAATCGCTTCGACTTCGGCCATCGCTTCACCGGTGGAGTAACCCGGCGCCGGAGAACCGAGCACTTCCATCGCTTCGACGCCGTTGTAACGGGCCAGTTTCGGCGAACCGTAGATCCACTCGCCCTTGGCGAACGCGGAGAACGGCACCATGGTCCCGGCGCTGTTGCGCACGTACCACTTCTTCAGGTCTTCCGGGCTCATGCGCGCCCCGGCCTGACCTTGCACGTAAACCTTCTTCACCCGACCACGGTCGATGAAGTCGTTGACGTAGCTACTACCGAAGGAGATCGACAGGGTGCTGTTGATATCGGAGAGGCTCAGACCCAAGGCCTGGGCTTTCTCATCGTCGATTTCCAGATGGTATTGCGGCTCGTCGTTCAGACCGTTCGGACGCACCTGGTAGAGCACCTTGCTCTGCGCGGCCATGCCGAGGAACTGGTTACGGGCTTCCATCAGTTTTTCGTGACCGATGCCGGCGCGATCCTGCAGGAACACGTCGAAACCGGTGGCGTTACCCAGCTCCAGTACCGCCGGCGGGGCGAATGCAAACACCATCGCATCGCGGAAACTGAAGAAGTGTTGCTGCGCACGCTGTGCCAGGGCAAACACGCTGTTGCCCGCATCACGCTCGTGCCATGGCTTGAGCATGATGAACGCCAGACCCGAGCTCTGACCACGACCGGCGAAGTTGAAGCCGTTCACGGTGAACACCGAGGACACCGCGCCCGCTTCTTTATCCAGCAGGTAGGTACGCATCTCGTCGATCACGACTTGAGTACGTTCGGCACTGGAACCGGCCGGGGTTTGCACCTGGGCGAACAGTACGCCCTGGTCTTCTTCCGGCAGGAACGCGGTTGGAATGCGGGTGAACAGCCAGATCATGCCGACGACGATCAGCAGGTACGCCAGCAGGTAAGGGGCTTTGCGCGACAGCATGTTGCCGACACCGCGCTCGTAACTCCTGACACCGCGATCGAAATTGCGGTTGAACCAGCCGAAGAAACCTTTTTTCGGCGTGCCATGGTCACCCTTGGCAATCGGCTTGAGCATGGTTGCGCAGAGCGCCGGGGTGAAGATCAGTGCAACCATTACCGACAGGGCCATGGCCGAGACGATGGTGATCGAGAACTGCTTGTAGATCACACCGGTGGAGCCGCTGAAGAACGCCATCGGCAACAGTACCGCCGACAGCACCAGGGCGATACCGACCAGGGCACCCTGGATCTGGCCCATGGACTTCTTGGTCGCTTCCTTCGGTGACAGGCCTTCTTCGGCCATCACCCGCTCGACGTTTTCCACCACGACGATGGCGTCGTCCACCAGCAAGCCGATGGCCAACACCATACCGAACATGGTCAGGGTGTTGATGCTGAAACCGGCGGCGGCAAGGATGCCGAACGTGCCGAGCAATACCACCGGCACGGTCATCGTGGTGATGACGGTGGCGCGGAAGTTCTGCAGGAACAGGAACATCACCAGGAACACCAGCACGATCGCTTCGACCAGGGTTTCAACCACACCCTTGATCGACTCGGTCACAACCGGAGTGGTGTCATACGGGAACACCACTTCCATGCCTTGCGGGAAGAACGGCTTGAGGTCGTCAATCGTCTTGCGCAGCGCTTTGGCGGTGTCGAGGGCGTTGGCACCGTTGGCCAGTTTTACCGCCAGACCGGACGCCGGGCTACCGTTGAACTGCGCAGAAATACTCGAGTTTTCACCGCCCAGACCCACATCGGCCACGTCGCCGACACGGACCTGGGAACCGTCCTGATTGACCTTCAGCAGGATCGCCTTGAACTGCTCGGCAGTCTGCAGACGGGTCTTGCCGATGATCGTGGCGTTCAGTTGCTGGCCAGGCAGCGCCGGCAAACCGCCGAGCTGACCGGAAGACACCTGAACGTTCTGCGCCGAGATCGCGGCGCTGACATCAGACGGCGTCAGGTTGTACTTGTTCAGCTTGGCCGGATCGAGCCAGATGCGCATCGCGTACTGGGCACCGAAGACCTGGAAGTCACCGACACCGGCGGTCCGCGAGATCGGGTCCTGCATGTTCGACACGATGTAGTTGGACAGGTCGTCCTTGGTCATGCTGCCGTCACGCGACACCACGCCGATCACCAACAGGAAGTTCTTCACTGCCTTGGTGACGCGGATACCCTGTTGCTGCACTTCCTGCGGCAGCAGCGGGGTGGCCAGGTTCAGCTTGTTCTGAACCTGAACCTGCGCGGTGTCGGAGTTGGTGCCTTGCTCGAAGGTCGCGGTGATGGTCATGCTGCCGTCGGAGTTACTTTCCGAGGACACATAACGCAGGTTGTCGATCCCGTTGAGTTGCTGTTCGATCACCTGGACCACGGTGTCCTGCACGGTTTGCGCCGAAGCGCCCGGGTAGGTCACGGAGATCGCGATGGCCGGCGGTGCAATGCTCGGGTACTGGTTGATCGGCAATTTCAGGATCGAGAGTGCCCCGACCAACATGATCACCAGGGCAATTACCCAGGCGAAAATCGGACGGTCGATAAAAAATTTCGACATGAGTTACTCCCCTTTGCCGCCAGCGGCTTTGTCAGCTGCTTGAGCGGGGGCCGGGTTCTTGGCTACGTTGGTCGCTTCGGTCGGGTTGACCTGGGCACCTGGGCGAACGTATTGCAGACCTTCGGTGATCAGACGATCGCCGGCTTTCAGGCCATCTTCGATCAGCCACTGGCTGCCGACGGTACGGCTGGCCTTGAGCTGACGCAGTTCAACCTTGTTGTCCGGGCCGACGACCAGTGCGGTCGGGGTGCCCTTGAGGTCACGGGTCACGCCTTGTTGCGGCGCCAGAATGGCCGCGGCGTTTACCCCGGCCTGCAACTGGGCGCGGACGAACATGCCGGGCAGCAGGGTGTGATCCGGGTTCGGGAACACGGCGCGCAAGGTCACGGAACCGGTAGTCGGATCAACCGATACTTCGGAGAATTCCAGCTTACCGTCGAGCTTGTACTGGCTGCCGTCCTCAAGGGTCAGCTTGACCGCTGCCGAGTTGTCACCGGCCTTCTGCAGACGACCGCTTTCCAGCTCGCGACGCAGTTCCAGCAGCTCAACCGAGGACTGGGTAACGTCGACGTAGATCGGGTCCAGTTGCTGGATCGTCGCCATCGCGTCAGCCTGACCATTGCTGACCAGTGCGCCTTCGGTCACCGAGGAACGGCCGATACGGCCGGAGATCGGCGCGTAGACCTTGGTGTATTTCACGTTGATCTGCGCGCTCTGCAAAGACGCTTCCGATTCCATGCGATTGGCCACGGCGGTGTCGTATTCCTGGCGGCTCACAGCCTGCTCGTCGACCAGTTGCTTGTAGCGGTCGGAGATCGACTTGGTCGAACGCAGGCTGGCTTCGGCGCTTTTCAGGGTCGCTTCATAGACTGCCGGATCGATCTGATACAGCTGCTGGCCGGCTTTGACGTCGCCGCCTTCCTTGAACAGACGCTTGAGAATGATGCCGTTGACCTGCGGTCGAACTTCAGCGATGCGGTACGCACTGGTGCGCCCCGGCAATTCCGACGTGAGGGTGAACGCTTGTGGTTGCAGGGTGACGACGCCGACCTGAGGAGGCGGAGCGGCTGGGGCCGCTTCTTCCTTTTTACATCCGCTGAGCAGCGATGCCAGGGCGACGGCAGTGACCAGAGCGGTAACAGCTGGCTTGAATTGCATGAAGATCCTCGGGTCAGGCGCGCACATTGCGCACAAGAAGTGTGAAAGGGTAAAAAAATCGGGTCGAGTGGATAAGTAGCTTGCTAAGGAATATACTTACGTTCATGGTTGTTTGTAAATAGCTTGGCGTCGTACCCACCCTGTTACAAAATGCGTCGCAAGGTTTGAAATTGTAGGCCGGGGAGCCGATTCGTGAGAGATCAGCCCCCTCTTTATTCAGCGGATATTCAGCCATCCCTGAAACATCCCGTTTGAGGTTTTACTGCCATGGTCCGTCGTACCAAAGAGGAAGCTCAGGAAACGCGCAGCCAGATTCTCGAAGCGGCCGAGAAAGCGTTTTATGAAAGGGGCGTGGCCCGCACGACCCTGGCGGATATCGCGACGCTGGCCGGTGTCACGCGCGGTGCCATCTATTGGCATTTCAGCAACAAGGCCGATCTGGTGCAGGCGATGCTCGACAGCTTGCAAGAACCGCTGGACGAATTGGCCAAGGCCAGCGAGAGCGAGGACGAACTCGACCCGTTGGGGTGCATGCGCAAGCTGTTGATCCATCTGTTCCATCAGGTTGCCCTGGATCCGAAGACCCGTCGCATTAACGAGATTCTGTTTCACAAGTGCGAATTCACCGATGAAATGTGCGATCTGCGCCAGCAGCGCCGCACGGCCAGTCTCGATTGCAACCTGCGCATCGGCCTGACCTTGCGTAATGCGGTAAATCGCGGCCAGTTGCCGGAAGATCTCGACACTGCCCGGGCGGCCATCAGCATTCATGCGTATATCGATGGCCTCCTGTATGGATGGCTATTGGCGCCAGACAGCTTCGAACTGCATGCCGAAGCCGAGCGCTGGGTCGAGACGGGGCTGGATATGCTGCGCCTGAGCCCCAGCCTGCGCAAATGAAACAAAATGCGTAATTGGCACAGGTTATGTCAATCGGCCTGCTTTTTTATACACCCGAATCGCGAGTTTAAACGTAGCGAGCTACGGATTTTGTAGGGATTTTGTGTCTTCCCTGTGAACGAATGTTAGCGGCCCCATACCGGGTGCCCAAGAAAAAGCCCCGGCTCTTGCGAGTCGGGGCTTTTGCGTTTCTGCTGCTTCGTACTGAATAACGCTTACAGCGTCGGGTAGTCGATGTAACCGACCGGGCCCTTGCCGTAGAACAGCTCAGGACGTGCATCGTTCAGCGGCGCATCGGCCTTCAGACGTGCTGGCAGATCCGGGTTGGCAATGAACGGTACGCCGAACGCCACCGCGTCAGCCTTGCCCTCTGCCAGCCAGGCGTTCGCGCTGTCCTTGGTGAAACGTTCGTTGGCGATGTACGCGCCGCCGAAGGCTTCTTTCAGCTGTGGGCCGAGGCTGTCGGCGCCTTCTTTCTCGCGGGAGCAGATGAAGGCGATGCCGCGCTTGCCCAGCTCGCGAGCCACATAAGTGAAAGTCTCGGCCAGATTGTCGTCGCCCATGTCGTGGGAATCGGCGCGCGGTGCCAGGTGCACGCCGACACGGCCGGCGCCCCAGACGTCGATCGCTGCGTCAGTCACTTCCAGCAGCAGACGTGCACGGTTCTCCAGGGAGCCGCCGTAGTTGTCGGTGCGCTGGTTGGTGCTGCTTTGCAGGAACTGGTCGAGCAGGTAGCCGTTGGCGCCGTGGATTTCCACGCCGTCGAAACCGGCGGCTTTGGCGTTTTCGGCACCGGTGCGGTAGGCCTCGACGATCTCGGCGATTTCAGCGGTTTCCAGAGCACGTGGGGTCGGATAGTCGGCCAGTGGACGAACCAGGCTGACGTGACCCTTAGGCTGGATGGCGCTCGGGGCGACCGGGGTTTCGCCGTTCAGGTACGACGGGTGCGAGATGCGGCCGACGTGCCACAGTTGCAGGACAATCTTGCCGCCGGCAGCGTGCACGGCCTTGGTCACGTTGGTCCAGCCGCGAACCTGGTCGTTGGACCAGATGCCCGGGGTGTCCGGGTAGCCGACGCCCATCGGCGTCACCGAAGTGGCTTCGGACAGAATCAGGCCGGCGGAGGCACGTTGCACGTAGTACTCGGCCATCAGCGCGTTCGGTACGCGGCCTTCATCGGCGCGGCAGCGGGTCAGCGGGGCCATGATGATGCGGTTGGACAGCTCGAGGTCGCCCAGTTTGATCGGATCGAAAATAGTTGCCATGTGTACAACCCTCGTCAGTTAAGTGGTTAATCAGTGGGTAGCAGGGGCCAGGCCGGCATCGCCGTTCTGACGGAAAGTGATCAGGGTCACCAGCAGCGCGAGCACGGCCAGCGCGGCGGCGGCCAGGGGCACACTGGTCAGGCCGAAACCGTGGGCGATGACGCTGCCGCCGACCCAGGCGCCCAGGGCGTTGCCGATGTTGAAGGCGCCGATGTTCAGGGTCGACACCAGGTTCGGGGCCGCCTTGCCGAAGGTCACCACGTTGACTTGCAGCGCCGGGACGGCGGCAAAGGAGGCGGTGGCCCAGAGGAACAGGGTGATTTCCGTCGGGATCAGCGCAACGCTGGTCCAGCTCAGCACGGTGGAAACCACCGCCATCGCCACGAACACGCCGATCAGGGTGGCGCCGAGACGCTTGTCCGCCAGCTTGCCGCCGATGATGTTGCCCACCGTCAGACCGAGGCCAATCAGCAGCAGGGTCCAGGTCACGCCTTTTGGCGAGACACCGGTGACATCGCCGAGCAGCGGCGCGACATAGGTGAAGAGGGTGAACATCGACGCGGCGAACAGCGCGGTCATGCTCAGCGACAGCCAGATGCCGGCGCCTTTGAGGGCGGCGAGTTCGGCTCGCATGTCGAGTTTTTCCTCGTCACGCTTGGCGGGCAGGAAGCGGATCAGACCGATCAGCGCCACTACACCAATCACGGTCACCGCCCAGAAGGTCGAGCGCCAGCCGGCTTCCTGACCCAGCGCCGTGCCCAGCGGTACACCGAGCACGTTGGCCAGGGTCAGGCCGGTGAACATCAGCGCCACGGCCGACGCCCGTTTGTTCGGCGCCACCAGCCCGGCAGCTACCACAGAACCGATACCGAAGAACGCACCATGGCACAGCGCCGTGACGACACGGGCAAACATCAGCACGTTGTAGTCACTGGCGATGGCACACAGCAGGTTACCGACGATAAAAATGCCCATCAGCGCTACCAGTGCGGCCTTGCGCGGCAGTCTGGCGGTGGCCAGAGCCATGAATGGCGCACCGATGGCCACGCCCAGGGCGTAACCGGTCACCAGCCAGCCGGCGCCGGGAATCGACACACCGAGGTCGGCCGCCACATCGGGCAGCAGGCCCATGATGACGAACTCGGTGGTGCCGATGGCGAAGGCGCTCAAGGCCAGGATGAGTAGCGAGAGGGGCATTTGAATCAATTCCTTGTGGGAGCGCTGAGCTCTTTGACGATGGCGTCGAGGAACGCCTGGATCACGTCCTCGTTGCGTTTGAAGAAGTGCCACTGGCCGGCTTTCTGGCTGCTGATCAGACCTGCGCGTTGCAGGGTCGCCAGGTGGGCGGAGACGGTCGACTGCGACAGGCCGCAGCGTTGATCGATCTGCCCGGCGCAGATGCCGTACTCGTGGTTGTGAATCTGCTCAGGAAACTGGGCTTTGGGGTCTTTCAGCCAGATGAGAATGTCTCGCCGTACTGGGTGTGCCAGGGCTTTTATTATTTCGTCGAGGTCGAGGTTCATGGCTTTATGCTCGTGATGTGTAGCGCTATATCGCGATGAGGCGAACTTTAAATCGGTATTTCGCGATATACAAATATGAATTTGATCTGACGACCGCATAAATCGGTATATCGGGTTATAACGATACGTGTGCTGTAACGATGAAAGCGCGCAGTGCTAAGCTGCGCCCATGAACTATCTCGCACATTTACACCTCGGAGGCCAGCGCCCCGAGCAATTACTCGGCAGTCTGTATGGCGATTTCGTCAAAGGACGCCTGCAAGGGCAGTTTGCACCGCAGATTGAAGCGGCGATTCAGCTGCATCGGCGGATTGATGTATTCACCGATCGCCACCCCTTGGTGGACATCGCGCTCGGGCGTTTCACCGAGACCCGGCGGCGTTACGCGGGGATTGTCCTTGATGTGTTTTTCGACCATTGCCTGGCCCGCGACTGGACGCTGTACGCCGATCAACCGCTGCAGCAGTTCACCCGTGAGGTATACCGGGTGCTGTCGACAGAGCAGCAATTGCCCGAGCGCCTGGCGAAAATTGCACCGCACATGGTTGCCAATGACTGGCTGGGGTCGTATCAGGAGTTTGAAGTGCTGGAGCAGGTGCTGCGCGGGATCTCGCGGCGTCTGACAAGGCCTGAGGAGTTGGCGGGGGCGATGCACGAATTGCGGCGGTTGTATGAGCCGCTGAGTGAGGACTTCCGTTTGTTCTACCCCCAGCTTCAGGATTATGCGGCTTCACAGGGATAGGCAAGATCAAAAGATCGCAGCCTTCGGCAGCTCCTACAGGGGATCGGTGTAGGAGCTGCCGAAGGCTGCGATCTTTTGCTATTCAGGCAGCGATCAATTCGCCGGCGCGACGTGGTTCGGCTGGTTTGGCGATATCACCAAACAACGCCTTCTGCACCGCCTGCTGCGCTTCGAACGCCAGCGCCGCACGTTCGCGGCCCTGACAGGCGATCGGCTTGAGCAGATGCACTTCGACATCGCCGCAATCATTGCTGAACAGACGCATCAGATGCGACAGCAGATCATCGTCACCAATGAACGGCGCCAACGCGTCGATTTCGCCATTGCGCAGATAACGGATCGCCACCGGTTGCAGCATCACCTGCGAATCGATGGCCGCCGACAGCAGGCGACCATGAAAGGTGCGCAGCGAGCGGCCATCGGTGGTGGTGCCTTCCGGGAACATCAGCAACGGATGTTGCGTTTGCAAGTGACGGGTCATCTGTTTGCGGATCAACTGGCTGTCGCCTGAACCGCGACGGATGAACAGACTGCCAGCCTTGGCCGCCAGCCAACCGGCTACCGGCCAGGTGCGCACTTCGGCCTTGGACAGAAACGACAGCGGCGTGAGCATGCCCAGCAGCGGAATGTCAGTCCATGACACATGATTGCTGACCCACAGCATCGGCTGCTTCGGCAGGTCGCCGTGCACGGTCACGCGAAAGGGCAGGGCATTGCTCAAACGCGCCATGAAAAACCGCGACCAGCGCTGCCGACGTTGCATCGAGTGCGCCAGGCCCAGACGTTCGAACACGCCGAAGACGCTGGCCATGGTCAAGCCCAGCGCCACCACCAGCAGCACCCGCGCGATCCGCGCGTACACGCGCAACCGGCTCATCACACGGCCGCCTTGAAGTGCTTGGCGTAGCGCGGGCAGAGTTCGTCGCGCTTGAGCAGGATGAACACGTCGGCGACCTGGAAATCTTCGTCCCAGCAAGGCTCGCCGCAGATCTTAGCGCCCAGGCGCATGTAGGCCTTGAGCAGCGGTGGCATTTCGGCGATCACGTTCGATGGAATATCCAGCGACGGCAGTGGATTTTTCGGCTCGGCGCGCAGGTGTTCGGTGCACAGATAACGTTCGCGCAGACGCTGCATGATTGCGTGGGCCTGTACGCCGCCGTCCTGCATCGGAATGCTTGCGCAACCCATCAGATAGCTGTAGCCGCCCTGATTCAACACTTCGGCCAGTTCACCCCAGAGCACGGCGATGGTGCCGCCGTTGCGGTAGGCCGGGTCGACGCAGGTGCGGCCGATTTCGAGGATCGGGCCTTGCAGATGGGCGAGGCCGTGCAGGCTGAATTCTTCTTCGCTGTAGAACTTGCCCAAGCTGCTGGCGGCGGTGTGATCGAGCAAACGAGTAGTGGCGACCAGACGTCCGGTGTTCAGGTCACGCACGCCGATGTGGCTGCAGTGAACATCATAGTCATCCATGTCCAGACCCAGTTCCGCGCCTTTCAGCTTGGCGTTGAACTCGCCGCTGAATACGCTGAAGCGCAAGGCCTGGGCTTGCTGCAAGGCCTCGGCGCCGATCAGGCGTTCGGCTTGCAGGCGGCGTTCATTGCCGGTGTCGCTGATGCGGGCGATCTGAGTCATTTGAATCTCCGTACGGGCCTTGAACCCGTCGTGGGTTGCAGCCGATCGACTTTCTTTATGCAGCCATGTTGTGCAAAGTCAGGCTATGTAGCCCCGGTGTCATCACCGTGAACGTTTGGTGATGCTTGTATGACAGCCCACAAGGAGCCTCTTATGCCCTGGCCCAGCTTGCTCGAAAGCCATGAACGCCTGCCCGCCGTGACTGATCTGGCGGAAGGTTTCGCCACCTTGCTGCATCAACTGGGCAACGTGACGCCGTTCGAACTGGCGGTGGCCGGAGGGCGGCGGATGGCGACGCCGGGGCTGGCATTTCTGGTGGGGTATCAGGCGGCGTTGCGCATGCTCTGGCCGAGCGCGCCGCCGAGTCTTGGCGCGTTGTGTGCGACCGAGCAGCGCAGCCTGCGCCCGGCGGACATGCAGACGCGTCTCAGTGATTTGCGCTTGAGCGGGCGCAAGGATTTCGTCACCGCCGGGGATGCAGCGGACTGGCTGCTCATCGCCGCGCGCAGTGAAGAACCCGGTGAAACGCCGCGCCTGAGTCTGGCGGTGGTCTATCCCGGTGAGCCCGGCGTGCGCGTGGAAAAACTCCCGGCACTGCCGCTGATGCCGGACATCAGTCACGGTCGGCTGCATCTGGACGGCGCATTGTGCGAGTTGCTCGCGGGGGATGGCTGGGACGCTTATGTAAAGCCGTTTCGCACCCTGGAGGATGTCTACGTGCTGAGCGCGATGACCGCGTGGTTGTATGGCGTCGGTCAGGACAGCGGCTGGTCGCAGCCGCTGCTGTTGCGCTTGCTGGCGCTGTTGGCCGGATGCGCGGAAGCGAGTCGCCAACCGCCGAACAATCCGGCCGGGCATGTGCTGTTGGGCGGGTTGTTTGAGCAGTTTGATGCGTTCAAGCCCGAGATCGATCAAGCGTTGAGCGCGGGTAATCCGGAGTGGGCGCAGATGTGGCAGCGTGATCAGGGAGTGATGCAGTTGGCAGCCGGCGCGCGGGCCAAGCGCCTGGCCAAAGCCCTGCACATTTCCCTGTAGGAGCTGCCGTAGGCTGCGATCTTTTTGATCTTTAAAAGCACAAGCAAAAGATCGCAGCCTGCGGCAGCTCCTACAGTGATCGGCATATTGTCATTTGTCTGGGCCATGATTTTTGCATCCTTCGGTTGAGACTTTTCCATGTGCAAAGGCCTGTCCCTGTTTCTGCTGCTGATCAGCTTCACGGTCCAGGCCGGGCAATGGCCCGGTGAGCAATGGCCGACTGGCGCAAAAATCAGCGGCGCAGCGGTCGAGGCATTAGAGACCTACGCCTTCCCACCCCGCGACGACAGCACCCGCCAAGGCATCCGCACTGATGCGCTGCTGATCATCCGCGACGGTCAGTTGATCTACGAACGCTACGCCGGCCCGACCCGTGCCGAGACCCCGCACCTGACCTGGTCGATCAGCAAAAGCCTGATGGCCACGGTACTCGGCGTGGCGTATGGCGAAGGCCTGTTCAAACTGGATGATCCGGTTTCGAAGTTTTATCCGGCGCTGGAAAAACATCCGGCGATCACCGTGGCGGATCTGCTGCACTGGGCTTCCGGGCTGGACTGGCAGGAAGACTACGAATACGCCCCGCTGAAATCCTCGGTGGTGGCGATGCTCTACACCCGTGGGCATCGCGACATGCCTGGGTTCACCGCCGATCACGATGCCTACGCGCCACCGGGGCAGGCGTTCCGTTACTCCAGTGGCGACAGCAATCTGCTGGCGGCGGCGCTGAAAAACATGGTTGGCCCGCAGCGTTATCCCAACTATCCATGGACCGCGTTGTTCGAGCCGCTGGGCATCCGCCACGCCGTGTGGGAAACCGATGCCGGCGGCACCTTTGTCGCGTCCTCTTATGCCTATCTCACGGCGCGGGATCTGGCGCGGGTCGGCCTGCTGATGGCCCGCGACGGGCGCTGGAATGATCGACAGTTGTTACCCAAGGATTGGGTCGCCTTCAACCGCGAGCCTTTTGCCGGCTATAAGGCGCATCAGGACGAAGCGGTACCCGGCGGCCAGTGGTGGCTCAATCGTCCGGCGGATGGCGCCGCCGCGCCGTGGCCCGACGCGCCGCCCGACACCTTCGCCGCCCTCGGCCACTGGGGCCAGGCGCTGTATGTGATCCCCAGCGAAAAACTGGTGATCGTGC
Organism: Pseudomonas sp. B21-051; assembly: GCF_024748795.1. Lineage (NCBI taxonomy): Bacteria > Pseudomonadati > Pseudomonadota > Gammaproteobacteria > Pseudomonadales > Pseudomonadaceae > Pseudomonas > Pseudomonas sp. B21-051. Next base: position 1,458,781 of record NZ_CP087166.1, read on the forward strand.
GCTACGCCGATGATCGCGACGGCAGCTATCGCCATAACGAACTGCTCAAACGCGTGATCCAGGCGGTGCAGCCATGAGGTTGTTCAAGCGGGTGTTGCTGCTGGCGCTGATCGTGCTGCTGGGCTGGATCTGGCTCGAACGGGAAAACCTGTGGGCGTTCCCCGACATCATCAGCGCGTACACGGCCAAGGAATATTGTTCGTGTCGCTACGTGATGAATAACGATGCCGAATACTGCCGGGGTTATGTGAAACAGTGGCTGCCGACCAGCGAATTCAGCGATGACAGCGCGAGCAAAACCATCACCGTCAGCGGCATGGGCCGCAGTAATCGTGCGCAGTGGTTGAGCGAACGGCAGGGCTGCCGTTTACAGCCTTGAAAGATCGCAGCCTGCGGCAGCTCCTACAGGTTTTGCATTCCATGTAGGAGCTGCCGAAGGCTGCGATCTTTTGATCTTGATGTTGCAATAACTTTGTGGGCGGTTAAGGTTCGTGCAGGTTTATCGCCCGCACGAGTGTTCAATGTTCAACCGCTCCCTCTATAAAGCCTTCGCCAGTCTGCTGCTGGCCGCGGCCGCGTTGCCGGCGCAGGCCAACTGGTATCTGGATGGCGAGTCGTCGCGGCTGTCGTTCGTCAGCACGAAAAATGCCCACGTTTCCGAGGTGCAGCGCTTCCTGGTGTTGCACGGCAAGGTCGATCCGGATGGCCGCGCTGAAGTCGAAGTTGAGCTGGATTCGATCAACAGCGGCATCCCGCTGCGCGACGAGCGCATGCGCAAGGAGCTGTTCCAGATCGAGCAATTCCCCGAGGCGACCATCAGCACCCAAATCGACCTGCGCCCGATCAACGATCTGGCCCCCGGTGCGCAGCTGGAATTGCGGCTGCCGCTGACCGTCAACCTGCACGGCAAGCAACATGAATACCCGGCAGAGTTGCTGGCCACCCGTCTCGATGACCGACGTTTTCAAGTGGTGACCCTGGAACCGCTGGTGATCAACGCCGAGGATTTCGACCTGGTGCCGGGCCTGGAAACTCTGCGTAATCTGGCCGGCTTGTCGGCCATCAGTCTGTCGGTGCCGGTGGGTGCGGTGCTGATTTTCACGGCGCGCTGACATGCGCGGCGCGGTGTTTCCGTGGCGTGACGGCAACCGGTTCGAACTGTTGATCGACGGCCCGCAATTCTTCCCGCGCATGCTGGTGGAGATTGCCCGCGCCGAGGAGCAGGTCGAACTGGAACTGTATCTGGTGGAGGCGGGCGCTTGTGCCGAGGCCGTGGTTCAGGCGCTGGTCCAGGCTGCCGAGCGCGGCGTGCGGGTACGCTGCCTGTTCGATGACTACGGCAGTCTCGCGTTTACCCTGCACCTGCGTCAGCGCCTGACCAAAGCCGGGGTCGAACTGCGTTTCTACAATCGCCTGAACTGGCGGCGCTGGGTCGGCAACTTCTATCGCGATCACCGCAAATTGCTGCTGGTCGATCAGCGTCTGGCGGTGGTCGGTGGCACCGGTGTCACCGATGAGTTCTGGACGCCGGGGCAGGACAGCAGCGAATGGCACGAAGTGATGGTGGAAATCAGCGGCCCGCTGGTGCTCGACTGGCAAGTGCTGTTCGACCGCCAATGGATCGCCAACCGCCATCGCCGGGCGTGGAAACCGTCGGCGCATGTCGGCCTGCCACGCTTGCCCAAGGTTCCGGACATGGGCGAGGGCATGGGCCGTGTGGCCTATGCCGATGCCCGTCAGCATCGCGACATTCTGCAGTCGCTGTTTCGTGCACTGAACAGCGGGCAGAAACGCATCTGGATGGCCACCCCGTATTTCCTGCCGACCTGGAACATCCGCCGCTCGCTGCGCAAGGCCGCTGCCCGTGGTGTCGACGTGCGGTTATTGCTGACCGGGCCGCGCACCGATCACCCGTCGGTACGTTACGCCGGCCATCGTTACTACCCGCGCCTGCTCAAGGCCGGGGTGCAGATCTTCGAATATCAGCCGTGCTTCCTGCACCTGAAAATGGTCCTGGTGGACGAGTGGGTGAGCATCGGTTCGTGCAACTTCGATCACTGGAACCTGCGCTTCAATCTGGAGGCGAACCTGGAAGCGCTGGACCCGTCGTTGACGGCAGCGGTGGTGCAGAGTTTCGAGAAGGATTTCGGCCTGAGTCAGCAGGTCAGTCTGGAAGAGTGGCAGCGCCGGCCGTTGTGGCGGCGAGTGAAGCAGCGGATCTGGGGGTGGGTGGATCGGCTGGTGGTCAACATTCTCGACAGACGCGGATAAGGCAAAAGCAAGATCAAAAGATCGCAGCCTGCGGCAGCTCCTACAGGGTGCACACCCTCCCAATGTAGGAGCTGCCGCAGGCTGCGATCTTTTGCTTTTAACGGTTACAGCAACTCAAAGCTCTGCTGCGTCACATCCTGCGAATCCAGGCCGATCTGCACGTTGAACTTGCCAGGCTCGGCCGCGTACTTGAGCTGGGCGTTGTAGAACTTCAGGTCATCCTCGGTGATGGTGAAGTGCACGACTTTCTGTTCGCCGGCCTTGAGCATGACTTTCTGGAAGTTCTTCAGTTCTTTCACCGGGCGAATCATCGAACCGGCGACGTCCTGGATGTACAGCTGCACCACGGTTTCGCCGTCACGTTTGCCGGTATTTTTCAGGGTGACACTGGCATCGAGCTTGCCGGTCTTGTTCAGCGTGGTTGACGACAGCGCCATGTCGCTCAGCGTGAACCGGGTGTAGCTCAGGCCGTAACCGAACGGGAACAGGGGACCGGTGGTGTCATCGAAATACTGCGAGGTGTAGTTGCCCGGTTTGCCCGGCGTGAACGGCCGGCCAATGCTCAGGTGGTTGTAGTAGGTCGGGATCTGGCCCACGGAACGCGGGAAGGTCACCGGCAGTTTGCCCGAAGGGTTGTAGTCGCCGAACAGCACGTCGGCGATGGCGTTACCGCCCTCGGTGCCGCTGAACCAGGTTTCCAGAATCGCATCAGCCGACTGGTTCTCTTCGAGGATGGTCAGCGGACGGCCGTTCATCAGTACCAGTACCAGTGGTTTGCCGGTGGCTTTCAGGGCACGGATCAGCTCGCGCTGATTTTCCGGGATGTTCAGGTCGGTGCGGCTGGAGGATTCGTGGGACATGCCACGGGACTCGCCAACGGCGGCGACGATCACGTCAGCGTCCTTGGCTGCTTTCACCGCTTCGTCGATCAGCACGTTGGCCGGGCGCGGATCATCGACCACTTCCGGGGCGTCGAAGTTGAGGAAGTTCAGGTAATCCAGAACCTTCTTGTCGCTGGTGATGTTCGCGCCACGGGCGTAGATCAGATTCGCCTTGTCGCCGATCACTGAGCTCATACCGTCGAACAGCGTCACCGACTGCGCAGGTTTACCCGCAGCGGCCCAACTGCCCATCATGTCGATCGGAGCCTTGGCCAATGGGCCGACCAGCGCGACTTTCGCGTCTTTCTTCAGCGGCAGGGTGTCGTTCTGATTCTTCAGCAGCACCAGGCTGCGCCGCGCGACGTCACGCGCTTCGGCGCGGTGCAGACGGCTTTCGGCGTAGGTGTCGGCCGGATCATCCTCGGCCTTGCCGATGCGCAGGTACGGATCCTTGAACAGGCCCATGTCGTACTTGGCGGCGAGCACTTCGCGCACCGCGTTGTCGATGTCTTTCTGTTCAATTTCGCCGGACTTGAGCAGCCCCGGCAGCTCTTTGCCGTACAGGGTGTCGTTCATGCTCATGTCGATGCCGGCCTTGATCGCCAGCTTCGCCGCTTCGCGACCGTCGGCGGCCACGCCATGCTTGATCAGTTCGAAGATCGCCCCGTGGTCGCTGACCGCCAGGCCCTTGAAGCCCCAGTCCTTGCGCAACAGGTCGTTCATCAGCCAGGTGTTGGCGGTGGCCGGAATGCCGTTGATCGAGTTCAACGCCACCATCACCCCACCGGCACCGGCGTCGATCGCCGCGCGGTACGGTGGCAGATAGTCCTGGTACATCTTCACCGGGCTCATGTCGACGACGTTATAGTCGCGACCGCCCTCGACCGCGCCATACAGGGCGAAGTGCTTGACGCTGGCCATGATGCTGTCAGCCGCGCTCGGCGTGTCGCCCTGATAGGCCTTGACCATCACTTTGGCAATGCGCGAGGTCAGGTAGGTGTCTTCACCGAAGCCTTCGGAACTGCGGCCCCAGCGCGGATCGCGGGAGATATCGACCATCGGCGCGAAGGTGATGTCGAGGCTGTCGGCCGCAGCTTCCTTGGCGGCAACGCGCCCGGACTGGCCGATGGCGTCCATGTCCCAGCTCGACGCCAGGGCCAGCGGAATCGGGAAAATCGTACGGTGACCATGGATCACGTCGTACGCGAAAAACATCGGAATCTTCAGGCGACTGCGCATCGCCGCGTCCTGCATCGGACGGTTTTCCGGGCGGGTGATCGAGTTGAACGTACCGCCAATGTTGCCGGCGGCGATCTCTTTGCGGATCAACTCACGGGGCATTTCCGGGCCGATGCTGATCAGGCGCAACTGGCCGATCTTTTCATCGAGGGTCATTTGTTTCATCAGATTGCTGATGAACGCGTCCTTGTTTTCCAGGGGTACCGGGGTCGTGGCGGCCAATACTTGATGACTGGCCAGGCTGACGAACAGGCCCAGCAAACACAGCTTCTTCATGAATATTTTTCTCAAGGGCCCAAGCGGCAATGCAATGCCGGCCAGCCAAAAGTTAGGGAGCGACTATTGTTGTTCGGGTGCAGGCTCAAAATGACCGAGCCAAAAACGCCCGCCGACACTCGGCTGCGTTTGCGCAGGGCCTCTTTTTAGCCCATCGGCCCGTTGCAATCCAGTGGCGCGGCCGATTATGCCCCAACCGCTGATGCAGAAGGTTTCACGGTCGGTTTTTTATGAAATACGCCAGGGAGCATCACTTTGATGAATGTCAGTCCAACCTACCGCTCGCGTCTGCAGGTCGCCACGCTGCTGGTGCTTGCCACGTTGTTGACCGCGTGCGGCATCAACAATATCCCGACCCTCGACGAACAGGCCAAGGCGGCGTGGGGCCAGGTCCAGAACCAGTACCAGCGCCGTGCCGACCTGATCCCCAATCTGGTGGAGACCGTCAGAGGCTACGCCAAACATGAAGAGGCGACCCTGACCGCAGTGGTCGAGGCCCGGGCCAAGGCGACGTCGATCCAGGTCGATGCCAGCACCCTCGACAACCCGGAAAAACTCAAGCAGTTTCAGCAGGCACAGGATCAGTTGAGCGGCGCGCTCAGCCGTTTGATGGTGGTCTCCGAGCGCTACCCGGACCTCAAGGCCAACCAGAACTTTCTGGCCCTGCAATCGCAGCTCGAAGGCACGGAAAACCGGATTGCCGTGGCGCGGCGCGATTTCATTCTGGCGGTGCAGAAGTACAACACCGAGATCCGCACCTTCCCCGGTCGCCTCTGGCACAGCGTGATGTACAGCGACCTGCCGATCCGCGAAACCTTCGAAGCCACCACCCCCGGCGCGGAAAAGGCCCCGGAAGTGAAGTTCTGACAACCCCCTGTAGGAGCTGCCGCAGGCTGCGATCTTTTGCTTTTAAAGATCAATAGATCGCAGCCTGCGGCAGCTCCTGCACAGGGAACGGTGGAGGGTTTTCATGCGTGTGTTGAAGATAGGCCTGGTGCTGATGCTGTGGCTGTTCGCCCTCAGCGCCCGGGCCGAGTTGACGTTCCCGGCGCTGAGCGGGCGGGTGGTGGACGAGGCGCAGATGCTCGAGTCGTCGGTGCGCGCCCAGTTGAGCCAGCAATTGCAGGCTCACGAGCAGGCCACCGGCGAGCAGTTGGTGGTGGTCACGGTGCCTGATCTGCAGGGCACCACCATCGAGGATTACGGCGTGCAACTGGGCCGGCACTGGGGCATCGGCCAGAAAGACAAGAACAACGGCGCGCTGCTGATCGTTGCCCGGGACGAGCGCAAACTGCGCATCGAAGTCGGTTACGGGCTGGAGGATCGGCTGACCGATGCACAGACCTCGGTGATCATCCATCAAGTGATCACTCCGGCGTTCAAGTCCGGCAATTTCAGCAAGGGCATCAGCGACGGCGTGGCGGCGATGCTGGTGGTGCTCGGCGGCAATCCGCTGGACGAACCGTCGACGGTGTATGAGTCGAGCGGCGATCCGCAGAGCGATTTTGTCTCGCGTCATCCGCTGTTGTTCGTTTTTCTGGTGGTGTTGTTCATCCTGACCGTGTTTGTCTGCCAGATGCTCGGTATCCTTCCCGCCGGCCGTGGTGGCTCCGGCGGCGGGGGCGGTTTCGGCGGCGGTGGATTTGGCGGCGGCGGTGGAGGCGGGGGCTTCAGCGGCGGCGGGGGCAGTTTCGGCGGCGGTGGTTCGTCCGGCGGCTGGTGAACACACAACAATAATGATCAGGCACTTTTCGACATGGCATTACTGACTGAACACGAACAACGCAAAGTCGCCGAGGCGATTGCCCGGGTCGAGCGCGACACCGACGCCGAACTGGTCACCGTGCTGGCGGCCCGCGCCGACGACTACGCGTACATCCCTCTGCTGTGGGCCAGCCTGCTGGCGCTGCTGGTACCGGGTATCGTTCATTACCTGACTGGCTGGCTGACGATGCACAGCCTGTTGCTGGTGCAGTGGGGACTGTTCATCGTCCTGTGCCTGCTGTTTCGCTTGCCGAAAATCACCACCCACCTGATCCCGCGCCGCGTGCGCCACTGGCGCGCATCGAACCTGGCGCGGCGGCAGTTCCTCGAACAGAACCTGCACCACACCGTCGGCAGCACCGGGATGCTGATCTTTGTCTGCGAGGCCGAGCGCTACGTGGAGATTCTGGTGGACGAGGGGATTTCCCGGCGGCTGGATAACAAGAGCTGGGACGCGATTGTCGCCGCGTTCACCGAGCAGGTGCGGCAGGGGCGCACGCTTGAGGGCTTTGTGACCTGCATCGAGGCCTGCGGTGAATTGCTCAAGGTGCACGTGCCGGTGACACAGGTGAGGAATGAATTGCCCAATCGGTTGATTGTGTTGGGTTGAGTCTCTGGGCGCAGTCATTCCCTGTGGCGAGGGAGCTTGCTCCCGCTGGGGCGCAAAGCGGCCCTGAAACCGGTAAACGCGGTCTGTCTGGTTCAAGTAATCGCCTGTTTTAACGACTGCTGCGCAGCCGAGCGGGAGCAAGCTCCCTCGCCACAAAAGACCCAGTGCATTAGGTTCTTGTGCCGTTGGGTAAATAAGAGCGTGTCCCCAACCGCCATCCCCCCTAAAATACCGGCCATTCCCGATTTCGCCTGCCCGAGGCCGCTTGTCCATGTCCGTTACTGCCCCTTCCACCAAACCCACGCCAGACCACCACGCCCAGTTCATCGAGCTGCTGCAAACCAGCCTCGAACACAACGGGTTCATCAAACTGGTGCTGGCCAAGTACGTGGGTGAAGAGGCGGATCTGCAGCGGATCATCATCAAAGCGGTGACGGTCAAGGCGCAGCCCAACCTGTCGTTCGTCTATCGCTACAAGACCCGTGACATCACCAAGAATCTGCCGCTGAGCGAAGGCGTGGCGGTGATTGCCGAGCTGTTGCCGGCCGCGTTCAAGAATGCGCATTTGCTGACCGTGACCGACGAAGCCCAGCTCGAATACAGCAAAAAGGGCAAGAGTTCGCTGTTCAAGAGCAAACCTCAGCAATTACGTGAAGCACCGTCCGCCGAGCACAACCGTGAGAAAAACCGTTTTCTGGACTTGAGCCGGCCGTTCCTCAAGGACCTGGGCGTGACCAACGCGCAGCACGAGCTGATCCCGGCGATGTCGCGCAAGTGGAAGCAGATCAACAAGTTCATCGAAGTCTTCAGCCACGCCCTGACCTCGTCACCGCTGGCGCTGGACAAACCGGTGCGGGTGGCGGATTTCGGTTCGGGCAAGGGCTACCTGACGTTCGCCATCCACGATTACCTGCGCAACACGCTCAAGGCCGAAGGCGAAGTCACCGGCGTCGAGCTGCGCGAAGAAATGGTCAACCTGTGCAACGCCGCCGCGGCGAAACTGGAGCACCCGGGCCTGGTGTTCAAGTGCGGTGACGTGCGCAGCGTGGCGCCGAGCGAACTGGACGTGATGATCGCCCTGCATGCCTGCGACATCGCCACCGACTACGCGATTCACACCGGCATCCGCTCGGGCGCGTCGATCATCATGTGCTCGCCGTGCTGCCACAAACAGATCCGCCTGCAGATCCAGAGCCCGGCGTTGCTCAAGCCGATGCTGCAATACGGCCTGCACCTGGGCCAACAGGCGGAAATGGTCACCGACAGCCTGCGCGCGCTGTTCCTCGAAGCCTGCGGTTACGAGACCAAAGTGTTCGAGTTCATCTCGCTGGAGCACACCAACAAGAACAAGATGATTCTCGCGGTGAAACGCGCCGAGCCGGCGGAGCCGGCTCAGTTGCTGGTGAAGATTCAGGAGCTCAAGGATTTCTACAACATCAGCGAGCACTGTCTGGAAACCCTGCTGCGCGCCGACGGCTTCCTTGCCTGATACCCTGATACTGATCCAGCACGAAACCCTGTAGGAGCTGCGGCACGCTGCGATCTTTTGATCTTTGAAGACAACATCAAAAGATCGCAGCGTGCCGCAGCTCCTACAGAGCTATGCGTGCGTCATGCAGTGGCTGGCTGGGCAGGGCGCACGGCGGTCTTGCGCCCGAGCATCACCGTCGCGATCACCCCGCAGGCAAACACCCAGGTGATCGGCTCGACATGTTCACCAAAGAACAGCGCCGAGAACGCGATGGTGAAAAAGATCTGCAGCAACTGGATCTGACTGACCCGCGCAATCCCGCCCATCGCCAGCCCGGCGTACCAGGCGAAGAAGCCGAGAAACTGCGAGAACAGCGCCACGTAGCCGAACGCCCACCAGGTTTTGGCTGACACCGCGCCGTGATGTTGCAGCGCCAGGTACAGCACCGGGCCGATCAGCAGCGGCGTCGACAGCACCAGCGCCCAGCAGATCACCTGCCAGCCGCCCATTTCCTTGGCCAACCGGCCCCCCTCGGCATAACCCAGACCACCGACGGCAATCGCGCCGAGCATCAGCAAGTCCCCGGCCTGAATGCTCCCGGCTCCGGTGTACAACGCGTAGCCGAGCACCAGCGCACTGCCCAGCGCGGCGCAGACCCAGAAGGCTTTTGACGGGCGTTCATGGGACAACCAGGCGGCATACAGCGCCACGCACAGCGGCTGCAAACCGTTGACCAGGGCGCCGTGGGACGCCGGCAAGGTCTGCATGGCCCACGCCGACAGCACCGGGAAGCCAAGAATCACCCCGGCGATCACCAGGCTCAGGCCTTTGATCTGCTGCCAGCTCGGCCACTTCTCGCGCCGCCACAGCAACAGCGCCGCCGCTGGAATTGCTGCGAACAGCGCCCGGCCAAGGCCGTTGAGCAACGGATGCAGTTCCTGCACCACGATCCGGGTGAAGGGCAGGGTCAGGCTGAAAATCACAACCCCGAGCAGGCCGAGGGCCATGCCGGTGTTTTCGCGCGAGGACATGATGAGAACCAGAATAGAAGGTGGCAGGGGATTGCCTTAATCAAGCCATAAACCGGGGCGCTCGGGCTGGTACAGCCAGGCACAGAGTTATCCATACAGTTGGATCTCCTGTGGCGAGGGAGCTTGCTCCCGCTGGGCAGCGAAGCGGCCCCCGCTTTTTTCAGGAAAACTGTGCAAACAGGTTTTGCGCCTGCTGCGCAGTCGAGCGGGAGCAAGCTCCCTCGCCACAATGGCGGGGAGGCGTAGTAGCCGGTTGTTACCCGCCCGAAACAATAAGGTCTACCTTGAATACTCCTGCAAGCCCATTCCCAGAGGAGTCCTCCCCATGGCCGCGAAAAAAATCCTGATGCTGGTCGGCGATTACGTCGAAGACTACGAAGTGATGGTGCCGTTCCAGGCCCTGCAAATGGTCGGTCACACTGTGCACGCGGTGTGCCCGGACAAGGCTGCGGGCAAGACTGTGCGCACCGCGATCCATGACTTCGAAGGCGACCAGACTTACAGCGAGAAACCGGGTCACCTGTTCGCCCTTAACTTTGATTTCGCCAAGGTTGCCGAGGCCGATTACGACGCGCTGCTGATCCCCGGCGGACGAGCGCCGGAATATCTGCGCCTGAACCAGAAAGTCCTGGAACTGGTGCGCGCCTTCGACAAGGCCGGCAAGCCGATTGCCGCGGTCTGCCACGGCGCGCAATTGCTGGCAGCAGCGGGCGTTCTCGAAGGGCGCGAATGCAGCGCCTATCCGGCCTGCGCCCCGGAAGTGCGACTGGCCGGTGGCACGTTCATCGATATCCCGGTGACCGACGGCCACGTTCAAGGCAATCTGGCGACTGCGCCAGCCTGGCCGGCGCATCCGAACTGGCTGGCCGGTTTCCTCGGCCTGCTCGGCACCAAGATCACCCTGTAACGAGGATCCGCCGATGTGCGAGCTCTACGTCAAGGCCGACCCGATTCTCTACGAATCCCGCTCGCGCTCGCTGCGCATCTGCGGCGTGGTGACGACGCTGCGCCTGGAAAACCAGTTCTGGGACATCCTCAGCGAAATCGCCGAAGTCGATGGCATGACCACCAATCAACTGATTGCCAAGCTGTATGAAGAGGTGATGGATTATCGCGGGGAGGTGGTGAATTTTGCCTCGTTCCTGCGGGTGAGTTGCACGCGGTATCTGAGTCAGCGGCGGGTGAGTGCGCCGGAGTTGTCGGTGGTGCGGGCGGGGGTGAAATAGCCAACACCGCGGTGACGCCTCCGCGAGCAGGCTCGCTCCCACATTGGTTACCGAGTGCTCACCTATTTTTGTGATCACTGGAGATCTACTGTGGGAGCGAGCTTGCTCGCGAAGAGGCCATTACAGGCGACAGAAATCCTTGGCTGGTCTTTACTCACTGGCGCAAAACCTTTCAACCGCCAAGGAGAAACGAGCATGTCCGGATGGTACGAAGTGAGCAAAAGCAGCAACGGCCAGTTCAGGTTTGTACTGAAGGCCGCCAACGCTGAAACCATTCTCACCAGCGAGCTCTACACCACCCGCGCGGCTGCCGACAGCGGCATTGCTTCGGTGCAGACCAATAGCCCGCTGGATGAACGCTATGAGAAAAAGACCACCAAGGATGGTCATCCTTACTTCAACCTCAAGGCCGCCAACCACCAGATCATCGGCAGCAGCGAGTCCTATTCCAACGACGCCGCGTGTGCCAAAGGCATCGCCAGCGTCAAGGCCAACGGGCCGAGCAAAGTGATCAAGGACAAGACCTTGCCGGTGCTCTGAACCCGGCACATCCCTCTGCAGGAGCTGCGGCACGCTGCGATCTTTTGATCTTGATGGTAAAGATCAGGATCAAAAGATCGCAGCCTCGTTTCACTCGACAGCTCCTACAGGGTTTTTTGTGTTGCCTGAGATCAGCGCAGGGTTTTCAGGAGGGTTTGCAGCTGCGTTTGAGCCGTCTCGCTCAGTGGGAATACCGGTAGTCGTGGAGCGCCGACTTCCAGCCCGGTTTCACGCAATCCAGCCTTGATCGTCGCCGGCAAACCGCCCTTGAGGATGAAGTCCAGCAGCGGCAACTGGCGATAGAACAGTTCGCGCGCCCGTTCCAGATCACCGGCCAGCGACGCCGCGTACAGATCCAGATTCAGCTGCGGGATCAGGTTCGGCGCGGCGGTGCACCAACCCTTCGCCCCGGCGGCAAACGCTTCCAGCGCCAGCGGATTGCAGCCGTTGTAGAACGGCACCTGACCGTCGCCCAACAGTTGCAGCTTGTGCATGCGCTGAATGTCGCCGGTGCTCTCCTTGACCATGGTCACGTTTTCCACGCCGTTGACGATGCGCAGAATCAGTTCGACCGACATGTCAGTACCGCTGGTGGCCGGGTTGTTGTAGAGCATGATCGGCACGCCGATGTTGTCGCCGATGGCGCGGTAGTGCGCGAGGATTTCCGCTTCAGTCAGCTTCCAGTACGACGCCGGCAGCACCATCACCACGTCAGCGCCGTGGGCTTCAGCGAAGCGTGCGCGACGCACGGCTTTGGCGGTGGTCAGATCGGAGACGCTGACGATGGTCGGCACCCGTTTGGCCACGTGTTTGATGCTGAACTCGGCGACCTGATCCCATTCGGCGTCGCTCAGATAGGCGCCTTCGCCGGTGCTGCCCAGCGGGGCGATGGCATGGACGCCGCTGTCGATCAGGCGATCGATCGATTGGCCGAGGGCCGGCAGATCCAGGCCTTCGCCGTGGGTGCCGAACGGGGTGATGGTGTAGCCGATGATGCCGTGAATATTGGACATGATGAGTCTCCGGGAAAAGCTGAAATCAGTTCAGGCAATCGGCGTGTTGCCGCAGGTTCTGCCGGGCGTAGTAGTTGAAGGCGGCGGCGTGGCGTTTGGGTTTCGATACCCAGTCATGGGCCTCGCGCCCCAGTTCCGGGATGATCGGCTTGATCGTCCCGGCGGCCATCGCCAGCAGCTGCAGTTTGGCGGCGCGCTCGATCAGTTGGGCGATGACACAGGCCTCTTCGATCGTGCTGCCGGTCGACAGCTGACCGTGGTGCGAGAGCAGAATTGCGCGCTTGTCGCCCAGCGCACCGGCGATCAGTTCACCTTCTTCGTTGCCCACCGGCACGCCCGGCCAGCCTTCGAGAAACGCGCAGTCGTCGTACAGCGGGCACAGGTCCATGTGGGAAATTTCCAACGGCACTTCCAGCATCGACAGCGCCGCAATGTGCGTCGGGTGGGTGTGGATGATGCAGTTCACGTCCGGCCGGACGCGGTACACCCAGCTGTGGAAACGGTTGGCCGGGTTGGCCATGCCGTGGCCTTCGAGCACTTCCAGGTCTTCGTTGACCAGCAGCAGATTGCTCGCGGTGATTTCATCGAAACCCAGGCCCAGTTGCTGAGTGTAATAGGTCCCCGGTTGTGGGCCGCGAGCGGTGATCTGTCCGGCCAGACCGGAGTCATGACCGCTCTCGAACAGGATCCGGCAGGTCAGCGCCAGCTTTTGCCGGTCAGTCCACGTATTATCCGCCAGGGTGTTTTGCATCCGGGTCAACGCTTGCTTGACCAGTTGCTCTTTGGGTAGTGCTAATGTCTTGGCCATGTCGGTGTCCTTTGGGTGATTGCAAATGACACGAAAGAGCCTATATGACACAAAGTGTCATAAGCAAGTATAAATCGTCGTTTCCTTGATGGAATAACTGCTGCGCATGTCTATCCGTTTGAAATTGTTGAGAAAAAAACTTGGCGTAACGCTTGAGGCGCTGGCGGAAAAATCCGGCATGACCAAGAGTTATCTGTCGAAGGTCGAGCGCGGGCTGAACACCCCGTCGATTGCGGCCGCGCTGAAATTGGCGAAGGCGCTGAATGTGAAGGTCGAGGAATTGTTCTCCGAAGACAACGTCAGCCTCGACAGCTACAGCCTGGTGCGCAGCCACGAACGCCAGTCACTGGCGGCCAACGATCAGAGCCCGGGGTATGCGGTGCTGGCGCATCAGGTCAGCGAACGCAACCTGCTGCCGTTCATCATCTACCCGCCGTGCGAATTCACCGACAAGACCTTCAAGGAGCATTTGGGCGAGGAGTTTCTGTTCGTCCACGAAGGGCAGGTGGAAGTGGATTTCATGAACGAGCGGGTGCTGCTCGAACGTGGTGATGCGCTGCACTTCAACGCGCAGAAGCCGCACCGGATCAGGTCGGTGGGCGAGGTGCAGGCGCAGTTGCTGGTGGTGGTGCACAGCAGCGAAGAATGAACCTGGAAATCAAAAGATCGCAGCCTGCGGCAGCTCCTACACTGATCTCTGTAGGAGCTGCCGCAGGCTGCGATCTTTTGATCTTGCTTCAAACCTCGACGGGCACCGACAACTTCGGATTACCCAACGCATGCGTCCTCGCATCAAAAAACCGCAACGCAATCCCGGTGCCCTCGAACACCTTGGCGTAATGCCGTTTCTGATGCTGAATGAACGCCGCACTGCGCGGATAAATCGAGATCGCCACGCTCGCCGGTTTCGCCAGACGCAGCGCCCTGACGATGTGAGCATCCTGCTCGCCCAAGGCATGACCGAAGATGCACAGGTTCTGCGCGTGTCCCAATAACTGCTCATAACAGAACGACAGATAATCCGAACTGCGGATGGTCTTGAGCTTGTCTGCGCTCGGCCCTTCGTTGACGAACAGCGGCACGTCGTCGAGGGTCTTGATCGTGTTGTTGATCGCAAAACTGCCGAGCAGGGTGCCCTCGGTCGAGGTCAGTTTGCGCGCGGTGCCGTCCTGATTGCGCACCAGGTGCAGACCGCCGTGCAGGTACAGCAGACGCGGTTTGGCGCTGCTGCTTGCGCTCAGATCGAAACTGGCATCGGGACCGTTGAACAGGTCGTCGATCGCCTCGCTGCGGTGCTGGATCGCCCAGTAGCTGAGCAGGTCGTAATTGGTGGTGAACACCGTGCGATAACGCGCCAGTTCTTCATTGAGCGTGGCCAGAGTCGAGGCCTGCACCAGGCGCCAGGGAATGTGCACGGCGTGTACGGTGTTGATCAGCGCTTCCTTGATCGCGTAGTAGCGATTGCGCGGTGCCGCCGAGCTGACCGCCAGCGCCTTGTTGACCCGGCTGGTGGTTTTCAGCGCACCGAGCACCTGCTCGAAGCTGCGCGTCTGCATCGCGTCGAACACGCTCAGTTCCGACGGGCTCAGCGGTTTCTCCTCCACGGTGCGCGCGTTTTCGAACAGCGAGTCGTAGCCGAAATCGTCCCACACCGCGCGGCTGGCGCCATTGCCCACCAGCAGACCGTTGAAGTCGGCGGTGGCGCGCAGGGCGCTCCAGTCTTCGAGGGTGGCATCGACGTCCAGAAAATCGGTCATTGCGTGGGCAGTCTCAAAACAAGGGGCGGATGGACGGCGACTTTATCACGAGCGGGCATTGAGCCAGATCAACATCGGTGGTGACCGATCGGTCGATCCTGTGCACATCCGCCGGATCGGAGCAGTCGATTCGGCCCCAGTCAGGAGACGCGCATGAGCAGCACCTTTTTCATTCCGGCGGTAAACATCATGGGCAACGGATGCCTCGACGAAGCCATGGTCGCGATTCGCAACTACGGCTTTCGCAAGGCGCTGATCGTCACCGACGCGGGGCTGGCCAAAGCCGGCGTGGCGACCATGCTTGCCGAAAAACTGGCGATGCAGGACATCGATTCGGTGATCTTCGATGGCGCCAAACCGAACCCGAACATTGCCAACGTCGAGTCCGGGTTGGCGTTGCTCAAGGACAGTCGCTGCGATTTCGTGGTGTCGCTGGGCGGCGGTTCGCCCCATGACTGCGCCAAGGGCATTGCCCTCTGTGCGACCAACGGCGGGCAGATCCGCGACTACGAAGGCGTCGATCAATCGAGCAAGCCGCAACTGCCGCTGATCGCCATTAACACCACCGCCGGCACCGCCAGCGAGATGACCCGTTTCTGCATCATCACCGACGAGTCGCGCCACGTGAAAATGGCCATCGTCGACCGCAACGTCACGCCGCTGCTGTCGGTCAACGACCCGGCCCTGATGGTCGCCATGCCGAAAAGCCTGACTGCCGCCACCGGCATGGACGCGCTGACCCACGCCATCGAGGCCTATGTGTCGACCGCGGCCAACCCGATCACCGACGCCTGCGCGCTGAAGGCCATGACCCTGATCAGCAACAACCTGCGCCTGGCCGTGCGTGACGGCAGCGATCTCGCCGCGCGGGAGGACATGGCTTACGCGCAGTTCCTCGCCGGCATGGCGTTCAACAACGCATCGCTCGGCTACGTGCATGCGATGGCCCACCAGTTGGGCGGTTTCTACGACTTGCCCCATGGCGTGTGCAACGCCGTGCTGCTGCCGCATGTGCAGACCTTCAACGCGTTGATCTGTGCCGAACGCCTGACTGACGTCGCTCACGCCATGGGTGCGGACATCCGTGGTTTCAGCCCGGAAGAGGGCGCTCAGGCGGCGATCAACGCGATCCGTTGTCTGGCCAAAGACGTCGAGATTCCGGGTGGCCTGCGTGAACTCGGCGCCAAGCTCAGTGACATCCCGGTGCTTGCCACCAACGCGCTGAAAGATGCATGCGGCCTGACCAACCCACGGGCGGCGGATCAGCGGCAGATCGAGGAGATTTTCCGTAACGCGTTTTGAGATGCGCCGTCCTGGTATTTTCAGCAGAGCTCACTGGCCCCTTCGCGAGCAGGCTCGCTCCCACAGTTGAAATGCGATCATTGTGGGAGCGAGCCTGCTCGCGAAGACGGACTCGTCAACACCACAAAACCATGAGCTCTCAGATCAGCCAACCGCTGCTACATTCCGCTCAAACACCCCACCAAACTGAATCAACACCACCCCGCCAATCAGCAACAACGCCCCCAGCGCGCGCGATAACGTCAGCTGTTTCTCCACCAGTCCGAACAGCCCGAAGTGATCGAGCAGCATCGACGCAATCACCTGCCCGGCCAACGCCAGCGCCACAAATCCCGACGCGCCGAGCTTCGGCAGCAACATCACCGCCAGCGCCACAAAACACACGCCGAACGCACCGCCAGCCCACATCCACAACGGTGCCTTGCTGATAAACCCCAGCGACGGCAGCGGCAGGCGCAACGCCAGAATCACCGGCAACAGCACCAACACACTCACCAGCAACGAGGCAAAAGTTGCCCATAGCGGATGGCCGAGCCCCCGCGCCAGGTTGCTGTTGATCGCACTTTGAAACGGCACCACCGCCCCGGCAAACGCGGCCAGCAGCAACAAACCGGCCCACTGCAACGTACTCATGATCACTCTCCAACAGGTTTTGCTGGACTCTACGGTATTCGTCGCGCAGATTTAAATTCCGTTTTGTCATCCAGAACATGCACAAGATGAATGAACTGCGCCGTATCGATCTCAACCTGCTGGTGGTCCTAGACGCCTTGCTCAGCGAGCAACACGTCACCCGCGCCGCCGAGCGGCTACACCTGAGTCAACCGGCGGTCAGCCATGCGCTGGCGCGTCTGCGCGACTTGCTCGGCGATCCGCTGCTGGTGCGCGCCGGTTCGACGCTGGTGCCCACGGCGCGGGCGCTGGAGCTGGTTGCGCCACTGGCCGAAGCGTTGGCCCAGGTGCAATCGCTGTTGGCGCCGAACACTTTCGATCCGGCCACTGCGCGGCGGACCTTTCGCGTGGCGATGTCCGACTACGGCGCGGCCATCATCCTGCCCGGGCTGATCCGCACCTTGCGCCGAGAGGCGCCGGGCATCGACCTGCAAATCAGCCATGCCAGCCGCGAAGGCATGCTGGAGGGTGTGCTCAACGGTGACATCGATTTGGCCGCCGGGGTGTTTCCGGAAATGCCCAACGAGTTGCGTAGCAGCGTGCTGTTCGAAGAGCGCTATGTCTGCCTGCTGGATCGCCGCAGCTTGCCGGCCGACGGCGTACTGGATTTGCCGACCTACCTGTCGCGCCCGCACGTTCTGTTGGAAATGCGCGGCAGCGGCACCCCGGAAATCGAACGGGCGCTGACCTCATTGCGCGAACGCCGCCGCGTCGCCATCAGCCTGCCGCACTGGAACGTCGCGCCGCAGTTGATCAGCGGTACGGATCTGATTCTCACGGTGTCGTCGCGCAGCGTGCGCGAGATTGATCAACAGGAGCTGATTGTGCTGCCGCCACCGTTCGAGATTGCGCCGTTCACGTTTGTGCTGGCGTGGCATAAGCGCCGGGGTGGGGATCAGGCGTTGAACTGGTTGAATCGCCGGATTGAGGAGGGGATAGTGCGCGGCTGAAACGTTATCAAGGAGTGGGATGTGACAGTGAAGTCTGGATGGATCGGGTGGGTGGCCCTGAGTGGGTGGTTGATGGCGGGGCAGGTGTTGGCCGAGTGCACGCCGCCAGCGGTGACAGGACAGTGGGATTTTTCGGTCTGCAAGGATTGGCCTGTCGATCCGCCCCTGACGATCAATGCGATAGCAAAGTTTGATCCGGATCCGGTGTACGCCCATGGCGACAGAATTGGCACTTACGATCTGGATTTATCCCTCTCGTCAGCCGACAACTTGAAACCGCTCGCTACTCATCATCGATCGTCCGCATTCCAGACTGACGCCTTCGCGCTGGAGAGCCTGGAACTGGACACTGCGCGCTACAAACTCACTTCTAACCTTCGTGCCTTTGGCGTCCGGGCAATTTTCAAAGGATCTTCGCGCGTCAATCCTCTGGATGAAACCCAGCTGTCGCTCTATGTGAAAGAAGGCGGCAAACTGCGTTCGGTACTGGATCGGCTGCTGGTTTACAGCTTCAGCGGCGAGTGGGATGGCAATTGCGCAGGCGAACGTGCGACCACTGTCAGCACGATCGAGATAGGTAAAACCAGCTCTCACGGATTTGCCGATCTGATCGTCAAATCGGTCACCACCAGCGTGAGTGGCGAGGGGTCGCCGGACAATTGCGAAATGAAGACCACGAGCAATAAACCGGTGCTGACCACTCTGCACTACGACGGACAATCCTACGTTTTGCCAAACGGTTTCCAAGGCACATAACCCGCCAGCCAGACACGACACTTATCAAGGAAGAACCATGCTTAACCCCACCAGACTCCTGATCGCCCTCGGTTTCCTGGCCATCACCACCCAAGCCCACGCCGCCTGCACCACCAAGCGTTTCGACGGCAAATCCATGTCACGCTGCAACGTCTGGCCGGCGTTCCCGAGTCAGGCGATTTCGGTCAAATCCACCTATCTGGCCGATTCTGGCGGCGACGATGCCGGGGCGTTCGATCTGGAGCTGGCGCTGCTCAATGCGAGCAACGCCAAACCGATCGCCACCTACCGTAAGCCGGGGGCCTACAACTCCGATGCCGTGCGTCTGGATGATGTACGCATCGATACGGCGCGCTACCGATTGACGCCGGATATCCGCGCTTTTGGTCTGCGCGCGAAGTTCGTCCACAGTTTCCAGGCCATTCCCTACGAGAAAACCGATTTGGCGCTGTATGTGCGCGAGGGCGACGAGTTGCGTCCGGTGCTTGAAGGCCTGGTGGTCTTCAAGGACAACGGTGAGTTCGTGAATGACTGCGAGGGCTACAGCAAGAAAATCCGCCGGACGCTCGAGATCGCTCCGACGAGCCACAATGGTTTCGCCGATCTGATCGTCACCACCAGCGGCAGCAAGATGAAAAACACCCGGTCCGGCAGTCAGTGCGTTTCGACAAACACCGACCTGAAGAAAAAACAGATCACCCTGACGTACGATGGCCAGCAGTACAACGTTCCTGAAGACCTCAGAGGTTACTGACCCCATGCTTACCGGCCTCAACCACCTGACCCTCGCTGTCAGCGATTTGCCCCGCAGCCTGGCGTTCTATCGCGATGTATTGAGTCTGCGCGTCGAAGCCACATGGGATGCCGGTGCCTACCTGACGCTGCCGGGGCTGTGGTTGTGTCTGTCGCTGGATGCGCAACGCACTTCTGAGCCGTCCGTCGACTACACCCATTACGCTTTCAGCCTCGCTGAAGCGGATTTCCCGTTATTCGTGCAGAAGCTAAAAGCGGCGAATGTGCGGGAGTGGCGTGACAACCGCAGCGAAGGTGCGTCGTTCTACTTTCTCGATCCCGATGGCCACAAGCTTGAGGCTCACGTCGGCGATCTGGCTTCGCGACTGACAGCCTGTCGGTTGAAACCGTACTCGGGCATGCGTTTTTACGACGCGTCGTGATCAGACACATTGGGCTGATATAGACTGGCCATCATTTGTACTGGCGCCAGCAGGTTTTTCATGACTCCATCGCTGCTAATGGCCGTTCTGGCCTCGGGTTTCATCTACGGCATCACGCCTGGGCCGGGCGTTCTGGCAGTGTTCGGCATTGGCGCGGCGCATGGGCGACGGGCCGGGGCGGGATTTCTCTGCGGGCATTTGCTTGGCGATGTGGTCTGGTGCAGCACCGCGCTGATCGCCATCGTCGGCGCCCGGGAAATCGGCAGCACCGCGTTCGATGTCCTCGGCGTGCTCAGCGGCTTGTACCTGTTCTGGCTCGGCTGGCGTGCAGTGCGGACCAAACGGCGCAGCGATGATCAGCCGCAAGGCGCAGCGCGTCAGCCGTTCTGGCACGGCATCCTGTTCGGCCTGACCAATCCCAAGGCGTACCCGGTGGCGGTGGCGACGTTTACCGCGCTGCTGTCGAGTCGCGCCGAACTGCTCAACTGGTCGATGCTGCCGGCGCTGATCGCCCTGAGCTTCTTCGGCGGGTTGCTGGCTTACGCTATCTTGATCGGCGTTGTCGGCGCCCGACGGGTACGCACGCTGTATCAGCGTCACGAGCTGATGATCACTCGATTGTGCGGGGTGATGTTCATCGGTTTTGCCATCAATGCGCTGGTGCATGCGCTGCCGGGATTGCTGCCGAACAAGGCTTGAAGTTGTGTGCAGGGATGCGTGAACAAAGGGTCAGGGATGGTTGAACAGTGCTGCATTGTCCGGACACCCACGCTGAACCATGGAAAGCCGAAATTCCGCGCCGTTGACGAGTTATATGGACCTGTTGCTCGATGCCGTCTGTGCGGTGGACAGGCAGGGCCGTTTCGTTTTTGTCAGCGCCGCCTGCGAGCGTATTTTCGGTTATACGCCTGACGAGTTGATCGGCCGGTCGATGATCGAGCTGGTGCATCCCGCAGACCGCCAGCGCACCCTCGCCGCCGCCCGCGACATCATGGGCGGCGAACCCAAGCACAATTTCGAAAACCGTTACGTGCGCAAGGATGGCCGCATCGTCAACATCCTCTGGTCGGCACGCTGGTCGGAGGTCGATCAGCTGCGCATCGCCGTGGCCCGCGACATCACCGAGCGCAAGCAGGCGGAATCGCGTCAGGCTGCGCTGTATGCGATTTCCGAAGCGGCGCATGTCGCCGAAGACTTGCTGGCGCTGTTCAAACGCATCCACCTGATCATCGGCGAATGGTTGCCGGCGCTGAATTTCTCCGTGGCGCTGTACGACGAGCACTGTGCGCAGCTGAGTTTTCCTTATCACGTCGATGACCACGAATTGCAGCCCGAGCAACCGGGCACCGTCACCGGGCGTTTGTGTGCGGAGGTCATCCGCAGCGGTCAGCCTATTCTGCTGACGCCGGACAGCCCCGACGCCTCGCCCGACTTCGCGGCGCTGGTGGCGGGGCAGGATTCACCGTGCTGGCTCGGTGTGCCGCTGAATTCGAAGAACGGCACCATCGGTGCGCTGATTGTCAAAAGCCTGCCGGGCGGCGAGCGTTACACCGAGCAGGACAAGGAACTGCTGCAATACGTCTGCGCCCAGGTCGCCACCGCTATCGAGCGCCAGCAGCTGCACGCGCGGCTCAAACGCATGGCGCAGTACGATCAACTGACCCAGTTGCCCAATCGCGGGTTGCTCAAAGACCGTCTCAAGGCTGCGCTGGCCGCTGCCCGCGAAACCTCGGGAAATATGGCGCTGCTGTACGTCGATCTGGATCGCTTCAAACAGGTCAACGACACCTTTGGCCATGCGGTCGGCGACATGCTGCTGCAAACGGTGGCGAGTCGGCTCAAGGGCTGCGTACGCGACACTGATACCGTGGCGCGCATCGGTGGCGACGAATTCGTGGTGCTGTTGCACAGCGTTCACGCCGCTGAAGACGCCGACAGCGTGGCCGGAAAAATTCGCCAGGTGCTGATGCAGCCGATGCGGCTGGACGGTCACAACCTGTGCATCGAGCCGAGCATCGGCGTGGCCCGTTATCCCGAACATGGCCGCGAAGAGCAACAACTGTTCCGGCACGCCGACCAGGCGATGTACGCCGCCAAGCGCCTCAATCATCGGGTAGTGGATAGCTGAACCAGTGCGCGCCGTTCGTCGCGGCGCGGGCAACTTTTCTAAACCTTTGGCAGTCCGGCAATTCTCAATCTAGGCGGGCATCTGCTCGCCAACGATCAACACCAAGAGGAAGAGAATCATGCCTAATTCAAGAAACTCGAACTCGGGAAACTTCGCCAACGATCGAACCAAGGCGTCTGAAGCCGGTCGCAAAGGTGGGAAAACCACCACCACGACAGTCGACAAAGAGCCTGCGAAAACCGAAATGGGCCGCAAGCCAGCTCAGAAGTCGAAGTAGTCGGTGAGGTAGTTTTGATTGAGAGGCGGGGGCGCAAGCCCCCGCTTGAATTTGCAGAGATAGGAGGGCGCGACCATGAGCCGGATGGCCACCCAGATACGTCGTTTCAGTTTTGCCACACTGTTGGGATTGTTCGCGGGCACAGCATTCGCCCAGTCGCCTGCCGACTTCATCAACGATGCGTCCGCCAAAGGCATGGCCGACATTGAAGCCAGCCGGCTGGCGCACCAGAAATCCGAATCCAAAGAGGTCAAGGATTACACCATCGTCGTGATCAATGACCGCACCACGGCCAACCAGCATCTGGCGAAGATCGCGAAGAAACTCGATCTGCCGGTCGCACCCCGTGAAGAAATCGCCGACAAGGCCAAGACCATGATCCCTCAGGTCAAGGACGGTGAAACCTTCGACCAGGCCTACGCCGCGAGCCAGGTGAAGGCGACCGAAGAGGCCATCCAGCAGATCCAGCAGGAAGCGCAGTCGACCGACGTGCCGGAAATCAAGGCATTTGCCGACGAGACGCTGCCAAAACTGCAAAGCCATCTGGAAATGGCGCGGGCGCTGCAAGCCAGCCGCTGATACCACCTGCAAATCAAAAGATCGCAGCCTGCGGCAGCTCCTTACATAGAACGGTGTAGGAGCTGCCGCAGGCTGCGATCTTTTGCTTTGTTCAACTTTACTTAGCAGTCATTCAAATCCTGCTTCGGCTTGCTCTTCTCTCCCAGCCCCTCAAGGTTGAACACCTCGCTTTCCCCCAGGCTGCGGTAATGCTTGCGCAGCGCCTCGAGTTGTTTGAGATCCAGCGACTCCAGCCCGAGCATCGCGTTCTGCGCTTCCTTATTCACCCGCAACAACTCATCGAGCTTCAGATGCAGGATGTCGGTATCACGGTTCTGCGTGTTCTGAATCAGGAACACCATCAGAAAAGTGATGATCGTGGTCGAGGTATTGATGATCAGTTGCCAGGTGTCATTGAAATCAAAAATCGGCCCACTCAACCCCCACAGAAAAATCAGGATCAATGCGCCCATGAAGGTTTTCGGGCTACCGGCCCAGAGGGCCAGGGTCTGGGAGATTTTGGCGAATTTCATTGCGGTGTTCCTTATTGGGAGAGCTTGAAATTCAGACATCCGGGGCGTGATGAAAATTCTACTTACAAATGACTCCTGCCAATAATTGTGAAAGCGGAGACATCCCTTGCAATAAGCCTCTCTGGAACTGCGCGCAGCGCTGCCTGTATTGTGACGAACCGCAAGAATGTCCCGACAGGAGAACGCAATGAGTTGGTCCGCCAGACAATACGTCGCTTTCGAAGATGAACGCACCCGCCCGGCCCGTGATCTGCTGGCGGCGATTCCCATGGTTCAGGCGCGATCGGTGGTTGATATCGGTTGTGGCCCGGGTAACTCCACCGAACTGCTGGTGCAGCGTTTTGAGCAGGCGCAGGTCCGAGGGCTGGACAGCTCGGCGGACATGATTGACGCGGCGCGCAAGCGGCTGCCGCAGTTACAGTTCGAAGTCGCGCAAATCGATAGTTGGGCGGATCAAGGCCCGTTCGATGTGATCTTCGCCAATGCAGTGCTGCAATGGGTGCCGGATCACGCGACGTTGCTGCCGGCGTTGGCGGGTAAGCTTTCGGACGGTGGCAGTCTGGCGATCCAGATGCCGGACAACCTCAACGAGCCTTCCCATCGACTGATGCGCGAAGTCGCCGCCAATGGCCCATGGGCCGCGAAACTCGCCGGCGCCGCCGGGCAGCGCACCGACATGGCGAGTGCCAGCGAATACTTCTCGATGTTGCGTCCGCACTGTTCGCGGGTCGATGTGTGGCGTACTACCTATCACCATCAATTGTCAGGTGGAGCGGCGGGGGTGGTGGAGTGGTTCAAGGGCAGTGGCTTGATTCCGTTTTTGAATCCGCTGACTGAAGAGGAGCGGGCGCAATATCTGACGCAGTATCTGGCGGCGGTTGCCGAGGCTTATCCGGCGTTGTCGGATGGTTCGGTGCTGTTGCCGTTTCCTCGGCTGTTCATCGTCGCGACTCGGTAACGGCAAACACCAATTCTGTGGCGAGGGAGCTTGCTCCCGCTGGACTGCGAAGCAGGCCCAGGTTCTTCGGGGCGCTTCGCGTCCCAGCGGGAGCAAGCTCCCTCGCCACAATGTATATGCCGCGAGCTAGCGCTGCACCGCCACCAACATCATCATCGGCCGCTCCCGCTCTTCAGCCAGCGCTGGTTGCGCGGCCACCTCTGCATCGCTCGGGCCCCATTCGTTGACATGGCGAATGGCAAAGCCCGCCGCGATCAACGAATTCAACAGGGTGCCAATCGTGCGGTGCTGCTTGATCACCCCGTCGGCCAGCCAGTGGGTCACTCGCTCGCCTTCCATCTGATAACTGTCCAGCGGCCAGCGCTTGCGACCGTCGCTGTCGACCAGCCAGCCCGGATTGCGCGGTGCCATGAAGATCGGGTGCTCGATGGAGAACACAAAATGCGAGCCCGGTTTCAACGCCGCGTACAGACGAGCGAACAGCCCTGGCAGATCCTTGATGTAATGCAGCGCCAGTGAACTGTAGGCGAGATCGAAACTGCAGGCCGGCAAGTCGAGATGTTCAAGGTCGGTGCGTTCATAACTGATGTTCACCGCCGCAGTGGTTTCGCGCGCGCGCTCCAGCATCTTTTCCGAGACATCCAGCCCCAGCACATTGGCGGCGCCATGTTCACTGGCCCAACGGCTGAACCAGCCATAGCCGCAGCCGAGGTCGACCACATTCAAGTCGTGCATTGATGGCAGCAATGCCTTGAGCGCCGGCCACTCCGGCGCGGCATCGAGGCCACCGATGGAGCGGTTCATCTGGCTGTAACCCTGGAAAAACTCCGGGTCGTCGTAAATGTTTTGCGTCATGCGTGAGTTGCTCTTTTGAGTTTGGTCATCAGCGGCACGGCGGCCGCGCCATGGAGTCCCTCGAAAGTCAAAACGCGTATTCGTCGATGGCCGCGCATGGGGAGGGTTGTGGATGATGGGTGATGGGGAAATCCTGGCGGAGAGCCGGGTTTGCATTCAACCTTGCTGCAAGACCTTCAACGCTGCCGAAGCCAGAAACCCCGAACGACTTTTCTCTTCCGGGTGATGAAGCACATATTCATCAATGCGGTTGAGCAGATGGCCGGGCAGCGTGATGTTGAGTTTCTGCGCCTTGCCCAGGTATTTGGTAACGTCGATATCAACCACAGCCCAGGCACAACCGGCATACTGCGGGTTCACTACGTGCACGCCAAGCTTGCTGGCTGGCGGGATCGGCGAACCGTCCTCTGCCAGAATTTCGAAATGACCCTCAATGGCTTCGCGAGCCATTGCGACGGCATCATCCAGATCATCGCCGGCAGAAAAACAGCCGGGAATATCCGGCACTTCCACTCCCCAAGCGTGTTCTTCATCACCTATTGAAATTGCGATCGGGTAAAGCATGTTCGTGGTCCTCCTGGGCGCTGTTGGCGGAGTAAGTCAGAGCAGCGCCTGTTTCAAAATGCTGATGGCCGTTTTCTTTAGCAGGTCTTTCTTCGGGTGCGGCACCGTCACCAGTCCAGGCTTGATGGGATGTTTAAAGTGATGATGACTGCCTTTGACCCGCACCAGATACCAGCCGTCTGCGACGAGTTGACCGATTAAAAAGCGGCTATTCACCACACCTCCTTGTGGTGTGCTTGGTGGGTACTATAACTACTGATTTTTTTTGATCAACACCATAACCACCGAGCGGTCATCGTCTTTTAATTGGCTCGCTGGCAAGGTCCAGTCTAGGCTGGGCTTCGCGTTGGGATGATGGGTGTGTTGCAGGCCTTTACGGGGCAATGGGGACAAATCCCGGACACAAAAAAACCGGCCCTGTAGGCCGGTTTTTTCTGTTCCTGCATCCCCCGTGATAACACGACGTGGGACCTGATTGAGTGGAGCGGGTAGAGGGAATCGAACCCTCAACTAAAGCTTGGGAAGCTTTCGTTTTGCCACTAAACTATACCCGCTCAGAGCGGCTGACTTTGTACCAGAGTCGGGCGCAGATTTGAAGTTTTTCTTTTGCTCGCAGCGCGTTACAGCATTGAAAACGGTCATTCGCGGGCGAATCTGCAGGACAGTCCATGCTGGTTTTTCAGCCCCACAGACTCGCTCGCGACGACGCTTTTTCAAATGGCCAATGCATGGTGATCCTGGACGAACGCGTAACGCGTTCGGCTCGACTGCGTTGAGGGTTTCAGGAAACCAAGCAAGGCGTTCTGGCTATCGCGGCACGCAGCCTTGTGTTCCATGTCGAGGAAGTGGCCGGTGGCCTGCAGCGTGGTGAAGGTGCTGTGCGCCACGTGGTTGCCGAATATCCGGGCGTCTTTAGCGGCGGTGTATTCATCCCATTCGCCGTTGAGAAACAGCACCGGCACGTTGATCTTCTTCGCCGCATTCAAATAGCACTGGCGATCGCTGTGCAGCACGTCACTGATGTGGAAGTGCATCTGCCCGTATTCGTGCTCGGCCAGGCTGCTGACGTGGCGATAGTTGAAGCGCTTGAACAGTGACGGCAGGTGTTTGCCGATAGTGCTGTTGACCAGGTGCCCGACGCGATCGCCGTCGCGCTGGCCGAGGTAATCGACACCGCGCTCCAGGTAATCAAGCATGTGTGCGTTGATCACCGGCGAGAACGAGCTGATCACGGCTTTCTCGATACGCCGCGGCTGGTGTGACAGGGCAACCAGTGTCGCCGCACCACCCCAGGAAAACGACAGCACGTGTTCGGCGCCGAAGTGGTCGATCAGCTCCAGCAGGATCTGCCCTTCGACTTCCTTGGTCAGATGTTTCTCGTGACGGTTGTGGATTTTCGATTTGCCCGCGTAGGGCTGGTCGTAGCAAACCACGTTGAATTGCGGGTGCAGGTTTTTCACAGTCTGTGCAAACGACGCAGTCGTGGCCATCGAGCCGTTGACCAGGATGATGGTCTTTTCTGCGGCGTCTGCGCGATAGAACTCCGTGTAAACCCGATACTGACCCTGTATATCCAGCACAGCGATTTCTGGCCTCATGTCATAAGACTCCTGGCAAGCAAGCGGGTATGCGCGCAAATAGAGATTGCACGAGCTTTGTGACAGGTAGGCATACGCCTGGAATTTGCTTGGCCCATGTCGATCCATGACTGCGGTCGACGGGTGTTGTTATTGGCGGGCAGTCTGCCGGCTGAGGCGCAACCCAAGGGGCTGACGACCGGCAAAAAGTTTCTTGGATGTATGGTGTGACTAATCGGTCACAATTTGGCCGACGTCCTGATTCAAGCAGTGGGAGAGGGATCGCGCAAGTGCCGTTGGTAAATTGTTCGACAACTTCTGCTGAGCGGTCGCCGGCTTAGAACAAATGGATCTCTTCGGTGCGCAAAGCGCGGTACTCGCCCGGTTTTAGCGCGTTATCCAGCGACAGCGGGCCGATGGATTCGCGATGCAGGCGCAAGACTTTGTTGTTGAAGTGACCAAACATGCGCTTCACCTGATGGTAGCGACCCTCGACGATGCTCAGACGCGCCGCTCTTGGGCCGAGCACTTCGAGTTGCGCCGGTTGCGTGGTCAGGTTTTCGAAGGCGAAGTAGATGCCATCGGCAAATGTGAGCGCGTATTGCGGCCCGATCTCCTGTTCGGTCTCGACGTAATAGACCTTCGGCAGTTTGGTCTGCGGTTGGGTCAGGCGTCGCGACCAGCTGCCATCGTTGGTGATCAACATCAGTCCGGTGGTGTTGAAGTCGAGGCGACCGGCGATGTGCAGGTCGTCCTTGTCCGGTTCATCGATCAGGTCAAGCACCGTCGGGTGCTGCGGATCGCGAGTGGCGCTGACGCACCCCGGCGGCTTGTGCAGCATGAAGTAGCGTGCCGGTTTGCCGAGTTGCAGGACTTCTTCGTCGACTTCGACGCGGCTGAACTCCAGCACTTCGCTGTGCGGGTCGCTGACGACTTTTCCGTCGATCCGCACGCGCTTTTCCACCAGCAACAGGCGAACCTGCTGACGGTTATAGCGGGGCAGGTTGCTGAGGAAACGGTCGACGCGCATGGTCTGGAATCGGCGGATAAAGGGCCGCGTATCTTACGGGATCGGTCGCGCCGCTGCTTGCAGTTGCGCTTCGACCTGAGCGCAGCGCGGGCATAGGCAGGATTGATTGCGCAGTTCGGCCGGCAGGGCTTCGAGCACTGAGGGGTCGATGCTCACGCCAAAGCACCAGCAGGCCTGGTCGGCAGTGCGCGGGTCGGCCAGGGTGCAGTCGTTGCGCGCGCCACAGGCCGGGCAGAGGTCGGGTTTAGTGTCGGATTCAGGCATAGGACGAGTAAGGCATTTCCACGCAATTGCGGTTACGGCCAGTTTGTCTGGCCTGCTACTTCGCATGATCGGCCCGAGACAGCAGGGTATGCAAGGTGTCATCAGCATGTACGGTGATGGGCACCGATGTATTCCTGGACATTACGCAGGCTAACTGTGGGAGCGAGCCTGCTCGCGAAAGCGGTGGGTCAGCCAACGTAAATGTCGTCTGACACTCCTTCTTCGCGAGCAGGCTCGCTCCCACAGGGGGGCAGTGTGACTGACACCGCTGATCTGAAGCTTTTGCGCGCTCGGCACTTGCCCCGGAGCTGACAGTCAAAAACTGTGTCGGCTGCGCTGTCCTGCTGCGGCCGCAGGTCTTTCAGGAGGCCGTCATGATTACTTCCAAACGGTTGCGCCGGGTGCTGCTGGGAGCGGTGCTCGGCCTGGGTCTGTCCGGATGTTATTACTACGCCGGTCCTTACGATGCTTACCCTGCCACTTATTACTATCCAGGCTACTACTCGCCTTATTACTACGGCGGATATTACGGACCGCGTTACTACGGCGGTGCTCATTATTACTACGGCGGCTACGGCTATCGCGGCGGCTACGGACGCGGTTATCACAGCGGCGGCTCACGGTGGGCACCACTGATCGGCGGCTGAATGACAGTGTTTTCCAAATGAACAGGATTTCATCAATCACATGTTTCAACTTGTTACGGAAGCGCACCAGATTCGGAAAACGCTGTCAGATGTTTCGTCAGTCACCGAATAAACGACTGATGCCTGCCAGCGTCGCTGGTGCGGCTACCCGCGGTCCAGGAGGCCGCCATGTATCGACGAATTCTTCTACTTGCTGCGATGATGTTTTCCGTTGCCGGTTGCGCTCCCTACTCCTACGCAGACAGTTATTACAGCTCAGAGGTCTACACCTCACCCGCTCCGGCGTACTACAACACTGGCGGCACCTATTACAGCGGCGGCAGCACCTACTACTCGGCCCCGCGCTACTACCAGGCGGCCCCGCGTTACTACCAACCGGCTCCGCGTTACTACTCGGCGCCGCGTTACTACCAGCCAGCGCCACGCTACTACGAGAGCCGCCGCTGGCACGACAACGATCGCGGGCGCTGGGACGGGCACCGCGGTGGTGGTTGGGATCGTGACCGGGGTGGCCGTGATCATCACGGTAACCGGGGTGACCACGGCGGGCGAGGCGGTCGCTGGTAATCATCCGCAAACAAAAAAGCGGCGCATTGAGCGCCGCTTTTTTTGTGCCTGCGATTTGCCGGGCATTCAGTATTGCGTCAGATCCGCCAACGGATGCCGACCTTCCCAGACCTTGTGAAAATGCGCCTCGACCACCGCGTCCGGGACGTTATTGATGTCCGGCCAATGCCAGTGCGGTTTCTGATCCTTGTCGATCAGCCGTGCCCGCACCCCTTCGCTGAATTCCGGGTGCCGGCAGCAATTGAGGCTCAGGGTGTATTCCATCTGAAACACTTCGGCCAGCGACAGATAGCGGGCGCGGAGGATCTGTTCCCAGACCAGATGCGCGGTCAGCGGCGAGCCTTCGCTCATGGTTTTCGCGGCGCGAGCGAGCAGCGGATCACTGCTGTCGCGTTGCAGGCTGATGGCCTTCCAGGCGCAGGTGACGTCGCTGACGTCGAGCAGTTCATCGATCTGCTGGCGGCGCGGCAGCCATTGCGCCTCGGGCATCTGCCCGACGGCTTCCTGTTGCAGGGCCTTGAGCAGACTATTGAGTTGCATGTCGGTCTGTTCCTGCCAGTTGAGTTGCAGCAGGCCTTCGATCAGTTGCGGTTGCTGCTCTTCAAGCAGAAAGCGGTCGGCCAGATCCAGATCGATGGCATCACGACCGTTCATGTGCGCGCCGGTCAGTCCAAGAAACAAGCCGAGCTTGCCCGGCAACCGTGAGAGAAACCAACTGGCGCCGACGTCCGGATACAGACCGATGGTGATCTCCGGCATCGCCAGGCGACTGCTCGGCGTGACGATCCGCATGCTCGCGCCTTGCAACAGGCCCATGCCGCCGCCGAGCACGTAACCGTGGCCCCAGCAAATCAGCGGTTTGGGGTAGGTGTGCAGACTGTAGTCCAATCGATACTCGGCGGCGAAAAACTGCGCCGCCAGTGGCGGGACTTCACCGGGGTGGGCCCGGCAGGCCTCCACCAGACTGCGCACTTCGCCGCCGGCGCAGAACGCCTTGGCGCCATTGCCGCGCAGCAGCACGCAGACAATTTGTGGGTCCTTGGCCCAGGCGTTCAGTTTGTCGCTCAGCGCATTGATCATCGGCAAGGACAGCGCGTTGAGCGACTTTTCAGCATCCAGGCTGGCGATCCCGAGGCGGGCGCCGTCGGTGCCGGTGAGTTCTTCGAAGTGCAGATTCATCGTGACCTCGATCGGGAAATTGAGCGTTCAGTATGATCGCTGTGTGGGAAAGTGCCGGATCTGTGTCAGATCAATTGACAAGCGTGGTCGGCTTTCCTAGGGTTCGCCCCATTGTTTTTGCCGGGTATGACCATGACTGCTGACGACCGTATCAAACTCGAACCGAGCTGGAAGGAGGCACTGCGTGCTGAATTCGACCAGCCTTACATGGCAGAGTTGCGCAATTTTCTGCAGCAGGAGCGGGCGGCCGGCAAGGAAATCTACCCGCCGGGCCCGCTGATTTTCAACGCGCTGAATTCGACGCCGCTGGATAAAGTCAAAGTGGTGATTCTCGGCCAGGACCCGTATCACGGCCCGGGCCAGGCCCATGGCTTGTGCTTCTCGGTGCAACCGGGCGTGCCGGCGCCGCCGTCGCTGGTCAACATCTACAAAGAGTTGAAGCGCGACCTGAACATCGACATTCCCGACCACGGCTACCTGCAGAGCTGGGCCGATCAGGGCGTGTTGATGCTCAACACCACCATGACTGTCGAGCGCGCCAATGCCAACGCGCACAAGGATAAGGGCTGGCAGTTCTTCACCGACCGGATCATTGAGGTGGTCAGCGAACGGCAGCCGCATCTGGTGTTCATGCTGTGGGGTGCGCACGCGCAGAGTAAGCAGAAACTGATCGATGCGACCAAGCACCTGGTGCTGACGTCGGTGCATCCATCGCCGTTGTCGGCTTATCGTGGATTCCTCGGCTGCGGGCATTTCAGCCGGACCAACAAGTTTCTCGAGCAGAATGGTGAGGCGCCGATCGAGTGGCGTCTGCCGCCGGTTTGATGAGTTGAATGGGCGGGCCCCTTCGCGAGCAGGCTCGCTCCCACAGGTTCCTGTGGTTGCCACAGATTGTGTGAACACCTCAAAACCCTGTGGGAGCGAGCCTGCTCGCGAAAAGGGCGGCGCGGTATTACTCGGGATTACGGTTCCAATACTTGAACAACGGCTCTGCCAGAAACAGTACAAACAGCAGTCGCATCACCTGCATCGCCGTCACCAGCGGCACCGACAGTTGCAGGGTCTCCGCCGTCAGGCTCATCTCGGCAATGCCGCCCGGCATCATGCCCAATGTCAGCGAGCGCAGATCCAGATGGGTCAGTGCACTCAAACCCAAAGCCGCCAATGTCGCGATCAACATGGTCAGCGCCGTGCCGATCAGCGTACGACCCATGAATGACGGCGCGCGACGAAAGAACTGTCGATTGAAGTGACAGCCCAGCCCGCTGCCGATCAGCCACTGGCCGATCTGACTGCCACCGTCCGGCAGACCGATGTGCAAATCCCAGGCAATGCTCACCGTGGCACTGACCAGCAACGGTCCGAACAGCCACGGATTGGGTTGACGTAAACGCTGCCAGAGCCAGGCGAGCAGGGCGCCCGTAGGAAACAGAATCGCCAGCCAGCGCCAATCGACGTTGCCGGCGTGGGAAATCGGTGTGCCATCGCCCAGCAGATACTTGAACGCGGCCGGCACGCACAGCACCACCACCAGCACCCGCAGACTCTGCCCCGCCGCGACATGGCTGAGCAGC
Source organism: Pseudomonas sp. B21-051 (assembly GCF_024748795.1). Lineage (NCBI taxonomy): Bacteria > Pseudomonadati > Pseudomonadota > Gammaproteobacteria > Pseudomonadales > Pseudomonadaceae > Pseudomonas > Pseudomonas sp. B21-051. Next base: position 1,491,234 of record NZ_CP087166.1, read on the forward strand.
GCGCCATTGCGCGCGCCGAGGTTGACCATCTCCCCGGAGCCGCCGGGCATGCTTGAGAAAAACGCCGTGGCGCGATCTTCGCCAGTGCGGCGCATCAACCATACGCCGACCACCGCCGACAGGCTGGTGACCAGTGCGCCGAAGAAAATCAGGCCGAAGTGACTCAGCACCTGCTCCATCACCACCGGGGTGAAGTGCAGGCCGATGCCGATGCCGACAATCCATTGGCCGCATTTGCGCCCGCCGGGGATTTCCGTGAGTTGCCACGGGGTCAGGCAGCGCACGAGGATGATCGCCAGTAACGAGCCGACCATCCATGGCAGTGGCCAGCCGATCTGGCTGGCGATAAAACCGCCAAGCAGACCGACCAGCGGGGTCGCCCACCAGCTTCGGAGGGAAGACCGATCAGACATCGGCGATGGCGCGTTGCGCCGCCGAACGCTTGCGCCAGATGCGCAGCAGCGGCAGCAGCAACATGATTGCAGTCAGGATCCACACGCCGAAGGTGATCGGGCTCGACCAGAGGATTTCCAGCGCACCGTTGGAGATCGACAGCGCACGACGCAGGTTCTGCTCCATCAGCCCGCCGAGAATGAAGCCCAGCAGCACCGGCGACAACGGGAAATCCAGTTTGCGCAGGATGTAGCCGAAGATGCCGATGCCGACCATCAGGAACAGGTCGAAGGTGGTCGCATGCACGGCGTAGACGCCGATCCCGGTGATGATCGCGATCACCGGCACCAGTGCCCAGTTCGGCACGGCGAGGATGCGGGTGAAGATGCGGATCATCGGGATGTTGAGGATCACCAGCATGATGTTGGCGATGAACAGCGAAGCGATCAGGCCCCAGACGATGTCCGGTTGCTGTTGGAACAACAGCGGCCCCGGGGTGATGTTGTACAGCGACAGCGCGCCGATCATCACGGCGGTGGTGCCCGAACCGGGTACGCCGAGGGTCAGCATCGGCACCAGCGCGCCACACGCCGAAGCACCGATCGCGGTCTCCGGAGCAGCGAGGCCACGGGCGTCACCCTGACCGAATTTGCCGCCGGTACCGGCGATGCGTTTTTCGGTCATGTAGGCCACGGCACTGGCGAGCGTTGCGCCGGCACCCGGCAACACGCCCATGATGAAACCCAGCAGGCCGCAACGGATGTTCACCACGACCACCGACGCCGCTTCCTTGAAGTTGAACATCATGCGCCCGGTGGCTTTCACCGCTTCCTGGCCGCGATGGGTTTTTTCCAGCAGCAGGAGGATTTCACTGACCGAGAACAGACCCAGCACCAACACCACGAACTGAATGCCGTCGGTCAGGTGAATGTTGTCGCCGGTGAAGCGATAAACACCGCTGTTGGCGTCGATGCCGACGGTCGACAGAAACAGGCCGATCAGCGCCGCAATAAACGTCTTCAGCGGTCGATCGCCGGCCATGCCGCCGAGGCAGACAATCGCGAACACCATCAACACGAAGTATTCCGCCGGGCCGAAGGCAATCGCCCATTTCGCCAGCAGCGGGGCGAACAGCACCATGCCGCAGGTGGCGATGAACGCACCGATGAACGAACTCCATGCCGACAGCGACAGCGCCACACCGGCCAGACCCTGGCGCGCCATCGGATAACCGTCGAGGGTGGTCATCACGGTGGAGGCTTCGCCCGGAATGTTCAGCAGGATCGAGCTGATCCGCCCGCCGTATTCGCAGCCCAGATACACCGCCGCCAGCAGAATCAATGCCGACTCCGGCGGCAGGCCGAGGGCGAAGGCGATCGGAATCAGCAGGGCCACGCCATTGATCGGACCCAGGCCCGGCAACAGCCCGACCACGGTGCCGATCAGCGTGCCGGTCAGGGCCGTGACCAGGTTGTACGGGCTCAGCGCGACGCCGAAGCCCTGACCCAAATAACCGAGAGTATCCATATCAGTTCTCCAGAACGTCGAGCAGGCCCAGAGGCAGTGGAACGTCCATCAGACGGTCGAACAGCAGGTACAGACCGATGGCCATCAACGTTGTCACCACAATGCTCGGCAGCCAGCGACCGCCATACAGGCGCGCCATCGGAATGCCGATCAGGATGCTGCTGAGGATGAAGCCCAGCGGTTCGAACAGGCCGGCGAAGACCAGCAGCAACAGCACGCAGATGCCGATCTTGGTCAGGGTTTGGCGATCCAGCGGTGGCTCGTCTTCGCTGTGTTTGATCGGTGCCGGGCGGAACACCATGTACAGCAGCGCCAGGCCCATCAGGCCGAGCATCAGCAGGGGAAAGGCGCGCGGGCCGACCGGTTCGTAAGAAAAAGCCGCTTGATACGGCCACGCCATCAGCGCCAGGCCGACGCAGGCCAGCAATAGCACCGAGGCGAAAATGCGTTGTAAGAGCATGGGAAACTCCTGTGCCGAGGCCTCGATGCGCGAGGCCGCAGCCGCTAGACAGAGGCGATCACTGAATCAGGCCGAACTCTTTGGCCAGCACTTTGTAGTCCGCGACCTGCTTCTTCACGTAGGTGTCCAGCTCCGGGCCGGTCATGGCGAACGGAAACAGTTCACGCTGATCGCGCAGCTTGGCGAACTCATCGGAGGCCAGCAGTTTGTCGAAGGCGTCTTTCCACCAGGCGTAGTCTTCGTCGCTGACTTTTGGCCCAAGGTAGAAACCACGCACCACCGGCCAGACGATGTCGTAGCCCTGTTCGCGAGCGGTCGGGATGTCTTTCATTTCCGGCTCGTCGATGCGCTTGTCGGCGAACACCGCCAGCAGACGCATGTCACCGCTCTGGATGTGCGGCATGGAGTCGGAGATGTCGGTGCTGCCGACCTGGATGTGACCGCCGAGCAGCGCCGTGGCGATTTCGCCGCCGCCTTCTAGGGCGACGTAACGCAGGTCACGCGGGTTGATCCCGGCAGCCTTGGCGATCAGTGCGGTCTGCATCCAGTCCTGGCTGCCGACGGTGCCGCCGGAGCCGATGACCACGGAGCTCGGATCTTTCTTCAGGGCTTTGACCAGATCGTCGAGGGTCTTGTAAGGCGAGTCGCTTTTCACCGCGATGGCGCCATAGCTGGTGCCGACGGCGGCCAACCAGCGCACATTGGTTTCATCGAAACGGCCGAACTTGCCTTGCGCCAGGTTCAACAACGAACCGCTGGACCATGCCACCAGCGTACCGGCATCGGCCGGGCGCTGGGCGACGACCGCGTTGTACGCCACCGCGCCGACACCGCCGGGCATGTAGGTCACGCGCATCGGTTTGGTCAGCAGTTTTTCGTTGACCAGCGCGCTCTGCGCCAGTTTGCAGGTCAGGTCGAAACCACCGCCGGGGGAGGCCGGGGCGATGCATTCCGGACGTTTCGGTTCGGCCATCAATTGGCCGGCGAACAGCATGACGCCAGCGGCCAGAGCAACTTTACGCAGTGACAAATTCATTGGTTTCTCCACGGTTTCTTGTTGTAGGGCTTTTTTGTAGGAGCTGCCGCAGGCTGCGATCTTTTGAACTTCAGCACTCCGGCATTTCAATCAATTACCAAAGGGCAACGCTATAGCTCACCAGCAGACGCACTTCATCGGCATCGCGAGCGGAGTAGTTGGAACGGTAAGTGGCATTACGCAAACGCACCGCAACGTCCTTCAGGGCGCCGCTTTGTACTACATATTTGATCTCGGTGTTGCGCTCCCACTCCTTGCCTTTTTCGCCATTCTTGAGCTTGATGTTGTCACCGCTCAGGTAACGACTCATGAACGACAGGCCAGGAATGCCGAGGCGCGCGAAGTCGAAATCGTAACGCGCTTGCCAGGAGCGTTCTTCGGCACCGGCGAAGTCGTTGATCTGCACGAAGTTGACCAGGTACGGGTCGCTGCCATCGACATACGGGAACGCGCTGTCGCCGGACATGTGCTGATAACCGGCGCTGAACTTGTGGCCGCTCAGGGCGTAGCTGACCAGACCGTTGAGCGAGCGGTTGTCGATCTCGCCACCACGGGCCGCGCCCTGATCGTCACTGACCGCAAAGCGCAGGTCGGTGGCGAAGGTGCCCGGGCCCATCGGCCGCGAGGCGACCAGACCGAAGAAGTGCTGGTTATAGACTTCGTCGAGCTGGGCGAAGTGGTAACTGCCGGTGATCTTGTCGGTGAACTTGTAGTCCACGCCGGCAAAATCGAAATGCTTGCCGGCCACGGTGCCCGCGAAGCGGCTGTTCTTGTTGTTGAGGGCAATGTCCTCGAAATCGGTGCTGTCGCGATCCTTGGCTTTCTCCAGACGCCCACCGGTGAAGGTCAGGTTCTTGATTTCTTTGGAGGTCAGCAACCCCCCCTCAAACGTCTGCGGCAGGATGCGCCCGTCGTTGGGTTTGAGGATCGGCAGTTCGGGAATCAGACTGCCGATTTTCAGTTCGGTGGCGGAGATTTTCACTTTGCCGGTCAGGCCGACTTTCGAGTATTCGTTGGCGGCGCGCCCGTCATCGTGGGTCGGCAACAGGCCGGTGCCGGTACGATCCGGGCTCGAGTCAAGTTTGACGCCCAACATGCCCAGCGCATCGACACCGAACCCCACGGTGCCGTCGGTGTAACCCGATTGCAGGTTGAGCATGAAACCCTGCGCCCATTCATCACGCTTGCTTTGCTGGGCACTGGTGCCGTCGCGAAAGTCGCGGTTGAAGTACATGTTGCGGGTTTCGAAGGTGGCGGAACTGTCTTTGATGAAGTCGGCGTAGCTCAGCGGCGAGAAACCGGCGAGGGCAGCGGTGCTGGCGAGGGTGGCGTGGCGCAAACGAGAAGGACGAACAGGCGTAGAAGCCTTGGTCTGCAAGGACGGCATGCGGGTGTACTCCGTTTATTGTTCTTATTGGTCGAAAACGCTTCGAGGCGTTTTTCGTATCGCTGTGTGGCAGCAGCGACGGCAGTCGAAACTGTCCGAGACCGGACTCTAACGGGCTAACCTTTCACTAACCTTTCAGCTGGATTTCGCGGGTTTCGGGCTTCACAGCGGCGGTTGCGGCTGTAAACTCCGCGGCAAAGAGTGGCGTCGGCCATCCCTGAATGAGGTAGAGATCCATGCGTGTTCTGCTCGTCGAAGACCATTTGCAACTGGCCGAAAGCGTCGCCCAGGCGCTCAAGAGCACCGGTCTGACCGTGGACGTGTTGCACGATGGCGTGGCCGCCGACCTGGCGCTGGGCAGCGAGGAATACGCGATGGCGATCCTCGATGTCGGCCTGCCGCGCATGGACGGTTTCGAGGTGCTGGCGCGCCTGCGCGCACGCGGCAAGAATCTGCCGGTGTTGATGCTGACGGCGCGCAGCGATGTGAAGGACCGTGTACACGGCTTGAATCTCGGCGCTGACGATTACCTGGCCAAACCGTTCGAACTGACCGAGCTCGAAGCACGGGTCAAAGCCCTGTTGCGGCGCAGTGTGCTCGGTGGTGAGCGTCAGCAGCGCTGCGGCGTGCTGGCCTACGATCTCGACACCCGGCGCTTCAGCCTCGGCGAAGAATTACTCACTTTGACCTCCCGTGAGCAAGCGGTGCTCGAAGCGTTGATCGCCCGCCCGGGCCGGGTGATGAGCAAGGAGCAACTCGCCGCACAGGTGTTCGGTCTCGACGAAGAAGCCAGCCCCGATGCCATCGAAATCTACGTGCATCGCCTGCGCAAAAAACTCGACGGCCAACCGGTGGCGATCGTGACCTTCCGCGGCCTCGGCTACTTGCTGGAAAGCCGCGATGCATAAGCCCAGCAGCCTGCGCTGGCGGTTGCTGTGGAACCTCGCGTTGTTGCTGGTGGTGTTGATGCTCGCCAGTGGTCTGAGCGCGTACTGGAACGGGCGCGAAGCTGCCGACACGGCTTATGACCGAACCCTGCTGGCCTCGGCGCGAACCATTGCCGCCGGCCTGTCTCAGCGCGACGGCACGCTCAGCGCCGACGTGCCCTACGTGGCGCTGGACACCTTCGCTTACGACAGCGCCGGGCGGATTTACTACCAGGTCAACGACATCCACCAGAAGCTGATTTCCGGCTACGAAAACCTGCCTGGACCACCAGCCGGTACGCCAAGAACTGACGATTATCCAGCGCTCGCGCGCTTTTATAACGCGACCTATCGCGGGCAGAACGTGCGCGTGGTCAGCCTGCTCAAAGCGGTCACCGAGCCGAACATGAATGGCATGGCGGAAATCCGCGTCGCCGAAACCGACGAGGCGCGGGTCAGCATGGCCCGCAGTCTGGCGGCCGACACGCTGCTGCGTCTGGGCATGCTCGCGATCGGCGCCTTGTTGTTGGTGTGGTTTGCGGTGAGTGCCGCGCTGCGCCCGCTGGAGCGTTTGCGCACGGCGGTGGAGGAGCGTCAGCCCGATGATTTGCGGCCACTGCCGCTGGTGGAAGTGCAACATGAATTGTGGCCGCTGGTGCGCGCACTCAATCACTTCACCGAACGCTTGCGCGGGCAGTTCGAGCGGCAAGCGCAGTTCATCGCCGATGCTGCACACGAACTGCGCACGCCATTGGCGGCGTTGAAGGCGCGGCTGGAACTGGGGCTGCGTTCGACTGAAGCGGAAACCTGGCGCAGCACGCTGGAATCCTCTGCGCAAAGCACCGACCGGCTGACCCATCTGGCCAATCAACTGCTGTCGATGGCACGGGTGGAAAACGGTGCCCGGGCGATAGCCGAGGGTGGTGCGCAGTTGCTCGATCTGAGTCAGTTGGCCCGCGAACTGGGCATGGCCATGGCGCCCTTGGCCCATGCGCGCGGAGTCGCGCTGGCTCTGGAGGCGGATGAGCCGGTGTGGCTGCGCGGTGAGCCGACGTTGCTCAATGAGCTGCTGAGCAATCTGGTGGACAACGCACTCGCGCATACGCCACCGGGCGGCAACGTGATTCTGCGGGTCGCGGCGCCCGCAGTGCTTGAGGTCGAAGATGACGGGCCGGGGATTCCGCTGGAAGAGCGTGATCGGGTGTTTGAACGCTTTTATCGGCGCAATCAGCAGGTCGCGGGGTCAGGGTTGGGTCTGGCGATTGTCGGAGAGATCTGCCGGGCGCATCTGGCGCAGATCACCTTGCACGATGGTGAGCAGGCCGGTTTGAAGGTTCGGGTGAGTTTTATTGCCGGATAGCAGCCGAGATGGCTTTTGTGGCGAGGGAGCTTGCTCCCGCTCGGCTGCGCAGCAGTCGTGATCCCTGAGTGCACGGCTTGCCTGATGAAGGGAGGCCGCCTGGTTTTGGGGCCGCTTCGCAGCCCAGCGGGAGCAAGCTCCCTCGCCACAGGTCAGTAAAACATCGTCCGCGATTCTTCCAGATCCGCGCACAACTCCTTGTTCTCCGGATCGATCCCAAGCTTTCTGAACGCCGGCACGCTGAGCGGATCAATCCGCGCAAACGGATGCTCGGTGTCCTTGTGGCAATACAGGCTCGCCACCTGCACCAGATCGACGTAATCGAGGTGCGCCGAGTCGCGTTTGAAATCCAGGTACAGCCCCGGTAACGCCACCAGTTGCTCGGGAAATTCCCAGACCCGCAACAGCTTGTCGCCCAGCAGCGGATGAATGTGGTCGATCACATGGTTGAGGCTGACCGGGTCTGACAGCAGTTCGTAGTGATCTTCGGCGTATGTGAGGATCGGCAATACGCCGATCTGATGCACCAGCCCGCCCAACGCCGCCTGATCAGGTTTGAGTTGGGTGTGACGGCGGCACAGGGCGTAGCTTACGCCAGCGATCTCCAGGCTCTTGCGCCAGACTTCGCGCATCTTCTGTTCGACCACCTCGGAGCGGGCGTGGAAGATCTGCTCCATCACCAGCCCAATCGCCAGGTTACTGCTGTAGTTCACCCCCAGCCGGGTGATCGCGGTGTGCAGGTCGGTAACTTCCTGGGTCGCGCGCAGCAACGGGCTGTTAACCACTTTGATCAGGCGCGCCGACAGCGCCGTGTCGCGGCCAATCACTTTGCTCAGGTCGCTTACGCTGATCTCCGGGTCTTCGGCGGCCTTGCGAATTTGCAGGGCCACTTCCGGTAACGTTGGCAGAACCAGGTCATCGTTATCGATGGCCTCAACCAAATCCTGTTGGACCTTATCCGCCAGCTCGCTCATGTAGATTCTCTAGGGTGTTGCAACAAAAGCTGCGATCAGCGCTGGATTTCGCGGTCGCGATCCAGTTCGTAGGGCAGGTCGAGCAAATGCAGGGCTGGCCCTTCGAGGGCGCCCAGGTGCAGATCACCCGCTTCGGCAGCTTCGGCCTGCAACACCGCCAGCAGTTCAATCTTTTCTGCGGCGCGGGCGGCAATCACCACTTCGCCGATGGCGCTGCTGTGGCTTGGGGCGAACAGCGGGGTGCCCGGCTCCGGCAGTTCGCTCGCGTCCAGTTGCACGCGATAGAGACGACGCTTGAGCTTGCCCAAGTACTGCATGCGCGCGACGATTTCCTGGCCGGTGTAGCAACCTTTCTTGAAACTCACGCCACCGACGGCCTGCAGGTTGAGCATCTGCGGGATGAACAACTCGCGGGTGGTCGGCATGACCTGACCGATACCGGCGCGAATCTGCCCCAGCAGCCATTGGTTCAATTCGCCTTCAGGCAGGGCGGCGGACAGTTTGGCCTTGATGGCATCGGCTTGATCGGCCGGTACCCAGAGTTCGGCGCGATCCGGCGAGACGCGAATCGCGATCAGGCCTGCGTTGCGCACCACGCTGTCGGTTTCGCCTGGCAGGTTCAGACCCAGGCTGGCCAACGCGGCGTCGTCGTGCTCCAGGCCAAAACGCACCCAGGCGGCGCTTTCGTCGGTCAATTTGGATTTGGAGAACACCGCGTACTTTTTCAGGTCCGCCAGTTGTGGCTCCAGCAGTTCGCTGGCCATCGCCAGCAGCACGCCGTCACCTTCGAGCAGAATGCGGAAGCTCGACTGCATCCGGCCTTTTTGCGTGCAGCGCGCGCCCAGGCTGGCCTGGCTGTCGCTGAGGTAATTGATGTTGCAGGTCAATTGGCCTTGCAGGAATTTGCCGGCATCCACGCCGCGAACCGCGAGTACGCCTTCATGAGACAGGGTGCAGAAAAAAGCAGAATCGGCCATGGGTCATCGCAGGGTAAAAAGTCTGGGGCACATCATAAGGGCGCGTTGTTGAAATGGGTAGTTGATAAAGGATCGGTGGTGCCCGACCAAAGCCGACTGTGCGACCCGCGCCGGGGCTGTATACTGCGCGCCTATTTGAGGAGGGCTCCATGGTCGAACAAGTTGAACTCAATCGCCTCTTCTGGCACAGCCGCCGCGGCATGCTGGAACTTGACGTGCTGCTGGTGCCGTTCGTGAAAGAGGTCTATCCGCACCTCAACCAGGTCGATCGCGATTTGTATGTCCGTCTGCTGACCTGTGAGGATCAGGACATGTTCGGCTGGTTCATGGAGCGCAGCGAATCCGAAGACCCGGAGCTGCAGCGCATGGTCCGAATGATTCTGGACCGTGTTCAGCCCAAGTAACACGTTCGAATGCCGCTGGCATGCCTCACGGCAGTTGCTGGCGGCGTATCTGTTGACCCAGGCGTTCGCGCTGGGTGTTTTGTTTCTCCTGTCGATTCCACTCTGGGCCTGTCTGCTGGGGGCTTTCGCCTGTCTGCTGCACGCCGCGTGGGTATTGCCACGGCAGGTTCTGCTGAAGCATCCGCAGGCTTTTTGCCGATTGCGCCGCGACGCCGATGGCTGGCAATTGTGGAATCAGGCGGGCGGCTGGCAAGCAGTCCAGCTGCGCCCTGACAGCCTGGCGTTGCCGTTGATCGTGGTGCTGCGCTTTCGTCTGCGCGGGGAGCGGCGGGTGCGCTCGATCTGTGTGCCGCGAGACTCGCAGGCAGCGGATGTACACCGACGCCTGCGAGTGCGGCTCAAGTTCAGCCGGCGTAGGTGGGCGGCACCAGAATAGTGTCGAGCGCCTCGGGCAGCAGGTTCGGGTAGTCGAGGGTGTAATGCAGACCGCGACTTTCCTTGCGCTCCATGGCTGAGCAGATCATCAGTTCGGCGACTTGCGCCAGATTACGCAGCTCGATCAGGTCGCGGCTGACTTTATAGTTGCTGTAGAACTCGTCGATCTCGTCCAGCAACAGGCGCACGCGGTGCTGCGCTCGTTGCAGGCGCTTGTTGGTGCGCACGATGCCGACGTAGTCCCACATGAAGCGGCGCAGCTCGTCCCAGTTGTGGGCGATGATCACGTCTTCGTCGGAATCGGTGACCTGGCTGGCGTCCCACTCGGGCAGGGCGGTTGGCGCGGTGACGTCATCCAGTTGCGCAAGAATGTCCGCTGCCGCCGAGCGGGCATAGACGAAGCATTCGAGCAGCGAGTTGCTGGCCATGCGGTTGGCGCCGTGCAGGCCGGTGAAGCTGGTTTCGCCGATGGCGTACAGCCCCGGCACGTCGGTGCGACCGTGCTGGTCAACCATCACCCCGCCACAGGTGTAGTGCGCCGCCGGTACGACCGGGATCGGCTGCTTGGTGATGTCGATGCCGAAGCCCAGACAGCGCTCGTAAACCGTCGGAAAGTGGCTTTTGATGAAGGCTTCAGGCTTGTGGCTGATGTCGAGATACACGCAGTCGACGCCCAGCCGCTTCATTTCATGGTCGATGGCGCGGGCGACGATGTCGCGTGGCGCCAGTTCGGCACGTTTGTCGAAGCGCGGCATGAACCGCTCGCCGTTGGGCAGCTTCAGGTGCGCGCCTTCACCACGCAGGGCTTCTGTGATCAGGAAGCTCTTGGCCTGCGGGTGATACAGGCACGTAGGGTGGAACTGGTTGAATTCCAGGTTCGCCACCCGGCAGCCCGAGCGCCAGGCCATGGCGATGCCGTCACCGCAGGCACCGTCGGGGTTGCTGGTATAGAGGTAGACCTTGGCCGCGCCGCCAGACGCGAGGATCACGAAGCGTGCGCCGTAGGTGTCGACTTCGCCGGTCGCGCGATTCAGCACATAGGCGCCGAGGCAGCGCTCGCCATTCATGCCGAGACGGCGTTCGGTGATCAGATCAACGGCAACTCGCTGCTCCAGCAGTTCGATGTTGCTGCGTTCTTTGGCTTGGGCGAGGAGGGTGGTGAAAATCGCTGCGCCGGTCGCGTCAGCGGCGTGGATGATGCGCCGATGGCTGTGCCCGCCTTCGCGGGTCAGGTGGAATTCGAAACCGCCGTCTTCGGTGCCGGACTGTTCGTCGCGGGTGAACGGCACGCCCTGGTCGATCAGCCACTGGATGGCTTCGCGGCTGTGCTCGACGGTGAAGCGCACCGCGTCTTCATGGCACAGACCGCCGCCGGCGTTCAGGGTGTCGTCGACGTGGGATTCGACAGTATCGGTATCGTCCAGCACGGCAGCGACGCCGCCCTGGGCCCAATAAGTCGAGCCGTTGGCCAGATCACCTTTGCTCAATACGGCAATGCGCAAATGACCCGGCAGGGTCAGCGCGAGACTCAAACCGGCAGCGCCGCTGCCAATCACCAGAACATCGTGTTGAAACTGTTGGCTCATTTCAGGATTCCGCTCAAAGCGACCCGGATCGGGGTTGGCGCAAGACAGCTGGATCGGCGAGTCAAGACAGCCACACAGCCCACTAGTATATAGAGGGGGGGAGCGGCACAATAGCCGGGCTCGTATGGCATTGTGAAACTACTGTGACGACAAAAGCTTGACGCCTCGTCGGACGTTTTTTTCTGTCGTTTTGGGAAAAGGCGACTGTATCGAGGATGAAACAGGCTTTTTCAGCACACGGTTGATCAATGTCGCTTCAGCGCGGCTATAAATAATTGGAACTTTTGCCAGAGGCCCAAGATCAATAGTCAGTTGCCAGAAGCACGGGACAGTGTCGGCTTCAATGCGGAACCTGCGATTGGGTTTTTGCCGGCGAACCGATGACAAGATTATTCGCGCAGCCGGTTTATCCCGCGCTGCGTTTTTCGTGCGTGCCAAATCAGAGCCCGCAGGAAACTTGCCTGGAGGGGGAGAACTTTTGCGAAAAGCCCGAGTCTATGTTTGCAAGTCTGGTCGTTTAGTTATGCAAGCCTCCTCCATGCTTATCGAGGAGTGTTCATGCTAACCCAGGAAGAGGATCAGCAGCTGGTCGAGCGCGTTCAGCGTGGCGACAAGCGAGCTTTCGATCTGCTGGTGCTGAAATATCAGCACAAAATTCTCGGGTTGATCGTGCGTTTCGTGCACGACACCCATGAAGCCCAGGATGTGGCTCAGGAAGCCTTTATCAAGGCCTACCGAGCGCTAGGAAACTTTCGCGGAGACAGCGCGTTCTATACGTGGCTTTACCGCATTGCCATCAACACGGCAAAGAACTATCTGGTTTCACGCGGCCGCCGGCCGCCGGATAGCGATGTAAGTTCTGAAGATGCAGAGTTCTACGATGGCGATCACGGCCTGAAGGATCTCGAATCACCGGAACGCGCATTGCTGCGGGATGAGATCGAAGGCACCGTCCATCGAACCATTCAGCAACTGCCAGAGGATTTACGTACGGCTTTAACTTTACGTGAATTCGATGGTCTGAGTTACGAGGACATTGCGAGCGTCATGCAGTGTCCGGTGGGTACCGTGCGCTCCCGGATTTTCCGCGCCCGGGAGGCCATCGATAAAGCCCTGCAGCCGTTGTTGCAGGAAAACTGAGACAGCGGCGACAGCCAAGAGAGGAACGCCATGAGTCGTGAAGCCCTGCAGGAATCGCTGTCCGCAGTGATGGATAACGAAGCGGACGAACTGGAATTGCGTCGAGTGATCAATGCACTGGACGATGTTGAAACCCGTGAGACCTGGGCTCGTTATCAGATCGCTCGGGCAGCCATGCACAAGGATCTGCTGCTTCCGCGTCTGGACATTGCTGCGGCAGTTTCTGCTGCGCTGGAAGACGAAACGGCTCCAGCCAAAGTATCCCGCGGCCCTTGGCGCAATCTCGGTCGTCTGGCCGTTGCGGCTTCGGTGACCGTTGCAGTACTGGCCGGTGTGCGCCTGTACAACCAGGACGAAATCGCTGGCGTCGAGCTGGCCCAGCAGTCCAATCAGCCTTCGCTGGTTGCGCCGCAGGTCAAAGGCCCGGCTGTATTGGCTGGCTACAAGGAAAGCTCGGAAACCACTGGCCCGATGGCCAATGGCGTCCTGCAGGGTCAGCCAGGCTGGCACGATCAGCGTCTGCCAGGTTATCTGCGTCAGCATGCCCAGCAGGCTGCATTGAAAGGTAGTGAAAGCGCTCTGCCTTATGCGCGTGCAGCAAGCATGGAAAACCGTTAAGGAGGATCATGCGCGCCATACCTCTACTTTCGCTTCTGCTTGGCGGCTGGTTCATTGTTCCAGCCCATGCCGACGAGGCCCAGGACTGGCTGATCCGCCTAGGTCAGGCCGAGCAGCAGCAAAGCTTCCAAGGCACTTTCGTATACGAGCGTAACGGTAGTTTTTCTACCCACAATATCTGGCATCGTGTCCAGAACGGTCAGGTCCGCGAGCGTTTGCTTCAGCTCGACGGCTCGGCTCAGGAAGTCGTGCGTGTTGATGGGCATACTCAATGCGTCAGCGGCACTCTGATTGCGGGGTTGGGAGATTCTCCCAACTCGACCGCTCGTTCGCTTGATCCCCAAAAGCTGAAAAACTGGTATGAGCTTGCCGTCATCGGCAAGTCGCGCGTGGCTGGGCGTGATGCAGTTATTGTATCTCTGACGCCTCGCGACCAGCATCGCTATGGTTTCGAACTGCATCTGGATAAACAGACCGGGTTGCCACTGAAGTCCTTGTTGCTCAACGACAAGGGGCAGCTACTTGAACGTTTCCAGTTCACCAGCCTCGACACCGCTGATGTCCCCTCGGACAAAGACCTGCAAGCTGGCGCCGAGTGCAAGGCCGTTACTATTGATAGTGACAAGGCGTCTGCCGAGAAAACGGCTCAGGTCTGGCATTCCGACTGGCTGCCTCCGGGTTTCGTGCTGACCAGCAGTACTTCACACAAGGATTCGGAAACCAAGACTCAAGTCAGCAGCCTGATGTATGGCGACGGGCTGGCGCGGTTTTCGGTATTTCTTGAGCCGTTGAACGGTGCAACAGTGACCGATACCCGCACGCAGTTGGGGCCGACTGTCGCTGTTTCCCGCCGCCTCACCACGCCTGAGGGCGAGATGATGGTGACGGTGGTCGGCGAGATTCCAATCGGCACGGCCGAGAGGATTGCCCTTTCGATGCGCAACGATGGCGCTGCAACCAGCAAGCAGTGAGCTGATTTCAGTCATTTCCACTTCTTCTTCGAGACGTAGATGAAATGTTTGCTCAGCATTTTCATTTGCAAATCACCCGAAAGTTTTTTATAGGTCAGAGCCTCACGGCTCTGGCCTTGTCTGTTGTTCCCGGAACAAAAATACCGGCCCGCGGTTCCCGGTGTTCCTTGCTCCATATCGCTTAACCCTGCTCGTCGTAACGGGAGCTGTATGTCGATACTTAGCTTGAAGTCTTATCTCTCCATTTTCGCCACCGTACTGGTGCTGGGTCAGGCGGTTCCCGCTGCCCAGGCGGCCGACCTGCCGGATTTCACCCAACTGGTTGAACAGGCCTCGCCTGCAGTGGTGAACATCAGTACCACGCAGAAGCTGCCGGACCGCAAGGTGAACCAGCAGATGCCTGACCTGGAAGGCTTGCCGCCGATGTTGCGCGAGTTCTTCGAGCGCGGCATGCCGCCTCAGCAGCGCTCGCCGCGCGGCGATCGTCAGCGTGAAGCGCAATCGCTGGGTTCGGGCTTCATCATTTCCTCGGATGGCTACATCCTGACCAATAACCATGTGATTGCCGATGCCGACGAAATCCTTGTGCGTCTGGCTGATCGCAGTGAAATGAAAGCCAAGCTGATCGGTACCGACCCTCGCTCCGACGTGGCCCTGCTGAAAATCGATGGCAAGGATCTGCCGGTGCTCAAGCTTGGCAAGTCCCAGGACCTGAAGGCGGGTCAGTGGGTTGTGGCGATCGGTTCGCCGTTCGGCTTTGACCACACCGTGACCCAAGGCATTGTCAGCGCCGTCGGCCGTAGCCTGCCCAACGAAAACTACGTGCCGTTTATCCAGACCGACGTGCCCATCAACCCGGGTAACTCCGGTGGCCCGCTGTTCAACCTGAACGGTGAAGTGGTCGGGATCAACTCGCAGATCTACACCCGCTCCGGTGGCTTCATGGGCGTGTCGTTCGCCATCCCGATCGATGTGGCGATGGACGTTTCCAATCAGCTGAAAAGCGGTGGCAAAGTCAGCCGCGGCTGGCTGGGCGTGGTCATCCAGGAAGTGAACAAGGATCTGGCAGAGTCGTTCGGTCTTGATAAGCCGGCCGGTGCGCTGGTTGCACAGATTCAGGATGACGGTCCGGCAGCCAAGGGCGGCCTGCAAGTGGGTGACGTGATCTTGAGCATGAACGGTCAGCCGATCGTCATGTCCGCCGACCTGCCACATCTGGTGGGTGCGCTGAAAGCGGGCGCCAAGGCCAACCTCGAAGTGATCCGTGACGGCAAGCGCAAGAATGTCGAGCTGACCGTCGGCGCGATTCCGGACGAGGACAAAGAGCTGGCAGCACTGCCGAAATCCGGTGCAGAAAGCAGCAGCAACCGCCTCGGTGTGTCGGTGATCGAGCTGACCGCCGAGCAGAAGAAAACCTATGATCTCAAGGGGGGGGTGGTCATCAAGGATGTTCAGGATGGTCCTGCCGCACTGATCGGTCTACAGCCGGGTGACGTGATCACTCACCTGAACAATCAGGCCATCGGCTCCACCAAGGAGTTCGCCGAGATCGCCAAGGCGCTGCCAAAGAATCGTTCGGTGTCGATGCGCGTTCTGCGTGAAGGTCGCGCGAGCTTCATCACCTTCAAACTGGCTGAATAATCCGCTAGCGGTGAAATGAAAAAACCGCCTCGAATGAGGCGGTTTTTTTGTGCCTGAAACATTTGCCTCGTTGAGGAACACTCAGCCCATCATGTCCTTGATCATGCGCTCCTGCTCCATCAGCTCGCGCTGGCGCGCATCGATCCGCGAGGACAGCGGGAAGTTGCTGCCCGCCTTGCGCTTGGCAAAATCGAGCTGCTGGATTGCCTGACGATAATCGCCCACCAGCGCGAAGTATTCGGCACGAGCCTGATGCAGACCGATGATATTGCCGGACAGGCCGCGAGTTTCAGCGACCTGATACCACACGTCCGGATCGTTCGGACGGGATTTAAGCAAGCTGTCGAGGGCTTTCTCGGCGTCGGCGGTGCGATTCTGTTTCAGCAACAGATCGACCCGAACCTGATTCAGTGGGTAGTTGCCCGGATACTGGGTGAGCATCCGGTCAACCCGGGTTTGCGCATCCGGCAGGCGGTTGTTGGTGATATCCAGGTCGATCTGTGCAAGGTTGTAGATGATCTCGTTGGGTGACTTGGCCAGCAGCTGTTTGAGATTCTCTCTGGCGTCATTGAGCTGGCCGCCCTTGATCTGGGCGATCGCCAGGCCGTAGCGCGCCACGTCGTTTTTCGGATTCTCATCCAGTTGTGCGCGGAAGCGTTTGGCGCCCAGTCCCGGGGTTTCTTCGTAGATCAGCTGAACGCGGGCGCGGATCAGTTGATAGCGCATGCTGTCTTCGATGCCGCCCGCTGGCGCTTGTTCTGCACGGTTACGGGTGTCGGCGATACGCGATTCGGTCACCGGGTGAGTCAGCAGAAATTCTGGTGGCTTGGCGTCGAAGCGATACTGGCGCATCAGGCGTTCGAACATGGTCGGCATCGAGCGTGGGTCGTATCCGGCCTTTTCCAGGTTGAGGATGCCGATACGGTCGGCTTCCTGCTCGTTCTGGCGCGAGAAGGTACGCTGCGACTGAATGGCTGCGGCCTGAGTACCGGCGATGGTCGCGATCCCGGCATCACCGCCACCGGCAGCGGCAATCACGATCCCCGCCAGCAGCGCCGCCATCATTGGCACCTGCATCCGCTGCGAAGCTTCTACCCCGCGCGCGAAGTGGCGCTGTGACAAGTGCGCCAGTTCGTGGGCCAGTACCGAGGCGTATTCGCCTTCGGTCTGCGCGTTGAGGAACAGGCCGCCGTTGACCCCGACCACGCCACCCGGCGCCGCGAAGGCGTTGAGTTGCGGGCTGTTGATCAGGATGAATTCCAGGCGACGATCGGTGACCTGGCTGGTTTCCACCAGCTTGTAGACGCTGGATTCGACGTAGTCTTTGAGCTGCGGATCGTTGAGCTGTGCAACCTGACTGCGCAACATGGCCAGCCAGGCGCGGCCCAACTGGTATTCCTGTTGCGGAGAGACAATGGCAGAACTGGCGTCGCCAAGTGACGGCAGATCGTCGGCAAAGCCCGGTGAGGCGAGCAGGCAAGCGAGCGTCAGCAGGGTAGGGCGCAGAAATGTCATGCACAAAGCCTTAGAAGACAAAGACCTTACTGTAGCCGGACACCGGGCTTGCGACCAGATATTCTAGGCGCCTCAACCACCTGAACCGGAGTGACGCAATGACTGACGCTGTAGCCCATGACTGTGAATTGGACGCCAGTGGCCTGAATTGCCCGTTGCCGTTGCTCAAGGCCAAGATGGAACTCAACAGGCTGCCTAGCGGCGCGGTGCTCAAGGTGATCGCCACGGACGCGGGGTCGCAGCGCGACTTCCGCACCTTTGCCCGTCTGGCCGGTCATACGCTGCTGCGCGAAGAAGACGAAGCAGGCGTCTACCGTTACTGGTTGAAAAAAGCCTGAAGCCGACAGCGTAAAAGACCTAAGGATTATTGATGTTCAAAGTGTTACGCGACTGGATTCAGCGCTATTTTTCCGATGAAGAAGCGGTGGTGCTGGCGGTGCTGCTGTTTCTCGCCTTCACCGCAGTGCTCACGCTCGGTGGCATGCTCGCTCCGGTATTGGCCGGGATGGTGCTGGCGTATCTGATGCAGGGGCTGGTACTCGCCCTGGAGCGTATGCGCGTGCCTGGCGCGGCGGCGGTGGGGCTGGTGTTTGCGCTGTTCATGGGCGTGTTGCTGGTGTTCATCGTGGTGGTG
This sequence comes from Pseudomonas sp. B21-051, assembly GCF_024748795.1. NCBI lineage: Bacteria > Pseudomonadati > Pseudomonadota > Gammaproteobacteria > Pseudomonadales > Pseudomonadaceae > Pseudomonas > Pseudomonas sp. B21-051. The sequence goes on from NZ_CP087166.1 coordinate 1,509,218, forward strand.
CTGCCGCTGCTGTGGCATCAGTTGATCACACTGTTCAACGAGCTGCCGGGGATGCTCGCCAAATGGCAGTCGCTGCTGCTGTTGCTGCCCGAGCGTTATCCGCATCTGGTTTCTGACGAGCAGGTACTGCAGGCCATCGAAGCGGCGCGTGGCGAAATCGGCAAGTTCGGGCAATGGGCGCTGACCTTCTCGCTGTCGAGCCTGCCGCTGCTGGTCAACATCATGATCTATCTGGTGCTGGTACCGATTCTGGTGTTTTTCTTCCTCAAGGATCGGGCCATGATCGGCGAGTGGGTGCGCGGCTATCTGCCCCGTGAGCGAGCGCTGATCACCCGCGTGGCGCAGGAAATGAACCGGCAGATCGCCAACTACATTCGTGGCAAGGTCATCGAGATCGTGATCTGTGGGGGGGTGACCTACATCGCGTTCGTCGCGCTCGGCCTCAACTATGCGGCGCTGTTGGCATTGCTGGTCGGGGTGTCGGTGGTGGTGCCATACGTCGGCGCGGTGGTGGTGACCGTGCCGGTGTTGCTGATTGCGTTGTTCCAGTGGGGCTGGAGCGATCAGTTCATCTATCTGATGGCGGTCTACGGGATCATTCAGACCCTGGATGGCAACGTGCTGGTGCCGCTGCTGTTTTCCGAGGCGGTCAACCTGCACCCGGTGGCCATCATCTGCGCGGTGCTGTTGTTTGGCGGATTGTGGGGCTTCTGGGGCGTGTTCTTCGCGATTCCGCTGGCGACGCTGTTCAAGGCCGTGCTGGATGCGTGGCCGCGCAAGGAGCCCGTTGTGGCTCCGTTGCTATAAAAGCAAAAGATCGCAGCCTGCGGCAGCTCCTACAGGGAAACGCATTCCAATTGTAGGAGCTGCCGCAGGCTGCGATCTTTTGATCTTTTGATCTTCAGGCCTTGTTCAGCGCCTGAGCCGCAGCCAGCACCGCATCCACATGCCCCGGCACTTTCACGCCGCGCCATTCCTGGCGCAGTACACCGTTCTTGTCGATCAGGAACGTGCTGCGATCAACGCCCAGATATTCCTTGCCATACAGTTTCTTCAGCTTGATCACGTCGAACAGCTGGCAGACGGCTTCGTCCTTGTCGCTGATCAGCTCGAAAGGGAATTCCTGCTTGCACTTGAAGTTCTCGTGGGATTTCAGGCTGTCGCGGGAAATACCGAAGATTTCCGTGTTGGCAGCCTGGAACGCCGCGTACTGGTCGCGAAAACCCTGGCCTTCGGTGGTGCAGCCGGGGGTGCTGTCCTTCGGATAGAAGTAGATCACCACTTGCTTGCCCTTCAGGGCGGACAAGCTGACGGTCTGCCCGCTGGTGGCAGGTGCTTCGAAATCCGCAACCGGTTGGTCGATGACAACGGCCATGAAAGCTTCCTTACATTGGGTTTTGTGGGCGCCAAGGTTCGATCAGCGCGTCCAGGTTCATTGCGTCGGCGAAGTCCAGGAACTGGTCGCGCAGCCAACTGATCTGGGTGCCGGCCGGCAGCGTTACGGTGAACGTGGCGTTGAGCATGGTGCCGCCAGTCTGCGGGGCCTGATAGGTATCGCAGGTCAGGTTTTCCAGCTCGACGTTGTGATCCATGAAGAACTGGCACAGCTCGTTGATGATGTCCGGGCGATACGCCGAGCTGACATAAGCCACGTACGGCAGGGCCTGTGGACGATTTTCCAGGGCCGCACTGCGCACCACGTTGACGGTAAATGCGTGGCGCTTGGCTAGGGTCGGCAGGCTGCCTTCGAGGCGGGCCAGGGCGTCCCAGCTGCCGGAGATTTCCAGCACCAGGGCGCTGCATTCGCCATGGCGAGTCAGGCGGGAGGTGACGACGGCGCAGCGATTTTCATGGCTGGCGCGGCACAGGACGTTAGTCAGCTCCATGGGGTTGGCGCCAAGGGCACTGATGACAAGGAATTGTTCGCGAACTGTGGGGGTGGACATGCAGCATTCCTAAAGCGATGAGCGGTCGGTAGGTCGATGGGCGTTGGCCGTCGGGATGCGTCTGCGCGTGCCGATTCAGAAAGCCCCGGGCCACGGCTCGCAATTCGCTCCAATAATAGTGGAGCGTGCAGCAGCGACGCTGGAACGGGACCTGGGAGGCCGAAAAGGGAGGCTGGAACCCGGCGTACAAGCTGATCTGTACCGATCAAAGTCTGAAGGGTAGCGAAAACCGACGCCAAGGGGAATGGCGGCGCAGTACTTCGCTTGTGCAAGCATCTTGGCGCCAGTACCATTACCGCTCTCTTTTTCCGGCAGGAGCGTTTTCATGATTCGGGGCAGTATGGTGGCACTGGTCACACCCATGGATGCACAAGGGCGTCTTGACTGGGACAGCCTCCGAAAACTCGTGGACTTCCACCTTGAAAACGGTACCCACGCCATTGTCGCGGTCGGTACTACCGGCGAATCGGCGACCCTTGATGTAGAAGAGCACATCGCCGTCATCAAAGCAGTGGTCAAGCAGGTTGCAGGCCGCATCCCGGTGATCGCCGGTACCGGCGCCAACTCGACCCGCGAAGCCGTCGAGCTGACCCGCAATGCCAAGGAAGCCGGCGCCGACGCCTGCCTGCTGGTTGTGCCGTACTACAACAAGCCGACCCAGGAAGGCCTGTACCAGCACTTCAAGCACATTGCCGAAGCCGTCGACATTCCACAGATTCTCTACAACGTTCCCGGCCGCACCTCCTGCGACATGCAGGCCGAGACCGTGATTCGCCTGTCCACCGTGCCGAACATCATCGGCATCAAGGAAGCCACCGGCGACCTGAAACGCGCCAAAGCCATCATCGACGGCGTGAGCAAGGACTTCATCGTGCTGTCCGGCGATGATCCGACCGCGGTCGAGCTGATCCTGCTGGGTGGCAAAGGCAACATCTCCGTAACGGCCAACGTCGCCCCGCGCGAAATGGCTGACCTGTGCGAGGCTGCGCTGAATGGCGACGCCGAGACCGCACGGGCGATCAACGAAAAATTGATGCCGCTGCACAAGGACCTGTTCATCGAAGCCAACCCGATACCGGTGAAGTGGGCTTTGGTTGAAATGGGCCTGATGCACGAAGGCATCCGCCTGCCGCTGACCTGGCTGAGCGCTCCTTGTCATGAAACGCTTCGCACGGCCCTGCGCCAGTGCAGCGTCCTGGTTTAATTGAGGAAGTACAACGCATGAAGCGAATGGCCGGACTTTCCGCACTTGCCTTGATTATCTCCAGCACCAGTGGCTGCGGATGGGTCTGGGGCCCGGAAGGTTATTTCCGTGACCGTGGTAGCGATTACCTGGAAGCGCAACAGACTGCACCGATGCAACTGCCACCGAATGTCAGCACCTCCAAGCGTCTGGATCCGCTGTTGCCGATCCCGCGCAACGTGGCTGATGACACGGCGAAGGGCGAATACGTGGTGCCGCGCCCGCAACCGCTGACGGCGGTTGCCGAGGCGACCGACTACTCGCTGCAGAAGAGCGGCGACTCGCGTTGGGTCGTGGCCCAGCACCCACCGGCCGAAGTCTGGCCAGTGGCGGTGCAGTTCTTCCAGGACAACGGTTTCCGTCTGGATGAACAGCGTCCGCAAACCGGCGAATTCACCACCACCTGGCAGCACTCCGACGAACTGTCCGCTGCTGTGGCCAAGCGCCTGAGCGCCGCCGGCGTCGGTACCGACAGCGAAACCCGCGTGCGGGTGCGTATCGAGCCAGGCGTGCAGCGCAACACCAGTGAAATCTACGTGGTCAGCGCCGAGCGTCCTGCCGGCAGCACCGCCGACGTCGACTTCACCAACCGTTCGGTCAACACTGGCCTGGACGCAGCGCTGGTCGACGACATGCTCGCGAGCATGAGCCGGATCTCCGAGAAGGGTGGTTCGGTGTCGATGCTGGCTTCGCGTGACTTCGATACCCCGAGCCGTGTCAGCCTCAGCGAAGACGGCAGCGGCAACCCGGTATTGAACGTCGGTCCCGACCTGGATCGTGCCTGGTCGAGCGTCGGTCGTGCACTGGAGCAAGGTCAGTGGCGCGTTGAGGACATCAACCGCAGCCTGGGCCTGTACTACATCAACCTGGCCGAAAAAGCCGAGAAGAAAGACGACAAGCCCGGTTTCTTCAGCAGCCTGTTCGGCAGTGCGCCGACCAAGGAAGAAGTTGAAGCCCGTGCCGAGCGTTATCAGGTTCGCCTGAGCAAGGTCGGTGAGAACGTTCAGGTGACCGTCGAGAAGAACATCAACACCGTAGCGCCTGCCGATGTGGCGCGCAAAGTGTTGAGCGTGATTCAGGACAACCTGGGCTGATCACATGCGCTTTGCCGTTCTCGGCAGCGGTAGCCAAGGGAACGGCACGCTGATCGCCAGCGCTGATACGTATGTGCTGGTGGATTGTGGTTTTTCCCTGCGGGAAACCGAAAAACGCCTGTTGCGCCTGGGTGTTCACCCGGCGCAACTGAGCGCGATACTCGTAACCCACGAACATGCCGACCACGTGCATGGCGTGGGTTTGCTGTCTCGGCGCTACAATCTACCGGTCTACCTCAGTCGCGGCACACTGCGCGGGATGCGCAAACCGATCGAACCGGCAGGTTTTCTGGCCGGCGGCGAGCAGCTGCAGATCGGCGCTCTGAACATCGGGGTCATTGCCGTGGCCCATGATGCGCAAGAGCCGACCCAGTACGTATTCAGTGATAACGAGCAGCGGCGCTTCGGCCTGCTGACCGACCTGGGTTCCTACTGCGAGCGGGTGCTGGACGGCTATCGGGATCTCGATGCGTTGATGATCGAGTCCAACCACTGCCGCGACATGCTGGCCCGTGGTCACTATCCGTACTTTCTCAAGCAACGGGTGGGCGGCGAGCTGGGACATTTGAACAACCATCAGGCGGCATTCCTGGTGGCCGAGTTGGGGTGGCAGGGCTTGCAGCATCTGGTTCTCGCCCACCTGAGCAGCAAGAACAACCTGCCGCAGCTGGCCCGGCAATGTTTTGTCGACACCCTCGGGTGCGACCCGGACTGGCTGCAACTGGCCGATCAAGATTCAGGGCTCGACTGGCGCCATATCGCCTAGCCCATCTACTTAGCAAGCGGAGCCCATCATGGAAAAACGTGAAGAACTCTACCGCGGCAAAGCCAAATCGGTTTACAAGACCGACGACGCTGACCGCTTGATCCTGCTGTTTCGCAACGACACCTCGGCGTTCGACGGCAAGCGCATCGAGCAGCTCGACCGCAAAGGCATGGTGAACAACAAGTTCAACGCTTTCATCATGCAGAAACTCGAAGCGGCCGGCATTCCGACCCAATTCGACAAACTGCTGGGCGACAACGAGTGCCTGGTGAAGAAGCTGGACATGATCCCGGTCGAGTGCGTCGTACGTAACTACGCCGCTGGCAGCCTGGTAAAACGTCTGGGCGTCGAAGAGGGCATGAAGCTCAATCCGTACACCTTCGAACTGTTCCTGAAGGACGACGCCAAGGGCGACCCGTTCATCAACGAATCCCACGTCGTGGCATTCGGCTGGGGCACCGCCGAGCAACTGGCGCGCATGAAAGAACTGTCGCTCAAGGTCAACGAAGTCTTGAGCAAACTGTTCGACGACGCAGGCCTGCTGCTGGTGGACTTCAAGCTTGAATTCGGCGTGTTCAGCGACGGCTCGATCGTCCTCGGCGACGAGTTCAGCCCGGACGGCTGCCGTCTGTGGGACAAGGACACCAAGAAGAAGATGGACAAAGACCGCTTCCGTCAGGGCCTCGGTGACGTCATCGAAGCCTACGAAGAAGTCGCCAATCGTCTGGGTGTACCGCTTTAATCGACGCAAGCATCTGATAGCACGAAGAAATTTTGCGAAAGAGGGTTTGCTTTCGGCAAAAGTGTTGTTATGATGCGCGCCGTTGGAGAGATGCCAGAGTGGCCGAATGGGACGGATTCGAAATCCGTTGTACCTTCACCGGTACCTAGGGTTCGAATCCCTATCTCTCCGCCATTACATAGAAAAAGCCCCGTAGCTGAAGAGCTACGGGGCTTTTTTGTTTTTCAGATTTATTAATCTGTGCCTATTTTTACCAGAGATTGGTTCAGATCGCCCTTAGAAAACTTTGTCAGCTAAGCTTTTGAAGTGATGTTGTCGGGCTATTACAACGTGACAATCGGAGGGGAGCATGAGAAGGGTGCTGGCGGTAGCAGCTGTAGCATTAGGGGTGGCAATGTCAGGGAATGTGCTTGCGCGTGGTAGCAGTCATGGTGGGCAGTCGTACAAATCCAGTTATTCTTTCGGGAGTCGTTCCGATCATTCCGTAACTGGTTACACACGACGCAATGGGACATATGTCCAGCCTTCCCATGCTAAAAATCCAGACTCCACGAAAAACAATAACTACAGTACGAAGGGAAATGTGAATCCCTACACTGGTAAATATGGCACTAAACCTCGTGACGGCGAGTAAACGAGAGATATTGTCTGGCATTAGTTATGAGGCTGGCTATGAAAGCATTTTCTACTGTCGTAATGCTCGTTTCGATGCTGGGTAGCGCGTTTGTTTTCGCTGATACATTTGACGACTACGCGTGCACAGATGACTGCTCAGGGCATCAGGCGGGATATAACTGGGCCGAAGAAAATGAAATTGACGATGAGTACTCCTGCAATACACCGTCACAATCCTTCAATGAGGGTTGTCAGTCATTTGTCGAAGGTGGCAGCGGAGTTATATCTTCCTCTTCTGATGATGAAGACGAAGCATATTGAATGCTGTGATGGTGTTTTTAGCAAACTATGGTCCCAATAGAAGTCCAGGCTTGGGTTTTAGGCGTGCGCTAATATCTTTCGGTTTGAGAGCCCAGCCCCGTCGTTGCTGGGCTTTTTCGTATAGGTCGTCAACCACTATTTTTCAGCGTTGGCCGTCGCCCACCCTGGCCTTGGCATGACCGTTTCCACCACATCATCAATCAGTGCCTTGCTCATGGCGGTCAGGTAATAGGCTGCCCAAGCATAACGGTCAGAATCCCTTATGCTTCTGCAAAGGACTTGGCGAGCGCTAATAAATCAGAGGCTTGTGACAGAGCTTCGCTGATTGGGACGCCAGCGCTGACGTGGAACAGTGGGTTGTCTGAACAGAAGATGAAAGGGGTCAGACCGATGGTTTTTTCTTCTGGGATTTCGGTCATTTTCCATCTCCGTTGATTGAGATGATCAAATCTTTTTTGTATCGGGAAACAGCTGCATTGTGAAACTCCTTGACGTGAGGGAGCTGCCACTTTCGTTTCCAAGCGAATGGTGGCAGCTGTACGCAGGTTGGAAACCGGGAGTCAAGGAGACCGGCACGCCCGACCCGAGGGCGTGCCACGCACAGCTGCCATAGCACAAACTTGCGTTCGAAAAAGAACACTAGCGTTTGTGAGAGGTGATTGCGTGACTCGTCGGGTTTCCAAGCCCGATCGCTGGCTGTGCAGCGATGCTTGGAGACTATCCCGCCGAAATGCATGCCAACAGAGGCCGAACGAAAAATGCACGTAGTGTATGTTCGCACGCAAGTCGCGGATTTTGCCTACAACCTCGCTCAGAGTCACTCGATTATTCTGGCGACCGTTCTGGTTGTACAAGCAGGAATATGTCATGAGATTGATGAGCTACAACGGCTATGTCGCCCGGTATGAGTACAGCAACGCAGACGGCTTGTTCGTTGGTCATATCTCAGGAATAAAGGGCATAGTGGGATTTCATGGCGATTCGGTTAACGAGCTTCTTGCAGCATTTGAAGAAGCTGTCACTGATTATCTCAATACTCTTGAGGCATGTAGCGGGATGGAATCTCAATCCTGAGCTTCATTCATAGAAAAAGCCCTGCAGGAGTCAGCCTACAGGGCTTTTTTGTATCTGCGGGCTCTACCAAACATCCGCCTCAGTCACTCACGGCTGCGGATGCCCGAGCTTCTGTTTGATCAGGTCATACACTTCCTTGTGCGTCGAGTTGCGCAGGGTGTTGTCCTGGCAAGCCGAGGCCAGGAAGGTTTTCACTTCGTCCTTGGCGTGCGGATAGAGGCTGGCGACGTAGTCGGCTTCATGCGCCTGGGTACAGTTGAAGTGCTTGTCGTCTTTCGCTTTGTCTCTAGCCATGATGCGGCTCCTTTTGAGTTTGAACGTCATTTGGCGAAACAGGGCTGGATGGCCCCGTACGCTGAAGAGCGTAGGGGCGCAAAAGTGCTTTGCCAGTGCTTCAGACGAAAAAGGAAGAGGCTGTAGGACGCGGCGCCATGCCTGGTGGCGCGGTCAGATTTCCTTCACCGGCGTCTCCCCCTGCACACCCTTGATCAACTCGATCACATGTAAACAGTCGGCCTTGTTTACATAGGATTCGCCACTGGCAATCGTCTCGTGGTTCCCCGCCCGCAGCCTCCAGCGCCATTGGCCTTTGCCGGTGCTCGGGGTGCCTCGGGATTGCCTGTAGATCTCGAAATACATTCAGTTCGCTCCTTGCGATGGTGTTTGCGCCAACCTGCGTGGCGCATCGTCGCAAGCCTAGCGGAGCGAGTTTTTTTCGCTATCGGGCATTTGTTTCCAATCGTTGGCAGATGTTTCTGAAGAGCGCGGGCTAGAGCGCACGCATCGGCGTCTGGATTGGCCAAAATGGCGTCATTTGCACCTTGCAAGGCTATCGACGCTACTGCTTAATACGGGACGGCTCATGGCGTTGAAAATGTTTCGACGACCGACAAACATTATAAAAAAGAGCATTCCCTTGACTGAGCATGGAACGGCACAGGCCACACGGGTCACGTTATCGCTGGTTGTCCCGGTTTTTAACGAGGAAGACAGTCTTGAAGCGTTCATTCAGCGCATCGATGAAGTCTTCCAGCACCAGGCGTCGATTGTTCTGGAGCTGGTGTTCATCAATGACGGCAGTACGGATGCCACACTTGAGCGGCTGCTGGATCGTCAGCGGCACGACTCGCGGCTGCGCATCGTCGATCTGAGCCGCAACTTCGGCAAAGAGGCGGCGTTATCCGCCGGCTTGCAGATCGCCACCGGGCAGATTGTGGTGCCTATCGATGCCGATCTGCAGGACCCGCCCGAAGTCATTCTGCAAATGATCGAGCGTTGGCGCGAAGGGTATGAGGTGGTGCTCGGTCACCGCATCAGCCGCCGTAGCGACACCTGGGCCAAACAGACGTCGGCGCATTGGTTCTACCGTCTGCACAACAAGATCGCCGAGCAACCGCTGCCGGAAAACGTCGGCGATTTCCGCTTGATGGACCGTTGTGTGGTCGATGCCTTGCTGACCTTGCCCGAGTCCCGGCGCTTCATGAAGGGCCTGTTCGCCTGGGTCGGATTTCGTACCACCCATGTTGATTACGAGCGGCCCGAGCGTGTGGCGGGGCAGAGCAAGTTCAACGGCTGGCGGCTGTGGAATTTTGCCCTGGAGGGCATCACCAGTTTCAGTACCGAACCGCTGCGGATCTGGACTTACATCGGCGCGGTGGTTTCGCTGGTATCTTTTGCCTTTGCCATTTTTATCGTGGTGCGCACGCTGATCCACGGCGTCGACATGCCCGGTTATGCCTCGCTGATGGTGGCCGTGACGTTCCTCGGTGGCCTGCAATTGATTGGCATCGGCGTACTCGGCGAGTACCTCGGCCGCACTTATATCGAATCCAAACGCCGGCCGGTTTTTCTGGTGCGTCGCGTCTACGATCCCAAGGACTGAAACATGGATCTCAAGGAAACCGACATCCTCGGCGACAGCATCGGCGAGCATTGGTATTACTGCTCCAAAGCGGCGGCGACTCGTCGTCTGCTCGGTGATGCGCCGATCACACGGATTCTCGACGTGGGCGCCGGGTCGGGGTTTTTCTCGCACCATTTATTGACCCAAACCGCGGCGCAGGAAGCGTGGTGCGTCGACATCAGTTACCCCGCCGATTCCCATGCGAGCACTGCCGGCAAACCGGTGCATTATCGCCGTGATATCGACGCCATCGATGCGGACCTGGTGCTGCTCATGGACGTGCTGGAGCATGTCGACGACGACCTCGGTCTGCTCAAGGCTTACGTTGACAAGGTACCGTCCGGCAGCCGTTTCCTGATGACCGTACCGGCGTTTCAGTTCCTGTGGAGCGGTCACGACGACTTCCTCGAACACAAGCGCCGCTACACCCTGCCGCAGTTTGAAACCCTGGCCCGTGACGCCGGTTTGACGGTGCAGCGCGGTGCCTACTATTTCGGAGCGGTGTTTCCGATCGCCGCGGCGTTGCGTTTGCTGCCCAAAGGGCCGCAGGCCGCAGCACCGCAGTCGCAGCTCAAGCGTCATCATCCGCTGGTCAACGGCGTGCTCAAGACCCTCTGCAGCCTTGAACTGCCGCTGATGGGCATCAATCGTCTGGCCGGTCTGAGCGTGTTTGTGCTGGCGCGTAAACCGTGACCTCTGCCGACAGATCGGCGTTGATCCAGCGCGGCTTGCGGTTTGCCGTGACCGGTCTGTTCGTCACCGCGCTGCATGCACTGGTGGCGGTGCTGTTCATCAATTTCGTCGCGCCGCACCCGCCACTCGCCAACGGTGTGGCGTTTGCCGTGGCGACGGTTGTGTCCTATGTGATCAACACCACCTGGAGTTTTTCGGCCCGTTTGCATGGCAAAACCCTGCTGCGCTTCATGCTGGTGTCCTGCGGCGGCTTTTTCCTGGCGATGTTCGTCGCGTGGGCCGCGCAGATCGCCGGGCTTCATTACTTGCTGGGTATCGGCGCCGTAGCGCTGATCATTCCGGCGTTCACCTTTGTGTTGCATAACTTCTGGACGTATCGATGAGGGGCTTGAACAAGCACCCGGCCTTGGCGCTGTTGCCGATCCTGCTGGGTGCGCTGGCGTTTTTTCTGGTGATCGGCCCGCGTGCCGTCGACCCGCAAAACATTGCCTGGCTCCGGGACGGTGATCCGGCGACGCATTACCTGGGCTGGGTATTTTTTCGCCATTCACCCTGGACTTTTCCCCTCGGGCTGAACCCGTCCTATGGGATGGAACTGGGCAGCTCGATCATTTTTTCCGATTCCAATCCGCTGCTGGCGCTGCTGTTCAAACCATTCAATGGCTGGTTGCCGGAGACGTTCCAGTATTTCGGTTTATGGCTGCTGGCGTGTTTCATTCTGCAGGCCTGGTTTGCCTGGAAGCTGCTCGGCTTGATCACCGACAACCCCGTATTGCGCCTGCTCGGCGCCGGGCTCCTGGTGTTTTCGCCGCCAATGTTTCTGCGTACCGGTGGACATCTTTCGCTGGTCGGGCACTTCCTGATTCTCGCGGCGTTGTATCTGGCACTGCACCCGGCACTCGAGCGCCGACGTTTGGCGTGGGGAGCATTGCTCGCCGTGACGGCATTGGTGCACGCTTACCTGTTGGGCATGGTGGCGCTGATCTGGGTCGCGGATCTGTTTGGCAAGTTGTGGGCTGGCAAGCTGACGCGCCGTCAGGTCCTTATCGAGCTGGGCGGCTTGTTCGCGCTGGTGAGCGTGTGCTGCTGGCAGGCGGGTTATTTCAGTATTACCGATGGCGCGGCGGGCGGCGGTTTCGGCTTTTATCGAATGAACCTGTTGTCGCTGGTGGATCCAGACGGATGGTCGTTTGTCTTGCCAGGTATTCCCAAGGGCGCAGGCGATTACGAAGGTTTCAACTACCTGGGGCTGGGCGTCCTGTTGCTGGTGCCGCTGGCCGCTATCGGCTGGTACAAAAGTGGTATCTCGTTGAAGGCTTTGTTGTGCAGTCGCCCGTTCCTGTTGTTGGCGTTCATCGGATTGACCCTGTTCGCCCTGTCGAACCAGATCGGATTCGGCCTGCAGACGTTCGGCTATCCGCTGCCGAAATTCGTGCTGCGTGCAGCGAGTATTTTTCGCGCTTCGGGCCGGATGTTCTGGCCGGTGTTCTACGCCATCGTGATACTGCTCACCTACCTGGTGGTGCGCGGTTATCGGCCGCGTATTGCCATGGGGCTGCTGGCGCTGGCGTTGGTGGTACAAGTCGCCGACACCCGGATTGCCTGGGCAGGTTTGCGGGCGGCGAGAATGCTGCCCGAATCTTCGGTCTGGGTCAGCCCGATGCATGATCCGTTCTGGGCCAGTGCGGCGGCGCACTACAAGAACATCCGCGCCGTAACACCGAAAAATCAGCCTGATCAGTGGCAGGCGATTGCCGATTTTGCCGGCACTCATGGGTTGAAAACCGACGCGGCTTACCTGGGGCGTACGAGTCCCAAGGCGCTGGACAAGCTGTTGCGCACGACGCAAAGCCAACTCGCCAGCGGCCAGTACGACAGCGATTCGCTGTACATCCTCGATGACGACGCGCTGGAGCTGGCGGTCAAGAGCATTCACAGCGACACCGATCTGTTGACCCGGGTCGACGACTTTGTCGTGCTGGCCCCGGGCTGGAAACACTGTAATGACTGTCTGGCGATGGTCGATCAGGGGCGAGCGCTGTCGTCGATACCCTTGAGCCAGCCGGGACTGGTGCAGACGTTCAACCGCAGCACCCGGCAACTGGTCAAAGGCTGGTCCACCCCGGAAGCCTGGGGCACCTGGAGTGATGGACAGGATGCAGAACTGCGACTGCGCGTCGCTCCCGGGTCGCATGCACTGGTGATTGATGCCCTGGCCTTTGCCATGCCGCCGAACCTCAGCCAGCGGGTGATCGTCAGCATCAATGGCGTAGAGGCGTTGTCGACGCGTCTGACTGAGGTGCAGGGCAATCGGCTGGAAATACCGCTCAGCGCAGCGCAGGTCGCTGAGGAATATCTGAATGTCCGAGTGCATCTGCCCGATGCAGTCAGCCCGAAAACACTAGGCTTCAATGACGATGCGCGAGTCATGGGGCTGGGGTTGAAAACCCTGACGGTGCAGTGAAATTGTCGAACAAACCGCCAATCGTCTGATAGACGTCAGTCCCAAGGACTTCATACACTGCCGGCAGTCTGGGGAGCGGGGGCAATGGATGAATCGAAATGAATTACGCAAGGCCGACATCAACCTGATGGTGGTGTTCGAGACCTTGATGCTCGAACGCAACGTGACCCGGGCGGCGGAGAAGCTGTTTCTCGGCCAGCCGACCATCAGTTCGGCGCTCAATCGCTTGCGCGCGATGTTCAATGATCCGCTGTTCATTCGCGTCGGCCATCGCATGGAGCCGACGGCCCGGGCCGAAGAACTGTTCAAGTACCTGTCGCCAGCGCTCGACTCACTGTCGGTGGCGCTGAGCCTGACTCACGATTTCGACCCGGCCGTGAGCAACATGACGTTCCGCATCGGCCTGTCCGATGACGTCGAATTCGGCCTGCTGCCACCGTTGCTGCGGGCGCTACGCCAAGAGGCACCGAGCGTGGTGTTCGTGGTGCAACACGTCGACTACTGGCGCATCCCCGACCTGCTGGCCGCCGGCGACATCACCGTCGGTATCAGCCAGACCCGGGGCTTGCCGGCCAATGCCAAGCGCAAATTGCTGCGGCATATCCAGCCGAGCATCCTGCGCGCCGATGCCTCGGACTCGCCGCTGACCCTCGATGAATACTGTTCACGTCCACACGTACTGGTATCGCATACGGCCAACATCAGCGGCTATGCCGATGAGTGGCTGGCGGAAATCGGCCGCACCCGGCATGTGGTGTTGTCGGTGCCGCAATACAGTGCGCTGCCGGCATTGCTGGCCGGCACCGACCTGATCGCCAGCCTGCCGGACTATACCGCCGAAGCCATGGCTGCCTCCGGGCTGCTGTTCAAGGAACCGTTCCCGTTCAAGACGCCGATGCTGGATCTGTCGATGGTCTGGCTCAGCCACGTCGACAGCGACCCGGCCGAGCGCTGGCTGCGGTCGCGGCTGGAAGCGTTCATGAGCGAACGGCCACTGACCGCGCCCTGAATCCCACCACAAATCTCCCCTGTGGGAGCGAGCCTGCTCGCGAAAGCGTTGTGTCAGACACTATTGATGTCGCCTGACCCGACGTCTTCGCGAGCAGGCTCGCTCCCACAGGGTTTGCGTTCGTCTGGTCGGGCTGCTTTGCTCAATGGCAGTAACCTTGGCGGAGGCCTGTCTCCATGAGCATTTCCCGTTCGTTGCTGCGTGGGCGCGGCAGTCTCGACAGTGGCAAGGTCGGCATGGTCGAACTGTTTTTCGATCTGGTGTTCGTGTTCGCCGTGACTCAGCTCTCGCATTCGCTGCTTTCGCAGTTGTCGATTCTGGGCGCGGTGCAGGTGGCGCTGTTGATGGTCGCGGTGTGGTGGGTGTGGATTTTCACTTCGTGGATCACCAACTGGCTCGACCCGGAAAAACTGCCGATCCGCCTCGGCCTGTTCGGGCTGATGATCGCCGGTCTGTTGCTGTCGTCCTCGATCCCCAAGGCTTTCACCGAGCGCGGGCTGATGTTTGCCTCGGCGTTCGTGTTCATGCAGGTCGGGCGCACGCTGTTCGCGATCTGGGCGGTGCGTGGCGAGTCGCTGAGCATGACCCGCAATTTCCAGCGGATTCTGGCGTGGTTGATGTTCTCCGGCGTGTTCTGGATCGCCGGGGCCTTTCTTGACGGGCAGCAACGTCTGCTGTGTTGGGCGCTGGCGCTGCTGATCGAGCTGATCTCGCCTTCGCTGTATTTCTGGGTGCCGGGGCTGGGGCGTTCGTCATTGAGTGACTGGAACGTCGAAGGCAATCACATGGCCGAGCGTTGCGCGTTGTTCGTGATCATCGCCCTGGGCGAATCGTTGCTGGTGACCGGCGCGACGTTCGCCGAACTGACGCTGAGCGCCACCGGGGTCATGGCGTTTCTGGTGGCGGTGCTGGGCAGCATCGGCATGTGGTGGGTGTACTTCGACAGCGGCGCCGAGCGCGCGCATCACCGCATCGCGCATTCGAGCGATCCGGGGCGTCAGGCGCGCATCGCCTACACCTACCTGCACGTGCTGATCGTTGCCGGGGTGATCGTCAGTGCGGTGGCCGACGAACTGGTGCTGGTGCACCCGGATCACGCCAGTGACGCCGGGATCCTGGTGATCGTGGGCGGGCCATGGCTGTTTCTGTTGGGCAATGCGCTGTTCAAGTGGGTCATGTCCGACCGACCGCTGCCGCCGTTGTCGCATCTGGCGGGGCTGATGTTGCTGACGCTGGCGCTGCCGCTGGCGTTGAATCACTGGTTTTCGGCGCTGGTGCTCGGGGCTTTGACCACGGCGATCGTGGTGCTGGTGGCGCTGTGGGAAAGCCTGGCATTGCGTCAGACGTCGGCCTCGATAACCCCGGAAAAACCCGCAGGAGAGTAGGGCAGCGCTGTGGTATATGTACGACCTTTCTGCCGACTGACTGGAGCACCCCATGCCACACCTGCACATGGAATACACCGCCAACCTGCCGCAGTTGAACGCTGATGTGGCGTTGATCCGGCTCAACAACGCCCTGGTGGGTTCCGGTCAGTTCGCTGCGGAGTTTGATATCAAAAGCCGGGCGGTGAAGGTCGAGACCTTCAAGGTCGGTACCGGCATGGGTGAGCGCGCTTTTGTCCATGTGAAGCTGGCGCTGCTCAGCGGTCGTTCGCCACAGATCAAGAAGCAGCTCTCGGACAGCCTGCTGGCGGTGTTGCAGGATCTGTGCGAGTGGCCGGCCGGGGTCGAAGTGCAGTTGTGCGTGGAGTTGCTCGATATCGACCGCGATTCCTACACCAAGACCGCCATCGGCGTGTAGGACTCAGGCTGCTTCCAGCTCACTGCACACCTTGATCACCTGCTCGCGCAGCCAGACGTTGGCGCTGTCCTGATCAGCGTTCTGGCTCCACTGCATGTCGAGGGTGAATCCCGGCAAGCCGTTCGGCGCCTCGCAGTGATTGAACACTGCGTCGTTGGTCAGCAGGCGTTGTATGCGCCGGGGCAGGGTGAGGATGAAGTCGGTCCCGGTAATCATCTTCAATGCCGCGCTGTAGCTGCTGGAGCGCGCGACGATCTGCCGTTTCTGCGCCTGACGCGCCAGCCAGCCATCGACCATGTTGGTGGTGGACGTCCACGGCGTCGGGAACACATGGCGCCGCTCGGTGAAGGCCTGCAGGCTCAGGCGCGGTTCCAGCGGCGTGGCGCGTTTGTCGAAGACACAGACCAGATCGTCCTCCAGCAGCATTCGCGATTTAAGGTCGGTATGGCTGCGGTGGAAGTTGGGGCCAAAACAGATCACCAGGTCGAGGCTGCCGTCGCGCAGTTCGTCGGCGGGCACATCGGTCTCGAACTTGTGCATGTTGACCACCACCGGCAAATCGTCGAAGTCGAAACGCTTCAACAGCCGTGGCAGCACCAATTGCTCGAAGTATTCCGGGGCGCAGATATTGAAGGTCACCGCTTGCCGGGTCGGATCGAAGGCCGGGGCACCGGCGTGGCACAGGTTGATGCTTTCGAGAATCTTCTGCACATGGCCGTACATGGTGCCGGCCTTGTAGGTGGGACGCATGCCCGTGCGGGTGTTGATGAACAACTCGTCTTCGAAACTGGTGCGCAATTTTTTCAGGCAATAGCTGACAGTGGACTGGCTGACGCACAGCGTCTCCGAGACATCCGTGACGCTGCTTTGCTCATACACGGCGATAAACACCATGAGGTCCTGCATGTCGAGCTTTCGAAGCAAGTTACTGTTCAGCATCCGTTCCGTCCCGCTGTGCTCCTTGCGCTGAATCCGCGCAAACGTGTGCGCATGATCGTAGCGGAACGATGGTGCCAGGACAAAGCCTTGTAGGACGTTTCAATGTCGCCAGTGGGACAGAAACTTTTAGCAACACGACGTCGGCAAATAAACCGCAAAAAGATGGCAAGAGGCCTCTAGCCCGGCGCCGGCATTCGGCTTCAACGGATGTGTCGGGCGTACTGCCGAGGGTCGAAGCGCAGCACGATCAGCAGCATCACCACCATCACTGCGGTCAGCGACCACCAGGCCCATTCGAAGCTGCCGAGCCGGTCGCGGATGATTCCGGCGAGCAGCGGCGAAAGCCCGGCGATCAAATAGCCGATGCCTTGCACGAACGCGGTCAGGCTGCCGGCGCGCTGCGGGCTGTCGAGGTGATCGAGGGAGACGATCAGACTCATGGGGAAGAGGCCGCCAATCCCCAGCCCCAACAGGCATGGCCACAACAGGCTGAGGTGTTGCGGGCTGAGGATCAATCCGCAGAAGCCGCCGATGATCAGCAGCAGCAACGCTGCCAGGACGGCACGGCGATCACGGCTGCGATTGGCGATGGCCGGCGTCAGCAGCCCGGAAATCACCTCCATGGCGGTCAGAAAACCCAGCAGTAGCCCGGCCTGCTGTTCGCTCCAGCCTTGCTCCACGTAGTACGGCGCCAGCCACGCGAGTACGCAGGTGTAGGACGCCGTGCCGAGGCCGAAGAAGAGGGCGAGCAGCCAGGCGCGGGAATTACGCGTGAAGGACTCTTTTCCTACAGGCGTGATCTGGAGGGATGACGGGATCGACTGTGTCCACCAGACCAGCAACGCGAGCAAGGCCAGTGCCGCCCAGATTGCCAGCCCGATGCGCCAGCTGCCGGTCTGCCCCAGCACCAGCGGCGAAAATGAGGCGGCCAGCGCGGCGCCGCCCATGATCGATGTGACATACAGGCCCATGCACAGCGCCACATGGTCGGGGAAGCGTGACTTGATCAGCACCGGCATCAGCGCCTGAATCAGGGCGATACCCATCCCGGCCAGCACCGCGCTGCCAATCAACTGCGGTGCCGAATCGAGCACCAGCCGCGACAGCGTCGCCAGGCCGATGATCAACAACGACAGGATCACCGTGCGTTGCTCGCCCAGGCGCCGGCTGATGCCGATACCGAAAAACATCGCCAGCCCCATCGCCATCACTGGCAGCATGGTCAGCAGCGAAGCCACGCTGAAACTCAGCGGGATATCGCCACGAATCGCCGACAACAACGGCCCGACGGCGGCCATGGAGGGACGCAGGTTGAGCGCGACGAGGATGATCCCGAACATCAGCCAGACAGCGGGGCGGGTGGTGGCGCGGACATTTTCCATCGGCAGACTCTGGATTGCGGAGGCTGACGATTAGGCGGCGCAGCGCACGTATCGGCAAATCAGATTTCCCGAGCATTATTTAAAAACTAAATATGACTCTCCCCACTTTAGGAGCTGCCGCAGGCTGCGATCTTTTGATCTTGTTTTTCAAGACCAAGATCAAGATCAAAAGATCGCAGCCTTCGGCAGCTCCTACACAAGGTAAGCCCGGATTCCTCTTGCTGATCACGCTGTAAGACTATTCTTTCTCTTTGGCAGGACATTTCGTTACAGCTCTGGCCCAGCGCAGGCGCGTAAAACGCCGGCGGCGATATATACTGCGCGCCATTCTTCAAGGGAGAGCCGTGTGGCCATCGATATTCACTGGATTCGCGACAACGAAAGCCTCGCGCAGTTTTGCGCCGAGTGGCAGCAACTGCCGTTCGTTGCCCTCGACACCGAATTCATGCGGGTCGACACCTTCTACCCGATTGCCGGTTTGCTGCAGGTCGGTGACGGCAAACGCGCCTACCTGATCGATCCGCTGACCATTGACGCCTGGCAACCGTTGGCGGCGTTGCTGGAAAACCCGGCGGTGCTCAAAGTCCTGCACGCCTGCAGCGAAGACCTCGAAGTGTTGCTGCGCCTGACCGGCAGCCTGCCGGCGCCGCTGTTCGACACACAATTGGCAGCGGCCTACCTGAACCTCGGGTTCTCGATGGGCTATTCGCGGCTGGTGCAGGAAGTGCTGGGCATTGAGTTGCCGAAGGGCGAAACCCGTTCCGACTGGTTGCAGCGTCCACTTTCCGACACACAAATCAGCTATGCCGCCGAAGACGCGGTGCATCTTGCGGAAGTTTTCGTACAGCTGCGGCCGAAACTGTCCGACGACAAGTTCGCCTGGGTGCTGGAGGACGGCGCCGAACTGGTCGCCAACCTGCGCCGCGAGACCGACCCGTACGAGGTATATCGCGAAGCCAAACTGGCGTGGAAACTGTCCCGTGCGCAACTGGCTGTGCTGCGTGAGCTGTGCGCCTGGCGTGAAAAAGAAGCGCGTGCCCGTGATCTGCCGCGCAACCGCATCATCCGTGAACATTCGCTGTGGCCGCTGGCCCGCACGCAACCGGACAACCTCGCGGCGCTGGGCAAGATCGAAGACATGCATCCGCGTACCGTGCGTCAGGACGGGCAATTTCTGCTTGATCTGATCAAGCGCTCTGGCAGTGTGGGGCCTGATCAATGGCCGCCGGCGGTGCCGGAACCATTGCCGGTCGAAGCCGCTGCGTTGATCAAGCAACTGCGCGCCCTCGGCCAGGTCGAAGCCGAACGCCTGGGCATCGCCCCGGAACTGATGCTGCGCAAGAAAACCCTCGAAGCGCTGGTCAAAAGCGGCTTCCCCGAGGGCCCATATCAATTGCCTGAGTCGCTGCGTGGCTGGCGCCGCGAACTCATGGGCCAGAAGCTGCTCGACAGCCTGGCCATCGTCGGAGAACAGCCTTGAAACGTATTTGCTCCATTTACCAAAGCTCCAAGCGAAGCGGGATGTACCTTTATGTGCTCAAGAGCGATGCTCTGGAGCGCGTGCCGGAACCCCTGATGCTGGCGTTCGGCAAGCCGAAACATTCCTTCGATCTGGTGCTGTCGCCTGAGCGCAAGCTGGCCAGCGAGGACATCGTCGTGGTCCTGGAAAACCTCGACAAGCAGGGCTATCACCTGCAGATGCCACCGGCCGAGGACGAGTACATCGAACACCTGCCCGAAGAATTGCTGCGACGCAACGACCCGGTCTGATCTGCGAGGCCCTGTTCTGGGCCTCTTGCCACCCTGGAACTGATTTTACGGCGACGACCGCCACGAAGGAGCACGGCTCTTTCGGCGGTTGCCTGCACGGTTTGCGAAAGGTTTGAAGATGCGCGTTCTGATTGCTGAACACGACCACGCGGTGTACGCCCGGCTGCTGCGTCAGGCGGCCCCCGAACTCGAAGTGCTGACCAGTGGCGACTCTGCCGAACTGGCCCGTCAGGCTGCCGATTGCCCGGTGTGGCTGGGGCAGCCGGATCTGCTGGCGACCCTGCTGCGTCAGGGCCATCAGCCGCAATGGCTGCAATCGACCTGGGCCGGCATCACGCCGCTGCTCGCCGACGGCTTGCGCCGCGATTACCGCCTGACCCGCGCGGTGGGGATCTTCGGTCAGGTGATGGCCGAATACGTGCTGACCTACATGCTCGGCCACGAGCGGGAAGTGCTGGCGCGGCTGGTCAGCCAGGTCGAGCGCAAGTGGGACAACCGCACCGGCCAGAGCCTGGTCGGGCGCAAGGTGCTGATCGTCGGCACCGGCGACATCGGCCAGAGCGTTGCGCAGTTTCTGTTGCCGTTCGGCGTCGAGTTGTACGGCATCGCCAGCAGCGCGCGCGAGCAGGCGCCGTTCGTCGAAGTCGGCTCGATGGCGGATCTGCCACGGCTGGTGGGCGCGGTCGATTACGTGGTCAACCTGCTGCCGAATACCGAACACACCCACGACATTTACGACGCGGCACTGTTCAAGCAATTCAAGCCGACCGGTTTGTTCATCAACGTCGGACGCGGCGTGGCGGTGGTCGATGCGGATCTGGTGGAAGCCCTGAAGGAAGGGCATCTGGCCGGTGCGGTGATCGACGTTTGCCGTCAGGAGCCGTTGCCACAACGCCATCCGTTCTGGACTGCCTGGGGCCTGCTGCTGACCGGGCACAGCTCGGCACCGACGTCGCCGGCGTTGATGGTGCAGTTGTTTGTCGAGAACCTGAAGGCGTATCAGGCGGGAGAAGCATTGCGCGGGGAAGTGGATTTCAACCGCGGTTACTGAATGTTCGCGGAATAAACTGTGGGAGCGAGCCTGCTCGCGAAGGGGGAGTGTCAGCCAACATCATCGTTGTCTGACACACCGCTTTCGCGAGCAGGCTCGCTCCCACATTTGTTTTTGTGCTGGCTTAGAGGGTGAAGTTGCCTTCTGCGGCCAGCTCGCTCAGCGGACGACGCGGGCTCGGCTCTTCACGGGCCTGCAGATACTCGGCCAGAGTTGCCTTGTCACCCAGCTTGCCGACAGCGACCGCCGCATGCAGTGCATAACCTTCAGGAATATTCAGCTCCTTGCGGGCCAGCTCCTGATCGAAACCGGCCATGCCGTGGGTGTGCCAGCCGCTGATGCTCGCTTGCAGCGCCAGGTGGCCCCAGGCCGAACCGGTGTCGAAGGTGTGCCACAGCGCCGGGGTTTCTTCGCTGGCACCGGGGGCGGTGAAGGTGGTTTTCGAAATCACGATCACCAGCGCCGAAGCGTGTTGCGCCCAACTGCGGTTGAATTCATTCAGCAGGCCCAGGAAGCGCTCCCAGTTCGGCGTGTCACGGCGCGCATACAGAAAGCGCCATGGCTGCGAGTTGTACGCCGACGGCGCCCAGCGTGCGGCTTCGAAAAAGCTCAGCAGGGTTTCTTCCGGAATCGCTTCGCCGGTGAAGGCGCGGGGCGACCAGCGGTCGGTGAACTGCGGGTGAATGGCGTAATCGGCAACGCGAGGGTTGGCACTCATCGAAAGATTCCTTGCTGTGTTTGAGTCATGAATTCGTGGCAAAACCCTACTGGGCGGCGATTCGGCTGACAAGCGCGATTTACCGACAGTCGCCAGCGCTTGGCCCGAAAGGTCTTGGGCACTAGACTGGCGGCCTTTTCACCACCTGATGTTGATGCTTGAGCCATGGCCGCCAAAGTCGAACCGTTCTGGAAACGCAAAACCCTCGAGCAACTGGATCACGAGGAATGGGAATCGCTGTGCGACGGCTGCGGTCTGTGCTGCCTGCAGAAACTCGAAGATGAAGAAGACAACAGCGTCTATTACACGCGCATCGCCTGCAAACTGCTGGACCTGAAGACCTGCCAGTGCAGCGACTACCCGAATCGCATCAAGTTTGTCCCGGACTGTATCCAGCTCACTCCGGGCCAGGCCGAAGAATTCAAATGGCTGCCGCCGACCTGCGGTTACCGGTTGGTCAGCGAGGGCAAGGATCTGCCGCTGTGGCACCACTTGGTATGCGGCGACCGTGACGCCGTGCATCACGAACGGATTTCCCAGTCCGGGCGCATGCTCGCCGAAGGCAGCGTGCCGGAAGACGACTGGGAAGATCACCTGATTTTCCGCGCCGGTTAAGTACCCAGGGTTTCCAGGATTCAACAAGGAGTGTGTATGGCTGGGGGATTGCTGCGGGCATCGCTGATCGGCTTGCTGGCGCTAAGCGCGCCAGTGTGGGCGGCAAAGAAAGTCGATCTGGATTACCACGTGCGCCTGTTGCCGCAAAGCGATCAGGCCGAAGTACGCCTGACCCTGGCCAAAGGCGAAGCGGTGCGCAGCCTCGACTTCGACCTCGGCGACGGCAGCCACTACAGCGACTTCAAGGCCGACGGCCAATGGCTGCTGACCCCGGGTAAACAAGCCCGTGGCGTGTGGCGACCTGCGAGCGAAAAGGCCAGCCTGACTTACCGCGTACGCATCAGCCACGGCCGTAAGAGCGGCACGTTCGACACGCGCATGACGCCGAGTTGGGCGTTGATGCGTGGCGACGAATTGGTGCCTCCTGCAAAACTCGATCAACAGGACGGCACCGAACTGGTCGCGCGCCTGCAATTCGAATTGCCTGAAGGCTGGAAAAGCGTCGAAACCGCCTGGCCGCGCATCGGCAAGAACAAATTCCGCATCGACAATCCCTCACGCCTGTTCGATCGCCCGACCGGCTGGATGCTCGCCGGTCATCTCGGCAGCCGCCGCACGCGCCTGGGCGAAACCGAAGTCACCGTGGCCTCACCGCAAGGGCAGGGCATGCGTCGCATGGATGTGCTGACCTTGCTGACGTTCGTCTGGCCGCAGGTGCAAGCGGTCTATCCCCGGCATCCGAAAAAACTGCTGATTGTCGGCGCCAACGACCCGATGTGGCGCGGCAGCCTCGGTGCGCATGAGTCAATTTACCTGAATACGCGTTTGCCGCTGGTCAGCGAGAGCGGCAGCAGTGCGCTGGTACGTGAGCTGGCGCAGGTGTTCGGGCGGATCAATGACAAGCAGCGCAGCGACTGGATCAGCGAAGGCTTTGCCGAGTACTACGCGATCGAACTGCTGCGGCGCGCCGGGGGCATGAGCGATGAGCGCTATCAGGCGTTGCAGGCGAAGTTGACCCGGGACAGTCAGAAAGTCACGACCCTGCGCGGCGAACAGATCAGTCCGGCGCAGCTTGCAAAAGCGGTAATTGTCTTGCAGGAACTGGATCGCGAGATTCGTCTGAAGACGCGCAACAAACGTTCGCTGGATGATGTGTTGCGCGGGGCGATGCATTTGGGGACGGTGAGTACTAAAGAGTTTGTGCAACTGGCTGAGAGCGTGCTCGGCGAGACCTCTAAAGTCCTTGATACCGAGTTACTGCAATAAAGATCAAAAGATCGCAGCCTGCGGCAGCTCCTACAGGGGAAACGCATTCCACATGCAGGAGCTGCCGCAGGCTGCGATCTTTTGTTTTTAAACCCCGGCCTTCGGCGATTTCACCGAATCATTGCCGGTCACGGTGGCAGTGCTGGTCGCCGCCTCGGCATTGGCCTTGAGCTGACTCAGTTCTT
Source organism: Pseudomonas sp. B21-051 (assembly GCF_024748795.1). NCBI lineage: Bacteria > Pseudomonadati > Pseudomonadota > Gammaproteobacteria > Pseudomonadales > Pseudomonadaceae > Pseudomonas > Pseudomonas sp. B21-051. The sequence goes on from NZ_CP087166.1 coordinate 1,532,817, forward strand.
CACCGGCGCGCTCGATCTTCGCCCGCACGTTGTTGATATCTTGACGGCTTTTTTCCAGCAGGCTTTTCACCGAGCTGTGCCCAGTGATGCCACGGGCCATCGCCACGCCGCCAATTGCCACCTGAATCAGACCGAACACGCCGCCACGGCGCAGGCCCTTGCCGACCATGATCACGCCACCGGCCAGCGAGCCGATGCGCTCCCAGCCCTGGACGTTCTGCTCGGTCGGGCTCTGGAACGGGGTGGAATCGATACGTTGGACGCGTTTGAGTTCGGTCATGATCTGTCTCCCAGGCAATGTGCAATAGATAGATAAGCTGACTGCCGCAGCGGCCGGCTCGTTCCATCGAATGTGCGACGTTTCAGCGGAATTTCGGCCCGGAGCGGGTATTCAGGCCCTTGGCCATGCGGTCGTAGAGCACGACGTTGACCGTGGCGGCGAGGTTCATGCAGCCGGTGGTCGGGATGTACACGACGTCTTCGCACCAGTCGCGGATCTCTTTATCCAGCGAGCCGTCTTCCGGGCCGAAGATGTAAAGGGCGCGATCCGGATGGGTGTATTCGGGCAGCGGGCGGGCGCCTTCGACCAGTTCCACGGCGACCGGGACGCAGTTGAGCGGGAGGATCTTTTTCAGGTCGTCGATGCCGATCAGCGGAATGTCGTAGTGCACGCGCTTGGTGTCGGTGACGAAATCGGCGGCGCGCTCATAGCGCTTGCCGGTGTAGAACACCGACGCCACGCCGTAACAGCCTGCGGCGCGCATCACCGAACCGACGTTCTCCGGTGATTTGGGGTTGTACAAACCAATGCAGCTGTAACGTTTGTCTGCCACGAGCGGGGTGCCTTCGGGAAAAAGAGGGCGATTATACGAGGATAAGATCAAAAGATCGCAGCCTTCGGCAGCTCCTACAATTGAATGGCGTACACCCTGTAGGAGCTGCCGAAGGCTGCGATCTTTTGCTTTTAATCTTCTTTTTTCATCAGCCCGGCGAGGGCAGCAAACGGGTTATGCGTGGCCTTGGCGATTTTCGGCGTGCTCAGCGAGCCGTCGCCGAAGTATTGCTGGTCGGTGTAGCGCGAGTGTTCGTTGTCGTGGCAGTACAGGCACAACAGCTCCCAGTTCGAGCCGTCCTGCGGGTTGTTGTCGTGGTTGTGGTCGCGGTGGTGCACGGTCAGTTCGCTCAGGCGCTTGCCGGAAAACTCACGGGCGCAGCGGCCGCAGACGTGCGGGTACATTTTCAGGGCCTTGTCGCGGTAGCCCATTTCCTTGTCGCGCTGGTTGTCGGCAAGGATGCGATCGAGCTTCGACGTGTTGGTCGGGGTGGACGAACTCATGGGTTCACCTTTGTAAAAAGACTGATGACGGTTATGTGCAGAGTTTAGCTCAGCCCTTGAGCTTCTCGGCAATCCAGATCGTGTGGCGGGTGCCCTTGTTGCCGTGAGCGAAGACCTGGACCTCTTCGGCCTTGAAACCGGCCTTCTTCAATTTGTCGGAAAACTGCCGGTCAGCGCTGGCCGACCACACCGCCAGCACGCCCTTGGGCCGAAGGGCCTTGGCGCAGGCGTTGAGGCCAGCGGCGGAGTACAGCCAGCTGTTGGCCTTCTGGGTCAGGCCTTCGGGGCCGTTGTCGACGTCGAGCATGATCGCGTCGAAGCCGTTCGGCTCGCTTTGCAGGACCTTGGCCACGTCGTCCAGACGGATCACCGTGCGCGGGTCGAGCAACGGTCGCCCGGATTTTTCACCGAGCGGCCCACGGTTCCACTCGACCACGCCGGGCACCAGTTCGGCGACCACCACTTCGGCACCCTTGCCCAGATGCTTGAGCGCCGAGGCGAGAGTGAAACCCATGCCCAGACCGCCAATCAATACTCGCGAATTCGGCCGGCCGGCGACCTTGCGGCAAGGGATCTCGGCCAGCGCATCTTCCGAACCGTGCATGCGCGTGTTCATCAATTGCCCGCCGTCGCCACCCTGGATCTTGATGACGAAATCCTCGCCATACTCGAACAGGCACAGGGCACCGCCGTTGTCAGGGATCGGCGTGGTGTCGAGCAGAACGAAACGTTTCATGGAAATCTCTACAAGGGGGAAGGCAAGCAGGCCCGTTGGGAGTAGCCTGAGCGCAGACTAAAGGCCAAACGGAGCCCTTGATGAAGCGCACCATTCTAACGGTCATTGCCCTGGCCGCGCTCTCGATTACTGCAGTGCAGGCGCAGCAGACCATTCCGGTCAGCCCGACGCCGCAACCCGGCTCGCCGGGAACCGCCACGCCGACCCCGTATCCGCAAATCACCCCGATCAGCGCACCGAAGGCCGGTGCCGGCAGTGGCAGCCCGCCGCTGGTGCCGATCGAAATGCCCAGCCCGCCGAGCAAGGATCAACCGGTGCCGGGCATCGAGCCGAGCGGCACCAAGGTCAAATCCCCCGGCGGTTAAACCTGTTGCGCCGCCAGTTGGCCGTCGGCCATGCGCAGACGTTTGGAGAGGGACACGGCGAGGGCACGGATGATTTTCGCGGCGATCTTCGGCGTGTCGTTGAGCATTTTTTCCAGCGAGTCCTTGCCCAGGTTGAGCAGTTGGCAGTTGCTCGCCGCGATGCAGGTCGCCGAGCGGCGCTCACCATCGAGCACGGCCATTTCGCCAAACGCCCGCCCGCTGCGCAGGGTGGCCATGGTGATGACCTGGCCGTCGGGGCCCGTCTTCTGTACGGCGACCTGACCGGTGTGGAGGATGCACATGAAACTGCCGGCATCGCCCTCACGGAAAATTGCTTCGCCCTCAGCCACGGTGCTGATGCTGAAGTAGCCCGAGGCCGCGGCGAAGTCCGCCAGTTGCAATTGATCGAACAGGCCACAATCCATCAGCCAGTCGCGAATTTCGTTGTTCAGCAGGGTGGGTTCTGACATGTCATTGCGGTCTTTTTGTTTTCACATTTTCAAGGCACTACACGGTCCCCTGTAGGAGCTGCCGAAGGCTGCGATCTTTTGATTTTGAAAGACAAGATCAAAAGATCGCAGCCTGCGGCAGCTCCTACAGGGATCTGTGGTGTATCGGCCCTTTGGGTCTGGAGTTAAGACCCAAGTGACCGACGGAGTTCCTCAGGCCAGGCCCAAAACCTTGAACACAAATGCATATTCGAGCGCTACGTCACGTAATCCCTGATAACGCCCGCTCATTCCGCCATGCCCGGCACCGAGTTCGGTCTTGAGCAGCAGCAGGTTGTCGTCGGTCTTGGTCGCGCGCAGTTTCGCCACCCATTTGGCCGCTTCCCAGTACTGCACGCGACTGTCGTTGTAGCCGGCGATCACCAGGGTTGCCGGATAATCCTGCGCGGTGACGTTTTCGTACGGTGCGTAGGCCTTGATCCGCTCGTAGACGTCCGGCTCTTCGGGGTTGCCCCACTCGTCGTACTCGGTGACGGTCAGCGGCAAGTCCGGATCGAGCATGGTGTTGAGTACGTCGACGAACGGCACTTCGGCAATCGCCACGCCGAACAGATCCGGACGCTGGTTCAGCACCGCACCAATCAACAAGCCGCCAGCGCTGCCGCCGCTGATTGCCAGTTTCTCGGCGGTGGTGATGCCGTTGAGGATCAGGAATTCGGCGCAGGCAATGAAGTCGCTGAAGGTGTTGTGCTTGTGTTCCTGCTTGCCGGCGCGATACCACGCCTCGCCCAGCTCACCGCCGCCACGCACGTGGGCGATGGCGAAGGCCATGCCGCGATCCAGCAGGCTCAGGCGTGCGTGGGAGAACCACGGGTCGAGGCTGGAGCCGTAGGCGCCATAACCGTACAGATACAGCGGCACCGGTTTGCCGACCATTTCGCGTTTCATCACCAGACTGATCGGCACCTGCGTACCGTCCGGCGCGGTGGCCCACAGGCGCTGACTGACGTAGGCGTCGGCATCGAACGGGCCGAGCACCGGGGTTTCCTTCAGGACGGTTTGCTCGCCGCTGGCCAGCAGCAATTGGCGCACCTGCGCCGGACGGTTCAACGCCTCGTAACGCAGACGAATGCGGTCGCTCTCGAACTCCAGACTGTTCTGCACGTAGAGGCTGTAAGCCGCGTCCGGCAATTGCACGCGATACGGCGTCTGGCCTTGCGGGTGAACTTCGATGATCGGCAAACCGCCTTCGCGCAGGCTCAGGGTCATGGCCGCGGTGTTCAGCGTCACGCCGTCAAGCATCACCGTGTCGCTGTGCGGGATCAGGTTCTGCCAGTCGGCTTCGCTCGGTACCACACCGGTGTCCGGCGCCTGATACAGGGCGAAATTGATGCCGTCACGGTTGGTGCGGAAGAACCAGGTCCACACGCCATCCAGCGCGCCGTGGTCGACATCGTATTCGTGATCCTCGACCCGTGGCGCCAGGCAAGTGAAGGGCAGGTGCGGCTGATGCGCGTCCAGCGCCCAGACTTCGCTGGTGGTTTTGCTGCCCAGGGTCAGCAGCAATTGCTGCTCGGAACTGGAGCGGTAGCAATGCAGGAAGAAGCGTCCGTCCGGCTCGTGGAATACCTCTTCGGCAGCGGTGCCATCGAGGCGATAGCGAAACAGCTTGTGCGGGCGGTGAGTGTCGTCGAGCACGCCGAAGAACAGCGTCAGGCTGTCGTTGGCCCAGGTCATGCTGCCGTCGCAGTCCTGAAATTCCAGTTCGCTGACCTTGTCATTGGCCAGTTCCTTGACGAACAGCGTGTAGATCTCGTCGCCCGAGGCGTCGACGCTGTAGGCTAGACGCTGGTGGTCCGGGCTGATGCTGAACGCGCCGAGCGAGAAGAAACCGCCATTGGCCAGCACGTTCGGGTCGAGCAGCAGTTGCTCGCGGCTTTCGTCGAGGGTCAGGCTGTCGTCGGCCGGACGCGGGCAACGGTAATGGCGGGCGTATTCGTCACCCGCCGTGGTGCGCGTGTAATACAGGTACGGGCCCCAGGGCGAGGGCAGGGACAGGTCGGTTTCGAGGATCCGGCCCTTGATCTCTTCGAACAGGCTCTCGCGCAGGACGGCCTGATCGGCGGTCTGTGCTTCCTGATAGGCGTTTTCGGCCTTGAGGTAGTCGAGCACCGCGTCGGTGTCGCGTTCCTGCAGCCAGGCATACGGGTCAGCACCGGCAGCCTTGCGGGCGATCGGGGCGCGGATGACGTGGGCGGATTCGGGCATGGAAGGCTCTCGGACAGTATTCGGAATAATGGTGTTCGCGGTTGTTGAAACCGCCTCAGCCCCTGTGGGAGCGAGCCTGCTCGCGAAAGCGTTCTGTCAGATGACATTTGTTTCACTGACCCGGCGCTTTCGCGAGCAGGCTCACTCCCACAGGGTATGCTGCGGGCCGTCTGGCATTGGGACAAGCCTGACGGGCGAAAAGTCGTTACTATAAGCGCCTCTTTGCCTGCCTTGCCATGGACACCATGACCGAGAACGACTATCTGATCGCCTGGGGCCTCTACGCCTTTGCCGCTGTGGGCTGCCTGTTGGTATGGATGCGCCTGACCCGCTGGATGTGGCGCTGGCTGCGCGAGCCGCTGCGGGTGCTGATGGCAGTGTTGCTGTTCAGCCCGACCATCATTGACCCGGTGAAAGCCAAGGTCGCGCCGTCGATCGCCATCACCGCGCTGGATCTGGCCTTCAAGGTCGGCAACAACGCCTGGCGGGCGATTTCCGATCTGTTCATGTACGGCATGATTGCGTTCGGCATCTACCTGATTTTCGTGCTGATCCGCTTCCCGATCGAACGCGCCTCGCGCGCCCGACGCGAGCAGGCCGAGGCCGCCAAAGCGGCGGCGCGTGCCGATGATCGCGACGACGATCAGCCGTTCGGCGCTGCCGGTGATGACCGCTACGGTCGCCCGCCGGTGCCGAACAATCCGCAGCGCATGCGCGTCGAGCCGCGTCTGTAACCACGAGAGTCAGCACATGTGTGAACTACTGGGCATGAGTGCCAACGTGCCGACAGATATCGTGTTCAGCTTCACCGGCCTGATGCAGCGCGGCGGGCGTACCGGCCCGCACCGCGACGGTTGGGGCATCGCCTTCTATGAAGGTCGTGGCTTGCGCCTGTTTCAGGATCCGGCCGCGAGCAGTGAGTCGGAAGTCGCCAACCTGGTCCAGCGCTATCCGATCAAGAGCGAGGTGGTCATCGGCCATATTCGCCAGGCCAATGTCGGCAAGGTCTGCCTGTCCAACACCCACCCGTTCGTCCGCGAACTGTGGGGGCGCAACTGGTGTTTTGCGCACAACGGCCAGCTCGCCGATTTCACCCCGATCAAGAGTTTCTACCGCCCGGTGGGCGATACCGACAGCGAAGCGGCGTTCTGCGATCTGCTCAACCGCGTGCGTGCAGCCTTCCCCGAACCGGTCGATATAGAAGTGCTGCTGCCGGATCTGGTCGCCGCGTGTGCCGAATACCGCAGCAAAGGCGTGTTCAACTGCCTGCTCAGCGACGGCGACTGGCTGTTCTGCTATTGCTCGACCAAACTGGCACAGATCACCCGGCGCGCACCGTTCGGCCCGGCGCGGCTCAAGGATGTCGATGTGATCGTCGATTTCCAGGCGGAAACCACGCCCAACGACGTAGTCACGGTGATCGCTACCGAGCCTTTGACCGAAAACGAAACCTGGACCCGTTACCAACCGGGCCAATGGAGCCTGTGGCGACGCGGCGAATGCGTCAGCCAGGGCACGACCGAATAAAGGATCTCTCCTCGATGTTGCTCAGTTATCTACGGCTGGTGTTGTTTGCGGCGGGCCTGTTGATCGGTGTCCAGGTGCCGGGTTTCATCAACGATTACGCCAAACGCGTCGAAGCCCATCTGATCGAAGCGCAGACCGCTCTGCGCGGATTTCAGGGCACCGCCGAGCAGTTCTTCAAGGGCGACTTGCAAGCGCTGGTCGCGCATTACCGCGCCAGTGACGACCCGGTATTTCGCAGCGATGCCGACAGCCTGAGCACCTTGCTCAACCGCCAGGTTGCGCTGGATAAACAGTTCCAGGCGATGCAGGGCCCGTGGTACATCCGCTTCCTGCAAGTGGTGCTGGCCGCCGACCCGGACATTCGCAAGGAAACCTGGAACGGCTACAGCTACCAGATCCTGCTGACCCCGGAAGCGATGATCTGGGGCATGAGCGGCGCGTTGCTGCTGTCGTTCGGCATCGAGTGCCTGATTCGTCTGATTGACTGGGTGGTGCTCGGCGGCCGGCGCTTGCGCCAGAGCCGGCCGATTGAAGACCGCGACGTGCGCGGGTTGTAAGTCTGGCCAAATACTTGTGGCGAGGGAGCTTGCTCCCGCCCGGCTGCGCAGCAGTCGTAAACCTTTGAACTCAATTGTCCTGAATGATTGGTATGTCTGGTTTTGGGCCTGCTTCGCAGTCCAGCGGGAGCAAGCTCCCTCGCCACAGGGTGTCAGGAACTCAAGGTGATGTACTTTTCACCGACCTTGCGCGCATACCCCTCCAGCACCTGCTGACACAACGTCACCATCTCCTCGACCCACTCAACGCCAACCCGCCACGACACCACCACCTGCAGATTCGGCGGTCGCTGGTCGATGTCGAGCAAGGTCAGTTCACCCCGCGCCAGTTCCTCGGCCACCAGCACCGGCGGCAGCACGCCAATACCAAAGCCATCGCGCAACAACCGGGTAATCGCCGACACCGAATTCACGCAGTTCAGGCGCGGCGCCAACACACCGTTGGCCTGCATCAATGCCAGCAGATCCTGATGCGGTCGGGAGTTTTTCGAGTAGGTGATGATTCGTTCCTGCGCCAGTTCGCCGAGGTCGGCGTACTCGCGGTTGTAGATCGAATTGCTCGCAACGATCCAGCCCAGCGGATGGCTGGCCAGCTCGAGGCTGCGCACGCTTTCGTGGCGCACCAGATCGGTTTGCAGAACGATGTCGAGAAAGCCTTTTTGCAGCTGATCGCAGAGATTCAGCGAGGTATCCGCCACCAGCTCGATTTCTACCCGTGGATACAGATCGGTCATCTGCGCCACCAAGGGGCTGAGCCAGGTGTGGATCACCGTGTCCATCACGCCGATGCGCACCCGTCCGACCTTGCTCGAACGGGTCTCGATCGATTGCTTGAGCGCCGACATCGTATCGAGCATCTGCTCGGCATAGTCCAGCACTTTCAGGCCTTCGGGTGTCAGGCTGACACCGCGTGAATCGCGCAGAAACAGCTTCACCCCCAGCTCGCCTTCGAGCACCGCGATGCGGCTGGAAATCGACGCCTGAGTGGTGAACAGCTTGTCGGCGGTCAGGCGAAAACTCTTCAGCCGGGCGACCCAGACAAAGGTCTCGAGAAACTTCAGGTTCATGGCAACGGCTCGGGTGACAAATTTTTCTTATGCCTAAGGCGGGTTTTTATTCGTTGGACGCAGCAGGGCCGGGCGACGAAAAATCGGCGCATCCGGTTCCCACGATAGGCGTCGTCGGAACTTCGAACAAGACCAATAAAAGCCTGCGGAGACTTGCCATGCGTGCGCCCGACACCCTCGACCTCCCCAAGAGCACGGCCCGCCCCGGCCCGTTCGACTGGTATCGCAACATCAATCAGCAAGAGCGTCGCACCTTCTGGAGCTGCAAGATCGGCTATGGCCTGGATGGCATGGACACGCAGATGCTCAGCTTCGTGGTACCGACCCTGATCGCCATGTGGGGCATCACCACCGGACAGGCCGGGCTGATTCACACCAGCACCCTGATCGCTTCGGCCATTGGTGGCTGGGTGGCGGGGATTCTCTCCGACCGCATCGGCCGCGTGCGCACTCTGCAACTGACGGTGCTGTGGTTCGCCTTCTTCACGTTCCTCTGCGGTTTTGCGCAGAACTACGAACAGCTGCTGATCGCCCGTACCCTGATGGGCTTCGGTTTCGGCGGCGAGTGGACTGCCGGCGCGGTGCTGATCGGTGAAGTGATCCGCGCCAAGGATCGCGGCAAAGCGGTGGGCATGGTGCAGAGCGGTTGGGCCTTGGGCTGGGGGCTGACGGCGATTCTCTATGCGCTGCTGTTCTCGGTGTTGCCGCCGGAGGATGCCTGGCGTGCGCTGTTCATTCTCGGCATCGTCCCGGCAATTTTCGTGATCTTCGTGCGGCGGCTGGTGAAAGACCCGGAGATCTATCGCGAAGCCAAGGCGGCGCAAACTCCGCAGAATCCGGCGAAGTTCTACGAGATCTTCGCCCCGGGCATGCTGTTCACCACGTTCCGTGCGTCACTACTGACTACCGGTGCGCTCGGCGGTTACTACGCGATCACCTCGTGGCTGCCGACCTTCCTGAAGAACGAGCGCGGCTTGAGTGTGCTCGGCACTGGCGGGTATCTGGCGATGGTGATCGTCGGGTCCTACGTCGGCTATGTGATCAGCGCCTATCTGACCGATCTGCTGGGACGGAAAAAGAACTTCATTCTGTTCGCGGTCGGTTCGTTCACCATCGTTCTGCTGTACACGCAGATGCCGGTGAGCAACGGCGTGATGCTGTGGCTGGGCTTTCCGCTGGGCTTCTTTGCCTCGGGGATTTTCAGCGGCATGGGCGCGTTTCTCACCGAGCTGTTTCCGACGCGGATTCGCGGCTCGGGGCAGGGCTTCTGCTACAACATCGGTCGGGCGCTGGCGGCATTGTTTCCGCTGTTGATTGGCCTGCTCAGCCAGAAAGTCCCGTTGAGCGTGGGTATCGGTGCGTTTGCTGCGGTGTCCTACGGCGTGGTGATTCTTGCGGCGTTGAGCCTGCCGGAGACCCGTGGCAAGCAACTGGATGCACAGTAACTGATAACCTGCCGGGCAAGCGTCCTACAGATAAAAAGACAAGAAGCTACAGGAGTGTTCACCGTGAGCCGCCTGCTATTGAATTGCGACATCGGCGAGAGTTTCGGCAGCTGGACCATGGGTCTGGACGCCGAGGTCATGCCCTTCATCGACTGCGCCAACGTTGCCTGCGGGTTCCACGCCGGCGACCCAAGCATCATGCGCAAGACCGTCAGCCTGGCCCTGAGCCACGGCGTGCAGATCGGCGCGCACCCGGCCTATCAGGATCTGGTCGGTTTCGGCCGGCGCTCCATGGCCTATTCCGTCGAGGAACTGCAAGACATCCTGCATTACCAGATCGGCGCGCTCGACGGCATTTGCCGCGCGCAGGGTGGGCGAGTCAGCTACGTCAAACCCCACGGCGCGATGTACAACGACATGATGGCCAACCCGGCACAGTTGCGGGCGGTGATTCAGGCCGTGGCGGCTTACGATCGCAGCTTGCCGTTGATGCTGATGGCCACCCGCGACAATTCGGCGGCGCAGCAGCTCGGTGACGAATACGGCGTGACCCTGTGGTTCGAAGCCTTCGCTGATCGTGCCTACGACAGCGCAGGGCGACTGGTTTCGCGGCAACTGCCGGGTGCGGTGCATCACGAGCCAGAAAAAATCATCGAACAGGCCCTGACCATCGCCCGTGGCGGTGACCTCGTCGCCAGTGACGGCAGCGCGCTGCACCTGCAGGCCAACACCTTGTGCGTGCATGGCGACAACGCCAGTTCGGTGGCCGCCGTGCAGCGCATTCGCGAGGCCCTGAATCAGCAGAGCGCGCCATGAACCCAAGGATTGAAGTGGTGGCCCTGGACTGCCTGATGCTGCGCCTGTTCGATGAAATCGCCGAAACCAACATGCAGTGGATGCTCGCCGCCAGTGAGCGCTTACGCGCGGTGTTTGGCGCGCAGTTGATCGACCTGGTGCCGTCCTACACCACGCTGATGGTGCATTACGACCTGACATTATTGAATCCGGGCCAGGCCCGTGAATTGATCACTGAAGCGTTGATCGACCTGTCGCCGAATGCGCGCACCAGCGGCCAGTGCCATGTGTTGCCGGTCTGGTACGACTTGAGAGTCGGCCCTGAACTGAGCCTGCTGGCGCAGCGCAGCGGGTTGGCGGTGGAGGAGGTGATCCGCCGTCACAGCGCTCGCGAATATCAGGTATTCGCCCTCGGCTTCGCGCCGGGATTTGCCTTCATGGGGCTGGTGGAGGAGGTACTGGCAGCGCCCCGTCTGGACACCCCACGCAAGAAAGTCGCGGCTGGCAGCGTCGGTATCGCCGAGCGGCAGACCGCCGCTTATCCGGTGGTGTCCCCCGGCGGCTGGAATCTGATCGGTCGCACCCCGGCGAAACTGTTCGACCGTCATCGCGACGGCTATAGCCTGATGCAGCCCGGCGACACCGTGCGTTTCGAAGCGGTGAGCCACGCCGAGTTCGTCAACTTGGGCGGCGATGACACGCCACTGGAGGCGCTGGCATGAGCCGACTGACGATTGAAGCCAGTACGCCACTGTGTTTGCTGCAAGACGCCGGGCGTTTTGGCGTGCGCCATTTGGGCGTGACCCAGGGCGGTGCCGCAGATTGGAGTTCGATGAGTTGGGGCAATTGGTTGCTCGGCAATGCGCTGGATCTGCCGGTGATCGAAATCACCCTCGGCGGGTTTGCCGTGGTGGCGCAGGAAGATTGCCTGCTGGCGCTGGCCGGGGCGGATCTTGGTGCGCAGATCGATGGGCAGGCGCTGGCGCCGTGGCGCAGTTTCAAACTGGGCAAGGGCCAGACATTGAGGTTCACACAACCGTTGCTCGGTGCCCGGGCTTACCTGGCGGCGCCCGGTGGTTTCGACGCGCCGCAGGTGCTGGGCAGCAGTGCCACGGTGGTGCGTGAAGAACTCGGTGGATTGGATGGTATGGGGTTACCGCTGACCAAGGGCGCGACATTGAGTTATCGCGGTGCGGTTCTGCAGGTGCGTGAAGTGCCGCTGGCGCATCGACCTGATCTGCGCCTCAATGCGCCGCTGGATCTGGTGCTCGGTGCACAGATCGGTCAGTTCAGCGGGCAGAGTCTGTTCGATGTGTTCAACAGTCCATGGACGCTGGACAGTCGCGCTGACCGCATGGGCATTCGACTGTTGGGCAAGGCGTTGCAGTATCAGGGCCGGCCGATGATTTCCGAGGGCATTCCGCTGGGCGCGGTGCAGGTGCCGCCGGACGGGCAGCCGATCGTGTTACTCAATGATCGGCAGACCATTGGCGGCTATCCACGGTTGGGCGCGTTGACGCCGTTGGCGTTGGCGCGGCTGGCGCAGTGTCTGCCGGGGGCGCAGGTGCAGTTAAGGCCGGTGGTGCAGGAGGTGGCGCACCGGGAGCATGTCGAGTATTTGCAGCGCTTTGATTGAAGAGCAAAAGATCGCAGCCTGCGGCAGCTCCTACATGGAAACGCGAAATTTTCTGTAGGAGCTGCCGAAGGCTGCGATCTTTGGCTTTTTATTTGGACAAAAACCGCATCCCTTCTTCCAACCCGCGCAGGGTCAGCGGATACATCTGATCTTCGATCAAATCACGCACGATATTGGTCGACGAGGTATAGCCCCAGGTGTCCTTCGGATACGGATTGATCCAGATGAGCTTCTTGTACTTCTCCATGAAGCGCTGCATCCACAGGTAGCCCGGCTCTTCGTTCCAGTGCTCGACGCTGCCGCCGGCCTGGGTGATTTCGTAGGGCGCCATGGCGGCGTCGCCGATGAAGATCACTTTGTAGTCGGCACCGTACTTGTGCAGCAAATCCTGCGTCGAGAAGCGCTCGGACGTGCGGCGCATGTTGTTCTTCCACACCGACTCATAAATGAAGTTGTGGAAGTAGAAGTACTCCAGATGCTTGAACTCGGTTTTGCAGGCCGAGAACAGTTCCTCGCAGATTTTCACGTGCGCATCCATCGAGCCGCCGATGTCGAACAGCAGCAACAACTTCACCGTGTTGCGCCGTTCCGGGCGCATCTGGATATTCAGCAGGCCAGCGTCCTTGGCGGTGTGGTCGATGGTGCCGTCGATATCCAGCTCTTCCGCCGCACCCTGCCGGGCGAATTTACGCAGACGCCGCAAAGCAACCTTGATGTTGCGCGTGCCCAGCTCCACCGAATCGTCGAGGTTCTTGTACTCGCGCTGATCCCAGACCTTGACCGCTTTGCCCTGACGCTTGCCGGCGTCGCCGACGCGGATGCCTTCCGGGTTGAACCCCCGGAGCCGAACGGGCTGGTGCCGCCGGTGCCGATCCATTTGTTGCCGCCGGCGTGGCGTTCCTTCTGTTCTTCCAGACGTTTCTTGAATTCTTCGATCAGTTTGTCCAGGCCGCCGAGGGACTGGATCTGCGCGCGTTCCTCGTCGGTCAGCGAACGCTCGAATTCCTTGCGCAACCAATCTTCGGGAATCAGCGCCTGCAAGTGATCGTCGAGTTTTTCCAGTCCGTTGAAGTAGGCGCCAAACGCGCGGTCGAACTTGTCGAAATGCCGTTCGTCCTTGACCAGAATCGCCCGCGACAAGTAGTAGAACTCGTCCATGTCGGCAAAGGTCACGCGCTGCTTCAGCGCGTTGATCAGGTCGAGCAGCTCGCGCACCGACACCGGCACCTTGGCGGCACGCATTTCATTGAACAGGTTGAGCAACATGGCATCAGCCTCTTAGCGAGAACCGCGACGGCTCATGAACGCCAGGCGCTCAAGCAACTGCACGTCCTGCTCGTTCTTCACCAACGCACCGGCCAGCGGCGGAATGGCCTTGGTCGGATCGCGCTCGCGCAACACCGCTTCGCCGATGTTGTCGGCCATCAGCAGCTTCAGCCAGTCGACCAGTTCCGAGGTCGACGGCTTCTTCTTCAGGCCCGGCACCTTGCGCACGTCGAAGAACACGTCCAGCGCTTCGCTGACCAGGTCCTTCTTGATGTCCGGGTAGTGCACGTCGACGATTTTCTGCAGGGTGCTGCGATCCGGGAAGGCGATGTAGTGGAAGAAGCAGCGGCGCAGGAAGGCGTCCGGCAGCTCTTTCTCGTTGTTCGAGGTAATGATGATGATCGGACGTTTCTTGGCCTTGATGGTCTCGTCGATCTCGTAAACGTAGAACTCCATCTTGTCGAGTTCTTGCAGCAAGTCGTTGGGGAACTCGATGTCGGCCTTGTCGATTTCGTCGATCAGCAGAATCACCCGCTCCTCTGACTCGAATGCCTCCCAGAGCTTGCCCTTCTTCAGGTAGTTGCGCACGTCGTGGACTTTTTCGTTGCCCAGTTGCGAGTCGCGCAGACGGCTGACCGCATCGTACTCGTACAGGCCCTGATGGGCCTTGGTGGTGGACTTGATGTGCCAGGTGATCAGCTTGGCGCCGAACGATTCGGCCAGTTGCTCGGCGAGCATGGTCTTGCCGGTGCCGGGTTCGCCCTTGACCAGCAGTGGCCGCTCCAGGGTGATGGCGGCATTGACCGCCAGCTTCAGGTCATCGGTGGCGACGTAGGCCTGGGTGCCTTCGAACTTCATCTGCTAATCCTCGAACGGTAACGCCGACCTGCGCGAGCAGGGCGGGGGCGAAAAAATCGGATGCCCCGACTATAACGCGCAGCCCGGTCGACTGTGAACGCAGACGGCTTATTCAGTCTCTGAATGGAGCGTCACATGTTGACTCGGTTTCGGCCAGAGGCCAGTATTCAGGTATCGCCGATTTGGCGATAGCCTGTCGGGCATGACGACTAAATACCGATTTCGCGACAAATACCGCATTCAGTTACGTGAGAAGGATCACCCGCCACCCCATGTCCACTTGATCGGTGGCGGAGTGGACGTGATGCTGAGCCTTGAAACCGTCGAAGTCATGACGGGCAAGGCACCGCCGCTGATTATCAAGGAAGCGCTGGCTTGGGTTGCGGCTCATCAAGTGCAACTGCTGGAGGACTGGAAACGATGTTACCCATGAAAAGGCCTCGTCTGACGGCTGTGCAGGCACTGTCAGGTTTTCGATTGAAACTGACCTTTATTGATGGTCAGGATCTGACCCTTGACCTGAGCCGAGACATCCACGCTTATCCAGGTCTGCAACCATTGCTTGATCCCGAAGTGTTTGCGGCTGCGACCCTTGACGACAATGGCTGGACGGTCGAATGGCTTGAGCCCGATATACAGATTGGCGCAGACACGCTTTATATGGATGCGCTGGCCCAAAACACTGTCGATGAAAACACTCGGATTTTCATCGATTGGCGTGCACGTACCGGACTCTCACTGAATCAGGCAGCCGAGGCGCTGGGTGTCAGTGCCCGCAGCATCAGCCGATACAGTAATGGGCGGGAGGCGGTGCCAAGGTCATTAGCCTTGGCTTGTCTTGGTTGGGACTCATTGCAGCAAAAGTCCACGCTGGCGGCTGAAGAATCTGGTCGATATGTCGTTAATCGTAAGAATTAGCCCGCATCCGGCTTCGGCCGCTCATACCGCGCATTGAAAGCCTGAATGAAGCCATTGCGCAAAATCTGCAAAAACGCTTCGAACGCGCTGATGTTTTGCTGATGCACGTTGCCACTGAGTTCGACCTTGGTGGCGAACTGATTTTTGGCCTGGTTCTTCAGCACGGTTTCCGTGCCGCCGACGATGGCCTCCCAGACGGAGCGAAAGATGCTCTTGTCCTTGTTCTCCACGTCCTGCTGCCAGTTGAACACTTCGACGTCGCGCAGCAGCGGTTTGATGTAGCCGCTGACTTGGGCTTTTTTCGCCTGGGCTTCGATCACTACGTCACCATGCCCGGCGTTGAAGTCGAACTTGCCATAGGCCGAGGCGAAGTCGTTCATGCTCTTGAGTTCGATGTCGCGGGCACGCAGGCGGAACTGGAAGTCCTCGAAATTGCTCAGAGGATCGAAAGTGGCCGTGGTTTCCAGGGGGGCGTGGCCGAGCAGCTTGGCCTTGCCTTCGAAGCGGGCATCGCGCTTGCCCTGTTTGTCGACCACGTTGGTCAGGTTGTAGATGCTCGCCTCGACGTTGCTGGCGTTCATATTGACCGGCGGTTTGGAGTTGAAATTGCGGAAAGTGATCTTGCCGTCGTGGATCTGCACCTCGTCGAGAGTGATCGGCAGCAACTTGCCCAGTTGCGCCCGCCAGTCGGTGCCTTTACCGGTCTGCGAGTTCTGCTTGTTGGGGCCGCCATCGACGAAGTTGATCTCGGGATTGAAGAACTGCACCTGTGCCACCACCGCATGGTCGTACCACAGCGAGTGCCAGCTGACCGCCAGATCGATCACGGGCGCGTTGACGAACGGCACCGGTACCTTGCCGTCGACCTTGACGATTTTCAGGCCATTGATCCGGTAGGCACCACGCCACAGGGCCAGATCGACGTCGGTGACCTGGCCGCGGTAATCACCCATGTCGGCCAGTTTGCCGTTCAGATAATCGCGCACCACGTAGGGCAGGGCGATGTGCAGGGCGATCAGCAGCACAACGACGACGGCAACAATCCCTATTGGCCAGCTATAACGACGCTTCATGGCAACAATTCCCTAACGATGTAAGCGATTGACTGTGGCGCGGCGCAGACGTTCGACCCGACTGGACTGCGCCCGGCAACAGGCATACCTTGAAAGGCTGAATTCAACGCTGCATAAGGACCCAGCCATGAGCCGTATTTTCGCTGACAATGCCCATTCCATCGGCAACACGCCGCTGGTGCAGATCAACCGCATCGCGCCGCGTGGCGTGACCATTCTGGCCAAGATCGAGGGGCGCAACCCCGGTTATTCGGTCAAGTGCCGGATCGGCGCGAACATGATCTGGGACGCCGAAAGCAGCGGCAAACTCAAGCCGGGCATGACCATCGTCGAACCGACGTCGGGCAATACCGGCATCGGTCTGGCCTTCGTTGCCGCCGCCCGTGGCTACAAATTGATGCTGACCATGCCGGCGTCGATGAGTATCGAGCGGCGCAAGGTGCTCAAGGCCCTCGGCGCAGAACTGGTCTTGACGGAACCGGCCAAGGGCATGAAAGGCGCGATCGAGAAGGCTGCCGAAATTGTTGCCAGCGACACCGGCAAATACTTCATGCCGTCGCAGTTCGATAACCCGGCCAACCCGGCGATCCACGAAAAAACCACCGGCCCGGAAATCTGGAACGACACCGATGGCGCCGTCGATGTGCTGGTGGCTGGCGTCGGGACCGGCGGAACCATCACCGGCGT
This sequence comes from Pseudomonas sp. B21-051, assembly GCF_024748795.1. NCBI lineage: Bacteria > Pseudomonadati > Pseudomonadota > Gammaproteobacteria > Pseudomonadales > Pseudomonadaceae > Pseudomonas > Pseudomonas sp. B21-051. The sequence continues at coordinate 1,549,800 of NZ_CP087166.1, forward strand.
TTCGCGGTATATCAAGAATACCCAGGGCAAACCGATTCTGTCGGTGGCAGTGGAGCCGGTGTCTTCGCCGGTCATCAGCCAGGCGCTGGCGGGTGAAGAGATCAAGCCGAGCCCACACAAGATTCAAGGGATTGGCGCCGGTTTCGTGCCGAAGAACCTCGATCTGTCGATGGTCGACCGGGTTGAACAAGTCACCGACGACGAATCCAAGGCCATGGCGCTGCGTCTGATGCAGGAAGAAGGGATTTTGTGCGGTATCTCTTGCGGCGCGGCTATGGCCGTGGCAGTGCGTTTAGCCGAGAAGCCGGAAATGCAGGGCAAGACCATCGTGGTGATTCTGCCGGACTCCGGTGAGCGCTATTTGTCGAGCATGTTGTTCAGTGATCTGTTCACCGAGCAGGAGAATCAGCAGTAGTCGAATTGACTCAGATCAGCCGGGGTTCAGGATCGTTATGCTAATAAATGCTTTGTTGCGCAATTCTTAACACTGAATCTTGGGTTCAGCGGGTTTTTCCCGAGGCCGGTAGTGTTTATCATGGCCGGCTGCCATGCCGGCTAAAGGGCATTGCGCAGCGTTGTCTTTATTCAAGGAGTCGTTGATGACCTTTTCGTTAGCCGCCAAGGTGTTGGTGTTGCTGCTGTTTGTGGGCAGCATCCTCTATGTGCATTTGCGCGGCAAGGCGCGTCTGCCGGTACTGCGTCAGTTCGTCAACCACTCGGCGCTGTTCGCCCCGTACAACGCGCTGATGTACCTGTTCTCCGGCGTTCCGTCCAAGCCGTATCTGGATCGCAGCAAGTTTCCGGAACTGGATGTGCTGCGCGATAACTGGGAAACCATTCGCGACGAGGCCATGCACCTGTTCGACGAGGGCTACATCCGCGCCGCCGAGAAGAACAATGACGCCGGTTTCGGCTCGTTCTTCAAGAAAGGCTGGAAACGTTTCTACCTCAAGTGGTACGACAAACCGCTGCCGTCGGCCGAAACCCTGTGCCCGAAGACCGTGGCGCTGGTCAGTGCGATCCCTAACGTCAAAGGCGCGATGTTCGCGCTATTGCCGGGTGGCAGCCATCTGAACCCGCACCGTGACCCGTTTGCCGGCTCGCTGCGTTATCACTTGGGCCTGTCGACACCGAACTCCGACGATTGCCGGATCTTCGTTGATGGTCAGGTCTACGCCTGGCGCGACGGTGAAGACGTGATGTTCGACGAGACCTACGTGCACTGGGTCAAGAACGAAACCGAACAAACCCGCGTCATCCTGTTCTGCGATGTCGAACGCCCGCTGAGCAACCGCCTGATGACCCGTATCAACCGCGCCATCAGCGCCTGGCTGGGACGCGCCACCGCCCCGCAGAACCTTGATGACGAACGTGTCGGCGGCATCAACCAGGCCTACGCCTGGAGCAAGAACTTCAGCGACCGGTTCAGCGGCGTGGTCAAACAGTGGAAGCGCCGCAATCCCAAGGCCTACCGCATCCTGCGTCCGATTCTGGCGGTGTTGGTGCTGACGTTGCTGGGGTATTGGCTGTTTGGTTGAAGCCGGATGTTGAAATAAAAAAACCGCTCCTGGTGAGCGGTTTTTTGTTTGTCGATAAGTCTAAAGTCGGCCAGCGGCGAGTACATTTGGCTCTTCGCTTTCAGTGCCCGTTATCAGTAACTGCAGCAGACGCCTCTGACTCGCAGTAAGCATTATCTCGCCGGATTTTTTGCCGAGAGGAAGTATGTCTTTTCTGGAGGAAGGCTTTTTTGTTGATTTGCTCATTTCTCCACCAGTGTTGATCGTTAATTGAACAGTTTTCACCATACTAGGTTATCCAGGGTTTTGACAAGGCGGCCATCAGCGTCGAAGCCGAAGCCAAGCTCTTGATAGTGGGAAATCGCGCCCTTTAAAGGTTCTTGGATCTCGAGAACCTTGCTACCAATGAGTTGGGCGTATTGTTCAATCACAATCATCGCCAGTGCCCCAATACGTCTTTTCAACGGATGGGATTCGTAGGGGCGCCCCTCCAGACGCACAATTCGTATTCTGTTTTTGCTGGCATTCGGATTTGCGAAACACAGCCCGCAAAGTTCCTCTTCAAACCAGATAGCGATGTCCAGAGATAAGGGCTCTCGACCTTTCCATTCAATGACCTCATTCCAGCAAAAGTGCTGGTCTCTCCAGAGAGTTGATGCCTGTAGTGCTTGTTGGTCGATAGGTTCGAAACGTACTTTCGACAAATCGATGGCAGTCGGACCATGGTGTTCCAACTGAAGTTGTAGTTGAAGGATAACGATAGCAGCCTGCTTCCTAGCCTCTGACCGATACAACTGATACCGCAAATTCGTCCGTTCCCTTGGCATGTGATCCCGAGCATTCCCTGTCTCCCCATCAATGGGCGTAGCCGTTGCTCATCAGCCTATGCGCCCGCCATCGAGCTGTCCCTGCTGGCCCTTTGTCCAAATCGTTGCAATCCATGTCCCGCGCTGGTTATAGTCGGCGCTCGTGAACCCAGTGATTCACTTTTTAAACCCTTCAAAAAAGATCAGCCCCAATGCCTGTATCCCTCAGCAAAGCGGTAGTCGATTCAGCGGTCAACGCTGGCGTCGTGCCGTGCGGGAATCAGCAGCCAGGGCAGATCAGTCATTACCCTCCACCTGTCAGTAGCACGCCGGTGTGCGCCGTCGTATCACCGCCGGGCGTTGGCGTTTCGGGCTGATCGGCATTCTCTGCCGACCCCTGCGCCCGCCAGAAAAACCTACTGAATTTCAGCCTCGGCTGAGTTGGCTATTTGCCTGACTACAGGTGGTATTCATGTTTGTCCTTTCGAAAAAATCCGTGCTCGCGGCGACGTCCACGAGCCTGTTCGTTCTGCTGTGGAGCAGCGGGGCGATCTTCTCCAAATGGGGGCTGGCCCACGCTTCGCCGTTTGCCTTTTTGCTGATGCGCTTTGTGATCGCGCTGTGCGGGCTGCTGCTGTTGACGCCGCTGCTCAAGTTGAAGCTGCCCAAGGGCGGTCGGCCGATGCTGTTTGCGATTGCAACGGGCGTGGTGCTGTTGGGGGCGTATCAGATTTTCTATCTGCTGGCCCTGAATACCAAAGTCACGCCGGGGGTGATGGCGACCATCATGGGCGTACAGCCGATCCTCACCGTGGTGTTGATGGAGCGCCAGCGCTCGGCGAGCCGGATGTTCGGTCTGGCGCTGGGGCTGGCCGGGCTTATCATGGTGGTTTACCAGGGGATCGGACTGGCAGGGATGTCCTGGGCAGGGATGCTGTTCGGTCTGTTGGCGCTGGCGAGCATGACGGTTGGCTCGATCATGCAGAAGCGCATCACCGACAATCCCCTCGGCACATTGCCGGTGCAGTATCTGGCTGGACTGTTGTTGTGCGGGATATTTGTGCCATTTCAGCCGTTCCACTTTGAACAGAGCACAGGTTTTATCGTGCCGGTGTTGTGGATGGGACTGGTGGTGTCGGTACTGGCGACGCTGTTGCTCTATCGCCTGATCGCCCGGGGCAATCTGGTGAATGTCACCAGTCTGTTCTATCTGGTGCCGGCGGTGACGGCGGTGATGGATTACCTGATTTTCGGCAATCGTCTGGCGGCGTTGAGTGTGCTGGGGATGCTGTTGATCATTGTTGGGCTGGCGTTTGTGTTCCGTAAATCCAGCTGATCTGTAAACCGATGGCGGCTGTTCGGCCGCCATCGCGAGCAGGCTCGCTCCCACAGGGATTTATGCTGTTGCCCAGATCCAGTGTGGGAGCGGGCTTGCTCGCGAAGGCTGACTTGTTAACGCCGCAAAATCAGCGGACTGTTGCGGCAGCGGGCTTCACCACCGCCGGCTTCAACACCAGCCACAACGCCAGCGCAATCAACACGCCGCCATACAGGTGCGCCATCGACAGCGGTTCATCCAGCAACAATGCGCCCCACAACACGCCGAACGCCGGAATCATGAAGGTCACGGTCATCGATTTGACCGGGCCGATGGAGCTGAGCAGGCGGAAATAGATGATGTAGGCGAACGCCGTGCAGCCCAGACCCAGGCCCAGCAGCGACAGCCAGACATTCCACCCACCCCAGCTTGCCGGAGGGGCGGTGATCACGCTGTAGCCGAACAGTGGCAACAGAAACAGCGAGGCGCCGAGCATGCTGCCCACGGCCGAGAGACGACTGTCGAGCCCGCCGCTGTGATCCAGCCAGCGCCGCGTGAGGAACCCGGCGAAGCCGTAGCAAGTGGTAGCGAGCAGGCAGGCGAGGGCGCCCATCAGCAATTGCAGATCGAAAGCCACAGGACCTGCGCGCGTCAGCACGCCGACACCGAACAGGCCGAGAAACACACCCGTCAGCTTCGCAACAGTGAGTTTTTCGCTGAAAAACAGCCCGCCAATCAATACGCCCATCAACGGTGTGGTGGCGTTGAAGATCGCCGAGTAACCGGCCGGCAACACTTGCGCCGCCACCGAATACAGCGTCGCCGGAATCCCGGAGTTGATCACCCCCAGCAACATCACGGTTTTCAGTTTGCCCTTGAAATCCCAACTGATGCGCATCAGCCCGAGAATCACCAGCAAGCCCACGGCCGCAATCGACACCCGAAAGAACGCGGTCGGAATCGTGCCGATCACCGGCGCAATGATGCGCATGAACAGGAAGCTCGCGCCCCAGATGGCTGCCAGTGACAGCATGCGGAAAATATCGACAGCGCTCACGATGGCACTCCTTCCTTGATCGGGACGAGAGTGTTGCTGAGCGCCCTGTCGATGGCAACCGTCAATCGGGCATTTAATTTTTCATTCAGAGCACGAAGCGCGTGACCAGGCCGTTGAGGTCGATCGCCAGCCGTGACAGTTCCTGACTGGCAGCGGACGTTTGGGTAGCGCCGGCGGCAGTCTGGGTCGAGAGGTCACGAATGGTCACCAGATTCTGATCAACCTCGCGCGCCACCAGCGCTTGCTGCTCGGCCGCGCTAGCGATCACCAGGTTGCGCTGGTTGATCTGCGCAATCGACGCGGTGATTTTCTCCAGCGCCTGACCGGCACTGTTGGCCCGGCGCAACGTGTGGCTGGCCTGCTCGGCACTGTTTTGCAACGCGCCGACAGTGGCACCGGTGCCTTGCTGGATGCTGCTGATCATCAGCTCGATTTCTTCGGTGGAGTTCTGCGTGCGTTGCGCCAGGGAGCGCACTTCATCGGCGACCACCGCAAAGCCGCGTCCGGCCTCACCGGCGCGCGCCGCTTCGATGGCGGCGTTGAGCGCCAGCAGGTTGGTTTGCCCGGCGATGCCGCGAATCACCTCCAGCACCTTGCTGATGTCCTGAGCCTGAGTGGCGAGGCCTTCGGCCTGTTCCGACGCACCCAGCACCGCGCTGACCAGTTCCTGAATCGAGCTGATGGTCTCGCTGACCTGCACATGCCCGTGTTTGCTGTCCTCGTTCGAGGCCTCGGAGGCCTCGGCGCTGGACACCGCGTTGGCCGCAACTTCATCCACCGCGGTGCTCATCTCGGTGACGGCGGTGGCGGCCTGGTCGATCTGATCGTTCTGCTGTTGCAGGCCACGGGTGCTTTGCTCCATCACCGAGCTCATTTCTTCGGCGGCGGAGGCCAGTTGCTGCGCCGATTCGCTGATGCCACGGATGGTCGAGCGCAGGTTGTTCTGCATCTCGGCGAGGGCGCTGAGCAACTGCGCCGCCTCATCGCGACCATGATCGGCAATCTGGCCGCTGAGGTCGCCGGCGGCAATTTTTTGCGCGACGGACAGGGCCTGATTGATCGGTGCGGTGATGCTGCGGGTCAGCAGCCAGGCCAGCAGCAGGGTAGCGATCAGGGCGACAACGATGATCGTCGCGACAATCCACAGCGCCTGCTGATAAACCCCGGCAGCAGCTTCGGCGGCGCTGTCGGCGCCTTGCTGGTTGAAGCTGATCATCTGCTCCAGCGCCTTGTCGAGGATCCTGCCCTGTGGCGCCAGTTCATTGTTCAAGCGGGCATAGGCCTGTTCACCTTGCCCGGCGTCGATCTGAGCGATGATCTGGTCCAGGATGCTCATGTACTTGGCGACGTCGCTATTCAAACCGTCGAGCATCGCCCGTTCCGCATCGCTGGCCAGCAGAGCGGTGTGGTCCTTCAGGCGCTTGGACAATTCTTCGCGCTGCACCTTGATGAGGCCTTTGCTTGTGTCGCGTACCGCCGGCTGGGTGCTGGTGATCAGGCGCAGGGATTCGAGGCGGATGTTGGCGATGTTCGCCGCCGCATCGTGAATGCTCTCGATGCTGGGCATCCACGATTCCTCGATCACCGTTGCGCTCTCACGCAGATTTTTCATCTGGCCCAGGCCGAACAGACCGACCACCACCAGCAGGGCGGCCAATACGGCAAAACTCAAACTGGCGCGCAAACCGATGCGCAGATTGCGGATAGACATCAATGTGCTCCTTGATCTATGAGGAAGAGGTCGTCCTCGTGGGCCGAGGATCTTGTTGTGAGGCGGGTACTGGCGGGCTGTATATCAAAGTGCCACTATTTTGGTAAGACCAATCTGTGGGCAGTTCTTCTATTGGATCGACAGGGGGGATCACAGCGGTAAAACCGCGAGCCAGAGCGGCGGGTCGGTTATTGGATCCGAACCCCAGGGAATTCGCGGGCTGGCGCGAGGAGGCCGATGAGACTGAGAGGGCGGATAATTGACCGAACGGTCGACTCAAAAAACTTTGCTAAAAACTGTGTCGCTGTACAACCCTGCCGCGCTTTTGGCAGAAATTGCACTTCTCCTGCGCATGCATCCGTGGCTAAGCTCAGGCACAGATTTCCACTTGCACGCCGAGGTCTCCTCTATGCCGCAGCAATGGCCAGCCACCGACATCGCCCGCATGATCCTCGATGGCTTTGACGATTACCGCGAGCATTTCCGGCGGATCACCGACGGTGCGCGCGAGCGCTTCGAGCAGGCGCGCTGGCAGGAGACGCAGACCGCGTCGGCGGCGCGGATCAATCTCTACGAAGAAAAGGTCGGCGAAACCATCGCCCGCCTGCGCGAGCATTTCGACGACGAGACGCTGATGAATGTCGGCAGCTGGCCGTTGGTGAAAAGCGCCTACATCAGCGTCATTGATCTGCGCTTCGACGATGAACTGTCCGAGACCTGGTACAACTCGATTTTCTGCGGGCTGTTCAGTCACGACCTGATCAGCGACGGCTGCATGTTCATCCACACCACCCGGCCAAGCCTGCGCCGCGCCCGGGCTGCGCAAACCCGCACCTACAAGCCGCAAGGGCAGTTGTCATCGATGCTCGCCAGCATCTTTGCCGACTATCGCTTCAGCGAGGACTACGCCGATTTGCCGGGCGACCTGCAGCGCCTCGAGTCGCAACTGCGCGAGAACCTGCCGGACTGGGTGTGCAAGGACCCGGAGCTGAGCGTCGAGTTGTTTTCCTCGGTGCTGTACCGCAACAAGGGCGCGTATCTGGTCGGGCGCATCTATACCCGCGACGAGCAGTGGCCGCTGGTGATTCCATTGCTGCACCGCGAGGGCCGCGGGATTCAGATCGACGCGCTGATCACCGACGAAGCTGATGTGTCGATCATCTTCTCCTTCACCCGTTCGTATTTCATGGTCGATGTGCCGGTGCCGGCGGAGTTCATCGGCTTCCTGCGGCGCATCCTGCCGGGTAAACACATCGCCGAGCTGTACACCTCGATCGGTTTCTACAAGCACGGAAAATCCGAGTTTTACCGGGCATTGATCAATCATCTGGCCAACACCGACGACCAGTTCATCATGGCCCCCGGCGTGCGCGGCATGGTCATGAGTGTGTTTACCCTGCCGGGCTTCAACACCGTGTTCAAGATCATCAAGGATCGTTTCTCACCGTCGAAAAACGTCGACCGGGCGACGGTGATCGAAAAATACCGTCTGGTGAAAAGCGTCGACCGGGTCGGGCGCATGGCCGATACCCAGGAGTTCGCCGATTTTCGTTTTCCGCTGAGCAAGTTCGATCCGGCGTGTCTGGAAGAGCTGCTCGAGGTCGCGCCGTCGACGGTCTCGGTCGAGGGCGACACGGTGCTGATCCGCCACTGCTGGACCGAGCGCCGGATGACCCCGCTCAACCTCTACCTGGAAAACGCCAATGAAGCGCAGGTGCGCGAGGCACTGGAGGATTACGGCCTGGCGATCAAACAACTGGCGGCGGCCAACATCTTTCCCGGCGACATGTTGCTGAAAAACTTCGGCGTCACTCGCCACGGGCGCGTGGTGTTCTACGACTACGACGAGATCTGTTTTCTGACCGAAGCCAACTTCCGCCACATCCCCGCGCCGCGTACCCCCGAGGACGAAATGGCCTCCGAGCCGTGGTACTCGATCGGGCCGCTGGACGTATTCCCGGAAGAGTTTCCGCCGTTCCTGTTCGCCGATGCCGGGCAGCGCAAATTGTTCGATCAACTGCATGGCGAGTTGTATAACGCCGATTACTGGAAGGGTTTGCAGGAGGCGATTCGCGCCGGCAAAGTCATCGATGTCTTCCCCTACCGCCGTAAAGGCCTCGACAACGAATAACTCCCCCCTGTAGGAGCTGCCGCAGGCTGCGATCTTTTGATTTTGCTTTTAAAAAAACAACATCAAAAGATCGCAGCCTTCGGCAGCTCCCACAGGGTAAGCAGGTCAATCGAGGGCAAAATCTGCGACAATCGCCCCCCTGCATAAACAGACGACCGAATTGCGTACCCGATGACCGACGAATCGCCCTCCATCGACAAACTGCTGAAAAACCTCGATCACGCCATGCTCGCCGACCGTCACCGGCTGCGGCGGCAGTTGCTTGAGCTGCGCAAGAAACCCGACGAGGCCAAACTGGCCCAGTGGGTGGCGCGCATGCAGGCGTCCTGCGATCAGGTGCTGGCGCGCCGTGCCAGCCTGCCGGTGATTCGTTACGACGACAGCCTGCCGATTGCCGCCAAGCGCGACGAAATCAAGGCAGCGCTGGAGAAGCATCAGGTGCTGATCATCGCTGGCGAAACCGGCTCGGGTAAAACCACCCAGTTGCCGAAGATCTGCCTGGAAATCGGTCGCGGCCAGCATGGCTTGATCGGCCACACCCAGCCACGCCGAATCGCTGCGCGCAGTGTCGCCAGCCGGGTCGCCGAAGAACTCGGCACACCGCTCGGTTCGCTGGTCGGCTATCAGGTGCGCTTCGAAGATCAGAGCGATTCCAACACCCTGATCAAGCTGATGACCGACGGCATCCTGCTGGCGGAAACCCAGAACGACCGCTACCTCGAGCGCTACGACACGATCATCGTCGACGAAGCCCACGAACGCAGCCTGAACATCGACTTTCTGCTCGGTTACCTGAAAACCCTGCTGCCGCGTCGCCCGGATCTGAAAGTCATCATCACCTCGGCGACCATCGATCTGGAGCGCTTCTCCAGGCATTTCGACGATGCGCCGATTGTCGAGGTGTCCGGTCGCACCTTCCCGGTGGACACCTGGTATCGCCCGCTGACCCTGGAGCAGGATGAAGAGGGCAACCGTGTCGAAGACGACCTGACCGTGGATCAGGCGATCCTCGCCACCCTCGACGAAATTGCCGCCTACGAGCGCAGCGAACGCCGCAGTCCCGGCGATGTGCTGGTGTTCCTGCCCGGCGAGCGCGAGATCCGCGATGCCGCCGACATGCTGCGCAAGGCCCAGCTCAAACACACCGAAATCCTGCCGCTGTACGCGCGCCTGTCGCCGGCCGAACAGCAGCGGATTTTCCAGTCGCATCCGGGGCGGCGCGTGGTGTTGGCAACCAACGTTGCCGAGACCTCGCTGACCGTGCCGGGCATCCGTTACGTGATCGACAGCGGCACCGCGCGCATCAGTCGCTACAGCTATCGCGCCAAGGTTCAGCGCCTGCCGATCGAAGCGATCTCCCAGGCCAGCGCCAATCAGCGTAAAGGTCGCTGCGGCCGGGTCGAGCCGGGGATCTGCGTGCGCCTGTACAGCGAGGAAGATTTCCTCGGTCGCCCGGAATTCACCGATCCGGAAATTCTGCGCACCAACCTTGCCGCCGTGATCTTGCAGATGCTGCATTTGCGCCTCGGCGAAATCACTGCGTTCCCGTTCATCGAACCGCCCGATGGCAAGGCGATCAGCGACGGTTTCAACCTGCTGCAAGAACTCTCGGCGGTGGACCGCAATAGTCAGCTGACCCCGCTCGGGCGCCAGTTGGCGCGCTTGCCGGTCGATCCGCGCATGGGCCGCATGTTGCTGGAAGCGGCAAAACTCGGCAGCCTGCAGGAAGTACTGATCGTCGCCAGCGCGATGTCGATTCAGGATCCGCGCGAGCGTCCGCCGGAGCGTCAGCAAGCAGCCGATCAGGCCCACGCACAATGGAAAGACAGCGATTCGGACTTCGCCGGGCTGGTCAATCTGTGGCGTGGTTTTGAAGAGCAGCGCCAGGCGCTGACCGCCAGTCCGCTGCGTAACTGGTGCCGGAAGAATTTCCTCAATTATCTGCGTCTGCGCGAGTGGCGTGACTCTCATCGCCAGTTGAGCCTGATCTGCCGCGACATGCAGTTGAGCCTCAACAAGGAACCGGCGGATTACCCGAAACTGCACAAAGCAGTATTGGTCGGCCTGCTCAGCCAGATCGGTCAGAAAACCGAGGACGGCGATTACCTTGGCGCCCGTCAGCGGCGTTTCTGGATTCACCCGTCGTCGGGCATCGGCAAGAAACGTCCGCAGTGGCTGATGACCGCCGAACTGGTGGAAACCACCAAACTTTACGCGCGGATGGTCGCCAAGATCGATGCCGACTGGATCGAGCCGCTGGCCGGGCATCTGATCAAGAAAAACCATTTCGAACCGCACTGGGAGAAGAAGCGCGGCCAGGTCGTGGCCTACGAGCAGATCACCCTGTTCGGGCTGATCGTGGTCGGTCGCCGCCCGGTGCATTACGGCCCGGTGGATCCGGTGGTCTCGCGTGAGCTGTTTATCCGCGAAGGTCTGGTGCGCGGCGAGATTCAGTCGAAAGCCAAGTGCCTGACCGCCAACAAGCAGTTGCTCGAGCAGCTCGACGAACTGGAGGCCAAGGCCCGGCGCCGCGACATTCTCGCTGACGAAGAAACCCTGTACGCGTTCTACGATGCGCGCTTGCCGGCGGAGATTCACCAGACCGCGACCTTCGACAGCTGGTATCGGGTCAACAGCCAGAAAGACCCGCAACTGCTGATCATGCGCGAAGAAGACGTACTGGCTCGCGAGGCCAGTGAAGTCACCGCGCGCGACTACCCGGACACGCTGCACATCGGTGATCTGGAACTGGCGCTCAGTTATCACTTCGAACCCAATCACCCGCGCGACGGCGTGACCCTGCGCGTGCCGGCACCGCTGCTGCCGATGCTGCCGCCGGAACGTCTGGAATGGCTGGTGCCGGGGCTGATCGAGGCCAAGTGCATTGCGCTGGTGCGCAATCTGCCGAAAGCCTTGCGCAAGAACTTCGTGCCGGTGCCGGACTTCATCAAGGCGGCGTTGCAGCGCATGACCTTCGCCGAGGGCTCGCTGCCGCAAGCGCTCGGTCGCGAGTTGCTGCGCATGACCGGCGCACGCGTCAGCGATGAAGCATGGGCGGAAGCGGCGCAGCAGGTCGAAAGCCATCTGCGGATGAACCTGGAAATCGTCGACGGCCAGGGCAAGTTCCTCGGCGAGGGCCGCGATCTGGCCGAGCTTACCGCGCGTTTTGCCGAAGCCAGCCAGGCGGCTTTGGCGGTGCCGCAGAGTGCGAAAAGTCAGCAACCGGTGGAGGCCAAGGTCTTCGCCCCGGTGGCGGAAAAGACGCAGCAGAAGATTGCCGGATTGTCGATGACGGTCTATCCGGCGCTGGTGGAAGAGGGCGGCACAGTCAAGGAAGGGCGGTTCTCGACCCCGGCCGAAGCCGAGTTCCAGCATCGTCGCGCCTTACAGCGGCTGCTGCTGCAGCAACTGGCCGAGCCGGCGAAGTTCCTGCGCAGCAAACTGCCGGGTATCACCGAGTTGGGCCTGCTGTATCGCGAGCTGGGCCGAGTGGATGCGCTGGTCGAAGACATTCTGCTCGCCAGTCTCGACAGCTGCATTCTGGAAGGCGAAGACCCGTTGCCGCGTGACGGCGCCGGGCTCGCCGCATTGGCTGAACGCAAACGCGGCAGCTGGACCGAACACGCCGAGCGCGTGGCGCGGCTGACGCTGGAGATTCTCAAGCTGTGGCACGGCCTGCAAAAACGCTTCAAGGGCAAGATCGATCTGGCGCAGGCTGTGGCGCTGAATGACATCAAACAGCAAATCAGCCATCTGGTATATCCGGGTTTCGTCCGGGAAACGCCGATGCAATGGCTCAAGGAATTGCCGCGCTATCTGAAGGCGGTCGAGCAGCGTTTCGAGAAGCTCGGTGCGCAGGTGCAGAAGGATCGAGTGTGGAGCGGCGAACTCGCCGGTCTCTGGGCGCAATACCAGACTCGTGCCGCCAAGCATGCCCAGGAAGGCAAACGCGATCCGCAGCTTGAGTTGTACCGCTGGTGGCTGGAGGAATACCGGGTGTCGCTGTTCGCCCAGCAGTTGGGGACGAAAGCACCGATCTCGGACAAACGGCTGAGCAAGCAGTGGAGTCAGGTCGAGGCCTGATCCCCAACTCCGCATCGCCCCTGTAGGAGCTGCCGCAGGCTCGGGCCGCGATCGGACGATCTTTTGATTTTGCTTTTTAAAAGATCAAGATCAAAAGATCGCAGCCTGCGGCAGCTCCTACAGGGAGTGCGTTTTGCGGGAGAAGGCGCCAAAAGCCAAGGTTTATGGCAAACTTCGCGACCATAAATGCCGGTTTCGCGACCCAGAGCCTTCGGCGAAGTCACGGGCGGCAAGAAAAGATGCCAGGTCAGCGTCCCCGGACGGGAATAGACCCTTTGTGTGTTGGTACGTCGGTGCCAGCGCTTTCTGCCTGAACAGATTAGAGAAACGACCATGCATAACGTCGTCATCAGCGGCACCGGCCTGTACACCCCGGCCAACAGCATCTCCAACGAAGAGCTGGTGCAGTCTTTCAATACCTACGTCGCGCAGTTCAACGCCGACAACGCCGACGCCATCGCCAGCGGTAAAGTCCAGGCACTGACCGAATCCAGCGCCGCGTTCATCGAAAAGGCGTCGGGCATCAAGAGCCGCTTTGTCATGGACAAGGACGGCATTCTCGATCCGCAACGCATGGCCCCGCGTCTGCCGGAGCGTTCCAACGACGAATGGTCGGTGCTGTGCCAGATGGCCATCGGCGCCGCTGAACAGGCGCTGCAACGTGCCGGCAAGACCGCCGCCGACATCGACGGTGTGATCGTTGCCTGCTCCAATCTGCAACGCGCCTACCCGGCCATCGCCATCGAAGTCCAGGAAGCACTGGGCATTCAGGGTTTCGGTTTCGACATGAACGTCGCCTGCTCCTCAGCGACCTTCGGCATTCAGGCCGCAGCCAACAGCGTGCAACTGGGCCAGGCCCGGGCGATCCTGATGGTCAACCCGGAAGTCTGCACCGGTCACCTGAACTTCCGCGACCGCGACAGCCACTTCATCTTCGGTGACGCGGCGACGGCGGTGATCATCGAGCGCGCTGACCTGGCGACGTCCAAGTACCAGTTCGACGTGGTCAGCACCAAACTGCTGACCAAGTTCTCCAACAACATCCGCAACAACTTCGGCTTCCTCAACCGCGCCGCGGAAGAGGGCATCGGTACCCGCGACAAGCTATTCGTGCAGGAAGGCCGCAAGGTGTTCAAGGACGTCTGCCCGATGGTTGCCGAGCTGATCGGCGAACACCTGGAAGAGAACAAGCTCAACGTTGGCGACGTCAAGCGCTTCTGGCTGCACCAGGCCAACCTGAGCATGAACCACCTGATCGTGCGCAAGCTGCTGGGCCGTGAAGCCTCCGAAGAAGAAGCACCGGTGATTCTCGACACCTACGCCAACACCAGCTCTGCCGGCTCGGTGATTGCCTTCCACAAATATCAGGACGATCTGGCCAGTGGATCGCTGGCGGTATTGAGCTCGTTCGGCGCCGGTTACTCGATCGGCAGCGTGATTCTGCGCAAGCGCTGAGTGCGCCTGAAAAGATCGCAGCCTGCGGCAGCTCCTACACTGATCTCTGTAGGAGCTGCCGCAGGCTGCGATCTTTTGCTTTCGACCATCTGAAAACGAGGCGTGCATGGCCGCAACGGACGACACCCAACTGCTCGAACGCCTGCTCGCCGGTGAGCAAAATGCTTTCAAGGAACTGGTCAGCACCTACCAGAGCGCCATGCGCGCCGTGGCGTATGCCATCGTCGGCCAGCGCCATGTTGAAGAGGTGGTGCAGGATGCCTGGCTCTCCGTGGTGCGCCATATCGGTAGCTTCGAAGGACGTTCCAGTCTCAAGACCTGGCTGCTGACCATCACCGCCAACTCGGCCAAGAGCCGCTACAAACAAAACCGCCGCGAAGTGTTGATGGATGATCTGCCGTCACCCCACGGTATCATCGATGACGATCGCTTTTCTCCCGGTGACGGCCATTGGCTGGTGGCGCCGTTCGCCTGGCATCAGGACACCCCGGAAGCCTTGCTCACCGAAAGCGAATTGCGTGATTGCCTTGAGCACACTTTGCTCAGTCTGTCGGAACTGCAAAGCAGCGTGTTGCTGCTGCGCGAACGCCAGGGCCTGGAGCTGGAAGAGATCTGTAATCTTCTGGAGATCTCGCTCTCCAATGTCCGTGTGCTGCTGCATCGTGCGCGGCTGAAAGTCTTCGCCACGGTGGAGCATTTTGAGGAGACTGGCGAATGCTGACCTGCAAGGAACAAGTAGCGCGCTCCAGCGATTATCTCGATGGCCAATTGAGCTTTCGCGAGAAACTGTTGGTGCGCCATCACCTGATGTTCTGCCCCAACTGTCGACGCTTCATTCGTCAGATGCGTTTGATGCAGGCTACGTTGAAGGCGATGCCGGAGAAGCCGCAAGAGGGTGTGGACGCGCTGGCCGAACGCCTGGCCGAGCAACGCCGCAAGGATAATCTCCTGTAGGAGCTGCCGCAGGCTGCGATCTTTTGATCTTGTTTTGAAGATCAAAAGATCGCAGCCTGCGGCAGCTCCTACAGGTTTTTTGCATTCTGCAGAAATAGCCCGACGCGGGAGGAAACGAACGGATGATGGGGATCGTCCCGCCCGTGTCAGGCTAGAGGGTGACGCGTTTTAGAACTTCGCTTCCGCATCCAGCTGCAGGGTGTTGGTGTCTGCGTCACGCTGGGTACGGCTGGAGAAGTCGGCCTTGGTCAGGAAGTACGTGGCGCCGATGGCGAAGTTCTTGTCGATGTCGTAACCGACCTTGAACTTGTGTCCACGGGAACCGGTGGTGCCGTTGGCGAAGTCGGAGTCGGTAAACGCGCCGACCACGGCATCACGCTGTACGTCACGATAGTTATAGTCCAGGTTCAGACCGAAGACTTTCGACTTGGCGCCGACCAGCCACGCGGTATCGGCGTCGGTCACGGCATCGTTGTTCTTCACGTACTGGCCGTAGAACGACAACGGCATTGGCAGGCCACCGATGTCGATCTGGCTGAAGCCTTCGTACAAGCGGAACTCGTTGTTGGCCGAGTTGCCGTTGACCGACAGCGCGCACGGTGTGGACGTTCCGGTGCAGCGGCTGTCTTCGTCGTTCTGGTAGGCGTAGACGCTGCCGCCCAGGGTCAGTTTCAGGTTGTCGGTGATCGCGAAGCGGCTACCCAACTGGCCAGCAGTCAGGCGCAGGTCGTGACGGAATTGCACGCCTTCACCATCGACGTTGTCCTTGAGGGTGTAGTTACCCAGGCTGCCGAACAGTTCGGCGCTGCTGCCCAGTGGGTATTTGTAGGTAACGGCCAGACCTTCCGGGTTGATGTCGCTATCCCAGATCACGTCACCCATGCTGACCCACGGTTGCAGCATCTTGCCGCCGATCACGTGCAGGTTCTTGATCGCGTCCGGGTGGTAGTCGATGTAACCCAGGTCCAGCCAGATCTGCTTCTTGTCGAAGTAGTTGTCCATGTCCTGATTGGTCGAGCGGGCATCGTCGCCGCCGCCGGTGGCGATACGAATACCGGTGTCCACTTGCGGGTTGATCTCGGTGTAAGCACCCAGACGTGCGCGGATACGCTGGCGATCCTTGTCACGGCCACCGTTGTTGGATTCGCCGTCGATCTTCACGGTCTCCTGACGAATACGCACGTCACCCTTGAACTGGGTCTTGGCGGCCCAGGCGAGTTTCTGGTCGAAGGAGCTCAGCTCGTTGGTTTTCTTCGCGGTTGCCGCGATTTGCTCGTTGGTCTCTTGCTGCGCCTGCTGCGCGATTTGCTGAGCCTTCTGATCCTTGGCCAGTTCAGTTTGCAGTTCGATGTACTGCGCCTGGGAAATGGAACCGTTGGCCTTGAGCATGTCGAGCAGTTTGGCGTCGACTGCAGCACTGGCCGGAACGCTCATGGCCAGCAACAGGCCACCGCACAGGGCCGCCGCAGTTTTCGTGGAAGCAAGACGCATGGCAATCTCCGAAGATGAGAGGGGATGGCTGAACCATCCTGGGCACACCGACGCGCACGTCGGAAAACAGTGTCCGGGTAGAACCCGGCGCTCTAAAAACAGGAGCGAGTATCGCGATGGTTTATGACAGAGCAGTGGCTAAGTGATGTCATGTCGATGACGATACAAAGTCCTCGTGAACTATTGAGTTAGAGCACTGTCGCCCGAATGAGCGTGTGCAATGGATGCCGATCAGCGATACTCGCGGGGCTTTGACGCCAAGATGTGGAGAGCCAGTTGATGCCGTTGCAACGTCTGCAAAACCTGTCAGAAATCGTCCCGGCGACATGGGACGCGCTGGTGCCCGAAAACCAGCCGTTTTTGCGCCATGCGTTCCTCAGCGCACTGGAAGACAGCGGTAGCGTCGGACCCCATACCGGCTGGCAGCCCGAGCATCTGCTGCACGTCGAAGACGATCGGCTGATCGCGGCGTTGCCCAGTTACCGCAAGTGGCATTCCTACGGCGAGTACGTGTTCGATCACGGCTGGGCCGATGCCTGTGCCCGCGCCGGCATCGATTACTATCCCAAGCTGCTGACGGCGGTGCCGTTCAGTCCGGTCAGCGGGCCACGTTTGCTGGCCGCCCGGGTCGAGGACGGTTTCGAGCTGCTCAAGAGCCTGCCGGGTTATCTGGAAATCGAAGGGCTTTCCAGCGCGCACATCAACTTCACCGACCCGTTCACCGATGCCGCGATGGTCGAACAGCCGGGCTGGCTGCAGCGCATCGGCTGTCAGTATCACTGGCAGAATCGCGGTTACCGGGACTTCCAGGATTTTCTCGACGTGCTCAGCTCGCGCAAGCGCAAGCAGATGCGTAAAGAGCGCGAGCAAGTGGCGGGGCAAGGCTTCGAGTTCGAATGGCTGGAGGGGCGCGAGCTGGACGAATCGCAATGGGATTTTGTCTACGCCTGCTACGCCAATACTTATGCCGTGCGCCGACAGGCGCCGTACCTGACGCGGGAGTTTTTCAGTCTGCTGGCTGCGCGGATGCCAGAGGCAATTCGGGTGGTCTTCGCCAGGCACGGTTCACGTCCGGTGGCGATGGCGTTCAGTCTGGTTGGGGGCGACAGCTTCTACGGACGCTATTGGGGCTGTCTGGCCGAGTTCGACCGGCTGCACTTCGAGACGTGTTTCTATCAGGGCATGGACTATGCGATTGCGCAGGGGTATCAGCGCTTTGATGCGGGAGCTCAGGGGGAACATAAACTGATTCGCGGTTTTGAACCGGTGATCACCCACTCGTGGCACTACCTGCGTCATCCGGGTCTGAAGGCCGCAGTAAAAGACTTTTTGCAGCAGGAACGTGCGGGGGTGTTGGCTTATGCAGCAGAGGCGGTCACGGCTCTTCCTTATAAACAGACTTGATGTATTCACCGGGGGGCGATGGCACGAATTGCAAGGTGACAGCACAAGACCCGAATGATTCGGGCCTTGTGCTTTCCACTTTAGGTGTGCCCCGCTATTAAACAGGCCAAGACAAGAAGTTAGAAACCTGCACCGGCAAAGCAATTCGCCAGGCCCTTCTCGGCGGCCACTTTGTCAAACTCTTCGATAGTGGCAATCGACGAGTAATAATAAATCATCAGGCTGGGTTTTTTGGCAATTCTGCAAGTGTATACATTGGCCGGTCGCTCGCATTGCGTAACGCCGGTACCGCCATTTACCGAGCACTTTATCTCCGGGCGTACTTCAGACAACGCTTCAGCGATGTTGAATCCAATAGGGCTGTCACTGTCCACGGTTGGCGACAGCATCGCCGAGGCGAAACCCGAATAAGTGGCAGCGATGAATAAGGACAGGATAATGGTTTTGTAGTTTTTCATTTTCGTTGACTCGATTTTTAGTGTTGTTCTATGCGAATTGGTTTGGTAGTGCGTGACGTGCGTGATCGCCGGAGTTTCCGTTATTGGAAGCTGCCGACATCAAAGCGCGACTCTGCTCGAAGTGGCAGTGTGCGCCTGATACAACCCGTGTCGATCAGCGACTGTCACCACTCCCAATGGGTGGCGTTATCTTTGTCCAGCCAGACTTTGCAGTTCTTTAAACCCAATGTCTTGGCGGAATCGGTATTCATGAATTCTTCGGCGGTGTTCGCTTCATGATAAAAGCGTTTGAACTTCCAGATGTAATGCTTGAAGTCGTCGCTGTACTGCTGGCAGCGATAAACATTGGTGGTTCCGTTTTCGGCAGCGAACGCGCTGCTCTGCATCAGGCCAGTAGTCAGTGCAAGGGCAATCATGCTCTTGATCAAAGTATTCATGTCTCAGTCCTTGAGAAGCTAATGTTTTCGTGGGTTGGTAAAGTTGCTGGGGTTCACGCTTTTAAAGTAATGCGGATGTTCGGGAATGTCAGCGATTTCGCTGTTTCAGGATGTTTGATGTTGCTGGGGAGTTAGTTGAAAAGCCGCATCGCCAGTTATAGCGATGCGGCTTTTAAGTTGAGCGGTATTCAGTTCTTTTCAGCGCTTAGCGAGCGATAGATGACGCCGCCAATCACTGCGCCCATCAAAGGTGCGACCCAGAACATCCACAACTGCGCAATCGCCCAGCCGCCGACCATCAGCGCCGGCCCGGTGCTACGCGCGGGGTTGACCGAAGTGTTGGTGACCGGAATCGAGATCAGGTGAATCAGGGTCAGACCCAGGCCGATGGCAATCGGTGCGAGGCCCGCCGGGGCGCGTTTGTCGGTGGCGCCGAGGATGATGATCACGAACATCCCGGTCATCACCAGTTCGGTGACAAAGCCTGCCGCCATCGAGTATTTGCCCGGTGAATGCTCACCGTAACCGTTGGAGGCCAGGCCGGCGGCGATATCGAAGCCTTCCTTGCCGCTGGCGATGTAGTAGAGCAGCGCGGCGGCGAGTATCGCGCCGAGCACCTGGGCGACGATGTAGGCGGGTAGCTCCCTGGCCGGAAACCGCCCGCCGACCAACAACCCGACTGACACCGCGGGATTGAGGTTACAGCCGCTGATGTGGCCAATGGCGAACGCCATGGTCAGCACCGTCAGACCAAACGCCAGGGCCACCCCCAGCACCCCGATGCCCAGAGGCGAAGACGCGGCGAGCACCGCACTGCCACAACCACCCAGAACCAGCCAGAACGTACCCAACAACTCAGTAACTGAACGTTTGAACAGAGACATGAGAGAGTCCTTGATAGGCGTGCTATCGAGACTGTATCGAGTTGTGCTTCCTTGCGATTTACGACAGGTTCACTGCTGGAACCTTGGCTGAGTACAGCACGCTTTGGATGGATTTCCAGCAGCCATGAAAAAACCGCCAGGGCCCGTGTTTGGCGGGCCGGGGCGGTTTTCTGGCGGGCAGGCATTGTGTGGCGAGGGAGCTTGCTCCCGCTGGACAGCGAAGGTGTCCCAAAACTATCTGCACCGGTAGTGTCAGACTCGCACAGTTGGCGGGCTTTGCGCCTGCTGCGCAGCCGAGCGGGAGCAAGCTCCCTCGCCACAAAAGCTCACAAAATCAGGTATTTGTGATCAATCGATCCCGACAAATCCCCCGGTCTGATGTGCCCACAACCGCGCATACAATCCGCCATGCGCCAGCAGCTCGGCGTGGGTGCCGCTCTCGGCGATCTTGCCGTTTTCCAGCACCACCAGCCGATCCATACGGGCGATGGTCGAGAGGCGGTGAGCAATGGCGATCACGGTTTTGCCTTGCATCAGGGTTTCCAGGCTTTCCTGAATCGCCGCTTCGACCTCCGAGTCGAGTGCAGAGGTCGCTTCGTCCATGATCAGGATCGGCGCGTCCTTGAGCAGCACCCGGGCAATCGCGATGCGCTGACGCTGGCCGCCGGACAGTTTCACCCCGCGTTCGCCGACGTGCGCGTCGAAACCGGTGCGGCCCTCAGCGTCCGACAGCAGCGGAATGAACTCGTCGGCGCGGGCCTTGTGCACCGCGTCCCAGAGTTCGGCGTCGGTGGCGTCAGGCTTGCCGTACAGCAAGTTGTCGCGGATCGAGCGATGCAGCAGGGAGGTGTCCTGCGTAATCATGCCGATCCGTGCGCGCAGGCTTTCCTGGCCGACTTCGGCGATGTTCTGCCCATCGATCAGGATGCGTCCGCCCTCTACGTCATACAGGCGCAGCAGCAGGTTGACCAAGGTCGATTTACCGGCGCCGGACGGCCCGATCAGGCCGATTTTCTCGCCGGGTTTAATGTTCAGGTTGAGGTCGCCGATGATGCCTTTCTTCTTGCCGTAGTGAAAATCCACATGCTCGAAACGCACTTCGCCACGGGCCACGGCCAGCGGTTTGGCCTGTTCGCGATCGGTAACGCTGACCGGTTGCGAGATGGTCTGCAGACCGTCCTGGACCATGCCGATGTTCTCGAAAATGCCGGTGACCACCCACATGATCCAGCCGGACATGTTGACGATGCGGATCACCAGACCGGTGGCCAGGGCGATCGCGCCGACGGTGATCAGCGACTGCGTCCACAGCCACAGCGCCAGTGCGGTGGTGCCGACGATCAGCAGGCCGTTCATGGTGGTGATCGCCACGTCCATGCTGGTCACCACGCGTCCGGCCATCTGTGCCTTGACTGTCTGTTCTTCGATGGCTTCCCTGGCGTAATGCTGTTCGAAATTGGTGTGGGCGAACAGCTTCAGGGTGGCGATGTTGGTGTAGCCGTCGACGATCCGCCCCATGAGTTTCGAGCGCGCGTCGGAAGCTTCCACCGAACGCTCTTTCACCCGTGGCACGAAGTAATACAGCGCGCCAATGTAGGCGGCGATCCACGTCAGCAGCGGGATCATCAGGCGCCAGTCGGCTTCGGCGAACAGCACCAGCGAACTGATCGCGTAGATCACCACGTGCCACAGCGCATCCACCGCTTGCACTGCTGAATCGCGCAGCGAGTTGCCGGTCTGCATGATGCGCTGGGCGATACGCCCGGCGAAGTCGTTCTGGAAGAAATTCAGGCTCTGCTTGAGCACGTAGCTGTGGTTCTGCCAGCGGATCATGCTGGTCATGCCGGGGCTCAGGGTCTGGTGCACCAGCAGGTCGTGCAGGCCGAAAAAGATCGGCCGCAGTACCAGGGCGACCACCACCATCCACGTCAGTTCGAGGGCATGGTCGCTGAAAAAATTCGGGTTGGGCGTGCCCTGGGCCAGGTCGATGATGCGGCTCAGGTAACTGAACAGCGCCACTTCGATCAACGCGGCAAACAGGCCGACGACGAGCAGGGCGGCAAAGCTCGGCCAGACCTGCTTGAGGTAATAGGTGTAGAAGGGCCAGACACGATCCGGCGGGGAGGCCGTGGGGGCGTCGCGGAATATGTCGATCAGTTGTTCGAAACGGCGATAGAGCATCAGATAACCGCCCGGATCCCGGGCTCTCCTTTTATCGGTGTGAGCGGCGTGGCGTCAGGCCAGCGCCGCTCGAAACGCCCTGTACAGCTTAGTCGATGACTTTGGCCGACTTGATGATCACAGGGTCGACAGGCACGTTTTGCATGCCTTGTTTGGTAGTGGTCTGCGAGTTGACGATGATGTCGACCACGTCCATGCCTTTTACCACTTTGGCGAATACCGCGTAGCCGGCGTCACGGCCCGGATCGAGGAAGGCGTTGTCGGCCACGTTGATGAAGAACTGGCTGGTAGCCGAATCAGGGTTGGAGGTGCGTGCCATCGACAGGGTGCCACGAACGTTATGCAAGCCATTGCTGGCTTCGTTCTTGATCGGCGCCTTGGTGTCTTTCTGCTGCATCTGTGGCGTGAAGCCGCCGCCCTGAGCCATGAAGCCTGGGATCACGCGGTGGAAAATGGTGTTGGTGTAAAAGCCGCTGTTGACGTAATCCAGAAAGTTTTTGGTACTGATCGGCGCCTTGACCGGATCCAGTTCGATTTCGATCTGGCCGTTGGTGGTGTCCAGCAGCACGTGCGGCGCTTTGGCCGGGGTGGCAGCCATCAGGTTGGCAGCAAACAGCACGGTGCCGGCGGCGAGGGCGAGTTTTTTCAGCATGGGTCAGTGATCCTGAGATTGAGTATCGGCTGTGGCAAGGAACTCCAGCAGCGTTTGGTTAAAGCGTTCGGGTTGATCGAGCGGGGTGGCGTGGCGCGAATCGGCGATGACCACCAGCCGCGCATCGGGCAGCAGTTTTACATAGGTTTCTTTCAGTGCCGCCGGTGTGTAGTCACGGTCGGCAGTGACGATGAGGGTTGGACAGGTCACCCGGGAAAGTCGTTCCTGAACGCCCCAGCCAACGATCGCATCGAAGCTGGCGAGATAAGCACGTTTGTCGTTTTTTGCCCAGCGTTCGGCCATTTTCTGCCGCAGATCAGCTTGTTCAGGCTTGGGAAAAAGTTTGCCGCCCAGCGCCTTGCCGATGGTCGCCAGACTCAGCACACGCATCAGGCTCCAGCGCTTGAACCACTGCCAGTAGTCGTCGCGGCTGCGGAGTTTGACCTCGGGGGCGCTGTTGACGATGGTCAGGCTTTTCAGCATTTGCGGCTGATCGACGCCGAACTGAAAGCCGATCATCCCGCCCATCGACAGCCCGACGTAATGCACCGGGCCGAGTTTCAGGTGTTCGATCAACGCCAGCAGATCGGCGCTGAACCCGGCGATGCTGTAGCGCTCGCGAGGTTTGTCCGAGCGACCGTGACCACGTATATCCGGAACGATCACCCGGTAGTGCGCCGACAGCGCCGGGATCTGCATTTCCCAGTCCAGGGTGCTCGAACCCAGTCCGTGAACCAGCAGCAACGGGGTGCCGTGGCCATATTCCTCATAGTGCAGGTTGCAACCTTCATGTTCGAAATAGGCCATCGGTGAACTCCGTGTCAGGCTTGCTCAGGGGCGGCGAACGGTGCGTCCAGCGGCAAAGTGTCGAAGGTACGCAACAGTTCGATGAGGATTTGCGTTGCCGGGCCCAGCGGTTTGTCCTTGTTCGAATACAGATAGAAGCTCGGGTTGCGGCTGCCGCCCTGATCCAACGGTAGCAGCTTGAGCGTGCCTTCCTTCAATTCCCGTTCGATCATGTGTCGTGGCAGCCAGGCAAAGCCCAGGCCGCTGCTGACGAACGTGGCCGCCGTGGCGAGGCTGCCGACTGTCCAGCGCTGTTCGGCGCCGAGCCAGCCGACGTCGCGCGGCTGCTGGCGCCCAGAGTCGCGGATCACCACCTGCATCTGGGTTTCCAGGTCCTGGAAGCTCAGTTCGCGATTGAGCCGATGCAGCGCGTGATCCGGGTGGGCGACCGCGACAAATTCGACGTCGCTCAATTCAGCGCCGAGGTAGCCGGGGATGCTCAGGCCGGTGATCGCCAGATCGGCCACGCCCTCGAGCAAGACCTCTTCGACCCCGGACAACACCTCCTCGCGCAGACGCACGCGGCAGCCGCGACTCTGCGGCATGAAGGCGGTCAGCGCCCGCACGATGCGTGCGCTTGGGTAAGCCGCATCGACCACCAGCCGCACCTCGGCTTCCCAACCTTGCTCCATGTGGTGGGCGAGGTCTTCCAGTTGGCTGGCCTGTTTCACCAGTTGTCGCGAGCGG
Organism: Pseudomonas sp. B21-051; assembly: GCF_024748795.1. Lineage (NCBI taxonomy): Bacteria > Pseudomonadati > Pseudomonadota > Gammaproteobacteria > Pseudomonadales > Pseudomonadaceae > Pseudomonas > Pseudomonas sp. B21-051. Next base: position 1,573,872 of record NZ_CP087166.1, read on the forward strand.
CGCAGCAGTACGCCGCCGGCTTCGGTGAGCACCGCTTTACGTCCGTCGATGCGCAGCAACGGCACGCCGAGCTGGTCCTGCATGCGGGCGACGGTGTAACTCACCGACGATTGCGAACGGTGCAGAACCTCGGCGGCCTGGGCGAAACCACCATGGTCGACCACGGCCTGCAATGTTCGCCATTGATCAAGGGTCACGCGGGGCGCTTTCATCAATAGCTCCTCTTGTCCTAAGCTGGCCGTCCCTCATGGAGACTGGCGAATGAAAAAATTCTGTTGTGTGGTGCTCGCGTTGCTGCCGCTGACTGCGTTTGCTTACCCGATCGATGTGCAGAAGAACCTCAATGGCTTGAAGATCGACTACGAGACTTTCGACACCGACAAAGACATCGGCTCCATCCGGGTCGCCAACTACGGTGATGTCGACGCGAGCTGCAAAGTCGCTTTCAACAATGGCCCGGAAGTACCGCGTACGCGCAACATCGAAGTCCCGGCCCGCAAGCATACGAATGCCACGGCCAAGTTCTCCCGCGAGATCATCAGGCTGCGCATCGATTTGAGCTGCAGCCCGAAATAACGGTCAATCCCTGTGGGAGCGAGCCTGCTCGCGAAGGCGTCGTGTCAGGCGATACCTTCTCTGACTGGTGCACCGCCTTCGCGAGCAGGCTCGCTCCCACAAGGTACAAACTGCATCTAAACGAATTATTCGATCTTTTGCAGCAATTATTTGCGCTTTTTCATCGATACAACCCTGTTTAACCTTCACTCCATCGACCTACAACATTCTCGGATGGAGACTACACACCATGTCCCGCGTTCTGATCATCGAAAGCAGTGCCCGCCAGCAAGATTCGGTTTCCCGTCAGCTGACCCAGACCTTCATCGGTCAGTGGAAAGCGGCGCATCCCAACGATCAGATCACCGTGCGTGACCTCGCCGTGAATCCCGTTCCACACCTGGACGCCAACCTGCTGGGCGGCTGGATGAAGCCTGCCGAGCAGCGCAATGCCAGCGAACAATCGTCGCTGGAGCGCTCCAACGAATTGACCGACGAATTGCTCGCCGCCGACGTACTGGTGATGGCTGCGCCGATGTACAACTTCGCGATCCCGAGCACCCTCAAGGCCTGGCTCGACCACGTGCTGCGTGCTGGCGTGACTTTCAAGTACACCGAAACCGGCCCGCAAGGCCTGCTCAGCGGCAAACGTGCCTACGTGCTCACCGCTCGCGGCGGGATCTATGCCGGCGGCCCGGCCGATCATCAGGAACCGTACCTGCGTCAGGTAATGGGTTTCATCGGCATCCATGACGTGACCTTCATTCACGCCGAAGGCATGAACCTGGGCGGTGACTTCCAGGAGAAGGGCCTGAATCAGGCCAACGCCAAACTGTCCCAGGTCGCTTGATATGTTAATCGCCAGATAATCGCCGCTTGTTTAAGTGACCTGGCGCAACCCCTTCAAGGCTCTACGCGCATCGAACCTCCCTTTGCACTTGTTGCTCCTGAGTGCTGTAGCCCGATTGAACGCTTTAGCGAGATCGGGCTTTTTTTTGCCTGGGATTTTTTGAACGACATAAAACTCCTTGTGGGAGCGAGCCTGCTCGCGAAAGCGGTGCATCAGACAAGTATCTGCCGTCTGGCACTCTGCCTTCGCGAGCAGGCTCGCTCCCACAGGGGAATTTTGTGTTTAGGGCTATTCGCAGTGAGACCGGAAAACCGCTATCGTCGCCGCCATTCAAATTAGGGGCGAGCATGGGCTATCTACTTTTTGTCACGCTGATCCAGGCGTTTTCCTTCAGTCTGATCGGCGAATACCTCGCCGGGCACGTCGACAGCTACTTCGCGGTGCTGGTGCGTGTGGTGCTGGCCGGGCTGGTGTTCATTCCGCTGACCCGCTGGCGCTCGGTGGAACCGGCGTTTATGCGCGGCATGCTGCTGATCGGCGCGTTGCAGTTCGGCATCACCTACGTCTGCCTGTACCTGAGCTTCCGCGTGCTGACGGTGCCGGAGGTGTTGCTCTTCACCATCCTCACGCCGCTGCACGTGACGCTGATCGAAGATGCGCTGAACCGCCGCTTCAATCCGTGGGCGCTGATTGCGGCGCTGGTCGCGGTGGGCGGCGCGGCGGTGATTCGTTTCGACAGCATCAGTCCGGATTTCTTCATGGGCTTCCTGCTGCTGCAACTGGCCAACTTCACCTACGCGGCAGGGCAGGTGCTGTACAAACATCTGGTGGCGAAACACCCGAGCGATCTGCCGCATTACCGGCGTTTCGGCTTCTTCTACCTCGGCGCGTTGGCGGTGGTATTGCCGGCATTTCTGCTGTTCGGCAAAGCCAACTTCCTGCCGGAAGCACCCCTGCAATGGGGCGTGTTGCTGTTCCTCGGACTGGTCTCGACCGCGTTGGGCATGTACTGGTGGAACAAGGGCGCGTGCATGGTCAACGGCGGCACGCTGGCGGTGATGAACAACCTGCATGTGCCGGTGGGCTTGCTGCTGAATCTGCTGATCTGGAATCAGCATGAGGAGTTGGGAAGGCTGTTGCTTGGCGGGAGTGTCATCCTGGCGGCCGTATGGATCAGCCGGTTAGGTATCAAAAGCACCGCATAACCCTTGTAGGAGCTGCCGCAGGCTGCGATCTTTTGCCTTTGATGTTTTGAGGATCAAAAGATCGTCCGAACGCGGCCCGAGCCTTCGGCAGCTCCTACATGAATTGTGGGTTACATCAGGTGTTTTTGCGGTTCCGGAATGTGCGCCGAACCGAGCACCGCCGGCAGCAACCCGGTACGCAAATCCCCGCCACTCGGCTGCTGATACAGGCTCAAGCCAAACTCCGGCAGCACCGCTAGCAGATAGTCGAAAATATCCCCCTGAATCCGCTCGTAGTCGGCCCACACCGTGGTGGTCGTGAAGCAGTAGATTTCCAGTGGAATGCCCTGCGCCGTGGTCTGCATCTGCCGGACCATGCAGGTCATGTTCGGCTGCACCTCCGGGTGACTTTTCAGATACGCCAGCGCATAGGCGCGGAAGGTGCCGATGTTGGTCATGCGCCGACGGTTGGCTGACATCGCCGCCACGTTACCCTGCGCCTCGTTCCACGCCTTGAGCTCGGCTTTCTTGCGGCCCATGTAGCCGGTCAGCAGGTGCACCTGGGAGAGCTTTTCCTCTTCATCGTCGCGGATGAAGCGCACGCCGCTGGCATCGATGAACAGGCTGCGCTTGATCCGCCGCCCGCCGGACTGTTGCATGCCGCGCCAGTTGCGGAACGATTCGGACATCAGGCGCCAGGTCGGGATCGAGACGATGGTCTTGTCGAAATTCTGCACCTTGACCGTGTGCAGGGTGATGTCGACCACGTCGCCATCGGCGCCGACTTGCGGCATTTCGATCCAGTCGCCGACCCGCAGCATGTCATTGCTGGTCAGCTGCACGCTGGCAACGAACGACAGCAGGGTGTCCTTGTAGACCAACAGGATCACCGCCGACATCGCACCCAGACCGGAGAGCAGCAACAGTGGCGAACGATCGATCAACGTGGCGACGATGATGATCGCGCCAAACACGTACAAGACCATTTTCGCCAGTTGCACGTAGCCCTTGATCGAGCGGGTGCGGGCGTGTTCGGTGCGCGCGTAGATGTCCAGCAGCGCATTGAGCAGGGCACTGACCGACAGCAGCAGGAACAGGATGGTGAAGGACAGTGCCACGTTGCCGAGAAAGGTCATCGCGGTTTTGCTCAGTTCCGGTACCAGGTGCAGGCCGAACTGGATCACCAGCGACGGCGTCATCTGCGCCAGACGTTGAAACACCTTGTTGTGGCGAAAGTCGTTGATCCAGTGCAGGGCCGGCTGGCGCCCGAGCATGCGGCTGGCATGCAGGATCAGATAGCGCGCCACTCGTCCGAGGACCAGCGCGATCAGCAATAGCAGCATCAGCGCCAGGCCGGATTGCAGGAACGGGTGCTGTTCGAGGGCACCCCAGAGGTCTTGGGCATTGAGCCAGAGCTGTTTGAAATCCATGTGAGCAACGATTCTTCTGTAAGACGCGATGGGCGATTAGAGCATTTAAGACGCTGTGTATTACCGTTGGAGACAAATCGAGCAACAAAAAAGCCACTGATTACGCCCGTTTGCATAAAGAAACTCGGCCTGAGCGCTCGAAACCGGTAACCTATGCAGCTGTTTTTTTGCATATCTTCGAGGTAGCACCCGTGTTTTCCCAATTCGCCCTGAACGAACGCCTGCTCAAAGCCGTGGCCGAGCTGAAATTTGTCGAGCCAACGCCTGTGCAAGCAGCGGCCATTCCGCTGGCGCTCCAGGGGCGTGACCTGCGGGTGACGGCGCAAACCGGTAGCGGCAAGACCGCCGCTTTTGTCCTGCCGATCCTCAATCGCCTGATCGGCCCGGCGAAGATCCGCGTCAGCATCAAGACCCTGATCCTGCTGCCGACCCGCGAACTGGCCCAGCAGACCCTGAAGGAAGTCGAGCGCTTTTCGCAGTTCACCTTCATCAAGTCCGGCCTGATCACCGGCGGTGAAGACTTCAAGGTGCAGGCCGCCATGCTGCGCAAGGTGCCGGACATCCTGATCGGCACGCCGGGCCGCATGATCGAGCAACTCAACGCCGGCAACCTCGACCTCAAAGAAGTCGAAGTGCTGGTGCTCGACGAAGCCGACCGCATGCTCGACATGGGTTTCGCTGAAGACGTGCAACGTCTGGTCGACGAATGCCCGAACCGTCAGCAGACCATGCTGTTCTCCGCCACCACCGGCGGTTCCGGCCTGCGCGAGATGATCGCCAAGGTGCTGAACAACCCTGAGCACCTGCAGCTCAACGCGGTCAGCCAGCTGAACTCGACCACCCGTCAGCAGATCATCACTGCCGACCACAATCAGCACAAAGAACAGATCGTCAACTGGCTGCTGGCCAACGAGACCTACCAGAAGGCCATCGTCTTCACCAACACCCGGGCCATGGCCGATCGCATCTACGGCCGCCTCGTGGCTCAGGAATACAAGGCGTTCGTGCTGCACGGCGAGAAAGACCAGAAGGATCGCAAACTGGCGATCGACCGTCTGAAGCAGGGCGGCGTGAAGATTCTGGTAGCGACCGACGTCGCGGCCCGTGGTCTGGACGTTGATGGCCTGGATCTGGTGATCAACTTCGACATGCCACGCAGCGGCGACGAATACGTGCACCGCATCGGTCGTACCGGCCGTGCCGGTAACGACGGTCTGGCGATCTCGCTGATCTGCCACGGCGACTGGAACCTGATGTCGAGCATCGAGCGCTACCTGAAGCAGAGCTTCGAGCGTCGCACCATCAAGGAAGTCAAAGGCACCTACGGCGGGCCGAAAAAGGTCAAGGCCTCGGGTAAAGCCGTCGGCGTGAAGAAGAAAAAGACCGACGCCAAGGGCGACAAGAAAAAAACCGCCGCCAAGACCCCGACCAAGCGTAAGAGCGCCAACCGTCCAAAGCCGGATTCGCTGGTGAGCAGCGACGGCATGGCCCCGCTCAAGCGTCGCAAGCCCGCAGAGCCAGCGGCTGAATAAGTCGTCTCAAGCGGCCAATAAAAAACCCGGACAGTGTCCGGGTTTTTTATGCGCAGGGTTTGTCAGTTCCCCAACTGTCCGCTGGTGTCTGCGTCAAAGCGCTGTTTGGCGCGATCTGCCGCCGGTTTGAGCAGCGCGAGCAGCGCGGCTTCGCTGTACAGCCGCGAGCCCCCGAGTTCCTTCGGCGTTGGCTCGATAGGGATCAGTACATCTTCACCGTCAGCGTGCAGCCAAATCGCCACGACGTGCAGTGCCGAGACAAACAACACGCGCAATTCAACGCTCTTGCCCTGCAATTGCGGCGCCTGTTCCGCCAGTTTCAACGCGCCCACGGTGTCGGCGGCCCGGGTGCCGTGGTTCAGCGAAGCGAACTCGACATGGCCACGCACCTCGGCCAGTTGCGCATCGGCAATGCTTACGCCGTCGGCAAACACCAGGTAATGCCAGTCGCCGATTCGTGCGTCTTTCAAACCCTTGCCCAGGCTCAAGTCATCCAGCGTCAGCGAGTAGCCGCGATAGGCTTCGCTGAGGCTGACTTTGGCCGGTGTCGCGTTGGCGAACTGGCGGCTGATGCCGAAGCCCTGGTTTTGCAGCGCGGCTTGCAGCACCGGACGCAAAGTCTGTACGCCGTTGGAAGGCGCCTTTGGATAAGTCAGTTGCATGATGTCGCCCTCCTAGTTTTTCGCGGTGAAATAAGTGTGAGTCCAGTTGCCGCCGCCGTTGTACGAACCCGGGAATGAGTTCAGCGCGCGGGTCGAGTAACCGTAGATCGAGTCGGCGACCAGCACATAGTTGCCGTTGGTGCCGTAGATCGCCAGGAAGTGCGCGCCCCCCCCGTACCAGGCACAGCGCAGGCCGACCGGGCGGCCCATGTTGATCTGTTTCTGAATGGCGGACATCTGCAGCGAACCCTGATTCATCCCGTTATAGCTGCGGGTGGTCTGCAGGGCCGAATCCAGATAGCCGTAGACATTGCACGGCCCCGGCTGGCTGCAGCAATTGCGGTCCAGTTGGGTGCTGGCGACGCCGCACTGAGTCCAGGACCCGGTGCCATAGTAGTTGCCGACCGAAGCGGAAACGGCAGCCCAGCACCAGTTGGTCTGGGTCTGTTTCTGCATGCTGAAGTTGAGGTTGGCAGCGGCCAGTGCCGCGGTTTGCGCAGTGGCTTCAACCTCCACCAGTTGCGGGTCGAGCAGATGGCCGACAAGGCACCTTGGCAGGCTCTCGCCGGTAAACGATGTTGCTTGATGGGTTAACATTTTTTCAGTCCTCCATGAATGAAAACAAGCGTCCAGCTTGTGATTGTGTTGCGGTATTGCCGAGCGATCGGTGGATAACGGTTTTCATCTGCGATGAACGGTGCCGATCTCCTTGCTCGAGGTAACCTTAGTCTGGATATGCGTTTATGCAAGAAAATAAATGCACAAATGCATTTTTAAGATCAAAAGATCGCAGCCTTCGGCAGCTCCTACAGGGTTCGATGTAGGAGCTGCCGCAGGCTGCGATCTTTTGATCTTGCTTTTAGCCCTCGGCTTTTTTCTCAGCCGTCCCCAATTCCTTCAAGCGCTGATCAATCAACTGGCACTTGTCCGGCAGATCGGCGCTGGCCGTACCCAAGTCCATTTTCTGCAACTCGGCATTGATTTCCTTGGCCTTGGCCGGATTCTGTTCGGTGAGCTTGGCCACTTCCTTGGCCAGTTGTTCACGTTTGGCGGTGGCCTCTTCTGGCGTGCAGGCCCAGACAGGCAGGGCGCAGGCGAGGGTGGCGGCGAGGGTGAGCTTGAGCAGGGTTTTCATGGGGGCAGGCCTCCGTTCCGGTTAAGGCGGGTTAACCGGTGGAGGGCTGGATGACATAAAAAGTTCAGAGTTGTGGCAGTCAGCAAGGCTTGCCCCACAGGTTTATCAGCTGCCATGACAGCAACTGGATTTTGTTTCTCTCTCATATCGGTCGTGGTGTCGTACCCATTCCATGATCTCGTCCTCATTGCGGCCCTTGGGCGTGAGGTCGAGATAGTTGTAGGCCCCTACCAACATATCCAGCCCACGGGCATAAGTTGAATAGGTATGGAAAATCTCCCCGGATTCATTGAGATAAAACACACTTAGCCCCGGCATTTCTTCCTCGGCGCTGTCAGTTTTTTCGTAGTTGTAGGTAGCCTTTCCGGCCTCGGTGTCCTCGGCTCTGGCGCAAACGCCAAAGTCGTAGTTGAAATCGGAACCGTCTGACGACACCCAGTCGAATTTCCAGCCCATGCGTTGCCTGAAGGCCTGGAACTGCTCGAACGGTGCGTGGGAAACCGCCACCACCGCAATATCGTGATGCGCCAGATGCTGGTTCGCGCCGTCGATGTGGTCGGACAGGAACGAGCAGCCCTGACACCCTTCTTCCCAGTCCTTGGCGAACATGAAGTGGTAAACGATCAATTGACTGTGTTGGCCGAACAGGTCGGCCAGTTTCAGCTCGCCGTTCGGGCCGTGGAAGCGGTAGTCCTTGTCGACTTTGACCCAGGGCAATGCGCGGCGTTTGGCGCTCAAGCGGTCGCGCTCACGGGTGAAGGCCTTTTCGTCGGCCAGATGCTGTTTGCGCGCAGCGAGCCATTCTTCGCGCGATACCACCGGATGATTCTCGACGTTCATGATGATTTCTCCTGCGGGGGTTGAAACCGTCTTTGTCAGACTAGTCGTTTAACCCTCGATCAATTCGACAGACCGCCGGTCGGTCGCCGCGGAAAATGCAGCTGAACGGCTGCGGTGCGTCCGGGTCACAACCTATGACAGCGCCCCAAATCACGCGCACCGGAGGTTGAATCAGGATGACGACTTATAACTGGGATTTGATAGAACGCTTGCTGCATGAAGTACAGAACAGTGCAGGCGAAAGTTTTGCGCCGCGAAAATATGCCGAGGATTATGCGGCGCAGAAAGCCAGTGCAGGCGAGCTGATCGAGAATCTGGATCACCTGAAAACGGTGGCCTGCGAATATGAAGGCTTGTTGCTTGATCGTGGATTTATCGAACCGCGTCCGGATCATATGGGCAGCACCGGCAACAATTTCATTCTGACCCCGCGTGGTTCCAGCCTTTTGAGCCTGATCGACAGCAGCATTCCCGGCAATGATCATCCACGGCAGGTGCTGGATGAGCAGGAGGATGCGCTGGATGAAGCGACATTTGATGTCGTGGCTTCAAAGGCGCAGATTGCCTGAAAGTAAAAGATCGCAGCCTTCGGCAGCGCCTACATATAACCCTGTAGGAGCTGCCGAAGGCTGCGATCTTTTGATCTTCTATTCCTGCTTTGCTGCCTTCAGGCATTTCAAATCATTGAAGTCCTTGCGCACACCCTCGATCTTCTTCAACAACCGCTGACGCTGCTGCGGCGTACTCTCGGCCATCAGATCCACCGCCAGCGAGCGCGCTTGCGCTTCGGTGTTGGCGTAGGCCTTCTGGTAATCAGGCGTCCATAAACGCTCACGATTGACCAGAAGTGTCTCGATCCGTTGTGGGAATTCCGGACTTTTACGCTGGGCAACGGCGTTACTGAACTGTTGCTGCCAGTGCGCGCGGTTGGCGATCCATTGGGTGTTCTGATCACCCAGCGCGGTCGACCAGGCCATCACCCGTTGTTCCTGAGTGGCGCTCAACGGGCCAAGCCAATCGGTCAGGCGCTTGTCCATGCGCGCGCCGCGCTCGGCGATCTGCTGCGCCAGCGGCGGTTTGACGTATTCCTTTTCCCGTTTGCGCAAATCCTTGGCGAACGCATCGTTCATCTCGGCGACTTGCTTGTCGTCCAGCCCTTGCAGCAGCTCGATGGCCGACGGTGTGATCTGGCGTGCGGTTTCGGCAATGGCTTTTTTCGCTTCCTCGGTTCGTGCTTGCAGCGCAGCGTCGGTCACCTGATTGCTTTCTACCATCGCCTGCAAGCGATCCAGCCAGTCGAGGTAGCCCGGCAATTGTGTGGTGCAATGCCAATTCAGATGCTCTTTGAGCCGTTCGTTGAACCAGTCCTTTTGCTCGCCGTTCATGCCCAGGTAGTCGCCAAGCGTCCACGGAATGATCACGTCGAGGTTGCGGTAGGCCAGGCCGACGCGACTGCAGGCGCCGAGGGCGAGGGTGAAGATCAGCAGGGTGGCGAAGTGTTTGAACCAGCGAGACATGAGCGAATCCTTGCGAGAGCCTGACGTCTGATTCTCATGTGAACGCAGGAAGCTCCCGGCAGTTCAGCCGATCAATAGAACGCGCGTTCGGCCTTCAGTGTCACCAGGCCGTCGCACTCGCTGTTTTGCCCGGAGTAAGCTGAGCAATCGCTGCCGCTGAGGTTGGAATTGCTATAGATCAGATCGAGATCGACGCCCATGAACGGTCGGGAAAATTTCACCGACCAATCGGTAAAACTGCTGACATAACCACCGTCCACCGACACCGGCGTATTCAGTTGGTGGGTGGTGTATTTCATGCTGATCCCGATGCCGAACGGCTGATTGCCGCCGAGATCGGCGAACAGCGTGTTGTTCTGTTTGTCCGGGTCGTTGCTGAAGGCCACGCCGAAACGACTGCCGAGCAGGGTCAGGCCGCCGAACAGTTCCTGGCTGTCGAGGGTGTCTACTTTGGGATAGCTGTAATGGATCATCCCGACTTCGTAGCCGAGCGACTGATCGAAAGGTTGTTTGAAGCCGACGTAGGAGTCGATTTCGAGGTTCTTGCCAGGTGTGAGGCCCATGCTCGGAGCATACTGGCCGACATACAGGCCGCTGTCGTGGCTCAGATCGAGGCCGCCGTGAAACGAGCCGACTGCCGCCGGTTTGACCAGCCCTTGGGCCATGCTGCGGCTGGGCGTGGTGCCGAGTTTGAGGTCGAAGTCGCCGAGTTCACGCTGGAAAATCTGCGCATGCGCGGACGAGCAGACCAGCAGGCCTACAAGCAATAAACGGGAAGATTTGAGCATGCGTCACTCCATGAACAGCGAGGGCAGGGCTTGAACCTGCTGAAACGCTTAATCCAGACGCGTGCAAGGATACCGGCGAATGCTCGGCAATGATGGCCGTTCGTCGATTTTTAAAGATTGATTAAACAGATTGGAGGGAATTGCGCGGGTGCCAGTCCAGACGCTTCGAAGCTCAAAGCGTCTCAGGACGGGTGTATTACCGGGTATTACTTCTTGCCCAGGCTGATCTGCTTGGACGGACCGAACGTCTGGCCGCTGACGCCTTTGGCAATTTGCTGGATTTCGCCGCCGGACTTGAGGAACGCTGCGATCTGATCGTTGATCGATTCGCTGGTTTCAACGGCTGGAGCTGGCTTTGCTTTGCTGGTGGATGCTTTTACACGCATGGCGGCCATTAACCTGTAGAAAAGTAACTCGGCCAAGCATCGTACAGGAATAACTTGACAATTGCTTGATAAATATCCCCCGGAATAACTGAGCGCGTGGGTGGAGTATTCTCGATTAATTATCCGAAATATTCTCCTAAGCCACTGTTTTAAATAAGAACGTTTATTGGTCATTAGCGGAAATATTTGCCGTGAAACGGCGCCGCAGGCTCCGCGCTGATCTGACGAATGGCGAACCGCCCGCGCCAAACCTAGGAAAATCAAGGTGTCCGCAGATTTTCTTCGGCAGGCTGCTCACCCAGCGAACGAGACCGGCAAAACCGGGTAGAATGCCGCCCACGCAATGAGGGTTCTGGAAAATGGCTTTAGTCGGGCGTTACAACAGTTTGCAAGTGGTTAAACACACTAACTTCGGTTTATATCTGGACGGCGGTGCCGACGGCGAAATTCTTTTGCCCAACCGTTATATCCCTAAAGATATTCCCAGCGAAGATGAAGACTGGCTCAACGTTTTTATTTATCTGGACAGTGAAGACAAACTTCTCGCTACCACTGAAAAACCAAAAGTTCAGGTCGGTGAATTTGCCAGCCTGAAAGTAGTTGAAGTCAACAGCATTGGCGTGTTCCTCGATTGGGGGCTGCCCAAAGATCTGTTACTGCCGTATTCCGAAGAAAAGCGGCAGATGACCGCTGGCGAGTACTGCGTGGTGCACGTCTATCTGGACAAACACACCCGCCGCATCACCGCGACCGCGCGACTGGATCGCTACCTCGACAAGACGCCGGCCAACTACAGCGCCGGTCAGGAAGTTGATCTGCTGGTGGCCGAAGCCACCGACATGGGCTTCAAGGCGATCATCAACAACAAGCACTGGGGCTTGATCCACAAGAATGAGATCTTCAAGTTCATGCGTTCGGGCATGCGCGAGAAGGGCTTCATCAAGGAAGTGCGTGCCGATGGCAAGATCAGCCTCAGCCTGCAACCGGTTGGCCAGGAAGCGGCAAGCAGCCTGAGTTCGAAGATTCTTGGCAAGTTGCGCGAAAGCAACGGCACGCTGGCCATCAGTGACAAGAGCGATCCGGCGCTGATCAGCAGCATGTTCGGTGTCAGCAAGGGCAACTTCAAGAAGGCCATCGGTTCGCTGTACAAGGAAGGCAAGATCGTCATTCATGCCGATCGCATTGAACTAACCTGAGCCACCGCCGGCCCCGTGTAGGAGCTGCCGCGAGCTGCGATCTTTTGCCTTTTGAAGATCAACAGATCGCAGCCTTCGGCAGCTCCTACACGAGGGTTCGCAGATGAAGAAAGCGTTGATTGCCTATGGCGCCACACTGCTGGCGTTTCTGTTGCTCGACGGTATCTGGCTCGGCGTGCTGATGGCGCCAACCTACCGCGAGCTGCTCGGTTCGCTGATGCTCGAAAAACCGCTGCTGGTTCCGGCAGCGGTTTTTTATTGCCTGTATGTTTTTGGTTGCGTGCAGTTTGTGGTGTTGCCGGCGCTGAGCTGGCAACGGGCGGCAAAGATGGGCGCGATGTTGGGGCTGGTGGCGTATGGCACGTATGACCTGACCAATTGGGCGACATTGCGCGGGTGGTCGGTGCAGGTGAGTTTGCTGGATTGGGCGTGGGGGACGTTTGCCACTGCTGTGGCTTGTAGCGTCGGTTTTTTGTTGGCGAGGCGGTTGGGCAAGGTCTGATTCGAAATGTAGGTAAGCAATGCCGGCCTCTTCGCGAGCAGGCTCGCTCCCACAGGGGAACGCACTCCAAAGTGGGAGCTGGCTTGCCAGCGAATGGCGGCGCAGCCGACAACCATTCACCGCTGACGTTACTGACGCAGACAAAGTCTTTTTCAGACGGCTTTTTCTGCCTGACTGATTGATAATCCCCGACACAGATTTTCGACCAGTGGATGGCTGCCATGTTGTGTGTGTTCGAGGTGTTGAGGTGAGTGTCGAGCGGCGCAATGCCGATGGGTTTGCCTTGCAGGTGATGATCGGCCTCTGCCTGATCTGGGGCGTGCAGCAAGTTATGATCAAGTGGGCCGCGCCCGACATCGCGCCGGTGATGCAGGCGGCCGGGCGTTCGGGTATTTCCGCGTTGCTGGTGGGTTTGCTGCTGTGCTGGAAGGGTGGTTGGGATCAGGTCGGCAACACCTGGCGCGGCGGACTGCTGGCCGGTGCGTTGTTCGGTCTGGAGTTCTTCTTCATCGCCGAAGGCCTGCAGCTGACCACTGCCGCGCACATGTCGGTGTTCCTTTACACCGCGCCGATTTTCACCGCGCTGGGCGTGCATTTCCTGCTGGCGAGCGAGCGCCTGCGCCCGCTGCAATGGCTGGGTATTCTGCTCGCTTTCGTCGGCATCGCGATAGCCTTCGCCGGTGGTGTGTCGTGGGACAACCTCGACCGGCGCATGCTGCTGGGCGATGCATTTGGTGTCATCGCCGGCGCTTGCTGGGGCGCGACCACCGTGGTGGTGCGCGCTTCACGGCTGTCGGAAGCGCCGGTAACCTTGACCCTGTTCTATCAACTGATCGTCGGCTTCGTCGGTCTGCTGTTGATCGCACTGTTCAGCGGCCAGATCAGCCACGTCAGCCTGACCAGCGTGGCGGTGGCCAGCGTGCTGTTCCAGGGCCTGGTGGTGTCGTTCTTCAGTTACCTGACCTGGTTCTGGCTGCTGCGCCGCTATCTGGCGGCTAACCTTGCGGTGTTTTCGTTCATGACGCCGCTGTTCGGCGTCACGTTCGGCGTGGTGCTGCTCGGTGAAGAATTGAGCGTGAACTTCGTCATCGGCGCGGTGCTGGTGTTGCTTGGCATCACCTTTGTCAGCGCGGAGCAGTGGGTGCGTCGGCGTTTGCGCAAAGCCCTCGGCCAACGCTGACCGATTGCAGCGCAAGCCCGCCGGCAATCAGCAGACCGCTGCCGGCAATGATCAGCGCCGGTTGCAGACCACCGCTGAAATGGCTGCTCAGCGCCGCCAGCAACGGCCCGCTGAGCTGGCCAACGGCGAAGCATGCGGTCAGCAGTCCGGCGTTGCGCTGAGTTGTGTGCGGCGCCAGTTCTCGCGAGCGTTGCATCACCAGTTGCATGCAAGCGAGAAACGGCATGCCGCACAACATCACCCCCAGCGCCAGGCCATAAGCACTGCCCAACAGACAGGCGAACACCCCAAGCGCCTGCAACCACAGCGTGGCGGTCAGCCAGTGCCGCGTGGTGTTCGGATCATGGCGACGCAGGCTCACCAACAGCACGCCAATCGCCGCACCAAGACCGAAGCACGGCCAGAACAGGTCGGCCTGCCATTGCCCGTGAAATTGCGCGTTGGCCATTTGCGAGAGAAACGTGGCCGGGATGATGTAACCCACGCCATATAACGCATACACCGCCGCCAGACGCGGGATGCCGCGATTCGAATGGTTGACGTTGAGGGTGGCGACCGGTGTGTGCACGCCCGGTTGCGGCAGGATCCGCAAGATCCCCAGCAACATCACCAGCGCCACGGCGGCATAGATCAGCCACAAGGTGGCAGAGGTCTGGTTCAGCAGATGTGAGAACAGTGCCAGCAGACCGGTCAGAAAAATTCCCAGTCCGGGACCGGCAAATACCAGTGCCCCCAGCCGTGGCCGGCCTGCCGCCGCTGCCAGGGGCTGACTCAGCGCTGTAATCATCACCAGCACCCAGGCACTCGCCACGCCGGTGCCAAAGCGCAGCAACAGGTGCGCCCAGAAACTGTTGGCCCAGAACGACGCCAGGGTCAGCAGCACGCACAGCCACAAACCGCCATGCAACCGGCGCTGCACTTGCGGTGGACGATGGGCGAACATCGCGTCCACCGCGCCCAGCAGGTAACCGAGGTAGTTGGCCGCAGCAATCAGACCGGCGGCCGTCAGGTCGACCTGGCCTTCGCTGAGCAGGTGCGGCAATTGCGGGGTGAGGGCGAAACGCCCGATGCCCATAGCCATCATCAGGGCAACGAAACAGGCGGATAAGCGAATCAGTGGCGACATGGTCGGGGTTCCTTTGAAGGAGCAATGACCGTCAGGCTAGAAGCGATTGACTTTCTTTAAAATTGAATAATAGTGAGTAACTTGTTCTGTTATGGAGAAAGGTCGTGGAGTTCAGCCAGTTGCGGATCTTTCAGGCGGTGGCCGAGGAAGGTTCGATCACCCGCGCCGCCGAGCGTCTGCACCGGGTGCCGTCCAATCTGTCGACCCGGCTCAAACAGCTGGAAGAGCAATTGGGCGTCGAACTTTTCGTTCGTGAGCGTCAGCGTTTGCAGTTGTCGCCTGCGGGAAAAGTCCTGCTGGACTACACCGGCAAGCTATTCGCCCTGCGCGATCAGGCCAGTGCGGCGGTGATGGGCGGGCAACCGGCCGGGGATTTTGTCCTTGGCACGCTGTACAGCACCGCGGCAATCCATTTGCCGGCGCTGTTGGCGCGCTATCACAAGCAATACCCGGCGGTGAATCTGCAAGTGCAGTCCGGGCCCAGCGGCGAGTTGCTCGAAGGTCTGGTCTCCGGACGTCTCGATGCGGCGCTGGTGGACGGCCCGCCGCAACTCGCCGGGATCGACGGCGTACCGCTGTGCGACGAGCGTCTGGTGCTGATCAGCGAAGCCGACCACCCGCCGATCCGCAGCGCCAAGGAGGTCGAGGGCAGGGCGGTGTTCACCTTCCGCCATGGTTGCGCCTATCGCGCACGGCTGGAGGCCTGGTTTGTCCATTATCAGGCGGCGATGGGCCGGGCGATGGAGATCGAGTCCTATCAGGGCATGCTGGCCTGCGTGATTGCCGGCAGCGGTGTGGCATTGATGTCGGAGTCGATGCTCGCCAGTCTGCCGGGGCGCGAAAGCGTTGCGGTGCACCCGTTGGCCGAACCGTTTGCCAGTGCGACAACATGGCTCATGTGGCGCAAGGGCATGGTCGGGGCCAACCTCAATGCCTGGATTGAACAGCAGCAAGCGCTCTATCCCGTGGCATCGAGTGAAACCCGGCAGACGGCGTGAACCAACCGATGGTAATTCTGTTCAATTCAGTAACAGATCATTGCGGATTTGGCCGAGCATTGCGTAGGACTTCGGACTATTATCAGTGCGAAGCGGCCTCAGAATTCCGGCCGCTCAGCACTACCCTGAAGGGGGCATGACGATGAAAGAGAAAATTCAGAACTGGCTGCACGATTTGGGTGTTGCCCTCGGCTTGATCGAACCGCCTCTGCAACCCGTACCGATCCGCACCGATGACGAACAGCGCCGGCCTCAGCCTCGCCGGCGGTAGTGCCTGATTAAAGATCAAAAGATCGCAGCCTTCGGCAGCTCCTACAGGAAATCCATTCCCATGTAGGAGCTGCCGAAGGCTGCGATCTTTTGCTTTTCAGTGCCGTCCAATCTCCAGCAAAAACCGGCTCAAGTCATTCGCGGTCCTCGCGGTCTTGAGTATGTGATCCTCTTCGGCAGTAAACGCCGTCAGGCCGAATTCATCTTCCAGATGAAAGATCAGATCTTCGATATCCGCCTTCTCCAGCCCTAATTGCACCAGGCTGGTGTCGTCGTTGAATTCGCGGGATTCCAGCAGGCGCCGAATGTATCGGTGCACCGCAGCACGCACGGCAGCTCTTCTCATGGCAGAGGTTTTCGTGGTTGTTTCGACTGATTACAGCAGGCCTCAAGCGTGCCCGCGCAGCCATTCGTCAATCATCGAGCGCAAATGCGCGCCGGAAAAACTGCCGAAATGCCCGCCATGCACCGTGCGGATCGGCAGCGCCTGCAAGCGCCGCAGGCTGGTGGCGTAATCCTGCAGATTGGAGTGGTAGGCGTCTTCGATCAGCGGCCCGTCGTAGATGATGTCGCCGCTGAACAGGGTTTCGGTGGCCGCTTCATACAGGCTGATCCCGCCCGGCGAATGCCCCGGCGTGTGCAGCACCTGCAAGGTGCGATTGCCCAGATCCAGCACATCGCCATCCTCGACAAACCCGGTGGCCGGCGCTGCCTTGACCCGGTATTCGGCGTAGCACAGCGGGCAGTCCGGGTGCGCCTCGAACATGTCGTCGCCGACGAAGGCCCGGCTCAGGTCGTTCTCACCGTCCGGCGCGGCGAGGATGTCGGCCTCGGCGCGATGCACCAGGCGCTCGGCGAATTCGTGATGCCCGGCAATGTGATCGAAGTGGCAATGACTGGCCACCGCCACCAATGGCCGCTCGGTAATCCACGGCAACTGTTCGCGCAGGCTGACCAGCCCTGAACCGCTATCGAGCAACACGTCTTTGTCGCGGCCCTGCACGTGCCACAAATTGCAGCGATAGAACGGGCGGATGTACGGCTCGTGGATCAACCGGATGCCATCGCTCAAACTCAAAACTTCGAACCATTGATCGCGAGAAACAATCTTCATCAATCATTTTCTCCAGACGAAAAAAACGGGTGTGGCAACCGACGCCACACCCGTCGAAGAAAGCATCAAGTCGTTACATCAGAGCTTAGATCGCACTCGCCACCGTCGCCGGGCGAGGGGAGACCAGGCTGACCACCACAAAACTCACCAGACCTACCGCAAGGCTGTAGTAGATCGGGGTATTGGCGTCCAGACCGTCCTTGAACATGAACAGCAGCGCGGTGGCGAAACCCAGACCCATGCTGGCGATGGCGCCGGCGGTGGTCGCGCGTTTCCAGAAGATCGCACCGATCAGCGGAATCAGCATGCCGCCCACTAACAGGTTGTAAGCAAGGGTCAGGGCGCTGATCACGTCATTCACCACCAGCGCGATACCCAGCACCACGACACCGGTGAGCAGGGTGAACAGGCGGTTGATCGCCAGGCTCGACTGTTTGCCGCCACGCAGTTTCGGCAGCAGGTCTTCGGTCAGCGTGGTGGCAGCAGCCAGCAGGCCGGCGCTGGCGGTGGACATCATCGCCGCCAGAGCAGCAGCGATCACCAGACCACGGATGCCGTCCGGCAGCGACAGTTTGACGATGGCGGCGAAGGCGTTGTTGACGTTGTCCAGATCCGGGATCAGCACGTGCGCGGCCATGCCGATCAGCGCACAGGCCAGCCCGTAGAGGATGCAGTAGATACCGGCGATGCTGCCGGCGTACTGGGCGACTTTGGCGGTCTTGACGGTGAACACCCGTTGCCAGATGTCCTGACCGATCAGGATGCCGAAGAAGTAGATCATGAAGTAGGTGATGATCGTGTCCCAGCCGATGGTGGTGAAGTTGAACGCCGCTGCCGGCAGCTTCAGCACCAGTTCGTCCCAGCCGCCGACGCGGTACAGGCAGATCGGCAACAGGATGAACATCAGGCCCACGGTCTTGATGATGAACTGGACGATGTCGGTCAGGGTCAGCGACCACATGCCGCCGATCGCCGAGTAGATCACCACCACGCCACCGCCGAGCAATACCGAGATCCAGAAGGGCAGACCGAACAGCACTTGCAGCACGGTGCCGATGGCGAGGATCGAGGTCACGCCGATCATCAATGCGTAGGCCAGCATGATCGCCGCGCTCGCCGAGCGGGCCATCGGGTTATAGCGTTTTTCCAGGACCTGGGTAACGGTGTAGATCTTCAGTTTCAGCAGCGGTTTGGCGAGGAACAGGTTCAGCGCGACGATGCCGCAACCCAGTGCCGCGCACAGCCAGAAACCGGAGATGCCATGCACGTAGCCCAGACGCACGGTGCCGACGGTGGACGCACCACCGAGCACGGTCGCGGCCATGGTGCCCATGTACAGGCTCGGGCCCAGGTTACGCCCGGCGACCAGAAAATCCTCGTTGGTTTTGGCCTTGCGCATGCCGTAGTAGCCGAGCAACAGCATGCCGGCGGCGTAGATGAGGACGACGAATAAATCCAAAGCCATGATGGCGTGTCTCCGATTGTCTTTTTTATGGTGAAACAAATTTGGTTCGGGGTGCTGCTCACTGTGGGAGCGAGCCTGCTCGCGAAGGCGTCGGCACATTCAACAAAGAATTGACTGACAGATTGCTTTCGCGAGCAGGCTCGCTCCCACAGGGGATTTGCGTCAGGCGGCCTGACGCAGTTCAGGTTTTGCTAACACTTGGCTGCGTGCATCCTGCGGCCCGAACACCTCCCGCGGTTCCGGGAACAGGCTCAGCAGCGTCAGGTACACCACCGACGCCAGGCCCAGGGTGACCGGCAGGCTGATGTCGATCCCGCCGGCCATCTCGCCCAGCGGGCCGACGAATTGTCCCGGCAGGTTGACGAAGCACAGGCCGACCGCCGCGCTCGGGATCCATGCACCCAGGCCACGCCAGTTCCAGCCGTGGCTGAACCAGTAGCGTCCGCCTTGCTCGCCACGGGTGAACACCTGCAGGTCATCCGGGCAGTAGAAGCCGCGGCGCACCAAGAGGCCGATGATCATGATCACCATCCACGGGGTGGTGCAGGTGATGATCAGCACGGCGAAGGTCGACACGCTCTGCACCAGGTTCGCCGCAAAGCGCCCGATGAAGATGAAGGCAATCGACAGCACGCCGATCAGCAGCGTCGCCTTGACCCGCGACAGCACTCGCGGGAACACGCTGGACATGTCCAGCCCGGTGCCATACAGCGAGGTGGTGCCGGTGGACATGCCGCCGATCACCGCAATCAGGCACACCGGCAGGAAGAACCAGCTCGGCGATACCGCCAGCAGGCCGCCCACATAGTTGTTTGCCGCGATGTAGTCCGGCGCCTTGATCGCGACGATCGTCGCGGTGCTCAAGCCGAACAGGAACGGGATGAACGTGGCGATCTGCGACAGCACCACAGCGGCCATGATGCGCTGCTTGGAGGTGTCACGGGGGATGTAGCGCGACCAGTCGCCGAGGAACGCACCGAAGGAAATCGGGTTGCTCATCGCCACCAGCGCCGCGCCGATGAATGCGGCCCAGAAACCCGGTTGACCGAGGTTCACCGTGCCGGCGTAGTTGACATCGAAAGGACCGGCGAAGGCGAAGATGCCCAGCAGAAACAACAGGCTGGCGCTCCACACCGCGATCTTGTTCACCCACAGCAGAAAGCGGAAGCCGTAGATGCACACGGTCAGCACCAGAATCGCGAACAAGCCGTAGGCCAGGCCCAGGGTCAAGTCGGTTTCCGGCAGACCGATCAGGCGTTTCGCTCCGCCGATCAACGCATCCCCCGAACTCCACACCGAGAGCGAGAAAAACGCGATGGCGGTCAACAGTGACAGGAACGAACCGACGATCCGCCCGTGCACGCCGAAGTGCGCCCCGGAGGACACGGCATTGTTGGTGCCGTTGAGCGGGCCGAAAAGGCCCATTGGTGCGAGGATCAGCGAGCCGAGCAGCACGCCCAGCACGATCGCCCAGACACCGGCCTGAAACGACAGACCGAACAGCACCGGGAAACTGCCGAGCACGGCGGTGGCAAAGGTATTGGAACCGCCGAAGATCATCCGGAACAAGTCCGTCGGGCCTGCGGTGCGTTCGTGATCCGGGATCTGCTCGACCCCGTGGGTTTCAATTTGCGTAAGGCTTTGGTCGTTGTTGTTGTTATTCATGATCTGCTCCGATCATAAAGGCGCGCTCATCGTGCGTGAGCGTCACCTGTCTTGGCTAAGGGGATGGCAGCCCTTCCGGCATTGCGGACAAATGTTCGTGGCAGGCCAGCCAATGGCCTTGTTGTTCTAGGCTCGACGCTTGTTTCTTGAAAACAATCGTCTCGCGCTCCTGGCTGAAGTGTTGCTCCCCTTGCATGCGCAGCTCGGTGGCCACGTCATGGATAAACACCGCCACGTCACCTTGCAGGCTGACGAAGGCGTTGCTCGAAGTGCACGACAGCACTTCAAAGCCGTCCTCGGCGCGCCAGCTGTCCCACAAGGCCTGATAGGCATCGCGCGACAGCAACGGCTGTTCGAGGGTGTAAAACACGAAACTTGCATCGGCGCTGAACGCGCCGAAATAAGCTTCGCGATCGTTGCGAGCGAAGGCGGACACCAGATCGGCAGCCGCTTTCAACACCTGATCACGTTCGTTCATGGCCGAACCCTCAGCGGTGGACCACGCCCGGCAGTACGCAGAGCATTTCGTACAGCAGGTTGGCGGCCAGCAGCGAGGTGTTGCCGGTGGTGTCGTAGGCGGGCGAGACTTCTACCAGATCGCAGCCGATCAGGTCGAGGCCCTGGCAGCCGCGAACGATTTCAATCGCCTGAATGGTCGTCAGACCACCGATTTCCGGGGTGCCGGTGCCTGGCGCCCAGGCCGGGTCGATACCGTCGATGTCAAAGCTCAGGTACACCGGGCCGCCGCCGACTTTCTCGCGCACTTCGGCCATCAGCGGCGCCAGCGACTTGTGCCAGCACTCTTCGGCTTGTACGACACGGAATCCCTGATCGCGGCTCCAGTTGAAGTCGTCAGCGGTGTAGCCCTGCGCGCGCAGACCAATCTGCACCACGCGGTCGCAATCCAGAAGACCTTCTTCGACGGCACGACGGAAGGTCGTGCCGTGAGCGATCTTCTCGCCGAACATGTGATCGTTGACGTCAGCGTGGGCATCGATGTGCACCAGACCGACCTTGCCGTGCTTCTTATGAATCGCCCGCAGGATCGGCAGGGTGATGGTGTGGTCGCCACCCAGGGTCATCGGGATCACGTTGTGCTCGAGGATGTTGTCGTAGGCTTCTTCGATGATGCGCACGGCGTCGAGCAGGTTGAAGGTGTTGATCGCCACGTCACCGATGTCGGCGACCGACAGCGAGTCGAACGGCGCGGCGCCGGTGGCCATGTTGTACGGGCGGATCATCACCGATTCGGTGCGGATGTCGCGCGGCCCGAAGCGGGTGCCGGGGCGCAGCGAAGTACCGATGTCCAGTGGCACGCCAACGAAGGCAGCGTCCAGGCCGGCAGCGGTCGGTACATGGGGGAGTCGGAGCATGGTGGCGATGCCGCCGAAGCGCGGCATTTCGTTGCCGCCCAGTGGTTGGTGAAGAATCTTGTCCACGGGTAGGGCCTCATCGTCTTTGTTTTATTTATGTCGGCGCACCGTTGAGCACAGGTTCGGACGCCGCTGTGGGGCCGATTCTGCGAAATGTAGTGCGGGGGAAGAATCGCTACGGGCAAAAACTTAGTTCAGATTTTTCTAAACTAATGGTCAGGCCCGGGATAGACTTCTTGCCAAGTGAAACACTCCTGTAGGAGCTGCCGAAGGCTGCGATCTTTTGATCTTGATCTTGAAAACAAAGATTAAAAGATCGCAGCCTTCGGCAGCTCCTACAGGGTGAAATCAATGGTGTTTGGAGAGCCGCATGGCCAACGCTTTACCCGACCTGAAACTATTGCGCATCTTCGTCAGCGTGGTTCGCCATCAGGGTTTTGCGAACGCGCAGCAGGAACTCAACCTGTCGACCTCGGCGATCAGCACTTACATGAGCCAGCTCGAAGCCGCGCTCGGTCTGGTGCTGTGCCATCGCGGGCGCGGCGGGTTCAGCCTGACCAGCAAGGGCGAGCTGTTCCATCAGGAAACCCTGCGCCTGCTCGCCGAGCTGGAAGGTTTCGAGCAATACGCCGCGGCGCTCAAGGGCGAATTGCGCGGCACGCTGAACCTCGGGGTGATCGACTCCACCGTCAGCGACAAGGCCTTGCCGTTCGCCGAAGCCATCGGTGCCTACAGTCAGGAACACCCGGCGGTGCATTTGCACCTGTCGGTGATGAGCCCCTACGAACTGCAACTCGGCGTGCAGGACAACCGCCTCGATCTGGCCATCGGCGCGTTCTCCACGCGCATGAGCGGTCTGGTGTACATGCCGCTGTACCGCGAGCAACACTGGCTGTATTGCAGCAGCCGCCATCCGTTATTCAACGAACGGCGGATTCCTGAGCAGGTCATCACCCAGCAGCGCATGGTCGGCCGTGGTTACTGGAGTCAGGCAGAGCTGGCGCGTCACGGTTTCAAGCACAGCGCGGCGACCGTGGAAAGTATGGAGGCGCAGCTGATTCTGGTGCTGTCCGGCGCCTACATCGGTTACCTGCCGGAGCACTACGCCCAGGCCTGGGCCGATAAAGGAGACTTGCGCGTGTTGTTGCCGGCGACCTTCGGTTATCAGGCACCATTCTCGATGATCATGCGCCGCGGTCGCAGCCGCGAACCGTTGATCCAGACCTTCCGTGATTTGCTCAAAGCACAGCTCAATCAGGCATAAGAACCATGTCCAGACCCCAGTGCCCGCGCTGCCTGCGCCCACAAACCCATTGCCTGTGCCCGCTGATCCCCAGCCTCGACAGCCGCACCCGCGTTCTGCTGTTGCAGCATCCGAGCGAGGTCAATCACGCGCTCAATACCGCACGATTGGCGGCGCTGGGGTTGACCAATACCGAGCTGATCGTGGGTGAGGTGTTCGAGGATTTGCCGGCGTTGTTGAACCGGTCGGGGTATCAGGCGCGGTTGCTGTTTCCCGCTGACGATGCGCAGCCGCTGCAGGCTTACCGCGAATCCGATGAGCCGCTGCTGTTGGTGGTGCCGGACGGCACCTGGCGCAAGGCGCGCAAGATGCTCCATCTCAATCCGTTGCTGGCGGCGTTGCCACGGGTGACACTGGCCGCAGGCGGGGTGTCGCGCTACCGGTTGCGCAAGGCCCCGGGGCCGGGGGCGTTGTCGACGATCGAGGCGATTGTGCAGGCGCTGGAAACTCTGGAAGCACCGACGACGTTTGCGCCGTTGCTCAAGCCGTTCGAGGCGTTGATCGAGGGGCAGATTGCGGCGATGGGGGAGGAGGTCTACCAGCGCAATCATGCGAAATAATGGTTGTTGAAACGGGCCTCTTCGCGAGCAGGCTCGCTCCCACATTTGATCGCAGGTGTGCACAAATTATGTGCTCAGCTCAAATTCCCTGTGGGAGCGAGCCTGCTCGCGAAGGCGCCAGATCAATCACCACAAACCTCAACAATTTCTACCGCTCACGCATCGCCTCCGTCCGGGCCTTGAGCACCGGTTTAAGCAGGTAGTCCAGCACACTTTTCTCCCCGGTAATGATGTCCACCGTCGCCACCATCCCCGGGATGATCAGCAGCGGTTTCACATCCCCGCCCAAGTGGTTTTTATCGGTGCGCACCTGAATCAGGTAGAAGCTGTTGCCCTTGTCATCGGTGATGGTGTCGGCGCCGATCAGCTCCAGTTTTGCGCTCAGCCCGCCGTAGATCGTGTAGTCGTAGGCACTGAACTTGACCATGGCTTTCTGGCCCGGATGCAGGAACGCGACGTCTTGCGGACGGACCTTGGCTTCGATCAGCAGGTTGTCTTCCAGCGGCACGATTTCCACCATGTCGCTGCCCGGCTGCACCACGCCGCCGATGGTGTTGACCTTGAGTTGCTTGATCACCCCGTGCACCGGTGAGGTCACGGTGGTGCGGCTGACGCGGTCGTCGATGGCGATGCTCGACGCGGTGATTTTCGACAGGTCGGTGCGTTTCTGATTGAGGTCCTTGGCGGCGTCGGAACGGAAGGTCTGTTCCGACTCGTCGATCTTGCTCTTGATCTCGTTGATTGCCGATTCCGCCCTTGGGATGGCGAGGGTTGTTGCGTTCAGTGAACCGCGAATTTCCACCGCGCTGCGTTTCAGCCGCAGGATCTCCACCGGCGACACCGCACCCGTGCCGACCAGTGGCGCCGACATGTTCATCTCTTGCTGCAGCAGCGCCAGGCTGGAGCTGTACTGGCCTTGTTTGGAGCGGAATTCCGCCAGCTCCTGAGTCTTCTGCCGCAGCTGTTCGGTGAGGGTGCGTTGCTCGCTGGCCAGACGCCGTTGGCGCTGGTCGTAGAGTGCCCGTTCGTCTTCGGCGACCTGTGGCGCCTTGGCGATCACCTCGTCAGACAGCTTGAACGGACGGCCCTCGGCTTCGGCGGAAAGGCGTTCGACTTGCGCGGTCAGGGCGTAACGGTCGGCCTCGCTCTCACCCTTGTTCGACAGAAACCGCGTGTCATCCAGGCGCAGCAATTTGTCGCCCTTGTTCACCATTTGCCCTTCACGGACAAAAATCTCAGTGACGATCCCGCCCTCCAGGTTCTGGATCACCTGAACCTTGCTCGACGGAATTGCCTTGCCTTCGCCCATGGTCACTTCTTCAAGTACGGCGAACTTGGCCCAGACCAGCGCACTGATCAGCAACGCTGCCGCCAGCCACACGGTGATCCGCGACCAGCGCGGCGAATCCTGCAACGAAGCGCCGGCGGTTTCCGGCATGAACTCGGCTTCGGCGCTTTTGCCGAAACTGTCGAAGTAGCCGCGTGATTTGCTATCTGAAGATGCAGCCATGGGGCGATACCCCTCACTCAAGAGAAACAGGTCAACACAATCCTTGTGGCGAGGGAGCTTGCTCCCGCTTGGGTGCGCAGCGCCCACAAGATCTTTGGGGCTGCTTCGCAACCCAGCGGGAGCAAGCTCCCTCGCCACAGACAGTAGGTGGCCGCAGGTTTATGTTGCATCGACTAGACCGCCGCCGAGCCGACGCGGCCCTTGCGCAGTGCATCGATGACCGCTTCTTTCGGGCCGTCGGCGACGACCCGGCCGTTGTCCAGTACCAGCAGCCGGTCCACCAGACTCAACATCGAGGTGCGGTGGGTGACCAGCAGCAGGGTCTTGCCTTGCACCCAGCCGTGGAGCTTCTGGCGCAGCAGGTCTTCGCTGCTGTTGTCCATGGCGCTGGTGGGTTCATCGAGCAGCATGATCGGTGGGTCGAGCAGCAAGGCCCGGGCCAGCAGCACGGCCTGGCGTTGGCCACCGGAGAGCAACTGTCCGCGCTCGCCCACCGGCCGGTCGAAACCTTGCGGATGCTGGCGCGCCAGCTCGGTGACGCCGGTCAGTTCGGCGACTTCGAGCATGCGCGAATCGCTGATGTAGCGGGCGCCGAGGGTCAGGTTGTCGCGCAGGCTGCCGGCCAAAAGCGGCAGGTCGTGGGCGACATAACCGATCTGCTGGCGCAGGTCGGCGACATCCAGCTGCCGCAGGTCGAGACCGTCAAGCAGCAACTGGCCTTCTTCGGGCTCATAGAAACCCATCACCAGCCGCGCCAGGGTGCTTTTGCCGGAACCGCTGCGGCCAATGATGCCGATCCGCTCGCCGGGTTTCATGCTGAAGCTGATGTTGCTCAGCGCCGGCGCATTCTGGCCGTTGTAGTGAAAGGTCACGCCGCTGACGTCCAGCGCACCTTGCAATTGCGTGCGTTCCAGCGGCCGCTGCTTGCCATCGCGCTCCTGTGGCAGGCCCATCAGCGCGTCGGTGCTTTTCATGGTCAGTTGCGCTTGCTGGTAGCGCGTGATCAGTCCGGCGATCTGCCCCAGCGGCGCGAGCACCCGGCTGCCGAGCATGTAGCTGGCCACCAGCGCACCGACGCTGAGGTTGCCGGCGATGATGCTGTAGACCCCGGCGACAATCGTCGCCATCCCGGAAAACTGCTGAATGAACAGCGTGCCGTTGGTTGCCAGCGCCGAGAGGTTGCGCGCATGGCTGTCGAGGCGGGTGAGGGCGCCGTGGGTGCTTTCCCATTTGTGCTGGCGCTCGCTTTCGGCGCTGCAGGCCTTCAGGGTTTCCAGGCCGCCGAGGGTTTCGATCAGCAGCGCCTGCCGTTCGGCACCGAGGCTCAGGCTTTTCTGCACGGTGTCGCGCAGGCGCACCTGAATCGCCAGGGCAAAAATGATCGTGAGCGGAAACGCCAGCAGCGGAATCACCACCAGCCAGCCGCCGAGCAGGCCGATCACCACCAGCATCAACACCACGAACGGCAGGTCGATCAGGCTGGTCAGGGTCACCGCCGTGAGGAATTCGCGCAGGCCCTGAAAGTCATGAATGCTCTGGGCAAAACCGCCGATGGTCGCCGGCCGCGCCTTCATCGCCATGCCGGTGATGCGCTCGAACAAAGTCGCGGAAAGGATCACATCGGTTTTCTTGCCGGCGGTATCGAGCAGATGCGCGCGCACCACCCGCAGCACCAGTTCGAAACCGGTGCCGATCAGCAGGCCGATCGCCAACACCCACAGGGTCGAAGTGGCCTGATTCGGCACCACGCGGTCGTAGGTCTGCATGACGAACAGCGGCACCATCAGGCCTAAAAGGTTGATCAGAAAACTGGCGAGGATCGCGTCGCTGTACAGCCATTTCGACAGCTTGAGGGTGTCGCGAAACCAGGCGTGGACCCGCGGCACCAGCGGTGAACGCAAGTCTTCGAGTTCGTGGCGCGGACGGGCGAACAAGGCCTGACCGCTGTAGTGTTCGGCGAGTTCTTCGCGCTCGACCCATTGCTCGCCGCCATCGGCTTCGCTGGGCAGGATCAGCGCCTTGCCGTCATCGGCGAACCGTCGCAGCACGGCGGTACGGCCGTCCTTGAGCAGCAACAGGATCGGCAGATTCAGCGGTGAGATGTCTTTCAGTTCACGCCGTAACAAACGCGCCTGCAAACCGGCCCGGGCTGCGGCGCGGGGCAGCAGGTCCAGGCTCAGGCGTTGCTTGTTCAGGGGCAGCCCGGCACTCAGGCTGGCGCGACTGACCGTCGCGCCGTGGAGCTTGCAGAGGATCAACAGACCGTCGAGCAACGGGTCATCGAAGCTCAGCCGCGGATCGTTCCCGGAGTGTCCGCCTTCGGCCATGCTGGTCATATTGATCGCCCCTGTTGAACGGACTCGACTATCGACACATCTCCCCTGTAGGAGCTGCCGAAGGCTGCGATCTTTTGATTTTGCTTTTGCAGATCAAGATCAAAAGATCGCAGCCTTCGGCAGCTCCTACAGGGGTTACCTCATTTCAGCTCGGGCAGGCGCGCTTCATTTTTCACCTCGGTTGCGGCGATCGCATCGGCCGGCAGCACCACCCGTTGCTTGCTCAGCAACTGGCCCATGTTCGCCAGCACGCGGTACATCGAATATTCCTCGGTGTAGCGGATTTCGGTGTAGCGGCGGTTGGCGTTGTAGAGCTCGTTTTCACTGTCGAGCAAGTCGAGAAGGGTGCGTTGGCCGAGGCCGAACTGATCCTGATACGCCGCGCGCACACGCTTGGTGGTCTCGGCGTATTCGCGGGCGGTCGGGGTCTGCTTGTTCGCGTTGACCATGGCGTTCCATGCCAGGTGGATGTTCTCGTTCAACTGGCGCAGGGCGTTGTTGCGGATGTCCATCGCCTGATTGATCTGGTGCGCATCGGAGGCCAGACGAGCCTTGTCGCTGCCACCACGGAACAGGTTGTAATTCATGATCACGCCGACGCGCCATTCGTTATCGTGGCCTTCATCCCCCTGTACGTTGTTGTTCGCACCCACCGCCGCCTCGGCGTCGAAACGCGGGTAGAACGGCGACTTGGCGACTTCGTACTGGCTCTCGGCCGACTGCACGTCCGCCTGCGCAGATTTCAGGTAAGGGTTGTTCTCGACCATGCTCTGCTGGGCTTCCGGCAGGCTGGTGGGGATTTCGCCGCGAGTCGACGGTGGCGCTTCCAGTTCATCGGGCATGCGCCCGACCACGGCGTAGAAGTTCGATTCGGCGTCGGCCAGATCGACTTCAGCGGTGTCGAGGTTGTTCTGCGCCAGCGCCTTACGGGCGACCGACTGATCGGAGTCGGCGGTGCTGCCGATGCCGCGCTGGGTGCGCAGGCCGATCTGATCGTTGACGCGCAAGTGCGCTTGCAGGTTGTTCCTGGCCAGCGTCACCAGTTCACGGCGCTTGAGCACTTCGAGGTAGACCTCGATGGTGCGCAGCGCCAGATCCTGAGCGGTGCCTTGCGCGTAATAGGCGCGCGAGTTGGACACGCCCTTGGTGCGCTCGACCTCGTTGGCGGTGTTGAAGCCGTCGAAGATCATTTGCCGCAGCCGTAGCTCGGACTGGGTGTAATTGAGGATTTCGGTGTGGTGATTACCGAAAGCCCGGGTATTGGTGTTGTCGCTGTAACCGCGCCCGTAAGCGGCATTCAAATCGACGGACGGATAGAAGCCACCCTTGGCGACTTTCACCTGTTCATCGGCCGACAGTTTGGCGTCCACGCGCGAGGCGAGGTCCGGGTGGGTGGCGATGGTGCTTTGAATGGCTTCGGTCAGATTCATGGCCTGGGCTTGGGAAGTGCAAGCCATGGCCAGCAAAACCGCGCTGCAGAGGGGGGTTAGTACGCGCATGGGGTGCATCTCCCTGATCCTGATGGTGCGTTACTGTCGCCAAATATTTGACGATATTTTGAGGTGTAAGCGTTTCACTCTTGTAACAACAGAGCTAAGAACATCCTGAAGCGTAGCTAAGAAAAAATTTTCATAAGGCTTATGCCGAAAAAAACTTATGCGCTTGGCGAAAACCGGCACATTGTTCAGGGCGAAAGCCTTTGTTTCATGCGCTTTAGGGAGCACAAAAAGGCTTGAGGAAAGTTCCATTCACTTTGCGACATACGGCGAAGTACTGCTGAAGGGGAGGGACGCGTAGCGGCAGATGAGCGACAGATTTTTGTCACTCGGGTGATTCACCACCGTTACGTAGCGCTAGTGGGTTTGCTGCATCGATCAGGAGTCCGAAGTGTTTGAAAGCACTGAAGTTTCCTCGTTTGCCCAACCTGCGAAACGAACTGTCGAGGTGCGAGCGTCGCCCCGACAACCCGATTGAGCCATGGGCTGCTTCGCGAACCAGTGCCGACGGTGGTCGGCAGCGGAGGAATTTCACATGGCAACGCTCATCGGGATCGTCACTAAAGTCATTGGTCAGGTTTTTGCGCAGGGCACCGACGGCACTCGCCGCGCCCTGGTCGAGGGCGACCGCTTGTTTGCCGGCGATCAAGTGATCACCGGCGCAGAAGGTGCCGTCGCCATTCATCTGCAAAATGGCCACGAGTTGACCCTGGGCCGCGACAGCAGCATGACCATGTCCGGGCAGCTGCTGGCCAATCAGGCGGTGCACATTGATTCCCCTGAAGCGCTGACGCCGAGCGAAGC
The DNA here is from genome assembly GCF_024748795.1 of Pseudomonas sp. B21-051. Lineage (NCBI taxonomy): Bacteria > Pseudomonadati > Pseudomonadota > Gammaproteobacteria > Pseudomonadales > Pseudomonadaceae > Pseudomonas > Pseudomonas sp. B21-051. The sequence goes on from NZ_CP087166.1 coordinate 1,603,649, forward strand.
GCAACTGACCGATGTCGAGCAGATTCAGAAAGCCATCGCCGCCGGCGAAGACCCGACCAAAGCGGCAGAGGCCACCGCGGCCGGCCCGAATGCACCGGGCGGCGCGCCAGGTGAGTTGGGTGGCGGCCACAGTTTTGTCCTGCTGACGGAAGTCGGTGGGCGCGTGGATCCGGTGATTGGCTTCCCGACCGCCGGTTTCAATGGCATTCCCGAGTTTCCCGAAGAGCGGCATAACGCAGTCATCGACAATGGCGACAACACGCCGATCGTGCCGCCGCCGGTCAACAACCTGGTAACCCTCAGTGGCCTCGCCGTGCCTGGCGGTGAGCTGACCCTCAATGAAGCCAACCTGCCTGCCGGCTCCTCGGCCAACCCCGTCGCGCTGACCCAGAGCGGCAGCTTCACGGTGTCGGCGCCGGACGGTCTGAGCAGCCTGAACATCGGCGGTATCAACGTGATCAGCGGTGGTGTGGCGGCCGGTTTCCCGCAGTCGATCACCACACAACTGGGCAATACCCTGACCATCACCGGGTATAACGCCAGCACCGGCGTGGTCAGCTACAGCTACACCCTCAACGGCAACGACGCCCATCCGGCCGGTGACGGCGCCAACAGCCTCAGCGAACATTTCACCGTGACCGCAGGCGATAGCAATGGCGACAGCGCCACCGGCTCGCTCGACGTCAACATCATTGATGACGTGCCCAAAGCGGCGAATGACAGCAACGCCAACACCGCCTCGGAAACCCTGCTAACCCTCACCGGCAACGTCCTTACCAACGACGTGCAAGGTGCCGACCGTGTGCCCACCGGGCCCGTCACTGCCGGCACTTTCACCGGTACTTTCGGCACGCTAGTGTTGAATGCCAATGGCACATACACCTACACCCTCAACACCAGCGACGCAGACTTCAAAGCGCTGCACGGTGGCGGCAATGGCACCGAGACTTTCACCTACACCCTCACCGATTCGGACGGCGATACCAGTACCGCGAATCTGGTTTTGCAGATTCACAACAACGACGATCCGGTGGTCATCAGCGGCCTGGACGTAAACGGCGGCGAGCTGACGGTTTATGAAAAAAACCTCAGCAGCGGCAGCGAGCCGGATTCCAGTGCGCTGACCCAGAGCGGCACGTTCACCATCACCGCACTGGATGGCGTCACCACGCTGACCGTCGGCGGCATTGCCGTGGTCACCAACGGCGTAGCCGCAGGCTTCCCGCAATCGGTGACTACACCGCTGGGCAGCACGCTGACCATCACTGGTTTCAATGCGACCACCGGGGTGGTGAGTTACAGCTACACCCTCGATCACAACGATGCGCATCCGACCGGCAACGGTGCCAATACCTTGCCTGAGCAATTTGCTGTCACCGTGGTGGACGACAACGGCACCACCGCTAATGCGACCCTCGACGTCAATGTGGTCGACGACCTGCCTAAAGCGGTGAACGACAGCAACGCCAACACCGCGTCGGAAACCAATCTGACTCTCACCGGCAACGTCCTGACCAACGACGTGCAAGGCGCCGACCGCGTACCCACCGGCCCAGTGACTGCCGGTACTTTCACCGGCACCTACGGCACTCTGGAACTGCACACCGACGGCACCTACACCTACACGCTCAACCCCACCGACGCCGACTTCAAAAACCTGCACGGCGGCGGCAACGGCACCGAGACTTTCACTTACACCATCACCGATTCCGACGGCGATGCCAGCACCGCCAACCTCGTTTTGCAGATCCACAACAACGACGATCCGGTGGTCATCAGTGGCCTGGATGTGAACGGCGGCGAGCTGACGGTTTACGAAAAAAACCTCGGCACCGGCAGCGCGCCGGACGCTAATGCACTGACCCAAAGCGGCACCTTCACCATCACCGCTCTGGACGGCGTCACCACACTGACCGTCGGCGGCATAGCCGTGGTCACCAATGGCGTGGCCGCGGGCTTCCCGCAATCGGTCACTACACCGCTCGGCAGCACGCTGACCATCACCGGTTTCAACGCGGCCACCGGTGTTGTGAGTTACAGCTACACGCTGGATCACAACGACGCCCACCCCACCGCCAACGGCGCAAACAACCTGCCCGAGCAATTCGCCGTAACGGTAGTGGACGACAACGGCACCACCGCCAACGCGACCCTCGATGTGAACATCATCGATGACCTGCCAAAAGCCGCGAACGACAGCAACGCCAATACCGCGTCAGAGACCAATCTGACCCTCACCGGCAATGTGCTGACCAACGACGTGCAAGGCGCCGACCGCGTACCGACCGGCCCAGTGACTGCCGGGACTTTCACCGGCACCTACGGCACCCTGGAACTGCACACCGACGGCACCTACACCTACACGCTGAACACCACCGACGCCGACTTCAAAAACCTGCACGGTGGCGGCAATGGCACCGAAACCTTCACCTACACCATCACCGATTCGGACGGCGATACCAGCACCGCCAACCTCGTCCTGCAGATCCACAACAACGACGATCCCGTGATCATCAACGGGCTCGACGTCAATGGCGGTGAACTCACCGTCTACGAGAAAAATCTCACTGACGGCAGCGCACCGGATTCCACTGCGTTGACCCAAAGCGGCACGTTCACCATCACTGCGCTGGACGGCGTGACGACCCTGACCGTCGGTGGCATCGCCGTGGTCACCAACGGTGTAGCCGCAGGCTTCCCGCAATCGGTGACCACACCGCTCGGCAGTACGCTGACCATCACCGGTTTCAACGCCACCACCGGTGTCGTCAGCTACAGCTACACCCTGGTTGACAACGAAGCACACCCAACCGCCAACGGCGCCAACAATCTGCCTGAACAGTTCGCCGTCACCGTGGTGGACGACAACGGCACCACCGCCAACGCCACCCTCGACGTCAACATCATCGACGACCTGCCAAAAGCGCTGAACGACAGCAACGCCAATACTGCGTCGGAAAGCCAGTTGACCCTGACCGGCAACGTCCTGACCAACGATGTGCAAGGCGCCGACCGCGTGCCCACCGGCCCGGTCACCGCCGGTACTTTCACTGGCACCTATGGCACGCTGGAACTGCACACCGACGGCACCTATACCTACACGCTGAACACCAACGACGCCGACTTCAAAAACCTGCACGGCGGCGGCAATGGCACGGAAAATTTCACCTATACCATCACTGACTCGGACGGCGATACGAGCACCGCCAACCTCGTCCTGCAGATCCACAATAACGACGATCCGGTGACCCTCAACGGTCTCGACGTGAATGGTGGCGAACTCACGGTCTACGAAAAAAATCTCAGCGACGGCACCAGTCCCGATACGTCGGCGCTGACTCAGAGCGGCACCTTCACCGTGACCGCGCTCGACGGTTTGCAAACCCTGACCGTGGGCGGCATCAACGTCGTCACCGGTGGTGTGGCCGCGGGTTTCCCGCAATCGATCGTCACGCCGCTGGGCAGCACGCTGACCATCACCGGCTACAACCCGGCGACTGGCGTGGTCAGCTACAGCTACACACTGGTCGATAACGAAACCCATCCGAACGGCAACGGCGCCAACAGCATCACCGAGAACTTCAACGTGGTGGCGACTGACACTGACGGCAGCACCGCCAGCGGCCAGATCAATGTCAACATCATCGATGACCTGCCCAGTGCTCATCCAGATGCGGCGTCGGTGGCGGAGGGCGGCACCGTCAGCGGCAATGTGCTCGACAATGACATCGGCGGCGCCGACGGCCCGGCGGTGACTGGCGCGGTGGTCGGTGTGCGCGCCGGCTCCGACACCTCGACCTCGGCCATCGGCGGCCTCAACAGCAACATCAATGGCACTTACGGTTACCTGACGCTGGACACCAACGGCAACGCGGTCTATCACAGCAACCCCAATGCCGTGAACGGCCCCGGTGCGGTGGATGTGTTCACCTACACCGTGCGCGATTCCGATGGCGATGAAAGCACCACCACCATCACCATCGATGTCGCCAACAGCAAGCTGTATGCGACCAGCGACACCGACGTCACCGTCTACGAAAAAGCCCTCGACCTGACCAAGGACGGCGCCGATCTGGCCCCGGGTACGGTCATCGGCAGCGATCCGACCAACACTGGCGAAACCGCCTCCGGCACACTGGTCGGTTCGGTCACCGGTGCGGTCGGCGCCATCAGCTATGCGCTGGTCGGCAGTGCCACCGGCAACTTCGGGCAGATCGTGCTCAACCCCAACGGCACTTACACCTACACCCTGACCTCGCCCGCGACCACCACACCGCATGCCGACGACGGGGCCAATACCCTGACTGAAACCTTCACCTATCAGGCCACCGATTCGCTGGGCAATGTGGTCACCAGCACCATCGTCGTCAGCATCGTCGATGACGTGCCCAAGGCGATGAACGACAGTAACGCCACCAGCGCCTCGGAAACCCAGTTGACCCTGACCGGCAACGTGCTGACTAACGACGTGCAAGGCGCGGACGTGGTCACCACCGGACCGAATGCCGGGCCGATCACCGCCGGTACCTTCACCGGGACTTACGGCACGCTGGTGCTCAATGCCAACGGCACTTACACCTACACGCTCAACCCGGCTGATGCCGATTTCAAGGCGCTGCACGGTGGTGGAAACGGTACCGAGACATTCACCTACACGCTCACCGATGCCGACGGCGATACCAGCACCGCCAACCTGGTGCTGAACATCCACAACAACGACGATCCGGTGGTGCTCAACGGCCTTGACGTCAATGGCGGCGAACTCAGCGTCTACGAAAAAAACCTCAGTGACGGCACCAGCCCCGATACTCCGGCGCTGACCCAGAGCGGTACCTTCACCGTCACTGCCCTGGATGGCCTGCAAACCCTCACCGTCGGTGGTATTGCCGTCGTGACCAACGGGGTCGCCGCAGGCTTCCCGCAATCGGTGGTGTCGCCGCTGGGCAGCACGTTCACCGTCACCGGTTACAACCCGGCGACCGGCGTGGTCAGCTACAGCTACACGCTGGTGGACAACGAAAACCACCCGACCGGTAACGGCGCCAACAGCCTCACCGAAAACTTCAACGTGGTGGCGACTGACACCGATGGCAGCACCGCCAGCGGCCAGATCAACGTCAACATCATCGATGACCTGCCGACCGCCAGGGCCGACACCGGCTCGGTGGCGGAGGGCGGTACGGTCAACCTCAGCGTGCTCGGCAATGACGTCACCGGTGCCGATGGCGCAGCGGCGGGCGGGGCAGTGGTCGGCGTGCGTGCTGGCAGCAATACCGCGACTTCGGCCATCGGCGGCCTCAACAGCAACATCAACGGCACCTACGGCTACCTGACCCTCGACGCGGCAGGCAACGCCATCTACCACAGCAACCCGAACTCGGTGAGCCCGCCGGGCGCCACCGACACCTTCACCTACACCATCCGCGACGGTGACGGCGACGAAAGCACCACTACCATCACCATCAATGTCGCCGACAGCAAACTGGTGGCCTCGGTCGATCAGGACGTGACGGTCTACGAAAAAGCCCTCGACCTGACCAAGGACGGCCAGGACCTGGCCCCCGGCACGGTCACCGGCAGCGATCCGAGCAACACCGGCGAAACCGCCACCGGCACCCTGGTCGGCGCGGTCACCGGTGGCAGCGGGGCGCTCACCTACACCCTGGTCGGCAGCGCTGCCGGCACCTACGGGCAGATCCAGCTCAACGCCGACGGCACCTACACTTACACCCTGACCTCGGCGCCGAAAACCACGCCGAACGCCAACGACGGCGCCAATACCCTGAGCGAAAGCTTCACCTACAAAGCTACCGATGCACTGGGCAACAGCACCACCAGCACGATCGTGGTCAATATCGTCGACGACGTGCCCAAAGCCGTGCCGTCGGATCGCTCGGTGGCGGCGGTGGAGATCGATTCCAACCTGCTGATCGTCCTCGACATCTCCGGCAGTATGGCCGACGCCTCCGGTGTGCCGGGGCTGTCACGGCTGGCGCTGGCCAAGCAGGCCATCAGTGCCTTGCTCGATAAATACGATGACCTCGGTGATGTGAAGGTGCAGCTCGTCACCTTCAGCAGTAATGCCACTGACCGGACTTCGGTGTGGGTGGATGTCGCGACGGCCAAGTCCATACTCGCCGGCCTCACCGCCGGTGGCGGTACCAACTACGACGCTGCCGTGGCGGTGATGCAGACCGCGTTCAACACCTCGGGCAAACTCACCGGGGCGCAGAACGTCGGCTACTTCTTCTCCGACGGCAAGCCCAACGAAGGCGACATCAATGCCGCTGATGAGGCAGCGCTGAAAAACTTCCTCGATGCCAATAACATCAAGAACTACGCCATCGGTCTGGGCAGCGGCGTGAGCAACGCCAACCTCGATCCGCTGGCCTATGACGGCATCAGCCACACCAACACCAACGCGGTGGTGGTCACCGATCTCAATCAGCTCAACTCGGTGCTGTCGGGCACCGTTGAAGGCGCCCCGGTCACCGGTTCGCTGCTGGGCGAGGGCGGTACCTTCGGCGCCGATGGCGGCTTCATCAAATCCATCGTGGTCGACGGCACCACCTACACCTATGACCCGCGCGCCAACAGCGGCCAGGGTTCGTTGACTGCATCCGGCGGCACCAACCACGGCACGTTCAACACCGTGAACAACACGATCAGCATCGCCACCAACAACAGCGGCACGCTGGTGATCAACCTCGACACCGGTGACTACAGCTACACCTCGCAAAAAACCACAACCACGGTGATCACCGAGAATATCGGCTTCACCCTCAGCGACAACGACGGCGACCTCGCCAGCTCGACGCTGACCGTGAAAGTCATCCCCAACTCGCCACCGGTGGCGACGGACGACCACGTCATCACCAACGTGCTGTCGAGCAACATCACCGTGCCGGGCGAACTGTTGCTGGCCAACGACACCGATCCGGACGGTGACACGCTCAACGCTTCGCCGACCAGCTTCAACACCGGTTGGGTGGCCAAGGGTGCGGACTTCACCGGTACCGGTGCGATCAACTTCGCCGGCACCGGCAACACCGCCGCCAACCAGGCCCTGGCCGACGTGCGCAACGCGTTCGCCGCCAACACCGCCGCGATGACCGCCGTGCTGGTGGTCAGCGGTTACCTCGGTGCGGTAACCAACGCCAATGCCAACGATGAAGACCTGATCACCGTCAAACTGAAACAGGGCGAAACGCTGAACCTGGATCACAACCTCGCGGCCGGCCATGTCACGATGGAGTACTCGGTCAACGGCGGCGCGTTCGTCAGCATCGCCGACGGCGGCACCATCACTGCCGGTGCCGATGGCACCTACCAGATCCACGTGACCAACATCAGCAACACCAGCGGCAGCAATCCGACGGCAGCGGAAAACTATCAACTGACCATGACGGTCAACTACGCCGGCGCCCACGACGTGACGCCGGATTTCCACGGCACCTACACCGCCAATGACAACCATGGCGGCAGCGACACGGCCAACGTCAGCATCACCTATCAGGATGGCCACACCCTCACCGGCACTGCCGGGGATGACATTCTGGTGGCGGGCACCGGCAACAACATCCTCAATGGCGGCGACGGCAACGACGTACTGACCGCCGGGTCCGGCAATAACGAGATGCACGGCGGCCCGGGCAACGACTTGCTCTACAGCGGCCCGGGCAACGACATTCTCGACGGCGGCACCGGCATCGACACGCTCAGCTATGCCCATGCCACCGCCGGGGTCACGGTCAACCTCGGTCTGCTCGGTGCGCAAAACACCCTCGGCGCCGGCACCGACACGATCAGTAATATCGAGAATCTGGTCGGCTCGAACTTCAACGACACCCTGACTGGCGACAACAATAACAACGTGATCAACGGCGGCCTGGGTAACGACACCCTCAACGGTGGCGGTGGAGATGACCTGCTGATCGGCGGCATGGGCAACAACACCCTGACTGGCGGGGCCGGCGCGGACACCTTCCAGTACCTCAAGGGCAACAGTGGCCACGACACCATCACCGACTTCACCCCCGGCACCGACAAGCTCGACCTGTCGCAACTGCTGCAAGGTGAAAACGGCACCACGGCGTCGCTCGACGATTACCTGCACTTCACCGTCACCGGCAGCGGCGCCTCGGTGCTCACCAGCATCGACGTCAGCGCCCTGGCCGGCGCCACGCCGAACCAGACCATCGACCTGGCCGGCGTCAACCTCGCCAGCCACTACGGCGTGACCCCGGGAGCGGGAGGGGTGGTGGCCGGCGGGCACGACACGGCGACGATCATCAGCGGGATGCTCAATGATCATTCACTGAAGGTGGACACGGTGTGATCAAGGCCTGAAACGACAAAACCCGCCGCTCCGGTAAATCGGAACGGCGGGTTTTTTCTGCCTGACGGAATGTGTTGCCTGTGAGTCAGCCTTCGCGAGCAAGTCGAATCAAGGGGGGGCAATGCTCACCTGCCTCGAACGGAATGCACCCAATCCCCTGTAGGAGCTGCCGCAGGCTGCGATCTTTTGCCGTTGCTCTTCTCGGCTTCCATCAAGATCAAAAGGTCGCAGCCTCGTTGCACTCGACAGCTCCTACAGAGGTAATCCTCAACTGAATGCACTCAGTCAAATTGTGGGAGCCAGCCTGCTAGCGGTCGCGGTCGATCAATCAACATCAGGACGTGTTCGTTCGGCGAAGCCAACGGCCACAGTCCTTGAAGAACTCAGGATTTGCGCAACGTCTTCTGCCGCAAGATATAAACCGTCACCAACACCGCACTGGTCAACATGAATCCCCGTGCCCACGGCAGTGGCACCAGGTAACAGGAGAACAGAATGCTCGCCCACATCAATCCGATCGCGTAGACCTTGCCCTTGAGCGGTATGCCGTTGCCGTCGAGGTAGTCGCGGATCCATGGCCCGAGCCGGGGATGCTCGACCAGCCAGTGATAGAAACGCGGAGAGCTGCGCGCGAAGCAGGCTGCGGCGAGCAGCAGGAAAGGGGTGGTGGGCAGAACAGGCAGGAAAATCCCGATCACCCCCAATGCCACGCTGAACCAGCCGACGGCCAGCAGCAAGTAGCGCAACATCAGGGGGCGGTTGCCTATGGGGTTGTCCATAGGCTGTGTCTTAGTGGTGACGTGGCTTGAGGATCGCCGGTTTTTCGTCCGGGGCCTGGCACAGCAGGTACAGCGCGGTCAGGGCTTCCGGGATCTGCACGATCATGTCGTCCATCAGGTTGGCGTCCTTGGCGATGTCTTCGAACTCTGGCTGCTCGTCGAACAGGCCCGAACCGACCATGATCGGCAGGAGCATTTCGCTGACTTCTTCTTCGGCGGTCTCGAACCAGGCGGCTTCGCGCAGGAACACGCCTTCCATGAAGCCGATGCACCAGCCGCGCAGCTCGGAGTCGTCCGGCTCGTCGCCCAGGTCCAGATCGCACGGCAGTTCGAATTCTTCGTCGGACGCCAGTTGACGGGCGATGTGCGCCTTGAGGCCGATCAGGGTGGCTTCGATCTCTTCGCGCTGGGCCTCGCTGCTGTAATGCGGCTCTTCGGCGAACAGGGCGTCGATCCATTCACGCTCGGGTACGTCTTCTGCACAGATCGACAGGGCGGTCAGGTAACCGTGGGCGGCCACGTAATCCAGCGCCTCTTCGTGCAGCTCGTCGGCGTCGAGAAAGACTTGCAGGCGGGTTAGTTGCTCAGCGAAGGACATTACGGGGCTACCTTGGGGGAATAAACAATGCGGGAATTCTAGGCCTTCTTGCGCGCTCAAGCCAGCCGCATGGCAGATTTGCCCCGCCACGGCCTGCAGATCCACCGAGGATCCCTGTAGGAGCTGCCGAAGGCTGCGATCTTTTGACCTTGATCTTGAAAAACAAAATCAAAAGATCGCAGCCTTCGGCAGCTCCTACAGGGGGAGGTGCAGGAATGAGTCTTCTCAGCGGCACCCCTCGTCGGGGAGGCCTCGGGTATACTGCCGCGTTTTGCGCTCCCTGCTCGTATTGCGGTGGTCTGGCAATGCGCTCTTACGTTTTGTTTAAGCAGCTGTGGCTGTCCTGAACCAGCCTGAGCAGGGATGTTTCGGTAGATTTCTGGAGTTTTTATGCTCGAACAGGCTCAACGCGTCCTCAAGGACATCTTCGGCTACGACAGTTTCCGTGGCCGTCAGGGTGCAATCATTGAGCGCGTGGCCAGCGGCGGTGATGCGCTGGTGCTGATGCCTACCGGTGGCGGCAAGTCCCTGTGCTTCCAGGTCCCGGCGCTGCTGCGCGACGGCCTGGCGGTGGTGGTGTCGCCGTTGATCGCCTTGATGGACGATCAGGTCGCCACGCTCGAAGAGCTGGGCGTGGCTGCCGCCGCGCTCAACTCCACCTTGAGCGCCGAACAGCAGCGCGATCTGGCGGCGCGGATCAAGCGCGGCGAAGTGAAGATGCTGTATCTGGCACCCGAGCGTCTGGTGCAGCCGCGCATGCTGTCATTTCTGCAGGGCTTGAACATTGCCCTGTTCGCCATCGACGAGGCGCACTGCGTGTCGCAATGGGGCCATGATTTCCGCCCGGAATACCTGCAACTGGGCCAGTTGGCGGAAATGTTCCCCGACGTACCGCGCATCGCCTTGACTGCCACCGCCGACAAGCGTACCCGCGAAGAAATCGTCACCCGCCTGCACCTGCAGAACGCCGAGCGCTTCCTGTCGAGCTTCGACCGACCGAACATCTTCTACCGCATTGTGCCCAAGGAGCAGCCGCGCAAGCAGTTGCTGGCGTTCCTCGCCGAGCGGCGCAGCGATGCCGGCATCGTCTACTGCCTGTCGCGCAAGAAAGTCGAGGAAGTCGCCGCGTTCCTCAGCGAGCAGGGCTTCCCGGCGCTGCCGTATCACGCCGGGCTGCCCAACGATTTGCGCGCCTATCACCAGAAGCGCTTCCTCAACGAGGAGGGCCTGATCATGGTCGCCACCGTGGCGTTCGGCATGGGCATCGACAAGCCCAACGTACGCTTCGTCGCGCACCTCGATCTGCCGAAATCCCTTGAGGCCTACTATCAGGAAACCGGTCGCGGCGGCCGTGATGGCCTGCCGGCGGACGCGTGGATGGCTTACGGTCTGCAAGACGTGGTGATGCTCAAGCAGATGCTGCAGAACTCCGAGGGCGACGAGCGCCACAAGCGTCTGGAACAGCACAAGCTCGACGCGATGCTCTCGCTCTGCGAAGAAACCCGCTGCCGCCGGCAGACGCTGCTGGCGTATTTTGACGAAGACATGCCCGAGCCGTGCGGCCACTGCGACAACTGCGTCGACGGCGTGCAGACCTGGGACGCCACCGAGCCGGCGCGCCAGGCGCTGTCGGCGATCTATCGCACCGGCCAGCGCTATGGCGTCGGCCATCTGGTGGACGTGTTGCTGGGCAAGGACAACGAAAAGGTTCGCAGTTTCGGCCATCAGCACCTGTCGGTGTACGGCGTCGGCAAGGCGCTGAGCGAGAGCGAATGGCGCTCGCTGTTCCGGCAACTGGTGGCCCGTGGTCTGGCCGACGTCGATCACGAGGGCTATGGCGGTTTGCGCTTGAGCGACACCTGTCGGCCGTTGCTCAAGGGCGAGGTGACGCTGGAACTGCGCCGCGACCTCAAACCGCAGGTCACCGCCAAGACCGCCAGCAAGAGCCCGGCCAGCCAACTGGTGCGTGGCGAAGAGCGCGAACAGTGGGAAGCCCTGCGTGCGCTGCGACGCAAACTCGCCGAGGAGCATGGCGTGCCGCCGTACGTCATCTTCCCCGACTCGACCCTGCTGGAAATGCTCCGCAGCCAGCCGACCTCGCTGGCCGACATGGCGCGGGTCAGCGGCGTTGGTGCGCGCAAGCTGGAACGTTACGGCGAAGCCTTCCTCGAAGTGCTCGGCGGCGAGGCCGAGGCGCCGAAAGTGGTGGCCGATGTGCGCCACGAACTGATCACCCTGGCCCGCGCCGGCATGACCCCGATGCAAATCGCCGGGCAGTTGCAGTGCTCGGAAAAGAACGTCTACACGATGCTCGCCGAGGCCATCGGCAAACAGCAGTTGTCGCTGGAGCAGGCGCTCGACCTGCCTGAAGAACTGATGGGCGAAGTGCAGGACGCGTTCCTCGGCGGCGAGGGCGAGTTGCCGTCGGTCGCTGAAGTGGCCGAGCTGTTCGCCGGTCGGGTTCCGGAAGGCGTTCTTTACTGCGTAAGGGCTGCGCTGCAATCGGAATTCGAAATGTAAGACGGCGATTGCGCCAACCGTAAGGCAGTTGTAACGATTCAGTACAGGTCGGCTCTTGCCTATAGCCAAATGTCATGCTTAGCTGACTAATAATTAGTTTTTCTCTATTTGTCAGTCTACTCATGAGTGTTTTATGCCGTTAACCGATCAACACCGCTTTGGCATGCAACTGGCCCAGATGTCCCGTGGCTGGCGTGCCGAACTGGACCGCCGGCTGGCCGGTCTGGGTTTGTCCCAGGCCCGCTGGCTGGTGCTGCTGCATCTGGCGCGTTTCGAAGACGCGCCGACCCAACGTGAGCTGGCGCAAAGCGTCGGTGTCGAAGGGCCGACCCTCGCGCGCTTGCTCGACAGCCTGGAAAGCCAGGGCCTGGTGCAACGTCAGTCGGTGATGGAAGATCGCCGGGCGAAAAAAATCGTGCTCTGCGCCCCGGCGCTGCCGCTGATCGAACAAATCGAAACCATTGCCACACAGTTGCGTCACGAATTGTTCGAAGGCGTCGACGAGGCGGATTTGAAGGTGTGCATGCGCGTTCACGGGCACATTCTGGGCAACCTGGAAAAATCTTGAGGCATAAACTGCACAGAGGTTTTTTGAGGGATCGCGCTGAGCAGACTATAAGAACTACTGGGCAATATCGTGTTCGTACCGGATGTGCGAACGCATAGAAACCGGTTTTGCTTATTTAAGGGATGCTCATGCTCGCAAGTCGGCACGTGGTACTGCGCGGTGGCGCCAGATGGCTGCTGGTCGCTGGTGTATTCAGCTATTCGACCTGGTCGATGGCGCTGGGGCTGGGGGACATTACCGTCCACTCGGCCCTCAATCAGCCGCTCAAGGCCGACATCGCGCTGGTGGATGCCGCGGGCCTCAGTGCCGGCGACCTCTCGGCCAGCCTGGCCACGGCTGATGAATTCGGCCGGGCCGGGGTCGAGCGGGTGTTCTTCCTCAATGACCTCAAGTTCACCCCGATCCTGCATGGCAATCGCCAGATGATCCGGGTGACCTCGCGCAAACCGGTCAATGAACCCTTTCTGAATTTTCTGGTGCAGCTCGATCAGCCCAATGGCCGCTTGTTGCGCGAGTACACGCTGCTGATCGATCCGCCCGGATCGCCGAGCATCGTGCCGGCCACCGACGAGCCCGATCCACGCCCGCAATCCTCTGAATTCCCCACCGTCGAGCCCGCCACGGCGGCGCCTCAGGCTGCTCAGGGCAAGCGCGACGCCGCCCCTTCAGCGCCACCCGCTCCGGCGGCGCCAGCCAACGATGCCGTGGCCGAGCAATTGGCGGCCAGCGTGTTACTCAATCAGCAGCTGCAAAAGACCGTCGAGGAACTCAACGCCAGACTGCAGGCGCAGGATGTGCAGATTGCCGACGGCAAAAAGCAGATCAGTGATCTGCAAACGCGTTTGAGCGAACTGCAACAGCCGCCGGCACCGGCCCTCACGCCGCCAACTCCCGCGCCAGTCATCACCGCGCCTGAAGCTGCCGACGATGGCCTCAACTGGCCGCTGCTCGGTGGCTTGCTGATGCTGCTGGGATTATTGGGTGCCGGGCTGTTCGTACGACGTCGGCGGCAACTGGTGGAGGGCGCGGCGCCACTGGCAGCTCTGCCGGCAGATCGGCAAACAGATCCTGAAGAGCCGCCAACCACTCAATCGGCGAGCATCCGCGCAGCCACCGAACACCGTGAAGAACCGGCGGCCGGCGATGTGCTGGAGGCGGTGGGGATCTATCTGGCTTATGGTCGTTTGAGTGAGGCGGTCGGGTTGTTGCGCAATGCCATGGACAAGGAGCCCGAGCGCACCGAGTTGGGTGTGCAATTGCTCGAAGTGTTGGGGCGCCAAGGCGACAGCGCAGCTTATGAACAACAGGAAAACCGCCTGCGTGATGCCGGGGTGGATCCTCAGCAACTGTCTGCGATCCGTGAGCGGCATCCAAAATTGACCGGCGCTGCGCCGATAACCCCGGCAGTGCCGATGGTCGCTGCTCCAGCGGTGGCGCCTGCAACACCGCCGCCCGAGGATGATTTCGAATTGAATCTGGGTGAGCTGTCGATGGCTTCCAGTTGGGATCTTGAGGACAGTCGCTCAGCACCTGAGCAGCCCGTAGAACGGTCTGCATCGAACTCCGATCTTGAAATCCTGCCAGCGGACTTCGAGTTGCCCGAAACCGGGGCCAGCGAAGAGACGGAGCTGGAGTGGATCCCCGAACCGGATGCGCAGCCGCTGGACGATGACTTTCTCAACGAGTTCGGTGATCCTGAGCAATCGCTGGTGCTGGAACCGCTGGAGCTTGGGGGCACTGAGCCGGAACACGGTTCTGAGAAGCTCGAACAGGCGCAGACTTGCATTGATGACGGGGATATCGACAGCGCTATTGCCTTGCTCAATGAGTTGCTCAAGGAGGGGGACGAACCCCTCAAGCAAACGGCGCGGACGTTACTCGCGGGTATTCGCTGATGGTTGAGTCACCGGTATTGTGCGGTGACTGGACTATCGCCTTCGCGAGCAAGCTAGCTCCCACAGTTGGAATGCGTTCCATTGTGGGAGCGAGCTTGCTCGCGAAGGCGTCAGGGCCGACAACATCGATCCACCTGAATGATCAGAACGTCTGCCCCAGATTCAAATAAACCGCCTGCTCATTCGCATCATTCAAGCCATAGGTGAAGTTCAGCGGTCCCAACGGCGTATCGAAGCCGATAAACACGCTGGCGGCATTGATGTAGCCGCTGTCGAATTCATTGTCGTTGTTCCACGCCCGCCCACGTTCCAGCGAAGCCCCGGCATACAGCGGGAAGTCCAGCGGCAGATAGGAACGCGGCGTCAGCCGGCGGTAGTACACCGCGCGCATCAGGCTGACGTTTTGCCCTGAAATCGAATCCTCGCGAAAACCGGATAACTGCCGTGCACCGCCGAGCAGGAAGCTCGACGTCACCACGTTGGCATCGTCCAGCGTTCGGCCATAACGGCCGCCGAGAATCAGCGTATCCGGGCCATGGCTCATGGCTTTATCGAGCTTGAATTCCCATTGCCGGTAGCGCGTGTCCGAACCCAGGCCCGGTTCGAATTGCATCAGGGTCAGGCTGACGTCCTTGCCCTCGTGGGGGAAGTAGACGTTGTCCAGCGAGTCGAACGAGTATTTCAGTGAGTAGAAACCTTCAGTGAAGTTTTCCCTCGGCAGATCCTGATCGCCGATCCGCACATCCGCTTTGCCCCAAGCCTCACCGACCCCGAGACGGATTTCGCCATTGTTGCCGATCTGCCGGCCGAAATTGAGGCCGAAACCATAGCGCTCGACGCGGTATTGGGCGATCGGATCGTTGTCGAGTATTGAATCGACGTTCTGCGCTTCAAACGCAGCATACGGGGCGACGAAGTAGCGTGAACCGACGTCCAGCGGTTGATAGAACTCGGTATACAGTTCCTGCTTGTCACCGATCTGCGCGCGGGTCAGCCATTCCGCGCCGAGGCGGTTGATGCCGTTGATGCGGTAACTGGCGCCGAGGTTGAAGGCGCTGTCACCGCGCATGTCGTCCGACAGATTAAGGCCGACCCGCAGATAATCGGTGCCGCTGCGTTTGCCCCGGGCGCTGATCACCAGCGTGTGATCCTGGCCCTTGTGCACCACGCGGTACTGCACCTGTTCGAAGTAGTCGAGGCCGTACAGCGTGCCCATGTCCGAATGCAGCCGACCAAGGTCCAGCGGTTCGCCGATCGGCTGACGAATGTAATAGCGAATCACGTCGTCGCCGACTTTCGAATCGTTCTCGACCCTGATCGCGGTGATGATCGGCGTGCGCTGGCCCGGGGCGCGGGCCGCATTGAGTTCGGCGTCCTGGGATTCCTGAGGTTTGAGCTGAGCGAGGCGGGCGTCGAGAATCCGCGTGGCGCGGTAACCGGCGTCGATCATTTCCTGGGCCTTGCCGAAATCGGTCACGCCGAATGCCGCCAGCGCAGGCTGGATCAGCACGTCGCTGGGTTTGAGGGCGGCCAGTTGCTCTTCGGAGTTGCGCCGGGTCATCAGGGTGATCGACTGGTTCAGCACATCAACCACGGTGGTCAGTTGCTTGCGGTTGCGCAGCGGGGTGCCGATGTCGACCACGATCGCCACATCAACGCCCATCTCCCGCGCGACGTCGAGCGGGATGTTATCGGTCATGCCGCCGTCCACCAGCAGCCGCCCGTCGAGTTCGACTGGGGCGAACACCGCCGGGATCGACATGCTGGCGCGGATCACCTGCGGCAGGTGGCCTTTGCGGAACACCACTTTTTCGCCATTGGCGATGTCGGTGGCCACGGCTCGGAAGGGAATCGGCAGTTTGTCGAAGTCGCGGGTGTCACTGGTGTGCGCCAACAGGCTCTCCAGCATCAGCGCCAGGTTCTGGCCCTGAATCACCCCCAGCGGCAGGCCGAGGCTACCGTCATCGCGAAAACTCAGTTGCTGTTTCACCAGAAAATCGCGGTCGTCCTGCTTGCGGCGAAACGGCACGTCCTCGCGTGGCGGCGCGTCGGACAGTGCCTGCTGCCAGTCGATGTTCAGCGCGAGTTTTTCCAGTTCGTCGATTTTGTAGCCCGAGGCATACAGGCCGCCAACCACCGCGCCCATGCTGGTGCCAGCAATCGCGTCGATCTTGATCCCTTGTTCCTCGAGGGCCTTGAGCACACCGATGTGCGCCAGGCCACGAGCGGCACCGCCGGACAGCACCAGGCCGACTTTCGGACGTGGCGCTTCGGCGGCATGCACGGTGACATTAGCAAAGAGGGGCAGAAAGCCAAGCAGCAGACAGAACAGCAAACGGCGCATGGTGAGTCTCGGGGCAAGCGATAAAGCCGGCTATTATAGCGGCGCCCTCTGTCTCAGGAGTTTCAGCGAACATGTCTGCTGCAAAACCGGAAATCGTCATCACTTATTGCACCCAATGCCAGTGGCTGCTGCGCGCCGCGTGGCTGGCACAGGAACTGCTCAGCACCTTCGGCGACGACCTCGGCAAGGTCTCGCTGGTGCCGGGCACCGGCGGGGTGTTTCACATCAGCTGCGACGATGTGCAGATCTGGGAACGCAAGGCCGACGGCGGTTTTCCCGAGGCCAAGGTGCTCAAGCAGCGAGTGCGCGATCAGATCGATCCTGCGCGCGACCTCGGCCACAACGATCGCTCTCAGTGAGACGCGGCTTCGGCGGCGACGGTTTTCTTGTCGGCGCTGCCTGACATCCGCGCCGAGACCACGATGGCGATGATGATCAGCGCGCCACCGATCAGCATGCGCACGGTCGGGTTTTCATCGAACAGCAGCCAGGCGACGGTGATGCCGTAAACCGGCTCCATGGCGAACACCACGGCGGCGGTGCGCGCCTTGATCACCGCGAGGCTGGCGACGAACAGGCTGTGGGCGACCCCGGTGCAGAACACTCCAAGCAGGCCGATCCACAGCCAGTCCATCGCGCGTACTTCGCTCAGTTGCGGGGCAGCGACCGGCAGCAGACACAGCGCCACCACCACGTTCTGGCACAACGCGGCCTGCACCGCCGGGATGCGTCCGGAACTGGCACGGTTGGTCAGCGACAGCAGGGCGAACAGCAAGCCCGACAGCACCGCCCAGAGCAATCCGGTGGTGGCGCCGCTGGCCAGATCGAACGCCGGAGTTACCAGCACCAGACCGACGCTGACCAGCACCACCAGCACGATTTCATTGGCGCGGATGCGTTCGCGGAAGATCAGCCCTTCGAGAATCACCGTGAACGCCGGGAAGCTGGCAAAGCCCAGCGTCGCAATCGCCACGCCGGCGACTTTTACCGCGATGAAAAAACTCACCCAGTGCCCGGCCAGCAACACGCCGCTGAGCACCAGGCGCCGCCAGTCGACCGCCTGCAGCTTCTGCCAGCCGTACTGGCTGGCGAAGCGGGCGAAAAAGGCCAGGGCGAGCACGGCAAACGCTGCACGTCCGAAGACGATCACCGCCGGCGAGGCAGCCGCGAGTTTGCCGAACACACCGGTCAGGCCGAACATCAGAGCGCCGATATGCAGGGCGCCGAGGGCGGTACGCGGAGTCATTGCAATCCTTAATCCGAACACAGATTCAATGTAGGAGCTGCCGCAGGCTGCGATCTTTTGATCTTGAAAAGTCACAAGATCGCAGCCTGCGGCAGCTCCTACAGGTGAAGCACATTGAAGCGTTTTACGGCGCAGAAGTCTGTCGGCGAACTAGCGTTTTTTGTCGCTGGAATCGCGGCGCAACTGGCCGGGTGAGGCGCCGAACTCTCGCAGCACGGCGGCCGAGAAGGCACTTTGCGAGCTGTAGCCGACCCGACTGGCAATTTCGCCGATCGGCAACGCGGTCTCGCGCAACAGACCAACCGCCTTGTGCAGCCGTCGGCGGCGAATGTAGTCCATCGGCGTCTGCCCGCATTCCGCCATGAACCGTGCGTGCAGCCGGGCGCTGGACAAGCCGGCGACCTGCGCCAGATCGGCCACTTGCAGCGGGTAGGCGGCGTATTGCTCGATGTGCGCATCCAGCGCCGCATACGGCAGGCGCCGCGCCGAGAGTTCGGCAGGTCTGGCGTGATTCAGGCTGGCCAGCAGCAACACCGCGCCTTGCTGGGCGATCAGCGGATCCGTGACCGGGCTGTTCGCCAGCCAGTTGACCAATTGGCTTTGCCCGGCATCAAGTGACAATCGCGCAGGCTGGTCGAGCAAGCGCTGACTGGCGTCGGCGTGCTCGCCCAGCGAATCGTTCAGCCATGGCCCGTCCGGCACGTCCAGCACCAGACAACGGCTGCCATCGGGGCTGCCGCAAGCGTGATGCGCGCCGCCGGGAACCACCACGAAACTCTGCTGGCGTACCTGGCTGCCCTGACCCTCGACTTCGAAATCCAGCGCGCCGGACAGGCCGAACACCAGTTGCGCGTGGTCGTGACTGTGGACGATCAGGTCGTGGGTGTATTGGCGCAGAGTGAGGATCGGGCGCATGGCAGAGGTCTCCGAAGTGAGCGCCAGTCTACACCGGGCCGACGGGCTCGCGCGCTGTCACACGACTGACGCCTGCCTGTCATGGTCGATTCACCCGGCGCGTGCACAGTGGCGAAAACATCGCAGAGGGTTGCCCATGACCAGCGCCGAGCTTGCCAAACCCAGCCGCAAACAACGGGTGCGTACTTTGTGGATTTCCGACGTGCACCTGGGCACGCGGGATTGCCAGGCCGAGCACTTGTCGCAGTTTCTCAAGGGCTACCACGCCGACAAGATCTACCTGGTCGGTGACATCATCGACGGCTGGAAGCTGCGCGGCGGCATGTACTGGCCGCAGGCGCACACCAACGTGATCCGCCGCCTGCTGACCATGAGCAAGCGCGGCACCGAGGTGATCTACGTCACCGGCAACCACGACGAATTCCTGCGCCGCTATTCGAAGCTGATTCTCGGCAACATCCAGTTGGTCGACGAGGCTGTGCATGTCACGGCGGATGGCCGGCACCTGCTGGTGATCCATGGCGACCAGTTCGACGTGATCACCCGTTATCACCGCTGGCTGGCCTTCCTCGGTGACTCGGCCTACGAATTTACCCTGACCCTCAATCGCTGGCTCAATCACTGGCGAGCGCGTTATGGCTACGGCTACTGGTCGTTGTCGGCGTACCTGAAACACAAGGTGAAGACGGCGGTGAGTTTCATCAGCGACTTCGAAGAAGCCATCGCCCACGAATGCGTTAAGCGCGAATTGCACGGCGTGGTCTGCGGGCACATTCACCATGCCGAGATCCGCAAGGTGGGGGAGGTGGACTACCTCAACTGCGGCGATTGGGTGGAGTCGTGCACGGCGTTGATCGAGCACTGGGATGGCACGATCGAGCTGTATCGCTTGGCGGATGCGCAGGCGCGGGAGGCGCAGCTCAAGGCGGCCAAGGTTGCCGAGATCGCCTGAACGACACAGATCCCCTGTGGGAGCGAGCCTGCTCGCGAAAGCGTTACATCAGGCAAAGCAGCGTTGCCTGACACTACGCATTCGCGAGCAGGCTCGCTCCCACATTTTGAGTTGTGGTGTTCTCAGGCCGGGCTGTGTTCTTCCATCGCCGCCTTGTAGATCGAGTGCTTGGGCTGCGCAAACAGCCGCTCCAGCATCGGCTCGAAGAAGCTCAGCGGCAGGGTTTCATAGGCCGGGTCGAACGCCGCTGCATCGTACCTGGCGCAGAACTCCGCCGTAGCCTGATACTGCGGATGCGCGGCGAATTGCTCGCGCAGGTGCCGATCCATGCCCAGGTGATGGAAGAAGTAGTAGCCCTGAAAGACCCCGTGCTTCTCGACCATCCACAGGTTCTCGGCGCTGACGAACGGCTTGAGAATCGCCGCCGCGATGTCCGGGTGGTTGTAGGAGCCGAGGGTGTCGCCGATGTCATGCAGCAGCGCACAGACCACGTATTCCTCGTCACGCCCGTCGCGATAGGCACGGGTCGCGGTTTGCAGCGAATGGGTCAGGCGATCCACCGGGAAGCCGCCGAAATCGCCTTCGAGCAACTTCAGGTGCGCGACAATCCGTGACGGCAGTTGCCGGGCGTAAGCGCTGAAGTCCGCGGCGATGATCGCCCAGTCTTCTTCGGTGCCGTCCTGCATGTGGGTGAAGCGCGCATTGGCGTTCATCGGCAAGCCTCCAAGTGGGTCGGGTTTCAGAACGCCACGCGGCCGAGGATCATGTCGCGGTACATGACGAAATCACCGAGCAGGCTATACAGCGGATGCTGGAAAGTCGCCGGACGGTTCTTTTCAAAGAAGAAGTGGCCAACCCAGGCAAAGCTGTAACCGGCCAGCGGCAGGGCCAGTAACAGCAGCCACGCGCCTTTGGCGATGGTCATGGCCAGAATGAAAATCACCAGCGTGGTGCCGATGAAATGCAATCGTCGGCAGGTACTGTTGGCGTGTTCGCTGAGGTAATACGGGTAGAACTCGGCGAAAGTGTTGAATTGCTTGATGTTTTCCACGACTGCGATCTCTGTGGTTATTGTTCTGACGGCAAGTTGTTCGGCGGGTAGCTTATTTGAGTCTAGAGTGAACACTGGCATCAGCCAGTGACAATGGGCGCCACTTTAGTATCCTTCGCAAATCGGGTCGTCACATGCGATCCATCATGTAAAAGAATAACGCCATGAGCGAACGAACGACTTCTGCAAGCTGGGCGATGGGGATTGTCAAAGCATTGGAGATGGACGGCCTGGATTGCCGGGTACTGTTCAAGCAGCTGGGGCTCGATTACGCCGCCCTGGATGATCCGGATGCGCGCTTCCCGCAAGATTCCATGACCCGCCTCTGGCAACGGGCGGTCGAGCTGTCCGGCAACCCGGCGATCGGCCTGAACATGGGCAAAGTAGTGCGTCCGGCCTCATTCCACGTTGCCGGCTACGCCTTGATGTCGAGCAACACCCTGGCCGAAGGCTTTCAACGCCTGGTGCGTTATCAGCGGATTATCGCCGAGAGCGCCGACCTGAGTTTTCGTCTGCTCGAAGAAGGCTATGCGCTGATTCTGACGGTGCATGGCGATCACCTGCCGCCGACCCGGCAGAGCGCCGAAGCCTCGCTGGCCTGTGCGCTGGGCCTGTGCGGCTGGTTGACCGGACGCACCCTGCACCCGGTCAAAGTGCTGTTTCAGGGTGACGAGCCCGCCGACCTGCAACCTTACCGACAAGCCTTTCATGCGCCACTGATGTTCAACGCGCCGTACGATGCGCTGATTTTCGAACGCGCCGACATGGAGGCGCCACTGCCCACCGCCAACGAAGCCATGGCGCTGTTGCACGACCGGTTTGCCGGAGAATATCTGGCACGGTTTTCCGAAAGCCGCGTGACCCACAAGGCGCGCCAGGTGTTGTGCCGTTTACTGCCGCAGGGCGAACCCAAGCGCGATACCGTGGCGCAGACCCTGCACCTGTCCCAGCGCACCTTGCAGCGCCGTTTGCAGGAGGAGGGCACCAGTTTTCAACAGTTGCTCGACGACACTCGTCGCGAACTGGCCGAGCAGTATCTGGCGCAGCCGAACATGACCTTGCTGGAGATTGCCTATCTGCTGGGTTTTGCCGATCCAAGCAACTTCTTCCGTGCGTTTCGCCGCTGGTTCGACACCACGCCCGGCGATTACCGGACGCGGCTGTTGCAGGCGCCGGTCAGTGACGCCAAAAGGCCGGAATACACAGCACAAACACCGTAATGATCTCCAGTCGGCCGAGCAGCATGCCGAACGACAGGATCCACTTCGCGGCATCCGGCAAGGTGGCAAAGTTGCCCGCCGGGCCGATGGTCTCGCCCAGGCCCGGGCCGACGCCGGACACGGTGCTGGCAGCGCCGGTCAACGCGGTCATCCAGTCCACGCCGAGCAGCGACAGCAGCAGGGCGATCACGCAAATCGTGATCGCGAAGAAGAACGAAAAAGTCAGAATCGAACGCACGATCTCTTCGTCGAGACGGTGACCGTTGTACTTCTGCTTGATCACCGCGCGCGGGTGAATCAACTGGTTAAGGTTGGCCTTGAGCAGGATGTAGGCCACCTGAAAGCGGAATATCTTGATCCCGCCCGCCGTCGAGCCGGAGCAGCCCCCGACAAAGCCCAGATAGAAAAACAGCATCAGCGAGAAATTGCCCCACAGGCTGTAGTCGCCGAGGGCGAAACCGGTGGTGGTGACCACCGAGGTCACGTTCAGCGCCACGTGCCGCAGCGCTTCCAGCCAATGCAGCTTGGTGGTCCACCAATACCAGGTGCCGAGCACCAGCCAGGTCACCAGCAACATGCCGAGCAAACCCTGCACTTGCTGATCCTTGATCAGCGCCTTGCGATTGCCGCGCATGGTCGCGACGTACAGGGTGAACGGCAGGCTGCCGAGGATCATGATCACCACCGCCACCCAGTGCACCGCCGGTTGCGTCCACTTCGCCAGTGACTGGTCGGAGGTGGAGAAACCGCCGGTGGAAATCGCCGACATCGCGTGGTTGATCGCATCGAACGGGCTCATCCCGGCCCACCAGAACGCCAGGCTGCCGAGGATGGTGATGCCGACGTAGGCCGCCACAATCAGGCGCGCCACCATGTGCGAGCGCGGCATGACCTTTTCCGAGCGGTCGGACGATTCGGTCTGGAACAGGCGCATGCCACCGATGCGCAGCAACGGCAGAATCGCCACCGCCATGCCGATGAAGCCGATGCCGCCGAGCCAGTGCAGCAGCGAGCGCCACATCAGGATGCCCGGCGACATGGTGTCCAGCCCGCTGAGCACGGTCGAGCCGGTGGCGGTGATGCCGGACATGCTCTCGAAGAACGAGTCGGTGTAGCTGATGTGCTGGGTCAGCAAAAACGGCAGCGCGGCGAAAATGCACACCACCAGCCAGCTGCTGACGGTCAGCAGATACATGTCGCGCGGGCGCAGGTGGATGTGTTCGGGGCGGCCGGGGATTACCAGTGCAAGGCCGGCGACGAAGGTAATCATGCTCGCCCAGAGAAACGACGGCAGATCGCCGGTGCGCTCGAAAATCACCAGGGTGGCCATGGGCACAACCATGGCGATGGCCAGGGTGATCAGGAAGATGCCGATGATGAAACCAATGATCCGTAAGGTCGGCAACGCCATGAAGTCCGCTCGGGCTGATGTAGGAAGGGCGCCATTCTACCCGTGGGGCAGGGCATGTAAACCGGCACCCTGTTGCCGGATACCGCTAGAATAGCCGCACATTTTTCTCAGGAGGTGGCCGATGCAGGCTCTCGACGCTTTGCTCAACCGTGTTTCCGTTCCACGCCTGGTCGAACCGGCCCCTACCGCCGAGCAGCGCGAAGCCCTGTTTGGCGCAGCCCTGCGCGCGCCGGATCACGGCCACTTGCAGCCGTACCGTTTCCTCACCGTCGAAGGCGCGGCACGCGAGCAGATGGGCGAGTTGCTGGCCGAAGCGGCGCAGATGCAGGAAGGCGAAGTCACTGAAGCGATGATCGACAAGGCGCGCAACGGCCCGCTGCGGGCGCCGCTGGTGGTCGTGGTGATCGCGAAACTGCAGGATCACGTCAAGTACCCGAAGGCCGAGCAGTTGCTGGCGGCTGGGTGTGCGGCTCACGGGATTCTGCTGGCGGCGTATGCGCAGGGGATTGGTGCGGTGTGGCGTACTGGTGATCTGGCGTATTCGAAACATGTGGCCCAAGGGTTGGGGCTGGCAGAGGGCGAAGAGGTGATCGCGTTCCTGTATCTCGGCACGCCGCAGAAGGAGCCGCGTGTGGCCGAGAAGGTTGATCTGGCCGAATTCGTCAGCGCCTGGCCGGGCAAGGCCTGACACCACCGATCAAATGTAGGAGTGAGCCTGCTCGCGATAGCGGTGGATCAGTCAATGAATTTTTGTCTGATCCACCGCTATCGCGAGCAGGCTCACTCCTACAGGTTTGATCAGGGTTGCACGACGGCGCCCGGCACCAACGGCAATTCCAGACTGGCGACAAACCCGCCGTCAGGATGATTGGCCAGCAGCAGACTCCCGCCATGCCGCTCCGCCGCGCGTCTGGCAATCGCCAGGCCCAGGCCATGTCCCGGCGCCGTCTGCCCCGGCGCCCGGTAGAACGGCTCGCCCAACTGGCTCAGATGCTCGGCCTGCACGCCCGGCCCATGGTCGCGCACGCTCACCACAATCCGCTCGCCCTGACGTGTGGCCTGCATTTCGATTGCCTGCCCCACTGGGTTGAAGCGTTGGGCGTTGCGCAGCAGGTTGTCGACGGCGCGCTCAATCATGGTTGGCCAGCCGGTCATACTCAGTTGCGGTTCCGCATCCAGGCGCACGGTCTGCTCCGGCGAGCCAAGTTGCGCGTCCTTCTGCAGTGTGCCGAGCAGCGCATTCAGGTCTACTTCTTCAGCACTGGCGTTGTCGGCATCGACACGCGCCAGCACCAGAATTTCGCTGATCAGCGCTTCGAGGCGATCACATTCGCGGGTCAGGCGTGGCCAGAGCTTTTCCCGTTCTTCAGGATTGGCCCGTTCCGCCAGTGCCAGCGCAATCCGCAGTCGCGCCAGAGGTGAGCGCAGTTCGTGGGACACATCGCGCAGCAACTGACGCTGACTGCCGATCAGGCTTTGCAGGCGCGCGCCCATGCGGTTGAAGTCATTGGCCAGCACGCCGAACTCATCGCGGCGGTTGGCCAGTTTCGCCAGGCTGTTCTGTTGATAGGTGGTCTGTCCCAGATCATGCACCGCGCCGCGCAAACGGCTGAGCGGGCGGGTGATGGAGAAGGTCACCAGCAGGCTGAACAGGGTCAGCACCACCAGCGCAATGCCCAGCGCACTCAGCGGCCAGAGCAGGCTTTCGCGGTGCCAGGCGTCGAGTTCCGGGTGCGGGATGCGGAAGATGAACAGGTAGGTGTCGCCGGTTTTTTCGCTGGTAAATTCGTCGGTCAGCCGGCGCCAGGGCAGGCGTCGGTCATCGTTGTTCTGTCGTGCTTCGAAGGCGGCGGCCCGGCGCGGGAAAGTGCCGCGCACCACCGGGTCGCCGCTTTCGTTCAGCACCTGCACATCGATGTGATATTGGCGCTTGCGTTGTTCGAGGATGTCCTGCGCGGCGTCTTCGCCCTGGGCTTCGTAGGTTTGCGTCCATTCGGCGGCCAAAGTGTTGAGGCCCGGATGGCGGCTGAGAATCCACGCGTCCTGGTTGAGCATGTGCCCGAGCAGGATCGATAACCCCGCCACCAGAGCGATGGCCAGCCAGAAACTCGCGAGAATACGCCAGAACAATGAACGCACAGAAAACCCTCGGAACAGACACAAAACCTCTGTAGGAGCTGCCGCAGGCTGCGATCTTTTGATTTTGTTTCAAGATCAAGATCAGAAGATCGCAGCCTGCGGCAGCTCCTACAGATTCGGATGTAAACAGGCCCGACGGGGTTAGCCGTCGGGCCTGTGATTAGAACATTATTGCGCTTTTTGCGGTTGCTGCGCTTTCCACGCCTTGAACTCGGCCCATTCGGCGCGGCGTTCAGCCTGTTTCTTCTGGATCTCGTCGAACTTCTTCTGTTGATCCGGTTTCAGCAGGTTGCGTACGTCAGCTTCGGCTTTCTTGTGGTTGGCGGCCATCTCGTCTTTCATGGCTTTCTGGTCAGCCGGTGAGAGTTTTTCCAGGTATTTCTCAACTACCTGGCGACGCTCGTGCATCTGCTCGCCCATGATCTTGCGGATCTGATCGCGCTGTTCGCGGGTCAGGTCGAGTTGGCTGTACGGGCCTTTGCCGTGTTCGCCGTGCATCTGACCGCCGTGGCGTGGGCCGTCGAGCGGGCCACCCATCGGGCCACCATCCTGTGGCATGGCCATGGCGACGGTTGGCAGAGCGGCAGCGAACATCAGAGCGATAAGAGTCTTGCGCATGGTGTATCTCCTTGTCTCGTTCCCGGTACGTTCCGGATGAGTTCAGATTACGGAGATCAAGGTCAGCGGCGGTCAGCGCTGCGTAAAGCTTGGGTAAAGACGCTTTGTTTCCAGCCTTACACATATCCCCTGTAGGAGCTGCGGCACGCTGCGATCTTCTGATCTTCAAAAGCAAAGATCGCAGCCTTCGGCAGCTCCTACAGGGGGGCGTCGTTGTGTTGGACGACCTCGTCGCGGTGGTTGGATCAGAGGCTGTAGTAGTAACCACGGCTGCGCAGGGCGACGATCCGCGGGCGGCCGTCGGGGTGGGGGCCGATCTTCTTGCGCAGGTTGCTGACGTGCATGTCGAGGCTGCGGTCGTACAGGGTCAGCTTGCGGCCGAGGGCCAGTTGCGCCAGTTCCTGTTTGTCCAGCGGTTCGCCGGGCTGCTTGAGCAGCGCTTCGAGCAAACGGCTTTCGGAAACGGTGAGGGTCAGTTCTTTCTCGTCGATGCTGACCACGCCACGCACCGGGCTGAAGCTCAGGTCGCCCAGTTCGAGCTGGGTCGACACGGCGGCCGGGTGACTGCGGCGCAGCACGGCGCGCAGGCGCGCGGTGAGTTCACGCGGATCGCAGGGTTTGGCCAGGTAATCGTCGGCGCCCAGCTCCAGACCGAGAATGCGATCCAGCGGTTCGCCCCGGGCCGAGAGCATCAGCACCGGCAAATCGGCGTGTTCGCTGCGCAATTGCTTGAGCAGCTCCAGACCGCTGCCGTCGGGCAGCATCACGTCCAGCACCACCGCCGCCGGGGCGGATTCGGCCAACGCCTTGCGCGCGCTCTGGCCATCGTGGCAGGCGCGTACCTGGAAGCCTTCCTGGCTCAGCCAGCTACTCAGGAGTTCGCACAACTCCTGGTCATCATCAATCAGTAACAGCTCGCTCATGACTCACTCAATTTAGCCATTGCCGACGTTTTCGGCTTGCTCCACTGGCAAAGATACCGCACAGCAGCGCCAATAGCGCTACCCCGGCGCCCGTGACGAACCATTGCTGCTGTTCGGTCAACAGACGCGGCAAGGGACTGGCCTGGGCTTCCTTGAGTTGCAGCTTCAGGCGCTGATTCTCCTGGCGCAACCGGGCAAGCTGGGCGCTTTCGCGGGTGTTGTCGGCATTTTGCAGTTGTTTGCTCAGTTCTTCCCGCTGCTGCTCGCTGGCCTTCAGGCGCTGCTGCAGTTCGGTAATCTGACTGCCGGCACTTAACGACAATGGCGTGGAGCTGCCGCTTTCGGTGGTTTCCTCACCATGGGCGGGCGCCATGATCGACAACGTGACCCACATCAGACACAACGGACCTTTGCGCATTGCGATTCCTGCTTGCAAATGGATATTGGGCAGGTTGTCGGCAGGCAAACGAGAATAATGAGCGATTGAGAACGGTGAGAATAAGGAAGGTTCAGTGCCAGAGGCAATGCAGAGTTGAGGCACCTGTTGAAACTGTGGCGAGGGAGCTTGCTCCCGCTGGACTGCGCAGCAGTCCCATTGCCTTTGAAAAGCGGGGCCGCTGCGCGACCCAGCGGGAGCAAGCTCCCTCGCCACAAAGTCCCTCGATATTCCTTGGTTACGGCAAAACTTGCTTGAACGGCTTGACGATCACATTGGCGTACACGCCGGCGGCGATGTACGGATCGGCGTCGGCCCAGGCCTGGGCGGCGCTCAGGGAGTCGAATTCGGCGACGATCAGGCTGCCGGTGAAACCTGCAGCGCCCGGATCATTGCTGTCGACCGCCGGGTGCGGGCCGGCCAGTACGATGCGGCCTTCGCCCTTGAGCACTTGCAGGCGTTCGAGGTGGGCCGGGCGCGCGGCGAGGCGGGCTTCGAGCGAGTTGGCGACGTCGGTGGCAATGATGGCGTAGAGCATGTCAGTCCTCGGTTTTCGGCGTTGTGGTATCGGCGTCATGCAGATGGCGAGACAGGTAGATGCCCTGACCGACCAGGAACAGCACGGTCATGCCCAGGCTGCCGAACACCTTGAAGTCGACCCAGATGCTCTGGAAGGTGAATGCCACGAACAGGTTGGCAGCACCGCAGAACAGGAAAAAGGCGATCCAGGCGATGTTCAGGCGGGTCCAGACCGGATCCGGCAGGGTCAGCGCGTGGCCCATTATGCGTTTGATCAGCAGGCGGTCACCGATGAAGTGACTACCGATGAAGGCCAGGGCGAACAGCCAGTTGACCACCGGGGCTTTCCATTTGAGGAAGGTCTCGCTGTGGAACGCGAGGGTCAGGCTGCCGAAAACCAGACAGGCGATCAGGGTCAGCCACTGGCTCTTTTCCAGCTTGCGCTGTTTGATGAAAAGCGCGCCGTAGACCACCAGGGAGCTGATGATCAGCATCGCGGTGGCGCTGTAAATACCGCCTACAGTCACTTCATGGCCGGCAACGTCGACGACCCGCGGATCAAGTTTGTAAACGATGAAAAACAGCAGAAGCGGGATGAAATCGATGAATTGTTTCACAGTGAGAGCCAGAAGCTGGATGTGGCGGCATAATAACAAACATATGGGCGCGCGATAGCGCCAGCTGATTTGAGGTTACAACTCCCCGTGAATGTTGATTTGCACTGCCACAGCACGGCCTCCGATGGCGCCCTGGCGCCTGCGGTTCTGGTTGCGCGTGCGTTCGAAAACGGCGTGCGAGTCCTGGCGTTGACCGATCACGACACCCTCGAAGGCCTCGCCGAAGCACGCAGCGCCGCCGAAGAACTGGGCATGCAACTGGTCAATGGCGTCGAACTGTCCTGCACCTGGGGCGGGGCGACCATCCATGTGCTGGGCTACGGTTTCGACGTCAACGCCGCGCCATTGGTCGAGGCCATCGCCAGATTGCACGATGGCCGCTGGCTGCGGTCGGAAGAAATAAGCCGCAAGCTTGGCCTCAAAGGTATGCCCGGTGCCCTCGAAGGCGCCCGGCAGATCCAGCAGGAGCTGGGTGA
Organism: Pseudomonas sp. B21-051; assembly: GCF_024748795.1. NCBI lineage: Bacteria > Pseudomonadati > Pseudomonadota > Gammaproteobacteria > Pseudomonadales > Pseudomonadaceae > Pseudomonas > Pseudomonas sp. B21-051. Next base: position 1,633,214 of record NZ_CP087166.1, read on the forward strand.
CAGCGGCAACGCCCCGGCCCGTCCGCATTTCGCCGACTGGATGGTGCGCGAAGGTTTTGTAAAGGATCGCGCCGAAGCATTCCGCAAATGGCTCGGCGCCGGCAAGCTGGGTGACGTCAAACAGCACTGGCCGACCCTGGAAGACACTGTCGGCACCCTGCGCGCCGCCGGGGCGTGGGTCAGTCTGGCGCATCCATGGCACTACGATTTCACCCGCAGCAAGCGCCGAAAGCTGATTGCCGACTATATTCAAGCGGGCGGGCATGCAATCGAAGTGGTCAATGGCCATCAGCCTGCGGAACAGGTCGGCAGCCTGGCAATCCTTGCCCGCGAGTTCGGTCTGCTGGTCAGCGCCGGCAGTGATTTCCATGGCCCTGGAGGCTGGTCCGAGATTGGCCAGTACCGGCCGGTTCCCGAGGACCTTCCACCCCTGTGGTGTCGGTTCAAACATGACACAGATATTGCCGCCGTCTGAACAGGTAGAAAACGTGAGTCAATTTTTCCAGATCCATCCGGAAAACCCGCAAGCGCGCCTGATCAAACAGGCGGTCGAGATCATCCGCAAAGGCGGGGTGGTGATTTATCCCACGGACTCTTCCTACGCCATCGGTTGCCAGATCGGCGACAAGACCGCGATCGAGCGCGTGCGCCGTCTGCGTCAGCTCGACGAGAAGCACAACTTCGCGCTGATCTGCAGTGACCTGTCGCAACTGGGCAACTACGCCAAGATCGACACCGGCACCTTCCGCATTCTCAAGGCGCATCTGCCGGGGCCTTACACTTTTATCCTCAACGCCACCCGTGAAGTGCCACGGCTGTTGCTGCATCCGAAAAAACGCACCATCGGCCTGCGGGTGCCTAGCCATCCGATTGCCCTGGCGTTGCTGGCCGAACTCGGCGAGCCGCTGATGAGCGTGACCCTGATCATGCCCGGCGATGAAGATCCGCTCAGTGACCCGTACGAAATGCGTCAATTGCTTGAACATCAGGTGGACCTGATCATTGACGGCGGTTTCGGCGGGATCAAGGCGTCTACCGTGATTGACCTGACCGGCGACGACCCGGAAGTGATCCGCGTCGGTTGCGGCGACCCCGCGCCGTTCATGGTCGAGGCCTGAATGTCCGCAGTGGAAACCGTTGTCGATCCGCAGGCCGGCGCCCAGCAGGAATTGCCGTTTGCCATGGTCTATGGCCAGGCGGTCACGGAAATGCCGCTGGACCTGTACATCCCGCCGGATGCGCTGGAAGTGTTTCTCGAAGCCTTTGAAGGCCCGCTTGACCTGCTGCTGTACCTGATCCGCAAACAGAACATCAACATTCTCGACATCCCGGTGGCGGAAATCACCCGTCAGTACATGGGCTATGTCGAGTTGATGCAGTCGGTGCGTCTGGAGCTGGCCGCCGAGTACCTGGTGATGGCGGCGATGTTGGCCGAGATCAAGTCGCGGATGCTCCTGCCACGCGCCGAAACCGTCGAAGACGAAGAGGACGACCCGCGCGCCGAACTGATCCGCCGCTTGCAGGAATACGAGCGCTTCAAGGCTGCCGCCGAAGGCATCGACGGTCTGAGCCGGGTCGGGCGCGACGTGGTGGTGCCCAAGCTCGACGCCCCCGAAGCCCGGGCGCGCAAGCTGCTGCCGGACGTCGCGCTGGAAGAGATTTTGATGTCCATGGCCGAGGTGCTGCGCCGGGGCGACATGTTCGAAAGCCATCAGGTCAGCCGCGAGGCGTTATCGACCCGCGAGCGCATGAGCGATGTGCTTGAACGGCTCAAGGGCGGTGGTTTTGTGCCATTCGTCGAGCTGTTCACTGCCGAGGAAGGTCGCCTCGGTGTGGTGGTGACCTTTATGGCAATCCTTGAGCTGGTCAAGGAATCCTTGGTCGAGCTGGTGCAGAATGAGCCGTTCGCCGCGATCCACGTGCGAGCCCGAGCCGAATAACGAGTCGAAACATGAACCTGACTGAACCCCGCGAGCTGGCGCCCCTGCTTGAAGCCTTTCTGTTGGCCTCGGGAAAACCGCAATCGCTTGAACGTCTCTACGAACTGTTCGAAGAGGGCGAGCGCCCCGAACCGCCGGTCTTCAAGAAAGCCCTCAGCCTGCTGGCCAAGTCCTGCGAGGGCCGCGCGTTCGAGCTTAAGGAAGTGGCCTCCGGCTACCGCTTGCAGATCCGCGAGAAGTTTTCGCCGTGGGTCGGCCGCTTGTGGGAAGAACGTCCGCAACGCTATTCCCGGGCGCTGCTGGAAACCATGGCGCTGATCGCCTATCGCCAGCCGATCACCCGCGGCGAGATCGAGGACGTGCGGGGCGTGGCGGTCAACACCAACATCGTCAAGACGCTGATCGAGCGCGAGTGGATCCGCATCGTCGGTTACCGCGACGTACCGGGCAAACCGGCGATGTTCGCCACCACCAAGGCGTTTCTCGATCATTTCAACCTGAAGAACCTCGAAGATCTGCCACCGCTGGCTGAGCTGCGCGAGATGGAAACCGAGCCAGTCCTCGATTTTGACGACGCACCAGTGCCGCAGGGCGTGCAGGAACGGGCCGACGCCAGCGGCGAACCGGAAGAACCGAAGGAAGAAACCAGTTTCCATACGCTGTTGCTGGAGCTGGACAGCATGGAAGAGGGGATCAAGACCGACTTCGATGACTTGTTGCGCGATGCCGCTGATGGCGAAGCGTCGACGACTGAGCCTGAAACCGAGAGCGTCGAGCCGACGAGTGAAGTTGAACCTGAGGCCGAGCCTGAAGCCGAACCGGAAGAGGACGTGCTGGGCGTTGCCGAAGCCCGGGAAAAGCTTCTGGCCGCCGTCGCCGCCCTCGAACAACCGGCACCAGCGTCCGAGTCCGAGTTGAGCGAAGAAGAAGCCGAGGCGCGTGCCCTGGCCGAAGCCATCGAAGCCGAACGCCGCGAGTTCGAAGACTGAGGCGCGCCGAAAAGATTGCAGCCTGCGGCAGCTCCTACATTGGAATGCAGTCCCTGTAGGAGCTGCCGAAGGCTGCGATCTTTTGATCTTCAAGGGAGACCCCATGAGTTCCACCAAAGACCCGTGCATCAGCCTGTGCAAGTTCAGCGACGACATCTGCCTCGGCTGTGGCCGCAGCAAGCGCGAGATCCGTGCCTGGAAGAAACTCGACAAGGACGACAAGCGCACAGTGCTGGCCGAAGCCGCGCTGCGCCTGATCAAGCTCGGTGGTGCCGGTCGGCGGAAAAAGAAATAAGTCGCCAACCATCAGCTAGTCTCTGATGCGCGATGGCGCACATCCGCGTATGATTCGCGACCCTTCGGCGATCCCTTCGCCCGAAAACCAGATTTCAATGCTTCAGGCGCCGCCTGAACAGACCACACCGGGAGGTGCCCAGATGAGTGACATCAATCAGCAAGACGACCAGGAAATCGGCCCAGCAGGCGAAAAACTGCAGAAGGTTCTCGCCCGTATCGGCGTCGGCTCGCGCCGTGACGTCGAAGCCTGGATCAGCCAGGGCCGGATCAAGGTCAATGGCAAAGACGCCACCCTCGGCCTGCGCGTCGACATGCACGACGCCATCACCATCGATGGCAAGGTGATCAAGCGCGAAGAGGCTGCCGAGTCGGTACGCCGCGTGATCATGTACAACAAGCCCGATGGCGAGATCTGCACCCGTGACGACCCGGAAGGCCGTCCGACCGTGTTCGACAAGCTGCCGCGTCCGAAAGAAGGCCGCTGGATCAACATCGGTCGTCTCGACATCAACACCACTGGTCTGCTGATGTTCACCACCGACGGTGAACTGGCCAACCGTCTGATGCACCCGTCCTACGAGATGGACCGTGAGTACGCCGTGCGTGTACGCGGTGAAGTCGACGACGAAATGATCGAGCGTCTGAAGGCCGGCGTGGTGCTGGAAGACGGCCCGGCGCGTTTCACCGACATTCAGCAGGCACCGGGCGGCGAAGGCTTCAACCACTGGTATCACTGCGTGGTGATGGAAGGCCGTAACCGTGAGGTTCGTCGTCTGTGGGAATCCCAGGGCCTGGTGGTCAGCCGTCTGAAGCGCGTGCGTTTCGGTCCGGTGTTCCTCAACTCCGACCTGCCGATGGGCCGCTGGCGCGAAATGAGCCAGTACGAAGTCGACGTGCTCAGCGCCGAAGTCGGCCTGACCCCGGTGGCGATGCCGCAACTCAACGCCAAGAGCAAGGACAGGCTGGAGCGTATGCAGCGTAAATCGTCGCGGCCGATGGCCAAGACCGAGCGCGTGCGTACCTTGCGTCCAGCCGCTGGCGCGCCGACCGGTCCGCGTCCGAGCCGTGAGCCGCAGATCGAAGGCGAGCGTCCGGGCCGCAAGCCAGTGGCCCGTGATGGCGAGCGCGCACCGCGTCCGGCCAACGGTCGTACCGAGCGTGGCGAAGGTCGTGCGCCTGCCGGTCGTGGTACGCCGGTAGCGGATCGTCCTGCCGACACCAGCAACAAGCGTCCAGCCAAGCCTGCACCGAAGCGTCCGGGCATCAAGCTGGTCGACGGTGACAAGCCGTCGGGCAAGCGCCGTGGCGCACCGGCCGGTTCCGGCCAGCGTCCGGGTTTTGGTCGCAAGAAGCCGGAATAAGGCAAGCTTCGAGCTAAAACAAAAACGCCAACCGCAGGGTTGGCGTTTTTTTTCGTCTGGCAGAAGTTATGTAGCGACTGATTCGGCCTCTTCGCGAGCAGGCTCGCTCCCACATTGGAAATGCGTCAAACACAAATCCGCTGTGGGGGCGAGCCTGCTCGCGAAGGCGTCAGTCGCCTGAAACACACAGCATCCGTCTGGATTATTGGCTGGGTTGCGCGCTGTTCCTGTAGGAGCTGCGGCACGCTGCGATCTTTTGATCTTCAAAAGCAAGATCAAAAGATCGCAGCTTCGTTTCACTCGACAGCTCCTACAGGGCGCAGTGGCTTCAAAACAGAAATTTTTGCTTAGAAGACAAAGCGACCATCAAATACTGGCTTGTCATCCAGCGCCAACACGCCGCCCGAGAAGATCAGGTCCAAATGATGGCTGCCCTTGGCTCCACCGCCCAGGCCCAGGTGCAGACCGCAATGCCGTTCTTCGAATCCGGCATTGCGCGCATACAGATCTTTTACCCCTTCGTTGGTGCCAATCCCCAGTTCCTCGATGCGCCGGTTCGACGGGTTGGCGTCCAGGTACTTGTTGAAATCATGCTCCAGCCCCGGCACATCGGTGGCGATGCGGCTGATGGTCGAGTTCTCGATCCACAGTTCCAGTGGCGACTCCAGCACGCCGTACTTGCGTGCAAACGGGATGGTGCTGAGGAACGTGCCCTTGAATTTCACATGGCCGTTGATGGCTTCGCTATGGGTGGCGATTTCGCCGGGGGCCAGGTCGAAGTTGCCGACGCCGTTGATGTCGGTCCACTTCTTGATGCTGCTCAGCGGCGTTTCAAACCAGGAACCGTGGTCGTCCTTGAAGCTCAGCGTCGTCGCTTGGGACATGCGCTGGATCAAGTGGCTGTTGAGCCCGGCGATACGCTGCGGGGTGACGCTGAAGGTGTCGTAGAAATAGTCGCCGTAATCCTTGAACAGCAGCGACTTCTTCCAGTTTTCCGCCATCACGCCTTGCAAGGCGCGAACGAACTCCGGGCCGTCGGGGCGCGGGTTGGGCAGGGTGGAAGAGTCGTAGAAGAAAATGTACAGATCGCTGTCGGCAATCGCTGTAGTCAGCGTTGCGGTGCTTTCCAGGTCCAGGCGTCTGGCGCTGAAGGTGAAGCGGGGATGATCGCCGGCCTGTTCGGCGATGGCGCCGGTCAGGGCTTCGTAATCGGCGGTATGGCCGAGCAGTACCTTCGCCGAGTCGAGCCCGGCAAGGGCAGGGTGATGTTCGAGGTAGTAAAGGAAATGCGAGATCGCGCGGGGCTTATCCATGAGTCCTCCCTGACTGACCGTGAAGAAAGCGGCAGGCACGACCGGCCGGATCGTGCCTGCCCGGGGATGTCTTACAGAGGCCACATCGCCGTGCCGAACGGAACCACGGCGTCGGCTTGCATCATTTCCACGGCGGCCTCATGGGTTGGTGCTTCAAACCATTCGTCCAGTTGCAGTTCGGTATCCAAGTCTTTTTCCAGTGCTTGCATGGTCGATCTCCTAGATGACTTTCGCGGTTATGACTGGCCGGTCGAGTTGGCCGGCAAGACGTGAAGAACCTAGTTCAGGGTGTTTTGTAATGCAAAAAATTATTTATTTAAAATTTAAATAAACTTTTTATTCTGTTTTTAACCGGCGGATTTCTTATTTGAAAACAAAAAACTAAGCGGCAACTTTCATTAGCAAGCTTGCTACCGTCAATTTGCAGACGTCCTACAGAATTTTCCGAAATGGAAAATCTGCGTTACGCCTCGTAAAGAAAAGTTTACGAAAACACCGGTAAAGCCCAGTGGATTTACCCCTGTGCCGCCGCTGTAAGGAAAACCTGCCGAAGCCCGGCTGCAAAGGTGTCGCGCAGGGCTCTGGCGCGCTTGTTTCAGCGCTCTTTGCAGGGTGAGATGCGCCTCATGCCTGTCGTGCAGGCGCATAACAAGAAGGAGGCGCAATGAACGCCGAGATTGATCTTCACTTCTCTCCGTGGGGCGGTTTTTCGCTCGTCCCCGTCGATGGCCTGCAAAGGCCTGACCCAATTTTTGCAGCCGCCCGGACATCTCGAGGCGGACCCACGCAATCCCGGCAAGCGCCACGCTGATCCAGTGGGGTCTGGCAGCAGGGGGTTAGCGGTGTACAATGCGCCGCGTTTTAACTGTGACCCTCTGCGTAATCGCGTAAACCTCAAGGTTATCCGCCTTGTTCACTCCGCCGCGTCACAAGCGTGTCGGGTTCGATTTCGTCACAGATAAAAACAAACAGGTGACGCATGACCGTTGTAAAAAAGCTGAATTCCTGGTGCTTGCGCTGGGGTTTGATCGAGGTTGTCTGAAATCGCAACCTTGCAACAACGTCTACTGAACATCATCAAACCTTGCGTGGGACCTTTTTCATGAGTGGACAAAACTCGCAATCAGGCGAGCTGAAACGCGGCCTGAAAAATCGCCATATTCAACTGATCGCCCTCGGTGGCGCGATCGGTACCGGATTGTTCCTCGGCTCGGCCGGGGTCCTGAAATCCGCTGGCCCGTCGATGATCCTCGGCTACGCCATCTGCGGCTTCATCGCCTTCATGATCATGCGCCAGCTCGGCGAGATGATTGTCGAAGAGCCGGTGGCCGGTTCCTTCAGCCACTTCGCGCACAAGTACTGGGGCGGTTTTGCCGGCTTCCTGTCGGGCTGGAACTGCTGGATTCTGTACATTCTGGTGGGCATGTCGGAGCTGACCGCGGTCGGCAAGTACATCCACTACTGGGCGCCGGATATTCCGACCTGGGTCACCGCCGCTGCATTCTTCGTGCTGATCAACGCGATCAACCTGGCCAACGTCAAAGTCTTCGGTGAAGCCGAGTTCTGGTTCGCGATCATCAAGGTCGTGGCGATTGTCGGCATGATTGCGCTGGGCAGCTACCTGCTGGTCAGCGGCCATGGCGGCCCGCAGGCCTCGGTCAGCAACCTGTGGTCGCACGGCGGGTTCTTCCCCAACGGCGTCAGCGGTCTGGTGATGGCGATGGCGATCATCATGTTCTCCTTCGGTGGCCTGGAAATGCTCGGTTTCACCGCCGCTGAAGCCGACAAGCCGAAAACCGTGATCCCGAAAGCGATCAACCAGGTGATCTACCGCATCCTGATTTTCTACATCGGCGCGCTGGTGATCCTGCTGTCGCTGACCCCGTGGGACAGCCTGCTGGAAACGCTCAACGCTTCCGGCGATTCGTACAGCGGCAGCCCGTTCGTGCAGGTGTTCTCGATGCTCGGCAGCAACACCGCCGCGCACATCCTCAACTTCGTGGTCCTGACCGCAGCGCTGTCGGTGTACAACAGCGGCACCTACTGCAACAGCCGCATGCTGCTGGGCATGGCCGAACAGGGCGATGCGCCGAAAGGTCTGGCGAAGATCGACAAGCGCGGCGTGCCGGTGCGTTCGATCCTCGCATCGGCGGCGGTCACTCTGGTGGCGGTGCTGCTCAATTACCTGATCCCGCAGCAGGCGCTGGAATTGCTGATGTCGCTGGTGGTTGCGACCCTGGTGATCAACTGGGCGATGATCAGCTTCTCGCACTTCAAGTTCCGCCAGCACATGAACAGGACGCAGCAGACGCCGCTGTTCAAGGCGCTGTGGTATCCGTATGGCAACTATGTCTGCCTGGCGTTCGTGGTGTTCATCCTTGGCGTGATGCTGCTGATCCCGGGCATCCAGATCTCGGTGTACGCGATTCCGGTGTGGGTCGTGTTCATGTGGGTCTGCTACGTGATCAAGAACAAGCGTGGGGCGCAGCAGGCGCTGCACGCGGCAAGTGCTTCGAAGTAAGCGCTGAGGCAAAAACGACAAACCCGGCCAATGTGCCGGGTTTTTTATTGCCCCTGTAGGAGCTGCCGAAGGCTGCGATCTTTTGATCTTGATCTTTAAAACAGATCAAAAGATCGCAGCCTTCGGCAGCTCCTACAGGGTTGATGGCGTATCCTGCGGGTTCTGATTACGGATGCTTTTCCATGCTGGTGATTTCCAACAACGTGCATCTGCCGGATGCCGAGATCGAATTGATGGCCATTCGCGCGCAAGGCGCCGGTGGGCAGAACGTCAACAAGGTCTCCAGCGCCGTGCACTTGCGCTTCGACATTCCGGCCTCGTCCTTGCCCGAGTTCTACAAGGAGCGGCTGCTGGCGCTGCGTGACAGTCGCATCACCAGCGATGGCGTGCTAATCATCAAGGCCCAGCAGTACCGCACGCAGGAAGCCAATCGCGCCGATGCGCTGGAGCGTCTGGTCGAGTTGATCCTCAGCGCCACCAAGGTAGAAAAGAAGCGCCGCCCGACCAAGCCGACCCTCGGCTCGAAGAAGCGCCGGCTCGAATCCAAGACCAAGCGCGGCAGCATCAAGGCCGGGCGTGGCAAGGTGGATTTCTAGTCTTCGCGGTACTTCGCCGTGTGCTTGTACAGATACACGCTCAACGCCAGACCGCTCAGTGCAGCGAGGGCGGCGAACAGGAAGATCGAAGCAAAACCGAAACCCGCCGCAATGGCCCCGGCCAATGGCCCGGTGATCCCCAGCGACAAATCGATGAACAACGAATAGGCGCCGACTGCCGCGCCTCGGCTGGAGGCCGGCACCAGATTCACCGCTTCCACGCCCAGCGCCGGGAATACCAGCGAGAAGCCGAAACCACTGAGTGCCGCCCCGGCCAGCGCCCAATGAGCGTCAGGTGCCAGCCACAGCAGCAACAGGCCAAGGGTTTCTACCGACAGGCAGGCAATCGCCACGCGAAAGCCGCCGAGACGGTTGATCAGGTTGCCGAACAGCAGGCGCGCGCCGATGAAGCTGGCGCCGAACAGGCTCAGGCACAGCACCGCGTTGTCCCAATGCCGGGTGGCGTAATACAGGGTGATGAAGGTGGCGATGGTGCCGAAACCGATCGAGCCCAGGGCCAGGCCGCAGCCGTGGGGGAACACGCGGCCGAGCACATGTATGAACGGCAAGCGCTCGCCGGCGACAATCGGCGCCGCGGTTTTCGGCCACGCCAGCAGCAGGCCCAGCGCCGCCAGCAGGATGATGCTGACGCCCATGCTCCACAGTCCCAACTGGCCAACCAGCCACACGCCGAACGGCGCGCCGACCGCCAGCGCACCGTAACTGGCGATGCCGTTCCACGAGATGACTTTGGCGGTGTTCGCCGCGCCAACGCGGCCAATGCCCCAGCCGATCGAACCGGAGCCGACCAGGCTTTCCGCGCTGCCCAGCACCAGACGGCCGATCAACAGGCTGATCAGGCTGAGCATCGGCAGGTTCGGTGTCCAGGCCGAAATCAACATGAACACACCACTCAAACCGCAACCGGCCAGACCGATCATCACCGCGCGCTTGCTGCCCTGGTTGTCGATGATCTTGCCGGCGTACGGACGGCTGAGCAGGGTGGCGAGGTATTGCACGCTGATCACCAGCCCGGCGATCACTGCGCCGAAACCAAGGTCACTGTGGACGTAGCCCGGCAGCACGGCGAGCGGAATGCCGATATTCAGGTAGCCGATAAAGGTGAAGAGGACGATGGAAACGACTTGCAGCGTGACTGCCAGGGGGCGTTGGGGTTGTGACATAGAGGGCGGCATGGGGAACGATCCACGGCAGAGCAGTATTAGATAGGCTGCTTATGATACCGGCGCGAACGAGTCTGGGGCGGGGAAAAGTAAAACTATTTGCCGGAGGGTGGAATCACGGTTTGGCCGGGGCGACCAGTTGCGTGGTGACGAGGGCGGCAAGGGCATTTTCTTCGCTGCCGAAACGGGCGAGCAGGGCAGCCTGTTTTTCCGGGGAGAGACGGTTCCAGATCTCGATCATTTTCTCGGTCGCGCCGATCAGCACGGCAGCTTGGCTTTCAGAGAATTCGTCGGTCATGGCGGGCTCGGTTTCAGGCAGTGTGGAAAGCGCATCTTAGCGCTTTCCACACGGTCTGTACGGCGGGTTTTACTCTTCGTTGTCGGCCTTGCGGCTCTCGACGGCTTCTTTCGGCTCGGGCTGTTGGGCCCCGGCTTGTTGCGTGGTCGTCTGCTCAGGTACGTGCAGGCTTGGGAAGGGGAGATTAGGAATCTCGTGCATGGTTGCGCTCCTCGCTAAGTCTGTTGATAGATCTGGTAGATCCGCGCTTCTTGAAAGCCTGCGCAGGATACAGCAGGAAAAATGACAATCAGACTTTTAATTGAAAATAATGCGACAGATGGCCGCAGGGAGGGGCGAAGTTGGCAGGTCACCGCAGAAACAAATGTGGGAGCGAGCCTGCTCGCGAAGGCGGTATGTCAGGCAACATTTTCGTTGAATGACACTCCGCTTTCGCGAGCAGGCTCGCTCCCACAGGGTTTTGTATTGCAGTGACTATTTGCAGGCGTTGGCGATGGCCTCGGCCAGCAGTGCCAGGCGCGTGGCGTCGATCCCGGCAACGTTGGCCCGGCCCGAGCTGACCATGTACACGCTGTGCTGCTCACGCAGTTGTTTGACCTGCTCCGGTGACAGCCCGGTGTAGGAGAACATCCCGCGTTGCACGCCAATGTGCGCAAAGCGCTCGCGCAGACCGTGTGGTTCCAGTGCTTCGACCAGACCGCTGCGCAATTGGGCAATGCGCAGACGCATGGCTTCCACTTCATCGGCCCAGCGCGCCTTCAGCTCCGGATCGGCGAGGATGGTCGCGACCACCGCTGCGCCGTGATCCGGTGGCGTCGACCACAGGTTACGGGCGATGTTGGCCAGTTGGCTGCGGATGTCGATCAGCTTGTCGGCGGTTTTCGCGCAGACGATCAGCGCACCGGTGCGGTCGCGATACAGGCCGAAGTTCTTTGAGCAGGAACTGGTAATCAGCAGCTCGGGCACTTCGGCGGCGAACAGTCGGGTCGACCATGCGTCCTGCTCCAGCCCATCGCCAAAGCCCTGGTAGGCAAAGTCGATCAGCGGCAGCAGGTCACGGCGGCGCACGACGTCGAGCACGCGCTGCCAGTCGTCATGGTTCAGGTCGAAACCGGTCGGGTTGTGGCAGCAGGCATGCAGCAGTACCACGTCGCCTTGCGGCACTTCGTTGAGTACGGCGAGCATCGCCTCGACGTCGAGGCGGTTGTCGCTGCCCACGTACGGGTAGTGACTGACCTTGACCCCGGCTGCAGCGAAAATCGTCTCGTGGATCGGCCAGGTCGGGTTGCTCAGCCACACGCCTTTGCCCGGCAGGCACTGGGCGATGAAGTCGGCCGCCAGGCGCAGGGCACCGGTGCCACCCGGAGTCTGGGTGGCGCCGGCGCGCTGCTCGGCGATCAGCTTCGAGTCGGCGCCAAGCACCAGCTCATTGATCAGCTTGCCGAACAGCGGGTTACCGTGCCCGCCGATGTAGGTCTTGGTGTCCTGGCTTTCGACCAGTCGCGCCTCGGCGATTTTCACCGCTTCGGGGATCGGCGTCAGGCCCTGGGCATCCTTGTAGACGCCAACGCCCAAGTCGAATTTGCGCGGGTTAATGTCCTGCGCATAAGCCTCCATCAAACCGAGGATCGGGTCGCCGGGTACCCGGCCGATGGCGTCGAAGTGCATTACTTGCGTCCTTCTGCGGTCTTGGCCACTTCGTCAGTGCGCGCAGCCATGATGAAGTCGTTGCGGTGCAGGCCTTTGATCGAGTGGCTCCACCAGGTCACGGTGACTTTGCCCCACTCGGTCAGCAGACCCGGGTGGTGACCTTCGGCCTCGGAGATTTCACCGACGGCGTTGGTGAACGCCAGTGCGTGCTTGAAGTTCTTGAACAGGAAGACTTTCTCCAGCTGCATGATGCTGTCGCGTACTTCGATGTTCCAGTCAGGGATCTGCTTGATCAGGATCGGCAGTTCTTCGTCGCTGACTTGTGGCGCATCGGCGCGGCAGGCTTCGCAGTGGGCTTGGTTCAAAGTGGACATGGTGTGATTCCTGAAATCGAGTGTGTTTTTTTTATAGAAGCTATCGGCCCGTCAATGCCGTCACGCTAAACCAAAGTGACGGCGACTGACAGACTCAATTGTCAGCAAAAGACGCGGATCACGCGGCTTTCGGTTTGGGCGGAAACTTAGGTGCATGCAACCCCAGCTGCATGCCTTGGCGAACCATGGCCATGATGTCTTCATGGGCGACATCGAACAGGCGCTTGAGGTTCGGCAGGACAAAGTACAGCGGCTGCAGGATGTCGATGCGATACGGCGTGCGCATGGCTTCCAGCGGATCGAAGGCCTGATGCTCGGGTTCGTCCGACAGCGAGTAAACGGTCTCCTTCGGCGAGGACAGGATGCCGCCGCCGTAGATGCGTTTGCCTTGTGGGGTATCGACCAGACCGAACTCGATGGTCATCCAGTACAGGCGCGCCAGGTACACGCGCTCTTCCTTGGTGGCCTGCAGGCCGAGCTTGCCGTAGGTGTGAGTGAATTCGGCGAACCACGGGTTGGTCAGCAGCGGGCAGTGGCCGAAGATCTCGTGGAAAATGTCCGGCTCTTGCAGGTAGTCCAGTTCTTCGCGGGTACGAATGAACGTGGCCACCGGAAACTGTTTGCTGGCGAGCAATTCGAAGAAGGTCTGGAAGGGGATCAGTGCCGGGACGCGGGCAACCTGCCAACCGGTGGTCTCACCGAGCACCTTGTTGATCTCACCGAGTTGCGGAATGCGGTCGTGGGGCAGACCGAGTTTTTCGATACCGTCCAGGTATTCCTGGCACGCGCGACCCTCGATCACTTTCAGCTGGCGGGTGATCAGCGTGTTCCACACCGCATGTTCTTCGGCGGGGTAGTCGATAAAACCTTGCGCATCGGGCTCGCGGGCCACGTATTGCGTCTGCTTCATACTGCTCTCCTGCTAGGGGAATTCGTTCTTGTTATGTCCAGCGATGGACTGAGAATTACCCGAGAGTGGGGTGGGATGCAGCAGGTTGAACGAGTTCCTTATAGGAACAATCGCCCTATTTCGTAAAAAAATCGTTACGCTTTGGCCGGTATCGCGCATTTGCGGTGATTTGCAGGTTTGAAAAGGGCCGTGGCTGTCACATAATCTTGACAACTATCTGCGCGCCTCGACAGAAAAGTCTGGCGCTAACACCTGTGGGAGCGAGCCTGCTCGCGAATGCGGTCTGTCAGGCACATCAATGCTGAGTGTGCAGCCGCCTTCGCGAGCAGGCTCGCTCCCACAGGTCTGTGTTCAACCTTATTGCTGGTTTGTCGGGTCATTTATATGCGTATCAAAGTCCACTGCCAGAACCGCATCGGCATCCTGCGCGACATCCTCAACTTGTTGGTGGAGTACGGGATCAACGTGGCGCGCGGCGAGGTCGGCGGTGAGCATGGCAATGCGATCTACCTGCACTGTCCGAACCTGATCAACATACAATTCCAGGCGCTGCGGCCGAAATTTGAGGCGATTGCCGGGGTGTTTGGCGTCAAACGCGTCGGGCTGATGCCCAGCGAGCGTCGGCACATGGAGTTGAACGCGTTGCTCGGCGCGCTCGAATTCCCGGTGCTGTCGATCGACATGGGCGGCTCGATCGTCGCCGCTAACCGCGCGGCGGCGCAGTTGCTCGGGGTGCGGGTGGATGAGGTGCCGGGGATTCCGCTGTCGCGCTATGCCGAGGATTTCGACCTGCCGGAGCTGGTGCGCGCCAACAAGTCGCGAATCAACGGCATGCGGGTCAAGGTCAAGGGCGACATCTTTCTCGCCGACATCGCGCCGCTGCAATCGGAGCACGACGACAGTGAAGCCATGGCCGGTGCGGTACTGACCTTGCACCGCGCCGATCGCGTCGGCGAGCGCATCTATAACGTGCGCAAACAGGAATTGCGCGGCTTCGACAGTATCTTCCAGAGCTCGAAAGTGATGGCCGCGGTCGTGCGTGAGGCGCGACGCATGGCGCCACTGGATGCGCCGCTGTTGATCGAAGGCGAAACCGGCACCGGCAAAGAATTGCTCGCCCGCGCCTGTCACCTCGCCAGTCCGCGTGGGCAGTCGCCGCTGATGGCGCTCAACTGTGCAGGGCTTCCGGAGTCGATGGCCGAGACCGAGCTGTTCGGCTACGGCCCCGGCGCGTTCGAAGGCGCGCGAGCGGAAGGCAAACTCGGCCTGCTGGAGCTGACGGCAGGCGGCACCCTGTTTCTCGATGGCGTCGGCGAAATGAGCCCGCGCTTGCAGGTGAAGCTGCTGCGCTTTCTGCAGGACGGCTGCTTCCGTCGGGTCGGCAGTGATGAAGAGGTGTATCTGGATGTGCGGGTGATCTGCGCGACCCAGGTCGACTTGTCCGAGCTGTGCGCGCGCGGCGAGTTTCGTCAGGATCTATATCACCGCTTGAACGTGCTGTCGCTGCACATCCCGCCGCTGCGCGAATGCCTCGACGGTTTGACCCCGCTGGTCGAACACTTCCTCGATCAGGCCAGCCGCCAGATCGGTTGCTCGCTGCCGAAACTGGCACCGGCGGCGATGGATCGCCTCAGTCACTATCACTGGCCGGGCAACGTGCGGCAGCTGGAGAACGTACTGTTTCAGGCGGTTTCGCTGTGTGACGGCGGCACGGTCAAGGTCGAACACATCCGCCTGCCGGATTACGGCGTGCGTCAGCCGCTTGGCGATTTCTCGCTGGAGGGTGGGCTGGACGAGATCGTCGGACGCTTTGAAAAAGCGGTGCTGGAACGCCTGTATTCCGAGCACCCGAGCAGTCGGCAACTGGGCAAGCGGTTGGGGGTTTCGCATACCACCATTGCTAATAAGTTGCGTGAGTATGAGGTCGGTAAAGACCCTGAAGCTTAAGATCAAAAGATCGCAGCCTTCGGCAGCTCCTACAAGGGAGTGCATTTCAATGTAGGAGCTGCCGAAGGCTGCGATCTTTTGATCCTTTGCCGCCAAGCGGCATAACACCGCCGGTTTTTCGACTTCGATACATTTCAAATTTCCCCGCAAAACTCCGCAAGTCCTTTGTTTATCGGGTCGCAAGCCGCCAGAAAAAAGTTGGTCTGCAAATTGCTTATGGCTCAGCAGTACAGCGGTGGGCGGCAAACGTCCGGCATGCAGAGGAAAGAGTGTGGACAAGTACCTTTATGTGGCAATGACCGGCGCCAGTCAGAACGCACTGGCGCAAAAGGCCCATGCCAACAACCTGGCGAACATCTCCACCAATGGTTTTCAGCGCGACCTGGAGCAGGCGCGTTCGATGCCGGTGTTCGGTGACAGCTTTCCGGCGCGTGCGTTCGCCATGAGCGAGCGGCCCGCCACCGACTTCACCGCCGGTTCGCTGGTGCAGACCGGGCGTGATCTCGACGTCGCCGTGACCGGCAACGGTTTTATTGCCGTGCAGAACCCTAACGGCGGCGAAAGCTACGTGCGCACCGGCAGCCTGAACATCGACGCCCTCGGCGTATTGCGCGCCGGCAACGGCATGCCGGTACTCGGCAACGGCGGTCCGATCGCCGTGCCACCGGAGCAGCAAGTCGAAGTCGGTGAAGACGGCACCATCAGTATTCGTGCGATGGGCGAAGGCCCGCGCGTCATGGCGGAAGTCGACCGGATCAAGCTGGTCAACCCGGACATCAAGAACCTCAACAAAGGTCTCGACGGCTCGATCTACACCAAGGACGGCCAACCGGCGCCGGCCGATGCCAACGTCAAACTGGTGTCGGGTTTCCTTGAGTCGAGCAACGTCAATGCCGTGGAAGAAATGACCTCGGTGCTGGCCCTGGCCAAGCAGTTCGAGTTGCACGTCAAGATGATGAACACCGCCAAAGACGACGACCAGGCCATGGCTCGGGTCTTGCAGATCAGCTAATTATCAGAACGTCGCGCCGTAAAACAGGCGCACGAGGAGAATCGAATGCTTCCGGCTCTATGGGTTGCCAAAACCGGTCTGTCCGCCCAGGACACCAACCTGACCACCATTTCCAACAACCTGGCGAACGTCTCGACCACGGGTTTCAAACGTGACCGTGCCGAGTTCCAGGACCTGCTGTATCAGATCAAGCGTCAGCCAGGCGCCCAGTCGACCCAGGACAGCGAACTGCCGTCGGGTCTGCAACTGGGTACCGGTGTGCGCATCGTCGGCACCCAGAAAAACTTCACCGCCGGCAGCCTGCAAACCACCGAGCAGCCGCTGGACATGGCCATCGACGGACGCGGTTTTTTCCAGATCCTGCAGCCGGACGGCACCACGTCCTATACCCGTGACGGTACTTTCCACCTCGACTCCAACGGCCAGATCGTCAACGCCAGCGGTTTCGCCCTGGAACCGGCCATCGTCATCCCGAACAACGCGCAGAGCTTCACCGTCGGCACCGACGGCACCGTGTCGATCACGGTGCCAGGCAACCCGGCCGCTCAGGTGATCGGCAACCTGCAAACCGCCGACTTTATCAACCCGGCCGGTCTGCAGGCAGTGGGCAACAACCTGTTCCTGGAAACCGCTGCTTCCGGCGCGCCGCAAATCGGCACCCCGGGCCTGAACGGTTTCGGTACCACGCTGCAGAACACCCTGGAAGGTTCCAACGTCAGCACCGTTGAAGAGATGGTCAACATGATCACCACTCAGCGCGCTTACGAGATGAACTCCAAGGTGATCTCCACCGCCGACCAGATGCTCTCGTTCGTAACGCAGAATCTGTAATCAAGTCTATGGGGCGGCCATGAGGTCGCCAGCAACACCGTGAGGTAGGGTCATGAAACGCTTCGTATCTGTTCTGGCATTGGGTGGGGTCGTCTCGCTCGCGGGCTGCGTCGCACCGACGCCCAAGCCCAATGACCCTTACTACGCTCCGGTGTTGCCGCGCACGCCGTTGCCGGCAGCCGCCAATAACGGCTCGATCTATCAGGCCGGCTTCGAGCAGAACCTGTACAGCGACCGCAAGGCGTTCCGGGTCGGTGACATCATCACCATCACCCTGAACGAGAAGACTCAGGCGAGCAAGAACGCCAACTCCCAGGTGGCCAAGAACAGCAAGACCGGCATCGGCCTGACTTCGCTGTTTGGCGGCAGTGGCACCACCAACAACCCGTTGGGTGGCAATGACCTGAGCCTCGACGTCGGCTACAGCGGCGACCGCGCGACCAAGGGCGACAGCAAGGCGGCGCAGGGCAACACCCTGACCGGCTCGATCACCGTGACCGTGGCCGATGTGCTGCCCAATGGCATCATCGCCGTGCGCGGCGAGAAGTGGATGACCCTCAACACCGGCGACGAGCTGGTGCGGATCGCAGGTCTGGTGCGTGCCGATGACATCGCCACTGACAACACCGTGTCGTCGACCCGTGTCGCCGATGCGCGCATCACCTACTCGGGCACCGGTTCGTTTGCCGATGCGAGTCAGCCAGGCTGGTTCGACCGTTTCTTCCTCAGCCCGCTGTTCCCTTTCTAGGTGGCTACGTTGAATCTGAAAAGCTTCATGCTGGCGGCGGCCATGATGTCCGCAGCCTTTGGTGCCCACGCCGAGCGGCTGAAAGATATCGCCAGCATTTCCGGCGTGCGTTCCAACCAGTTGATCGGTTACGGCCTGGTGGTCGGGCTTAACGGCACTGGCGACCAGACGACGCAGACCCCGTTCACCCTGCAGACCTTCAACAACATGCTCTCGCAGTTCGGCATCAAGGTGCCGCCGGGATCGGGCAACGTGCAGTTGAAAAACGTCGCGGCGGTGTCGGTGAGTGCCGATCTGCCGGCGTTCGCCAAACCGGGGCAGCAGGTCGACATCACCGTGTCTTCCATCGGTAACTCCAAGAGCCTGCGCGGCGGCACTTTGTTGCTGACCCCGCTCAAGGGTATCGACGGCAACGTCTACGCCATCGCTCAGGGCAACCTGGTGGTCGGTGGTTTCGATGCCGAAGGTCGCGACGGTTCGAAGATCACCGTCAACGTTCCGTCGGCCGGTCGTATTCCGGGCGGTGCGTCGGTGGAGCGTTCGGTGCCGAGCGGTTTCAACCAGGGCAACAGCCTGACGCTGAACCTCAACCGTTCCGACTTCACCACGGCCAAGCGCATCGTCGACAAGATCAACGACATGCTCGGCCCTGGCGTGGCGCAAGCCATCGACGGTGGCTCGATCCGTGTGACGGCGCCGCTCGATCCGAGCCAGCGCGTCGACTATCTGTCGATCCTCGAAAACCTTGAAGTCGATCCGGGTCAGGCGGTGGCGAAAGTCATCATCAACTCGCGCACCGGCACCATCGTCATCGGCCAGAACGTGAAAGTTTCGCCGGCCGCCGTGACTCACGGCAGCCTGACCGTGACCATCACCGAAGACCCGATCGTCAGCCAGCCGGGTCCGTTGTCCAATGGGCAGACGGCCGTCGTGCCACGTTCGCGGGTCAATGCTCAACAGGAAGCCAAGCCGATGTTCAAGTTCGGCCCGGGCACCACCCTCGACGAAATCGTGCGGGCGGTGAACCAGGTTGGCGCGGCACCGGGTGACCTGATGGCCATTCTCGAAGCACTGAAGCAGGCCGGCGCGTTGCAAGCCGACCTGATCGTGATCTGAGGACGGCGACCATGGATATGCGCAAAGGCAGTCTGGTGGGCACTGGCGATTCGGGTTCGTACTCCGACCTCAATCGTCTGAACCAGCTCAAGGTCGGCGACAAGAACAGCGATGCGAACATGCGCAAGGTGGCGCAGGAATTCGAATCGCTGTTCCTCGGCGAAATGCTCAAGTCGATGCGTTCGGCCACCGAGGCGTTGGGTAAAGACAACCCGATGAACACGCCGGCAGCCAAGCAATATCAGGAAATGTACGACCAGCAACTGGCGGTGTCGCTGTCCCGCGAGGGCGGTGGTATCGGGCTGGCCGACGTGCTGATGAAGCAAATGTCGAGGAACAAACCGCTGGCGCCAGGCGAGGCTGCGGCCGCGTCCGCCGCCAAGCAAGAGGCGGCGAAAGCCGCTGCGGTGCAGACCCCGATTGCCGCCGGCACCACCGGCACCGGCCCGCTGTCGCGGCTCAATGGCGAGCGTCCGTTGTGGGCCTCGCGTTCGCTGCATGCGCCGAACACTCAGTTGGCGCACGCCAACGACATGGAAATGATTAACAAGCGTCGTCTGGCATTGCCGCCGAAGCTGGCCGATCGTTTGCTCGCCGGTCTGGTGCCTTCCGCCACGCCGACTGCCGCCAATGCGTTGCCGCAACGTGCGGCGACCACGGCCGCCACCGGCGCCGGCCCGCTGTACAACGGCGACTGGCTGACCCGTGCCGAAGACGCCAAGGCGTCCGGCGGGCAGATGCAGATTTACGGCCGGGCAATGGCGCAGATTCCGCTGGCACCGGCCAAGCGCGCTTTCAGCTCCGCCGACGAATTCGTCAACACCATGCTGCCGATGGCCAAAGAAGCCGCCGCGCGTATTGGCGTCGATCCGCGTTATCTGGTGGCGCAAGCCGCACTGGAAACCGGCTGGGGCAAATCGGTCATGCGCGCCCAGGATGGCAGCAGCAGCCACAACCTGTTCGGCATCAAGGCCAGCAGCAACTGGACCGGCGATTCGGCCCGGGCAATCACCAGCGAGTTCCGCAACGGGCAGATGGTCAAGGAGACGGCGCAGTTCCGTTCCTATGCCTCGTACAAGGACAGTTTCCACGATCTGGTGACTTTGCTGCAGACCAACAATCGCTATCAAGATGTGGTGAAGTCGGCCGATAACCCAGAACAGTTTGTACGCGAGTTGCAAAAGGCCGGTTACGCGACCGACCCGAACTACGCGACGAAGATTTCGCAGATAGCCAAGCAGATGAACAGTTTCGAAAACTACGCTGCGGCCGGCGTTTCAACGACGCCTCTATAAACACACGGTAAGGTTTGAATCATGAGTTTGCTCAATATCGGGATGTCGGGGTTGTCCGCGAGTTCTTCCTCTCTCGCGACCACAGGTAACAACATTGCCAACGTCGACACCGCCGGGTATTCACGCCAGCAAACCGTGCAGAGCACCAAGTCCTCGCAGCAGTTCGGCAACGTCTTCATCGGTACGGGGACGACCCTGGCCGATGTGCGCCGGGTCTACAACTCTTACCTCGAAAACCAGCTGCATACCGCCACCTCGCTCAATAGCGAAGCGGCTGCGTACGGTGCCCAGGCCACTGCGCTGGATGCCTCGATGTCCGATACCAACACCGGCCTGACCGGTGTGCTGCAGAAGTTCTTCACCACAATGCAGGGCGTGGCGACCTCGGCCACTGACGACACTTCCCGTCAGTCGGTGCTGACTGGTGCGCAGGCGCTGACCAGCCGTTTCAATGCGCTGGCCAAACAGCTGAATGATCAGAACACCACGATCAACGGCAACCTGGGCGACATGACCTCCCAGGTCAACAAATTGGCGACTTCGATTGCCAATCTGAACCAGAAGATCGGCGAAATTTCCACCAGCGGCGGCCAGCCGAACGACCTGCTCGACACCCGTAACGAAGCGGTGCGCCAGCTCTCCGAGCTGACGGGCGCGCAGGTCGTTGAACGCGGTACCAGTTTTGACGTGTATATCGGCACCGGCCAGCCGCTGGTGATCGGCAACACCACCAACACTCTGAGCACCGTCCCGAGCAAGGACGATCCGACGCGCATGGCCATTCAGATGGACCGTGGCTCAAGCGTCATCGACATCACGTCGGCCATGAGCGGCGGCGAAATCGGCGGCCTGCTGACCTATCGCAAGGAAGTGCTCGACCCTTCGCTCAATGAGTTGGGGCGTGTCGCGCTGGTAGTGGCCGATCAGGTCAACAGCCAACAAGCCCAGGGCATCGACAAGAACGGTGACTTCGGCGCAGCGATCTTCAACAACATCAACAGTGCCGCTCTGGTCAGTCAGCGCAGCATTGCGCAGTCTGGCAACAGCGCAGGCTCGGGTAACCTCGATGTCACCATCAAGGACACGGGCAAGCTGACCACCAGCGATTATCAGGTGACCTTCACTAGCGCCACCAACTATTCGGTCAAGCGCTCCGATGGCACCGACATGGGCTCGTTCAGCACCACGACCACGCCACCGCCAGTGATCGACGGCTTCACCCTGGCGCTCAACGGCGGGGCGCTGAGCGCGGGCGACACGTTCAAGGTGACGCCGACCCGTAACGCGGCCAGTTCCATCCAGACCGTACTGACCGATCCGAAGAAAATCGCTGCGGCAGCACCGCTGACCGGCGTGGCCAGTGCCAACAATTCCGGCACCTACACCCAGCCGACCCTGACCGATTCGATCGACATCTACAACCCGGCGTCGCAGACCGAGTTGCAGAATGCGCTCAAATACTCGACGCCGGTCAAGCTGGTGTTCGGTGCAGTCGCCAGTGGCAGCCAGTCGTACAACATGGTCGACGCCAAGGGCAACACCATCGGTTCCGGCACCATCGTGCCGGGGCAGGCCAACACCTTGAACCTCAAGGTCGGCATGGTCGACTCCACCGGTGCTCCGGTGATGGACACCACGGTCACGCCGAACGTGCAGAAGACCTTCACCGTACAGACCACCGTGGGCGCGACACCAAAATCCGGCGAAACCTTCACCATCAACCTGACCGGCGCGGCCTCTTCGGACAACCGCAACGCCCAGGCACTGGTTGGCCTGCAGACCAAGCAGACCGTGGACACCGGCAGCGGCAGCAAAGGCATCAGCCTGACCGACGCCTACAACAAACTGGTGACCAACGTCGGTACCAAGGCAGCCCAGAGCAAGTCCGACAATGACGCCACCTCGGTGATCCTCGATCAGGCCAAGGGCGCGCGCGACTCGCTGTCCCAGGTCAACCTCGATGAAGAGACCGGCAACCTGGTCAAGTATCAGCAGTACTACACAGCGTCTTCGCAGATCATCAAAGCTGCGCAGGAAACTTTCGCCACGCTGATCAACAGTCTTTAAGGAGTCGTAATTCATGCGCATTTCCACCGCCCAGTATTACGCGACGCAAGCTGCTCAATATCAGCGCAACTACAGCAAGACGGTCGCGACCGCCAACGAAGCGAGCAGCCTGCAGCGCATCAACACCGCTGCCGACGATCCGATCGGCGCCGGTCGTCTGCTCAAGCTGGGTCAGCAAAGTGCGATGCTCGACCAGTATCAGGGCAACATCGACACCACCAAGAGCGCGCTGACCGTGCAGGAGTCCACTCTGAACTCCATCACTACAGCTTTGCAGCGCGCCAAGGAAATCGGCCTGGCCGCCAACAACGGCATCGCCACCGATGCTGACCGCAAGGCGTACGCGGCGGAACTGGGCCAGATCCAGCAACAGGTGCTGGGCCTGATGAACTCCAAGGACGCCAACGGCAACTATCTGTTCTCCGGTTCCAAGACCGATACCGCGCCATACTCGCAGAACGTCGACGGCACCTACACCTACAACGGTGATCAGACCCAGATCAATCTGGGCATTGGTGACGGTATGTCGGTCGCGACCAACACTACCGGTTGGGACGCGTTCCAGCAGACCATCAATACCAGCCGCACCCAGACCACCATGACCGCTCCGGCGGTGGATGACGGTCGTGTGGTGCTGTCCAACGGTACGGTCGGCACTGCGGCGACGTACAACGCCAAATTCTCCGGCGGACAGCCGTACACTGTCAGCTTTGTCAGCAGCACCCAGTTGAAGATCACCGATGCCCTGGGCAACGACGTGACGTCCGAAGCCAGCCAGAACGGCGTGATCAGCAACAGCAACGGCACCAACCAGGCGGTCAGCTTCCGCGGCGTCGACTTGAAGTTGAACATCAACCTCAAGGCCGGTGACACCAACCCTGACGCGGTCATCGCCGGTCACAGCTTCCAGCTGTCGGCCACGCCGGATTCGTTCACCACCGCGCGCAGCCCGGGCAACCCGTCGACTGCGGTCATCACCGGCGCCAGCGTGACCGACCAGGCGGCCTACAGCGCGGCCTTCCCGTCGGGCGGCGGCGCGGTGCTGAAGTTCACCAGCGCCACCGATTTCGATCTGTACGCGGCCCCTGTGACCGCTGACAGCAAACCAGTGTCGTCGGGCACCATGGTCGGCACCAACGCTACGGCCGCCGGTGTGACCTTCGCCATTGGCGGTACGCCGGGCGCGGGCGATCAGTTCTCGATCCAGTCCAACAACCACCAGACCCAGAACGTGCTCGACACCCTGGGCCAGATGGTCACGGCGCTGAACCTGCCGATCGATGGTGATCCGGTGGTCAAGCAGCAATTCCAAGGGGCCATGGAGTCGGCGTTGGGCAACCTCGATAGCGCCTCCAACCAGATTGGCGCTGCCGTGACCTCGATCGGTGCTCGTGGACAGTCGCTCGACGACCAGGACACGACTAACCAGAGTCTGATTCAGGCCAACACCATGACTCAGGGTTCGATCCGTGACTCGGATCCGGCCGAGGTGATGACCCGCCTGACGTTGCAACAGACCATGCTGCAAGCCTCGCAATTGGCCTTCAGCAAAATCAGTCAGTTGGGTCTGTTCAACAAGATCTGATGCTGAACGGGCGCGCGAGCCCCCGTTTGCCCAGTTCCTCAGTTTATGTTTTTAGCGGTTTCATGGGCTCGCTTTACCGAGCGGGCTCGTACCGCCTGCGAGCCCGCCGTGAATTCACTTCCTCTCGTCAGCCTTGTCATTCCTGCCTTCAACCCGCGCTTCTTCGAGCGCGCATTGCGCAGCGCCGTCAGCCAGGGTTATGGTCATCTCGAAATCATCGTGTGTGATGACAGTCGTGGTCCTGAAATCGAAGCCATTGTCGCGGCGATAGCCGAGCAGAGCGGGGTTGCCGTGCATTACGTGCGTAACCCGCGCACCCTGGGTATGGTCGGCAATCTGCAAGCCTGCCTGGATCTGGCCCAAGGCGAATTCATCAAGTTTTTGTGTGACGACGATCAGTTGTTCGCCAGCTGTATCGAGCGTCAGGCTGAAGTGTTGGCCAATCGTGACGAAGTCAATCTGGTGCTGGCCCAGCGTCTGTTCTGGGACGCTGACGATATGGTGCTGCCTTCGCGTCTGGAAAATACGCCACTGTCACCGGTCAGTGGGTTGTTCAAGGGGGAGGACCTGCTGGCACTGTTCGAGACGTTCCCGTCGAACCTCCTCGGTGGTTTCAGTAATGCCCTGTTCCGTCGCGCCGACGTTGTCGAATTGCTGCCGGCGCTGACGCAGCCGGACCACTGTTTTGTGGCGAGCCTCGATTTCGCATTGTTCGTGTGTTTGCTGCGACGCGGCAACGCGGTGATCTCCAATCATGTCTTGAGTATCGAGCGCCTGTACCCGGATCGCCTGAGTGGCCAGCAAGTGATGAAGGATGCTTTGGCCATCGAGCAGCAATGGCTGCTGCAAATGCTCAAGGCGCGTAGCGGAGAATCGGCACCCGCGAAGGGGTGGGTGCGTTATGTGCCCATGCCCAAGGCAGATGAGTCGCCCCGGGTCTGGGTGGAGCTGCCGCTGAGCCGCACGCTGGGTACCAAACAAAGTGCGCAGATCTGGCAGGTCGGCGCGGACAGCCAGAGTTTTGCCGAACTCTATGCGCAATGGCTGGAGTGCCGCAGGCTCAGTGACGTGCAAAGCAGATTGCTGCCGGACACGCTGGCGAGCTGGCCGTCCACGCCGCGAATCGTGCCAGTCGTGGTGGATGAGCAGGGCAGTCAGGTGGCGCTGGAACGAACCCTGGAGAGTCTCGCCGCGCAGGTCTATCCACCCGAGTTGACGCTGGTATTGTCCATCGATTGCGCTGAGCCGGTACTGGATGGGCGGGTGTTCCATCTGCCGTTGCAGGACGATTACCTGGAGCAGATCAATCAGCTGCTGCCGCAGCTGGAAGGTGCTGACTGGTTTTATCTGCTGCGCGCCGGTGATCGTCTGGTGCCCCCGGCTCTGCTGATGATGGCCGAGCGCATTGCCTTCAACAGCGCCCTGCATTGTCTGTACAGCGATGAAGGCAGTTTGCGTGCAGGGGAATCGGTGGAGCCGGCATTCAAGCCTGACTTCAACCTGGATCTGCTGCGCAGCTACCCTTATGTCGGCCGCGCGCTGGCGTTCCGGCGTGAGGTTTTTCTGGCGCTCGGCGGTTTCGATTCGACCTTCACTGAGCTTGCGCCTCACGACATGCTCTGGCGCATGGTTGAAGACCACGGGACCCAGGTGGTCGGACATCTGGCCGAGATTGCCATCGAGTCGACATTCGACCTGACCCAGTGGCTGTCGCTGCCGGCCGTGACGCAAAACAATTCACGATTGCTGGCGGCCCATCTTGACCGTCTGGGTATCTCCCACGACCTGCGCCGAGGCAGTGTCGACCTGCTCAATCGAGTCGATTATCGGCATGCGCAGCGGCCGTTGGTCTCGATCATTATTTCGACCCGCGACCAGATTGCGGCGCTGCAACGCTGCGTCGAGAGCCTGCTGGAAAAAACCGCGTACAGCGAATATGAGCTGCTGCTGGTCGACAATGGCAGTCAGACCGCCGAGGCCCGTGCCTGGCTGGACGGCATGGCGCAATTGGGCAGCGAGCGCGTACGCGTGCTGAGCTACCCGCAGCAGGGCAATGTCGCCGCATTGCGCAACTTTGCCGTGAGTCAGGCAAGGGGCGAATACGTCCTGCTGCTCAATCCTTATACGGTGATCACTCAGGCTGACTGGCTCGACGAACTGCTCAATCACGCGCAGCGCCCGGAAGTCGGCATCGTCGGTGCCAAGCTTTTCAATCCTGATGGCTATGTTTTGCATGCGGGTCTGGTGCTCGGTTTGCAGGGGCCGGCCGGCTTGCCGTTCTATGGTCAGTCGATGCAATCCTCCGGCTACATGTTCCGTTTGCAGGTGGTCCAGGATCTGAGCGCCGTGGGCGCCGATTGCCTGATGGTGCGCAAGTCAGTGTTCGATGCAGTGGGCGGCCTGGATGAGCAGAGCCTGCCGCGTATGCTGTATGAAGTGGATCTGGCGCTGCGCGTAGCCCGCCAGGGTTATCTGGTGGTGTGGACGCCCTATGCGGCGCTGGCGCTGGGCGCGCAGCCAGTCGATGCGGTCAACGATGAAGAAGGGGTCTCGCACAATCAGCAAGAAGAAACGTTCTTCAAGCGCTGGCTGCCGGTTGTTGCCCGTGACCCTGCCTACAATCCCAATCTGTCTTTGCACAAGCACACGGGTTCAAGCTTCACGCTCGAACCGGGCCTGCGCACCGGCTGGAGTCCTTTCAGCACTGGCACCCAGCCGAAGATTCTCGGGTTGCCGATCAATGCCTCGGCGATCGGTCACTATCGTGTCACGCAACCGCTGATCGAACTCGAAGCGGCAGGGCGGGTGCAAGGGCAGATTCGCTATAGCGTGAACCTGCCGCCGATCGTTGAAATCGAGCGCATGTCGCCTGATGTAATCGTTCTGCAAGGGCGTTACACAGAGGCGTCGGTCAACGAAATGCCGGTGCTGCGCAACTACTTCAATGCGCGTCGCATCTACGAGCTGGATGACTACGTCATTGATGTGCCGCATCGCAATGCGCATATCCGCAACATGCCGGACAAGTTTGAAATGGAACGCATTGTTCGCCGGGCGATCGGCATGTGCGACCGTGTCGTGGTTTCGACTCAGCCATTGGCCAACGCATTGTCGGACATGCATCACGACATTCGCGTCGTACCGAACATGCTGGCGAAAGAGTTCTGGTGCAACCTGCGCAGCCAGCGTCGCACTTCGAAAAAGCCGCGAGTCGGCTGGGGCGGCGGCACCAGTCACCATGGTGATCTGGCGGTGATCGCCGATGTCGTGCGCGAGCTGGCCGACGAAGTCGACTGGGTGTTTTTCGGCATGTGCCCGGATGACCTGCGTCCCTACATGCATGAGTTCCACGGGGTGATTCCCCTCGATGCGTACCCGGCGAAACTGGCCAGCCTCAACCTTGATCTGGCCCTGGCGCCGCTGGAGTTTCACATCTTCAACGACTGCAAGAGCAACCTGCGTCTGCTGGAGTACGGCGCCTGCGGCTATCCGGTGATCTGCACCGACACCGAAGCCTATCGCGGTTACCTGCCGTGCACACGGATCAAGACAAACACCACGGATGAATGGCTGCAGGCAATCCGCATGCACCTGGCCGACCCGGATGCGAGCTACCGAATGGGCGATGAATTGCGTGAAGTGGTGCTGCGCGATTACGTACTGCGCGGCGATAACCTGCGCTACTGGGAGTATGGCTGGCTGGCGGACTGACAGGCTCAAGCAAGACTCTCCCCCAAAAAAACAGGCGACTTTCTAGTCGCCTGTTTTTTTTCTTTGCAATTCGTCTTTGCATCAAACTCGATACAATTTTTGTCCTCGAGCTCAAGACACCGTCAGTTCCTGTCGATATCAACACAATCGTTGATCTCCAATGGTCGCTGCGATGTCGTCTGGTCGCCCGCGACGAGTACCTATTCACAACAAGGCAAGGAAGAAGTAATGGCAGTTATAAACGGGACAAACGGCGCGGATACGCTGAACGGTACCAGTGACGATGACCAGATCAATGGTCTGGATGGCAACGACCTGATCAAGGGCAGTGCCGGTGCAGACAAGATCGACGGTGGGGCCGGTTTTGATACGGTCGATTACTCGGCCTCCACAGCGGGGGTCAATATCGACATCCGTCCGGGCACCGGTTTGCCAGGTGTCGGCGGCGATTCGCAGGGCGACACCCTGACCAACGTCGAAAAAGTCATCGGTTCGGCGTTCAACGATAGCTTCACCACGGACGCTTACCTCTTCGCCACTTACGACGGTGGTGCGGGGGACGACATCTACTACGTCAACGGCGGTGGCGTGACGGTCATCGAGCAGGCGGGCGGCGGCAACGATGAAGTGCGTGTCAGCTACAAGGACCATATGCTGGCGGCCAACGTCGAGCGCCTGACCTATACCGGCACCGGTTCGTTCACCGGCTGGGGCAATGCCAGCGACAACATCATCACCGGCGGCAACGGTAACGACGTGTTCTATGGCGGTGGCGGTGCCGACCAGTTCTTCGGTGGCGCCGGTCGCGACACCGTGTCGTATCTGGACAGCACGGTGGCCATGAACATCAACCTGAAAACCGGGGTCATCTCGGGGATCGGCGCGGGCGATACGTTCAACGACATCGAAGTCATCGCGGGCTCCAAATACAACGACACCTTCGTGGTCGACAGCCGGATTTCGGGCGTCGATGGCGGTGAAGGTTTTGACACCGTCGATTATTCGACGTCGGCTGCCGGCGTGAACGTCGATATCCGTCCGGGCACCGGTTTGCCAGGTGTCGGCGGCGATTCGCAGGGCGTGACCCTGACCAACGTCGAGAAAGTCATCGGTTCGGCGTTCAACGATAGCTTCACCACTGACGCCTACCTCTTCGCAACTTACGACGGTGGTGCGGGCGACGACATCTACTACGTCAACGGCGGTGGCGTAACGGTCATCGAGCAGGCCGGCGGCGGCAACGATGAAGTGCGTGTCAGCTACAAGGACCATACGTTGGCGGCCAACGTCGAGCGCCTGACCTATACCGGCACCGGTTCGTTCACTGGCTGGGGCAATGCCAGCGACAACATCATCACCGGCGGCAGCGGCAATGACGTGTTCTATGGCGGTGGCGGTGCCGACCAGTTCTTCGGCGGTGCCGGTCGCGACACCGTGTCGTACCTGGACAGCACGGTAGCGGTCAACATCAACCTGAAAACCGGGGTCAACTCGGGGATCGGCGCAGGCGATACCTACAACAGTATCGAAGTCATCGCCGGTTCCAAATTCAACGACACCTTCGTGGTCGATAGCCGGATTTCGGGCGTCGATGGCGGTGAAGGTTTTGACACCGTCGATTATTCGACGTCGGCTGCCGGCGTGAACGTCGACATCCGTCCGGGCACCGGTTTGCCAGGTGTCGGCGGCGATTCGCAGGGCGTGACCTTGACCAACGTCGAGAAAGTCATCGGCTCTGCTTTCAATGATAGCTTCACTACTGACGCTTATCTCTTCGCAACCTACGAAGGTGGTGCAGGGGACGATATCTACTACGTCAACGGCGGTGGCGTAACCGTCATCGAGCAAGTTGGCGGCGGCAACGATGAAGTGCGCGTCAGCTACAAGGACCATACGCTGGCGGCCAACGTCGAGCGCCTGACCTATACCGGCACCGGTTCGTTCACCGGCTGGGGTAATGCCAGCGACAACATCATCACCGGCGGCAGCGGCAACGACATGTTCTATGGCGGTGGCGGTGCCGACCAGTTCTTCGGCGGTGCCGGTCGCGATACCGTTTCGTACCTGGACAGCACGGTGGCAGTCAACATCAACCTGAAAACCGGGGTCAACTCGGGGATCGGTGCGGGCGATACCTACAACAGTATCGAAGTCATCGCCGGTTCCAAATTCAACGACACCTTCGTGGTCGATAGCCGGATTTCGGCTGTTGATGGCGGTGAAGGTTTCGACACCGTGGACTACTCGACTTCGAGCGCGGCCGTGAATATCGATATCCGTCCGGGCAGCAGCCTGCCGGGCGTCGGTGGCGACTCGCAGGGCGTGACCCTGACCAATGTCGAGAAAGTCATCGGTTCGGCGTTCAACGATACCTTCACCACGGATGCCTACCTCTTCGCCACTTACGACGGTGGTGCGGGCGACGACATCTACTACGTCAACGGCGGTGGCGTAACGGTTATCGAGCAAGTTGGCGGCGGCAACGATGAAGTGCGTGTCAGCTACAAGGAACACACACTGGCGGCTAACGTCGAGCGCCTGACTTACACCGGTACGGCTGCGTTTACCGGGTGGGGCAATGCCAGCGACAACATCATCACCGGGGGTAACGGCAACGACATGCTGTACGGCGGTGGCGGTGCCGACCAGTTCTTCGGGGGAGCCGGTCGCGACACCGTGTCGTACCTGGACAGCACCGTGGCAGTCAACATCAACCTGAAAACCGGGGTCAACTCGGGGATCGGTGCGGGCGATACCTACAACAGTATCGAAGTCATCGCCGGTTCCAAATTCAACGACACCTTCGTGGTCGATAGCCGGATTTCGGGTGTAGATGGCGGTGAAGGTTTCGACACCGTGGACTACTCGACTTCGAGCGCGGCCGTGAATATCGACATCCGACCGGGCACCAGCCTGCCGGGCGTCGGTGGCGATTCGCAGGGCGTGACCCTGACCAATATCGAGAAAGTCATCGGTACGGCGTTCAACGATACCTTCACCACGGATGCCTACCTCTTTGCAACTTACGATGGTGGTGCGGGCGATGACATCTACTACGTCAACGGCGGAGGCGTAACGGTCATCGAGCAAGTTGGCGGCGGCAACGATGAAGTGCGCGTCAGCTACAAGGACCATACGCTGGCAGCCAACGTCGAGCGCCTGACCTACACCGGTACCGGCTCGTTCACCGGCGTGGGTAATGCGATCGACAACATCATCACCGGCGGCAATGGCAATGATCTGCTTTACGGTGGCGGTGGCGCCGACCAGTTCATCGGTGGTGGAGGCATGGACACGGTGTCCTACGACGACAGCACTGTAGGCGTCAGCATCAACTTGAAAACCGGTGTCAGTACCGGGATCGCGACGGGCGACACCTACAACAGCATCGAGGCGTTCACAGGCTCGAAATACAACGACATCTTCGTTGGCAACTCCGTAGCGCTGGCAATCAACGGCGGCACCGGCCTGGATATGGTCAGCTACGAGTCGTCAGACAGTGCCGTCACTATCGACCTGAAAACCAACGTCAATGCCGGCGATGCTGCTGGCGATACCTTCACCAATGTCGAGATCTTCCAGGGCAGCAGGTTTGCCGACACCTTGTCCGGAACGGCGATCAACGACAATTTCATCGGTGGCGGCGGCGCCGACGTGATTGACGGGCGTGAAGGGATCGACACGGTCTGGTACATCAACAACACCACGGCGGTGAACATCAACCTGCAGACTGGCGTCAATCAGGGCGGTGATGCACAAGGCGACGTGCTCATCAACGTCGAAAGCATCATCGGCACCAACTTCAACGACACGCTGACCGGCAACGCGCTGGCCAACGGCCTTGAGGGTGGTCTGGGCAACGACACCATTTACGGTGGCGATGGCAACGATGTCATTTACGGCAGTTTCTACACTCAGCTCGGGCCGTTCGCGGTCGACGTCGCTGCCGCTGGGCCGCAAGCCGACATGCTCTACGGCGGCAATGGCAACGACCTCATCATCAGTGCTCCGGACGACCGTGGAACGTTCGCCTTCGGTGAAGCTGGCAACGACACGATCTACGTCGTCAGCGGCACTGCCGATGGTGGCGACGGTAGTGATGATCTGCTCGGTACCGGCGAAAACTTCGTACTGCTTGGCGGGGCGGGCAACGACGCGCTGACTTTCGGCGCCATCAATAATTACCCGTGGCAAAATAAAGCCACCGGTTTTGCCAACGGCGGCGAAGGCGGCGACACCTATGTCGTCAATACCGGCCTGCTGGTAACCATCCGTGATGATGGCACTAGCGGTACGGACACGCTGATCCTGAACAACATCCGTTCGGCTGATACGTTGCAACTGGAACGGGTGGGCAACGACCTGTACCTCAATGACGGCAGTTTCCCACCGTCTGATCCAACCGCCCAAGGCGTAAAACTGCAGGACTGGTTCGCTGGCTACAACACCATCGAGCACTTCATGGCAGCCAACGGTGATGTTCTGCCGATCAATGACGGGTTCAGCATGTTTGGCTGATCCGCTCCAATCGTTGAAATAGCTCGATGAAAGGGATGAGTCCGGTGACGGATTCATCCCTTTTTTCATGGCCGCACGTCCTGCCACACACTGCGCACCGAGCTGGCGCGTTTCCTGCAAGTCCCCCTCAAATCGCCATAAAACGAGCGCTTGCGGTCATCGCCGCAATGCCAGAATCGGCAAAAGGGTTAGCCAGATGGCCCGCATCGCTCAAGAAAGCCATGCGCAGCCCGGTGAAGAACAAGAGGGGAGACGATGAAGGCAGTAATTTTGGCGGGTGGCCTCGGCACGCGCATCAGTGAAGAGTCGCACCTCAAGCCCAAGCCGATGATCGAGATCGGCGGCAAGCCAATTCTCTGGCACATCATGAAGCAGTATTCCGCCCACGGAATCCACGACTTCGTGATCTGCCTGGGCTACAAGGGCTATGCGATCAAGGACTTCTTCGCCAATTACTTCCTGCACACCTCCGACGTCACGTTCAACATGCGCGAGAACCGCATGGACGTGCATCAGAATTACAGCGAACCATGGAGTGTCACCCTGATCGACACCGGCGAGGAAACCATGACCGGTGGCCGTCTGCTGCGTGCCGGCCGTTATCTGAAGGATGAAGAGGCGTTCTGCTTCACTTACGGCGACGGCGTTTCCGATTTGAACATTCGCCAGTTGGTCGACTACCACAAGGCCCATGGCCGTCTGGCGACCGTGACGGCGGTGCAACCACCGGGTCGTTATGGCGCCCTGGAACGCCAGGGCGATCAGGTGCTCGGCTTCACCGAAAAACCCCGTGGTGATGGCGGCTGGATCAATGGCGGCTTCTTCGTGCTGTCGCCAAAAGTGTTGCCGTATATCGCGGGTGATGAAACCACCTGGGAGGCTGAGCCATTGGCACGGCTGGCCCAGGATGAACAGCTCAAGGCGTTCGAGCACGACGGCTTCTGGCAACCCATGGACACCCTGCGCGACAAAAACCACCTCGAAGCGCTGTGGCAGAGCGGGGAGGCCCCATGGAAGCAATGGGCCTGAGTGCGGATTTCTGGCGCGGCAAGCGCGTACTGATTACCGGCCACACCGGTTTCAAAGGCAGCTGGCTGACCCTGTGGCTGCAAAGCCTCGGCGCGCACGTCAGCGGTTTCTCGCTGGATCCGTCGACCGAACCGAGCCTGTATGAACTGGCGCGGGTTCACGAAGGGATCAACGATCAGCGCGGTGATCTGCGCGATCTCGGCGCGTTGCTGGAGATCATCGCCGACACCGAGCCGGAGATCGTCCTGCATCTGGCCGCGCAGCCGCTGGTGCGTGAAGGCTATCGCGACCCGCTGGGTACTTATTCCAGCAACGTCATGGGCACGCTGAACCTGCTCGAAGCGATCCGCCAGGTCGGTTGCGTGCGCGCCTGCGTGCTGGTGACCACCGACAAGGTCTACGCCAACAAGGAATGGCTGTGGCCGTACCGCGAAGACGAAGCGCTTGGTGGGCACGATCCTTACAGCAGCAGCAAGGCTTGCTGCGAACTGTTGGCGCAGTCTTATGCGGCGTCGTTCTTCCCGGCTGACAAGTACGCCGAGCACGGTCTGGCGCTGGCCACCGCGCGCGCCGGCAACGTGCTCGGTGGCGGTGACTTCGCCCCTGAACGCCTTATTCCCGACGTGCTCAAGGCCTGGACTGCAGACGAGCCGGTGACCCTGCGTTACCCGCAAGCCGTGCGCCCGTGGCAGCACGCGCTGGAACCGCTGGCCGGTTACCTGCAACTGGCTGCCGGCCTCTACGAACAAGGCCCGGAATACGCCGGGGCGTGGAACTTCGGCCCGGGCGAGGCCGACATGTGCAGCGTCGGCGAAGTGGTCGAACTGCTCGCCAGTCGCTGGCCACAGGCACGCGGTCTGCGCATCGAAAAAAGCGAGCTGCACGAGGCTGGTCTATTGCGCCTCGACAGTAGCCGCGCCCGTCAAACACTCGGCTGGCAGCCACGCTGGACCTTGCAGCAATGCCTGACCCAGACCCTCGACTGGCATCTGGCGTGGCAGAACGGCGATGACATGCGCACCGTGACCCTCGGCCAACTGAACCTGTACCGGGGCGCGCTGTGAGCGAGTTTTCCTTGAAACAATTGCCGCTGGCCGGGCTGTTCAGCGTGCAGCACAAACGCTTCGAAGATCAGCGCGGGCATTTCGCCCGGCTGTTCTGCGAGGGCAGCCTGAGTGCGTTCGGCAGCGAATTTCACATCCGCCAGATCAACCATTCCTGCACCCGCGAGAAGGGCAGCGTGCGCGGTCTGCATTATCAGAATGCCAATGCGCCGGAAGCCAAGCTGATCACTTGCCTGCGCGGTGAAGTGTGGGACGTGGCGGTGGATCTGCGTCCTGATTCCGAAACCTTTCTGCACTGGCACGCCGAGCATCTCAAGGCCGGCGACGGTCGCAGCCTGCTGATTCCGGCCGGGTTTGCTCACGGCTTCCAGACTCTGACGGAAGATGCCGAACTGCTTTACCTGCACAGCGCCGATTATGCGCCGGAGCATGAGGGCGGCTTGTCGGTGAACGATCCACGGCTGGCGATTGCCTGGCCGTTGCCTGTCAATAATTTGTCAGCGCGTGATTCCAGCCATCCCGCGCTCGATCAACACTTCGCCGGAGTGCGTCTATGAACTGCCGTGGGTGCGCCGCACCGCTGAACCTGCCGCTGGTTGACCTCGGCACCTCGCCACCGTCCAACGCCTACGTGCATGCCGAGCGCCTGGAGCAGGCCGAGCAATGGGTGCCGCTCAAGGTCGCCGTGTGCCAGCAATGCTGGCTGGTGCAGACCGAGGACTACACCCGTGCCGACAGCCTGTTCGATGCCGAGTACGCTTACTTCAGTTCGTTCTCCAGCACCTGGCTGGCCCATGCCGAGCGCTATGTCGCCGAGATGGTCGAGCGCTTTGCGCTGAACGCCGACAGCCGTGTGGTCGAAATTGCCGCCAATGACGGTTATCTACTGCAGTACGTCGCTGCTCGCGGCATTCCGTGCCTGGGTGTCGAGCCGACCCGCAGCACCGCGCAAGCGGCGCGGGAAAAGGGTCTGCAGATTCGTGAAGTGTTCTTCGGTCGCGACAGCGCAGCGCAGTTGAAAGGCGAAGGTTGGGGCGCCGACCTGATGGCCGCCAACAATGTGCTCGCGCATGTGCCGGACATCAATGATTTCCTCGGTGGTTTCGCCACGCTGCTCAAGCCGACCGGCGTCGCTACTTTTGAATTTCCGCAACTGCTGACGCTGATGGCTGGCGCGCAGTTCGACACGCTGTACCACGAGCACTATTCCTACCTGTCGCTGACCGCGGTGCAGACTTTGTGCGAGCGCAATGGTCTGGAAGTGTTCGACGTCAGTCAGTTGAGCACTCACGGCGGTTCGCTGCGGGTGTTCGTGCAACGCAAGGACGGTGAGCGTCGTGCGGTGCAGCCGGCGGTGCAGCAACAACTGCAGGCCGAACTGGATGCCGGGGTGAAAACGCCGGAGTACTACGCGACCCTCGCGCCGGCTGCCGAACGCATCAAGCATGAACTGCTGCGCTTCCTGTTGCAGGCCAAGGCCGACGGCAAGCGCGTGGTCGGTTACGGCGCGGCGGCCAAGGGCAACACCTTGCTCAACTACGCCGGGGTCAAACCGGATCTGCTGGCGTGGGTGGCCGATGCCAACCCGCACAAGCAGGGCAAGTTTTTGCCGGGCAGTCGTATCCCGATTGTCGCGCCGGCACAAATCGACTTCGAAAAACCGGACTACGTGTTGGTGCTGCCGTGGAACCTGCTGCACGAAGTCAGTCAGCAGCTGGCGCAAGTGCGTCAGTGGGACGGGCGCTTCGTGATCGCCGTGCCTGAGATGACAGTCCTGTGAAAGTCCTGGTCACCGGGGCCACGGGCTTCGTCGGTCGGCATCTGGTCGCGGCGTTGCTCGCGCGTGGCTGCGCCGTGCGCGCGGTGGCGCGCAATACAGATACGGCTGCGACCATGCCATGGATCAACCACGTCGAATTCGTCGCGGCGGATATTCATGCGCCGACGCTGGACATCGCTGCGCTCACCGACGGCATCGACGTCCTTGCACACCTGGCCTGGCCGGGGTTGCCGAACTATCGGGCGCTGTTCCATTTCGAGCACAACCTGATGGCCGACTACCGCTTTATCAAAGGCGCGGTCGAGGCGGGTGTGACGCAAGTGCTGGTGACCGGCACCTGCTTCGAGTACGGCATGCAAAGCGGCCCGCTCAGCGAAAGCGTCGAGCCGCGGCCGAGCAATCCTTACGGGTTGGCCAAGCACAGCTTGCACCTGTTTTTGCAGAACCTTGCGCAAGAACATCCGTTCACTCTGCAGTGGGCGCGCCTGTTCTATTTGCATGGCGAAGGGCAGAACCCCAACAGTCTGCTGGCAGCGCTGGATCGGGCGATCGATAGCGGCGACGCGTCATTCAACATGTCTGGCGGCGAGCAGTTGCGGGACTTTTTGCCGATCGCCAGCGCCGCCGATTACCTCGCCGCCATCGTCCATCAGCGCGATTTCAACGGCGTGATCAATTGCGCCAGCGGCAAGGCGGTTTCGGTAAGAACCCTGGTCGAGCAACGCCTGCGTGAACGCGGTGCTTCGATCGATTTGAATCTGGGGCATTACCCCTATCCGACACACGAACCCATGGCGTTCTGGGCGGTGGTCGACCGTTTGCAACAGTTGCTCGAGGTGCAGCGAACCCATTGATGCGCTTCGACGCGAATGCCTTTTGGCAGCGCGACTATCCAATGACTTTTCAGTGAGACCGGACAATGAGCGATAACGTAATCAAAGCTTTCGAGGCGGAGTGCCACGCCGAAGTCAATGCCCAGGGCCAGGACAAGGACCTGAAGGCGCTGGCCCAGGAGTTCTACAACCAGTCGGCCAGACACAAGTACACCTATCACTTCTCATGGATGGGCCGTCCGATCATTCAATTGCCACAAGACATGATGGCGATGCAGGAACTGATCTGGCGCATCAAGCCTGACCTGGTGATCGAGTGTGGCATTGCCCATGGCGGTTCGATCATTTACTACGCCTCATTGCTGGAGCTGCAGGGCCACGGCGAAGTGCTGGGTATCGATCGCGACATTCGTGCGCACAACCGCGAAGCCATCGAAAGCCATCCGATGATCAAACGCATCAGCATGATCGAAGGTTCCAGCCTGGATCCGGCAGTGGTGGAGCAAGTGCGTCAGGCCGCCGCCGGCAAGAAGGTGATCGTGGTGCTCGATTCCAACCATACCCACGAACACGTACTCGAAGAGCTGCGTTTGTATGCGCCACTGGTTTCGGTGGACAGCTACTGCGTGGTCATGGACACCGTGGTTGAAGACATGCCGGCCGATGCCTTCCCGGATCGTCCATGGGGCCCGGGTGACAACCCGAAAACAGCGGTCTGGGCCTACCTCAAGGAGAACGCTGATTTCGAGATCGACCAGCACATGCAGGACAAGCTGCTGATCACCGTTGCTGCGGATGGCTATCTGCGTCGGGTTCGTTAATCGGTTCCATCATCAAAGCGTTTTTCGGGCGGTTTCGCCGATTGTGGGAGAAGTTATGCAAGGCAAGTACGGTTCAGAAAACAGGCTGCCATTGAGCGAGTTGCTGACGGTGGTTCTGATCACCCACAACCGCCCGGCTTTTTTGCGTCGAGCGCTGCAGTACTACAGCAGCCTGCCTTGCAAGGTGCTGGTGCTGGACTCTTCTCCCGAGCGCCCGGAAGGTGACTTTTCCTCGGTCGATTATCAGCACCTGCCGCAATTCGCCTATTGGGGCATGCAGGCCAAACTGACTTACGGCGTCGAGCAACTGACCACACCGTATATGGTGTTCGCTGCCGACGACGATTTCATCCTGCATGAGTCACTGGCCGAGTCGGTGAGCTTCCTTGAAGCCAACCGCGACTACGGTTTGTGCCACGGCTATTGCCTGATGTACCTGGCGCTGGCCGGGAGTGTCAGTTACTACCGCCGCGACAAGAAAATCTGCGAAGACTACGCCTCGGAACGTGCCGAGGATCGCGTCCTCGACTTCATGCATCAGTACGTACCGCCGTTCTATGGCGTGTGCCGAACCTCAATCATCCAGGACTGGTATGCGGCATTGCCGGCGGGCACCAGTTTCGAATGGCAGGAGATTGGTCACAGCTACTACCTGCTGGCGAACGCCAAGGCGCGCGTGCTGCCGATCCCGTATGTCGTACGCGAAATCAACGTCGGTTTCTCTGACCACAACACCGAGGTGTATCACGCGCTGTCGTACACCGATGCCAAGTCGGTGGCCGAGCGTGAAGCCTTCGCCGAATTCCTCGCCTCGCTGCCGACGGGCATCACCGACCTCGACCAGGCGCAGCGCAAGGCGTTCGCCCTGGAAAGCTTCGCGGCGATGACCGATAGCCTGGTGACCGGTCGCGCACTGACGGCCGAGCTGATTTTCCAGTCCATCTGGAACAACGTATCCAAAACCCCGGAGCGCCGCTTCGGGCCACTGCAGTACGTCGAGATGCCGTTCTACAACCAGCGCTTTTTTGACTTGCTGGCCGAGTTCGAATTTCTGTTGCACGCGATGCCGGCCGGCCGTGTGCAACTGGAGCAGCTCGAAGGTGTCTGGACCCGCCAGGAATACCTGCAGCAGGCCCGCAATAACGATACCCCGGAAAGTGTGCTCGATCGCTTGTGGCAGGCCCACGACAGCAACGCGTTCAACCGTCGTGTGGTCAAGCGTCTGGTCGAGCAACTGCAGGCGTCCGGCGATGACACACAAGCTCAGGAACTGGCTGCCTGGGATGCGCGTCTCGAGACGGTGTCGAAGGCCGATCACTACCCGGTTTTCAGCAAGATGCGTTCGGGGCGTTTGCTCGAATGGCTGGCGTGCCGTACGCCGGACGCCGAGCAGCGGGCGTTGATTGCCGCGCACCTGGCGGCGAACAACGGCGGGCCACAGTTCGGCATTTTCCTGCTGGACCTGGACAACGACGTCGACAAGTTGCAAGTGACCCTCGACAGCCTGGTTGAAGGCCACAGTAAAGCCTTCAAGATCGTGGTCTTCACCACGGGCGAACCGCAGGCTGCGACCACGGCGCAGAACACTTTGCACTTTGTCCGCGTCACCCCGGGCAATTTCGTCGACAAGCTCAACCTGAGTGCGGCCCAGTCGCCATGCGACTGGCTGCTATTGGCACAAGTGGGCGATGAGTTCACGGCGGGTGGTCTGTTGCGCGCCGGCCTGGAATTGATGTCGGCCACTGGCCTTCGCGCGGTCGCCACCGATGAAATCCAGCGCGAGGAAGAGGGCGCGCTGATCGACGTGTTCCGCCCTGGTTTCAATCTCGACTTGCTGCAGAGCAACCCGTCGTTGATGGCCCGCCATTGGCTGATTCGTCGTGACGTGTTCCTTGAGGCGGGCGGTTACCAGGCTGATTTCAGCAAGGCGCTGGAGTTCGACCTGTTGTTGCGCCTGATTGAGCAGGGTGGCCTCGACGGTCTGGCGCATCTTGACGAGCCGCTGTTGATTACCCAGGTTCCGGCGCAGGAAGAGGTGGCCCACGAGCGTCAGGCGTTGCTGCGCCATTTGACCCATCGCGGCTACAAGGCCAAGGTCACGTCGTCGCTGCCGGGCACCTGGCAGGTTGATTATCGCCATACCGAACAGCCGCTGGTGTCGATCATTGTGCCGGCCATCGACGATCTGCCGGCGCTGCGTCGCTGCGTGGAAGGCGTGTTGCTCAGAACCCGTTACAGCCGTTATGAAGTGCTGATTGCGGCCAATCCGAATCAGTCGGCCGAGGTCAATGACTGGCTGGGCGCGCTGCGTAACCCTAAAGTCAATGTGCTGCGTGCCGATCAGCCGCTCGGCGAGACGGCGTTGTACAACGCCGCCAGCGAACAGGCGCAGGGGGAATACCTGGTACTGCTGGCCACTGACAGCGAAATCGTCAATCCGAACTGGATCGATTCGTTGCTCAACCATGCCCAGCGGCCGGAGGTCGGTATCGTCGGTGCCAAACTGGTCGACCGCGACGGCAAGGTTTCTCAGGCCGGTTTGATTCTCGGGATGAACGGCGGCGTCGGCTCGGCCTTCATCGGCGAAAAACATGCGGCTGCGGGTTACATGCAGCGTCTGGCGGTCGAGCAGAACTACTCGGCGGTGTCGAAGGTGTGTCTGATGGTGCGCAAAGAGTTGTTCGACGCACTGGGCGGTCTGGACGAAGTCGATTTCGCCAGCGGTTTCAGCGATGTCGATCTGTGCCTCAAGGCCGGGCAGGCGGGCTACCTCATCGTATGGACGCCGTCGGTGCAGGTACTGCATACCGGCGAGCTGCCGCAAGCACCCGACGCGCTGCAGGCTTTGCGGGAGAAATGGAGCGGCGCCTTCGCGCAGGATCCGGCTTACAACGCCAACCTGGCTCTCACCGGCAAAGGTTTTACGCTGGCTGAAAATACCTCGATCGACTGGTCGCAGTTACTCGCTTGAGTCCGTCGGACAAGGAACAGGAATCAGCACATGTTCAACGGTAAATCGATCTTCATCTCCGGCGGCACCGGCTCGTTCGGGCGCAAGTTCATCGCCCGTCTGCTTGAGCAATACCAGCCCAAGCGCGTGGTGGTGTTCTCCCGCGATGAGCTCAAGCAATACGAAATGCAGCAGACGTTCAACGCGCCGTGCATGCGTTACTTCCTTGGTGACGTGCGCGACGCCGACCGTCTGCGGCAGGCCATGCGCGGCATCGACTACGTGGTGCACGCGGCGGCGCTCAAGCAGGTGCCGGCGGCGGAGTACAACCCGACCGAGTGCATTCGCACCAACGTCAATGGCGCGGAGAACATCATCGCCGCCGCCATCGACAACGGCGTGAAAAAGGTTGTGGCGCTGTCCACCGACAAAGCGGCCAGCCCGATCAACCTGTACGGCGCGACCAAGTTGCTGTCGGACAAACTGTTCGTCGCCGCCAACAACATTGCCGGTGAACAACAAACGCGTTTTGCCGTGGTGCGCTACGGCAACGTGGCGGGCTCTCGGGGGTCGGTGGTGCCGTTCTTCAGCAAGCTGATCGCCGACGGTGCGCAGGAGTTGCCGATCACCGACGAGCGCATGACCCGCTTCTGGATCACTCTGGATCATGGCGTGCAGTTTGTCCTCGACAGCTTTGCGCGGATGCACGGCGGCGAAGTGTTCGTGCCGAAGATCCCGTCGATCCGCATCGTCGATCTGGCGCGGGGCATGGCCGAGCATCTGCCGCACAAGAACGTCGGTATTCGTCCCGGGGAAAAACTGCATGAACTGATGGTGCCGCTGGACGATGCGCGGATGACCCTGGAATTCGCAGACCATTACACCATCCAGCCTTCCATCCGCTTTACCAGCGTCGATGTCGATTTCTCCATCGACAAGCTCGGCGAGCATGGCCGGCCGGTGAGTGAAGATTTCGAATACCGCTCCGATACCAACCCGCACTACCTCTCGGTCGGGCAGATCGCCGAGCTGCACGCGAAGCTCTCGGCATGATTCCCTACGGTCGGCAGAGCGTTGATCAGGCGGACATCGATGCAGTGGTCGAGGTTCTGCAATCGGACTGGCTGACTCAAGGCCCGACTATCGAGCGCTTCGAGCAGGCGATGGCCGAACGATGCCAGGCGGATTTCGCGGTAGCGGTGTGCAACGCCACGGCGGCGCTGCACATT
Source organism: Pseudomonas sp. B21-051 (assembly GCF_024748795.1). Lineage (NCBI taxonomy): Bacteria > Pseudomonadati > Pseudomonadota > Gammaproteobacteria > Pseudomonadales > Pseudomonadaceae > Pseudomonas > Pseudomonas sp. B21-051. The sequence goes on from NZ_CP087166.1 coordinate 1,675,183, forward strand.
GCCTGCCTCGCGGCCGGCCTTGGCCCGGGCGATCGCTTGTGGACCACGCCGAACACCTTTCTGGCCTCAGCCAACTGCGGGCGCTATTGCGGCGCCGACGTGGATTTCGTCGACATCGATCCGCTGACCTGGAACCTCGATGCCTTCGCCCTTGCCGCGAAACTCGATCAGGCCGAACAGGACGGCACGTTGCCGAAAGTGTTGGTGGCGGTGGCGTTCTCCGGGCAGAGCTGCGACCTGCGCAAGATTGCCGAACTGGCCGAGCGCTACAACTTCACGGTGATCGAAGACGCCTCGCACGCGGTGGGTGCCAGTTATGCCGGGCGTCCGGTGGGTTGCGGGGAATTTGCGGCGATGACCGTGTTCAGTTTCCATCCGGTGAAAATCATCACCAGCGCCGAAGGCGGCATGGTCCTGACCAATCGCCCGCAACTGGCCGAGCGTCTGCAGCGCCTGCGCAGCCATGGCATGACCCGCGATCCGCAGCAGATGAGCGAACCCAGCCACGGCCCCTGGTATTACCAGCAGATCGAGCTGGGCTTCAATTACCGGATCACCGATTTGCAGGCGGCGCTGGGTCTGTCGCAACTGGCCAAACTGGACGGGTTTATCGCCCGTCGCCGCGAACTGGCGGCGCGTTACGACCGGTTGCTGGCCTACCTGCCACTGAGCTTGCCCAGCGCGCAGCCGGAGGCGGAATCGGCGTGGCACCTGTACGTGGTGCGCTTGCAGACCGAACGCATCGGCCTGACCCATCGTCAGGTGTTCGAAGGCTTGCGTGCCGCCGGTATCGGCGTGAACCTGCACTATATTCCGGTGCATTTGCAGCCGTACTATCTCGACCTGGGTTTTGTCGAAGGTGACTTCCCCGAAGCCGAGCGTTATTACGCCGAGGCGATCAGCCTGCCGCTGTATCCGTTGCTCACGGACGAGCAGCAGGATCATGTGGTCGAGCAATTGCGCCGGCTGACCGAATAAATCCCGCTACGGCGGCGAATGAGACTGTGCAATGCGTGATCTGAGTGAGCAGGAAAAATTCTGGCAGGGCGACTTCGGTAACCAGTACGTCGATCGCAACGTCGGTCAGCCGCTGGTGGCGGCCAACCTGGCGTTGTTCGCCAAAGCCCTGAGCCGCGCCGGGCGCATCGACAGTGTGGTTGAGCTGGGCACCAATGCCGGCAACAACCTGCAGGCGCTGCATCAACTGCTGCCGCACAGTGAATTGTTCGGCGTCGAGATCAATGAAAGCGCCTGTGCTCAGGCGCGGGCACTGGGCATCGCGCAGATCTGGCACGGCTCGCTGTTCGACTTCCCCCGCGAGCGCAGCTACGACCTGACCCTGAGCAAAGGCGTGCTGATCCATCTGGCGCCGGAGCTGCTGCCGACCGCCTATGCGCAGTTGTATGCGTTGAGCCAGCGCTACATCCTGATCGCCGAGTACTACAATCCGGCGCCGGTGGAAGTGGCCTATCGCGGCAACAGCGGCAAACTGTTCAAACGCGACTTCGCTGGGGAAATGCTTGATCGCTATCCGGATCTGCAACTGCTCGATTACGGCTTTGTTTATCACCGTGATCCGCAATTCCCGGCGGACGACGTCACCTGGTTCCTGCTGGAAAAACGTTCTTGAGCAGCGTTGCAATCATCCCGGCCCGTGGCGGCAGCAAGCGCATCCCGCGCAAGAATCTGCTGCCGTTCGACGGCGTGCCTATGATTGTTCGCTCGATCCGTACGGCGCTCGACAGTGGCCTGTTCGAACAGGTCGTGGTCAGCACCGATGACGCCGAAATTGCCGAGCTGGCGCAGGCCCATGGCGCGCAAGTGCCGTTCCTGCGCCCGGCTGAACTGGCAGACGATTTCACCGGCACCGCTGCGGTGATTGTGCATGCCTTGCAGCAACTGCCGGCCTTCGACTACGCCTGCTGCGTGTACGCCACCGCGCCGTTGTTGCAGGCGCGATTTCTGCGGCAAGGATTCGAGCTGCTGCAGCAGCACCCGGACAAAGCCTTTACATTCTCAGTGTGCAGCTTTGGTTTCCCGGTGCAGCGGGCGCTGACGCTGGACGCAGAGGGCGCGCTTACCGCGTTGTACCCGGAATTTCGCAACACCCGTTCGCAGGACCTGCCCGAAGCGTTTCAGGACGCTGGCCAGTTCTACTGGGGGCGGCGCGATGCGTGGTTGCGCGGCGAGGCGGTTTATTCGCCGGTCAGTCTGCCGGTGATTCTGCCCCGGCATCTGGTGCAGGACATTGACACGCTGCAAGACTGGAAACGTGCCGAATACCTTTACGCCGCGCTCAAGGCCGGCGGAGAGTTGCAATGAGAGTGCTGATCCGCGCGGACGCTTCGCCGACCATCGGCAGTGGCCACATCGCCCGCTGCCTGACGCTGGCGCGAGTGCTGCGCAAGCAGGGCAGTCATGTCGCCTTTGCCTGCCGCCGGTTACCGGGGCATCGGCTTGATGCCTTGGCTGTCGAAGGTTTCGAGACCTTCGCCTTGCCGGACGTCTACCCCGACGAAGACCCGCAGCAAGCCATCGAATCGATGCTGCCGTGGCAGGCGGACATTGAGGCGCTGGACGCCTTGCTGGCAGGTCACGCTGCATTCGACTGGATCATTGCCGACCACTACGGCCTCGATCATCACTGGCAGACCGCAGCGCGCCGTTGGGCGCCTCGGATCGCGGCGGTGGACGATCTTGCCACCCGCCGTTACAGCGTTGATCTGCTGCTCAATCAGAACCTGTCCGGTCTCAGCGCAAACTATAAGCCGCTGCTGCCCGAAGGTTGCCGCACCTTGCTCGGCCCGCGCTACGCCATGTTGCGCGAAGAATTCGTCTGCCCGGCCATTGCGATCAAACCCAAGGCGCGGCGGGTGCTGGTGAATTTCGGTGGTTTCGATGCGGCGATGCAGACCCATCACGGGATGTTGGCGCTGCAGGATTTCGCAGAGCTGGAAGTGGATTTCGTCGCCGGCGCAGACAACCCGGCATGGACGCAAATGCAGGCGCTGGCGGCAACACGGCCGCATTGGCGCCTGCACAGTTTCGTCAGCGATTTCCAGCAACGCATGACCGCGGCCGATCTGTTTATCGGCGCCGGTGGCGGCACCAGTTGGGAGCGTGCAGCCCTCGGCCTGCCGACGATCTGCATCGCGGTATCGAACAATCAGCAGGCCAACGGCGAAGTCATGGCAGCGGCGGGGGCGCATGTGTTCATGGGCGCCCGCGAGCAGGTCAGCGTCGAACAACTGCGCGACGCCATTGGTTTTGTCGTCGACAATGTCTATCTGCGCCAGAGTCTGGCCGAGCGTTCACGCCAACTGGTCGATGGGCGCGGTGCGTTGCGCGTGGCGGCGGCGCTGGCCGGTGCGGTGCTCAAGCTGCGCCCGGCGTCCCTCGGTGATGCGCAATTACTGTTCGACGGGCGCAATGCAGAGGCTGTGCGGCGCTGGTCACTGGACACGGCTGCAATCGAATGGCCGCAGCGCCTGAACTGGCTGAATGCGAGCCTGCGCAATCCACAGCGTCTGCTGTTGATTGCCGAGGCCGATGACGGCGCGGTCGGCGTCTTGCGTTATGACCTGCGCGGCTTTGAAGCCGAAGTGTCGCTGTATCTGCTGGAAGGACGGCTCGGTCTCGGCTGGGGCAGGGCGCTGCTGGCGCGAGGCGAGGCGTTCGTCCGCGAGCACTGGCCGCAGATGACCGTTATCACCGCTCAGGTGCTGCCGGGCAATCGCCCCACTTTGAATGTGTTTCGTGACGCCGGATTCACCCAGAATGCCTGCGCGTTCACCCAGGTTTTGAAGGATCACCGCAATGAGTAGTTTCAAGATTGGCGAGCGTCTGATCGGTGCCGATGCGCCGCCGTTCATCATTGCCGAGATGAGCGGCAACCATAACCAGTCGCTGGAGGTGGCCCTGCAGATCGTCGAGGCCGCCGCCAAGGCTGGCGCGCACGCCTTGAAGTTGCAGACTTACACCGCGCAGACCATGACTCTGGATCTGGCCGAGGGCGAGTTTTTCATCAAGGATCCGAACAGCCTGTGGGCCGGCACTTCGCTGTACGACCTGTACGAGAAGGCCCACACGCCGTGGGAGTGGCACGCGCCGATTTTCGCCCGGGCCAAAGCGTTGGGCATGCTCGCGTTCTCGACGCCGTTCGACGACACAGCGGTGGATTTTCTCGAGAGCCTTGATGTGCCGGCCTACAAGATCGCCAGTTTCGAAAACACCGACCTGCCGTTGATCCGTCGTGTGGCGGCGACCGGCAAACCGCTGATCATCTCCACCGGCATGGCCAGCATCGCCGAGCTCGACGAAACCGTGCGCGCCGCCCGCGAGGCAGGGTGCAAGGATCTGATGCTGCTCAAATGCACCAGCACTTACCCGGCAACCCCGCTCAACAGCAATGTGCGCACGATCCCGCATCTGCGTGAACTGTTCGGTTGCGAGGTAGGGCTTTCCGATCACTCCATGGGCGTTGGCGTGTCCGTGGCCGCTGTGGCGCTCGGGGCGACGGTGGTGGAAAAGCACTTTACCCTCGACCGTTCGGCGGGCGGGGTCGACGCCAGTTTCTCGCTGGAACCTGCAGAGCTGGCCAGTCTGGTGGTGGAAACCGAACGTGCCTGGCAGGCCATGGGCCAGGTGCATTACGGCGTCACCGAGGCCGAGCGCAAGTCGCTGGTCTATCGCCGTTCGCTGTACGTCACTGCCGACATGGCGGCCGGTGAGTCCTTTTCCGGGGACAATCTGCGCGCCATTCGTCCTGGTCTCGGTCTGCCGCCCAAGCACACCGATGCCGTCCTCGGTCGCCGCGCTCGTCAGGCGATCAAACGTGGCACGCCACTGGACTGGTCGTTGGTCGAATAACCCGATCTGCAACCGATTCGGCAAAATAGCGTGACCTGCGAGTCATAACGCGCATCTTCACTGTATTGTATTGACCGGGGAGATGGGCGCCTGGCCGTGTAATCGGTTCCAGTGATAGCCCTTTGCGCTCCCCGTGGCTGCCCTTTGTGGCGGCCGTTTTCTGTTTGTCGGCGCCCCTCGAATCCTTGCGAGCGGTGGTTTTGGGCTGTTTTTTATTGGGAAGCCGTAATGATTGGCATAAAAAGCATTGCGAGCTACGTTCCTGTAGCCGGCGTGGACAATTACGCACAAGGTGCAAAATTCGAGAAGGATGAAGAATTCATCCTCGGCAAAATCGGTTCGGCCTTCCTGCCGCGCAAAGACGCTGAACAGGAAACCTCCGATCTGTGCGTGGAAGCGGCCAATGCGCTGTTTGCCAGCAACCCTGAACTGAAGCGTGAATCGATCGACGCACTGATCGTCGTCACCCAGAACGGTGACGAAGAAGGTCTGCCGCACACCGCTGCCATCGTCCAGGACAAGCTCGGTCTGCCGACTAATGTCGCGGCGTTCGACATTTCTCTGGGCTGCTCCGGTTACGTCTACGGCATCTACGCGATCAAGGGCTTCATGGAAGCCGCCGGCCTGAAGAACGGCCTGCTGATCACCGCTGACCCGTATTCGAAAATCGTCGACCCGGAAGACCGCAATACCACCATGCTGTTCGGCGATGCCGCCACGGCGACCTGGATGGGCGAAGACCCTTCCTGGGCGCTGGGCAAGGCCAAGTTCGGCACCGACGGTTCCGGCGCGCCACACCTGAAAGTCACCGATGGCGTGTTCTTCATGAACGGGCGTCAGGTGTTCAACTTCGCGCTGCTCAAAGTCCCGGCGCACTTGCACGAATTGCTCGACGACTCCGGGCTCAAGGCTGACGACATCGACGCCTTCTGCATTCACCAGGGCAGTGCGGCGATTGTCGATGCGGTGGCACGACGTTTCGAAGGCGAGCCGGAGAAGTTCATCAAGGACATGGTCGAGACCGGCAATACCGTGTCGTCGAGCATTCCGCTGCTGCTGGAGAAACACGTACTCGATTCCGACTGGCAGCGCATTGCCCTGAGCGGTTTCGGTGTCGGTCTGTCGTGGGGCTCGGCGATCATCTATCGTCCTTGAGTCGGTCAAAAACGGCGGATACAAAAATAGCGTTCAAGGTTACCCTTGAACGCTATTTTTTTGCCCGAACGAAACGCGAGGCGTCATGAGCGAGTTTTTCCAACCCAACGCCCAGGTCATCCAGCAACGCTGGCCGGCGTTGTTCGAGCGGTTGCTGGCGGAAGACACCTCAGTCGTTCAAGCCGAACTGGTGCAGGGCTCGGGCTCGACGCTCAGCGTTAATGGCATTCAACTGACCAGCCGCCACGACCGGGTCCACGAAGCCCGCACCCAGGCGGCCAGCCTGGCGGAAAAACCACAGTTGCATGTCTACGGCACTGGCCTCGGCGATTTGCCAACGGTGCTGCTGGAGCGCGCTGGCCTTGAGCAGTTGTACGTGCATATCCTCAATGGCGCGTTGTTCGCGCTGGTGCTGCAACTGCTTGATCAACGGCAATGGCTGGACGATCCGCGCGTGCAGCTGTTCTACGCCGGTGATCTGTCAGACATCTGCACACCGTTTTTCGCCCTGCCGGCGGAGATGCTGCTGGCTGATGACTTCAACGCGAAGATCCGCGATCGGCTGGTCAGCGAAGTGCACCTGAGCTTCAACAACCGTGAGTTCGATCCAGACTTGCCGTTCATTCAACAGCGCTTGCAGGACTGCCTGCCGGTGTTGCTGGGCGATGAAGATGTGGCGCAGTTGTTCGGCAGCGCCAATGGCCGGGAAATCTATGTGATCGGCACCGGGCCGACGCTGGAAGGGCATTTCCAGCGTCTGGCGGCGGTGCACGCGCAGGTTGAACGTCCATTGTTGATGTGCGTCGATACCGCTTACCGGCCACTGCGCGAACACGGCATCGTCCCGGATCTGGTGGTCACCATCGATCAGCGCATCAGTTTCCGGCATTTGCCGTTCGAGGACTCCGCTGGCATCCCGCTGGTGTATCTGCCCATGAGCGATCCTGCGGTGCTGACCGCGTGGAAGGGCAAGCGCTACGGCGGTTACTCGGCCAGCCCGGTGTACGCCGCGTTGCGTGAGCAATATCCGCGCGGGCAACTGCATGTCGGCGGCAGCGTGATTCATCCGGCGGTGGATCTGGCGGTGAAGATGGGCGCCTCGCGCATTACCCTGTTCGGCGCCGACTTCGCCTTCCCGATGAACAAGACCCATGCTGGCTGGAATGACGGTGATCTGGGGCCTGGGGTCGATCAGGCGCGGCACTGGGTACAGGACGGCCATGGCCAGCGGGTCAGCACCCAGCTGAACTTTCGCGGCTATCTGTGTGTGCTGGAGCGCTATATCGCCGCGCATCCGCAGGTGCAGTTTTTCAACAGCAGTCGCGCGGGCGCACTGATCGCCGGGACGCAGTTCAATCAGGAGTTTGTGCAATGACCACGATTGAGCACTGCGTCGACGAGTGCCGTCAGTGCGCCGGGCTGTTTCGTCTGGGGCGTGATGTCGAGGCGGCGCTGGATATGGTCGATGTGTTCGAAAGCGCGCAGCAGTTGCTTAAAGCTGCGCCTGCGCCGATTCAGCAGGACTGGGCCTTTGTACTCACGCAGATGCTCGACTGTCAGGAGCGTCAGGATTGGTTGGGGCTGGCTGACTGGATGGAGTACGAGCTGATTGAAGTGTTGCAAAAAGCGCGATCGGCAATGTGAGCGACCGCGCTGGCGCGCGGCTTTAGGCGCGGGTCGGTTTTATGGCGTCATTTTTTCGCAGGTGGGAGGGCGCTAAGCCCTTGTTTTCGCTGGGGTGGCAGGGTGATGGCAAATTTTTTTCAAAAAGCCCTCAAGCAACCTGCCAACCCGACGATAACTATTACGAAGGTTCTCTAGGCCATTCCAGGCGGTTGCCAGGGCCGGAAGCCGCAGTACCCAACCAACGAGGAATTCGTCATGGCTTTAACAGTAAACACCAACACCACGTCGCTGAACGTTCAAAAGAACCTGAACCGTGCTTCCGACGCTCTGTCGACTTCGATGCAGCGCCTGTCTTCCGGCCTGAAAATCAACAGCGCTAAAGACGACGCTGCCGGCCTGCAGATCTCCACTCGTATGCAATCGCAAATCCGTGGTGGCAACCAGGCTATCCAGAACGCCAACGACGGTATCTCCGTTGCCCAGACCGCTGAAGGCGCTCTGCAAGCTACTACCGACATCCTGCAGCGTATGCGTGAACTGGCTGTTAAAGCACGTACCGGCACCAACGGCACTGCTGACCAAGCAGCGACCAACAAAGAATTCGCCGACATGTCGGACGAAATCACCCGTATCGCAGCTTCTACCAACCTGAACGGCAAAAACCTGCTGGACGGTTCGGCTGGTACTGTGACTCTGCAAGTTGGCGCAAACACCGGCACTGCCAACCACATCGACCTGGTACTGAGCTCCAAGTTCGACGCCGTCAGCCTGTCCGTGGACAAAGGTACTCTGGCTCTGACCGGTACTGACGCTGCTACCGCTGGCTCCAACATCGACAGCGCTATCACTGCAATCGACGCTGCTATCGCTGCGATCGGTGATACCCGTGCCAGCCTGGGTGCTTCGCAAAACCGTCTGACCAGCACCATCGCCAACCTGCAGAACATCGTTGAGAACACCACTGCTGCACAGGGTCGTGTACAAGACACCGACTTCGCCGCAGAAACTGCTAACCTGACCAAGCAGCAAACTCTGCAGCAGGCTTCGACCTCCGTTCTGGCTCAAGCCAACCAACTGCCTTCCGCTGTACTGAAGCTGCTTCAGTAATTTCGGAATGAGTTCGGGCGGGGGAGTGCGCTAGTCGTGCTCTCTCGCCTTTTTACGTTAGGAGGTGATGAGCATGGACATGAGCGTGAAGCTTAACCAGTCTTATCCGGCTCCCAGGCCAGTAACACCGGTTGCTGACAAACCGTCAGAGACGCCTGAAGTTGCCAAGGTGCAAGCGCCGGTCGCGGCCAAGAGTCAGGACACGGACGGTGCCAAGTTGAAACTGGCGGTGCAGGAGATCGAAAAGTTTGTTCAGTCGATCAAGCGCAATCTGGAGTTCTCTATCGACGAGCATTCCGGGAAGGTCATCGTCAAGGTGATCGCAAGCGAGACGGGTGAGGTCGTTCGACAGATCCCTTCCGCAGAAGCCCTCAAGCTGGCAGACAGTCTCGCCAACGCGAGCCACGTATTGTTCGACGCCAAGGTCTGAGAGCTGGCATGAATAGTGTTTGTCTTTCTTGATGACGCCGGGAAGGGTCAAAAGAACGGCAGCAATCTGAAGGGAGATGCACATGGCAAGTCCAATTTTACCGGGTACGGGCCTGGGTTCCGGCCTGGACATCGGTGCGATCGTTACTGCGCTGGTCAATGCCGACAAGTCGCCGAAGCAGACGCAAATCGATACTGCGACCAAAGCCAACACGCTGAAGATTTCTGGTATCGGTTCGTTGAAGAGCGCGCTGACTGCGTTCCAGACGGCAATGACCAATCTGAGCAGCAAAACCAACCCTGCGTTTGCCGGCTTCACCGCTACTTCGGCCAATACGTCGGTTCTGAACGCCACTGCCGACAGCACCGCAGTAGCGGGAAGCTACAACGTTGTCGTGAGTCAGCTGGCCACAGGCTCGAAAGTCGCCAGTGCCTCTTTCGCCGGCGGCGCCTCCAGTGCCATTCCGAGTGGTACCCTGAAAATCAGTCAGAATGGCACTGATTACAACGTCGACATTCCGGCCGATGCCACCTTGCAGAGTACCCGTGATGCCATCAACAAGGCTCAGGGCGCCAACGGCATTTCCGCCAACATCGTGACCGACGCCAATGGCGCTTCGCGCCTGGTGATCAGTTCGAGCAAGACCGGCGAAGGTTCCGACCTCACCGTCAGCGGCATTGCCGGTCTGGAGATCGATGGCACCAAGGCGATGAGCAGCACTCCGGCAGCAGGTGATTCGGGCGCCGTCAACGGCGTTGCAAAAAATGCCCAGTTGACCATCGACGGCCTCCAGGTCAGCAGCAAGAGCAATACGGTAACCGGCGCAATCAGTGGCCTGACTCTGAATCTGACGACTGTCAGCGCTAACGCGAACTCCCCGACTGTTGTCAGCGTAGATGCCAACACCAAAGGCTTGCAGACCTCGATTCAGTCGTTTGTCGATGCTTACAACACGTTGAAGACCACCATCGATACGCTGTCCAAGGCGACGCCGGACGCCGATGGCAAGCTGACCGTGCAAGCGGCCTTCACTGGCGACGCGATGCCGCGCGCGCTGATTGCCGACGTGCGTGCCGAGTTGACGGCCAAGGGCGCTGGCGGTCCGTTGGCCGTACTGTCCCAGCTGGGCGTAATGACCGATCGCAACACCGGTAACCTGACGTTTGATACCGCTGCTTTCAACAAAACCATGGCCCAGCCAGGCATGACTGGCCAGGTTCAGCAGTTGTTCACCGGCACTGATGACACCAACGGTCTGTTGGCACGCATGAGCAAGGCCGTGGATCCGTACCTCAAGCCTGCGGCGGGTGATATCACCGGCAGCGGTCTGCTTGATCAGCGCATGGCCATCCTCAACAAAAACACCCGCAATCTTACCGATCAGCAATTGGCACTGGATCTGCGTGTAGCTAACCTGACCAAGACACTGACCGCGAAATACAACGCCATGGATCTGTTGGTCGGGCAGATGAAGGCCACGGCGAGCAATATCACGTCGTTCTTCAGCTCGCTGAACGCTCAGCAGTCCGCGAAGTAACAGGCAGGAACGACAAAAACCCGGCTACGCTTCATCGGCGTGCGCCGGGTTTTTGTCTTTTGATCTAAAGTTCTGTGGCTCGTTGGCGATACACTGGTTATACGAGTCAATGTGGCAAATGAGGTAGAACATGAATCCAATGTTAGCCCTTCGGCAATACCAGAAAGTCGGCGCGCACGCCCAGACATCCGAGGCGAGCCCGCACCGTCTGGTGCAAATGTTGATGGAAGGTGGTCTGGAGCGCATCGCTCAGGCCAAGGGCGCTATCGAGCGCAAGGATATTCCTGCCAAGTGCACGGCGATCAGCAAGGCCGTCGGCATCATCGGTGGTTTGTGTGAAGGCCTGGATCTGGAAAACAGTGCTGACTCGGTAGGTGAGCTCAACCAGCTTTACATCTACATGATGAAGCGACTCGCCGAGGCCAACGTCAAGAGTGATCCGAAGATACTCGACGAAGTTGCCGGCCTGCTGCGTACCGTCAAGGAAGGCTGGGACGGCATCGCTCCGCCAGGCCCCCAGTTTTAAGGAGAACACCATGAGTCTTGTATTGCAGCGAATCGCCGATACCCGTGAAGCGCTGGTCAGTGCGCTGGCCGAGCGCAACTGGGAAGCCATTGGCGAGCTGGATCTGGCTTGCCGTTCCTGCATGGAAGACGTCATGGTCGAGGCCTCGCTGGATGAGGAGGCCTTGCGCAGTAACCTTGAGGAGTTGCTCCATGTCTACAAGGAGCTGCTTGAGGCGGCAATGGGTGAGCGCCAGGCGATAGCCAACGAGATGTCGCAGATCACCCAAGCGCAAAAGGCGGCAAAGGTTTACCATCTGTTTGGTTAATTAACCCCCAGTTAATCCAGACATGTGCGCCATAAATTTGACTGTGCACGGTTTTTTGACTTAACTAGTGGCTGTTTTCAGATTTCAGGCGTCTACAGGCACAAGGTGTCCTGCAAGCGTCTCGCTTGCCCCATTTTTCGGGCATTGAGTTGACTAGGGAAGTTGCTATTGCATGTGGCGTGAAACCAAAATTCTGCTGATCGATGACGATAGCGTCCGCCGCCGCGACCTGGCGGTGATTTTAAATTTTCTCGGCGAAGAAAATTTACCCTGCGGCAGCCATGACTGGCAGCAGGCTGTCGGCTCTTTGTCATCGAGTCGTGAAGTCATCTGTGTACTGATCGGGACGGTAAATGCTCCGGGGGCACTTTTGGGCTTGTTAAAGACACTCTCGACGTGGGATGAGTTCCTTCCGGTTTTGCTGATGGGCGATAATTCTTCCGTCGACCTGCCGGAAGACCAGCGCCGCCGGGTGCTTTCGACCCTGGAAATGCCGCCCAGCTACAGCAAACTGCTCGATTCCCTGCACCGTGCCCAGGTCTATCGCGAGATGTACGACCAGGCCCGCGAGCGCGGCCGTCATCGCGAACCCAATCTGTTCCGTAGCCTTGTCGGCACCAGCCGGGCGATTCAGCACGTCCGTCAGATGATGCAGCAAGTGGCCGATACTGACGCCAGCGTGCTGATCCTCGGCGAGTCCGGCACCGGCAAGGAAGTGGTTGCGCGTAACCTGCATTACCACTCCAAGCGTCGCGACGCGCCATTTGTGCCGGTCAACTGCGGGGCGATCCCGGCAGAGCTGCTGGAAAGCGAACTGTTCGGCCACGAGAAAGGCGCCTTCACCGGCGCGATCACCAGCCGTGCCGGGCGTTTCGAACTGGCCAACGGCGGTACGCTGTTCCTCGACGAAATCGGCGACATGCCGCTGCCGATGCAGGTCAAGCTGCTGCGCGTCCTGCAGGAGCGCACTTTTGAGCGCGTGGGCAGCAACAAGACCCAGAGCGTCGACGTACGCATCATTGCCGCGACCCACAAGAATCTCGAAAGCATGATCGAGATCGGCACCTTCCGCGAAGACCTCTACTATCGCCTGAACGTGTTCCCGATCGAAATGGCGCCGCTGCGTGAGCGCGTCGAAGACATCCCGCTGCTGATGAACGAACTGATTTCGCGCATGGAACACGAAAAGCGCGGCTCGATCCGTTTCAACTCGGCCGCGATCATGTCGCTGTGCCGTCACGGCTGGCCGGGCAACGTCCGTGAGCTGGCCAACCTGGTGGAGCGCATGGCGATCATGCATCCGTACGGGGTGATCGGCGTGGTCGAATTGCCGAAGAAATTCCGCTACGTCGACGATGAAGACGAGCAGATGGTCGACAGCCTGCGCAGCGATCTCGAAGAGCGCGTGGCAATCAACGGTCATACGCCGGACTTCACCGCCAACGCGATGCTGCCGCCGGAAGGCCTGGACCTCAAGGACTACCTCGGTGGTCTGGAACAGGGCCTGATCCAGCAGGCGCTGGACGACGCCAATGGCATCGTGGCGCGTGCCGCCGAACGCCTGCGTATTCGTCGCACCACGTTGGTGGAGAAGATGCGCAAGTACGGCATGAGCCGGCGCGAAGGTGACGAACAGGCGGATGATTGACGCCTGTTTTTCAACGCCTTCATTTATAAGCAGTTTTTTTTAGGCACGGGTATTGCTACAGCCCTCGCAACGTTCCGTTTAACTGACGGTCAGCCAAGCGAGAGAACACAATGCCCCACGCCCAGATGTCTTCTGCCTCCAATGTCGAGGGGCTACCGCCGTCCGTAGAGCAGGCGAGCCGTCAGGGTCTTGAGCAGGCGTTCGCGCTGTTCAACCAGATGTCCAGTCAGTTGACCGACTCTTACAGCATGCTTGAAGCCCGGGTTACCGAACTCAAGGGCGAGCTGGCGGTGGTCAGTGCCCAGCGCATGCAGGAGCTGGCCGAAAAAGAACGCTTGGCCAACCGTCTGCAAAACCTCCTTGATCTGTTGCCCGGTGGCGTCATCGTGATCGACGGCCACGGCATGGTTCGCGAAGCCAACCCGGCGGCGATCGACCTGTTGGGGTTGCCGCTGGAAGGCGAGTTGTGGCGCCACGTCATCGCCCGTTGCTTCGCCCCGCGTGAAGACGACGGTCATGAAATCTCTCTGAAAAACGGTCGACGCCTGTCGATTGCCACGCGCTCGCTGGATGCCGAGCCGGGGCAATTGGTGCTGCTCAACGACCTGACAGAAACCCGCCACCTTCAAGCTCAATTGGCGCGCCATGAGCGCCTGTCATCGCTGGGGCGCATGGTCGCCTCGCTGGCCCATCAGATCCGCACGCCGTTGTCCGCCGCGTTGCTCTACGCCAGTCATTTGACTGAGCAGGAATTGCCAGTCGCCACCCAGCAACGTTTCGCTGGCCGCCTCAAAGAGCGTTTGCATGAGCTGGAGCATCAGGTGCGCGACATGCTGGTGTTCGCCCGTGGCGAGCTGCCCCTGACCGACCGCATCACCCCGAATGCCTTGATGCAGGCGCTGCAAGCGGCGGCGCTGACCCATGTGCAGGATTTGCCCATTCGTTGGCAGTGCGACAGTCATGTCGGCGAATTGCTGTGCAACCGCGACACCCTGGTCGGGGCGATTCTCAATCTGATCGAAAACGCGATTCAGGCCAGCGACGGCAACGTGCGCCTGAAAGTGCATTGCTACACCCGCGACAACAGCCTGCGCCTGTGTGTCAGCGACAGCGGCAGCGGCATCGAGCCGCTGGTGCTCGAGCGTCTCGGCGAACCGTTTTTTACCACCAAAGTGACCGGCACCGGGCTTGGCCTGACCGTGGTCAAGGCAGTGGCGCGAGCGCATCAGGGAGAATTGCAGCTGCGCTCGCGGGTCGGGCGCGGCACGTGCGCGCAGGTGATCCTGCCGCTGTTTTCCGCTGTACAGGGAGCTGAGTAAACGTCATGGGCATCAAGGTTTTGCTGGTCGAGGATGACCGCTCGTTGCGCGAAGCGCTGGCCGATACGCTGTTGCTGGCGGGCCACGACTACCATGCAGTCGGCAGCGCCGAAGAGGCGTTGCAGGCGGTCGAGCGCGAAGCGTTCAGTCTGGTGGTCAGCGACGTCAACATGCCCGGTATGGATGGCCATCAACTGCTCGGTTTGCTGCGTGCGCGGCAGCCGCAATTGCCGGTGCTGCTGATGACTGCGCACGGCGCGGTCGAGCGTGCGGTCGATGCGATGCGTCAGGGCGCGGCGGATTATCTGGTGAAACCGTTTGAGCCCAAAGCGCTGCTTGACCTCGTTTCGCGCCATGCCTTGGGCAGCATCAGCACCACAGATTGCGAAGGTCCGGTGGCGGTCGAGCCGGCCAGTGCGCAGTTGCTCGAACTGGCGGCGCGGGTGGCGCGCAGTGATTCCACGGTGCTGATCTCCGGCGAGTCCGGCACCGGCAAGGAAGTGTTGGCGCGTTACATCCACCAGCATTCCCATCGTGCCAATCAGCCGTTCATCGCGATCAACTGCGCGGCGATTCCCGACAACATGCTCGAGGCCACGCTGTTCGGTCACGAGAAGGGCTCGTTCACCGGCGCCATCGCGGCCCAGGCCGGCAAGTTCGAACAGGCCGATGGCGGTACCATTCTGCTCGACGAAATTTCCGAGATGCCCCTGGTCCTGCAAGCCAAGTTGCTGCGGGTGCTGCAGGAGCGTGAAGTCGAGCGCGTGGGGGCGCGCAAGCCGATCACCCTGGATATTCGCGTGGTGGCGACCACCAACCGTGATCTGGCCGGCGAAGTGGCGGCGGGGCGATTCCGTGAAGACCTTTTTTACCGTCTGTCGGTTTTCCCCCTGGCCTGGCGTCCACTTCGCGAGCGCACTGCCGATATCTTGCCGCTGGCCGAGCGGTTACTGAGCAAGCACGTCAATAAAATGAAGCATGCGGCGGCGAAACTTTCGCCAGAAGCCCAGGCTTGCCTGACCCACTACCCGTGGCCGGGCAACGTGCGTGAGCTGGATAACGCGATTCAACGGGCGCTGATTCTGCAGCAGGGCGGCTTGATCCAGCCGCAGGATTTCTGCCTGACCGGCGCAGTGACCTACACCGCGGCGCCAGTGCAACCGCTGGTGCGCGAAATCGAAGTCGAGGCCGAATCCGCCGGTGCGCTGGGCGATGACCTGCGGCGCCGGGAGTTCCAGATGATCATCGACACCCTGCGCACCGAGCGTGGCCGGCGCAAGGAGGCTGCGGAAAAGCTCGGTATCAGCCCGCGTACCCTGCGTTACAAACTGGCGCAGATGCGCGATGCCGGGATGGACGTCGAAGGCTATCTGTTCGCTACCTGAAACTCGCCGCGAACAATGTGGGAGCGAGCCTGCTCGCGAAGAGGGTGTGTCATTCGAAGCTTGTGTGCCTGACACTGCGCCTTCGCGAGCAGGCTCGCTCCCACAGTTTTTGCAGTGTTTGTAGTTGAGCCACAGCCTCTAGCCGCTTTTATGAAACAAGACCAGCCGAGCTGGCACCCTTGTTGCTAACACCTGTGTACCCGCCGAGTGAGTGTCAAAAAATTGCGGGCCGCCCAAGAGAGTAGACCATGAGCCAAGGTATTGAATTCAATCGGTTGATGATGGACATGAAGGCCATGAAAATGGACGCCATGGCCACGCCGAAATCGACTGCCGCCGTCCCTGAACTGGCAGGCAGCAGCTTTTCCGACATGCTCGGTCAGGCCATCAACAAAGTCAGCGATACTCAGCAGGCGTCGACTCAGTTGGCCAACGCATTTGAAATCGGCAAGAGCGGCGTCGATCTGACGGACGTGATGATCGCCTCGCAGAAAGCCAGCGTGTCGTTCCAGGCTCTGACCCAGGTGCGCAACAAACTGGTTCAGGCTTATCAAGACATCATGCAGATGCCGGTTTAAGGGCGAGATTGAGTCATGGCAGAAGCAGTCGCCGATAACGTTCCGGCCAAGGCCACCCCGATAGACGGCAAACCGCCGCTGTTCGGCCTGTCCTTCCTGGAAAACCTCTCCGAGATGACCATGCTGCGTCAGGTGGGCCTGTTGGTCGGCCTGGCTGCGAGCGTGGCGATTGGCTTTGCCGTGGTGCTGTGGTCGCAGCAGCCGGATTACCGTCCGTTGTACGGCAGCCTTGCCGGCATGGACGCCAAGCAGGTCATGGACACCCTGGCCTCCGCCGACATCCCTTACACCGTCGAGCCGAACTCCGGCGCCTTGCTGGTCAAGGCTGACGACCTGTCCCGTGCGCGGATGAAACTCGCGGCCGCTGGTGTCACTCCCAGCGACGGCAACATCGGTTTCGAAATCCTCGACAAGGAACAAGGTCTGGGCACCAGCCAGTTCATGGAAGCGACGCGTTACCGTCGCGGCCTCGAGGGCGAACTGGCGCGCACCATCTCCAGCCTGAACAACGTCAAGGGCGCTCGCGTGCACCTGGCGATTCCGAAGAGCTCGGTGTTCGTGCGTGATGAACGCAAGCCAAGCGCTTCGGTACTGGTCGAGCTGTACTCCGGGCGTTCGCTGGAGCCGGGTCAGGTGGTGGCGATCATCAACCTGGTGGCGACCTCCGTGCCTGAATTGAGCAAATCGCAGATCACCGTCGTCGATCAGAAGGGCAACCTGCTCTCCGATCAGGCGGAAAACTCCGAAATGACCATGGCCGGCAAGCAGTTCGATTACAGCCGCCGCATGGAAAGCATGCTTACCCAGCGCGTGCACAACATTCTGCAGCCGGTATTGGGCAACGATCGCTACAAGGCTGAAGTGTCGGCCGACATCGATTTCAGTGCCGTCGAATCCACCGCCGAGCAGTTCAACCCGGACCAACCGGCGTTGCGCAGCGAGCAGTCGGTCAACGAACAACGCACCGCCAGCAATGGCCCGCAAGGTGTGCCGGGTGCCCTGAGCAACCAGCCGCCAGCGCCGGCCTCGGCCCCGCAAACCACCGGTGGCGCGCAAGGCTCTACCGGCATGATTCAACCCGGTCAGCCACTGGTCGATGCCAACGGTCAGCAGATCATGGACCCGGCCACCGGCCAGCCGATGCTCGCGCCGTACCCGGCGGACAAGCGTCAACAATCCACCAAGAACTTCGAGCTCGACCGTTCCATCAGCCACACCAAGCAGCAGCAGGGTCGCCTGAATCGTCTGTCGGTGTCGGTGGTGGTCGACGATCAGGTCAAGGTCAACGCGGCCAACGGTGAAACCACCCGCGCGCCGTGGAGCGCCGATGAACTGGCGCGCTTCACCCGCCTGGTGCAGGACGCGGTCGGCTTCGATGCCAGCCGTGGCGACAGCGTCAGCGTGATCAACATGCCGTTCTCCGCCGAGCGCGGTGAAGTGGTCGCCGATATTCCGTTCTACTCCCAGCCATGGTTCTGGGACATCGTCAAACAAGTGCTGGGTGTGTTGTTCATCCTGGTGCTGGTGTTTGGTGTGCTGCGTCCGGTGTTGAACAACATCACCGGCGGCGGCAAAGGCAAGGAGCTGGCCGGTCTGGGCAGCGACGTGGAACTCGGTGGCATGGGCGGCCTGGATGGCGACCTGGCCAACGACCGCGTGAGCCTCGGTGGTCCGCAGAGCATTCTGTTGCCGAGCCCGAGTGAGGGTTACGACGCACAACTGAATGCAATCAAGAGCTTGGTGGCCGAGGATCCGGGTCGCGTGGCTCAGGTCGTGAAAGAGTGGATTAACGCAGATGAGTGATAACCGAGCCGCAACCGTCAAACTGAACAAGGTCGACAAAGCCGCGATTCTGCTGCTGTCCCTGGGTTCGACCGATGCCGCGCAAGTGCTGCGCCATATGGGCCCGAAAGAGGTTCAGCGGGTCGGTGTGGCCATGGCCCAGATGGGCAACGTCCATCGCGAGCAGGTCGAGCAGGTCATGAGCGAGTTTGTCGACATCGTCGGCGACCAGACCAGCCTCGGCGTCGGCTCCGACGACTACGTGCGCAAAATGCTCACCCAGGCGCTGGGCGAAGACAAGGCCAACGGCCTGATCGACCGCATCCTGCTCGGTGGCAACACCAGCGGCCTCGACAGCCTGAAATGGATGGAGCCGCGCGCGGTTGCCGACGTGATCCGATATGAACACCCGCAGATCCAGGCGATCGTGGTTGCGTACCTCGACCCGGATCAGGCCGGTGAAGTACTCGGCAACTTCGACCACAAGGTGCGTCTGGACATCATCCTGCGCGTCTCGTCGTTGAACACCGTGCAACCGGCGGCGTTGAAAGAGCTGAACCAGATTCTCGAGAAGCAGTTCTCCGGCAACTCGAATGCCTCGCGCACCACCCTGGGTGGCATCAAGCGTGCGGCGGACATCATGAACTTCCTCGACAGCTCGATCGAAGGCCAGCTCATGGACTCGATCCGCGAAGTCGACGAAGACCTGTCCGGTCAGATCGAAGACCTCATGTTCGTGTTCAACAACCTCGCCGACGTCGACGACCGCGGCATCCAGGCGCTGTTGCGCGAAGTGTCCTCCGACGTGCTGGTGCTGGCCCTCAAGGGTTCGGACGAAGGCGTCAAAGAAAAGATCTTCAAGAACATGTCCAAGCGTGCCGCCGAACTGTTGCGCGACGACCTCGAGGCCAAAGGCCCGGTGCGCGTCAGCGACGTGGAAACCGCGCAGAAAGAAATCCTCACCATTGCCCGTCGCATGGCCGAAGCCGGCGAAATCGTGCTCGGTGGCAAGGGCGGCGAGGAAATGATCTAAGCCCATGGACAAGCATGACGAGTCAGTGACGGATCTGATCCGCGCCCGCGATGTCCGTGGTTTCGAATCCTGGGCGCTGCCCAGCTTCGATCCGCCAAAACCGGAACCCGAGCCGGAACCGGAGCCCGAGCCGCCGGAAATGGAAGAAGTGCCGCTGGAAGAAGTCCAGCCACTGACCCTGGAAGAACTCGAAAGCATCCGTCAGGAGGCTTACAACGAGGGCTTTGGCATCGGCGAGAAAGAGGGTTTTCACAGCGCCACGCTCAAGGTGCGTCAGGAAGCCGAAGTGGCGCTGGCGGCGAAACTGGCCAGCCTCGAGCAACTGATGACCCACCTGTTCGAGCCAATTGCCGAGCAAGACACTCAGATCGAAAAGTCGCTGGTCGACCTCGTGCAACACATCACCAGACAGGTGATCAAGCGCGAGCTGGCCATCGATTCCAGCCAGATCGAACACGTCATGCGCGACGCGCTCAAGCTGCTGCCGTTGGGCGTGGAAAACGTGCGTCTGTACGTCAATCCGCAGGACTTCGAGCAGGCCAAGGCCTTGCGCGAGCGTCACGAGGAATCCTGGCGCATCGTCGAAGACGACTCGCTGCTGCCGGGCGGTTGCCGGGTTGAAACCGAGCACAGCCGCATCGACGCCAGCATCGAGACCCGCGTGACCCAGGTCATGGCCAAGCTGTTCGACCAGTTGCACGAACAGGCTCTGCACCCGGCTGCGCCGGACCTGAGTCTGGACATTCCTGAAGAAAGCCAACTGGCGACTGCGCCTGAAGAGCCGCTCACGGACACCCCCGATGCGCCTTGAACGCACCAGTTTCGCCAAGCGCCTCAGCACCTATGCCGACGCCACTGAAATCGCCGGCGCGCCGATTCTCGAAGGCCGCCTGCTGCGCATGGTCGGCCTCACCCTCGAAGCCGAAGGCCTGCGCGCCGCCATGGGCACGCGCTGCCTGGTCATCAATGACGACAGCTATCACCCGTCCCAGGTGGAAGCGGAAGTCATGGGTTTTTCCGGCAGCAAAGTCTTCCTGATGCCGGTCGGCAGCGTCGCCGGTATCGCCCCGGGCGCCCGTGTGGTGCCGCTGGCCGAAACCGGTCGCCTGCCGATGGGCATGAGCATGCTCGGTCGCGTCCTCGATGGGGCCGGACGCGCGCTGGACGGCAAGGGTGGGATGAAGGCCGAAGACTGGGTGCCGATGGACGGCCCGACCATCAACCCGCTCAACCGCGACCCGATTCACGAACCGCTGGACGTCGGCATCCGCTGCATCAACGGTTTGCTGACGGTCGGGCGTGGTCAGCGTCTGGGTCTGTTCGCCGGTACCGGTGTCGGTAAATCGGTGCTGCTGGGCATGATGACCCGCTTCACCGAGGCCGACATTATCGTCGTCGGTCTGATCGGTGAGCGGGGTCGAGAAGTTAAAGAGTTCATCGAGCACATCCTCGGTGAAGAAGGCCTCAAGCGTTCGGTGGTCGTCGCCTCACCGGCGGACGATGCGCCGCTGATGCGTCTGCGCGCGGCGATGTACTGCACGCGCATCGCCGAGTATTTCCGCGACAAGGGCAAGAACGTCCTGTTGCTGATGGATTCGCTGACCCGTTTCGCCCAGGCCCAGCGGGAAATCGCTCTGGCCATCGGCGAGCCACCAGCGACCAAGGGTTATCCGCCCTCGGTGTTCGCCAAACTGCCGAAACTGGTGGAGCGCGCCGGTAACGCGGAGAAGGGCGGCGGTTCGATAACTGCGTTCTACACCGTATTGTCCGAAGGCGATGACCAGCAGGATCCGATTGCCGACTCGGCGCGAGGCGTGCTCGACGGCCACATTGTGTTGTCCCGGCGTCTGGCCGAGGAAGGGCATTACCCGGCCATCGACATCGAAGCGTCGATCAGCCGAGTGATGCCGGCCGTGGTTTCGGCGGAGCACATGCAGCGCGCGCAGTACTTCAAGCAGCTGTGGTCGCGCTATCAGCAGAGCCGCGATCTGATCAGTGTCGGCGCTTACGTTGCCGGCGGCGACCGCGAGACCGATCTGGCGATCTCGCTGCAACCGCAACTGACCCGCTACCAGCGGCAGGGGCTGAACGACAAGATCAACATGGGCGAGAGCCAGGCTTACCTCGAAACCCTGTTCGCGCCTGCGGCGGGCGGGTAACCGGCCATGGCCGTGAGCCGAGCTGCGCGTCTGGCACCGGTGGTTGAAATGGCCGAACAGGCCGAGAAAACCGCCGTGCAACGCCTGGGTTACTTTCAGGGTCAGGTCAAAGTGGCAGAAAGCAAACTCGCCGACCTCGACGCCTTTCGTCTGGATTATCAGGAACAGTGGATCGTGCGCGGCAGCGACGGGGTTTCCGGGCAATGGCTGCTGGGGTATCACGGCTTTCTGGCGCAACTGGACACCGCGATCGACCAGCAGCGGCAAAGCCTGGTCTGGCACCAGAACAACCTGATCAAGGCGCGGGACGCCTGGCAGGAGGCGTTTGCCAAGGTCGAAGGCTTGCGCAAACTGGTGCAGCGCTACCGCGAAGAAGCGCAACGCCTCGAAGACAAACGTGAGCAGAAGCTGCTGGACGAGTTGTCGCAGCGTTTGCCGCGTCACGATCCTTTCTGACCAGACGCCGCAAAACCTCCTGTGGGAGCGAGCCTGCTCGCGAAAGCATTCGTTCAGTTGACGGAGATTTTGACCGGGAAGACGCTTTCGCGAGCAGGCTCGCTCCCACATAGGTTCTGCGTTGAGCCTTGCCCCAACCCTGTCCAGGTGCTAAACCTTGTACACGTTCGTCAATGACAAGGAAGCCAGTCAATGTCAGTCGTTACAGAAGTCTCTCCGGATGGTCAAAAACTGACGATTTCGGTCAGGGGGCGGTTCGATTTTGGGCGCCATCAGGAATTTCGCGAGTCCTATGAGCGGCTTAACAGAAAACCCGACTCCATCGTGGTTGATCTGAAAGATGCCACCTACCTCGACAGCTCCGCGCTGGGCATGCTGCTCCTGCTGCGTGATCATGCCGGCGGCGACGACTCGGACGTGCGCGTGATCAACAGCAACTCCGACGTGCGCAAGATTCTCGCCATCTCCAATTTCGACAAACTGTTCGACATCAGTTGACGGCCATGCAGGCGCAAGACCCGCTGACGATCCTGATCGCCGAAGACAGCGCCGCCGACCGGCTGCTGTTGTCGACCATCGTCCGCCGTCAGGGCCATGAAGTGCTGACCGCCGCCAATGGCGCCGAAGCGCTGGAGGTATTTCGGCGTCAGCCACCGCATCTGGTGCTGATGGACGCGATGATGCCGGTGATGGATGGCTTCGAAGCGGCGCGGCAGATCAAGGCGCTGGCGGGGGAAACCCTGGTGCCGATCATCTTCCTGACTTCGCTGACCGAAAGTGAAGCGCTTGCCCGTTGTCTGGAGGCGGGTGGCGACGACTTTCTGGCGAAGCCCTACAACCAGGTGATCCTCGCCGCCAAAATCAAGGCGATGGATCGCTTGCGCCGCTTGCAGGCCACGGTCCTGCAGCAGCGTGACCTGATCGCCAAGCATCACGATTACCTGCTCAATGAACAGCGCGTGGCCAAAGCGGTGTTCGACAAGGTTGCGCATTCGGGTTGCCTGAGTGCGCCGAATATTCGTTATCTGCAATCGCCCTATGCATTGTTCAACGGCGACCTGCTGCTGGCAGCCTACACCCCGGCCGGCGACATGCATGTGTTGCTCGGTGATTTCACCGGCCACGGCTTGCCGGCAGCGGTGGGGGCGATGCCGCTGGCCGAAGTGTTTTACGGTATGACTGCCAAGGGCTACGGTCTGGCCGAAACCCTGCGCGAGATGAACGCCAAGCTCAAGCGCATCCTGCCGGTGGACATGTTCTGCTGCGCGACCATGCTTTGCCTGAGCTTTCAGCGTCGCACGGTGGAAGTGTGGAACGGCGGCATGCCCGACGGCTATCTGCACCGCATCGCCACGGGCGAACGGCTGCCGCTGGCGGCGCGCCACTTGCCGTTGGGTGTGCTCAGTCCGCAGGCGTTTGACGATCGCACCGAAGTGCAGGCCATGGCGGTCGGGGATCGAGTGTTCCTGCTGTCAGATGGCGTGATCGATACCACTGACGCCGAGGACCGGTTGTTTGGTGTCGAGCGTTTGCAGCAACTGTTCGCCGCCAATCGCGAGCCGGACAACCTGTTCGCCGAGATCGAGCAGGCCTTGCACGCATTTCGCGGCGAGCCCCGCGACGATGTGAGCATGGTTGAGATCAGCTTGCTGGAGGCGGCGCATGTCGTGCCGTCGGCACCGGTGTATTCCGACAGTGGCCAATCCTGTCCACTGGACTGGTCGGTAAGTTTCGAGTTTCGCGGGGCGACGCTCAGGCGCTTCAATCCGTTGCCGTATCTGCTGCAATTGTTGCTGGAGGTGCATGGTTTGCGCACGCAGGGAGGCGCGATCTACAGCGTGCTCGCCGAGTTGTACTCCAATGCGCTGGAGCACGGCGTGTTGGGTCTCGATTCCAGCCTCAAGCGCGATGCGGCTGGATTCGCCCGCTACTATGAGATGCGCAACGAGCGGCTCGAAGCCCTGCAGGACGGTTATGTGCGCGTGCATCTGCAAGTGAAACCGCAAGGTGCCGGAGGCTGCCTGGTCATTCGCGTCGAAGACAGTGGCAAGGGTTTTGACGTGGCGCGGGTGATGGAGCGGCCGCTGGACGATGTCCGTTTGTCGGGACGCGGCGTCAGTTTGATCCGGCAATTGGGGCATAACGCCAGTTGGTCGGACGAAGGTCGCAGTGCTTGCGTGGAGTTTTTCTGGGAGGGTTGAGGCATAATTCGCGGATTCTTGATCAAGGAGTGAACAAGTGACTGACACACATATTGATCGCGAGGCGCTGAGCGTACTGCGCGAAGTCATGGAGGAGGGTTATCCGGAGCTTCTGGATACCTTTCTGACCGATTCCGAAAGTCGCTTGGCTGAGCTGCAGAAGACGGCGGATGCCAAGGCTTTGTCGGAAGTTGCCCACAGTTTCAAGGGCAGCGCCAGCAACA
This sequence comes from Pseudomonas sp. B21-051, assembly GCF_024748795.1. NCBI lineage: Bacteria > Pseudomonadati > Pseudomonadota > Gammaproteobacteria > Pseudomonadales > Pseudomonadaceae > Pseudomonas > Pseudomonas sp. B21-051. The sequence continues at coordinate 1,699,525 of NZ_CP087166.1, forward strand.
TGGGGGCTGTCCGGTTGGCGGCGCTCTGCCAGGAGCTGGAATCGGAAGCCAAAAATAAAAGCCCCTCGGACATTGCCAGGCTGGTGGCTGACATCAGTGGCGAGTTCGCCGATGTGCGACCTGTCTACGAAGACGAACGCCTGCACGCCCTGACCCATTGATTCCCCCCGTCCGGCGCTTTTCGCAAGCGCCGGACAAAACTGGCCCGACACTTGCACTAATCCCCGTCAACTGTACCTACGATCCCAGTGCAGCGGAGACCGTGTCATGCCTGCGACCCCCAATGTTCTTCTTCAATCTGCCGCCCAGGCCAAGGCGCAAGCTGCCGCCGCGAAAACGCCGGTCATGGCCGCAGACACCGGGGACAAGGCCTCAAGCTTCGCTCAGGTGTTCGCCGATCAAGGCCCGAAAAAGCCCCTTTCGAGCGCTGACAATTCGTTGAAACCGGCGCGCGACAAAGTTGCCGACAACAGCGACAAGAAAGATTTCGCCAAGGATAAGTCTGCCGCCACGCAACAGACCGTTGCCGATAGCGGCAATGCCTTGCCTGCCGACAAGACCGCGTCGACCACCTCCGATGATCAGGCCGCCGCTGACAAGGCTGCCGCCGATGCGGCCGCCGACAGCGCGCAGACGCCAGTGGCCGACACCCCCCCGGTGGATCCAGCGCTGGATCCGGCACTGGCGCAAACCGTGCAGCCGCTGGTGACCGCGCCGGTGGTGGCAGCGCCAGTCGCTGCAACCCCGGAGCCGGTCAAGGCTGAAACACCGGTCGTGGCCGCAACCGTCGCGCCAGCCGTGGTCAAAGATCCGGCGGCATCAGCCGATAGTGCTTTCGACCCGGCGGCCGATCCTCTCGACTCGTTGCCGGCAGTGCGCATGGCGATGGAGCAGGGCGGGCACATTTCTGCCAGCAGCCAGGCCCAACCGAAAGCTACACCGGCCCAGGCTCAGGCCGACGGTGAATTGACTGCGGCGCAAAACTTCGCCGCCGGCATGGCCAGCATGCTCGACGTGCAGGCCGACAAGGACAGCACCAGTCAAAATGGCGAAAAAGCCTTCAGCGGCCTGATTGACGATGGCCTGAAAGATTTGAAAGCTGCTACCAGCGACACCCGGGTCGACGATTTCGCCAACCGTCTGGCGGCGCTGACCCAGGCGGCCACCCCGAAAACCGCGAACGCGGTACCGGTGAATCAGCCGATCGCCATGCATCAGAGCGGCTGGACCGAAGAAATCGTCAACCGCGTCATGTACCTGTCCAGCGCCAACCTGAAGGCGGCGGATATTCAATTGCAGCCGGCAGAACTCGGGCGTCTGGATATTCGGGTGAACATGGTCCCGGACCAGCAGACCCAGGTGACCTTCATGAGCGCGCACCCAAGCGTGCGCGAAGCGCTCGATGGTCAGATGCATCGCTTGCGTGACATGTTCACCCAGCAGGGCATGGGCCAGGTCGACGTCAATGTCTCCGACCAGAGCCGTGGCTGGCAGGGTCAGCAGGGGCAGGAGCAGGCGCAGCAGGGCCAGAGTGGTCGCACCAGCGCCGCGGGTGGACGCCTTGATTCGGCGGAAGAAGAATTGGCGCCTGTGAGCGTGGCCGAAGCCGCTGCGCAAACCACCAGCGTCATTGGCAGCAGCGCCGTCGACTATTACGCCTGAGCAAACGCTGATCACCTTTGTGGGAGCGAGCCTGCTCGCGAAAGCGATATAGCAGTCGACTTCAATGTTGAATGTTAAATCGTCTTCGCGAGCAGGCTCGCTCCCACATTGGTTTGTGGTGCTGTGGATTGCAGCCTTCGGCAGCTCCTACAGGGTGTACAACTCCCATTGTAGGAGCTGCCGAAGGCTGCGATCTTTTGCTTTTGGCTCTCGGTGATTTCTTGCAGGCCCCTTCCTCCGACACTTCTGGCATAACACTTGCTCTTGCCTTGCCGTGCGACTGTGAAAACCCGATTAGTGACGGATTATTGGCATGGCGAAGAGCGAAGCAGCAGCTGTAAAAGACCCCGCGACCAAAGGCAAACTCAAGATGATCATTCTGATCGTGGTGGCTCTGCTGCTGGCGATCGGTGTGTCCGTGGGCGCGACCTGGTACTTCATGCACAGCGCTCAAAGCAAGCCTGCCGCAGCGGCCGAGGCCACTCCGGTCGGCAAGCAGCCGGCGATCTTCGAGCCGATGGCGCCGGCGTTTGTCGCCAACTACAACCAGAACGGCCGCCAGCGCTACATGCAGGTGAGCATCACCATGCTGGCGCGTAACCAGGCCGATCTGGAGGCGCTCAAAGTGCACATGCCGGTGATCCGCAACAACCTGGTGATGCTCTTCTCCGGTCAGGATTTCGCCACGCTGGCGACCCCGGTCGGCCAGGAGATGCTGCGCCAGAAGGCTACCGCCAGCGTCCAGGAAGTGGCGCAGAAAGAGCTGGGCAAAGTGGTGATCGAACAGTTGCTTTTCACTAATTTCGTACTGCAGTAGGAACACGACATGGCCGTGCAGGATCTGCTGTCCCAGGATGAAATCGACGCGCTGTTGCATGGTGTCGACGATGGTCTGGTGCAGACCGATAACGCTGCCGAACCCGGCAGTGTCAAAAGCTACGACCTGACCAGCCAGGATCGCATCGTCCGTGGACGCATGCCGACTCTGGAAATGATCAACGAGCGTTTTGCCCGTTACACCCGCATCAGCATGTTCAACATGCTGCGCCGTTCGGCGGACGTTGCCGTCGGTGGCGTACAGGTGATGAAGTTCGGCGAATACGTGCACTCGCTGTACGTGCCGACCAGCCTCAACCTGGTCAAGATCAAACCGCTGCGCGGCACCGCGCTGTTCATCCTCGACGCCAAACTGGTGTTCAAGCTGGTGGACAACTTCTTCGGCGGCGACGGCCGTCACGCCAAGATCGAAGGGCGTGAATTCACCCCGACCGAACTGCGTGTGGTGCGCATGGTGCTGGAGCAGGCGTTCGTCGATCTGAAGGAAGCCTGGCAGGCAATCATGGAAGTCAATTTCGAGTACATCAACTCGGAAGTGAACCCGGCCATGGCCAACATCGTCGGCCCGAGCGAAGCGATCGTGGTCTCCACCTTCCACATCGAACTCGATGGCGGTGGCGGTGACCTGCACGTGACCATGCCGTACTCGATGATCGAGCCGGTACGCGAGATGCTCGACGCCGGTTTCCAGTCGGACCTCGACGATCAGGACGAGCGCTGGGTCAACGCCCTGCGTCAGGACGTGCTCGATGTCGACGTGCCGATCGGCGCCACCGTGGCCCGCCGCCAGTTGAAGCTGCGCGACATCCTGCACATGCAGCCGGGGGATGTGATCCCGGTGGAGATGCCGGAAGACATGATCATGCGCGCCAACGGCGTACCGGCCTTCAAGGTCAAGATGGGCTCGCACAAAGGCAACCTCGCGTTGCAGGTGATCGAGCCGATCGAGCGGCGCTGAAGCGTCGCTCTCACCCCCAAGCATTTAACTGAATTGTTGCCCGCCGAGGACACATGATGAACGACGAAATGAACGCCCAGGACGATCAGGCACTGGCCGACGAATGGGCTGCGGCCCTGGAAGAGACCGGTGATGGCAGCCAGGCTGACATCGACGCGCTGCTGGCCGCCGACGCTGGCGCCGCAAGCTCCAACCGTCTGCCGATGGAAGAGTTCGGCAGCGTGCCGAAGAACAACGATCCGGTGACCCTGGACGGTCCGAACCTGGACGTGATCCTCGACATTCCGGTGTCGATCTCGATGGAAGTGGGCAGCACCGACATCAACATCCGCAACCTGCTGCAACTGAACCAGGGTTCGGTGATCGAGCTCGATCGTCTGGCCGGCGAGCCGCTGGACGTGCTGGTCAACGGCACCCTGATCGCGCACGGCGAAGTGGTAGTGGTCAACGAGAAGTTCGGCATCCGCCTGACCGACGTGATCAGCCCAAGCGAACGCATCAAGAAGCTGCGCTGAGTGAAACGGTTTCTCTGGGCATTGCTGGCATTGCCATTGAGCGTGCTGGCCGCCGAGCCGTCGACGGCGACCACCGTGCCTGCTGCCACCGCGCCGATGGTCAACAGCGGCGTGGCCGGGCAATTGACGCAACTGGTGTTCGGCCTGTTGCTGGTGCTGGGCTTGATCTTCTTCCTCGCCTGGCTGCTGCGCCGGGTGCAACAGTCGGGGCCGGCGGGCAAGGGCCAGGTGATCGAACTGATCGGCTCCCGCGCGCTCGGTCCGCGTGACCGGTTGATGCTGGTGCAGGTCGGCAACGAGCAGATTCTGCTCGGCTTGAGCCCTGGCACCATCACGGCGCTGCACGTGCTCAAGGAGCCGGTGCAAGTGCCGAGCAGCAGCGAAAAAGCGACCCCGGAATTTGCCCAGCATCTGCTGAAGATTCTCGGCAAGGATCAGAAGGATAAGAAGTAATGGGTGCGCTACGCATCGTCTTGACGCTGGCCCTGATGCTGGCCGCGCCGCTGGCATTCGCCGCCGACCCGTTGTCGATTCCGGCGATCACGCTGGGCACCAACGCCGACGGCGCGCAGGAATATTCGGTCAGCTTGCAGATCCTGCTGATCATGACCGCCCTGAGCTTCATTCCGGCGGCCGTGATTCTGATGACCAGTTTCACCCGGATCATCATCGTCTTCTCGATCCTGCGTCAGGCCCTTGGCCTGCAGCAGACGCCGTCGAACCAGATCCTCACTGGCATGGCGCTGTTCCTCACCATGTTTATCATGGCCCCGGTGTTCGATCGGGTGAACAACGACGCGCTGCAGCCGTATCTGGCGGAAAAACTCACCGCGCAGCAAGCGGTGGAAAATGCTCAGGTACCGATCAAGGACTTCATGCTCGCCCAGACCCGCACCAGCGATCTGGAGCTGTTCATGCGTCTGTCCAAGCGCACTGACATTGCCACCCCGGATCAGGCGCCGCTGACCATTCTGGTGCCGGCGTTCGTCACGTCCGAGCTGAAAACCGCATTCCAGATCGGCTTCATGATCTTCATTCCGTTCCTGATCATCGACCTGGTCGTGGCCAGTGTGCTGATGGCGATGGGTATGATGATGCTCTCGCCGCTGATCATTTCGCTGCCGTTCAAGATCATGCTGTTCGTACTGGTGGATGGCTGGGCGCTGATCATCGGCACCCTGGCCAGCAGCTTCGGAGGTGTTTCGCCATGACGCCGGAAGTCGCGGTCGATATCTTTCGTGAAGCCCTTTGGCTGACCACCTTGATGGTCGCGATTCTGGTGGTGCCGAGCCTGTTGGTCGGTTTGCTGGTGGCGATGTTCCAGGCGGCGACGCAGATCAACGAACAGACCCTCAGCTTCCTGCCGCGTCTGCTGGTGATGCTGGTGACCCTGATCGTCGCCGGTCCGTGGATCGTGCAGACGTTCATGGAATACATCATTCAGTTGTACAAAAACATTCCGATGGTCATCGGCTAAGCCATGCAATCGCTGCTTCAGTTGACCGACACCCAGATCAGTACCTGGGTGGCGTCGTTCATGTTGCCACTGTTTCGCGTCGCTTCGATGCTGATGGTCATGCCGGTGTTCGGCACCACGCTGGTGTCGCGGCGAATACGCCTGTATTTCGCCGTGGCCATCACCGTGTGCATTGCCCCGGGGCTGCCGCCGATGCCGGACGTCAGTCCGCTTGCTCTCAGCGGCTGGTTGCTGATTGCCGAGCAGATTCTGGTCGGTGCAGTGCTGGGGTTTTCCCTGCAGCTGTTTTTTCAGGCGTTTGCCGTGGCCGGGCAGATTGTCGCGATCCAGATGGGCATGGGTTTCGCCTCGATGGTTGACCCGGCCAACGGCGTCTCGGTGGCGGTGATCGGTCAGTTCTTCACCATGCTGGTGACCTTGCTGTTCCTGTCGATGAACGGCCATCTGGTGGTGTTCGAAGTGCTCACCGAGAGTTTCACCACGCTGCCGGTCGGCGGCGGGTTGATGACCGCGCAATACTGGGAGCTGGCCGGCAAGCTTGGCTGGGTTCTCGGGGCGGCGTTGTTGCTGGTGCTGCCGGCGGTCACTGCGCTGCTGGTGGTCAACATCGCGTTCGGCGTGATGACCCGCGCCGCGCCGCAGCTGAACATTTTCTCCATCGGTTTCCCGCTGACTCTGGTACTGGGCCTGTTCATCGTCTGGGTCGGCCTGGCGGACATCCTCAATCAGTATCAACCGCTGGCCAGTGAGGCCTTGCAGTTGTTACGCGAACTGGCACGGGCGCGCTGAGCCATGGCAGAGAGCGAAAGCGGTCAGGACAAAACAGAAGACCCCACGGACAAACGGAAAAAGGACTCTCGTGAGAAGGGCGAGATTGCCCGCTCCAAAGAGCTCAATACCCTCGCCGTGATGATGGCCGGTGCCGGTGCGCTGCTGGTGTTCGGGGGCATGCTGGCCGAAGACCTGATGGAGCTGATGCGCCTGAACTTCACCCTCTCGCGCGAAGTGATCATGGATCAGGGCGCCATGGGCAGGTTCCTGTTGCAGTCGGGCCAGATGGCGCTGTTGGCAATCCAGCCGATCATGATCACCCTGTTGCTGGCGGCGTTGATCGGGCCGATCTCCCTCGGTGGCTGGCTGTTTGCGGCCGGCTCCATGGCGCCCAAATTCAGCCGGATGAACCCGGCCGCGGGCCTGAAGCGGATGTTCTCGTTCAAGGCTGTGGTCGAACTGCTCAAGGCGCTGGCCAAGTTTCTGATCACCCTCGGGGTGGCGTTGGTGGTGTTGTCGGCGGATGTCGATGATTTTTTGCGGATCGCCCACGAGCCGCTCGAAATGGCGATCATTCACAGCGTCACGCTGGTCGGCTGGAGTACGTTGTGGCTGGCCTGCGGCCTGATCATCATCGCCGCCGTCGATGTCCCGGTGCAGCTCTGGGAAGCGCACAAGAAACTGCTGATGACCAAGCAGGAAGTGCGCGACGAGCACAAGGATCAGGAAGGCCGGCCGGAGGTCAAGCAGCGCATCCGCCAGACCCAGCGCGAGATGTCGCAGCGGCGGATGATGGCGGCGATTCCCGACGCCGACGTGGTCATCACCAACCCGACCCACTACGCCGTCGCGCTCAAGTACGACTCGGAGAAGGGCGGCGCGCCGGTGTTGCTGGCCAAGGGCAGTGACTTCCTCGCGCTGAAGATCCGCGAAATCGCCGTCGCCAACAACGTCATGCTCCTCGAATCGCCGGGGCTGGCGCGCTCGATCTACTACTCCACCGAACTCGACCAGGAAATCCCCGGCGGCTTGTACCTGGCGGTCGCTCAGGTATTGGCCTACGTCTACCAGATCCGCCAGTTCCGCGCCGGCAAGGGCAAACGCCCGGACCCACTCAAGGACGATTTGCCGATCCCGCCGGATCTGCGGCGCGATTCCTGACGTTTGCCGTGATCAAAAAAAACCGCCGCCCCGAACAAACGGAGCGGCGGTTTTTTATGCCAGACCCAAAGATATTTCGGCTCCTGCCGCAATCATTGTGGTGAGGGGATTCAGCGAGACGTCGCACCGCCCCGATGGGCTGCGCAGCAGACCCAAGGCCTGTCGCTGCAATCTGTCAGAAATACCGCGAGCTCGGGTTTTACGACTGCTGCGCAGCCGAGCGGGACGGTGCGACGATTCGACAAGCTCCCTCGCCACAGGTTCTTGTCTGCCTTCTTGGCCCGGCAATTCCAGATTATCCAGCGCCCGATTCACCGCCAGCTCGCCACCTGACCCAATGAAAATTCTACTTCTGCCGCAGTCATTGTGGCGAGGGAGCTTGCTCCCGCTGGGCTGCGCAGCGGCCCTAAAACCTGTCACTGCGATCTTTCAGGAATACCGCGAGCTCAGGATCTACGACTGCTGTGCAGCCGATCGGGGATGAATCCCCTCACCACAGGTTCTTGCCTGCCTTCTTAGGCCGACAATTCCAGATTATCCAGCCCCGATTCACCGCCAGCTCCCCACCTGATGACCCCAAGCAGTCATTGTGGCGAGGGAGCTTGCTCCCGCTGGGCTGCGCAGCGGCCCTAAAACCTGTCACTGCGATCTTTCAGAAATACCGCGAGTTCAGGGTTTACGGCTGCTGCGCAGCCGAGCGGGAGCGAGCTCCCTCGCCACAGTTTCTCGTCTGACTTCTCAGCCCGGTAACTGCAGGTTATCCAGCGCCCGGTTCACCGCCAGTTCGCCGAGCATGATCAATTGCGCAATGCCCAGCAGCGTCCTGCGTTGCGACACCGGTATGAGGTGGGCGAAGTCATTGGCGATGGTTCTGGCTGAGGCGAGGGTTTCGCAGGCGTCGGCCAGCAGTTCCTCGTTCTTGAAGTCTGCGGTCACGGCGTACATCGAGCGGGTTTTACGTTGAATGGGCGTGGCGCCGGGCGCGCAGAGGTAATGGTCGAGGGCGCGGTCGGCGGCTTCGTGGAGTTTTTTTGAATCGAGGGATTCGTAGGGGGAGGTGGCGTCGGTTTCGGGTGGGTTGGGTGTTGGTTTGATCATGGTGAAGCTCCTTTGAGGTGGAGCCGCTACAACCTGTCGCTAAACAGGAGGGGTGGCGGCTGTACGCAGGTTAGCGAACCGGTCAAAGGCACCCGGCAGACCCGAAGGTCTCCCGCATACAGCCACCATGACGAAATCGCGAAAATACAGATCCGCAACGAAGCCTGGAACGCTGATGCACCTTTGAGTTGAGTTCGAGTCGCTAAACCCGATCGCTGATTCGTCAGCGACCGGTCCACAATAGAACCCGACCCCAAGGCGCACAAGCCGGCGGATTCTGGCTTGGCTGTAGGCAATGGCGCAAGGATTTGTAGCCTGGAAGACGTGTCTGGAGGTGTCTTTTAAACACCTGAGCTTAAAAGGCGATTTGCGCTGACTGCACTGACCCCTTCGCGAGCAGGCTCGCTCCCACATTTGGAATGCATTTCTACTGTGGGAGCGAGCCTGCTCGCGAAGAGGCCATCCCGGCCAGCCAAAAAATCACGGTTAAACGCCTCTGTTTCAATCCCTGGCAAAAGTTGGAAGGCTTCTTGCAGTAGCCGCCGTGCGCCTGCTTCGGGCGTCAAAAGTTTGCTTTAAAGGAACGGGGAAAACCGGTGGATCGCTCTCAGTTATTCAACACTGCTCGCTCGAATGTTGCCGACCTCAGTCGAGGCAATCTGGGCGTGCCGTTGTTGCTGCTGGTCATGCTGGCGATGATGATGTTGCCGGTGCCGCCGTTCCTGCTGGACGTGTTCTTCACCTTCAACATCGCCCTGTCGATCGTCGTTCTGCTGGTCTGCGTGTACGCGCTGCGGCCCTTGGATTTCGCGGTATTCCCGACCATTCTGCTGGTGGCCACGCTGCTGCGGCTGGCGTTGAACGTGGCCTCGACGCGGGTGGTCATGCTCCACGGTCAGGACGGCCACGCCGCCGCCGGTAAGGTGATCCAGGCCTTCGGTGAAGTGGTGATCGGCGGTAACTACGTGGTCGGTATCGTGGTGTTCGCGATCCTGATGATCATCAACTTCGTCGTGGTGACCAAGGGTGCCGGGCGGATTTCCGAGGTGAGTGCGCGCTTCACCCTCGATGCGATGCCCGGCAAACAAATGGCGATCGACGCCGACCTCAACGCCGGTCTGATCGACCAGAATCAGGCCAAGGCGCGCCGTCAGGAAGTCGCGCAAGAGGCCGAGTTCTACGGTTCGATGGACGGTGCCAGCAAATTCGTCCGTGGTGACGCCATCGCCGGCCTGCTGATTCTGTTCATCAACCTGATCGGCGGCATGGCCGTCGGTATCTTTCAGCACAACATGACCTTCGCCGACGCGGGCAAGGTTTACGCCTTGCTGACCATCGGTGACGGTTTGGTGGCGCAATTGCCATCACTGTTGTTATCGACAGCGGCAGCGATCATGGTGACCCGTGCTTCCGGTTCGGAAGACATGGGCAAGCAGATCAATCGGCAGATGTTCGCCTCGCCCAAAGCCTTGGCGGTGGCGGCCGGTCTGATGGCTGTCATGGGCTTGGTGCCGGGCATGCCGCACTTCTCGTTCCTGAGCATGGCCGCGCTGGCGGCCGGTGGCGCGTACCTGTTCTGGAAAAAGCAGAACGTCGCCAAGGTTCAGGCGCTGCAGGAAGTTCAGCGTCAGCAGGAACTGCTGCCGTCGCCGGCCCGCGCCATGGAAACCAAGGAGCTGGGCTGGGATGACGTGACGCCGATCGACATGATCGGTCTTGAGGTCGGTTACCGCCTGATCCCGTTGGTGGATCGCAATCAGGGCGGGCAGTTGCTGGCGCGGATCAAGGGCGTGCGCAAGAAGCTCTCGCAGGATCTGGGCTTCCTGATGCCGACCGTGCACATTCGCGACAACCTCGATCTGGCGCCGAGCGCCTATCGCCTGACCCTGATGGGCGTGATCCTGGCCGAAGCCGAGATCTACCCGGATCGCGAACTGGCGATCAATCCGGGGCAGGTCTACGGCACGCTCAACGGCATTACCGCCAAAGATCCGGCTTTCGGCCTGGAGGCGGTGTGGATCGAAGTCAGCCAGCGTGCGCAGGCGCAATCGCTCGGTTACACCGTGGTCGACGCCAGTACCGTGGTCGCGACCCACTTGAACCAGATTCTGTACAAGCACTCCAGCGAGCTGATCGGCCACGAGGAAGTGCAGCAACTCATGCAATTGCTGGCCAAAAGCTCGCCGAAACTGGCTGAAGAGCTGGTGCCGGGGGTGGTTTCGCTGTCGCAGTTGCTCAAAGTGCTGCAGGCGCTGCTGGCCGAGCACGTGCCGGTGCGCGATATTCGCAGCATTGCCGAGGCTATCGCCAACAACGCCGCCAAGAGTCAAGATACCGCCGCCTTGGTGGCCGCAGTACGCGTTGGCGTATCCCGCGCCATCGTCCAAAGCATTGTAGGCACTGACTCCGAGCTGCCTGTGATCACCCTGGAACCAAGGTTGGAACAAATATTGCTCAATAGTCTGCAGAAGGCAGGACAAGGCTCTGAAGAGGGCGTTCTGCTGGAGCCAAGCATGGCCGAGAAGCTGCAGCGTTCGCTCATCGAAGCGGCGCAGCGCCAGGAAATGCAAGGTCAACCGGTGATCCTGTTGGTAGCAGGCCCGATCCGCGCGATGCTCTCGCGTTTCGGTCGCCTCGCAGTCCCGGGGCTGCATGTGCTGGCCTACCAGGAAATTCCAGACAACAAGCAAGTGACCATCGTTGCGACAGTAGGGCCCAACGGCTGAGGTAGTGGTTTATGCAAGTTAAGCGTTTTTTCGCCGCCGATATGCGTCAGGCCATGAAGCTGGTTCGTGATGAGCTGGGCGCTGATGCCGCCATCATTGGCAACCGCCGCATTGCCGGCGGCGTCGAGCTGACGGCGGCGCTGGATTACAAATTGTCGGCGCTGGCGCCACGGGTTCCGAACATGGAACTCGAGGACGAGCTGCGCAAGACCCAGTCGCGCATCGTGACCGCCCAGGCCGAACTGAGCCTGCGTGGCGAAGCCGACGGCAACACCAATCGCCAGTTGTTCGCCGGGCTGCCGTTGACGGCCGGCCTGCCGCTGACCGCTGCCGAACCGTTGAGCGAACCGACTTACGCCGCCCCGGCGCGTCCGGCTCCGGCACCTGCACCGGCGGCCGCTGGTGTCGATCCGCGAGCGCTGGATTCGATGCGTTTCGAACTGAACAGTCTGCGTGAGCTGATGGAAGTGCAGCTCGGCACCCTGGCCTGGAATCAGTTGCAAGGCAGCCGTCCGGCACAAGCCAATCTGTATCGCCGTCTGCAACGCATCGGTCTGTCCGGGCCGTTGTCGCGCGATCTGCTGGCGATGATCACTGACATCGAAGAGCCGCGTCAGGCCTGGCGCATGCTGCTCGCGCATCTGGCGCGAATGATTGCCGTACCGGAAGTCGAGCCGCTGGAAGAGGGCGGGGTGATTGCCATGGTCGGTCCGGCCGGCATGGGCAAGACCACCACCCTGGCCAAACTCGCTGCGCGCTACGTGCTCAAGTATGGCGCGCAGAACGTGGCGCTGGTCAGCATGGACAGTTTCCGTATCGGTGCCCAGGAACAACTGAAGACGCTGGGGCGGATTCTCAATGTGCCGGTGACCCACGTCGATCCGGGCCAGTCGCTGGTTCAGGCGCTCGACCCGCTGCTGCGCAAGCGCGTGGTGCTGATCGATACCGCCGGCTTGCAGGCCAGCGATCCGGCTTTGCGCATGCAGCTGGAAAGTCTGGCCGGGCGTGGCATCCGTTCAAAAAATTATCTGGTCCTGGCAACCACCAGCCAGAAACAGGTTCTAACCGCCGCTTATCACAGTTACAAGCGTTGCGGGCTTGCCGGCTGCATCCTGACTAAACTGGATGAGACGGCCAGCCTTGGCGAAGTGTTGAGCCTGGCGATCAGTCATGAACTGCCGGTCGCGTACCTGACCGACGGCCCACGGATTCCGGATGATCTGCATCTGCCGCGCCGTCATCAGTTGGTCAGCCGCGCCGTCAGCGTGCAAATGCAGGAAGAACCCAGCGAAGAAGCCATGGCTGACATGTTCGCTGATATCTACCACAGCCCGACCAAGCAGGTTGGCTGAGGTAATGAACCGTTTTTGTACCTACATCGATGGTCTGCCATGCATTGTTCCGGTTGAGAACGCGCAGCCAGTAATGTGGCCTCCGTCTATGCAAGACAAGGTAAAGAAATAACATGGGCAGCATGCATCCCGTACAGGTGATCGCGGTGACCGGCGGCAAAGGTGGCGTCGGCAAGACTAACGTGTCAGTGAACTTGTCTCTGGCGCTGGCAGAGCTTGGCCGTCGGGTCATGCTGCTGGACGCCGATCTGGGGCTGGCGAACGTTGACGTTCTGCTGGGGCTGACCCCCAAACGTACCCTGGCCGATGTGATCGAAGGCCGCTGTGAGCTGCGCGACGTGTTGTTGCAGGGGCCCGGCGGGATTCGCATCGTGCCGGCCGCTTCCGGCACCCAAAGCATGGTGCACCTGAGCCCGGCGCAACATGCCGGTCTGATTCAGGCCTTCAGCGACATCGGCGACAATCTCGATGTGCTGGTGATCGACACCGCTGCGGGTATTGGTGACTCGGTAGTCAGTTTTGTCCGCGCCGCCCAGGAAGTGTTGCTGGTGGTCTGCGACGAGCCGACCTCGATCACCGACGCCTACGCGCTGATCAAACTGCTCAACCGCGACTACGGCATGAACCGCTTCCGCGTACTGGCCAACATGGCGCAGAGCCCGCAGGAAGGGCGCAACCTGTTCGCCAAGTTGACCAAGGTCACGGATCGCTTCCTCGACGTCGCCTTACAATACGTCGGCGCCGTGCCGTACGACGAAAGCGTGCGCAAGGCCGTGCAGAAGCAGCGAGCGGTCTATGAAGCCTTTCCGCGTTCCAAGTGCGCGCTGGCGTTCAAGGCGATCGCGCAGAAGGTCGATACCTGGCCGCTGCCTGCCAACCCGCGTGGTCACCTGGAGTTTTTCGTCGAGCGCCTCGTGCAGCAAACAGCAGGGCCTGTGTTATGACCGCGAGCGGTATGAACTACTACAAGAAGTCGGCACGTGACGCGCAGTACGAGTTGATCGAGCGTTACGCGCCACTGGTCAAGCGCATTGCCTATCACTTGCTGGCGCGCTTGCCGGCGAGTGTGCAGGTTGAAGACCTGATTCAGGCCGGGATGATCGGCCTGCTCGAAGTCTCGACCAAATACGACGCCAGCAAAGGCGCCAGTTTCGAAACGTACGCGGGCATTCGAATCCGCGGCGCGATGCTCGATGAAGTGCGCAAAGGGGATTGGGCGCCACGCTCGGTTCACCGCAATACCCGTATGGTCAGCGACGCAATTCGCGCAATTGAAGCTAAAACCGGCCGTGATGCTAAAGATCACGAAGTTGCGGCCGAACTCCAATTGAGTCTCGACGATTACTACGGGATTTTGAATGACACCCTGGGCAGCCGCTTGTTCAGTTTCGACGACCTGTTGCAGGACGGCGAACACGAAGGGCTGCACGAGGATGGCGCCAGTGCTCATCTTGAGCCGTCACGCGATCTGGAAGACGAACGCTTCCAGGCGGCGCTGGCGGACGCGATTGCCAATTTGCCGGAGCGTGAGCGACTGGTGTTGGCGCTGTACTACGACGAAGAACTGAACCTCAAGGAAATCGGTGAAGTCCTTGGCGTCAGTGAATCGCGGGTCAGCCAGTTACACAGCCAGTGCGCGGCCCGTTTGCGGGGGCGTTTGGGGGAGTGGCGAGCGCGCTGAAGGCAGTGTGGGGACACTGCGAACGAGGCTGGTGCGGTGATGAACGGCACCGGTCTCGCTCTGTTGTGCTCCAGACAGTCTTCGAGTGCTGCGCCGATTGATTGAAGTGGCGCGTCCAGGTGCTGGGCGCGTTTAAGACTGCTTGGAGGTCGAATTGAACAAAGACATGAAAATCCTCATCGTTGATGACTTCTCAACGATGCGGCGGATCATCAAGAACCTGCTGCGCGATCTCGGGTTCACCAACACCGTCGAGGCCGACGATGGCACTACCGCCATTCCGGTGCTCAACAGCGGCAGCATCGACTTTCTGGTAACAGACTGGAACATGCCGGGCATGACCGGTATCGACTTGCTGCGCCACGTGCGTGCCGATGAAAAACTCAAGCATCTGCCGGTGCTGATGGTGACCGCTGAAGCCAAGCGCGAGCAAATCATCGAGGCCGCTCAGGCCGGTGTGAACGGCTACGTGGTCAAACCTTTCACGGCTCAGGCGTTGAAAGACAAAATCGAGAAGATTTTCGAACGCATCGGCTGATGACGCGCGGGGGAGCTATGGAGCATAACGAATCTTCACAGGGCGATTTCGAGTCGACCCTGAAAAAACACGCGGTCGAACTGGTCGAGAGCCTTGAAAAAGGCAGGTTCGGCGACGCTGTGCAACTGATCCATGAGCTCAATCAGACCCGTGACCGCGGCCTGTATCAGGAAGTGGGCAAGCTCACACGCGAACTGCACAGTGCGATCGTCAACTTCCAGATCGATCCGCACATGCCGCAGGCCGAGGAAGTGTCGCAAATCACCGACGCCACCGAACGCCTGGGCTATGTGGTCAAGCTGACCGAAGCCGCGGCCAACCGCACCATGGATCTGGTGGAAAGCGCCACCCCGGTGGTCAATGGTCTGGCTGAAGAAGCCCAAGCCCTGAGCACCGATTGGGGCCGCTTCATGCGTCGTGAAGTCGGAGCTGAAGAGTTCCGTGAGCTGGCGCGCCGGGTCGACGGTTTTCTGTCACGCAGCAGCACGGACAACCGTGCGGTGTCGAGCAACCTGAATGACATCCTGCTGGCTCAGGATTACCAGGACCTCACCGGTCAGGTGATCAAGCGTGTGACCCAACTGGTCACCGAAGTCGAAAGCAATTTGCTCAAACTCGTCCTTATGGCCAGTCAGGTTGACCGCTTTGCGGGCATCGAACACGACCGCGCCGCGATGCTTGCAGAAAAAGATCCACAAAAACATCTCTCGCAGGGTGAAGGTCCGCAGATTCATGCCGATAAACGAGAAGACGTTGTGTCCGGTCAGGACGATGTGGACGATTTGTTATCCAGCCTCGGGTTCTAGTGTTTTGGAATTTTAGGTTTTTTGGGTTTTTAGACCTGTAGGAGCACCCCATTAATGAGCTTCGGCGCCGATGAAGAGATCCTTCAGGATTTCCTGGTTGAGGCCGGCGAGATTCTTGAGCAACTGTCCGAACAACTGGTCGAGCTGGAAAGCCGCCCGGATGACGCAGATCTGCTCAACGCAATTTTTCGCGGTTTCCACACTGTAAAAGGGGGCGCCGGCTTCCTTCAGCTCAATGAGCTGGTGGAGTGCTGTCACATCGCCGAAAACGTGTTCGACATCCTGCGCAAGGGTGAGCGTCGCGTTGATGCAGAACTGATGGACGTGGTGCTTGAAGCACTGGACGCGGTGAACAGCATGTTCAGCGAAGTCCGTGAACGTGCACCGATCACGGCGGCCACCCCGGAACTGCTGGCCGCGCTGGCGCGTCTGGCCGAGCCGCAATCGGCCGACGAAGCCCCGGCTTCGCCGGTGGCCGAGATGATCGAAGAACTGGTCGTCGAAGGCGATTCGAACGATTCGGGCGACATCACTGATAATGAATTTGAACAACTGCTGGATTCGCTGAACGCCGTCAAGGCCGAAGCCGAAGCCCCGGCCGCTGCTGCGCCTGCGCCGGCTGCCGATGCGGCCGCCAGCGATGAAATCACCGACGCCGAATTCGAGTCGTTGCTCGATCAACTGCACGGTAAAGGCCAGTTCGCGCCAGACGCCGTCGCACCGACTGCGGCTGCTCCGGCGGCACCGGCGGCGGGCGACAGCTCGGACATCACCGACGACGAATTCGAAGCACTGCTCGATCAGTTGCATGGCAAGGGCAACTTTGCCGTGGAAGCGCTGGAATCTGCTATCGCCTCGGCACCGGTTGCGCCTGCCGCACCGGCGGCCGCCGCTGCCGGCAGCGATCTGATCAGCGATCACGAATTCGAATCGCTGCTCGACGAGTTGCACGGCAAAGGCAAGTTCACCGACGTTGGCGCCGCTACTGCAGGCACCGCGTCGACCGTGGCTGCGCCTGCCGCCAAGGCCGTCGCCGCTCCGGCTGCTGCGCCGAAGGCTGCGCCCAAGCCTGAGCCGAAAGCCGAAGCGCCAAAACCGGCCGCTGCTGCTGCACCGGCTCCGGCCCGTGCTGCCGCTGCTCCGCCGCCGGAAAAACCGGCGAGCGAAGCCGAGACCACCGTGCGGGTCGATACCGCGCGTCTCGACGAAATCATGAACATGGTCGGCGAACTGGTGCTGGTGCGTAACCGTCTGGTGCGCCTGGGTCTCAACAGCGGCGACGAAGCCATGTCCAAGGCCGTGTCGAACCTCGACGTGGTCACGGCTGACTTGCAGACCGCGGTGATGAAGACCCGGATGCAGCCGATCAAGAAGGTCTTCGGGCGCTTCCCGCGTCTGGTTCGCGACCTGGCACGTCAGCTGAAGAAAGAGATCAACCTGGAACTGGTGGGTGAAGAAACCGACCTCGACAAAAACCTGGTCGAGGCCCTGGCCGACCCGCTGGTCCACTTGGTGCGTAACGCTGTCGACCACGGCATCGAGTCGCCGGAAGAGCGCGAAGCCTCGGGCAAGGCCCGTGGCGGTCGCGTGGTGCTGGCAGCCGAGCAGGAAGGCGACCACATCCTGTTGTCGATCTCCGACGACGGCAAAGGCATGGACCCGAACGTGCTGCGTTCGATCGCGGTAAAACGCGGTGTGATGGACAAGGACGCGGCCGATCGCCTGAGCGATACCGAGTGCTACAACCTGATCTTCGCCCCGGGTTTCTCGACCAAGACCGAGATTTCCGACGTGTCCGGCCGCGGTGTCGGCATGGACGTGGTGAAAACCAAGATTTCCCAGCTCAACGGTTCGATCAACATCTACTCGACCAAGGGCCAGGGCTCGAAGATCGTCATCAAGGTGCCGCTGACGCTTGCGATCATGCCGACCCTGATGGTGATGCTCGGCAATCAGGCGTTTGCGTTCCCGCTGGTCAACGTCAACGAAATCTTCCACCTCGACCTGTCGACCACCAACGTGGTGGATGGCCAGGAAGTGGTGATCGTGCGGGACAAGGCGCTGCCACTGTTCTACCTCAAGCGCTGGCTGGTCAGCTCCGCCGCTCACGAAGAGCAGCGCGAAGGCCATGTGGTGATCCTTTCGGTGGGCACCCAGCGGATCGGCTTTGTCGTCGATCAACTGGTCGGCCAGGAAGAAGTGGTCATCAAGCCATTGGGCAAAATGCTGCAGGGCACTCCGGGCATGTCCGGCGCCACCATCACCGGTGACGGCCGCATCGCGCTGATTCTCGATGTTCCAAGCATGCTCAAGCGTTACGCGACGAAGCGTATTTGAATCCGGGGCAGCGGGGCGACGACGTCCCGCTGCACCTAATGGAGTGTTTATGGCAGTCAAAGTCCTGGTGGTGGACGATTCGGGTTTTTTCCGCCGCCGCGTCTCGGAAATTCTTTCAGCGGATCCGAGCATCCAGGTGGTCGGTACGGCCACCAACGGTAAAGAGGCGATCGATCAGGCCCTGGCCCTCAAGCCGGACGTGATCACCATGGACTACGAGATGCCGATGATGGATGGCATCACGGCGGTGCGGCACATCATGCAGCGCTGCCCGACCCCGGTGTTGATGTTCTCCTCGCTGACGCATGAAGGCGCCCGGGTCACCCTGGATGCGCTGGACGCCGGTGCGGTGGATTTCCTGCCGAAGAATTTCGAAGACATCTCGCGCAACCCCGAGAAGGTCAAGCAACTGCTGTGCGAGAAGGTCCACAGCATCTCGCGCAGTAACCGTCGTTTCAGTGCCTACAGTGCGCCGGCTCCGGCCGCTGCACCGACGCCTGCGCCAGCCCCGGCGGCTTCGAGTTTCAGCAGCCACAGCGTTGCTGCTCCGACGCGTCCGGCGCCGGCTCCAGCACCTGCTCGTGCGCCAGCCGCCAGCGCGTCGTCGCCGGCACCGAAACGCAAAGCCTACAAACTGGTTGCCATCGGTACTTCGACCGGCGGCCCGGTTGCCCTGCAACGGGTGCTGACCCAGTTGCCGGCGAACTTCCCGGCGCCGATCGTGCTGATCCAGCACATGCCGGCGGCGTTCACCAAGGCGTTTGCCGAGCGCCTGGACAAGCTGTGCCGCATCAGCGTCAAGGAAGCCGAGGATGGCGACATCCTGCGTCCGGGCCTGGCGCTGCTGGCGCCGGGTGGCAAGCAGATGATGATCGACGGCCGTGGCGCGGTGAAAATCCTCCCGGGCGACGAGCGTCTGAATTACAAGCCGTGCGTGGACATCACCTTCGGTTCCGCAGCCAAGTCCTACGGTGACAAAGTTCTGGCGGTGGTGCTCACCGGCATGGGCGCCGACGGCCGCGAAGGCGCACGTTTGCTCAAGCAGGGCGGCAGCTCGGTATGGGCACAAGACGAAGCAAGCTGCGTGATCTACGGCATGCCGATGGCCATCGTCAAAGCCGATCTGGCTGACGCGGTCTACGGCCTGGACGACATCGGCAAGCACATCGTCGAGGCGTGTATCTGATGGATGTTCTAAGCCTTATCGGGATTATCCTGGCGTTCGTCGCCATCATCGGCGGCAACTTCCTTGAAGGCGGCCACCTCGGCGCGCTGGCCAACGGCCCGGCGGCGCTGATCGTTCTCGGGGGCACCATCGGTGCAGCGCTGTTGCAATCGCCGATGAGCGCCTTCAAGCGTGCCATGCAGATTCTCGCCTGGATCCTGTTTCCGCCACGGGTGGACCTGGCCGGCGGCATCGACCGCGTGGTCAACTGGAGCCTCACCGCGCGCAAGGAAGGCCTGCTCGGTCTGGAAGGCGTCGCCGATGCCGAACCGGACAACTACTCGCGCAAAGGCCTGCAACTGCTGGTCGATGGTGCCGAGCCGGAAGCGATCCGCAGCATCCTCGAAGTGGATTTCTACACTCAGGAAGCCCGCGACATCGAGGCTGCCAAAGTCTTCGAAAGCATGGGCGGCTACGCGCCGACCATCGGCATCATCGGTGCGGTGATGGGCCTGATTCATGTGATGGGCAACCTCGCTGATCCGACCCAATTGGGTAGCGGCATTGCCGTGGCATTCGTCGCGACCATCTACGGCGTGGCCAGTGCCAACCTGGTGTTGCTGCCGGTGGCGGCCAAGCTCAAGTCAATCGCGTTGCGGCAGTCGCGTTATCGCGAAATGTTGTTGGAAGGTATTTTGTCGATCGCCGAAGGTGAAAACCCTCGCTCTATCGAGCTGAAGCTTCAGGGCTTCATGGATTGATGGGGGTAATGGACTATGGCTCGCCGCAGGCATCAGGAAGAACACGTTAATCACGAGCGCTGGCTCGTGTCCTACGCGGATTTCATCACGCTGCTGTTCGCGTTCTTCGTAGTGATGTACTCGATTTCTTCGATCAACGAAGGCAAATACAAAGTCATTTCCGAAGCGCTGATCGGGGTTTTCACCGACTCCGATCGCTCGCTCAAGCCGATCCCGATCGGTGAAGAACGACCAAAGACCGTGACCCCGGCCAAGCCGCTGGTCAAGGACAGCGAGCAGGTTGACGCCGGCATTGCCGGGGCCAGCGATCCGCTGAAAAGCATCGCCGATGACATCAGTGCCGCGTTCGGCGACCTGATCGCTTCCAACCAGATGACCGTGCGCGGCAACGAGTTGTGGGTCGAGATCGAACTCAATTCCAGCCTGTTGTTCGGCAGTGGCGATGCAATGCCGAGTGATATCGCCTTCAACATCATCGACAAGGTCGCGGCGATCCTCAAACCGTTCGACAACCCGATCCACGTTGAAGGCTTCACCGACGATCAGCCGATCCGCACCGCGCAATACCCGACCAACTGGGAACTGTCCTCGGCGCGTTCGGCGAGCATCGTGCGGATGCTGGCAATGCAGGGCGTCAACCCCGGGCGTCTGGCCTCGGTGGGTTACGGTGAGTTTCAGCCGGTGGCCAACAACGCCACCGCCGAAGGCCGGGCGAAAAACCGTCGCGTGGTGCTGGTGGTGTCGCGCAACCTCGATGTGCGCCGCAGTCTGACCGGTACCGGAACCGCCAATGCGCAACCGGACGCGGCATTGAAGCGCGCTGGCACACAAACTGCACCGACCCCGGTCAAGACGCCGGGACGCGAGAGTGCCGTCAATTCTCCGTCACCCGCATTAATACGCTGAGCTATGTCTCGGTCGAGCATCTCGGCCGGGAGGAACGAACCGAATGAGAGTCTGGGCAGTCGCCAATCAAAAGGGTGGTGTCGGTAAAACCACATCTTCCATCGCTTTAGCCGGATTGCTGGCGGAGGCGGGCAAGCGCGTGGTTGTGGTCGACCTCGACCCACACGGCTCGATGACCAGCTATTTTGGCTATGACCCCGACAGCCTGGAACACAGCAACTACGACCTGTTTCTGCACAAGGGCACGGTGCCTCAAGGCTTGCCCGGGCAGTTGCTGCTGTCGACCAGCGACGAACGCATTTCCCTGTTGCCGTCGAGTACCGCACTGGCCACCCTCGAGCGCCAGTCGCCGGGGCAGAGTGGTCTGGGCCTGGTGATCGCCAAGAGTCTGGCGCAGCTATGGCAGGACTTCGATTACGCGATCATCGACAGCCCGCCGTTGCTCGGTGTGTTGATGGTCAACGCCCTGGCCGCGAGCCAGCAACTGGTGATCCCGGTGCAGACCGAGCACCTGGCTGTCAAAGGCCTGGAACGCATGGTCAACACCCTGGCGATGATCAACCGCTCGCGCAAACAGGCGCTGCCGTTCAGCATCGTGCCGACCCTGTTCGACCGCCGCACCCAGGCGTCGCTGGGCACCTTGCGCGTGCTGCGTGACAAATTCCCCGAAGAGATCTGGCAGGGTTACATCCCGGTCGATACCCGTCTGCGCGACGCCAGCCGGGCCGGGGTCACGCCTTCGCAGTTCGACGGCAAGAGTCGTGGCGTGCTGGCTTACCGCGCGCTGCTCAAGCATCTGCTGGCGCAACAACTTGTTCCGCAGGTGGCTTGAATGACGTTGACCTCTGTAGGAGCTGCCGCAGGCTGCGATCTTTTGATCTTGCTTTGTGGCGCTCCTGAAAAGATCAAAAGATCGCAGCCTGCGGCAGCTCCTACAGGGGACTGCGTATGAATCGGCCGGTGAAGTTGACGTCGAAGCCGCAACTGGCGTTGCAGTCCTATCTGGACAGCTTGCTGCAGGAAATCCCTGATGAGTTGCCGGTCGAGGCGCCGGTCGAGGTGGTCGAAAGTGCTGCGGCGCTGGATGAATTCCAGGCAGCGGTACTGGAAGAGCAGGCGCGTGATGCGCAGAAAACCGCCAAGCCTGCCGCCCCGGTTGCCTCGCCTGCGGCCGCACCGATCGCCAAGGCGCCAGTGGCGTTGATCGAAGAAGCCGAGCCGCCACGCGCGCCGGTTTCGACACTCGCACCGCTGTTGCAAACCCAATTGCTGAAAACCGCGCCGGAACCGGTCGTGGCCGAACCGGCGCCGGTGGCACCGGCACCCGTCGAACAGACGCTGGTACCGCCGGTGGTGGAAGTGCACCTGCCGCCCAGCAACACGCCGCCACCGGTGGAAACCGATGGCCGTCCGGCCTGGGCTTCGGAAGCCTTCGAATGCCTGTTGTTCGATGTCGCCGGGCTGACCCTGGCCGTGCCGCTGGTGTGCCTCGGTTCGATCTATTCGCTGGCCGGCCACGAGTTGACGCCGCTGTTCGGGCAGCCGGAATGGTTCCTCGGGATTCTGCCGAGCCAGGCTGGCAATCTGAAAGTGTTGGACACGGCGCGTTGGGTCATGCCGGATCGCTATCGCGATGACTTCCGTCAGGGCCTGCAGTACGTGATTTCGGTACAAGGTTACGAATGGGGCCTGGCGGTGCATCAGGTCAGCCGATCGTTGCGTCTGGATCCGAATGAAATCAAATGGAGAAGTCACCGGGGTCAGCGGCCATGGCTTGCCGGCACGGTGATCGAGCACATGTGTGCATTACTTGATGTAGCCGCACTGGCCGAGTTGATCGCCAGCGGCGGGGCAAAGCACTTGGGTGGCCACAAGCCGCTACATAAATCGACATAGCAGCCGACATAACAGTCAGGCGATGGCATTTTTCAATGCCTCCACACAGAACACACACCGCCCAGTGCGGTTTTTTCGAGGGGTCAGGGTATGAGTAGTCAGGCGACGAATGCAAAAGGTTCTGAAGATCCGATCCTGCAATGGGTGACCTTCAAGCTGGACAACGAAACCTACGGCATCAACGTGATGCGCGTTCAGGAAGTCCTGCGTTACACCGAAATCGCTCCGGTACCGGGTGCGCCAAGCTACGTGCTGGGCATCATCAACCTGCGCGGTAACGTGGTCACCGTGATCGACACCCGTCAGCGCTTCGGCCTGAACAGCGGCGAGATCAGCGACAACACCCGTATCGTCATCATCGAAGCCGACAAGCAAGTGGTCGGGATCATGGTCGACAGCGTGGCTGAAGTGGTTTACCTGCGTCAGTCGGAAATCGAGACCGCGCCGAACGTCGGTAACGAAGAGTCGGCCAAGTTCATCCAGGGCGTGTGCAACAAGAACAACGAGTTGCTGATCCTGGTCGAGCTGGACAAGATGATGAGCGAAGAAGAATGGTCGGAACTGGAGAGCATCTGATTGATTCTCGAGGTTGCGGTCATTGTCCTGTTCCTCTTCTGGGCAGGCACGCTGGCAATGTTTCTGGCGTACATCAAGGCGCAGCGGGTGATCGCTGCGCAACAGGCTCAGGGCGATGCGCTGCGTGATCAGCGCATCAAGGACCTGGCCAAACGCGTCGACGACTATCAGAACGGCAACGTGCGCATGGGCGAAGCCCTGCACGAGCTGCGCTCGGTCGTCGGTCCGTTGCCGGACAAAATTGTCGCGCTGGAACAACGCGACCCGTCGAGCCTGTCGTTCGCCCAGGCGGCGAAACTGGTAGGCATGGGCGCGAGCGTCGATGAGCTGACCCAGTCCTGCGGCTTGACCCAGGCTGAGGCGGAGTTGATGCGCAAGCTGCACAGAAGCTGATATGTGTAGAGGCCTGTCATTTGAATAAGGATCGCCGGCCATGCCGGCGATTTTTTTGCGCTCGATTTTGTTGCCTGATTCGCCCATGACCGTCTATCTGAACTGGTATTTTTGACAGTAGAGAATTTCGCTCATCGCTCCTCACACTTCTCGTGACTCGCGATAGTCCCGTCGCCTTACCAGGCAGACGCTTCTGATCGCCAGTTCACCGATTCAGCCAATCGTGGAGTGGGTATGCATTTGCCAGCCAGAATCGAACGCGTGAAAAAAGTGCGGTCACCCGGTGTTGCCGTCCTGTGGCTGGTAATCGTGCTGCTCCTGACGGCTTGTGGGGCTCAGGTCAGCAGGCTCGCTCCAGAGGCGAATATTGCCGACCGGCAAAATTGTCACGGTGTCCACCTGGTCAATGTCGTGGCGCATATGGACGACGATCTGCTGTTTATTGATCCGCGGATTTCGCAAGTTCTGGCGGCCGGCGGCTGTGTGACCAGTATATTCATGAACGGTGGCAGTTCTGGCGCCGACTTCGAATATGTGCTGAAGCGCGAAAGCGCGTCGACAAAAGCCTATGAAAAAATGCTGGGTTTTGCGAGCGGATGGACGTCTTACCTGATATTCACTGATTCAGCCATTGTGAAGAGCGTCAAGGCCAGTGCACGACCTGGATTGAAGCTCATATTTTTGCGTGTGCCGGGAGGGAACGTTCGCGGTGGAGATGTGCCGCTGGCCGATTTGCTCGACCTCGATAAAACTGTTCGGAGTTGGCCATATCTGGACTCGGCTTCAGGTCCGGTAAACCTCTACAGTCGAACATCTTTTGTGCAGCTCTTGACTGAACTGATCGTCAATGAAGGAGCCACCCGGGTGTATGCACTCAATCCGGACACTGTTGCGTACACGGAGCATCCTGACCATATTTATTCAGCACGTTTGACGCGCCTGGCCTTGCGCGGGATCAGTGCAGATATTCCGGTGATTTATCACGAGACCTATCCCTCGGCGGCAGTCGCTCCTAACGTGGACCCAGCAGCTGTGCAGGCGAAACGGCATGTTGTCGCAAGTTACTTTCATTTTGAAGGGACTGAGTCAGTCAGCAGTGCGTACAGTGAAGCGACCTGGAATGGCAATTGGGTGGCGCGACTGAATTTCACGCTTAGCCATGCTCACGCCGCCGGGCCACTGGTCAATATCCCTTTCAGACCGCTAGTCAATTTCCAGACGCAACAGTGCCTGGTTGCCAATGGATTGGGGCAGCAGGTGACACTGGAAGGATGTGAGCCAGACGCTGACCAGCGCTGGGCGTTTGTGCCCTCCGACATTGCAGTCGGCGCGAGCAGGGGAATTGCACTGTTGAAAACAGCCTCTGGCCATTGCATAGCGCGTCAGAATGGCCAATTGATCGAGCGCGCATGTGAGAGCAATGAGCCCTCTCAACACTGGACTCCGTGGGATTTCGGGAAAATCTATGTTCCCGGAGCGCAGGGGCAATGCCTGGACGGAGTACAGCCGAGCTTGATAGCGGATTGCAGGGATTTTGCGGGTTCTACATTGTGGGTGCGCAGCATCGATAACATCGACAGCAATGATTCGATGGAAGTGGCACTGACGGGGGATGTAATCGGTGACGGGACGCACCGGACTGTACAAGTGCAGCGCCGGGAGGATGGTCCAGGTGTCGATATTTGGGTCACGTCGCTGGACGCAGACGCGATTGCTTCCGAGAAATGGTATGAGGACAGACTTCCATTCGATCCAGACTCTTTTGATTCCGGGTGTGCTACAGCCATTTGCTACGACTCTACGCGCTATCTTCTGGCTGATTTCACTGGTGACGGCAAGGCTGATCTGATGGCGATATCGCCCGGAAAAGCTGACGAAACCATTTTCAGGCTATTGAAGAATGAAGGCGGGCATTTTGCTGAACCGGTTATCTGGCGTTCGGTTCAGCAAGGGCATGCCTACCGGCAAGCTCAGCAATATCTGGCTGGCGACTTCAGAGGCGTCGGCAAGCAAGATGTGTTGATCGTGCAGACCCTGAATAACACAGTGTCCGATTTCTGGCTGATGGAGAATGAAGGGTCGAGTCTGGGCATTCCTGCTCATTGGGGAGATGCTCGAAAGAACCCATTGCCGGCCCGATTCTACAGCGCCAGGCTGGACAACGATGACAAGGATGATGTGCTCGCTGTCGATTCAAGTGCGCAGTTCCTGAAGCTGCTCACCTACAGGAGCAGTGGCCGTTCTCTGGATTTTGAGAAAGCCTTGGATTTGCCGGGCTTCTATTCTGCGCGTTCAAAGACCGCAGTGCTGGATTCGCCGATTACCAGACTGACCGATGTATGGGTGCTGCACGCTCGATCAGACGGGAGTGATATCAATTTCTGGAAAGTCAAAAATCTTGGCGGCGGAGGGTTCGAAGAGCCTTCGTCTCCGGCTTTCGTGACGAGCGTGCTTAATTGGGCTGACGTGCGGCCTTATGGCCTGAGAACGGGTATGCAGATCCTGCTTCCCTATCGCGTCAACGATCCTGTGCATGAGTATTACTGGCGAATCGGAAAAGTCGGCTTCAAGGCACTGAGTCTGTCCGAGCAAGGTATGCCCGTCGGGATCAAGGATTATGGTCGCTCACAACGGTTTGAATGGGCGAACCTGCAGTGGCGAGCGCGCTTGAACTGACTATCGAGCGAGAACGCGTGCACTTGAGCTTGTATCCGGCGCGGCCTAGTAATCAGCCCCGCGTTCGGTAACGTCCTTCTCGACCATCGGCGCATCCGGATCCTGCCCGTCGGGGAATTTCCCCTTCAGATTCCACGCGAACGCGATGATCTCGGCGATGGTGCGGTACAGCTCCTCGGGGATGCTGTCGCCCAGTTCCATCCGCGCCAACAGCCGCACCAGCTCGGCGTTTTCATAGATCGGCACTTCACAGTCGCGGGCGATGCGCAGGATTTCTTCGGCCAGTTCCTCGTCGCCCTTGGCGGTGAGCGTCGGGGCGTGGTTGCCGTCGTATTTGAGGGCGATGGCCTGACGTGGAGCAGTGGAATCGTTCATGCGGTTTCGTCGACCCAGCGGTGTTCGAGGCGGGTTTGGTTGCCTTGCGGCGGGGTGCCGAGGTGGCAGTCGAGATCGCCGACGTTCAGCCCGCGATCGAGCAGGCGCTGGCGCAGGGCGAACAGATTGGTTTCGATCAAGTCGGCGGTGTACGGGCGTTCGGCCCAGAGCTGACTCGACAGGCTGCCGGCAATCAGCTGCGCCTGAATCTGCATCGGCCCCAACGGCTCCATGTCGAAGGCCAGATCGACGCGCCACAGCTGCTGTTTGGGTTCGCGCTCGTCGCGGCGTTCGTTGGGTTGCGGTTCTCTTTCCGGCGCTTCTTCGCGCTGAAACTTGACCTGCAACGGCACGATGTCCTGCAGGTTGCGCATGGGGATTTCCAGCTGCCAGGTGCTGAGCAGACGGCCGTCATCGGTGACACCGGTCTGTTCCAGGCTCGACAGCTGATGGCTTTGCAGGCGCGACACGGCGGCCGCAGCGAGGCGCAGCAGATGCTCAAGATCGCCTTCGCCGTCGAGGCTTTGCAGCAGACGGTCGGGCAGCGGGAAACTGCTCGGCACGGGTTTGGCGCTGACCTGACCGAGAGTGCCGAGGGCATTGCGCACGAAACTTGGCAGCGCCTGCGCCAGAGTGTTGGCAGCGATGATCGCGTTGAAACTGGCATTGCCCGGCGCACCCGGCGACAGCTGCGCGATCAACTTGAGCAGATCGGCTTTCATGTCCGGGGCCAGCGCAGGATTCTGTCCGGTCAGCAATTTGGCTTCGAGAAAGGCACCGCTGTTGGCCAGGGCCAGGGCCACGCCTTTGGCGCTGCTCATCTGCTGCACATCGGGCAGATTGGCAAGCAGACGCACGACGGCAGCGCGTAGATCCTGCGAGGTCTGATCGTCGTCGCTCGGCAGGTTTTGCAAAGCATTGAGCAAACCGTCCAGCGAGCCTTGGCGACTCTGCTGGCCGAGCAGTTGCTGGCTCACCGCCAATTGCTCCTGACGGCTGCTCAGTGGCACGAACTTGAGGGTTTGCGAGTCTTCGACCAGTGCCGATAGCAGAGTGCCGATACGCAGCGGCGTCGGGCTGTCGATGTCCAGTGTGGCGCCACTTTGCGCGGTGTTGAGCAGGCTCACCAGCGAGCGGTACACCGTCGGCTGTCCCGGCACTTGCGGCAGTGTTTGCGAGGTCAGCACCTTGCCTTGCAGAAGCGTGCCGACCGGCAACTGCGCCGTATCGATGCGGGTGAGGGCGGCGACGCCGCTGGCAATCGCCTGTTGCACGGTGATCGCCAGATTACCCGCCGACGGCTGGGTGACGGCCAGGTTGGTGCCGGTCGGCAACGGCAGGTTGCTGCTGGCTTGCACGGTGGTCTGCCGGCCGCCGTCGACGGTGACCTTGAGCAGCAGTTGAAAGGTCTGGTCCGCCTGCTTGAGTGACAACACCTCGGCCTGGGCGCTTTGCCCGGCGCCGATCAAGCCTTCGACCGGGGTCAACAGCTTGAGCAACTCACCGCTCATCACCAGCGGACGCGTGTTCGCCGGCGTGGTGGGCGGCAGCGGGAGGATGTTCATTTCGCCTGTCATACGCGGATACAACCTGAGGAAATTGCGCTCTTGGGAGTAAGGCACGGCATGTATAATGCCGCGCGTCTTGCGCTTCGTTCAGAAAACATAGCAATTGTTTGATCCAGCTCTCTGCTTCGCACCGTCATTGCATTTATCCTGCATCTCTTTAACGGCCGCGCCAGAGCCGACTTGAACCGTATAAGGCCCGTGATCCATTGACCAGTCCTGTCCTGCAAACCGTTGCCCTTGCCTGTGAGCGAGACCTGCGGCTGCTCTTCGAAAATCTCGAATTAAGACTGGCTAGTGGCGATATGGTGCAGATCAGCGGCCCCAACGGCAGCGGCAAGACCAGTCTGCTACGCCTGTTGTCCGGGTTGATGCAGCCGACCAGCGGTCAGGTGCTGCTCAACGGCCAGCCCTTGACCGCCCAGCCGAGTGAACTGGCGCGCAACCTGCTGTGGATCGGCCACGCTGCCGGGATCAAGGATCTGCTGACCCCGGAAGAGAACCTGTCCTGGCTCTGCGCCCTGCATCGGCCGGCCGAGCGCGAGGCGATCTGGCAGGCACTGGCAGCCGTAGGATTGCGCGGTTTCGAAGATGTTCCCTGCCACACCCTGTCCGCCGGTCAGCAACGCCGCGTGGCGCTGGCGCGGCTGTATCTGGACAGCCCACCGTTGTGGATTCTCGACGAGCCGTTCACCGCGCTCGACAAACAGGGCGTGGCGCAACTTGAAGAACACTTGGCCGGGCACTGCGAGCGCGGCGGTCTGGTGGTTCTGACCACGCACCACACACTGAGCCGGATGCCGGCCGGTTATCGCGATATCGATCTGGGGAACTGGGCAGTATGAGTGTGTTCGGCCTGCTGGTTGCCCGTGAGTCCCGTTTGCTGTTTCGTCGCCCGGCGGAACTGGCCAATCCGCTGATTTTCTTCGCCATCGTCATTGCCTTGTTCCCGCTGGCCGTCGGCCCGGAAACTCAAGTCTTGCAAAACCTGTCCCCGGGGTTAGTCTGGGTGGCCGCGTTGTTGTCGGTCCTGCTTTCGCTGGACGGACTGTTTCGCAGTGATTTCGAAGATGGCTCCCTGGAACAGTGGGTCCTTTCGCCGCACCCGCTGCCCCTACTGGTGCTGGCCAAGGTGCTGGCACACTGGCTGTTCTCGGGACTGGCACTGGTTCTGCTCTCGCCGTTGCTGGCGTTGATGCTCGGTTTGCCGGTCGCCTGCCTGCCGGTGTTGCTGTTGTCGTTACTGCTGGGTACCCCGGTGCTGAGCCTGCTTGGTGCGGTGGGCGCGGCGCTGACGGTTGGTTTGAAACGCGGCGGCCTGTTGCTGGCGTTGCTGATTCTGCCGTTGTACATCCCGGTGTTGATCCTTGGCAGTGGCGCCTTGCAGGCCGCCTTGCAAGGCATGCCGGCGACCGGGTATCTGCTGTGGCTGGGTAGCCTGACCGCCCTGGCGATCACCCTGACACCTTTTGCAATAGCTGCTGGCCTGAAGATCAGCGTCGGCGAATAATGAGGTCTGGTTAAAATTTAACCAGCAAAGACCCTGAGACTGCTCACACCGATGAGCGGCACCCGTGATGGAAACAGTATGAACTGGACCTGGTTTCACAAGCTCGGCTCGCCCAAGTGGTTCTACGGCATCAGCAGCAGGTTTCTGCCGTGGCTGAGCATTGCCGCGTTGCTGCTGATCAGCATTGGCGTGGTCTGGGGCCTGGCCTTCGCGCCGCCGGATTATCAGCAGGGCAACAGCTTCCGCATCATCTACATCCACGTGCCTGCGGCGATGCTGGCGCAGTCGATCTACGTGATGCTGGCGGTGTGCGGCGTGGTCGGGCTGGTGTGGAAAATGAAACTGGCCGACGTCGCCCTGCAATGCGCGGCGCCGATCGGCGCGTGGATGACTGCCGTGGCGCTGGTCACCGGGGCCATCTGGGGCAAGCCGACCTGGGGCTCGTGGTGGGTCTGGGATGCGCGGCTGACGTCGATGCTGATTCTGCTGTTTCTGTATTTCGGCGTGATTGCGCTGGGCAACGCCATCAGCAACCGCGACAGCGCCGCCAAGGCCTGCGCGGTGCTGGCGATTGTCGGGGTGATCAACATCCCGATCATCAAGTACTCGGTGGAGTGGTGGAACACCCTGCACCAGGGTGCGACCTTCACCCTCACTGAGAAACCGGCAATGCCGGCCGAAATGTGGCTGCCGCTGCTGCTGACAGTGCTGGGTTTCTACTGTTTCTTCGGCGCCGTGCTGTTGTTGCGCATGCGCCTCGAAGTGCTCAAGCGCGAAGCGCGCGCCAGTTGGGTGAAAGAAGAAGTGCAGAACAGTCTGGAGGCCGTGCGATGAGTTTCACTTCATTCGGCGACTTTCTCGCCATGGGCCATCACGGCCTGTATGTCTGGTCGGCCTACGGCATCTGTCTGGCGGTACTGATCCTCAACGTGGTCGCACCGATCGCGGCCCGCAAGCGCTATCTGCAACAAGAGGCGCGTCGTCTGCGCCGGGAGAACGGCAAGTGAATCCGCTGCGCAAAAAACGTCTGACCCTCATTCTGGCGATCCTGGTCGGGGTCGGCGCTGCCGTCGGCCTGGCCCTGAGCGCCCTGCAGGAAAACATCAACC
Organism: Pseudomonas sp. B21-051; assembly: GCF_024748795.1. Taxonomy (NCBI): domain Bacteria; kingdom Pseudomonadati; phylum Pseudomonadota; class Gammaproteobacteria; order Pseudomonadales; family Pseudomonadaceae; genus Pseudomonas; species Pseudomonas sp. B21-051. The sequence goes on from NZ_CP087166.1 coordinate 1,730,376, forward strand.
TGTTTTACACGCCGACCCAGATCGCCAACGGTGAAGCGCCGCACGACACGCGCATCCGCGCCGGCGGCATGGTCGAGAAGGGCTCGCTGCAACGTTCGCCGGACTCGCTGGACGTCAAATTCGTTGTCACCGACTTCAACAAAGCCGTGACCATCACCTACCGCGGGATCCTCCCGGATCTGTTCCGCGAAGGGCAGGGCATCGTCGCATTGGGCAAACTCAATGCCGACGGTGTGGTGGTGGCCGATGAAGTGCTGGCCAAGCACGACGAGAAGTACATGCCGCCGGAAGTGACCAAAGCGCTGAAAGACAGTGGTCAATCGGCACCGACCCAAGCCAAGGAGGGTTGATTGATGACTTCTGCACTGTTTATTCCTGAACTCGGTCATCTGGCGATGATTCTGGCGCTGTGTTTCGCGCTGGTGCAGGCCGTGGTGCCGCTGCTCGGTGCGTGGCGTGGCGACCGTCTGTGGATGAGCCTGGCCCAGCCGGCGGCGTGGGGCCAGTTTGCGTTCTTGCTGTTTGCCTTCGGCGCGCTGACCTACGCATTCATGACCGATGATTTCTCGGTCGGCTATGTGGCGATGAACTCCAACAGCGCCTTGCCGTGGTACTACAAGTTCAGCGCGGTGTGGGGCGCCCACGAAGGTTCGCTGTTGCTGTGGGCGCTGATCCTCGGCGGCTGGACGTTCGCCGTGTCGGTGTTTTCCCGGCAGTTGCCGCAAGTCATGCTCGCTCGCGTACTGGCGGTGATGGGCATGATCAGCACCGGTTTCCTGTTGTTTCTGATCCTCACCTCCAACCCGTTCTCGCGGATTCTGCCGCAGATTCCGGCCGACGGGCGTGACCTCAATCCGCTGCTGCAAGACATCGGCCTGATCGTGCATCCACCGATGCTCTATATGGGTTATGTGGGTTTCTCGGTTGCATTCGCCTTCGCCATCGCCGCACTGCTCGGTGGTCGTCTCGACGCCGCGTGGGCACGCTGGTCGCGGCCGTGGACGATTGTCGCGTGGGCCTTCCTCGGCATCGGTATCACCCTCGGTTCGTGGTGGGCTTACTACGAACTCGGCTGGGGCGGCTGGTGGTTCTGGGACCCGGTGGAAAACGCCTCGTTCATGCCATGGCTGGTCGGCACCGCGCTGATTCACTCGCTGGCGGTCACGGAAAAACGTGGGGTGTTCAAGAGCTGGACGGTGTTGCTGGCGATCGCCGCATTTTCGTTGAGCCTGCTCGGCACGTTCCTCGTGCGTTCCGGTGTGCTGACGTCGGTGCACGCGTTTGCTTCCGATCCTGAGCGTGGCGTGTTCATTCTGATCTTCCTGTTGTTTGTGGTCGGTGGTTCGCTGACCCTGTTTGCATTGCGTGCGCCAGTGGTCAAGAGCCAGGTCGGCTTCAACCTGTGGTCGCGGGAAACCCTGCTGCTGGGCAACAACCTGGTGCTGGTGGTGGCAGCGTCGATGATTCTGCTCGGCACCCTGTATCCGCTGATTCTCGATGCGATCAGCGGTGCCAAGCTGTCGGTTGGCCCGCCGTACTTCAACGCGCTGTTCATCCCGTTGATGGCGTTGCTGATGGTGGTGATGGCGGTCGGCGTGATCGTCCGCTGGAAGGACACCCCGGTGAAATGGCTGGCGAACATGCTGACTCCCGTGCTGCTCGGCAGCGTCGCGTTGGCCGTGGTGGCCGGTGTCGCTTACGGCGATTTCAACTGGGCGGTGATCGCGACGTTCCTGCTCGCCGCGTGGGTGCTGCTCGCCGGTGTGCGCGACATCTTCGACAAGACTCGCCATAAGGGCCTGATCAAAGGTCTGCCAACCCTGACCCGCAGCTACTGGGGCATGCAGATCGCTCACTTGGGCATCGCCGTGTGCGCCCTCGGTGTGGTGCTGTCGAGTCAGAACAGTGCCGAGCGCGACCTGCGTCTGGCGCCGGGCGAGTCGATGGACCTGGCCGGTTATCACTTCATCTTCGAGGGCGCCAAGCACTTCGAAGGGCCGAACTTCACCTCCGATAAGGGCACTATTCGGGTGATCCGCGACGGCAAGGAAGTCAGCGTGCTGCACCCGGAAAAACGCCTGTACACCGTGCAGAGTTCGATGATGACCGAGGCCGGGATCGACGCCGGTTTCACCCGCGATCTCTACGTCGCACTGGGCGAACCGCTGGAAAACGGCGCGTGGGCGGTGCGGGTTCACGTCAAACCGTTCGTGCGCTGGATCTGGTTCGGCGGTCTGCTGACCGGTCTGGGCGGATTGCTGGCGGCGCTGGATCGGCGTTATCGAGTCAAGGTCAAAGCCAAGGTGCGTGAAGCCCTCGGCCTGCAAGGAGCGGCTGCATGAGACGTTGGTTGATGCTGGTACCCCTGGCGATTTTCCTGCTGGTGGCGGTGTTTCTTTATCGCGGTCTGTACCTCGATCCGGCGGAGCTGCCGTCGGCGATGATCAACAAGCCGTTCCCGGAATTCAGCCTGCCGAACGTGCAGGGCGACAAGATCCTGACCAAGGCTGACATTCTCGGCAAACCGGCGCTGGTCAACGTCTGGGGCACCTGGTGCATTTCCTGCCGGGTCGAGCACCCGGTGCTGAACAAACTGGCCGAGCGCGGCGTGGTGATCTACGGCATCAACTACAAGGACACCAACGCCGATGCGTTGAAGTGGCTGGCCGAATTCCACAACCCGTACCTGCTGGATATCCGTGACGACGAAGGCTCGCTGGGTCTGAACCTCGGCGTGTACGGCGCGCCGGAAACCTTCTTCATCGACGCCAAGGGCATCATTCGCGACAAGTACGTGGGTGTGATTGACGAGCAAGTCTGGCGCGAAAAACTCGCCGCCAAGTATCAGGCGCTGGTCGATGAGGCCAAGCCATGAAGCGCTTTCTTGTTGCGGTGGTATTGGGCCTGAGTCTGGCCGGCGTGGCTCACGCCGCGATCGACACTTACGAGTTCGCCAAGGAAGGTGATCGCGAGCGCTTTCGTGAACTGACCAAGGAACTGCGCTGCCCCAAGTGCCAGAACCAGGACATCGCCGACTCCAATGCACCGATTGCCGCCGACCTGCGCAAAGAGATTTTCCGCATGCTCGGCGAGGGCAAGGACGACCAGCAGATCATCGATTTCATGGTCGATCGCTACGGTGATTTTGTCCGCTACAAACCGGCGCTCAATGCCAAGACCGCACTGCTGTGGTTCGGCCCGGCCGGGCTGTTGTTCGGTGGTCTGGTGGTGATCGCGGTAATCGTTCGCCGGCGTCGCGCACAGCGCACCGAGACCCCGCCATCGCTGTCCACCGAAGAGCGTCAGCGCCTCGACCAACTGTTGGATAAAAACCAAGAATGATTGATTTCTGGCTTGCCGCAGGGCTGTTGCTTCTGGTCGCCCTGAGTTTTCTGCTGATCCCGGTTCTGCGTGGCCGTCGCGCCCAGCGTGAAGAGGATCGTACTGCCCTGAACGTGGCGCTGTATCAGGAGCGCGTCGCCGAACTGCAAGCGCAGCAGGCCGAAGGTGTACTCGATGCGGCGCAAATGGACAGCGGTCGCGCGGAAGCGGCGCGTGAGCTGCTCGCCGATACCGAAGGCGTTGCCGCACCGCGTGTGTCGAAGCTGGGCAAGCCGTTGCCGTTGTTGGCCGCGGTGCTGGTGCCGGTATTGGGCCTGGGGCTGTATCTGCATTTCGGCGCTGCCGATAAAGTCGAGTTGACCCGCGAATTCGCCCAGGCGCCGCAGTCGATGGAAGAGATGACCCGGCGTCTGGAACGAGCCGTCGCCGCGCAACCGGATTCGGCGGAAGGTCTGTACTTCCTCGGGCGCACCTACATGGCTCAGGATCGTCCGGCGGACGCGGCAAAGATGTTCGAACGCGCCGCCAACCTTGCCGGTCGCCAGCCGGAGCTGCTCGGCCAGTGGGCGCAGGCACAGTATTTTGCCGACGGTAAAAAGTGGTCGGACAAGATTCAGGCCCTGACTGACGAAGCGCTGAAAGCCGATCCGAAAGAAGTCACCAGCCTCGGCCTGCTCGGCATCGCCGCGTTCGAAGGCGAGCGTTACCAGCAAGCGATCGATTACTGGAGCCGTCTGCTGGCGCAATTGCCAGAGAACGACAAATCCCGCGAAGCGCTGCAGGGCGGCATCAACCGCGCCACCGAACGTCTGGAAGCCAGTGGCGGCAAGGTCGCTGCGAGCCCGGCCGCCAAGGTTGCCGCGCTGCTCAAGGTGCGTGTCGATCTGGCCAGCGAACTCAAAGGTAAGGTGCAACCCGGCGACAGCGTGTTCATCTTCGCCCGCGCCGTTTCCGGCCCGCCGGCACCGTTGGCGGCCAAGCGCCTGACCGTGGCCGATCTGCCGGTGACCGTCGAACTGGGCGATGCCGACGCCATGATGCCGCAGTTGAAACTGTCGAACTTTCCTGAAGTCCAACTGGTTGCGCGCGTCTCCCGTGCCGGTCAACCGACCGCCGGGGAGTGGGTAGGTCGCAGCGGCCCGCTGGCCAGCAGCACCACCGCGCCGCAAACACTGACCATCGACAGCCCGGACCAATAATCGGAACAACAGGAAAGCACCGCCATGCACAGTCTCGCCCGAATCGCAGTCATCACCATGGCCCTGGGCATGAGCGCCTGTGCGGTGCACCGACCGGAACCGACCACCAACCTGCCGCCGATCCCGCCGTCACAACCGAGCCCGACCCCGTCGACCTCGCCGACACCGGGCAAAAGCATCCCGGCCAAACCGTCCAAGCCAGTCCCACGCACCTCAGCCAGCTTCGCCCCGCCACCGGGCGGCAATAGTCACTGGGACCAGAAGCTCGGCGTCTACGTCCTCGACGACCAGCCCAACACCTTCTACCGCCAGCGCACCTACTTCCGCTGGAACAACGGCTGGACTCGCTCCGTCAGCCCCAACGGCCCTTGGGAAGACACCGATATCCACGGTGTGCCGCCGGGATTGGGCAAACAGTTCGGGCAGTGATGAAAAAAACGGCGATCTCTGGATCGCCGTTTTTTTTGATGACCCTGTAGGAGCTGGCGAAGCCTGCGATCTTTTGATCTGCTGTTTTCAAAGTTCGCTGGTCAACAACCCTTGCACATAATCCACAAACGCCCGCGCCTTCGCACTGGCCATCCGCCCCGTCGGAAACACTGCCCACAAGTCCTGATCCGGCAAACCCCAATCACCCATCACCGCCCTGACCGCGCCGCTCGCCAGCTCCGGGGCGAACATCCATTGCGAGGCGATGGTCAGGCCCTGATCAGCCAGCACGGCTGCACGCAAACCCTCGGCGGCGCTGACCCGCAGGCGGCCGGTCAGGGTTTGCGTCTGTTGTTCGCTGCCTCGGCGGAAGGTCCAGGTGGCGCCACCGCTGAGGTTGTAGACGATGCCTTGGTGCTGATCCAGATCGGCTGGGCGGGTGGGTTCGCCGTGGCGAGCAAAGTACGCCGGGGTGCCGAGCACCACGCGGCGGCAGTCGGCGATCTTGCGGGCGGTGAGGCTGGAGTCGCTGAGGGGGCCCATGCGCAGGGCGACGTCGATGCCTTCTTCGACCAGATTGATGTTGCGGTCATCGAGCAGCAGGTCGATGTTCAATTGCGGATGCTGATCGAGAAACGGCCCCAGTTGCGGCACGACGTGCAGGCGTCCGAAAGTCACCGCAGCGCTGATTCGCAGGTTGCCGCGCAAACCGCCGGCGCTGCCACGGGCGGCGTTATCGGCTTCGTTGGCTTCATCGATGGCGCGTCTGGCCCGCTCGAAAAACGCCAGTCCGGCTTCGGTCGGGGTCAGGCCGCGAGTCGAGCGCAGCAACAGGCTCACAGCCAGGCGTTTTTCCAGCTGAGCGATGGTTTTCGACACGGCGGGCTGGCCGATATTCAGGCGTCGGGCGGCAGCGGAAAACGAGCCGGTTTCGACGACGCAGACGAAGGTTTCCATGGCGGCGAGGCGGTCCATCTTTGGTCCTTGCGCAATCTTCAAGCATTCAGGGGAACCCTGTGGGAGCGAGCTTGCTCGCGAATACGGTCTGACATTCAGCAGATGTGTTGACTGATCCGGCGCCTTCGCGAGCAAGCCCGCTCCCACAGGGAATAGGGTGCTGAGCGTAATCCGGGTCCATTCAATCACATGCGGTAAAACAACCGAACGTCGTTCTGCAGATTTATGTGCTTGAGTAAAGATAACTCTAGAGTTACTTTTATTCGGCCGGAGCAAGGAGGCGCCAGGTGCAAAGCAGGCTATTGATCAAGGAGCTGGAGGAGGCAGGCTGGACGCTGGATCGAGTCACCGGCAGTCATCACATCTTCACGCATCGTTACAACCCGTACACCATTCCCGTTCCCCATCCGAAAAAGGATTTACCGCTGGGGACGGTCAAAAGCATCAGGAGGCGTGCCGGGTTGTACCACCCGCCAGCCAGCAACAAGGGAGATCCATAATGCAATATCCGATCTGCATCGAATGGGGTGACGACAACACCGCCATCGGCATTCAGATACCCGACATTCCCGGCGCCGTCACGGCTGGGGACACCTTCGAGGACGCCTATAACGCCGCTGTTGAAGTCGCCCATCTCATGCTGCAGGAGATGGCGGCGGACGGGGAATCTATTCCCATGCCGACATCGGCAGCGGCGCATCGCAATAATCCGGAGTTTGCCGACATGGGCTGGGGGATGCTTGAGCTGGATATCTCCCCGTACATGGGCAAGACCGAGAAGGTCAACGTGACGTTGCCTGGCTATGTGATCCAGCGCATTGATCGCTATGTGCGTGAACACAATGTCAAAAGCCGCTCTTCCTTTCTGGCAGATGCGGCGATGGAAAAACTGGTTCGGTATTAAGCGGCATCGCTCCCATAGGCCCTTTGAGCAACCTGTGGGAGCGAGCCTGAACGCCTACGCCGTTGCCAATGAACCACGCTGCGAAGCACTCAAAAACCGCACCAGCGCCAGCAGCGGGAACGCGCTGCCGACAATCACGATCCACAACCAGCCGCCATGCTCATACACCGCGCTGGCGACCGACGAGCCGAAGGCGCCGCCGATGAAGATGCTGGTCATGTACAGCGCATTCAGGCGCCCGCGGCTTTTGGCGTCGAGCGAGTAGACCGCGCGCTGGCCAAGAACCATGTTCATCTGCACGCAGAAATCCAGTACCACACCCGTCACGGCGAGGCCGATCACGCTGTAGGCCGGATGAATGAAGGCTGGCAGGAAACTCAGGCTGGCGAACAGCATGGCCAGCAGCGAAGCGACGCGGGTGTGGCCGGCGTCAGCCAGGCGTCCGCTGATCGGCGCGGCGATGGCACCGATGGCGCCGACCAGAGCGAAGATCGCGATCTCGCTTTGCGACAGGCCATGGTTGCGCGCCAGTTCCAGCGGCACCGCTGTCCAGAACAGGCTGAAGGTGGCGAACATGCAGCCCTGATAAAACGCGCGCTGACGCAGCACCGGTTGCTGGCGCAGCAGGATCCACAGCGAGCCGATCAGTTGGCCGTATGTAGCGCTGTGATCCGGTTGGCGCTTGGGTACGGTCAACGCCAGCACCACGCTGATCGCTGCCATCAACGCGGCGGCAATCATGAACATCGCGCGCCAGCCGAAATGGTCAGCCACCACGCTCGACACCGGCCGCGCCAGCAGAATACCGAGCAGCAGGCCGCCCATGATCCCGCCGACCACTCGGCCACGGGATTCTTCCGGCGCCAGGTGCGCGGCCAGCGGAATCAGGATCTGCACCGACACCGAACTGAAACCCACCAGCAACGAGATCAGCAGGAACACATTCGGCTGACTGGTGAACGCCGCACCCAGCAGGCTGGCAATCGCCACTACAGTGGTGATGATCATCAGCCGGCGGTTTTCCAGCAGGTCGCCCAGCGGCACCAGGAAGAACAGGCCCAGCGCATAGCCGATCTGCGTCAGCGAGACGATGAAGCTGGCCATGGTGTCGGAGAGGCCGATGTCCGGCGCGATCAGGCCGATGATCGGCTGCGCGTAGTAGATGTTGGCGACGATCGCGCCGCAGCAGAAGGCGAACAGCAGCACCATGCCTCGGGTCATTGCGTGAGTTGTGGCGTTCATAAGGTTTCTCGATCCAGCGAAAGGGAATGCGGTGAGGCTAAGGGACGCACCGAAGCGGCGGTAGAAGCCTTGTATCGATATCAGTTATTCCATTGCGGAATGACTGGCTTCAACGGCGGTGTCGTCCATCGGCGAACTTTGCGTCCGGCCGGGGAGGGCTGATGATACATTCACTTACATCTTCTTCGATAGCGTGCTTATGTTTACCGCTGCGCTTTAACTGTTCATCACCGGAGGATTGCCATGTTGCGCCAGCTGCTGCGTCACACCACCACGATTGCCTTGATCGGCCTGCTCAGTGCCACTGCGGTGCAGGCTGCCGATGCCCCGGGCATGCGTCTCGGCGTGCGCGGCGAGATCACCGGGGTCAGCGCCGATTCGCTGAAAGTCCAAGTCAACAGCGGCGAGAACGTGCTGATCCGGTTGAGCCCGGACACCAGGATTCGCGCTGTCACCCTGGCCAATATCGAGGACATCAAGCCCGGCAGCTACATCGGCTCGGCCGCCATGCCGCAGGAGGATGGCACGCTCAAGGCGCTGGAAGTGCACGTATTTCCGCCGGAACTGGCCGGCAGCGGTGACGGCCATCGGCCCTTTGATCTGGCCAAGGGCAGCAGCATGACCAATGGCAGTGTCGGTGATCTGGTGGTCAGCAACGGCCGGGTGCTGACGGTGAACTACAAGGGCGGGCAGCAGAAGATACTGGTGCCGGAGGACGTGCCGATCGTCAACCTGACGCCGGGGGATCGGAGTTTGCTCAAGGCCGGGGTGAAGATTGTCAGCTTCGTCACCCAGGACGCCGACGGCACATTAACGGCGCAATCGATTTCCGCCGGCAAGGATGGCGTCACTCCACCAATGTAACTGTCAGCACATGACCCCTGTAGGAGCTGCCGCAGGCTGCGATCTTTTGATCTTGGTTTTTAAAATCACAGTCAAAAGATCGCAGCCTGCGGCAGCTCCTACAGGGGTTCGCCACAAAAAAGGCGACCTGTTGAGGTCGCCTTTTTCATGTCCGCAAAATCTTACTGGCTGTAGATCTGATCAAAAATCCCGCCATCATTGAAGTGGGTCTTCTGCACCGAACGCCAGTCACCGAAGGTCTTTTCAACCGACAGGAAGTCGACTTTCGGGAAACGGTCGGTGTACTTCGCCAGCACTGCCGGGTCCCGTGGACGCAGGTAGTTGGCAGCGGCGATTTCCTGGCCTTCCGGCGACCACAGGTACTTCAGGTATTCATCGGCGGCGGCGCGGGTGCCTTTTTTGTCGACCACTTTGTCGACCACCGACACCGGTGGTTCGGCCTCGGCGGAGACGCTTGGGTAGATCACTTCGAACTGATCGCGACCGAATTCGCGAGCGATCATTTCGGCCTCGTTCTCGAAGGTCACCAGCACGTCGCCGATCTGGTTGGTCATGAACGTGGTGGTCGCGGCGCGGCCACCGGTGTCCAGCACCGGCGCTTGCTTGAACAGTTTGCCGACGAAGTCCTTGGCCTTGTTCTCGTCACCGCCATTCTTCAGCACGTAGCCCCAGGCCGAGAGGTAGGTATAGCGGCCGTTGCCCGAAGTTTTCGGGTTCGGCACGATCACCTGGACGCCGTCCTTGAGCAGGTCCGGCCAGTCTTTCAGGGCTTTCGGGTTGCCTTTGCGGACGATGAACACGGTGGCCGAGGTGAACGGCGCACTGTTGTTCGGCAGGCGGGTGACCCAGTTTTCCGGAACCAGTTTGCCGTTGTCGGCGAGGGCGTTGATGTCGGTCGCCATGTTCATGGTGATGACGTCAGCCGGCAGGCCATCGATCACCGAACGCGCCTGCTTGCTCGAACCACCGAAGGACATCTGTACGGTGATGTTTTCGTTGTGCTCGGCCTGCCAGTGTTTCTGGAACGCAGTGTTGTAGTCCTTGTAGAAATCGCGCATCACGTCGTAGGAGACGTTGAGCAGGGTCGGTGCGGCTTGAACCACGCTGCCAAAGGCAAGACCGGCGGCGAGAAGTGAGGCGCCAAAGAGTTTTTTCACTGCGCATTCCTTGTTGTTTATGTGTAGGAGCTGCCGAAGGCTGCGATCTTTCGACTTTGATTTTAAAAAGCAAGATCAAAAGATCGCAGCCTGCGGCAGCTCCTACAGGGGGTGATGTTCAATTGCCACTGACTATAACGGGGCACGCATAGTCGCTTAAAGATTAAAAAGCTCTGTGCTTATTCCATTTTCTTAAACAGTTGACTGCCACACCGCGAGCAAAACGCCGCGCTCTGTTCATGGCTGTTTTTCTTGCACGCCGGGCAGTCATGTTGCAGCTGTTCGCCGCGCATGGCGTTGGCCAGTTCTGCAGTGAAAATCCCGGTGGGCACGGCGATGATCGAGTAACCGGTGATCATCACCAGCGACGAAATCACCTGGCCCAGCGGGGTCTTGGGCACGATGTCGCCGAAGCCGACGGTGGTCAACGTCACGATAGCCCAATAGATGCCTTTGGGGATGCTGGTGAAGCCATGTTCCGGGCCTTCAATCACGTACATCAGGGTGCCGAACACCGTCACCAGGGTGCAGACGCTGACCAGAAACACCACGATCTTCTGCTTGCTGCCGCGCAGCGCCGACATCAAATAGTTGGCTTGCTTGAGGTACGGGCTGAGCTTGAGCACCCGGAAGATCCGCAGCATCCGGATGATACGGATGATCAGCAGGTACTGCGCATCGCTGTAATACAGCGCCAGAATTCCGGGCACGATCGCCAGCAGATCCACCAGTCCGTAGAAACTGAAGGCGTAGCGCAACGGTTTCGGTGAGCAATACAGCCGCAGGATGTACTCGCCGAGAAAAATGAGGGTGAAGCCCCATTCGATGTAGGCCAGCACATCGGCGTAGTTCTGGTGAATGCTGTCTATGCTGTCGAGCATCACCACCACCAGGCTGGCAAGGATGATCAACAGCAAGGTGCCGTCGAAGCGCCGCCCGGCGAGGGTGTCGCTCTGGAAAATCATCACGTAAAGCCGTTCGCGCCAACTGTTGCTGCTGTCCATGGATAACGCCTGAATTGAAGATCAGCGCAGCCTAGGTTGATTCTCCCCCTGTGCGCAAGGCGTGGCGTCGACGGCCGCTTTGCCGAGCATCTGGATCCCGGCGCGGATCAGCCAGCCGGCGAGGATGAACGGCGCGGTCAGCGTCGCCAGACCAATGGCAGCAAACAGCGGGGTGACCAGCAGCGCAAGGACGATGCCCAGCAGCGGCAGCCACGGTTGTTGGCGCTGCGCACTGAAGGCGAGGGCGGCGAGCACCGCGTTGTAGCTGCCCAGCCCCAGCAACGCGGTGCTGCTTTCGTGGTGCAGCAGGCTCGACGCCAGGCCGATAGCCGACGCGAGCAATGCCCAGCAAAAAGCACGGCGATCAGCGATCAGCAAGCCGATGCCGATCAATGCGCCGGCCAGCGGATGATCGAGGAACATCACCTGACCCAATCCACGCAGTCCTGCGGCGAGCAGGTTCAGCGTGTTCATCTCGATGTGCGCCGTCGGCGCGGATGGCTCGGCGAACAGCAGCAGGATCCAGCCGATGGCCACGAACGGCGAGGTGTAGGCCGGTATCGATCGACTGCGGTACACGTGTTTGAGCCATTGCTGAGTGATCATCGCACTGAGGCCGCCAGCCGCCAGAATCAGCGGCGGCAGCAGCGGTGACCAGGGGAAATACAGGCTCAGCAACAAGCCGAGCAGCACACCGTTGTAACTGAACAATCCGGCCTGACGATCAGCCTTGGCATAGTTACGTCGCTGTGCAGTGAGCAATCCAGCGACCGCCCCGAGCAGCGCGCCGGCAAACAGCACCGGCGCAGTGAGCAGGATCGCCAGCAGGCACAACAGGCCGCACAGCGGGTGGCGCTGAAGAAATATCTGACTGAAACCGTTGAGCAAAGCCTCGGCCCAGTCGGGGCAGTGGGTATTGAAATGATTGGCAGGCATGGGCAGTTCTGAAAGTCAGTGAAACCGAGTTGCCTTCTTCGCCAGCAGGCTGGCTCCCACATTGAATCTTTGTTCAGTCATTGAGTTTGTGATGCACACAAATCAACTGTGGGAGCGAGCCTGCTCGCGAAGAGGCCGGTACAGGCGCTAAATCAATGTTTCAATCCGTAGCGAGTTAGTCGAACCAGGCTGCCCGAACGGCACCCCCGCAGTGATCAGCAGCGTATCGCCACGCTCGGCCATGCCTTGTGCCTGGGCGATTTCCAGCGCGGTCGAACACACTTCATCGACCTGACGCAGGCGATCGTTGACCACCGAATGAATACCCCACGCGACACTCAAGCGGCGCGCGGTCTGCAGGTTCGGCGTCAGGTTGAGGATCGGCGCTTTCGGCCGTTCCCGTGCGGCACGTAATGTCGAAGCGCCCGACTCGCTGTAGTTGACCAGCACCGCCACCGGCAGCACGTTGCTGATGCGGCGGATCGCGCAGCTGATCGCATCGGACACCGTCGCCTCGGCTTTCGGTCGGCTGACATCGAGCTGAGTCTGATAGTCGGGGCCGTTTTCCACTTGGCGGATGATCTTGCTCATCATCTGCACCGCTTCCAGCGGGTATTCGCCGGACGCAGTTTCGGCTGAGAGCATCACTGCATCCGCGCCTTCAGCCACAGCGTTGGCCACGTCAGTGACTTCAGCGCGGGTCGGCGCCGGAGAGAAGCGCATCGACTCGAGCATCTGCGTCGCCACCACCACCGGTTTGCCGAGTTCGCGGCAGGTGCTGATGATGTTCTTCTGGATCTGCGGCACGCTTTCCGCCGGCACTTCGACACCGAGATCGCCGCGAGCGACCATGATCGCATCGCTCAGCTCGGCGATTTCGCGCAGTTGCTCAACCGCTGACGGCTTCTCGATTTTCGCCATCAGAAAGGCCTTGTCGCCGATCAGCTCGCGGGCTTCGAGAATGTCCTGCGGACGTTGCACGAACGACAGCGCCACCCAGTCCACGCCCAGCTCCAGACCGAAGCTCAGGTCGCGGCGATCCTTGGCGGTCAGCGGGCTGAGGTCGAGCACCGCTTGCGGTACGTTCACGCCTTTGCGGTCCGACAGTTCGCCGCCATTGAGCACGGTAGTGTCGATCGCGTCGGAGTATTTGCTGACCACGCGCAGGCGCAGTTTGCCGTCATCCAGCAGCAGATCCATGCCCGCTTCGAGCGCGGCGATGATCTCCGGGTGCGGCAGGTTCACCCGGCGTTCATCGCCGGGTGTGGCGTCCAGATCGAGGCGGAACGCCTGACCGCGATGCAGCTGCACCTTGCCTTCGGCGAACTTGCCGACGCGCAGTTTCGGCCCCTGCAAGTCCATCAGGATCCCGAGCGGATAGTTGAGCTGGCGCTCGACTTCGCGGATCCACTGATAGCGCTTGGCGTGGTCGGCGTGATCGCCGTGGCTGAAGTTCAGGCGGAAGATGTTGACCCCGGCCTCGACCAGTTCACGGATGTCTTCGATACCATCGACGGCAGGCCCGAGGGTGGCGAGGATTTTGACCTTTTTATCAGGCGTCATGATTTGCAGTTCTCAAGGATCAGGATGGCGCGGAAGTCGTTGACGTTGGTGCGGGTCGGCTCGGTGACGATCAGCGCGTCGAGCGCCTCGAAGTAGCCGTAGCCGTTGTTGTTATCCAGCTCGTCGCTGGCGCTCAGGCCAAGAGCGGCGGCGCGGGCGTAGCTGTCCGGGGTCATGATTGCGCCGGCGTTGTCTTCCGAACCGTCGATGCCGTCGGTGTCGCCGGCCAGCGCGTAAACGCCGGGCTGGCCCTTGAGGCTGTCGGTCAGGCTCAAGAGGAATTCGGCGTTGCGCCCGCCGCGACCATTGCCGCGCACGGTCACCGTGGTTTCGCCGCCGGACAGAATCACGCACGGCGCTGCCAGCGGCTGCCCGTGATTGATGATCTGCCGAGCGATACCGGCGTGGACTTTCGCCACCTCGCGGGATTCACCTTCGAGGTCGCCAAGGATCAGCGTGCTGAAACCGGCCTGACGGCATTTCACCGCCGCAGCATCCAGCGATTGCTGCGGGCGGGCGATCAACTGGAAGTGGCTGCGGGCCAGGCTCGGATCGCCGGGTTTGACGGTTTCCGATTCCGCGCTTTGCAGCCAGGTGCGCACCGAGGCCGGGACTTCGATGCCGTAGCGTTTGAGGATCGCCAGCGCTTCGGCCGAAGTGCTTGGGTCGGCCACTGTCGGGCCGGAGGCGATCACTGTGGCGAGGTCGCCCGGTACATCGGAAATCGCGTAGGTATAGACAGTGGCAGGCCAGCAGGCCTTGCCGAGGCGGCCACCCTTGATCGCCGAGAGGTGCTTGCGCACGCAGTTCATCTCGCCGATGGTCGCGCCGGATTTGAGCAGGGCTTTGTTGATCGATTGCTTGTCGGCCAGGGTGATGCCTTCGGCCGGCAGGGCGAGGAGGGCAGAGCCGCCGCCAGACAGCAGGAAGATCACGCGGTCGTCTTCGCTCAGGTTGCTGACCAGTTCCAGCACGCGTTTGGCCACGGCCAGACCGGCAGCGTCCGGCACCGGGTGCGCGGCTTCGACCACTTCGATTTTTTCGCACGGGGCGCCGTGACCGTAACGGGTCACCACCAGACCGGATACTTCACCCTGCCAGCAGCGCTCGACCACCTGCGCCATGGCGGCTGCGGCCTTGCCGGCGCCGATGACGATCACCCGACCCGTGCGATCGGCGGGCAGATGGGCTTCGAGGACTTGGTTCGGATGGGCCGCGTCGATGGCTGTGGTAAACAGCTCGCGCAGCAGTTGTTGCGGATCGACCGACATGGCGGGCTCCCGGAATTCTTGTTATTCGAAAGGGCAACTCGGACCCCTTGTGGGAGCGAGCCTGCTCGCGAAGGCGGTGTGTCAGCCAACATCGATGTTGAATGTGCAACCGTTTTCGCGAGCAGGCTCGCTCCCACAGGGTTTTGTGCAGGCTTTATTTTTTGTCGCGAATCGAGAAGTTGGCCATGTGTTCCAGGCCCTTGATCAGCGCCGAGTGGTCCCAATTGCTGCCACCGATGGCCGCGCAGGTGCTGAACACTTGCTGAGCGTTGGCGGTGTTCGGCAGGTTGATGTTCAGCTCCTTGGCGCCTTGCAAGGCAAGGTTCAGATCCTTCTGGTGCAGGCTGATGCGGAAGCCCGGGTCGAAGGTGCCCTTGATCATGCGCTCGCCGTGCACTTCGAGGATCTTCGACGAAGCGAAACCGCCCATCAGTGCTTCACGCACCTTGGCTGGATCGGCACCGTTTTTCGAGGCGAACAGCAGGGCTTCAGCCACGGCCTGAATGTTCAGCGCGACGATGATCTGGTTCGCCACTTTGGCGGTCTGGCCGTCGCCATTGCCACCGACCAGGGTGATGTTCTTGCCCATGGCCTGGAACAGCGGCAAGGCGCGTTCGAAGGCATCCGCGTCGCCACCGACCATGATGCTCAGGGTCGCTGCCTTGGCGCCGACTTCACCACCGGATACCGGAGCGTCGAGGTACTGCGCGCCTTTTTCGTTGATCTTCTTGGCGAAAGCCTTGGTGGCGGTCGGCGAGATCGAGCTCATGTCGATCACTACTTTGCCTTTGCCGATGCCAGCCGCGACGCCGTCGGCGCGGAACAGTACGTCGTCGACCTGTGGGGTATCCGGCACCATGACGATGATGAATTCAGCTTCCTGCGCCACTTCGCGCGGGTTGGCCAAGGCGACGGCGCCAGCGGCAACCAGATCGGCCGGAGCGGCATCGTGGTGCGCCGACAGGAACAGGCTGTGACCGGCTTTCTGCAGGTTCGAAGCCATTGGGTGGCCCATGATGCCGGTGCCGATAAATCCGATTTTAGCCATGAGAAAATCCTCTTGTTTTTGTGTAGCCAAATAATCTGCCGAACACACTTTGTGGCGAGGGAGCTTGCTCCCGCTGGGGGGCGAAGCACCCCCGAAACCAGCCACTGTGGTGTGTCAGACAAAATCGGTTTGCAGGGTTTACGACTGGTGCGCAGCCGAGCGGGAGCAAGCTCCCTCGCCACAAGGGTTTTGCAGTGTTCGTCAGATTGCGTTGTGAGTTTTGAGCCAGCCAAGACCGGCTTCAGTGGTGGTCAGAGGCTTGTATTCACAACCCACCCAACCCTGATAACCGATGCGATCCAGGTGTTCGAACAGGAAGCGGTAGTTGATCTCACCGGTGCCCGGTTCGTTGCGCCCCGGGTTGTCCGCGAGCTGCACGTGGTTGATCTCGCCCAGGTGCGATTGCAGGGTGCGGGCCAGATCGCCTTCCATGATTTGCATGTGATAGATGTCGTATTGCAGGAACAGATTGGCGCTGCCGACCTGCTCGCGAATCGACAGGGCTTGCGCCGTGTTGTTCAGGTAGAAGCCCGGGATGTCGCGGGTGTTGATCGCTTCCATCACCAGTTTGATACCGGCCGCCTGCAGCTTGTCGGCGGCGTACTTGAGGTTGGCGACGAAGGTCTTCTCGACGGTTGCGTCATCAATGCCTTGCGGACGGATACCGGCCAGGCAGTTGACCTGGGTGTTGCCCAGCACTTGCGCGTAGGCAATCGCCAGATCGACCCCGGCGCGGAACTCTTCAACCCGATCCGGCAGACACGCGATACCGCGCTCGCCCTTGGCCCAGTCGCCGGCCGGCAGGTTGAACAGCACTTGGGTCAGACCGTTGGCATCGAGCTTTGCCTTGATTTCGGCGGAGCTGAAGTCGTACGGGAACAGGTATTCCACACCACTGAAACCGGCCTTGGCGGCGGCGTCGAAACGGGCAAGGAAATCCTGTTCGGTGAACAGCATGGACAGGTTGGCTGCGAAACGCGGCATGGTGGTCTCCTGTTGCGAATTAATGATGATGGCTTTGTGTAGGAGCTGCCGCAGGCTGCGATCTTTTGATCCTGATCCTGAAATACAAGATCAAAAGATCGCAGCCTGCGGCAGCTCCTACAGGGGAGTAACCGCGGCCATCAAATCCCGGCAGATCAGTCGAGCAACGAAATCGCCGTTGGCGCGTCGTTGCCGACCAGTGCCAGGTCTTCGAATTCGTTGACGGCGTTGATCTCGGTCCCCATGGAGATGTTGGTCACACGCTCCAGGATGATCTCGACAATCACCGGTACCTTGAACTCTTCGATCATCTGTTCTGCCTTGCGCAGGGCAGGGGCGATTTCCGATGGTTCGAACACGCGCAGGGCTTTACAGCCTAGGCCTTCGGCGACTGCGATGTGGTCGACACCGTAGCCGTTGAGTTCCGGCGCGTTCAGGTTATCGAAGGACAGCTGCACGCAGTAGTCCATTTCGAACCCGCGCTGGGCCTGACGGATCAGGCCCAGGTACGAGTTGTTCACCACGACGTGGATGTAAGGCAGTTTGAACTGAGCGCCGACCGCCAGCTCCTCGATCATGAACTGGAAGTCATAGTCCCCCGACAGGGCCACGACTTTACGGTTCGGATCGGCCTTGACCACGCCCAGCGCTGCCGGAATGGTCCAGCCCAACGGGCCGGCCTGACCGCAGTTGATCCAGTGACGCGGCTTGTAGACGTGCAGGAACTGCGCGCCGGCAATCTGCGACAGACCGATGGTGCTGACGTAGCAGGTGTCTTTGCCGAACACCTGGTTCATCTCTTCGTAAACGCGCTGCGGCTTGACCGGCACGTTGTCGAAGTGGGTCTTGCGCTGCAGGCTGGCCTTGCGCTGCTGGCAATCCTGCAGCCAGGCGCTGCGGTTTTTCAGCTTGCCGGCGGCTTGCCATTCACGGGCGACTTCGATGAACACGGTCAGCGCGGCAGCGGCGTCGGACACGATGCCCAGGTCCGGGGTGAACACGCGGCCGATCTGGGTGCCTTCGATGTCGACGTGAATGAACTTGCGCCCTTCGGTGTAGACGTCTACCGAACCGGTGTGACGGTTGGCCCAACGGTTACCGATACCCAGCACCACGTCGGACTTGAGCAGCGTGGCGTTGCCGTAACGGTGCGACGTCTGCAGACCGACCATGCCGACCATCAGCGGGTGATCGTCAGGGATGGTGCCCCAGCCCATCAGGGTCGGGATGACCGGAATGCCGGTCAGCTCGGCGAATTCCACCAGCAAATCGCTGGCGTCGGCATTGATGATGCCGCCACCGGCCACCAGCAATGGGCGCTCGGCCTGATCCAGCAAAGCCAGCGCCTTCTCGACCTGAACGCGGGTCGCGGTCGGTTTGGCCAGCGGCAGTGGCTGGTAAGCGTCGATGTCGAATTCGATTTCAGCCATCTGCACGTCGAACGGCAGGTCGATCAGCACCGGGCCTGGACGACCGGAGCGCATTTCGTAGAAGGCTTTCTGAAACGCGTAAGGCACCTGGCCCGGCTCCAGAACCGTGGTCGCCCACTTGGTGACGGGCTTGACGATGCTGGTGATGTCGACGGCCTGGAAGTCTTCCTTGTGCATACGGGCGCGGGGTGCCTGGCCGGTAATGCAGAGGATGGGGATCGAGTCGGCCGAGGCGCTGTAGAGCCCGGTGACCATGTCGGTACCGGCCGGGCCGGACGTACCGATGCACACGCCGATGTTGCCGGCCTTGGTGCGGGTGTAACCCTCGGCCATGTGCGACGCGCCTTCGACGTGGCGAGCGAGGACGTGATCGATGCCACCGACTTTTTTCAGTGCGGAGTACAGCGGGTTGATCGCAGCACCCGGAATGCCAAAAGCGGTATCAACCCCTTCACGGCGCATCACCAGAACGGCGGCTTCGATTGCTCTCATTTTGCTCATGGTTTTGTGCCTCTTTACGTTTTGTAATTGTATACAAGTGGCTTTGCGCAGAGTGTATTCACGGCGGACGGCGCAGGTCAATCCATTTTCTCAAGCGCCTGTTTCATTCGTCGCAAGCCCGGTTCTGCTGTGGCTTTTCGTCGCATATGGCGCTTTTCGAGAATTATTGTATACAAAAAAATAATTAATTGTGTTCTATTTGTGGCATCGAGCTGCGGCACTTGAGCGCAGCCCCACGACTTTCCCAATAACAAAATGAGGACGGCACCATGAGCGCTTTAACCTTGAAAGTCGCAGTCAATCTGGTCAACGAAGCCATCAGCGTGGGGCGCGGTATCAACGCCGCGCCGCTGACCATCGCGGTACTTGATACCGGCGGCCACCTGATCACTCTGCAACGCGAAGACGGCGCCAGCCTGCTGCGCCCGAACATCGCCATCGGCAAAGCCTGGGGCGCCATCGCCCTGGGCAAGGGCTCACGCCTGCTGGCGCTGGACGCGCAACAACGCCCGGCCTTCATCGCCGCACTCAACAGCATGGGCCAGGGCAGCGTCGTCCCGGCCCCGGGCGGGGTGTTGATCCGTGATCAGGCGGGGAATGTGCTGGGGGCGATCGGGATCAGCGGCGATCTGTCGGATATTGATGAGCAGGTGGCGATCAAGGCTGTGGAGGCGTTGGATTTGAGGGCGGATGCGGGGGTGGCTGGTTGATTTTGTAGCGTCTGATTAACCGCTTTCGCGAGCAGGCTCGCTCCCACATTGAATTTGTGTTTAGACACCAAATGTCTGAATACCCAAGTCCACTGTGGGAGCGAGCCTGCTCGCGAAGGTGATCTTCCGTACACATCCTGCTAACCGTCTGACGCTTGCTCAGAAATTCACTGAACTAGCCTTTTCATAATCAGGACATGAAAAGGCAAAGGAATGCTGGATCTATCTGCTTCAAATCGTTTGCGCATTGGTCGCTACTCTGAACAAAATCGCATCTACTTACTGACTACCAATACGGCGGGAAGGCAGCCTGTTTTCAGCGACTTTGCACTGGGTCGATTGGTCGTCAGCCAATTTCGCATCGCAGAGGAGATGGGGTTTGCCAATTCGTTGGCCTGGGTCGTCATGCCAGATCATTTTCATTGGCTGATTGAATTGAAGCGTGGTTCGCTCAGCGAGTTGATGCAGCGTACGAAATCCCTCAGCACCAAAGCCGTGAATCTCTCGACGGGTCGAAAGACCAGTCTTTGGCAATCTGGCTTTCATGATCGTGCATTGCGCAGAGAAGAAGATCTGGTGAAGTTGGCTCGGTATATCGTGGCCAACCCGTTGCGGGCAGGTTTAGTGCAGAAGCTTGGCGACTATCCGCTGTGGGATGCCATTTGGATTTGAGCTGAAATCGAGTTGCAGCCATTCGCGAGCAGGCTCGCTCCCACAGGGATTTGTGAACGCCACAAATCCAATGTGGGAGCGAGCCTGCTCGCGAAGCAGTCACCGCGGTCTATCAGTCCGGTTCACACCCCTTCAACACCAACCGGATAATCGTCTGCGCCGCCGCCTCGTAATCCGCCTCGTCCAGCTTGTCCTTGCCTGTGACCGCAGAAATCTGCCAGTCGAAATCGGCGTAGGTCTGGGTCGCGGCCCAGATGCTGAACATCAGGTGGTTGGGGTCGATCGGGGCGATCTGGCCTCGGTCGATCCAGCTCTGGATGCAGTCGATGTTGTGCTTGGCCTGGCTGTTGAGTTGTTCGACCAGGTCGGCGCTCAGGTGCGGAGCGCCGTGCATGATTTCGCTGGCGAACACCTTGGAGGCGAAGGGCAGGTCGCGGGAGATGCGGATCTTCGAGCGGATGTAGCCACTGAGCACTTCGCTCGGTACGCCGTCCGGGTTGAACGGGGTCGAGGCCTGCAGGATCGGCACGATGATGCTTTCCAGGACCTCGCGGTAGAGGTTTTCCTTGGATTTGAAGTAATAGTAGACGTTGGGCTTGGGCAATCCTGCCTTGGCGGCGATGTCGCTGGTTTTGGTCGCAGCGAAGCCCTTGTCGGCAAATTCCTCACTGGCGGCACGCAGGATCAGTTCTTTGTTGCGCTCGCGGATTGTGCTCATAAACCCGGTGGTTCCTTGCCTGTTCTGGCGGTTGCGCATGGTAGCACCGGCCTCGCGCATGGCTCAAGAATGCCCCGTCTGGCCCGCAGTCGCGGTATGCTGCGCGGCATTATTCACATAAGGAAACAAGATTCATGGCAGGAAGCAGTTTGCTGGTGCTGATCGACGATATTGCCACCGTTCTGGATGATGTGGCGTTGATGAGCAAAATGGCCGCGAAGAAGACCGCCGGCGTACTCGGCGATGACTTGGCGCTCAATGCCCAGCAAGTCTCCGGCGTGCGCGCCGAGCGGGAAATTCCGGTGGTCTGGGCCGTCGCCAAGGGCTCGTTTCTCAACAAACTGATTCTGGTGCCCTCGGCCCTGGCGATCAGTGCGTTTGTGCCGTGGCTGGTGACGCCGCTGTTGATGGTCGGCGGCGCCTATCTGTGCTTCGAAGGCTTCGAGAAACTCGCGCACAAGTTCCTGCACAGCAAGGCCGAAGATGATGCCGAGCATGCGCAACTCACCGAGGCGGTGGCCGAGCCGACCACCGATCTGGTGGCTTACGAGAAGGACAAGATCAAAGGCGCGATCCGTACCGACTTCATCCTCTCGGCGGAAATCATCGCCATCACCCTCGGCACCGTGGCCGACGCTTCGCTGACCCAGCAAGTGATCGTGATGTCCGGCATCGCCATCGTCATGACCGTCGGTGTTTATGGTCTGGTGGCCGGCATCGTCAAACTCGACGACCTCGGCCTGTGGCTGACGCAGAAATCCGCTTCGGCAGCAAAAAGCATCGGCAACGCGATCTTGCGCGCCGCCCCGTACATGATGAAAGGCCTGTCGGTGATCGGCACGGCGGCGATGTTCCTGGTGGGCGGCGGTATCCTCACCCACGGCATCCCGCTGGTGCATCACTGGATCGAAAGCGTCGGCGCAGCGGCGGGTAGCGCCGGGTTTGCAGTGCCGGTGCTGCTCAATGGTGTGGCCGGGATTATTGCCGGGGGCGTGGTGTTGCTCGCGGTGAGCCTGGTTGGCAAGTTGTGGAAGGCCGTGCGGGCGTAATGACGCCCGCAGGTGTTCATGCCGGGTGATCAGCGCTCTTCAGCAGGTGCCTGGACAGGTAGTGCGCGACGGCTTCATCGGTGTGTCGGCCGATGATCTCCGCTTCGGGCAGTGCCTGTATCAACTCCGCATGTGCGTTGCCCATGAGCACGCCTTTGCCGACACCGGCCAACATGTCGGCGTCGTTCATGGCGTCACCAAAAGCGATGCAGGCATGAATGGGCACGTTGAGGAATTCGGCCAGTTGCTTCAGGGCATTGCCCTTGGAGACGTCTCTGGCCATGACCTCCAGGCACCATGGAAAGGTGAATACCGTGCCGATCTGATCGCCCAGCTGTTGTTCCAGCCGCGCCTGCAGCCTGACCAGCGCCTCATGATCCTTGCTGCGCTGAAAGAAAAATACTTTCTGCACAGCCTGCAGCGGCAGATTCTCGGCCGCGCAGAGTGTCGGCTGGAAGTCCGGGTTCTGACTGAAGTCCTTCAGGTTTTCGTCTTCTCGACTGATCAGCCAGCCGGATCGGCAATAAAGGTTGATGGTCAGATCGCTGTCGGCGCTTGTTTCCTCGAGCAATGTCTGGACAACGGCGGGCGATAATTCCGTGCTCAGTGAAAGCCCGCCGCAGGCGCTGGAAATGCGTGCGCCATTGGCGGTGATCAGGTGAACCGGCGGGGAATGACTGTCGAGCAACGACTCGACGTCCGTCTGATGCCGACCCGTCGCCAGCACGATGTGATGACCTGCGCGGTTCAGGCTGTGAATCACGCTTTTGGTAAAGGCACCGAAAGTATCGCCTGGCAGCAGCAGCGTGCCATCCAGGTCAGAGGCAATAAGCAAATACATCATGGCTCCTCGGAAGGGATCGCCTGCCCACCCGATTGCCGCCTGTGCGGACAATCGAGTGGCGTCGCAAGGCTATAGGCGTTCGAGCAATTTCAGAGATTGGGCTTTGGTGAAGGTCATGCGTTCTTCCAGCCGGTGATTGTCCTTTTCGTAGTAGATGCTCATCTCGGCATGCTCCTGCGGAACCGGAACAATGCGGTCGATCATCGGCAAGGTATCCATCAGCAACTGGCGGGCGTATCCCATCGCGCGGGTATAGGTGTCGACCACTTCCTCGAACTCAGGGTAGATGCAGAAGGCCACCTGATTGAGGATCGGCCCCTCGTCTATGCCTTCGCTGATCTCGTGCAGCGTTGCGCCATGCATCCGCTCACCATTCTTCAAGGCCCAGTTGACCGGGCGTACGCCGCGGTATTTGGGCAGGTAGGAAAGGTGCAGGTTGATAATTCTCGCGCAGCAGTCAATGAAGCGTCTGGGCAATATCCGTTTGTGGAAAATGACCAGGCAAAGGTCGCAGGCGAAGGTGCCGTCGGCATAACCTGGCAGGTCTTCGATCCGGCCACTGTCGATCACCTCGATGCCGTGCTCCCGGCAATATTCGATCAGCGTCCGTTCGGTGCTGACCGGCTCGAAAGGATCGGCGACCACGTACGACACCGTATGTTTTGGGGACGCGTTGAAGTATTCGCAGGCGAAGATGGCCAGTTCGCCCTTGCCGCAAATCACGACCTGCTCAGGCGAGTTCAACGGCGTTCTCCTGCGCTTGGCTGCTGGTGGTTTTCTGCACTGCCAGGTCCTGCATCACGTCGCTCAGGGCCTGGATCAATCGGGAGTTTTCCTCAGGCGTGCGGCAGGACACCCGGAAGTACTTGTCGGAGTCGGTATTGCGTTTGCCCGAGCACTCCTTGATGTACATGTGGTGCTTGTCCAGCAACAACCTGGAAATGGTCTGCGCGTCAGCGTAATGAGCCTTGCAGTAAATGAAGTTTGCTTCGGTCTTGAAGCCGCTGATGCCTTCGATGGCGTCCAGGGCCTGTTGAAAGGCGCGAGTGTCGCTGATGACTTGTTGGCAGCTGGCCAGGTATTCCTGCTGGTATTGCGGCAGATGCAACAGGAACTCCTCGGCAAAACCGTTGATGTTCCAGATCGGCAGCAGCGAGTTGATCAGCGCCAGCAAGGTCTGGTTGGCACTGGCCAGGTAGCCGATGCGAATACCGCCGATACCGAAGGTTTTGCTCATGCTGCGAATCACCACCAGGTTGGGGTGTTCGTCGAGCACGTTGAGCAAAGTGCTGTCGGCGTGGTTGGAGAAATCGAGGAACGATTCGTCGACGATCAGCGAGATATCCAGTTCCAGCAACTGCACGGCGAGCGCCGACAGGGCGGAGGCGGGGGTCAGGGCGCCGGTCGGGTTGTTCGGCGATTCGATGATCACCACCTCAGGGCGCTGTTGCCGGCAGGTAGCGAGCAGTGCATCGATATCGATAGCGAAGTCGTCCTCCTCCCGCGTGTAGTGGCAGAGCGTGCGCTGCTCACCGAAGACGTTGGCGTATTCGTTGAAGGACGGCACGGTCACGAGCGCGCTGCCGGCATACACGGACGGAAGCAGCTTGATGATTTCCGCTGCGCCATTGGCCACACACAGGTGTCTTGGGGAGACACCGAGGAATTCGCAGAGTGACTCCTCGATGAGTCGTCGGGCGCCGGGGTAGTTGAGGAAGATGTGATCGAAGTTGTCCTTGATCCTGTCTTTCATCTGCTGTGGCGGGAAATGGAAGTTGTAGATCAAGGCGAAATCCAGCATCGGGTAGCGCCAGTAACCGCCGTGGCGGTTCTGGACGAAACCGAGGCGGTCGCGACTGGAAATGTAGTTGCAGATCGTCAGGTCGTAATGGTTGTCGACCTCATACCATTCGGTTGCCGGAACAATGACGGTCTGAATATCCCACTTGCCCTCAAGCGAAGCTTTTTTGAAGACGTCTTCGTAGTAGGCGTTGAGGTTGTTTTTCCTGACGTTGCTGGCGAGTTGTTTTTTGATGTGCTCGGCGAACGTGGCGGACCCGACCTGGTACAGGTTGACGGTCTTGTATTGCCCGTCACGAGGCTCATGGCCGATGTCTTTGGTCGAGCCGAAACCTTGCAGTCGGCTCTCTTCGAGGACGGCGTAGGTGCCTTCCATGTTCTTGCCAAGCGGCGACACCAGCGCGACCAGATCCCCCGGTTGCTGCAGCAACTGTTGCAGGCTGGCGGCCGAGAAGTAAATGTCACCCTCGATGATCAGGGTGTTCTGCGTAATGTGTTCGCGGGCCAGATACAGCGAGTAGATGTTGTTGGTCGTGGCCCAGTCCGGGTTGCTCACGAATTCGAAGGTGATGGCGGTGTCCATCGCCCGCAGATGCGCGGTAATGGTCTCCGACTGATAGCCGATCACCACGACCACGTGTTTGATACCCAGCGTTTCGAGGTTGTTCAGGGCGTTATCGATGAACGCGATATTGTTGGTCTTCACCAAGGGCTTGGGCGTGTGGCGCGTGCGCTTGCCCAGGCGGCTTCCGCGCCCGGCGCAAAGAATGATGGCTGTCTGATTATTCATTGTAATTTCCTTATTTAACGAAAATGAGTCCGGGCACCACGTGCTGGTACATCCACACGCCGTCGATCCTGCCGTGAAAGCTCTCCTCGCCGCCGCTGTCGCCACCCGTCTTGATCCCGGCTCCGAGACCGAATGCATGGAAGTTTTCCAGTACTCGACCTTCGCCGGTGAGCGGGTTGAGTTGCTGGTTGGTGAGCAATCCGAAATCGTCCTGTTGCAGCTCCAGCGCCGTGCCATCGACATCCAGTATCGGCACCAGCCCGGCCTTGTATCCGGTGCTGTGGATCAGCAGGTCCGATTGCGCGATCAGGTTCAGGACCTGATCGGCAGAGGCCTGCGCGATGTCAACGATGTTCAGGTTGCGGATCAGGCCTTGTTTGATCTTGCGAGCGAATTCGAACGAGTCATATCGCAGGCCCGAATAACGATTGACCCTTTGGCTGGCCTGGCAGATATCGGCATCGACAAACGGATAGTGCTGCTCACGCGCGGAGGCGGGGGAGTCGAAGAACAGCCTGAAATCGCGCTTGGTCAGCAAGGTGATGGTGCCTGGGAAGTCCAGCTGCTCTACCAGGCGGATAAGGCAGGAAACGGCGCTGTGCGAAGAGCCGACAATGGCCAGGTTGGTGTATTCGCCACTTTGCAGCGCCTGGTCGTGTTCGCCCTTGAGCAGCGCATCCGAATTGATGTTGTGTCGTGGGTGTTGCACGCTGGCTTGATTCAGCCGGCCACCGATGTTGAAGATGATCTTCTTGCACAACGCCTGTACGCGCTGGCCATCGAGCAGATAGCTGACGCAGTAGTGACCCTGCGCGGTCAGACGGATTTCGCAGACGGTCGACTGGGTGGAAATTTCGAAGCGTTTGTAAAGCGCCTGGTGCCGGGCCACATAGGTGCCGATGTGTTCGAGGAAGCGCCCGACATGACGCAGCTCTACCGCCTCGCTCCGCCGCTCGGTGAAATACGCCCATTCTGGCGTCCCCTGCAGGAATCGACTCAAGTCGTCCGTGCGGTCCTGGAATTTTTCCAGAAAGACCCCGCCAAGCGAGTTGGCAGTGATCCGGTATTGACCGATTTCGCCGCTGCCCAATGTGCTGGATTTCTCAAGTATCAGGCAGCGCTGTATCTGTTCATTCTGAATAAGATCAGGCAACAGCGAGATGTTGGCGGGGCCGGCGCCACAGAGGATGAGGTCATAAATCGGCGTATTCATGATGTTTTCCTGAAAGTCGGGAAGTTCGAGAAATAGGTGTTATTTAGGCAAAGAGGCGCCGCGCCAACGTAGTTGGCGTACGGCAATGCAACTTGGTAAGTTCTGCGTCGAGTGTTCAGCCGGCGGTGGGTGAAGTCTCAATGTTGGCTACTGAGGAAACTGTTTCGTCAGTGGTTTTTCTTTGTCGGAAAATCCCCATGAAGATCAGCGTCATCAGCAGGCTGGACAATGTCAGGAATATATAAAGTGCGGTTCCGCTGAGGTTCTGTATAAACAGTCCACCGACAATCGGCGAGAGAGAAAAACCGATGCTGTATAACGACGCGGCACCAAAGTAGGCGCCTCGCAAATTAGGTGGCGCCAGGCTGTCGACAAACATGTTGATGCACGGAAAGAGCAGGGTCTGGCTGATACTCATGAGCAATACAGCGCCATACCATAATGCTTTGATGTCGTAGTTGTGCGCAGCCAGCGCAAAGCCGGCCTCGCCGAGGATCAACAGGGCCGAGCCAAGATAGATCTTGGTATTCAGCGATACCGATGACAGCGCACTGGCAAGCGGCAATTGCAGTATCACGATCGTCGAGGCATGCAAGACAATCAACGAGGCGATAAAGGGCAGGTAGCCTTCGAAGGCAAGGGCGGCCATCAACTGCGGCAAGCTGGAGTCAAAACTGCCAAAGATGAACATCATGATGATGTTGTTGATCACCAGCGCCAGGAACAGATGGTCTCTGGCGAGCACGCCCATGGTGCTTTTGAAACTGGTGGTATTGACCGCCTTGAGGGTTACACCTTTACCGAAGATCACCACGCCGACCAGCAGCAGTGCATAGGACATGGTCACCAGGACGAAGGACATTGAGTCGGCGGAGATTCCCAGCTTGAGCCCGAAGTAGGGGCCTGTCGCCGCACCGGCGTTGAGGAAAAAGTAGCGTAGATGCATGGCGCGCTCGACCAGAGGTCGAGATTCGATGACATCGCCGATGATGGTTTTGATCGGGTTGTTGACCAGTGCCCACGACAGGTTTGCCAGCAGAGTCCCGGCGATGTAGCCGTAGGCGCTGCTGCTGATGCCCAGTAGCAGATAAGAACCTGCCGCCACGACGCAGCCCAGCACGATGATTTTCAAGCGGCCGATTTTGTCCGACAGGTAACCGCTGTAAAAACTCGCTATCGACGACAGGGCGATCGACAGGGTCAGGATCAGGCCGATAAACGTCGCACTGAAACCAAACCGGGTGTACAGCACGATCGAGATAAACGGCCAGACCATCATTGAAGTTGCACGGGTTACAAAGGTGCCGATAAACAATATCCAGATGAACATTGGCATCTCGGACAGATATTGGGTGATGCCGGTTTTTAATGAAGTATGCATGTTGATGACGGCCGTTTTTCAAACCCGCGACAAGTGCAGATTGAAATGGGTGGATCAATGCATTGCCGACGCTGATCGCTGAAGTAATTCATCCGCAGCTAATTGAAAGTGCACGAAACACCCTGCCATCCGGACGGCATAATGGAATGTATCGAAGGATGTCTTACTGATAAGTCGAGCGACAGGCTATGCGCAAATTTCGCTGAGTCTTGAATAGTAAAGTTCGCCGCGACCTGCGGGTTGCAGATATCGGGTAGACCAGCGTCGAAAGGGAGGATAAAGGAGAGCCGATATCATTCCTTGAATATCGTTGAACACGTCATTGCATCCTTTGCAGTGTTGGGGCGAGTCTACATAAGCTGTCACAGAATGTTAATAAAAAATTCACATTTAAATTTTCATGTTCGATTTCGAATCTGCTCGCGGCGTTGACTCACCAGTTGGTTAAGCCAGCGGGGCCTGTCTGAAAGACGAAGCGGCGGCGTCAGTCTTTACCCGGGTGGGCGCGGAGGGGCAGGCATAAGACAAGAATGTCGGGGGGGGAAAGACGCGCTGGCAAGCTCGACGGGGGCGACGCTTGCCAGCGGTTGGGAGGGGTTACTCGGCAATCTGCAGCTTGCGCGACTCGGTGTACACGTAACGCACTTTCTCGTACTCGAACGGCGAGTTCATCTGGCCGTAGCGGAAGTTGGTCTGGTAGCGCTTGTCGACCGCGCGCAGGGCCCAGATTTCCGGGTGGTTGGAGCTGACTTCCGACACGTTCAGGTAGTTGATCGCCGATTCGGCGGTGTAGTCCACGGCCAGGCCGGCGGTATCGCGGATGTTCGACGGGCCGAGGATCGGCAAGACGAAGTAGGCACCGCCCGGTACACCGTAGAAGCCCAGGGTCTGGCCGAAGTCTTCGCTCTGGCGTGGCAGGCCCATGGCAGTGGCCGGGTCCCACAGACCGGCAATGCCGATAGTGGTGTTGAGCAGCAGCCGCGCGGTGGTTTCCATCGAGCGCTTGCCCTTGAACTGCAGCAGGCTGTTGACCAGGTTCGGCACGTCGCCAAGGTTGTTGAAGAAGTTGCTCACCCCGGTGCGCAGGAAGCTTGGCGTCACGTAGCGATAACCGTCGACCACCGGCAGGAACACCCATTGGTCGAAGCGGTAGTTGAAGTGGTAAACGCGGCGGTTCCACGACTCCAGCGGGTCATAGACGTTGAGCGCGTTGAGCGTCGAGCGCTCGAACTCACGCTGGTCCAGCCCCGGGTTGAACTTGAGTTTGGACAGCGGCTCCTTGAAGCCGTCGCTGTCGACCACCACCGGCGCGTTGGCTTTGCTGTTGTCGGCCTGGGCCACGCCTGCACTGAGGAGCGCTGCAATCAGCAGGAGATATTTAGCCACGGAAAAACTCCAGCATGGCGTCGCTGTTGACGCGGTAGTTAAGGTTGCCGCAATGGCCGCCCAGTGGGTAAACGGTCAGGCGATCGCCAAAGGTCTTGCGCAGGAAACCGAGGTCGCCAGGGCCGAGGATCACGTCATCAGCATTGTGCATGACGGCGATTTTCGGGCTGTCGTGCAGGTAATCCTTGAGTGCGTACAGGCTGACCTGATCGATCAGTTGCAGCAGGCTGCCGCCGTCGGTACGGGCACGCCACATCGGGATCACTTGTTCGGTCAGGTAGCAGTCGAAGTCGCATTGCAGCGCACGCTTGAGGAACGGCGTGAGGCTGGTGCCTTCGGTGATCGGGAATTTCGGCGGAGTGATCAGGCCACGACGGTTGATCAGGTCGGAGGTGAAGGCAATGTCGGCAGCCGAGAAACGGAACGAGGTGCCGATCAGCATCGCCATCTGTTCGTTGGTCAGATGCTGCTTCGACTGTTGGAAGTCGTAGAGCAGGGCGTCATTGAGGTCGATGTAGCCTTTCTGCTGGAAGTAGCGGGTCAGTTTGTTCAGCACCAGTTCATAGAAAGTGGTGCTGTTGTTGATGCCCTTTACTTCGGTCTGCACCAGTTTGTCGAGGTTGCTGATCGAGGTGTAGAGGTTGACCGGCGGGTTGAGCAGCAGGACTTTCTTGAAGTTGAAGCTGCGTCGGGTCTCGTCCAGATGCGCGACGAACGCGGCATCCAGCGCGCCGAGGCTGTAGCCGCTGAGGTAGTACTCGGTGACCGGCAGTTTCGGATGTTGCGCGCGCACGGCCTGCATCACCCGGTACATGTCTTCGGCGTCTTCCTTGGTGATGCCCGGGGTGGCGAAGCGTGAAGCGGCGCTGATGAAGTCGAAGCTGGTCGGCGACGACAACTGCACGACGTGGTAGCCGGCTTTGTAGTAGAGCTTCTTCAGGTACTCATTGAGCGTGCTGTCATAGCGCGCGCCGGTACCGGCGATCAGGAAGATCAGCGGTGCCGGTTTGTCCTGCTCGGCGATACGGTAGGTGAGTTTTTTCACCGCCCAGAAATTGTCCGGGAGGATGAAGGCCCGTTCCGGGCGCAGGGTGATGCTGTGGTCGGACTGATTGATCTCGTCGTTCGACGGCAATTCCGGGCGCAGGTCCGGTGGCGTGGTGGCGATGGTCGCCTCGAACGGGTTGGTCAGGGGATAGCCATAACTGGCGGCATCGATATCCACCGCCAGTGCGGACGCACTCAGAATAAGGCCGCTGAACAGCGCGGCGAAGCGCAAGGAACGGAGCATGACTGGATCCCTTAAAGGAAGGTGCCGAATGAAGTTCGCAGGCTATGACCACCGGGCTTGCGCCAAAGTGCCATGCCTCGGCACCAAACAGGCAGAATTCGGAGTAATAGTAGCTGGACGATACACTTTGCAAGGCGCGGATGACCAGTTAACAGTTGTTAGTGTTTGCCAACGCGTACGGGCAGATTAAGCTGGCCGCCGATTTCGTTGATTGGAGAGTTTCATGTCCCGCCGCTTGCCCGTGATTCTGTTGCTCGTGCTGTTGCCGCTGTGGCTGGCCGCCAGTTATGGCGCGCGTTATGGCTTCATGGAGGATGGGCAGTGGGTCGGCATCTGCGTCGATGATGCGAGCCGTTGGGAATGCACGATGCGCTCGAACCTGGGGCTGATGATTCACTTCAAGGTGCTGGGCTGGGCGGCGCTGGGCGCGGCGCTGCTCGGTTTTGTCCTGCCGGGGCGGGCAGGGTGGTGGCTGGCGGTGCTGGCGCTGGTGTTCGGGTTGCCGGCGTTGGCGTTGTACAACACGACTCTGGCGGTGTTTGCGCTGGTGATTGGCGGGTTGCGGTTGGTCAGAGCGTCTCGTAGCGCCTGATAGAAAAAGATCGCAGCCTTCGGCAGCTCCTACATAGGGCGGTATAACCCTGTAGGAGCTGCCGAAGGCTGCGATCTTTTGATCTTGCTGTTTAATCAGCGATTGCGAACCCGCAGGCAGCGCCACAAAGCAGCGACCATCAACCCGCTGACCAACGCCCAACCCCACGCTTGCTGATTCAACAATCCTTCTTCATACAGTTGCGGCGCAATGCCGGCGCCGATGATAAAGGTCAGCAGGGCGATTTCCCGGCGTGGCACGCTGACCGGACGGCACACATACACCAGCGCCGGCAGGATGAATGCCATGCTGGCAAAACTGCGATAGCGTGCGTCGAAGACCATCTCCAGCATCATCACCGCCGCCGCAAAACCTGCTGCCGCAACCAGCCAGCCAGCGCGGCGCTCCAGCAAATTGAACGCGCGTTCACGCCAACCCTGACGGTTGCTCAAGGTCAGCACGGCATGCGCCAGCACCAACAGATTCAGCGCCGTCAGCAAGCCGACCCACAGCCATTCGCTGGCAAACCGCGTGGTCACTCGCGCCAGATCGCCCCAGGCGCCGATCGAGCAGGCTGCAACTGCCGCAAGCAGGGGCAGAACCAACGCCGATTGCGTGGTGCGAACCCGGCCGCCGAGCAGCAGCGTGCCGAGGAAAATCAGCCCACCGACGCCCAGCCATTCCTTCCAGTACGGCACATTGGTCACTGGCCCGGCGAGCACGCCCTTGTCCTGACGATCGGCGTCGAACAGGCCCCAGTAACCGCCGACCGCACCTTCGCTGCCACGTTTCCATGGCTGGTCGAACGCTTCGATCAGGTTGTAATGCCAGCCTTCCTTCTCGGCCATGGCGACAAAACCACGAATGAACCTGGCCTCATTGACCCGACTCGGCAGGGCGGTCTCACGCTGGCGGCCTTCGCTGGGCCAGCCGGTCTCGCCGATCATCACGTCTTTGGGCGCGAATCTGTTGCCGAACACCTGACGCACATCCGCCACATGTTGCAGAGCGACGTCAATGTTCGACGGATCATCTTCCCAATACGGCAGCAAGTGAATGGTCAGGAAATCCACCGCCGGCGCGACTTCCGGGTGCTTGAGCCAGAACTCCCAGACATCGGCATAAGTGACCGGTTGCTTGACCTGGCTTTTGACCTTGTTGATCAGCTTCGCCAGTTGTGCGCCGGTGACTTCCTTGCGCAGCAACGCTTCGTTACCGACGATCACCGCGCTGACCACATCCGGGTTGGCGTTGGCCGAGGCGATCAGCAGGTCGACTTCCTTCTCGGTGTCCACCGGGTTGCTGTTGACCCAGGCGCCGATCATCAACTTCAGACCGTGCTTGCGCGCCAGATCCGGCAGGGCTTCGAGGCCGGTCATCGAGTAGGTGCGGATGCATTCGAAACGCGTCGCCAGCAGAGCGAGGTCGGCGTCCATGCGCTCCGGGCGCAGCTTGAACGGCACGTCGAACGGCGACTGATCCTTGTCGAATGGCGTGTAGGAGGCGCATTGCAACTTGTGCGTCGGGGTCGCGGCGTCCGGCAGGATCACCGGTTTGCCGAGGCCGTACCAGAAGCCGCCAAGGGCAAACAGGCCGAGCAGACAGGCGAAGAGATAAGGAACAAACGGGAAGCGGGAAGTCGCGGACATGGTCAGGCCGAGTGGCTGCAAAGCGACGCATGTTACCTGCATTTATCCGCGGGTTGGTGGCCTGCATGATTTGCACATGCAAAGTTCGGGCGGATTGTCTGGCGCCAATTATTCAGAGGCGATTAATGGCCTTCTGATGTCGTTTCTCGGTGTATTGAGGTCGCTGACAGAGCAGGTCGCGTTTGGCGTCAGGCCGATGATCGAAAGCGTCAGTACCCTTATAGAAAAGACGACTGATGTTCGGACGAGTTTGCGGTCAGGCGTGATGGGGGCGCTGTGCACCATAACAATACGTTGACGATGCCCGGCATCCGTCGGGCGCAGCATTTCGGGGAAGTAAACGATGAAGATGCGACGACTTTTAGGCGCAGGTGCCGCTCTGGTGCTTGCGATGAGTTCCACATTCGCCAGCGCTGAAAAACAGACCCTGAACATCGGTTACGTTGACGGCTGGTCCGACAGCGTCGCGACCACCCACGTGGCGGCCGAAGTGATCAAGCAGAAACTCGGCTACGACGTGAAGCTGCAGGCCGTCGCCACCGGGATCATGTGGCAGGGCGTGGCCACCGGCAAACTCGACGCGATGCTCTCGGCATGGCTGCCGGTGACCCACGGCGAATACTGGGCGAAGAACAAGGATCTGGTCGTCGATTACGGCCCGAACTTCAAGGACGCGAAAATCGGTCTGATCGTGCCGGAGTACGTCAAGGCGAAATCGATCGAAGACCTCAAGACCGATGACACCTTCAAGAACCGCATCGTCGGCATCGACGCGGGTTCAGGCGTGATGCTCAAAACCGATCAGGCGATCAAGGATTACGGCCTGGACAAATATACGCTCAAGGCCAGTTCCGGCGCCGGCATGATTGCCGAGCTGACCCGTGCCGAGAAGAAGAACGAATCGATTGCCGTCACCGGTTGGGTGCCGCACTGGATGTTCGCCAAGTGGAAACTGCGCTTCCTCGACGACCCGAAAGGCGTGTATGGCGCGGCTGAAACCGTGAACAGCATCGGCAGCAAAGAACTCGCGACCAAGGCTCCGGAAGTCGCCAAGTTCCTGAAAAACTTCCAGTGGGCGTCGAAAGACGAGATCGGCGAAGTCATGCTGGCCATCCAGGACGGCGCCAAGCCTGAGGCGGCGGCCAAGGATTGGGTCGCCAAACACCCGGATCGCGTGGCTGACTGGACCAAATAAAAGCAATACCGCCGTACCCCACTGTGGGAGCGAGCCTGCTCGCGAATGCGATCTGTCAGTTGATACATATTTCGACTGATCCGACGCTTTCGCGAGCAGGCTCGCTCCCACAGTTTTTTTTTCTGTGCTGAAAATTGGCGAAAACGTCATGTCGTTCTAATACTAAGGTCGTCTGGAACCCGTTCCGCAGCCGCATACAGTGGATACGTTCCAACAATAATCTGTGCTGCGAGGATAAAAACAATGAACGACAGCATTTACCTCTCGATTCAAAACAGCCCGCGCTTCAAGGAGCTGGTGCGAAAAAGAGAAAAATTCGCCTGGATACTCTCGGCGATCATGCTCGGGCTGTACTCCGGATTCATCTTGCTGATCGCGTACGGGCCGCAAGTGCTCGGGGCGAAGCTCAGTCCCGGGTCGTCGATTACCTGGGGCATTCCGATTGGTGTCGGCCTGATTGTCTCGGCCTTCATCCTGACCGCGATCTACGTACGGCGCGCCAACGGCGAGTTTGACGACCTGAACAATGCGATTCTCAAGGAGGCTCAGCAATGATCCGGCGTCTACTGGCTCTTTTGAGCATCGCTGCGTTCGCGCCAGCCGTCTGGGCGGCTGACGCCTTGACCGGCGAAGTCCATAAACAACCGCTAAACGTTTCAGCGATCGCCATGTTCGTGGTGTTCGTCGGCGCCACCCTGTGCATCACCTACTGGGCCTCGAAGCGCAACAAGTCGGCCGCCGACTACTACGCAGCGGGCGGCAAGATCACCGGTTTCCAGAACGGTCTGGCGATTGCCGGTGACTACATGTCGGCGGCGTCCTTCCTGGGGATTTCCGCGCTGGTGTTCACTTCCGGCTACGACGGCCTGATCTATTCGATCGGCTTCCTGGTGGGCTGGCCGATCATTCTGTTCCTGATCGCCGAGCGCCTGCGTAACCTGGGTAAATACACCTTTGCCGACGTGGCGTCCTACCGCCTCGGGCAAACCCAGATCCGCACCCTGTCTGCCTGCGGTTCGCTGGTAGTGGTGGCGTTCTACCTGATCGCGCAAATGGTCGGTGCCGGCAAGCTGATCCAGCTGCTGTTCGGTCTCGACTACTACGTCGCGGTAATTCTGGTCGGTATCCTGATGTGCATGTACGTGCTGTTCGGCGGCATGCTGGCGACCACCTGGGTGCAGATCATCAAGGCGGTGCTGTTGCTGTCCGGTGCCTCGTTCATGGCGCTGATGGTGATGAAGCACGTCAACTTCGACTTCAACATGCTGTTCTCCGAGGCGATCAAGGTTCACCCGAAAGGTGAAGCGATCATGAGCCCGGGCGGTTTGGTGAAAGATCCGATTTCGGCATTCTCCCTGGGTCTGGCATTGATGTTCGGTACTGCCGGCCTGCCACACATCCTGATGCGCTTCTTCACCGTGAGTGATGCGAAAGAAGCGCGCAAGAGTGTGCTGTACGCCACCGGCTTCATTGGTTACTTCTACATTCTGACCTTCATCATCGGCTTCGGCGCGATCCTGCTGGTCAGCACCAACCCGGCCTTCAAGGATGCGGCGGGCGCTCTGCTCGGCGGCAACAACATGGCGGCGGTGCACCTGGCTGACGCAGTGGGTGGCAGCATCTTCCTTGGGTTCATCTCGGCGGTGGCGTTCGCGACCATTCTGGCGGTGGTGGCCGGTCTGACCCTGGCCGGTGCTTCGGCGGTGTCGCACGACCTCTATGCCAGCGTGATCAAGAAGGGCAAGGCCAACGACAAGGATGAGATTCGCGTGTCGAAGATCACCACTATCGCCCTGGGTGTGCTGGCGATTGGTCTGGGCATCCTGTTCGAGAGCCAGAACATCGCGTTCATGGTCGGTCTGGCGTTCTCCATCGCGGCGAGCTGCAACTTCCCGGTGCTGTTGCTTTCGATGTACTGGAAGAAGCTGACCACCCGCGGTGCGATGGTCGGTGGCTGGCTGGGGCTGGTGAGTGCGGTGGGGCTGATGATCCTTGGCCCGACCATCTGGGTGCAGATTCTGCATCATGAGAAGGCGATCTTCCCGTACGAGTATCCGGCGCTGTTCTCGATGGTGATCGCGTTCATCGGGATCTGGTTCTTCTCGATCACTGACAAGTCGGCGGCTGCCGAGAACGAGCGGGCGCTGTTCTTCCCGCAGTTTGTGCGTTCGCAGACTGGGTTGGGGGCGAGTGGGGCGGTTTCGCACTAAGCGTTGGTTGCATGGTTTGAGGAAATGCCCTGGTCGAGAGATCGGGGTATTTTTTTTGTGGGCGGTTATCGGACTTGGGCCTTCGTGGTTGGTGTTTATGAGTACATATCCGTTGCTGCGGTAACGGCTGCTTAGGGTTCCGCCCTTACGGCGGGTCACTTTTGACAAACGCCTCAAAAGTAACCAAAAAGGCTTTACCCTGACGTTCGGCCCTCGCTTAGGCTCGGGTTCCTTCGCTGCGGGATTCATCCGGGGGCAGCGCCTACGGTTTGCTTCGCTGCACCTCCTCTCGCTGTGTTTGGCTGCGCCAAACGGTCGCTGCGCTCCCACCCCCCGGATAAATCCCTCCACTCAGCCTGCCGACGGGCCTTCAGATCAAAAGCTTTACTCGAGCTAACGCTCATCGTGTTGAGTGGGGCGGCTTTGCCGCAGGGGCAGCGCGCAATCTGAACTGTACCTGCTGGCGATGGCGGCCTACGAGCCGCTGAATGCACTCAATCCAAATGTGGGAGCTGGCTTGCCAGCGAAGGCGCCCTGCCAGCCGACCAATCTCTATCTGAATACACCCAATCCCCTGTAGGAACTGCCGAAGGCTGTGATCTTTTGATCTGCTTTGGCTTTGGCTTTTGATCTTCAGCCCCTTCGGCAGGCCGAGCGTAGGTGCCCATCAGGGGGAAGGCGCGCAGCGCCATGCGGCGAAGCCGCATACATCGAGAGGAGGTGCAGCGAAGCAAACCGTAGGCGATGCCCCCTGATGGGCACCGTAGCGAGGGAACACTGAGCCTAAGCGAAGTGCCGTACGTCGGGGCAAAGCCTTTTGGGTTACCTTTTCGGCGTTTGGAAAAGGTGACTCGCTGTAAGAGCGAAACCGTAGGAGGCCGTTACCGCAGCAACGGATATACACCCAAAAAACTAAAAAACCAGTCGGCCCACAGGCCGCTGAGACCAAAAACAAAAACGGCCTCTATATAAGAGGCCGTTCCGGGTACAACTTCAAGACGTTATCGCAAGACAAGCCTTATTTGCGGTCTTCCAGCTTGGTGATATCACGCGACTCGTAGCCAGTGTACAACTGGCGCGGACGGCCAATCTTGTACGGGCTGGAGAGCATTTCTTTCCAGTGCGAGATCCAGCCGACAGTGCGGGCCAGGGCGAAGATCACGGTGAACATGCTGGTTGGAATGCCGATCGCCTTGAGGATGATCCCCGAGTAGAAGTCGACGTTCGGGTACAGTGAGCGCTCGATGAAGTACGGGTCGGTCAGCGCGATCTCTTCCAGGCGCATGGCCAGTTCGAGTTGCGGATCGTTGTTGATACCCAGTTCCTTCAGTACTTCGTCGCAGGTCTGCTTCATTACAGTCGCGCGAGGGTCGCGGTTCTTGTAAACACGGTGACCGAAGCCCATCAGCTTGAACGGGTCGTTCTTGTCCTTGGCCTTGGCGATGAACTTGTCGATGTTGGACACATCGCCAATCTCGTCAAGCATGGTCAGAACGGCTTCGTTCGCACCGCCGTGGGCAGGGCCCCACAGTGCGGCGATACCGGCGGCGATACAGGCGAACGGGTTGGCACCCGAGGAGCCTGCCAGGCGCACGGTGGAGGTCGATGCGTTCTGCTCGTGGTCGGCATGGAGGATGAAGATCCGGTCCATGGCCTTGGCGAGTACCGGGCTGATCGGTTTGATCTCGCACGGGGTGTTGAACATCATGTGCAGGAAGTTTTCCGCGTACGTCAGGTCGTTGCGCGGGTACATCATGGGTTGGCCCATGGAGTACTTGTAAACCATCGCTGCCAGGGTTGGCATCTTGGCAACCAGACGGATCGCGGAGATTTCGCGATGCTGCGGGTTATTGATGTCCAGGGAGTCGTGGTAGAAGGCCGAGAGGGCGCCGACTACGCCGCACATGACGGCCATCGGGTGGGCGTCGCGACGGAAGCCGTTGAAGAAGGTTTTCAGCTGCTCGTGAACCATGGTGTGGTTTTTCACGGTGCTGACGAACTGGGCCTTCTGTTCTGCAGTCGGCAATTCGCCGTTGAGCAGCAGGTAGCAGGTTTCCAGGTAGTCCGACTTTTCAGCCAGCTGTTCGATCGGGTAACCGCGGTGCAACAGAATGCCGTTGTCGCCGTCGATATAGGTGATCTTCGATTCGCACGAGGCGGTCGACATGAAACCCGGGTCGAAAGTGAAGCGGCCCGTGGCCGTCAGGCCCCGAACATCGATTACATCGGGACCAACGGTGCCGGTTAAAATGGGCAGCTCGACGGGGGCTGCGCCCTCGATGATCAACTGCGCTTTTTTGTCAGCCATGTGGCCTCCTATTTATGCTTGAACCATCAGACAGACCCCCCACGCAGGGCCCGCACCACTATAGTGAGATAAATTCGAATGTCAATTTGCCTAAAGTCTTGCTCCAGAAGGCTTTAAGCGCACTTTTTCCTCGAAATTGACTGCCATTTACGCCTTTTATACGACTTGTGCAATCAGCTATTTGGGGTAGGTGATTGCGTTGTCATTAGTAGCCTAACTGTCTATACTCGGCCACCGACCGCCAAGGGCTTTTGGGCTTGCTTTCATTGGGGGTCGCATCCCTGGGTGGTGGTTACCTGACCAGTGCACTCCCCAACAACTTTGCCCTGATTGTTAGGGGCTCTTCAGTGTGAAAAAAAAGCCGTGAAAAGCCAACGACCTGTAAACCTAGACCTAAGGACCATCAAACTCCCAGTCACTGCTTACACGTCCATTCTTCACCGAATCTCCGGTGTCATCCTCTTCGTGTGCCTTGCCATCATGCTTTACGCATTGGACAAGTCGCTGAGCTCCGAGGAAGGCTTCGGTCAGGTGAAAGCGTGTCTGACCAGTCCGCTAGCCAAGCTAGTGATTTGGGGCATCCTGTCCGCTCTGCTGTATCACCTGGTTGCCGGTGTGCGCCATTTGATCATGGACATGGGCATCGGTGAGACGCTGGAAGGCGGCAAGCTGGGCTCGAAAATCGTTATCGCCGTTTCCGTGGTGGTAATCGTTCTGGCAGGAGTCTGGATATGGTAACTAACGTCACGAACCTCTCGCGTTCGGGCCTCTATGACTGGATGGCGCAACGTGTGTCGGCGGTCGTTCTCGCGGCTTACTTCATTTTTCTGATCGGATACGTCGTGGCCCACCCAGGCCTCGAGTACGCCCAGTGGCATGAACTGTTCGCCCACAACGGGATGCGTATTTTCAGCCTCCTGGCCCTTGTTGCCCTTGGCGCTCACGCCTGGGTCGGCATGTGGACCATCGCGACCGACTACCTGACGCCAATGGCGTTCGGCAAGTCCGCGACGGCTATACGTTTCCTTTTCCAGGCAGTATGCGGCGTTGCGATGTTCGCTTACTTCGTCTGGGGTGTGCAGATTCTCTGGGGTATCTGAGTCATGGCTAACATTCCAACGATTTCTTTCGACGCCATCATTATTGGTGGTGGCGGTGCCGGCATGCGCGCTGCGCTGCAGCTGGCACAGGGCGGTCACAAGACTGCGGTGATCACCAAGGTTTTCCCGACCCGTTCGCACACTGTATCCGCCCAGGGCGGCATCACCTGCGCGATCGCGTCCGCTGACCCGAACGATGACTGGCGCTGGCACATGTACGATACCGTCAAGGGTTCCGACTACATCGGTGACCAGGACGCTATCGAATACATGTGTCAGGAAGGCCCGGCTGCCGTTTTCGAGCTGGACCACATGGGTCTGCCGTTCTCGCGTACCGAGCAAGGCCGTATCTACCAGCGTCCGTTCGGTGGTCAGTCCAAGGACTATGGTAAAGGCGGCCAGGCTGCACGTACCTGCGCAGCGTCCGACCGTACCGGTCACGCGCTGCTGCACACCCTTTATCAGGGCAACCTGAAAGCCGGTACCACGTTCCTGAACGAGTACTACGCTGTCGATCTGGTGAAAAACCAGGAGGGCGAGTTCGTCGGTGTGATCGCGATCTGCATCGAAACCGGTGAAACTTCGTACATCCGCGCCAAGGCCACCGTATTGGCCACTGGCGGTGCCGGCCGTATCTACGCCTCCACCACCAACGCCCTGATCAACACCGGTGACGGCGTTGGTATGGCGCTGCGTGCTGGCGTGCCGGTACAAGACATCGAAATGTGGCAGTTCCACCCGACCGGCATCGCCGGCGCCGGTGTACTGGTGACCGAAGGTTGCCGTGGTGAAGGTGGTTACCTGATCAACAAGCACGGCGAGCGTTTCATGGAGCGTTATGCTCCGAACGCGAAAGACCTCGCTGGTCGTGACGTGGTTGCCCGCTCGATGGTTAAAGAAATCATCGCCGGCAACGGTTGCGGTCCGAATGGCGACCACGTAATGCTCAAACTCGACCACTTGGGCGAGGAAGTGCTGCACAGCCGTCTGCCAGGCATCTGCGAACTGTCGAAGACTTTCGCCCACGTTGACCCGGTGGTTGCGCCGGTTCCGGTTGTTCCGACCTGCCACTATATGATGGGCGGCGTTGCCACCAACATTCATGGTCAGGCGATCACCCAGAACGCCGAAGGCGTGGATCAGATCATTCCTGGTCTGTTCGCCGTAGGTGAAGTGGCTTGCGTATCGGTGCACGGTGCCAACCGTCTGGGCGGCAACTCGCTGCTCGACCTGGTGGTATTCGGCCGCGCTGCCGGCCTGCACCTGGAAAAGGCGCTGACCGACGGCATCGAATACGACGACGCTACCGAAGCCGACATCGAAGCTGCCCTGTCGCGTCTGAACGCGCTGAACGGCCGTACCGATGGCGAAGACGTGGCTACCCTGCGTCGCGAGCTGCAAAGCTGCATGCAGAACTACTTCGGTGTATTCCGTACTGGCGAATACATGCAGAAGGGCATCGCTCAGCTGGCCGATCTGCGCAAGCGCATCGCCAACGTGAAGATCAACGACAAGTCGCAGGCGTTCAACACCGCGCGTATCGAAGCTCTGGAACTGCAAAACCTGCTGGAAGTGGCTGAAGCTACCGCCATCGCGGCCGAAGTACGTAAAGAGTCCCGCGGCGCTCACGCCCGTGAAGATTTCGAAGACCGTGACGACGAAAACTGGCTGTGCCACACCCTGTACTTCCCGGGTGAGAAGCGCGTCGCCAAGCGTGCCGTAAACTTCTCGCCGAAGACTGTTCCGACTTTCGAACCAAAAGTCCGGACTTATTAAGGGTGATCGCCATGTTGCAAGTCAGTGTTTATCGCTACAACCCTGATCAGGACGCTGCGCCGTTCATGCAGGAATTCCAGGTCGATACCGGTGGTAAAGACCTGATGGTGCTGGACGTGCTGGCCCTGATCAAAGAGCAGGACGAGGGTTTCTCCTATCGTCGCTCTTGCCGTGAAGGCGTCTGCGGCTCCGACGGCATGAACATCAACGGCAAGAATGGCCTGGCGTGCATCACGCCGCTGTCCGCTGTCGTAAAAGGCAACAAGTTGATCGTTCGTCCGCTGCCAGGTTTGCCGGTTATCCGTGACCTGGTTGTCGATATGAGCATCTTCTACAAGCAATACGAGAAGGTTAAGCCTTACCTGCAGAACGACACGCCGGCTCCGGCCATCGAGCGTCTGCAGTCCCCTGAAGAGCGTGAAAAACTCGACGGTCTGTACGAGTGCATCCTGTGCGCCTGCTGCTCGACCTCGTGCCCGTCCTTCTGGTGGAACCCGGACAAGTTCCTGGGTCCGGCTGCCCTGCTGCAAGCGTACCGCTTCCTGGCAGACAGCCGTGACACCAAGACGTCCGAGCGTCTGGCTTCGCTCGATGATCCGTTCAGCGTTTTCCGCTGCCGGGGCATCATGAACTGCGTCAACGTATGTCCGAAAGGCCTGAACCCGACTAAGGCCATCGGTCACATCCGTAACATGTTGCTTTCGAGCGGCGTGTGATTCAGCTGCTGTAACCGTAGAACCGCTGTAACGAAGAGGCTGTGGCGCGGGCTTCAACCCGCGTCATGGCTATAACCAGAGCAGTAGCCACAAGCTGCAGCTCTTATTTTGAAGAAATGAGACAAGCAGGGGCATCCGGGCTGGTACCCGGACTATCAGCGTGATCCTAAGTGGCTTGTTTTGGTCGCTGCATTCGGACTTCTGCAAGTTTGCTCGGTATTGACGCCGATGGTGTTCCCCTAACCGAGGGTGACCA
The DNA here is from genome assembly GCF_024748795.1 of Pseudomonas sp. B21-051. Taxonomy (NCBI): domain Bacteria; kingdom Pseudomonadati; phylum Pseudomonadota; class Gammaproteobacteria; order Pseudomonadales; family Pseudomonadaceae; genus Pseudomonas; species Pseudomonas sp. B21-051. The sequence continues at coordinate 1,772,863 of NZ_CP087166.1, forward strand.
AGCATGCAAGAAAGCGTGATGCAGCGCATGTGGAACAGCGCCTACCTTTCAGGTGGAAACGCTGCCTATGTGGAAGAGCTTTATGAGCTCTACCTGCACGACCCTAACGCTGTGCCAGAAGAGTGGCGCACCTACTTTCAGAAGCTGCCTGCCGACGGCAGCTCTGCCACTGATGTTTCGCACTCCACAATTCGCGATCATTTCGTGCTGCTGGCAAAGAACCAGCGCCGCGCTCAACCGGTTTCCGCCGGGAGCGTGAGCAGTGAGCACGAGAAGAAGCAAGTTGAAGTGCTGCGATTGATCCAGGCCTACCGTATGCGTGGCCACCAGGCAGCCCAGCTTGACCCGCTGGGGCTGTGGCAGCGTCCTGCACCTGCAGACCTGTCGATCAATCATTACGGCTTGACCAATGCCGATCTTGATACGACCTTCCGTGCCGGCGACCTGTTCATCGGCAAAGAGGAAGCGAGCCTACGCGAAATTCACGAAGCGTTGCAGCAGACATATTGCCGCACCATCGGCGCTGAATTCACGCACATCACCGATTCCGAGCAGCGCCAGTGGTTCCAGCAGCGTCTGGAAAGCGTGCGCGGTCGTCCGACGTACTCCGCCGACATCAAGAGCCACCTGCTCGAGCGCGTCACTGCCGGTGAAGGCCTGGAAAAATACCTGGGCACCAAATACCCGGGCACCAAGCGTTTCGGTCTGGAAGGCGGCGAAAGCCTGATTCCGATGCTCGACGAACTGATCCAGCGTTCCGGTTCCTACGGCACCAAGGAAGTCGTCATCGGCATGGCCCACCGTGGCCGTCTGAACGTGCTGGTCAACACCTTCGGCAAGAACCCGCGCGAGCTGTTCGACGAGTTCGAAGGCAAGAAGAAGGTCGAGCTGGGTTCCGGTGACGTCAAATACCACCAGGGCTTCTCGTCCAACGTAATGACCGCCGGCGGTGAAGTTCACCTGGCCATGGCGTTCAACCCATCCCACCTGGAGATCGTTTCCCCGGTGGTAGAAGGTTCGGTTCGCGCCCGTCAGGATCGTCGTAACGACCCGACCGGTGAGAAGGTTCTGCCGATCTCCATCCACGGTGACGCTGCATTCGCAGGTCAGGGCGTGGTCATGGAAACCTTCCAGATGTCGCAGACCCGCGGTTTCAAGACCGGCGGTACCGTGCACATCGTGATCAACAACCAGGTGGGTTTCACCATCAGCAACCCGCTGGACTCGCGTTCCACCGAGTACGCCACCGACGTTGCGAAGATGATCCAGGCGCCGATCCTCCATGTGAATGGTGATGATCCGGAAGCCGTGCTGTTCGTGACCCAGCTGGCCATCGACTACCGCATGCAGTTCAAGCGTGACGTGGTGATTGACCTGGTCTGCTACCGTCGTCGCGGCCACAACGAGGCCGACGAGCCAAGCGGCACCCAGCCGCTGATGTATCAGCAGATCACCAAGCAGCGCACTACCCGTGAGCTGTACGCTGATCGTCTGACCCAGGCCGGTGTAGTCGACGCAGAGCGTGTTCAGGCGAAAGTCGACGAATACCGCAACGCGCTGGACAACGGTCTGCACGTAGTAAAATCGCTGGTCAAAGAGCCGAACAAAGAGTTGTTCGTGGACTGGCGTCCGTATCTGGGCCACGCCTGGACTGCGCGTCACGACACCCGTTTCGATCTGAAGACCCTGCAGGAACTGTCCGCCAAGCTGCTGGAAATTCCGGAAGGCTTCGTGGTTCAGCGTCAGGTCGCGAAGATCTACGAAGACCGTCAGAAGATGCAAGCCGGCGGCCTGCCGATCAACTGGGGTTACGCCGAAACCATGGCGTACGCAACCCTGGCGTTCGAAGGTCACCCGATCCGCATGACCGGTCAGGACATCGGCCGCGGTACGTTCTCGCACCGTCACGCTGTGCTGCACAACCAGAAAGACGCGGGCACCTACATTCCGCTGCAGAACCTGTACGACGGTCAGCCACGTTTTGACCTGTACGACTCGTTCCTCTCGGAAGAAGCGGTACTGGCCTTCGAATACGGTTACTCGACCACCACGCCAAACGCGCTGGTGATCTGGGAAGCCCAGTTCGGCGACTTCGCCAACGGTGCACAGGTTGTTATCGACCAGTTCATCACCAGCGGCGAACACAAGTGGGGCCGTCTCTGCGGTCTGACCATGCTGTTGCCGCACGGCTACGAAGGTCAGGGTCCTGAGCACAGCTCGGCACGTCTTGAGCGTTACCTGCAGCTGTGCGCCGAGCACAACATTCAGGTGTGCATGCCGACCACCCCGGCCCAGATCTACCACTTGCTGCGTCGTCAGGTGATTCGTCCGCTGCGCAAACCTCTGGTAGTGCTGACGCCGAAGTCGCTGCTGCGCCACAAACTGGCCGTATCGACCCTGGAAGATCTGGCTGAAGGTTCGTTCCAGACCGTGATCCCGGAAATCGATGCCCTGGACCCGAAAAAGGTCGAGCGCGTTGTTCTGTGCAGCGGCAAGGTCTACTACGACCTGCTGGAAAAGCGTCGTGCCGAAGGCCGTGACGATATCGCCATCGTGCGTATCGAGCAGCTGTATCCATTCCCTGAGGACGACTTGAAAGAAGTCCTGGCGCCTTATACCAACGTCAAGCATGCCGTCTGGTGTCAGGAAGAGCCGATGAACCAGGGTGCCTGGTACTGCAGCCAGCATCACCTGCGTCGCAGCATCGGTAACCTCAACAAGTCTCTCGTATTCGAGTACGCGGGCCGTGAGGCTTCTGCTGCCCCAGCATGTGGTTACGCATCGATGCACGCCGAGCAGCAGGAAAAACTGCTGCAAGACGCGTTTACCGTTTAACGCCTTCGCGCACCTGAAACCGAATTTAAGGAACCACAGATAATGGCTATCGAGATCAAAGCCCCCACTTTCCCGGAATCGGTTGCCGATGGCACCGTTGCCACCTGGCACAAAAAACCGGGCGACGCCGTCAAGCGTGACGACCTGATCGTCGACATCGAAACCGACAAAGTCGTACTGGAAGTGCTGGCGACCGCCGACGGCGTGCTGGGCGCAATCGTCAAGAACGAAGGCGACACTGTTCTGTCCGACGAAGTCCTGGGCTCCATCGAAGCGGGTGGCGCTGCTGCCGCTGCTCCAGCCGCCGCTGCTGCTCCGGCCGCTGCTGCCGCTGCCCCGGCTGCTGCCGAAGGCGAAGACGATCCTGTTGCTGCGCCGGCTGCGCGCAAGCTGGCTGAAGAGAACGGCATCAACATCGCTTCCGTTGCCGGCACCGGCAAAGGCGGTCGTGTGACCAAGGAAGACGTGGTCGCTGCTGTTGCCGCGAAGAAAGCCGCTCCGGCTGCCGCACCTGCCAAGGCTACTGCTCCGGCTGCCGCTGCGCCGGTATTCGCTGCTGGCGACCGCGTTGAAAAACGCGTGCCGATGACCCGTCTGCGTGCCAAGGTTGCAGAGCGTCTGGTTGAAGCCCAGTCGAACATGGCGATGCTGACCACCTTCAACGAAGTCGACATGACCGAAGTCATGGCCCTGCGTTCGAAGTACAAGGACCTGTTCGAGAAGTCCCACAACGGCGTGCGCCTGGGCTTCATGTCGTTCTTCGTCAAGGCGGCCACTGAAGCGCTGAAGCGCTTCCCGGCAGTCAACGCTTCGATCGACGGTGCGGACATCGTTTATCACGGCTACGCCGACATCGGTGTTGCGGTTTCCAGCGACCGTGGTCTGGTAGTTCCGGTTCTGCGTAACGCCGAGCTGATGAGCCTGGCTGAAATCGAAGGCGGCATCGCCACTTTCGGCAAGAAAGCCCGTGACGGCAAACTGTCGATGGAAGAGATGACCGGCGGTACCTTCACCATCACCAACGGTGGTACCTTCGGTTCGATGATGTCGACCCCGATCGTCAACCCGCCGCAGGCAGCGATTCTGGGCATGCACAACATCATCCAGCGTCCTATGGCCATCAACGGTCAGGTCGTGATCCGTCCGATGATGTACCTGGCACTGTCCTACGATCACCGTCTGATCGATGGCAAAGAAGCTGTAACCTTCCTGGTGACCATCAAGAACCTGCTGGAAGATCCGGCTCGTCTGTTGCTGGATATCTGATAGAAGCAGCCATGCGCTGCGGGTGGCGTACCGTCGGCAACGGCGGTACGGCCCGCAGCGCGCGGCTTGAAGCTTTTCGCTAAAGAGGATTTTTTGAATGTCGCAGAAATTTGACGTAGTAGTGATCGGTGCCGGCCCTGGCGGCTATGTAGCTGCCATCAAGGCCGCGCAGCTGGGTCTCACCACTGCCTGCATCGAGAAGTACACCGACGCTGAAGGCAAACAGGCCCTCGGCGGTACTTGCCTGAACGTCGGCTGCATTCCGTCCAAGGCGCTGCTGGACAGTTCCTGGAAGTACAAGGAAGCCAAAGAGAGCTTCAACGTTCACGGTATCTCGACCGGCGAAGTCAAAATGGACGTCGCTGCGATGGTTGGCCGCAAGGCTGGCATCGTCAAGAACCTGACCGGCGGCGTTGCCACCCTGTTCAAGGCCAACGGCGTTACTTCGATCCAGGGCCACGGCAAGCTGCTGGCTGGCAAGAAAGTCGAAGTCACCAAGCCGGACGGTTCGGTTGAAGTCATCGAAGCCGAAAACGTCATCCTGGCCCCAGGTTCGCGTCCGATCGACATTCCGCCGGCTCCGGTCGATCAGAAAGTCATCGTCGATTCGACTGGCGCTCTGGAATTCCAGTCCGTACCTAAGCGTCTGGGCGTGATCGGCGCTGGCGTGATCGGTCTGGAACTGGGTTCGGTGTGGTCGCGTCTGGGTTCCGAAGTGGTTGTCCTCGAAGCATTGGACACCTTCCTGATGGCAGCGGACACCGCTGTTTCCAAGGAAGCGCTGAAAACCCTGACCAAGCAAGGTCTGGACATCAAGCTGGGCGCTCGCGTAACCGGTTCGAAAGTGAACGGCGACGAAGTCGTTGTTAACTACACCGATGCCAACGGCGAACAGTCCATCACTTTCGACAAGCTGATCGTAGCCGTTGGTCGCCGTCCGGTGACCACTGATCTGCTGGCTGCCGACAGCGGCGTGACCCTGGACGAGCGCGGTTTCGTGCACGTTGACGATCACTGCGCCACCACCGTACCGGGCGTTTACGCCATCGGTGACGTGGTTCGCGGCATGATGCTGGCGCACAAGGCCTCGGAAGAGGGCATCATGGTTGTCGAGCGCATCAAGGGCCACAAAGCCCAGATGAACTATGACCTGATTCCTTCGGTTATTTATACTCACCCGGAAATCGCGTGGGTTGGCAAAACCGAGCAGGCCTTGAAAGCCGAAGGCGTTGAAGTTAACGTCGGCACCTTCCCGTTCGCCGCTTCCGGCCGTGCCATGGCCGCCAACGATACCGGTGGTTTCGTCAAGGTCATCGCTGATGCCAAGACTGACCGCGTATTGGGCGTGCACGTGATTGGCCCGAGCGCTGCAGAACTGGTTCAGCAGGGCGCGATCGGTATGGAATTCGGCACCAGCGCTGAAGACCTGGGCATGATGGTTTTCTCCCATCCGACCCTGTCTGAAGCCTTGCACGAAGCTGCTCTGGCGGTGAATGGCGGCGCCATCCACATTGCCAACCGCAAGAAGCGTTAAGACACACAATAAGAAACCACGGCGGTAACGGCCCGTCGTGAGCCTTGCGAGCAAGTCTCACCGCGGAATGTCCGCTGGACGCAGTCTTGCGTAGCTGTACCGGGTATCCGGAAAGGCTACGCAAGCAGCAGTCACAGGTGGCGCGGCACTCATCAAGAGCGCAGCGCCGAATGCGCAGTACCTAACGAAGACGGTAAAAAGCATGAATCTTCACGAGTATCAGGGTAAGCAGCTGTTCGCTGAATACGGCCTGCCAGTTTCCACTGGTTACGCAGTAGACACCCCGGAAGCAGCAGCAGAAGCTTGCGACAAAATCGGCGGCAGCGAGTGGGTTGTCAAAGCCCAGGTCCACGCCGGTGGTCGCGGTAAAGCGGGCGGCGTCAAGCTGGTTCGCAACAAAGAAGACGCCAAGGCCTTCGCACAGCAGTGGCTGGGCAAGCGTCTGGTGACTTACCAGACTGACGCCAATGGTCAGCCAGTCACCAAGATCCTGGTTGAATCGTGCACTGATATCGCTAAAGAGCTGTACCTGGGCGCTGTCGTTGACCGTTCGAGCCGTCGCATCGTGTTCATGGCTTCCACCGAAGGTGGCGTGGACATCGAGAAAATCGCTCACGACACTCCAGAAAAAATTCTGAAAGCCACTATCGATCCACTGGTTGGCGCTCAGCCATTCCAGGGTCGCGAGCTGGCGTTCCAACTGGGTCTGGAAGGCAAGCAAGTTGCCCAGTTCGCCAAGATCTTCGTGGGTCTGGCCAAGCTGTTCCAGGATCACGATCTGGCCCTGCTGGAAGTGAACCCGCTGGTGATCAAGGCTGACGGCGATCTGCACTGCCTGGACGCCAAGATCAACATCGACGCCAACGCCATGTACCGTCAGCCTAAGCTGAAGACTTTCCACGATCCGTCGCAAGACGATCCGCGCGAAGCGCACGCTGCCAAGTTCGAACTGAACTACGTAGCCCTGGAAGGCAACATCGGCTGCATGGTCAACGGTGCCGGCCTGGCCATGGGTACCATGGACATCGTCAACCTGCACGGCGGCAAGCCAGCCAACTTCCTCGACGTAGGTGGTGGTGCTACCAAAGAGCGCGTGACCGAAGCCTTCAAGATCATCCTGTCCGACACCAACGTCGCTGCAGTACTGGTCAACATCTTCGGCGGCATCGTTCGCTGCGACATGATTGCCGAAGGCATCATCGGCGCCGTGAAAGAAGTCGGCGTGAAAATCCCGGTTGTTGTTCGCCTTGAAGGCAACAACGCTGAGCTGGGCGCTAAAGTACTGGCAGAAAGCGGTTTGAACATCATCGCTGCTACCAGCCTGACCGACGCTGCTCAACAAGTTGTCAAAGCTGCGGAGGGCAAATAATGAGCGTCCTGATCAATAAAGACACCAAAGTTATCTGCCAGGGTATTACCGGTTCGCAAGGTAGTTTCCACACCCAGCAAGCCATCGAATACGGCACCAAGATGGTTGGCGGCGTAACGCCGGGCAAAGGCGGCACCGAGCACCTGGGTCTGCCAGTGTTCAACACCGTCAAAGACGCCGTAGCTGCCACTGGCGCTACCGCCAGCGTGATCTACGTTCCGGCTCCTTTCTGCAAGGATTCGATCCTGGAAGCAGCGTTCGGCGGCATCAAGCTGATCGTCTGCATCACCGAAGGCATTCCTACCCTGGACATGCTGGACGCCAAAGTTAAGTGCGACGAGCTGGGTGTTACCCTGATCGGCCCTAACTGCCCAGGCGTGATCACCCCAGGCGAATGCAAGATCGGCATCATGCCAGGTCACATTCACTTGCCAGGCAAGGTCGGTATCGTTTCGCGTTCCGGCACCCTGACCTACGAAGCTGTGAAGCAGACCACTGACGCCGGTTTCGGTCAGTCGACTTGCGTCGGCATCGGTGGTGACCCGATCCCGGGTTCGAACTTCATCGACATCCTGAAGCTGTTCCAGGAAGACCCGAAGACCGAAGCGATCGTGATGATCGGCGAGATCGGCGGTTCGGCTGAAGAAGAAGCGGCTGCCTACATCAAGGCGCACGTGACCAAGCCGGTTGTTTCCTACATCGCTGGTGTGACTGCTCCTCCGGGCAAGCGCATGGGCCATGCTGGCGCAATCATCTCTGGCGGCAAAGGCACTGCAGACGAGAAATTCGCTGCGCTGCAAGACGCAGGCGTAAAAACCGTGCGTTCGCTGGCAGACATCGGCAAGGCCCTGGCCGAGCTGACCGGTTGGGCTGTCAAGTAAGCCTCGTGCTTGACTGACGCTTCACCAGACAAAGGCCACCTTCGGGTGGCCTTTGTTGTTTCTGAAGATCAAAAGATCGCAGCCTTCGGCAGCTCCTACAGATGATCCTGTGTAGGAGCTGCCGAAGGCTGCGATCTTTTGATCTTTGCTTTGTTTATGAAATTTAAATGCGTAAACGCGACACGGACACGTCGTGTATCGGATAGTTCGCCCTCAAACAGTGCGTTTGTCAGACAAATTCGTTAGGCTAGCAGCCATTTTTGCGTCTGCCGCCCACAAGGCATGCAACGCGCTAAACGGGTCAGTCTTATACGGACTGACAGCATTTCCCTAACCCCACAGGGAAATCCCCCTCTAAATTCCGATTCAGTAGTGTGGTATTTCCTTAATGAAAGTTTTGAAAGGTCAGGACATCCTGGCACTGGGCTTTATGACATTTGCCCTGTTCGTCGGGGCCGGCAACATCATTTTCCCGCCTATCGTCGGCCTGCAGTCCGGACCTAACGTCTGGATGGCGGCGCTGGGCTTTCTGATCACGGCGGTCGGTCTGCCGGTGGTCACCGTCGTCGCCCTGGCCAAGGTCGGTGGTGCGATGGATGCGCTGAGCAGCCCGATCGGCAAGATCGCCGGTGGTGTGCTCGCCGCGGCATGCTACCTGGCGGTCGGCCCGCTGTTCGCCACCCCGCGGACCGCGACCGTGTCGTTCGAAGTGGGTCTGGCGCCGCTGACCGGCGAAAGCCCTCTGGCGCTGTTCCTCTACAGCTCGGTGTACTTCCTGCTGGTGTTCTTCATCTCGCTGTATCCGGGCCGTCTGCTCGATACCGTGGGGCGTTTCCTCGCGCCGCTGAAAATCATCGCCCTGGCGGTACTCGGCATCGCCGCGTTCGCCCTGCCGGCCGGTGATATCGGTCAGGCCACGCCGGAATACGTCGCGGCACCGTTCTCCCAGGGCTTCATCAATGGTTACCTGACCATGGATACCCTCGGCGCGCTGGTGTTCGGTATCGTCATCGTCAACGCGATCCGCTCCCGTGGCGTCGAGTCGCCTGCGCTGATCACCCGTTACGCGATCATTGCCGGTCTCATCGCCGGTGTCGGTCTGGCGCTGGTGTACATCAGCCTGTTCCGCCTCGGTTCCGGCAGCCACGAAGTTGCGGTCGGCGCCACCAACGGCGCGGCGGTGCTGCACGCTTACGTGCAACACACCTTCGGTTCGCTGGGCAGCGGTTTCCTCGCGGTGCTGATCTCGCTGGCGTGTCTGGTGACGGCGGTGGGTCTGACCTGCGCCTGCGCCGAATACTTCAGCCGCGTGCTGCCACTGTCCTACAAGACCCTGGTGATCATCCTCGCCGCGTTCTCGCTGCTGGTGTCCAACCTGGGCCTGACCAAGCTGATCGCGTTCTCGATCCCGGTGCTGACCGCGATCTACCCGCCGTGCATCGTCTTGGTGGCTCTGAGCTTCTGCAAAGACTTCTGGCATGAACACGGGCGGATCCTCGGCCCGGTGATGCTGGTGTCGTTCCTGTTCGGCACCATCGACGCGCTCAAGGGCGCCGGTCTGGCTGACTGGATGCCGTCGCAGCTGTCGCACCTGCCGCTGAGCGAGCAGGGCCTGGCGTGGCTGGTGCCATGCGTGATGACTCTGGTGGTCGCCGTGGTCTGCGATCGCCTGCTGGGCAAGCGCAGCGAAGCCGTTGCCTGACGTTGTCTGACCCGCCACAAGCGGGTCTTCAGCGCTTAAACAGAAATGCCCCGTATCAATCGATACGGGGCATTTTTTATGGGCGTCTGGCAGTGTCTTTTTCCGCGAGCTAACGTCGAAGCACTGCCGAAGTCTTAATGTGGGAGCGAGCCTGCTCGCGAAAGCGTTGTGTCAGCCGCCATCAATGTTGTGTGATACACCGCTTTCGCGAGCAGGCTCGCTCCCACAGGTAGCATCCATACTCCACAGGGAATTGCATGTCGTTCATCCAAGCCAATCTGATCCACCTGCTGGCCGCGCTCTGGTTTGTCATCTGCTGGGGCGGCTACACCCGCTATGCGTCGTGGAAGGCCCGCGACACCGCGTGCCTCGCCAGCGTGCTGCACCTGTATCGCGAAGACTGGATGCGCCGCATGCTGCTGCGTGACAACCGTATCGCCGACGCCAGCGTGATCGGCAATCTGGAGCGCAACGCCTCGTTCTTCGCCTCCAGCACGCTGATCATCCTCGCCGGCATCCTCACCGTGCTCGGTGCATCCGAGCGCGCCGTGTCGTTGCTGGCGGACATCCCGATGGTGCAGCAGGCATCGCAGGGCATGTCGGAGATCAAGTTGCTGTGTCTGGCGCTGGTGTTCGTCTATGCGTTCTTCACCTTCAGTTGGTGCATGCGTCAGTACAACTTTGCTGCGGTGCTGGTCGGTTCCGCGCCGATGATCGGTGAGCGTCAGGTCTCGGAGCAGGAGCGCAAGGCGTTCGCACTGCGGGCGGCGCGGGTGATTTCGATGGCGGCCAACCAGTTCAACTTCGGTCTGCGCTCTTATTACTTCGGCATGAGCATGCTGGCGTGGTTTGTCAGCCCGTGGCTGTTCATGTTGATGAGTGCCGGGGTGGTCATCGTGTTGTACCGCCGCGAGTTTCATTCCGACGTGCTGGATGTGATGGTCTATACCCCTACAGAGGCACCATTGCCCGAAACCAATAAAGAGGCTGCTTGATGAGTATTCCGTTCTGGTGTGTGTTTATCAGTGCACTGTTGATTTACATCGCGCGGATGCCGGTGGGTAAAGCCATGAAAGAGCAGGGCGGTTACAACAACCACCTGCCGCGCCAACAGCAGGCGCAACTCACTGGCTATGGCGCGCGGGCGCTGGCGGCGCACCAGAACTGCATCGAAGCGTTCATCCTGTTCGCCGTGGGTGTGCTGATGGCGCACACCACGCAAACCCAAGGCTGGTTGATCGATGCGCTGGCAATCATCTTTGTGATCGCGCGAATTCTTTACGTGTGGTTGTACCTGGCGGATAAACCATCCTTGCGCAGCCTGGTGTGGCTGATCGGCCTGATCTGCAGTTTGTTGCTGATGATTAGTCCGACTTTTAGAACCGTATTGCTCTAAGAAAGCCTCTAAGCCAAGACTGACAAAAAATCACAGACAAAAGAAAACCCGCACTTGGCGGGTTTTCTTTTTCTGCATCAAGTCGCAATTATTGCTTCTTGGCAGCTTCTTCCTGAGCAGCTTGATTCGATTCAGCCTGAGCTTTGGCAGCTTCGGCGTTTTCTTTTGCTGCGTCGTTCACTTTATCCTGAGCTTTGTTCATGTCTTGCTGAGCTTGCTCAGCATGTTGGTTGGCATCTTGAGCTTTGTCCTCGGATTTTTTATCGCAGGCAGCGAGACCGAGGGAAGCGGTCAACATCAAGGCAATAGCTAAAGTCTTACGCATGGGGTGTTTCTCCTTATGGAAAATAACTACTGGCCTTAAGAGCGCAGCGCCAAAGGTTAAGTTCCTCATTTCGTTCAGATATATAAGTTTGTTTTTTAGTGGAACTTTTGCCGTATTGCTTACTACTGGCACAAGGCTCTGACGAGAGTAATTATCAAATGGCTGAAAACCCCGTTTTTGAGCGCGCGACGCGATTTCTTTCGGCCCTGCGCCATTGTCAGGTGCTCGGTTTGACGGTACACAGCGCCAGCAGCGAAGGGCTGACGGTGAGGTTGCCATACAGCGCGCAAATCGTCGGCAATCCACAGACCGGGGTTATTCACGGCGGTGCCATTACCTCGCTGATGGACACCGCGTGCGGCATGTCCACATTGTGCGTGCTGGCGGAGTTCGAAGTCTGCCCGACCCTGGACCTGCGTATCGACTACATGCACGCCGCCGAGCCGACCAAGGACGTCTATGGCTTTGCCCAGTGTTACCGGGTCACCACCGATGTGATCTTCGCTCGCGGCTTTGCTTATCAGGATGACCCGAATCAGCCGATCGCCCATGTCGTCGGCACTTTCATGCGCATGGGCAAAAACCTGAAAGGCACCCAGGGATTTGGCGGCAAGGTCAAAGGAGAGAATCGATGAGCGATGACTGGAAGCAACAGCTGCTGCAGGCTCACGCTCAGGGCGATTACGCGCCGTTGTTGCGGATAATTCCTTACGCCGGGCTGATCGGCGTCGAATGTTCCCGGGTCGGCGATGAATTGCTGTTCAAGCTGCCGGCGAACAAGGACAACATTGGTAACCCTTTATTGCCGGCGATCCATGGCGGGGTGATTGCCGGGTTCATGGAGCTGGCAGCCGCGTTGCATTTGCTGATCTTCACCGGTTCGCCCGGGGTGCCGAAGATCATCGACTTTTCTCTGGATTACCTGCGCGCCGGGCAGTTTCGCGACACTTGGGCCAAATGTCAGGTCTGTCGTCAGGGCCGGCGCGTGGCCAACGTCGCCATCACGGCCTGGCAAAGCACCGAGAGCGAACCGATTGCCACCGCCCGTGCACATTTCAAAATTGATGAGCCCTTGAAATCCTGAACGCCGCCCCCAACTCAGTGAACAACCCGCCGCCGACCCTTTGGGTCGCGGCCACTGCCATCTGATTGGAGTTTGATGACCATGAGTGTGGAAACTCAAAAGGAAACCCTGGGCTTCCAGACCGAGGTAAAGCAGCTGCTGCACCTCATGATCCATTCGCTGTATTCCAACAAGGAAATCTTCCTTCGCGAATTGATCTCGAACGCCTCTGACGCTGTCGACAAGCTGCGCTTCGAAGCCCTGGCCAAGCCTGAGTTGCTCGAAGGTGGCGCTGAACTGAAAATCCGTGTGAGCTTCGACAAGGACGCCAAGACCGTCACCCTCGAAGACAACGGTATCGGCATGAACCGTGACGATGTGATCACCCACCTGGGGACCATCGCCAAGTCGGGCACCGCCGATTTCATGAAGAATCTCTCGGGCGATCAGAAGAAAGATTCGCACCTGATCGGCCAATTCGGTGTCGGCTTCTACTCGGCGTTCATCGTTGCCGACCAGGTTGATGTGTATTCCCGTCGCGCCGGCACTCCTGCCAGCGAAGGCGTGCACTGGTCGTCGAAAGGCGAGGGCGAATTCGAAGTCGCCACCATCGACAAGCCAGAACGCGGCACCCGCATCGTCCTGCACCTGAAATCCGCTGAAGACGAATTCGCCGACGGCTGGCGTCTGCGCAACATCATCAAGAAATACTCCGACCACATCGCGCTGCCGATCGAGTTGCCGAAAGAAGTCACTGCCGCTGAAGGCGAAGAGAAGCCTGCCGTTGAATGGGAAACCGTCAACCGCGCCAGCGCCCTGTGGACCCGTCCGCGCACTGAAGTGAAGGACGAGGAATACCAGGAGTTCTACAAGCACATCGCTCACGACTTCGAAAACCCCCTGGCCTGGAGCCACAATAAAGTCGAAGGCAAACTCGAGTACAGCTCGCTGCTGTACGTGCCGGCCCGCGCGCCGTTCGACCTGTACCAGCGTGAAGCGCCGAAAGGCCTGAAGCTGTACGTGCAACGCGTGTTCGTGATGGATCAGGCCGAGTCGTTCCTGCCGCTGTACCTGCGCTTCATCAAGGGCGTGGTCGATTCCAACGACCTGTCGCTGAACGTGTCGCGGGAAATCCTGCAGAAAGACCCGATCATCGACTCGATGAAGTCGGCGCTGACCAAGCGCGTGCTGGACATGCTGGAAAAACTGGCGAAAAACGAGCCTGAGCAATACAAGGGCTTCTGGAAAAACTTCGGTCAGGTCATGAAAGAAGGCCCGGCAGAAGATTTCGCCAACAAGGAAAAAATTGCCGGTCTGCTGCGTTTCGCATCGACTCAAGGCGACGACGGCGAGCAAGTTGTCGGTCTGGCTGACTACCTGGCGCGCGCCAAGGAAGGTCAGGACAAGATCTACTACCTCACCGGCGAAACCTACGCGCAGGTCAAGAACAGCCCGCACCTGGAAGTCTTCCGCAAGAAAGGCATCGAAGTGCTGCTGCTGACCGATCGCATCGACGAGTGGCTGATGAGCTACCTCAGCGAATTCGACGGCAAGACCTTTGTCGACGTGGCACGCGGTGATCTTGATCTGGGCAACCTGGACTCGGAAGAGGACAAGAAAGCCGCAGAAGAAGTCGCCAAGTCCAAAGAAGGTTTGGTCGAGCGCCTGAAAACCGCGCTGGGCGATTTCGTGGCGGAAGTCCGGGTTTCCCATCGTCTGACCGACTCGCCAGCCATTCTGGCCATCGGCGAACAGGACCTGGGCCTGCAAATGCGCCAGATCCTCGAAGCCAGCGGGCAGAAAGTGCCGGAGTCGAAGCCGATTTTCGAATTCAACCCGAGCCACCCGCTGATCGAGAAACTCGACGGCGAGCAGAACGAAGGGCGTTTTGGCGACTTGTCGCACATCCTCTTCGATCAGGCTGCTTTGGCGGCTGGCGAAAGCTTGAAAGACCCGGCCGCTTATGTGACCCGTCTGAACAAGCTGCTGGTTGAGCTGTCAGCCTAATCACGATGTAGAAAAACCCGCTTCGGCGGGTTTTTTCATTCTGGTGTTTAACTAATCAGGAGTCAGAAATGAGCCAAGTCACTGTACGTTCCGTGGTCTATCAGCTGGATGGCCAGCCTTATGAAGGTCGTCTGGCATTCGATGCTGAGCACAAGGGCGCACGCCCGGGCCTGTTGATGGCGCCGAACTGGATGGGCGTCAGCGCCGGCGCGGAAGAAATCGCCAAGTCGGTCGCGGCCAAGGGCTACGTGGTGTTGATTGCTGACGTTTACGGCCAGGCTGTGCGTCCGCAGAACGCTGACGAGGCCGGCGCGGCGATGATGCCGCTGAAGAATGACCGTGCTCTGTTGCGCAAGCGTATGCAGGCAGCGTTCGAGCAGTTGCAGAAGCAGGGCGAGGCAGCGGTCGATACCTCGAAGCTGGCGGTGTTCGGGTTCTGCTTCGGTGGTTGCTGTGCACTGGACCTGGCGCGAACCGGTGCACCGGTGAAGGCGGCGGTGTCGTTCCACGGCACGCTCGACTCGCCGAACCCGGCGGATGCAAAGAACATCAAGGGCTCGGTGCTGGTACTGCACGGTGCCTCCGACCCGTTGGTGCCGAAAGAGCAATTGCCGGCGTTCGAAGATGAAATGAACGCGGCGAAGGTCGATTGGCAGTTGCTCAGCTACGGCGGTGCGGTGCACTCGTTCACCGATCCGCATGCCAATGTGCCGGGCAAGATGATGTACGACGCGAAGACCGCCAAGCGTGCGTTCAAGTCGATGCATGACTTGCTGGAAGAAGTGTTCAAAGGCTGATTGTTTCAAAATCAAAAGATCGCAGCCTGCGGCAGCTCCTACATCGATCGCAGGTAGGAGCTGCCGCAGGCTGCGATCTTTTGCTTTACCGGCCCGCCGGCAATTCAATCCGCTCGATTTCCCCCGGCACCGTCGGCCACTCCCCGGCCGCCCACTTGCGCCGCGCCTCATCGATCGCCGCCGGATCGCTTGCGACAAAGTTCCAGTTGATCCGCCGTGGCCCGTCCAGCGCTGCGCCGCCAAACACCACCGCGTGTACATCGCTCTCGGCAAACAGGCTCATCTCTTCTCCGGCCGGCAACACCGCCAGCGCATGGGGCTCAAGGGGCTCGCCATTCAACTGCGCATCGCCACTCAGCAAATAAATCGCGCGTTCCGCGTGCTCGGTCGGGATCAGCAAAGTGGTCGCGGTCTGCATCTTCACTTCGGCGTATAGCGTAGGAGAAAGCACCGGCACCGGTGATTCCAGGCAAAAGCCTGACCCGGCGATCATCCGGATCTGCACACCAAGGTTATCGCTGACCGGCAAGGTTGCCGCCGGGTGATGGCTGTAATGTCCCGGGCCTTGCTCATGATCCTTGGGCGAAGCGAGCCAGATCTGCAAACCGTGCATGGTGAAGCTTTGTTCCCACAACGGCTCGGGCGTGCGCTCGACGTGGGCAATCGCACTGCCGGCGGTCATCCAGCTGACATCGCCAGCACTGACCACTTGATCGGAGCCGAGGCTGTCCTTGTGCTGGATTTGCCCTTCGAACAGGTAGGTCAGTGTCGACAGACCAATGTGCGGATGCTGTCGGATGTTCATGCCTTTGCCCGTCGGATAAACCGTTTCGAGCATATGGTCGAAAAACACGAAAGGCCCGACGCTGCGGCATTTGGCTGACGGCAGCGGGCGCAGGATCGGCTGGCCTTCGACGTCTTCGGCACGCGGGCGGATGATCAGTGGTTGCGTATCCATGGTGCATTCCAGGCTGAGCGGGTGATGCCAGAAGCATAACCCGCCGCTGGCAAGAGGGTGATTACTGGCTGTCGAAGCCTTGTGGGGCGTGGGTTTCGATGCTGACGTCGGTGGTGGTCATCAGTTTGTGGATCGGGCAGCGATCGGCGACGCGCAGCAGTTCTTCACGCTGGGAATCGGTGAGGACGCCCTTGAGGGTAAGCGTCACGTGCAGGGCGTATTTGCCTTTCTGCTCTTCGCTGTTGTCGCGTTTGACCTCGACACCCACGCCGGTCAGCGGGATGTCTTTCTTTTTCGCGTACATCTTCAGGGTCAGTGCCTTGCAGGCACCAAGCGCGGCGTCGAAGTAGTCGTGTGGCTCGGGGGCCGAGCCTTCGCCGCCGGCAGACTTCGGCACGTCGGCAAACAATTCGTGGTCATCGATCTGTACGGTGTGACGAAAACCTTCGGCGGAGACGGTATTGACGGTAACAGTCATGGCAACCTCACTGGCAGTAGGAAAAAGTCGTGCGATCAAAAAAGACCTTGCAGTTATAGAGCATTCCTACGGAGGCGCGTTCCACTTTCCTGCAGGATGAACCCTTGTGATCGGCTCAGGGTCTAGGCTATGCCTACCTGCCGGAGATTACTTGTGTCCTTGTTTCGTTTGAGCCTTGCCTGCCTGCTGGCATTTGCCGGTAGCGCCAGCGCCCGCGATTACACCTACAGCGATGCGCACTTGCACTACGTGGATTTTTTCCAGGAAACCGCCGGCATGGCGAAATTGCTCACGGCCATGCAAGACAATTCCATCGATCATGTGATGATTTCCGGGATTCCCGTGGCGAAGAAATGGCATGAGGACGAACCCAAGCGTCCGCGCTATTACGCCGGCGATGACGCCGATGCCTATTGGTACAGCGCCACCGACGTGATCGTTGCCGATGCCGTACAAAAGCTGACTGCGGAGCAGCGTCAGCACTTCCATCCGTTCCTCTCGGGCTTTAACCCCAATGACAAGAACTCCGCCGCGCATATTCAACGCATGCTCGACCTGTATCCGGGGCTGTGGCAGGGCATTGGCGAAGTGTTCACCCGCCATGATGATCTGACCGCGCTGACTGCCGGCGACACGCCACGAGCCAATAACGAAGCGATGACCCGCATCTATCACCTGGCCGCCGAAAACGATCTGCCGGTGATGCTGCATTCCAATATCACCTCCAAGCGTGAGAAGAATCCGCTGTACCTGAAGGAAATCGAAGAACCCCTGCGTAATCACCCGCACACGCGGTTCATCTGGGCGCACGCCGGCACCAGCGCGGAAATCCATCGGCACCAGACGCAACTGAAATTCCTCCTGCCGACGGTGAGCCGGATGCTTGAGGCTTATCCGAACCTGTTCATTGATCTGTCGTGGAGCATGCTCACGCCGTATCTGCTGGACGAGCAGGGCAAGCCGCGTGCGGAATGGCTGGCATTGGTCGAGAAATACCCTGAGCGCTTCATGCTGGGTTCGGATGTTGTAGGCCGATTCAACAAGCTCGGTGAGGAAATGCGCAGTTTCACGCCGTTTCTTGATGCATTGCCCGAAGACGTCGCGCGCAAAGTCGCCCGGGATAACTTCCTGGCGATATTGCCCCGAACAGCAGCAAAGTCCGGGAAACCGCGCTGAATCGTTAATGCCGAGGGTTCGAAGTATCAAGGCCTTTTGATATCACCTTTTGGTCTTACGCAAATTTTCGCCGGGCCGATACCTTCTAAAGCAACCAGCTGCAGGGTTGATGCAGCGCTTTTGGAAGGAACCAGAGTCATGAGCATCCGTAGTCTCAATATCGCGCCGCGAGCCGGCCTGGGTTTTGGTGTGTTGGCGCTGATGGTGTTTGCCCTGGGGGCGTTCGCCCTGCTGCAAATGGCGAACATGCGCGCCCAGTCCGATGAGGTCGACAACAACTGGCTGCCGAGCGTGATGGCGGTCGGCGAGATGAGTCAGGACATGTTGCGCCTGCGTGCGCTGACCATGCGCCTGCTGCTTAATCGTGACCCGCAGACGCTGGCGCAGAATGTCGCCAAGCTCAATGACCTGCGCGGTGTGTTGAGCGAAGCCCAACAACGCTATGACGTGTTGATCGTGCTGCCCGAAGAGCGCAAGTTGTTCGACCGCTTCAAGGTTGCCGAGCACAAGTACCTGGAGTTTCAGGCGCAGGTCATGCAGTTGTCCGCACAGAATCGGGTGGAGGAGGCGGCGGCGATTCTCAACGGTGAAATGAGCCCGTTGGCCGACGACATGGCGGCCACCCTGAAGGAGTTGGTCGAGCTGAACAAGCACAACGCCAACCTTGCCACCGAAGCCGCGCGCCTGGTCTTCATCAATTCGCGGGTGTGGGTCGGGGTGATGATTGGCATCACCGCGCTGATCACCATCGGTCTGGCGCTGCTGCTGACCCGCAGCATCGTCCTGCCGCTGGCGCAATCACTCGGCGTGGCGGAAGTGGTGGCCGGCGGTGACCTGACGGGCGATATCAGTATCTCCGGCAAGGACGAACCGGCGCGGCTGCTGCAGGCGCTGAAAAGCATGCAGCACAACCTGCGCGACACCATCCGGCAGATTTCCGAGTCGTCCAGCCAGTTGGCGTCGGCCTCGGAGGAACTGAGTTGCGTCACCGAGGACGCCACGCGCGGGCTGCACCAGCAAAGTCTGGAGATCGAGCAAGCGGCCACCGCAGTCAATCAGATGACCGCTGCCGTGGAAGAGGTGGCGAGCAACGCCGTGGCGACTTCCGAGGCGTCGCGCGAGTCTGACCGGATTGCCCAGCATGGTCGCGAGCAGGTCAACCAGACAGTGACTTCAATTCAATTCCTGGCTGACGATGTCACGTCCAATGCAACGCAGGTCGAGGATCTGGCGCAGAAGGTTCATGGCATCAGCAAAGTGCTCGACGTGATCCGCTCGATTGCCGAGCAGACCAATCTGCTGGCACTGAACGCAGCGATCGAAGCGGCGCGGGCCGGGGATGCCGGGCGTGGCTTCGCGGTGGTGGCCGATGAGGTGCGGGCGCTGGCGCATCGCACCCAGCAATCGACCCAGGAAATCGAGCAGATGATCGGTGGCATCCAGCAGGGCACCGATTCGGCGGTCAGTTCGATGCAACAGAGCAGCGTCCGCGCCAATTCGACTCTGGAACTGGCCAAGGCTGCGGGCGTGGCGCTGGAGGAAATTGCCTCGGCGTTCACCTTGATCAACGAGCGTAACCTGGTGATCGCCAGCGCCTCGGAGGAGCAGGCGGCGGTGGCGCGGGAGGTGGACCGCAATCTGATGAACATCCGCGATCTGGCGATGCAGACGTCGGCGGGGGCAAATCAGACCAGTGCGGCAAGCCAGGAGTTGTCGCGGCTGGCGGTGGATTTGAACAATATGGTGGCCAAATTTTCGGTCTGAGCTGACCCTTGATGATCGAGCTGAACCCTGTGGGAGCGAGCCTGCTCGCGAAAGCGGTGTATCAGCCATATACAAGTCGGCTGAACTGACGCCTTCGCGAGCAGGCTCGCTCCCCACAGGGGATATGTGTCGTCGCGAAAACCGCAGGCATAAAAAAGCCCCGCAATTGCGGGGCTTTTCGGTGTAGCGGCGGATCAGCTGCCTTTGACAGCCTTGCCGTTGACCGTGCCGTCCTGGAGCATGATGTTGTACTCCTTGCCGTCGGTTTCAACCTGTTGCAGGCGCACCAGCAGGTAATCCCAGTCCTTGGCGAACCACAGCACCGTGATGCGCTTGCTTTGTGTCGGGTCGCGCACGCGCTCGACCTTGATTGCATCGATCTTGCCGGCCTTGGTGTCGACTTTCTCTGCACCCAGTACACGGAAGTCATAGGTGTCGACTTCACCGTCGTCGACCACCTGATAGCTCATGGTCTTCTTGCCGGCGGCCACGTCATGCTGCAGGGCCAGTTGGTAGGTCGACTTGTCGACCATGCCACGGTTCAGCGGGATCTTCACCGCGTCGCCACGGTCGGTGCCGGTGACCATTTTGCTGTTCCAGTCGAAGTCCAGATCAGCCTTTTTCGCTTTGCCCAGACCACCACGTTCGAAGTGGTAGGACTGCGGCAGCAGTGTATCCTTGTCCAGCGTCAGGGTGCTTTCTTCGGTCAGGCTGGCGATCATCATCGACGCCTTGAAGCTGAGTTTCCAGACGCCGTTGGCTTCCTTGGTCAGGCTGCGTTCGGCGGTGCCGCTCATGGGCAGCTGCTTCCAGTCGGCGGTATAGCTGGCGGAGAACGGTTGAAGGTCTGCCGCCTGCGCGAAAGGCAGGGCGAGCAGAGCGCAAGCGAAGAGCAGGGCGCGACGCATAAAATCTCCTAGTGTCGAATCAAGTGGCCGCTGGCCGCGAGTAACTGGCCATCCAGTAAAGCACCTTGCTCACCGAGTGCCAGTCGGCCTTCGGCAAACCAGCGTACAGCCATCGGGTAGATCAGGTGTTCCTGGACATGCACTCGCTGCGCAAGTGTCTGCGGCGTGTCGTGCAACTCTACCGGTATTACTGCCTGTACGACCAGTGGTCCACCATCGAGTTCCTCGGTGACGAAGTGCACGGAGCAGCCGTGTTCCGCATCGCCGGCCTCGAGCGCGCGCTGATGAGTGTGTAACCCTTTGTATTTGGGCAGCAGCGACGGGTGGATATTGAGCAGACGACCCTGATAGTGGCGCACGAAATCAGCGCTGAGAATGCGCATGAAGCCGGCCAGTACCACGAGTTTCGGTTTGAATTCGTCGATCAGTTCGATCAGGGCAGCATCGAAGGCCTCGCGACCTTCGAAAGCCTTGTGATCCAGCGAGCGGGTGGCGATACCCGCGTCACTGGCGCGTTGCAGGCCATAGGCGTCGGTGCGGTTGGAAATCACCGCAGCGATGCGGACCGGACTGTCGCCGGTCCGCGTGCTGTCGATCAGAGCCTGCAAGTTACTGCCGGTGCCGGACAACAGCACCACGACATCACAGGTCTGGGACATCAGTGAGCCTTGAGGTTTTTCAGCTCGACTTGAGCAGCGCCTTCGGCAGCGGCAGCGATCTGGCCGATGACCCAAGGCTGCTCGCCGGCATCACGCAGGGTGTTCAGGGCCACTTCAACGTGCTCCTGAGCCACGCAGATCACCATGCCCACGCCGCAGTTCAGTACGCGGTGCATTTCGGTCTCGTCGACGTTGCCTTTCTCTTGCAGCCAGTCGAAGACTGCCGGGCGAGTCCAGCTGGCCACGTCAACCACGGCCTGAGCGCCTTTTGGCAGAACGCGCGGGATGTTGTCCAGCAGGCCGCCACCGGTGATGTGGGCCATGGCTTTGACGGCGCCGGTGTCTTTGATCAGCTTGAGCAGCGGCTTCACGTAGATGCGGGTCGGGGCCATCAGCAGGTCGGTCAGTGGCTTGCCGTCGAGCTGAACGGTTTCAATGTCGGCACCAGACACGTCGATGATCTTGCGGATCAGCGAGTAGCCGTTGGAGTGCGGGCCGGACGATGGCAGAGCGATCAGCGCGTCACCGGTGGCGACTTTCGAGCCGTCGATGATTTCGGCTTTTTCCACCACGCCGACGCAGAAGCCGGCCAGATCGTAGTCTTCGCCTTCGTACATGCCAGGCATTTCAGCGGTTTCGCCGCCGACCAGGGAGCAGCCAGCCAGTTCGCAGCCTGCACCGATACCGGTGACCACGGTGGCAGCTACGTCGACGTTCAGCTTGCCGGTGGCGTAGTAGTCGAGGAAGAACAGCGGTTCTGCACCGCATACCACCAGATCGTTGACGCACATGGCGACCAGGTCCTGGCCGATGCTGTCGTGCTTGTTCAGGTTCAGCGCCAGGCGCAGCTTGGTGCCGACGCCATCAGTACCGGAAACCAGCACCGGCTGTTTGTAACCGGCCGGGATCTCGCAGAGGGCGCCGAAACCGCCCAGGCCGCCCATGACTTCCGGGCGCGCAGTGCGCTTGGCGACGCTCTTGATGCGTTCGACCAATGCTTCACCGGCGTCGATGTCTACACCGGCGTCCTTGTAGCTCAGGGAGGGTTGCTTGCTCATGATCCAGGCCTTTAGGGGAGGGGATTCAGGGGTAACGACCGAGTTCAGCGGGAACATCGAAATCGAGAGGGCGATGGCCTTACGCGAATTTCGGGGTGCCCGGCTGTTGCCGGTCTGCGAAGGCGCGCGATTTTATCAGGCTTGAGGGGCAGCGGCCATCCTCGCGCCGACGGGCAGGGGCATAATCGACTGAAATTTTTTGCAATTGTGCCGGGTGGCTGCCTGTATAAGGTGTGCCGATTAACCGTCTATCGTTATCACTGTGCAAAAACTTACCGCTAGCGTGTGAATGTTTTGCGATGGCAGATTGTCACAGCCTTGCTTAACCGGTTCACGCGGCCTGTTCCAGCCGCTCCTGTCGACGGGAATTTTCCATGCGTTTTTGTAAATTGTTGGTTGTGGGTTGTTTGTCGTTGGTCAGCCTGGCGAGTCATGCCGAAAACCTCAAGGGTCTCTATCAAGTGCGTCAGCCGGTCAGCAGCCAGGCGCCGGAAGAGCGTGATCGCGCCACTCAGGCGGCACTGGATACGCTGGTGTTGCGCCTGACCGGCGACCCCAAGGCTCCGCAGAATCCGGGGCTGGCGGCGATTCGCAAGGATCCGCAGCAGATCATCAGTCAGTTCGGGTTCGATGCCGGGCCGCCGGAGGTACTCAAGGTCGATTTCGATCCGGCCACCACCGAGCAAGCGCTGCGCCGCGCCGGGCTGTCATTGTGGGGGGCGAGTCGGCCGTCGATTCTGAGCTGGTGGCTGAACGATTCGACTGAAGGTTCGAGCCTGGTCGGCGACGGTCAGGCAGCGGCTGCACCGCTGCGTTCTGCGGCTCAGCATCGCGGCTTGCCGCTGCGTCTGCCGCTGGCGGATCTGAGTGAGCAACTGGTGGCCACCGCGCCAGTGCTGGATGGCACCGATCCCGCACCATTGCGCGGCGCTTCGGAGCGTTACGGCGCGGATGCCTTGCTGGCGGTGCATGCGCACGAAGAGGGCGGGCAGTGGCAGGCCAAGTGGCATCTGTGGCTGGGTGATCAGAAAGAAGCCGGCAGTGTGCAGGGCGCCGATCAGGCTGCCGTGGCCGATGCTGTGATGCTGGCGGTGGCTGAGCGTCTGGCGCCGCGCTTTGTCGCCAAGCCTGGCGTTTCGGGCCAACAGACTCTGGAAGTACAGGGCATGAATCTTGAGCATTACGCCACGCTGCTGCGGTTACTCGAACCGTTCGGTGTGCGTCTGCAAAGTGTCGATGGTGATCGTATCGTGTATCGGGTCAACGGCAGTGCCGATCAGTTGCGCGCGCAATTGTCGCTGGCGAAGTTGCAGGAGTTGCCGGCCGAAGCGCCGACGCCAGCAGCACCGCAGCTAGCCGTCGCAGGTGCGACACCTGTTGCGGCTCCAGCGCCTGCACCGGTAGCACCTTCGTTGCGGTTTCGCTGGTAAGTCTTTCCTTATATAGAAGCAGTAGGAGTGGTACATGGCCGATACGCGGCGTTGGTTCTGGCTCGGTGGGGTAGTCCTGCTTTGCGCATTTGTCTGGTTGCTGCATCCGATCCTCACGCCGTTTCTGGTGGCGTTGCTGCTGGCGTATCTGTTCGATCCGCTGGTGGATCGGTTGGAGAAACTCGGTTTGTCGCGAACCTGGGGTGTGATCGCGGTGTTCGCCCTGTTCACCCTGATCGTTACCACGTTGCTGTTGGTGCTGGTGCCGATGCTCGCCAAGCAGTTGGTGCGTTTGTATGAGTTGGCGCCGCAGATGCTCGACTGGCTGCAGCACACGGCGCTGCCGTGGGCGCAATCGAAGCTGGGGCTGTCGGACGGTTTCTGGAAGTTCGACAAGGTCAAGGCGGCGATCAGCGAACACATGGGGCAGACCACTGACATCGTCGGTGTGGTGCTGAGTCAGGCGACGGCCTCGAGTCTGGCGCTGATCGGCTGGCTGGCGAATCTGGTGTTGATCCCGGTGGTGAGTTTCTACCTGCTGCGCGACTGGGACGTGATGATGGCCAAGATCCGCAGCCTGCTGCCGCGTGATCGTGAAGCAACCATCGTCTCGCTCGCCGGTGAGTGCCACGAGGTGCTCGGCGCGTTCGTACGCGGGCAGTTGCTGGTCATGCTGGCGCTGGGCGTGATCTACGCAGCGGGCCTGATGATTGTTGGTCTGGAACTGGGGCTGTTGATCGGCCTGATTGCAGGTCTGGCGGCCATCGTGCCGTACATGGGCTTTGTGATCGGTATTGGCGCTGCGCTGATTGCCGGGCTGTTCCAGTTCGGTGGCGACCTGTACCCGATGATCGGCATCGTCGCGGTATTCATGGTCGGGCAGGCGCTGGAAGGCATGGTGCTGACGCCGTTGCTGGTGGGCGACCGGATCGGCCTGCATCCGGTGGCGGTGATTTTCGCGATCCTGGCGGGTGGCGAGCTATTCGGCTTTACCGGTGTGCTGCTGGCATTGCCGGTGGCGGCGGTGATCATGGTGCTGGTGCGTCACGTGCACGATTTGTACAAGGACTCGGATATCTACAGCGGGGCAGATGAGCCTGAGTTGTAATCCGATCACGGGCGGCCCGGCATTGTGCCGGGTTGGCCCGTGTTTTGCGGCGGGGTGTTTCGATACCGCGTCAGAGAAACTGTCATAAAACCAGCGTGTTAACGCAAACCTTTGATTTTGCTTGGAGTCTGTCGCATTGTGCGCTCAGCTTCACGAGTATAAACTTCGCAAACTTTACACAGAGGCCACTAACGGTTCCTTGAGAACTGTTCAGTCAGCATGAAACCGATTCAGCTGCCCCTAGGTGTGCGTCTGCGTGACGACGCCACCTTCATCAACTACTACCCAGGCGCCAATGCCGCTGCACTCGGCTATGTCGAGCGCCTATGCGAAGCCGACGCCGGCTGGACCGAAAGTCTGATCTACCTGTGGGGCAAGCATGGGGTAGGGCGTACGCATCTGTTGCAGGCGGCGTGTCTGCGTTTCGAGCAGATGGGTGAACCGGCGGTGTATCTGCCGCTGGCCGAGCTGATGGATCGTGGTATCGAAATCCTCGACAACCTTGAGCAGTACGAACTGGTCTGCCTGGATGACTTGCAGGTGATTGCCGGCAAGCCGGACTGGGAAGAGGCGATGTTTCATCTGTTCAACCGCCTGCGTGACAGCGGTCGACGTTTGCTGATTGCCGCTTCAACCTCGCCGCGCGAACTGCCGGTGAAGCTGGCTGACCTTAAATCGCGCCTGACTCTGGCGCTGATCTTCCAGATGCGTCCGCTCTCCGATGAAGACAAATTGCGTGCCCTGCAATTGCGCGCGTCGCGTCGCGGTCTGCACCTGACCGATGAAGTCGGACACTTTATTCTGACTCGCGGCACCCGCAGCATGAGTGCATTGTTCGACCTGCTCGAACAGCTGGATCAGGCCTCGTTGCAGGCGCAACGCAAGCTGACCATTCCGTTCCTGAAAGAAACCCTCGGCTGGTAGCCAGCCCTTGAAATACGCGGCTTTGACCGCGTTTCGACATATTTCAGGCGCCAGAAAATCCGCTTTTCCGCAACGTGTGCAGACCGCGTATCGAGTCAAATGGGCTTAAGCGCTTAGATGTAAACGAGAAACCGGGAAGTCACAAAAAGATCGATTGAATTTGCAAATGAGGGCGATAGCGGGCATAGTCTCGGCTTCTTTACAACTTCAGCCACGGTCGTGCCCATGCTAAATCGCTTCGCACCCCTCGTGCCTCTCGCACTCGTCACCCTGTTGTTCGGTTGCGCTGCTCATTCTCCAGTTCAAGAGCAGCCTCAACAGGTTAAAAATTCTGCCACTGCCCAGTCTTCCGTTATTTACCAGGAAGAGCTGGACACCGAAAAAGAACTCTCGGACTTCAACAAGAAGCCGTACGAGCTCCCGGTTCTGGCCGACAGTATCCTGGAACGCGGCATGTCCCTGATCGGTACCCGTTACCGTTTCGGCGGTACCTCTGAAGCCGGCTTCGACTGCAGCGGTTTCATCGGTTATCTGTTTCGCGAAGAAGCCGGCATGAATCTGCCGCGCTCCACCCGTGAAATGATCAACGTGGATGCGCCTCTGGTCTCGCGCGGCAACCTTGAACCGGGCGATCTGCTGTTCTTCGCCACCAATGGTCGTCGCGGTCGTGTGAGCCATGCCGGGATCTACTTGGGTGACAACCAGTTCATCCACTCCAGCAGTCGTCGCAGCGGCGGTGTTCGCATCGACAGCCTGGGTGACAGCTACTGGAGCAAGACCTTCATCGAAGCCAAACGCGCCCTCGCAATGGCACCGACCGTGGTCACCGCTCGCAAGTGATTCCCCCCGTTGTCGCTACGTCCGTGGCGACAAAAACGGTTCCCGGCAAGGGAGTAGACCTAGACTTTACAAGGTGAAGTTAAAGTCTTACTTGAAGTTTGCCGCGTAGCCGCTAGAATCCTGTATCTATATTGATGGCAAACCGCCTGCGTGCTGCGCAGGCGGTTTTGTTTCTGTCCATTCGGCAGAGAAAGCCGCAGCCAGATCAGGATGTTCTGCTTATGACGATGTCGGCCCGCCTCACATTGATCTTCTTCGCAGCGCTGCTCAGCGCCTGCGCCAGCCGTACTCCGCCGCCTGCGCCCGTGGTTCGCGCCCCGGTGGTGTTTGGGCCTTCCCAAGCTTTTTCGCCGGCTGCTGAAGACGTGCTGTTTCGCGCGCTGGGCCTGGTTGGCACGCCTTATCGCTGGGGCGGCAACACACCGGACTCCGGGTTCGATTGCAGCGGTCTGATCGGTTTCGTCTACCGCGATGCCGCCGGCATCTCCTTGCCGCGCTCCACCCGCGAGATGATCGTGATGCAGGCGCCAAATGTCGGCAAAGAGGGGTTACAGACCGGCGACCTGATCTTCTTCGCCACCAATGGCGGTTCGCAGGTCAGTCATGCGGGGATTTACGTCGGCGAAGGGCGCTTCGTGCATGCGCCGGCAACCGGCGGCACAGTGAAGCTGGACAGCCTGTCGAAGGCGTACTGGCAGAAAGCGTATCTGAGTGCCAAGCGGGTATTGCAGCCTGAGCATCTGGCGCATAACCCGTAGTAAAAATCGCAGCCATTCCAATGTGGGAGCGAGCCTGCTCGCGAAAGCGGTGTATCAGTCAACTCAATGGAGGCTGACACTCCGCATTCGCGAGCAGGCTCGCTCTCACAGTTGTTTCAGGTCAGGCAAAAGTTACTTGGCGGACGACACCCGCCAAACCTTGTTCCCCACATCATCCGCCACCAGCAAACCACCTTGCTGGTCGATCACCACGCCTACCGGGCGGCCAAGTGCGTTCTCGTCCTTGTCGAGGAAACCGGTCAGCACATCCACCGGTGCTCCGTTCGGCTTGCCGGCCGCGAACGGTACGAAAATCACTTTATAACCACTGTGCGGTTTGCGGTTCCACGAGCCGTGTTGACCGATGAACGCGCCTTCCTTGAACTGCGCCGGCAGGCTGTTGCCTTCGGCGAAGGTCAGGCCCAGCGAGGCGGTGTGCGGGCCTACGGCATAGTCCGGAGCGATGGCCTTGGCCACCAGATCGAGATTCTGCGGCTTCACCCGCACGTCCACGTGCTGACCGTAATAACTGAAGGGCCAGCCATAGAAGCCGCCGTCCTTGACCGAGGTGATGTAGTCCGGCACCAGGTCGCTGCCGATTTCGTCACGCTCATTGACCGCTGTCCACAGCGCACCCGTGGTCGGTTCCCAGGCGAGGCCGTTGGGGTTGCGAATGCCCGAGGCGAAAATCCGGTGGTTACCGGTGGCGCGATCGACTTCCCAGATCGCCGCGCGACCTTCTTCTTTATCCAGACCATTCTCGCCGACGTTGCTGTTCGAGCCGACGGTGACGTACAGCTTGCTGCCGTCCTTGCTGGCGATAACGTTTTTGGTCCAGTGATGGTTCAGCGTACCGCCCGGCAGGTCGGTGACTTTGATCGGCTGGGTCTTGATCTCGGTCGTGCCGGTTTCGTAGTGGAAACGCAGCAGGCGATCGGTGTCGGCGACGTACAAATCGTTGCCGACCAGGGTCATGCCAAACGGCGAATTGAGGTTTTGCAGAAACACCGTGCGGGTCTCGGCCACGCCATCGTGGTCGGCATCGCGCAGCAGGGTGATACGGTTCGGGCTCGGCACACCAGCGCCGGCCTTGCCCATGACTTTCTTCATCACCCAACCACGAATGCCGCTGCTGTCGTCAGGCTTGGGCGGGGCGTTGGTTTCCGCCACCAGCACGTCACCGTTGGGCAGCACGTAGAGCCAGCGCGGATGGTCGAGGCCTTCGGCGAATGCTGCGACTTGCGTGCCGGCTGCGGCGGTCGGTTTACCGCCGGCGGGCCAGCCGACCGCCGGGGCGATGTTCACCGTCGGGATCAGGGTTTTGTTTGGTTCAGGCAGTTTCGGTGACGGGCCGGTGCCGTCAGAAACTTGCAGGCTGGAGGATTCACCGCAGGCGGCGAGCCCTCCGGCGAGGGTGATGACGAGAGCGAGTTGGGTTTTGCGCATTACTGATCTTCCCTATGAATGCATGCCTAATCATAGAGGAGCGCGCGCACCCGATGGTTCAACCGCTCAACCTCGGGCCTCTTTGAACAGCACGGCGATGCCTGGGTGATAGTTGCCCGCTTCGCTGCGCAACTTGCGGTAGGCGTAGGGGAAATACCAGGCCACTGCGCAGCAGTGTTCCTTTTGCAGGTCGTCGACCATGTCTTGCAACTCTTCGGGGCTGGCGCTGTGTTGGGCTTTTTGCGGGGCGACGAACAGGCAGCCGAGCTTGAGGTCGCTGGCAAAACTGATGCGTTTGGCGTCGCTGGTGATGTCCAGCAGGGCCTGGGTCAGATTGAGGTTGTTGACCCGTGGCCAGCGCTGGGTCGCCTGAAGGTAGGCGCGGTCTTCAGCCCCGGCGATGAACAGGTCGGCGCGAGCATTGCGTTCGCCTTCCTCGTTCTGCTTTCGGGTCGAGGTATCACAAAGGGTCACCAGCTCGGCCATCCATGCCGCCGCGGAGAGCAATCCGAGATTGGCTTTCTCGTCATGCCAGTAAGGGGTGTCGTTGTCGCCGCGAATGGTGTTGTAGCGGTCGATACAGTCAAACCAGCGTTCCAGCATCGGGCGCAGGAATTCCAGGCGCGGGTTGCTGATGATCATGCCTTGCATCGTCATCATCCTTATTGTTGTGGTGTGCTTTTTCAAACAAAAGCATGGCTCTTTGATATCACTTGTCTCAGTGTGGCACAAGATTGGCGTCGGTTAATTGATCGACGGCAGTTATTCGCCCGACGGCCCCCTCTTTAATTGACGCTCCACCCCCAACCCTCTAACCTTCGCGGCTTGTTTCAGGTGCTCTGTGACCTGTGTCGACAGAGTGAAACAGGGAAGCCGGTGAGGGTTGTCTTCAGGCGAAGCACGATCACGATCCCGGCGCTGCCCCCGCAACGGTAAATGAGTGAAAACTGCGCCTTGAGCCACTGTGTCGACCGACGCGGGAAGGCGCGCAGTCAGGCGATTCGCCGCTCATGAGCCCGGAGACCGGCCTGATCCATCCAGCGGCATCACGGTGGGCGATGCCAGGCTTTTTGCCGTCTATTCTTGTGCCTGCCCGCCGTTATCCAGCCTCAACGGAGAGCTCCCCTCATGACCGATTCCCCCGAGCGCGACGAACGCCATCTGGCGCGTATGCAGCGCAAAAAAGCCGTGATCGACGAACGCATCGCCAATTCCCCTGACGAGTGCGGCCTGGTGCTGGTGCTGACCGGCAATGGCAAAGGCAAAAGCAGCTCGGCGTTCGGCATGCTCGCCCGCGCCATGGGCCATGGCATGCAGTGCGGCGTGGTGCAGTTCATCAAGGGCCGCAACAGCACTGGCGAAGAACTGTTCTTCCGCCGCTTCCCCGAGCAAGTGCGTTTTCACGTGATGGGCGAGGGTTTCACCTGGGAAACCCAGGATCGCCAACGTGACATCGCCGCCGCCGAAGCCGCGTGGGAAGTGTCCCGCGAGCTGCTGCGTGATCCGTCGATCGGCCTGGTGGTGCTGGACGAATTGAACATCGCCCTCAAGCACGGTTACCTCGATCTCGATCAGGTGCTGAGCGATTTGCAGGCGCGTCCGCCGATGCAACACGTGATCGTCACCGGTCGCGCGGCCAAGCCGGAAATGATCGAGATGGGCGATACCGTCACCGAAATGGGCATGCTCAAACACGCCTTCCAGGCCGGCATCAAAGCGCAGAAAGGCGTCGAACTTTGAATCAACCACGTCACTGCCCGGCGGTACTGATCGCCGCGCCGGCCTCCGGTCAGGGCAAGACCACCGTCACCGCCGCGCTCGCGCGCTTGCATCGCAATCAAGGGCGCAAGGTGCGCGTGTTCAAGTGCGGCCCGGACTTCCTCGACCCGATGATTCTCGAGCGCGCCAGCGGTGCGCCGGTGTATCAACTGGACATGTGGATGGTCGGCGAGCAGGAAAGCCGCCGCCTGTTGTGGGAAGCCGCCGCCGAAGCCGATCTGATCCTGATCGAAGGCGTGATGGGTCTGTTCGACGGCACGCCGTCCAGCGCCGATCTGGCGCGGCATTTCGGCGTACCGGTGCTCGGCGTGATCGACGGCACCGCCATGGCCCAGACCTTCGGCGCGTTGGCGTTGGGGCTGGCGCGTTATCAGCCGGATCTGCCGTTCGCCGGCGTGCTGGCCAACCGTGTCGGCACCTTGCGTCATGCGCAATTGCTCGAAGGCAGCCTCACCGAAGGTTTGCGCTGGTACGGCGCGCTGTCCCGCGAGACCGGGATCGAGCTGCCGAGCCGCCATCTCGGTCTGGTGCAGGCCAGCGAACTGAATGACCTCGACCTGCGTCTCGACGCCGCCGCCGAAGCCTTGGCCAGCAGTTGCGAGGTAGCGCTGCCACCGGCCGTGGAATTCGCTGCG
Organism: Pseudomonas sp. B21-051; assembly: GCF_024748795.1. Classification (NCBI taxonomy): domain Bacteria; kingdom Pseudomonadati; phylum Pseudomonadota; class Gammaproteobacteria; order Pseudomonadales; family Pseudomonadaceae; genus Pseudomonas; species Pseudomonas sp. B21-051. The sequence continues at coordinate 1,803,959 of NZ_CP087166.1, forward strand.
CCTGAAGTGATCCCTGCTGAACCGCTGCTCGACGGCGTGCGCATCGCCGTCGCTCGCGATGAAGCCTTTGCGTTCACTTATGGCGCCAGTCTCGATCTGCTGCGGGCGATGGGCGCTGAGTTGAGCTTCTTCTCGCCGATCCGCGATACGCAATTGCCCGAGGCCGACAGTCTGTATCTGCCCGGTGGTTACCCGGAATTGCACCATGTCGCGCTGGCGCAAAACACCGCGATGCTCGATGCGATCCGTGCGCACCACGCCGCCGGTAAACCGCTGCTCGCCGAATGCGGTGGCATGCTCTATCTGCTCGATGCGCTAACTGATGTTGACGGCACCCGCGCCGAACTGGTCGGCCTGCTGCGCGGTGAGGCGGTGATGCAAAAACGTCTGGCCGCACTGGCACTGCAAGCGGTGGATTTGCCGGAAGGTTCGTTGCGCGGCCACACCTATCACCATTCCCTGACCAGCACCGAGCTGACGCCGATTGCCCGGGGCATCAGCCCGAATGGCGGGCGCGGGGCGGAGGCGGTTTATCGGGAGGGGCGGATGACGGCGTCCTACGTGCATTTTTACTTTCCGTCGAATCCGAAGGCGATTGCCGCGTTGTTTGCGCCAGAATGTCAGGCCGCCTTCGCGAGCAGGCTCGCTCCCACAGGGGATCGCGTTTCTTGAGCAAGCACCCCGTCCAATGTGGGAGCGAGCCTGCTCGCGAAGAGTCCATGGCCGACAACACATTCTCCGAAGCCGAGCGCCAAGCCGTCTACCGAGCCATCGCCGAACGCCGCGACATGCGCCACTTCACCGGCGGCACGGTCGAACCGGAGCTGCTGCGCCGTCTACTCGAAGCCGCGCATCAGGCGCCCAGCGTCGGTCTGATGCAGCCATGGCGCTTCATCCGCATCAGCGATCGCGCCCTGCGCGGGCAGATCCAGAACCTCGTCGAAGAAGAACGTGTGCGTACCGCCGAAGCCCTCGGCGAGCGCAGTGACGAGTTCATGAAGCTCAAGGTCGAAGGCATCAACGACTGCGCCGAAGTCCTGGTCGCGGCGCTGATGGACGATCGCGAAAAACATATTTTCGGCCGTCGTACGCTGCCGGAAATGGACATGGCCTCGCTGTCCTGCGCGATTCAGAACCTGTGGCTGGCGTCCCGTGCCGAAGGACTGGGCATGGGCTGGGTTTCACTGTTCGAACCGCAGGCACTGGCCGATCTGCTGCAATTACCGGCCGGGGCCAAGCCGTTGGCGGTGTTGTGCCTGGGTCCGGTCAAGGAATTCTATCCGGCGCCGATGCTGGTACTCGAAGGGTGGGCGCAGGCGCGGCCGCTCAATGAGTTGCTGTACGAAAATTATTGGGGAGTGAGTCAATGAGTGTGGCGTTGTTGAGTGTCGCCGCGGTCGCGCTGGATGCGCTGCTGGGTGAACCGAAACGCTGGCATCCGCTGGTGGCGTTCGGCAATTTTGCCGGGCGCATCGAGCGCCGTTTCAATGCGGGCGGGCGTGGCTGGCGCAGTCATGGGGTCACCGCGTGGGTGATCGCGGTGCTGCCGCTGACCTTGCTCGCCACCGCGTTTTCCTGGGCGCCTTACGTGGGCTGGATCGTCGAGATTCTTGCGCTGTATTGCGCCCTCGGCATGCGCAGCCTCGGTGAGCATGTCGCACCAGTAGCCGCCGCCTTGCGCGCTGACGATCTGGAAGAAGCGCGCAAGCGTGTTGGCTATCTGGTCAGCCGCCAGACCAGCGAACTGGACAGCACCGCCGTCGCCCGTGCCGCCACCGAGTCGGTGCTGGAAAACGGCAGTGACGCAGTGTTCGCCGCGCTGTTCTGGTTTGTCGTGGCGGGTGCACCGGGCGTGGTGCTCTATCGCCTGAGCAATACGCTCGACGCGATGTGGGGCTATCGCAACGAACGCTTCGAGCGCTTCGGCTGGTGCGCGGCAAAAATCGACGACGTGCTCAACTACATTCCGGCCCGACTGGTGGCGCTGACCTACGCGCTGCTGGGCAACACCTCGCTCGCCTGGAAATGCTGGCGCAGCCAAGGCCCGCAATGGGACAGCCCGAATGCCGGTCCAGTGATGGCGGCCGGTGCCGGCGCGTTGAATGTCGAACTGGGCGGCCCGGCGATCTATCACGGCGAACTGCACGAGCGTCCGCAACTGGGCGAAGGTCCGCCGGCGGATGCTGATTCGATTGATCGCGGCTGGCAATTGGTCCAGCGCGGGGTATGGTTATGGCTGCTGATTCTCTGCGTGGGGGCTGAATTCTATGCTTGAGCACGGTGGCCGGCTGCGCAAGGCTGCACTCGATTACGGGATTGCCGAGGCTGACTGGCTCGACCTGTCCAGCGGCCTCGCGCCGTGGCCGTTTGCGATCCCGGAGATTCCGTTGCGCGCCTGGGCACGCTTGCCGGAAACCGATGACGGGCTGGAACAGGCCGCGTGTGATTACTACGGCGCTTCGCAGGTGCTGCCGGTGGCCGGTTCGCAGATGGCGATCCAATTGCTGCCGCGTCTGCGCCGCGCTGGCAAGGTCGGTGTGTTGTCGCCGTGTTATGCCGAGCACGCCGAAGCCTGGCGTCGCAGTGGTTATATCGTGCGCGAAGTGCTGGAGCAGGAAGTCGAATTCTTTCTCGATAGCCTCGACGTGCTGGTGGTGGTCAATCCGAACAACCCTACCGGCCTGAGCCTGACCCCGGCGCGGTTGCTCGACTGGCACGCGCGGCTGGCCCAGCGTGGCGGCTGGCTGGTGGTCGATGAAGCGTTCATGGACAACACGCCGCAGCTGAGTCTGGCGCCGCATGCTAACCAGATCGGATTGATTGTGCTGCGTTCGTTCGGCAAGTTTTTCGGTCTGGCCGGGGTGCGTCTGGGCTTCGTGCTGGCCGAGCGCAAGTTGCTCAGATTGCTCGCGGAACAGGTCGGGCCCTGGGCGGTCAGCGGGCCGACGCGGGTGCTCGGTCAGGCTTGCCTGCAAGACACCGAAGCGCACACCCGGCAACGCATTCGTAGCGACGAGGCCAGTGAACGTCTGGCGCTGCTGCTGGAGCGCTATGGCTTCAAACCTCACGGCGGTTGCGCGTTGTTTCAGTGGCTGACCACCGAGCACGCACCTGCGTTGCACGAGTTCATGGCCCGACGCGGGATCCTCCTGCGCATCTTCACCCACAACAGCAGCCTGCGTTTCGGCCTGCCTGCCAACGCCGCTGAAGAAGCGCGTCTCGAACAGGCGCTGCAAGCCTTTGCCAAGGAATCGAAATGACCACGCTGATGGTGCAAGGCACCACGTCCGACGCTGGTAAAAGCACGCTGGTGACGGCGCTGTGCCGCTGGGCCACCCGTCAGGGCGTGGCGGTGGTGCCGTTCAAACCGCAGAACATGGCGCTCAACAGCGCGGTGACCGCCGACGGCGGCGAGATCGGCCGGGCGCAAGCGGTGCAGGCGCAAGCGGCGCATCTTGAACCACACACCGACATGAACCCGGTGCTGCTCAAGCCCAACAGCGACACCGGCGCGCAGGTGATCATTCATGGCCGTGCGGTCACCAGCATGAATGCCGTGGCGTATCACGACTACAAAGCCATCGCCATGCAAGCGGTGCTCGCGTCGCACGAGCGGCTGAGCGCGGCGTATCCGCTGGTGATGGTCGAAGGCGCTGGCTCGCCGGCCGAGATCAATCTGCGTGCCGGTGACATCGCCAACATGGGCTTTGCCGAAGCGGTGGATTGTCCGGTGCTGCTGATCGCCGACATCAATCGTGGCGGCGTGTTTGCCCATCTGGTGGGCACGCTGGAGCTGCTGTCACCGAGTGAACAGGCGCGGGTCAAAGGCTTCATCATCAACCGTTTTCGCGGTGACATCGCCTTGCTGCAACCGGGCCTCGACTGGCTGGAGCAGCGCACCGGCAAACCGGTGGTGGGCGTGCTGCCATATGTGATGGACCTGCATCTGGAGGCTGAGGACGGCATCGACCAGCGCCAGACCGACAAGGCCGAGCAAGTGCTGAAAGTGGTGGTGCCGGTGCTGCCGCGCATCAGCAATCACACCGACTTCGATCCGCTGCGTTTGCATCCGCAGGTCGATCTGCAATTTATCGGCCCGGGGCAGGCGATCCCTGCCGCCGACCTGATCATCCTGCCTGGCTCGAAAAGCGTGCGCAGCGACCTCGCGTATCTGCGCGCCAATGGCTGGGACACGGCGATCAATCGGCACTTGCGCTATGGCGGCAAGTTGCTGGGGATCTGTGGCGGCCTGCAAATGCTCGGCGAGCAAGTGCACGATCCGCTGGGCCTGGAAGGCGCACCGGGTTCGAGTGCCGGCCTGGGTTTGCTGGCGTTCGAAACCATGCTGGAAGCCGAGAAGCAGTTGCGCAATGTCCGTGGGCATCTGGCGCTGGAAAACGCTGAGGTCAGTGGCTATGAAATCCATGCGGGAGTGACGGTGGGGCCGGCGCTGGAAAATGCGGCGGTGCATCTGGATGACGGTCGTTGCGACGGCGCGCAGAGTCTGGACGGGCAGGTGTTCGGCACTTATCTGCATGGCTTGTTCGAGTCGCCGCAGGCCAGTACCGCGTTGCTGCGTTGGGCCGGTTTGAACGACGTGCAGGAGGTGGATTATCACGGCTTGCGCGAGCGCGATATCGAGCGGTTGGCGGATCTGGTGGAGCAGCATCTGGATACCGGGCTGCTGCGTCAGCTCTGCGGGATTTAGGCTGGCTGTTACGGCCTCTTCGCGAGCAGGCTCGCTCCCACTTTGGAACGCATTCCCATGTGGGAGCGAGCCTGCTCGCGAAAGGGGGCGGTTGCCTCAACACATAAATTCAGGATGTTCCCATGCTCCCACATGAGAATGCATTCCAGGGTGGGAGCGGGCTTGCCCGCGAAGGGGCCGGTCGCCTCAACATATAATTTTCAGGATGTCCCCATGCTCCAACTGATCCTCGGCGGCGCCCGCTCCGGCAAAAGTCGCCTGGCGGAAAAGCTCGCCAGCGACAGCCAACTGGCGGTCACTTACATCGCCACCAGCCAGCCGCTGGACGGTGAAATGAACGAACGCGTCGCCCATCACCGCGCCCGGCGTCCGGTGGAGTGGGCGCTGATCGAAGAACCGCTGGAGCTGGCCCGCGTCCTGCGCGAGAACGCCAGTGCCGAGCGTTGCCTGCTGGTGGATTGCCTGACCCTGTGGCTGACCAATCTGCTGATGCTCGATGACGCCGCGCGGCTCACCGCTGAGCGTGAAGCCCTGCTGGACTGCCTGGCGTCATTGCCGGGAGAAATCATTTTTGTCAGCAACGAGACCGGAATGGGTGTCGTGCCGCTGGGCGAATTGACTCGCCGCTACGTCGATGAAGCCGGTTGGCTGCATCAAGCTCTGGCCGAGCGTTGTCAGCGAGTCGTCCTGACCGTCGCCGGCCTGCCCCTGACCCTGAAAGGATCTGCGTTATGACTCAAGCGTGGTGGTTGAACCCGTACCAATCCGTGAATGCCGAGATCGTTGAACAAGCGGCGGCGCGCCAACAGCAACTGACCAAACCGGCCGGCTCCCTCGGTCGCCTCGAAAGCGTGGCGGTGCAACTGGCCGGATTGCAGGGGCAGATCAAACCGACGCTGGAGCGGGTCTGGATCGCGATTTTCGCCGGTGATCACGGGGTGGTCGCGGAAGGCGTTTCCGCATTCCCGCAGGAAGTCACCGGGCAGATGTTGCTCAACTTCGTCAGCGGCGGTGCGGCAATCAGCGTGCTGGCGCGGCAGCTCGATGCGCAGCTGGAAGTGGTCGATCTGGGCACCGTGACACCGACGTTGAATCTGCCGGGCGTGCGTCATCTGAACATCGGCCCGGGCACGGCGAATTTCGCCAAGGGCGCGGCGATGACCCAGGCACAGGGCGAACTCGCCTTGCAGGCCGGTCGCGACAGCGTGCTGCGCGCCAAAGCGGCTGGCACGCAGTTGTTCATCGGCGGCGAAATGGGCATCGGCAACACCACTGCCGCCAGTGCGCTGGCGTGTGCTTTGCTCGACTGTCCGGTGGAGCACCTGACCGGTCCCGGCACGGGGTTGAATGCCGAGGGCGTCAGCCATAAAGCACAAGTGATCGAGCGCGCACTGGCGCTGCACGCGGCGCAACGTGGCGATGCGCTGCAAACCCTGTTCAACCTCGGCGGTTTTGAAATCGCCGCACTGGTCGGCGCGTACCTGGCTTGTGCGCAGGAAGGTGTCGCGGTGCTGGTCGACGGCTTTATCTGCACGGTCGCCGCTTTGGTCGCGGTGCGGCTGAATCCGGCCTGCCGCGAGTGGCTGCTGTTCGGTCATCGTGGGGCCGAGCCGGGCCATCGCCATGTGCTGGAAACCCTTAACGCCGAACCGTTGCTGGAGCTCGGCCTGCGTTTGGGCGAGGGCAGCGGGGCGGCATTGGCCGTGCCGCTGTTGCGTCTGGCCTGTGACTTGCACGGGCAGATGGCGACGTTCGCCGAAGCCGCGGTGGCGGATCGTCCGGCATGACCTTGCGTCTGGACCTGCTGCGCCACGGTGAGACTGAACTGGGCGGCGGTTTGCGCGGCAGTCTCGATGATGCGCTCACCGAAAAGGGTTGGGCACAGATGCGTGCCGCCGTGGTCGCGGGCGGGCCATGGAATCGGTTGATCAGTTCGCCGCTGCAGCGTTGTGCGCGGTTTGCCGCCGAGCTGGGCGAGCAACTGAATTTGCCGGTTCATTTGGACAAGCACCTGCAGGAACTGCATTTCGGTGCCTGGGAGGGCCAGAGCGCAGCGGCGTTGATGGAGACTGATGCCGAGGCGCTGGGGTTGTTCTGGGCCGATCCATATGCCTTCACGCCGCCACAGGGTGAGCCGGTCAGCGATTTTGCGGCTCGCGTGCTGGGCGCGGTTGCGCGGTTGCATCAGGCCTATGCCGGTGAACGCGTTTTGTTGATCAGTCATGGCGGCGTGATGCGTCTGTTGCTGGCGCAGGCGCGAGGTTTACCGCGTGAGCAGTTGCTCAATGTCGAAGTCGCGCATGCTTCGCTGTTTGCGCTCAGCGTCGAAGCCGATGGCGTGCTCAAGGAAGGACACTGAGATGCTGCCACTGTGGATCGCCCTGCAATTTCTCAGCAGTTTGCCGATTCGTCTGCCGGGTATGCCGGAGCCGCAACAGCTCGGGCGTTCGCTGTTGTTTTATCCGCTGGTGGGGTTGCTGTTCGGGGTGATCCTCTGGGTATTCAACCTGGTATTGGCTGGCGCGCCGTTGTTGTTGCATGCGGCGCTGTTGCTGACGGTGTGGGTGCTGCTCAGCGGCGCGCTGCACCTCGACGGACTGGCCGACAGCGCCGATGCCTGGCTCGGTGGTTTCGGTGATCGCGAGCGCACGCTGACGATCATGAAGGATCCGCGCAGCGGGCCGATCGCGGTGGTGACGCTGGTGTTGGTGTTGCTGCTGAAGTTCTGCGCGTTGCTGGCGCTGATCGAGCAGGGGCACGCAGTGATGTTGATCATCGTGCCGTTGTTGGGGCGTGCGGCGCTGCTGGGACTGTTTCTGACCACACCGTATGTGCGCGCGGGTGGGTTGGGGCAGGCATTGGCGGATCATCTGCCGCGCCGGGCCGGTTGGTGGGTGCTTGGGGCGAGTGCGCTGGCCTGCTTGCTGATTGCCGGGGTGAAAGCGATTGTTGCGCTGGTTGTCGCGTTGGTCGGGTTTGTCGGGCTGCGGCACGTGATGATGCGGCGGTTGGGCGGGACTACGGGCGATACGGCGGGGGCGTTGCTGGAGTTGCTGGAAATGGCGGTGCTGGTTGGGGTGGTGTTGGTCTGACATCTTGCTAAGACAGGTGTCGGCCTCTTCGCGAGCAGGCTCGCTCCCACATTTGGTATGCATTCCCCTGTGGGAGCGAGCCTGCTCGCGAAAGCGGTCTACCAGGCGCTACAAATGTATGGGTAAAACTCATGTGTAACTTGATTTAACACAGTCGCGGGTATATACACGCATCATGCTTCCTTCTCAGTGTTTGTGCACCAACCTGCGTCGCGCCGCTCGTGGCGTCAGCAGGCATTACGACGGCGCTCTCGACGGCTTCGGGATCAACGTTGCCCAGTATTCTTTGCTGTGCAATCTGCAGCGTCTGGATCAACCGAGCATCTCGGAACTGGCCGAAGCCATGGGTCTGGATCGCAGCACCCTGGGGCGCAACCTGCGGGTCCTGGAAGGCGAGGGCCTGGTGGCGCTGGCCGAGGGCGAGGATATGCGTAACCGCATCGTCCGGCTCACCGAAACCGGTGCACAGCGCCTCGCGGCCGCGCTGCCGGCCTGGGAAGCGGCGCAACAGCGATTGATCGATCGTCTGGGCGCCGAGAAGCGTGAAACCTTGCTGCGACTGTTGGATGAACTGGCCTGAAGGCCGGTTTTTCCGGTTTTAAGCGGGTATATACCCGCGAACGGAGAATAATAATGACATCGATGTGGCGTACGTGCGGTTGGGTGTTGCTGGGAAGTGCGCTGATTCTGGCGTTGTCATTGGGCGTGCGGCATGGCTTCGGTCTGTTCCTGTCGCCGATGAGTGCGCAGTTCGGCTGGGGGCGCGAAGTGTTTGCCTTCGCCATCGCCTTGCAGAACCTGATCTGGGGTCTGGCGCAGCCGTTCACTGGCGCCCTGGCTGACCGTTTCGGGGCGGCGAAAGTGGTGCTGGTCGGCGGCGTGCTGTATGCCGCGGGCCTGGTGTGCATGGGGCTGTCCGATTCGGCGCTGACCCTGTCGCTGAGTGCGGGCCTGTTGATCGGTATTGGTCTGTCCGGTACGTCGTTCTCGGTGATTCTCGGTGTGGTTGGCCGTGCCGTACCGCCGGAAAAACGCAGCATGGGCATGGGCATCGCCAGTGCTGCCGGTTCGTTCGGCCAGTTTGCGATGTTGCCGGGCACGCTGGGGTTGATCGGCTGGCTCGGCTGGTCGGCGGCGCTGTTGGTGCTAGGCCTGCTGGTGGCGCTGATCGTGCCGCTGGTGAGCATGCTCAAGGACAAGCCGCTGCCGGCGCTGGGCCACGAGCAGAGCTTGTCCGAGGCATTGCGCGAAGCTTGTTCGCACTCGGGGTTCTGGCTGTTGGCGTTCGGCTTTTTCGTCTGCGGCTTCCAGGTGGTTTTCATTGGCGTGCATCTACCGGCTTATCTGGTCGATCAGCATCTGCCGGCGACGGTCGGCACCACGGTGCTGGCGCTGATCGGGCTGTTCAATATCTTCGGCACTTACACCGCCGGCTGGCTCGGCGGGCGCATGTCCAAGCCGCGTCTGTTGACGGCGTTGTACCTGCTGCGTGCGGTGGTGATCGTGCTGTTCCTGTGGCTGCCGGTGACGACGACCTCGGCGTACCTGTTCGGCATGGCCATGGGCTTCCTGTGGCTGTCGACGGTGCCATTGACCAACGGCACGGTGGCGACCTTGTTTGGCGTGCGCAATCTGTCCATGCTCGGCGGTATCGTGTTCCTCTTTCATCAGCTCGGCTCGTTCCTCGGCGGCTGGTTGGGTGGGGTGGTGTATGACCGTACCGGGAGTTATGACTTGATCTGGCAAGTGGCGATTCTTTTGAGCCTGCTGGCGGCCGCGCTGAACTGGCCGGTGCGCGAACGTCCGGTGGCGCGTCTGCAGCCGGCTGTCGGCGCCGTATGAAGCGTTCCTGGCCGCGAATCGCCTTCACCGCACTCGGCGCGCTGTTGCTGGCGCTGGTGTGGTGGGGCTGGCATCAAGGCGGCCTGGCATTGATGCAGTTGGGCCTGGGCGCTTGCTTGTAGGCTTGGATGGCGAGTAACGTCGGGAGTCTGATGACTGCTCAAAGGATGCCCCGACATGCTCATGCGCTGGTGTGCTGTACCCGCGTTGCTGATGGCGTTGACCGGACTGGCCCAGGCCGCTGACTGTCCGGAGGCGCTGCAAGGTTCGTTGCCCAAGTTGCGCGCCAAGGAATCCGTCGATCTGTGCCAGCGCTACGCCGGCAAGCCGCTGGTGGTGGTCAATACCGCCAGTTTCTGCGGCTTCGCCCCACAGTTCGAGGGCCTCGAAGCGCTCAATCAGCATTACAAAGCGCAAGGCCTGGAAATGCTCGGCGTGCCGTCCAATGACTTCAAGCAGGAGTCCAAGGACAGCGCCGAAACCGCCAAGGTCTGCTACGCCAACTACGGCGTGACGTTCACCATGACCGAGCCGCAGAAAGTCCGTGGCGACGATGCTACTCACTTGTTCAAGGTGTTGGCCGAACAGAGCAGTGCGCCGAAGTGGAATTTCTACAAGTACGTGATCGATCGGCAAGGCAAGGTGATTGCCAATTTCTCCAGCCTGACCAAGCCGGATGACCCGGAGTTTATTGCGGCAGTCGAGAAGGCCATCGCCTCAAAACCACTGTAACCATGAAGATGCGTGCCTTTGCCCCGTTCCTGTAGGAGCTGCGGAACGCTGCGATCTTTTGATTTTAAAGATCAGAATCAAAAGATCGCAGCGTGCCGCAGCTCCTACAGTGGCGGTCATGCGAGAACAAAAAAGCCCCGCTTTCTGCAAAGAGAGCGGGGCTTATTTGTGGGCGAGGGTTCAGCCTCGCCGTGCAGCATCAGAAGCGGTAAGTAGCGCCGACACCGAAACCGTTTGCCGAGTTTTCATACTTGGCGTCGTAGCTCTGGCCACGATTGTTTTCGTTGCGAATCTTGACCGACTCTTCCTTCAGGTACGAGTAAGCGACGTCGATGGTCAGATCTTCGGTCGGGCTCCAGCCGGCACCGATGCTGAAAATGGTGCGGTCGCCAGTAGGAATGCGTGGCGAACGGTCGACGTTGTTGGTCGGCGACTGGTCGAAGGTCAGACCGGTACGCAGTACCCATTCCTTGTTCAGTTGGTACGAAGTACCCACGGCGTAGGCCCAGGAGTCGTGCCAGTTCTGGTCTTCGGTGATCTCGCCGAACTGACCGGCCAGCAGCGGCTGCACGCCCGAGTTTTCAACGGTGATCTTCTTCAGCTGGCTCCAGCGGGTCCAGGTCGAACCGGCATAGACGTTCCAGCGGTCGTTGATCGCCTGAGTAACCGAGAAGTCCACGGATTCAGGGGTGGTGATCTTCAGCGAAGCGTCGTACTTCTGGCTGGCACCCAGACCGACCGCAGCCAGTGCGCCGTAGTTGACCTTGGTGTTGCCTTCGAGCTTGTAGTCGACTTTCGAGTGGTAGGTCAGACCCAGGCGAGTGGTGTCGGTGGCCTGCACCAGTACGCCGATGTTGTAGCCCAGCGCGGTGTCGTCACCCTTGATCTTGACCTTGCCGTCCGGCGCCAGCTGAGTCACCGAGAGGTTGGACTCGAGGGTGCCGTCGATGCGGTTGATGGTCGGGCCGAAACCGATCGACACCACGTCGTTGAACTTGTAGCTGACAGTCGGCTGGAAAGTGATGACTTGTACTTCGGACTTGCTGCCGAAGTAACGGCCGGCGAAGCCGTTTTCGTAATCGGTAATCAGGCCGAACGGCACGTATACGCCGAGGCCGAATGCCCAATGCTCGTCGATCGGTTTGACGTAGAAGCCCATAGGTACGGAGGTGAAGGGCACCATGTCGCCTTTGTTGCTGCCGCCGTTAGGGCTGGAGCTGGCGTCGCTGATATCGGTCTTGGCATCGAGAAATGCAACACCGCCAGTGACTTGTTCACGCGTGAGGCGCGACATGCCGGCAGGGTTGCCATAAACAGTGCTTGCGTCGTCGGCAGAAGAGGATCGCCCAGCGTAACCAGTGCCCATCCCGCTGATGCTGTGTTCGTTGATGGCAAAGCCAGCTGCGAAGATCTGGGTGGATGCCATGGTAACGGCGAGGCTAAGGGTGGTTTTGAGCATGACTTTTTTCATTATTAGAACTCCTGGTGATCACCGGGGCGAAAATTACCAACATTTTCGTCCCAGCGCTATAGTCCCTATGGCTTGAGTTAGAGCGGTTTTGTAGGACAATCCGACCAGATTCGCGACCTGTTGAGCGATCTTCCAAAACTCGCCAGTCAACACGCGACCTGATTCACCGGTGAAACACAGGTTTGCCAGGCGTAGGTGAAGTCGCGCAGACGACCTTGCGGCTGAAAGGTCTGACGCCAGATTCGCGCCATGCCCAGCAGATCGTCCGGAGCGGGGAGGGTGGTGTGTTGTTCTTCTACCAGCAGCCAGGCGATGGCGGTGGCATAACGAAGGTTGACGGTCAATTCCAGGTGCGGGCCGCTCAAAAAAGCATGTTGGCTGGCGAGGCCGCGAACCAGGCTCGCGCGCTCCGGATCGAGTGCCAGATAGTGGTCCCAAAGGGCCTGGTGGCGGTGCTCGGCAATCCGGTAGAGGCCGTGGCCACGGCGGTCATGCAGGGCGGAACCGAGGGCGGACTGGCTGGCGGCAATGCCCAGCAGCAGGGATTCGGCAGTTGCGCAGTGGCGTCCCAGATAGATCAGTGTGGGACGGATCACATAGCGGCACAGTTCGCTGGCAGCGATACCCATAAAACCCTCGGATCTTGTAATTGGCCGGCGATACCTGAAAGGGCCTTGGCAGCAGTGGATCGACTCAGGCTCGCCGAAAGCGGATCAAGCCGCTTGAGTTGAAGTGTAGTGTCATATTCGCGACGTAAAGGCCTGTTTTTAAAATATTTCCGGCAGCGAGCCACAGGCGTTATATCCGAAGGTGCTTAGGCGCGAAGGGCTAAAAGCGAAATATCGGGCAATAAAAAACCCCGCATTTTTGTGCGGGGCTTTTGCTTTTGCAGCCTTTTCGGCTCTCAGGCAATCAAGGCCTGACGCGTACGATCAATAATGGCCTGCAGCGGTTCGGCGCTGGAGTACTGATCTGGGTACAGACGCTCGCTGTGGCGAGCGATCCCGTGTTCATTGACCACGGTGAAGCTGAAGCAGCCTTTGCGAGCGGCCATGATCAGGCAGTTCATTGGGGCAAAAGCGTTGGTTAGGGTGCGAATGGCATCCTGAGTCTGGATTTGAGTAGACATAGTTATTAGGTGTTCCTACAAATGACACGGATAAGAACCGTGCAACGTTAAAACGTTCCAGTAATGTCGACCACCATTGGTCGTACAAAGAACCCGACTGGAACAAAGCAGCCAGTTTGAAGCGCTGATAAGTTGGCGCGCTTGGGCTGGCAGGTAGGTACTTAGGAGGACAGGCAACACATCGAGGGCAAAGGTTCTGGGCCCGGGGTGAAGATCCTGATCAATTTGCAGGTTGGTTCGGTCAGAGTAAGTGGTCTTCGCAACACCCTTTGCATTCATTCAAAGGCAGTGTCGGCGCAAGATTTACCTGGAAACCATCGAGGGGTCGTTCCCGCTTTTTCGGTGAAGGGCTTCTGGGAAGAAGGTTGACCGTGGGGATGTGTTCGACCGGAATTGACTTTCAGCTTGGTACTAACGCCGCGGATAGTAACGGAACGTTCTGGGCAATGCAAACCCCGTCGTAAAAAAGATTTCGTGAGTCGCCAAGCATTGAGGTGGTGTCCGGCTTCTTCGCGAGCAGGCTCGCTCCCACATGGGGAATACCATCCAGTGTGGGAGCGAGCCTGCTCGCGAAGGGATCACCCTGATCAACCGCCGGTCGCCACAAAAGCGTGCAGCCGTGCCCAGCGCCAACCCGCTTATCCCCAGTCCGAGGCGCAAAATGAGCCAAAAAAGCGCATCGATATAACCGGGTAACAGGTACTTGTGCACATTAGTTGCGTAGACGGTAACCTTGCTGTCATATCAATCCTGACCCCGGTGACTGCCTGTATCAAAAGTTTAAGTCAATGAAAAATATCGTCTTTTTTTGTTGGTGAAAAAATCGTCAGTTTGACTGCGAGCCCCATTCCACAAGGCTTTGCGGAGGTTCGGGAGCGGTTGTCCACTGAGTTATCCACAGCTTCTGTGGATTGTCCCTAGCGCTTGCTCTAGGACGGGCGTGCCGGGTTTTTTTCGACTTTACCTGTACGAAAAAGAGAGTAGAGTGGCGCGCCTTCCGATCTGTCCCACAGTGTTTTATGAAGTTTCGCTCAGTATCAGACTCTGTTACCTCCGAACACCCTCGTGTTACCCCTCCCAAGCGATTTTCCGTGCGTGTGGCCGAATGGCTGCTCGACAGCCCGCGCCTGGGCGAAAGCCGTAATGCCAAGCATCTGGCGGGGCGTCTGCTCAAGCAACCGGCGCGCGAAGGCGTGGTCGCGGCGCAAAGTCGTCTCGGCCAATTGATGTGCCGTGAGTGCGGCAATGCCCGGGATCGGCGCATCGGGCAGGATCTGCTGCGCCAGGCCGCCCGCGCCGGCGACCGGCGTGCACAACGGGAACTCGGTCTGCTCGAAGACTGAGCTGTCCAACGCCCCACGCCTTGGTTAACCTTCAGGCTTTATCGAATCGGCAGGAGTGGCTATGGCTATGGACTTGACCAGCGTGTTGCTGGGTCTGGCGGGCGCGGGATTGCCGCTGCTGGCGCTGGCCTGGCAACTGCAGCGCCGGGCGAGCAGCGCGCAGGCCGAGGTTGCCTTGGCCGAAGAGCGCCTGACCATGGCACAACTGGCGCAGGACGGACTCAACGCCCAGCTTGAGGCCGGCCGCGATGAAATCGTCGACCTGGGCCAGGCTAATGCCGCCAAGCAGGCGGAGCTGGCGGCCCTGCGCCGCGAAGTCGAGCTGCTGCAGATCGAGCGCGATGACGCCCGTGACGCTTCCCACGCCTGGAATATCGAGCGTGCCAACAAGGAAGCCGAACTGCGGCGTCTCGACGCGCAGGCTGCGTCGCTCAACGCCGAATTGCGCGAGCAACAGGAAAGCCATCAGCAGCGCCTCAACGACCTGCAAGGCTCGCGCGATGAGTTGCGCGCGCAGTTCGCCGAGCTGGCGGGGAAGATCTTCGATGAGCGTGAACAGCGCTTTGCCGAAACCAGTCAACAGCGCCTCGGCCAGTTGCTCGATCCGCTGAAGGAACGCATCCAGTCCTTCGAAAAACGTGTGGAAGAAAGCTATCAGGCCGAAGCGCGCGAACGCTTCTCGCTGGCCAAGGAGCTGGAGCGCCTGCAAGCGCTTAACCTGCGCCTGAGTGACGAAGCGACCAACCTGACCCGCGCCCTCAAGGGCCAGAAGACCCAAGGCAACTGGGGTGAACTGATTCTTGAGCGGGTGCTGGAACACGCCGGTCTGGAGAAAGGCCGTGAGTACCAGACGCAGGTCAACCTCAAGGGGCCGGACGGCGAGCGCTTCCAGCCGGACGTGATCATTTACCTGCCGGGCGACAAGCAGGTGGTGGTCGACTCCAAGGTCAGCCTCACGGCGTATCAGCAGTACGTCGCCGCTGAAGATGACACCCTCGGCCAGATCGCGATCAAGCAGCACGTGCTGTCTTTGCGCAGCCACGTCAAAGGCCTCGCCGGCAAGGATTACAAGCGTCTGGAAGGCCTGCACAGCCTCGATTTCGTCTTGCTGTTCGTGCCGATCGAAGCGGCGTTTTCGGCCGCATTGCAGGCCGAGCCGGCGTTGTTCCAGGAAGCGTTCGACCGCAACATCGTGATCGTCAGCCCGACCACGTTGCTGGCGACGTTACGGGTGATCGACAGTCTGTGGAAGCAGGAGCGGCAAAGCCAGAACGCCCGGGAAATCGCCGAACGTGCCGGCTGGCTGTACGACAAGTTCGTGCTGTTCATTCAGGATCTGGACGAAGTCGGCAATCGCCTGCAACAGTTGGACAAGGCCTACAGCTCGGCGCGCAACAAACTCACGGAAGGGCGGGGTAATCTGGTCAGCCGCAGTGAACAGCTCAAACTGCTCGGTGCACGGGCGAGCAAGAGTCTGCCGGCGGATCTGTTGGAGCGGGCGATGACTGATGTCGATGGGCTGGTCGAACTGCCAGAGTGAAGAGCACAAGATCGCAGCCTGCGGCAGCTCCTACATGGGATTTGCATTCATCCTGTAGGAGCTGCCGCAGGCTGCGATCTTTTGCTTTTACAACGGCACATACCGACTCAACAACGCCCGTAACGCCGCCGGTTTCACCGGTTTGGCCAGATAATCCAGCCCCGCCGCATGCACCTGCGCCACGGTTTCCGGACGACCATCGGCGCTGATCACCACACCCGGCACCGGCTCACCCAGTGTGGTGCGCAACCACGCCATCAGCTCAGTCCCCGTGTCGCCATGGTCGAGGTGATAGTCGACCAGTGCCAGTTGCGGTCGTACGCCATCGTTGAGCAACGCCGCACATTCCTCGCGATTGCGCGCTGTCCACACCTGACAGCCCCAACGGGTCAGCAGGCTGTTCATGCCGATCAGAATGCTGTCTTCATTGTCGATGCACAGCACTTGCGCGCCGCTGAGCAACTTGCCGTTCAACTCCACTGCAGTTTTCTGTGGCAGCGATTGCGCGCGGGCCAGCGGCACGCTGACGCTGAACACGCTGCCGCGCCCCGGCCACGAACGTACGCGCAAGGTATGGCCGAGCACGCGACATAAACCGTCGGCAATCGCCAGGCCCAGTCCGAGGCCTTTTTCGGCGCGGGTCTGATGGCTGTCGAGGCGTTTGAACTCCTCGAAAATCACTTGCTGTTTGTCTTCCGGAATCCCCGGCCCGCGATCCCACACTTCCAGACACAGTTCGCCGCCACGTCGGCGCACGCCCAGCAACACTGGCCCTTTGGCGTAGCGGAAGGCGTTGGTGAGGAAGTTCTGCAGAATCCGCCGCAGCAATTTGATGTCACTGTCGATACGCAACTGGCTGCCTCGCACGCGGAAGGTCAGACCCTGTTCCTGGGCCAGCGCCTTGAATTCGGCACCGAGCGTATCGAACAGCTCATTGAGCGCAAACGGCTTGCGATCCGGGTTGATCTTGCCGTTCTCCAGACGGGAAATATCCAGCAGGTCGCTGATCAGGTCTTCTGCCGAACGCAGCGAACTGTCGAGGTGTTGCACCAGTTTCTGCGCTTCGCTGCTCAAGCCGTCGTCTTGATGAGAGAGGGCGGCAGAGAACAGGCGCGCGGCGTTCAGCGGCTGCATCAGGTCATGGCTGACGGCGGCGAGGAAGCGGGTTTTCGACTGGTTCGCCGCCTCGGCATGGCCCTTGGCTTCGGTCAGTGCGACGTTGAGCTGTGACAGCTCTTGCGTGCGCTCGCTGACCCGTTGCTCCAAGCCTTCGTTGGCCTCGGTCAGCGCCTGCTCGGCTTCGCGGAACGCGGTGATGTCGGTGAAACTCATGACGAAGCCGCCACCGGGCATCGGGTTGCCGATCAGCTCGATCACCCGGCCATTGGGGAACAGGCGTTCGGACGTGTGCGCGCGGCCCTGACGCATCCAGTGCAGGCGCCGGGCGACGTGGACTTCCGCCTCGCCGGGGCCGCACAGGCCGCGTTCGGCGTTGTAGCGAATGATGTCGGCAATCGGCCGGCCGACGCTGATCAAACCGTCCGGGTAGTTGAACAGCTCCAGATAGCGCCGGTTCCACGCCACCAGTTTCAGCGACTGGTCGACCACGCTGATGCCCTGGGTGATGTTCTCGATCGCCCCTTGTAGCAAGGCGCGGTTGAACTGCAAGACTTCAGAGGCTTCGTCAGCGATACGGACTACGTCCTCAAGTTGCATTTCCCGGCCTTCAATTGCGGCTTTTACCACCGCCCGCGTCGACGAAGCACCGAGCACACCGGCGAGTAAGCGTTCGGTGTGGGCGATCCATTCGCCATCGGCGTTCTGGTTCGGGTTGAAGCCCTTGCCCTGACGGTAGGCAAAACGAATGAAGCTCTGCCGCGCGCGTTCTTCACCGACAAAACGTGCTGCCAGTTGCAGCAAATCATCAATCTGCACCGCCAGCATCGAACGCGCACTCGGCCGGGCGCTGATTTCCTGACCGATGAAGCGCCCGGCCTGCCAGTGTTCCGAAACCCGCGTACGCGACAGCACCGAGACCCAGGCGAACAACGTGAAGTTGCCCGCCAGCGACAGCACCACGCCTTGGGTCAGCGGGGTGATCGGCAGGTTCAGCGGGTTGCTGTGCAGCCACGCCAGACCGGGAAAAGTGCTTAATGACCAGCCGAGACTATGGGCCGCAATCGGCAGGATCAGCGTGTAGAACCAGAGGAACGTACCGGCGGCCAGACCGGCGAAAACCCCGCGACGGTTGGCTTGTTTCCAGTACAGCGCGCCGAGCATCGCCGGGGCCAGTTGGGTGACGGCGGCGAAGGCGATCTGGCCGATGGTCGCCAGGCTCGCAGTAGAGCCCAGCAAGCGGTAGCTGACGTAGGCCAGCAGCAGAATCAGCACGATGCTCACCCGGCGCACTGAGAGCATCCACTGGCGGAACACCTCGAACGGGCGCTCGGCGTTGTTGCGGCGCAGCAACCACGGCAAGAGCATGTCGTTGGAGACCATGGTCGACAGTGCCACGCTGGCCACAATCACCATGCCGGTGGCCGCCGACGCGCCGCCGATAAACGCCAGCAACGCCAGGGCCGGATGGGCCTGGGCCAGCGGCAGGCTGATCACGAACGAGTCGGGCAGCACGTGACTCGGCAGCATCATCTGCCCGGCGAGGGCGATCGGCACCACGAACAGCGCGGCCAGCGCCAGATACGCCGGGAACACCCACTTGGCCAGGCGCAGGTCCTGCGGGTCGATGTTCTCCACCACGGTGACGTGAAACTGCCGTGGCAGGCAGATGATCGCCATCATCGCCACCCCGGTCTGCACCACCATCGATGGCCAGTTGATCGTTTCCTTCCAGTATTCTTCGAGGCGCGGCGCGAGCATCGCCTGATTGAACAGGTCGTCAAAACCGTCGTACAACCCGTAGGTCACGAATGCACCAACGGCGAGAAAGGCGAACAGCTTGACCAGCGATTCAAACGCAATCGCCAGCACCATGCCGCGGTGGTGCTCGGTGGCGTCGAGGTTGCGCGTGCCGAAGACGATGGTGAACAGCGCCAGTACCAGCGACACGATCAGCGCGGTGTCCTGGGCGCGGGTACCCATGGCGTCGGCACCGGCGCCGATCAGCAGGTTCACGCCGAGCACGATGCCTTTGAGTTGCAGAGCGATATAAGGCAGGACGCCGACCAGACAGATCAGCGCCACCACCACCGCCAGCGATTGCGATTTGCCGTAGCGCGCCGCGATGAAGTCGGCAATCGAGGTGATGTTCTCCTGCTTGCTGATCATCACCATTTTCTGCAGGACCCACGGTGCGCCCAGCAACAGCAGGATCGGCCCGAGGTAGATCGGCAGGAATGACCACAGCTGTTCGGCCGCCTGACCGACCGCGCCGAAGAACGTCCAACTGGTGCAATAAACCGCCAGCGACAGGCTGTACACCCACGCGCGCATCCGCGGCGGCAATGGCGCGCTGCGACGGTCGCCGTAGAAGGCGATGGCGAACATGATGGCCATATAGGCCAGGGCGACGGCGGCGATCAGCCCGGTGGACAACGACATGCAACACTCCCGACAAAAGACTCTCCCGGCAGTCCTGCCCGGGCGGACAGTCTCGCATGAGTGCAGCGGTTAGTCAGTGTCGACCAAGGTCGTGGCGTGGCGGGGTGTCGCAGGTTTGAAACCGGGTGGTTCTGGGGTGACTGGTCGGGCCTCTTCGCGAGCAGGCTCGCTCCTACATTTGGTATGCAATCCCCTGTGGGAGCGAGCCTGCTCGCGAAAGCATCAGTCCTGTTTCAGCGCGATATCGATCAACCGATGCAGCTCATCCACCTCCAGCGCCGCCGCCGAAAACAGAATCCGAAACACCACCGGCGCCACTACCAGATTGATCAACCGATCAACGCTCGGCGCTGCTTCATCGGGGTGGCGGTCAATGATGGTCTGCAACTGCCCACCAAGAATCGTCACGCAATACCCCGGCGTGGCGCTGGCCTGCACATCGCGCATCATGTTGCGCCCCGGTTCTGAACTCATTTCGTCGAGATACTGTTCGGCCCAGGCGCGGATGTCACCGCGCAGGTCACCGGTCACCGCCGGTTCGCTGTCCGGGCGCATGCGGGCGAGGGCGACGTCGGCGAGCAACGCCGCCAGATCACCCCAGCGCCGATAGATCGTCGACGGCGTCACTCCCGCGCGCGCCGCGATTTGCGGGACGGTCACGGTGCTGCGCTCCTGTTCTTGCAGAAGCGCGCGGACTGCCGAATGAATCGACTCTTGCACCCGGGCACTGCGTCCGCCCGGGCGTAAACCTTCTTTAATAGCCATGCGTCAGACCTTAACACAAAGAATTTGCTTTAAGCCAAAGCCGAGAGCACACTCCGCAAAAGCAAAAAATTAGCTTTTGCGGAGTGTGCCCATGACCAGCCTTGCTTCCAACCGTGGCAGCCTGATTTTTCTGGCGATCACCTTGTTGAGTTTTCTCGCCGCTTCCACGGCGCCGACGCCGTTGTATCACCTGTATCAGGATCAACTGCATTTCTCGGCAGCGGTGCTGACCCTGATTTTCGGCGTGTATGCGCTGAGTCTGCTGGCGGCACTGCTGACGGTCGGATCGCTGTCCGATCACCTGGGACGTAAGCCGGTGATTTTCACTGCCGTGCTGCTCAATGCGCTGGCGATGTTGCTGTTTATCAGCGCCGACAGTGTTGCCTGGCTGATCAGCGCCCGCGTGCTGCAGGGTTTTGCCACCGGCATGGCCACCGCTGTTCTGAGCGCGACGCTGCTCGACACCGATCGCCAGCAAGGGCCGTTGATCAACAGCGTCGCACCGTTGCTCGGCATGGCGCTGGGCAGCATGGGCTGTGGCTTGCTGGCCGAATTCGCCCCGGCACCGTTGCAACTGACTTACTGGTTGCTGCTGGCGCTGTTCGTGTTGCAGGCGGTGTATGTCTGGCGTCTGCCGGAAAGCGTCACCCCGCAAGCCGGGGCCTGGGCTTCGCTGCGGCCAACCCTGCATGTGCCGGTTCAGGCTCGCGCGACGTTGTGGCGGGTGCTGCCGCTGAACACCGCGACCTGGGCGCTCGGCGGCTTTTTTGCCTCACTGGCGCCGTCGCTGGTGCGCACTGCTACCGGTTCGACTTCGAACCTGATCGGCGGCGCGACCGTCTCGGCGTTGACCGTGACCGGGGCGCTGATGATTTTCACCTTGCGCAATCGTCCCGCCGGCAAAGCCCTGCAAATCGGCGCCAGTCTGCTGCCTATCGGCGTGCTGCTGATTTTGCTCGGCGTGCACAGCGCCAGTCTGGCGTTGTTTTTCCTCGGCACACTGGTCGCCGGTTGCGGCTTTGGCGCGGGTTTCCTCGGCGCGGTGCGCAGTCTGGTGCCGTTGGCACTGCCGCATGAACGGGCCGGTTTGATGTCGGCGTATTACGCGCTGAGTTATCTGGCGTTCTGCTTGCCGGCGTTGCTGGCTGGGCATTTGACCCGCACCTACGGTTTGCTGGTGACCACCGACGGCTATGGCGCCGGGTTGATCGTCCTGGCCGTCGCCGCGCTGTTGCTCAGCCTGCGCCCGCAAGCAGTCAAGGCTTGCAGCGCTCCATAAACGTTGTGCTTTCAGTTACCGTTGACCGGCCTTCTTTTCACGGATCGACAGATGAAGATTATCCGCAGCAAGTCGTTCACCGCCGAGCGTGCCTGGGGTGCGCTGGACATCGCCAGCATGAACGGCATCACCACGCGCCTGCACTGGACCGATCAGCCGTACAAATGGCACGTCAACGATGGTGAGGAAGTGTTTGTGGTGCTCGATGGTCAGGTGCAGATGCGCTATCGCGAACAGGGTGAAGAAAAGCAGGCGCTGCTTGAGGTCGGCGATATCTTCTACGCCTCGGTCGGCACCGAGCACGTAGCGCATCCGCAGGGAGTGGCGCGGATTCTGGTGATCGAAAGCGAAGGCAGTGTTTGATCGCTTATCTGTAAAGTAGATAACAGATAGAGAAATTACCCGTTATATAGATATTCGATTCGGTTCTACCATGGGCTCAACCTCACCTGAGGACAGGAGTTCATGATGACTTGCCCCAACACCGCCAAACCCGGCATCAAGCCGTTCAGCCAGCTTCAGCATCCGCGTGAAGCGATCCGTCAATTCACCCCGAACTGGTTCGCCGCGACGATGGGCACCGGCGTGCTGGCCCTGGCGCTGGCACAGTTGCCGGTGGCGATCCCCGGATTGCACGCGGTGGCCGAAGGTTTGTGGCTATTCAACATTCTGTTGTTCAGCCTGTTTACCTTTGCCTATGCCGCGCGCTGGGTTCTCTTCTTCGATGAAGCGCGGCGGATCTTCGGCCATTCCACCGTATCGATGTTCTTCGGCACCATTCCCATGGGCCTGGCGACCATCATCAACGGCTTTCTGCTGTTCGGCCTGCCACGCTGGGGCGAGGGTGTGATTCATCTTGCCGAAGTGCTGTGGTGGCTCGACGTGGCGATGTCGCTGGCCTGCGGCGTGTTGATTCCCTACATGATGTTTACCCGCCAGGAACACAGCATCGACCAGATGACTGCCGTCTGGCTGCTACCGGTGGTGGCTGCAGAAGTGGCAGCGGCCAGCGGCGGTTTGCTCGCGCCGCATCTGGCTGAGGCCCACGCGCAACTGGTGGTGCTGACCACCAGCTACGTGCTCTGGGCATTTTCCCTGCCGGTGGCGTTCAGCATTCTGACCATCCTGTTGCTGCGCATGGCTTTGCATAAACTGCCCCACGAAAACATGGCCGCCTCAAGCTGGCTGGCCCTCGGTCCGATTGGCACCGGCGCGTTGGGCATGCTGCTGCTGGGCGCTGATGCACCGGCGATCTTCGCCGCCAACGGCCTGCCGGGCATCGGTGAAATCGCTGCAGGCGTGGGGCTGGTCGCCGGTATCACCCTGTGGGGCTTCGGCTTGTGGTGGATGTTGATGGCGCTGCTGATCACCGCGCGTTACCTGCGTGACGGCATCCCGTTCAACCTCGGCTGGTGGGGTTTTACCTTCCCGCTGGGCGTGTATTCGCTGGCGACCCTCAAGCTCGCCAGTACGCTCAACCTCGGGTTTTTCAGTGTGGTGGGCTGCGTGCTGGTGACGTTGCTGGCGGTGATGTGGCTGATCGTCGGTAAACGCACCGTGCAAGGCGCGTGGCGCGGTGAGTTGTTTGTCTCACCTTGTATTGCAGGGTTGAAGAAATAACCTGAAAAGTTTAGGTAAGGTGTGGCCTGGATCGCCGATCGAGATTCCAATAAGCAGATCCAGGCCATTCTCTACCGACCTCAGGGAAACACGGAAGATGAGTCACCCCTCACAGTTCAACCTGCTTCGCACTCGGCGCTTTCTGCCGTTTTTCATCACACAGTCGCTGGGCGCGTTCAATGACAACGTGTTCAAGCAGTCGCTGATCCTCGCCATTCTGTATCGGCTGACCATCGAAGGTGACCGTTCGATCTGGGTCAACCTGTGTGCGCTACTGTTTATCCTGCCGTTCTTCCTGTTCTCGGCGCTGGCCGGGCAGTTCGGGGAAAAATTTGCCAAGGACGCGCTGATCCGTCTGATCAAACTCGCGGAAATCGCGATCATGGCCGTAGGCTCGATCGGCTTTCTGTTCGATCACCTGTCGCTGATGCTGGTGGCGCTGTTTGCCATGGGCACGCATTCGGCGTTGTTCGGGCCGGTGAAGTATTCGATCCTGCCGCAGGCGTTGCGCGAGGATGAACTGGTCGGCGGCAACGGGCTGGTGGAGATGGGCACGTTCCTGGCGATTCTCGCCGGGACTATCGGTGCCGGCGTCATCATGTCCTCGACGCACTACGCGCCACTGGTGTCGACCGCAATTGTCGGCATTGCGGTGCTCGGTTATCTCGCCAGTCGCAGCATTCCTCGCGCCGCCGCGGCGTCGCCGGAAATGCGCCTGAACTGGAACATTTTCAGCCAGTCCTGGGCCACGCTGAAACTCGGTCTGGGCCAGACGCCCGCGGTGTCGCGCTCGATTGTCGGCAACTCGTGGTTCTGGTTTGTCGGGGCGATTTACCTGACGCAGATTCCGGCCTATGCCAAGGAATGGATGCACGGCGATGAAACCGTGGTCACGCTGATTCTTACCGTGTTCTCGGTGGGAATTGCGCTGGGTTCGATGCTTTGCGAGAAGCTCTCCGGGCGCAAGGTCGAGATCGGCCTGGTGCCGTTCGGCTCGTTCGGTCTGACCGTATTTGGCCTGCTGCTGTGGTGGCATTCCGGTGGTATCCCGGAAAGTGTCACCGGCCACAGCTGGATCGAAGTGCTGGGCTTTGCGCATACCTGGGCGGTGCTGGTGGACATTCTCGGCCTCGGCATTTTTGGCGGTTTCTATATCGTGCCGCTGTACGCGTTGATCCAGTCGCGCACCGCTGAAAACGAGCGGGCGCGGGTGATTGCCGCCAACAATATTCTCAACGCCCTGTTCATGGTGGTGTCGGCGATCGTTTCGATTGTGTTGCTGAGTGTGGTGAAGTTGTCGATTCCGCAGTTGTTCCTGGTGGTGTCGCTGCTGAACATCGGCGTCAACGCCTACATCTTCAAGATCGTCCCCGAGTTCAGCATGCGTTTCATGATCTGGCTGCTCAGCCATTCCATGTACCGCGTCGAGCACCGCAACCTCGAGGCGATCCCGGACGAGGGCGCGGCGCTGCTGGTGTGCAACCACGTGTCGTTCGTCGATGCGCTGCTGATTGGCGGCGCGGTGCGTCGGCCGATTCGCTTTGTCATGTACTACAAGATCTACAACCTGCCGGTGCTGAACTTTATCTTCCGCACGGCGGGGACGATTCCGATTGCCGGACGCAACGAAGACATCCAGATCTACGAAAAAGCCTTCACCCGGATTGCCCAGTATCTGAAGGACGGTGAGCTGGTGTGCATCTTCCCCGAAGGCAAGCTGACCACCGATGGCGAGATCAACGAGTTCAAGGGCGGGCTGACGCGGATTCTCGAAGAAACCCCGGTGCCGGTGATTCCGCTGGCGTTGCAGGGATTGTGGGGGAGTTTCTTCAGCCGCGATCCGAACAAGGGGCTGTTCAAGCGGTTGTGGTCGCGGGTGACGTTGGTGGCGGGTTCGGCAGTGGCGGTGGATGCGGCGGAGCCGGCGAAACTGCAGGGGTTGGTGGGGGCGTTGCGCGGGACGGTCAGGTAGATGTATTGATCGCGCCCCTTCGCGAGCAGGCTCGCTCCCACATTTGAAATGCATTCCAGTGTGGGAGCGAGCCTGCTCGCGAAAGCGGTAGTGGCTTAAGCGCTGACCTTGAGGCCAATCAACCCGGTAATGATCAACGCCACACTGGCCAGCCGAATCAATGCCATCGACTCGCCAAACAGAATGATCCCGGCAATCACCGTGCCCACGGCACCGACGCCGGTCCAGATCGCATAAGCCGTACCCAGCGGTAATTCCTTCATTGCAAGACCCAGCAGGCCAAGGCTGATGGCCATGGCCGCAACGGTCAGGACGGTGGGGAGCGGGCGGGTGAAGCCGTCGGTGTATTTCAGGCCGACGGCCCAGCCGACTTCGAACAGGCCGGCGAAAAACAGAATGATCCAGGACATGAGAGACCTCCATCGATTGACGGGGCCGTCCCCAGATTGATGACTCGATCGAGCCGCAGGGTCGTCCCCGCGTAGCGCAACAGTCTGCCGAGCATTAATCCGGGGATCAAGTTTCCCGGTCAGTCGACCGGCTGTTGCGCCAGCGACTCACGGTCTTGCTTCTCGCTCATCCGGCGGAAATATGTCGATAGCAGTGCCCCGGAAATGTTGTGCCAGACGCTGAACAACGCGCTCGGCACCGCCGCCAGCGGCGAGAAGTGCGCACTGGCTAGAGCGGCACCCAACCCCGAGTTCTGCATGCCGACTTCCAGCGCCAGCGACTTGCGCTGCGCCAAGGGCAAGTTGAACAGGCGTCCGGTGAAGTAGCCCAGCAAGTAGCCGAAGCTGTTGTGCAGCATCACCACGGCCATGATCAGCAGCCCGGATTCGGCGATCTTTGCCTGACTGGCAGCTACTACGGCGGTGACGATGATCACGATGCTGACCACCGACACCAGTGGCAACACGTCCACCGCGTGGCGCACCCTGTCTCCGAGCACGCGTTGCGCGACCACGCCGAGTACGATCGGCAGCAACACCACTTGCAGGATCGACCAGAACAATTCCATGAACGATACCGGCAACCACGCCGAAGCCAGCAGCCAGATCAGCGCCGGGGTCAGCAGCGGGGCGAGGAGGGTGGTGACGGCGGCAATCGCCACCGACAGCGCCAGATCGCCGCGGGCCAGCCAGGTCATGACGTTTGAAGAGGTGCCGCTTGGGCAGCAGCCGACCAGAATCACCCCGACCGCGATTTCCGGCGGCAGGTGGAAGATCTGGCAGAGCAACCACGCCACACCGGGCATGATCACGAAATGCGCGACCACGCCCAAAGCCACGCGCCACGGATGGCGAGCGACGGCGGCGAAGTCATCGAGTTTGAGGGTCAGGCCCATGCCGAACATCACCAGCCCCAGCAGCGGCACGATCGCGCCCTTGAGGCCGAGGAACCACGCTGGCTGCAGAAACGCGATCACGGCGAAAATCAGAACCCAGTAAGCGAAGGTATTGCCGACAAAGCGGCTCAGTGCAGCCAGTGCGCGCATGGCTTGTTCCTTATTATTGAATGAACACCACAAAAACAATTGTGGGAGCGAGCCTGCTCGCGAAAGCGGCGTGCCAGACACATTAATGTTAACTGTCACTCCGCATTCGCGAGCAGGCTCGCTCCCACAGTTTTGAAACTCGTCAGGATTAGATCCCCTGTGGAGTCTCTTCCCCGCCCAACGCTTCCACCAGTGCCGGCAGGAAGTCGCCGAAGGTCAGCATCATCAGGGTGAAGCTGGCGTCCAGTTGGCCCAGGGCCTCGTCGCCGCCATCCTGTTCGGCCTGATCCTGCAGCAAGTCTTCGAATTTCAGGCGTTTGACGGTCATCTTGTCGTCGAGCATGAACGACAGCTTGTCCTGCCAGGCCAGCGACAATTGGGTGACCACTTTGCCGGTGCTCAGGTGCAGCTGGATTTCTTCGCTGGTCAGATCCTGACGTTTGCAACGCACGATGCCGCCGTCTTCGTGGGTGTCGCGCAGCTCGCACTCGTCCAGTACGAAGAAGTCCGGGGCCGCTTGCTGGGTGGTGACCCACTCGGTCATCACCGCGGTCGGTGCGGTTTTCACGGTCAGCGGACGCACGGGCAGGGTGCCGAGCACTTCACGCATTGTGGAGAGCAGGTCTTCGGCGCGTTTCGGGCTGGCCGAGTTGACCAGAATCAAGCCCTGTTTCGGCGCGATGGCGGCGAAGGTCGACGAGCGACGGATAAAGGCGCGCGGCAGGAATGCCTGGATGATTTCATCCTTGATCTGATCGCGTTCCTTCTTATAGACCTTGCGCATCTGCTCGGCTTCGATCTCTTCGACCTTTTCCTTGACCGCGTCGCGCACGACGCTGCCCGGCAGAATGCGTTCTTCTTTACGCGCAGCGATCAGCAGGAAGTCACCGCTGACGTGCACCAGTGGCGCATCTTCGCCTTTGCCGAACGGCGCGACGAAACCGTAGGTGGTCAACTCCTGGCTTGCACATGGACGCGCCAGTTTGGTGGCCAGTGCAGTTTCCAGCGCCTCGGCATCGACAGGCAGGTCTTGGGTCAGGCGATAGATAAGCAGGTTTTTGAACCACATGGGGTGAGTCTCTCCTTTATACAAAGGGGGGCATTATTGTCTTCGCCGGGTCATAGGCCAACCCTTCTCTAAGCCTTTGGAAGGCCTGAGAAAATTAATTAAAAAAGTGCTTGCCAGAGGTTGGGTCGCTCCGTAGAATGCGCGCCACACCGAAGCGAAGGGTGATTAGCTCAGCTGGGAGAGCGTCTGCCTTACAAGCAGAATGTCGGCGGTTCGATCCCGTCATCACCCACCATTCGTTTCAAGTGTTTAGCGCAGCGGTAGTTCAGTCGGTTAGAATACCGGCCTGTCACGCCGGGGGTCGCGGGTTCGAGTCCCGTCCGCTGCGCCATATTCGGTAACCTGGACCACTGAACGCCAGGTCACCACGGAAAAACCCGCTAAAGCGGGTTTTTTTCTGTCTCAAGTTTGTACCTTGTTCCATCGGGTTTGTGTCGTTTCACCGGTTTTCGTATTTTTTTGAAAAAAACTTCAATTAAATCAACACATTACGAAAACTTGTGGCATAATGCGCCCCGTAACGAAGCGAAGGGTGATTAGCTCAGCTGGGAGAGCGTCTGCCTTACAAGCAGAATGTCGGCGGTTCGATCCCGTCATCACCCACCATTCGTTTCAAGCGTTTCGCGCAGCGGTAGTTCAGTCGGTTAGAATACCGGCCTGTCACGCCGGGGGTCGCGGGTTCGAGTCCCGTCCGCTGCGCCATATTCGGTCACCTGGACCCACTGAACGCCAGGTCACCACAGAAAGCCCGCCTAGTGCGGGCTTTTTGCTGTCTGCGATTTGTGAAATCACTCGATCTCCCCTGCGGGACCTGCGGTACGCTGCGATCTTTTGATCTGGCTTTTAGAGATCAAAAGATCGCAGCCTCGTTTCACTCGACAGCTCCTACAGGGGTTGTGATTCTCACTGTTCGGCATTGCGGCTGTGCCGATAATCGCTCACCGCCTCATACACCGCTTTGCGCAAGCGGTTGATCCCGCCAATCGGCCGATGCGCCTCGATACCAAACCACGGGTTGAACGACAGGTTGTCACACGCCAGATTCAATGCCGGTGTGTCGAAGTCCTGCGCAGGCAGAGTGATTCGCGCCACACTTTCGAACGGTGAATCCTGCTCGCGCCATTCGATGCTGGTGTCCTCGATTGGCATGTACTTGTTCGCATCCTGACGCTGGATCTGCAGCACAAAACACGCCGGCACCCGATCCGCCGAAAGTTGCTGGTTCAAGGCGCTGCGCAGGAAATTCGGCAGGTCGCGGTTTTGCGGGGGCAGGGTATACGCCGGGCAATTATCCGGATCCGGCGCGACCCGAAACTTGGCATTGGCCTCGCCAAATTTGTAAGACGATACCGAAAAGTAGGTGGTCGCGGTCGGGCTGTCCGGTGGCGACGCCAGAGTGGCCAGCGCGATGAACAGGTGGCGGATCTGCCAGCTGCGCGGGTCCCAGCCGGGGAAAAACGCCATGATTTTTTTGCCGTCAGCCTGAGCCGCCACATTCTGACGATACTCGGCGACATCGCTGACAAAGAAATTCGGGTGGCTGAACATCACGAAGTCTTGCTCGCGGCGCTGCTGAGGGTCGTTGAGTAACGGTTTGCCAGGGACATCGTGCAGTTTGATTGCCATGCCCCGGGCGTCGCGGATGCTGTCGAACTGCGGGTAGGCGTTGCCATTGGACAGGCGAATCATCGCCTGCCAGGTTTTGCCCGGTTCGCTGAACACCCCTTGGCGCAGCGCTGGTGTCAGTCCCGGCAGCACCGTCACTTCGGCTTTCACGCAGCCATGGGCCTTGGCATGCGCATCGCGCAGGTAACGCGTGCCTTCGCGGTGTTGATCGACGATGCGTACGGCGGTCTGGATCACGTCCTGGGTCATGGCCGCTTCACCGGCGGGAATCTGTTCCTGCGCCGACACCGGGCCGCGGTGCTGCCAGGCGAACCACGCGCTCGCGATGGCCCAGCCCAGCAGGCTGATAATCAGCAATGTCAGCAGGGTTTTGCCTAGCAGGCGACCCAGCCATAACCAGACGCGGGCGAACATCGACGGTCTTTTGTACGGGTTGATCATCATGGCAATTGCGCCTCCAACGGTCCGCCCAGTACTTTCAGGTACTCCAGCAAGGCCCAGCGTTCTTCGGGTTGCAGCAGTCGGCCGATAACCCCATTGCCGCGCTCGCCGGCGCGGAATTCGTGACCGCTGTTGTGGTTGCCGGAGATTCGCGTGTCGAACAGGAAACCATTGGTAAAGGCTTCGGTGCGATAGCCCAGATGACGCGGGTCGTATTCGAACGAACCTTTATAGAACGTCGTGGCACGCTCATCCTGCGGCGACAGCAACTGATACAGGCTCGGTACTGAACCGTTGTGCAGAAACGGCGCGGTGGCCCAGATACCGGCCAACGGCCTGGCCTTGTAGGCGACCTTTTCGCGTACGCCGATCGGCAGTCCGAAGCCGTCGAGTTGGGGATTTTCCTGCGGGGTGACGCCGGCCTCGCGATAGGCGCGATCCTCGACGAACGCGGTGACGTAGGCCAGGCCCTTGGCCACTGATAGCTGGCTAAGATCCAGTGGTTCGGTAGGTGTCGGATGCAACTTCACATCCATTTGCTCAAGCTCTTTCAGATCCCATTGCAGCGGCGTCAGGTCGAAACGGTGGTTGGCTATGTTGGTCGCGGCATTCGGGTCGGTGCCGATCACCTCCACCGGCAGCATGTGCAAATGCTGTACCCAGCGCTCGCCTTCCTGGGTCTTGCGTGGCACGTGACAACCAGTGCAGTTCTCGGCAAACAGGGCGCGGCCCTTGGCGGCCAGCGGTTTGTCGATGGCGCCCAAGACATCCTCCGGCCACGCCGGCGGTTGCAGGCGTTGCAGGGTTTCTTCGATTTTATGCAGGTCCCGCACGCGCACGCTGGAGGCGTAACGCGCATCGCCCTGCAGTGGCTGGCCGTTGCTGTCGAAGAAATTCAACGTGGCGCCGACCCCCAGCGCCTCACCGATGTTGCGCGCCATCGGTTGCTGCGCCGAGCCGTTCCACTGCACCCAGTCGAACGTCCACATGTCCCACAGTTGCGGGTAGTCCACCGGTGCGTTGGCCACGCGGTAGTTAGCGGGGGAGATCGCGTCGCCGAAGGTGGCGTTGGCGATACGGCCGAACGCGTCGGCGCGTCCCGGGCCTTCTTCGGTCGGGTAGAGGCCGCGATGCGTGTCGTTCCAGGCAACTTTGAGGAAGGTGTTCAGCGATTGCTTGAAGTCTTTGCGCAGTTGTTCGCGGCGCGCCTCGTAATCATCGCCCAGAACATTTCTGGCGAAACGTTCGAATTTCCACGGGTTGTAGTAAGTCGAGACCAGACTGGCGACCAATGCCTGTCCGAAACTGCCACCTCGCAATGTAGGAACGCTGGAAGGCAAGACATGTTGCGCCGATCCGCCGTCAATTCGCACGGCGTGGCCCTTGAAGCGCAATTCGCCGGTGTGGCAAGCAGCGCAGGTGATATCGAGATATTGCTCGCTGCCACCGGGATTCGCGTGGCGGGCAAAGCCGACCGGCAGATTGCCGGGGTTGTTCGGCGTGGCTTTATGCTGAGGCTCAACCAGAAAACCGAAGCGTGCGAGGTATTCCGGGGACGCGAAACGCTGCTGCGAGAAGGGCAGCTCCAGCGCTTCAAACCATTCATAACGCAGGCCTTTGACCTGGGTGCCCTGCGGGGTGAAATAGTAGGTCTGGCGTTCCTCCTCGCTCCACTGCTGCAGGTAATGCACCTGTTGGGCCGGGGTGTAGAAGGGCAATTTCGGATTGGCGACGTAGTACAGAACCACCGCCAGGGCGAGGCCCAGCAGCACAATGATCAGTGCCAGCACACGGTATAAGAGGCGCAAGATAAACATCCTTGTCGAGTTGTTGCCCTTGTTATGCCTCAGTCGTTGCAGGTGCGGCAAGTGGCCATTACGCCAACTGTCGTAGGAAGTCCCGTCAGTCCTTGTCAGCTCCAGATGACAGAAGCTTCATCGTCCCTTGGCCCGAATGCGTTTTAATCCCTGAACTTATCGGACATTTCCTGCTCTCATGCCGGTAGCCATTGGTCGTGGCGGCCTGATAAGCTCGCGGCTTTACTCGATTGCCCTTTCGGCGCATGAACAAGGAAATAGCATGAAACAGCATCGGTTGGCGGCGGCGGTAGCCCTGGTTAGCCTGGTCCTCGCGGGTTGTGATTCGCAGACCAGCGTAGAGCTGAAAACCCCGGCGCAAAAAGCTTCCTACGGTATCGGCCTGAACATGGGCAAGAGCCTTGCTCAGGAAGGCATGGATGATCTGGACTCCAAAGCGGTAGCCCAGGGCATCGAAGATGCCGTTGGCAAGAAAGAACAGAAGCTGAAAGACGAAGAACTGGTCGAAGCCTTCGCCGCGCTGCAAAAGCGTGCTGAAGAGCGTATGGCCAAGATGAGCGAAGAGTCGGCAGCCGCTGGCAAGAAATTCCTCGAAGAAAACGGCAAGAAGCCTGGTGTCACCACCACCGCTTCCGGTCTGCAGTACGAAGTGGTCAAGAAAGCCGACGGCCCACAGCCCAAGCCTACCGACGTCGTGACTGTTCACTACACCGGCAAGCTGACCAACGGCACCGTGTTCGACAGCTCCGTTGAACGTGGCAGCCCGATCGATCTGCCGGTCAGCGGCGTGATCCCGGGTTGGGTTGAAGGTCTGCAGCTGATGCACGTTGGCGAGAAGTACAAACTGTACATCCCTAGCGATCTGGCTTACGGCGCGCAATCGCCAAGCCCGGCAATCCCGGCCAACTCGGTTCTGGTATTCGACCTGGAACTGCTGGCCATCAAGGATCCTGCCAAAGAAGACGCCGCCGCCAAGTAATCGGCTGTAGTTTCGAAAACAACGCCTCGCTTATGCGGGGCGTTGTTGCATCTGGACGATGCTGGCGGTAAACAGAGCGAACGGATGGCGCTAACAGCAGTCCTAGAGATTGAGGCTGCCAGCGCTAGACGCCCTGAGCCGCCAAGTCAATGAAATATTGGGGTTTTTTATGTGAGTAAAAAACGCCCGATCTGAGCGCAGCCCTTATGAAACGGGGCTTTCAGCGCTGAAATGCAGCTCTGTTCACAAGGTTATCCACAATTTGTGTGGATAACATTTCAACGGGAGAAATAGATGAAAGCGCCGTGGAATTTCGCCCGATTTCTGCCCCTCGCCGGTCGATTGCTGGCGCGTGGGCGTCTGCCGACTTTGTTGTTCGCGGTGGCGAGCAAAGGAGCGGCGCAAGGCAATCGTCTTGGCAAACTCAAGGATGATCTGCGTTTGCTCCAGGCACTGTGCCTGTCCTACTGGCGCGGCGAGTATCGGGCCATCAGTCCGAAAGCGCTGGTTTCGGTGGTGGCGGGCCTGATGTATTTCCTCAGCCCGGTGGATGCGATTCCGGATTTCATTCCGGTGTTCGGTATGCTCGATGACATCGCCGTTCTGGCCTGGCTGATGAAAACCCTGGACGACGAGCTCAATGCTTTTCGGCTCTGGCGCAACCGGCAGCAGCCGGAAAAACTCGCGGTGGTCGAGCGCCTGCCTGATACCCCCGAGCAACTTCAGCTTCAGGGCCCGAAAAAGCCCTGATTCATTTCGCTCGCAGACAGATAGATAGCCCCCGCGACCTTGGCCGCTGTTAGGATTACACTTCTAGGGAAAAGTGCCGACTCGCTAAGTGTTGTTGTCCTACGGGGTAGTCATGGATATTCAGATAATTGCACGCGATGGCGAACCCGAGTATGCGGTTCTGCCATGGGTCCAGTATCAGGCTCTACTGAAAGCAGCAGGCACCAACGAAACACCGCAGCAGCAGGCGCCAGCGCCGGCCGCCGCGACGCCGGACCCGATTCTTCCAGGTCTGGATCAACTACGCAGTTTGCGCGAAGGGAAGGGCATCGCCATTGAGGCGCTGGCCCGCACGGTAGGCATCAGCCCGTCTTATCTGGCCATGATCGAAAGCGGCGAGCGTCAACCTGACGCCGCGATTCGTCGCAGCCTGGCCTGGGAACTGACGGTGCCGGGTTGGAGGGATGAATCGTGAGCGTACGCATCAGTCGTCAACATTGGGACGGATTGCTGGGGGAGCTGGATCAGGCACGCAGGCAGCGCCATCTGTTGACCTATCGAGCCTTGCTCGAACGTTTGCAACTGCCGACGCCGGCGATGCAGACGCTGACCGCGGCACTTGAGCATCTGGCCGCACTCGACGCAAAGGCCGAACAGCCGTTGCGTAGTTCGCTGGTGATCAGCCAGGGTGCCAGCCGTTTGCCACGTACCGGTTTCTTTGAGTGTGTCGAGCGTCTCGGGCGCTTTTCCGGGCCGTCCGATGGCGTTGCTGCTGCCTCCTGGCATGCGTCGGAAGTGGTCAGGGTTTTCGAGTATGAGTACCCGGAATCGGCGGAGGCCTGAGTGTTCTTACGACTCAAGGCGTCGGCCAGCTACTGGTTGGCCCGCAGGCTGTTTCACTGGTCGTGGTTTGTCCGCCAGCCCAGAGGCTGGCGCTGGCTCGAAGGGCAGTTTGCGCGCATGGCCAATCTTGGCGATGTCGGCGCGCAAAGCTTTTATGGGCACATTCTGGCGTTTCGCGGGGTTGGCCTGGGTGCCCGCGAAGAGGGTGTGCGGCTGTTGCGTCTGGCGGCGCTCGCCGGCGACGGCAAAGCGGCCTATCAGGTTGGCGTGATCAGCTTGGCCGGTACTCCGAGCAAAGCGCCGGATCCGGCCGAAGCGGCGCGCTGGTGGACGCTGGCCGCCAAGGCCGGTCACCCGTTGGCCGAGCTCAAACTCAAAGAGTTGAGCGCTCGGGATTAAACCCGGTAAATCATTTTGTATCGCTCGATAAACGTGGCGTGAGGGAAACCTCACGCCACGTTTGCGTTTATCGCCATACGTTTTGTAGTAATTGGTCTTTTGCAGATTAGTCCTACAGTAAACGCCTACTCGCCTGACTTCTTTCCTGATTGATCCCCCGCAAAGTCCCCGCGCCTAATTTTTGCGCGAGGGAACGCTCATGTTCGACCCGGTTTTTCATTCCACCCCGCATCGTCGCGTGCGCTGATGGAGGCCGTCAGCCGTATCGAGCAGGAACTCGACAGCTTCCCCGACTCCCTCAGCCTCTATCGCCAGCAGCTTGAGCATTGGTTCAGCAAAGCGGCCGACCAGGTCAGCCACGCGGCGGACCTGCCGTCGCTGATGGGCATGGAGCGGGTCATCCGCTTCGGTGATCGCGTCACCGCCGTCAGCACGGGCGACAGTGAGTTTGCCTCCGGCGTCGTGCAGTGCCCGAAAAGCGGGGTGCTGGCGATCGAGAGCAAATTCGAGTCGGTGTACGACATTCCGCTGGGCGACATCGTGGTGGATGTGGTCGCGGTGGATGATGGCCAAACCTCCCCCGTCGCACTTGATGCGCAAGGCCGGGGAACATTCACCGGTACGCCAGGCAAGTTCTATCGCGTGCAGGTGCACAGCGACGTTACCCCGGAGCAGATCAAGGCGCTGTTCCAGTCCTACGACGGCTTGACCGGCGAGCTGGATGGCTGGTTGCGCAGCGAGTGGCAGGGGTTCAAGCCGCAGTGGTCGCAGTCGGTGGCGACGGCGGCGGGCAACGGCATGCTCGCCGGGAGCTGGGCGGCGATCGAGGGGGTGTGGGACAGCATCGGCATGCTGTCGGAGATTCTGCAGGATCCAGGGTCGTTTGCCGATCGCCTTGGAAGCGGCGCGGCCGATCTGATCCATCTCGCAGAATCAGCTCCGGACGTCATGCAAAAGCTGCAGTTGCTGGTCAGCGATGAGGCGGCGCTGTGTTTGCTGCTGCGCAGTGCGAGTCTCTGGCTGGAGATGCTGCCGCCCAGCCAGATCGCCGGCAAAACCGCTGAAACGGCGTCGATGATGATCGTGCAGGTGTTGATCGATGTGTTGATCGGCGTTGTGTTGACTTTCATCGGGGCTGGCGCCGGGATCGCTTATCTCACCCTACGCCTGGCGGATCGCGCCGCCCAGTTGCTCTCGGTTGTGAAGCGCCTGGTCAAGGCGATGTTCGGCATCGTCAACACGTTCATCCATTACGTCGATCAATACAAAACTGTCGCCGCGCGGGGCATTGCCGCCGGGGTGAAAAAGGGCCGCATGCAATTGCGCTGGGATGCGAAACGCAATGCCGCCCTGAAGAAAAACGAGCATCACGATAACGCCCCCGATCAAGCGAAAAACCCCAACGGCGACAGCGCCGACTGCGCGCCGCTGACCTGCACCAACGGCTGTCCGGTGTCGATGGTCACCGGCGAAGAATTGCTGACCCTGACCGACGGCACGCTCGATGGGGTGTTGCCGTTTGAGTTTACCCGTTTGTATCGCACCAGCGCGGTGGAGATCGATGTCGGGCTGGGGTTTGGCTGGAGTCATTCGCTGGCGCATCGGCTGGAGTTCGATGGCGATGTGGTGGTCTGGGTCGATCACGAGAACCGCCGCACGCGGTTTCCGTTGCCCAGCGTTGAACGGCCGGCGATTCACAACAGTCTGTCGCGGGCGGCGATTTTTCTCGGCGATGAGCCGGAGGAACTGATCCTCGCGCTGGCGGGGGATGCGGCGCGGTTTTATCACTTTCGCGCCGGGCGGTTGATGGCGGTCAGTGATGCGTATGGCAATCGTCTGACCGTTTCTCGCGATCATCAGCAGCGGATTTTCCGGCTGGACAATGGCGCGGGTCGCTCGCTGTTGCTGCGCTACGACCGGGCGCATCTGATCGGCGTTGATTATCAGGTTTGGCGCGACAGCGACTGGCGCACCGAGCAGACGCTGGTCAGTTATTGCTACGACGCCCGTCAGCGGTTGTTGGCCGCGACCAATGCCGTCGGGGACAGCGAACGCTACGACTACGACGATCATCACGTCATCCTGCAGCGGCAGCTGACCGGCGGCGCGAGTTTCTTCTGGGAATGGGAACGCTCGGGCAAAGCGGCGCGTTGCGTGCGCCATTGGGCCTCGTTCGCGCAGATGAATACGCGGTATGTCTGGGCCGATGACGGCCGTGTCACGGTGCATTACGTTGATGGCACCGAAGAAACCTACGTCCACGACGACAGCGCACGGCTGGTGCGCAAGGTCGAGGCCGATGGCGGTGAGCACCTCAAGGCCTATGACGACGCGGGCCGGCTGATCGCCGAGCAGGATCCGCTGGGCGCGGTCACCGAATACCGCTACGACGACGTCGGACGGCTGATTGCGCTGCTTCCGCCGGACGATGAGCCAACGTCCTACGAGTACCGCAACGGTTTCCTGCACAGCCGTTCTCGCGGTGAGGCGGTGTGGACGTTTCGGCGCAACGCCGAGGGCGATGTCACCGAGGCGGTCGATCCTGACGGCCAGGTCACCCATTACTACTACGACACGCGCGGGCAGTTGCTGTCGATCCGTTATCCGGACAGCAGCCGGCACAAGTTGTCGTGGAACGACCTCGGCCAACTGATCGAGGAAACCCTGCCTGACGGTGGTGTGCGGCGCTTTTCCTACGATGCGCTGGGGCGACGGACGACCACTTGCGACGAACACGGCGCGATCACCCGCCAGCAGTGGGACGCGGTTGGCCGACGGGTGCAGACGACGTTGCCTGGCGGCGCCACCCGCGCTTACAGCTACGGCGCCTACGGCCAGGTCACCGCCGAGCGCGACGAACTCGGGCGCATCACCCGCTACGAGTATGACGACGACCTGCATCGGGTCTCGCGCAAGATCAACCCCGACGGCACGCGGGTGCAGTACCGCTACGACCATGCGCAACTGCTGCTGACGGAAATCGAGAACGAGTCCGGGGAAAAGTACCGCCTGGACTACACGCCGAGCGGATTGATCCGACAGGAAACCGGCTTCGACGGCCGGCGCACCGCTTACGCCTATGACGGCAACGGGCACCTGCTGGAGAAGACCGAGTTCGGCGATGACGGCTCGACGCTGGTCACTGCCTACGCGCGTGATGCGGCCGGGCGTCTGCTGCTGAAAACCCTGCCGGACGGGGTTCAGGTGGCTTACACCTACGACCGCCTGGGCCGTTTGACCGGGGTCGATGACGGTCAAAAGCATCCGCTGGCCTTTGAATACGACCGGCAGGATCGGCTGATCACCGAGCACCAGGGCTGGGGCACCTTGCGTTATGCCTATGACGCCTGCGGCCAGCTCAAGCGCCAGCGTCTGCCGGACAACAGCACGCTCGACTATCACTACGCCAAGGGCGGTGCGCTGACGGCGATCGATCTTAATGGCACGCGGCTGACCCGCCACGTTTACCAGTCCGGTCGCGAGCAACAACGCCAGCAAGGCCTGCTGCTCAGCGATTATGCCTACGACGATCAGGGCCGTTTGCTGGCCCACGCTGTAGGCCATCAGCACGACTCGCTGTACCGCCGCGATTATGCCTACAGCGCCAACGGCAACCTCGAGCACATTGCCGACAGCCGCCATGGCCAGCGCACCTACGGCTACGACGCCCTCGACCGCTTGATCCGCGTGCGCCACTCACGTGACGAACTGCCGGAATCCTTCGCCCACGACCCGGCCGGCAACCTGCTGATGCAGGACCGCCCCGGCCCGACGCGGATCAAGGGCAATCGCCTGCTGATGCAAGGCGACCGCCATTACGACTACGACGCCTTCGGCAACCTGATCCGCGAGCGTCGTGGCCGCGATCAGCAACTCGTCACCGAATACCGCTACGACTGCCAGCACCGCCTGATCGGCCTGACCCGCGCCGATGGCCAAACCGCGTCCTACCAGTACGACGCCTTCGGCCGACGCATCCGCAAAACCGTCGACGGCCAGACCACCGAATTCTTCTGGCAAGGCGACCACCTCGTCGCCGAAAGCAGCCCTAACCACCACCGCAGCTACGTCTACGAACCCGGCACCTTCCGCCCGCTGGCGCTGCTCGACGGCAAAGGCCCGAAACGCGCCTGCCCGTTCTACTACCAACTCGACCACCTCGGCACCCCGCAGGAACTGACCGACTACAGCGGCGAAATCGTCTGGTCGGCGCAATACGACGCCTACGGCAAGGTCGCGGCGATCACCCTGGCCGGCGAGGACTACCTGGACCAGCCGCTGCGCTTTCAGGGGCAGTATTTCGATGCGGAAAGCGGGCTGCATTACAACCGGCACCGGTATTACGACCCGAGGTTGGGGCGGTATCTGACGCCGGATCCCATCAAGTTGGCGGGTGGGTTGAATCAGTATCGGTACGTGCCGAATCCGACGGGGTGGGTGGATCCGTTGGGGTTGAGCTGCAGTTGTCCGACGACTAATCCACGTCGCCCGATGCGGTACGAGGCTGGCCGCGTAGTTGTTGAAGAGGGATCTCCTCCACTGCCAAAGATGACAGCGCAGGAGCGGCGGACGAGGCTTGATGAGGTGGCTGAGGAGAACGCGAAGCGTCGGGTACATGAATATGAAAAACTTTATGGCATGCACACTGTGAAAAAACATAGTTCGGAAATTTCAGATCCAGCACTTAAGCAACGTGGCATCAATGGAGCAGATCCTCACACAGGTATAGTCCCAAGAGGTGCCAAAGGAAATCTTAGCTCTCAGTTCCATAACTGGCGAATGCATTTGGGTGCACTGAATAAAGCGATGACGAAGGACAAAAATGGCCGAATAATGCACACGGGGAAAGACCAG
This sequence comes from Pseudomonas sp. B21-051, assembly GCF_024748795.1. Lineage (NCBI taxonomy): Bacteria > Pseudomonadati > Pseudomonadota > Gammaproteobacteria > Pseudomonadales > Pseudomonadaceae > Pseudomonas > Pseudomonas sp. B21-051. The sequence continues at coordinate 1,843,262 of NZ_CP087166.1, forward strand.
AACCATGCTCCAATAGTCAGATTGGAACTGCCTGGTGCGGGGCGCGGGTATAGACCGAATAAACGAGATGAGCAAAATCCAACTCTTAATGAGAATTTGAACTGGTTTGAAGTTAAATTCGATCAGATAAATACGCAGGAACCATTCACGGGCTTCCCGGCGGAGGGTAGGTAATGTTGAAGGATCCGTTTTTGAATGAGCCGTTTGAACCGAGTTTGACTTGGTTTGTTAGTAGGTTCGATGTTTATGATCGAGAGGAAACTCGAGGCGTAGAGCTTGGTGTTTATAATCCGGATGATCCAGTTGATAGGGAGGTTCTTATAAGAAAATATTGTTTGGTGTTGCCTTATCTTTCTTATAGGCATAAGTGCGTACTATTTGATTTTCTAGAGCGAGCGCTCGAAGATCCGAAATTTGACTTTCAAAGACCCTTTGAAATCGATGAGTGTGAAGCGAATAGCTGGCCACGGGAGGAATGGTATTCGTTAAATGAACCGCGCAGTTTTTTTCAGAGTGTCTATCAATTAGCACGAGAAGTTTGGAAAGAAGATCTCTCAAAGGCTGCAGGCGAAGAAAAAACTACGTGGTGATGTTTTTGATAATGTGCGCGAAGGCTTTGTGAAATTGGCTCGGGGTTAGATATGAGCTGTATGGACTGACGCCTTCGCGAGCAAGCTCGCTCCCACAGGAGGTTGTGTCGTATGGGGAGTCAGCGCTGGCCAATCAGTTGCGGCAGTTGACGGTCGGTGGCAGCAAGGCTATCAATCACATGCACGCTGTACCCCGGAACATTCTTCGCATGATGTTTCGCCTGCGAAGCCATTTCCGCGAGTTGGCTGGCATCCAGTTCGGCGCAGGCTGCGGGTTGCAGGTGGACGACGCCGATGGACAGTGACAACAACGGAAATTCCTGCCGAATCCCTTGACGATTCGGCGCGATAAAGCAACCAGCTTCAAGATGCTCCGGGCGATAGAAGCGCCTACATTGGCTCTGGAAGTCGTCGAGCAGTTGGTTGAGGCGTTTGCGCCAGTCTTCCGGGCCGAGCACCAGCAGGAAGTCGTCGCCGCCGATGTGGCCGACGAAGTCGCGGGACGGGTCGACACGCTCGTTCAGGCATTGCGCCAGGCACAGCAGGACTTCGTCGCCACGGCCGTAGCCGTAGATGTCGTTGAAGGGTTTGAAGCTGTCGATGTCGACGTAGCAGATGATCGATTCGCGGCCCTGTTGCAGCAGACGGGTCAGGCATTGCTGGATCGGCACGTTGCCGGGCAGCAAGGTCAGCGGGTTGGCGTAGCGGGCTTGCTGGATCTTCAGTTCGGTGATCAGTTTGAGCACGTCGATCACCCGACCGAGGCCGAGATAACCACCGTTGAAGGTGATGATGAAATCCTCTTCGATGCGCTGCCGGGCGCGGCTGGTGATCAGGCGGCTGACCTGTTGCAGCGACTGGCTCATCTCCACGGCGAGGAAGTCGTCGTTCATCAGGCGGCTGATCGGTTTGCGTGCGAACAGGTCGGTGGCGAACGGTTTGAGCAGTGCGTCGGACAACGAATGGCGATGGACGATGCCGCACGGCTGGCCCTGTTCGTCGAGCACTGCCAGTGAGTTCAGATTGGCCTGGCGGCGGAAAGCTTCCAGCACCGTGGCGGTCGGTGTGTCGCGATGCACCGCCGGTTGGTCGTTGAGCAGGGCGCTGAGGTCGCTGCCTTCGTCATTCAGCGCTACGGCGCTGCTGTCGTGTTTCGGCATCAGGGCCCGGGCATCGCGGGGCGGATGCTCCTGTGGACGACCGAGCAGGTAACCCTGCACCAGATCGACGCCCATCTCGGTCAGCACTGCCAGTTCTTCCGGCAACTCGATCCCCTCGGCAATCACCTGCGCCCGCGAAGCCTTGGCGATTTGCAGGATCGAGCCGACGAACTCGCGCTTCAATGCGTCCTGATGAATGCCGTCGATGAAGTGGCGATCGATCTTCACGTAATCCGGGCGCAGCTCCGACCACAGGCGCAAGCTCGAATAACCGGCACCCAAGTCATCCAGCGCAATCGAAAAGCCCATCGCCCGATAGTGATGCAGGGCGGTTTGCAGCAGCTGGAAATCGTCGATCGGCGTCTGTTCGGTGAGTTCGATCACCACCTGACTCGGCGGAATGCCGAAGTCCTGCAACAGTTGCAGGGTGCGCCCCGGTTGGTGCGCGGCTTCGAGCAGGGATTCCGGTGAGACGTTGAGGAACAGCTTGCCCGGCAATTGCTGCTCATTGAACCGGCGGCAGGCGCTCTGGCGGCAGGCAATTTCCAGTTCGCTTAAACGGCCGGCCTGTCGCGCCACGGCGAACAGCGCGATAGGCGAGTGCAGAGGGCTGTTGGACGGGCCACGGGTAAGGGCTTCGTAGCCGAGAATACGACGCTCGGAGAGACAGATGATCGGCTGGAACAGGCTGTGCAAACCGCTTTGAGTCAGGATCGAGCTCAAGGCACTCAGCTGTTCGGTCGTGGTCATGGCAATCTCTGGCGAAAAAAAAGGACTGGGAACGCTCTCGATGATGAGAGTCGCTCCCAGTCCTTTATTTCACGACAGAATGATGACTGTTTGATGACGCTCAGGGGAGCGTCACCACTAAATTGCCATCATCTTACTTCTTGGCCACCTGATTGCTCAGCTTCAGGTAATCCAGCAGCACGCGCCCGGTTTCGCTCAGGTAGGCGTCGTCTTCTGGTTTGACCTTGTCCGGCTCGGCTGCAGCCAGCGCGTCTTCATCTTCTTTCTTCAGTTCTTTGAGCGGTTCTTCGCCTTTGGCTTTGCGACGGATGTTTTCCATGGCCAGTTGCTTGGCATCGATGTCCGCATGCTGGGCACGACGGTCTGCTTCATTGAGGCTGACGGTTTTCTCTTCCATCAGCTTCTGCGCCAGGGCCAACTTGTCACGGATGAACACGAACTCGGCGTCTTTGGCGCTGCGTGCGTCATGCTCGGACTTGAGCTGCGCCAGGTACGGCTTGAACGGATCGGAGGCCGGCTTGATCGCTGCCTTGATGGTGTCCCACGGCATGGCTTCCGGCAGGGCGCTTTCGCCGATTTCCTTGGTGTCGATGATCGACGGGTAGTCGATGTCCGGCAGTACGCCCTGATGCTGCGTGCTCTGCCCGGAAACCCGGTAGAACTTGGCCAGGGTCAGTTTCAGTTCGCCATGGTTCAGCGGCTGAATGGTCTGCACGGTGCCTTTGCCGAAGGTCTGGCCACCGATGATCAATGCACGATGGTAGTCCTGCATGGCGCCGGCGAAGATCTCCGAAGCCGAGGCGGACAGGCGGTTGACCAGCAGAGCCATCGGGCCTTTGTAGAATGCGCCCGGGTTTTCATCTTCCAGCACATCGACGCGGCCATCGGCGTTACGCACGAGTACGGTCGGGCCCTTGTCGATGAACAGGCTGGTCAGCTCGGTGGCTTCCTGCAGAGAACCGCCGCCGTTGTTGCGCAGGTCGATGACCACGCCGTCGACTTTCTCTTTCTGCAGTTCGGTCAGCAGTTTCTTGACGTCACGGGTGGTGCTCTTGTAGTCCGGATCACCGGCACGGAACGCCTTGAAGTCGAGGTAGAAGGCCGGGATCTCGATGATGCCGAGCTTGTAGTCCTTGCCGTCCTGTTTCAGGTTCAGCACGGACTTTTTCACCGCCTGGTCTTCAAGCTTCACCGCTTCGCGAGTGATCGGCACGATCTTGCTGGTCTGGTCGTTCGGCGCATTGCTGGCCGGAATCACTTCCAGGCGCACCACGGTGCCTTTCGGGCCGCGGATCAGCTTGACCACTTCGTCCAGGCGCCAGCCCACCACGTCAACCATCTCTTTGTTGCCCTGGGCAACGCCGATGATCTTGTCGGCCGGTGCAACCTGCTTGGTCTTGTCGGCCGGGCCTGCCGGCACCAGGCGCACAACTTTCACTTGATCGTTGTCGCTCTGCAACACGGCGCCGATGCCCTCGAGGGACAGGCTCATGTTGATGTCGAAGTTCTCCGCGTTATCCGGCGACAGATAGTTGGTGTGCGGGTCGTAGGACATGGCGAAGGTGTTGATGTACGCCTGGAAGATGTCTTCCGCGCGGGTCTGGTCCAGACGCGCCAGCTGGTTCTTGTAGCGCTTGGTCAGGGTTTCCTGGATCTGCTTGGAATCCTTGCCGGCAATTTTCTGCCGCAGCACTTCGTCCTTGACGCGTTTGCGCCACAGGTCGTCGAGTTCAGCGGTGGATTTGAGCCAAGGGGCGTCCTTGCGATCGATCAGCAAGGTCTCCTTGGTGGTGAAGTCCATCTTGTCGACGCCCTTGTTCAGCTCCGCAATGGCGAAGTCCAGACGCGCCTTGACGCGGTCCAGATAGCGCTTGTAGATGGTGAACCCGGCGTTGAGGTCGCCGCTCTTGAGGAAGTCGTCGAACTGGGTCTTCCACTTGTCGAATTCGGCGATATCGCTGGCCATGAAGTAGCTGCGCGACGGATCCAGCAGCTTGATGTAGCTGTCGTAGATGATCACCGAGCGCGCATCGTCGAGCGGCGGCTTGCTGTAGTGGTGACGCTTGAGCAACTCGACGACATTGAGACTTGCGATCACTTCGTCGCGATCAGGCTGCAACTTGTCCCAGCTGTTGGCTGCGAATGTAGTGCCCGACATCGGCAACAAGCCGATACCGATGAAAAGAGCGAGGGCGGTGCTGGGGAGCAGATGCTTCATGCTGATTCGACGCGGGGACAATTGATAACGCATATTAGGCCGTCTTTGAAGTCGCCGGTTCTACGAGAGCCGGTCGCATAATGCAAAAAGCCCGGCGCTACAGCTTCGGGCTCAGTCCAGACTCACTATGGAGGCACTGTGAAGGCATTGCAAGGCGTTGAAGGTCAAGTGGCATGGGTTGAAGAGCCGAGTCCGGCATGTGATGCAGGACAAGTGCGCATTCGTGTGGCGGCTGCCGGCCTCAATCGCGCCGATTTATTACAGAAAGCCGGGCTTTATCCACCGCCGCCGGGCGCCAGTCAGGTGCTCGGTCTGGAGTGTTCCGGGGTGATCAGTGAAGTCGGCGCTGGCTCGTCCTGGCAGGTCGGCGACCGGGTCTGCGCCTTGCTGGCCGGGGGCGGGATGGCCGAGGAGGTGGTCGTCGACGGACGGCACGTGCTGCCGGTGCCCGAGGGCGTTTCGTTGATCGAGGCCGCGGCATTACCCGAGGTTTATGCAACGGTCTGGCTCAACGTGTTTCAACTGGCGGCGCTGAAACCCGGCGAGAAGGTTCTCCTGCACGCCGGGGCCAGTGGAATTGGTTCAGCCGCCATTCAGCTGTGCAAGGCGTTCGGCAATCCCTGTTGGGTCAGCGTCGGGTCTGCCGAGCGCTTGGCCTACTGTGAGGCACTGGGCGCCCAGGGCGGAGTGGTGCGCACCGATGATCTGGAAAGCCTGCGCGACTTCGGGCCGTTTGACGTGATCCTTGATCCGGTCGGCGGCAATTATGCGGCGCTCAACCTCAAGCTGACGGCGCTGGACGGACGCTGGGTACTGATCGGCCTGATGGGCGGACGTGAGGCGAAACTGGATCTGGCGCAGGTGCTGGGCAAGCGCGTGCAGTTGCTCGGATCGACGTTGCGCAGTCGCGATGATCAGTTCAAGGCCGACCTGCTCAGTGACTTGGGACAGCATGTGTGGCCGCTGTTTGCCGAAGGACGGTTGAGCCCGCAACTGGCAAAAACCTTCGCGGTGAAGGATGCCGAAGCGGCGTTTGCCGAGCTGGCGAGCAATACGGTTTCGGGGAAAGTGGTGTTGGTGATTGACGACAGCCTGAGCTGATTGGAAGGGCAAGATCAAAAGATCGCAGCCTGCGGCAGCTCCTACAGTGGGAGGGTGTACGCCCTGTAGGAGCTGCCGCAGGCTGCGATCTTTGTTTTTACTTCCAGAGATGGATCGGCCAGCCGGATTTTTCGGCATGCTCCAGCAGCACCGGATCCGGATTCACCACATGCGGGAAATTCACCTTCAGCAGCAACGGCAAGTCATTGCGTGAGTCGGAGTAGAAACTCGCGCCTTCCAGATTCTCTTCCTCGGCGTCCAGCCATTCCAGCAGGCGAGTGATCTTGCCTTCGCGGTAGGTCAGCGTACCGACGGTCTGGCCGGTGTAAACACCGTGCGCGACTTCCAGTTCGATGCCGAGAATTTCGTCAATGCCCAGGCGCTCGGCGATCGGTTTGACCAGGTGCGTACCCGACGCCGAGATCACCAGAATCCGGTCGCCGGCCTTGCGGTGGGCGGCGATGGTTTTGGTCGCGTCGCTGAAGATGATCGGTTCGATGAAGTCTTCAACCCACGGGCCGACCAGGTGTTCGACTTCTTCCGGGGTACGGCCGACCATCGGTTCGAGGCTGAATTCCATGAACTCTTCCATGCGCAATTTGCCATGGCTGTAGGCGTCCATCAGCTCGTTGTTCTTGCGCATGAATGACTCGGGATCGACCCAGCCCAGGCGCCCCATCTGCTCGCTCCAGAGGGTGGCGCAGTCGCCGTGGATCAGGGTTTCGTCCAGATCAAAAATTGCCAGGGCCATCAGTGCAGTTCTCTCTTCAACGTCAGCAAAGTCATCAGGCTACCTCACACAGGGCCGTCGGATCGATGGAAAGCGCCAGACGCTGACCGTCGGGATGCAGATCCGCCGCCGAGCGGTTGAGCACGTCCACCACCAGTTCCACGCCACGCGCCTCGACTCGATAGCGGATCACGTTACCGAGCAGGCTGTGGCTGCGGATCTGCGCGTCGAGTTCGCCATTGAGGCTCAGTTCGATGGCTTCCGGGCGAATCGCGATGCGGTGGTTGATCGGCCGTTGCAGCAGTTTCGAGGCGCTGTCGGCGTCGAGGAGGTTGTAGTTGCCGATGAAGCCTGCGGCGAACACATTAACCGGCGCGGTGTAGAGGGTTTCGGCATCGCCGCTCTGCACGATCTTCCCCTGGTTCATCAGGAAAATCCGGTCGGACATGGTCAGCGCTTCTTCCTGATCGTGGGTGACGAAAATCGTGGTCAGGCCGAGTTCGCGCTGGATCTGTCGGATCTGTTCACGCAGGTGTTTGCGGATACGCGCATCCAGCGCCGACAGCGGTTCATCCAGCAGTAACAGGCGTGGACGGGTCACCAGCGAGCGGGCGAGGGCCACGCGCTGACACTGGCCGCCGGAGAGCTGATGCGGATAACGGCTGGCGAAGTCGTTGAGCTCAACCAGTTTCAGTACCTCGGCGACACGCTTGTGGCTGTCGTCGGCATTGACCTTCTGCATGCGCAGGCCGAAGGCGACGTTCTGTTCGACGGTCATGTTGGGGAACAGCGCGTAGCTCTGGAACACCATGCCGATCCCGCGTTTCTGCGGGCTCAGCGGCACGATGTCGACGCCATCAAGCAGGATCTTGCCGCCATCCACCGGCGTCAGGCCGGCAATGCAGCGCAGCAGCGTGGACTTGCCGCAACCGGAAGGACCGAGCAGGGTGACGAATTCGCCCTTGTTGATTTCGCAGTTGATGTCGCTGAACACGGTCGTGCCCGCGTAGTTTTTCTGCAGGTGTTGGACGCTGACATAGCTCATTCGCTTTTGTCCTTGTTCAAGATATTGGCGATCCAGGTCAGGACCAGCACGAAAAAGAAGTACGAGATCACCAGCGCACTGGTGAAGTGGCCGCTGCTGTTGCGCATGTTGTTCAGGTACACCTGCAGGGTTTCGTAGCGCGTGCCAACGAGGATGTTGGCGAACACGAACTCACCGAACAGGAACGAGAACGACAGCAGCAACGCGACCATCAGGCCCTTGCGCAGGTTCGGCAGCACCACCAGAAATGCCGCCTGAAACGTGCTGGCGCCGAGCAGTTGCGCGGCGTCCATCAGGTCGCGCAGGTTGATCGCCTGCAGGTTGTTGGTGATCGCCCGGTACATGAACGGCAGCGCCACGGTGAAGTAGCAACCGATCAGGATCCACGGTGTACCGACCATCGCCAGCGGCCCCGAGCCATAGAGTTGCAACAGTCCTACCGACGACACCACCGGCGGCACCGCGAAGGGCAGCAGGATCAGGATGTTCATCAGCGCATCGAGTTTCGGGAAGTGGTAATGCACCACGAACAGCAGCGGCAGGATCAGCACCACTGACAGCACCAGCGCGCCGACGCACACCAGCAGCGACTGGCCGAAGGCATGCAGAAAGCGCGGATCGCTCCACAACTGGAGATACCACTTGAAGGTGAAACCGCTGGGCAGGATGGTCGCTGACCAACTGCTGGCAATCGAGTAGATCAGCGTACCCACCAGCGGCAGCAGCAGAATCGCGAACAACAGATAAACCACGACGCGGTGGTAGACGCCGGCCGGGCCGGATTCAGCGCGAGACATGGTAGCTCCTCTTCAACAGCAGTTGATGCACGACGGTGACAATGGTCATCAACGCCACCAGCACCACAGCCAGGGCGCTGGCCAGATTCGGATCGAGGGAAATGTCCCCGGAAACCATCGCCGCAATGCGGATTGGTAGCACGTTGAAGTTACCGGTGGTCAGCGCATACACCGTGGCGTAGGCGCCGAGGGCGTTGGCCAGCAGGATCACGAACGTACCGAGCAGGGCCGGGGTCAGCACCGGCAGACCGATGTGGCGCCAGAACTGCCAGCCGTTGGCGCCGAGCAGCGCGGCGGATTCGCGCCAGTCTTCACGCAACGCGTCGAAGGCCGGGTAGAGCAGCAGCACACCGAGGGGAATCTGGAAATAGGTGTAGAGGATGATCAGACCGGTTTTCGAGTACAGGTTGAAATCCTGAATGATCCCGGCCTGCTTGAGCATGATGGTGATGCTGCCGTTGAAACCGAGCAGGATGATGAACGCGAACGCCAGCGGCACGCCGGCGAAGTTGCTGGTCATGTTGGCGAAGGCATTCACGAAGTTGCGCAGTTTCGAGTCGACCCGGCGCAATGAATACGCCCCGAGCACGGCGATGATGATGCCGAATACGCTCGACCAGAAACTGATCTCGAGGCTGTACTGGATCGCTTGCAGATAGAACTTCGAACTGAAGATCTTGCTGAAATTGGCGAAGCCCCAGCCGAACTCTTCCGATTGCAGGCTGTTGATCATCACCCAGACCAGCGGGGCGATTTCGAACACGATAAAGAACAGCGCAAACGGCACCAGACACAGGACCGCCAGCCATTTGCCGCGAGTCATGGCATTCACTTGAGCAGCTCCCGGCACACAGGTTTGTCGTGAGGCACGCCGAGCAGTTCGCAGACCGTGCCGCAGAGATCAGTCTGCTTCGGCATGGCGTCAGCATTCAGGCTAAAGGCATCACCGAGGACGAATAGCGGCACCTGGCGTTCTTCCGGCAGCAGGCCGTTGTGCGAGCGGTCGTTGTTCATGCCGTGGTCGGCGGTCACCAGCACCTGATAGCCCGTGTCGAGCCAGCCTTGCAGGTAGTCGGCGAGGATGATGTCCGCCGAGCGTGCGCTGTTGCGGTATTGCGCGGAGTCGAGGCCGTGCTTGTGGCCGGCGTCGTCGATGTTCATCGGGTGAATCAGCAGGAAGTTCGGCGCATGGCGCAGACGCAGGTGTTCCGCGTCGGCAAACAAGTGCGAATCCGGGTAGTGATCGTTCCAGTAGAAGTGGCCGTGCTGGATCGGTAGCGCTGGATCGTCGGTATGACGGTCGCGGGCCGCTACGAACGGTGATCGGTTGTACAGCTCGCTGACCCAGTGATAAGCCGCAGCGGCGGTTTTCAGGCCGGCGTCGCGAGCATAGTGATAGATGCTGCGCTGGTTGGACAGCCGTGCAACGTTGTTGTGGACGATGCCGCTGTCGATCGGCGGCACGCCGGTAAGGATGCATTCGTAAAGCGGTCGGGACAGGGCCGGCAACTCGCACTCCAACTGATAGAGCGCGGCGCGTCCTGCGCCAACGTAAGCCTGCAGATGCCCCATGGCGTGCCGCGCGACCTCGTAATTGAGACCGTCGAGCACGACAAGGATGACGTTGTGCTTCATAGGGGCAAAAACTCCGAAAACAAAACTTGGATCGTTCAATGTAGGAGCTGCCGCAGGCTGCGATCTTTTGACTCTGCCTTTTAAAAGCAAGATCAAAAGATCGCAGCCTGCGGCAGCTCCTACAGATGAAGGATTACTTCATCTCTACGATGACTTCTTCGTTCCACTTCTGCGGCAGGGCCTTGGAGGTTTTTTCCCAGGCGTCGGCGTCCTTGATCGGCGTGACCTTCTTGTACTGCTCGTTCGGCAGCAGCTTGGCTTTCACGTCTTCCGGCAGTTGCAGGTGTTCGGCGCGGATCGGACGAGCATTGCCGCGAGCGAGGTTGGTCTGGCCGGCGTCGCTGAAGATGTATTCGCGGGTCAGCTTGGCGGCGTTCGGATTTTTCGCGTATTTGTTGATGATGGTGGTGTAGCCGGAAATCACCGAACCGTCGGACGGGATCAGCACCACGTAGTCATCCGGGTTGGCCATCTTGGCCTTGTAGCTCAGGCCGTTGAAGTCCCAGACCACGCCGACTTCGATCTCGCCTTTTTCCATGGTGGCGATGGTCGGGTTGGCCATCGACAGGCGACCTTGCTTGGCGATGTCTGCAAATAGCAGCAGGGCCGGCTGGATGTTCTTCTCGTCGCCACCGTTGGCCAGGGCAGCGGCCAGTACGCCGTTGGCGGCTTGCGCGGCGGTGCTCACGTCACCAATGGAAACCTTGTATTTGCCGCCCTTGAGGTCAGCCCATTTGGTCGGGACTTCAGAACCGTGCAGCAGCTTCTTGTTGACGATGAAGGCGATGGTGCCGGTGTAGGCCAGTGCCCAGTTGCCGTCCTTGTCCTTGGCCCAGTCCGGGACCTGATCCCAGGTGCTTGGCTTGTACGGTTGCACCACGCCCTGCTTGACCGCGATCGGGCCGAAGGCGGCGCCGACGTCGCCGATGTCGGCGGTGGCGTTGTCTTTTTCAGCGGCGAACTTGGCGATTTCCTGGGCCGAGCTCATGTCGGTGTCGATGTGTTTCAGGCCATAGGTCTTGGCCAGATCTTCCCAGGTGCCTTTCCAGTTGGCCCAGTCATCGGGCATGCCGACGCTGTTGACGGCGCCTTCCGCTTTCGCAGCGGCTTCGAGGGTTTTCAGGTCGGTACCCGCCGCCATGGCGGAGGTGCACATTGCAATGGTCGAGCCTAACAGTGTTGCCAGGAAAAGCTGTTTCATTCCGAAGCTCCTTGGTCGTGTTCAACGCTGCGATTGCGGTTTGTGTTGGTCTAGGTCAGCAATACCTGAGCCAATTTAAGGGGACTGGATGACACTTTGATGTCGGCGGTCGCCCGGCAGGCCTTTTATTGGCCCGGTTTCGGCGCTTGCCCGGTAAGCGTAGACCAAGGTCAAAGCCCCGGCGGACAAGGGACTTGGCCGATGTATTGCAAGTCATGAGAGCGACCGTCGGGCGGGTTTGTCATCTCTCGGTCATCTGCACTGCCTAGGCTTGCAATACACGGAAACGGCTTGCAGGCCGTACGGTTTTTGCCCCGAAACAGTGCTGGTCTAGTCCAGATAGGTAACGTTGATGCGCGATGAGGCAACAAAAGCGGTGACAGCGATTGGTCAGGTGCTGCAGGAGCAACTTGATCACGGCCTGCTCGCGCCCGGGAGCAAGTTGCCGGCCGAGCGCAAGCTCAGTGAGTTGTTCGGCACTACGCGCATTACGGTGCGTGAGGCGCTGTTGCAACTGGAGGCGCAGGGGCAGATCTATCGCGAGGAGCGCCGTGGCTGGTTCGTTTCGCCGCCACGTCTGGCGTATAACCTGATGCAGCGCAGTCACTTTCACGCGATGGTCAGTGCGCAGGGGCGGGTGCCATCGACCGAGGTGATTTCGGCGCGGTTGCAGCCGGCATCGGTGGCGGTGTGTGCGTTGTTGCAGTTGCCTGCCTTGTCGAGCGTGATTCAGATTTGTCGGTCGCGGCGGATTGACGGGCGGCTGGTGTTGTATGTGGAGCATTATCTGAATCCGCAGTATTTTCCGGGGATTCTGGGGTTTGATTTGAATCAGTCGATCACCGAGTTGTATGCGCGGCATTACGATCTGCGCTATGGGCGGGTGCGGTTCGAGATTGTGCCGACGTCGTTGTCGGTGGATGCGGCGGCGGCTTTGCGGGTGTCTGTCGGGAGTCCGGGGTTACGGATCGCTCGGGTCAATTATGATCAGCATGAGCGGTTGATTGATTGTGATCTGGAGTTTTGGCGGCATGATGCGATTCATGTGGGGGTTGATGTGGTTTGAGCGTTTGGCCTTGGCGGCCTTTGGGCCGACCAGGCTCTTGTTGATTGGGTGAATATCCGTTGCTTCGGGTGTTGCGGCTGGCGGTTTCGCCCTTACGGCGAGTCACTTTGGCAAACGCCCCAAAGTAACCAAAGGTCTTGGCCCCGGCGTACGGCCCTCGCTTAGGCTCGGGTTCCTTCGTTGCGGGGTTCATCCGGGGGCATCGCCTCCGGTTTGCTTCGCTGCACCTCCTCTCGATGTGTTTGGCTTCGCCAAACGGTCGCTGCGCTCCTACCCCCGGATAAACCCCTCCACTCAGCCTGCCGAAGGGGCCGGCACGGCAAGATCAAGAGCTGCAGCCGAGCTTGCGCTCATCCTGTGTAGGAGCTGCCGAAGGCTGCGATCTTTTGATCTTGATTTTCAGCAGCTTAAAAGATCGCAGCCTCGTTGCACTCGTCAGCTCCTACAGGCTGGGCGCATTGGCGTAGACAGAGCCAGTCACCAACGCCCGCTGATACCCCCAGCCACTGTAGGAGCTGCCGAAGGCTGCGATCTTTTGATCTTGATCCTGGGCAGCTTAAAAGATCGCAGCCTCTTTGCACTCGTCAGCTCCTACAGGTTAGTGGGTGTTGGTGTAGAGGTAGTCTGTTGCCAGTGAGGCCAGTGTGCGTACGCCCACCACCAGCGCCGACTCATCCACAAAGAACCCCGGATTGTGATTCGGCGCCGCCTTGCTCATGTCCTGATCCCGTGGCGTCACGCCGAGAAACACAAACAGCCCCGGCACTTCCTTGGCAAAGAACGAGAAGTCTTCCGCGCCGCCAACCAGCGGCGCATTGACCACGTCATCCTTGGCTGCCCACTTCAACGTCGGCAGCATTTTTTCCGTCAGTGCCGGGTTGTTGATCGTAGGGTCGTATTTTTCGATGATGGTCACGTCGGCTTTCGCGCCGCCGCTTTCGGCGATTTTTTCGATGGTCTGGCGCACGTCGCTGTGCAGTTTCTGGCGGATGCCGTAGTCGTAGGAGCGGATGGTGCCGCTCATGTCGACGGACTCGGGAATGATGTTGTAACGGGTGCCGCCGTTGATGGTGCCGATGCTGACCACTGACGGGTAGGACGAAATGTCGGTGCGCCGACTGACCACGGTTTGCAGGCCGACGATGGTTTGTGCGCCGACGGTGATCGGGTCGATGCCGTCCCAGGGGCGGCCGGCGTGGGTTTGTTTGCCGAGGATTTTGATACGCAGGTCGTCGGAGCTGGCCAGGGTGGCGCCGGGGCGGTAGGCGATCTGGCCGGCGGGGACGCCGGCCCAGACGTGGAGGCCGAAGACGGCGTCGGGTTTGGGTGATTTCATCACGCCTTCCTGCACCATCATTTTCGCGCCCCAGGTGTTTTTGCCGTCGGGGATGAAGTCGCTCGGGCCTTCTTCGGCGGGCTGGAAGTAGAACACCACGGTGCCGGGCAGGGTGTCGCGCATGCCCGTAAGAATTTTCGCCGTGCTCAGCAGGATCGCGGTGTGGGCGTCATGGCCGCAGGCGTGCATCACGTCGACTTCTTTGTCCAGATAAGTGCCTTTAGCTTTCGAGGCGAAGGGCAGGTCGGCGACTTCCTTGACCGGCAATGCGTCCATGTCGGCGCGCAGGGCCACGGTCGGGCCGGGCAGCGCGCCTTTGAGGATGGCGACCACGCCGGTGCGGGCGACGTTGGTTTTGACTTCCAGGCCCATCGCTTTGAGTTGCCTGGCGACCAGTTCCGCGGTGCGTTTCTCGCTGTTGCCCAGTTCCGGATGCGCGTGGATGTCGCGGCGGGTTTCCAGCAGTTCCGGTTCAAGTGCCTTGGCTTGCGTGGCGATCTGTTCGCGGGTGCTGTCCAGGGTGGCGGCGCTGGCGGTGCCGGCCAGCAGAGTGAGCAGAACGGTCTGGGCGATACGTGTCAGCTGCATCGGATTTCTCCATGGTTATTGTTTTTCTGGCTTCCCTGCCTGTGACCCGAGTGTCTGCGCGAAGTGCTATTCCTTCGGCTGGCCACCGCCGGCAGTGATGACCTGGACGCTCATGCGTGGCGTCGCCAGATCGAGTCCGGCTTCGTCCAGATGGCGTTTGAGCGACAGATTAAACGCTCGGGAAACTTCCCATTGTTTGATCGGCGCAGTCTTGAACCGCGCGCGCAGGATCGCGCTGCCGGACTCGAAACTTTCCACGCCCTGAATCTCCAGCGGCGACCAGATATTGCGCCGCTGCAGCGGGTCGGTGCGCATTTTCTGGCCGACTTCGCGCATCAGTTTTATCGCGTCGTCGATTTCCATGTTGTACGGCACCGCCACCCGGAATATCGCGTAGCCGAACTCGCGGGAGTAGTTCTTGATGCTTTTGATTTCGCTGAACGGGATGGTGTGGACGATGCCATCGATGTCGCGCAGGCGCACGGTGCGGATGGTCAGGCCTTCGACGGTGCCGAGGTGGCCGCCGACGTCTACATAGTCATCAATGGCCAGCGAGTCTTCGATGATGATGAACAGACCGGTGATCAGATCCGCCACCAGCGACTGCGCACCGAAACCGATGGCCAGACCGATCACACCGGCACCGGCCAGCAGTGGCGTGACGTTCATGCCCATGTTCGCCAGGGCGACGATCAGCGCGATGATGAAAATCGCCACGAACAGCACGTTGCGGATCAGCGGCATCATCGTCTGCGCGCGGGCATTCGCCAGGCCTTTGCGCGAGCGGGTGAGGGCGTGGTGCACGGCGGTGTCGGCGAGGATCCAGATCAGCCAGGAGAAAATCAGCGTGCCGATCAGGCTGAACAGTTTGACGCTGACGTCATGCCCTTCGCCCTCGGCGAAACCGATCAGCGATTTGCCCCATACGCGCAGGCCGAGTTCGATGAAGATCAGCCACACCAGCAGGTGGGCGAGGGTGTAGAAAAAGCTTTTCAGGCGCTCCGAATACAGCGCATGACGCTTGGGCCCGCGTTGCGGTTTGAGTGAATGACGGCGCACGAGGCCGTTGATCACCATGCACATCACCAGCAGCACCGTGCAGATCAGCGACTGGCGCAGGGCGGTGCTGGTGTCGCCGGCGGAGACGAAGGTGGCGAACAGCGAGATCCCGACCAGCACCAGCGCCGGCACGTACCAGAAGGTGCCGAGGATATCGATGGTGTCGCTGAGGGCGCGGCGGGTCAGGCGACGGGACAATGGCTGGTTGCGGATCAGATGGGCAATCGGCCGGCGGAAACGCAGGATGAACAGGCCGGTGAACAGCGCTGCGAGCACGTTGGTGATGGTAGCGGTGGTGTGCGCCAGGTGCACGCCGAGGCCTTCGACCAGGCGCGGATCACTCAGCGCTTCACCGAATGCGGCGAAGCTGCCGATCAGCCACAACGGACGGAAGGCCTGATGCCGCAGGATGTACAGCGCCCGGTGCCGGTGCGGGCCGTCGAGCAGCGAGAAGGCGATCACGCAGATCGCCGAGAAACAGGTG
This sequence comes from Pseudomonas sp. B21-051, assembly GCF_024748795.1. NCBI lineage: Bacteria > Pseudomonadati > Pseudomonadota > Gammaproteobacteria > Pseudomonadales > Pseudomonadaceae > Pseudomonas > Pseudomonas sp. B21-051. The sequence goes on from NZ_CP087166.1 coordinate 1,859,022, forward strand.
CCGACCACCAAGGCATAAGCCAGCACCATCGCCAGGCTTTTGCCAAGGGACGACGGTAGCGCGTAGCTCATGTAAACGGTGATGACCAATGCAATCAGCCACGGCCCGAGCTTGCGCAGGGCGAAGCGCAGCATGTCGAGAGCCTTGGGGTGTTGCGGCAATTCTTCGGTCAGGCCGAAGCGCATGCGCACCCGGTGGCCGAGCCAGATCAGCGCGGCGGCGAGCAGGCTCCAGACCATCAGGATCACTGCGAAGCCGAAGATGATCGGCAGCCATTCGCTGGCGGGCAACATCAGGTTGTCGAGTTCGTCCCTGGCCAGATCGAACTCGTCGGACCAGCGGGTCAGCGGGCTGTCGTCACCGGAGAATTGCTTCTCGAAACTGGCCAGGGTGCCGCCGATCAGGCCCAGTACGCCTTCTTCCGGTGAAGCCTGGGCTTTCTTGGTGGCGTCGCGCAGCTTTTTCAGATCGCTGAGCAATTGTGCGCGTTGCTTGTCGTTTTCCAGCGACTTGATGACTTCATCCAGCGACTGGCCCAGCGGCTCTTGCGCTTCCGGTTGCGTCTTGGTGGTGTTCAGCAGCCCCGGCAGACCGACCGCGTGGGCGGGCGCTACGGGCAGCAGCGTCATCAGGCAGACAAGGAACAGGCAGGGCAGAGCAAACAGACGAGCGAACACTAGGCGGTCAACCTCGCAAAGGGGCGAATTGAGCGAGTGTACGAGGCAGCCAGAATCAATGCGAGCCGGGCGCGGATTTATTCGTTGAGTTTGGCGAGGATCTTGTAGACCACGGTCGCCAGGATCATCAGCATGCCGACCCACATGGCAAACACACCGGCGTTCTTGTCGCGGAAGTTGAAACCGATCGCCAGCAGGATCATCCCGGACAGAATGGGAATGAGCATGGCGTGGAAGGAGGACATCGAAATCATGGTGACTGCCTTGTCGAAGGGGATGATTTAAGTCTAGGTCGCTTTCGACCTGTGGGAGCTGCCGCAGGCTGCGATCTTTGCTTTTGAACTGCAAAAAACAAGATCAAAAGATCGCAGCCTGCGGCAGCTCCTACAGGGTTTTGCGATGAGCTTAGGGCAACTCGCGGCTGGCGTAGAACGCGCTCAGCACTTTGACCAGGTGCGCCAGGTCGTGGCTGCCGCACAGTTCGCGGATCGAGTGCATGGCGAAGGTCGGCAGGCCAATGTCGACGGTGCGTACGCCCAGGTGGCTGGCGGTGATCGGGCCGATGGTCGAGCCGCAACCCATGTCGCTGCGCACCACGAAGCTCTGCACCGGCACTTCTTCGGCCATGCACAGGTGGCGGAAGAACCCCGCGGTTTCGCTGTTGGTGGCGTAGCGCTGGTTGCTGTTGACCTTGATCACCGGGCCGGCGTTGAGTTTCGGGCCGTGGTTGGCGTCGTGCTTCTCGGCGTAGTTGGGGTGCACGCCGTGGGCGTTGTCGGCCGAGACCAGCAGCGATTTCTGGATGGTGCGGACGAACTCGTCACCTTCCGGCAGCAGACGGCGCAGGGTCTGTTCGAGCATCGGGCCATCGGCACCACAGGCCGAGCAGGAGCCGACTTCTTCGTGGTCGTTGCACACCAGCACGCAGGTTTCTTCGGTGTCGGCGGTGAGCAGGGCTTGCAGGCCGGCGTAGCACGACAGCAGGTTGTCGAGGCGCGCACCGGCGATGAAGTCGCCATGCAGGCCGATGACCGCCGCGCTCTGGGTGTCGTAGAAGCTCAGCTCGTAATCCAGCACCACATCGGCGTTCAGGCCATGTTCGCGAGCCAGTTGATCAGTCAGTACCGCGCGGAAGTCGACGCGCTCGTCACCGGCGAACTGCGCAAGGATCGGCGGCAGCTCGGTCTGCGCGTTGATCGCCCAGCCCTGATTGGCTTCACGATTGAGGTGAATCGCCAGGTTGGGAATGATTGCGATCGGTGCCTTGAAGTCGATCAACTGGCTTTCGACCTTGCCATCACGGCGGAAGGTGACGCGGCCGGCCAGCGACAGGTCGCGGTCGAACCACGGCGCCAGCAGCGCGCCGCCGTAGACTTCAACGCCCAGTTGCCAGAAGCCCTGACGTTGCAGTTCCGGTTGCGGTTTGACCCGCAGGCATGGGCTGTCGGTATGGGCACCGACCAGACGGATACCGTCGTGCAGCGGCGAGTTGCGGCCCATTTTGATCGCGACGATCGAGGAGTCGTTACGGGTGACGTAGTAGCGGCCGTTGGCCTCGGTGGTCCACGGCTCGCGCTCGTCGAGGCGCACGTAACCGGCGGCCTCCAGACGCTGAACGAGGCTGGCGGTGGCGTGGAACGGGGTAGGGGAGGCCTTGAGGAAGTCGATCAGGCCTTGGTTCAACTCTTCGCGCATAAGAAGCTCCAGACAGCAATGGGCGGGAGTTTAACGCATCGGCCAGGGAATTGAATCTGAACCGGATTCCTGTAGGCACTGCGGCACGCTGCGATCTTTTGATTTCAACAAACACAATCAGAAGATCGCAGCGTGCCGCAGCTCCTACAGGAAGGTGGGATTCAGCGGGCGGCGGCTACGCGCTTTTTCAGGTAGCTCATGATGACTTTTTCGTCCTCGGGTTTATCCGGACGCGGTAGCTGTTGCGGCCAGGGCTTCTGGCTCAGCAGTTTTTTCTGACGGCTTTCGTCCCAACGGAGTATTTCCCGCGAGGCGCATTCCCACCATTCGTGGCGGCAGGCGCTGTAGTACGGATCTTCCGGCGCCGCGCTGCCGTACAGCAGATCACGACCGACCTTGCGCAGCGTGCCGCTCTGGTGACGCAGCTTCCATTTGATTTTCAATCGGCGCCAGGCCGACGGGAACGGTTTGACCCGTGGCACATCGCTGCACAGATCCACCAGGCGCTGGCTGAACTGCTCGCCGTGCTGGGAGAAGAAGTACGTCTGCATCGCGTGGAAAAAACGTTTTTCTGCGAAGTAGTGGTAGACGTGTTTGCGCGCTTCCACCACTTGCCGCTCGCGCATGGCGTACGACAGGGCGATCTGTTCGATGGTGTGGATTTCGAAGCCGCCGAGTGTCCATTCATCAATCAGGCGAATCGACTCTTCGAACAGCGCCGAATCCCTGTCGGTCACGCCGCACAAACCGCTGTTGTAAAGCTTGAACCCGTTATCCGGTGTCACGCCGTGGCGGCGCAGGTCGCGACCGAGTTTTTGATAGTCGGGACGCTGGTGCACATCTTTCCAGTCGTACTCGAAGCGATCCATCACCGAGCGGTTCGGCTCGATGAGTTTGAACAGTTGGCTCGGGTGGCGGGTAAACAGGGTGTCGGTGTCGACGAACAGGGTCTTTTCCGCCCACTGCATGCCCGCGGCGATGGCGCAGGCCTTGCGACGGTGGTGATAGCCGTGGGTGCCTTGCCAGCGGGTCAGGGTCGCTTCGTCCAGCAACACCGTGTCGACCGGCCAGCCCGCATAGTCATCGGGGCGATCGGTGAGAATGCGGATGGCCGGTCGCTCGCCGTTTTTGACTTGGGACAGCGCGGTCAGGATGCTGAACTTGGCTTCGCGCCGGTACACATCCTGATTGCCGTAAATCAGGTAAAGCAGTTGATGACGAACTTTCGTGAGGGGTGTTACCAGGGAATCAATACAACTCATCCGAAAACAAAATCCTTGTACAAAAAAACGCGCTGCCGCTCAGGCAACGCTTAAAACGGGGCCGGGCATTCGAAGCGCAGACGCTCGCCGGTTTGCGGGTGGGTGAAGCTCAGCATGCTGGCGTGCAGGCACAGACGCGGCCAGGCGGCCAGGGCCTGTTCGTGGGCGTAGAGCCCGTCGCCCAGCAGCGGGTGACCAATGGACAGCATGTGCACACGCAACTGGTGCGAGCGCCCGGTGATCGGCGTCAGTTCGACGCGGCACCAATCGCCGCAACGTTCCAGTACGCGCCAGAAGGTCAGCGCATGCTTGCCGAATTCGTGGTCGACCACGTGCCGCGGTTTGGTCGGTGGATCGTAGCGCAGGGGCAGGTCGATGCTGCCGCTGTCCAGTTCCGGCTGGCCCCAGGCCAGGGCGGTGTAGGCCTTTTCGGTTTCACGGTCGTGAAACTGCCGCGACAGTTCGCGGTGGGTGTCGGCGTCGCGGGCCAGCAGAATGATGCCGGAGGTTTCCCAGTCCAGGCGATGGACGATGCGCGCTGCCGGGTAGCCGTTTTCCTGCAGGCGGGTGATCAGGCAGTCCTTGTTGTCGTCGGCGCGACCGGGCACCGAGAGCAGCAACGTCGGTTTGTCGACCACCAGTACGGCGGCGTCCTGATGAATGATGCGGATGTTGGACAACGGCATTAAAACAGCCTCGTAACAAATGCCAACGGCGGCTCAGACTGTTGATAACCCTGTAGGAGCTGCCGAAGGCTGCGATCTTTTGATGTTGAAGATCAAAAGATCGCAGCCTTCTGCAGCTCCTACACGAGCATCAACAGCCCGAGCCGCCGTAGCGACTGCCGGATCGACTCAGCGATCGGGCAGGGTGATGTTGAGTTCCAGAATCGAGCAACTGCCCTGGCTTTCCAGTGCAACATGTACGTCGTCGTTGCCGATGTTGACGTACTTGCGGATCACGTCGACCAGTTCCTTCTGCAAGGCTGGCAGGTAATCCGGCGTGCTGCGCTGGCCGCGCTCATGCGCCACGATGATCTGTAGACGCTCTTTCGCTACCGAGGCGGTACTTGGCTTTTTGTTGGCACGAAAGAAGTCAAAAAGGTTCATTACCTACCTCCAAACAGGCGCTCGAAGAATCCCTTCTTCGTAACATCGAGGAAACGATGTTCTTTTTCTTTGCCCAGCAGACGATCAACGGCATCGCTGTAGGCCTGACCGGCATCACTCTGGTCGTCGAGAATCACCGGGACGCCCGAGTTGGAAGCCTTCAGGACCGCCTGCGACTCAGGGATGACGCCCAGCAGGGTCACGGCCAGAATTTCCTTCACGTCTTCGACGCCCAGCATTTCGCCATCGCTGACGCGCTGCGGGTTGTAACGGGTCAGCAGGAGGTGTTCCTTGATCGGCTCTTCGCCGAGTTCGGCACGACGCGATTTGCTGGCCAGCAGGCCGAGCATGCGGTCGGAGTCACGTACCGAGGACACTTCCGGGTTGGTCACGATGATCGCTTCGTCGGCGAAATACATGGCCAGGTGCGCACCTTTCTCGATGCCCGCCGGGGAGTCGCAGACCACGAAGTCGAAGTCTTCCTTCAACTGCATCAGGACTTTTTCCACGCCTTCCTGGGTCAGCGCGTCTTTGTCGCGGGTCTGGCTGGCGGCCAGCACGTAGAGGTTTTCCAGGCGCTTGTCTTTGATCAGGGCCTGCTGCAGGTTGGCTTCGCCGTTGACCACGTTGACGAAGTCGTACACTACGCGACGCTCGCAACCCATGATCAGGTCGAGGTTACGCAGGCCCACGTCGAAGTCGACGATCACTGTTTTGTGGCCGCGCAGAGCGAGGCCGGTACCGATAGCGGCGCTGGTGGTGGTCTTACCCACACCACCCTTGCCGGATGTAACCACGAGAATCTTGGCCAAGGTGTTTCACCCCTAAGGAAGAAGGACTTTTTAGCCCCTGAAAAACATCTCTTGAAAACTACTGCAGTCGGACAGCCTTGGCTGGAATTCGGCGCAAGTCGCAATTGCCGGGGGCAAACGCTCCTTGATCCTTTTTCCTACTTCGTTTGAGCCGTTTTCGCTACGTTTTAGAGATGCTTGGAAAATGCGGCAGTATCCGTTAAAGCCGAATGATGTTCAACACGTCGGCCGACAGGCTGACCTGTACGCCGGAGCCCCACAGTGGATCGCGGCGCAAATCTTCGGAAACCTTGTAATGCCCGGCGATGGAGATCAGTTCAGCGCTCAATTGCTGACAGAAAATCCGGGCCTTGGTGTCGCCTTTGACGCCGGCCAGTGCGCGACCGCGCATCGGGCCGTATACATGGATGTTGCCATCGGCAAGAAGTTCCGCCCCCGGACTGACCGAGGAAACCACTACCAGATCGCCACCCTGGGCATATATCTGTTGGCCACCACGTACTGGCGTAGTGATGACGCGGGTCGGTTTGACCGTCGGCTCCGGCGGCTTTTCCGGCTTCTTTTTGACTTCCGGTTCTGGCGTTTCCAGCGGTCGCTCACGGGCGCCGGACGGCGGCAGCACCGGGATGTCGATGGCGATGGCGGCGGCGATATCTTCGATACGGCTGGCGCGGATCGCCAGGGTGCGCAGGCCATGCTGGCGGCACACGCGCATCAGGCCGGGCAGATCAACCGCGCCTTCGCCGGGCGGCAGTTTGTCCAGCGCCAGGACCAACGGTGCATTGCTGAAGAAATTCGGCGCCTGGGCGACTTTGGCGGCCAGTTGCCGATCAAGGCTGTCGAGGTCGTTGCGGGACAGTTCCAGCACCGTGATGGCCAGCATGCTGCCCTTCAACTGGAACACGGGATCTCGGTCTGGCGATTCGTTTTGGCTCATATCGGCATACAACGGCTTGTCACTAAAAGTGCCGAGACTTATAACGAGAACGCCCGCGAGCCGCAAGCCGGGTCGAACGATGTAGAATGCGCGGCCACTGAATTTACGGAAGCTTTAATGGATCGCCCGCGTTTTCGAAGAGCCTTTCTTTCTCCCCGCTTCTGGCCGCTCTGGTGCGGTCTGGGGCTGTTGTGGCTGGTCGTGCAGTTGCCATATGCGGTTTTACTGACGATCGGTCGTATTCTGGGCGCATTGATGTATCGCGTGGCCGGCGACCGGCGGCGCATCGCCAAGCGCAATCTCGAACTGTGCTTCCCGGAAAAATCCGCTGCCGAGCGCAAACGCCTGCTCAAGGAAAACTTCGCCTCCACCGGCATCGCATTTTTTGAAATGGCGATGAGCTGGTGGTGGTCCCGTGAGCGTCTGGCCAAACTGGCGCATGTCGAAGGCCTGAAGCATCTGCAAAAGGCCCAGCGCGAGGGCAAGGGCGTCATTCTGATGGCCGCGCACTTCACCACCCTGGAAATCGGCGCGGCGTTGCTCGGCCAGCAGCACACCATCGACGGCATGTACCGCGAGCACAAGAACCCGTTGTTCGATTTCGTCCAGCGGCGGGGCCGCGAGCGGCACAACCTCGATTCGCTGGCGGTGGAGCGTGACGACGTGCGCGGCATGCTCAAGCTGCTGCGTTCGGGTCGGGCGATCTGGTACGCACCGGATCAGGACTACGGTGCCAAGCAAAGCATCTTCGTGCCGCTGTTCGGCATTCAGGCGGCGACCGTGACCGCGACCACCAAATTCGCCCGCTTGGGTAAAGCGCTGGTGGTGCCGTTTACTCAGGAGCGTCTGGCGGATGGCAGCGGTTACAAACTGGTGATCCACCCGCCGCTGGAAGACTTCCCGGGCGAGACCGAAGAGGCCGACTGCATCCGCATCAACCAGTGGGTGGAAAGTGCGCTGCGCGCCTGCCCTGAGCAATACTTGTGGGCGCATCGCCGCTTCAAGAGCCGTCCACCGGGCGAGCCGAAGCTTTACCCGAAACGGCGCGGCTGATTCACTCACCCTTTCAAGCACCATGGAGCGTTGCGATGAGCCCAGCTGAACCGGTCACAGGTTTGATTCTTTCCGGCGGCGGGGCTCGGGCGGCGTATCAGGTGGGGGTGCTGGCGGCGATTGCCGAATTGCTGCCGCTGGGCGCGGACAATCCATTTCCGGTGATCGTCGGTACCTCGGCCGGGGCGATTAACGCGGTCAGCCTCGCCAGTGGTGCCACCGATTTTCGCGCCGCCATCGAACGCCTCACACTGTTCTGGCAGGGCTTTCGCAGCCATCGGGTGCTGCGCAGCGACTGGCCGGGGGTGATCCGTCAGGCCAGTCGCTTCGTCAGTCACAGCCTGCTGGGTATGGGCCGACACCTGCCGGTGGCGCTGCTCAACAGTTCGCCGCTGCGCGACTTGCTCAATGAAAAACTGCACATGCCCGGCATCGCCGAATCCATCGCGCGCAAGCAATTGCATGCGGTGGCGGTGACCGCGTTCGGCTACGAATCGGGCCAGGCGGTGACCTTCTATCAGGGCGGCGGCACGATCGATGCGTGGTTGCGCCATCGGCGGATCGGCGTACCGGCGCAATTGTCGGTGGACCATTTGCTGGCCAGTTCGGCGATCCCGTTGCTGTTTGCCCCGGTAAAAATCGGTGAGGAATATTTCGGTGACGGCGCGGTACGCCAATCGGCACCGATCAGCCCGGCGCTGCACCTGGGCGCGAGTCGGGTGCTGGTGGTGGGCGTCAGCGGCAATCCGCGTGGTTTTGATCCGCAGCAGCCGCTGGAGCGCGCCTACACCGGTCAGCAACCGACGCTGGCGCAGATCGGCGGACACATGCTCAACAGCACGTTCATTGACAGTCTGGAGAGCGACATCGAGTTGCTGCAGCGCCTCAACCAGTTCAGCCGCCTGATGCCCGAGGGCACGCCGACCCGCGAGCTGGGCGTGGCGCCGGTGGAGGTGCTGGTGATTTCGCCGAGTCAGCCGATCGACGAGATCGCGGCGCGACATCGTCAGGAGTTGCCGGCAGCATTGCGCTTGTTTCTGCGCGGTCCGGGGGCGACGAAAACGAGTGGGGCAGGGGTGCTGAGTTATCTGCTGTTCGAGGCGGGGTATTGCAGCGAGCTGATCGACCTGGGACGGCGCGATGCGTTGGCCAAGCGTGAGGAGCTGTGTCGGTTTCTCGGGTTAACTTCTTAAAGGCAAAAGATCGCAGCCTGCGGCAGCTCCTACATTGGAATGCGCTATCCCTGTAGGAGCTGCCGCAGGCTGCGATCTTTTGATCTTTATCAGAAGTGGAACTTCACCAGGAAGCTGGTCACGTTCTGATTGGTGGTAAAGCCACGGGTGTCGTCGATCCCGTACTTGTCTTTCCAGTAGTCGTATTCAACACCGACATACAGCTGCTTCTCGCCGAAATGCAGTGCCTTGCCCAGGTCGTATTTGACCTGTGGGTTGAAGTGCAGGTTGGCGTGGTATTCGCCTTTGCTGTTGACGTCGTTGTCGACCACCCAGTCCATGTAACCGTCGATCAGCACGTTCGAGCTGCCTACCGGGATGGTGTAGGACCAGACCGGGGTGATCTGCCAAACGTTGTCACCCGGACGCGAGCCGTCGGTGTGACGCTGGTAGAAGTTCAGCTGGAAGTAGTCGAAACCCGGGATCGCCAGGTCAAAACCTGGACCGATCAGGTACGACTCGACGTCGCCTTCACCGAACTCGTAAGTCATCGCCAGCAGCACGTCTTTGATCGGACCGAATTCGAGTTTCTGATCCAGGACTTTGCCCAGCGAGATGCGCGGCTGGAACTCACCGTAATAGGTGTTGTTGCCGACGCCGCCATCTGGCTTGCCGTTGTAGAAGATCTTGTCGATGAACAGGAAGTTATCCCCGTACTTCCAGGCATCGGCGTGCTCGAAGGTGACGGTCTGCTGGATCGCCGGGTTGACCTTGAAGTCTTTGCCGTAGAGGTAGGTCAGGCTGTTGTTCTGCCATTGCAGCAGGCCATCGGCCATGGCCTGGCCGCCGGCCAGCATCGATCCCGCAAGCATCAGGCTGGTGCACATACGTTTCATTCGGTTGCTCCCAAAGTAGGTGTTCCACGTTTATTTTTTTAAGATCGGCGCTCTGGTGTGGCGCCTTTTTTCGTTGCTGCAAAAGTCATCCGATCGGTCAGCTTCGCTGGTGATAGCAAGAGCTGGGCCAAGGCTTTCGAAAAGCAAAAAAACGCCCGTTCGGCTGCTGAAAAACAGTCGATTGCGCGTGTTTTCGGGATGCCTCGGTACTGACCGGGGCCGGGATAAGTTGGCTCGTCGGTCAGGAATTAAATTCGGGCTTTTTTTTAGACCGAATTCAAGAGGCCGCGGAGAATACTGACTCCTCGGCCAGCTCTCAAGTGCCCCGCAACAGAGCACCGACGACAGGTATGGGGCACGGTTGCGGGCCATCTCAGAAGTGCACCTTCACCAGCAGGCTGGCGGTGTTCTGGTTGGTGTCGAGGTTGTGGCTGCTTTCGACGCCGTATTTGTTCTTCCAGTAGCTGTATTCGGTGCCGACGTACAGCTGCTTGTGGCTCCAGCCCAGGGCTTTGCCGAGGTCGTATTTGATCTGCGGATTGATGTGCAGGTTGGCGTGGTAGGTGCCGCGCGAGTTCTGGTCATTGTCGACGACCCAGTCCAGATAGCCGTCGATCAACAGGTCGGAATTGCCCAGCGGCACGCTGTACGACCAGCCCGGCGTGATCTGCCACACGCCGTCGCCGGGGCGCGGGCCTTCGGTCTGGCGGCGGAAGATGTTCAGGGTCACGTAGTTGAAGCCGGGCACTTTCAGGTCGAAGCCGGGGCCGATCAGGTAGGCCTCGCTGTCGCCTTCGCCGTACTCGTAGGTCATCGCCAGTAGCACGTCCTTGATCGGGCCGAATTCGATTTTCCGGTCGAAGATCTTGCCGAACGAGAAGCGTGGGGTGAATTCGCCGTAGAAGGTGTGCGGGCCTTTGTTGCGGTCGTCCTGGCCGTTGTAGAAGATCTTGTCGACGAACAGGAAGTTGTCGCCGTACTTCCACTTGTCGGCGTGCTCGAACGTCACCGTCTGCTGGATCGACGGGTTGATCGCGAAGTTCTTGCCGTACAGGTAGCTCAGGCTGTTGGTCTGCCACAGCAGTAAATCGCCCGCCATGGCCTGACTCGCGGCCAGCAGGCCACCACTCAACAGAACGTTGGTTTGCGTGCGAATCATAGGTTGCTCCCTCTTGTTTTTATTGTCGAGGCAGGGTGTTGCACAGTCCCCGTGGGAGCGAGCCTGCTCGCGAAGAGGGCGTGTCAGTCGCCATCACTGTTGAATGACACAACGCTTTCGCGAGCAGGCTCGCTCCCACAAGGTTTTGTGGTGACTTGGTTAGTGCTGATGCGCGTGGCAGTTGTTGATCGCTGCGCGTTCGGCGCCGCCGAGGATGTTGAACAACAGGTTCAGCGTCAGCGCACTGAGGGTGGCCATGGCGATGCCGCTGTGGGTGATCGGGCTCATCCACATCGGCAAGTGCGCGAAGAACTCCGGACGTACCACCGGGATCAGTCCCATGCCGATGCTTACCGCCACCAGCAGTTGATTACGCCGGTCACCGATGTCGGCTTCTTGCAGAATCTTGATTCCGGTGGCCGCGACCATGCCGAACATGGCGATCGCCGCACCGCCCAACACCGCTGGCGGAATCGACGCCACCAGGAACGCCGCTTTCGGCAGCAGGCTGAGCACGATCAGCAAACCGCCGGCAACGATGGTCACCGAGCGGCAGCGCACGCCGGTCATCTGCACCAGGCCGATGTTCTGCGCGAACGATGAATGGGTGAAGGTGTTGAAGAAACCGGCGACGAACGAAGCGCCGGCATCGCACAGCAGGCCACGCCGCAGCATCCGTGGGCAGACTTCCTGACCGGTGATCTTGCCCAGCGCGAGGAACATGCCGGTGGACTCGACGAAGATGATCACCACCACCAGGCACATCGACAGGATTGGCGCCAGTTCGAATTTCGGCATGCCGAAGTGCAGCGGGGTGACGAACTGAACCCATGGCGCGCTGGCCATGCCGCTCAGGTCGACCATGCCGATGGCGCCGCAGAGCACGTAGCCCAGGCACATGCCGATCAGCACGGAAATATTGACCCAGAATCCGCGCATGAAGCGGTGGATCAGCAGAATGGTCGCCAGCACCAGGGCGGCGACGGCCAGATAAATCGGTGAACCGAATTGCGCCGCAGCGGCACCGCCACCGGCCCAATTCACGGCCACAGGGAACAGCGACAGACCGATCGAGGTGATGACCGTGCCGGTCACCAAAGGCGGGAAGAAGCGCACGACCTTGGACATGAACGGCGCGATGAGCATGCCGAAGAATCCGGCGGCGATCGTCGCGCCGAAGATCCCTTGCAGACCGATACCGGGCATGCCGGCCATGGCGACCATGCTGCCGACCGCCGCGAAACTGGCGCCCATCATCACCGGCATGCGGATGCCCATCGGACCGATGCCGAGCGACTGGACGATGGTGGCGATACCGGCGACCAGCAGGTCGGCGTTGATCAGGAAGGCGATTTCTTCACGACTCAGGCCAGCGGCCTGTCCGATGATCAACGGCACCGCGATGGCACCGCCGTACATCAGCAGAACATGTTGCAAACCGACCAGGATCAGTTGCAAAAGGGGCAAACGCTGAATGGCGGGTGCGTCGGGGATGCGCGCTTTGGACAGCTCGGACATGCAACACCTCGGATCTTTTTATTCTTGTGATTGAACAGCTGCCGGGTGGCTCACAGCTGTCCTTTTGCATCATTGATATTTGTGGCTGCAGAGATTTTTTTGTGGCGAGGGAGCTTGCTCCCGCTGGACTGCGCAGCAGTCCCTGCTCTTCAGGCAAAGAGAGGGGCCGCTTCGCGACCCAGCGGGAGCAAGCTCCCTCGCCACAAAAGCCTGCTTTTACACAGGCTTTTGTCTGGCTCAGTTGGTCTGGGCTCCCTGCGCGATCCAGGCACCGATCAGGTCACGTTCCTGCTGGGTCATCTGCGTGATGTTGCCCAGTGGCATGATCTGCGTGGTGATGGCTTGCGCCTGGATCCGCGCCGCGTTCTGGCGGATCTGCTCGGGGGTGTCGAACATCACACCGGCGGGCGCCGCGCTGAACAACGGGCTGGTCGGTTTGGCCGAATGGCAGACCGCGCAACGTTCCTGGATCACGTTGTGCACCTTGTCGAACGCAGGACCTGCATTGGACGCTTGCGCCGGTGCCGCAGCAGGGGCAGCCGGAGCGGCTGGCGCTGCAGGTGTCGCCGTTTCAGCCGGTTTCGCGCCACCGCCCAGTGCCGTTTCCGGCAGCGGTTGGTACTCGATTTTCGCTGGCGCCTTGGCCACGTCCGGCGCGGTTGGCATCGGCGCAGGGCCGGTGACGTACGCCAGGGTGATCATGCCCACCGCTGCCACGGGCAGGGTCCAGGCAAACTTGTGGCTGTCGTGACGGGTGTTGAAGTAGTGACGCACCAACACCGCCAACACCGCGATCCCGGCGAGGATCAACCAGTTGTACTGGCTGCCATAAGTGCTCGGGAAGTGGTTGCTGATCATGATGAACAGCACCGGCAGGGTGAAGTAGTTATTGTGACGCGAACGCAGCAGGCCCTTGGCTGGCAGCGCCGGATCCGGCGTGCGGTTCTCGGCGATCGCTGCGACCAGTGCGCGCTGCGCCGGCATGATGATGCGGAACACGTTACCGACCATGATGGTGCCGATGATCGCGCCGACGTGCAGGTACGCACCACGACCGCTGAACACCTTGCTGAAGCCATACGCCGCGCCGATGATCAGCACGAACAGGATGAAGCCCAGCAGAGCAGGTTTTTTGCCCAGTGGCGAATCGCAGAGGAAGTCGTAGACGAACCAGCCAGCGATCAGCGAACCGATGCCGATGGCCACGCCTTCAGGGCCGGTCAGGCCGCTGCCGGGTGCTACGAGGTAGAGCACGGGGTTGGAGTAGAACACCACGCACAGCAGCGCGATCCCCGACATCCAGGTGAAGTAGGCTTCCCATTTGAACCAGTGCAGGTTCTCCGGCATCGACGGTGGGGCCAGTTTGTATTTTTCCAGGTGATAGATACCGCCGCCGTGGATTGCCCACAGATCACCGGCCAGACCGGTTTTCGGGTTGACGCGGTTGAGGTTGTTCTCCAGCCAGACGAAGTAGAACGACGCGCCGATCCAGGCCACGCCAGTAATCATGTGAACCCAGCGCACGCTCAGGTTCAGCCATTCCAACAGATGTGCTTCCACAGTCTTTACCTCTCGCCTGTCACTCTTGTTGTCGAGTGATCAGACCTTCTCTTATTGGTGGGGGGCGAGGATCAAACGCTCATCCTCTTTGAAAAAATGCTCATCGCAGTTATTGCCTGTGCCACTGCGATCAACCACCAGGAAGTCATCCCGCTTTTCGATCGTCAGCACCGGGTGGTGCCAGACGCCGCGATGGTAATTGATGCCCTGCCTGCCGTTGGTGACGAAGGCGCGGACCAAGCCTGATACAGGTTCATCGCCAAGTGGCGCGACCACGATCAGAAAGGGGTTGCCGAGCAGCGGAATGAAAGCCTGGCTGCCCAGCGGATGGCGTTCCAGCATGCTCACGGTCAGCGGCATGTCCTGCGCGTCGGCGCGGAAGATGCTGATGATCGCGTTGTCCTCAGGCGTAGCGGTTTCGACCGTCGCCAGTTTGTGGAAGCGCATGGTCGAACCGTTGTTGATCATGAAGTGGTCGCTGCCGTCGGTTTCGATCACGTCACCGAAGGGGGCGAAGGCTTCTTTGGTCAGCGGTTCAATCTGTAGTGTGCGCATGCTGTTCTTTTCCGAATTCTGTGTTGTTCAACTTTTAAGTGCGTCTTGCGCGATCTCTGTAGGAGCTGGCGAAGCCTGCGATCTTTTGACTTTGTTTTTTTAAGATCAAGATCGAAAGATCGCAGCCTGCGGCAGCTCCTACAGGCTCAGCATTACTTCGCGACCTTGCCGAGAACGCGCAGGCGGCTCACACCACCATCCGGGAACACGTTGAGGCGGATGTGAGTGATCGGGCCCAGAGCCTTGATCTGCTCGACGAAGGTGTGTTCGGCGTGCATTTCCAGCTTCTGGCTCGGCAGCAGTTCACGCCAGAACAGCGACTGGGTTTCGATCTGGCTGTCGGTGCCGCCCTTGACGAACGCGCCCTGGATCGAACAGGTGTCCGGGTAGTTGCCCTTGAAGTGCAGGGTGTCGACGATGATTTTTTCGATCTCGCCCGGGTGGCCCAGCGCGACGATCACCCAGTCATTGCCCGGGGTGCGACGACGTGCGGTTTCCCAGCCGTCGCCCATGTTGATGCCACGGCCCGGGTTGAGAATGTTGCTCATGCGACCGAAGTGTTCGTCGGAGCAGGCGAGGGCGCGGCCACCGTTGAGGGCTGCAGCCAGATCGACTTGCTCGTTGTCGCCAACAGCGGACCAGTCGCGGAACGGAATGCCGTACACGCGCAGACGGGCGACACCGCCGTCCGGGTAGATGTTGAAGCGCAAGTGGCTGAACGCTTGGTCATTGCTGATTTCGTGGTAGTGGTGGCTGTTGCCTTGCAGCTCGACGGCCGACAGCACTTCAGTCCACTGGGTGTTTTCGTCCGGCTCGCCCGAGGCCAGGAAGCACGCTTCCAGCGAGGCCGATGGCGGGAAGTTGCCGGTGAAGAATGAAGTGTCGATGTCCACGCCTTTGATCGAACCCGGTACGCCCAGGCGGATTACCGCGCTGTCGTAGCCTTCAAAGCGCTTGCGACGCGATTCCCAGCCGTCCATCCACTTGCCGTTGTCGTCGAACACACCCTCCTTCCACACGGCCGGGGTCGGCTGAAACAGACGATTGGCGTCTGCGAACCAGTCATCGGTGACCGAGATGATTTTGGTGCCCAGACGGGCATCGGCCAGGTTGACGAACTTCTCGAAAGGTACGGCGTAAGCTTTCATTCTTCTTGTCTGCCTTTAATAAGTTGGCTGGGGATGCTTGCAAGACCCTGGGTACTCTCCGCGTCTGATGTACTCGGGTCAGGCTTCGCTAAAGAGTCAGTAAACGGAACAGGGCGATCTTGTTGATCTCCGCCAGCGCGCATTTGAATTCGGTGTCGACCGAGTTGTGAATGCGCGTTTCGAACGCCGCGAGGATCTGATGCCGGTTGCTGCCTTTTACCGCCATGATGAAGGGAAACTTGAACTTGGCCTTGTAGGCGTCGTTCAGCTCGGTGAAGCGCTGGAACTCTTCGGCCGTGCATTGGTGAATACCGGCGCCAGCCTGTTCATTGGTGCTGGCTTCGGTGAGTTGGCCTTGGACGGCAGCTTTGCCGGCCAGGTCCGGGTGAGCGTTGATCAGTGCCAGTTGACTGGCGTGATCGGCGCTCAACAGGATGTCGCTCATGCGCTGGTGCAGGGTTTCGACCTCGTCGATCGAAGCGTCCACGCCCAGGTCGTAGGCCTTCTCGGCTACCCATGGCGAATGTTCGTAGATGTCGGCGAAGGCTTTGACGAAGGCGTCGCGGCTCAGGGTCGACGGTTGCAGCGTTTGAAAGGTGCTCATTTGCCAGCCCCTTGGTACGGATGGGTTTCTTGCCAATGACGTGCGATGTCGACGCGACGGCTGAACCACACCTGTTCATGACCTTTGACGTATTCGATGAAGCGTTTGAGCGAGGCGAGACGCCCGGGACGGCCGATCAGGCGGCAGTGCAGACCGATCGAAAGCATCTTCGGCGCTTCGGCACCTTCGGCGTAGAGCACGTCGAACGCGTCTTTGAGGTATTCGAAGAAATCGTCGCCCTTGTTGAAACCCTGCACCTGGGTGAAGCGCATGTCGTTGGTGTCGAGGGTGTACGGGATCACCAGGTGCGGCTTGCCAGTCGGGTTGTTCGGTTCCCAGTAGGGCAGGTCGTCGTCGTAGGTGTCGCAGTCGTAGAGAAAACCGCCTTCTTCCATCACCAGGCGCCGGGTGTTCGGGCCGGTGCGGCCGGTGTACCAGCCCAGTGGGCGCTCACCGGTGAGTTCGGTGAGGATGCGGATCGCTTCGAGCATGTGCTCGCGTTCCTGCGCCTCGTCCATGTACTGGTAGTCGATCCAGCGGTAGCCGTGGCTGCAGATCTCGTGACCGGCTTCGACCATCGCACGGATCACATCCGGGTGGCGCTGGGCAGCCATGGCCACGGCGAAGATGGTCAGGGGAATGTCGAATTCCTTGAACAGCTTGAGGATCCGCCAGACGCCAGCGCGGCTGCCATACTCGTAAAGCGATTCCATGCTCATATTGCGCGCGCCTTGCAGCGGTTGAGCAGCAACCATCTCGGAGAGGAAGGCTTCGGATTCTTTGTCGCCGTGCAGAATGTTGCGCTCGCCGCCTTCTTCGTAATTGAGCACGAAGGACAGGGCGATGCGCGCGTTGCCCGGCCAGTGTGGGTGAGGAGGGTTACTGCCGTAACCGATCAGGTCGCGTGGGTAGTCAGCGCTCACTGCAGTCTTCCTTCTTATTCGTTGACAGGTTTGTGTAACGGCCTGCACAGGCTGGCGTCACAGCGATGGGTTGATTGTATACAACTTTATTCGCAATTTGTAAGCCTGAATTTTCGCATTTTTCACCGACTGTCATCTTTTGCTGCTAATGGCGTAAACCTGCAAGAAACCTGCCTGATCAGTCAGCTAATGGCTGTGAGGTTCAATAGGCAGGAGCTTGAGGGGCAGATCAGGGGTAAACGCCCGAATGGCGGGGGTGATGCGAAAAATGTCGTTTTTATTGTGTACAATTTTTTTGAAAAGTGTCTTAATCAGTCGCTCGCCGCAACTTTTCGTGCTCCGAATCGGTGCGGTCTCCTTTTTACCTGACTTCGGGAGGCGCGAAGTCTGACTGCTGTTTGCGGCCAGGCGCGCAGAATCAATGGGACGTTTGACAACACACGTTTTGGACGCTGCACACGGTTGCCCGGGCAGCTCGATCAAGGTCGAGCTGTACCGCGTTGAAGGTTCGCATCTGGAATTGGTCGCCAGTGCGATTACCAACAGCGATGGCCGGGTCGATGCGCCGCTGCTGCAAGGCGATGACTACCGCACCGGGGTTTATCAAGTGCAGTTCCACGCCGGCGATTACTACCGCGCCCGTGGCGTGCAACTGCCGGAGCCGGCGTTCCTCGACGTGGTGGTGCTGCGTTTTGGCATCTCTGCCGAACAGGATCACTACCACGTGCCACTGCTGATCTCGCCTTACAGCTATTCCACCTACCGGGGCAGCTGACCCCCAAGCAGCTGCCCCCACCGGGAAGCGACTGCGCATATAGCTTCTTTGGTCTTTCGCCCGCTCACACTGCGGGCTTTTTTTTGCCTGCATTAAAGTCAAAAGATCGCAGCCTGCGGCAGCTCCTACATGCAATCCCATGTAGGAGCTGCCGCAGGCTGCGATCTTTTGCTTTAGCGGCTCAACAGAGAAGCTGCGCCAGCACCACTGAACAACCCGGCACTCACCCGGTTGAACCAGCTCTGCCCCTTGCCGCTGCGCAGATAGCGCGCCGCACCATGCGCACCCAGCCCGTAAGCCAGTTTGCAGCACAGGTCGAGCACCACCCAGGTCGCGATCATGATCAGCAATTGCGGGAGGAACGGCTGTTGCGCGCTGAGGAACTGCGGTAGGAACGCGGCGAAAAACAGAATGTCCTTCGGATTGCTCGCGCCCAACACAAATGCGCGGCCGAACAGGGTGCGGAAACGCGGCACCGGCGCGGCTTGCGGTACTTCGGCGCCTACCGACGGCTGACGCGATTGCTGCCAGCTCTGCCAGGCGAGGTAGAACAGGTACAGCGCGCCGACGATTTTCAGGGCGCTGAACAGTTGTTCTGACGCCAGCAGCAGGGCGCCAAGCCCCAGCGCCGACGCACTGAGCAGGCAGATCGAGGCAATCACGCCGCCGAGAAACGCCGGGTAAGAGCGGCGCAAGCCGTAGTTCAGACTGTTGCTGATCATCAGCAATGACAGCGGCCCCGGAATCAGGATCACCACCAATGCAGCGCCGCTGAACAGCAGCCAGGTTTCCAGACTCATCACTTTGCTCCTTTTTTTGTTGTACTCAAGAATGTGCAAAAGCCCCACCCGCAAGGGTGAGGCTGGTTTGACGCTTGAACCGCGTGACGCTTACAAGAAGATGAACTTGGCGATGAAGATCGCACAGAGCACCCACAGGCTGACGGAAATTTCCTTGTACTTGCCGGTGCCGGCCTTCAACGCCACATAGGTGATGAAGCCCAGCGCGATGCCGTCGGCGACCGAGAAGGTCAGCGGCATCATGATCGCGGTGACGATCGCCGGAATGGCGTCAGTGGCTTCATCCCATTCGATGTGCGCCATGCCGCCCATCATCAGCATCGCGACATAAATCAGCGCACCAGCAGTGGCGTAAGCCGGAATCATCCCGGCCAGCGGTGCGAAAAACATCGCGGCTATAAATAGCACACCTACGGTGACTGCGGTAAGACCAGTCCGACCACCAGCCGCTACACCCGCGGCGCTTTCCACATAGCTTGTTACCGGAGGGACACCGACCACCGCGCCGAAGACGCTGGAGGCGCTGTCGGCTTTCATCGCTCGGGAAAGGTTTTCGATACGCCCGTCAGCGTTGACCAGATTGGCGCGCTGAGCGACGCCCATCAGGGTGCCGGCGGTGTCGAACATGTGTACGAAGAGGAAGGCCAGCACCACGCTGATCATGCTGACGTTGAACACGCCCGCGACGTTCATTGCCATGAAGGTCGGTGCCAGGCTTGGCGGAGTCGACATGATCCCTTCGTAGTGCACGATGCCCAGGCCCCAACCGGCCAGGGTCACGGTGATGATGCTGATGAGGATCGCGCCGAAGACTTTGTGGTAGCTGAGGATCGCGATCATCAGGAAGCAGATCGCCGCCAGCAGCGGGCCGGGTTCACGCAGGGAGCCGAGTTTGATCAGGGTGGCCGGGCTGTCGACGACGATGCCGGCGGTTTTCAGACCGATCAGCCCGAGGAACAGACCGACCCCGGCGCCCATCGCAAAGCGCAGGCTGACCGGGATGCTGTTGAGCAGCCATTCGCGAATCCGTGAGAAGGTCAGGATCATGAACAGCACACCGGAAACGAACACCGCACCGAGCGCGGTTTCCCAGTTGTAGCCCATGGTGCCGACCACGGTGTAAGTGAAGAAGGCGTTGAGGCCCATGCCCGGTGCCAGGCCCACCGGCCAGTTGGCGTACAGGCCCATCAGCAGGCAGCCGAGTGCGGCGGCGATGCAGGTGGCGACGAAGGCTGCACCGTGATCAATCCCGGCATCGGCCATGATGTTCGGGTTGACGAAGATGATGTAAGCCATGGTGATGAAGGTTGTCAGACCGGCAATCAGCTCGGTCTTCACCGTGGTGCCATGCAAGCTGAGTTTGAAGATGCGCTCCAGCACGCCCGTGCGTAAGGGCGGCGAGAGTTCCAGCGTCGATGCTTCGGATTTGCGGCTTTCCACAGCGAGTACTCCTCAAGAGTTTTATTGTTATTTCCAGGGCCGGACCCATGAGGGGTGGCAGCAGCCCTTTGAGGCATACGCGAATTTGTTGACCATGCGGTCAGGAACTCGCACGCAGTGGATTATGCTTTTGTGTACAAATAAAGCAAATATTGTTTTTGGTTTTGTTTACGAAAGGTCAGGCGATAGGGATATATCGCCCGTGCGGGCCCCTTCGCGAGCAAGCTCGCTCCCACATTTGAAATGCGTTCCACTGTGGGAGCGAGCTTGCTCGCGAAGAGGCCGTCTTATTCAATCGAGAGCTGTCTGGCTTTTTCCCAACGCCATATTGACCGCCAACCACCCATTCACCGCCGCCTCCCCAGCCTCGGCAAACACCCGCTCGAGCAACTTCACCTGTTCACGCCGTAACGCCTGCTCAAACTTCGCACCTTCAACGGTCAATTCCAGCAGGCGCTTACGCTTGTCTGCCTCCGACGCCGCGCTCTCCACCAGATGCATTTCCTGCAGCTGGCGCAACGGCATGTTCAGCGCCTGCTTGCTCACGCCAAG
Organism: Pseudomonas sp. B21-051; assembly: GCF_024748795.1. Classification (NCBI taxonomy): domain Bacteria; kingdom Pseudomonadati; phylum Pseudomonadota; class Gammaproteobacteria; order Pseudomonadales; family Pseudomonadaceae; genus Pseudomonas; species Pseudomonas sp. B21-051. The sequence continues at coordinate 1,879,669 of NZ_CP087166.1, forward strand.
CAATCCCAGCAACTCCTTCACACTCAAATTCGGATAACGCGCGATGAAGAACACAATCCGCTGATGCACCCGGGACAGGCCGCGGCGCTCGAGCATTTCATCCGCTTTGGCCGTGAACGCCTGATAGCCGAAGAAAAACGCTTCCATCGCTTGTTGCTGGCTGGCGGGGTTTTTAAGGTCAAGCATGTTGACGTACTCGCTCAAGCTGTCGTAGTTTCAGTCAACCAGTTTGACTCATTTTTCCCAGGCCTCGCTACCGGTGACTCCCATGGCTTTTTCCGAACGTGTCTCGCGCCTTAAAAGTTCTCTGATCCGTGAAATCCTCGCCGCCGCCCAGCGCCCGGAGGTGATGTCGTTCGCTGGCGGGCTGCCGGCCGAAGCCATGTTGCCGAAAGTCGACTGGGCCGACATGCCGCTGGCGCTTGGTCAGTACGGCATGAGCGAAGGCGAGCCGGCGCTGCGTGAAGCACTGGCAGCGCAGGCGAGGGCGCTGGGCCTGGCGTGCGAGGCGAGTCAGGTGCTGGTGGTCAGCGGTTCCCAGCAGACCCTCGATCTGGCGGCCAAGTTGTACATCGACAAAGGCACCGAAATTCTTCTGGAAGCGCCGACCTACCTGGCCGCGCTACAGATCTTCCAGTTGTTCGGCGCCGAATGCCTGACCGTGCCGCAAGAGTCCGATGGCCCCAATCTCGCGCAACTGCGCAGTCGTCTTGAGCAGCATCGCCCGGCATTCATCTATCTGATCCCGACGTTCCAGAATCCATCCGCCGTGCGCTACAGCGAAGCCAAGCGCGCCGCGGTCGCCGCATTGCTCGATGAATTCGGCGTGACTCTGATCGAAGACGAGCCGTACCGCGAACTGACGTTCGATGGCGGCAGTGCCAAACCGATTGCCGGGCGCCTGAAAAAGGCCAGCTGGATCTACACCGGCACCGTGTCGAAAACCTTGCTGCCGGGTTTGCGCGTCGGCTACCTGATCGCCAGCCCGGACTTGTTTCCACACCTGCTCAAACTCAAACAATCGGCGGATCTGCACACCAATCGCATCGGCCAGTGGCAGGCGCTGCAATGGATCGGCAGTGAAAAATATCAGCAGCACCAGAGCGAACTGCGCGGTTTCTACCGGCAGCGCCGCGATGCTTTCCAGTCAGCGCTGGAAACGCACTTTTGCGACCTGGCCGATTGGAACGTGCCACAGGGCGGGTTGTTTTTCTGGCTGACGCTCAAGCAACCGCTGGATACGCGAACCTTGCTCAACGAAGCGCTGGCCAATGACGTGGCGTTCATGCCGGGCGAGCCGTTCTTTCCCGAACCGGATAAAAACCTCGGGCACCTGCGTTTGAATTTCAGCCACATCGACCCGGCGCGACTGGATGAAGGGTTGAAGCGGTTGGCGGCGGTGGTGAGACAGGCGCAGATAAATAAAGCGGCGTGAAAAACAAATAAACCGGCTCGAGGGCCGGTTTATTTTTGTCTGGGATTTGTGGTGGCTGAGGGGGCCTCTTCGCGAGCAGGCTCGCTCCCACAGTGGAAATGCATTCCAAAGGGTGGGAGCGAGCCTGCTCGCGAAGGCGTCAATCAACCCACCACATAATCATCAGACCGCCGCGAAACGCTTATCCAGATAATCAATAATCACCTTGGACTCATACATCCAGGTCGTCTGCCCATTCTCTTCAATGCGCAGGCACGGCACCTTGATCTTGCCGCCTTGGTCCAGCAGGGTCTGGCGATCCTGTTCGTTGTTCTTCGCGTCCTTGAGTGCGACCGGCACATTCAGGCGACGCAGGGTGCGGCGGGTTTTCACGCAGAACGGGCAGGCGTGGAACTGATACAGGGTCAGGCCTTTGGCGGCGGCGTTGACTTGCGCCTGTACTTCGGCCGGGCGCTGTTTCTTGCCCGGGCGGGTGATGAAGTCGATGAAGATGATCAGTTGGCCAAGGCCGACACGAAGCGCTTTTACGAACACGTTGAAAGCCTCACGGTGCAAAGAGAGAAGGGCGCGCAGCTTACCCGATTTTTCACGGGCGAAAAAAAACCGGCGATCAACGCCGGTTTTTTTCTGCAGCCGATTACTTGATCAGGCTGAGGAACTCGCTGCGAGTCGCCGCGTTTTCGCGGAACTCACCGAGCATCACCGAAGTGATCATCGACGAATTCTGTTTCTCGACACCGCGCATCATCATGCACATGTGCTTGGCCTCGATCACCACGGCAACGCCCAGCGCACCGGTGACTTGCATCACCGCATCGGCGATCTGGCGGCTGAGGTTTTCCTGGATCTGCAGGCGGCGGGCGTACATGTCGACGATCCGCGCGACCTTCGACAGGCCCAGCACCTTGCCGCTCGGGATATACGCGACGTGGGCCTTGCCGATGAACGGCAGCAGGTGGTGTTCGCACAACGAGTACAGCTCGATGTCCTTGACCAGCACCATTTCGCTGTTGTCGGAGCTGAACAGGGCACCGTTGGTGACCTCTTCGAGCGTCTGTTCATAACCGCGGCAGAGGTACTGCATGGCTTTGGCGGCACGCTTTGGCGTGTCGAGCAGGCCCTCGCGGGACACGTCCTCGCCCAGTTGGCCGAGAATCGCGGTGTAGTTCTGTTCCAGTGTCACAGGTGCTGATTCCATAAGGGTTTCAGAGGGGTACTGTTTCTGTCTGTACCAATTTTGTACCAATCAAGCTGTTTTCGAGCTTACCGAGTTCACCCCAGTCAGTGCTGGAATTGATCCATCGGGCGTAAGTCGATAGCAACATCTGAACGCTATGACCGAGCTGAGTGGCAATAAACGCAGGGTTCATACCCGCCATGAGGCACATGGTAGCGTATGTGTGTCGGCAGTTGTATTGCCGGCGGGCGCGAATCCCCAATTCGGTCAGTGCGGCTTGGAAGTGTTTGTCGGTCACGCTCGATTGTTGAATGAACTCGAAGTTCTTGGTTGGCGGGAACACGTAGGGCGATTCGGCGCGTTTACGACGGCTCTGCAGGGCGCGTTGTTGCGCCTCCAGCTCTGCCTGCTCGAGGGCGTGCAGCGCGCGGCTATTGAGCATGACTTGGCGTACGTTCCGGGTTTTGGTGCGCTCCTCGATCTTGTAGTCCGCGACGATCCGACACACGTTGACCAGTCGCTTTTCCTTATCGACCTCTTCCCAGCGCAGCGCCGCGATCTCGCTGGGGCGCATGCCGGTGTAGAAGGCGAACTCGAAGTACGCCGCGTAGATTCGCATCGAATGGGTCAGCGTCTTATATAGGTGTTGGATTATCTGGTTGGCCTCACCGACCGTGAAGGGATCAATGGGTTTTTTGGCTTTCACCGGCAGTTCGATGGATTCCACCGGGTTACGGTTGATCAGGCCATCTTTTACCGCAGTGCCGAACACAGTGGTCAGGCGCTGGATCGCCGCACGCTTCACGCCCGGCGTCGGCCATTCTGTGTTGGCTACGACCTTGCGCAGCATCACCGACGTGATGCTGTCGATGGGCAGCATTGCCAAGTACGGCATCCAATACAGATTGAGCGAACCGAGGTAGTTCTTGCGGGTGCCGGCCACGATCTCGCGACTATTGAGCCACTCCTGGGCGTACTCCCCGAAACGGGGAGTAGCCGAGTAGTTGGCATAGGTGGAGTTGGGGAACAGTTCAGCGTATCGCTGATCATCCAGCACGCCATGCTTGATCAGGCTGGTTACGTTAGCGCGTAGGTCGGCGGCAGCCTTAATCCCCTTCGGCGTTTGGGTATAGGGGAGGGTTTCGCAACGGCGTTGCCCGTTCCAGGTGAAACGAATGCGGACGGACTGGCCAGCAAATTCAACTCCGGTGGGCAATCCCATTGGCTCTCGAGCCATGCTTCGTATCTCCTCAGGCTGTAGTAAATGCGGCTATCGATGGTGTTCCAGACACCTTTGGGAATGACGCCCCTAGCGCGCTTGCCTTGCAGCGCTCGGCGGGTGGTGCCGACCAACTCGGCCATCTTGTCTTCGGGAATCTTGTCCAGGTTATAGGTGGGTAGTGATGAGTCGGCAGCTTCCTCAAGGTACCTATCCCCCTCAGCAAGCTGCGCGGGCGGGCGTCCATGAGCGGTAAGCGCTGCAACAAGAGGTGTCGCTGCGCTGCGCGGCCTGTGTTGGGGGGGAAGTGGCTCGGCAGCGGCTTTAGGAGAGGCAGCAATGCCTGCTGCTGCGCAGCAGAGACTGTTGGTTTTTGGAGTGTCGACACGAGTGTAGTCGCTGAACAAAGCGGTCGATAATTGCGCTCTTGTTCGAGTCTGCTCGCCGCTTTGCTGTGAGATTCGATAGTGAGTCGGTCCAAAGTACGAAAGCATGCCGTTCATGCCACCTCTCCTTTACTTGCAGCGTGCAGAGGGCACGCCATGGCGAGAGCTAGTTCGCGCAAGGCTCTGGTTTCGCGTTCCAGTTTTTTCCCGGTACGGAGTGCGGCGAATGTCTCGGCTGCGATCCTGAGCTTCTCGGCTATATCCAGCAGTGTTTGACGCTCTAATTCACCGAGGCGCTGATCCTGATCCTTTTGATTGCATCGCTGTACCAGGCGCTGATGGTCTGCTTGGGTGAAATCGAGCTTTGCTCGTAGTTCACGAATGGGCTTGGCGCTTTGGGCACGCTGAATTTCGTCCCTTTCTTTCAGGCCAGCAAATTTGCCGTCGCAGTGGCCCATCTTGTAACCAGCCCAAATAAGTAGTCCGGCGAAAGCGATCAGGGTGATGAGTGCACCGATTTGTATTGGGGTCATCATGTGGTGTGCTCCTGGGATTGTCGTTGGCTGATGGTGACAGCCGTCAGTGGTGTGGGGGCAGCATGGCGTTGACCGTCCTGCTGCCGCTGCATGTCTTCATCAGCCTTGTAGGCGCGGATGTCGATCAGTGAGGCAACATGTCGAATGTGCGCGTACTTCGGCGCCTTGCGGCTGGTGTCCAGTGTGGTAATCGGAAGCTGGATGCGGCCGCTGTTGATCTCCGTCACGAACGACTGCTCGTTGAGATTGCGAAAGTACTGCTCACGAACTTTTTCGAGCGGGATCAGGACGTCACCGAAGATTCGATAGAGCAGTTCGACGGTGGCCGATTCTGGCGCCGGATGCAGGCGAAGCGGATTCTGTGCAGCGTTACTCATGGTCTTGTCGAGCCTCCTTGCGTTGTTGTCGTGCCGGGTGGTTCCAGGCGTTCAGGCAGTGGCGTCTGGTCAGCTCGCGCAGATGTTCGGGCACTTCGAGGAGCGCGGCGTTGCGCTCCTCGCGTGTACGCATGGCAACGATCTGGCGGGCGTACTCCCTAGGCCACGTCACGGCGATCTGCCGGGATAGCAGGAAAATCGATGTCCAGCTGCTCGGCAAGCCAGCGGATGCCGGCTTGCATGACGCGGGTCGACTGGCTGTACTGCATTCCGCATTTTTCGTCATACCAGGGGCTGTCCTTGATCCGCAGGTACGCTTTGTCGCGCTTCGGGTCCGCCGGCAGGTTTCCCTTGAGCAAACCTTTCTCCCGCATGAGAGCGATCAGTTTGGGGCGAGTGAGGCCGAGTTCTGCGGCTGCTTGGGCGAGGGTGCGTTCCATAGCGTCCTCCTCATGCTGCGTGCGCAGCTGGAGTGGCCGCTGCAGCAAGGTGGTTGATGGACTCAATGACCTTTGCGTAGATCTCGGCATCGGGGTCGTACAAGGTGAAGCAGCGTGTGTGCGGACTCTTGTTGCCGATGCTCAAGATGGCGGTGACGCCCCGGCGCGTATGAGTGCGATGCAGCGCCACATGCAGGGGAAGTTCGAAGCCCATGTCGAGGCTCAGCACGCCGCCGGTGTGCACCAGTTCAAACACGCGCTGCTTGTCCTGGACTTCAAGGCGACCGTATTGACGATCAGCGTGCGGGAGATGCACCAAGTCGCTGGAGTTGCTCGCGTCGAACGGACCGTTGGCAATCTCTTCAATGAAGTCGGCCAGTTTGAGGTGCATCTTCTGGTCGTTCTGCAGGGTCAGCGTGTGGCGTTCGCTGCCCAGTTCGACGACAAAAGTGCTTTCCACTGTGCCGCGCTCAGCCTTGAGACGGAATGCCAGGCATTCACGCTTCGGTGCTGTGCGCAGGACGTGGTTGAAGGTCTCGGTCAGGTTGACCTGGGCGTTGAGCAACTGCAGGGTGCGGTTGTCGATCTTGTACTTGATCATGCTGCGTGCCCTCCACCGTTCGGATCGATAGGAGAGGGCTGGCATGACTTGGCGACAAGCTTTGGTTTGCTGTTATGAATGACGACCAGACAGCCCGTGGCGAGCTGCAGCTGTTCGATCAGTTTGCGATTGCTGACGCATGCCGGATGGACATGCAAGGTTGCGGTGGTACGCATTGGTATTGCCTCGCTCTGTGGTAAAGAGTGAGGCAAATATCACGTAATGTGCTTGTTTGTGTCAACACATCATGTGATTAAAATAGCGCGGCACTGTGTAGAAATCGTGATGACTTCAATATTCCGCCTACGAGATGGATTTCCTCCACCTCTTGTTCTGCAATGTGAAGAGTTTCGTGATCGGTATTGACGCTATCCAGCCGGTACATTCCGTCTCGGAGATAAATAAACTCTTTGATCATCGCTTTGCCGGAGGACGTTCGAACTATGACTTCGTCACCGCTACTGAAGCGTTTGTTCGGCTCTATAAGAACGAACTCGCCATTTTTTATGCGGGGCATCAAGCTATCGCCCATGACTCTTATGCCATAGGCATCTGGGTCATCGCTATGTATGTTTAGGTAGCCTTCACCTTGCCCTGGTGGCGGTTCTACCGTGTCGAAGAAGCCCTCATTCCCAAGCTGCGCGTTTGATAGCACAGGCACCTTTCCATCCTTGGCCCAGCCTACAAGGCTGCTGACAGGTTGGTCTTTGTCTTTCGATCTTCCGTAGTCCCTCACAAGACGGTCTTCAGACCGAATCCGACCTTGAATGGCGACTGAGTACGACTCAACGTCGGAACGATTTTTTCCTGCTACCAAGTCTGGAAAAGATACTCCCAGTGCTGTCGCTATCTTTTGCAAGTCGTGGAGATTGGGCTGACGAGCCCCTTTCTCGTAATTGCCTATCCGAGACTGGGATTCCCAACCGCAAGCGAAAGCAAGGGCTTGTTGGCTCATGCCCTTTGCTTTGCGGTATTGCTTAATACGTTCGCCGAGTGTGTTCATGTGCTTTTTTTACCACGCTCTGAAATTATTTATCATCACTTTGCGTGTTGAAATATCTGCGATTCGTGATTAAGATGGCTCCGGCTAATTGGAGGGCATCATGAATCTGATCGCTGAACATCGAGAGAAGGCTGGGATCAAGCAAAAGGAACTCGTTGTAGCTCTTGGATGGACTCAGGCACGAATAAGCAATTACGAAGCAGGACGTCGAATCGCAGGGCTTACGGAGTGCAGAGCCATAGTCAGAGCACTCAATAAGTTAGGAGCGCCGTGCAGTCTTGATGACGTATTTCCTCCGGAAATGGAAGAGTCTCAAGCCGCATAGAAAAAAGGCGACCCAAGGGTCGCCCAGTTTCTCCCGACAGCATCACCACAATGCAGTCGGGTCGCGATGTCAGAAGGCGAGCACACCACATGCTGCCGACCTTCATCGCGTTTCCAAGGCTCGGAAGCCTTGGCGTTGCTGCCGTTCTTACCACAGAGCTGGCAGCTGTTGCGCCAGGGGTGAACAACGGATTGTTCGCCCCGGCACGGTGCCGGTGTTGGTCTAGAGAACCTCGCCGGCTTTTGGGCCATACCAAGCCACGTGACAAATGTATCACCAACGTCTGTCGCGCGGCACTGGCAACTTTTAGGATTAATGCCATGAGCCGAATCGCTCTCAGTTCTCTGGAACGGGCGCAGCGGGAAATCCTGCCGCTCGATTTAGCGCTGTACCACGCCGCTCGCGAATACCCGGGTGGCGCTGCGGCCATCGCCGCCACCACCGGTCGTAACCCGACCACTTTGCAGCACAAGCTGTCGCCGACTCATCCGAGCCACTCGATCAACATTCAGGAGTTTGGCGAGATCCTCGAACTGACCAAGGATCGCCGCATTCTGGATGCGGTGCATGCGCTGGTCGGTGACACGATCTGGCAGGAGCTGGCCGACACCTACACCAACGACATGCCCGAGACCCTTACCACGGGTATCGCCGAATACTTCCGCCAAGTCGCTGATCTGGCCGAGACTTGGGCCAAGAGCATCGGCGACGGTGTGGTGACTGATCAGGAACTGGCGGCGATTCGCCTGCAGGTGTTCCGGGGCATTCAAGGGCTGCTCGGGTTGTTCAACCGTGCCACCTACGTCAACCAGACGACGCGAGGTGCTGACCGTGGCTGACATCGCCGATTTCGCCAACGATCTCGTGCAGGAACGTATCGATCAGGCCATGGCGGCGCGCAGCGCTGCCAAAGCAGAAAGTGCTGCCCATTCCTTGCTGTTCTGTGAAGCCTGCGACGATCCGATCCCGGAAGCACGCCGCCTGGCTCAACCGGGTTGCTCGCAGTGCATCAGCTGCCAATCCCTCTCTGAGCGGGGGATTCAGCATGCTCGATGAGGTATTGGGGCAATTCGCCGATTACGGTCTGGAGCCGGCGCAACCGCTGGTGTTCGGCAAGCTGACCCGCTGCAAGACATCGCAGGACAAGGGCAAGGAAAAGAACGGCTGGTACGTGGTCCACGAGCAGCGCACGGAGAAGGGCGACACGCTGATCTTCGGTGCCTTCGGTGATTGGCGTTCGGGCGAGACGCAGAAGATCAAGGTCAAGGCCGGGCGCATGTCGCCGGAAGAGCGCGAAGTGATGCGCGCTCGCCAGGAGGAAGCCAAGCGCCGCGCCGCGGAAATCGCGAACAACGCTGCCCGGCGGGCCGCGAAAAGGGCGCAGGGGTTGTTCGAGCGCATGCCGACCACAGGGCGCAGCGATTACCTGGACCGTAAGCAGATCGTTGGCATCAACGTGCGTTACGCGCCGCGCACCGGTGCCGTGCTTGTGCCAATGAAGAACGCCCGCGATCAGATCATGGGCCTGCAGGTGATCTTCCCGAACAAGCAGGAAGACACCGGCCGCGACAAGTCCTACTGGCCTTACGGGATGGCGAAGGAGGGCACCTTTCACCTGCTCGGCCCGCACCCGGTACCAGGTGAACCGGTGCTGGTCTGTGAGGGTTACGCCACCGGCGCCAGCCTGCACATGGCGACGTCGCTCGCCGTCGCCGTGGCCTTTGATGCAGGCAACCTGCTGGCCGTGTGCAAGGTCATGCGCGAGCGCTTCGCCGGCTGCCCGCTGATCATCTGCCGCGACGATGACTGGAAGACCACCAAGCCTAATGGCGATGCCTGGAACCCGGGTGAGGAGAAGGCCAGCAACGCCGCGTTGATCGTCGGTGCCCAGGTGGTCGCACCGATCTTCGCGGTCGAGCGTCACGACAAGTGGACCGACTTCAACGACCTGCACGTCGCCGAAGGCCTCGACGCGGTTCGCCGACAAGTGCTCGCCGTGGTCCGCCCACCGGCGGCCGGAGGCTGGAAAGATCAGCTCGCTCGAAGTGAAAGTGGCGCGCTGATCGCGCACATGCAGAACGTCGAATTGATCCTCGCTCACGACGAACGCTGGGCCGGGGTAATCAGCTACTGCGCCTTCAGCTCGAAGATCGTCAAGCTGCGTGCTGCGCCTTATGGGGGTGGCACCGGCGAGTGGGCCGACATCGACGACGTGCGCGTGATGAAGTGGCTCGCACAGCAGTACAACCTGCGTGTGAAGTCGTCGCACGTGATTGAAGCGGTGAGCGTGGTGGCGCACGACCACGCCTTTCACCCGGTGCGTGAGTACCTGAAAAAGCTCGAGTGGGATCGTGTGCCGCGCCTGGAGCATTGGTTGACGGATGTCATGGGGGTGAAGGCAACCGATTACACGTCCAAGGTCGGCAAACGCTGGATGATCTCGGCCGTGGCGCGGGTGATGAAGCCCGGCTGCAAGGCCGACTCGGTGATGATCCTCGAAGGCGTACAAGGCGCCGGTAAGTCGACCGCCATGAGCGTGCTCGGCGGTGAGTGGTTTATGGATACGCCTTTCGCCCTCGGTGACAAGGATGGCTTCCAGGCGATTCGCGGCAAGTGGATTGTCGAGCTGGGCGAGCTGGACAGCTTCAACAAGGCCGAGAGCACCAAGGCCAAGCAGTTCTTCTCCGCGTCGACCGACACCTACCGCGAAAGCTATGGCCGCAGGACTCTGGACGTACCACGCCAGTGTGTTTTCGTCGGTACCACCAATCAGGACGAGTACCTCAAGGACGCCACCGGCAACCGTCGTTATTGGCCGGTGGCTTGTACCAAGGTCGACGTGGCGTTGCTGCGCGAGATCCGCGACCAGTTGTGGGCCGAAGCGATGTTCTGCTTTGAGGCCGGGGACCTGTGGTGGGTCACGCGAGAGGAAGCGCCAATGTTCAGCGAAGAGCAGGACGAACGCTTTGTGGTGGACGAATGGGAAACGCCGATCCTGACCTGGCTCGAAGAGTCGCAGATCGGCGAGACCACCACCGGCAGTGAAGTGATGAGTCAGGCGCTCAAGCTCGATCCCGGTCATTGGGGCAAACCGGAGCAGATGCGCGTGGGTGCGATCTTGCATCGACTGGGCTGGCGACGTTTCCGTCTCGGCGCCTTGAGCAAGAGCGGCCAGCGGCCTTGGGCGTACAAGAAACCGGAGGGTTGGGGTAGGGCGCCGGCGCTGGAACAACCTGAGTTCGAGGAGCCGTGCTTCGATGATTAAGGCAATCGATATGGCCCTCAAGCAATGGGCGCAGGAGCTGCACAGCGATGAGGTCGCCGCCGGTTACTCGGGCGGCAACATGGTCGCGATGATGATGGAAAGCGGTGGCCAGCTTGTGCGCGGAAGGCGCGGGAGCAGGGTGCCGCTGGAGGCCTCCCTGGACATCGAGCGCATCGTCAAGAAACGCCTTGATCCCGAGTTGATGACGGTGGTCCAGGTGCATTACTTCCAGCCTGATGTGCCTCTGACTGCGCGTCTGGCTGAGAGTGGCTGCACACGCAACCTTTACTACCAGCGCCTGCATGACGCTCACATCGTGGTTGAGCACTTCCTCCTGGGGGAAGCGGCTTGATCGTGGGCATTACTCTGGCTCACGCCGTCCCACTGGCCAGCCTCCGTCCCACTGCTTTTTGCGGTGGTGGGACGGGCGCAGGCCCCGTCGTTGTTGGGCTGTCCCACCGTCCCACCTTTGTCATGTCTCCCGCCCGTGTGTGCGTAGCGGGTACAGGTACGCGCGTTTACGCGCACGCGTGCTTTTTAAATTTCTCTCTATACACGAGAAAAGAGAGATAAAAGTAGGACGGTGGGGCAAAGCCCCAATCTACGGGGCTTTCAGACGTCCCACCTTGGTTTACAGAAGTGGGACGCATGGGACGCCAGAAAAGCAAAAGGCAGCCGGGATAGGTATTCACCGACATTCGCCAGCCGTTCGCCGGACGTAAGCCACACATTCACCGGATGGCATTAAAACGGTCTTGCTGCCACCAGAATCGACCTGTAAAAAGGGGCCATCTTCGATGGGTGCGACCGCAAAGCGCGGCAGGCCACCCACTACCTGACCCGGCCATTGCGTCGGGTCTTTTTGTTTAAGGGGCAGGGCAGTGACGAACGAGCAACAGGCACTGGCAGAGATGCCGATCTGGTTGGTGATTGCCCTGTCATTGGTTGGCGGCGTGTCCGGCGAGATGTGGCGCGCTGACAAGGACGGAGCACGGGGCTGGGCGTTACTGCGCCGCCTCGCACTTCGCTCCGGTGCCTGCATCGTCTGCGGCGTGTCAGCGATGATGTTGTTGTTCGGCGCAGGCCTGTCGATCTGGACAGCGGGCGCCCTGGGTTGCCTGACCGCAATGGCCGGCGCCGATGTCGCCATCGGCTTGTACGAGCGCTGGGTGGCCAAGCGGCTGGACCTGAGCGAGGCCGAGCCGAAGGCATGAGCCAGGCAGGCCGGGCGGGCCGTCGAGTTTTACGGGTCCTCCCCGAGGGCCGCCCCCTACACGGGTTAGCGAACTCGCGGAATCTCTCTAGCTGAAACCTTCGCAGGGATGTCCGTCTTTCCAAAGGGATGGGGGCAGGGCATGGCACTCGGATGCCGGCTCGACCGACCGGGCCGGGCAGAAAACCGCCGGGGACCCTGAGGACTTTCAAAGGGCACGGGGTCGGAAACCCGCGGGTTCGTGTTAGTGGGAGACCCGCTAGCTTACTGAAATTTCAATCCTCTGAAATCTTGAAAGGATTCATTGAAAAGCCGCTGAAAAGGAGGGTTTATGAGCACAGCTACCTACCTGTCAAAGAGCGCTTTCGCTGCGCACATCGGCCGATCACCGAGCTACATCACCTGGCTGAAAGAGAATGGCCGGCTGGTGCTGTCGCCCAACGGCAAGCGGGTCGACGTGCTGGCCACTGAAGCGCTGATCCGCGATACCGCTGACCCGAGCAAGGCTGCCGTCGCTGCTCGCCACCAACAGGAGCGGCTTCAGCGTGATGTGTACAGTCACGTCGCAGCTCAATCCGAGCCGACTAACATGGCTGCGCCGTCGCCCGTTGATCCCGCGCAAGGGCAGTCTCCGGACTTTCAGAAAGCGCGTGCACATCGCGAACATTATCTGGCGCGGATGGCTGAGATGGAGTTTCGCAAAGCGCAGGGGGAACTGGTGGAAATCAGCTTTGTGCAGAAAGCCGCTTTTGAAACGGCGAGATCGCTCAATCATTCGTTGATGAGCCTGTCGCCGCAATTGGCGCCACAGCTCGCTGCTCTGTCCGACCCATGGGAAGTGGAACGACAGCTGACCGCTGCACTACGCCAACGGCTCAATGAAGCAGCACAGGTATCAAGCGACGATTTTGGGTTTGCATTGAGTGAGTGCTGAAGATGTCCGCTAACACGCATTTATCGGCTCGCAGCGTAATTGAGTGAGGTTTGCTTTCGGCCAGAAGCAGTCATTCAATACTCTACAAAAGCTATGACGTACTGCTTTCGGCCAGGAGCGGACGGGTCACGACTGGACCGACCGTTTCCTCCGTAAGCATTAGACGTTCACACGTCGCCATTCGCTAGGCGAAATCTTCTCCCACTGCCGGAAGGCCCGGAAGTAAGAGTTGGCGTCCTCGTAACCGAGCAGATAAGCCACCTCTTTCAGGTCAAGGCTTGTATCAGCAAGCAAGTGGAGTCCCACCTGGCGCCGGGCCTCGTTGAGCAACTCGCTGAACGTTGTACCCTCTGCTGCTAACCGCCGTTGTAACGTACGTTCACTTTGCAGCAGCTCTCGGGCCAGATATTGCAGGGTTGGTCGTCCGTCCGCCAGGGCTCGTTTCAGCACTTCAATTACCTGCTCGCGAAAACCAGCTGGCGTCTCGATCTCCTGCAAGGCCGCAGTAATGCCTGGTGTCATGATGTCATGATGTCCAGCATTTCCTGATTATGTTCACGAAACGACAGGCTCAAATCGGTGGCTCTCAGTGTCAGTTGGTCACGCGCTGCGCCATAGCAAATGGGGCAGTCGAAATAATGATCGTGGGTTGGCAGGCTTGGTTCAGGGCGTCGAAGGCTCATTGCCAGCGGCACCACGTGTTTCCCCGTGCCTCTGCGACCGAGTTCAATCACGAAAGCAAAACAGGCCTCCACCGAGAGGTACGGTTCCGTGCCGCTGCTAGGCGGCCAAAGAATAGTGAACGACACCTTGCCGTCACGCTCTTCGACGCAAAGCTGGTCTGGACTGCATAAGCGAATGTAGCGGGAGTACCTCGCCACGCCTTGGCGAAAATCGGCGGCATACAGCGCGGCGAGGAACGCCAGCTTGTGTTTTGCGGTGGGCGTGTCGCGGACCATTTTTATGGCGAAGGCCGGGTCTGCCGACAACGCCATTTTCAGAGGAAGAAGTACCCGATCAATCGACGCCTGTGCATTCCAGAGAGGAAGAGCACAAACGCCTTAAAGACTTTGACAAGGAAGGCATCCCGCCCGGCATCTGCTAATTAGTAGGCACTGGCGCGGGTTACCCACCTTCGGCTCGTCGCTTTACGACGCGCGATGAGGCGCTGGTCCGTGCCAGTGCGGCCATCGGCGGCAGGCTGATGCCAAGGGTTGCAACATCCCGATGCATGACAATTCTCCCGCGGTTTAATCCACTACAAATGATCGTGAGTTGCGAGGAAAGTGTCGTGAGGGGATTTCAAGCGTGTGTGTCGACGCTGAGTGTCATCTGGATCAATGTTGCCTGCAGCGCGTGCAGGTTGCCAGCGCATACAGATATTTGGTTTTGAATCTCAATTGTTCTTTGAGCCTTCTCCTCTTCTGGCATATTCATTCTTTCGGTTTTAGACAGCTCTGCTTTGCGAGTGGCAAGTTGATGCTGTGTCTCAGCAATTTGTTTTTTTATAAGCTCGACTGCACTAGTAGGCTGCTTGACCGCATTAACACCTTCTTCGCTGGAGTCAGTTCTAAGGTTGTCGTCGCTTATGGTTTTTTTAGTGAGTGATAGATGGTTTTGCGAATCTGATCTTATGTATTGGTTGTTCTCTGGTTTGTTGTTATAGGTGGTTACGATAATTGCGTTGATTTTTGGCATGGATAATTCTCTATTTTTCTCGCCTGTTGGCCGTTGGGGCTATTAATCTCACACGGTCGCGTGTGAGTACTCACTAACCCTTTTATAGTAATGAGGCTTTTGCATTTAGATATAAGAATTGTCCTATTTTTATGCACCATGACTTGACGCTCCAGAAACGACAAGGCTCTGAATAAATCAGAGCCTTGATTTTTAAGACTGACGAATAGAGATTCGTTATTTCGATGTGTCTAGGCTGGCTGAACAAGTAAGCCTGTAATGCTCATAATTCAGATCCTTCAGTTTTTCTGGAAGCTTGTAAGGGACGGAGCAATTCTTGCCCTGCCACTTGATTGTGATGATGCCTTGATCTTTGGTGACAAGCGCTAACGCCTTGCCGGTCGGATCAGAAAGTGCCAGTTGTTTACCATCGGCGTCCATCAATACCGCTCCGAATGGAAGGGGATTGCCCTCGGCATCGTAAAGTTCGAACTGGATCCGTCGCCCTTTGCTGCCTTCAAAGCGCGCGAGCACTACTGAACCTCGTCTCGGTACGAGTTGTTGAGTGGCGTTGTCCAACTCAATTTCACCGCCGAGATTTCGCGTGTCCAACGTCACCCAGTTCACCCGATAGGGCTGTGCGTTTGGAAGGACGGCATACCCATTGAGGCCTGTTTTCACGCCGGAGTAGCTGCTGACTTCTACCCCTGACATACCAGGCACTTCTACCAGTGCGAATGTTTCGCCGACGGTCTGGCCCATGTTGATTCCACCCGCGTGGGCCACGATCGATCCGGCCGCGCTCAGGTTCTGTGATTCATAACCGCTGCCTCGGCTGTAGCCCAATCCCAGATCACCCATCGCTGTACGGGTACTCAGGCTAAGTGAGCCGGAGCGATCACCTTGTACACTGCGGCCGGTCTGTACGGAGTAGTAGGTGTCACTGTCTTCAGTCAGATAACCATTGATCCCGGCTTGCGTACTGGTGCCGGTGTTCTGATGATTGCTGGAAATATAGGCGCGAGGTGCGCGAGGTGTGGATCCGAGCGGGAATGAGATCGAAACGCTCAATTGGGTATCGTGAGTGGTGTCACCTCGTGTGACGAATTCCTCGGTTTTACTCAAGCTGATGTTGTAATTCAGGTCGCGCCAATTATTGTTGTAACCGGCAGAAAAGCTTCGCGAGCCACCGCGATCCCAATAGCGCTGATCACTGGCATTCAAATACAACGAGCCGTACTGGCGCGCTTTGCCCAAGGTCTGGTTGACCGTGAGGTCGGTACGGGTTTTGGCGTTACCTGCGCGCCGCGTAGCGCCGGTGCTGGTGTCCTGCACGTGGTCGGTCAGCGTGCGGTAACCCTCGGTTGAATAACGATAGGCGGCGAGGGTGAAGCTGGTATCGGTGCCGGTGAAGGTCTTTGCATAGAGCGCGCGCACGCTGCTGCCCTGGGTCGTTTTGCCGAATGCCTTGCTGGACGATTGCGTGACGTCCAGCGACATCGCGCCAATCGAAGTGTTCTTCGCCGCACCGACTGAAAGCGCCTTGAAACCACTGCTGGCCTGAATGCCGGCAATGCCTGTCAGGTTGCTGGTCAAGCCGTAGGCGAAAGTGCCGCCCAGGAAGGCTGGCTTGTCGTAGCCTTCGCTATTGTTGTTGAATTTTCCGCTCGACAGGCTGTACTTCAATTGCCCCTCACGCACCATCGTCGGCAAGGCGGAAAACGCCTGTCGGGTGACCTTGCGCCGACCATCTGCCTCGACAATGGTGATCTCCAGATCACCATTGGAGCCCGATGGATAGATATCGCTGATCTCGAACGGACCCGGCGGCACGTTGGTGGTGTAAAGAATGTAGTTATCCTGGCGGACTTCGATTTTTGCATTGGTTTCAGCCACGCCACGAATGATCGGCGCATAGCCGCGCTCACTGTCTGCGCGCATGCCTTCATCAGACGCCACCTTGACGCCTTGATAGCGCACGCTGTCGAACAGATCCGAATCGGAAAATATTTCACCCGCACTCAGTTGCCCCTTGATCTCCGAGAGGTCGCGCTGGATGAACGTGCGGTTGCTGACAAACCGATTGGGCCGACCGGTGGAACTGCTCAGGTTGGACTCGTTGCGCAAACGCCAGGCCCCGAAGTTGATGCCGTTGCGCAGCCCCAGATTATTGGAGATCTGCGTCGAGTATTCGGTTTTGCTACGGGTGCTGCTCAACTGATAGTTGATGAACCCGGCTGCCACGCCTTCGTCCCAAAGCTCTGGATCTACATAGCCGCGCATGCCACGTGCCATTGCGACCTGCGGCACGCTGATATTGAGGCGCAGGCGGTTGGCGTCAAAACTGAGACTGGCTTGCTCGATCATCGCCGCAAGATCGTAGTGATCGGCAGGTTGTTGCTCATCAACCAGACCTTGCTCACGCAGTTTGCGCATGTCCACACCCAGCTGTTGTAACAATTCCAAGGTGATGCGTGGCTCGACTTTGCCGTTGAGCGGATTGGCCGCGAAATCAACGTCGCGACGACCGACCAGCATGCCGTTGCTAAACACGTCAACGCGATATCGGCCCGGCAGAACGCTATTGGCATTCAACAAGGGTTGCAGGTCGACCGCCGATGAACCTTCAAGAAACAATGTATTGAAAGCTTCACCCGCTACCGCGGCCGGGGCTTCGGCACCCATGGCGAATCCACAAATGACCATGTTGATGGCAAAGCACAATGGATGCAGGCAGCCCAACGCCGTTTTGTTTTTATGGCGTGCAACGTGATGCTTTACACAACTTTCAGATGTGTAGTGTTGGGAGGAAAACATGCAATTTGCCTTATCAGTCCGTGTTGCTTCAACCGAAGTCCGGGACGCGTAAATAGCTCGTATATTGGCGGGGGTGGGCAGGGAAGTTACTGGGCAGGGGCATCTTTCACGCGCTCGGCATGACTTTCGGTAGCACTGAGCGGTGCATCGAATAGTTGTTGTGCGCCGTAATCGTTAATCGCCGAAAAGGTCAGGCGTGGAGAATGGGGAACCAACTCTTTCAAGTTAAATGAACGAACTTCGCCCGGAGCGATCATTGTCGAATCGATTACCAACTCTGCTTTTTTTCCTGCAACGACTTTCAGATCGGCCAGCGATACATGGTAATTACTTTGATTTTTTACACTCAGTGTGGACTTGCCCGCTTGAGTGACCAACTGCCATACAAGTTGCTCAGGCGCTTTCGCGACGTCACCGGGCAGTCCTTGCGGGCGAAAGAAAACCTTGATGCGCTGACGCACCGCCAATTGCAGCGTGTTGACATCGGCAGCACTGGCTTGAGGGATTTCCTGCACGTTCAGCCACACTACTGACTCTTTGTCCGCAGGCATGCCACGGCCTTCATACAAGATTCTCAACAGTTGCTGTTGATTGGGCTCAAGTTTGGCCAGTGGTGGGGTGACCGCGAAAGGCGGCGCGCTGCCAACCGCGTCGCCGGAATCCAGCCACGATTGCGCCAAAATGGTTTGCCCGCCATTGCGCACGGTAACGTTGGCCTCTTTGTGCGCGCCATCGAAAATGATCCGGGTTGAACTCAAGGAGATGCTGGCGAATGCCGAGTGCGTCATCAACACCCCGGCAAGCCCCAGGCAAAGTGGAAAATAGCGACTTAACATGGTTTTCACCGATTAATCTGGTCGGGAGGGACGAGGCACGACGGCCCCGTCCGGGTATGGCGCGCTGCTTATTCGTATTCGAGAACGAACGGCAGAGTGGCGTTACCGGTACCTGCAGTAGCGGTGGTCTTGTCACCAGTGGTGACGTAAGCGGCTGCGAACGACAGGGTGCCGTCTCCGCCAGTGGCGGCGTCGCCAGTCAGGTTGGTCTGCACTTTGGCAGTGGCTTCGGAACTGAGATCGATCAGTTGGCCATTGCTGTCCAGCAGCGCGATGCCAACACCTTTGGCCGCATCGGCGCCTTGCAGCTTGAGAACTTTCTTGCCATCAACCAGGCCCGAACCGCCATTGATGGTTGGTTTGAACAGCATCGAAACCTTGGTGCCAGCGTTGCAGTTCACTTTCAGGTTGAAATCGTTGGCAGCCACACGACCAGCACCCGGGGCAGAATCGGTGCCCATGTCTTTGATCGACACGCTGCCCATATCTACGGCAATCATCTTGTCTTTGCCCGAAGCACCATCTACCGAGCAAGCATCGTTATTGATGACACCGGTGAAGCTGATTTGCCCACTGCCGCCCTTGACAGCTTTAGCGGCTTCTTCAGCCAGTGCGCCAGTGGAGGCGGCCAGTACGGAAAGAGTGAGTACTGCGAAAGCGAACTTTTTCATATTTATATCCGAAGTTATTGTGAAGTGCTGCATTAAAATGCCAGGCAATATTAGGCCGGTGTTGTTGGTGAGTCTTTGGGATTTGTCTTAAAGCGTGGAAGGTGCGATAAAGTCAGCAGTATCGAAGTGCGTATCTATATTTTCAGTAAGGTGTGCGTCGGACTAAATGAGACAATTCTCAAGGTTGCACGGCCTCTGTCTAGTTAGTATTCGCGCATGCAGGAATTCTCAGCCAATGAAAAATTATTTATCGGGCGTCGTGTTTGAAAGATAGATTCCCCGCATTTCGCTGTTAATGGCTGATAGAAAGAGGTTCTCGGTTTGTGAACACGCTTCGTATATTGGTATTGGAAGATCACGCCTTCCAGCGCACGGCCGCGGTCAGCGCGCTTAATAGTTTGGGTTACAAAAATATCTTTCAGGCGGCTGACGGAAAGGACGCGCTGGCTATGATCTCCCAAGCGGGGGGTGTGGACGTTGCGCTATGTGACTTGAGCATGCCTGGTATGGATGGTTTAACCTTTTTGCGCCTGGCGAGAGAGGCCGGTTTGATTCGCGCAGTGATCATTTGCAGTTCACTGCCTGACGATTTGTTACGCACGGTTGATCGAATTGTCACGTTGCAGGGCTTGGAACTGCTTGGAAGTGTCGGCAAGCCGTTGATGATCGATGTGCTTGAGCCATTGCTGGCTCGCTATAGGTCGCACAGCCAGAACGATTCCAAAGTGGCGGAAAGTCATCTCGATCAGCCTTCGGAGAATGAAGTGCTTGAAGCGATACGCAGGCAGGAATTTCGCGCGTACTTCCAGCCCAAGTTTCATCTGCGCAGTGGAGAGGTGGATGGCGCTGAGGTGCTGGTGCGATGGCAAAGCCCCAGTCGCGGGTTGCTTTCACCGGGTGTGTTCTTGCCCACGATCGAGCGTTGCGGGCTGCTCGACGAAATGTTTTTCAGCCTGCTCACGCAAGGACTGAGTCTGCAGCGTTTCGTACAGTCCCACGGCAAGCCATTCAAACTTGCGTTCAATCTCGACGTGACGCAGATGGCAAACCCGAATCTTGTCGACCGGATCAAGGCGCTGTTGCGCATCCATGGCGCCTCCCCAGCTGGGCTCATATTCGAGCTGACGGAAACCGGTCTGCTGCAGATGCCCGAAATCAGCATGGAAAACATGGTGCGTCTGCGCATGCTTGGCTTCAGCCTGGCAATCGACGATTTTGGTGTCGGCTATTCTTCGCTGGAGCGGTTGTGTCAGATGCCCTTCAACGAAATCAAGCTGGACGCTGGATTCGTGCAGAATTTCCAGCAGGCTCGCTACAGTGCGGTCATTCACGGTGCGCTTGCCTTGGCGCGCGAGCTGGACATGCGTGTGGTGGCGGAAGGTATTGAAACCGCAGATCAAGCTCATCACTTGGCTCGACTCGGTTGTCTGTGGGGCCAAGGATTCTTCTATGCTCGGCCTATGAATTGGGCGCATCTGGTAGATTGGCGTTTCGAGGGGCAAAAGTCGTCCTGGCGCCGCGCGATAGGCGCCTCCGATCTCTGATGAGCGCTGCGGACTGACTTTTGGGACAAAGCCCTATTTCGTTGCGTCTTCAAAAAAACCATGCTGTGCCGAGAAATCAATCAGATGCACATGAATGCTATGGCAATGCTCGGGATTTGCTGCGATTGCCAAGTGCTGATGGTTTTCCAACCCTCCTCACCATGGAGTTGTTCATGCATTGGTCAGTCGTGAATCCGTTACGCGTTGCCATCCTTGACGATCATTCGCTCATACGTCTGGCGATGAAGTCGCGTCTAGCACGCGAAGCTGAGTTCAGTGTCGTGGGCGTGTACGGGAGTAGCGCACAGTTGCTCGCCGGATTGCGCGAGATCGAAATCGACCTGCTGATACTTGACTACAAGCTGCACGAAGGGGAGCTGGATGGACTTAATCTGATTCGCCTGCTGCGCAAGCAGTATCCGGGCATGCTCATTCTCGTCTCGTCCTCTGAAGAGCGACCGGCAGTGGTGAGCATGGCCGTCGGCGCGGGCGTCAGTGGATTTTTCGGCAAGTCGCAGCCAGTCGATGACCTGATCACCGCTATTCGATGTGCTGCGTCCGGCCAGTTGTACCTGTCGCCGGCAATGGCCTTCGAACTTGATGTGCTGCCTGTGTCGGTCGATGAGCCTTCTGGTGCCGGTGATGACGGCGCGACGCACAGCGATGATTTCCTGAGTAATCCTCTGCTGTCGCCGAAAGAGAAAGAAGTCTTGCGCTGCTGCCTTGAGGGTATGGGGGTGACCCAGATCGCTTTGAAGTTTTCGCGCAGTCGCAAAACCATCAGTGGGCAAAAGCAGGCCGCTTTCAAAAAGCTTGGCATTCGTGGCGATGCAGAGCTGTTCAAGTTGCATCACAGCCTGACAGTCGACAACCAGGGTTAACACGCTTATGTTTCATCTGTTGCGCGATGTTTTGCTAGTCAGTGTGCTTTTCGTCTTCGGTAGCGGGTCGTTGTGGGCAACTGAACCGCGCACTCTGCAGGTATTCGGTCGATCAGACTGCAAGGAGCCGCAGGTCGATCTGGCCAACGAGGACTGGAGTTGGCTGCGGCAAAAGCGCAGCATCGTACTGGGTTCGGCGCTTCCGGATTTCCCGCCTTATGTCATGACCGCAAGCGGTACTCGTTATGAGGGGATTGCCGCGGACATTGCCTGCATTATCGGCCAGGCCTTGCATGTCGAAGTTACCGTCAAGGCTTATCCTGACCGTCGCGACGCCATGGCGGCGCTTGAGCGCGGCGACATCGATATGTTGGGCAGCTCTAACAGTTTCGAGTTGATCGACGGCCTCGTCACACTCAGCAAACCTTATGTCGAAGACGTGCCGGCGATGTTCATGCGCGGCGATGATCGGCGACCGATGCCGGCCAATCTGGCCGGTCTGCGTATTGCGGTTGCCGACGATTACCTGCCATCCAGTCAGTTGCATGGGTTGTATCCCAACGCCGAGTTCGTGCTTTTTCCGTCAAACGAGTTAGCACTGGCTGCGCTGGCGTTTGGCAAAGTCGATCTGTTTCTGGGCGATACGGTGTCCAGCAATTATCTGATCAACCTCAACTACTTCAACTTTGTGCGCCTGCACTCGTTCGTGAAAACGCAAACCAGCGGTTTCAGCTTTGCCCTACGCCGAGGTAACGATCAATTGCTGCGTTTGGTCGACTCGGTCATCGTGTCGATGGGTGAGGGCAAGATAGCCGAAATCTCCAAGCGCTGGTCCGGTGGCGGGGGAGCGCTGACACCCAAACGTATCGATCTTACACCCGGCGAAGCGCGCTGGCTGGAGCAGCACCCGGTCGCGCGGTTCGTGATCAATGACGATCAGGCGCCGTTTGCATTCTTCGATGGCGATGGCAATTTTGGCGGGATCGGCGCCGATCTGCTGGAGCTGATTCAGCGGCGCACTGGTTTGCAGATCGACGTAGAGCGCACCGACAGTTTTTCCAGCTTGAGCACACGCCTGCTTGATGGCAGCGCCGATATCTCGTTACTGACGCCAACCGTCTCCCGTGAAGTCGGTATGCGTTTTACCCATCCGTTCCTTGCCAGTCCCTTTGTGATCGTCACCGCCAAGGACGCAGGCGCGCCTTCAAGCCTGCAGGAGCTTCGCGGCAAGCGCGTCGCCGTCCCCGAGAGTTCGGCGGAGCGTGAGCTACTCAAGGATTATCCCGACATCGAGATTGTCGACAGCGAAACAGTGCTGGGTGCGCTGGCTGACGTGAAGGATGGGCGAGCGGACGCGATGATTACCACGTTGCATGGTGCGCGCTACTACATCGCTCACATCTACAGCGACAGTTTGCGCATCTCCAACATCGTCGGCATGAACAAGGGTTTCCTCGCCTTTGCCGCCCGGCGTGCCGATACCGAACTGGTCAGCATTCTGAACAAGGCTTTGCTGAGCATTCCACCAGACGAGCTTGACGTGATTCTCAATCGTTGGCGTCCCATTGCAGCGTTCTCGGGACTGTCGTGGCGCGATTACAAGGTGTTGATCTACCAAATCAGCGCTGGCGCCTTCTTGATTATCCTGGGATCGCTGGCGTGGAATTTCTATATTCGCCGGCAGATCCGTGAGCGCAGTCGAGCAGAGCGCTTGCTCGGCGATCAGCTGAAGTTCATGGGGGCGCTAATCAACGGCACACCGCACCCCATTTACGTGCGCGATCGGGAAGGCCGGCTTGTCACCTGCAATAACAATTATCTGCAGACGTTTGGCTTGTCGGAAAAGGACGTGATCGGTAAGACCGTGCTCGAAAGCGGCAAGCGTAATCGCCAGGAAGCGTTGCAATTTCACGATGACTATCTGCGCGTCGTCGAGCGGGACGAACCTTACGAGGTGGATCGCACGCTGCATGTCGGTGATACGCGGCTGATCATTTATCACTGGATCCAGCCCTATCACGACACGACGGGGGAAGTCAGAGGCGTGATCTGCGGCTGGATCGACATCAGCGAACGCCGCGAACTGATCGAGGAGTTGCGTTCGGCGAAAGAGTTGGCCGATGAGTCGAGCCGCGCCAAAACCACGTTCCTCGCGACCATGAGCCACGAGATCCGTACTCCGATGAGTGCCGTGATCGGCATGCTCGAACTCACGCTCAAGCGTGCCGAGCAGGGGCACTTCGATCGGCCGGCGATTGAAGTGGCCTACGACTCGGCGAAAGGCCTGCTGGAATTGATCGGCGATATCCTTGATGTGGTTCGCATCGAGTCAGGGCATGTCAGTCTTTCGCCGAAACGTGCCAACCTGCGCGAACTGGTGGAATCCGTGGCGCGGGTATTCGACGGATTGGCTAGGCAGAAGAGTCTGGTATTGAAGCTCGACATCGACGCCACTGTCGGCTGTGACGTACTGGTTGATCCGATGCGCTTCCAGCAGGTGCTATCAAACCTGGTCGGAAACGCCATCAAGTTTACCGATACCGGACATGTCAGTGTCTCGATCCGCGGCCAACGCCTTGCTGACGAACGTTTGCAAGTCGACCTCAAAGTCGAGGACACCGGCATCGGCATTTCCAGCGCTGATTTGCAGAACCTGTTCCAGCCGTTTTCTCAGGCCAATCATGGCCCCTCGAACAGGGGCGGCACCGGTCTGGGATTGGCGATTTCACGTTCGCTGTGTGAGTTGATGGGCGGGCGACTGAACATAACCAGTACTTTGGGCAAAGGCACCTGTCTGGAAGTGTCGCTGTTCTTCAATATTCTAAGTCCGCTCGGCGGTAAGGTACTGCCTGTTTCGGTTGTCCAGGACAAACCGGTTCCTACGCTGCGGATTCTGGTAGTGGATGACCAAAGCGCAAATCGTTTGTTGCTGACTCAGCAGCTCAGCTTCCTTGGCCAAGTAGTGCGTGATGCTGCAGATGGTGCTGAGGCGTTGGTACTGTGGCGCTCGGAGCCATTCGACATTGTGATAACGGACTGCAACATGCCGGTTATGAACGGCTATGAACTGGCCCGCACCATTCGCCAGGACGAACGCGACAGCGGTGCAGAACCGTGCATCGTGCTGGGCTTTACAGCTAACGCGCAGCCTGAAGAAAAAGTGAAATGCCGAGAAGCGGGCATGGATGACTGTCTGTTCAAGCCAATCAGCCTCAGTACTTTGTCGACCATGCTTGCAGGCTGGGAAAAGAGTGTCGAAAACGAGCAGTTTGATAGTCCGCCTGCGGCGACGAACAAGGAGCTGGGTTCGATTCGCGAGCGTCTGAACGAGCTCACCGGAGGCGATCTCGACATGATGAAAGAACTGCTCCGCGAAGCACTGTCGAGTTGTGAAAAGGATTTAGAGGAGTTGCATTCGCTGATACCTGAGAGCGATCCCGGGCTGCTGGCGGACTTGGCACACCGGATCAAGGGCGCGGCGCGCATCGTTGCCGAACATGAAGTCGTCGAGGCGTGTAATGCCCTTGAGGCCGAGTGCGAAGCGCCCGTCATTGATCCATCCAATATTAACCGCAACGTATTGAAGCTGGAGCATGCACAGGCTGATCTGATCAAGAAAATCAAACGGGTCGAGTTGTAACCGTAACGGGGCAGGGTGGTGCTGAGTGGCCCTGCCTCGGAGGGGACGTTAAAGATCATTTCGCAACGGGCGATACCTTGGTTAATAACCATGGAGTTTCGCGATGATCATTCGACGTCCTTTATTGATTGCCTGTGTTTGCCTGCTTGGTTTTGACACTGTCAGCGCGGCCCAGTCTGCGCCCGTTAGCGGAGTGATTCGTTTCAGCGGAACGATTGTTGAAGCAAGTTGCATGGCGGGTGGCGCCAGCCATGCTTCTGTCGAGCTGCTTGATTGTCCGCACGCGAGCACCGGTCAGGCTTTCTCAGTGACTGACGTCAGTGCGGCAGGGCGGGGTGAGTCGCACCAGCAAGTGTTCGTTAAGATGATTGCCGATACCCATGAGCATGATAATTATTACGACCAGCGTCTGCTACTCACGGACAACAAGGGCCACCCGATAACAACTGGTAATTACGTCGTGACGCTGACGCTGCCTTGAAGGCCTTAGAAAGAATGAATCAGCGCCCCTTGTTTTAAGGTTACTGACAAAAAGGGGCGTTAATAATGAGAATTGTCTGGTTCGTACTCAACCGCCCGTGCTTCTGGCTTTGCGCCGCCCTCCACCGTTGCAAAATCCCTCCCTCCAAAGATCTTGAATCGGCCCATGCCCGCTAGTCCGCGCTCGCCATCACAGTGTGATTTTCGTTGAGCGATCCCTTGTCGCCATTTTGAGACAAGTCTCATATCGGACAGGTTAGCCCTTGGTTATTTTCTGAAAGGAAGAATGGAGCTGCCAAAGGTGTCCGATGTTTCTTGAAAATAACCGAAGTCGATCTCTGCGGATCCTGATCGCCGATAGCGACGTGCGAAGAGGTCTGTCGATTGAGCAACAGTTCAACAAACTTGGTTGTCTCAGTGTATTGAACGTGTGTACTTATCGTGACCTGAGAGTACTGACGTATTACTGCCCTCAGCGGTTGAGCCTGGTCGTCGTCAATGCTGAGCTGCTACACGAGATGGGGATGGATCCCCTCGACTTTTTCGGGGAAAACCCGCTGATTCGCTATCTGCTGATTTTCAACCCTAGTGATGACCATCAGTGGTCGAAAACCTTCTTCAACCCGCATCCGCAGCGCTGGATGCGTCTGGTCTCGAATATCAATCTGCCACGATTGGCGGATTTTCTGATGCTGGCTGATCCCGCGCTTAATGAAAGTGCGGAGCTGGCCGTAAGTGATCCCACGATTTCTTCGTGTGCAAACCGCTAGCTGCACGCTTGCGCGGTGACGGCTGACTGTCTGCGCCAGCTTTCCTGCCAGTTCGTAAACCCCATTGTCTTGAACACATTCTAAGGTAAGGCATCATGCTGCTTCGTAAACTCAATCTCGCGCCGCGTTCGGCGCTGTGTTTTGGCTTATTCTGTTTCATGATTATCGCGATCGGACTGATCGCCTTGCAGCAAGTCGACTTGCTCAACAAGGCAGAGACTTATGTCGAGACGACCATCGTGCCAAGCATCAAGCTGCTCGGCCAACTGGATCGTGAGTTCATCGAAATCAAGGGCAATAACGCCCGCTTGCGCAACCCTATTGAGACCCCTGAGCGCAAAGCTCAGGCCCTGATGGATATTCAGCAATCACGTCAACTCATCAAAAATCATCAACGAGCGCTCATTGATCTGCTGGCAACTGACGCTGGGCGTGAGGCGTTCGAGGCGTTCGCCAAAGCACAGGCGGTCAATGATCAGGCGCAGGACCAATACCTTGAAACCGTGGCGAAAGGGCAGCTTGAAGCGGCCATTGCGCTGTCAAAGAATCAGATGCGTGCCGCCTCGGACGGCGTGCAGGTCGCGCTCAAGAAGCTGATTGCTCTCAACGAGATCGAAGCTTATGAAGCGGGCAAGCAGGCCGACAAGGTCTACGAACACACGCTGTTGATCGTCAGTGTGTTCATTATCATTGCCATCGGTGCTTCCTTGGCCCTGGCAGTGTTGTACACCCGCAGTCTGACGGTTCCGATTGCAGGCTCGCTGAGGGTAGCGGAATGCATCGCCGCCAACGATTTGAGTGAAACCATCGCGCTGGATGGTTCCGATGAGGCGGCGCAGATGCTGTCGTCGTTGGCCGCGATGCAGACCAGTTTGCGTGATGCGCTGATCATGATCCGTGACTCGTCGACGCAATTGGCCGAAACCTCGGAAGCCATGCACGGCGTTACCGAAGATATTTCGCGTATCACTCAGCGTCAGAGTCATGAAATCGAAATGGCCGCCACTGCCGTGACTGAAATGAGTGCAGCGGTGGAGCAGGTTGCTGACAATGCCGCATCGACTTCGCAACTGACATCGGAATCAAGTGCGGCAGCCATTGCCGGTAAAACCCAGGTCAGCGAAACGGTCGCGGCAATCAACCTGATGGTTTCCAGCGTGCACAGCACTTCGGCAGAAGTGCAGGCGCTTTCTACGATGGCGAGCGATATCAGCAGCGTGCTGGACGTGATCCGAGAAGTCGCCGAACAAACCAATCTGCTCGCTTTGAACGCGGCCATCGAAGCAGCGCGAGCGGGGGAGGCGGGCCGTGGCTTTGCCGTGGTTGCAGATGAGGTGAGAGGGCTGGCGCAGCGTACTCAGAAATCGACCGAGGACATTGAATCCATGGTCAGCTCCATTCAGTCGGGTACCAGCAGGGCAGTTTCCTCCATGAACCACACCCGCGCTCAGGCTGAAAGAACACTCGAGATGGCCAATATCGCCGGCGAAGTGCTGACTGACATCACTGGGTCTCTGAATCTTATCAATGAGCGAAATCTGCTGATGGCGACCGCTGCCGAAGAGCAGGCTCAGGTCGCGCGCGAAGTGGATCGAAGCCTGATCAGTATTCGGGATCTGTCTTGCGAAACCGCAGAAGGTTCGAAACAGACGGCAGCTGCATCTGCGGAGCTTTCGCAATTGGCGGCCTCGCTGAATAAGTTGACCAAGGAATTCAAGCTTTAAAAAATTGACGGCAAGCCCTGTTTTCCAGGGCTTTTTTGGTCCGTGATCAATCGTATTGCGCAACGAGTGCAGACTCATTTCTGGGCTGGCAACGCGGTTTGTGCCGTCAACTGTTCAATGCAATGGGCGAGTTGTTTTTCATAGTTTTCCAGCACGGCTTCAGCATCAGCTTCACGCTCATCACGCAAGCGGAAGAAATCGTCGCGCTTGAGCTGGTCCGAGACGAGTCGGATATTTTGCTCGATGATCGCGCACAGTGAGTCTTCGTCCTCTGACGCGGCGCTGGTATTCGCCTCGCGTTGATTGTTTTCCAATTCGGTCTTTGCCGCCTCGGCGGCCTTCGCTTGTTCCTTCGCGGTAAGCAGGTCGGATTCCAGGGCCTGCTTTTGTTCCGCCAGTTGCTTGAGTTCTGCGGTCATTGACTGGATAGCCTCGGCGCGCTGCTTGAGCTGGATCTCCTGTTGTTGCACCACAGCCTTTAGTGGAAACAAGCTGTTGAGCTCATGACCGGCGACGACAATCATGGCGATCAGCGCCAGTGCCAAAATCGTCAGGCAGTAGATAGCGGCGTTGCTCTGGGGATTTGGGCTATTGAGGGTATCGAGGGTTCTCACGGAATCGTATCTCCTATCAGGAGTAGCCAGCTTAATGGCTGAGTTCCGTTGCGTCTTTAAGAAGAGTCTTAAATTGACTGTTTGGTTATTTGCGCTGGTAAAGCCGCCGCACGCAACTCTCCATCGCCGACTACAAGTATGTACAGGCTAGAGGCATTGGATAAATAAATGTACACCCCGCCTAGTACACCGTGTGAAAAAAAATTTCTCTCTTTTAGGAGAAGCATCACCACAATCACGCTTATGTTTACTCAGTCAATCGCTATTGGGAGGCATTTCAAAAAATAACCATAACCCGCCAATCTCAAAATAAGACAATTCTCATGTGTTAACGAGGGTTGTAGTCGTGCAGTTTATAATGTTTAGCCGACCCCTCAAGATCTGTAATAGGTAAATTTTTGTCATATTTCAGTACCGTCAAACTAATTTCATAAGCAATAAATTCGGGCGCTTCGATGGTTGGAAATCAAAAGCATCACATTAATTAGGTACTTAATAATAAAGAAAAAGCCTAGGTTGGCAAAATGCCCGCGAAACTCAAGACTAGAGATTTTAGATTCTTTAAGTAAGCTGTAAAAATACCATCACCAAAAAACGGTAGGCTGTTTGCATATGAGACTTAGAAAAAATTAATAATTTTTGTAGTGCTATGTTTAACGTCGATAGCAGCAAATGCTACATGTGAGTTTAAGCCGGAAAATGGCTTAAGCGACATACCATTCAATTTGCCTGCAAGTATTTCCGTTCCCAGAGATACCCCAAACGGAACATAATCTACACCAACTCAGTTGTCAAAACCGTCTGGAGTACTTACAAATGCTCTACGCCATTTTATTTAGGCTCAGTTGATGCTACAGGAAAAAATCAGACCTCCGGGATCTACCCTATTGGCGATACAGGCATTGCTTGGCAGCTTATAAATAGGGACACTGTATTGCAGTATCCCGGTTACCTTGATAACCGCACGGATCGTTGGCTGAGCTTTGTTGACACAAAAATAGGTTTTAATTTGATCAAGATCGGTGACATCAAGGCGGGAGCAGTTATACCTTCAAGAACGTTAGGGTATTCTGTCGCCGACGCGCTGAAACTGATCTCTGTATCAGTAACAGGTTCGAATATTATTGCATAATCCTGCGGCTCACCTAACAATGTAGAAGTCGACTTGGGAAAGCCAACACTTAGAGAAATATTCGATGATTCCATAAGCTGGTCAACAATAGGAATCCAGCTTAGAAACTGCCCCAAAGGTATCAATAATATAAATATAAGTCTAATGCCGACAGCCTCTTCTCCTGCCTTGGATGAACAAGCGGGCGTTATAAGATCAAATCCAAGCTCTACAGCTAAAGGCGTTGCTGTACAAATCCAAAAACGCGGCAATGGGAATTTTGATTTTACAAAAAAATACGCGGTAGAATATTTCTCACCAGGATCAGAAGGCGTTTGGATTGAGCTGCAAGCCAAATATGTTCAGCGTGGACTAGGGAGCAATATGCGAGCTGGTACCGCGAATGCGGAAATAATGTACGTTCTTGAATACTTGTAGTGCTTTTTAGACTTGCAGAAGCCTGAGTTTTTATTTGACTTATAGAAATAATTATCAATGGCCCGAGTCTCAAGGCAAGCGCAAGATAGAAATCAATTAGCCGGCCGTACATATATCACACTTGATTTGGAAGGTTTGAAATAATCGCCATTCCTATCCTTCAGCGCCATGCTCGGTTGAGAGGCTGTGGTTCTGGATTGATCAACGAGGTCATTGCCTGCTATGCCCGAAATCAGGATCCCGTGACCGGTTGAATCCACAGCCATTTGCAGTCTTTCGAATTGAAAAACGTCTTTAAAAAGATTGGTTATTAGGCGGCAGCTCGAGCAACGCGCTTCCAAGCCAGGGGCGTCATACCTTCAGTCTTTGAGAACACTCTGCAAAAGTGCGCCTGATCACAGAACCCGCATGCCATTGCGATCTGGGTCAGCGTCATTATTGAGGAGTCGAGCAGCTGTTTGCTCTTTAGGACCCGTTGTTGACGTAGCCATTGCGTAGGGGACAAGCGTGTGCTTGCTTTGAATTTTCGGCTGAAATGACTGCGAGAGAGTGCACAGGCGTCCGCAAGCGTCGACACTGAAACTCCAGTCTCCAGGCTTTCCAGCATCAATTGTTTTGCAGCTGTCTCCTGCCACAGTTTGAGTTTCCCCGTGGGCAGAAGTACGACATTGCTGAGTGCAGTGCTTTCGACACCTTTCATGGTGATTCCTTTTTTCAACATGAACGACCGGAAGACTCGGTAAAGTCGGGACGGGACATTGCCCAGGGACAGCAGGCGGATCAGTCAGCGCAGCGTCGCAGGCGCGCGGACGACGCTGATATAGCCTCTGTCGCCGTTCCGGTTCAAATGGATAGCAATGGGGACGGCCCCCATTTAATGAGGGCCAGTGAGGTTCAAACAGAGGCAGCCACAGGTGCCAGAGTCGGGCCATGGTCTACACGCTCGGGAGCCTTGTGCACCATGGTGTAGGCATAGTCGACGCCCATGCCGTAAGCACCGGAGTGCTCCTTTACCAGATTCATGACGGCGTCGTAGGTGTCGCGGTTATTCCAGTCACGCTGCCACTCCAGCAGCACCTGCTGCCAGGTGACCGGCACCACGCCGGCCTGAATCATGCGCTGCATGGCGTAATCGTGAGCCTCCTTCGTAGTGCCACCGGAAGCATCGGCGACCATGTAGATCTCGTAGCCGGCATCGTGCATGGCGGAAAGTGCAAACGTGGTATTGCACACTTCAGTCCAAAGGCCAGAGACGATGATTTTGTTGCGGCCATTGGTCTTCAGCGCGTCACGGACTTTCTGGTCGTCCCACGAGTTCATCGAGGTGCGTTCCAGCAGAGGCGCGTCAGGGAACACAGCGAGTAATTCGGGGTATGTGTGGCCGGAAAAGCTATTGGTCTCAACCGTGGTGATAGTGGTTGGCACGTTGAAAATTTTTGCGGCCTTCGCCAGAGCGACCGTGTTGTTCTTCAGCGTCTGGCGGTCGATGCTTTGCACGCCAAAGGCCATCTGGGGCTGCTGATCAATGAAAATCAGTTGGCTGTTCTGAGGGGTCAGTACTTCGAGTTTTGGATTGTTCATGGTGGTTCCCTTTAGTGAAATGATGGTCTTCAAATCTCTTTGCGGGCCGGGCCAATCTTCTGTCTGCTGAAAATCGCGGAAGGTTGTTGGCGGTAGCTGCGGCGCCGAATTCGAGTTCAAGGTAACCGATCATTCTCAATTTTAGGGGCGCATTAATGCCTCTCCAGTGGCGCATTAATGCGCCCTTGCAAGATCATTTGCGGTGCTAGTCTCTGGCCTCCCACAACTCTGATTGCCGCTGTGCGAGCAGTCTGTTCTACGCCAGGAGAAAGCAAATGTCTGCTTCGCAACCGTTCGGAAAGAAAACCGCTTACTGGGGTGTCGCATGGGAAGAAAGCTACGGCTACCCGCAGGCCAGAAAAGTTGGAAACGACATCTATATCTCCGGCCAATTCAACCATGATGAAGACGGCAATCTGGTGGCTCCGGCTCCACTCAATAGCGAAGGCAAGCCCAGTGATTTCTCTTCCATGGGTCAGCAAATGCGCGCCTCCTACGACAACATCTCCAAGTTGCTTGCCCTGTATGGCGCAACACTGGAAGACGTGGTCGAAGAGACGCTTTATGTGCTGGACATGGACGCGGCGTTTGCCGTGGTAGGGAGTGTGCGCAAGGCTGCGTTTGGCACTGAGCGGCCGCAGTGCGCGAGCAATATCATCGGTGTATCGAGGCTCGCACAGCGTTCGCAGTTGATCGAAATTGTCTGCAAGGCGGTCATTGGCTCCGGCACCCGCTAAGACGTGCTTCCGGTTTCGTCTACGAAACCGGAAAAGCTCGCTGGCCTTCGATCAAGGGCTTGAGTTCGGCAACCGCCGCTGCGCAAAACGTCATGAACGCCTTGACTCGCCATGACTTTCGAATGTCCTGGTGAGTCAACAGCCAAAGCCCATCTTGAAGTTCAGGCACAACCGGGCCGATACGCACCAGACCGGGCGTGACGTCACCCAGCATGCAGGGAAGGAATCCAAAACCAAGACCCGCCGCAATCGCAGCGCTGGCCGCGGCGACGGAATCGGTGCGATAGGAAATGCAATCGGGGTCAACCCTGCTGTCGACGTAGCTCGTTGCTTTGAGGCCGCATAAAGCTGCCGAGTAGGACACCCACGCCTGGCCTTCTGCGAAAGGCGTCGAGGTCGGTGAGTTTTTATCACTGCCGTATGGCGCCCAGGCAATCGTCGCGAGTTTGCGTCCGACCAGACTTTCAGCGGGTTTATTGGTCGCCCTCACTGCAATATCCGACTCATCGCGGGCAAGACTCAGTGTCTGATTGGCTACCAGTACCTCAATTGCTATCCCTTCATTAAGAGCTTTGAATTGCGCAATGATGGGCGTGAGGAAGTACAGCAGCAGCGAATCACTGGTGGTGATGCGCAGCTTTCCAAGTGGCCCCTTACCTGCGCGTGATACTCGTCGTGCAACACTGACAATATCCAGCTCGACCCGCTCTGCGAGCGCTCGCAGCTCTGCGCCTTCAGCAGTGAGCATGTATCCCGAGCGGCGGTGATCGAACAGTGCGACGCCAAGTGTTTTCTCAACCTGGGTCACTCGACGCGATACGGTGGACACGTTGATTCCCAGCTTCTTTGCAGCATCGGTGCGATTGGCACATTCGCTGAGCGTTTTGATGATGCGTAAGTCGTCCCACGAAAGCTGAGCCGCAGAGTCACTGAAATCCAATTTCACGCCACTTTCCACAGCCTGGCGCAATGAACCAATTTTAGGTGATGAATTCACGCGAGGTATTCCGGATACCATGTTCGCTCATCATACGAAAAGGCTAACGTGGAACAAAGGAAAACTGGTCGGGCAGAAATCCCCACTTCGACTCAGAGATATCTGGGCCCTCCGGGTGAGGTTTCAAATTGCAGGGCTGGAGAGCACATTTCGATATCTGGAAATTGAACTCGATGACGCCTTGGAGATTGCGCAGCAGACTGGGGTTGAATATGCCTGGCGACGGTCGAATCCTGACCGTCGCTAACTGGCCAAAAGCAGCCACTCGTGACCGGCAGTTTGCGCAGTGAATCAGGCAACCGTCGGTCAATCTCGCGGAGTCTGGACAGTCGAATTACCAATGCTCGCGAGAAAAATGCCGAGATCCCGATCAGAACGCAGACAAACCACGCGGCAAGCTGATGGCGCTGCGGCAACAAGTCGCTGCATCTTTTCTCGCGCTGTTTTTTTCGTCCGCCACATGAATCTAAAAAACTCCGGCAGGTTCATCAGCAGTTCGGGGCAGTTCTCCGGCAAGTCAGGCCGAGACTGACCGCGTTGGAGCAGCGTTCTGCGCAGTACGCGCAAGAATCGAAGCGTCGCCGAACGATCAATCCATATCAAAAGATCTGCACGGGCCAGCCGGTTGTCCCAAGTGGCTGAATGGCCACCTTCGAATATCCAGCAATCTCGGGCTTCTACATCGAGACAAAGCTGTGTCTTCTCGTCCCGACTTCGTTCGATCCACCCTGGCTTCCAGTGAATAGTGTCGATATGAACGACCGGCAAGCCCGTACGCTGACCAAGCTCACGCGCCAAAGTGCTTTTGCCTGACCCAGGTTGACCAACAATCATCACCCGTTGCATCGAAGCTCCTTCTCGCTGTGCAAGCTAATTTTTTGGGGGGGCGATTTTACGTCAATGCCTATCTCGGTCAACAACAAGCGGTCAGCATGACAGACAGCTTTTGGCCGTAAGCTGCCTGACGCATAGACAGTGCAAAGCCGCCGACTCCTGCTCGGCGTCAGGAAGCAGCGGACTGCCTCGACTGTCGACTTAATCCAGGTGTCTTGCCCGTAATACGTTTGAATGCGCGACTGAAAGCGGCCTGAGAGGTATAGCCCAAACGCTGAGCCACTTCTTCAATGGGCAGCCTTTCAAGCGTCAGCCACTGGCTTGCAAGCCGCATCCGCAACTCAGTGACGTAGCGTAGCGGGGTCATGCCAATAGTCACCTGGAAACGGTCCGCAAAGACTGAGCGCGACGTATTGCATTGCTCCGCCAGCTGCGCAACGGTCCAGTTGCGCCCCGGTTGTTGGTGGAGCGCAAGAAGCGCATTTGCCAAGCGTGGATCGCGCAATGCGGCGACCAAGCCTGAGGCATTACCGCAGGCGCACTCCACCCAGCCGCGAACGACCATAGCAGCCACCACGTCGGCCAGTCGCGCGAGGATGCCGGCGAAGCCGATACGTGCGGCGCTGATTGCCGGCGGCGTTCCCGATGACGATGCTGTGATCTGGCGGCTGTTACGGCGGATGGTAATTCTCGAGTTTGACTTCGAAGCTACGTCTCCAATCACCAGGACGTATGGACTTGCGCTAGCACGGATGGCGCTTTGTGACGAGGACGTTAATCGTGCAGAAGCGCTTTGGAGTCGGCTGGTCGACTTGTCAATTAAGATCGGTACTACCGGTGGTGAAGTCGACAGAAAAAACATAGGGGCCAATCTGGCCGACGCAGGTTTCCGACTTGCTGGCGACCGTGAATATGGTCCAGCACGCATCAAACTCGCGGAGCTTGTACAGAACACGCGCCGGCAACAAGGTAGACGCTCAAGGCGCCCCGGGCAGTACGGTCGGCGAAGGCGGCGCCGGCAACGGTGATGGAACCAGCGATAACCCCGCGCTGAGCGGCTTTGAAAAAGTGCTGGGGCGTATGGATAAGTGGCTGGGCGGGAGTGAGCAGACGTGAAACTGCACAAGATACTTTCCATCAACGGCTCCCCGATCGCTCTCATCAAGGAGGACGTCAGGCTGGACGCTTCCAGCCCCGGCCGGGCGAACTTCACCGTTCAATCCCCTGTGCCGCTGAAAGGGCTGGTGACGCTGGATATCGGCTACAACGAGGGCACGCTGCAACGGCACTTTATCGGCTACGTCGAGCGCTGCACGGCCGCCAACGCGGTCGAACAGGTCTTGTTTTGCCGTGAGCTGGCCGCCGTGCTGGCCAACTCGTTGCCGTTGAACCTGCGTCATGTGGATCTGCGCGCAGTGTTGACCCAGGTCAGCGAACAGACCGGGCTGCGCTTTCGTGTCCCCGATCGGCCTTATGCCAGCGTGAAGGCACCGTATTTCTACAGCCTCGCTGCCGGTTATCAGGCTATGGACAGTTTGCCCCGAGTGTTCAGCATTCCCGACTTCACCTAGCACCAGCTGGGCAACGGAGAAGTGTTCGCCGGCAGTTGGGCCGATAGTTTTTTTCGGCGCCCGTGCGCCGCTGCAAATCCCCACGGAGCTGTTCGACGGCTACCAGGGCAACCAGAGCGCGATGGTCGCGGCCCTTCCCGGCGTGCGCCCAGGTGCAACGATCAACAACGGCGAGCGCATCACCACGGTGGCACTCGCCAATGACCAGATGGCCATCCGATGGACGACGCAATCCGCCGCGCTGTAGAGCGCCAATTCCCCGAACTCACCGGAGGTTACCACCTGCCGCGTTTTGCCCGCGTCACCGCAGTGGCCGACGCGCCGGCGGACGCCGGGCTGTGCGACGACTTCCGTCCGCGCTACGCCGTTGACATTGTCGTACTCGGTCCGGATGACGAGCCAGATCCGGCCATGCCGCCGCTCACTGGCGTTCCTTTACCGCTGCCCACCGGTGGCGAGGAAATGGGTATTTACGCCTTTCCAGAGGAGGGGACGCGAGTGGTGGTGTGCTTCGCCTACGGTTTGCCAAACAAACCTTACATCCAATCTATTTTGCCGCATGGTCTGAGCATGCCGAAGGTGCCGAAAGGTGATCAGGTGTGGCAGCACAGCGAAGCCGTACAGCAGCGTGTCGACGCAGACGGCAACTGGTTACGCCAGACCGATGGCAAAATCCGGGATCAGGCGATCGAGCGCGAAGTTGAAGCCTTGAACAACCGCGAGCAGTTCCAGAGCCACACGCAGACGATTGATGACCACTCAATCGAGACGGTGGGTGGTGTGAAAACGATCGAGGCGCTGGGCGCACTTAAGCTGTTGTCAGGCGGATCCGCGAGTCTGGCCGCGGTTGATGATTTGCACCAAGCGACCGGCCGGGATCTTAATTTGGTTGTAGGGCAGCAGCACAACGCCACGGTGGGAGGCGATATGCAGGAGCAAATCGAGGGGGGGCGCAGAAGTATTGCCGCGAAGGAGCAGCAACTATTGGCACCAAGGAATTGGATTGGGTCGGAATCGATTAACTTATTCCAGGTTGTTTGCGATTTACTTAAATTAATTGAGGATATAAATATCCAAATCGCTGTGCACAATCATGGAGTCACACCCGCACCTAACAATGCGGGCGATTTTACCTCGAATGCCTCAAAAGTCTCTGCCAGTACGCTGCAGCTCCGGCGAATCACGCTGTAGCCCAAAATTTCACATCGGTAGGTTTGGTTTCATCATAAATACTCAAGCACATACATGATTTCCGCCTTGACGGTGCCAGGTGTAACCTCTGCTCCATTCGAAAGCGGATACAGCTGTGCTTGTAACTCAACCAAGACGCTCGCTGATCCGGGGTCGTAATGGGCGACTACATATCTTTTAGAGAAATCAAAATCGGAGTTGTCTTGGTTTTTTATTCGAATTGCGATCCCTTTAGCCGTTGAGCTTGAGTTTAGACCTATTACGCCAGTGCTTGGCGAGATGGCAGGCGATGAGGCTGTAGGTTTTAAACTTAATGCTATGTTTTTAATGACTTTGGGGCAGTTTGTTATTTGAATTCTAATCGGCGACCATTTGTTATATTTTTCATACTTAAATTCGCTCGCGCTTGGCTTGCCGAGGTCTACAGTTATGTTCTCGGGCGACTGGCAGGAGGCAGCTACAACATTCATGGGCGTGACTGAAATGCTCATAACTCGGAGGTCACCAACCCGGAAATAACCAAGCGGGCCTGCTGGAACCACCGCCCCCGGTTCAATAGCACCTATTTTCACCAGCTTAATTCCGTGTCTTGTTCCGTCCCAACCAGCAGTTCCCGGATTATTGAGACCGGAGGGATACGGTGCTGAAGCATTGTCTCCCCACATCCACTTCCACGCGAGACCCGAGTCGCCTATGGGGTACACACCCACCTGACTTTTCTGTCCTCGTGCATCTTCTGAGCCTTGAGAGTACGAACTTGTGCAGGTAAAGGAATTCTGGGGCGAGCTGAGTACTTTACTTGTCTGGTATACTATCGAGCCGTTTGGAGTGTCACTAGGTATTGAGAGGTTCGAGGGTAATGTGAACGGTATATCCCGCATCTGATGGTTGGTAACGAATGAACATGTGGCCGCCGCGCTGCAGGAATATAAGTAGAGGGGGAGTAGTACTGCACAATACCTTGAGAAATACATTTTTATTAACTCATCGCTAACTTGGCTAATTATGGCTTCAAGCCATTAAAGCGTTCGAGTGAAGCAGTCACTCTCTGATTCGCCTAGCTAAAAGCTTTTCAGATCCAGTCAATATAGGAATTGTCTGCTTTCGCGGTTTCTTCTGACGACAGGTGCAAGTCCCCACAGCTATCGGCTGGTGGGGGCTTTTTCGTTCAAGTCGAGGTAGCCGTCTGGGCCTGAAAGATTCGTGGGTAAAGAAAAAACTAACGAAAAAGCACTTATCCCCCTCCCGCCGGCGGGCTTTGCGTGGTTTCTTTTTGCAAATGAGGGTGATGGTGAAATCGGATGGCCCAGGTAGGGCTGGTGCGGGTGCCGCTAGGTATAGAGCGCTTTCAATGAGTGCAAGGTTTTGCAAAGAGTCGCTAAAATTTCTTATGAGGACAGGAGACGGTTGGCTAGATTGGCATTCTCTAGAATGGCGTTTTACACGGGTATGGCTATTGAAAACGTGCGTTTAAGCAGTTTTTTAAAATCAATAAGATCTTCTTTCACTGCCTAACGCAGACGGTTAAATAAAGCTTCAGTCTGTCGGAGAGCCACAGTGGTGCTGGCTTTCAGCGTGAAACCTGCTTTTGAATACTTTTCAACGATGTGCGGAAGATGATGATTATGACTTGTCGCTAGACGAAAGTAGGAGAACGCGTTTTAGGTCAGCGCTTTTTTATTTTAATTCCCGCACACGAAGCAATGGCTTCGAACCGGTGTTGTTTTGGATGAAGGTCTCAATGGTCTTTATTTCGTCATCTATGATCTTAATCTCACTGTCATAGACATCAGCGGTAATTTTATTATTCTGGAGGAGTTTTAATATTTCTGGTTTTTGATTTTCTAGGGCTGTCAAGTTGACTGCGGCCATTTTTAAAACTTGAAATGTGGTCTTTCGATATTCTACCTGAATAGGGTCATTTAGTTGTAAAAGTTCTTCGGTGTACTCGCCGAATTTAGTGCGTGTTGCCATAGTGCCGTTGGTCGATTCAAACCTCAGGTGCTGGCTCATAACATAATCGCACGGATTTACAATGTAGGGGCCCTTGGCTTCATCCTTCGGCCAGGCGTTATTTTTACGAGAGTTGCAGCTTCCGCAGCAGTAATAAAGATTTTGATAGTCGCGCTCTAAGATGGCAAATTTTGCGATGCCTTTGGGGCGATAATGGTCAACGCCAAAATTCAAGTTTGGTGCGCTGCTATCGGGCTGTCTGCAATAGACACAAGTCCTCGAGAATTCGTGCTGTAGATAACGCTTGTACGTTTGATAGCGCTTAAATAGTCTTGGAGTCAAAGACCTCGTGTGCTTCGACTTTGGATACTGGAAGACAGTAAAATTCAAGTCGGTAGCCCCAGCCTTTTTGCGCGATCAAGTATTGATTGCTCCACAGATTTTATGGAGTCAATAGACGCTTCTAGGTGGCTTATCTGTTCAACAGAAACTCTCGGGGCACGTTCGATTAATCGAGAATTGAGAATTTCAAGACGTGCTATCATTTCCGCTGAGAAAGAGTCATTTGCGTATTTTATCGCAAGAAGTTTTATACGGTCTTCAGCGATTTTGCTGATTTCTAGATCTCTTCCTTGAACTTGTCGTTCATTAGCGAGAGATCGAATTGGTCGAACGTCCGCGCTCTTAGGAAGAAGAGAGGTAGAATCATTCTGTACAGAAGCTTTTGGTACCTTTTCTGTACTATCAATATCGGCGCTGGCAGAGTTTAAATCGGTGTACTTATTGGTTAAAAACTGAGTGGCGCCGAAGTCGAAATTTTCTCTGGGAGGATTTCGCCCCAAAGCTGCTTGTGATGCATAAAAAATTGACGGTGCTGGCGCTGGTGTAACATCTACGTAAAAGTCCATGATTAAATCATCCTTTCCGTGTCTTGTTATCTGCGGATAAAGCGTTTCTAGCTTTATCGGTGATAGACCAGTCGAACAGATCAAATGCTTGGCGATGCATGATGTCGAGAGCAGCAGCAGTATCCTTTAGTGATACCTCTGAGCGATATGTATCAATGTCTATTAAGTAGTCAGGCTTAGGCGGTGAACCGTTGGAGCGATTTAGCTGGATTCCATGTTGAAATAAGCATCCGCCGTCCTCAGTCAATAACTGCATTCTGCCGCCAAAGTCATTTATCCCTGCGAAGAGTTCAGACGTTATGGGGGCAGTTAGGGCAGGATTTATCCAGCTTATAATTTCTTCGTCTTCACTTTTCAGTACGTTAATATACCGAAGTCCAATTCGAGTGAAGAAGTCTGAGTCTATTACTTTTTCAGCAGCTTCTAGAACTTGAAGAACACGCTCCCGCAGGTTGTCAAAGCCCGAGTAAGAAGTGGTCTCAATTGATAGAGCGTTCTCTTTTAGTGAGATGCTCCAGTTGCCTTTGGTGGATCGTAATATGTGTATGTTGCTAGAGGTGTTTCCGGCTCCAATACCAAGAGTGAACTCATTATTCAGCTCTAGCAATGGATAATCTTTACGCAGCGCTTTAACGAACGATGCAGGTGCACGTTGTTCGCCTAGTTCCATAAGGGTTGGAAAACGTAGCTCGCAAACAGCCTGTTTCAAAAAATTACGCGTGTAGCGTTTTTCATTGTCAGACCGAGTACGTACTAATTCGTCAGCTTTCCAACTTGCGCTCATGATGGACTCATCGCTAGGTACAAAAGGCGGCCATGATGGCATGGATTCACAGTAGTGTCAGTACTGCATAGGTTCACGCTCACACCAGTCATCGAAAATCAAGCCTGTCTTGGCAGTATAGACGCCCGTTCCCAAAAGGAACGGTAGGCCCTAGGTGCGATCACGAGCCTGGCCTCGTGGCTAGCAACACTCGATGGCTTACTCACGCTTGCAGCAATGCTGTGATTGACCTGGTGTGTCGTCATAAATCCTGCTCCTTAGCTATTAGCCGTGCCAAACCTTGTTTGATGAAACCAGCGTTTTCACCAATTCGCTCCAGCGCGCAACGGGCGTTTTCTCCTATAGCTTCGTTTCCCTGATGCTCTGTCAAAAGTACCAACTCCATCAACGCGGCCTCTAAGGCAAGCTGATTTTCGTAGATTTTTTCTAGAACCACGGGGAGTGAGTACTCACTGGGCATACTTTCGACTCCATTCGGAAAGCAGGAAGCATAGCAGGCACCTGCGAGGGGCTAATTTCAGTTTGAGGCTGGGAAAAGGGTAATTTTGGTAAGCCGATGCGAGAAATTGGCTGCAGCCCTTATAGGACGTGGCTTTGACGTATTACCTTTGGAGGTAATATTTGGTAATGCGGGAGGTAATATTTTTTCAAGTTACTGATTTTAAAGGGTTTTACTGGTTGGTGAAATTACTACGCCTAAAGGTAATGTTCTAACCTTTTTCTTACCCTATTATTACCTTTGAGGAATCTACCTAACCTGCTGAATTCATTGTGTTTTTATGGCATTAAAAAAGAAAATTACCAAAATTACCTTTTTCCCAGGGGTCAACCTGAAAACGGGGTGAGGCAGAAATGCGGAGATCGGCCTGCCTTCCACGCACGCTGTTTAACTCTCACAAAACTCGCCGGAACCGACGATAGACAGTGCCTGGATTGGAGCCGAGAACCGTTGCTTACAATTCGCTAAAGCTGTCTGCAGAAGGGATGGGAGGAGGAGGGAGGAAGACAGAGCTGGTACGCAACTGGTACGCAACTGGTACGCGGGTTGTCGGCGAGGCGTTTGGGCCTTTATCTGCGGGAGGTCAAAGAGGGGTCAGTCCGATCCATCATAGGAATGACTGAGCTGCCAGTGCGTCCAGGAGCAATTGTTGGCGAACGTCAGCTTTCGGCCGAGGCTGTGTAAAAACGTTTTCCAGCGTGACAGGTACTCAAAACCGGACTGGAAATCGCGCTTCTACGTAAAATCCACATCTGCTGACGTGCCGATAAATTTCAGATTTAACGTAGACGCGCACACTGCAATTTTGGCGAAACGTTTTTACACACTCTGGGCCAGAAGCATTCACTCGTTGCCATTAGGGTCATCCTAGGCGCCCCCGCCAGCATCAATATCGTGATATGTCCCCGGTACTTTTTACCGCTGAATTTGGTTATCAATCAAAAGCTGGTCATTGACAGGCTGGTTGAGGGTGCCGGTGGCAGCAAGGGCGATGTTTCTTGCCACAGCGTCAACTGGATCATCTAGCGTGCCAAGGAGTTGAAACTCAGATGCGCCAACGTAGCGGGCCTTCTGTTCATCCTTGCCAGTGAAGGACTGCTCTGCTCCCGTCTGCCATGACTGCCTAGATCGAATCTGGCGCAACGTGCTTGTATCTAATAACTTTGCCAACAGCAATACGTTCTTCCGGTTTCCAATTCTATTTAAGAGATAGCCCGTCCCAAGATTTTTGTCCCAGATGGGCTTCACCATTATCATGTGCAGCGTCTTGATTCCTCGACGTGCTAAATCCTGCATTACTTGCAACTGACCATTGTTAATGCCAAAAAAAAGTTTCCCGGAGTATTTCTCAATACGCGGGTACTTGTGCTTCACCTCTAACTGCATTAGAGAGTTGTCTGGCCATCGCGCCAAGCTGTCAATGTCCCAGACACCATCGAAAAAAGGTTGTATCGCACAGTTTTTAAACAGCCGATGAAGGACGACCTGCTTAAAGAGTTCATCGCTATAGTGGCTGGAAAGACCGGCCCAGAAGGCTTGCTGAGATCGATTCTCGTCAATCACCGCCTCCGCTGGAATCCTAAACCGTGGAGTCGACTGCTTTCGCTTTTTCATCATGAAAGACTGAATAGGGATGTCGGTTTGTTCTCCCCATTTCTTCATGAAGAAATCTCGGCTCATCTCG
The DNA here is from genome assembly GCF_024748795.1 of Pseudomonas sp. B21-051. Classification (NCBI taxonomy): domain Bacteria; kingdom Pseudomonadati; phylum Pseudomonadota; class Gammaproteobacteria; order Pseudomonadales; family Pseudomonadaceae; genus Pseudomonas; species Pseudomonas sp. B21-051. The sequence continues at coordinate 1,922,522 of NZ_CP087166.1, forward strand.
TCGTAGTAGCAATCAAACAGGAACTCACCCTGACCGGACGAAGGAGCCAGAAGATGGCGCAGGTCCGCTGCTGCTTGACCGGTCTCGGAGTGGTCCCACACCCACCAAGAGTTTACGAATTTCTTTTGTGGGTTTTCCTTTACCGTCAAAGTCCTTACGAGAGAAACCGGTAAAATATCGATTCCTTGAGCAATCAGCTTGCCGAGGTACTCATTGAACACAGCCTCAATGACCAATCCTTCAAGCATTCTGCTCTTGTCAGACCGGATAAGTATTTCCTTTAGCTGCTCGATGTTGTCTAGGGGGATATCTCGGAGAGGCCCAAAAGTGGTCAGCAAGCTCATTTAGTGTGTCCTTGTACTAGACATCAAAGCCGATTCCGGCGAGGACTGCTGTCGGTCGAAAGACGGCAGTCCAGGGCGGTTGCTTTTGGCCGATAGCCGCCGTTCGTTACGGTCAGGCATGATTCACAATGAAAAAGCCCCGCATCGTTTCAAGCAATGCGGGGCTTTTTCGATGTATATAGGATATGAATCCCGTACCAATTTCTGTACCAATAACTGTGAATTGGCATGAAACTCTGGGTTTTCCTTGGTGCTAAGCCCCTGATTTCATTAACCCTGAGAACCTACTGAGTACCCCTAAACATGGCGGTGTAATTCTGTTCCAGGGACATGAAACTACCTGTGGGGATTTTCGCAAAGGGCAAGGGTACGGTGGCGGACACAACCCTGCAAGTTCGGTGTGACGCGATTATTCGTCGCGGCCTTCCATCATGGTGCGTTTGAGCATCACGTACACCGCGCCGGCGCCGCCATGTCTGGCCTGGCACGAGCAGAAACCGAGCACTTGCGGATGCTGGCGCAGCCAGGTGTTGACGTGGCTTTTGATCATCGGCCGCTTGCCGTCCAGGCGCACGGCCTTGCCGTGGGTGACGCGCACGCAGCGGATTTCGAATTTGGTCGCCTCGGCGAGAAAGGCCCAGAGGGTCTCGCGGGCTTTTTCGACGTTCATGCCGTGCAGGTCGAGGCTGCCTTCGAACGGGATCTGGCCGATCTTGAGCTTGCGCATCTGGCTTTCCTGCACCCCGTCGCGGGCCCACATCAACTCGTCTTCGGGGCCGACGTCGATCACGAACTGATCGGACAGGCCATCCACGGTGGTGGTGTCGGTGCGCACAGTGGCGGACTGGCGCAGTTTGGCGATCTGCGCGCGGTCAGCCTTGGGTTTGCCAGTGTCGGCGCGGTCGTGCTTGATCGGCTTGACGCCTTGGATCGCACTTTTGAACAGGGAAAAATCGTCGTCTTGCATGTCAGCCTCCGCGAAGGGCGGCCAGTTTACCCAAGTCGAAACAAAACGGCCCGGCAAAAAGCCAGGCCGTGCAGTCAGTCGTGTTTTTTCATCAGGTGCGGGGACATGTTCAGTTCCCGCGATTGCCTGGCGCGACGCCGGCATCGACGCCACAGCGCCACACCGAAATACAGGAACAACAAGCCGACCGCGAGAATGATCGCCGACCCCGTCGGCGTGGCATTCAAATCGCCGAGCGCCGGCGGGCGCCCCAGCAGGCTGGCGGCACCGGCCATCGCCAGCAGCACACCGAACGTCGCCAGAATGGCGGCGATCGCTGCGCCGAATCGAAAACGCCAGTTGCTTTGGCCTTTGGGCCGCAAGCGGCGTGCGTCAAATCCATCGGATAACTTCATTCCGACCTTCCTCAATGGGTATCGGCCCTTCGACCGGGAGTTGACCGGGTTGTTCCTGAGGCTAAGGCAATTGAAGCAAATGCGAGGCTTTTGCGGATGAGCGGCGCGCTGAGCCGCTCATCAGAGCAGATCAGATCAGATCTTGCGTCAGGGCAAGGGTGGCGAAGTTGTCGGCCATGATCGCCATTTCCGCTTCCTGCACCACGGCGGCGCTGAGCACGCGGCCCTTGAACGGCAGATCACGGGTGGCGCAGGCGTCTTCGACCAGAGTGCAACGGAAGCCCAGGTTCTTCGCCGCGCGCACGGTGGTGCTGACGCTGGAGTGGCTCATGAAGCCGCAGACGATCAGGTCCAGCGAGCCAAGATTCTGCAAACGGTCCAGCAGTTCGGTGCCGTGGAACGCACTCGGCAGCAGTTTGCCGATGATGGTTTCATCGCCCTGTGGTTCAAGACCGGGGATGAATTCGCCGCGTTCGCCCTGCGGGTCGAACAGGCCACCGACGGTGCCGAGATGACGCACGTGCACGATCGGCCGACCGGCTGCACGGGCCGCGGCGACCAGTTGTTTGATGTTCGCGACGGCCGCGTCCATGCCGCTCAGGGCCAGCGGGCCACTGAGGTACTCTTTCTGGGCATCGATGATGACCACGGTGGCATGGCTCAGTATGGCCGCTGCGTAACCGCGGCCGCTGAGTTGAAACATCGTTTTTGGAACGGACATTCGGGGCTCCTTGGGGTGGGGCTTTTGCGGCATTGTCCTCTGGCTGAGCGGTTCTGTGAACCGCTACCATCGTAGGCGCCGTCGTTATTGGCCTGCAGCCTTGTCAAGTTACACGTTCTGTTCAATGGCTGATGCAAAAATCAGAAAAGTCCTACTGTCGCGCCACTGATTTTCCTGCGTCGTCGGCGGGCGTTTTGGCTGGTAGAATCGCCAGTCGTTTTTTCTGGAGTTCTGCCCCGTGATCACTTCCCGACTTCGTACCCTGCGCGACCACATCCGTTGGGCCGTCAGCCGCTTCCATGGGGAGGATCTGTTTTTCGGCCATGGCACCGACAACGCCTGGGATGAAGCCCGGCAGTTGGTGCTCGGTGCCTTGCACCTGCCTTGGGAGATCGCCGACAGCTACCTCGACTGTGCGCTGGAAGACGACGAACTGGTCAACCTGCAACGCCTGCTCAAGCGCCGCATTGAAGAGCGCATCCCGACTGCGTACCTGTTGGGCGAGGCGTGGTTCTGCGGCATGTCGTTCATCGTCGATGAGCGCGTGCTGATCCCGCGTTCGCCGATTGGCGAACTGATCGAAAACCGCTTCGCACCGTGGATCGGCGACGAGCCGGCACGCATCCTCGACCTGTGCACCGGCTCCGGCTGCATCGGCATTGCCTGCGCCTACGAGTTCCAGAACGCTGAAGTGGTGCTGGCGGACCTGTCGTTCGAAGCGCTGGAAGTCGCCAATCAGAACATCGAGCGTCATGGCGTCGATGAGCGCGTGTACACCGTGCAGGGCGATGGTTTCGAGGGTCTGCCGGGGCAGCGTTTCGACCTGATCGTGTCGAACCCGCCGTACGTTGACGCAGAAGATTTTGCCGACATGCCGGATGAATACCAGCACGAACCGGAGCTGGGCCTGGCCTGCGGTGATGACGGTCTGAACCTGGTACGACGGATGCTCGCTGAAGCGGCGGATCACCTGACCGAGAAGGGGCTGTTGATCGTTGAGGTGGGCAACAGCCAGGTGCACGTCGAAGCGTTGTACCCGGAAGTCGACTTCGCCTGGCTCGATTTCGAGCGCGGCGGGCATGGCGTGTTCATGCTGACGGCGGAGCAGTGCCGCGATCATCAGGCGCTGTTCGCTTCCCGCATTTAAAGGCTAAAAGCTTCGCGAGCAGGCTCGCTCCCACAGGGAAGTGCATTCCAAGGTGGGAGCGAGCCTGCTCGCGAATAGCCGCGCCTCGCTTTCAAGCCTTTACCGGTGCGTGGCAATCCAGATCAGCAAACCTGCCTGAAACACCGCAAACGCCACCAGACAGGTAATGGTGAAGCGCAAACCAGCGTCTTCACGCTTGAACTTGCTGACCTGCTCTTCCTGCTTCTTCAGCTTCACTTCCTGCTCGGCCAGGTTCTGCTCGGCCTGTTGCAGCATCTGCGCCGCTTCAAGAATCTCGACGATCTGCAGCTTTTCGCTGTTCCAGTCGCCCAGCAGGTCACCGACCTGCACCTCTTTGACGCTGCCCTTCAGATGCTGGGCATCGGCGTACACCACATCAAAACCATGCACGCGCAAGAAGTGATCGCGACGCAGGCGGGTGTCTTCGTTCAGCGCGTCCTTGTTGTTCAGGTCCATGCCGTCGACGGTGTAGGCGGGCCAGCGTTTTTTCGCCCAATTGATGCCTTGCGCGGCCATGAAACGACCGATCCCACGGTTCAGCGGTTCGATCTGCAAGCCGCTGTCGGGGCCGAAGTGCACACGTTTGCTGGTGTGATTGACCCACACATCCAGATGGTTCTGCTCTTTGCGCACGCGCTGACCGGGCAGCTTGATCGCCATGCGCATCAGGCTGTGTTCTTTGCTGTTGCGCTCGGCATAGCCGAATTCGACAAAGCGCAACGGCCGGCCACCGGTGTGACGGTCAGTCTGCAGCGGGGCCAGGCGGAGCATCTTGTGGTGCTCGACGCTGACGTCCGCCCATGGCAGCTCGACCGCTGGCGGTGCGTCTTTTTCAGCGGTGGTGTCAGGTGAAGTCGGGGTATCAGTCATAACGGCGAGATCCTGTCCAAGCTCTGCTTGTCGCCAGCCAGTACGCTGGCGACAAAGGCTTATCGGCCGCTTTTTGCAGGACTAGAGGGTAAACGCCGTTTAACGGGTGTGAAGTCCGTCAATAAACTCGATGAGTTTGCCGCCCAGTTCCGCCGCCAGTGGCAAATTCGGGTCCTTATAGGAGGCCAATTGCCGCTTCACATCGGCGGGGACGATGCGCATCACGTGGTTCATGCCGTCGATCACCACCAGTTCGGCGTCGGGTTTGGCGGCTTTCAGCGCCTGCGCATCGCCGACGCCGACCTGCATGTCGTTGCTGCCCTGGACGATCAGCGCCGGCATCTTCAACTGCGCAAAGGCCTTGGCCGGGTCTTGGCGGAACAGCGAAATCAGGTATGGCTGCACACTCGGGCGGAAGATCGGTTGCAACGGCGCCGGCACGTCGGCATCGGTGTGACCGGCCTTGAGGCTGTCGAGAATCTGGTTGCTGCGCAGCATCAACGGTGGCGGCAGGCTGCGCGCCAGTTGCTCGCGGATCACCTGATCCACCGGGCGGGCGCTGCCGGACAGCGAAATCAGCGCAGCGGCGTCGGCACGCGGAGCGGCGAGGGTAGCAATCAGTGCCCCTTCGCTGTGACCGAGCAGAATCAACGGGCCGAAACGCGGATCGCTTTTCAGCTTCTGGCTCCACGCCACGGCGTCGTCGACGTAGCCTTCCACCGACAGATTGCGCTCGTCAGGTGTGGCCGGCCGGCTCGCAGCCACCCCGCGCTTGTCGTAGCGCACGCTGGCGATGTTGTGTTTGGCCAGCACCCAGGCCAGCCGCTTGAGGCTGTCATTGCGCCCGCCATCGGGGTTATTGCCGTCACGATCTGTAGGACCGGAGCCGGCAAGGATCAGGACAACCGGCACTGGGTTGTCGGATTTTGGCAGCAACAGCGAGCCGAAAAGTTCACCGCTCCCGGTATCCAGAGAGATCGGGCGCTGCAGGACAGTCGCGTGGGCAAAACCGGTAAACAGGGTAAGACTCAAGATCAGAACTCGCAGCATCATCACGCCATCATTCGCCAAGGTGCCGGTTGGACTCACCAACACCACTAAGGTTCGAGGATGAACTACTCGGTTAGCCTGCGTATACTGGCGCGCATCACGAATTCGGGTTTGATTTCACGGAGCGTCCTGCATGTCCGGCAATACCTACGGCAAGTTGTTCACTGTCACCACCGCTGGCGAGAGCCATGGTCCGGCGTTGGTCGCCATTGTCGACGGCTGCCCGCCGGGCCTGGAGATCTCCCTCGAAGACCTGCAGCGCGACCTCGATCGGCGCAAGCCAGGCACCAGCCGCCACACCACCCAGCGTCAGGAAGCCGATGAAGTCGAAATCCTTTCCGGCGTGTTCGAGGGCCGCACCACCGGTTGCTCGATCGGCCTGCTGATCCGCAACACCGACCAGAAGTCCAAGGACTACTCGGCGATCAAGGATCTGTTCCGCCCGGCGCACGCCGACTACACCTACCACCACAAATACGGCGAGCGTGACTATCGTGGTGGCGGTCGCAGCTCGGCGCGGGAAACCGCGATGCGTGTGGCGGCAGGTGCGATTGCCAAAAAGTATCTGGCCAGCCAAGGCATCGTCATCCGTGGCTACATGAGCCAGCTCGGCCCGATCGAAATTCCGTTCAAGACCTGGGATTCAGTGGAAGAGAACGCGTTCTTCAGCCCGGATCCGGACAAGGTCCCGGAACTGGAAGCCTACATGGACCAGTTGCGCCGCGATCAGGACTCGGTCGGGGCGAAGATCACCGTAGTCGCCGAAGGCGTGATGCCGGGCCTCGGCGAGCCGATTTTCGACCGCCTCGACGCTGAACTGGCGCATGCGCTGATGAGCATCAACGCCGTGAAAGGCGTGGAAATCGGCGCCGGTTTCGCCTGCGTCGCCCAGCGCGGCACCGAGCATCGCGATGAACTGACCCCGCAAGGTTTCCTCAGCAACAACGCTGGCGGCATTCTCGGTGGCATCTCGTCTGGTCAGCCGATCGTCGCGCACCTGGCGTTGAAGCCGACGTCGAGCATCACCACCCCGGGCCGTTCGATCGACATCCACGGCAACCCGGTGGACGTGATCACCAAGGGCCGTCACGACCCGTGCGTCGGCATCCGCGCCACGCCGATTGCCGAAGCGATGATGGCCATCGTGCTGATGGATCACCTGCTGCGTCATCGTGGGCAGAACGCCGACGTGCGCGTCAGCACCCCGGTGCTGGGTCAGCTTTGATGGTTGATCGCCAAGCCGTCGCGGTCTGACCGTGGCGGCGCTCCCGTACTGGCGGCTGTCCAGTTTCTATCTGTTCTATTTCGCCTTGCTCGGTTCGACAGCGCCGTTTCTGGCGCTGTACTTCGATCACCTCGGGTTCAGCGCTGCGCGCATCGGCGAGCTGGTGGCGATCCCGATGCTGATGCGCTGTGTGGCGCCGAACATCTGGGGCTGGCTCGGCGACTACACCGGCAAACGCCTGGCCATCGTGCGCTTTGGCGCGGTGTGCACGCTGCTGACGTTCTCACTGATTTTCGTCAGCAAGACCTACGCCTGGCTGGCGATGGTCATGGCGTTACACGCGTTCTTCTGGCACGCGGTGTTGCCGCAATTCGAAGTCATCACCCTCGCGCACTTGCAGGGACAAACCTCGCGCTACAGCCAGATTCGCCTGTGGGGCTCGATCGGTTTCATCATCACCGTGGTTGCGCTGGGCCGTTTGTTCGAATGGCTGAGTCTCGACATCTACCCGGCGGCGCTGGTGCTGATCATGGCCGGCATCGTCCTCAGCAGCCTGTGGGTGCCGAACGCGCAGCCACCGCAAGGTAATCGGCCGAGCGGGGAGGGCTTTCTCAAGCAGCTGCGCAGCCCCGGTGTGCTGGCGTTTTACGCCTGTGTCGCGCTGATGCAGATGAGCCACGGCCCGTATTACACCTTTCTGACCTTGCACCTTGAACGCCTCGGTTACACACGCGGCACAATCGGCATGCTCTGGGCCGTGGGCGTGGTCGCCGAAGTGCTGATGTTCATGGCGATGAGCCGGATTCTCGTGCGCTTTTCCTTGCGTCGGGTGCTGATGGCGAGTTTTCTGCTGGCGGCGCTGCGCTGGTTGCTGCTAGGTTCGTTCGCCGAATTCCTCTGGGTTCTGTTGTTGGCCCAGGTGCTGCACGCGGCGACCTTCGGCAGCTTTCATGCGGCTGCCATCGCGTTCGTGCAACGTAGCTTCGGTGCGCGTCAGCAAGGTCAGGGTCAGGCGCTGTATGCGGCGCTGGCCGGCACCGGTGGCGCGCTGGGCGCGTTGTATTCCGGTTACAGCTGGAATGCCCTCGGTGCGACATTGACCTTTAGTATTGCCAGTCTCGCGGCGCTCGCTGCTGCCGTTATCATTGCCACACGTATGCAAGAGGACAGGCCATGAGCCTTACGCGTGAACAGCTCGCCCAGCAGATCGTCGACGCCGGGCGTTTCCTTTATGGTCGCGGCTGGTCGCCGGCCACCAGCAGCAATTACTCGACGCGTCTGTCGCCGAGCGAAGCGCTGCTGACCGTGTCCGGCAAGCACAAGGGCCAGTTGGGCCTGGACGACGTGCTCGCCACGGATTTGTCCGGCAACAGCCTGGAACCGGGCAAAAAGCCCTCCGCCGAAACCCTGCTGCACACCCAGCTCTACAGCTGGCGCGCGGAGATTGGTGCGGTGCTGCACACCCACTCGGTGAACGCCACGGTGCTGTCGCGTCTGACGCCGCAAGACTTTATCGAGTTCGAAGACTACGAACTGCAAAAAGCCTTCAGCGGCATTTCCACCCACGAATCCCGGGTGCGCGTGCCGATCTTCGACAACGATCAGGACATTGCGCGCCTTGCCGCCAAGGTGCAGCCTTGGCTCGACGCCCATCCCGATTGCGTCGGTTATCTGATTCGCGGCCACGGCCTCTACACCTGGGGCGCGCAGATGAGCGATGCCCTGCGGCAGATCGAGGCCTTTGAATTCCTGTTTGAATGCGAGTTGAAAACCCGCAGCGTCATGAACCGCCAAGGCTGACTTCACCAGAAGCCGCCCATTCGCCTGATGAAATGCACTGCCCGACCGGTCTGCAAGAGCCGGACGGCAAGGCCGATACCGAGGAATTGCCCATGAGCAGCCTGTCCGTCTATCACGTATCCAGCCCCGAGATCCCGAACAAGGTGCTGACCCATTTCGAAGACATCGCCTCGACGCTCGCCGAGCAGGGCGTGCGCTTCGATCGCTGGCAAGCCGCCGCGAAGATCCAGCCCGGCGCCAGCCAGGAAGAGGTGATCAGCGCCTATCAGGAGCAGATCGACAAACTGATGACCGAGCGCGGTTACATCACCGTCGATGTGATCAGCCTCAACAGCGATCACCCGCAAAAAGCCGAACTGCGCGCCAGGTTCCTTGAAGAACACCGCCATGGTGAAGACGAAGTGCGCTTTTTTGTCGCCGGTCGTGGCCTGTTTACTCTGCACATCGACGATTACGTCTACGCGGTGTTGTGCGAGAAGAACGACCTGATCTCGGTGCCGGCCGGCACCAAACACTGGTTCGACATGGGCGAGCACCCGCACTTCGTGGCGATTCGTCTGTTCAACAACCCTGAAGGCTGGGTCGCCAACTTCACCGGCGAAGACATCGCCGGGCGCTTCCCGCGACTGGAGGACTGAGCCGATGCCGATCAAAGCCATTGTCACTGACATTGAAGGCACCACCAGCGCGGTGAGTTTTGTTTTTGATGTGTTGTTTCCGTATGCGGCCAAACACCTGCCGGACTTTGTTCGGCAGAACGCCGAGCGCGCCGATGTCGCTGAGCAACTCGACGCCGTGCGCCGCGACAGCAATGCACCGCAGGCCGATGTTGAACGGGTTGTTGAAATTCTCTTGAGCTGGATCGAGGAAGATCGCAAAGCCACGCCGCTCAAAGCCTTGCAAGGCATGGTCTGGGCGCAGGGTTATCACGCCGGGCAGTTGAAGGGCCACGTTTACCCGGATGCCGTTGAAGCGCTCAAGCGCTGGCATCAGGCCGGTTATCAGCTATTTGTGTATTCGTCGGGTTCGATCCAGGCGCAGAAGCTGATCTTCGGCTGCTCCGAGGCGGGGGATCTGACACCGCTGTTCAGCGGTTACTTCGACACCACGTCGGGGCCTAAACGCGAAGAACAGTCCTATCGCAACATCCAACAGGCGATTGGCGTCGAGCCGGGGGAGATTCTGTTTCTGTCGGACATCGTCGAGGAACTGGATGCCGCGCAGGCTGCCGGTTTGCAGACCTGTGGCCTGGCCCGCGAGGGTGGAGAACTGGGAAGCCATATCACCGTCGACAGCTTCACCGGCATCGAACCCGAAGCCTTCTAACCACGCACACCCCCTGTAGGAGCTGTCGAAGGCTGCGATCTTTTGATCTTGATTTGGTATTAAAGATCAAGATCAAAAGATCGCAGCGTTCCGCAGCTCCTACATAAAAGCCGGGTGCAAACAAAAGGCCGTGGAGCAGATGCTCCACGGCCTTTTTTGTTTAATGCGTTTACATTTTTACAGCGAGTGATACGTCGGCAGAGCAAAACGCTGCTGGCTTTGCAGCATTGCAATTTGCGGCAGTTCACTGGCTTCTTCCGCCAGGTCACGACGGATCGCGCTGATCGCCCACGACAGTTGGTCGGCGTTGTGCATTTGCTGATACGTCAGGGCGCGCTTGAACACCTTGCCTTCGCTGCTGCGCAGAGTCAGCAGGATCCCGCCATCGGGACGTGGCGCAGTGGTGACGTTGAAGTTGGAGAACAGCGAGGTAAATTTTTCTTGGATCAGGCTCATGTCTTTCAGCTCCGTATGCACTTGAATGGCAAGCATGCAGAGGAGGTTGCAGCGATTGTGCCAGCACGCGAAAAAATAAAAATCTATATAAATCAATAATTTAAAAATCGTGAAATTTGCAGGGGTCGTGCAATCTGCATGAATGGCCATCGTGCATCCTGCATTTTGCGGGATTCTCTTGAGTTGCACGGAACCAAACGGCAAAGACGCAATCTCCACCGCCAGGCGTGACAGAGCGGATACAAAACATTGCAAAAACCGCGTGTACAGGCCGAGAAGCGCTGACGTATTTTCGATCTTGACCTTGCCCACAGCGCAGGTCATGCCCACAGCCCGAACAATAAAAAACCGGCCGACCAGGCCGACCGGGGAGCTGCCATGCGTCACGCGTCGAGCGACACGATTACCTGGAGCATGATGCTCCGCAAACTGCCGACGATCGCCAAAGCCATCCCGCGGGTGGTCAAGGGCATGAAAGTCGCCAACGTCACGGATCCGACCCAAACGTGTGGCCTCGGCTGGACCTTCGAGCAAGCAACGCTGCGCAATCCAGAGGGGCTGGCGATCTTGCAGGACAACGTTTTGCTCACCTATGCGCAGGTCAACCAGTGGGCCAATCGCATCGCCCACTATCTGAGCGCGCAGGGGATTGGCAAGGGTGACGTGGTCGCGGTGTTCATCGAAAATCGTCCCGAGCTGCTGGTGACCATTCTGGCGCTGGCCAAACTCGGCGCAGTCAGTGCGCTGCTCAATACTTCGCAAACCCGCGACACACTGATTCACAGCGTAAATCTGGTGGCACCGGTGGCGATTGTCCTCGGTGAGGAATTGCAGCCGGCGTTTGCCGCGATCCGCGAGCAGGTGTCGATCCCGGCGCAGCGCACCTGGTTTATCGCCGACCGTGACACCTATAGCCACCCGGGCATTGCGCCTGAGGGCTACGTCAATCTGATCAGCGCCAGTGCTGACGCCTGCGCTGAAAACCCGCCCAGCAGCGGTGAGGTGTTCTTCAACGATCCGTGCTTTTACATCTACACCTCCGGCACCACCGGCCTGCCCAAGGCCGGGGTGTTCAAGCACGGGCGCTGGATGCGCAGCTCCGCCAGCTTCGGCATGATCGCCCTGAACATGACGCCCGACGACGTCGTTTATTGCACCTTGCCGCTGTACCACGCCACCGGCCTCTGTGTTTGCTGGGGCTCGGCGATCAATGGCGCTTCCGGGTTCGCGATCCGCCGCAAGTTCAGCGCCAGCCAGTTCTGGCCGGACGTGCGTCGCTACAACGCGACCACCCTCGGTTATGTCGGCGAATTGTGCCGTTATCTGGTCGATCAACCGGCCAGCGTCGATGACAGCCGTCACGCGGTGCGCAAGATGATCGGCAACGGCTTGCGTCCCGGCGCCTGGGCCGAATTCAAGACCCGGTTTGCCGTCGAGCACATCTGCGAGCTGTACGCGGCGAGCGACGGCAATATCGGCTTCAGCAATATCCTCAACTTCGACAACACCATCGGTTTCTCGCTGATGGCCTGGGAGCTGGTGGCCTACGACCACGACAGCGGGCAGCCGCTGCGCAGCGCTGACGGCTTCATGCGCAAGGTCGGCAAGGGCGAACAGGGTTTGCTGCTGGCACGGATTGACGAAAAGGCCCCGCTGGACGGTTACACCGATCCGCAGAAAACCGCCAAGGTGGTGTTGCACGATGTGTTCAGCAAGGGCGACCGCTTCTTCAACACCGGCGACCTGCTGCGCAATATCGGTTTCGGCCACGCGCAGTTCGTCGATCGACTCGGCGACACCTACCGCTGGAAGGGCGAAAACGTCTCGACCACTGAAGTCGAAAACCTGCTGCTGCAGCATCCGCATATCTCCGAGGCCGTTGCCTACGGCGTCGAAGTGCGCAACACCAACGGTCGCGCCGGTATGGCGGCAATCACGCCCGCCGAGTCACTGGCGACCCTGGATTTCGCCGAATTGCTCGCGTTCGCCCGCCAGCGTATGCCGGCCTATGCGGTGCCGCTGTTCTTGCGGGTGAAGGTGAAAATGGAAACCACCGGGACCTTCAAATACCAGAAGACTCGACTGAAAAACGAAGGTTTCGACCCCGGCCAAACGGGCGATGACCCGATCTACGCGTGGCTGCCTGGCTCGCAAACGTACGTGCAGGTGACGGACGAAATTCTGGCCGATATTCATCAGGGCAAGTACCGTTATTGAGATTGGCTATGGCATGACTTGAGAAAAAGGGGGTGACAGCTATCGTCGCGCTCGGGAAACTGTCGGCTTTGCGAATAACCGAAAGTGGAGTTGCCCATGTCTGACCAAAGCCGCCAGATGACCCCTGAAGAAGCTGCCGAATTCACCGAGCAGGTGTTCAACAAGGCGCGCGAGGGAGATGCCGAGATGCTTGATCGGCTGATCAGCGCTGGTTTGCCGGTGAACCTGAAAAACAGCAAGGGCGACACGCTGCTGATGCTCGCCAGTTACTACGGCCACGTTGACGCGGTGCAGGTGCTGCTCAAGCATAAGGCCGACCCTGAAATGCGTAACGGCAACGGCCAGAGCCCGATTGCCGGCGCCGCGTTCAAGGGCGATCTGGCGGTGGTCAAGGCGCTGGTGGAAGCGGGCGCCGAGATCGAAGGCTCGTCCTTTGATGGCCGTACCGCGCTGATGATGGCGGCGATGTTCAACCGCGTTGAAATCGTTGATTACCTGATCGGCAAAGGTGCGAACCCGCAAGCCAAGGATGCCAACGGCATCACCGCGCTGGATGCGGCCCGCACCATGGGCGCGGTCGATACCACGGCGCAGCTGGAAAAACTGCTGGCCTGATAAGGTCAAAAGATCGCAGCCTGCGGCAGCTCCTACAGGTCTCACATTCGTTCGCCAAATGGGCGCGGAACTTGTAGGAGCTGCCGCAGGCTGCGATCTTTTGCTTTGTGCGCTATCCTCCGCGCCCTCAAATTCAACCTTCCACAGGATCCGCCCTCATGAAAGCCGCACTCGTCGAACTCATCAGCAAAATCAGCTCCGGCTGCATGGGCGAGGACGAGATCCTGAACGTGGCGGACGAAGCGGCGCAGGCCTACGCTGATGCCGATGCCTTCCTGGCGGCCAACCCGGACATCAACTACGACGACACCTTCCCGATCCCGCTGGGCGAGTGGGTGGTGGTCGGCAGTCTGCCGGAAACCGTGCTGTTCCAGGCTGACACCTACGTCGATCTGTTCGCGCAGATCGTCGCTTCATTCGGGCCGGGCGTGGATTTCAACCTCAAGCCCAAGCAACTGGCCAAGACCGAAGCGCTGACCGCACTCAACCGCATTCAGGTGCAGATGAGCAGCCTGAACAAGGAAAACGGCGGTTACACGCTGATGAACTTCAGCCAGTTGCTCGACGACGAGCTGCAAGTGGTGCTGGTCTATGGCAACGACGTGCCACGGGTGCTGGAGCTGTGCGCCGAAGTCGGCATCGCTGCGGCGCCATCGCTGGAAGCGCTGAAAGTCGCCGTTCACGTCTGAACGCAATAAAAGGGAACCCTGCGCGCGACCGTCTATCCTAAAAGTGCATGCCACTATTCTGGAGTGACACCATGGGTTCCACGTTCAACGGTCTGATTGGCCTGATCATCCTTGCCCTCGATATCTGGGCCATCATCAACGTGCTGAAAAGCGGCGCCGAGACCGGGATGAAAATCCTCTGGGTCCTGCTGATCATCCTCCTGCCGGTACTGGGGCTGATCATCTGGGCGATCGCCGGGCCACGGGGCAATGTGCGCATCTAAAGAACAGCCTGACCTTCTGTAGGAGCTGCCGAAGGCTGCGATCTTTTGTTCTTGTTTTTACAATCAACAGCAAAAGATCGTCCGAACGCGGCCCGAGCCTTCGGCAGCTCCTACATGGAATTTGGTCAGCCGATGAACAGAGGTTCGACCTGTCATCTTCGGCAACGTAGAATGCGCGCCTTTCCCGGGCAATCGTCCCCCACGATTGGCGCCCGCGCATTCATCGGAGCACTTGACCATGACCGTCACCAAGACCAGCGAGTACCTGGAAACCCTCTACGAAGGCTACGGCCAGCGTTTTCGCATGGAAAAACTGCTGCACGAAGTGCGCACCGAACACCAGCATCTGGTGATTTTCCAGAACCCGCGTATGGGCCGGGTGATGGCGCTGGATGGCGTGATCCAGACCACCGAAGCCGATGAATTCATCTACCACGAAATGCTCACCCACGTGCCGATCCTCGCCCACGGCACTGCCAAGCGCGTGCTGATCATCGGCGGCGGCGACGGTGGCATGCTGCGCGAAGTGACCAAGCACGCCAGTGTCGAGCACATCACCATGGTCGAGATCGACGGCACCGTGGTCGACATGTGCAAGGAATTCCTGCCGAACCACTCCAAGGGCGCCTACGACGATCCACGGCTGAACCTGGTGATCGACGACGGCATGCGTTTCGTCGCCACCACCACAGAAAAATTCGACGTGATCATCTCCGACTCCACCGACCCCATCGGCCCGGGCGAAGTGCTGTTCTCGGAAAACTTCTATCAGGCCTGCCACCGTTGCCTGAACGAAGGCGGGATCCTCGTGACCCAGAACGGCACGCCGTTCATGCAGATCGATGAAGTCAAAACCACTGCCGGTCGCCTGCGCAGCCTGTTCCCGGACTGGCACTTCTATCAGGCGGCCGTGCCGACCTACATCGGCGGTTCGATGACCTTCGCCTGGGGCTCGACCAACCCGGCCTACCGCAAACTGAGCCGTGAAACCCTGCAACAGCGCTTCATCGGCAGCGGCATCGTCACCCGCTACTACAACCCGGAAATCCACATCGGCGCGTTCGCGTTGCCACAGTACGTGCTGCAGGCGATCAACAAGCCAAGCAACGACTAAAAGCCCTGCAAAACCCCTGTAGGAGCTGCCGCAGGCTGCGATCTTTTGACTTTGATTGTTTAAAAAACCAGATCAAAAGATCGTCCGAACGCGGCCCGAGCCTGCGGCAGCTCCTACAGTGGATATAATTTTTTTCATGTTCGTCCGGTGCAATCCTTTTGAACGATCAATCTCGCCAAAAGTCGAGATAGAAGTAAGCCCATTTGCGGGTTTGATCGAGGAGGCACCGATGCAAAAGTGGAAAGTCACTTTCGTGGACGATCATGGTGAAATTGTCGATGAGGTGTTCGAGCGCGCGGAATGCCCCAGCGACGACGAGGCTGCACGCCTGATCAAGGAACGGCTCCTGCCGGTGGCCGCCGAACTGGATATGAACGACCTGGAAGGGCGCACCACCGATGCTGGCGTGAAAAGCCTGAAAACCCAGAACAGCATCGAAATCCGCAGTATCACGCCAATCTGAAATTCTTCCTGTCACTTGAAGCACCAGGCCTTGGCAGCAGCTCTATCTTGGGGCTACTCTGCAAGCGAGATCAGCGAAACAATCGCTAAGGTCTGGTCTTGTCAGCTACATGCTTGTTTCCCGCGTGCAACCACGTTGCCGAAGTACTTTGGCCTGTAAGGCCCGGGGCGGGAATACGGAAAGTCTATCCATCTATCCGAGGGGGACGATTCATGAGCACAGCCTATCAAGAAGACATCAGCAGCAATGTTCTGCGCCGCATGAAAGAAGGCGGTTTCGACTTTTCCCGGTTCCATCCCATCGAGTTCTACGCCATTTTCCCGGACGAGGAGCGGGCGCGCAGGGCGGCAGGCAAATTTCGTGGTGAATCCATCAATGCCCAGGTCAGTGCGCGCGACGATGGCGCCTGGTCGTTGGAACTGAGCAAAGTGATGTACGCGACTTATGATGACATTGGCGATTTCGAGCAGGGCTTCTCTGCCGTGGTCGAGCCGCTGGGCGGCATCATTGAGGGCTGGGGTGTCAAGCAGGAGGTGCGCAGCCGGCATCGTTTGAACTGATCTTCTGGTTTCAGGCAGTGAGCAACGGCTGACCTTCGGGTTGGCCGTTGTCGTTTTCAAAGATCAAAAGATCGCAGCCTTCGGCAGCTCCTACAGGTGATTGGTGCAGGAGCTGCCGGAGGCTGCGATCTTTTGCTTTTGCTTTCAAAACATTTCAGAAAGGCAAAAAAAAGCCACCGGAGAGGGTGGCTAAAAGGGAAGACCGATAAGGAGAGGAAACCGGTCAGGGTTACGGCCTGCGGGGACTGCGCGGGCAGTCCGGATCAGTGGAGCTGAAACCTTCACCGGGGGAAGTTTTCAGCGAATGCGCCGATTATCCGTAGCGCGGGACGAGCGGTGAAATCAACTCTGACTATGCTGGTGATAGGCGATGCAATGCGTCGCAATGAAGCGGGGGCAATCCGGTTGGGGCCATTGCCGCACAGGAATGGTGCGGTGTTTGCGGCGTGATTATCCAACCGATTGAAATAAAAGCGTTTATGCCGATGGCACGGGCCTTGCGAAGGCCTGTAGGTCCGGGTGACAAGGAGTACGGCATGATCCGCACCTATTTTGATGAAATGTACGATGCCGGCGGCCAGATCCGCCCGCATTACCGCGAGTTCGCCCGCTGGCTGGCCGACACGCCTGACGAGTTGCTGGCACAACGGCGACGCGAGGCTGATTTGCTGTTCCACCGGGCCGGCATCACCTTCACGCTCTATGGGGACGAGCAGGGCACCGAGCGCCTGATTCCTTTCGACACCATTCCGCGCAGCATTCCCGCCAGCGAGTGGCGGATCGTCGAGCGCGGCTGCATCCAGCGGGTCAAGGCGTTGAACATGTTCCTCGCCGACCTTTATCACGAGCAGCGCATCATCAAGGCCGGGATCATCCCCGCCGAACAGGTGCTGGCCAACGAGCAGTACCAGTTGGCGATGCAGGGTCTGGATCTGCACCGCGACATCTATTCGCACATCTCCGGCGTCGATCTGGTGCGTGATGGCGACGGCACTTACTACGTGCTCGAAGACAACCTGCGCACGCCGAGCGGCGTGAGCTACATGCTCGAAGACCGCAAAATGATGATGCGTCTGTTCCCGGAGCTGTTCGCCGCCCAGCGCATCGCGCCCATCGACCATTACCCGAACCTGTTGCTCGACACCCTGAAAAGCTCCAGCCCGATCGACGACCCGAGCGTGGTAGTACTGACGCCGGGGCGCTTCAACAGTGCGTTCTTCGAACACGCTTTCCTGGCGCGGGAAATGGGCGTTGAACTGGTGGAGGGCGCGGACCTGTTCGTGCGTGACGACAAGGTGTACATGCGCACCACCGACGGGCCGAAAGCGGTGGATGTGATCTACCGCCGTCTCGACGACGCGTTCCTCGATCCGCTGGCATTCAACCCCGATTCGATGCTCGGTGTACCGGGGCTGCTGTCGTCCTATCGCTCGGGCAATGTAGTGCTGGCCAATGCCATCGGCACTGGGGTGGCGGATGACAAATCGGTGTATCCGTTTGTCACCGAGATGATCCGTTTCTACCTCGACGAAGAACCGATCCTGAAGAATGTGCCGACCTGGCAGTGCCGCAACCCCTCGGAACTTTCCCATGTACTGGCCAATCTTCCGGATCTGGTGGTCAAGGAAACTCAGGGCTCCGGCGGTTACGGGATGCTGGTGGGGCCGGCGTCAACCACGGCGCAGATCGATGCGTTCCGTGAGCGGATCAAGGCCAAGCCCCACGCATACATCGCGCAGCCGACGTTGTCGCTGTCGACCTGTCCGACCTTTGTCGAAAACGGCATTGCGCCGCGCCATATCGATCTGCGTCCGTTTGTACTGTCTGGCCGCGAAACCCGGGTCGTGCCCGGTGGTTTGACCCGTGTCGCCCTGCGTGAAGGCTCCCTGGTGGTGAACTCCTCCCAGGGCGGCGGCACCAAGGACACCTGGGTGGTCGAGGATTGAAGGAAGCTTGCCATGTTAAGTAGAACTGCCTCGGATCTGTACTGGATGTCGCGTTACCTGGAGCGGGCGGAAAACCTCGCGCGGATGCTCGATATCAGCTATTCGCTGTCGCTGATGCCGCAGGACGGTCGCGGCGACGGTTTGCACGAATTGGCCATGCCGCTGTTGATCACCGGCACCCTCGACGATTATCTGGAGCGTCACGGCGAACTGCATGCCGAACGCCTGTTGCATTTCTTCGCCCTCGACGCGGCCAACCCGGCGAGCATCTACAGCTGCCTCGGCGCAGCGCGGGCCAGTGCGCATGCGGTGCGCGGGCGCATCACCGCGGACATGTGGGAGAACATCAACGCTACCTGGCTGGAGATTCGCGGCATTGCCGAACAGGGCCTCAGCCGTTACGGCATGAGCCGTTTCTGCGAGTGGATCAAGGAGCGCTCGCACCTGTTCCGGGGCGCGTCCTACGGCACGATCATGCGCAACGATGCGTTCCGCTTCATTCGCCTCGGCACCTTCATCGAGCGCGCGGATAACACGCTGCGCCTGCTCGATGCGCGCTATGAAATGGCTGGCGATCAGGCCGAGGCCGTCAGTGACGGTACGGCGCACGCCTATTACCAGTGGAGTGCGCTGCTGCGGGCGCTGTCATCGTTCGAGGCCTACACCGAGATCTACCGCGACGCACCCGGCGCCCGGCATGTCGCCGAGCTGCTGCTGTTGCGCGCCGATGTACCGCGCTCGCTGCGCGCCTGCACCGAGGAAATCGACCAGATCCTCGCCCAGTTGCCTGGGGCCAACGGCCGTCCGGCGCAACGTCTTGCCGCCGAAATGGACGCACGTCTGCGTTACACCGGCATCAACGAAATCCTCGCCGAAGGCCTGCACGCCTGGCTCACCGAATTCATCCCGCTGGTGCGCCAGCTGGGCAACGCGATTCACAGTTCATACCTGGAGGCTGCATGAGACTTTCCATTAGCCACGAGACCACCTATCACTATGAAGATCAGGTGCGGGCGAGCATCCAGTATCTGCGCCTGACCCCGCACGACAGCGAGCGTCAACACGTGTTGAGCTGGCAGCTCGATCTGCCGCGTCCGGTACGCGCCCAGCTCGATCCGTTCGGCAACATCCTGCACGTGCTGACCATGGACGAACCGCACGAAGCGATCATCATCGGCGCCCGTGGCCAGGTCGATATCGACGAACTGCGCGAGGCTGAGCATGAGAGTCAGTCGGCGCTGCCGTTCCTGCGTTTCACCCGGCTGACCGAGGCGGATGAGGCGCTACGGGCGTTTGCCGACAAGTCCTGCAAGCAGCGACGTGATCGCACCGCACTGATCGACTTGATGCACGGTTTGAACCAGCACATCAGCTATACGCCGGGTTCAACTGAAGTCGACACCAGCGCCGCCGAAGCCTTTGCCGGGCGCGCCGGGGTTTGTCAGGATCACACCCATGCGTTTCTCGCCTGCGCGCGTAGTCTGGGAATTCCGTCGCGTTATGTGTCGGGTTATCTGTACAGCGAGGACGCCGAGCATCTGGCCAGTCATGCCTGGGCCGAAGCGTGGCTGGATGACGCCTGGTACAGCTTTGACGTGACCAACCAATTGGCCCGCCCGGAGCGCCATCTGAAACTGGCGGTGGGCTTGGATTATCTGGATGCCTGCCCGGTGCGCGGGATGCGTCGGGGCGGTGGTTGTGAGCAGATGCATGCGAAGGTGTTCGTGTCGCCGACACCGGTTATTTCCGTGCAACAACAGTAAACACCGTCCCCTGTAGGAGCTGCGGCACGCTGCGATCTTTTGACTTTGATCTTAAAAAGCAGAATCAAAAGATCGCAGCGTGCCGCAGCTCCTACAGGAGGTTGTGGTGAACAAGGAGTTTTTGAACAGGATCAGGGCTTAGTCTTGCGCCCAGCCATGTGCTGCAAATAGCCGATCAGCAACTGCAAGTCCCCCTCTGGAAACACATCCGCCGAAAACCCCGGCATCTTCGCCTGCGGCCACTGGCGCAAACTCTGCGGATCGCGAATGTAGCGCTTGAGAAAATCCGCGCCGAAATACTCGGTCGGGTTATACGGAATATTCAGGTCCGGCCCGAACTGCGCATCGCCCGCACCGTTCAACCGGTGGCAGGCCAGGCAGTTCTTCTGGAACAGTGCAAAACCCTGATTCACCGGGTCATCCGCTTTTAGCTTGGGATCCGGTAACAGCGCAGGGAAGCGCTCGGCCACTGGCGCCATGCGCTTGATGCTTGCCACCTGGAACGGCCATTGTTCCGGGCTGATGTTGCCGGCCTGCGGGTCAGTCCATACCAGATAGAACGGCCCGGCGCTGTGTTTACCCTCGGACAGCGGCGGCCACGGCTGCGTCGGGTCCTCGATCGCCAGCCAGGCCTGCGCACCTTTGCTGTTGAGCAACGGCGCAGCGGCCAGTTCGGCGGCAAACCCGTCCAGCGCCACCGCTTGCAGGTGATCGGCCGGTTTGATCCCGGTGAGCAGCGCCGCCACGGGCACGGCGCGATAAGTCATGTCCTTCTTGTAGGACACATCGTTGTTGATGGTCAGAGTTTGTGCTTGCGGATGCTTGAGCAACTCTTCGGTCTGCCAGGTGCGACTGTTCGCGCCCAGCTCCAGCGTGAGCTGCGCCGCAGACAAGGGCATGCTCAGCAGCAAGGCCCAGAACACAATGAGCGTTTTCAAATGATCGCCATCCCTGTCGTGGAAGTGCGCAAAAGGTTCGCACAGCCACGCTGGCCCGGGTAGCGGGCCAGTCACATTTTGTCTGGCGATAGCGGGCGCCTGCCGCTTGAGTCAGCCAATCACCTTGGTCAGATTGGGCAAAATCAACAACAGCGTCGTGGCGAAAAGAATGAGTCCTGCTTGACGAACTTTCGGTTGTTTGAACATGGCTTGACCGCCTTTATTGTTATTTCCTGATGTTTGCCTGCATATCCATGACGGCAAACGCTGCACTTCCTGTTGAAGAAAGTCGGCCCCGGCAAAACCCGACGACCCTGACGTACATGTACTACCTTAGAGGCCACGTCACGCTTGGCTTAGATCCATTTCATATGTATTTGCTGCTGTTTGCGATAAAAACGGCATGAGGCTTATTGCCAGCTTCTTCGCCGCCCGCTGGCTAGACAACTCGCTGACCTGAACCGGTTCACCTGAGGCTAAATGACCGTCCGTCTGAGCGTGCGCGTCAACATCATTGAGCGCTGTGGTCATTGAATCCATGCGCGCTCAGGACAACAGTGACAGCACGAAATTCACTCACCGCACAGGTTCGAGGACGTCATGACCCAAGCTTTGATTTTCGATGCGTTACGCACGCCCCGCGGCAAAGGCAAGGCCGATGGCGCGCTGCACAGCGTCAAACCGGTGAATCTGGTCGCCGGGTTGTTGACCGCACTGCAAAGCCGTACCGCGCTGGACACCAGTCAGGTCGATGACGTGGTGCTCGGCTGCGTCACGCCAATCGGCGATCAAGGCTCGGACATCGCCAAAACCGCAGTGCAGGTAGCCGACTGGGATGTCAGCGTCGCCGGCGTGCAGATCAACCGCTTCTGCGCCTCGGGCCTGGAGGCAGTGAACCTCGGCGCGATGAAGGTGCGTTCGGGCTTCGAGGATCTGGTGGTGGTCGGTGGCGTCGAGTCGATGTCGCGGGTGCCGATGGGCAGCGACGGCGGCGCCTGGGCACTGGATCCGCAAACCAATCTGCACAGCCACTTCACCCCGCAGGGCGTTGGTGCGGACCTGATCGCCACCCTTGAGGGCTTCAGCCGTGAGGATGTCGATGCCTACGCTTTGCACTCGCAGCAAAAAGCCGCACGGGCGCGGGCTGACGGTTCGTTCAACAAGTCGCTGGTGCCGGTGCAGGATCAGAACGGCATCATCCTGCTTGACCACGACGAATTCATTCGCGCCGAGTCGACGCTGGAAGGCCTGGGCAAACTCAAGCCGAGTTTCGAGATGATCGGCCAGATGGGCTTCGACGCTACGGCGCTGCGGGTCTACAGCCATGTCGAGCGGATCAACCACGTGCACACGCCGGGCAACAGCTCCGGCATCGTCGATGGTGCGGCGCTGATGTTGATCGGCTCCGAAGCCAAGGGCCTTGCGCTCGGCCTGCAACCGCGGGCCCGGATCGTCGCCACGGCGGTGACCAGTACTGACCCGACCATCATGCTCACCGGCCCGGCACCGGCCACCCGCAAGGCTTTGGCCAAGGCGGGTTTGCGCGTGGAGGACATCGACCTGTTCGAGGTCAACGAGGCGTTTGCTTCGGTGGCGCTGAAGTTCATCAAGGACATGGCGGTGGACCCGGACAAGGTCAACGTCAACGGCGGCTCGATCGCCATGGGGCATCCGCTGGGCGCGACCGGTTGCGCGATCCTCGGCACCTTGCTCGATGAACTGGAAGCCCGGCGCCTGCGCTACGGCCTGGCGACGCTGTGTGTCGGCGGCGGCATGGGCATTGCCACCATCATCGAACGCCTCTGAGCCCCGAATTCAAGGAAACCTTGTTATGAGCGAAGCCATTCGTTACGAAAAAGGCCAGGACGCCATCGTCGTGTTGACCATCGACATGCCGGGCCAGAGCGCCAACACCATGAATGCCGTGTACCGCCAGGCCATGGGCGCCTGCGTTGCGCGACTGGTGGCGGAAAAAGACAGCATCGCCGGGGTGATTATCACCTCGGCGAAGAAAACCTTCTTTGCCGGCGGCGACCTCAATGAGCTGATCAAGGTCGGCAAACCTGAGGCCAAAGCCTTTTATGACATGGTGCTGAGCCTCAAAGCGCAGTTGCGCACCCTGGAAACCCTCGGCAATCCGGTGGTCGCGGCGATCAACGGCGCCGCGCTCGGCGGTGGCTGGGAAATCTGTCTGGCCTGCCATCACCGGGTGGCGCTGGACGACGCGGCGGTGCAACTCGGTCTGCCGGAAGTGACACTGGGCCTGCTGCCGGGCGGCGGCGGGGTGGTGCGCATGGTGCGTATGCTCGGCATCGAAAAGGCCTTGCCGTACCTGCTCGAAGGCAAGAAAGTGCGCCCGCAGCAGGCGTTGCAGGCCGGTTTGATCGATGAGCTGGCGGTAGATCGTGATGAACTGCTGGCCAAGGCTCGCGCCTGGATTGTCGCCAACCCGACTGCAGTGCAGCGTTGGGACGTGAAGGGCTATCAGATCCCCGGCGGCACACCGTCGAATCCGAAAGTCGCGCAGATGCTGGCGATAGCGCCGTCGATCCTGCGCAGCAAGACTCAGGGCACGCTGCCGGCGCCAGAGAAGATTCTGTGTGCGGCGGTGGAGGGCGCACAGGTCAATTTCGACACCGCGCACCTGATTGAAACCCGTTACTTCACCGAACTGACCACCGGGCAGATCTCGAAAAACATGATCGGCACCTTCTGGTTCCAGCTCAACGAGATCAACGCCGGTGGCTCGCGCCCGCAAGGGTTTGCGCCGTATGTCACGCGCAAGGTCGGTGTGCTCGGTGCGGGGATGATGGGCGCCGGGATCGCCTTCGTCAGTGCCTCGGCTGGCATCGATGTGGTGCTCAAGGACATCAACCTGGCGGCGGCCGAGAAAGGCAAGGCCCATTCGGCGGCGCTGCTGGACAAGAAAGTCGCCCGTGGCCAGATGACGGCTGAGAAACGTGAGGCGGTGCTGGCGCGGATTCACATCACTGAAAATGATGCGGATCTGGAGGGTTGTGATTTGATCATCGAGGCGGTGTTCGAGGATCGCGAACTGAAGGCAAAAGTCTCGTCGGCAGCGCAAAATATTGTCGGCCCTGATGCGGTAATCGCCTCCAACACGTCGACCCTGCCGATCACCGGGCTGGCGACGGCAGTACCCGATGAGAGCAAGTTCATCGGCCTGCATTTCTTCAGCCCGGTGGACAAAATGCCGCTGGTGGAAATCATCAAAGGTGCGCAAACCAGTGCTGAAACCCTGGCGCGCGGTTTCGACTTCGTCCTGCAAATCAAGAAAACCCCGATCGTGGTCAACGACAGTCGCGGCTTCTTTACCTCGCGGGTGTTCGGCACCTTCACCAATGAAGGCATCGCCATGCTCGGCGAAGGCGTGAGCGCGCCGATGATCGAGACTGAAGCGCGCAAGGCCGGGATGCCGGTCGGGCCGCTGGCGATCTCCGACGAAGTTTCCCTCAGCCTGATGAGCCATATCCGTCAGCAAACGGCCAGAGACCTGCAAGCGGAAGGGAAACCGCTGACAGATCATCCTGCATTCGCTGTGATTGACTTGCTGCTCAACGAATACAAGCGTCCGGGCAAAGCCGCTGGCGGTGGTTTCTATGATTACCCGGCGGGTGGTCAGAAACATCTGTGGCCGGAGTTGAAGACGCGCTTCGAGCAGGCCGACGGACAGATCTCGCCGAAGGATGTGCGTGATCGTCTGTTGTTCGTGCAGGCCTTGGAAACCGTGCGCTGCGTGGAGGAGGGCGTGCTCACCTCGACGGCGGATGCCAACGTCGGCTCGATCTTCGGCATCGGATTTGCGCCGTGGACCGGTGGCGCGTTGCAGTTCATCAATCAATACGGCGTGCAGGACTTCGTCGCACGCGCGCAGTATCTGGCCGAGCAGTACGGCGAGCGCTTTGCCCCGCCGGCGCTGTTGCTGGAAAAAGCCGCGAAAGGCGAGCTGTTTTAAGTGATCGGCTGAACGCTGCGGGGCTTGCCTTGCCGGGGTGTTTCAAGGCAGGCTCTGGGGTGTTCATTATTCCCATCACGTGTCAGGTATTTTTTATGTCGCTACGCATCTGCATTCTGGAAACCGACATCCTGCGTCCGGAACTGGTCGATCAATATCAGGGTTACGGGCAGATGTTTCAGCGCCTGTTCTCGCAGCAACCGATTGCCGCCGAGTTCACCGTGTACAACGTTATGCAGGGCGAATACCCCAGCGACGACCAGACTTTCGACGCGTACCTGATCACCGGCAGCAAAGCCGATTCGTTCGGCACCGACCCGTGGATCCAGACCCTCAAGCAATACCTGCTGACCCGCTACGAGCGCGGCGACAAGCTGCTCGGCGTGTGCTTCGGTCATCAATTGCTCGCTCTGTTGCTCGGTGGCAAAAGCGAGCGCGCCAGCCAGGGCTGGGGCGTCGGCACCCACAACTACAAACTGGCGGCCAGGGCGCCGTGGATGAGCCCGGTGCGTGAAGAGCTGACGTTGCTGATCAGTCATCAGGACCAGGTCACGGCGCTGCCGGAAAACGCCACGGTCATTGCTTCCAGCGATTTCTGTCCGTTTGCCGCGTATCACATCAACGATCAGGTGCTGTGCTTCCAGGGCCACCCGGAATTCATTCACGACTATTCGCGGGCGCTGCTGGATCTGCGTCAGGAGGCGCTGGGTTCGCAGATCTACTCGAAGGGCGTCGCAAGCCTCGAGCAGGAGCACCATGGCACGACCGTGGCGGAATGGATGATGCGTTTTGTGGCGCACAAGCCTGAAGCTGCCTGATAGCAGATCAAAAGATCGCAGCCTGCGGCAGCTCCTACAGGGAATGTCATCTGTAGGAGCTGCCGCAGGCTGCGATCTTTTGCTTTTGCTTCCCTACAACCACCCCGACCTCTTGAAACTCGCCCACAGACTCACACATCCCACCGTGATAAACCCCAGCACGGCGAAATAGCCGTAATGCCAGCTCAGCTCCGGCATGTTCTGGAAGTTCATCCCGTAAATCCCCGCCACTGCCGTCGGAAACGCCAGAATCGCCGCCCATGCGGCAAACTTGCGCTGCACCACGCTCTGCCGTGACGCCTCCAGCAACACACCGATCTCGATGGTCTGGCTGGCAATGTCCGCCAGCGTGGTCAGGTCTTCCATCTGCCGCGTGACGTGAATCTGCACATCGCGGAAGTACGGGCGCATGTTCTTGTCGATGAACGGGAAGCTCAGCTTCTGCAGCTCCTCGCCAATCTCCACCATCGGCGCTGCATAGCGGCGCAGGCGCAACACGTCGCGGCGCAGACCGTGGAGTTTCTGGATGTCATGCTCGTTCAACGCACTGCACAGCACGTTGCGCTCCAGTTCATCGATCTCGGCATGAATCGCTTCGCCCACTGGCTGGTAGTTTTCGATGACGAAGTCCAGCAGCGCATACAGGACGAAATCTTCGCCGTGCTCCAGCAGCAGCGGCCGCGCCTCACAGCGTTGGCGGACATGCGCATAGGACGCCGAGTGACCGTTACGGGCGGTGATGATGTAGCCCTTGCCGGCGAAGATGTGAGTTTCGATGAACTGCAAGATCCCATGTTCGCGGATCGGCGAGTAGGTGACGATAAACAAGGCGTCACCAAAGGTTTCCAGCTTCGGCCGACTGTGTTTTTCCAGGGCGTCTTCGATGGCCAGTTCGTGCAGGTTGAACTGGCGCTGCAGATTGGCCAGTTCCTGAGCGTCCGGCTCTTCCAGGCCGATCCAGACAAAGTGTCCGGTTTTCGCGGCCCAGGCAGCGCCTTCGTCAAGCGTGATATTGGTGACTTTCTTACCAGCGCTGTACACCGCAGCAGCAACAACTCGACCCATGGTGGTGGTTCACTTCTTCTTGGCAGATGGCAGGGAATACAAGGCTTCAGCTTAGCCGTGTCGCTGCTTGAGAGTCAGTGAAATCTGTACAGTTCACCCGGCAAAAGAAAACCCGCACAAGGCGGGTTTTTTTCACGCAGCTCGCAGCTGCTGATCCATCGCGGCGATGCATTCGCGCATCTGCTCGCGGCACTGGGACATAAGCATGGGCATGTCATCCATGGTCAGCCCGGCTGTAGGAATCGCCGGCAGCGAGCGTATGAGAATGTTCCCGCTGCGCCAGCGGTTCAGGCGCATGTGCTTGATGTAGCTGCTGACACACACCGGCACGATCGGCACACCGGCGGCGATCGCCATCTGGAACGCGCCTTTCTTGAACGGCAGCAGTTCTTCACCGAGGTTGCGCGTGCCCTCCGGGAATACCCAGATCGACGTGTCTTCGTGTTGCAGGGTGTGGGTGGTGGTGAGCATCGACTTGCGCGCCTTGTGCGCGTTCCCGCGATCGATCAACACGTTGCCCGCGAGCCAGAACAGTTGCCCGAACAGCGGCACCCATTTCAGGCTTTTCTTGCCAATGCACACGGTACGCCGAGGCACCACGTTGCCGAACACGAACAGGTCGTAGTTGGACTGATGGTTGGCGACGATCACGCAACTGGCGGGCTTGTTCATCAACGGGCCGACGTCGGCCTTCACCCGCAAACGCAAAATGCACATCGCCGGAAGCGCGTAGAGGCGGGCGCACAGTCGGCTGTTGTCCGGGTTGAACGGACGGCATAGCCCGAGGATCACGCCCAGCACGCCGGCCAGAATAAAGTGCAGGCCCATCAATAACATACGAAACACAAACAGCATTTTCAGGCCCCACCGGGACAAAAGGTGGCGCAGTGTACGGATGTGCACTGTTTTCGGCAATTGCTGCTATAGAGTCCGGAGATAGGCGATGTTTAAGCGCATGTTTCCGAGTTGATTGGCAGAGCCGTGCTAGAGCAGTCGACGCTCGATCAACCGAACGCGTAAGAAAAAGCCCGACACGACGGTCGGGCTTTTCTTCTGCTCGGGAGCGCGGGCTTAGCCCAGATGTTCCTGATCCTGGATGATCGCGTTGTCGAGGGCTTCGAGCAGCGCCTTGCGCACTTTGAGCTTGGTGTTCTTGTGCGCGTTCATGTTGATCTTCTTCAACTGACGCGCCGCGGCCAGGGCTGCGCCTTGCAGCTCTTCGGCAGCCACCACCTTGTCGAGGAAACCGGCATCCACCGCGCTTTTCGGATCAAACATCTCACCGTTGATCACCGAACGGTGGAACGCCGAGCGGCGCAGGCGATCACGCGCCAGCTCGATACCGGCATGGTGCATGGTCATGCCGATCTGCACTTCGTTCAGACCGATGCTGAACGGGCCGTCGACACCGATGCGGTAGTCGGCGGACAGCAGCAGGAACGCGCCTTTGGCCACGGCGTGGCCTGGGCAGGCAACGATCACCGGAAACGGGTGGGAGAGCAGGCGACGGGCGAGGGTCGAACCCGCAGTCACCAGCGCCACGGCTTCTTTAGGCCCGGCGGTCATCACCTTCAAGTCATAGCCGCCCGACAGAATCCCCGGCTGACCGGTAATGATCACGATGGCACGATCAGTCTTCGCCTGATCCAGCGCCGCGTTGAACGCCGCAATCACGTCCGGGGAAATGGCATTGACCTTGCCGTTGTTCAAGGTCAGGGTCGCGATACCGTCTTCGAGGTGGTAGGCAATCAACTCACTCATGACGCTATTCCTTGTAAGAAAGATGGGCAGACGTTACCCACCACCGTAGGCCAGGTAAAGCGCTGTGACTGACTCGCCGGTCACCGTTTCCGGCCGCGCCCGGCGTAGCACACCGTTCTGCTTCTATATAGAAGGGTGGCCGTCACCAGAGATTGGCCGGTTTGCCATCGCCCAGGGTGGGGCGAAACGCCTTTTTGTCTTAACCGCATGAAAATTCTGAAAAAAAGTTTGCCATCAGAAAAGCTTTCGACTACATTAGCGCGCCTCGACAGACAGAACATGTTTGAAGAGATACGGTGAAGTGTCCGAGTGGCTTAAGGAGCACGCCTGGAAAGTGTGTATACAGGAAACTGTATCGAGAGTTCGAATCTCTCCTTCACCGCCAAATTCAGTAAACGCAAGCCCCTGATTTTCCTAGAGAAATTCGGGGGTTTGTGGTTTTTGGCGTCTGAAAAAAGGCCATATGGGACTGAGATGGGACTGGTGCGCTATTTTGGTGCGCAAACAGAGACCCCCGAATGGTGACTGACCGTCACCAGCGATACGATGAGCTAGGCTTTTGCGAACTGAACTCAAAGGACGACTTCCATGCCATCTGACTCTGATTCCAACATTGCCGCGGCAGATGCTCTGACTTTGCTCCTACATAACCAGCATGCCTTGGCGGCAGCGATCGAGGAGGTCACCAAATGGCTTTCAGAAAATGGCGTAGAGGGTGTTGCCGATAACGCACTAGGGGCCCTCGAAACCCTGGACGCAAATGCTAAAGCGATTACTGAAGCAATTACGCGACTTAGGTATTGATCTGGAAACATCCATCGAGCAACTTCTCCCCCTTCACGAAAGGCAGAAAACGGCCAAAAGCAGTCGCCTGGGATTGCCGTCTTTCGACCGATAGCAGTCCTCGCCGGAACCGGCTTTGATGTCTAGTACAAGGACACACTAAATGAGCTTGCTGACCACTTTTGGGCCTCTCCGAGATATTCCCCTAGACAACATCGAGCAGCTAAAGGAAATACTCATCCGGTCTGACAAGAGCAGAATGCTTGAAGGGTTGGTCATTGAGGCTGTGTTCAATGAGTACCTCGGCAAGCTGGTTGGTCAAGGAATCGATATTTTACCGGTTTCTCTCGTTAGGACTCTGACGATAAAGGAAAATGCACGACAGAAATTCGTAAACTCTTGGTGGGTGTGGGATCACTCGGAGACCGGTCAAGCAGCCGCGGATCTGCGCCATCGTCTGGCCCCTTCGTCCGGTCGGAGCGAGTTCCTGTTTGATTGCTATTACGACGAGATGAGCCGTGATTTCTTCATGAGGAAATGGGGAGAGCAAACCAACATCCCTATTCAGTCTTTCATGATGAAAAAGCGAAAGCAGTCGTCTCCCCAGTTCAGGATTCCATCGGATTCGGTGATCGACGAGAATCGATCTCAGCAGGCCTTCTGGGCCGGTCTTTCCAGCCACTATAGCGATGATCTCTTTAAGCAGGTCGTTCTTCATCGGCTGTTTAAAAACTGTGCGATACAACCTTTTTTCGAGGGTGTCTGGGACATTGACAGCTTGGCGCGATGGCCAGACAACTCTCTCATGCAGTTAGAGGTAAAGCACAAGTACCCACATATTGAGAAAACCTCTAAGGAACTATTTTTCGGCATTAACAACGGTCAGTTGCAAGTAATGCAGGATTTAGCCCGTCGAGGAATCAAGACGCTGCACATGATAATGGTGAAGCCCATCTGGGACAAAAATCACGGGACGGGCTATCTCTTAAACAGAATTGGTATCCGGAAGAACGTATTGCTGCTGGCAAAGTTATTGGATGCAGATACGTTGGACGAGATTCGATCCAGGCCGTCAAGGCAGACGGGAACAGAGCAGTCCCTCACCGGCAAGAATGAACAAAAGGCGCGCTACGTTGGCGCACCTGAGTTTCAACTCCTTGGCACGCTTGATGATCCAGTTGACGTTGTGGCAAGAAACATCGCCCTTGCCGCCACAGGCGCCCTCAACCAGCCTGTCACTGATCAGCTTTTGCGTGATAACCAGATTCATCGGTAGAAAAGTAGCGGAGACAGATCACGATACGGTTGCTTGTGAGGGAATCTGGGATGAGCTCTGATGGCAGCGAGTGACTGCTTCTGGCTGAAAGCTGGCGCTCACGATTGGCCCCTTTCGGGCAAAATCGGCCATCCGACTTCACCACTTACGCTCAGAGAGTACATCCTGCGGACAGTCAAATCCTGATTTTCACTGAGCGTTAACGATATCTACAAAAAATGTACCTGCTTCATTTTTTTCGACAAAAAAAGGCCGATGACACCCTATCGGATGATCGGCCAGTTTTGATCAGATGTAGCCTGACGGAAAAGAATCAGAAACTGTCTAGCGAATATTCCGACGCCTCTGTGCAACGAATAAACGCTGCGTAGTAGGTATGAAGGTTGGTATTTTTCTCATAGAGGATTCTTGCAAAATCCGCAGGAGAAATGTCCCATTTTGGTGCGCGTCCTGTCGTGAAGTAGCGGTCAAACGCCCACCCGCTTGGGACGTAATCCGGTCTAATAACAGAATCGTGAATATGGTCACGACCAATATAAAGCGCACTTATAAGCGCCGCTTGATCCCCGATGTCGTAGCGATCCAGAAACGCCTTTGCACTCTCCTCGTCACGGAAAGGGATGTGAGGTGAAATGCTGTCAATAAGATCCGTAATGCTTGTCATGTGACTATCCTTTTTTTCCAATCCCAAAAATAGCATTGGCCACGTTGCAAAATGAGGGCTTCGATCTGGATTTCAAGGCGCCGGAAGACACTCAGATGTCATCCGCTTCTCAGCCCGCCGCAATAGTGGGTAGCACACCTGGATTTGCTGATTTCTGCCCAACGCAGTCGTCCATGAACGACCGCTTCTGGCCGATGGCGGCGTTTGAAGACTGATACGTGGAATTCCGGCCTATGTTCAATCGGCCCCCACACCTGGTCATGGTGTGGGGGCCTTTTTCTGGCAGCGTGGAAACCAGTCTCCCCCAGGCTGGCTTACCACTCCCTGACCTTCTGGCTTCGCGAAAGTGGTGGACTCAGTGGGTTCAACGCAGAGCTGTAACCGGTGACAGCTTCAAGGCCATTTGCAGCATCCCTACCACGTCGGGTCCGTCTTCATTGATCCACGTCCCGTAGTGTTGACGGATCATGTTCCCGTTGGTGTGGCCCATCTGTTCGGCGATCCAGTCGATCGACGCCACACCAGTGGTCAGCAGCTGACTGGCGTACGTATGCCGACACTGCCCTGGTCCACGATACCTCACCCCGGCCGCGAGCAAGTGCGCCTTGAAGAAGCGGTCGCGGACCACGAAGTCGTTGGCGTGCGGTAGACCGCTTTTACTGTTCAGGAACACGAAATGCAGTTTGTGCTGGCGCACTGTCTTGTTGTCCCGCTCGACGACATCCACGGTTTCCGCCCGGCGTCGGCGAGTCAGCGAATCAATCTTCTGCAGCGCTTCCCATGCCGGTGCCAGCAGGCGCACGCGGCGCGTTGATCGGCGGGTTTTGGTCACGCGGTACGCGCCGCGCACCTTGGATCGGCGAAAGGTCACGGTGCCTTGCGCCAGGTCGACATCCTCCCAAGCCAGGGCGATCGTCTCCGACACCCGAGGGCCGGCCCATAACATGAACTGCACCATCAACAGCTCGTGCGTACGGCTGGTCGGAGTGTCGAGGATCTGTTTGATCTCGGCACGGGTGAATGGGTCCGGGGCCTCCGGATCCGGCAGGCGCACCATCAAGCCTTCGGTTGGGTCGTGGGCGACTTTCATGCGCGTGCGGTACAGACGGAACACTTGGCGCACGTTGCTGATGATGTCGCGGATGGTCTTATTCTTCAGGGTTTTCGACAGCGTGCCCTGTATCCATTCCTGCAGGTCCAGATGATCGATCTGGTTGATCTGTGCCTTGCCCCAGCGCGGCCGCACATGTACCTCGGCCTTGTTGGCATACCCCCGGTAGCTCGACGCGGCAACGCTGTTGGCCTTGATCTTCAACCACAGGTCCAAGTAGTGGCCAAAGGTGTTTTCGACCAGCTTTGAGGAATTTGGAAAATGCCGGGCATAGTCAAAGGTGCCGATCTGGATTTCGTAATCGATGATGCCGAGCAGGCGTTTGGCCTGGGCCACGGTGGCCGGCGTGTTGCCTCCGGGAATCGATTCCCGGCATTTCTCCCCGTTGTGTTGAAAGTAGATTCTCACGGAATTGCCGCGAGCTTCGACGCCACTCATGTAAACCCCTAACGCTGTACTCGTGTATCGACAGTCTGACGATCGGAAACAAAAAGGCCCGTTTCCGGGCCAAGTATCTGCAGGCGCATCTTCTAGTGGACGCGGTTATCGCTTGGGCGGGTGATGGCGCCGGTGGGCATTGAGTAACTGGCGCTGCCGGCTGCACTTGGCATGGTTGCCTTGCACCCGCCACTTGCCGCACAGGTCGCACACGCTGGTGTGGTCCAAGTTCCAGGGAAAGCGCCGCGCGGAGATTGCTGGGTCGTTAGACATGGCGTGAGTCACCCTGTGTTGCGGGAATGGCGAGCAGCCGAGTGACTACTGCCGCATCCGTTGCGCTCAACTCGCCTAGGGTACGGGCCATCTGGCTTAGGCTTTCCAGGCGCGTGCGTGATTCCGGGGTTTTGTGCACCAGGTAGCCGATGACGGCCGCGCCGATCAGCGCGGTGGCCACGAGGTGGCGCGCTGGTGTGGTAGCCTGCGTGCCGCTGCTGCTTAGGTTCTGTACTTGCATGTTTGAGTCCTCTGTAGTGGTCGGGTGTCGAGGAGCTGCAACTCCTCGACACTGTTTTTCAAAGGTCAGTCCTTTCGGGCCAGGTGAACCACCAGGCCGTCAAAATCCGGCAGGTGTTCGACACAGGACTGCCATTCCAGAACCTTCAAAATCTGTTGCCGGCTGCAGTCGTCGACCAGGATTTCGCGCTGGCCACCGGCGGCGCGGACTTCCAGGATCTGCAGCAAACCTTCTTCGCCATAGGCACCGGCCTGGATGATCGGCGCGCTTTCGCCGACAAACTCCAGTCGATCCTGAACGGCCTGCAGTTTGTTGGTTTTGCCGTCGCCGGCATTGCCCATAAACACTTGAACTTGCATCGGTGTAGCCTCCTTTTACGCTTTGAAGATCCAGCACTTGACCGTCGTCGGACGGCCCGGCGCCAGTGGGGTTTTGGCGTTCAGCGCCGCACGTACCGCGCTGTGCACGGCCTTGTTGGCATCGAGAAATTTGTGCGAGCGGGATTCTTTGAGCAGGTCGCGCAGGGTCGCCACGTCGGCCAGCTTCTGTTTGTGTTCGGCGGCGCGTTCGCTGAATTCGTTGAGGTTGATCGCGATGACGTTCGGGTCGCTGCTGTGGTCGACCACCGGGTCTTCGCTGAGCGATTGCAGGTAGTCGTACACCTCCCAAAACTCGGCCACCGCCGGATGGTCGGAGCTGATCGAAGCCTGGCGCTCGATGGCCATGCGCACGATCTGGCGCTGAGTGGCGGCAACCTGGGGTTCGTCCAGTTTCAGGACCAGGCGCAGGGCATCGAGCAGTGACAGCAGCTGCGCATGGTTCTTGCTGATCCGCTCGACGCGGATGTACCCACGCAAGTCGTATCCACAGCTGCTGCAGTTGCCTTGTTCGTTGGGATACTCCGTACCGCAGGCAAAGCAGTGGGTGTGCAGGCGGCGCAACCTGGCTTCGTGTTCGGGCACGCGTTGGGCGAACAGCTCGAGCACAGCTGATTCCTTACCGACGGCCCGAATCAGGAAGTGGCTCAGCGTGCCGCCGTCCAAGGCGTTCAGCTTGTCCGCTGCAGCGCGGCTTTGCGGTGTCACTGTCGGCCGGATGAAATGCAGCTTGACGATCCGGGTCATGATCGCCTCATGAGCGACCACGGCCGCGTTCTGGCTGATGGCGATCGTGCCGCGAAATGGTGGCTCGTAGGTTTCGTTGCCGGCGGTCTTCACGCCTTTGGTGGCCAGCGTGCCGCCGCCGTAGAAGTCTTTCAGCTCGTCCCATTCGAAGGTCTTGGCGTGCGATCGATCATCGCCGTGCCGATCGGCTTCAAGGAACACCACCGGCATGCCCGATACCTGGCCCATCAACCGCGAGCGACCAGCTTTCGTCGACTTCATTGGGTCGAAGCCTTCGTAGCCTTCACGGCCGAGCAGTTTCCACAGCAGATTGAGGAGGGTGGTCTTGCCGGCGCCAGCCTCGCCCGTGGCCTCCAGAAAGGGAAACGACTGGTAGCGGCTGCGGATCTGCTCACAGAAGAGCGAGCCGAAAAAGAACACCAGTGCCACCAGGCCCTGGGCACCGAAGCAGGTCCACAGCAGCGGCAGCCAGGCTTCATTGAAGTCCTTGCCATCTCGCTGTAGTTTGATTGGGACACCTTTTTGCAGCGTCTTCAGACGCAGCTTGCCGAACTCGAAATAGTCCTCGCTGTTGACCTTGTAGGTCGTGCCGTCCTTGATCGCCAGGTCGCCGTAGACGTAGCAGCCGTATTCCTTGCTGTAGCCCACGTAGTCGATCGTCGACACGGTTTTGATGCCGAACAGTTGGTCCTTCATCAGCTTGTCCAGCTGCTGACCGCTGCCGGTATACATGGCGCCGGCGGCCATCCCGAGCAGGCGTTTTTTGAATTCACTGGCCGCTGACAACTGCCCGCTGGTGAAGGTGTTCTTCACGCTTTCGGAGTCGTGCGGGAAATCGACGCGCAGGTAATACCAGGACTCGTCCGTCACTTCATTGCGCTGGAAATACAGGGCTTGCGGGTAGCAGTTGGCAATCTCGACCACGCTGCCCGATTGCTGCAGCGCTTTCTCGCGTTGTTGTGCTTGGTTGAGCAACTGGTCGTCGTGGTTCTCGCTGTCCTCGATGTCCTGCATCGCCCGGTTGAATTTCTCCATGTCCAACTTGAACCAGTACAGGCGACTGCCGAAGCCCAAGTGGAATTCACCACGCTTGTTCCAGTCGTATATCAGCAACGCTTTTTCGGCCGCGCTTTCGGCAAGCAGCAGGGCGCCCAGGTGACGCGCCTGTTTCAGATCAGCCGCGATCTGGTCGGCGCGTTGGCTCTCGTCTTCGATGAAACTCCAGCGCTGATGCAGATCGTTCCAGTCGGTCTTGCGGCCGTCACGCAGAGGGATCTGCGCCGCCTCACAGACGAACCCCAGCGCTCGCGCCTGCTTCGCCCAGCGTTTGGTGTAGGCGTGGGCGCCCGACTCGTTGTCGAGCGCCCAGACCAGCTTGGGCAACTTGCCGTCGCGGTCACGGGCCAGGGCTCGCAGTGATTCTTCAGGGAAGGCATTCGAGGACATGGCCGACACCGCGACGATGTCGTTGTGCACCAGGGCGATCGCGTCAAAGATGCCCTCGACAATCCAGACTTCTTTCGCTTCCAGCAGGTCGACGCACGGCGGGCACCACCAGACGCCGCGATAGCTGTCCTTGGATTTGAACCGGGCTTTCATCTTGCCGAAGCGGTGCGGCCGATCGATCAGGCGTTCCCACCAGCCGCCTTTTGCCAGTGCAAAGCGCACGGTGGCGCTGCCGGCGTTGTGGTCCGGGGAGTAAAAGCTTTCCTGAGTGAACCAGCCTTGAATCAATTCGATGCGAAAGCCCCGGGCAAACTCAAGGTAGGCGCGGGCGGTGGCATTGGGGTGTTGGTCGGTGGCCGGCGCACGCTTGCTCCAGTCTTCGAACAGGTCTTCGTACAGCTCCTTCACGTGCAGGGTGTGCGCGCATTTTTCAGGTCTGCCGCAGATCACCAACCACGGAGCATCAAAACGGGTGTACAGCGTTTTCTGGCGGCACTTGGGGCAGGTGCCGCCGCGCATGTAGTCAGCATTTGCCCGTTGCTTGAGCCCGTAATCGGTTTTCAGGCGTTCGATCACGTCGCTGCGCAGTTGCTCTTTCATGGTTACTTCGCTTTCTTGAGGCAGAGGGAGAGGGCGCCGATCAGGTGTTTCTGAGCAGCCATCACGGGGCAGTTGGCGAGAATTGACCCGTGGCGCAGACCATCGGGAATCAGGCGGAACTGGTCTGCGTACCAGAGTTCGTTGAAGCTGAGACGGTACTGCTCGCGCAGGTTGGCCAAGAGCGCTTGAGCCTCTACAGGCGTCAGTTTTGCGTTGATGTTCAGGGCGTTTTCCATCGTCAAACCTCAATTTCGGGCGCAGCTCACCCAAACCCACGGCAATGGGGATCGGGGATTTGTTGGTTAGGTGTTAGGAAGCGGTGATGCGAAAGCGCCCGTTATCGGGAGCAATGAGGATGCGTTCGTAGATCAGGCTGACTGGGATTGCCCAGGCGTTGCCGGTGGCGGTATCGAAAATCACGGTGTGCGTTGATGTGCTGTTGATGACATCCAGTCGCTGCCGATCGCCGACCGCTGCCATTTCACTGTTGGCCAGATGCACCAACCGTTCGGCGTGCTGCATTGTGGCGTTGTAATCCGTCACAAGGTGCTGAACAGCGCGTTTGAACAGTTGCTGGTCGTCGCCCAGATGTTCGCACTGATGACGCTCAAGAAAAGCAAAGGCCGCGGTTTTGAGCATGTCCTGATATTCCTGTACGGCCGGCAGATTGTTCATTGGCTTTTCCCCGGTTTGGCACGGTACAAGTCGATAGCGGCCAGCACTTCGGCGTGCCGTGCGGCCATGTGGAGGTTGTGTGCGGCAAGGATGTGTTCGGCTTCTTCCATGCTGATAGAACCGTCTTCCAATGCCTGGGCGATCGCTTGGTCAACGCAACCGCGCTTTGCCGATACCTGCACCGACCGCGCATACAGTTCGACGTTGTCCAGCTTCTCCGGGTCGGCGACGGCTACAAACAAGCCGCCATACATCTGCGCAACGTAGTTCGGAAAGTGGTGGGTGCCGCTGGCTTGCTCCAGCATGTAAACCTGAACATCCGTCAGTGGACTGCAGCCGGCATTCTCGTAGGCGTGGTTGTCGAACTTTTTGACCTTCATTCCCAAGCGAGCGGCAGCACCTTCGCGTCCCTCGGGAAAGCTGCGAATGATCTCGCGCATCGCTTCTTTGCGCGTCTCTAGAACGGGGCTTTTCATCTTCTACTGTTCTCTGTAGGTCCGTACCGTTACTGTTCGATTACGCCGTCTTTGATGCCAAGTAATACGGCGGCGCGATGTGCCTCCCCCCGGCGACCTTTGATCCTTCCGTTCAAAAGGTCGCTGACTAAATTTTTGTTCAAGCCATGCTTGCGGCTGAATTCCGCGATGCTCATTCCTTTTCGATCCAACGCCTCTCGGGCTTGCTCGGGTGTAACGGTGGCGGGCATAGTGCGCACTCTGTTCAGTTGTGTTTACTTGTGTTTGTCTGTGGTGATTCTTGGTCAAAAAAATGATCAAGTCAATGGTGGTGAATAAAAAAATGATCATTGCTGATCGAGTAGGTGAACGCCTGCGGGAAGAGCGCGAGCGCCTAGGGCTAAATCAAACAGAGTTTGGAGTGCGTTTAGGCGTCAGTCGGGGGACGCAAAAAAACTATGAATTGGGGGCGAGTTCACTCGACCTTCGATACGTAAGCGCGCTTGAAGAGCAGGGAGCTGACGCGGCTTACATTTTGACTGGGCGGCGGTCGACGCCGATCGGTCAAATGTTGTCAGCGGCAGAAGAAGAATTGATTACCCAGTACAGAAGCATCACGTCATTTGACCAGGAAGCGATACGTCGTTTTCTTCAGGCGATGGCCGATGACGCTGCCCGTCAGAAGAATTAACTCGCAACAAAAGCTTGTACGACATTGGTCGCCCCTACGTTTTAAAGTCGGTCCTCATCCCGTCAATGCCGATTCAGCCATGCACTTTATGGAGTAGTCAGCATGTTGGATCGCATCAAAAAAGAACCTCTTTGCTTGGGATTTGCCGAGTTCGAATGGCACAACTTGAGCAAAGCGGAACGCCGCCTCATTGGCCTATACCGGTCATTGAGTGAAAAGGAGCAAGGTCAGCTTCGTCGGCTATCTGAAATTCTTGCCATCAATCCTGAAGAGTCAGCCAACAGCTGATGTCTTGATCGCCGACGTTTCGGTGTCGGCGATTGACCTGTCACGCAACTGCCTGCGCCCCGAGCTGCTCGAACAACTCCCGCTGTTTCGCCCTGGGCATTTCCCGAAGACGATCAAACAACAACCGGTCGAAGGTTTGCGCTGATGGACTCAGCGTGTGGGAAAACGTCAAGTGGGCCACCCATGTATGCCCGCACTGGACGTCCAGGCACTGGCAATAGAGCGTCACGAAATCTGGCGATTGCGGCTTGCTATCCCGGATTAATCCCTTGTTTCCACACTTGCATGTCACTCGCATATGTCCCTCCCCAGGGGCAGCTGATCGCCACCATATTGCCATATTTTGTAGTGGCATCCGCTATGGTTACTATTTCATGCAGTGACATCCACTGCTTCTGGAGCAGGTTTCCAGCCAAACCGCCTGTCATCGCGTAGCCGGTCGTTCAACTGATTGAACAACTGACAGATCGGTCGAATCTCGTTGCTGGTGTACACGCGGTCGATCTTTTCGATGTCGCCGAAACCACCGGTATTTTCCGGGATGATGCCGGCCAGTGCGGGGTTCATCCGCCAGGCCGCGATGACATCGTTTCGTGTGATGTTCTTCACTTTCTCCAGCTCGTCTTTCGCCTGGAAGTCACCCACCGGAATGATCTGAATTGCGTTCTCTTTGCCGTTGGGGATGTTGACGAACATCGATCGGAAGTTGCCCACGCCCTTGCTCGCGCTGATCTGGGCGCGCAGCTCGTCTTCGTCCTCTTCGGTCAGGTCGGGATCGTTTGTGTAGAAGATGTAGCCAGCGTGTGCGCCGTTGCTGTAGTAGCGCCGGCGGAAGAGGGTGGCGGCCTCATTCAGCAGCAACGCCTGCAGGCCGCCCAGGTAGTCCGGAATCCCGTAAATGTTCTGTTCCACGTCGTAGTCCAGGACGTGGGAGATTTCGTGCGCCTCGAACTCCATTTCCTTGTTGTCGGGCAGCAGCATCACGAAGCCTCCGTCGACCTTCACGCGCATGTTGATCGCCGGCAGGTGCTGCAGCTCCAGCACCTGGCCGAACGCGTTGGTGTCGTTGTAGAAGTACGCTTCGCCGAACACCATGTAGTCCAGCCCGGCACGGCCCATCGTCTCCGTACTGCAGCCGGCCGAGGCGATGAACTCACGCAGCAACAGGTTGCGCTTGAACTTCGGAATGGCGCCGTGGTGCGCGTTGGCGCGCAACAGCTTGGCCAGGCCTGCCCGTGACACCGGCGGTTTGTAGATCTTGCCGTCGTCGCTGGGAAACACACCCACGTACTCGCCGATGTTGCCGGACAGCACCTGCTCCGGCTCCCCGAACGTAAACGTGCGCATTGGCTGTTGCTGTGGTTGGGCTACGTGGTGCTTTCTGCGTTTGCGGTTGGCCATGGCTGCTATGGGTACTCGTGACGTAGCGGCTACGGCGCCGCTTGTTGGTGTTCAAAGGTTCGTTGGACAGGGCGTGCATCACCGCCCAGGCAATGTCGGCATGACCGGTGGCTTCGGTACGGGATGCGCTGTAGGTGATCTGGCCGCTGTTGGTGGCGCCGCGCTTGATGGTCAGGAATGCCTGGGCGATATCCGTCCAGCCGGCGTCCCACTCGATGCGACTGCCTTGGATCGTGTCCTGGGCTTTCAGTACCAAGGCGTTTTTTGCTTCCAGGCTGTAGTGAATCGGGGTCGCCTTGGCGTAAAAGTCGCGCACCAGGTCGAACACGCCGTAGCCCACGCCGGTGACATCGATGCCGATGTGCTGCACGTTGAAGCGCTCAGTCAGCTTCTTGACCTGCGCGGCTTGGTAGGTGAACGAATGGCCTCGCCAGCTGTGCTTTTCCAGAATCCGGAACTTCGCCCCAGGTTCGAGCGGCGGCGCGATGACCACACAGGTGGCGTCGTCGCGGGTGCGGCTCGGGTCGTACCCCAACCAGACCGGACTGTTGCCGAACGGACGATCCAACTCCGGGTTGTAGTCCTCCCACAACGACAGATCCGAATAACAGCGCTCCAGATCCTTTAGGCTGAACGCGCTTTGTGTGCTGTCGATGAACTTGCAGTAGAACAGCTGTTGGAATTTGTCTTCGTCGTACTCCAGCTGCAGCTGCTCGAGGTCGAACAGATCGCAGCCGCCGGCGATCGCGTCGTCTAGGGTGATCGTCTTGCGCCACTGGCCGTCCGGGCACAGCGCGCCCTGCGTGTAAGCCGCTTCGCTCGGCCACACGCCGCCGGCCTTCTTGCCGCGCTTGCTGTTGCGAAACTCTTCACCCGACCAGAACGGATACGCCTGGTGCGAGACGGCGCTGGGCGTCGAGAAATAGGTTTTGCGCCATTTCTTGTGGGTGCCCATGGCGCTGGCGACGGTGCTGAGCTTTTCGAAGTCGCGAATCCAGAAGTATTCGTCGACGTAGACGTGGCCGTGGTAGCCCTGGGCGGTGCTGCTGTTGGTGCTGAGAAAGCGTAGCTCGGCGCCGTTGCTCAGGGTGATCGGGTTACCTGTCAGCTCGATGCCGAACCACTGCTGGGCAAACTGGATGATGTAGCTGCGGAAAATTTCCGACTGCGATCGGCTGGCTGACAGAAACACCTGGTTGTCTCCGCTCAACACGGCGTCCATGAACGCTTCGCCGGCGAAGTAATAGGTCAGGCCGACCTGACGGCTTTTGAGGATGTTCCGGACACGGCGGGTCAGCGGGTTCTGTTTCGCCTCGAACAGCTCTTTCTGGTAGCCGTACATTTTCGAGATGAACTTATCCAGAAAGTCCACTTCGGTCAGGCCGCTGATGTCGTTCTTCGCCTTCTTTTCGCGCTTCTTGCCGCCGCTCTCGCCCCGCTCACGACGTTGACCTGGCTGGCGTTCGCGAGGCTCGTCCGGACCATCTGACGGCGCTGCCGGCGCAGGTTTGGCCGCGAGTTTTTTCAGTCGCTCAAGCAGGCTTGTCAGCCGCTCCAGTTCATCCAGTTCGGCTTTTGTCAGCGGGTCGATCTTCTCCAGAATCAGGGTGATTCGTCGGTTGACGGCGCTCAACGGTTCTTCGTCCGTCAGCATCTCGTCCCAGCCGCCTTGGCGAATCCAGTAATAGACGATACGGATGTTGGGCAGCTTCAAATGCGCCTGGATTTCCTTCACCGAACAGCGGCGCAGGTAGAGGCGTTTTGCGGCTTCTTTGACTTCGGTCGGGTAGTTCATGGGCCGCAGTCTATGCGGCGAAAACGCCGGAAACGCGGGCTGAAATGCGGCGCTGATCGTAGAGTTTTCTTCTACGAATCGGGCCGAAGCAAAGCGTTTGTTTGGGGGATTTCGGCTCCCTATCGTGGCGGCTCATTCAACGATTGAGCGCAGTCACCGACCATGCCCCGTTCCCTTGTCTCCTACTGGAAACGTGTTGCCACCAGCGGCCCGACCGTCGATGGCCGCGAGATCCTTCCCCAGGAACTGCGCGACATCGCCGAGACGTACACACCGGCGAAATACACCGCTGTGATCTGGTGCGACCACGAGCGCTGGCCAGGCTCGCACGGCACTGTATTTGCCGTGCGCCTGGTGGAAGAGGGTGAGGATCTGGAGCCGGGGCACATTGCTCTGGAAGCGCAGTTAAAACCGAACGATCGCCTTCTGTACCTCAACGATCAGGGCCAGAAGCTGTTCAGCAGCATTGAAATCACCCCGAATTTCGCCGGCAGCGGCAAGGCCTATCTGACGGGCCTGGCGGTGACTGATTCGCCGGCGAGCCTCGGCACGCAAGAGCTGTACTTCTCCAATCGCACCAGTCGCGCCGCGTACTACGCCGCCTCACAAGAACTCGGCCCCCTGCGCGAAACCGAGCCGCAGGGCGAGATCGGGCGCCTGGCCGCCATGTTTACCCGCCTGTTCAAGCGTTTCGGCATTGAAGACACGCCCACCGAAACCACTCCGCAAACCCCAACCGAGAGCAAACCCCCAATGGATGAAGCTACCGCAACGGCTTTGAAAGCCCTGCTGGCCCAGCTGCTGGTCGTCGCTGCCGGCATTCAGGCCGTCATCGAGCCTGCAGCCGAAGATGCGCCGGAACCCGATCAGGCCCCGATCGATGACGTCAGCGCTGCAGTAGACGAGATCGTCACCACTGCCGAAGAGGACCGCGAATTCAAGCGCAATGGCGGCGGCAACAAGGCTGTGCTGGCCGCGCTGACCAGTCTGCAGAAGCAATTCACCGAGCTGAAGAACACCCCAGCCGGTCGCCAATTGCCGCGCACCACCGGCGCCACCGACAAATCCAAAGTG
Organism: Pseudomonas sp. B21-051; assembly: GCF_024748795.1. Classification (NCBI taxonomy): domain Bacteria; kingdom Pseudomonadati; phylum Pseudomonadota; class Gammaproteobacteria; order Pseudomonadales; family Pseudomonadaceae; genus Pseudomonas; species Pseudomonas sp. B21-051. The sequence continues at coordinate 1,965,367 of NZ_CP087166.1, forward strand.
CGGGTGCTCTGACATGGCCCGTTCCCTGAGCGCCTACGGCGCCAAGATGTACGCCGAAATGCAGCTGGCGATCGCCGAGACCTACGGTGTCGAGCTGGCCAGCAAGATGTTCTCCGTTGAACCGTCGATCGCCCAGGAGCTGAACGACGCCATCACCGCCAAATCGGACTTCTTGCAGCGCATCAACGTCATTCCAGTGACCGAGATCAAGGGCGAGAAGGTGTTTATTGGCGTGTCTGGCCCGGTGACTGGCCGCACCAACACCAAGACCTCCGATCGCGTGGCGAAAGATGCTTCGGCGCTGGACAACAGCACCTACGAGCTGTCGTCGACCGAGTCGGACGTGGGCCTGCCTTACGCGAAAATTGATGCCTGGGCCAAGTTCCCGGACTTCCATCAACGCTACTCGGCTGCCGTGCAGAAACAGATCGCTCTGGATCGCATCATGGTCGGCTTCCATGGTGAAAAAGCGGCTGCTCAGACCGACATCGAAGCCTTTCCAATGCTGCAGGACGTGAACAAAGGCTGGCTGCAGCAGCTGCGCGAGCAGGCGCCGCAGCAGGTACTCAAGGAAGGCAAGACACCCGGCAAGGTCACCCTGGGGCCGGGGGGCGATTACGAAAACCTCGACGCCCTGGTGCATGACACCAAGCAAATGGTGGACGAGCGTCTGCGCGATGCCGGCGACCTGGTGGCGATCATCGGTTCCGACCTGTTGGCCGCTGACAAAGCCAAGCTGTACGCCAAGCAGGGCGACACCCCGACCGAGAAAGAGCGCATCGAAGATGCCCAGGTGATCGCCACCTACGGCGGTTTGCCGAGCTTCAGCTTGCCGTTCTTCCCGGTCAACGCTGTGCTGGTCACCAGCTGGGACAACCTGTCGATTTACTTCCAGGACTCCAGCTGGCGCAAGCAAACCGTGGACAACCCGAAACGCTCCCGCGTCGAGGATTACAACAGCCGCAACGAGGGCTACGTGATCGAGCAACTGGAAAAAATCGCGCTGACTGAGAACGTGGAGCTGGTGAAGTGAGCCTGGCCCTTGCCCACAAACGCCGCATTTTGGCTCAGGGAACCGCTGCAGTGATCGCTGCTGCAGCGGCACCGCTGGCGTATTCGCCAACGGAAGCCCTGAGCAGCCCAGCCAACGCGAAAAAGCATCTGCTGCTGCAGGAGGCGGCAATGGCTCAAGACCTGGAGCGCCTGAGCGCGATCAAGGGGCTGGCCGGACGCCAGGCGCTCAAGCGTGAGGAACTGTTGCCCAAGTACCAGGACTTCATTCAGCGCTACATGGACTCGGGCCTGGTGATGCCGAACCCCGTCCTGGTGCAGGTGATGGTCTGGCTGTTCGACACCGAGCAGTTCGAAGACGGTCTGGTGCTGGCGGGCTTTGCGATCGAGCAGGGCCAGCAGATGCCGGAGCGCTTCAAACGGCGCGACGTGCAGACCTTCGTTGCAGACGCGGTGATCGACTGGGCCTACGGCGAATACAACGCCCAGCGCAGCCCGGAGCCTTATCTGTCCAACCTGCTGCCGCGTGTCGACGGTGAATGGGATCTGATCGAGCAGATCCCGAGCAAGTACCACAAGTTGATCGGTATGCGCGCTATGGAGGCCGAGCAGTGGGAAACAGCGCTTACGCATCTGGAGCGCTCCACTGAGCTGTACGCCAAAGCCGGCAATGAAACGCGCATTGCGAAGTGCCGCAAGGCAATCGCCAAACAAGCACCCGCTGTCACCGGCGCCCAATAACCGACTACCCCCCCAGCGGGGAACTGTGGACGTGTGTCTGCCATTTATGGACAGCCTCACGAAAAACAGTCTCCCCGCCCTAATTCGAGCGGTCAGCAATGAGCTTTTCCGGGAAACCCACCACCTTTGTGGAACAGGCAATTGAGAACGACGGTTTCTGGCCGAACCTCTCCGTGGCCGAGTTCCAGAAGGGCTATCGCCTGCCGGCGGAGTTCCTGAGCGACCTGCTGAGCGACGCCTTGTTTATCGCGATGGCTGAGATCAATACCGATCTGGCCAAGCTCAAAACCAGTTGGCTTGCGGCGGGCATTGCCGCCGTGGAAACAGCCGATCCGATGCTGCTGCCTGAACGAGCGTTCAAGGCCAAGCTGTACAAGCGCGCCGTATATTGCCGCGCCAAGGCCAGCGCCCTGCAGCAGTTCGCCACCGTGACACGTCGCGAGAGCGCCGAGAACACCGGCAAGGAAGCGCCGGAGCGTGAAGACACGTTTCTGGCATTCAGTCAGCAGGCTGTGCGCGCCCTGCAGGGCCGTGGCCGCATTACGGCGTCACTGCTATGACCAAGCTGCAGGCGTTGACCGCCTACCTACTGGAACGCCGCTTGGTCGAGCCTGAACAGCTCGACAGCTGGACGGAGCAGGTCAAGCTGTCGCTGATCTGGAAGCCCGACGCCGACGGCATGCACTTTGCCGACATGCACTATCGCGCCGTGATTGTCCTGGAGCGTTTCGCCGCCAATCCGGCGCGCATGATGGCCTTGGTGGGCAGTTGGCTGGAAACCCACGACGCCGACCGCGATCACTACGAACTGCCGGCGCCGGAATTCGCCGTTGAGCCCCTGGACAGCGATCTGTTCGACGTGGAAGTCACGCTGGAATTCGTCGAGCCGCAGTATCTCTCCGAAGACCCGGACGGCGAGATTCAGGCCTTCGGCAAGACTTGGGCGTTCATCCCGTTTGACCTGTGGGTCGCTGAGCGCGGCGAGGTGGCCACCAGTGGCGGGGCGTAGCACGTTCGAACTCGATGTACGCGGACGGCTGGGCGTGCGTGAGCAACTGGCCTTGCTGGCTCTGCCGCCCCAGTTGCGTCGGCGTTTGCTGAACCAGGTGACCAAGCGCGTGCGGACGATGAGCCGCAAACGTCAGCGTGCCCAGCAGAACCTTGACGGCTCGGCGTTCGCTCCGCGCCAGGGCGACGGCAAGGGCAAAAAGAAGATGGAAGCCGGCCTGGCCAAGCTGATGGTAGTCACTCGACTGACCGCTGATGAAGCGGAACTGGGCTGGAAAAACGCCCTGACCCGATGGGTCGCCGCCCAGCAACACAACGGTGTCAGTGAACGCCGCACCGCTGCGCAGATGCGCCGCTGGAACAAGACCCCGCCGGGACTTGCGGCCACCGAAAAGCAAGCCAAGCGCCTGCGTCGGCTGGGTTTTCGCGTGCGCCAGGCTGGCAAAAAGAGCCTGACCAGGCCGTCGGTGGCGTGGATTCAGGAGCATGTGAACTACGCCAAGGCGGGCTTGCTGATCCGCATCCTGGACGACCAGCGCAGCGAGTCTTCGGGCGCGCAGAGCTGGGAAATCACCCTGCCGAAGCGCCAGTTCATCGGCGTTAACTCCGATCGCGACACCAATCTGCTGATTAACCAGGTGTTGCAACAAATCCTTAATTCACCCCGCTAACGAGGCACTGCATGGCACTCGGTCAAGTCACCGTCGACAATCTCAATCTGGGCCAGGGGCCAGTGAGCGAGATTGAGCGTTACTTTCTTTTCATCGGCCCAGCCGGCAAGAACGTCGGGCAGATCCTGCCGCTGAACATGGACAGCGACCTGGACGTCCAACTGGGCGTCCCGGCAAGCGACCTGAAAACCCAAATCACCGCCGCCCAGCTCAATGGTGGCCAACGCTGGGCGTGCGTGGCGGCTCCGATCGGCGCCGAGGGCGATTGGGCCAGCGCATTGGAAAAGGCCCAGCAACAGGGCTACTCCGTCGAAGCCGTGGTGATTACCAACCCGGTCACCACTGCCGCTGAATTGTCGGCCATGCATGACGCGGCGATCGCCCTGAACAACACCTACGGGCGCCGTGTGTTCGTTATGGCGTCCGTGCCTGGCATCACCGCCGAACAGACCTGGGCGCAGTACGTCAGCGAGCGCAAAGGGCTGCTGGCCAATCTGGCGGCGCCGCGTGTGCTGGTCGTGCCGCAACTGCATGGCAATGACCTGGGCGTGCTGGCCGGGCGCTTGGCCAACGCTTCTGTGAGCATCGCTGACAGCCCCATGCGTGTGGCCACCGGTGCCGTGCTGGGCCTCGGCCCTGTTCCGATCGATGGCGAAAAAGTCCCCCTGACCTCGGCGGTGCGCAGCGAGCTGGATCGGGCGCGCTATTCGGTTTCGCAGACCTATCCCGACTACCCGGGCGTGTACTGGGGTGACGGCAACATGCTGGACACCGCCGGCAGCGACTTTCAGGTCGTGGAATACCTGCGCATCACCGACAAGGCCGCTCGCCAGATTCGCCCGCTGCTGATTCGCCGCGTCGCCGATCGCCGCTTGAACAACACCCCAAACAGCATGGCCGTCAACACCAACCAGTTGATGGCGCCGCTGCGCGCCATGGCCAAGTCCACCACGTTCGCGGGTCAGGTGTTCCCCGGCGACATCGAGCCGCCGAAGGACGGCGACCTGGTGCTGACTTGGCTGACCAAAACCAAGGTCGCGGCCTACATCAAGCTCAAACCCCACAACTGCCCGAAAGACCTCACGGCGAACATCGCCCTGGATCTTTCCACTGACCAAACGGAGTAATGCCCCATGGCGAAGATTGGCGGCAAAAACTTTGACGTGAGCCTGGGCGATATCGCGCTGCACGTCGAAAGCTGCACTTTGGATATCACCGACAACTCGGCAGTGGCCCAAACCCGGGGCGTGCCAGACGGCACCGTGGACGGTGACGTGGCCGCTGCCGGCGAATTCGAGCTGGATACCACCAACTTCAATCTGCTGATCGACGCGGCGCGCTCAGCGGGCAGCTTCCGAGGCCTCAAACCGTTCGATGCGGTGTTCTTCGCCAAGGCCGGCGAAGACGAGGAACTGCGGGTGGAAGCCTTCGGCTGCAAGGTGAAGCTGTCCAGCCTGCTGGCGATCGATCCGAAGGGCGGCGAGAAGAGCAAACACAAGGTTCCGTTCGACGTGACCAGCCCGGATTTCATCCACATCAACGGCGTGCCGTACCTGGCTGCAACCGAGATCGAGGGGCTGCGCTAATGGTGGACTGGTTCGACCGTGCCCAGGAGCTGGAGCAACGCCAACGTGACCAGGCGATCAAGGCTCAGCTGAGCAAGCCTGTGCCGGTCGGGCCAAGCCTGACCCATTGCCAGGACTGCGACAAACCAATCCCGCCGGCGCGCCAGGCGCACGGCGGCATAACCCGGTGCGTCCCGTGCCAGACGGACGTCGAGAAGGGTAAACGCCGATGACCACTGAAACTTCGCGTCTGGGAACGCTGGAGCGCCAACTCGCCGTGATCGAGCACCGCATGAACGAGTTTGAGGGTCGTCACGACACCGTGCCGACTCGCGTGACCAAGCTTGAGCAGCAGTTCGAAAACATGACTGGCCAGCTCAAAGAACTGAACAAGGGGCAGCAGGCGTTGACCCTGGCGGTCAACGTGATCGGCTCCAAGGTCGGGCGCTTGCTCACGATTCTGACGTTGGTTGGCGCCGTGCTGCAGATGGTCGTGCCGGCACTGCTGCGCGTGTGGTTCCCATGAGCCTGCGCGGCAGGATCATGGCCGGCGCGATCGCGCTGGCCAGCACCCCATTGGTGATCTTCCTGGGCACCTGGGAAGGCAACGGCCAGAACACCGTTTACGCGGACAAGCTCGCCGGCGGACTGCCCACGGTTTGCAAAGGCATCACCCGGTTTACAAGCCCGTACCCGGTCGTCGTCGGCGACTACTGGTCGCCCGCCAAGTGCGCCGAGGTGGAGCAGCTGGTGATCCGCAAAACGCAGCTGCAGCTGGCTGAGTGCATCACCAATCCAAACGTGGGCCAGAACACGTTCGACGCACTCACCAGTCATGGCCACAACTTCGGCGTGACCAGCACCTGCGCCAGTCGAGCGGTCGCGCTTATCAACGCCGGTCGCATCGCCGAGGGCTGCAAAGCCCTGGCATGGGCTCCGGACGGGAAGACGCCGGTATGGGCCTTTGTGACTGACGCCAAAGGCCAGAAGCGCTTTGTGCCGGGTCTGCACAACCGCCGGCTGGCCGAATCCCGGCTGTGTGCGGAGGGCTATTGATGCTGCGCGAAGCCTTATTCCTGGTCGTGCTGTGCCTGGTTGCCTGGATCGGTTTTGACGTACTTGAAGGCCAGCGCGACGAAGCCAGGCGCGAGCGGGACAGCGCGCTATCGGAGGCCAGCGGCCTGCGCGAAGCGGCGCGCATCAGCGGCGAAATGCTCGCCGAGCGGGACGCGATCGACCAACGAAACACCAAGGAATTGACCGATGCACGCAATGAAAACGAACGCCTGCGCCGCGCTGTTGATGATGGCACTGGTCGGCTGTACGTCAGCGCCACCTGTCCCGCCTCCGGATCTGTGTCCGCCACCGCCGGCGCCGCCCGCGTGGCTGATGCAGGACGCGCCGAACTCGCAGCAGACGCTCGACAGGATTATTTCACCCTCCGAGATCAACTCGCCCAAAGCAGGCAAATGATCGTCGGACTGCAGCAATACGCCATGGGCGTTTGCCGGCGATCGCCGGCGCCCCAGGCCAACCCTTTACCCAACCTCAACAAGTGAGTCATCCAATGAACGAACAAAACGCAGAAATCACCCTGGAAGTCGGCGAAAACGAATTCACCTTCAGCCTGACCCCGGCGGACGTGACCAAGTACTTCAACGCGCTGACCCAAACCAACAAGGTCGCCCCGGGCCACAACCTGCTGATGAACACCGTCAAGCAGGAAGAAAAAGCCACGCTGAAACCGCTGCTGGGTAATCCGGTGATGGTGATGCAACTGGCCGGTGCGCTCCTCGAGGAGTACGGCCCGAACGTTGAGGTGGTCGTAAAAAAGCGCTCGAGCACGCTGAGCGCCTGAGTGAAAACGGCCTGGGCCAGCTGATGGCCCTGACGAACCGCTGGCTACCTGGTGCCGAACCCACGCCCGAGGCGATGGGCACGGCCAAGTGGCTGGAGGACGAACACTGGAGACGCATGGAGTTTGCCGTGGCTAGCGGCATCGCCCTTGCGCTGAACGGGTAACGACATTGGCAGACCGTAGCGCCAGCCTGGCTTTCATCCTGAGCCTGACCGATAAGGTCACCGCGCCCCTGGGCAAGGTGAAAATGGGCTTTTCCGAGCTTGCCGACCAGAGCGAAAAGCACATCAAGACGATCGGCCTGGGCTTGGGCGGGCTGACGGCAGGCGTGGTCGCCATTCGTGAATCCATGGAACCGGCGCTAGAGGTCAACCGTGCCCTGGGCGACGTGCGTTCGCTGGGCGTGGCCGAGGACGCGCTGTCGGCGCTCAATGCCAAGTCGCTGGAATTCGCCGTGAACTACGGAGAGAACGCCAAGGACTTCGTGGCGTCGGCGTACCTGATCGAAGGCGCCATCAAGGGGCTTGCCGGCAACCAACTGGCCACGTTCACCAACACCAGCAACCTGTTGGCCAAGGCCACCAAATCCGACGCCGAAACGATGGGCGAATACGTCGGTACGCTCTACAACCTGCAGAAGTCCCAAGCCGATGCGATGGGGAAGGGCGCGTGGGTCGAAAAGCTCGGCGGCCAGACGGCGCTGGCGGTGCAGCTGTTCCGCACCAGCGGCGCGGCCATGAAAGACGCCTTCAAGGAAGCCGGGGCGATCGCCACGACGTCCGGCGTCGACCTGGCTGAACAGATGGCGGTGATCGGCACGCTGAGCAGCACCATGGAGGGCGGCGACGCCGGCGGACGCTACAAGGCGTTTTTCGAGAACATCGGCGCCGCCTCGGAAAAGCTCGGCATGAAGTTCACCGACCAGCAGGGAAAAATGCTGCCGATGATGACCATCCTGGACAAGCTCCAAGGCAAGTTCGGTGACCTGACCAGTGCGTCGGCGGGTGCCAAGCTGATGGAGGCCTTCGGCGGCGAAGGCGCCCAGGTGATCGGCGCGCTGGCCAAGGATACCGATCGGCTGCGCAACGGCATCGAGCAGCTGGGCAAGGTGCGCGGATTGGAGAACGCCGAGCAGATGGCGCGGGCCATGGTCGATCCGTGGCAGCAGTGGGCGTCCCTGGTCGAAGTCATGCGCGTGGTGTTCGGCCAGGTGCTGATCCCGGTGCTGTCGCCGTTCATGGCCAATATGGTCGACATTGGCAAAACGCTGGTGCGCTGGTCGCAGCTGTTCCCCAACATCACCCGCGTGGTCGGCATCACTGCGCTGTCGATCATGGGCATCGTCGCCGCCATGTCTGCCTTGACCATGGTGGTGGGCATCGCGCGGATGACGTGGCTGGGCATGCTCACCGTCTGGAAACTGTTCCAGGCGATGGGCCTGCGCACGGTCGCGATGTTCATCCTGCAGAAACTGGCGATCCTCGCTTACGTCGTGGTGATTCACACGCTGAGCGCCGTTCTGGCGGTCATTCGTGGCGCCATGTTGCTGTGGCAGGGCGCGATCTGGTTGGTTAACGCGGCGCTGCTGGCCAACCCGGTGGTGTGGATCGTGGTCGGGATCGTTGCCCTGGTCGCGGCGATCGCTGCAGCCGTCTTCTACTGGGATGAATGGACGACGGCCCTGATGAATACCGCCGCGTTCCGGATCGTTGCGGAGACGTTCCAGAAGCTGTCCGACTGGTTCGATTCGATGGGCGGCTGGTCGGGCATGGCCAAGGCCGCGTGGGACAGCATCGTCGGTATTTTCACCAAAGCCGTAAACGGCGTGATCGAGCTGCTGAACAGCATCCCGGGCGTGAACATCGAGGCGCGTTTCGGCGGTATGCCCGAAGTGCCAGGCGTCGACGCTGCTGCCAGCGCTTCAGACACCGCCAACGCCGCGCAGAAAGCCCAACAGACCATCAATGCGGCCATTCCCAGCCTGTCGCCGGCACGCCCGTCTGCAGTGCCGCCGGGTGGCCTGCTGACCAGCATCCAGAACAACAACAGCAGCCAGAACAAGGGCACGCATGTGGAAAACGTGAACATCCACACCGGCAAGCAGATGACGCCGCTGGAGATGGAAAACATGGTCGCGATGGCGGTGGGTGGATGAGCGAATACGTGGATTTGCTGATCGTCGACAACGACCTGGCGCTCGATCCATCCAACCAGCCCAGGCTGATCGATGACCGCGCCTGCATCGCCCAGGACATCGCGCACATGATCCGCGACAGCGGCCTGCTGGTCACGCTGGTGGCCGAGCGCGACCGCCTGCGTCAGCGCGATTGCGTCCAGCAGATGGAACTGCTGGTGGAAGACGACGTGCGCCTGGTGCCGGGTACGGCACGCATCACCGAGCAGGCGCCAGGCGTGTACCTGGTGACCGCCAAAACCATCAAATTCGGATCGATCGAGGTAAGTCTGTGAGCGTCGATTTCAAAAAGGTGATTGCCGATACTGGCATCCCGACCACCGAAGCAGGCTTGAAGGCTGCTTGGGAAAAAGAGGTGGAAGCCCAGGGCGCGAAAGTCGCCAACACCAGTAGTTATTCGCCGTTCTGGCGGGTGATGACCGCGCTAGTCACCAAGCCAGTGTTGTGGTTGTTGGACTTCCTGTGCTTGACCGTGCTGCCCAATTTCTTCGTGAAAACGGCGGTCGATGCCTGGCTGGACACGCTCGCCTGGGCGGTCAACGTCGAGCGCAAAGGCGCGACCAAAGCGAAAGGAAAATTGCTGTTTACCCGGGCCATTCCGGACGGTGTGCTGGAGCTGGAAAAGGGCATCGTGGTGCAGTCTGCCGCGATCAACGGCAACGTCTACAAACTGGTCACGACGGCGCCGGCGACGTTCCAGCAGGGCCAGCTGCAGCTGGACGTTCCTGTCGAGGCGATCAAAGCCGGCAGTGGTTTTAACCTGGCGCCGGGTTATTACGCGATCCTGCCGGCGCCGATCCCTGGCATCGTGCAGGTGGTCAACAAAGACGGGTGGCTGGATTCACCAGGCGCCGATCCGGAACCCAACGAGCAGCTGCGCCTGCGCGTGCGCAACCAGTTTTCGGCGGTCAACCAGTGGCACACTGACGCGGTCTATCGCGCCATGATTTCCGCCTTTCCCGGCGTGCGCCCTGACGGCGTGTACTTCGAACACGGCGCCCCGCGTGGCCCCGGCAGCGCTAACGCCTACATCCTGTTTGATGCAGGTGTGCCGGCGGCGACGTACCTGGAGCAAATCAACGCGCATATCCGTGACCAGGGAAACCACGGCCACGGCGACGACTTGCTGGCCATGGTCATGCCTGAAACGCTGGTCAATATCCTGGTAAACGTCTGGCCTTTCGCCAACCAGACGCCGGCGCAGATCGCCGACCTCAAGCACGAAATTGAACTGTTTGTGCGCGCCGCGTTTCGCGAAAGCACGCCTCGCGACTACCAGCCGACGCTGACTTACCCGCAATCGAGATTTAGCACCAGTCGCCTGACCGAAGAACTGCACCGACAGTTTCCCGGCATCGAGGCGGTGAAATTCACGCCCGTGGTCGACATCGTCAGCGGCCTGTCGATTCCCCGGCTGGAAAATCTGACGGTGAACATCAAGTGATAAAGCTCAAATTGCCGTTCTGGCTCGCCGGCACCGAGCTGTCGAAATTGACCGCTGCCGCACAGTCCTGGTGGGAATCCGTCACTGGCTGGCTGCGCTGGCCTTACTCGCAGATCGATCCCGACACCTGCCACCTGAGCATCCTTGAACTGTGGGCCTGGCAGCGCGACGTGACGCGCTTCACCGGCGAGCCGGAATCGCTGTTCCGCTTGCGGGTGAAATTCGCCTTCATCAACTCGGTCGACGCCGGCAGCACCGCCGGCATGAAACGCATTTTCGAGCGTCTGGGCGTCGGCTATGTCGAGATCGAGGAACGCCAGCCCGACCGCGATTGGGACGTGGTGCTGCTGAAGTTTAGCAACGCGCAGCTGTCGCTCAATCCCGAACTGCTGCGCGTGCTGATCCAGCAATACGGTCGGACGTGCCGGCGCTACGACTTCGTGACCATCACCCCCGTGGGCCTTCAAGTGAGCCTTATCGATTTCAACGACGACCAGCAAACGCTGGTCGCCAGCCTGTAGGAGCGCACTGTGAGCGCCAGTATTACGTTGGCCGGTGAAGGCCAGATCGCCCTGAAACAAAGCCAGAAAAAGCCCCTGGTCATCACGAAATTTGTCTTTGCCAACGTGCCCGGGTTGAACACCGAGGCCCCGGTGGATCGTGCCGCCGGCAAGCCCCCGGCAGGGCAGATCGTGCAGACCTACGAGATTCCCAAGGAAAACGCCGGCTTTGTGAACCCGAACCAGGTGGTATACAGCGCTCAACTGGGTTCCGACATTGGCGACTGGGACTTCAACTGGGTCGGCCTTGAAGATGAAGACGGCCTGCTGTTCGCGGTGTCCTACGTGCCGCTGCAGCAAAAGCGCAAGAACATCCCGCCGCTGCAGATCGGCAACAACGTCACCCGCAATTTTCTGGTGGCCTTCGACGGCGCCCAGGCGCTGACCGGCGTAAAGATCGATGCCAGCACCTGGCAGCACGACTTTACCGTGCGCCTGGCCGGGATCGATGAGCGCGAGCGACTGAGCAATCGTGAAATTTACGGTCGAGCCTGTTTCTTCGGTAACTCGCTGGCATTCGGGAAAAGTGAAAACGGGTTCCAGTTGAATGCCGGCACGGCGTACATCGAAGGCATACGGGTGTTCATGTCGAAGCCCTGGCCATTCACTGGTGTTATTCCCGTTGGAACTATCACCCTCGACGTGTGCCTGGAACGGCAGTTGAACGATCGGGTGGCGACGTGGAAGGTCGTCTATGGAGAAAAGGGTGATTACACCGACGCGGCAGGTATCCGTCACTACTGTGTGCCGATCGTCTATTTCGCCTCTGCGACAGAAATCTACGATGCTCGTCCAGCGGAGCCGATCGCCGGGGCGCTTATGCAGCATTTCGCGGCGCGCAATGGCGATTACGCGAATCTTCGTGCGCGTGGTACGACAAAAGAAGACGTCGAGCTGGAAAACGTGCCCAACGCCATCAGCGACGATCCCGCTACCAACAGCAGCAAGATCATTGCGTCTACAGCAGCGTTGAACAAGCTGCAGAAGCAGGTCGACGACTCGATGACCGGCATGGTGGCAGCGTTTGCAATGACTGCTGCCCCGCCGGGATGGTTGAAATGCAACGGTGCGGCGGTGTCGCGCACGGCCTATCCGCGGCTGTTTGGATGGTTAGGTACGCACTACGGCGCCGGTGACGGAACAACCACGTTCAACTTGCCCGATATGCGCGGCCTGTTCCCTCGCGGCTGGGACGACGGGCGCGGCCTCGATCCTGGTCGGGCGTTCGGTGTCTATCAGGACATGATGATCCATTCCCACGCGCACACCGCCTCTGCTGCTGCGGTGGGTGACCACCTTCACGCCGCCTGGACGGACGCCCAGGGCAACCACGTTCACCGAACCTGGACTGACGCTCAGGGCGCACACAATCACTCGGCGGCCAGCTCGCCGGGTATTGGCCAAGGTGCTGGTGGCCTCAACTCGGTACAACAATCGGGTGGCGCACACGAAACGTCCTGGGCGGGCGCGCACGCACACAACATCGGAATGGATGCCGCCGGCCACCACGCGCACAACGTCGGCGTAGGCGGGGGCGGCGCGCACACCCACGGCGTCACCGTCGCCGCCGCCGGCGGCACTGAAACCCGGCCTAGGAACTTGGCCCTTTTCTACTGCATCAAGTATTGAGATCGAGCATGACTGAGAAACTTGTCTATCAGACCAACCACCTGGGCATCCTTGTTGGTGCAGTGAAGGCTGACGAATCCCCGCTGGAACCGGGGGTGTACATGATCCCAGGCGGTTGCGTGGAGATAGCACCGCCGCCGACTCCCGAACACAAGGCCGCGTGGTGGAACGGAAAAGCCTGGCAGCTTGTGGACTACTTCGGCGGCGTCGTGGTGTACGACACTGCGACCGGCGAACCGCGCACGCTCGAAGGTTTCGAACCGGTGCCGGCGGGGCACACCATGAATAAGCCTGGGCCGAATCAGATCTGGAAGAACGGCGGATGGGTCGATGACATTGATGCCGTGCTGGCTGCGCTGCGGGACAAAAAGCTGCAGATGATCGGGGCCGACTGCGCCGAGTACGTCGCCGGCGGATTCAACTCCAGCGCCCTGGGCGACGTGCACCGCTACAGCAGCGCCATCGATGACCAGGTTAACCTGAACGCCCAGGTGTTGCTGGGACTCGATGACGTTTACCCGTGTACCGGCGTCGACCAGGTGCTGGCTTTCCGGCCTCACACTATCGCCCAGTTGCAGAAGGTCAGTCATGACCTGGTGCGGTTTCGGCAGGCGGCGCAGCAACAGGCCGAGGCGCTGCGTCAGGCAGTAGCCGGCGCGCTGAAAGACAAAGACCTCAAGGCAATGAAGGCCATCACCTGGACGCCTCCGGCATGACCTGGGCACCGGTGACAATGCGCTGGCCGGAACAGGCCACGCAATGGATGGGCAAGCTGTCGGCGGCCAAGGATCTGGCCGGCGGCGAGCTGGCCAGCACCGCCCAGCGCCTGGCCGGCCTGAACGGATTGGCCATCACCAACCCGGGCCCGGTCGGTGATGCCGCCAAGGGCGCGATCGCAGCGGGCCGGGCGGCATTGGTCGAGCAGTTGGGCCAAGTGCCGGCGTGTCTGGTGGTGACGCCATTCCAGAGCGGCATCGGCCAGGGCACGGACTACCAGCGTTTCCTATCTGCGCCGAACGTCCTGGAACACCTGGCCAGAAAGTTGGAAGACGCGACCGACTCCGGGCGTCCGGCGGGGCCGCAATACGCGCTGTCGATACTGTTCCTGGGCACGCGCCTGGAACAGTTGGCCAGTGGCCTGTCGCGGTTCAATGCATTGCTACCGATTCCCGACCTGGTGCGCACGGAGCGGCGCGCCCAGCACCTGATGAAATTGGAAAGCGACAAGTGGGAGATCCCCAGCGCCGGCCCGCTGCCGCGCTGGCAAGGACTGCCCCTAGAGCGCTGCACGGTGGTCAAGGCTGCCAAGCAATCGATGGCCGGCCAATTGGCTGTGCTGGAGGGCTACGCCGCCGACAGTTCGCCGTTAGGCGATCTGGCTGCGCTGGCCGCCCGCAAGGCGGCACAGCAACAGGGACGGGATCAACAATTGGCTGAGCTGAAAAACCTGCTGGCTGGGGGGAACCCCGACGTCAGCATACGGGCGCGCTTGATTGGCCCGGGCAACTGCAGCGAGCTGCGCCAGGAGCTGCTGAGCGGCGATGCCCCTGGGCATGAGTGGGTGCAGTGCGCGGGAATGCTGTTGGTCGGCACCAAGGAAGGTCTGAGTTTTGTACAGGAACTGGTGGGCCTATGACGCTTTTACTCGACGGGCAAAAAGTCCTGGGGAAAAACCTCAAGGTCACCGGCAATCTGCGCATCGAAAGCGGCGACATGTCGGGGCAGACCAGCAACACCGACAAGGCCCACAAGGGCTTCAAGCCCAAGATGCTGGCCGTTTCGCTGATGATCCCGTTTGTAGATCGGGTGCAACTGACTGATCTGATGCGCCTGGCCGAAGCCACGGCGAGCGGTGGGGAGTTGCATCTGTACCGCGTCGTGAACGACACCGCCGAGGCCTTCGGCGTGCGCCAGGTGGAGTTCTCCGAAGGCGTCAGCGCCCGAGAGGCGGACAACCTGAAAGCCTGGCTGGTGCAATTCACCCTCAGCGAGCGCGAATCGAACCCGGAAAAGGTCGAGGGTCGACGCGCCGGCAACAAGGTCGACGCCCAGGGCGCCCCGGGCAGTGCGGTGGGCGAAGGTGGGGGCGGCTCAGGTTCGAGTGACAACCCGGAACTGAGCGGCTTTGAAAAGGTGTTGGGCCGCGTGGATAAGTGGCTGGGGAGTGAGCAGACGTGAAACTGCACAAGGTTCTGTCGATCAATGGCGCGCCTGTTCGCTTGGTCAAGGAAGACGTTCGGCTGGACGCCACCAGTCCAGGGCGGGCGAACTTCACCGTTCAGTCTGCTGAGCCGCTGAAAGGGTTGGTGACGCTGGATATCGGCTACAACGACCGCACGCTGCAGCGCCACTTCATCGGCTACGTCGAGCGTTGCACCGCCGCCAATGCCAAAAAGCAGGTGCTGTTCTGCCGTGAGCTGGCTGCTGTGCTGGCCAACCCGCTGCCGTTGAACCTGCGTCACGTCGATCTGCGCGCCGTACTGGCTGCGATCAGCGAGCAGACGGGCCTGCGTTTTCGTGTTCCCGATCAGCCTTACGCTGGCGTGAAGGCGCCGTACTTCTACAGCCTTGCTGCCGGCTACCAGGCCATGGACAGCCTGGGCCGAGTGTTCAGTATTCCCGACTTCACCTGGCACCAGCTGGGCAACGGCGAAGTGTTCGCCGGCAGCTGGGCCGACAGTTTTTTTGGCGCCCGGGCGGCGCTGCAGATCCCCACGGAGCTGTTTGACGGCTACCAGGGCAACCAGAGCGCAATGGTGGCGGCCCTTCCTGGCCTGCGACCGGGTGCAACGATCAACGCCGGCGAACGTGTCACCAGTGTGGCACTCGCCAATGACCAGATGGCCATCCGATGGAAGACGCAATCCGCCGCGCTGTAGAGCGCCAGTTCCCCGAACTCACTGGGGGTTACCACCTACCACGCTTCGCCCGCGTCATCGCCGTCGCCGATGCGCCGGCAGATGCTGGGATCTGCGACGACTTCCGTCCGCGCTACGCGGTCGACATTGAAGTCCTGGGTGCCGATGACGAGCCAGATCCAGCCATCCCGACGCTTACCGGTGTTCCGCTGCCGCTGCCTACGGGGGGCGAGGACATGGGCATTTATGCCTTTCCGGAGGAAGGCACGCGCGTTGTGGTGTGCTTCGCCTACGGCCTGCCGAACAAACCCTACATTCAGTCGATTCTGCCGCACGGTCTGAGCATGCCGAAGGTGCCGAAAGGCGACCAGGTGTGGCAGCACAGCGGCACGGCACAGCAGCGCGTCGACGCGGACGGTAACTGGTTACGCCAGACCGATGGGAAGATCCGGGATCAAGCGATCGAACGTGAGGTTGAAGCCCTGGACAACCGCGAGCAGTTCCAGAGCCACGCTCGGGCCGTCGACGACCATTCGACCGAGACGGTAGGTGGTGTGAAAAAGATCGAGGCGCTGGGCGCGTTGAAGCTGCTGTCGGGCGGATCTGCGAGCCTGGCGGCGTTAGGCGACCTGCAACAGGCGACTGGGCGCGATCTGAACGTGGTTGCCGGGCGAAAGTACAGGGCCACGGTGGGTGGCAATATGCAGGAAAGAGTTGAAGGCTCTCGCGGTAGTGTTGCCGGCGTTAGCCAGAGTTATCAGGCGCCGAAGAGTTGGCTGGGGTCCACAGATTTGAACGTTCTTCAATTGTTGGTCGACTTGATCGTCTTGATCAAACAATTGAGCGAACAATTGGCTGAGCATACTCACTTAGCTGGTTCAGTGGTGAGCCCGGCAGACCATGCAGAATTCAAGAAAAAGGCGATATATGCTACGGAAATGGCGAATGCGTTGGCGTTGATCACTCTCTAAGACTAGCTTGAGCGAACGATGGCTTTAGATCCAAGGAGGTAAGCGCCAGAAACGTTCTCATCGAGATCATTAGATTTTTTTTTGAAATGGATGCAAACTTTCTCTCAAACGCATCGCTAGGTCGCGGCGCTTTTGCGATCCAAGTGAAAGAGAATAAAACTATTGTTATTACTATAAAAGGATTTTTATATGGTTTTTGGTGAGTTGTTTAAGTCTGAGCGTTCCGTGCCAGTTTTCTTAGGATCTCCTGAAGCTGAAGCCGAATCCACTATTCAATCTCGTGTTTCTATTCTTGATGTGTATGAAGATTATCATAAGCTAATGCCAGCGCTGAGTACCGAGCAGTTTATTGTTATAGGTCGGAAAGGGTCGGGGAAAAGTGCTTTTGCAGAGTTTGTTAGCGCTAAATCAAAATCTACGCCAAATCTATTCAGTCAGTTTATTAGGGCGAGTGAATTTCAAATAGAGAAGGCAATTCAGTCAGTAGCGGGCAAAGAGAGCTCAGTTGATAGTGAAAGCTTTTTTTTGTGGCTGATATACACAAATATACTAAAGATGTTCAGTAATAATGCCGCAATTCAAGAGGATAAAAGTTATGAATTGTTGAGGCAATTTCTGAATAAAAACTCAGGTTATATAAATATTAAAGACTTTGAAATAAAAGGTCTTGTCGAAAAGCATGGCTTTGATGTTAGCATTGAGCAGTTTAAAAGATTTTTCCGGCTAAAGATGAATCGAAGTTTGGAGATTAAATCTGAAAGAGCAAGTTTTGATAAGCTTCTTCCACATTTGGAAGAGGTTATAGTGGCGGCTCTAAGCTCAGTCGCTGAGCGAGATAATAAAAATTCTTATTCAATATTTTTTGATGATTTAGATGTTTGGTTTAATTCATCAAGCAGGGAGTCTTCTGATTCGCTAGTTAGTCTAATTCGAGCGTGTCGAAGGGTCAATAACACGGTGTTCGGTGCGAATGAGATAAGAGCGAAGGCAATAATATTGCTCCGCGATGATATAGAGTCTTATATATCTGCTCGCTATGCCGATACGGCTAAGATTTTGGCGTCATATTCTATAAAGATTAATTGGTACCAAGAGGATTACTCTGGCGCTGATTTTGAAGATAAGCTTAGTTTAAAGCGTTTTATAAACAAGCGCATTGCTTACGCATTCAATAAGGCTGGTAAGTCGTTTGATTCAGAAGATCCTTGGTCGGCGCTTGTAGATAATATGAGTGGTGAGCGCTCAAGTTTCAAACATGTCGTGAATAAAACGTTGTTTCGTCCTAGGGATTTGTTGCTTTTTTTTAAGCCGTTGGAAAATGGAAGTTATAATTTTCCCCTTTCAAGGTATGAAATAAATACGCTAAGCGTTAGCTATGCTAGGGAGCTTGCAAAGGAGGTTAAAAATGAATTATCTTCATTTTATTCTGGTACGCAGGTGGAAAATATCTTTGGTGCCATCACGGAAATTGCGAGAACTAAAACTAAGTATGAGGATGCTTTAAAAATAATTGAAAGCAATTGTAAGGATGTTGTTCCTAAGGATGTTCTTGAGGATCTTTTCTTGAGGTCGATAGTTGGATCATGCGATATTCATGGGCGTTTTTCATTTAAGTGTCGAGAGCCGATGGGTACAGCGAATCCGGTGAAGCTCGACAAGGACAAATTTGTTGTTGTTCAGTATGGGATTAAAGACTATGTCTTGCAAACACACTGACACAATTTAAATTCGTCCTAAAGAGCAAAAGGGCGCAAGTAGTTGAGTAGGTCAGCGTTGACCGGATCCTTGGAAAATGAAGGGGCCGGTCATACTTTTATGAGTAGGGGCTGTGACAAAGTGCTCAAGTACCAAGCATGTCTAGTTCGTATCCGAGCACCCATCGGATAGCGTTCAGCTTGCCATTTATAACTCCCAATTCGAAATCGCTCCAAGGGCCAAGATTCTCGGCGCCTAGCTCTTCCTCCGCACGTATAGCCGCCTCAAGATCGCCCGGCCAGCATTCATCCGAAATATCGTTCGCATCACATTCTTGTCTGAACCATTGAGCAAATGGAACTATCTTCGAACGCCCCTCTTTGAGTGCAATCCGCTGCTCACGGTGGCGGTTGTACCATACCTGTAGTCCGAATCTCCGCTCCAGTTTTACCAATTCGGATAATCTGCGAGGTTCATCTTCATATTCGTATTCTGCCAGAAGCTCTTCAATCCATTCCGGTACAAGCTCGTTGAGAAGCAAGTTGAGGTTGACAGAATAGGTTGAGCAACTGCCATTGAATAGTGATGCTATGTCGGGATGAGGCGCGCGCTCATCGCCTGAACCTGAGCTAAAGTCATGCTTGTTGTGTGTGACGAAGGCGTAGCGGTTTCGTTTGTCCTTGCAATCCGCTAATGCAACCGCGTAAAGCTCGATCAGAATGGCGTCGCCGATACTGTTCTTCGATTTGTGGAACGGTGCACGTTTGTCAAGTGCTCGCTTGGCGGCAGCAAGCAAAACGAAATTGGTGGTCTCTAGTCTCTTCGAGCCTGCGAACAGCGCCTCGATGCGGCTGATGGATTCATTCACCGCTTCGCCGAGTGTGGCGATACGATGGTCTAGATCACCGATTTGGGCTAGAGCCTCTTTATGCCCCTCAGGTTTGCCAAATTGATTGACGGCTTCCCGAACCCGTCGGAAGGTACTCGATAAACTTTGGCCGCTTTCCTTGACGACGCGATCTTTGTTTCGCTCAAACTCATCGATTACTTGCTGTGGGAGCAGTAATTCCAACATCCCAGTTTCAGTCAGTTCCTCAAGTGCATCTATTGTGGATCTTTGCCGATAGTCTTTCGCGAGATCGAGCCACACGCATGTGTCGATCATGATGAATAATTTACCTATCTCATGCTCATCTGTTGTTTCAATTTCCCACATATGTGTTCTTTCGCACCTGCTTTATACAAAGTTTTAATTCTGATGCCAGATGGACATCGGTGCCTGGGATGTTATCGCAACATCCGCGATTTCGACCTATCTATTCGAAGCTTTGAAGCTCTGAACAAAAACTCAAAGAAAAAGCACTTATCCCCCTCCCGCCGACGGGCTTTGCGTCCCTTTTTTGTGCAAAGTCCAGAACGGCGCAATTGCCTGCTCTACCCACGCCCGCTGCGGGGGCTGTGTGAATACTGTCGATTGCACGGAGTGCAAGGTTTTGCAAAAAAGTGCAGGGACGTTGCACAGCGCGACAGAACGGCGGCGAGTTGGTTAAGGGAGGGAGAGGCCCGGCCTGAAGAGGCTTCGGTCTGTAAAACCTGCTGAATAGGGTCTTTTCGTTTTCAGAGCTGTTCGTATAAGTCGCGAATCCAGCATCCTCCAACCCGCTTGCAAAACGGCTGTAAGCCCCGGCCTGCTTGACTCCACGGTAATTCCCGGCATTGCACAGCGTTACCAAGAAATCGTGACGATCAGCGCCAATTTAGAAGGCGCGAAAAGCTGTTGAAAACAGGCGTTGTCGTTGCCCATTTTCAAACGTGGGCTGGGGAAAAGGTAATTTTGGTAAGCGAGGGATAGAAACGGGCTGCAGCCCTCGCAGCGCTTGGCTTTACGCTATTACCTCAAGGGGTAATTTTAGGTAAGGACAAAGGTAATAATTTCTGAAAGGCCTTATTTCATTGGGTTTGGTAGCCATGTGGAATTACTCACATAGAAGGTAATTTTCTAACCATTTGCTTACCTCATTATTACCTTCACTTAAATCGCTGAACGAACCGGATTTAAAGGCCTGCAGCGAATTGCGCTCAGCGCATTACCAAAATTACCTTTTTCCCATGGGTCAACATGAAACGTCGAAATGGCCTTCGCGACCCCGTTCTGTAAACAGGTGCACAAAACCCATGGGACTGGCATGGGACTGAGATTGAAAATTCCGCTCCTCTGCAGCCCTTATAAACCGGGGGGTATGCTTCAAAAAACCGTAAACGGGTAGTTTCGAATCTCTCCTTCACCGCCAAATTCAATACGCAAAACCCCTGATTTCGAAAGAGATCAGGGGTTTTGTGGTTTCTGGCGTCTGGATTTTAATCCGTCACGGAAGTGCGCGAGTGCTCGGCCTGATTTCCCATAGCGCATTACAATCGCCGCTTTATCAGTAGAAAAAAGGATTGCTCCCATGATCATCTCCACCACTCACGCCATTGAAGGCCGACAGATCACCGCGTACCTGGACATTGTCAGCGCGGAGTCGGTGCAGGGCGTCAATGTGATCCGTGACATGTTTGCCGGCATGCGCGATTTTTTCGGTGGGCGCTCGCAGACGCTGGAGCGTGCGTTGAAAGAGGCGCGGGTTCAGGCGACGGACGAGATCAAGGAACGGGCGCGGGCGTTGCAGGCGGATGCGGTGGTCGGGCTGGATTTCGAAATCAGCATGCCGGCGGGCAAGGGCGGCATGGTTGTGGTGTTCGCGACGGGTACGGCGGTCAAGTTGCATTGATGTAGTCGCTTGTTCAAGCGAGCCCATTCAGACGATGAATGGGCTTTTTGCGTTTTGCTTTCGATCAGCCCTGAGGCTTGAGGATGACAAGCCCGTGGGCGTCATAGGTCAGGGGCGTATCGATCGCGACCAGAGGCGGGGTGCCGGTGGAGGGCGTTGGATTGGCAGGCTGACTCGGGTGGTAGACAACGCCGGGGGTCAGAACCGGTTTGTCCGGGTAGGTGATGGTGATGTCGCCTGAAGCGAGCTTTTCCTTGAATTTCTCACCGGCGGCTTTGCCGGCAGCGATCTGTTCGTCCGTGAGTTTTACGACAGGCATTTCCGGGAATCCGTTGATTTTCATGTTCTCTCCTTGAGATTCATTTGTATGAAAAAGGGCAACGGCCTGTGGCCGGGAATCTTTAGCGTTGAGAGATCAACGGTTGGTTCGGATGTTGAGCAGGTGTAGGCCATTCGTCGGGCATCGATCGAACTGAACCACAAGTCCGGTAATGACCGGCTAGTCTCAAAAGCCTTGGAGGTCGATATTTTTTCAGGCAAAAGGGCTTTGCCGGTGTCGATCCATTGCAAAGGGGAGAGGCTATGACTGATCCGTATATCGAAGATGATGGAGCCGAATTTTCATTCAACAACTGTGTCCGTTGCGGCCAGACGGAGTACCAATCGGGCTTTGGCGAGGATCCGGTGCAGACCGGCAAAATCAAGTCCACGGCGCCCAAGGGGCCGAAAGCCAAATTCCTTCCAAAGGTCTCGGCCCGCTCAAGAAAATGAAGTGAGACTGATAACCCCGTCTATGAACGGGGTTTTTTTATGCCTGCTGTTTATGAAAAGGAAATCTCCTACAAACTCTTGGCCCGGTTTGGTGTTTTTCACAAACTTTTCACGTCCACGGTCGTAGGGTGAAGCCATCCGTTAGAAAGCAAGTCTCCAGCCCGTCTCCCCAGCGGGCTTTTTTTTTGCCTGCGATTAAACCTTTTGCCAAATCGCTGTCCAATCGGCGCCAAGTGTGCGGCGATAGCTGATTTGTCTGGACTTCAGCGCGTCGGCAGCTTTCAATCTCGGCCCCTTTTGATCCCCCCTATTTTCGAGGTTTTCGTCATGCGTCTAACATTGCCTGCTCTGGTTCTGGGGCTTCTCGTTGCTCAAGGTGCGGTCGCCGGTGAAGGCACTGCTGCACTCGGCGGCGGTCTGGGTGGCGCGCTGGGTAACGTGGTCGGCCAGAAGATGGGCGGCAGCACGGGCGCAGCGATTGGTGCCGGTGTTGCAGGCGCGGCCGGCAGTGCGATGGCAGCCGGCAAGGGCAGCCGCACCAAAGCGGCTATCGGCGGTGGTGTTGGCGCGGCCGGTGGTTCGGTGATCGGCAACAGCCTGGGTGGCCGAAATGGCGCGACCATTGGCGCCGGTCTGGGTGGCGCTGCCGGTGGTGCCGTCGGCGCCAACCTGTCCAAGGGGCACAAGCGTCACTGATAGCGAACGTTTGTCAGAAATAGCCCGGCTCGATGTCGGGCATTTTTCATGGCTGAACGTTTTCCCGAAAAATGTCTCCAATCTGACATAGGCCCCTGTGGGCATCCCCTCCCGATTCGGGAACTGTGAGGTTCAAATGCGCTTGTCATTGTCTGCACTGTTTTTCGGATTATTCATCGCTCAAGGTGCGATGGCCGCCGGAGATGGCAGCGCCGCCGTAGGTGGCGGTTTGGGCGGTGTGCTCGGTAACGTGGTCGGTGGCCAGCTCGGCGGTAGCACTGGTGCCGCGGTTGGCGCAGGCGTCGGTGGCGCGGCGGGCAGCGCGGTCGGGGCGAATAAACACAATCGCACCGAAGCCGCCATTGGCGGTGGTCTCGGCGCTGCCGGCGGCTCGGTGGTCGGCAACAGCCTGGGCGGCTCCACCGGTTCGGCCATCGGTGCTGGTTTGGGTGGTGCGGCGGGTGGTGCAGTGGGCAACAACCTGGGTGGCGATGGCGGCAAAGCTCATTCCGGTGGTGGTCACAGGCACAACAAGTACAAACATAAAAAACCGCCATCACTGATTGAGTATTCGAAAACAAACCCGGCCTGGCGCCGGGTTTTTCGTTTCTGACGATCGGGCTCTGGAACGATTGGCTGTGGGGCTTTTCGAACGTTATACAACCAACAAGTTGAAGAGGTTTGCCATGACTCCCGAAACCGAAGGCAAGGAAGAAAAAGGCCCGAGCGGTTTGCCGTTTATCAATGATCCGGGAAACGAGGATCCGGGGTCGCTGATGGACGATGCGACGGTGCCGTTGAATGATGCGGATGAGGCAGATATGGAATATGAGGAGGATGAGGATGAGCAGTGATTGCTTGTTCTCTTGATTGAACGCGGTAGTGCTGCTTTCGAGCCTTCAGGGCCTGGGTTTCTGTCAGGCCCTTTGTGAGGTGTGAGATGAGTGGTGAGCAGAAGGATGACGATGTCGATCAAACGCCGGAGTATCCGTTGCCTTCGCCTACGGATCCTTTGGGGCGGGGTGAGTTGCCGTTGGAGGATGAGGAGGAGTAGCGCTCATCCTGTGATTCCTGGAGGGCTGCAAGCGCAAGGGCCAGTCCAAACATCGCTTCAATTGGGTATTGGACAGAAAAAGAGACATCAATCCTGTCCGCACTGACTTTAACGAAGCGCCCATTCAGATGGGGATATTCGTAGTGGATATCCTGGTCCGAAAAATCGACAAACGATCGGAGGGTGTCTCCATCCAAGTAGCCATAAATGTCACAGGAGAACCCGCCATCAAGCATCTCAATCTGCTGGTTTTCGCGTTCGGTCGCTATCACGCACTCTTTATCAGGCAGCAGCATTTCGAACTCCACGTCGTAAGTGCTTCCCACCGCTATTTTTGAGGGGCTGTAGCTGACGAAACACCTGAGCGAAAAACCCTCAACTACCAGATCAATAGCGTCTTCTACAAATTGATCTATTCTGACGACTATCGCCTTATATGTCTTATTCATAGGCAGGCTAGCGATGCTAGCCACGAGCGATAAAAATTCTTTTGCTCCTCTATATTGTTTGTAAGGTCTCTGTCTTCGTAATCAAAGATCCGAACGATATCTTCTTCATCTGCTGGTTTTCCTTGTTTCAGTTCATAGGCAACGAGTCCGCAGGACATTTGTGAGCTCATGCTAGATGGATGAACGTTAAGCTTTGAGCCTTTGCATAAAAACTGTATTTTCGGAAATTCTGCTCTTAACGCGCCGAAGCATCCGTATAGGTCATAAGAGGTGTAGCGTCTGGTCAGGCCGTTTGTTCTCGTGAAGGTCAGTGCTCTATTCTTCCGGTCGCATTCTATGATCGCGGTTTCCAATCCTTGGGCCGTTAGTATTCGGATTTCGATCGGATTCATCATTTTGTCCTGTTCGGGTTGAGGACTGAATAGCCTTTATAGCTACCATCTTCGCGGACCGGTGTGGCTCCCACGATATCCTGGCTTTTGACGCCTCCTGGGATTGCAATTTCCACCTCCCGACGATGAGGAGACAAAGCGCCTAGCTCTCTGTTCACGTCAATCCCTTTGACGTTTTTTAGAACATATATATATCCATCTGCAATTCCGTAGCCTGTCGCAAATTTCGCTGCCTGTTGTTCTGAAACGGAAGTGCTGATGTACCAGCTCGGCGGGATTTTATTGTCTAGTGCATGGAGAAACAGGTCTTTACTGTCGCCCCATGGCTCAAATCCGGTTTCGAAAATCTCCCAAGGCTCGCGGTCATCCCCCCTGAACAGATATTGGTTTTCTTGTTTGGGTGCCGGCGCCGTGGGCTCTTTCGCGTCTACACCAGCGTTGCTCGATGGGTCATCGAGATTGGATGGAGCGCGACAGTTTTTTGCTCCTGGGCAATCATTCAACCCCAACGGATCCACCCATCCCGTCGGATTCGGCACGTACTGGTACTGATTCAACCCGCCCGCCAGCTTGATGGGATCCGGCGTCAGATACCGCCCCAGCCTCGGGTCGTAATACCGGTGCCGGTTGTAATGCAGCCCGCTTTCCGCATCGAAATACTGCCCCTGAAAGCGCAGCGGCTGGTCCAGGTAGTCCTCGCCGGCGAGGGTGATCGCCGACACCTTGCCGTAGGCGTCGTATTGCGCCGACCAGACGATTTCGCCGCTGTAGTCGGTCAGTTCCTGCGGGGTGCCGAGGTGGTCGAGTTGGTAGTAGAACGGGCAGGCGCGTTTCGGGCCTTTGCCGTCGAGCAGCGCCAGCGGGCGGAAGGTGCCGGGTTCGTAGACGTAGCTGCGGTGGTGGTTAGGGCTGCTTTCGGCGACGAGGTGGTCGCCTTGCCAGAAGAATTCGGTGGTCTGGCCGTCGACGGTTTTGCGGATGCGTCGGCCGAAGGCGTCGTACTGGTAGGACGCGGTTTGGCCATCGGCGCGGGTCAGGCCGATCAGGCGGTGCTGGCAGTCGTAGCGGTATTCGGTGACGAGTTGCTGATCGCGGCCACGACGCTCGCGGATCAGGTTGCCGAAGGCGTCGTAGTCGTAATGGCGGTCGCCTTGCATCAGCAGGCGATTGCCCTTGATCCGCGTCGGGCCGGGGCGGTCCTGCATCAGCAGGTTGCCGGCCGGGTCGTGGGCGAAGGATTCCGGCAGTTCGTCACGTGAGTGGCGCACGCGGATCAAGCGGTCGAGGGCGTCGTAGCCGTAGGTGCGCTGGCCGTGGCGGCTGTCGGCGATGTGCTCGAGGTTACCGTTGGCGCTGTAGGCATAATCGCGGCGGTACAGCGAGTCGTGCTGATGGCCTACAGCATGGGCCAGCAAACGCCCCTGATCGTCGTAGGCATAATCGCTGCGCAGCAGGCCTTGCTGGCGTTGTTGCTCACGACCGCATTCAAACTGATGGCTGGTCAGCCGCGTGCCGTTAAGGTCGATGGCGGTCAGCGCACCGCCCTTGGCGTAGTGATAGTCGAGCTTGCTGTTGTCCGGCAGACGCTGGCGCTTGAGCTGGCCGCAGGCGTCATAGGCATAACGCAAGGTGCCCCAGCCCTGGTGCTCGGTGATCAGCCGATCCTGCCGGTCGTATTCAAAGGCCAGCGGATGCTTTTGACCGTCATCGACCCCGGTCAAACGGCCCAGGCGGTCGTAGGTGTAAGCCACCTGAACCCCGTCCGGCAGGGTTTTCAGCAGCAGACGCCCGGCCGCATCACGCGCGTAGGCAGTGACCAGCGTCGAGCCGTCATCGCCGAACTCGGTCTTCTCCAGCAGGTGCCCGTTGCCGTCATAGGCGTAAGCGGTACGCCGGCCGTCGAAGCCGGTTTCCTGTCGGATCAATCCGCTCGGCGTGTAGTCCAGGCGGTACTTTTCCCCAGACTCGTTCTCGACTTCCGTCAGCAGCAGTTGCGCATGGTCGTAGCGGTACTGCACCCGCGTGCCGTCGGGGTTGATCTTGCGCGAGACCCGATGCAGGTCGTCGTCATACTCGTAGCGGGTGATGCGCCCGAGTTCGTCGCGTTCGGCAGTGACCTGGCCGTAGGCGCCGTAGCTGTAAGCGCGGGTGGCGCCGCCAGGCAACGTCGTCTGCACCCGTCGGCCAACCGCGTCCCACTGCTGGCGGGTGATCGCACCGTGTTCGTCGCAAGAGGTCGTCCGCCGCCCCAGCGCATCGTAGGAAAAGCGCCGCACACCACCGTCAGGCAGGGTTTCCTCGATCAGTTGGCCGAGGTCGTTCCACGACAACTTGTGCCGGCTGCTGTCCGGATAACGGATCGACAGCAACTGCCCGCGCGTGTCGTAGTAGTAATGGGTGACCTGGCCGTCAGGATCGACCGCCTCGGTGACATCGCCCTCGGCGTTGCGCCGATACGTCCAGACCGCGTCACCGCGAGAACGGCTGTGCAGGAAACCGTTGCGATACTCGTAGGACGTTGGCTCATCGTCCGGCGGAAGCAGCGCAATCAGCCGTCCGACGTCGTCGTAGCGGTATTCGGTGAGTGCGCCCAGCGGATCCTGCTCGGCGATCAACCGGCCCGCGTCGTCATAGGCCTTGAGGTGCTCACCGCCATCGGCCTCGACCTTGCGCACCAGCCGTGCGCTGTCGTCGTGGACGTAGGTTTCTTCGGTGCCATCAACGTAATGCACCGTGACGCGGCCGTCGTCCGCCCAGACATACCGCGTGTTCATCTGCGCGAACGAGGCCCAATGGCGCACGCAACGCGCCGCTTTGCCCGAGCGCTGCCACTCCCAGAAAAAGCTCGCGCCACCGGTCAGCTGCCGCTGCAGGATGACGTGCTGATCGTCGTAGTCGTAACGCTCGCTGTCACCGACGGCGTTGGTCGCGGCCAACAAACGCTGACGGGCGTCGTAGCAATAACTGACCAGCGTCTGCTCGGTGCGCCAGTCGCTGTCGCGCCAAACCTGATAATCAACGCCGATCAGATGCGCCCGGTCGTAGCGCAGCAACAGCGAGCGACCGGCACCGTTATCCAGGCGCTGCACACGCTCGGAAAAATCGCGATGCACCGTCAGACGATTGCCATACGCATCACTGACCGCCATCAACCGCCCGGCGCGAAAGTGATAAAACCGCGCCGCATCCCCCGCCAGCGCGAGGATCAGTTCCTCTGGCTCATCGCCGAGAAAAATCGCCGCCCGCGACAAGCTGTTGTGAATCGCCGGGCGCTCAACACTGGGCAACGGAAACCGCGTGCGGCGGTTCTCGTGATCGACCCAGATCACCGCATCGCCATCGAACTCCAGCCGATGCGCCAGCGAATGACTCCAGCCAAACCCTAGCCCGACATCGATCTCCACCGCGCTGGTGCGGTACAACCGGGTGAACTCGAACGGCAACAAGCCATCGAGCGTGCCATCGGTCAGGGTCAGCAATTCTTCGCCGGTGACCATCGACACCGGACAGCCGTTGGTGCAGGTCAGCGGCGCGCAGTCGGCGCTGTCGCCGTTGGGGTTTTTCGCTTGATTCGAAGCGTCATCGTGAGGTTCGTGACGCTCCATCCGGGTCGTGCCACGGGACTTGTCCCGTGCAATCGGCGCCGGATTTGGCACGGTCAACACCACGGCGTCCGTCTGACGAATGTTCAGCGGGATCGCTGGCGTTGGCTTCAACGGCACATCGCGCGCGTTGACCAGCAACGGCTTTAACGCGCCCGCGTGCTTGCTCAGATCAGCGGTGGAGGGCAGCTCGCCCAGGCGCAACGCCGACGCTGCCAGCCATTCCCGCGCCCGGGGCGACTTGATCTTGCTCAGCACCTTGCTGCTCAGTCGCACAGGCACGCCAACGCCGCCGGAAACGCGCATCAGTAAAAAGCTGATCAACAACTCGACCCGAACTTCTGCCACCACTTCTGCCAGGTACTGCGGCGGCAGCATCTTCAACCAACTGCTGAACGCAGCCAGGTGGATAAACAGCAACGGCTCGTCACTGAGGATCAGTAAGCCATTGGCAATAGCCTCACTGGAGGCGTCGAGTAGCGCTTGCAGCTCGACATCGCTCAGGTACTGCAGGAGTTTTTCGCTGTTGGCCTGCAGGTCGGCGAGCAGGGCAAACAGCTGTTTAACGTCATCCCAGATGTCGTGCAGGGCTTTCTCGAAACCGCGCCAGTCGGCCTGTTGCAACTGTTGATAACGATCAGCCAAACCGGCGCCGGAAAACTCCGCCCATAGCGGCTGAAACCCGTCCCACTCCTGACGAAGCCAGACCTCCAGCCCGTCCAGAATCTCTTCATAGGAGGCGTACAGCGCTTGGATATGGGCGCTGGACACATCAGGAAAGAAGGTGATGCGATAACGCTGGCCCGGATCGCAGTCGCGCACTTCCAGAATGCCGCTCGGGCCGATGGTATGGCGCAGCGGTTCACCGAAACTCAATACCCCGTCGATTTCGCCGATCACCGGTTCGAGCAGCACCGGGGTATCGCCGATCGGTACGAACCGCGCCGCCTCGAACAGGTGCACCAGGGTCAACGGGCCGCTCACGGGGCACATGACCACCGAGGTCTGGATCGGCTGGCGGGATTTGACCGGAGCGCTGAGGTGCACGTCGTCGCCGACCTTGAACACCTGCTCGATATCCAGCGCCGTTCCCGTCCAGAACTGCTCGGCCCAGTCCTCGTAGTTGTTCAGGCACAGGCGAAACTCGCGGATCAGCCTTTCAAAGTCCGGGTGTTGCGGGTTCAGGGCGGCAACCACCAGCAGGCCGATGCTGTTGTTCAGGGCCAGGAGCCGATCGGTTTGGAACATTCGCAAGCACTCGCGCACGTGAAAGAGGTGCGCGGACTTTGCGGGGGATCAAAATGGAAAGAAGTCGGGAAAGTAGGTGTTATCTGTAGGGCATTTCGCTAAATGTCAGCGAGTCATTCCACGGCTCGTAAACATTGCCCATTGCTCAATGTCCGCTGGCCTCGCTATGCTGCTGAACCCATTAATCAGATCCGAGCAGCGGCGCCGGCTGGGCCGCCCGGGATGTTTTTGATAACGGATCCGATGATGAATGCACCGATGAAGACGTTTGGCCCGATCAAGGCCGTGATTTTCGACATGGACGGTTTGCTGCTGGACACCGAGGGCATCTACACCGAGGTCACGTCGCTCATTGCCGAGCGTTACGGGCGGACCTTCGACTGGAGCGTCAAACAGAACATCATCGGCCGTGGCGCCAATGACCTGGCGAACTACGTGGTGCAGGCGCTGGATCTGCCGATCAGTGCCGAAGAGTTTCTGCTGATCCGCGAACCGCTGATGCGTGAACGCTTCCCCAAGGCCCAGGCGATGCCGGGCGCAGAGGAACTGATTCGCCACCTCAAGGCACACAACATTCCGATCGCCGTGGGCACCAGTTCGTCGCGGCAGTCGTTCGGCCAGAAAACCACATTGCATCGTGACTGGTTTGCCCTGTTCGATTTCATCGTCACCGCCGATGACCCGGAAGTCGGCGCAGCCAAGCCGGCGCCGGACATCTTCCTCACCGCCGCCCGGCGTCTGGGCGTCGCGCCTGAGGATTGTCTGGTGTTCGAAGATTCGCCGTTTGGCGTAACCGCCGCGAAAGCGGCGGGGATGACTGCCATTGCGATTCCCGACGCGGCCATGGCCGATGAAAAATACGCGCATGCCGACGGGATTCTGCGCACGCTCAAGGCGTTCACCCCGAGTGCCTGCGGTTTGCCGGCGCTGGACTGGGCTTGATCAGCCAATAAGCGCCCATAAAAAACGCCGCCCTCTGCAAAGAGGCGCGGCTTTTTTTGTACCCGGGATTCAGCGCAATCAGGCGCCAAAACCACCGTCGATGGTCAGGCTGGCACCGGTGATGTAACCGGCTTCCGGGCCGACCAGATAAGCGACGAAACCGGCGATTTCATCGGCGGTGCCGTAACGGCCCACCGCCATCAGCGGGATCAGGCTCTCGGCGAAATCGCCATGGGCCGGGTTCATGTCAGTGTCGACCGGGCCGGGCTGCACGTTGTTGATGGTGATGCCGCGTGGGCCGAGATCACGGGCCAGACCTTTGGTCAGACCGACCAGTGCCGATTTGCTCATCGCGTACACCCCGCCACCGCCGAAGGGCATGCGGTCGGCGTTGGTGCTGCCGATGTTGACGATTCGTGAGCCTTCGCCCATGTGCTTGGCAGCTTCCTGAGACGCGATGAATACGCTGCGCACGTTGATCGCCAGAGTCTGGTCGAAGTCTTCCAGTTTGAAGTCTTCCAGCGGTGCGATGGCCAGGACGCCGGCGTTGTTCACCAGAATATCCAGGCGGCCAAAGGCTTCGACGGTGGCGCTGACGGCATTGCGGATGGCTGTTTCATCGGCGCTGTCGGCCTTGATCGCCAAGGCTTTGCCGCCGTTGGCGGTGATGCTTTTCTGCAACTCTTCGGCCTTGGCGGAGGATCTGACGTAGGTGAATGCGACAGCGGCGCCTTCGGCGGCCAGACGTTTGACGATGGCGGCGCCGATACCACGGGAACCGCCTTGAATCAGAGCGACTTTGCCGCTGAGGTGTTGAGTGGTCATGTTCGATCTCCAGAGAATTCAAGGCGGGGTGCCTTGTTGTTGGAGCCGAGTATCGGCCTCGCATCGACAACCGTGTAGACCATGATTGCTATAGTCTGTGTAAACCAGAAGTTTATAGTGGCTATCATGGAAACTTTCAGCAGTATCGAATGCTTCGTTCGCAGCGCCGAAGTCGGCAGCTTTGCCGAAGCCGCCCGGCGCTTGAGCCTGACCCCGGCCGCCGTCGGCAAGAGTGTGGCGAAGCTCGAGGTGCGGCTCGGTGTACGGCTGTTCCAGCGTAGTACACGCAACCTGACCCTGACTGAGGCCGGTCAGCTGTTTTTGAGTCAGGTCAGTGGCAGTCTGACAACGATTCAGAATGCCGTGGCCAATCTGTCGAGTGTGGAAGGCCTGCCGGCGGGGACTTTGAAAGTCAGCATGGGCACGGTATTCGGACGTTTGTACATCGTGCCGTTGCTGCAGGAGTTTTTACGTCGGTTTCCGGCGATCAACCCTGACTGGCATTTTGATAACCGTCAGGTCGATTTGATTGGGCAGGGTTTCGATGCAGCGATTGGCGGCGGCTTCGAATTGCCCCAAGGCGTGGTCGCACGCAAATTGACACCCGCGCATCGCGTGTTGGTGGCGTCTGCTGACTATCTGCAACAGCACGAAGCGATCGCCGAACCGGATGACCTGCAACGTCACGATGGCATCCTGATTCGTTCGCCGCAAACCGGTCGAGTGCGCTCCTGGCAGTTGATCAGTGGCCGCAGTCAGCTCTGTCAGCCCTTGACCCTCAAGACGCGAATGACCATGAGCGACTCCGAAGCCGCCTGCGCCACGGCAGCGCAAGGTCTGGGGATCGCACTGGTCAGCATGCCGTTTGCCGTGGGTTACCTCGAGGCGGGCACGTTGCAGCGCGTGCTGCCGGACTGGTACATCGATGACGGCAACATTTCGATCTACTACGCCGAGCATAAATTGTTGCCGGGCAAGACCCGGGCGTTTGTCGATTTTTTGATTGAGCAGTTTGCAGAGCGGGGGCTGGCTCGGCGGTTCAGTGCCATTTGAGCAAGGGTTGGGTCCGAGTTGACCCCTTCGCGAGCAGGCTCGCTCCCACAGGAGATTTTTGAACATCATAGATTCAATGTGGGAGCGAGCCTGCTCGCGATGAACGATAACGCGGTCTACCGGGCAAACCGCTCCGCCCAGCCAATGATCTGCTTCGGTCGTGGCGTCGCATAGGTCCGCACCTTGGACGTCGACAACCCCAGTCGCACCAGCGATTCGGCGATGGTCACCGCCGCCGTCACGCCATCCACCACCGGCACCCCGGTGCGGCGGCGGATCTGCTCATCCAGCCCGGCCATGCCGCCGCAACCCAGGCAAATCACCTCGGCCTTGTCCTGAGTCACCGCCAGTTCAGCTTGTTGCACGATGGCTTCCAGCGCGCGCTGTGGTTCGTGTTCCAGCTCCAGCACCGCCAGGCCGCTGGCCCGCACCGATGCACAGCGATCCCACAGGCCCGAGAGTTTCAGTCGGTCCTCGATCAGCGGCACGGTGCGATCCAGCGTGGTCACCACCGAATAGGCGTGGCCGAGGAACATCGCGGTACTGGCAGCCGCGTCGGTGATGTCCACCACCGGCACGTTGAGCAGTTCCTGCAAACCTTCGCGGCCGTGTTCGCCGTAACCGGCCTGAATCACCGCGTCGAACGGTTGATCGTAAGACATCACCCGGTCCATCACGGCGATGGCTGCCAGGTAACTTTCGAAATTGCCTTCCACCGAGTCGGCGCCGAAGAACGGCGTCAGGCCGACGATTTCCGTACCGGGGGCAGCGACCGCTTGCGCCGAGCGGGCGATGGCCTGGGTGATGGATTCGGTGGTGTTGACGTTGACCACAAGAATACGCATGGGAAGTCCTTATTGCGGGCAGTTCAGCGGCCCAAATCCGGGCCGCAAGGAAGTTAATGGCTGACGTTGTCGACGGCGATCGATTCGCCGCTGACGTCGGCGTAGTGCGGCTGGCGTTTGGCGATGATCAGGTAGAGCATCGCGGCGATGCCGGCGCCCACCAGCCAGGAGAACGGCGAGATGCTGTGGAAGCCCGGCACCAGCGCCAGGACGATGGCGATCAGCGCTGCCGGAATGAACGCTGCCACGGCACGGAAATTCACTCCACGGCTGTAGTAATAAGCGCCGTTGGGATCTTCGCTGTAGAGCTGCGGAACGTTGATCCGGCCCCTGCGGATCAGCCAGTAGTCGACCATGATCACCCCGTACAACGGGCCGAGCAGGGCGCCGAGGCCGGAGAGGAAATACACGATCACCAGCGGGCTGTTGTAGAGGTTCCACGGCAGGATCAGCACGGCGATGGTCGCGCTGATCAGCCCGGCGCGGCGGAAGGTCAGGTACTTCGGCGCCAGGTTGCTCAGCACGAAGGCCGGGGCGACGAAGTTGGCCATGATGTTCACCGCCACGGTGACGATCAGGAACGCCAGGCAACCGAGCACCAGAAAGAACGTATTGGGAATCGAGGCGATGATTTCGGTCGGGCTTTCGATGATCCGCCCGTTGATCTGAAATTGCGCACCGCAGAGCAGGACGGTGATGGCGGCGAACACCAGAATGTTCACCGGCAGGCCCCAGAAATTGCCGACCTTGATGGTCTTGCGGCACGGCGAAGAACGGGCGAAGTCGCAGAAATTGAGGATCAGCGTGCCGTAGATCGCCAGCCACAGCGCGCCGCCGGCAAAAATGTTGCGCCACATCTCGCCACCGCTCAGCGGTTCGCGGATCGACCAGGCAATCGTGGCGTTGGCCTGGGTGTACATCCACGCGGCGAGGGCGGCGACGGTCAGCAGAATCACCGGGCCGGCAAACGCTTCGTAGCGACGGACCATTTCCATGCCGTAAGCGAGGATCGCCAGTTGCACGAACCAGATCGCCACGAAACACACCCAGCCCAGGGTCGACAGACCGAGGATCGAGTTTTGGTCGTAATCGGCGAAGCTAGGATGAATCGCCGTCAGCAGCACACGAAATACCACCGATGCCAGATACGTCTGAATGCCGAACCAGGCGATGGCGATCACCGCGCGAATCAACGCCGGAATCTGCGCGCCGTGGATGCCGAAACTGATCCGGCTGATCACCGGAAACGGCACCCCGGTTTTCTGCCCCATGTAGCCGGACAGGTTCATGAAAAAGTACACCAGCGCCGCGCCGATCCCCAGCGACAGCAGTATCTGCCAGCCCCCCAGGCCCAACGCATACAGACCGATGGCGAACGAGTAGTTGGCGATGTTGTGCACATCGTTGGTCCACAGCGCAAAGATGCTGTATTTGCCCCAGCGCCGACCTTCGGCCCGGGTCGGTGCCAGGTCGCGGTTGTGCAGGCGCGGGCTCAGTTGTAACGGTTCGGCCAGACCCGTGTCGGGTATTGGCTGGTCGAGGGCAGAGGCGGGCAGATTCAGCGCGATGTTGTTGGAGAGACTTGTACGCATTCCGGCAGGCTCCTGATGGGCGGGCCGCGATGACTGTGCATGAGCGGTCAGGCTCGACAAATCTTCGGCGCGGCCAGCAAACATCACTGGTTACGGGGCATCTGCAGCCTTTACGGGATAGGGCGCTTCAGGCTTGCGGATCGAAAGTGTAGATTGATGTTTTGCAGTTTTGTATACAAAACATGTATGCACTAAAGCTAGATCTGTGCCAGTCAGCGATCTATGAAGCGCTGCGCTCATTTCGAAAAGTTATCGATGAGCGCTAAGTGTTTGAAAATGATTGGTTATAAATTGACCGATTGAACAGGTATTTATTTTTTGCGAGGGATTTGCGGGGAGGGCGACGCGCAGAGGTGTACAGCAAGGATGTAACTTTTCAGGGC
Organism: Pseudomonas sp. B21-051; assembly: GCF_024748795.1. Lineage (NCBI taxonomy): Bacteria > Pseudomonadati > Pseudomonadota > Gammaproteobacteria > Pseudomonadales > Pseudomonadaceae > Pseudomonas > Pseudomonas sp. B21-051. The sequence goes on from NZ_CP087166.1 coordinate 2,000,195, forward strand.
GCGAAAACAAAAAAGTGCACACATAAATGGCACCGATGGTGACATTCGTGTGTACACATTTTTCAGGTCGCGCAGGTGCAAAATGTGGGAGCGAGCCTGCTCGCGAATGCGTTGGATCAGTCAACGAAGATGTCGACTGAGACTACGTATTCGCGAGCAGGCTCGCTCCCACAGGGGATGTCACTGGAATGGAGGTCAGGACTTGCTGATGATATTCCCCGCATGCAGCCCGCACTCTTTCTGCGTCGCTTCTTCCCACCACCAGCGGCCTTCGCGCTCGTGCTGGTTCGGCAGCACCGGGCGGGTGCACGGTTCGCAGCCGATACTGATGAAGCCGCGTTCATGCAGGCTGTTGTACGGCAGTTCGAGCATGCGGATGTAACCCCAGATCTCTTCGCTGGTCATCTGCGCCAGCGGGTTGAACTTGTACAGGGTGCGTTCGGGCGTGGAGAACGCGGTGTCGATCTCCAGCACCGCCACGGCGCTGCGGGTGCCCGGGCTCTGGTCGCGGCGCTGGCCGGTGGCCCAGGCTTTGACGCCGGACAGTTTGCGCCGCAGCGGTTCGATCTTGCGGATGCCGCAGCATTCGCCATGGCCGTCCTTGTAGAAACTGAACAGGCCTTTTTCCTTCACGAACGGTTCCAGCTTCGTGTAGTCCGGTGACACCAGTTCGATATCGATCTTGTAGTGCTCGCGCACCTGATCGATGAAGCGATAGGTTTCCGGATGCAGGCGGCCGGTGTCGAGGCTGAACACTTTGACGTTTTTGTTCAGCTTCCAGGCCATGTCCACCAGCACCACATCCTCGGCGCCACTGAAAGATATCCACAGCTCATCGCCGAACTCGGCGAACGCGAGTTTCAGGATGTCCTGGGCGGATTTGTTGGCATAGGTCGTGGCGAGTTCCACGACATCGAACGTTGGGCTCATCAGGGCGGCTTCCTACAGGTCGGTGGCGCTGGGCGCTCTATATGGCGGCGATGTTAACAAAAAGCGGCGGGTACGGGGGCCGCTGCGCTGCGTTGCGTGCTCGCGGGGGAGTCGCTAGAGTTCGGGCTGGCTGGACCCAATAATCAATGCAAATGGAGTGTCTTGTGGAAATTGCTTGCCTGGATCTTGAAGGGGTACTCGTACCGGAAATCTGGATCGCCTTCGCTGAAAAAACCGGAATCGAATCCCTCAAGGCCACCACCCGGGACATTCCCGATTACGACGTGTTGATGCAGCAACGCCTGCGCATCCTCGACGAGCACGGCCTGAAGCTCTCGGACATTCAGGAAGTGATCGCCACCCTCAAGCCGCTGGACGGCGCAGTGGAGTTCGTCGACTGGCTGCGCGAGCGCTTCCAGGTGGTGATTCTCTCGGACACCTTTTACGAGTTCTCCCAGCCGCTGATGCGTCAGCTGGGCTTTCCGACCTTGCTCTGCCATCGCCTGATCACAGACGACAGCGGCCGGGTGACCAGCTATCAATTGCGCCAGAAAGATCCCAAGCGTCAGTCGGTGCTGGCGTTCAAGAGCCTGTACTACCGAGTGATTGCAGCCGGTGATTCGTATAACGACACGAGCATGCTCGGCGAGGCGGATGCGGGGATTCTGTTCCATGCGCCAGACAATGTGATTCGCGAGTTCCCGCAGTTCCCGGCGGTGCATACGTTTGCCGAGTTGAAGCAGGAGTTCCTCAAGGCCTCGAACCGCAACCTGTCCCTGTAAACCCCATCACTGTAGGAGCTGCCGCAGGCTGCGATCTTTTGATCCTGTTTTTTTAGATCAAGATCAAAAGATCGCAGCCTTCGGCAGCTCCTACAGGGGCCGTTTCAATCAGAGGTTTTGCAGGGTATCGAGCAGGATTCTGACTTTGGTAATCGACTCCTGATACTCTGCCTGCCAGTCCGAATCGGCCACGATCCCGCCGCCACCCCAGCAGCACACCTGCCCATCCTTGACCAACAGACTGCGAATCGCGATGGAGCTGTCCATCTCGCCGCGCACGTCCAGGTACAGCAACGAACCGCAATACAAACCGCGCCGGGTCGGCTCCAGTTCGTCAATGATCTGCATCGCACGAATCTTCGGCGCGCCGGTGATCGAGCCACCGGGGAAGCTGCCAGCAATCAGGTCCAGTGCGTCGCGATCCTCGGCCAGTTCGCCGGTCACGCTGCTGACCAGGTGATGCACGTTGGGATAGCTTTCCAGGCTGAACAGCTCCGGCACCCGCACCGAGCCGATGCGGCAGGTGCGGCCGAGGTCGTTGCGCAGCAGGTCGACGATCATCAGGTTTTCCGCGCGATCCTTGGGGCTGGCCAGCAGTTCGGCGGCGTTGGCGGCGTCTTCGGCAGGCGTCAGGCCACGCGGGCGGGTGCCCTTGATCGGGCGGGTTTCCACCTGGCGCTGGCTGACTTTGACGAAGCGTTCCGGCGACAGGCTCAGCACCGCGTCGCCGTCGGGCAGGCTCTGAAAACCAGAAAACGGCGTCGGGCAGGCCTCGCGCAACGCGCAATAGGCCAGCCACGGATCGCCTTGACACGGTGCGCGGAAACGCTGGGCGAAGTTGACCTGATAGCAGTCACCGGCCTGGATGTATTGATGAATGCGTTCCAGCGCCTGGCGATAGTCATCGGCCGACAGATCGGCAGTCATCGGCGTGTCCAGCTTGAATGGCGTCAGCGGTGCTGAAGTCGGTTGGCTGAACAACGCGATCAGTCGTTGCCGCTCGCTGTCGGCCATCGACGGGTGAAACACCAGTTGGCTGGTGGCGGTCTGGTGATCGCTGATCAACGCCCAGTCGTACAGACCGAACCGCGCGTCGGGCAATTGCAGATCGTCCCGGGCCTGGCTCGGCAGGTTCTCGAGATGTCGGCCGAAGTCGTAGCTCAGATAGCCGATCAGGCCGCCGGCGAAGGGCAGTTCATGGCCCGCCGGCAGTTGCGCTTCGCCCAGACGGCTCAGATTATCGCGCAGACGTTGCAGGAACAGGCTGCCGCTTTCGTCGGGCAACACCGCCAGTTGTTCCAGCGGCCAGGCGCTGAGCAGGTCATAACGGCCACGGTCGGCACTTGGCCGGCCGCTGTCGAGCAGCACAGCGCCGGGCGCATGGCGGATGGCCGCGAAGTAAACGGCGGGGTTGGCGTGGTAGGGCAGCGGGTGTACGGAACAGGTCAGCATGGGCGGGGCAGATCGGCCATTGAGGCGGGGTGGGGATTGTAGTCCTCTGCGGGAGTTGCTCCTAGAGGGGATGTCGGGGATGAGCAGATTGGGGGTACGGTTGGAGCCTTGTGCTGACTGGGATTACGTCTTCGCGAGCAGGCTCGCTCCCACATTGGATCTTCAGTGTTCATGAGAACCCTGTGGGAGCGAGCCTGCTCGCGAAGGCCGCGACGCGGTCCCGCATCAGCCCTCAACCGCCGGAATATGCCCAAACATTTCCTGAGTGAACGCCACCCGCTCTTCAACTGACTCCGTCACCCCACGCGCCTTCAGGTCTTTCAGATGCGCCTCGACCGCGTGCGTACGCTGAGTCAGCCCGCAATCGTTGGCAATCTGGATATTCAGCCCCGGCCGCGCATTCAGCTCGAGAATCAGCGGGCCTTTCTCCTGATCCAGCACCATGTCCACACCGATGTAGCCCAGGCCACACAGCTCATAGCAACCAGCGGCGAGTTTCATGAACCCGTCCCAGTAGGGCAGTTGCACGCCATCCACCGCGTTGGTGGTGTCGGGGTGTTTGTTGATGATGTTGTTCAGCCAGGTGCCGCGCAGGGTCAGGCCGGTGGCGAGGTCGACGCCGACACCGATGGCGCCCTGGTGCAGGTTGGCCTTGCCGCCGGACTGGCGGGTCGGCAAACGCAGCATGGCCATCACCGGATAGCCCATCAGCACGATGATGCGGATGTCCGGCACGCCTTCGTAGCTGATGCTTTTGAAGATCTGGTCGGGGGTCACCCGGTATTCGATCAGCGCGCGGTCGCGGTGGCCGCCCAGCGAATACAGGCCAGTGAGAATGCTCGAGATGTGGTGCTCGAGTTCTTCGTGAGCAAGGATCTTGCCCGACACCGTGCGATAGCGGCCCTCGAAGCGGTCAGCGATGACGATGATGCCGTCACCGCCTGCACCTTGAGCCGGCTTGATTACGAAGTCGTTACGCCCGCCGATGATCTCGTCGAGCTTGTCGATTTCCTTCTCCGTGGAGATCACGCCGTACAGCTCCGGCACATGAATGCCGGCCTCGATCGCGCGCTCCTTGGTGATGATCTTGTCATCGACGATCGGGTACAGGCTGCGCTTGTTGTACTTGAGCACGTAGTCGGCGTTACGCCGATTGATGCCCATGATGCCCCGCGCCTCCAGAGCCTTCCAGGTCTTCCAGAAACCGAACATCAGGCGTCAGCCTTCTTCAGGAAAGCCTTGAAGCGCACTAGCTCGGTCAGGCGATAGCCGCGATAGCGACCCATCGCCAGCATGAAACCGACCAGAATCAGCAGGATCGCCGGGAAGGTGAACACGAAGTACACCAGCTCGGGCACGGTCATGATCAGGTGCGCCAGTGATGCCGCGAACAGCGTGCCGATCGCCACTTTCATGGCATGGCTGGCGCCGCGTTCTTCCCAGGTGATCGACAGGCGTTCGATGGTCATGGTCAGAATCACCATCGGGAACAGCGCCACCGACAGACCGCGCTCCAGACCAAGCTTGTGGCTGAACAGGCTGATGGCGGCAATCAGCACCACCACGAAGGTCAAGACCACCGACAGACGCGGCAGCATCTGCAGCTTCAGGTGTTCCAGGTACGAACGTAATGACAGGCCCAGCGCGGTGATCACGGTAAACAGGAGGATGCCGAAGCCCAGTTGCGTTTCGCGGAAGGCCAGGGCGATCAGCACCGGGGTGAAGGTGCCGAGGGTTTGCAGGCCGATCAGGTTGCGCAGAATCAGAATCACCAGCACGCCGATCGGGATCATCACCATGATCATGAACGTCTGCTGGGTCTGCAGCGGCAGGCCGTAGAGCGAGTATTCGAGGAAGTTGGCGTCGGTGTTTTCGTCGGTCAGCTTGGCCAGACGAATCGCGTTCATTTCGCTGTTGTTCAGGCTGAAGGTCACGTTGGCTTTCTTCGCGCCCTCGATGGTGATCAGGTTTTCATCACCGGTCCACCACAGCAGGCGGTCGGTCGGCAGGCCTTGCTCGCCGGTTTCCGGGTTGAAGTACAGCCAGTCGTTGCCGTTGAAGCTGCGCAACCACAGTTCCGGGGTTTGCGGTTGATCGGCAACGAGGCGGATGGTGTGGACTTTTTCTACCGGCACGTGGGCGATCGACAGCAGCAGTTCGACGATCTTCGCCTTGTGCGGTGTCGACGGGTCGCCGGCCAGCAGCAGTTTGACGTTGTCGTCGTTGGCGTTGTTGACGCGTTTGATCGCTTCGCCGATGAAGGTTTCGACGTCGGCCGAGTGCTGGCGAATCGGTGCCAGCAGAGCTTCGGCGGCGATCTTTTCCGGGCCTTCGATGGCGATGCTGTCGCGGAAGGTCGGGCCTTTGATCTTGGATTTTTCTGCGGTGTAGCGCTTGGTCAGCACCAGACGGTAATACAGGGTCTGGTTGCCCTTGGCCCGGCGCGCCGACCAGGTGACCTTGCGGTTGCCGTCGACCCGGTTGACCGCCACACCGTAGTTATTGGAGATAAAGCTTTCGTTGAGGCTGACGTAATCACGGCTCAGCGGCGGCACGAACATCTGGACCTTCACCGGGTCCTTGGTGCTGGCGACGAACTCGACTTTGGCGTCGATGTTCCACAAGTCGTCGGTGGCGTCTTCGGTCACCGGGATGCCGAGCACGAAAATCTGATAGGCCGTAACCGAAACGCCCAGGAGCACCAGAATGGTGATCAGGATTTTCAGGTGGAAGGTTAGAGAACGCATGGAAATTACTCGGCGGTATGAGCGGCGATGGTGCAGGCGGGTTTGCCGGCAGCGTATTTAAGACTGGGGTCGACCAGCGCGTCGAAGCGTTTCAAGGCTTCGGAGCCGATCAAAAGCGGGTATTGGAACGCACTTCGGTCGGTCAGGTTCACTTCGATGCTGCGCAGCGCCGTGCCCATGCAGATATCCAGCTCGATCACCGGGCGCGCGGTGTATTTCTTACCTTCTTCCGGGTCGTAGTCGCCGGCGCGGCGCTTGATCTTGCTGACCCGGGCCAGCGGCCGCTCGATCGGGTGCGAATGCGCTGCGTCGATCGCCAGGTAGAAACGCACCCAGGACTCGCCGTTGCGTTTGAAGCGTTTGATGTCGCGGGCACTCAGCGAGGCGGTTTTGGCGCCGGTGTCGAGTTTGGCCGCGACTTGCAGATTGATGCCGTCAAGCGATGCGTATTCGTTGAGGCCGTACACGGTTTTTTCCCCCGCCGCGGCGAGGCCGGGCAGGCAAAACAGCGCAAAAAATGTGGGGAAGGGCTTGAGTCTCATAAATCCTGGTGCGCAGCGTTCCGTTTTCGGTTCAGGTTCCTGGCAATACTGCGCAAGCTCCTTCGTGTGCCTATCAGCTTTTTATGACAAGCCGTACAAATGGCCAGCAAATGCGGGCGGCATTCTAGCACGGTGGTTTTATGGCGCCAGCGCTGGGGCCGGTCTATAAAAGATCAAAAGATCGCAGCCTGCGGCAGCTCCTACAAAGGATTCGCGTACATCCTGTAGGAGCTGCCGAAGGCTGCGATCTTTTCGGGTTATTAGACGATTGTCGACAATATCCATTTATCCTTTGACTGACGCCGGCTAATTGGCTAGTTTTTGCCGCATTGGATTTAAAGGTGTCGACAATCATGCTGGATCAACTCGATCCCCCGGTCATCAGCGGCGAGGATTCCGAGACGCTCTCGGAAAACGTCTTCCGGCGCATCCAGGCGGCCATCGTCAAAGGCGAGATCGCCCCGGGCAGCAAGATCTCCGAGCCGGAGCTGGCGCGCACTTATGGCATCAGTCGCGGGCCGCTGCGCGAGGCCATCCATCGGCTCGAAGGCCAACGCCTGCTGGTGCGCGTACCGCATGTCGGCGCGCGGGTGGTGTCGCTCAGCCACGCCGAATTGCTCGAACTCTACGAAATCCGCGAATCCCTTGAAGGCATGGCCTGTCGGCTGGCGGCCGAACGCATGAGCGTCGAAGAAATCGACGAACTGCGCCGGGTGCTGGAAACCCACGAGCGCGACGCGGCGTTCCAGGCTGGCGTCGGCTATTACCAGCAGGAAGGCGATTTCGACTTTCATTACCGGATCATCCAGGGCAGCGGCAATCGCACCTTGACCCAGATGCTCTGCGGCGAGCTGTACCAACTGGTGCGTATGTACCGCATCCAGTTTTCCACAACGCCCAACCGCCCGCGTCAGGCCTTCGCCGAACACCACCGGATTCTCGATGCCATCGCCGACCGTGACGGCGAACTCGCGGAATTGTTGATGCGCCGCCACATCGGCGCCTCGAAACGCAACATCGCCCGTCATTACCAGGACGGCGCCGACAATAAGACAGCCACTGAACGAGGTGAGTCATGAGTTCCAAGCAGAACACTCCAGGCCAGCGTTTCCGCGATGCGGTCGCCAGCGAGCACCCATTGCAGGTGGTCGGCGCGATCAACGCCAACCACGCGCTGCTGGCCAAGCGCGCCGGTTTCAAGGCGATCTACCTGTCCGGTGGCGGGGTGGCCGCAGGCTCGCTCGGCGTGCCGGACCTGGGCATCACCGGCCTGGATGACGTGCTGACCGATGTGCGGCGCATCACCGACGTCTGCGACCTGCCGCTGCTGGTGGACGTCGACACCGGTTTCGGTTCGTCGGCGTTCAACGTGGCGCGCACTGTGAAGTCGATGATCAAGTTCGGCGCGGCGGCGATTCACATCGAGGACCAGGTCGGCGCCAAGCGCTGCGGTCACCGTCCGAACAAGGAAATCGTCAGCCAGCAGGAAATGGTCGACCGCATCAAGGCCGCAGTCGATGCCCGTACCGACGACAGCTTCGTGATCATGGCGCGGACTGACGCGCTGGCGGTGGAAGGTCTGGAATCGGCACTGGATCGCGCCGCCGCGTGCATCGAGGCCGGCGCCGACATGATCTTCCCGGAAGCCATCACCGAGCTTGAGATGTACAAGCTGTTCGCCAACCGCGTGAAGGCGCCGATCCTCGCCAACATCACCGAGTTCGGCTCGACGCCGCTGTACACCACCGAGCAACTGGCTGGCGCCGATGTGTCGCTGGTGCTGTACCCGCTGTCGGCATTCCGCGCGATGAACAAGGCAGCGGAAAACGTCTACACCGCGATCCGCCGCGACGGTACACAGCAGAATGTCATCGACACCATGCAGACGCGCATGGAGCTTTACGATCGCATCGACTACCACACGTTCGAGCAGAAGCTCGATGCGTTGTTTGCCGCTAAAAAATAAAGATCAAAAGATCGCAGCCTTCGGCAGCTCCTACAGGAACGCGGTCGAGGTAGGAGCTGCCGAAGGCTGCGATCTTTTGCCAACAACACCGTAATTGCAGATTCCCTAACAAATTCAAGATTGGAGACAGCAATGGCCGAAGCAAAAGTACTCAGTGGCGCCGGGCTCCGGGGCCAGGTTGCCGGGCAAACCGCACTGTCCACCGTGGGCCAGGCCGGTGCCGGGCTGACCTATCGCGGTTACGACGTGCGTGAACTGGCAGCAGACGCGCAGTTCGAAGAAGTCGCGTACCTGCTGCTGTACGGCGAACTGCCGACCCAGGCGCAACTCGACGCTTACCAGCAAAAGCTGAGCAAGCTGCGCGACCTGCCGCAAGCATTGAAAGAAGTGCTCGAACGCATTCCCGCCGACGCCCACCCGATGGACGTGATGCGCACCGGTTGCTCGTTCCTCGGCAACCTGGAGCCGGAGAAAGACTTCTCCGAACAGCGCGACAAGACTGACCGCCTGCTCGCCGCGTTCCCGGCGATCATGTGCTACTGGTATCGCTTCAGCCACGACGGCAAACGCATCAACTGCGTCAGCGACGAGCCATCGATCGGCGGCCATTTCCTGCACCTGCTGCACGACAAGAAGCCGAGCGAACTGCACGTCAAAGTGATGAACGTGTCGCTGATCCTCTACGCCGAGCACGAATTCAATGCCTCGACTTTTACCGCCCGGGTTTGTGCATCGACCCTGTCCGACCTGTATTCCTGCGTCACCGCAGCGATCGGTTCGCTGCGTGGCCCGCTGCATGGCGGCGCCAACGAGGCGGCAATGGAGATGATCCAGCGCTTCTCGTCGCCGGAAGAGGCGATCAAAGGCACCCTCGGCATGCTCGAGCGCAAGGACAAGATCATGGGCTTCGGCCACGCGATCTATAAGGACAGCGATCCGCGTAACGAGGTGATCAAGGGCTGGTCGAAAAAACTCGCCGACGAAGTCGGTGACAAGGTGCTGTTTGCGGTCTCCGAAGCCATCGACAAGACCATGTGGGAGCAGAAGAAATTGTTCCCGAACGCCGATTTCTACCATGCCTCGGCGTACCACTTCATGGGCATCCCGACCAAGCTGTTCACGCCGATTTTCGTTTGCTCGCGCCTGACCGGCTGGGCCGCGCACGTGTTCGAGCAACGCGCCAACAACCGCATCATCCGTCCAAGCGCCGAGTACGTCGGCGTCGAACAGCGCAAGTTCGTGCCAATCGAACGTCGCTGAATGGTGAGGGCCAGCCACAAAGCGTAACCCCTGTAGGAGCTGCCGAAGGCTGCGATCTTTTGATCTTGATCTTGATCTTGATCTTGATCTTGATCTTAAAAAACAAAATCAAAAGATCGCAGCCTTCGGCAGCTCCTACAGGGGGGCGGTGTGGAGGCCTCTTCCCTTTGAAACTACCGTGACCCGAGTCCTGACCCGATGAACACAGAATTTCGCAAAAACCTGCCCGGCAGCCCTCTGGATTATTTCGATGCCCGCGCGGCGGTCGAGGCGATTCAGCCCGGCAGTTATGACACCCTGCCGTACACCTCCCGAGTGCTGGCGGAAAACCTCGTGCGTCGTTGCGACCCGGCCACGCTTACCGAATCCCTCAAGCAACTGATCGAACGCAAACGCGACCTCGACTTCCCGTGGTTCCCGGCGCGCGTGGTCTGCCACGACATTCTCGGCCAGACCGCACTGGTCGACCTCGCCGGCCTGCGTGACGCGATTGCCCTGCAGGGCGGTGACCCGGCGCAGGTCAACCCGGTGGTGCCGACGCAACTGATCGTCGACCACTCGCTGGCGGTGGAAGCGGGCGGTTTCGACAAGCAGGCGTTCGAGAAAAACCGCGCCATCGAAGACCGGCGCAACGAAGACCGTTTCCACTTCATCAACTGGACCAAAAAGGCCTTCAAGAACGTCGACGTGATCCCGCCAGGCAACGGCATCATGCACCAGATCAACCTGGAGAAAATGTCTCCGGTGATCCAGGTGCGCGACGGCGTGGCGTTCCCCGACACCTGCGTCGGCACTGACAGCCACACCCCGCACGTCGATGCTTTGGGCGTGATCGCCATCGGTGTTGGCGGTCTGGAAGCCGAGAGCGTGATGCTCGGTCGCGCGTCGTGGATGCGTCTGCCGGAAAGCGTCGGCGTCGAACTGACCGGCAAGTTGCAACCGGGTATCACCGCCACCGATATGGTGCTGGCGCTGACCGAATACTTGCGCAAACAGAAAGTCGTCGGCGCGTGGCTGGAGTTCTTCGGCGAAGGTGCCGCGGCGCTGACCCTAGGCGACCGCGCGACCATCTCCAACATGGCCCCGGAATACGGTGCCACCGCAGCGATGTTCTACATCGACCAGCAGACCATCGACTACCTGAAACTCACCGGTCGCGAAGACCAGCAAGTGCAACTGGTCGAGCAGTACGCCAAACTCAACGGCCTGTGGGCCGACAGCCTGAAAGGCGCGCAATACGAGCGTGGCCTGACTTTCGATCTGTCGTCGGTGGTGCGCAACATGGCCGGCCCGAGCAATCCGCATGCGCGCGTCGCGGTATCGGATCTGGCGGCCAAAGGCATCTCCGGGCAGTGGGATGACGTGCCGGGGCAAATGCCCGACGGCGCGGTGATCATCGCCGCCATCACCAGCTGCACCAACACCAGCAACCCGCGCAACGTGATCGCCGCCGGCCTGCTGGCGCGCAACGCCAACAAGCTCGGCCTGACCCGCAAGCCGTGGGTCAAATCCTCGCTGGCCCCTGGTTCGAAAACCGTCGCGCTGTACCTCGACGAGGCAGGGCTGACCACGGAGCTGGAGCAACTCGGTTTCGGCGTTGTCGCGTTTGCCTGCACCACCTGCAACGGCATGTCCGGCGCCCTCGATCCGGTGATCCAGCAAGAGATCATCGACCGTGATCTGTACGCGACTGCCGTGCTTTCCGGCAACCGCAACTTCGACGGCCGCATTCACCCGTACGCCAAGCAGGCATTCCTCGCGTCGCCGCCGCTGGTGGTCGCTTACGCCATCGCCGGGACCATCCGTTTCGACATCGAGAAGGACGTGTTGGGCGTGGTCGACGACAAGGAAATCCGCCTGAAAGACATCTGGCCGAGCGACGAAGAAATCGACGCCGTGGTGAAGTCGTCGGTCAAGCCGGAGCAGTTCCGTCAGGTCTACATTCCGATGTTCGCCATCCACGAAGACACTGGCCCGAAAGTCACGCCGCTGTACGACTGGCGCGAGATGAGCACCTACATCCGCCGTCCGCCGTACTGGGAAGGCGCGCTGGCCGGCGCGCGGCCGCTGAAGGGTATGCGTCCGCTGGCGGTGCTGCCGGACAACATCACCACCGATCACCTGTCGCCCTCCAACGCGATCATGCTCGACAGCGCCGCCGGCGAATACCTGGCGAAAATGGGCTTGCCGGAAGAGGACTTCAACTCGTACGCCACGCACCGGGGCGACCACTTGACCGCCCAGCGCGCGACCTTCGCCAACCCGAAACTGTTCAACGAAATGGTCCAGGAAAACGGCAAGGTCAAACAGGGTTCGCTGGCACGGGTCGAGCCGGAAGGCAAGGTGATGCGCATGTGGGAAGCCATCGAAACCTACATGCAGCGCAAGCAGCCGCTGATCATCATCGCCGGTGCCGACTACGGTCAGGGTTCGTCCCGTGACTGGGCGGCAAAGGGTGTGCGTCTGGCGGGTGTCGAAGCGATCGTCGCCGAAGGTTTCGAACGCATCCACCGCACCAACCTGGTGGGCATGGGCGTGTTGCCGCTGGAGTTCAAACCGGGCACTGACCGACACACCCTGGGCATCGACGGCAGCGAGACCTACGACGTGATCGGCGCCCGCACCCCGCGCGCGGACCTGACGCTGGTGATCCATCGCAAGTCCGGCGAGCGCGTTGAAGTGCCGGTGACCTGCCGTCTGGACACCGCTGAAGAGGTGTCGATCTACGAGGCCGGCGGCGTGTTGCAGCGCTTCGCCCAGGACTTCCTCGAAGAGTCGGCGGTTGCCGTTTAAATCACGTAATGCGAGCGCGGGTCGGTTGACCCGCGTTTGCGGATAAGGAGCACTATGGCTCACGCAGCTAAGTTCGCACCGCAGATCAAAATCCCCGCCACTTACATGCGCGGCGGCACCAGCAAAGGCGTGTTTTTCAGCCTCAAGGATCTGCCCGAAGCCGCGCAGATTCCCGGCCCGGCCCGCGATGCCTTGCTGCTGCGGGTGATCGGCAGCCCCGACCCCTACGACAAGCAAATCGACGGCATGGGCGGCGCCACGTCGAGCACCAGCAAAACCGTGATCCTGTCGAAAAGCAGCAAGGCCGATCACGACGTCGATTACCTGTTCGGTCAGGTCTCCATCGACAAGCCGTTCGTCGACTGGAGCGGCAACTGCGGCAACCTCTCGGCAGCGGTCGGTTCGTTCGCCATCAGCAACGGTCTGGTGGAGGCCAGCCGCATTCCGCATAACGGTGTGGCGGTGGTGCGCGTGTGGCAGGCCAACATCGGCAAGACCATCATCGCCCACGTGCCGATCACCAACGGCGAGGTGCAGGAAACCGGTGATTTCGAACTCGACGGCGTGACCTTTCCGGCGGCCGAAGTGCAGGTCGAATTCATCGATCCGGCGGCGGAGGAAGAGGGCGGCGGCGGTTCGATGTTCCCCACCGGCAACCTGATCGATCAGCTGGAGGTGCCGGGTGTCGGCACGTTCCAGGCGACCATGATCAACGCCGGGATCCCGACGATTTTCGTCAACGCCGCAGACATCGGCTACACCGGCACCGAACTGCAAAGCGCGATCAACAGCGACCCGCAAGCCCTGCAGATGTTCGAAACCATCCGCGCCTACGGTGCATTGCGCATGGGCCTGATTTCCAATCTGGACGAAGCGGCCAAGCGACAGCACACGCCGAAAGTCGCGTTCGTCGCCAGGCCTGCGGATTACATCGCGTCCAGCGGCAAGGCGATTGCTGCCGCTGATGTGGATTTGCTGGTGCGTGCATTGTCGATGGGCAAATTGCATCACGCGATGATGGGTACGGCGGCGGTGGCAATCGGCACGGCGGCGGCGATTTCCGGGACTTTGGTAAATCTTGCGGCAGGCGGTGTCGAGCGCAACGCTGTGCGCTTCGGCCATCCTTCCGGCACCCTGCGCGTGGGTGCCGAGGCCAGCCTGGAAAACGGTGAGTGGGTGGTGAAAAAAGCCATCATGAGCCGCAGTGCCCGAGTGTTGATGGAAGGCTACGTGCGCATCCCCGGCGACTCTTTCTGACCCATCACATAACCCCTGTAGGAGCTGCCGCAGGCTGCGATCTTTTGATCTTGTTTTTTAAGATCAAGATCAAAAGATCGCAGCCTGCGGCAGCTCCTACAGGGGAGTGCATTTCAATATAAGAAAATCAGCCTGAACCGAGGTCCCCTCAACGAACCACTACCAGAGTGAATCGAACATGAGCGCCAACGTCGACCTGAACAACCGCCCTGACTACGACTGTGTCCTGCAGGACATCGCCGATTACGTCCTCACCTTCAACGTCGAATCCGCCGAAGCCCTCGACACCGCCCGCAACTGCCTGATGGATACCCTCGGCTGTGGCCTGCTGGCGTTGCGTTTTCCCGAATGCACCAAGCACCTCGGCCCCATCGTCGAGGGCACCGTGGTGCCGTTCGGGGCGCGGGTGCCGGGCACTTCCTATCGCCTCGACCCGGTGAAAGCCGCTTGGGACATCGGCTGTATCGTGCGCTGGCTCGATTACAACGACACTTGGCTTGCCGCCGAATGGGGGCATCCGTCGGACAACCTCGGCGCGATTCTCGCGGTGGCCGATCATCTCTCGCAGAAGCGTGTCGCCAACGCTGAGGCGCCGCTGACGATTCGCGATGTGCTGGAAGCGATGATCATGGCCCACGAGATTCAAGGCGTGATCGCTCTGGAAAACTCCTTCAACCGCGTCGGCCTCGACCATGTGTTGCTGGTGAAAGTCGCTTCGACCGCCGTCACCGCCAAACTGATGGGCGCCAATCGCGAGCAACTGCTGTCAGCGTTGTCTCATGCGTTTGCCGATGGTCAGGCGCTGCGCACCTATCGCCATGCGCCGAACGCCGGGTCGCGCAAATCCTGGGCGGCGGGGGATGCGACCAGTCGTGGCGTGCGTCTGGCCGACATCGCCCTGCGCGGCGAGATGGGCATTCCCGGAGTGTTGACGGCCAGACAGTGGGGCTTCTACGACGTATCGTTCAGCCACACCAACAACGATCTGGCGCTCAAGCCGGAAGGCAAACGCACCTTCAGTTTCTCGCGGTCCTACGGCAGTTACGTCATGGAAAACGTGCTGTTCAAGATCAGCTTTCCCGCCGAATTCCACGCGCAAACGGCCTGCGAAGCGGCGGTGACCTTGCATCCGTTGGTGCGCAACCGCCTGCATGAGATCGACCGCATCGTCATCACCACCCATGAGTCGGCGATTCGTATCATCTCCAAGGTCGGGCCGCTGGCCAACGCCGCCGACCGCGACCACTGCCTCCAGTACATGACCGCCGTGCCGCTGGCGTTCGGCAATCTGCTGGCCGAGCAATACGAGGACGATTTCCACGCTGCGCATCCGATCATCGATGTGCTGCGCGAGAAAATGGTCATCGTCGAAGACCCGCGTTTCACCCGCGAGTATCTGGAGGCCGACAAGCGCTCGATTGCCAACGCGGTGCAGGTATTTTTCAAGGACGGTTCCAGCACCGAGAACGTAGTGGTCGAATACCCGATCGGCCATCGCCGGCGCCGGGTCGAGGGGATTCCATTGCTGGAGGACAAGTTCAGAGCGAATCTGCTGACACGATTCACCGGGCAGCGCAGCAACGAGATCTTCGCGTTGTGCAAGGATCAGGCGAAGGTTGAAGCTACTCCCGTAAATCGCTTCGTCGACCTGTTCGTCATCTGACACCAAACACTGCAGGAGCTGCCGCAGGCTGCGATCTTCTGATTTTGCTTTTCAAGATCAAAATCAAAAGATCGCAGCCTGCGGCAGCTCCTACAGGGGATGAGTGGTGTTATTTGAAGCGCCGCTCCACACCTTTCTCCACCAGAATCTTCGCGGAAATCTCTTCCACCGAAAAATGCGTGGAGTTGATGTGCGGGATGTTCTCGCGGCGGAACAGGTTTTCCACTTCGCGCACTTCGAATTCGCACTGGGCATAGCTCGAATAGCGGCTGTTGGGCTTGCGCTCGTTGCGGATCGCGGTGAGGCGATCGGGATCGATGGTCAGGCCGAACAGCTTGTGCTGATGGGCGCGCAGGGCGGTCGGCAGGGTCAGGCGCTCCATGTCGTCTTCGGTCAGCGGGTAGTTGGCCGCGCGGATGCCGAACTGCATCGCCATGTACAGACACGTCGGCGTCTTACCACAACGCGACACGCCCACTAGTATCAGGTCGGCCTTGTCGTAATAGTGGGTGCGCGCACCGTCGTCGTTGTCGAGGGCGAAGTTCACCGCCTCGATGCGCTCCATGTAATTGGAGTTGTGCCCGATCGAGTGGGACTTGCCGACGGTGTAGGAAGAATGCTCGGTCAGTTCCTGCTCGAGCGGGGCGAGGAAGGTCGAGAAAATGTCGATCATGAAACCATTGGACGTTGCGAGAATCTCACGGATGTCCTGATTGACGATGGTGTCGAAGATGATCGGACGGAAGCCGTCGGTTTCAGCGGCTTTGTTGATTTGTTGTACCATGGCCCGCGCTTTGTCCGCGTTGTCGATATACGGCCGCGTGAGCTTGGTGAAGGTAATGTTTTCGAACTGCGCCAGAAGGCTTTGACCCAGGGTTTCGGCGGTAATGCCGGTGCCATCGGAGATAAAGAAAGCAGATCGTTTCATTTGCACCTTGGGCCTTAAGCTAAAGAGTATTTCTGGATATGATAGGCGCGATTTGCCGGCCGCCATTGGCCCGCATTCTCACTTATTTTCCAGGTCCAGGCCATACAGCCGGCCAACGCTCCCCCGAGCCGCCGGTTTCTGAGCTTTTCCAACACAGTTAGTGGAGAGATCACCTTGGTAGAGTACGTAGTTTCCCTCGATAAGCTCGGCAAACACGATGTTGAGCATGTGGGGGGCAAGAACGCATCCCTGGGCGAGATGATCAGCAACCTGGCGGGTGCCGGTGTGTCGGTCCCCGGCGGCTTTGCCACCACCGCGCAGGCCTATCGCGACTTTCTCGAACTGAGCGGCCTCAACGATCAGATCCACAAGGCTCTCGACGCCCTGGACGTCGATGACGTCAACGCGCTGGCCAAGACCGGTGCGCAGATCCGTCAATGGATCATGGATGCCGAATTCCCTGAAAAACTCAATACCGAGATCCGCACCGCGTTCGCCGCGCTGTCGGCCGGCAACCCTGACGTGGCCGTGGCCGTGCGTTCCTCCGCCACCGCCGAAGACTTGCCTGATGCATCGTTCGCCGGCCAGCAGGAAACCTTCCTGAACATCCGTGGCGTGGAAAACGTTATCCGCGCCGCCAAAGAGGTGTTCGCTTCGCTGTTCAACGACCGTGCGATTTCCTACCGCGTGCATCAGGGCTTCGACCACAAACTGGTCGCCTTGTCGGCTGGCGTGCAGCGCATGGTGCGTTCGGAAACCGGCACCGCCGGCGTGATGTTCACCCTCGATACCGAATCCGGTTTCCGTGACGTGGTGTTCATCACCGGCGCCTACGGCCTGGGCGAAACCGTTGTACAAGGCGCGGTCAACCCCGACGAATTCTATGTACACAAAGGCACCCTGGAAGCCGGTCGCCCGGCGATCCTGCGTCGCAACCTGGGCAGCAAAGCGATCAAGATGATCTACGGCGACGAGGCCAAGGCCGGTCGTTCGGTGAAGACTGTCGATGTCGATAAGGCTGAGCGCGCGCGTTTCTGCCTGACCGATGCCGAAGTCAGCGAGCTGGCCAAACAGGCGATGATCATCGAGAAGCACTACGGTTGCCCGATGGACATCGAGTGGGCCAAGGACGGTGACGACGGCAAGCTGTACATCGTGCAGGCCCGCCCGGAAACCGTGAAGAGCCGCACCCAGGCCAACGTCATGGAACGTTACCTGCTGAAAGAAACCGGCACCGTGCTGGTTGAGGGGCGTGCCATCGGCCAGCGCATCGGCGCCGGCAAAGTGCGGATCATCAAGGACGTCTCGGAAATGGACAAAGTCCAGGCCGGCGACGTGCTGGTTTCCGACATGACCGACCCGGACTGGGAGCCGGTGATGAAGCGCGCCAGCGCCATCGTCACCAACCGTGGCGGCCGTACCTGCCACGCGGCGATCATCGCTCGTGAACTGGGGATTCCAGCGGTCGTGGGTTGCGGCAACGCCACCCAACTGCTGAAAGATGGCCAGGGCGTGACCGTGTCCTGCGCCGAAGGCGATACCGGTTACATCTTCGAAGGCGAGCTGGGCTTCGACGTCAAGAAGAACTCCGTGGACGCCATGCCGGAGCTGCCGTTCAAGATCATGATGAACGTCGGCAACCCGGACCGCGCCTTCGACTTCGCGCAGTTGCCGAACGCCGGTGTCGGCCTGGCCCGTCTGGAATTCATCATCAACCGCATGATCGGCGTACACCCCAAAGCGCTGTTGAACTACGACGGCCTGCCGCAGGAAATCAAGGACAGCGTCGACAAGCGCATCGCCGGTTACAACGATCCGGTCGGCTTCTACGTCGAAAAACTGGTGGAAGGCATCAGCACCCTCGCGGCAGCGTTCTGGCCGAAGAAAGTCATCGTGCGTCTGTCGGACTTCAAGTCCAACGAATACGCCAACCTGATCGGCGGCAAGCTGTACGAGCCGGAAGAAGAAAACCCGATGCTCGGCTTCCGTGGCGCTTCGCGTTACATCAGCGAATCGTTCCGTGACTGCTTCGAACTCGAATGCCGCGCGCTGAAGCGTGTGCGCAACGAGATGGGCCTGACCAACGTCGAAATCATGGTGCCGTTCGTCCGTACCCTCGGCGAAGCCAGCCAGGTGGTCGATCTGCTCGCCGAAAACGGCCTGGCCCGTGGCGACAACGGCCTGCGCGTGATCATGATGTGCGAACTGCCATCCAACGCGATTCTCGCTGATGAATTCCTCGAATTCTTCGACGGTTTCTCGATCGGTTCCAACGACCTGACCCAGTTGACCCTGGGCCTGGACCGTGACTCCGGGATCATCGCGCACCTGTTCGACGAGCGTAATCCAGCGGTCAAGAAGCTGCTGGCCAACGCGATTGCCGCGTGCAACAAGGCCGGCAAGTACATCGGTATCTGCGGCCAGGGCCCTTCGGACCACCCGGACCTGGCCAAATGGCTGATGGAGCAGGGCATCGAAAGCGTGTCGCTGAACCCGGACTCCGTACTGGAAACCTGGTTCTTCCTCGCCGAAGGTCAGGCCCAGGCTTGATCCATATGTGAACGGCCCGTTCCCTTGTGGGAGCGAGCCTGCTCCGGGCGGCGTTCCGACGAAGACGGACTGACAGGCAGCAGTGATGTCGACGTATATACCGCTTTCGCGAGCAGGCTCACTCCTACAAGGGGCGGGCTTTGAGATTGAAGTAGGGCGGGCTCCTGTAGATGCCGCCCTTTTTTGTGCAAGAGCATTATGCAAAGCAGCAGCAACCTGTTTCCTGTCGCCCTGATCAGCGCCGAACGTCGCGGTGATCTGAGCGAAGACGTGTATCGACTCAAACCCGGCAACAGTCCCGACTGGTCCGTGGAAATCGCCGTGACCCGCTTGGGTATGGCCGACGACACGACACCACGCGGCGTGCCGGTGATTTTGCTGCACGGCAGCTTTTCCAACCGGCGCTTCTGGTTTTCCCCCAAAGGCCTGGGGCTGGGCGCTTACCTGACCCGGCTGGGCTTCGACGTGTGGATCCCGGAGATGCGCGGTCACGGTCTGTCGCAGCGCAACGAGGACTACCGGCGCAACCGCGTGGCCGACTACGCCCGTTACGATCTGCCGGCAATTGCCGCGTTCGTCCGCGAGCAGAGCGGGCAGGTGCCGCACTGGATCGGCCATTCGCTGGGCGGCATCACGCTGGCGGCGGCGTTGGGTGGTGAATACCTCGGCGAGCCGGCCGTGGCCTCGGCGGCGTTTTTCGGCACGCAGGTCAGCCGCACTTACTGGCCGCTGAAGATTCCACCAGTGGAGTGGAGCGGGCGCTTCATTCTCAAGCGTTTCGCGCAGTTGTCCGGCTCACGCCTCAAGCGCGGCCCGGAAGACGAGCCGATCGGTCTGGCGCTGGAAAGCATGCGCTGGTACGGCCTGTTCGGGCGTTTTGGCGACAAGGACAAGGACTGGTGGGCCGGCCTGGCCGAGGTTCAGGTGCCAGTGCTGGCAGTGACCGCGGCGGGCGATCATCAGGATCCGGCATGGGCCTGTCGCAAACTGTTCGAGCAGATCGGCTCCGAGCACAAACAGTTCGTCAATCTGGGGCGCGAGCAGGGCTTCAGCGACAACTTCGGGCATGTCGAGATGCTGGTGAGCAAAGCGGCGCAGGCCGAAGTCTGGCCGCTGGTGGCGCGCTGGCTTAATGATCAGCAGACGCCGTTGCTCGGCGACAAGCCGGATCTTGCCGCTGCGGTCTGAGTCCGGGGCTCTGAAAAGGGCATTTCGTTCAGGTCGGCTTGCGGCTAAGATATGACGCATTGTGCGGTTCTGGTCATATTTGGTGGGTGCTTAGCTATTACGTTTCAGCGTTTGTTCAGGTTCGTTCAGCGACCATTGCATGAACTAAGGTAAACAGCGACCGCCGGGACTCGTTTCAAAAGAGTGCGACATCCTTGATCGTCTTCCTTGTTACAGGAGTTTTTCGATGAACCATTACCTCACGCCTGAACTGTGCGACGCTTATCCGGAGCTGGTGCAGGTGCTGGAACCGATGTTCAGCAATTTCGGCGGCCGTGATTCTTTCGGCGGCGAAATCGTGACCGTCAAATGTTTCGAAGACAACTCGCTGGTCAAGGAGCAAGCCGAACTCCAGGGCAATGGCAAGGTGCTGGTGGTCGATGGCGGCGGTTCGCTACGGCGCGCGCTGCTGGGCGACATGATCGCCGAGAAAGCCGCGAAAAACGGCTGGGAAGGGATGGTCATCTACGGTTGCATCCGCGACGTTGACGTTATTGCCCAGACCGATCTCGGCGTTCAGGCGTTGGCCAGCCATCCGATGAAGACCGAAAAGCGCGGTATCGGCGATCTCAACGTGCCGGTGACCTTTGCCGGTGTGACGTTCCACCCAGGCCAATACATCTATGCGGACAACAACGGCGTGATCGTTTCGCCAAGTCCGCTGCAGATGCCTGAATAAGTTTTTCGACAAAGGGATGCGGATGTTCGAGGAAGAAAACGCGCAGTGGGGGCTGGTGCATGCACTGGTGCTGGACGGTAAAGGCGGTGCGCGTTCGATTGCCCGGACTGAACTCGACGATCTGCAGCTGCAGGCCCATGAGAGCCTGTGGTTGCACTGGGATCGCAGCCATCCGCAAACCCAGACCTGGCTGCGCAAATCCAGCGGCCTGAATGAATTCGCCTGCGACCTGCTGCTGGAAGAAAACACCCGCCCGCGCCTGTTGCCGTTGCCGGACGCCGAGCTGCTGCTGTTTCTGCGCGGGGTCAACCTCAACCCCGGCGCCGAGCCGGAAGACATGGTCTCGGTGCGGATTTTCGCTTCCGCCCAGCGCGTCATCTCTTTGCGTTTGCGTCCGCTGCGCGCCACCGATGAGCTGCTGGCGCTGCTAAGCGAAGGCAAAGGCCCGAAAACCTCCTCGGAACTGATCCTGTATCTGGCGCAATTCCTCACCAACAAGGTGCAGGATCTGGTCACGTGCCTGTCGGAACTGGTCGATGAAGAGGAAGAAAAACTGGATGCCGACGAACGGTATACCCCCGAGCATGGCTCGATTTTGCACATCCGCCGCCGGGCGGCCGGGCTGAAGCGTTTTCTGGCACCGCAGCGGGACATTTTCGGACAGCTGACGCGGATAAAACTGCCGTGGTTTGTCGACGATGACGCCGACTACTGGAACGAATTGAACAACAGCCTGACGCGCTATCTCGAAGAGCTGGAATTGACTCGAGAGCGCATGGGGCTTGTGCTGGAGGCTGAAGACCGGCGTTTGAACGTGCGCATGAATCGCACGATGTACCGTTTCGGCATCATCACCTGCATCTTTTTGCCGATGAGTTTTCTCACTGGCCTGCTGGGCATCAACGTGGGTGGCATTCCGTTCTCGAGCAGCCCCTATGGTTTCCTCATTGCCTGTCTGACAGTGTTGGCCATGGCCTTAGGTCAATGGTGGTTATTCCGCCGTTTGCGCTGGGTGTGAAGATGCAACATGTGACCCGACCAAATTTGCCCGCGTCTTTCACAGACATCACGAGAGGTGCGTATGCACGATCCGTTTGAACAGTCTTTGCGCGACATGCTCAACGCCTCGCCGTCCAGCCGTGACGACGACGCGTGCCTGGGTCGCGTACTCAAAACCGCCAACCGCCAGGTGGGCGCCGGTGATCTGTTCAGCCTGCTGGGTCGCTGGCTGCCAGCGCTGATGATCGCCCTGAATAACGGATCGGCCCACGTTTCGCCGGTTTCCCGTCTTCGTAAAACTACTGCACGCACTGCTGATAAGGCTGATTGAATATGGAACTTGATCTCTGGACTCAGAGCCTCGTCACTGCAATGACTGCGTTGTGGACCAAAGTCGCCAATTTCATCCCGAACCTGTTCGGCGCACTGGTGGTGCTGCTGTTGGGCTTCGTGGTGGCCAAGCTGCTCGATACCTTGCTGTCCAAATTGCTCGCCAAACTGGGCCTTGATCGCCTGATGGGCGGCACCGGTCTGACCAAGTTGATGTCGCGGGCCGGCCTGCAAGTGCCGATCTCGACCTTGATCGGCAAGATCGTTTACTGGTTCGTTCTGCTGATTTTTCTGGTTTCTGCAGCAGAGTCCCTTGGACTTGAGCGAGTTTCAGCTACGCTGGACATGCTGGCGTTGTATTTGCCGAAGGTTTTCGGCGCCGCGCTGGTGTTGCTGGTGGGTGTTTTGCTCGCGCAATTGGCCAACGGCCTGGTGCGCGGAGCGGCAGAAGGCGTAGGGCTGGACTACGCTTCGGGTCTGGGCCGAATCGCCCAGGGGCTGGTGATCATCATCAGTATCTCGGTTGCGATCAGTCAGCTCGAGGTCAAGACCGACCTGCTGAACCATGTGATTGTCATCGTATTGATTACCGTTGGTCTGGCCGTTGCGCTGGCCATGGGTTTGGGAAGCCGGGAAATTGCCGGTCAGATTCTTGCGGGAATCTATGTGCGTGAGTTGTATCAGGTTGGGCAACAAGTGCGTGTTGGCGAGGTCGAAGGCCAGATCGAAGAGATCGGCACGGTTAAAACCACATTGCTGACCGATGAGGGTGAGCTAGTCTCACTTTCCAATCGGATCCTGCTGGAACAGCATGTGAGTAGCCGCTAACCCGGCAAACCCTGCTAATGTATGCCGCCGCAAAATGCCCTGAGAGGGGTGCGGCGGACATTGACCTGACTGTCGGCACGACTTGTTTTGAATAAAGCCCAAACGCTATCCACGCGCTATGACCCCCGTGAGCTCTCTGATGAGGAGTTGGTCGCGCGCTCGCATACCGAGCTGTTTCACGTGACGCGCGCCTATGAAGAGCTGATGCGGCGTTACCAGCGAACATTATTTAACGTTTGTGCGAGATATCTTGGGAACGATCGCGACGCAGACGATGTCTGTCAGGAAGTGATGCTTAAGGTGTTGTACGGCCTGAAGAACTTCGAGGGGAAATCGAAGTTCAAAACCTGGCTCTACAGCATCACGTATAACGAATGCATCACGCAGTATCGGAAGGAACGGCGAAAGCGTCGCTTGATGGACGCATTGAGTCTGGACCCGCTGGAAGAAGCGTCGGAAGAAAAGGCGCCGAAACCCGAGGAGAAGGGCGGACTCGATCGCTGGCTGGTGTATGTGAACCCGATTGACCGTGAAATTCTGGTGCTACGATTTGTCGCAGAGCTGGAGTTTCAGGAGATCGCAGACATCATGCACATGGGTTTGAGTGCGACAAAAATGCGGTACAAACGTGCTCTAGACAAATTGCGTGAGAAATTTGCAGGCATTGCTGAAACTTAGTTCAGCGCAAATATCTCTTACGTGTAGGCAAGTTCTGATAGACTTGTCGCCGAGTTGTCCCCCGGTTTGCGGGACTGCTTCACAATCACCAGATGGGGATTTAACGGATGAAACTGAAAAACACCTTGGGCTTGGCCATTGGTTCTCTTATTGCCGCTACTTCGTTCGGCGCACTGGCACAAGGCCAAGGCGCAGTTGAAGGCGAGATCAACTACAAGAAGCAGTACAACGACAGCATTGATCATGTCGAAGACGGCTTCAACCCAGGCGCCAAAATCGGTTACTTCCTGACCGACGACGTCTCGATCAACTTCGGCTGGGATCGTAACAACCACACCCGTTCGAACGACGGTACCGGTAGCCAGAAACTGCGCGGTGACAACTTCGGTCTGACCGCTCAGTACCACTTCAACAACGCTGGCGACGCTCTGCGTCCTTACGTTGAAGGTGGTGTCAAGCACGGCAACCTGACCAACGTAGCTGCTGACGGCCACACCGGTCGCGACCAGTCGACTTTCCTGACTGCTGGCGCTGGCGTTAAGTACTACTTCGCCGAAAACTTCTTCGCCCGTGCTGGCGTAGAAGCTGACTACAAACTGGACAACGGCCGTTGGGACTACGCTCCATCGGTTGGTCTGGGTGTTAACTTCGGTGGCGGCGGCAAGCCTGCTGCTGCTCCAGTTCCAGCTCCGGCTGAAGTCTGCTCCGACAGCGACAACGATGGCGTTTGCGACAACGTTGACAAGTGCCCGGACACCCCAGCCAACGTAACTGTTGACGCTGATGGCTGCCCAGCAGTTGCTGAAGTTGTTCGTGTAGAGCTGGACGTGAAGTTCGACTTCGACAAGTCGGTCGTCAAGCCAAACAGCTACGCTGACATCAAGAACCTGGCTGACTTCATGAAGCAGTACCCAGCCACTCACACCACTGTTGAAGGTCACACTGACTCCGTCGGTCCTGACGCTTACAACCAGAAACTGTCCGAGCGTCGTGCAAACGCCGTTAAGCAGGTTCTGACCCAGCAGTACGGTGTTGAGTCGTCCCGCGTTCAGTCGATCGGCTACGGCGAATCCCGCCCAGTTGCTGACAACAAAACTGAAGCTGGCCGTGCTGTTAACCGTCGCGTAGAAGCGCAGGTTGAAGCTCAAGCTAAGTAATTAGCTGCCGCTACGAGAAAAGCCCGGCTCAGGCCGGGCTTTTCTTTGCCTGCGATTTGGCTTGGAAGCTCTAAAGATCGCAGCCTGCAGCAGCTCCTACACGGTATCCGCACACATCCTGTAGGAGCTGCCGAAGGCTGCGATCCTTTGATCTTCTGCAAAGGCAGCCACTGCACCAATGACCAGAATGGCCGGGCTCTTCAGTCCAAACCTGTTGGCGTCGTCACTCATGCTCATCAGATCACTGCGGCACTCGCGCTGTTCTGGCAGAGAGGCATTCTCGATCATCGCCACCGGCATATCCGCCGCCATCCCGCCCGCCAATAGCTGTTCGCGAATTTCGCCCAGTTTCGCCACCCCCATATAAATCACCAGCGTCGTCCCGCCCTGCGCCAGCGCCTGCCAGTTCAACTGGCTGTCGTCCTGAGTGTGCGCGGTCACCAGCGTCACCCCGCGCGCCACACCGCGCAACGTCAGCGGAATATCGCATTGCGTCGCGCCGGCGAGTCCGGCGGTAATGCCGTTGACCAACTCGACCTCAACCCCACGTTCGCGCAACCACTGCACTTCCTCAGCACCACGGCCGAAAATGCACGGGTCACCGCCCTTGAGCCGCACCACGCAGTTGCCTTGGCGTGCATAACGCAACATCAGCCGATGGATGAGCGCCTGCGGTGTCGAGCGACAGCCGCCGCGTTTGCCCACGGCAATGACTCGCGCGGTGGGGCAATGGTCCAGCACCGCGGCATTGACCAGATCGTC
The DNA here is from genome assembly GCF_024748795.1 of Pseudomonas sp. B21-051. Classification (NCBI taxonomy): domain Bacteria; kingdom Pseudomonadati; phylum Pseudomonadota; class Gammaproteobacteria; order Pseudomonadales; family Pseudomonadaceae; genus Pseudomonas; species Pseudomonas sp. B21-051. The sequence continues at coordinate 2,025,725 of NZ_CP087166.1, forward strand.
GATCAACACCACCTGCGCATCACGCAATGCGCGCACCGCTTTGAGCGTCAGCAGTTCGGGATCACCGGGACCGGCACCCACCAGCCAGACTTTTGCATTCATGGTGTTTTCCTTATCAGATGGATACCGGCTGCAGATCGGCCGCCAGCAAGCGCTTGATTTCCGGGACGCACGAACCGCATTGCGTGCCGCATCCCAGTTGTTGTTTGAGGCCTTGCAGATCGAGACCCTGGCGAATCCCGGCACATACCGCGCTGTGGCTGACGTTTTGGCAGTTGCACAGGGTTTTGTCGGCTGCGGTCCGGACTCCGGCGTTGCCCGGCGGCACACTCATCGGCGCCAACAGCCAGCGGCGCAGTTGTTCATCGGTGCGGCCCTCCAGCCACAGCCCTTGCAGCCAATGCTGGGCCAGGGTTTCGCCGGCCAGGCGGATCGCGGTGATGCGGCCGTTTTCGATGCGCACCCGTTTGCCGATGGCGCGACGCGGGTCGTCGTAGGCCAGTACCGGCCCGTCGAGCAGCGCCAGACACTGATCGATATCGCGCAGCAGTTGCGGCGCCGGCGCCGTGGCGCTGGCAGCGCGTATCAGCAGTGCGGGCCGCTCACGTCCGGCAAGGCTGAGGCTGACGTAGGAAAACGCCTCACACAGCGGTCGTAGCGTCTCGAAATGCCGTTGAACATCGCCTTCGATGAGTGCGAAGAGCTGCCATGGCAGCTTCACCGGTTCCAGACGCACGCCGCTGTGCTTGAGTTCGGGCTGCTTCGACAGCGGGTCGAAGGCCGCCAGGGTCAGGCTGTTCACTCCGCCCTTGAGAAAGCGCTCGCCCCAGTGCATCGGCAAAAAAGCCTGACCCGGACGCACGCCGTCGTCGCTGCCGACAGCCACAATCACCGCACCGCGTCGACTCTTCAGGTTGACCAGATCCCCCGGCTGCAAACGATGACGGCGCATTTCGTCCGGATGCAGGCTCAACAGCGCTTCGCTGACATGCCCGAACAATTGCGCTGCGGTGCCGGTGCGGCTCATGCCGTGCCATTGATCGCGCAGGCGGCCGGTGATCAGCGTCAGCGGAAACCGTGCATCGCGTTGTTCTTTGGCCGCGTGGTAGGGATCGGCAACGAACTGCGCACGACCGTTGGCCGTGGGAAAAATCCCGTCGCCATACAAACGCGCGGTGCCTTGTCGGGCGCCAGTGGGGAAGGGCCACTGTTGCGGGCCAAGTTCATCGATCAATTGATGGCTGAGGCCCGACAGGTCCAGATCGCGTCCACGGGTCAGTTGTTTGTATTCGTCGAACAACTGCGCCGGATGCTCGAAAGCAAACAGGCTCGGTTGTTGCGGACGCAGACGTTGCTCCAGTCGTCGTGCGAAATCCACGGTGATCGCCCAGTCCGGCCGCGCTTCACCGGGTGGGAGAATGGCCTGGCGCACGTGGGAAATGCGCCGTTCGGAGTTGGTCACCGAACCTTCTTTCTCGCCCCAACTGGCAGCGGGTAACAACAGGTCGGCGAAGGCGGCGGTTTCGGTGGTGCGGAAGGCTTCCTGCAACACCACGAACGGACAGGTCTGCAACGCCTCGCGAATCGCGTGCTGATCTGGCATCGACTGCGCGGGGTTGGTGCAGGCAATCCACAGCGCCTTGATCTGGCCGCTGCGCATCCGTTCGAACAGCTCGATGGCGCTCAGGCCGCTGGTTTCAGGCAGTTGATCGACACCCCAATAGGCTGCCACTTCGGCGCGGTGTTCGGGGTTGGCTGCCTCCCGGTGACCGGGCAGCAAATTGGACAGGCTGCCGGTTTCCCGCCCGCCCATGGCATTTGGCTGACCGGTCAGCGAGAAAGGTCCTGCGCCTGGCCGGCCGATCTGCCCGGTGGCCAGGTGCAGATTGATCAGCGCGCTGTTTTTCGCGCTGCCAGCGGTGGACTGATTCAGGCCCATGCACCAAAGCGACAGGAAACTTGGCGCCGTGCCCACCCATTCCGCGCACTGCTGCAATTGCTCGACACTGATCCCGCACAGTTGCGCGACCATTTGCGGGGTGTAATCGCGCACCCGATTTTTCAGTTCAGGCAAACCGTCGGTGTGCGCCTTGATGAAGTCGCGGTCGATCCAGTCTTCCCACAGCAGCAGATGCAAAATTCCATGGAACAGAGCGACATCGGTGCCGGGCAAAATCGCCAGATGTAGGTCCGCCAACTCACAGGTGTCGGTGCGTCGGGGATCGATGACGATGACCTTCATCTGCGGTCGGCGCGATTTTGCCTCTTCAAGGCGTCGGAAAAGAACCGGGTGGGCGTAGGCCATGTTACTTCCGGCGATCATCACGCAATCGCTGAGCTCCAGATCTTCATAGCTGCACGGCGGCGCATCGGCGCCGAGGCTGCGCTTGTAACCGACCACCGCCGACGACATGCACAGCCGGGAATTGCTGTCGATGTTGTTGGTGCCGACCAGCGCTCGCGCCAATTTGTTGAAGGCGTAATAGTCCTCGGTCAGCAACTGGCCAGAGATGTAAAACGCCACGCTGTCCGGGCCGTGTTCGGCGATGGTCTCGGCAAAAACCTGGGTCGCGTGATCCAGCGCCGTATCCCAGTCGCAACGGCTGCGGGCCAGGCTTTTGCCCAGACGCAGCTCCGGGTACAGCGCCCGGGCGGCCGGATCGCCGGTCAGGTGCAGGGTCGAGCCTTTGCTGCACAATTTGCCGAAGTTGGCCGGATGCGCCGGATCGCCGCTGACGCCGAGAATGCGCTCGCCGTCATGCTCGATCAGCACGCCGCAGCCGACGCCGCAGTAGCAGCAGGTCGAGGCGGTCGTCTGGCGGTTCATCAGACCGCATCCCGCAGTGCTAACTGCACGCGGCCGTTTTCGACCCGGGCCGGATGATGGTGCGCGCAGCCGATGTCCGGGGCCTGAGCCTCGCCGGTTTGCAGGTCGATCTGCCAGTTGTGCAGCGGGCAGGCCACGCGTTTACCGTAGATCAAACCTTGTGACAGCGGCCCGCCCTTGTGCGGGCAGCGATCGTCGAGGGCGAAAACTTCGTCGTCGCTCGTACGAAAAATCGCGATGTCACCCTTGGGGCCGGCAATGATCCGCGAACCGAGGGCGTTGATCTCTTCCAGGGCACAGATATCGAGCCAGTTCATGCCGGCACCTCCAGGTTTTTCACAGGGATCACCTCGAATTCTTTCTTCAGTTGCGGCTGCGCCAGACGCTCTTTCCACGGGTCCTGTTCGAACGACAGGGAGAATTGCAGGCGCTCGTTCAGGGCCTTGCGGCGTTCCGGGTTTTCGAGCACGGCTTGCTTGATGTGCTCCATGCCGACCCGTTGCAGGTAGTGCACGGTGCGTTCGAGGTAGAAGGCTTCTTCGCGATACAGCTGCAGGAACGCGCCGTTATATTCGCGGACTTCCTCGGCGGTCTTCAGCTTGACGAAGAACTCGGCGACTTCGGTCTTGATCCCGCCGTTGCCGCCGATGTACATCTCCCAGCCGGAGTCGACACCGATGATTCCTACGTCCTTGATCCCCGCTTCCGAACAGTTGCGTGGGCATCCGGAGACAGCGAGTTTCACTTTGTGCGGCGACCACATGTTGAACAGGTCGTGCTCAAGCTCAATGCCCAACTGCGTCGAGTTCTGCGTGCCGAAGCGGCAGAACTCGCTGCCGACGCAGGTTTTCACGGTGCGGATGGATTTGCCGTAGGCGTGGCCGGAGGGCATGTCGAGGTCTTTCCAGACGCCCGGCAAGTCCTGCTTCTTGATCCCCAGCAGGTCGATGCGCTGACCACCGGTGACCTTGACCATCGGTACGTTGTACTTGTCGGCCACGTCGGCGATGCGCCGCAATTCCGAGGGGTTGGTCACGCCGCCCCACATCCGTGGCACCACCGAATAGGTGCCGTCCTTCTGAATGTTGGCGTGGGCGCGTTCGTTGATCAGGCGCGATTGCGGATCGTCCCTGGCTTCGCCGGGCCAGGTGGAAATCAGGTAGTAGTTCAGCGCCGGCCGGCAGGTGGCGCAGCCATTCGGGGTTCGCCAGTTGAGGTAGCTCATGGTGCCGGCGATGGTCAGCAGATGCTGTTCGCGGATCGCCTGACGAATCTGCCCGTGGTTGAGGTCGCTGCAACCGCAGATGGCTTTTTCGCTTTTCGGTTTGACGTCCGCCGCGCCGCCGACGGTGTTGATCAGGATCTGCTCGACCAGCCCGGCGCAGGAGCCGCAGGAACTGGCAGCCTTGGTGTGCTTTTTCACGTCATCGACGCTGAACAGGCCGTGTTCCTGAATCGCCTTGACGATGGTGCCTTTGCACACGCCGTTGCAGCCGCAGACTTCGGCGTTGTCGGCCATGCTCATGGCTTTGTCCTGGCCCTGATGTCCTACGTCGCCGATAGAATTTTCACCAAACATCAGGTGATCGCGGATCTCGCCAATGGCGTGATTCTCACGAATCTGTCGGAAATACCAACCGCCATCTGCCGTATCGCCGTACAGACAGGCGCCGACCAGCACGTCATCCTTGATCACCAGTTTTTTGTACACGCCGCCGATCGGGTCGGAGAGGGTGATGGTTTCGGTGCCTTCGCCGCCCATGAAATCACCGGCGGAAAACAGGTCGATGCCGGTGACTTTCAATTTGGTCGAGGTCACCGAACCCTGATAGCGGGCGAAACCCAGTTGCGCGAGGTGATTGGCGCAGACCTTGGCCTGTTCGAACAACGGCGCCACCAGGCCATAGGCGATGCCGCGATGGCTGGCGCACTCGCCGATGGCATAGATGCGCGGATCGTAGGTCTGCAGGGTGTCGTTGACCAGAATCCCGCGGTTGCAGGGGATGCCGGCGCGTTCTGCCAGTTCGGTGTTGGGGCGGATACCGGCGGCCATTACCACCAGATCGGCGGGGATGATCTCGCCGTTCTTGAACTGCACCGAGCCGACCCGGCCATTGCCCGCGTCGTGCAGGGCCTGCGTCTGTTCGCACAGGCGAAAATGCAGGCCACGGGCTTCGAGCGCCGTTTGCAGCAGTTGGCCGCTGGTCTTGTCCAGCTGTCGCTCCAGCAGCCATTCGCCGATGTGCACCACGGTGACGTGCATGCCGCGCAGCATCAGGCCGTTGGCAGCTTCGAGGCCGAGCAGGCCACCGCCGATGACTACCGCGTGTTTGTGGGTTTTGGCGGTGTCGATCATCGCCTGGGTGTCGGCGATGTCGCGGTAGCCGATCACACCCTGCAAGTCATTGCCCGGAATCGGCAGGATGAACGGCGTCGAGCCGGTGGCGATCAGCAGGCGATCATATTCAGCCTCGGTGCCGTCCTCGGCGATCACCCGGCGTTTGACCCGGTCGATCTGCACCACCTTGCGGTTGAGCAGCAACTTGATGTGGTTTTCCAGGTACCAGTCGAGGTCGTTGAGCACGATCTCTTCGAAGGTCTGCTCACCGGCCAGCACCGGCGACAGCAGGATGCGGTTGTAGTTGGTGTGCGGTTCGGCGCCGAAGACCGTGATGTCGTACAGCTCATTGCTCAGCTTGAGCAGTTCTTCCAGGGTGCGAACCCCGGCCATGCCATTGCCGATCATCACCAGTTTGAGTTTTTTCATCAGGTTCTCCGGGGAGCGGTGGCTGGCCTCTTGTGGGCAGTCAGGCCGTGCTCGACAAATGTTGCGCAAACAAAAAAAGGCGTCCCGCTAGTTGCCTAGCGAGGACGCCTTTGTCCTGGTCCCGTTCTCTCGGGAAGCGCAGCCTTCGTCGTTGAAGGCTGGGCTTTATGTGTGGTGAAAGGGGTAATGCAGTGGTTGTGCCAAGTGGGAGAGTGGCGTGTTTATTAGGCGGAAACGGTTATAGACGGGGATTTTTTGCACCGAATCGACGCGGGTTGCTCGTTCGCGGGGCATTCAGGCAGCCAGAATTGTTGTGATTGGGCTGGCCTCTTCGCGAGCAGGCTCGCTCCCACAGTGGATCTGTGTCGTTCACAAATCCCCTGTGGGAGCGAGCCTGCTCGCGAAGGGCGCGACGCGGTATCAGCGATGAAACAACACCACCAGCAGCACCAGATTCCCCAGCAAGGCCAACAACGCCAGCGTTCGCCAGACCTTCAACGGCTCGCGCTCCAGCAAAGGCCTGGGTCGCACACTCAAACTGCGCCGCTCACCTTGTTCCAGCACCAGCAACCACTCCTCAGCCGTTTCAAAGCGCTGTTGCGGATCCGCCGCCACGCCGCGCTCCAGACTCTGCGCAATCCATTCCGTCACGTCCGGGCGGTAGCGAGCGGCACTTACCGGCAGGCCAAATCGTGGCCGTTGAAAGGCTTCGACCTCGCCATAGGGAAAGTGCCCGGTCAGCAGGAAAAACAGGGTCACACCCACCGCGTACAGATCCTGTTGCGCACTCGGTGGCTCGCCGCGAAAGGCTTCCGGGGCGATGAAGCTGGGCGTTCCCGGCAGTGTTGACGGTGCGTCTTCGGACAGACCGGGGCAGTACGCCAGACCGAAATCCAGCAGGCGTAACTCTCCATCGTCACCCAGATGCAGGTTTTCCGGCTTGATGTCGCGATGCAGAATCTGCCGCCGATGCAGCAGGCCTACCGCCCGCAGCAAACGCTCGGCAATGTCCTGCCACTGCGCCAGCGGCAATGCAGGGTGGTGTTGAAACAGCCGCGCCAACGTCATCCCGGAATATTCGCGCATCACGTAGTACAAATGCTGACGCTGAGTGCCGCTGTGGACTTCAGGAAAATGCCGCCCGGCGACACGCTTGAGGAACCATTCTTCCGACAGTAAGGCCTGCCCGGCCTGGGGATCATCGGCCAGCCGCGCCGGCAGGGTTTTCAACAACCAGCCCCGACGTTGACCATCCAGCACTCGATACAGCAGCGATTGCTGGCTCTGAGCGACAACGCCCTGCACCTGCCAGCCTTCGAACATCTGCCCGGTTTTCAGCGCTGGCGGCAGCGGCCATTGCTGTAAGTGAATCAGTGCATCGCCGATGTTCGCTTCGCCGAGCGCGTCGACCCGCACCAGCAGCGCACTGGCATTGTCCTGACTGCCGGCCAGATGCGCGGCATTGACCAGCGTGTGTGCGGCGCTGTCGAGATCCGGTTGATCGCGCAGAATCGCGGCAATCGCGGTATCGCCCAGAGTCGACCACACGCCATCGCTGAGCAGCACGAAGCATTCGCCCTCGCGTAATTCACCGTCGAGAAAATCCAGTACAAGATGCTGATCCAGGCCCAGCGCGCGTTTGAGCACGTGCTGCATGCCCGGCTGCTCCCAGACATGATCCTGCGAAATCCGCTGCAAAACGTCGGCCTGCCAGCGATAGACTCGGCAATCGCCGACGTGGGCCAGAGTGAAACGCCGACCGCGCAGAACCAGCGCGCTGACCGTGGTCAGCAACGGTTGCCCGCCGCCATTGGCCTGCAACCAGCGATTTTGCGCGAGCAGCAGGCGATCCAGCGCTTGGGCCACGCTCCAGGTTTGCGGTGTGGCGTAGTAATCCAGCGCCAGTGCTTGCAGGGTCGAGCGCGCGGCCAAGCCGCCGTCGACGCATTGGCTGACACCGTCGGCGATGGCGACCAGATAGCCTTTGCTGGCGGCCAGCGCCGGGGCGGGCGTCACCAGGCGCAGGGCGTCCTGGTTTTCCGCGCGCGGGCCGGTGGCGCTGGCTTGGGCAAAGCTCAGTTGCAGGGGCATCGACGTCTCAGACTCGCGCAGCGGTCACTGCGGCCGAACCCCAGGTGGTTCTCCAGCGGCGCTTGACCCCGTGCAGACCGAACCACGCCAACACGCCGAGGCTGGCGAACAACCACAGCGCCAGTTGATAGCTACCGGTGCTTTGCTTGATCGCGCCCATGCCGGCCGCCAGGGCAAAACCACCAATGCCACCGGCCATGCCGATCAGCCCGGTCATCACGCCGATCTCCAGGCGAAAACGTTGCGGCACCAACTGGAACACCGCGCCGTTGCCGGCACCGAGACCGAGCATGGTGCAGACGAACAGCGCCAGTGCGGCGTAGGAACTGGGCAGGTTGAAACCGACAGCGGCGATGCAGATTGCCGCTACGGTGTACATCGCCAACAAGGTGCGGATGCCACCGAAGCGATCTGCCAACGCGCCACCCAGTGGACGCATCAGGCTGCCACCGAACACGCAGGCAGCGGTGTAGTAACCGGCGGTCACCGGGCTCAGGCCGTATTGGTCGTTGAAGTAGCCGGGCAGGGCGCTGGCCAGACCGATAAAGCCGCCGAAGGTGACGCTGTAGAAAAACATGAACCACCAACTGTCGCGGTCGCCGAGGGCCTTGAAGTAGTCGGCCATGGCTTTGGCCTTGGGCCGCTGCGGGGCGTTTTTTGCCAGCCAGGCGAACAGCACCAGCGTCAGGATCAACGGAATCAGGGCGAAACCGAATACGTTGCTCCAGCCGAACGCCGCAGCCAGCACCGGGGCGATCAGCGCGGCGAACACGGTGCCGGAGTTACCGGCGCCGGCGATGCCCATCGCCTTACCCTGATGCTGCGGTGGATACCACTGCGAAGCCAGCGGCAGGGCCACGGCAAACGAAGCACCGGCCATGCCGAGGAACAGTCCCAGAATCAGCGCCTGTTCATAACTGTGGATGCCGAGTTTCCAGGCGCCAAACAGCGCGCAGATCACGATCACCTGACCGATCAGGCCAGCGGTTTTCGGTGACAGACGATCGGCCAGCATGCCCATCACAAAGCGCAGCACCGCGCCGGCGAGAATCGGTGTCGCCACCACCAGACCACGTTGTTGCGTGGTCAAGTGCAGGTCGGCGGCGATCTGCACCGCCAGCGGGCCGAGCAGGTACCAGACCATGAAACTCAGGTCGAAATACAGGAACGCTGCGAACAGGGTCGGGGTGTGGCCGGATTTCCAGAAGCTTGAATTCATCGCGCACCTCAGCTGAAAAGAGTCTCGAAAGGAGTCACAGCAGGTGGCGCGCCGCCACGGCCGCACCACCGGCCCCGGGCTGTGGGGCCAAAACGCAAAAACGCCGCTACCTGCTACGCCGGTGGGGCGAACGGGTGAGCGACGTCTTTGTCGTGGGTGGGCAACCGCCGTTGGTTACCTGTGCTGAATGCTTAGCCAGATTTGTGCCAACAGTTCTTGACGGGGGGGCGGCGATTTGCGAGCAGGCTCGCTCCCACAGGGGAATGCATTTCCAATGTGGGAGCGAGCCTGCTCGCGAAGAGGGCTTACGGGCTCTGATAGAATTCAGCCGAGCAACTCACTCATGGCAATGATCTGCTCCGCCACCTGAATCAGTTTCTGCTGGCGGCTCATGGCTTGGCGGCGCATCAGGGTGTAGGCCTCTTCCTCGTTGCAGTCTTTCATTTTCATCAGCAGCCCTTTGGCCTGTTCGATGCGTTTGCGCTCGGCCAGTTGCTGATCGCGGGCCAGCAGTTGCGCGCGCAAGGCCTGATCGCTTTCGAAGCGGGCCATCGCCACATCGAGAATCGGCTGCAGGCGCTGGGCGTGAATGCCCTCGACGATGTAGGCACTGACCCCGGACTTGATCGCCTGGCGCATCACCCCCGGGTCGTGTTCGTCGGTGAACATCACGATCGGCCGGGGCTGGTCGCGGCTGACCAGCACCACTTGCTCCATGACATCGCGGCTCGGTGACTCGGTATCGATCAGAATCACGTCCGGGCGCACCGTTTCGACGCGGGCCGGCAGGTCGATGGTCAGGCCGGACTCATCGATGACCTCGAAACCGGCCTCGGTCAGCGCGGCCTTCAGGCGCCCGACTTTTTTCGCGGTGTCGTTGATCAGCAGAATGCGCAGCATGTTGGCGGTCTCCTGTCAGCGGCGGGTGAGAAGGGCAGTGCTGTCGCTCAGGGCGTGCAGCTTGAAACTGCGGGCGTAACCAGCCGGATCGCTGCCGTCCCAGACTTTGCCATCGAGCAACTGACTGCTGCGCATCTCCTTGCCCCACGCGGCGACACCGACGGCGGTGGCTGCTTCGCGGTAAATGTCCAGTTGCTGAACCTGGCGGGCCACCGCGAGGTAGTCGGGATCCTCGCGCAACAGGCCCCAGCGGCGGAATTGGGTCATGAACCACATGCCGTCGGACAGGTACGGCAGATTCACCTCGCCGTTGCCGTGAAAGCGCAAGGCGTGCGGGTCCTGCCAGCGATTGCCGAGGCCATCGGCGTAATCACCGAGAAAACGCGGCTCGATGCAGGACAGCGGGGCGTCGAGATACTCCGGGGCGCTCAGCAACTGCGCGGTGCTGCGGCGGTTTTCCGGGTTTTGCTCGATGAAGCGGCTGGCCTCGAGGATCGCCATCACCAGCGCCCGGGCGGTGTTGGGGTATTGCTCGATGAACGCGCGGGTGCAGCCAAGGACCTTTTCCGGGTGGTCGGGCCAGATGCTCTGGCTGGTGGCGAGAGTGAACCCCAGATCCTGTTGCACGGCGCTGGCCGCCCACGGCTCACCGACGCAGAAGCCATCGATACGCCCGGCTTGCAGGTGAGCGACCATTTGCGGCGGCGGCACCACCACGCTGTCGACGTCCTGCAACGGATGAATGCCCTGACTCGCCAGCCAGTAATACAGCCACATCGCATGGGTGCCGGTGGGAAAGGTCTGGGCGAAGGTCAGTTTTGCGCGGGTTTGGTGCGCGTGCCGATCGAGTGCTTCAGGACTGGTCACACCCAGTTGCTGCAAACCGTGGGACAGGTTGAGGCTCTGGCCATTCTGGTTCAGGCCCATCAGCACCGCCATGTTGCTCGGCGCCACGCCGCCAATGCCCAAGTGCACCGCGTAAATCAGCCCATACAGGCTGTGGGCCACATCCAGTTCGCCGCTGACCAGTTTGTCGCGCAAGGTCGCCCAGGACGCCTGGCGCTTGAGGTTGATCGTCAGGCCGTAGGGCTGGGCAAAGCCCTGTGTTGCGGCCACGACCACCGAGGCGCAATCGCTCAGGGCCATGAAGCCGAGGTTGATCACGCTTTTTTCCGGGGCATCACTGCCGTTGACCCAAGCCAGCGGCCCTACGGACGAATCACTCATATAAAGCCACCTTCAAAAAAAACGCCGTCCCAGGCTTTGCCCAGGCAAAACCTCCGAACGACGCCATTGTCCGTACCCGCACGCCGCCATTGGCCTTTGGGCTGATACCCCTGAAAGTGCAAGGCATATGCCAGTCAGGCTGATTTACCTGTGTGCCTCGCGCCGGGGGGCGATGCCCGGCTATAATCGCCGCCTCTTTTCGCCGCCCGAGTCATCGCCGCCCATGTACACCCTGGCCCGTCAGCTGTTGTTCAAACTTTCCCCGGAAACCTCCCACGATCTGTCGCTGGATCTGATCGGCGCGGGTGGGCGTTTGGGCCTCAACGGCATGCTGTGCAAGAAACCGGCGAACGTGCCGGTGACGGTCATGGGCCTGGACTTCCCGAACCCGGTGGGTCTGGCGGCCGGTCTGGACAAGAACGGCGCGGCCATCGACGGTTTCTCGCAACTGGGTTTCGGTTTTGTCGAAATCGGCACCGTAACTCCGCGTCCGCAGCCGGGCAACCCGAAACCACGGATCTTCCGCCTGCCGGAAGCCGAGGCGATCATCAATCGCATGGGCTTCAACAACCTTGGCGTGGATAACCTGCTGGCGCGGGTCGCGGCGGCCAAATACAAGGGCGTGCTGGGGATCAACATCGGCAAGAACTTCGACACCCCGGTCGAGCGCGCGGTGGACGACTATCTGATTTGCCTGGACAAGGTGTATGCCCACGCCAGCTATGTCACGGTCAACGTCAGCTCGCCGAACACCCCGGGCCTGCGCAGCCTGCAGTTCGGTGATTCGCTCAAGCAGTTGCTGGCGGATCTGGCCACGCGCCGCGCCGAACTGGCCCTGCGCCACGGCAAGCACGTACCGCTGGCGATCAAGATCGCTCCGGACATGACCGACGAAGAAACGGCGCAGGTGGCTCAGGCACTGATCGAAACCGGAATGGACGCAGTGATCGCCACCAATACCACCCTGAGTCGCGTCGGCGTCGAAGGCATGGAGCACGGTGACGAGGCGGGCGGTCTGTCCGGCGCTCCGGTGCGTGACAAGAGCACGCATACCGTGAAGGTGTTGGCGGCTGAGCTGGGTGGTCGGTTGCCGATCATTGCGGCCGGTGGCATCACTGAGGGCAAGCATGCGGCGCAGAAGATCACCGCGGGTGCGAGCCTGGTGCAGATTTACTCGGGCTTCATCTATAAGGGCCCGGCGCTGATTCGCGAATCGGTCGACGCGATCGCCGCGCTGCGCAAATAACCCAGGCTGACCCGGTCCATGTAGGAGCTGCCGGAGGCTGCGATCTTTTGATCTTGTTTTTTAATATCAAAAGCAAGATCAAAAGATCGCAGCCTCCGGCAGCTCCTACATGGTTCGAGTGAAAATTCTCCACGGCACAAAAAAGGGCTCCTCGAAGGAGCCCCTGGGCCGTAGCCCGCCGTCCGGGAAGGACGTGCATGGTAAGTCGCTAAAAATTCAGATTGTCGTGTTGCAATAAGTGCCCTGTGTCAGCCGACGGCGTGAAGTTCGTTGAGTCTGTGGATTCCCGCAGTGCCGGTCATACCGTCCCAGTTGTCGCCGCGTCCTTCTCGCCAGCCGTTGATCCAGGCTTGACGTACCGACGGTAGAGTAAATGGGCAAAGCTCGCGGGATTTGCCACCAACGCCATATTGATATCCGCGCAAAAATGCTCTTTCCAACGGATCACGCTTAAGTCTTCTCATAGGGTGTTTCCCTCACTTGTTGACTGTTTGTGTCGCGTCGACCTCAACCGAGGTCCTGGCAGAAAAACTCTGCCGTGGTGCGGCTCGCTGCCGGCGTGGCGAGCCAAGGTGTTGACGCCGTTGCGACGTCAACCTGTGGTCAGTTCTAACCAATGAGTCACACCGAGGGAATGATCGTTTTGTAATAAGGACGTAACGAAAATAGTGCTACAGCCATAAGTAACGACCGGTTTCATGAATGTTTTTTCAGCAAACCCCGGTATGATCGGCCCCGCACTGGATGATGGGGTTAATCCTTTAGTGAGAATGACCCACGTTTACGCTGGGGTAATATTCGACGAAGGGTTGCTTTGAGTCATTTTGTTTCATCAACTTTAATAACTGTCCTTGCATCCAAGCTCTTTTAACCCGAGCAGCGGGGATGGAACGGCACACCTCCGTGCCACGCGGGCGCTCTTTTAGAAAAGCGCCTGATTGAAAACCGGATCGGCAATGCGTTGCCGGTTCACTAGCCAAAGGCTCTGGAAATACCATGTCCGACCGTTTCGAACTCTTCCTCACTTGCCCCAAAGGCCTTGAAGGCCTGCTCATCGAGGAAGCCGTCGGGCTTGGCCTTGAAGAAGCCCGCGAGCACACCTCCGCCGTGCGTGGCATGGCGACCATGGAAACCGCTTATCGCCTGTGCCTGTGGTCGCGTCTGGCCAATCGCGTGTTGCTGGTGCTCAAGCGCTTCCCGATGAAAGACGCCGAAGACCTGTACCACGGCGTGCTTGACATCGAGTGGCAGGATCACATGCTCGCCGACGGCACCCTGGCCGTCGAATTCAGTGGCCACGGCTCGGGCATCGACAACACCCACTTCGGTGCGCTGAAAGTCAAAGACGCCATCGTCGACAAACTGCGTACCCCGCAAGGCGACCGTCCGTCGATCGACAAGCTCAACCCGGATCTGCGCATTCACCTGCGCCTGGATCGCGGCGAAGCGATCCTGTCCCTCGACCTTTCCGGCCACAGCCTGCATCAGCGCGGTTACCGCCTGCAGCAGGGCGCGGCGCCGCTGAAGGAAAACCTCGCGGCAGCGATCCTGATCCGTTCCGGCTGGCCGCGCATTGCGGCCGAAGGCGGCGCGCTGGCAGACCCGATGTGCGGTGTCGGTACGTTCCTCGTCGAAGCCGGGATGATCGCCGCCGACATGGCGCCGAACCTGCGCCGCGAGCAGTGGGGCTTCACCGCATGGCTCGGCCACGTTCCGGCGCTGTGGAAAAAACTCCATGAAGAAGCGGTCGAACGTGCCGCTGCCGGTCTGGCCAAGCCACCGCTGTGGATTCGCGGTTACGAAGCCGACCCGCGGCTGATTCAACCGGGCCGCAATAACGTCGAGCGCGCCGGTCTGAGCGAGTGGATCAAGATCTATCAGGGCGAAGTCGCGACCTTCGAGCCGCGTCCGGACCAGAACCAGAAAGGTCTGGTGATCTGCAACCCGCCGTACGGCGAGCGTCTTGGCGACGAAGCCAGCCTGCTTTACCTCTATCAGAACCTTGGCGAGCGTCTGCGTCAGGCCTGCCTGAACTGGGAAGCGGCGGTGTTCACCGGCGCGCCGGATCTGGGCAAGCGCATGGGCATTCGCAGCCACAAACAGTATTCGTTCTGGAACGGCGCGCTGCCGTGCAAACTGTTGCTGATCAAGGTGCTGCCGGATCAGTTCGTCACCGGCGAGCGGCGGACCCCGGAACAGCGTCAGGCCGAGCGTGAGCAAGCGGCCTACGATCAGACCCCGAACGAGCCGCAAGAGCGCAAGTTCAACAAGAACGGCAACCCGATCAAACCAACGCCAGCCCCGGCGCCAATGGTCGAGCAGCCGCGGCTGAGCGAAGGCGGGCAGATGTTTGCCAACCGCCTGCAGAAAAACCTCAAGGCGATGAGCAAGTGGGTCAAGCGCGAAGGCATCGACTGCTATCGCGTCTACGATGCCGACATGCCGGAATACGCCATGGCCATCGACCTGTACCACGACTGGGTGCATGTGCAGGAATACGCGGCGCCGAAGTCGATCGATCCGGAAAAGGCCTCGGCACGCATGTTCGACGCCTTGGCGGCGATCCCGCAGGCGCTGAACGTCGACAAGAGCCGCGTGGTGGTCAAACGCCGCGAGCGCCAGAGCGGCACCAAGCAATACGAGCGTCAGGCGGCGCAGGGCAAGTTCAATGAGGTCAGCGAAGGCGGCGTCAAGCTGCTGGTGAACCTCACCGACTACCTCGACACCGGGCTGTTCCTCGATCACCGGCCAATGCGCATGCGCATTCAGAAAGAGGCGGCCGGCAAGCGCTTCCTCAATCTGTTCTGCTACACCGCGACCGCCAGTGTGCACGCGGCCAAGGGCGGTGCGCGCAGCACCACCAGCGTCGACCTGTCGAAGACTTACCTCGACTGGGCGCGGCGCAACCTGTCGCTGAACGGCTTCTCCGACAAGAACCGTCTGGAGCAGGGCGACGTGATGGCGTGGCTGGAAAGCAGCCGCGACGAGTACGACCTGATCTTCATCGACCCGCCGACCTTCTCCAACTCCAAGCGCATGGAAGGCATCTTCGACGTACAGCGTGATCAGGTGCAGTTGATCGACCTGGCCATGGCGCGTCTGGCGCCGGGGGGCGTGCTGTACTTCTCCAACAACTTCCGCAAGTTCCAGCTGGAGGAGAACCTGGCCGAACGTTACGCGGTCGAGGAAATCAGCGCGCAGACCATCGATCCGGATTTTGCGCGCAACACCAAGATTCACCGCGCCTGGAAAATCACGGCTCGTTGACGCTTGGGCGGGTTGGATCCACAGAGCCTTGATTTTTAAAGGCTCTTGGATCCGATCAGCGCTAGCCAAATTAATGGCTAATAGCTATAACTCAACTCATGGCCAATGGGGTTTTCCCCCGAAACAATGGCGTCGTGAGTTGCCCCTATGTCGTTGCACCCCGTGCGCCCAAAGATTCTGGGTTTTATCAGCGAAGACGTCTCGGCCTGGCTGGTCGCGCTGCTGGTATTGCTCGCCGGCGGGATTCTCACGGGGCTGCTCGCCTGGGCCACCCTCAATCAGTTTCACCATCAACTGCGCCAACGCTTCCAGCTGCTGGCCAATGAACGTTACAGCCGCATCGAAGAGCGTTTCCAGGATCAGGAACAGCGTCTCGACGGCCTGCGCCGTTTCTTCGCCAACTCCGATTCGGTCTCGCGCAGCGAATTCGATGGCTATGCCAAGCCGCTTTTATTACGCACCCAGGCCTATTCCTATGCGCCGCGGGTCAGCCGTGCCGAACGCCCGGCGGTCGAACAAGCCGTGCGTAACGAAGGCTTCAGCACCTTCACCTTTCGTGAACTGAACGCTGACGATCAGTTGCAGACCGCCGCTGATCGCCCCGAATACGTACCGGTGATCTACACCCAGAGCCTCAGTCGCTTGCCCACGCCGCTGGGTTACGACTTGCTGGCGCAACCGCTGCGCCGGGCGACGCTGGAACGCGCCGACCGCACCGGGCACATGGTGGTGTCGCAGCCATTGCATCTGGTGGGAATTGATCCGGCGTATGCCCGGGGCGTCTTGCTGCTGGCGCCGGTCACTCGTGAAGGGGCGCCGAAAGGGCCGCCGCAAGGCTATGTGATGGCGGTGATCAGCATGCAGCAGTTGCTGGCCGACGGACTGCCGGAGGAGCACCAGGATTTCCTCAATGTACGCATTCTCGACCTGTCCACCGATGAACAGCATGAAGTGCTCTACGAGTCGGCCAACCAGGCCGGGGCCAGTGATCTGTCGGCCACGCAGTTGTTGCGCATGGCCGACCATGACTATCAGGTGGACATACAGCCCAGCGAAGCCTTTCTGCAAGCCAACCATTCGTCAATCAGCAGCCTGGTGGTGCTGGGGGCGCTGCTGAGTCTGTTGCTCAGCGCACTGCTTTACGTGCTGGTCAGTCAACGCCAGCGCGCCTTGCGCATGGTCGAACTGCGCACGCAGGAACTGCACGCCCGCGAGCAGGAATTGCGCGGCACCCACGGTCAGTTGCGCGGCGTGCTGAATGCCGCGACCCAGGTGGCAATCATCGCCACCGACCTGCGCGGGGTGATCAACACCTTCAACCCTGGTGCGGAACAGATGCTCGGCTACAGCAGCGCCGATGTGGTCGGCCACATGACCCTGGAAAACCTGCATCTGCCGCGAGAACTGGCCGCGCGTTCGGCGGAGTTGAGTGCGCGTTACGGCAAGAGCATTCCGACCTGCCACGCGATGTTGGTCGAGGGCGGCGAGGTCGGCGGTCATGAGGCGCGCGAGTGGACGCTGGTGCGCAGCGACGGCAGTCATCTGCCGGTGAACATGCTCGCCACCCCGGTGCTCGATGAACAGGGTCTGTGGGTCGGGCATCTGGCGATCTGCATCGACATCACCGAGCGCAAGCGCGTGCACGAGGCGCTGGCGGCGCGCGATGTATTGCTGAAAAAGCTCAGCGCCCACGTGCCCGGCGGCATCTACCAATTCAAGATGGAGTTCGACGGGCGCTTCAGCGTGATCTATGCCAGCGACGGCATCCGCGAGATCTACGAGCTGGAGCCGGACGTGCTGCTGCTCAATGCCGAGGCCATTTTCACCCGCATCCATCCACAAGACGTCTCGCGAGTGCGCAGCTCGATCCGTGCTTCGGCGGACAGCCTCAGCCCATGGCGCGAGGAATACCGTGTGCAGTTGCCCGAGCGCGGCCTGCGCTGGGTGCGCGGCGAGGCGACGCCGGAAGAGCTGCCGGGCGGCGGCGTGCTGTGGCACGGCTACATCTCGGACATTTCCGACTTGAAACGGGTGGAAGAGGAATTGCGCGCGCTGTCGGTCACCGACTCGCTGACCGGCATCCACAACCGCCGCTACTTCCAGGAACGCCTGACCACCGAAATGGCCCGGGTCGAGCGCGGCGGCGGCGAGCTGTCGGTGATCATGCTCGACATCGACCACTTCAAACGCATCAACGACCAGTACGGCCATGCCGTGGGCGACCGGGTGCTGCAGGCGGTGTGCGAGCGCATCGGCCATCGCTTGCGGCGTACCGATGTGTTCTGTCGTCTCGGTGGTGAAGAGTTCATGGTGCTGTGCCCGGACATCGACGGCGAGCATGCGTACATGCTGGCGGTGGAGCTGTGGCAAGGCCTGCGCAGTGCGCCGGTGGATGTGGTCGGGGTGGTGACGGCCAGTTTCGGCATCGCCAGCTGGCGTCCGGGGGAAGGCGCGGATGCCCTGCTGCTGCGGGCAGATTCGGGGGTGTATGCGGCGAAGCAGGGCGGGCGTGATCGGGTGGAGCAGATGAGCTAAGCCGTTACACCAATCCCCTGTGGAACCCTGTTTTGTGGCGAGGGAGCTTGCTCCCGCTTGAGTGCGTAGCGCTCACAAAATCATTGGGGCCGCTGCGCAGCCCAGCGGGAGCAAGCTCCCTCGCCACAGAGAGTTGCATCCACAGGTTCGACGGTGGTTTACAGGGCTGAAGCCGTCTGCGGCAGGCGCGGCTGCTTGTACAGATCCAGCAGCACCTGATCCAGCACCGACGACGCGCCGAACGGCGCCTTGTCGTTGAGGATCGCCACCACCGCCCAGGTGTTGCCGTTGACGTCGCGGCTGAAGCCGGCAATCGCGCGCACGGTGTTCAGGGTGCCGGTCTTGACGTGGGCTTCGCCGCGCATCGCGGTGGTTTTAAGGCGTTTGCGCATGGTGCCGTCGGTGCCGGCAATCGGCAGCGAGCTGATGTAC
Source organism: Pseudomonas sp. B21-051 (assembly GCF_024748795.1). Classification (NCBI taxonomy): domain Bacteria; kingdom Pseudomonadati; phylum Pseudomonadota; class Gammaproteobacteria; order Pseudomonadales; family Pseudomonadaceae; genus Pseudomonas; species Pseudomonas sp. B21-051. The sequence continues at coordinate 2,044,236 of NZ_CP087166.1, forward strand.
TCGGCGGCGTACGGGCTGTGCCAGGCGGCTTGCAGCATGTTGGCCATCTCGCGGGCGCTGACGCGTTCGGCGCGCGACAGCCCGGAGCCGTTTTCCATCACCAGATGCGGCGCGGTGATGCCTTTCTTCGCCAGCCACTGGCGGACTACGCGTTGCGCAGCCTTGGCGTCGTCACCGTCGGCTTCGTTGCGGTACTTCTGGCCAAGGCTCAGGAACAGCTGCTGGGCCATGGTGTTGTTACTGTATTTGTTGATGTCGCGGATGATTTCCGCCAGATCCGGCGAGTAAGCACGGGCCAGCAGCTTGGCGCTGCTCGGGGTCGCGGCGAGGCGATCCTTGCCCTGGATGCTGCCGCCCAGTTCTTTCCAGATCGCACGCACGGCACCGGCGGTGTAGGTCGCGTGGTCGAGCAGCGACAGATAAGTCTGCGAGCTGCAGCCTTCGCCCAACTGACCGGCGACAGTCACGGTCACGCTGCCATCAGGCTGGGTCACCGGGTTGTAGCGCACGCCACCGGTGCACTGCTTGGAGTTGAGCGCCTTGACCGTGTTTTCGATGCGCACGCTGGCAATCGGCGGCTCCACCGAGATCAGCACCCGGCCCCCGTCATTACGCGCGACGAAGCGCAGGGCCTTGAGGTTGACCAGCAGCGAGTCGGGTTTGACCAGGAACGGCTTGTTCTCGTCATTGCCGTCATCATTGAATTCCGGCAGTTGCGGCTGGATGAAGAAGCTGCGGTCGAGGATCAGGTCGCCGGTGACCTGGGTTACGCCGTTGGCACGCAGGTCGCGCATCAACAGCCAGAGTTTTTCCATGTTCAGCTTCGGATCGCCGCCACCCTTGAGGTACAGGTTGCCGTTGAGGATGCCGCCGCTCAGATCGCCATCGGTGTAGAACTCGGTTTTCCACTGATGGTTGGGGCCGAGCATTTCCAGCGAGGCGTAAGTGGTGACCAGTTTCATGGTCGAGGCCGGGTTGACCGAGACGTCGGCGTTATACACGGTCGGATTGCCGGGGCCGTCGAGCGGGATCATCACCAGCGACAGCGCGGTCGGCTGCAGCTTGCTGGCCTTGAGGGCTTTTTCGACGTTGGGGGTGAGGGCGGTGTTGATGGTGGCAGCGGCAACCGGCAGGGCCAGGGGCAGAAGAAGGCCGGCAAGAAAGAGAGGACGCAACGATTTGATCATATGAAATAAAACCCTGCAGAAGAGGGGAAAAATAACGAGGGCATGGATGAAAAAGCCCTCAGTGGTCATGAAAGTGTCGGCATTATGCCCCAAGGTGTAACAGCTTGTGCCTTGCCCGGGGTGGCCATTTGGTTATTTTTTTTACGGGCGGTCGCCATCGCGCCCAGAGAGTCGGGTAATTGACCGCTTAAACTGGTAAAGTGCCGGCCGTTATTACTTAAGAGGATTGTTCCAATGGCGACTAACCGTTCCCAGCGTCTGCGCAAAAAACTGTGCGTTGATGAATTCCAAGAGCTGGGTTTCGAACTGAACCTGGACTTCAAAGAAGACTTGTCCGAAGAAGCCATTGACGCTTTCCTCGAAGCATTCATCAAAGAAGCCATGGAAGCCAACGGTCTGGGTTATGTTGGCGGCGATGACTTCGGTCTGGTTTGCCTGCAGAAGCGTGGCTCGGTCAACGAAGAGCAGCGCGCTGCCGTTGAAGCCTGGCTGAAAAACCGTAGCGAACTGACCGGCATGACCGTCAGCCCGCTGCTGGACGTCTGGTATCCGGAAAAGCCGATCAACGCGGCCAAGTGATACTGAAAAAAACGGCGACCTGAGGGTCGCCGTTTTTTTGGGACGATCAAAAGATCGCAGCCTTCGGCAGCTCCTACAGAGATCAGTGTAGGAGCTGCCGAAGGCTGCGATCTTTTGCTTTAAGCTTTACGCCAGTTGAGTATCAGCAAGGTGAGCACCCCCGCGACAATCCCCCAGAACGCCGAGCCGATGGAAAACAGCGTCAACCCCGACGCCGTGACCATAAAGGTAATCAGCGCCGCCTCGCGTTCCTTGACCTCGGTCATGGCAATGCTCAGACCATTGATGATCGAGCCGAACAGCGCCAGCGCGGCAATCGACAGCACCAGTTCTTTCGGCAGCGCGGCAAACAGCGCCGCCAACGTAGCGCCGAATACGCCGGCAATCCCGTAGAAAATCCCGCACCAGACCGCCGCGGTGTAGCGCTTGTTGCGATCTTCATGGGCGTGCGGCCCGGTACAGATCGCCGCGCTGATCGCCGCGAGGTTAATGCCGTGGGAGCCGAATGGCGCCAGCAACAGCGAGGCGATGCCGGTGCTGGTGATCAGCGGCGAGGCCGGTACGTTGTAGCCGTCGGCGCGCAGCACGGCGATGCCGGGCATGTTCTGCGAGGTCATCGCCACCACGAACAGCGGAATGCCGATGCTGATGGTCGCGGCCAGCGAGAAGTGCGGGGTGGTCCAGACTGGCGTCGCCAGTTCCAGGTGGAAACCGCTGAAATCCAGCAGACCCATGAAGCCCGACAGCGCGGTGCCGAGCAGCAACGCGGCGAGCACGGCGTAACGCGGCGACAGGCGTTTGACCAGCAGATAAGTGAAGAACATCCCCAGCACCAGCCCGGTGCGGTGTTGCGCGGCGACGAAAATTTCGCTGCCGATCTTGAACAGAATCCCCGCCAGCAACGCCGCCGCCAACGACGCCGGGATTTTTCTCACCAGACGTTCGAAGCTGCCGGTCAGGCCGCAAATCGTCACCAGCACCGCGCAGGTGATGTAGGCACCGATGGCCTCGCCGTAGCTGACGCCACCGAGGCTGGTGATCAGCAGGGCCGCGCCGGGTGTCGACCAGGCAATGGTGATCGGTGTGCGATAGCGCAGCGACAGACCAATCGAACACATTGCCATGCCGATGGAAATCGCCCAGATCCACGAAGAAATCTGCCCGCTGCTCAGGCCCGCCGCTTGTCCGGCCTGAAACATCAGCACCAGGGAACTGGTGTAGCCGGTCATCATTGCGATGAAACCGGCGACGATGGCCGAAGGCGAAGTATCGGCGAGGGGGCGCAGGCGAGTGTAGGTGGCGTCGTTCATGACGGCGGTGTTCCTTATACAGATGAAGATCCCCGCAATTACGCTGACCCCTGTGTAGGAGCTGCCGAAGGCTGCGATCTTTTGACTTTGATTTTCAGAAGCAAGATCAAAAGATCGTAGCCTTCGGCAGCTCCTACATGAGAGCCGTTGTGCGCAAAGGCGGATTCTGCGATCAAGCCTAAACTCAATCGTAACGGATCGTTGCAATACAGCCGTGGTCACAAACAGCCATACAGTCGTGTTGCCACCATCCATTGTGTACAATCGCGCTGTTTTTTACGCGATACTTGCCAGCGACCTACTGTGCCGTATTACAGTCACGGTCTATTCGCCGCAGTTCTCCCGACTCGAGTGCCCATGAACGAACAGTTGCAACCCCTCAAGAAACAACCGCGAGCAGGCAAAGCCGGCCGCAGCGGAACCCAGGACGATATTGTCTACGCGCATATCTTCGAGGCGATCCTCGAACAGCGTCTGGCGCCCGGCACCAAGTTGAGCGAAGAAGCGCTGGGGGAAATCTTCGGGGTCAGCCGCACCATCATTCGCCGCGCGCTGTCGCGTCTGGCCCATGAAGGCGTGGTGCTGTTGCGACCGAATCGTGGCGCTGTGGTCGCCAGCCCGAGCGTTGAAGAAGCGCGTCAGGTGTTCATGGCTCGCCGTCTGGTGGAGCGCGCGATCACCGAACTGGCCGTGCAGCACGCCACCGCCGAGCAGATTGCCGAACTGCGCCAGATGGTCAACGACGAGCGCGACAGCTTCTCCCGTGGTGATCGTGGTGCCGGTATCCGTCTGTCGGGTGAGTTTCACCTGAAACTGGCGGAAGCGGCGAAAAACGCGCCACTGATCAGCTTCCAGCGCAGCCTGGTGTCGCAGACCTCGCTGATCATCGCCCAGTACGAAAGCGGCAACCGCTCGCATTGCTCTTACGACGAGCACACCCAATTGATCGACGCCATCGAAGCGCGCAATGGTGAACTGGCGGTGGACCTGATGATGCATCACATGGATCACATCGACAGCAAGCTCAACCTCGATGAGGAAAGTGCGTCGGATGATTTGCATGCGGTGTTCTCGCATCTGTTGCAGACCAAGAAGCCTGGGCGCCCAAGCGCCAAGCTTTAAAAGATCGCAGCCTGCGGCAGCTCCTACAGAGGAGTGCGATCCAATGTAGGAGCTGCCGCAGGCTGCGATCTTTTGATCTTCCTGACAGGCAACAAAAAATCCCCCGGGGCTAACACCACCGGGGGATTTTTTATGCCTTGGGAAAACTCAGCGCTGATGCACCAAAGCACCCGCCGCATACGTCTGCTGCACCGTGCGGTCATCGCCCAGCGTCATCAACACGAACAACGTCTCGGCAATGTTGTTGGCCTGTTTCAGGCGATAGCTCAGCAATGGCGTGGCGTTGTAGTCCAGCACCAGGAAGTCCGCATCGGAGCCCGGTTGCAGGTTGCCGATCCTGTCTTCCAGACGCAGCGCCCGCGCACCGCCGAGGGTCGCCAGGTACAGCGACTTGAACGGACTCAACCGCGCACCCTGCAACTGCATGACTTTGTAGGCTTCGTTCAGGGTTTGCAGCAGCGAGAAACTGGTGCCGCCGCCGACGTCGGTGCCCAGACCGACGTTGAGTTTGTGCTTCTCGGCCATCGGCAGATTGAACAGGCCGCTGCCGAGGAAGAAGTTCGAGGTCGGGCAGAACGAGATCGCCGAGCCGGTTTCCGCCAGACGCGCGCACTCGTCATCGCACAGGTGCACGCCATGGGCGAACACCGAGCGCTCGCCGAGCAACTGGTAGTGATCGTAAACGTCCAGATAGCCCTTGCGCTCCGGGAACAGCTCCTTGACCCACTCGATTTCCTTGAGGTTCTCGCTGATGTGGGTCTGCATGTACAGATCCGGGTATTCGGTCAGCAATTGGCCGGCAAGGGTCAGTTGCTCCGGGGTGCTGGTCGGCGCGAAACGCGGGGTCACGGCGTAGTGCAGGCGGCCCTTGCCGTGCCAGCGTTCGATCAGCGCCTTGCTCTCGACGTAGCTCGATTCGGCGGTGTCAGTCAGATAGTCCGGGGCGTTGCGGTCCATCATCACCTTGCCGGCGATCATTCGCAGGTCGAGCTTCTCGGCGGCCTCGAAAAACGAGTTCACCGATTGCGGGTGCACGCTGCCGAACACCAGCGCGGTGGTGGTGCCGTTGCGCAGCAGTTCCTTGATGAAGATGTCGGCCACGTCGTCGGCATGAGCCTTGTCACCGAACTGGCTTTCGCACGGGAAGGTGTAGGTGTTGAGCCAGTCCAGCAGTTGCTCGCCGTAGGCGCCGACCATGCCGGTTTGCGGCAGGTGGATGTGGGTGTCGATGAAGCCCGGGGTGATCAGCGCATCCTGATAGTGGGTGATCTCGATGTCCGCCGGCAGGGTCGGCAGCAATTCACTGGCGTGGCCGAGGGCGCTGATCTTGCCGCCATCGACCACCAGCAGGCCGTCCTCGAAATATTCGTAGGAGGCTTCGATCCCGACTTCGGCGGGGTCGGCGATGCTGTGCAGGATGGCGGCGCGGTAGGCTTTGCGAGTCAGAGGCATGAGGGTTCTCTAATCAGTTTGAGGCTTTGAGTTTGGCGGCCTGACTGCGCCGGGAAAGCGGCAGCAGTCTGGCAATCGGTTCGGCGCTGGCGCTGTGCTGGCCGAAATTGGCGTTATAGGTGGCGATGATTTCGCCGGCGATGGAGATGGCGATTTCCACAGGCAGTTTGCCTTTGACTTCGCCGATGCCCATCGGGCAGCGCATGCGTTGCACGACGCCGCTGTCGAAACCGCGATCACGCAGGCGATGTTCGAACTTGGCCCGTTTGGTCTTCGAACCGATCAGGCCGAAGTAAGCGAAGTCGTTGCGCTTGAGGATCGCGGCAGTGAGTTCCAGGTCGAGCTGATGGTTGTGGGTCATGACGATGCAATAGCTGCCGGCGGGCAGGTCGTCGATTTCATCCACAGGCTCTTCGGCGACGATTTTACGCACGCCATGGGGGATCTGTTCGGGGAATTCTTCTTCCCGCGAATCGATCCAGCGCACCCGGCAGGGCAGGCTGGCGAGCAGCGGCACCAGCGCACGGCCGACATGCCCGGCGCCGAACACGGCGATCTGCGCCTGCACCTGGCCCATCGGTTCGAACAGCAACACGGTGGCGCCACCGCAGCACTGGCCGAGGTTGGCGCCGAGGCTGAAGCGCTCCAGATGGGTGTCCTGCTTGCCGCTGGCAAGCATTTCGCGGGCGATCTGCATGGCTTTGTATTCCAGATGCCCGCCACCGATGGTGTCGAAGGTCTGACGGGCGCTGACGACCATTTTCGAGCCGGCGTTGCGCGGGGTCGAGCCGAGTTCTTCGATGATCGTCACCAGAACGCAGGGTTCGCCCTGGTTCTGCAGGTCGGCGAGGGCGTCGATCCAGTTGTACATATTCACCTCGACATCTGTCGTTGTCTGTTCGGGCCTCTTCGCGAGCAGGCTCGCTCCCACAAGGGAATGCATTCCAAAATGTGGGAGCGAGCCTGCTCGCGAAAGCCGCACCTCGGTCCTAGAGCGGAGCCAGCTCGGTTTCAGCTTCGACCGCTTTCACAGTCTTGAGCTGGCGCATCTGCTCACACCCCCACAGCACCCGCTCCGGGGTCGCCGGCGCATCGATCTGCGGTTGATGCTTGTAATCACCGAGGCTCGCCACCGCGTCCTTGATCGCGCACCACGCGGCAATTCCGAGCATGAACGGCGGCTCACCCACAGCCTTGGAATGGAACACCGTGTCTTCCGGGTTCTTGCGGTTTTCCACCAGCTTCACCCGCAGGTCCAGCGGCATGTCCGCCACTGCCGGGATCTTGTAGCTGGCCGGGCCGTTGGTCATCAGCTTGCCCTTGTTGTTCCAGACCAGCTCTTCCATGGTCAGCCAGCCCATGCCCTGGACGAAACCACCCTCGACCTGACCGATGTCGATCGCCGGGTTCAACGAGGCACCGACGTCGTGGAGGATGTCGGTGCGCAGCATCTTGTATTCGCCGGTCAGGGTGTCGACGATCACTTCGCAGCACGCCGCACCGAAGGCGAAGTAGTAGAACGGCCGACCACGGGCCTGGCTGCGGTCGTAGTAGATTTTCGGGGTCTTGTAGAAGCCGGTGCTCGACAGCGAGACCTGATTGAAATACGCCAGCTGAATCAGCGCTTCGAAGGTCATGATGTGGTCACGCACGCGCACATGGCCGTTGTGGAATTCCACGTCTTCTTCGCTGACCTTGTAGTGCCGCGCGGCGAATTCCACCAGACGCTGCTTGATGATCTCGGCGGCGTTCTGCGCGGCCTTGCCGTTGAGGTCGGCGCCGCTGGAGGCGGCAGTCGGCGAGGTGTTCGGCACTTTGTCGGTGTTGGTTGCGGTGATCTGCACCCGATCCATTTCCACCTGGAACACTTCGGCCACCACCTGCGCGACCTTGGTGTTGAGGCCCTGGCCCATTTCCGTGCCGCCGTGGTTCAGGTGGATGCTGCCGTCGGTGTAGACGTGGATCAGCGCGCCGGCCTGATTGAGGAAACTGGCGGTGAAGGAAATGCCGAACTTCACCGGGGTCAGCGCCAGGCCTTTTTTCAGGATCGGGCTGTTGGCGTTGTAGCGGCGGATCGCTTCGCGGCGCTCGGCGTACTGACTGCTGTCTTCCAGTTCGGCGGTCATCTCTTCGAGCATATTGTGCTCGACGGTCTGGTAGTAGTGGGTGACGTTGCGCTCGGTCTTGCCATAGTAGTTGGCCTTGCGCACGGCCAATGGATCGAGGTTGAGGTGACGGGCAATCGCGTCCATCACTTCTTCGATCGCGACCATGCCTTGCGGGCCGCCGAAACCCCGGTAAGCGGTGTTCGACGCGGTGTTGGTCTTGCAGCGGTGACCGTTGATAGTCGCGTCACCGAGGTAGTACGAGTTGTCCGAGTGGAACATCGCCCGGTCGACAATCGACGCCGACAAGTCCGGCGAGCAGCCGCAATTGCCGGCCAGGTCCATGGCGATCCCGTGCAGGCGCCCGGTGCTGTCGAAACCGACGTCGTACTCGACGTAGAACGGGTGGCGCTTGCCGGTCATCAGCATGTCTTCGACCCGTGGCAGACGCATCTTGGTCGGCTGGCCGGTGAGGTGCGCGATCACCGCGCACAGGCACGCCGGGCTGGCGGCCTGGGTTTCCTTGCCGCCGAAACCACCGCCCATGCGGCGCATGTCGACGACGATCTTGTTCATCGACACGTCGAGCACTTCGGCCACCAGTTTCTGCACTTCGGTGGGGTTCTGCGTCGAGCAGTAGACGATCATGCCGCCGTCTTCGGTGGGCATTACCGAGGAGATCTGGGTTTCCAGATAAAAGTGTTCCTGGCCGCCGATGTGCAGCGTGCCTTGAATACGATGCTCGGCGGTGGCCAATGCCGAAGCCGAATCGCCGCGCTGATGCGTGTGGCTGTCGAGCACGAAGTGGCGTTTGCGCAAGGCTTCGACCACGTCCAGCACCGGCTCCAGATCTTCATACTCGATGATCGCCGCCATCGCTGCTTTGCGTGCGGTTTCCAGGTCTTTCGCGGCTACGGCCAGTACCGGTTGCCCGACGAATTGCACGTCATCAATCGCCAGCAGCGGATCGCCCGGCAGCAGCGGGCCGATGTCTTTCAGGCCCGGCACGTCTGCGTGGGTGATCGCAATGCGCACGCCTTCGAAGGCGTAGCAGGGCTTGGTGTCGATGCTGATGATTTTCGCGTGGGCGCGGTCCGACAGTCGTGCGTAAACGTGCAACTGATTGGGAAATTCCAGGCGATCATCGATGTACTGCGCTTCACCGGACACATGCTTGGCGGCGCTGTCGTGCTTGACGCTGCGGCCGACACCGGTGGTCAGGTCTCTGGCGAACAGTTCCGCCAGTTCGGCTTGAGTCTTCTCTACGGCGTGATGGTTAGACATAAGCGGTCACCCGAGTCTCGATGTGCGGTGTTTGCAGTTCGATGAAGTATTTGCGCAGCAGGTTCTGCGCGCTGAGCAGGCGATATTCCTTGCTGGCGCGGAAGTCCGAGAGCGGCGTGAAGTCTTCGGCCAGCGCAGCGCAGGCGCGTTCGATAACGGCGTTGTTGAATGGCTGTCCGAGCAGCACGGCTTCGCAATGGGCGGCGCGTTTCGGAATCGCGGCCATGCCGCCGAACGCCATGCGCGCATCGCTGATTACGCCGTTTTCCACGCGCAGATTGAAGGCGGCGCAGACGGCGGAGATGTCATCGTCCAGACGCTTGGAGACCTTGTAGGCGCGGAAGCGCTGTTCGGCGGTGGCGCGCGGGACGACGATTTTCTCGATGAACTCGCTTTCCTGACGGGCGGTGACCTTGTAGTCGATGAAATAATCTTCCAGGTTCAGCGTGCGCCGGGTTTCGCCTTTGCACAGCACCACTTGCGCGCCGAGGGCGATCAGCAGCGGTGGCGAATCACCAATCGGCGAGGCGTTGCCGATGTTGCCGCCGAGGGTGCCCTGATTGCGGATCTGCAGGGAAGCGAAGCGGTGCAGCAGTTCGCCGAAGTCCGGGTACTCGGCGGTCAGCGCTTCGTAGCAGTCGGAGAGGGTGGTAGCGGCGCCGATTTCGATGCGGTCGTCGAAGGTTTCGATGCGCTTCATCTCGGCGACGTTGCCGACGTAGATCATCACCGGCAGGGTGCGGTGGAACTGGGTGACTTCCAGCGCCAGATCGGTGCCGCCGGCCAGCAGCCGCGCTTGTGGGTAAGCGTCATACAGATCGGCCAGGTCGGCGACGGTCAGCGGCACCAGGCAACGCTTGTCGCCGCTGTTGAGTTCGCCGATATCGGTCGGGGCAATGGCTTTGAGGCGGGCGATGGTCTCGGCTTCGCGGGCATCGAACTGGTCCGGTTGCTTGCCGCAGCAGGATTGCTCGGCGGCGGCGAGGATCGGCCGGTAGCCAGTGCAACGGCAGAGATTGCCGGCCAGCGCTTCGTGCGCCTTGGCCTGATCCGGTGCATCGCTGTTCTTTTGCAGGGCAAACAGCGACATGACGAAACCGGGGGTGCAGAAGCCGCACTGCGAGCCGTGGCACTCGACCATGGCTTGCTGCACGCTGTGCAATTCGCCCTTGTGCTTGAGGTCTTCGACGCTGATCAGTTGTTTGCCGTGCAGCGACGACACAAAGGTCAGGCACGAGTTGAGGCTGCGATAGCGAATGTGTTCGCGGCCAGCGTCATCCGTTTGCAACTCGCCGACCACCACGGTGCAGGCACCACAGTCGCCGCTGGCGCAGCCTTCTTTGGTGCCGGATTTGCCCACGTGTTCGCGCAGGTAATTGAGCACGGTCAGATTCGGGTCCAGGGCGTGCTCGCTACGGAGTTCCTGGTTAAGTAAAAACTGGATCACGGAAGGCCTCGCAGACTCATTATTGTTGTTAACCGACTTCAACCGAATTTAGCAGGTCTGACTTTTCGGTCAATGGTTTTCTGACTTAAAGGTCAGGAAAACCGGTTTTGTCGATTAACGCGTGCTCTATTGAGTATTGACCCTGAGCGGATCCACTGCTTTTTTGCTTGAATCGTGCCAAAAAGCGCCGTGCGGGCACTCCGCCATGTACTTGCATTTGCGCTACACTGCGCCGCTTGTGCAGATCGAAGAGTTTGAAGGACAACCATGACGTTCAAGGCGCCGGACAGCCTCGCCGAGCAAATTGCTCACCACCTCGCCGAACGCATCATTCGCGGCGAAATGAAGCCGGGAGAGCGCATTCAGGAACAGAAGGTCACGCTGGCCCTCAATGTCAGCCGCGGATCGGTCCGCGAAGCCCTGCTGATCCTTGAACGCCGCCACCTGATCGCGATCCTGCCGCGACGTGGCGCCCATGTCACCGAACTCACCGCGCACAAGGTGCAGAGCCTGTGCACGCTGATGAGCGAGCTGTACATCCTGCTCGGCAATGCGGTCGCCAATGGCTGGCAGACCCAGGCCGACATGGCGCCGTTCGTGCAGATCCAGCAGCGCCTGACCGCCAGCTACGAGCGTCAGGACATCCGCACCTTCGTCGACGACAGCTTCGCCGTGATGCGCGCTGCGTACCCGTTCGCCAACAACCCTTACCTGCAAGAGACCGTCGAGAACCTGCAGCCGGCCATGAGCCGTGCGTATTTCCTCGCCCTCGAACAGCGCAAGGCCGAAATGAGCGAGTTCCTCGAACTGTTCGAACGCCTGCTGGCCGCTGTGCTCGCCCGTGATTTGCCGCAGATCCGCATCGTGCTGACGGCTTATGCCCAGCGCAGCTGCGATCTGGTGGTCTCCGCCCTGACGGTTGCCTGAGCGTGCGGCTGAAGTGCATCAAACTGGCGGGGTTCAAGTCCTTCGTCGACCCGACCACGGTGAACTTCCCCAGTAATATGGCGGCGGTCGTCGGGCCGAACGGTTGCGGCAAGTCGAACATCATCGACGCCGTACGCTGGGTGATGGGCGAGAGTTCGGCGAAGAACCTGCGTGGCGAGTCGATGACCGACGTCATCTTCAACGGCTCGACCAGCCGCAAACCGGTGAGCCAGGCGAGCATCGAACTGGTGTTCGACAACTCCGATGGCACCCTGGTCGGCGAGTACGCGGCTTACGCCGAGATCTCCATTCGCCGCAAAGTCACCCGCGACAGCCAGAACAGCTATTTCCTCAACGGCGCCAAGTGCCGTCGTCGCGACATTACCGACATCTTCCTCGGCACCGGCCTCGGCCCGCGTAGTTACTCGATCATCGAGCAGGGGATGATCTCCAAGCTGATCGAAGCCAAACCGGAAGACTTGCGCAACTTCATCGAAGAAGCGGCAGGCATCTCCAAGTACAAGGAGCGCCGGCGCGAGACTGAAAACCGCATCCGCCGCACCCACGAAAATCTTGCGCGTCTGACCGACCTGCGTGAAGAGCTTGAGCGTCAGCTCGAACGCTTGCACCGTCAGGCCGAGTCCGCGAAGAAGTATCAGGAATACAAATCCGAAGAGCGCCAGCTCAAGGCGCAACTATCGGCCCTGCGCTGGCAGGATCTGAACGATCAGGTCGGCCAGCGCGAGTCGATCATCGGCACCCAGGAAGTCAGTTTCGAAGCGCTGGTCGCCGAGCAGCGCAATGCCGATGCGGCCATCGAGCGGCTGCGCGATGGGCACCATGAATTGTCCGAGCGCTTCAATCTGGTGCAGGGACGCTTCTATTCGGTCGGCGGCGACATCGCTCGGGTCGAGCAGAGCATCCAGCACGGCCAGCAGCGCTTGCGTCAGTTGCAGGACGATCTGAAGGAAGCCGAACGCGCGCGCCTTGAAACCGAATCGCACCTGGGCCACGACCGCACGCTGCTACTGACCCTCGGCGAAGAGCTGGACATGCTCACCCCCGAGCAGGAAGTCACCAGCGCCGCCGCCGAAGAAGCCGCCGCTGCGCTGGAAGATTCCGAAAGCGTCATGCACGGCTGGCAGGAGCAGTGGGACACGTTCAACCTGACCGCTGCCGAACCCCGGCGTCAGGCCGAAGTGCAGCAGTCGCGGATCCAGCAGCTGGAAACCAGCATGGAGCGTCTGGCCGATCGGCAAAAGCGTCTGGCCGAGGAGCGCGATCTGCTTTCCGCCGACCCGGAAGACGCGGCGATCATGGCGCTCAACGAGCAGCTCGCCGAATCCGAAGCGACCCTCGAAGATTTGCAGACCAGCGAAGAAGCGCAGGTCGAAAAACTTGAACAACTGCGTCAGGAATTGCAGCAGGCACTGACCGCGCAGCAGCAGGCGCAGGGCGATTTGCAGCGCCTCAACGGACGACTGGCGTCGCTGGAAGCCTTGCAGCAAGCCGCGCTCGACCCGGGCACCGGCACCGCCGAATGGCTGAAGGAACACAACCTCGCCGAACGGCCGCGTCTCGCCGAAGGCTTGAAGGTCGAGGCTGGTTGGGAGCTGGCGGTGGAAACCGTGCTCGGCGCCGATCTGCAAGCGGTGCTGGTGGACGACTTCAACGGCTTCGATCTGTCCGGTTTCACCCAAGGCGATCTACGCCTGCTCAGCCCCGCCAGCGATGGTGTGCGGGTAGCGGGCAGTCTGCTGGACAAGGTCGAGGCACAGATCGATCTGTCGCCGTGGCTCGGCCAGGTCAAACCGGTCGACAGCCTTGAGCAGGCCTTGGCCTTGCGCGGCCAGTTGAGTGCCGGGCAGAGCCTGATCAGTCGCGACGGTTACTGGGTTGGCCGACACTTCCTGCGGGTGCGTCGCGCCAGTGAAGCCGAGAGCGGCATGCTTGCCCGTGGCCAGGAAATCGAGACGCTGCAGGCCGAACGCGAAGAGCGCGAAGCCACGGTCGAAGCCATGGAAACCCGGCTGCAAACCCTGCGGGCGCAACAGCGGCAGCAGGAAAACGGCCGCGAACATTTGCGTCGTTTGCTGCAGGACGAAGCGCGTTCCCAAGGTGAATTGAAAGCCCAGTTGTCCGCCGGTAAAGCCAAGGCCGAACAACTGATGCTGCGCCGCACGCGGCTTGATGAGGAGCTGATCGAACTCGGCGAGCAGCGCGAGCTGGAACACGAACAAGTCGGCGAAGCGCGCATGCAATTGCAGGAAGCGCTCGATGCCATGGCGCTGGACACCGAGCAGCGCGAGTTGCTGCTGGCTCAGCGCGACAGCCTGCGCGAACGCCTCGACCGCGTGCGTCAGGAAGCCCGCCAGCACAAGGATCACGCCCATCAACTGGCGGTGCGTCTCGGTTCGTTGCGCGCGCAACATGACTCCACGCGTCAGGCGCTGGAGCGGCTGGAAATGCAGGCCGAGCGCCTGACCGAAAAGCGTGAGCAGTTGAGCCTGAATCTGGAGGAGGGCGAGGCACCGCTGGAAGAGCTGCGCCTGAAGCTCGAAGAACTGCTCGACAAACGCATGACCGTCGACGAAGAACTGAAGACCGCGCAGATCGCGCTGGAAGACGCCGACCGCGAACTGCGCGAAGCGGAAAAGCGCCGGACCCAGGCCGAGCAGCAATCGCAATTGATCCGTGGCCAGCTCGAACAGCAGCGCATGGAATGGCAAGCACTGACCGTGCGGCGCAAGGCGTTGCAGGATCAATTGCTCGAAGACGGCTACGATCTCAATGGCGTGCTCGCGACCTTGACGCCTGAGGCCAGTGAACGCGCCGCCGAAGAAGAACTCGAACGGATCAATGCGCGGATTCAGCGCCTGGGCGCGATCAACCTCGCGGCCATCGACGAATACACGCAACAATCCGAGCGTAAACGTTATCTTGATGCACAGGACGCCGATCTGGTCGAAGCACTGGAGACCCTGGAAAACGTCATTCGCAAGATCGACAAGGAAACCCGTAACCGCTTCAAAGATACCTTTGATCAGATCAATGGCGGATTACAGGCACTTTTCCCGAAAGTTTTCGGTGGTGGCAGCGCGTATTTGGAACTGACGGGCGAAGATCTACTCGATACAGGGGTGACGATCATGGCGCGGCCGCCAGGAAAGAAGAACAGCACCATCCATTTGCTCTCCGGCGGGGAAAAAGCCCTGACCGCACTGGCACTGGTTTTTGCGATCTTCAAATTGAATCCGGCGCCGTTCTGCATGCTCGATGAAGTTGACGCGCCACTGGATGACGCTAACGTTGGACGCTACGCACGATTGGTTAAAGAGATGTCGCAGACCGTGCAGTTCATCTATATCACCCACAACAAGATCGCCATGGAAATGGCCGATCAACTGATGGGGGTGACGATGCACGAGCCGGGTTGTTCGCGACTGGTTGCAGTGGATGTCGAGGAGGCGATGGCGATGGTGGACGCCTGAGTCAGCGTGGTGTCGGAAGGGTATGAGTAGTCTGTAGGACTTTTTTACCGACTTCGACTTGCTGGCCAATCGACATATTCGCGCAAGCCAATGTGACAGACGGTGTAAAGTTGTCTTTGGTCGTGCTAGTTTAATGTCAATTTTTCGTATACGTGGGCAAAACGCCTGTCAGAACATAGAGTTGGCGCCACGTTTTAAAGCGGTTTGCACAATGTAAACCCCTTATTTTTCAGCATTTTTTATAGAGGCACGGGATTACATGGAAATCGGTCTGCGCGAGTGGCTGATCGTCATCGGCATCATTGTGATAGCCGGTATTCTTTTCGATGGCTGGCGCCGTATGCGCGGCGGCAAGGGAAAACTGAAATTCCGTCTTGACCGAAGTCTGTCCAACCTGCCGGACGAGGACACCAGTGCTGAGCTGTTGGGCCCGGCCCGCGTGCTGGATACGCATAAAGAGCCGCAACTGGACGAACACGATCTGCCGTCGGTGAGCATGCCGGCCCGCGAAGCACGCGAGCCTCGCGAATCCGGTTCGAAACGTGGCAAGCGCGGCAGCAACGGTCCGGCCCAGGGCGACCTGAACCTCGATCTGGATCTGGACGGCGGCCCGAGCTTCAGCAGCCGTGATGATGACTTCGTCGACGACAGCAAGCCTGCGCCAGCGGTGGCCGACAAGGATCAGCCGCAAGCCGAAGAAGTCCTGGTGATCAGCGTGATCTGCCGCGACGCCGCCGGCTTCAAAGGCCCGGCCCTGCTGCAGAACATTCTCGAAAGCGGTCTGCGGTTTGGCGAGATGGATATTTTCCACCGCCACGAAAGCATGGCCGGCAACGGTGAAGTGCTGTTCTCCATGGCCAACGCGGTCAAGCCGGGCATTTTCGATCTGGACGACATCGACCATTTCAGCACCCCGGCGGTGAGCTTCTTCCTCGGCCTGCCTGGCCCGCGTCATCCGAAGCAGGCCTTCGACGTGATGGTGGCGGCGGCGCGCAAGCTGTCGCAGGAACTGAACGGCGAGCTGAAAGACGACCAGCGCAGTGTGCTGACCGCGCAGACTATCGAGCACTACCGTCAGCGCATCGTCGAATTCGAACGCCGCGCTCTGACCCAGAAGCGCTAAGGCCAAGATCAAAAGATCGCAGCCTTCGGCAGCTCCTACAGAGGAACGCGATCCCTGTAGGAGCTGTCGAGTGCAACGAGGCTGCGATCTTTGAATGATGAAACTGGAGCAGCCTCGGCTGCTCTTTTGCTTTATGAGAGAACACCCATGACCGCCGCCAAAAACCGCATTCTAGAGCTGCGCGCTGAACTCGATCAGCACAACTACCGTTATCACGTCCTCGACGAGCCGAGCATTCCGGACGCCGAGTACGACCGGTTGTTCCACGAGCTCAAGGCACTGGAAGCGGCCAATCCGGAATTGATCACCAGCGACTCGCCGACCCAGCGTGTCGGCAGTGTGGCGCTGACCGCGTTCACCCAGGTGCGTCACGAAGTGCCGATGCTCAGCCTCGGCAACGCCTTCGAAGAAACCGACATGCGCGAGTTCGACCGCCGGGTGACCGAAGGTCTGGATCTGCCGGCCGGTGATCTGTTCGGTGGCGGTGCGGCGGTGGAGTACAGCTGCGAACCGAAACTCGATGGCCTGGCGGTCAGCCTGCTGTATCAGGACGGCGTGCTGGTACGCGGCGCCACCCGTGGCGACGGCACCACCGGTGAAGACATCAGCGTCAACGTGCGCACCGTGCGCAACATCCCGTTGAAGCTGCACGGCACAGGCTGGCCGGCGATCCTCGAAGTTCGCGGTGAAGTGTTCATGTCCAAGGCCGGTTTCGAGCGCCTCAACGCCTCGCAACTGGAAGTCGGTGGCAAGACCTTCGCCAACCCGCGCAATGCTGCTGCCGGCAGCCTGCGTCAGCTGGATTCGAAGATCACCGCCAATCGCCCGCTGGAATTCTGCTGCTACGGTATCGGTCAGGTCTCCCACGATATCTCCGACACCCACATCGGCAACCTCAAGCAATTGCAGAAGTGGGGCATGCCGATCAGTCATGAACTGAAACTGGCCAAAGGCATCGGCGAGTGCCTGGATTACTACCGCGACATTGGTGAGCGACGTAACTCGCTGGCTTATGAAATCGACGGTGTGGTGTTCAAGGTCAACAGCATCGCCGATCAGCGCGAGCTGGGCTTCCGCGCCCGCGAACCGCGCTGGGCGATTGCGCATAAATTCCCGGCCATGGAAGAACTCACCGAGCTGCTCGACGTGGAATTCCAGGTCGGCCGTACCGGCGCGGTCACTCCAGTGGCGCGGCTGAAACCGGTCAAGGTCGCAGGCGTCACCGTCGCCAACGCGACCCTGCACAATATGGATGAAGTGGCGCGCCTGGGCCTGATGATTGGTGACACCGTAATCATCCGCCGTGCCGGTGATGTGATCCCGCAGGTGGTGCAAGTGGTCACCGAACGTCGCCCGGAGAATGCCCGTCCTGTGGCGATTCCAGAGAGCTGCCCGGTCTGCGGCTCCCATGTCGAGCGCACGCAACTGGTCAAGCGCAGCAAAGGCAAGGAAACCATCAGTGAAGGCGCGGTGTACCGCTGCGTTGGCCGTCTGGCCTGTGGCGCGCAACTGAAGCAGGCGATCATTCACTTCGTCTCGCGTCGGGCGATGGACATCGAAGGCCTTGGCGACAAGAGCGTCGAGCAACTGGTCGATGAAGGTTTGGTCAGCTCGCCGGCCGATCTGTATGCGCTGAAGTTCGACGACATTGTTGATCTGGAGGGCTTTGCCGAGGTCTCCAGTAACAAGCTGCTGGCGGCGATTGAAGACAGCAAGCAACCGGGACTGGCGCGGTTCATTTATGCGCTGGGCATTCCCGATGTCGGTGAGGAAACGGCCAAGGTGTTGGCGCGCTCGCTGGGTTCGCTGGAGCGCGTGCAGCAGGCGTTGCCGCAAGTGCTGACCTACCTGCCGGACATCGGCCTGGAAGTGGCCCACGAGATTCACAGCTTCTTCGAAGATGCACACAACCAGCAGGTGATCACCGAGTTGTTGGTGCATGGTCTGCAGATTCAGGATCAGGGTGAGCTGGGCGCCGAGTTCGCCGCCAGCACCACGCTCGGCGGTCTGCTCGACAAGCTGCACATTCCCTTTGTCGGCCCTGGCGGTGCGCAGAAACTGGCGGACAAGTTCGGTTCGCTGGACGCGGTGATGAATGCCGACTGGCTGGACATGCGTCAGGCGCTACCGGAGAAGCAGGCCAATTCGGTGCGCGAGTTTTTTGCTGTGCCTGAGCACCGGCAAATCGCCGAGTCTGCCGAAAAACAGCTGCGGGATTTCGGCATGCACTGGCTGAGCGAGAAGAAAGTCGTCGAAGGCCTGCCGCTGTCCGGCGAAACCTGGGTGTTGACGGGCAAGGTCGAGTTGATGAGCCGTGATGTGGCTAAAGAGCACTTGGAAAGCCTCGGCGCCAAGGTCGCCGGCTCGGTATCGGCGAAAACTCATTGTGTGGTCGCAGGGCCGGGTGCAGGCTCGAAACTCACCAAGGCCAATGAGCTGGGGGTGAAGGTGATGGATGAAGAGGCGTTTATCGCGTTCCTCAAAACCCACGGTATTTCTGCCTGATACCTGTTCGGTCGGCAGTCTGTTTTTGTGGCGAGGGAGCTTGCTCCCGCTCGGCGACGAAGTCGTCGCAAAACCACCATCCTCGGTATTTCAGGATAAATGAGGTCGCATGGTTTTGGGGCTGCTTCGCAACCCGGCGGGAGCAAGCTCCCTCGCCACATCGGCAGTGTGTATTCGGGAACATTGTGGTCTTCAGGATGATCTAGTCTTGGCAAGCCCCAGGGAGAGATCGCCATGTACCGCTTTTTCGAGCAGCTCAGTTCTCGCATTGTCGCGCCGTTCATGGGCGAATCTTCACGCAACAGCAAAATCTGGCCGTGCCGCTGCGGCCAGTCGCTGTTCTTTCGCAACAGTCAGTGCCTGGCTTGCAACGCCATGTTGGGCTATCAGCCTGAAGAAAGTCGCCTGACCTCGCTGCAGCCTGGCCCGCAGGACGGCAGTTGGACACTCGATGTCGATCCTGATGCCGGACTGTTCCGCCGCTGCGCCAACCTCGACACTCCCGCCGCGTGCAACTGGCTACTGCCGGATAACGGCCACGACAGCCTGTGCATCGCCTGCAGCCTCAACCACACCATCCCCGACCTGTCGGTACCGGAAAACCCTGAACGCTGGCGCAAAGTCGAAATCGCCAAGCGTCGACTGGTGGCGCAACTGATCACCCTCGGCTTGCCGGTCATCCCGAAAACCGTGGATGAGACCACCGGTCTGGCCTTCGACTTCATCGGCGTCGACCTCGAAGGCAACGCGCCAATGACCGGCCACGCCAATGGCCTGATCACCCTCGACATCAAAGAAGCCGACGACGCCCATCGCGAGCAGGTGCGGGCGGCAATGCATGAACCCTATCGCACGCTGCTCGGGCATTTCCGGCATGAGGTCGGGCATTATTATTGGGATCGTTTGATCGCCAACGGCCCGTGGCTCGAAGCTTTTCGCAAGCTGTTCGGCGACGAGCGCGCCAGTTACGCCGAAGCGCTCGACCGTCACTATCAACAGGGGGCACCGCTGGACTGGCCGCAACATTACGTCAGCGCCTACGCGACCATGCACCCGTGGGAAGACTGGGCGGAAACCTGGGCGCATTACCTGCACATGATGGATGCAGTGGATACCGCGCTGGGTTTTGGCATGAGTGCGCGGGAAATGGATTTCGATTACCAGCCGTTTCCATCCAGCACTCTGTACGATCCGGAGCACCCCGGCGGCGCGGCGTTTCTGTCGTTCGTCAATGCGTGGATCGAACTGGCGGGGATGCTCAACGAGCTGTCACGCAGCATGGGGCAGCCGGATTTCTACCCGTTCGTGCTGCCGGCGGCGGCGATTGCCAAGTTGCACTTCATCCATCTGGTGATCCAGCAGGCGGGCGGCAAGGCGGACGAGGTGCTGACCCTGTAGCAGCTGCCGCAGGCTGCGATCTTTTCAGGCTCAGCGCATGTCCTTGAACCCGTTCATATTTTTAATCTGAAACCAACGGTTGTAACTTCGCTTCAGATAGGTACAATGGCGCGGCTCGCCGACAGGTGAGTGTCGTTATGGTGACCCCATCGGTCCCCCCGCAACGATTACCCGTGAACCTGGTCAGAGCCGGAAGGCAGCAGCCACAGCGGGAACATTGTGTGCCGGGGTGTGGCTGGTGGGGTTACCACCTTAACGAACAACCAACGCTACAACAGAACTGCATGGGTTTCGCCCACTGCGGTTTTTTTATGCCTGCGATTTGGGCTTTCACGCCAGCCCCTGTGGGAGCAAGCCTGCTCGCGAAGGCTGCCCCACCGATGCCTGTTCAGCCACCAAGGTTTAACAGTGGCATACTCCACCGTCTTGCTGCGCGCGTCGTTGACAAGTTCGCGCCCTGGCTACGAGGTTGTATGCACCCGGAACATCACGATTTATCCACCGCCGTGTACTTGCCTGTGACGGACGAGACCTGCGCCAGTCTGCTGCAGCCCGAGGGCGCGAAAATCCTCGGCGAGCTGACGGATGCGCAGCTGGCCGCCGTGCTGGTCATCCAGAATCTGGCCCAGGCCGCCGAAAAGGATCTCACCGCCACAGCGGCGGAGAAGGTGCTGGCGCGGCTGATCGCCTGGGCGGTCGATGGCGGGGCAGGGCTGCTGTCCGAGGCGCAACGGCTGTTCGACCCGCGTCAATTGTATTTCGGCCTGAACGCCATCAGGGGCTTGAACCTGCGATTGCTGTTGGCCGAAGAGGTGGCGGCGCAGGATTACCTCCTGCCCAGTGGCAAGTGGGATGACGAGTTCAAGACGCGCCACCACGCGATCAACAATCCGTTCAGCCAGCAGATGATCAGCCCGGCACACCGCGAGCGCTGGCTCAGCGCCGCGCAGGACAAACTGGTCAGAACCTTCCGCGCCAACCTCGATGAAGACCTGCACGTGCAAGGCTATGCCGGGATCGGCAAGAGCCACCTGGTCGGCGCCTTGACCGAGTGCCTGCGCCCAGAGAAAACCCTGTTGCTGGCACGCACCCCGGAAAAACTCGCGACCCTGTGCCAGCGCATGGGCGTTGCCAGTGAACGCAAGCCCGGCATCACCTTTGAGGCGTTCGCGCGCGGGCTGATTTATGGGCGCAAGCCACAGCCGGCAAGCGCCGCCGGCCGAGTCGCGAGCAAACAGCGTTTGGCGCAGGAGTTGAACATCCTCGGCTTTCGCGAGCATGACGCGCAACGAACCCTCAACGTCTGCCTGGAAACCCTCGAGCGCTATTGCCAATCCCGGGACTACAGCCTGTCGGCGCATCATCTGCCGTATTTCAAGCTGTCCTTGTCCGGTCTTGAGTCCAAAGTGCTGCTGGAATATTCGAGCCGCGTCTGGACTTACCTTGAAGCCAACCCGGCGTGGGGCCGGCAGAGTGGCTTCGAAGCCTTGTTGCTGATCAAACGGGCAAGCCTCGCGGGCTGCGTGGTGCCGCCGCGTTATAGCCACGTGCTGATCGACGAGAGTCAGGACATTCCCGCTTCGCTGCTGCAGATAATCGAGCGCGGCCGGCAGGTGCTGATCACGCTGGGCGATGAGTACCAGCATGCCGATCGCGACCTGGTGAAAAGAAAGCGTGAAGTGCGCCAGAGCGATATCACCTACTCGGTACGCTCGGGGCGCAACGTCGAGCGTCTGGTCAATCCGCTGATTTCCCGGCACTCGGAAAAGACCAAGGTGCCCTTTGAAGGCGCGCGTGAAGCGGACGTCGGCATCGAGTTTTATCCGCAGGGCTTTGTCCCGCCCGAAGGTTGCGTGGTGCTGACGGCGTCACCGTGGGACACCATGAAGTGGGCCATGCAGTTGCACGATGCCAATTGCCTGTTCAGCTTTGCCGACATGAAAGCCCAGCGCGATCTCGAACACTTCATGACCAGCGCCATCGAGTTGTTCAAGGTCGATTACTACAGTTCCACGCACAGCGAGAAGGGGCCGCATCGCTATTTCAGCGATTTGCCCAAGTGGCAGCAGGTGCGCGATGCCAACCATTTCGACGAGGCGTTTCTCTGGGTCGAGGCCGAGCTGGAGAAAGGCTTCAAGGTCGCTGACCTGACCCGGCTCAACCGGATGATCGGCGGCCCCGGCAAAAGCTGCCTGCTGATGCAGGCGCACGAGGCGGGCGGCATGGAGTTCGATCGCGTTCTGCTGACCCCCGAGCTGCTGACCAACGTGCAGTTCAAGGACGCCTACGCGTTCGATCAGCGGATCTGCGCCGTGTACATCGCCATCTCCCGCGCCCGGCAGCAGCTTTACCTGCCGTACGATGTGGTCGAATGGATCGAATTTCACGACTACCAGAAATTCCGCGAGTCGCACGGTTACTGATTGCCTGACGTTATGGGTTGTCTGGGTCCCGATTCCGCGCCGATATTTCCCCGCCAACAGTCGCTTGGCCAGATTAGACGAGTACACCGGATGCAATTTTGCCCTTGCTCCGCTAGCATTAGCCGCTTCAGCTTCCTTCGTTGCGACGGTTTTCGATGAGTTATCAGGTTCTTGCACGTAAATGGCGTCCGCGCTCGTTCCGCGAAATGGTCGGCCAGACCCATGTGCTCAAGGCTCTGATCAATGCCTTGGACAGCCAGCGGCTGCACCATGCGTACCTGTTTACCGGTACGCGCGGGGTCGGTAAGACCACCATTGCGCGGATCATTGCCAAATGCCTGAACTGTGAGACAGGTATCACTTCCAGCCCCTGCGGCGAGTGTTCGGTATGCCGCGAGATCGACGAGGGCCGCTTCGTCGACCTGATCGAGATCGACGCCGCGAGCCGGACCAAGGTCGAGGACACTCGCGAGCTGCTGGACAACGTGCAGTACGCGCCGAGCCGCGGGCGCTTCAAGGTCTACCTGATCGACGAAGTGCACATGCTCTCCAGCCATTCCTTCAATGCGCTGCTGAAAACCCTCGAAGAGCCGCCGCCGTACGTCAAGTTCATCCTGGCGACCACCGACCCGCAGAAACTTCCGGCAACGATTTTGTCGCGCTGCCTGCAGTTCTCGCTGAAGAACATGACGCCCGAGCGCGTAGTCGAGCATTTGACCCACGTCCTCGGTGCCGAAAACGTGCCGTTCGAAGACGACGCGCTGTGGCTGTTGGGCCGCGCTGCGGACGGCTCGATGCGTGACGCCATGAGCCTGACCGATCAGGCCATCGCCTTCGGTGAAGGCAAGGTGTTGGCCGCCGATGTGCGGGCGATGCTCGGCACGCTGGATCACGGCCAGGTCTTCGACGTGCTGCACGCGTTGATCGAAGGCGATGCCAAGGCGTTGCTTGAAGCCGTGCGTCACCTGGCCGAGCAGGGGCCGGACTGGAATGGCGTGCTCTCGGAAATTCTCAACGTGCTGCACCGTGTCGCCATCGCCCAGGCGTTGCCTGAAGGTGTCGACAATGGCCATGGCGACCGTGATCGGGTGTTGGCGCTGGCGCAGGCGCTACCGGCCGAAGACGTGCAGTTCTATTACCAGATGGGCCTGATCGGTCGCCGCGACTTGCCGCTGGCGCCGGACCCGCGTGGTGGTTTCGAGATGGTCTTGCTGCGGATGCTGGCCTTCCGGCCCGCGGACACGGCGGACGCCCCGAGGCAACCGCTAAAGCCAGTGGGGATCAGCCAGGCCACAGTTGATTCCGCAAACTCAGTGGCTGCCGCGCCCAAGCCTGCGCCGGTAGTCGCTGCGGCTGTTGCACCTGCACCGGTTGTTGCTCCAGCGCTAGCGCCAGCGCCGGCTCCAGAGCCAGCGCCGGTGGTTGCTGCTGCACCGGCACCTGCGCCAGAACCAGAACCAGAACCAGAACCTGAGCCAGTCGTCGCCGAAGCGGTAGTCGACCTGCCGTGGAACGATCCGGTCGAGCCCGAGCCAGAACCCGAGCCGGTGCAGCAACCAGCCGTCGAGCCGGTGCTGGAAACCGCCAGCGAGCAGCCCGAGTTGCCGCCGATGCCGCTGCCGACGCCGGACAGCGTGGTGCCGGATGCGCCGGAGTGGGCCGCTGCGCCGATTCCCGAGCCGTCGGTCGCCGACGTCGATGCCGCCACACCGGGCATGGATCTCGACGATGAGCCGCCGCTGGACGAAGACTACATTGAGCCGGACATGGATTCGGCCTACAGCTACCTCGACGATCTGGCCAGCGAACACACCGCCGAGCCGGCCCCGGAACCCGAGCCGGAGCCTGCCGCCGCGCCGGCCACCGGTCTGGCGTTGCAATGGCTGGAGCTGTTCCCGCAACTGCCGATCTCCGGCATGACCGGCAGCATCGCCGCCAACTGCACGCTGATCGCGGTCGATGGCGACCATTGGCTGATGCACCTGGACCCGGCGCACAGCGCACTGTTCAACGCCACACAGCAGCGGCGCCTGAACGATGCGTTGAACCAGTTCCACGGTCGCACGCTGACCCTGACCATCGAGCTGATCAAGCCCGAACAGGAAACCCCGGCGCAGGCCGCGTCCCGTCGCCGGGCCAACCGTCAGCGCGAGGCGGAGGAATCGATCCACGGTGATCCGTTCATCCAGCAGATGGTCCAGCAGTTCGGTGCGGTCGTGCGACACGATACTATTGAACCTGTCGACGCCTTGGTCGCCCAAGGCTAATAACTGAGGGCGTTCGGCGTTAAGTGCCGGGCGCTGTTTTGATCCAAGTACTTTTGAGGTGATTCCCATGATGAAAGGTGGCATGGCCGGCCTGATGAAGCAGGCGCAGCAGATGCAGGAAAAAATGGCCAAGATGCAGGAAGAACTGGCCAACGCCGAAGTCACCGGCAAGGCCGGTGGCGATATGGTCACCGTGGTGATGACCGGTCGTCACGACGTGAAAAGCGTCAGCATCGACCCAAGCCTGGTTGAAGGCCTGAGCGAAGACGACAAGGAAATGCTCGAAGCCGTGGTCGCTGCCGCCGTCAACGACGCCGTGCGCAAGATCGAAGCCAACAGCCAGGAAAAAATGGGCAGCATGACCGCCGGCATGAACCTGCCAGCGGGTATGAAACTGCCATTCTGATTCGCCTTTGCGGGTTGAATGAGCTACACAAAATGCCAGGCATCACGCCTGGCATTTTTGTTTCCGTTCCTCAGGCACAACCACCTGTAGGAGCTGTCGAGTGAAACGAGGCTGCGATCTTTTGATCTTGATCTTTAAAAGCAAGATCAAAAGATCGCAGCGTGCCGCAGCTCCTACATGATTTCGAGCAGTGAGATACATCGAACCCGGCACCGCGCTCAAGGTCTGCTCCCTATACCCCCGAATTCATCATTCACAGGAGACGCTGACATGTCCGACCCTCTGACCCTCAATCAACGCTTCGTCCTCGCTTCACGTCCGGTGGGCGCGCCGACTCCGGAAAACTTCCGTCTGGAGCGCGAAGCGTTGCCTGATCTCGAAGACGGCCAGGTGTTGCTGAAAACCTTGTACCTGTCGCTCGACCCGTACATGCGCGGGCGCATGAGCGACGCACCGTCCTACGCCGCGCCGGTACAAATCGGCGAAGTGATGACCGGTGGCGCTGTCAGCCGTGTCGAGAATTCCCGTCATCCAAAATTCCACCAGGGCGATCTGGTGGTCGGCCTCACCGGCTGGCAGAGCCACAGCATCAGCGACGGTCGTAACATCATGCCGATCCCGTCCGGCCTGCCGAGCCCGTCGATGGCGCTCGGCGTGTTGGGCATGCCGGGGATGACCGCGTACATGGGGCTGATCGACATCGGTCAACCGAAAGAAGGCGAAACCCTGGTGGTCGCTGCGGCGTCCGGTGCCGTCGGTTCGGTGGTCGGTCAGGTAGCGAAGATCAAGGGCCTGCGTGCCGTGGGTGTGGCCGGTGGCGCCGACAAATGCACATACGTGGTCGAGGAACTGGGTTTCGATGCCTGCATCGATCACAAGTCGCCGGACTTTGCCGAGCAATTGGCCAAGGCCTGCCCGAACGGCATCGACATCTATTACGAAAACGTTGGCGGACATGTGTTCGATGCCGTGGTGCCGCTGCTCAATCCCAAGGCGCGGATTCCGCTGTGTGGACTGATCGCCGGCTACAACGCCACGGAAGCGCCGCAAGGCCCGGATCGTCTGCCGATGCTGCAGCGTACGTTGTTGACCAAGCGCGTGCGGATTCAGGGCTTTATCGTGTTTGACGACTACGGCGACCGCCAGCCGGAATTCATCAGCCACATGGTGCCGTGGGTGCGCGATGGCAAGGTGAAATTCCGTGAAGACGTCGTGGAAGGCCTGGAGCAGGCGCCCGAGGCATTTATCGGTCTGCTGGAGGGGCGCAACTTCGGCAAACTGGTGGTGAAGGTCGCCCAGGACTGAGCATTTGACGCTGGCCAGAGGCGCGGGTATAAACCGCGTCTCGTTGTTTTGTCGGACTTTTTACCCATGAGCTTCAGCCCTTTGATTCGCCAACTGATCGACGCCCTGCGCACTTTGCCGGGCGTGGGTCAGAAAACCGCCCAGCGCATGGCGTTGCAGTTGCTCGAACGTGACCGCAGCGGTGGCACGCGACTGGCTCAGGCCCTGAGCCAGGCCATGGAAGGGGTGGGTCACTGCCGCCAGTGCCGCACGCTGACCGAAGACGATCTGTGCCCGCAATGCGCCGACACGCGCCGCGACGACACGCTGCTGTGCGTGGTGGAAGGGCCGATGGACGTGTATGCGGTGGAGCAGACCGGTTTCCGTGGTCGCTACTTCGTGCTCAAGGGCCACCTGTCGCCGCTCGACGGTCTGGGGCCGGAAGCCATCGGTATTCCGCAGTTGATGGCGCGCATTGAAGAAGCGGGCACCTTTACCGAAGTCATCCTCGCCACCAACCCCACGGTGGAAGGTGAAGCGACTGCGCATTACATCGCCCAACTTCTGGCCAACAAAGGCCTGATCGCCTCGCGCATTGCCCACGGTGTGCCGCTGGGTGGGGAACTGGAGCTGGTGGATGGCGGGACGCTGGCGCATTCGTTTGCCGGGCGTAAACCCATCTCTCTCTGAGTTCAGCGGTGCCTTGACTGGCGCCTTCGCGAGCAGGCTCGCTCCCACATTGGCTTTGTGCCATTCACAAATCCCCTGTGGGAGCGAGCCTGCTCGCGAATGGCGCGCCTCGGTCTACCTGATTCACACAATTGTATTGAAAACCAAGCAAGCGCTCGGTTAACGTCGGCCAACCCTCCAGTGGAGTTCGCCGATGCCTGCCTTTCAGGAATACTTCGACCCCAGCCACCAAATGGTCCGCGACAGCGTCAGACGTTTCGTCGAGCGCGAGATCTTGCCGGACATCGATGCGTGGGAAGAAGCCGAAGGCTTTCCCCGTGAGCTGTACCTGAAGGCCGGGGCAGCGGGGATTCTCGGCATTGGCTACCCGGAAGCGCTGGGCGGTAGCCACGAAGGTGATGTGTTCGCCAAAGTCGCCGCCAGCGAAGAACTGATGCGCTGCGGCTCTGGTGGCCTGGTCGCGGGCCTAGGATCGCTGGATATCGGCCTGCCACCGATCATCAAATGGGCCCGGCCCGAGGTGCGCGATCGCGTCGTGCCGCAAGTGCTCAGCGGCGAAAAGATCAGCGCGTTGGCGATTACCGAACCCGGCGGTGGTTCCGACGTCGCCAATCTACAGACCCGTGCCGTGCGTGACGGCGAGTTCTACCGGGTCAGTGGCAGCAAAACCTTCATCACCAGCGGCGTGCGTGCCGATTTCTACACCGTCGCAGTGCGCACCGGAGCGCCGGGTTTCGGCGGCATCAGCCTGCTGTTGATCGAGAAGGGCTCCCCAGGCTTCACCGTAGGCCGTCAGCTGAAGAAAATGGGCTGGTGGGCCTCGGACACCGCTGAGCTGTTCTTCGACGATTGCAGAGTGCCTGTGGGCAATCTGATCGGCGCCGAGAACATGGGCTTTGCCTGCATCATGGGCAATTTCCAGAGTGAACGGCTGGCGCTGGCGCTGATGGCCAACATGACTTCTCAGCTGGCATTGGAAGAGGCGCTTAAGTGGGCGCGCGAGCGTGAGGCGTTCGGCAAACCGATCGGCAAGTTCCAGGTGATCAAGCATCGGCTAGCCGAAATGGCCACGGCACTGGAAGTATCGCGCGAGTTCACCTACCGCCAGGCGGCGAAAATGGCGGCGGGGCAGAGCGTGATCAAAGAGATTTCCATGGCCAAGAACTTCGCCACGGACACCTCGGACCGGCTCACCAGTGAAGCGGTGCAGATTCTTGGCGGCCTGGGTTACATGCGCGAAAGCCTGGTGGAGCGGCTGTATCGGGATAACCGCATTCTGTCGATCGGCGGCGGGACGCGGGAGGTGATGAACGAGATCATCAGCAAGCAGATGGGGCTTTAAAAGCAAAAGATCGCAGCCTTCGGCAGCTCCTACAGGGAAACGCACATCCCACTGTAGGAGCTGCCGAAGGCTGCGATCTTTTGATCTTTACTATTTATCCGTCAGCGCAAACTGCGTCAGACAGAAAGTAGGAATACCCATGTCCTCAAGACGCTGCGAACCCCCCAGCTCCGGCAGATCAATGATCGCCGCCGCCTCATGCACCCGCGCGCCCATGCGGCGGATCAGGTTGGCCGCGGCGATCAGCGTGCCGCCGGTGGCGATCAGGTCATCGAACATCACCACCGAGTCGCCTTCGCACAGGCTGTCGGCATGGACTTCGAGGAACGCTTCGCCGTACTCGGTCGCGTAACCTTCGGCCAGCACGTCCGCCGGCAGCTTGCCCTGCTTGCGGAACAGCACCAGCGGCTTGTTCAGCTGGTAGGCCAGCACCGAACCGATCAGGAAGCCGCGCGCATCCATCGCGCCGATGTGGGTGAAGTCGGCTTCCACATAACGGTGGGCGAAGCTGTCCATCACCAGGCGCAGGGCCTTGGGCGACTGGAACAGCGGGGTGATGTCGCGAAAGATCACGCCCGGTTTCGGGAAGTCGATCACGGGGCGGATCAGGGATTTGATGTCGAAGGAGTCGAAGACCATCGTCGAGGTGTCCTGGCAGGGCTGCAAACGGCGCAGTATACCCGCGGCTGAAACGCTTCGCTCAACCGCGGATCGAGATCAGCCTTCGAGCGAGCCGCCGGCCAGGGCGCACAGCTGGATCGGGTCGAGGATGTGGATCTCTTTGCCCTCGGCGGCAATCAGTTCGTTCTGCTGGAAGCGGGTGAATACCCGTGACACGGTTTCCACCGCCAGGCCCAGATAATTGCCGATTTCATTGCGCGACATGCTCAGGCGGAACTGGTTGGCCGAGAACCCGCGAGCGCGGAAGCGGGCCGACAGGTTGACCAGAAACGTGGCGATACGCTCGTCGGCGGTTTTTTTCGACAACAGCAGCATCATCTGCTGGTCGTCACGGATCTCGCGGCTCATCACCCGCATCAACTGACGGCGCAGCTGCGGCAGTTGCAGGGCCAGTTCATCAAGGCGTTCGAACGGGATTTCGCAGACCGAGGTGGTTTCCAGGGCCTGGGCCGACACCGGATGTTTCTCGGTGTCCATGCCGGACAGGCCGACCAGCTCGCTCGGCAGGTGGAAACCGGTCAGTTGTTCTTCGCCGCTGTCGCTCAGGCTGAAGGTCTTCAGGGCGCCGGAGCGTACTGCATAGACGGAATCGAAGGTGTCGCCCTGGCGGAACAGGAACTCACCCTTTTTCAACGGGCGGCCACGTTTAACGATTTCGTCCAGCGCATCCATGTCTTCCAGATTCAGAGAAAGTGGCAGGCAGAGAGGAGCCAGGCTGCAATCCTTGCAATGGGCCTGGTTGTGAGCGCGCAGTTTGACTGGCTCGGACATTTCTTAAATCCTTGTGGGAAAACACACATAAGACGTAAGGGTAACCCACGGGGGGACATTCAGGCCAGCCTATGGCGAGATTGCCCCGCGGGCATAAGGCCGCAGGGCAAACAAAGACACGGGGCGTTCGCGATACATCGGGTTCATAGGCAGGGCGTTTCAAATCACCCGCGAGAAGCGCTGGCGGTTCTGCTGCTCCAGATACGCATCGAACACCATGCACACCGAGCGCACCAGCAGGCGTCCGGCCGGCAACACTTCGATGCGTTCGCGTTCCAGCTTGATCAGCCCATCGTTGGCCATGCCTTGCAGTGGCGGCCACAGCGCGCCGAAATAGCCCTGAAAATCGATGTTGAACGCTTGCTCGATCTCGGCGAATTCCAGGCTGAAATTGCAGATCAACTGCTGGATCACCGCGCGGCGCAGGCGATCATCGGCATTGCACACCAGGCCACGGCTGGTCGCCAGTTGCGCGGCGGCGAGGGTGTTCTGGTACTGGTTCAGATCGCTGTTGTTCTGACAGTAGAGATCGCCGATCTGGCTGATCGCCGACACTCCCAGACCGATCAGGTCGCAATGGCCGTGGGTGGTGTAGCCCTGAAAGTTGCGCTGCAGTGTCTGTTCTTCCTGGGCAATCGCCAGCTCATCGTCGGGCAGGGCGAAGTGATCCATGCCGATATAGCGATAGCCGGCGGCGGTCAGTTGTTCGATGGTGCGCTGGAGCATCTCGAGTTTTTGCGCAGGGCTCGGCAGCTCGTGGCTGTTGATCCGCCGTTGCGGCATGAAACGTTCCGGCAGGTGTGCATAGTTGAACACCGAGAGACGATCAGGTTGCAGGCTGATGACTTCCTCAACGGTGCGCGCAAAGTTCTCCGGTGTCTGTTTGGGCAGGCCGTAGATCAGGTCGATGTTGATCGAGCGAAATTGCAGGGTGCGCGCCGCATCGATCACCGCGCGGGTTTCTTCCAGGCTCTGCAGGCGATTGACCGCCCGTTGTACCGCCGGATCGAGGTCTTGCAGGCCGATGCTGACCCGATTGAAGCCGAGTTCGCGCAACAGGCCCATGGTCGACCAGTCGGCCTCGCGTGGGTCGATCTCGATGCCGTAGTCGCCGGAATCGTCATCCAGCAGATTGAAGTGTTTGCGCAGGTGCGCCATCAACTGCCGCAGTTCGTCATGGCTGAGAAAGGTCGGGGTGCCGCCGCCGAAGTGCAACTGCTCGACTTTCTGCGCCGGTTCCAGGTGACAGGCGATCAACTGGATTTCCTGCTCCAGGCGTTGCAGATACGGCTGCGCTCGCCCGCGATCCTTGGTGATGACCTTGTTGCAGGCGCAGTAGTAACAAATGTTCGCGCAGAACGGCACGTGCACGTACAGCGACAACGGGCGCAACGCCTTGCGGCTGTCGCGCAGGGCGTGGAACAGGTCGAAGGTGCCGACCTGACTGTTGAATTGCACGGCCGTCGGGTACGAGGTGTAGCGCGGCCCCGCCAGGTCGTAGCGGCGGATCAGATCAGTGTCCCAACGAATGGCGTCGAGCATGCGGGCATTCCCCCGGATAGGCTGGCAGTGTGGCGAGTCTATCGGGGTGCGGCGACGGGGCTGTTGATTTGCATCAAGAGCATAAGAGCAAAAGATCGCAGCCTGCGGCAGCTCCTACATTTGGAATCTGTTCCCCTGTAGGAGCTGCCGAAGGCTGCGATCTTTTGCTGTTAATGGCCCATCAGCCAATGCTGATGCGGCCCCGGCAATGTCCAGATCCCGAACACAATCACCAGCAGACCCCCAGCCATGCGCACGCTGCGTTTGCGCAGCAACGCCGTGACCCGCTCGGCCGCCAGCCCCGTCGCCAACAGCACCGGCCATGTCCCCAGCCCGAACGCCAGCATCAACAGCGCACTGTCCAGCGCATTGCCCTGGCTTGCCGACCACAGCAGCGTGCTGTAAACCAGTCCGCACGGCAGCCAGCCCCACAGTGCTCCGAGCAGCAGGGCGCGGGGCAAACTCGATACCGGCAGCAGCCGATTGGCCACCGGCTGAATGTAGCGCCACAACCCGCGACCCAGGCTTTCGATGCGGGTCAGGCCGCTCCACCAGCCGGCCAGATACAGGCCCATGGCGATCAGCAGCAGTCCGGCGAGGATGCGCATGACCATCGCCGCCGGACTGTTTGCCACCGCCCAACCAGCGAGGCCGATCAGCAAACCTGCGGTGGCGTAACTGAGGATCCGTCCGAGGTTGTACGCCAGCAGCAGACGAAAGCGTCGGCTGCGCTGCTCCTTGGGAATCGCCAGGGTCAGCGCGCCCATCAGGCCGCCGCACATGCCCAGGCAATGCCCGCCACCGAGCAGGCCGAGGATCAGCGCGGAAACCAGCAGCGGCGCCAGCTCAAGCATGGGGCGGCGCCTTGTCCTGCGGTTTGTCGGCTTTGGCTTCGTCCACGGCGGCGGTGTGGTTCGGGTCCTGATCGTCGAACAGGATGCTGTGGGCCGGGCCGTCGAGGTCGTCGTACTGCCCACTGTCCACCGCCCAGAAGAAGATGTACACGGCGATGGCCACGATCAGCAGGGCGGCCGGGATCATCACGTAAAGAGCTGGCATCGGTACTCCAGGCCCGCGCGGCTCAAGCCGGCAACGGGCGGGTTTCTGAGCGGGTGCCGGCGACCGGCGCGCTCGGCAGGCGAGTCAGGCGCAGGGCGTTGAGCACCACGGTCAACGAACTGATCGACATGCCGACCGCAGCCCACACCGGGGTGATCCAGCCGAGGGCGGCGAACGGCAACATGAGGCCATTGTACAGCGCCGCCCACAGCAGGTTCTCGATGATTACCCGACGGGTTCTGCGCGCTAAGGTAAAGGCTTGCACCAGCGCGTCGAGGCGGTTGGACAGCAGTACCGCGTCGGCACTGGTTTTCGCCAGATCGGTGGCTGATCCCATGGCCACGCTGATGTCGGCGGCGGCCAGCACCGGTACGTCGTTCACACCATCGCCGAGCATCAGCACTTTGCGCCCTTGTGCGTGCAGTTGTTGCAACACTTGCAGTTTGTCATCCGGTCGCAGACCGCCACGGGCCTCGTCGATGCCCAGTTCGGCGGCGACGCTGGCGACCATCGGCGAGCTGTCGCCCGACAGCAGCAGCGTGCGCCAGCCACGGGCCTTGCAGGCGGCGAGCAGGGCGGGCGCATCGTCGCGCAGGCGATCGTCGAGAACAAACCACGCCAGCGCTGCCGAGTCATCACCGAGCAGCAGCCACTGACCCGGTTCATCCGGCATCGCCGGCAACGGTGAACCGCTGAGGGCGCAGACAAATTCTGCCTGACCAATGCGCAAACGCTGTGTGCCAACCAGCCCTTCGAGGCCAAGTCCCGGCGTGCTGTGCACTTCGTCAGCGGCCAGTGGCGCACGACCGAACGCGCGGGCAATCGGGTGTTCCGAACGGTTTTCCAGCGCGGCGGCAAGGCTCAGGCACTGGTCGCTGTTCAGCGTGCCCAGTGGGCGAATCGAGCGCAGTACCAAGCGGCCTTCGGTGAGGGTGCCGGTCTTGTCGAAGATCACCGTGTCGATCTGGTTCAGGCCTTCCAGCACATGGCCGCGCGTCAGCAACAGGCCGAGTTTGTGCAGGGTGCCGGTGGCGGCGGTCAACGCCGTCGGGGTTGCCAGCGACAGCGCGCAAGGGCAGGTCGCCACCAGCATCGCCAGCACGATCCAGAACGCCCGCGACGAATCCAGCTGCCACCACAACAGGCCGATGGCTGCGGCCGCAATCAGCGACAACAGCAGGAACCATTGCGCGGCGCGGTCGGCGATTTCTGCCAGTCGCGGCTTCTCGGCCTGGGCGCGATCGAGCAGGCGGACGATGGCTGACAAGCGCGTGTCCTGACCCAGTGCCAGTACCTCGACGGTGAGTGCGCCTTCGACATTCAGCGTACCGGCGGTGACCGCATCGCCAAGGGTGCGCGGTTGTGGCAGGTATTCACCGGTCAGCAGCGATTCATCGATGCTTGACTGGCCGTCAAGGATCTTGCCATCCGCCGGCAGAATCGAACCCGGTTGCACCAGCACCCGGTCGCCGAGGCGCAATTCGCTGAGCAGAATCCGTTCACTTTGGCCTGTGTTGTCGAGGCGCAGGCACGAGGCCGGCAGCAGATTGACCAGTTGTGCCGTCGCGGCGGCGGTGCGTTCGCGGGCCCGGCGTTCCAGATAGCGCCCGGCAAGGAGGAACAGCGCGAACATCCCGACCGCATCGAAATACAGTTCGCCGACGCCGGTGATCGAGGTCCAGATTCCGGCGATGTAGGCGCTGCCAATGGCTAAAGACACCGAGACGTCCATGGTCAGATGACGGGTGCGCAGATCGCGCATGGCGCCCTTGAAGAACGGCGCGCAGCTGTAGAACACGATCGGTGTGGTGAGGAACAGAGCGACCCAGCGCAGAATCGTATGCAGCTCGGGGCTGAGGTCGATATTGAATTCCGGCCAGGTCGCCATGGTCGCCATCATCGCCTGGAACCACAGCAGCCCGGCGACACCTAGCTGGCGCAGGGCCAGACGGTTTTCGCTGGCCAGTTGTTCGCTGGCGCGGTCGGCCTGATACGGGTGCGCGGCGTAGCCAATGTGCCGTAGTTCGGCGAGGATCTGGCTCAGCGGCAATTGCGCATCGGCCCATTGCACGTGCAGGCGGTGGTTGGACAGGTTGAGGCGCGCCTCGGCCACTGCCGGCAGGGTGCGCAGGTGTTTCTCGATCAGCCAGCCGCAGGCGGCGCAACTGATGCCTTCCATCAGCAGGGTGGTTTCGGCGAGTTCACCCTCATGACGGACGAAGGGTTGTTGCACGTCGGCGCGGTCATACAGCGCCAGTTCATCGGTCAATTGCACCGGCAAGGCTTCGGGGTTGGCCGAGGCTTCGCTGCGATGCTGGTAATAGCTTTCCAGACCACCAGCAACGATGGCTTCGGCCACGGCCTGACAGCCTGGGCAGCAGAACTCGCGGGACTCCCCGAGCACAACGGCGGTGAAGCGACTGCCCGACGGAACGGGCAGGGCGCAGTGGTAGCAGGGGAGTGGGGTGGTCATCGAATATTCGCTAATACTGCTGAATCAACACCATCCCTGTAGGAGCTGCCGCAGGCTGCGATCTTTTGATCTTGCTTCTAAAAAACAAAGTCAAAAGATCGCAGCCTGCGGCAGCTCCTACAGGGTTCGGTTTACTTCTTCAGGTCTTCGGCGCCCTGCAGCGGCTCGTCACCAAGCAGCAGATCCTTGTCGTGGCTGACCTGTTCCTCTTCGAACATGCGCCACATGTGGTCGTCCTGAGTGCCCAGCAATTCGACAAAACGCCGACCTTCGACCTTGTCGCCCAACTGGCCGATGTAACGACCGGCTTCGGTTTCGCTGCGGCTCAGGATGATCTTGCGATCCTTCTCCGGTTGGGTCGGCGAGATCAGGTTCAGTTCCAGGGTTTTCGGCTGGCTGTTGCCGCTCAGGCGCAGGTCGACTTCGCCGGTGACGTCATCCAGGTGCACGTTGGCGCGCATCTTCAGATCCTGCGCCAGCAGCTCGCGATCCAGTGAGCGGTTGATGCCCTTGCCGGCCTCGTAATAGTTGTCGTTGACCAGGTTGTCCGGGTTGTTCACCGCAATGGTCACCATGGACAGGGTCAAGGTCACCGAACAGGCCAGAATCCCGATGATGATCCATGGCCAAAGGTGCTTGTACCAAGGACTGGCGGCGTTTGCTGCAGGCATGTTCAGTTCTCTCAACGGGTTTGTGGGCCGATGAATCGGCTCTTGGCTTCAACGTGGACGCTGTCGTCGTCGGCGTCCTTGAGGATGAATTTCACCTCGTTGGTGCTCGACGGCAATTGTTCCGGTGCGCTCGACAACTCCACCGGCATGCTGAAGATTTCACCGGCCGGTACCTTGATCTCGCGTTTGCCTTGCAGGCGCAGATCCGGCAGACCGGCGGCTTCCAGCACGTAGGTGTGGTCGCGCTGATCTTTGTTCATGATCTTCAGGCTGTAGACGTTTTCGATCCGGCCTTCGGCGTTCTCGCGGTACAACACGCGGTCCTTGCTGACGTCGAAGCCGACCAGCGAGCGCATGAAGAACGCCGTCACCAGCAGACTGATCATCGCCAGCAGTACCACCGCGTAGCCAATCAGGCGTGGCCGCAGTTTATGGGTTTTCTGGCCGGACAGGTTGTGTTCGGTGGTGTAGCTGATCAGGCCGCGCGGGTAATCCATCTTGTCCATGATCGCGTCGCAGGCGTCGATGCACGCCGCACAACCGATGCACTCGATCTGCAGACCGTCACGGATATCGATACCGGTCGGGCACACCTGAACGCACATGGTGCAATCGATGCAGTCGCCCAGCCCCATGGCCTTGTAATCGACACCTTTCTTGCGCGGGCCACGGCTTTCGCCGCGACGCGGGTCGTAGGAAACAATCAGGGTGTCCTTGTCGAACATCACGCTCTGGAAACGTGCGTAGGGGCACATGTAGATGCACACCTGCTCGCGCAGCCAGCCGGCGTTGCCATAGGTGGCGAGGGTGAAGAAACCGACCCAGAAATACGACCAGCCATCGGCCTGACCGGTGAAGAATTCGAACACCAGTTCGCGGATTGGCGAGAAGTAGCCGACGAAGGTCATGCCGGTGACGAAGCCGATCAGCAGCCACAATGAATGTTTGGCGAGCTTGCGCAGAAACTTGTTGCCGCTCATTGGCGCTTTATCGAGCTTGATACGCTGGTTGCGGTCGCCTTCGGTGACTTTCTCGCACCACATGAAAATCCACGTCCACACGCTTTGCGGACAGGTGTAGCCGCACCAGACGCGGCCGGCGTAAACGGTGATGAAGAACAGGCCGAACGCCGCGATGATCAGCAGGCCGGACAGCAGAATGAAATCCTGCGGCCAGAAGGTCGCACCAAAGATGAAGAACTTGCGTTCCGGCAGGTTCCACCACACCGCCTGATGCCCGCCCCAGTTCAGCCACACCGTACCGAAATACAACAGGAACAGCGCGGCGCCACCAATCATCCGCAGATTGCGGAACAGGCCGGTGAAAGCACGGGTGTAGATTTTTTCTCGAGAGGCGTAAAGATCGACGCTGTTGTTCGCGTTTTTGCTCGGTGGTGTGACGTCGTGTACCGGAATCTGGTTGCTCATCATTGCATCCCACGGCAGTGGACAAATGCCTCGGTCGATACGTGCCGACCGCGGTCAGAAAGGGGTGTTGCAGTGGCGCAATGATACGCCTGTCGCTCTAACTCAAGGGTGCGACCTTTGGTCGCGTTGGGGAAAAAGCATTATTGGTGTAGCGAATGCAGCAAAGCCTGATGCAGATCAATTGACTTGTTGAGTATGGACGGTTTTGGGGTGGCGGCTAATTCATTGTTCCGACGGGTTGATCAGGGCGACGCCGCTCGACCGGAAATCACCGACATTGCGCGTGACCACCGTGAGTCCATGCACCAGGGCCGTGGCAGCGATCAACGCATCGCTTTCATTGGCCTGGTCGGGTACATGCAGGCTGGCCTCTCAAGGTATGAAACGCAAGGGTGTCGCCCATAAAAAAGCCCCCGCCAGAGCACTGGCGGGGGCTTTATTTTGCGTCAGGCGTTGGCCTTACTGCGCCTCGGCTTCCGGCGCTTTTTCACCGTGGGACAGGCTGTACACGTACGCTGCCAGCAGGTGGACCTTGTCGTTGCCTTGCAGTTGTTCCTGGGCAGGCATCTGGCCCTGACGGCCGTAACGGATGGTCTGCTGCAGCTGGGCGAAGCTCGAACCGTAAATGAACGCGGCCGGGTGGGTCAGGTTCGGTGCGCCCATGGCTGGCGTGCCTTTGCCTTCCGGACCGTGGCAGGCCACGCAGTTGGCGGCGAACAGTTTCTGGCCGTTGGCCGGGTCAGCCTTGGTGCCTTCCGGCAGTTTGCGGCCATCGAGCTGGGTCACCACGAAGGCTGCGACATCGGCTACGCCTTGTTCGCCAATGACTTCGGCCCAGGCTGGCATCACCGCGTGTCGACCGCCCATGATGGTGGTCTTGATGGTTTCCGGCTCGCCGCCCCAGCGCCAGTCGGCGTCGGTCAGGTTCGGGAAGCCATAGGCGCCCTTGGCGTCGGAACCGTGGCACACCGAGCAGTTGGAGGCGAACAGACGGCCGCCCATCTTCAGCGCTTGCGGATCCTTGGCGACTTCTTCGATTGGCATCGCCGCGAACTTGGCGAAGATCGGACCGAATTTAGCGTCCGAGCGGGCCATTTCCTTTTCCCACTCGTGTACGCCGGTCCAGCCGGTCTGGCCGTTGGCGAACGCGGTCTGCTTGTCGTTATCGAGGTAGTTGTAGCCCGGCAGCAGGCCTTTCCAGTTGCCCAGGCCCGGGTACAGCACCAGATAACCGAGGGCGAACACGATGGTGCCCACGAACAGCATGAACCACCATTTCGGCAGTGGGTTGTCGTACTCCTCGATCCCGTCGAAGGAGTGGCCCACGGTCTCTTCCGTCTGCTCGCTGCGCTGGCCCTTGCGGGTCGACAGCAGCAGCCAGGTCAGGGAAAAGATCGTACCGAGACTGAGGACTGTGACGTACAGACTCCAGAATGTAGTCATTCTTTGTTACTCCTAGAAGCTTGCTCGACGTGCTTGATGGCTTCGGGATCATCCGCAAAAGGCAGCAAGGTTGCGTCTTCAAACTCCGACTTGCGCTTGGGGCTGAACACCCATAACGCCAAACCGATGAAGGCCACCATCACGACGACGGTGCCCAGGCCGCGAATCATCCCGATATCCATAAAGAATCACCGTTTGCTTTTGATGATGGTGCCCAGGCCCTGAAGGTAGGCCACCAGCGCGTCCATTTCGGTTTTGCCCTTCACGGCATCTTTTGCACCGGCGATGTCTTCGTCGGTGTAAGGGACGCCGAGCGTGCGCAACACTTCCATTTTCCTGGCCGTGTCTTTGCCGTCGAGCTTGTTTTCCACGAGGAACGGGTAAGCCGGCATTTTCGACTCAGGCACCACGTTGCGCGGGTTGTACAGGTGCGCACGTTGCCAGTCATCGGAGTAACGACCGCCCACGCGAGCCAGGTCCGGACCGGTACGTTTGGAGCCCCACAGGAACGGGTGGTCCCAGACGCTTTCACCGGCGACCGAGTAGTGGCCGTAGCGTTCGGTTTCAGCGCGGAACGGACGGATCATCTGCGAGTGGCAGCCGACACAACCGTTGGCGATGTAGACGTCGCGGCCTTCCAGTTCCAGTGCCGAACGCGGCTTCATGCCCTCGACCGGCTTGTTGGTGACGTCCTGGAAGAACAGCGGAACGATCTGGGTCAGGCCGCCAATGCTGACGGCAATGACCATGAAGAAGGCCAGCAGGCCAATATTCTTCTCGACAGCTTCATGCTTCATCAGTGAGCTCCAACAACAGCGATCTGGGCGGCGGCTTCGGCTTCAGCCGCGTTCGAGGCGCGCACGGTGCGCCAGACGTTGTAAGCCATCAGGAACATGCCGCTGGCGAAGAAAGCACCGCCCAGGGCACGGACGATGTAGCCCGGGTGGCTGGCCTGCAGCGCCTCGACGAACGAGTAGGTGAGGGTGCCGTCATCGTTGATTGCACGCCACATCAGACCCTGAGTGATGCCGTTGACCCACATCGAGGCGATGTACAGCACAGTACCGATGGTTGCGAGCCAGAAGTGCGCGTTGATCAGGCCGACGCTGTGCATCTGCGCACGACCGAACAGTTTCGGGATCATGTGGTAGATCGCGCCGATCGAAATCATCGCCACCCAGCCCAGCGCGCCGGCATGAACGTGGCCGATGGTCCAGTCGGTGTAGTGCGAGAGCGAGTTGACGGTCTTGATCGCCATCATCGGACCTTCGAAGGTCGACATGCCGTAGAACGCCAGCGACACCACGAGGAAGCGCAGGATCGGGTCGGTGCGCAGCTTATGCCAGGCGCCCGACAGGGTCATCATGCCGTTGATCATGCCGCCCCAGCTTGGTGCCAGCAGGATGATCGACATTGCCATGCCCAGCGACTGCGCCCAGTCCGGCAGTGCGGTGTAGTGCAGGTGGTGCGGGCCGGCCCAGATGTACAGGGTGATCAGCGCCCAGAAGTGCACGATCGACAGGCGATAGGAGTAGATCGGACGTTCGGCCTGTTTCGGCACGAAGTAGTACATCATCCCGAGGAAGCCGGTGGTCAGGAAGAAACCCACGGCGTTGTGGCCGTACCACCACTGGATCATCGCGTCGGTCGCGCCCGAGTAGGCGGAGTAGGACTTGAAGAAACTCACTGGCAGGGAGGCGTGGTTGACGATGTGCAGCATCGCCGTCACAACGATGAATGCGCCGTAGAACCAGTTACCGACATAGATGTGTTTGGTCTTGCGCTTGGTGATGGTGCCGAAGAACACCAGCCCGTAGGAGACCCAGACAATGGCCAGCAGAATGGCGAGCGGCCATTCCAGTTCGGCGTATTCCTTGGTGGTGGTGTAACCCAGTGGCAAGGTAATGATGGCGCCGACGATGACCGCCTGCCAGCCCCAGAAGGTGAAGGCGGCAAGGCTGTCGGAGATCAGTCGCGTCTGGCAGGTTCGCTGCACGACATAGTAGGAAGTGGCAAACAGTGCACAACCACCGAAGGCGAAAATCACCAGGTTTGTGTGCAACGGGCGCAGGCGTCCAAAGCTCGTCCACGGCAGACCGAAGTTCAACTCCGGCCAGACCAGTTGCGAGGCGATGAAGACACCAAGCCCCATGCCAAGGATCCCCCAGACCACCGTCATGATGGCGAACTGGCGGACTACCTTATAGTTATAAGCAGTCGGACTGATTGCTGTGCTCATTCTAAGGTTCCACGGTTTGGGTGTTTTATTAGGATTAAAATCGGCCGCAAGTATGCAGAGAGCAGGGGGTCATTGCAACGCGCCATGACCTGGGTCAATGCTTTCCAACGCTGATTCTGCGGCCTTTCCATACGCCGCGTAAGGTCAAAATTGACCTCGGACAAAATGTCGCAGCGGATGAAAAAAGCGAGGGGATCAGGTCGCTTGTAACGGGGTGTGTTCAAACGCTCAGTTCGGGTGACGGACGGTAAATGGCACGACAGCCGGTATCTACCGGCGTTTGCGGCCACATCAGTCAGCCGGTTCGTAGAACACAGCAGTCAGCGTTGACCTGGAACCAGCACAAGCCAGTCCGCATCGAGCAAGCGTAGACCCGAATCCGGGGAACCGAAAGGAGAGGGTGTGACGGGGTGCGACAATGCGTCGCAAAGGGGCGGGATGCTGCCGCACCGAGAATGGTGCGGCAGAGGTGTACGCAATGCTTACTGTTTGTTGTCTTCAGTAATCAGTTTTTCTGTATTCAATCCATGACTAAGGCTGTACACATAAGCGGCGAGCAATTGCACTTTATCATTGCCCAACAGTTCGTTCTGTGCCGGCATGTGGCCCTGGCGACCGTGGCGGATGGTCTGCTCAAGCTGCGTCAGACTCGTGCCATAAATAAATCCGGCCGGGTGCGTCAGATTCGGCGCACCCATGGCTTCAGTGCCGTGGCCGGTTGCCCCATGACAGGCTACGCAGGTGGTGCTGAACGCTTGCTGTCCGGCTTGCAGATTCGCCTTGCTGTCGGCTGGCAGCGGCAGGCCGGCCAGTTCGTGACGCACATATGCGGCGACGTTCTTCACACCCGTCTCGCCGAGCACTTCGCCCCAGGCCGGCATCGCCGCCATCCGGCCACCCATGATGGTGGTCTTGATGGTTTCGGCATCGCCGCCCCAGCGCCAGTCCTTGTCGGCCAGGTTAGGGAAGCCGAACGCGCCCTTGGCGTCGGAACCGTGGCACACCGAGCAGTTGGAGGCGAACAACCGGCCACCCATTTTCAGCGCCTGCGGATCCTTCGCCACTTCCTCCACCGGCATGGCGGCGAATTTGGCGAAGATCGGCCCAAATTTGGCGTCGGCCTTGTTCATTTCCTTTTCCCACTCGTGGACGCCGGTCCAGCCGTCCTCGTAGCCGGGCAGGATGCCTTTCCAGTTGCCCAGGCCCGGATACAGGATCAGATAGCCCACGGAAAACACCAGCGTGCCGGCGAACAGCATGAACCACCACTGCGGCAGCGGGTTGTCGTACTCCTCGATGCCGTCGAAGCTGTGGCCCATGGTCTGGTCGACGCTGCCCTTGGTCTCGCCCCGGCGGGTGCCGATCAGCAACCAGGTCAGGCCGATCAGGCTGCCGATGGTCAGTACGCAGATCCACGTACTCCAGAAGGTGGTCATGGCCGGGTACTCCTTGGTTCAGATACTGGTTGGCTGTCGGGTTGCGGCTCGTCGGCGAACGGCAGCAGGCGCGCTTCGGCGAACTCCGGCGTGCGCTTGCGGTTGAACACCCAGATCGTCAGGCCGACGAAGGCGACGAACACCACGACGGTGCCGAGGCCGCGAATCAGGCCTGCATTCATTTCAATGATCATCGTGCTCACCTCTTGCTCTTGATCGCAGTGCCGAGCACTTGCAGGTAGGAGACAAGGGCGTCCATTTCGGTCTTGCCCTTGAGGCTGGCGACCGCGCCGCTGATGTCGTCGTCGGTGTACGGCACGCCGAGGGTGCGCATGGTCTTGAGCTTGGTTTCGGTGTGGCTGCTGTCGACCGCTTGCGTCACCAGCCACGGGTAGGCCGGCATTTTCGACTCAGGCACGACGTTGCGCGGGTTGTACAAGTGCGCGCGGTGCCAGTCATCCGAGTAACGCGCGCCGACTCGTGCCAGATCCGGCCCGGTACGTTTGGAGCCCCACAGGAACGGGTGATCCCATACGCTCTCACCGGCCACCGAGTAGTGCCCGTAGCGCTCGGTTTCGGCACGGAACGGGCGGATCATCTGCGAGTGGCAACCGACGCAGCCTTCGCGGATGTAGATGTCGCGGCCTTCCAACTGCAGCGCGGTGTAAGGCTTCATGCCTTCCACCGGTTTGTTGGTGACGTCCTGGAAGAACAGCGGGACGATCTGGGTCAGGCCG
The DNA here is from genome assembly GCF_024748795.1 of Pseudomonas sp. B21-051. NCBI lineage: Bacteria > Pseudomonadati > Pseudomonadota > Gammaproteobacteria > Pseudomonadales > Pseudomonadaceae > Pseudomonas > Pseudomonas sp. B21-051. The sequence continues at coordinate 2,087,057 of NZ_CP087166.1, forward strand.
CCGATGCTCACGGCGAACACCATCAGCAGCATCAGCAGGCCGACGTTCTTTTCAATCGTTTCGTGTTTCATGGCGGACTCCTCAGGCCATCTGCGCGGCAGCAACGACGTCAGCAGGCTGTGAGGCCCGCACGGTGCGCCAGGTGTTGTAAGCCATCAGCAACATGCCGCTGAGGAAGATCGCCCCACCCACCAGACGCACGATGAAGCCTGGGTGGCTGGCCACCAGGGTTTCGACGAAGGAGTAGGTCAGCGTGCCGTCCTCGTTGACTGCGCGCCACATCAGGCCCTGGGCGATGCCGTTGACCCACATCGAGGCGATGTAGAGCACGGTGCCGATGGTCGCGAGCCAGAAGTGCGCGTTGATCAGGCCGATGCTGTGCATCTGCTCTTTGCCGAAGACTTTCGGGATCATGTGGTACAGCGCGCCGATCGAGATCATCGCCACCCAGCCGAGGGCGCCGGCGTGAACGTGGCCGATGGTCCAGTCGGTGTAGTGGGAGAGGGCGTTGACGGTCTTGATCGCCATCATCGGACCTTCGAAGGTCGACATGCCGTAAAACGCCAGCGAGACCACGAGGAAGCGCAGGATCGGGTCGCTGCGCAACTTATGCCAGGCGCCCGAGAGGGTCATCATGCCGTTGATCATGCCGCCCCAGCTCGGTGCCAGCAGAATCAGCGACATCACCATGCCCAGCGACTGCGCCCAATCCGGCAGCGCGGTGTAGTGCAGGTGGTGCGGGCCGGCCCAGATGTACAGGGTGATCAGCGCCCAGAAGTGCACGATCGACAGGCGATACGAATACACCGGACGTTCGGCCTGTTTCGGCACGAAGTAGTACATCATCCCGAGGAACCCGGCGGTGAGGAAAAAGCCCACGGCGTTGTGGCCGTACCACCATTGCACCATCGCGTCGGTCGCACCGGCGTACACCGAGTAGGACTTGGTCAGGCTCACCGGCAACTCAAGGTTGTTGACGATGTGCAGGATCGCCACGGTGATAATGAACGCGCCGAAGAACCAGTTTCCTACATAAATGTGCTTGGTCTTGCGCTGCATGATCGTGCCGAAGAACACGATGGCGTAGGCGACCCAGACGATGGTGATCAGAATGTCGATCGGCCATTCCAGCTCGGCGTATTCCTTGGAACTGGTGTAACCCAGCGGCAGGCTGATCGCCGCCAATAGAATCACAAGCTGCCAGCCCCAGAAGCAGAACGCGGCGATTTTCGGCGCGAACAATTGCGTCTGGCAGGTGCGTTGCACCGAGTAGAACGAACTGGCGAACAGCGCACAGCCACCGAAGGCGAAGATTACCGCGTTGGTGTGCAGCGGGCGCAGACGGCCGAAACTGGTCCAGGGCAAATTGAAGTTGAGTTCAGGCCAGACCAATTGGGCCGCGAGAAAAACCCCGAGCCCCATGCCGACGATGCCCCACACCACCGTCATAATGGCGAATTGGCGGACCACCTTGTAGTTGTAGGCGGTACTGATAGAAGTGTTCATGGTTCCCCATCCACGGTTCAGCCGAAGTGAGCGCGCGCAGAAAACGCCGCGAATCCTTCGCCTGGAGTTATAGGCAGACTAAAAGCGAGGCAAGCATGGACAAACAGCACAAGGCCAGTATTGACGGGGATCAATGGGTGCAGTGCGTGCGGGATCATGGGTGGTTGTGGGATGCCGCTGTTGGCGAGGCTTCGGCGACGCTCATCCTCGCCCATGGTGCCGGGGCGCCGATGGACAGTGAGTGGATGACGGATATGGCTGGGCGCCTTGCTGCATTGGGCGTGAACGTGTTGCGGTTTGAGTTTCCTTATATGGCGCAGCGGCGGGTGGATGGCAGTAAGCGCCCGCCGAATCCGGCGCCGAAACTGCTTGAGTGCTGGCGCGAAGTGTTCGCTGAAGTGCGACGTCATGTCGCTGGGACTTTGGCCATCGGTGGTAAGTCCATGGGCGGGCGGATGGCCAGTCTTTTGGCTGACGAATTGGGCGCCGATGCGCTTGTCTGTCTTGGATATCCGTTTTATGCGGTTGGGAAACCTGAGAAGCCGCGGGTTGAGCATTTGGCTTCTTTGCGGACTCGGACTTTGATTGTGCAGGGGGAGCGGGATGCTCTGGGTAATCTTGCGGCGGTTGAGGGGTATTCGTTAGCGCCGAGTATTGAGCTGTTTTGGCTGGCGGCAGGGGATCATGATTTGAAGCCGCTGAAGGTTTCCGGGTTTACGCATTCGGATCATTTGGCGAGTGCCGCGCAGAAGGTGGCCGCTTTTCTTCGGTAAGGTTTGGTTTGGGGTGTATATCCGTTGCTGCGGTTATGGCTGCTTAGGGTTCCGCCCTTACGGCGGGTCACTTTTTCCAGACGCCGAAAAAGTAACCAAAAAGGCTTGCTCCTGCGTTCGGCCCGCTCGCTGGGGCTCGGGGTCCCTTCGCTCCGGGATCCATCCGGGCGCAGCGCCTACGGTTTGCTTCGCTGCACCTCCTCTCGCTGTGTTTGGCTGCGCCAAACGGTCGCTGCGCTCCCACCCCCGGATGAATCCCGGACCGAAGCCTTCCGACGTCGCCCGTGAATCAAGATCAAGAGCGATAGCCGAGCTTGCGCTCATCCTGGAGTGGGGCGGCTGCGCCGCGGGTTTTGTGTAGGAGCTGCCGAAGGCTGCGATCTTTTGCTCTTGATCTTGTGGGAGCTGGCCTGCCAGCGATGACGGCCTATGAGCCGACTAGGTTTTGGCGGGTGCACCCGATCCAATGTGTGGGGGCTTGCTCGCGAAAGCGGCCTGCCACGCACCATCAGTTTCAGACTGGCAATAAAGAAGCCCGGAAGCTTTCGCTTTCCGGGCTTTCAAGGTCAAAAGATCGCAGCCTTCGGCAGCTCCTACAGGTGATCGGTGTAGGAGCTGCCGAAGGCTGCGATCTTTTGCTCTTGATTTTGTGGGAGCTGGCCTGCCAGCGATGACGGACTGACAGGCAATGAATGTCTAACTGTAAACACACAGTCCAAAATGTGGGAGCGAGCTTGCTCGCGAAAGCGGCCTGCCAGACACCATCAAAATATCAGGAAAAACCCGACACTCCCTGCGCATAAACGTAACCTCGCAAGCACGTTTAAAGTACACGAACCGTTACGCCATAACGGCTACAACGCCTTGCGCCGTTGCCTACGCGTACGCCAGAATCCGCCGGCTTACACGGCTATGGGCCGGGCTATATCGTTTGCCTGTCACTGAAAATCAGTGATCGGGTTTGGTAGCCTGTCTGTAATAGCCGTATGGCAACACCTATGCAGTCCCTTTTTTGGGGCTCGGTTTTATGGTGGTCATGCGTGGGGCTCATTCGTGAGCGCCGGGTTCCTATTGCAGCCGGTCTACCAACCCGCGTATGGCCACCACCCATCGTTTGGTAGCGTGGGTGATGGCTTCTTGAGATCTGCGATAGGAGTTACATCCATGTTCAAAGCCACGCCCAATCCACCAGAAACTGAAATACCCCACCACCCCGAGCTTGAGTCCCAAAAGACAAAAGAAGCCGCCGACCGCGCACTCGACTATTACCTTGGCCCCGATATTCCGAAGTACTTCCCACCCAAGGCTCGCCCCATCTACATGGTCGATCCCACGCTTGATGACGAAACACTTCTCGTCGAAGCCAGTGAATCACTGTCATCAGCCAACGCCATGGCCGGCAATATTGCCAACTCGGTGAAAGGTCCTGAGCGCAAACCGCTGCTGGCGCTGCAACAGGTGATCATGCTGAACGAGCTGTTGGTCAATCGACTGCTGGATAAGCTGAAGTTGTCTCAATAATTTTGCTGGCCGTTATGGCCTCTTCGCGAGCAGGCTCGCTCCCACATTTGGAATGCATTTCCCTGTGGGAGTGAGCTTGCTCGCGAATGCGATCTGGCAGGCACCATCAATTTCAGACTGGCAATAAAAAGCCCGGACGCTTTCGCTGTCCGGGCTTTCAAGGTCAAAAGATCGCAGCCTGCGGCAGCTCCTACAAAAAACGGTGTAGGAGCTGCCGCAGGCTGCGATCTTTAGCTTTTAGCGGTTAAACCGCTCCACCAACGAATACTGCGTGTTCGCCGTCTTGGTCAGCTCTTCACTCAGCAACGCCGAGTTATGCGCCTGTTCCGAGGTCTGATCTGCCAGTTCCGAAATATTGCTGATGTTGCGGCTGATCTCCTCAGCCACCGCACTTTGCTCTTCGGTCGCGGCAGCGATCTGCGTGGTCATGTCGGTGATGTTGGCCACCGCTTCACTGATGCCGACCAAGGCCTGATCCGCTTCCAGTACTCGCGCCACACCTTCTTCCGCCTGGCGATGGCCGGCTTCCATGGTTTGCACAGCGCTGGACGCGGTCTGCTGCAGCTTGGCGATCAGGGCATGAATCTGCCCGGTGGATTCGCTGGTGCGTTGCGCCAGTTGACGGACTTCGTCAGCCACTACGGCAAAGCCACGGCCCATTTCGCCGGCACGTGCTGCTTCAATCGCGGCGTTGAGCGCGAGCAGGTTGGTCTGGTCGGCGATGCCTTTGATCACGTCGACCACGCCGCCGATTTCGTCGCTGTCCTTGGCCAGTTGGGTGACGGTCAGGCCGGTTTCGCCGACCACCACCGACAGGCGCTGGATGGCTTCGCGGGTTTCCCCGGCGATGTCGCGGCCGCGACCGGTCAGGCGGTTGGCTTCCTGGGTGGCGTCAGCGGTGCGCTGCACGTGGCTGGCGACTTCTTGGGTGGTGGCGGCCATCTGGTTGACGGCGGTGGCGACCTGTTCGGTTTCCACGCGCTGACGTTCCAGACCGCTGGAGCTGTTGTGCGCCAGGGCGTCGGACTGTTTGGCCTGATCGGTCAGGTGCTCGGCGGTGTCCTGCAGACGAGTCAGGCAGGTTTTCAAGCGCGCTTCCTGGCTGAGGATCGACATTTCCAGACGCGCCTGCGCGCCACGGCTGTCGGTGTACATCTGCGCGATCAGCGGGTCGGAGGTGGTCTGCTCGGCCAGACGCAGCAGGCGCTTGAGCCCGCGTTGCTGCCATTGCAGGCCCATCAGGCCCAGAGGCACCGACAGGCCGGCAGCGAGGGCAAAGCCCCAGTGCGAGTTCAGGGTTGCGCCGATCACGAAGCTAAGCTGGCTGACCAGAATGAACGGCAGCCAGTCTTGCAACACCGGCAGCCATTTGTCGCTGGAAGGGATCGCCGACTTGCCTTGGTTGATGCGTTGGTAGAGCGCTTCGGCACGGCGGATCTGTTCGGCGGTGGGTTTGATCCGCACCGACTCGTAACCGACCACCTGATTGCCGTCGAACACCGGTGTCACGTAGGCGTTCACCCAGTAGTGGTCACCGGATTTGCAGCGATTCTTGACAATGCCCATCCATGGCAAGCCTTGTTTCAGTGTGCCCCACATGTGCGAAAACACCGCCGCCGGCACGTCTGGGTGACGAACCAGGTTGTGCGGCGCACGGATCAGCTCTTCACGCGAAAACCCGCTGATTTCGACGAAAGCGTCGTTGCAGTAGGTGATCACGCCTTTGGCGTCGGTTGTGGAAATCAACCGCTGCTGAGCCGGGAAAGTCCGTTCGCGTTGTGTAATGGGCTGGTTATTACGCATGGTTTTTCAATCCGCAAGGCTTTGAAAGGTTGTCGGCGTTGTCAGGAAATTATTGAAGTTTTTTTTCAGATATAAGTACGGCGTCGCAAAACCGCTCTTGCTTCAAGCGGCCAGCATCGGATAGGTGAACAGCGCAAAATGCAGCAGGTTCAGCCCGAAATGCGTGGCGATCGCCGCCGTCAGCCCGCCAAAACGGTAGGCCAGACCATAGCCGACACCCGCCAGACCCGCCAGCAACACCCAGTGCCAGCCGGCACCCAGATGCGCCAGGGCAAAGATCAGCGACGCCAGCAGCAGGGCGAGGTTGTCGCCGTGCGGCAGGTGCTTGAACAGGCGGCTCAAACCGCCCTGTATATAGCCGCGAAACAGCGCCTCCTCGACCAGCGTCACCAGCAGCAGATTATTCAGCAGCCACAGCCACGCCTGATCGGGCCACTTCGGCGCCCAGGCGATCATGCCGAACAACAGTGCGCCGCCCAGCGCCAGGACGGCGCTCAAGGTCAGGGCGAGGACGCTGGCGTACACCGTCGGACGCAGCGAGCGTGCCGCGACAATCCACGGGCAGGCGAGCAACAGCCAGAAGCCGATCAGGGGTTTGTCCAGATTCAGGTACATCGCGAACGGCACGGCGTCGTCGGTGAAACGCAGCGGGGCGATGGCCCGGCCGTTGGCGAATCCCGGCAACCAGTGCAGTGCCAGCGACAGCGCGAGGAAAATGAACACGGCATGCCCCAGCAGGCGCGCCACCGGCACCTGCTGTTGGCGCACGGCGAAACCGGTCACCAGCAATAATCCGAAGGAGATCAGCGCGAGCCAGCCGAGTTGGCCAAAGCTCAACGCCAATCCATAACCGAGGCTGAGAAGTGCCAGATAGAGCCATGGCAACGCCTTCATCGAAAGTCCTTGTGCAGAATTTTGTGGAAGGGCTTTCTACACGGGTGAGGGCGTGGGGACAAGTAAAGGTGTGGCGGGAAACGGTGACACGCCGCAATCCTCCGGTAGGAGCTGCCGCAGGCTGCGATCTTTTGATCTTGAAAAGCCAAAGTCAAAAGATCGCAGCCTGCGGCAGCTCCTACAAGGTTTTGTGTATGGCTGAGGATCAGCGCAGGTTGAGTTTCGCGGCGGCGCGCTCGGTGATTTCCGTGCGCAGTTTCAACGACGGCGCTGCACGCAAGCGAGCCTCGTCGACGATCGCGCTCGGTGCCGTATCAGGGCTGCCGGAATTGAATGGCGGTGCAGGCGCATATTCCAGTTGCAACTGAATCAACTGCGCGGCCTCGGCCCCCACCAGTTCGGCGGCCAGCACCAGCGCGAAGTCGATGCCTGCGGTAATGCCGCCACCGGTAAACAGATTGCCGTCGCGTACCACCCGGTCCTGCACCGCAATTGCGCCGAGTTTTGGCAGCAGTTCGTGATAAGCCCAGTGCGTGGTGGCGCGTTTGCCTTGCAGCAGTCCCGCCGCGCCCAGCACCAGCGAACCGGTGCACACCGACGTTACATACTTCGCCTGCGCCGCCTGGCGCCGGATGAAATTCAGCGTGCGCTCGTCCTCCATCAACGCGCCGACCCCTGCGCCGCCGGGAATGCAGATCACATCCAGATTCGGGCAGTCCTCGAAGGTGGTGGTCGGTTTCAACAGCAGGCCGGTGCTGGCGGTGACCGGCACCAGATCTTTCCAGATCAGATGCACCTGCACGTCCGGCAGCGAGGCCAGTACGTCATAGGGACCGGTCAGGTCGAGTTGCTGCACCTGCGGAAACAACAGAAAACCGATCTGCAACGTCATGGGGTGTTTCTCCAGTTGAGGGGTGGACGGCTTCACTGTAGGCGCGTAGGTTCTGGCGTATACGCCAATAACCCCACGAATTACGCCAAATGCCCAAAGCCATTCACGTACTCGCGTTTGCCAACATGCAGATCCTCGATGTCACCGGCCCGCTGCAAGTGTTCGCCTCGGCCAATGACATCGCTCGTCAGCGCGGCTTGCCGGTACCGTATGCGCCGTCGGTGATTGCCAGTGAGGGCGGGGCGGTGATGTCGTCGGCAGGGCTGGCGGTGCTGGCCGAACCGTTGCCGCGGCAGGCCAGCGATACCTTGATCATCGCCGGTGGCTGGGGCATTTACCCGGCAGCGGAAGACGTGCCGCTGGTGGATTGGGTGCGCGAGCATGCGGCGAAATGCCGACGCGTGGCCTCGGTCTGCACCGGCGCTTTCCTGTTGGCGGCCAGTGGCTGGCTCGACGGACGTCGCGTGGTCACCCACTGGACCCGCTGCGAACAACTGGCCCAGCAGCACCCGAAGCTGCAGGTCGAAGCCAACCCGATTTTCATCAACGACGGCCCGGTCTGGACCTCGGCCGGCGTCACCGCCGGCATCGATCTGGCGCTGGCGATGGTCGAGGAAGATCTGGGCCGCGACATCGCCCTCGACGTCGCCCGGCATCTGGTGGTGTTCCTCAAACGGCCCGGCGGGCAATCGCAATTCAGCGTGACCCTGGCCCTGCAGAATCAGGGCAATCGCTTTGATGAGCTGCACGCCTGGATCGCTGAAAACCTCACCTGCGACCTCGGTGTGCCGACCCTGGCCGAACAGGCTGGCATGAGCGAACGCAGTTTCGTCCGCCACTACCGCGCCGACACCGGTCAGACCCCGGCCCGCGCCATCGAGCTGATCCGCGTCGAAACCGCGCGGCGTCTGCTCAGTGACACCGGGCTGCCAGTGAAGCGAATCGCGGCCAATTGCGGCTTTGGCAGTGAAGAAACGTTGCGCCGCAGTTTTCTGCGGGCGATTGGCGTGACGCCGCAGGCGTATCGGGAGCGGTTTTCGGTCAGCACTGGAGCAGATCCAGTAATGCCTTGAGCGTTTGCTGCGGTGCTTCTTCGGGAATGTTGTGGCCGACACCGTGCAATACGCGCCTTTCGTACAGGCCGGTGAAGTGCGCAATGTCTTCATCGACTTCCGGCGCCGGACCGACCCCATCGTCGGCACCGCACAGGGAGATAGTGGGCACGCTGATCGGCGGTTGTTTGATCAACGCGTCTTCCATCCATTGCAGCGCCGGATCGCCTGCGGCGTACATGAAGCGATGACGGTAGGAATGAATCACCACGTCGACGAATTCCGGGTTGTCGAAGGCCGGTGCGCTCAGCGGATAACGTTCGGCGTTGCGTGCCCAGGTCGGTGACCACAATTTCCAGAGCAGTTCACAGAACGCCTGCCGGTTTTGCGTCAGGCCCGCGACGCCGCGTGGCGTGTGGAAATAGTACTGGTACCAATAACGGTGCTCGGTCTCGGGGTCCAGTGGCCGGGTTGAATTGGCGATGTCCTGCACGTTGTAACCATCCCCCGTCACCAACCCGCGCACCCGCTCGGGAAACAACGCCGCAACGATGCACGCGGCCCGACCGCCCCAGTCGTAACCGCAAAGCGTGGCCTGTTCGATACCCAGCGCAACCATCAACTCCAGCAAATCCTGAGCGAGGGCCGCTTGCTGGCCGGAACGCAGTGTTTCGGGGTGGTTGAAGCGAGTCGGCCCGTAACCGCGCAGGTACGGAACGATCACCCGATAACCGTGGGCGCCGAGGGTGGGGGCGATTTCATCGTACGCCCGAGGCGAGTAGGGGAAGCCATGCAGCAATATGACCGCGTCGCCGGTGGACGGGCCGTGCTGTTCAAAGGCTACGGTCAAGTTGGGTGTCGGTACCCGTTGAATATCAGACACGGCAGACTCCACAGCAATGGGCGTCAGGCAACACTAGACCATTCTATTGTGGCGAGGGAGCTTGCTCCCGCAGGCCTGCGCAGCAGTGCATTCAAGTATGGGGTCGCTTCGCAACCCGGCGGGAGCAAGCTCCCTCGCCACAGGGGAAGCGTCACTTGTCGGGGTTGCTTCTCCTTAAGCCTCGGCTTCCGCCACCTGATTGAAATACTTCGTCCGGTCCGGGGTAAACGTCACCCGCATCTTGGTCCGCGAGCAGGTCAGCGAACGTTCCTCACCCAGATCAATATCCAGATCCTCGCCCCGCAAGCCCTGCCACTGGGCGAGGTATTTCAGTGAGCCGTATTTCTCGTTTTTCTTCAGGCTGCGGCTGACGCCGCCTTTCCAGCCGAGTACCGGCAGTTCGCCGGCGAGGCATTGTTGCGCAAGGTCGGGGAAGCGCGTGGCGCGCTGGCGGCCGATTTCCCAGCATTTGATCAGGCCTTTGTCGGCGGCATCCCAGAGTTGGGTGCGGGTCAGGCCGCTGCGCAGTGGCGTGGCGATGGGGCGGTGGACGTGCTGGGTCATTCTGGTTCCTTGAATTCGGGTTTTATTGGACAGCTCCGCTGTGCCCGTTGCGGTGGATGGTAGGGGGGGATGTAACAGCTGGCAACAGGGTATTTCAGGGTGTAAGTGCAGGTTGCGGGGGAGGGATTGGGCGGGGATTGTTTAGACGAAGTAGGGGCTGAATGACCTGGCGTGTGGCGAGGGAGCTTGCTCCCGCTCGGCTGCGAAGCAGGCGCAAAGCCAGACAATGCGGTTCTTCTGGAGAAATGGTGGCGCAGGGATTGGGGCCGCTTCGCGACCCGGCGGGAGCAAGCTCCCTCGCCACACAAGTTCACCAACGTTTATTTTTGTGTAGGAATTCGTCCTGCAAAACCCGAGTTGAAGGGATATTTCCGACAGAGTGCGGCGAAATTACGGCTGCCAAACACTCTTTTCCCCACTCAAACGCCGATCAAGAAAACTCGCCGCACTGATCAGCGCCAGATGCGTCAGCGCTTGCGGGGTATTGCCCAGATGGCGGCCCTTGCTGTCGAACTCTTCGGCGTACAGCCCCAGCGGGTTCGCGTAGCGCAGCAGTTGTTCGAACTCCAGATGCGCCTTTTCCACCTGACCGGCCCGGGCCAGGCATTCGACGTACCAGAACGAGCACGCGGCAAACGCGCCTTCGGTGCCGGTCAAACCGTCGATGTTGGCGTCATCGTTGCGATAGCGATAAACCATGCCGTCGCGCACCAGAGTCTTTTCGATCGCTTCAAGGGTCGACAGCCAGCGCGGGTCCTTGGCGCTGACGAAGCGCACCAGCGGCATCAGCAGCATCGAACCGTCGAGCGCGGTGCCGCCCTTGTACTGGACGAAATGCCCGCGCTCCTCGTCCCAGAAGTTGTCCCAGATGTCGGCGTAGATCGCCTGCCGGGTCTGATCCCACTGAACGAACGGCGCCGGCAGCGAGCGTTTCGAGGCCAGGCGAATCGCTCGATCCAGAGCCACCCAGCACATCAGTCGCGAGTGCAGGAAGTGATGCTGCTCACCGCGCATTTCCCAAATGCCTACATCGGTTGTCTGCCAGGTCTCACACACCTGATCGACCACTTCGCGCACGTGTTTCCAGCCTTGGTGGGAAATCGCGTCGCCGTATTTGTTGACCAGGTACACCGCGTCCATCAGTTCGCCAAAGATATCGAGCTGAATCTGATCGTACGCGCCATTGCCGATGCGCACCGGTTGCGCGCCACCATGGCCGGAGAGGTGCGTGAGTTCGGTCTCCGGCAGCTCCTGGCGACCGTCGATCGCATAGAGGATATTGAGTTTTGTCGAATGACCCTGACAATCGCTGACCCGCCCACGCAGCCAGCCCATGTAGGCGTTGGCCTCATCGACAAAACCCAGGCGCATGAACGCGTAGACGGTGAACGAGGCGTCGCGGATCCAGGTGTAGCGATAATCCCAGTTGCGCTCGCCGCCGGGGGTTTCCGGCAGGCCGAAGGTGGCGGCGGCGAGGATCGCGCCGTGCTTGCGCGAGGTCAGCAGCTTGAGCGCGAGGGCCGAACGATTGACCATCTCCCGCCAGCGCCCGCGGTAGTTGGACTGGCCGATCCAGTCGCGCCAGAACTTCAGCGTGCGCTCCAGGCACATTTTTGCGCCGTCATCCTTGAAGCGCGGATCGTCGGCGCCACCGAGGACAAATTCGGCGTGCTGATCCTGTTTCAAACTGAAGGAGGCAACGGCCGATTCGCCATCGATGTGCAACGCCTGATCCGCCACCAGCCGCAACGATGGCTGACCCTCGGCGCTAAATATCACCGATTGTTCATCCATCTGCGCCCGGGTGTTGGCGCGCGCGTAGTCATGGCGAACCGCGCAGCGCATGTGAAACGTCGCTTCCCCGCTGACCACCCGCACCCGGCGCATCAGCAGCGGCAGGTCATCGACGCTGTCGCCGATCGGCAGCAGGTCGGTGATTTCCACCACGGCCTGTTCGCTGAGCCAGCGCGTTTGCAGAACGTTGGTGTCCGGCAGGTAGATCTGTTCGCGCCGGGCATCGGGCAAGTCCGGCGCGAGCTGGAAAATCCCCGCCTCGGGCGTGTCGAGCAGCGAACAGAAGATCGACGGGCTGTCGAATTCCGGCCAGCAGAAAAAATCCACGCTGCCCTTGTCGTTGACCAGTGCGGCACTGCGCAGGTCGCCGATGATGCCGTGGGCGTCGATCGGGCTTTGTCGTTCAGGATGATGCTCAGCCATTGCCACGAAACTCCGGATAAAGACTCATGCCGCCGTCGATGAACAGGGTGGTGCCGACGATGTAGTCGGCGGCGTCGGAAGCGAGAAACACCACGGCGTTGGCGATGTCCTCGACATCGCCGATGCGACCGTAGGGGATCAGCTCCAGCAGCTTCTCACCGGCAGCGCCTTCGGTGGCGTCCTGATTGATTGCCGTGCGAATCGCCCCCGGCGCGATGCCGTTGATGCGGATGCGCTGCTGGCTGACTTCCTGGGCGAGGGTCTGCATCAACTGATCGACGCCGCCCTTGGACGCCGCATAGTTGACGTGCCCGGCCCACGGAATGCGTTGATGTACCGAACTCATGTGAATGATCTTGCCGGCCGCGCGGGACACGCCTTCACGCACGCCCTGACGATTGAAAATCCGCAGCGCGGCGCGGGCGCAGAGGAACTGGCCGGTGAGGTTGACGCCGATCACCGTGTTCCAGTCTTCCAGGGTCATGTCCACCGCAGCGGCATCTTTTTGCAGGCCGGAATTGGCCACCAGAATGTCCAGCGCGCCAAAGGTCTCGAGGGTCTCGGCGAACAACCGTTCGACCTCGTCTTCCTTTGAAATATCGGCGCCGATGGCCAGCGCCTGACCGCCGTCGGCGATGATCTGCCGGGCCAGCGCTTCGGCGGGTTCGGCCTGACGGTTGTAATTGATCACGACAGCTGCGCCGGCAGCGGCCAGCGCTTTGGCGGCGGCGTGGCCGATGCCAGAGCTGGCACCGGTGACCAGCGCCACTTGGCGGGCGAGGGATATTTGCATGCAGGGTCGCGCCTTGAGTGAGGGCCTATTTAGCTGACTGGTCGCAGGCCGGGAGAGTTCAGAGCAAAGATCAAAAGATCGCAGCGTGCCGCAGCTCCTACAGAGAATGTAAGCACCTGTAGGAGCTGCGGCACGCTGCGATCTTTTGCTCTTCAAGGCCTTCACATTCCACCAACAATTCCCCGCTTCCACGCTCATCAGCCTTTATGGCAACTTGGCGACCCCTGATGAGGCTGTCCCCATGGAAAATCCCTACCGCGAATTATTCACCGCCCCCGGCGCCCGGGCTTTTGTACTGGCCGGGATGATCGCGCGCATGCCGATTTCCATGACCGGGATCGGCGTGATCACCATGCTCTCGCAGCTCAAGGGTGGGTACGCACTGGCCGGTGCAGTGGCGGCGACCTTTGCCTTGGCCACGGCGTTTTGTGCGCCGCAGGTCTCGCGTCTGGTGGATCGTTTCGGCCAGGGCAAGGTGCTGCCGCTGTCGGCATTGATCGGTGGCGGGGCGCTGTTGATGTTGTTGCTGTGCACCCGCTTGCAGGCGCCGACCTGGACGCTGTTCATCTTCGCCGCGCTGGCCGGTTGCATGCCAAGCATGTCGGCGATGGTGCGCGCGCGCTGGACCGAGATCTATCGCGGCCAGCCGCAATTGCAGACCGCCTACGCGCTGGAATCGGTGCTCGATGAAGTCTGCTTCATCGTCGGCCCGCCGCTGTCGGTGGGTTTGTGCGTGGTGGCGTTTCCCGAGGCCGGGCCGTTGGCCGCGCTACTGGCGCTGGCGATCGGGGTGACCGCGTTTGTCGCCCAGCGCAGCACCGAGCCGGCGGTGCACCCGCAGGAATCACAGCATCAGGGTTCGATCATTCGCTCGACCGACGTGCAATGGCTGCTGGCATTGATGCTCGCCATGGGCGTCATCGTCGGTGTGGTCGATGTGGTCAGCGTCGCGTTCGCCCAGCAGCAGGGCCAACCGGCGGCGGCGAGCATCGTGTTGTCGGTGTACGCCATCGGCTCGTGTCTGGCCGGGATCGCGTTTGGCGCGATGCGCTCGAAACTGCCGTTGCCGCGCCTGTTTCTGTACGGCGGGGTGGCGACGGCGGTGACCACGCTGCCGCTGTTGCTGGCGAGCAATATTGTCGGTTTGTCGCTGGCGGTGTTTGTCGCGGGGTTGTTCTTCTCGCCGACGCTGATTGTGGCGATGGCGCTGATCGAGCGCATCGTGCCGCCGGCCAAACTCACCGAAGGCCTGACCTGGCTGGTGACGGGCTTGAGCATCGGTGTGGCGATCGGCGCGGCCGGCTCGGGTGCGTTGGTGGATGCGTTTGGCGCACGCAGCGGATTCTGGCTGGCGATTGCGGCGGGGGCGGTGGTGCTGGGTTCGGCTGTGCAGAGTTTCCGCCATTTGAAGTGATCGGCATTCGGACTAATTCGCGCAACGCCTCATCCGTTCTCTTTTACAGATAACCCATTGAGGTAAACGCGGTGACAAAGCTGACACTGCTGTGCCTGCCCTATTCGGGCGCCAGCGCCATGGTCTACAGCCGCTGGCGGCGCCAACTGCCGTCATGGCTGCAATTGCAACCGGTGGAGTTGCCCGGGCGCGGTGCCCGTTTCGACGAACCCCTGCAAACTGACATGCGAGCCCTGGCTCGCCAGTTGGCCCGTGAGCACAAACCCGGCCTGCAAATGCCTTACGCCCTGTTCGGCCACAGCCTCGGCGCGCTGCTGGCGTGCGAGATGGCGCACGCCTTTCGCGAGCTCGGCGCGCCGGAACCGGTGGCGCTGTTCGCCTCCGGCACGGCGGCGCCGACCATGCGCAGCGACTACGATCGCGGGTTTGCCGAAGCGCGCAGCGATGAGGAATTGATCGATCAACTGCGCACCTTTCAGGGCACCAGCGAAGAAGTGCTGGCCAACCAGGAGCTCATGAGCCTGACGCTACCGGTGCTGCGCGCCGACTTCATGATGTGCGGACGCTTCACCCCGGCGCAGCGGCCCCTGCTCAATTGCCCGGTGCATGTGCTGGGCGGCAAGGAAGACCGCGCGACCACTGAGCAACTGATCGGCTGGAGCAAGGAAACCCTGGGCAGTTTTTCCGTGGACATGATGACCGGTGGTCATTTCTTCATCCATGAACACGAAGCCCGGGTGATCCGCACCATCAAGACGCATCTGGAAGTCCATCACCGGCGTCATGCGCAAGCGGCGGCACCGGCGTTTTGACGCACCGCTCACAATCGAGTGATTACAGGAGGCCAGTCATGGCTGTTGCTGTGGAGTTTTCCGTTCGGCCGCTGCTGCCGCAACGAGGGCGCTTGCCGCTGTTGGTGGAAGCGACCGAGGTGGATACCGACCTGCTGGCGGTGTTCGATGAATTGAAAGCGCTGGTCGATGAGCATCTGCTGCGCGATGGCGGGGTGCTGTTTCGCGGGTTTCGTCTCGACGGCGCTGAACAGTTTCGTCAGTTCGCGGCCAGCTTCGGGCATCCGCTGTTGAACTACGAGTTCGGCTCCACGCCGCGCACCAACGTCACCCAAGGCGTATACACCTCGACCGAATACCCGGCGCACCAGAGCATTCCGCTGCACAACGAACAGGCCTATTCCCGCGACTGGCCGATGAAGATCTGGTTCTACAGCATGATCGCGGCGAAGTCCGGTGGCGAAACGCCGATTGCCGACAGTCGCGAAGTCTATCGGCGTATTCCGGTGGCCATTCGTGAGCGCTTTGTCAGCAAAGGTCTGATGTATGTGCGCAACTTCGGCAACGGCCTGGATGTGGCCTGGGAAGATGTGTTCAACACCGACGACCGCGAGGTCGTCGAAGCGTATTGCAAGGCCCATGGCATCCTTTGCGAGTGGAAGGATGACGGCGAGTTGCGTACCCGTCAGACCTGTCAGGCGGTGGCGGTGCATCCGGTGACCGGCGATCACGTCTGGTTCAATCAGGCGCACCTGTTCCACATCTCCAACTTGCAGCCGGAAGTGCGCGAAAGCCTGCTGGATATCGTCGATGAGGAGGACTTGCCGCGTAACGTTTATTACGGTGACGGCTCGGCCATCGAAGATGAAGTGCTGGCACAGATCCGCGCGGTGCTCAATGAATGCGCGATCAGTTTCCCGTGGCAGGAAGGCGACGTACTGATGCTCGACAATATGTTGTCGGCCCATGCGCGTTCGCCGTTCGAAGGGCCGCGCAAAGTCATCGTGGCCATGGCCGAGGGGCATTCCCAAGGCCCGCTCTGAGCCATTCGGGTGGTTGCCCGTGAAGGTGCCGAAGCCGGTCTTGTACCGGCTTCGGCATTTTTGCGTCGGTGTGGGTAACCGCCGGGCCGCTGGTGCGCCAGCGCGCTAAATCATTGCGTTTGTCATTCGTTCTTGTTGATACGACCGGGCCTCCTGGTCACGCCGCCGATCAGCAAGGACCCAATGCATGAATGCCGCAGACGCACAGAAACTCGCCCGCCGCTTTATCGAACTGCCACAGGACAAACGCCGTTTGTTTCTCGCCGGCATGGCCCGCGAAGGCATCGATTTTGCGCAGCTTCCCATGACCGCCTGTGACGGGATCGCCGAGCGTGACGGCCTGTCCTACGCCCAGCAACGGATGTGGTTTCTCTGGCAACTGGATCCGCAAAGTGCTGCCTACAACCTGCCGATGGCCGTGCGCCTGAACGGCGCGTTGCAGGTGCAAGCGCTGGAGCAGGCGTTCAGCCTGCTGGTCGCGCGGCACGAATGTCTGCGCACCACCTTCGGTCAGGTCGGCGAGCGTGCCTTCCAGCGCGTGGCCGAGCCGCAGGCGCTGCAACTGCCCCTCACCGATTTGAGCGCCGTGCCCGAACAGCAGCGCTGGCCGCTCGCGCAACAGCACATGATGGCTGAAGCCACGCAGGCGTTCGATCTGCAAAACGGCCCGCTGCTGAGTCTGCGCCTGTTGCGTCTGGCCGAGCAGGAACACGTGCTCCTGCTGACCTTGCACCACATCATTGCCGATGGCTGGTCGATGAATATTCTCATCGACGAGTTCATGCGTACCTACGATGCGCTGGTGGCGGGGCGCGAACCATCGTTGCCGGCGCTGACCGTGCATTACCGCGATTACGCGCTGTGGCAGCGCAGCTGGCTGGAGGCGGGTGAGCGCGAACGGCAACTGGACTACTGGCGCGCACAATTGGGCGACGAGCATCCGGTCCTGGAGTTGCCGACCGACCGCGCTTATCCGGCGCAGTCGAGTCACCAGGGCGCGCGTCTGGAAACGGTCATTGATGCGGCGCTGCGTCAGGAGCTGAAAAGCCTTGCCCAGCGTCAGGGCGTGACCCTGTTCGTGGTGCTGCTGGCAGCGTTCAAGACGTTGTTGCATCGCTACAGCGGGCAGACCGACATTCGCGTCGGCGGCCTGATTGCCAACCGCACCCGCAGCGAAACGGAAGGGCTGATCGGCTTCTTCGTCAACACCCAGATCTTGCGCAGCGAAGTCACCGCGCAAACCCGATTCGCCGAGCTGTTGCAGCGTTTGCGCGAGGCCGCACTCGGCGCGCAGGTTCATCAAGAGCTGCCGTTCGACGCCTTGATCGAGGCCCTGCAACCGGCGCGTAGCCAAAGCCACAATCCGCTGTTTCAGGTGATGTTCAACCATCAGCCGCTGGTGACCGACTTGCAGCATGTGCAGTTGGAATCGGGTCTGCAGGTGGGTTATCTGACACAAGAGCAACTGGCCGGCAGCGCTCGGCAACATGCGGCCACCAGCGATTTGATGCTCGATACCCGCGAAGAAGGCGAGCAGCTGTTCGCCGCCTTCACCTACGCCACCGATATTTTTGATGCCGCGACCATCGCCGCGATGGCCGGGCATTGGCGCAACATTCTTGAATCCGTCTGCCGCGACCCGCAGCAGGTCATCGGCGAAGTCGCGCTGCTGGCAGATGACGAACGCGCGCAGCTGATTCAGACCACTGCTGCGGCGCCGCGTTTCACCAGCGTGCAAAACCTGTTCGAGGCGCAAGTGGCACGCACGCCGCAGGCAGCGGCCGTGATCCTCGCCACCGCGCCGTCACCGTCACTGACCTATGCCGAACTCAATGCGCGCAGCAATCGCCTGGCGCATCAGCTGCGCGCGCGCGGCGTCGGCCCGGACGTGCTGGTCGGTGTCGCGTTGGGGCGCTCGCTGGAGCTGGCGGTGGCGTTGCTGGCCGTGCTCAAGGCGGGCGGGGCCTATGTGCCACTGGACCCGCAAACTCCGGCTGAGCGATTGCGCCATGTGCTGGATGACAGTGGCTTGAAACTGCTGCTGACCGACAGCGCCAGCCTTGCCAGCCTGCCGGCGCTGGAGGCTGTCGAGTGCCTGTGTCTGGAGCAATTGTCCGGCGAAACTCCGGCCGACAACCTGGCGTTAACGGTCGCGCCGCAGAATCTTGCCTACGTGATCTACACCTCCGGTTCCACCGGGCGGCCGAAAGGCGTGGCGGTCAGTCACGGCGCACTGAGTGAATTCATCGAGCGCGCCATCGATTACAGCGACCTGCGCGAAGGTGACCGGATCCTGCAGTTCGCCACCAGCAGCTTCGACGGTTTTGTCGAGCAGTTCTTCCCGCCGCTGTGCCATGGCGCCGCTGTGGTGCTGCGTGATGCGCCATTGTGGGACAGCGCAACGTTGCGTCAGGTGATTGTCGATCACGGCATCACCTTGGCTGACCTGCCGGCCGCGTACTGGTATTGGCTGGTGCAGGAATACGCGGCACAACCGCCGGCCGGTTTTGGCGCGCTGCGACAGATCCACGTCGGTGGCGAGGCCATGGCGGTGGACGGTTTACGTCTGTGGCAACAGGCCGGGCTGGGGCATGTGCGGTTGCTCAATACCTATGGGCCGACCGAAGCCACGGTGGTTTCGACGATTCATGATTGCAGTGCACTGACGGCAGACGCCGTGTCCTGGCGCGGCATCCCGATCGGCAAGGGTCTCGATGCCCGACGTCTGTACGTGCTGGACGATGATTTGAACCTGCTGCCGCAAGGTGCGGTGGGCGAGTTGTACATCGGTGGCCCGGGCCTGGCCCGTGGTTATCACCGTCAGCCGATGCTCAGTGCCGAGCGCTTTATCGCCGACCCGTTCGCCGAAGGGCAGCGTCTGTACCGCACCGGCGACCGTGCCCGACTGGGCGCCGATGGCGCGCTGGAGTATGTCGGCCGGGTCGACCATCAAGTGAAGATCCGCGGTTTCCGCATCGAACTGGGCGAAATCGAGTCGCGCCTGCAACAGTGCCCGGGCATTCGCGAGGCGGTAGTTCTGGCGGTGCCGCTCAGCGGCGGCCAGCAACTGGTGGCGTATGTGGTCGGCGAGCACGCCGTGCTGGAAAGCGCCGCCACCCAGTCGGCGTTCCGCCAGCAAATCCGCACCGCGCTGCAAGCCCATCTGCCGGACTACATGGTGCCGGGGCATTTGTTGTTGTTGCCGAACCTGCCGCTGACACCGAGCGGCAAGCTCGACCGCAAGGCCTTGCCGGCGCCGGATGCGAGCCAGTTGCAAGGCGACTATCGCGCGCCGCAAACCGACACCGAACTGTGTCTGGCGCAAATCTGGGCTGAGGTCCTGCATGTGTCGCGGATCGGTCTGGATGATCATTTCTTTGAGTTGGGCGGCCATTCGCTGCTGGCCGCGCAGGTGATCGCGCGCATCAAAACTCAATTGGGCGTGGTCTTGCCATTGCGCAGTCTGTTCGAGAAACCGTTGCTGGCCGATCTGGCGGCAGTGCTGGCGCAACAGGCGGACAGTGCAACGGATGACGACTGGTCCGACATGGATCAGTTCATGAATGCTTTGGAAGGAGAAGAAGTATGAGCGGCACCATGGCGGAGCGTATCGCTAAAAGATTCGTCGGCTTGCCGCTGGAGCAGCGTCGACAGTTTCTGGCCAGACTGCGCGAGGACGGCAAGGACTTCAGCCTGTTGCCGCTGCCGGTCTGTCGTCACGAGGTCACGCCGATACCGTTGTCGTTCGCTCAGCAACGCCTGCTGTTTCTCTGGCAACTCGAACCGCAGAGCGCCGCGTACAACATGGCGGCCGGCCTGCGCCTGAAAGGAAGCCTGGACGAATCGGCGCTGCAACGCTCTTTCGATCATCTGGTCGCGCGCCATGAAGTGCTGCGCACCGTGTTCCACACTGATGGCGATCAACCGCAGCAGGTGATTCTCGAGCAGCAGCCGATCGCTCTGGAACGCATTGACCTGACCGGCCTTGCGGCTTCGCAGCGTGAGCCGGCCTTGGCGCAACAGGTGCAGACAGTCACCGCGCGGCCGTTCGATTTGCGCCACGGTCCGCTGCTGCGGGCCAGCCTGTTTGCTCTGACCGAAGAGGAATTCGTGCTGGTGGTGAGCATGCACCACATCGTCTCCGACGGTTGGTCGATGGACGTGATGGTCAAGGAATTCGTCCAGTGTTATCAGGCCTTCAGTCTTCAGCGCGAGCCGCAGTTGCCGGCGCTGCCGTTGCAATACGCCGACTATGCGATCTGGCAGCGGCGCTGGCTGGAAGCCGGCGAGGGCGAGCGTCAACTCGATTACTGGCGCCAGCAACTCGGTGAGGAACATCCGCTGCTGGAAGTGGCGCCGGACTTCGCCCGGCCCCTGACGCAAAGCTTCGCAGGCCAGACCCTGAGCTTTGATTTCGGTGCCCGGTTGTCCCTGCAACTCAATGCGTTTGCCCGCAGCAAGGGCATCAGTCTGTTCATGCTGGTGCTGGCGGGTTTCTCGCTGTTCCTCTCGCGTCAGGCCGGGCAGCGCGACATTCGCGTCGGCGTGCCGAATGCCAATCGTGGCCGTGCCGAAGTCGAAGGGTTGATCGGTTTCTTCGTCAACACCCAGGTGTTGCGTTGCGAGGTCGATGAGCGTGGCAGTTTCGAAGACTTGCTGGCGCGGGTGCGCGAGGCGGCGTTCGGCGCACAGGCCCATCAGGAACTGCCATTCGAGCAACTGGTGGACGAATTGGTGGCGGAACGAACCCTGGGCCACAACCCGCTGTTCCAGGCCAAGTTCAACCAGAACGTCGGTATGCAGAAACAGCGCTCGATGAACCTGCCGGGGCTGAGCGTCGCGGAGTATCCGCTGGACAAGGACGGCACTCACTTTGATCTGGCACTGGACATCACCGACGACGGCACGCTGATCCACGGCCAGATGACCTATGCCAGCGACCTCTATCGCGCGGAGACCGTCGAGGCTTTCGTGCCGGCGTTGCTGGGTTTGTTCGACGAATTGCTGAAGGCACCGCAAGCGCCGTTGCACAGCGTTGCCACGCTGGCTCCGGTGGTGCTCGCAGCACCGGGCGAACCGGCGTTGTCAGTGTTGCAGCAGTGGGATCGGCAAGTGGCGCGACAGCCCGAAGCACTGGCTGCGCGCGACCTGAATCAGACCCTGAGTTTTCAGGCGCTGGACCAGGCCGCCAATCGTCTGGCCCATCACCTGCTGGCGCAGGGCGTCAGCCCCGGCCAACCGGTAGCGGTGCTGATGGGGCGTTCGCTGGACTGGCTGACCTGTGTGCTGGCGATCTTCAAGGCCGCAGCGGTGTACATGCCGCTGGACGTGAAGGCGCCGAACGCGCGGTTGCAGCAGATGCTCGGCAATGCCGGCGCGCGCCTGCTGTTGTGCGCACAAGGGGATACGCGGGTGTCCGTGCTGGCTGTCGACGGTTGTCAGGGGCTCGCTTATGCCCCGTACCAGTGGCAGCAGGAGGCGGACGTCAGCCCGGTGGCGGCACTGTTTGCGCAGTCCCCGGCGTATGTGATTCACACCTCCGGTTCCACCGGGCAACCCAAAGGCGTGCTGGTCAGTCATGGAGCGCTGGGCAGTTACGTGCGCGGGGTACTGGAGCGCCTGGCGCCGACGCCGGACTCCAGCATGGCGCTGGTGTCGACCATTGCGGCGGATCTGGGCTTCACTGTGTTGTTCGGCGCGCTGTGTTCCGGTCGCCTGTTGCACGTACTGCCGGAAGAACTGGGTTTTGACCCGGATCGATTTGCCGAGTACATGGCTACGCATCAAGTGGGCATGCTGAAAATCGTCCCGGGGCACCTGGCGGCGTTGTTGCAGGCAGGCCGCGCCGCCGATGTGCTGCCGGCGCAGGCGCTGATCGTCGGCGGCGAAGCCTGCTCGCCGGCACTGGTGGAACGCGTGCGTCAGCTCAAGCCGGAGTGCCGCATCATCAACCACTACGGGCCGAGCGAAACCACGGTCGGTGTACTGACGCACGAGGTCAGTGAGCTGGCGGCCGACGCGCGCAGCGTTCCGGTCGGCACCGCGCTGAGCGGTGCGCAGGTCTACATCGTCGACGATGTGCTGAACAATGTCGACGATCAGGTGGCCGGCGAGCTGTACATCGCAGGTGACAGCGTGGCACTGGGGTATCTCGGGCAACCGGGTCTGACTGCCGAGCGCTTCCTGCCTGATCCGTTCGGCGCCCCGGGTGCGCGGGTTTATCGCAGCGGTGACCGGGTGCGGCGCAATCGTCAGCAAGCGGTGGAGTTCATTGGTCGCGCCGACGATCAGGTCAAGGTGCGTGGTTATCGCGTCGAACCTGCGGAAGTCGCGCGGGTGCTGCTGGGGCTCGACGGTGTCAGTGAGGCGGCGGTGCTCGCCCTGGCCCTGGATGACGATCCGGCGCGCCTGCAACTGGTAGCGTGGTGTGTGCCGGTGGCCGGTGCGACTTTGCAGGCACACGCTCTGCGTGAGCAGTTGCAGGCGTGCCTGCCGGATTACATGGTGCCGGCGCAGGTCGTGCTGCTGGAGCAGCTACCGCTGACGGCCAACGGCAAACTCGACAAGCGTGCCTTGCCGGTACCGGGTGTGGTCACGCAGCATTTCGTTGCGCCGGTGGGGGAGGTCGAGGAGAAGCTGGCGGCAATCTGGGCCGAAGTGCTCAAGCTTGAGCGCGTGGGCACCAGCGACAACTTCTTCGAGCTGGGCGGTGATTCTATCCTCAGCCTGCAGATCATCGCCCGGGCCAAGCGCCAGGGGATCAAGCTGAGCCCCAAGCAACTGTTCGAAAAACAGACCATTGGCCAATTGGCTGCAGTGGCCAGGCTGATCGAAGCCAAACCGGTGGCGGCCACGGCGCAGCCGAATCGTGGGCCGCTGCCGTTGTTGCCGATTCAGGCACGCTTCTTCGAAACTGATATTGCCCAGCGCCAACACTGGAACCAGTCGGTGATGTTGCAGCCGACCACCACGCTTGACGCCGATCACCTGCGTACTGCATTGGCGGCACTGGTCGAACAACACGATGCACTTGCGCTGAATTTCCAGTGCTCGGGCGATACGTGGCAGGCACTGGCGCAGACCCAGCGTGATCCAGAGTTGTTGTGGCTGCGCGAGCTGGACAGTCTGGAGGCTTTGCCGGCACTCGCTGATGAAGCCCAGCGCAGCCTCGATCTGCGACAGGGACGCTTGCTGCGTGCGGTGCTGGTGAACCTGCCACACGCTGAGCAACGGCTGTTGCTGGTCATTCATCACCTGGTGGTCGACGGGGTGTCCTGGCGCATTCTGTTGGAGGATCTGCAGCACGCTTACACCGCGCTCGCCGCCGGCACTCCGCTGGTCCTGGCGGGTAAAAGCACTTCGCTGCACAGCTGGGCCGAACATCTGCAACGGTATGCGCAAAGCGAGGCGCTGGCTGCCGAGAGCGACTACTGGCGCGCAACGCTGGAGGCGGGCGACGCACAACTGCCGCGAGATTTCCCGCAGGACAGTCAGACCCGTGCCGAGGCGGCCCGGGCCAGTTCGCGCCTGAGTCAAGCGCTGACCCACAAGCTGCTCAAAGTCGCTCCCGCGGCGTATCGCACGCAAATCAACGACCTGCTGCTGACCGCACTGGCGCGGGTGCTGTGCGACTGGAGCGCACAGCCTTCGGTATTGATTCAGCTCGAAGGGCACGGGCGCGAAGATCTGTTCGACGAGGTCGATCTGAGTCGCACGGTCGGCTGGTTCAGCAGCCTGTTCCCGGTACGCCTGACCCCGGATGTGAATCCGGGCGCCTCCCTGTGTGCGATCAAGGAACAATTGCGTGCGGTGCCGGGCAAAGGCATCGGTTATAGCGTGCTGCGATATCTGAGCCGGCGCGCCGAGCTGCAGGAATTGCCGCAACCGCGCGTGACGTTCAACTATCTGGGCCAGTTCGACGGTGCATTCAGCGCTGACGAGGGCACGCTGTTCGTGCCAAGTGGCGAAAGCACCGGCGCCAATCAGGACGCCGCTGCACCGTTGGGTAACTGGCTGAGCGTCGATGGTCAGGTGTACGGCGGTGAGCTGGAGCTGACCTGGACCTTCGGCACGGGCATGTACCGCGCAGAAACCATTGCGGCGCTGGCCGAAGCCTATCGGCGTGAGCTGGAGCGTCTGATCGAGCACTGCTGCGACAGCGGTGAAGCAGGCGTCACGCCGTCGGACTTCAGTCTGGCGACCTTGACCCAGGCACAGCTGTCGGCACTGCCAATCCCGGCCCGTGACATCGTCGATCTGTACCCGTTATCGCCGATGCAGCAAGGCATCCTGTTCCATAGCGTCAACGATCCGGACAGCCCGGCGTACACCAACCAGTTGCGTGTCGATGTGCAACAACTGGACGCCGAGCGCTTCCGTCAGGCCTGGCAGCACACCGTTGAGGCCCACGAGATTCTGCGCAGCGCATTCGTCTGGCCGCAGGATGCCGCGGCGGCGGTGCAAGTGGTTCGGCACAACGTACAGATGCCATGGCAGTTCGAGGATTGGCGTGGCCGGGCTGACCTTGGCGAAGCGCTGGAACAACTGGCCAGCGACGATCTCGCCAGCGGGTTCGACCTGACCGCCGCGCCTTTGTTGCGGGTAGCGCTGGTGCGCACCGACGAAGCGACGCATCACCTGATCTACACCTGTCATCACATCCTGATGGATGGCTGGAGTACCTCGCAGTTGTTCGGCGAAGTGTTGCAGCGCTACGCCGGTCTGGCCCCGGCCGCGCCTCAGGGGCGCTATCGCGACTACATCGAGTGGCTCGGCCAGCGTGATCAGCAGGCCAGCCGCGCGTTCTGGACGGCGACGCTGGCCGACCTGCAAGAGCCGACGCGACTGGCCGGGGTCGTGTCGGGCGCGCCGCTGGCGGCGGTCGGTTACGCCGACCACGAGCATGTGTTCAGCGAGGCGTTGACTGCCGATCTGAACCGGTTCGCCCGCGAGCAGAAAGTCACTCTCAATACGCTGGTGCAGGCGGCGTGGCTGGTGCTGTTGCAGCGTTACACCGGTCAGGACAACGTGGCGTTCGGTGCCACCGTTGCCGGACGTCCCACCGACCTGCCGGGTGTCGAGCAGCAGATCGGTCTGTTCATCAATACCCTGCCGGTGGTGGCGGCGCCGTCCGCGGAAATCGTCGTCAGTCAGTGGTTGCAACAGGTGCAGGGCCTCAATCTGGCGCTGCGCGAGCACGAACATACGCCGCTCTACGACATTCAGCGTTGGGCGGGAACCGGTGCCGGGGCGTTGTTCGACAGCATTCTGGTGTTCGAAAACTACCCGATGGCCGAAGCCCTGCAACAAGGCCCGGCCACCGGTCTGACGTTCTCCGCGATTCGCCGCCAGGAACAGACCAACTACCCACTGACGCTGGTGGCGGTCACCGGTCGCGAGCTGAGTCTGGGCATCAGTTACGATCAGGCCAGTTTCGCCGCGACCACGGTCGTTGCCTTGAGCGCGCAGCTGGAAAGCCTGCTGACGCAGTTCCTCGCCGATGCCGCTCAGCCACTGGGCGGGTTGCAATTGCTCGCAGCGCCGCAGCGCGAAGAGGCGATCAATTGGGGCAAGGCTGACGTCACCGCGACGGACACTCGCACGGTGCTGGAACACATCGCCGCGCAACTGCAACGGCAACCACAGGCGCAGGCCGTGGTGTTCGCCGAGCAATCGATCGATTACCAGAACCTCGATACCCGGGCCAATCGTCTGGCGCACAAACTGCAAACCTTGGGTGTCGGGCCGGAAGTGCGCGTGGGCGTGTGCATGCGTCGCACCCCGGACATGCTCGTGGGCCTGCTGGCGATCCTCAAGGCCGGTGGCGCTTATGTGCCGCTGGATCCGGACTACCCGCAGGAACGTTTGCTGCACATGCTCGACGACAGCCACGCCGCCGTGCTGCTCACCGAACCCGCGGCGCAGGCGATGCTGCCCGAAGCGTTGAGTGCGCAGGTAGTGCTGGTGGAAGAGGACGCGCTCTGCGAATTCCCGTCTACCGCCCCGGTGGCGGAAGTGACGGCGCAGAATCTGGCGTATGTCATCTACACCTCGGGTTCCACCGGCAAGCCGAAAGGCGTGGCGATTACCCACGGCAACCTGTCGGCGCTGATTCAGTGGTCGGCGGGTGTGTATCGCGCAGAACAACTGCGCGGTGTGCTGGCATCAACGTCGATCTGCTTCGACCTGTCGGTCTGGGAAATCTTCGTCACGCTGGCCTGCGGCGGTTGTCTGGTACTGGCGGACAACGCACTGGCACTGGCCGATCTGCCGGGCCGCGAGCAGGTCACCTTGATCAACACGGTGCCGTCGGCGATTGCCGCGCTGCAACGTGCCGGGCAGATTCCGCGCTCGGTCAAGACCATCAACCTGGCCGGTGAACCGCTCAAGCAAAGTCTGGTGGATACCTTGTACGCGAGCACCTCGGTGCAGCAGGTGTACGACCTGTACGGGCCGTCGGAAGACACCACGTATTCGACCTTCACCCTGCGTACGCCGCAAGGGCAGGCGAATATCGGCCGGCCGCTGGAAAACACCGTCGCGTACCTGCTCGACAGTCAGTTGCAGGTGCTGCCTGAAGGCGTGCCGGCCGAGCTGTACCTGGGCGGTGCCGGCGTGACCCGTGGCTACCTGATGAAGGCCGCGCTGACCGCCGAACGCTTTGTGCCGAACCCTTACGCCAGCAACGGCGAACGGCTGTACCGCACCGGCGACCTGGTGCGCCAGGGCAGTGACGGCAACATCGAATACATTGGCCGCGCCGACCATCAGGTGAAGATTCGCGGGTTCCGTATCGAACTCAGCGAGATCGAGGCGCGGCTGCTGGAGCAGGCGGACATTGCTGAAGCGGTGGTGCTCGCTCAGGACGGTGCGGCCGGTAAACATCTGCACGCCTACGTCGTGCCGGTGCAGCCGGTGACCGATCAGGTCGCGATGGCGGAACGCTTGCGCAGTGCTCTGGCCGCGCGCCTGCCGGCGCACATGGTGCCGGGGCACTTGCACCTGATTGAAGCCATCCCGCTGACGCCTAACGGCAAGCTGGATCGCAAGGTGCTGATGACCCTCGGCGACAGTCCGACGCAGCAGCAGTATCAGGCGCCACAGACCGATCTGCAGTGGGAAGTGGCGACGGTCTGGCAGGAGGTGCTGGAGGTCGAGCGCGTCGGACTGGCGGACAACTTCTTCCAGCTTGGCGGGCACTCGTTGCTGGCCACGCTGGTGGTGACCCGGATCAAGGAACGTCTGGGTGACAAGGTGCCGCTCAAGGACTTGTTTGAAACCGATACCCTCAAGGCGTTCTGTGCGCGGATCGAGGCCCTGCGCGTCGAAATGTCGCCCGTTCAGGATGAATTGGCTAAATCCCTGGAGGCCCTCAAACGTCTATCCCTCGATGATCTGGAAAAACTGATTTCTTGAGAGGGAAAAACGCGTGCAAGAGTTAATCGAGTCGGTAGGACAACTTTCGGCTAAGCAAAGAAAGGCTCTGGCGGTTCTGCTCAAGCAGAAAGGCGTCAACCTCTTTGACATTGCCCCGGTTTTCAAGCGCACGGCTGAAGAGCCGTTGCTGCTGTCCTACGCCCAGCAACGCCAGTGGTTTCTCTGGCAGTGGGCGCCGCACAGCGCGGCCTACAACATTCCGACGGCCCTGCGTTTGCAGGGGCCGCTGGATGTATCCGCGCTGGAGCGCAGCGTCCAGGCGCTGATCGAACGACACGAAACCTTGCGCACGGTGTTCACCCAGGAAACCGGACAACCCTTGCAAGTGGTCCTGCCCGCAGGCCCCTTTGCACTGGAGATCCAGCAACTGAGCGCTGAGTCGGCGAACGACCCTGAAGCGTCCATTCAGGCGTTCGTGCAGACCCAGAGCCATAAAACTTTCGACCTGGAGCACGGCCCGCTGTTGCGCGCGGCGTTGCTGCAGGTCACCCCGAATGACCATGTCCTGGTGCTGACCCTGCACCACATTGTTTCCGATGGCTGGTCGCTGCAAGTGATGATCGAGGAACTGGTGCAGCTGTACGCCGGTTTCAATCTCGGGCACGCCGCCGGTCTGCCGGCGCTGCCGATTCAATATGCCGATTACGCCCTGTGGCAGCGGCAGTGGATGGAGGCCGGTGAGCAAGAGCGGCAACTGGCGTACTGGCAAGAGAAGCTGGGCGGTGAGCAGCCGGTGCTGGAACTGCCGATGGATCGCCCGCGTTCCATCGAGCAAAGCTTTGCCGGGGCCAGTCACAACCTGATTCTCGACCCGGCGCTGAGCCATGCGCTCAAGGCGTTCGCCCGTCAGGAAAACGTGACGCTGTTCGTGGTGTTGCTGGCCTCGTTCCAAGCGTTGCTGCACCGCTACAGCGGGCAGGCCGACATCCGCGTCGGCGTGCCGGTGGCCAACCGTGGACGGGTGGAAATCGAGCGTCTGATCGGCTTCTTCGTCAATACTCAGGTGCTCAAGGCCGACATCGACGGGCAGATGCCGTTTGTCGATCTGCTGCGTCAGGTCAAACAGACCGCGCAGCAAGCCCAGGCCCATCAGGACTTGCCGTTCGAGCAACTGGTCGAAGCGCTGGAGCCGGGGCGCAGCCTGAGCCACAGCCCATTGTTCCAGGTGATGTTCAACCACCAGGCCGAACGCCGTGCGAGCGTCGAAACCCGCCTCAACGGCCTGAGCATCGAACCGCTGGAATGGCAAAGCCAGACCGCCCAGTTCGACTTGACCCTGAACACTACCGAGCAGGCCCACGGTATCGAAGCCGTGCTCAAGTACGCCACGGATCTGTTCGACGCCGCGACCATCGAGCGCCTGGGGCAACACTGGAATGCACTGTTGCGGGCGATCGTCGCCGAGCCGGGGCAGCGTATCGGGCAACTGCCGATGCTCGATGACAGCCAGCAACAACAATTGCTCGCGCAGTGGAATCCGGCACGGGTGGAACAAGCGGTCGAGCAGTGCATTCAGCAAGTCATCGAAGGCCAGGCTGAACGTCATCCTGAAGCGATCGCCGTGACCTTTGACGGGCAGCGTCTGACCTACGCCGAGCTCAATCGCCGTGCCAACCAGTGGGCGCATGTGCTGATCGACCGTGGCGTCGGCCCGGACGTGCGCGTCGGCGTTGCCGTCGAGCGTTCGCTGGACATGATCGTCGCCATCCTCGCGGTGCTGAAGGCCGGTGGCGCGTATGTGCCACTGGACCCGGGTTACCCGGATGACCGGCTGAGCTACATGATCGCGGACAGCGGCATCGAATTGCTGCTGACCCAGGGCCATCTGCTGGCGCAGTTGCCAGTGCCAGCGGGACTGACCTGTCTGGATCTGAACCAGCCAGTCGCAGGCAGCCGCGACAGCAATCCGGTGTGCCTGACCACACCGGACAATCTGGCCTACGTTATCTACACCTCGGGCTCCACCGGCAAACCGAAGGGCGCTTTGTTGCCGCACAGCAACGTCATTCGTCTGTTCAGTGCCACTGAACACTGGTTCGATTTCGGCCCGCAGGACAGCTGGACGCTGTTCCATTCCTACGCCTTCGACTTCTCGGTCTGGGAGATTTTCGGTGCGCTGCTCTACGGCGGCAAACTGGTGGTGGTGCCCCACGACGTCAGCCGTTCCCCGGAAGATTTCTACAGCCTGCTGTGCGATGAAAATGTCACCGTGCTGAACCAGACGCCCTCGGCATTCAAGCCGTTGATGCTGGTGGCCAGCGAGTCGTCGCGCTATAACGCCCTGCGTTACGTGGTGTTTGGCGGCGAGGCCCTCGAAGTGCAGAGCCTGCGACCGTGGTTCGAACGTTTCGGCGACCGCGCGCCAACGCTGATCAACATGTACGGCATCACCGAAACCACCGTGCACGTGACCTACCGGCCATTGTCGCTGGCTGATTTGCAGCAGAGCCACAGCAGCCCGATCGGCGAACCGATCGTCGACCTGTCGTGGTACTTGCTCGACAATTCACTGAACCTGGTGCCGCAAGGCTGCATCGGCGAGCTGTACATCGCCGGCGCCGGTCTGGCCCGTGGTTACCTTAATCAGGCCGGCATGAGCGCGACGCGGTTTGTTCCGGATCCGTTCAATCCGCAGGCGGGTCAACGCCTGTATCGCACCGGTGACCTGGCGCGGCTGCGCGGCGACGGTGTGATCGAATACATCGGCCGCATCGACCATCAGGTGAAGATCCGCGGTTTCCGAATCGAGCTGGGAGAAATCGAAGCGCAACTGCTCAAGCACCCCGAAGTGCGTGAAGCGGTGGTGCTGGCGGTCGATGGTCCCAGTGGTCAGCAACTGTCAGCCTGGATCGTCGCCAACGAGGCGCTGGATGCCGAAGGGCAGGGCGCACTGCGCGATTCGATCAAGGCACATTTGCGCGAGTCGCTGCCCGATTACATGATTCCGGTCAGTTGGGCGTTTCTTGAGCGTCTGCCGCTGACGGCCAACGGCAAACTTGATCGCAAGCAACTGCCGCAGCCGGACGTCGCCCTGGTGCAGGAAGCCTACGCCGCACCGCGCAACGAACTGGAGCAGCGTCTGGCCGATATCTGGCAGGACGTGTTGAAGGTCGAGCGCGTCGGCCTCAACGACAATTTCTTCGAGCTGGGCGGCGATTCGATCATTTCGATTCAGGTGGTCAGTCGCGCCCGTCAGGCGGGTATTCGCTTCACCCCCAAAGACATCTTCCAGCACCAGACCGTGCAGCGTCTGGCAACTGTCGCGCAACAGAGCGATGCGGTGCAGACGCAACAGGGCGAAGTGCTCGGCGATGCGGTTCTGACGCCGATTCAGCATTACTTCTTCAACAGTGCTATCCCGGCGCGGCATCACTGGAACCAGTCGATCCTGCTGACCCCGGCCACGGCGCTGCAAGCGGCGCCGCTGGAACAGGCGCTGCTGCACCTGCAACGGCACCACGACGCGCTGCGCCTGCGTTATCGCCAGACCGGCGATGGCTGGCAGCAGAGCCATGCGCCGGCGGATCAGGCGCAAGCGTTGCTGCGCACTGTCACGCTGGATGACAGTGCGGCATTGCCGGCGCTGTGTCTGGAGTTGCAGCGCAGTCTCGATCTGCTCGACGGCCCGCTGATGCGTGCGGCGCTGGTCGATCTGCCGGACGCCAGCCAGCGCTTGCTGCTGGTGATCCATCACCTGGTAGTCGATGGCGTGTCGTGGCGGATCCTGCTGGAAGATCTGCAAACCGCCTATCAACAACTGAGCGGCGGGCAGGCTGTGGTGCTGCCGGCCAAGACCAGCGCGTTCAAGGATTGGGGGCAGCGTCTGCAAGCCCATGCCCGCAGTGCGGCGCTGGACAGTCAACTCGACTACTGGCGCGGGCAGTTGCGCGACGTCTCGGTCGAGCTGCCGCTGGACAACCCGCAAGGCCAATTGAGCAATCGTTTCGAGCGCAGCGTCGACACCCGTCTGGATGCCGAACGTACCCGTCAGCTGTTGCAACAGGCCCCCTCGGTCTATCGCACCCAGGTCAACGATCTGCTGCTCACGGCACTGGCCCGTGTGCTGTGCCAGTGGACGAACACGGACAGCGCGCTGGTGCAACTTGAAGGTCACGGTCGTGAAGACCTGTTCGACGATGTCGACCTGAGCCGCACGGTGGGCTGGTTCACCAGCATGTTCCCGGTGCGCCTGACCCCTGGCGCCAGTCTCGAAGCGTCGATCAAGGGCATCAAGGAGCAACTGCGTGCAATCCCTGACAAAGGCATCGGTTATGGCTTGCTGCGTCATCTGGGCAGTGCCGAGGCACAGGCGGCGCTGAACGGGCTGGCGCATCCGAAAGTCACGTTCAATTACCTCGGCCAGTTCGACAACAACTTCGACGCCGACGCCCTGTGGGTGCCGGCTACCGAAGACAAGGGCGCCGGTCAGGATGAAAACGCGCCGATGGCCAACTGGCTGACCATCGACGGCCGGGTCTATCAGGGCCAGCTGAGCCTGACCTGGACCTACAGCGGCGACGTGTTCGAAGAGGCGACGATCAATGCGCTGGCTCGCGCTTATGAAGTGGCGCTGGGCGAGTTGATCGATCATTGCCTGAGCCAATCGAGCGGTGGTTTGACGCCGTCCGACGTGCCGCTGGCCGGGTTGTCCCAGGCGCATCTGGACAGCCTGCCGATCGCCGCTCAGCGCATCGAAGACATCTATCCGCTGGCGCCGATGCAGCAGGGCATTCTGTTTCACAGCCTGTACGACGCCGATGCCAGCGCCTACGTCTATCAGATGCTGCTGGACATCGACGGCCTCGATGTGGCGCGTTTCCAGCAAGCCTGGCAGCGGGTGGTGGATCGCCATGAAGTGCTGCGCGCCGGGTTCATCTGGGGCCGCGACGGTCTCGATGCACCGCTGCAAGTGATCAATCGGCAGTTGACCCTGGAGATGCCGGAAGTCGATGTGCGGGGTGTGGCGGATCTGCCGGCGGTGCTTGAGGCTCGGGCGCAGGCCGACCGCGAGCGCGGTTTTGATCTGCAGAATCCGCCGCTGTTGCGCCTGTGCCTGTTGCGCACTGCGGATGAACGTCATCGATTGATTTTCACCTGCCACCACATTCTGATGGACGGCTGGAGCAACTCGCGGATGTTCGGCGAGGTGTTGCAGGATTACGCCGGTCAGCCGGTGCCGGGTGCGCAGGGCCGCTACCGCGATTTTCTGGTCTGGCTGCAAGGTCAGGACAAAGCCGCCGCCCAGGATTTCTGGCGCGGGCAACTGGCTGCGCTGGAGGCGCCGACCCGCCTGGCTTCGGCCTGCCACGGTGCTACGGTGCCGGGGCCGGGCAAGCAAATGCATCGTCTGCATTTCGATGCGGCCTTCACCCGGCGCCTGAACGCGTTCTCGCGTCAGCAGCAAGTGACCCTCAACAGTCTGGTGCAAGCTGCGTGGCTGCTGGTGTTGCAGCGTTACACCGGGCAGGCCACGGTGGCCTTTGGCGCGACCGTGTCGGGGCGTCCGGTGGATCTGCCGGGCATCGAGCAGCAATTGGGGCTGTTCATCAACACCTTGCCGGTGATCGCCAGCCCGCAGGCGACCGTCAGCGTCGGTGACTGGGTGCGCAGCGTGCAGGACAAGAACCTGCTGCTGCGTGACTACGAGCAGACCCCGTTGCAGGACATCCAGCGTCTGGCCGAGCTGAGTGACGAAGCGCTGTTCGACACCTTGCTGGTGTTTGAAAACTACCCGGTTTCCGAAGCGCTGGAGGCCAATCCGGGTGGGTTGCGTTTTGGCGGGCTGGAACACCGCGAGCAAACCAACTACGGCCTGACCCTGATCGCCGGGGCCAGCGACGTGTTGAATCTGGACTTCAACTACCTCACCGAACACTTCGCCGAGCGCAGCGTGCTGGGCCTGGCGGCGCATCTGCAAGAGGTGCTGCGTCAGTTCCTCGAGGCGCCGCAACGTTGCCTGGGCGAGATTGGTCTGTTGCCGCTGGCCGAACGTCAGACCCTGGCGCAATGGAATGACAATCACGCCGCCTATGCAGAGCAACGCCTCATTTCGCAGAGTTTCGAAGCGCGGGTGGCGATGCATCCGCAAGCGCAGGCACTGAGTCATGCTGGTGCGGCTCTAAGCTATGCCGAACTCAACCAACGTGCCAACCAGTTGGCCCGTCATCTGCTGGCACTCGGGGTCGGCCCGGAAATCCGCGTGGGCGTGGCGATGCCGCGTTCGGCGGAACTGGTGATCGGCCTGATGGCGGTGCTCAAGGCCGGCGGCACTTATGTGCCGCTGGACCCGGATTATCCGGCAGATCGCGTCGCCTACATGCTCGACGACAGCCAGGCGAAAGTCCTGCTCACGCAACAGTCGCTACTGGCGCAATTGCCGCAGACCGATGCGCAAGTGGTGTTGGTCGAGGCGGGCGGTCAGGCGTTTGCCGGGCAGTCGCCGGACAATCTGCCGGCGCGGGGCGATAGCGCCAATCTGGCTTACGTGATCTACACCTCCGGTTCTACCGGCAAACCGAAAGGTGTGGCCATCGCTCATCGCAACGTGCAGGCGCTGATTCACTGGTCCGCCGAGGTCTACAGCGAAGACGACCTGCAAGGCGTGCTGGGCTCGACATCGGTGTGCTTCGACCTGTCGGTGTGGGAGATTTTTGTCACCCTCGCGCGTGGCGGTTCGCTCGTCATGGCGCGCAATGCGCTGGAACTGCCGGACTTGCCGGAGCGTGATCAGGTGCGCCTGATCAACACCGTGCCGTCGGCGATTGCCGCGCTGCAACGCGCCGGGCACATTCCGCCCGGCGTGCGCATCATCAACCTCGCCGGCGAGCCGCTGAAGCAGGGCCTGGTCGAAACGCTCTATGGCGAAACATCGGTGGCCCACGTCTATGACCTGTACGGGCCTTCGGAAGACACCACCTATTCGACCTGGACCCGCCGCGAGGCCGGTGGTCAGGCGAACATCGGCCGGCCGCTGCTCAACACCTCGGCGTACATGCTCGACGGCCAATTGCAGGCGGCACCGATTGGCGTGGCGGCCGAGCTGTATCTGGCCGGCGACGGCATCACCCGCGGCTATCTGTTCCGCCCGGGCCTGACCGCCGAACGTTTCGTCCCCAATCCGCTGTCAACCAGCGGCGAGCGCATGTATCGCACCGGCGACCTGACCCGCTTCACCGATGACGGCCGGATTGAATACGTCGGTCGCATCGACCATCAGGTCAAGGTGCGTGGTTTCCGCATCGAACTGGGTGAAATCGAAGCGCGTCTGCTGGCCCAGGACAGCGTGCGCGAAGGTGTGGTGCTGGCGGTGGATGGCCATAGCGGTCAGCAACTGGTGGCGTATGTGGTGCCGAGCGACAGCGGCCTGAGTCTCCAGGAGCAGGACGATCTGAGTGAAGCGTTGCAGTTTGCTCTGAAGGCGCACCTGCCGGACTACATGGTGCCTGCGCAGTGGCTGTTCCTAGAGCAGCTGCCACTGACACCGAACGGCAAACTCGATCGCAAGGCTTTACCCGCGCCGGACGCCAGCCAGGCGCAACGTGAATACGTGGCAGCCTCGACGCCGCTGGAGCAACAACTGGTCGAAGTCTGGCAGGACATTCTCAAGATCGAACGCGTCGGCGTCACCGATAACTTCTTCGCTCTTGGCGGCGATTCGATCATCTCGATTCAACTGGTCAGCCGTGCGCGCCAGCAGGGCATTCGTTTCACCCCGAAAGACCTGTTCCAGCAGCAGACCGTGCAGAAACTCGCGGCTGTGGTCTCGGTGGATGACGACTCGGCGGACGACACGGCAGTGGATTATCCATTGGCCCAACTGGATCAGGCGCAGCTCGACGCGCTGCCGGTACCGGCGCAGATGATCGAGGACGTTTACCCGCTGTCGCCCATGCAGGAAGGCATGCTTTTCCACACGCTGTCGGACAACGGCAGCAGCCTTTACGTCCAGCAGGTCAGCCTGCCGATCAAGGGTCTGGACGTAGAGCGCTTCCGTCAGGCGTGGGAATTCGTCATCGTCCGGCAGGCGATTCTGCGCACCAGTTTCCATTGGCAGGATGGCCTGGCGAAACCGTTGCAGGTGGTGCATCGCCACACTCCGTTGCAGATGCAGGTACTCGACTGGCGTGAGCGCGAAACCAGCGAAGAGCTGATTGCCCGGTTCGCCAGCGATGACCGCGCGCTCGGTTTTGATCTGGCCGAGGCGCGTTTGCAGCGGATAACCTTGCTGCGCCTGAGCGACGATCAATACCAGATGATCTGGACCAGCCACCATATCCTGATGGACGGCTGGAGCAGTTCGCGCCTGTTCGGCGAGGTTCTGCAGTATTACGCCAAGGGCGAAATCATCGGCGAGAACGGTCGTTACCGCGACTTCATCGCCTGGTTGCAAGCGCAGGATCAGGACGCTCAGGAGCTGTTCTGGAAGGCGCGTCTGGCTGTGGTCAACGAGCCGACGGCGCTGAGCCAGGCGATGCATCCGCGCCACAGCGCCGATGTTTCCGGTCACGATGCGATCTACTCGAACTGGGACAAGGCGCAAACCGAACAACTGCTGCAGTTCTGCCGCGACTTGCGCATCACCCCCAACACCTTGATTCAGGGCGCGTGGCTGCTGCTGTTGCAACGCTACACCGGGCAGCAGACAGTCACCTTCGGCGCTACGGTGTCGGGACGTCCGGAAAGTCTGGCGAATGTCGGCAACATGCTCGGCCTGTTCATCAACACCTTGCCGATCATTCAGACGCCGCAAGCGCATCAGCGCCTGGCCGACTGGCTCGGCGAAGTGCAGGCCTATAACCTCGACATCCGCGATTACTCCCAGGCGCCATTGGCCGATGTACAGCGCTGGTCCAACCTCGGCGGCCAGGCATTGTTCGACAGCATTGTGGTGTTCGAGAACTTCCCGATCGACGATCGCCTGCAAGAAGAAAACGACACCGAGCTGACCTTCGGCAAATCCATCGGCCACGGCGTGACCAACGTACCGATGGACCTCGCGGTGATGCTCGGTGACGAGTTGTCGATCGAATATCTGTATTTGCGCAGCCATTTCAGTGCCGAAGCGGTTCTGGGTATTCGCCAGACCATGGAAAACACCCTCGCGGCGATGATGGCAGCGCCGTACGAGCGCCTCGGCAACCTGCAGCGCCTGAGCCGCGAGCAATGGCAAGCGGCGCAGGCCTGGAGCGCCGAACCGGCGCACAACCATCAGGCAGCGTTGTTGCCGGAGTTGATCAGCCGCCACGCGCAACAACAGCCGCAGGCCATTGCCTTGCAATGCGCGGGGATGAGCCTGAGCTACGGCGAACTCGAGCAGCGCGCCAATCGTCTGGCTCACTGCCTGATCGAACAGGGTGCCGGCCCGGAAGTGGTGATCGGCGTCGCCTTGCCACGCTCGCTGGAGATGGTGGTCAGTTTCCTCGCCGTGCTCAAGAGCGGTGCGGCGTACGTGCCGCTGGACATCGAGTACCCGCCGGAGCGTCTGGCGTACATGATCGAAGATTCGGGCATGGCGCTGCTGCTGACCCAGAGCAGCCTGCGTGCGACGTTGCCGGCGCCACAGGGGTTGCTGCGTCTGGAAATCGATCACCTCGATGAAAGTCGCTATGCCGATCACGCCCCCGCCAGCCGCGTTCAGGAGCAGGGCCTGGCGTATCTGGTCTACACCTCCGGTTCCACCGGACGGCCAAAAGGCGTTGCGGTGACCCAAGGCCCGCTGAGCATGCACTGCCAGGCGATTGCCGAATTGTATGAAATGGATGCCAGCAGTTGCGAGCTGCACTTCATGTCGTTCGCTTTCGACGGCGCCCATGAGCGTTGGCTCAGCACCTTGTACAGCGGCGGTCGCCTGGTGATTCGCGACGGTTGCCTGTGGACACCGGAGCAGACCTACGAGGCGTTGCACGAATACGGCATCACTATTGCCTGCTTCCCGCCGGCCTACCTCAAGCAACTGGCCGAATACGCCGCCGCCAGTGGTATCGCGCCGCCACCGGTGCGCATCTATTGCTTTGGTGGTGACGCGGTGCCGGATCAGACGTTCGAGCAGGTGAAGGCGGCGCTACGCCCCGAGTACTTCACCAACGGCTATGGCCCGACGGAAACCGTGGTCACGCCGATGCTCTGGAAAGTCCCGGTGAGTCAGCATTGCGAAGCGGCGTATGCGCCGATCGGTCGCGCCGTAGGTGCGCGTTCACTGTACGTGCTGGATGAAGACCTGAACCCGTTGCCGCCAGGTTTTGCCGGCGAGTTGTACATCGGTGGCTATGGCGTCGCCCGCGGCTATCACGGGCGTCCCGATCTGACCTGCGAGCGCTTCGTGCCGAACCCGTTCGCGGCGGGTGAGCGTCTGTATCGCAGCGGCGACCTGGTGCGCCTGCGTGCGGACGGCGTGGTCGATTACGTCGGGCGCATCGACCATCAGGTCAAGGTGCGCGGCTTCCGTATCGAACTGGGTGAAGTCGAGGCGAGTCTGCGACAGTTGCCGGCGGTCACCGATGCACTGGTGATCGCCCGGGACAATGCGTCGGGCAAGCAGCTGATCGGTTACGTGGTGACCGAAGCCGGGCAGAACATAGGCGATGAACTCAAGGCCGGGCTGCGGGCGTCGTTGCCGGAATACATGGTACCGGCGCAGATCGTTTGCCTGGACGCGTTCCCGGTCACACCCAACGGCAAACTCGATCGCAAGGCGTTGCCGGAACCCGAGTTCAAAACCGAAGAATACGTCGCTCCGCGCAACGAGCAGGAAACCTTGCTCGCGCAAATCTGGGCTCAGGTGCTGCAGGTCGAGCAGGTAGGCATCTGCGACAACTTCTTCGAACTGGGCGGCGACTCGATTCTGAGCCTGCAAGTGATTTCCCGGGTGCGTAACCACCCGACGCTGAACATGGACCTCAAGCTGCGCGATCTGATGCGCTATCAGACCATCGCCGGCATCGTCGAACAGGACGTGGCGAAGGAGGGCGGCCAGCCACCGACGACGGACCTTACGCAGGTGGCAGCGGAGGGCACGTTCAACCTGCTGCCGATTCAGGAGTGGTTCTTTGCCGAGGACATGGCCGAGGCGCATCACTACAACCAGTCGCTGCTCCTGAGCGCGCGCCAGCCGCTGGATCTGGACGCGCTGGAGCAGGCGCTGGGCTGGATCGAAAAACATCACGACTCGTTGCGTCTGCGTTTCTCCCGCGAAGGCGGGCGCTGGGTGCAACGCTACTGTGAGCTCGATGAACAGGGCGAAGCGTTGCTCTGGCGTCGTGAAGCCGCGAACAGCGAGCAGGTCGAAACGCTGGCCAACCTCGCCCAGCGCAGCCTGAACCTCGACGTCGGGCCGGTCTGGCGAGTAATGCATGTGGCCATGCCCGAGGGGCAGGCGCGACTGCTGGTGGTGATCCATCACCTGGTGGTCGATACCGTGTCGTGGCGGATTCTGCTGGACGACTTGAAGGTCGCCTACGAAGCCTGCGTGCAAGGGCTGCAACCGCAGCTGCCGATTCGCACCAGCAGCTACCGTTCGTTTGCCGAAGCGTTGCAGGCCCAGGCGCCGGTGATTGCCGAGCAGGAACTGGACTGGTGGCTGGAGCAACTGGACCAGCCGGGTGTCGATCTGCCGTGCGACAACCCGCGCGGCAAAAACCTCGTGCGCCAGCAGGCGCAGGCACGACTCAAACTGTCACGCGAGCACACCGAGCAACTGCTCAAACAGGCACCGGCGGTGTACGGCACGCAGATCAACGATCTGCTGCTGTCGGCGCTCAGCCGCGCCTTGTGCCGCTGGAGTCAGCAGCCGTCGGCGCTGATCCTGCTCGAAGGGCATGGTCGCGAAGACCTGTTCGAGTCCATCGACCTGAGCCGCAGTCTGGGCTGGTTCACCAGTATGTTCCCGGTGCGTCTGCGTCCGGACAGCGAGGACATCGGCCGCTCGATCGTCAATGTGCAGGCGCAACTGGCGGCGATACCGCAGAAGGGCATCGGCTACGGCGTGTTGCGTCATCTGGCGGGGGCCGAGGTATCCCGGCAACTGGCGGGTCTGCCGCAGGCGCGCGTCACGTTCAACTACCTGGGGCAGTTCGACCAGAGTTTCGACGAGCAGGCATTGCTGGTGCCGGCACTGGAGGAGACCGGCGACAACTACAGCCTGAAGGCGAATCTGGGTAACTGGCTGGAAATTGTCGGCCAGGTCTATGACGGTCAGTTGGCCTTGCGCTGCATCTACAGCAGCCAGCGCTATCGCGCCGGCACCATGGATGCGTTGATGAACGATTACCAGCGCGAGTTGGAGGCGTTGATCGAGCATTGCATGGCACGCGCCGGCTGATCGCCGGGCACTCGGTAATTTTTGGGGCGTTGCCGAGGCGCGCCCCTTTTTTGCTTATACAAGGATCTTAGCGATGTCGTTACACCCTGATCTGGAAGCCTTTCTCGACCTGGCCCAAGACAGCCAGGACGCCGGCCTGCCGGCCATGCACCAGATGACTCCGAGCGAGGCCCGTGCCACCTTCGAGCAGACCACCGCACAACTGCGCTGGGTTGCGCCCGAAGATTTGTCGGTGACGCAGATCGACATGGCGGCCAGGGACGGCGCGCCTTTGGCGTTGCGACTGTATCGGCCGAACGGCGCCGTTACGTCGATGCCGGTACTGGTGTATTTCCACGGTGGCGGATTTGTCGTCGGCAGCCTCGACTCCCATGACGGTGTGTGCCGCGAGTTTTGCCAGCGCACGCCTTGTGCGGTTTTGTCGGTCGGTTATCGACTGGCGCCCGAGCATCGTTTTCCTGTGGCCCTGGAAGATGGCGAAGACGCTTTGTCGTGGCTGGCGGAAAACGCTGCGAGCCTCGGCCTCGACACCACGCGCGTAGCGTTCGGCGGCGACAGCGCCGGCGCCACACTGGCTACCGTGCTGGCGATACAGGCAGTCGTACAGCCGCAAACCGTAGCCATCGCGCCCAAGGCGCAGTTGCTGTGTTATCCGGTTACCGATGCTTCACGCACCCACGATTCGCGTCTGCTGTTCGGCGAAGGTTACTTGCTGGAAAACGAAACGCTGGACTGGTTCTATCAGCACTACGCGCGCAGCCCGCAAGACTGTCTGGACTGGCGTTTTTCACCGTTGCTGACAGAGGATCTGCGTGGTGTGGCACCGGCTATTGTGCTGTTGGCCGGGTTTGATCCGTTGCTGGATGAAGGGCAGGCTTATGTCGATAAATTGCGTGATCACGGGGTGAGTGTTGAACTCGAACATTGTCCGGGGTTGACGCATGATTTGCTGCGTATGGCTGCGGTCATGCCTGATGTGTTGCAGGTGCATGAAGATTTGAGCAGGGCGTTGGGGCGGTTGTTGGGGTGATGCTTTGGTTGGGGGGGATATCCGTTGCTGCGGTTACGGCCTCCTATGGTTCCGCCCTTACGGCGGGTCACTTTTTCCAGACGCCGAAAAAGTAACCAAAAAGGCTTTACCCTGACGTTCGGCCCTCGCCTGGGCTCGGGTTCCTTCGCTGCGGGATTCATCCGGGGGGCAGCGCCTACGGTTTGCTTCGCTGCACCTCCTCTCGCTGTGTTTGGCTGCGCCAAACGGTCGCTGCGCTCCCACCCCCGGATAAATCCCTCCACTCAGCCTGCCGACGGGCCTTGAGATCAAAAGCGGTACTCGAGCTAACGCTCATTGTGTTGAGTGGGGCGGCTGCGCCGCATGGGCAGCACGCAATCTGAACTGTAGGAGCCAGCCTGACAGCCGACCAATCTCTTACTGAATGCACCCAGTCTCATGTAGGAGCTGCCGAAGGCTGCGATCTTTTGATCTGGCTCTGGCTCTGGCTCTGGCTTTTGATGTGTCTTTTGATCTTTTGCCCCTTCGGCAGGCCGAGCGAAGGTGTCCATCCGGGGGTCAGGCGCGCAGCGCCATGCGGCGAAGCCGCATACATCGAGAGGAGGTGCAGCGAAGCAAACCGGAGGCGATGCCCCCGGATGGACACCGTAGCGAGGGAACACTGAGCCTCAGCGAAGTGCCGTACGCCGGGGGAAGCCTTTTTGGTTACTTTTTCGGCGTTTGGAAAAAGTGACCCGCCGTAAGGGCGGAACCGTAATCAGCAACCCCTCGCAGCAACGGATATGCCCCCAATCCCAATCCCCAATAATCCCAACCCCCCAACACCAGACAGACAAAAAAAACCCCGCCAAAGCGGGGCTTTCTCACAACCGAAGCAATCAGAAGACAGCCTTGACCGACATCACGAAATTACGCGGATCACCATAAAAGTTACCGAAACCTTCGGTACCAATGGTTGAGTAATAACGCTTGTCGAACAGGTTGTTACCGTTGAGCGCGACCGACCAGGTGTCGTCGATCTTGTAGCCGATGCGACCGTTCCACACCGCATACCCGGCACCGTTGATGTTGCCACCGCCAATCGGCGAGACGCGATAGTTGCCGCTCTGCGCGTTGACGCCGGCACCGACGGTGACGCGATCCAGCGGGCCGGTCAGGCTGTAGTCACCCCAGACACGCAACAGGTGACGTGGCACATAAGAGTTGTAGGCGGCGCCGTCCAGAGTGGTGTCGGCATCTTCCAGCACTTTGGTCTGGGTGTAGGTGTAGCCGGCCAACAGTTGCAGACGGTCAATCACTTCACCGCTGACTTCCGCTTCGAAGCCCTGAGCGCGGACCTTGCCGGAGTTGATCGAGCAAGAGCTGTCTTCGCAGCGCAGATCATCCTGGGCAGCATCTTTCTGAATGGTGCGGAACAGGCTGAAGGAGCTGTTCAGACGACCGTCGAACCACTCACCCTTGATCCCCAACTCGTAGCTCTGGCCGATCAATGGCTTGAGGGTGCTGCCATCGATGGTCTTGTAAGCGCCTTGCGGGGTGAAGATGTCGGTGTAACTGGCGTAGGCGGTCAGGTTGTCGTTGAGGTCGAACAGCAACCCGGCGAACGGCGTGACTTGCCCGGTTTCGGTGGACTTGGTGTTGACCGGTGTGCCTTCGCCGCGGAAGTACTGCACCGAGTCGGTGTCGGATTTGTACCAGCTCACACGGCTGCCCAGTACGAGGGTCAGCGGATCAGCCAGTTTGAAGCGGCCGATGGAGTAAGCGCCGTATTGCTTGATGTGCATGTCCACCGGGCCACCACGGGATGCATTGGCCAGGTAATAGCTTTCATCCGGTTGCGGGATGTGGTGGTTCGGATCCAGCACGTTCTGACGTTGTGGCAACGCGGCCACTGCGTAGAAGTCGTCCTTGTTCGAACGGCTGGCGTTTACGCCGACGGTCAGTTCATGTTGCTGGCCGAACGCGTCGAATTTGCCGTCAACGTAGGTATCGAAGCCGTAGTCGACCTGGTCGTAATCGTAAGTGCTGCCCAGCATCAAGGTGCTGGACGAAGTGGCGCCGACCGGCACGGCACCGCTCGGGAATGCGTATTCCATGTCCTGGGTGTTGCGCGAGTAGACGCCCGCAACCTTGAGCGACCAGTCGTCATTGAACTGGTGCTTGAGGTCAGTGAAGTAGGTGGCGCGTTTGCTGCGCTGGTTGTTCCAGGATGTGTTCAGGCAGGTCGAGCGCTTGAGGTGCAGGTCGGAGCCGTCGGCGTAACGTGGCAGGCCGCCCCAGCAAGGCGTGGCGTCGACGTCTTCCCAGGCGACGCCGACACCCAGGGTGGTGTCGGGGCTGAGGTCGAAGTCCAGGGCGCCGTAGTAGATCTGATCCTTGCGGCTGGCGACGTCATAGAAATATTGACGGGTCTGCTCAGTGACCACGGCGCGACCACGGATGGTGCCCGAGTCATTCAGCGGGCCGCCGGTATCGACCTGACCGCGATAGTTGTCCCAGGTGCCTGCCGACAGCGAGAGTTCAGTGTGGGCGGTATCGCCGCCGCGCTTGCGCACGAAGTTGACGCCACCGGCAGTGCCGCCGGCGCCTTTCATCATGCCGGCGGCGCCACGCAGTACTTCCACGCGGTCATAGATGGCCATGTCGCTGTTGAAGCTGTCGGCCTGCACGTAGCTGCTGCCGATATCCAGCGGCACGCCGTCGTACTGATACTGGCCGCTCATGCGGAAACCGCGGGAGTAGAAATACTTGCCGCCCATTGGCGAGTCGTAAACGGTGATGCCCGGGGTTTTCTCCATCACTTGTTCGATGGTGTTGAGGTTCTGGTCATCGAGCATCTTGCGCGTCATGACCGTGATCGACTGCGGTGTTTCTTTCAGCGAATGCGTGCCCTTGCCAATGGTCACGCCACCGGTGGTGTAGGAGTTGCTGCCTTCGGTGGTGGCGCTCATGCGTTGCGCGCTGACGTTGGTCGGCGCCAGTTCCATGGTATCGCCGGTGGCCGGGCCGAGCACGGTCACGGTGTTGCCGTCACGCTGATAGCGAATGCCGGTGCCTTTGAGTATCGCGTTAAGCGAATCATCACCCTGGTAGCGCCCGCTGAGCGCGCTGGAGCGCAGACCTTGCAGACTTTCCGGGCTGTAGATGATTTGCAGGCTGGTCTGTTGGCTGAGGGTTTGCAGGGCCTGTGCCAGTGGCTGGGCCGGAATGTTCAGTGTCCATTCCTGTGCCTGGACATGCGGGACGGCGGCGACGGTCAGTGCCAGACCGATGCCGGTGCCGGCCAGTCGCGAACGTGTGACGCCCTGCATCAGCAAGGCTCGAGTCAGGGGGCGAAGCATGAAACGGGATGCGGACATGAGGTTAAGACCTTGGCAGGTATAGTTGTTAATGGTTCTTATTCATCTCATTAAGACGAGGAAGCCGCGGCAAACCGGAAAACTATTTTTCCGGCCTGGCCGCGGCCCCCGTGTTTCAAGCGCTCTGCAGTTCGCTTTTGACCTTTCCGGCCTCCATGCGCACCAGTTGGTCGGCAACGTCGAAGTAACGATCATCGTGGGAAATCACGATGATGGTCTTGCCCAGGCGTTTGAGGTCGGGCAGCAACTCGGTGTAGAAAATCCGCCGGAACGTCGGATCCTGATCCGCCGCCCACTCATCGAACACCAGCACCGGGCGCTCTTCGAGCCAGGCGTTGACCAGCGCCAGGCGTTTGCGCTGGCCGGTGGACAGATC
Source organism: Pseudomonas sp. B21-051 (assembly GCF_024748795.1). Lineage (NCBI taxonomy): Bacteria > Pseudomonadati > Pseudomonadota > Gammaproteobacteria > Pseudomonadales > Pseudomonadaceae > Pseudomonas > Pseudomonas sp. B21-051. The sequence continues at coordinate 2,131,699 of NZ_CP087166.1, forward strand.
GGTGGTGCTGAAGGCACCGTCGCGCACGCTGACCTTGTGCGCAATTTCCAGGCGTTCGAGGTAACGGGTGGCGTCCTGCGGCACCTGACGGTCGCCCTGGATCAGGTCGTCGAACAGGTAGTAGTCGGCAAAGATCGTGGTGAAGTTCTGTCGGTAGTCATCGCGGTTGAGCGCGGTGATTGCTTGATCGTTGACGCGGATTTCGCCTTCGGTCGGTGCGTACAGGCCGAGCAGCAATTTGATCAGCGTGGTTTTGCCACAACCGTTTTCGCCGACGATGAACACGATGTCGCCTTGTTCGATGCGCAGGTTGACCGGCCCCAGACGGAACGGTTCGCTGCCTTCCACCGCCGGGAACGCGTAGCGCACGTTGCGCAGCTCCAGGCTATTGACGGCTGCCGCTTTGCTGCCCGTGTCTTCCAGTAGCAGGTGCGGTTCCGGCGAGGAAAACTGTTCGCTCAGCTCGGCAATCCGGCGGAACGCAATCTGCGCACGGCTGATGATCGGCAAGGTGCTGACCAGATGCTCCAGCGGGCCTTTCATGTACAGCAGCACCAGCACAAAGCCACTCATGACCGCTTTGTCGCCGCTCGGCCAGAAGGATTGCAGCGCCAGAGCCATGCCGATGACCACGAAGAACAGCATCGAGCCGAACGACTTGGCGATCACGAAGGTGTTGATGGATTTGATCTGGGTGTCGCAGATCTTTTCTGCGGTTTTCTGAATGCCGGCGACAAACATGCGCTGGCGCCGCGGGCGGTGGATACGCAGCTCCTTGGCCCCTTCGGCAATCGCGTTGTAGTGCTTTTGCAGTTCGTCTTCGGAGTCGCGTGCGGCGTAAAACCCGCGCATGCCCTTGGCCCGGGCAATCGCCTGAATCGTGGTACCGATGGCGATGGCCACCAGCATCATCAGGAACATCGGCCAGGACAACATCGCCAGGTAACCGAGGCAGCCAAGGGTGACGGTCATGGAGATCGCCAGCGGCGCAAAGGCGAAGGCGAAGTCGCTGATGGTGTCGACGTCGTGGGTCAGCACCGGGATCAAGCGGTGACTGCGATAGCGTTCGATCTGGTCGATTGGCGCCGACAGCACTTTCTCCCCCAGTTCCTTGCGCAGCCTGGCAATGATGTGCTGGCCGACATAGTTGGTGCCGATGTCCGACAGAATTGTCGTCAGCAACGCCACGACGCAGAGGCCGGCGAAGATCATGACTACCGTGCGGGTCAGGCCGTCATCGGAGTGCAAGGCATTGTTGATGGTTGCCAGCAGCACGGTGACGCTCAGGCCACCGATCATGCCGAGCACGATGGACACAGAGACGATCAGGCGGAAGGGCTTGAGCAGGGCGAACAATTCGTTGATCGCCCCACGCGTAGGCTTGGTCATGGAGGATTCCTGCTTCGGTGCGGAGGGAGTGCCGGTACTTAAGGAAAACGAATGGTCACGGAGTTTCTTTAAACGACCGCAGACGGGGCTGCGGTCGTGGCGGCAGGAATCAGAGGTCGCGCACTACGCGGAAGCCGAGCCAGTCGCCCTTGCTGGTCGGCCAGCTGCTGTTACGGTTGCCGGAGCGGGAGAACACCGGCGCTTCGCCCCAGTCGTTGCCGCGCATGACCTGGCGTTCACAGTTTTCCCGCACCCATGGACGACCGTCGTCGGGTACTCCGGAATAGTCCTTGTGATAGCAATCGGCGGTCCACTCATAGACGTTGCCGTGGGCGTCGTAGACGCCGAAAGCGTTGGCCGGAAAGGTCCCGGCCGGCGAGGTGAAGTTGTAGCCATCGGCTGCGCCATAGGTGTTGGCGTGTTTGGAGATCTGGTAGTTGTTGCCTTCATCGAACGGGAACGGGAAGGGCCCGGTGCTGCCGCCACGGGCGGCGTATTCGCGGATCGATTCGCTTTGCAGGCGATAGCTTTGGCCGGTCTTTTTCGACAGCCAGTCGATATAGCCTTGGGCTTCGGCGACGTTCATGCACACCGCCGGGTCGCGCGCGGTCTGCTTGAACTCCGGTTTGCCAGCGGTGCAGCGGCGACCCGGACGATCATCGAAGTCGTAGGGCTTGTTGCCGGTTTCGCGCACATACGCGTCCCATTCGCCGACCAGTACCTGGAAACGGCTGATGGCGAACGGTTTGTTGAAGGTCACCACGTGGCGCGGACCTTCATCCGGCTCGCGGCCGACTTCGTCCTCCGGGGTGCCCATGGTGAAGCTGCCAGTGGGCAGTACCACCATTTCCGGACAGTCCTTGCAGTCCTTGAACACTTTGCCCGGAGCAGGCGGGGTCGCAGCCTGTGCGGCGCCGGGCAACAGACCCGCGCAGAGCGCGGTCAGCGCCAGTGCGGGGAGGGCCTTGAAGGCGTATGAGGCGTGGGGCTTTTTCATGAGTCGTCTCTGTGAAAGGAAAACCGGGGTCGAGCGCTCAGGCGCGCAGTTTTTTGCCGAGGATGTCCATGAACCGGTCGACTTCGGCTTCGCTGTTGAGCAGCCCGGGTGCGGTGCGGATCACCGGGCCGACATCGCGGCTGACGGCGTCGCAGATCACCCGTTGGTTCATCAGGTAGGCGGCGACGTCGTCGCAGTCCTGGCCCTTGATCCGGAAGAACGTGAAACCGGCGGAAAACTGCGGATCGAACGGGGTCACCAGTTCGATGTTGGCGTGTTCCCGCAAGCGCTCTTTCAGATAGCTGTTGAGCTGATGAATGCGTGTCTGAACGTCGGCCTTGCCCAGTTGCAGATGCAGTTTGAAGGCCTCGTCCAGTGCCCAGCGGTGTTCGAAGGCGTGGTAGCCGCCCGGGCTCATGGTGGTGGCAAACGTCGTCGCTTCGGAGAACGTCGGCACGCTCGGGCTGACGTATTTCACTTCCTCACTGCGGCTGCAGACGATGCCGGTGCCGCGCGGGCCGAACATCCACTTGTGGGTACCGGCAATGAAAAAGTCGCAGTTCATCTGCGGGAAACTCAGATCATCGACGCCGAAGCCGTGCACACCGTCGACCACGTAAATCAATCGGTCCTGATCTTCGCGCTGACGGTTGTGTTCATCGACCAGCCTTGAAATCTCGTCGATCGGCAACTTCACGCCACTGCCCGAATGCACCCAGGTCATCCCCAGCACGCGGGTTTCAGGACGGATGTTGCGGTTGATGGTGTCGAGCACCTGATCCAGCGAAACGCTTTGCGGGGTTTCGAACAGCTTGAGTTTTCGCACCCGGGTGCCATCGCGGCGGGAGCGGAAATCGAGGATGTTGCGGGTCGAATAGTGCTCGTGCTCGGTGGTGAGGATTTCCTGATCCGGGCGCACGTGCACGCCACCGTAAATCATCGCCAGGCCTTCGGTGGTGCTGCCGGTGAGGGCGATCTGGCCCGGTTTGGCCTGCAGGTATTTGCCGGCCCAGACCCGCACATTGTCTTCGCGCTTTTCGGTGACGCCGAAATCCCAGTCCATGGCCAGCCCCGGGTTCAGATCCAGCGCTGCACGATGGTGGGCGATGGCCTCGCGCACGGGTTTGGGATGGGAGGTGACCAGAAAGTTGGCGAAGTGAATCGCCTGCGGATCCTGCTCGAACAACTGGCGCAGCTGCGTCCATTTGCTCCCGGAAGGCACGGCGGCGGGCGGGGCCATTGCTGGCGCAGCGAGCGTTGTGCCAAACGGCAGGGCGGCGGCAACCACGCCTGCCTGTTTCAGAAACGTGCGACGGTCGGTCATGGCTGGGCGCTGTCCTGGCGGGAGATCAACGCCGGTTTGGCCGCTTTCTGCACCTGATCCCAGACGCGCATGAAGTTGCCGCCCCACAGTTTGGCGATGTCGGCTTCGGAGTAACCACGCTGGATCAGTTCGGCGGTGACGTTGCGGATTTCACCGACGTTTTCCCAGCCCTTGATGCCGCCGCCGTCGTTGAAGTCCGACGAGATACCGACATGGTCGATGCCGATTTTTCGCACGGTGTAATCGATGGCATCACCGAGGTCCTTGAGGGTCGCTTTCGGTTCTTCTTCAAGGATCGCGTAGAGGCCGCTGGCGTACTGGCCGAGTTTCTGTTCGGACCAGGCGGTGATGATCGGATCGCCCGGCATCAGCGCCATGGCCAGGTTCGGCAACGGTGGCAGGTCGAAGCGCGCGCGCAGTGCGTTGAGTTTGTCCTGAGTGCCTTGGGTCAGCGGTTTGAGGTATTGCGAGAACCCGACCACCTGCACCACGCCGCCACTGTTCTTGATCAGTTGCAATTCCTTGTCGCTGAGGTTGCGCGGAATATCCACCGCTGCCCGTGGCGCCGAGTGCGAAGCCACCAGCGGTGTACGGCTCAGTTGCGCGACCTGTTCCAGGCCCTTGGTCGACATCTGCGAGACGTCGATGATCACGCCCAGATCGTTTAAACGGTGCACCGCTTGCTTGCCGATGTCCGAGAGACCGTCGAGGGCATCGGGCGAATCATTGAAAAACGGCAGCGGGCGCGACGAGTCGGCCCAGCTGTTGTTGCCGATGTAGCTGAAGCCGAACATGCGCATGCCGCGCCCGGCCCACAAGTCCAGTTTGCTCAGATCGTTGCCCAGCGGGTAGGCGTTGAGCATGCTGATGAAAATCGCAAACTTGCCTTCGCCATGCAGGCGGCGGAAATCATCCGGGGTGTAGGCGATGCCAACCTGATTGGGAAAGTCGCGGACCATCCCGGAAATGATTTTGTAGCGCACTTCCTGTTGGTTGCGCGCTTCTTCGACAAAGCCCTCGGTCGGGCGATGCGGCGCATTCGGGCCGTTCCACATTTCCGGCCAGCCAAACACGGTCAGCGCCGCGCCGGACAAGCGACCGCGATTGGCCTTGATCAGGTCGAACTGGCCCGAGCCGTCCTTGTCGGCTTCGTTGCCGTGCGCGCCGAAACTCAGGGGCACGGTGATGTGGCTGTCGAACGAGAGGATGCGATCCTGCAGCTCGGTTGCCTGCTTCATCACTTTGACCGGATAGCCGGGGTTGTCCCGAAACCAGTAATCCCAAGCCAGAAATCCTGCGCCGGCGCTGATCGCCAAGGCCAGCGGCAGGCCGATAAATAGAGCCTTTTTCGAACGCGGTTTTGTCATTGCCATCTCATTCAGGTTCGCCGTCGAGGTGCAGGCGCAGGGGCCCTTGCTATCTGGGAGGAACGAGTGACCGGACGGCTAATTTAGTGGCGCGAGTGAAAAGCGCTCGCGGCGCGTCGCGATCTTTTGCCGGCGCCATAAATTTCCTCGACGAGCAAACGTTCTAGCTTGGATAAAGCCTGCTTCATGGCTGACACAGGTAGGGCAATGACGATCTCTCGACGCTGGTTCATGGCGGGCATGGCACTTACGGGCGCCGCGCTGCCTGCCGCTTTTTATGCACATCGTGAGCTGACCCGTGAGGAGTTTCCGATCACACCGGGAGAGGCCACAGTGGATCTGGCCGACACGGCCGGTCAGCAGTTGGCGGACAACCTGCGCGGCGTGTGGGATATCCGTTTCAGCGGAGCCGCCGCAGGGCTGGATGGCCTGCCACACGAAGGTCTGGAATTGTTTCTCGACATTGCCCGTCGTGGCCGCGGCTTGCGCGGATTCCTCGATACCGGGGCCAGTCTGCGTTCTGACGCGCCGGCGCGCTATCAGGTGATTGGCGATCTGGCGCCGGGTAATGGCGCCGAGATGTACTGGCGGCTGCTGCGCACCGATGCGCCGCAAGCGCCGCCGGTCTATGAATTCAAAGTCAAACTGGATGAAGTCTGGGCGGCTTTCGGCAATGCCGGTAGCGGCACGCTTACCGGGCAGGTGTTGCGCCTGGATCGACCGTTGGGCTTGCCCGAACTCGACAACCATTTCATCGCCATCAAGCGACGCTTTCCCGAGGCTCGCGAGCGCACTGGATTGAACCCGACACTGTTGGCGTGGCTGGTCGCTCCGGAACATCGCCTGTTCCACCAGCTCTGGCATGCGACCCGGGACAAGTGGCACAAACTCTCGGAGAAAAAGCGCGAGGCCCTGCGCGGAATCGGCTGGCAACCCGGGCCGCGCGACAAGGAACGGGATGCCCGCGGGCCACGCAAGGATCGCAATGGTTCGGGCATCGACTTCTTCTTCATGCACCGGCACATGCTGGGCAAGGCCCGCTCGATGCAGGACTTGCCGTCGTGGCCGGCGTTCCCCATGCCGCAACCGGAACTGGAACGCGACCGTCAGGGCTTCGCCCGCTACTTCGACAACCACGACGGCAACGCCTTGCCGCCGACCTGGGTGACCGACGGCGATGACGAGTACACCCAGTGGGTCAGCGACATCAAAGCGGCCGAGACTTACCACAGCAATTTCCAGGTCTGGGAATCGCAGTACCGCGACCCGCGATACTTGTCGAAACTTACCCTTGGTCAGTTCGGCTCAGAAGTAGAGCTGGGCCTGCACGATTGGTTGCATATGCGCTGGGCGTCGGTGGCACGCGACCCGTCCAACGATATTCCGGTGCCGATGGCGCGCGATCAGGCGGATTTTGCCGCGCGTTGGTACGCCCCGGAAAACGACTTTCTCGGCGACCCGTTTTCCTCCCATGTGAACCCGGTGTTCTGGCGTTTTCACGGCTGGATCGATGATCGCCTCGAAGACTGGTTCCGCGCCCATGAGCGTTTTCATCCGGGCGAAGTCAGTCGTCTTGAGGTCAATGGCGTGCCGTGGTTTGCCCCGGGACGCTGGGTTGAAGTCGACGACCCGTGGCTGGGGCCGGACACCCATGGCTGCAGTACCGTGCCGGGGCTGCAAATCGGTCGATCGGTGGAGATGGATCCGGAAACCATGAAACTGGCGCTGCGCATCACCTTTGGCGATGAAGACAATATGGCCGACCTGTTCCGCAAGGTGCCGCAGCGACCGTGGTACGCGCGGCATCTGAAAGTGAAAGGGCGGCAACTCTGAGCGCAAAAAAAATCGCAGCCTGGTGCTGCGATTTTTTTTGCCTAGGGATCTTGGTTGCCTGACCTGGCGCCTTCGCGAGCAGGCTCGCTCCCACAGGGGACTTTGTAAACGACGCAGATCCAATGTGGGAGCGAGCCTGCTCGCGAAGGCGTCGGGACAGTCGATAAGGGACGGTCAGATGACTTGCCAGCCGCCGCCCAATGCCTTGTACAAGGCAATGCTGGCCTGCAAACGCGACAGGCGCAGTTGCACGTTCATGTCCTGCGCCGCGTACAGCGTGCGCTGGGTTTGCAGTACGGTGAGCAAGTCTTCGGCACCGGCCTGATAGCGACTTTGGGCAATGTCGAAAGCGGTTTGCGCCTGGCTCAGTTCCTCGCCTTGCCATTGCCGTTGTTCGTCGAGACCGCGAATGTTGCTGAGGGCTTTTTCGACGTCGGCGAAACCATTGATGATTGCCCCGCGGTACGTCTCCAGCAGTTCGTCCTGACGAGCCTTGGCCTTGTCGCGTTCGGCGCTCAGGCGACCATTGTTGAAGATCGGTGCGGTCAGCCCGGATGACAGGTTGTAGAATGTCGTGCGCAGCAGATCCGCCGCCAGATCGGCGCCGGTGCCGAGGCTGGCGGTGAGGGTGACTTTAGGTAGCATGGCCGCCCGGGCCACGGTGACATCGGCCTGTGCGGCCGCGAGTCTGGCTTCGGCGCTGGCGATGTCCGGGCGCCGGCTCAGCAGATCGCTGGGCACGCCACTGGCGATGTTCGGCCACTGCAATTGTTCGAATGACTGTTGAGGTGACGACAGCGTCTGCACCGGTTGGCCGAGCAGGGCGGCGAGGCTGATCAGTGCTTCGCGTGCCTGTTGCTGCACCAACGGCAATTTGCGTTGTTGTTCGGCCACCAGACTTTTCTGCTGGGCCAGTTCCAGCGCGGTGGCGCTACCGGCGTCGAAGCGGGTTTGCACCAGGTGCAATACGTTTTGCGCGTTGGCCAGATTGAGTCCGGCGATGCGCGCCTGCTCACGCAAAGCGAGGGCCTGGGTGTAGCTGGTGGCAACGCCGCTTTGCAGGGTCAGTTCGACGGTGGCGCGATCGAATTCGCTGGCCTGCACGCCGAACACGGCGCTGTCGCGAGCGGCGCGTTTGCCGCCCCAGAAATCGATTTCGTAACTGGCGCTCAGCTCCGCGTCGTAGTAATCCAGCGAACGCTTGTCCGGGTTCACGTCCAGTTGGCTGTAGCCCTTACCGTGCAATAGTTTCTGCCGATTGGCATTCAGTCCGGCCTTGAGTTCCGGCAGCAGCGGGGCGCCAGCAATCGTCGCGCTGGCCTGCGCCTGCCTGACCCGGGCCACCGCGGCGCCGAGGTCATGGCTGCCCAGGCGCGCCTGTTCGACCAGTCGATCGAGTTCGGGGCTGCCGAACAGCTTCCACCATTGGCGATTGCTCTGCACCGCACCGGGATGATCCGGTGACTGCCAGGCGGGCGGTGGCTGCACGCCGCTGTCGGGGCGTGGCGCAGGGCTGCTGCAGGCCGCCAGCATCAGGCTGGCGGCGAGGAGGGTCAGTGGCGCTTTCATAGATCGATCATTCACTGGTAAGGGCCGTGACCGGATCGAGCCGGGCGGCCTTGCGGGCAGGCATGAAGCCGAAGATGACACCGGTGACCAGTGCGCAGGCAAAGGCGCCGACCACAGCCAGCCATTGAAACGCGATCGCCACGCCGCTGAACATCAGGACGCCGCCGACCAGCATTGCCAGACTGATGCCGGCGATGCCACCGACCACCGAGAGCATCACCGCTTCGGTGAGAAACTGGCGCAGGATGTCACGCTGACGGGCGCCGGTGGCCATACGAATGCCGATTTCCCGGGTGCGTTCGCGCACGGTCATGAGCATGATGTTCATCACGCCGATACCGCCCACCAGCAGCGAAATGGCAGCAATGGCGCCGAGCATCAGCGACAGCGTGCCCTGGGTGCGCGCCTCGGCCTGGATCATCGCGGCGTTGTTGGTGAGTTCGAAGTCCTTCTTGCCGTTGTGCCGGCGCAGCATCGCTTGTTCGATGGCCTGTTCGGCGTCCTTGACCTTGCGCGCATCCCTGGCGGCGATCACCACGTATTCCGGATTGCGGCTGCCGAACAGACGCATGCTGGCCGCGGAGTAGGGCACGGCGATGCGATTGTCGCTGTCCGAGTCGCCGGAGCTTGAGCCTTTTTCGGCGAGAACGCCGAGGATCTGGAACGGCACGTTTTCGATCAGGATGTACTGGCCGATCGGGTCGGCGACATCCTTGAGCAACTTGTCGCGCACTTTGGTGCCGATTACCGCAACAGCGGCGGCACTGTCTTCGTCGGCCTGGGTGAAGTAACTGCCCTGGACCACCGGCCAGTTGAAGATGATCGGGAAGTTGGTGTCGTTGCCACCGACATAACTGCTGTGATCGACGTTGCCGAAACGCACGCCGGCGGTCGAGCCGTTGACCGGCATGATGCGTTCGACCTGGGGCAGGGCGGCCAGCTCGGCGACGTCATCGAGCGTGATGATCCCCGGTGGCGTGCGCGGGTTGGGCGCGGCGCCGCTGAGATAAATGATGTTGGAGCCGAAGGCGCCCATCTGCGCCATCACCTGGCGTTTGCTGCCTTCGCCAACCGCCAGCATCACCACCACTGAAGCCACGCCGATGACGATGCCGAGTAGCGTCAGCGCGGTGCGAAACCGATTGATCCACATGACTCGCCAGGCGGCTTGCACCGCATCCACCAGTTCGCCTTTCCAGGCGCCGGTCCGGGTACTGCCGGCGCTCAGGCGCTGGCGCAGATCGACCGCTTGCAGGGCGCCGGGGTTGGCGGTACGGGGCGCGGCTGACGGATGCTCGGCGGTGTCGCTGATGATCAGGCCGTCGCGGATTTCGATGATCCGTTTGGCCCGTTGCGCCACTTCGCGGTCGTGGGTGATGAGAATCACCACATGGCCCTGACTGGCGAGTTCGTCGAGCAAGGTCATGACCTCGGCGCCGCTGTGGCTGTCGAGGGCGCCGGTGGGTTCGTCGGCGAGAATGATGTGGCCGCCGTTCATCAGCGCCCGGGCAATCGACACGCGCTGCTGCTGACCGCCGGAGAGTTGATGCGGGCGGTTGCCGGTGCGACTGGCCAGGCCCAGGCGCTCCAGCAATGCACTGGCCCGCGCGTGGCGTTCTGCCGCCGGAGTACCGGCGTAGATGGCCGGCATCTCGACGTTTTCCTGGGCGGAGCCGGACGGTATCAGGTGATAGCCCTGGAACACGAAACCGAACGCCTCGCGACGCAGCCACGCCAGTTCGTCGGTGTCCAGTTGCGCGACATCTTCACCGGCAAAACGATATTCGCCACTGGTAGGGCGATCGAGGCAGCCAAGGATGTTCATCAGTGTCGATTTGCCGGAACCGGACGCGCCGACGATGGCCACGAACTCGCCGGCATGAATCGACAGATCGATGCCGCGCAACACTTCCACCAGCGGACTGTCATTGCCGCCGTAGGATTTGCGGATCTGTTGCAGGTCAATCAGGGGCGTTTGCATTCAGCCTCCGCTGCCGGTGGCCTGAGTGCTGAGGACGTGATCGCCCTCGACCAGACCTTCGAGCACTTGCGTGCGTAGCCGATCGCTGATGCCGGTTCGCACATCGCGGGACTGGACTTCGCCGTTGGCGGCAACGACCTTTGCCCGTTGCCACTGCGCACGCGTGCCTGGTTGCAGGGCGGCGCTAGGCACGGTCAGGGTGTCCCTGGCCTGTTGCGCGACAAAGAACACCTGCGCAGTCATATCGGTCATCAGGCTGTTGTCAGCGTTGTCGACATCGAGCAGCACGGTGTACAGCACCACCCGTTCGCTGCCGCTGCGACCGCTGGTGGGACTGCCGCCCTGATTCTGTTCAAGGGGGCGCGGCGGCACCGGCAGAATTTGCCGCACAGTGCTGTTCCAGCGTCGGCTGCCACCACTGAGGGTGGTGAAGTAGGCGGTCATGCCAGGTTTGACGTGGCCAATGTCCGCTTCGGAAACCTCGGCCCAGACCGTCATTGGCGATAGCCGCGCGATACGCAGGATCAACGGTGTCTGTTGCTGCGCGTTGAGTGTCTGGCCTTCCCGCGCGCCCACCGCCACCACGGTGCCACTCATCGGTGCATAAATGCGTGTGTAGCCGAGCTCGGCCTCGTCACTGCGCAGGCTTGCCTGGGCCTGGCGGATCTGCGCCTGGAACATGTCGATGCGCGCCTGGGTCGCGCGAACTTCGGCGTGTGCGGTCTGTACATCTTCTTCGCGGGTAGCGCCACCGGCGGCGAGCTTCTGCTGGCGCTGATATTTCTGCTGTGCGAGATCGTGCTGGGCGCGCTGCTCCTGCAGTTGCGCCTTGAGGTTTTCGATCGAGAAACGCCCGGCATCGAGTTTGGCCTTTTGCGTTGAGGGGTCGATCTCCACCAGCAACTGGCCTTCCTTGACCGTATCGCCAGCCTCGACATGGATCTTCTGGATCTGCCCGGAAGCCTGCGCCCCGACATCCACATAGCGCCGCGGCTGCAAAGTGCCCAGTGCGGTCACGCTGTTTTCGATATTGCTTCGGGTCACCTGAACGGTGGCGTGGGCGTCCCGCCCGGGTGGCAAAACCTGCCACGCGGCAACGGCGATCACGGGAATCAGAAAAAGGGCGGCGAACAGGGCGCGTCGGGCGGAGCGGGGACGTTTCATGCAGGGATCCGGCCAGTAGGTTCGGCCCGTCGTTCAACAGCGGTGGCGCATTGCGCGGGGGTTGAACGCTGTCGCAAGGCGCGACAGATACGGGGAGCTGTCCTGTAAACGATGAATGCGCAAGGGAATTTAAGTGCGCACACATCAAGTAACAGGTAGCCGCAGAGGACTATTTGGCCTGGATGTGGAAACAGCTCTTTAAATCTATATGAGAATTACTATAAATTACGCACCTCAAGTTGCCACCATCTTGCTACTGCGGATTGCGGGCGGCGGGGTCAGTGTGCTCAAGGACAGGAACTGCATCGAGGCGGTCGGGAGTCATGTTGGAAAACTACTATCGGGAGCTGGTGTGTTTCCTGAACGCCAGGCTGGGCAACCGTCAGGTCGCCGAAGATGTGGTGCATGACGCTTATCTGCGAGTGCTGGAGCGCTCCAGCGACACGCCCATCGAGCAACCCCGGGCGTTTCTCTATCGCACCGCCCTGAACCTGGTCATCGATGATCATCGGCGCAATGCCCTGCGTCAGGTCGAGTCGCTTGATGTGCTCGACAGCGAAGAGCGCTATTTCACCCCGTCGCCCCATGGCACCCTCGATCACGGCCAGCGTCTGGAAATGCTCCAGCGTGCGCTGGCGGAGTTGCCGCCGTTGTGCCGCGACAGCTTTTTGTTGCGCAAGATCGAAGGTCTTTCCCACCCCGAAATTGCCGCGACCCTCGGGATCTCCAAGGCGTTGGTGGAAAAACACATCGTCAATGCCATGAAGCATTGCCGGTTGCGGATCAAACAATGGGACGTCCATTGATCCTTGCTGGTTAAATTTCCTTTCATCGTCCTCGTTCCTACTCAACAGACGACCTGCTGACCTGTTTCAGGCCGGTCAGGCCACCCAGGCTTTATCCCCGTGTTGAGGGGTTCATCCAGAGGACACTGGAAATGACTCAGGCAATTGCATCGCCCATCGTTCACGACCTGATCGGCGTCGGTTTCGGCCCTTCCAACCTGGCGCTGGCCATCGCTCTGCAAGAGCGCGGCCCGACCCACGGCGAGCTGGATGTGCTGTTCCTCGACAAGCAGGCCAACTACAGCTGGCACGGCAACACCCTGTCGACCCAAAGCGAGTTGCAGATTTCCTTCCTCAAGGATCTGGTAACCCTGCGCAACCCGACCAGCCCGTACTCGTTCGTCAATTACCTGAAGGCCCACGGCCGTCTGGTGGACTTCATCAACCTTGGCACCTTCTACCCGTGCCGCATGGAGTACAACGACTACCTGCGCTGGGTTGCCGGGCAGTTCACCGAGCAGAGCCGTTACGGCGAAGAAGTACTGACCATCGAACCGGTGCTGCACAACCATCAGGTTGAGGCGCTGCGCGTGATTTCTCGCGACAGCGAAGGCCAGCAGTTGGTGCGCACTGCGCGTTCGGTGGTGGTCAGCGCCGGCGGCACACCGCGTATTCCGGAGGCGTTCAAGGCGCTGAAGGGTGACAGCCGCGTGTTCCACCACTCGCAGTACCTGTCGCAGATGGCCAAACAGCCGTGTGTGAACAACCAACCGATGAGCATCGCGATCATCGGCGGCGGGCAGAGCGCGGCGGAAGCCTTCATCGATCTGAACGATTCGTTCCCGTCGGTGCAGGTCGACATGATCCTGCGCGGCTCGGCCCTCAAGCCTGCGGACGACAGCCCGTTCGTCAACGAAGTGTTCTCGCCGGAATTCACCGATCTGGTGTTCCAGCAAAACAGCGCCGAGCGTGAGCGCCTGGTCAACGAGTACCACAACACCAACTACTCGGTGGTCGACATTGATCTGATCGAACGCATCTACGGCATCTTCTATCGGCAGAAAGTCTCGGGCATCGCCCGTCATGCGTTCCGTACCCTGACCACCGTCGAGAGCGCCACCGCCACCGAGCGCGGCATCGAACTGGCGGTGCGCAACAACGCCACCGGCGAAGTCACCGTGCGTATCTATGACGCCGTGGTCCTGGCCACCGGTTATGAGCGGCAGATGCACCGCAAACTGCTGGCGCCACTGGAAGAATACCTCGGCGATTTCGAGGTCGATCGCAACTACAAACTGATCACCGACGAGCGCTGCAAGGCCGGCTTGTACATGCAGGGCTTCTGCCAGGCCAGCCATGGCCTGAGTGATACGTTGCTGTCGGTGTTGCCGGTGCGTGCCGACGAGATTGCCGGATCGTTGTATGAGCATGGCAAGCATCGTGGGCATCGATCGATGGCGGATCTGCTGTTGGCGACTGCCAGCTGAATCTGCTTTGCCTGATACTCCGCCTTCGCGAGCAGGCTCGCTCCCACATTGGCTCTCTGTTGACCACAAAATCTGTGTTCAATGAAGATCCCCCTGTGGGAGCGAGCCTGCTCGCGAAGGGGCCGTCAAAAACACCCTGAAATCTGAATCCTGAACCCTTCCTGAACATCCCCGATATTCCCCGACACACCTCCTTACACGGGTTTACTCTCAAATCATCGAGGCGTAAGCTTCGCGCGTTTTCATCAATAGCGGAGACCCACAGTGGGTACTTGTTCGAGTGACAGTTGTCGGCCGGTCTCGGTAACCGGCAGATTCTCGGCAAGATAACGCGCAGCCTTTCTCTGCCGTTGTCTCGCCGTAAAGCGAGCAGCGGCATCCCGATCATGGTCAGTTGAGACCATGTCCCGACGTCCTTCTCATCGACACTGAAAGTGTGTGATTTCGACCGTGTGGTCGCGATCGCAAACCTATCGACACGCCTGTCCTTTGTGACCGGCGCGCCAAGCCTTGCCGTGCCGGTTTTTCCGGCGCACGAGGCATGGTCGTACCTGCTCGACGGTTTCCCGGCTGACCATAGGGGCAACAGCCATGAAACTTACGCTCAAGGAATTTTTCGCAGGCTTCCTGCGCACACGCCACATCGCCCGGCACTTCCGCCGTCTGGCGCTGCTGGAATCGATCACCGACACCACGGTCAGCCGTGAAGTGCCGCCCACCCTGGCCAACACCCTGGTCGATGCGGCCCATCGCGACAGCGGTGAACTGCTGTCGTCACTGGGTACTCACACCGACGGCCTGACCGATTTTGAAGTCGACGCCCTGCGTGCGCAGTACGGCCTCAACGAAGTCGAGCACGAGCAGCCGCTGCCATGGTGGATCCACCTGTGGCACTGCTACAAAAACCCGTTCAACCTGCTGCTGACCCTGTTGGCGGTGATCTCGTGGCTGACCGAAGACCTGAAAGCCGCCACGGTGATTTTCTCCATGGTGGTGCTGTCGACGCTGCTGCGCTTCTGGCAGGAAAGCAAATCCAACCAGGCCGCCGACGCGCTCAAGGCGATGGTCAGCAACACCGCCACGGTGATGCGCCGCGACGAGCCGCGCATCGAACTGCCGATCAAGCAACTGGTACCGGGCGACTTGATCGTGCTGTCCGCCGGCGACATGATTCCCGCCGATTGCCGAGTGCTCAGCGCCAAGGATCTGTTCGTCAGCCAGGCGGCGATGACCGGTGAATCGATGCCGGTGGAAAAGTTCGCCCGTCAGGCCGACCGCGACACGCGTAATCCGCTGGAGCTGGAGAACATCCTGTTCATGGGCACCAACGTGGTGTCCGGCACGGCGGTGGCGGTGATTCTCACCACGGGCAACAGCACTTATTTCGGTGCGCTGGCGCAGCGGGTCGGTGCGACTGACCGCGCGGTGACCTCGTTCCAGCTGGGCGTGAATAAAGTCAGCTGGCTGCTGATCCGCTTCATGTTCGTCATGGCGCCGCTGGTGCTGTTCATCAACGGATTCACCAAGGGCGACTGGACCGAAGCGTTGCTGTTCGCGCTGTCGATTGCCGTGGGTCTGACCCCGGAAATGCTGCCGATGATCGTCACCTCGACCCTGGCCAAAGGTGCGGTGTTCCTGTCGCGCAAAAAGGTCATCGTCAAGCGTCTGGACGCGATCCAGAACTTCGGCGCCATGGACGTGCTGTGCACCGACAAGACCGGCACCCTGACCCAGGACAAGATTTTCCTCGCGCGCAATGTCGATGTCTGGGGTGAAGACTCCGATGACGTGCTGGAAAAGGCCTACCTCAACAGCTACTACCAGACCGGGCTGAAAAACCTGCTCGACGTGGCGGTGCTGGAACACGTGGAAATCCATCGTGAACTGAAGGTCGGCACGGCATTTCGCAAGGTCGATGAGATCCCGTTCGACTTCAACCGCCGGCGCATGTCGGTGGTGGTGGAGGGGCGTGGCGAACCGCATCTGCTGATCTGCAAAGGTGCGGTGGAAGAGGTGCTGGCGGTGTGCACCCGCGTGCAGCACGGCGACGTCGAAGAAGCCTTGAGCGATGAATTGCTGACCCGGATTCGTCAGGTCACCGCAGCATTCAACGCTGAAGGCTTGCGCGTGGTGGCGGTGGCTGCCCGCTCGATGCCTGAAGGTCGCGACACTTACAGCCTGGCGGATGAACAGGAACTGACGCTGATCGGTTACGTGGCGTTCCTTGATCCACCGAAGGAAAGCACTGCGCCGGCACTCAAGGCTTTGGCCGAGCACGGCGTGGCGGTCAAAGTGCTGACCGGTGACAACGAACTGGTGACCGCGAAGATTTGCCGTGAAGTCGGTCTCGCGCAACAGGGCTTGCTGCTGGGCAACGATGTCGAGCGCATGAGCGACGCCGAGCTGGCCGTGGCGGTAGAAAAAACCAACGTGTTCGCCAAGCTGACGCCGTCGCACAAGGAGCGCATCGTGCGCATCCTCAAGGGCAACGGGCATGTGGTCGGCTTCATGGGCGACGGCATCAACGACGCCCCGGCGCTGCGCACCGCCGACATCGGGATCTCGGTGGACAGTGCGGTGGATATCGCCAAGGAAGCCGCCGACATCATCCTCCTGGAAAAGAGCCTGATGGTGCTGGAGGAGGGCGTGCTCGAAGGGCGCCGCACCTTCGCCAACATGCTCAAGTACATCAAGATGACCGCCAGCTCCAACTTCGGCAACGTGTTTTCGGTGCTGGTCGCCAGTGCGTTCATTCCGTTCCTGCCGATGCTGCCGATGCACCTGCTGGTACAGAACCTGCTCTACGACATTTCGCAGATCGCGATTCCGTTCGACAACGTCGACAAGGAGATGCTGAAGAAGCCGCAACGCTGGCAGCCGGCTGATGTCGGGCGCTTCATGCTGTTCTTCGGCCCGATCAGTTCGATCTTTGACATCCTGACGTTCGCCTTGATGTGGTATGTGTTCGATGCCAACACCCCGGACCACCAGACCCTGTTCCAGTCCGGATGGTTCGTGGTGGGGCTGCTGACCCAGACGCTGATCGTGCACATGATCCGCACGCCGAAGATTCCGTTCCTGCAAAGCCGTGCAGCCATGCCGTTGCTGGTGATGACCGGAATCATCATGGCGGTCGGGATCTTCCTGCCGATGGGGCCACTCGCCAACTACTTCAAACTGCAGGCGCTGCCGTCGCTGTACTTCGTGTTCCTGCCGATGATTCTGTTGGCGTACATGGCACTGACCCAGGCGGTGAAAGGCTTCTACATCCGCCGGTTCGGCTGGCAATAACAGCAGACTGCAATCTTCACCTGCCACCCTGTAGGAGCTGCCGCAGGCTGCGATCTGTTGATCTTGCTTTCAAAGATCAACAGATCGCAGCCTGCGGCAGCTCCTACAGGGATCGGCTATTTCAAGTGAATTGGCAGCAAGCCCGACAAAGGGACTGTGATCTATTCAAGGAGCTTCATCATGCAAGCCATCAACAATCTCAACCTCGATTCACTGCTCGATACGCTGGTCAGCCTCAGCGCCGCGTTCATCCTCGGTGGCCTGATCGGTTTCGAGCGCCAGTACCGGCAACGCACGGCGGGCCTGCGCACCAACGTGCTGGTGGCGGTCGGCGCGGCGATTTTCGTCGACATGGCCAACCGTCTCGGCGGTGCTGAAGGCGCGGTGCGGGTGGTCGCCTACGTGGTCTCCGGCATCGGCTTTCTCGGTGCCGGGGTGATCATGCGCGAAGAGGGCAACGTGCGCGGCCTCAACACCGCCGCGACTCTGTGGACTTCCGCCGCCGTCGGTGCCTGCGCCGGTGCCGACCTGCTGGCCGAAGCGGTGCTCGGCACGCTGTTCATTCTGGCCGCCAACACCTTGCTGCGGCCGATCGTCAACAACATCAACCGTCAGCCACTGGACGTGGTCTCGGCCGAAGTGACCAACATCGTTTACGTGATCGCCCGGCGCTCGCAGCAGAAAGCCGTGTTCGCCCTGCTCGAAGCCGAGCTGGAACGCAGCAACTACCCGGCCAGCGACGTCGATGTGCACGCCTTCGGCGCCGACGAAATCGAGATCGAAGCCACGTTGGCGACGACTTCGGTGGACGGTGACGAGCTGGACGCACTGGTGGCGCGGATCTCGACTTCAGCGCTGGTGGTGCAGGCGTTCTGGAGTCCGAGTACGACGGAATAACGCAACCACATCGGGCAGCCATTCGACATGGCTCAAGGGGCGGATGAATGACCGGTTTTTTAGGAAAAGTCCTACAGAACTGCTCCTGAGGCTTGCGTAGTCTTGGCGCACCCGTCCACCTCTACGAGATCGAGCATGATCAATAAATCCCTGCGCATCCTGATTGCCGATCCGCAGCATTTTCACCGGATGAAAATCGAGCGCCTGTTCAATGGCCTCGAATACTTCCGGGTTGCTCCGGTACAGAGTCTGCTTGAGCTGCTGACCCTGGTGGAATACGGCTGTGAACCCTTCGACGCCGTGGTCATCAACGCCGAGCTGGCGGCCGGATCGCTGGACCTGCCGGGTTTTTTCCTCAACAACCCGCAGGTGCGCCACGTCCTGATCTATAACGAACCCACGGCACCGGCGCTGACACCCGCCGGCTTCGCTCAGGAAAACCTGCAGATCAGCCATGTCGCCTTGCCCAATGCGGCGGCGATCAAGCACCTGATGGCGCGGGTCGACGTCGCCCCGGTTTGCGCGGCGAACACCTGGAACCCGGCGCCAGCCGTGCAGCGCCGGGCCTGAGCACGGATTACCCTTTCGCGCAACTGTCAGATCTGACAGGTAGATACGCTTTGCTTCCCGTGTAACAGTCTTTGCGCAGCCAACCCGGTGAGTAACAGCTGATGCCGGTGGCGCCATCGTCCTGTTTTTGCACTGGGAGCGGTCATGAAGTCAGCGCTGATCGTCGACGATCATCCGGTGGTAAGGGCTGCCGTGAAACTCGTCCTCGAAGCCGAAAGATTCAAGGTGATTCACGAAGCATCCAGCGCCAGCGAAGCCATGGCGCTGAACCGTGAGCACAAGCCGAAACTGGTGGTACTTGATCTCAAGTTGCCGGGAGTCGGCGGACTGGAGGTGCTGGAGCGGCTCAAGGCCACCGACCCTGACTGCAGAGTGCTGATCTTTACTTCTCAGGATCCGCTGCACTATCAGGATCGCTGTCTGCGTAGCGGCGCCATGGGTTATGTGGCTAAAACCAACCAGTTGCTGCAACTGCACAAGGCTGTTCAGGCGCTGATGTCGGGCTACTCCTATTTTGCTGCACTGCCTGATAACGGCCTTGTGTCGACACCGTCGCACCGCAGCGAAAAACAGCTGATCGACGAGCTCTCCAACCGAGAACTGAACATCCTCGTGCAGTTGGCTCTGGACAAGCCCAACAAGAAAATCGCCGCGGAAATGTTCCTCAGCCACAAGACCGTCAGCACCTACAAAACCCGCTTGATAAAAAAGCTGGGTCTGCACTCAAAGTCAGCGGTGTACTTGCGCGAATTCGCCAAGCGCAACGATTTGATCTGAGTAGAAAATTGAACCTGCGACGCTGGTGGTGTGTGCTGTGGTTGAGCATCACGGCCACCTGCTGGGCCAGTGAACCGCCGCAGCCTCTGGAGTTGTTGAGCCAGGCGGCACTGGAAAATATCCGGGTTCCGCTCGACGAGCAGGATCGCCAATGGCTGCGCCAGCACCCACGGTTGCGCATGGGCATTTCCGGCGCCGATTACCCACCGTTTGAAATCACCCGCAATCGGCTGGAGCTGGAAGGTCTCACCGCCGATTACGCCGAGCTGCTGGCGCAACTGCTCGATGTGCGGATCGAGGTGCAACGCTTCGCCAATCGCGACGCAGTGATGAGCGCACTCAAGCGCGGCGAACTTGATCTGCTGGGCACCTCGAACAATTTCGAGCTGGCCGATCCGGATTTCATTTTGTCGCGCCCCTACGCCGAAGATCAGCCGATGCTGGTGACCCGGCTCGACGAAACGTTACCCGCGGATCTGGCGGGCCGACGCATCGCCATGGTCGAGGATTATCTGCCCGTGGCCAGCGTGCAGGCGTTCTATCCCGAGGCCAACGTGCAGCGCTATCCCTCGGCGATGGACGCGCTGGGGGCGGTGGCATTCGGCGTCGATGACGGCTATCTCGGCGACCTCATCAGTGCCAATTACCTGATCAACACCAATTATCGCAATGACCTGCAGTTGGCCGGGCCGTCCGGACTGGATGCCAACCCCTTTGGGTTTGCCCTGCAACGCAGTGACGTGCGCCTCAAACGCATCATCGACAAGGCGCTGGCGGCGATTCCCATGGAGCGTCGTCAGTTGATCGAGCAGCGTTGGAGCGCGGGGCGCGCGCACATGGCCGCGCAGTCGCGGGTGCGCCTCAGTGCCGGCGAGCAGCAGTGGCTGGAGCAACATCCGGTGGTGCGGGTTGGAGTGATCGAGGACTTCGCACCGCTGACGTTTTTTGATGCCGACGGGCGATTCAACGGGCTGGCGGCGCAGTTGCTCAACCTGATCAGTCAGCGTACCGGGCTGCAATTCGAGTTGGTTAGGGGGCGTTCGCTGGACCGCCAGATCGAACAGCTCAAGGCCGGTGAGCTCGACGTGCTGCCGGTGGTGACCCCGAGCAGCGAACGTGAAGCCGAGCTGCAATTCACCCGCGCCTACCTGAACAATCCATTTGTGCTGGTCAGTGCGACAACCGCGGGTAGTCCGCGCAGCCTCATTGATCTGCCGGGCAAGCGCCTGGCGATTTATCGCGGTCATCCATTACGCGACTTTATTCTGCAGCAGGTGCCCGGGATCCGTCTGGTGGAGGTGCGCAGCCCGGCCGACGGTATGGAACTGATCGCCAAAGGGCAGGCCGACGCGACCGTCAGCTCGCTGCTGGTGGCGCGTTTTCTGATCGCCCGCCATTACCGCGAGCGCCTGCGCATCACCAATACCATTGGCGATCAACCGGCGCGCATTGCCTTGGCGACCGCAGCGCAGGATTCGGCGCTGCACACCATTCTGAACAAGGCGCTGCTGAGCATCGCGCCACAACAGATGGACGAACTGGTCGAGCGCTGGAGCCATGACGTGGTCGTGGAAGAGAGCTATTGGCAGCGTCATCGCCGCGAAATCCTGCTGGCGTTTGCCGGCGCGGCAGGGCTGCTGTTGCTGGCCCTGGCCTGGATCGGTTTTCAGCGCTGGCAGTTGCGCCAGCGTCAGCAGTGGCTGCAGCAGTTGCAGCAGGCCAAGGATGCCGCCGACGACGCCAATCGGGCCAAGACCACGTTTCTGGCGACCATGAGCCATGAAATCCGCACCCCCATGAACGCCCTGATCGGCATGCTCGAACTGGCCCTCAAGCGTGCCGAGGAGGGCGTCACCGACAAATTGGCGATCGAGGTCGCGTCCGGTGCCGGCCAGCAATTACTGGGATTGATCGGCGATATTCTCGACATTGCGCGTATCGAGTCCGGGCATCTGTCCCTTGCACCGGAGCGGGCCAATCTGCGGGAACTGGTGATCTCGGTGTGCCGGGTATTCGAGGGGCTGGCGCGCGAGAAACGCCTGCTGTGGCAGGTCGAACTGGATGCGCACAGCGACGTTGACGTGATGCTCGACCCGACACGCTTCAAGCAAGTGCTGTCAAACCTGTTAAGCAACGCGATCAAGTTCACCGAGCACGGTCAGGTCAGTCTGCAACTGGCGGTGAGCAGGACAGCGCTCGGCCAGTTGGCCGTGAAAGTAGTGATTGAAGACAGTGGCATCGGCATCAGTGAGGATGACCGCAACCACCTGTTCAGCCCGTTTGTTCAGGCCGGTAACCATGGCCAGTCAGCGCGCAGCGGCTCGGGATTGGGATTGGTGATCAGCCGCAACCTCTGCGAAATGATGGGCGGAACGCTGCGCCTCGACAGTGAGCTGGGGCATGGCACGCGGGTCGAGATAAATCTGCAATTGCTGCCGTTGGCCGCGCTCGCCTCCGAGGCGGCAAGCCCCGCCGTGGCGGACACGCCGGCGCGCTCATTGAGCGTGCTGGTGGTGGACGATCATCCGGTCAACCGCTTGCTATTGTGCTGGCAGCTGAGTGAGCTCGGCCACCGCACGGTCGACATCGAGGACGGAGAGTTGGGCCTGCAGCGTTGGCGGGCCCAGGCCTTCGATGTGCTGATCACCGACTGCAACATGCCGCGGCGCAACGGCTACGAACTCGCCCGGACGATCCGTGACGAAGAGGCGGCG
The DNA here is from genome assembly GCF_024748795.1 of Pseudomonas sp. B21-051. Classification (NCBI taxonomy): domain Bacteria; kingdom Pseudomonadati; phylum Pseudomonadota; class Gammaproteobacteria; order Pseudomonadales; family Pseudomonadaceae; genus Pseudomonas; species Pseudomonas sp. B21-051. The sequence goes on from NZ_CP087166.1 coordinate 2,153,844, forward strand.
AGCGGCCGGGCGCGTTGCCTGATCCTCGGGTTTACCGCCAACGCGCAAGTCGAAGAACGGGCTCGTTGCCTGGAGGCCGGCATGGACGATTGCCTGTTCAAGCCGATTCGCTTGCATGATCTGCAGCAGGCGTTGCAGGCGGCCAGTCACAGCGAAAGCGATCACCTGCCGACCCCGGCAGTGACGTTGACCGAGATCGACCTGAGCGCGCTGGAGCAGATGGCCGGAGAAAATCACGCGGTGATGCAACGCCTGCGCGAACAGGTGTTGCGCAGTTTGCACGACGATCTGCAACGGCTGGATGCGGCGCGCCAGCCCCAGGATCTGGACGAGTTGCGGACACTGGCGCATCACATCAAGGGCGGTGCACAAATGGTCGGTGCCGCGCGGGTAGCGGCGGCGTGCAGCGATCTCGAACAGGCGTGCCGCGACGCCGAAACGCTGTCTGTCCACCGCTCGGTGGATGCGCTGCGCACGGCCATGCTTGGCCTTGCGCAGCGGCTTCAGGACTGAGCGGTCAATCCCACTGCGGCGCAATGCCTTTCGGGCTGGTCAGACGATGGCCGCGCTCCAGACCGGCGATCAGCGCCATGTCGGATTCGCTCAGGGTCAGCGCGGTGGCGCCGAGGTTGCTTTGCAGGTTGGCGCGTTTGGTCGACGATGGAATCACCGCGTAACCCGACTGCATCGCCCAGGCCAGGGTGACCTGCGCCGGGGTCGCTTGCAGACGTTCAGCGATCTGCTGAATCACCGGATCCTTCAGCACTTCGCCATAGGCCAGGGTCATGTAGGAGGTGATCTGGATACCCTGGCTGCGGGCGAACTCGACCACTTTGCGGTTTTGCAGGTACGGGTGCAGCTCGATCTGGTTGGTGGCGATGTTGTCTGCGCCGACCGCTGCGATGGCTTGCTGCATCAGCTCGATGGTGAAGTTGGACACCCCGATCTGCCGGGTCAGGCCCAGACGCTTGGCTTCGAGCAGCGCGCCCATGAATTCGGCGACTGGCACCTTATCTTCCGGCGACGGCCAGTGGATCAGCGTCAGGTCGAGGTAATCGGTCTGCAACTTCTGCAGGCTTTCCTTGAGGCTGTCGATCAAGCGATCCTTGGCGAAGTTGGCGATCCAGATCTTGCTGGTGATGAACAGCTCTTCGCGAGCAATGCCGCTGGCGGCGATCGCCTCGCCGACCTCGGCTTCGTTCTCGTAGATCTGCGCGGTGTCGATGGCGCGGTAGCCAAGTTCAAGGCCGGTGCGCACCGAATCGATGACCACCTGACCTTGCAGGCGAAACGTACCCAGACCAAAAGCGGGAACAGACATTGATGACTCCAGGGTTGCAGTGGGAATGGGCAGGAGTATCCGCGTCTGTGTCCTTGAGAAAAACCGCTGGTGGGGCAAAGCACTGTTGAGCAGAAGTCATGAATCTTTCGCCGCCGGCAACACTCCTGTAGGAGCTGCGGTACGCTGCGATCTGTTGATCTTGTTTTTCGGGATCAACAGATCGCAGCGTACCGCAGCTCCTACAGGGTTTTGTGGGTGATGCCGAACCTGTCGGGGTGAGCCTGCTCGCGATGGCCGCGCCGCTGATTCAAGCAATATCACTGTGCGCAAACTCCTCCCCAAGAAAATCAATCAACGTGCGCACCGACGGCAACAGCCCCCGGCGCGAGGGGAAGATCGCATGCACGATCCCGCATTTCGGCGCCCAGCCCGGCACCAGTTCCACCACACGCCCGGCGGCGATGTCCTCACGCACCACAACGCTCGGCAGGTGCGCCACGCCGACCCCGGCGATGACTGCCTGACGCAGGGCGATCAAGTCATCGGTGACCAGGCGCGGCGAGTGCCGGATCACCGCGCTATTGTCATTCGGCCCGAGCAGCTCCCATTGGTACTCGCGCTGCGCCGCCCCCCAATGCAGGCTCGGCAGGCCGTTAAGATCGGCGGGCGAGGGCGGTGACGACAGGTGCTCGACAAACATCGGGCTGCCGACCACCGACTGGGTGCTGTTGCCCAGTACCTTCATCACCATGTCGGTGTTTTCCAACGGTGGAAAACGCACCCGCAACGCGATGTCGAAACCTTCGTGCAACAGATCGACCCGCCGGTTGGTGCTCTCGATGAACAACTCGACCAAGGGGTACTTGAGCATGTAGCGGGTGAGCATCGGGCCGACCCAGGAATTGAGCAGCGCCGTCGGGCAACTGAGGCGCACCAGACCTTGCGGCTCGGAGCGGTTGCGTTCGATCAGCTCGGCAGCGCTTTCGGCTTCGACGCGCATTGCCAGGCAGCGCTGGTAATACGCCTGGCCGATTTCGGTCAGCGAACAGTGCCGGCTGGTACGGTGCAGCAGGCGCACGCCGAGGCGTTCTTCGAGTTCGGAAATGCGTCGGCTGAGTTTCGACTTGGGCATGTCCAGCGCCCGCCCGGCGGCGGCGAAACCGTGATGTTCCACCACTTGAGTGAAGTAGTAGAGGGTGTTGAGGTCTTCCATCATCGTTCTCCAGATAGAACGCTAAGGCTGATTTTTGCAGTCTAGTGCATTAATGGATGCGGATTTAAGCTTAATCCATCGCATCACTCACCCCTTTGGAGACAACCATGAAAAACATCATCGGTATCTACACCAGCCCGCGCGGCCATTGGGTCGGCGATGGGTTCCCGGTTCGCACGCTGTTTTCCTACGACAACCTGGGCAAACACATCAGCCCGTTCCTGTTGCTCGATCACGCCGGCCCGGCGCAATTCACCCCGACCACCGAGCGACGTGGCGTTGGTCAGCATCCGCACCGTGGTTTCGAAACCGTGACTATTGTGTATGAGGGCGAAGTGCAGCACCGCGATTCCACTGGCAGTGGCGGGGTCATCGGCCCCGGCGACGTGCAATGGATGACCGCCGCTTCCGGGATCCTGCATGAGGAGTTTCACTCGGATAACTTCGCCAAAACCGGCGGCAATCTGGAAATGGTCCAGTTGTGGGTCAACCTGCCGGCCAAGGACAAAATGGCCGCGCCGGGCTACCAGACCATTCTCGACAGCGACATCCCGAGCATCGCGCTTAAGGACAACGCCGGTCACCTGCGGCTGATCGCTGGTGAGTTCGATGGCCACACAGGCCCATCGCGCACATTCACACCAATCGACGTATGGGACCTGCGCCTGAATGCCGGCAAATTGCTGACGCTCGATCTGCACGAAGGCCGTAACACCGCGCTGGTGGTGTTGAAAGGCTCGGTGCAGGTCAACGGTCTGGAGTCGGTGGGTGAAGGGCAGTTGGCGCTGTTCGAACGCAAGGGTCAGCAACTGACACTTGAAGCAAGCCAGGACGCGGTGGTGTTGCTGCTCAGCGGCGAGCCGATCGACGAACCGATCGTCGGCCATGGCCCGTTCGTGATGAACACCGAGCAGGAAATTCACCAGGCGTTCGCCGACTTCCAGTCTGGCCGCTTCGGCCAGATGCACGCTTAACGTTCAACCACTCCGCTCTACACAGGACGCGTAGGCCGGTTCGAAGGCCAGGGATGGCTGTTGCCCAAAGAAAGAGGAAACGCCCATGAGCACTGTCTATGCAGCGAACTTCAATGGCCACAAACCGACCATCGATCCCGACGATAGCGCGATGTTGTTGATCGACCACCAGAGCGGCCTGTTCCAGATCGTCAAGGACATGGACGTGCCGCAACTGCGCGCCAATGCCGTGGCGCTGGCCAAAGCGGCAACCCTGCTGAAGATGCCGGTAATCACCACTGCCTCGGTGCCGCAGGGACCGAACGGGCCGTTGATCCCGGAGATCCACGAGGCCGCGCCGCATGCGCAATACGTGGCCCGCAAAGGTGAAATCAATGCCTGGGACAACGCCGAGTTTCACGCGGCGGTCAAAGCCACCGGCAAGAAAACCCTGGTGATCGCCGGCACCCTGACCAGCGTGTGCCTGGCGTTCCCGTCGATTGCGGCGGTGCATGAAGGCTACAAAGTGTTTGCCGTGGTCGATGCCTCGGGCAACCACTCAAAACTGGCCACTGATCTGACCATTGCCCGTCTGGCCCAAGCCGGGGTGGTGCCGATCGACATCATGGCGACGCTGTCCGAACTGCAAGGCTCGTGGAACCGTGCCGATGCCGAACAGTGGGCGGCCGTCTACGCCCAGGCCATGCCGCATTATCAGTTGCTGATCGAGAGTTACCTCAAGGCTCAGCAAGTCGCGAACGAACACGAAGTGCTGGATTCGCAGCGCTGATCGTTTCATCCATGCCGACCGGCGGTCGGCTTTGACAACCCGCGAGGATTATTGCAATGACCACTCAATACAAACGTCTGGACAAAAACAACGCCGCTGTTCTGCTGGTCGATCACCAGGCCGGCCTGTTGTCGCTGGTGCGTGACATTGACCCGGACAAATTCAAGAATAACGTACTGGCGCTGGCCGATCTGGCCAAGTACTTCAAGCTGCCGACCATCCTGACCACCAGTTTCGAAACCGGTCCCAATGGCCCGCTGGTGCCTGAGCTCAAGGTGCTGTTCCCGGACGCGCCGTACATTGCCCGCCCGGGCCAGATCAACGCCTGGGACAACGAAGATTTCGTCAAGGCAATCAAGGCCACCGGCAAGAAGCAACTGATCATCGCCGGCGTGGTGACCGAAGTCTGCGTGGCGTTCCCGGCACTGTCGGCGCTGGAAGAAGGCTTTGATGTGTTCGTGGTCACCGATGCATCGGGCACCTTCAATGAACTGACCCGCGAATCGGCGTGGAACCGCATGTCCAGCGCCGGCGCTCAGTTGATGACCTGGTTTGGTCTGGCCTGCGAGCTGCACCGTGACTGGCGCAACGACATCGAAGGCCTGGGCACGCTGTTTTCCAATCACATCCCGGACTACCGCAACCTGATGACCAGCTACAGCACCCTGACCAACGGCAAGTAACCAACAGCACTCGCAATCCCCTGTAGGAGCTGCCGGAGGCTGCGATCTTTTGATTTGATTTTTTAAGGATCAAGATCAAAAGATCGCAGCCTCCGGCAGCTCCTACAGGGGTTTTTGGGTGTTTTTGCGGCGGCGTTCAATCTCTGAAATCAATTACTCCTACACTTGCCCAATCTGTGCGATCTTCTCGCGATTGGCCCCTGTCGGAGTGCTTTGATGTTGTCTTTTTTGACCGAACATCCGTTGTTTTGCGCGTTGATCCTGATCCTCCTCGATCTGGGCCTGTGGCGCCTGATCAGCTCCCGTGGCAGCGAGTGGAAATTGCTGGTACGGGTGCTGATTTTCGCCTTGTTCAGTGCGGTATTGTTCAACGAAGGCCTCAACCCGATGGAGCCGGCGCCGTGGGCCGACAACGTGCCGCTGCATCTGGCGGCGACCGGGTTGCAGATCGGTTGGTGGCTGTTCGGCGCGCGCACCCTGACCGTGCTGATCGGCGCGGTGATGATGCAGCGGGTCGGCCACACCGGGCGACTGTTGCAGGATCTGCTCGGTGCGGTGATTTTCCTGATCGCGATTATCGCGGCCCTGGCCTATGTGCTGGATCTGCCGGTCAAAGGTGTGCTGGCGACGTCCGGGGCTTTGGCGATCATCGTCGGTCTGGCGTTGCAGAGCACCCTCAGCGACGTGTTCTCCGGAATCGTGCTCAACACCACCAAGCCCTATCAGATCGATGACTGGATCTCCATCGATGGCACCGAAGGCCGGGTCGTCGATATCGACTGGCGCGCCACACGTCTGCAGACCAGTCAGGGCAGCATGGCGGTGATTCCCAACTCGCTGGCGGCCAAGGCGAAGATCATCAACTTCAGCCGGCCGAGCAACATGTTCGGAGTCGCCGTCAGCGTCCAGGTCAGCCCGCATGCCCGGCCCAATACGGTGATCGATGCGCTGGAGCGGGCGATGCAGGGCTGCCGTCCGCTGCTGGATAATCCCTCGCCAAGCGTCGCGCTGAAAAGCTCCAGCAGTGCCGGCGCGGAATATGAAATCAGCGGTTTTGTTTCGTCGATGGATCAGAAGCGCTCGGTGCGCAATCAGCTGTTCGATCTGGCTTACCGGCATCTGCAGGCATCCGGGGTCAATCTGTTGTCGAGTGTCGAACCGATCGTCGCCGGCAACCTCTCACGGCCACGGGCGCTGCTCGACAGTTCGCCGATTTTCTCCACCCTGCGCCAGGAAGAGAAAGACACCTTCAGCCAGAACATGACCCTGCAAACCTTCCGTGCCGGCGAGACGATTCTCGAGGCCGGGGAGGTCAGCGATCATTTGTTCATCATCGAATCGGGTGTGGTCAGCGTGACCTTGACCCGCCATGGCAGCCCGTTTGAATCCGGGCGCATGGGGCCGGGGGAGGTGATCGGCGAGGCCGGCATCCTCTCCGATTCGTCGGTGCCGGCGACCTTCGCGGCGAAAACCTTCTGCGCGTTGTATCGCATCGAGAAGACTTACCTGAAGCCGTGTCTGGATGCCCGTCACGACATCAACGAGGCGATGAAAGCCTTGCTCGATTATCGCCTGCACAAGGCCCAGACCCTGACCCAGGACGTGCCGACCGTGGTGGCGAAAACCGGGTTCCTGCAGTGGTTGCGCAATCGCGTGTGACGGGTGGTCTACTCGTCTTCCGGGAGATTGGCTATTTGTCCGGGGCAGTGGCGGGACTACCTTAGTCACACATTCACTGGCCCCGGAAATTCAATCATGAAAGCTCGTACCGATTTCTACACCGCTTCTCCAGACGCCCTGAAAGCGATGATCGCCCTGGAAACTGCGGTCTCGAAACTGCCGCTGGAAAAGACCCTGATCGAACTGGTCAAGCTGCGCGCTTCACAGATCAACGGCTGTGCGTTCTGCATCGACATGCACACCGCTGACGCGATCAAGGGCGGCGAAACCCCGCGTCGACTGTTCGCCGTGACCGCTTGGCGTGAAGCGCCATTCTTCACCGAGCGCGAGCGTGCTGCGCTGCTGTGGACCGAATCGTTGACCCAACTGAGCCTGACCCACGCCCCGGACGAAGACTACGACATCGTCGCGGCGCAATTCACGCCCAAGGAAATGGTCGACCTGAGCGTGGCGATCAGCACCATCAACAGCTGGAACCGTCTGGCGGTGGGCTTCCGCAAAACCCCACAGCTCTAAGCCGCAACACATAACCCTGTAGGAGCTGCCGAAGGCTGCGATCTTTTGACTTTGATTTTTAAAAACAAGATCAAAAGATCGCAGCCTGCGGCAGCTCCTACAGGGGCCGGTTGTTTCGGAAGTCTGGATCAATGCGCATCCGCACTCGGCGCGGGCGGTGGTTGCACCTTGCGCATCAAGGGCACCATCGCCGTGGCGATGATGAAGCACAACATGATCATCAAAAAGGTGTCGCCGTAGGTCTGGGTCTGCGCCTCGCGGTAGGTCAGCAGCCACAGCTGACGCAGGCCGGCGGTGACGCCGACATCACCGCTCTGACCCAGCGTCGCCAGGTTGCCACCGACCTGCGACAGCCACTGATTCAGCGCCTCGTTGCTGCTGTTCAAATGCTCGGCCAGGCGGGTGAAGTGCAGGTTGGTGCGGTCATTGAGAATGGTCGCGCACCCGGCAATCCCGATCGCCCCACCCAGATTGCGCATCAGGTTGAACAGCCCCGAAGCGTGCTTCAAGCGTGCCGGTGCCAAGCCGCCCAAGGTCAGCGTCACCGCCGGCGGCACCGCCAGTTGCTGAGCGATCCCGCGCAACGCTTGCGGCAGCATCAATTGACCGGCGCCCCAGTCGTGGGTGATCGGACTGAATTCCCACATCGACACGGCAAACAGGCCCAGGCCGATCATCATGATCCAGCGCAAATCCATGCGATTGGCGAGAAAGGCGTACAGCGGAATCGCCATGATCTGGAACACCCCGGTGGAAAAAACCGCCAGACCAATGTCCAGCGCGCTGTAGCCACGCACCCGTCCGAGGAACAGCGGGGTCAGGTAAATCGTTGCGAACAGGCCGATCCCGGTGACAAAGGAAAAGAAACAGCCCAGGGCAAAGTTGCGATCCTTGAGCGCGCGCAGATCGACGATCGGGTTGGCCACGTTCAAGGTGCGCCCGATGAAGGCCAGGCCCGCCAGACCGCTGATCCACGCCGTGGTCAGAATCGTTTGATCGCTGAACCAGTTCCAGCGTGGGCCTTCTTCGAGGGTGTATTCCAGGCAGCCGAGAAACAGCGCGAGAAACACCATGCTCAGGTAGTCCGCGCCTTTGAGCAGCGCCAGTTCCGGCTGGTCGATCTTCACCAGCATCGGCACGGCCACCGCGACGAAAATCCCCGGCACCAGGTTGATGTAGAACAACCAGTGCCACGAGGAAATGTCAGTAATCCAGCCGCCGATCACCGGACCCAGGGTCGGCGCCAGTGATGCCACTGCTCCGATGGTCGCTGCGGCAATCACCCGCTGTTTGCCGCTGAAGAAAAAGAACGCGGTGGTGAACACCAGCGGGATCATCGAGCCGCCGAGAAAGCCTTGCAGCGCCCGAAAGGCGATCATGCTCTGGATGTTCCAGGTCACGCCGCAAAGCAGACTGGCCAGGGTGAAGCCGATCGCCGAAGCGCAGAACAGCCAGCGCGTGGAGAACACCCGCGACAGCCAGCCCGACAACGGGATCACGATGATTTCGGCGATCAGATAACTGGTCTGCACCCACGCGGTTTCGTCGGTGCCGGCCGAGAGCCCACCGCCGATGTCACGCAACGACGCCGAGACGATCTGGATGTCCAGCAGCGCAATGAACATGCCGATGCACATCGTGGCGAAGGCGAACACTTTGGTCGCGGTGGCCATGTCGGCGGCGTTGAACGGTTGCGCCGGGGCGGTGATGGCGGTGCTCATGGCGCGACGGCCACGGCGCTGGTTTCAGCGGGCGCGCGGGTGTCGACTTCAGCAGTGACCGACAGCCCCGGCCGCAGATGCCCGAGCACGCCGTCGGCCGGATCGAGCAAGATTCGCACCGGCACCCGCTGGACGATTTTGGTGAAGTTGCCAGTAGCGTTCTCTGGCGGCAGCACACTGAATTGCGAGCCGGTGGCCGGGGCGAGGCTGTCGAGGCGGCCATGGAATTCCTGGCCGGAGAGCACGTCGGCATGGATGCTCACCCGTTGCCCGGGTTTCATCCGCGCCAGTTGGTCTTCCTTGAAATTGGCATCCACCCACAGACCGCTGGCCGGTACCACCGACAACTGTTGCGACCCGGCCTGGGCATAGGCGCCGACCCGCGCGCGGCGGTTGCCGATCAAGCCGTCGACCGGTGCGCGCAGTTCGGTGTAGCCGAGGTTCAGTTGCGCCAGATCACGCTCGGCGCGGGCTTGTTGCAGGGCAGCGCGGGCCTGTTGTTTCTGGGTGTCGATCACCGCCAGTTGGCGCTGGGCGGCGAGCAATTCGGCCTGGGCGCGGGCGCTCAGGGCCTGGGCGGTCTTGAAGGTGGCGTCGGCGCGTTGGGCACTTTCCACCGACACGGCATTGGTGCTCACCAGACGTTTGTAGCGCGTGTTGTCATCCCGCGAGCGGGCGGTTTCAGCACCGGCAGCATCGATGCCGGCGCGGGCCTGGCCGATCACCGCTTGCTGCAATTGCTCGGTGGCGTCGAGGTTGGCCAGCAGCGCCTCCTCGGCGGCAACCGCGCCTTCGGCTTTGGCGAGATTGGCACGATAGTCGCGCGCGTCGAGGCGGATCAGCACGTCGCCGGCCTTGACCGATTGGTTGTCGCTGACCAGCACTTCTTCGATGTACCCGGCGACCTTCGGCCCGATCACCGTGACGTCGCCACCGATGTAGGCATCGTCGGTCTCTTCCAGAAAACGCCCGGTGCCCCACCAGTGCGCGGCATACATGCCGACCACCACCAGCGCGATCAGGCCGGCGCCGGTCAGCAGCAGGCGTTTGCGCAGTGGTGGCTTGGCGGGGGTGACCGGGGCAGACAGGTCGGGCTCGAGGGGGTGCATGCTGGTCATGGCGTAATACCTGCGGAAACGGGCTGTTATTACGGCCGTAATATGACGCAAGTAATATTTTGTGGCAATTATGTTTTTGTGCCGATCGTCAGTTGCTTACCCGGCCTCGGGGTTTGGAGCGGTTTCGACAAACGACAGTGCCCGTAATACGGGGGCAAATCTTCGAGAACTCGATGAAAGCCCTCGGGGAACCCCTGAGGCGGTGACGTTGAACGCAGTAAAATCAAATGTTTAAGAAATGTAAGCGTTGTAGGAAGCGTCTTGCATTTGTGTAGGAAGGCTCTGACTATCACTCGCATTGATGAGGTGGCATTACGCTACTTTATGATTGCAAGGATGTTGCGTGCCGTATTCGCTTTGCGCTGTTTTCCGTCGTCGTTCCACGCTTTGCCCGCTGTTGTCGGCCTTTGTGTTGAGTGTGTGTGCCTCCTCGATTCAAGCGGCTGATCCTGTTGCGCCGGGCCAGGAAGTGCTGCGCCAGCAGCAACAGCAACAGCGCGATCTGCAACAACTGCAGATGGAACAACGCAAGCGCCAACTGGAGCGCGGTGCGTTCGGTCCTGCGCCCGCCACACCAGCTCTCCCGCAAACCGTCACCCCCGATGAACGCTGCTGGCCGCTAAGCGGCACGCGTATCGGCGGCGTCACGCTGATCGACAGCGCCAAGCTCAACGCCCGGATCAACCCGCTGCTGGCGCCGTGCATGGGCGTCGGCCAGATCAACCATCTGCTGGCGACCATCACCGCGATCTACGTCGAGCAGGGCTACATCGCCAGCCGCCCGTACCTGTTGAGCGCGCCAGCGGCGGGGCAGTCGCTGGACATCATGATCGACGAGGGCTACATCGAGTCCATCGAACTGGCCGATCAGAGCCTGCCCGTTTCGCTGGGCGGCGCATTCCCGCACATGCTCGGCCAGCCACTGAACCTGCGCGATCTGGAGCAGGGCCTTGATCAATTGAACCGCTTGCGCTCGATCGACCTGACCGCCGACATCGCCCCCGGCAGCCAGCCCGGCGCGTCGCGAATCATCCTGCGCTCGCGCACGGCCGGGCAGTCGCGCTGGGCGTTGGGCCTGGGCATGGACAACCTCGGCAGCGCCAGCACCGGGCGGGATCGCAATACCGTCAGCCTGAGCTTCGACAGCCCGCTGCAACTCAACGATCTGTTGAGCCTCAGCGCCAGCGATACGTTGAATCAGGGCGATCGCTACAGTCGCAACGCCAGCCTGTATTACGCGATCCCCTACGGCTACTGGACCTACAGCGCGTTCGCCAGCCACGCCGAATATCGCGCGCCGTTCAAACTGCCTAGCGCGACCTTGTACAGCACCGGCATCACCGATCAACTGAGCCTGCGCGCCGACCGCGTGTTGTGGCGCGACCAGAGCCGCCAGCTCAGCGCCAATCTGCAATTGGCGCACAAAGACGTCGACAGCTATCTGGAAAATGTTCGCCTGGGCATTCAAAGCCCGACCCTGACTGTGGCCGAAGCCGGGCTCAATCTGTTCTGGCTCGACCGTGCGGTGTGGAACCTCGACTTCACCTACTCAAAAGGCTTGCGCTGGCTGGGTGCCGATGACGACGCCAATCACGCGGTCAGCAACCTGCCCAAAGCCCAGTTTCGCAAGTACCGCGCGGGCATCAGCCAATGGCGCAATGGCCAGTTCGGCGCGCAAGCGTGGCAGTGGCAGAGCCAGCTCAATCTGCAATACAGCCCCGACCCGTTGCCGGCCATCGAACAGTTGCTCGGCACCGACGATTCGGCGGTGCGCGGTTATCGGGTCAGCAGCGCATCCGGTGCCAGCGGCGCGATCTGGCGTAACACCTTGCGCCTGCCACTGCGCAGCGATTGGCCGCTGCAGATCACCCCGCGTGTGGGCCTGGACAACGGCTGGCTCAAGGCCGATCAGGGTGCCCCGGGCCAACGCCTGAGCGGTGCCAGCGTCGGGCTGAATCTGGGCTGGAAGAATCTGCAAGTGGATGTCGATTACCAACGCGCCCTCAACACCCCCAACGGTTTGCAGCACGAGCCAGAGACCTGGCTGATGCGCGTGGGGTTGCAGATATGAGCACCACCGAGACTCATCAAGCAGTGAACCAACAGCCGTCGGATCTGAGCGCGACAGCCACGGCCAAGACTAAATCGCGCGCCGTGATGCCGTACTTACATGGAGACGTTTTTATGCCAGCACATACCTTTGCATTCCATCTTTCTCCTCGGGGCAAATTGCGCTGGGCGATCGCCAGCCTGTTCTTCGCCGTGCACCTGCCCAGCGCCCTCGCCGGCGGTGTGGTGGTCGCGCCTGGCCCCAGCGGCACCGCGCAATTGCAGACCCAGGGCGGCGTGCCCATCGTCAATATCGTCGCGCCCAACGGCTCCGGCCTGTCGCACAACCAGTTCCTCGACTATAACGTCGACCGTCAGGGCCTGGTGCTGAACAACGCCTTGCAGGCCGGGCAATCGCAGCTCGCCGGGCAGCTGGCGGCCAACCCGCAACTGCAGGGCCAGGCGGCGAGCGTGATCCTCAACGAGGTGATCAGCCGCAACCCTTCGGCGATCAACGGCGCCCAGGAAATCTTCGGCCGCGCGGCCGATTATGTGCTGGCCAACCCCAACGGCATCTCGGTGAACGGCGGCAGCTTCATCAACACGCCGAACGCCAGTCTGCTGGTCGGTCGTCCGGAGTTGAACGACGGCAAACTGCAAGCCTTGAACACCCGCGACGCCAGCGGTCAGTTGCAGATTCAGAGTGGCGGCCTGCGTAATGCCGAGGGTTCGGTCAACTTGATCGCCCCGCGTATCGACAGCCAGGGCCGCATCGATGCCCGCGATCAACTGAACCTCACCGTCGGGCGCAATCAGGTCGATTACGCCAGCGGTCAGGTCAAAGCCGTGGATCCGGCGGGCAACACCCAGGATCAACGCATCGACGCCAGCCTGTTCGGCGCGATGCAGGCCGGGCGCATCAACATCGTCAGCACCGCCGAAGGCGCGGGCGTGCGTGTAGGTGCGGTGCAAGTGGCCGGGCGTGACGGCGTGCAGATCCGTTCGGCTGGCGACTTGAGTGTCAGCGGTGAAGCCAGCCCCAACAGCCTCGAAGTGACCCGTGCCGGCATTCGCAGCAGTCAGGGCAATGTCGGCCTGCACAGCGGCAACGACCTGACGCTGGCCGCTACCGATGTCAGTGCTCGCGACGTCAACGTCAATGCCAAGCGCAACCTGACCTTGAGCACCGTCGAAAGCCGCAAGCTCCAGGAACAGCGCGAAAACTGGAGCAACAGCACCATCGGCATCACTTGGGAAACCTACGACCGCACCCAGACCGACAGTGAAACTCGCCAGCACGGCAGCCAGATCGTCGCCAGCCGTGACGCCAAATTGTTCTCCGGCAAAGACACCGAACTCAAAGCCGCCAAGGTTGAAGCGGCAAAAAACCTCGATGTGCAGAGCGGCGGCGATCTGCGCCTGACCGCAGCTACCGAAAGTCACACCCAGACCGATCAGGGCAACCATCGCAAGCATCTGTGGAAGGCTGACTGGAACAACAGCAGCGAAGAGCAGCGCAGCATCGGCAGCCAGTTGAAGGGCGGCAATATCGCGCTGCAGACCGCCGCGCTGCTGCGTGCCGAAGGTGCCGAACTGAACAGCGCCGGCGATGTGAAACTGGCGGGCAAGCAAGTGGACGTCACCACGGCCACCCGCACCAGTCGCAGCAATAACAACAGTTACTCCGGCGACCTGGTTGGCGGCGGATTCTTCGGCAAGACCGGTGATGCCGACAAGGGCCAGACCCGGCATCAGGGCAGCAAAATCAACGCGGCCGGCAAACTGATCGTCAAGGCTGACGACGTGCGCATCAGCGGCAGCCAGGTGCGTGGCGGCACCGAGGCCAGCGTGATCAGCGATCAGGGTTCGCTGGTGATCGACGGTGTGCAGGACACTTCGCACAGCAACAACCACGACAAGGACAGCAAGTTCTTCGGCATCACCAAGGACGAGTCGCGGCAGAACTCCAGGGACAGCACCACGGTGCGCAGCGAGCTGGTTTCCGACAGCAACCTCAAGCTCAATAGCGCCAAGGACATCGAAGTGGCCGGCTCCACGGTCAAGGCTGGCGGCGCGCTGACGGCGGACGCAGCGGGTGATGTGAACGTGCATTCCACGCACAACAGCCACGACAGCAGCTCGACCACCGAGACCCGTGGCTTCGATGCCTACGCCAAAGAGCAAACGCCGGAGCAATACCGCGCCGGGGTGCACTACGAAGACAAGCAGCAGACCGTCACGCGCAACGACGTCAATCAGCAAGGTTCGAGCCTCAGCGGCGGCAGCGTGCAGGTGAAGGCCGGCGGCGATCTGACGATCAAGGGCGGTGAAGTCAAATCCACTGCTGGCGATACCACGCTGGGCGGCAAGAATGTGTCGTTGCTGGCCGAACAGGACAGCCACAAAACCTCGACCGACACCTCCAGCACCGGCGGCGGTTTCTACTACACCGGCGGCCTCGACCGCGCTGGCAGTGGCGTCGATTTTGCCCACAGCACCACGCAAGACAGCAGCAGCAAAACCACCGCGCAAACCACCCACGTGCAAAGCAGCGGCAGCCTGAACATCAACGCCGACAAGCTGCTGACCGAAGGCGCGCAGGTCAAGGCTGGCAACGGCCTGAACGTCGCCGCCAACGAGGTCGACAACCGCGCCGCCAGCAACACCGAAAGCAGTACGCACAACCAGAGCAACTGGTCGGCGGACATTGGCGCCAACGTCGAATACAAGGACATCGCCCGCCCGATTGCCGGTGCGGTCAAAGATGTGCTCAACGCCAAAGTGCCGGACAAGGAAGCCCTGAGCAATCTCGGCCAGCCGAACGTCGGCCTCGACGTGGCGATCGGTCACGCCAGCGCCGACAAGACCGAGCACAACAGCACCGCCGTGGTCAGCCGTTTCGACGGCGGCAGTGTCGAGGTGAAAACCGCCGGCACCCTGCACGACCAGGGCACTCAGTACAGCGCGAGCAACGGCAAGGTCAACATCAGCGCTGACAAAATGGTTGCCGATGCCGCGAGCAACACTCACAGCAGCAGCGATAACTCAGTCGATGCCAAGGTCGACGTGCGCGTCTACACCAAGACCGGCGAAGACGTGAACGTCGCAGGCAATGGTGCGGGTGGCAACAGCTACAGCAGCAAGGACAGCAGCACCGCAGTGGTCGGCGGTTTTGCCGGCAGCCAAGGCGTGAACATCAAGGTGGGCGGTGACGCGCAATTCGCCGGCAGCCGTTTCGACGGCGGGCAGGGCGGTGTGAGCATCAAGACTGGCGGCGATCTGGCGCTGAACCAGGCCAATGACCGCCAAAGCAGCAGCGACTCCAGCCTGCGCGGCAACGGCTCGCTGACGGTCGGCACCTTGCCGGGCACCGACGGCACCAACGTCAACCTCGGCGCTGGCTTCCAGCTAGACCACACCGGCAAGCAGACCACTGACACTCAGGCCCATGTGGCGAGCGTCAGCGGCAACGGCCCGGTGCAACTGAGCAGCGGCGGCAATCAGGTTCAGCAAGGCACGCAGATCGACAGCGCCGGCGCTATCGATCTGCACGCTGACGGCAAGCTTGATCTGCAAGCGGCCGTTGATACCCACACCGCGACTGGCAGCAATCTCGGCGGCGGTTTGAAGGGTGGCGGCAGCAAATCCAGCAGCGAGAAGAGTCGCGATCAGGGCGGTAATCTGAGCGGTAACTTCAACATTGGTCGGGTCAACGAAAACTCGCAAACCCTGACCGGTGGCCAGCTCAACAGCCAGAGCAACGTCGCCTTGAGCGGTGACGCGGTGCACCTGCAAGGCACGCAAGTCAGCGCGCCGAACGTCAGCATCGATGCGCAGAAGGGCGGTTTGGTTCAGGAATCGGCGCAGTCCACCGAGAGCCGCAACAACTGGAACGTCGCGCTGAATGCCGGCGGCAACCTGAGCAGCAAGACCCCGGCCGCAGCCGATGAAAAGGCCAGCAGTGACCACGGCTTCAACGCCGGGGCCAAGGTCGGCGTCGATTACCTGCAAGGCGCCACCCAGCAGAACAGCCAGATCAAGGCAGACAGCGTGGTGCTCAACAGCGCAGGCGATGCACGGCTGTCGGGCGCGCGGATCGATGCGAACACTGTCAGCGGCAAGGTCGCCGGAGATCTAACCGTCGAAAGCCGCCAGGACTCGACGACCCAAGCCAAGGTCGATGTTGATCTGGGCCTGACGGCGAAGAAAAACCCACCGAGCGACAAGGAAAAACTCGCCGGCACTGACTACAAACCAACGCTGAAAGCGCAGGGCGAATACGCGCACAAGGACAGCGTGGTGCAGGCGTCCGGCATCAGTGGCAATCAGGGTGTGAAGTTGAACGTTGGTGGTGGTACGCAGCTGACCGGCGCGCGGATTTCATCGACGGACGGCAAGGTCGATCTGGGCGCTTCGAAGGTCGTTGGCAGCGATCTGGTCAACCGTGAATATGGGGTGAAAGCCGGACTGGACCTGCCGCAGAAAACCGATGAGAACGCACCCAAGGTGTCGTTCGATAACGGCAATCTGAAAGTCGGTCCGGTGACCCTGAGCGGCAATCTGGACAGCCAGACTCTGCAGGCCGGGATCGACGAAAAAGGCTGAGCAGCACCGCTATAAAAACTGTGGGAGTGAGCCTGCTCGCGATAGCGTCAGTTCAGTCAGCGAAGCTGTTGATTGAACCAGCGCTTTCGCGAGCAGGCTCGCTCCCACATTGTTTTTTATTTCGATGAGACCTTGAGGTCAGTTCGAAGCCTTCGCCTTACCCGCACTCATCAGCACGAACACCGCCAGCAGCGCCGACAGGATCGAACCCAGCAACACGCCGACCTTCACCGAATCGACCAGATGCGGCGCGTCCGGGAAGGCCAGTGCGCCAATGAACAGGCTCATGGTGAAGCCGATCCCGCAGAGCAGGGCGACGCCGTACAGTTGCAGCCAGCTCGCGCCTTGCGGCAGTTGCGCCAGGCCGCTGCGAATCGCCAGGGCACCGAGGCCGAGGATGCCGATCTGCTTGCCGAACAACAGCCCGAGCGCCACGCCCAGCGGTACCGGCTCAAGCAGGTTGCTCGGAGAAATGCCGGTCAGCGACACGCCCGCATTGGCGAAGCCGAAAATCGGCACCACGGCGAACGCCACCCACGGATGCATTTTTTCTTCGAGGTACAGCAGTGGCGAATTGTGCTCGTCTTCCGGGTTACCCAGCGGAATGCACAGGGCCAGAATCACCCCGGCGAGGGTCGCGTGAATCCCCGATTGCAGCATGAAGAACCACAGGAAGGCGCCGGCGAACAGGTACGGCCAAAGCTTTCTGACACCGCAGCGGTTGAGGATCACCAGCAGTGCAATCACGGCCAGCGACGCCAGCAGCATGCTCACCGACAGGCCGCTGGTGTAGAAAATCGCGATGATCACCACCGCCCCCAGATCATCAAGGATGGCCAGCGCCGAGAGAAAGATTTTCAGCGACACGGGCACCCGTTTGCCCAGCAGCGACAGCACGCCCAAGGCAAAAGCAATGTCGGTGGCGGCGGGAATCGCCCAACCGCTGAGGGTCTGCGGATTGCCCCAGTTGATCGCGACGTAGATCAGCGCCGGGACCAGCATCCCGCCCAGCGCGGCGAAGCCCGGCAGGGCGCGCTGACCCCAGGTCGACAACTGACCGGCGAGCATTTCGCGCTTGATCTCCAGGCCCACCAGCATGAAGAAGATCGCCATCAGGCCATCATTCACCCAATGCTCGATCGACAGGCCGGCGACTTTGATGTGCAAGGTCGAGAAGTACGTGGCCGCCCACGGCGAGTTGGCGACCAGCAGCGCGGCCAGGGCAGCGGCCATCAGAATCAGGCCACCGGCGGACTCGGCGGCGAAAAATCGCGAGAGAAAGGCCAGGGCAGAAGGCGACTCCTGGCGGGCAGCCTGCAGGCGTGACGGATCGTGGCTCATAGGCACAGCAACTCCGCGCGGCGGCCCGACCTGCGCTGAATTAAACCTGCCCTGCCGCGTTGTTGCGGTGGCACCCGGGCGGCATTTTACACAATAGGGGGGAGAAGGCGCGGTTTTACTGACGATTACCCTTGAATCGAGCGTTTCCAAGGAATGAATTGCCGGGCTTAATAGGAAGCATTACTATTCACGCCTCTTTCCCCCAGCACGCTGTCATGAACCCCATGCTGCCCCGCAGACCCGGCTTTTTCGAGCATTACGAAGAGTTGATCGGCACCTGGACCCGGCGTCTGCGCAATCGTGCGCAGGCCGAGGATCTGGCGCACGACACCTTTGTGCGGGTGCTCGAATCCGATTCGGCAGCGGTGCAGCAGCCACGGGCGTATTTGCACCAGACCGCACGCAATATTGCGGTCGACGGTTATCGGCGTGAGGATCGGCGGGAAGCCATGGAGTCGCAGGCGATTGATCACAGTGTGTCGTCCACCGGCGACCCGGAGCATTACATGCAGGCGATCCAGTTGGCCGACTCCATCGAACGGGCGCTGCAGGAACTGCCGCTCAACTGCCGGAAGATTTTCGTCTGGCAGAAGATCGAAGGGCTGACCCAGGCGGAAATCGCCGAACGCCTGGGGCTGTCGAGGAACATGGTCGAAAAGTATATGATCCGCACCCTGCGACATCTGCGCGACCGTCTCGACGGCTTGCAGTCATGAGCCGCTGCTTTCAATCCCCAGCCAAACAGGACATTCCATGATGGATACTCGTGATTGCGCGTGCGGGCAAACAACGGTGCGCGATGAAGCGGCACGCTGGTTTGTGCGTCTGCAGGAACCGCTGATCAGCGCCGACGAACAGCAGCGCTTCGACACTTGGCTGAACCAGCATCCGCAACACCGTGACGAGTTCCAGCTGCTGCAAGGCTTGTGGACGGCGGCCGATCTGCTGCCGGCGCCACGCCTCAAGGCCCTCGTCGAAACCCCGCCGGCCCGTCGCGAGCGTCGTCCGCTGCTGCGTTATGCCGTGGCGGCCAGTGTGCTGGCGGTGGCGCTCGGCCTCGGTCTGTTCAGCGGTCTGAATCACCCGGACGGCTACAGCGCCGAGTTCGCGACGGCGCTGGGTGAGCGCAAACATGTGGCGCTGCCGGACGGATCGGTGATCGACCTGAACAGCCGCAGCCGTCTGCAGGTGCGGTTTGAGAAGGATCGGCGGCTCATCGAATTGAGTGAAGGCGAGGCGCTGTTCAGCGTTCAGCACGACACCGCGCGGCCGTTCGTGGTCGAGGCCGGCAGCGGCAAGGTCACGGTCACCGGCACGCGTTTCGATGTGCGCCGCGATGTCACGCAAACCCGGGTCGCGGTGGAGCAGGGCACGGTCAAGGTGCAGGGACGCACTGCGCCGGACGACCAATTCATCAACCTGACCGCGGGCCTCGGCACCCATGTCGATGCCGAGGGTCGCGTCGCCGCCGCATATGCGGTCAATCCCGCCGAACTGACGGCCTGGCGCAGCGGCAAACTGGTGTTCAACAACGCCAGCCTCAGCGAAGTGGCGGCGGAAGTTTCGCGTTATCGCGACAAGCCACTGACGGTCAGCAACCCGGCCGTGGCCAGTCTGCGTCTGACCAGCGTGTTCAAATCCGACAACACCGACGCCTTGCTCAAAGCCTTGCCGAGCATCCTGCCGGTGGCCGTTCGCACCCTGGCCGATGGCAGTCAGGAAATAATTTCAAAATAAAATTCAGGTTTTTTTCGAGTTCATCGTCTTCCTGTTCAACTGCAACTGGTTTGCATTAACAGACGCGCACTCTTGCGATCCACAGGACTACGTTCGACGTGAAAAACACCTCTGCCAACAACAAAAAATCACCTTGGTTGCCGCTGGCCCTGGCGCTGGCGGTCAACGCTGCCATGCCACTGGCGTATGCCGCCGACGCCATTCACATCCGCGCCCAGCCGCTGGGCCAGGCCCTGAGCGAACTGGGCCAGCAAACTTCGCTGCAATTGTTTTTCAGCCCGGATCTGGTCGCCGGCAAACAGGCGCCGGCGATTGACGGCAACCTTTCCCCCGAGCAGGCGCTGCGCCAATTGCTCCAGGGCAGCGGCCTGGACTATCAGATCAACGAAGGCTCGGTGACTTTGGCTCCGGCCGCAACTGCCGCCAGCAATGGCCCGCTGGAACTGGGCGTGACCGACATCAAAGTGGTCGGCGACTGGCTCGGCGACGCCGACGCTGCGGTGGTGCAGAACCACCCGGGCGCACGCACGGTGATCCGCCGCGAAGCCATGGTCGAGCAGGGCGCGATGAACGTCAGTGACGTGCTCAAGCGTGTGCCGGGCGTGCAGGTGCAGGACTCCAACGGCACCGGCGGCAGTGACATTGCGCTGAACGTCGGCGTGCGTGGCCTGACTTCGCGCCTGTCGCCACGCTCCACGGTGCTGATCGATGGCGTGCCAGCCGCGTTCGCTCCGTACGGCCAGCCACAACTGTCGATGGCGCCGATCTCCTCGGGCAACCTCGACAGCATCGACGTGGTACGCGGCGCCGGTTCCGTGCGTTACGGCCCGCAAAACGTCGGCGGGGTGATCAACTTCGTCACCCGCGCCATCCCGGAAAAAGCCACCGGGGAAATCGGCACCACGCTGGAGACCACCCGTTACGGCGGCTGGAAGCACATCGACACGGCGTTTCTCGGCGGCACCGCCGACAACGGCATGGGCGTAGCGCTGTTGTATTCCGGGGTCAACGGCAACGGTTACCGCGAGCGCAACAACGGTAACGACATTGACGACGTGCTGCTCAAGACCCATTGGGCGCCGACCGATCAGGACGATTTCAGCCTCAACTTCCATTACTACGACGCCAGCGCCGACATGCCCGGCGGCCTGACGCAGAAGCAGTACGACGACAAGCCGTACGACTCGGTGCGCGATTACGACAACTTCAGCGGTCGGCGCAAAGACGTGTCGTTCAAGTGGATCCGCCAGATCGACGAGCGCACTCAGGCAGAAATCCTTACTTATTACACCGACAGTTTTCGCGGCAGCACCATCGCCGCCCGCGACCAGAAAACCCTCAGCTCGTACCCGCGTTCCTACTACACCCTGGGTGTCGAGCCGCGTGTGTCGCGGGTGTTTGACGTCGGCCCGACCACGCAGGAAGTCAGCGTCGGTTATCGCTACCTGAAAGAGGCGATGCACGAGCAGTCGAGCCGTCTGGCACTGGTCAACAATCAGCCGGTGGTCACACCGACCTCTGACGGCCATGTATTCCAGGATCGCACCGGTGGCACCGAGGCCAACTCGGTGTATGTCGACAACAAGATCGACGTCGGCAACTGGACCATCACCCCCGGCGTTCGCTTCGAACACATCAGCACCGACTGGCATGACCGCGCCGTGCTCGACACAGCAGGCAAAAGGGTGCCAGAGAAGAACCGCAGCATCGAAAGCAACGAACCGCTGCCAGCGCTGAGCGTGATGTATCACCTGTCGGACGCGTGGAAACTGTTCGCCAACTACGAAACCTCGTTCGGCAGCCTGCAGTATTTCCAGCTCGGCCAGGGCGGCTCGGGTGACCAGACCGCCAACGGCCTGGAGCCGGAAAAAGCCAAGACCTACGAGATCGGTACGCGCTACAACGATGACGTGTGGGGCGGGGAAGTGACGTTGTTCTACATCGACTTCGATGACGAACTGCAATACATCAGCAACGATGTCGGCTGGACCAACCTCGGCGCGACCAAGCACCAGGGCATCGAAGCCTCGGTGCACTACGACATGGCGGCGCTTGATCCGCGTCTCGACGGTCTGACCGCCAACGCCGGTTTCACCTACACCCGCGCCACCTACGAAGGCGAGATTCCGGGCTTCAAGGGCCGTGATCTGCCGTTCTATTCGCGGCAGGTGGCGACCGTGGGCTTGCGCTACGACGTCAATCGCTGGACCTACAACATCGACGGTTTCGCCCAATCGAAACAGCGCTCGCCGGGCACCGGGGTCAACGCCGATGGCAGCTTCAACGGCAATTACATCACCGAAGGCACGGCCGACGGGCAGTACGGTGACATCCCGGGTTACGTGACCTGGAACGTACGCGGCGGGTATGACTTCGGGCCGCAGGTGTCGAACCTGAAGCTCGGCGCCGGGGTGAAAAACATCTTCGACAAGCAGTATTTCACCCGTTCCAGCGACAACAATTCGGGGATGTATGTCGGTGCGCCGCGCACATTCTTTGTGCAGGCCAGCGTCGGGTTTTAAAGCTTAAAGGCAAAAGATCGCAGCCTGCGGCAGCTCCTACAGGAAACGCATTCCAATGTAGGAGCTGCCGCAGGCTGCGATCTTTTTGCTTCAGACTTTCAACACCTTCCCGCCGATGGCGACTGCTACCAACAGCACCGCCATCAACCCGAACGCAAAACTCAAACTGCTGGCATGCGCGACAAAACCGATCACCGCCGGCCCCGCCAGTATTCCCGCGTAACCCAGCGTGGTGATCGCCGGCACCGCGATGCTTTCCGGCATCACGGTCTGCTTGCCCACCGCCGTGTACAGCACCGGCACAATGTTCGAACAACCGGCGCCGACCAGCGCATACCCCAGCAGCGCGGCTTCCCAGCTCGGGGCGAAGGTTGCCAGAAACAGCCCGGCCGCCGCCAACAGCCCGCCGAACAGAATGATCCGCGTGGCGCCGACACTGCGCACAATCCGGTCACCCATCAAGCGTCCCGCCGTCATGGTCAGGGCAAATGCGGCGTAACCCAAGCCCGCATACGCCGTGTCGATCCCGCGTTCCTGCGCAAGGAACACCGCGCTCCAGTCCAGCGCCGCGCCTTCGGTGAGGAACACGATGAAGCACATCCCGCCGATGAACAGCACGATGCCGTGGGGAATGGCGAACGCCGGTCCCGAGCTTTCACTGCCGTACGGCAGCATGTGCGGCACCGCTTTGAACAGCGCACCGATCAACAACGCCACCACTACCAGCATTGCCGCCAGTGGCGTCAGGCCGAGGCCGAGCAGGGCGCTGACGCCTGCCGCGCCGACAATCCCGCCGAGGCTGAACAGGCCATGAAACCCCGACATCATATTTTTGCCGCTGGCCCGCTCGACGATCACCGCTTGCAGGTTGACGGTCGAATCCACCGTGCCCAACCCGGCGCCGAACATGAACAGCGTGGCGATCAGCGCCGGTATCGACGACACCGTCGCCAGCAATGGCAGCGCCGCGCAAATCAGCAGGGTGCCGCCGGTGGCGACTTTGCGGCAGCCGAAGCGCGTGGCGAGAATCCCCGCCAGCGGCATCGCCAGAATCGAACCGACCCCCAGGCACAGCAGCAGAAGGCCCAGCGTACCTTCATCGAGTCCGGCGCGGGCCTTGGCGTACGGCACCAGCGGCGCCCACGCGGCAATGCCGAGGCCGGCGATGAAAAAAGCGATGCGTGTGGACATCTGTTGCAGGCGTCCGGGGACGAAAGTGTCTTGGGGGTTGAGGCTGGTCATATCGATCCTTGGCAAAAAACGTCGCGTCCCCGAATGACAGTGATAGCGCGTCGAGGTTCGATCGCAAGTCTCGGGGCAGGGCAACCGACATCCTAACCTGTGGCAGCGGGCTTGCCCGCGATTGCGGTGGTTCAGGCGATGAATATGGCGACTGACACGCCGCTTTCGCGAGCAAGCTCGCTCCCACATCGGATGACCGGTGTTCACAAATGCCCGTTCTGTGCAGAACCCTGTGGGAGCGGGCTTGCCCGCGATTGCGGTGGTTCAGGCAACGAATATGGCGGCTGACAAACCGCTTTCGCGAGCAGGCTCACTCCTACAGGGGATCGCGGTTTACAGTGATGACTTCGACAAGGTGAGTGAGGCCGGTGATGACGCAGTTCTACGATGCGCGGGGCAATATTTACGGAGTGGTTTCGCCGCAGAGGCTTCGCGAGGCGGGGATCGATCTGCCGAACGATGCCGCGCGGTGTGCTGTGTCGAGACCGGCATGGAGCCACGCAGTCATCGCGCTGTGCTGCGACTGGCCCGAGGGCCAGCGTCCGGCGGGGAGCAAATCCCACCGCAGCGACGGCCTGTTGATCGGCCCGTTCCAGGCAGCGCCGCCGTTCGATGTGCTCATCGTCAACACCGACGGCACCTTGGCCGAACGCAGCGGCAATGGCCTGACGATTTTTTCCCAGTCGTTGCTGGAGCAGGGGCTGATGCCGGCGCAAGGCGCATTGCTGAGGGTGCATCACGACAAGGGTGACGTCGTGGAAACTTCGGTGAAACCAGCCGCAGTCGAAGGCGTCAACGGCTTCTGGCTCGACCTCGGTCAACCGGGTTTCGGGCCTTCAGCGGTGGCCGCTCAAGATGTTGAAAGCCGCGAGTTCAATGATCATGAGGTGAGCCACGTAACACCCTTGGCGCAGCTCGATCCCGCTTGGCAGCACAGCCAGTTTGTGCGCATCGGCAACCCGCATTGTGTGACGTTGTTGAGCGACGTCGCCGAGCTGCCGAGCAACTCACAAATGCGCGAATCGCCCTGGGCTGAAGGCCTGACCCGGATCGCCTATGCCATGCCGACGGGCGCCGGATTGCCATGCCCGGCGGGCGTCAATCTGCAATGGGCCGCGCTTGAGTCAGCGCAGCACATCGTTGCCCGAGTATTCGAGCGTGGCGAAGGGCCGACGGCGTCCTCCGGCACCAGCGCCAGCGCGGTGGCGTGTGCCGCATGGGCGGTGGGTTGGGTGGCGAGTGGGGGGGTGCACGTCGTCATGCCCGGCGGCACCGCGCCGATTTTGCTCGAAGAAATCGACGGAGAGTTGGTGCGGGTCAGCTTGTTCGGTGCGGCGCGGTCGATGGGCTGAGTTCTGAATCGTCATCGCTGGCAAGCCAGGCGCCCACATTGGATTCAGGTGGACACGAATAATGTTTCCCCACAAAACCCTGTGGGAGCCTGGCTTGCCAGCGATGAGGCCCGCAGAGCGACCCTGTCAATGAGCCTTGAACAGCGTCACCGACACCACTTGATCACCCTGCACCGCCAGCCAGAGCAGTGCACTTGGCGAAAGCTCATCCTCGAAACATTCAGCAATTACCGTGTGCGCCGACCTAGCCAGTAGCGCCAGCCTTTGCGCATGTTTCAACTGGCGCTTTACCGCGCCACTCACAGGAATCGGTGCATGCCCGGCGCGCACTTGTTCACAGAAGGCCTGTGCGACTTCACGGGGTGTCGGTGGGGGCGGTGAGGTCAGGCCGGCTTCGTCGAACAGCCGGTTGAGTTGCTCCGCTGCGCTGACCGCCCGAGGAAAACCGGCAAATGCCGAGGCCTGCAATAACACTTCGGTCATTTCACCGGGCGCCAGCCCCGAGGCCAGTCCCGTCTTGAGGTGCACACTCAGCGGCGGACCGACCATCCCCGAGGCGACGATGGCGGCAAACGATACTGCTTCACGCAAACGCGGGTCGAGGCCGGGGCGCGCATGCAAATGCCCGTAAACCACACCGACCGCCAACTCGCCCAACGCGGGCACGGTGTGAAACAGCGCATCGAGACGAGCGCCGCCATCGGGTACAAGTTCGGTAAAGATATGACGGCCTTCGTGGTACAGCGTGGCCATGGGCGAAGGTTTGTGGTTCATGGAGAAATCCTCAAGCCAATGAGGATGGCGGTTGATCAACTACGCACGAACTTCAGCATGAAAAAGCGTCCATCGAGGTGGGGGAAATCGACGTCACCGCGACGCCGATCTGATTACCTTAGACGAACTCCACCAAAGGCATCGTGCGCTGCATCAACACCTTGCCGCCACGAATCGAATACAGCGGCAGGCCCTGGCTGCGAATAACCTCGTAATCGCTGTCCGCCGACAGAATCAGCAAGTTCGCCGGACGCCCCTGTTCCAGACCATAACGCTCACCCAGGTGCATGGCCTTGGCGCTGTTGTCGGTGACAAGGTCCAGCGCGTTCTGCAGGTTGCGATAACCGAGCATGTGGCAGATGTGCAACCCGGCTTCGAGCACGCGCAGGATGTTGCCGTTGCCCAGCGGATACCACGGATCGACGATCGAATCCTGGCCAAAACAAACGTTCATCCCGGCTTCAAGCAATTCATTCACGCGGGTCACGCCACGGCGTTTCGGGAAGTTGTCGAAACGTCCCTGCAGGTGAATGCTTTCGGTCGGGCACGAGACGAAACTGATCCCGGAATGCCCGAGCAGGCGGAACAGTTTGGCGCAGTAAGCGTTGTCGTAAGAACCCATTGCCGTGGTGTGGCTGGCGGTGACCCGCGCACCCATGTCGCGGCTGCGCGCCTCTTCGGCGAGCACCTCAAGAAAGCGCGAGTGCGGGTCGTCGGTCTCGTCGCAGTGCACGTCAACCAGGCAGCCGGTGCGCTCGGCCAGATCCATCAGAAACTTCACCGAACTGACGCCCTGATCACGGGTGTACTCGAAATGCGGAATGCCGCCGACCACATCGGCACCCATGCGAATTGCTTCTTCCATCAGCTCGCGACCGTTGCGGTACGACTCGATGCCTTCCTGCGGGAACGCGACGATTTGCAGGTCGATCAGCTGCCGGGATTCTTCGCGGACTTCGAGCATCGCCTTGAGTGCGGTGAGTTGCGGATCAGTGACGTCGACGTGGGTGCGCACGTGCTGGATGCCGTGGGCGGCCAAGGCCTGGATGGTCTTTTTGGCGCGGGTCTTGGTGTCTTCTTCGGTGATGGTGACTTTGCGCTCACCCCAGCACTCGATGCCCTCGAACAGCGTGCCGCTCATGTTCCAGCGCGGCTCGCCAGCGGTCAGCGTGGCGTCGAGGTGGATGTGCGGCTCGACGAAGGGCGGCACCACCAGATTGCCGCCGGCGTCGAGGTCGCCGGGGTTGAGGGTCGGGGCTTCGGTCTGGCGACCGATGCTGCGGATCAGACCGTCTTCCAGGTGCAATTCGTGCAAACCTTCCTGGTTGCGCAGTCGGGCGTTGATGATGTGCATCAGGCGAATCCTTCTTATAGGTCTGGTAGTGGCGCACTGGCGCGACGGGCGCCGAGCAGGCCGGTGACGATGACATACGTTAGCGCGGCGGCGGCAATCCCTACCAGCGGCGCGACCCACGGCGAGTGGAACGCAGCGAGCGTACCGACCGCGTAAGCCCCCAGCCCCGGCCAGTTGAACGCCGGCAGCCGTGCGTCGGCCAGACGCGGATAACGCCCGCGCCAGCGGAAGAAAAAGTCGGCCATGATCACTCCGCCAATCGGCGGAATCACCGTGCCCAGCAGAATCAGGTACGGCACCAGCATGTCGTACATGCCCAGCAGGGCGAGCAGGGTGCCGATCACCGCGCCGGCCAGGGTCACGGTTTTGCGTCGGCCGGTGCGCAGCAGGTTGCAGCCGGCGACGGCAAAGTTGTAGATGGTGTTGTCCTGGGTGCTCCAGATATTCAGCAACAGCATGGCCATCGCGGCCATGGCGAAACCTTGCAGCAGCAACACTTCAACCACGTCGGGCTGCTGATAGACGATCGCGCCGTAGGCACCGATCAACACCATCAAGCCATTGCCGATGAAAAATCCGATCAGGCTGGCCACCATGGCAACCCGTGCCGAGCGCGAGAAACGGGTCCAGTTGGTGGCCTGGGTCGCGCCGCTGACGAAGGTGCCGAACACCAGCGTGATCGCGGTCGACCAGTCCAGCGAACCCGTCGGCACCACGCTGAGCAAACCTTCGAGGCCACCGACTTTTACCGTCGCGACCCACATCGACAGCATCAGCAGCAACATCATCGCCGGCACCGCGATATACGACAGAATCTCCAAACCGCGATAACCGACATACGCCGTGGCGCAGAACACCAGGCCGAACAGCACCATCAAACCGAGCACCGCGCCTTGCTCCAGATCGAAGTATTTGCCGAGCACCACGGCGGCGGTCGCAGTGCCCCAGGCGTACCAGCCGATCTGGGTGAAACCGAGGATCAGGTCACTGAGCTTGCTGCCCACTTCACCAAAACAGAAACGCCCCATCAGCACCGAATTAAGCCCGCTCTTGAAGGCGATATAACCCAGCCCCGCCGCATACAGCCCCAGCAGCAGGTTACCGACGACGATCACCGCCATCATCTCGGCAAAACTGAAGGCCACACCGAGCTTGCCGCCGGCAAACATGGTTGCGGTGAAGAAGGTGAAACCCAGCAGCACCATGGCGGTTGAGGCCAGACCTTTGCGGGCATGCATCGGCACTTCGCTGAGCGGGTAGTCGTTTCCGGGATCGTTCTGCGTCATGGGGCGTTCCTTGCTGAAGAGGGGGACGCGGGATGGGTTGCAGTGGTCGTGCCAAATGCTGATTGGCGCGGGTTATGTATAGACGAGGCACGCCGTCAGGCGCGAAAACAGTGCATCTGAAAGCACCAAAGCCCAATGTAGGAGCTGCCGCAGGCTGCGATCTTTTGATCTTGATTTAAAAAACAAGATCAAAAGATCGCAGCCTGCGGCAGCTCCTACAGGGGATTTGTGTGGGTTCAGAGGAAGCGCAGCAGGGCGGCGACGATCGCTTCCGGGGCGTCTTCCTGGACCAGGTGGCCAGCCTTGGCGATTGGGTGAAATTGCGAACCGGGAATCATCTTGTGCAGCGCCCGGCCACGCTCGATGGGAATCCACTGATCCGCTTCACCCCAGAGAATCTGCACCGGGCAGCGGATGCTCGGGTACAGCGGTTCGGCCTCGCGGGTGTAGCGCTCGTCCATTTGCGCGATCTGCCGATAGAACGCCGCTTGCCCCGGATCGCCGAGCCACGGTTGCACGTAGGGCGCCAGTTCGGCGTCGGGGATGTCGCGGTGAATCGCCCCGCGAATGTAGGTCGGGACGATGGCGCGCTGAATGTAATCCGGCACGCCGCTGAACGCCGCTTCATGCTGGCGCACATGCTGCACGAACGGCGAACCCCATGGCGTCAGCGCCACCGGATCGATCAGCGTCAGGCTGCGGTAGTCCCTGCCATTGAGCAAGTGCGTACGCAGTGCGGTGGCACCGCCGAAGTCGTGGGCGACCACGTCCGGGCGCTGGATGTTCCAGTGATCGAGCAACTGCGCAAGCAGTTGATTCTGCACGCCGAGGGAAACATCGGCATCCGGTTGTGCGGAGCGCCCGTAACCCAGCAGGTCAAAATAATGCACCCGGTGAGTGGCGAAAAAATGCGGCGCGATGCGGTGCCACACGTAAGACGAGAATGGTGTGCCATGCACGAACACCAGCGGCGGGCCGTCACCGCGCACGGCGTGGCGCACCGGATGCCCATTGAAATCGAAGACCTGATCCAGCAGCCAGTCCGTCATCGACCTGTCCTCTTGGCGGGGTTGAGCCAAAAAGCATAGGCATAAAAAAACAGCCGTGAAGGCTGTTAACGCAGATCCCCTCTGTAGGAGCTGCCGCAGGCTGCGATCTTTTGATCTTGATCTTAAAAAACAAGATCAAAAGATCGCAGCCTGCGGCAGCTCCTACACAGGGATCTGTTTGGATCATTCACCGCGATAAATGCAACCGCTGGTGCAGGTCTCGTGAATGCGGATCGCGCTGAGTTCCGGCAGCAGGGGCTTCATTTCATTCCAGATGAATTTGGCCAGGACTTCGCTGGTCGGGTTTTCCAGGCCGGGAATGTCGTTCAGGTAGTTGTGGTCCAGACGCTCATACAGAGGCTTGAAGATCGCCTTGATCTCGGAAAAATCACGGATCCAGCCGGTGTGCGGATCGAGGTCGCCGCTCAGGTGCAGCGCCACCTTGAACGAGTGACCGTGCAGGCGTCCGCACTTGTGGCCGTCCGGTACGTGCGGCAGGCGGTGGGCGGATTCGAAAGTAAATTCCTTGAAGATTTCCACAGTATTTTCGGCTCTGTTCAGGTGGCGTTCGCCGCAGCGATTCGGGCAGGCGGCGAGTTTACCAGCTTGTGTTTGGCGATGCGGGAAAACACTGACTAAAGGGTCAGCAAGCGTTCGGCGAGGCGACCGTTGGCGGCCAGTTCGAGAAACTCGTCACCCAGTCGGCGGCTTTCGTCCATCGCCGCGTGCCAGTATTTCTGCCGACTCGGCGCATCGCCCATGAAGCGCTTGAAGTCGTTACGGTCGGGCAGTTTGCCGTAGGGCAGGCGCGCCAGATATTCCTTTGATGGCGCGAGCAACAGCACGTCCTGCAAGCGCTCGACCGAAGCACGGCGCCACGGCAGGGTCTTGTCGAACCAGCCGGGAATCACCCGATCGGTGAAGTGCGGATAGAGCACAATGCCGTCGCCGCTGTAGGGCAGGTCGAGATGATAGTCGAGCAGCCCGCCGTCGCGAAAGGTGCCGGCACCGGCGCCCGGCAGGTCACGTACGCCTTCCATGACCATCGGGATCGAGCCGGAGGCCAGTAGCGCCTGGCGCAGGTTGCCGGCGTTGAGGGCGACGAAGCGCGACGGAAAGTCATTCAGCGCATTCACCGGCGGCGCGAGGCGCGGGTCGTGAATGATCAGCCGTTCGAAGTGCCGCGACAGCCGTGCCCGCCCGCGCAGGTTATCGGCGATCACCGAGCCCAGCGCCAGACCGAGGCGGCCGCGATGGTCATCTGCCAGGCGCCCGTGGCTTTTCACCACCATGATGTTCAGGCGGTAGTCGGCGTTGTTGAGGATGCTGGCGTCGCGGCCGTCGAGCAGGTCATTGAGCATGCGCTGCGAGCTCGCGCTGATCTCGGCCATGGTCACGCCTTTATTGAAATTCTGCTCGGCGTACAACTGGCCGAGGCGGCGGATGCCTTCGGCGGCGTCCGGCAGGCAGGCGCTGGCGAAGCGCCAGGAACCGACCGACGCGCCGATCAGCGAGCGCTCTCGCGGCGCGCTCGGCAGCCATTCTCCGAACAACGCCAGATCCAGCCCCTGAATCCCCAATGCCTTCGGCCCGCCGGCCGCACCGGGCAGGGTGCCGACGTCGGCGGCGTTCAGCCCTTGGGCACGAATGCGTGCCATGGCCCGTGGGCCGGCCTTGAGGGTGAGGGCGGGGAACTTGATGTGGATGGCAGTCATACCGGTCTCGATCGTTAGCAAGCGAACAATTATAAGCACATGTTACCGAACTCTGTAGGAGCTGCCGCAGGCTGCGATCTTTTGACTTTTAAAGGCAAAATCAAAAGATCGTCCGAACGCGGCCCGAGCCTGCGGCAGCTCCTACAGGGCAATGATGGCAATTCAGTTTCAGTTAAGTTCGCACCGCTATGGTGCCCACCGTAGCTGCACATAAAAATACGGAGAACCCATGAAAACCCTGACTGCCCTGTCCATTGCCTCGATCATCGGCCTGACCGCCAGCCTCGCCCATGCCCGCGATCTTGGCCCCGATGAAGCCCTGCGTCTGCGCGACGCTGGTACTATCGTCTCCTTCGAGAAGCTCAACGCCACGGCGCTGGCCAGACATCCGGGCTCGACCATCACCGAAACCGAGCTGGAAGAGGAGTACGGCAAGTACGTCTACCAGGTCGAAATGCGTGATCCGCAAGGGCTGGAGTGGGATCTGGAATTAGACGCGGTCACTGGGCAGGTTCTCAAGGATCATCAGGATACGTAATGAAGGTTAATGTTCGCGCCACCAGCCGCACGGCGTTGGCGCTTGTGATTGTTTGCTCGGCGGCGATGGCCCGCGACCTCGATCAGGACGAAGCGCTGAAGCTGCGTCAGCAGGGGGTGATCCTGCCGCTGGAGCAGGTTTTGCAACAGGCGCTGGATCGCTATCCGGGGGCCAAACTGCTGGAGGTCGAGCTGGAGGAAAAGCACGACGTCTATGTTTATGAAGTCGAGTTGCTGACGGCCGAGGGTGTAGCGCGCGAGCTGCACCTGAAGGCCGATACCGGCGAACTCGTGAAAGACAAGGAAGATTGACCGATGCGTTTGCTTCTGGTGGAAGACCACGTGCCGCTGGCCGACGAACTGATCGCCGGCCTGCAGCGCCAAGGCTACGCGGTGGACTGGCTGGCGGACGGGCGTGATGCGGTCTATCAGGGCAGCAGCGAGCCGTATGACCTGATCATTCTCGACCTCGGCCTGCCCGGCGTTCCCGGGCTGGAGGTGCTGGCGCAATGGCGCGCCGGTGGCCTGTCGACCCCGGTGCTGATCCTCACCGCCCGCGATTCCTGGGCCGAGCGCATCGAAGGCCTGAAGGCCGGCGCCGACGATTACCTGACCAAACCGTTCCATCCCGAAGAGCTGCACCTGCGGGTGCAGTCGTTGCTGCGCCGCTCCAAGGGCCAGGCCAACCAGCCGACGCTCAAGGCCGCCGGCCTGCATCTGGACGAAGGTCGCCAGTGCGTGATTCGCGACGGCAGCGAGATTCAGCTGACCGCCGCCGAATTCCGCCTGCTGCGTTATTTCATGCTGCACCCGGAACAGATCCTGTCGAAATCCCACCTCGCCGAGCACCTCTACGACGGCGAGACCGAGCGTGATTCCAACGTCCTCGAAGTCCACGTCAACCACCTGCGGCGCAAGCTCGGTAAAGCGGTGATCGAAACCCGTCGCGGCCAGGGTTACCTGTTCGGCGGGCAAGCTTCGTGAGGTCGATCCAGCGCCGCTTGAGCCTGGGCTTGATCAGCGTGATGGTGATCGTCGGCCTGGTGCTGGCGCAAACCAGCCTGTGGTTGTTCGAAGTCGGTTTGCAGCGTTATCTCGAAGCCGGTCTGCGCAACGACAGCGAAAGCCTGCTGGTCGCGCTGGTGCGTGGCCCGCAAGGTCTGCAACTGGATGAGCGGCACCTGTCGCCGGCCTATCAGCGACCGTTTTCCGGGCATTACTTCCGCATCGATTTTGCCGACAGCCACTGGCGCTCGCGTTCGCTGTGGGATCAGGATCTGCCACTGCTGGAGCACCCGGGTTTGCACAGCAACCTGCAACTGGGGCCGGACGGTCAGCAGTTGCTGGTATTGCGTTCGGACTATCGACGTCTGGGGCAGTCGATTTCGATCAGCGTCGCCCAGGATTACACCCCGGTGCGCGAGAGTTTCCAGCGCATGCGCCAGATCGGCCTCGGGCTGGGCCTGGCCGGTTTGCTGCTGATTCTGCTGCTGCAACGGCTGACGGTGCGCCGCGCGTTGAAGCCGCTGGAACGCGCGCGCGAGCAGATCGCCCAGTTGCAGCAGGGCCAGCGCTCGCAACTGGACGATCAGGTGCCGGTCGAGCTGGAGCCGCTGGTGGCGCAGATCAACCATCTGCTGGCGCACACCGAAGACAGCCTCAAGCGCTCGCGCAATGCGCTGGGCAATCTGGGACATGCGCTGAAGACGCCGTTGGCGGTGCTTTTGAGTCTTGCGTCGAGCGAAAAACTCGATGCCCACCCGGAGCTGCGCCGAATCCTCAAGGAGCAACTGGAACAGGTGCAACAGCGGCTCAATCGTGAGCTCAATCGCGCACGGTTATCCGGTGATGCGCTGCCGGGTGCGCTGTTTGATTGCGATGCGGAACTGCCGGGATTGCTGGCAACGCTGAACATGATCCACGGCGAGCATCTGGCGCTGAGCTACGTCGCGCCGTCGGGGCTGCAACTGCCGTGGGATCGCGAGGACTTGCTGGAGCTGCTCGGCAACCTGCTGGACAACGCCTGCAAATGGGCGGACGCCGAAGTGCGCCTGAGTGTGATCGAAAGAACAGATGGCTACGCCCTGAGCGTTGAAGATGACGGGCCAGGGATTCCTGAGGAGCAACGCACTCAGGTGTTCAGCCGTGGCACGCGGCTCGATGAGCAGACTGACGGGCATGGCCTGGGGCTGGGGATCGTGCGCGATATCGTCGAGACGTGGGGCGGGTTGCTGGTGCTGGGCGAGAGCGAGTGGGGCGGGTTGAAGGTGGTGATCGAGCTGCCTAAACGCTGATCCCGGATCCCCACAAAACCCCTGTAGGAGCTGCCGAAGGCTGCGATCTTTTGACTTTGATTTTTTTAAAAACCAAGATCAAAAGATCGCAGCCTGCGGCAGCTCCTACAGGGGAGGGGGTGGTTTTCAGACCCGGAACTGATCCATCAGACTCTGCTGCTGATTCGCCAGGCTGTTCAGCGACTGGCTCACCCGCGCCGACTCGTTGGCCTGTCCGGACAGCGATTCGGTCACGTCACGAATGGTCGCCACGTTGTTGTTGATCTCCTCGGCCACCGCGCTCTGTTCTTCCGCCGCGCTGGCGATCTGCAGGTTCATGTCGCTGATCACCGTCACCGCATCGCCGATCTGGCGCAGTGCGGTCACCGCTTGCCCGACCTGTTCGACACTGCCCTGCGCCTGACGATGACTGTTGCCCATCGAGCCGACCACATCCTGGGTACCGGTCTGCAGTTGTTCGATGACCTGACGGGTTTCTTCCACCGACTCTTGGGTGCGGCGGGCGAGGTTGCGCACTTCGTCGGCGACCACGGCAAAACCACGCCCGGCTTCACCGGCGCGAGCGGCTTCGATCGCCGCGTTGAGCGCCAGCAGGTTGGTCTGTTCGGCGATGGCGCGGATGGTTTCCAACACGGTGCCGATCTTCTCGCTGTTGGCGGCCAGGCCTTCGACCTGAACCATCGCCGCGCTCATGTCGGCGGCGAGGGTGTCGATGCTCGCGGTGGTGCGGTCGATCACGGTCAGGCCCTGACGGGTGGCGCGGTCGGCGTCCTTGGCCGCTTCGGCGGCTTGCGCAGCACTGCGTGCAACGTCCTGCGCGGTGGCGCTCATTTCGTGAGAGGCGGTGGCGACCTGATCGACCTGACGGTATTGCTGCTCCATGCCGGCGCTGGTCTGGGTGGCGATGGCCGATGACTGGTCGGCGGTGTTGCGCGCGTCCTGCACCGAGCGTTTCACCTCGGCGATGATCGGCTGCAACTTGTCGAGGAACTTGTTGAACCAGCCGGCCAATTGACCGAGTTCATCCTGCTTGTCATAGGCCAAGCGCCGGGTCAGATCGCCTTCGCCACTGGCGATGTCTTCGAGCATATGCGCGACGCCGAGGATCGGTTTGGTCACGCTGCGCGCCATCAGCCACACCAGCAGCAGGCCGACCAACGCGGCGAGCACGCCGAGGCTCAGTTCGATCAGGGTGCCGGAGTTGTTGCTCGCATCCAGTTGCTGCTTGAGCGCTTCGGCGCGGCTGACCAGAACCTTTTCCGGCACGTCGAGCAACACGGCCCACGACGGCCCGCCGGGGATCGGCTGGAACGGCGACAGGACTTTCAACTGGCCGTTGCTGTGCAGGCTGCTGATGCTGCTGCTGGCCGCCAGTTGACGCAGCAGTTCGGCGCCGCTGACGGTGTCCACGGCATCCAGGCGCTTGCTCAGTTTGCTCGCATCCGGGCTGTAACCGGCGAGCAGGCCGGTGGGGCTGATGATGCTCACGGCGGTCTGGCCGTCGTAGAGTTTTTTGCTCGCGCCCTGGCTGATCGCCTGCAGGCTGTTGAGATTGATGTCCACCGACAGCGAGGCGATGACTTTGCCGTTGACCATCAGCGGGAAGACGATGCTGGTCATCAGCACGTTCTGACCGTCGATCACATAGAAGTACGGTTCGATCACGCACGGCTTGAGCGTGGTGCGCGGGCAGGTGAACCAGGCGTTGGCGGCCTGACCGCTGGGGCCGGTGCTGGTGTCGGTCATGTCGCTTTCCGGCAGGGCCATCGAGGTGACTTTGCCGGGAGTCGGCTGCGACCAGTACAGGGCAAAACGGCCCTTGTCGTTGCTGCCGAGTTCAGCCTGACCGGCGAACAGCTCATCCTTGCCATCCAAGGCGTTGGCTTCGAACACCAGCGACAGACCGAGCAGCTCCGGGTTGGCCTGCAGCGCGGACTTGACCTGACGGGTCATGTCTTCGCGCAGGTCGAAGGCATCGAGGAAGCGCTTCTCGGCCTGCTCGCGCAAAAACAGCACCTGAC
The DNA here is from genome assembly GCF_024748795.1 of Pseudomonas sp. B21-051. NCBI lineage: Bacteria > Pseudomonadati > Pseudomonadota > Gammaproteobacteria > Pseudomonadales > Pseudomonadaceae > Pseudomonas > Pseudomonas sp. B21-051. The sequence continues at coordinate 2,189,678 of NZ_CP087166.1, forward strand.
GCGAAAAACCGTGACCGTACTGATAGGCATCCATGAACTGTTGGCGAATCCCGGCAGCCTGCACCTCACCCTGCGATTCAATGCGCGCCTGGGCCGACTCGGTCAGCATCTCCATGCTCGAAGCTTTCACCAGCTCGGAGCTGTGCTCCATGCGATACAGCGAAAGACCCACCAGCAGGGTCACGATGCCCGCCAGGCACAGGCCGGCGAGCAGGGTGATTTTCCATTGAATGGAAAGTTGTCTGAGCGACATGGAGACGTCCTTATTCGATAAATATCTGAGACTTTGCACTGTAACGGCCGCGTTTCGGCTTTCTTTATTGTTAAGCGCAATATGACCAATTGCCGCACGCAACCAATCCCCTGTAGGAGCTGCCGCAGGCTGCGATCTTTTGATCTTGTTTTTTAAAAATCAAAATCAAAAGATCGCAGCCTGCGGCAGCTCCTACAGGGTTGTTCATCGGTTGTTACATTCGGTTGCTTTGACACCATCGCCACTCTGCGGCACAGTGCGCGCCCTTCTAATAAGACCCTCTTTGCAAATCCGCCGGTTAACCGTTGGCGGACTCATCCTGTCTGGCGGTGATATTTCATCGCAGTGTTTTTGAGGTAGTGAAATGAATGCAGTGATTGCTGCGGTCGGCGTCATGCTGATCCTCAGCCTGTCCCGCGTACACGTGGTGATCGCGTTGATCGTCGGTGCGCTGGTCGGTGGCCTGACCGGTGGTCTGGGCATCGACGCCACGCTCAAGGCGTTCAACAGCGGCCTGGGTGGCGGGGCGACGGTGGCGTTGTCCTACGCATTGCTCGGCGCTTTCGCCGTGGCGATTGCCAAGTCCGGTCTGGCCCATGCGCTGGCCGACAGGGCCCTGGCGATGGTCGACCGCCAGCATTCGACCGGCGGCGGCAGCGTCAAGTGGCTGCTGATCGGTCTGCTGTGGGTGGTGGCGATTGCCTCGCAGAACATCCTGCCGATCCACATTGCGTTCATCCCACTGCTGGTTCCGCCACTGTTATATGTGCTGACCAAGTTGCAGCTGGATCGCCGGTTGATCGCCTGCGTCATGACCTTCGGCCTGATCACCCCGTACATGGTGTTCCCGGTGGGTTTCGGCAACATCTTCCTCAACCAGATCCTGCTGGCCAACGTCAGCAAGGCCGGGGTCGATATCAGCCAGATCAACGTCATGCACGCCATGGCGATTCCGGCCCTGGGCATGGTCTTCGGCCTGTTGATGGCGGTGTTTTTCAGCTATCGGAAAAAGCGTGTTTACGATCTGCAGAAGATCGAACAGGTCGAGCAGGTCAGCGTGGCATACAACCCGAAGACCATTGGCATTGCCGGTCTGGCGATTGCCGCCGCGTTCATCATTCAGTTGCTGCTGGATTCGATGATTATCGGCGCACTGGCCGGGTTCCTGATTTTCTCGGCCTCGGGCATCGTCAAATGGCGCGAGACCGACGACCTGTTCACCGAAGGCATGAAGATGATGGCGATGATCGGCTTCATCATGATCTCCGCCTCGGGTTTCGCCGAAGTGCTCAAGGCCACCGGCGAAGTGCGCTCGCTGGTCGAAAGTGCGGCGGCGTGGATCGATCACAGTCAGGCGATCGGCGCGCTGTTGATGCTGCTGGTGGGCCTGATGGTGACCATCGGTATCGGCTCATCGTTCTCCACGGTGCCGATTCTGGCGGCGATTTTCGTGCCGCTGTGCGTGCAACTGGGCTTCAGCCCGATGGCCATCGTGTGCATCGTCGGCACCGCCGGGGCGCTGGGCGATACCGGCTCGCCGGCCTCGGACTCGACGCTGGGCCCGACCTCCGGTCTGAATGTCGATGGCCAGCATCACCACATCTGGGACACCGTGGTCCCGACCTTCCTGCACTACAACCTGCCGCTGCTGGCGTTCGGTTGGGTGGCGGCGATGGTCCTCTGATTAAAAGCTGAAGATCAAAAGATCGCAGCCTTCGGCAGCTCCTACAGAGATTGGTGTAGGAGCTGCCGAAGGTTCGGGCCGCGATCGGACGATCTTTTTTTGGGTTCAACTTTTGCTCGCGCGTGCCGTTAACGCCTTTAACCACGCCAATAAAACCAAAAGAGTGAGCCCCCCCATGCGCTTGAGTCTCAAGGCCAAAGTCCTGTCCCTTGCCGTCCTGCCGGTGCTGCTCTTTGCGCTGGTCATCAGCCTGACCACGCTGTTCATCCTCCAGCAGCAGGCGCACACCGAGGTCGAACAGACCCGCGAGCGCCTGCTCGCCGACGCCAAGGCCACGCTGCAAAGTTACGTCGCCGTGGCCATGACCACGATCAAACCGCTGTACGACGCCGCCGTCCCCGGCGACAACGCGGCGCGGGCGCAGGCGATCAAGCTGCTCTCGGGCATCCGCTACGGCAAGGACGGCTACTTCTTCGGCTACGACTCCGAGACCGTACGCCTGTTCAAGGCCAACGACCCCGAAGGCGTGGGCAAAAGCTTCAAGGACAATCGCGACCCGAATGGGGTCTACGTCAACCTCGGCCTGGTGAAAGTGGCGAAAGACGGCACCCACTATCTGCAATACAGCTCACCGCTGCCGGGCAATGCCAGCGTGCTGGTGCCGAAACTCGGCTACACCGAATACCTGGCGAAGTGGGACATGGCAGTCGGCACCTCGGTCAACCTCGACGGCATTGAAGCGCAAGTGGCGTTGGTCGAAGCGCAAGTGCAGGAGCGCATGCAAGGCGTGATCCTCAGCATCGTCGGCGTGGCGGTGGTGGTGTTGCTGGTGATTGCCATCGCGGGGATGCTGCTGGCCAACACCATTCTGCGGCCGCTGAACCTGATGAAAGCCAATCTCGACGACATCGCGGCGGGCGAGGGCGATCTGACCCGCCGGTTGAACATCACCAGCCAGGACGAACTCGGCGAACTGGCCGGCTCGTTCAACCGCTTCGTCGACAAGATCCACGGCCTGGTGCGGCAGATCACCGAGATGACCACGCAACTGACCGGGCTGGTGACCCAGGTGTCGGATCAGGCCCAGCGTTCCGATCAGGCGATGGAGCGTCAGCGCCACGAGACCGATCAGGTCGCCACGGCGATCAACGAGATGTCCGCCGCCGCCCAGGAAGTCGCCAAGAGCGCGCAGAACGCCGCGGTCGCCGCGCAACAGACCGATGAAGAAGGCCAGAGCGCCAAACGCGTGGTGGCCGGCAGCATCAAGCAGATTCATGCGCTGGTGGATGATATTCGCAGCAGCGGCGTGTCGCTCGACAGCCTGCAGCAGGACGTGTCGTCGATTGTCGGCGTGCTCGGGGTGATCCGCTCGATTGCCGAGCAGACCAATCTTCTGGCGTTGAACGCGGCGATCGAAGCGGCGCGCGCCGGGGAGGCCGGGCGCGGTTTTGCGGTGGTGGCGGACGAAGTGCGGGCGCTGGCAAGCCGCACGCAGATCAGCACTCAGGAAATTCAAGGCATGATCGATCGCCTGCAGGCCGGCACACAGTCGGCGGTCGAAGCGATGCGTCGTTCCAGCGAAGCGGGCGATGGCACTTCGGCGCAGGCCAATCAGGCCGGGGCCTCGCTGGACGCCATGGCTGACCTGATCGCGACCATCAACTCGATGAACGCGCAGATCGCCAGTGCTGCCGAGGAACAAACGGCGGTGGCCGAAGAGATCAACCGCAGCGTGCATCAGATCGCGGTGGCGGTGGACAGCGTGGCGGATGAGACCCAGTTGGGCGCGCAGACTTCGCGCAGTCTGGCCGACCTCGGCCAGCGCTTGGGCAAACTCGTAGGCCAGTTCCGTATTTAACGTTTTACACAAACCTGTGTAGGAGCTGCCGAAGGCTGCGATCTTTTGATCTTGCTGTTTAAAAGATCAAAAGATCGCAGCCTTCGGCAGCTCCTACACGGGGACGGTGTAAGGATTAAGGCCTGTCCCAGTACGGGATTTCGCCGAAACATTCGATGAAAAAATCAATTACCGTCCGCACCTTCACCGACAACCTTCGACTCCCCGGCCACAGCACCGCGATCTGCTGCGGCTCCAGGCTGTTCGACACCTGATACTCGCGCAACACCGGCACCAGCGTGCCTTCACGCACCGCCTCTCCAATCAGCCAGGACGGAAACATCACCAGCCCCAGGCCTTGCTCGGCGGCCTGGGTGAGGGTGTCGGCGTGGTTGCCAGTGATCGGGCCTTTGACCGAGTAAGGCGTCCAGTCGCCCTGGTCCTGACGGAAGAACCAGCGTTGCTGACCGGTCGCACCTTTGTAGGCCAGACATTGATGTTGCGCCAGGTCCTCCGGGTGTTGCGGCGTGCCGTGGCGCTTGAGATACGCCGGACTGGCCGCGACCTGAAAGCGGTGCGGCGCCAGAATCCGCGCCTGCATGCTCGAGTCGTGCATCGGACCGATGCGAAACAGCAGGTCGGCGCCTTCCTGCAACGGGTCGACGTAATGGTCAGTCTGTTGGATGTCCAGTTGCAGCTTCGGATAGCGCGCGCACAACTGACCGAGCCACGGCGTCAGATGCCGTTGGCCGAACACCACCGGCGCGTTGATCCGCACCAAGCCGGTGGGTTCGCTTTGCTGTTCCTGCAACGCCTGCTCGGCTTCTTCCAGTTGTACCAGCACCAGCCGCGCATGGTGGCCGAGCATGCGCCCGGCTTCGGTCGGCGTGACGGCGCGGGTGTGGCGGTAGAGTAATTGTTGGTTCAATGCCTGCTCCATCAACTGGATCTGCCGCGAGATTGAAGAGGGCGCCACGCCCTCGCGGCGGGCGACTTCGGAAAAACTGCCGTGGTCGAGCACCGCCACAAACAGCCTGAGTGCCTTGAATCCCAGTTCGTTCAGCCCATGCATGGATCGTCCTGTTGTGCGAGTTGCGCAAAAGTGTTGTCTGGATGCTCCCATTTATTGCACAGCTACGCTAGCCGATAATCCGCGCCATCGTTTACTTGCGTGGATTTTGGATGATGCAGACATTGGATGAAGTGAGTGTGCCGGCGCCGGCGACCCATTCGTGGTTGCGCCTGTTGTTGCTGCCGCTGGTGATTCTGGCCGGCATGGGCCTGTCGGTAGAGGCCGGGTTACTGGGGCCGTTGGGGGAGCAGGTCGGGCATCTGTGGGCGACTTTGAGCATCTTCGGCGTGGGTTCGGCGATTCTGTTTTTGCTGCTGTTGTTTGCCGGCCCGCAGAAAGGCCCGGCGCTGACTGACCTGCCGCGCTGGCAATTGATTGGCGGCTTTCTCGGGCCGATGTACGTGGTGGTGCTGACCCTGGCGACGCCGCATATCGGGATCGCGATGACGATGATCGCGATTCTGTCCGGACAGGTCGGCAAGAGTGTGCTGATCGACCATTTCGGCTGGTTCGGCGCGACGCGCAAGAAGGTCAATGCCGAGCGCTGGCTGGCGTTGGTGTTGATTGTGGTGGCATTGGTTCTGATTGCGCGGGGTTGAGAATATGAGTCTGGTTATTTTGTTGGCAGTGGTGGTGTTGGCTGGCGCGGTGTTGAGTGTGCAGGCGGCGATCAATGGACGCCTCGGTGAAAGCGTCGGAGTGTTGCGCAGTAGTTTGCTGACGTTTTTCGTCGGGGCGGTGGTCACCGGGTTATTGATTGTGTTTTTTGAACCGGCGCATGCGGTGAGTTTGCTTGATGTGCCGAAGTGGCAGGTCTGCGGGGCGCTGTTTGGGGTGGTTTACATGATGGTCATGGTCGGTGCGGTGCCTGTTGTGGGGACTGCGGTGGCGACTGTTGCGGTGATTGTTGGTCAACTTGGGATGGGGATGTTGATCGATAATTTTGGCTGGCTGGGGAATCCGGCGATCGAGCTTTCGTCTTCTCGGGTGTTGGCGATGGTGTGTCTGGGGTTGGCTTTGGTTTTTATGTATCGGAGCAGTGTTCGTCGTTCTGATTGAGTTTTGGTTTTGGGTGCATATCCGTTGCTGCGGGTGTTGCTGATTAGGGTTCCGCCCTTACGGCGGGTCACTTTTGGCAAACGCCCCAAAAGTAACCAAAAACGCTTGCTCCTACGTTCGGCCCGCTCGCTGGGGCTCGGGGTCCCTTCGCTCCGGGCTTCATCCGGGCGCAGCGCCTACGGTTTGCTTCGCTGCACCTCCTCTCGCTGTGTTTGGCTGCGCCAAACGGTCGCTGCGCTCCCACCCCCGGATGAATCCCTCCACTCAGCCTTCCGACGTCGCTCGTGGATCAAGATCAAAAGCCGCAGCCGAGCTAACGCTCATCCTGTTGAGTGGTGGAAAAGCGCGTGCTCGACTTTTGCTTTTCTGTAGGAGCCAGCCTGCTGGCGATGGCGGCCTGACAGCCGACCGATCTCAAACTGACCACACCCGATCCCCTGTAGGAACTGCCGAAGGCTGTGATCTTTTGATCTTGCTCTGGCTCTGGCTCTTGATTTGGCTTTTGATCTTCAGCCCCTTCGGCAGGCCGAGCGAAGGTGTCCATCCGGGGGTTAGGCGCGCAGCGCCATGCGGCGAAGCCGCATACATCGAGAGGAGGTGCAGCGAAGCAAACCGGAGGCGATGCCCCCGGATGGACACCGTAGCGAGGGAACACTGAGCCTAAGCGAAGTGCCGTACGCCGGGGCAAAGCCTTTTGGGTTACCTTTTCGGCGTTTGGAAAAGGTGACTCGCTGTAAGAGCGAAACCGCCAGCGGCAGCACCCGCAGAAACGGATATTCACCCAATTCCCCAAAAAAACCAGATCAACAGATCGCAGCCTGCGGCAGCTCCTACACTGGTATTTACGGCTTATCCCGAAAGCCCAGACAACCACCAAAAAAAGGAGTCTGCCCCCATGCCCGATAGAAAATGCGACTGCCCCAACTGCAAATGCACCATCAAGGATGGCGAACACGCCTACGCCGTGCACGGCAAACACTATTGCTGTGAAGCCTGCGCGCACCACCACAAGGGCGGTGAAGAGTGTTCAAGCAAAGGCTGCCATTGCGCCCACCCCAAATAACCGCGCGCATAAAAAAGTGGAGCCTAATCAGACTCCACTTGCAGTTTCAGGCTTTCATCATCCAGCCGTTCGGCATGGCGAACCGTGCCTTGCAGCCGTCGACCGTCAACCCTGACCACCACGGTTTTCGCCTGGTCGAGGTCTTCCGGTAACGGCGCCGGCACGCGCAGGGCGAAGCTATAGGGATCGTCTTCGACAGCCTCAAGACCCACCTGACAGTCCACGCTTTTGGTGATACGGCCGAACAGGGTGTCCAGGCCGTAATCCAGATGCGCCGGGCTGAAGATGTTGGTCATTGTGTATCCCCCCCAAAGAGTCCCCATCGCCTGACGAGAGTCTAGCTCGCCGGTCGCCATGTGACATTTTCCACGCCGAATTTCTCCGCCATCGGTTTGCTGGTCTTTTGCACTTTTTCCCGGCCGAAACGCGGGATGCGACCCACACCGGCGTCACAACTTGCCCAGTGCCACGCCTCGGCGTTATCCATTTTGTCCGAACGGATAATGAACGACTTGGGCGTGCCGTGAAGGGTGTAATCGATGACAAACAGTTTTGCGTTGTTCATAAAGCCCGTATTCCTCCCTGTGGTATTAGAAGGATCGCGGCGCGTCGGGAAAATTCACTCGGATTGTCCGACGGTATCTATCGTTGGCGACGCATCGACGCAGTGGTTAACATGGCCGCTCCGCCAACCCCAATGAATGCTCGCCATGGCCCTCGCCGCGCCCCCCGATCTCACGGATACCGATGTGCCGGTGCAGCCGCTGGCGCGCACCTATCCGCGTGGTCTGTTCATCGAGCCGCACGAGCATGTCTGGGGGCAGTTGCTGTATGCGATGAGCGGGGTGATGTGGGTCGAGACCCCACATGAGGCGCTGGTGGTGCCACCGCAGCGCGCGGTGTGGTTGCCGCCCGGGGTGCCGCACGGGATTCGTGTGGTCTCGGACTTGCAGATGCGCAATATCTACCTGCGCCCGGTGCTGGCGGCAACGCTGGATTCGACGGTGCAGGTGATCGAGGTTGGTGGGCTGTTGCGTGAGTTGATCGTCGGCCTGGTGGAGCAGGGCGACAGCGGTGAGCCGGCTTATTACGACGCCTTGGTCGGGCTGGCGTTGCTGGAGCTCAAGCGTGCCCGGCGCTCACAATTGAAGATCCCGCTGCCGGACGATTCCGACCGGCGCCTGATGAATCTGTGCCAGGCGGTGATGGCAGCGCCGTCGCTGGAGGTCCCGTTCGAGCAGCACGCGGAAAATGCCGGGGCCAGCGTACGCACGCTGGCGCGGTTGTTCAAGGACAGTCTCGGCATGGGCTTCGCCGAATGGCGGCGGCAGGTGCAACTGGCGACGGCGGTGGCCGAGTTGATTCAGGGCGTGCCGGTGAGTGCGATTGCTCGCGAGCTGGGGTATTCACCGAGCAGTTTCAGTGACATGTTCCGGCGCGAGCTGGGTGTGGCACCTTCGCAATTCTCCACGGCCTGACCCGATCCCTGTAGGAGCTGCCGCAGGCTGCGATCTTTTGATCTTGTTTTCAAAATCAAAGTCAAAAGATCGCAGCCTGCGGCAGCTCCTACAGGGGGTATCGCCTGAGATTGGCCGAAATTCAGAAGTCCTTGGCCGACGCTTGTATCCATCCTTCCCTAGACTCTGCCCATTCTTTTAACGCGGCGGAGTTTTCCTATGAATTACCTGATTTCGCTGGCCATCGGACTGGGCGTCGGCCTGCTCTATGGCGCACTGGACTTCCGTTCCCCGGCACCACCGGCCATCGCGCTGGTGGGGCTGCTGGGCATGCTGGCGGGTGAGCAGTTGTGGCCGATGGGCCGGCAACTGGTCGCTGGTTGGCTGTCCTGAATTCCCTTTCTCTCTTCAGTGGATGTCCTCATGAAAGCACTGCAATTCGATAAAACCGGCGATCTGTCCTCCCTGCGCTTCGTCGACGTACCGACCCCAATGCCCGGCACTGATGAAGTTCTGGTCGAGATCAAGGCCGCCGGCCTGAACCCCAGCGATGTGAAGAACGTGCTCGGACGGTTTCCGTACACCACATTGCCGCGAATTCCCGGGCGCGATTTTGCCGGTGTCGTGGTCGAAGGGCCGCCGGCGTTGATCGGCCAGGAAGTCTGGGGCACCGGGCGCGACTTGGGCTTTTTCGCCGATGGCTCGCACGCGCAGTTCGTCAAACTGCCGGCCAATGGCGTGGCGCACAAACCTTCGCACTTGAGTTTCGTCCAGGCGGCCAGCCTCGGCGTTCCGTACACCACGGCGTGGGATGCGCTGGAACGCAGTCTGGTGAGCGCTGAAACCCGTTTGCTGGTGATCGGCGGCGGTGCGGTGGCCACGGCGGCGTTGGCGCTGGCCAAGGTGCGTGGTGCGCAAATCCTCGCGGCTGCGCGGCGGCCGGAGCAGGTCAAGGAGTTGCAGGCGCAGGGCTATTCGACAATTCAGCTGGATAAACCCGAAGACCTCGGCGCACAGGTCAATGCGGAGTACAGCGGCGGCGCCGACGTGATCTTCGACACCACCGGTTTCTGGCTGCCGGCCTCGGTGGCGGCATTGGCCGCGTTCGGGCGCATCGCGATCATCGCCGCACCGGTCGACGGCCATGTACAGTTGCCGGCGCTGGCGTTGTACCGCAAGGGCGGTTCGGTGGTCGGGATCAACTCGCTGCTGTACGGCGTGCAAGCCTGTGCGGTGATGCTCGAGCAGTTTGGGCGGTTCTTCGATGAGGATCTGTTGCCGTCGCCGCAGGGGTTGGTGGAGGTGCCATTGGCGGAGGGGTTGGACAGCTACGCGCAGGTGAATCAGGGCAGTGGCGACAAGATTATTCTCATCCCCTGACACCGCAAAACAACTGTGGGAGCGGGCTTGCTCGCGAAAGCGCTGTGTCAGCGAAGCAAGTATTGGCTGATACACCGCATTCGCGAGCAAGCTCGCTCCCACATTTTTACCGTGTTGTACTCAGGATTGCGGGATGCCGTTTTCCCACGCCGACCAGTTTTTCAGAATGTCCTGCACCAGCGGATTGCCGGCGCGATAGAGGTTTTCCAGCGCCGGCACAAAGCCGCCCTGATCGGCGTACTTCAGCAGATTGTCCACCTCGCTGCCACCCGGTTCCGGACGATCAAAGTCAGAGCCGGCACGCACCACGGCCAGACGCTGCACATCCACCAGACCTTCGCGACTGGCGCGTAACAAGGCCTCGTAGGTCGAGTTGTCTTCCTGTTGCGTGGTGCAATATTCACCCTGGTTGTCGGTCAGCAGTTTGGTCCAGACTTCGGCCCGTTCGCTCAGGCGTGTGCCGGAGAACCAGGTGTTGCCCGCCAGCGTGTCGCAACGCGTGACCACCGGCGGCTGATTGGCCGGGGCTGACGGGTATTTCCGGCGCCACACCGCCGATTCCGTGCTCTCGCTCAGTTCGACCTTGTGGCTCAGGGCGAAGGCCTTGGCCTGCAATTTCGGGTTGAGTTCGAAGACTTCGGTCTTGTAGTCCAGCGGCGGTTTTTCGTTCGGCCCCTTGGTGTTGATGCCCAGGTAGCCAGTCGGCCAGCTCGCCGGCGCGTCGCGCGAATCCAGCTCCCATTGGGTACCGAATTCCACCAGGTAATGCGCCCACGCGGCGGTGCCGATGGTCCCGTGTTTCGGGCTGATCCCGGCGATCCCGGCGATCAGAAACCAGCTTTTGCGCAGGTCGAATTTCGGCGACAGGGCCAGTGCCAGGGTCGAGGCGGCGGCATTGGTCTGGCCCATGCCGGTGGTCAACAGGCACACCTGCTGCGTGTTGCAGCGGATGGTCGGGTACTCGGCGGACAGCCCCGGCACGCGGACTTCCTGCTTGAGGTCGAGACGTTCGATCCAGTGCTGCGCCTCGGGGGCGAACATGGTGATCAGCACGACTTTCGGCTGGATCGGCGCTTCAGTAGCCCAGGCCGTGGAAGAGAGCAGGGCCGCAGCGGCCAGGGTCAGACGCGTCATTGCTTGCATGAGAATCTCCTGATTTCAGAACTGGTAGCCGATGCCGGCGTAGTAACCCCAACCATTGGAGCGTGCGCGGAAATTGCCGTCGCCGAAGTTCAGCTCGCTGCCGTCCTCCCAGTTGCCACCGTTGTGGAAATAACGGCCGACCAGGGTGAAGCGCAAGTGGGTGAACGAGTACAGCAACACGTTGGTCGCCACCGTGGCATTGGCGGTGCGTGCCGGGTTGTCCTTGTGGATGTCCGAGCCGAAGTCGAAGTTGGTGAAACCGATGTAGGTCAGCGACGCGCCGTTGCTGAATTTGTCGATGGGCACGATGTACTTGAGCTGCGCGCGGTAGCCGTCCCACGAATACTCATTGCTCGCGCCATAGTTTTCCCACTGGTAGCGCCCGTACAGGTTGGCCGACAGGTTGACCCGCGAATGGGTGTCGATGTCGGTGCCGAAACCGCTGTACAGGGTGTTGGCGCGGTTCTCTTTACGGCTGCCGTGATCGTAGATCCAGTCGAACGCCACGTACCATTCCTTGAACGGGCCGATGGCCAGGCTGCGGCCGGCGAGGTAGTCGATGGAGATGCGCGGCTCGTGTTCCATGAACACCGGTGAGCCGTGATCCCACACGCCTTTGTCGTGGCTGTTGCCGATGTTGAAGATCTTCGGAATGTCGACGTAGCCATACAGCTCGAACGGCCCCTTGCGCCCGAAGTACTCGTATTCCAGATAGATATCGTCGGCCGGTTGCGGCCCGAAACTGATGTCCTTGCTGCCGATCAGTGTCAGGTCCTGGTTGTACCAGTCCGACAGATAAGCGCCTTTTTTCGGCGGGGCAGCTTCCGGGCTGAGGGCTTCACCCTGGGCGGATTCATCGGGCAGGGCCGGTTGTGCCAGTACGCTGTGGCTGAGAACTCCGGTAACGCCGGTCAGTAGCAGGGAAACAGCAAACGTGCGCGCAAATGGGGCGCGAAGAAGGGAAGCAGCGTGCATTCAAAGTCCTTTTTTTGCGGATCGAGGCCCGGGTTCTGCGGGTCTGTACGGTTTTGTTACGAAAAAGCCGTTATAGGCAGGTCGCAAACGTTTGCACAACACGTACCAAGTCGCTCCGTTCGCCCCTGTAGGAGCTGCGGCACGCTGCGATCTTTTGATTTTGTTTTTAAGGATCAAGATCAAAAGATCGCAGCGTGCCGCAGCTCCTACAGGGAGAGTGGCGTACACAGAGTTCAATGTTTACTGGCTGAAACCCCCGTTTTAGACGGCCCTAGTATTAAAGTATTAACACCATTTAATCAGTGCCCCATCGCGGGGCGTCTACTAGCTTGTCAGCCATGACGCGGTTTTGTGATGACCGTCGCAGTCTTGATTCGCGTGTGGAATAAGCACCTCTCCCACGCCTTCAAGGAAGAATTTGGCCACGACAAGGAGTAGCCCGTGGAAGCAAGGTTTGGTGTCGCCCTCGTTTCGCGTTTTTCCCCACTTTCCCTTGCTGTGCACCTGAGCGTTGCCGGACTTTTGTTCGGTGGCGTCAGCGCACCGGCACTGGCCACATGCTCCACGGCCGGTTCCACTGTGACCTGTAGCGGCGTGCCGAGTCTGCCGCTATTTCTCAACAATTTTGCCAGTGCCACCAACGGTCTGACCGTCAACGTCAACTCGGGGGCGCAGATGAACGCGACGCTCGGCGGCCACGTGATGGACCTGACCGGAGTCAATATCAGCCTGAACAACTCCGGGACGATCGACCCGGCGCTGCTGGGCCTGGTGTCGGTGTTGAGCGGCGGTGCCTTCATCGGTACGGGCGCAACCAGTACGGTCAGCGTGCTCAACAATGCCAGTGGGATCATTCGCGGTACCGGCATGTTGCTCGGGCTCAACCTGACCAGCGTTGACGGCTTGGGCATCGCGGTGAACAACGCTGCGGCCGGCACTACCAGCATCACCAACAACGGCACCATCACCTCGACCGGACTCTCGGTCGGCGGCATCACCTTGGCCGACACCCCGGTGGTCGGTGTGTACGGTGGCTCGCAGGTCAACATGACCAACAGCAGCACCGGCGTGATCAACGGCCGGATCGCCTTCGAGACCTCGGCGGCGGGCAACATTTTCACTAACGCCGGTGCGATCACCGGCGGCGTTTCGATGGGCGCGGGCAGTACCAACACCTTCACGGCGGTAACCGGCTCCAGCGTCAACGTGGGTGACGGCGTGCAGGTCAGCGTCGGCCTCGGCGGACTGATCGGCATCAACCTGACGTTCGCCCCGACCGGCACTGTCGATGGCGGCGCGGGCGGCACCAACAGCCTGATCCTGCAAAACCCGGCCGGTGTCGGCGGCGGCACCACCGGGGTCGGCACGGCGTCGAGCGCCACTTACGTCAACTTCAACAACCTGACCATCAACAGCGGCACCTGGACCTTGCAGGGGCCACTGGTCAGCGGCGCGACCACGCTCAATGGCGGTGTCGCGCAGTTCAACAACAACGCCACGTTCGGCAGCGGTGTCCTCACCTCCAACGGCGGGATCCTCCAGGCCAGCAACGCCGGGTTGAACCTCAGCAATCTGATCTCCCTCGGCGCCGGTGGTGTGACCGTGCAGGGCACCAACGCTACCACCCTGAGCGGGGTGATTTCCGGCAGCGGCGGCCTGAGCAAAGTCGGCTCCGGGCAACTGAGCCTCAGCGCTGCCAACACCTATCTGGGCAACACCACACTCAACGGCGGCACCGTGCAGTTGGGCAACAATCTGGCGCTGAGCACCGGTACCGTCAACGTCACCGGCGCGACCACCTTGAGCGCGCCCGGCACGATCAACCTGAACAACGCCATCAGCCTCGGCGGCACATTGACGGCCGGCGGCACCGGCGCTCTGACCCTCGGCGGCTTGATCACTGGCAGCAGCGGCCTGACCAAGACCGGTAGCGGCAGCCTGACCCTCAGTGGCGCCAACAGCGGTTATACCGGCACTACCACTTTGAGCGCCGGCAGCTTGCTGGTGACCAACAACAACTCGCTGGGCAGCGGCGCGCTGAATACCGCGGCCGGCACCAGTCTGGACAGCACCGCCAACGTCACGCTGGCCAACAACATCGGCATGACCGGCGCGCTCAACGTGCTCGGCAGCAATGCCCTGACCCTGGGCGGCGTGTTGTCCGGCACCGGCGGGATTACCAAATCCGGCACTGCCAGCCTGACCCTGACGGGGAACAATACCAACGCCGGCAACACCGTTCTCAACGCCGGCAGCCTGTTCGTCGGCAGCAACACCGCGCTGGGGACTGGCGCATTGAACGCAGCGGCCGGCACCACGCTGGATGCGACCACCGCAGTGACCCTGGCCAACGCTGTCGCGCTGGCCGGCGGAGTGACCATCGGCGGCACTCAAGCGCTGGGTCTGAGCGGCGTCGTCAGCGGCGTCGGCAATCTGATCAAGAACGGCACTGCCAACCTGAGCCTCAGCGGTAACAACACCTTCGCCGGCGGCACCGCGCTCAACGCCGGTACGCTGATAGTCGGCAGCAATACCGCACTGGGCACTGGCGCATTGACCACGGCGGCAGGCACCACCCTCGACAGCAGCACCGCCGTGGCGCTGACCAACGCGGTCAGCCTCGGCGGCAACCTGAACATCGGCGGCAGCGCCAACCTGACGCTGGGCGGTATCGTCAGCGGCAGCGGCGGGCTGACCAAGAACGGCGCGGCCAACCTGATTCTCAATGGCGCCAACACCTTCCTCGGTCCCGTCGCGTTGAACGCCGGCACCATCACGGCGGGCGCGAATGCGGCGCTCGGCAGCGGCAACATCACCGTCGGCGGCGTGGCAACCCTCGACAGCAATGCGGCGGTGACACTGAACAACAACGTCATTCTCAACAACAGCCTGGGGATTGGCGGCAGCAACGCGCTGACCCTCGGCGGCGTGCTCAGCGGTACCAGCCAACTGGTGAAAAACGGCGCCGCCAATCTCACCCTCAACGGCACCAATACCTACAGCGGCGGCACCACCCTGAACGGCGGCAGCCTGACCGTCGGCAACGGCGCGGCACTGGGCACCGGCGCCTTGTCGGTGGAAGGCGCGGGCACCCTCAACAGCAGTTCCGCCGTGACCCTGAACAACAACGTGATTCTCAATGCCAACCTCACCGCAGGCGGCGCCAACGCGCTGACCCTCGGCGGGGTAATCAGTGGCGCGAACGGCCTGATCAAGACCGGCGCATCGAGCCTGAGCCTGAACGGCAACAACACCTACACCGGCACCACCGCGCTGAATGCCGGTTCGCTGGTGGTCGGCTCCAACACCGCTCTGGGTACGGGCGCACTGAACGCTGCGAACGGCACCACGCTGGATGCCAGCACGGCGGCGATCCTGGCCAACAACGTCAACCTCGGCGGCACGCTGACCGTCGGCGGCACCAATGCGCTGACCCTCGGCGGGGTGGTCGCCGGCATCGGAGGCCTGGTCAAGAACGGCGCCGCCGACCTGACCCTCAACGGCGCCAACACCTATTTCGGCAACACCGCACTGAACGCCGGCAAACTGATTGTCGGCAGCAACAGCGCGCTGGGCTCCGGCACGTTGAACGCGGCGGCCAACACCACGCTGGATGCCAACACTGCCGTCAGCCTGAACAATGCCGTGGCCTTGGCCGGTGCCTTGAATGTTGGGGGCACGGCAGATCTGACCCTGACCGGTCTGGTCAGCGGCGCCGGCAGTCTGGTGAAAGACGGCGCGGCCAATCTGATTCTCAATGCGGCCAACAACTACCTCGGCGGCACCACCCTCAACGCCGGTACGCTGACCGTTGGCAACAGTTCGGCGCTGGGTTCCGGCGCACTGACTGTCGCGGGTGCTGCCACACTGGACAGCAATTCGCCGCTGGTCAGCCTCAATAACGGCATCGCTCTCAACGCTGGATTGACTGTCGGCGGCACGCAGAACCTGACCCTCGGTGGCGTGACCAGCGGCACTGGCCAACTGATCAAGAACGGCGCCGCCAACCTGACGCTCAATGGCAACAACACTTTCAGCGGCGGCACCACCCTCAACGCCGGCACCTTGACCCTGGGCAATGCCAACGGTCTGGGTAGTGGTGGCTTGATCGTCGGCGGCGCGGCGACTCTCGATAACAGCGCCTCGTTCGGCATCGGTAACGCGATCACCCTCAACGCCGGGTTGACGGTGGCCGGCAACAACGACCTGAGCCTCAACGGCATCATCGACGGCGCCGGCAGCCTGACCAAAAACGGTCTGTCGGACCTGACTCTGGCCGGCAACAACACCTTTACCGGCGCCGTGAACATCGTCTCCGGCAGCGTCACTACCCTCAACACCAACGCGCTGGGCAACACTTCTGGCGTCAACATCAGTGCCGGTGCCGGCCTGAATCTCGGTAGCGATGCCAGCCTCGGCGCGCTGACCGGCAGCGGCAGTGTGCAACTGACCGGCAGCAACACGTTGACCGTCGGTGGCGGCAACGTCACCAGCACCTTTGATGGTGATCTCAGTGGCAGCGGTGGCCTGACCAAAGTCGGCACCGGCACCTTGAACCTCACTGGCATCAACGGCATCACCGGCAACACCGCGATCAATGGCGGTACCGTGGATCTGTCCGGTTCGCTGGGCAGTGCGCAGGTCAACGTCAACACCGGCGGTACCCTGACCGGTACCGGCTCGGCGCTGGGCACGGTGAACATCAATAGCGGCGGCCATCTGGCGCTGTCATCGGGCAATACCTTGTCAGCCAGTGGCCTGACCCTCGGTGCCGGCAGCAACGTTGATGTGGCGCTGGCGACACCGTCGACCAGTTCGCTGATGAACATCGGCGGCAACCTTACCCTCAACGGTAATCTCAACGTCAGCGATGCCGGCGGTTTCGGCGTCGGTGTGTATCGTCTGTTCAACTACACCGGGGCCTTGACCAATCTGGGCCTGGACGTCGCCAGTGTGCCGGTCGGCTATGGCCTCGGCGATCTGGTGGTGCAGACCGGCGTGGCTAATCAGATCAACATTCAGGTGTCGGCACCGAACGTCAACATCCGTTACTGGGACGGCAGCCAGACCATTGCCAACGGCGTGGTCGATGGCGGCAGCGGCACGTGGAATGCGGTCGGCACCAACTGGACCGATGCCAATGGTCTGGTCAACCAGCCATGGGCCGGTGACTTCGCCGTATTCCAGGGCGCCGCCGGTACTGTCTCGGTGAACGGCACGCAAGCATTCACCGGCATGCAATTCCTCACCGACGGTTACACCCTGGTCAACGGCGCGGCGGGGCAATTGACCGCTGTCAACGGGACTGGCGGTACCACAGCACTGCGGGTTGATCCGGGCGTTACTGCGACCATCGGTGTGAATATCGATGGCAGCGGGATTCTCAACAAACTCGACGCCGGTACTCTGGTGCTCAATGGCGCCAACACCTACAGCGGCGGCACGCAGCTGGACGGCGGCAAGATCATTGTCGGCAGCAACACCGCGCTGGGCAGCGGCACACTGACCGCCAACGCCGGTACGCAACTGGACAGCAACACCGCCGTAACCCTCGGCAACGCTGCGACGCTGAACGGCAACCTGACCGTGGTTGGCAGCAATGCGCTGACCCTCAACGGCGTGATCGGCGGCACCGGTGGCCTGATCAAGAATGGCGCGGCGAACCTGACCCTCGGCGGCAACAACGCCTTCCTCGGGCCGGTGGCGCTGAACGCTGGCGGATTGATTCTGGCGTCGAACTCGGCGCTGGGCTCCAGCACGCTGAATGCGGCTGGCGGCACCACGCTGGATGCCAGCACCGCGACTTCGGTAAACAACGCGGTGAATCTCGCCGGTAACCTCGGCATCGGTGGTACAGCGGATCTGACTTTGGCCGGCACGGTCAACGGCGCCGGCAGCCTGAGCAAAAACGGCGCAGCCAACCTGACCCTCAGCGGCAACAACAACTTCCTCGGCGGCACTACCCTGAACGCCGGCACCCTGACCGCCGGTAGCAACTCAGCACTCGGCTTGGGCAACCTGACCGTGGCCGGCGCTTCGGCGCTGGACAGCAGCGCAGCAGTGAGTCTGGGCAACAACGTGGTGATCAACGCCAACCTGAGCAACACCGGCAGCAATAACCTGACCCTCGCCGGTGTGGTCAGTGGCGCGGGCGGGCTGATCAAGAACGGCGCCTCGAACCTGACGCTCAACGGCATCAACACTTACACCGGTGGCACCACGCTGAACGCCGGTACGCTGACCCTTGGCAATGGCGCCTCTCTGGGCAGTGGTGCGCTGACCGTGGCGGGCGCTTCGAGTCTCGACAGCAGCGCGCCGCTGGTGCTGGCCAACAACATCAACCTCAATGCCAACCTCGGTCTGACCGGCAACAACAACCTGACCCTCGGTGGTGTGATCACCGGGGCGGGCACCCTGACCAAGAATGGTCTGGCCGACGTGACGCTGTCCGGCAACAACACCTTCAGCGGCACCTTCGATGTGCAATCCGGCAGCCTGACCACCCTCAACGGCGCGGCATTGGGCAACAACGCCACGGTCAATCTCGCGGGCGGCGCGGCGCTGAACCTCGGCGCCTCGGGCAGCCTCGCCAGCCTGACCGGCAACGGTACCGCGCTGGTCGGCACCGGCAACACCCTGAGCCTGGGTGGCAATAACGTCAGCAGCACCTTCGCCGGCATCCTCAGCGGTGACGGCGGGCTGATCAAACTCGGCACGGGTACGCTGACCCTTAGCGGCATCAGCGATCTGACCGGCGATACCAACGTCAACGCCGGCACCCTGCAGGTCAACGGTTCGCTGGCCAGCGGCAACGTACTGGTCAACAGCGGCGGCACCCTTGGTGGCAGCGGCACCTTGACCGGTGCGGTGACCGTGGCCGATGGCGGTCATCTGGCCGGCGCCACCGGCAGCACCCTGGCGGTGGATTCGCTGGTGTTTAACGGCAACTCCAACTTCGATGTCGGCCTCGGTACACCGGTCTCCGGTGGCGGTAACGCGCTGGTCAACGTTGGCGGCAACCTGACCCTCGACGGCACCCTCAATGTCAGCGACATCGGTGGTTTTGGCAGCGGTGTGTATCGCCTGATCAACTACACCGGCGGCCTGACCGACAACGGCATGCTGATCGGCACGGTGCCGGGCAGCGTCACCCCGGGCGATCTGACCCTGCAAACCGCGCTGGCCAACCAGATCAACCTGCTGGTCACCGCACCGGGCGTCACAGTGCAGTTCTGGGACGGCAACCAGCTGGTGGCGAACGGATCGGTCGATGGCGGCAACGGTACCTGGGGCACCGGCACCACCAACTGGACCGATGTCAACGGCACCACCAATCAGGCCTGGACCAACAACTTCGCGGTGTTCCAGGGCACGGCGGGCACGGTCACCGTCAACGGCGCACAGACCATCACCGGCATGCAGTTCGTCACCGATGGCTACAGCCTGCAGAACGGCACCGCGGGTTCGTTGAATCTGGTCAACGGTTCGCTGGGCAACGCCTCGGTACGCGTCGATCCGAACGCCACCGCGACCGTCGGTGTTGTACTCAACGGCAGCGCCACCCTCGGCAAATACGACAGCGGTACGCTGGTGCTCAACGCCGCCAACGGCTACACCGGTGGCACCGCGCTCAATGGCGGCAAGATCGTGGTCGGCAATAACGCCGCGCTCGGTACCGGCGTGTTGACTGCCGCTGACGGCACCGCGCTGGACAGCAACGCGGCGGTCAGTCTCGCCAACGCTGTGGTGCTCAATGGTGGCTTGACCGTCGCTGGCTCCAACGCCTTGACCCTCGATGGTGCGGTCAGCGGGGCGGGCAGCCTGATCAAGTCCGGTGCTTCGCGCCTGACCCTCAACGGCAGCAACACTTACAGCGGTGGTACTCAGCTCGCTGGCGGCACATTGGTGCTGGGCAATAACAGCGCGATCAGCAGCGGTGTATTGAGCGTGACCGGCAACGGCAGCCTCGACAGCAGCTCGGCGCTGCAACTGGCCAACGCGATCAATCTGGGGTCGCAACTGACCCTGGCCGGCAACCAGAACACCACGCTGCTCGGCGCCATCACCGGCACCGGCAGCCTGGTGAAAAACGGCAGCGCTGACCTCGTGCTGAGTGGTGCCAATACCTACAGCGGCGGCACCACGCTGAACGCTGGCACTACCACTGGCGACACCAGCAGCCTGCAAGGCGCCATCGTCAACAACGCAGCGTTGACCTTCGCGCAGAACGCCGACGGCAGCTACACCGGCAACCTGACGGGCGCCGGCACGCTGAACAAAACCGGCACCGGCCAGTTGCTCCTCACTGGCAACAACACCTTTACCGGCAACACCTCCGTGCAGGCCGGCAACCTGATCGTCAACGGCGTGCTCAACAGTGCCAACGTCAACGTCGCCAGTGGTGCGAGAGTCGGTGGCAGCGGGCAACTGGGCGGCAACGTGCAACTGGCCAGCGGTGCGACGCTGACCGGTGGCGGCTCGGCTACACCGTTGTCGGTCGGCTCGCTGGCGCTGTCCTCGGGCACCAACCTGGACTTCAGCCTCGGCTCGGCCGCCAGCTCCACCACAGTGGTCAACGTCGCCGGCAACCTGACCCTCGACGGTACGCTGAATGTCAGCAACGCCGGCGGCTTCGGCACCGGGGTCTATCAACTGTTCCGTTACGGCGGCAGCCTGACCGACAACGGTCTGGTCTACGGCAGCCTGCCGGTATCGGCGGCCAACCTGACCCTGCAAACCGCGATTGCCAATCAGGTCAACCTGCTGGTGCAGGGAAGTCCGGGTGAAGTGCAGTTCTGGAACGGCGGCACCACCAATCCTGACGGCAGTATCGGTGGCGGCAGTGGCGTGTGGGGCCCGGGCACCAACTGGACCGATCCGAGCGGCACTCAGGCGCTGGCGTCCAATGGTCAATTCGCAGTGTTTGGTGGCCAGGCGGGTACCGTCACTGTGCAGGGCAATCAGAACTTCACCGGTCTGCAGTTCCTCACCGGGGGTTACAGCCTGGTTCCAGGGGCTGGCGGTACGCTGACGCCAGTCAACGGTGCCGACGGCAGTCTGGCGCCGGTGCGGGTCAATGCCGGGGCCAGTGCTGAAATCGACGTGCCGCTGATTGGCACCGGCGGTATCGAGAAACTCGATTCCGGCACCCTTGTGCTGACGGGCGCCAACACCTACAGCGGTGGCACCACCGTCAGTGGCGGTACGCTGATCGGTAACACCACGAGCCTGCAAGGCAACATCACCGACAACGCCACACTGGTGTTCCAGCAGAATGCCAATGGTCAGTTCAACGGCATTCTCAGCGGACTCGGGGCGATGGCCAAACGCGGCGCCGGCACGTTGTTGCTGACCGGCAATCAGCCGTTCAGTGGCACGGTCTCGGTCGATCAAGGCGTGCTGCAAGTCGGCAGCCGTGCGGCCCGGGCTTCGTTGGGCGCACAAGTCACGGTCGCCAACGGCGCAGGCCTGAGCGGTAACGGCAGCGTTGGTTCGGTGGTCAACCACGGTGTGGTCGCTTCCGGTGGCGCTGACGGCACCTTGAGCGTGGCCGGCAACCTGACCAACAGCAGTGATGGTGTGCTGGCGCTGACGGTCAGTTCGCCAACCGCTACACCGCTGGCGGTAGGTGGCACGGCAGCTCTGGGCGGCGGTCTGGTGGTCAACAGCCTGGCGCCGTTCACCGGCAATACCACTTACTCGCTGATCACTGCGGGCGGTGGTGTGACTGGCACCTTCAGTGCTGCCGATCTGCCGCAGTACGCGTTCCTCGACAGCTCGCTGGTCTACGGTGCCGACTCGGTCACCCTGGCTGTGAGCCGCAACGGCAATTCGTTCGCCGATGTCGCTGCCACGGGCAACCAGCGCGGCACCGCCACGGCACTGTCCAATAACGGTGCGGCCGGCGCGGCGTTGCAGAATCAGATCGTCAACCTCAGCGTGGTAGGCGCGCGTAACGCGTTCGACAGCCTCTCCGGGGAAATCCACGCCAGTACCGCCAGCGCCATGCTTGAGGATTCGCGCTTCATCCGTGAGGCGGTCAACGATCGCATGCGCCAGCCATCGTGCAGCGCGGCGGATGATCCACGCAAAACCCTGGCACCGAGCGACACGCAACTGAGCAGCAACGGTTGCCACGGGGAAATGGTCGGCTGGATCCGGGCCATCGGTGCCTGGGGTGACATGGGCGGCGACAGCAACACGGCGAAGGTCGATCGCAACCTCGGCGGTTTCATGCTCGGCACCGACAAGGCGCTGGACGACACCTGGCGTGCCGGGATGGCGGCCGGCTACACCCGCAGTAATCTCAACGCGCATGATCGCAACTCCGATGCCAAGGTCGACAGCTACCACTTGGCCGGGTATCTGAACTCGCAATTCGATGCACTGGCAGTGCGCCTCGGCGCGGCTTATAGCTGGCACAGCATCGAGACCAAACGCGATGTCAGCGTCGGCTCTTACAACGATCGACTGAAGGCCGATTACGACGCACGCAGTGCGCAGGTGTTCGGTGAAGTGGGTTACGCGATCAGCGCAGCAGGCGTTGCCATCGAACCGTTCGCAGGGCTTGCCTACGTCAACTACGACAGCGACACCGGCAAGGAAAAAGGTGGAGTGGGGCGCCTGAAGGCCGACGCCGATCAGGACATCACCTACTCGACCCTTGGGGTGCGTATCGGCAAGTTGGTGACCCTGGCCAACGGCAGCCAGCTGACGCCACGCGCAGCCATCGGCTGGCGCCATGCCTACGGCGACACCAAACCCGACGCCGACCTGACCTTCATCGACGGCGGCGCCTCGTTCAGCACCCAGGGCGTACCGATTGCCAAGGACAGCGCATTGCTCGAAGCCGGCATCGACTTCCAGGTCACCCCGACCGGCAAGCTGGGCATCGGCTACTCAGGCCAGGTGTCGAGCGAAAACAACGACAGCGCGTTCAACATCAGCTTCAGTCAAAGCTTCTGAATCATGGTCGAAGTACTTTAGCCGCCCGAAAGGGCGGTTTTTTTGGGGCAAAGGGGTGGCTCATTTTTCAACCAGGAGTTTGGGTACAGCGCTCAGTTTTTCCTGTCTTTGATTTGAACTTTTAGTTCGATTTCAACCCGTCGATCTACTGCAAGACATTCCTTCTGCTCTGACGGCGTCAAGTCTCTGGGGCAGTTCGATTTAGGGACTAATGAGCCTTGGGCCAATCGTTTCGTCTGTGAGTCCGACAAACCGGCAAACAGATCCTTGATTTCTGCATACACACTGTCCGCACGCCGCATGGACAGGGCCATGTTGGAGTCTCCGGTTTTGAACACTGGAATTCGATCGGTATGACCGGTGATGGTGGCAGACAGGATTTGCAGATTGTCGGCTTCCAGTTTGTGTTTGGTTTCCTGAGTAAATTTGGCGAGCTGGAGCTTTCCGTTGTCGCTGATTTTGTCTTCGTAAATATCAAAGAGTGTGTCGGTGTTGACGGTCAGGCAGGTATTGAAGCTATTTTTTTTGTCCGTGGCCGACAGAACTTTGAGACCGCTGCGGTCAAGTTCAACTCTGGCTTTGGGAACCCACTTGTCATTTTCGTACGCGGTTATTTGAACCAGGCTTCGCTCCCCCAGTCCGTGCCACAGAACATTGAAGTGGTGGGCTATATTGGATTGGTTGTCATTTTTTAAACAACCGTATATGGAGATGCCAAACTCTTTGGCAACATCACTGACAATTTTCTGGTTTTCACTGCTTAAGGCCAGAGAGACGTCTTTTTGCTGGATGCCAATCAAGGAAAAGCTTTTATCAGTGATTTTTCCGATGACGGGCAATGCGATTGCTGGCACCCCGAATATGGCAGCGAAAATCAACCCTGTTCGCAAGCGTGCTTGACGTCTTCTGGCATCAGGATCCTGCTCGTTTTCAAGTTTTAATTGAATGACAGCGAAATAAAATAGCAATCCGCTGGCAAGAGACATTGGGGCTCCTGTGGGGCCACCAATTCTGTAACCGATCGCGATAGAAAATGCGCAAAGGATCACGCATACCACAGCAAAATAAAAACGCTCCAGAGTACCCTTGGTTTTTACAAACAGATATCCGTAATAAACCGCAGCAAAGCCGATCGCCAGCCAGGAAAAGTACAACGCGCCAAACCCAAGTGCGATAAAAACAAAGATCAAACTGTCCGCGATACTAAGGCCCGTGGGGAAGAAATTTATCAAGAATGCACAGTAGCTCCAAGTTATCAGTACTCCGGTGGAAATGATGATTTTTGCTATTAGTGAACTGTGTTTGTTGGCTGATTCCAAAAGTTCTGACACGGTGCGGTCCTGCGAGAATTGAGTTATGGTTTGTATGAAGTTCGTCTGTGAACGATGCGAGCAGTGTCAATCCAAGGATGTGCTGTTTCCTCGGATTAACAATTCAATCAATCACGTCGCCAGGCGGCCTTCCAACTCAAGCAACAACCGGTCATTTTCTTCCATCGCCTGCGCCAGACTCCGGTCAAGCCTTTCACCCACCTCTATTATTTCGCGGTCGCGGTTCACGCCTAGAGGATCAAGCCTGTCCACCAGGTAAACAACAAAAGTGCTGGCCAGCCCTGTCAGTGCGCCGACGATGACCGCAGACAAAATCGCCCCCACAGTGCCGAGCCCCGGAATCAGCAGCATTTGTTTTTCGATGACCTCTTCGAGTGCAACACCGGCAATGATCACCCCTCCGGCGCAAGTGATCTTGATCGCCTCGTGTGCTGCCTGACGCAGGGTGAGTCCCTCAGGAGGCAGCAACAGTGTTTTCAGTGCCTTGAGCAACGACAGGAACCCTTCACGGAACATGCGCACAGCACGTTTGCCCGTGGTGACAAAGACGTTGATCAGGGTGGTGACCAGGTTGGCCAGTACCCCGGCCACGAAGCCTGCACCACCGGCAGCCAGCGCCGTTTGCCATTGATTGCCGACTCGTTTGGCCACGCGCCCGAGGCGCGCGCGTAGTTCCGGGACCAACGATTCATGGCTTCGGCCATGGCGGTACAGGTCCATCAGTTCGTCAAACGTTGCGCTGAAAAATTCGATCAGCATGACGCCGAAGGCTTGCTGAAACGCCATCTTGCCGCCTTCCTTGATGCTGGTCTTGGCAAGGTCCGCTTTGAACTTGTCGCTTTTGTAATAGGCGTCGCTGAGTTTCTTTTCATACTCGGCACGTGCTGCCTTGTCCTTCGCCAGCAGCAGATCAGGGTTCTGCGCAATGGCTTCATGCTGTTTGAGCAGATTGAGGCGATTTTCTTCTTTAGGCGTCAGTTCGGTTTTCTCCGACAGCCGCTGCATTTCCTCCCGACGACTGACCGACTGCGTCTGCAGCTTTTCAACAAGTTCGGTGGCACTCAATTTACCTTTTGACTGGTTAAGCGCTTTCTTCGTCGGATTCAGATTGGAGTCGACATTTGCCAGTTTCGGTGCATCGAGATCGGCCAGTACTCGTCCCGGATCGGTATAAATTTCATTGGCTGAAATGGTGTGGTCGAGGTTGCGCGGATCCTGCGTCTTGTTCTGGCCGAAGGTCTCGTTTGTGTAGGCGTCCTTGAGGGTGCCCGATTGCTGAGCCAAAGTGTCTTTGGCGTTTTTGTCGGTGTAAGCCTTGTCCTTGTGAAATTTGTCCGAATCATAAGCAGGCAAGTCCGTGTACTTTTTAGCAGCAGCATCGCTGGCGTACACCTCATTCCTCGCGTTATTGATGGTGTCGACGTTGCCGCCTTTTTTATCGTAAACCGCGAGCACTCGACCCAACCCGAAAGGTACCGCAATAGCCTGCAACACCTCGCGTCTACTGTCCCCGATGAGTTGCTCGAAACGTTCCTGATTGAACGCTTGCGAGTAGCCTTTGAGCGCTGCCTGGGCTTCATCATCCGTGACGTCAAGCTCCACCGAAAAATCAGCGGCAAGCAAATCGTCGTCCAACAGCAGAGGGCTCAGGGGCTCCTCAAGCAATTGTCGAGCAAGGTCAGCCTCGGGCAACCCGACGAGGCGGGTCGCACTGGCAACCGTTGCTTGCTGGCGTTGCCGGGCTTTGAAACGTTCGATTCGATCCGTCATGGCAGTTCTCCTATCAAGCAGCGGCAGACAGCTGTGCCCATCCCGAGCGAAACGCTTTCTGCGGCTCACTCATTTCACCGTTCAGGGTCGTGACGAAATCGATGATTTCATCAAACAACGCTTGCGCCTCAATTCCGGTTTTTCGCGCTCGGATGAAAGCCTCCTTGAGCGTCGGAGGATTGCTAGCGAGCAAATTCATCGCTGCTTGAACTTTGGCGGGCAGGAAGTCACCACCCATGCCCAGCAGGAACTCATTGATTTGCTGCTTATCCTCTTCACTGGCGCCGCCATTGCAGGCGGCGCTCGCCTGTGCAACGGCTTGCATGGCAATCAGCATGCGGAAATATGCTTCATGGCTGTCAATGCACGCCTTGGCTTTTGCGAGCGCGTCGGAGAAGCGCCTTTCCCTGACCTCACTCTTCGCCTTTTCGCGGTTCTCACCGCGAGTTTCAGCATTTTTTTCCTTGCGCTCTTCCAATTCTTTTTTGGCATTCCAATAGGTCGCCATCGAGGTTCCGAAGTCGGATACATAGTCCCGGGAACTGTCGTAGCCGCTGGTGATGGTTTCGCGGGTGAAATCGTAAGCATCACTCAGAACATCGCTTACTTTGTCAGCAGCATCCACAACGGATTCAACGGCCGCGGTGTAAACGTCTGCCACAACGTCGGCGGCATTGGAGGCGGTTTCGACAGTGGAGTTGTAGGCATCGGATACGGCATCGCCAACCTTTTCGGCTGCTTCAGTCACGACGTCAGTCACTGCATCGGCGGCATCGGAAATGGTGTCGACGGTGGCGCCATACAGATCGCCGACTTTGTCTCCAACGATGTCAGCGGCTTCAGCAACGGTCTCGCGGGTCGCATCGAATGCGCGGCCGACCGCGCTGGTGATAGAGGAGAAAATAAAGGTCGTGTTGAGACTTTCTGGACAAGAGGGCTCGGGTTCGCGTCGCCAAGAATCGATAAAGGAGCCAGTTTCGGTTGGTTTGGAGGCGCGTTGTTTCATAGTAGTCCCTGACTTTGAATGAAGCGTTGCGCGATTCTCCCTGGTTGAAAGGTGATGTCAATATGCCTTCAGTTATCTTAAGAGGGATTGACACCGCTGAGCTGGTTTGGACCTCTGCTAGAATCGCCCCCATCAACTGCCAGAGACTCCCCCATGAGCGAGCCGATTCGTCTGACCCAATACAGCCACGGTGCCGGTTGTGGCTGCAAGATTTCCCCGCAGGTGCTGGAAGTGATTCTGGCCGGCAGCGGTGCGCAGAACCTTGACCCGAAACTGTGGGTCGGCAATGCCTCGCGTGATGACGCGGCGGTGTACGAGATCGATGCCGAGCGTGGTGTGGTGTCGACCACCGACTTCTTCATGCCGATTGTCGACGATCCTTACGATTTCGGCCGGATCGCTGCGACCAATGCGATCAGCGACATCTATGCGATGGGCGGCGATCCGCTGATGGCGATCGCAATCCTTGGCTGGCCGGTGAATGTGCTGGCGCCGGAAGTGGCGCGGGAAGTGATTCGCGGCGGACGGGCGGTGTGTGATGCCGCCGGCATTCCGCTGGCCGGCGGGCATTCGATCGATGCGCCGGAGCCGATTTTTGGCCTGGCTGTGACCGGTCTGGTGGAAAAGCGCCACATGAAGCGCAACGACACCGCCACCGCCGGTTGCCTGCTGTATCTGACCAAGCCGCTGGGCATCGGCATCCTCACCACCGCCGAGAAGAAGGGCAAATTGCGCCTTGGCGATGTCGGTGTGGCCCGCGACTGGATGTGCACCCTGAACAAGCCCGGCAGCCGTTTCGGCAAACTCGCCGGGGTCGCTGCGATGACCGACGTTACCGGTTTCGGTCTGCTCGGGCATCTGGTGGAAATGGCCGATGGCAGCCACCTGACCGCTCGTATCGGCTACAACCATGTGCCGCGTCTGGACAGCGTCGAGTACTACCTCGAACAGGGCTGTGTGCCCGGTGGCACCTTGCGTAACTTCGACAGTTATTCGAGCAAGCTCGGTCGTCTGCAGGAGTTGCACAAGCGCGTGCTGTGCGACCCGCAAACCAGCGGTGGCCTGCTGATTGCGGTCACTCCCGAAGGTAACGACGAGTTCCTCGCCGTCGCCGCCGAACTGGGCCTGAACCTAGCGCCGATCGGCGAGCTGGTCGAGCGACAGACCCACGCAGTCGAGGTGATCTGATGTCACGCGACTGCACCGATTACCGCGATATTTTCCTCAACGACCGGCCGATGATGGATGCCCGTGCGCCGGTCGAGTTTGCCCATGGCGCGTTTCCCGGCGTGGTCAACTTGCCGCTGATGAACGACCGTGAGCGCGAGCAGGTCGGGACATGCTACAAGCAGCATGGGCAACAAGCCGCCATCGCCCTGGGTGAGCGGCTGGTGTCTGCCGAAGTGCGTGAGCAGCGCATTCAGGGCTGGGTCGAGTTTGCCCGGGCGCACCCCGACGGCTACCTGTATTGTTTTCGCGGCGGCTTGCGTTCGCAGATCGTCCAGCAATGGATCAAGGAGCAGGGTGGGATCGATTATCCGCGGGTCGGCGGTGGCTACAAGGCGATGCGCACGTTCCTGCTGGAGACGATCGATCAGGCCGTGGCCGAGTGCGATCTGGTGCTGCTGGGCGGCATGACCGGTACCGGCAAGACCGAACTGCTGGTGCAGTTGCGCAATGGTCTGGATCTGGAAGGCCACGCCAATCATCGAGGATCGAGTTTCGGCAAGCGCGCCACCGGGCAACCGACCAATATCGATTTCGAAAACCGCCTGGCCGTTGATCTGCTGAAAAAACGCGCCGGCGGGATCCAGCAGTTTGTGCTGGAAGACGAGAGCCGGGTAGTCGGCAGTTGTGCCTTGCCATTGCCGCTGTACCGAGGCATGCAAGTGGCGCCGATGGTCTGGCTCGAAGACAGCCTGGAGCAGCGGGTCGAGCGGATCCTGCAGGACTATGTGATCGACCTGCACGCCGAGTTCGTCGCCGTGCATGGCGCGCAGGGCTTTGCGCTGTATGCCGAACGGTTGATTGCGAGTTTGAACAATATCCAGCGCCGGCTGGGCGGCGAGCGCCATCAGCGGATGTTCCTGCAGATGGAAGAGGCCTTGGCGGAGCAGGCGCGCAGCGGTTCGGTCGAGGCGTTCCGTGACTGGATCAGCGTGTTGCTGCGCGAATATTACGACCCGATGTATGCGTTTCAGCGTGAGAAGAAGGGCGGGCGGATCGAGTTTGCCGGGGAACGCGGGGCGGTGTTGGAGTATCTGCGTGAGCGAGCCAGCCAGAAAGATTGAGGTTGTAGCGGCTGGCCTCTTCGCGAGCAAGCTCGCTCCCACAGGGTATTTGTATTCAACGCAGATCGGATGTGGGAGCGAGCTTGCTCCCACAGGGTATTTGTATTCACCGCAGATCGAATGTGGGAGCGAGCTTGCTCGCGAAGGGGCCGGGTCAGGCCACACAACACTCAAGTCGGGCAAGTCACCTTGCCGTTATCCAGCCCCTGCTTGTAGCTGTGGCTCTGCAGGCTGGCCTTGCCGTTGTGCCAGGTCAGGGTCAGCACGTACAGCGAATCGAAATCGCCTGACGCCCAGTCATCGGTAATGGTCTGCTTCTCGCCCACCGCGTTGCCCGCGACCTTGTTGATCAACTCCGGCAGATAACCGTGCGACCACGCGGTGTAGATCGTCGCGTTGTGGTACTTGTCCTCGGTCAGCTCGCGCGCCAGGTCACTGGTGTCGTTGGCGGAGAACTCGATGTTCACCGGCAGGCCGAGCTTGATCGCGGCGGGGCTGATGGTCATCAGTGGGCGGATGTAGCTGTAGGAGTTGTCCAGCTCGCCTTCCTCGACATTGCGCGTCGGGTTGGCGGCGAACACGTAGTCGGCCTTGCCGAATTTTTCCGGCAGCAGGGTCGACAGCTCGATCGCCCGGTTCAGACCCTGACAGTTGAGCTGGCCGAGACCGCCGGCGGGTTTTTCCGCGTGGCGCAGGAAAATCAGGGTCTGCGTACCGTCCACCGGTTGCGCGCGAATCTGGCTCGATTCCAGCGACAAGGTCAGCGCACTGACCGCCAGCAGGGAGGGCAGGGCCACATAGGCACGATGTTTGAAGCGTTTGGCGAAACTCATGAGGTTCGTCATTGAATATAGGATTCTTCAGCAAATTCGGTTGGGGCTGACCAACCCTTACACCGCGGGCTCCCAGCACCGGGTGTTGTCCATGTCGTGTGTCGCGCTTCCTTTACGAAAGGCATAGCTCAGAGTCCTCTGAGGCCGGTTTGGTTCAGGCACATTACCCGCAGGATGTTACGGTTCGTGTAGGAGCTGCCGCAGGCTGCGATCTTTTGATCCAGCTTTAAAAAACCAAATCAAAAGATCGCAGCCTGCGGCAGCTCCTACATTATGATCAGTGCTTTCCTTGTGACTGGATGTTTCCCATGACTGATCTGTCCGCGTTCCCCATCACCCAGAAATGGCCCGCGCAGTACCCTGACTGGATTCAGCTCTATTCGCTGCCGACCCCCAACGGCGTCAAGGTCTCGATCATGCTCGAAGAGATCGGCCTGCCCTACGAGCCGCACCGTGTGGGCTTCGATACCCAGGATCAGCTGTCTCCCGAGTTCCTGTCGCTGAACCCCAACAACAAGATCCCGGCGATCCTCGATCCCCACGGCCCGCAAGACCAGCCGCTGCCGCTGTTCGAGTCCGGCGCGATCCTGATCTACCTCGCCGACAAGAGCGGCCAGTTGCTGGCGCAGGAAGGCGCGCTGCGCTACGAGACGATTCAGTGGCTGATGTTCCAGATGGGCGGTATCGGCCCGATGTTCGGCCAGCTCGGTTTCTTCAACAAATTCGCCGGCAAGGACTACGAGGACAAGCGTCCCCGTGACCGCTATGTCGAGGAGAGCAGGCGCCTGCTCAGCGTGCTCGACAAACGCCTGGAAGGGCGCGACTGGATCATGGGCGAGCGCTACACCATCGCCGACATCGCCACGTTCCCGTGGGTGCGCAACCTGATCGGCTTCTACGAGGCGGGGGATCTGGTGGGCATCAGCAACTTCCCGAACGTCACCCGGGTGCTGGAGCGCTTTCTGGCGCGCCCGGCGGTCATTCGAGGCCTGACCATTCCCTCGTAATCAACACCAGTCCCTGTAGGAGCTGCCGCAGGCTGCGATCTTTTGATCTGGTCTTCTAAAAACAAAGTCAAAAGATCGCAGCCTGCGGCAGCTCCTACAGGGGAATGTATGTTGTCTGACGGATTATTGCGCTGACGGTAATGCTGTCTTGATTGATCCAGGTTTGTACCTGCGCCCAGCGAAGGCATAAGCTTCGCCCTCTACGACTTTCGTCTCATCTGCCGTTTTCAGGAAGCACCATGTCCAGCCAGTTCCCCGAAGCACGTCCCCGCCGTCTGCGCCGCAATGCGAGCCTGCGCAGCCTGTTCCAGGAAACCGAGTTCAGCCTGAATGATCTGGTACTGCCGATTTTCGTCGAAGAAGAGATCGACGACTTCGTGCCGATCAAGAGCATGCCCGGGGTGATGCGCATTCCGGAGCGCAAGCTGGCCAGTGAAATCGAGCGTTATGCCCGTGCCGGGATCAAGTCGGTGATGACCTTTGGCGTGTCCCATCATCTGGACGCCAACGGCAGCGACACCTGGCGCGAAAACGGCCTGGTCTCGCGCATGTCGCGGATTGCCAAGGACGCGGTGCCGGAAATGATCGTGATGTCCGACACCTGCTTCTGCGAATATACCGATCACGGCCACTGCGGCGTGATGCACAACCACGAAGTCGACAACGACCAGACCCTGATCAACCTCGGCAAGCAAGCCGTGGCGGCGGCGCGTGCCGGTGCGGACGTGATCGCGCCGTCGGCGGCGATGGACGGCCAGGTGCGGGCGATTCGCCAGGCGCTGGACGCCGCCGGTTTCACCCAGATTCCGATCATGGCCTACTCGACCAAATTCGCCTCGGCGCTGTACGGCCCGTTCCGCGAGGCCGGCGGCAGCGCGCTGAAGGGTGATCGCAAAAGCTATCAGATGAACCCGATGAACCGCCGCGAAGCCCTGCGCGAATCGCTGCTCGACGAGCAGGAAGGCGCCGATGCGCTGATGGTCAAGCCGGCCGGTGCGTACCTCGACATCATCCGCGACATTCGTGAAGCCTCGAACCTGCCGTTGTCGGCGTATCAGGTCAGCGGCGAATACGCGATGATCAAGTTCGGCGCGCAGGCCGGTGCAATCGACGAGGATCGCGTGGTGCGCGAAAGCCTGGGCGCGATCAAGCGCGCGGGGGCGGATCTGATCTTCACCTACTTTGCGATGGATCTGGCGCTGGCCGGGATCTGACGCCCAACATTTAGCCCCGGTGGGAGCGAGCCTGCTCGCGAAAGCGGTCTTTCAGCAGACATCCATGTTGACTGACACGACGCATTCGCGAGCAGGCTCGCTCCCACATTTGATTTGTACTGGGTCAGAGGCAGTGGAAGTAGGGGCGGATGCCGTGATCCCGAAAGTACCGCTCGATCACCTTCGGATCCGCACTGTTATCGGCAATCGCCACATAAGTATCCGGGCGCAGCAGATAAAACCCGTTACGCCCCAATCCCGCCGTGTCAAACGCCGGCCGCCAGTCGAACACGTGCAGCGGCAGATGGTGTTCATTGCACCAGGCGATCATCTCGTCGCTGGTGTCGCCGTACACGTGCACCTGCCAGCAAGGCTGGCGCAGCGGTTCATAGTTATCCCCCTCTCCATCGTGGGCCCACGGCAAACGGTCGCCGCCGTGGACGTGGCCGGCCGTGCCCTGGCTCAGCGGCATGCCGCGATAGTTGAGGGTGACTTGCGAAACCGTGCGAAAGAGGAACTCGCGGCTGGCCTCGAACGTGGCCATTTTCGGGATCAGAAACGGTGCCAGGCGCGTACGCAGCAGATCGGCGATGCGCCCTTCGGCGGTGACGAAGCTGAACACCTTGTCGGTGGTCGACACCAGCCGCCGGGCGAAGGCGATGCGCTCGGTTTCGTAGGTGTCGAGCAGTTGCGCCGTGGCGCTGCCGTTGAGCACCGCGGCGAGTTTCCAGGCCAGGTTGATCGCATCGCCAATCCCGGTGTTCATGCCCTGGCCGCCGGCGGGGCTGTGCACGTGCGCCGCGTCGCCAAGCAGAAACGCCCGACCGCTGCGAAAGTGCTCGGCCACGCGGTGATGCACGCGGTAGGTGGAGAACCAGTTGACCTCGTCGATGTGCACTTTCAGGTGCTCGATGGCGCGGCTGCTGACGTCGGCAAATTGCAGGGTTTCGGCGCGCTCGGCACGTTCATCACGCACCGTGCCGATCAGCCGGGCGCGGCCTTCACCGGCCAGCGGGAACACCGCGAGAAAATCCGCTTCGTCCAGATCCAGATGCAGCTCGCCATTGAGTGCCGGGCCGCTGGCCTGCACATCCGCGACGTAGAAAATCTGCTGATAGGTGCCGCCCGGGAAATCGGTGTCGAGGGTTTTGCGCACCACCGAACGTGCGCCGTCGGCACCCGCCAGATAGCACGCCTGACAGATTTCCTGCTGCCCGTCCGGCAAGCGCAAATGCGCGATTAGGCCATCGCCGGTTTCTTCGAAACTCTCAAGCTCGGTGTTGCGCTCAACCGTCACGTCATAGTCTTCGAGGCGTTCGAGCAGCAGCCGTTCGTGCTGATCCTGGGGAAAGATTTCGATGAACGAGTAGGGCGTCAGGCCTTCGCCGATGCGCTGCAGCGGCAACTGCGCGACCGGTTTGCCCTTGACCCAGAAATTCGCCGCCGCGACCTTGTGGCCGTTGCGCACCACGGTGTCGGCCAGGTCCAGCTGGCGATACAACTCCAGGGTGCGCGCCTGCACCGCCAGTGCTCGTGAGGTGGTGCCGGGCGCGGAGGTCTTGTCGATGATACGCACGCGCACGCCCAGTTTGCTCAGCCACAGGGCCAGCACCAGACCGGTCGGGCCGGCACCGATGATCAGAACGTCGCTGCGGTTCATGGGCCTGTCCTCCGTTGGCTGTGGAGCAAGTATGGATCAGATGGAAAGGGTAGCCAGTGCCGGCCCCTTCGCGAGCAAGCTCGCTCCCACAGTCGAACGCATTCCAATGTGGGAGCGAGCCTGCTCGCGAAAAGGCCTTTTCAGGCACCCAAAAACCAAAAAGGCCCCACAGCGGTGAAGCTGCGGGGCCTTTTTCATTTTGGCAGCGGTTTAGAAATCGATCGTCCCCGACAGCTTCGCCACCCGCGGCTCACCCTGGGTCAGATAGCCGCCCTGCGCCGATTCCCAATACTTCTTGTTCGCCAGGTTTTCGACGCCCAGGCGCAGGGTCACGTCTTTCTGCGAGACCTTGAACGCATAACGCGCACCCGCGTCGAAGCGGTTCCAGGTCGGCAGGCTGAGGTTGTTGGCGGCGTCGGCATATTGGCCACCGGTGCGCAGCATCCGCGCATTCAGCGCCACGCCTTGCAGGCCCGGTACATCCCAATCGGCGCCAGCGTTGAACTGGAAGCTCGGCACGCCGATCGCTCGGTTGCCGTCGTTGGCACCGTTCTGAGTGTTGCGCAGTTCGGTGTCCATCAGCGTCAGGCCGCTGAGCA
The DNA here is from genome assembly GCF_024748795.1 of Pseudomonas sp. B21-051. NCBI lineage: Bacteria > Pseudomonadati > Pseudomonadota > Gammaproteobacteria > Pseudomonadales > Pseudomonadaceae > Pseudomonas > Pseudomonas sp. B21-051. The sequence goes on from NZ_CP087166.1 coordinate 2,224,277, forward strand.
GGCGCAGGCCGCTGATCGGCTCGCCGAAGACGTTCATTTCCACGCCTTTGTTGATCTGCTCGCCTTCGCGCACGTAGGTGCAGGTGGTAGCGCTGTTGATTTCGCAGTAACCGTCGCTCGGCTGCTCGATGCGATACACGCCCAGGCTCGCGCCGTAAGTGCCCATGTCGACCTTGACCCCGGCCTCGGTCTGCTTGGAGCGGGCCGGTGCGTAGACCTCGTTGCCGTTGGTCACACGCAAGCCGCCGGCGCTGGTCGGCGAGGTCGGCCCCTGGGCCAGGCCTTCGATGTGGTTGGCGTAGAACGACACATGCTCCCACGGCTTGAACACGATGCCGTAGACCGGCGTGGTGATCGATTCGTCGTAGCTCGACTTGCGGCTGCCGCTGCCGTAACTGGCGTAGTTGTAGCCTTGCACCACCAGTTGCTGACGACGCAGGCCGGCGGTGATCAGCAGGCGGTCGTCGAAGAATCCGAGGGTGTCGGAGAGCGCGAGGCTACGGTTGAAGGTCTTGCCGACGATGCCCGGATCGCTGACGTCGCCGCCGGAAAAATTACCGACCGGCGACGGCGTTTCCACCGGGTGGTAGATGTTGTTGGCGTACTTGGTCAGGTCGAAGTCATAGGCGCTGCGCTGTTCCGCCCACAGACCGCTGAGGCCGAAGTTGAGTTTGTGGCTGACCGCGCCGGTGTTGAACTTGCCGTTCAGGCCGGCCATCAAGCTGGTGTTGTCCTCGTCGTGGGGGATGAACGAGCCGGTGGTGTAGGAGGCGCCGTTGTTGCCCACCAGGGTTGTCGAGTTGTAGCGACCGACTTCGCGGGTGTGCTTGGCGCCGCCAGCGACGTACGCGGTCCAGTTGTCGTTCAGGTCGTATTCGGCGCGGAGCATGCCGAAAGTGTCTTCGATGTCGGTGTAGCCCCACTTCGGCGCGTAGTTGGTGTCGGCCGATGGCGCGTCCGGAATGTGCGTGGCGGTGCCGAGGTTGACCGAGTTGCGGCCGCCGTTGACGCGCTCCTTCTGGTAGGCGAAGTCACCGGAAATGCGCAGGGCGTCACCGCGATAATCGAGGCCGATGCTGAACAGTTTCGAGCGCTGGTTCTCATGATCGATGCCGGTATCGCCCTCGCGCTGGGACAGGTTGATCCGCGCGCCGAAGCGGTTGTCTTCGCCGAAACGCTGGCCGATATCGAAGTGCTGACCGATGCGGCCTTCGCTGTTGATGTCGGTGGTGTAGCGGCGCAGCGGCTCGTCGCCGGCACGTTTGGGTTGCAGGTTGACGCCGCCACCGATGCCGGAGCCGGTCGGGGTTACGCCGTTGATGAAAGCGTTGGGGCCTTTGAACACTTCCACGCGCTCCAGGGCGTCGGTGGAAATGATCTGCCGGGGCAGCACGCCGTACAGGCCGTTATAGGAAATGTCGTCGCCGTTGAGCGGCAGGCCGCGGATCATGAACACCTGCGCCTGGTTGGAGAAACCCGAAGCCTGACGCACCGAAGCATCGTTGAGCAGGACGTCGGCAACGTTTTCCGCTTGCTGATCCTGAATCAACTGTTCGGTGTACGACGCGGCGCTGAACGGCACGTCCATCATGTCCTGATTGCCGAGCACGCCGAGCTGACCACCACGGGCGACCTGACCACCGGCGTAGACCGGGGGCAGGGCCTTGGGCGTCGGTGCCTGGGCGTTGATGTTGACGTTGTCGAGCACCAGCTCCTTGCCGTTTTCGTCGGCAGCGTGAGCGGTGACAGTCAGGGAGCACAGCAGGGCGAGAAGCGTCGGGCGGAACGGGACGGCGAGTCGAGCTGAAACGGGCATGTCGATACCTGGAGGCGTGCGGCCGGTGAGAAAAAAAGGACGGCGCGGGAACTCCTTGCGCAAATGCGACTCCAGGTGCAAATGATAGGTTTTCTCAGTAGCGTTTTGCAATCAGTTTGTCATCACCCCTGAAAACACCTATGCACCTGTAGGAGCTGTCGCAGGCTGCGATCTTTTGACTTGGTTTTTAAAAGACAAGATCAAAAGATCGTCCGATCGCGGCCCGAGCCTGCGGCAGCTCCTACAGGGATTGTGTATGGTGGTTCTGGCTTATTGAATCGGACTGGATGAAGCAACATGCGATTACTTGTTACCCTCGCCGCGCTGCTGGTGCTCACCGGTTGCGCCGGCCAGCGCAGCCAGGAGCCAGCGCCGCGTGCGCCGGCCGAAGTGAAGGCCGAAATCGTGCGGCTGATGCCGGCGAAAGTGCCCGACCGCCAGGGTTGGGCCACCGACATCTACGCAGCATTTGCCGCGCAGAACATCAGCCCGACCACGCAGAATCTGTGTTCGGTGCTGGCCGTGGCCGAGCAGGAATCGACCTTCCAGGCCGACCCCACGGTGCCGGGCCTGGGCAAGATCGCCCGCGACGAAATCGACCGTCGTGCCGCCAAAGTGCATATACCCGGTCTGTTGGTCAGCGCCGCGCTGCAAGTGCGCTCCACCAACGGCAAGACCTACAGCGAACGCTTGAACGCGGCACGCAGTGAAAAAGAACTCAGCGCCATTTTCGATGACTTCATCGGCAGAGTGCCGATGGGCCGCACCTTGTTCGGCGGCTTCAACCCGGTGCACACCGGCGGGCCGATGCAGGTCAGCATCGAATTCGCCGAGCAGCACGCCAAGGATTATCCATACCCGGTAGACGGCACGATCCGCCACGAAGTGTTCACCCGTCGTGGCGGCATGTACTTCGGCATCGCGCATTTACTTGGCTACCCGGTGAGTTACCGCGAGCCGCTGTACCGCTTCGCCGACTTCAATGCCGGTTGGTACGCCAGCCGCAATGCCGCGTTCCAGAACGCCGTCAGCCGAGCTTCGGGCATCCCGCTGGCGCTGGATGGCGACTTGATCCGCTACGACTCGATCATGCCCGGCACGACCGAACTGGCGGTGCGCACCCTCGGCAAGTCGCTGGGCATGCGCAACCCGACCATTCGCGATCAACTGGAGAAGGGCAAGACCCTGGAATTCGAAGAAACCAAACTCTACCAGCGCGTGTTCGAACTCGCCGAGCAGGCCGAAGGCAAGGCCTTGCCACGTGCGGTGTTGCCGGGGATCGTTTTGCAGAGCCCGAAAATCACCCGCAAGCTGACCACGGCGTGGTTCGCCAAACGCGTGGATGAGCGCTACAAACGCTGCATGGCCAAGGGCGGGTGAGCCGCCGTTACAGCACTTTGACTGCGCGGCCAATCGCCTGCATCGGCCCGGTCGGCTTGCCCCAATCATCCTGTGGGAGCGAGCTTGCTCGCGAAGGCGTCGTGTCAGTCGATATTCATGTCACAGGGATATCGCATTCGCGAGCAAGCTCGCTCCCACAGGGATTTGTGTCGAGCGTGAGGCCGGAGGCTTTCAGCAGTTCCTGAGTGTAGGGATGTTGCGGTGCAGCAAAAATCTCCCGCGACGAACCCTGTTCCACCACCTTGCCATCCTTGATCACCATCAGGTCGTGGGCCAGCGCATGCACCACCGCCAGGTCATGGCTGATAAACAAATACGTCAGCCCATGCTTGATCTGCAGTTGCCGCAACAGATCCACCACTTGTTTCTGCACCGTGCGATCCAGCGCCGAGGTCGGTTCGTCGAGCAGGATCAGCGCCGGCTCCAGCACCAGTGCGCGGGCGATGGAGATGCGCTGGCGCTGGCCGCCGGAGAATTCGTGGGGGTAGCGATGACGGCTCTTGGGGTCGAGGCCGACTTCTTCAAGTACGCGAATCACTGCTGCTTCGCGCTCGGCCTCGGTGCCGATGCCATGGGTCAGCAACCCTTCGGCAATGATCTGCTGCACCGACATGCGCGGGCTCAGGCTGCCGAACGGGTCCTGGAACACCACCTGAATCTGCCGCCGCAAGGGGCGCATCAAACGCTGATTGAGCAGGCTCAACTGCTTGTTGCCGAAGCGAATATCGCCCTCGGATTCCACCAGCCGCAGGATCGCCTGGCCCAGCGTCGATTTGCCCGAACCGGACTCGCCGACAATTCCCAACGTTTTGCCGCGTTGCAGGCGGAAACTGACCCCGTCCACGGCTTTGATGTACGCCTGCGAACGACTGAACAAGCCCTTGGGCAGGGGAAACCAGACTTTCAGATCATCGACTTCCAGCAGGTTGTGCTGGTACGGACTTGGCACCGGCGCACCGCTCGGTTCAGCTTCGATCAGCAAGCGGCTGTAAGGATGCTGCGGCGCGCGAAACAGGGTCTCGCAGTCAGCCTGTTCGACGATTTCGCCGTGGCGCATCACGCACACCCGCTGCGCGATGCGCCGCACCAGATTCAGATCGTGACTGATCAGCAGCATCGACATGCCGAGCCGCTGTTGCAGCTCGAGCAGCAACTCGAGAATTTTCTGCTGCACGGTCACGTCCAGCGCCGTGGTCGGCTCATCGGCGATCAGCAGTTCCGGTTCGTTGGCCAGTGCCATCGCAATCATCACCCGTTGCCGTTGACCGCCGGAGAGCTGATGCGGATAGGCTTTCAAGCGCTGCAGCGGTTGGCGAATACCCACCAGTTCCAGCAGCTCCAACGTGCGCTCACGGGCGGCGCGGCCCTTGAGGCCCTTGTGAATCTCCAGCACTTCGCTGACCTGTCGCTCCACGCTGTGCAGGGGATTGAGCGAGGTCATCGGCTCCTGGAAAATCATCGCGATCCGGTTGCCGCGCAAACCACGCATCTGCTGCTCGCTGGCCTGCAGCAAGTTCACCCCGTTATAAGCAATCGAACCGCTGCTGCTGACGGTTTTACCCGGCAACAGGCGCAAAATCGAATGCGCCGTGACCGACTTGCCCGAGCCGGACTCACCGACCAGCGCCAGGCATTCGCCTCGGCGGATATCGAGGTGCAAACCGTGCACCACTTCCTGCCCGGCGAAGGCGACACGCAGGTCGCGGATTTCCATCAGGTTGTCGCTCATCTCAGTTCCTCGGATCAAGATCGTGGGTCAAACGCATCACGGCAAGCCTCGCCGATGAACACCAACAACGACAGAATCAGCGCCAAGGCAAAAAACGCTGTCAGCCCCAGCCACGGCGCTTGCAGATTGCGCTTGGCCTGGCCGATCAGTTCACCCAGCGAGGCGGTCCCGGCGGGCATGCCGAAACCGAGGAAATCCAGCGCGGTGAGGGTGGCGATGGCGCCGGTCAGAATGAACGGCAGGTAGGTCAGGGTGGAGGTCATCGCGTTGGGCAGGATGTGCCGCAACATCAGTTCGCTGTCGGTCAGCCCCAGCGCCCGCGCAGCTTTGACGTATTCCAGATTGCGCCCACGCAGAAACTCGGCGCGCACCACATCCACCAATGCCAGCCAGGAAAACAGCGCCATGATTCCCAGCAACCACCAGAAACTCGGGGAGACAAAACCGGACAGAATGATCAGCAGATACAGCACCGGCAGCCCCGACCAGATCTCCAGCACCCGTTGCCCAAGCAAATCGACCCAACCGCCGTAATAACCCTGCAAGGCCCCGGCAACGATGCCGACCAGCGCACTGATGCCGGTGAGGATCAGCGCAAACAGAATTGAAATCCGCGTGCCGAAAATCACCCGTGCCAACACGTCCCGGGCCTGATCGTCGGTGCCCAGCCAATTGCTGGAAGAGGGTGGGCTGGGTGCCGGTTCAGTCAGGTCGTAATTGACCGTGTCGTAGCTGAACGGGATCGGCGGAAACAGCATCCAGCCGCCCTGATCCTCGATCAGCCTGTGCACGTAAGCGCTGGCGTAATCCGGCTGGAACGGCAGCTCGCCACCGAAATCGGTTTCCAGGTATTCGCTGAGGATCGGGAAGTACAAGGCGCCGTGGTAGCGGATCACCAACGGTTTGTCGTTGGCGATCAGTTCGCCACCGAGGCAGATCAGGCACAGCCCGAGGAACAGCCACAACGACCAGCGCCCACGGCGATTGGCCTTGAACTGCGCGACCCGGCGCTGACCCAGAGGAGAAAGTGTGAACATCAGGCAGTCCTCGCCGAGAAGTCGATGCGCGGGTCGAGCAGGGTGTAGCAGAGGTCGCCGATCAGCTTGATCAACAGGCCGAACAGGGTAAACAGGAACAGCGCGCCGAACACCACCGGGTAGTCACGCGACACCGCCGCCTCGTAACTCATGCGGCCGAGGCCGTCGAGGTTGAAGATGGTTTCGATCAGCAAGGAACCGGCGAAGAACACCTCGATCAGCGCCGAGGGCACCCCGGCCACCACCAGCAGCATCGCATTGCGAAACACGTGGCCGTAAAGCACGCGGCGCTCGGTCAAACCCTTGGCCCGCGCGGTGATCACGTACTGGCGGCTGATCTCGTTGAGGAAGCTGTTTTTGGTGAGGATGGTCAGGGTGGCGAACCCGCCGATCACCAGCGCGGTCACCGGCAACACCAGGTGCCAGAGATAGTCGCCGACCTTGCCCAAGGTGCTGAGGCTGTCGAAGTTATCCGACACCAGCCCCTGCACCGGAAACCAGTTGACGTAGCTGCCGCCGGCGAACACCACGATCAGCAGCATCGCAAACAGAAACGCTGGCATCGCATAGCCGATGATGATCGCCGTGCTGCTCCAGACATCGAACGCGCTGCCGTTGCTGATCGCCTTGCGGATGCCCAGCGGGATCGAAATCAGGTAGGTGATCAGCGTCGCCCACAAGCCGAGTGACAACGACACCGGCAGTTTCTGCACGATCAGATCGGTGACCTTGGCGCCGCGAAAGAAACTGCTGCCCAGATCCAGCTGTGCGTAGTTTTTCAGCATCAGCCACAGGCGTTCGTGCATCGGTTTGTCGAAACCGTAGTGATGCTTGATTTCCTCGATCAGCGCCGGGTCCAGCCCGCGACTGCTGCGCCCGGCACCCCCCGTCGCGGCGACTTCGCCACCACCGCCCATGTTGTGCCCGCCAAAACCTTGCAGACGGGCGATGGCTTGTTCGACCGGGCCACCCGGCGCGGCCTGCACGATGAGGAAATTGACCACCAGAATGCACAGCAGCGTGGGGATGATCAGCAGCAAACGTCGACTCAGATAACGCAGCATGTCACTGACCCCCCGCGAACTGGGCGTGCATCTGCTGCGTGGTCAACGGCTTGGCCGAGACCTCCCACCAGGTGTTGAGGCCTTCGTCGTACGCCGGTTGCACCGGCGGCATGCCGAAGCGGTTCTGATACACCGTCGGCGTGCCTTTGGAGTAGTAGTTGGGAATCATGTAGTAACCCCATTGCAGCACCCGGTCGAGGGCGCGGGCGTAATGCACCATGGCGTCGCGGCTGTTGGCCTTGACCAGCCCGTCGATCAGTTGATCGACCGCCGGGTTGGCCAGCACCATCGAGTTCGAACTGCCGACCTGCGTGGCACTTTGCGAGGCATACAGGCTGTACAGCTCGCGGCCGGGGGAGACGATCGGATCGCCGCTGCGCGGGAAACTGGTGACGATCATGTCGTAGTCGCGGGCGTTGAGCCGATTGACGTATTGCGCCGAATCAATCCGGCGCAAATTCAGGGTGATGCCGATCTGCGCGAGGGTGCGTTTGAACGGCAGCAGCATGCGATCAAAACCGCCCTGACCGTCGAGGAAGGTGAACTCCAGAGGCTCGCCGGCGGCGTTGACCAGTCGGCTGTGTTGCGGCGTCCAGCCGGCCTCGGCGAGTAGCTTGAGGGCTTGCAGCTGCTTGTCGCGGATGTAGCCGCTGCCGTCGGTTTTCGGCGCCTGATACACCGTGGTGAACACCTCGTCGGGAATCTGTCCGCGCAACGGTTCGAGGATCTTCAATTCCTTGGCGTCGGGCAGGGCGGTCGCGGCCATTTCACTCTTCGGCCAGAAGCTGTTCTGGCGCACGTAGAAGCCGCGCATCATCTGCTTGTTGGTCCATTCGAAATCCCACAGCAGGCTGATCGCCTGACGCACGCGGCGATCCTGAAAGATCGGGTTTTGTAGGTTGAACACGAAGCCTTGGGCCGCCGTCGGTTTTTCCGGAGCGAGGATCGCCTGTTGCAAGCGACCGTCACGCAGCGCCGGGCTGTCGTAACCCACCACATAACCGGACGAGGAAAACTCGCGGTTGTAGTCGAACGCCCCGGCCTGCAACAGTTGCCGCGCGACGTCGGTGTCGCCGTAGAAATTCACCGTGAGCGTGTCGAAGTTGTACATCCCGCGACTGACCGGCAGGTCCTTGCCCCACCAGTCCGGGTCGCGCTGGAAACTGATGCTGCGCCCGGCATCGACTTTGCTCACGCGGTACGGGCCGCTGCCCAGGGGGGGCTCGAAGCCGCCGCCGTTGGCGAAGTCGCGAGTCTTCCACCAGTGTTCGGGAACCACGCGCAGTGTCGCCAGATCCAGCGCCAGGGTGCGGTTGAGGTTGTTCTTGAAGGTGAAGCGCACCTGCCGTGGGCCTTCGATCAGCACGTCCTGCACGTCGGCGTACTGCTGGCGATAGCTGAGGCTGCCCTTGGTCATCAGCAGGTTGAAGGTGTAGTGCACGTCCTCGGCGGTGATCGGCGTGCCGTCGGCGAAGCGGGCCTTGGGGTTCAGGGTGAAGCGCACCCAGAGGCCTTCGGCATCGCGCTCCATCTGTTGCGCGACCAGTCCGTAGACGGTGTAGGGCTCGTCGAGCGAACGGAACGCCAGCGGCGCATACACCCAGTCGTTGACCTGCACCACGGAAATGCCTTGATCGGCATACGGGGTGATGTAGTTGTACTGGCCGATTTCCATCGACGCGCGACTGAGCGAACCGCCCTTGGGCGCCTTGGGGTCGACGAAATCAAAGTGCTGAAAGTTCGCCGGATACTTCGGCGCCTCGCCGTACACCGTCAGTGCGTAGCTGGCGGCGGCCATTGCCGGCACGGCGGCGCAGAGCAAAACGCCGCCGAGCAGTAGGCCTGCCATGTTGCGCATGAATCTCATGAAGTTTTTCCTCTAAGACCGAAAACTCACTGACAACGCTGAAAACTGTGGCGAGGGAGCTTGCTCCCGCTGGGCTGCGAAGCAGCCCCAAAAAATCGGATTAACCCTGCAGATTTTTGTGAGTGCTGCGCACTCAAGCGGGAGCAAGCTCCCTCGCCACAAAGGTTTGCATTCACCCGGTGTCGCGGTGTTTTGTGCCTTAGAAGTGATACGTCATGCGCGCAAACAGCGTGCGGCCCAGCGGGTCGGTGTAGCGCGGGTCATAGCCGCTCTGGAAGTTGTAGGCCTGGTTGGAGAACGGCGGGTTGCGGTCGAACATGTTCTTCATCCCCGCATCCACGTCCAGCACCTTGTTGAAGGTGTAGCCGGCCGACAGGTCCCACACCGAATACGACGCCACGCGCGCGTGGGTATCGCGGTCGTAGTCGTTGTAACCGGTGGTGAAGCGGTTGGTCAGCGACGCGCGAGCCGCGCCGAAGGTCCAGCTGCCGGTGAGGTTGTGCTTCCAGCGCGCGATCACGCCGTCCCCTTCGAAGTCGCCGACCTTGTCGGTGAACGGGCCTTTGATGGTGCTCTGGAAGTCGTACTCGTCCACGTAGGTGCCTTGCAGCCCCAGACCGAACTGGCCGTAAGGGGTGTTCGGGAAGCGGTAATCCAGCGACACATCGACACCGTTGGTCTCGACGATGCCGAGGTTGGCGTTGCCGGTGACGATGTAGTTGAGCGTGCCGTCGGCGTTGCGCACGAAGCGATCCGGGTAGCTGCCGGCCTGATCGAACACGGTGGATTCGGGGAACGGCTGGATCTGGTTGGAAATGTGAATCCACCAGAAATCCAGACCCACCGACAGGTTGCTGACCGGCTGATAGACGAAGCCCAGGGTCACGTTGCGCGCCTTTTCCGGGGCCAGATCTTCGTTGCCGCCGATCTGATTGAGGAACTGCTGGCCGCAATCGCGCCCGCCGTTGCCACCCGGTTGTACCACGCCACCGGTACACAGCACCGGGTCGTTGTAGTAGCCCTGCGTGTAGGTGATGCTGCGCGGCGAATACAGCTCGTAAAGTGACGGCGCACGGAAGCCTTCACTGTAGGCGCCGCGCACCACCAGCTCCTTGAGCGGCTGATAACGGAACGAGTATTTCGGGTTGGTGGTGCTGCCGAAGTCGCTGTATTTATCGTGACGCACGGCGGCGGACAGTTCGAGGCTGTCGAGCACCGGCACGTTGATTTCGGCGTACGCGGCTTTCACGCTGCGGTCGCCCTCGACGCTGCCGGCCGGGTCGATACCGAGGCTCTGGATGTCACCGGCGAACTGCTCGAAATCCTGATGGAATTTCTCTTTGCGGTACTCGCCGCCCAATGCCAGACCCGACGGTCCCGCACCGAACCAGTCACCGATCTCACGGCTGATCCGCCCGTCGAAACCGGCGACGCGGCCGACAGCGGTGGAGTACGCGCCGTGGTACATGGCCTGGTCGATGTACTGCTGACCGGCGGCCGATTGCGGGCCGAACGGGTTGAGCAGACCACTGGCCAGACCGTTGATCATCGCCTGATCGCTGACATATCCGCTGGTGACGCTGGAGACGATTTTGTTCTGGTTGTACGAGGCGCCGACGTTGTAATCCCAGCCGCCGACCAGACCGTCGAAGCTCAGGAGAAAGCGCTGGCTGGTGTTCTGGTCTTTCGATTCGCGCGGGCCGGCAGCGGTCTCGCGCCAGTTGACGTCGACCGGTTGCGTCGGGTCGAGGGCGAAACCGGTCGGGCCGGGGGTGATGCCGTTGCCGGGGTAGTAGGGCGATGACGAATCCAGGCTCAAACCGGTAAGCGGAGCCGGGCCGACAGCGGTGGCGTTGTTGTTGCGCGACCAGAAGTATTCGAGGTTGACGTTGTGGTCATCCGCCAGCTTGCCGGTGGTCTTGCCGAAGAACGACGTCTTTTCGGTTTGCGGAATCAGGTCGATGTATTCGCGGGTGCTGAAGCGGCACAAGCCATCACGCGCCACCAGGTTCGGCCCGTTGCAATTGCTGTTGGCCAACGGGTTGGTGGCGTTGCCGTTCTGGCTGTAGTTGCCGGGGAACGCGGTGCCGGAGGTCTGATCCAGACCACGGCCGGGCACATAGTCGCGGGCGAAGGAGCGGTCGTTGGCGTCGAGGTTCTGCTGCTTGTTGTAGTTGAACACGCCGAGCACGTTGAAGCGGTCTTGCTCCAGATCGCCGTAGCCCCAACTGGCGCTCATGTCTTTGGTGGCACCGCCGCCGCTATGGGTCGGGGTTTCGCCACCGAGGGTGAGCTGGCCGTCGGTCAGGGATTTTTTGGTGATGAAGTTGATCACGCCGCCGATGGCGTCGGTGCCATACAGGGCTGATGCGCCGTCGCGCAGCACTTCCACGCGTTCGATGGCGGCAAACGGGATCATGTTCAGATCCACCGCGCCGCCGGCCGAGTTGGTGCCCGACAAGGCGTTGTTCGCCAGGCGTCGACCGTTGAGCAGCACCAAGGTCTTGTTCGCGCCGATGCCGCGCATGTCGGCAAACGAAGCGCCGCCAGTAGCCGCGCCGACCGAGCCGGCGCTGTTGTTGATCGACTGGCTGCCGGTGATCCGCTGTACCAGTTCGGCGGTGGTGGTCACGCCCTGTTTGCGCAGCTCATCGGCCTTGAGAATGGTGATCGGCACCGCCGTTTCCGCGTCGACCCGGCGAATCGCCGAACCGGTCACTTCCACCCGTTGCAATTGCGTGGTCGGCGCTACCACCGCCGCCGCCGCTGCCGGCACGGCCGCGTTGTCATCCTCGGCAGCTTGCACAGTCCCGGCGCCCATGCCCATGGCCACCAGATACAACGGGACAAAACGGTGGCGAGAGATCGTGGCCACCAAAGGTTTGAGCGTGAAGCGTGGAGTGTTCATCAGCATGGTTGTTTCCGACTTGTCAGACGTTATCGAATTGGCCTTGTGAGCCCCTCATTGCTCCGCTTTCGGTGATACCGCGTGCGGAAAACCACTTTCTTCAAGCAAGCCGATCCCCTCCGAAGACGCGTGGCGTTTTTTCGGTCGGCTGATTGCGACGGGATGCTTCAGCGGTGCCGGGCGCGCCTCTCAACGCGCGCCCGGCACCGCACTCAGTGGGTGGTCATCACCGAAATCTTGCTGATGCCCGAACGTTCGATGGACGCCATGGCCTTTGCCACCTGGCCATAATTGACGTTGGCGTCGGCCTGCAACTGCACGCGTACTTCGGCGTCCTTGGCCTTGACCTCCTTGAGGCTGGCTTCCAGCGATTCCGGCGCCAGTTCGGTTTTCGCCAGGTAGAACTTGCCGTCCTGATCGACGCTGACCACCACCGGGTCTTTCTTTTCGGCGGGAGCGACGGCGTCGGTTTTCGGCAGATTGACCTTGATCGCATTGGTCATCAGCGGCGCGGTGACGATGAACACCACCAGCAGCACGAGCATCACATCCACCAGCGGCGTGACGTTCATTTCGCTGAGCACTTCATCGCTGTCTTGGGTGGAAAAGGACATCAGCTGGCCTCCCGCACGGCGGCTGTGGTTTTGCTGGCGATGGCCTGGCGGCTGATGGAGAACGCGCTGCGTGAAGCAAGGGCGTCGAAGTCGTGGGCGAAGTCGTCCATGTCTGCCGAGGCGAGTTTCAGGCGGCGCAGGAAGAAGTTGTAAATCAGCACCGCCGGGACCGCGACGGCGATCCCCACACCGGTGGCGATCAACGCGTGACCGATGGGGCCGGCGACCGCTTCAAGGCTGGCCGAACCGGTTTCGCCGATGCTTTGCAGGGCTTCCATGATTCCCCACACGGTGCCGAACAGACCAATGAACGGCGCGGTGCTGCCGATACTGGCGAGGATCGCCTGACCGGTTTCCAGCGAGCGGCGTTCCTTCTGAATCTGCTGGCGCAGGTTGCGCTCCAGGCGATCGGAACGGTTGATGGTGTGCGCCAGTTGTTGCGTGGTGCGCGGCGATTCTTCCACCAGCAAGGCTTCGAAACCGCTGCTGGCGATGCGCGCCAGCGAGCCTGGATACTGGCTGGCGTGTTCGGCCGCAGTGAGCAGATCCGGCGCGCCCCAGAAGGCTTTGCTGAACTGTTTGTTCTGGGCTTTCTGGCGCAGGTATTGCGCCGACTTGACCAGCATGATCGCCCAGCTGACCACGGAAAACAGCACCAGGCCCCAGAGCACACCGGGGACAATCATCGAAGACAGTGAATTGTTCATCGCTACACCTCGCTTGCATTAAGTCGGTTGTGAGTTCGTCGGGTTGTGCCGTTATTGCGGCAATTTGAAATCGATGGTCTGGGTGGCGAAGCCGTCAATCGGCGTGTCACCGCGTTTGGCCGGAATGAACTTCCAGTTCTTTACCGCCGCGACGGCGGCGTCATCCAGTTGCGGCTTGCCGCTGGACTTGGTCACTGTCACCGAGCCGGCGCGACCGTTGGCCAAGACCTGAATACGCAGCACCACGCTGCCTTCCCAATTGCGCCGCAGCGCCAGCGACGGGTATTCCGGCGGCGGGTTGCCAAGGCTGGCGAGACCGGAAATCGCTGCCGATTCCTTGACCGGGCCAGGCGCGGCGGCCGGGGCTGGTGGCGCGCTCGGTGTCGCCGGCGCAGCGGGAGCGGCCGGTTGTGCCGGGGCGGGCGGAGCTTTCGGCGGCTCGACTTTCTTCACCGGTTTGGGCTTCTCGACCGGTTTCGGTTTTTCGATCGGCTTGGGTTTTTCCACCGGTTTTGGCGGTGGCTTGACCGCGTCTTCGTCTTCCACCGGTTGTTCAGGTTCCGGAGGTGGAGGGGGCGGTGGTGGCGGTGGCGGTTCCGGTGTGGGCGGTGCCGGCGGCGTCGGGCTGCTCAGCTCGACGGTCATTTCCGGAATCTGTGGCGGAGTCGGCAGTGGCTCGGGCCGGGTCTGCTGGAAAAACCACCAGGCGCCGCCGTGGATCAGCGCCGATACCGCCACCAGCAACAGCATCTGCTGTTTGTTCAACCCGCCAGGCTGCGAAGTGTTGGCCGTGAAGGCCGGCCTGTCCGGTGGCGGCGGGATTGGCGCTTCCCGTAACGGCCCCGGCAGGGCTCTGTGCTTTACCGCATCGTTCATTAAAGCTCCCTCGGGTTGATGAAGGGCAATAAGGTGCCGTCCGAACATTGGGGTGATGTTCGAGTGGGTGGGTGTAACTTTCTTCAAGGTGTACGCAGGCCGATAGTTGAACTATCTATAGAACAGGGCTTGCTTACAGTTACTGGCTTAGAGCCATCGACTTCGAATATTCATTAGCCATTCCCTGGTGTTGTTCTATGTAGGAGCTGCCGCAGGCTCGGGCCGCGATCGGACGATCTTTTGACCTTTGTCCTTATAGGCAACATCAAAAGATCGCAGCCTGCGGCAGCTCCTACAGATCTTGTGTTCGAATTTTGTTTTGCAACCGCTGTGCCAAATGTTGCCGAAATGTAGAGCGGTTATTTCACGGCTGTTACCCATGTCGCATTTATATAAGTTTTATTGGCGCGCCGAGTTTTCTTTAGTGCGTGACTGTCCACGGCCCCGTTCTTCGGGGCTTTTTTACGGGCGAGTCAGGCCTGGCGCTGTATCAGGCGGATTCGCCAGATAGAGCCGCTGAGCTCGGGTCTGCCGGGGCACTTGCTGGTGCGCGGCGGACTGAATTGGTGCGGGTCAATGGATTAGCGGGTCACAGGCTGTATTCCTTGTTTTTGTTCAATTGAAATCAATGTCTGGATATTGGTTAGTTGTGATCGGTGGAGCGCTTTTGGTGCAATAAAGAAAAACCTGAAGTTATTGTTCGACAATCCTGCTGTTGGTCTTCGAACTGTTGTTGGCGCAATAACTTGATGGGTTGTATTTAAAAAATAAATAGTGTGCTGCCGCTGGCGCAATCAATGGCGCCAAACGCAGGGCATGAGTGTCGGGCTCAGGTAATAAGGTAAGGGTATTGATTGCCGGGACTGTTACGGCGAACTCGGTTTTGCACCGATGGATACCAACAGGCTTTGCAGAACGATTGAAGATTCACGCGGTGAACTCCTTGTTGCCAGCTCGGATACGCGAACTTTTGGTTCGGTATCGCACCTTACAAGAACGCGGATAGCGTTCGATGATTGCTCTTGGTGCGGGATGGGCACCGCCAGCGCTGTTTTGCGAGGTTTGAATTCGCAGGTCGCGATTGCATGGGAAAAACGTGCCAAAGCGGATACACCCGCTATAAATAGTGCTACACAGATCTGTCGAGATCGAGGAGGGGGCATGTATCAACTGTACGGACATCGCAATTCAGGTGCCGCAGCCATCGAGGCGGCGCTGGAGTTATGCCAGATCGCCTATCGCTTTATCGATATCGAAGCCTCAAGCGAAGCCGCCGAGGCACTGGCGCGCCTCAATCCACTGAAGCAGGTGCCGACCCTGCAATTGCCCGATGGCAGTGCGATCACCGAGAGTGTGGCGATTCTGATTCATCTGGGCCTGAGTTTTCCCGAGTCCGGTCTGTTGTCGGCCAAGGCTGCCGATCGCGATCAGGCGATTCGCGGCATGGTCTATATCGCCAGCAATTGCTATGCGGCCATCGGCGTCATCGATTACCCCGAGCGCTGGCTGGTGATGCCGGACGAAGCCTCACGGCAGAACCTGATGACCGGCGCACGGGAGCGCCTGCACTGGAGCTGGGAAGTGTTTGCCGATCAGTTTTCCGCCGAGTTGTACCTGGACGACGAAACGCCCGGCGCGCTGGACGTGCTGGCGGCCGTGGTGACGCGTTGGGCGGGCAGCCGCGAACACCTGCGCCAGAGCCGTCCGGGGTTCTATGCGTGGTTGCAGCGCATCGACCGGCACCCGGTACTGGCGCCTGTCTTCGCCCGGCATTGGCCGGTTTAAGAGTGTAAAGATCAAAAGATCGTCCGATCGCGGCCCGAGCCTTCGGCAGCTCCTACAGAGAACAGTGTAGGAGCTGCCGAAGGCTGCGATCTTTTGCTCTTGGGAATTATTCCCCGCGAATGTACTGTTCCAGCTGCTTGATCAGCTCCGCCTGCTCGGCAATCGCCTCTTTCACCAGGTCACCGATCGACAGCAAGCCGATCAGTTTGCCGTTCTCCACCACCGGCAAGTGGCGCAGGCGTTTGTCGGACATGATGCCAAGGCAGGTGTCGACGGTCTGGTGGGTGTCCACGGTGATCACCGGTGAAACCATGATGTCGCGCACCGGCGTGCCGACCGACGAGCGCCCGTGCAGCACCAGTTTGCGCGCGTAATCGCGTTCGCTGATGATGCCCAGCACTTCGTCGTTATCCACCACCAGCAAGGCCCCGACGTTTTTCTCGGCCATCTTCATCAGCGCTTCGAGCACCATGTGATCGGGCTTGATCTGGTGCACTTCCTGATTTTTCTGATCTTTGAGCTTGAGCAGTTGGGCGACGGTCTTCATGGCGGTTACTCAGGTGTTGTCGTTGTTCTCCAAGCATCGTAGACCCTTGCGCGCAGGGCAAGGTGGCAAAGCGGCAGATAGCACGCAAAAAACGTCATTTGCCGGTTTTTCCGGCTTTGCTCTAACCCTGTGGCGAGGAAGTTTGCTCCCGCTGGACTGCGTAGCAGGCCCAAACCCTGAGAATTCGGTTTGCCTGATGCACGGCATTGCCTGGTTTTGCGACTGCTGCGCAGCCGAGCGGGAGCAAGCTCCCTCACCACAGGGAATGGGGTTATCCCTTGAACGGCAGCGTAGAATGCCCCTCTGATTCAATTCCTGAGGTTGCAGTGGTGGATTTACAGCAGGGCTTCGTCCTGACCCGGCATTGGCGCGATACCCCGGCCGGCACCGAAGTCGAGTTCTGGCTGGCGACCGACGCCGGGCCGCGGCGTGTGCGTCTGGCACCGCAGACGTCGGTGGCGTTTATCCCCGCCGCACAACGCGAAGCGGCCGAACGCCTGCTGCACGACGAAAAGAACGTCGAACTGCGCCCATTGGCCCTGCAGGATTTCGAGCATCGCCCGGTGCTGGGCCTGTATTGCCAGCAACATGGCCAGTTGATGCGCCTGGAAACCGCGCTCAACCGCGCCGGTGTCGATGTTTATGAAGCCGATGTGCGCCCGCCGGAGCGTTACCTGATGGAGCGTTTCATTACCGCGCCGGTGCTGTTCAGCGGCACTGCCGATGCCGACGGCGTCTTGCTCAACGCCCAACTGAAACCCGACCCCAAATATCGCCCCAAACTGCGCCTGGTCTCACTGGATATCGAAACCACGGAAACCGGCGAGCTGTATTCCATCGCCCTCGAAGGCTGCGGCCAGCGTCAGGTGTACATGCTCGGTACGCCCAACGGCGACGCCAGCATCGTCGACTTCGACCTCGAATACTGCGACTCGCGCACCGTGATCCTGAAAAAGCTCAACGACTGGTTCGCCCTCCACGACCCCGACGCGATCATCGGCTGGAACGTCGTGCAGTTCGATCTGCGCATCCTTCACGAACACGCGCGACGCCTCGGTGTGCCGCTGAAAATCGGCCGTGGCGGTGAGGAGATGCAGTGGCGCGAACACGGCAGCCGCACGCACTACTTTGCCTCTGCAGCGGGGCGCTTGATCATCGACGGCATCGAATCGCTGCGTTCGGCGACCTGGAGTTTCCCCTCGTTCAGCCTGGAGAACGTCGCCCAGACCCTGCTCGGCGAGGGCAAGGCGATCGACAACCCGTACCAGCGCATGGATGAAATCAACCGCATGTTCGCCGAGGACAAACCGGCGCTGGCCAAGTACAACCTCAAGGATTGCGAGCTGGTGACGCGGATCTTCGCCAAGACCGAACTGCTGACGTTTCTCCTCGAACGCGCCAGCGTCACCGGCCTGCCGGCAGATCGCAGCGGCGGCTCGGTGGCGGCGTTCACCCATTTGTACATGCCGCTGATGCACCGTCAGGGTTTCGTTGCGCCGAACCTGGGGACCAACCCGCCACAGGCCAGCCCCGGCGGCTTCGTCATGGATTCACAGCCGGGGCTGTACGAGTCGGTGCTGGTGCTCGATTACAAGAGCCTGTACCCGTCGATCATCCGCACCTTTCTGATCGACCCGGTGGGGCTGATCGAAGGCCTGCAACACCCGGACGATGCCGACTCGGTGCCGGGTTTTCGCGGCGCACGTTTCTCGCGCACCCGGCATTGCCTGCCGTCGATTGTCGCGCGGGTCGCCGAGGGCCGCGAGACCGCCAAGCGCGAGCACAACGCACCGTTGTCGCAAGCGCTGAAGATCATCATGAACGCCTTCTACGGTGTGCTCGGTTCCAGCGGTTGCCGGTTTTTCGATACGCGGCTGGCATCGTCGATCACCCTGCGCGGCCACGAGATCATGTTGCGCACCCGTCAGCTGATCGAAGCGCAGGGCCACGCGGTGATCTATGGCGACACCGACTCGACCTTCGTCTGGCTGCGCCGGCCGCACGGTCAGGAGGAAGCGGCGCAGATCGGTCAGGCGCTGGTCAAGCACGTCAACGACTGGTGGCGCGAGCACGTGCGTGAGGAGTTCGGCCTGCAAAGCGCCCTCGAATTGCAGTACGAAACCCACTACAAACGCTTTCTGATGCCGACCATTCGCGGTGCCGAGGAGGGCAGCAAAAAGCGCTACGCCGGACTGGTGAGTCGCGCCGACGGCAGTGAAGAAATGGTCTACAAGGGCCTGGAAACCGTGCGCACCGACTGGTCACTGCTGGCCCGGCAGTTCCAGCAGGAACTCTACGAGCGGATCTTCCAGCGCAAGCCGTATCAGGATTACGTGCGCGATTACGTGCGCAAGACCCTGGCCGGCGAATTCGATGAGCGACTGGTCTACCGCAAGCGTCTGCGTCGCACCCTCGACGACTACGAACGCAACGTGCCGCCGCATGTGCGTGCGGCGCGGCTGGCCGACGATTACAACGCGCAGCACGGACGCCCGCGGCAATACCAGAACGGTGGCTGGATCAGTTACGTCATCACCCTGGCCGGGCCGGAACCGCTGGAAGTGCGCCGCGCCGCGATCGACTACGACCACTACATCACCCGCCAGCTGCAGCCGGTAGCCGATGCGATTCTGCCGTTCGTCGACGATGACTTCTCAACCCTGATCGGGGGGCAACTGGGCCTGTTTTGAGTCCAGCAGTTGCAGGGTCCATTCATCGAGGATGCCGTGGAAGTAGCGCTCCAGCGCCTGAGCGAACGGGCAATCTTCGGCGCTGAACTGCGCAAACAGGGTCATCGAGGAGTGGAATTTCAGGTCATCGGGGTGGCCGAAAATCTCGGCAATCGAACGCTGGCGGATGTTCAGCACCAGTTGCGTGCAGGTGCGCAGCCGGGCGCCGAGCAGGTCGTGGGCCAGATAGGCCTGCGCCTCTTCGGCGGACTGAATGGCGAAACGCCGGGACATCTCGCTGCCACCGAGCCCGGCGAACTGCGGGAACACAAACCACATCCAGTGGCTGCGCTTGCGCCCCTCGCCGAGTTCACGCTGGACCCGTTCGAACACCGGGTCCTGCGCCTGGACGAAACGCTGCAGATTGAACGGGTCATGCTGATCAGTGCTTCTCATGACGAAGCCCTCGCCAGCGCCCAGCGACTCAGACCATCGCCAGCCGCTGCTTGCGTTGTGGCGCTTTGAATACCTGGTCCAGCGCCGCCAGATCCCCGGCATCCAGTTGCAACTGCGCCGCTTGTGCATTGAGTTGCACGTGTTCCGGTCGCACAGCCTTGGGAATCGCAATCACACCATCCTGACGCAGAATCCACGCCAGTGAAACCTGTGCCGGGGTCACGTTGTGACGGGCGGCAATCTTGTTCAGTACCGGTTCGGCCAGCATCGCGCCGCCCTGACCGATCGGGCAGTACGCCATCAACGGCATACGCTGTTGTTGGCACCATGGCAGCAAGTCGAATTCGACGCCGCGCTCTTCCAGGTTGTACAGCACCTGATTGGTGGCGCAGGCAGGATTGGCCAGCTCTTCGAGGTCATCGACGTCGAAATTCGACACGCCCCAACGGCCGATCTTGCCGTCCTCGCGCAGGCGTTCGAAGGCTTCGACGGTTTCTTCCAGCGGATACTGGCCGCGCCAATGCAGCAGATAGAGGTCGATGTAGTCGGTGTCGAGCCGGCGCAGACTGCGCTCGCAGGCTTGCGGGATGCCTTTGCGGCTGGCGTTGTGCGGGTAGACCTTGCTCACCAGAAACACTTGGTCGCGCAGACCGGCGATGGCTTCGCCGACCAAGCTTTCGGCGCCACCTTCGGCGTACATTTCTGCAGTGTCGATGAGGGTCATGCCCAGTTCGATGCCTTGGCGCAGCGCGGACACTTCTCGCGGGTGCGCCGAGCGATCCTCGCCCATGCGCCAGGTGCCCTGGCCGATCACCGGAACCTGCACGCCTGCCAGTTCAAGGGTACGCATTCAAACCTCCTGTGCTGATGGTCATACCTTAGTGGGCAGCAGGATAGCGCAGGGGTTCCATGGGGCTCAAAAGCAAAAGATCGCAGCCTTCGGCAGCTCCTACAGGAGGGATGGGGTCCCACTGTAGGAGCTGCCGCAGGCTGCGATCTCTTGATCTTCAGCTTTTACCTGGCAGAAAACTTCAACACCACGCTATGGCTGTAAGTCTGCCCCGGATCCAGCCGCGTGCTCGGGAAGTCCGGCTGATTCGGCGCATCCGGATAGTGCTGGGTCTCCAGGGTAAACGCACCCCAGTGCGGATAAACCTTGCCACCCTTGCCCTTGACCGTGCCGTCGAGGAAGTTACTGGTATAGAACTGCACACCAGGCTCGCTGGTGAACAACTGCAAATGCCGCCCTGACTGCGGATCGCTGACCTCGGCGGCGACTTTGCTCACATCACCTTTGGTATCCAGCACCCAGTTGAAATCGAAGCCGCCCTGTTTCGGTTCGGCGAATTTCAGCTGCGGGTGATCGGCCTTGATGTGCGTGCCGATCGCGGTGGGTTTGGTGAAGTCCATCGGCGTGCCGGCCACTGGCGCCAGTTCGCCGGTCGGGATCAGTTTGCCGGTGACCGGGGTGTAATGGCTGGCGTGCAAGGTGGCAACCTGCTTGAGGATGTCGCCATTGCCGGCACCGGCGAGGTTGAAGTAGCTGTGGTTGGTCAGGTTGAGCACGGTCGGCTTATCGGTGCTGGCCTTATAGTCGATGCGCAACTCGTTGCTGTCGGTCAGGCGGTAGGTCACTTCGGTGGTGAGGTTGCCGGGGAAGCCCATTTCACCGTCTGCCGACAGATAGGTGAGGGTCACGCCGACGGAATCCTTGTCCTTGGTTTCCTGCGCTTTCCAGACCTTCTTGTCGAAACCCTGAGTACCGCCATGCAAGGCGTTGGACTTGTCGTTCTGCGGCACCTGATAGCGCTTGCCGTCGAGTTCGAACGCGCCGTCCGCGAGGCGATTACCGAAACGGCCGATGGTCGCGCCGAAATACGCCGTGCCTTTCTGGTAACCCTGAACATCGTCGAAACCCAGCACCACATCGGCGGCTTTGCCGTGTTTGTCCGGCACCAGCAGCGATTGCAGGGTGGCGCCGTAGGTGATGACGGTCGCCTGCATGCCGTGGCTGTTGCGCAGGATGTATTGCTCAACGGGCGTGCCGTCATTGGTTTTGCCAAAGGCTTTGTGTTCGGCGGTCAGGCCGGCCGCGTTGGCGGAGAGGGTGGCGATCATCAGGGACAGTCCGAGGCCGGAGAGCAGGTGACGTGATTGAAGCATGGTTGACCTTCCTTTTTGTTGTTGTTTTCAAAACACCATGACTCCCTGTAGGAGCTGCCGCAGGCTGCGATCTTTTGACTTTTGTTTTTAGAATCACAATCAAAAGATCGCAGCCTTCGGCAGCTCCTACAGGGAACTAGTCAATCTATTTTGGTTGTTAGTGAAGGTTTATAGCTGATTGATCGTTTATTTCAATAATAAAGACTGACTAATTAGCTTGGCATCGTTCGCCGCCAATCAGCCGGCCCAACCCGCCACTGCACTTTTTCGCAATTACCGGCTCTATCCATGGCCAGGATGCGGCGACGCCCGCCGCACAGGAATGTGCCTTTTCGAGAATTCATGCCGAGAGCTTTTCACCCGATCGCCCGATTTGTTCGCCGCCCGTGCCTGTTGCTGACCTGCCTGTCATTGCTGTTTGTCAGCGGTTGCACGCACCAGACTGGCAACGGTTTCATCGCTCAGATGCGTGACGGTCAACCGCAGGAATTCCTGCAGACCAGTGTCGACCGCATGGCCACATTGGCGATGCGCGACAACCTCAACAGTCTTTATCGGTTGATGGGCAAGCTGTATTTGCGCAACCCGGAAGAGCTGCGCAAGTCGGGGTTCCTCGACATCAACACTGCGGTAAAACAGGTGCGCCTGGCCGTCGAGCAGCAACAACCGTTGCCGGTGCTGGGCGGGCGCAAGGATCTGGCGGCGCTCAGCTATGCGATGAGTCCGGAGTTTCTCGGGGATCGGGTCGGCGCCTTCATCTATGCCATCGGCAGCATGCTGGTTACCGCCCACGGCAATCGCATCGAGTTCTACATGACCGATGCGATCAACCCGACCTTCGTCCACAACGCCGCGCGCAACATCGAAAAAGCCACATGGATTCTGGCCCAGCGCCAGAACAAGGAAGGTCAGCCGTTGCTGTTCTCCAACGAAATCTCGGAGGAGGGCAGCAACCTGAGTTTCGCCACCGAGTTCGGCAAGATCGTCGCGCGGCTCGACCTGCTGGCGCAGATGCTTGATGAGCGCTACCGGCGCATTGGCCTGAACTACGCGCAGAGCCTGCTGTTCCTGAATTTCCTCCCGGTGCAATAAAGCGCCCCTTCCCCTGTAGGAGCTGCCGCAGGCTGCGATCTTTTGATTTTGTTTTTTAAGATCAAGATCAAAAGATCGCAGCCTGCGGCAGCTCCTACAGGGAAGTGTTGTCAGTCATGAGGGATAGGTTGTATACAATCCTCCGTCACATTTGACTCAAAGGGAGCTGCACCTGTCATGACCGACTCCGCAAGCACCGAATTCACCCGCATCGACCACGCCACCCGTGCAGAAAAACTGCCCTATGCTGCGTTACTGGCCTTCGCCATGACCGGCTTCATCGCCATCCTCACCGAGACCCTGCCGGCCGGGCTGCTGCCGCAGATTGGCACTGGGCTTGGGGTCAGCGAAGTGCTTGCCGGGCAACTGGTGACGCTGTATGCACTGGGCTCGATTGTCGCGGCGATTCCACTGACCGTCGCCACCCGGGGCTGGCCACGGCGGCGGATGCTGTTGATGACGGTGGGCGGGTTTCTGCTGTTCAACACCGTGACCACGTTCTCCAGCCATTACGGCTTGACCCTGGCGTCGCGGTTTCTCGCCGGGATGGCGGCAGGGCTGTCGTGGGGGATCATGGCCGGCTACGCCCGTGGCATCGTGCCGGTGCACCAGCAGGGACGGGCGTTGGCAATCGCCATGCTCGGCACCCCGGTGGCGCTGTCGCTGGGCACCCCGGCGGGAACCTGGTTGGGCAACCTGATCGGCTGGCGCGCCTCGTTCGGGATCATGTCGGCGCTGGCCCTGGTGCTGGCGGCGTGGATTGTGCTGGCGGTGCCGGATCGTCCCGGCCAGGCCAGCGCCGAACGCCTGCCGTTGGTGCAATCGCTGCGTCTCCCGGGTGTACGGCCGGTGCTGTTCGTGGTGCTGACCTGGATGCTTGGGCACAACATTCTCTACACCTACATTGCGCCGTTCCTGATGCAAGCCGGATTGGCCGAGCGCGTCGATCTGGTGCTGCTGGTGTTCGGCCTGTGTTCGCTGGTGGGGATCTGGATCATTGGCCTGCTGGTGGACCGCTGGTTGCGCTGGCTGACGCTGATCAGCCTCGCGGTGTTTGCCGTGACCGCATTGGTGTTGGCGCTGATGTCCCCGTCGCCGTGGCTGATCTACATCTGCATGGCCGTGTGGGGCCTGTCATTTGGTGGTTCGGCGACGTTGCTGCTGACGGCGGCGGATTCGGCCGGCGAGCATGTGGACGTGGTGCAGGCGATGCTCACTACATCGTGGAACGTGGCGATTGCCGGCGGCGGCCTGTTTGGCGGGTTGTTGCTGGATCGGGCGGGCGCGATGTCGTTTCCATGGGCATTGTTGATCCTGTCGCTGATCGCGCTGGCGACGGTGTGGATCAACCGTCATCACAGTTTCAAACCGGGCCGGCGCCAGCACTGAACCACACCTCCACTGTAGGAGCTGCCGAAGGCTGCGATCTTTTGATCTTGATTTAAAAGACAAGCAAAAGATCGCAGCCTTCGGCAGCTCCTACAGTGTTAGATGTGGTAAACGGGCATAACGATAGACCGCATCGATATATGTGGTTATATGAAAAATCGCTATGCTGCGGGCCAGATTTTTCCTGTCGTTTTTCTGGACGTCTTAATGGAATTGGCAAATTTCGGCCTGGTGATTGCCGGGCTGGTGGTGGGTTTTATTGTCGGCATGACCGGTGTCGGCGGCGGTTCGTTGATGACGCCGATCCTGCTGTGGTTCGGCATCAACCCGGCAACAGCGGTGGGCACTGACCTGCTGTACGCGGCCATTACCAAATCCAGTGGCGTGCTGGTGCACAAGAAGAACAACAACATCGACTGGGCCATCACCGGATGGCTGACCCTCGGCAGCGTGCCGGCAGTCGCCATGACTTTGTGGTTTCTCAGCACGCTGCACACCGCGCCCGAGGCGATGAACGCGATCATCAAACAGGCCTTGGGCTTCGTGCTGTTCGCCACGGCGCTGGCGATTCTGTTCAAGAAGCGCCTGCTCGAATTCGCCCACAAACGCGCTGGCGGCAACTACAACCCGAGCGGCGCTCGCCTGAACGTAATGACGGTGATCACCGGGCTGATCCTCGGCACCATGGTCGCCCTGACCTCGATCGGCGCCGGCGCCCTTGGCACCGTCGCGTTGTTCATCCTCTATCCGCTGCTGCCGACCCGGCGTCTGGTCGGCACCGAAATCGCCCACGCCGTGCCGCTGACGCTGGTTGCCGGTCTGGGCCACGCGAGCATGGGCAACATGGACTGGGGCGTGTTGGGCTTTCTGCTGATGGGCTCGTTGCCGGGCATCTGGCTGGGCAGCCACCTGACCGGGCGCATTTCCGATGAATTGCTGCGTCCGTGCCTGGCGACCATGCTGCTGTTGATCGGCTATAAACTGGCGTTCTGATGTAGGAGCTGCCGAAGGCTGCGATCTTTTGACCTTCAAAATCAAAGGATCGCAGCCTGCGGCAGCTCCTACACTGGGGTATGAAGGATGTTGAATTTCATGACGGTCACCGGCAAATCCTCGTAGACCAGATCCTCGACCACCTCCCAACCCAACCGCGCATACAGCGCTTGCGCAGCGTCGGTGTACAGATACAACGTCTGTACGCCCAACGCCCTGGCTTCTTCGACAATCCGATTGACCAGTTGCGAAGCAATTCCGCGTCCGCGTTCTTCGGCTTTCACGTAGACGCCCGCCAGCCACGGCGTCAGTTGCGGGCGGATCTTCATGTCGCTGTCGATCAGCAGCGCGCCGCCGAGCAATCTGCCGTCTTCAATGGCCACCACCACGCTGGGAACCGCACCCTTGCCGCAGGCCGCGCGCATCCGCTCGGTGCGGGCTTCAAGGGTATCGCCGTCACGGAATTCGCCCCACTCCTTGAAATTGAGCGCAGCCAGTTCCTCAATCAAATGCGGGTGATCGCACAGGTAGTCGATGTGCATGGGTTGAACTCCATTTCGTGGGCAGAACGACCACCCTAATGCGCTCATAAAAGGTAATCAAATCCGCGTCACGATTATGCCGACGCAGTTGCGCAATGACGTGGCTGACCTAAGCTTCTGACAAGGCGAAACATATTTGCCGGGCACGAACCCGGAACAATCGCCGCGATGCGCAATCATTAGAGCGTGGATATCAAAAGGAGATGCGCATGCTCATCAGGTCACTGACCCTGACACTCTTGCTGGCGATTGCCGGCCCCTTGTTCGCCGTTGACAATGACTCGCCCATAGCCGGGGATATGGGACGGGCCCGACCGTTGATCGTGATCGCACAAAGCACCGTCGACCCGGTGTGGGTGGGGCTGAAAAAGTCGCTGGAAGATCCGGCGAACAAGAAGGGCGTCGCCGACCGCAACATCAAGGTCTACACCATCCTCAATATGGCCGGACAACTCGATGGCAAGGATCTCGGCCAGCAAGACACCATGGCTTTGCTGCGGTCGCTGAAACTCGGTGCCGGCGCGTACCCTAAAGTGTTCCTGCTGGGCAAGGACGGCGAGACCAAACTCTCGGCCTCGGGCGATGAGGCGAAATCGGTGGACCTGAAGAAAATCTTCGACACGGTTGATGCATTGCCGGCCAGCGAAAAGGAAATCAGCGCACCGACGGTCGCTGAAACCAAGGCCACGGCCGCTGAACCGGCAGCCAAGAAAGGCGAGAAGGGCGCCAAGGCGAGCAAACCGGCGAAACCGAGCAAGCCACCGGAAATGCCGGATGATTGATGGCATGGCCTGAACCAAAAAAATGGGCGACCTCTGCAGGTCGCCCATTTTTATTGCCCGCCCAAAAAGATCGCAGCCTGCGGCAGCTCCTACATGGGATCGGTGTAGGAGCTGCCGAAGGCTGCGATCTTTTGATTTTCAGTCGGTCAAAACGCTGAGGATCGTGTGAGCAATCTTCACCCGCTCCGGAATCGGAAAGTTCTTGTTCGCCAGAATCACTACGCCGACATCCTTCGACGGCACAAACGCCACGTAACTGCCAAAACCACCCGTAGATCCGGTTTTGTTCAGCAGCACATTATCCACCTGCGGCTGTGGCGGGTTGAGCCACTGCACCTTGTGCGGCTGCATGGCCATTTCCGTGCTGTTGCCGGCCAGCAAGCGGTCGAGGCTGATCGGGTAACGGTACATTTCCCAACCCAGGCCCTGGGTCATGTCGCCGACGCTGTAATAACCGGTGTGGGTGTTGGCAATGGCTTGTTGCAGCGGCGTTTCAAGGCTTGCCGGTTTCAGGTTGGCCTGCACGTATCGCAACATGTCGGCGGCGCTGGTTTTCACGCCGTAGGCTTCTGAATCCATGGCGCCCGGGGTGACGCGCACCGGTTGGTTGTTTTTGTCGTAGCCCTGCGCGTACAGGCTCATTTGCGTTTTCGGCACCTGCAGGTAGGTGTGTTGCAGGCCGAGTTTCGGCAGCAGGGTTTCGATCAGCGCCTGATCATAGGGCTGGCCAAGGGTCTTGGCGGCCAGATAACCGAACAGGCCCAGGCTGGGGTTGGAATACAGACGCTGGCTGCCAGCCGGGAAGCCCGGTTTCCATTGTTGGTAATAGCCGAGCATCTTGTCCGCCGAATCCCACTCGTCAGGGAATTGCAGCGGCAGGCCGCCGGCGCTGTAGGTGCCCAGTTGCAGCACGCTGATATTGTCGAAAGCGCTGCCCTTGAGTTCCGGCCAGAGTTGGCTGGCCTTGGCCGAAAGGTCGAGTTTGCCGGTCGCCTGCGCATAGCCGGCCAGGGTCGCGGCAAAGGTTTTACTCACCGAGCCGATTTCGAACAGGGTGTTTTCGCTGACTTTCTGCCCGGTATCCTTGGCGGCGACGCCGTAATTAAAGTAATGCGGTTGACCGTTGATGGTGATGGCGACGGCAAGGCCGGGGATGTTCTGCTGCTGCATCACCGGGGTGACGGCTTTGTTCATCAGGGTTTGCAGTTGCTCGTCGCTGGGTGTGGCGGCGATGCACGCGGCAGCGCCGAAAAACAGGCCAAAAGCGCTGCAGGAAATGACTTTGCTCGGGTTGATGAAGGACATGAGTGAACCACTCTCCATGAGTGTTGAGGGTGATATCCCGCTACACTGCGGGCAATCGCAAGGTTGGGCAGCTGATCAGCGCCGACAATTTAGGCAGTCTGGCACTCGTCGACAAACGATGAAATTTCGGATGAGCCATTAGAAAAATTTGGGACTGGGCATGATTCGACCTCAACTGCCGCTCAATGCACTGCGTGCGTTCGAAGCTTCGGCGCGGCATCTGAGCTTTACCCGTGCCGCCGTGGAGTTATGCGTGACTCAAGCGGCGGTGAGCCATCAGGTGAAAAGCCTCGAAGCGCAACTCAACGTCACCCTGTTCAAACGCCTGCCCCGCGGGCTGATGCTGACCAGTGAAGGCGAGACCCTGTTGCCGGTTTTGACCACGTCGTTCGATCATATCGCGCAGATGCTCGAGCGGCTGGCCGGCGGTCAGTATCGGGAAATGTTGACCGTGGGTGCCGTCGGAACCTTTGCGGTCGGTTGGTTGCTGCCACGGCTGCCAGACTTCCAGGCGAAACATCCGCTCATAGATTTGCGGCTGTCGACTCACAACAACCGGGTCGACGTCGCGGCTGAGGGGCTGGATTACGCGATTCGATTTGGCGCCGGAGCGTGGCACGGCATCGAGGCCACGCGCCTGCTCGATGCGCCATTGTCGGTGCTGTGCGTGCCGGAAATTGCCCGGCAGTTGCATACCCCGGGTGATCTGCTGCAACAGCGCTTGCTGCGTTCCTATCGCACAGATGAATGGCCGGAGTGGTTTCACGCCGCCGGCCTGGCGACCCACGCGGCACCGCCGCAGAGCATTGTCTTCGATTCGTCGCTGGCGATGATGGAAGCCGCGCTGCAGGGCAGCGGGGTAGCGTTGGCACCGCCGCTGATGTTCGCCCGGCAACTGGCTTCGGACGTGATTCGTCAGCCGTTTGCGATTGAAATCACCACCGGCAGTTATTGGCTGACGCGCTTGCAGTCACGGCCGGAGACGGCGGCGATGACGGCGTTCAAAAACTGGCTGCTACAAATCTCTGGTTAATACAACTCCATTGTAGGAGCTGCCGCAGGCTGCGATCTTTTGACTTTGATTTTTGAAGATCAAGATCAAAAGATCGCAGCCTGCGGCAGCTCCTACAGGGGGAAGGCATCAGCGCACCAGACACGGCCGCTTGTTATCGAACGTCCACCCCGGAATCAAAAACTGCATCGCCACGCTGTCATCCCGCGCGCCGAGCCCCATGCCTTTGTACAGCTCGTGAGCCTTGGCCAATTGATCCATGTCCAGCTCCACCCCCAGCCCCGGTTTCTGCGGCACTTGCACGCAACCGTCGACAATTTGCAGCGGTGCCTTGGTCAGGCGCTGACCGTCCTGCCAGATCCAGTGCGTGTCGATGGCGGTGATGTCGCCCGGTGCCGCCGCCGCGACATGGGTGAACATCGCCAGCGAGATATCGAAGTGGTTGTTGGAGTGTGAGCCCCAGGTCAGGCCCCACTCATGGCACAACTGCGCGACACGTACCGAGCCTTGCATGGTCCAGAAGTGCGGGTCGGCCAGAGGAATGTCCACCGACTGCAACTGAATGGCGTGGCCCATCTCGCGCCAGTCGGTGGCGATCATGTTGGTCGCCGTCTTCAGCCCGGTTGCGCGGCGGAACTCGGCCATGACTTCGCGCCCCGAGTAACCGTTTTCCGCACCGCACGGGTCTTCGGCGTAAGCCAGCACCTTATGTTGATCGCGGCACAGGCGGATCGCTTCTTTCAGTGACCAGGCGCCGTTCGGATCGAGGGTGATGCGTGCCTCGGGAAAGCGTTCGGCCAGAGCCGTCACGGCTTCGATTTCCGCGTCGCCACTGAGCACGCCGCCCTTGAGTTTGAAGTCCTGGAAACCGTATTTCGCCTGGGCCGCTTCAGCCAGGCGCACCACCGCTTCGGCGCTCATGGCTTTCTCGTGACGGACGCGGAACCAGTCGTTATCGGCATCCGGTTCGCTGCGGTAGGCGAGGTCGGTCTCGCGTTGATCGCCGACATAAAACAGATAACCGAGCATCTTCACTTGGTCGCGTTGCTGGCCTTCGCCGAGCAGCGCCGCGACCGGTACGTCGAGGTGTTGCCCGAGCAGGTCGAGCAGGGCGGCTTCGAGTCCGGTGACCGCGTGGATGGTGATACGCAGGTCGAACGTCTGCAGGCCACGGCCGCCGGCATCGCGCTCGGCGAAGGTCTGGCGCACCTGATTGAGGATTTTCTGATAGTTGCCGATCGCGTTGCCGAGCACCAGGCTGCGGGCGTCTTCCAGCGTCTGGCGGATGCGCTCGCCACCGGGCACTTCACCGACGCCAGTGTGGCCGGCGTTGTCCTTGAGAATGACGATATTGCGGGTGAAAAACGGCCCGTGGGCGCCGCTCAGGTTGAGCAGCATGCCGTCGTGGCCGGCCACGGGAATCACCTGCATTTCAGTGATGATTGGCGCTTTGGCAGTGTCGTGTGCGGTCATGTTTTTATCCTTGTCAGCATCTTTAAAAAGGAAGTCATGCGTGCTTTGGCGCGGCCTCGGCCACGGCGAGGTCAGCAGCGGGTTTCGGGGTGGTGCGTGCAGCGAAGACGATGATCGCGGCGATGATCGAGGTCGCGGCCAGGCCGTAGAGGCCGCCCTGAATCGAGCCGGTGTGTTCTTCGAGCAGGCCGAAGGTGGTCGGCGCGACGAAGCCGCCGAGGTTGCCGACTGAATTGATCAACGCAATTACTGCCGCAGCGATCCTTGCGTCCAGATACGCCTGCGGAATCGGCCAAAACAACGATGAGGCGGACTTGAAGCCCAGCGCGGCAAAACAGATCGCGACAAAGGCGAAGATCGGCCCGCCGGTAGTGGACATGAACATCCCCGCCGCGGCGATCAACAACGCGGTGGCGACCCAGGCCTGCTGGTGCTTCCACTTGGCCGAGAAGGCGGCGAAGGCGTACATGCCGACGATCGACAGCAACCACGGAATCGAATTGAACAGCCCGACCTGGAAATCGCTCATCTCGCCCATTTTCTTGATGATGCTCGGCAGCCAGAACGTCGCGGCGTAGATGGTCAGTTGAATGAAAAAGTAGATCAGGCAGAACAGAATGATCTGCCGGTCCTTGAGCAGTTTGCCCATCGATGGGCGGATCGGCGTCGCGGCTTCGCGGGCCTTCTGTTCATCATCGATGGCGCTGACCAGTGCGTCCTGTTCGGCGCGGGTCAGCCATTTTGCGTCGTGCGGTTTGGCGTCGAGCCAGAACCACACGAACACACACAGCCCCACGGAAAACATCCCCTCGATGAAGTACATCCATTGCCAGCCGTGCAGGCCCAGGCCGTTGATCTGCAAGAGCAGGCCGGACAACGGGCCGGAGATCAGCGAGGCGACTGCTGACCCGCTGAGGAAAATCGCGATCGCCTTGCCGCGTTCGGCACCCGGCAGCCAGCGGGTGAAGTAGTAGATCACCCCGGGAAAGAACCCGGCTTCGGCCACGCCGAGTAGAAAGCGCAGGATGTAAAAGTGCGTTTCGTTCTGGATGAACGCCATGCCGGCGGCGACCAGGCCCCAGGTAAGCATGATGCGGGTGAGCCAGATACGCGCGCCGACTTTCTGCAAAAGCATGTTGGACGGCACTTCGAACAGCGCGTAACCGATGAAGAACAGACCGGCGCCGAAGCCGTAGGCGGCAGCCCCGATGCCCAGATCATGTTCCATGTGAGTGCGGACGAAACCGATGTTCACCCGGTCAATGTAATTGACGATGAACATGATCACGAAGAGCGGCAGGACGTGGCGTTTCACTTTCGAGATGGCGGACGCGAGTGTCGAATCGACGCCCTCGTTCATCCCGGAGACGGAGGTTTTCACTTGGTTTTCTCCCACTGATTATTTTTATGCGGGGTAGGGCTCGGTGCAGCGTTGTTGCTAGACATCATACAACTGAGATTTTTTGTCCTACAAGTGGGGCGTAGCGATTAAATTTGTCTGGCGGGCAGATTTCTTATTTCTTTTTAGCGGATTCACCCGTTTTTATTGGGTTGGATTGCTTGCGTCAGACGCGTTTCATGGTTTTTCATGTCAACGTTCAAACAGATCAGCCACCTTGCCTATTCCGTTTTTTAGAATTTTATTGAATGTTGTCATACAAGTTGATGGCTGTTTCAGCACTAAAATCGATCTCGTCAGCCACCGCGCAGTGCTACGATCGACAAGCCCCGATGACCGGAACTGATCATGCAAGAAGACCTCGACGCCCCTGCGCCCAAACGTGCACACAACCTCGCACACGATCTGGTGGAGAAACTTACCCAGAGCATCCTGCTTGGCCAGTTGTCGCCCGGCGACAAGCTGCCGTCGGAGAACGCCATCGTTCAGGAGCACGGCGTCAGTCGCACGGTGGTGCGCGAAGCGATTTCCAAGTTGCAGGCCTCGGGCCTGGTCGAGACGCGGCACGGCATCGGCAGTTTCGTCATCGAGCGTGCTGCCGAGCAGGGCTTGCGCCTGAATGTCGATACGGCGCTCGGGGTGCGCAGCATTCTTGAATTGCGCATGGGCCTGGAGACACAGGCCGCGGCGTTGGCGGCGCTACGGCGCAGTGAGCAGCAATTGCTGCAGATGCGTCAGGCGCTGGATGACTATCAGCGTCTGCTGGACAGCAATGACAGTTGTGTCGAGGCTGATCGACGTTTTCATCTGCTGATCGCCGAAGCCACCGGCAATGTCTGCTTCAGCGAAATCATGCAGCACCTGGGCAGCGCGATGATTCCGCGTCAGCGGCTCAATGCCGCCGAGCGTGGCGCGGCGGATCTGAGCAAGCTGGGGCAGTTGGCCCATCTGGAGCACGAAGCGATCCTGAATGCGATCAAGCGGCAGGATCCGGACGCGGCGCGTGCGGCCATGTGGCTGCACCTGACCAACAGCCGTGACCGCTTCAGTGCGCAGGGCTGATTGCCGTTGGTCTGTTCGATAGCACCGCCTGCGCAGGCACGCTTCCAAACAGTATGGCCCGGGTTCTCCGGACCTCCCTGGTGAGGTGTGTCATGGCTAACGATTTGCTGTTTCAAGGTGGTGTGCTGCCGACCGATCCAACCCGTCCGGTGCCCGGCACGGATGAGCCGACACTGGCCGATCACGATGCGCCGCCGGGCATGAGCCCGGGACGTGATCCGTTGAGTGATGCCGATCGTCCGGAAGACTGGAAGGACCCGGCGGCGGACGATGATGTGCCGCCGGCGGATGAGCCGACGCCGTTGTCGGATGATCGCAGGTAGTGAAAACCCGGCCTTGGTGCCGGGTTTTTTGTGGGCGGTCAGTTAAAGGGGGGCTGTGGGCCTCATCGCGGGCAAGCCCGCTCCCACAGTGGTCGGTGGTGGCATGGGATTTTGTGTTCGAGACATATCCTGTGGGAGCTGGCTTGCCAGCGATGAGGCCGCAACGTCGCTGAAGATCATGGTTCAGACTTCTATTGCGCGCACCACCACCCGCCGCTCCAGATTCAACGCCAGCACACTGATCAGCACCACCGCTGACCCCACCAGCACCATCAGCGTCGGTCGCTCGCCCAACCCCAGCGAAGCAATCCCCATCGCCGTCGGTGGTATCAGGTACAACGTCATCGTCGCCCGGCTCAAGTCCACATGTTTGAGCACAAAGCCCCAGGCCAGATAGGCCAGTGCACTGGGAAATACCCCCAGCGCCAGCACTGCCCATTGCACTCTTAGCGGCGCTTGCAACACCGCCGCACTCAGCCCCGGCAGATAAATCAGCAACAGCAGCGTCCCCGACCACACCGCATAACACGCCAGACTGAAACCGTCATAACGCCGGGCGTGGTGTTTTTGCAGGGCGAAGTAAATGCTCCATGACAGCGCTGCCAGCAGGATCAGCAAGCCATGCGCGTCGATCTGCCCCAGGCCCTGATCGGCGCTGACCACGATCACCACGCCGACCAGTCCCAGTAACACGCAGCCCCAACGCCAGACACTGACCTGATCCTTGAACACGTAGCGCGCCAGCAGCGTACTGAACAGCGGGCTCGACTGCGCCAGTACGCTGGAGGCGCCGGCACTGACGCTTTGCTGGCCGATGTTCAGCGCCACGTGATGCAGACTGACGGCAAAAAATCCCAATGCGAACAACAGTGGTACATCGCGCCGTTGCGGCAGGCGAATGCCCTTGAACGCCGCGATCACGGCCATGAACAACGACGCCAGGAAAAACCGCAGTAACGCCAGATGTCCGGGGTCGTAGGCTTGCAGGCCGATGTGAATGCCGGTGGGTGAATAGGCCCAGCAGCCGACCACGAAGGCCATGGCCAGAATGATTTTCAAGGGAGAAGGAGACGGCATGATCGGCGCACCGCAAGGGTTGATGCGCCGAGTATCCGGGCGGCGAACAAGTCTCCACAACTGACTTATACTGCGCCGAATGTTCACTTTGAGTGATGAGTATGGAGCTGGCGCAGATCCGCATGTTCAAGACCGTGGCCGACGAGGGCAGCATTGCCCGCGCCGCTGAAAAATTGTTTTGTGTGCCGTCGAACATCACCGCACGGATCAAGGCGCTGGAGGCGGAACTCGGTGTGGCGCTGTTTCTGCGCGAGGGGCGCGGGCTGCGGATCAGCCCGGCGGGGCAGACGTTTCTTGCGTATGCCGAGCGGATTCTGGCGCTGACCGCCGAAGCCAAGCGCGCGCTGGATCCCGCCGCCGAACCGTCCGGCCCGCTGCGTATCGGTGCGATCGAGTCCTCGGCCACCGGGCGCTTGCCGCGGCTGTTGGCCAAGTTTCACCAGCGCTATCCGCAGGTGGCGCTGGAGTTGACCACTGGCACCTGGGGTCAGTTGCTCGACGACACCGTCAGCCATCGCCTCGACGGTGCCATCGTCGCGGTGGACGTCGAGCGCGCGCAACTCAAGCGCACGCCGATGTACCGCGAGGAGTTGCTGCTGATTGCTTCGACTTCGTTCGGCCCGGTGCGCGACATCCACGATCTGCAGGACAAAACCATGTTCATGTGGCCGCAGGGTTGTCCGTATCGGGCAGCGTTGGAGCACTGGTTGTTGCGTCAGGGGCAGGCGCTGCCGATTGTCAGCCTTGCCAGTTACGGGGCGATTGTCGGTTGTGTGAGTGCTGGCGCCGGCGTGGCCTTGGTGCCTAAAGGCGTATTTGAGCAATACGCCAGAGGCGCTGGCTGCGTGGGCTATGAGTTTCCCGAACTGACGGCGATCGACAACCTGTTTTACTGGCACGAAAACGCCGGGGTACACCCGGCGCGTGAGGCGTTTGTGGCGATGTTGCGTGAAGAATTCCTCTGACTCCGCTACACCCGCATTCCCTGTGTAGGAGCTGCCGAAGGCTGCGATCTTTTGACTTTGTTATTGAAGAACAAGATCAAAAGATCGCAGCCTGCGGCAGCTCCTACAGGGGAGGGGGTCAAGGAGTCAGGTCGCGCATCAGCAGGCCAAAGCGCAAATCCACCGCATCCGGAATCGGCAGGTACACCGTGTGGCCATCCCCTGGTGCAACCTCGATCGCTTCACCCTTGGCACTCTGCAACTGGTGCAGATCGAAGTGGAAATTGCCCTTCGGAGTCATCAATTCCAGATGATCGCCCAAGGCAAAACGGTTCTTCACTTTGACCTCGGCCAACCGGTCGCGGCGTTCGCCGGTGAGTTCGCCGACGAATTGCTGACGCTCTGACACCGAGCTGCCGTTCTGATAATTCTGGTATTCGTCATGCACATGGCGACGCAGGAAACCTTCGGTGTAGCCGCGCTGGGCCAGTGATTCCAGATCGGTCATAAGGCTGCGATCGAACTCACGTCCGGCCACTGCATCGTCGATCGCTCGGCGATAGACCTGAGTGGTGCGTGCGCAATAGAAGTGCGATTTGGTCCTGCCCTCAATCTTCAGCGAATGCACGCCCATGCGCGTCAGGCGTTCGACGTGCTGCACCGCGCGCAGATCCTTGGCGTTCATGATGTAGGTGCCGTGCTCGTCTTCAAATGCCGGCATCAACTCATCGGGGCGATTGGCTTCCTGCAGCAGGAACACCTGATCGGTCGGCGCGCCGATGCCCAGGGTCGGCTCCGGCTGGAAGGTGTGCACGATCTCGCCGAGCTGGTTTTCCGTGGCTTGCTGCGCCGAATACTTCCAGCGGCAGGCGTTGGTGCAGGTGCCCTGATTGGCGTCGCGCTTGTTCATGTAGCCCGACAGCAGGCAGCGCCCGGAGTAGGCCATACATAGCGCACCATGGACGAACACCTCCAGCTCCATGCACGGTACCTGTTCACGGATTTCGCCGATTTCTTCCAGCGACAGCTCCCGCGACAGGATGATCCGGCTCAGGCCTTGTTGCTGCCAGAACTCGACGCTCGCCCAGTTCACCGTATTGGCCTGCACCGAGAGGTGGATCGGCATCTGCGGAAAGTGCCGGCGCACCAGCATGATCAATCCCGGATCGGACATGATCAGCGCGTCCGGCGCCATCTCGATCACTGGTGCCAGATCCTTGAGGAAGGTCTTCAGTTTGGCGTTGTGCGGGGCAATGTTGACCACCACGTAGAAGCGCTTGCCCTGGGCCTGCGCTTCGCGAATACCGAGGGCGAGGTTGGCGTGGTCGAATTCGTTGTTGCGCACCCGCAGGCTGTAACGCGGCTGGCCGGCGTAGACCGCATCGGCACCGTAGGCGAAGGCGTAGCGCATGTTCTTCAGGGTGCCGGCAGGGGCGAGCAATTCCGGGGCGGCGAGGGGGAGGTCTGGCTTCATGGCGGCATCGGTCGCAAAAGCGCGGCAGGGTAGGGCAGTGGCAAGTGCGGTTTATTGATCTGGATCTACGTTTGAGTGCGTGGTCTTCATCTGTGCAGAAAGGGCACAGATCATGTGCCGGTTCCACTGTGTTCGGTAAGACGGTGGCTGCGTAACCTTTGCGCATCCACTCAACTGCAACAGGAACTTCCCATGCAGAACTTTACTCGTCGTTTTCTCACCGCTTGTGCATTTTCCGGTGTATTGGCCAGCAGCGCAGCGATGGCCGACAACCACCCGACCATTCGGGCAATGTCCGGCGCGACACCGGTCGATCATCTGCCGGCCGGCAAATCCGCACTGGTGGTGATCGATTTCCAGAATGAATATTTCAGTGGCCGGATGCCGATCCCGGACGGTGCCGCCGCTCTGGCGAAAACCCGTGAGCTGATCAGCTTCGCCGACAGCCACAAGATCCCGGTGTATCACGTGCAGCACGTCGCGCCGGCTGGCTCGCCGGTATTTGCCATCGATGGCGAGACCGTTAAATTTCACAAGGACATGCAGCCACGCCCGCAAGACGTGGTTCTGCAAAAGACCACGGTCAGCGTATTCGTCAGCACCGATCTTGACGAGCGCCTGAAGAAGGCCGGCATCAATACGCTGATCATTTCCGGCCTGATGACTCACGCCTGCGTCGCCGGCGCCGCGCGGGATGCTGCGCCGCTGGGTTACAACGTGATCGTCGCCTCCGACGCCTCGGCCACCCGTGCGATTACCCGCGTCAATGGCTCGTCCATCGACAAGGATTCGCTGCACAAGGCCGCGCTGGCGGAAGTCGAAGACACCTTCGGCGACGTGTTGAGCACTGCGCAGATCGTCAAACTGCCGGTGCGCTGATTAGCCGGGCTGCATCGTCCAGGCAATCTATGCTCCATGAACAAAGATGGCACTCGCGCGCGCCCCGGCTGACTAAGGTTCGGGGCGTGCGAGACGCCTGACTGACATGGATCGGACATGAACGAAAAAACCCTGCAATTCAAATCCCTCACCGTGCTGTTGTTGCTGGTGACGGTCGCCTTCATCTGGATTCTGCTGCCGTTCTACGGCGCGGTGTTCTGGGCGGTGATTCTCGGCATTCTGTTTGCGCCGATGCAGCGCAAGTTACAGCTCAAATTTGGCTGGCGGCGCAACCTGACAGCGCTCTGCACTCTGGGCATCTGCCTGGTGATAGCGATTCTGCCGGTGATCATCCTCAGCATCCTGTTGGTCCAGGAAGGCGCGACGCTGTACAACAACATTGAAAGCGGCCAACTCGACATCGGTGCCTATCTGGCGCAGTTCAAACACAGCCTGCCGCCATACTTTCAGCATCTGCTCGATCGCTTTGGCATGGGCGAACTCAACGGCCTGCGCGAGAAAATCGTCAAGGCGTCGATGCAGGGCAGTCAGGCGCTGGCCAGTCAGGCGTTCAGTTTCGGTCAAGGCACATTCGAGTTCGTGGTCAGCTTCGGCATCATGCTGTACCTGCTGTTTTTCTTTTTGCGTGATGGCGCCGAACTGGTGCGCAAGGT
The DNA here is from genome assembly GCF_024748795.1 of Pseudomonas sp. B21-051. Classification (NCBI taxonomy): domain Bacteria; kingdom Pseudomonadati; phylum Pseudomonadota; class Gammaproteobacteria; order Pseudomonadales; family Pseudomonadaceae; genus Pseudomonas; species Pseudomonas sp. B21-051. Next base: position 2,262,336 of record NZ_CP087166.1, read on the forward strand.
ACGCACCGCGGTGCCGCTGGAGGAGAGCCACAAGCGCCGTTTGCAGTTGAAGTTCAACCGGGTGGTGCGCGCGACGGTCAAGGGCAACCTGGTGGTGGCGGTCACTCAAGGGGCATTGGGCGGGGCGATTTTCTGGTTTCTCGATATTCCCAGCGCGTTACTGTGGGCGGTGCTGATGGGCTTCCTGTCGCTGTTGCCGGCGGTGGGTGCGGGGATCGTCTGGGCGCCGGTGGCGGTGTACTTCCTGCTCAGCGGGATGATCTGGCAGGGCGTGGTGCTTGGGTTGTTCGGGGTGTTTGTGATCGGTCTGGTGGACAACGTGCTGCGCCCGATCCTGGTCGGCAAAGACACGCGCATGCCGGATTACATGATCCTCATCTCGACCCTCGGCGGCCTCGCGGTGTTCGGCCTCAACGGTTTCGTGATCGGGCCGCTGATCGCGGCGCTGTTCATGTCGAGCTGGGCGCTGTTCATCGAGACCAAACCGAAGGTCCAGTTGCCTTAAGCGTGGAATGGGCGGCTGACGATTTTCTGCGACAGGGCCTGCGCCGCGGGCAGCGAAGTGAGCGGGCCGCTGATCGGCTCGCCATCGCGCACCAGATACCAGCAGGCGAGCAATCCCGACGCTCTGAGCGATGCGGGAACAGCGCTGCCGACTACCGACATGATTTGAACCTGAGCCATGACAAGTACCTCCATCAATCTGTGGAGCTACCTTAGTGATTCGCTGCGCTCAGGGACAATCAACGCTTTCGATAGTGGTCATTGATCACAGTGAGGACTGTGTCAGTCGACAACCTGGTCGAGCATGTGCACCACTTCGCGCTCATTGAGCAGGCCCTTGTGCACGAGATTCTCCGCCAGCAGCGAAAGAAACTTGGCGCAGCGGTGGCCTTCCAGGTGTTTCAATTCAGTCAGCGCGCTGTACACCTTGCTTGAAGTGCACAGGCCGACGATGCGGTGCGGATTTTGTGTAGGCATGGGTCGTCCTTGTTTTTATCAACCTGTTGTTTACGGACGGATTCAGATTGCGGTTCCGTCATGACAAATAGATGACCGTTCTGTGTTTTGCCCCCAACGGTCAAGTCCATCATGCCGACTTTAGCTGCTGGAACTGTCCTCACAGCGACCTTGGCGAGATTTTTTCAGACTTTGCCCGACCGACGGTCATAAAAAAGCCCCGCTATAAAGCGGGGCTTGTTGGTTGCGATTACCAGCGCGGACCACCGTAGTAGCCGTGTGGCCGGCCATAGTAGCCGCGTGGTGGGCCGTAGTAGACCGGGCCAGGCACGTAAACCGGTTGTTGCACGTAGACCGGGGCCGGCTGGTAGTAGACCGGTGGCGGCGGTTGTTGCACATAAACCGGTGCCGGTTGAGCGTAAACAGGCTGTTGTACATAGACCGGCCGGTCCTGGTTGATCAATGCCGAGCCGATGATGGCCGAGCCGACGATCGCACCAAACACTGCCGGACCCTGCCAGCCACCGCCGTGGGCTTCTGCCTGACCTGTGATAGCGAATGCACCAATCAACAAGGCCACGATGGGGAGTTTACGAATCATGATAATTCCTCGGTTCTTCGACCCGGCGTCCGGGCCTGCACCAGGCCCAAAGTTGTCGCGGGGATACTTCTATGACAGCGAAATTCTGAAAATCAGCACAGCCGCTGGGTAAATTTTGTGTAAGGTCTGTACCGGCTTCTTTACCGGCAGGTCAAAGGGGCTCGCGGCCCGTTGCAGACAGGCGCTTATGATCGTCCAGAACCCGATGGAATGGCTAACTCCGTCCATCCGAAAGTCCGTTTTAAGGAGAAGTTTCATGCAGATGAATCCCAACAAAGACACCCAGCTGTGCATGTCCCTGTCGGGGCGCCCAGGGAATTTCGGTCTGCGCTTTCATAACCATTTGTATGAGCAGTTGGGCCTGAATTTCTATTACAAGGCGTTCAGCAGTCAGGACCTGCCGGGGGCCGTCGGCGGCATTCGTGCGCTGGGGATTCGTGGTTGCGGGGTGTCGATGCCGTTCAAGGAAGCCTGCATCGCGCTGGTCGATGAGCTCGATGCGTCAGCAGCGGCGATCCAGTCGATCAACACCATCGTTAACACCAACGGCCATCTCAAGGCCTACAACACCGATTACATCGCCATCGCGCAATTGCTGGAAACCCACGCGGTGCCGCGAGACACGACGTTCGCCCTGCGCGGCAGCGGCGGCATGGCCAAAGCGGTGGCCAGTGCCTTGCGTGATGGTGGCTACAAGAACGGCTTGATCGTTGCGCGTAACGAGCGCGCCGGACGGGCACTGGCGGACTCGCTGGGCTATCGCTGGCAGGCGGAGCTCAGCGAAGAGCGGCCGCAGATGCTGATCAACGTCACTCCGGTGGGCATGGACGGCGGGCCGGAGGCCGGGCAACTGGCGTTCGAGCCTGAAGTGATCCAGGCGGCCGGGACCGTTTTCGATGTGGTGGCGATTCCGTCGGAAACTCCGCTGATCGTGCGGGGGCGTGCCGAGGGTAAGAAGGTGATTACCGGGCTGGAGGTGATTGCGATCCAGGCGCTGGAGCAATTTGTGCTGTACACGGGCGTGCGGCCGAATGAAGCGCAGTTTGCGGCGGCGGTGGCGTTTGCCCGGAGCTGATGAGTTGTGCTGGCTGGGCGGGCCTCTTCGCGAGCAGGCTCGCTCCCACAGTTGAATTTTTGTCATGCACAGATTGTGTGTTCGCTGTAGATCCTCTGTGGGAGCGAGCCTGCTCGCGAAGGATGCGCCACGGTCTCAAGCCAGACATCCATGCCTATACTGCCTCCCCAGCCAGCCCAGACTTGCCACCCACGAAAACCGTGACCGAGGCCCGCCATGCACCCACCCATTCTCAACCTGCATCAGGTCGAACTCGAACCCTTGCCCGAAGCCCTGGCCCCGGAAGGCGAAACCGCCGGGCGTTATCAGCAGCGCATGGCGCGGGTAGGCCAGCAACTCGGCGCGCAAAAACTCGGTTATCGCCTGTACGCATTACCGCCGGGCATGCGCGGCAGTCCGTTTCACAGTCATCGGGTCAATGAAGAGATGTTCTATGTGGTGGCCGGGGAGGGCGAAGTGCGGCTGGGGGCTGAACGCTTTCCGATCCGCACGGGCGACGTGATTGCTTGCCCGCCGGGCGGCCCGGAAACGGCGCATCAGATCATCAACACCAGCGACGCGGAGCTGCGTTATCTGGCGGTCAGCACCCAGCAGCAACCGGATATCTGTGAATACCCTGACTCCAACAAATACGCGGTGATGGACAACTTCAAAGTCGATGACCAGGGCAATGCGTCAGGTTTTGTTGCCGTGGCGCGGCTGGCGGATGGGGTGGATTACTGGGATGGGGAATAACCCGTTGATCTCATGTAGGAGTGAGCCTGCTCGCGATGGCGGTCTGTCAGGCAATGAAATTCTGAATGAACCAGCGCAATCGCGAGCAGGCTCACTCCTACAAGGTATTGTGGTGATTATTCGAGGCGCGCCAGGCGTTCTTCCAGCGCGGCAATACGCGCTTCCAGCTCTTCGATGCGCTCGACTGACACGCTGCTGATCGAGCGCTCGGCTGGATTCTGCCGCGCCGCCAGGATCGCCTCGATATCCGCCGGATCGCCCAGTGCATGGGTGTAGCGGTCTTCACGCTGACCGGCCTGACGCGGGATCAACACCGCCAGTCCGCGCGCGATCAGGCGCTCAAGCTGATGCACCACCTGCTCGGCATCTTCGAAATCATGCATGCGGCCGCTGCGGGTCAGCAGTTCATTCACCGTCTGCGGGCCACGCAGGAACATCAAACCGCTGAGAATCACTTGGGCCGGCACCAGTTCCAGCGCCTTGTCGAGCTTGTGCTCCCAGCGATCGGCGCGACTGCCCATGACCAGCTTCGCGTAACCGTAGCTTTCCAGCGCACGCAGGCTCTGGCCGACCTGGCCTTGAGTCAGGTTCATCACCGGCTCGCGGCTGGTTTTCTGATTGCAGGCCAGCACCAGTGCATTGAGGGTCAGCGGGTAGGTTTCCGGGCTGGTGGCCTGTTTTTCGATCAGCGCACCCAGGATGCGGATTTCCGTGGCGTTGAGCCGTGGTTCGTCGGTGGTGGTTGCAAGTTCGGTGGTCATCGCGCGTTCCCTCAGCAGTCGAAGGCGCCTAGCCTAATCCTTGGCTAACAAAAGGCAAGCCGTGTGGTCATCAAGCATGGCTATAATCGCCTCCACGTTCCACCCAGCCACTACTCGAGACTGCCATGACCATTTCCCTGTACGCCGCATCCGTCCCGGTTTTTCAACAAATGCTCAACGCCCTGAGCGATGTCCTGAAAAAGGCTGAAGCCCACGCCACCGAGAAAAACATCGACCCGAACGCTTTCCTGCAAGCACGTCTGTACCCGGACATGTTCCCGTTGGTGCGTCAGGTGCAGATCGCCGTCGACTTCGCCAAGGGCGTATCCTCGCGTCTGGCCGAAGTCGAAATCCCGAAATATGACGACACCGAAACCACCTTCGCCGAGCTGCAAGCGCTGATCGCCAAGGTTCTGGCCTACATCGGCGAGATCAAGCCGGAGCAGATCAACGGCAAGGAAGGCATCGAGATCGTGACCCGTCCCGGCACGCCGAAAGAGAAGCGCTTCAGCGGCCAGGCTTACCTGCTGAGCTACGGTCTGCCGCAGTTCTTCTTCCACGTCACCACCACCTACGCGCTGCTGCGCCACAACGGTGTTGAAGTGGGTAAACGCGATTACATGGGCGCGTACTAAAACACCCGGCAACAAAAAAGCCCGCCAAGGTTTGCGCCTTGGCGGGCTTTTTATTGGGTAAAGCAAAAGATCGCAGCCTGCGGCAGCTCCTACAGGAAAGCGCATTCCTAATGTAGGAGCTGCCGGAGGCTGCGATCTTTTGATCTTCAGGCTGAACGCTGAACTTTCGCCTCTTCACCCAAGCAAGCCGCGGCGGTAAACAGCACATCAGTCGACGAATTCAACGCAGTCTCCGCCGAGTCCTGCAGCACGCCAATGATGAAACCAACCGCCACCACCTGCATGGCAATCTCGCTCGGAATGCCGAACAGGCTGCACGCCAGCGGGATCAGCAGCAGCGAACCGCCGGCCACGCCCGACGCGCCACAGGCGCAGATCGCTGCGACGACGCTGAGCAGGATCGCGGTCGGGATGTCCACGGCAATCCCCAGCGTGTGCACGGCGGCCAGGGTCAGCACGGTGATGGTGATCGCTGCGCCGGCCATGTTGATGGTCGCACCCAGCGGGATCGATACCGAGTAAGTGTCTTCATGCAGGCCCAGGCGCTTGCTCAGTTCCAGGTTGACTGGAATGTTCGCCGCCGAGCTGCGGGTGAAGAACGCGGTGATGCCGCTTTCGCGCAGGCACTTGAGGGTCAGCGGATACGGGTTGCGACGCAGCTTCCAGAACACGATCAGCGGGTTCATCACCAGCGCGACGAACAGCATGCAGCCCAGCAGCACGCCCAGCAGGTGCGCGTAACCGATCAGTGCGCCGAAACCCGAGGTCGCGAGCGTCGAGGCCACCAGACCGAAAATGCCCAGAGGTGCGAAGCGAATCACCACGCGCACGATCAGCGTCACGCCGTTGGACAGGTCACCGACCACCTCGCGGGTGGTGTCACCGGCATGGCGAATCGCGACGCCCATGCCGATCGCCCAGGCCAGGATGCCGATGAAGTTGGCGTTCATCAGCGCGCTGACCGGATTGTCGACCACGCTCAACAGCAGACTCTGCAGAACTTCAGTGATCCCGCCCGGAGCCGTCACCGCGACGTTGTCGGTGGACAGCACCAGATGCGAGGGAAACGCCATGCTCGCGACAACCGCCACCACCGCCGCAGCGAAGGTGCCGAGCAGGTACAGAAACAGGATCGGCCGGATGTGGGTTTCCTGACCGTGCTTGTGGTTGGCAATCGACGCCATCACCAGCACGAACACCAGAATCGGGGCCACGGCTTTCAGCGCCGAGACGAACACTTTGCCGATGAATGCCGAGCCTTTCGCCGCTTCCGGGGCGAACAGCGCCAGAGCGATACCGGCAATCAGGCCGATCAGGATCTGCGTGACCAGGCTGAGGTTTTTAAGGCGTTGCAAGAGAGAAGGGGATGAAGCAGTCATAACGGCATCTCTGTTTTTATACGGTTCAGGGTTGCGTGAAACCGGTGATACATCGGGGGCAGGTCACCGGCACGAAACGAAAGGGCTGATGCGACATCAACGCCATGGAACCGGTCGTTGATCAGGGTGTACGTTTTTCGGGGCGCGGACTTTATCACAGCGTAGGCGTTATCCTTCAGGCCTGTGACGATCTGCCACCGGATTGATCGCCAAGTCGGCAGGTTTGTGCAAGTCAGCCCGGAAACACTCTGTTAAGATTCACCATCCTCATTTTCATAGTCTGCCAGCGGGCCTTTCGGTCATCGCTGGTGTCGTCGTTTTGCTGGAGTTGCTCATGCTGTTGCCCATTCTTCTGTTGTCCGCCGCCGGATTCACGGTGCTGACCACGGAATTCGTCATCGTCGGCCTGTTACCGGCCATTGCCCGCGACTTGGCGGTAACCATTCCGCAGGCCGGTCTGCTGGTGACTCTATTCGCTTTCACGGTGGCGATGTTCGGTCCATTTTTGACCGCGTATTTCGCCCGGTTCGAGCGGCGCAAGTTGTTCATCAGCATTCTGATCATGTTCGGCCTGGCCAACACGGTGGCGGCGCTGGCGCCGAACATCTGGGTCATGGCCATCGCCCGGTTGATCCCGGCGCTCGGCTTGCCGGTGTTCTGGGCCTTGGCCAGTGAGACCGCAGTGGACATCGTCGGCCCGGATCACGCTGGCCGCGCGATTGCCAAGATCGGCTTCGGCATTGTTTGCGCGACGGTGTTCGGTATTCCGGTGGGCACGTTGATTTCCGATGCGTTCGGCTGGCGCAGTGCGTTCGCGATTCTGGCGGTGATCGCTTTCGCCAAGGCCTTGCTGCTGTTGGTTTACCTGCCGAAAACCAGCCTGCACCAGCATCAGGTCAGCTTCGCCTCGCAGTTCAAGATCCTGCGCAACCCGCTGATGATCGGTCATGTCGTATTGTCGATCCTGGTGTTCAGCGGCATGTTCACCGCTTATACCTATCTGGCCGACATTCTTGAGCGTCTGGCCGGGTTCAACGGCACGGTGGTTGGCTGGTGCCTGATGGGCTTCGGTGCGGTCGGGCTGATCGGCAACTCGCTGGGCGGCCGCGCGGTGGATCGTCATCCGTTAGGCGCCTCGGTGTTGTTCTGCGCGTTCATGATCGCCGGCATGGTCTCGCTGGTGCCGAACATTCACTCGACGGTGGGGCTGGCGGTGGCCATGGGCATCTGGGGTATCACCCAGGCTGCGTTGTTCCTGGTCAGCCATGTGCGCCTGATGAAGGCCGCACCGGAAGCGCCAGCCTTTGCCGCCTCGCTGAATATCGCCGGGGCCAACCTCGGGATCGGCCTCGGTGCGATGATCGGCGGGCGGGTGATTGACAGTGCCGGCCTCGGTTTTCTGGGGTTCGCCGCTGCCGGGTTCATCCTGTTGTCGGTGTTCCTCGCCATGGTGTTGATGACGCTCAAGCCGCGCGACGCATGCGCCCAGGCGTCATAACGCGGTAAACAGCTCGCGTCGGGCACCTTCGGTAATCGCAACGATGCCGGGGTGCTTGACCTTGCGCTCCACTGAAATGGCATAGAACGACTCGGTCACCGCATCGGTCTGGCCAATCACTTCGACGCCGTACTGGCGTTTGACTTCATCGGCAATCACGCTCGGACCGATGAAGATCCCGCTGCCCGATTGGCCGAAGGCTTGCATCAGGGCGCTGTCATCGAACTCCCCGACGATTCGCGGCTGGATCTGCTGCTCGGCAAACCAGCGCTGCAAACGGCTGCGCACTACGGTTTCCGCGCCGGGGATCAACAGCGGTGCGCCGTTGAGGCTGCGCGGAAAATCCTGCCCGTATTGCGCCGCCAACTGCGCGGTGGCGAAGAAACTGATCCCACACTCGCCGAGCTTCTGGCTGTACCCCTTGATGTCGAGATGCGATGGCATCGGACTGTCGGAAATCACCAGATCCAGGCGCTGGATCGCCAGATCCGCCAGCAGGCGTTCGAGTTTGTCTTCGCGGCAGGTGATGCGCAGTGGCTCGTGCAGTTCCATGGTCGGCGCGATCAGGCGGTAGACGATGGATTTGGGCACCACATCCGCCACGCCGACGCGAAACAGGATCTGCTGTTCGTTGGGCTGGGCACGCAGCATCAACTCCAGCTCGCCGCCCAGCTGAAACATCTGCTCGGCGTAGGGCAGGGCCTGGCGTCCGGCTTCGGTCAGTTCGAGCTGACGGCCGACCCGTTGAAACAGTTCGATGCCGTAAGTTTGTTCGAGCAGCGAAATCTGCCCGCTGATGGTTTGTGGCGTGAGGTTAAGTTGCTCGCAGGCACGCACGATGCTGCCGGTCTTGGCCACCACCCAGAAGTAATGCAGTTGTCGGTAATTCAGCATTCGCCGCGTCCCCTCTGTAGGAGCTGCCGAAGGCTGCGATCTTTTGATCTTGCTTTAAAAAATCAAAAGATCGCAGCCTGCGGCAGCTCCTACATCGATTGTTATAGTTCGTTAAAGCCGAAGTATAGCCGCTAAAAATACGAATTTTCCTGAAGTGTTTGTCTCCCTAGAATGCCCAGCCATCGACGGGCGGTCTGTGACCCTGTCTGTTCATTCGAAGGAAAGCCCCATGAAATACACAATCCCTGCACTGATGTTTACGTCTTTACTGCTTATGGCCGGTTGCGATCAGGCCGAGAAAAGCGCCCAGCAATTGATGGGCAAGGCCGCCGAAAGCGCCAAACAGGCGATCGACGATACGCACAAGGCTGCTGAACAAGCACTCAGCGACGCCACAGGCGGCCTGATCGAGAAAAAAGCAACACCGGAAAAAGACGCGGAAAAATCCGAATCTTCCTCCAAGACCATCTAAACCGTCTTACACAGAGTCAGGACTGACCCATGGAATATCTGTTAGAACTCGCCGCCAGCCCCGCCGCCTGGGTTGCTTTGGCCACACTGGTGGTGATGGAAATCGTGCTCGGCATCGATAACCTGATCTTTATTTCGATCCTGACCAACAAGCTGCCCGCGCAGCATCGGCAGAAGGCGCGGCGCATCGGTATCGGCATGGCGCTGATTCTGCGTCTGGCTCTGTTGAGCACTATTGCCTTCATCGTGCAGTTGACTGCCCCTGTGATCGAAATCATGGGCCAGGCGTTCTCCTGGAAGGACATGATCCTGATTGCCGGTGGTCTGTTTCTGGTGTGGAAAGCCACAACCGAGATCCATCACAGCATGGACCCGGCGCCGGAAGACCCGAAATCCGCGACATCGACCGTGACCCTGGGCTTCGCTGCCGCGATCGGTCAGATCCTGATGCTGGACATGGTGTTCTCGATCGACAGCATCATTACCGCGGTGGGCATGACTGAGCACTTGCCGATCATGGTGATCGCAGTAGTGGTCTCGGTAATGGTGATGCTGTTTGCGGCTGAACCGCTGGCCAAGTTCATCAACGACAACCCGACGGTGGTGATGTTGGCGCTGGGCTTCCTGATCATGATCGGCATGACGCTGATCGCCGAAGGCTTCGGCGCCCACGTACCGAAAGGTTATGTGTACGCGGCCATGGCATTCTCGGCAGCGATTGAAGTGCTGAACATGATGTCGCGCCGGGCGAAGCAGAAGAAGCTGGCTCAGCAGGCGTAAATCGTAACAAATGGAAAGGCCGGCTGGACTTCAGGAGTCCAGCCGGCCTTTTTGCTTTATGGCTCATGCCTTATGGCTTATGGCTTATGGCTTATGGCTTATGGCTTATGTCTTATGGCTGGTGCCTTATGTAGGAGCTGCCGAAGGCTGCGATCTTTTGACTTTGAAGATCAAAAGATCGCAGCCTTCGGCAGCTCCTACAGGGGGGGCATATCTGGCGAGGTGGCAAAGTTTCAGTGCGCAGTCGCGTGGCGGTGCTTTTCTGGCTTGTGATTCGGGGTCGAATCGACCGGATGGTGATGGCGCCGCGCAATACGCAGCACGCCCCACAGCATGGCGCTGGCCACTGCCAGCCAGCCGGCGATCAGCATTACGATAGTCATGGTCAGGCTCATCAGTGCCTCCTCTTTGCCCTGCGTCGGGCACTCACTTTTTCAATTCGCTCTGTTTCAGTGACAGTCTAGACAATGGGGTGTTTCAGACTATTGACCAAAGGTCGGTGATGACCAATCAGTTCGCTCTATGCAAACGATCGGTCTGCGGTTTAAGGCTATACCGCAGGCGTGCTCCGCCCTATGATCGCAGGCGTTGCCGGAACACGATGACCGGCGTCTGATCAGAGAGTGACGATGGTGCAGGTATTTTCTCGATTGCGAGGGGTGTTGCTGGTGGCCGGTTGCGTGGCCGTGTTGGCGGGGTGTGCGGGCAGCGTGGCGCCGCAGGTCAAGCGTCTGCCGGAGCGGGTCGAACTCAGCGGCACGTTCTATCGCGGCGAAGCCAATCAGAGTGGTCCGCAAGTGCTGGCCAGCCTGTTGTCGCAGCAGGGCATCATGATCACGCCGGGCCTGCTGGAAAAACCGTTGCATCTGCCGGGGGCACAGGACCAGCTGCAACAGAATCTGCAGAACCTGGCCCGTGATTACGGCATGGTGGTCTATCCGCTGGACAAGAACCTGCCTGCCTTGTTGACCCAGGTGGCGGCCGGTTATCCGGTAATGGTGCGCTTCAGTGAAGGCTCGGCGTTCTGGGCTGAACCGCGTTATGCGATCCTTTCCGGTTACGACCGGCTGAAACAGAAGGTGCTGTTGCGCGCCGGGATGAATCGCCGAGAACTGATGAGCTTCAGTTCCTTTGAATCGGCCTTCGAAAAATCCGGCGGCTGGGCGGTACTGATCCAGAAACCGTCGCAGATTCCCGCCGAGGTTGATCGCCAGCGCTGGCTCACGGCAGCGGACGAGCTGGCGCAGGCCGGGCAGGAACGTGAAGCGGCGCAAGCCAGAAAGGCTCTGGCCGCACATTAAGGCTCCGTTCGTCATCTGCCGGGCACCCTCACGCTCGGCAGGCCTCTCACTGATAGAGCCCGAATGTGCGGGTGAATCAGGAGGCGAGCATGGCAGATTCCCCATCCCCGAAAGGCCCACACTCAAGCGAGCATTCGTCCGGTCATGATCTGGGTTTCGATCCGGATTCACCGGATCTCGACGATCCGCAGGTCGACCCCGTCGGCCCGGCCAAGGCGCCGAAAGACGTGGAACCTGGCGAAGACAGCAAGCGTCCGGCCAAGCCCTACGATCCGTTGGCTGACCTGAAACCCTGAAGTGAGGTGCGTATGAGTACCGATTCCAGCTTCGACGATAAAAAACCGGATAGCGTGCCGACCACGCCTGAGGACGACGTGGATCCTGTGCTGGATCCGGACAGTCCGCTGCGCGATCCGTTGGCGCGGCCTAATGTGCTGACGCCAGATCCGAGCGCTGGTGACGGCATTCCGGATGACGACAAAATGCCGCTACCCAATGATTGAATAAAGGCTATTTAACCAATGGCTAATGTGGCGAGGGAGCTTGCTCCCGCTGGACTGCGCAGCAGGCCTTTTCTTGTTAAAAAAGAAGGTCCGCTACGCGCCCCAGCGGGAGCAAGCTCCCTCGCCACAGTTGGTTTTTTTCGGTTACTTGGAGGCTTCGACCACGCCGCTCTGGCGCGACTTGAGGTTTTTCTCGGCCTTGTATTGTTGAGCCACTGCCGGAACGTTGGCGCTACGGCCAGTTTCCATCCAGCTGCGGATACGGCTGGCATCGGCAAAATGCGTGTACTTGCCGAACGCATCGAGGATCACCAGGGCGACCGGACGATTGCTCATCCGCGTTACCAGCACCAGGCAATGACCCGCGGGGTTGGTAAAGCCGGTTTTGGTGATCTTGATGTCCCAGTCAGCCTTGTTCACCAGGTGATCGGTGTTGCGGAAACCCAGGGTGTAATTGGGTTTGCGGAACGCTACGGTTTTTTCTTTGGTGGTGGTCAGCTCGCTGAGGATCGGATGCTTGCTCGCGGCGACCAGCAATTTGCTCAAGTCGCGGGCGGTGGACACGTTGCGTTCAGACAGCCCGGTCGGCTCGACATAGTGCGTGTTGGTCATGCCCAGCGCCTTGGCCTTGGCGTTCATTGCGGCGATGAACGCGGCGTAACCGCCTGGATAGTGATGCGCGAGGCTGGCGGCCGCACGGTTCTCCGAGGACATCAGGGCAATCAGCAGCATCTCGCGACGCGGCAGTTCGCTCTTGAGTTTGACTCGGGAGAACACGCCTTTCATTTCCGGCGTGTGGCTGATGTCGACGTCGATCCATTCGTCCATGTTCTGGTGCGCTTCAACCACCACCAGTCCGGTCATCAACTTGCTCACCGAAGCGATCGGTACGATCACATCCGGGTTGCTCGAATAGATGACTTTATTGGTCTGCAAATCCATAAGCAGGGCGCTGCCGGAGGCGATCTTCAATTGCGAAGCATCGCGTGGCGCGGCGGTAGTTTCAGCGGCGTTGACGGTTGGCGTGACGAATGTGCCTGAAAAAGCAAAAACCAGGCTCAGAATCGAAAGACGAATTTTCACGCGGGCGAACTCATAAAGGTTGGATATTCCGTTAGTTTGTAACGGGTTATTTCTTCAAAGCGTCGCATTCTAGGAGTATGGCTGAAGATCTGTCGATGGTTGTTTGAATGACCTGAAAATCTCGTGAAAAGGCCTGTAAAAAGAGGGGTTTCCGGCGAACGGTTAGTGTTTTTTCTCAGATACGAAAAACCCCGCACAATGCGGGGTTCTTTTATTGCGGAAAAACGTCTCAGGCGTGCAGGGTTTCTGCCGCGTAGAGGGTGTTTTCCAGCAGGCAGGCACGGGTCATCGGGCCAACGCCGCCGGGAACCGGAGTGATCCAGCCGGCGCGGGGCAGGGCGGTTTCGTACACCACGTCACCGACCAGTTTGCCGTCGTCCTGACGGTTGATGCCGACGTCGATCACGATCGCGCCTTCCTTGATCCACTCGCCCTTGACCAGGCCCGGCTTGCCGGCGGCGACCACTACCAGATCGGCGCGGCCGACGTGGCCGGCCAGATCCTTGGTGAAACGGTGGGTGACGGTCACGGTGCAACCGGCCAGCAGCAGCTCCATCGCCATCGGACGACCGACGATGTTCGACGCACCCACCACCACCGCATCCAGACCATAAAGGTCCACGCCGGTGCTTTCCAGCAAGGTCATGATGCCTTTTGGTGTGCACGGACGCAGCAGCGGAATGCGCTGGGCCAGGCGACCGACGTTATAAGGATGGAAGCCATCGACGTCTTTGTCCGGGCGAATGCGCTCCAGCAGTTTGGAGGCGTCCAGGTGCTCGGGCAGCGGCAGTTGCAGCAGCACGCCGTCGATGGCCGGGTCGTCGTTGAGGCGATCGATCAGATCGGTCAGCGCTTCTTGAGTGGTTTCGGAAGGCAGGTCGTAGGCTTGAGAGAGGAAGCCGACCTCTTCACAGTCTTTACGCTTGTGCGAGACATAAACCTGAGAGGCAGGATCGCTGCCGACCAGGATCACCGCGAGGCCGGGAGTGCGCAGGCCTTGCTGGCGACGCTCGGCAACTCGTTGGGCGATCTGCTGGCGCAGGCTGGCGGCGATCGATTTGCCGTCGATTAGTTGTGCAGTCATTGCGCGTGATTAACCATCGAGAGGGGAAAAAAAGAGAACGCATTCTCGCATGTCAGGCGGTGAGGGCAAAGGCGCTTGGTCAGCAAATTCCCCTAACTCCTTTAATTAAATGAATTTTTTTCAAAAAAGATTTGACGACCTTAAGGTCGCTCTATACTATTCGTCGCACTTGTCGGGCACAGCCTAGCACTGGTTAAGAAGGTTGAGCGGGATTACGGTTCTGCGAGGCTGGAAAGCATTTAGTTTGTAGTCCTCCAAGGGTACAGATTAACAAGGCGCCCGTAGCTCAGCTGGATAGAGCATCCGCCTTCTAAGCGGATGGTCGCAGGTTCGAGTCCTGCCGGGTGCGCCATTAGGCAGCTTTGGCACAAGTAACGCGATATGGTGGGCGTAGCTCAGTTGGTAGAGCACGGGATTGTGACTCCCGTTGTCGTGGGTTCGATCCCCATCGTCCACCCCATATTTCGAAAGGCGCCAGATGTAACAGTCTGGCGCCTTTGCTTTAAAAAGCTTCATCTGCGGATGTGGTGGAATTGGTAGACACACTGGATTTAGGTTCCAGCGCCGCGAGGCGTAAGAGTTCGAGTCTCTTCATCCGCACCAATTAAAGCTTCATTCATGCCGCAGGCCTGATGAAGTTCAGCAAAGAAGTTGAATGGCTTTTTTGTGACGCAATATGGTGGGCGTAGCTCAGTTGGTAGAGCACGGGATTGTGACTCCCGTTGTCGTGGGTTCGATCCCCATCGTCCACCCCATATTTCGAAAGGCGCCAGATTTAACAGTCTGGCGCCTTTTTTGTTTTACGGCTGGTGGTTTGTTGTGCTGGGTTTCAGGTCGAAGGGCAGGGCGTTTCGTCGTGTTCATGGGCTTGCGGCCTGCGTGTCGACCACCGGTCATGTTCGCAGGATCGGCCGTCAGGGAGATGGTTCGCGGTCTCTTCTATATATAGAAGCGGTGAGCAGAGCCCTGGCGTGATGGTCTTTATTCGTCTTCGGGGTGGAGTGCATTGCTGCATTCACACCTATAAATGGCCTGCTGTTTTTTTACCCGTTTTCAGTAGGGTGACTTCTTGAGTTTGACCCACTAGAATGCATGCCCTTGATTCTGGGGTCGGAAACGGCCGGCTAACGTCTGTGCAACGAGGAATATCCATGCAAGTTTCTGTTGAAAATACTACTGCTCTTGAGCGCCGCATGAGCGTCACCGTGCCGGCTGAGCGCATTGAGAGCCAGGTCAACAAGCGTCTGCAGCAGACTGCCCAAAAGGCCAAGATTGCTGGCTTCCGTCCAGGCAAAGTGCCAATGAGCGAAATCAAGCGCCGTTTCGGTGCTGACGCTCGTCAGGAAGCTGTTGGTGATGTCATCCAGTCCTCCTTCTACGAAGCTGTGGTTGAGCAGAAGCTGAACCCTGCCGGTTCGCCTTCGATCGAGCCAAAGTCGCTGGAAGCTGGCAAGGACCTGGAATACGTTGCCGTATTCGAAGTGTTCCCTGAGTTCACCGTTGCCGGTTTCGACGGCATCACTGTCGAGCGCCTGAGCGCTGAAGTGGCTGACGCCGATCTGGACAAAATGCTGGACATCCTGCGCAAGCAGAACACCCGTTTTGAAGTGGCCGATCGTGCCGCTCAGAACGAAGATCAGCTGAACATCGATTTCGTTGGCAAGGTTGACGGCGAAGCCTTCGCTGGCGGCTCGGCCAAAGGCACTCAGCTGGTGCTGGGTTCCGGTCGCATGATCCCGGGCTTCGAAGAAGGCCTGGTGGGTGCTAAAGCGGGCGAAGAGCGCGTTCTGAACCTGACCTTCCCTGAGGACTATCAGAACCTGGACCTGGCCGGCAAAACCGCCGAGTTCACCGTGACTGTAAACACCGTGTCCGAGCCTAAGCTGCCAGAGCTGAACGAAGAGTTCTTCGCTCAATTCGGCATCAAGGAAAGCGGCATCGACGGTTTCCGCACCGAAGTTCGCAAGAACATGGAGCGTGAACTGCGTCAGGCCATCAAGTCCAAGGTAAAAAATCAGGTGATGGACGGTCTGCTGGCCACCAACCCGATCGAAGTGCCAAAGGCTCTGCTGTCCAACGAAGTTGACCGTCTGCGCGTGCAGGCTGTTCAGCAGTTCGGCGGCAACATCAAGCCTGACCAACTGCCGGCCGAGCTGTTCGAAGAGCAAGCCAAGCGCCGTGTAGTGCTGGGTCTGATCGTGGCCGAAGTGGTCAAGCAATTCGACCTGAAGCCTGACGAAGCCCGCGTTCGTGAAATGATTCAGGAAATGGCTTCGGCTTACCAGGAACCTGAGCAGGTCGTGTCCTGGTACTACAAGAACGAGCAGCAACTGAACGAAGTTCGTTCGGTTGTGCTGGAAGAACAAGTTGTGGATACTGTTCTGCAGAAAGCTAGCGTGACCGACAAATCGGTCTCTTACGAAGAAGCGGTCAAGCCGGTAGAAGCTCCAAAAGCCGACTGATTGTTTTTGCGTTAAGAAGTACACACATAAGCCAGCCTTCGAGCTGGCTTATGCGTATTCAAGACATAACTATTTGGGAGTGACTGCAGAGCATGTTCCGTAATTCGTATATTCAGCAGAACTCTGATATCCAGGCCGCCGGCGGCCTGGTCCCGATGGTTGTCGAGCAATCTGCTCGTGGCGAGCGCGCCTATGACATCTACTCGCGCCTTCTGAAGGAGCGCGTAATCTTTCTGGTGGGTCCTGTAGAGGACTACATGGCCAACCTGATCTGTGCGCAATTGCTGTTCCTTGAAGCGGAAAACCCGGACAAGGACATCCATCTCTACATCAACTCCCCGGGCGGTTCGGTGACAGCGGGCATGTCGATCTACGACACCATGCAGTTCATCAAGCCAAACGTATCGACGACCTGCATTGGTCAGGCGTGCAGCATGGGTGCATTCCTGCTGACGGCCGGTGCTCCAGGCAAGCGTTTCTGCCTGCCGAACTCGCGTGTGATGATTCACCAGCCACTGGGCGGTTTCCAGGGCCAGGCGTCGGATATCGAAATCCATGCCAAGGAAATCCTCTTCATCCGCGAGCGTCTGAACACGCTGATGGCCAAGCACAGCGGTCGTACGCTTGAAGAAATCGAGCGCGACACCAACCGCGATAACTTCATGAGTGCAGAAGCTGCGAAGGAATACGGTCTGATCGACGAAGTCATCAACCAGCGTCCTGCGTAAAATAAGCAGCTCAAAATAAGGTGGGTCGGCAGGTCCGACCACCAGCGGGCTTGAAAAAGCCCGCAATAGCCTTCATCTTGTGTTGCAAGCCTATCGGATTTGGATCGAACGAATGACTGACACCCGCAACGGCGAGGACAACGGCAAGCTGCTCTATTGCTCCTTCTGTGGCAAAAGCCAGCATGAAGTGCGCAAATTGATTGCCGGCCCCTCGGTCTTTATCTGCGACGAGTGCGTCGACCTGTGCAATGACATCATCCGCGAGGAGGTGCAGGAAGCACAGGCCGAAAGCAGCGCGCATAAATTGCCTTCGCCTAAAGAAATCAGCGGCATCCTTGACCAGTATGTAATCGGTCAGGAGCGTGCGAAGAAGGTTCTGGCCGTAGCGGTGTACAACCACTACAAGCGTCTGAACCAGCGTGACAAGAAGGCTGACGACGTCGAACTCGGCAAGAGCAACATCCTGCTGATCGGCCCGACAGGCTCCGGTAAAACCCTGCTGGCCGAAACACTGGCCCGCTTGCTGAACGTTCCGTTCACCATCGCTGACGCAACCACCCTCACCGAGGCTGGCTACGTAGGTGAAGATGTCGAGAACATCATTCAGAAACTGCTGCAAAAGTGCGATTACGACGTGGAGAAGGCCCAGATGGGCATTGTCTACATCGACGAAATCGACAAGATTTCCCGCAAGTCCGACAACCCGTCGATCACCCGCGATGTTTCCGGTGAAGGCGTGCAGCAGGCCTTGCTCAAGTTGATCGAAGGCACGGTCGCTTCCGTTCCACCGCAAGGTGGCCGCAAGCATCCGCAGCAGGAATTCCTGCAGGTCGACACCCGTAACATCCTGTTCATCTGCGGTGGTGCGTTCTCCGGTCTGGAAAAGGTTATTCAAAACCGTTCCACCAAGGGCGGCATCGGTTTCAACGCAGAAGTGCGCAGCAAGGAAGAAGGCAAGAAAGTTGGTGAGTCCCTGCGTGAAGTCGAGCCTGACGACCTGGTCAAGTTCGGTCTGATCCCGGAATTCGTCGGTCGTCTGCCGGTTCTTGCGACGCTGGACGAGCTCGACGAGGCTGCACTGATGCAGATCCTCACCGAGCCGAAAAATGCTCTGACCAAACAGTATGCCAAGCTGTTCGAGATGGAAGGCGTGGATCTGGAGTTCCGGACCGACGCACTGAAATCGGTCGCCAAGCGTGCCCTGGAACGTAAAACCGGTGCCCGTGGCCTGCGTTCGATTCTCGAAGGTGTGCTGCTCGACACGATGTACGAAATCCCTTCGCAGTCCGAAGTGAGCAAAGTCGTCATCGATGAAAGCGTGATCGAAGGCAAGTCCAAGCCACTGTATATCTACGAAAACAGTGAGCCGACGGCCAAGGCCGCGCCGGACGCGTAAGCGTCCACACTGCCGGAACAAAGAAGGGGCCTTCGGGCCTCTTTTTTTTTATGTCGTTTTTTACATCCGCTTTGCGCTTGTTTTTTTTCAAGGCAGCCCCCATCTTGGCTTCAAGCTTAATTCCATCTGATTACGGCCATATGGCCGCCGTAGAGGCGAAATCATGAAGACAACCATCGAATTGCCTCTCCTGCCATTGCGTGATGTCGTGGTTTATCCGCACATGGTTATCCCGCTGTTCGTGGGGCGCGAGAAATCCATCGAAGCCCTCGAGGCAGCGATGACGGGCGACAAGCAGATCCTGCTGCTGGCCCAGAGAAATCCGGCTGACGACGATCCCGGTGAAGAAGCTCTCTATCGCGTAGGTACGATCGCGACTGTGCTGCAGCTGCTGAAGCTGCCGGACGGCACCGTCAAGGTTCTGGTCGAAGGTGAGCAGCGCGGCGCTGTAGAGCGCTTCAGCGAAGTTGACGGGCATTGCCGCGCCGAAGTCTCGCTGATCGACGAAGTCGACGCCGCCGAGCGCGAATCCGAAGTGTTCGTGCGCAGCCTGCTGTCGCAGTTCGAACAATATGTGCAGTTGGGCAAGAAAGTCCCGGCTGAAGTCCTGTCGTCGCTCAACAGCATCGATGAGCCGGGTCGTCTGGTCGATACCATGGCCGCGCACATGGCGCTGAAGATCGAACAGAAGCAGGAAATCCTCGAAATCATCGATCTGTCGGCCCGGGTCGAGCACGTGCTTGCCTTGCTGGATGCCGAAATCGATCTGCTGCAAGTCGAAAAACGCATTCGCGGCCGCGTCAAAAAGCAAATGGAGCGCAGCCAGCGCGAGTACTACCTGAATGAGCAGATGAAGGCCATTCAGAAAGAGCTGGGCGACGGTGACGAAGGTCACAACGAAATCGAAGAGCTGAAAAAGCGCATCGATGCTGCCGGCCTGCCGAAAGATGCCCTGGCCAAAGCCACTGCCGAGCTGAACAAGCTCAAGCAAATGTCGCCGATGTCCGCTGAAGCCACCGTGGTGCGTTCCTACATCGACTGGCTGGTGCAGGTGCCGTGGAAGGCACAAAGCAAGGTACGTCTCGACCTGGCGCGTGCTGAAGACATTCTCGATGCCGATCACTACGGTCTCGAAGAGGTCAAGGAACGCATCCTTGAATACCTCGCTGTGCAGAAACGCGTGAAAAAGATTCGCGGCCCTGTGTTGTGCCTGGTCGGTCCGCCTGGCGTGGGCAAAACCTCGCTAGCAGAGTCGATTGCCCATGCGACCAACCGCAAATTCGTGCGTATGGCCCTCGGTGGCGTGCGTGATGAAGCGGAAATTCGTGGTCACCGTCGGACTTACATTGGTTCGATGCCAGGAAGATTGATTCAAAAGATGACAAAAGTGGGCGTACGCAACCCGCTGTTCCTGCTCGATGAAATCGACAAAATGGGCAGCGACATGCGTGGCGACCCGGCGTCGGCGTTGCTGGAAGTGCTCGATCCGGAGCAGAACCACAACTTCAACGATCACTATCTGGAAGTCGATTACGACCTGTCCGATGTGATGTTCCTGTGCACCTCGAACTCGATGAACATCCCGCCGGCACTGCTGGACCGGATGGAAGTCATTCGTCTGCCGGGCTACACCGAAGACGAAAAGATCAATATCGCCGTCAAGTACTTGTCGCCCAAGCAGATCGCCGCCAACGGTCTGAAGAAAGGCGAGCTGGAATTCGATGAAGAAGCGATCCGCGACATCATCCGTTACTACACCCGCGAAGCCGGTGTGCGTGGCCTCGAACGTCAGATCGCCAAGGTCTGCCGCAAGGCCGTAAAAGAGCACGCGCTGGAAAAACGTTTCTCGGTGAAAGTGACAGCTGATCTGCTGGAGCACTTCCTCGGCGTGCGCAAATTCCGCTACGGTCTGGCAGAGCAACAGGATCAGATCGGTCAGGTGACTGGCCTGGCCTGGACGCAGGTGGGCGGGGAATTGCTGACCATCGAAGCGGCTGTGGTGCCGGGTAAAGGTCAGTTGATCAAGACCGGTTCGCTGGGCGATGTAATGGTCGAATCGATCACTGCCGCGCTGACCGTTGTACGCAGCCGTGCCAAGAGCCTGGGCATTCCTCTGGACTTCCACGAGAAGCGCGATACCCACATTCACATGCCGGAAGGGGCGACCCCGAAGGACGGTCCTAGCGCGGGTGTGGGCATGTGCACGGCACTGGTGTCGGCCTTGACCGGGATCCCGGTGCGCGCCGATGTCGCCATGACCGGCGAAATCACCCTGCGTGGCCAAGTGCTGGCGATTGGTGGTCTGAAGGAAAAACTGCTCGCGGCTCATCGCGGCGGAATCAAGATTGTGATTATTCCGGAAGAAAACGTGCGCGATCTGAAGGAGATTCCTGACAATATCAAGCAGGATCTGCAGATTAAACCGGTTAAATGGATTGACGAGGTCCTGCAAATTGCGCTGCAATACGCGCCGGAGCCCTTGCCGGATGTGGCTCCGGAGATAGTTTCCAAGGACGAAAAACGTGAGTCTGATTCAAAGGAAAGAATTAGCACGCATTAATACGTTTTTGCCTGGGGGGCTTCCTTGACAGCTTTTTAGAGCCCTTGTTATAAAGCGGCTCTTAAGTGTCTGTAGGCCATTCAGCACTGTTTTTGCTTTCACCAAAAAACTTAGAATCATCTCAAAATAGATATAAGGGGACTTAGAGTGAACAAGTCGGAACTGATTGATGCTATCGCTGCATCCGCTGATATCCCGAAAGCTGCTGCTGGCCGTGCGCTGGACGCTGTAATCGAATCCGTCACTGGCGCTCTCAAGGCTGGCGACTCCGTTGTTCTGGTAGGTTTCGGCACGTTCTCCGTGACTGATCGTCCAGCTCGTATCGGTCGTAACCCACAGACTGGCAAGACGCTGGAAATCGCTGCTGCTAAAAAGCCAGGTTTCAAAGCCGGTAAAGCACTGAAAGAAGCTGTCAACTAAGCAAGTTTGTTTCAGGTTTTTACCCATCCGGGTCGGGGTCATGCCTGACTTGGCAGCGGAGCGGTAGAGCAGGTCGCTGGAACAGCTGCCTGTAACGCCGGGATCGAGGGTTCGAGCCCTGTCCGCTCCGCCAGTTACGAGAAGGCGCATCCTCGGATGCGCCTTTCTTCTATCCGGATTCTACCCACGCTCCACGGTTGCCTAATTTTTGAAGTTCAACCGTTTCTGGGGGACGCATGCTGCAGAATATCAGGGACAATTCACAAGGCTGGATTGCCAAGACCATTATCGGGGTCATCGTTGCACTGATGGCTCTGACCGGTTTCGATGCCATTTTCAAGGCCACGACGCACACCAACGATGCGGCCAAGGTCAATGGTGAAGAAATCAGCCAGAACGAGCTGAGCCAGGCCGTTGACATGCAACGCCGTCAGCTGATGCAACAGCTGGGCAAGGACTTCGATGCTTCCTTGCTTGACGAAAAAATGCTCCGCGAATCGGCCCTCAAGGGTCTGATCGATCGCAAGCTGCTGCTGCAAGGCGCAGAACAATCGAAATTCGCTTTCTCCGAAGGTGCACTGGATCAGGTGATCCTGCAGACCCCTGAATTCCAGGTGGACGGCAAGTTCAGTTCCGAGCGCTTCGACCAGGTGATCCGTCAACTGGGCTACACCCGTATGCAATTCCGCCAGATGCTGGCTCAGGAAATGCTGATCGGTCAGTTGCGCGCCGGTGTTGCCGGTAGCGGCTTCGTCACCGACGCCGAAGTGCTGGCATTCGCCCGACTGGAAAAACAGACCCGCGACTTCGCTTCGCTGAACGTCAAGGCCGACCCGGCCGCGGTCAAGCTGACCGACGACGAGGTCAAGGCTTACTACGACGAGCACGCCAAGGAGTTCATGACCCCTGAGCAGGTGGTTGTCGATTACGTCGAGCTGAAGAAGTCCTCGTTCTTCGACCAGGTTGCGGTCAAGGATGAAGACTTGCAGGCGGCGTATCAGAAAGAGATCGCCAACCTGTCCGAACAGCGCCGCGCCGCGCATATCCTGATCGAAGTCAACGACAAGACCACCGACGCTCAGGCCAAGGCGAAGATCGAAGAAGTCCAGGCGCGTCTGGCCAAGGGCGAGAAATTCGAAGCGCTGGCCAAGGAGTTCTCGCAGGATCCGGGTTCGGCCAACAATGGCGGTGACCTCGGTTTCGCCGGTCCTGGCGTCTATGACCCAGCTTTCGAAAAAGCCCTGTACTCGTTGAACAAGGACCAGGTGTCCGAGCCGGTGCGTACCGACTTCGGTTACCACCTGATCAAGCTGCTGGGTGTTGAAGCGCCTGAAGTGCCGACCCTGGCCAGCCTGAAAGACAAGCTGACCCGCGAGCTGAAGACTCAACAGGTCGAGCAGCGTTTTGTCGAGGCGACCAAGCAGCTGGAGGACTCGGCGTTCGAAGCGTCTGACCTGGCCCAGCCTGCGGCAGATCTGAAACTGACTGTGCACACCTCCAAGCCATTCGGCCGTGAAGGTGGCGAAGGCATCGCCGCCAACCGCGCGGTGGTGACGGCTGCGTTCAGTCAGGAAGTGCTGGAAGAAAACGCCAACAGCACCGGCATCGAGCTGGATCCGGAAACCGTGGTCGTGCTGCGTGCCAAGGAACATCTGAAGCCTGAGCAGTTGCCACTGGAAGCCGTAAACACGGCGATCCGTGCCCAACTGACCAAAGAGCACGCCAGCGCCGCGGCCAAGACCAAGGCTGACCAGTTGATTGCTGGTCTGCGCGATGGCAAGACTGCGCAGGACAAGGCGGTTGATGGCCAGAACTGGAAGGTTGTGACGGCGGCGACCCGTGCTCAGGAAGGGGTTGACCCGACTGTGCTGCAGGCGTTGTTTCGCATGCCGAAACCGGCAGCCAAGGGCAAGCCGACGTTCAGCAGCGTGACCTTGCAGGACGGTAGTCTGATGATCGTGCGTCTGGACGGTGTGAATGAAGCAGTAGCGCCGACTGATGAAGAGAAGGCGCAGTACCGTCGCTTCCTTGCTTCGCGTGAGGGGCAGCAGGATTTTGCGGCGTTCCGCAAGCAGTTGGAGAGTCAGGCGGACATCAAGCGGTATTGATGGTTGACTGAGTGGTAACTGGAAAGCCCCGGCCTTATGGACGGGGCTTTTTTTATGGTCGAGATTTGGGTGTATATCCGTTGCTTCGGGTGCTGCGCCTGGCGGTTTCGCCCTTACGGCGAGTCACTTTGGCAAACGCCCCAAAGTAACCAAAAGTCTGGGCCCCGGCGTTCGGCCCTCGCCGTGGCTCGGGTTCCTTCGTTACG
The DNA here is from genome assembly GCF_024748795.1 of Pseudomonas sp. B21-051. Lineage (NCBI taxonomy): Bacteria > Pseudomonadati > Pseudomonadota > Gammaproteobacteria > Pseudomonadales > Pseudomonadaceae > Pseudomonas > Pseudomonas sp. B21-051. The sequence continues at coordinate 2,285,976 of NZ_CP087166.1, forward strand.
GGATTCATCCGGGAACATCGCCTCCGGTTTGCTTCGCTGCACCTCCTCTCGATGTGTTTGGCTTCGCCAAACGTCGCTGCGCTCCTTCCCCCGGATAAACCCCTCCACTCAGCCTGCCGATGGGGCCGGCACGGCAAGATCAAGAGCTTTCGGCGAGCTGACACTCGGCCTGTGTAGGAGCTGCCGAAGGCTCGGGCCGCGTTCGGACGATCTTTTGATCTTTTGATCTTGATCTTGTGGGAGCTGGCCTGCCAGCGATGGCGGCCTGTCAGCCGACCAATCTCTGACTGCCCACACTCAACCCCACTGTAGGAGCGAGCCTGCTCGCGAAGGCGGTCGATCGGTCAACCAATCCGCGACAGACAAACCCATCACCTCACCCGCGCAAACCCATAGCCCCGAGCCCTGAGCGCCGCATACAAAGTCAAAACCAGCAACCCCACAACAATCCACGGAAAACCCCCAACCCCCAGATTCCCCAGCAGCAAACCACCCGCCAGGCCACCCCCGGCAATTCCGACATTCCACAGGGTCACCAGCATCGACTGGGCCGTATCGGCAGCCTCTCCAGAAGTTTTCGCCGAAGCAGTCTGCAGCAGCGAAGGCATCGCGCCAAACGCCATGCCCCACACGGCGACGGCGATGTAGACCACGGTCGCCGATTCTCGCCACAGGCCCAAGGCGATGGCGGAGAGCATGAACAGCAGCGTGCTGATCAGCACCAGTTCGCGTAGCCAGCGATCGATCAGGCTGCCGACGATCCATAGGCTCAGCACTGAGGCGAGGCCGAACACCAGCAGCACCCGGTCGATATCGCTGGCCAGTCCCGACGGTTGCAGGAACGGTGCGATGTAGGTGTACAGCAGGTTGTGAGCAACCACGTAGGACAGGGTCACAAACAGTACCGATCGTACCCCGGGCAGGGTGAAGACCTGACGTAGGGGCAGGCGTTTACCTGCGTGTTCTCCGGCAAAGTCCGGCACTTGCCAGCGCACCCAGATCACCAGCAACAGCGTCAGCGCAGTCATGATGGCGAAGCTCAGGCGCCAGCCGACCAGCGTGCCGAGTAGCGTGCCAGCCGGGATGCCCAGCGAGAGTGCCAGCGGCGCGCCAAGCATGGCGACGGTGATCGCCCGGCCTTGCAGGTGTGGCGCGACCATGCGGCTGGCGTAGCCTGCCAGCAACGCCCACAGCAGCCCGGCAAATATCCCGGCGAGCAAACGTGCGATCAGGGTCAGCCAGTACCATTCCGACAGAGCGGTGATGCTGTTGGCGATGGCGAAGCCGCCAATGGCTGTCAGCAGCAATGGCCGACGACGCCAGCCGCGGGTGGCAATGGTCAGCGGGATGGCGGCGAGCATCGAGCCAATCGCGTACAGCGTGACCAGTTGCCCGATCAGTGCCTGGGAGGCATTCAGCCCCGCGCTCATTTGCGGCAGCAGGCCGGCGGGCATGGCTTCGGTCAGCACCGTGATGAAGCCAGCGGTGGCCAGGGCCAGTAGGGCGCCGAGGGGTAATCGGTCGCGGGTCTCGACTGGCTGGGTGAGGGCCGAGGTCAGTTGTGCGTCGTTCATGAGTCAGCGTCCATGTGCCGAAGTGGGTGAAGGCCATAGGCTAGGGCGCTGCGCATTGGAGAAAAATGGGTTACGGTTCCGAACATATCGGACATGGATGTCGTGAATCGGAGGGGTGGAATGGACAGTCTGGGCAGTATTTCGGTGTTTGTTCAGGTCGCCGAGACCCGCAGTTTTACCGAGGCTGGGCGGCTGCAGGGCGTGTCGTCTTCAGCGGTGGGCAAAAGTATCGCCCGGCTGGAGGCGCGATTGGGCGTGCGGCTGTTTCATCGCACTACCCGCAGCATCACCCTGACCAGCGAGGGCGCGCTGTTCCTCGCACGCTGTCGCAAAATTCTTGCCGAGGTGGAAGCCGCCGAGTTCGAACTTTGCGATTCCGCCTCGCAGCCCCATGGCAAACTGCGCATCAGCCTGCCGCAGGTGCACGGGCTGGTAATGCCGGTGATGAATGAGTTCATGGCGCTCTACCCGCAGATCGAGCTGGATCTGGACCTGACTGATCGCATGGTCGACGTGGTCGAGGAGGGCTTTGATGCAGTGATTCGTACCGGTCAACCACGTGATTCACGACTGATGGCGCGGCCCTTGGGCGAATTTCACATGGTGCTGGTGGCGAGCCCGTTGTATCTGCGGCAGCGCGGCGTGCCGCAAATCCCCGCCGATCTGGCGGAGCACGCCTGCTTGCGGCACACCTTTCATGCCACCGGCAAGCTGGAGCCGTGGCCATTGATTGGCGAGGAAGGCGCGCCGGAGCCGAGCTTGCCGACGCGGCTGGTCACCACTTCCATCGAAGCCGTCAATCATGCGGCCCTGGCAGGGATGGGTATCGCCTGCCTGCCGGATTTCATGACCCATGAGGATGTGGCGCACGGGCGCTTGCAGCGAGTGCTGGATGCGCATATGAAACACACCGGTCAGTTCTGGGTATTGTGGCCCTCCAGTCGCCATGCCACCGCCAAATTGCGCGTCTTCATCGATCACTTGTCGCTGCGACTTTTTCCGGCAGACAATGGTCAATAAGGTTGTAACGGCTTTAAGACACAATCCATGCGCCGCAGGGCCAAGTTCTGTTGCACAATACGCCCCGGACTGTTTTCCCTCAGGATGTTCAATGTTGATTTCAACTCCCATGCGAGTCTTTGGGTTGGCGCTGTTGTTGACCGCTGTTGCTGGCTGTTCGAAGGACAAGCCGATCTATGAGCATGAGAACTTCGATGATTCCGGCACGTTCTCGCGCAATTATCCGGTGGCTGACACCGCGAGTTGCGAGGCGGCCCGTCGTGCGTTGCTCAGCCAGGGCTACATCATCACCAGCAGTGACCCGAAACTGATCAGTGGCCACAAAAGCTTCCAGCAAACCGGTGAAACCCACATGGAGATCAGCTTCAATGTGGTGTGTACCGAAGACGGCAGCTCCAAGCACCATGCCACGGTGTTCGCCAACGCCTTGCAGGATCGCTATGCGCTGAAGAAGACCAACAACTCCGCCAGCCTCGGGGTCGGTGTGTTGGGTTCGGTGTCGATGCCGATCGGCTCATCCGACGATTCGATGGTCAAGGTGGCCAGTGAGACCGTGACCTCGCAGAAGTTCTACGAGCGTTTCTTCACCCTGGTTGAGCTGTTCCTGCCAGCCGATGCGAAGAAAGCCGCACACATCGAAGAGAAACCCAAGACCGATCTCGGTGTGCCGGAGCCCAAGCCTGCCGCTGTAGCGCCGGCAACACCTGCCCCGGCGGTAGAGGCAACGCCTGCGCCGCCGCCAGCCGGGATTGTCGAGCCAGCCCAGACCACGACGCCGACAGCCCCGGCTGCGACCCCGGCGCCGGCCCCGGTTGCACCGACGCCAACGGGCTCCGAACCTGTGGTACCGCCTGCGGAGTCTGCGCCGATCACCCCGGCACCGAGTGCTGAACCAGCACCCGCCAGCGAAACGATCACGCCGCCGGCCAACCCGAGCAATATCCCGCCACCGTCCGAGCCGATTCCGGCAATGCAGTAAGCCCGGTGCGACACCCTGTGGGAGCAAGTCTGCTCCCACAGTTGTTTCTGCGGCGCGTGAAATCTCGTTACATTCCCCTGACAAAAATCCCGCGATAAATTCCTGACCAACTGCTACGTTTTATTCATGAAGGCGGGATGTCACTTTTCCTTCATACGGGCACGATAGGCTCGAGGCACTGGTCATGTGACCGGGCTATTTTTCAAACGGGCAGCAGGGGGATTACACGATGGATGACTATCAAGAAGAACTGCTCGAATACCAGGCGTATGAACTGGATCAGCCAGAGCCGGCCGAAGACGCCACCGAGTTGTAAGGTGTCAGGCGGTTTTACGGTGACTGCGGCGAAACTCGCCGGGTGTCTGACCGTTCCAGCGTTTGAATGCGCGCTGAAACGCCTCGGCTGAAGCAAAGCCCAGCAGATAGGCGATTTCGCCGAACGCCAGTTCGGTGTCGCGGATGTAGGTCATCGCCAGATCACGGCGGGTGTCATTGAGAATCGCGCGAAACTGCGTGCCTTCCTCAGCCAATTTGCGGCGCAAGGTCCAGGTCGGCAGCTTCAGGCGCGCCGCCACTTCTTCCAGGTCGGGTTCCCGGCCACCGTTGAGCAACGGCCCCAACAGCTGAGTGATGCGTTCACGCAGGCTGCGGGTGCGGGTCAATTGCTCCAGTTCCCGTTCACACAAATGCAGCAGATGCCGCCAGGTACTCGGGCAGTGCTCGGGATTACGCTGGGCGAGGCTGCTGAGGCTTAAGCGCAGTTGATTGCGTTCGGCACCGAACTGCAGCGGGCAGTCGCCCAGCGCGCTGTAGGCGTCGCGATAGTCCGGCGCGTCGAATTCGATTTCGATGCGCTCGGCGCGCAGGGGCTCGCGACCAACGCTGGACAGCTGATGCAGCCAGCCGGCGATGATCGAATCGACCACAAAACGGTTATAGGCGTTGTACGGGCTGATCGAATAGAAGCGCAGCCAGGCGCCATGGGCGTCTTCGTGAAAACTCGACTGCCCGCGATAATTGGAGCCGTACAGCGGCTCGAAGCGGATAAGACAACGGGCGGCCTCGCGCACGGTCGGCGCCTGCGCGGCAGTGACCCCGGCGAGCCCGGCCTGACTCAAGCGGCTGAGCTGGCCCATGCGCAAGCCCAGTGCGGGATCGCCGGTCAACTGAATCGCGCTGTGCCCCAGACGCATGTAGCGCGGAATCGACAACCGCGCGCCGGCCTCGGCCAGTCGCGCAGCATCCAGTCCATATTGTTCGAGCAGCGGTTGCGGATCGGCGCCATGGCTGCGCACGGCATCAGCGAGGCTATGCACGAAACCTACCGACAGATCCCCCAGGCGCATCGGCAGCGGCTTCATGGCTTACAACCAGATGTTCAGCAGACGCGCGCCACGGGCTTCGCCATCGGCGAATTGCTGACCGTTGCTGCTGAGGAAGCTTTGCCCCGAACCGGGCTTGTCCCAGAACTGGCCGCGCAGGAACACGCTCATGCCGGCGATCGCACGACTGCTCGGCGGTTGCGCGGTCAGTGTCAGGCGATGCCAGGCCTGACCTTCACTGATTTCCCCGGGCTTGAGGCTGACCGACCCCGGTGTACTCGAACCCTTGTAGCCGGGCCACGGCTGATCCCAAGCACCGTGGCCGACGACGAAGGCGGGCACCGCCACCAGTTGCGCGCCTTGCTCGTCGAGTCGGCGATAGTTGTCCGGGTACCAGCTGTCGCTGCCGATCAGCACACCCAGACGCCCGGCCGGGGTCTCGATCACGTTGATCGCATGCTCGTCTTCGCTTCCGATCACGTCACGTTGTTCGAAGATCGGGTGCATCTGCCGCTGGGGCTGGCCCAGCGGCACGCCATCACGGCCGAATACCACGCTGCTGTTGAACAGCGCGCCGTTGCCGGGCTTGAGCTGGCCATCACGAATACTCGGTTCGGGCAGGACGATGGAACCGGCTACCAGTGTCACGTGGAATTCCTTGGCCAGACCACCGAATAGCGCCTGGTAATCCTTGGCCATGGCTTTGGACTTCATCCGCAGGTACGCGTCGTCAAGGCGATTTTCGCCCTTGGCAGTGAGCCAGGCGCGGGCGAACAGCAACGGATTGCTCGCCGCCAGCCAGTTCATCGCTTCGACCAGGGTCGGCGCCTGATACAGCTCGTCTTTCTCGCCGCTGATCATCAGCCAGGTGCCGACATGCTCGGGCAGTACCACCACGGTTTTTTCGTTGAGCAGCCCCTGATCCTGTGCCTGCTGCAGATAAGCTGCGAGTTTGCGGTGCAGGCGCTCGGGACTTTGGTAGTCGGTCGGAAACAGTTCCGGCTGGATGCCCAGCAGATTGCCACGGTCGGCGGGCGTGCCCTGATCGACCGCCAGTTTGATGCGCAGGTCCGACAGGTAATGCCCCGCCGGCCGGTCCGCCGCCCACATGGCGTAGGTGGTCAGGGCGGCAACGATGGCCATGGAGAAAAACAGATACAGAAGTTTGCGCATGAAAACCAACAACAGCCGGGTACAGGGTGTGGCGACTAGGGTAGGGCGCATGCCTGCGCTTGCCAAGGGGCGCTGCGCATTTGGATCAATAAGTTGTCAGTTTCGGTCATTGAGTGACAGCAGTGCGACTCTTAGTCTGTCGAACATGACTGACGGGGGACGCAGAGCTCCCGCAATTTCCGTGATCGCACGTTGTGGAGTTACCGATGACCGCCGCTCATTACCCGCACCTGTTGGCCCCGCTGGACCTGGGATTCACCACGCTGCGCAACCGCACCCTGATGGGCTCGATGCACACCGGCCTTGAAGAGAAACCGGGTGGCTTCGAACGCATGGCCGCGTACTTCGCCGAGCGTGCCCGTGGCGGCGTCGGCCTGATGGTCACCGGCGGTATCGGCCCGAACGACGAGGGCGGTGTGTACTCCGGCGCAGCCAAGCTGACCACCGAGGAAGAAGCGCTCAAGCACCGCATCGTCACTCGCGCAGTGCACGAGGCGGGCGGCAAGATCTGCATGCAAATCCTCCACGCCGGGCGGTATGCCTACAGCCCGAAACAGGTCGCGCCGAGTGCGATTCAGGCGCCGATCAACCCGTTCAAGCCCAAAGAGCTGGACGAGGAAGGCATCGAGAAACAGATCAGCGATTTCGTCACCTGCTCGGTACTGGCGCAGAGCGCCGAGTACGACGGCGTGGAAATCATGGGCTCGGAAGGTTATTTCATTAACCAGTTCCTCGCCGCGCACACCAACCACCGCACTGACCGCTGGGGCGGCAGCTACGAAAACCGCATGCGCCTGCCGGTGGAAATCGTCCGCCGCGTACGCGAAGCGGTCGGGCCGAACTTCATCATCATTTTCCGTCTGTCGATGCTCGATCTGGTCGAGGGCGGCAGCAGTTGGGAAGAGATCGTGACCCTGGCCAAAGCCATCGAGCAGGCCGGCGCGACCATTATCAACACCGGCATCGGCTGGCACGAAGCGCGAATTCCGACCATCGCCACCAAGGTGCCGCGCGCGGCGTTCAGCAAGGTCACCGCCAAGCTGCGTGGTTCGGTGAACATTCCGCTGATCACCACCAACCGCATCAACACCCCGGAGATCGCCGAGCAGATTCTGGCCGAAGGCGATGCCGACATGGTCTCGATGGCGCGGCCGTTCCTCGCCGACCCGGACTTTGTCAACAAAGCCGCAGAAGGCCGCGCCGACGAAATCAACACCTGCATCGGCTGCAACCAGGCGTGCCTCGATCACACCTTTGGCGGCAAGCTCACCAGTTGCCTGGTCAACCCGCGTGCCTGCCATGAAACCGAGCTCAACTATTTGCCGGTGCAGCAGATCAAGAAGATCGCTGTGGTCGGTGCCGGCCCTGCCGGTCTGTCCGCCGCGACCGTGGCCGCCGAGCGCGGGCATCAGGTGACCTTGTTCGATTCCGCCAGCGAAATCGGCGGCCAGTTCAACATCGCCAAGCGTGTGCCGGGCAAGGAAGAATTCTTCGAAACCCTGCGCTACTTCAAGCGCAAGCTGCAGACCACGAATGTCGAGGTGTGCCTGAACACCCGCGTCGACGTGGCGAAACTGGTGGAGGGCGGTTACGACGAAATCATCCTCGCCACCGGCATCGCGCCGCGTGTGCCGGCGATTCCGGGCGTGGACAACGCCAAGGTGCTGAGCTACCTGGACGTGATCCTCGAGCGCAAACCGGTGGGCAAACGCGTTGCCGTGATCGGCGCCGGCGGGATCGGTTTCGACGTTTCCGAGTTCCTCGTGCACGAGGGCGTGGCCACCAGTCTCGATCGCACTGCGTTCTGGAAAGAGTGGGGCATCGACACCCATCTGGAAGCCCGTGGTGGCGTGGCCGGGATCAAACCGGCGCCGCACGCGCCGGCTCGCGAAGTGTTCCTGTTGCAGCGCAAGAAAACCAAGGTCGGCGATGGTCTGGGCAAGACCACCGGTTGGATTCACCGCACCGGTCTGAAGAACAAGCAGGTGCAGATGCTCAACAGCGTCGAATACCTGAAAATCGACGACCAAGGCCTGCATATCCGCATCGGCGAAACCGGCGAGCCGCAAGTGCTGGCGGTGGACAACATCGTGATCTGCGCCGGCCAGGATCCGCTGCGCGAACTGCAGGAAGGTCTGGTGGCAGCGGGACAGAACGTGCACCTGATCGGCGGCGCCGATGTGGCGGCGGAGCTGGATGCCAAGCGCGCGATCAATCAGGGTTCGCGTCTCGCCGCTGAGCTTTAACCCCCCACCTCTTGTAGGAGCTGCCGCAGGCTGCGATCTTTTGATTTTGCTTTTAAAGACCAAGATCAACAGATCGCAGCCTGCGGCAGCTCCTACAGGTTTTTTGGGTGCTGTTAGTATTGGTTTTTTCTGATGCTGCGACGCTGATGCTTTTTCCCTCTGACTGGCTCCCCCAAGCCCCCCTCGAATTGCTTCAACTCGACTGGCTCACCACCTCCGGAATCGAGGTCGCGATCCTGCGCCTCGACCAGATCGACCCGCTGATCAGCGGCAACAAATGGTTCAAACTCACCGAGCATCTCAAGGCCGCCGACCGCACCGGTGCGCAGGGCGTCATCAGCCTCGGTGGCGCGCATTCCAATCATCTGCATGCACTTGCGGCTGCCGGCAAGCGTCTGGGTTTCGAAACGGTCGGCCTGTTGCGTGGCCATCCACAGCAAACGCCCACGGTTGCGGATTTGCAGGCATTCGGCATGCAGCTGCACTGGCTCGGTTACGGCGGCTATCGGGCGCGACATGATCCCGGCTTCTGGGAGCCCTGGCAGGCACGGTATCCGAATCTGCACGCAGTGCCCGAGGGCGGTGGCGGATTGGCCGGTGCGCTGGGCTGCAAAGCGCTCAAGCAACAGGTGAGTTCCCAACTGAGCACGCTGGGCTGGAGCGATTTCCACGGCTGGTGGCTGGCGTGCGGCACCGGGACGACCCTGGCAGGACTGGTGCTCGCGGAGGCGGGAGAGCGTCCGGTGTACGGTGCGCTGGCGGTGCCGGAGGATCATGGCGTGGCGCCGCAGGTGGAGGCGATTTTGCGCGAAGCCGGAATGGTCAATGCAGGTTATGAATTATTCGATGCCAGCCGTGGTGGTTTTGCCAAGGTTGATCCGTTGTTGCGGGAGTTTATTCAACTGTCCGAGCAGGCCAGCGGCCTACCGCTAGAGCCGCTGTATACCGGCAAGGCGTTGTTGGCGCTCAAGGAGCAGATCGAGTCCGGCAGATTTGAGTCAGGCACCCGGCTGATCTTTGTGCACACGGGCGGTTTGCAGGGGCGCCGAGGATTCACTTCCTACAGTTGAGCTTCTGTGGCGAGGGAGCTTGCTCCCGCTCGGCGGCGCAGCCGTCGTCAATTCAGCGAATACAGTTTGCCTGACAGTCCACATTTTCAGGGATCAGGTCTGCTGCGCAGCCCAGCGGGAGCAAGCTCCCTCGCCACAGGGGAATTGCACCGAGGCGATGTTCAACCGCGCTTGGGCATCATCCGCAATAAGGTGTTATCACCCACCACATAATGGTGATAAAGCCCCGCCAGCGCATGCAGGCCGATCAGCCAGTAGCCGATATTGCCGATCAATACGTGCCAGTGCTCCATCTGCTTGGCGAATGTCTTGTCCTCATGAACCAGCAGCGGCAGATCGAAACCGTAGAACATCACCTGATGGCCCTCGGCGCTGGTGATCAGCCAGCCGAGGATCGGCATGCAGATCATGAACAGGTACAACAGCCAGTGCATCACCCGCGCCAGCAGGGTTTGCCATTGCGGGGATGCCGGGAAGATCAGCGGCGCCGGGCCAATGCTGCGCGCGAGCAGGCGAAACCACACCAGCACGAACACGGTCAGGCCCAGCATGTAATGCACTTCGCGGATCAGCGTGCGGCCGCCGCTGCCTTTGGGAAAGAGCCCGCGCAACTCCATGCTGGCATACACCAGGATCAACAGCACCAGCATCAGCCAGTGCAACATGATCGAAACCGTACTGTAACGAGACACGGAGCTTTTCCACGGCATGCTGCACTCCTCATGATCCAGACCCGGACCGGCATTTTGCGTATACCCTCATATCACTGTAATCCGGTTTCTGCCGATTCGCCTGAATTCAGATTAACTTTTTCATAGATGAATCAGTCTATGTGTCTTCTGTTGATTGAACTTGTTTTTAAAGTTTGCGCGAAAGTGTCCTTGGACGGTGCTCTCATGTTTTGCATTAGTTCAGATTTTGTAGTTGTCGGTTAGGGCGATATTGTTCTGGTGTCGCATTGGGTAATGCTGAGTCTATTTTTCCAGTGCTTTATTTTGTTGTTAATGGAGATAACTATGAAAGGATTGATTGTTTCTGAAATGTATAAGTTGGGTGTGAAAAAGGGAATGATGGCCAAGCCACCGGTTTCGAAACCCAAGCCATCGCCGAAGCCAACACCAACACCAACACCAACACCAACACCGAAACCAGCACCAAAACCAACACCGAAACCAGCACCAAAGCCAATACCGAAACCAGCACCAAAGCCAGCACCGAAACCGGCACCAAAACCAACACCGAAACCAGTGCCAAAGCCCACGCCCACGCCCACACCCACACCAAAACCGGTCCCGTTACCCAGGGCCCCCCTTCAATGGCCAACATTGAATATCAGCATAGATCCTCTGGCGCTGTTCAATCTGTTGGCCACGGTCGGCGTGATCCGAAACTCGGATGGCTCAAGCCGACTGCCGGACGGCAGCGTGGTGGACGCTGATGAGCAATGGGTCAAGCGGCCGGATGGTTTTATACAGTATGCGGACGGAAGAGTTGAACGTCCTGATGGCAGCATTGAATGGCCAGACGGAACAATGGAATACGTCGATGGCCGAATTGTCTGGAAAGATGGAACCGAGCGCATGCCAGACGGCAGTACGCATTATCCCGATGGTGTCATTATTGACGCTGACGGTAATCAGATTAACTGAATTGATGTGAGAAAAAAGTGCTGGTAGTTGTCGGGGACTTTTAAAGTATTGCACTGGCAAAAGACAAGAATGCCGCGACGTCTCGCAACGTTGCGGCATTTTCATTATTCAGCAGCTTTGCGGCATTTCACCATTGGCCAGACGCTTGTTGATGTCGGCAATCACTTCCGGCAGGTCGCTGATGGTGTCGATCATGTAGTGCGGGCGCGAATCGGCGAACAGCGCGTGGATGCGTTTGCGTTCGCTGGCCAGTTCGTCGCTGCCCAGTGCCCGGTAGCCGGCGTAATCCAGGCCCAGCGCGTTGCCCGAGCAGATCAGCGCCACGGTCCACATTCCGGCGCGACGGCCTTCGAGGATGCCCGGCACGGTGTCGTCGATCTTCACGCAGGCCGCGACATCATCGATGCCCAACGCAATCACGTTGGCCAGAGCCTGGGCCGGCCAGGGGCGACCGTTCGGCACTTCGTCGGTAGCCACCACGTGGTCGGCGACGTAGCCGTTAGTGGCAGCGAGGGCCACGACCTTGTCCATCACCTGTTTCGGGTAGCCGGAGCAGGAACCGATCCTGATCCCTTGCTGACGCAGGTTGGCGATAGTTTCCAGCGCGCCGGGAATCAGCGCCGAGTGCTCGGCGATCTTCTCGATCTGCAGCGGCATGAAGCGGTTGTAGATCGCGGTGACGTCATCGTCGGTCGGGGTGCGGCCGAACGCTTTGCGATAACGCTCGGCGACCTGCGGCTGATCGCATAGCGTGCGGATGTGGTCCCACTTGCCCATGCCCATCGGGCCACGGGCCTCTTCGATGGACACCTGCACGTCGAATTCGGCGAAGGCTTCGACGAAGATCTGCGTTGGCGCGAACGAGCCGAAATCGACCACGGTGCCGGCCCAGTCAAGGATGGCGGCTTGCAGTTTGCTTGGGTTGGTGTAGTTCATTTTGGTCAGAATCCTGTATTGGAATGCGATTCAAAACTGTGGGAGCGAGCCTGCTCGCGAAGGCGTCGAATCGGTCGATATCCATGTTGAATGTTCGACCGCTTTCGCGAGCAGGCTCGCTCCCACAGGGGATTTTTGGTGTGAGTCAGATATCGAGCACTTCCATCTCGCGCAGCACTTCTCCCACTGCCGCCACGGCCTGGCGCATTTCGTCCGGGCTGACGTGGCCGATGCAGCCGACGCGGAAGGTTTCGACCTGAGTCAGTTTGCCGGGGTAGAGGATGTAACCCTTGGCCTTGACCCGTTCGTAGAAGTCCTTGAACTGGTAGCGCGGATCTTGCGGGGCATGGAAGGTGGCGATGATCGGGGCCTGGATCGCCGCCGGCAGGAAGCTGCGCAGGCCGAGCTTGCCCATTTCCTCCATCAGCGCCTGACAGTTGGCGGCGTAGCGCGCATGTCGAGCAGGCAGTCCACCTTCTTCGTTGTATTGGAGCAACGCTTCGTGCAGCGCCGCGACCACGTGGGTCGGCGGGGTGAAACGCCACTGGCCGGTCTTCTGCATGTAGCTGTGCTGGTCATGCAGATCCATCGCCAGCGAATGCGAGTTGCCGGCGGCTGCAGCCAGCGATTCCTTACGGGCGAAGACAAACCCCATCCCCGGCACGCCTTCCAGACACTTGCCCGAAGCGGCGATCAGCGCATCGAACGGGACTTTTTGCGCGTCCACCGGCAACGCGCCGAACGAGCTCATGGCATCGATGATCAGGCGCTTGCCGTGTTGCTGCACGACGTCGGCGATTTCCGGCAGCGGGTTGAGGATGCCGGTGCTGGTTTCGCAGTGGATCAGCGCGACATGGGTGATGTCGCCATCGGCGCGCAGCAGGCGGTCGACGTCGGCAGCGGTGGTCGGTTCGTCTTCGGCGGTTTCGAAGGTGCTGAACGAGCGGCCGAGTACTTCGCAGATCTTCGCCAGACGCTTGCCGTAGGCACCGTTGATCAGCACCAGCACCTTGCCGTCACGTGGCACCAAGGTACCTATCGCGGCTTCAACGGCGAAGGTGCCGCTGCCCTGCAACGGCACGCAGTGGTGAGTGGCGGCGCCGTTGAGGATCGCCAGCAATTGCTCGCAGAGGCTGGCGGTCAGTTGATTGAAGCGGTCATCCCATGACCCCCAGTCGACCATCATTGCCTGGCGGGTGCGGGCCGACGTGGTCAACGGGCCGGGAGTGAGCAGGATGGGTGCGGCAGTACTCATTCGTGTGTCCTCGCGATAGCGCTGTGGGATGAAGCTACGGGGCATACGTTGCAATTCGGCGAGTCATCAATCAAATTGTTTGTTGTTATGCCAACCATCAGCGAGGGTTATTCATGAATCTGTTCCAGCTGCGCGCCTTCGACGCCGTGGCCCGGGAAGGCAGCTTCACCCGCGCCGCCGCGCGCCTGTTCATCAGTCAGCCGGCGGTCACCGGACACATCAAGGCGCTGGAGGAGCACTACCAGATCACCTTGTTGCGTCGCACCGCACGCCGGGTGGAGCTTACCGAGGAGGGCACCAAACTGGCGGCGATCACCCGCGCCATGTTCGGTCTGGCCGAAGAAGCGCAGACCCTGCTCGAAGCCAACCGGCAATTGCTGACCGGACGTCTGGAGGTGGCCGCGGACGGCCCGCACATGGTCATGCCGATGCTCGCCAGCCTGCGTGCGCGCTATCCGGGGATCACGGTGAACCTGCGTCTGGGTAATGCGCAGGAAACCCTGGCAGCGCTGCTGTCCGAGCACGCGGACGTGGCAGTACTGACCGAAGTCGAACCGCGCAAGGGCCTGCATCTGCAAGCGTTGAGCGAATCGCGGATCTGCGCACTGGTGCCGGCGGCGCATGCGTGGGCGCAGCGTGCCGGCGAGGTACGGCTCAAGGAGCTGGATCAGGTGATCATGGTGTTGCGCGAGCCGAGTTCGATCACCCGCCGTACCTTTGATCAGGCGTGTGCGCAGGCGGCGGTCAATCCACGGGTTCTGCTGGAACTGGATAGCCGTGAGGCGGTGACCGAAGCGGTGGCGGCGGAGCTGGGGGTGGGCGTGGTGTCGTCGGTGGAGGTCAGCCATGACCCGCGGGTGGTGGCGATTCCGATTGTCGGCGACGGGCTGGTCAATCGGCACATGATTGGCTGCATGGAGCGGCGGCGGGAGTTGCGCCTGATTCAGGCGTTCTTCGGCCTGGCGCCAGTCTGATACACCGTGGTGCGTCCTTCGCGAGCAGGCTCGCTCCCACAGGAATTGCGCTATGCCCATATCCCCTGTAGGAGCTGCCGCAGGCTGCGATCTTTTGATCTCGTTTTTAAAAGCAAAATCAAAAGATCGCAGCCTGCGGCAGCTCCTACAGGAGGTGGGTCAGGTCAGGCTCTCGCGCACCATCTCGAGAAATGTCGCCACCACCCGCCGCGAACTCTGCTCGCGCAAGCACACCAGCGTCTCGGTCAAGCGCCGGGTGCAATCGGTAATCGGCAACGCGCAGACCCGCGAATCCGCGCCAAACTCGGCCGCTGATACCACCCCCACACCAATCCCCACCACCACCGCCTCGCGTGCGGCTTCCCGGCCCTCGACCTGAATCGCCGGACGAATGCGAAAACCGGCGCGGGCCATTTCTTCTTCCAGGGTCTGGCGGGTCACCGAGCCGTGTTCGCGCAGCACCAGCGGCGTGTCATCGAGATCGGCCAGACAGATCGACTCGCGCTCGGCCCACGGGTGATGGCGCGAGACGAACGCCACCATCGGGTCGTTACGCAGCGGCACGCACAGCAGACGTTCATCAGTGACATCACGCCCGAGCAGCGCCAGATCGGCCTGATAGTTGAACAGGCGAAACAGCGATTCATCGGTGTTACCGGTCTCGATCTTCACGCTGATCCCCGGATACCGCTCGCAGAACCGCGCGATCTGCGGCAGCACGTGTATCGGCGCGTCCACTGCGAGAATCAGGCTGCCGGTCTGCAACGCCTGGGATTCCTGCAGCAGCTCCTGGGCTTCAGCTTCAATCACAAACAGCCGTTGGGTGATCGCCAGCAGACGCTCGCCAAGATCGGTCAGGCGCACCGAACGCTTGTTGCGATGGAACAGCAACACACCAAAGCGTTCTTCGAGTTTGCGCACCTGGTCGGAAATCGCCGGTTGCGTGAGAAAAAGCCGTTCGGCGGCTTTGGTGAAGCTTCCATGTACGGCCACGGCGTGGAAGGCTTTGAGCTGGGCGTGGGACACGGACATGTGGCCTCCGGTAACAAGCTGGGCTTATGTGTGAAATACGATAAATCGATTTTATTTATTAAACAGTAATTGCTTTGATCCGCTCACGCCAGCGCTGACTGTCCGCTCGGACAGCAGGGTTGGCGATGAGCCTGTGCGTGCAACACAGGACTCATCTGACCGCTATCGCCATCAGGGATGGGGCGCTGGCGCAGTGCTCAACAATAAAAAACACAGGCGTTTACTTAACGATTCTGCCGGCACACTCACACCCTGAGGTCAGAACCACAATGAACAAGCACATCGGCACCATTGCGCGTTGGCGCATGCAGATTTTCGCTGTCACCTGGCTCGCGTACGCCGCTTTCTATTTCACCCGCAAAGCATTTTCGGTGGCCAAACTGGGCATCGCCGAAGACCCGACCTTCATGCTCGACAAGATGGCCATGGCCAACCTCGATGCGATCTATCTGGCGGCCTACGCCATCGGCCAATTCACCTGGGGCATGCTCGCCGACCGCTTTGGCCCGAGGGTGGTGGTGCTTGGCGGGTTGCTGATTTCCGCTGGCGCGGCATTGGTGATGGGCAGCTTCGCCACGCTGCCGATCTTCGCCACTTGCATGTTGATTCAGGGATTGGCGCAGTCCACTGGCTGGTCGGGATTGTGCAAAAACCTCGGCAGTTTCTTCCCGGCGCAGCAGCGCGGGCGGGTGCTCGGATTGTGGAGTTCCTGCTATGCGTTTGGCGGTCTGGTGGCCTCGCCGTTCGCCGGCTGGTGGGCGTATACGCTGATGGGCACCTGGCACGCGGCGTTCATTTCCAGCGCGGTGGTGGTCGCGGTGGTGGCGGTGTTGTTCTTCATTTTTCAGCGCAACAAACCGGAAGACGTCGGCCTGCCAGCGGTTGAACCGGAGCCGGAACTCAGTGCCGCAGAAACCGAAGCCAACAGCAAGCTCAGTGTCTGGGAGCCGTTGAAGGAAATCCTGCGCAATCGCACGGTGCTGGTGCTGGGCCTGGCGTATTTCATGTTGAAACCGGCGCGTTACGCGATTCTGTTGTGGGGGCCGGTGATCGTCTTCGAGCAGATGCCGAGTGTCGGCAAGGTCGGCGCAGCGATCATTCCCACCTCGTTCGAACTGGCTGGTCTGCTTGGGCCGATCATGATCGGCCTGGCCTCGGACAAGCTGTTCGGCGCCCGGCGCATGCCGGCCTGCGTCCTCAGTCTTCTGGCGCTGACCGTAACCCTGGCGCTGTTCATGGGCGCGTTGCACACCGGCAGCGTGATGCTGGTGGTGGCGCTGCTGTTTGTCATGGGCCTGACCCTGTACGGGCCGGACTCGATGATCAGCGGCGCGGCCGCCATCGACTTCGGAAAGGCCAAGGCCGGTGCCACGGCGGCCGGTTTCGTCAACGGTTGCGGCTCGGTCGGCGCGGTGCTCGGCGGATTGCTGCCGGGTTACTTCGATTCGGTGACGGTGTTCATCGTCTTCGCCGGCTGCGCGTTGTTCTCGGCGCTGGTGCTGATTCCGCACTGGAACAGCCGCCCGGTCGGGGTGATGGAACCGCGCGCGGCCATTCCCAATTGCCCGCTGACCATCAAACCCCTGCGTAACTGAAAACCCTTGCCTCGCGGCCTGCTGCGGCGTTCGCGGCAGGCTGTGTCGTGGCCATCTGACTGGAGAATCCCATGCGACCGTTTTGGCTAGAGCAAGCCTTGCAAGCCGACCCATCCGCGACGTGCCCGCCGCTGCAAGGCGAAGTGCGCACCGACGTGTGCATCGTCGGCGGCGGCTATACCGGGTTGTGGACGGCGATCATGCTCAAGCAGCAGAACCCGGAACTCGATGTGCTGCTGATCGAAGCCGATATCTGCGGCGCCGGTGCCAGTGGGCGCAATGGTGGTTGCGCGTTGTCGTGGTCGGCCAAGTATTTCACCCTCGAGCGGCTGTTCGGCGTCGAGGAGGCGGTGCGCCTGGTCAAGGAATCCGAGCGCAGCATCCACGCCATCGGCGAGTTCTGCGAACAGTTCGGCGTCGATGCCGATTACCGCCTCGACGGCACGCTGTACACCGCCACCAACAAGGCGCAGGTCGGTTCCACCAACGCGGTGATCGCGGCGCTTGAGCGCAACGGCATCAACTCGTTCACCCAGCGTCCCGTTGCCGATGTGCAGCGCATGGCCGGTTCCAGCAAGCATCTGGAAGGCTGGTTCTCGCCAGCGGCGGCCAGTGTGCAACCGGGCAAACTGGTGCGCGGCTTGCGCCGGGTGGCGTTGCAACTGGGCGTGAAGATCCACGAGAACACGGCGATGACCGGCCTGGAGGAGGGCCGCCCGGCGCGTATTCACACTGCTGGCGGCTGCGTGATAGCCGACCGCGTGGTACTGGCGATGAATGCGTGGATGGCCCGGGCGTTTCCGCAGTTCGAACGCAGCGTGGCGATTGTCTCCAGCGACATGCTGATCACCGAGCCGCGCCCGGATCTGGTGCAGGAGATCGGTTTGACCAGCGGCGTTACGGTGCTCGATTCGCGGATTTTCGTGCACTACTACCACAACACGCCGGACGGCCGGATCATGCTCGGCAAGGGTGGCAATACGTTCGCGTTTGGTGGGCGGATGTTGCCGGTGTTTGATCAGCCTTCGCCCTATGCGGATTTGCTCCAGCGCAGCCTGGGGGAGTTTTTTCCGGCGTTTGCCGGGGTCAAGGTGGATGCGACCTGGAATGGTCCGTCAGATCGTTCGGTCACCGGTTTGCCGTTTTTTGGGCAGATGAGTGCCAGTGGCAACGTGTTTTATGGTTTTGGTTATTCCGGCAGTGGCGTCGGGCCGTGTCACATGGGCGGGCAGATTCTTGCCTCGTTGGTGCAGGGGCTCGATAACCCTTGGACCCGTTCGCCGTTGGTGAACGGGCCGCTGGGGTATTTTCCGCCGGAGCCGATTCGGTATCTGGGGTCGTTGATGGTGCGTAATGCGATTCGGCGCAAGGAGCGGGCTGAGGATCATGGGTGGCGGCCGCGGCGTCTGGATGTGCGGTTGG
Organism: Pseudomonas sp. B21-051; assembly: GCF_024748795.1. Classification (NCBI taxonomy): domain Bacteria; kingdom Pseudomonadati; phylum Pseudomonadota; class Gammaproteobacteria; order Pseudomonadales; family Pseudomonadaceae; genus Pseudomonas; species Pseudomonas sp. B21-051. The sequence continues at coordinate 2,304,223 of NZ_CP087166.1, forward strand.
CGAAGTTTGCGGCGGCGGCGGGGAAGGCTGACAAGGGGTGATTGGGGGCTGGCGAGCGCTGCGTTCTTTTGGGTTACCGAGTACATATCCGTTTCTGCGGTAACGGCTTCTTATGGTTTCGCTCTTACAGCGACTCACTTTTCCAGACGCCGAAAAGTAAGCAAAAGGCTTGGCCCCGGCGTACGGCCCTCGCTTAGGCTCGGGTTCCTTCGCTCCGGGATTGATCCGGGGGCATCGCCTCCGGTTTGCTTCGCTGCACCTCCTCTCGATGTGTTTGGCTTCGCCAAACGGTCGCTGCGCTCCCACCCCCGGATAAACCCCTCCACTCAGCCTGCCGAAGGGGCCGGCACGGCAAGATCAAGAGCTGCAGCCGAGCTAACGCTCATCCTGTGTAGGAGCTGCCGAAGGCTGCGATCTTTTGATCTTGATCTTGATCTTGATCTTGATCTTGTGGGAGCTGACCTGCCAGCGAAAGCGGCCTGCGAGCCGACCAATCTCCAACTGCCCGCACCCAATCCAACTGTAGGAGTGAGCCTGCTCGCGATAGCGACCTCCGAGCCAACCAGTTTCCGGCCGCTGTACTCAATTCCAATGTCTGCGATGCTTACGGATCAGCCCCGTGCAGCAGCCAATCGAGCAACAGGCTGCTGTCGCGCGGTGGTGGCGTTTCATTCGGTGGCGCGGGACGCGGGTTGGCGAGGCAGAGGATCGGTCGATCCGGGTCGCTGTCGAGGAAGCTCACCCACACCTCACTGCCGGCGCGGGGCAACTGGTGGGCGGCGAGCCGGCCGGTGCCGGTCAGCGCGATCGGCAGCCACAGGCACGCAGATTCAGCTGTCTGCGTCGGCCAGAGGCTGACGCCGATGCGCCCGCGATCATCCAGTGCAGCTGGCTGGCCGGGCGATCCCAGCACTCGTGCCAGGTGATAGCCGCCGATGTTCGGGCGCGGTTGCGCCAGGGGCGGGCGAAAATCGCTCGACCAGGGCAAGGCGCTGAAGTCATTTCGATAATGATGCACGTCGGTTGTCGGATCGAGGATCGAGGGGTGCTGGCCTTGATGGTGCAGCTCAGTGATCAGCCATTGCTCGTTGAAGGCGTTGATCGGGTGTTCGCTGATCTGCAACAAATGGCCGCTGCGCAACGCGCTGCAGTCGCCTGATCCCCGGATCGTGCGCGACTGGCAGCGCTGGCGCTGCAGATGGCGCCGGCTGCGCTGTTCGGTGTGGCGTTGGTCGCTGGAAAGGTTCTGCGGTGTGAACGCTGGCACAGGGTGGTTTGCCGCGTCTGCGGTGATGACCGCCTGACCCCGGTTGCGAATGCCGGGCGCGGCCATGACCGGTGTCGCGTCATGACGCTGCAGCAGCGTGCTGATGCGTGGTGATGGCGTATCGTCGGAAGCGGCAAACGGCACTGGCAGCGGTTCCTGCGGCAGGCTCAGGTTGTCATCGGCAAATACCACCACATGCCCATCCGGGCGATGTTCGAAGTGATAGTGAATGCCTTCCTCCTCACACAGCCGTTGCAGGAAGGCCAGGTCGCTTTCCTCGTACTGCAGGCAAAATTCCCGTGGCGGGTACTGGCCGACGCTCATCTCGATCCGGTAACTGTCCGTCGGCAGTTGATGTTCTTCGAGCAGTTGCGCAAGGATCGCCGGCACGCTCGCTTGCACGAAGACCCGGCGCCGCGGCGACTGCTCCAGATTCAACAGGTGCGGGACCAGCGTCAAGCTGTAGCCGATGCGGTGGCTGGCGCGATGCTCGCAATTGACGCTGTGGATCAGGCCGTGAATCCCGTGATCGACACCCAGGCGCATGAACGCCGGTTGGCGCAGCAGGCAGCCCGGTGCCAGGGCCGGGGCCAGACCGATCACGTCAATCTCGAAACGAAAAGACTGATTGAGTGCTTCCTTGCCGTTGAAACGCAGCACCGGCAGGCACAGCTGACCATCGGTCAGGTTCAGGGTCAGGGTGTACGGGCTTTCCTGGTCATTGAGCATTCATACGGGCTCTGTGGGGTAATACGGACAGCAGAGGGTACGAAAACGCGAGCACGAATGGTCATGGCCATTGGGTTTTTCAGAAACGCCCTACAAGGTGTGGTGAAGATGTCGATTCAACAATGAATTTTTTTGGTCGATTGCCGACTTTAGGCCGTATAAACTTGGCGCCACGCGTCGGCCAATAGATGTCTCGGCGCCACAGATCAAGAGAGTGAGTAATGGGCGCACAGTGGAAGGTTAAACACAAAGAAGCGGCAGCCAACGCCAAGGGCAAGATCTTCGGCAAACTGGTGAAAGAAATCACCATCGCTGCCCGCAACGGTGCCGATACCGCCACCAACGCACACCTGCGTCTGGTGGTCGAACAGGCCAAGAAAGCCTCGATGCCCAAGGAAACCCTGGACCGCGCCATCAAGAAAGGTGCCGGCCTGCTGGGCGAAACCGTGCAATACCACCGCGTGACGTACGAAGGTTTCGCGCCGCACCAGGTTCCGTTGATCGTCGAGTGCGTCACCGACAACATCAACCGCACCGTTGCGGAAATCCGCGTAGCGTTCCGCAAGGGGCAACTGGGTGCTTCCGGTTCGGTGGCCTGGGACTTCAACCACGTCGGCATGATCGAAGCCTCGCCGGACACCCCGGACGCCGATCCGGAAATGGCCGCGATCGAAGCCGGTGCTCAGGACTTTGAGCCGGGTGAAGAGGGCGCGACCCTGTTCCTGACCGATCCGACCGACCTCGACGCTGTGCAGAAAGCCCTGCCTGAGCAAGGTTTCACGGTGCTGTCGGCCAAACTCGGCTACCAGCCGAAGAACCCGGTCAGCGGCCTGAGCGACGAGCAGATGGCTGAAGTCGAAGCGTTCCTCGAAGGCCTCGACAACCACGACGACGTGCAGGACATGTTTGTCGGTCTGGCGGGCTAAGATCAAAAGATCGCAGCCTGCGGCAGCTCCTAGAGGTGTACACATAACCCTGTAGGAGCTGCCGCAGGCTGCGATCTTTTTGTGATTATGTGTGCAATACCTGAATCACTTCGCCGAACCCCGGCCGCGCCAGCACATCTGCCTGACAGCAACGCTGCTCCAGCGCTTGCAGCACCTCGCGCTGTTCATCGCTCAACCCCGAGTCGACGCGCGCCAGCAATTCCCCGAGCAGAACCCCGAACGCCCGCACTTCGATGCGTTGCAGTGCCCGGGTTTCCAGGTTGTCGGTGGTGGCATGGAACGACGCCGCGCCGAAATCCCCGAGCAAGCAATCGCCCTGTTCGTTCAACAGAATGTTATGGCCATAGAGGTCGCCGTGGGTGATGCCCTGTTGATGCAGGTGTTCGGCTGCCGAAGCGATGCCTTGGGCAATGTTCAATGCCACTTCGGCACTGAAGCGGCAATCCTCGGCATACACATCCCGCGAGCAGCTCGCCAGGCTCGGCAATGCCGCGAGGTTGCGAAAGCTTGGGTCGATCAGTTGCATCACCAGCCCCTGTTGGCCATCGGGATGCCCGTGAATACGGCCTTCCACGCGGATCAGGTTCGGGTGCAGGCCGGCGGTGATGCAGGCATTCATTTCGTGCAGCGGCGAACCGTCGCTGGTCATTTCACCTTTATAGAGCTTCACCGCGACCGGCACCTGCGAGCCGTCGGCGCGCTGCCACTGCGCCCTGGAAATCACCCCCGAGGCGCCTTCGCCCAGGCGCTGTTCCAGACGCAGCGCCGACCAGTCGATCAGCGGCGTGGCTTCCAGCGCGGCGGCATCGGCCTCGGTTTCCAGCGGATTACCCGCGTACGCCAGCCAGGTCAGGCTTGGCAGGGTCAGCAACCACTGCGGCAGTTCACGCAGGCGGTTGGCGGCGATGCGGATCAGCTCCAGGCGGTGGCATTGGCTCATTGAGGCGGGCAACGCTTGCAGGCGATTGCCGGCCAGCAGCAGTTTTTGCAGATACGGGCGCTCACCCAGTTCGGTGGGCAGGCTTTCGATGCAGTTGTCGGTCAGGATCAACCAGCGCAGCAGCGGCGGCAGTGCTGCGCCCGGCACGTGGCTGATGCGGTTGGCCTTGAAGCCGATCATCGTCAGCGCCGCGCATTTTCCGACGCATTCCGGTACCTCGGTGAAGCGGTTGTCCGAGCAGAACAGAATGCGCATCCTGGTCAGGCGGTGCAGGTCGTCGGGCAAGCTGCTCAAGGCGTTGCCGCTGAGGTTGAGCACCTCCAGCGTATCGGCCAGCTCGAAAATCTCCCGGGGGAACTCGGTCAGGCCGCAAGACAGATCCAGCCGGGTAATGCCCGACAACTCGCCGGCGCGCAATTGAGCAAGGGTGTGCATGGGGATGTTCACTATCAAAGGAAAGAAGCGCCGGGCGCTCGGAATGGGCGACATGATAACGGCAAAGCCTGGATTTGCATTGATCTGACCCAGAGGCCCCTTTAATTCCTGTGGGAGCGAGCCTGCTCGCGAAGACGGAGTGTCAGTTGGCGAAATATTGGCTGACAGGACGCTTTCGCGAGCAGGCTCGCTCCCACAAGGGACTTGAGTGGGTCAGTGGGTTTCCTGCAACTGTCCCAGACGGCTGCGGGTGCGGGCCAGGTCGATGGCATTGCCGCCAAGCGCTTCGCGCAGTGGCAAGTGGCTGAGCACGGTCAGGTGTTTATCCTGGTCGTAGAGCACGTCGATCAGGTTGATGAAGCGCTGTTGCGCGGCGATCGGGCACTCACCCAGCTCTGGCAGGTCGTCGATGATCCACTGGTCGAAACGCCGACACAGCTCCAGGTAATCCATCACCGCCGTCGGTTGCTCGCACACATCGTTGAAGGTGAAAGCGACCCGGCTGCCATCACACAGGCGCGCCTGAACGTGTCGGCTGCCCACTGGTAACGCAATGGCCGGGGCACCTTCGGGCGGCAGGTTCAGGGTCTGGCGCTGGGTTTCGGTGGCTGGCCACACATAGTGGCCCTGCGTGAAAACCTGATGCGCATGGTTACTCGCCTGGCTGCGGTAATCGTGCGGGCCGCCGACCTCCATCACTTGCATTCGGGCATTGATCAAGTCGATCACCGGTTTGAAGCGCGCATGATAGAGCGGGTTGGGCAGCAAGCCTTCAGGCGGATAGTTGGAGGTCACCAGCAGCAGAATCCCGCGCTGGAACAAAGCCTTGAACAGGCGGGTGATGAGCATCGCATCGCCGATGTCATGCACATGAAATTCGTCGAAACACAGTACCCGGCAATCGTCTAACAGCTCGTCGAGGGTGACGCCGAGAGCGTCGTCCTGTTCGCGATGGTTGAACATGCCCTGATGCAACCGGGCAAAGAATTCATGGAAATGCACGCGTTGTTTCTGCGCGGTCGGCAGTGCCTGGAAAAAACCGTCGAGCAGCCAGCTCTTGCCGCGTCCGACCGCGCCATGCAGGTACAGGCTCGGCGGCGTTTGCGGCTTGGTGCCGAACAACAGGCTGGCCTGCTGCGCCATGCAATCGATCACCCGCTGCTGGCTGTGGCTGAGGGTGTAACCCTGGCCATGGGCCTTGTGCCGGAAATAGTCGCGGATCGACTGCGCATTCGCGTCATGCCCGGCATGCGCGGGCCGGCCCTTGGCGAACCAGCGGCGCAGCGCCGACCAGCGTAGGGTCAGTGGCGATCGTTTGGGCGCTCGAGAGGGCACAGTGCAGTCACTCCGTGTTCATCAGACCGGCGCCCGGGAGCGCGGCGCCGTAGTGTAACCAGAGGCTGCGCCAGGCTTCCATCGCGGCTCGTCGACTGTGGGCGATCACTGAACAGATTTGTGCGGGACGTACAGCTATTTTCAGCAATGTAATTCGCCGTGTTGCCAAACTTTCGAAACATATCCCGGCAGATCCATGGATCCAATCGACTGGCGGATTCGTCGACCGTTGCTAACCTGAAACACAGTAACGTCATCCAGGATGTTCCCTCACAAGGAATGGGACAGTGATTGTACGTGTGGTGATGGGCCTGCTCGGGGTGCTGGGGGCCTCGGTGCATGCGGCGGATCTTCAGGTTGAAGTCCGCGTTGACGTGCAGCGTGGCTGCCAGTTGATCGGCCAGCAGCGCGAGGCGGGTAACGAACAGCTGGGGGTGCTGGATTTCGGCAGTACTGCGCGTCTCGATGACCCGGCCGGGCCACTGGGCGCGGCGCTGACCAACCAGCGTCTGCCGCGCCTGGAGTGCAACCCCGACACGCCGTATCAGCTGCGGGTCGACGGTGGCCTGCATGGTGGCGTTGGTGAGGTTCGCTACATGGCGGGGGCGGCGGGGAGCAGGCCGATACCTTATCGGCTGTATCAGGACGCGGCGCGCCGGGTGCCGCTGGTGGTGAACGTGCCAGTCAGCGGCCGGGTGCCGGACACCGGCACTGTGGAGCTGCCGCTGTACGCGCGGATCGAGCGTCTGGCGCAGGTGCCGCAGGTCAGCCGCTATTCGGATCTGGTCAAGGTCACCGTGACCTGGTGAGTGCAGGATTTCAGGCAATTCGCTGGAGGCGGGTTGCGCAGGGAAGGGGCGTTCAATGCTGAACGCAAGGTACGCAGGCATCCTGAAGGAGTAGGACGGACGCAATGACAGGCAAGCACTGGATGGTTATCGCCACGGGTACGTTGCTGTTGCTCGCCGACGACGCACAGGCGGCGATCAGTGGGCAGATCAATGCGCGGCTGATCCTGATCGCCGGGTGCGAAGTCACCAACAGCGCCACCCCGGCGATCCCGGTGAGCAATCTGGGCACCCTCGATTTCGGTCAGCAGGGGCCGACCTGGAACACGCCGATCAAGGCCAGTCTCGACGGCGACAGCAGCGGCAAGCTGAACGTCGCCTGCAATCCTTCGGTCACCGGGTTCACCGTCACCATCGATGGCGGCAGCCACGGCGACGGCACCACCCGCCGCCTGAGCAACGGGCGCCAGACCCTGCCTTATCAACTCTTTCTGGATGCCTCCGGCAGCCAGCGCTACAGCATTGGCCAACAACACAATTTCGCTGTCACCAGCGGTGCGCAGATACCGATTCCGGTGTTTGGCACGGTGGTGGCGAATACCCGCGCGGTTCCGGCAGGTGTCTACACCGACACGCTGACGGTGACGCTCGACTGGTAACCCCGTAGAGGACGGACACCATGCGCAAGTTTGCATCAAGGATAGGTTTGTCGTTGCTCGGCCTGACGCTGGTTTCCAGTGCCAACGCCGCCACCACGGTCACCGGCCAGATCACCGCCAGCCTGACCCTGATCAGCAGTTGTCAGGTCAACGGTGCCGGCGGTTCCACCGGGCTGAACTTCGGTGCCCTGAACTTCGGCACCGCCAACAGTCTGTTCACCACCGCGAGCGGGCAGGTACTGGGCGGCGGTGGCGGGGCACTGTCGATTCTCTGCTCCAGTGGCACGACCCCGGTGGTCAAGGTGCGCGCCGGTGCTCACGATGGGCAGTCGCCGGGCGGCGCTCGCGCGCTGTACGACGGTGTCGCCAACTACGTGCCGTACGATTTCTACACCGATGCCGGGCATTCGCAACTGCTGCCGATCGACGGCACGATCAACCTGGCGACCAGCACTGGCGTGGCGCAGACGGTGAATATCTACGGTCAGGCGGTGGGCAAGGCTGGACTGCCGGCCGGGACGTACACCGACACCGTCGCTGTCGAACTGACGTTCTGATGCCATGCGCCGCCAGGGCTGTGCCGCGCTGCTCCTGCTCTGTGCGGGCAGTGTGCCGCTGCCGCTGGGGGCGGCGACAAGCCAGAGCTTTCAGGTCAGCGCGACCGTCACGCCGGGGTGTCTCATAGTCGGCGGGGTGTCGAATTACGGTGGGCTGAATTTCGGCTCGCGCTCGGCCCTCGCGACGGGAACGGTGCAAGTGGCATTGACCGGCGGCGTGCAGCTGCAATGCACCCCCGGTGTGACCTTGAACATGAGCGTCGATGGCGGCCAGTACAACAGCAGCGGTCGGCATATGCAGATCAACAGCGGCAGTGCGCGGGTGGCGTATGCGCTGTTTCGCGATGCGGCTTACAGCCAGAGCCTGGGCATCGGCCAGAGCGTGGCGGTGGCCTATAGCGATGCAAACAACATCAGCCTGCCGATTTACGGCCAGGTGCAATTGCCGGGCAATCAGCCCGGGGGGACGTACAGCGACGTGTTGCAGGTGCAGCTGTCGTGGTAAAGCGACATTTGAATGGCCGACAAGGAGCAGGTTCATGGGGGCAGTTACGTCTGGGCATTCGTTGTTGCAGGGCGCGTTGCTGGCGCTGGTCATGCTCGGGGCCGGCCATGCGCAGGCCGCCAGCTCGGTGCTGATCTGGCCGATCGATCCGGTGCTGGAGGCCGATCAACAGGCCAGTGCGCTATGGCTGGAAAACCGTGGCACGGAAACCGCCAACCTGCAGATCCGTGTGTTCGGCTGGAGCCAGAGCGGTTTTGCAGAGCAATACCAGAATCAGCGCGACGTGATCGGCAGCCCGCCGGTAGCGAAGATCGAGCCGGGGCAGAAGCAACTGGTGCGTCTGACCCGGACCAGGGACGTGCCGCCGGGGCAGGAACTGGCCTACCGGATCATTATCGACGAAATCCCTTCCGCCCAGCCGCCGGCTGCCGAGGGCGGCAAGACCGCCGCCGCGATCCGCTTTCAGATGCGCTATTCGGTGCCGTTGTTTGCTTACGGCGCGGGGCTGTGGAGCAAGGAAGACAGCAGCCGCCCGCGTGATCCCAAAGGTATCGGCGTGCCGCAGCTGAGCTGGCGCACGGTGGCGGTGGACGGTCGGCCCTATATCGAGGTGCGCAATCAGGGCGCGGTGCATGCGCGGCTGACCGATGTGGTGATCAAACAGGGCGGGCAGAGCAAACCATTGGCCGAAGGCCTGCTCGGTTATGTGCTGCCGGGAGCAGTGATGCGCTGGCCGGCATCGGGGCCGTTGGCCAGTGAGTCGGCGTTGCAGGTGCGGGTCAATGGCGGGGCGCAGGTGCAGAACATTGCGCCGGGACGCTGAAAAGGGAGCCAATGCCGAGTGGACTTTTGTGGCGAGGGAGCTTGCTCCCGCTGGGTTGGAAAGCAGCCCCAAGCCGTGTCAGGTAGTCCGCTTAAACGGTTCTGACGACGGCTGCGCCGCCGAGCGGGAGCAAGCTCCCTCGCCACAATGATTGCGTCGGGTCGTCAAAATTCCAGAGAAAGATAACTGGCTTTGGCAAGAGTGGCATCAGGAGGATCGAGTCCATTGACGGACGTAAAGCGTGTATGAGTCCGGGATGGGCTCGTCGTATTCAGCGTCCGTTGTGGCTCATGACCGGCGCGTGTTGCCTGATGTTCGTTGATCCATCGGGGGCCGGCGAACTGCCGCCACCGCCCAGCGGCATGGAGGCCGTAAGTGATGCACAGTTGTTTCTGGAGTTGGTGGTTAATCAGATGAACACCGGGCGGGTGGTGGCGGTGCAGCAGCGTGACGGCCATCTGTTTTTGCCGGCCATTGCACTGCGCGAAACCGGGATGAAATTGCCCGAGGGCAGCGCTGACGAAGTCGATCTCGACGGCCTGCCGGGACTGCACAGCGAATACGACAGTGTCGGCCAGCGCCTGCTGCTGGTGGTGCCACCGCAGTGGCTGCCGGATCAGTTCATCGGCAATCGCGAGAACTATCCGCGCACCCCGGCGCTGAGCAGTTTCGGCGCGTTGTTCAACTATGACCTGTACCTCAACGACACCGACGATGCCGGCACTTATCTGGCGGCGTGGAACGAGGTGCGGCTGTTCGACAGCTGGGGCACGTTGTCCAACACCGGGCAGTACCGGCGCACCTTGTCTGGGGATTCGGTCAGCACGCTGGACAACGGTTACCTGCGCTACGACACCACCTGGCGTTACTCCGACGACGAGCGAATGCTCACCTACGAAGGCGGGGACGTGGTCAGCGGCGCCTTGCCGTGGAGCAATTCGGTGCGTCTGGGCGGTGTGCAGTTCTCACGGGATTTTGCCGTGCGCCCGGATCTGGTGACTTATCCGTTGCCGCAGTTTGCCGGTGAGGCCGCGGTGCCGTCGTCGGTGGATCTGTTCATCAACGGCTACAAGTCGAGCAGCACCGACCTGCAACCGGGGCCGTATACCCTGACCAATATTCCCTTCATCAACGGCGCCGGGGAGGCGGTGGTGGTGACCACCGATGCGCTGGGGCGGCAGGTATCGACCACGGTACCGTTCTATGTCACCAGCAGTCTGCTGCAAAAAGGCCTGAGTGATTTCTCGGTGGCGGCCGGTACGTTGCGCCGCGATTACGGCTTGAAGGACTTCAGCTATGGCCCCGGCGTGAGCTCCGGCAGCCTGCGCTACGGTGTCAGCGACAGCTTCACCCTGGAAAGCCATGCCGAAGCGGCTGACTCGCTGACTCTCGGCGGCATCGGTGGCAATTGGCGTTTGGGCAATTTCGGCGTACTCAACAGCGCCATCAGTCAGAGCCGATTCGACGGCGACGGCGGCGAGCAGTTGAGTCTCGGTTATCAGTACAGCAGCCAGCGCTACAGTTTTTCCTGGCAGCGCCTGCAACGCCGCGATCAGTACGCCGACCTCAGCGTGATCGACAGCCCTTATATCAGCCTCAGCCGGCGCAGCGAGCAGGCGACCCTGAGCGTCAACCTCGAGCGCTGGGGCAGCCTCGGTGCCGGTTATTTCGACGTGCGCGCGGCGGACGATTCGCGCACGCGTCTGCTCAACCTGAGTTGGAGCAAACCGCTGTGGCGCAACAGCAGCTTCTATTTGTCGGCCAACCGCGAGATCGGCGACAGCAACTGGGCGGTGCAGGCGCAACTGGTGATCCCGTTCGATCTGCGCGGCAGCCTGGCGATCAGTAGCGAGCGCAGCAAAACCGGGCAGAGTCAGCAGCGGGTCAATTACAGCCGTTCGGTACCGACCGAGGGAGGGGTCGGTTTCAATCTGGGTTACGCCAAGGGAGATGGCCCCGATTATCGTCAGGCTGATGTGACCTGGCGTCTGCAATCGGTGCAGTTGCAGGCCGGGGTCTACGGCACGTCCGACGCCGAGACCCGATGGGCCGATGCCAGTGGCTCGCTGGTGTGGATGGACCGCCAGGTGTTCGCCGCCAATCGCATCGACGACGCGTTTGTGGTGGTCAGCACCGAGGGTTTCGCCGATATTCCGGTGCGCTACGAAAACCAGCAGGTCGGTCAGACCGATAAAAACGGGCACTTGCTGGTGCCGTGGAGCAGCGCGTACTACCGCGGCAAATACGAAATCGATCCGCTGAATCTGCCGGCCAACGTGCGCAGCCCCAACGTCGAACAACGCATCGCCGTGCGCCGTGGCAGCGGTTATTTGCTGGAGTTTCCTCTGACCCGGGTGATCGCCGCGAGCATCGTGCTGGTGGATGCGCAGCAACGCGAACTGCCATTGGGCGCGGGCGTGCTGCACGAGCAGAGTGGGGCGCGCACGGTGGTCGGCTGGGACGGGCTGGTCTATCTGGAAAACCTGCAGGCGCAGAACTCGTTGCAGGTGACGCTGGCCGACGGCAAAACCTGCAAGACGCAATTCGAAGTGGATATGCAGCAAAGCCAGGTACCGCTGATCGGCCCGTTGGTGTGCCAATGAGTGCGGCGCGGATCTGTCTGTGTCTGGCGTTGCTGCTGCCGGGGATGGCGCAGGCCTTGTGCTCGGTGGTCAGCACCACGCCGGCGGCGTTCGGTTCGATCAGTTCGATTGCCGTGCGCACCACGACGCAGCCCAGTTCCACGCTCAATGCAGGCTTGAGCTGCACCGGCTCACTGCTGTCATTGCTGACCAGCAACGATCATTTCTACGCCACCATCACCTCGACCCAGAGCGGCTTGCTCGGGCCGACTGGCGACGTCATTGGCTACACAATCTACGCCAACAACAGCACCAGCTACCCGGTGACTCGCGGCACCGCCTATGACTTCGCGCGTAACGGCATCATCGACGCCCTGGGGCTGCTCAACGGTACCACCCCCAAAACCGTGCCGCTGTATCTGGGCACGACCATTGGCAGCAACGTCGCCGCCGGGATTTATACGGAAACCCTGAGCATTTTCTGGAACTGGAATTACTGCTCCGGGATCGGTATCGGCAGTGTTTGTCTGGGGCGCGACATTAACAGCGGTACGGCGACATTGACGGTGAACCTGACGGTGTCCAACGACTGCACGATTACTGCGCCGAACATTGCCTTTGGCAGTGCACCGGTGATCAGCGCCTTTACCCCGGTGACCGGGCAGACCATCAATCTGGCCTGCACCAAGGGCAGCGCCTACACCGTCGGTTTGAGCGACGGGCAGAACCCGGTCAGTGTTGGCGGTCGGCGGCGGATGATTTCCGGGAGCAACTATCTGGCCTACGACATCTTCAAAAGTGCCGGCACCACCCGGTGGGGCAGCGTCGGCAGCGCGCGCCGGTCAAGCACCGATGCCGAGGTCAATCCGGGGAATGGCTTGGGTACGGGGAGCCAGATTTTCAATTACAACGCGAAGATCTACACCGACCAGACCACGCCGCCGGCGGGCACTTACCTGGACAATGTGGTGCTCGACGTAGGTTTCTGACCCAACACAGTCCCCTGTAGGAGCTGCGGCACGCTGCGATCTTTTGACCTTGATGTTAAAAATCAAAAGATCGCAGCGTGCCGCAGCTCCTACAGCGGGACTTTCAGAATTGCATTGATTGCTTCAGTTGTTTTGCCGCCGGCGAATCCGTCGGGCTGACCATCGCATAGTTGTACCCGTCACCGGACCAGTAATCGGCCTGCAGATCGCCGTCGCTGCGGCTGCCGCGTGGCAGGAAGGTGTTCTTCGGCCCCGGTGGTCGCACATAGAAACTGACCTTGTGGCCGCTGCGGTCCTCATACATGACCATCGCCGCCGGGCCTTCGTCGGTGCTGAGCAGGCGACCGCTGACCGGTTCGAAACCGGCGGATTTCAGATCAGGCAAGCGACTGGCCTGGGTGAAATAGCGGTCGAGCCAATGCTGCATGTCGCCGTCAGTGTCGACCTTGTAGTCCGCCGGCAAAATTCCCTGCTGGGCAATCAATCGATAGGCTTGCAAGGCATCGGTCATCGGTAGTGAGGATGAGCGCACGAGGGTCATTTCCCGCGCCTGCCAGCCACTGAAACCGCCGATGCCGACCGCGATCAATAACACCGCCGCGCTGGCCAGGTGACGACGCGACTGACGCTTGAGGCGCTGGCGAATCAGCGCCGGATCGAGCTCCGGGTTGGCCGGTTGCTGCAACGCACCACCCAAGGCTGCGCGCAACAACTGGGCGTCGTGCTGCCAGGCGCGCACCTGCGCGGCGGCTTCCGGGTGAGTGGCCAGCCAGGTGTCGACCAGACGCCGGTCGGCTTCGTTGAGTTGGTGATCGACGTACGCGTGCAGGTCGCGCTCGCTGGGGGGCATGCTGATCATTTGAGTATCCGCAAAGAAGGGCTGCTGATTTCGCCGTCGCTGAGTTGGCGCAAGGCCTGGCGGGCGCGGGACAGGCGCGACATCACGGTGCCGGTGGGGACGTCCAGAATTTCGGCGACTTCCTTGTAGCTCAGGCCTTCGACCGAGACCATCAGCAACAGCGCGCGTTGCTCGGTGGGCAGGCGATCGAAGGCTTGCAGGGTCGATTGGGCGATCACGGTGCGCTCGGTCGAGGGTTCGGCGTCGTCGCGACCGGTGAAGAATTCGAGCATCCGCGCATAACGACGGGAGCGTCGGTGGGCGTCGAGAAACTGCCGATAGAGGATCGCGAACAGCCACGCGCGCACGTCACCTTCGGCGCGTTTCGCACCCCAGCCGGACAGGGCCCGCTCGAGGCTGGCCTGCACCAGATCGTCGGCGCTGCTGCTGTTGCGGGTCAACGACACGGCAAAGCGGCGCAATCTGGGAATGATTTCTCTCAACTGTTCGTCGAATTCGCTCATGAATTTCTGCTAGTCACTACGCTGTGGACTAGGGAGACGTCTGCCGTTCGAGGTTATTCCACGTTCGGAAAAATAAATACCGGGCCATGGAATAAATCCCGACGGGGTGCGTCTTGCTGATTCTTCCTACTTGTGGCCGATGGCCCTGGAGTTATTCATGGTTGATCGCACTTCACCGCCGGGCAGGCCGCCGCGCCCGCCCTTGAGTACCGCGAGCACAGTGTTGCGCCTGACGGCGATTGCCGTGGTGGTTGCCGCAGTGGCCGGGGCGTTTGCCTACGTGCACGGTAACCTTGACCCACAACGTCTGACGCCCAAGGCGCTGGTCGATGTGCTGGAGAAAAACAACGGCGTGCATCCCGGGTTCCGGCGCAACCATGCCAAGGGCGTGTGCGTGATCGGGCATTTCGAGAGCAGTGGCGAGGCGCGGGCGTTCTCTTCGGCGCAGGTGTTCAATGAGGCGCAGACCCCGGTGGTCGGGCGTTTTGCATTGCCGGCGGGGAATCCCTACGCCCCGGACAGCAGTGTGCCGATCCGCAGTCTGGCGCTGCGTTTCACCCAGGCCAACGGTCAGCAATGGCGCACCGGGATGAACAGCATGCCGGTGTTTCCGGTCGGCACTCCCGAGGCGTTCTATCAATTGCAGCAGGCGCAGTCGCCGGACCCGGCCACGGGCAAACCGGATCCGTCGAAAGTGCCGGCATTCTTCGCCGCGCACCCGGAAGCCGTGCCGTTTCTGACGTGGGTGAAGACCGCCAAACCGTCGGCCAGCTATGCCACTGAAACCTACAACAGCGTGAATGCTTTCTATCTGGTCAACGCCAGTGGGCAGAAGCAGGCAGTGCGCTGGAGTGTCACGCCACTGGCGCGTGATGCCGCCGGAGCCCCGGCGCCGGAGGGCGCGGATTTTCTCGAGAAGGATCTGGTGCAGCGCCTGGCCGAGGGACCGTTGCGCTGGCAGTTGAACATCACCTTGGCCAACCCCGGTGATCCGGTGAACGATGCCAGCAAAACCTGGCCCGAGGGTCGCAAGGTAATCAACGCCGGCACGCTGGTGCTGGAGAAGACCCAGCCGCAGCTCAGCGGCGAATGCCGCGACATCAACTACGATCCGCTGGTACTGCCGGCCGGTATCGAAGGTTCCGACGACCCGCTGCTCGCCGCGCGTTCCGCCGGTTACGCCGACTCCTATCTGCGGCGCACCAGTGAAGTCAGCCAATTGCCCGCCGCCAGACAGGAGGCTCGCCCATGAGCACGCAACCGACTCATTTCGCGCTGTTGGCGCGGCTGCTGCATTGGCTGATGGCGCTGATGATCATCGCCATGTTGTTCATTGGCGCCGGCATGGTCACTT
Organism: Pseudomonas sp. B21-051; assembly: GCF_024748795.1. Lineage (NCBI taxonomy): Bacteria > Pseudomonadati > Pseudomonadota > Gammaproteobacteria > Pseudomonadales > Pseudomonadaceae > Pseudomonas > Pseudomonas sp. B21-051. Next base: position 2,319,495 of record NZ_CP087166.1, read on the forward strand.
CGGTTTCACAGCGGCATGAGTGGCTGATTCATCTGCACAAACCGCTGGGGATTGCGATTCTGCTGCTGGTGGTCGTGCGTCTGTTGGTGCGGTTTTCCACTCGACAGCCGCCGCTGCCGGTCGATCTGCCGGGCTGGCAGGTGATGGCGGCCAAGGCTTCGCATGTGTTGTTGTACGCATTGATGCTGGTGCTGCCGCTGCTCGGTTGGGCGATGATCAGTGCGTCGGGGGAGCCGGTGATGCTCAGCAATGCCCTGCAATTGCCGTCGATCCTGCCGGCCGATGCGCAAGTGTTTGCCCTGCTGCGCAAGGCGCATGGCTATCTGGCGTACCTGTTGTTCCTGACTGTGCTGTTGCACCTGGCGGCGGCGCTGTTCCATGGTTGGGTGCGTCGCGACGAGGTGCTCGACAGCATGTTGCGCGGTCGCGGTCGCGATTAACCCGTCTGTGTGGCGCACCGCTGCGGTGCGCCACTTTTCAGAGTCAGCCACCAATAACCCAGCGCCACTGCGTTGATAGCGGCACCAAGCAGACACACGCCGGTCCAGCCGGCCCAGGCGTACATCGCCGTCGACGTAATCGAACCCAATGCACTGCCGATCGAATAGAACAGCATGTAGCCGGCGGTGAGGCGGCTTTGCGCTTCGGGGCGCACGCTGTAGATCATGCTCTGGCTGGTGACGTGCACGGCCTGCAAGCCCAGATCGAGGGTGATCACGCCTAGCAACAGCGCCCACAACGAGGACCGGGTGAGGGCGATCGGCAGCCACGAGGCGAGCATCAGCAGCAGCGACAGGCCACTGACCCATTGGCCGAGGCCGCGATCAGCCAGATGTCCGGCGCGCGCGGCGGCAAGTGCACCGGCGGCACCTGCCAACCCGAACAGGCCGATTTCACTGTGCGACAGCGACAGTGGCGGGGCGGCCAGCGGTAGCACCATCGGCGTCCACAGCACCATGGCGCTGGCAAAGGTCAGCAACGCGAGAATCGCCCGTTGTCGCAGCACCGGCTCTTGCCTGAACAGGCGGAACACCGAAGCGATCAGCGCGCCGTAACGGCTCGCCGGCTGCGCGGCTTCATCCTTGGGCAATACGCGCAACAGCAGCAGCGCCATCAACAGCGTCAGCCCCGCCGACAGCAGATAGATCGCACGCCAACCGGCCAGATCAGCCATGGCCCCGGCAACGGTGCGCGCGAGCAGAATGCCGACGACGATACCGCTGGTGACTACGCCGACCACCCGACCGCGTTGCGCCGGGATCGCCAGAGTCGCGGCGTACGCCACCAGCACTTGCGTCACCACCGCAAGCAAACCGGTCAGGGTCATGCCGATCAGCAACCACACGCTATTGGGTGCCAGCGCGATCATCAGCAGCGCGGCGGCCGAGAGCAGGGTCTGGGTGACGATCAACCGGCGTCGGTTGAGCAGGTCGCCGAGTGGCACCAGCAACACCAGACCGATGCCGTAGCCGATCTGCGTCAGGGTGATCACGATGCCGATGGTTGCCGGCGACATGGCGAAGGCCTCGGCCATGGCGTCCAGCAACGGCTGCGCGTAATACACATTGCCTACGGCCAGACCGCAGGCAATGGCGAACAGCAGTACCACGCTGCTTTTGAGAGGTTGAGATTGCATGCCCTGATTCCTTTTTGGGTTTCAAATTAAAACCAGAATCACGTTAAGCATTCTGGTTTTAATTTGCAACCTTGTTGGTCATGGCGTTTGATTGCGCAAAAAAAAGATCGCAGGCATAGCTGCGATCTTTGGGTGAAGCAGGGGAGGGATCAGCGCAGGGTATCGACCATGTCGGCGATGGTGGTCAGCACGTCCTTGCCCAACTGTTTCGAGCGCTTGCCGGACCAGCCCGTTTCCTTGTTTGGATGGGCATCGTGATCCTTGAACGGCATTTCCAGGGTCAGCGACAGGCAGTCGTATTTCTGGCCGACCGCGTTGCAGGCCAGGGTCATGTTGGCCTGGCCCGGTTCGTCGCGGGTGTAGCCATATTTGGTCTGGAAGTCTTTGGTGGTGTGCTTGAGGTGCGTGCGGAAATGCTCTTCGAGCTTCTCGATGCGCGGCGTGTAACCTGGGTTGCCTTCACAACCGGCGGTGAACACGTGGGGGATTTCCTCGTCACCGTGTACGTCGAGGAACAGATCGACGCCGTACTTTTCCATTTGCTGTTGTACGAAAAGGACTTCAGGGCTGATGTCCTGACTGGCGCTCTGCCAGGCGCGGTTCAAATCCTGGCCCATGGCGTTGGTGCGCAGGTGACCGTGGAAGGCGCCGTCCGGGTTCATGTTCGGCACCAGATACAGATCGGCGCTGGCGAGCAGCTTGTTCAGCACCGGGTCGTCGTGGCGTTCCAGGCGTTCGATCACGCCTTCCATGAACCATTCGGCCATGTGTTCGCCCGGGTGCTGTTGCGCGATGATCCAGATTTTGCGCTGGCCTTCGGCACCGCTGCCCTTGCGCAGCAGTTGAATGTCACGACCCTCGACGCTCTTGCCGGTGGCCAGCAGTTCGGTGCCGGCCTTGGTCAGCGCTTGCTCGATCAGCCAGTCGTGACGACCGCGGCTGTAGGGTTCGAAGTAGGCGAACCAGGCGTGAGTCTGCTCGGCTTCGAGGCAAAAGCGCAGGCTGTCGCCTTCGAAACTGGTGGGAATGCGGAACCAGTTGACGTGATCGTAGGAAGCGACGGCCTGATAGCCGGTCCAGGCTTTGTTGTAGGAGGATTGGCTGGCGTTGACCAGGCGAAACCAGTGTTCCTGATGAACATGCAGGCCGCTGGCCTTGAAGTGGAACCACTGGAAGTGAGCGCTACGGGTATCCGGGCGAATGGCCAGAACCGGGTTGAGCGGATTGGAGATGTCGATGACTTGGATGTTGCCGCTGTCGAAGTTGGCGCTGATGTCGAACGAAGATTTGGCCACGGTCATATCGGTTCCTGAATATGATTTTTATGGCAGCTACTTTACACGCAAGACTGAGGTGAAACCGAGGGAAATTGCGGCTTGCGGTGGGGGGGCGTCTTCCGTGACGCGCAAGCAGCTTAGAGACTGTGCGATTGATTCTCAAGTGCTAATTGTCATTAGTTTGCTCCAATCGGGCCGGGCTTTGCTTGCCAAGCGATATTCTTTTGATATTATCCGCGCCATCGAATTTGCAGCACCCAAAGACTTCATTAGCCTGAAGCCATAAGCCCGAAAAACGGGCAAAAAAAGACCCGGCATAAAGCCGGGTCAAAAACCGTGATTAGCCTGATGAGGAGATAGTCCAGAAGACCGACCTAAGGTCCCTGGTCCATCGACTGATCTCGCGACCAGCTGCTTGCAATAATAATCATTATCATTTGCAAGTCAAATGTTTTTATCTGCGCGATTGGAAAATTCTTTCCTGTCCGCCCGTTTCCCGTGTCTGTCAGAGCTGCTCGCCATCAATTGAATGGTCGACCATCGCTCGCGCCATATCCACCATATGCACCACCGAAAATGCCAGGTCGCGGCTCGCACCCTGCAGGTTTTCCGCTGCCTTGAAGGCGGTGGCGGCCGCGCAGCGCAACAGATCCGACGCGTGCACGAGGGCTTCTTCGCCGCTGAGATGGCGTTTCACATCGAAAAAACGTTCATCCACGTCAGGTTCTGAAACAGCTGGTTTCAAGTAATAGTCCAGTGCTCGCTGCGCTGCTGCGTTGCCCTGAGGCGAGGTGAACGTGGTGTCCATTTGCAGATCGGGCAAGTCTTTGCTGCTGATATTCATGGTGAAGGGTCACTCCTTGTTCGATTGAAAGTCCGTGCTTCCAGCATAGTACGATGCGTAGTTGTGACCAGAATTTAAATACTACAATATGTGTTTTGCCGGCCGAAGGCGGGGCAAGTAAGGTGCCGCACATGGATAAATGGATTGAGTTGGTCAAGGCCAAAATGAGTGAACTCAAAATCACTCAAACAGAGCTCGGAGAGCGCGTCGGCATGTCCCAGGGCGGGATCGGCCATTGGCTGAACAAACGTCGCGAGCCGGGCATCACGGAAATGAACCGCGTATTGCAGGCACTCGGGATGGACTTCCTGGAAGTTGTACTGGTGATTCGCGAGCCGCAGGAGACCGACGATGACGAGATGCCGCTGGCGCAGAAGTACAACCCGTACTTCCGCTATCCGGTCAGCGACTGGCACACGCCGTGCGAATCGCGCGAGAGCGCAACCGCCGCTTACGCCCCGACGCATGACAAGCAGCGCTTCGAACTGACGGACTATCACGCCCGTGGCGCAGCGTTCTGGCTGACCGTGACGGGAAACTCGATGACCGCACCTTCGGGCCAGAGCATCGCCGAAGGCATGCTCATCCTGGTGGATCCAGAGGTGGAAGCGCTGCCCGGCAAACTGGTGATCGCCCAGTGGCAGGGCTGCGATGAAGCGATCTTTCGCAAGCTCGACGAAGAGGGCGGCCAGCGTTATCTGGTACCGCTCAATCCGACCTGGCCCAAAGCCCTGTTCACCGATGAGTGCCGAATCATCGGCGTGGTGGTTCAGGCCACGGCGCGTTTCTAGTCAGATCGATCCTCGCTTTGCGTAGGATCGATCTCCCATTTACACAGCTTCCAATTCAACCAAAGCGCTGCCTTCGCCGACCATTTCGCCTTCCTGGCAATACAGCGCTTTGATCACTCCCGCATGGGGCGCGCGAATGCTGTGCTCCATCTTCATCGCCTCCAGCACCACCAGTTGCGCACCGGCCTCGACCGATTGACCGGCCTCCACCAACACCCGCACGATGCTGCCGTTCATAGGCGCAGTCAGACCGCCCTGATGGCTGTGGCTGGCGTCGACGGCGCTGATTGGGTCGAACATCTGAATACGCCGCAACTCGCCTTCCCATTGCAGGTACAGCGAATCGCCCTGACGAATGGCGCGCAAGGTGCGACGTACGCCATCGTGCTCGACGACCAATGCTTCATCCGACAGTTTGGCGTTGTCGGTGCTGCCCAAGGTCAACGCCCGATCCTGACCTTCGCAGCTCAAGTGCAAGGTGACTTCCGCCGGCAACCCTGCGCGCAACCCGCTGTTCAACGCCCACGGCGAACCCAGGTCATCCGCCCGAACAGCGCCCGGCAAACTTTGCGCGAAAGCCTGTGCTGCGGTCTGCCAGAACTCATCGCTCAGCTCACCCGGAGCGGGCAGCAGCGTTTCCTGATAACGCGGAATAAACCCGGTATCCAGCTCCGCAGCGGCAAACGCCGGATGTGCAATGATCCGCCGCAGGAAGTTGATGTTGGTCTTCAAACCGCCAATCGCGAACTCATCGAGCATGCTTAACAGCCGTAGGCGAGCCTGCTCGCGATCTTCGCCCCAGGCGATCAGCTTGCCGAGCATCGGGTCATAGAACGGCGAAATTTCATCGCCTTGCTCAACGCCGCTATCGACCCGACGCCCCGGTCCGGCGGCCGATTCACGGTAAAGCTCCAGACGTCCGGTGGCGGGCAGGAAATCATTCGACGGATCTTCGGCATACAGCCGCACTTCAATCGCATGGCCATTGAGCGGCACCTGATCCTGGGTAATCGGCAACGCTTCACCGCGCGCCACGCGAATCTGCCACGCCACCAGATCGAGGCCGGTGATCGCTTCGGTCACGGGATGCTCGACCTGCAGACGCGTGTTCATCTCCATGAAGAAGAATTCGCCGCGCGCATCGAGCAGAAACTCCACGGTGCCGGCACCGACGTAACCGATCGCCTGCGCCGAACGCACAGCCGCTTCGCCCATGGCCCGGCGCAGCTCCGGAGTCAGGCCCGGGGCCGGGGCTTCTTCGACGACCTTCTGGTGCCGGCGCTGGATTGAGCAATCGCGCTCGTTAAGGTACAGGCAGTTGCCGTGCTGGTCGGCGAACACCTGGATTTCCACGTGACGCGGTTTGAGCAGGTATTTCTCCACCAGCATCCGCGAATCGCCGAACGACGACTGCGCTTCACGTTGCGCCGAGGCCAGGGCTTCGGCCAGTTGGCTGACGTCCTCGACCACTTTCATGCCTTTGCCGCCGCCACCGGCCGTGGCCTTGAGCAGCACCGGATAGCCGATGCGTGCGCAGGCTTCGCGGAAGGTTTCGAGATCCTGCGCCTCGCCGTGATAGCCCGGCACCAGCGGCACACCGGCGGTTTCCATCAGCGCCTTGGCTGCAGATTTGCTGCCCATCGCGTCGATGGCCGAGGCGGGCGGGCCGAGGAAAATCAGCCCGGCCTGTTCAATGGCACGGGCGAAACCGGCGTTCTCCGACAGAAAGCCGTAACCCGGGTGAATCGCCTGCGCGCCGCTGGCCCTGGCCGCCGCGATCAGCTTGTCGATTTGCAGATAACTGTCAGCGGCTTTACTGCCGCCCAGATCAACGCGGATATCCGCTTCCCGGCTATGCCGCGCTTCGCGGTCAGTGGCGCTGTGCACGGCGACGGTGGTCAGGCCCAGCGCCTTGGCGGTGCGCATGACCCGGCAAGCGATCTCGCCACGGTTGGCCACCAGCAGGGTGGTGAGAACAGGTGCGCTCATCAACGCGGCTCCTTGGTGGTGGTTGCGGCTTGCCAGCTCGGTGTACGTTTTTGCAGAAAGGCGCGCAAGCCTTCCTGACCTTCAGGGCTGACGCGGATCCGGGCGATGGCGTTTTCGGTGTAGCGGCGCAGCGCCGGGGTCAGCGCACCATTGCCGACTTCGCGCAGCAGATCTTTGCTGGCGCGCATCGCGGCAGGGCTGTTGAGCAGCAGGTTGTCGATCCATTGCTCGACGGCTCGATCAAGCTCGGAGGCCGGGTAGCTCTCGGACAACAAACCGATTTCCCGCGCACGCTGTCCACCGAAGCGCTCGGCAGTCAGGGCATAACGACGTGCCGCACGTTCGCCGATGGCCTGCACCACGAACGGACTGATCACCGCCGGCGCCAGGCCGATGCGCACTTCCGACAGACAGAATTGCGCGTCATCGGCGCCAATCGCCATGTCGCAGCAACTGATCAACCCCAGCGCGCCGCCGAACGCCGCGCCTTGAACCACAGCCAGGGTCGGGATTTTCAGCTTGGCGAGGTTGTACATCAGCTCCGCCAATTCGCGGGCATCGTCGAGGTTGGTGTGGTAATCGAGTTCGGCCGACTGCTGCATCCACGCCAGATCGGCGCCGGCGCTGAAATGCTTGCCACGCCCGCGCACCAACAGGAAACGCAGGCTGGCGTCGCTGGCAACCTTGTCCAGCGCCAGAATCAGTTCGCGGATCATTTCGGCGTTGAACGCGTTGTTCTTTTCCGCACGGTTGAGCCACAGGGTGGCGAAACCCCGTGGGTCGCTCTGCAGTTCGAGGGTGTTAAAGTCGCTCATATTCTTCCGTCTCCACGGTTCTTGTGGGAGCGAGCCTGCTCGCGAAAGCGGTGTATCAGTCGAAGTATCCGGAGCTGACAGACCGTCTTCGCGAGCAGGCTCGCTCCCACAAAAAAAGCATCACATCCGGAACACGCCGAAGCGGCTCGGTTCGATAGGCGCGTTCAACGACGCGGACAAGGCCAGGGCCAGCACATCACGGGTCTGCGCCGGGTCGATGACGCCGTCGTCCCACAGCCGTGCGCTGGAATAGTAGGGATGACCCTGCTCTTCGTACTGATCGAGGATCGGTTGCTTGATCTCGGCTTCCTGCGCGGCGCTGAAGGCCTGGCCGCTGCGTTCGGCCTGCTCGCGCTTGACCTGCACCAGCACGCCCGCAGCCTGCTCGGCGCCCATCACGCCGATGCGCGCATTCGGCCACATCCACAGGAAGCGCGGATCGTACGCGCGGCCGCACATGCCGTAGTTACCGGCGCCGAAGCTGCCGCCGATGATCACGGTGAATTTCGGCACCTTGGCGCAGGCCACGGCGGTCACCAGTTTCGCGCCGTGCTTGGCGATGCCTCCGGCCTCGTACTTCTGGCCGACCATGAACCCGGTGATGTTCTGCAGGAACAGCAGCGGAATGCCGCGCTGGCAGGCCAGTTCGATGAAGTGCGCGCCTTTTTGCGCGGCTTCGGCGAAGAGGATGCCGTTGTTGGCGAGGATCGCGATCGGGTATCCATGCAGGTGCGCAAAACCGCAGACCAGGGTGGTGCCGAACAGCGCCTTGAACTCATCGAACACCGAACCGTCGACCAGCCGCGCAATCACTTCGCGCACGTCGAATGGCTGTTTGGCGTCGGCCGAAACCACGCCATATAACTCGTCGCTGGCGTACAGCGGCGCAATCGGCGTGCGCTGCTGCACTTCGCCGAGCTTGCGCCAGTTAAGGTTGGCGACGCTGCGGCGGGCGAGGGCGAGGGCGTGTTCGTCGCTCTCGGCGTAATGATCGGCGACCCCGGAAATCTTGCAGTGCACGTCGGCACCGCCAAGATCTTCAGCGCTGACCACTTCACCGGTCGCGGCTTTCACCAGCGGTGGGCCGGCGAGGAAAATCGTTGCCTGATTGCGCACCATGATCGCTTCGTCCGCCATCGCCGGCACATACGCGCCGCCAGCGGTGCAGGAGCCCATGACCACGGCGATCTGCGGAATGCCCATGGCGCTCATATTGGCCTGGTTGAAGAAGATCCGGCCGAAGTGCTCGCGATCCGGGAACACTTCGTCCTGACGCGGCAGGTTGGCGCCGCCGGAGTCCACCAGATAGATGCACGGCAGGCGGTTCTGCTGGGCGATGGTTTGCGCGCGCAGGTGTTTTTTCACGGTCAGCGGGTAGTACGAGCCACCTTTCACCGTCGCGTCGTTGGCGACGATCATGCACTCGACGCCTTCGACCCGGCCGATCCCGGCAATCACCCCGGCGGCCGGTACGTCTTCGCCATACACGGCGTGTGCGGCGAGCTGGCTGATCTCGAGAAACGGCGAGCCCGGATCGAGCAGGCGATTGATTCGCTCACGCGGCAGCAATTTACCGCGCGAGGTGTGTCGTTCCTGGGCTTTCGCGCCGCCACCCTGCGCCACTTGGGCGAGCAGGGTGTGCAGGGCGTCGACCTGTTCAAGCATCGCCGCGCTGTTGGCGGCGAACTCCGCTGAACGGGGGTTGAGCTGGGTATGCAGGATAGCCATGTGCAGCTCCGTTTAGCGGGTTTCGTTGAACAGTTCGCGGCCGATCAGCATGCGCCGGATCTCGCTGGTGCCGGCGCCGATTTCGTACAGTTTGGCGTCACGCAGCAGACGTCCGGCGGGGAATTCGTTGATGTAGCCGTTGCCGCCAAGAATCTGGATCGCGTCGAGGGCCATTTGCGTGGCGCGCTCGGCGGTGTAGAGGATCACCCCGGCGGCGTCCTTGCGCGTGGTTTCGCCGCGCTCGCAGGCCTGGGCCACCGCGTAAAGATAGGCGCGGCTGGCGTTGAGCTGGGTGTACATGTCGGCGACTTTGCCCTGGATCAGCTGGAATTCGCCGATGCTCTGGCCGAACTGCTTTCGATCGTGGATGTACGGCACGATCAGGTCCATGCACGACTGCATGATCCCGGTCGGGCCGCCGGACAGTACGACGCGCTCGTAATCGAGGCCACTCATCAGCACCTTCACGCCGCCGTTGAGCACACCGAGGATATTTTCTTCCGGCACTTCGACGTCATCGAAGAACAGCTCGCAAGTGTTGGAGCCGCGCATGCCGAGCTTGTCGAACTTGTTGCTGCGGCTGAAGCCTTTCCAGTCGCGCTCGACGATGAACGCGGTGATGCCGTGCGGGCCTTTTTCCAGGTCGGTTTTGGCGTAGATCACGTAGGTGTTGGCGTCAGGGCCGTTGGTGATCCAGGTTTTGCTGCCGTTGAGCACGAAGCGGTCGCCGCGCTTGTCGGCGCGCAGTTTCATCGAAACCACGTCGGAACCGGCGTTGGGTTCGCTCATGGCGAGGGCGCCGACGTGTTCGCCGCTGATCAGCTTCGGCAGGTATTGGCTTTTCTGTTCGTGATTGCCGTTGCGGTTGATCTGGTTGACGCAGAGGTTGGAGTGCGCGCCGTAGGACAGGGCCACCGAGGCCGAACCGCGGCTGATTTCTTCCATCGCCACCACGTGCGCCAGGTAACCCAGGCCCGCGCCGCCGTACTCTTCCGGCACGGTGATGCCGAGCAAGCCCATGTCCCCGAATTTGCGCCACATGTCGGCCGGGAACTGGTTGTCGCGGTCGATCTGCGCAGCGCGTGGGGCGATCTGATCAGCGACGAAGGACTGAACCTGATCGCGCAGCATGTCGATGGTTTCACCGAGGGCGAAGTTCAGGGATGGGTAGCTCATGGGTCACCTTTTGGCTTTTTTGTAGGTTGGGAGGGCGGTCGAACGGCTCTCACCTTTACGTTAACGTAAGCCTGTGGCGAATGACTGTCAATCACCCTTTACGTTAACGTCAACTTGAGCGAGAGTAAGAGTACCTCAGGATTGAAAGCGGACTTTCCCATGTGGGAGCGAGCTTGCTCGCGAAGGCGTCAGCTCAGTCGACACGGATGTTGAATCAGATGGCGTCTTCGCGAGCAAGCTCGCTCCCACAGGAATTAAATCCCGGTAAACCCACTAATAAAGACAATAGGGGTCGTCATGGATCAACCCAGTGCAAACCCGCAGCGCAGCTACACCCGTGGCTCACAGGACAAGGCCTTGCTGGCGATGACCATCGGGCAGAAGTTCGACCAGACGGTTGCGCAACACCCGCACGGCGAGGCGCTGGTCGTAAGGCATCAGCAGTTGCGTTACACCTGGCGGCAACTGGCCGACGCGGTGGATGTTCACGCCAGAGCCTTGCTGGCGCTGGGTTTGCAGGCCGGCGACCGGCTCGGCATCTGGGCGCCGAACTGCGCGCAGTGGTGCATCACGCAAATCGCCACGGCGAAGATCGGCGTGATCTTGGTCAACATCAACCCGGCCTACCGCAGTTCCGAACTGGAATACGTGCTCAAGCAGTCCGGTTGCCAGTGGCTGGTGTGCGCCGGCGCGTTCAAGTCCTCCAACTACCACGCCATGCTGCAAGGGCTGGTACCGGAACTTGCGGAGCAATCCATCGGCCAGTTGCGTAGCGAACGTCTGGCGGATTTGCGCGGGGTGATCAGCCTCGACGCACAGCCACCGGCGGGCTTCCTGCCGTGGTCGCAACTGGCCGATCTGGCGAGCAGTGTTCCGCCCGAACAGTTGCGTGAGCGCAGCGACAGCCTGCACTTCGATCAACCGGTGAACATCCAGTACACCTCCGGCACCACCGGTTTCCCCAAGGGCGCGACCCTCAGTCACTACAACATCCTCAACAACGGTTACATGGTCGGTGAAAGCATCGGCCTGACCCCGAGCGACCGGCTGGTGATCCCCGTGCCGCTGTATCACTGCTTCGGCATGGTCATGGGCAACCTCGGCTGCATCACCCACGCCAGCACCATGATCTACCCCAACGACGCGTTCGATCCGTTGTTGACCCTGCAAACCGTCGCTGAAGAAAAGGCCACCGGCCTGTACGGCGTACCAACCATGTTCATCGCCATGCTCGATCAGCCACAACGCGCCGAGTTCGAGCTGTCGAGCCTGCGCACCGGGATCATGGCCGGCGCAACCTGCCCGATCGAGGTGATGCGCCGGGTCATCAGCGAGATGCACATGAGCGAAGTGCAGATTGCCTACGGCATGACCGAAACCAGCCCGGTGTCGCTGCAGACCGGGCCAAATGATGAACTGGAATTACGCGTGACCACCGTCGGCCGCACCCAGCCACAACTGGAAAGCAAGATCATCGACGAGGCGGGCAACCTGGTGCCGCGCGGCACCATCGGCGAACTCTGCACTCGTGGTTACAGCGTGATGCTCGGTTACTGGAACAACCCGCAAGCCACGGCCGAAGCCATCGATGAGGCAGGCTGGATGCACACCGGCGATCTGGCGAGCATGAACGATGAGGGTTACGTGAACATCGCCGGGCGCAACAAGGACATGATCATTCGCGGTGGCGAGAATATTTATCCGCGTGAGCTGGAAGAGTTTTTCTTCACCCACCCGGCGGTGGCGGACGTGCAGGTGATCGGCATTCCGTGCTCGCGTTACGGTGAGGAGATTGTCGCCTGGATCAAATTCCATCCCTGCCACAGTGCCACCGAACAAGAGCTGCAAGCGTGGTGCAAGGAGCGCATCGCGCACTTCAAGACGCCGCGTCATTTCAAGTTCGTCGAAGAATTTCCGATGACGGTGACGGGCAAGATCCAGAAGTTTCGGATGCGTGAGATCAGTATCGAGGAGCTGAAGGCGCTGCATTGAAGATCAAAAGATCGCAGCCTGCGGCAGCTCCTACAGGGGATCGGTGTAGGAGCTGCCGCAGGCTGCGATCTTTTAAAAAACAGAAATCACAGAAAGCACAAAGGGGAGCCGAAGCTCCCCTTTAATTTTGTCGTCGCGTGCTCTTTCTTATTATTGAGGGGCGGTCTGTTGTTGTTTTTGGCAACCGTGGCCCTTTACCGCTGTTTTTGGCGACCCCCATCCGGGGTCAAGAGCAAACGTATTTTTTTGAGCGCTGATTTGCTTTCTCGTTAACGATCCAACCGATTCGGGAGCTACCTGAAGGTAGTTTTATTGTTCTCTGCCCGGTTGCGGGTCACTCCTGAGAGCACCCTGAAAAGCACACCTTCTCCAAAAAAATCTGTTAGCTGCGTCTCTGCCGTGTTGTTTTTGTTATGTCAGAGTCGGTACGTCTTATTTTTATTGGTTTGCTGCTTTTTATTCTTGTTATGCCATAGAGATAGCAGAAGCCGTGCCAACTTTTTAAATTCTTTTTAAATCAATGGCTTGTGATTTTTGAAAGATTTTTCCTTCAGGGCGAACCAGACAATTTGTTTCCGTGTTACTCGACTCCGCCCACGTTTCGGACACAGCGGTAACACCCTCGCCCTCACTGGGCGTTACGGGCCTTGGCCACGCGCGAACCGCTCGGGCGACCGAGCACTGCGCTGATCTGCTGACCCGCCGCAATCAGGGCGTCCAGGTCGATACCGGTCTCGATGCCCAAGCCGTTGAGCAGGTACACCACGTCTTCGGTGGCGACGTTACCGCTCGCGCCTTTGGCGTACGGGCAGCCGCCGAGGCCGGCGATAGAGCTGTCGAACACCGCGATGCCTTCCAGCAGGCTGGCATAGATGTTGGCCATCGCCTGGCCGTAGGTGTCGTGGAAGTGCCCGGCGAGTTTTTCCCGTGGCACTTGCGCCGACACCACTTCGAACAACCGCCGGGTCGCGCCGGCGGTGCCGGTGCCGATGGTGTCGCCGAGGGACACTTCGTAGCAGCCCATCGCATACAACTCGCGGGCGACCATCGCCACTTGTTCCGGCGCCACTTCGCCTTCATAAGGGCAGCCGAGCACACAGGACACGTAACCGCGCACGGTAACGCCGTGCTGTTTCGCGGCCTCCATGATCGGTGCGAAGCGCGCCAGGCTTTCGCTGATCGAGCAATTGATGTTGCGCTGCGAGAATGCCTCGGACGCCGCAGCGAACACCGCGACTTCTTTCACGCCCGCAGCCAGCGCGTCTTCAAAGCCGCGCAGGTTCGGTGCGAGTGCGCCATAGGTCACACCGGGCTTGCGCTGGATCTGCGCGAACACTTCGGCGGATCCGGCCATTTGCGGCACCCATTTCGGTGAGACGAAACTGCCGACTTCGATGTAAGCCAAACCGGCGGCGCTCAGGGCGTCGACCAGTTGCACCTTGTCAGCCACGCTGATCGGTTGGGCTTCGTTCTGCAGGCCATCGCGCGGGCCGACTTCGATCAGGCGTACTTGGGAGGGGAGGGACATGGGATTGACCTGTAATTATCTGAAGACTGCGGATGCCCCTTTGTGGGAGCGAGCTTGCTCGCGAAAGCGGTGTATCAGATACATATTTGTCGCCTGGGACTCCGCATTCGCGAGCAAGCTCGCTCCCACAGGGGGAGATGTTGCGTTCAATTACTGCGCTATCTGCTGACCCTTGAGCGTCTGCTCCAACGCCTGCACGCAGCGCTCTTCAGCGGTGTCGAGTTCCAGCTTCATCTGTTCGATGTCGAGCAGCTGCTGCTCGAGCTGTTCGCGGCGTTCGCTGATTTTCGCCAGCATGCTGTTGAGCTGTTTGGTGTTACCGCTGGACGGGTCATAGAGCTCGATCAGCTCGCGGCATTCGGCCAGCGAAAAGCCGATGCGCTTGCCGCGCAGGATCAGCTTCAGGCTGACCTTGTCGCGCGGTGAATAGATGCGTTCCTGGCCACGGCGCTCAGGGCTGAGCAGGCCTTGTTCTTCATAAAAGCGGATCGCCCGGGTGGTGATGTCCAGCTCGCGGGCGAGGTCGGAAATGCTGTAAGTCTGGCTGCTCATGAAAGCGCTCGGAAAAAGGTCTTGGCGCTAAGCTAATGGCGAGTTGACGTTTACGTCAAGCAAGAAAAAGATCGCAGCCTTCGGCAGCTCCTACAGGAAATGCATTCCAATTGTAGGAGCTGCCGAAGGCTGCGATCTTTTGATCTTTCCTCAAACTACCTGCTTGTCGAGCTTCTTCTCCTGCGCCGCCACCTGCTGGCACAACTCGATGATCTGCTCGCGCATCCAGCGATTGGCCGGGTCCTGGTCAGTGCTTTCATGCCAGTACAGGTGAGTCTCCAGCGGCGGCACGTCATTGACCGGCAGGTTGAACGCGTGCAAGTCATTACGCCGGGCAAAGCGCTCGGGCACCGTCATCACCATGTCGGTCTGCTGCATGACCTGCGACGCCATCAGGTAATGCTGCGAGCGCAGGGCGATCTTGCGCTGAATGCCCATTTTGCCCAGCGCCAGATCGACGTAGCCCAGACCGCTGCGGCGGCTGGAGATGTGAATATGAGTCAGCGAAAGGTAATCGTCGAGGCTGAGCTTTTCCTTGCCCGCCAGCGGGTGGCCCTTGCGCATCGCACAGACGTAACGGTCTTCCATCAGCTTGACGTGGCGCACCTGCGGGTCGGTGTTGAGCGGTGCATCCACGGCGAAGTCCAGACGTCCGGCGGCGAGTTCCTTGGTGGTTTCGCGGCGTTTCGACAGGAAGCTTTCGATGATCACCGTTGGCGCCAGACGCCGCAAACGCTGGAACAGCGGCGGCAGAATCACCGCCTCAGTGAGGTCGGTCATGCTGATGCGGTAAGTCTTCACCGCCTGAGCCGGGTTGAAGATCCGGCTTTCCTGCACCGACACCCGCAGTAGCGACAGCGCGTTGCGTACCGGGCCGATGATGTTCTGTGCCATCGGCGTCGGCACCATGCCCTGGGCGGTGCGCACGAACAGCGGATCGTTGAAGGTCTCGCGCAACCGCGCCAGCGCATTGGACACCGCCGGCTGGGTAATCCCGACAATCTGCCCGGCGCGGGTCAGGTTGGCTTCGGTGTAAATCGCGTCGAAGACGATGAAAAGGTTGAGGTCGACCTTACTCAGATTCATAACGCGGCTTCTCTTGTTCTAGGGGCTGACGATCAGCGGATCATATATCGGTGATGAATGTTTATACACGCCGAGAATAGGCTAGGTAAATTATCAGCGCTGTTCTAGCATCGATTGCATGATCTGAACAACCTCTGCCTAAAGAAGGTAATTGCTCATGGATTTCGCTTATTCGCCCAAGGTGCAAGAACTGCGTGAGCGCGTGACCGCGTTCATGGACACTTACGTTTACCCGGCCGAAGCCGTGTTCGAACGGCAGGTTGCCGAGGGTGATCGCTGGCAGCCGACCGCGATCATGGAACAGCTCAAGGCCAAGGCCAAGGCTGAAGGGCTGTGGAATCTGTTCCTGCCGGAATCGGAACTCGGCGCCGGGCTGACCAACCTTGAATACGCACCGCTGGCAGAAATCATGGGCCGCTCGCTGCTGGGGCCGGAGCCGTTCAACTGCTCGGCGCCGGACACCGGCAACATGGAAGTGCTGGTGCGCTACGCCAACGAAGAGCAGAAACAGCGCTGGCTCGAACCGCTGCTGCGCGGCGAGATCCGCTCGGCGTTCGCCATGACCGAACCGGACGTGGCCTCGTCCGACGCGACCAACATGGCCGCCCGCGCCGTGCGTGATGGCGACGAGTGGGTGATCAACGGCAAGAAATGGTGGACTTCCGGCGCCTGCGATCCGCGCTGCAAGATTGTGATCTTCATGGGCCTGAGCAACCCTGACGCACCGCGCCATGCGCAGCACTCGATGATCCTCGTGCCGGTCGACACCCCCGGGGTGAAAATCGTCCGCCCGCTGCCGGTGTTCGGCTACGACGATGCACCGCACGGTCACGCTGAAGTGCTGTTCGACAATGTGCGCGTGCCGTACGAAAACGTTCTGCTCGGCGAAGGTCGCGGCTTCGAAATCGCTCAAGGTCGCCTCGGCCCAGGACGGATTCACCACTGCATGCGGTCGATCGGCATGGCCGAACGCGCACTGGAACTGATGTGCAAACGTTCGGTGAGCCGTACCGCGTTCGGCAAACCGCTGGCGCGTCTGGGCGGTAACGTCGACAAGATCGCTGACTCGCGCATGGAAATCGACATGGCACGCCTGCTGACCCTGAAAGCGGCGTACATGATGGACACCGTCGGCAACAAAGTGGCCAAGAGCGAGATCGCGCAGATCAAGGTCGTCGCACCGAACGTGGCCCTGCGGGTGATTGACCGGGCGATCCAGATCCACGGCGGGGCCGGGGTCTCGAATGATTTCCCGCTGGCCTACATGTACGCCATGCAACGCACCCTGCGCCTGGCCGACGGCCCGGACGAAGTGCACCGCGCGGCGATCGGCAAGTTCGAGATCGGCAAGTATGTGCCGAAGGAAATGCTGCGCAGCGGTCATTAAGACCGCGTCGCCGGCTTCGCGAGCAGGCTCGCTCCCACATTAAACCGCATTCCAAATGGAAGAACGCGATCACTGTGGGAGCGAGCCTGCTCGCGAAGGGGCCAGCCCATTCAGTCCATCAACATCAGGCTCAGTACACCCAAACCTCAACCCGCCGATTCTTGATCCTGCCTTCATCCGCACTGTTTGCCGCCACCGGCATCAACGCGCCAAACCCGCGTACCTCGCGCATCACCACGCCGTTCTTCACCAGTTCGCGACGCACCGCCATCGCCCGCAGTTTCGACAGCAGATCGGCGCGGGCCGGATCGTCTTTCTCATCGCCAAACCCCACCAGCGTCACCGCGCGCTCGGTCTTGTCGTGGCGCTGTATATAGTCGAGCACGCGCGCCAGATCCTGCCGCGCCTTGTTGTCGAGGCTGGCGCTGCCTTCCTCGAAGCGGAAGTTCACCGTCAGACGCTGGGCGTGGCGGCTGAGGGATTGATAACCCTCGGGCATCAGCGCATTCGGCGTGACGGTCATCGCGTGTACGGTCTGGCTGATGAAGCCGTTGGCCGCGACAATCTTCTGGCCCTGTGGGCTTTGCGCAAACGCCACCAATGCCGATGCCCACGGATTCTGGTTGCCGGGCGGCAGATAAAAGAACAGGCGCCGGGACAGCGGATAGTCCTCAGTGGCAATCAGACTATTGAGCGGCAACATCGATTGCGATGCGCCGTCGGCAATCGCCACGGCTTTGGCCTGGCGCACATAAGGCAGACCGATGAAACCGATACCCTGCGGATCACTGCTCACCGCGTCGGACAATTGCTCGCTGGATTCGAAACGTTTCGCAGTGGAACTCAGACTTTTCCCACGCCGACCCAACACCAATTCCTTGAACGTGTCGTAGGTGCCGGACTGATCATCCCGCGCATATAAATGAATCGCACCGCCGCGACCGCCGAGGTCTTCCCAGGTTTTCACCTCACCGCTGAAGATCCGCGCCAGTTGCTCGGTGTCCAGTTGCTGCAGTGGGTTACCTGGGTGAAGGATGATCGCCAGGCCGTCGATGGCAATCACCTGCTCGGCGGCGGCGCTTTTCAGATCGCCGAGCGCTTGCAGGCTGAGCAGTTCGCTGTCCTTGATCGGGCGGGAAGAGGCGGCGAGATCGGCGCTGGCACTTTTCAGCGCGGTGAAACCGGTGCTGGAACCGTGGGCGGCGACTTCAATTACCACCCGTTTGCCTTGGGCAGTCTGGCCGACGACGTGTTGTTCGTTGGCGGCGTCGGGGTTCTCGCGGTGGACTTTGAGCAGCCCTTGCTCTTGCAGAAAACCTTCAGCCAACGCCGGGCCGAGATCGGCGCCAATGGTGTTGGAACCCTGAATGCGCAATGCCGGGCCGTTTTCAGGGATGGGCAGGGTGGCGGCACTGACCGTCAGCCATGCACTCGACAGAAAAGCGAACAGAACACGCAGGGTCATGCCGGCACCGAATCAAGCCAAGGGGATTGCCGGGGAGATTAAGTCAAGCGCATGACCAAAACATGACAGATCAGCTCAACTCAAGCCAGATCGGCGCATGATCCGACGGCTTTTCCATCCCGCGCAGTTCATAGTCCACGCCCGCATCCTTGACCCTTGGCAGCAAGCCATGGGAGGCGAGGATCACGTCGATGCGCAGCCCGCGTTTCGGTTCGTCTTCAAAACCACGGCTGCGGTAGTCGAACCAGCTGAACATGTCGGTCACGTCCGGGTTCAAGTGGCGATAGCTGTCGGTCAGGCCCCAGTTTTTCAGGCGGGCCATCCACTCGCGCTCTTCCGGCAGGAAGCTGCATTTGCCGGTTTTCAACCAGCGCTTCATGTTGTCCGGGCCGATGCCGATGTCGCAGTCTTCCGGGGAAATGTTCACATCGCCCATCACCACCAGCGGCTGTTCGTTGTGGAACTGACTTTCCAGCAGGGTTTGCAGGTCGCTGTAGAAACGCTGCTTGGCCGGGAATTTGGTCGGGTGGTCGCGGCTTTCGCCCTGCGGGAAGTAGCCGTTCATGATGGTCACCGGCACGCCGTTGGCGTCGGCGAAGGTGCCCCAGATAAAGCGGCGCTGCGCGTCTTCTTCATCGCTGGCGAAACCTTTGTGGATCGCAATCGGTTCTTTGCGCGACAGCAGCGCGACGCCGTAATGGCCTTTCTGCCCGTGGAAATAAACGTGATAGCCCAGCGCACGCACTTCTTCCAGTGGGAACTGGTCGTCGTGAACCTTGGTTTCCTGCAGGCCGATCACGTCCGGCTGATGCTTTTCGATCAGCGCTGCCAGCTGATGCGGACGGGCGCGCAGTCCGTTGATGTTGAAGGAAACAATCTTCATGGTCGGCAGTCCTGGCAAAAGGGCGATGCTAGCTGACATGTGGGATGGGGGCCAGTGTGGGGTGGGAGAAATCATTTTCATCTGTGGGATGTGGGCCGCCCAGTCGATGAAGATCCCGAGTTGGTCTATACCTGTGGGGAACTGCGCCACCCGCAAAAGGTTCGTACCATCAAGAGCGCAGTCATTTGAGCCGCGCCCCGGGGGAGAATCACCGTCATGCCTGAAACCCAGAACGCCATCGCCGACATCCACATGCTCGACCGCGGTTACTCGCGCGAAGCCCGATCGCTGCTGTATCAGGCCTATCGCCACGAGCCGACCTTCGGTTACCTGTTCGAGGCCGAGCGGCCGGGTTACGAGCAGCGCGTGCGGGCCACGGTGCGCGAACTGGTCAAACAGCATTTTCTGCAGGATCAGCCGGCCATCGGCCTGCTGGTCAACGACCGGCTGATCGGCATCGCCCTGATCGCACCGCCGCAGCGTCGCCTGGGCATCACCGAGAGCTGGGCGTGGCGCCTGCGCATGGTGCTCAGCACCGGATTTCGTTGCACCCGGCGCTATCTGGAATACCACGATGCCGTGGTCGCCTGCGTGCCCAGCGACTCGGTGCACATGCTGCCGCTGCTGGGGATTCATCCGCAGTTTCAAGGCAAACACTTCGGCGAGCAGTTGCTGACGGCGGTGCACAACTGGTGCGCGGTGGATGAAACCTCGCAAGGCGTGGTGCTCGACACCGGCAACCCGCGTTACCTGGAATTCTATAAACGCCAGGGCTACGAAGAGATCGGC
Organism: Pseudomonas sp. B21-051; assembly: GCF_024748795.1. Taxonomy (NCBI): domain Bacteria; kingdom Pseudomonadati; phylum Pseudomonadota; class Gammaproteobacteria; order Pseudomonadales; family Pseudomonadaceae; genus Pseudomonas; species Pseudomonas sp. B21-051. Next base: position 2,339,433 of record NZ_CP087166.1, read on the forward strand.
GAAGTGGCCGTCGGCCCGGTGCGCGAACACGTGTTTTTCCACGCCAATCCGCAGGTGTTACAAACTGCAACGGCTTAGCCATAGAACTTTTCAGGAAATTTCCTGTTCTATCACGCTCCCAAGCCCGTGATAGCATCCGCGCCTATGAAGTTTCCAGGAAGATTTACCAGTGGCGTGCTCATGCTGTTAACCAGCTGCGCGGCGCTGGCGCAAAGTGAATTGGACGTGCGGATCAAACCGTCCAACGACGAACTCAAGGCCAATATAGAAGGCTATATCGGCAGCCTCGGCGATCGTGACGAACAAGCCTTGCTGCGCTTCAGTCGCGGGGCCGAGGAGCAGGCGCGCAAAGCCGCGCAGGCCTTGGGTTATTACCAGCCGCAGATCGACAGTGACGTGAAGGGCGGCGAAAAACCGCGCCTGGTGCTGAACATTGATCCCGGCGAACCGATTCGTCTGCGCAATGTAACCATCCGCGTCGATGGCCCTGCCGCCTCCCTCAAATCCTTTCGTGTGCCGAGCAGTGACACGCTCAAGTCCGGCGCCGTGCTCAACCATGGGCGTTATGAAGACGCCAAACGCCTGATCCAGAACCAGGCCTCGCGCTTCGGCTTTTTCAGTGGCCATTTCACCAGCCAGAAACTTTTGGTCGACCCGCGTGCCGGGGTGGCCGACGTTGAATTGATCTACGACAGCGGCCCGCGTTATGCGCTGGGCAAAGTCAGTTTCGAGGGCGATACGCCGTTCGACGAAGACCTGCTGCAACGCATGGTGCCGTTCAAGGCCGGCGATCCGTATGACTCCGAGCTGATCGCCGAACTCAACCGCGACCTGCAATCGAGCGGCTATTTCGAAGGTGTGCGCGTCGATGCTGCGCCGACGGCGGCGAAAAACGATGTGATTCCGGTCGACGTCAAACTCGACACGCGCAAACCACGGACCATGGGCCTGGGCCTCGGTTATTCGACCGACGTCGGCCCGCGGATCAAGGCCAACTGGACGCGCCACTGGGTCAACCCGCAGGGCGACAGTTACGGCTGGGAAGCCGAGTTGTCGGCGCCACGGCAGAACGTCGGATTGTTCTATGACATCCCGCTCGACCCGCCGCTGACCGACAAACTGCGCTGGGCCGGTGGTTATCAATACGAAGACATCGACGGCTCGGACACCCTGAGCAAGCTGCTGACGTTTGGCCCGGAATGGCACAGCAAGTTGCCCAGCGGCTGGCAGCGAGTGATCTCGCTGAAATGGCAGCGCGAAGAATATGAACTCGGCGACGACTCCGGCCTGAGTACCTTGCTGATGCCCGGCATCAGTTACTCGTACCTGAAAAGCGACAACCGCATCGACCCGCACAACGGCTATCGCCTGACCTTTGAAAGCAAGGTGGCGAAGGAGGGCCTCGGTTCGGACAACAACCTCTTATATGGCACAGCGTTGATCAAAGGCCTGACCACGGTGTTCGACAACCACCGCTTCCTCGGTCGGGTGCAGGTCGGCGGCAGCGCCACCAACGGTTACAACTCGGTACCGCCGTCACTGCGTTTCTTCGCCGGTGGCGATCAGAGCGTGCGCGGTTACGACTACCAGAGTCTGTCTCCGGAAAACTCCAAGGGCGACCGCATCGGCGGCCGCTACATGGTCGCCGGCAGCGTCGAGTACCAATATTCGATTGCCGAGAAATGGCGGGTCGCGACCTTCGTCGACCAGGGCAACTCCTTCAACAAACTCGAACTGCCGAACCTCAAGACCGGGGTCGGTATCGGTGTGCGCTGGGTCTCGCCGGTGGGGCCGATCCGCCTCGACCTGGCCCACGCGCTGGACGACGACGGCGGCATCCGGCTGCACTTTTCCATGGGGCCTGAGCTGTGAAGCGTGGTTTGAAAATATCGGCGTTTGCGTTGTTGGCGCTGGTGCTGTTGATTGTACTGAGCATCAGCGCGGTACTCGGGACGCAGGCCGGCAGCCGTTGGGCGCTGAGCCTGGTGCCGGGTTTGAGCGTGGAGAATTTCCAGGGCCGTCTCGGTGGCCAATGGAGCGCCGATCATCTGCTATGGCAGCAGGGCAGCAGCCGGGTCGAACTGAACCAGGCGATCTTCGCCTGGTCGCCGCTGTGCCTGATCCGCATGACTTTGTGCATCGAACAGCTCAAGGCGGATCAGGTGATCCTGCAATTCCCGCCGAGTGAGGAAACCACCGAGAGCGGCCCGATCAAACTGCCGGATCTGCAATTGCCGCTAGCCATCGAACTCGGCGACGTACAAGTCGGCAGCCTGCTGTTCAACGGCAGCGAGCAACTCAAGGGCCTGCAACTGGCGGCGCACTGGACCGCCCAGGGCCTGCAGATCGACAGCGTGAAACTGCAGCGCGACGATCTCAGCCTGAACCTCTCCGGCCTGCTGCAACCGACCGGCAACTGGCCGCTGAATATCGCCGGTGACCTGAGCCTGCCGTCCCCAGGCACTGGCCCCTGGACGCTGGCGTTGAAAGTCGACGGCGATCTGCTGAAAACCCTCAACCTGCACGCCGACAGCCACGGTTACCTCGACGGCCAGTTGAGCGGCGAGCTGCAACCTCTGGCGGAAAATCTGCCGGCCAAGGTGCGCATCACCTCCGAGGCGTTCAAACCCAGCGCCGATTTGCCGGACACCCTGCAGCTCAATCAACTGGTACTGACCGGCGAAGGCGATCTGAAAAACGGTTACCAGTTAAACGGCAATGCCACGCTGCCCGCCGATAAAGGCCCGGTGGCGTTGCTGCTCCAAGGCAAGGTCGATGCCAGCGGCGCGCAGATCGCCGGCCTCGACCTGAGTGCCAACGACAAGCAAAGCCTGAAGCTCACCGGCAGCGTTGACTGGAGCAAAGGCCTCACGGCTCAGGCCAACATCAACTGGCAGGATTTCCCGTGGCATCGGCTGTATAACGAAATCGACGAGCCGCAAGTCGCCTTGCGTACCTTCACCGGCGAAGTCTCCTACACCGACGGTCAGTACCTCGGTAACTTCGCCGCCGACCTCTATGGCCCGGCGGGGGCGTTCAGCCTGAGCAGTCCGTTCAGCGGCAACCTGAAGCAGATCGCCTTGCCGCAACTGCAAATGCAGGCCGGGCAGGGCAAGGCCGAAGGTCATGTCAACGTGCAGTTCGCCGATGGCATCGCCTGGGACACCGCGCTGGATCTCTCTGCGCTGAACCCGGCGTACTGGCTTGCGGAGCTGCCGGGCACCTTGGCCGGGCCACTGAAAAGCAAAGGCGAAATGAAGAACGAGCGCTTGAGCCTGACCGCCGACCTCGATCTGAAAGGCAAACTGCGCGGCCAACCGGCGATCCTGCAAGCCAAGGCTGACGGTGCCGGTGAGCAATGGAACCTCAACGCCCTGCAAATTCGCCTCGGCGACAACAGCATCAGCGGCAAGGGCAGCCTGCAACAGAAGCTCACCGGGCAGATCGACATCAAATTGACGCGTCTGGCCCAGCTCTGGCCGCAGCTGCGCGGGCAGGTCACGGGTCAGGTCAACGTTGGCGGTACGCTAAAAGCACCGCAAGGCAAACTCGGCCTGCAAGGTTCGCAACTGGCGTTTCAGGACAATCGCCTGCAAAGTCTCAACCTCGATGCCACGCTCGACAGTGCGCAACGGGCGAAGATCGATCTGAAGGGCAGCGGCATTCAGGCCGGCGACACCAACCTCGGCGTGTTGACCGCCAGCGCGCAGGGCGACATCAAGAGCCAGAAACTCAACCTCGACCTGCTCGGGCCGAAGCTGAAACTGGCCCTCGGTCTGGACGGCAATCTGGACAAGGGCAACTGGCGCGGTCGTTTGGCCAGCGGCGATATTCAGGCCGGCGGCCAGGATTGGAAACTGCAGAGCCCGGCCAAACTCGAACGCCTCGCCGACGGCAAGATCAACTTCGGCGCGCATTGCTGGATGTCCGGCAATGCCAGTCTGTGCGGTGAAGATCAGCGCCTGCTGCCGGAGCCGAAACTGCGCTACCACCTCAAGCAGTTCCCGATTGAAAGCCTCGCACAATGGCTACCGAAAGACTTCGCCTGGCAGGGCAAGCTCAACGCCGACCTGCAACTGGATATGCCGGCCAGCGGCCCGAACGGCGTGGTCAGCATCGACGCCAGCGGCGGCACTTTGCGCATGAAGGAAAAAGATCAGTGGCTGGACTTCCCGTACCAGACGCTGAAACTCACCAGCAAACTCACGCCGAAGCGTGTTGATACCGAACTCAACTTCGTCGGCGGCAAGCTCGGCGAATTGATGGTGCAGGCGCAGCTCAATCCGCTGCCGAAAAACAAACCGCTGAGTGGTTCGTTCCGTCTCAGCGGACTTGACCTGTCGGTGGCGCGACCGTTTGTGCCGATGGTCGAAAAACTCACCGGGCGCCTGAACGGCAGCGGGACGATTTCCGGCGGGTTGCTGGCGCCGCTGGTCAACGGCACGGTGAAGCTCAGTGATGGCGAAGTCTCCGGCGCCGAGCTGCCGATGGAACTCAAGAACCTGCAACTGCAAGCGGTGATCGCCGGCGAATCCGTGCGTCTTGATGGTGGCTGGAACAGCGGCAAGACCGGCCAGGGCAGCCTCAACGGCAATGTCGCTTGGGGTCAGGCGCTAATAGTCGATGTGGCGCTCAAGGGCACGCAATTGCCGGTCACCGTCGAACCGTACGCCAAGCTCGAAGTGGCACCGGACCTGAAGATTTCCATGGCCGGCGATGAGCTGAAGATTGCCGGCAAGGTGCTGGTGCCGCGAGGCGAAATCACCGTGCGTGAACTGCCGCCGTCAACGGTGAAAGTGTCCGACGACACGATCATCGTCGGCGCGCAGACCGAAGAGGGCAAACCACCGATGGCGATGAAAATGGACATCGACGTGGTGGTCGGCGAAGACAAACTGAGCTTCGCCGGGTTCGGCCTGACCGCCAACCTGCAAGGTCACGTGCACATCGGCGACAATATGGACACTCGTGGCGAGCTGTGGCTCAACGACGGCCGTTACCGCGCGTATGGCCAGCGCCTGAACGTGCGTCGTGCGCGGCTGCTGTTTGCCGGCCCGATCGATCAGCCGTATCTGGACATCGAAGCGATCCGCCAGACCGACGACGTGATCGCCGGTATTCGCCTGAGCGGCAGTGCCGAACAGCCGACCACGCAAATCTTCTCCGAACCGGCGATGAGTCAGGAGCAGGCCTTGTCCTACCTGGTATTGGGGCGTCCGTTGAGCACCAACGGCGAAGACAACAACATGCTCGCGCAAGCAGCATTGGGCCTGGGTTTGATGGGCAGTTCCGGGGTCACCAGTGGCCTGGCCAAAGACCTGGGGATTCAGGACTTCCAGCTCGACACCCAGGGTAGTGGCAACACCACCAGCGTGGTCGCCAGCGGCAATATCTCCGAGAAACTCAGCCTGCGTTATGGCGTTGGCGTGTTCGAGCCAGCCAACACCATCGCGCTGCGTTACAAGCTGAGCAAGAAGGTTTATGTCGAAGCCGCCAGCGGTGTCGCCAGTTCGCTGGATATCTTCTACAAGCGCGATTTCTGAGAACGTGGCCAATAGCCGGGTCGTGACGCTGCGATCCGGTTTTTCAAGGATGTATTAGACTCACCGAACCCTCAAAACCTTGCCGGTTGCGCCTATGGTTCGCTTGAGTATGGTCCTGCTCGGTAACGACTTTGTCCGCAAACGCTGGTCAGCACTGGCGCTGACCGGCATCGTCTGGGGCGCGGCCGGGGTGGCGATCTTCATCGATGCGCTGGATGGCGTTTTGTATTTCCCGCTGCATCTCTTCGGCTATCTGTTGTTGCTCGAAGCGCTGATCCTGCTGCTGGTGCCAGCCCCGCAAACCGGGACCGCTGCGGCCCTGCGTAAAGCGCGAGGTCTGGCGTTTCTCTTGCTGGGGCTGCTGATCGTTGACCGGCAACATGCTGCCGGGCTGATTCTGGCGGTGCTGTTTGGCGGGGCTTTCATCGTTGATGGGGTCTTCAGGCTGGCGGCTGCGGTGGTGGTGCGCTTTGTCGGCTGGCAAGTGTCGCTGCTGGCCGGGTTGTTCGAACTCGGCTTTGGCGTGTTTATCCTTGAGCCGTATCCGACGCTATACAAGGGCACGGTGCCGTTCTGCATCGGCATGAGCCTGTTTCTCTCGGGCTGTGCGTTGTTGCGCCAAGCCGTGCGCTTCAGGCACCTGCCGCCGCTGACAAACCCTGTTGCGCTCAGTGCGCCGGCCAGCAGCAACGCATTGGTCATTCATGTCTGGACCCCCAGCGGCACCGTCGATGACACTCTGGTGCGCAACCGTCTGCTCAATCGCTATATCGCCGCAGTCGATATCAACGGCGTGATCTCGGCCGGCCACGCGGCACTGGAATGTGGCCCGGAGATTTACATCAGCCATTACCCGCTGGACGACATCGATCGTTCGGCGGGGGATTTCGTGCGCTTGCTGCGGGCGACGCCGAACAACGATGTGGCCGGGCGGTTTCTGCCGGACTATGCGGGTGAGGTGGCGGACTGGTGTCCGTCTTCGGTTCAGGTCAGTTTTGCTCACTACGACGCCCGGCGGTTGCAGGCGTTCTGGGCTGAGTATCGACAGAACAGCACGTACAACCTCACCAGCCGCAACTGCTCGAGTGCCGTCGCCCACAGCCTCGAAGCAGCCCTTGAAGGGGCGATGAATCGCGGGCGTTCGAGCATGCTCGATTTCGCCCGGGCGCTGCATGCCGCCATCGAACCGGCACCGCCGGGATGGCACAGCATGTATGCGGTGATCAAGCGTGCCTGTGGTTATGCGCTGACGGCCTTGCGCGGGCGCGAAGTGCATCCCCTTCAACCGCCGGCTGTGCATCCTTCCGACAAATCCTGATCGACGTTACACCGAGTCGCTGCCTTCGCGAGCAGGCTCGCTCCCACAGGTTTTGGGTCCTTGCCAATATTGTCTGGCTGACGCATGACCCTGTGGGAGCGAGCCTGCTCGCGAAAGCGTCAGTGCGGGCAACACAAAAACCCACTCCACTGGTCAACTAATTACAAAGCAACCTAACTATTACGTTGACATTCGCTGCCTAGGCAGTAACATCTCGACATACATTCACTGCCTAGGCAGTTATTAGGTGAGCACATGAAGCATTTCACCCCGGACGAATTCAAACATTGCCATCTCGGCCTGTTGCTCGGCCGTGCCGCGCTGCTCAAGGACCGGATCATCGACACCCACATGGAACCCCACGGCATCACCGCCGCGCAGTTCAAGGTGTTGATCATCATGGCCCAGTTCGGCGTCGACACCCCGGCCGAGCTGTGCCGGCATTTGTCGCTGGACAGCGGTTCGATGACACGCATGCTCGATCGTCTGGAGCAGAAAGGTTTTCTGGCTCGCCAACGCAGCGAAGGCGATCGCCGTCAGGTGCAGCTCAAGCTCACCGAACAGGGCCAGCAACTGGCCGATCGCCTGCCGCACATCGGCGCCGATGCAATGAATGAACTGGCCGGCGCCGTCACCACGGACGAGTTGAAGACCCTGGAATACATCCTCAAGAAAATCCTGCTGGCAGCCGGTGACCCGATCACTATCCAGCGGTTAGGTGAACACAATGAGCGGTAAAACCTTGCGCACCAGCCTGACCCTGGTGCTGTCGGCGATGATCCTCGCCGGCTGCGCCAATTACAGCGGCCTCGACACACAGGGCAAAAACCTCGACGCGAAAAGCCTGAAAGTCGGCCAGTCGCTCAACGGCGTGACCCTGTCGCCGGCCGCGTGGCCGAAAAGCGACTGGTGGACCAGCCTTGGCGACCCGCAGCTCGACGGGCTGATCCGCGAAGCGCTGCACGACAGCCCGGATATGCAGATTGCCGAAGCGCGCGCGCATCAGGCCAGCGCCGCCGCCTATGCCGCCGATGCCGAGCGTTATCCGACCCTCGACGCCAGCGCCGGCATCAGCCGTTCGCGTCTGGCCAAGGATCAGGACCCGCGCGGGCAGGGCGATGCCTACGCGACCGTGCGTAACGTCAGCGCCGGTTTCAATTACAACTTCGACCTGTGGGGCGGCCAGCGTGATGCCTGGGAAGCTGCACTCGGTCAGGCTCGCGCTGCCGAAGTCGACCGCCAGGCTGCGCAGTTGACCCTCGCCGCCGATGTGGCCCGGGCCTACAGCGATCTGGGTCAGGCGCATATCGTCTACGACTTGGCCAACGACGACCTCAAGCGCACCAAACAGATGCTCGATCTGAGCCAGCGCCGCCTGAGTGCGGGGATCGACAGCCAGTACCAGTTCCAGCAAACCCAAAGTCTTGAGGCCAGTTCCGAAGCCAGCCTGATCGACGCTGAAAAACGTCTGAACAGCGCGAAAATCGCCCTGGCCGTACTGCTCGGCAAAGGCCCGGATCGCGGCAACGAAATTGCTCGACCGAAAGTTCTGCAAGCCAGCGCCGTGGCGGTGCCTTCGGTGTTGCCGGCGGAACTGCTCGGTCGGCGTCCGGATCTGGTCGCTGCGCGCTGGCGCGTAGAGGCGGCGAGCAAAGACATCGACTCGGCGAAAACCCGCTTCTATCCCAACTTGAACCTCACGGCTTCGGCCGGTGCCGAATCCTTGTTGGGTGACGCGATGTTCGGGTCGGCCAGTCGTTTCTTCAGCATCGCCCCGACCATTTCGGTGCCGATTTTCGACGGCGGGCGCCTGCGCGCCAACCTCGATGCGCGCGACGCCGATTACGATCTGGCGGTGGCGCAGTACAACAAAAGTCTGGTGAAAGCCCTCGGTGATGTCAGCGACACGATCAACCAGTTGCGTGACATCGGCCGGCAGATCGGCGCGCAGCAACACGCCACCGAGATTGCTCAGGATTCTTACAACACCGTCGTCCAGCGTTACGGTTCCGGCATCGGCAACTACCTGGACGTGCTCAGCATCGAGCAGCAATTGCTGCAGGCCCAGCGTCAGCTGGCCAACCTCAATGCCGAGCAGATCGACCTGTCGATTCAACTGATGCAAGCGCTGGGCGGCGGCTTTCAGGGTGAAACCCTGACCGCAGCCAACGCCACCCCAGCCACGTCGCACAACTAATTCAGGTATTTGTCATGGCCACTGCCGAAAACACCCAAACTCAAGCCAACACCCCCGACACCGGCAATCCGCGCAAGCGCAAAGTGATGCTGCTGGTGCTGGCCGTTGTGGTCCTGCTCGCCGGCGCCGGCGTCTGGGCGTATCACGAATTCATCGGGCGCTTCAATGAAAGCACCGACGACGCCTACGTCAACGGCAACGTTGTGGAAATCACCCCGTTGGTCACCGGCACCGTGGTCAGCATCGGCGCCGACGACGGCGATCTGGTTCACGAAGGTCAGGTGCTGATCAACTTCGACCCGAACGACGCCGAAGTCGGCCTGCAAAGTGCTCAGGCGAAACTGGCGCGTACCGTGCGTCAGGTGCGCGGCCTGTACAGCAACGTCGATGGCATGAAAGCCCAGGTCAACGCGCAACAGGCTGAAGTGCAGAAGGCTCAGGACAACTACAACCGCCGGAAAAACCTCGCCGCTGGCGGGGCGATTTCCCAGGAAGAACTGTCCCACGCCCGCGACGATCTGACCTCGGCGCAAAACGCCCTGGCCAACGCCAGGCAGCAACTGAAAACCACCAGCGCGCTGGTCGATGACACCGTGGTTTCGTCGCACCCGGACGTGATGTCCGCCGCAGCGGATCTGCGTCAGGCGTACCTGACCAATGCCCGCAGCACCCTGATCGCGCCGGTCACCGGTTATGTCGCCAAGCGCACCGTGCAACTCGGTCAGCGTGTGCAGCCGGGTACGGCATTGATGGCGGTGATTCCGCTGGATCAACTGTGGATCGACGCCAACTTCAAGGAAACCCAACTGCGTGACATGCGCATCGGCCAGCCGGTGGACATCGAGTCCGACATCTATGGCAGCAGCGTGAAATACAGCGGCACCGTCGACAGCCTCGGCGCCGGTACCGGCAGCGCGTTTGCTCTGTTGCCGGCGCAGAACGCCACCGGTAACTGGATCAAGATCGTCCAGCGTGTGCCAGTGCGGATTCACATCAACGCCGAAGAGCTGGCCAAGCATCCGCTGCGGGTCGGTCTGTCGACCAACGTTGAAGTGAACCTGCATGACCAGAGCGGTCCGGTGCTGGCCCAGCAACCGCCGCAAAAGGCCTCGTTCAGCACCAACGTCTACGACCGCCAACTGGCCGAAGCCGACGCGATGATTGCGCAGCTGATCCACGACAACAGCGCTGCGGTGAGCAAGACCGCGCAACGCTGAGATCACACCCTTCAGGTGCGGGCTTTTGTGGCGAGGGAGCTTGCTCCCGCTGGGGCGCGAAGCGGCCCCAATAGCTTTGCGACTGCTTCGCAGCCGAGCGGGAGCAAGCTCCCTCGCCACAAAAAGCGCGCTCCCATAGCGTCAACCCGGTTTCATAGGATTCACAATGAGCAATAACGCCTCTTTCACGCCGCCCAGCCTGTTGCTCAGCACCATCGGCCTGTCGCTGGCGACGTTCATGCAAGTGCTCGACACCACTATCGCCAACGTGGCGTTGCCGACAATTTCCGGCAACCTCGGGGTGAGTTCGGAGCAGGGCACCTGGGTGATCACCTCGTTTGCCGTGAGCAACGCCATCGCGCTGCCGCTGACCGGTTGGCTCAGTCGGCGTTTCGGCGAGGTGAAGCTGTTTCTCTGGGCCACCATTCTGTTCGTGCTGGCCTCGTTCCTCTGCGGTATCTCCACCTCGATGCCGGAACTGATCGGCTTCCGCGTGCTGCAAGGCCTGGTGGCCGGGCCGCTGTACCCGATGACGCAAACCCTGTTGATTGCGGTCTATCCCCCCGCGAGGCGCGGTATGGCCCTGGCGTTGCTGGCGATGGTCACGGTGGTCGCACCGATTGCAGGTCCGATTCTTGGTGGCTGGATTACCGACAGCTACAGCTGGCCGTGGATCTTCTTCATCAACGTACCGATCGGCATCTTTGCGGTGATGGTGGTGCGCTCGCAACTGGCCAAACGCCCGGTGGAAACCAGTCGCCAACCGATGGACTACGTCGGCCTGATCACGTTGATCATCGGCGTCGGCGCGTTGCAGGTGATCCTCGACAAGGGCAATGACCTGGACTGGTTCGAGTCGAACTTCATCATCATCGGCGCGGCGATTTCGGTGATCGCGCTGGCGGTGTTCGTCATCTGGGAAATGACCGACCAGCATCCGGTGGTGAATCTGCGCCTGTTCGCCTACCGCAACTTCCGCATCGGTACGCTGGTGCTGGTCCTTGGATACGCCGGTTTCTTCGGCATCAACCTGATCCTGCCGCAGTGGCTGCAAACCCAGATGGGTTACACCGCGACCTGGGCCGGTCTGGCGGTGGCGCCGATCGGGATTCTGCCGGTGTTGTTGTCGCCGTTTGTCGGCAAGTACGCGAACAAGTTCGACCTGCGCCTGCTGGCCGGTCTGGCGTTCCTCGCGATTGGCCTGAGCTGCTTCATGCGCGCCGAGTTCACCAACGAGGTGGACTTCCAGCACATCGCGCTGGTGCAGCTGTTCATGGGTATCGGCGTGGCGCTGTTCTTCATGCCGACCCTGAGCATTCTGATGTCCGACCTGCCACCGAGCCAGATCGCCGACGGCGCAGGCCTGGCGACCTTCCTGCGCACCTTGGGCGGCAGCTTTGCGGCATCGTTGACCACGTGGATCTGGATCCGCCGCGCCGATCAGCATCATGCGTACATGAGCGAAAGCATCAGTACCTTCGAGCCGGCTACCCGCGAGACCTTGAATCATTTGGGCGGCGCGAGCCAATCGGCGTACGCGCAGATGGATCAGATCCTCACCAGCCAGGCGTACATGCTTTCCACCGTGGATTACTTCACGTTGCTGGGCTGGGGGTTCATGGGGCTGATTCTGATTGTGTGGCTGGCGAAACCGCCGTTTGCGGCGAAGGCCGGGCCGGCGGCGTCCGGACATTGATTGTGCGGTGATTGCTAAAAGATCGCAGCCTTCGGCAGCTCCTACATTGGAATGCGTTTCCCTGTAGGAGCTGCCGAAGGCTGCGATCTTTTGATCCTGGCTTTTAGATTGCGGGAGCGGGCAGGGCTGGCGGCGGGGCGAAGTCGAACGGCGCCAGGGCAAACCCGTTCTCATCCACCTGCAACGCCCAACCCTGACGATCCCAATCCCCCAGCACAATCCGTTTCGCCGCCTGCTCGCCGAGCTGCAGCTTGTGGATCGCCGGACGATGGGTGTGGCCGTGAATCAGGGTTTTCACCCCGTAGTGCTGCATGATCCGCGGAATCTCTTCCGGCGTGACATCGACGATGTCATTGGCCTTCATCCGCACCTGCGCGCGGCTTTCGCTGCGCAGCTTGCGCGCCAGTTTGTGGCGGGTGCTCAGTGGCAGGTGGCGCAGGATGAACAAGGTGATCGGGTTGCGCAGGTAGCGCCGCAGCTTCATGTAGCCCACGTCGCGGGTGCACAGGCTGTCACCGTGCATCAGCAGCACCGGCTCGCCGTAAAACTGCACGACACTCGGGTCCTTCAACAGCGTGCAGCCGGCTGCTTTGCAGAAGGCCTTGCCGAGCAGGAAGTCGCGATTGCCGTGCATCAGAAAAATCGCCGTGCCGCTGTCGCTCAACTGGCGCAGGGCCTGGCAGATGGAACGCTGGAAGGGCGTCATGGCGTCGTCGCCAATCCACGCCTCGAAGAAGTCGCCGAGGATGTACAACGCACTCGCCGAGCGGGCGCGTCCGGCGAGCAAATCCAGAAACGCCCGGGTAATGTCCGGGCGCTCCTCTTCCAGATGCAAGTCTGAAATCAGCAGTATCACGCTTCGATGATCTCGGCTTTCTCGATGATCACGTCGTCTTTCGGCACGTCCTGGTGACCGGCCTTGGAAGTGGTGGCCACGCCTTCGATCTTGTCGACTACGTCGGTACCGGCAACGACTTTACCGAACACGGCATAACCCCAGCCCTGAGCGGTCTTGGCAGTGTGGTTGAGGAAGCTGTTGTTGGTGGCGTTGATGAAGAACTGCGCCGAGGCCGAATGCGGGTCCATGGTGCGGGCCATGGCCAGGGTGTACTTCTCGTTCTTCAGGCCGTTGTCGGCTTCGTTCTGGATGCTGGCGCGCTTGTCTTTCTTTTCCTGCATGCCAGGCTGGAAACCGCCGCCCTGGATCATGAAACCCTTGATCACACGGTGAAAGACTACGTTTTCGTAGTGACCGGCCTTAACGTATTCGAGGAAGTTGGCAACGGTGATCGGCGCTTTTTCAGCGTCCAGTTCGATGACGATGTCGCCGTAGTTGGTGGTCAGTTTGACTTGAGTCATGATCGGTGCTCTTTTTCAATGAAGCGTTTTATAAGGAATTCGTGGGTATTGGGACATTTGCGCCCTATACCGGTTCAGCCCATCGGCCAAGGTGCGCAGTTTAGCGTGACAGGCGCGAATTTCGAGGCTGTTTTTCAAATCCCGGCGATTAAATGCGCTCCTTTATAGGCCGCGCTCTGTCAGCCCCTTGACAGCATCGGCTATGATAGCGGCTTTGTTTTGTCTGGCCCCCTTTGCGGCCGCGCACATGTAAGTCAAGGATCCTATGAGCAAGCCCACTGTCGACCCTACCTCGAATGCCAAGTCCGGCCCTGCCGTGCCGGTCAATTTCCTGCGGCCGATCATCCAGGCAGACCTGGACTCGGGCAAGCACACCCAGATCGTCACCCGTTTTCCGCCTGAGCCCAACGGCTACCTGCACATCGGCCACGCCAAGTCGATCTGCGTGAACTTCGGCCTGGCCCAGGAGTTCGGCGGCGTCACGCACCTGCGTTTCGACGACACCAATCCGGCCAAGGAAGACCAGGAATACATCGACGCGATTGAATCCGACGTCAAATGGCTGGGCTTCGAGTGGTCCGGCGAAGTGCGCTACGCCTCGCAGTATTTCGACCAGTTGCACGACTGGGCAGTGGAGCTGATCAAGGCCGGCAAGGCCTACGTCGACGACCTGACCCCTGAGCAGGCCAAGGAATACCGTGGCAGCCTGACCGAGCCGGGCAAGAACAGCCCGTTCCGCGACCGTTCGGTGGAAGAGAACCTTGACTGGTTCGCGCGCATGCGTGCCGGTGAGTTCCCGGACGGCGCCCGCGTGCTGCGCGCGAAGATCGACATGGCCTCGCCGAACATGAACCTGCGCGACCCGATCATGTACCGCATCCGCCACGCCCATCACCACCAGACCGGTGACAAGTGGTGCATTTACCCGAACTATGACTTCACCCACGGTCAGTCGGACGCCATCGAAGGCATCACCCACTCGATCTGCACCCTGGAATTCGAAAGCCATCGTCCGCTGTACGAGTGGTTCCTGGACAACCTGCCGGTGCCGGCCAACCCGCGCCAGTACGAGTTCAGCCGCCTGAACCTGAACTACACCATCACCAGCAAGCGCAAGCTCAAGCAACTGGTCGATGAAAAGCACGTGCACGGCTGGGACGACCCACGCATGTCGACCCTGTCGGGTTTCCGCCGTCGCGGCTACACCCCGGCATCGATCCGCAATTTCTGCGACATGGTCGGCACCAACCGTTCCGACGGCGTGGTCGACTTCGGCATGCTCGAGTTCAGCATCCGTCAGGACCTGGACGCGAACGCCCCGCGTGCCATGTGCGTGCTGCGTCCGTTGAAGGTCGTGATCACCAACTACCCGGAAGGTCAGGTCGAAAACCTCGAACTGCCGCGTCATCCGCAGAAAGAAGAACTCGGCGTGCGCCAGTTGCCGTTCGCCCGTGAAATCTACATCGACCGTGATGACTTCATGGAAGAACCGCCAAAGGGCTACAAGCGCCTGGAGCCGAACGGCGAAGTGCGTCTGCGCGGCAGCTACGTGATCCGTGCCGACGAAGCGATCAAGGACGCCGACGGCAACATCGTCGAACTGCGTTGCTCGTACGACCCGGACACCCTGGGCAAGAACCCTGAAGGCCGCAAGGTCAAAGGCGTGATCCATTGGGTGCCGGCGGCTGCCAGCATCGAGTGCGAAGTGCGTCTGTACGATCGCCTGTTCCGTTCTCCGAACCCGGAGAAGGCCGAAGACAGCGCGAGTTTCCTCGACAACATCAACCCTGACTCACTGCAAGTGCTGACCGGTTGTCGTGCTGAGCCATCGCTTGGCAACGCACAGCCGGAAGACCGTTTCCAGTTCGAGCGCGAAGGCTACTTCGTCGCCGACATCAAGGACTCGAAACCAAGTCAGCCGGTATTCAACCGTACCGTGACCCTGCGTGATTCGTGGGGCCAGTGATTTAGCGTCAAGGAAATATAAAGTGCTGACGATCTACAACACGCTCACCAAGAGCAAAGAAGTCTTCAAGCCGCTGGATGGCAACAAGGTGCGCATGTACGTGTGCGGCATGACCGTGTACGACTACTGCCACCTCGGCCACGGCCGCAGCATGGTCGCGTTCGACCTGGTGACCCGCTGGTTGCGGTTCAGCGGTTACGACCTGACCTACGTGCGCAACATCACCGACATCGACGACAAGATCATCAATCGTGCCCGCGAGAACGGTGAGTCGTTCGAAGCGCTGACCGAGCGCATGATCGCGGCGATGCACGAAGACGAAGCGCGCCTGAACATCAAGAAGCCGGACATGGAACCGCGCGCCACGGATCACATTCCGGGCATGCACGCGATGATCCAGACCCTGATCGACAAGGGCTTCGCCTACGCCCCGGGCAACGGTGACGTGTATTACCGCGTCGCCAAATTCATGGGTTACGGCAAGCTGTCGCGCAAGAAGATCGAAGACCTGCGCATCGGTGCACGCATCGAAGTCGACGAGTCGAAAGAAGACCCGCTGGATTTCGTCCTGTGGAAAGCCGCCAAGCCGGGCGAGCCGAGCTGGGAATCGCCGTGGGGTGCCGGGCGTCCGGGCTGGCACATCGAGTGCTCGGTGATGTCCACCTGCTGCCTCGGTGAGACCTTCGACATTCATGGCGGCGGCAGCGACCTCGAGTTCCCGCACCACGAAAACGAAATCGCCCAGAGCGAAGCGGCCACCGGCAAGACCTACGCCAACGCGTGGATGCATTGCGGCATGATCCGTATCAATGGCGAGAAGATGTCCAAGTCCTTGAACAACTTCTTCACCATTCGCGACGTGCTCGACAAGTACCACCCGGAAGTCGTGCGTTACCTGCTGGTGTCGAGCCACTACCGCAGCGCGATCAACTACTCGGAAGACAACCTCAAGGACGCCAAGGGCGCACTCGAGCGTTTCTACCACGCGTTGAAAGGCCTGCCGAGCGTCGCTCCGGCTGGCGGCGAAGCCTTCGTCGAGCGTTTCACCACGGTGATGAACGACGACTTCGGCACGCCGGAAGCCTGCGCCGTGCTGTTCGAGATGGTGCGTGAGATCAACCGTCTGCGCGAGAGCGATCTCGACGCGGCGGCCGGTCTGGCGGCACGTCTGAAAGAACTGGCGAGCGTGCTGGGCGTGTTGCAGCTGGAAGCCGATGACTTCCTGCAGGCGGGCGCCGAAGGGCGTGTCGATGCGGCTGAAGTCGACGCACTGATTGCTGTACGTCTGGCGGCACGCGCCGGCAAGGA
This sequence comes from Pseudomonas sp. B21-051, assembly GCF_024748795.1. Lineage (NCBI taxonomy): Bacteria > Pseudomonadati > Pseudomonadota > Gammaproteobacteria > Pseudomonadales > Pseudomonadaceae > Pseudomonas > Pseudomonas sp. B21-051. Next base: position 2,356,037 of record NZ_CP087166.1, read on the forward strand.
CTGGGCCGAATCCGACCGCATCCGCGACCAGCTCACCGCCATGGGCGTGGTGCTGGAAGACGGCAAGGGCGGCACGACCTGGCGTCTGGCTGACTGATAGCTTGATCCGCTTTAAAAACAAAACCCGCCTTGTGCGGGTTTTTGTTTATGCGCATGGCTTAATTACTGCAGTGCCAGGGCTGATGCCTTCGCGAGCAGCAGTCAGCTCTCCGCCTGCCGCAAGCGCTTGTAGAGCGTATTGCGGCTAACCCCCAACCGCCGTGCCAGATGCGAAATATTGCCCCCGGCTGCTTTCAACTCGCGGTTCAACGCCTCGGCATCATTCAGATCCAACCCCAGCGGCTGCACGCTCTCCACCGGCTCCATCTCCAGATCGACAAAAAAGTCATCCGGCAGATGCTCCGGCCGCACCGGTTGTTCCTCGGCCATCGCCAGCGCCACCTGCATCACGCTGCTGACCTGACGCAGATTGCCCGGCCACGGATGCCGGCCGAACAGCTCCAGCACTTCGCGGCTGAGCCCGGCCCATTGCGTCGGTTCGCGATGTTGTTCCCACAAGCGTTTGAACAGCGCCTCTTTATCACTGCGCTCTCTGAGTGGTGGCAGTTCCAGTGTCAAACCGCCAATTCGGTAGTACAAGTCCTCACGAAATCGGCCCAATTGCACTTGCTCGCGTAAAGAGCGGTTGGTCGCCGAGATGATCCGCAGATCCACCGGGAACAATTCGCTGCTGCCTACCGGTTGCACACAGCGCTCCTGCAACACTCGCAACAACCGCGCCTGAGTCGGCAATGGCATGTCGCCGATTTCGTCGAGGAAGAGGGTGCCTTTGTCAGCTTTGCGGATCAGGCCGATGCTGCCTTTCTGGTTGGCGCCGGTGAACGCGCCTTTTTCATAGCCGAACAGTTCTGACTCCACCAGTTCGGCGGGGATCGCCGCGCAGTTGACGGCGATGAATGCCTGCTTGCTGCGCGAGCTGGCCTGGTGCAGGGCTTTGACGAAGACTTCCTTGCCGACTCCGGTTTCACCGTGGATCAGCAGCGGGATGTCTTTCTCCAACAGGCGTTCGGCCTGGCGCACGGCTTTCTCGACGCGGCTGTCGCCAAAGTGCAGGGAATTGAGGCTGATCGTTCCCGGCAGTTTGATCGGCGCTGCGGCGGGCTTGGATTCGGCAAATACCCGGGGCTGGATCGCAGCCTGTTTCGGTCGCTTCAACAAACACTGAAAACGGTTGCGCCCGGAGGTCTGCAGGGCGAACGGCAAGCCGTCGGGCTGATTCAACAGCTCCAGCAGCGACACGTTGAACAGGCTCTCGACACTGACCCGCGACAGGCGCACGCCGAGCAGATTGTCGGCCCGGCGATTAGCCGACAGTACCTGACCGCTCTCATCGAAAATCAGCAACCCGGCCCACTGACTGTCGAGATTGTTCAACCCGGTGTTGAAGGTCAGTTGAAAGTGCTGGCCATGGAACAGGTTGAGGATCAGCCGGTTCTCCACGGTCTGGCTCATCATCTTGACCATGCCCAGCGTGTGCGAGGGCGGCAGATAGCTGTCGCTGGACACGTCGAGCACGGCGATGACCTTGCGCTCGGCATCGAAAATCGGCGCGGCGGAGCCGGTCATGAAACGGTTGGCTTTCAGAAAGTGTTCATCGTGCTCGATGTGCACCGCCTGTTCGCAGGCCAGCGCGGTGCCGATCGCATTGGTGCCGCTGCAGCGCTCCATCCAGCTCGCCCCGGCCTGAAACCCCCGAGCCAGGTTCGGCTCGATAAAACGCTGGGTGCCCCAAGAGGTCAGCACCTGGCCCTGATGGTCGGCGAGCATGATCAGGCAGTTGGAGTTGCTGAGGATGTTCTCGTAGTACGGCAGCACTTCCTGATGGGTGGTTTGCACCAGCGCGTGGTGACTGTCGAGTAGCTGCGCAATGCCCGCGGCGGGCAATTGATCGAAGGCCGGGGTGCTTTGGTGGTCAAGGCCGAAGGCGCGGCAACGTTGCCAGGAGGTCTGGACAATCGCGTCGTGGGACAGCGGCGGGGCAGGTGCGGCCATGGTGGTGGGCCTCTGATGCAGCGTTTTTATTATTGTTATGACCCACACATTTCCCCTGTAGGAGCTGCCGCAGGCTGCGATCTCTTGATCTTGTTCTTAAAAACAAAAGTCAAAAGATCGCAGCCTGCGGCAGCTCCTACAGGGGGTGTGAACAGTTCATAGAGTGTTGTTCACAATTGTTCATTGTCAATCGCCCAACTGTTCAAATGTGTTCAGCAATGAACGCCCATTCCCCGCGTTTTCAGCTCTTTTCACGACAAATCAACCACTTGCCATTTCTGGCACGAATGTCGCTCTGCTGCACAGGTCGCTTGACTCCAATAAAAAAAAGGCCGAGCCATGTCACTCACCCTGGAGCACGTCAGTCGTACCGTCGAGGGCCAGACCTGGATCGACGATGCCTGCCTGAAATTCGAACCCGGATCCTTCAACGTTCTGCTCGGCCGCACGCTGTCCGGCAAGACCAGCCTGATGCGCCTGATGGCAGGCCTGGACAAGCCCGACAGCGGCCGGATCCTGATGAACGGCGTCGACGTCACCCAGCGCCCGGTGCGCCTGCGCAACGTGTCGATGGTTTATCAGCAGTTCATCAATTACCCGACCATGACCGTGTTCGAAAACATCGCCTCGCCGCTGCGTCAGGCCGGTGTTTCCAAAGAAATCATCCATAGCAAAGTGCTGGAAACCGCGAAGATGCTCCGCATCGAGAAGTTCCTGCAGCGCTATCCGCTGGAACTCTCCGGCGGCCAGCAGCAGCGCACGGCGATGGCCCGGGCGCTGGTCAAGGACGCCGAGCTGATCCTGTTCGACGAGCCGCTGGTCAACCTCGATTACAAGCTGCGCGAAGAACTGCGCCAGGAAATGCGCGAGCTGTTCAAGCTGCGCCACACCATCGCGATCTACGCCACCACCGAGCCCAACGAAGCGTTGGCGCTGGGCGGCACCACGACGATCCTGCACGAAGGCCGGGTGATCCAGAGCGGCCCGTCGACCTCGGTCTACCACCAGCCGCAAACCGTGCTGGCGGCGGAGTTGTTCTCCGAACCGCCGATCAACCTGATGCCCGGGCGCATCGCCGGCAACGAAGTCAGCTTCGCCAACTTCGTGCACTTCCCGTTGAACGTCGATCTGCGCCCGGTAGGCGAGGGCGAGTTTCGCTTTGGCGTGCGCCCCAGCCATATCTCGCTGGTGCCGAGCAACGATGACGATCTGGAGCTGGCGGTTACCGTCGAAGTGGCGGAAATCAGCGGCTCGGAAACCTTCCTGCATGTGCGCAACGAGCATTTCCTGCTGGTGCTGCACCTGCCGGGGGTTCACGAGTACGACGTCGATGCGCCGATCCGCATCTACATCCCGACTCACAAACTGTTCGTGTTCGATGCGCAGGGCCGTCTGGTGCAGGCACCGGGCCAACGTGTCGCGAGGGTTGCCTGATGGCCGAAATCCGTTTGCAGCACCTCGCCCACAGCTACAGCAAGCAGCCGAGCGGGCCTGACGATTACGCGATCCGCGAGATGGACCACATCTGGGAGCAGGGCGGCGCCTATGCCTTGCTCGGCCCTTCGGGTTGCGGCAAATCCACCCTGCTCAACATCATTTCCGGCCTGCTCAGCCCCTCGCAAGGGCATGTGCTGTTCGATGGCAAAGCGGTCAACGACCTGACCCCGGAGAAGCGCAACATCGCTCAGGTGTTCCAGTTCCCGGTGGTCTACGACACCATGACCGTGTTCGACAACCTGGCCTTTCCCCTGCGCAATCAGGGCATGGCCGAGGCGAAAGTGCACAGCAAGGTGCAGGAAATCGCCGAAGTCCTCGACCTGCAAAATCTGCTGAGCAAGAAGGCGCGCAACCTCACCGCCGACGAAAAACAGAAAGTCTCCATGGGCCGTGGCCTGGTGCGTGACGACGTCTCGGCGATCCTCTTCGACGAGCCGCTGACGGTGATCGACCCGCACCTGAAGTGGAAACTGCGACGCAAGCTCAAGCAGATCCACGAGCAGTTCAACATCACCATGGTCTACGTCACCCACGATCAACTGGAGGCCTCGACCTTCGCCGACAAGATCGCGGTGATGTACGGCGGACAGATCGTGCAGTTCGGCACGCCTCGGGAATTGTTCGAGCGGCCGAGCCATACCTTTGTCGGCTACTTCATCGGCAGCCCGGGGATGAACCTGATCGAGGTGCAGCCGCAGCCGGGCGGGGTCGGTTTCGCTTCGACGCGCTTGCCACTGTCCGACGCCTTGCAACGGCATATCGAACACGGTCAGTGGAAAAATCTGAAGGTCGGCATCCGCCCGGAGTTCATCCATGTCTGGGACGAGCCGTTCGATGAGGCGATGCAGGCGCGGGTGGTCCACGTCGAAGACCTTGGCACCTACAAGATCCTCACCCTCGACCTCGATGGCGCGCCGCTGAAGGTGCGTCTGGCCGAAGACAAACCGGTGCCGCAGGGCACGGCGTATATCAGTTTTCCGGCGCAGTGGCTGATGGTTTATGCCGATGAGTTTCTGCTTGAAGCCGACGACGAGGTGCAACCATGAACAAGGTGCAGAACAACAAGGCCTGGTGGCTGGTGTTGCCGGTGTTTCTGCTGGTGGCGTTCAGTGCGGTGATCCCGATGATGACCGTGGTCAACTATTCGGTGCAGGACATTTTCGACCAGTCCAGCCGCTACTTCGTCGGTGCCGACTGGTACAAACAGGTGCTGCTCGATCCGCGTCTGCATGACTCGCTGTTGCGCCAGTTCATTTATTCGGCCTGCGTGCTGTTGATCGAAATTCCGTTGGGTATCGCCGTCGCCCTGACCATGCCAACCAAGGGCCGCTGGTCGTCGGTGGTGCTGATCATTCTGGCGATTCCGTTGCTGATCCCGTGGAACGTGGTCGGCACCATCTGGCAGATCTTCGGCCGCGCCGATATCGGTCTGCTCGGCTCGAGCCTGAATGCGCTGGGCATCAGCTACAACTACGCGGCCAACACCATGGACGCCTGGGTGACGGTGCTGGTGATGGACGTCTGGCACTGGACTTCGCTGGTGGCGCTGCTGTGTTTCTCCGGGCTGCGGGCGATTCCCGATGTGTATTACCAGGCAGCGCGGATCGACCGCGCCTCGGCCTGGGCAGTGTTCCGCCATATTCAGTTGCCGAAGCTGAAGAGCGTGCTGCTGATCGCGGTGATGCTGCGCTTCATGGACAGTTTCATGATCTACACCGAGCCGTTCGTGCTCACCGGCGGCGGGCCGGGCAATGCCACGACTTTCCTCAGTCAGACCTTGACGCAGATGGCGGTCGGCCAATTCGATCTGGGGCCGGCAGCGGCGTTTTCGCTGGTGTACTTCCTGATCATCCTGCTGGTCTCGTGGCTGTTCTACACCGCCATGACCCATTCCGACGCCAATCGCTGAGGGCCCGGCCATGAGCAAGAGAAAGCTTATTCCGTTGCTGGTGTACATCCTGTTCCTGCTGGTGCCGATCTACTGGTTGCTGAACATGTCGTTCAAGAGCAACACCGAAATTCTCGGCGGCTTGACCCTGTTCCCCCAGGATTTCACCTGGCACAACTACAAGGTGATTTTCACCGACCCGAGCTGGTACAGCGGTTATCTCAATTCGCTGTATTACGTCAGCCTGAACACGGTGATCTCGCTGAGTGTGGCGTTGCCGGCGGCCTATGCGTTTTCGCGCTATCGCTTCCTCGGCGACAAGCACCTGTTCTTCTGGCTGCTGACCAACCGCATGGCGCCACCGGCGGTGTTTCTGTTGCCGTTCTTCCAGCTCTATTCGTCGATCGGGCTGTTCGACACACACATCGCCGTGGCCTTGGCGCACTGCCTGTTCAACGTGCCGCTGGCGGTGTGGATTCTGGAGGGCTTCATGTCCGGGGTGCCCAAGGAAATCGACGAAACCGCGTACATCGACGGCTACAGTTTCCCCAAGTTCTTCGTGAAGATTTTCATCCCGCTGATCGGTTCCGGAATCGGCGTCACGGCGTTCTTCTGCTTCATGTTTTCCTGGGTCGAACTGCTGCTGGCGCGCACGCTGACCTCGGTCAACGCCAAACCGATTGCCGCGGTGATGACACGCACGGTTTCCGCTTCGGGCATCGACTGGGGCGTGCTGGCGGCGGCGGGGGTACTGACCATCCTGCCGGGCATGCTGGTGATCTGGTTTGTTCGCAACCACGTGGCCAAGGGCTTTGCCCTCGGTCGGGTCTGAGGGACGCATGATGGAATGGATGAGCTGGACCACCCCCACGGCGGGGTTCTTTATCGCCATCGGCCTGCTGCTGGTGGGCATGACCACCTGGGAATTGCGCTCGCCGAGCATCCTGCGACGCGGTTTTCTGCCGATTGCCACCACCCGTGGCGATCGCTTGTTCATCGGTCTTCTCGGCAGCGCCTACCTGCATCTGCTGGTAATCGGCGTCACCGACTGGAGCATCTGGGTAGCGTCCGCGCTGTCTCTGGTGTGGCTGTTGGTTGTGATGCGCTGGGGCTAGTCGAGTCGCTCGGCAATCGTGCTCCGTAACTCAAACTGGAGGTCTCTATGTTCGACAAAAACAATAAGCTGCGACATAGCATTTCATTGGCAGCCTTGCTGGCACTCAGCGGTTTGAGCGCATCGGCCTGGGCCGATGCCTACGAAGACGCTGCGAAAAAATGGATCGGCAGCGAGTTCAAACCGTCGACCCTGACGGCCGATCAACAACTCGAAGAACTGAAGTGGTTCATCAAGGCCGCCGAGCCGTTTCGCGGCATGGAAATCAAAGTGGTTTCCGAGACCCTGACCACCCACGAATACGAGTCCAAGGTGCTGGCCAAGGCCTTCACCGAAATCACCGGGATCAAGCTCACCCACGACCTGCTACAAGAAGGCGACGTGGTGGAAAAAATGCAGACGGTGATGCAGTCGGACAAGAACATCTACGACGGCTGGGTCAACGACTCGGACCTGATCGGTACGCACTTTCGCTACGGCAAGACCGAATCGATCACCGACCTGATGGCCAACGAAGGCAAGAACTTCACCTCGCCAACCCTCGACATCAAGGACTTCATTGGCATCTCGTTCACCACCGCGCCGGACGGCAAGATCTATCAACTGCCCGACCAGCAGTTCGCCAACCTGTACTGGTTCCGCGCCGACTGGTTCGAACGCGCCGATCTGAAAGCCAAGTTCAAGGAAAAGTATGGCTACGAATTGGGCGTGCCGGTGAACTGGTCAGCCTATGAAGACATCGCCAAATTCTTCAGCGAAGACGTCAAGGAAATCGATGGCAAGCGCGTCTACGGGCACATGGATTACGGCAAGAAAGACCCGTCGCTGGGCTGGCGCTTCACCGATGCCTGGTTCTCCATGGCCGGTGGCGGCGACAAGGGTTTGCCCAACGGCTTGCCGGTGGACGAGTGGGGGATTCGCGTCGAGGACTGCCATCCGGTCGGTTCCAGCGTGACCCGCGGCGGCGACACCAACGGCCCGGCGGCAGTGTTCGCCACGCAGAAATACGTCGACTGGCTCAAGGCCTACGCGCCACCGGAAGCGGCGGGCATGACTTTCTCCGAGTCCGGCCCGGTGCCGTCGCAGGGCAATATCGCTCAGCAGATCTTCTGGTACACCGCGTTCACCGCCGACATGACCAAACCGGGCCTGCCGGTGGTCAACGCCGACGGCACGCCGAAATGGCGCATGGCGCCGTCGCCGCGCGGGCCGTATTGGGAAGAGGGCATGAAGCTCGGCTATCAGGACGTGGGTTCGTGGACGTTCATGAAATCCACGCCTGAGAAACAGAAACTCGCGGCGTGGCTGTACGCGCAGTTCGTCACCTCGAAAACCGTGTCGCTGAAGAAAACCATCGTCGGCCTGACGCCAATTCGCGAGTCGGATATCAACTCGCAGGCGATGACCGATCTGGCGCCGAAACTCGGCGGTCTGGTCGAGTTCTACCGCAGCCCGGCCCGCGTGCAATGGACTCCGACCGGCACCAACGTGCCGGACTATCCGCGCCTGGCGCAGCTGTGGTGGAGCCACATCGCCGAAGCGGCCAGCGGCGAGAAGACTCCGCAACAGGCGCTGGACGGCCTGGCCAAGGATCAGGACGCAATCATGACCCGCCTCGAACGCTCCAAGGCCCAAGCGGTGTGCGCCCCGAAAATGAACCCGGAACGCGACGCACAGTACTGGTTCGACCAGCCAGGCGCACCGAAACCGAAACTGGCCAACGAGAAGCCGAAGGGCGAGACCGTGAGCTATAACGAACTGCTGAAATCCTGGGCGGATGCGCGTAAGTGACAGGAGAACTGTGAAAGGCGAACGGCACCGTAAGGTGCCGTTTTTTTTTGCCTGATCTACCGTAATCGCTTGCAGGCAAGCTCCCACAGGTTTCAGTGGTGTCCACAAAACCCCCAAAACACCCCGACCCTCTGTAGGAGCTGCCGCAGGCTGCGATCTTTTGCTCCTGATCTTCAAAGGCCAAGGCAAAAGATCGCAGCCTGCGGCAGCTCCTACAGGACATCGGTCAATGCCAGCTTCATGTTTGAATTTCTTCAAAGGTATCAAGCGTGGCGTCAGGCCCGGGTAAAACTGGATTAACTGTGGGAGCTGGCAAGCCAGCTCCCACAGGTTTCAGTGGTGTCCACAAAACCCCAAAACACCCCGACTCCCTGTAGGAGCTGCCGCAGGCTGCGATCTTTTGCTCCTGATCTTCAAGGGCCAAAGCAAAAGATCGCAGCCTGCGGCAGCTCCTGCAGGACATCGGTCAATCCCAGCTTCATGTTTGAATTTCTTCAAAGGTATCAAGCGTGGCGTCAGGCCCGGGTAAAACTGGATTAACTGTGGGAGCTGGCAAGCCAGCTCCCACAGGTTTCAGTGGTGTCCACAAAAAACCCAAAACACCCCGACCCTCTGTAGGAGCTGCCGCAGGCTGCGATCTTTTGCTCCTGATCTTCAAAGGCCAAAGCAAAAGATCGCAGCCTGCGGCAGCTCCTACAGGACATCGGTCAATCCCAGCTTCATGCTTGAATTTCTTCAAAGGTATCAAGCATAGCGTCAGGCCCGGGTACACCGCGATTCACTGTGGGAGCTTGCCTGCAAGCGATGGGGCCATGGGTGTCACCGCAGGAAAACCGAGGCGGAATACGGTCATGACGCCGGGCAAGCTCTTCACCTCCGCCACGCCCTGATGCAGGCTCATGATCGAACGCACGATCGCCAGTCCCAGCCCGGTGCTGCCCTGCGAGCGCGAGCGGGCGCTGTCGACGCGGTAGAAGCGGTCGAACAGATGCGGCAGATGTTGCGCCTCGATGCCGGCGCCGGGATTGCTGACCAGCAGTGAAGCCTGCGTCGCGCCTTGCTCGATCAGCAAGGTGATGGTTTTGCCGTTCGGGCAATGACGCAGCGCATTCGACAGCAGATTGGAAATCGCCCGCTGGATCATCAGCCGATCGCCCAGCACCAATGCGCTGCCAACAACTTTCAAGTGAATCTGCTTGTCCTGCGCCGACAGCGCAAACATCTCCGCAACCTTCGCCGCTTCCGCCTCCAGCGCCACCGATTCAAACGGCGCCAGTGCCGACGGATGACTGACCTGCGCGAGAAACAGCATGTCGGAAACAATCCGCGCCACGCGCTCCAGCTCCTCGATGCACGACACCAGCACGTCCTGGTATTCCTCACTCGTGCGCTCGCGAGACAGCGTCACCTGGGCCTTGCCCATCAGATTGTTGATCGGCGTGCGCAGCTCGTGCGCCAGGTCATCGGAGAACTGTGACAACTGCTGCACCCCGGCATCCAGTCGATGCAGCATGAAGTTGATGCCCTGCGCCAGTTCGCTCAACTCCTGCGGCATGTTCACCACCGACAGCCGATGCTCCAGATCCTGCGTCGAGACCCTCGCCGCCACCTTGCGAAACTCGCGCAGCGGCGCCAGTCCACGCTGCACCGCGCCCCACGCCGTCAGGCCGATGAACACCAGCAACAGCGGCAAGGCAATCAGCGTCGAGCGCAGATAGGCGCTGAGCAGCGCCTGATCGTGCGCGTTGTCCATCGATAGCAGCACCGGCACGCTGCTGCCGTCCTTGAGGCGAATCAGCTTCGACGCGGTAAGGAACTTCGCACCCTCGTCATCGATGCTGTCGCTATAGGCCAACTGCTCGGTAGTGCCTCGCACCGCGCGCAATTCGGCGCGTGGATCCTTCAGTCCCGAGCCGGATTTGAGCAGCGGCGAACGCAGATTCGAACGGTCATAAATCGTCAGCGTCAGGTTGTCATGACCCATGACCTGATCGAGCAGAATGTGCGGCTTGCCACTGACTTCGTTGGCGTCGACGTACAGCGACAGGCTGTGTTCCACCTGCGCCATCTTCTTTTGCAGGCTGTCGCGCGACAGCGCATTCAGCTCATGAGTCAGGGCGAAATAGGCAAGGATCGCCAGAAACACCACCAACAGCGCGCCGAGAATACTCACCGTCAAACCGAGGCGCATCGACAGGCTGGCCGGCTTCATTCCCGCGCCTCCAGCACGTAGCCGACACCGCGCAGGGTGTGGATCAGCTTGTTGTCGAACGGGTCATCGATTTTCGCCCGCAAGCGCCGGATCGACACTTCGACAACGTTGGTGTCGCAGTCGAAATTCATGTCCCACACCAGCGAGATGATCTGCGTACGGGTCAGCACCTCGCCGGACTGGCGCATCAGCAAGTGCAGCAGGGCGAATTCCTTGGTGGTCAGGTCGATGCGCTGCTCGCCACGAAACGCCCGATGCCGGCCCGGATCAAGCTCCAGATCAGCGACTTTCAACACTTGCGGCACCGGGATGTTTTCGCTGCGGCGCATCAGGGTGCGGACCCGCGCCAGCAGTTCGGGAAACTCGAACGGCTTGACCAGGTAGTCGTCGGCGCCCAGATCCAGACCGCGAATCTTGTCCGCCAACCGCCCGCGCGCGGTGAGCATCATCACCCGCGTCGAGTGGGTGCGGCGCAGTTGTTCCAGCACGCCCCAGCCGTCGAGTTCCGGCAAGTTCACGTCGAGAATGATCAGGTCATACGCCTGCTGTTGCGCCAGATGCAATCCATCGGCACCGGTGGCGGCGTGGTCAACGATATAACCACTTTCGGTCAAACCCTGATGCAAGTATTCGGCAGCTTTAAGCTCGTCCTCGACGACAAGGATTCGCATGATCTATCACCACTTTTATTTGAGGGATATTTAATTAAGGTGGCCGGGAAAGTTGTTGTTTTTGTAAGGTCTTCCGGACGCTGTTCAATCACTGAATGACGAACACGGTAAAGGCTGTAGTGGCTACAGGGTCAACCTCGGAGGCCTTTAAAACGGCCATCCGCGACAGCCTGTCGCAGCCTGAATGCGCCAACAGACATGTATTGCATTCAGGCAAGTGCTGTTCGGCAGATAACTACCGAGTATTTGTTTCCATGTATTGCGGCAAAGCCTTTTGCACTTCGCATCCTAGAACAAAACAACTTTGCTGAACCGTGGATAACGGATTTGTAATGTTCCAGTCACCTTGTCGATAAGTTCAAAACCCTAACGTGGCGGCATCGAAAAATCCTGAATTAAAGGAAGCCCTCCATTGCCCGGTTTAATTGAACTGACGGCGCGATCACGCCTGAACAAAACCGCCAGCGGCCTCTTGTTGCTGGCGTGCAGCAGCCTGGCCAGCGCATCGACCCTGACCCTCGATCAGGCCCTGCAAAGTGCCTTCGCCGGCAACCCCGATCTCGCCGCCGCGCAGTGGGAAATCGGCATAGCCGAAGGCGACCGCCAACAGGCCGGGCTGATCCCCAATCCCGAGGTGTCGTGGGAGGCCGAAGACACCCGGCGCAACTCGCGCACCACCACGGTGATGCTCAGCCAGCCGATTGAACTGGGCGGCAAACGCGGTGCGCGCATCGATGTCGCCAGCCGCGCGCAGGACGCCGCCAGCATCGAGCTGGAGCGCAAGCGCAATGCCTTGCGCGCCGATGTGATTCAAGCGTTCAACAGTGCGCAAACCGCGCAGCAACGCTTGCAGCTGGCGCGCCAGTCGCTGCAACTGGCCGAGCACGGTTTGCGCGTGGCCCAAGGGCGGATCGAGGCCGGTAAATCGTCGCCGGTCGAAGGCACCCGGGCGCAAGTGCAGCTCTCCGAAGTGCGCCTGGAGGTGAGCCGCGCCGAACGCGATCAAGCCAACGCCTATCAGCAACTGGCGCAAGTCATGGGCGCGCCGTTACCGACCTCGACCAACGTCCAGGTCGCCACGCCAAACCTCGCCACGCTGCCGCCGCCCGGCCGTTTGCTCGAGCGTCTGAACCAGACCGCCGAGCTGCGTCTGGCGAAACTGCAGATCGATCAGCGCGAAGCCTCGTTGGGCCTGGAAAAGTCCCAGCGCATTCCCGACCTGACCGTGAGCATCGGCAGCCAGTACAGCGAAACCGAGCGCGAGCGGGTCAACGTGGTCGGGCTGTCGATGCCGATTCCGCTGTTCAACCGTAATCAGGGCAACGTGCTCGCCGCCGCACGGCGCAGCGATCAGGCGCGGGATCTGCGCAACGCCACCGAGTTGCGTTTGCGCACCGAAGTCCAGACCAGCCTTGAGCAATGGCAGACCGCCAACGGCGAAGTCAACGCGTTCAATCAGACCATCCTGCCCGCCGCACAAAGCGCAGTGGACAGCGCCACGCGCGGTTTCGAAATGGGCAAGTTCGGCTTCCTCGACGTGCTCGACGCCCAACGCACCCTGATCGCCGCGCGCAGCCAGTACATCCAGGCCGTCAGCGAGGTGACCGACGCCCGCGTGCGCCTGGAACGGATCTTCGGCGACCTCAGCGTCAGCCCTTGAATTTCACTGTTCAGACAACTGCGCGATGGCACGGCGCAGAGGAGTTTCCATGGATAAAAAACTGATGGTGGTCGCGGTGGCGACCTTGGCGCTGGGCATTGGCCTCGGTTCGATGTGGCCGGCCCATTCAACTATCGACGCGCATGCCGATGAGGCTGCCGAACACGCGGATCACGCCGAGGAGGGCGCTGCCGCCGAAGGCGAACATGCCGAAGAAGGCCACATCGAATTGAGCGCCGAGCAGATCGCCGCCGCAGGCATTCAACTGGCCGAGGCGCGGGCGCAGAGCATCAGTCTCGGCCTGTCGTTTCCCGGCGAAGTGCGCTTCGACGAGGACCGCACTGCGCACGTCGTGCCGCGCGTACCGGGGGTGGTCGAGACGGTGGCGGTCAACCTCGGGCAAGCGGTGAAGAAGGGCCAGTTGCTGGCCGTGATCGCCAGCCAGCAAATCTCCGATCAGCGCAGCGAGCAGGCTGCCGCGCAACGGCGTCTGGCCTTGGCGCGCACCACCTACGAGCGCGAGAAAAAACTGTGGCAGGACAAGATTTCCGCCGAGCAGGATTTCCTCCAGGCGAAGCAAGCGTTGGAAGAGGCGGAAATCGCCATGAACAACGCCCGGCAGAAAATCAGCGTACTCAGCGGCAGCGTGGTCGCCACCGGCGGCAATCGCTACGAACTGCGCGCGCCGTTCGACGGCGTGGTGGTGGAAAAACACCTGACGCCGGGCGAGGTGGTCGATGAGACCACGGCAGCGTTCACCCTTTCGGACTTGTCCCGCGTGTGGGTGACCTTCGGCGTTTCGCCCAAGGATCTGACCCAGGTGCAGGTGGGCAAACCCGTCACCGTCAGCGCGCCTGAACTGAAGGCCGAAGTGACCGGCAACGTGGCTTACGTCGGCAGCCTGCTCGGCGAACAAACGCGCACCGCGACCGTACGCGTGACGCTGGAAAACCCGCAGGGTTCATGGCGCCCGGGGCTGTTCGTCACCGCACGGGTCGCGACCGAGAGCCGCCAGGCCAAAGTCGCGGTGCCGGAAACCGCGATCCAGACCGTCGAGGACAAACCCACGGTATTCGTGCGTACCGACGACGGCTTCAAGGCGCAGGCGGTGGAGCTGGGCAGCCGCGCCGCCGGCCACGTCGAGGTCACCCAAGGGCTGGAACCGGGAGTGCAAGTCGCCAGCGCCGGCAGCTTCGTCCTCAAGTCGGAGCTGGGCAAAGCCTCAGCCGAGCACAGTCATTAATTCTGGAAGGTCCCCATGTTCGAACGCCTGATCCGGTTTGCCATCGAGCAGCGCATCATCGTGCTGCTCGCCGTTCTGCTCATGGCCGGCCTCGGTATCGCCAGTTATCAGAAACTGCCGATCGACGCCGTGCCCGACATCACCAACGTCCAGGTGCAGATCAACACCGGCGCCGCCGGGTTCTCGCCGCTTGAGACCGAGCAGCGCATCACCTTCCCGATTGAAACCGCGATGGCCGGTTTGCCGGCGCTGGAGCAGACCCGTTCGCTGTCGCGTTCCGGGCTGTCGCAAGTGACGGTGATCTTCAAGGACGGCACCGACCTGTTCTTCGCTCGCCAACTGGTCAACGAGCGTCTGCAGATCGCCAGGGAGCAATTGCCTGAAGGCGCGGAAGCAGTGATGGGGCCGATCTCAACCGGCCTCGGTGAAATCTTTCTGTGGACGGTCGAGGCGCAGGAGGGCGCGTTGAAGGACGACGGCACTGCCTACACGCCGACCGATCTGCGGGTGATTCAGGACTGGATCATCAAACCGCAATTGCGCAACGTGCCGGGCGTCGCCGAGATCAACACCATTGGTGGTTTCGCCAAGGAATACCAAATCGCGCCGGACCCGAAACGCCTCGCCGCGTACAAGCTCACGCTCACCGATCTGATCACCGCACTGGAGCGCAACAACGCCAATGTCGGCGCCGGGTACATCGAGCGCAGCGGCGAGCAGTTGCTGATCCGCGCACCAGGGCAAGTGGCGAGCACCGAGGACATTGCCAACATCGTCATGGCCAATGTCGATGGCACGCCGATCCGGGTGAAGAACGTCGCCACGGTGGAAATAGGCCGTGAGTTGCGCAGCGGTGCGGCCACCGAAAATGGTCGTGAAGTGGTGCTCGGCACCGTGTTCATGCTGATCGGCGAGAACAGCCGCACCGTGTCGCAAGCCGTCGCGAGCAAGCTTGAACAGATCAATAAATCCCTGCCGCAAGGCGTGATCGCCGTGCCCGTGTACGACCGCACGCACCTGGTCGACAAAGCCATCGCCACAGTGAAAAAGAACCTGATCGAAGGCGCGATTCTGGTGATCGCGATTCTGTTCCTGTTCCTCGGCAACATCCGCGCCGCGCTGATCACTGCGATGGTGATTCCGCTGTCGATGCTGTTCACCTTCACCGGCATGTTCAGCAACAAGGTCAGCGCCAACCTGATGAGCCTCGGCGCGCTGGACTTCGGCATCATCGTCGATGGCGCGGTGGTGATCGTCGAAAACACCCTGCGTCGTCTGGCGCATGCGCAGCAGCACCACGGCCGCTTGCTGACCCGTGCCGAACGTTTCAAGGAAGTCTTCGCCGCCGCAAAGGAGGCGCGACGACCGCTGATTTTCGGCCAGTTGATCATCATGGTGGTGTACCTGCCGATCTTCGCCCTGAGCGGCGTCGAAGGGAAAATGTTCCACCCGATGGCGTTCACCGTGGTCATCGCGCTGCTCGGTGCGATGCTGCTGTCGGTGACCTTTGTGCCGGCGGCGATTGCACTGTTCGTCACCGGCAAGGTCAAGGAAGAGGAGGGCGCGGTGATGCGCGGCGCACGTCGGGTGTATGCGCCGGCGCTGGCCTGGGTCATGGCCCATCGCACGGTTGCGGTGGGCGCGGCGCTAGGTGTGATCGTGCTCAGCGGCGTGCTCACCAGCCGCATGGGCAGCGAGTTTGTGCCGAGCCTCAGTGAGGGGGATTTTGCCCTGCAAGCACTGCGCGTGCCGGGCACCAGCCTGACGCAATCGGTGGACATGCAGCAGCGCCTGGAGACGCTGATCCTGGCTAAAGTGCCGGAGGTTGAACGGGTGTTCGCCCGCACCGGTACGGCGGAAATCGCTTCCGACCCGATGCCGCCGAACATCTCTGACAGCTACGTGATGCTCAAACCGAAGGATCAATGGCCAGACCCGAACAAGTCCCGCGAAACCCTGATGGCCGAACTGCAAGCCGCCGCCGCGACGCTGCCGGGCAGCAACTATGAACTGTCGCAGCCGATCCAGTTGCGTTTCAACGAACTGATCTCCGGCGTGCGCAGCGATGTCGCGGTGAAGGTGTTCGGCGATGACATGGACGTGCTCAACGCCACGGCAGCGAAGATCGCGGCGGCGATGCAAAAGGTCGATGGCGCCTCTGAAGTGAAGGTCGAGCAGACCACCGGGCTGCCGGTGCTGACCATCAACATCGATCGCGACAAGGCGGCGCGTTATGGCCTCAACGTTGGCGATGTGCAGGACACCATCGCCGTCGCAGTGGGGGGTCGGCAGGTTGGCACCTTGTACGAGGGCGATCGGCGCTTCGACATGGTGGTGCGCTTGTCCGACGCCATGCGCAAGGACATCGACGGCTTGTCGGCGCTGCTGATTCCGGTGCCGGCGCTGAACGGTGCGGCGAACCAGATTGGGTTTATTGCACTGAAGGACGTCGCCAGCCTCGACCTGGTGCTCGGGCCGAACCAGGTCAGCCGCGAAAACGGCAAGCGTCTGGTGATCGTCAGCGCCAACGTGCGCGGGCGGGATATCGGCTCGTTCGTCAGCGAGGCGGGTGCGCTGATCGAGCGCGAGGTGCAGGTGCCGGCCGGTTACTGGACCAGTTGGGGCGGGCAGTTCGAGCAACTGCAATCGGCGGCCAAGCGCTTGCAGATCGTGGTGCCGGTGGCGTTGCTGCTGGTGTTCGGCTTGTTGTTCATGATGTTCAACAATCTGAAGGATGGGCTGCTGGTGTTTACCGGGATTCCGTTTGCGCTGACCGGTGGGGTGATGGCGCTGTGGCTGCGGGATATTCCGTTGTCGATTTCGGCGGGCGTGGGGTTTATCGCGTTGTCCGGGGTGGCGGTGCTCAACGGGTTGGTGATGATTGCGTTCATTCGCAATCTGCGCGAGGAGGGACGGTCGCTGGCGGAGGCGATCAACGTCGGCGCGCTGACGCGCTTGCGGCCAGTATTGATGACCGCGCTGGTGGCGTCGCTGGGGTTTATTCCGATGGCGCTGGCGACGGGCACCGGTGCTGAAGTGCAGCGGCCGCTGGCGACGGTGGTGATTGGCGGGATTCTGTCCTCGACGATCCTTACATTGCTGATCTTGCCGGCGCTGTACCAGATCGCCCATCGCCGGGATGAGGACGTCACACCTATCCAATAGAACAACCCCAAACCCTGTGGCGAGGGAGCTTGCTCCCGCTGGACTGCGCAGCAGGCCCGCTTTTCTCAAGAAGAGCGAGGGCCGCTGCGCGCCCCAGCGGGAGCAAGCTCCCTCGCCACAAATGTTTCTCTGGCCGGAATCTCTCGGCGTGGCTGCCGAACTTGCCACATTACGAATCTGTAATTCCCCCGCCACCGTCACGAAAGGTGCGCCTTGTTACCTTGATCCCGTCTGTTACTTAACGAGGAATCAACCATGAAATTCGCCCGACTGAGTGCCTTTGCAACCGCCCTGATGCTGTCGTCCCTGGCCATGGCCGAAGGCGGTGGTGACCGCACGTTCGACCGGATGATGAGCGCCAATGATCGCGCCGTGGAGCTGTTCGTGGCCAAGGAAAAAACCGCTGCCAACCCGGTGGTGGTCAATGAAAAGAAAGAGCAGAAAACTCAGGATCTTTAACACTGCGTGAGCCTGAAACAAGCCCGTCATCGCGCATCGCTGCCGGGCTTTTTTTGAGTCTGGATGGGAAGGAGATGGAGATGAAAATGCTTAAGTCGATAGTGTTCGCTGGCGTCATGGCGCTGTCCGTGAATGCACTGGCCGAGGGCGGCGGTGATCGCACCTTCGAGCGCGCGTTCAGCGCCAACGCCAAAGCCATGGAGCAATACGCGGCTGAACGCGGCAAAGCGGCGCCGGTGGTCACCGAATACGAATACAGAATGAAGCTCGATGTGGTGAAAATCGTCAGCGTGGTGAAGCCGCAGCCAGCGTGCTCGGTGGTGCCTACGGCCATGACCTACGAAGATTCGCGGGGGCAGCTCAATACGCTCAAGTACAGCGTGGCGGGTGTGTGCCGCAATAGCGGTGGCTGACCAGCGCCTGATGCCTGCAGGCGCTGTCGCAGGAGTGGTGCATCAGCTAGCGGATTACTGTGCACCAAACATAGCGGTCCAGTAGATCCCGGCGCTGCTTTTCGGATCGGTCGCGTATGCGGCGCCGAGTTCCTTGTATTGCGGGTTCATCAGGTTGGCGCAGTGGCCGGGACTGGCGAGCCAGCCGTCGACGACTTTGCGCACGGTGTCTTGCCCGGCGGCGATGTTTTCGCCGACCAGTTGCCCACTGTAGCCGGCCAGTTCGGCACGGTCACCGGGTGTGCGGCCGTCGCGGTCCTTGTGGTCGAAGTAGTTGTTGTTGGCCATGTCGCGGCTGTGATCCTGGGAGATCGTCCCCAGGCTCGCGTTCCACGCCAGTGGCCCGGCAGCGGCAAAGGCCTGGCCGCCGCATTGGCGCGGCTGGACGCGGGCGGCGTTGAGTTGTTCCAGCAACTTCTGGCCTTCGCTCTGCGCATCGCCGAGTTTCGCCGAGAGCAACGGTCGCGCCAGCACAATGCGCCAGTCACGATCAGCACGGCTGACACCGACATCGACGAACTGCGGGTCCAGCACCACCTGGCAGAAACTTTCCTGAATCGCCTTCATCGCCGACCCTGCATCCCGTGGGCCGTTGAGGGTGATCGCCTGCACGTTGACCATCGGATAGCTGGCGCTGGCCATGGCCTGTTGCAGATCAACCATACCGGTTGCCGGTAGTCTCAGCCGTGGGTCGGCCGACAGCGGTGGCAATTCACTGGACGCCTGGCTGCCGCAACGCTGCGGTTGGCTACGGTAGGCATTGATCGACTCGATCAGTTGCGACTCGTCGGCAGCCATGGCCGAAGCGGCCACGGCCAACCCCACGGACAGCGCGGCAAGACGCAAAACGGATGGCATGAAGCGCATGGAAATCTCCCTTGAGCTGAGTGCGTTCATGATGCGCGAAATGGCCCGGGGGAGTGCAATGTCTTTTTCTTCACCGAGCGGATTTTTCTGCGGAACGTTGCGCCGGTATTTGCCGTCTACACTCTCCGAAGACCCCGGGAGCCGGGCGTCTCCCCGACGAAACACCTTGCCCGGAACGGGCGCTGCCGGAAGAACTGACATGGGATTGAAATGGTTGGCTGGCTGTTTCGCATTAACCCTGATGGCCGGTGTTGTAAGCGCCACTGAACAGGCGCCGATCAAGGCCAAGGCCGAAGAGAAAGCCCAGGTGCTGGAAGAAAAAGCCGCCGACAAAGTCAGCGCGGCGCCGGCGCCCAAATCCGAAGCGATCACCCCCACCGAAGTGCAGGCGGTTGACCCCGCCGGCACCGCGCCGCTGGACGATCCGATCACCTGCCTGGCGCGCAGTATCTACTGGGAAGCCAAGGGCCGCGACACGCTGGAAATGGAGGCGGTGGCCAACGTGGTGATGAACCGCCTCGGCCATGACGGCTTCCCCGACACCGTGTGTGCAGTGGTCAAACAAGGGTCGGAAACCAAGAGCTGCCAGTTTTCCTGGTGGTGCGATGGCAAGGCCGATCAGGTCAAGGAAGATGCCGAATACACCCTGGCCAAGGGCATCGCCGGCAAGGCCCTCAACCGCCAGTTGCCGGATCGCACCCATGGCGCACTGTATTTTCACGATCGCAAGGTGCATCCGAGCTGGGCCAGGGAGTACAAAAAGACCGCCGCGGTCGGCAAATTCCTCTTCTATAAACCGGCTGGCGGCGATGCGCGCTAGAGGCAGACCTCCCGCACACAGTTGCGCAGCCAGCGGTGCGCCGGGTCGGCGTCCATCCGTGGGTGCCAGAGCATCGACACACTGATCGGCGGCATCTTGAAGGGCAGGGCGAAGCTGTGCAGGCCCATGCGCAGCTTGCTGGTGTGACGCTCTGGAACCGTGGCGATCAGGTCTGATTCGCGGACCAGTGTCAGCGCCGCCGAAAAGCCGCCGAATGACGTGACGATATCCCGCGTCAGCCCCGTGGCGAGCAGCGCTTCGTCAACCGGGCCGCTGCTGCGTCCGCGCCGTGAGATCAGAATGTGCTGGCCGCCGGCAAAGCGTTTGCTGCTGATCTTGCCCGAGCTCAACGGATGGTCTTCGCGGACCACACCGATCCAGTGATCCTCAAACAGAATGCGGCTGTGCAGCGTCGGGTCAGTGCTGTCGTCGACCACGCCGGTCTCCAGATCGACCCGGCCTTCGCGCAGCGGCGTGCTGTCCTTGTCGGCTTTCTGCACAAAGCGCAGGCGCACGCCGGGTGCTTCTTCAGCGATGCGCGCGAGCAGCGCGGCGGCGAAGGTTTCGACAAAACCGTCGGTGTTGCGCAGGGTGAAGGTGCGCTGCAACTGGCCGGGATCGAGCACTTCGGCGGGGCGCAACAGCGCCTCGGCTTCCTGCACCAGAGCGCTGACCCGCTCACGCAATTCCAGCGCTCGCGGGGTCGGCACCAGACCTCGGCCGGCGCGTACCAGCAACGGATCGCCAGTGGTTTCACGCAGACGGGCCAGGGCGCGACTCATCGCGGACGGGCTCAGCCGCAGAATGTGCGCGGCGCGGGCGACGCTGCCTTCGCGCAACAACACGTCGAGGGTGATCAACAGGTTCAGATCCGGTGCGCTCATGACGTGGCGTTCCATGCAGGTATCAAGTGCAAAGCATGCGTCTTGCGCCTTGCCTTGTCGAGACGCAGGCTATGCTGTCTGACCTTTGCACCAGGAGCGCCCGATGCCCGGATCCCCCTTGCCCCCTCAAGCCCGCTGGGCGCTGACCAGTCTGGCGCTGTCGATGTTGATGCCGTCGCTGGACACCAGCATCGCCAATGTCGGATTACCGACGCTGGCGGCAGCGTTCAATGCGACATTTCAACAGGTGCAGTGGATCGTGCTGGCGTACCTGCTGGCGGTCACCACGTTGATTGTCAGTGTCGGGCGCCTGGGCGATGTGTTCGGGCGGCGACGCCTGCTGCTGATCGGCATCGGCATTTTTACCAGTGCTTCGTTGTGCTGCGCGTTGGCGCCCGGGTTGGGCTGGTTGATCGGCGCACGGGCCGTGCAAGGCCTTGGCGCGGCGATCATGTTCGCCTTGACGGTGGCACTGGTGGCGGATGCGGTGCCCAAGGCGCGGGCGGGCAGTGCGATGGGCTTGCTGGCAACCATGTCGGCCACCGGCACCAGCCTCGGGCCGTCGCTGGGTGGTCTGCTGATCGCGCATGTCGGCTGGCCGTCGATCTTTGTCCTCAACGTGCCGCTGGGCCTGCTCAATGCGTGGCTGGTTTATCGCTTTCTGCCGGCGGATCGCCCGGCGCGGTCGCGAGTGGCGTTTGATTATCTCGGCAGCGCAGTGTTGGTGATGACGCTGGCGGCCTACGCGCTGGCGATGACGGTTGATGGATTCACCCTGATGTTGCTGCTGGTCAGCCTGTGCGGCGCAGGGGTGTTTATCGCGGTCGAGATGAACGCCAGGGCGCCGCTGATTCGTCTGTCATTGTTCGCCGACGCGCGTCTGAGCAGCAGCCTGGCGCTGACGTTGCTGGTGACGACGGTGATGATGACCACGCTGGTGGTCGGGCCGTTTTACCTGAGCCGCGGGTTGGGACTGGGCAGCACCGTGGTCGGTCTGGCGTTGTCGGTCGGCCCGCTGCTGGCGGCATGCGGCGGGGTGCCGGCGGGGCGTCTGGTGGACCGCTTCGGCGCACAGCGGGTGGTCCCGGGGGCGTTGTTTGGGTTGGCCGGTGGTTGCAGTTTGTTGGCGTTGTTGCCGATGAGTCTCGGTCTGCCGGCGTATCTGCTGCCGATGGCTGTGATTGCCAGCAGCTACGCGTTGTTCCAGGCGGCGAACAATACCGGGTTGATGGCGACGGTCAGTCAGGATCAGCGCGGCGTGGTATCGGCCTTGCTCGGGCTGTCACGCAATCTCGGTCTGATCACCGGCGCGGCGGTCATGGGCGCGGTGTTTGCCTTCGCTACGGGCGACCCGACGCAAGCCCCGGCCGAAGTCATCGGCAGCGGCTTGCACAGCACGTTTGGTGGTGCGGCGGCGTTGATGGTTGTGGCCCTGATCATCAGCCGAACCCGCATCACCCGTGGAAGCGGCCAGCCCAGCCAAAACGCTGCTGACTGAAACAAACCCCTGTAGGAGCTGCGGCACGCTGCGATCTTTTGATCTTGCCATTTAAAAGCAACGTCAAAAGATCGCAGCGTGCCGCAGCTCCTACAGGATTCTCAGCTGGCGTGGGTACTCAAGATACTCGCCACTTGCTGCGGCTGGCAGTTGAGGTACGGCGAGGACTTCAGCCAGCGCTGGTCCGGGTACCAGGAGAACATGAACTGGCCGTCCTTGAGTTTATCGATCACCTGCTTCGCCACTTGCGGGCGCACCGCCGGGCAACCCTGGCTGCGACCGATACGGCCCTGACGCTTGCTCCACAACGGATTCACGTAGTCGGCGGCGTGGATCACGATGGCGCGGTCGCGGGCCAGGTCATTGAAGCCCGGTTCCAGACCGTCCATGCGCAGCGAATAACCGTGGGTGCCCTCGTAGCTTTCCTGGGTGCGGAACAGACCGAGGCTGGATTGGTAACTGCCTTCGCGGTTGGAGAACTGGGTAGCGAAATTTTCCCCGGAATTCGAACCATGGGCGACCAGATCGCGCAGCACCAGTTTCTGTCTGCTCAGATCGAAGATCCACAGCCGGCGGGCGGTGGAGGGTTGCGAATAATCGATGATCGCCAGATGGCGTGAGGGTCTCGCGCCATTGTTGACTGCGCATTGCATGGCGCTCAAGGCACCTTTCAGCGCTTGGGGATTGAGTTCCGGCGCGGCGTGGGCGAGGCTGGTGAAGAGAACCGGCGATGGTTTGCCGGCGGCGAAAGCTGGGCTGCTCACTACGACGAGGGTCGCGGTGGTCAGCAGAAGTCGGCGCAAATACGTCAACATTTATAAAGTGTCCTCACTTGCTACTTATTTGGCACTTTGGCTCCTGACTCCCAGTCATACCCGACAGACCCCTGTTTCGAGCCTGACTGTTCAGCGCACCTGATGTAAGGTTGACCGTCATTCAGACGGCCACGGATTGGAGTAAAGCAGTTGTTCAAAAAGTACGCATGCTACTTGAGCATTTGTTTGCTCGCTGCGCCGTTTGTCGCTTGTGCCGATGAGCCGCTGCCGCCGTTGCAGACCCTGTCGACGCCGCCGGCGGAAATGCCGGTCGAGCCGCAAAGTCCGCTGCAAGCGGTGCTGATCGGTTTGCCCCAGGCGTGCCCGGCGATTGCCGCGCACCTGAGCGGCGCGGCGCTGACGCAACTGCAAGCGTTTTATCAGCAGCAGGACTGGCTGCCGGTGTGGGCCAGCGAGTCCGGGCGTTTGCCGGCCTTGCATGCGCAGTTGCAACTGTTGGCCGATGATGGCCTCAATCCCAAACGTTATCCGGTCGCCGCCAATCCGCCGCAGGACGGCGAGTTGTGTGC
The DNA here is from genome assembly GCF_024748795.1 of Pseudomonas sp. B21-051. Lineage (NCBI taxonomy): Bacteria > Pseudomonadati > Pseudomonadota > Gammaproteobacteria > Pseudomonadales > Pseudomonadaceae > Pseudomonas > Pseudomonas sp. B21-051. Next base: position 2,379,655 of record NZ_CP087166.1, read on the forward strand.
CGATATCGACATTACTCGCTACTACCTGCAAGCCCTGCAGGACCTGCATTACGGTCGTCTGCTGCAATCGCATTTCGAGCCGCTGTGGCATTCCGATGACACCCCGCGTGATCGTCAGGCTGAATTGCTGGCGATCGCCGTGCCCGGTCTGCACGACATCAAGGCCGCGTTCGATCTGGCGCGTCCGCGTCTGGCGCAATACCAAAGCCTGCGCCACCTCTACGCCAGCCAGCGGCTGCAGGCCTTGCCGCACTGGCAGTCGGTGGGCAACGGCCCGCTGCTGCGCCCGGCGATGGAAGACAAACGCGTGCCGGAACTGGCTCAGCGCCTGTACAACGAGGGCTATCTGACCCACGCCATCGGCACGCCCGGCAATGCCTATGAGGGTGTGCTGGTGGAAGCGGTGAAAAGCTTTCAGGCCAACCATTCGTTGCAGGCCGACGGGGTAGTCGGGCCGGGGACGATTGCCGAGCTCAACATCAGTCCGCTGACGCGCCGCGAGCAGTTGCGGGTCAACCTTGAGCGTTTCCGCTGGCTGGCCCAGGACATGGAACCCGATGGTTTGCTGGTCAACGTCGCCGCCGCCGAGTTGACCCTGTACCAGGCCGGCGTGCCGGTCTGGCAGACCCGTACCCAGGTCGGACGCGCCGAACGGCAGACCCCGCTGCTGAAATCCCGGGTCACCCGTCTGACCCTGAACCCGACCTGGACCGTGCCGCCGACCATCTGGAAAGAAGACAAGTTGCCAGCGATCCGCAAGGATCAGACCTTCCTCAGCCGGCAGAATCTGCAGGTGCTCGACGCCCATGGCCAGCCGTTGGCCGCAGCGGATATCGACTGGGACAACCCCGGCAACATCATGCTGCGCCAGGACGCCGGGCCGCGAAATCCGCTGGGGCAACTGGTGATCCGCTTCCCCAACCCGTTCGCGGTGTACCTGCACGATACGCCGAGCAAGGCCCTGTTCGACAAAGGCCCGCGCGCCTTCAGCTCCGGCTGTGTGCGGGTCGAGCACCCGATGCAACTGCGCGACCTGTTGCTGACCCCGGCGGAACGTACGCGCACCGACACCTTGCTCGCCACCGGCAGCACCCACGAATTCCGCCTGTCGGCACCGGTGCCGATCCTCATGACCTACTGGACGGCGCAGGTCGGCAAGGATGGACAGGTGCGTTATGCGCCGGATATCTATAGCCGCGACAGCGCACTGCTCGCCGGCCTCGACGGCGCCCACTGACCGATCCCCTGTAGGAGCTGCCGCAGGCTGCGATCTTTTGATCCTGATTTTGAAAGGCAAGGTCAAAAGATCGCAGCCTGCGGCAGCTCCTACAGGGTTTGTGTGATTTCTGAAGGCTGCGCGGCGTCTAGCCCCAGTGTCCCCGCAATCCCATGGGGCGAGACTTCGGAACCCGGCATGCAAGCGCTGTTGAACGAGATTCTTGACGCTGTCCGGCCCCTGATCGGGCAGGGCAAAGTGGCTGATTATATTCCCGCCCTCGGCACCGTGCCGGCCAATCAGCTGGGCATCGCGGTGTATGGCAACGACGGCGAAATGTATTGCGCCGGCGATGCCGAGACGCCGTTCTCGGTGCAGAGTATTTCCAAGGTGTTCAGTCTGGTGCAGGCGATCGAGCATTCCGGTGAGGCGATCTGGGAGCGCCTGGGGCACGAGCCGTCCGGCCAGCCGTTCAACTCGCTGGTGCAACTGGAGTTCGAACGCGGGCGCCCGCGCAATCCGTTCATCAACGCCGGGGCGCTGGTGATCTGCGACATCAACCAGTCGCGTTTCGCCGCGCCAGCCCTGTCGATGCGCGACTTCGTGCGGCGCCTGTCGGGCAATCCACAGGTGATCGTCGACGGCAAGGTCTCCGAATCCGAATACCAGCATCGCGCCCGCAACGCGGCCATGGCGTACCTGATGCAATCGTTCGGCAACTTCCACAACGACGTCGAAGCGGTGCTGCGCAGCTACTTCAGCCACTGCGCGCTGCGCATGAACTGCATCGATCTGGCCCGCGCATTCTGCTTCCTCGCCAACGACGGTTTCTGCAAACACAGCGGCGAACAGATCCTGACTCGACGCCAGACCCAGCAGGTCAACTCGATCATGGCCACCAGCGGCCTGTACGACGAGGCCGGCAACTTCGCTTATCGCGTCGGCCTGCCGGGCAAGAGCGGGGTCGGCGGCGGGATCGTCGCGGTGGTGCCGGGGCAGTTCAGCGTGTGCGTGTGGTCGCCGGAACTCAATGCTGCCGGTAACTCGCTGGCGGGGATGGCGGCGCTGGAGATGCTCAGTTCGCGGATTGGCTGGTCGGTGTTCTGACCCAACCTTCCAAACACTGCAAAACCCTGTGGGAGCGAGCCTGCTCGCGAAAGCGTCGTGCCTGTCGATGCATCTCTCGCTGGCCCACCGCATTCGCGAGCAGGCTCGCTCCCACAAGGGTTTTGTGTTGCCTGGGAGAGCGCAGTTCCTATACATTTTCCGGCCGCCCCTCTTATGGTGAATCCGCTTCATGTCTCTTGCGCTCGAACGTCTAGTCGCTGGCACGCCGATCCCTTTCGCTGGTAACCGCGTGACCGTGGTCAGCCCCGAACTGGCGGCGCGGTTTCAGCCCGGTGACCATCTGCTGGTCGAGCAGGTGAGTGGCGAGCTGTTGCTGATTCCGGTGGTCGATCAACAAGCGGCTGCGGTGGCAATCGAGCGTGCAGCAGCGGCATTCACTGCACTTTCGGCGGTGTCTGACGAGGCCATCAGCCACTTCTTCGATCTGTTCGCACAACGCCTGGAAACCGCAGAGTGCTGGAACCTGATCGAAGCCGCCAACCTGGCCGACATCGAACGCGCCAAGGTCCGTGGCCGCTCCACCACCCGGCTGCTCGCCGACGAGCGCATGCGCCGCGACATGATCGCCGGTCTGCGCGCCTGGCGGGATGCGCCGGCCACGCGCGGCAAGGTCATCAGCTGCTTCGAACACGACGGCTGGAAGGTCGAGCAAGTGGTGTCGCCGCTGGGTATTGTGGCGTTCGTGTTCGAAGGGCGGCCGAACGTGTTCGCCGATGCCGCCGGTGTACTGCGCACCGGCAACACCGCAGTACTGCGCATCGGCAGCGATGCATTGGGCACCGCGCAAGCAATCGTCACTCACGCGCTGAACCCGGCGCTGGCCGATGCCGGTCTGCCGGCGGGGGCGGTGTCGCTGGTGGAAAGCGTCAATCACGCCGCCGGCTGGGCGATGTTCGCTGACCGGCGTCTGTCGTTGGCGGTGGCCCGGGGTTCGGGGCGTGCAGTCAGCCAGTTGGGCAGCATCGCCCAGCAGGCGGGCACGGCGGTCAGCCTGCACGGCACTGGTGGCGCGTGGCTGATAGCCGATCGTCACGCCGATGCCACACGTTTTGCCGCCGTGGTGCGCAACTCGCTGGATCGCAAAGTCTGCAACACGCTGAACGTTTGCCTGATTCAACGCGATCGCGCCACCGAACTGGTGCAGCTGTTTCTCGATGCGCTGAAGCAGGCCGGCAGCGCACGCGGGCAGGGCTGCAAATTGCACATCGTCGCAGGCAGCGAGAATTGCCTGCCGGCCGAGTGGCAGAACGCGACGGTCGAGGTCTATCGCGCCGAGGGTTATCAGACCGAAGCCCTGGCCGAAGCGCTGGCGGAATCAGAGCTGGGCCGCGAGTGGGAATGGGAAGAAACCCCGGAAGTCAGCCTGATGATCGTCGACGATCTGGATCAGGCGATCGCGCTGTTCAACCGCTACAGCCCACAGTTCACGGTGTCGTTGATCAGCGAGGATGCTGCTGTTCAGGAACGCTTCTACAACGCGGTGAACGCGCCGTTTGTGGGCAACGGGATTACCCGTTGGGTCGATGGCCAGTACGCGCTGAACAAGCCGGAATTGGGGCTTTCGAACTGGGAGAGCGGGCGCTTATTTGCGCGCAGTGCGATTCTTTCGGGGGATGGGGTGTTTACGGTGCGTAGTCGCATGACCCAGATCGACCTCAGCGTAAAACGCTGATCTGAACACCAAACCTGTGGCGAGGGAGCTTGCTCCCGCTGGTCTGCGCAGCAGACCCGAATAAGCGAGGGCCGCTGCGCGCCCCAGCGGGAGCAAGCTCCCTCGCCACAGGGTTGCACTGTTCTCCTTCAGGCAACTGCGCTGGCGTTTGCCTGAATGGCACAAGTCGCTGGCTGCTCAGCCAACGGCACAAACGTGCTCCGATCCGCCGCCAGCGCATCGATCGAGCCGGTCTCGATGTCATACACCCAGCCATGCAGGTTCAGCAGGCCTTTCTCCTGGGCCAGGCGCACGCTCGGGTGGGTCTGAATGTTCGCCAGTTGCGCGATCACATTTTCCCGCACCATCGAACTCAATTTCGCCGCGTCATCGGCATGCGGCCGCGCCTCGTTCACCACTTTCGCCGACTCGGCATGTTGTAACCAGCCGCTGACGGCGGGCAGGTGATCCATGCATTTGCACTGGGCAATCGCGGTCATCGCGCCGCAATCGGAATGGCCGCAGATCACGATGTCGGTCACCCCAAGCACCGCCACCGCATATTCCACCGTTGCCGAAACCCCGCCCGGATGCGGGCTGTAGGACGGCACGATATTGCCGGCGTTGCGGATCACGAACAGCTCGCCGGGTTCTTGCTGGGTCAGCAGTTCCGGCACCACACGGCTGTCGGAACAGGTGATGAACAAAGTGCCGGGTTGTTGAGTGGTCGCCAGGTGTTTGAACAGTTCTGTGCGTTGCGGGAAGGCTTCGTTCTGGAACTTCAGGAAACCGTCGATCAGGGCTTTCATGGGCGTGTCCTCATTGAACAAGAGAGCGGTCGGCCCGCACGCGGGGTGCGGGCCTGGCGGATCAGAACGGACGCAGCGGCAGGAACTTGCCGTCGAGGGTGACCACGGCGCGGGAGCCGCCTTCCGGGTCTTCGACTTTCTTGATGTCGAGCTTGAAGTTGATGGCGCTGATGATGCCGTCGCCGAACTGCTCGTGCACCAGGGCTTTGAGGGTGGTGCCGTAGATCTGGATCATCTCGTGGAAGCGGTAGATGGTCGGGTCAGTCGGCACGCCGCTGAGGCTGCCGCGCAGCGGGATGATCTGCAGGGCGACGACGGCGTCGGCGTCCAGTTCAAGCTTATCGCCGACCACCCGCGCGGCGTCTTGCGGCAGCGGGTGCTGGCCGAGCAGGGCAGCGGTGACGTAGGCCAGGCTCAGGCCGGTGCCATCGGCGAGATCCTGCCATGACAGATTCTTGCGGGCCTTGATGTCGAGAATGCGGGTGGTCAGGGCCAGGCTGGCATCGTTGTGGGCGTGGGACTGTTGCATGGTGTCACTCCTTTCAAGGTTGGCTTGCTGTGTGGAAGCAATATTCTGCCGATTGATCCATAGCGTCCAAGACCGATATACAATGCTTCGCATAAGCTATGCCTATAGATGGTGATCCCATGCTTCTGCGACATTTGCGATATCTGCTGGCCGTTGCCGACCACGGCGGTTTCACCCGGGCGGCGGAGGCGTTGCACGTGTCGCAGCCGACCCTGTCGCAACAGATCCGCCAACTGGAAGAAAGCCTCGGGGTGAACCTGTTCGATCGCACCTCACGCACAGTCAAACCCACCGATGCCGGCGAGGCCTACATCGAATGCGCGCGGCGGGTGCTGGTAGAGCTGGAGGCGGGCAAGCGGGCGTTGCATGACGTCAAGGATCTGTCCCGTGGCAGCCTGCGACTGGCCATGACCCCGACATTCATGGCTTATCTGGTCGGGCCATTGGTGCGCGACTTTGCGGCGCGCCATCCGGGTATTCATCTGCAGATTTTCGAACTGTCGATGGACGATATCGAAGCGGGGCTGGCGGATGACTCGCTGGACATCGCGATTGCCTTTACCCCGGTGCGCCACCCGGACATCGAGTGCATTCCGGCGTTTACCGAAACCCTGGGAATCATGATCGGGCGCGAGCATCCGCTGTACGAGAGTCAGGCGGTGCTGACGGCAAGCGAACTTGCCCAGCTGGATTTCGCCTTGCTGGCGCCGGACTTCATCACGCGCTTATCGATCGATGAATACTTCCGTCAGCAGGGGATCACGCCAAAGGTGCGGATCGAGGTGAACTCTGTGAGTACATTGCTGGAAGTGGTGCGCCATTCGCCGATGGCGACGATGTTGCCCGAGGCGATTGCCAGCGAAGACCGGGCGTTGCGTCGCTTGAGCGTCGAGAACGAAGCGCCGCAGCGTGGGGCGGCTTTGTTGCTGCGGCGGAATAATTATCACAGTGCGGCGGCGGTGGCATTTATGAATCTGGTACTGAAGCGCCATTGACATCTCACTGTAGGAGCTGCCGAAGGCTGCGATCTTTTGATCTTGATCTTAAAAAACAAGATCAAAAGATCGCAGCCTTCGGCAGCTCCTACAGGGAGTTTTAGGGGAACAAAAAAGGGCCTGCTTCTTATGGGAAGCAGGCCCTTTCAATTATTGAAGTTGTAAATCAGTAGAACCGATCAATCACCCGAACTTCATTCTTGTTCTGCATCGAATCCCACGCCTGTTTCAGCGTCTGCAGCACATTGCCGATGAAGTCTTTGTCGGCTGCAGCTTTCTTGCCGACATAACCGTGGCCGCGGCGGTACATCTTCAGGCGGGCGAGCAGGTTCTGGTGGCTGCGGTCGAATTCTTCTTCACCAGCGTGGGGCGACAGGCAGTCGATATGCACCTGACCCGACTTGCTGATCCAGAGAATGTGGCTGTCGTGGCTGTCTTTTTGTGCAGCGAACATACGAGCCAGTTCTTCGATAGTAGGTTGATTGTTCAGATTCATGATGTTTGCCCCTTGACCAGTCTGGTGATCTTTCAAAGTTGATTCGCTAATACAGGTAGCCCATCGGTTAGTTGATCCCTGGCACCGAAACCAGGACGTCAGCGGTCGCCCGTGTGAAGTACGGGGTCATGCGTCTGTTGCATGTAGTCGTGTTGAATAACTGCTACGCAATAGCGTCACAACGAGGAGAAGCAGCGAAAACCGGGAGGCTCCTTGACGACATTTTCAGGGTCGACCACAAGCGTCTTGAGAATTTTCGCCAGCGCTTCTCGTCCTTGTACTGGACGTTCAGGCCAGGTCAGCTTCTTCAATCTGCCTTGTGGGCAGCGTGTATCCGGAAAAAACAACTCGGCGGTCAGACGAGTTTGCTCAAGCGTGTTACCGATGTTCCCGATCGGGGAACGTCTTCATCATGCAAAAGCAAAACGGTGCCGTCAACGGTTTTGTAGTGATTATTTTTGTTCACTACATATTGTCGGACAAAGCTGTTTTGGAATGAGAAAAGATCCGTTCAGGCAACGGATGCGGAGGCGCGCAGGACGTAGAAGGTGCAGGGGTAACCATCCACGGTGCGCTGTTGGCGGGTGACTGCGCCGCCAGTCAATTCGGGGATCAACCTGGCCCAGAAGCGCTGCGCAGGCAGGTTGGCGTCGATGTGGAAAATCTGCCATTGACCGGGCAGACGGCTCAAGAGGGCAGAGACGACAAACTGCGCGACGCCTTGGCCACGAAAACGTCGGGTGAGGAAAAAGTAGCCGATGTTGTGTTCGGCGCCGTCGATGTGGGTGTCGTCATCCACAGTCACGAAACCGGCGAGTTCACCGTCGACGCGGATCAGGAACGGTTGGGTAGCGGGATTGCGCCAGTAATCGTCTTTCGGCTGAATGCTGAAGAAGCCATGTTCGCCGAGTTTCAGTGGTAGCCATTGGCTGAAGTCGTACATGTAGAACTGCATGAGGTTTTCGATGGTTTGCAGTTCGTCGCGGTGGGCGGGGTGCAGTTCGATGGTGGGCATGTTCAATGAACTCCAAAAGGGAGACTTAAGAACCCTGTGGCGAGGGAGCTTGCTCCCGCTGGGGCGCGAAGCGGCCCTAAAACCTGCAATCGCGATGTTTCAGATAGACCATAGTTGCAGGTTTTGCGACTGCTGCGCAGCCGAGCGGGAGCGAGCTCCCTCGCCACAGCAGCTCAGCAGGTTTGAGTTATTTGGCGGTACGCTTGGCTGCCCCGGCGGTTTTAACGCGCGTCGATTTGCGTTTCTTCTTCCACGGCGCAGCAGCCTTGCCGGCCGGTGGCGGGCCGCTGATGGTCAGGCTCAGCGCAGAACAGCGGGTGACCTGCTTGCTCATCCACGCCGCCTGTTTGGTGACGAACTCTTCCAGGCTCATCTCGCCGCTCTGCACCATGTCCAGCGCCTGTTCCCAGATGGCGGTGGTGCCGGGATCGGCAATCGCCCGGGGCACGGCGTCGATCAGGCTGAAGGCTGCCGCAGTCGCTGCCAGCGCCTTGCCGTTCTTCACCAGATAACCACGATCCAGCAGGCCCTGAATGATCGAGGCGCGGGTCGCTTCGGTGCCGATGCCGGTGGTGTCCTTGAGCTTCTGTTTGAGCAGCGGATCTTCCACCAGTCTGGCGACGTTCTTCATCGCCTTGATCAGGTCGCCCTCGGTGTAGGGTTTGGGCGGCTGGGTCCACAGATCCTTGAGGTTCACGCCGGCCACGGCGCAATCGATACCCTGGCTCAGCGCCGGAAGGGTTTGCGGGGCTGGCGCTTCGCGGCCCTTGGCCGGCGCCAGCGCTTCGGGCAAGGCACGCTTCCAGCCCGGTTCGATGATCTGCTTGCCGACGGCGCGCAACGCTTCACCGGCGCAATCGAAGTCGGCCTGGGTGCGGTCGTATTCATGGTTGGGCAGAAACTGCGCCAGATAACGCGCGCGAATCAGGGTATAGACCGCTCGGTGTTTGCCGCTCAGGCGTTCGAGATTTTTTGCCGCGGCGGTGGGGATGATGCCGTGGTGGGCGCTGACCTTGGCGTCGTTCCACGCCCGGGAGCGGCGCTGCGGGTCGAGGTGACCGTTCAGCGCGTCAAGGCTCGGGTCGGCCTGACGCAGTGCCGCCAGTATCCCCGGCGCCTCGCTGTGCTGGCTCAGCGGCAGGAAGCCGCAATCGCTGCGCGGGTAGGTGATGACCTTGTAGGTTTCGTAGAGGGCCTGAGCAATGTCGAGGGTTTCCTGGGCGCCGAGACCGAGTTTCTTCGAGCAGACCTCCTGCAGGGTGCCCAGATCGAATGGCAGCGGTGCCACTTCACGCATGCGTTCGGTGCGCAGTTTGACCACCCGCGCACTGGCGGCGCTGTTCAGAGCGGCGGCTGCCTGCTGGGCCAGTGCCTGATTCAGGCAGCGATCCTGATCGTCGCAAACGTCCGAGGGCGCACGCCACTGCGCGGTGAACAGCGTGCCATCGTGCAGCAGTTGCACATCGATCGCCCAATACGGCACCGGCACGAAGTCGGCGATGCTGCGGTCGCGATCCACCACCAGCCGCAGTGTCGGCGTCTGCACCCGACCGACGGGCAGCACGCCCTGATAGCCGGACTGACGGCCCAATAACGTGAACAGGCGACTCATGTTCATACCGATCAGCCAGTCGGCCCGCGAGCGCCCCAGCGCCGAGTGATACAGGCTGAAGGTTTCCGCCCCCGGCTTCAGCGCGGCCAGGGCCTTGCGGATCGATGCTTCATCCAGTGCCGACAGCCACAGGCGGCGGATCGGCCCGCGATAGCGGCAGTGCTCGACCAGTTCCCGGGCAATCATCTCACCCTCACGGTCGGCGTCGGTGGCGATGATCAGCTCGCTGGCCTCGCCGAGCAGGCGCTTGACCGCTTTGTACTGGCTGGCGGTGCGCGGCTTGACGGTCATTTTCCATTTGTCGGGAATGATCGGCAGATCCGCCAGCACCCAGCGCTTGTAGCGCGCGTCGTAGGCATCCGGCGGCGCGGTTTCCAGCAGATGGCCGATGCACCAGGTCACTGTGACGTCCGTTCCCAGCCAGCAGCCGTCGCCCCGGCGTTTGGCACCGAGCACGGCCGCAATGTCTTTGGCCTGGGAAGGTTTTTCACAGAGGTACAGCCGCATAACCACCGTCGTTGATCAATTCACTGGAGGTGCACAGAATGGCCGCAGTTGGCCCCCAGAGCAACTTTTATCTGTATGGATATACAGATCAAAACATTGCCGGGGATGACCGGTATTACAGGGACGTCGCAGGTGGCTATCGAGAAATCGAATGGCAGGGCAGTTGACGCCCGTGTCAGGTTCACCGGGCTTCTTAGAAACGCGAGTGAGCGGACGATCTCGCCAGTGGATTGCCGTGCTCGACGCGTACTGCCAACTCTGAAACAAGGAAGTCCCACCATGGCTCAAGCCAAAGCGAAAACCAGCAGCGCCTATGACGAAGTGAATGCCTTCAGCCATCTGTATGACCGTGGCGTCGGCCTGGTGAACGGCAAACCGTCGTTCACCGCCGACCAGGCAGCCGACGAAATCCTGCGCAAAAACCTGTCGTGGCACGACAAGAACGGCGACGGCAAAATCTCCCTGACCTACACCTTCCTCACCGAAAAACCGGCGAACTACAACCCGAACCTCGGCAACTTCAGCCAGTTCAGCGCGCAGCAAAAGGCTCAGGCCATACTGGCGATGCAATCCTGGGCCGATGTGGCCAAGGTGACCTTCACCGAGGGCAAGGGCGGCGACGGCCACATGACCTTCGGCAACTACGACGTCAGCACCGGTGGCGCGGCGTTCGCCTACCTGCCGAGCGGTGGCAGCTATGACGGTCAGTCGTGGTATCTGATCAACAATCAATATCAGGTCAACAAGACCCCGGAAACCAACAACTACGGGCGCCAGACCCTGACCCACGAGATCGGTCACACCCTCGGCCTGTCGCACCCGGGGGCCTACAACGCCGGCAACGGCAACCCGACCTACAACGACGCCAAGTACGCCGAAGACACCCGTGGCTACAGCCTGATGAGCTACTGGAGTGAAGCCAACACCGACCAGAACTTCAGCAAGGATGGCAGCGGCGTCTATGCCTCGGCACCGTTGCTCGACGATATCGTTGCGGTGCAGAAACTCTACGGCGCCAACTATGAGACGCGCGCCAATGACACCACCTACGGTTTCGACTCCAACGCCGGGCGTGATTTTTACAGCGCCACGTCAGCGGCGTCGAAACTGGTGTTCTCGGTGTGGGACGGTGGCGGCATTGACACCCTGAACTTCTCCGGCTTCACCCAGAACCAGAAGATCAACCTCAATGAAGGTTCGTTCTCCGACGTTGGCGGTCTGGTTGGTAACGTTTCCATTGCCTATGGTGTGACCATCGAAAACGCGCGGGGTGGTTCAGGCAATGACCTGCTGATCGGCAACTCGGCGGTCAACATTCTGAATGGCGGTGCCGGCAACGACATACTCTACGGTGGCGGCGGCGGTGATACGTTGTGGGGCGGCGAGGGTGCAGACACCTTTGTGTTCGGTGCAGCCAGCGACTCGACCAACAACCAGCCGGACTGGATCATGGATTTCAAAAGCGGCCTGGACAAGATCGACCTCTCGGGCATCGCCGGTTTCGCCACGGGCGCGGCCACGCTGAACTTCGTCAGCAGTTTCACCGGCCATGCGGGCGATGCAATCCTGACGTACTACGCGCAGGGCGGGCAGACCACGCTGCTGGTCGATCTGACCGGGCAGGGACAGATTGATTTTGCCGTAGGAGTGGTGGGGCAGGCGCTGGCGACTGATATCGTGGTTTGATGCCAGAAGAGCAGCCCTCACCCTAACCCTCTCCCGGTGGGAGAGGGGACCGATCGGGGAATGCATGAAATCATGCACCGACCTGATAGCACTTCGCTGAATCCACAATCGATAAAGCACTTTCAGGTCGGTGTAGAACGAAAGACACCTCGGCAGGCTCCTTCTACCTCCGGGAGAGGGCTGGGGCGAGGGGCTTTGGCCGTTCAGCTGCAAAATCACCCTGGTCTGAACCTATGGGCTATACCTGAACCGGTCTCTCTGCGCCGTATTCAGGAGTAACCCCAATGAGCACCACCGGCCTCAATCCCGTCATCACCCTCGAACAACTCCCCGGTTGCCTGCTGGTGAAATTCCACGGCATCCAGGTCGCGGCGTCCTCGCATGTGCTGGTGCTCCATGAGGCCAACTACCCGCCGGTGTACTACGTGCCCCGCGAGGACATCGACGAGAAATACTTCGCCCGCACCGACCACACCAGTTATTGCCCGTACAAGGGCGATGCCAATTACTTCAGCCTGCAGGTGCCGGGGCATGAGGGGGCGAATGCGGTGTGGACGTACGAGAAACCGAAGATCTCGGTCGATGCGATCAAGAACTATGTGGCGTTTTATCCGGATCAGGTGAAGTTCGAAGTGATCAAGGCTGACGCGTAAGTTCAGCCAAACCATCATTTGTGGCGAGGGAGCTTGCTCCCGCCGGGCCGCGAAGCGGCCCCAATCATCGCAATTGCAGGTTTTGCGACTGCTTCGCAGTCGAGCGGGAGCAAGCTCCCTCGCCACAGGTAAGCTCACTTGATCTGGAATCAGTTCTTATCGAGATCGATATTCTTCGTCTCCCGCAGACAAATCATCCCCACCACCAGGCTCACCCCGGTAATCAGCACCGGGTACCACAGCCCATAAAAAATATCCCCGGTGTACACCACCAGTGCGAACGACACCGTTGGCAGGAAACCGCCGAACCAGCCGTTACCGATGTGGTACGGCAGAGACATCGAGGTGTAGCGGATGCGCGTCGGGAACAGTTCGACCATCAGCGCCGCGAGCGGGCCGTAGCACATGGCCGAGATGATGATCAGCGCGACGATCAGCGCCACGATCATCGGTTTGTTGATCTGTTGCAGGTCGGCCTGTTGCGGGTAGCCGGCGAGGGTCACTGCGCCGCGCAGGGCGGATTCGTCGTAGCCGTCGATTTTCACGTCGCCGACGCTCACCTGCACGCCGCTGCCGGCCGGGGCGGCGACGCTGGAGTAGGGCAGGCCTTGCTTGACCAGGAAGGTCTTGACCTTGTCGCACGGGCTGTCGAATTTGGCCTTGCCCACCGGGTCGAACTGGAAGGTGCAGGTGGCCGGATCGGCCAGCACGGTGATCGGCGCCTGACGGCTGGCCTGATCGATTGCCGGGTTGGCGTAGTGCGCCAGGGATTTGAAGATCGGGAAGTACAGCGCGGTGGCCAGCAGCAGGCCGAGCATCAGCACCGGTTTGCGCCCGACCTTGTCCGACAGCCAGCCGAAAATGATGAAGAACGGCGCGCCGATCACCACGCTGATGATCAGCAGACTGTTGGCCACCGCTGGGTCCATTTTCAGGAACTGGGTGAGAAAGAACAGCACGTAAAATTGCGCGGCGTAGAAGGTCACCGCTTGCCCGGCGTTGATGCTGAACAGCGCAATCAGCACGACTTTGAGATTTTCCCATTTGCCGAAGGACTCGCGGATCGGCGCTTTCGAGGCTTTGCCTTCCTCTTTCATTTTCAGATACGCCGGCGACTCGTGCAGGCTCAGGCGGATCCAGGTGGAAATGCCCAGCAGCACGATCGACAGCAGGAACGGAATACGCCAGCCCCAGACTTCAAACTGATCGCCAGTGAAGTAGCGGCAACCGAGCACCACCAGCAACGACAGCAGCAGGCCGAGAGTGGCGGTGGACTGAATCCAGCTGGTGTGGAAACCGCGTTTGCCGATTGGCGCATGTTCCGCCACATAGGTCGCGGCGCCGCCGTATTCGCCGCCCAGCGCCAGGCCCTGAAGCATGCGCAGCACCACCAGAATGATCGGCGCGGCGATGCCGATGCTGGCGTAGGTCGGCAACAGGCCGACGCAGAACGTGGCGATGCCCATCAGGATGATCGTGGCGAGGAAGGTGTATTTGCGCCCGATCATGTCCCCCAACCGACCGAACACCAGCGCCCCGAACGGCCGTACGATAAACCCGGCAGCGAAGGCCATCAGCGCGAAGATGAACGCCGTGGTGTCGTTGACCCCGGCGAAAAACTGCTTGCTGATCACTGCCGCGAGGGCGCCGTAGAGGAAAAAGTCATACCACTCGAACACCGTCCCCAGGGACGAGGCAAAGATGACTTTCTGCGTGGCATTGCTGGTGCTGGCGCCGCTCGCGGCGTCCAGCGGCTGAGCGTGTTCTGACATATCGGTATCCCTCACAGTGATTGTTTTTGTTGTTCCACTGGTGTTGCGCGCTGCCTTGAACGAATTACACGATGCCCTGTAGGAGCTGCCGCAGGCTGCGATCTTTTGATCTTGTTCCTGATCTGAAAAAGCCAAAGGCAAAAGATCGCAGCCTGCGGCAGCTCCTACAGGGTTTGGGCCAGTTCTGGGGTTGCTGTGCAGGTCCTGGTCGGTGGGTTGAGGATCATCTGCGCCGCCTTCTCGGCAATCATCAGCGTAGGCGAACAGGTGTTGCCCGAGGTGATGCGCGGCATGATCGAGGCGTCGGCGATGCGCAGGCCGGGCACGCCATGCACGCGCAGTTGCGCGTCGACTACCGCTTCAGCGTCATTGCCCATGCGGCAGGTACCGACCGGATGGAAAATCGTCGTGCCGATCCGCGCCGCCGCTTCGTGCAGTTGTTCCTCGCTTTGCAGGCTGTCGCCGGGCAGATATTCCACCGGTTTGAACGCTTGCAGGGCCGGGGCGCTGACGATGCGCCGGGTCAGGCGGATCGCGTCGGCGGCCACGCGTAAATCTTCGGGATGGCTGAGGTAGTTCGGTTGAATCAGCGGTGCGTCCTGCGGGTCTGCCGAACGGATGTCGATGCGGCCACGGCTCTGCGGACGCAGATCACACACCGACGCGGTGAACGCCGGAAAGCTGTGCAGCGGCTCGCCAAAACGCTCCAGCGACAGTGGTTGCACGTGGTATTCAAGGTTCGCCGAGGTCTGCTCCGGCCCGGATCGGGCAAACGCCCCGAGCTGACTTGGCGCCATCGAGAGCGGCCCGCTGCGGTCATACAGATAACGCAGGCCCATGCCCATCTTGCCCCACACGCTGCCGGCGATCTGATTCAGGGTGCGGGCGTTCTGCAGTTTGTAGATCAGGCGCAGTTGCAGGTGATCCTGCAGATTGCCGCCGACCCCCGGTAGCTCATGAATCACCCCGATACCAAGACGCTCGAGCAACGGACGCGGGCCGATCCCGGAGCGTTGCAGAATGCTCGGCGAGCCGACGGCACCGGCGCAGAGGATGATTTCCTTGCGCGCCTTGAAGCTTTTCACCTGACCTTCGTGACGCGCGCTGACTTTTGAAGCACGGCCGTTTTCCAGCAGCACCCGTTCCACTTCAACCCCGGTCAGCACCGTCAGATTGGCCCGCTCGCGAATCGGTTTGAGAAAGGCCTTGGCCGCGTTCCAGCGCACTCCTGCTTTCTGGTTGACCTGAAAGTAGCCGCAACCCTCGTTGTCGCCCTGATTGAAGTCGTCGATGCTGGCGATGCCGCTCTGCTCGGCGGCGCTGCGAAACGCATCGAGAATCGGCCATGACAGGCGCTGTTGCTCGACGCGCCATTCACCCTGGGCACCGTGAAACTCAGCGGCGCCGGCAAAATGGTTTTCGCTTTGTTTGAACAGCGGCAGCACATCGTTCCAGGCCCAGCCCGGATTGCCTTCGGCCGCCCAGCCATCGTAGTCGCCGGCCTGACCGCGCATGTAGATCATGCCGTTGATCGAGGAGCAGCCGCCGAGCACTTTGCCGCGTGGGTAGCTCAGGCTGCGACCTTGCAGGCCGGGTTGCGCTTCGGTCTTGAAGCACCAGTCGGTGCGCGGGTTGCCGATGCAGAACAGGTAACCCACGGGGATATGAATCCATGCGTAGTTGTCGCGCCCGCCAGCTTCGAGCAGTAACACCCGCTGCTGTTTATCCGCCGACAGTCGATTGGCCAGCAGGCACCCGGCAGGGCCGGCGCCGACCACGATGTAGTCGAATTCTTCAAGGGAAGTCTGCATTCCCTGACCTCGCTTTTTGTTTTTATTGTCGGACACTCTAGTTGTTAGCTTTCGTTAAAAGAATGTTAGTTTTTGCGCAGCCGCTGTGCGTTTTCAAACAGCCTGGATTGACGATAGCTGACAAGGACACCCCATGTTCGACTGGAACGACCTGCGGTTCTTTCTGGAGTTGCAACGCAGCGGCCGCCTGCTGACCGCTGCCCGGCGCTTGAACACTACTCACGCCACCGTGGCCCGACACATCGAGGCCATCGAAAAAAGCCTCGGCACCGCGCTGTTCGTCCAGCACGCCCAAGGCTATGAAATGACCCCGGCAGGCGAGGCGCTGCTCAAGCACGCCGAAGCCATGGAAAACGTCGCGCTGCTGGCCCAGGAAGAAATCACCCAATCCACCGCACCGCTGGGCAAGATCCGTGTCGGCGTCACCGAAGGGCTGGGCATCAAGTTTCTCGCCAGCCGCATGATCGGCCTGTTCGAACGCTATCCGGGGCTGGAAGTGGAATTGGTCGCCGTGCCGCGCTTCGTCAGCATCCTCAACCGCGAGGCGGAAATCAGCATTCATCTGGAGCGCCCGGCGGCCGACATGCTGGTCACGCGCAAGCTCACCGACTATCGGTTGGCGCTTTATGCCAGCCAACGCTACCTCGACAACGCACCGCCGTTGCGCAGCCGCGAAGACCTCGGGCGGCATGCGTGGATCGGTTATGTCGATGATCTGCTGTTCAGTCAGGAACTGATGTTCCTCAACAGCTTCTGCCGCAGCCCGCGCGTGGTGTTCCATAGCACCAGCGTCATCGCCCAGCAGGAAGCGGCGCGCTCGGGATTGGGCATTGCCGTGCTGCCTTGCTACATGGCCGCGTCGGACCCGGATCTGGTGGCGTTGTTGCCGGATGACAGCATCGAGCGCAGTTACTGGATCAGCACCCGACGCGAGTTGCACAAATCGGTGCGGCTGCGGGTGGTCTGGGATTATGTCGTCGGCCTTTGCGAAGCGGAGCAGGGCCCGTTGCGCGGATAGTCCTGCCTACACAAATCCCCCCTGTGGAAGCGAGCTTGCTCGCGAAGGCGTAGTGTCAGTCGATACCTATGCCACAGACATACCGCCTTCGCGAGCAAGCTCGCTCCCACAGGGGGGCTGGGGCGTGGCCTGAATCCGGGGTTGAATAATATATGGATATCCGTATATTCGGTTTTCCACATGTTCGAGCCCGCTTCCATGCTCACTCCCACCGAACTGTTCAAAAGCCTGGCCGATGAAACCCGCGTCCGCGCCACCTTGCTGATTGCCGAGCAGGGTGAGCTGTGTGTCTGCGAGCTGATGTGCGCCCTCGACGACAGCCAACCGAAAATCAGCCGCCACCTCGCGCAACTGCGCAGCAATGGGGTGTTGCTCGATCGCCGTCAGGGCCAGTGGGTCTATTACCGGCTCAACCCGGAGCTGCCGGATTGGGTTCACCAGATCCTCAAGGTCACGGCCACGGCCAACGCCGATTGGCTCAAGGACAATGCCTGTCGCCTGCACAACATGGACGGCCGTCCTGCCCGCGAAACCGCGTGCTGCTGAATTTCAAATATCCCCGGAGCTATCCATGCGTGTCCTGTTCATGTGCACGGCCAACAGTTGCCGCAGCATCCTTTCCGAAGCCATGTTCAATCATCTGGCACGCGAGGGTTTCGAGGCGGTGAGCGCCGGCAGTTTCCCCAAGGGCCAGGTGTTGCCGCGCAGCCTGACGACGCTGCAACAGGCCGGTATCGCTATCGACGGTTTGTACAGCAAAGGCAACGACGCCTTCGAAGGGAACCCGCCGGACATCGTCATCACCGTCTGCGACAAGGCAGCGGGTGAGACCTGCCCGGTGTACTTCGGCCCGGCGATCAAATGTCATTGGGGGCTGGAAGATCCCTCCGATGTGACGGGTGACGAGGCCGCAGTGGATGCGGCGTTCCGTGCCACGCTGGCGATCATCGAGCGCCGCTGCGCAACCTTCCTCGGTCTTCCTTTCAAAACACTCAGCCGCGTTGAGCTTCAGCGCGAACTGGATCGCATCGGCTCCCTCTGAGCCGGAGGACATATGTCAGAGCACCTGCCCAATCTTGATCACACGCTGTTCGAAGGCCCGATCACATCACCTTCACACGAACACAAACCACGCATCCTGCTGCTCTACGGCTCGACCCGCGAACGCTCCTTCAGCCGTCTGCTGGTGGAGGAGGCCGCACGCTTGCTGGAGCACTTCGGTGCCGAGACGCGCATCTTCAATCCGTCCGGTTTGCCATTGCCGGACGACGCCCCGGTCGATCATCCCAAAGTCCAGGAACTGCGCGAGCTGGTGCTGTGGTCGGAAGGTCAGGTCTGGTGTTCGCCGGAACGCCACGGCGCGATGTCGGCGGTGTTCAAGGCGCAGATCGACTGGATTCCGCTGGAGCTCGGCGCGGTGCGTCCAACCCAGGGCAAAACCCTCGCGGTGATGCAGGTCTGCGGCGGTTCGCAGTCGTTCAACGTGGTCAATCAGTTGCGCGTGCTGGGGCGCTGGATGCGCATGTTCACCATCCCCAATCAGTCTTCGGTGCCCAAGGCCTTTACGGAATTCGACGAGGCGGGGCGGATGAAACCGTCAGCGTTTTATGACCGCGTGGTCGATGTGATGGAAGAGCTGGTGAAGTTCACCGTGCTGCTGCGCGAGCGCCAGGATTTTCTGGTGGATCGCTATTCCGAACGCAAGGAAAGTGCCGAGCAACTGATGGCGCGGGTCAATCAGCGCTCGATCTGAAATGCACAAACCTTCTAGCCTCAACGCGCCAATTGTGGATTACTGGCCCCAGCCCACCACTGTACGCACGCCATGAGCAACTGGATCGACCTTGCCCGCGACCGGGAGACCGGCATCGAAACCCTGCACGCGCATTTCGCCGGGCACGCGCACGCCTACGATCCGCACTGGCACGAAACCTACCTGATCGGCTTCACCGAGCAAGGCGTGCAGCGCTTCAACAGCCGTCGGGCGCGGCATGACAGCACGCCGGGCAAGGTGTTCATGCTGGAACCCGGCGACATCCATGACGGCGATGCGCCAAGCCCGGACGGCTTCACCTATCGCATGCTCTACTTGCAACCTTCGTGGCTGGAGCAAGCGCTGGACGGTTTGCATCTGGGCAGTTACGGCAGCGGCTTGCCGGGGATCGGCAGTGTGCTCAACGATGATCCAGAACTGGCTCGCGCCACTTTGTTTGCCTTCAATGCGCTGCATAAGCAGGACGTGCGCATGGTGCGCGATGTGGCGCTGGATGCGTTGCTCGAGCGACTGGCGATTCATCTGTACCGGCGACCGCAACCCACCGCTGCCAACCGCGCGCCACTGATCGCCCGGCAGGCACGCGATTACCTGGTGGCCTACCACGAGCAGGACATCAGCCTGCAAACCCTGGCCGACGTCTGCGGCACCGATCGCTTTCGCCTGACCCGCGCCTTCAAAGCGGCCTACGGTCTGGCGCCGCACGCGTGGCTGATCCAGCTGCGCCTCAGCCGTGGCCGGCAAATGCTCGCCGCCGGCATGCAGCCAGTGGAAGTCGCCAGCCGTCTCGGCTTCGCCGACCAAAGCCATCTGGGCCGCTGGTTCGTGCGTGCCTACGGCATCACGCCGGGCGCCTATCAGCAACGCGCCATCGGCACATTCCGCCGCTGAACAAACGTTCAAGACCACCACGCTGCTCAGCCATCACAGTAGGCCCTGACTTTCTACAGGGCCGTGCCATGCTTGCGTTCATCCTCTTTGCCTTCGTTGCCTCGATCACCCCGGGGCCGACCAACCTGATCGTCCTCAGCACCAGCGCCCGACGCGGCTGGCGGCCGTGCCTGCCGATCATTCTCGGCGCGGGGGCGGGCGCCGCTTCACTGGTGTGGGTGGCCGGCGCTGGCGCCAGTACGCTGATGCTGCCCGGTGTGCGCCCGGTGATCAGTGCGCTGGGAATGTGCTGGATGTTGTGGCTGGCGTGGCAGATTTTCACGGCGCCGGCCACCGCCATCGATCCTGCTGCCGGCGAGGAAAAAACCGAGCTGGGCCTGCTCGGCGCCGCGCTGTTGCAATGGGTCAATCCCAAGTCGTGGATGATGGCGATCGCCGTGATCAGCGTGTTTACCGCGCAAGGGCAGGGCTTGAACGCGTTGTGCCTGGCGTTCTTTCTGGTGTCGTTGCCGTGTCTGGCGCTGTGGGCGCTGCTCGGTCGCGGTGCGGCGCGCTGGTTGAACAATCCGGCGCAAATGCAGTGGCTGAACCGGATTCTGGCGGTGTTGCTGGTGGTGTCATCCGCCGCTGCGTTGCTGCACAACTGAGGTGATGCGTTGAGTGAGATAGCAGAGTTTTTTTCACAAAATTTGCAGGTGAAGTGAGGATAATGAGCGGGCAATCTGCAGGGTCTTGAAGCTGCAAGGGCAGGGTGGTGCAATCGGTTCGCCCTGCCATTGCGACGAGACCGTCGCTCACGACAATCACGAGGCACTTTATGACTCGCGACACCGCCGTCACCCGTTATGGAAAACTCTCAATCACCCTGCACTGGCTGATGCTGGCGCTGTTCGTCGGCGTCTATGCCTGTGTCGAAATCAAGGGCTTCATGCCCAAGGGCAGCGAAGCACGCGGCCTGCTGATGGGCTTCCATGGCCTGTTCGGCACGAGCATTTTCGTGCTGGTGTGGGTGCGTCTCCTCGGCCGCTTGAGCCCTCGCCCGCCGATCACTCCGAAGCCGCCAGCCTGGCAGACCGGCATCTCGCACCTGATGCACCTGGCGCTGTACGTGCTGATGATCGCCACGCCGATCCTCGCCTGGCTGATGCTCGCCGCCGCCGACAAACCCTTCCCGTACTTCGGCTTCCACGTCCCGGCACCGGTGGCGATCGACCCGGACTTCGCCAAACAGCTCAAGTACTGGCATGAAACGCTGGGCAGCACCGGCTACTGGCTGATCGGCTTGCACGCGGCGGCGGGGCTGTTTCACCACTACTGGGTGCGGGATAACACGCTGGTGCGGATGTTGCCGGGCCGCACGGAATAACCCTGACCTCCTTCAACACCCAATCCCTGTGGGAGCGAGCTTGCTCGCGAAGGCATTGTGTCAGTCAGCGATGATGCCGGCTGACACGACGCCTTCGCGAGCAGGCTCGCTCCCACAGTTTTTTGTGGCGTGTTCGAGTGCTTGGACTTCAGGTTTTGCACCTGCCTGCCGATGAAATCTGCACGATTTCAACGGATGCCATTCATGAACAAGGTTGTTGCTCTACTGGCGCTCACCGCCCTCATCGCAGGCTGCAAAACCAACAGCGCTTATACCCAGGTCGCAGATTTCCCCGCTCTGCGTTGCTTCGCCTACTGGGATGATAAAGCCATCACCTCGCTGGAAGTCAGCTACATCCGCGACCTGAGTCAGAGCGGTAACCTGCCGTGCACGATCATGCTGGGCAACCTGTACGAGAAGGGGCGCGGTGTACCGCAGGACTTTTCCAAAGCCAAGGCACTCTATCAATCCGTAGCCGATAAAGACGCCAGCGCCTACGGTCAACTTGGGCGCATGGCTGAAGAAGGCATCGGCGGGCCGGTCAATGACACCGATGCGCGGCAGTTTTATCAGCGTGCCGTGAGCAAGCCCGAGCAGCAGCGCAGTGAAGCCAAACTGGCCAAATACATGGAGGACGGGCGCGGTGGTCCGCAGGATCTGCAAGGCGCGCTGACGCATTACTTCAACGCCACGCAGTATCTCGGTGATGACGCGTGGCAAGGCATCGAACGCCTGCGCGCCAAAGGCTTGCCTCTGACGATCGAGCAGCAACAGCGCTATAACAATCTCTTTGTCAGCAACGTGCAAAGCGGCCTCAAGAAACGGGTCGCCGCCATAGAGAAGTCTCTGGAGAACAACGTCAATTCGACGTCTGCCACCAAACCGGTGCAAGTACAGCTGGAGCACACCCCCGGCGCATTGGCCCCGGTGGTTTCGATACGGCAAAGCTCGGGCGATAGCGCCCTTGATCAAAGAGTCATGCAAGCCTTCAGCGATTATCGCTTTCCCGGTGACCCGATCATGCCACCGGGCCAGAAGAGCTATCAGGCGATCCCGATCGTCAGGACGGACGGCAAGAGTCCGCGGCAGAGATTTGACGAGAGCAGAAAGAACTGAGTCTTCCCTCGATTGAATCAGCTCCAACCGTGGCACCTTAAAGCGATATGAACGGATGACCCTCATGAACAAGGCAGTTGCTATTCTGGCCCTCACGATCCTCGTTGCAGGCTGCAAAACCACTCCACCCACTCCTCAGGAAGCAAGTCTCACCGGCACTCGCTGCCTGCTGTTCGCCAAGGTGAGTGACCTTTCCGCCGACCGCGTCGACTACATCCGCGACGCCAGCAACAACGGCAACCTCAACTGCAAGCTTGCGCTCGGCGCTTTGTATGAGTTTGGTCGTGGCGGTTTATCGCCGGATGTGCGCAAGGCGCGCTCCCTGTATGAGTCTGTCGCTACGGTGGACGGCGCCGGTTATGAGCAACTGGCGCGCATGGCCGAGGAGGGCCGCGGGCAGGCGCCCGACGCTGTCGAGGCGCGACGGCTTTATCAGTTGGCGCTCGCACACCGAGAAAGCTTCAACAGTGAGTTCGCGCTGGCCCAGTTGATGGAAGAGGGCCGAGGTGGCCCGCAAGACCTGTCCGGGGCGCTGACGCATTACCTCAACGCCACCCAGCAAATCGATGACCAGGCGTGGGCCGGTGTGCAGCGGGTCCGCGCCCAGGGGTTGACCCTGACTGCCGAACAGACCCAGCGTTACAACGAAAAATGGTACGACGCTGTTAGCACCAGTCTCGCAAGTACGGTGTACGACACCGAGTTGCTGTTGAACAGACAGATCAAACCCGGCACCGCGAATAAACCGGTCACGCTGGAGGCGAAAGGCAAACCCGGTTCGCTGGTGCCGCAACTCACCTTGGTCGAAAGTTCTGGCAATCACGACGTGGACCAGGCCGTACTCAAGGCCCTCAGCGAATACCGCTATCCCGCGCTGCCGATCCTCAAAGCAGGGCAGGAATCGTGGTCATCCGAATTCCCGGTGAAGGTCGGCGTGAACTGATCGGGCTGGCCGGGCCACTTGCCGGAACAGCGTCCCGCGTCCACTCTATGGCCTGGCGACAAGGAGCGTCCGCCGACCCTCCGTCGTGACCCAAGGGAGCTTTCAGCATGAGCGAAGACAACAAGGTAAAAGGCCCGGCGTCGTACTTTCCCGCTATCGAAAAGAAATACGGCCAGCCTATCGAGCACTGGCTGAACCTGCTCGCCGGCATCACCGACAAGAAGCACATGGAGCTGGTGGCGTGGCTCAAGGAGGAACACGGCATGGGCCACGGTCATGCCAACGCCTTGGTTGCGCATCATCTGACGGTTAAAAAGTGAGGGCAGGGCAGCGATGAATTTCTCCCACCGGCCAGTGACGGCCGACGACGTCAACACCCTCTGCAGCTTTCCGCAAGGCGAACAAGAGCTGTTCTTCATGTTCCCGAAAGCGAGCTTCCCGCTGACGGAGGAGCAGATGCACACCGCGATCAGCCAGCGCTTCGACTCCACGGCGTTCTTGGCCAACGGCGAGTTCGTCGGCTTCGCCAACTTCTACCGTGCCGAGCACGACGGCGTCTGCTGTATCGGCAACGTCATCGTCGCGCCATACGCCCGGGGCCAGGGTGTCGCTCGCTACATTGTTGAAACCATGACTGCGGTCGGCTTTGAAAAGTACGGGGCAAGGGAAGTGCAGCTTTCGTGCTTCAACGAAAATACGGCGGGGTTGCTGCTCTACCCGAAACTCGGCTTCGTGCCGTTCTCCATCGAAGAGCGTGCTGCGCCGGGTGGCAGGCGTGTGGCGCTGATCAACATGACGCGCCGCCGAGAATAGTCATCCCCCAATCCCTGTGGGAGCCGGGCTTGCCCGCAATGGCGTTCGTCCGGCCGGACGTGCTCGCAAGTCTTGCGCGGAACCTGTGGGAGCTAGTCTGCTAGCGATTGCGTGACGCCAGTCGACGCGTCAAGTGTTGAGGGATTTGCCAATCCGGTCTCGTAAATGATTCATCAACAAAGCGAAAAAGAATGGACACACTGAAAGAAGACTCGCGAGCAGTAAAGGTGGCAGCGGCTTGGCAGTCGCTGACCAAGCAGATGCTCAATGCAAAAGCGGTGCACCGGATCGAGCATCTGGTTTCCAGGAATCACCCTGTCAACGTACCGTCGAGTGCAGGAGTTTATGCATTCTGGTGGATGGGCTGCCGCGAGCTTCTCATGAGCGCTAATCGGCATATTATTCTGAAGGGGCCGGGAGGCTCTGATGTCGATGTGCGTTACCACGACTGGTGGCCGGCAGACGCACCGTACCCGTGTTTGTATGTCGGTAAGGCGACCGATTTAAAGCGTCGGCTGAGGGAACACCGTTTGCCTGGTACACCTGGTCGCGCGCACCCACCGTTAACCCAGAACAATAAGGCCAAGCCTCGAACAACCTCATGCCAGTTGCGGTTTGGCATCGAACACGTTTTTCCTCGGGAAGCTGATCCCCTGACATTGATAAACAACAACATCGGGTTTTCCTGGTGCGATGACTTTCCGGATAACGCGGTCGCTGAGCGTTTCTTTGCCGAAGACAAACTGGTTGGGCACCTTCGACCCTGGTTCAACATCGATTCAGAGCGGTGATATGCGATGAGGGGCTCTTGCCCCTTGTTGAGACTTTTCAAAGGGTTTGATGATGTCAGAAGCAACCTCACGCTTGATCTACCGACGCCCGAAGCCAGCAGACCTGCCTACCGTTTTCGCCATTTTCGGCGACCCACAAACCAACCTGTTCAACCCCGCCGGCCCCATGACCGACATCACACAAGCCGAAGCACTGCTGGATCGCTGGCTGCAACACTGGGAAACCCACGGCTACGGATGGTGGGCAATCAGCAGCGCACAAGCCCCTGAGCACATCCTCGGATTCGCCGGCATCGCCGCCCACGACTACCTGGGCAAAAAGGTCATCAACCTCGGCTATCGCTTCGCCGTCGAAGCGTGGGGCCACGGCTATGCGACAGAGGCCGCACAAAATGCGCTGACCCACGCCTTCAATCATCTCGGCTTGCCCGAGGTATTCGGCCTGGTCAGGCCTGACCACACCGCCTCAATCCACGTGCTGGAAAAGATAGGCATGTGCCGCTTCGGCGAATTGGACGATGTCCCCGGCAATGCCCCCAGTCTGGTATTTCGAATCCAGCGAGATGTCCGCTGATTCGAACCACCTCCCTCTGTAGGAGTGAGCCTGCTCGCGATGACGCCAGTCCAGCCCCCACCAATCTCAATCCAGCCAAAAATCCCTGTGGGAGCGGGCTTGCCCGCGAAGACGTCTGCCCAATCACCCCATCAACCACTGACCGAAATAAACAGAAAAATCACCTCCGTTTAAACGAAGCCTCCAGTAACCACCCAAGCCCTACAACGCCTTGCGCCATCGCCTACGAGTACGCCAGAATCCGCCGGCTTGTGCGTCTAGGGCGCGGGTTCTATCGTCTGTTGGTCACTGAAAAACAGTGATCGGGTTTGGTAGCCCTGAGTCTCGTAGATTGCATAAGCATCATGATCTGCAGTGTCTGTCCGACACGGCTTTATGGTGGTCATGCACAGGGCGTCTTCGGGCGCGCCGGTTTTCTACGTCCCGGTCTACCAACCTGCGCATGGCCGCCACCCTCGTTTGGTAGCGAGAGTGATGGCTCCCTTTTTTGACGTAGGAGCTTCACCATGATCAAACCAACACCCAACCCGCCAGAAACCGACCTCGCATCCCCCTACGAATCCCTCGATTCGAAAAAACTCCACGAAGCCGCCGAACGCGCCCTCGACCACTACCTGTCCCCGGCCACCCAAATCATGGCCAGCCCGAACAAACCCGAACCCATGTACCTCGCCAACCCGAAGTGCGACACCGAATCCCTGCTCGCCAATGCCAGCGAAACCCTCGGCTCCGCCAGCGAAATGCTCAACAACTTCGCCGCCATGCTCGACACCTCCCACCGCAAAACCGCACTGGGCATCGCCCAGGTCGTCATGCTCGGCGAACTCGCCGTAAACCAGGCCCTCGACAACGTCGAAATCGCCCATTGACCACCCGGTGCGACGAGCTCAAACCCTCGCCGCACCCAGCAATTTCAACCAAGCTGGCACAGAGCCATGCCTTGCGCCTCCAGGCCTCGGCTGTCACCCTCCGGCCCGTTCTTCAAGGATCAGAACAAGGAATCAAGGATTGAGTGGCTACGTTCCCAACCCCCCGAAAAACTACCGCTACGAAGAAGCCAAACCCGTCGATATTCATGCCCAGCGTTGGGCTGAGTATGAGAAGCATGGGAAAGAGCCTGCGCGCGAGCCTGAGAAAATCGGCATTGCGTTGAGGATTGGGGTTTTCTTTGATGGTACTGGCAACAATGCGAATAACACGGCGGCAGGGCTGCTGTGCGGTGCGCAGCATCCGATTGCGCCGCAGGATATTCCTGCTAGCTGTCAGCCCTATATGGGGGATCCGGACAGCAGCTATGGTGCTGGCCCTACCAATGTTAAAAAACTGAGTGAGCTTTACGACGCCCCAGAGGGAGCCGAAGGTGACGGGCTCCGAAAGCAAGCTTTCCGCATGATTTATGTAGAGGGCATTGGCACCCAAGCGGGTAAGCAAGATAGCACCTTTGGGGGGGGCACCGGGCGAGGTGAGACCGGAGTTGCAAGTAGGGTTCAGTCTTCGTTTGCATCGATCAAATTACGTATCAAAGAACTCTTGAACGATAACCCGGGTAGCGAAGTGACTTCGCTGACCTTCGACACATTTGGATTCAGCCGTGGTGCAGCTGCTGCCCGGCACTTTTGCAATGAAGTCGTGCGTGGCAAGCAAGGTCCCTTAGGTGAAGTGCTACGTAGCAATCCTGAAGCGTTCAGCAAGACCTTTATTGATCAATACAATGCCGATATCAGAATGGGCTTTATCGGGCTGTTCGATACAGTTCCGTCAATAGCTGGCTGGTCCAATTTCGGCAACGTGAAAAGCCCCATTGCAACGGGCATCAAGCTTTACCTGGATCGTCGTTTTTTCACCGACGTCGTCCATTTGGTCGCGCGTGATGAATGCCGAGGCAACTTTGCCCTCAGCCGTGTAAAGCCTGCTCATCTGGAGATCACTTTGCCAAGTGTTCACTCCGATATCGGAGGTAGTTATCTCGACGAAGCGCAGGAATGTGTGCTTGTCAGCCCTATGCAGGTACTAGAAGTCCCTCTCCAAACCGATGTTCTCACCACTTCGATTTACCGCGATGCCGTGACAGTAAGAAATCAGTGGATAGCGGATGGCTGGCCATCCGAGATGCTGGAAATCGTCACGCCGCCTGCGCTGTTGATGCCGAACAGTCCGCAAGACCGAATGAGCCCACGTGTCAAACACGTGTATGCCGCCGTACAGCTCAAGCGTCCGGTCAGTGGCTTGCTGTCCCGAGTCTATCTGCGTGTGATGCATAAAATGGCGAAGGACAAAGGCGTTCGGTTCAACGACATTTCAGACACGCCTGATCTGGCGCTACCGTCAGAACTTCAAGCTATGTGTGATCGATTTGTCTCTGGTGACTACAGAACTACGCCAGAAGAGGAGCAAATGCTCAAACTCAAGTACATTCACACGTCCGCAAACTGGAACCATCCACTAGGCCGAAGAGATGGAAGCGGTGTGAGAGCGGTGTACATCAACGCCCCCACCCCTGACGGCATACGCGTACAACATCCCCACGTACCCGACTGGACGCTTTTTTGATGAGACTTCTAACAAGCCTGCTGTGTGCAGTCCTCATGACCGGTTGTCATGCCGATCCGCTTTCAACCAAAAATGATCCGAAGTCTCCTTGGTGGGAGCTTGCGTTCACCGAGCCTCATTACATGAAGGTTTGGGTAGAGGACACCGCCGTAGAAGACATCAAGGGCGAGACGTTCTTGCACACTGGCGGAGGATCCGCATCAGGCGGCCAACCGGAAGACGGCACCGACTCTGCTCGTGGTTGGCACGGCGTGGGCAGCACCGGAAAAAGTGTTGTTGGTGCTGATCTTCCCAAAAGAATCTATGTCCGTTGGCAATCGATTGTTGAACCGCAAACGTACAAGGTCTGGGTAGATATCCCAGAGGAAGCCAGACAACTCATGCTCGAGTCCGTCAATCAGCGCTGCGCCAAAACACCCGAACAAGAGGGGCGCTATAACGCGTCTCTCTACTTGGGCCTGGCGCCCGGTGGTGTCGTGCAAGTGTGGGTTCGAGACTCATGCCACCATCCTGTCAAAGTCGCCAGAGCACAGGCAGAGGTTGAATCGCTGGGGCCTAGCCAAGGTAAGAACCAAGGGCGCTATGCGTATCCCGTCAGCGAAAAGTCCAAGCGGTATATCGATAAATTCGGCATACCGTACGGGAGTTGGTAATCCTTAAGCCAATGAAACAACTCATAACGATACTTTGCGTTTTGCTGATCTCAGGGTGCCAAGAAACTGATCCACTCTCAGCTAAAAATGACCCGAAGTCCGAATGGTGGGAGCTGGCGTTTACTGAGCCGGACTATATGAAGGTCTGGGTTGAAAACAGTTCTGTTCAAGACGTTAACAACCGGATTTTCTACAAAACCGGCGGCGGCACCGCTGCTGGGGGAGAGCCTGAAGATGGCACAGAGTCAGCCCGGGGGTGGGCAGGTGGAGTTGGCGGCAGCGGGAGGAGGGTGATAGAAGCAGACCTGCCCGTTCGCATCTGGGTCCGTTGGCATTCAATCGTCGAACAGAAAACCTGGCAAGCATGGGTAGATATTCCGGAAGAGGCCAGGCAGTTGATGGTGACGTCCGTCAATCAGCGCTGCCCGCGAACTCCCGATCGGCAAGCAAGATTCATGGCATCGGTTTATCTCGGCCTGGCTCCCGCCGGTGTCGTTCAGGTTTGGGTAAGAGACTCATGTCATCACCCAGTCAAGGTCGCGCGAGCACAGGCGGAAATTGAACCACTGGGGCCGAGCCAAGGTAAGAACGAAGGACGGTACGCATATCCTGTGAGTGAAAAGGCCAAGCGGTATATCGACAAGTACGGCATTCCATATGGAAGTTGGTAGTCGTGACAAATACTTGAATGGATCATTTGTAATGAAAGCAACGACTGCACTGCTGGGCGCTTTATTGTTGTCCGGCTGCCAAAGCAGTGGCCCAGAAACAGGCGAAAATGACCCTAAATATCCATGGTGGGAATTAGTGTTCGTTCAGCCGAATTGCATGAAGGTCTGGGTAGAGGACAGCTCCGTCCAAGACATCAATAACAGAGTCTTCTTTAGAGCTGGCAAGAGCACTGCAGCCAGTGGAGAGCCCGATATCAGCACGGAATCTGCCCGTGGTTGGGGGACGGTGTCGGGGAGCGGGATGCCTGTGACAGGCGCCGATCTTCCAAAACTGATCTTTGTCCGCTGGCAATCCATAACAGAACAAAAAACCTACAAAGGCTTCATCGAAATTCCGGAAGAGGGCAGGCAGCTGATGGTGAAGTCAACACACCAGCGCTGCCCGGAAACACCGGAGAAAACTGCTCGCTTTATGGCGTCACTTTACGTGGGGCTCGCTCCGGGCGGCGTGCTCAAAACATGGGTTAGAGATTCATGCCGAAATCCGGTTGAGATTTCTCACGGTCAAGGGGAGATAGAGCCTCTGGGGCCGGAACAAGGGAAACATGGTGGTCGTTATGCCTATCCGGTGAGCGAGAAGGCTAAACAATACGTCGAGAAGTACGGCATTCCGTATGGGAGTTGGTAGGCGACACTTCTCTTGCCTGTCTTTCAATGACGTTGCCTTGAGTGAGTCACTTTTTTGACAGCTACCGCGTCAATGCTGAGTTCAACGAAGGTTCGCTTTCGGCCATTAGCTGACGCTTGCAAGCGGCCGGTGACGGCTAGAAACGGTCGGTATGCCTGATAAGTTAACCGGCCCCATTCCCATAATGCACCCTCTCATAGGACTTAGTTTTTTGCATCAGAACGCCGATCCACTCGACTTAACAGTTGCGCGGCGGGATGATTTGCAGCACCCACTGCGCAAGCCGAAGCTTGGTACTGATGGAGCAGATGACTGGCGAGCGATGGTCAAGTTAGATGTACAGTCAGACGCTAGCGTCCCAATGGCGGCTATCTGAGCTTGTTTGAGTTATGACTGCTTACAACGAATTCTTAGAGGAAATAATGGTGAGAGAACATCCATCAAGATCAGAGATATCGAAGGTTTTAGGAGAACCAGTCGGATTCGATATTTCAGAAACAGCTTCCAAATTGCGACGTAATCTTTTGTTGGTTTCTCTGGTAGTAATTGTACTAATCGTAGGTGAAATCCAGCCCGGCGCAGATATTTCGTTATTTGGAGTCAAGCTTACGGGAGTTACACCGTTCAAGCTTATGATAGGGTTAACAGTATTGTTGTTTTATAATTTTGTACACTATCTGTGGTACTGCTATGAGCTATATTCAGAATGGACAATTCGCATAACCGGGACAAGATTGGCTTTTGTGACAGGTGGAAGATATGGAGCTGTAGGCGCTGACTATCCTGACAATCCAAAACAGTCAACGCTTTATACTTGGTGGCTGCAAGAGTCGCGTTCGATGGTTGCATACGAGGAACTGGTTTCAAAAGTTGATGAGAGCGTTTCTGCAATAGAACGTCATATAGACGGGTTGCAGAAGGCTGATATGACGATCGCCGGTTCGATAAGTATGTCAATACAAAGTCTAGCTAACAACATCCTACAGGTACGCCAAGCGTTAGAGGCCACTGAGAGCGTAATTACCAATAATCGAGTGCCTGAATCGCTTGGGCGTTTTGATAACCGTTTTAGACTGCTCTTGAAATCTCAAAATCTCAGGATTCTACTGATTGAAGTTGGAATACCTGTTTTATTGTCTTTCGTTGCGGCCGCTTATCTAGCCCGCTTTTTTATCCAAAGTTGATGGAGATTTAACTGACTGCCCATCAGGTATATCTCTGAAAAAAGGGACGAGTTTATTATCTAGAAATAAATCCGTCCCCTTTTGTTCTATAATCCTAAAGCTTTCTTGAGAAGGTCGCCAAAAATCGGCCAAATAACTGGTTGGACTGCCCCCCAAGCAGGTCCGCATACTTTCTCAAGTAGACTTTTAGCTTCTTTCCCGTCCCCCTCACATGCAGACTCAATGGCGGTGGCTAAATCTTTGCGGTCTTCCGGTGAAACAACTTTTCCACTAGCCTCCAATATTGCAATCAGTTTAATCAAAGTATCGCTATCCGTCCCCACTGAAGAACTCATTCTTTGATTAACATTGGTACCTGTAGCGAGTTGCAGATTAGAAAACTGCCCTCCTGAAATGTGCACATTATTAATAACGCGCTGAACATTGCTTGGCCGATTTGGCGACAACCTAGCAGCCTTATATCCAGACTCCGTTAATCCTGCATACTCTCGCTTGCTGTACCCGCCAATAAACAACACGCCACTACTAGGATCATTTTCAATAAGCGCGTACGGCCCCGTACTAATGAAGTTCTTGTTTTCGAGGTCTGACAAAGCAATATCAAAGTCAACTTTTGTGATATCCCCTCCCGCACAAATGGCCGCCGCTAGATCAGATGCTAGTGGGCCTTCATATCCACTTCTCAGATTGTCAGAATCCAGCTCGCGCTCTGAAAAGTCCACTAGGAGAGCACCAAGAATTTGTTTTTCAGCTTCATCTAGACGTACGGCCATACTTACTCCTTGTATTAAAGGATCCGCTGGAGATCCTTTTGAGGTGCGCTGCCGAGATTCCGCGGAGGGAATGCAAGGCGACACTGTTGACTCGCACACATTACGGAGTCGTTAGCGGCATGTCCATGATCCGCTTTTTGGCCGGCAGCGGTCGCTTGCCGCTGTCCGCTATTGGCCGAAAGCAGCCCCATCCGTAATTCCCTATCAGTCCGAGTCCCGCCAGATCAACGGAATCTATTACCGGTATCAATCAGCAACAATCTCAAACGCAGCACCCCCCAAAACCTCCCCATTCACCAAAACCCTAACCCCATGCCGCCCCAAAAAATGCTTCCGCGTCGTAAAATCCCGAATCACCTGCCGCCTCCCCACAACCACTTCCCCAAACCCCGCCAACACCACCGTTTTCAACTTGAAAACCTTCCCCGAAACCCCGCCATTCGCCTTCACATAGTCAATCGCATAATCAATCACCAACCGCTGTTCATGCGCCACTGTCGACTTCACCGTAAACGACAACGTAATCGCCTCACCCAACCTGACCACCGCTGGCTCAACCCGCACATCCAGCAACTCAACCTCTGCCTTGGCCCCCGCACCAATCACCGTCAGCGCGCGCAGATCTCCCTGTTTGATCAAGCTGCGCAACGCATGCTTGGCAATCCACGCCGTGTGTTTGTTCTCCAGCGGCCAGCCTTCAATCGTGTCCAGCACCCATTCCGGATGCTCTTTGGTCACGTCATTCAGATGGTTCGCCACGGATTTGCGTACGTACAGACTCTCGTCGGCTTTCAATCGATTGAGGATGCCGGCGGTCAGTTGTGGGTTGGCTTGCACGGCTTCCAGGCGGAATGACCAGGGCAGGCGAGGGCGGGTGCCTTCGCTGGCGAGGCGGCGGACGTGGTGGTTTTGGTCTTGGGTCCAGTCGTGCATGAGTTCCAGCGAGCGTTCGAGGTCGCTGCGCAGGAAGTGGCGGATGGCGAATTCGGAGGAGCCGAAGGTGGTGAAGTATTTCAGTGCTTGCATCGAGGTATCGAAGGCGTGGCTGCCGTAGCTAGCCACGTAGTGCGGCAGGCACATGCTGACGAATCCGCTGTTGAGGCGGGGGGCGAGTTCGCGCAGGACTTCGAGGGAATCTTCGTAGTCCAGCGGCAGCACGGCGTGCAGGCTTTCGCTGACGCGGGCCATGCGTTGCATCACTGACAATTCCGCCAGCCCTTGGTTGGCGTGCTTGAGAAACGCCTTGGCCTTGAACGCCGGGTACACGACGCTCATTTCGCTGGCGATGTGTTGCAGGCGTTCAGCGTTGAAGATTTCCTTTAACGCCGGGGCGGCGGTGTCGGTGCTGCTCATGGTCAGGTCATCGGGGTGCTGACGAACGCTTCGAGGGTTTCGGCGTACGCGGTGTATTGGGCGATGTGCGGGTAGCGGCGGGTGTCGATCTGGTCGGGGACGACGAGGTCGGTGAAGCTCCAGGCAACGGCGAGGCTGATGCCGGCCTGGGTGAGGGTGCCGTCGGTGGGCAGGCCGGTTTTTTCCAGTTCCTGTTCGAGGGCGGTGAAGGCGGCGGCGAGTTGGCCTTCGACGCGCTCGACCCACGGTTGGTATTGAATGTCGGCCGGGCGCAGGTTGCGTTCGTAGTAGAGCTGCACGGCTTTTTCGCAGGCGGCGAGGCTGAGGCCGATCAGGCGCAGGGCGTGGGCGCGTTGTTGGAGGTCGCTCGGCAGCAGGCTTTTGCCGCTGGCGGCTTCGAGGTAGTCGAGGATGAGGGTGGAGTCCATCAGGACCACGCCGTCATCGAGGATCAGCGTGGGCGCCTTGACCACCGGGTTGATCTGCTGGAATTGCTCGAAGTGGCGGAACACCGAGACCGATTCATGTTCGAGGTCGATGCCGAGGCGTTTGGCGGAGATCGCCACGCGGCGCACGTAGGGGGAGTCCAGCATGCCGATCAGTTTCATGACGCGTTCCTTCAAGTCGAACCGGTGGGAAGGCATAACCTAGCCGAGCCTGAGGCAAATGTCAGTCGTCAAACCCGGCTTGTTCGTGAATCTCATCCACATTCAATTCCAGCCGATACGCCACCGCCACGAACAACGCCTGACACAAACACAAGGTCGCGCTCAACGAACGAAACGCCAATGCGCTGCCTTCATTCACCAGCAACAGGCTGTTGGCGTTTTTGGCCAAAGGCGAGAGGTGGCTGTCGGTGAGGATCAGGGTGTTGGCCTGTTGCTGGCGGGCGTAGCGCAGGCAGTGTTGGGTTTCCTTGGCGTAGGGGGTGAAGCTGATGGCGATCACTAAATCGCCGCTACGCACGCTGCGCATCTGCTCGCGATAACTGCCGCCCAGCCCGGAAACCAGGTGAATCCGCTTGTGAGTGTGTTGCAAGTTGTAAACGAGATAGTCGGCGACGGCGAAGGAGCGGCGTACGCCAACGACGTAGATGTTGTCGGCGTTGACGATCAGGTCGACGGCTTTTTCGAACGCGACGTCGTCGAGTTCGCGGCCCAGGCGTTCGATGCCGGAGCGGGTGGCGTCGATGCATTCGCGGGCGAGGTCGCCGTCGCTGGCCTGCTGCGACTGGTTGGCGATCATGCTGCGGATGCGTTGCTGGTAGTTGTGCACCGGCGAGGCTTTGTGGGTGTAGGCGGCACGGAACAGCGCCTGCATTTCGCTGAAGCCACTGAAGCCGAAGCGCTGCGAGAAGCGCACGATGGCGGAGGGATGTACCTCGCATTCGCGGGCGATGTCGCTGATGCGATCGACCATGATCCGGTCGCTTTGCTGGCTCATGTAGCTGGCGATGCGCTTGAGTTGGCGCGGCAGGGTGTCGTATTCGTCGGTGATCAGTTGCAGCAGACGCTCGGCATTGATCGGGGGGCTGGCGAGGGGGCGCTCGTCGTTGGCCGGCAGATCGGGGCGGGGCATAAGTTATCCTTCGGGCTGATCGTTCAACCTGTGGCGAGGGAGCTTGCTCCCGCTGGCTGCGCAGCAGGCCCAATAATTGGGGGCCGCTTCGCGACCCAGCGGGAGCAAGCTCCCTCGCCACAGTTATTTGCGGTGTGCCTGATGATAGGCGGGGTGCGGGCAGTTGGCAGGTGAGATTTTCGGCGTCTGCGCAGCTGAAACGATGCACCGCTCGGGCTTGCTGACTGAAAAAAAATGCGACCAAGTGCCGCGCGGTTAGCCGTTTGTCTTCTATATACAGCCGCTCGACTGAATTTCTTGCTATAAACGCACTCCGATGACCGCCACGAAGCCTGTGTCAGACCCGTTTACGGCTGTTGTCGGACAAATTCCCGGTATTTACAGTTGCTGAGGCCTCAAACGGGCCTTAGACTGCCGCCCCTTCGTAAATTGAGTGCCGGGTGGCGTTTGCAATAAACGATGCCTTTTCGTCGACCGGACACGGTTCGCCGGAACGCTCCCTATTTCGCCTTAATGCACGTTTTTTTATAGAGATATCAATGACAAAGGACAAGTTGCTGGCCATGCCGGCAGATGACTACATGAATGCCGAGCAACACGCTTTCTTCACTGAGCTGTTGCAGAACATGAAAGTCGAAACCCACGAGCGCATTGAGCAAAACCGTATCGCCATCGAAAGCCTGGACACTCCGGCCGACCCGGCGGACGCGGCTTCGGTTGAAGAAGAGCGCACCTGGCTGGTGAACGCGATCGATCGCGACCAGCGCATGCTGCCGCAACTGGAACAAGCCCTTGAGCGCATCAAGGAAGACAGTTTTGGCTGGTGCGACGACAGCGGCGAGGCCATCGGCCTGAAACGCCTGCTGATTAGCCCGACCACCAAGTACTGCATCGAAGCTCAAGAGCGTCACGAGCAGATCGACAAGCACCAGCGTCAGGCCTGATTCCATGGCTGCCCCCTGAATCGGGGGCGCCTGCAAAAGATCGCAGCCTTCGGCAGCTCCTACAGAGGTTCACGTAAACCCATGTAGGAGCTGCCGAAGGCTGCGATCTTTGCTTTTGCTCGTCCGCGATATTTTGCGCGTCGTTCCATTGACCTGCTGCAGACTCCACGACTAACGGACCATGGATAATGGCGTTCTAGTGGCGTTTAATGCAGCCACAACAATGAGAACAAGCGTGGGGTGTTGAAATGACGAGAGATGGATCTCTGGTTGGGGCTTTGCCCGCACCAGTGCTGTTGCCGAAAAACCGCTGGATCGCTCCGACCCTGCAAAGCATCGCCCTGATGCTGTTGCTCGCCGGCATGACGCTGGGTGAATGGTCGCTGTACATCGGCCTGCCGCTGGCGGTGCTGATTGTCTGGCTGCCGCGCCTGCGCTCGCGGGCCATCCCGGATGCTGCGGCTGTCGATGCCGGCAGCGCGATTGCCGAACTCACCCGCGATCTTTCCTACACCACCAGTCATAACGCGCTGTCAGCCGCTGGTGTGGCGTTTTCCGTCAAGCAACTGGCGGGCAAACTGGAATCGCAACTCGACGCGGCGGCGCAGATTGTCAGCAACGCCGAAGTGATGATCGCCACCGAACACGCCACTTCGCAGCTCAGTCGTGAAGCGCTGGACGCCGCCAGCGAAGCGCATCACAGCAGCGCGGCGGGGCGCACCGAATTGGTGGATTCGATTGCACGCATGCATCAACTCAGTCAACGCGCCAATGCCAGCCGTGAGCTGATCGAAGCCCTGAGTCTGCGCAGCGATGATATTCAACGGGTGACGTTGGTGATTCAGTCCATCGCCAGCCAGACCAATCTGCTGGCCCTGAACGCGGCGATTGAAGCGGCGCGGGCGGGCGAGCATGGCCGTGGTTTTGCGGTGGTGGCGGATGAGGTGCGCGGTCTGGCAGCGCGGACGGCCTCGGCGACCGGCGAGGTCGGGGAAATGGTAGCCGATATTCAGCAGCGCACGGCGCAAGTGGTGGAGCAGATCCGCGAGCTGTCCAGCGATCTGCAGATCGGTGTCGAACAAGTTGAAAACACCGGCCAGCATCTGGAAAACATCGCGCGGTTGGCGGCAGGGGTGGAAGGTCAGGTCGGCGAAATCGCCCGTGGTGCGGAAACCAATCGCGAGCAGCTCGACAGCCTGTTCAAGGCCATCGAACAGATGCGCAGTGATCTGGCGATCAGCGATCAGCAGACCCGACGCCTGGCCGAGGCCGCTGTGCAGATGGAAGGGCAGGCGGAAACCATCAGCGAGCGTCTGGCCGAAGTCGGTCTGGATGACTATCACCAGCGCGTTTATGACCTGGCGCGTGAGGGCGCGAGTCAGATTGCGGCGCGGTTCGAGGCGGATGTCGAGCAGGGGCGGATCAGCCTTGAGGATTTGTTCGACCGTCAATATCAACCGATTCCCGGGACGCAACCGGCGAAGTTTCAGACCCGGTTCGACCGCTACACCGATCAGGTGCTGCCGGCGATTCAGGAGCCGTTGCTGCCGCGTCATGAGGGGTTGGTGTTCGCCATCGCCTGCACGCAGCAGGGTTATGTGCCGACGCACAACCTGGCGTTCAGTCAGCCATTGACCGGTGACCAGCAGGTCGACGCGGTGGGTAACCGCACCAAACGCAAGTTCGCCGACCGCACCGGGATCCGCTGCGGCAGCCATCAACAGGCGGTGTTGCTGCAGACCTACACTCGTGACACCGGGGAACTGATGCACGACTTGTCGGTGCCGATCATGGTCAAGGGCCGGCATTGGGGCGGTCTGCGCCTGGGTTATAAACCGGAGAGTCCGCGCTGATCGATTGTTACCGCTCGCGCAATGAATCTGTGCACGGGCGTTGCTGTTTCCTCTGCGACGAAGTCATTAACATGGCCGTTAGTTAGGTAGCTAATGAAGTCGAGAGGTCAGTATGTGCAGAGTCGATGTCGCGGTGATGATTGGCAGTGGTGTGCCCGCCGGATTGCGCGCGATGGGCCAGAGTGTCTGCTGGGTGGTGTTGCTCAATGGTGAGCGGCGTGGCACCGCGTTCGCCAGTCGCGACGAGGCGGAGGAGTGCAAGGCTGCCTGGCTCGCGCAACTGATGGCCGAGCCTGGCGACAGCCTGCACTGACATTTATTAACGTCCGTCGTGCAGGCGTACGTTCAATTCATCGACCATCACCGCTTCTTCGCCGTCGGCACGCAGCCACTCCTTCAGAAGTTGCGCCTGTTGCGGTGTCCAGAACTCGGCATCGATCAACTTGGTGTTGGCATCCAGCGGATGCGCTTCGATGAAATCGTCGATTGCCCCGTTTTCCGATGGCAGGCCCAGTTGGTCGAACAGGGTTTTCAGATCATATGCAGGCAGTTCCATCGTGTACTCCTTTTTGCGTGTGCCGGAATGGCGCTGTCGCTCGCTCTTTATCTGAGGCAGCCGTTGGACAAGAGTTCGATTCGTGATTCAAGTGAGCGGGCGAGGGCGCACGCTTCGTTATGGTCTTCGCGGAAACCTCTTACACGACCAGTGGAAGATTCCTTGATATGAAAGAACGCGTTACCCGCCGGAACGACCTGAAATCGCGGTCTGTGATTGCCTGCTCCGTGCTCCGCAAGTTCAGCCAGATCGGTGCCTTGCAGCACGAACGGCGTGTCGATGACTGGTTTGGAAGGCTGGGCAAAGTGAGTCAGAGTGCACATATGAAGTCCTTTTCATGAGATAGCCGACGGTTACAGGTCGGTTCGGGTAGTCGGAAGGAGCATCGCTGCTCTAGAATCGCCAGTGTCTGCTGGCGACAGGTGCCTATCTAAAGCAATTTTTTACCGGCGATATGTCGGAAAAGGGCTTTTTTTCGTCAGTTTTTTCCCTAAAGTTTGTAGTCCGTCTTCGTTGCGCTTCAATGAAGATTTTTCCTTCAAGGTTTGGCGAACGTCGAGGCAAGTTTCTCGCCTGACTTTCCAGTAGTCTTGCGAACCCTTGATGAATGGGCGTTCTGCTTGTTTCAGGTTTACTGAAGTCGTTCGGTAACAGCATCGGCCTGGCCGTTTTTTTGCCGTGCGCGTTTTGGCGCAGGGTACTTTTCAGATGTGGGGATGTTTCTTTGGCAGTCAGTAATCTCGATATGCATGCTTTGTTCGTGTTGGGTGATTTGCGTGCAAAGCTGGTCAAGCTGTTTCAATCGCGTTTTGTTTACATCACCGAACAGAACGCCGAAGGCATTTACGTGGCCGAGATCGATACCGAAAGTGCATTGGTGGTCGATGACAAACCGGGGCTCAAGCTCAAGGTCGGCGATCATTTCAGCGCGGCCGTGCTGCCCAGCCGTGAAGGCGGCAAGATGGACATCCGCTTTCGCGAAATCAAACTGACGGTGTACGGCCTGGGCGATTACGCCTTTGTCGATACAGCGGATGGTCACGCGATCCTGTTCAAGGAAGGCCACAGCGTGGTGACGGTGTTTGCCGCGCAGCAGCAACTGCAGGAAGGCCTGACCAAGACCCTGAAAGCCGTTACCGGTAAAGCGGCGAAGTGGCGCAAGGGCGAACTGATCACGTTCAAGGCCAGCGAGTGATCGGTGGTGTGAGTCGCGCCGACTTCCATTCGCAAAACCTTGACCGTGCGCGTGAGGAGGCCTTGCGCCTGTTCAACGCCAAAGCCGAATTGCAGGGCGCGTGGCTGAACTGGGTGGCAGCGCAGATCTACACCTTGCGGCCTGCGGAATACGCCAGCATGGTCAGACGCGAGCTGCAAAGCTTGCAGGAAAAGTCTGAAACGTAACCTCGTCGGGATTGGCCCCCGGAAAAAGCAGGAACCTCGGCTACAGTCAGTTGACTGAGTATTCAGAGGCTTGCGGTCTTCTGCCAGGCCATCCTGCTATTGCTGTGAACAGCACGAGGTGCAAAAGCATGAAAGGATTTCGACGGTTACTGGCCGCCAGCGTGGTCACGTTCGGTGTGCTGACATCGGCGCAACCGGTGACGGCGGCGCAAACGCCCATCCATTTTGCCGACCTGAACTGGGAAAGCGGCAGCCTCATCACCGATGTTCTGCGGATTATCGTCGAGAAAGGTTATGGCCTGCCGACCGATACGCTGCCCGGTACCACCATCACTCTGGAAACCGCGCTGGCCAACAATGACATTCAGGTCATTGGCGAAGAGTGGGCCGGGCGCAGTCCGGTGTGGGTCAAGGCGGAGGCGGAGGGCAAAGTCGTCAGTCTTGGCGATACGGTCAAGGGTGCCACTGAAGGTTGGTGGGTGCCGGAGTACGTGATCAAGGGTGACCCGGCCAAGGGCATCAAGCCGCTGGCGCCGGACTTGCGCAGTGTCAGTGATTTGAAGAAATACAAGGACGTGTTCAAGGACCCGGAAAACCCGAGCAAGGGTCGGTTCCTCAACAGCCCGATCGGCTGGACTTCGGAAGTGGTGAACAAACAGAAACTGACCGCTTACGGCCTGCAGGACGATTACACCAATTTCCGCAGTGGCTCGGGCGCGGCGCTGGATGCCGAAATCAGCTCTTCGATCCGTCGGGGCAAACCGGTGCTGTTCTATTACTGGTCGCCGACGCCGTTGCTGGGCAAATTCAAACTGGTGCAGCTGGAAGAGCCACCGTTCGATGCCGAAGCTTGGAAGACCCTGACCGATGCCGATAACCCCAATCCGAAACCGACCCGTTCGCTGGCATCGAAGCTGTCGATCGGGGTGTCTACGCCGTTCCAGACACAGTATCCGCAGATCGCGGATTTCTTCAGCAAGGTGGATTTCCCGATCGAACCTCTGAACAAAGCGTTGGCCGAGATGAGCGAGAAGCACACCGCGCCACGCCAGGCAGCGGAATCGTTCATGAAGGCGCATCCAGAGGTGTGGCAGGCGTGGGTGCCGAAGGATGTGGCGGAGAAGGTCTCCGCCAGTTTGTAATCGCTCTCTGTAGGAGCTGCCGCAGGCTGCGATCTTTTGATCTTGATCTTAAAAAGTCAAAGTCAAAAGATCGTCCGATCGCGGCCCGAGCCTGCGGCAGCTCCTACAAGGCATCGGGTTGAGTTCAGAACCTGGTTTGCACCGCCAATTCAAAGGTGCGCGGCGTACCCAGATAGTAAGCCGGCGAAACATGCGCAAACTCGGCATACACCTCGTTGGTCAGGTTACGCACCCGGCCGGTGACGGTGGTGTGCGAGTCGACCTTGAAGCTGAGGAAACTGCCGAACAGCGTGTACGACGGCACGGTCATG
The DNA here is from genome assembly GCF_024748795.1 of Pseudomonas sp. B21-051. Taxonomy (NCBI): domain Bacteria; kingdom Pseudomonadati; phylum Pseudomonadota; class Gammaproteobacteria; order Pseudomonadales; family Pseudomonadaceae; genus Pseudomonas; species Pseudomonas sp. B21-051. The sequence goes on from NZ_CP087166.1 coordinate 2,420,478, forward strand.
GTGTTCGCCGTGTCCGCATATACCGATGCCACATACCGCGCATCGACCCCACCTTGCCATTGCGGCGAAAAATCGTAAGTCAGCCATAGATTGCCGACCCGATCCGGGACGTTGGTCGGTGTGTTGCCCTTGCGTGAAACCACTACGCCGGCGGCGTTCTTTTCGGTGAAGTCATCGTACTGCGCATCGACCCAGGCGAAGTTGCCTTCGGCCAACAGCTTGTCGGTAATCCGCAGGGAGCTGGCGATCTCGATGCCCTTTGAGGTTTGCTGACCTACCGGGATGCTGCTGGTCGGGTCCAGCGGATCAGTCACGGCGAAGTCCTTGCGCTCGATGGTGTAGGCGGCAACCGTCGCCGAGCCACGGCCATTCAGGTAGTCGAACTTGCTGCCGATTTCCCACTGCTTGCCGGTTGAAACATCGAAGTCCTGCGTGCCGTTCGGTTGTTCAGCGGCGGTGCTGTATTGCACGTAGACGTTGGCCGATGGAATGAACTGGTAGGTCAGGCCGACGCGCCCGGTGACCGGCTCCCAGCTGCGCTTGAGGTGCTTCGGATTGGCGGCCGTCACGGTGCGATGGTTGGTCACGTCGAGGTCGATATCGTCGTAACGCAGGCCAGTGAGCAACGCCAGTTTGTCGGTCAGTGCCAGGCGGTTTTCCACGAACAGCGCCTTGGTGGTGACCTCGTTGGTCTTGTCGCTGATCAGTGCCGGGTTGGTGCCGGGAATGTCGTAGAAATGCCCCGGACGGTAGTTGTTCGGATCGACCGTGCTCGCGCCTTTGATATTCAGCGGAGAGTTGGTGGTCTGGTTGACCTTGTACTCGAAACCGCCGGACCAGGTGGTGTCGAGGCCGAACAGGGTATTGTCGTGGCGCAGTTCGAACTGGTTGCCGTTCTGCTCACCCTGATGCCGCACTTGATAGGCGGTGGAGCGGTTCACCGCGGTGTTGTCGGCGTTGTATTGATAGGTTTCGAGGTTGCGGTAGTCACGTTGGCTGTCGAGGTGATACAGCGTATTGCGCAGGGTGGTGCTGTCGTTGATCCGGTAATCGATGATCGAGCGCACCCAGATCGTGCGCTGTTCGTAGCGCCCGTCCTCGACGTTGTAGTTGTTGAAGCGGTTGTGTTTGTCGATCTTCAACTCGCCGGCCTTGGGGTTGAGTACCGGCGTGCCCCAGTACGGGCTGTCTTCGTGTTCGTCCTGATATTCCAGGGCCAGGGTGTGCGACAGATCCGGCGTGAGGTCGCTGAGCAACGAGAACGCCACGCTCCAGGCATCGCGTTGCTGGCGGTCGATGTAGCCGTTGCTGGTGTTGTGACTGACGTCGAGCCGCGCGTAGTGCTGCACGTCGGCGCTCGGGTCGGTCAGCGCGTGGTTGAGGCCGAACGCGGTTTCGGTGGTGTCGTAGCTGCCGTAGCTGACGCGACCTTCGGCGGCTTGTTCGTCGCGGGTCGCCAGTTTGGTCACGTAGTTCAACGAGCCGCCGACCGAGCCTGCGCCGTTGATCAGCGATGACGGGCCGCCCACCAGTTCGACTCGATCATAGATCCATGAATCCACCGGTCGGGCGAGGCCGCCGGAGACGGTGACGCCGTTGAACATCTGGGTGATCTGGCTGCTGGTGAAACCGCGATAGGAGACGAATCCGCCAAAGCCTGGCGGCGCGCTGGCATTGACCCCGGGCAGGGTGTTGGCGGCGTCCTGGAAGTTCTGTGCGCCGTGGCGTTCGATGTCGTTGCGATTGGCCACGGCCACCGAGGCCGGTGTGTCGCGCACGCTAAGGCCGAGACGCGAAGCCATGCCGCTGGATTGATCGAGGCTCAGGCCCGGTTCGCTGGTGGATTCGCCGTCGATGGTGATCGGCGCCAGATCCACGGTGGATTGCGCCCAGGCGTTAATGGACAGGCAGCCGCACAGGCTCGCCAGCAGAGGAATATGTTTCATCGTTGAATCCTGAATGCTTGTCTGGGAATCAGCGCACAGGCAAACGCCGCGCGTTGGCGCAGTGGGCTGACAAATCAAAAAGGCAAAGACACTCAGGCGAGCGGCGGGGCGCGAGGGTTGGCCGAAGGCCAGGTGAAGCGGGCAGGGAGGTCGGCACTGACGATGGGCGCCAGTGGCGGGCTGTGTTGCTCGGGCAGAACCGCGAGGGTCAGGCTGGAGTTGAACGCCGGGCCCATACCGCCGCCGACCGAGCACAGCGGGCAGCCGAACGCCTTGGACAGGGTCGGCAGTTGTTCTTCGCCGGGATTGCTGCTCTGCGGCGCTTGAGTGGCCGGGTCGACCGTACAGAACTGGCCGCCGATGCCGTTGAGCTGCATCCCGACCATTTGCCCGTGACCGATGCTGCAGGCGAACACGTTGAACAGGACGCAGCAATAAAGCATCCAGGCCAGCAGTGAGCGATCGGAACGGGTGAATTTCATGGGGCGGCACTTTACCGTACCGCTGATCGGTCGTGCACTTCAAAAAATGCCGGCTAGGATGTTTTGTTCAAATCCCTCGAAAGGATTCTTGACCATGACCTTTGTGTTGGCTCAATGGCTGGTGACGATATTTGCGGCAATCGCCCTGGTACACGTGTATTGGGCGCTGGGTGGGCAATGGGCGGCGGTGGCGGCGGTACCGCAAGTGCCGGTGCGAGGACTGGTGGCGACGGTGCGACCAGCGTTCAATCCGTCAGGCTGGATCACTTTGTTGGTGGCGGCGGCATTATTGGTGATCGCCGCGCTGGTGTGCATGCGCGTCGGCTGGGGCATGCCGGCGGTGCATCACAAGGCGTTGCAATGGGTGATCAGCGCGATTGCGTTGTTGATGTTTGCCCGGGCGATCGGCGATTCGAATCTGGTGGGGTTTTTCAAGGAAGTGAAGGGGTCGCGGTTTGCGCGACTGGATACCTGGGTGTATTCGCCGTTGTGTCTGGTGTTGGGGGCGGGGTTGTTGGCAGTGGCTTGGGTTTAGAAGAGCAAGATCAAAAGATCGCCGCCTTCGGCAGCTCCTACAGGGGATTGCATGCCAATGTAGGAGCTGCCGAAGGCTGCGATCTTTTAAGGGTCAGCTACCACTCTCGGTCCTGCGGCTACTCACCTCCGCCGGCACATCATCCCCGGCCATGCGCTTGCGGAACAACGCCGCCCGCGCCAGCAGCAGGGTGGTCACCGGTACGGTGATCGCCAACAGAATCGGAATCAGCCAGGCATGCATCACCGGCCCGGACTTGAGTGCCGAGAAACAGATGATCGACGCCAGTGCCACGCACCACGCGCCCAGCGTCGAGGCCAGCGCCGGCGGGTGCATGCGCTGGAAGTAATCCTTCATGCGCAGCAATCCGGTCGCGCCAATCAGCGCAAACACCCCGCTGAGCACCAGCAGGATCGCCACCGGAATCTCCACCCACAATGACAATTCAGCAGTCATTCGATCACCTCGCCACGCAGCAGGAATTTCGCCAGGGCAAACGAGCCGACGAAGCCGAACAGCGCGATCAGCAGCGCCGCCTCGAAGTAAGTATCACTGGAATAACGAATGCCCAGCGTAAGCATCATCAACATGGCGACGATGTACAGGTAATCCAGAGCGAGTACCCGATCCTGTGCCGACGGTCCCTTGAACAGGCGAATCAAGGTCAGGACCATTGCCAGCGAGAACAGGAACAGCGTCAGCAGAATCGCATTCGACAGCAGCGGACTCATTCGAAAATCTCCATCAACGGCTGCTCGTAGGCAGTCTTGAAGTGGTGGATGAAGTGCGCCTCGTCATCCAGATCCCAAACGTGCAGCAGCAGGATGCTGCGATCCAGCGCCAGCTCCGACCAAACGGTGCCGGGCACCACGGTGCAGATCATCGCCAGCGCCGCCAGACCGTTGGCGTCGCGCAGGTCCAGCGGCACTTTCACGAAGCCTGAGCGCGGCGGCCGGCGACCGGCGTTGAGCACGCCCCAGGCGACGATCAGATTGGAGAGGATCACGTCACGGCCGACCATCAGGAACAGGCGCAGGATGGTCAGCGGCCGGCGGATGCGCACCTGTTTCGGACGCAGCTTGCGCATCATCAACGGTGCGGCGAAACCGAGGATTGCGCCGAGCAGCAGGTTGCCCGGGCTGACTGACAGGTTCAGCGTCAGCCACAAAACCCACAACGCCAGTGACAGCAACGGTGCCGGAAATACGCGCTTCATGGTTGCACCTCCAGCATCGCCGCTTTGGCTTCAGGGCTTGGCACGGCGCGGGTGCCGAGCACCGCCATCACGTATTGCTGCGGGTTGTTCAGCGCGTCGGCGGTGGCCTCGGTGTAACGCAACAGCGGTTCGGCCTTGAAGGTCAGCGCGATGCTCAACCCCAGCAACAGGAAGATCGGCGCACATTCAAGCTTGCGCAGCAGCGGCGACGGGCGCTCCTCGGGCGTCCAGAAACGCTGGATGCCCATACGCGCAAATGCCATCAACGAGGCCAGTCCGGACAGGATCAGCAGCGCCAGCAGCGCCCAGGCCGCGTTGGAGATCGGCGCCTCGCCGCCCAGCCCCAGCGGATTGAGCAGCGCACCGATCAGGTTGAGCTTGCCGATGAACCCGGACAGCGGCGGCATGCCGATGATCAATAGCGCGCAGGCAATGAAACTCAAGCCGAGAAACGCCATGGTCCACGGAATCACCTGACCGACCACGGCTTTCTGCTCGTCATCGAGGTTGATGCCTTTGGGCGGCTGCAGGGATTCCTGCGGACGCGGCAGCAACTCGCTTTCATCCTCCAGCGGGATTTCGTTGGCCGAACGCGAACGCTCGATCAACTCCGCCAACAGGAACAGCGCGCTCAGTGCAAGGGTCGAGCTGACCAGATAGAACAGCGCCGCCCCGATCAGGTTCGGCTGAGCGAAACCCACCGCCGACAGCAGAATCCCGGCCGACACCAGAATGCTCAGGCTGGCCATGCGCTCCAGACGTTGTGCAGCCAGAATCGCCAGCGCCGCGCAGGCGATGGTCGCCATGCCGCCGTAGATCAGCCAGTCGCCACCGAAAAACGCCGACGCCCCGGCCTGGCCGGAGAACAGCAGCGTCCACAGGCGCAGCAAGGTATAAACGCCGACCTTGGTCATGATCGCGAACATCGCCGCCACCGGTGCACTGGCCGAGGAGTAGGCCGGCACCAGCCAGAAGTTCAGCGGCCACATGCCGGCCTTGGCCAGAAACGCCACCGCAAGAATCCCCGCGCCGGCGTGCAGCAAGCCACGGTCGGCTTCCGGAACCAGCGGAATTTTCAGCGCCAGATCGGCCATGTTCAGGGTGCCGGTGACGCCATAGATCAGCGCCGCGCCAATCAGGAACAGCGACGAGGCCAGCAGATTGATCGAGATGTAATGCAGCCCCGACGACACCCGCGCCCGACCCGAACCGTGCAGCAACAGGCCATAAGAGGCGGCGAGCAGCACTTCGAAAAACACGAACAGGTTGAACAGGTCGGCGGTGAGGAAGGCGCCATACAGGCCCATCAGCTGAATCTGGAACAGCGCGTGGAAGCTCGACCCCGCGCCGTCCCAGCGCGCCATGGCGAACAGCAGAGCGCTGACGCCGATGATCCCGGTCAGTACCAGCATCAAAGCCGACAGGCGATCGACCACCAGCACAATGCCGAACGGCGCCTGCCAGTTGCCCGGCAGGTACACACCAATGGACCCAGGCACGCCGGTGGTTTGCGTCCACTGCAGCAGCATCACCGAAATGAACAGGCCGACGAGACTGGAGAACAGATTGATTTTCGCCTTCAGCGGCCGGTGCTTTTCGCCGAGCATCAACATGATGGCGGCGGTCAGCAGCGGCAGCAGGATCGGTGCGGCGATCAGGTGAGTCATCGCCATCATTCCTTGGGCTCCCGGCCGTCGACGTGGTCAGTACCTGTCAGGCCCCGCGACGCGAGCAACACCACCAGGAACAGCGCGGTCATGGCGAAGCTGATGACGATCGCCGTCAGCACCAGCGCCTGCGGCAGCGGATCGGTGTAGTGCAGCAAGTCCTGGGTCACGCCGTCCTTGATCACCGGCTCCTTACCGATGAACAGGCTGCCCATGCTGAAGATGAACAGGTTGACCGCGTAGGACAGCAGGCACAGGCCCATGACCACCTGAAATGTCCGTGGCCGCAGCACCAGCCAGACCCCGGAGGCGGCGAGCACGCCGATGGCGATTGCGATGACTTCTTCCATCAGACGGCTCCTTTGCTGGCGACGGCCTTGGGCAGCGACGCGGTCTTGTGACCACGCACCGATTGGTGGGCGAGGGCGGTGAGGATCAGCAGCGTCGAGCCGACCACCACGGCGTACACGCCGATATCGAAGAACAGCGCGCTGGCGATATGGATCTCGCCCAGCAGCGGTAAGGCGAAATGCCAGGTGTGGGTGGTCAGGAACGGATAACCGACCGCCATCGCCCCGAGACCGGTGGCGGTGGCGAACAGCAGGCCAGTGCCCATCCAGCGCAACGGGCGCAGGCTCATTTGCGCCTCGACCCACTGCGTACCGGCGACCATGTATTGCAGGATGAACGCCACCGACATCACCAGTCCGGCGACGAAACCGCCGCCCGGCTGGTTGTGACCGCGCATGAACAGGTAGAACGACACCACCAGCGCAATCGGCAGCAGCAGGCGCACCAGCACCGCCGGCACCATCATGAAGCCCAGCGCGGTGTCGCTGGCGCTGCGCGGGTTGACCAGATCGGTGACCACGTCCGGCGCGAGCAGGCGTTGCTGAGCTGGCAGTTGCAGGCTTTCTTTCGGTGGGCGGAAGCGTCGCAGCAGGGCGAACACGGTGAGCGCCACGGCCACCAGCACGGTGATTTCACCTAGGGTGTCGAAGCCGCGGAAGTCCACCAGCATCACGTTGACCACGTTGCTGCCACCGCCCTCGGGCATGGCGCGGCTGAGGTAGAACGAGGAAATGTCGTTGGGCGTCTGCCGCGTCAGCATCGCGTAGGACAGCAGCGCCATGCCGGCACCGACGGCAATCGACAGCAGCAAGTCGCGCAAGCGGCGCACCCGGGCCTTGCGCAGGCTCGACGGCAGTGGCGAGACTTCTTCGATGCGTCGCGGCAGCCAGCGCAGGCCGAGCAGGATCAGCACCGTGGTCACCACTTCCACCGCCAGTTGCGTCAGCGCCAGATCCGGTGCCGAGAACCAGACGAAGGTTACACACGTCATCAGTCCGCAGACGCTGACCATGGTCAGGGCAGCAAGACGGTGATACTTGGCCTGCCAGGCGGCGCCGAGGGCACAGGCAATCGCCAGCAGCCACAGGGTGACGAACACGATCGAACCCGGAATCTTCGGCCGGTCGCCCCAGCTCAGGCTGCTGTGCAACATCGGGATCAGGCCGGCGAGCACTGCCGCCAGGACCATCAGGAACAGTTGCATCTGCAGGCGGCGGGTGCCGAGGCGGCGTTCGACCCGACGGGCCATGCGCATCATCAGCACCAGACTGCGCTCGAACAGGCGCTTGCCGTTGAAGCGGCCCACCAGCGGCGGGTATTTGAAGCGGCCCCGCTTGAGCTGATTGCGCAGCAGCAGATAGACCACGATGCCGCCGGACATGGCGATCAGGCTCATGATCATCGGCGCGTTCAGACCGTGCCAGATCGCCAGGCTATATTCGGGCAAGGTTCCGCCCACCACCGGCAGAGCGGCTGCCGCGAGCAGCGGGCCGACCACTTGGGCCGGGAAGATCCCGACGACCAGACAGGTGAACACCAGCAGCTCGACCGGTGCACGCATCCAGCGCGGCGGTTCGTGCGGGGTGTGCGGCAGATCGGTAGCGGTCGGGCCAAAGAACACGTCGACGGTAAAGCGCAGCGAGTAGGCGACGCTGAAGGCACCGGCAATGGTCGCGACAATCGGCAGCGCCGCTTCGACCCACGCGGTGGCGTTGATGAACACGGTTTCGGCGAAGAACATTTCTTTCGACAGGAAACCGTTGAGCAACGGCACGCCAGCCATCGACGCACTGGCGACCATGGCCAATGTGGCAGTGAACGGAATCAGTTTGATCAGGCCGCTGAGTTTGCGGATGTCACGGGTACCGCTCTCATGGTCGATGATCCCGGCGGCCATGAACAGCGAAGCCTTGAAGGTCGCGTGGTTGAGAATGTGGAACACCGCGGCGACGGCTGCCAGCGGACTGTTCAGACCCAGCAGCAAGGTGATCAGGCCCAGATGGCTGATGGTCGAGTAGGCCAGCAGTCCCTTGAGGTCGTTCTGGAACATTGCGCAGTAGGCGCCGAGCAATAACGTACACGCACCGGCGCCGCTGACGATGTAGAACCATTCTTCACTGCCGGACAGCGACGGCCACAGGCGCGCAAGCAGGAACACCCCGGCCTTGACCATGGTCGCCGAGTGCAGATAAGCCGAAACCGGAGTGGGCGCCGCCATGGCGTGCGGTAGCCAGAAATGGAAGGGGAACTGGGCGCTTTTGCTGAGGGCGCCGATGAGGATGAGGGGAAGCAGGATAGGGTAGAGGGCATGTGCGCGAATCTGATCGCCGGCGGCCAGGACCTTGTCCAGGTCATAGCTGCCGACGACATGGCCGAGGATCATGACCCCCGCCAGCAGGCACAATCCCCCCGCACCGGTGACCATCAGCGCCATATAAGCGCCACGCCGGGCATCGGAGCGGTGGTGCCAGTAGCCGATCAACAGGAACGAGAAGAGGCTGGTCAGCTCCCAGAAGAACACGATCTGGATCAGGTTGCCGGAGATCACCAGCCCGAGCATGGCGCCCATGAACGCCAGGAAAAAGGCGAAGAAGCGCGGCACCGGATCGTCCGGCGACATGTAATAACGCGCATATAAAGAGACCAGAGCGCCGATGCCCAGCACCAGCAGCGAGAACAGCCAGGCGAAACCGTCCATGCGCAGGACGAAGTTCAAACCGAGGCTGGGCAGCCACATGAATTCTTCGCGGATCACCCCGCCGTGGGCGATTTGCGGGTACAACAGCGCGACCTGCACGGTGCCGATCAGAGCGACCAGACCTGCCAACAGGGATTCGGTATTACGCGCGTTGTGTGGCAGCACCGCTGCCAGACAGCTGCCAATGAATGGCAGAAGCAGTAGAACTATCAGGGACATAGGCTTCTAATCTGCGGAAGTTTGTGAAGCATCATACGTGCCAGCTCCCTGATTACCAAACGCCAGGATGTCTCAGAATCCTACAAAGTAGTCTGAAAAAATTGGTTTGGCTTTGTTTCAAGGGCGAAAAGATCGCAGCCTGCGGTGTAGCTCCTACAGGGATATGCATTCCGTGTAGGAGCTGCCGCAGGCTGCGATCTTTTGATCTTCGCTTTCAATTACCGCTGTCGTTCTCCAGGGCACCTTCAACTGCTTCGTCAACCTTACCCTTGGTCTTCAACTCGCTGACAATCACCGCCGCCACAATCAACCCCGCGCCAACCAAGGCAATTGCCGGCAGACGCTCCCCGGCAATCCGCCCGACGATGCCGGCCCACACCGGTTCACCGGCATAGATCAAGGTTGCCCGGGTCGGCGAAACACTCTTCTGCGCCCAGTTCATCGCCACCTGAATCGCCGCACTCGCCGCGCCGAGTCCCAGTGCGGTCACCAGCAGCGTCCAGGAAAAATCCGGAAGCGCTTCACCGGTTGGCACCACCAGCAGGAACGACAGCACCGACGTCATCGCCAATTGCACCACGGTCACCCGGCGCACATCGACCTGACCGGCATAAGTGCTGATCAGAATGATCTCGGCAGCAATCGCGATGGCACTGATCAGGGTGGCAATCTCCCCTGGGCTGAAATTCAGCGAAGCGCCGGACGGCCCGGACAGCAGCATCAACCCGGTAAACGCCAGCATGATGCCGATGCTTGGCATCAACCCCGGACGACGGCCCAGCACCAGCCATTGCAGCAACGGCACGAAGGGCACGTACAGCGCGGTGATGAATGCCGACTGGCTGCTTGGAATGCTTTGCAGGCCAACCGTCTGCAAGCCGTAACCAAGCATGATCGCCACGCCGATGAAGGCGCCGGCCTTGAGCTCGAACAGGGTCAATTCACGCAAGTGACGCCAGGAGAACAGCGCAACAATGGCGGCCGCAGCGGCAAAGCGCAGGCCGACAAATAACATCGGGCCGCTGACGGTCATGGCGTGTTGCACCAGCAGGAACGTGCCGCCCCAGACCATAGTGATCAGCACCAGCACGCACTCGGCCTTGCTGAAGCGGGAGAAGCGAAGAGGCGTGGGGGAGTTGTTCACTGACGTCATGACCTTGCGCACTATAAAAGGCAGGACGCACAATGCGCCCAACGTTGCGCAGTATACTGCCCAACCCCACCGAGTGAGCAATATAGTGCACAAAGATTCCAGCCAACGGGCGTCCGTCCTGCAACACGTCAGTCACAACGTTCGGCGTCTGCGCCACGCTGCCGACATGAGCCAGACTGCGCTGGCGGAAAAGTCCGGCGTCAGTCGGCGCATGCTGGTGGCGATCGAGGCCGGGGAAAAGAATGTCAGTCTGACCACCCTCGACCGCGTCGCTGAAGCGCTCGACGTGGCTTTCAGCGACCTGATCCAGGCCCCCGACGCACGCGATACCAGCCGCATCAACGAGGTGGCCTGGGCCGGAGTCATTCCGGGGAGCAAAGCGGTGCTGTTGTCCAAGGCCACCGCCACCCGTGAGGTCGAGCAGTGGGAATGGTGCCTGCAACCGGGTGAGGTCTATCCGTCGCAACCGGATGCCGATGGCTGGAGCGAACAGATCTATGTGTTTGAAGGTTGCCTGACGTTAACGGTGGGTGAAGTAACCAATAATATTGCGCCCGGCGAGTTTTTCATGTTTGCCAGCAACCAGCCGCACGGCTATCGCAATGACGGTCCGGTAGCGGTGCGCTTTGTGCGCAATGTGGTGATTTGATTATTTCCAGCCGTTCGTCGGGAATGCGTATCGACCTGTAATTTCTGACAGTAGACCGATCCCGGTGGCTGAGTTGAGATGGCGCTTATCAGAGCAACTGATTGACAGCCTCTGAAAACGCTCGCATCTCATCGCGATGATGCGGCCTCATTAAAAGCTACCGAAGGTGAATTCAAATGACTGCGCTCGCTGCTTTGCAAATCGAAGAGGCTAAAGATGAGGTAATCAAGTTAACTGACGTTCCTCCGGATGGAGCGACAGCGCTTATTCCGGAACCCTTAAGTTCTGATCCCGAAGATACGATTTCCATTTTTATTTCGGATTTTCTGGTCGTGGATAACGTGCGTTTAGGTGATTTGGATGAAGGATTCTATCGGCACAATATAGAGAAGGAGCACCTACTGCAGCACTCGGGGCCAGCCAGAGTTTTCCGCTACATCATATTTACCTATGCGGGGAACCCATCCGAATCTGACATCATAAAGTACACCATTCAGCATTCATGAGCATTTAGCCGACCACAACAAATGCTCGCCAGCCTTTGCCGGTCGAGCATTTGTTGAATGAGCCGCTGAAATAACCGGATTGCCTTCCCTCCTCACGTTTTATGTCTACCTGTTCATTCGTCAAAACCGTAATCTGGTGTGATCGATCAGGCAGAGCAGAGAGTGGCATGGGCGGACCTACTGACGCACCGGTGGATTGTGTACCCCTTCAAACAGACATCCTGATCATCGGCGGTGGCCTCAGCGGCACGATGCTGGCCGTGCAGTTATTGCGACTGCCCGGCCAACGCAAGATCCTGGTCATTGAGCCACGCGCCGAACTCGGCCGTGGCGAAGCCTACAGCGCCGTCGAGCTTGGCCACACGCTCAACGGCAATGCGGCGCGCATGAGTGTCGACCCGGACAACCCCGATGACCTGACTCAATGGCTGACCGCGTACATCGCTGCCGGTGGCTGGCCGGAATCTGCCGAGCAGAATGTGCCGGTCAGTGAGCTGTTCCCGCCACGCGGATTGTTTGGCGTGTATGTACAGCAGCGTCTGGCCGAAGCGCGGGTCGTTGGTGCGCAGCACGGTTCGACCGTCGAGCACATCTGCGCCGAAGTCGTCGATCTGCAAAGCGAGGCCGATTCGGTGCAACTGAGTTTGAGCAATGGACAGACTCTGCGCGGCGCCTATACCGTGCTCGCCACGGGCATGTTCCCCGCCGCCCGCACGCCGCAGAAGGAGTCCAGCGGCCTGAACGCCGCAGCGCTTGATCCGTGGGATGTTGCGGCCATGCGCCAGCTCGACCCGCAATCGACCGTGCTGATCATCGGCTCCGGCCTGACCATGGTCGATGCGGTGGTTTCGCTGGAACAAGCCGGGCATCGCGGGCCGATCGAAGTGTTTTCCCGTCACGGACTGTTACCCCATGTGCGGCGCCAACCGCCGGCGTGGGTGGATTTTCTTGCGCAAGATCCGAGCATCCGCACACCGCGACAGTTGTTGCGCGAATTGCGCAGGCATTGTCGCGAGGCGATCGCTCAGGGCATTGATTGGCAGGCGCCGCTGGACACGGTGCGGGCGCATATCGGACGGCTGTGGAGTCAGGCGACTGACGTGCAGCGTCGACAATTCGTACGCCATGTGCGGCCGTGGTGGGAGAGTCATCATCACCGGTCACCGCCGTTGAGTGCGACATTGGTGGAGCGCTTGCACCAGGAGGGGCGGTTGCGGATTCAGGCGGCGTCGTTCAAGGGGCTTGAGCCGGCGGTGGGCGAGGGGGTGAGCATTCGTATTCGGCGTCGCGGCGAGGCAGAAACCTGTGTGGTGCATGGCGCAGCGCTGATCAATTCCAGTGGCATCGAGTACGACTGGCGCCGCGTCGCGCGACCGCTGCCGCAGCAGTTGCTGGCGCGCGGGCTGGTGCGTTCGGGGCCGTTGGCGTTGGGGATTGCGGCGGCGGTGGACGGTGCGGTGCTGGATGCTGAAGGGCGGGCCGGCAGCCGATTGTTCGCGATGGGGCCACCGTTGCGCGGGATGTGGTGGGAGAGCACGGCGGTGACGGATGTGGCGTTGCAGGCGAAGGTGCTGGCGGCGCGGCTGGTTGATTGAAGCGGCCCGGCTTGCACAGAACCCTGTAGGAGTGAGCCTGCTCGCGATAGCGGTGGGTCAGTCACCTCATTGCTGAGCGGGCTGACGCTATCGCGAGCAGGCTCACTCCTACAGTAGAACGGGGCAGCTCGGTCATCTGGGCAGTGCATTCATCAGCCAGCGCTGGCGAATCTGCTCCAGGCGCCCGTCGGCGCGCAAGGTTTCCAGCGCCTGTTGCCAGCGTTTGACCTGACCCGGATCGGTCTGCAGCGAAAAGGCGATGTAGGTGTCCTGCTTCATCAGCGACATCTGATACTGCAAGCGTCCCGGTTCCATGCCCTGGGTGCGGGCCAATGCGGCGGTGGACAGGGTGTCGGAGACCACGAAATCGGTCCGGCCCAGGCTGAACAGACGCATCATCTGCTCAGGGGTTTCAACACCGTCGAGGTTTTTCAGGTTTTGCCGTTGCAGGTAGCTGTAGACCAGCCATTTGCGCGGCACGCTGATGCGCCCGGCCTGATCCGCCTGCTGCAGGGTCTTCACCGGCGGCTGGTTGTTGGCATGGGCGTAGAGCGCGGTTTCGACTTCGATCAGCGGCCCGACCCATTGATATCGGTCGTCGCGCTCATCAGTACGCAGGACGGTAAATACGCCGGTGTTGGCTGTTTCGCTGGCGGTGCGCAAGGCACGCAGCAACGGCACCTGTTGCAGGCCGATCCGGTCGCCGGTCTGTTCCGCCAGCGCGCGCACTACGTCCACGCCATAACCCACCAGATGATCGCCTTGCTGGAAATGCAGGGGCGGGTGGTTGTCGGTGAGCAGTTGCAGATCGGCCGCATTGGCCGCGAGGGCCAGGAGTGACAGCAGACACGCGGCAATCCGTTTCATGAAGCGTCCCTGAAAAAATGATCGCGAAGCTTAGTACGGGCAGGGGGTGGCTGTCGTGAGGAATGTGCGGGGCTTTTGCGTCAGAAACCAAGGCGGATTGGCAGAGCCGGCGCACGCAATGGCTGGCGCACAACCTGTGGGAGCGAGCCTGCTCGCGAAAACGGTGGATCAGTCAACATCTGAAGTGGCTGACCTGGCCTATTCGCGAGCAGGCTCGCTCCCACTTTGGTTTTGTTGTGCCTGCATGGGTGGCTGGCACAGGGGGATTCGGTGGCTGGGGGGTTATGCCACCACGCGATAGCACGGCACATACGCCGCGCCGCCCGGCAGTTTCATCCGGTGCTGGGCGACGAAGGCTTTGAGCAGCGCATCGAGCGGTTGCATGATCGCCGCGTCACCACGGATCTGGTACGGCCCGTGTTCTTCGATCAAACGGATGCCCTTGTCCTTGACGTTGCCGGCGACGATCCCCGAGAACGCGCGGCGCAGGTTGGCGGCCAGTTCGTGAGGCGGCTGGTCGCGGTGCAGCTTGAGGTTGGCCATGTTTTCGTGGGTCGGATCGAACGGGCGCTGGAAGCTTTCGTCGATCTTCAGCAGCCAGTTGAAGTGAAACGCGTCGTTGCGCTCGCGGCGGAACTGCTTCACCGCTTTGAGGCCGGCAGTCATCTGCCGGGCGACTTCGGCCGGGTCGTCGATGATGATCTCGTAGTGCTGCTTCGCCGCATCGCCGAGGGTGGCGGTGACAAAGGCATCGAGCTGTTCCAGATACGGCGCGGCATGTTTCGGCCCGGTCAGAATCACCGGGAACGGCAGGCCGGCGTTGTCCGGGTGCATCAGGATGCCCAGCAGGTACAGGAACTCTTCGGCGGTACCGGCGCCACCCGGGAAGATGATGATGCCGTGGCCGACACGCACGAAGGCTTCCAGACGTTTTTCGATGTCCGGCAGGATCACCAGTTCATTGACGATCGGGTTCGGCGCTTCGGCGGCGATGATCCCCGGCTCGGTCAGGCCAAGGTAGCGCCCGCCGTGGATGCGCTGCTTGGCGTGGGCGATGGTCGCGCCCTTCATCGGGCCTTTCATCACGCCGGGGCCGCACCCGGTGCAGATATCGAGGCTGCGCAGGCCCAGTTCGTGGCCGACTTTCTTGGTGTATTTGTATTCTTCGGTGTTGATCGAGTGGCCGCCCCAGCACACGACGATTTTCGGCTCCACGCCGGGGCGCAGGGTGCGCGCGTTGCGCAACAGGTGGAAGACGTAGTCGCTGATGCCTTGCGAGGTGCTGAGGTCGATGCGCTGGCTGTCGAGTTCGTTTTCGGTGTAGACGATGTCACGCAGGGCGCTGAACAGCATCTCGCGGGTGCTGGCAATCATTTCGCCGTCGACGAACGCGTCGGCCGGGGCGTTCAGGAGTTCGAGGCGTACGCCGCGATCCTGCTGATGAATGCGGATTTCGAAGTCCTTGTAGGCTTCGAGGATGGTCTTGGCGTTGTCGACATGCGCGCCGGTATTGAGGATGGCCAGGGCGCACTGGCGGAAGAGGGTGTAGGTGCTGCCGGAGCCGGCTTCGCTCAGTTGCTGAACTTCACGTTGAGAAAGGGTTTCCAGGCTGCCTTTCGGGCTGACCGAGGCGTTGATTACGTGTCGTTGGGTCATGCAATGATCCTTAAAACGATGTCATTCCAATGGCAGGCAAATGGCATCCGAATAGTGTGTATCCATGAATGAAGATGGCACGATCTGCGCTGTACCGCCATGTCCCCGTTGGACGCTGAAAAGTTGAAAAGGGCCCCCAGCATAGCTAAATCGCGCACAGAGGCGATAATGCCCAGCGAGTTTTTTCCCTTGCCCTTTTTATCGCTCAAGGAAGTCATGCCTGATGTTCGAGATCCAGCCGATGGACCCAGCAACGTTTCGCCAGCAGACGCGCCGCAGCACGCTGATCATTGCCGTGCTGTTCCTGGTGCTGGCGATGGCGCTTTCGACGGCGGCGGTGGCGCTGTTCGGCGAGCCCGGCGGCGATAACCTGCGGTTCAATGTCGGCGGGGTGTTCGTGGCTTTCCTGCTGACAGCGGCGCTGATGCGCGGGCAGTTCTGGCAGCAGTCGTGGATGGCACCCGCGGTCTATAGCTGGCGGCTCAAGCGCAGCCTGATGAGCGTGACCAACGTGATGCATCAGGTGACGGCGGCGGTGGAGCAGAACGATCCGACCGCGATGAAGGTGCTGCGTTTCTATCATCTGGGGCTGACCCAGATGCATGAACTGGACGGTAACTCCAGCGATCATGCGCAATTGCACCGTGAAGTCGAAGCGCACAAGGAGCGGATGCAGGCGCTGGGTCTGGAGATCGATCAGAAGCGCCTGGATCCGGCCTGGCTGCAAACCTTGAAACCCGCCGCGCGTTAAAACGGAATACGGTTGGCGCGGCGCAGTTTCCACGCACGGGCCAGGCGCCCGTAGACCAGCAGGTTGATCACCAGCACCACGCTGCCCAGCGCCAACTGGATCTGCGGCGTCAGACCTGCAGGGTAGATGATCGGCCAGATGTAGTGCTCGATGAAGCCGCCAGCGTATTCGGTCTGCCCGGCGGCGTGGCGCATCAGGTTTTCCCAGTAAGTCAGCGGACAGGTCAGGTGCAACACTTCGACCGCCACGCCCCACGCGGCCGCTGGCAAGTGCAGCCACATCAGGCGTGGCCACCTGAGTACCAGCAGCCCGCCGAACAGCACGAACAGAATGAATGACAGATGGAACAGCACCAGCCCGTCGGCTGCGATTCGGTACAGCATGTTGTCTCCCTGACGCGGTTGTGAAGGCCTCCATGGTACGCCGACAGCAGACCCGGGGCGCGGCGATTTAGCGCAAGTGCGCAAGATTGTTCAAGCCGCCAAGGGGCATTTGCTGGCAGAGTCTGCGACCGTTTCCTCGGTTGAAGAGCGTTATGTCTGACTCACTTATGCCGCGCCGTGCGTTTCTTCGCGGCGCTGCGGCGATCATGCCGTTATCACTGGCGACGGCGCCGTGGGGGCTGCTGGCCGGCTCCATGGCGATCGAAGCCAATCTCACGCCATTACAGGGGCAGGGCCTGTCGAGCATCGTGTTTGCAGGGGCGGCGCAACTGGTGGCGATCGGCATGCTCAAGGGCGGTGCCGGGATTTTCTCGATCCTGTTGACCACGCTGCTGCTGACCTCGCAGCATTTGTTGTACGGGATGAGCATGCGCTCTGTAATCTCGCCGCTGCCCGGGCGCTGGCGCATCGGCCTGGGCTTTTTGCTCACCGATGAACTGTTCGCCCTGACCAGCCAGCATGATCGCCAGCAGTTCAATCGCTGGTACGCCTTGGGCGTTGGTCTGACGTTCTATATCGCCTGGAACCTGTTCACCCTGGCCGGCATTGTCTTGGGCAGCAGCATTCCGGGGCTTGAGCACTTGGGGCTGGACTTCTCGATTGCCGCCACCTTTATCGCGTTGATCACCCCGGTGGTGCGTAACGTACCGACCGTGGTGTGTGTGGCGGTTTCGCTGTTCTGCTCGGTGCTGTTCAGTTATTGGCAGTGGGGCTCGGCACTGGTGTTGTCGGGGCTGGCCGGAATGACCGCAGGATTTGTCTGCAACAAGCTGTACCGGGGGCGCGCATGATGGTCTGGGCAGTGATTTTCGGCATGGGGATTCTGGTGTTCCTCAACCGTTACGTGTTTCTCGAACCGCGTCTGCCGCTGCGTTTGAGCAGCAACGCACGGCAGTTTCTCGGGTTTGCCGTACCGGGAATGCTCACGGCGATCTGCGGGCCGATCGTGTTCATGCCGGACAAACAGCTGAATCTGCAGTGGGATAATCCGTATTTGCTCAGTTCGCTGGTGGCGATCGGGCTGGTGCTGTACACCCGCAATACCTTGCTCAGCATGCTCTTGAGCATGGCGTTTTTCTTTTTGTTGCGTTGGTGGCTGTAAGTTGCCAGGGAAAAACTGTTCTACGCTTGTTGGATGACTATTTTCGACAAGGCGAGGTGCACATGACGACCGAGCAAAAGCGTCCGGACGAAGACGAAGAAGTAGACGAGCCCAGCGAAGAAGAAATCGAGCGTGAGAAACGCAAGGAACAGACGTGGAAGCACGACGATGGCAAGGAACTCACCGGGCCTGATATGAAGCTCTGAGAGCAATCTGCAAAAAGCCCCGCAACAGTGGGGCTTTTTGTTGTTCAGAGGTCTTCCAGAGACGGGAAGTCCGGATGTGACGCCCGATAGCCCAGGGTCCTGTCGATCCATGCATTGAGCTCGTTGACCATCACCGGTGGGTGGCCGGGATAGCCTTCGAGCGTGGTGCGCAGGATGCGTTCGATGTCCGGCACTGAACGCAGGTTTCGGGTCTTGATGTAGTGGCCGATAAAACAGTCGAGTTGAAAGCGTTCTGTCATGGACAGATAGATACACTCCAGGCCGTTGGCCTGTTTGATTGCAAAATCGTCGCGCAACTTAGTTCTCTGCAAGGCTTGTTAAAGTTGTAGGGGATTCCTGGTTTTGCTGACTCTTTGGTCAACTGGTATGCCAAATGGAAATGCGGCGCGCATGCTATCCGTAGTGCATGTAAATGTATGTATGACGGTTGAAATGTCAGACAGGCGGTTAGTTCGCTCAAACGACTGTTTTTTTCCGGGTGTTTCAACGATGAAACACCCCCTGTAAAGATCGAGTGTCACCTGTAATCACCTGTAGGAGCTGCCGCAGGCTGCGATCTTTTGACTTTGATTTTTTAAAACAAGATCAAAAGATCGCAGCCTGCGGCAGCTCCTACAGGGTTAACGGGTGAGGGCGGGGGATTTTTAGGTGATTGGCTCAATCAACCCGGCACCCTGATTGCGTGAATTGCCGACGGCTTTGCCGACCTTGTGCGAGGCGAAGGCATCACTGGCTTCACCTTCAAACAGCAGCATCTGTTCGGCGCGCGCCGCAGGTGTTGCCGGATCTAGCCATTCGGCAGCCATGTCAGCGCGAAAGACCACGGGTCGGCGATCATGAATATCGAGCAGGCCACCGACGCTGTCGGCGGTGATGATCACAAAACCGTCGTCGTCCCGGCCATCGCTGCCGGGTGTCGGACATTGGCCGATGGCGGCACAGAAAACCGGCCCATGATCGGCCCGACGGATCAGCCACGGCTGTCGGGTTTTGTCCGGGTCGTCGACCCATTCGAACCAGTTGTCGACCGGCACGATCAGCCGATGACGCCAGATCGCCCGGAAGAATGGGCCATGGGCGACCTTTTCCACGCGGGCGTTGATCGGCGCCGCGCGGTCCTTGGCCCAATGCGGGCGCCAGCCCCAGCGCAGGTTGTCGGCATACAGGCGTTGATCATGCTGATGAAGGACCGCGAGTGACGTGGTGGGTGCTGCGTTGTAGCGTTCCAGCGCGGCGTCGCCGACGTGATTGATCAGCGCATCGGGAATGCTCAGCACCGCGACAAAGTCGTGAATGCCTCGGTACTGCGAGAGTCTTCCGCACATGCGCCGAATCTCCGGTTGGACGCTTTCAGCTTAGTTGGCTGTGGCCAATCAATCCTGCGCCTCCTGACCGGTGAACGTGTCGCGCCAGACCAGCCAGCGGCGTTCCAGCACTGCGAGCAAACCGTCGCTGAGTTTGCCGAGCACGGCGAGCACGATAATCGCCGCCAGCACGATGTCCGGCCGCGAGGTTTCGCGGCCGTCGCTGAGCAGATAACCGAGGCCTTTGGTCGCGGCGATCAGTTCGGCGGCCACCAGAAACATCCACGCCAGACTCATGCCGCTGCGTAGCCCGGTGAACAGGCCGGGCAGGGCGGCGGGCAGCAGAATCCGCCGCACCAGTTGCCAGCGGCTGAAGCCATAGATGCGTCCGACCTCGACCAGTTTGCGATCAATGTTGCGAATCGCCGCGACCACGTTGACGTACACCGGGAAGAACGCGCCGATGGCGATCAGCACGATCTTCGAGGTTTCATCGATGCCCAGCCACAGCAGCAACAGCGGCACCCAGGCCAGACTCGGAATCGAACGCAGCGCAGCGAACGTCGGTTCCAGATACGCCTCGGCCTCGCGGCTCAAACCGACCCAGGCGGCGAACCCCAGCGCCAGGCTGGCGCCAATTGCAAACCCGAGCAACACCCGCAGCAGGCTGGCGCCGATGTGTTTCCACAGCGCACCTTCGGCAAGGTCGGTGAGGGTCAGGGCGATCTCGCTGGGCGCCGGCATTTGGTAGGACGGCAGCCAGCCGAGACGCACGATGCATTCCAGGGCGACCACGATCAGCAGCGGCAGGGCCAGACCTTTCAGGCGCCGGCGCCATGTCGGATTGAGGGTTGAGGGACGAGGCCGCGACAAGCTCCGGGGAGGCGCGGGCAATTCATTACTGCGAATGGTCATGCGGGGGCTCCGCTCACCGCCCATCCGCGTCAAACAGGGATGGGCGGTGAGTCTGGTCGGTTACTGGCGGGCGACGGCTTGCTGCACACCGCTGTCGAGCAACTGGTCAATGACTTGATCGACATTCACCCCACGCCGCACCAGTTCCTCGGACACCAGAATCGGTGCCGCAGCCTTGGACGCCTGCACGTCGTTGGCGGTCAGTTGCGGACTGCTCAGGTCGGTGCGCGACAGCTGCAGTTTGGCCACGTCCAGCGGCAGACCGGATTCCTTGGCCAGCAACGCGGCGAACTCGTCGGGATTTTTCAGCGCCCATTGCCGCGCCTGCTCGTAGGCTTTGATCACCGTGTCGATGGTTTGCGGATGTTCCTTGGCGTACTGCTCGGTGACGCTGACCACGCCGTAGCTGTTGAATGCCGGGTTGCGATACAGCAAACGCGAACCGGCCTGCACCTGACTGGCGGCCATGTGCGGGTCGAGTCCGGCCCAGGCGTCAACATCGCCTTTTTCCAGCGCGGTGCGGCCGTCCGGATGTTGCAGGTGCACCAGTTCCACGTCGTCTTTCTTCAGCCCGGCCTGTTGCAGGCTGCGCAGGGTGAACAGGTACGGGTCGGTGCCTTTGGTGGCGGCGATTTTCTTGCCCTTGAGGTCGGCGACGCTCTGGTAGGGCGAATCCTTGCGCACCACCAGCGCGGTCCATTCGGCGCGGCTGTAGACGTACACCGATTTGATCGGGCTGCCGTTGGCCCGACTGAGTACCGCAGCGAGGCTGGCGCTGGAGGCGAAATCGACGCCGCCGCTGTTCAGATATTCCAGCGAACGGTTACTGCCCTGGCTCAGCACCCAACTGACTTTGGTCTGTGGCAGGGCCTTTTCGAGAAAACCGAAATGTTTGAGCACCAGACTCACGGGTGAGTAGTAGGCGTAATCCAGATGGACTTCCGCAGGCGGCGCTTCGGCGGCCTGGGCCAGCGGTTGCAGGCTCAATGCCATGGCGCTGGCTACCAGCAGCGTTTTGAGGCGGGTAAACGGTAAGAACGATGTCATGGGGTGCTCCGGCAAAGGCACTGGTTGTTATGTCCAAAAATATATTTTTATCGACTGCGTCCTGCATGATTGGAATATTGCAGGCTCTGTGCCATATGCTTCTTGACCCATGTTTACGGGGTTTTCGCCGGTTTTTGCGCCTTTCAACTGTTGCTTGGGCAACACTGTGGCATGGCGCTGTTGCGCAGCGGACAGTGAGCATTCCGAGCAATGAGCTTATGCACTAATCGAATTTAAAATCGGTTTATCAACAGCGTTATGGTCTATGCAAAATCCCGTCGCAGGACCTCACATGAAGCTTTCCCGTTTGCTCCGCAGCACGCTGATGACCGCATTATTCACCGCACCGCTTGCCCACGCCGCCGAGCCGTTGGTCCTGCACGTCGGTGACCAGAATTACTACAACGTCCGCGCCTCAATCGAGGCTTCCGGCGTGTTGAAAGACGCGCCATACAGCGTCGACTGGAAGCACTTCCAGGCCGCCGCGCCACTGGCCGAGGCGTTGCAGACCGGCTCGCTGGATCTGGGTTTTCTCGGCGATTCGGGTTTTCTGTTTCTCGCCGCCAAACAGGCGCCAGTGAAACTGATCGGTGTGTCGCGACAAAACCCGGACACCATCGCGTTGCTGGTGCCGAAAGATTCGCCGGTGAAAACCATCGCCGATCTAAAGGGCAAGAAAGTCGCCTACTGGCCCGGCGCCTGGAGCCAGCAACTGACCTTGCGCGCCTTGGAGCAGGGCGGTCTGCCGGAGAATTACGTCGATTTCGTCAAACTGATGCCGATTGATGCGGCGGCGGCATTGCCACAGGGCAGCATCGACGCGTTCCCGGTGTGGGAACCGTACATCTCCCAGCAAATCGTGTTCTCCGGTGCGCGGCCGATTCTCACCGCGAAAAACCTGATGCCGGGCCTCAGCGCGATTGCCGCGTCGGCGCCGTCGATCGACAGCAAGCGTGCAGCGATTGCCGATTTTCTCGGGCGTTTGAAACAGGCGCGGGCCTGGGTCGACAGCCACACCGATGAATACGCAGACCTGTGGGCGAAGAAAGCCAATCTCGATCAGCAGGTCTCGCGGCACTGGTTGCGCCAAGCGCACATGACCGTCGGGCCGGTGGATCAGCAGGCGGCGGCCGACCTGCAGAGCACCGCGGACTTCCTGTTCAAGGTCAAGGCACTGCCGGCGCCGCTGGCCACCGCCGGGGTTATCGATACCTCGTTTCAACAGGCACTGGCTGACTGAGCGAGCGCCGGAACCAAAGCCTGTGTACCCTATCCAGACCTGGCTCGTGAGCCGGGCGCAGGGATGGATCAGGGCGAGGGAGTTTTGCCAGTCGACAACAGGGCCGCAACGGTCAGGCGCAAGGCAAAACATGAAATACGCGTTCAATCTTCTCTGTGCAGCGGCCATCGCGCTTGGGCTGGCCGGCTGCATTGCCGCGCCGATCGAGATGACCGCGCAAACCGAAACCCGGCTCAAGGCCCAGGCGCCGGTGCGCTTTCTGCTGACCTTCGATGATGGCCCCAGCGCTTCGAGTTTGTGGAATCCGTCGGCGACAGTGCTCGACAGCCTCAAGATCAACCCGGTGCAACCGGACATCAAAGCAGTGTTCTTCGTCCAGACCCGCGCGCCTCGCGCCGGCAACAGTGACATTGGTCGCGGCATCATGCGGCGCGAGCACGCCGAAGGGCACATCCTCGGATTCCACACCGCCACCCATTGGCACACCAACCATCGCTCGCTCGATCCGCAAGAACTGGAGCAGTCGTTGAGCAACGGCACGGCGGATATCGCCGCGATTACCGGAGCTGCGCCGATCCTGCTGCGTCCGCCGTTCTGGAATTACGACAAACGCACCTTCGCCGCCTATCAGCAGCACGGACTGCACGTGTTGTTGACGGATTTGAGCGCCAATGACGGCAAGATCTGGGGCTTCAACGCCAGTCCACGACGTCGGGCGAACATGCTGCGCCAGCTATCGGAAGTCCGCGAGCGCATCGCCCTCGGCGAATTTCCGACTGTGGACGGGGTGATTCCGGTGGTGGTGACCTTTCATGACCTCAACCGCTACACCGCGCGGCATACCCGCGAGTACCTGCAGATCCTGCTCGACAGCGCCGCTGCCACGGGCGTGAAACTGGCGAACAAACCGTTCTACGATGATCCCGCGGCGCTGCAGAAAGCGGCGCTGGCGCGCACGGTTCAGCAGAGTTCGGAGCCGGTGCAGTTGCCGGGGATGTGGAACTGGATCTGGGATCATGACGCGCACTGAGGCGGCGCTGGAAATGTGATCGGGTTGGCAGTCGTCGGGGCGGCAGATTATTGATCGCTCATCTATGCTGAATCGGTCGACCGACTCATCGCCTGCGAGGCGTGCGCCCATGCTAGCCATTGCCGACATCTGCCGGATTGTCGAATCCGGCTTTCCGTCGCTTGAATGCGAATGCACACAAGTGGAGCAGGGACTGTTGCGGATCAAGGTGTATGAGCCTGACTCCGGGCGAGTCGAGTTGTTGCTCAATGGCGTATCACCGGAACATCTGGTGACGATCCGCGATATTTCCAACTTCATCGGCGAATTGCGCACGGAAATGAGCGCCGGGCGCCGGGCATTCGCCGGCTGATGCCTTACAAGCGCCGCTGAAACGCCTGCACGATGCGTAATGTCGCGTCGCTGGTGGGCAGATTCTGCACCGCGTCCAGCGGATGCCAGATGCATTCGACGATCTCGTTTTGCGGGCGCAATCGCTCAAGGTCGAGCACCGAGGCCTCGTAGACATGATGCTGGGTGCTGCCGCTGTGCAGTTCCATCAGGTACAACATCTGCTCGGCATCCAGTGCCGTTTCTTCCTGCAGCTCGCGCGTCGCCGCCCCGGCTTTGGTTTCCCCAGGCTCGACCTTGCCGCCGGGCAATGTCCAGCGGCAGCGGGGTTTGCGCACCAGGAGAACGTGTCGATCCTGCTCGCAAATAACGGTGGCGCGTACTTTCATCGGTTACCTGTTTACCGCGTGTCACATAAATGAAATAAAACTGCAATATTCGAGCCGGCTCCCGGTTTAAAGGTTCCACGAGACGTTTGATCGTTTGCTCGGGTTAAAAGTGCCAGAGCCTTGGCACATCGCTGGCCGTGAGGCAGGTGGGGCAAGGCGGGTTTGTGCCAGGGCGACCGGTTCGCGTCGTTGGGTCGCAGAGAGGAAGCGCTGGCCTGACCCGCTGTGTTGTCGGGTTACAGTCAACGCTCGGCGCGGACGCCAGGTCACACCGTCAGTCAAAGCAGATGTAACGAAAGAGCCCCGGTGCTTGCCGGGGCTCTTGTTGAGGGCAGGGTCGCTGTCAGTGAACCTTGCTTCGGCTGATGGAGCGCGTTTTCACTTCCTTGGCATAGGACTGCAATCGTTCTTCATCACTTTGCAGCACCTCGCAAGACCTCAGGACCGCTTGGGCATCCGCTTCATTGCCGCTCTTGCGCAACTGTTCGGCAATGCGCTTGAGGTCGACTGCCGACCATCGCAGATCCGATGCAACGGCTTGCAGGTCACGCTGAAGTTCGTGTTCGTATTGATTGAGCCGCATGATCACCTCCGGTCATTCTCGGTAAAACAGAGTAGCCGCATTTTCATCGCCGAAGCGCAGCTCGTCTGCCACCGGGTGAATGGATGTAAATATTTGTCCAAATGCCCTCGTAGCGGGGCGTCGGGATGGATGTACAACCGGTTACACGTTACATTCGCTTTTTTTCAGATCAGGGAAACACCATGCGGATATGGATCGGGAGTTTGGCGTTGGCATTGCTGGCAGGTTGCTCATTGCCAGCATCGCTGGTGCCGGGCGAGCCAAATCTCAGCAAAACCACCACCAAAGCGCCTAAAGACTATGCCGCGTGCCTGTTGCCGTTGTGGCAGCAGGACATTCCGAAGACCACGCAGACTTCCATTTCCAACGGCTACCGGATCAAGGCACCGAGCCTCGTCACCGCCGACGAGATTCTCGACATCATCAAATACAAGGACGGCAGCCGCGTTTCCCTGTATCAGGGGCCGCCATGGGCCAAGTCCGGGTCGTTGCGCAAATCGGTGCGTGACTGCCTGTAAAGCTGCTCTGGAATGCAAAAAAGCAGAAACCGCATCCGGTTTCTGCTTTTTTTTGCTTTGCGATTTTGCGAAATGCGCTGTGACAGATCGGCACGTGGCGTATTCCAGTGTGCGCTAGGCTTTTGAGTGCCACCCGGTAACCGGAGGGACATGCCTTTCAAGGAGCCACGGATCATGGATGATCTGGTCAAAGAAGTTATTCCGTTGTTGCAGTATCTGATTCCCGGATTTGTCTCGACCTGGATTTTCTACACGCTCACTTCATTCAAGCGGCCTGATACGTTTGGGCAGATTGTGCAGGCGTTGATCTTTACGTTTGTGATTCATGGGGTGGTGTTGGGGATCGGCGCTATTGGTCTATGGGTAGGCTCGAAGGGCTTTTCTGTAGGAAAGTGGGATGGCAAAGCCCAGGCAGTGTGGGCGTTCATGGTTTCCATGGGGCTTGGTTTGTTTTCGTGTGCTCTGGCTTCAAATGACAAACTGCACAAATGGTTACGAAGTAAAAATGTAACGAATAAAAACTCATACCCCAGCGAGTGGTACAGCACTTTTGCCCGCCACAATCGCCTGGTAACGCTGCATTTGACGGATGAAAGGCGACTGTTCGGCTGGCCCGTCGAGTGGCCTTCCGGCCCCCTGGAGGGACAGTTCATCATGCTGAATCCAGGCTGGCTGGGGGAAGATGGCGTGGCGTTGCCTTTTGGCGCCGAACTATTGGTGATAGATTCCTCGAAAGTCCAGTGGGTCGAATTCAGTTCTGTCGAAGAGGTTTCATCATGAGCGCAAAAGAGCCTACTCCCATGCCGCCTGGCGTCAGGCGCCTGTTTTATGGCCCGGACGGCAAGCTGCTGGCAAAACCCCTCGTCAAAGGGCCGAGTGCGCCGCCACCGCTAAAGCGCCAGTACCGGGATTGACTGAACGCCGCTCATCGAGCGGCGTTTCGTTATGTTTTGCATTTGTGGGGGTTGCAGTCAGAGCGTATCCACCAACCAGTCCCTGAACGCTTTCAGTGACGGCAACGCCTCATTGCGCGGCGGATACACCAGGTAATAGCTGCGCCGGCTGGTGATCGGCTTCCCCAGTTGCAGCAGCTCGCCGTTAAGCAATTCATCCTCCACCAGAATCCGCGGCACCAGCCCCACGCCAATATTCGCCCGCACCGCCTGAATCAGGTGCGAGGTCATTTCAAAGCTCGGCCCGATGCGCATGCTGCGGTGTGGCAAACCATGATGGGTGAACCATTCCGCCCAGGCCTGGGCATTGCTGCTGACATTGAGCAGTAACTGCCCGGCGATGTGCTGTTCGGCTTCGTCGCGTTCGGTCAGTGACAACTGCGCACTGGCAATCACCACCAGCTCTTCAGTGTGTAGCGGCAGGGCGCTCAGACCGGGCCAGTCTCCCGCACCGACACAGATCGCCGCGTCGATTTCGCTGGTGTCGAAGTCGATCGCTTCGATACGCGAATGCAAGTGCACGGTCATGCCCGGGTGCGCAGTGTAGAAGTCCTTGAGTCGCGGCAGCAGCCATTTCGAGCCGAAGGTCGGCAGCGTCGCCAGACGCAAACTGTGAATGCCAGAACCGAACGCCATGGCCTGCAACGTCGCGCTGCGGATCTGCCCGAGGGCTTCGGCGAGTTCGCGCTGATACATGCGCCCGACATCGGTCAGCACCACTTGCCGGCCTTCGCGGCTGAACAGGCGCATGCCGAGCATCTTTTCCAGAATCTGCACCTGACGGCTGACCGCGCTTTGCGTCAGCGACAGTTCGTGGGCGGCGCGGGTATAGCTTTCATGGCGTGCGGCAGCCTCAAAGGCCAGCAACAACGACATGGAAGGGGTGAGGGTTCGCGGATTCATTCGTTTTAGTCATGGATTGCGGGTCGATTTTACGTTTGTCCCGACGGCGCCAAGCAATGAACATAAGCACCATGAGATGGCGGGAGCGTGACGCAATCATTCATTGCGCACAACTGTTCACCGCCACATGGCCCGATATTGACCGAGATTTCCCGACCGATGATTGCCCAGCTGTCGCCCGCCACCGCATTGAGCGCTGATTACCAGCATTTCCTCAAAGCCCTGAAAGCCAGTGGCTTTCGTGGCGAGATCAGTGCTGATTACGCCAGCCGCGTAGTGCTCGCCACCGATAACTCGATCTATCAGCGTCTGCCGCAAGCGGCGGTGTTTCCGATGGATGCGGAGGATGTGGCGCGGGTCGCACGGCTGATCGCCGAACCGGCTTATCAGCAAGTGGTGATCACGCCGCGTGGCGGTGGCACCGGCACCAACGGCCAGTCGCTGACCGATGGCATCGTCGTCGACCTGTCGCGGCACATGAACCGCATTCTGGAAATCAACGTCGAGCAGCGCTGGGTGCGGGTGCAGGCCGGGGTGGTCAAGGATCAGCTCAACGCCGCGCTGAAATCAGCCGGGCTGTTTTTCGCCCCGGAGCTGTCGACCTCCAACCGCGCCACCGTTGGCGGCATGATCAACACCGACGCAAGCGGGCAGGGCAGTTGCACCTACGGCAAGACCCGCGACCATGTGCTGGAACTCGACATGGTCCTGCGCGGTGGCGAGCGTCTGCACGGCGCAGCGCTGGCGGAAGAAGATCTGACAGCGCTGTGTGCCCGTGAAGATCGGGTCGGTGAAGTCTATCGCTGTGCGCGGCAGATCATTGATGAGCAGGGCGAGTTGATCAAACAACGCTTCCCTGACCTCAACCGCTGCCTGACCGGCTACGACCTGGCGCACCTGCGCGAGACGGACAATCGTTTCAACCTCAACAGCGTGCTGTGCGGCGCCGAAGGCTCGCTGGGGTTTGTGGTGGAGGCGAAGCTCAACGTACTGCCGATCCCCAAACACACGATGCTGGTGAACATTCGCTACGCCGGGTTCATGGATGCGTTGCGCGATGCCCGGGCGCTGATGGCGCTCAAGCCGCTGTCGATTGAAACCGTGGATTCCAAGGTGTTGTTGCTGGCGATGCAGGACATCGTCTGGCACGGCGTCGCCGAATACTTCCCGGCAAGTGCCGAGCGGCCAACACTGGGGATTAACCTGGTGGAATTCTGCGGTGATGATCCCGAGGATCTGCAGCGCCGGGTCGAAGCCTTCCTCGAACACTTGAGCAGCGACACCACGGTCGAACGCCTCGGCCATACCCTGGCGGTCGGTCAGGCGGCGGTGAACAAGGTTTATGGCATGCGCAAACGCGCAGTCGGCCTGCTCGGCAACGTTGCCGGCGAAGCGCGGCCGCAGCCATTTGTCGAGGACACCGCAGTGCCGCCGCAGCACCTGGCCGAGTACATCGCTGAACTGCGCGAACTGCTCGACAGCCACGGTTTGCAGTACGGCATGTTCGGCCACGTCGATGCCGGCGTGTTGCACGTACGGCCGATTCTCGACATGAAGGATCCGCAGCAAGCGGCGTTGGTGCGTCCGGTGTCCGACGGTGTCGCGGCACTGACCCAGCGCTACGGCGGCCTGTTGTGGGGTGAGCACGGCAAAGGCCTGCGCTCGGAATACGCGCCGGCGTTTTTCGGTGAGTTGTACCCGGCGTTGCAGGCACTCAAAGCCGCGTTCGACCCGTTCAACCAGTTCAACCCGGGCAAGATCGCCACCCCGGCCAACACCGATGCGCAGCTGTTGAAGATCGACGAAGTGGCCCTGCGCGGCGAGCTCGACCGGCAGATCGACGAAAAGGTCTGGCAGAGCTACGGCGCAGCCATGCATTGCAACGGCAACGGCGCCTGCTACAACTTCGATCCCGACGACGCCATGTGCCCATCGTGGAAAGCCACCCGCGAGCGTGCGCAATCGCCCAAGGGTCGCGCATCGCTGATCCGCGAATGGCTGCGTTTGCAGGGTGAGGCGGGGGTTGATGTGCTGTCCGATGCGATCCGTCGTCCGGTATTTTTCCGCAACCTTTGGACCCGTTGGCGCAACAGCCGCGCGCAGGACGCAGATTTTTCCCATGAAGTTTATGACGCCATGGCCGGCTGCCTGGCGTGCAAATCCTGCGCGGGACAGTGCCCGGTCAAGGTCAACGTGCCGGAATTCCGTTCGCGTTTCCTTGAGCTGTATCACAGCCGTTATCTGCGCCCGGCGCGGGATTATCTGATTGCCTCGCTGGAGTACAGCATTCCGTACATGGCGCGGATTCCGGCGCTGTACAACGGCTTGATGGGCGCAACCTTTGTGCGCAAACAGCTGGAGCGTCTCGGTGGCATGGTCGATGTGCCGTTGATCAGTCGCTTTGATTTCCACGCTGCGCTGCGCCGCTGGAAGGTGCAGCCGGCGACGGTTTCCACGCTGTCGGCGCTGACCCCGGCTCAGCGCGAGCGCAGTGTGGTGTTGGTGCAGGATGCCTTCACTCGTTACTTCGAGGCGCCGCTGCTGGCGGATCTGCTGGAGCTGATTTCGCGGCTGGGCTATCAGGTGTATCTGGCGCCATCTAGTGCCAACGGCAAGCCGCTGCATGTGCAGGGTTTCCTCTCGGCGTTCAACCGCGCGGCGTTGCGCAATGCGCAGCAGCTACGCGAATTGGCCGATCTCGGCGTGCCGCTGCTGGGGCTGGATCCGGCGATGACGCTGGTCTATCGCCAGGAATACCTGAAAGTGCCCGGCATGGACCACTGCCCGGAAGTCGCGCTGGTGCAGGAATGGTTGCTCAAGGTGATGCCGGAGCAGGTGAATAACCAATCGGCAAATGCATTCAGGCTCCTGGCACATTGCACCGAGAAAACCAACGCGCCGGCTGCCACTCGTCAGTGGGAGCAAGTGTTCGAGCGGGCCGGGTTGAAACTGGCGACGCAGGCCACCGGTTGCTGCGGCATGTCCGGCACCTACGGTCATGAGGCGCGCAACCGTGAAACGTCGGCGGTGATCTACGAGCAATCGTGGGCGCGGCAGGTCGAGGCGCCGGCGGAGCAGGGCGAAGCACTGGCCACCGGTTATTCGTGCCGCAGTCAGGTCAAACGCCAGTCGGATCGGGCGCTGCGCCATCCGTTGCAGGTGCTGCTTGAGTTGGTACGTCGCTGAGCGGTTCGTCGTCCGGGGCGTTGTCCCAGATCAGCCGTGGGTCGAAACTCATCGCCGAGAGCATGGTGAACACCACCACCATGCCGAAAAACAGGATGCCCGGGCGTGGTTCGATATCGCCCAGCGCCTGGAACTTCACCAGCGCCGCGACCAGTGCGACCACCAGCACGTCGAGCATCGACCAGTAGCCGATCAGCTCGACGAAACGGTACAGCTTCGAACGCTCACGGCGCGCCCAGTCACTGCCCCGCTGCACGGTGATCAGCAGCAGCGACAGGGCGACGAATTTGATCCCCGGCACTGCGATGCTGGCGATGAAAATGATCAGCGCGATGTCCCACGCGCCGCCCTCCCAGAACTCCAGCACGCCGCTCATGATCGTGCTGTCGGCGCCGTTGCCGAGCATCACCGTGTTCATCACCGGCAGCAGATTGGCCGGCACGTAAAACGCCAGCGCGGCGAACAGATAGGCCCAGGTGCGCGTCAGGGAGTTGGTCTTGCGCCGATGCAGCGGCGCATCGCAGCGCGGGCACTGGTGCGGCTCGTCGGTCATGTCACAGGCCAGCCCGCAGCTGTGGCACAGGCACAGATTCAGTTCGCTGGCGGTCGCGGGTCGCTTCATAGAATGTCCCACAGGTCACGAATATCGCGGCCGGCAATGCGGATCATCATCAGGCTCAGCACCGCCAAAGCGAACAGGCCGATACCCGGCAGCACATCGAGCAGCCCGGCCAGTTTGAATACCGCCACCATCGCCCCCAGCAGACACACTTCGAGCATGCTCCACGGACGCAGGGTTTCCAGCCAGCGCATGCACAGCTTGAAGCCCGGCGCCCGGCGCGATGACAAGGCGAAACTCAGCACCCAGATCAACAGCACCAGTTGAAACGCCGGGGCGATGATGATCGAAATCGCCGCGACCATCGCCATGAAGGTGATCGGCCCCTGACTCAACGCCAGCACCGAATCCCACAGCGTCGCGCTGTTCTTCAGGCCCTTCATGCTGATGCTCATCACCGGGTAGAAATTGGCGAACAGCCACAGCATGGCGGCGGTGAAACTCAGGGCCAGCCGCTGCTCGACGGTCAGGCCGTTATAGCGCTGCAGCACGCCGCCGCACCGCACGCAGAGGGTTTTCTGGTGTTTGCCGAGCACGACTTTTTCGTACACGCAGTCGCAATGCTCGCAGATGATCAGGTGTTCGGTTGAGGTCATGGGCAACGCTCGACAGCAGGCGCAAAGGGCACGGGGCGCCTGATCACTATAGAAGCCTGACGTGATTGGGCAAATGGCGTTTGGCTTGGGAATCGACTTTTTATGTTATAGAGTAACGCCAATTTTTGGCGGGACGTGCAGTTGTGCGCCCCCGATTCATTGATTCGATGGCGAAGTGTCCATGACGATTGCGTGTACCCGTTCCAACCCGCTGCCGACCGGCCGCTTGCTGTCCATTGATGCGTTACGCGGTCTGGTGATCCTGTTCATGCTGCTGGATCACGTGCGTGAAACGTTTCTGTTACACCGTCAGGTGTCCGACCCGATGGACATCGCCAACACCGAGCCGGCGTTGTTTTTCAGTCGCACGTTGGCGCATCTGTGCGCACCGGTGTTCGTGTTGCTGACCGGATTGTCCGCGTGGCTGTTCGGCGAGAAGTACGCGGGCAAGGCCGATGTCAGTGCCTTCCTGTTCAAGCGTGGGCTGTTTCTGGTGGTGCTGGAATTCACCTTGGTGAATTTTGCATGGACGTTTCAGTTGCCGCCGAGCGTGATCTATCTGCAGGTGATCTGGGCGATTGGCTTGAGCATGATCGCGTTGTCGCTGCTGGTCTGGTTGCCGCGCGGGCTGTTGCTGACGCTGAGTCTGGCGATCATTGCCGGGCATAACCTGCTGGATGGGCTGCATTTCGCGCCGGAGTCGGCACTGCATGTGCCATGCGCGATTCTGCATGATCGGGGCTGGATCGAGGTCGGTGACAGTCTGCGCTTGCGCACTTCGTATCCGCTATTGCCGTGGATCGGCGTGATCGGTCTGGGTTATGCGCTGGGCCCGTGGTTTGCCCGCGGGGCTGATGCCTTGAGCCGCCAGCAAGGCCTGTTGCTGGGCGGTGTCGCCGGTCTGCTGGGCTTCGTGGGGCTGCGGCTGATCAACGCTTATGGCGAAAAGCCCTGGGCAGTTGAAGACACGACCGTGCAAACGCTGATGGCGTTTTTCAACATCACCAAGTACCCGCCATCGCTGCTGTTCATCAGCCTGACGGTGAGCATCGGATTGCTGCTGTTGCTGGTGTTCGAACGGCTACAGACGCGCCGCTGGATTCGCTGGCTGACGGTCTTCGGTTCGGCGCCGATGTTCTTTTATCTGCTGCATCTGTACGTGCTGAAGGTGCTGTATCTGATTGCCGTGGCGCTGTTCGGCCTTAACCACGGTAGTTATTTCGGCTTCGATTCGGTAGCGGCAATCTGGCTGGTGTCACTGCTGTTGGCGCTGGCACTGTACCCGGCGGTACGCTGGTTTTCCGCACTGAAATCGCGGCGCCGTGACATCGCTTGGCTGAAATATCTGTAAGCCCTGGGGTCATTGCGCTCGCGCAATCAACGCACGACGTAAAACCCTGTAGGAGCTGTCGAGTGAAACGAGGCTGCGATCTTTTGATATTGATCTGGAAAATCAAAATCAAGAGATCGCAGCGTGCCGCAGCTCCTACAGGGGGCGGTGTTATTTGCGATCCAGCCACACCGTCTGCGCGTTGCAGAACTCGCGCACGCCGAAGTGCGACAACTCGCGACCGAAACCGCTTTTCTTCACGCCGCCGAAGGTCACGCGCGCGATCAACGCGCGGCTTAACACTCTGTAGGAGCTGTCGAGTGAAACGAGGCTGCGATCTTTTGATCTTGATCTGACAAATCAAAATCAAAAGATCGCAGCGTGCCGCAGCTCCTACAGGGGGGAGTGATGTCTCGGGTTATTTGCGATCCAGCCACACGGTCTGCGCGTTGCAGAACTCACGTACACCGAAGTGCGACAGCTCGCGACCGAAACCGCTTTTCTTCACGCCTCCGAAGGTCACGCGCGCGATCAACGCGCGGCTTAACACTCTGTAGGAGCTGTCGAGTGAAACGAGGCTGCGATCTTTTGATATTGATCTGGAAAATCAAAATCAAGAGATCGCAGCGTGCCGCAGCTCCTACAGGGGGCGGTGTTATTTGCGATCCAGCCACACCGTCTGCGCGTTGCAGAACTCGCGCACGCCGAAGTGCGACAACTCGCGACCGAAACCGCTTTTCTTCACGCCGCCGAAGGTCACGCGCGGGTCGCTGGCGGAGTAGCCGTTGATGAACACACCACCGGTCTCCAGTTCGCTGGTCAGTTGCTGGGCCAGTTGCACGTTGGCGGTATAGATCGTCGCGGTCAGGCCGAAGTCGCTGTCGTTGGCCAAAGCGATGGCGTGGGCGCAATCGCGGGCAGTGATGATCGATGCCACCGGGCCGAACAGTTCCTGTTTGAACGAGGTCATGCGGTCGGTGACATCGGCCAGCACGGTCGGCTCGTAGTAGTTGCCCGGGCCTTGGGCCTTACCGCCGCCGAGCAGCAGGGTCGCGCCTTCTTCGAGGGTGTCACGCACTTGCTGGTCGAGTTCATCACGCAGGTCGAAACGTGCCATCGGGCCGATATAGGTGTCGGCGGACAGCGGATCGCCAACTTTCAGCTTGCGGGTAGCTTCGACGAATTTGCGGGTGAATTCCTCGACCACGCCTTCTTCAATGATCAGACGCTTGGCCGCTGCGCAAACCTGACCGGAGTTCTGGTAGCGACCGATGACGGCAGCCTGCACGGCCTCATCCAGATCCGCATCATTGAGCACGATAAACGGGTCGGAACCACCCAGTTCCAGCACGCATTTCTTCAGCGCAGCACCGGCCTGAGCGCCGATGGCCATGCCGGCGCGCACGCTGCCGGTCAGGGTTACAGCGGCGATGCGCGGGTCGGCAATGGCGCTGGAAACGCCTTCCGGGGTGACGTTGATCACTTCAAATACGCCATCGGAGAAACCGGCGCGCTTGAACGCGTCGCGCAGCAGGTAGGCGCTGCCCATCACGTTTGGCGCATGCTTGAGCACGTAGGTGTTGCCGGCGATCAGTGCCGGAACCGCGCCGCGCAGCACCTGCCAGATCGGGAAGTTCCACGGCATCACCGCGAGGATCGGGCCCAGCGGCCGATACTCGATGCGCGCCTTGCCGCCTTCGACCTGAGTCGGCTCGGCATCGAGCATCGCCGGACCGTTTTCGGCGTACCACTCGCAGAGTTTGGCGCATTTTTCGATTTCGCCACGGGCCTGGGCGATCGGCTTGCCCATTTCCAGGGTGATCATGGTCGCCATGGCTTCGGCGCTGTCACGCAGGGCGCCGGCGAGGGCGGTCAGGGCGCGGGAGCGATCCTGCAGCGGCTTGCGTTTCCATTTCGAGAAACCGAATGCGGCGCGGGTCAGCGCGGCGTCGAGGGCTTCGGCGGATTCAAAGGCGTAGTGACCGATCTGCTCGCCGGTGGCGGGGTTGATCGAGATGGCGTGGGTCTGGCTGGAAATCTGGCTCATGGCTGGCTCCTGCGAGTTCAGTGGATGGGCCTAGAGTAGGGTGGCGTTTGTTTTCTGGAAACTGAATAATAAAGATCGTTTCTTTCACGATTGGAGAATGACTGTGGATCTGGTGCAGCTGGAAATCTTCAAGGCCGTTGCCGAGCACGGCAGCATCAGCGCTGCTGCGGCGCAGATTCATCGCGTGCCATCGAACCTGACCACGCGGATCAAGCAGTTGGAGCAGGACTTGGGTGTCAACCTGTTCATTCGCGAGAAAAGCCGTCTGCGTCTGTCACCCGCCGGCTGGAGTTTTCTCGAATATGCGCGGCGCATTCTCGATCTGGTGCAGGAGGCGCGGGCCACCGTCGCTGGCGAAGAACCGCAGGGCGCATTCCCCCTCGGCTCGCTGGAAAGCACTGCAGCAGTGCGCATCCCCGAACTGCTCGCGGCGTACAACCAGTTGCATCCCAAGGTTGATCTGGACCTGTCCACCGGACCGTCCGGAACAATGATCGACGGTGTACTTTCAGGACGATTGGCGGCGGCCTTCGTCGATGGCCCGGTGCTGCACCCGGCGCTGGAAGGCGTGCCGGCGTTCGAGGAAGAGATGGTCATCATCGCGCCACTCAATCACGCCCCGGTGCAGCGCGCGGCGGATGTGAACGGCGAGAATATCTATGCGTTCCGCTCCAACTGTTCTTATCGGCATCACTTCGAAAAATGGTTCAGCACCGACGCTGCCGTGCCGGGCAAGATTTTCGAGATGGAGTCCTACCACGGCATGCTCGCTTGCGTCAGCGCCGGTGCCGGGCTGGCGCTGATGCCGCGCAAGATGCTGCAGAGCATGCCCGGTAGCGCAACCGTGAGCGTGTGGCCACTGGCGGCGGATTTTCGTTATCTGACCACCTGGCTGGTGTGGCGCCGGGGCACGGTGTCGCGCAGCTTGAGCATGTTCGTGCGTTTGCTGGAAGAGCGCGGTGTGGTGCGTGCAGAAGAGTAATTGACACGTTGTGTCATGGCTGTATCTTGATCGGCGTTTCGCAATATAAAAAACTATACAGCGTAGCCATGAGGACAAGGACATGAGTGCAGCCCTGAGCGGAAAAGAAGCAGTCGGTGAGCGGTTTGTGCTGGAGACGATGCGTCATGCGCAGGACCTGACCTGGAACGCCGTTGATGCCATCGCCAAGGTGATCAAGCCCGGCATGCGCGAATCCGAAGCCCAGGAGCGGGGCAAGCAGATCCTCGCCGAACTGGGCATGGATCGCATCTGGCATCCGCTGCTGATCCGCTTTGGCGCCAACACGCTGAAGGCATTCAAGGAACGTTCCGAAGGCGATCCGGTGCTCGGTGAAAACGATATTTTCTTCATCGACATGGGCGTGGTCTGGCAGGGGCACGAAGGCGATGCCGGAGCAACCTTCACCACCGGCTCCGATCCGGAAATGATCGCCTGCGCGGCGGCCTCCAAGGAGCTGTTCAAGCGTGTCGAGGCACTGTGGCGCCAAGGCGTGAGCGGTGTTGAACTGTACCGCTATGCCAGCGATCAGGCTGATGCCATGGGCTGGAAACTCAATCTCGACATCAAGGGCCACCGCGTCAGCGATTTCCCTCACGCGATCCATCGCGGCGGCAATCTCGGTGATTTCGAGCAGGCACCGAATCCCGGGGTGTGGATTCTGGAAATCCAGATCGCCCACCCGCAGCGGCCGTTCGGCGCGTTTTATGAAGATCTGCTGATCTGATTGTCACGGCGTACCGTTTCGGCCGTACAGGCGAAAGCCTTCGCGTTGGCTCAGACGCTCGTAATACGCCCTGACGGCGGCATAGTCCGGGTGCGCAAGTGGCGTTTCGAACCAGCGGTTGACCGACAGTCCGATGGGGATGTCGGCGAGGGAAAACCGTTCGCCACTGACGTAGGCGCCAGTCTTCTGCAACTGTTGATCGAGGATGCCCATGGTCTTCGACCACTGTTCGACACCGTTGGCCAACGCGGCGCGGTCTTGGTGATCCGGTGATTTTCGCACCAGCGACATGAACGCATACGACCACGACCGGTTCAGCTCCGACGCCTGCCAGTCGATCCACTGATCGACCCGCGCGCGGACTCGCGGCTCGGCGGGATAGAGGTCTGCGCCGCCATAGGCGCCTGCCAGATAACGAATGATCGTATTGGATTCCCAAAGAATGAAATCGCCATCCTGAATCACCGGCACCATGGCGCAGGGATTGAGCGCGAGAAACGTTGGCGTATCGGTGGGTTTGAAACCCGAGCCCCAATCCTCACGCTCGAACGGGATCTGCAGTTCGGCGCAGGTCCACAGCACTTTGCGCACGTTGATCGATGACGCCTTGCCCAGAATTCGCAGCATGAGTTTTCCCTGTCTCGTGGTTGCCTGTCGTGGGGTATCAAGAAATACCACACGACAATGCAGAAGGCCCGCGCATGGCGGGCCTTCTTTTTACATGGAATCAATCTCAGAGACTGCCCACCAGTTTGCCGCCCATCATCCGCCGCCGATAGGCGCTGTCACGATTGGCCAGCCAGAAGTACAGCGGCGACGTCACCAGCAGGCCCACCAGCCACGACAGGTCCGCGCCGTTGATGTGCGCCGACACCGGGCCGACGTACAGCGGGGTATTCATGAACGGGATCTGCACCGCGATGCCGATCGCGTAGGCCAGCAGCGCCTGCGGGTTGTAGCGTCCATAGATACCGCCGTCGACCTGGAAGATCGACTGGATGTCGTACTGGCCCTTGTGGATGGCATAGAAGTCGATCAGGTTGATCGCCGTCCACGGCACCAGGACCACTAGCAGCACCAGTACCAAGTCGACGAAGTGACCGATGAAGTCCTTCGACGCGCCGACGGCTGCGAAGCAGCAGGCCAGCAACACGATGATCGAAATCACTGCACGGCTTTTGGCGGTCGGGATCCAGCGGTAGGCGAAGGTCTGCACCAGAGTGATCAACGACAGTACCGCGCCGTACAGGTTGAGGGCGTTGTGGCTGATCACGCTGAGCAGGAACAGCACCAGCATCAGCGGGCCAATCGAGCCGGTGGCGAGTTTGACCGCGTCCATGGTGTCCATGCCCACCGGGGTCGCGAGGACGGCGACGGCACCGAAGATGAACGCCAGACTCGAGCCAAGCGCCGAGCCGAGATAGGTGGTCCAGAATGTCGACGAGACTTTGACATCGGCCGGCAAATAACGCGAATAGTCGGACACGTAAGGGGCAAACGCGATCTGCCACAGCGCGGCGAGCGACACGGTGGCGAGCCAGCCGGAGAGGTTGAAGCTGCCGCGAGTGAGGAAGTCATCGGTTTGAATATGGGTGAAGATGTAGCCGAAACCGACGACGATGCCGATCCCCAGCACCCAGGTGCCGATGCGGTTGAGCACGTGGATGAAGCGGTAGCCGATGATGCCGATGATCCCCGAACCGAGGGCACCGATGACGATGCCGACCGGCACCGGCACGCTGTCGACCACGCCGTGCAGCGACTTGCCGGCCAGCACGATGTTGGAGGCGAAGAAGCCGATGTACATGACCCCGGCAATCAGCACCACCAGCAGCGCGCCGAGCGAGCCGAACTGCGCGCGGCTCTGGATCATCTGCGGAATGCCCATCTGCGGGCCTTGCGCCGAGTGCAGCGCCATCAGCACGCCGCCGACCAGATGGCCGACCAGAATCGCGACGATGCCCCAGACCAGGTTCAGGTGGAACAACTGCACGCCCAGCGCGCCGGTGACGATGGGCAACGGCGCGATGTTGCCGCCGAACCACAGCGTGAACAGATCCCTGACCTTTCCGTGGCGATCTTCGGGGGGCACGTATCCTATCGTGTGTTTTTCAATGAGCGGCGCGGATGTTGTTGCAGAGGTGGACATGACGAACTCCAAGGCAAGGATGAGTACGTGGACGTACTTCGGTAAGCGCCGACACGGACGGCGCATTTCTTGTTGAAGCGATCATGTGCAAAGGCCCGGGATAGATAAATTAGTAAGTTTGTTGCTTCAGACCTTAAAAAATATATGCCGTGGGTCTGGGGGCTGTCCGGTATGTTCAAGCGTGATCAACAACAAAACTTTCAGAGGCGAACCCTTTCCTGTGGCGAGGGAGCTTGCTCCCGCTGGGCTGCGCAGCGGCCCCAAAAACGGCGCCGATCCCCCGATATTGTGAGTGCTGCGCACTCAAGCGGGAGCAAGCTCCCTCGCCACAGACGCGTTGTCTTACTTGCAGAGGTTTTATATGGCCGCCTACAACCTGCGCCAGCTCAAATACTTCGTCGCCACCGCCGACTGCGGCAGCGTCGCCGAAGCCTCGCGCAAGCTCTATATCGCCCAGCCGTCGGTGTCGACCGCGATCAAACATCTGGAAGAAAGCTTCGGCGTGCAGCTGTTCATCCGCCATCACGCCCAAGGCGTGTCGCTGACGCCCAGTGGTTCGCGGTTTTATCGCAAGGCTTTGGAGTTGCTGCGAGTGGCGCATGAGTTCGAGCAGAACGCGCTGGCGGACAACGATGTGGTCTCCGGACAGATCGATATCGGCTGTTTCGAAACGGTGGCGCCGCTGTACCTGCCGCGCCTGATCGCCGGTTTCAAGCAGCGCTGGCCGGGGGTGGAAATCCGTATTCGCGATGGCGAACAACAGGAACTGGTGCAGGCGCTGACTACCGGCAGCATTGATGTGGCGATGCTCTTCGAACACGACCTCGACAGCACCATCGAAACCACCTCGCTGATGCCACCGCAGCAGCCTTACGCCTTGCTGCCGGCCGACCACCGCTTTGCGCAACAGGCGAAAGTCTCGCTGCACGATCTGGTGCTGGAACCGATGATCCTGCTCGACGTGGTGCCCAGCCGTACCTACTTCGTGAGCATTTTCGAGGAGCGCGGACTGACCCCGCACATCGTCTTCAGCTCACCGTCGATCGAGATGGTGCGCGGCATGGTCGGGCGCGGGTTCGGTTTTTCGATTCTGGTGACCCGGCCGTTCGGCGAGTACACCTACGACGGGCAGAAAGTGGTGTGCGTGCCGCTGGCGGAAACCGTGACCGGCTCGGGCTTGTCGGCAGCCTGGTTGCGCCGGGTACAACTGACCAAACCGGTGCAGTTGTTCGTTGATCATTGCCGAGAGGAGTTGGCTCGACTGTACGCCTGAGCGTGCGTCGAGCCGTGTTTCAAGCGCGGATAGATGTCAGCATCCGTTGCAGCATCGCATCGCAGGCATCGAGTTGTGCGCGGCTGACAAACTCGTCCGGTTTGTGCCCCTGGTCCATGCTGCCGGGACCGCAGACCACCGTGGGAATACCCGCCGCATCGAACAGCCCGCCCTCGGTGCCGAACGCCACGGTGCCGAATTCCCGCGAACCGCAGAACGCCGCGATCAACTCCGCCGCCTGACTCTGCGCATCGGTAGCCAGGCCGGGATAAGCCGACAGCTCACTGAAACGAATCGCACTGTGCTCACTCACTGCTCGCATGCGCGGCAGCACTTGCTGCTCGGCGTAGGCCTGCAACTGCTGCGCGACCTGGGTTGGATCCTGCGAGGGCAGGGCGCGGATTTCGAAGTCGAAGCGGCAATCGGCGGGGACGATGTTCAGCGCTTTGCCGCCGCTGATCACCCCGGTCTGCACCGTGCTGTAGGGCGGATCGAAACGCGCGTCGTGCTGCTCGGGCGCCTTCAGTTGTTGGCCGATGCGCCCCAGCTCGCCGATCAGCTCGGCGGCGTACTCGATGGCGTTGACCCCCAGCGGCGCGTAAGCCGAATGACACGGATGACCGTGCACGTCGCAGCGCATCGCCAGTTTGCCTTTGTGGCCGAGCACCGGTTTCAGTTCGGTGGGTTCACCGATGATGCACAGCAGCGGTTTGACCGGCCGCTGCTCCAGCTCGGCGAGCAGCGAGCGCACCCCGAGGCAACCGACTTCTTCGTCGTAGGACAGGGCGATGTGCACGGGCATGCGCAGGTCTGCAGCGACCAACGCCGGCACCAGGGACAACACGCAGGCGATGTAGCCCTTCATGTCGGCGGTGCCGCGCCCGAACAGCTTGCCGTCGTGTTCGCTGAGTTCGAACGGCGCGACAGTCCACGGCTGACCGTCGACCGGCACCACATCGTTGTGACCCGAGAGCACGATGCCCGGTTGCTCGGCCGGGCCAATCGTGGCGAACAGATTGGCCTTGCTGCGCTCGGCGTTGTAGATCAGCTCGCACGGCACGTCGAAGCCTGCGAGGTAATTACGCACGAACTCGATCAGTTGCAGATTGGATTCGCGGCTGGTGGTGTCGAAGCCCACCAGCGTCCTGAGCAACGCGACGCTGTTGCTCATCGATCATCTCCGGCAACGCCATAACCCGGCGCCTTGGCCGGGTCGAGCGCGCGGTCGATGTAGTCCTGCAACTGCGGCTGATAGGCGTCCCAGAGTTTTTGCAACTGGCCGATCGGGTCTGCGTCTGCCCAGTCGACCCGCAAATTGACGATCGGCCAGGTCTGTTCGCCGACCACCACCACGGCTGCCGAATGCACGGGGCCTGCTTCGCCACCAAGGGCCTGGCCGGCGTGCAAGGCCTTGAGCAAGCGGTCGGCCAATTGGCCTTCGCCGTCTTCAAAGGCGCGGACCATCGCCTCGATGACCGCACGCCCGGCGAGCATGTTGCCGGCGGCCACGCATTGCTCGCCGGACACCGCGTTGTGCACGCCGAGGGTTTGCGCACCGCTGAAATGCGCGGTCTGGCCGAGGTGGTTGATCGCGGTGATCTGCCGGTATTGGCTGTAGCCGTTGCGGGTCAGGACCAGGTCCAGCGCCGCGTCGGGCGCGTGGCCTTGTTCCATCAGCGCGAGGACTTCCGGGCCGAGGGACGGCAGGGTGATGTTCTGGCTCGACACCGCGCCGACACCCGGCAGCAGCCACGGGCAACGCGCGCCGACGGCGATGCTGGAGGAACTGATGGCGACACCGAACTGGCCGGTTTCGGGGCAACGGGCTGCGATTGAAAAGGTCATGGTCTAACTCCTTGTGCGTCTGGGCCGGCCTCTTCGCGAGCAGGCTCGCTCCCACAGGGGATTGCATTTCAATGTGGGAGTGAGCCTGCTCGCGAAGGCCGCGACTCGGTCTGCCGACTTACTCGGGAATCACCGCCACCACATCAATCTCCATCAGCCACTGCGGCTGCCCCAGTGCCGACACCACCAGCCCGGTGGAAATCGGGAACACGCCTTTGAGCCACTTGCCGACTTCCTGGTACACCGGCTCACGGTAGCGCGGGTCGATCAGGTAAGTGGTGGTCTTGACGATGTGGCTCATGTCGCTGCCGGCTTCCTCCAGCAACTGTTTGACGTTGCGCATCGCCTGTTCGGCCTGCGCACGCGGATCCCCGAGGCCCACCAGATTGCCGTCGAAATCAGTGCCGACCTGACCCCGCACATACACGGTGTTGCCGGCGCGGACGGCCTGGCACAGGTCGTTGTCCAGGGTCTGGTTAGGGTAGGTATCCTTGGTGTTGAACATACGGATGCGGGTGTGGGTTGGCTTGCTCATGTACAGCTCCAGACTAGGTGTTCAGCGGCGCACCGGGCACCGATGCGAAAGAGGGAAATCAAGCGTCGACGGTATCGGCGGCTTTCGTGCTGGCGGTCGAATGCAGGGCGGCTTCACGCTGCTCGGCATCCTTGTAATCGAGGTATTTACGCTGGGTGGCGATGTGGTCGGCCACGTGTTTGGCGTCATGCCACACGCCCCAGATGAACGACGAACCACGCCGCGACTGCCATGGCAGCCCGAGGAAATACACCCCCGGCTCGCTGGACACGCCGCGCTGGTGCTGCGGTTTGCCCTTGTCGTCAAACGCTGCAACCTGCAGCCAGGAATAATCCACGGCGAATCCGGTGGCCCAGATGATCGAGGTGATGCCAGCCTTGGCCAGATCGAGATCGAGCAGCGGATATTTCACGCACTCCGGATCCGGATAGGTTTCGCGCGCCTCGGGTTCTTCGGGCAGATCCAGGCCATTGCGTTCGATGTAGGCATCCGCGGCATCCAGCAGCGCCAGATAGTTTTCGTCGCCACGCTTGAGGTTGTCGCTCAGGTCCTGCTTGAAGGTCACCACGCCGTTGTTGAACGACTCGGTCACGCCGACCAGGGTCATGCCGCGATGGGCCAGCCCACGAAAATCGATGGTGCGCCCGCCATGCGCGCCGCTGACCGCAATGGTCACATGCTCGCGGCCGGGTTTCATCGCTGCTTGATCCCACTCGCCGAGCACCCCCAGCCACCAGCAGAAATCACGGTTGCGATAGGCACGCGGCGGACGGTCATGGGCGCCGACCGAGAGATAAACCTGCTTGCCGGAACGCTGCAATTCATCGGCAATCTGCACGCCGGACGAACCGGCCCCCACCACCAGCACCGCGCCTGCGGGCAGTTGCTGCGGATTGCGATAGTCAGCGGAGTGGATCTGCAACAGACGCGGGTCTTGCGGGGCGATCGGCGGGATCACCGGGCGCTGGAACGGGCCGGTTGCCGCGACCACGCGGCTGGCCTCGATCACGCCTTCGGAGGTCTCGACGGTGAAGCCCGGACGCCCGACATTGCGCACCACGCTTTTGACCTCGACCCCGGTGCGGATCGGCGCGTTGAATTTCTTCGCATAGGCTTCGAAGTAGTCCGCCACGCGCTCCTTATGGGCGAAACCGTCGGGATCGACATCATCGAATTCCAGCCCCGGAAAGCGGTCGTGCCA
Organism: Pseudomonas sp. B21-051; assembly: GCF_024748795.1. Lineage (NCBI taxonomy): Bacteria > Pseudomonadati > Pseudomonadota > Gammaproteobacteria > Pseudomonadales > Pseudomonadaceae > Pseudomonas > Pseudomonas sp. B21-051. The sequence continues at coordinate 2,464,261 of NZ_CP087166.1, forward strand.
CGCCGGACCGTTGGCTACCAACGAGTCCCAGCGCCCGGTGCGCCAGCGTTCGGCGATGCGGCTGCGCTCAAGCACCAGGTGCGGCACGCCAAGTTTGCTCAGGTGCTCGCTCATCGCCACACCGGCCTGTCCGGCCCCCACGACAAGCGTGTCTGTTTTTATTATTTCAGTGGTCATTTCTACATCCTTCCTGGCAAGGCAAGTGGATTCGGATCGCTTCAGGCTTGTCCGTTTTGCTTGCGGTCAGACTAGGCAGGAGGGGGGTATCGGTAAAATATTATTAAGCTGGGATGTGAATACAAATTGCTGAAGCAGAGGGGGGGAAGCCAGTAAAAACGCGGCTTGCAGGGCAGGGGAAGGTTGTCCCGGGCAGGAAAACCCGGGACAGACAAGGAGAATTTCTCCTTCAAGGAGGGGGGAGTGTCGCGTCAGTTGCCGTCGGCAACCTTGCGTTCAATCGCATCGGTCTTGCGTTTGAGCTCCTCGACCTCCTGTTCTTTGGTGCGGATCGAGGTCGGCGTCAACACCTCGTCTACTGCTTTGGTGTCGTCGTCACTGTCCTGCAGATCGCGGCGAACCACATCCACCGGTTTGCCCGCCGCATCGAGCGGTGGTGCGTTATGAGGGGTTGCAGGCTTGCGGTCATCGGTGTTTTTCATTTTTCATACCTCCATTGGCTTACAACGTTGGATACGACGACATGACGCGAGTTCGAGAAATTTCACGGGTAACCGCTGCCGCCCTCGGCTGCGCACTACTGATTGCTACACAGACGGTTCAGGCGGCCAGTTTCGACTGCGCCAAGGCCCGGGCGGCGGACGAAAAAGCCGTCTGCGCCAACCGCACGCTGAACGATCTGGACGTGACCATGGGCGAGCTGTTCAGCCTCGATAAACGCCTGCTGCCGATGGGCGGACGCGATGCTCTGATCGGTGAGCAGCAGGCCTTCCTCAAAAGCCGCAAGGCCTGTGGTGCGAAGGTCGATTGTTTGACTGAGCTGTATCAGAAGCGCGTCGTTGCGTTGCGCAACATCATCGAGACGCGAGTGATGACGCAGGGGCCGTTTTGACCCGCTGCGTTTTTCTGCTGCTGGTCAGGTCATGCCGTCAAAGCAAACTCCACGATACCCCGACATAAACCCCCAGTCCTTCACCCGGCGTAGACCGCGCCGCGTCCTGGCCCTTGTCGTCATACCCCGGCGTGACCGTCGCGGCGTAGTGCTTGTTGGTCAGGTTGCGCAGGTCGAGCCAGGTTTGCCAGTCGTTTTTCGGCGCGTTGTAGCCGACGGTGGCGCCGAAAAGTGCGTAGGGATCGGCGTAGTAGCTGTTGGCGTAATCCACCGCGACTTTGGACACCAGTTGCGTGTTGACCGCCGCGAAGAAGCCTTGTGGCCAGTCGTGGCGCAGTTCGCCCTGGTAGTAGTGCATCGGCAGGCCCGGCAGGCGGTTGTCGCCGAAACGCGGGTCGTCGCGGTAGTGGAAGTCGCTGAAAGTGTAGGCCTGACGCAGGCTCAATTTACGTCCGTCGGCGGCTGACCACAGCGTGCTCTGCAGACTGGCTTCCACGCCTTGGTGCACGGTAGGGCTGGCATTGAGTTCGTACGGGGTGACGGCGTTGGCGTCCGGCAGTACCGACAGCAATTCGTGGCGCACCTGCGCGTAGTACCACGCCAGGCTCCACTGGCCGAGGGTGCTGTCGCCGCGACCGCCGAGTTCGAGGGTGGTCGCGGTCTGGTTCTGCAGTTTGATCGGGTCGCTCTGAGTGCCGGTCGCCGCACCGTTGCCGGCCGGGAAACGGATGTTCGAGCTGTAGATCAGCGACCACGGGTGCGGTGCTTCGACCGAGCGGCTGAGGTTGCCGAACAGTTGCAGGTCCGGCGTGACCTGATAGCGCAGACCCAGTCGTGGCGCGTAATCCCAGTCGTTCAGGCTGGTCTTGCCGCCGCTTTGCGGGTAGGTGACGGCGCTTTCGCGGCGGGTGTAGATGGCGGCGAGACCGGTGGTCAGCCACAGGTCGTCGGCGATTTCCAGATCGTTGCCCACGTGCAGAACGGTGTCCGAACCCTGATAGGTGAAGTTGCGCATGCGGGTGCCCGGGGCATACGCGGCGGTGTTGCCGGACGGGATGCGCACGAATTCACTGGCGCCGTCGTTGGGCAGGTGTTTGGTGGTGCGCAGGCCGATGGTGCTACGGCTTTCCATGCCAAACAGGGTGTCGCGGCGCTTGTAGTCGAACGTGCCGCTGACGTCGGTGTAAGCCACTTTCAGACGGTTCGGGCCTTCGCGCAGGTCCATCGGGTAGTCGTGATAGACCAGGCCGGTCTGAATGCTCGAGTCGTCGTCGATGTAGTAGGTGGTCTTGTTGCCGATGAAGGTGCTGCCCGGTTGTTTGCGGCTGTCATCGCGCGACACATAAGCCGGGTTGGCCGCCCGTGGAGTGTGCTCGATCGAGTGCTTGGTCACGCGGCCGGCGAGGTCGTTGTCGGTCTCGCGATAGCGGATATAGAAGCGGGTTTCCAGGTTCGGATTGAAGCGATAGCCGAAGTTGGCGATCACACCTTTGCTCTCGCTGGCGGTGTGATCCTGATAGCCGTCGGCGTTCGCATCGGTCAGCGACACGTAGTAATCGAAGTCGCCCAGCACCTGCCCGGAACTCACCTGACGCTGCTGATAACCGTGGCTGCCGGTGGCATAGCGCACCTGCAATTTCGGCGCGTCGTAGCCGGTATGGCTGACGTAATCGACGGCGCCACCCAGCGCCAGGGCGCCGCGATCAAAGCCGTTGGCGCCGCGCAGCACCTCCACATGGTCGAGCCACAACGGTTCGAGCAATTCGTAAGGCGTGCCGCCGGGGCCGGTCAGCGGCAGGCCGTCGAGCATCGTGTACAACCCCGAGGCATGCGCGCCCGGTGCGCGGTTGATCCCCGAACCACGGATCGAGATTTTCACCCCTTCATTACCCGCCGATTGCGCGTAGACCCCCGGCTGATAGGCCAGGACGTCCTGATTGCTCGCCACTCGGCCCTGCAACGGCTGGCGCATGTCGACCAGGTTGCTGCCGCCGGGCACTTGCGCCAGACGCGCTTCGGCCTCGGCGACGGAGGCATCGGCGCCGCTTTGTTCTTCAGCCGAAATCAGCACCTGTCCCAACTCCATGCTTTTGGGTTCCTCGGCCATGACCGGGCAGGCGAGGGCCAGGCCCAGCAGGGCAGAGGGCAGGGATTTGGGCGACGGCATCGAAGAAACTCCAGGCAGACAGGAACGGGCAATGAACAGTGCGACGCAAGAAGGAGCGACGGAAACACATGGCAATTTTGCTTTTTTAACGGGGCGCTGCGTGGCAGGCGGGGGCAGGATTGCTCAGGAGGCGGCAGTCAGGGCCATACACGCAGACGACTGGCCGCTTTCGATGGCGGCCAGTCGTCCGGCATATATCAGGATCAAGCGATCTTCAGCGCCATAAGAATGTCCAGCGGTGTCTGGGCAAACGCCCGGGCCTGTTCGGTCATCTCGGCAAGGTTTTCTTCGGCCGTGAGCAGCGGCTGGTCGCCCTTGTGCAGCACTTCGCCCTGATCACCGATGACGGCCCACGCCAACTGCGCCCAGTCTTGCGGGTCGGTCATGCCTTGCTTGATCGAAATCAGGAACAACTGCTGCACGCGGCTGATCGGCACGCCACCGCCGGTGACCGGGCTGGCCAATACCTGAATGTTGCTGTTGAACAGGGCGCGCTTGCACAGTTGCAGGTTGAGGGTGTCGCAACGTTCCTGCACCTGCCTTTCGGCGGATTCACTCTGGCACGGGGCGGCGACGCCCATACCGATCAGCACGGTGACAGCCTGCACCAGGTCGTCATAAGACACGGCGCCGACGGCCATCGACAATTGCTGCAAGGTTTTCGCTTCGTAGGCATTGGCGGCGAGCGCTGCGAGCACCGGGCGGTAAATGTCCGCTTGTAAAGACGCCTCGCCCGCAGGGCCTGTGACCGTGCCGGGAATGTTTTCGATCGCTTGCAGCAGGACAAACCGGCTTCTCAGCAATCCGTCGCGTTGCTCGGCGGCAGACAGCCGATTGGCGCCGCGTACGTACAGATCCCGGCGGAAGTTCTGGTTGATAAAGTAGTCGCGCGCCTGTTCGCGCATGATCGGGTGCTCGATACCTTCCAGAAAGTCCATGCCTTCTGCACTCAGGTTCAGCGCGGCCACGGTGTCCAGCGGTACAGCCGTGGTGGCAAAGTCGAGTTTGGCTGCGGTCATGGCATCGACCACGTCGATGAAATACATGCAGTCCCAGTTGCGATTGAAATACTCATGGCCCACGTACTGACGGTTCTGGCCCTTGATGCTCTGCAACTGGGCTCCGAGGGCCGGCGCCGCTCTGGCGTACTTCGGATTGGCCGCCAGCAGCGTTTCGGAAAACTCCATCGCGGCATCGATGCGTTTGGCCGGGCTGGTCGAGGCCTGGCTGGCAAAGCGATTGTGAATGCTGAACAGATTGCGCAGTGGCGCCGAAGGTGACCAGCCCGGGAAGCAGTTGTAGCTCACGTACAACATGCCGCCGGGCTTGAGGTGGCGACGGGCGAACTCGACGATCAGTTGCTGATTGTCGCGGCTGACCCAGGACCAGATGCCATGCAGGCTGATGCTGTCGAACGCCGGCAGATCATCGCGGGCCAGCAGTTGCTCGAAGCTGTCGTCATACAGACGGGCCTGGCTGTTCCAGTCGTTTGCCAGCGCCATGGCATGCGCGGCCTGGGATGGTGTGAAGTCGGTGCCAACGTAGTTGCCCGGGTTGGCAGCAGCGTGGATGTTGATCGAGACACCCTGGCCAAAGCCCAGTTCGCAATGGTAGCCGCCGCTGCCTTCCAGGGTGGCAAAACCGCGCAACAACAGGCAATAACGCTGGAACACCGGATTGATTTCCCGGCTGTACGAATAGGTGTAACCCTCGTCGGTGAAATACCCTTCGTTCCAGGCGTTGCTCATGGGTGCATCCTTCAATTCGCGAGTGAGAGCCGCTCTTATAAGGGGTTGGCATTGCGCACCACAAGCGGAAAAACATGTAAGTGAATCTTACGATTGCCGAGGCGTTTAGACGTCTGTCTGCCATCGCTGCTGTGGGCCGCAAATCGGTCATGCAGTCTTTCGGGCCAGCGCCCGTGTTAATTCGAGCACCATGCCCTGTAGGAGCTGCCGCAGGCTGCGATCTTTTGACTTTAAAGATCAACATCAAAGGATCGCAGCCTGCGGCAGCTCCTACTGGGGCGCGTGTGGAGTCAGCGGCCGTGCGCTGCGTTCGCCAGTTGCCCGGTATCGACCCGCACGAACACTGAATCACCCACCGCCGTCAGCACTTCTCCGGCGTACACCTCGCAGATCACCCGAGTTTTGCGCCCGACGTCGCCTTCGACCCTGGCGCGCAAGGTCAAGGTGACGCCCATCGGCGTGGGTTTGATGAACTTGATGCCGAGGTTGCCGGTGACGCAGTCGATGCGCGGCAGGCTGCCCGGTTCGCGTTGTTCATGGCGATAGTGGTAGGCCATGGCGGTCCAGTTGGAATGGCAGTCGACCAGCATTGCCAGCAGGCCGCCGTACACCAGGTCCGGCCAGCCGCAGTATTTGTCGTCCGGCAGGTGTTCGGCCATGACGTGCACGCCGTCCTCGTGCCAGTAGCTTTTGACGTGCAGCCCGTGAGGGTTGCGGCCGCCGCAGCCGTAGCAGACGCCTTCGGGGGCGGCGAGGTCTTGCAGAGGCGTTTCGGAACGGGTCATGGGTCTGATCATCCTGAAGTGGTGAGTCCGGTCAGGCGCAGGCTGTTGCGCCCACCGCGCTTGGATTCGTAGAGCGCGGCATCGCCTTGTTCGATCAATGCGGCAAGACTGGCCGGCGGCTGGTTGAACAGGGTGGCGCCGATGCTCAGCGTCACCGGTTCGGCGGTGGGGAATGCCTGGGCGGCGCTGCGTTGAAACTGATCGCGCAGGGCGTCGCCCAGTCTGACGATGTGATCACTCGGCGCATTGCTCAGCAAAATCACGAACTCGTCGCCGCCCAAACGCGCGGCCAGCGCCTCATCGGCGGTTTCGGCGCGGATCATTTCGCTCAGGGCCACCAGCAAACGGTCGCCGGCGCTGTGGCCGTACTGATCGTTGACCGATTTGAAGTTGTCGATGTCGATCAGCAGCAGGGCGCCCGGATGCGCCGCAGACACGCCCCGCAGCAGGCCCGGCGCGCGCATGTCGAGGGCGCGGCGGTTGTAGAGAGCGGTCAGTGGATCGCGGGCGGCCAGTCGGGCGATCTGCTCCTCGCGCCGGTAGCGTTCGGTGCCGGTCATCGACAGTGCAATGAGCATGATCGCCATCGCGCCCTCGACCAGCGAGATCTGGATGATGACGCCACGGAACGCAGCCAGGTCGATCAACGTGCCGGGGATCACTACGGTCAGGGCCTTGGCCACATAGAAAATCCCATGTCCGAGCAGCACGTAGCGCAATTGCACCGCACCGACGCTCAGCGATTTGCCATGCGGGCGCAGCAGCAAACTGGCCTTGAGCGTCGAGGCGGCGACCAGCAGCGAGTTGGCGGCCAGCATGACTTTCGACCACAGCGCCCCGTCCGGCAGCAACAGCATCACCAGCCAGCAGACGAAGATCAGGTACCAGGCCGGTGACAGGCGGATCTGGGTGAAGCGCGCCACCCCCAGCAGAAACAGGAAGTGCGCGGTCACCAGCAAGCCATTGGCGAACCAGATGCCGATCAGCAAAAAACCGTTGCTGCGCAGCAGGGCCAGGGTGGAACCGATGGTGATGGTGGCGAAACCGGCGCTCCAGAACAGCAGCGAAGGCTCACGAATACTGCGCCACTCGACCGCCAGATACAGCGCGGCGGCGGCTGCGAGAGCAATCGAGATGGTCAGCATCGTTGGAGGGTCGAGCGGCATTTCCGGGGGAGCCTGTCAGAAGGTCGGTAAGGCCGCCGATTGTAAGCGTTCGGGGCCGTTTTGGCAGGCGCCGCATGCGATCGTCACCGACGGGAGTCCACGCTCATTCGTGAGGCGTGAGCCAGGTGTCGACGACCCGTCGATCCAGTTCTTCCCAATAAGCCATGCCCAGCACCCGCGTGGTGTTCAACCCACGCAAATAGCCGCGCAACTGGTTGGCGGTATCGCGCTTGAGCTGCGCATCGCTGATGTCCTTGTCCAGCAACACGCTTTCGTACTGCACCAGGTATTCGGCCACCCGCTCGCGAAAGTCGGGCAAAACCGCGTCGCGGATCAGGTCAAAGGTTCTCAAATCGGCGTCCTCACTGTTGTTTTAGTCATTAGAGATGAGCATGTATCAAACTTTATCGTCGGTAACTATCGCTAGAAGTAATAGTGACCATCACGAAACGCAAGTTCAGCTTTGCATTCAATAGGCGGAAAATCGCTTTCATTGAACACGCAGCTCAAGGAATTTGCGCGATGAAGACACTGACCCGACTGGCGCTGATCGCTCTGCTGATGAGCGGCGTGGTAGCCACGGCACCGTCTTACGCAGACGACGCCTGTGAGTGTCATCTTCAGCCGATCGCCGGCAGCAGCGCGACCTTGCAGCATTCACAGACCGTGGGTGTGCTGTACAGCGAAAACACCCGGGAAAACCTGCAGTACCTGACGCGTTACCACGATATGGCGCTGCACGGTGCCAAGGATGCACTGGATTCGCGAATCCGCGCCGCGTTTGTCAGCAGCTCCGACCCGGAACTGGCGATCGACTGGTTGCTCAGCTCGCTGCAACGCCAGTTCATGTCGGTGACCGTTTACGACAACCTCGATGCACTGATTCTGGCGCATCCGGACATCGTGGTGAAACTGGATACCTTCAACCGCCTCCTGACCCAGCAGAACAGTCTGTACGAGGCGCACTTCATCGCGCGTTTTTACGATGCCGACCTGCAGTACATCGGCAAGGCCGAAGGCGCGGTGGAGAAACAGATTCCGTCGGTCTGGGTACACGACAAAGCGGCGCAGGAGATTGCCGCGCAGATCGAGCAGCAACGTGACCTGCAACTCAATGCCTTGAAGCAGTTCGATGCCTCGCTCAAGGCGCTGGTGGCTTCTAGCTGAACACTCAAAACCAAAAGGGCAGCGGCGGCGCCGTGACGCTGAACCGCTGCCAGTTGAACCGAATCTTTATTTTCGAGATTACCCCGATGCGTGCTTTGTTTGCTCCGACCCTGGCCGTTGCCTCCCTGCTGCTCGCCGGTTGCGCCTCCGCACCGAACGACCCGACGCTGACCTTGCACACCAGCAAGACCCCGGCGCAATACGCTGATTGCGTGGTGCCCAAGCTGCAGGGCAGTGCGCTGAACCCGACCGTCTCGCAGACCCAGCGCAGCTACCGGATCGTGGTGCCAAGCAAGGTGTCGGCAGACAACGTGCTGGAAGCCTACAAGGCCGGCAACGGCGGCAAGGTGTTCATCTACGAGCGCCACTTGCTGGCTTCGAACTTCCTGCCTTCCAGTTTTGAACGCGCCGCCCAGGACTGCATCTGACCCGGCTGCACAAACCGTTTTAACCGAGCTCCTTTGGTTGGCCGCAACCAACCAATACTTTGCCCCGCACCTCATTCGGTTGCGGGGCTTTTTTTGCCTGACGTTTGCTGCGGTGGTGATGTCGGCACGCTAACGTTTGCCCGGCGTGATCGGCTGCTTGCGTCGGCGAAGGGGAATATGGTTGCATAGTACAACTAAATTTCAGCAGTGATATGTCATGAGTATCCCTACAGCCTTGATCGAAGAAATCCGTACAGCGTCGCGCACGATGGTGCGTGAGTTCGGTTTCCTGCGCGCCACCCTGGCGGCGACCGACTATTCAGCCTCCGGCGTGCACGCATTGCTGGAAATCGAGGCCGGGGACGGCGTCAGCGCTGCGCAACTGGCGCAAAGCCTTGGTCTGGAAAAATCCAGTGTCAGCCGCATGGTCGGCAAACTGATCAAGGCCGGGGAAATCGAGGAGCGTGCCGCCGAGGACGCCCGGGTCAAGCATCTGCACCTGACGGCGCAGGGCCGGCAGACCGTCGCCGACATTCATGCCTACGGCCAGGCCCAGGTCAGCAAGGCACTGAACACGCTCAATCCGTCGCAACAACAGAGCGTGGCGCAGGGCCTGTCAACCTACGCGCATGCGCTCAAGACCATCCGCCTGGGCGCTGACCGGCCACTCACGTCGAACCTGCACATCAGCGCCGGCTATCGCCCCGGCCTGATCGGCCGCGTGGTGCAAATGCATGCGGATTATTATTCGCGGCATTCCGCTTTTGGCGCGATCTTTGAAAGCCGCGTCGCCCGTGAAACGGCGGAGCTTGTCGGGCGCCTCGATCAGCCCTGCAACCAGATCTGGGTAGCCACGCTTGATGAGCGCATCGTCGGCTCAATCGCGATCGACGGCCAGGATCTAGGCAACAATCAAGCGCATTTGCGCTGGTTCATCCTCGACGATGGCTGCCGCGGCAGTGGCGTCGGCCGGCAACTGCTGAGTGCGGCGGTGGAGTTTTGCGATCAGCAGGGTTTTGATGCGATTCAGCTCTGGACCTTCAAGGGACTCGACGCCGCGCGCCGACTGTACGAAGCGGCCGGGTTCGAATTGACCATGGAAGAGCAGGGAAGTCAGTGGGGCAGCGTGGTGACGGAACAGCAGTTCACCCGTGCAGCCGCCTCACGTTGAAGGTTGATTCAGCGTCATCACGGGGGCGCTGAACATGTCCGCCAGCCGGTTGGCGAAAGCCGTGATTTCCAGATCGCTGCGCGTAGTCCCGGAAAAGTCTGGACGAGGGCAAACCGCTACAAACGCATGCCCATTTCGACAGCCCGAGTCTCAAAGCCGAACTCCGCATACATCCGCGCGGCACGGTTATTGAACGGCCAGACGGTCAAACGCAGATCCTGGGCATCCTGTTCGATCGCCCAGTTTTTCACCAGATTCATCAGCCCACGGCCGATGCCCTGTCCCGAAAACTGTTCGGCGACACACACCGAGCCGATGCGAACGACATTCTGCGGTTGCATCAACGGCCCTGAACTGGCCGACAGGCTGGCCGTGATAAACGCTGCAGGTTGATCGTGGACATGGGCGATGAACACAACGTGACCGGGTTTCTCGAACAGCGCTGACCAGTGGGGCAGGTCGCGGGAAAATTCCGCGGTGGGCGGGGCATAGATGTCGGGGCGGGCAGTGTGATGCACGTCGTTAAGCAATTGCCCCAGCTCACACATGCTCAACGCGTCTGCGCTCGTCGCGGTGCGGTAAGTGATTCGTTCCATGTCGTGCGGTGCTCCTTGATTACGCGTAAGCCGCGAACGGCGCTGTTGATCGCTATTGTTCCAGCCAGTCAGGCTTCCTGCGCCTTGGCTCTGGCAATCGAAAACGCCTTCGGCAAATTGGCGCCATTCTTCGCGGCCAAGATCTCGGCCATCACGCTGACAGCGATTTCCGCCGGTGTCTTGCTGCCAATGTAGATGCCGATTGGCCCGTGCAGGCGCTCGAGTGACGCCTGGGTCTCACCAAAATGCTCGATCAGACGTTCGCGGCGCAGTTGGCTGTTGCGCCGCGAACCGATGGCGCCGATGTAAAACGCCGGGCTGTGAAGGGCTTCGAGCAGCGCCAGATCGTCGAGTCGGGGATCATGGCTCAAGGCGACGATGCAGGTGCGCAGATCGACCGCGAAGTCGCGCACCACGTCATCGGGCATGCCGATGATCCGTTCCACACCGTTCACCGCCCAGGTTTCGATGTATTCGGCACGCGGGTCGCACACCGCGACCTTGAAGCCGTTGAACAGCGCCATGGTCGCCAGATACTCGGCCAGCGCGCCGGCGCCGATCATCAGCAGCCGATACCCCGGCCCGAGGGTATTGAGCATCCGGTGGCCGTCGAAACTGAATTGCTCAGGAGTTGCCGTGGTTTCCAGCGTGACGCGACCGCTATCCAGTGCCAGGCAGCGGCGCACCAGTTGCCCGGCATCCAGTTGCACCAGCAGTTCGTCCAGCACCTGCCACGACGGGTTGAACTCAAGAATCAGCTCAAGCGTGCCGCCACAGGGCAAACCGAAACGATGCGCCTCGTCGGCGCTGACGCCATAGCGCACCACCTCGGGCGCACTGTCCTTGAGGCCACTGCCGCCATGCGCGGTGGTGTAGCGCTGGATCAGGTCGTCCTCGATGCAGCCGCCGGACACGCTGCCGACCACGCGCCCGTCGTTACGCAAGGCCATCATCGACCCTGTCGGGCGCGGCGAAGAGCCCCATGTGCGCGCCACCGTGGCGAGCAACACTTGCTCGCCGGCGGCGAGCCAGTCCCGCGCAGTGCGCAGGACCAGCAAGTCGATGCTTTCCATCAAACGTTCCTCTAACGCATTTGCAGAATGATCGGGCTACTGCTGGCCGGATCCGTACGTTCACGCAGCTTGTTGACGGCCTGCGCTTCAACGGCATCGCCCTGATTGCCCCAGGTGCTGCGCATGAAGGTCAGCACTTCGGCGATCTCCTGATCCGACAACTGCTCGCGGAAGGCCGGCATGCGATAGGCGTCCGGCACTCCGGCGGCCACCACCCGCTGCGAACCGTTGAGGGTGATGTTGATCGCCGAGGCACTTTCCTTGGCCAGTGCCGAGGTGGCGCCGGCCAACGGCGGCATCCATTCCGACTGGCCCTTGCCGTCCAAACCGTGGCACGAAGCACAGCGCGTGACGTAGGTATGAGCACCGGGCGCGTCCAGACGTTCCGTCGCCGAAACCGCTTGGTACTGCCATGGCTGGCCGTCGCGCTGACGGTCCCCGGGCAATGACTTGAGATAACGGGCAATCGCGCTCAGATCGTCATCGCTCATGAACTGCGTGGAGTTGTTGAACGCCTCGGTCATCGAGCCGTAAACCACCGCGTGTTTATTGCGCCCGGTCTTGAGGAACTGCACGATCTCCGGTTCGCTCCAGCGGCCCAGGCCGGTGTTGTGATCATCACGCAGGCTCGGCGCGTACCAGCCATCGAGCAAGGCGCCAGCGAGGTACGGCGTGGCGGATTCATCCAGTGCCTTCTCGTTGAACGCCAGACCGCGCGGCGTATGGCAACTGCCGCAGTGTCCTGCGCCTTGAACGAGATAAGCGCCGCGATTCCACACGGCATCCTGCGACGGTTTGGCCACGTAAGGTTCGGTGTCGGCAAACACACCATTCCACAGCGCAATCGGCCAGCGCAGGTTCAACGGGAAAGGAATCGCACTCGGGATATTCGCCTGCTTGACCGGTGCCACGCCTTTCATGAAAAACGCGTACAGCGCTCGCACATCGTCGTCACTGAGCTTGGCGTAGGACGGGTAGGGCATCGCCGGGTACAGACGACGGCTGTCGGGTGCCACGCCGTGGCGTACCGCACGGTCGAAGTCCGCCAGGCTGTAGCGACCGATGCCGGTTTCCGGCTCCGGGGTGATGTTGGTCGCGTGGATCGCGCCCAGTGGTGTGGCCATTTCCAGACCGCCAGCGAACGGCGCACCGCCCGGCACGCTGTGGCAGGCCACGCAATCGCTGAGTCGGGCGACGTATTCGCCACGAGCGACCAGCGCCGGGTCGATATCGGCCACGGCGGTGTGGTTGTTTTCAAGGCGCGAGACAGGCTCGCGGGTGACATACCAGGCCAGCAGGCCTGCCGCGACCAGGCACGGCACTGCCAGCCAGCCAGCGGTTCTTGCGAATCGGCGGTTATTCATGGACGCTCCGGCGCTGATCAAGTGAAGGTGTGGCGGCTCATGGGCAGGCTGCGCACCCGTTGCCCGGTCAGCGTTGCCACCGCATTGGCGACGGCGGGCGCGACAGCGGGCAACGGTGGTTCACCGATGCCGCCCATTTTTTCCCCGCTCTCGACAACACACACGTGGACCCGAGCCATCCGCGCAGGCGGCAGGATCGGATACAAGTCGTAGTTGCGCGCGCGCGGTTTGCCATCAATCCACACGGCTTCCTCCACCAGGGTCTGCGAAAGGCCCAGCGCCACCGCGCCATTGACCTGCGCCTCAACAATCGCCGGATTGACGATGCTGCCGGGGTCGATCGCCTGCCAAATGTCGTGCACCTTGACCTGACCGTGCTCGATGGAGACCTCGGCGATCACCGCCGTCTGGGTACCGAACGGCGACGCCATCGCCACGCCTCGCGCACGTTTGCTGCCGTCCGTCGCGATGAACGGCCCACGCTTCCAGCCACCCGACAGCTCGCCCACCGCTTGCAGCAGCGTGGTCAGTCGCGGGTTGTCGCGCAGCAGATGCAGGCGCAATTCGAACGGATCCTTGCCGCCCTTGTCGGCCAGTTCGTCAAGGAACGATTCATAGAAGAAGTCGTTGAGCGAATTGCCCACCGAACGCCAGTAACCCAGCATCGCCGGGCCTTTGGCGTAGATCTGCGCGATGCGTTTGTTGGGGATTGCATAGGATTTACCCGACAACCCTTCAAGCGCCGTCGGGTCGAGTTTTTCACCCTGTTTGCCGGCCAGCGCCTCGGTCGGGCCCTCGGTGGCGCTGATCGCTTCGATCGCCAGCGGCCAGCCGTCGTTGTCCAGCGCCGCGCGGAAATTCACCGCTGCCACCGGACGCAGCACGTCGCGCAGGAACTCTTCCTCGCGGCTCCAGATCAGTTTGACCGGGCGACCAACCGCTTTCGATAACTCGATCGCCTGCGGGTAGGGGCTGGCGGCGTCGTAGAGGAAATGCCGACCGAAGAACCCCCCGAGCAATGGCGAATGCAAGGTGATGCGCGACGGATCCAGCCCGGTGCGTTTGGCAATGTCCGCACGAAACATGTCTGGCGCCTGATTCGGCAGCCAGACTTCCAGCGAACCGTCGGGATTGAATCGGGCCAGCGCCGACGGCGGCTCCAGTTGCCCGTGGTTCAGGTACTGGTTGTGATAAGTGGCGTCAATCCGGGTCTTGGCGCTGGCCAGAACTGCAGCCACGTCGCCCTCATTTTCATCATCCCTGGCCGGGCCTTTGTCTTCAGCCAGACGCTTGAGCCAGGCATCGCTGGAAAAGTCCGCAGGCATCGAGCGTACCTGGCTGTCGGCCGTGGGCTCCTGCCAGTCGACCTGAATCGCTTCCACTGCACGTTTGGCGTGCCACCAACGCTCGGCGACCACCGCCACGGCCCCCGGCAGGCGATGCACGGAATGCACGCCTTTCATCGCCTTGACCTGCTCTTCGTTGCGCAGGTTGCCCACGGTCATGCCCAAACGTGGAGCATGTTGAACGGCGGCGTGGAGCATGTCGTCGACCTTCAGATCGATGCTGTAGAGCGCCTTGCCCGTGGACTTGTCGTAGGCATCGACGCGCTTCACCGGTTTGCCGATCCAGCGGAACTGGCTCGGATCACGCAGCTGCACCGAGGCAGGATCGGGAACCGGCAGATCCATGGCGTGCTCGGCCAGTTCGCCGTAGGCCAGAGAGCGGCCCGATTTGGCGTGCACGACTTTGCCGGGTTCGGTACTCAGTTCGCTGACCGGCACCCCAAGTTTCTGCGCACCGGCCTGCAACAGCATGGCGCGGGCGAGGGCGCCGAGGCGGCGCATCACTGGATAACTCATGCGCACCGACATGCTGCCGCCGGTGATGCGCATGCCGTTTTCCATCACCACATAGGCTTCGCCGGGCGGCGCGGCTTCGACCAGGAACGTCGACGGGTCGGCATCCAGCTCTTCACCGACGATCTGCGCCATCGCGGTGAACGTACCTTGTCCGCCTTCCATGAACGGGCAGAGCAGGCGCACGCGGTTGTCCGGGCGAATTTCCAGAAACGCCGGGACCTGCGTGCCACGCTCGGCCGTCGCGGCCGCCACTGCCGCTTGCACGCGAGTCGTGCCCAGCGGCAGGCCGAAACCGAGCACCAGTGCGCCGACGGCGGTGCCGGCCAGGAAACGTCTGCGCGACACGTTGATCGGTTCGTGCAGAGCCAGTGCTGACGCTTCCTGAGCAGGATCGATACGCACGTTCATCAGGCGTCTCCCTTGCCGGCCAGCTCATGCACGGCGGCATGAATGGCGTTGTACGTGCCGCAGCGGCATAGATTGACCATCGCCGCCTCGATCTGCGCGTCACTTGGCTTGGGGTTTTGCTTGAGCAGCGCCGTGGCCGCCATCACCTGTCCGGACTGGCAGTAGCCACATTGGGCGACCTGCAGATCAACCCAGGTCGAGACCACGCGTTTGCCCACTTCATCGGCCTCGATCGCCTCAATGGTGGTGACCTCACGGCCGACCACGCCGGCCACCGGCGTGACGCACGAGCGCACCACGTTGCCGTCCACCAGCACGGAACAGGCGCCGCACTGCGCCAGTCCACAGCCGTATTTGGTGCCGGTCATGCCCAGATCATCGCGGATCACCCACAGCAGGGGTGTATCGGCGTCGGTATCGACCTGATAGGTTTTCTGGTTGATTCGTAGTTCCATGGTTCACCCGCTCGATCATCGGTTGACGTGCATTTTTATAAGCGGTGAAACGCTGCATGGCGCCTCACCGGTAACGCGTGTTCTTTTGCTCAACTGGCCGCGTTGCCCAGTGCTTCTGCGGCGAAGGGTTCGCCACGCAGCAGCGCGATGTCACGACTGGGTGCGGTGCCGTACAGGCGTGCGTATTCGCGGCTGAACTGCGAGGGACTTTCATAGCCGACCGCAAACGCCGCTCGCGAAACGTCCAGACGCTCCATCAACATCAGCCGGCGCGCCTCGTTCAATCGCAGCCATTTCTGGTACTGCAGCGGACTCATACCGGTGAGTTGGCGGAAGTGGTGGTGAAAGGTCGGTGCGCTCATCTGCACCCGCGCCGCCAGCTCATCGATGCGCAGCGCTGCGGTGTAGTTGACCTTGAGCCAGTCGATGGCTTTGGCGATGCGATAACCCTGGCCATCGACGGCCGTGATCTGCCGCAGCCGCGCGCCTTGATCGGTATGGAGCAGCCGATAGTGGATTTCTCGTAGCACCAGTGGCGCCAACACCGGGATCGCCTCAGGCTCGTCGAGCAATGCCAGCAGGCGCTCAAGCGCGCCTTCCAGAGCGGACGACATGTTGCCAATGCCAGCGCCGGTGTTCATCGACGGCTGCCGCTTCGCAGGCAAGCCACCTTTGCTGAGGATCTCGGCGAGCATGCCGACATCCAGTTTCAGCACCAGCCCGACACAGGGCTGTTCGGGGCTGGCGAGCATCACTTCGGAATTGGCGGGCAGATCCAGCGAGGTGACCAGAAACCGCGAAGGGTCGTAGCGGTAACCCTCACCGCCGACCCACAAACGCTTTTCCCCACGGCCCACCAGAATCAGGCTCGGCTCGATCATGCACACGGTCGGTGGCGCCGGCTGATCGCGACGAAACAGCGACAGGCCGGGTATCGACGTGGCGAAGTCGCCCGCTACGCTCACGCGCGAGTCAATGTTCAACGCCAAAGGTGATTCGTGGCGCAGCGAGGTAGGGATCATGTCGGGCAACTCCTGTTGAGTGAACTCTAATCCGCTGCGCAGGCGATTCCTATACACCACCCTGCATCCTCAGAGGATCAGGCAAGCATTCAAGAGGAATGCACTAGGGCAGAGGTGAATCGACCGGGAGAATGTGTCAAGCCATTACAGGAGAGACGCGATTCGACAACGCGATCCTCGCACCGTGAAAAACAGTGCGTCCGGGCAATTGCCCGGACGCCTCTCGCAATACAGGTAGTTCCCATGACTTCCCTTACTACAGAACAACGCGGCTGGAGCGCCGTGCTGGCCATGTCGTTGGCCGCCTTCGCGCTGGTCGCTTCAGAATTCATGCCGGTCAGTTTGCTGACGCCGATTGCCGCCGAATTGCACATCACCGAGGGCCAGGCCGGGCAGGGGATTTCCGTGTCCGGGGCGTTCGCTCTGGTGACCAGCCTGGTGATTGCAGCGGTTGCCGCTCGCGTCGAGCGCAAGAAGCTGTTGCTGGGTCTGACCTTGCTGATGATCGTCTCGGGTACGGTGGTCGCATTCGCGCCGGGCTATCCGTCGTTCATGTTCGGGCGGGCCCTGATCGGCATCGCCATTGGCGGTTTCTGGTCGTTGTCGGCGGCAACCGCGATGCGTCTGGTGCCGCCTGATCAAGTATCCCGGGCGCTGGCGATCGTCAACGGCGGAAACGCGCTGGCGACGGTGATCGCCGCTCCGGCGGGGAGCTTCCTCGGTGCGTTGATAGGCTGGCGCGGCGCATTCTTCTGCGTGGTTCCGGTCGCTGCGCTGGCGGCCGTGTGGCTGCTGATCAGTCTGCCGTCCTTCAAGCTCGAGCGTCAGGCCGGTAGCGGCAACGCCCTGCGGCAGATGAAGCAATGGCCGGTCG
The DNA here is from genome assembly GCF_024748795.1 of Pseudomonas sp. B21-051. Classification (NCBI taxonomy): domain Bacteria; kingdom Pseudomonadati; phylum Pseudomonadota; class Gammaproteobacteria; order Pseudomonadales; family Pseudomonadaceae; genus Pseudomonas; species Pseudomonas sp. B21-051. The sequence continues at coordinate 2,481,616 of NZ_CP087166.1, forward strand.
CCTTGGGGATGGTCGCCGTCAGCGTATTTTTCATGGGGCAATTCATGCTGTTCACCTACCTGCGGCCCTTTCTGGAGGTCGTCACCGGGGTCAGCGTTGCAACCCTGTCGTTGATGCTGCTGGGGCTGGGACTTGCCGGTTTTATCGGGACCTTTGTGATCGAAAGATTCCTCGGCACTGGCCTGTACCGCACGCTGACAGTTATCCCGCTGATAATGGCGGTCATTGCACTGGCGCTGGTCAACTTCGGCGCATCGCCGCTGCTGACTGCGGTGCTGCTCGGACTCTGGGGACTGGTCGCCACAGCGGCTCCCGTAGGCTGGTGGACCTGGCTGGCGCAGACGCTTCCGGAGGATGCCGAAGCCGGCGGAGGCTTGCTCGTGGCCATCGTGCAACTGGCAATCGCCGGAGGGGCCATCGTCGGTGGCCTGGCGTTTGATCTGAGCGGTTATAAAGCCACCTTCGAGCTGAGCGCGGCCGTGTTGGTGATTGCGTCGGTGCTCGCCTGGTTAGCGGGACGCAGTGCTGCTGAAGTTCATCTGGTCGAGTCGAGCGCGGCCGGCTGACGGGGAAACGTTGTCATTTGAGCGTAACGACGACCTTGCCCTTGGCGCGCCCCTGCTCGACGTACTTCAACGCCTCTGCCGTCGAGGCAAACGAGAAGCTGCGGTCAATCACCGGTCGGATGATTGCCTCCTCGACCAGCGTGGCAATTTTTTGCAGTTGTGCACCATTGGCCCGCATGAATACGAACGCGTAGTTGACCGCCTGCTTGCGCGCCTTGCGCCGGATACCGAAGCTCAACAGGCGCATGACCTGTTGCAGTGGCCAGGACAAGCCTTGTTCTTGTGCGAACTGTGCAGTGGGCGGTCCCGAGATGGAAATGAGCTGGCCGCCGGGCTTCAGGACCTTGAGTGATTTTTGCAATACGTCCGCGCCGAGGCTGTTCAACACCACGTCGTAGTCGTGCAGGACGCTTTCGAAGTCTTGCTGCTTGTAGTCGATGACCAGATCGGCGCCCAGTGCCTTGACCCATTCGACATTCGCGGTGCTGGTGGTCGTGGCGACGAAGGCGCCGAGGTGTCTGGCCAACTGGATGGCAATGCTGCCAACCCCACCCGATCCCGCGTGAATCAGTACTTTCTGACCCTTTTTCAGTTGTGCGGTTTCGACCAGTACTTGCCAGGCCGTCAACGCGACCAAAGGCAGGGACGCGGCTTGTGCCATGCTGGTATTGGCAGGTTTTCGTGCGACCGCGTTTTCGTCCACGGCGATCCATTCGGCGAACGTTCCGATCCGCGTTTCCGGCGGGCGAGCGTAAACCTCGTCTCCCGGTTTGAACCGCGTCACCTGTGAGCCAACCTCAACCACGACACCCGCCAGATCATTGCCCAGTATCAGCGGTAATGCATAGGGCAGAATCAGCTTGAACTCGCCACTGCTGATCTTCGAATCCAGCACATTGACGCTGCTGGCGTGTACCTCGATCAAGACATCACGGGTACCCACCACGGGGGCAGGCGCTTCGCCAATGCGCCCAGGCTTGTTTCCATAGCGATCAATCAGAAATGCTTTCATCGTAGTGCGGCTCTTGGCGGTTGTGAGGAGGGTAGCTGGCGCGTTGCGGTGTTGCTGCGCCGTGTCGTCAGGCGTCGAGGAATGCCTGGGCCTTGGCGACAAAATCAACGCAGTGCTGGAAAATCCCGCCGTGGCCGGCATCCTCGTAAATCACCAGTTGTGCGTTGGGAATGCGCTTGGCCAGCGCCATCGAGTTGACGCTGGGCACCATGATGTCGCTGTCGCCGTTAACGATCAGTGTGGGTATGCGCAAGCGTCCGAGGTCTTGCGGCGGCTGTTGGCCCCACGCGGTGATCGCTTTCAACTGGCGCAGAAAAGCGCTCGGTGTCGGGCCTTTGTCGCGATTGTTTTTGCGTGCTTTCAGGCGTTGCAGATACTGCGCGGCAGATCGACGGCCATTGGCTGTCGAGGTGAAGAACAGGTAGACCTTGGGATCGCGCAAGGTCAGCAAGCCTTTGAGGATCAATGGCCAGGTGACCGCACCGACTCTGTCGATGCCGCTGCCGCCGGCCGGACCGGTACCGGTCAGAATCAAGCGACGCACCCGATCAGGCGCCTTCAGGGCGATGTCCTGAGCAACGAAGCCGCCGAGCGAGAATCTCAGTACATCAACGGTTTCCAACCCCAGCGACCGGATCAACTGAATGGCATCGTCTGCCATTTCACCGACAGTCAGTGGCGCGGTTCCACCAGAGCCGCCAATACCGCGATAGTCAGTGGTGATGACGCGTCGGGTGCGTGCCAGGCCATCAATGATCGCGGGATCGAAGTTGTCCAGCACGGCGCCCCAATGGTTGAACAGCACCAGCGGCACGCCGATCGCGGGGCCGACGTCGCGGTAAGCGAAGCGAACGCCGTTGACCGTGATCGACTGGTTCGCCGCGTTGCTGAATGGCGTCGACACGCCAGTGTGGTTATTTTCCAGGGTTTGATTCATTTCCGCTCCGGATCGCGGGCCGGATTCGATGCAGTGACTTGCGCCTGCATCGAATCCGCCGCGCGTGCTCGCTACCAAAAAATCACTGTGGGTCGAGGTAGCGCTGGGCAACCGCAGACTGACGGATTTGCCCGATCAGGTCCTGACGTGCGCCTTGCAGATCATCCCAGCGTTGCGCTTCGTGCAGCGGCGGGATGGTCACCGGTTCGCGACGATCGAAGCCGACCAGAGCGGCGTCCACCAGATCCCCCACTTCCATGATGTCGCTCAAGGTGTTGATGTCGATGCCGGAGCGATCCCAGATCTCCGTACGGGTGGCGGCGGGGAGTACGGCTTGCACGTAGACGCCCTGAGGTGACAGTTCCAGGCTCAGTCCCTGGGACAGGAACAGGACAAAGGCCTTGGTCGCACCATAGACGGTCATGCCGAACTCCGGCGCCAGGCCCACCACCGAGCCGATATTGATGATCGCGCCGTCACCGGCCTTGACCAGACGTGGAGCGATGGCGCTGGCCAGGCGCACCAGCGCGGTGGTGTTGAGGGCGACCAGTTGCGCAACACTGTCGGTGCTTTGGTCGATGAAGTTACCGGAGAGGGCGGCGCCGGCATTATTGACGAGGATGCCGATACGGGCGTCGTCGCGCAGGCGGCTTTCAACGGTGCTCAGATCAGTGAGTTGGGTCAGGTCCGCCGGGATCACATCGACGGTGACGTCGTGTTCGCTGCGCAAGCGGGCTGCAAGTGCGTCCAGGCGTGCCTGGTCGCGGGCGACCAGTACCAGATCGTGGCCGCGTTGCGCGAAGCGCTCGGCGTAGACCGCGCCAATGCCGGTGGAGGCGCCAGTGATCAGAACAGTAGGGCGAGTGCTCATGGGGGATCTCTCTTTCAGGATGTGAGAAACAGAACGGGCTCAGTTGGCGCTGACGCTTGATTCAGCCAGCGTCGGGTAGTCGATGTAGCCTGCCGCACCGCCGCCATAGAGGGTGACGGGATCGAACGCGGACAACGGCGCGCCATGCTTGAGGCGCTCCACCAGATCCGGATTGCCAATGAACGGGCGACCGAAGGCGATCAGGTCGGCCTGGTCTTCGGCGAGCTTCGAGGTCGCCAGGTCCAAGTCATAGCCGTTATTGGCGATGTAGGTGTTTTTGAAACGCTGGCGCAGCGCGCCGAAATCGAAGGGCGCCACGTCGCGCGGGCCACCGGTCGCGCCTTCGACCACGTGCAGATAAACCACCCCAAGGGCATCGAGTTGCTCGGCGACGTAATCGAATTGCGCCTGCGGATCGCTGCTGGAGACGCCGTTGGCCGGCGACACCGGAGACAGGCGCACACCGGTGCGATTCGCGCCGATTTCATCAACCACGGCCGCCGTCACTTCAAGCAACAGACGCGCCCGGTTTGCAATCGAGCCGCCATAGGCGTCGGTACGCAGGTTGGCGCTGTCCCTGAGGAATTGATCGAGCAAATAGCCGTTCGCACCGTGAATTTCCACGCCATCGAACCCGGCGGCAATCGCGTTTGCCGCAGCCTGGCGAAAGTCGGAGACGATCCCCGGCAGTTCGCTGGTCTCCAGCGCGCGCGGCGCCGAGACATCTTCAAAGCGATTGTTGACGAAGACTTTGGTGGCGGCGCGCAATGCAGAAGGGGCCACGGGGGCGGCGCCGTTTTCCTGCAGATCAACGTGCGACACGCGGCCGACATGCCACAGCTGCAGAAAGATTTTTCCGCCCTTGGCATGGACTGCATCGGTCACCTGGTGCCAGCCGTCAATCTGTGCCGGCGTGTAGATTCCCGGGGTGTCCTGATAGCCCTGACCTTGTCGGGAAATCTGCGTGGCTTCACTGATCAGCAAGCCTGCGCTGGCGCGTTGGCTGTAATAAGCGGCCGCGAACTCGCTGGGTATAAAGCCTGCGCCTGCACGGTTGCGAGTCAGCGGTGCGAGGACGACGCGGTTCGACAGCGTCAGGTCGCCAAGTGTGTACGAGGTGAACAGAGTCTGGTTACTCATCTGGTATTTCTTCCGTGCCCGTTGGAGAAGTCGCTGTGCCTGCAATTAGGATGATGATCGAAATCTAAACTGTCAACGGTTTTGATTATGACCAGCATCTATGTATGATTGGCGCAAGCATTCCCAATGAATACGAGGTACTGCACGTGCGAGTGACCAAGGCCCAGGCGCAGGCCAATCGAGAGCACATCGTCGAGACCGCTTCCGAACTGTTCCGTGAGCGCGGCTTTGACGGCGTCGGTGTGGCGGATCTCATGGCGGCTGCCGGTTTCACCCACGGTGGTTTTTACAAGCATTTCGGCTCCAAGGCCGATCTGATGGCTGAAGCTGCTTCCTGCAGTCTTGCCAAGTCGCTGGCAGGTGCCGAAGCGCTCGACGTACCTGGCTTCATCGATGTGTATGTGACGAAAGAACATCGCGACGGACGTGGCAGCGGTTGCACCATGGCCGCGTTGTGTGGCGATGCAGCGCGTCAATCGGATGAGGTGAAAACGACGTTTGCCGAGGGGATCGAGCGCACCCTGCAGACCCTGGGAGACAAATATCCGACCGGGCCGGACGCCGTGGCGGGCGAGGGGAGAAAGAAAATGATCGACCTGTTGTCGCGGGCTGTCGGCGCGATTGTGCTGTCGCGTGCCTGTCCGGATGATTCCGCCCTGGCCGACGAGATCCTTGAGGTGTGCCGCGCGGAGATGCTGGCTTCGTTGCCGGTTGACGAGGAGACGGTCTGAGGCGACGCTGGATTGTCGTTTCGCTCAAGAGCCGGTTGCGCTACATACCAGCGCCTATGAGCAGATGGACCTGAAGCGCAGTCTCAGCGGCAACGCAAAGGTCAGGAGTACCGTTTCAGACGCTCACGCCAGTTGCCACCGTGCGTGCGCTGGCACGCTTCCTCGGAGTCGAAACGCACGTTGCGCTCTGATGGGAGCAGGTCGATATCGGCCTCCTTCAGCGCAATGGCCGTCAGCTCAAGCAGGCGTGCCTTGGCATCAGTCAGGGCGAGGTTTTTGTCGGCCTCGGTGTCGAATACCCAGATGACGTTCAGGGTTGCCGTCAACGCGTTCAGGTCAGCGGTGTGGGTCAGCCAGGTGAAGCCTTTGATTTCGCTTTTTGCGCTTTCACACGCGTCAGTGAGCGTGGCAATCAAGCGCCGCTCGATCCGCGCCAGTTCACGTTTTCCAGGGGGCATTGCAGATCCTTTGACGACAGTGGTGGTGTGGTCTCACTGTAATTGCTGAGGTTCAAAAATCCTCATGTCCAACCCGAATTCCCTGTGGGAGCGAGCTTGCTCGCGAAAGCGGTAGGTCTGTTATGTCAGTGTTGACTGACTTGGCGCCTTCGCGAGCAAGCTCGCTCCCACAAAGGTTGCTGTGAACCGGGATGCCCCTGTCCAGCACAAATCTTTGTGGGAATGTGGCGTCAATCCAGATCGCTGGCCTGATGCCGTTCGGCAACCTGGCTCGCCTCGTCACCCCAGGTGCGATTGACGCGCTGGCCACGAATCACCGCAGGGCGTTGGGCGATGTCCTCTGCCCAGCGTTGCACGTGGGTGTATTCGTGGGCCGCTAGAAATTCGGCGGCCGAATACACGTTGTTGCGCACCAGTTGGCCGTACCACGGCCAGACCGCGATGTCGGCAATGGTGTAGCTGTCGCCGGCCAGGTAGCGGCTTTCCTTGAGGCGTCGGTCGAGCACGTCGAGCTGACGCTTGGCTTCCATGGTAAAGCGGTTGATCGGGTATTCGAGCTTTTCCGGCGCATACGCGTAGAAGTGCCCGAAGCCGCCGCCCAGATAAGGCGCGGCGCCCATCTGCCAGAACAGCCAGTTCAGGGTTTCCGTGCGGCCGGCGGGATCTTTCGGCAGGAAGGCGCCGAATTTCTCTGCCAGATACAGCAGGATCGAACCGGATTCGAATACCCGAATCGGCGGCTGTGTGCTGCGGTCGAGCAGCGCCGGAATCTTCGAGTTCGGATTGATCTCGACAAAACCGCTGGAGAACTGATCGCCTTCGTTGATGCGGATCAGCCACGCGTCGTACTCGGCCTCGGTGTGCCCCAGTGCGAGCAACTCTTCCAACAGGATGGTCACCTTGACGCCGTTGGGCGTCGCCAGTGAATACAGCTGCAGCGGGTGTTTGCCTACTGGCAGGGTCTTTTCATGCGTCGGCCCGGCAATCGGGCGGTTGATGCTGGCGAACTGGCCGCCGGACGGGGCTTCGTGTTTCCAGACGGCGGGTGGAACGTAGGGCGCTTTACTCATGAAATGGGCCTCATGGTGAACTTGCCGAGAATGACCTGACGGGTATCAGACACGACAGCATAAACGCTCTAGCTCAGGACTGCGCAACCCCCGGAATGATCAAACACGCCGCCAGACCCATCAGCGCGATCCCGATGACCTTGTCGACGATCCGCTGTTTTTCCAGCAGGCGCCGGCGTAGCCGTTCAGTGGAGAAAAACAGCGCGACCAGGCTGAACCACGCCCAATGGGCGATCGACATGAACAGGCCATAGGCGAAGTTCAACGTCAGCGAACTGCCTGGCTCGACCACCTGGCTGTACGCCGCGACCACGAACAACATGGTTTTCGGATTCAGTGCATTGGTCAGAAAACCTGAGCAGAACACCTTCCAGGCACGGGGCGCCGAAGCACTCGCATCGGCAAATGTCAGCACCGATTTATTGGTAAAGGATTTGATGCCCAGATAGACCAGGTAGCCGGCGCCCAGCAGCTTCATCATCCAGAACAGCATCGGTGACTGAGTGATGATCAGCGCCACCCCGAACACCGTGTAAAACACATGAACCTGCACGCCACAGGCAATGCCCAGCGCAGCCAGCAAACCACTGCGCCGCCCGTAGGCGTAACTGTTGCGAGTGACCATGGCAAAGTCCGGGCCGGGACTGATCACCGCCAGAAGGGTGATGGCGATCATCAAAAACAATTCATTCATCCCTACGCTCCATTGCATCATTTACGCTACTTGAATTCACAGATTCAAAGTCCGCAGACATTTCTTCCAAAAGCCTGGAAGGATGCGGCAGGCATTGAGTGGCGCAATGATGGAGAATTGTCACTGGCAAAAAAAACGATTTATAGTCGCGAAAATCTGTGAGAAATCATCGCCTATATGAATCTGCCTCCGCTGGCTGCCTTTCGCTTCTTCAACACCGCCGCCCAGACCCAGAGTTTCGTCAAGGCTGCCGAGCTGCTGCACGTCACCCACGGCGCGGTCAGCCGCCAGGTACGCTTGCTGGAGGAGGCGATCGGCGTCGAATTGTTCGAACGGCGCAACCGCGCGATCTTTCTCAACCATGCCGGGCGCTTGCTGTTCAATGTCACCGCGCCGATGTTCGAGCAGTTGGAAAGCGCGGTTTATCGCCTGCAACGCGAAGTTCACGATGACGTGCTGGTGGTGTCCTGCGAGCCGACCATCGCCATGAAATGGCTGATTCCGCGCTTGCCTGACTTCCACAGCACTCACCCGCAGTTGCAGGTGCAATTGCTGACGGCCGGCGGACCGATCGACTTCGCTCGTTCAGGGGTGGATCTGGCGATCCGCCGCGACGATTTCCATTGGGACGAGACCGTGCACGGCGTGACTGTTTGTGAAGAGTGGATCGGCCCGATCTGCGTGCCGTCCAGTCGTCCTGACGGCGATCATTTGCGCGATGCCTGCCTGCTGCACAGCAAGACGCGCCCGCAGGCGTGGGACAACTGGGTGCGACTGGTTGGCATGAATGCGTCGGGTGTCAGTCGGGTCGATTACGAGCATTTCTACCTGTGCATTCAGGCCGCGCTGGCCGGGTTGGGCGTCGGTATGGCGTCGTTTCTGATGGTGCAGGACGAACTCGAATCCGGACAATTGATCGCGCCGTTCGGCTTCGTTCGCGACGGTTCGAGTTATTGCCTGCTGTCACCGCGACCCTTCGAACAGAGCGCCAATGCCATGCTTTTTCGCGAGTGGATTACCCAGCAGATGAGCGCGTGCAGTCAACGGCTCGGTGCTGATCTGAAGCCTTGAAGACAGAGGCGCTGCAGTCATCAGCCAGGCACGATCAACGGGCTTGCATCGGCCAGCGCCTGTTCAGGTGCTCCGTCAAATAATCCATGAAGGCTCTGACCTTCGGCGTCATCGCCGCTCGCTCCTGTACGCACGCATAGATGTCCATCGGTTCGACATAAGACTGCGCTTCACCTTGGAGATGGTCGAACAACGGCACCAATTGCCCGCTTTCAAGGTAGGGTGCGGCGACGAATTCGGCCAGGCGCGTGACCCCTGCGCCGTTGACTGCCATTTGCGCCAGGGCATCGATGTCGTCGCTGATGGCGGTGGCGTTGATCGGGGCGTCGTAGTGCTGGCCGTCTCGGATGAAACCCCAGCGCAGAAAGCGCCCGTCCAACGGGTAACGGAACGCCAGGCAGGCGTGGTGTTGCAGGTCTTGCGGTGATAGCGGCACGCCGGCGCGTGCAAGGTAGGCGGGTGCAGCGCAGAAGATGAAAGGCAGGGAGACGAGCCGGCGCGCGACGATACCGTCTTCCAGTTGTGGCTTGATCCGCAGGCTCAGATCAATGCCGTTCTGGATGTGATTGATCTTCCCATTGGTGGTCGACAGCTCGACCAGCAGGCGCGGATGCAGTGCGGCGAAACTGGCCAGTAACGGCGCCAATACGTGGCGGCCGAATGCGCTGGTGGAGGCAATGCTCAAGCGGCCTTGCAACTCGCCTTCGTCGCCGATGATCGCGCTTTGCGCCGACTCCAGATCAGCCGCAATACGTCGAACCTTCTCGTAGTACAGCGCGCCATTTTCGGTCAGGGCCATGCTGCGGGTGGTGCGCTGCAGCAGACGCACGCCGAGGTGCGTTTCCAGGCGACTGAGGGTCTGGCTGACCGCTGCCGCACTGACGCCCAAGGTCTTGGCGGCGCCGACGATGGAGCCGGCTTCAACCACTTTGATAAAACTGGCAATCGCCGCCAACAGATTCATCCGTGTCCCGCCGCGTGGGTTTGATTCGTAAGTTGTGCTTTATAAAGTACCTGTGGCGGGCCGTCTAGTTGGGGGCAGGGGGCTTTGCTAAGGTGCCGACTCCCAGTCAATGGATGGAAAAGCCATATGAATCAAAGAACCACTACCGATGCCTTGTATCCCACCCGGCGCAAGCTGTCGCCGCGTGCAACGCCGTACGTGTTTGCGTTGTACATGGCGACGATCATGGCGTTCCTGATGTCACTGGTGATCACCGCCGCCAACTCCGGGATTGATAACGACTACCTGAGTAATGCGCTGCACGCCTACAAGCTGGCGATGCCGGTGGCTTTCCTTTGCATCCTCGTGGTGCGGCCGATCGTGATCAAACTGGTGGCGATGACGGTGCATCCGCATCGCTGAGATACACCTCAGAAAAACTCGTCGAGCAACTGATAAAAGGCGATTTTTCGCTGATCCGGTTGCACGCCGTAAGCCTCGAAAAATACCGGCAGCCATTGCTCGCCCAGGTTGTAGGCGATGCTGTGGGCTGCCAGTGCCAAGTCCTGAAACCGATCGGAAACACCCAGTCGCCCGCAGTCGACGAAACCGCTGAAGCGACCGTTGTCGGCGAGCAGGTTGGGCAGACACGCGTCGCCATGGGTCACCACCAGGTCTTCGCTGTCCGGGCGCGCGGCCAGCATCTGCTCGAACACCGCTTCGGCGCCTTGGCCGAGGCGCGAATCGTCAAAATCTTCTTCATCGATCAAACCAGCCAGCAGGTGCTCGCGGGCCAGGGCGATTTTCGCATCGAGGCGATGATCGAACGGGCAGTTTTTGATGTCGAGCGCATGCAAGGTGCGCAAGGCACTAGCCGCCAGCGAGACGATTTGCTGCGGTGCGAGATCCCCGCTGCTGGCGAGGTCTCGCCCCGGTACGGCAGTCATCAGCAACCAGTAACGGTCATGGGCTTCGGTGCTGTCGAGCACCCGCGCTGCCGGCACATCCTGCTCCGCCAGCCAACGCAGGCGCTGGACTTCGCCGGGCAATTCGGCAAAGGAAATCCGTGGTTCCGATTTGACGAACAGCGGGTCTGATCCAGCGGGCGTGAGGCGGAACACGTCGGCACGGGATTCACCGATGGTTTGTTGTTCGTAGCGGATATCAGCGAAGCGTTGGCGCCATGTCTGTGGCAGATCCATTTTCATTGGTACCTTGTGACAGTGGGCGCCAGTGCGCCTTCAAGAATTCGATAAACACTTTGACCTTGCGCGTGCTGCGCCGGTGCGCCAGGTACAGCACGTAAATCCACGGGCCGAACGCGCTTGGCTCACGCCAGTACTCGGGCATCACTTCCACCAGCTCGCCGCGCGCCAGGTACGCTGCGGCGCTCCATTGCGGCAGAAACTGCAAGCCCTGGCCCTTCAGCAGGCACGCCAGCAGGAAGTCGTAATTGTCGCTGGCTACTCGCGGATTCGGCTGGGTCAGGCGAATCCGACGGTCCCCTTGCTTGACCCACCAGAAATGCCGGTTGAGCAACGGATGGCGGAAGATCAGCCAGTCGTGCTGCTGATAGTTGTCCAGTGACACCTCGTTGCCCTTGCGCGCCAGGTACGCCGGGCTGGCGCACAACACCACCTGATTCTCGACGATGGGTTGGGCGATCACCCCCGGCAGGTCGATCGGGCCGTCACGCAGCGCCAGATCGTAACCGCCATCCACCGGATCGTCATAGCTGTCGCTTAGGTCGACTTCCAGATGCACTTGCGGATGGGCGTCGAGAAAACGGCAGCAGACTTCGTTGAGAAACGCCGGGGCGAAGGAGGGCGGGGCGGTGATGCGCAGGCCGCCGCTCAATTCGTGCTTGAGCTGTTCGACGCCTTCGCAGGCCAGTTGCAATTGCATCAGCGCCTGCCGCGCACCGTCCAGATAAATCCGCCCGGCTTCGGTCAGCGCCATGCGTCTGGTCGTGCGGTCGAACAGGCGCGTGCCGAGCTCGTCCTCCAGCTGCGCCACGGCTTTGGTCAGGGCCGACGGGGTCTTGCCGAGCACCTCGGCGGCGCGGCTGAAATTGCCGTGTTCGGCGGTGGCGACGAACATGGTCAGGGCGCTCATCTTGTCCATTGATCTATTCCTGCTGGGCACAGAAGTTGTGCGCGAGGTGGCATTCAGTTATCGCCAAGGCTTGGATAGGCTTGCTCGCAGCCTAACAAAAATAACGAGAAACCTCATGAAGCAGCTACTGACCCTGATGGTGTCATCGGCACTGGCCTGTGCCTCGCTGGAAAGTCTGGCGTCTGCCGATCTGATCCTGCACAACGCCAAGGTCTACACCGCCGAACCCGGCCAGGCCTTGCAGCAAGCGGTTGCGGTGGAAAACGGCAAGATCCTCGCCGTGGGCACGGGTGCGCAGGTGTTGCGCCTGAAGACGGCGGCCACGCAAGTGATCGACCTGCACGGCAAGGTGCTGATGCCCGGCTTCATCGACTCGCATTCGCACACCATCAAGGGCGGGCTGCAGCTGTTGCAGGCGAATCTCGACGGGCAACTGCTGCCGCTCGATCAACTGGAACAACGCCTGCGCCAATGGCGCCAGAACGGTAAGGCGCAGCGTGGAGAATTCCTCAGTGTCGGCGGGTTGCCATCGACTTACTGGAGTGACATCGCCGGTCTCGAACAGCGCTTCAATCAGGGCGAATGGGCAAACCTGCCGATCCTGCTGCTGGGCTGGGATCTGCACACCGGCTGGGCCAATCGAGCGATGCTCGAACGTGCCGGTGTGACGGCTGAAAAGATCAAGGGACTTAAAGGCGAAGAGCAGGCGACCATCGGCCATCACTCCGACGGCAGCCCGGATGGCTTCCTCGTCGATGCCGGTCTGTACCCGGTACAGGCCTTGCTGCCGCCGCCGACGGCTGATCAGTTGCTGGCCGGCGGGCGCGCGGCGCTGAACTACTACAAGAGCCTGGGGATTACCGGCTGGCTGGACCCGCTCGCCAACGAAGTCCCCGGCAGTGACATCACCAACACCTCGCTCGGCGTGTTGCCGACCTACAAAAAGCTCTCGGAAAACGGCGAACTCACCGCTCACGTTGCGGCGCTGCTGATGGCGGACTCCAAGGCCAGACCGGCCGACCTCGATGAGCTGGACAAGGTGCGCCAACAGTTTCTCGGGGTCAGCAACCTGACCCTGCCGGGGATCAAGATCTTTGCCGACGGTGTGGCCGAAGTGCCGGCGCAAAGCGCGGCGATGCTCGAGCCGTACCGCAACTCGAAAAAAACCGGTGAACTGCTGATCGATCCGGCGCATTTCGGCGAACTGGTCAGTGCCGCCGATGCGCGCGGCTGGCTGGTGCACATCCACGCCATTGGCGACCGCGCGGTGCGTGAATCGCTCAACGGCATCGAGCAGGCGCGCAAGGGTCGGCAGAGCGGCATCGTCCATTCGATCACCCACCTGCAAATGGTCAACCCCAAGGAATTCGCCCGCTTCAAGGCGCTGAATGTGATCGCCTCGATGCAGATGTTCTGGGCCGCCGCCGACGAGTCGAGCATGGATCTGGTCAAGCCTTACGTCAGCGCGATGGCCTTCATGTACACCTATCCGGCGCGTTCGCTGTTGAAGAACGGCGCGACCATCGCCGGTGCCAGTGACTGGCCGATCACCACCCCCGAACCGTGGAAGGCGATCTATCAGGCGGTCAGCCGCAAAGGCCCGAAAGGCGTGCTCAACGCCGCCGAAGACATCGACCGCCAGACCATGTTCCAGGCCTACACCCTCAACGCAGCCAAAGTGCTGCGACTGGAAGACCAGATTGGCTCGCTCAAGCCCGGCAAGCAGGCCGACATGATCGTCCTCGACCGCGATGTATTCGCGGTCGATCCCATAGCCCTGCGCGACACCCAGGTGCTCAATACCTGGTTTGCCGGGCGCGAAATCTACCGCCGCAAGCCTTGACGGCATCTCTGTGTAACGTAACCAAGGAAACCTTTTCGTGAATGTTCATTGCTTTGTCACCGACACCCGTAACCCGCAGATTCGCGGGCAACAGATTGGCGCCACCTGGGCGGCTCAGATCCGCCAGACCGTCGAGCTCTATCTGGATTTCTTCAATCAGGTCGGTGTGCCTCAGGCACAGGTGCAGACCATAGGCGAAGCCAGTCTGCAAACCCTGCAAAACTGGTGCCCGAGCCTCGCCGAAGAGATCGTCGCCACTGCTGAGGGCGCCGGGATACCACTCTGGCAGCTCGCCAGCCTGAATGCCCGTACCGAGATTCTCGCGGTGATGCCGGCGTCCACCGAAGGCGAGTGCTCGACCGCCGTGTTCGCCCCCAATGGCGCGAGGGCGCCACGCACCATTCAGACCTGGGACTGGCACGATTCGCTGGTGCCCAACGGATTGATTCTGCAACTGACCACGGCCAAGGGCATGACGGTCAAGCTGTTCACCGAGTTCGGCATGCTCGGCAAGATCGGCGTCAACAGCGCGGGGCTGGGGTTGCACTTCAACATCCTGCATCACGCCAGCGACAACGGGTCTGCCGGGGTGCCGGTGCATGCGATTGCCCGGCGCATCCTCGAAGAAGCCAGCAGCGTTGACGAAGCGATTGCGCTGGCGCGTTCAGCGCGGGTCAGTGCCTCGACGGTACTGACCGTGTTCACCCGTGAGGATTCGAACCCGCGTGCGGTGAGCATTGAAATGTCGCCAGCCTTCACCGCCGTGGTGCGGCCCGATGCCGAAGGCTGGATCACTCACACCAACCACTTTCTCGATCCCGAACTGAGTCTGGGCGAGCGCACGCCTGATGCGTCCACGACCTACGCGCGTATTGCCCACGTCAACACGGCGCGGCCGAACATGACCAACGGCAACCTCAGTCAGCGGGCTGACGCCATGTGTGGCGAGGCGGGCGAAGACGCGCCGATCTGCTTCCACCCGGATCTGAGCATGCCGGCCACCGAGCGTTGGGAAACCTTGCTGACCATCGGCATCGACACTGAAAACAGCGTGCTCGAATACGCCGCCGGCAACCCCGCGCAGCTGGCCCGAAACGGCTATCTGCGCTTCTGAATCGCTGCCTCCAATAAAAACAAAACGAGCAATACACATGGCTACCGAGATTGATCGCACGAGCGGTTCCCCGTCTGCGCTGAGGACGTTTTTCGTCTCCGGCATGGGCACCGCCCTGGAGTTTTACGACTTCGTGATTTACGGCACCGCCGCCGCGCTGGTGTTTCCCAAGGTGTTCTTCCCGCAGATGGACCCGCTGACCGCGACGCTGGTGGCGTTCGGCGCCTTTGGTGCCGGGTTCTTCGCCCGGCCCCTTGGCGGCATGGTGTTCGGGCATTACGGTGACAAACTCGGCCGGCAGAAAATGCTGGTGATCACGCTGCTGCTGATGGGTTTGAGCACGCTGTTGATCGGGTGCCTGCCGGGCTATGCGACCCTTGGTGCTGGCGCACCGGTGTTGTTGGTGCTGCTCAGGCTGGTGCAAGGCTTTGCCGCCGGTGGCGAGTGGGGCGGTGCGGCGCTGTTCGGCATCGAGTCGGCGCCGCCCGGGCGACGTGGGCTGTGGGGCAGTTTCACCAGCATGGGCATCGGTATCGGCGGGATTCTCGGTGCCGGGGTGTTCGCCATTGTCAGTGTCGCGGCGCACGATGACCTGGCCGGATTCGCCTGGCGCATTCCGTTCTGGCTCGGTGGTGTGCTGGTGCTGATCGGTCTGTATGCGCGCCTGCAGAAACCCCTCGAACAGCCCGCCGAACCGCAGGCCCACGTGCGCATGCCATTGCTCGAAGCGCTGCGCGCACGGCCCACAGCCATGCTCCTGTGCACCGGCATTGCCTTTGGCTACGTGACCATCGCCTACATCGGCAGCACGTTCTTTTTGTCGTATGCCACGCAACTGGGTTACGGCAGTACCGACGCGCTGATTTTCGACTTGTCGCTGTCGATCGCCATCGTCATCACCGCGCCGTTGTTTGCCTTGCTGTCGGACCGCATCGGCCGTCGCAAGGTAATGGTCCTCGGCGCGGTGATCATGGCTCTCGGCTTCTTCGCATTCTTCCCGCTGATCGGCCTCAAGAGCCTGCTGGTTTCCACCGCTGCGTACATCGTCATCGGTGCGTTCATGGGCGCGACGCAGGGGCCGATTCCGGCGTTCCTCGCCGAGCAGTTTCCCCGGCACATGCGCTATTCGGGAATGTCGGCGGCCTATCAGATCGGCGCGGCGCTGGGCGGGGGGACGGCATCCAGTGCGGCCACGGCGATTCTGATCGCCAACAACCACAACGCGTTCGGGGTGGCGGTTTACGGCGCGGTTGCGCTGGGCATTGTGGCGGTGTGTTCATTGCTGCTCAAAGAAACGGCGCACCTGAGCCTTGAGCAGATCGACGAGGCCGAGTGGCCTTCACCCATGACCGTTACCAGTTGAACCACTCGTCCCTGTAGGAGCTGCCGAAGGCTGCGATCTTTTGATGTTGTTTTTCAAGATCAAAAGATCGCAGCCTTCGGCAGCTCCTACATGAAGCGGCTCGGCAATAAAAACAATCGAAACTTCGCGCGCGTCCCGACTGTCCAGACCCATGTACCGCCCGGCGGATATCTCGCCGGGCAGGCTTCATGCATCGGTGACAGGCGAGGAACGAGATGACGACGACAGTGGGAGATTTTCTGGTTGAGCGGCTCAGCCAATGGGGCGTCACGCGGATTTTTGGTTATCCGGGAGACGGCATCAATGGTGTGTTCGGCGCGCTCGCCCGAGCCAATGGCAAGATCGAATTCGTTCAGGCCCGGCACGAAGAAATGGCCGCGTTCATGGCATCGGCCCACGCCAAGTTCACGGGCGAGTTGGGCGTGTGCATTGCCACTTCCGGTCCCGGCGCTTCGCACTTGATCACCGGGTTGTACGACGCGCGCATGGATCACCAGCCGGTGCTGGCGATTGTCGGCCAGCAGGCGCGGACGGCGCTCGGCAGTCATTACCAGCAGGAGCTGGACCTGGTGTCGATGTTCAAGGATGTCGCCGGGGCGTTTGTGCAGCAGGCGTCGGAGCCGTCGCAAGTGCGGCATTTGCTTGATCGCGCCGTGCGCACGGCGGTTGGCGAGCGGCGGGTGACGGCGATCATCCTGCCCAATGACCTGCAGGATCTTGCGTACGAGCCACCGGCGCGGGCCCACGGCACTGCGCATTCCGGCGTCGGATACACCAAGCCGAAAGTGCTGCCCTACGAGGCCGATCTGCAACGCGCCGCCGACGTTTTGAACAGCGGTGAAAAGGTCGCAATTCTGGTCGGCGCTGGCGCGTTGCAGGCGACGGATGAAGTGATCTCTGTCGCGGAAAAACTCGGTGCTGGCGTCGCCAAGGCGTTGCTCGGCAAGGCCGCGCTGCCGGACGATTTGCCGTGGGTCACCGGCAGCATCGGCCTGCTGGGCACCGAACCGAGCTACAAGATGATGCACGAGTGCGACACCTTGTTGATGATCGGCTCGGGTTTCCCCTATGCCGAGTTTCTACCGAAGGAAGGCCAGGCACGGGGCGTGCAGATCGACCTGCAGCCGGACATGCTCAGCCTGCGTTATCCGATGGAGGTCAATCTGGTCGGCGATTCGGCGGAAACCCTCGCGGCACTGCTGCCGTTGCTTGAACAGAAAACCTCGCGCAAGTGGCGCAAGAAAATTGAAGGCTGGCGCAGCACCTGGGAAAAGACCCTGGAAAAACGCGCCATGTCCAAGGCCGATCCGATCAATCCGCAGCGGGTGGTGTATGAACTGTCACCGCGCCTGCCGGATCAGGCGATCATCACCAGCGACTCGGGCTCCTGCGCCAACTGGTACGCCCGTGACCTGAAAATCCGCCGGGGCATGCAGTGTTCGCTGTCCGGTGGCCTGGCCTCGATGGGCGCCGCCGTGCCGTACGCGATTGCCGCCAAGTTTGCGCATCCCGAGCGCGCGGTGATTGCGCTGGTGGGTGACGGCGCGATGCAGATGAACAACATGGCCGAGCTGATCACCGTCGCCAAATACTGGCGCCAGTGGGACAGCCCGAAATGGATCTGTGCGGTGTTCAACAACGAGGATCTGAATCAGGTCACTTGGGAGCAACGAGTGATGGAGGGCGATCCGAAGTTTGAAGCGTCGCAAAGCATTCCCGACGTGCCGTATCACCTGTTCGCCATTTCCATTGGCCTGAAAGGAATTTTCGTCGACCGCGAAGAGGACGTCGCCGCCGCCTGGGAACAGGCGCTGGCCTCGGACGTGCCGGTGCTGATCGAGTTCAAGACCGATCCCAACGTGCCGCCGTTGCCGCCGCACATCAAGCTCGAACAGGCAAAAAAATTCGCCACCACTTTGCTCAAGGGTGACCCCGACGAAGCGGGCGTGATTGTGCAAGCCGCCAAGCAGGTGCTGGCCAGCGTCCTGCCTGGCAAAAAATAGATGCCTGTAGGAGCTGCCGCAGGCTGCGATCTTTTGACTTTGATTTTTTAAAAACAAGATCAAGAGATCGCAGCCTGCGGCAGCTCCTACAGAGGGTCGTGAGGGATAAACCGATGAGCAAAACCGTCAGCGCCCAAGATCTGCACATCAGCCTTGATCCGTTAAGCGAGGAGGGGTTGTTCAAATGGCTGCTCGCCAGTTTCCTGATGGGCAAGCGTATTCAGGCCGGCATTGCTGCAGAGGCGTATCGAATGATTGCCGAGCGGCATCAGCGCGACACGCCGCGCGAACTCGCCAACTGCACGCATCGGCAATTGGTCGGCATGCTCGGTGAGGCGCATTACGTGCGTTACGACGAAACCACGGCCACGCGTCTGCTGGCGCTGGCGGCGCGGCTCAATGACGAATACGCCGGCAAGGTTGGCAATATCGTCAAGGTCAGCGCCGATCGGGCCGAGTTCGAAAAACGCCTGATGGCGTTCGACGGGATCGGCCCGAAGACCGTGGAGATTTTCATGCGTGAAGCGGCGAAGGGGCTTTTTTGATGTTCATCGGTTGCGCAGGCTGGAGTCTGGGGCGTGAGTATTGGCCGCAGTTTCCGGCCGAGGGCACGCATCTGCAACGTTATGCCGCGCAGTTCGACTGTGTGGAAATCAACAGCTCGTTCTATCGCCCGCATCGGCGTCAGACCTATGCGCGTTGGGCGGATTCGGTGCCGCCGGGCTTTCGCTTTTCAGTCAAGGTGCCGAAGCAGATTACTCATGAATGGCGTCTGCAAAACTGTGATCAAGCGCTGGACGAGTTTCTCGGGCAGTGCGAGGGTTTGGCCGATCGGCTGGGGTGTTTGCTGGTGCAACTGCCACCGTCGCTGGCCTTTGAGCCGGCAAGTGCAGAGGCGTTTTTCGTGGCGTTGCGCCAACGCTTCGCCGGTGACGTGGTGCTTGAGCCACGGCATGAGTCGTGGGTGGTGGCAGAGCCGATGCTGCAGGCGTATAGGATTGCCCAGGTCGTGGTTGATCCGTCGCGGATCAGTACCGACGGTGCGGCGCAGGGCTGGGCGGGTGTGCGCTATTGGCGGCTGCACGGCTCGCCACGGATTTATCACAGTGCCTATGAGTTGCCATATTTGCAGCAGCTGGCGCAGGACATGAAGGCCTGCGCTGCGGAGGGGGCCAGCGTCTGGTGCATCTTCGACAACACCGCCAGTGGCGCCGCGTTGGGCAACGCGATGACACTGGCGGAGCTGACCAGGGCCTGACTCAGGCTGACAGGTGCTCGTACAGAATGGTCGCGCCGACGATCATCAGTACCACGCCACCAACGATTTCTGCGCGCTTGCCGACGACCGCACCGAGCACACGACCAAGCATCACGCCAATGGTCACCATGGTCATGGTCGCCACGCCGATGGCCGCTGCCGCCACCCAGATATTCACGTCGACAAACGCCAGGCCGACGCCGACCGCGAGCGCGTCAATGCTGGTGGCGAACGCGGTAACCGCGAGAATCAGGAACGAGTGCTGACCGGGTTTTTCTTCTTCCTCGTCTTCGTGCTTCAGGCCGTTGTAGATCATGTGCAGGCCGAGGATCAGCAGCAGGGTGAAGGCGATCCAGTGGTCCCATTCGGCGACCCAGCGGGTGGCAGCCTGGCCGATCAGCCAGCCGATGATCGGGGTGATGGCTTCGATCACGCCGAAGATCAGGCCAGTGCGCAGCGCCTCGGTCAGACGTGGTTTGTGCAGGCTGGAGCCTTTGCCGATGGCCGCGGCGAACGCGTCCGTGGACATGGCCAGAGCGAGGAATATGAGGGAAACAGGATTCACGGGGGCACACTTCCAGTCGGGCTATGAGTCAACGACACAACCACACGCCCGACTTCAGGCATGGATGTGTCGTCGGTCTCACCAACCAAAAGGTGTTCGTACCACGGCAGGTTGCCGAGAATGTTGATACGAACGCTTCCGAGGGACTCGGAAACAGGCTACTCCCCAACGAGGCTGCGGATCTTATGGGGGCAAACATGAAAATTTTGTCAAAAGCATTGAGACGATCGATCAACACAAGACTCTGTGGCGAGGGAGCTTGCTCCCGCTGGGTCGCCAAGTGGCCCTTTCTTCGCCGAACAACAAAAGGCCTGCTGCGCAGTCCAGCGGGAGCAAGCTCCCTCGCCACAGATATCTTCACACGGAGTTACGCTCGAACTTGTCAGCTCAGCGCTCCTCATTGATCCGCAACTGCGCACACAACCCGCCCTGCGCCCGGTTGTACAGCTGCAACGAGCTGCCGATCTTGCTGACGATCATTTGCACGATCGCCAGCCCCAGTCCGGCGCCGTTATCGTGGCCGTGGCTGTAAAAACGCTCGAACAGCCGCGCGTAGTCCAATTCGTTGATCCCGGGCCCGCTGTCCTCGACGCTGATGTACACCGCGCCGCCCGCCTGCGGTTGCACCTGGACTCGCACCTCGCTGCCCGGCGGGGCGAAGTTCAGCGCGTTGGTCACAAGATTCTGCAAGGCGATGGCGAGGGCCACCGGGTCGGTGTCGACCGGGCAGTGGTGGTCGCTGTCGAGGATCAGTTCGACGTCTTTTTCCATGGCCAGCGGTGCCAGTTCGGCGAGTTCTTCGCGTACCAGTTCGGTCAGCTCCACGCTGCGGGTTTCGGGATTGGCCAGGTGCGGTTCGATGCGCGCCATGGTCAGCAACTGACTGGCAATGCGCGTCGCCCGATCTACCGCGCTGAGCAGATATTCCAGCGCCTCTTCGCGTTGTTGCGGGGTCGCCGCCAGTTGCGCGTTTTGCGCGTGGATCCGCAGGATCGCCAGCGGTGTACGCAGCTCATGGGCAGCGTCGGCAATGAAGCGCCGCTCACGCGCCAGCAGATTGTCGATCTGCTGCAGCAGCCGATTGAGCGCGGTCTGCATCGGCTCCAGATCGTGGGGCAGGGGGCTGAGGTGCAGCGGTTTCAGGGTTTCGGTGTCACGGCCGCGAATGCTCTGCGCCATGGCGCGCAACGGTTGCAGGCCCCAGCCGATGGTCAGCCAGATCAACGCGGCCAGCAGCGGTACGCCAATCAGGCTCGGCCAGACGGTGTGGCCGACGATGCGCTCGATCAGATCCTGGCGGATGTCGTCGCGCTCGCCGACCCAGATCAGCAGCCCTTGTTGCGAATCCTTGAGCAGAAACGCGCACCAGTCGCGGCCATTTTCCATCAGGTCATGCGAGCCGAGAGTGGTGGGCGGTGCGGCAAGTTCCGGCGCTTCAGCCGAGCGCACCAGCAACTGCCCGTCGCTGCGCCAGACCTGAAAGGTCAGACGGGTTTCGTAAGGGTGCGCGGCCTCGCCGTCGCCGACCCGGCTCATGGCTTCATCGAAGGCCTGATAGAGCCGGCTCCAGTCGTTGTCGCCCGGCGCACGCTGGGCCAGCACGCCTTGCAGCAGGCGTGCGCTTTGCGCCAGTTGGGCATCGTAGACTTCTTCGATTTCATGGTGACTGTCGCGCAGCACCAGCCAACTGATCAGCAGGTCGCCGATCAATACCAGAATCAGCACCGGCACCAGAATCCGCGCGCGTATGGAAATCATGGTTTGAGCTCCACCACATAGCCGACACCGCGCACGGTGCGGATCAATTCGCTCGAGAGTTTTTTGCGCAGGTTGTGGATCAGCACTTCGAGGGTGTTGCTCTCGACCCGATCCTGCCAGCCATACAGCGCTCGCGACAGGCGCTCGCGGGTGACGACTTTGCCCGGGCGGGCCATCAGTTGATGCAGCAGTTGATACTCCATCGGCGTCACCACCACATCGGTGCCGTGCCAGGTGACCTGCTGCGTGACCGGATCGAGACACACACCGGCATGTTCAAGCACCGGCTGCGCACGGCCCTGACTGCGGCGCAGCAATGCGCGAATCCGCGCTTTCAGTTCATCGACGTCGAACGGTTTGATCAGGTAGTCGTCGGCGCCGGCATCCAGCCCGGCGATGCGTTCGGCGGTGCCGTCGCGGGCGGTGAGGATCAGTACCGGCAAGTCCTGTTGTTCGCCACGCAAGCGTTGCAACAGCGCGAGGCCGTCGAGCCGGGGCAGGCCGAGGTCGAGCAGCAGCAAGTCGAAGCTTTCACTGCGCAGGGCGTGCAGGGCGCTGACCCCGTCCTGCAACCAGTCGAGCGTATAGCCTTCGCTGCCGAGGGCAACGCGAATGCCTTGACCGAGGGCGCGATCATCTTCGACCAGCAATAGGCGCATAACGGATTCTCTTGAGGAAACACGGCGGTTGATCGGCGGCATCATGCCGCTGTGCAGCCAGCTGTGGCAGCTGACCCGACGGGAAAGATGTAACGACTCGTTGCCAACTAAGCTTCGACTAAGGTTGCTTTTGCACAGTGAGGCCTTCCTCATCGAGCGAGAGTGTTTCCATGCGCAAACTTCTGCTGTTGTCCCTCATCGTTGCCAGCCCATTGGCCGTCGCCGGCCCGCAATGCACCACCGCCGAACGCTCGCAGTGGCAAGACCAGAAAGCCTTTCAGGAGCAGCTCAAGGCCCAGGGCTACGAGATCAGCAAGTTCAAGGTTACCGACGGCAACTGCTACGAGATCTACGGCTTCGACAAGGACAAGCGCAAGGTCGAGATCTACCACGACCCGGTGAGCGGCAAAGCGGTGAAAACCGAGATCAAGGGCTGATGCCGAGCGCGTCCGTGCGCCTGTGGGACCCCGTGGTGCGGCTGTTTCATCTGTCCATCGCGGGCGTCTTCGTTGCCAATTACTTCTTCAATGAAGTCGGTGACGCTTGGCATGTCTGGCTCGGCTATTACGCCATGGGCTGGCTGCTGGTGCGGCTGGTATGGGGCTTCGTCGGGCCGCGCAGTGCGCGTTGGGCGGATTTCTGGCCGACGCCGACGCGGCTGGTCGCCCATGCGCGATCCCTGATTCGCGGACGTCCCGAGCATCGCCTCGGGCATTCGCCGATGGGCGCGCTGGTGATGCTGTTGATGTTGCTGGCGATGTTTATCACCGGTTTGAGCGGCTGGGCCATGGAAGAGATCGACGCCTTGTGGGGCTCCGATTGGCCGTTGCAGGTGCACGAAACCGCCGTCGACAGCTTGCTGGTGCTGGTGTGTCTGCACATCGTCGCCGCGCTGTTCGAGAGTTTTCTGGTTCGTGACAACTTGCCGTTGTCGATGCTCACCGGACGCCGACGGCACCTGCCGGACGATCCTCCGCGCTGACAGGGATGTGTTGTCGATTGCCCACCATCCTGTTTTTGCCGTGAGTCCACTATGCGTGCGCTTCCCGATCGCTTGAAATTTATTCTCGGCGGACTGGCCGTGAGCCTGGTTTTCTTTAGTGCCTGGCGCAGTCATCCGGCTCATGTGCTGGCGCCATTTGCCGAGGCCACGCCGCCGGTGGATGCTTCGCTGCAGGCACCGGAGCCGCTGTACAGCAGTCGCTTCGTCTCCTCGCAACTGAATGATTTCGTGCACTCGTCGTCGGTGACCGCGCTGCCGGGCGGCGACCTGATGGCGGTGTGGTTCGCCGGTTCCCGCGAAGGCGCCGCCGACGTGCAGATCCGTACCGCCCGCTATGACGCCAACACCGCGGAGTGGGGCGCCGAGCAGGTGTTGGCCACCCGCGAATCGACCCGCGACGGCACCCGCCGCTACATCCGCAAACTGGGCAATCCGGTGATCGCCCTCGCGCCGGATCAACGGCTGTGGATGTTTTATGTCTCGGTATCCGTGGGCGGCTGGGCCACCAGTGCGATCAACGTGATGGTTTCGGATGATTTCGGGCGCAACTGGTCGGCGCCGCGACAGCTGATCACTTCACCGTTTTTCAACATCAGCACACTGGTGCGCGCCGCGCCGGTGTTCCATGCCGACGGTTCGATCGGCCTGCCGGTGTATCACGAGTTCATGGGCAAATTCGCCGAGTACCTGTACCTGAGCGCAGACGGCGCGGTGATCGACAAATTCCGTATCAGCCGTGGCAAGCATTCGTTGCAGCCGACCATTGTGCCGCTGGACGGAAAACGTGCCGTGGCGATGCTGCGTTATGCCGGCGACACTCATCATCGAGTGCTGGCCAGCCGTACCGAGGACGCCGGGCAGACCTGGAGCGAGCCGTATCCGCTGGAACCGGCCAACCCCAATTCATCGCTCGCGGCGGTCGGCACCGGTGACAACGGTCTGCTGGTTGCGCTCAATGATCTGCAGGACGGACGCTTCAAGCTCAGCCTCTATGGCACCGATGCCAATCTGAACCACTGGCGCAACGTGATCGAACTCGATCAGTCGCCCGATCCGCTCGGCCAGCCGTTCGCCCCCGAAGCCTACAAGGCGATCATCGGCGAAGGTTTTCGTGCTTCCAGTGGTGCCCGGCGCTTGCCGCTGGAGCAACGCTTTCTGAGCAATCTGGACTACCGGGTGTGCAAGCCGCAGGGCTGTGATTTCGAGTACGAGTATCCGTACTTCAGTCGCGGCAGCGATGGTCTCTATCACCTGGTGTATTCGTGGAATAACACCTTCATTAAACATGTCAGCTTCAACGAAGCGTGGCTCGAGGAGCGCCTGTGATGCTGTTGCTCTGGCAAGCCCATTTGACATTCATCCTGCTGGGTTTTGTCCTGCTCGGCTCGTTGCAATGCACGCAACGCTGGCGCCCGTGGCTGTTGCCGCTGCTGGCGCTGGTCAGCTTCGTGCCAGTCAACGAGTTGCCCTTGGCGGCGTATGTGCGCAGTGTCACCGACGATCTGGCGATCACCACGCTGGTGTTGCTCGGCTGGGCCAGTCTGGTCCGACTGGGCGTGGTCGAGCGGCAGACATTGTCGGCACGGGTGCAGGTGCTGGTGCTGTTTACCGTGCTGGCCGCGCTGTTGTACCCGGCGACGATGGGCCTGACGTATTTCGATCCGTACCGCTGGGGCTTCAATCCACGGCCGATGATCGTCTGTATCGGCCTGCTGGCACTGGCGCTGTTGTGGCTGCGCAACACGCTGGCGGTGTCGATGCTCGCGCTGGGCACGCTGGCGTTCGCCTTGCGTCTCAAGGCTTCGGAAAACTACTGGGATTACCTGATCGATCCGCTGCTGGTGGGTTACTGCCTGGTTGCCGCTGCGGCGCTGTGCATCCGCCAGGTCTGGCGTCTGCTGCGAGCCGCACCGGCGGGCACGACATCTTCTATTTGAACCAACGACACAGAGGTCAATGATGGGCTGGTTGCAATCGCGACGCCTGCGCTACGGCGTGGGCGCGGCAGGTTTGGCGTTCTTGTTGTTTGCCGTGCTCAGGCTGATATTCGTGCTGGGGTTTTCCGGGATTGCGCCCAGCGAGCTCATCGATAATCCGGCACTGCGCGAAACCCTCGGGATCGGTTTGCGCTTCGACCTCCGCCTGGCGGTGTTGCTGATATTGCCGCTGGCACTGCTGGCCTGGCTGCCGCGCTGGAACCTCACGCGGTTGCCATGGCTGCGCGTGGTCGTGCGGGTTTACTGGCTGCTGGCGCTTGGTGCGGTGGGCCTGCTGTACATCATTGATTTCGGCCACTACGCCTACCTCGGCGTGCGGATCAACGCCACGGTGCTGCGTTATCTGGAAGATGCGCAAATCTCACAACAGATGGTCTGGGAAACCTATCCGGTGCTGTGGATCGCGCTCGGCTGGTTGGTGGTGCTGGGCGTCTGGTTCTACGGACTTTTGCAGCTGGAACGGCTGACACTGGCCCGTGAACCCAAGGTTATCCGGCGTCCATCGCTGGCATTCGGCACCGGGCTGGGCGTGGTTGCGGTTCTGCTGGCGCTGCTGGGTCGCGTCGACAATCTCAATCTGGAAAACCCGGTGCCGCTGCGCTGGAGCGATGCGTTCTTCTCCGGTGACGCGCAGATCGCCGCTGTCGGCCTGAACCCGGTGCTGTTCCTTTACGACACGTTGAAGACTGGGCAGGCGCAGTTCGACGAGCAGCAAGTGCGCGAGCACTATCCGTTGATCGCCCGCTATCTGGGTGTGGATCGACCGGACCCGCAACGCCTGACGTTCGAGCGTCAGCAAGGTGTGCAACCGTATCGGCTGCAGGGTACGCCGAACGTGATGTTCGTCATGCTCGAATCTCTGGGCACCAGCGCCGTCGGCGCCTATGGCAATCCGTTGAACCCGACGCCAAACCTCGATCAACTGGCGACCCAAAGCTGGTTTTTCAAGCACTTCTATGTGCCAGTCACCGGCACTGCGAAAACCGTGTGGGCGAGCATCACTGGCGTGCCCGACGTGACGCGCCGCGAGACCGCCACCCGTCATCCGCTGATCACCCGTCAGCACACGCTGATCAATGCCTTCACCGATTACCAGAAGCTCTACATGATCGGCGGCAACGCCGGCTGGGCCAATATCAATGCGTTGATCCAACAAAGCATCGACGGCGTGCGCCTGTATCAGGAAAGCGACTGGCGTTCGCCGCTGGTGGACGTGTGGGGGATTTCCGATCTGGATCTGTTCAAGGAGAGCGACCGCATCCTGCGCGACCTGCCGAAGGACCGACCGTTCTTTGCCTACGTGCAAACCTCGGGCAACCATCGGCCGTTCACCATCCCCAAGGACAACGACGGTTTCAAGGTCAGCAACCTGTCACTGGAGCAGGTGCAGGCTGCCGGTTCGCGTAGCGTCGAGCAGTACAACGCGGTGCGCCTGCTGGATTTCAATATCGGCAAATTGATGGAATTGGCCAAGGCCGGCGGCTATTACGACAACACGATTTTTGTGTTCTTCGGCGACCACAACACCCGCATCAGCCAGATCCCGCACATGCCGCCGGCGTTCGAGCAACTGGGCCTGGAAAGCAATCATGTGCCGATGCTGATTCACGCCCCGGGGCTGCTGGCGCCCAAGGTCATCGAGCAAGCGGTGGGGCTGACGGATTTGCTGCCGACAGTGGCGGGGATGGCCGGCGTGCCGTTCAGCAATGGCGCGATGGGCCGCGATGTCCAGCAACCGGCGCCGGAAGGTGAGCGCGTGGTGCCACTGGTTTTGCGCGAGGGCACGTTCCCGTTGATTGGCGGGGTGACCAAGGATTTCCTCCTGCAGATGCAGCATGACGGCAGCTCACCGACCCTGCATGACCTGGCGTCGAAGACCCCGCTGGATAACGTCGCCGAGCAAAATCCCGAGGAATTCCAGCGCCTGGTGGAGCTGACGCGGGGGCTGCACGAGAGCGCGCGGCTGATGCTGTATCGCAACGTTCGCTGACCGGGTGGGGACCCGGTCAGCGAGGCGTTTTAGCGGTTCAGGAACGCCAGCAGGTCTTCATTCAGCGCTTCGGTGTGCGTTACGGCAAAACCGTGGGGGGCGCCGGCATAGACTTTCAGCTCAGCGCCTTTGATCAGCGCGGCGGCCTGCTTGCCGGTGGTTTCGAACGGCACGATCTGATCGCCGTCACCGTGGATCACCAGGGTCGGCACGTCGATCTTCGCCATGTCCGGTCGGAAGTCGGTTTCGGAGAACGCGGTGACACAATCCACGGTGCCTTTCAGCGAGGCCAAAAGGGCGACGTTCAGGGTTTGCGTGAGCACGCCATCGGAGACTTTCTGCCCCTGATTGGTGCCGTAGAACGGCGCGGCGAAATCCGCGATGAACTGCGCGCGATCCTTGAGCAGACCGGCCTTGATCCCATCGAACACCGAGGTGTCGACACCTTGCGGGTAGTCGGCTTTCTTGCCGAACAACGGCGTCACCGCACCGAGCAGCACCAGCCCGGCAACGCGCTCGCTGCCGTGGCGGGCGATGTAGCGACTGACGTCGCCGCCACCCATGGAGAAGCCCACGAGCGTGACGTCGCGCAGGTCGAGGTGGTTGATCAGTTGCGCGATGTCATCGGCAAAGGTGTCGTAGTCGTAGCCGGTCCATGGTTGATCGGAGCGCCCGAAACCACGGCGATCGAAGGCAATCGTGCGATAGCCGCGACTGCTCAGGTATTCCATCTGGTATTCCCACATGTCGGCATCCAGCGGCCAGCCATGGCTGAACAACACGGGTTTGCCGCTGCCCCAGTCCTTGAAATAGATCTGTGTGCCGTCATCGGTAGTGAATGTGCTCATGGAAACTCCTTGCTGTGGGCAATCGTTCAGGAAGGCCGGATGCCGCAATGGCCGCCCATCACTATCGGCGCAAACCGCGGCTGTCACTTGTACGCAAGTGCTCAATTGCCATGGCGGGTGGCGTGGTTCTTTTCCAGCGTCACAGTTGTAAGATGCAACCACACGCTGGATTTGATGGAGAAACACCCTGTGAAGCGCAAAAGCCTGCACGGCAACGCCTGCCCGGTCGCCCGTACGCTGGACCTGATCGGCGACTGGTGGTCGCTGCTGATCATCCGCGATGCGCTGGAGGGCATTCGCCGCTTCAGTGATTTTCAGAAGAATCTGGACATCGCCAAGAACATGCTCAGCGCCCGACTCAAGGCCCTGGTGGAGCAGGGGATCCTGCAAACCGTGCCGGCCGCCGATGGCGGTGCCTATAAGGAATACGTGCTGACCGAACGCGGCAGGGCCTTGCAGACGGTGATCGTCGCGCTGTCGCAGTGGGGCGGCGAGCACTTGTATGCGCCGGGCGAGCCGGGTTCGGTGATGGTCGATGCACAGCAGCGTCAGCCAATCAGGAAGCTGGAATTGCGTTCAGCGGATGGCCGCCTGCTGGCACCTCAGGACGTGGCGACGAAGTTGGGCGTTGCACACTGAACCAAGGATTACCCCCGGAAAACCTCAGCCGCGTCGATTGTTTAATCCCTGTTACAAACCCGACAAACGGTAGATACGATAGTTTGACGTCAAAATGATGGCCATCTAATATCGCGCCACTATTTTGATGTCATTCCGTCTCGAGGGATCGAACATGTCCTCACCCGCCCTCGCGGCGAGGTTGTGCGTAGCGTTGCTGTGCCTGTCTCCGCTCCAGATTGCCTTTGCTGCACCGACCCCCGGCGAGACCGACCTGATCCGCGAGCGCCAGAATCGCCTGCTTGAAGAGCAGCAGCGGCGTCTGGAGGAACTCAAGGACCTGCCCGGCAAGGATGCCAGGCCAGCGCAACCGGCAGCGCCCATCGATACCCGCTGTTTCCCGATCAAGGACATCGAGCTCAATGGCGCCGACAGTCTGTCCGACAGCGACAAGGCCCGTCTGCTGAAGCCCTATATCAACCAGTGCCTCGGGGTGCCGCAACTCAACGAGTTGCTCAAAGTCATCACCGACCATTACATCGAGAAAGGCCTGGTCACCAGTCGCGCCTACCTGCCACAACAGGACTTGTCCGGCGGGCACCTGAAAGTGCTGGTGGTCGAGGGCAAGCTTGAAGGCATGAAAGGCGCCGAGAACAGCAAGCTTTCACAGCGCGAACTGGCGATGGCGTTTCCCGGCAAGTCCGGCGAGTTGGTCAACCTGCGCGAGATCGAGCAGATGGTCGATCAGCTCAATCGCCTGCCGTCCAATCAGGCGAAGATGGAGCTGGCGCCGGGCAAGAACGTCGGCGGCAGTGAAGTACTGGTCACCAACAACCCGCAGAAGCCATGGCGTGCCGGACTGTCGCGCAGCAACGACGGCCAGCGCAGCACCGGCGAACAGCAGTGGGGCACCAACTTTGAGTGGGACAGCCCGCTGGGTCTGGCCGATCAGTTGAGCCTGCGCGGCGGTCACGATGCAATGACCGACCACCAGCACACCTCCAGCAACGCCATGCTCAATTACAACCTGCCGTGGGGCTGGTGGAATTTCAGCTACACCTACAGCCAGAGTGACTACCGCTCGCAGATCGCCGCCAACGGCTACAACTTCAAGCAGACTGGCGACAGCGAAAACCATCAGCTGCGCGCCGAGCGGGTGATCCATCGCGACTCGGTGAGCAAGACCTCGCTCAGCGCCGGGCTGTCCTACCTGCGCACCAACAACTTCATCGAAGACAGCAAGCTCAAGCTGAGCAGCAACCGCATCAGCGAAGCGCAGTTCGGCTTCAACCACGGTCGCCGCATCGGCAGCGCCTTCGTCAACTTCGACGCCGGCATGCAGGAAGGCATCGGCGCGTTCGACGCGCAGGGCAGCCACGATCCGGGCCCGGGCGAACCGGACGCACGCTACCGCAAATACACCGCGACCCTGAGCTACCTGCAGCCGTTCAAGGTATGGGGCGAATCCTTCAGCTTCAGCAGCCTGATGACCGGCCAGCGCAGCGAAGACGTGCTGTTCAGTCCGCAGCGCACCAGCCTTGGCGGGTCAGCATCGATCCGTGGCTACAAGGATCAATCGCTGTCCGGCGACAGCGGCGGCTACTGGCGCAACGACCTGCGCTGGAGCCGACCGGTGACGGCCGAATGGCTGCACCCGGTGTTCGCTGAATACGGCACCAGCCTCGGTTACGACCAGGGCGTGATTCGCGGCGACCGCTACAACGGCGATCAGCACGGGCGCATGTCGAGCAACTCGCTGGAGCTGTTTGCCCGTGGCGAGCACGTGGCCGCCAGCGTGACCTTTGCTCACTCCCTCGAACGCCCGGATGTGCTGACCGAGCGCGAAGCGCCGATCTATTTCCGCCTCGACTTTTTCATCTGATAACCACTTTTCGAGATCATCGACATGGATGTTCGCCAGTTCGCCTTCCTTGCAGGCCAGCCTTCTGCGGCCGTAAAAAACCGTGAGTCGTTCCTGGGCATGCCCAAGCGCGGGCTGGCGTTCCTGCTGGCGAACGTCATGTTCTGGCAGCCGATGTGGGCGCAGGCCGACGGCATAGTCGTGGCCAACCCGAACACTTCGCTGGATCGGGCCGGCAATGGCGTGCCGATCATCAACATCGCCACGCCCAACGGCAGCGGGCTGTCGCACAACCAGTTTCACGATTACAACGTCGGCGCGCAGGGGCTGATCCTCAACAACGGCTCGGCGCAGAATACTGTCACGCAGTTGGGCGGGCACATCGTCGATAACCCGAACCTGAAATACAGCGGTGCGGCACAGACGATTCTCAACGAAGTCATCAGTGCCAACCCGAGCCAGTTGCGCGGCTATACCGAAGTGGCGGGGCAGTCGGCGCGGGTGATCGTCGCCAACCCGTATGGCATCACTTGCAACGGTTGCGGCTTCATCAATGCACCGCGCGTGACGCTGAGCACCGGCAAACCGGTGCTGGATAACGGCCGTCTGGATCGCTTCCAGGTCGACCAGGGCAGCGTCGCCATCGAAGGCGCCGGCCTCAATGCGAGCAACGTCGACCGTTTCGAAATTATCACCCGCAGTGCGAAGATCAACGCGCAACTGCAGGCGCAGAACCTGACCATCGTTGCCGGTCGCAACGACGTCAACGCGCAGACCTTGAACGCCACGGCCCGCGCCGATGATGGCAGCGCCAAACCGCAACTGGCAATCGACTCCTCGGCACTCGGCGGGATGTATGCCGGGGCGATCAAACTGGTGGGCACCGAGGCCGGGGTCGGCGTGAAGCTCGACGGCAAACTGATTGCCAGCGGTGGCGATATTCAGCTTGATGCCAACGGTCAATTAAGCCTTGTCGATACCTCGGCGACCGGTGCGGTCAACGTCAAGGCTGCCAGTCTCGATGCGCGCGGGCCGGTGTATGCCGGCACGGCATTGAACGTGCAGACCCAGGGCAATCTGACCAACCGGCAAACCCTCGCGGCCCGCGACAGTATTGCCCTGAGTGCCGGTGGGCAATTGACCAACGGCGGCGTCATCGAAGCCGGGATCAACGCCGACGGCGGGCGCAACGGCAACGGTGATCTGAACCTGAGTGCGCAGCGTCTCGACAACACTGGCAAGAGTCTGGTGGCCAGCCGCACTCTCACTGTCAGCACCGCGCAAACCCTGAACAATCAGGGCGGTACGTTGAGCGGTCAAAGCACCACGATCAGCGCCGGCACTCTGGACAACCGCAGCAGCGGCCGCGTACTCGGCAACGCGACGCTGAACGTCAACGCCAATCAAGTCCTCAATACTCAAGGGTTGATCCACAGCGCGGGCAACCTGACCGGTAGCCTCGGTCTGCTGGACAACAGCAATGGTGAGGTTTCCAGTAGCGGTGTCACCCGATTCAGCGCGGCGACAGTGAACAATCGCAGCGGTCAGATCCTTGGCGATCTGGGGTTGAATATCGACCTCAGTGGCGCGCTGGACAACCGCGACGGCGTGCTCGGCTCGGGACAGTCGGTGAACCTGCAGGCTGCCAGCCTCGATAACCGCGATGGCGGTGTGCTGGTCAGCGACGGCGGCCTGACCTTGCGCGTGCGCGGTCTGCTCGACAACCGCAACAAAGGCGAGATCACTGCCAAGGGCGCCATCGATGCGCAAACCGGCAGCCTCGACAACCGCGACGGCAAACTCATCGGTAAAACCACCCTGGCACTGCGCAGCGATACCGCGGACAACCGTGCCGGCGTGATCCAGGCCGATCAGCAATTGACACTCAACGTCGACCGCCTGGACAACCGCGACAAGGGCCAGATCACCGGCAAGTCCGGTATTGCCTACACCGGCACACGTCTGGACAACAGCGGCGGACTCATCAGTGCGGTCGGTCCGGTCAGCCTCAAGGCCAGCGAAGTGCAAAACGCCGCAGGTCGGATCTCCAGTCAGAGCGATCTCACGGCGATCATCGGTTTGCTGCAACAACAGGGCGGTGCGCTGGTCGCTCAGGGCAATCTGAGCCTGACCGGCGAGACCCTCGACAACCGCAATGGCGGTCTGGTCGGCACCACAAAAGCGCTGACCCTGACTGTCGACGATGTCGACAACCGCAACGGCGAAATCTCCAGCAGTCTGCTGCTTAACATCAAGGGTCAGCGCCTGGACAACAGCGACAGCGGCAAGCTGCTTGCCGGTAGCGATCTGGGCCTCACCGTGGCGAAGCTGATCAACCAGAGCAAAGGCCTGATCAGTGCCAAGGGCACCACCACGCTGACCGGCAGCAGCCTGGACAACAGTGGCGGTCGCTTTGACAGCCTCAAGAATCTGGTGATTACCCTCGACGATGCCTTGGTCAGCGCGCAGGGAAACATCAGCAGCGAAGGCACGCTGACGGTCACAGCAGGCAGGATCGACAACAGTGGCGGTTCGCTCGGCAGCGCCGGCATCCTGCGGATCACCAGCAGCGGGGCGGTCATCAACCAGGCAGGCTCGATCGGCAGCGACAGCACGCTGACTCTCAAAAGCGCCAGCCTGGATAACAGCCGCAAAGGTTTGATCTCGGGTACTGGCGCGAGCCGTATCACCACCGGGGATATCGATAACAGTCAGGGCGGGCGTCTGATCAGCGGTGCGACGCTGGATCTCGACGCGGCGCAGGTCAATAACGCTACCGGGCGCATTGCCAGTCAAAAGGCCCTGAACGCTTCGGTGCGCGGGCTGGATCAGCAGGGCGGCGAACTGTTCAGCAAATCCGACCTGACCCTTGATTTGAACCACGGCCAATTGAACAACCAGAACGGTCTGATCAACGCGCCCGGCACGCTGCTGCTGAAAAACCTCAATGGCGTGAACAACCACAGTGGCGAAATCTCCAGCCAGCAAGCATTCATGCTTGAGGCCAATGACCTGGACAACAGCAACGGCATGTTGATCAGCCAGCAAGGGCTGACGCTGCGCATTGCGGCAGCGCTGAATAACCTCAAAGGCGTTATTTCTGCGGCGGCACTCGACAGCCATTCCGTCAGCCTCGACAACCAGGATGGCTTGATCAGCAGTCGCGGCCAATTGCTGCTGACCACCGACAAGACCTTGAACAACCAGTCCGGCACACTCATCGCCGACGGTGAACTGACGCTGACCGCCGATACGCTGATCAACCAGCAGGGCAGCATTGCCGGCAAGTCCGATGCGTCCATTCAGGTAAAAAGCCTGAACAACCAGAACGCTCAACTGATCGCCACCGGTGTACTCAAACTCAGCGCCGAGACCCTCGACAACCGCCAGGGTGGCTTGCTCGGTTCGACCAAAGCCATGACGCTGACGGTCGATGAACTGGACAACCGTGGCGGCGAAATCACTACCAACAGCGATCTGATGCTGACTGGTAAAAAACTCGATAACAGCGATGGCGGTAAGGTCTTCACCAGCAAGGCACTGACGCTCACGGTCGATCAGTTGCTCAACCGCAACAAAGGCCTGATCGATACGGGCACGCTGCTGAAGCTGCAAGGCCGTACGCTGGACAACAGCGGCGGTGAGTTGCTCAGCCAGCAGGACATGGTGCTGAACCTCAGCGGCGACTTCACCAACCACCTCGGTAACGTCAGCGGCGAAGGCGCGCTGACCGTCACTTCCGCGCAACTGAGCAACACTGGCGGCAACCTGTCCAGCGCTGCAGATCTCACCCTCGACAGCACTGGCAAGGTCGATAACCAAGGCGGGCGGATCGTCACCGATGGCCTCCTCGTGCTCAAAAGTACCGGTCTGGATAACCGGCAGAAGGGCACCGTCAGCGGCAAAGGCGCGGTCACGGTCACGACCGGTGACTTCGATAACAGCAGCGGTTCGCTGAGCAGCGCCGACACGCTCGATCTCGTCGCCGGCCAGGTCACCAACAGCGATGCAGGCAGCATCGGCAGCCAGGGCGCACTGACCGCGTCGGTGACAGGCTTCGATCAACAGGGTGGCAAGCTGCTCAGCAACACGCGCCTGAACCTGGACCTGAATCACGGCCAGTTGAACAACATCAACGGCGTGATCAGCGCGCCTGGCACTCTGTTGCTCAAGCAACTCAATGGCGTCAACAACCAGGGCGGTACGATCTCCAGCACTGAAGCGTTCACCCTGAACGCGCAGAGCCTGGACAACAGCAACGGCAAACTCTTGAGCAATCAGGGCCTGACCCTGCGCATCGCCAACGCGCTGGACAACGTCAAAGGCCTGATCGGCGCGGCGTCGATCGATGTCCGGGCGGGCAGCCTGAACAACAGCGGTGGCAGCCTGGTCAGCCGTGGCGATCTTGAACTTACGGTCGATGGCCTGTTGCGCAACGATGCCAGCGGCCTGATCAGTGCCGCGCAGGCGCTGAACATCGGCAGCGCCGATCTGAACAACCAGAGCGGCATGCTATTGGGTGTCAGCGCGGTCACGCTCAATGCGATGGCGCTGAACAACCGTGACAGTGGTTTGATCAACAGCAAGGGCAATCTGAAGCTGACCGCGACCGGTGTGGACTCCAGCAATGGCGGTGAAATCTCCGCCGCGGGTGACATCGATCTGACCCTGACTTCGTTGACCCAGAACGGCGGCCGACTGTTGGGCGACCAAGCCGTCACGCTGGACCTGGCCAACGGTGACCTCGATAACCAGAACGGCCTGCTCACCGCCAAAGGCCCGCTGACCCTCAAGCGTCTGCGCGACCTGAACAACCAGAGCGGTGAGATCTCCAGCAATCTGAGTTTCGACGTCATCGCTCGTGCCGTGAACAACAACGCGGGCAAGTTGATCAGTGGCGAAAAACTCTTGCTGCGCGGCACCTCGATCACCAACCAGAAGGGCTTGCTGTCCGGCTGGCAAGGGTTGAGCGTCAGCGGCAACAGCCTCGACAACCGCGACAGCGGCACACTCTCGAGCAAATTCGGCGATGTCGCGGTCGATCTCCAGGACGCGTTGCTCAACAGTGGCGCCGGTGCGCTGGTTGCCGAGGGCAGCCTGACGGTCAAGGCCGGCAGCCTCGATAACAGCAACAAAGGCATTCTGAGCAGCGGAGTAGCGCAAAGCCTGACGCTAAGCGGCGCGCTCAATAACAGTCAGGGCGGCTTGATCGCCAGCGACGGTGCGCTGGATCTGCTGAGCATGGCGCTGACCAACGTCGGCGGCGCGATCAATGCGCAGCAGGCGATCAACGCCACGGTTTCGCGACTGGACAACAGTGGCGGCCAGATAGCCAGTAATGACGCAATCAGCTTTAACCTCAGCGGTGACCTTAACAACAACGGTGGCCGACTGGCTGGCGCAGGTCCGGTGCTGATCAAGGGCGTGACCGACCTGAGTAACCAGAACGGCCAAATCGCCAGCCAGAAAAACCTGGAGCTTTCGACCGGCTCACTGGACAACAGCAACAAGGGCACCATCGCCGCCAATGATCTGCTGCAAATCACCGCCAGCGGCGCGGTACGCAACAACGCTGACGGCTTGATCTACAGCCAGAACGCCGCCCTGCAACTGAAGGCGGCGAGCCTGAACAATGGCAAAGGCGCGCTGCAAAGTGAAAACGGCCTGACCCTCGATGTCAGCGGCAATCTCGACAACCAGAGCGGCAAAGTCATCGCGCAAAACGGTGATGTGAGCGTCAACGCCGCCAACATCGATAACCGCGGCGGCATTCTGTCCAGCATCAAAGGCGCACTCGAAGCGCGGACGGTGGGTGTGCTGCGTAATGGCTACGACCTCAACAACAACCGCCAGGGCGGCATCATTCAGGCGCAGGGTCTGAAGCTGACGGCATTGGCGGGGCTGGACAACAACGGCGGACGCATCTCCGCGCAAGCGACAGACGCGAACATCGCCACGGCCGGATTCGATAACCGCAGCGGTGTGCTTTATGCCAAAGGTCTGGTGAGCGTCAGCGGTACCAGCCTGGACAACGGTGCCGGGCAGATTGCCGGTGAGCGCATCGACTTCGGCCTCAGCGGCGCACTGAGCAACGTTGCGGGTGTCATTGAAACCAACACGCAACTCGCCGTCAGGGCGGCAAGCGTCAACAACCAGAGTGGTCGTCTGCGTTCGCTGGGCAACTGGGGCAAGACTGATTTGCAGATCGGCGGCCAACTCGACAACCGTAACGGCGTGCTGGAAACCGCGAACACCGACATGACCGTCAACGTCGGCAGCTTCCTCAATGACGGCGGGCAACTCAACCACGTCGGCCGCGGCAAGTTCGAAATCTCCACGGCCAATGTGATCGGTGCGGGTGGCAGCATCACCACCGGTGGGTTGCTGGAACTCAATGCTGATACCTGGAACAACTCCAGCGTGATTCAGGCCGGAACCTTGAACGTCAACGTCCGGCAGTTCAGCCAGAGCGCCAGCGGCAAGTTGCTGGCCTCGGATGTGTTGCAGGTGCGAGGCGGCAACTGGACCAACGACGGCTTGATCGCCAGTGATGGCCTGATCGATATGCAGTTGAGCGGCGGCTACAGCGGCAATGGCCGACTGTCGAGCCAGCGCGGGACTTACCTCTCTGCTGCACAGATGAACATCGGCGCGAACGGCAGCTTCGCCGCAGGTGCGACCTCGACCATCAGTGTGGGCGGGGCCCTCGTCAACGCCGGGCGCATTACTTCCAGTGAAGACCTGACCGTCAATGCCGGTAGCTTGATCAACTACGGCACCCTCGGGGGGGCGCAGAACCTGAACATCAACACGCCTTCGATGCTCAATGATCGCGGGCTGATTTTCAGCGGCAACGACATGACGCTCAGTGTGGGCAATCTGACCAACCAGAACGGTGATTTCTACGGGTTGGGGAATGTGACCATTAAGGGTTACGGGACCGCACAGGCCAGTCAGGTGTCGAACCTGTCGGGTTCGATGGAGAGCGGCAAGACCTTCAAGATTGACGCAGCCAACTTCGCCAACCGCACCTCGGGAGACGACGGTACGCAGAGCTTCGCCCTGAATCGTAAGCTGGTTTCGGGCTTCATCGGCGTTCAGTGCGGCGATTGTTCAGGAGGCACCTACGACGTCAATCTGATTGCTCACGAAGTCTTCGAAGGTGGGCAGGACAATGACACCACGGCATCGTCGTTGCTGACAGCCGGTGGCGATTTCATCTTCAACGGCGGTGAATTCCTCAACAGCAAAAGTACGCTCAGCGCTTCCGGCAACATCACCATCAATGCCAACAACATGAGGAACGTCGGTGCGGTCAGCGGCAGCATCGAGCGCACCCGAATCTTCCGTACCGGCGCGATCGACTCGGGCTCGTTCAATGTCTTCATGCCTGAGGTGGTTGCGTACAACCAGCGCAATAACCCTGACTTTCCGAACGTCTATTACATCGACGGAACCGGGAACTTTGCTCAAGGCGTCGTCACCTCGGCAACGGGGCGGGAACCTGGTCACGACGGCGGACTGACCCGAGTGGTCGTGATCAAGGACTCGGTGACAAACAAGTCGGTGGGCGACCTCACCCTGTCCGGTTATGCCTGGGGTAACACCAGTCCGCAATCGCAATATGATCCGAATAACCTGGTCGACATGCCGACCAGACTGCAGGGCTTCACACTGACCTCTGACAAAGAAGTCGCCACTGACGGCACCAGTCCAGTCGCGGGTCGCAACGCGGTCATTCAGGCCGGCGGCAATGTCTCGATCACCGCTACCAAGGAACTGCAGAACAGCGTGATCCACGAGGATTACGGCTCTACCGGCGGCACCAACAAAGTTGGCAACACCAACGTCGGCAACACCGGCACCACCGTTATCCGGATCAACAGCCAACTGCCGCCGGACCTCGCCCAGCAGCAGGTCAACCCGCTGTCCCTGCCAGGCTTCTCCCTGCCAACCGGGGATAACGGTCTGTTCCGCCTGAGCGGGCAGGGCGCCGCTGATACCGCGCCGGCCGCCGCAACCGGCCCTGCGCCGACCTGGACCGTGGGCGGGCAAACCGTTGCCACCGAAGAGCACGTCGTGGCTGCCAGCACTGGTGGCCCGCGTAATCTTTTTATTGACGCGCCGCCCGCAGTCTCCGACAGCACACGCGCAGTGGATACGTTCCACCGCAGCCCGAGCGTCGTGCAGGCCGTCGCCAGCACGGTCGACGTCAACGTGCCGGTGAAACCCGCCGGCCCGGGCATGAAAGACCGCGGCAACGACGCCAGGGAGTCGATCGACACCCGTCCGGTGACCCGCGTCACCGGTCTGCCGGACACCAAGGCGCCGTCCAACGCGCACAAATACCTGATCGAAACCAATCCGGTGCTGACCGACCTCAAGTCGTTCATGAGCTCCGACTACCTGCTGGAAAAACTCGGCTACGACCCCGACCAGAGCGCCAAGCGTCTCGGCGATGGCCTCTACGAACAACGCCTGATCCAGCAAGCCGTCACCGCCCGCACCGGCCAGGCGTTCATCGACGGCCAGACCTCCAACGAGGGCATGTTCAAGTACCTGATGAACAACGCCATCGCCAGCAAGGACGCACTTAACCTGTCGGTAGGCGTCGGCCTCACCTCGCAGCAAGTCGCGGCGCTGACGCACGACATCGTGTGGCTCGAAGAGCACGAAGTGAACGGCGAAAAAGTCCTGGTGCCGGTGGTTTATCTGGCGCAGGCCAATGGTCGTCTGGGTCCTACCGGGGCGCTGATTGCCGGTAATGATGTGACGCTGATTGCCGGTGAAAACCTGGATAACGTCGGGACGTTGAAGGCGACGAATAATCTGTCGGCGACGGCGGGTAATAATCTGATAAATAGTGGACTTATTCAGGCTGGGAATCGTCTGGATCTGTTGGCGACCAACGACATTATCAATAAATCCGGGGGCGTCATCACCGGGCGTGAAGTGTCGCTGAACACACTCAGTGGAGATGTAATCAACGAGCGCACTGTTACTTCATCCGACAGCAGCACACGTTTCGGTACTCAGCATCACGATTTCGCCGATACAGCTGCACGTATCGAAGCCACCAATGACCTGAGCATCATGTCCGGCCGCGACATTAATATCTCCGGTGGTGTGCTGCAAAGCGGTCGAGACATGGATCTTGATGCCGAGCGCGATCTTAGTATCGCAGCGACACAAGTCACTAACAGCGTATTTCACGACAGCAAACACAACAGCAGTGACGTCACTCAACTGGGTGCGAACGTCAATGCGGGACGCGATTTCACAGCGCAGGCCGGTCGCGACCTGGCAGTGATCGCCAGCCAGATTGATGCTAAGCGCGATGTCTCGATGAGCGCTGCCGAAAACTTGATCATCAGTTCTGCGGCGGACGAACAGCACTCTTTGTCCAAGGGCAAGAAACTTACCATTCAGGAAGATCATGTCAGCCAGGTCATGTCGGGGGTGACGGCAGGCGGCAGTGTGGCGCTTAGTTCTGGCGAAGATCTGACCGTTGTCTCCAGCCGGGTCACGGCGGGCGACGAGGCGTATCTGGTAGCGGGTAACAACCTGAATATTCTCGCGGCCCAGGACACTGATTACTCGCTGTACGACAAGAAGAAAAAGGGCTCTTTCGGTTCCAGTAAGACCAAGCGTGATGAGGTGACCAAGGTCGACAACATTG
Source organism: Pseudomonas sp. B21-051 (assembly GCF_024748795.1). Taxonomy (NCBI): domain Bacteria; kingdom Pseudomonadati; phylum Pseudomonadota; class Gammaproteobacteria; order Pseudomonadales; family Pseudomonadaceae; genus Pseudomonas; species Pseudomonas sp. B21-051. The sequence goes on from NZ_CP087166.1 coordinate 2,521,783, forward strand.
GCAGTGTGATCACCTCGGGTGGTGACATGGTCCTGGTGAGTAATGGCGATCAACATTACCAGGCCGCCAAACTGGACAGTGGCAATGACCTGACCATCACCAGTGGCGGCTCCGTTACTTTCGAAGGCGTCAAGGATCTGCATCAGGAGAGTCACGAGAAGAGCAGTTCAAGCTCGGTTTGGAGTTCTGCGAAGGGTCGAGGGAATACCGACGAAACACTGCGTCAGACCGAACTCATAGCTAATGGCAATCTGGTAATCAATGCTATTGACGGCTTGAATATCGACCTGCGCGACATCAACCAAAAGTCGGTCAGTCAAACGATCGACGCCATGGTCAAAGCAGACCCGGGGCTCGCCTGGTTGAAAGACGCCGAGAAACGCGGTGGTGTTGACTGGCGCATGGTCAAGGAAACACACGAATCGTTCAAATACAGCAACTCCGGAATGGGGCCGGCAGCCATGCTGGCGGTGGTCATCATTGTTTCTGTGCTGACAGCAGGAACCGGAACAGCCGCGACGATAGGGGCTACTGCAGGTCAAGCGGCTTCGTCTGCGGCAATCGCTGCGGGTGCTTCCGCATCTACGGCTGCTACCATTGCTGCGGCTGCATCTGCGGCAGCCACGGCGGCGTTTTCTGCAGCGGTAGGGCAGGCTGCTACCAGTGCAATCAACAACAAGGGCAACTTGGGCGATACCTTCAAGGATGTGATCGCTTCGGAGAGTTTCAAAAGTTACGTTTTCGCTGCAATCACGGCAGGTATTGCCTCGAAGTTCGGATACAACCCCACAGATCTGAACTTCGATCTGGACAGTGTCCAGAGCGTAGCTATGAAGGCAACGTTTGATGCCTTGGCGAAAACGGCGGTCATGGGCGGAAGTCTTCAGGACAACCTGGTTTCTTCAGCACTTGGCTCCGTCGTTGCCATCGGTGGCGCGGTTGCAGCTAATAAGATTGGTGATATCACCGTATTCGACCAAGGCAAAGTCACCAAGGTTGTGATGCATGCCGCGCTGGGCGGTTTGATGGCCGAAGCGATGGGTGGCGATTTCCGTACCGGTGCGATTGCAGCGGGGGCGAATGAGGCGCTGGTTGATTTTCTGGCCGACAAACTGTTGCCGGTAGGTGTTGATAAGAACAGTGCGGTTTATCAGCAAGGGGTAAACAAGTTACTGGCAGCCTCGCAGTTGGTTGGCGTACTGACGGCTGCAATTACAGGTGGGGATGCGTCCACTGCTGCTGCTGTGACAGCCAATGCAACCCAGTACAACAATCTTGACCATCCGTCCGCCGAACGATTGCTCAAAGAGCTTGAGGGATGTCGATCAACTGCTGGTTGTAGTGCGCAAACGATCCGCGACATCGTCACCAAGTATGAGGATCTGTCCGCCCAACGTTCGATGGCAATCAATGATTGCAAAAGTCGGGCATGTGTTGATGAAATCCAGAGCAGCGCCGTTTCCATGGATACTCCGGTGGCGAAGGATCTGTTGAATTTCCTTCGCAGAAATGTTTCTTACGACATGGTGGGTTTGCTTAATGGTAACCCCTGGTCGATAGCCGTTCCATCGCAGGGCGTTGACGGTTGGGGGGCTTTATTTACCTCCGATAAACAGATGGCCTTCGCCAAAAACCTGGCAGAAGGTTGGTTGACCCCCGACGAGATGGCTCTCGCAGACCAGTGGGCAAAAGATACCAGTTGGCTGGATCAGCAAGCGGGTCAGCCGCTAACGCTGCAACAGCGGGCGACGTTGATGACTGAGCTGCAGATGACCGCAGGGATGTTACTTATTGGCAAAAGCGCCCCTTACCAAACTGGTATAGAGTTTAAGCCAAAATGGACGCGAAAGAGCGTGGGCCAAATTGATGCTTATACCTCACCTTCAGAAGCAATAAAAACGCTGGAAGCCAACGGTTACAACAGAACGTTTTCAGGGGACGGAACGGTCTCCATGCTGACCAAAGGAGACAGGACTTATAAGTTCTATCCGATGTCTACGTCGACAAAAGAACCTACGGCAGAATTGCTAATTAAAGGCATCGACAGATCGATTGTCAAAATCCGATTCAAGGTTGAGTAAATGAGCCTGTCAAAAGTGGAATTTAAAGAAGTGAATCGCATAACGGCAGCGTTAGCGAGGCACCTTGATTTGGAAAAAGATCTTCCTGCGATGGTCTTTCTTGATTCAGGGCTTGAGTATTATTTTTTTGAAAGGCCAGTGCTAAGTAGTACTGATGTTCTCAGTGACTTGGTTCGCTTGAACTATGAAGTTTTCTCGACAGACGTATTCGCCTTGTTCAGCGCACCTTCTGGCTTGTGCTACCTTTTCGATGGGAACAATGTCGATGAAGGTATCGAAGTCTTGAATTCTGGCTTTCGGGACTTTTTCAAAGGCACTGCGGATTACCCGATGATCATCGGTAATCTGGGTTTTGATTGGCTATTGTTTGAAAGTGCTTACGAAGAGTTTGGTGTCCTGGCTCTGAGTAAGGCCAATGCCAAGTTAAAATTTTCTGAGGGCGTAGGGCGTAATTTGATCCGTTCCAAGGAGTTTCAAGCCCTTAAAGGTCGTGATGGAACTTTGGACGCAATCATTGACGCGTTTCATGATTATTTCAATGATGAAGGTGGGCGGGTCCCGCTCAAATAAACCATACCACTTCCGCTTGTTCCTCCCGGTATTGGAGATCGAACCATGAATGCTCTGCAACAGGATCTGGTGATCGATCTCCCGTGTGGAAAAGTGTTGAGAAGAAGGCCCTCAAGGTTGTTTTTTTTTCGGGCTCCGCTGTGCCAGCATGTAGGTGCGGCCAGACCACGTTTAGATAAAGGGGCACGGGTCACAGCTTTGAACTTTATTTAAGAAACATGTTCTGTCCGCGTTTTCCCCACGTGATCGCTATCCAAAAATTCAATTGAATGTATTTACAGTGGAAAATTGAATATGCGAGTCGATAGTATGTTTAATCAGGCTAGAGCTATGGTTGCAGGGAACTATAGCTACGCGATTGATCAATTTGGTTTTCGTCCGGAACAAGCGTTTGCGTATACTCAAGATGAATTGGAGCGTCTTATGCGAAAGGATGCTCCTGGGGCTAACGCAGTTCTTCAGACTGCTATTTATATGGAAGGCATTCGTCGTGGGCTAAGGCTGTCAAGGGAAAGTCAATATGCGATTGATATGTTGGAGGTTTTGGCAGGTACGTACGAAAAGTGCAGCGTTGAGAGTCTTATAGAGATCGGCGTTGATGATAAAGAATTAGAGATTATCCAGTCTGATATGGACACTGTTAGAAAAGTGTTTTTGTGATTGGAATTATTAGGCCGGGTTTCAATTGCTGCTGAACTGAAAAGCCCCGAACTGCTCGGAGCTTTTTATTTGGGCTGGCGGTCTACAATGACTTAACGAAACGCCGGCACCACATCCCTGATAAACAACTCCAGCGACTTCTTCTTCTCCGCATGCGGCAAACTGTTATCACACCAGAAACTGAACTCATCCACCCCCAGTTCCTGGTAGTACTTGATGCGGGGAATGATCTCCTCTGGCGTACCAATCATCGCCGTCTTGTGCAAACTCTCCAGCTCAAACTCCGGGCGCCCGGCGAACTTCTCTTCCGGGCTCGGGGCGAGGAAACCATTGACCGGCGTTTCCTTGTTGCCAAACCACGCATCGAAGGTGCGATAGAACCGTGAGATCGCTTTGGCGCCGACTTTCCAACCGTCCGGATCGTCAGCCGAGTGCACGTGGGTGTGGCGCAGCACCATCAGTTGCGGGCGCGGCACATCCGGGTTGTTATCCAGCGCAGTCTGGAATTTGTTCTTCAGGTCGACGACTTCTTCGTCGCCCTTCATCAACGGCGTGACCATCACGTTGCAGCCGTTGGCCACGGCGAAGTTGTGCGAATCCGGGTCGCGGGCGGCGATCCACATTGGTGGGTTCGGCTTCTGGATCGGCTTCGGCACGCTGGTCGAGGTCGGGAATTTCCAGATGTCGCCGTCGTGGGCGTAGTCGCCTTGCCACAAAGCGCGAACTACGGGGACCATTTCGCGCAGGGCCTGACCGCCGCTGGAGGCGGGCATGCCGCCGGCCATGCGATCGAATTCGACCTGATAGGCGCCGCGCGCGAGGCCGACTTCCATGCGTCCATTACTGATCACGTCGAGCAGCGCGCATTCACCGGCCACCCGCAGCGGGTGCCAGAACGGCGCGATGATGGTGCCGGCGCCCAGGTGAATGGTGGTGGTTTTGGCGGCGAGGTAGGCCAGCAGCGGCATCGGGCTTGGCGAGATGGTGTATTCCATCGCGTGGTGTTCGCCGATCCACACGGTGCTGAAACCACCGGCCTCGGCCATCAGGGTCAGTTCGGTCAAGTCTTCGAACAATTGGCGGTGGCTGACGCTTTCGTCCCAGCGTTCCATGTGGATGAACAGGGAAAATTTCATGACGCTTCCTCGGATCTTTTATTGTTGAGGCTACATGTGGGAGCGAGCTTGCTCGCGAAAAGCGGTGTAACAGCCGGCAAATATGGCGACTGACAAGACGCCTTCGCGAGCAAGCTCGCTCCCACAGTTGATTTGTGTAGGGCTGACGATCAGGCCAGAACGGGCAGGGCGCCCATCTTGCCGTGGCAGTACACCAGCGGCCCGGTGTGCTGCTCCGGGACGATCAGATTCTTCACCGCGCCGACCATGATCGCGTGGTCACCACCTTCATATTCGCGCCACAACTCACACTCGATGATAGCCGTCGCATTGGCCAGGATCGGGTTGCCCAACTCGCTCAATGTCCATTCGATGCCTTGCGCCTTGTCCTTGCCTTTGCGGGCGAAGGCGTAAGCCTCGCTCTGTTGGCCGCCGGAGAGGACGTGGATCGCGAAGCGTTTGTTCTTGATCAGCACGGGATAAGAATCGGAGCTGTAGTTGGGGCAGAACAGCACCAGGGCCGGGTCCATCGACAGCGAGCTGAAGGCGCTGGCGGTGAGGCCGACGATCTGACCGTCATCGTCCAGCGTGGTGATGACAGTGACGCCGGACGGAAACGAGCCCATGACTTGTTTGTAGATGGCAGCATCGATCATTGGACGGTCCTCGGGTGTTGTGACGCGATTTTTATGTATTTGTTGGTCTGATGGTATACCAGTATTTTTTCTTTGCAAGGGCTTTTAGGCTGAACCGATAAACGTGGTGCTTTCGTCGGAAACTCAGCGTTTATTGGGCTTTCGGCTGGCCTGCAGGCCACGGTATCAGTGAGGATGGCGTATCAGGTGGCGCCGCAAATTACGTATCAGTCTTGTGAAATGTTTGGAATACCATAATATGGTCTGCATCTGAGGGGCGACCCAGAGTTCCCCCGGTTTGGCTTCATACAAAGATAAGAACAGACAAACTCGAGTTCATGCATATGTCCCAGATGTCCCGGCAAGATCCGTTGATCGAGAATCACACGGTCGACTACGTCCCACTCGCGGAGCGCCACGGGAAGGCCCGCGACCTTTTCACCTTATGGTTCAGCACCAACATTGCGCCACTGCCGATCGTCACCGGCGCCATGGTGGTTCAGGTGTTCCATCTCGACTTGCTCTGGGGGCTGCTGGCGATTGCGCTGGGGCACCTGATCGGCGGCGTGGTGATCGCACTGGCCTCGGCGCAGGGGCCGCGCATGGGCATTCCGCAAATGGTTCAGAGTCGTGGTCAGTTCGGGCGTTACGGCGCACTGCTGATCGTGTTTTTTGCGGCGCTGATTTACATCGGTTTCTTCATTTCCAACATCGTGCTGGCCGGTAAGTCGATTGTCGGCATCGCACCGTCGGTACCGGCGCCGCTGAGCATTCTGATCGGCGCACTGGCGGCCACGGCGATTGGCGTGATCGGCTACAACTTCATCCACACGCTCAACCGCATCGGCACCTGGGTGATGGGCAGCGCGCTGCTCGCCGGTTTCATCTACATCTTCGCCCACGACTTGCCGGCAGACTTCCTGACGCGCGGCAGCTTCAACCTGTCGGGCTGGCTGGCGACGGTATCGCTGGGGATTATCTGGCAGATCAGCTTCTCGCCGTACGTGTCCGATTATTCGCGTTACCTGCCGGCGGATATCGGCATCGCCAAACCGTTCTGGGCCACTTATCTGGGCGCGACGCTGGGAACGATTCTGTCGTTCAGCTTTGGCGCAGTGGCGGTTCTGGCGACGCCGGAAGGCACCGAGGCGATGGCGGCGGTCAAGCAGTCCACCGGGTGGATGGGGCCGATTCTGATGGTGCTGTTCTTACTCAACATCATCAGCCATAACGCGCTGAATCTGTATGGCGCGGTGCTGTCGATCATCACCTCGATCCAGACGTTTGCCAGTCAGTGGACGCCGAGCATCAAGGTGCGCGTGGCGTTGTCGAGTGTGGTGCTGGCGGGTTGCTGCGTGGTGGCGCTGGGTGCCTCGGCGAATTTCATTTCGCAGTTCATCGGGCTGATTCTGGCGTTGCTGCTGGTACTGGTGCCGTGGGCGTCGATCAATCTGATTGACTTCTACCTGATCAAGCGCGGCGCGTATGACATCAGCTCGATTTTCCGCGCGGACGGCGGCATTTACGGGCGCTTCAATCTGCACGCGATCATTGCCTACTTCATCGGGATCATTGTGCAACTGCCGTTCGCCAATACGTCGCTGTACGTCGGGCCGTACGCCAATCTGGTGGATGGTGCGGATCTGTCGTGGCTGGTCGGCCTGGTGGTGACGGTGCCGCTGTATTACTGCCTCGCCACACGTGGGCAGACCCGGCAGAGCAGGGCGGCGCGGTTGAGTTATACCGACTGACCAATCATCAATAAACTGTGGCGAGGGAGCTTGCTCCCGCTGGACTGCGCAGCAGGCCCTGCTTTTCTAAATCGAAGAGCGAGGTCCGCTGCGCGGCCCGGCGGGAGCAAGCTCCCTCGCCACAAATGATGTTTCCTTAGCCCTTGTGCATTCCAGTGGTCATTCAAATTGGCCATTTCGATCCCCTTTTGGCCCATCCCCCACTGTGCCGCGACTGCGCGGTCGGCAAGAATCAAAGCCATAACTAAACGCTGGACTTTGCTTGCCCTTGGCTACCTTTACAGCCGCTGCCGTGTACAGAACATAAAAACCATCGATCTCACGTCGCATTCCGGGGAAACAACCATGGTCACGATGAAACGCATTCTGGGGGCCACCGTGTGTGGGCTGACGCTGCTGGCCAGCGCGGTACACGCCGAGCAGCGCGAGCTGCGGGTCTACAACTGGGCGGATTACATTCTGCCGTCGGTGCCCAAGGATTTTGCCGCGAAGACCGGCATCAAAGTGACCTGGGACACCTTCGACACCAACGAATCGCTCGAAGCCAAGTTGCTCACCGGCAACTCCGGCTACGACTTGGTGGTGCCGTCGAACCAGTTCATCGACACCCAGATCAAGGCCGGGGTGTTCCAGAAACTCGACAAGTCGAAACTGCCGAACTGGAGTCACCAGGACCCGGCGCTGCTCAAACTGCTCGACGCCAACGACCCCGGCAACCAGTACGGCGTGCCCTACATGTACGGCACCGTGCTGATCGGCTTCAACCCGGCCAAGGTCAAGGCCGCATTGGGCGACAATGCGCCGGTGGACAGTTGGGATCTGGTGTTCAAACCCGAGAACATGGAGAAGCTCAAATCCTGCGGCGTAGCGATGCTCGATTCGCCGTCGGAAATTCTGCCGCTGGCCCTGCATTACCTCGGCCTCGACCCGAACAGCCAGAACCCGGCCGACTATGAAAAGGCCAAGGACCTGATGCTGAAGATTCGTCCGTACGTGACCTACTTCAACTCGGCCAAATACATGACCGATATCGCCAACGGCGACATCTGCGTGGCCATCGGTTACTCCGGCAGCTTCTACCAGTTCGGCAACCGCGCGAAAGAGGCAGGCAACGGCGTGGTGGTTGACTGGCGTTTGCCGAAGGAGGGCGCGCCGATCTGGTTCGATACCTTTGCCATTCCGAAGAGCGCGAAGAATGTCGAAGAGGCGCATGAATTCCTCAACACCTTGCTCGATCCGAAAGTCATTGCGCCGATCAGCGACTTCCTCGGCTACCCGAACGTGAACAAGGATTCGATGCCGCTGGTGAACAAAGACATCACCGCCAACCCGAACCTGACGCCAACGCCTGAAGCCCTGAAAACCCTCTACGTGGTCCAGCCACTGCCGCAAAAACTCGAACGCGTACGCACACGGGTGTGGACCAGCATCAAGTCCGACAAGTAACCACCCCCTCCCTGTAGGAGCTGCCGAAGGCTGCGATCTTTTGATCGTGTTTTTCCAGGAGACAACACCAAAAGATAGCAGCCTGCGGCAGCTCCTACAGGGATTGGGTTTGGTCTTCCTTGCGGGTGACGATCAGGCTCAACACCACCGACCCCAGAATCACCCCGCCCACCACCGCCAGCGACCATTCCACCGGCATGTGGAACCAGGGCATCAGCGTCATCTTGCCGCCGATGAACACCAGCACGATCGCCAGTCCGTACTTGAGCAAATGAAAGCGGTCAGCCATGTCTGCCAGCAGGAAGTACAACGCCCGCAGGCCCATGATCGCGAAGATGTTCGAGGTGAACACGATGAACGGATCGGTAGTGACCGCGAAGATCGCCGGGATGCTATCGACCGCAAACATCAGGTCGCTGGCCTCGATCAGCACCAGCACGAGGAACATCGGCGTGGCCCAGCGCACGCCGTTCTGCAGCACGAAAAAGCGTTCGCCATGAAAGCCCTGAGTGATCCGCATGTGTCCGCGCACCCAGCGCAGCAGCGGGTTTTTGTCGAGATCAGGTTGTTGCTCGGCGAACATCAGCATCTTGATCCCGGTGATGATCAAGAACACCCCGAAGGCATACAACAGCCACTCGAACTGCGACACCAGCCACACCCCGGCGAAGATCATTGCCGCGCGCATCACGATCGCCCCGAGCACGCCGTACAGCAGCACCCGGCGCTGCAATTCCGGTGGCACCGCGAAGTAGCTGAAGATCATCACGAAGACGAACATGTTGTCGATCGACAGTGACTGCTCGATCAGATAACCAGTGAGGAATTCCAGCGTCTTGCGCTGGGCAATGTCGGCGCCGAACTCGCCGTGCAGATACCACCAGAGCAACCCGGCAAAAGCCATCGCCAGCGCGCACCAGGCGATCACCCAACAGGACGCTTCCCGCACTGAAACACGGTGCGCCTTACGTCCGCCGAAGACGAACAGGTCCAGTGCAAGCATGGCGAGAACGAAGACGATAAACGCGCCCCACATCCATGGTTCGCCGATATTGATGTTGGTCGTTGGCATGGCGGGCTCCCTGGCTTTTATTGAATTAGGGTCAGGCAGGGCCATGCTAGCGGCGAGTTTGGATGTAAGAAAAATCGCTTATTTCTGAACGACAGTTCGGGAAAAACGAAGTGTTGTACTGATGATGCGCCCATGGCGGTATGATCGCCGCCCTCATTGGGTCGGGCGAATGCCTTGTCCGGCAACGAAAAGGAGTTTCGTAATTGAATCAGCCAGTCAATGAGTCGCGTGCAGAAGAGGGGTTGGAACGCTACCGGAAATATTTGCGCATCGAGGTTTCGTTATTCATTGCGGCGATGCTCGGCGCATTCGTACTCAATGGCTACGCTCATCTGGAAAAATATTATCTGGTGCTGGATGTGCCATTTGACCGCTTGAATATCAGTGGTCAAAAGCTTGCCGCGTACGGCGCTGCAGGACTTGGATCGATGATCGGCGCGTTACTGTTCGCCATAGCATTTGTCATTGCCGTTTCATTGATCATTGCCTTGACTGAGCGGCCGGGAAGGCTGCCGGTATCCCCGACAAATCCTCTGTGGCTGGTGAGGTTTCGCCAGCGTGCAAGTGAATTGAACATCGTGTTCAAACTCTTCGCGTTTTCCGCAGTCCTGGCTGGATTTTCCATTCTGGCCTGGTATCTGACCGTCCACGTACCCTCGATGTCGGGCAGAAAATCTGCTCTGGATACCGCCGCGAAGTGCGAGGAACGCACCTTGACCTTCCGCAGTCTGGACCGCTACACCGCCTGCCAGGTTGCAGAGTCTGAGGACATGTTGTATCTGCTCAAGCGCGACTCAAAAAACAACACCGAGGTTTCGTTTTATACTTTCCAGCTCCCCAAAGCCGGCCTTGTTGAAAGCAAGGGGGAAAGCAAGAAAATGAAATTCGATCCGGATGATGACGACGGGAAATAACATGACTGTCGGCATCAGGACCGATCAAGTGCGCGCACCTGATCGGTCATCTGGTGTGCCCGAGGAGGCTGCAGCTGCCGCCTCGAGTCAGTTATTTGCCACGCGCCAGCGCCGGAGTACGCGGCGGCACCTGACGCTTCGAACCGGTGGCTTCAAACGCCGAGGCCAGACGTAACAGGTTCGAGTCATCGTAGGCACGACCGGCGAAAGTCAGACCAACCGGCATGCCGATGTCGGCCATGATCCCCATCGGTACGGTGACAGTGGGTACGCCGAGGTGCCGGATCGCCAGATTGCCGTTGGCGACCCAGATGCCATTGCTCCAGGCGATGTCCGCCGATTCCGGATTGATATCGGCATCTGCCGGGCCAACGTCGGCGTTGGTCGGGAACAGCACCGCGTCGAGTTTCAGCGTATCCATCCAGTCTTCGAGGTCGAGCTTGCGGGTCTTTTCCAGGCCGCGCAGGCCGTCCGCCAGGGTCGGGATCTGGTCCCACGGGGTGATGCCGCGTTGGGCCATGCGCACGTACTCGTCCATGCCGGCGGCCAGATCGCCTTCACGATTGGGCAGGGTGCCCGGGTCGTGCGGGAAGATTTTCGGCCCGTCGACATCGGCCAGACGGTTGAGCTTCGGATCGCCATTGGCGCGCAGGAAATCGTCGAAGGCCCAGGCCGACAGGTCCCACAGTTCGTGGTGCAGAAATTCCTTGGAAACGATGCCGCGATTGAACACGGTCGGTGCTCCCGGACGGTCGCCTTCGCAGTTGGAGACCAGCGGGAAATCCACTTCGATGACTTCGGCGCCGGCCGCTTCCAGGGCTGCGCGGGCCTGTTTCCACAAATCGATCACCGAAGGGCGAGTGTTGATGCGCTGCCCGGTCGGGCCGCCGATGCCCGGCGCTTCGCTGGTGCCGGCTTCAGGGTCGGCATTGATGTACATCTTCGGCACACCGAGGCGTTTGCCGGCCAGTGCATTGGGTTTCACTGCCAGTTCAGCGTAGGACGCCGGGCGCACCGAAGCGACGCTCGGGATCGGCACCCACGGCTGCAGGCGCCACAGATCACCACGGGTGTCGGGGTCTTCAGCAACCACCACATCGAGCACTTCAAGCAGATCGGCCATGGTGCGGGCGTACGGCACCACCACGTCCATCGTCGGCGTCAGCGGCCAGTTGCCACGCACCGAAATCACCCCGCGCGATGGCGTGTAGGCGCACAAACCATTGTTCGACGCCGGGCCGCGACCGCTCGACCAGGTTTCTTCCGCCAAGCCGAAGGCCGAGAAGCTCGCGGCGGTGGCGGTGCCGGCACCGTTGGACGAGCCAGAAGCAAACGGCGCAGTCAGATAAGCAGCGTTATACGGACTCTCGGCTCGGCCATAGACACCACGCTGCATGCCGCCATTGGCCATCGGCGGCATGTTGGTCTTGCCCAGGCAGATCGCCCCGGCGCCGCGCAGGCGTTCGATGGTGAAGGCGTCGCGATGCGCCACCAGATCGGCGAAGGCCGGGCTGCCCGAGGCGGCGGTCAGACCCTTGACCAGATAGCTGTCCTTGGCGGTGTAAGGGATACCGTCGAGCGGGCCGAGGGTTTCGCCCTTGGCCCGGCGCGCGTCGGACGCCTGGGCTTCGGCCAGTGCCTGGGGATTGCGCACCACCACGGCATTCAGTGCGGTGGCGGTGTTCGGGCCGTCGTAGGCGTCGATCCGGGCCAGATAGGCCTGCACCAGTTCAACCGCGGTGGTCTGGCCGGCGTCGAGCGCCGCGCGTAATTGAGCAATGGAGACTTCAGTGACTTCGATCATGCTGTTACCGCCGACAGGTTCGCTAAAGGGGTGGGTCATTATGGTTATCGTTGAAACGTGTGAAGAATTACCGATGGGCGAAACTCTACCCTGAACTTTGCCGAATGGCATGTGCTAATTCGATAAATATCGACAAAACTCAACGAAAAAATTCTCCCGGTGTCTCGCCAAACTGTTGGCGAAAGGCCGCGATGAACGCCGAGGTGGAGTCATAACCGCAAGCCAGAGCCACGTCGGTGACGCGTTCGCCACGTTCCAGCGGAGTCAGCGCGCCCAACAATCGCAAGCGCTGGCGCCAGGCGCGGAAGGTCAGGCCGGTGTCGCGTAAAAACAGGCGGCTGAGGGTCTTTTCAGTGACGCCGAATTTTTCGCTCCAATGGTTCAGGGTGGTCTGCTGTTCCGGATGTTGCTCCAGGCTTTGATAGATCTGTCGCAGACGGCTGTCCTGCGGCAGCGGCAGCATCAAGTCGATCTGCGGTGCCTCGGCCAGTTGATCGAGGATCACCTGGGCCAGGCGGCCATCCGCGCCGCTCTCGTCGTATTCCACCGGAACCAGACTGAACGCGCGGATCAGCTCGCGCAGCAGGTCGCTGACGCCCAGCACATGACAGCGCTCAAGCGCCCAGCCGGCCACGCTGCAATCGATGTACAGGCTGCGCATTTCGGTGTGTGGCGAGCTGAACACTCGATGCGGCACGCCCGCCGGAATCCACACCGCGCGCTCCGGTGGCGCAACGAAACGCCCGGCGCTGGTCTGCACCTCAAGCACGCCCTGAATCGCGTACGACAATTGCACCCACGGGTGACTGTGACGCCGGGTCAGTGCGCGATTGGGCAGCGATTCGGTGCGCCCGTAAAGCGCACGGGGCAGGCTGGGCAACCCGGGAATGCTGCGCCGGAAGCTTTTCTCGTGTCCTTTAGGCGGCATCTGTTGGCTCTTCGGCGTTAGTCGGTAATTCCTGCTCACGTTAGAGTCGCAGTCACGTACTGGCAACCCCCGGATGAACAAGCCCATGACTCGCCCAAGACTCCTGCCCGACAACTTCACCCTGACCCTGATCGGCGTCGTGCTGCTGGCCAGTTTCCTGCCGGCCAGCGGTCAGGTCGCGGTCGGGTTCGGCTGGCTGACCAACATCGCCATCGCGCTGCTGTTTTTCCTCCACGGCGCGAAACTGTCGCGTGAATCGATCATCGCCGGTGCCGGCCACTGGCGCCTGCACCTGTTGGTGTTCAGCCTGACCTTCGTGCTGTTCCCGATCCTCGGCCTGGCGCTGAAACCGCTGCTGTCGCCGCTGATTGGCGACAAGCTGTACATGGGCATGCTGTATCTCTGCGCGTTGCCGGCCACCGTGCAGTCGGCGATTGCCTTCACCTCGCTGGCCCGCGGCAATATCCCGGCAGCGATCTGCAGCGCGGCGGCGTCGAGTCTGTTCGGGATCTTTCTCACGCCGTTGCTGGTGACGCTGTTGCTGAACGTGCACGGTGACGGCGGCTCGACCCTGGATGCGATTCTGAAGATCAGCGTGCAACTGCTGCTGCCGTTCATTGCTGGGCAGATCGCTCGGCGCTGGATCGGCGCGTGGGTCGGGCGTAACAAGAACTGGCTGAAGTTTGTTGATCAGGGTTCGATTCTGCTGGTGGTGTACGGCGCATTCAGCGAGGCGGTCAACGAAGGAATCTGGCATCAGATTCCAGTGGTCGATCTGCTGGGGCTGGTGGTGGTCTGCTGCATCCTGCTGGCGCTGGTGCTGTTGGCGTCGACCCTGCTCGGCAAGGCGTTCGGTTTCAGCCAGGAAGACCGCATCACCATTCTGTTCTGCGGCTCGAAGAAGAGCCTGGCCACCGGCGTGCCGATGGCGCAGGTGTTGTTTGCTGGCAGCACGATTGGCGTGTTGATTCTGCCGCTGATGCTGTTCCATCAGATTCAATTGATGGTTTGCGCGGTGTTGGCGCAGCGCTATGCCAAACGGCCGGAATCGGTGCCGGAGTTGATGGCACAGGTAGATCCATAAACACTGCATTCCCTGTAGGAGCTGCCGCAGGCTGCGATCTTTTGATCTTGAAAGTCAAAAGATCGCAGCCTGCGGCAGCTCCTACAGGGGGCTTTTTCTCAATCCTGAGTCACGTGTTTCGGCCCGGCCAGTGCCCAGGCAATCAGGCCAAACAACGGTACGAACACGATGGCGATAATCCACACGCCTTTGTTGCTGCCTTTGCCTGCGCTCTTGCGCACGCGGTTGATCGCCCACAATTCAACGATTACAAGAACGACGGCGAGTACGATCCAGACGGGTTCAATTTGCATGGGCTACCTCCTGATGGTCTTTCAGTTAGGTGACCCCAAGCGCGCAGGGTTCATTTAAATTGCGCCGCTGCCTCCCGAATATTTCACCGCAGCGGCTGCCCGCGACGGCACGTTGAGCGTGCGCAACAGCGACGACACATGGATGCGCACGGTGAACGGCGAAATATCCAGTTCCCGGGCGATCTCCTTGTTGGTCTTGCCTTGGGCGATCAGCCGCAACACGTCCTGCTGACGCGGGGTGAGGGCGGTGCCGGTCTCCAGCGGCAGCAGCCCGGAAGGGGCGAACCTGACCAGCACTTCGCCTTCGCGGATCGCCAGAATCGCCTCGCCGATTTCATCCGGGGCGATGTTCTTGCCGATGAAACCGTCGATGCCGGCCGCCATCACCTCACCGATCAATGCCTCGTCGTCGACCATCGACACCACAATCAGCGTGGTGCGCGGCAGTTTTCGGCGCAACTCGGCGAGTTGGCTGATGCAGGTCAGGCCGGGGAAGCGCAGGTCGAGAATCAGTGTGTCCGGCTCGCTGCCGGCGGGCAGCAAGGCCAGCACGGCGTCGAGATCGCCGGCCTCCTCGATAGTCGCCTCGGGCAACAGGCGCTGCACGGTGCGCCGCATGGCTTCGCGAAACAACGGGTGATCGTCGGCTATGATGATGCGGCAAGTCATGACGTGACCCTCCCTGGATCAGCGTGGTTTACGGCATGCACCTTAGCACCGCAAACGCAGATTGCCTGCCGACCGCTGCTGAATCTGACGACTGTCGCACAAGGACGTTGCCCATGAAGTTCGAGAAAAACACCGAGCTGGATCAGGCCAATCTGCGGATCATCATCGCCAGCATCGCCATGGTTTACATCTGCGTGCTCGGTGTCTTGCCGGGTCAGCGCTTCGATGTCTATCTGCCGGTGGTGGTCTACATCGCGCTGTTTCTGCTGGCGTCGATTGTCTTGCGCCAGGCTATTGCGCGCTGGCCGGGGCATTACCCGGCGCGGCGGATTTTTGCCATGGTCCACGATTACACTGGCACCTGTTTCGGCCTGGTGCTCGGCGGTGAGGCGGCGTTGCCGCTGTACGCGGTGATCATCTGGGTCAATCTCGGTAATGGCATGCGCTACGGCTCGCGCTACCTGGCGATTGCCACGGGGTTGGCGCTGCTGGCGTTGCTGGCGGTCTATCGGTTGACGCCGGTGTGGCAGGCGCAACCGTACATGGTGCTGATGTTGATGCTCACCAGCACGGTGATTCCGTTCTACGCGCACTTGCTGCTGGAGCGTACGCGCAAGGCCTCCGAAGAGGCGGTCGCGGCCAATCTGGAAAAGTCGCGGTTTCTCGCTCAGGCCAGCCATGATCTGCGCCAGCCGATTCACTCCATCGGCCTGTTTACCGCGTGCCTGCGCGAGTCGCGGCTGGGCGAGCAGGAGCGGCAACTGGTCGACAACATCGACCGTTCGCTGCTCAATGTCTCCCAGTTGTTCCGTTCGATTCTCGACCTCTACACCCTCGACAACGGGCGCATCCTGCCGAGGTTGCAAGTGTTCAATCTTGGCGAGTGGCTGGCCGACCTGATCCGCCAGAACGCCGAGGCGGCGCGCTGGGCCGGCGTGGAGTTGCGTCTGCGCCCCTGCCAATACTGGGTGCAGAGCGATCCGGCGTTGCTCGCGACCATGGTGCAGAACGTGCTTTCCAACTGCTTCAAGTACGGCGCGCAACGCCCGGTGCTGATCGGCGTGCGCAAACGCGGCACCGGGCTGGCCATCGTGGTTTATGACCGCGGCAACGGCATTGCCGAGGAGCATCTGCCGAAAGTATTTGAAGAGTTTTATCGGGTGCGTCAGGTGCGCGACAAGGACGTGGAAGGCGTCGGCCTCGGGCTGTCGATCGTCAAGCGTCTGGGGCAGTTGATCGGCGTCGATGTGGCCTTGCGCTCGCAGCTCGGGCGTGGCACGGCGGTCTCCCTGTATGGCTTGCCATCGGCCGTGGCGCCGCAGTTGCCGGCCATGCGTGACGATGTGCGGCAGGCCGGTCTGTTGACCGGGCTGAAGGTGTGTCTGGTAGAGGATGATCGCAACGTCTTGCTGGCAACCTCGGCGCTGCTCGAGCGCTGGGGCTGCGTGGTGCAGGGCGAGTTGAGCGGAGAGAATCTGCGCACTGATTGCGACATCATTGTCGCCGACTACGATCTGGGTACGCATTCCACGGGTATCGAGTGCATTGACGAGGTGCGGCGCCAGCGGGGTTTTGCGGTGCCGGCGATGATCATCACCGGGCATGACATCGAGAAAATACAGGCGGCCTTGCACGACCGCCAAATTGCCATCCTGTCCAAACCGGTACGCCCGGCCGAGCTGCGCGCGACCTTGCGCAGCCTGCGCGACCGGCAAACCGAGCCGGCCGAGCAGGTTTGACTCAACGCTTGCAGAGGTAGTCTTGTGTGATGGTGGTTTGCAGGCAGTTGAACTGGCCCATGGTGCGGCAGATGTTTTTCTCCGAGCCGGTCACCTCGGCATTCTTGTAGCCCCAGGTCTTGCAGCGCTCCATGGCGACAGTCAGGCCTTGTGCGGCGTTGGTCTGGCCGCTTTCGAACTGGCCCAGTTCGTAGGAGACCTGGACCACGCCGTCGTTCTTGCTGCCGCCGGTGGCTTCCCACTGTTTGGGCGTGGCGCAGCCGCTCAGCGCGAGGGCGGTGAGGGTGATAGAAGCAATCAGGATTTTCATGATGGAACGTAGTCCTTTACCGGGGATGAGGGATTACTGAAACGGAATCGGCGAGGCGCCTTTCGGCAGGCAGGACAGCGGCGGGGTCATGATGCCCATGCTCGCCACGGCGATAATCGCGCCGCTGGGCAACTCGCAGTTGTACTCGCCGGCCGGCGTATACGCGGTGTAGTAGGTGAGGGTGCTGTCGCTGCGGATGTTGTCGATTTTCGACACCGGTTTGCCGATGACCGTCTGGGCGCGTTCTTTCATGCTGGCTTCGGTGGGTTTGGCGGTCTGGCAGCCGCTGGCGCCAAGCAGCAGGGCGCTGACGATCGCCACTTTGAGAAGGTTGGAATGCAGTTTCATGGTGTTTCTTCCTTGGTGTTGTTCTGATTTCCAGGCACAACGATCCCGCGCACTGCACAGCGGCAATGTTGGGGAGCATCGGGGGTTGCGAGGGAATATAACGCCGGGTGGCGGGGCGGTCGATTAGCACAAATGTGCTAGTGCCGCGGAGGGAGAGGCGACCCAATGGGTCGCCTCGCGCCGATTACTGAGGAGAGTTGAACTGGTCGGAATAGCTGCCGGTCATCAGCGCCGAAGCGACGCGATCAGAACCGACGCCGACGCGTGAGTAGGCATACCGGTTGGCGCCGACCCTGTCGGTGCCGTCGGAGGCGACGGTATTGGCGCCGACGTGGTCGGACCCATCGGAAGCCACTGCGCCGGCCCCGACATGATCAGAGCCATCGGAAGCCACAGCGCCAGCGCCGACGTGATCAGAGCCATCGGAAGCCACAGCGCCAGCGCCGACATGATCGGAGCCATCGGAGGCCACAGCGCCAGCGCCGACATGATCCGAGCCGTCCGAGGCCACTGCGCCAGCGCCGACATGATCGGAGCCATCGGAGGCCACAGCGCCAGCGCCGACATGATCGGAACCATCGGACGCCACTGCACCAGCGCCAACGTGATCAGAACCGTCCGAGGCGACTGCACCAGCGCCGACATGATCCGAACCATCAGAGGCCACCGCGCCGGCCCCGACATGATCGGAACCGTCCGAGACGACTGCACCAGCGCCGACATGATCCGAACCATCGGAAGCCACTGCACCGACCCCCACATGATCCGAACCATCAGAGGCCACCGCCTGCGGCTGCGCGGCCCAAACCGGTGGCAACATCACGGTCGCCGCGACCGCAAGAATGGCGCCTGATAAAAGCGTGTGTTTCATGATTTTCTCCACGACCCATCAGCCACACAGCATTCCGTTGGCCCGGGGTTGACCAGATTGGCGATTGGCACGGGCGCACGGTAACGCGCACGGGTGTCGACGTATTGCATGAAACCGCGATAGCGAACTGAAAAGTATAGATCGTCAAACACGGGCCATGGCTGGCCGGGGGAGCAAGCGATAGTCGGTTAACTTCCTTGCGCATGAGCGCTTGAAGGAAATCAGTCTAAAAACACCTGACCATCATTCGATGGATTTTGCTAGCCTCAAAGGTGTAGGCGAAGACGCAGACTGATGCGCAAGCGGATAGCAAGGGGACGTGGGGCGCGTTCCGAAGGGTACACGGTTAGAAAGATCTCCGCGCTGAGATCCAGCCCTTATGCCGTGTGAGGCAGCAAAGCACCGCTCTTTTTCCATGGTTGCTTTTGTACTGTGAGAGGCCCGATAAACCTTGTAAGCCAGAGACCAGCACTGGCCGCCTACTCGAACACCAAAGCCCGCATTGCTGCGGGCTTTGTCGTTGTTGCAGGGTCAGATTTTGCTCAGCGCGTACGCCAGATCGGCGCGCAGGTCTTCGAGATCTTCGACCCCCACTGACAGACGCACCAGGCCGTCGCCGATGCCCAGTTTGGCGCGGGTTTCAGCAGGAATGGTCGCGTGGGTCATGATCGCCGGATGCTCGATCAGGCTTTCAACGCCGCCCAGACTCTCCGCCAGGGCGAAGATCTTCACGTTTTCCAGAAAGCGCCGTGCGCCCTCCAGATCACTGTTCAGATCCACCGAGATCATCCCGCCAAAACCATGCATCTGCCGCTTGGCCAACTCGTGCTGCGGGTGCGACGGCAGGCCTGGGTAGTAGACGCGTTTGACCTGCGGCTGCTGCTCCAGCCACTTGGCCAGTTCCAGCGCGTTGCTGCAATGACGCTCCATGCGCAGCGCCAGGGTCTTGACCCCGCGCAGGGTCAGGAACGCGTCGAACGGGCCGGAAATCGCGCCGACCGCGTTCTGCAGGAAGCCGAGTTTGTCCGCGAGTTCGGCATTCTGCCCAACCACTGCGATACCACCGATCACGTCGGAGTGACCATTCAGGTACTTCGTGGTCGAGTGCAGCACGATGTCGAAACCCAGCTCCAGCGGGCGCTGAATGTACGGGCTGGCGAAGGTGTTGTCGGCAACGCTGATGATCCCGCGTGCGCGGCAGATGCGCGCAATCGCGGCCAGATCCGACAGGCTCAGCAGCGGGTTGGTCGGCGACTCGACAATCACCAGACGGGTGTCGTCCTGCAGCGCCGCTTCGAACGCCGCCAGGTCAGTCAGATCGACGTAGCTGAAGCGATGCCCGGCACTGCGCTGACGGACCTTGTCGAACAGGCGGAACGTGCCGCCGTACAAGTCATTGCCGGAGATCACGTGCGAGCCGGCATCGATCAGTTCGAGCACGGTGGAAATCGTCGCCAGCCCGGAAGCGAACGCGAAGGCGCGGGTGCCACCTTCCAGATCCGCCACGCAACGCTCCAGGGCAAAACGCGTCGGGTTGTGCGAGCGCCCGTAGTCGAAGCCCTTGTGCACGCCGGGGCTGTCTTGCAGGTACGTCGAGTTGGCGTAGATCGGCGGCATCAGCGCGCCGGTGGTCGGGTCCGGCGCTTGCCCGGCGTGGATCACCCGGGTCGCGAAGCCTTGGGATTTATCGTCGTGCTGACTCATGCGAGGGATCTCCGTAATTGGTTGAGCATGTCGGTGCGGGTAATCAGGCCGTGGAAGCCCGAAGCATCGGCGATGATCGCGACGAGGCCGCGACTGAGCACCGCTTCCAGCTCGGCGAGGTTGGCACCGGGGGCGAGGGTTTGCAATTTGTCGGTCATCACGCTGGAGACTGATTGACTGAAGCGCGCGGCATCCTCGTGCACCGGCAGCAGGATGTCCGACTCGTCGATCACGCCGACCAGTTGTTTGCCTTCAACCAGCACCGGCAATTGCGAAACATCCGCCAGGCGCATGCGCTGGAACGCGGTCAGCAGGGTGTCGTCGGGGCCGACGCTGATCACGCGGCCATCTTCGAAGCGCCGGGCGATCAGATCGCGCAGGTCGCCATAGCGTTTGCGCTGCAACAGGCCCTGATCGGTCATCCACTGGTCGTTGTAGACCTTCGACAGATAGCGCGTGCCGGTGTCGCAGACGAAGCTGACCACGCGTTTCGGCTCGGTCTGTTCGCGGCAATAACGCAGCGCGGCGGCGAGCAGGGTGCCGGTCGACGAGCCACCGAGAATGCCTTCGGCACGCAGCAACTGGCGGGCGTGGTCGAAGCTTTCTTCGTCGCTGATCGAGTAGGCGTGGCGCACGCTGGTGAGGTCGGTGATCGAAGGAATGAAATCTTCGCCGATGCCTTCCACCGCCCACGAACCGGGCGTCGGCATGGTGCCGTCACGGCTGTACTGAGCCATCACCGAACCCACCGGGTCGGCAAGGACCATTTGCAGATCCGGCTGTACCCGTTTGAAGAAGCGGCTCAGCCCGGTCAGCGTGCCGGCGGAACCGACGCCGACCACGATCGCGTCCAGATCATGCTCGGTCTGGGCCCAGATCTCCGGCGCGGTGCTGCACTCGTGTGCCAGCGGGTTGGCGGGGTTGTTGAACTGGTCGGCGAAGAACGCGCCGGGAATGTCTTTCGCCAGTCGTGCGGCCACGTCCTGGTAATACTCGGGGTGGCCCTTGCCGACGTCCGAGCGAGTGATGTGCACTTCGGCACCCATGGCTTTCAAGTGCAGGACTTTCTCGGTGGACATCTTGTCCGGGACTACCAGCACCACGCGGTAGCCTTTGGCCCGGCCGACCAGCGCCAGACCCAGACCGGTGTTGCCGGCGGTGGCCTCGACGATGGTGCCACCCGGTTGCAGGCGCCCGTCGCGTTCAGCGGCATCGATCATCGCCAGACCGACGCGGTCCTTGATCGAGCCGCCGGGGTTTTGTGATTCCAGTTTGAGAAACAGTGTGCAGAGGCCGGTATCGAAGCGGGTAACTTGTACCAGCGGCGTATTGCCGATCAGCCCAAGTACGGCAGGGCGTGAATCCTTTGACATTTCTTCACCTCTTGTAGTGGTGTTGATCGCGTTCCATTCGCGGGGAAAAGCTCGCGTGCAACATAGGCTCAGACATGATCTGTCGCAACCTTTAACCAGCCGCTGCGCCAGCCATTTCGATCTAACCATAGAACAGAATCGCAGCCTGTAACGGCGCGGTTTCAGAGGGTTTACATCAAGGCGCCATCGAGTATTGAAAGGGCGTCGTGCGCTTCGCCTGCAGCTTGATCTGCGGATGAATATCCTGCAGGGCAAACCGTGTTTTCAGCGGAAAAACAGCTCACATTTGATCATGAGAGAAACTCGTGATCATCAAGATTAAAATGAGTTTGTCTCACTAGTGCCCGATCCTGACAATGACCGCCATCAACAAGACATTGGAGTTGTTTGTCATGGCACTGGCCCATTCCCTCGGATTTCCGCGCATCGGTCGCGACCGCGAACTGAAAAAAGCGCAAGAGGCGTTCTGGAAAGGAGAACTGAACGAGGCCGGCCTGCGTGAAGTGGGTCGTGAATTACGCAAGGCCCACTGGGACCTGCAGAAAAACGCCGGCATCGAGCTGCTGCCGGTAGGCGATTTCGCCTGGTACGACCAGGTGCTGACCCATTCGCTGATGTTCGGCGTGGTTCCCGAGCGCTTCCGTCCGCATGACGGCAAGGCCAGCCTGCAAACCTTGTTCGGCATGGCCCGTGGTGTCAGCGACAGTTGCTGCGGCGGTGCCCATGCGCAGGAAATGACCAAGTGGTTCGACACCAACTACCATTATCTGGTCCCGGAATTCAGCGCCGATCAACAGTTTCAGCTCGGCTGGGAACAGTTGTTCGAAGAAGTTGAAGAGGCCCGCGCACTGGGGCATAGCGTCAAACCGGTGATCATCGGCCCACTGACTTATCTGTGGCTGGGCAAGGCCAAAGGCGCCGAGTTCGACAAGCTGGAATTGCTTGATCGCCTGCTGCCGCTGTACGGGCAGATCTTCGCGCGCCTCGCCGCCCTTGGTGTGGAATGGGTGCAGATCGACGAACCGATTCTGGTGCTCGACCTGCCGCAGGAATGGAAGAACGCTTTCGAGCGTGCGTACAACCAGATCCAGCGTGATCCTCTGAAAAAACTGCTCGCTACCTACTTCGGTGGTCTGGAAGAAAACCTCGGCCTGGCCGCCAATCTGCCAGTTGATGGCCTGCACATCGATCTGGTGCGTGCAGCGGAACAGTATCCGACCATCCTTGATCGCCTGCCGGCCTACAAAGTGCTGTCGTTGGGTGTGGTCAACGGTCGCAACGTCTGGCGCTGCGATCTGGAAAATGCGCTGGCGACGTTGCAGCATGCGCATGAACGTCTGGGGGATCGGCTGTGGGTCGCGCCGTCCTGCTCGCTGCTGCACAGCCCGGTGGATTTGGGCCGCGAAGACCAGCTCGATGCCGAGCTGAAAAGCTGGTTGGCGTTTGCCGTGCAGAAGTGCGAAGAAGTCGCCGTGCTGGCGCAGGCGGTCAACGAGCCGGAGGCGCCGAAAGTGCTCCGCGCGTTGGCCCAAAGCCGCTCGGTACAGACCAGCCGCGCCGCCTCGCCGCGTATTCACAAACCGGCAGTGCAGGCCCGTGTGGCGGCCATTACCGCGCAAAACAGCCAGCGCCAGTCGCCGTTTACCCAGCGCATCGCCAAGCAGCGCGCCGGCCTAGATCTGCCGCTGTTCCCGACCACCACTATCGGTTCGTTCCCGCAAACTGCGTCGATCCGCCTGGCGCGTCAGTCGTTCAAGCAAGGCAAACTGAGCGAAGCCGAATACACCGAAGCCATGTACAGCGAGATCCGTCACGCCGTGCAAATCCAGGAGCAACTGGGCCTCGACGTGCTGGTGCACGGTGAAGCCGAGCGCAACGATATGGTCGAGTACTTTGCCGAGCAACTCGACGGCTACGTGTTCACCCGTTTCGGCTGGGTGCAGAGCTACGGTTCGCGTTGCGTGAAACCGGCGGTGATCTTCGGCGACCTGAGCCGCCCGCACGCCATGACCGTGGACTGGATTCGCTACGCCCAGGGCCTGACCGACAAGGTGATGAAAGGCATGCTGACCGGACCTGTGACCATGCTGATGTGGTCGTTCCCCCGCGAAGACGTGTCTCGTGAAGTGCAGGCACGGCAGCTGGCGCTGGCGATCCGTGATGAAGTGGTGGATCTGGAAGCCGCCGGGATCAAGATCGTGCAGATCGACGAAGCCGCATTCCGCGAAGGCCTGCCGCTGCGCCGCGCGCAATGGCAGCACTATCTGGACTGGGCCACCGAAGTTTTCCGTTTGTGCGCGTCGGGTGTGCGTGACGAAACGCAGATTCACACGCACATGTGCTACAGCGAATTCAACGATGTGATCGAGTCTATCGCGGCGATGGATGCCGACGTGATCACCATCGAAACCTCGCGCTCGGACATGGAATTGCTCGATGCCTTTGAAGCATTCGACTACCCGAACGAGATCGGCCCGGGCGTCTACGACATCCACTCGCCTCGCGTTCCAGATGCTTCGGAGATGGCCGATCTTCTGCGCAAAGCGGCTCAGCGAGTTCCGGCCGAGCGGTTGTGGGTCAACCCGGATTGCGGTCTGAAAACCCGTGGCTGGCCGGAGACTGAAGCGGCGCTGGTGCACATGGTTGCCGCCGCCCGGCAACTGCGCAAAGAACTGGCCTGAGGAGACAAGCACGAAACCCTGTGGGAGGGAGCCTGCTCGCGAAGGCGGCGTGTCAGTCGAATAATGTTTCGCTGATACACCGCTTTCGCGAGCAGGCTCGCTCCCACAATGGGATTAGTGATCAGTCAGTGCCGGCTCATCAAGCCGTGAAGTACACCGAGGCGTAGCCCCGGTTCCGACGGCGCCATCTGCGAAATGCCGAATACCTTGAACGCCGCCAACATCAGCACCAGCCCTCCAGGGAGGATGCTCTGGCGGTGCGGCTGCAAGCCTGCCAGCTTCAATTGCTGGACGTTCTTCACCTTCAGCAGCAACAGCGACAAACGCAACAGTCCGCCATAGGTAATGCCGTCCTGGCCGAAGTCATTGAGCCGATTGGCCTTGAGCACTTTCGCCAGCATCCGCGCCGTGCCCGACGAGCCGATGGTTTGCTGCCAGCCCTGCGCGCGATAGCGACGGGCGACTTTTTCGAATTGCAGGATCGCCACGCGCTCGGCTTCTTGCAGTGCGCCGGGCGCGATGCGTCCGTCAGGGAAATAGTGTGCGCCCAGGGTGCCGCTGCCGATGGCGATGCTTTCGGTGAGCAGCGGTTGGGAACCCTGGCCGAGAATCAGCTCGGTGGAACCACCACCGATGTCGACCACCAGACGCATGTCTTCTGCATCTGGCAGCGAATGAGCGACGCCGGCATACACCAGTTGCGCCTCTTCATGGCCCGAAATGACGTCGATACGAAACCCCAGATGGCGTTCGGCACTGTGCAGAAACAACTGCGCATTGTCGGCCTCGCGTACCGCGCTGGTTGCCACTGCCCGCACCTTGCCGGCCTCGAATCCGCGCAGTTTCTTGCCGAACCGCGCCAATGCCTGCCAACCTCGATCCAGTGCCATTTCGTCCAGAGCACCGCCGTCGAAGCCTTCGGCCAGTCGCACCGGTTCACGCAGGGTTTTGACTTCCTGAATCATCAAGCCTTTTCGACTGCGAACCGACTGGCCGATCATCAGGCGAAACGCATTCGAGCCCAAGTCGATAGCGGCAAACAGCGAGGCGTCTTCTTTCATGGGAATCCCTGCAAACATCCGTCGAAGGCTCAAGACGGTTTGCGAGGATTCTGCGATGCGCTTGATGACATCCTGATGACGGGGCAGGGGCGGTTCGGTGAATTGTTGACTGTCATGACTCTGTCATTATCCGGTGACTATCCTGACCCCAATACATCGCGTGTTCTTAAAGTTTTTGCTGCCTCTTCTGGCAGCTTTTTTTTGCCTGAAATTCGGCATGTTTCCCCCAAACCGACACCAAACCCTGTAGGAGCTGCCGCAGGCTGCGATCTTTTGATTTTGGTTTTTACAAACAAAAGCAAGATCAAAAGATCGCAGCCTGCGGCAGCTCCTACAGGGTTATGTCAGCAGGTTTGCGGAGTGTATTTGCAATTGTCCGTGAGGGTTGGCTAATATACGTTACATATACACTTCGTATCGGATTCGGATATGGGCATCGTAAAGATTTCAGAAGACATGCACGAGAACCTGCGTATCTCCAGCACCGCGCTCAGCCGCTCGATCAACGCGCAGGCCGAGCACTGGATGCGCATCGGCATGCTCGCCGAGCTGCACCCCAACCTCGACCACAGCGCCATTTGCCGCTTGCTGATCCGCGCCGAACAGAACGGCGGGCTGGATCTGCATCAACTGACTCAGGAAGCCGTCAGCGCATGAGAAACCAGATCAAGATCAATACCCCCGCCGAAATCGCCCAGTCGCGGGCTGCCGGCAAGCTCGCCGCCGAAGTGCTGGCAATGCTGGTGCCGCATGTGAAGGCCGGGGTGACTACCGATGAGCTGGACCGGTTGTGCAACGATTACATCGTCAACGTGCAGAAGGCGATTCCGGCCAACGTCGGTTATCACGGTTTTCCGAAAACCGTCTGCGCTTCGGTCAACGACGTGGTGTGCCACGGCATCCCGTCGGGCACACCGCTGAAAGACGGCGACATCGTCAACCTCGACATCGCGGTGCTCAAGGATGGCTGGTTCGGCGACACCAGCCGCATGTACGTGGTCGGCGAGACGACGCCTGAGGCGCAGCACCTGATCAACACCACTTACGACGCCATGTGCGCGGGTATCCGCATGGTGCGCCCCGGCGCCACATTGGGCGACATCGGCCATGCGATCCAGAGCCTGGCGGAGAAAGAAGGTTTCAGTGTGGTGCGTGAATACTGCGGGCATGGCATCGGCAAGGTTTACCACGACGAGCCGCAGATCCTGCATTACGGTTTCCCCAATCAGGGCATGAAACTCAAGGCGGGGATGATTTTCACCGTCGAGCCGATGCTCAATGCCGGCAAGCGCCATGTGAAGAACATGCCGGATGGCTGGACGGTGCTGACCAAGGATGGTTCGCTGTCGGCGCAGTGGGAACATATGGTCGCGGTGACCGAGACAGGCTTCGAAATCCTCACCGCCTGGCCGGACGAGATCGAAGGATTCACCCCGATCAACTGAGTGGCCCCGTTGAAATGCAATCTCATGTAGGAGCTGCCGCAGGCTGCGATCTTTTGATCTTTGAAAAGCACAATCAAAAGATCGCAGCCTGCGGCAGCTCCTATACGGATTCTCAGTGTGAACCGGCGGCTTTGTTGAGGTCGCTTTCAGCCCATTCGGTGTAGACACAGGCGTCCGCCGTAGCCCAGCGCACTCGCACCGGGTCGCCAGCCTTGAGCGGCATGCCGGCGGCGGACAACGCTTTCACCGTCATCGAAGTACCGCCCGAAGTCACCACGCTGCAGGTCTGGCTCTCGCCAAGAAACAACACCTCCACCACCTGCGCCGACACCTCATTCCAACCTGCTGCCAGCGGCTCGTCGCTCGCCTGTTGCACACTCAGCGCCACCGCCTTTTCCGGGCGCACCATCAGCAGTACATCCTGATCGGTGTGCAATCCAGCGGTCAGACGAATCGACAATGACTGTCCTTCAAACGAAGCCGCTGCATTGCCCTGCGCCTTGAGCTTGAGGAAGTTCGAGTTGCCGAGGAACGACGCGACAAACGCGTTCGGCGGATTCTGATACAGGTCATACCCGCTGCCCAGGCCAACAATCTTGCCGTGACTGAAAATCGCAATGCGCTGCGACAGGCGCATGGCTTCTTCCTGATCGTGGGTCACGTAGACGATGGTGATGCCCAGGCGCCGATGCAGCTGGCGCAGTTCATCCTGCAAGTCTTCACGCAGTTTTTTGTCCAGCGCACCGAGGGGTTCGTCCATCAGCAGAATGCGTGGCTCGTAGACCAGCGCCCGGGCGATGGCAACGCGTTGCTGTTGCCCGCCAGAGAGTTGCGAAGGGCGGCGATGGGCGAATTGTTCGAGCTGCACCAGTTTCAACATCGCATCGACGCGTTTGTCACGCTCGGCGGCGGCGAGTTTGCGGATCGCCAGCGGGAAGGCGATGTTGTCGCGCACCGACAGATGCGGGAACAGCGAATAGCGCTGGAACACCATGCCGATGTCGCGCTTGTGCGGCGGCACATTGACCAGCGACTGACCGTTGACCAGGATCTCGCCGCTACTGGGGGTTTCGAACCCGGCGAGCATCGACAGCGTGGTGCTTTTGCCCGAGCCGCTGGAGCCGAGGAAGGTCAGGAACTCGCCGTCCTTGATGTCCAGCGAAATGTTGTCGACGGCGGCAAAGTCGCCGTAGTGCTTGTTCAGATTGCGCAGGCTGACCAGGGGTTTGTCGTTCTGCTGGGATGCGTCTTTGATCACGGCACTCATGTCGTACTCCTGGGCGCTCAGGCGCTGATTTCGTTGCGCCGGCGCAGCGCGGCGGCGATCACCATGACCAATACCGACAGGCCGATCAGCAGCGTCGAAGCGACGGCGATCACCGGGGTCAGGTCCTGGCGCAGGGTGGTCCACATTTTCACGGGAAGGGTTTGCAGGGTCGGGCTGGCCATCATCACGCTGAGCACCACTTCGTCCCACGACACCAGAAAGGCGAAGAGGGCGCCGGCGACCATACCCGGACGGATCGCCGGGAACGTCACCTTGAACACTGCTTGCAGGCGGGAGGCGCCGCAGATCACCGCCGCGTCTTCAATCGACTGATCGAACAGCTTCAGCGAGTTGATGATCGAGATGATGGTGAACGGCAGCGCGACGATCACATGGCTGACAACGAACGCAAACATCGTCCCGGTGTAACCGAGCTTGAGAAACAGCGCGTACACCGCCACGGCGATGATCACCAGCGGCACGATCATCGGCAGGGTGAACAGGCCGTAGAGCATTTCCCGGCCGGGAAAACGCCCGCGCACCAACGCAAAGGCGGTTGGCAGACCGAGGGCCACGGCGCAGATCGTGGTCAGCACGGCAACCTTGAGGCTGGCTGCCGCAGCGTTCATCCAGTCGGCGTTGGAGAAGAACTGGCCGTACCATTTCAGCGTCCAGCCCGGCGGCGGGAACACCAGCCACTGCGACGAGCCGAACGACAGCAGGACGATGAACACGATCGGCAACAGCAGGAACAGACCGATCAGCCCGGTGGTTGCATACAAGCCGAAACGCATCCGGCGGCTCATGGCATTGGGAGTCAGGAGCATCTCGGCTTACCTCGCGTTGCTGGCGCCAACCGGGGATTCCGGCTGAAGCTTCAGGTAGAAGTAGAACAGCACCAGCGTGATCGCGATCAGCAACGCGGCGCCGGCACTGGCCAGGCCCCAGTTGAGGAACGATTGCACCTGCTGAATGATGAACTCCGGCAGCATCATGTTCTGCGCCCCGCCGAGCAGCGCCGGGGTGACGTAGTAACCGAGCGACATCACGAACACCATCAACCCGCCAGACGCCAGGCCCGGCCGGCACAGCGGCAGGAACACCCGGAAGAAATTGGTCCACGGGCTGGCGCCGCAGATCGAACCGGCCTGCAGAATCATCGGGTCGATGGCCTGCATGGTCGCCTGCAACGGCAGGACGATGAACGGGATCATGATGTAGCTCATCCCGATCACCACGCCGGTCAGGTTGTGCACCATTTCCAGCGGCTGATCGATGATGCCCAGCGCCATCAAAGCCTTGTTGATCACCCCCGAGGCCTGGAGCAATACCAGCCACGAATAGGTGCGGGCGAGCAGGCTGGTCCACATCGACAGCAGTACGATGTTGAGGATCCAGCGGCCCCAGCCGCGCGGCACCAGGGTGATCGCCCAGGCCAGTGGAAAGCCCAGCAACAGGCTGAAAATCGTCACCAGCCCGGCCACCGAGAAGGTGTTGAGCAGCACCCGCGCATACGCCGAGTTGGCGAACAGTTGTTCATAGTTGCCAAGGCCCGGGGTAGGTTCGAGCACGCCGCGCAACAGCAGGCCAATCAACGGCGCCAGGAAGAATAAACCGAGGAACAATAGTGCCGGGGTGAGATTGCCGGCACCTTTCCAGCGTTGTCTGAGGGAGGAGGGCGAGCCAGCAACGCCGGTGGCGCTCCCGGTCACCGTTGCAGGACGGGGCGCAGTGGCCGCCATTTTCATTTGACCAGCCATTCGTTCCACCGTGTCGCGATGGCTTGACCGTTCTTGGCCCAGTACGCGAAATCAAGAGTGATCTGATCCTTGGCGTAAGCCGTCGGCAGGTTCGGGGCCAGCACCGAGTCCAGGCGCGCCACGCTGTCGACGTTGACCGGGGCGTAGGCGGTCAGGTTGGAGAAGTCGGCCTGGCCTTTGGCACTGCTGGCGTTGGCCAGAAACTTCATCGCCGCGTCCTTGTTTTTCGAGCCTTTTGGAATCACCAGAATGTCGGCCATGACCAGGTTCTGTTTCCAGCTCACACCGACGGGTGCGCCGTCTTCCTGCAGGGCGTGAATCCGGCCGTTCCAGAACTGGCCCATGCTCGCTTCACCGGAGGCCAGCAGTTGCTGCGACTGCGCGCCGCCGCCCCACCAGACGATGTCTTTCTTGATGGTGTCGAGTTTCTTGAAGGCGCGATCCAGATCCAGCGGGTAGAGCTTGTCAGCCGCTACGCCGTCGGCCAGCAGCGCCAGTTCGAGCACGCCGGGGCTCGGCCATTTGTACAGGGCGCGTTTGCCGGGGTAGGTCTTGGTGTCGAACAGCGCGGTCCAGTCTTGCGGCTTGGCAGCGCCGAGCTTGCCTTCGTTGTAGCCGAGGACGAAGGAGAAGAAGAACGAGCCGACGCCGTAGTCGCTGACGAAACGCGGGTCGATCTTGTCGCGCTGGATGACTTTGAAATCGAGGGGTTCGAGCAGGCCTTCAGCGGCGGCGCGCAGGGCGAAATCGGCTTCGACATCGACCACGTCCCATTGCACGTTGCCGCTTTCGACCATGGCCTTGAGTTTGCCGTAGTCGGTCGGGCCGTCCTGCACCACGGTGATGCCGCTGGCCTTGCTGAACGGATCGGCCCAGGCCTGTTTCTGCGCATCCTGGGTGCTACCGCCCCAGCTGACGAAGTTCACGCTTTCGGCGGCCATTGCAGCCTGGCCGGTCACGCTCAGCAGTCCCGCAAGAAATATTGCGGTTGCAGCTTTGTTCAACACCATTTTCACGCCCTCATTGTTGTGTTTTTGAGCGGGCTTTGCGTTGTTGCCCGCCTGTCGGGAGCAGTAGCAGGACGGTTTTTCAGATCGTCCGGTCTATGGAATATCATATTATGGTATTCCAAACTTTGTGCAAGCACTTTGCCTTACCGGTTATCTGGCGAAGCTGTTTTTTTGACCGCTGAAGGATTTTCGATAGGTAAAGAATTGTGGCGAGGGAGCTTGCTCCCGCTGGGTTGCGAAGCGACCCTGGCATTTCTAAAGAGCTGAGGCCTGCTGCGCAGTCCAGCGGGAGCAAGCTCCCTCGCCACAGGAAATCACCTGTGTCTGGGAGTTATTCGGTGAAGGGGATGCTCTCCACCACCTCCAGGTCATACCCGGTCAACCCGGCATATTTGAGCGGCGGCCCCAGATGCCGCAGCTTGCCCACCCCCAGGTTCTGCAGAATCTGCGCCCCGGTGCCCACCTCCGAATAAATCCGCGATTGCGAACGGCTGAACTGCCTAGGCGGCTGAGTCAATTGCGGCACGCGCTCGAGCAACGCCTGCGACGATTCATGATTGGCCAGCACCACCACAACGCCATGACCTTCCGCCGCGACCCGTTGCAACGCCGCCCACAGCGTCCAGTTGCTTGGCCCGCTGTACTCGGCGCCGACCAGATCACGCAGCGGATCGATCACATGCACGCGCACCAGCGTCGGTTCCTCGCGGCGCAGATCGCCCATCACCATCGCCATATGCACGCCACCCTCAATGCGATCTTCGAAAGTGATCAAGCGGAAGGTGCCATGCACCGTCGGCAGCTCGCGTTCGCCGATACGTTCGATGGTGTGCTCGGTGCTGAGTCGATAGTGGATCAGGTCGGCGATGGTGCCGATCTTGATCCCGTGCTTGCGCGCGAACATTTCCAGATCCGGACGCCGGGCCATGGTGCCGTCGTCGTTCATCACCTCGACGATCACCGAGGCCGGGGTGAAACCGGCGAGGCGGGCGAGGTCGCAGCCAGCCTCGGTGTGGCCGGCGCGGGTCAGCACGCCGCCTTCCTTGGCGCGCAGCGGGAAGATGTGCCCAGGCTGCACGAGGTCTTCGGCGCGGGCGTCTTTGGCCACGGCAGCCGCGACCGTCCGCGCGCGGTCAGCCGCAGAAATGCCAGTAGTCACGCCGACCGCCGCTTCAATCGACACGGTAAACGCGGTGCTGAACACGCTGCCATTGCTCGGCACCATCTGCTCAAGGCCCAGGCGTTGGCAGTGTTCGTCGGTCAACGTCAGGCAGATCAACCCGCGCGCTTCACGGGCCATGAAGCTGATGGTCTCGGGCGTGCAGCAGTCGGCGGCCAGCAGCAGGTCGCCTTCGTTTTCCCGATCTTCGTCATCGACCAGCAGGACCATTTTGCCGAGGCGATAATCTTCGAGGATTTCTTCGATGCTGTTGAAGGCCATGCTGGACTCTCAGGGTTGGTTGCAAATAATATTGGTATACCATAATACAAAATCAACAAAGAGGTCACTATGAAGGCGTACTGGATTGCCCACGTGGATGTCGACGATGCCGAGCACTACAGCCAATACACCCAGCGCGCACCGGCAGCCTTCGCCGCGTTCGGCGCGAAATTTCTGGCCCGGGGCGGACGCAGCGAAGCGCTGGAGGGCAGGGCTACTCCTCAGCGTAGCGTGGTGATCGAATTCGAGAGCTACGAGCAGGCGCTGGCGTGCTACCACTCGGCGGCGTATCAGAAGGCGAAACGTTATCGCGAGGAATGGGCGAGGGCAGAAATCATCATCGTCGAGGGCCTGGCGCCGTAACCCCTGTAGGAGCTGCCGCAGGCTGCGATCTTTTGATGTTGATTCTAAAAACAAGATCAAAAGATCGCAGCCTGCGGCAGCTCCTACAGGGATTTTGGGGTGTGAGGGAATATGGGGCACCGGCAGGGTGGGATGTGATCAGCGGATAAAGTGGATCTTGCCGCTGTCATCATTGCCCATGTAGATCCCATACACCCCGGCCTGACGCTCCTCGATATAGCGCTCGAGAATCTGCCGGATCGCCGGGTAATAGATCTGCTCCCACGGAATGTCCTCGGGGGCGAAGAACTTGTAGTCCATGGTCTCAGGGCCGAACTGCCCGGTGATCTCCAGCGCGATGGCGCGGAAGATGATGTACACCTCGCTGATCTTCGGCACGCTGAAAATCGAATACGGCGAGACGATTTCCGCGCGCACGCCGCTTTCTTCCCAGACTTCACGCAGCGCCGCCTGCTCGGTGGTTTCGCCGCTTTCCATGAAGCCGGCGGGCAGGGTCCAGGTGCCCGGGCGCGGTGGGATCGCCCGTTGGCACAAGAGGTATTTGCCGTCCTGCTCGATGATGCAGCCGGCGATGATCTTCGGATTGACGTAGTGGATGTAGCCGCAACCGCGGCACATCAGGCGCTCGTGCGTATCGCCCGGCGGTACCTGCTGACCGAGGTCAGGGCCACCGCATTTCGGGCAAAAGCTCGGGCTGAACATGTCAGTGACCTATGCGCGGTTCTTTCAGCGCGATCGGCAGGGTGATGTTCGGCGTGGCGCCGGTCTCTTCCTGTTTGCGCTTGAGGTAGTCGAGGGCCACGGCGGCGGCCGCGCGTACGTGATCGACGCAGGCCTGATGCGCCGCCAGTGGATCGCCGCTCTTGATCGCCTCAACCATTTTTTCCATCTCGTGGTTACTCGCGCCGCGCCGGTTTTCCTGGGACACCGAGGTCGCCCGCAGGTAGCTGATGCGCGCCTGCAACTGGCGCAATTGAGTGGCCGCAACGTGGTTGCCCGAGCCTTCGAGCAGCACGTCGTAGAAGCCCTGTACCGAGTCGATCACCTGCTGCAGTTCGCCGTCCTTGAGCGCCTTGCGGTTCTCGTCGAGGGCTTTTTCCAGGGCCTTGATGTCCTTGGCCTTGGCACGCAGGGTGAACAGCTGGACGATCAGGCCTTCGAGCACGCAGCGCAGCTCATAGATGTCGACTGCATCGGCGAGGGTGATGATCGCCACCCGTGGGCCTTTGGCATCGGCGAACTCGACCAGGCCTTCAGACTCCAGGTGACGCAGGGCTTCGCGCACCGATGTGCGGCTGACACCGAGGCGATCGCACAGATCGCGTTCGACCAGACGATCGCCGGGCATGAGCTGGAAATTCATGATCGCGCTGCGCAGTTTATCCAGCACGATTTCGCGCAGGGTAACGGGGTTGCGATTGACCTTGAAGCTGTCGTCGAGTGGCTGGCGTTTCATGGGGTCCGCTCTTGAAGTTGGCTGTCCATGCCAGACGGGCATCTAAACAGCCGAGGGGTTAACTGGAGGCCTCGGCGTCGGCTTCGGCGAAGGCTTCACGGGCGAGCCGGAAACTGTCCACGGCTGCCGGGACGCCGCAATAAATACCGACCTGAAGCAGAATTTCGCGTATTTGCTCACGACTCAGGCCGTTACGCAAGGCGCCGCGCACATGCAGCTTGAGTTCGTGCGGGCGGTTGAGCGCCGAGATCATCGCCAGGTTGATCATGCTGCGCTCCTTGAGCGACAAACCCTCGCGCCCCCAGACATGGCCCCAGCAATATTCGGTGACCATTTCCTGCAGCGGGCGGGTGAAGTCGTCGGCGTTCTCGATCGAGCGCTGCACATAGGCTTCGCCCAGCACCTGGGTGCGGATCTTCAGGCCTTTTTCGTACTTTTCGTTAATCATCATGCCTCCAATTCCCCCCTGTAAGAGCTGCCGCAGGCTGCGATCTTTTGATCTTGCTTGTAAAAATCAAAGTCAAAAGATCGCAGCCTGCGGCAGCTCCTACAGGGATTGTGTTTATCCATCAGGCCAAGGGTGGCAACGGCCCGAGCTTGCCCTTGTGATAAATCATCGGCGTCACCGGTTGCTCGGGCAGGATCAGGTTCTTCACCGCGCCGACAATGATCGCGTGATCACCACCATCGTATTCACGCCACAACTGACACTCGATGATCGCCGTGGCCTTGGCGAGGATCGGGTTACCCAGTTCGCTCAAATGCCATTCGATGCCGTTAGCCTTGTCCTTGCCTTTACCGGCGAAGGCGTAGGCCTCGGCGGTCTGGTCGGCGGACAGCAAATGGATCGCGAATTTCTTGCTGTCGCGCAGCACCGGGTAGGTGTCGGAAGCGTAGTTGGGGCAGAACAGCACCAGCGCCGGATCAATCGACAGCGCACTGAAGGCGCTGGCGGTGATGCCGACGATGGCGCCCTCCGGGTCGAGGGTGGTGACCACCGTGACCCCGGACGGAAACGAGCTCATGACGTCTTTGTAAATGCCGGGTTCGATCATGTCGCAGGACTCCTAGCGCATCACAAACGGATCAGGCATCGGCGCCTGAGAGAGATTGATCCACACCGTTTTCAATTCGGTGTAGGCCAGCACCGAATCGATGCCGCTTTCGCGTCCATAGCCACTGTTCTTGAAGCCGCCGATCGGCGCCATCGCCGACACCGCGCGGTAGGTGTTGACCCAGATGATTCCCGAACGCACATCCCGCGCCAGGCGATGGGCGCGACCCAGATCGCGGGTCCAGATGCCGGCGGCGAGGCCGAATTGCGAGTCGTTGGCGATCGCCAGCGCTTCGGCCTCATCTTTGAAGCGAATCACCGATGCCACCGGGCCGAAGACTTCTTCCTGCATGATCTTCATCGAGTTGCGGTCGCACTCGAACAGCGTCGGCTCGTAGAACCAGCCGTCACCCAGATCGGTGGGTCGCTTGCCGCCGGTGCGCAACCGCGCGCCTTCAGCAATAGCGTCAGCCACCAGACCTTCGACCACCGCCAATTGCTGCGCGGTGGCCATCGGACCCATTTCGCTGTGGTCTTCCTGCGGGTTGCCGATACGGATGCGCTGGGCACGTTCGACCAGGCGGTTGACGAACTCTTCGTAGATTTCGTCCTGCACCAGCAGGCGTGAGCCGGATACGCAGCTCTGGCCCGAGGCGGCGTAGATCCCGGCGATGGCGCCGTTGATCGCGCTGTCCAGATCGGCGTCGGCGAAGATGATGTTCGGCGATTTGCCGCCGAGTTCCAGCGACAGCTTGGCGAAGTTTTCGGCGCTGCTGCGCACCACGTGCCGGGCCGTGGCCGCGCCGCCGGTGAAGGCGATCTTGCGGATCAGCGGATGGCGGGTGAGGGCGGCGCCGGTGCTCGGCCCGTAACCGGTGACAACATTGACCACACCCGGCGGAATCCCGGCTTCGAGGGCCAGACGTGCCAGCTCAAGGATGGTTGCCGAGGCGTGCTCGGACGGCTTGATCACAATGGTGTTGCCGGCGGCGAGGGCCGGGGCCAGTTTGATCGCGGTCAGGTACAGCGGGCTGTTCCACGGAATGATCGCGGCGACCACACCCATCGCCTCGTGCACGGTGTAGGCAAACAGGTCGGGCTTATCCAGCGGCAGGGTGCCGCCTTCGAGCTTGTCGGCCAGGCCTGCGGTGTAGTGGAAGAACTCCGGCAGATAGCCGACCTGACCACGGGTTTCGCGGATCAGTTTGCCGTTGTCGCGGCTTTCCAGCTGCGCCAGTTGTTCCTTGTTTTCTGCGATCAGGTCGCCGAGACGGCGCAGCAGTTTGCCGCGTGCGGTGGCGGTGAGGCCGCGCCAGGCCGGGCTGTCGAAAGCCGTCTGCGCCGCTTGCACGGCGCGTTCGACGTCGGCTTCACCGGCGTCAGGCAGTTCGGCCCAGGCTTGCGCGCTGGCCGGGTTGAGGCTTTCGAAAGTCTTGCCGGAGAGGGCGTCGACCCATTCTCCGCCGATGCACATCTGGAAGCGTGCGAGTGTCATGCAACGATCCCCTTTATATGGTTTTGTCGGGAGTGTGCGTCGTCGAGAAATTCCAGCAGCGTCTGGTTGACCAGGCGCGGCGACTCTACCGGCATCATATGCCGTTGCTCGGGCAGCACCGCAACCTTCGCACCGGGAATGCGCCGGGCCAGTTGCTCGGCCATTTCCGGGGTGGAGCCGGGGTCGAGTTCGCCGGTGGCGATCAGCGTCGGCGCCTGGATGCTGCCGAGGTCGTCGGCGCGGTACA
Source organism: Pseudomonas sp. B21-051 (assembly GCF_024748795.1). NCBI lineage: Bacteria > Pseudomonadati > Pseudomonadota > Gammaproteobacteria > Pseudomonadales > Pseudomonadaceae > Pseudomonas > Pseudomonas sp. B21-051. The sequence goes on from NZ_CP087166.1 coordinate 2,558,430, forward strand.
TGTCCTGCGTGGCGAACAATTCGTAGGTGGTCAGGTAACCCTGCGGGTCGTTGCCGGCCAGGGTCTGACGAATAGCTGCGATCTGCGCCGGGTTGGCCGCCTGATATTCACGGCTGAACCAGCGTGACAGCGCCGCTTCGGCGTTGGCATCCGGCCCGTGTTCAGCGGCCTGCGCGGTACGGGCGATAACCCCGGCGCGTTGCTCTTCGCTGCGGTTGAACACGCTGTTCAACACCACCAGACTTTGCAGGCGCTGCGGGTAATGCAGGGCAAATGCCCGCGCCACCAGCCCGCCCATGGAGAAACCGATCACCGCTGCCTGGAGCAGATTCAGGTGATCGAGCAGCTCCAGCAACTGATCGGCATAACCGAGCAGGCCGGTGCCGCTGGCCGGGCGCGGGCTGGCGCCATGGCCGAGCATGTCGTAGGCGATCACCCGGTATTGGGCAGACAGGCCAACGATCTGGCCGCCCCACATTTCTTTGTTCAGGCCCACGCCGTGGATCAAGACCACGGGCTGGCCTTGGCCGGTCGCCAGGTAACTGGTGCCAGCCGGGGTGAGTTCAGCGGTGAGCCGAATCATGGAGCGCTCCTGCAATGCCTTTTATTGTGATTACTGGGCTTTTTCGGCGGCCAGTTCTTCCAGATCGATGTAGCGGTTGCCGATGCGCGGGTGCAGGCGGCCACCGTCGGCGCAACCCAGCACCACGACGATTTCGTCGGCACGCGGCGCGTCTTCGATCTGCATTTCCAGGGTGATGTAGTGCGAACGCAGCCCTTCGTCGTCCTTGTGCATCATCGGGATCTGGATCGAAGTGCCCGGGCCGCCGCGCTTGTTGGTGAAGCTCAGGTAGCTCTTAGCTTTGACCGCCTCGCGGTAGTGGTTGCCGAAGCGCAGGGTGTGGATCACCGCCGAGGCGTGTTCGATCTCGCCGTCGGCGCCGACCACTGCCGCTTTGCCGTACGCCTCGATCTTCTCGGCACCGCCGATGATGCTCACCAGACGCTCGACCATCATGGCGCCGAGGTCGGAGCAGTTGGCGCGGATCTGCGGTTTCAGATCCTCGACGAAGCCGTTGCCGACCCACGGGTTCTTCATCACCACGGCCAGGCCAACCATGGTCACTGGCTTGTCAGTGGCCTTGCCACCTTCGATGAAGGTTTCTTCGACATAGCTGACGATCTTGCGAATTTCGAAACTCATGAGCTGCTCCGTAGGGGGATTGAGAGTGTCTTTGCGTCTGATGGTATACCATAATACCGATCGTGCAAGTCCCCCACGCAAGATTTGCCGGATCGATCCGGCGAATGGCAGCGCATTCATCCGCCACCACAATTCCCCCAAACATCATTAACCCCTTTGGGAGCGAGCCTGCTCGCGAATGCGGTGGGTCAGCCGATGAAGATGGCGACTGCAAGGGCATCTTCGCGAGCAGGCTCGCTCCCACAGGGAAATTCATTCGTTACAGGGGCCGCTTTCGGTTAACAAAAGATAACGTGGCGCCGATTGTCAGACGTTTCCAAAGCCCGATAGGATGAGCCAGCTTCCCAAGGCGCTCTGGACTGCGGGTTTCACGGCTATGCTTGTGACCTGTCAGTCACCACGAGCACCCTTGCGGCGCCCTAAGGCCCAATGGCCTAACAATAATAAATAGGGGAAGGTCTATGAGTCGTTGCCGCCCGCCGGCGTTTCGCAACACCGCGTTGCTGGCCACAGCCCTTACACTGCTGGGCTGTGCTGCCTTGTCGGCACCCGTGCTGGCCGCCGAAGCGCCCGCCGACGGGGTGTATTCCACCGAATCGGCCAAAGCCGCCAAAAGCCTGATACTCGATGTTGTCCACGCCGGTACCCGCTTGGTGGCGGTGGGTGATCGCGGGCACATTCTCTATTCCGATGACCAGGGCAAGACCTGGACCCAGGCCAAGGTGCCGACCCGGCAACTGCTGACGGCGGTGTATTTCGCCGACGACAAGCACGGCTGGGCGGTCGGCCACGACGCGCAGATCCTTGCCAGCGAAGACGGCGGCCTGACCTGGAGCAAACAGTTCGAAGACCTCAAGCGCGAAGCGCCGCTGCTCGACGTCTGGTTCCAGGACGTCAACCACGGTGTTGCGGTCGGCGCTTACGGCGCACTGCTGGAAACCACCGACGGCGGCAAGAACTGGCAAGACGTCAGCGACCGCCTCGACAACCAGGATCAGTTCCACCTCAACGCCATCGCGGCGGTCAAGGACGCCGGGCTGTTCATCGTCGGCGAGCAGGGCAGCATGTTCCGTTCCCCGGACTGGGGCCAGACCTGGGAAAAACTCCAGGGCCCGTATCAAGGCTCGCTGTTCGGCGTGATCGGCACCGCGCAAGCGCAAACCCTGTTGGCCTACGGCCTGCGCGGCAACCTCTACCGCTCCAGCGACTTCGGCAGCACCTGGCAGCAGGTCGAACTCAAGGCCGCGCGCGGTGCGCTGGAATTCGGCCTGTCCGGCGCCACGCTGCTTGCCGACGGCTCGATCGTGATCGTCGGCAACGGCGGCTCGGTGATCAGCAGCAGCGACAACGGCGAAACCTTCAGCGTGTTCAACCGCCCGGACCGCATCTCGCTGTCCTCGGTCACTGCGGCCGGCGACGGCAATCTGATTCTGACCGGGCAGGGCGGCGTGCACACCACGCAGCCCAACGGCGCCGAGATCAATAATAAGAAGGCGGGGCTATGACTTCCTTGATCACTCCTCAGCAGGACAAAGCGACGCTCCTCGAACGTCTGATTTTCAACAACCGCCCGGCCGTGATCCTGATCTGCCTGGTTGTCAGCATTTTTCTGTTCTGGCAGGCCACGCTGATTCGCCCTTCCACCAGTTTCGAAAAAATGATCCCGCTCAAGCATCCGTTCATCGAGAAGATGATGGAGCACCGCAACGATCTGGCGAACCTGGGCAACACCGTGCGCATTTCGGTGGAAGCCAAGGACGGCGACATCTTCTCCAGGGAGTACATGGAGACCCTGCGCCAGATCAACGACGAGGTGTTCTACATCTCCGGCGTCGACCGTTCCGGCCTCAAGTCACTGTGGAGCCCGAGCGTACGCTGGACCGAAGTGACCGAAGAGGGCTTTGCCGGCGGTGAAGTGATTCCGCAGAGCTACGACGGCTCGCCGGACAGCCTCGACATGCTGCGCAACAACGTGCTCAAGTCGGGGCAGGTCGGGCGGCTGGTATCCAACGACTTCAAGTCGAGCATCGTCGACATCCCGCTGCTGGAGTCCTACCCGGACCCGCAGGATCAGGGCAAGCTGCTGGCGCTGGACTACCGCCAGTTCTCCCATGAACTCGAAGACAAGATCCGCAACAAGTTCGAAGCGCAGAACCCCAACGTCAAGATCCACATCGTCGGTTTCGCCAAGAAGGTCGGTGACCTGATCGACGGGCTGGTGATGGTGGTGATGTTCTTCGGCATCGCTTTCGTCATCACCCTGATCCTGCTGCTGTGGTTCACCAACTGCCTGCGCAGCACCGTCGCGGTGTTGAGCACCACGCTGGTGGCGGTGGTCTGGCAGCTCGGGCTGATGCACTTCTTCGGTTTCGGGCTGGATCCGTATTCGATGCTGGTGCCGTTCCTGATCTTCGCCATCGGCATTTCCCACGGCGTGCAGAAGATCAACGGTATCGCCCTGCAATCGAGTGAAGCGGACAACGCTCTGACCGCGGCGCGGCGTACCTTCCGGCAACTGTTCCTGCCGGGGATGATCGCGATTCTCGCCGACGCCGTCGGCTTCATCACTCTGCTGATCATCGACATCGGCGTGATCCGCGAACTCGCAATTGGCGCCTCCATCGGTGTGGCGGTGATCGTGTTCACCAACCTGATCCTGCTGCCGGTAGCGATTTCCTATGTCGGCATCAGCAAGCGCGCCATCGCCAAGAGCAAGAAGGACGCGAATCGCGAACATCCGTTCTGGCGCTTCCTGTCGAACTTCGCCAGCCCGAAAGTCGCACCGATCTCCATCGCTCTGGCGCTGATCGCCTTCGGTGGCGGCCTCTGGTACAGCCAGAACCTGAAAATCGGCGACCTCGACCAGGGCGCGCCGGAACTGCGTCCGGACTCGCGCTACAACAAGGACAACAACTTCATCATCAACAACTACTCCACCAGTTCCGACGTGCTGGTGGTGATGGTCAAGACCGCCACCGAAGGTTGCTCGCGCTACGAAGCGATGGCGCCGATCGATGAGCTGATGTGGAAGATGCAGAACACCGAGGGCGTGCAGTCGGCGATCTCGCTGGTGACCGTGTCCAAGCAGATGATCAAGGGCATGAACGAGGGCAACCTGAAATGGGAAACCCTGTCGCGCAACCCGGATGTGCTGAACAACTCGATCGCCCGCGCCGACGGCCTGTACAACAACAGCTGTTCGCTGGCGCCGGTGCTGATCTTCCTAAACGACCACAAGGCCGAAACCCTCGACCGCGCGGTACACGCGGTGCAGGAATTCGCCAAGGCCAACAACAAGGACGGCCTGGAATTCATCCTCGCCGCCGGTAACGCCGGCATCGAAGCCGCCACCAACGAGGTGATCAAACAGGCCGAGCTGACCATCCTGATCCTCGTGTACATCTGCGTCGCGGTGATGTGCATGATCACCTTCCGTTCATGGGCGGCGACCCTGTGCATCGTCCTGCCGCTGGTGCTGACCTCGGTGCTGGGTAACGCGCTGATGGCGTTCATGGGCATCGGCGTCAAAGTCGCGACCCTGCCGGTGGTGGCGCTGGGCGTGGGCATCGGCGTGGACTACGGCATCTACATCTACAGCCGTCTGGAGAGTTTCCTGCGCGCCGGTCTGCCGTTGCAGGAAGCCTATTACCAGACCCTGAAATCCACCGGTAAAGCGGTGTTGTTCACCGGTTTGTGCCTGGCGATTGGCGTGTGCACCTGGATCTTCTCGGCGATCAAGTTCCAGGCCGACATGGGCCTGATGCTGACCTTCATGTTGCTGTGGAACATGTTCGGTGCGCTGTGGCTGCTACCGGCGCTGGCGAAGTTCCTGATCAAGCCGGAGAAGCTGGCGGGGCAGAAGGGCAACTCGCTGTTCGCCCACTGATCCGGATGCCTGAAACGACAAAGCCGCAACTCGAGGGTTGCGGCTTTTTTGTTGGTAAAGATCAAAAGATCGCAGCCTTCGGCAGCTCCTACAGGAGGCCAGGTACATCAGTAATCTCAATCCCTGTAGGAGCTGCCGAAGGCTACGATCTTTTGACTTTGCTTCAAGAGAGCTCGGTGCCGAGCACAGCGCTCAACGCACTGCGCGCATCGTCCAGCTGCACTAGCGTCGCATGCCTTGCACCCAGCGCATCACGGTTCTCGATCGCCGTAAGAATCGCCTTGTGCCTCGGCAGCGCGAGTTCATGCAGATTCGGCCGTTGATTCGAATGCTTCAGCGCCTCGGCAATCGCCACCGAAAGCATGTTGCACAGGTTCGCCAGCAGATCGTTGTGGGTCGCGTCAGCGATGCGGCTGTGGAAGTCCAGATCCGGTTGCAACAAGGCTTCCGGGGTCGGCGCGGCTTCCATGCGTTGATAGGCCTCGCCGATGGCGGCGATGTCGGCCTCGGTCGCATGCTGGGCGGCGAGGGCGGCAGCGGCCGGTTCGATGATGCTGCGCACGCTGGTCAGCACATTGAAGAATTCATTCTGCGGGCTGCTTTGCATCAGCCAGTGCAGCACGTCCGGGTCGAGCATGTGCCACTCGCGGCGCGCCTTGACCACCGTGCCGACCCGCGGTTTGGAATACACCAGCCCCTTGGCCACCAGCACCCGCGTGGCTTCGCGCAACACCGGCCGACTCACCGCGTATTCCTCGCACAACAGCGCTTCGGCGGGCAGTTTGTCGTCGGGCAAAAAGCGTCCGGAGACGATCTGCATGCCCAGTTCCTGGACAATGCGCGAGTGCATGCTTTTACGGTCGGAAGGTTTGCGGTAATCCATGGGGAACGGCGCGATCCTGAGCGATGGAGGTGCCGCGCATCATAGCAGGCGTGCGGCGCAATCATCAGGCCTGAAATCTGCGAACACCCTGTGGCGAGGGAGCTTGCTCCCGCTGGGCTGCGCAGCGGCCCCAAAACCGGTATATGCGGTTCTCCTGTGATACCGCTAATGCTGATTTGCGACTGCTACGCAGCCGAGCGGGAGCAAGCTCCCTCGCCACAGTGGTTGGATTCAGGCCTGAAAGATTTTGCTGTTAATGAGAATGACGCGGGACTTCCGCACCTCGACAACCAACGAGGAAGTCGAAATCACAACCCTGATCCGCCTGCAGCACATGGTCGATGTACAGCTGACGATAGCCGCCGACCAGTAGCTGCTGCGGTGGCTGCAGATCGGCCATGCGCGCCGCCAGTTCGGCATCCGGAATGTCCAGATGCAAACGCCCGCTGGCGCAATCCAGCTCGATCCAGTCGCCTTCCTGCACCACCGCCAACGGCCCGCCGGCCGCCGCTTCCGGGGCAACGTGCAACACCACCGTGCCATACGCGGTGCCACTCATTCGCGCATCGGAGATGCGCACCATGTCGGTCACGCCTTGCGCCAGCAGCTTGGCCGGCAAGCCCATGTTGCCCACCTCGGCCATGCCCGGATAACCCTTCGGCCCGCAATTCTTCATCACCAGAATCGAATCTTTGTCGACATCCAGTTCCGGATCATTGATCCGCGCCTTGTACATGTCGAAGTTCTCGAAGACCACCGCGCGACCGCGATGCTGCATCAGCTCAGGCGTAGCGGCGGACGGCTTGAGCACCGCACCGAGCGGCGCCAGGTTGCCGCGCAGCACGCAGATACCGCCGTCAGCGCGGATCGGATTGTCAAGGGTACGGATCACTTCGTCCTCGCCATAAATCGGCGCGTCCTTGGTGTTTTCGCCCAGCGATTTACCGTTGACGGTGAGGGCATCCGGATTGGGGATCAGATTGGCCTCGCCGAGACGCCGCAGTACCGCCGGCAAGCCGCCAGCGTAATAAAACTCTTCCATCAGGAAACGCCCGGACGGTTGCAGGTCGACGATGGTCGGCATGCCGCGCCCGATGCGGGTCCAGTCGTCCAGATCGAGCTCGACACCGATGCGACCGGCGATGGCTTTCAGGTGAATCACCGCGTTGGTCGAACCGCCAATAGCCGCGTTGACCCGAATGGCGTTTTCAAAGGCTTCCCTGGTCAGGATCTTCGACAGGCGCAAGTCTTCGCGCACCATCTCCACCGCACGCATGCCGGACATGTGCGCCAACACATAACGCCGCGCATCGACTGCCGGAATCGCTGCGTTGTGCGGCAACGACGTGCCCAGTGCTTCGGCCATGCAGGCCATGGTCGACGCGGTGCCCATGGTGTTGCAGGTGCCCGCCGAGCGTGACATGCCGCCCTCGGCTGCAAGGAAATCGTCAATGGTGATGGTGCCGGCCTTGACCTGCTCGCTGAGCTGCCAGACCACGGTGCCGGAACCGATGTCCTTGCCCTTGTGCTTGCCATTGAGCATCGGCCCACCGGTGACGACGATCGCCGGCACGTCGCAACTCGCCGCGCCCATCAGCAGCGCCGGGGTGGTTTTGTCGCAGCCGGTCAGCAGCACCACGCCGTCAATCGGGTTGCCGCGAATCGCCTCTTCGACGTCCATGCTCGCCAGGTTGCGGGTGAGCATGGCGGTGGGGCGCAGGTTTGACTCGCCATTGGAGAACACCGGGAATTCCACCGGAAAGCCACCGGCCTCGATTACCCCGCGTTTGACGTGCTCCGCAATCTGGCGGAAATGCGCGTTGCACGGGGTCAGTTCCGACCAGGTGTTGCAGATGCCAATGATCGGTTTGCCATGAAACTGGTGGTCGGCGATGCCCTGATTCTTCATCCAGCTGCGGTACATGAAGCCGTTCTTGTCGGCAGTGCCAAACCATTGGGCCGAGCGCAGGGTGGGTTTCTTCTCAGACATGATCGATTCTCTTATTGTAAGACTATTGTTTGCGAGCCATGGCTAAACATAAGCGCAAAATCGCCGCTTTGGAAGTGTTGTTGGGTAATTAGTATTACTATATAGTCGTTTTCGACGGAGGGATCGGCCCTGGCGGTTTTCCGCGAGAGGCGTCCCCCGAGGTTCTATAAAAACAACAATCGGAGACCGATCCCATGAGCCAGGAACTGCGGCTTGTTCGCCGCATCACGCTGAAACTGATTCCCTTCCTGATCCTGCTGTACCTGATCGCCTATGTGGATCGCTCCGCCGTCGGCTTCGCCAAGCTGCACATGGGCGCCGACATCGGTATCGGTGACGCGGCCTACGGTCTCGGTGCCGGGCTGTTTTTCATCGGCTACTTTCTTCTCGAAATCCCCAGCAACCTGATGCTCGAACGCTTCGGTGCGCGGCGCTGGTTCGCGCGGATCATGATCACCTGGGGCGCGATCACCATCGGCATGGCGTTCGTCCAGGGCCCGCACAGTTTCTACGTCATGCGTTTTCTGCTCGGCGCGGCGGAGGCGGGGTTCTTCCCCGGCGTTCTCTACTACATCACCCAATGGTTCCCGGTGCGCCATCGCGGCAAGATCCTTGGCCTGTTCATCCTCTCCCAACCCATCGCGATGATGATCACCGGCCCGGTGTCCGGCGGCTTGCTGGGCATGGACGGCATCCTCGGTCTGCACGGCTGGCAGTGGCTGTTCATCGTCATCGGCACCCCGGCGATCCTGCTGACCTGGCCGGTCCTGCGCTGGCTGCCCGATGGCCCGCAAAACGTGAAGTGGATGGACCAGGCCGAGAAAGACTGGCTGACCGGCGAACTGAAAAAGGATCTTCAGGAATACGGCCAGACCCGTCACGGCAACCCGCTGCATGCACTCAAGGACAAACGTGTGTTGCTGCTGGCGCTGTTCTACCTGCCGGTGACCCTGAGCATTTATGGCCTCGGCCTGTGGCTGCCGACGCTGATCAAACAGTTCGGCGGCAGCGATCTGGTGACCGGTTTCGTCTCGGCGGTGCCGTACATCTTTGGCATCGTCGGCCTGCTGATCGTGCCGCGCAGTTCTGACCGCATGAATGACCGCTACGGCCATCTGGCGGTGCTTTATGTGCTGGGTGCGCTGGGCCTGTTCTTCAGCGCGTGGCTGACCCTGTCGGTGGCGCAACTGGCGGCGCTGTGCCTGGTGGCGTTCGCGCTGTTCTCCTGCACGGCAGTGTTCTGGACCTTGCCCGGGCGGTTCTTTGCTGGTGCGAGTGCGGCGGCGGGGATCGCCTTGATCAACTCGGTGGGCAACCTCGGCGGCTACATCGGGCCGTTCGTGATTGGTGCGTTGAAGGAATACACCGGGAATCTGGCTTCGGGTCTGTATTTCCTCAGTGGGGTGATGGTGTTCGGTTTGATTCTTACAGCAATCGTCTACCGGGTGCTTGAGCGTAAACACGTGCTACCGGTGGAGCAGTTCGCCGCCAGTGCACGCGGTGCTACCCGTACCTGACTGGACAACGCTGGCCCCTGTGGGAGCGAGCCTGCTCGCGAAGAGGCCATCACATTCAACATTGTGGGTGACTGACACACCGCTTTCGCGAGCAGGCTCGCTCCCACAGAGGAACGGCGGTGTTTTTGAGGGAATAGGAGAAAAAAATGCATCTGGTTCAATTCGAATTGAATGACGGCGAGCGCCGCGTCGGCGTGGTCGACAACGGGCTGATACGCGAAGTGCAGGACGCCCGCAGCGTACGCGATCTCGCGCTGGCCGCCATCGAAGCCCGCAGCACTCTGGAGCAGCAAGTACAAACCCACGGCCTCGGCATCAGTCATGACTATGCGCAGTTGCTCAAAGACCGGCGCATCCTGCCGCCGCTCGATCACCCGGACCCGGCGCACCTGCTGGTCAGCGGTACCGGCCTGACGCACCTGGGTAGCGCCTCGGCGCGGGACAAGATGCACCAGCAGGCCGGCGACGAAGCGCAAATGACCGACACCATGCGCATCTTCAAATGGGGCGTGGAGGGTGGCAAGCCAGCGGCGGGGCAGGCGGGCGTGCAGCCGGAATGGTTCTACAAGGGCGACGGCAGCATCGTCGTGCGTCCGGGCGAAGCGTTCCCGTTGCCACCGTTTGCCGAAGACGCCGGCGAGGAACCGGAAATGGCCGGGCTTTACGTTATCAGCCACGACGGCAAACCGTATCGCCTCGGTTTCGCAGTGGGCAACGAATTCTCCGACCACGTCATGGAACGCAAGAACTACCTGTACCTGGCCCACTCGAAACTGCGCAGTTGCAGCTACGGCCCGGAACTGCGCACCGGCGAATTGCCGCAGCATCTGGCTGGCACCAGCCGCATCCTGCGTGACGGCGAAGTGCTGTGGCAGAACGAATTCCTCAGCGGTGAGGCCAACATGTGCCACAGCCTTGCCAACCTCGAATACCACCACTTCAAATACCGCCAGTTCCTGCGTCCCGGCGACGTGCACATCCATTTTTTCGGCACCGCGACCCTGTCGTTTGCCGATGGCATCCGCACCCAACCGGGCGACCAGTTTGAAATCAGCCAGGCCGAATTCGGCGCACCGCTGGTCAACGGCATCGCCCCGGCAGCAGCGGCTTTTCAACCGGACAGCATTGGCACCCTTTAAGGAGCTCCCATGACTCAGATTCTTGGCCACAACTACATCGGCGGACAGCGCAGCGCAGCAGGCAACGTCAAACTGCAAAGCGTCGACGCGACTACTGGCGAACACCTGCCGTACGATTTCATTCAAGCGACTGAAGCCGAAGTCGATGCCGCCGCCAAAGCCGCCGCCGCAGCGTACCCGGCTTATCGCAGCCTCAGCGCCGAACGCCGCGCGCAATTTCTCGACGCGATTGCCGATGAACTGGATGCCTTGGGTGATGATTTCGTTGCGCTGGTGTGCCGCGAAACTGCGCTGCCGGCGGGGCGGATTCAGGGCGAGCGCGGGCGCACCAGCGGGCAGATGCGCCTGTTTGCTAAAGTCCTGCGGCGCGGTGATTTCTACGGCGCGCGAATCGATCTGCCATTGCCCGATCGCCAGCCGTTGCCGCGCCCGGATCTGCGCCAGTATCGCATCGGCCTCGGCCCAGTGGCGGTGTTCGGAGCGAGCAACTTTCCGTTGGCGTTCTCCACGGCCGGTGGCGATACCGCTGCGGCGCTGGCCGCCGGTTGCCCGGTGGTGTTCAAGGCCCACAGCGGCCACATGGCAACCGCTGAACGGGTCGCTGATGCACTGATTCGCGCGGCAGAAAAAACCGCGATGCCTGCCGGTGTGTTCAACATGATTTACGGCGGTGGCGTCGGCGAATGGCTGGTCAAGCATCCGGCGATTCAGGCAGTTGGTTTCACCGGTTCGCTGAAGGGCGGTCGGGCACTGTGCGACATGGCAGCGGCGCGGCCGCAACCGATCCCGGTGTTCGCCGAAATGTCGAGCATCAACCCGGTGATCGTTCTGCCGCAAGCCTTGGCTGAGCGCTCGGAAACCATCGCTCGCGACCTGACCGCGTCGGTGGTGCAGGGCTGCGGCCAGTTCTGCACCAATCCGGGTTTGGTCATTGGTATTCGTTCGCCGCTGTTCAGCGCCTTCGTCCAGCAAGTCGCCGGGCTGATTGGCGACCAACCGGCGCAGACCATGCTCAACGCCGGCACTCTCGGCAGCTATGGCAAAGGCTTGCAGAAACTCTTGACGCATTCCGGGATCGAGCACTTGGCGGGCCAGCCGCAGCAGGGTAATCAGGCGCAGCCGCAATTGTTCAAGGCCGATGTCAGCCTGTTGATCAACGGCGATGAAGTGCTGCAGGAAGAAGTGTTCGGCCCGACCACGGTGATCGTCGAAGTAGCGGACAAGGCCGAGCTGAGCGCGGCGTTGCAGGGCCTGCACGGGCAACTGACAGCGACGATGATCGGCGAACACGCCGACTTCGAACGTTTCCCGGAGCTGACTCCACTGCTCGAACAGAAAGTCGGGCGGATCCTGCTCAATGGTTATCCGACGGGTGTGGAAGTGTGTGATTCAATGGTGCATGGCGGGCCGTATCCGGCGACATCCGATGCGCGCGGAACGTCGGTGGGGACGCTGGCGATCGACCGGTTCCTGCGCCCGGTGTGCTTCCAGAACTACCCGGATTTCTTGCTGCCGGAACCGCTGAAAAACGCCAACCCGTTGCGTATCCAGCGGTTGGTAGACGGCAAGCCCTCGCGCGACGCGTTGTAACCGCCAGCCAATATCCCTGTGGGAGCGAGCCCGCTCGCGAATGCATTCTTTCAGTCAGCCTTTCATGGCCTGACACACCGCATTCGCGAGCAGGCTCGCTCCCACAAGGGTTCCCATAAGGCCTCTGGATCACATTGAGCTATCATTGGCCCTTTCCCCCTAAGAAAGACTGTTTGCCATGACTGCCCAAACCCTTCTCAACGCCCTCGAACACTGCGGCATGGTCGAAATCGATGGCTTGCACGCCTTCGAATTCGCCCTCGACGAAGACGACAACCTGCACATCGAATGCATCGATGGCCGCACGGCCAAGCATTGGGAGTTCACCCCGGCGCAGGTTACGGCGGCGACGTTTGATGAAGATCTGCAGAGCTGGCTGATCATTGGCTATGCCAGCGATACCAAGACCACCGGCGAGCACCGTCTGGTCTGCCTTGGTGATGTAGTCAGCAGCAGCGACGACGAGGAAGATGATCAATGAACATGCGTAAATTCTGGCCGCTGCTGATGGCCGGCAGCGTCGGTGCGATGGGCCTGTCCAGTGCCAGCGCCGAGACTTATCAATTGCTGGTGGGCTCCTACACCGCCGGCACCAGCCAGGGCATCTATCGAATGAATTTCGATAGCGCCACCGGGCAGATCGACGCCAAGCCGCTGCAAGTGGTGAAGAGCGAAAACCCGTCGTGGCTGACCCTGTCCAAAGACCAGCATCGGCTGTTCGTGGTCAACGAAAACGGCCCTGGCCAGAAAGATCCGGTCGGCCGCGTCAGCAGCTATTCGATTGATCCGAAGACCCACGCCCTGACTCTGATCAATCAAGTGCAGAGCCTGGGCAACGAGCCGACCCATTCGAGCCTCAGCGGCGATGCCAGCCATCTGTTCGTCAGCAACTATTCGGTGGTCGAAGATCCAGGCGGCACCCTCGCGGTGTTGCCGGTCGGCGCCGATGGCAAACTCAAACCGGTGGTGCAGATGAGCGCGCACCCGGCGAGCCGGGTCAATCCCGAGCGTCAGGCCTCGAACCACGTACACTCGACGGTGTCCTCGCCGGATGGTCGTTACGTGTTCTCCAACGACCTCGGGGCGGACAAGGTCTTCATCTACCAGTTCGACCCGAAGGCCAATCCGGACTTGCCGCTGACCCCGGCGAAAACCGCTTCGGTGAGCCTGCCGGCCGGCAGTGGCCCGCGTCATCTGTTGTTCAGTGCCGACGGCAAGCATGCCTGGCTGACCATGGAAATGAGCGCGCAGGTCGCGGTGTTCGACTACCACGACGGCGTGCTGACCCAGACGCAAATGGTCGATCTGGCTGCCGGTCAGCCGACCTCGGACAAAGCCGCCGCCGCGCTGCATGCGTCGGCCGATGGCAAGTTCCTCTACGTCAGCAACCGTGGCACTGCCAATCAGTTGCTGGTGTTCAGCATCGATCCGGCGACCGGTCAGCTCAAGGAACTGCAAAAGCGTTCGGTGGAAGGTGATCACCCGCGTGAGTTCAGCCTCGATCCGAGTGGCAAGTTCCTGCTGATCGCCAACCAGAAGAGCAACGCAATTGTCGTCGTCGAGCGCGATGCCAAGACCGGTCTGCTCGGCAAAACCGTGCAAAAACTGCCGATGGACGCCCCGAGCGATCTGAAGTTTCTAGTGCGACAATAAGCCACAGGCCCCGGTTTGCGGGGCCTGTCTCGTTGTATTAATCGCGCTGATATCCGGTAATGCTACAAAGCATTTCAAGCGATCAACCCTCGAGCGTTAAGTTTGCTTCACGGCCCAACCGGGCAAAGCAAGCCAACCGAACACGAGGGTTACCGCCATGAACTTCAATCTCTTCTCTGTCATCGCCGCTTCCGCCATCTCTGCCACCGTTGCATTGCCAGCCAGTGCCAACGTTGAAATAGCCGGCAAAAAATCCCACACCCAGAGCTACACCCAGAAATACCTGCAACAAAGCGCCAACTTCTACGCCGCGCTGGATCACAAAGCCCAACACTGAAATGCCCGCTTCGAACAACTCCCTGTAGGAGCTGCCGAAGGCTGCGATCTTTTGATCTTCAACGTCAAAAGATCGCAGCCTTCGGCAGCTCCTACACGTATGTGTGATCGAAAAATCTCCGCTCGATAGGTTTACTTCAACGCCGAGATAGATCGGCTAAATAATCAACCAAGCTGATGTTTACTATGGCAAACCCTGAGTGGTTACCGCGGCTTTTTTGATTGATCCTGACGGCACTGAAACATGCCCACGGAGCGCATCATGGCCAGTTCAATCATTACCTCAGCCAAGCGCGGCGCCTACCTGGCCATCGGTCTTTACCTGGCACTGGTGCTGTTCGTCAGCATCGCCGCGCAAACCCAACACAGCTTCGACGCACCGATCCAGGTCGCACACCCCGGCATTCAGTTCGAACACCGCGCAGACGTGCTGGTTGATCGTGCTGAACTCACAGGAGTGGGCGGAGCATGAAAGGCTACAGACTCTGGGTCATCGCCGGGCTGGCACTGATGACCAATGGTGCGGCGTTACTCGGCTTCGGCCAAGGTTCGGTGGGTGCGCTGGCTCGGGCCATAGAGGCCAATCACAGCATCGCGCACAACATCGAACGGGCCAACTCCCAAGGGTTGCTGGCCGGCAATCCGCCGATCAAGGCTGAGGTCGACTTTCTTGGGCCGTTTGAAGTGGATTGCATGGCACTGGGCATGTGCCAGGCGCTTGCATAACCCTGTAGGAGCTGCCGCAGGCTGCGATCTTTTGATCTTGATCTTGAAAACAAATCAACAGATCGCAGCCTGCGGCAGCTCCTACAGGAGGTTATTTCTTCATGATCGAGGTGAAGAGGTTGGAGTCGAGCAAGCGCTGCAACCACGCTTGCAACCGCACATAAGGCGTCTGCGCAAACCACTCGCGATCAACATGCGCAAACTGCCGCACGAACGGCAGCAACGCCACATCCGCCAGACTCAAGTGATCGCTCAGCAAGTAATCGCGATCCGTCAGCAACTCATCCAACTGCTGCAAAAACAACGCCCCCTCAGCCCGATAAACCTCCATCGGTTGCTCGGGATAGCGCTCGGCGTATTTGTAGCGGTTCAAATGCACCTTGAACCCTTGATCATTAGCCTCGATCAACCCGGTAATCCGTGAATCCCCGCCGAGCAGCCAATCGTCCGGATCATGCTGCGCCAACGCCCAGCGCATGATTTCAAGGCTCTCATCGATCACCCGGCCATCGGTATCCAGCACCGGCACCGTGCCTTTGGGCGAGATCGCCAGCATCGCGGCCGGTTTGGCCTTGAGGCTGACTTCGACGATCTCCACCGCCACGCCCGAATAGCGCAGGGCCATCCGCGCACGCACCGCGTACGGGCAGCGGCGGAATGAATACAACGTGTTCATTTCACCTCCAGGGTGCTCAAGCCGTTGCCGAGGCGTTGCACCTGAATCTGCACCGGAATCCGTTCGTGCATTTCCTGCACGTGGGAAATCACCGCAACTTTGCGTCCCTGCGCCTGCAAACCGTCAAGGGCATCCATGGCCAGCTGCAGCGATTCCGGGTCGAGGCTGCCGAAGCCTTCGTCGATGAACAGCGATTCGATTTTCAGCGTGCTCGAAGCCATCGAGGCCAGCCCCAATGCAAGGGCCAGCGACACCAGGAAGGTCTCGCCGCCGGACAGCGAATGCACCGAGCGCAATTCGTCGCCCATCTCGGTATCCATCACCAACAGGCCGAGCATGCTGCCGCCGCGTTTCAAACGATAGCGTTTGACCAGTTGGCGCAACTGCACGTTGGCGTGATGCACCAGCAAGTCGAGGTTGTAGGCCTGGGCGATCTTGCGGAACGTGTCGCCGGTGGCCGAGCCGATCAACGCATTCAGGCGCGCCCAGCGCTGGTACTCGGCATAGGCGTCGGCGATCTGCTGTGCGAGTGCCTGATTGGCGTTCTGCCGGCGCTGATCTTCAGCCTGTTCGGCGCGCAGTTCGGCGCACTGTTGCTCGCTGAGGTTGAACTGGTTCTGCAGGTCGGCGAGGGCGCTGGCGAGTTGTTCGGCATCGAGATTGCCGTTGTGCTGCGCCTGATGATCGGCCAATCGCTGATCCCGCTCCTGCAGCAGCACCTTGGCCTGTTCGATGGCTTTTTCGTTGTGCTGCAGGCGTTGGCGCAGTTCGCTGAGCTGCGTGTCATCGACCCGCAGCAGGTCTTCGAGGCCACCGTCATCCAGTTCAGGATGGCGTGCGCGCCAGTCAGCAATCTTCTGCGTCAGCTCGCTGTCTTCGCTTTGCAGCGCTTGCAAACGCTCCTGCTGCGCCTTGAGTTCGGCGCCAATCTGCACCCGTTGCGTGCGCACGTTCTGCAGTTCCGCAGCGGTGCTGGTCTCGGCGTTGCGCGCCTGATCCACAGCCTGTTCCAGTTGCTGCTGCCAGTGCTCGGCGCTGCTTTGTTTGCCCAGCAGTTGCGCGAGTTTTTTCTGACTGGCTTGTTGCTGCTCGGCCAGTGCACTGAATTGCTGCTCGGCGCTCTGCAACTGCTGTACGCGGCTGAGCTGGCGATCCTGTTCCTTGTCCAGCGTCTGCTGGCGTTGCTGCTGTTCGGCCAACTCTTCCTTCTGCTGATCAACCTGCGCCAGGCGCTCGGCAATCTGCCGGTCCAGCTGCATGAAAGTCGCCGCCGGCTCGATACGTAAGGCTTCGAGGGTGTCGGCCGGCAGCAGGCTGGCGAACGCGGTGAGTTCTTCGTCGAGGCGCTGACGATCGCTGCTCAGTTCGCGTTGTTGGTTGTTCAGGTGCTGCGCCGCTTGCTGATGCGCGTTTTCGGCGTTACGCAGTTGCTGGGTCAGGCGCGCCGCGTCCTGTTGCAGTGTGAGCAGGGCGCTCTGGCGTTGTTCGTCCTGACTGATGCTCTGGTTCAGTTGATCGTTGTGCCGGGTCAGCCAGGCGTCGCGCTTGTCGGCGTCCTGGTTCAGTAACTGAGCGGACAGCGGATGGGCGTCGAGGCTCGGTGCTAGTGCCTGTTGCTGCGCGACCAGTTGTTCCTGTTGTTGCAGCAGCTCCTTTTGTTGAGCGATCACGCCACCAACTTCGGCGCGCAGCTCGATGAGCTTTTCCTTGAGCTGATCGACCACTTGCTGGGCGTTGGCCTGTTCGCTTTCATCATGACGGCCGAGGCTTTGCAGCAGCGCTTCCGGCTGATGATACGGATGCTCGTTGCTGCCACAGACCGGGCACGGCTGATCGTCCTGCAACTGCGCACGCAGCTCTTCGACACTGGCGCTGCGGGCCAGACGCTGGCGTTCGAGCAGTTCACGGGTGACGTTGAGGGTTTGCTCGGCGACGGTCAGCTCGGCCTTGGTTTTCACCCCGTCCTGGGTCAGACGTTCACGTTGCTGCTGTGCATCGAGCAGGCGCTGTTGCAGCTCTACGCCGCGTTTTTCCAGCTCCTGCTGGCTGGCCCACAACCGCGTCAGATCTTCGATGGCGCGCAGTTGTTTGCGGTTGTCCTGCAACAGGTTGCCAAGGATGCCGATCTGTTCGGCGACCGCATCTGGCTCGGCGCCGGCCTCTTTGAACAGCACTTCCAGTTGCTGTTTTTGCGTGGCCAACGCGTCGGCGCTGTGCGTGGCGTTCTGTTCGAGGGTCGCCAGTTCGGCCTGGCCCTTGTTCAGGCGATTGCCGATCAGCATCAGCTGTTGCAGGCGATCGCGATAGGCATTCCACGCATCGCTGAGCGGTGCCAGATCGGCACTTTGTTCCAGTTCGGCGGCGATTTTCTGCAAGCGTTCCGCGACTTGTAGCTGTTTATCCTGCAAGGTCTGAATCGCGCTCTGGCCCTCACTGCAGGCCTGCTCGGCGGCTTGCCGGGCCTCGGCGCTGAGCGCGGTGTCCTTGGCGAGGCGGGCTAGGGTGCTTTGCTCTTCGAAGGCCTGACGCAGCAGCGGGGCGCTTTCGCTGTGGTGCTGCTGCGCTTCGCTGAGGGCGACTTTCGCCGACTCGAGTGCCTGCTCCAGTTGCGTCTGTCGTTCGCCGAGTTCGCTGTGCTGCCGAGTGTGCGCGGCAATCTGTGCCGCCAGCGGTGTCAATTGCGCATCTAGTTCGGTCTTGCGCGCGAACTGGTGGCGTTGCGGGGCGAGTTGCTCCAGGCGCGTCAGTTTCAGGCGTTCCCCGGCAAGACCTTCCCACTGTTGCTGCGCACTGTGCAGTTGCTCGGCGGCGGCTTGTTGCGCGTCCTGCAACTGGCGCAAATCCTTGAGCCAGCTGTGCTGCTGTTCGAGTTGCTTGAGTTGCGCCTGCTGCAACTTCAACTGTTGCTGGGCGGTGCTGAAGCGTTCGTCCAGTTCTGCGCGGGCTTCGGGTGTCAGCGGAGTGACGCCGGTGGCCTGATCCTGCAGCAGCTTGTGCGCTTCGCGGGCCTCTTTGGTCTTGTCGAACGCGCGCCGGCCAAGGCGGGTGTAGAGCGCGGTGTCGGTGAGTTTTTCCAGCAGTTCGCTGCGGTCGTTGTCGTCGGCCTTGAGGAACGCGCTGAACTCGCTCTGGGCCAGCAGCACGGCGCGGGTGAACTGCTCGAAGTTCAGACCGAGCGCAGCTTCGAGCTGGGTCTTGTATTCGCCTTTCTGACTGGCGAGCAGTTGATCCTGATCGATGTCACGCAGGCTCTGACGGCTGATCTGCAACTTGCCGCCAGCCTTTTCCCGGGCGCGGTTGGCTTCCCAGCGCGCACGGTAACGGCGACCATCGACGCCGACGAAATCCACTTCCGCATAACCTTCACCGGTGCCGCGCCGCAGCAAGGTGCGCGGGTCGCCGGTGGCGATTTCACCGTCGGCGTCCGGCACCTTGGCGTCACGGCTGGTGTTGTTCAGGCGCGGCACGGCGCCGAACAACGCCAGGCACAGCGCATCGAGCAGGGTACTTTTACCGGCGCCGGTCGGCCCGGTGATCGCGAACAGCCCGGCACTGGCCAGCGGCTCGGCGGTGAAATCAATCTCGAACGGCCCGGCCAGCGAGGCGAGGTTCTTCAAGCGAATGGCGAGAATCTTCATGGCTGCTCGCCCTCCATCTGTACGTCCTGCAGCAGTTCGGCGAAGTCCTTGAGCGTCTGCTCATCGACCTCGTTGCCATAGTTGTCGAGCCAGGCGCGACTGAACAGCTCCTGCGGAGTGAGTTGATCCAGTTCAACCAGCGCGCTGCCGTCGTCGCTGCCATCGGCACCACGGTTGCCGGCGTACTCGGCGGCGATCCGCACCAGGCGCACGGCTTTGCCTTGCAGGGCGTTTTCCACCTGATGGCGCAGGTCCGGTTGTGGCTCGTCTAGGGTCACCCGCACCTCCAGCCATGGCTGGCGCTGGGTTTCGGCGAGCAGATCGATATTCGGCAGGTCAGCCAGTTGCAGCAGGATGTCGGCCAGTGGCGCCGGGCCGATGCGTTGCAGGTTGACCGACCTTGGAATCAGTTTTGGTTCGACACTGACCAGGGTTTCGCCATCGAGGGTGACGTCGAGAATCTGGTGCTGATAACCGATCTCCGAGAACGACAGCGGGATCGGCGAGCCGCTGTAGCGAATCCGCTCTTCACCGTTGACCTTCTGCGGCTTGTGCAAATGGCCGAGGGCGACATAGCTGATGCTCGGCCCGAACAGGCTGGCGGGCAGCGCTTCGGCGTTACCGATGATCAGGCTGCGCTCGGAGTCTTCCGAGACCGAGCCGCCAGCCATGTGCGCGTGGCTGATGGCAACCAGCGCCTGGCCGGGTTTGCGCTTGGCATTCGCCGCTTCGATCAGCCACTCATGCACCTGACCGATACCGCGCAGATAATCGTCGCCCAGGTGTGCACCGGTCACTTCCGCCGGACGCAGGAACGGCAGCGCCAGGCACCACGCGGCGATTTCGCCTTGGGCATTCGGCAGTGGCAACAGCAGCCGTTCGGCGTCGAGCTGGCCGTCATCCAGCCACAACACCCGCCCCAGCGCATGGGTGCGCAAACGGCGCATCAACGGCGCCGGCAGTTCGATGCGCGAGCCGGAATCGTGGTTGCCGGCAATCATCACGATGGTCAGCAACGGTTGCTGCTCGTGAGCGCTGACGATGAAGTCGTAGAGGCGTTCCTGGGCTTTGACCGGCGGATTGACCGTGTCAAAGATGTCCCCGGCAATCAGCAGCACATCCGGCTGCGCCAGTTGCAGTTGGCGCAGCAGCCATTCGAGAAAGCACGCATGCTCGAAATCGCGCTCCTGGCCATGCAGGTTTTGCCCAAGGTGCCAGTCGGAGGTGTGGAACAGACGCAAGGTGGACTCCGCAACAGAAAAAGGTGATGGCCGCGGGGGAAATGATGGGCGGCTGAAGAGGAGGGAGTTTACTGGCAAACGGGCGAGCTTGCGCAAAGGCTTGAAAGTTCAAATGATCGCAGCCTGCGGCAGCTCCTGTAGCGGGGACAAGCGCTCACTCTGTAGGAGCTGCCGCAGGCTGCGATCTTTTGCTTTTTACTTCGGATAAAGCGGCGGCAACCCGCTGTCACCCACCGGATCCTGCACCCGCTCCGCCGCCGGAATGGTACGAATCGCCCGCCACAGATCCTCACCCTGCCAATGCTGTCCGGTCTCGCTGTACAGCGCACCGTTGAGGCCGTCCAGCGCGTCCGACAACGGCACAAACCGCGCCGCCATATCCGCCAGTGTCTCCGGCTGCTGCCGCGCCCATGCATCCAGTGCCTGCCGCGTCGCTTGCGGATCATTCGCCTGGCACGCCCGTTTGATGTCGTCCAGCAAGGTGCGCGGGCTTGGGCCGGTTTGCGCGGCGCGATGCACCGCCGGTTGCCAGCGTGCACGCCACCACAGGCCGAAGCCGAGCAGGGTGGTGCAGGCGAGGATCAGGGTGCTGAGTTTCCACCACCACAACACATCGTTATCGACGGCGTTCATTTGCAAGGTGCCGGCCGGGGTGTCGACCTGCAGGCTCGGGTTGGTCGCCACTTGCAGGGTGCGCGCCGGCAGGCTGGTGTGTTCCAGATGATCTTCGAAGGTGTTCCACCAGATCACGTCCACCGTTGGCAACTCGATCGCGCCGCTGCGGCTGGGCACCAGCGCTTCGCGTTCTTCACGGCTGCCGATCAGGCCGCGCTCGCCGCTCTGGTTGCTCAGCACCGGTTGATCCGGGTAGCGGCGCAGGCCGTTGGCCTCGGTGGCGGGCAGGGCCGGCAACTGCGAACTGGCCAGGCCTTCGGCTTTCAACGTCAGGCTGCGAGTCAGGGAGTCGCCGACCTGGAGATGATCCGGCTCCGGGTTCCAGCTTTCGCTCAGGCTCAGGCTGCGTGCGGGCAACCACGGCGCATCGGCCGGGTAAGTCAGCGGTTTCGGTTTGACCGTCAGCGGAATCTCGGAGGAACTGACGCGTAGCAGCTTGCCGGGTTTCGGGCCCTGCGCGGTCGCGTCCTGAGCGGGCTGAGTGTCGACCAGCGTGGCACTGAACGTTTGCGGGGCGATGGTCAGCAAACCGCTGTGCTGCGGGTAGATCGCATAGCGCATCTCGATCACGCCATGGCGCACGCCGTTGATATCTTTCTCGTAGGTGCGGGTGTCGCCCAGTTGCTCGATGCGCGCGTCGGCGATCTGCAGCGGGGTCAGGCTGCTGTCGTCATACAGCGACACCGAGTGGTAGATGCGCAGGGTCAGGATCGCCTGGGCCTGTACGTAAACGCTGGACTGGTCGAGACTGGCCTCGATGAACACCGGGTCCAGGTTGTTTTTCTCTTCACGGCTGTCGCTCTCGACTACTTGCACGGTGATCGGCTGGCTCTGCACCTCGCCCAGTTGCAGCGGCGGAATGGTCACGCTGCCGTTCTCTTTCGGCAGCAGGGTGATGATCCAGCGGGTGGTGGCGCGGTTGTCGCCATTGAGGGTGTTCAACTGGTTGACCTGACGCGTGCCGCGCACCTCGAACAGCGGTTCCAGCGGCGTCAGGTCGGGTTTGCCGAACTGCGTGACATCATCCGTTTCCAGGGTGAGTTCGACCGTCTCGCCGGAGTTCAGGCGACTGCGATCCACGCTGGCCGTCAGCTCGGCCGCGTGGGCGGTGGCCGTGCAGAGCAGCAGGGGCAGCAACAGAGCGGTGAAACGGGTCATCGAGTTTTTTCCTGATCCTGATGTTGTTGCTGTTCGTACCAGAATTTGCGTCGCAGCAGTTCGCCCGGGTCGTCGGGGATCTTGCCCAGCCATTGTTCCAGTGCCTGACGCTGCTCGCCTTCGAGGTTGTCCTCGCTCGGACGCAGCGTCGGCACGGTGTCGGTTTCTTGCGCTTCATCGCTGCCCGGCACTTCGTTGGGGCCTGGCTGCGGCAGGGTAGTCGGCGGCGGTTCGTTGGCCGACTCGCCGGGCTGCGCCTCGCTCGGGGTGTCACTTTTCACCGCGGGTGGTGGCGCGGTCGCTGGTGGCGATTCATCGCCGGGCACGTTCGGCTGCGCCGGTTGTGGCTGTGGTTCGGCCGGTGGCGGAGTGTTCTTCTGCTTGAGCAGGTTTTCCACCAGGGCCTTATTGGTCAGCGCCGGGCGCAAGTCCGGTTGCAGTTCCAGCGCCTGCTCATAGGCATCGATGGCGGCTTCCAGCTCACCACTTTTCGCCAGGGCGTTGCCACGATTGTAGTGGGCGCGGGCATCGCTGCCTTCGGCGAAACGCTGAGCGGCGCCACTGTAATCGCCGGCCTCGTACAACGCCAGCCCTTGCCACTGGTGATCTTCGAAATGTTCGGCAGCCTCGGCCGGACGCTTCTGTTTGAGCAGGTGCAGGCCCTGTTGATCGGGGCGCAGCCACAGGTCTTCGAAGTCGAAAGCGTAGCTCGGCTGCGGCAGGCACAGCAGCAAGGGCAGGCAGAATAACCAGCCACGCCGTCCGGCGCAGGCGGCGAGCAGCAATAACGGCAACAACAGCCAGTAACCCTGATCGGCCCAAGTGTCGAGGCGCACGGTCTGGCCGTCGTTGCGCAGGCTGCGCGGGCCATCGAGCAGGCCGAGGGCGCGCAAATCGGACTCGTCGAGACGCGCGCTATGGTACTCGCCACCGACACTGGCGAGGAATGCACCAAGGCCCGGGCTGTCGAGTTGCGGCACGCGGATCGCGCCTTGTTCGTCCTTGAGGAAACTGCCGTCCTCCTGAGCGATCGGCGCGCCTTCAGCGGTGCCGATGCCGAGCATCAGCAGTTGTGCCGGTTGCTGGCCAAGGGCGCGACGAATGCCTTGGCGTTCCTCTTCGGTCAGCGAGGAGCCGATCAGCAGAATCCGTCCCTGGCCGAGCGCGCCTTGCTTGAGCAGGGCCAGCGCCTTGCTCACGCCGAGATCAGCGCGATGGCCGCTTTCCGGCATCAGCGACGGCTTGAGGGCGTCGAGCAGATTGTGGCTGGTCGCCAGGTCATCCGACAGCGGCACCAGCGTGTGCGCGCTGCCGGCGTAGACGACGATCGCGGTCTGCGCGTCGCTGCGTACCTGCAACAGGTCGAACAGCTTGCGCCGGGCCTGTTCCAGTCGTGTTGGCGGCGAGTCGGTGGCAAGCATTTCCGGGGTCAGCTCCAGCACCACCACCAACGGGTCGGCAGGTTTCTGGCTGGTCTGTTCGACCCGTTCCCAGCTGGGGCCGAGCAGGGCGACGATGGTCAGCAGCCACGCCACGCCAAGGGCCACCCACGGCAACTTGCTGGCGCGGCCATTGCCGCCGCTGAGCAGCGTCGCGTGGAACGCCGGCGGCAGAATCATCTGCCAGCGTCCAGCACGTTTCTGCCGGTGCCAGAGTTGCCAGATCAGCCAGCCGAGCAGCGGCAGGAGCAGCAGCCACCAAGGGCGGAACCAGTGCGGCCAGAGCGCGATCATCGGCGCCTCCGCAGACGCAGGCGCTTCAGACGCTCACGCCAGTCAGGCAACGGACTTTGCAGATACAGCTCCTTGGTAAACAGGCGTTGCAGCGCGTTGTCCGGCCACAAGTCGCGGGCGACCAGCAACAGGCTCAGCAGCAGGGCCAACGCCAGCGGCCACTGATACAGGGCTTGCGCCGGGCGCGCCTGGGTCGGTTGCTGGGTCACCGGTTCGAGCTGATCGAGGGTCTCCCTGATCGCTTGCAGCTCTTTGCCGTCGCGGGCGCGGAAGTACTGGCCGCCGGTGGCTGCGGCAATCGCCTTGAGCGCCGGCTCGTCGAGGTCCAGGCTCGGATTGACCCCGAGCAAGCCGGTGCTGCCACTGTCTTGCGGGTCCGCGCCAATGCCGATCGGGTAGATTTTCACCCCTTCGCTGGCGGCCAGTTTCGCCGCGGTCAACGGATCGATTTCGCCGCCGTTGTTGGCGCCGTCGGTGACCAGAATCAACACCCGACTTTGCGCCGGACGCATGCGCAGGCGCTTCAGCGCCAGACCGATCGCATCGCCGATGGCGGTGTTCTTGCCGGCGATGCCGATGCGCGCTTCATCGAGCCAGACGCGCACGGTGTGCCGGTCGAAGGTCAGCGGTGCCTGCAGATAGGCCTGACTGCCGAACAGGATCAGACCAACGCGGTCGCCATCACGGCTTTCAAGGAAATCCCCGAGCAGATGCTGGACCAGCGACAAGCGACTGACGTCTTCGTCCTGCCACTGCATGTCGGGGAAATCCATCGAACCGGACACGTCCACCGCCACCAGCAGATCGCGGCCGCTGGCGGCAATCGGCAACGGCTCGCCGAGCCATTGCGGGCGCGCCGCGGCGCTCAGCAGCAACAGCCACAGCAGCAGGAACGGTGCTTGCTGGCGCCACGCCGGCAGGTTGGCGCGGGCCCGGCGCCGCGCCAGACCTTCGAGGTCGGAGAGGAAACTCACGCGCAGCGCCGGCTCGCCGCTGTCGGCCACCGGCAGCACCAGACGCATCAGCCACGGCAGCGGCAGCAGCACGAAGATCCACGGCCAGGCGAACTCAAACATGCTTGCGAATCCAGGTGTCGACGGCTTGGGTCAGGCCGGCGATGGCTTTGTCGTCGAGCTTGCATTCGGGTTTGTAAGCACCTTCGACCAGCACCATCCAGCGTGTCAGGCCGGCGGCCGGGCAACGGTTGTCGAGAAACGCCAGCCATTTGCGGCCATTGAGCGTGTGGCTCTGGCTGTAGGGGTAGTGGTTGCGGCACAGGCGTTTGAGCAGACCGTTGAGCTGCTGCAGCCAGGCCCCGGCCGGTGCGCCGTCGTAGGGTTTGGGCATCTGTGCCAGTTCGGCCAGCGCGGCGATGCGCACGGGATCGAGCGGCTGTTCGGCGCGCACGATCGGGCGTTTCCTGGTCGGAATGAACCGGCGCAAACGCCACACGGCGAAGCCCAGCAACGGCAGCAATAACAGCAGCAGCCACCAGCCCGGTGCCGGTGGCCAGAAGTCGATCGGTGGTGGCGAAATCAGCGGTTGCAGTTGCTCGAGGCCGTTCATCGACTGCTCCCCGGGCGCTGCGGATTGAGGAACTCGCGCATCTGCTCGACCATTTCGCTTTGCGTGCTCAACGGCATCAACAGCACCCGCAGTTTTTGCGCGAGCAATTCCCAGCGTGCGATGCGGGCTTCGGCCTGAGCGCGATAGGTCTGGCGCAGCTCGAAATTGAGGGTGTCGAGTTCCAGTTGTGCACCTCTTTCCGCGAACCGCAACAGCCCGGCGGCAGGCAACGCATGATCCAGTGGATCGGACAGCGGCAACAGCAACAGATCGCAATGACGCGACAGCAGGCTCAGTTGCTGCTCGGCGCTGTCGGACAGCGCGCGCTCGTCACAGATCACGATCACCAGACTGCCTGGACGCAACACTTCACGCGCCCGGCGCAGCGCCACGCCAAGGGCGTCGCGGTCCGGCTCGCGTTCGCTGTGCAGCGACTGATTGACCTTGACCAGACGATTGAGCAATTGCAGCAGGCTCTGTTTGCTGCGGCGCGGTTTGATTTCGTAATGCTCGTTGTCGCCAAACACCAGCCCGCCGACCCGATCATTGTGCCCCAGCGCCGCCCAGCCGATCAGCGCCGCCGCTTGCGCCGCGAGCACCGACTTGAACATCAGCCCGGAGCCGAAAAACAGCCGCGTGCTTTGCTCGACCATGATGAAAATCGGTCGCTCGCGTTCCTCATGGAACAGCTTGGTGTGCGGCTCCTGGGTGCGCGCGGTGACGCGCCAGTCGATGGTGCGTACGTCGTCGCCGGCCTGATAGACCCGCACCTGATCGAAGTCGACCCCGCGCCCGCGGAATTTCGAGTGATGCAGGCCGATCAGCGGGCTGCGCTGGCTCGGCGTGGAAAACAGCTGCACTTCGCGCACACGGTGGCGCATCTCGATCAGGTCGGTGAGGCTGATGCGGATGCCCGGTTCGGACGGCAGGGGGGCGTTCATGGGGGTCAAGCGACGGCTACGACGTCGAGAATCCGCTGCACCACCCGATCCTGATCGATGCCGGCGGCTTCGGCTTCAAACGACAGAATGATGCGGTGCCGCAACACGTCGAACAGCACGGCCTGAATGTCTTCCGGGCTGACGAAGTCGCGCCCGGCCAGCCAGGCGTGGGCCCGGGCGCAGCGGTCGAGGGCGATGGAGCCGCGTGGGCTGGCGCCATAGGCGATCCACTCGGCCATTTCCGGGTCGAACTTGGCCGGGGTGCGCGTGGCCATGACCAGTTGCACCAGGTATTCCTCCACGGCGTCAGCCATGTACAGACCGAGAATCTCCTTGCGCGCGGCGAAAATCGCCTGCTGGCTGACCCGGCGTTCAGGCTTGGTTTCGCCATTCAGCGCTTCGCCACGGGCCTGCTGCAGGATCCGGCGTTCGACGGCGGCATCCGGAAAGCCGATCTTCACGTGCATCAGGAAGCGGTCGAGCTGCGCTTCCGGCAGCGGGTAGGTGCCTTCCTGCTCGATCGGGTTCTGCGTGGCCATCACCAGAAACAGTGGCGACAGCTCGTAAGTGCTGCGCCCGACGCTGACCTGACGCTCGGCCATGGCCTCGAGCAGCGCCGATTGCACTTTGGCCGGGGCGCGGTTGATTTCGTCCGCCAGCACCAGGTTGTGGAAGATCGGCCCTTGCTGGAACACGAAACTGCCGGTTTCCGGGCGATAGATCTCGGTGCCGGTGATGTCGGCCGGCAGCAGGTCCGGGGTGAACTGGATGCGATGGAACTGGGCTTCGATGCCCTCGGCGAGTTCTTTGATCGCTTTGGTCTTGGCCAGACCCGGAGCGCCCTCGACCAGCATGTGGCCGTCGGCGAGCAGGGCGATGAGCAAACGCTCGATGAGTTTTTCCTGGCCGAGAATCTGCGTTGAAAGAAAGGTTCGCAGCGCCAGCAGCGCTTCACGATGTTCCATCGGTGACTGTTCCTGGAAAGGGTGGCCCCAGGCGTTCGGATAACGCCGGGGCTGGGGGCGTTACTTTAATCCATCGAGGGGGGCGGCGACTAACGGCATTTTGCGCAAAGTGCGGGAAATGACTGGGGGATTTGTTGGAATTTTGTAGCCGGAGAAAGGTGCAGTGTTCTCTCGGGCCTCTTCGCGAGCAGGCTCGCTCCCACATTTGAACGGCGTACACCGTACTGTAGGAGTGAGCCTGCTCGCGATGAGGCCAGTCCAGCCGATATCAAATCTGGCTGATGTAGGTGCCAGTCCCGTCCAGAATGTTCTTCAGGGTTTCCTCAACCTCATCCAGATCCACCATGTCCGGATTGAAGGTGATCTCCAGCACATCATCGCCATTCAGCGCATCGGCATCCGCCGCCGCAATTTCAATCTTCAGCAGCGTTTTGCCCAGGGTGACTTTCACCCCGTCGAGGGTCGAAGGCTCGCCATCCAGGGTGATCTCCAGCTCATCCTCATCGGGATAACGGCTCATCAAAAACATCTCGCCCTTGTCGCTATGACAGCAGAGCATGGCCATGTTGTCTTCTTCGTCGTCGCACGGGTTGACGATCAGTAGGGCGGTGGTCATTTGCATGGGGGAATTCCTGCCTCGGCGGGCGCTAAGTGCAATCGAAAGCGCGATTTTGCCAGCCTTGGCGGATTTGCGCTGCTCTCTTGCATGGGTTGCTTTATTGATGCCTGCAACAATTGGGTGCGAGAAACCTGGCGGAATCAATGAACAAGGAAAATTCCGACAGATGAATCCTGGGTTGAGGGTTGAAATTTCCGACGACGCTGCAGGAAAAATTACTTGTTTGAACTTCGAAGCCGTTTTCTGCTTTTTCGCTTGTTTTATCGACACGATTGTCATTATTTTGCGGTTCTAACGCAAAGGAGTGCGTCAACACAAACTGAAAAAAAGGACCTCTTTCAATGCATCCGTATTTCGAACGCGCTGAGGAAATTGCACACCTGTCCGACGATCAGATCGAGCAGATTTATCAGCGATATCTGGACGGGGAAAAAAGCGCTGCGCTTCTGGTCGAGTATCAGATCCCTGCAACTGTCCGCAGCTTGCTCAAGGTTTTGCCGCCGATTGTCAGTCAGGATCTGAAGTGCCCTTATTGCGATGTGCCGATGTGGGTGCGTCGGCACGCCCGGGGCACTCCGGTCTCGCAGCGTCATCCTTACAAGTGCATACGGTGCGAGCACCGATACTCTGCATCCGCCCGCCATGGCCGACGCATGGCGTGTACTTGCCCGGCATGTTGCCAGGTTCATCAGCAACAATTGGCGGCGCAGGCCGAGCGTGATCGACGCGAACTTGAATCGCGCTTCGGTATACCGAGTCCGGCGGTGCCGTATTCGACCCTTGGGTTTGTGCAGAAACTGACGTTGCTGGCCTTGCTTGACGATGGCAATGCCAACCATCCCGAATGGATCGCGCCGTTGAGCGCGACATCCCGAAGCGAACATCTGGCACCGAGCGTCGAGGCCAGCGAGGAAAGATTGAAGAGTCTGCACGAGGCTGGCGTGTTAACGGTCGCGACGAGCTCTGATATCAGGGCCTTCGATCGCACTGAGGGTTGCAGTATCAGTGACTATTGCGCAGTGCGCTGGCAGCCTAATGTGGCACTCGGCGGAGTTGCGCGCTGTAATCGGGAAAGTCTGTACCTGACGCTCTATCAGGAATTGTCCGGCGACATTCAAGTCGCCTGGAAGAGCGAACTCTACGGGCTGATTTTCGATCTTGCCCGAGAAGAGTCGCTTCAATACATCCGTGTGCTGGCCAATGAAGTCGGTTTTTCGTTCACGGCCGAGGCGCGTGCCGAAACGGTTGTGGGGCAACTCCTGCAGGATTTTTCCGTAAGCCAGCTCTATTACTTTGCCCGCCTGGCGGTAAAAAACGCTGCGCACTTCTACGCCACCGGCAACTCCAAAGGTCGCAGTCACGCGTCCAACACCATCCCGCGCAACATGCTCGGGACCGCTCAGGACGCCCTGACTCGGAACTGGCGCAAAAACGCACACCGCGATTCGCGGGTACCGCAATCGGCGTTGCATCGGCTGTTGTACGACGTAGTGCTCAAGGACAGCGGTGCCGGGTTTTCCAAGTCGCCGGGAATGTATTGGCGCGATGAACTGGTGCCGCAGTTCTTCTCCCGTGCAGCTTTTGACAGCGACCTGCTCGGTCATTTGAGGCTGTTTTGCCGAGAGTGTGACTCCAGCAATATCGACGCCAGCATGGATAAATTGATCCTGAAAACCATGTGTTATGACTGTGCCACGGTGAGCAAATTCAGGGCGTTCGAGGAGCTGCCTGACTGATGTTGATGGGGGGCTGTAAACAGCTCAGGAAAAAGGGAAGGCATAGCGCTCAATGAGAGTGGCGGCGTTCCCTTTTTTCCTTCCAGTTCTTGATCAGCAAGTACGGAAAGTAAAAAAAGATTCGATGGATCAGAAATGGGATGACAAAGAAAAGTATCAACATGCCTGAAGAGAATATCGAGTAAAACAATATGTTTTGTCCAAACAGGTTTCCATATTTTCCGGTGCCTTTTCCAAGATCTGTTTCGGTTAAATAAAAAGCTAAAATAAAAAACATAATCATAAAGGCTGTAAAGAATATTCCGGTGGTGAATCGAGTTAAAATCCTGTTTTTGTACTGGGCCGGGTCAATCTTCATTGTTTTGTAAATTTTGTAGAATAGAATTGGCGCAAATATTGGCCCGACAACCGCTACATAGTTTGCGGTTGCTTTGGAACTGAAGGGGAATGAGGAAGACCAGAATCCGCTCAAGCCGAAAAGCTGGTTGTCCAGGAAGTCGTTGATGGCAAAATCCAGGCTGCTTTGCGGGAGTGCAGGAAGAAGAAGGTTTATAAAAAAGATCGGCGCGCAGAAAAGGGAAATCAATAATGGAGGTACAGTCAGTTCAGGCGGGTTTTTATTCATCTTGGTGTTCTCTAGTAGGCTGGCTGTGTTGTCTGTTTAACAGAGCCAGCCGGAAGGCTGGCCCGTTACAGATGTTTGCTATCCTTTTGAGGAAGTGCTATTGAACTGATCGAGGATCAGTGTATTTATTTTTTCCACGTTATCAGCGCTCAAAAAGGCTGCTGCCAAGGCAATCAATAAGCCGACTACCACGATACCGGGTACGGTAGTAACCAGTGCCGGGAAAAAGTAGGCGGCGGTCACTGCCAGTAGTGCGCCTGCCCCCATACCAGCCGCAATACTCTCAAGCTCCAGCATCAACGGTTTCCAATTGCCTTCTTGGAAACCAATCGCAGTTTTCTCGATCACCGAGTGCGCCTGCACGATTTTTCCGGTTACGCCAAATCCTTTGGCGAGCCGATTGACACTGTCCATGTAGGTCGCCTTGTCCAGCGCGTTCAGTGCGTCGACAACCGCACGGGTATCCTGCGGGCTGAGCCTTGCATTCGGGTTGGTTCGCACCTGCTCGAACGTGCGCAGCGCCTCGTTGTAGCTCCTGATCTTTTTCCCTGATACATCCTTTTGAAGATCCATCACCACTTGATGGAGGTTGGCGCCGTATTTCTCGAGGATGAATTTGTTCGCGTCGGCGACGTAAGCCACCGCGCGTTTGTAGTCATCAATACGTTTGGCCTCCGCTTCGGCTGCGATCCGTTGTTTTTCTTCCTCCAGTCGCAGAGCAGCCTGACGCGCCTGTTCTTGTCTTTGCGCCTCTTCTGCTTGTCGCGCCGCTTCGGCGGCCTGCTGTTGGGCGAGGGCCTCTGCCTGTCGCCGAGCTATTTCGGCATACAGTCTGGTCTGGCGGTCTTGAAGATTTGCGATTTGTTCGTTCAGAAGCATGGCGTCGTAAGTGGCTTGTAACTTTGCATATTGTTGCGACGTTTTAATATCCCTTAATTTTTGCTGCAGTTCGGTGTTTTTTTGAAAAAGCAATTCATTGACAATGTTGGTGGCTTTGTTTAGCCATGTATCGGGAGTGGGGTGGGGCAGCGGTGGGTATCTGCTGTCTATAATGTTCAGCTCTGTTTGCAAGCCTTGCTCTAAATTGCGCTTTTTTTCCAGATAGTCACTTTCTATCGCCAGTGTGAGCCCATGCATCGGGTTGCCCAGCGGATAATTCTTGAGAATATCTCCGCGAATGGTGCCAGGGTTCAAATTGATGATTTCCCAGGAGCCATCGGCGTAGATTATTGTTGTCGGAAGTTCAAGTTGTCGCATGTGTTGATTCCTTTCTTTGATAGAGACCCGCTCCGTGGGTCGGTTTGATAACTGATGTCTGGTTTTTTATGAGGTGCGCTTATATAGATAGCACTGCCGATTTTTGCGTTCAAATCGTGCTGTAGGAATTCGGTCTTCAAATTATGTGAGACATTTCTTGTCGGTTTGTAAGGATTCTTTAGTGTGTTTCTACTTGTTGTTTTTATTGGTTTTTTTGGTGCGAACAACCGAAGGCTGTGTAAGCTTTGGCTGGGTGATTTTCCAAGGAGGAAAGGTGTGGCAGGAACGAATTTCAGGTAATCGGTCATTTCAGGTGCGCTTGCCTGTTGAACGGCCACCTGAAGCGCGAGAATTCTCTTTGGCTGCTAATGTTTACCGGTGCGCGGGGCCGCGTTTACGTGCCAATGACCGAATATGTCGCAGCACCGCAAGCAGACACATTGTCGCACCCATTAAGCTGCGCAACGGATGAGCACCCGTAAAGACATTGTCGGCAGCCTCGACAGTCGTTTTTGCAGATGCCCATTCAATGGAAGGTGAATGTGACCTGAGTGTCTCGTCCAGCTTCACCCACCTGTCCCCCTGTTTCCTCTGCCCGAGAATCAGGAACAGGGCGACACAAGCCCCGCAAGGGGTGTTGCACGCGACGCTTTCCATCAATAACAAGCTTAAGCGGAGTACCACAGATGGCGTTCTTCACCGCAGCCAGCAAAGCCGACTTCCAGCACCAACTGCAAGCGGCACTGGCGCAGCACATCAGTGAACAGGCACTGCCACAAGTGGCGCTGTTCGCTGAACAATTCTTCGGCATCATTTCCCTGGACGAGCTGACCCAACGTCGCCTCTCCGACCTCGCTGGCTGTACTCTTTCCGCGTGGCGCCTGCTTGAGCGCTTCGATCACGCGCAACCGCAAGTGCGCGTCTACAACCCTGATTACGAACGCCACGGCTGGCAATCGACCCACACCGCTGTCGAGGTCCTGCACCACGACCTGCCGTTCCTGGTCGACTCGGTCCGCACCGAGCTGAACCGCCGCGGCTACAGCATCCACACCCTGCAGACCACCGTGCTCAGCGTGCGTCGTGGCAGCAAGGGTGAGCTGCTGGAAATCCTGCCGAAGGGCAGCACCGGCGAAGGCGTGCTGCACGAGTCGCTGATGTACCTGGAAATCGACCGCTGCGCCAACGCGGCCGAACTGAATGTGCTGAGCAAAGAGCTGGAGCAGGTGCTCGGTGAAGTGCGCGTCGCGGTCGCTGATTTCGAGCCGATGAAGGCCAAGGTGCAGGAGATCCTCACCAAGCTCGATAACAGCGCATTCGCCGTCGATGCCGACGAAAAGACTGAAATCAAGAGCTTCCTGGAATGGTTGGTGGGTAACCACTTCACCTTCCTCGGCTACGAAGAGTTCACCGTTGTCGATCAGGCCGATGGCGGCCACATCGAATACGACCAGAATTCCTTCCTCGGTCTGACCAAACTGCTGCGCACCGGTCTGACCAACGAAGACCGGCACATCGAAGACTACGCAGTGAACTACCTGCGCGAACCGACTCTGCTGTCGTTCGCCAAGGCTGCGCACCCGAGCCGCGTACACCGTCCGGCCTACCCGGACTACGTGTCGATCCGTGAAATCGACGCCGACGGCAACGTCATCAAGGAACACCGCTTCATGGGCCTGTACACCTCCTCGGTGTATGGCGAGAGCGTGCGGGTCATCCCGTTCATCCGTCGCAAGGTCGAAGAAATCGAACGCCGTTCCGGCTTCCAGTCCAAGGCTCACCTGGGCAAGGAACTGGCGCAGGTCCTCGAAGTATTGCCGCGTGACGACCTGTTCCAGACCCCGGTCGACGAACTGTTCAGCACCGTGATGTCGATCGTGCAGATCCAGGAACGCAACAAGATCCGCGTGTTCCTGCGCAAAGACCCGTACGGTCGCTTCTGCTACTGCCTGGCCTACGTGCCGCGCGACATCTATTCCACCGAAGTGCGCCAGAAGATCCAGCAAGTGCTGATGGAGCGCCTGAAGGCCACCGACTGCGAGTTCTGGACCTTCTTCTCCGAGTCCGTGCTGGCTCGCGTGCAACTGATCCTGCGTGTCGATCCGAAGAACCGCCTCGACATCGACCCGCTGTTGCTGGAAAAAGAAGTGGTACAGGCCTGCCGCAGCTGGCAGGACGACTACGCCGCACTGACCGTCGAAAGCTTCGGCGAAGCCCACGGCACCAACGTGCTGGCGGATTTCCCGAAAGGCTTCCCGGCGGGTTACCGCGAGCGTTTCGCGGCCCATTCGGCCGTGGTCGACATGCAGCACCTGCTGAGCCTGAACGAAAAAAATCCGCTGGTGATGAGCTTCTATCAGCCGCTGGGCCAGGTTTCCGGTCAACGCGAGCTGCATTGCAAGCTGTACCACGCCGACACCCCGCTGGCGCTGTCCGACGTATTGCCGATTCTGGAAAACCTCGGCCTGCGCGTGCTGGGTGAATTCCCGTACCGTCTGCGCCACACCAATGGCCGCGAATTCTGGATTCATGACTTCGCGTTCACTGCCGCCGAAGGCCTGGACCTCGACATCCAGCAACTCAACGACACCCTGCAGGACGCGTTCGTCCACATCGTCCGTGGCGATGCCGAGAACGATGCGTTCAACCGTCTGGTGCTGACCGCCGGTCTGCCATGGCGCGACGTGGCGCTGCTGCGTGCCTACGCCCGTTACCTGAAGCAGATTCGTCTGGGCTTCGACCTGGGTTACATCGCCAGCACCCTGAACAACCACACCGACATCGCTCGCGAGCTGACCCGGTTGTTCAAAACCCGTTTCTACCTGGCGCGCAAGCTGGGCAGCGATGATCTGGAAGACAAGCAACAGCGTCTGGAACAGGCGATTCTGACTGCATTGGACGATGTTCAGGTGCTCAACGAAGACCGCATCCTGCGTCGTTACCTGGACCTGATCAAAGCCACCCTGCGCACCAACTTCTACCAGACTGATGCCAACGGCCAGAACAAGTCGTACTTCAGCTTCAAGTTCAACCCGCACGCGATCCCTGAGCTGCCGAAGCCGGTTCCGAAGTTCGAAATCTTCGTTTACTCGCCACGCGTCGAAGGCGTGCACCTGCGCTTCGGCAACGTTGCTCGCGGTGGTCTGCGCTGGTCCGACCGTGAAGAAGACTTCCGTACCGAAGTCCTCGGCCTGGTAAAAGCCCAGCAAGTGAAGAACTCGGTCATTGTGCCGGTGGGTGCGAAGGGCGGCTTCCTGCCGCGTCGCCTGCCACTGGGCGGCAGCCGTGACGAGATCGCGGCCGAGGGCATCGCCTGCTACCGCATCTTCATTTCCGGTCTGCTGGACATCACCGACAACCTGAAAGACGGCGCGCTGGTACCGCCGGCCAACGTCGTGCGTCATGACGACGATGACCCGTACCTGGTAGTGGCAGCGGACAAGGGCACTGCGACCTTCTCCGACATCGCCAACGGCATCGCCATCGACTACGGCTTCTGGCTGGGCGACGCATTTGCTTCTGGTGGTTCCGCCGGTTACGACCACAAGAAAATGGGCATAACCGCCAAGGGCGCGTGGGTCGGCGTACAGCGCCACTTCCGCGAGCGCGGCATCAATGTTCAGGAAGACAGCATCACTGTGGTCGGCGTCGGTGACATGGCCGGTGACGTATTCGGCAACGGCCTGTTGATGTCCGACAAGCTGCAACTGGTTGCCGCGTTCAACCACATGCACATCTTCATCGATCCGAACCCGAACCCGGCGACCAGCTTCGTCGAGCGTCAGCGCATGTTCGACCTGCCGCGTTCGGCCTGGACCGACTACGACACCAGCATCATGTCCGAAGGCGGCGGCATCTTCTCGCGCAGCGCGAAGAGCATCGCCATCTCGCCGCAGATGAAAGAGCGCTTCGACATCAAGGCCGACAAGCTGACCCCGACCGAACTGCTGAACGCCTTGCTCAAGGCGCCGGTGGATCTGCTGTGGAACGGCGGTATCGGTACTTACGTCAAGGCCAGCAGCGAAAGCCATGCCGACGTGGGCGACAAGGCCAACGACGCACTGCGCGTGAATGGCAACGAGTTGCGCTGCAAGGTAGTGGGCGAGGGCGGTAACCTTGGCATGACCCAACTGGGTCGTGTGGAATTCGGCCTCAATGGCGGCGGTTCCAACACCGACTTTATCGACAACGCCGGTGGCGTGGACTGCTCCGACCACGAAGTAAACATCAAGATCCTGCTGAACGAAGTGGTTCAGGCCGGCGACATGACCGACAAGCAACGCAACCAGTTGCTGGCGAGCATGACCGACGAAGTCGGTGGTCTGGTGCTGGGCAATAACTACAAGCAGACTCAGGCCCTGTCCCTGGCGGCGCGTCGTGCCTACGAGCGCATTGCCGAGTACAAGCGTCTGATGAGCGATCTGGAAGGCCGTGGCAAGCTGGACCGTGCCATCGAGTTCCTGCCGACCGAAGAGCAGATCAACGAGCGCGTTGCGGCAGGCCATGGCCTGACCCGTCCCGAGCTGTCGGTGCTGATTTCGTACAGCAAGATCGACCTCAAGGAACAGTTGCTGAACTCGCTGGTGCCGGACGACGACTACCTGACCCGCGACATGGAAACGGCGTTCCCGCCGACCCTGGTCAGCAAGTTCTCCGAAGCCATGCGTCGTCACCGTCTGAAGCGCGAGATTGTCAGCACCCAGATCGCCAACGACCTGGTCAACCACATGGGCATCACCTTCGTTCAGCGACTCAAAGAGTCGACCGGCATGAGCCCGGCGAACGTGGCCGGCGCCTACGTGATCGTGCGTGACATCTTCCATCTCCCGCACTGGTTCCGTCAGATCGAAGCGCTGGACTATCAGGTCTCCGCTGACGTGCAGCTGGAGCTGATGGACGAGCTGATGCGTCTGGGCCGCCGTGCTACACGCTGGTTCCTGCGTGCCCGTCGCAACGAGCAGAACGCTGCCCGTGATGTCGCGCATTTCGGTCCGCACCTGAAGGAGCTGGGCCTGAAGCTCGACGAACTGCTGAGCGGCGAAATCCGTGAAAACTGGCAGGCGCGTTATCAGGCTTACGTCGCGGCCGGTGTGCCGGAGTTGCTGGCGCGTATGGTCGCGGGTACCTCGCACCTGTACACCCTGCTGCCGATCATCGAAGCGTCCGACGTCACTGGCCAGGATCCGGCTGAAGTGGCCAAGGCCTACTTCGCCGTGGGCAGTGCGCTGGACATCACCTGGTACCTGCAACAGATCAGCGCGCTGCCGGTTGAAAACAACTGGCAGGCCCTGGCCCGTGAAGCGTTCCGTGACGATGTGGACTGGCAGCAACGTGCGATCACCATCTCTGTCCTGCAACAGGGCGACGGCACTCAGGACGTGGAAGCACGCCTGGCGCTGTGGATGGCCCAGCACGAAAGCATGATCGAGCGCTGGCGCGCCATGCTGGTGGAAATCCGTGCTGCGAGCGGCACTGACTACGCCATGTATGCCGTTGCCAACCGTGAGCTGCTGGACCTCGCGTTGAGCGGGCAGGCGGTGGTGCCTGCGGCTGCTGCGAATGCCGAGCTTGAACTGGCCTGAGTAGTGGTTGAATGAAAAAGCCCCGGGGTCGTGAGATGCCGGGGTTTTTTTATGTCTGTGAATTCACCCCGACCCTGTAGGAGCTGCCGAAGGCTGCGATCTCTTGATTTTAAAAGTCAAAAGATCGTCCGATCGCGGCCCGAGCCTTCGGCAGCTCCTACAGGGTTTGGGTGTCACCAGAAAACCTGTGGGAGCTGGCTTGCCAGCGATGTGGGCCTTACTTTCAATACAACTTATGTGCTTGTTTGTTATCCAGCATCGACACTTTATCTGTCGGCCTGGTCAACAAATTACTCAGCGACTGATCAAACTTCTGCAACGCCCGAACTTGCACATCCTGCTGCTGATTAATATCAGCGACGATCTCTTCCGAACGCTTGAAGTCCGCCCACACCGGCGTCAGTTCCTTCGCTTCAGAACCTTTCGCCGTACCGATGTAGTTCAACTTCGCATCATAGAAATCCGCACTCACATCAGCCTTGATGTCGGAGCTGCGCGAAGTGATCAACTGGCTGTGGGCGTCGACGATCGCCACCACATCGGGATGCGCCGCGCGCAGGCTCTGCATGTCCGGGTACACCGTAACCGAGCCGAACCGCCGTTGCAGCGAGGCCTTGACCCAGTCCACCGCCATGTCCGGTTTCGAGGTGTTGACGTAGGCGTCGTGGATCGGCTGCACCAGCAGGCTCTCGCCGAAACCGGTGCCGGCGTTGGCCTGATAGTCACGCAGGTATTCACGGTTGGTCTGGGTACTCGGGCTGTAGACCACGCCCAGTGACACGCCGGGACCGCTTTGCACGTGGGCGGCGCTGCTGCGGCCGACCGGTTGGGTGAACAGGGTATCGAGGGACGACACCGCTTTCGGCGCGGTGGGTACTGAACAGGCGGACAAGGCTAAAACCGATATCGCCAGGGTACTGGCAAAGGCAAGTTTCATGGTGAGTCTCCCGTGAAGCAACTTCAGTCGGAAAGTCAGCGTTGTCGCGGCTGTTTGTGACGGGCGCACGACAGTTGATTCAGACTAAACCCGCCAACCTGTAAATAAGCTGACAATTTTTCGAGTTGTGGCGATGCATTAGTTTTATTGGTTTTAAGGCAAATCGGTTAATTGCCTCGGGAAATAAAAAGGCGCAAAACAGTGTTTTGCGCCTTTTTATTTATGGCTGTGCAAACAACCATCAGTTTTTCAAGGGGATCAATACTTGCTCGTCCGGGGCCAACACCATGAACACCAGCAACTTCGCCGGTTTGCTGTTGCTGGCGTTTTTCGACACCAGATGTTCGGAGCCGGCCGGTTCGTACCAGAATTGGCCTTTCTTGTAAGTGATCGGCTGTTCGCCCTTGACCTGGGAAATCACTTCGCCTTCGAGCACGTAGGCCATGGCGGTGCCGTCGTGTTTGTGGGCGATCGAAGACTGGCCGGGTTTGTAGTCGACTTCGATCATCATGGCTTTCTTGCCGGGGGCGTTTTTCAGCATCTGGTCTTGCAGGACGGTGACTTTTTCCGATGGGTCGTGGGCCAGGGCTGCAGTAGACATGGACAGGGCGAGAGCGGCGGTGAAGAGGTGCAGGGCTTTCATGTTCGATCACCAGTTGGGGAGGGGGGGTGACCACAGTAGTCTGCGGGGTGGGGTATGCAAACGGCCAATATTCGGGAAGATCGGGTGACCAATTGGCCTTGGCCAAAAAGCAAAAGATCGCAGCCTGCGGCAGCTCCTACAGGGATTGTGTAGGAGCTGCCGCAGGCTGCGATCTTTTGATCTTGCTTCTAAACGATCGGAAAACTGTTGAAATCCACACTATTGGCCAGACGGCTATCGATCAGGTCAATAAACCCCTGCGCCTCGGGCCGGTTGAAGTGCGCCTGCATCGCCGCTTCCGACTGCCAGCGTGCGCTTACCGTCCAGCGGTGGCTGTCCTCGGGGCAGCGGTCGACCATATAGGCGTCGCAGCCCGGTGTCTGGCGCAGGGTGTCGACGATCTTCTGCAACTGCCGACCGAGCTCTTCCGAACGGCCGGCGGCGGCGCGCACCTGGACGGTGTTGATCACTTCGTTGGACATTGCTCACACTCCTGAATCAGGCCGGACGAATCCTGCTCATTGAGGGAAAACGCCTATGCAGAATAGGCCTGCACCTGCTGATCACCAATAACCAATCGGCGGTTAATCGCCCAGACCAATCATTCACGCCACTTGTTGCAGAATGTCGCGCAGGCGATCCAGAGCGGTGTCGATATCGAGGGTTTCAATGGCGCCGAAGCCGAAGTACAGGCCGCTCTTTACCGGCTGTTGATAATGAAAAATGTCGATGGGATACAGCCCGACCTCGACTTTTTTCGCCAGTTCGATCACCAGCGCCAGGTCGATCGGCACCTTGCACAGCACCGCCATGTGGAACCCGGCACTGGGCGGTATCGCCTCCAGCCACGGCGCCAGATCCGTCGCCATACGCGCCAGAATCCGTTCGCGGCGCTGGGCGTAAATCGTATGGCAACGGCGGATGTGCTTGAGCAGGCAACCTTCGGCGATGAACTTGGCCAGCGCCCATTGCGGCAGGGTCGAGGCGTGCAGGTCGGTGAGTTGTTTGGCGCGGATCACCGCTTCGAGAATCGCCGGCGGCGGGATCGCGTAACCCAGACGCAGCTCCGGCAGCAGGGTCTTGGAGAAGGTGCCGACGTAGGCCACGATGCCGCGCTGATCGAGGCTGAACAGTGAGTCCGTCGGCCGCCCTTCGTAGCGGAATTCGCTGTCGTAGTCGTCCTCGATGATGATCGCGCCCAGCTCATAGGCGCGGGCGAGCAAGGCTTCCCGGCGCGCCTGGCTCATCGGCATGCCCAGCGGGAACTGGTGCGACGGCGTGACATAAATCATCCGCGTGCCCTCGGGAATCTGCTCGACCACAATCCCTTCGGCATCCACCGGGATTCCGACCACTTCGGCGCCGTGGGTGCCGAACAGCAACCGCGCGGGCGGATACCCCGGATCTTCCATCGCCACCCGGCTGCCGGGGCTGATCAGCACGCGGGTGATCAGGTCCAGCGCCTGTTGCGCGCCGTTGCACACCACGATGTCTTCGTCCTGACAGTTGATCCCGCGCGAAAACGCGATGTGCCGGGCAATCGCATTGCGCAGCGCCGGCAGGCCTTCGGGCACGCTGTAGAAGCCTTTGGAGCCAGCCATCTGGCGCATCGCGTGGGAGACGCAGCGGCGCCAGTCGTCATGCGGGAACTGGCCCTTGCTGGTGGCGCCGCCGATGAAGTCATAGCGCAACGAACCTTCCAGCGACGGGTGGCGCAAGAACACCGGCAGGTTGCGCCAACGCTCGATCACCTCGGCGCTGGCCAGTTCGGTGTGGCTTTGCTTGCGCTGGATCTGCGCCGGGCGGGCGTTGACGTAGGTACCTTTGCCGATCACCCCGGTGAGGAAATTTTCGTAAGTCAGCTGCGCGTAGGTGTCGGAAATGGTCTTGCGCGAGATCCCCAGTTGCTCGGCCAGCAGACGGCTGGGCGGCAACTGCGTGCCGGCGGCCAGGCGCCCGGACTCGATGGCGCCGCGCAGTTGCTTGTACAACTGGCCGGCGAGGTCCTTGCGGCCATTGATCACGACGTGAAGTTCCATACCGACGCGGCTCCGGGGGGCGATTGAAGTGTCGGCCAGATTACCGCTGTTGCGTGATGGGCAGTAGTTGCCTACCCGAAAAACTCCAAATTGGTCACTAACCCATGTGGGAGCGAGCCTGCTCGCGAATGCAGTGTGTCATTCAAAAATGGGCTGACTGACCTGACGCCTTCGCGAGCAGGCTCGCTCCCACAGGGGATCTATGTAGAGAAGAGGGCAGTGGTGTGGCGGTTTTTCGTGGAATTGGGGCTGTAATGCCGAGGGCGCAGCGCTTACCGTGAACTCATCATTCCGCTTCCCGAGAGCTGCCATGTCCCCGCGTCTGGACTACTACAACGCATCGCCCAAGGCGATGAAAGCGATGATCGCCATGGAGGCGCTGACCAGCGACCTGAGCATCGAGGCGCCGCTGTTGCAACTGATCAGGATCCGCGCCTCACAGCTCAACGGCTGCGCGTTCTGCACCGACATGCATTCGGTGGACGCGCGTCGGGCCGGGGAGAGCGAGCGGCGCTTGTATGCGATCGCGGTGTGGCGCGACAGCGGCTTTTTCAATCCCCGCGAGCGCGCCGCGTTGGCCTGGGCCGAGGCGGTGACGCTGTTGGCTGAAAGCCATGTGCCGGACGAGGTTTACCAGTTGGCCAAAGCGCAATTCAGTGAGGCTGAACTGGTGGATCTGACCATGGCCGTCACCACGATCAACAGCTGGAATCGCCTGGCGGTAAGCTTCCGCCAAACCCCAAGCGACTGACATGCACATAACCTGTGGCGAGGGAGCTTGCTCCCGCTCGGCTGCGCAGCAGTCGCAAAACCTTTGCATGCGGTCTGTCAGTTAAAACCGGTTCGGCAGATTTGGGGGCGCTGCGCCCCCAGCGGGAGCAAGCTCCCTCGCCACAAAGATTGGTCTTCAGTTTGGTGGGCGGTGAGCTTTCGTCAGCCCCAAAGTGACTGAAGATCAAAAGATCGCAGCCTTCGGCAGCTCCTACATTCGATCCCATGTAGGAGCTGCCGAAGGCTGCGATCTTTTGACTTTGATGTTTCCCTAATTCGGTGGGCGCTGTGGTTTGACTGAAGTGCCGAAAGTGTTGCCCATGCGGGTGCCTGTCGCCGCCGGCGTCGCCAGTCCAACCTGATTCGGCGGTCGCTTGTTCACCGGCACATTCAGCGCTTCCTGATTCTTCTGCGCAGCCGCAGCACCCTCGGGATTGTTGCCCATCTGCTGACTCAGACAATCGTAATTCGGCGCCTTGTAGCCACCCACCGTCACCTCCACACAGCCCAGCGGCTGTTCGGCGTGGGCGCTGACGAAGGCGCTCAGCAGTAGCCCGCCGAGGGCGAATTTCCACAGTGATTTCATGCAAGCCTCCTGGCCGGCCCGAAGCGGCCGCTCTCTGAATGCAGTCTAGTGCAAGCCTTGGGCGAATCCCGTGATGGTTTTTTTGCACCGCCCGTCACACCAGATTCATAAACAGCCATCAGGATGACGGTTTTCAGGGGTACGTCAGCCGTGCAGCGAGGCAGTTCCAGGGACGGTCTTCAGCGTTCAACGAGGCTTGTGCGCCGGGTGAGTCTGGGGCTGCTGCTTGGCTGGTTCAGCGGCGCTGCGACAGCTGAACCCGCGCCCGCCGACTTGCGCATGACGCTGCACATTCCGGCGCAGGACCTGGCCCGGGCGCTGGATCAGTACAGCCATGCCACCGGGGTGGCGGTGCTGGTCGACAGTCAGTTGAGTCGTGGCCGGCGCTCGTTGGCGGTCGATGGCGAATACACCGCTGCCGACGCCTTGCGCCGTTTGCTCGGCGGCAGTGGCCTGATGGCGCGTTACGCCCGCGACGATGCGTTCACCTTGCAAGTGGCGCAGGTCGAGGACGTGCCGTCGGCCCTGGACAAAACCACGCCGGCCAGCGCCGCCGTGAGTCGCAGCTACGCCACCGCCGTGCAAGCGGCGATCGAGCGCAACCTGTGCCGTTCGCCGCTGACCCGTCCGGGCAGTTATCGCGCGGTGTTGCAGGTCTGGGTCGGGCGTGACGGCGTGGTGCAGCACAACCGGTTGGTCACTTCGACCGGTGATGAACGGCGCGATACCGCGCTGGTGGAGAGCTTTCGCAATCTCAGGATCGACCGGCCGACGCCCAGCGCGTTGCGTCAGCCGGTCACGTTGCTGTTGTTACCGGAGTCGTCAGGGAAACGCATGGAATGCACCAAATGGGAAGGAGTTTCCGGGGGATGAAAGACACCGGACAAGGTTCGATGGTCCAGCTGTTCCTGACGTCCTACGAGGACTTTCGGGTGCGCTTGCGACGCCGTCTCGGCTCGGAGGATCTGGCCAACGACGTGCTGCACGAAACCTACCTGCGGGTCGACCGCATGGAAACGCCGCCGAACCTGCTGCGGCCCAACGCCTACCTCTATCGCATGGCCCTGAACATCGCCGCCGACCGCCGTCAGGCCGATGCGCGCCTGCTCACCGGCGAGGAAGTCGAAGAGCTGCTGCAAATCGGCGACGAGGCGCTGGACCCGGCGCGGGTGGTGGGTGGGCAGAAGGAAATCCAGTCGCTGCTCAGCGCCCTCTACGAACTGCCAGCGCGGCGTCGCCGAATCTTCATCGCGGCGCGGCTGGAAGAGGCGCCGCACCTGGAAATCTCCCAGCGCTTCGGCATCTCCACACGCATGGTCGAGAAGGAAATCAAAGCCGCGTTGGGCTTCTGCGCGGCGAAACTGGAAAGAAAAGTGTTTCAGCGGTTCGGTCGCGGGGCCGGAAAACCGTCTTCTGAATAGTGCCCGATCATTTCGTTGAGAATCTGCGCGTTTGAACATCTTTCGACTGACACCTGCCCAGCCATCGGCGGCCGACAATCTGCACAGCGAAGCCCACGACTGGTTGGTCCTGCTGACCTCCGGCCGCGCCACTGTGGCTGACGCCCGCGCGCTGCGCCAGTGGTGCGCGCAGAGCGCCGAACATGCTCAGGCTTTCGAGCAGGCCAAGGTGTTGTGGCACAACCTGCAGCCTGCCGCTGAAATGCTGCAGTCGCCGCGACGCTTCGGTCGCCGGGCGTTTCTTGGTGGCGCCATCGCGGCATCGGCGGCGTTTTTGCTGGTGCGCGGGACGATTCCCGGTGGTTTTGAAGGGCTCGGCGCCGATTACATCACCGAGGTCGGCCAGCAGAAGCGTTTCGAACCGGCCGACGGCGTGCGCCTGGAACTCAACACCCAAACCCGCATCAACCAGCGCGCCGGCGACGACGGTGTGCAGGGGTTCGAACTGGTCAGCGGCGAAGTCGAAGTACAGACCGCGCGGCTGCCATTGGCGATGCAGGCCGGGGGAGGGTGGTTACGGGCGAGCCAAGCGCGGTTCAATTTGCGTAACACTGATCAGCAAGTCTGCGTGACCTGCCTCGATGGTTCGGTGGACGTCAATGTCGATGGCCGCAGCCTGCGTTTGCAGCCGGGTGAGCAACTGACCTACGACGCGCAGCAAGTGGGCACAGTGCAAAGCGTCGACAC
This sequence comes from Pseudomonas sp. B21-051, assembly GCF_024748795.1. Taxonomy (NCBI): domain Bacteria; kingdom Pseudomonadati; phylum Pseudomonadota; class Gammaproteobacteria; order Pseudomonadales; family Pseudomonadaceae; genus Pseudomonas; species Pseudomonas sp. B21-051. Next base: position 2,602,889 of record NZ_CP087166.1, read on the forward strand.
CGCCGCAGTGATGAACTGGCGCCAACAGGTACTGGTATTCAACGGCGCAACCCTCAGCCAGATGATCGACGAGATCAACCGCTACCGCCCCGGCATGTTGCTGCTGCTCAACCGCGAACTCGGCCAACGCCGCGTCCAGGCCCGCTTCAGCCTCGACCAACTCGCCGGCGTCGCACTACTGATCCGCGATGCCTACGGCGTCAAATGCACCGAACTGCCCGGCGGAGTCGTCGTCCTCAGCTAGTGGATTGACGGTGTACATATCCGTTGCTGCGGTAACGGCCACTTAGGGTTCCGCCCTTACGGCGGGTCACCTTTTCCAAACGCCGAAAAGGTAACCCAAAAGGCTTGCTCCTACGTGCGGCCCACTCGCTGGGGCTCGGGGTTCCTTCGCTCCGGGATCGATCCGGGGGGCAGCGCCTACGGTTTGCTTCGCTGCACCTCCTCTCGCTGTGTTTGGCTGCGCCAAACGGTCGCTGCGCTCCCACCCCCGGATCAATCCCTCCACTCAGCCTTCCGACGTCGCCCGTGGATCAAGATCAAAAGCTTTCGGCGAGCTGACACTCGGCCAGTGAGTGGGGCGGCTTCGCCGCATGCTGTGCTCGCGACTCGATATTGTGGGAGCTGGCTTGCCAGCGATGGCGACCTACCAGACAACCACCCTCCAACTGATCAAACCCAATCCAACTGTGGGAGCCAGCCTGCTGGCGATGACGGCCTCACAACCAACCAATCCCACTGACTCCCCCAAATCCCAATGTAGGAGCTGCCGAAGGCTGCGATCTTTTGATTTTGATTTTAAAGATCAAAAGATCGCAGCCTACGGCAGCTCCTACACGGATATCCACATTGCAGCCAGCATCACTCCAACGGCCCCATCACCTGCCGATACCGCTCCACCCCCTGCGCCGTCTCCCGCGTCAACCGAACCTCCAACCCCATCGGATCCTCCCGCCGATTGCCACTCAACTGCCGCCAACCCTTATCCGCCTCCCAAACCCGCACCTGCACATCACTCACCCCCTGCAACACCGCCACCCCAGCCCCCGGCGCCGGCAACGGATAACGACTGCGCGCCTCAGCCACCGCCCGATACAACGTATCCCCCTTGACCCACCAGCGCACCCGCTGCAAAGCCCCAGGCTGATCCGCCGCACTGCGAATAATGTCCAGGCGAAACCCCTTGCTATCACTGCTCCGCACCGTCAACGCAGGCGGCGCACTCGGCGGCTCATCATCCACGCCAACCTTCTTCGGCTCAGTCAACTCAATCCCCGCACGCATCTCCACATCACGCTGCAACTGATTCAACGCCCGCAACAAACTGTCACTCTGCTCACTGCTCGCCTGCAAATGACTGTCCGCCCGCGTCACACTGTCCAGCCCGCGCCAAGCGATCAGACTGACCACCGCCATCAGCAAAATAGCGACCATCACCTCGATCAGGGTAAAGCCCCGTTGAGCGTTCATTGCACACTGATCCTTCCACTGGCATCACGCCGCACACTCAGCCGATTGAGCCCATCAGACAGGGTCAATTGCAGCGGCGGATTGATCCACTCGGCGTTAAGCACCACCTTCTGCTTCGGCTCCACCCGCACCTCCAGCTTCGGACTCTGCCAGGTACGCGGTCGCAACTGCGGGTCATCTTTGAAATGCTCAAACCCCCGACCACTGTCACTGCGCCGACTGAACCGAAAGCCCTTGCCATCGCTCAGCCACACAATCGGCCGACCATCCGCACGGGCCTCCGCCTGCGCCACCTGCAGCAACTGCGCCACACGCTCGGCATCCTTGCGCAGCAACTGCAGCGGGTCCGGCTTGATACTCAGACTGATCGCCGCACTGGCGATCCCGATGATCACCAGCACCACCATCAGCTCGATCAGCGTAAAGCCCTGTTGCTTGCCCACATTCATCGGTTGCGCACTCCGTTGCGTCCAGCCCCGTCCAAAAAAACATCCTGCACGGCCAACATGTAAGCCGTGTGAAATAAAACCGTGAGAATTGCCGCGTAGCCTGTCAGCAGGGACTAAAAGGAGATTCAGCCCATGATGCTCACCACCCGCATATCCCCCCCGCAAACCGTCCAGGCCCTCGCACTGCTCGCCGCCCTGGTCGGCGTCGCGACCTGGTCGTCGCTGCTCCTGACCTCCGCCGAATCCCACACCCCTCCGGCGCCACCGCAAATGCTCGCGGCGCGCAGTGATAACCCGGCGTTGCAGTGGTTTTCCAACCAGACGGCACCGATGGACATCAAGGTGAGCGGGGTGATGGCGGGGAGTCGCGGGGCGGTGGCGATTTTGAGTTTGAACGATGGGCCGCCGAGGAGTTTTTTGCAGGGGGAGAGGGTGGGGCCTGGGGTGAAGTTGGTGGCGGTGGAGGGGGATGGGGTGGTGATTGAGCAGGGGGGGGAGAGGGTGCGGTTGGGGGTGGAGAGGTTGGGGGAGGGGGTGGTTTTGCCGAGCCTTATGAGGCCCTGATTTGTAGGATCGGAGTTGTTATTTTTGCCGTTTAGTTGGATGCCGGTTCAAGGTACTCCAAAAGCAGGGAGCCGATACGAAAGGGAGTGCTTCTTGCCGCTTCCGGCCTGATGCAGGTAATCGAGAATGTCCGCTACCGGCCAATAGCGGACGCTCGAGGGTGCGAAATTGCAAACTGAACTTCAGTTTTTCGCCTTAAATATAAATTTTAGTTGCTCCAATTTGACAGTTGGTCAGGGTTTGCGATTTTTTTATGGATTTTCCGTGGAATGTGCGGAGCCTCCTCCGCCAATGCATCAAGACGAGAACGGACGTTGTGTATTAGCTCCTGAGTTATTGGCCTCGCTAATCCGATCTGTTCAAGCTCTCTTCCAATGGAGTTATATTTAGACCCCGCAGTTCTGTGCTTTTCTGCTTTTTCCTGATAAGCCATCGAGGCGGAAAATGTTGCTAAGACTGCTGCTAAAATACTAAAAAAACCAAGCATTATCTGCAACCATAGTGCGGGTTGGTTTTGCAGCGTCGCGAACACAGTGGTACCGGTTATAGCAGACAGCACTGCTGCCGAGCCAGATAGTCGTGCGTGCATTTTAGTATAGTATTCAGCAGATTTGTAATGCCCAACGGCTACAGTACTACAACGTGTATACCATTTTCTCAGCAGCTGTTCGGTGTCAACTGGTAGCTCAAGATCCACTGACATATACCCCCCCCTACAAAGTGACCTATAAATGGCAAAGCCGGCCTAATCGTATTGCACTACTAAAATTAAGATCTGAAGCTTCTCGCATCATTCCAACTTGTAGCACTCGAGTGGCTGCCATCGCTTAACTAGCGTAAATATTACCCATCCCTAGTTATAGGGAAGCGGGTTAATGAGTTTTCCACTCAGGGTATAGGCTCATAGGAAAAACTTCCGTTTTCGATAGCCATTCCTTCCCCTCTCCTCCACCTATCCAATCGATCTGCATACTGCGCACTACCGGGCTTCAATATTGACCCCATCAGATATAAATCTAGATCTACAATTTTTACAGCCCTAGAGCTTGAGCAGATCTCTGCCTGTTGATAGAGAAAATCAAAAACATAGGTTTTTCCGCTCTGAATATTTTTGTATTTATCTAGCATTTTATGACTAATAATATTTCGTATTGCTTCTTTGTCATGTGATGACATTCGCGCACCGAATATTATTCCAGTAACCTGACTGAAATCATAATAAAACAAACGTTGCAAACTGTTATAGGTCGAGCAGCCGGAAATCCACTTAGTAGGCTGGCGCAACATTAGCCTGCATTCTTGCTCGTACTGCCAGCACTTGTTTTTGGTAAGTAATTGCTCTCTGATTTTTTTATGATACTCCAGTCTTGATAATTCTGAGTCGAAGCTATAACCCGTGTAGATTACTGGCAGCAATGAAAATGCATCTATCGGATGAAGCTGGTCTTTGTAATTGATATCTTCGATTTCGAAAGCAGCGCTAACAGATGAGAGGTGGTTTGTTGTAACAGCTAGTGAGTCTTTTTTTCTAATTGGACACTGATTTAGGCAGCCATTTATCGGTCTATAAGTCAGACAAAATCCCGTATGACTCGCGGCATAGTGAGACCACATTAACATGTCTGAATTTGTTCTAGATAATGAGATGGAGTATCCCGAGCCAGGGGCATAAAGGTTTAGCAGTGCCAATAGGTGTTCCAGCGAATTTTCAAGCTTGGAGAGCTCCATGAGTGAGATGTGCCTATCACTGAAAACTTGCTCTATTATTTTTTCTTTATGGACGTGAAAGTCGATTATTAACTGCTCATAAGAAATTGGACCTATCTTTGTTAAATAAGCCGCAGCAATTTTTGCTTCTTGCTCATTCTCCCATAGGCTTGTTAGTGTTCGTGTCCAGTCGCCTGAAAATTCAAATTTTGACTGCATATCGATAGGATCGTTAAGCTCTTCCTTTGAGGCGAAATACCATTCGTCGTAAAGTAAGCCTTTTTGTGAGAGTAAGTTTGATGATCGATACCGATAGACATGCATTTTTATTCTCCTAAGTACCTTTTTGCACACGTTTTTAGACACTTTTGGGCGGAAGGTAGCTATTTTTGTATCATGCTTTAACTAATAAGGAAAGATCGCTTGTTTGACGTTTTATGGTTTACACAGGCGCAATTATCATCAAAAAACTATCGCAGACTTTCAAACAGCCTTGCACTGTCGTTGGAACGCACCAAGGGCAAATGGTCGTCAGGTACATCAGAGAAAGGCAACTTGGATAGTCGAAAGTCATTCGCGAATGGCCGGTTTTGGCCGAGCGCAGCCATCGAGTCTGAGATGTAGTCCAAAAACGCAAGTCAGCTGGCCCAATGAGTGGACGGATCTATTTAGGGGTCAGGCTTTTTCTGAATTCATGTCGCGGCGGCTGTGCGTGGGACACCTTCGGGTGTGCCGGATTCCTTGATGTCCGGTCGGTCAACCCGCGTACAGCTGCCACCCAGTTTGTTTGACCGCGAACGGTGGCGGCTCCAGTCATCAAGGAGCTTCACCATGATCAAACCAACACCCAACCCACCCGAAACCGCCTCGGTTTCCCCCTACGAATCCATCGACTCAAAAAAACTCCACGAAGCCGCCGATCGCGCGCTCGACCATTACCTCTGTCCGCCCGGTTCCACGCCACCGCCGCGTAAAACTCGTGGGATGTATGCCGTGACGGCGGACAACAAAACCGAAGAGCTGCTGGTCGATGCCAGTGAAACGCTCGCTTCGGCCAAAACCCTCGCGCAGAACATTGCCAGTTTGTTGCCGGTGTCGCAGCGGCACGCGCTGGCGGGGATTGCGCAGTTGATCATGCTCGGGGAGTTGGCGGTGAATCGGGCTTTGGATAATTTGCAGTTGCCGGGGTGATGTAGGTGTCGGGAACACTTGGTGATTGATCGGGTGTTCATTCTGGCGCCTTCGCGAGCAGGCTCGCTCCTACAAGGTTTTATGCTGATTGCAGATGTTGTGTAAAACGCTGAAACCTGTGGGAGCAGTTGATTATTACCGTGCCGTCTTCGTGTGGTTATTGAGTCGCTTCAGGACATTCACGGGTCCATCGCGTCACCGTCATGTCATTGAACTGCTCGCCAATGGTATCGACGCGCAAGCAAGCTGCTTTCTTCGAGTAGTACAAGATGCAACGCGAGCTATCAAAGGAGCAGGTGTCCAGTTCGAAGAGTTTGCGTGCAGCCAGTTCTTTCTCCACGCCACTGTATTCACAGCCATCGGTGGTATGCATCCGCGTCGGCTTCCAGTCTTGTTTGATTAGCTTGGCCCTGGCCGCCACTAAACGTTCACCGACGACGATGCCTGCTGGCCCGTGCTTGTCGTTAGACGTCTGTGAGACATCGGCAATCGCTGTGTTGATACCGATGCAATAAAGAGCGAAAAATATGAGGGTCGAAGCCTTCATTTGATTTTTCCTTTAGCCGATTTGTAGCTCGACAAAAGCCCGGACACTCGGTGTGAGGTCATGGGGGAAATGGTAATTCTTCTGCCCGATTTCTCGTGACCCACCGGCTCCGCCAGCGAAGGAGAATCCTATATGATTAAGTCGGCTTAGCATGGTTTCACAAGGGGTATTCAGGGGGTCCCATTGCCTTTAATATCGGCGCCCCTCACGAATGTCACGGTCAAAACAGCTTGATACAAAAACCGAGCGGGCCAAAGGAAATGGAAAGCAAGATTAAATTATGGAAAAGCAAAGCAAGGTCGAACACTGGGCATATCCGTTCAAGCTAAAGCGAGCAGGTAATCAGCACGCCGAGGCACAGGATCCCAAGCAATACTATGAAGCATTGGCTAAGGCCCACGGCGGGTTCTATCCGATGGGTACTAATGGTTCCTGGCATGGCGGAATTCATTTTGATGGAGGAACGGGAGATGTCCTCGATCAATCCTCAGTACGTTGCATCGCAGACGGAGAGGTAATCGCATACCGAGTCGACGAGACTGCCCCCGTCACAGAGTATTTCGGTGACCATATGCGTGTTGTACAAGCTCCGTACTCCACAGGACTTGTACTTGTCCGGCACCGACTCGAGATACCGAACCAAGAGAGTGATCAAGATGAGGACGCGCCACCCGTTGGGGAGCTGATTTTTTACAGCCTCTACATGCACCTGCTTGATTGGGCTGGCTACCAGAAACAGGATGCACCTCTGCCTCCAGCGCTCTTTGGGCCGTTGACCTACAGCCCAAAAGCAGAAAAGTCTGTCGATAATTTCCTCGGGTTGAACACTAGGGCTGGAGCCCCCGGTACGGCCGCCCATAGCATCAAAAATGCTATGTTGCCCAAAGGTGTAAAAATCAGGACTGCGGAGTCAGCGGCCGCCCCAAACGAAAAGTGGAAAAAGCTGAGCGCGGTAATCGAGGGGAATTCCATTCCTGAAACTGTTAGTGAGGCATGGGTTTACACCGGGGAGCTGGAGGCTGCTGGTCCCGATACTTATTTAGTGTCTGTACGGTCCAATGACTCGAATTCGGCGTTGCTTCCTGGGAAAGGGTTGAATGTCTATAAAACGTCAAAGGGGAAACAAAAAAACTCGATAACAGGCGTCTTGCCATTAGGAGTGAAGCTCACTCTGGAAGACGGCAGTGGAGAGTTTCGGAAAATCAGCAGTCTCACCGAGGGCGTAGATACCTTACCGCTTGCAGCTGACAGTGCTAAAAATATTCATGGCTACGTAGCTATTAGTGCCTTGCAAGCGCAACCAAGCAAGCCGGTTACTGATTCTTTTCATCTATTGCCAGAACCATACGAAATCAAGGCGGGCGAAGTAGTCGGACATTTAGGACCTTATCAAAACGTCAGTGACAGTGAATCAAAGTCGCTCCTGCATTTAGAAGTTTTTAGCTGTGACGATGTGCCAGCATTTATCGCTAAAAGTCGAAGTCATGCAAAAACTCTGGCTGATAAACAAAAAACACTACTAAAAATCCATAAGGGTGCGAGTCGGCTGATTAAGCATAAGGACGGTATTAACGCCAACAATCCGCCTGATATATGTCAGGAAGGGTCAGTTATTGGAGTCGATCTTATAATTCCTCAGTGGGTTCTTGAAGATCTACCCGCAACCTATCAATTGTCAGACAATAAATCTATTCCCGTTAGCACGCCGGCCCAAGCTATTCGCTGGTGGCGTCTGGATAACTTACTCGAAGACGCGGAAGGTCATCCGATCAATGGCTGGCTTGGTGAGCAGGACTTGATTACTACTCGTCATAGTCCTTGGGAGTGGGAGGGTTTTGATTTTATCGAGGAGAGTGGGAAGCCGGTTGAGCATCTTGCCCATCTTCTGGATACGCGAGGTTTACTCAGTAACGAAGAGCGAGAAAACTATCGTGCCAAAATTAGCCAGGCAGATAGCGGTCCCGTAAAGCGAAGGCTCTACGATATCGTAGATGCTAATAAGGACAATAAATTTAGTGTCGAAGAGATTCACTCTGCATTGGCTAAGCTCTGGCATGCTCAATCAATATCGCAACTCATGACACGTTATGAAAGTGAGTGGTTTTGGAACGCTGAAAAGTGGGACGAGCTCGACCCTCTGCTCAACCATTCTCCATCACAGCCGAATCAAAACTGGGCGAATGAGAAAAAAAGAATCGAAAAACTATCGTGGTGGAAAGACGCTGGTTTATCGCCTGATGGGAAAGCATGGCACTTTCATTTAATGGGATTGCTTGGGAACTTCACCTGTCCGGCCGATGATAATGATTTGAAATGGCTGAAGGTGCCTTACGGACAACTAACGTTCAATGTCGAGGGGAACGACTTTGAAGATGCTGGTCATCCTGCTCATCGCTATTTCAGCCGAGTCGTGCACTGGCCAGAAGGTGTGTCAGGGGTGACGATAGGTCGAGGATACGACCTGGGTCAACAGGCTGATCCAAGGGCGGACTTAGTTAATGCCGGAGTTAAAGAGCCTCTCTTATCTTGGTTGGTTGGGGCGAAAGGCTTGCATGGTCAAGCTGCAAAAACATATTTAGATAATGCAAGCCAAGAAATCAGAAAGCATGTGATAACGCGAAAGCAACAATATTTGTTATTCATATCTGTCTACGAATTCATGAAAAAAGACATTTTCAGGATTTCAGGTGTAATCAGCAACGTAGAGAAATATGGTGTCTTGCAATGGGATGCCGTTAATAAAAAAAATCAGGACGTCATTGTAGATCTTCGATACCGCGGAGACTATCACGTGGAATCCAGGAAGTTCATTCAAAGGCCGTTTACTGATAATGATTTGGCCAAAATAAAACTAGAAATGTCGAAGCATAGCAATTGGGTAGGCGTGCCCCCAAACAGGTTCGCCGAAAGAAATCGTTACTTGGAGAGTAATTAATGCGTACTTTACGTCTCGCAGCCTACACGCTTTTTGGTTTGGCTTGCTTTTCATCCGCGACGGCGGCTGAGTTTGACTACAAGCGGGTCTACCAGGCAGATGCAGGGAAAGTAGGCAAATATATCGTGAGATATTTGAGGACATTCGATTCTCCGTGCATACGGGTGCAATCGCTCGTGCCAGGGGGTAACGGGAAAATAGTTAAAGAAAAAGAGCTGTGCTCCATTGACGGCAAAAGTTTTCTCGACGGATACACTCAAGTTGAATTGAAAAAGGGAGAGTTTCAAGAAGATAAACTGACTTTCTTGTTTGAGATAATGCCACTTGAGCCGGCCCCCGAGTTTCTAAAAAAATGTACTGTTCCATTTAAGGATGGTGCGCCTCAGGATCTTGTTTGTGAAACGATAACGCCGTGAGTTGGAAGCTCTGTAGGCGAGCAAAACGTGGGTACGGATGAACATGTGTCGAACCTGACAACTCGGTCCGTCCATCTCCAAGGGGGGGGTAGGCGTATCGGGACACCTTGGTAAGGGAGCATAGGGCCGTATCTATTTAAGGGGGGAGGTGACGCGGTGGGATTTCGATAAACACCACCGTTTAAAAAGACATCTCCTGTCACTCTCCCAGGCTACACATCCTTGCGCCTTTGCCTACAGCTACGCCAGAATCCGCCGGCTTGTGCGCCTTGGGGGCGGGTTTTATTGTGGTTCGGTCGCTGACGAATCAGCGATCGGGTTTCGCAGCCCGGATCAATCAAGGCGCACAGCGCTCCCAATCGTTGTCATTTCTGGCAATGGTGCTTCATGGCGGCTGTGCGCGGGATACCTTCGGGTATGCCGGGTTCCTTGATTCCCGGTCTGCGAACCTGCGTACAGCTGCCACCTCCATTCGTTTCGCAGCGAACCGTGGCGGCTCCAATAATCAAGGAGCTTCACCATGATCAAACCAACACCCAACCCACCCGAAACCACCTCGGTTTCCCCCTACGAATCCATCGATTCAAAAAAACTCCACGAAGCCGCCGACCGCGCGCTCGATCATTACCTCTGTCCGCCCGGTTCCACGCCGCCGCCACGTAAAACCCGCGGCATGTATGCAGTGACGGCGGATAACAAAACCGAAGAGCTGCTGGTGGATGCCAGTGAAACGCTTGCTTCGGCCAAAACCCTCGCGCAGAACATTGCCAGTTTGTTGCCGGTGTCGCAGCGCCATGCGCTGGCGGGGATTGCGCAGTTGATTATGCTCGGGGAGTTGGCGGTGAATCGGGCGTTGGATAATTTGCAGTTGCCGGGGTGATGTAGGTGTCGGGGACACCCGGTGATTGATCGGGTGTTCATTCTGGCGCCTTCGCGAGCAGGCTCGCTCCCACAGGGTTTTAGGTTGATTGCGGATATCGTGTGGGGCATGCGTTGTTTTGTTGCCTGAGATGTTTGTGTAGGAGCTGCCGGAGGCTCGGGCCGCGATCGGACGATCTTTTGATTTTAAAAAACAAGATCAAAAGATCGCAGCCTTCGGCAGCTCCTACAGGGGGCGATTCAATAGGGTTTCCAGGCGGGCCAGGGGTGGGGCGTCCTGGTTGCGGTCGAAGACCTGGATGGCGATTTTGAGTAGTCGGCCATTTTCAGCCGCTGCGATTACTTGCTCACACCGCAACGACAATCGTCCCTGATCACAATCAACGGCTTTCACACCGGTCGGCAATCGACCTTCCAGTTGCAGCTCCGCCATGCGTGTTTGCGCTGCGATCATTGCAATCGAGCGATCACGCAGAACTCCACTGCTTTGGGTCATCAGTCCCGCCACGCGCACGGCCGCCGACATCGCCACGGCAATGATCGCCAGCGCCACCAGCACTTCAATCAGGGTGAATCCGTTTTCTCGGGAGCGCGTAGGCATATAAGGCTCAGAGCCACAACACAGCCCTCGACCCTAACCCCCGTCCTTGACGGCTTGACGACGAAAACTCCCGAGGATTTTCAACATCCCTGACATATCTTCTTGCAACACTGCGCGTCGAATCGAATCAAGCCAAGGGAATGTCGAGATGGATATCGCGCAGTTCAAACAGCCCCAGCGACCGAGCCGGATGCCCCGTGGGCAGCAGGGTTTCACGCTGATCGAGATCATGGTGGTCGTGGTGATTCTCGGGATTCTGGCGGCGATGGTGGTGCCCAAGGTGCTCGACCGGCCGGATCAGGCGCGGGCGACGGCGGCGAAGCAGGATATTGGTGGTTTGATGCAGGCGCTGAAGTTGTATCGCCTCGATCACGGCACTTACCCGAGCATGACGCAGGGTCTGAAAGTGCTGGTGGAGCGGCCGGCGGATGCGAAGAACAGCAACTGGCGTTCGTATCTGGAGCGTCTGCCGAATGACCCGTGGGGTCGTCCTTATCAGTACCTCAACCCCGGCGCCAACGGCGAGATCGATATCTTTTCCCTCGGTGCCGACGGTCAGCCTGACGGCGACGGTGTGAATGCCGATATCGGTTCCTGGCAGCTGTAAGGCCGGTGATGAACAGCCAATCGAACCAGCAGGGGATGGCGATCATCAGTGCGCTGTTGATTGCGGCGGTGGTCGCGGTGATTGCGGCGGGGATGTTGACCCGGCAGAGCGTTTCGACCCGTGCGCTGGAGGCGGATCAGCAGCGGGTGCAGGGGCGTTGGTTGTTGCACGGTGGGCTGGAGATGAGCCGGCAATTGCTCTGGGATGCGCGGCAGCGTGATCCGTTGACCCGGCTCGATCAGCCGTGGGCGCAGCGCTTGAATGCGCAGGGTTTCGAGGGGCGGCTGGAGGATGAGCAGGGCAAGTTCAACCTGCGCAATCTGGTGGCCAACGAGCGTGTCGATGAAGCGCAGGTGCAGGCGTTTCAGCGGCTGTGCGAGTTGATCGGCATCAGCGCCGGGTTGAGTCAGCGCATCAGTCAGCGGGTGATCGGCTCCTATCCGTATCTGCTGAACCCGCAGATTGCCGAAAACACCGCGAGCACAAACGCCTTTGACAGTGGCCGCGCTACGTCGCCGAATGCGTCGCGCAAGCCGCAGAATCCGAAGTTGCCGATGCTGCGCAGTGTCGATGATCTGCGCAGCGTCGAGGGCGTGAATGAGGCTGTCATCGGCAAACTGGCGCCGTACCTGACGGTGATCCCCGCGACCACCTGGCTCAACGGCAATACCGCCACCGCGCCGGTGCTGGCCGCGTATGTGCCGGGGTTGTCGCTGGAGCGGGCGCAGGCGCTGATCAATGAGCGTGACGCCGGGCGCTGGTTCATCAACCGTGGCGATTTCGTCAACCGCTTGCGCATGCCCCAACTGGAGCTGACCAGCGTCAAGGTCGGCATCACCAGTGACTGGTTTCGCCTGCGTGGCGAGGCGCGGCGTGATCAGCGTCGGGTCAGTCTCGATGCGTTGCTGCACCGCAGCGAGGATCGTCTGCCGCAGGTGATCTGGTCGCGGGTGGGCGTATGAGTCAGTTGCGTGTGAGTTTGCCGCCACTGGCGCAGTTGAGTCTCGACAGTGAGATGGACTGCGCGTGGCTGGACCGTCAGGGGCAGGTCGTTCGTGAGCAGCGTCTGACCTTTAGCCAACTGGGGCAGTCAGCGAAACAGCCACCACTGAGCGCTTTTCTGCACCCGTCGGACAGCCTGCTGGCGAGCATCGACCTGCCGCCGCTGCCAGCGAACAAGACCGCAGCCGCGGTGCAATGCGCTGCGCAGGCCTTGATGCTCGGTGACTGCAATGACATGCACATCGCCCACAGTTCGCGGGATGAAGCGGGGCAGGTGCAGATCGCCTGGGCGCCGCGTCAGCGTTTGCAGCATTTGGGGCAACTGCTGAAGCAGGCCGGGATGAATCTGCGCGGCTTGTACCCGGCGGCGTACAGCTTGCCGGTGCTGCCGGGCACGGTGGCTTGTCGGCAGGACGGCCATTTGTTGCTGCGCGAAAGCGTGCAGACGGCGCGGGTGCAGCCGCTGTTCGACGACGAGATTGGCGATTGGCTGCTGACCTGCGGCACGCCCTTGCACTGGATCGGTTCTGCACCGCCGCCGCAAGCGCAATTGCCGATGGCCGAGGCGCAGCGCTGGACCGGACCGTTGCCCGGTTGGGGCCTGCAGGGGGCGGTGCAACAGCAGCGCGGCGAGCATCGCGGTTGGGGCCGGGCGTTGGGGCTGTGCGCATTGGCGGTGGCGGTGTGGGTGATTGGCTTGAACCTGTATGCCGCCCGTGAAGCCAGTCAGGGTCAGCAGCTCAAGACGTTGATGACCCAGCGGGTGAAGCAGGCCTTTCCCGAGTTGCCGGTGATCCTCAATCCGTTGCAACAGGCGCGTCAGCAATTGGCGGCGCGGCAGAAGGGGGCGGCGGAGGATCCGGCGCAGCCGTTCAATCGGCTGGTGTTGCAGGCCGGCAGTGGCATGCCGTTCATGGCCGGCACGGTCGAGCGCCTGACGTTTGTCGACGGCAGCTTGCAGTTGAGTCTGCTGGCCGATGCCCGGCGCAGCGCCAATGACAAGGACAAGGATTGGCAAGCTGCATTGGCTCAGGTCGGGATCAGTGCGACGGCTGACGATGAAGGCTGGCTGCTGCGCCCGAGCGACGAAGTCGCCACTCCCGACGAAAGCGCTGACGACAGCGGAGCAGAAGATGAATAAGGCATCGCTCGCGGTGTATCGCGCCCGTTGGCAGCGTTTCAGCGCGCAACTCCAGGCGCGCTGGCAAGCGTTGGCCCTGCGCGAAAAACGCATGGTCGGCGGCATGACGGTGGTGCTGTTGTCGCTGTTGGTGTGGGTCGCGCTGATCCAGCCGCCGCTGAAAAAAATCACTTACTGGCAAAACGAAACGCCGAAGTTGCATGCGCAGACCGAAGCCCTTGAAGTGCTGTTGCGCGAAATCAGCGTACGCCCAGACGGGCAAAGCCTGGTGCAGTCTCTTGAACAGACGCTGCAGGCCAGCGGCCTAGCCGGACACTATCAATTGCAGGCCGGAGAGGCCGGCGCGTGGCAGTTGACGTTCGACGCGGCGCCGGCCGATGCAGTGCTCGACTGGCTGTTGAGCAACCCGGCACAACTTTCTCTGCAAGTGGTCGAGGCCCGTCTGCAACGCGCAGACAACGCTTCGACCGAAGTCACTGCCGGCACATTGTCAGGCACCGTTCGCATGGATCAGGCGCTGGGCGCTAAGGAAGCTTCATGAAGGGGTCAGGATCCAAACCGGCGCGCATGGCGTTGCCGATGCTGCTGATGGCATTGAGCGCGTGCAGCAACACCACCACACCGCCGAACCAGCCGCCGTTGCTGGTGGACAGCGAACTCGGCCGCCCATTGGCCAACACCCAGCGCAGCGGCGATGCGCTGCTCGACCGGCAACGTGCCCAGGCACAAACCGCGCCGCAACCACGGCAGATGCACAACATTACCGAACGCGCACGCAGTGGCGGCGCCCCACGCGGCAGCACATTGCCGAGCAATCCGCTGGGCGATCAACCGGTGACGCTGAATTTTGTCGATGCCGATATACAAGCGGTGGTGCGCGCGTTGTCGCGTTCCACCGGCCAGCAGTTTCTGGTCGACCCTCGGGTCAAGGGCAGCCTGACGCTGGTCTCGGAAGGTCAGGTGCCGGCACGCCAGGCTTATGACATGTTGCTCGCGGCGTTGCGCATGCAGGGTTTCAGCGTGGTCGATGTCGGCGGCGTCGCCCAGGTGGTGCCGGAGGCCGACGCGAAACTGCTCGGCGGGCCGATCTACAGCCCGGACAAACCCGCCGGCAACGGCATGCTCACCCGCACCTTTCGCCTGCAATATGAAAACGCGGTGAACCTGATTCCGGTGCTGCGTCCGATCGTCTCGCCGAACAACCCGATCAATGCCTACCCCGGCAACAACACCATCGTGGTTACCGATTACGCCGAGAACCTGACCCGCGTCGCCCAGTTGATCCAGACCATCGACACGCCGAGTGCGATCGACACCGACGTGGTGCAGATCCAGAACGGCATCGCCGCCGACATCGCGCCGATGGTCGCGGATCTGCTCGACGCGCCGGGCAACGACCCGACGCAGAAAATCGCGGTGATCGGCGACCCGCGTTCCAACACCATCATCATCCGCGCCGGCAGCCCCGAGCGCACCGAGCTGGCGCGCAATCTGATTTACAAACTCGATAACGCGCAGAGCAATCCGAGCAATCTGCACGTGGTTTATTTGCGTAACGCGCAAGCGGCGAAACTGGCGCAGGCCTTGCGCGGGCTGCTGACTGGCGAGAGCGACAGCGGCACCAGCGACAGTGCGCGCTCGGTGCTCAGCGCCATGGGCAGCAACGGCAACAACAATGGCGGATCGAGCGCGCAGAGTGGCACGCAAACCAGTGGCAACACTTCGACCACATCGAGCACTGGCAGCACCGGCGGCAGTTATGCGCAGGGCAGCAGTTCGACTGGCAGCGCCGGCAATCAGGCCAGCGAGCAGAATGTCGCGTTCAGTGCCGGCGGGGTGACGATTCAGGCTGATGCGACCACCAACACCTTGCTGATTTCTGCACCGGAGCCGTTGTATCGCAACCTGCGCGAGGTCATCGATTTGCTCGACCAGCGCCGTGCGCAAGTGGTGATCGAGAGCCTGATCGTCGAGGTCGGCGAGGACGATGCCAGCGAATTCGGCGTGCAGTGGCAGACCGGTAATCTCGGCGGCAAAGGCGTGATCGGCGGGGCGAATCTTGGCGGTTCGGGGATCAACCTCAACGGCAAGACCAGTCTCGATGTACTGCCCCAGGGTTTGAACCTCGGTTATGTCAACGGCACGGTCGACATCCCCGGCATCGGCAAGATTCTCGACCTGAAAGTCTTGGCCCGGGCGCTGAAGAGCAAGGGCGGCACCAACGTGTTGTCGACGCCGAACCTGCTGACGCTGGATAACGAAGCGGCGAGCATTTTTGTCGGCCAGACCATTCCGTTTGTCAGCGGTAGCTACGTTACTGGCGGCGGTGGGACCAGCAACAACCCGTTCCAGACCGTGACCCGGGAAGAGGTGGGGTTGAAGCTCAATGTGCGGCCGCAGATTTCCGAGGGTGGCACGGTCAAGCTTGATATCTATCAGGAGGTCAGCAGCATCGACGAGCGCGCTTCGGCCAGCGCGACGTCGGCGGGGATCGTGACCAACAAACGTGCGATTGATACCAGCATCCTGCTCGACGACGGCCAGATCATGGTCCTCGGCGGCTTGCTGCAGGACGGCTACAGCCAGAGCAATGAAGCGGTGCCGTGGCTGGGCACCTTGCCGGGAATCGGCGCGCTGTTTCGCAACGAACGCCGGGCGATCACCAAGACCAACCTGATGGTGTTCCTGCGCCCGTACATCATCCGCGACAGCGAGGCGGGGCGCAGCATCACCCTCAACCGCTACGACTTCATGCGCCGCGCCCAGGGCGGGCTGCAACCGGAACGCAGCTGGGCAATGCCGGACATGCAGGCGCCGCAGTTGCCGACGGCGGCGCAGGGGGTGCCGGCGGTGGTGCCGGGTACGGGGCCGAGAGCGACGATCAAGGCTGTGCCGATTGATGGGAACACACGCTTTTGAACAGCATGATGACCGTGGCGAGGGAGCTTGCTCCCGCTCGGGTGCGCAGCGCCCGCAAATCCGACATGCAAGGTGTGTCTGTGGGAATGGGGTTGCAGGGTTTGGGTCTGCTGCGCAGCCCAGCGGGAGCAAGCTCCCTCGCCACAGGAATGGGGTACGACCTTGGACCTGTAGGAGCTGCCGCAGGCTGCGATCTTTTGATCTTTAAAAGCAAAAGATCGCAGCCTGCGGCAGCTCCTACACGGGATTGTATTGTCATGGGGGGAGGGTGTAGATGAGTTCACTGCCCTACGCCTGGGCCAAGGCCCAGCGCATTCTGTTGTGCGACGGCGTGCTGACGGTGTGCCCATCGACGCCCGGCTGGTCGATCAGCGAGGTGCGGCGGCAGTTCGGTGAAACGTCGCTCAGGCGCGTGCGCGATGACGAGCTCGACGGTCTGCTCGCCACGGCCTATGCCGATACCGGCAGCGCCGCCGCTGTGGTCGGTGCGGCAGAGAACGAAGTCGATCTTGATCGCCTGATGCAGGACATGCCGGAAATCACCGACCTGCTCGACACCCAGGACGGCGCGCCGGTGATCCGCATGATCAACGCCTTGCTCACTCAGGCCGCGCGGGATGAGGCCAGCGACATTCACATCGAACCGTTCGAAACCCACTCGGTGGTGCGCTACCGGGTCGACGGCACCTTGCGTGACGTGGTCTCGCCACGCAAGGCGCTGCACGGCGCGCTGGTGTCGCGGATCAAGATCATGGCCCAGCTCGACATCGCCGAAAAACGCCTGCCGCAGGACGGCCGCATCGCTTTGCGCGTGGCCGGGCGGCCGATCGATATTCGCGTGTCGACCGTGCCCACCGGGCATGGCGAGCGGGTGGTGATGCGTTTGCTCGACAAACAGGCCGGGCGTCTGCACCTGGAAACCCTCGGCATGGACGCGCAGGTGCTGGCCAGACTCGATCACCTGATTCGCCAGCCCCACGGCATCGTGCTGGTCACCGGCCCCACGGGCAGCGGCAAGACCACCAGCCTCTATGCCGCGCTGGCGCGACTGGATGCCAGCACCAGTAACATCCTCACCGTCGAAGACCCGGTGGAATACGACCTGCCGGGGATCAGCCAGATTCAGGTCAACGCCAAGATCGACATGACCTTCGCCCTGGCGCTGCGGGCAATTCTGCGTCAGGACCCGGACATCATCATGATCGGCGAGATCCGCGATCTGGAAACCGCTCAAATCGCCGTGCAGGCCTCCCTCACCGGACACCTGGTGCTGGCGACGCTGCACACCAACGACGCGGTGTCGGCGGTCAACCGCTTGATCGACATGGGCGTCGAGCCGTTTCTGCTCGCTTCGTCGATGCTCGGCGTCCTGGCGCAGCGACTGGTGCGCCGGTTGTGCAATCAGTGCAAACAGCAAGACCCGGCAGCGCCGGGCACCTGGCGACCAGTGGGCTGCGCCGCCTGCAATCACACCGGCTACAGCGGCCGCACCGGCATCCACGAATTGTTCTGCATCGATGACGACATCCGCACCCTGATTCATCAAGGGGCAGGGGAGCAGGCCTTGCGTGCGGCGGCGGCGAAGGCCGGGATGTTCAGCCTGCGCGAGGACGGCGAGCGCTGGATTCGCAGCGGCGCCACCGCTCCTGAAGAAATCCTCCGTGTGACCCGGGACGCCTGATGAATCGCTATCGTTTTGAAGCCGCCGACGCTACCGGCAAGATTGAGTCCGGGCATCTGGAGGCGGACAGCCAGGGCGCGGCGTTCGGCGTGTTGCGCAGCCGTGGTTTGACCGCGTTGTCGGTGCACAAGGAAAGCAACGTCGCCCAGCATGGCGGCGGAGGTCTGTTCAGTGCGCGTATGTCGGACAACGATCTGGCCTGGGCCACCCGGCAACTGGCGAGTCTGCTCGGCGCCAGCCTGCCGCTGGAGGCCGCGCTCAGCGCGACGGTGGAGCAGGCCGAAAAAAAACACATCGCCCACACCCTCAGCGCGGTGCGCGCCGACGTGCGCAGCGGCATGCGTCTGGCCGAGTCACTGGCCGCGCGGCCACGGGATTTTCCGGAGATTTACCGCGCGTTGATCGCTGCGGGGGAGGAGTCCGGCGATCTGGCGCAGGTCATGGAGCGGCTGGCGGATTACATCGAGGAGCGCAACAACCTGCGCGGCAAGATCCTCACCGCGTTTATCTACCCCGGTGTGGTCGGGCTGGTGTCGATCGGCATTGTGATTTTCTTGCTCAGTTACGTGGTGCCGCAGGTGGTCAGTGCGTTTTCCCAGGCGCGGCAGGACTTGCCGGGGTTGACCTTGGCGATGCTCACCGCCAGCGATTTCATTCGGGCGTGGGGCTGGTTGTGTGCGGCGCTGATCGCCGGTGTTTTCTGGAGCTGGCGCCTGTATCTGCGCAATCCGGCGGCACGTTTGAGTTGGCATCATCGGGTGCTGAAATTGCCGCTGATCGGACGGTTCGTGTTGGGCCTGAATACTGCGCGATTCGCCTCGACCCTGGCGATTCTCGGCGGTGCCGGCGTGCCGTTGTTGCGCGCGTTGGAGGCGGCGCGGCAG
Organism: Pseudomonas sp. B21-051; assembly: GCF_024748795.1. Taxonomy (NCBI): domain Bacteria; kingdom Pseudomonadati; phylum Pseudomonadota; class Gammaproteobacteria; order Pseudomonadales; family Pseudomonadaceae; genus Pseudomonas; species Pseudomonas sp. B21-051. The sequence goes on from NZ_CP087166.1 coordinate 2,621,882, forward strand.
ACGCTATCCAATGATCGGCTCAGCCTGAGTGTCAGCGACGCCACGGCCAAGGTTCGCGAAGGGGTGAACCTCGCGGCGGCGTTGCGGGTGGAAAACGTGTTTCCGCCGGTGCTGATTCACCTGATCGCCAGCGGCGAGAAAACCGGCGCACTGCCGCCGATGCTCGAACGTGCGGCGCAAACGCTGTCCCGCGATATCGAACGGCGGGCGATGGGCATGACCGCGTTGCTCGAGCCGCTGATGATTGTGGTAATGGGCGGGGTGGTGCTGGTGATTGTGATGGCGGTGTTGTTGCCGATCATCGAGATCAACCAGCTAGTGCAATAACCCCTGTAGGAGCTGCCGAAGGCTGCGATCTTTTGATCTTGATCTTGAAAAGCAGAAGCAAAATCAAAAGATCGCAGCCTGCGGCAGCTCCTACAGAGAATGGAATGAGCACAACTCAAATGTGGGAGCGAGCCTGCTCGCGAAGGGGCCGGTCCGGACAACAAAAAATTCAGACTTTTTTCCAAGGCTTCAGCATCACCCGAGTCAGGTTTCCCCCATCCTCGGGTTCTCCTTTCTGTCATCTGCAACCACCCCGCAACGGCTGCAGCCAGTTTCAGCCAAACCCACGATCCAGATCCCTCGCAATCTCCCATAAACACCCGAGAAAACCCCCTGAAAAACCCCGCGCAGCTCCCGAGGTTTTTTCCTTTATCTGTCACCGCAAGATGCGAATTTCTCAGTGCGACTTAACCACGGACCCCGCTTGCGAAGGTCAGCGGTGAGTCTTCCCAGTGTCATGCAAGACCCCTGAAAACCTGTGTTCACAACCATCGTTGAAAAGGAGATTCTTCATGTTCAAGCGTACTCTGATCGCCGCTTCCCTGACCGTCGCCGCCCTGGCTTCCGCTCAAGCCATGGCCGTTACCGGTGGTGGCGCCACTCTGCCAGCCGCTCTGTACAAAGGTTCGGCCGACAGCATCCTGCCAGCCAGCTTCAGCTACGCCGCCGTGGGTAGCGGCGCCGGCAAGACCGCTTTCCTGACCAACAACCCGGCCGGCTTCAGCACCACCGGCACCGTGCATTTCGCCGGTAGCGACTCGATCCTCAGCGCTTCGGAAATCAGCACCTACAACACCACCTACGGCGCTTCGTACGGCCCGCTGATTCAACTGCCTTCGGTGGCTACTTCGGTTGCCATCCCGTACAAAAAAGCCGGCCAGACCGCTCTGAACCTGACCAGCGCTCAGCTGTGCGATGCGTTCTCCGGTGCCAAGACCACTTGGGGCCAGCTGCTCGGCACGACCGACACCACGCCGATTCGCGTCGTTTACCGCAACGTTTCCAGCGGCACTTCGGAAATCCTCAGCCGTCACTTGAACTCCGTCTGCCCGACTCAGTTCGCCACCAACTCGACCTTCACCAACGCTCGTCTGCCAGCCGGTTCGGCACTGCCTTCGAACTGGGTCGGCGTCGCCAACACTTCTGATGTCGCCACTGCCGTGAACGCGGTTGACGGTTCGATCGGTTATGTCGGTCCGGACGGTGTCGACGCCACCAGCAACGCTGTTGTTGCTCGCGTCAACGGCGTTCAGCCAACTTCGCTCAACGTCACCCTCGCACTGTCGTCGGTGTCGGCTCCTTCGACCCCAGCCCAGGCTGCAAACCCTGCCAACTGGTCGCCAGTGGTGGCTAACCCGGCTTCGGGTTACAAACTGGCTGCCTACACCAACTTCATCTTCGGTCAGTGCTACAAGGATGCAACCGTGGCCGCGGCCGTCAAAGCCTTCCTGACTCAGCATTACAGCAACCCGGGCAACAACACTGCGACACAGGCCCACAAGTTCGTCGCCGTGCCTAACGCCTGGAAAACCGCTGTTACCGCCAACTTCATCACCAACACCTCGGGCAACAACCTGGACATCAACAACGCCAGCGTCTGCAACGCTATCGGTCGTCCTTTGTAAGCTCGCGCGGTAGTAACAGCGATGACGGCAACCTTCGGGTTGCCGTCATTTTTTTTGGCTCGAATACACGCCGAACATGAAGTTTGTGTGACATCCGTTCGGTCGCGCCCTCCGCCAACTGCCTATGTCGTAACAGCAGGTTTTTGCAGGCCTGCGGCATCTTTGGCAACCAAAGTGTGGCAATCAAAAAAGGATCTCGTAGTGATGCTCGCTCGCCCATCCCGTCGTCGTACCCACGTTCAGTCCTTCCAGCGTGATGCCGTGGAGCCGGCGCTGTGGCTGCTCAAGCCGTTGGCGCACGCGGTGGCATTGTGTCTGGTGGCGGGCAGTGCGCAGGCGCAGACGGCGTTCAGTTCGAACTGGTTTGCCGCCAAGGGGGCAGCGCAGCAGGCCGCAGCGGCGCGTCCGAGCGTGGGGGGCCTGCCGGGGATGACACCGCCATTGGCCCAGCAGCAGAAGGCCAATGCACAGTTGCAGCGTTCGATCCAGACCCTGAACAACACCGTCGCGGCGATTGCCGCGCAACAAGCGGCGCAGGCGGCCGGACGCGCTGCCGCGTTGGGCACGGTACAGTTTGTGCCGGACGGTCTGGGTGAGGGCGGTTTGAAAGTCGATAACAGCCTGACCCAGGGCTGGCAGAACGCGAAGGGCCCGCAGCAGACCCGGGCCGACGGCAAAACCACGGTGAAGATCGAGCAGACCGCCGACAAGGCGATCCTCAACTGGGAAACCTTCAACGTCGGCCGCAACACCACCGTTGAATTCGCCCAGCAGTCGAATTGGGCGCTGCTCAACCGGGTCAACGACCCGAATGCCCGGGCCAGCCAGATCCAGGGCCAGATCAAGGGCGACGGCACGGTGATGTTGATCAACCGCAACGGCATCGTGTTCAGCGGCAGCAGTCAGGTCAACGTGCGCAACCTGGTGGCCGCTGCCGCCAACATCACCGACATCCAGTTCCGTGATCGTGGGCTGTATTTCGACAGCACCGGCACCCAGCCGACGTTCACCGATGCCGCCGGCAAGGTGTTGGTGGAACGCGGTGCCTCCATCGACACCCACAAGCCGGCATCGTCTACCGCTGCCGGTGGTTATGCCTTGCTGCTCGGCAGCGACGTACAGAACGACGGCAACATCAACACCATCAAGGGCCAGACCGTGCTGGCGGCCGGCGACCGTTTCTACATCCGCAAAGGCTCGGGCACCGAGGGCAATGCGCTGTCCACCACATTCGGCAGCGAAGTCATTCCGGGTTTCAAGGCCGGTGCCGTTGCGGGCAAAGTCACTAACAACGGACTGATCCAGTCGTCTACCGGCGACATCACAATGGCTGGGCACGAGGTCGTGCAAAACGGCGTATTGCTTGCCAGCACGTCAGTGGCGACGCGGGGCACGATTCACCTCTCCAACCCGAGCACCGATTCTAACGGCAGCGTGACGCTGGGGCAGGGCAGCGCCACGGCCATCATGCTCGACAGCAGCGACCTGACCGCTCTCGACAGCCAGCATCAGGCCGCGCTGACGGGCGTCACGGCCAATAACCGGATCCGTGGCGATCAGTCACGCGTCGAGATTCAGAGCGGCGGCAGTGTCGAGTTCCAGAGCGGTTCGATCACCCTGGCCACTGGCGGCCAGATCGCGGTCAATGCACAACGCCGCAGCTTGGTGCGCGACGGCGCGATGATCGATGTGTCCGGTGCCCTCGGCGTCAAAGTGGCAATGGAAAACAACAGCATCAAGATCAACGTGCAAGGCAACGAGCAGCGCGATGCCTCGGTCAACCGCGAGAAAGGCGCGCTCAACAGCAATGACATCTGGGTCGATGTGCGCGATCTGGTGTACGTGCCGGCCGGGACCAACGGCTACGCCACGGATCGCTGGTACACGGCGGGCGGTTTGCTCGAAGTCGGCGGTTATCTCGGCACTCAAGGGCACAGTGTCGGCGAATGGATGGCTCAGGGCGGCACGGTGAGTTTTGCCGGCAACGACGTGGTCACGGAAAAAGGTTCGTTGATCAACCTGTCCGGCGGCACCCTGGATGTACAGAGCGGCGAGATCCGCCAGAGCTGGCTGCGTGGCGCCGACGGCAAGTTGTATGAAGTGTCGCGCGCGCCGGGGGATCTGCTCTACACCGGCCTGTACAAAGGCTATGAAGACAGCAGCCAACGCTGGGGCCAGACCAGTTATTACTACAGCCCGCTGATTGCCCCGCGCTCGCGTTTCGAGTCGGGTTACACCGTGGGCCGCGATGCCGGACAACTGGTGATCGCCACGGCCAACGCCGTGCTCGACGGGCAAATGATCGGCGAGGTGTATCAGGGCGAACGGCAGAATCAGGCGCCGAAACCGGTGCTCGACGGCTATCAGCAGAGCCAGACCGCGCTGGCCCGGCGAGCGCAGTTGATCGTCGGTAGTTACGATCCGACCTTCGTCGCGGCGTCGAACGGCCTGCTCTACACCCTCGATCCATTGCTCGATCAGGTGCAGATCGGTGGCACGCGCCCGGTTGCCGGAAATGATCCGGACCTCACCGGCGCGGTGTCCGATACCCGCAAGGGCAAGCTGTATCTTGATAACGATCAACTCAACGGGTTCCGCCTCGGTGCGCTCAAGGTTTCGACCAAGGATCAGATTGCCGTTGACGGCGCGCTGACGGTCGATAACGGTGGCGACATCACCCTGTATTCCCCGGATGTGCAGATCGGCGCCGACCTGACTGCTCGCGGTGGCAGTCTGCGTCTGGGCAACGTACTCAATCAGTTCAATGGTGGCGCAAACACCGACACTCGCCTGGCGGCCAAAGCCGAAAAAACCACGCAAACCCGCATCGCCGAGGGCGTGCATCTCGACACCCGAGGGCTGTGGAGCAACCTGCGCACCAACCCGGACGATAGCGCCAGCCTCGCGTATCTGAACGGTGGCCTGATATCGATCCGCAGCAGCGGTGATATCGACGTCGCTGCCGGCAGCCTGCTCGACGTTTCTTCCGGTGGCGCCATGCTCGCCAATGGCAAGACCCGGGGTGGCAAGGGTGGTGATCTGACGCTGGAGTCGAGCGCTATTTCCGCGCCGGGCACATCGCATCTGAACCTCGATGGCGAACTGCGCGGTTATGGCGTCACGGGCGGTGGCACCTTGACGGTGCAGGCCAACAGGATTCTCGTCGGCCAGACGGATAAAGCCCTGGCAGACAACAGCCTGCAACTGTCCACCGACCTGTTCGGCAAGGGGTTCTCCGCCTACAACCTGATCGGTCTCAAGGGGCTCGACGTTGCCGAAGGCGCCGCGATTGATGTGACCCTGCCGGTGTACCGTTTCGGTGATGCGGCACCCAACCAGGTCAGTGGCGTCGATCCGCGAACGGCGCTGGAGCTGTGGACACCGACGCTGTTCCAGGAAAACCCGACCAAGGGCGTGCTGACCCAACGCGCCGGCGCCAGCCTGACCCTGCAAGGTGGCGCGACGCTGGTCGGGCTGATAGACGCGGCCGACAGCCCCCTGACCCTGGGCCGTGGCTCGCGCATCAGCGTCGACCCGGGGCAGAGCATCAAGCTGCGCGGTGCCGGGCAGATCACCGTCGACGGTGAACTGAATGCCTGGGGCGGCACGATCGATATTCGTCAGCAACAATTCGGCTCGATCCAGCCGGCCACTTCGATTCAAGCGGCGGATCCGAATGCACATGACCGCTCGATCTGGATCGGCGAGCAGGCCGTGCTGGATGTCGCGGGGCGTGCGAATACGGCGACCGACACCCTGGGCCGCACTTACGGGCAGGTCGGCAAGGGTGGCAGCATCATCATCGGCGGCGAGATCGATGCGAAACTGACAACCGCCACGGCTGCCGATGCCTACGTGATTGTGCGTCCGGGCGCGCGGCTGGATGCCTCGGGCACCGAGGCCGTTCTGGATATCGCCGGTCAAGGCCCGACTCGTATCGCAACGGACGGCGGGCGCATCAGTTTGAGTTCTTATAACGGTCTTTTCGTTGAAGGCAACTTACGTGCGGCGGCGGGTGGCGTCGGGGCGGCCGGTGGTCGTCTGGAACTGGCGCTGGAGACGCCGTTGTATTCCGATTCGGCGAGCAACGCGGTGCGCTCGCCGAGGGAAATGATCATTGGCCAAGCGGCAGGAAACGAGCGGCTGCCCGCGAATCTGCAACCCGGCGAAGGCGCCGATGGCTTGCGTTACGGTCAAGCCCGTTTGAGTGCCGATGGCTTGATGACGGGCGGTTTCGACAATCTCAGCCTGCTGAGCAACGGTCCGTTGTCGTTTGACGGTGACGTCAATCTGCGCATGAATCAGAGCCTCAGTCTCTTCGCCGGAGCGCTGTCTCTCGCCGAGAATTCCAAAGGCTCGGCACGGGTTGATTTGAGTGCTCCATACCTGCGTCTGTCAGGGGTGGGCACCTACTTTTCCGGCTTCAGCATGACGCGCCCACGGTTGCTCCCTGGCCCGACGGCCCGATTGTCCGACGCGACGTTCAATGCCTCCGCGAACCTGTTGGACGTGGGCAATGGCCTGTCCTTCGGGACTCAGGGGTCGATCCTGCAACGGCAGGCGCCGGCCGTTGAATACAGCCGTCGGGCTTTCGGTCTGGTGAGCCTCGACAGCAGCGGCGACCTGCGCTTCCTCGCGCCGAATGATGGCGCGGAGAAAACCAGGCTGTGGACGCCGGGCGACTTGAACCTCGGTGCGGCGCAGATCTATCCCGCCACGGGTATTCAGGCTGAGGTGCGTGCCGGTTATCAGGGCGCCGTCCCGGTTTCCGAACACACCTTGCGGATCAGCGGCCACGGCGCGGCACCGGCTGCAGTGCCGTACTCGGCATTCGGAAAGCTGATTTTTTCCGCCGCGTACATCGAGCAGGGCGGTGTCTTGCGTGCACCGCTGGGCAAGATCGTATTGGGTGACGATTTGCTCAGCACCACTCACGAGGTTCGTCTCCTGCCGGGCAGCCTGACTTCGGTCAGCGGTGCCGGCCTGGTCATGCCGTACGGTGGCACCACGGACGGTATCGACTATCGCTATAACGGCAAATCCGTGGTGCTCGACGGCATCTCCGGCGAAACATCAGGCGTGTCGATCGGCACGCAGTTCGCCGATGTGCAAAGCGGCGCGGTCATCGACCTGTCCGGCGGTGGCGATCTGCGTGGCGCCGGTTTCGTGTCCGGTCGCGGGGGTTCCACCGATGCACGTTTCAACCCGCTGGTGCGCAATGCGCCTGACGGCACCTTCAGCCTGCCGGGGCTGGCGAGCAACCCGGTGTATGCCATCGTGCCCGGCAACCAGAGCAGCTATGCGCCGATGCTGGCCGAAGCGGGTGCGGTCGATCCGCGCATTGGCCAGCAGATCACCATTGGCGCCGGTGTGCCGGGGTTGGCGGCGGGTACTTACACACTGTTGCCGTCAACGTTTGCCCTGATGCCTGGCGCGTTCCGGGTTGAGGTAAACGGTCAGGCGGCACCCGGCGTGACAACGGGGGCGTTGCCACTGCGCAATGGTTCATGGACCAGCAGCGGGCAGCTGTCGATTGCCAATACCGGCCTGCGTGACAGCCTGGCCAGTCAGGTGATTCTCACGTCAGCCGATGTGTTGCGTCGTTACTCGCAGTACAACGAAACCGGTTTCTCTCAATTCATCCAGAGCGACGCCGCCCGGCGCGGTGTACCGCGCGCGCTGGCACCGATGGACGGCAAGACACTGGATCTGCGTCTGGCCCCCGGCGGCAAGCAAGACATCGCTTTGCAGTTCAACGGGCGCACGCTGTTCGAGGCTGCCGAGGGCGGCATGGCCGGCACGGCGGTGGTACGTGGCGGCTACGCCGGCAGCAGCTTCGAGATACTGGGCGCGGGCAGAGGACCGACCACCGGCTTCAACGGTGTGTCGTTGTATACCGACACGCTCAACAGCCTCAACGCGGGGCGGCTGACCATCGGTGCGATGCCGAATGTCTTGTACAACACTAGCGCCAACGTCATCGGCTTCCTGGGCACGAGTGAAAGTATTGTCTTGCGTGAAGGGGCGATTCTGTCTGCGCCGCAGGTTTTGCTGCGCACCACGTCAACGCTTGGCGGCATCACGGTCGAGGCGGGAGGCGGGATCAATACGCTGGGGCGTGGCAACGTCGCCTACGACTCGCTGGCCGGTTACGTTTATGAGCCGAAAGGTTCCAGCCTGTTGATCGTTTCCAACGGCTGGACCAATGTGCTGGCGCCGGAGCTGGCCAGTGGCATCAGCGGAGCGGGCAGTATCCGGATCGGCACTTGCGCAACGAGTGTGTGCAGCAATCCGGCCCTGCTGTATTCGAACGGCAGTATCACGGCCGCCACGGATAACCAGTTCGAACTCGGTGAAGCGGTGCGTTTCGGCACCCGTCATCTGGCACTGGCGGTCGGCTCGGTCAATGCCGGCAGCGCCGAGGCGCTGGCGGCGGCAGGCAGCCGTGTGCCCGCCGGCCTCACGCTCAACCAGAACGTACTCGACCGCTTGCTGCGCGGTGATACGCAGTTTGCCGCGCCGGCCCTGGAAACCCTGAGCCTGACTACTCGCGACGCCTTCAATTTCTACGGCAGCGTCAGCCTCGACACAATCGATCCGCAGACCGGCCAAAGCAAGTTGCAGAACCTGGTGCTGGTCACTCCGTCGATCTACGGTCTTGGCAATGCCGGCGATGTGGCGAGTATCCGTACCGCCAACCTGATCTGGAACGGCGCGACCCAGAGCCCGGGCGCAGTCATCACGGGCGGCGCGGGCACCGGCAGCGGCACGCTGCACATTCAGGCCCAGCGGATCGAGCTGGGTTACGGCCCGATGCCTCAGGCCAGCGGGCTGGATCAGAACAATCGACTGGCGCTGGGTTTTGCCAACGTCAACCTCAGCGCCAGCGAGCGCATCACCGCCAATCACAAGGGCAGCCTGGCGGTGTATCAGGAGCAGGGCGCTTACGATTCGCTCAAGGGTTACCGCTACAGCGGTGGCAATCTGAATCTGCGTACGCCGTTGCTCACTGGCGAGGCGGCATCGGTCAGTCTGCTCAAGGCCGGCAACAGCCTCACGCTCAGTGGCGCTGGTGCTGCCGGGGTGGCCAATGCCTTGGGGGCGGAGTTGAATCTCGAAGCCCGCGACATCGTGCTGGACAGCCGTATCGCCTTGGCCAGCGGCAAGCTGACCGTCAAGTCCGAGGGCGATTTGACGCTAGGCACTAGTGCCGTGCTGGACTTGGCCGGGCGAACCTTGCCGTTCAACGATGTCAGCAAATACAGCTGGGGCGGCGACGTCTCGCTGTACAGCGCCAACGGCAATATCCGTCAGGCTGCGGGCTCGCGGATCGATCTGTCGGCGAAGAACAATCAAGCCGGTAACCTCAGTGTCGTCGCACTGGCCGATGCGGTCGGGATGGTCGATCTGCAAGGCGAGATTGTCGGCGGCAGCAGCGGTTACTACGACGCCGGGGGCACGTTGGTGCCGTACAAGGCCGGTGGAGTGGACATTCGCGCGCAACGACTGGGCGGTGACGCCAGTGAGCAGTTTGCCGCGCTCAACCAGCGCTTGAATGCCGGGCAGGTTTACGGCAGCCGCAGCTTGCAGCTCAAGCAAGGCAACCTGGTGATCGGTGATGGCCTTAAGGCGAGCGAGGTCAATGTCTCGGTGGACAATGGCAGCCTGACGGCGACCGGTCTGATCGACGCCAGTGGCGAGCGTGTCGGCAGCATTCGCCTGTCGGCGAAAAACGGTCTGACCCTGGCGGGCAGCAGCGTGCTCGATGCCCATGGTCGCGTGCTGCGTGTCGACAGCTACGGCAAGATCATCGATGCGCCGAACCGTGCCACGGTCGAACTGAGTTCCGGTGACGGTTTGCTCACGCTGGGCAGCGGCGCGCGCATCGATCTGCGCCACGGCACCGATGCCGTGCCCGGTTTCCTTGCCGGACAACACGATGGAATGCTGCGCGGTACGCTGGAGCTGAACGCGCCGCGTCTGGGCAGCAACGACATCGCCATCGACGCCAGCGGTGCGTTGACCATTCAGGGCGCACGCTCCATCGCCCTCAACGGTTTGCGCCGCTACACCGATGCCCGCGAGGGTGTCGATCAGGCAGTCAGTGGTCGGCCGTATCAGGTGATTGATCAGGCCATGCTCGAGCGCATTCACGGCGACAGCAGCAACTTTATCAACGCCGCACTGGGCAACAACGATCTGCTGCAACGCAAGCTCGCCGGGTTGAACAACGCTACGTATGCCGATGCGTTCCATTTGCGGCCCGGTGTGGAGATCGCCAGCAAGACGGCTGACGGTGATCTGGTGGTGGAGGGCGATCTGGATTTGTCCGGTTACCGCTATGCCAGTCTCAATCCGCACACACAGCTGAAGCCCTCTGTATATGGTTCCGGGGAAGCGGGCAGCCTGGTGATTCGTGCCGGTGGCAACCTCGATATTTACGGCAGCATCAATGACGGCTTCGCGCCGCCACCGGAAACCCAGGACGATGCCGGCTGGAAACTGATTGCCGGTGTGCAGCCGTTCGGTGGCGATCTGATCGTGCCGGGCAGTGGAGTGACACTGGCCGAGGGCACGCAGTTTCCGGTGGGCGCGACACTCAATTACGACGTGACGATTCAGGGTGCAAGACTGGCCAGTGGCACGTTGCTGCCGACCCAGGCGGTACTGGGCGAAGCGTACACGTTCAGCGCCGGCACTGTGCTGGCGGGGGCTATCCATGATGCCAACGGAAATCTGTTGTATGCGGCGGGAACGTTGCTCAGCGAAAGTGTGACGTTGCCGGCGAACACTCGCCTGGGTGCCGGTATCCGCCTGAACAAGGCCACGAGCCTGCAGGCCATGACCTGGCCCAAGGGCGTGCCGCTGCCAGGGGTTTTCGACCTTGATCTTTTAACGGTTTCCGGTGTGAAACTGAGTAGCGCGCTGGCCTTGCTGCGCGGCTCGCTGATTCCTTCGATGACCGATGTAAAGCTTGCCGACGGCACTTCGCTGATCGAACTGCGTCCGTTCACGGGTGACCAGCAAGGCAAGAACTGGGCGGTGGCGAGCATGCTGCCATCGGGCAGTACGTCGTGGTCGATGCGCGTGGTAGCGGGTGCGGATATTGATTCAGCCGACAGCCGTGTCGTGAAACCGGTGACCCGCGAGGGTGATCTGCGGCTGGCCGATACTCATTACGGTGTGAAGGTGACGACATCGGCCGGGCGAATGGTCTGGGCGGCGGGTAACCAATATGGCTTCCCCGAGTTTGAACCCGTCCCCGATGACGCTCTGGTTGCTTGCACTATCGAGCCGAGCGATTGTGCCCCCATGGCTCGCTGGGTCTGGGCGCCGGGCAGTGGAGCGGGCCCGGATTACGAGCCGGTTCCCGAGGAGGCTCAATTCATTTGTGATCTGCAGCCGGAACTGTGCATCGGCAACAATCCCGGAAAAACCGCCAAAGCTCATACGCAGATGTTCAGTGTCCTGCGCACCGGTACTGGCGATCTCGACCTGATCGCCGCAGGCAATCTGAGCATGGATTCACCGTTCGGCGTGTACACCGCCGGCACCCAGTCAGCGAATATCGATCCGCTCTATAACCAGCCGCGCGGGCATCTTTCGGATAACAATTCGGTGTTGGGTACGGCCGGTGCCACTTATGAAAAATGGGTCGACGGTGGCAGCGACAGCCTCTATCAGGCCTGGTATCCGCAGATGGGGGGCAATCTGACAATCAATGCCGGCGGATCGGTTTCGGGTGACTCGGTGGGCACGAAAGCGCAATCGGCAGCGGCTGGGTTCCGCGAGCAGATGGCCAGTGTGGCAATGGGCAACTGGCTGTGGCGCCAGGGGACCGGAGGCACGGATGTGCCGACGGCCTGGTGGATCAACTTCGGCAGTTATGCCACGCAGTTGATGACGCCTGACGGTAATACCGAACCGTACCTGGTCGGCTTCACCGGATTCGGCACCCTGGGCGGCGGCAACATCAGCCTGCGTGCCGGTGGCGACGCCGGGATGCTCAGACCGTTGGGCGATGCGGTCAATTATCCGCGCAGCCAGGGGCTGATCGTTGCCGTGGGCAGCACCGGGCGTGTCGCCGACGATGGCAGCGTGCAGATGACCGGCGGTGGCGATATGGACATTCACCTCGGCGGCGCACTCAATCCATCGTTACAAGCGCGGGCCGGGGATAACGGAACTCAGCCGCCGAGGCACGATCTGCAAGGCGCACTGATCAACTTGCGCGGTGCGGCGCAATTGACCGGAGGGGCGCTGGGCGGCATCAATCTGCAATACGGTGCCAACTCGCAGTTGCATGATGTCCGTGAAACCCGACCGCTGGATCCTTTCACCCCGACGACCAGCAACGCTTCTGGTGGCCTGGTGCTGATTCCCGGAGACTCCGGCATGAGTCTCAGCACCCGTGGTGATCTGGTATTGGGGGGGGCGGCCGATCCCGGTCGTGTGAGCCAATTCAACGCCACGCCACTGCTCGATAGCAACGCTAATATCCTGACCGGCGGCATCCTGAGCGGCTTCTCACTGTGGACCGATCACACCGCCATCGATCTGTTTTCCGCCGGTGGCAATCTCACGCCCAGCACTCAGTTGGCGCAGGTCGATGGGAGTCTGTCTCCTGTGAGCGGCGCCAATACCTCGCCCACCGATGGTCGTTTTGTCTACCCGGCGATTCTTCGGGCCGTTGCCGCTCAAGGTTCGATTTATGCGGGGCCATCAGCGGCTTACGGTGTAGGCAATGCTGCGCCGAAAACCGCGTATTCCCTGCTTTTGGCGCCTTCTACCTCCGGGCAACTCGAACTGTTGGCGGGCGATTCCATCTATGCCGGCGGCTACGCAATCAATCAGTCCGGGGCTAGCCCGCTGGCCATCGCCACCCCGTTCAGGCCGTCATTCCTCGCCTTTTCCAGCAATAACCCCAACAAGCCACTCAACAGCAATTACGGCAGTGACGGTGTTAAACCGGAAGGTAATTCGCGTTATCCACTGTTCGCTTTTGGGCCCGACAGCTATTCCGGTTTGAGTGAAGTGCAGGGGCCCGCACGGTTCTATGCCCTGACCGGCGATCTGGTAGGGATACGCAGTGGCGAGACGTTGAGTTTCGATACCTCGAAACGCACTTGGTACGAAGCAGCAGGCCCTGTCTGGATGATTGCCGGACGTGACATCGTGGCATCCGGAACCAACCTGGGCCAACCGACAGCCGTGCAGCCCGAGGAAATGGGCGTCGGTCAGGAGGGCATTACCTCGACCGGCAACCTGTTCGTTCATAACGACGTGCGAGATATATCGCGGGTGTCGGCGGGTCGCGACATTCTTTACAGCAGCTTCGATATCGCCGGCCCTGGCACGCTGGATATCAATGCCGGGCGCAACATTCTGATGGAAAACCGCGCCAGCATTACCAGTCTGGGCTCGATAGTGGCCGGGGATACGCGGCCCGGTGCCAGCGTGGTATTGCAGGCGGGCACGGGCGCTCAGGGGCCGGATTACACAAGGCTCATCGCCCGTTACCTGAATCCGCAGAACCTTGCTGATCCGAATGCCTCTCTCAACGGCCAGCCGGGCAAAGTGGTCAAGACCTACCTCGACGAGTTGCAGAGCTGGCTGACGCTCGGCTACGGCTTTAGCGGCAACGCAGAGCAGGCACAGGCGTTCTATGCCGCGCTGCCGAGTGCCGAGCAGGCGATCTTTGCGCGGCAGGTGTACTTCGCCGAACTGCGCGCCGGCGGCCTGGAATACAACGACGCTGACGGTCCGCGCAAAGGCAGTTATCTGCGCGGTCGCAACGCCATCGCTGCACTGTTCCCGAGCACCGATGTGGCCGGCAATCCGCTGCGTTACGACGGCGACATCACGCTCTACGGTGGTGCCGGGGTCAAGACCCTGTTCGGCGGCGATATCCAGATGCTCACGCCGGGCGGCGGTCAGGTGTTTGGCATTGAAGGCGCGGCGCCACCGTCCACCGCCGGGATCATCACCCAGGGTTCGGGCAACATTCAGCTCTACTCGCAGGGCAGCATTCTGCTGGGGCAGAGCCGGATCATGACCACCTTCGGCGGCTCGATCCTCGGCTGGTCGGCCGAGGGCGACATCAACGCCGGTCGCGGCTCGAAAACCACGGTGGTCTACACCCCGCCAAAACGCGTCTATGACACTTGGGGCAACGTGACGCTGTCACCATCGGTGCCGAGCACCGGTGCCGGTATTGCCACGCTCAACCCGATTGCCGAAGTGGCACCCGGCGACATCGACCTGATCGCGCCGCTGGGCACCATCGATGCGGGCGAGGCGGGCATTCGCGTCTCCGGCAACGTCAACATCGCCGCGCTGACCGTGGTCAACGCCGCCAACATCGCCGTACAGGGTAAAACCAGTGGCGTACCGGTGGTGGCGGCGGTGAACACCGGTGCGATCACCTCGGCCAGTTCGGCGGCGTCTTCGGCAACCCAGGCCGCTGAGGACGTGGCCCGTCAGCAGCAGGCAGCAGCGCGGCAGAACCAGGCGTCGGTGTTCACCGTGCAGGTGTTGAGCTTCGGCAACGAACAACTGGCGCCGAGCCGTGATGGTGCCAGTCGTGCGCCGGCCAGCGGATACAACCCGAACAGCCCGGTGCAGGTGCTGGGCGCCGGGGTGCTGGATGAACAGGCGAAACAGCAGCTGACCGAGGAGGAACGGGGGCAGCTGACGTTGTAAAAGACTCTCGTGTAGTACGCTTCGGGCGGCCTTTTGGCCGCCCTTTTTTATGTTGATGAGGTTCGTGGGTATTGTCGTCGGGTGTGGACTAACGTCAGTATTTTGATGCGCCCGTTCACTCGATAGACCAGCAGATAGTTCGGATTGACCACCATTTCCCGAGTGCCTGGCACTCGACCGGACCGGTAACCATAGGGGATTGATGAAAGCCTTTGCGTTGCTGCACCAACCTTGTGCTGTAGAGCCACTGAAGCGTTGGAGTTGTATTGTTCAACGTAATCGATAATGTCAGCCAGATCGTTCAGAGCTTGATTGCTCCATTCAAGCAGCAGCGCGGCGCTTCCTGCGCTTCTCTTCCAGCATCTGGTCGAGCATTGCCATAGCTTCATCATGGGGAATGCCAGGGCTGGGGTCATCGAGTGCCTCCTGTACCTTGGCACGAAACCAGCGATCGTAGCTCTCTGCCTCTTCTTCGGATTCGAAGTCAGAGTAAAACGGGGAAAGTAATAAGCTCATAGTGATCTCCGTGATCAATCTCAGCAGTTTAAGGGGGAATGGCCCATTGTCGTCACTGGCAGACGATGTACCCCATGAGCTCTCGAAGAACCATGGGATAACGAAGCCCAGTATCTGCAAGCGCCCCTTTGAAATCTGCCGGACGTTTCCCTCCGTTGTCCGGCAATCTCGACCGCCGTTGTAGGCTTATTCCTCCACTCTGTTTTTCAGGTTTCCAGCCTACAAATCCGCGCGCACCTTCCTACAAATGCACTCAGAACGCATACGGAATACTCACCTTCGCCCACAACATTTCCCCCTCTGGCCGGTTCTCCACGTCAAACTCCTTGGCCCAGCGAATTTCCGCGCTGGCGTATTTGAGGAAGGTCAGGTGCAGCGCCGGGCCAATCGCGAAGACTTTGCCGCGCACGCCGTCATCCACATCCTGCCCGGCGAATTGCACGGTGTGGCCGTACTGTTTGTCGTCGGTGGTCTGCTTGAGGTAGTAGCCGTTGATACCGAACATCACATCGTCGGTGATCTTGTAGCTGGCCGAGTAATCGAAGTGGAAGATCTGCCCGGACTTGTAGTCGGTGTCCTTGTTCTTCTCATTGAAGCTGTAAGTGGTCTTCATCGACACTTCGGTCTTGTCGGTCGGCAGCCAGGTGAAGGAGAAAAGCGGCTTGTAGGTGTAGAAATTGTTGCTGGTGTTGGCCAGCCGATCGACGCTGTATTCGCCGGTGGGCACGGTGATTTCCACGGCAGCGCCGAGGGTCAGGTTCTTGCCCATGTCCCACAGGATGATCGGCGCAACGGTGGTGTCGCCCATGCCTTCGCGGGTATCGCTGAGACCGAATGCCGAGACTTCCTGCTTGAGCCAGGGCTGGGCGATGTAGCCGGCCAGGCGCCCGCCGAACACGCGCACCGGGCTCAGGTAATCAATACGCGGGATCACCGCCGTGGATTCGATCTCGACATTCGGCACCTTGCCGCCCAACGAACTGATGTTGAGCTTGGTCGACTTGTAATGGTTGTAGTAGAGGTTGAACGCGACCATGTTCTGCGGAAGGCTGTCGACTTCCAGCGGCAGCATGAAAAATCCGTCGGTGCCGGGGCCGATGTTGTCGACGCCGGCTTCGGTGGCCAGGGCCGGCAGGCACGCGGTGCAACCGAGCAAGGTCAGTGCCAGACGCAAGGGGAAAGTGGCGCGGTTCGGGCTCATGGCTGTCCTCATTATTATTGTGGTGGGACGTGGCGCCGGTACGCAGAACGTCCGGCACCATAGAAATAAGCGCTTGGCGCCCGCCGGGGCAGGGTATTGGCGGACAGTTAGGGGGACTTCTGCGGACAGTCGGCCAACCCTGTGCTAACTTCTTTCGACATAACCGGTTACAAAAATAACAATCAAGCGTGATCCGGAATGTCAGCCCCCATGAACGTAAAAGTCCAAGACCCCACTTTTGAATTGGCGCTGGTCTCGCCGTTCCTCCTGCAAACCCTCGCCGAAGTCGTGCACAACAAAGGCATCGACCCCGAAAGCCTGTGCCGTGGCCTGGGCTTCAGCCTCGAAGATCTGCAGGATCCGGCGCAGCGGATTTCCTACCGCCAGGCCGTGGCGATGATTCAACGGGCGCTCAAAGTGTTGCCCAATCAGGGCCTGGGGTTGTGGGTCGGCGCGCAGAATGTGTTGGGTACGCTGGGGCTGCTCGGGCATGTGCTGTCGCTGTGCAAGACCTTGCGTGATGCCTTTGCCCTCGGCATCCGCCATCAGCACACCTCCGGCGGAGTCGTGGTGTCCAGCGTCGACGTGGTCGGGGATCGGGTGCACCTCGACGCCGAGTGCCGCTTGCCGTTTGCCGATGTGCAGGTGTTCGCGGTCGAAGAGTTTTTCGCCAGCCTGCTGGTGTATGGCCGGGCCTTGGCGGGCCATGATTTCAAGGCGATCGCCGTGGAGTTTGTGCATGCTGCACCGGATTATCTGAGCGAATACCACCGCCTGCTCGGGCCGGACGTACGCTTCGGCTGCCTGCACAATCGCATGCTGATCGATGCCCGGTGGCTGGACGTCAACCTGCCCAATCATCATTCGCTGGCGTTGCGTCAGGCGGTTGCCTTGCTGGAGCTGGAAGCGGCGCAGGTGCACCAGAAACTCGATCTGATTCAGGCCGTAGAGCGGGCGATTGCCCGGGACCTGAGCCGGGGCAGCCATATCGAAAAAATCGCCGGCGACCTGAACATGAGCAGCCGCACCTTGCGCCGCCGTTTGACCGAGCACGCGCTGACCTTCGAAGCGTTGCTGGAGCAGGTGCGTCAGGCGCGGACCATGAGCCTGCTGGCCAATCCGGAGATGCCCATCGAGCGGATTACCGAAGAAGTCGGCTACAGCGATGTGCGCAGTTTTCGCCGGGCGTTCAAGCGCTGGACCGGGATGAGCCCGAGTGCGTGGCGTACCGAGAGCACCGCTACCATTTAGAAGATCAAAAGATCGCAGCCTTCGGCAGCTCCTGCACCGATCCCTGTAGGAGCTGCCGAAGGCTGCGATCTTTTGACTTTCAGAGCCCCCAAAAAATCTCCGGCTACAGGTAAACTCCCGCGCTCTTTCCCAAGGAGTTCACATGAGTTACTACCAGCCGGGCATTCTCGCCACCCCTGTTCCTGCGCAAGCACGTCACCTGTTTTTTGCCCTTGCGTCGGTTGAAGCACTGCCGCAGGCGATCGACAACCTGATGAATCTGGTGGACGGCAAGTCGGCTGTGATCGGTTTCGGTGAACCCCTGACCAAAGCGCTGAACGTGCAGATCGACGGCCTGCGCAGCTTCCCGGCCATGAGCGGCGTCGGCGTGGAAAACCCGTCGACCCAGCACGCGCTGTGGGTCTGGCTGCACGGTGCGGATCGTGGCGAATTGCTCAATCGCTGCCACGCTTTCGAAGCCGCGCTGGCCCCGGCGCTGCGCCTGGTAGACATGCAGGAAGCCTTCCGCCACAAGGACGGCCATGACCTGACGGGCTACGAAGACGGCACCGAAAACCCGCACGATGACGCCGCGATCGCTGCCGCATTGCTGGGCGAGGGCGCTGATGGTCTGGTCGGTGGCAGCTTCGCCGCGATCCAGCAGTGGCAGCACGACCTCAAGGGTTTCCATAAGCTGTCCGCCGAAGACAAGGACAACATCATGGGCCGTCGCTTGAGCGATAACGAAGAGATCGACGACGCGCCAGTCTCCGCCCACGTCAAACGCACCGCCCAGGAAAGCTTCGCCCCCGAAGCCTTCGTCGTACGGCGTTCGATGCCGTGGATCGACGGTGATCGCGCCGGCCTGATGTTCCTCGCGTTCGGTGTTTCGCTGGACGCCTTCGAAGCCCAACTGCGGCGTATGAGCGGTCTGGAAGACGGCATCACTGACGGTCTGTATCGCATCAGCCGGCCGATCACCGGCGGCTACTACTGGTGCCCGCCCATCAAGGACGGCCACCTCGATCTGCGCGCGTTGCGCATCGGCTGAGTGTTTCAAACACAGGGAGTTGACCATGGATGTGGTGCGTTGGGGCATGATCGGTTGCGGCAGCGTCACTGAACGCAAGAGCGGGCCGGCCTTCTACAAGGCGCCCGGCTCGGCGCTGGTGGCGGTGATGGGCCGCCGTCTCGAAGCGGTGAGCGATTACGCCGCGCGCCACGGCATCGCCCGGGTCTACACCGATGTCGATGCGCTGATCAACGATCCCGAGGTGGACGCGGTGTACATTGCCACGCCACCCGACAGCCACCACGCCTACAGCCTGAAAGTCGCCGCCGCCGGCAAGCATTGCTGCGTCGAGAAACCGATGGCGCTCAATGCCGGGCAAAGCCGCGAGATGCAGCAGGCGTTTGCTGATGCCGGTCTGCACCTGTTCGTTTCCTACTACCGCCGTTCGTTGCCGCGCTTTGCCCAGGTTCGGCAATGGCTGGCGCAGGGCCGCATCGGTGAGGTGCGGCACCTGAGCTGGACGCTGACCAAGGCCCCGTCGGCGGCGGATCTGGACGGCAGCGCCAACTGGCGAACCGACCCGAGCGTGGCCGGTGGCGGCTACTTTGCCGATCTGGCCAGCCATGGTTTCGACCTGTTCCAGTACCTGCTCGGCGACATCGTCGAAGTCGCCGGTTTCACCGCGCGCCAGGCCGGTTTGTATGCGGCGGAAGACGCGGTCAGCGCCAGTTGGCGCTTCGCCTCCGGGGCGCTGGGCACGGGTTGCTGGAGCTTTGTCGCGGATCGGCGCGAGGACCGGGTGGAGATCATCGGCAGCCAGGGGCGGATCGCGTTCTCCGTGTTTGACGAACATCCGGTGCAGCTGTTCGCCGATGAGCAGATCAGCCTGGAGATCCCCCATCATGAGCACATTCAGTGGCATCACGTGCTGGGCATGAATGCGCATATCCGTGGTGATTCGCAGCATCCGGCCGTCGCCGAACAAGCCCTCAAGACCGATTGGGTCATGGATCAGATCCTTAAACGCTAAAGTCAAAGGATCGCAGCCTTCGGCAGCTCCTACAGGGGGATCGCATTTTCAAACTGTAGGAGCTGCCGAAGGCTGCGATCTTTTGCTTTTCAACGGCGCATCTAAGGTTATGCCCAAACAATATTTCTCAAGCTTGTCATAACGTCTCTAAGATCACGTCATAACTCGTTATGACAAGTGATCCCTGATGACCGATAACGTCCTGTCCCTCAGTAGCGTCCCGTTGCACACCCAACTGCGCGATGTCCTGCGTGCGCGCATTCTCGACGGCGAATACCCGCAAGACAGCCAGATGCCGTCCGAAAGCGAGCTCGGCACGCTGTTCAAAGTCAGCCGCATCACCGTGCGCCAGGCGCTGGGCGATCTGCAGAAGGAAGGGCTGATCTTCAAGATCCACGGCAAGGGCACTTTCGTCGCCAAGCCGAAAACCTTTCAGAACGTCAGCAGCCTGCAAGGCCTCGCCGAGTCCATGACCGGGCGCGGCTACGAGGTGATCAACCGCCTGCGCAGCTTCAAATTCATCCCCGCTGACAAACGTGTCGCCGAGCGCCTGCAAGTCGCCGAAGGCGAGACCGTGGCGCAGATCAAACGCGTGCGACTGATCAACCGCGAGCCGATCTCGCTGGAAATCACCTACCTGCCCAAAGCCATCGGTGAACGGCTGGAGAAGGCCGATCTGGTGACTCGCGACATCTTCCTGATTCTGGAAAACGACTGCGGCATCGCCCTCGGCCACGCTGACCTGGCCATCGACGCGGTGCTGGCCGACAGCGATTTGACCCAGGCGCTGAACGTTGAGGCCGGCTCGCCGATCATGCGCATCGAACGTCTGACCCACGATGCCAACGGCCAGCCGCTGGACTTCGAACACCTTTACTACCGTGGCGATGCGTTCCAGTACCGCCTGCGGATCGACCGGCAAAAAGGGGAGCAGGCATGACGCGCAACACGTTGGAACAGGAATACGACATCGTCGTGATCGGCGGCGGCACCGCCGGCCCGATGGCGGCGATCAAGGCCAAAGAGAAGAACCGCGACTTGCGCGTGCTTTTGGTGGACAAGGCCAATGTCAAGCGCAGCGGTGCGATCAGCATGGGCATGGACGGCCTGAACAACGCGATCATCCCCGGGCACTCGACGCCGGAGCAGTACACCAAGGAAATCACCATCGCCAACGACGGCATCGTCAATCAGGCCGCGGTGTACGCCTACGCCACTCACAGCTTCGAAACCATCGAGCAACTGGATCGCTGGGGGGTGAAGTTCGAAAAGGACGAGACCGGCGATTACGCGGTGAAAAAAGTCCACCACATGGGCGCCTACGTGCTGCCGATGCCGGAAGGGCACGACATCAAAAAGGTCCTTTACCGCCAGTTGAAACGCGCGCGGGTGAGCATCACCAACCGTCTGGTTTGCACCCGTTTGCTCACCGACGAGGAGGGCGCGGTCAACGGCGTGATGGGCTTCGATTGCCGCACCGCCGATTTCCATGTGATCAAGGCCAAAGCGGTCATTCTTGCGTGCGGCGCGGCCGGTCGCCTCGGTCTGCCATCCTCGGGTTACCTGATGGGCACCTACGAGAACCCGACCAACGCCGGCGACGGCTACGCGATGGCGTATCACGCCGGGGCCGAGCTGGCCAACCTCGAATGCTTCCAGATCAATCCGTTGATCAAGGATTACAACGGCCCGGCCTGCGCCTACGTCACAGGTCCCTTGGGCGGCTACACCGCCAACAACAAGGGCGAACGCTTCATCGAGTGCGACTACTGGAGCGGGCAGATGATGTGGGAGTTCCACCAGGAACTGGAAAGCGGTAACGGCCCGGTGTTCCTCAAGCTCGATCACCTGGCCGAGGAAACCATCCAGAACATCGAGGAAATCCTGCACAGCAACGAGCGCCCGAGTCGTGGTCAGTTCCACGCCAATCGCGGCACCGATTACCGCACGCAGATGGTCGAGATGCACATCTCCGAGATCGGCTTTTGCAGCGGCCATTCGGCCTCCGGGGTGTGGGTCAACGAGCGGGCCGAGACCTCTGTGAAAGGCTTGTACTCGGCGGGTGACATGGCCGCCGTGCCGCACAACTACATGCTCGGCGCGTTCACCTACGGCTGGTTCGCCGGGCACAACGCCGCGGATTTTGTCGCCGGGCGCGAGTTCTCGACGCTGGATGCCGCGCAGATCGAGAAAGAGCAAGCGCGGGTCTATGCGCCGCTGGATCGTGAACACGGTCTGCCGCCGGCGCAGGTCGAGTACAAGCTGCGGCGCTTCGTCAACGACTACCTGCAACCGCCGAAAGTGACCAAAAAAATGCAGATCGGTTTGCAGCGTTTCAGTGACATCGAACGCGACCTCGATCAGATGAAGGCCAACAACGCCCACGAACTGATGCGCGCGATGGAAACCAGCGTGATCCGCGACTGCGCCGAAATGGCCGCGCGCGCCTCGCTGTTTCGCGCCGAGAGCCGCTGGGGCCTGTACCACTACCGCGTCGATCACCCGCAGCGCAACGACAGCGAGTGGTTCTGCCATTGCCATCTGAAGAAGGGTGAAGACGGCCGCATGACCAGTTTCAAGAAACCCGTCGAGCCGTACATCATCCCGCTCGATGCCGAAGAAATGCAGGCTTACGACCGCTTGCGCGTGGGCGCGTTCGCCGCTTGATGCATCACCAGAGAGAGTCCGAACCATGGCCTATCAAGCCCAGGAAATTTTCTTCCGCTCCAACGCCCCGGTCACCGTGGACGAGGACAAATGCATCGCCGAAAAGGGTTGCACCGTGTGCGTTGACGTCTGCCCGATGGACCTGCTGGCGATCAACCCGTCCACACAAAAGGCCTACATGGCGTTCGATGAATGCTGGTACTGCATGCCCTGCGAAAAGGATTGCCCGACTGGCGCCGTCAAAGTCGACATCCCCTATCTCCTGCGCTGAACCCCGATCCCTGTAGGAGCTGCCGAAGGCTGCGATCTTTTGATCTGGATTTTGATTTTAAAAACAAGATCAAAAGATCGCAGCCTTCGGCAGCTCCTACAAAGGATTTGTGGCATGCCATTAGCTACCCGGAACACCCGGACGCTGGATTCACCCGACACCCCTCGTTTCCCACCGCGCCCTGATCGCGGCGGAGACGAACATCCAATAAATGATTCGAGGGGAAACACTCATGTTGCGTGCAGCAATCGCCGGTCTGGTACTGGCAACATTTACCCTGTCGGCCTCGGCCGAAACCATCCGCATCGCCATCGGCACCCAGGACACCACCATCAACTGCGCCGCCGGCGGGCTGTTGATTCGTGAACTCGGCCTGCTCGACAAGTACCTGCCGCACGACGGCGCCTACAAAGACGCAAAATACGACGTGCAGTGGAAGAACTTCACCAGCGGTGCGCCGCTGACCAACGAGATGGTCGCCGGCAAACTCGACTTTGGCGCCATGGCCGATTTCCCCGGCGCGTTCAACGGTGTCGCGTTCGAAACTGCCGGCAAGCACAGCCTGTTCATCAGCGTGTTGTCGGGCAGCATCAAGGGCAGCGGCAACGGCATCGTGGTGCCGAGTGCGTCCGGGGTGCAGGCGCTGAGCGAACTCAAAGGCAAGACCATCTCGGTGCCATTCGCCTCGACCGCCCATGGCATGCTGTTGCGCGCGGTGGCGGAGCAGGGCTGGGATCCGCTCAAGGATGTGAACATCATCGCCCAGCCACCGGAAGTCGCCGGCTCCGCGTTGCAGGCCGGCAAGATCGACGCTCACGCCGATTTCGTGCCGTTCGCCGAGCTGTTCCCGAGCCGTGGTTTCGCCCGCAAGATTTACGACGGCGCCCAGGCCAATGCGCCGACTTTCCACGGAGCACTGGTCGATCAGGCTTACGCGAAACAGTACCCGGAAATCGTCGTCGCTTACCTGCGGGCGAGCATCGAGGCCAATCAGTTGCTGGCCGCCGAACCTGAGAAGTACAGCGAGCTGATCGCCAAGGTCACCGGCGTCGATGCCGAGGTCAACTACCTGTTCCACGGCCCGCTTGGCGTGCAGACCCGCGACCTGAGCTGGAAGCCGGAATACCGTCAGGCGGTGGGCACCGCGATCGACACCCTGAAGCTGCTGAAGAAGGCCGATCGCGGCCTCGACCTGAACACCTTCATCGACGATCAGTACATCCGCGCCGCGTTCAAGGCCGCGAATCTGGACTACACCGCACAACTCGCCAACTACGCGCAAACGCCGTTGAAAGCGTTGGCTGCGGCGACCGGCAAAGCCATCACCGACTTCAGCCACGTCGCCGAAATCTGGGTGCGCGGTGAAGACAAGGTGCGCCAGTACGCCTCCGCCGAATCGGCGTTCACGGCGTTGGCCGCGCTGAAACAGGAAGGCAAAAACATCCGCGCGGTGTATGCGCAGGCCAGTGACAGCGGGATCAAGCTGCTTGCCGATCAGGCGTGGTTCGCCAGTGACGCCAAGGGGCGGTTGAGTGCGTTCCTGCTCAAGGGCCAGGCGCAGCAGTTCGCGGCGGCGCAGGGTGGCAAGGTCTTCGACTTTACCGATGCCACCACTCAGGCTGTAGCCACCCGCTAACCCGAAGAACACCGCGCTCCCTGTAGGAGCTGCCGAAGGCTGCGATCTTTTGATCTTGCTTTTTAAAATCAAAATCCAGATCAAAAGATCGCAGCCTTCGGCAGCTCCTACACGGGGCGTGGTGAAAGGAATATTTATGTTCAGATCCATTAAGCGCTGGGTTCCAAGAGCCGCGTCTTTGCTGCTCTGCCTGCTGTTCTGGCAACTTGCCGCCAGCCACCACTGGAACCTCGGCCTGGTCACCTTCGCCAACGTGCCCACCCCGTTGGCGGTGATCGAAGCGGCGTTGGGTCTGGGCGATTCCGGCAAGCTGCTGCAACACCTGACCGCCAGTCTCAGCCGGGTCTTCGCCGGTTACCTCGCGGCACTGGTGATCGGCATCGCTCTGGGCCTGGCCATCGGCCGCTCGAAATGGGCCGAAGACCTGCTGTTGCCACCACTGGAAGTGCTGCGCCCGATTCCGGCAGTGGCGTGGATTCCGCTGGCGATCCTGATGTTCCCGTCGTCGGAGCTGTCGATGGTGTTCATCACCTTCACCGGCGCGCTGTTCCCGATCCTGCTCAACACCGTGCACGGCGTCGAAGGCGTTGATCCACGGCTGATCGCCTCGGCGAAAAGCCTCGGGGCAGGGCGCCGGGCGATTTTGCTTGAAGTGATTTTGCCCGGCGCCGCGCCGAGCATCATCACCGGCCTCGCCATCGGTATGGGCACCTCGTGGTTCTGTCTGGTGACCGCCGAGATGATCTCCGGCCAGTTCGGCATCGGTTACTACACCTGGGAGTCCTACACCATCCAGAACTACGCTGACATCGTCGTCGGCATGCTGCTGATCGGTGTGCTGGGCATGGGCAGCAGTCTGCTGATCAAGCGTCTGGGCGGGCTGTTCACGCCCTGGCACCGACCACGAGGAAAAGCCTGATGAGCGCAATGCAAACCCCGGAAGGGCGAATCGATATTCGCCAATTGTCGATCGTTCTCGGTGAGGGGCAGCAAGCCTTCGAAGCCGTGCAGGGGCTGGATTGCCAGATCGAACCGGGCCAGTTCGTGTGCATTCTCGGCCCGTCCGGTTGCGGTAAATCGACCTTGCTCGGTGCACTTGCCGGACACTTGAGCGCCCACACCGGCAGCCTCAAAGTCGACGGCGGCGAGGTGTCCGGGCCGTCGCCGCAACGCGGCATGGTCTTTCAGCATCACACGCTGTTTCCGTGGCGCACGGTGCGCGACAACGTGGCCTTCGGCCTGAAGATGCGCGGCATCGGTAAAACCGAGCGCCAGCGTGAGGCCGATGAAATGCTCAAATTGGTGGGCCTCGACGGCTTCGCCGAGCGCTGGCCCGATCAGCTTTCCGGCGGCATGCAGCAACGGGTGGAGATCGCCCGGGTGCTGGCCAACCGTCCACGGCTGCTGCTGATGGACGAGCCGTTCGGCGCGCTGGATGCCTTGACCCGCCTGAACATGCAGGAACTGCTGCTGGACATCTGGACGCGGATTCGCACCACCGTGGTGTTCGTTACTCACGATATCGACGAGGCGCTGTTCCTCGCCGATCGGCTGTTGGTGATGAGCGCACGCCCCGGGCGAATCATCGAAGACCTGCGTCTGGACTTCCCGCGCCCGCGCACCACTGAGCTGGTAACCAGCGCCGAATTCTCCCGCCTCAAGCGCCATTGCCTCGACCTGCTGCGCCACGACAACCCCCGACCGCTGCCGCGCCTCAACCCGCTCGGCCTGCCTCCCGAAAACCCTTTGCCGCGATTTGCCCTATGACCTCATTTTTTGCTGTGACCGATAACGATGACATCCTCGCCCTGCAACCGCGTCTGACCGCTGACGATGCCGGTGTGCGGCGCATTGCCCTGATCGAACTGGCTGATCTGGAGGAGCCGGATGGCCTGCTGTGGCTGGTTGAGAAACTGAGCGAAGATCCGGCCGAAGAAGTCCGCGCCGAAGCTGCGCGGCTGCTGGAAGCGTGGGAAGACGAACCGGTGGTGGCTGCGCTGTGTCAGGCGCTGACCGATCCATCTGCGGCAGTGCAGGCCGCCGCCGCGCAAAGTCTGAGCCTGCTCAAGAGTGAAGCGGCAGGCCGGGTGATTCTGCCGTGGACCGATCATGCTGAAGTCAGTGTGCGAATCGCCGCGTTTCGGGCATTGCGCGAACTGCGTTTCGCCGATGCCGCACCAGCCGCCATCACCGCATTGAGCGATGCCGATGCCAATGTGCGCCGCGAAGCCGTCGGTGTGCTCGGCTGGCTCAAGCAGCTCGACGCACTGCCGGCTCTGGCGCGTCTGGCCAGCGCCGACCCGGACACCGAAGTGCGCCGCGCCGCCACCGGCGCCCTCGGTCTGGCGTCCGGCGCCGACGTGCTGCCAGCCTTGCGTCAAGCGCTGCAGGACGATGCCTGGCAAGTGCGCGAAGAGGCGGCCACGACGCTGGGCAAAGTCGGCCACAGCGACGCTGGTCCGGCGTTGATCGCAGCCCTCGGCGATGACTATTGGCAAGTGCGCTTGCGTGCTACCCGCAGCCTCGGTCGCCTGCGTTTTGCGCCGGCGCTGGACGCCCTGATCGAGACCCTCGGCCATCGCATCAGCAACCTGCGCAAGGAAGCGGCGCTGGCCCTCGGTGAGTTGCGTGATCGCGGCGCGATGGCGGCGTTGCAGGCGGCGCAGGATGACGGCGACCCGGAAGTGCGCAAAGCGGTGCGGATTGCCCTGAGTCAGTTGCAATGAACCCGCTGTCAGTGGGCAACTCGCAGAGCCAGCAGACGTTGCGCCTGAGCTGGCCGGACGGCCGCGAATCGCTGTTCAATCACGCCGAACTGCGCCGCCAGTGCCCGTGCTCGCAGTGCCGCGCGTTTCGCCTGAAAGGCATGATTCCGCTGGTCGATGAGCGCGTCCGCCTGATCGAGATCAACCCGCAGGGCTATGGCGTGCAACTGGTGTTCAGCGACGGCCATCAACGCGGGATCTACCCGTGGGACTATCTGGCACAGCTCGATTCTTAGGTTCACCGCAATCAACTGTGGGAGCGAGCCTGCTCCGGGCGGCGTTCCGACGAATGCGGTGGATCAGTCGATATCAATTTTAACTGACCCACCGCCTTCGTCGGAACGCCGCCCGGAGCAGGCTCGCTCCCACAAGGGCGTTCGGTGGCTGGACTGTTACTGCGCAGCCGTCATGGCTGGCCGGCACCCGCGAAACACATCCAGCCCCGGCTGATACAGCGCGGTCTTCACCTCGAACAACCCCAGCACCGAATGAAACAGGTTGTCATGGCTCAGGTCCGGCTGGCCGGTCTTGCCTTGCAGGCAATCGCGATCAATCCCCAGTTGCGCCAGCGTGTTGTTGCCGAACCACATCACCATCGGCACATGGGTCTGCGCCTCGGGCGCCAATGCATAAGGCGCGGCGTGCAGGTACAGGCCGTTTTCGCCCAGGGATTCGCCGTGATCGGAGACATACACCATCGAGGTGTCCAGTGAGTCCTGATTGCGTTTGAGCAACTCGATCACCTTGGCGAGGAAGTGGTCCGTGTACAGGATGGTGTTGTCGTACACGTTGACCAGTTCATCACGGCTGCAACTGCCCAACTGGTTGGTGTGACAGATCGGGGTGAAGCGCTCCATGCTTTTCGGGTAGCGCTCGTAGTATTCCGGGCCGTGGCTGCCGTCGGCGTGCAGGACGATGATCGCGTGGCCCTTGAGGCTGTCGATATAGCTTTGCAGGTCGGCCAGCAGCGCTTCGTCGAGGCAGTTGTTGCCGTCGCAGAACGGCCCCGGCTGGTTCTTCGCGATGTCGCGGTGCGGCACGCGCAGGCAGGTGCCTTTGCAGTCGCTGTTGTTGTCCAGCCACAGCACTTGCACGCCGACGCGTTGCAGGATATCCAGCAGGCCTTCGTAGGTTTTGCCTTTCCTGTCGCTGTAGTCCTCACGCGGGAACATCGAGAACATGCACGGCACCGATACCGCCGTGGACGTGCCGCAGGAGTGCACCTGGGTGAAGTTGAGGATGTCCAGTCTGCTCAGCTCGGGATTGGTCTCGCGCGCATAGCCGTTCAGCGAGAAATGATCGGCGCGGGCGGTTTCGCCGACCACAAACACCATCAACGACTTCTTCTCGCGGCTGGCCGCTTTGGCGCTCATCACCGCGTCTTCACCGATGGCCTGCACCAAAAAGTGCTTTTTGATGCCCAAGCGCTGCTTGGTGTACTTGCTGATGGCGTAGATGTAATTGGTCGGGTTGATGAAGTGGGTGAGCTTGTCTTCCTCGCGGAAGATTGGCGCGTAGGTCGAATAGAACGCGCCCACTGAGGCGCCGATGACCAGTACACAGGCCGCAATCACCAGAACCTTGTTGAGCAGGCCACGAAAGAACGGCCGATAACGCACCGGCCAGCGCCAGATCAACGCCGCCGGCAGCACGCCGAGCAGCAACACATAAGCCAGCAGCTTGCCGTTGAACAGCGCAGCGGCCTCGCCGGGGTTGGTTTCGAAGACGTTCTGGATCATCACCGTGTCGATGGTGATCCCGTATTCGTTCATGAAATACGCAGAGCAGGCCGAGAGCAGGGCGACCACGCTCAGCGCCGGTTTCAACGTCCAGCGAAACGACACCAGGGTCAGCAGCAGAGTGATCGCCGCCCACAGGAACAGACCGAACGAGGCGAAAAATGCCAGTTTGTGCACGCCTTGCAGGGTGATCAGCGTACCCAGCGCCTTCCAGGTCGCCAGGTTGTACAGCGCCACCAGTGCCAGGGAAAACAGCAGCACCAGCCGGGTGGAAGTGATGGACGGTAAACGCAGTCCTTTGCCCAAAGCCATTACAGACATTCCTCTACTCGAATAGAACACGCGCGGAAACGCGCGTAACTGTAGAAGAACAATAGTAAAAATTTCGTAAACATCTCGTAACAAACTCCCGTTCCCCTGTAGGAGCTGCCGAAGGCTGCGATCTTTTGATCTTGCTTTATAAAATCAAAAGATCGCAGCCTGCGGCAGCTCTTACACGGGGTGGGGTGTCAGAAGGATTTGCTCACGCTCGCGACCACCGTTGCGGTGCACACATCCTTGAACCCCCAGTTGCTCAGGCACTGGCTCTGCGACAGGTCGGTGTCGATGTAGCTGAGGCCCAACACCACCCCGGCCAGGTTGTGCGTCAGCTTGACTTCCCATTCACGGTAACTGTCCTCGCCATGCCCGGACGCCGAGTACAGGTGCGGGTCCTTGAAATCCATGTTGCCGTAACGCAGTTTCAGCCCCGAATCGAACGGCAACTCGGTTTCATAACCGACATAGGTGTAGAGCGAGTTCTGCTTGCTGTCGATTCCCGGCGCATCGCTGGAGTAATACGCCGCGAGTTTCACCCCGTAGACACCGAGAATCCCGTAGACCTCGCTCTGGTTGAACTGGCTTTCCTTGGGGTAGGCGTACTTGATGTAGCCCAGATCGAGGCTGACATCCTCGGTGGCTTGCCACAGCCAGCCGGCGTAGTAATCGACTTCCTGCCGGGTTTTCAGGCCATCGCCGAAATCGACGTTGGAACTCCAGGCACCCACGTACAGGCCGCTGCTATGCGCCAGGGTCAGACCGGCCTGCACGGCCGGGTCATTTTGGGTTTGCGAGATGCCGCGGGTGCGGTAGTCGCTGGCCAGGGTCAGGTCCACCAGCACGGCGAAATCGTCGTTCAAGGGAATTGCGTCGCTGCTCAGGGGCAGCAGGCTCAAGGAACTCAGGGCGAGCAAGGACAAGGCTTTCATGGAGAAGTCCCGATGTTGTGATTGTTTTAGGGGCTGGACGCAAAACCTGTAGGAGCTGCCGAAGGCTGCGATCTTTTGATCTTGTTTTTAAAATCTAGATCAAAAGATCGTCCGAACGCGGCCCGAGCCTTCGGCAGCTCCTACAGGGGGGAACGAGTTGTTATTGGGTGGCGGTGTAGACCTGTCGTCCGCCAAACCAGGTTTGCAGAACCTGGGTGTCATGCAGGGCTTTTTCGTCGACGCTGAACACGTCGCGGTCGACCACGATGAAATCGGCCTGTTTGCCCGGCGTCAGCGAACCGATCTGCTGATCCAGGCCGATTGTCCGCGCCGCGTTGGCGGTATAGGCGTAAAACATGGTTTCGCGATCCAGACGCTCGTCGGCATTCAGCACCCCCAGAGGCCCGACGCGGGTGATAGCCTGGGCCATGGCGTTGAACGGGTTGGGTGACGACACCGGCCAGTCGCTGGCACCGGCAATCGTCGCGCCCTGTTTCAGCAGCGAGTGCGCCGGGTATTGATAACGGAAGGCGAGGGCGCTGACGTAGGGCTTGATCATGTCGGTGGTGTAGTCATCGGCACTGGCCCACAACAGTTGCATCGAGGCGACCACGTTCAGCGGTTTGAAGCGGGCAAACTCTTTCGGGTTGACCATCTGCAGGTGGGTGATCGAATGGGTGATGCCGCTCTGCCGATCCTTGCGCGCGCGTTCGATGCCATTCAGCGATTCCCGTACTGCACGGTCGCCAATGGCATGGATGTGCACCAGCCAGCCGCGCTGGTCGATGGCGCTGACCAGTTCGCCGAAATGCTCTGGATCGATCAGCAGCTCGCCCTGTTTTTGTGAGTTGCGGTACGGATCGATCATCGCCGCGCTCTGCGCCGGGTACTCGATCACGCCATCGGCGAAGATCTTGACTCCGGGCAGGGTCAGGTTGGGGATGCCCTGAAATTGCAGGCGCACCTTATCCAGCGTGTCGAGGTCGGCCGGCAGGCTTTTCGGATTGGCGACAAGCAACGCTGCGACGTGCACGCTCATGTCGCCGCTTTCCGACAGCGCTTTGTAGGCTGGCAGCACGCCGACGGTTTTCTCGGTGGGTTTGAGCGCGAACACGGCCTCACCCGGTGCGGCATTGGCGGCGGGGTCCATCCACGCGGTGATGCCGAGGCTGTTGTTGAAGCGCACCGCGGATTTGGCCGCAGTAAGCATATCGGCCGGGCTCGGCACCGGCATTTTCGCGGCAACCCGGTCCCAGCCGGCATCGACCAGAAAGCCGTTGGGCTCGCCGTTGGCCAGTGCGCCGATCGTGTCTTTTTCCGCAGCGGGCAGGGTCTTGAGCAACGCCGCGTCGATGCCGGCGCGCTTGAGCATCACGTTGTTGGCCCACGCGGTGTGGTGATCGCTGCCGGTGAACACCACCGGCACGTCAGCCCATTCGCCGTGGTTGAAGGTCTTGCCCAGCGCTTCGGCCTGCGCCCAGTACGCCGAGCTCATGCCGGCAATGCTCAGCACATCGCCATGCCTGGCCTTGCCGTCGTCACGCCAGGCGCGCAGGCGTTTTTCCAGTTCGTCGAGGGCGACGACTTCGTCTTCCATGTTGGCCGAGACCATTTCCAGACCGCCGAAAATCGCGTGGGAATGGCTGTCGATCAAGCCTGGCATCAGCGTCTTGCCGCCGAGGTCGATCACCTGTGTGCCGGGCTCGATCAGAGCCTTGATCTGCGCGTCAGTGCCGACTTTCAGCACTTTGCCGTTTTCCACGGCCAGCGCCTGTACCTTCGGTTGCGTGCGATCGGCGGTGAATATCTTGCCGTTGACCAGCACCAGATCGGTGGCGGCCATGGCTTCCATCGAGGCAAAACTTACAGCGGTAACCAACAGACTCGGGATGAATCTTTTCATTGAAGATTTCCTTGTTATTGCGTCTGATGGCCAGATTAGTGGCTGATGCTGGCCGACAGAACGCCTCCCTCACGAAAAACGTTTTTGCCTGAATGGAAAAAGCATGGACAAGCTGGGTGCACTGAAAATGTTCGTGGTCACCGCGCAACTCGGCAGTTTCAGCCGCGCGGCGGAGCAGTTGGGCAAGACCCCATCGGCGCTGACCAAAGCGGTCAATCATTTGGAGTCGGAACTTGGCGCGCGACTGTTCGAACGCAGTACGCGGCGGATTCTGCTGACCGAAATCGGCCGCGTTTATCTGGAAACTGCGCGGCTGGTGTTGCAGCGACTGGAGGAGGCCAGCGAGGAAATCGAGCAGTTGCAGCACGGCTTGCGCGGCAGCCTGAAAATCACCGCACCGCTGGCGTACGGGCGGGCGTTTCTCGATCAGGTGTGCGACGGCTTTTTGCAGCAATACCCGCAGATCAGCCTGCAAGTGGATCTGTGCGACGCGTTCGTCAATCTGCTGGAAAGCGGCTACGACCTGGCCTTGCGCGAAGGGCATGACGATCTGCCGGGGCTGATCGCCCGAGTGGTTGGCAGCAATCGTCTGGCGTTGTGCGGCAGTCCGGATTATCTGGCACGCAAAGGCTCGCCGGTGAGTCCGCAAACCCTCGAACAGCATGACTGGCTGCTGTATCAGCATCCGTTGCTCAGCCGCGAGTTCTGGTGGGCCGAGCGCGACGGCCAGCGCCTGAGCCTGATGCAACCGACGGCGCCGCGCTTGCGCAGCGACAATTACGACCTGTTGCTGGCCAGCGCATTGGCCGGACGCGGTTTGCTGCACACGCCGCTGTGGAGCGCCGCGCCGTACATTGCCGATGGGCGTCTGGTGCGGGTCATGGCTGACTATGAAATCGACCCGGACAGCTTCGGCCCGCACATTCTCGCGGTGTACCCGAGCCATCGACGGGCCACGGCCAAGGTCGTCGCATTCATCGATTACATCGCCGCCTTCCTCGCCGAACGCGGCCTGAACTGACACCCGTTCCCCTGTAGGAGCTGCCGCAGGCTGCGATCTTTAAAAAGATCAAAAGATCGCAGCCTGCGGCAGCTCCTACACAGTTCCGGGTCGCCTCCTTTGTAGGAGCTGACGAGTGAAACGAGGCTGCGATCTTTTGATTTTTGTGGATCGCCGGCCCAGGCCGACTGGCGGTGCTTGTCAGTAAAATCCCACAGGAGTACAAATGTACTCCATGACAAACCTGACTCCCCGCCGTACCGCCATCCTGACCTTTATCCGCGAACGCATCGCCGAACACGGTCAGCCCCCAAGCCTCGCTGAAATCAGCGAGGCTTTTGGTTTTGCCTCGCGCAGCGTGGCGCGCAAGCACGTGCTCGCGCTCACCGAAGCCGGGTTTATCGAGGTCAATCCGCACCAGGCCCGGGGCATTCGCCTGCTTGGGCAACCCGCGCGCCCGGAGCTGCTGGATATTCCGGTGCTCGGCCGGGTCGCTGCCGGCGCACCGATCGGTGCCGATGCCGACATCCATAACCGCTTGATGCTTGATCCCGCGCTGTTCTCCCGTGCGCCCGACTACATGTTGCGGGTGCAGGGCGACTCGATGATCGAGGACGGCATTCTCGACGGTGATCTGGTGGGAGTGAAGCGCAATCCCGAGGCGCTCAACGGCCAGATCGTGGTGGCGCGACTCGATGGTGAGGTGACGATCAAACGCTTCGAACGTGTCGGCGCTACAGTGCGCCTGCTGCCGCGCAACCCGGCGTACCAGCCGATTGTCGTGCGCGATGATCAGGATCTGGCCATCGAAGGGGTGTTCTGCGGTCTGGTGAGGCAAGGCTGATGGGCGCCGTCGTTGCACTCGATACGCTGTTCAATGGCGGCCAGGTCTGGAAGGGCCGACCTGCGCCACCGGTGGCCAGCCCGCAACCCACCGGGCATGCCGCGCTGGATGCGGCACTGCCCAGCGGTGGCTGGCCGGAAGCGGCGCTGAGCGAAATCCTCCTGGCCGGGCCCGGGGTTGGCGAGTTGCAACTGGTGTGGCCGACGCTGGCGCGGCTGTCGGCGGCGGGCGAGCGCATCGTGCTAGTGGCGCCACCGTTCGTGCCGTACCCGCAGGCGTGGGCGAACGCCGGGGTCGATCTGCGGCAGTTGTCGGTAATCCAGGCCAGCGAACGCGATGCCTTGTGGGCGGCGGAACAATGCCTGCGTTCCGGCAGTTGCGGCGCGGTGCTGTGCTGGCCGCACAAGGCCGATGACCGAGCGTTGCGGCGTTTGCAGGTGGCGGCGGAAACCGGCCAGACCCTGGCGTTTGCCTGGCGCCCGCTGAGCGAGGCGATCAACCCGTCGCCGGCCGCGTTGCGTATTGCCATCGACGCCAGACCGGCCCAGTTGCGCGTACTCAAATGCCGGGGCGGGCTGGCGCGCACGGCGCCGATTGCGTTTGCCGTGGGGCACTGAGGTCGTCATGCGCTGGGTGTGTATTCTGTTCCCGCAATTGGCCCTCGACGCGGTGCTGCGTCAGCGTGCCGATCCTGCTGAGCCGTTGGTGCTGCTCAGCGGCCCGGTCCAGCGCCGGGTGCTGCAAGCGGTGAATGCAGCGGCGCGCCAGCTCGGCTTGCGCGCCGGCCAGTCGATGACCGCCGCGCAAGCGTTGAGCAAAGGCTTTGCCACCGCCGATTACGACCTCGCCGAGGTCGAGCACTGGCAGCAGTTTCTCGCCGCGTGGGCCTATCGTTTCAGCGCGCAGGTCAGCGTGCATTATCCGCGTACCGTGGTGTTCGAGATCGAGTCGAGCCTGGGCCTGTTCGGCTCCTGGGCGCAGTTCGAAGCGCGGCTGCGCAAAGAGCTGACCGAGCTGGGCTTCCGCCATCGCATCGTCGCCGCACCGAATCCGGTGGCGGCGCGGGTGCTGGCCAACGCCTACGACGGTCTGGTGGTACCTGACGGTGAAGCCTTGCAGCATCACCTCGGAAAGTTGCCCGTCGACCGTGTCGGGCTGGAGCCGCAGGTCGCCACCGCGCTGACGCGCATGGGTCTGCGCAACCTGAACCAGCTGCAGAGCCTGCCGCGTCAGGCCCTTGCCCGGCGCTTCGAAGCATCAATGCTCAAGCATCTCGACACGTTGTTTGGCGCGCGTCCGTTGGCCTTGGCGTTCTATCTGCCGCCGGATCGTTTCGATGTGCGCATCGAACTCAATTTCGACGTGCAATCCCATCAGGCGCTGCTGTTCCCGTTACGCCGCTTGACCGCTGACCTGTCGGCGTTCCTCTGCGGACGTGACAGCGGCGTGCAGCGTTTCGACCTGCATCTGGAGCACGCCGGGCTGCCGGACACGCTGATCAAGGTCGGCCTGCTCAGCGCCGAGCGCGATCCGGCGATGCTTTTCGAACTGGCCCGTGGACGACTGGAGCAAGTGCAGGTCGAGGCCCCGGTACGCGGCTTTCGTCTGCGGGCCGAAGACCTGCCGAGTTTTGTGCCGCAGTTTCAGGAACTGTTCGATGACCGTCCGCAACAGACCTTGCCCTGGGAGCAATTGCGCGAACGCCTGCGCGCACGGCTCGGTGATGACGCGGTGCAGGGCCTGCGCTTTCAGGCCGACCACCGCCCGGAATGCGCGTGGCAGCACGGCGTCGACAAGCAGCGTTGCAGCGGTTTGCCGAGCGTGCAGCGTCCGGGCTGGCTGCTCGGCGAACCGCAGAGTGTGCCGGAAGGTTCGGCACGGATCCTCATGGGCCCGGAGCGCATCGAGTCCGGCTGGTGGGACGGTGACGATGTGCGCCGCGATTACTACCTGATCCAGAACCGCGCCGGTCAGCAGGGCTGGGCCTATCGGGCCGTGGGCGAGGGCGGTCCGTTGTGGCTGCAGGGCTGGTTTGCATGAACCACGGTTATGCCGAGCTACACTGCCTGTCGAACTTCAGTTTCCAGCGCGGCGCCTCCAGTGCTCTTGAGCTGTTCCAGCGGGCGAAAAAGCACGGCTATCAGGCGCTGGCGATCACTGACGAGTGCACCCTGGCCGGGATCGTCCGTGCCTGGCAAGCGGCGAAATCGGTGGAGCTGCCGCTGATCATCGGCAGCGAAGTCCGCATCGACAACGGCCCGAAACTGGTATTGCTGGTGGAGAACCTTGCGGGCTATCAGGCCTTGTGCGGCTTGATCACTCAGGCCAGGCGGCGTACGCAGAAGGGCCAGTACCAAGTGCTGCGCGAAGATTTCAGCGAGCCATTGCCGGGGTTGTTCATTGTGTGGGTGCCGGACAGCATCGATGACGTGGAGGAGGGCCGCTGGCTGAAGCAGACTTTCGGCGAGCGTCTGTATCTGGCGGTGCAGTTGCATCGCGGGCAAGACGATCAGCGGCGGCTGGCGGCCCTGCTGAGTCTGGCCGATCAACTGCAGATTGCCGCCGTGGCCAGCGGCGATGTGCACATGCACGCCCGTGGCCGGCGCGCCCTGCAGGACACCATGACCGCGATCCGCCATCACGTCCCGGTGGCCGAGGCCGGGTTGCGCCTGCACCCCAATGGCGAGCGGCATCTGCGCAGCCTCGAGGTGTTGCGTGAGCTTTATCCGCCGGCGTTGCTCGACGCCTCGGTGCAACTGGCGCGGCGCTGCACTTTCGAGCTGAGCGAGTTGCGCTATGAGTATCCGAAGGAGCTGGTGCCGCAGGGGCACACCGGCAGTTCCTGGTTGCGCCAACTGACCGATGAAGGCATTGCCTGGCGCTGGCCAAAAGGGCCGCAGGCCAAAGTGCTCAAGCAAATCGACGATGAGTTGCAACTGATCGCCGAACTCGGCTACGAAAGCTACTTCCTCACCGTGCACGACGCAGTAAGTTTCGCCCGCAAGCAAAAAATCCTCTGTCAGGGCCGCGGTTCGGCGGCTAACTCGGCGGTGTGTTTTGCCTTGGGCATCACCGAGATCGACCCGGACCGCACCACGCTGCTGTTCGAGCGTTTCATGTCGAAGGAGCGCAACGAGCCGCCGGACATCGATGTCGATTTCGAGCACGAGCGCCGCGAAGAAGTCCTGCAATACGTGTTTCGCCGATATGGCCGGCGGCGTGCGGCGCTGACGGCGGTGGTCAGCACCTACCACGCTGCTGGGGCGGTGCGTGACGTGGCCAAGGCCCTTGGGCTGCCGCCGGATCAGATCAATGCACTGGCCGATTGCTGCGGCCACTGGAGCGACGAAACACCGCCGCTGGCGCGCTTGCTCGAAGGCGGCTTCGACCCCGACAGCCCGGTGCTGCGTCGGGTGCTGAGCCTGACCGGGCAACTGATCGGCTTCCCCCGGCACTTGTCGCAGCACCCGGGCGGCTTCGTGATTTCCGAGCAGCCGCTGGATACGCTGGTGCCGGTGGAAAACGCCGCCATGGCCGAGCGTACGATCATTCAGTGGGACAAGGACGACCTCGACGCGGTCGGGTTGCTCAAGGTCGATATCCTCGCCCTCGGTATGCTCAGTGCCATCCGCCGTTGCTTCGACTTGCTGCGTCGTCATCGGCATCTGGATCTGAGCCTGGCGACGATTCCCGCTGAAGACAAACCGACCTACGAGATGATCAGCCGTGCCGACACCATTGGCGTGTTCCAGATCGAATCGCGGGCGCAGATGTCGATGCTGCCGCGGCTGAAACCGGCGAAGTTCTACGATCTGGTGATCGAGGTGGCGATCGTTCGCCCCGGGCCGATTCAGGGCGGGATGGTTCATCCGTATCTGCGCCGACGCAACAAGGAGGAGCCGACAACCTATCCCTCGCCGGAACTGGAAGTGGTGCTCAAACGCACCCTCGGCGTGCCGCTGTTTCAGGAACAGGTGATGCAGATCGCCATTGTCGCCGCCGACTACAGCCCCGGCGAGGCCGATCAGTTGCGCCGCTCGATGGCCGCGTGGAAACGCCACGGCGGGCTGGAACCGCACAAGGCACGGCTGGCCGCCGGTATGAAGAAAAACGGCTACACCGAGGAATTCGCCGCGCAGATCTTCGAGCAGATCAAGGGCTTCGGCAGTTACGGTTTTCCCGAATCCCACGCCGCCAGTTTCGCCTTGCTGACTTACGCCAGTTGCTGGCTCAAGTGCCACGAACCGGCAGCCTTCGCCTGCGCGTTGATCAACAGCTGGCCGATGGGTTTCTACAGCCCGGATCAGATCCTTCAGGACGCCCGTCGGCATCAATTGCAGATCCGTCCGGTGGACGTGCGCGCCAGCGACTGGGATTGCAGCCTGGAACCGATCAGCGGCGCGCAGCCGGCGATCCGCATGGGCCTGCGGATGATCAAGGGCTTTCGCGAGGACGACGCCCGGCGCATCGAAGCGGCGCGGGCGCGGGGGGCGTTTGCCGATGTCGCCGATCTGGGCGAACGGGCCGCACTCGACAGTCGCGCCCAAGCGTTGCTCGCCGATTCGGGGGCGTTGCGCGGCATGGCCGGGCATCGGCATCGTGCGCGCTGGGAAGTGGCCGGGGTGCAGAAACAGCTGGGCCTGTTTGCCGGGTTGCCGAGTCAGGAAGAAGCCGATGTGCTGCTGCCCAAACCGAGTGTCGGCGAGGACCTGCAGGCCGATTACGCGACCATCGGCACCACGCTGGGGCCGCATCCGCTGGCGCTGCTGCGTGGCGAGCTGAAGGCGCGGCGTTGTCGCAGTTCGCAGGAGTTGCTGGACGTCGAACACGGCCGGCCAGTGAGCATCGCCGGGCTGGTCACCGGGCGGCAGCGGCCGGGCACCGCCAGCGGCGTGACTTTCGTCACCCTCGAAGACGAGTTCGGCAACGTCAACGTGGTGGTCTGGCGCGATCTGGCCGAGCGCCAGCGTCAGGTGCTGGTCGGCTCGCAACTGCTCAAGGTCGATGGCCGCTGGGAGCGTGAGGGCGAAGTCCGGGATTTGATCGCTGGCCGGCTGAGCGACCTGAGTTCGCTGCTCGACGGCATCCGCGTACAAAGCCGCGACTTCCATTAACACCGATCCCTGTAGGAGCTGCCGCAGGCTGCGATCTTTTGATCTTGTTTTTAACAATCCAAGTCAAAAGATCGCAGCCTGCGGCAGCTCCTACAGAGGTGGGTTGTGGTGTTCAGATCAGCCAATCCATTGGCGTCAAAAAAACCTGTCTTCCATGATGGCACTTTGTCATAATGCCGGCCCTTTTCCGCTCCCCACTGCCTTGCCGTGCCGGGACACACCGTTTTTTTAAGAAGGAATGCACAGTGAGAATGATCTCCCGGATGTTGGTCTCAGGCGTTGCGATTGCCGTGCTCGGCACCCTCGCCAGCTCCCTGGCCGGGTGCGCCACCGAAAGCTCCCGCGCCCTGCCGGTGGCCAAGGTCGAGAGCGCCACGCAAGCCTGGAGCGGCGCTCGCGTACCGATGGCCGTGGGCAAGTTCGATAACCGCTCCAGCTACATGCGCGGGATCTTCTCCGATGGCGTTGACCGCCTCGGCGGCCAGGCCAAGACCATCCTGATCACTCACTTGCAGCAGACCAACCGTTTCTCGGTACTGGATCGCGACAATATGGGCGAGATCCAGCAGGAAGCGGCGATCAAGGGCCAGGCCCAGCGCCTCAAGGGCGCAGATTACGTGGTCACCGGTGACGTCACCGAGTTCGGCCGCAAGGAAACCGGCGACCACCAGCTGTTCGGCATTCTCGGCCGTGGCAAGACTCAGGTCGCCTACGCCAAGGTCAACCTGAACATCGTCAACATCAGCACCTCCGAAGTGGTGTATTCGACTCAGGGCGCTGGCGAGTACGCCTTGTCCAACCGCGAAATCATCGGCTTCGGCGGCACCGCCGCGTACGACTCCACCCTCAACGGCAAAGTCCTCGATCTGGCCATGCGCGAGGCGATCAATCGTCTGGTCGATGGCATGAACGCCGGTGCCTGGAAACCGGCTAACTGATCGCTATTCATTGCAAGGAGCAACACCCATGAATCTGACTTTGTCGCGGTCGCTGCTGGCCCTGACGCTGGCCGCCAGCGCCTTGCTGGCCGGTTGCAGCAGCCCGAAAACCCTGTACCAGTGGGAAGACTACCAACCGCAGGTCTACGAATACTTCAAAGGCGAAGAGCCGAAAGAAGCCCAGGCCGAAGTGCTGGAGCGCGACCTGCAGAAGATCCGTTCCACCGGCAAGGCTGTACCGCCGGGCTATCACGCGCACCTGGGCCTGCTGTACCTGAGCATGGGCAAGGACGATCAGATGGTGCAGCAGTTCCGCACCGAGAAAGCGCTGTTCCCCGAGTCCGGCCCGTACATGGATTTTCTGCTTAAAAACGCCAAGACCGGAGACGCCCAATGATTTCGCGCACCCTGAAACTGTTGGCCGCCGGTTTGGCCCTGACCGTGCTCGGTGGCTGCGTCGCGCCGAAAACCGTGGATTACTCGGCGTACAAGCAGGCGCGGCCGAAGACCATTTTGGTGCTGCCGCCGCTCAATACCTCGCCGGACGTCAAGGCGTCATACAGCCTGTTGTCGCAAGTGACGTTCCCACTGGCCGAGGCCGGTTACTACGTGCTGCCGATCACCCTGGTGGACGAAACCTTCCGCCAGAACGGCCTGACCACCCCGGATGACATCCATCAGGCTCCGGCCAACAAGCTGAAGGAAATCTTCGGTGCCGACGCTGCGCTGTACATCACTGTGACCGAGTACGGTACGCGCTACATGGTGATCAGCAGCGAAACCGCGGTAACCGCCACCGCCAAGCTGGTCGATCTGAAATCCGGCACCACGCTGTGGACCGGTTCGGCACGGGCGTCGAGCGAAGAGGGCGGCAATAACAGTGGTGGCGGCCTGGTCGGCATGCTGATCACTGCCGCGGTGAAGCAGGTGATCAACAGTTCGACCGATGCCGGGTATCCGATTGCCGGCGTGGCGAGCAATCGCCTGTTGTCGGCCGGTCAGCACGCCGGCCTGTTGTACGGCCCGCGTTCGCCGAAATACGGTACTGACTGACCATCAAAAGATCGCAGCCTGCGACAGCTCCTACAGGGGAATGCATTCCAAATGCAGGAGCTGTCGCCGCCTGCGATCTTTTTGCATCATTACGGGCCTCTCGTTCACTTGACCCCACCTGACTTGCGATTCATCCCCTGCATCTCGACGCCGAAGGCGATATCCTGCGCCACACTTATCTGCGCAAACGGCGAATAACGCTGCAATACCGCGTTTGCCCGAGGCTAAAGGAGTGTTCGAATGACCGAGAAGAAACTGGAAACCACGGTCGACCGCGTCTACCAAGGGGTTTACCAGGCGATCAGCAAGCGTTCGCTGCGTCCGGGGATGAAGCTGGGTGAAGCGTCGCTGGCCGAACTGTTCAATGTCAGCCGCACGTCAGTACGCGCCGCGCTCAAGCAACTGGAAGCCGAGGGGCTGGTCACCACTGAGCCTAATAAAGGTGCATCGGTGTCGCTGCCGAGCAACGAAGAGATCCGCTCGCTGTTCGAAACCCGGCGGCTGATCGAAATCGGCATGGTCACCGAACTCTGTCGGCGCAAGGACACCGCCGCCATGCAGGTCCTGCGCGAGCACCTGCTACTGGAGGACGCAGCCCACGCGGCAGGCGATCACGAGCAACTGATTTACCTGCTCGGCGAGTTCCACCTCAAACTGGCGCGCAGCCTCAACAACCCGGTGCTGCTCGACTGGTTCCAGAAGCTGATTTCCCGCGCCTCGCTGTACGTTGCCGCACTGGATGACGACAGCCATGAAGCCTGCCGTGACAACGAACATCTGCGCCTGATCGAATACATCGAGGCAGGCGATCAGAGCGCCGCCATCGAACTGACCTGCACGCATTTGAACGGTATCGAGAAGGCGATTCTCGACGTCGCGGCGAAGATGAAAACTGGCTACCATCCGCTCAAGCACCTGATCGGGGTCTGATCCGGGCCTGGTCTGAAATCGGCTATACCTCTAATGAAACCATTACGGCCGATGAGGCTCGAAACAGACGGGCGTCGCGGCGTTCTGCCGTCGCGATGTATCGGGCAAACACCAAAGGACACCGAGTCAATCGATGCAGTTTTTATCCGATAGCCACGGTTGTGACGGCTGGAAAGGCGAGATGGCCGGGCGCATTTGTGCGTTCGACTGGCGTCAGACCGAACTCGGCCCGCTCGACACCTGGCCTGCGAGCCTGTGCAGTGCCGTGCAACTGATGCTGGCGTCGCCGTTGCCGATGGTCATGCTCTGGGGCCGTGCCGGCTATATGATCTACAACGATGCCTACTCGCAGTTTGCCGGTGGTCGCCACCCGTATCTGCTGGGCGCACCGGTGGAGCTGGGCTGGCCAGAAGTCGCTGATTTCAACCGGCATGTGGTCGACACCTGTCTGGCGGGCGGTACTTTGTCGTACCGCAACAAGGAACTGGTGCTGCTGCGCGATGGCGTGCCCGAAGACGTCTGGATGGATCTGTATTACAGCCCGGTGCCCAACGATGACGGTGTGCCGGCCGGGGTGATGGCGATGGTGGTCGAAACCACCGAGTTGGTTCGCTCCGAGCGCCTGCGTCAGGCCGCTGAAGATGCCTATCGCGCCGACAACGAACGGGTGCGCCTGGCGCTGAATGCCGGGGCGTTGCTCGGCTCTTTTGTCTGGGACGTGAAGAATAATGTGCTGTCGGCCGACGAGCGTTTCGCCCGCACATTTTCGTATCCACCGGATCAGGACTTGAGCAATCTGCCGCAGTCCTACTGCGAAGCTCGGATCCACCCGGACGATCTGGCGTGGGTGCATGATCGGGTCAGCCATTCGGTGCAGACCGGTGAGCCATACAACGCCGAATACCGCGTACAGCGCCCGGACGGCAGTTATCTGTGGGTGCTCGCCAGTGGTGCCTGCGAGTTTGACGAACACGGCGCAGCGTTTCGTTTCCCCGGGGTGTTGATCGACATCCATGAACGCAAGATCGCCGAAGAATCGCTGCTCAAATTCACGCGCAACCTGGAACAGCGGGTGGCCAGTGAAGTGGATGCCCGGCTGGCGGCGGAAGAGCAACTGCGCCAGTCGCAGAAGCTTGAAGCCATCGGCGGCCTGACTGGCGGCGTGGCCCACGACTTCAACAACCTGCTGCAGGTGATCGCCGGCAACCTGCACTTGCTGGCGCGGCACGAGCCGGACAATGCCAACGTGCAACGCCGGGTCAGCGCTTCGTTGGCGGCGGTCGAGCGCGGTGCCAAGCTATCGTCGCAACTGCTCGCCTTTGCCCGGCGTCAGCCGCTGTCGCCAGCAGTGTGCGATCCGCGACAGATCTTTGAAGGTGTTGGCGAATTGCTGCAGCGCGCGTTGGGCGAGACCATTCAGATCGATGTGCAACTGCCGCAAGAGCCGTGGCACATCAACGTCGACCGCAATCAACTGGAAAACGCCATTCTTAATCTGGCGATCAACGCCCGGGATGCGATGAAAGGCGAGGGTACGATTGTCCTCAGCGCCCTCAATACCCGGCTGGACAGCAATTTCTGCGCGGGCAAAGGCATCGTTGCCGGCGATTTCGTGCGAGTGATGGTCAGCGATTCCGGCGTCGGCATTGCGCCACAAATGCTCGAGCAGGTGTTCGAGCCGTTCTTCACCACCAAGGCCGACGGCCAGGGCACCGGGCTCGGTTTGAGCATGGTGTTCGGCTTCGTCAAACAGAGTGGCGGCCACGTCGAGATCGACAGCACCGTGGGCGAAGGCACGCGGGTGCAACTGTACTTTCCGCGCAGCCTGCGTCCGGTTCTCGAAGAGACGCCGAGCGTCGACCCGCAACAGGGGGGCGGCCACGAGACCATTCTGGTGGTAGAGGACAACGACGCGGTGCGTGCTTCGGCCGTGGAGTTGCTGCGCGAGGAAGGTTATCGCGTGCTGACTGCCGGCAATGGCGACGTGGCAATGCAGATGCTGCTGGAAGGGATCGACGTGGATCTGATTTTCACCGACGTGGTGATGCCGGGGTTGATCAAGAGTTCTGATCTGGCAGCCTGGGCCAAGGTGCAGACGCCACCGGTGGCGGTGCTGTTCACCTCCGGCCACACCCGCGACATCATTTCACGCAACCACCAGTTGAGCCCGGACACGCACTTGCTCGGCAAACCGTATGGCCCGGAGGCGTTGTTGCAGATGATTCGCTCGGTGCTCAGTGCCTGATTCCCTGTGGTGAGGGAGCTTGCTCCCGCTCGGCTGCGCAGCAGTCGTAAACCTGGAAACCGCGGTTTACCTGCCGGGTTGAATCGTCTGGATTCGGGGCCGCTCCGCAGCCCAGCGGGAGCAAGCTCCCTCACCACAGGTTTTGTGCTCGACTCACATTTTCCGATCAAGGCTCGCCAATGACTTCCAAACGCACCTCCAAAGCACCCGCCGGCATGGTCCGGGTGCGTGGCGCCCGGGAACACAATCTGAAAAATGTCGACGTCGATATCCCTCGCGACGCGCTGGTGGTGTTCACCGGTGTATCCGGTTCAGGCAAGTCGTCGCTGGCCTTTTCGACCTTGTACGCCGAAGCCCAGCGGCGTTATTTCGAGTCGGTCGCGCCGTATGCGCGGCGGCTGATCGATCAGGTCGGGGTGCCGGATGTCGATTCCATCGAAGGCCTGCCGCCCGCCGTGGCCCTGCAACAGCAGCGCGGCACGCCGAGCACGCGTTCGTCGGTGGGCAGCGTGACCACCTTGTCGAGCCTGATCCGCATGCTCTATTCCCGCGCCGGCAGTTATCCGCCGGGGCAGCCGATGCTCTATGCCGAGGATTTTTCGCCGAACACCCCACAAGGTGCGTGCCCGGAGTGCCACGGTCTGGGCCGGGTCTACGAGGTGACCGATGCGCTGATGGTG
Organism: Pseudomonas sp. B21-051; assembly: GCF_024748795.1. Taxonomy (NCBI): domain Bacteria; kingdom Pseudomonadati; phylum Pseudomonadota; class Gammaproteobacteria; order Pseudomonadales; family Pseudomonadaceae; genus Pseudomonas; species Pseudomonas sp. B21-051. The sequence continues at coordinate 2,666,557 of NZ_CP087166.1, forward strand.
CCCGATCCGAACCTGACCATCCGCCAACGCGCCGTGGCGTCCTGGCCGCTGGCGTGGCAGGGGCAGAACCTGCGCGACATCCTCGTAACCATGGGCATCGACGTCGACATCCCGTGGAAGAAACTGCCGAAAAAGCAGCGTGACTGGATTCTGTTCACCGAAGAAACCCCGACCGTGCCGGTGTACGCCGGGCTGACCCCGGAGGAAACCCGGGTCGCCCTCAAGCGCAAGATGGAACCGAGTTATCAGGGCACCTTCACCGGCGCCCGCCGCTACATCCTGCACACCTTTACCCATTCGCAAAGTGCGCTGATGAAGAAGCGCGTTTCGCAATTCATGCTTGGCAGCCCGTGCCCGTTGTGTGACGGCAAACGCCTGAAGCGTGAAGCGTTGTCGGTGACCTTTGCTGGTTACGACATCGGTGAACTGTCGCAGATGCCGTTGCTGCAAGTGGCCGAAGTACTGCGGCCAGTCGCAGCTGCAACGTATCTGCAGCAGGCCGAAGAAAGCGGCGAAACCCTCAGTCATGCGCAAACCCGTGAAGCCCGCCAGCAGCGTGTCGCTCATGGTGCCAGCGGCCATGCAAGTGCGCCGGACGTGCGCCACACACCGAACCTGTCGCTGGAAAAACGCCTGGCGGCGCAGCGGATTGCCGAGGACTTGCTGGAGCGGGTCAGCACCCTGACCGATCTGGGCCTGGGTTATCTGGCACTGGAACGCAGCACGCCGACACTGTCGTCCGGCGAGTTGCAGCGACTGCGCCTGGCGACGCAATTGGGCTCGCAACTGTTCGGCGTGATCTACGTGCTTGACGAGCCATCCGCCGGTCTGCATCCGGCCGATGGCGAGGCGCTGTTCGAAGCCTTGCAGCGCTTGAAGGCCGACGGCAATACGCTGTTTGTGGTCGAGCACGATCTGGAAACCATGCGCCGCGCCGACTGGCTGATCGACGTCGGCCCGGCGGCGGGCGAGAAGGGTGGGCGGGTGCTGTACAGCGGCCCACCGGCCGGGCTGGCCGAGATCGACGAATCGCAGACCCGCGCCTATCTGTTTGCCGAGAGCCAGCGGCAGACCCGCACCGCGCGCAAGCCGACCGGTTGGCTGAAACTTGACGGGATCAGCCGCAATAACCTGCACAACCTCAGCGCTGAATTTCCCTTGGGCTGCTTCACCTCGGTCACCGGGGTTTCCGGTTCGGGCAAGTCGAGTCTGGTCAGTCAGGCGTTGCTCGAACTGGTCGGCGCGCAACTCGGGCGGCCGCTGGTTGAGGACGAGCCGGAAGAGCTCAGCCTCGAAGACGATGCGCCGCAGGCCAGCAGCGGTCAGGTGACGGCGGGGCTGGAGTCGATCAAACGCCTGGTGCAGGTCGATCAAAAGCCCATCGGCCGCACGCCACGTTCGAATCTGGCGACCTACACCGGGCTGTTCGACAACGTGCGCAAACTGTTCGCCGCCACGCCTGAAGCACGGGCGGCGGGGTATGACGCCGGGCAGTTTTCCTTCAACGTCGCCAAGGGTCGTTGCCCGACCTGCGAGGGTGAAGGTTTTGTCAGCGTCGAGTTGCTGTTCATGCCGAGCGTGTATGCGCCGTGCCCGACGTGTCATGGCGCGCGCTACAACCCGCAGACTTTGGCGATTCAGTGGCAAGGCTTGAGCATTGCGCAGGTGCTGCAACTGACCGTGGAAGAGGCGGTAGAAGTGTTCAGCGAGCAGCCGGGGATTCGCCGTTCATTGGAGGTGCTGCGTGACATCGGCCTTGGTTATCTGCGGCTCGGCCAACCGGCCACCGAGTTGTCGGGCGGCGAGGCGCAACGGATCAAACTGGCGACTGAACTGCAGCGCAATCAGCGCGGCGCGACCCTGTATGTGCTGGATGAACCGACCACCGGGCTGCATCCGCGAGACGTCGATCGGCTGCTGGAACAACTGGATACGCTGGTCACGGCCGGGCACACGGTGATCGTGGTCGAACATGAAATGCGCGTGGTGGCGCAGAGCGACTGGGTGATCGACATCGGCCCGGGGGCCGGGGATCAGGGCGGCAAAATCGTCGCCGCCGGCACGCCGCAGAAAGTTGCCGCGAGCAAGAAGAGCCGCACGGCACCGTTTCTGGCGCGGGCCTTGAGCCGATAACTGCGCCGTTCCGGCCGGCCCCATCGCCAGCAGGCTGGCTCCCACAGGTTCTGCGGTGTGCACAGGATGGGTGATCAACACAGAGCCATTGTGGGAGCGAGCCTGCTCGCGAAAGCGGTGTGTAAGGCAATGAAGATGTCGGATGTACCGCCACCTTCGCGGGCAAGCCCGGCTCCCACAGGTTTTTTGGTGTGCACAGGATGGGTGATTAACACAAAGCCATTGTGGGAGCTGGCTTGCCAGCGAAAGCGGCGTATCAGCAATGAAGATGCTGGATGTACCGACGCCTTCGCGGGCAAGCCCGGCTCCCACAGGTTTTTTGGTGTGCACATGATGGGTGATCAACATAGATCCAATGTGGGAGCGGGCTTGCTCGCGATTGCGGTGTGTCAGGCACCGTCTAGCGTGCGGCGAACCTTGTCCAGCAGTTCGCTGATCTGGAAGGGTTTGACCAGCATTTCCATGCCACTGCCCAGAAACACCTGACGATTGATCGCGGTTTCGGCATAACCGGTCATGAACAGGATCGGCAGGCTTTCACGCCAGCCCCGCGCCACGTCCGCCAGTTCCCGGCCGCTCATGCGCGGCAGACCGACGTCGCTCAGCAGCAGGTCGATCGTCGGATCATTCTGCAAGCGCTCCAGCGCGGTTTCGATATCCGCCGCCTGGGTGCAGCGATAACCGGCATCCTCCAGCACCTCGGTGACGAACATGCGCACCGCCGGCATGTCCTCGACAATCAGCACATGCTCGCCCGAGCCCTGCGGATCGACAACCACTGGCGCGACATCAGCTCCGGTCGGGTCACTGGTGGCCGGCAGCATGATGGTCACTTCGGTGCCGCGCCGCGCCACGCTGCGGATATGTGCATCGCCACCGGACTGGCGGGCGAAGCCGTAGATCGTCGACAACCCCAGACCAGTACCCTGGCCCAACGGTTTGGTGGTGAAGAACGGGTCGAACACCTTGTCGATCACACTGTGCTCGATACCGGTGCCGTCATCGCGCACCGACAGCGCGACATACGCACCATCGGCCATGTTCGGGTCGCCATGGGAGTACGCGGCATAGGTGTTGACCCAGATATTGCCGCCCTTGGGCAGAGCATCGCGGGCGTTGATCACCAGATTCAGCACAGCGCTTTCCAGCTGCACCGGGTCGACCAGGGCAATCGCCGGTTTGTTGGTCAGTTCAAGCTTGAGGGTGATGCGTTCGCCGATGGTGCGCACCAGCAGTTCTTCCAGCGAACGCACCTGCTCGTTGATGTCCACCGGCCGGGTATCCAGCGGCTGCTGGCGGGCGAAGGCCAGCAGGCGATGGGTGAGGGAGGCCGCGCTCATCGCCGAATTCAGTGCGGCTTCGGCGTAGAACTGCACCTTGTCCGGACGCGCATCGGCCATGCGTTTCTGGATCAGTTCGAGGCTGGTGATGATGCCGGTCAGCAGATTGTTGAAGTCGTGGGCAATGCCTCCGGTGAGCTTGCCCAGTGCGTCCATTTTCTGTACTTGCAGCAACTGCGATTCGGCGCGCACCCGCTCGGCAACTTCCTTGGCCAGCTGTGTGGTGGTGTCGTCCAGACGCGCCAGGTGCGAGCGCTCGCGGTGGCGATGCTCGGTGACGTCTTCGACGAATACCAGGCTCAGCTGCGGCGTGCGGTACGGTGAAATCTGCCACTCGGTTTCGCGGATCTCGCCCTGTACACGCATGTTCAACGTGCCTTTCCAGCGCTCGCCATCGACCAGTCGCAGGCGCAGTTCGTTGAGGATCGCGCCCTGGTCCTGGTCGAAGCATTCGCTCAGGGTTTCCGGGGCGCGGTTGTCCTGAACCAACTGCGCGAAGGCGTGGTTGCACTCGTGCACCTTCAGGTTGGCATCCAGCACGGCAATCGGCGCCGAGACGTTGACGAAAATCTCGCGAAACCGGGCCTCGCTCTCACGCAGCGCGTTTTCGGTATCACGTACCCGCAGCAGAGTGCGCAGGGTCGCCAGCAATACGTCCGGGTCCACCGGGTGAATCAGGTAGGCGTCGGCCCCGGCGTTGAGGCCGGTGATGATGTCGCCGGTCTGGATCGACGCGGCAGACACGTGGATCACCGGCAGCAACGCAGTGCGTGGATCAGCACGCAGGATCCGCACGATGTCGAAGCCGCTCATGTCCGGCAGGTTGACGTCGAGGATCAGCGCATCGAGTGGCTCGCTCGCGATCAGCGCCAGGCCCTCGCTGCCGGTGCCGGCCTCCAGCACCTCGTAGCCGTGGCGCTCGAGGCGCCGGCGCAAGGCGTAGCGGGTGGCGGCGTTGTCGTCGACGATCAACAGACGGATGTCACGTTTCATCGACATTCTCCAAGGCGAGCGCCAGTGGAATGATCACGAAAAAGGTCGAGCCGACCCCGGGGGCGCTGTCCATCCCGACCTCGCCGCCGAGCAGGGCAGCGAAGCGCTTGCACAGGGACAAGCCGAGGCCGGTGCCGCGCAGGCGTTTCTGCAGCGGCGAGTCGACCTGCGAGAAGTCCTCGAACAATGCACCATGCAGCTCCGGCGCGATACCGATACCGGTGTCGCTGACGGCAAAACGTACTTTGTCCGAGCCTTCCAGGCGCGCCGAGATCCGCACTTCGCCACGGGTGGTGAATTTCAGAGAGTTGGAAATGAAATTGCGCAGGATCTGCGCGAGTTTCTTGTCGTCGGTGTACAGGCGCGGCAGGCCGATCGGCTCTTCGAAAATCAGGTCCACCGCCGACGCATCGACGATCGGCCGGAACATCCCGCGCAGGGCGGAGAACAGGTCGAACATGTCGAACCATGCCGGGGAAATACTGATCCGTCCGGCTTCGATTTTCGCCAGGTCGAGCAAGTCATCGACCATGTCGCTCAGTTCGCGGGCGGCGCTGCTGACGAACGCCACCTGCTTGTGCTGCTCGGGGCTGAGCGGGCCGTCGAGCTCATCGGCCAGCAAGCTGTTGATGCTCAGGATCGAACCCAGCGGCGTGCGGAACTCATGGCTCATGTACGACAGGAAACGGCTTTTCAAATCCGAGGCCTGCCTCAGTTCTTCCGCCTGGGTGTCGAGTTCGGCATAGAGCGCCAGCACGCCCTGGTTGGTCTCGTCGAGTTCCTCGCGCAGGGCCGCGGTCTCGCTCTGCAATCGGGCGATCAGCGCAGCCTGTTCGGCGGCATTCAGGGTTGGCGACTCAGCCATGGGCGGCCTCCAGGGCAACGACCAGCACGGTTACATCGTCGCGCCCGCGACAGAAGTCGCGGTGCAGGACGCTGGCTATCACGGCGGGATGGCGGTGCACCAGACCGGGGTAGTCTTGAAGATTCCAACGGGACTGCAAGCCGTCGCTGTACATGATCAATAGATGTCCGTTCACGTGAGCATAGTCAAAGGGCTGGGCTTTCCGGTATTGGCCGCCGACGATGCCCGGGTGCGAGGCCAGGCCTCGCGACTTGTCGGCGGTAATCAGGCTGGCGCCGATGTTGCCCACGCCAGTAAAGATCAGGCCATCGCGGACGGCATTGTACTGGGCGAACGCGGCTGCGCCGCCACGGCTGCCGATCATGTCGCGGTGCATATCCTCCATCAGCAGCACCGGACTGGCGAACGGCGTCTGGGCGAACACTCGCTCGCCGGCCTTGGCCGCGCGCTCGGCATCTTCACCGTGGCCAAGGCCGTCGATGATCAGCGCACTGACATTCGCGCCGTTGTACGCCAGGTGCCAGGTGTCGCCGCATGCCGGGTCGTTGTGCAACGAGTGCTGGCTGACGCCGTAGCGCAAGTCCGGTTGACGGTCGCCGCGCGGGTACAAACGCGCCAGTAGCACCGCGCCACGGGCGTCGGCGTACACGTCAAACACTTCGGTCTGACGCGCCACAGCGCCCAGTCCGATGCCTTGGGTGCCGCCGGTGGAAAAGCCGTCGGTCAGGCACGCGTCGAGGTCAAAGCCCTGTGCGCGATCAATCGCGAGCATTTCGATGCCGAATCCGCCGCGGCGCGGCAACAGGCGCAAGTGAACTTCGCCGCGGCTGGCGTGCTTGAGCACGTTACTGGCCAGTTCGGTGGCGACCAGCGCCACGCGTCCGGCATCGGTTGCATCAAAACCGTGTTGCTCGGCGAGCCGTTGCGCGGTGCGCCGGGCGTGGCCGATCTGGCTGCTGTCTTCGATCAGCAGTACCTGGGTCAGCGACCCTGCGATATTCATGTCCATCGGGTGATCGTTATTCGCGTGCCCTTGCCCGGCTCGGTGTCCAGTTCGAACTCCTCGACCAGGCGTTTTGCCCCGGTCAGGCCCAGGCCCATGCCGCTGCCGGAGGTCCAGCCGTCGGTCATCGCCAGTTTGATATCGGCAATACCGGGGCCTTCGTCACGGAACGTCAAGCGCAGACCGACCTTGTGATCTTCATCGAGAATCTGCCAGTCCATGTCGCCGCCGCCACCGTAAACCATGGTGTTGCGGGCCAGCTCGCTGACCGCCGTGACCATTTTGGTCAGGTCGATCAGGCGCATCCCGCATTCGGTGGCCAGTTTGCGGGCGGTCTGGCGTGCGAGCACGACATCCTGCTCGATATGGATGGGTTGAGTACCGCTGCTGCGTACGGTCATTGCCGGTTTACTCGTTCCTGCAGCAGTTTCATCCCGCGCTCGACGTTCAGTGCGGTGCTGACTCCCGGCAGGGTCAAACCGAGTTCGACCAGGGTGATCGCAACGGCGGGTTGCATGCCCACCAGCATGGTTTCGGCGTCCATGATTTTCGACAGCCCGGAGATCGTGCTGATCATCCGGCCAATGAACGAGTCGACCATGTCCAGCGCCGAGATGTCGATCAACACACCACGCGCCGAGGTCTTGCTGATGCGCTCGGACAAGTCGTCCTGCAACGTGAGGGCGAGTTGGTCATGCATGTCGACCTGAATGGTCACCAGCAGAAACTTGCCCATTTGAAGAATCGGGATACGTTCCATCGGCTCAGACCGCTTTGCCGAGGCTGATGCCCAAGCGGGAGAGGGCGAGCTTCAGTGCGTCGGCCAGATTGGCCTTGGTCACCACGCCTTGCAGGTCGAGGCCCAGGTGGACGATGGTCTGGGCGATCTGCGGACGCACGCCGCTGATGATGCAGTCGGCACCCATCAGACGAATCGCGGTCACGGTTTTCAGCAGGTGCTGCGCGACCAGGGTGTCGACGGTGGGGACGCCGGTGATGTCGATGATGGCGATTTCCGAACCGGTGTCGACAATGCGTTGCAGCAAGGACTCCATCACCACTTGGGTACGTTGCGAATCGAGGGTGCCGATCATCGGCAGCGCCAGTACGCCGTCCCACAGCTTGACCACCGGCGTGGAGAGCTCCAGCAGTTCTTCCTGTTGGCGTTTGATCACCGCTTCACGGGACTTCTGGAAGGTGCGGATGGTGTGCATGCCGAAGGCGTCGAACAGTTCGGAAATTTCCCAGAGTTGTTCGGCGAGCAGCGCTGGCTGTTCTTTATAGTGCGCTTGCAGCAGGGCAAACAGCGGGCCCTTCAGGGCGAAGATGAAACTGGCAGTCTGTTGCGAATCCTGACCGAGCTGGGCACGGCTGTGGGAGAGCTTTTCGAGGAACTGGCGGGTGGCTTCCCAACCCGGCGCATTGATGTTGGTGCCGTTGTCATCCTGCAGGCCATTGATCACCAGTTGCAGGAATTCGCTGGTCTGTTGTTGCAGGTCATGGTCTTTGAGATTGCGGGTGGCGCCGCTGGCTTCCAGGCCGTTGATCCATTCGCTCAGCAGTTGTGGTTGTTTGTTTTTCATCGCATCGAATGTGCTGTTCTGCAGTGCTGCCATGTGCCTGTTGCTCCGTAGCGTATTGGGGCCGGTTCTGTAAAAAGTGACCGGTGCGAAGTCAGTGACCTTTGCCGTTCGAAATAGTTGTTCGGTTGCTCAGGGATATTTTTGATCCGGCGCAAGGAATGCCCCGATAACTCTAGTCGGCGCCCCTGAACTCAGCGATGTTTTGAACGTTGGCACCGTAGCGGCTTCGAATATACAAGGCTGGCGGGTTTGAGTCGCGCCAGCATTGAAAAACGAGGTGGCTATGAACGAGCAATCGCAACAGCAGCAGAAACCGGACGCCGAACCGATCAATCGCAACGACCCGGCCATAGACCCCCAGGTACCGGGGCAGAACCCGCCAACGCGACCCACGGGTGGCACCGAGCAAGTGCAAAGCGCCGATCCGGCGGTAGATCAAAAGAACAAACACACCGACAACGACAACGAATTCAGCCCCGGTTTCGAACCTGAGCCCGATCGTCCGAAGCCCGGTGAAGAAACCGATGCCGACATCGATACTGACGGCGGTTGATCTCGCTGAAACGACAAAAGGCCGCATTTATCAATGCGGCCTTTTGCTGTACAGCGCCCGGGTTATTTGCTCGGGTGCTTGGCTTGCAGCTCTTTGGCCGCGGTCAGGTGTTTTTCCAGCGCCGGCAGCATTTTCTGTGCAAAGGCCTTCAGTTCGGGGGCGCCTTTGACTTTGTCGTCGGTCACGGTGTTGGCTTCTTTCTTGAACAGTTCGATGGTTTCTTCGTGGGCCTTGACCTGATTGTTGGCGTAGGCCGCGTCGAAGGATTCATCGCGCATGTCGAGGATCTTTTCCTTGGCCTGCTTGACCAGGGTGGTGGTGTCCGGCACCTCGATGTCATTGGCCTTGGCAATGCTGGCCAGTTCATCGTTGGCCTTGCTGTGGTCGGTGATCATCATGTTGGCAAACGCCTTGATGTCGGCCGACTGGCTTTTTTCCAGGGCGAGACGGCTGGTTTCGATCTCGGAAATGCCGCCGGCAGCCGCGTTGTCGACAAAGCTGTTCGAAGTCGCGGCGAAGGCACTGCCCATGCCGGTGCTCAGGGCTACAGCCAAAACGAGATGACGCAGGTTGAATCCGTCCATTGATGTTTCTCCACACAGGTTTTTGTTGACGTTATGCAATGGAGGGAGCGGAGCAGGAAAAGGTTTGATCGCGTTTCCGACAGGGCGACGAACGGCCACCGCTGGTCTGACAGGTGGTCGACAGAACGGCCCGACCAAGGCCATTCTGATAACTGCCAGCGCAATCGGTCGCGTTGGTTGCCGATCAACTGACGGAGGTGTTCCATGCCGGTGACTCATGACCTGTATCAGGATTTGAAGCTAACGAAGGAAGAGGTCCAGCAAAAACGCACCGAGGATCCATTTCTGGATGCACTGATCAACAAGTATTCCCAGGCGGACGCCGAAGTAGTCAAGGCCGAGACGGCGACCTCGGATGCACCCAGCGATGACACCCTGAAGAAACTCAAAGAGAAACGCTTGCAGGTCAAAGACAAGATCGTCGCGCAGTTGCAGGCTCGATCCTGACCGTCAGTCGCTTCACCGCTTCAAAATGGTGAAATGACTGAACGCAGCCCCCGACCGGCACCTCGAAAGTACAGAGTCTTCACTCAGCGACTCTTTGCGAGGTGCCCCATGAACAAACCCAGATTCCCCAGTGAAGAGCAGGGCGGTTTCGACCCGGTGCCCACGCATCCGGAACCCAACAGCCCGGCACACACGACCACTTTTCCCGAAGAGCCGGACGAGGATCTTCCTGAAGACGAAGATCCGGACAAGTTCGACAGGTCGGGTAACTGATAGTCCGCTATCGTTGGCAAGCCAGCTCCCACAGGCGGATTACATCTCAACTGTGGGAGCGAGCCTGCTCGCGAAGAGGCCAGCACATTCAACATCATCGTTGCTTGACACAGCGCCTTCGCGAGCAGGCTCGCTCCCACATTGGCCCAGACTCACTTCAACGCCTCCGCCAACGGCAACCGCGCCATGTGCGTAGCCTTCAGCGACCCCAGATACAACCAGTCCCCATACTCGCGCGCCGTAGTAATCGGCGAGTAATTGCCGCTGCTGGCGTCCTGCAGATTGGCGATCACCTTGCCCTGAAGATCCAGCCCCAGGACAAACCCGCGTTTTTCCACCGGTTTTGGCAGCACCGTCAGCGCGCGCACGATCACTTTACGCACCCACGGATACCCGGCGGTGCCATCGAGCAGGGCACTGCGCGGCGCATAGAGCGCGACCCAGAAGCGATTGCTGCCATTGAACGCGAGGTTGTCGGGTAGCCCGGGCAGGTTGTCGATGAACAGGTCATGTGTCCCGGCCTTTGGGCCGCTCAGCCAATAGCGGCTGATGCGATAGGCGCCGGTTTCATTGACCAGCACGTAAGCGTCATCCGGGCCGAGGGTCACGCCGTTGGCAAACTCCAGTTTGTCCAGCAGCACGCTGGTCTTGCCAGTCTGGAAGTCATAGCGCAGCAGACGTCCGTTGCCGCCATGCTCGATGATCGCTTCGCCGTCATGGCCGTAGCCCCAACGGCTGCTGGCATCGCTGAAATAGGCGTGGTGCCCGGACTTGTCGATGGCCACATCGTCGGTAAAACCGAAGGGCAGGCCATTGGCCTCGGTGGTCAGCGGAATCAACTGACCCTGAGCGTCGAGTGACAGCAGACCTTTGACCGCGTCGGCGATGACCAGCAAACCGTTGGGATGCCGCGCCAGACCCAGCGGCCGGCCGCCGGTGTCGCTCAGCACTTGGCGCGATTTGCCATCGAGGCTGGTGCGGATCAGTCGCCCGTCATGCAGGCCGGTGATCAGGAAATCGCCTTCCAGCAGCAGTGCCTCGGGGCCGTCGATGTCGCTCGGGCCAACCTGTTTGGCGGCTTTGAGCCGTTGGTTTTCCGCGTACGGTCCTTCGCTTAGGGACGGCGCCGCTGGCGGCTTCCACGCCACCGGCTGCACCTTGGTCGGCATCAGTAGCAGAAATGCGATGACGAGGATCACCAGCAGTAACAGCAGGCGCTTCATGAAAGGTGCCCCGTCAGCGTCAGGTGCCTGAGCGCCATGTCGCGCAGGGCCTGCATCGAGGTCGCCGATTCACGTTCGATGCGGCGCTTGAGCAGCAGCAGATTGGCCAGGCGCATGCCAAGGCCATCGAACTGATAATCCAGGGTGCGCACGAAACGCGTGCCGTCGCCTTGCGTCGCGCACTCGTAGGTCAACAGCAGCGACAAACCATGATCGCCCCGCGCCTTGGCGCACCAGCGGCGGCCGGGCAGATACTCGGTGACCTCCCAGCGCAAATGGCCGGCGCGCCCGCCGGCATGAATGTCTTCTTCGAAACGCGCGCCGGCATGCAGCGGGCCTTGCGGACCGTCGATTTTCAGCGACGACGGGTGCCACTCGGGCCAGTGGTTGACACTGGCGGCGTAGCGAAGCACGGCGACCGGTTCGCCGGCGATATCGATCTGGTGCTGCATGCGGGTCATGGGCGATCTCGAATAGCGCAACGGGGCGGGTGGCGGCTCCCAGTACAGGGTGCCGAACAGGTAATCCATCAGCGGAAAAACGATATTGAAATTGCGCTCCTGCATGCGCTCGCGGCGGTGATGCAGTTCGTGCAGATGCCGCATCTGGCGGATCCACGGCAGGCGGGTCAGCGGATTATTCGACGGTAGATGCTCGCAGGCGTGAAACACCTCGTAGGCCAGATAACCCAGGACCATGCAACCGCCGAACAGCCCGGCGACATTGGCGTTGAACTGGGCGAGCAGCCACCACAGCGGCAGGGTGAAAATCAGTGTATGCACGACGATCAGCCAGGCCGGAAACAGAATCACCCGCCAGTCGCGGGCGCCGTCGTAAGTCATGTGGCCGGGGGTGAAAAAGCTGTGATGGTCGCCGGCATGCCGGGCGTAGAACAGCTTGGCGAAGGTCTTTTTGTGGTGGCCGAGATGGCGATGAACCATGTACACGCCAAAGTTGAACAACAGCAGGGTCAGCGGCACGCTCAGCCATTCCAGCGGCTGCACCTGATGCGCGCTGCTCCAGAAAGCGCCGAGCGCCAGCACGCCGAACAGCAGCACGAAAGCGCCGTGCAGCCACGGGTTGTACAGCGGATGAATGGCCGCGCGGTAGCGGCTGCGGAATGCCTCGGTGGTCTGCCTCACTGCGTTCACCTGCGGGTATTGTTGTTATACCCGGCAGATTAGCCGATCCGGCCGTTTGTGCCGGCCGCCCTTGAGGTCAGTTGCGCCATGCTCCGGTGTAAAGCGGCCGACTCAGCTCAACGGGTTCCAGCGCTGCGACCAGTCGTCATCGGTGGCGATCACCTGGCGCAGCAGATCGAACGCCTGTTGCAGCGTCGCCGAGTCGCGCTCGCGGGCATACACCAGATAGGTTGGATAACCGAATTCCGGGGCTTTGCTCACCGCTTCCAGTGCGCCGCTTTCCAGATAGCTACGCACCACACGGGTACGGAAGTAGCCGCTACCGCCATGTTCGAGGATGTATTGCAGGGCCAGCGGGCCGAGGTTGAAACTCAGCGCAGCTTTGGCCTTGTCCGGCAGGGCGGCGTCGTGCTGACGACGGAAATCCGGCCCCCAGTCGATGTAGACGTAGGGATCCGGACGGTTCGGTGCACGCACCAGAATCAGTTTTTCTTCCAGCACCTGCTCGACCTGCAGGCCGGGCCAGTATTCCGGCTGATAGACGAGCGCAGCATCGAGCACGCCGAGTTCGAGTTGGCGCAACAGGTTTTCACCGTCGCGGATTTCCATGCGCAGGGCGTGGCCGGGGATCTTCTCGCGCAGTTCGGCGGCCCAGCTGAGCATCAACGGGTTGCACAGGCTGACTTCGCCGCCGATGTGCAGCACGTTGTGATAGCCGTCCAGCAACGGCAGGTCGCGCCGCGCGGCTTCCCAGGTCTGCACCAGTTGATTGGCGTAGACCACGAAGGCCTCGCCATTGGCGGTCAGTTTTGCCCCGGCGCGGTTGCGCACGAACAGCGTACTGCCCAGCTGACTTTCGAGTTTCTGCACCCGGGCGGTGATCGCCGTCTGCGTGACGAACAACTTCTGCGCCGCCGCCGCGAGACTGCCGTGGCGAACGATTTCCAGAAAGGTGCGGGCGAGGTCGATATCCATGGGCGGGCCGGTGTCTGAGGTGCGGGCATTGTAAGTGCCGGCTCGCCACCGCGTCATCGTTCATCGCGAACAGGCTCACCCCTGCAAGGGTTCTGCGATAGACATGGATTTTGCGAACGACGCAGTACCCTTGTGGGAGCGAGCCTGCTCGCGAAGAGGCCCGCGCAGTCACCCAGGCATCAACCCGCCAACTCAACCTTGCGCACCCGCGCCCATTCCTCGACCAATCGCGCCGGCGTGCCGCAGGCTTTGCGCTTGTAGACGAAGTGGCGGCACTTCTCGGCAAACTGGTTGCGGTTGTAGAGCATGTCTTCCTGCATTTCCTGCAGCTCGTTTTCCCGACATTGCTCGATCAGCACCTGATCCACCCGCAACTTGCGTTCACGCACCGCGGCATAGGTCGGGTCAGTCAGTGCCGCGTTGGCGCGTTGCAGCAACCACAAGGAAAACTCATCCGGGCAGCGCGGGCCGATTTCCTGGACCATGCCCAGTTGCAGCGCCTGCGTGGCACTGACCGGCAGGCAGGCCTGGGTCAGTTGCTCGGCCATCGCCGGGCCGACGGCGCGGGGCAGGCTGTAGGTCCAGTATTCCGAGCCATACAGGCCCATGCTCTTGTAATGCGGATTGAGCACGATGTCGGCGCGGGCGAACACGATGTCGGCAGCCAGTGCGAGCATCACGCCGCCGGCCCCGGCATTGCCGGTCACGCCGCTGACCACCAGTTGTCGCGCGCTGAGCAATTCGGCGCAGACATCGTTGATCGCCTGAATATTTGCCCACGCTTCAGCGCCCGGATCCTGCGCGGCCAGGATCACGTTCAGGTGCACACCGTTGGAAAAGCTGCCGCGTCCGCCCTTGAGCAACAGCACGCGGGTGTCCCGAGACTTGGCCCAGCGCAGCGCTTCAACCATGCGCTGACACTGTTCGGTGCTCATCGCGCCGTTATAGAACTCGAACGTCAACTCCCCGACATGCCCGGATTCGCGGTAGCGGATCGGCTGATACGCCTCGTCGTTGAACGGCTCGCTGGCGATCGACCAGTCGAGGGTCGGCACGCCTTCCAGTTGCCCGGCCAGCACATGCCGCGCCGGTTGCTTGAAGGTCTCTTCGCCGGGCAGCGGTTTGCGCCGCAACGAGCCGATCCACAGGCTGTGATCGCCGGTGGCGACCAGCACCGCGTCGTCATGCACCGCGAGGATCTTGCCGGGAATGCCGGTGCGCTGATCGAGGTGCGCGTCGTACACGTAATACTGCCCGCCGGCCAGACTCGCCAGGACCCCGGGCTGGCCGTCCGCGGCGTCGATGCAGCGTTTGATGAAGCGCGAGCAGTCGTGCCAGCTGAAGGTGCGATCGTCCTGCTTCATGTTTGGCTGCAAGCGGCCGCGGACTTTTGGGTCGGTGTAATCCAGTGCGACCGGAACGAAGCCGTCGATGAATTTCTCGACCACTTCGCGAATGCAGCGAATCGCCGCATCGCTGACCCGACCGTTGTACAGCTCGGATTTGCGCAAACCCGACGGCAAATTGAATTCGCAGGTGGCCCAGACCGGACCGGCGTCCATTTCTTCCACTGCTTGCAGCGCGGTCACGCCCCAGCGCGTCAGTTCGTTGGTGATCGCCCAGTCCAGTGCGCTGGCGCCACGATCGCCGACGATGCCCGGGTGGATGATCACCACCGGGCGCTGCGCATTACTCCACAGCGCATACGGCACGCGGTCCTTGAGGAACGGACAGATCACCAGATCGGCGCCGCTGTGTTCGATCTGTTCGCACACCGACGCCTCGTCGGTGAACACCACGACGCTGGGCGAGTGCCCGGCCTGACGCAGTTCCAGCCAGGCGCGTTGAGTCAGGCCATTGAAGGCCGATGACAGCAGAATAATCTTCAGTGATCGCATGGTTTTCTTCCTTGAAGGGATAGCCGCGGGCTCCCGGTGAGCCGTCCTTGGCGTTCGATGGAGCGCGCAGATTAGTCAGTGCTTCAGCGCTGGCAACTGATCGGGGTCAACGTTGTGTCAGTCAATATTTCTGCAGCGACGGAACGTCTTATTCTCAAAGGTTTGTTTGTCCTGATTTTTTATTACTTCAAATGTACGCAACGCTATTGCACAGTCGCGCCTGATCAAGAGCCGGACGATCCCGGCAGAACGATGGTTTTTCGCAGCGGGTGGGACCCGTTTCAGGGAGCAAGGCATGGGTGATGTTCAAAACCCGCATTACCGGATGATTGGGCAAATGTTCCAAAAGGACTATCGCTGGCTGTGCGCTGCCGTTGGCCGCACGCTGGGTTGCCCGTACAGCGCGCAGGACATCGCCTCGGAAACATTTTTACGGGTGCTGGCTTTGCCGGATCCGAGCGCGATTCGCGAACCCCGAGCGCTGCTGACCACCATCGCCCGGCGGCTGGTCTATGAAGGCTGGCGTCGCCAGGATCTCGAACGTGCCTACCTGGAAAGCCTGGCGCTGGCGCCGGAACCGGTGCATCCATCACCGGAAGAACGCGCGTTGGTGATCGAGGCGTTACTGGCGGTCGATCGCTTGCTCAATGGCTTGTCGGCCAAGGCCAAAGCCGCGTTTCTCTACCATCAGCTCGACGGTTTGACCTACAGCGAAATCGGCGAACGGCTCGGGGTTTCCACCAGTCGGGTGCAGCAATACATGGTCGAGGCGTTCAAACGCTGCTATCAGGCGATGCAGGCATGAGGCCGGACGAGGCGGTGATCGATGAGGCGGCGCAGTGGATGGCGCTGCTGCAGTCCGGCGAGGCCAGCGCTGGCGAGCGTGCGGCGTTCGAAGCGTGGCGCGCGGCTGATCCGCGCCATCAGCGGATCATCGAACAAATGGGTGGCGGCCTTAACCTGCTGCGCAGCCCGACCTTGCGCGGGCTGCCGCGCAACAGTCTGCTGCACAGCCTGAATGCGCCGTCGAGCCGGCGGCGCTTTGTCAGTGGCAGCTTGGGCGTGCTCGGCATCGCTGTGCTGGCCGGTCTGCTCGGACGCCGCTATGGCTGGCTGCCGGAAGCGGGGGAGTTGGCGACCGGCACCGGTGAGCGGCGCGATTTCACTCTGGAGGATGGCAGTGCGTTGAGCCTGAATGCGCGGACGCAGGTGGTGGCGCAATTCGATGCGACTCAACGCTTGCTGGCGTTGCGCTCGGGTGAGTTGCTGGTGGATGTGGCCAGGGATCCTGCGCGGCCGTTTGTGGTCGCGACCGAACACGGGCGGATGCGGGCGCTAGGGACGAAATTTCTGGTGCAACAGGGTGACGATGCTACGCGGCTGGTGATGCTGCACTCGCAGGTCGAAGTGGTCACCGCCGGCGGTGCGCGGCAAGTGCTGGAGGCGGGGGAGAGCCTGCTGTTCAACGCCCAGGACATTCTGGCTCTGGAGCGCAGCACCGGCCAGGAAAGTGCCTGGGTGCAAGGTCGCCTGGAAGTGCGCGACCGGCCGCTGAGCGAAGTGATCGACAGCCTGCGCCGCTATCGCCGGGGCATTCTGCATCTGAGTCCCGAGGTGGCCGATCTGCGCCTGAGCGGCCTCTATCCGCTCGATGACAGCGACCGCACTCTGCAACTGCTGGAGCGCTCGCTGCCGATCCGCGTCACCTGGCACAACCCTTACTGGGTCAGCATCGAACCCTCAATTCCACCTAACACCCTGTAGGAGCTGCCGAAGGCTGCGATCTTTTGACTTTGTTTTTCAAGATCAAAAGATCGCAGCCTGCGGCAGCTCCTACACAGAGGTACGTGTATGCCGGTTATAGGGTTATGACTTCTTGGCCTAATCGCCGCCCTATAAAAAGCGCCGGCCCGCTGCTCATTCCCTGCAGACGCCTTCAACAGGGAAGCCCTTGATGATTTCATTCAAACAACAATTACCGCGCCTGACCCTCGCCGCTGCACTGGCAGTGGGGCTAGGGCCGATCGCGGTGTATGCGCAGGATTCTGCGACGCAGGTCTACACCTTCGACATCGCCAGCGGCCCGCTCGATGAGGTCTTGCTGGATATCTCGCGCCAGACCGGCGTACCGATTTCCTTCAGCCAGAACCTGGTGCAAGGCAAACGCAGCAGTGCGGTGCGCGGTGCCTTGGGCGGGCGTCAGGCCGTTGAAAAAGCGTTGCTCGGCAGTGGCCTGCAAGTCGAGCAAAGTGCTCAGGGCCTGAGTGTGCGCGAAGGCGCAGCGAGCACGCCAGTGGCGGCCAAAGTCAGCGCCGTGGCCCCGGCCACCAGCGCCGATTACCGCATGGAAAAAGTCACCGTCACCGGCTCGCGAATCGCCCGCGCGCAGAGTGATGGCGCGACCCCGGTCAACGTCATCACCCACGAGGAGATGGAAGCGCGCGGCTACAAGAACGTCTATGACGCCCTGGCGACGCAGACGCAAAACACTGGCATGACCCAAGGCGAGGACTATGGCAACACCTGGCAGCCGGCGGCCAGCGCAATCAACCTGCGCGGTCTCGGACCCAATCACACGCTGGTGCTGATCAACGGCCGGCGCGTCGCCGATTACCCGACGCCATACGATGGCAAGGTCAACTTCACCAACCTGGCGAACATTCCCTCGGCAGTCATCGAACGTATCGAAATTCTAAGCAGCGGCGCCTCGGCAATCTACGGTTCGGACGCGATTGCCGGGGTGGTCAATATCATCCTCAAGAAGCAGATCAATGGCATCGACGTCAATCTCAAGGGCGGCACCAGCGAGCGTGGCGGAGGCGACAATCAGCGTCTGCAAATCAGCGGTGGTGGCAGTTGGGGCGACTTCGATGGCCTGTTCGGTCTGGAGCTGACCAACCGCGATTCGATCTGGGCCGACGATCGCGGCTTCATGCAGAGCGGCCCGCTGGCGGATGTCGGTTACCGTCGCGACCTGAGCAACAACCGCTACCTCGGCCCCGGTTGCGGCGCCTATCAAGGCACCTTCGACAACAAGCTGTTGAACAACGCTGGCCGTTGCCGCACCGATCAGATGTACAACGATTACTGGACCATTCAGACGCAAAAGGAAAACTACGACGGCTACACCCGCGGCACCTGGCACTTCAGCGACAGCGGTCAGGTGTTTGCCGACTTGATGTATGGCCTTGATCACATCCAGAACAACACCCGTGGTCCGACGTTTACTTCGCCGGATTTCATTAACCAGAACAGCGGCAATCTTGAGCGCTGGTATCGGCGTTACGGTGAAGAGGAAATCGGCGGGCGGACCAGCAACAACAGCAAGTGGACCGACACTTCTTGGACCGGCACCCTCGGCCTCTCGGACAAGATCGCCGACACCGGCTGGAGCTACGATCTGGCGGCCAACCGCTCGGAATATCGCAGCGTCAGAACCACGCGCTACACGCCGCTGTCATCGATTCAGGATTTCTACCTTGGCCCGCAATTGGGCGTGAGTGGCGGTTACCCGGTATTCGCCCCGGACGCCTCGCGTCTCGATCGCCCGCTGACGCCACAAGAATGGGAGCAGTTTCGCAGCAACCTGACCCAGAACAGCAAGTCGGTTTCCACCAGCTACAACGCCTCGATCAATGGCGACTTGTTTGACCTGCCGGCCGGCCCGGTCGGATTTGCCGGCGTGCTGGAAGCGGGCAAGCAGGAGTATCGCGTCGATCCGGATGACGGCCTGAATGACGGCACTTTTTATGGTGTGAGCCCGGCGCAAAGCTCCGGTGGTTCGCGCAAGCGCTACGCGGCGGGCGGCGAGTTCAGCATTCCGGTCACCGACACTGTGCTGGCTACCGCCGCCGGGCGTTGGGACCAATACAAATTCAGCGGCCGCAGCGAGCAGCAGAAAACCTATAACCTCGGCCTCGAATGGCGCCCGATCACCAGCCTGTTGCTGCGCGGCAGTTACGGCACCAGTTTCCGCGCGCCGGACCTGAATTACATCTACCAATCCGACAGCAACGGTTACTACCCGGCGCAGATCGACTACTACGGTTGCAGCCAGGGCGTGCAGGGCGCGTGTGATCGTGGGCGGGTCGACTACACCCAGAGCGGCACCCCGGATCTTGAGTCCGAGCGCGGCAAATCCTGGACCTATGGTTTTGTCTGGTCGCCGTCGCGCAACTTCGATTTCTCCACCGATTTCTGGCGTGTCGAGATCGACGACCTGCTGACCACCGTCGACGAAAACCGCCTGTTGCAGCAAGAAAACGAATGCCGCAACGGCACCCAGGACATCAACTCTGCCAACTGCCAGTCGACCCTGGCGCGCATCGATCGCAACCCGGGCACTGCCGCCATCGATCCGAATCAGTTGCAACGGGTGCGGGTCAACGCGATCAACGCCGCCAGCGAGCGGGTCAGTGGTCTGGACTTCAAGAGCAACATCCGCTGGGGCGCCGGCCAGTACGGCGCGTTCAGCTCGGCGCTGGGCTATACCCTGGTGCTTTCGCATTTCTACAAGGAATCCGACGAGGCGCCGACTCAGGACTGGCGCACTTCGCGGACCAATTACGACTGGCGCAGCAAGGTCAACGCCAGCCTGACCTGGGATTACCAGAAGGCCACAGCGACGCTGATGGGCATTCGTTACGGCTCGGTGACCAACGGCGCGGGCGACGGGCGTCTGTCGCCATGGACGGTGTTCAACGCCAGCGCTCGCTACAAGCTCAACGACCGTGCCAGCGTCGGCCTGACCGTGAACAACGTGCTCAACCAGATCAAACACGATGACTCGGCCGGCTGGCCGTATTACCCGACCGGCAACTACGATCCGTACGGGCGGCAGTGGTGGCTGGATGTGAGTTATCACTTCGGCAGTTGAGCACACGGTATGCGTGAGTAACGTCCTACGGAAACGGAAGATTTTTTCGCAGAAACGGGGATATTTCCGACGACATTCTCAGGTTGGTCGTCGGAAGCATGATCTATAGCATCGGACATGACATTGAAGTCGTAAACGGCTTGGACGCTCAGGCCTCTGATAACGGATGGATTATGCGAACTCCCCACCTCGAATACGAAACGCCTGCTTATTCCCATCGCCTTCACTGGCGCACCGATCGTGCCAGATGCCCCATGGAGGAGGTCGAAATGCCCAGTGTCAAGATACCCCGGCTTACGGGGGTGAAGAGGGCCGAGGGCAGACCTGTCGACTTGCTCGTCCATGGCCGGAACATAAGCGACGACGCCTTTCTGATTGTTGACCTGACCGACGAAGGTTTTGAGCTGAACGATGTCGTCAACATGCTTTCAACCTCTGAGCTTTATCTGCAAGGCGACATGGTCAAACGCATCACCGGCAAGTCGGTCAGCACCGTACGGCGATTACTGAAGGAAGGTAAAACGATACGGCTTGACCCGCAGCAGAGCGTCGTCGCCTACCAATATGCGTTGGTGCTGGAAAAGGCCATTCGCGCCTTCGGGCGCCAGTCACGGGCCGAGGAGTGGCTGCGCAAACCCAGCACCTACCTTAACGGACGCGTACCCGCGGAGTTTATCCGGCATTCACTGGGGTTTCAGATGGTGGAGCAGTATCTCGGGCAACTGATATACGGGGTTTACACATGAATCCCTTGCCCTGGGACGAGCAGTGGTATGCCTGGCGGCTGGACTCCGAGATTTATGGTGGGACGTGGGACAGCGGGATGGGTTCGAATCTCAATGGTGGCCGATGGAACAAACCCGGGCGGCGAGTCGTTTATGCATCGGTCGATCCGTCGTCGGCCATTCTGGAGGTGGCAGCTCATCACAGCTTTGATGCGCTGGACAGTGAACCTTACGTGCTCACGTGTTTTGAAGTCATCAGCGAAGCAAAAGTGAAAATCGTCCAGCCGGAGGATGTGCCGAATCCTTATTGGTTGAGCCCCGCCAAGCCTTCACCCAATCAACAACAGTTCGCCGATGCGTTATTGGCAGAGCATCCGTTTGTACTGATCCCCTCGGCGGCGGCCCGGCACTCGTGGAATCTGCTGGTGAGCTGCGAGTTGGCGGAGGGGCAGTTCAGGATGGTTTCCCAAGAGCGGTTTGGGCTGGATACCCGGTTGCTGAGGGAGATGGAGCTGGCTTGATCCACACGTGCCATTCTTTTTGCATAACCTCATCACCCAACGGTCTAAATCGGGCTCTATAAAACCCTGCTGTCCATTGCACATCCCTGCATAAACCAAAACGCAGGGATGGCTGTTCATGATCCATTTTTCACCCGTTAGATCCCGTTTGAGCCTGGCCTTGCTGCTGGCGATCAATACCTTGCCGGCAATCGCTGCCGACGAGCCGACAACCCAATTGCAACGGGTCGAAGTCACCGGTACGGCGATTCGTCGGGTCGATGCGGAAACTGCAGTACCGGTCACCATTCTGCGAGTTGAAGAATTGCGCGAGCAGGGGGTGAGCACCACCGAAGAACTGGTGAGCCGGATTTCCGCCAACCAGTCTTCAGTCGGCTCTGGTCGTTCGGTAGGTTCGAGCAGCGGCGGGGCGTCGTATGCCGATTTGCGTGGCATCGGCCCGAACAAGACGCTGGTGCTGCTCAATGGTCGGCGGCTGAGCAACAACGCGACCAATGCGATCAATGGCTCCGGGGTTGACCTGAACACCATTCCGTTCGCCGCCATTGATCGCGTCGAAGTACTGCGTGACGGCGCTTCGGCGTTGTACGGCACCGATGCGATCGGCGGGGTGATCAACTTCATCACCAAGACCAGTCTCACCGAAGGCCAACTGAGCACCAACTACGACACGCCGACCCATTCCGGTGGTGGGGAAAGTCGTAACTTCAGCGGCAGTTGGGGCTTCGGCGATTTGCAGGATGATCGTTTCAACGTGTTCGGCGTGGTCAGTCATGACAAGCAGCAACGCCTGGCTGCCGAGGATCGCGGCTACACCTACAACTATCAGCCGGGACGCGGCCTCGATTACACCTCCGGCACCGCATCGCCGGCCAACTGGAGTCAGGGCAGCAACGCCACCAACCCGCTGGCCGGTACCGGCTGCAACGCCCCAGGCCTGCTGGCGCGCAATGGCATCTGCCGCCAGAGCCTGTGGAACTACCTCGATCTGGTGCCGGAAACCGAGAAGACCTCGGCTTTCGCCAAAGCCACCGGCAAGCTCGCGGATGATCACAACGTCAGCCTCGAATACTTCTGGGCACGTAACGAAAACCGCACGCAGATCGGCCCCGGTACGCTGATGGGCAATCAGGTCAATCCCGGCACGACGTTCTATCCCGGAAACGGCATTACCCCCGGCCCCAACGGTTTCGCCCTTGACCCGACGCAACCGGTGGATGTGAACTGGCGCGAAACCGCCGTTGGCGCGCGCCAGCATGAAGACGACAACACCGGCCAGCGTTTGCTGTTGAGCTTCGACGGCAGCGTGGTTGGTTGGGACTACAACGTCGGTGCATCGTACAACCAGAACAAAGTGGTCAATGCCATCGAGGCCGGTTACGTCAACGACCGCGCCGTCAGCGCCGGTATTGCCAACGGCATCATCAACCCGTTTGGCGCGCAGACCGCCGCCGGACAGGCGCTGCTGGCAGCCAATGCGGTGGACGGCGATTACTCGACGGCGGTAGGGCGGGTCAAGGCGATAGACGGGCGTGTCAGTCGTGAGATCGGTGACTGGTTCGGCGCTGGTCCTTCGGCACTGGCGCTGGGTGGCGAATACCGCAAGGAAGATTTCCATCAGGACTTCGCCCAGTTCGCCGCCGATGTGCAGAGCCTGGGCGTCGACCCGAATGCCAGCGTCGCCGGGGATCGCAGCGTCTCGGCGCAGTACGCCGAGGTCAACGTGCCGGTGCTCGACAGCCTGGAGTTGTCCGCCGCCGTGCGCCACGACAAGTACAGCGACTTCGGCAGCACCACCAACCCGAAATACTCGTTCCGCTTCCAGCCGTTCAAGCAACTGGTGGTGCGCGGCGCCTACAGCGAAGGCTTCCGCGCACCGTCGTTGTACGAGTTGTACAACCCCAATTTCACCACCTTCACTGTCGCCAACTACAACGACCCACGGCTGTGCGCCGGTGGCAATCCGAGCAACGGCGGGATCGCCAACCGCGACTGCGCCCAGCAGTTCTACAGCCGCACCGGTGGCAACACCGACCTGAGCCCGGAAACCGCGCGCAACGTCACCCTCGGTTTCGTCTATCAACCATTCGAGCGCCTGAGCACCGGGCTGGATTTCTGGTGGATCAACATCGCCAACCAGATCGCCGAATTCCCGGAATCGGCGGTGTTCGAAAACCCGGAGCTGTATCCGGATCGTCTGGTGCGCAAGCCGGACGGCTCCATTGATCACATCGTCACCGGCCTGGCCAACCTCGGCAAGATCAAGACCAATGGCGTCGACGTCAGCTTCGACTACCGCTTGCCGAGCACCCCGTACGGCAACTTCGGCATTGGCCTGCAAGGCACCTATGTCAGCCGTTACGAGTACCAGCAGCAGCTCAAGGGCGACTACATCGACAAGCTCGGAGATTTCCGTGGTGGCGATTTTTCCTCGGCCGGCGCCGTGGCCCGCTGGCGCCACAGCCTGACCGGCAGCTGGAACTACGGCCCCTACGGTGTGGCACTGACCAACCGCTACACCAGCGGCTACCACGACTCCGACCGTGAGACCCACGATTACGTCGGCTCGTACAACGTCTGGGATCTGGCCGGCACCTACACCTGGCGCAAAACCCTGAGCGTGACCCTCGGCGCGAAGAACCTGTTCGACCGCGAGCCACCGTTCAGCAACCAGACCTACACCTTCCAGAGCGGCTACGACCCGAAGTACGGCGACCCGTTCGGGCGCACGCTGTACACGCGGGTCAATTACAAATTCTGACCCGCTCTGTGTAGGAGCTGCCGCAGGCTGCGATCTTTTGACGTTAAAGATCAACAGATCGCAGCCTGCGGCAGCTCCTACAAGGATCGGATTTCATGGAAGGGGCGGGTTTTAGTCACTTATTGATCTAAGCCTGCCCTATAAAAAATGCCGGCCTGTTGCACATCACAGGTAGGCAGGATGTTTGGTGACTGTTGCGCCGCCATCGCCAGCAAGATGGCTCCCACAGGGGTTCTGTGTCAACGCAAGAACCTGTGGGAGCTAGCCTGCTAGCGAAGAGGCCAGTAGCAGCACCGTGCGAAAAAAGGATCTGCCAATGCTCTCCAGGCTCATTCTGTTCAGCGCTTTTGCGCTGCTAAGCCCATTCGTTTGGGCCGCTGCACAACCCGCGTTGACGGTCTACGGCGAAGCCCCCAAGTACGCCCCGGACTTTCAGCACCTGGCTTACGCCAACCCCAACGCTCCGAAGGGCGGCACCCTGCGTCGCTCCTCGCTGGAAAGCGGCCCGTTCGATCACCTGATTCCGTACATCGACAAAGGCACCGGTGTCGCCGACATCGATGGCTGGCTCTACGCGCCGCTGGCCTATCGCAGCAAGGACGAACCCTACAGCGTCTACGGCCTGGTGGCGCAGCAGATGGAGCTGGATGCGGATCGTCGCTGGCTGCGCTTCTACCTCAATCCGAAGGCCCGGTTCGACGACGGCACGCCAATCACTGCCGAAGACGTGCGTTACACCTTCGAACTGTTCACCACTCAGGGCAGCCTCAAATATCGCCAGCAGTTTCGTGACGTCGCCGACGTGGTGGTGGAGTCGCCAACGCAAGTGCGCTTCAACTTCAAGAACAACGACAGCCGCACCTTGCCGCTGGATCTGGCAACGCTGCCGGTGTTACCGGAACACTGGTGGCGCACGCGCAACTTCGCCGAGGGCGCCGGTTTCGAGATCCCGCCGGGCAGCGGCCCGTACCGGATCAGCGTGGTGGATGCCGGGCGCAGCGTGAAATTTCAGCGTGTCGCCGACTGGTGGGCCAAGGACCTGCCAATCACTCGTGGTCTCTATAACTTCGATCACCTGAGCGTGGAGTTCTTCGCCGACACCGATGTTTCCCGGCAAGTCCTCAAGGCTGGCGGCTTCGATTACAACCGCGAGTTTTCCGCGACCAGTTACACCATCGGCTATGCCGGCGCGGCGCTGGAGCAGGGCAAATTGCTCCGCGAACATCTGGCGCCGGGTGCCGCGCAGGGTTCGCAGGGTTTCGTGTTCAACCTGCAAAAACCCGTGTTTCAGGATCGCCGGGTGCGGCAGGCGATCGCCATGCTCTGGGATTTCGAGTGGAGCAATCGGCAGATGATGCGCAGCATGTACCTGCGCCAGCGCAGTTACTTCTCGCACAGCGCATTGGCGGCCACCGAGTTGCCGGACGCCGAGGAACTGCAAATCCTCGAACCGTGGCGCGGCAAGATCCCCGACGAGGTATTCACCCAAGTCTTCGAAGCGCCGAAAACCGACGGCAGCGGCAACATCCGCGCCGAGCAGTTGCAGGCACTGAAACTGCTGGAAGCCGCCGGCTGGAAACCTCGCGGCGATCAGTTGGTGAACGCCAATGGCGAGCCGTTGCAGTTCACCTTTCTCAACGGTCAGAAGGGCTTTGAACGGCTGCTGCTGCCGTTCAAGCGCAACCTGGCGCAGATCGGCATCGGCTTCGATATTCGTCAGGTCGACACCGCGCAATACACCAACCGCGTGCGCAATCGCGACTACGACATGATCGTGGTCGGCTACCCGGTGAGTCAGGCGCCGGGGCGCGAGATGTTCAATTACTTCGGCTCCGACGGCGCCGACGATCCCGGTTCGAACAACTACATGGTGTTGCGCGATCCCGCCGTCGATGCCTTGCTCGAAGGGCTGGTACAGGCCGACAACCGCGAAAGCCTGTTACGCCATGCCCATGCGCTGGATCGGGTGCTGCAGTGGGGTTACTACTGGATTCCCAACTATTACCCGCCGGGGATTTCCACGGTGTGGTGGAACCGTTTTGGTCGTCCGGCAACGGCGCCGCTGTATGACGCCGGGCTCGATACCTGGTGGGAAATCAGCCCGACGGCGCTAACCGCCACACAGATGCAGCAACAGCAGAAGGAGTACGCCCATGTGGGGTTATAGCCTGCGGCGTCTGTTGCTGATCGTGCCGACTTTGTTGGCGATTCTGCTGGTCAATTTCGTCATCGTGCAGGCCGCACCGGGTGGCCCGGTCGAGCAGGCGATCGCGCGCTTGCAGGGTATCGGTGTCGGCGCGGCGGTGGGCGGTGGTCATGTCGAAACCATTGGTGGCGAATCCCGCGCCACCCGGGGTCTCGACCCGAAACTGGTGGCCGATATCGAGCGTCAGTACGGCTTCGACAAACCCGCCGGTGAGCGCCTGTGGCTGATGCTCAAAAGCTACGCGCAAGTGGATTTCGGCCAGAGCTTTTTCCGTGGCGCCAGCGTCACCGAGCTGATCTGGCAGAAGCTGCCGGTGACCTTGTCACTGGGCTTGTGGGCCACGTTGATCACTTACCTGGTGTCGATTCCGCTGGGCATTCGCAAGGCCGTGCACAACGGTTCGGCGTTCGATGTCTGGAGCAGCGTGGCGATCATCATCGGCTACGCGATGCCGGGGTTTCTGTTCGCGCTGCTGTTGATCATCGTGTTTGCCGGCGGCTCCGCGCTGGACTGGTTTCCGGTGCGCGGGCTGGTCTCGGACAACTTCGCCGAGCTGTCGCCGTGGGGCAAGGTTGCCGATTACTTCTGGCATCTGGTGCTGCCGGTCACCGCGCTGGTGATCGGCGGATTCGCCACGCTGACAATCCTGACCAAGAACAGCTTTCTCAATGAGATCTCGCGCCTGTACGTGGTGACGGCGCGGGCCAAGGGCCTCAGTCAGCGCCAGGTGTTATACGGCCATGTATTTCGCAACGCGATGCTGCTGGTGGTCGCCGGACTGCCGCAGGCACTGGTGACGGTGTTTTTCGGCGGTTCGTTGCTGATCGAAGTGATCTTCTCCCTCGATGGCCTCGGCCGTCTCAGTTACGAGGCGGCGGTGTCTCGCGACTATCCGGTGGTGTTCGGTTCGCTGTTCATCTTCACCCTGTTCGGCCTGCTGATAAAACTGCTCGGCGACCTGTGCTATACGCTGGTCGACCCGCGCATCGACTTCACCGCGAGGACTGCCTGATGCTGACCCTATCTCCCATCGGACAGCGGCGCTGGGCGCGGTTCAAGGCGCATCGGCGTGGCTGGTGGTCGTTGTGGCTGTTTCTGCTGTTGTTCGGCCTGAGCCTGGGCGGCGAGCTGATCGCCAATGACAAACCGCTGCTGGTCGAGTATCAGGGCCAGTGGTATTTCCCGGCGTTCAAACGCTACACCGAACAGGATTTCGCCGGCGAACTGCCGTTCCAGCCGGACTATCGCAGCGCACAGGTACGGCAACTGATCGAGGGGCAGGGTGGGCGGATGTGGTTTGCGCCGATCCCGTTCGGTTTCGATACGGTCAACTATGACCTGACCGAGCCGGCGCCGAGTCCGCCGAGCGGCGAGAACTGGCTGGGCACCGACGATCAGGCGCGGGATGTGCTGGCGCGGGTGATCTTCGGTACGCGGGTGTCGCTGCTGTTTGCCTTGGCGCTGACTGCTGCCAGTGCGCTGATCGGCATTGCGGCCGGTGCCTTGCAAGGCTATTACGGCGGCTGGGTCGATCTGCTCGGGCAGCGCTTGCTGGAAGTGTGGTCGGGGCTGCCTGTGTTGTATCTGCTGATCATTCTGTCCGGGTTCGTCGAGCCGAATTTCTGGTGGTTGCTGGGGATCATGGCGCTGTTTTCCTGGCTGAGCCTGGTCGATGTAGTGCGCGCCGAGTTCCTGCGCAGCCGCGGCCTGGAATACGTGAAAGCCGCGCGGGCGCTGGGGGTTGGCGATGCGCAGGTGATCAGGCGGCACATCCTGCCCAACGCCATGAGCGCAACCCTGACCTATCTGCCGTTCATTCTCACCGGAGCCATCGCGACCTTGTCGGCGCTGGATTTTCTCGGTTTCGGCATGCCCGCCGGTAGCGCGTCGCTGGGCGAACTGATCGGCCAGGGCAAGAGCAATCTGCAAGCGCCGTGGTTGGGGCTGACGGCATTTTTTGCCCTGGCGCTGATTCTTTCTCTGTTGGTGTTCATCGGTGAGGCCTGCCGAGATGCTTATGATCCGAGGACTTGAGATGAGCGATAACCTGATCGAAATCCGCGACCTGCGTGTAGCGTTCAACGGCCAGCCAGTGGTGCATGGCATCGACCTCGATATTCGTCCGGGCGAATGCCTGGCGCTGGTCGGCGAGTCCGGCTCGGGCAAATCGGTGACCGCCCACAGCATCCTGCAATTGCTCGACCCGAACATCACGCGGATCGACGGCAGCATTCGTTATGCCGGGGAAGAGCTGCTCGGCGTGCATGAGCGCTATATGCGCCAGTTACGGGGCAACCGGATCGCGATGATTTTTCAGGAGCCGATGAGTTCGCTGAATCCACTGCATACGATCGAACGGCAACTCGGTGAGAGCCTGGCGCTGCACAAAGGCCTGGCCGGCGCGCAGGCCCGTGAACGGATTCTTGAACTGCTCGAACTGGTCGGCATTCAGAAACCGCGCGAACGGCTCAAGGCCTATCCACATCAGCTTTCCGGCGGCCAGCGCCAGCGGGTGATGATCGCCATGGCGCTGGCCTGCGAGCCGCAATTGTTGATCGCAGACGAACCAACCACTGCGCTGGACGTGACCGTGCAGCGCAAGATTCTGCTTTTGCTCAAGGACTTGCAGCAGCGCTTGGGCATGGCGCTGTTGATCATCAGTCATGACCTGAATCTGGTGCGCAACATCGCACAGCGGGTGGCGGTGATGCGCGGTGGGCGGATCGTCGAACAGGCGTCGTGCGAGCAGCTGTTCCGCGCGCCGCAGCATCCCTACAGCATCGAATTGCTCAACGCCGAGCCGGGGGGCGAAGCGCTGTGCCGGGATGTGGCGCAGGACTTGTTGCAGGTGCGCGATCTGCATGTGCGTTTTCGCCTGGGGGGCGGTTGGCTGCGGCCGAAGACTTGGCTGGCGGCGGTCAAGGGCATTGATCTGAACCTGCAGCGCGGCAAGACGCTGGGGATTGTCGGCGAGTCGGGCTCGGGCAAATCGACATTGGGCCAGGCGATTTTGCGCCTGATCCACGCCGAGGGCAGCATTCGCTTTGCCGGTGAGGCGCTGGAGCAGTTGAGCGGCAAGCAGTTGCGGCCACTGCGCAAACGCCTGCAAGTGGTGTTTCAGGATCCGTTCGGCAGCCTTAGTCCGCGGCTGTGTGTGGAGCAGATCATTGCCGAGGGCTTGCAGGTACACAGCGACTTGAATGCTGCCGAGCGTGAGCAGGCGGTGATCGATGTGCTGCGTGAAGTGGGTCTGGATCCGGCCACCCGACATCGCTATCCGCACGAGTTTTCCGGTGGCCAGCGGCAACGGATTGCCATCGCTCGGGCGCTGGTGCTCAAGCCTGATCTGATTCTGCTCGATGAGCCGACGTCG
The DNA here is from genome assembly GCF_024748795.1 of Pseudomonas sp. B21-051. Lineage (NCBI taxonomy): Bacteria > Pseudomonadati > Pseudomonadota > Gammaproteobacteria > Pseudomonadales > Pseudomonadaceae > Pseudomonas > Pseudomonas sp. B21-051. Next base: position 2,696,031 of record NZ_CP087166.1, read on the forward strand.
GCACTGGATCGCACGGTGCAGAAGCAGATCGTTGCTTTATTGCGGCGACTGCAGGAACAGCACGGGCTGACTTACCTGTTCATCAGTCATGACCTGGCGGTGGTACGGGCGTTGGCCCATGACCTGATTGTGATGAAGGAGGGCGAAGTGTTGGAGCGTGGCGAGACCCGTGCGCTGTTCAGCGATGCGCAGCATCCCTATACGCAGGAGCTGCTGGCGGCATCCAATGTGGAGGCGAGGCTGGCGCAAATCCTGTAGGAGCTGTCGAGTGAAACGAGGCTGCGATCTTTTGACTTTGATTTTTAAAAGCAAAAGATCGCAGCGTGCCGCAGCTCCTACAGGGGCCAGACGCAAAAATCCCGCCACAGGGGCGGGATTTTCTTCAAACCGAACCAAGTCTTACGACGGGAACAGCTCGGACAGTTTCATCGACAGCATCATGTCGCCTTCAACGCGCAGTTTGCCGCCCATGAACGCTTGCATGCCGTCGGTTTCACCGCTGACGATGTCTTTCAGAGTTGCGCTGTCCAGTACCAGGGTGCAGTTGGCGTCCGGGTTTTCACCTTCCTGGATGTCGCAAGTACCGTCTTTGACGATCAGCGCGTAGTGCTTGTCTTCGTCGGTGATGTTGAAACCGAAAACCAGATCCAGACCGGCAGCAGCGGCTGGGTTGAACTTGGCTTGCATCGCTTTTACGGCATCAGCTACGGAGGTCATGGTTCGATCCTTTCTTGGGTTAGGCGCTGGTTGATTACAGCAAGGGTCACAATTATCCGGACTCAGCGGAAAGTGATGAGTTCCGGAGCCTTCAGCAGTTGCAGATGTGCGTGACTGTTGAAGGAGGCCAAAGCCACCTCGCGACCGCGGAACTTCAGCTGGTTGAGCGAGGTGTTGACGATTTGCCAATTCAGTTCAAAGGCCTGTTTGGCAGGCATTTGGGTAATCAGATGGAGCAGGACAGTAATGGTGCCGCCGGAGGTGAATACGGCGATTTTCTGGTGGCTGCCGGCCTGTTCGAGGATCCGGTGCAATCCGCCCTGTACTCGCTCGACAAAACCCAGCCAGCTTTCCAGTCCGGGTGTGTCGTAGGTGCCCGCCAGCCAGCGCTCGATCACCAGGGCAAAAATGCGCTGGAATTCGGCGCGGTTCTGCGCCGCGTTGCGCAGGATGTCGATGGCTTCCGGCTCGTCCTCGAGCATGGCGGGGATCAGAGCGCGGATGATCGCGTCGGCATCGAACTCGTTGAACGCGGAGTCGGTCTCCAGCGTCGGTACCGACAGGCCCTTGGCGCTGAGCTGTTCCAGCGCGCTAGTGGCCGTGTGTTGCTGACGGCGGAGGTCGCCGGCCAGGCAGCGATCGAAGCTGATCCCGAGATCAGCGAGGTGCTGGCCAAGGACTTCTGCCTGGCGCACACCGATGGGCGACAGGACGTCATAGTCGTCTGCACCAAAGGAGGCCTGGCCATGTCGAATCAGATAGATGCTGCCCACGTCCGCGTCATCCCGGTACGTTGAAGGTTTGGCGAGGTTATGAGGATGACGGAGTGCTGTCAATGAAAAAACATACGCTTGTTTGAAATGCTCGTTACAGGCCTGTTGCCAGAGGTTTCACGGCTGGCCGACGGGGCGAGGCATGGGTATGCTGCAACCATCCCGCGCGTGTTTTGCATCCGCGCATTGTTTTAAGGAGTCTCTGTGGAGTTTTTCACCGAATACGCCAGCTTCCTGGCCAAGACCGTGACACTGGTGGTCGCCATCCTGGTGGTGCTCGCCAGTTTTGCTGCATTGCGCAGCAAGGGCCGGCGCAAGTCGGCGGGGCAGCTGCAGGTCAGCAAGCTCAACGATTTTTATAAAGGCTTGCGTGAACGTCTGGAGCAGACTCTGCTCGACAAGGATCAGCTCAAGGCCTTGCGCAAGGGCCAGGCCAAATCGGAAAAATCCGAGAAGAAGCAGAAGAACAAACCCGAGAGCAAATCCCGGGTGTTCGTGCTCGATTTCGACGGTGACATCAAGGCCTCGGCCACCGAGAGCCTGCGTCACGAAATCACCGCACTGCTGACACTAGCCACGCCAAAGGACGAAGTAGTCCTGCGTCTGGAAAGCGGCGGCGGCATGGTCCACAGCTACGGTCTGGCGTCGTCGCAACTGGCACGTATCCGCGAGGCCGGCGTGCCGTTGACCGTGTGCATCGACAAGGTCGCCGCCAGCGGTGGTTACATGATGGCGTGCATTGGCGAGAAGATCATCAGCGCGCCGTTCGCGATTCTCGGCTCGATCGGCGTGGTGGCGCAGTTGCCCAACGTCAACCGTCTGCTGAAAAAGCACGACATCGATTTTGAAGTGCTGACCGCCGGTGAGTACAAACGCACCCTGACCGTGTTCGGCGAAAACACCGAGAAGGGCCGCGAGAAGTTCCAGGAAGACCTGGACATCACCCATCAGCTGTTCAAGAACTTCGTCGCCCGTTATCGCCCGCAACTGGCCATCGACGAAGTAGCCACCGGTGAGGTCTGGCTCGGCGTGGCGGCACTGGACAAACAACTGGTCGACGAGCTCAAGACCAGCGATGAATACCTGGCAGACCGGGCGAAGAAAGCCGAGGTTTATCACTTGCATTATGCCGAACGCAAAAGCCTGCAGGAGCGCATCGGCATGGCTGCCAGCGGTTCAGTGGATCGCGTGCTGCTGAGCTGGTGGAGTCGCTTGACCCAGCAACGCTTCTGGTAAGAAAAGGCCAAAGAAAAACCCCTTTCACTGTAACGGTGAAAGGGGTTTTTTTATGGTGGCGGTATATAGGTATAGTTTGAGTTTGAATAGTTGATTCGAACTTGAAGTTTTTCATCGGCAATTCGCGCTTTTATAAAAAAGCCTGCTCGATAAGCTGTTGCTACTTTCAGTTTTCGAGAATTCAGTATGTCTTCCTTACCTGTCCAGGCTGTCGCGCCTGTATTAACACCCGAACAAAAAGGCATGTTCTTTGAGTTGATCAAGAATAATGCTCCCGGCTGGCTGCTGTCAGCATCGGATGAACTGCGTCAGAAACTTTATCAAAGCATGATTGCCAGCCATCGCGCCCAGAGTGAAGTGGACCCGTTTCTGAAGACGCTCAAGTCCCCCGAAGCGTTTTGCGCGCCGTTGCTCACCAGTGCCATGTCGCAAAGACTTGGCCAGCCGCTGGTGATAACGGGAGTTATTTTTCAGCACGTGCGCTCCACCTCCAGTCTGCTGGGCTTGCGCAGGAAACTGGTGTTGCCATTCGATCGGGATCTGCTCACGGCCGCCTGCGAAAACTTCGAACTCAGCGAGACTCAGGCCACAAATTATAACGATACCTCCTTGATCTATATTCCCGAAAAAGTAACCGGTCGAGACGCGGATATATTATCGATCCAGCCCCATGAGTTTGCGCTGTTGTGTCGAACCCTGGACTTGGGTATGCAATATCAGACTCATCTTCGTGCGGTATTCAATGTCGACGCCGAGATCAATCCGTTGCGCAGCAAGTTTGCTGCTAACTTGCAGTGTCGATTCGAGGTGGATCGGCACGTCGCATTGATGAAGAAACATATCAGTGTCGAAGTGCATGAGATGTTGCAGGCAATCAAGGACAACCAGGACACGATCAAACTGGGCAACAACACGCTGGGTTATCAGGCCTTGCGGATGCTTGGCGCCACACTCAACGGTGCGCTGTTTATCGGCCCGGTCAGCGAGCACGCCGATAACGACTACCGTTGCGTTGTTTACCTGCCGGGTGATCCGTTGCACCCGCTCAAGGAGTATCCATCCTTCAGCGATTTCGAGAAACAGTTGAGCGAGCGGTTGAAAGGCGCAGCGTTTCGCCGATTCTTCATGCGCTACATCAAGATCAGTGAGCGCACAGCGTGGGTGAACGAGCTCGATGGGCGGTTGTATCCGCGCAGTCATTCAATCCTGCCTCATACCGCGTTGTACGTGACGTTGTCAGGTGTCGATTTTACGGGGGGGCCATTCAGCCTGATGTATCGCCAGCACGCCGAACAGACCATGGCCGACGCTCGGCTTGTCGTGGTTCCCACGGGCGATGAAGACGAGAAAACCCGACTGGCCCGACTGGACACCTACAAGGCGATCGGCGTCGATCTGCTGCTGGTCGCCGCATCGTTCATCCCTGTTGTCGGCGAGGTGTTGTTGGCGATCACTGCGGTGCAGTTGCTCTCGCAGATCTATGAAGGGATTGCCAGTTGGTCCAGAGGCGAGCAGGAGCAGGCCACCGATTACTTTTTCGATGTCATCGAAAACCTGATTCTGATGGCGGCTTTCGCGGCGGGCACACGGGTCGCGGGCAGCGCGCTCAAAGTCGTCAAGTCATCGGCTTTTATCGAGCGCCTGCGCATGGTCAAACTGGCTTCAGGGCAGTCGCGCCTTTGGAAGCCTGAGCTGCACGTATATCAACAGCGTCGGGCCTTGCCAGCCGGAGTACGTCGCGATGGCCGCGGCTTGCGTTGGGTCGATGGCCAGGCGTACCTGACGCTCGATGGCTTGCACTATGCGGTGCGCCCCGAGCCTCAGACCGGGCTGTGGGAAGTACTGCCGCCCCCGGAATCGACGAGCCGCTATTCACCGTTGCTCGAAACCAACGACCGAGGGGCCTGGCGTCATGACAGCGAACTGGTTCAGGACTGGGATCGATTGAAGCTGTTTCGCCGCTTCGGCCATCCCCGCGAGGAGCTGTCGGATGCCAGTGCGCTGCAGGCTCTGGCTGTCAGCGGTATCGAAGACAGCGTGTTGCGTCAGATCCATGTAGATCGCGTTCATCCGCCGGCCTTGCTGCTCGACACGGTGTGGCGATTTCGCGCCGATGCAGCAGTGACGGAGTTTATCGAGCAACTGCAGATTCCGTTGTCGGCACCCATGGCGGATGCTGACCTGCAATTGCACCTGCTGACGACCTCGACCAGTTGGCCGGCAGACTGCGTCATCAGTGTCGTCGATGCAGCGGACACGCCAATCAATCGTTATGGCGCACCCACCGCTACCACGATTCTGAAGATAACTCAGCAGGATGTGCATCGGGGGAAGCTGTACCGTTCTCTGCTGGCTGCACTCGGCAGCCAGCGGCGCAATACCTTGCTCGGCCTGACGAGCCAGGATTCGGCGGTTCAGACACGCAAGCTGGTGCAAATCGTCGGCCAGCAGGCACAAGGTCGACGGGAGCCGTTGTTCCAGCGAATCTATCGACGCCGCGAAGCGCCGGGCAATGGTCGTGTGGCGTTGCTGATGAAGACCTTTGCCGATCTGCCGGCCAGTGTTGCCGAGGAGCTGGCGGGCAGTGCCCTGGATGGCGAAGCGCAGGAGCTGGACGCTGCCCGCGTACCATTGCGGCTGGCGCAGGAGGTGCGGCGCTATCAACAGGCGATTGCTGTGTGTCGAGCCTATGAAGGCCTGTACCTGGATAGTGGCGGTGGTCACAGTACCAATCGCCTGGTGCTCGATACCCTTGAACATTTGCCGGGCTGGTCAGGGGCTTCAGCGATCGAGATACAGGAGTGGTCGGGCAGTCACGGCAGTGTTGCGACGACGGCGTCAAGCACATCCAGTGAGCGGGTGATCATCAATGTGTCGGCGGACCGCATCAGCGTTCTGCAGGGTACTGATGCTGCGCTGAAATCATTTTCCGGGCGCACCCGCGAGCATTATTTCCAGGCTCTCTGGCATGGGTTGTCGGCGCAACGCAAGGTCGCGTTGGGCCTGTCGCTCGAGACCGGGGCAAACGGGCTGCGGGAGAAAATCACCGAACTTGCGATGAAACGGCGAACAACGTTTGCCAGGGCCATGGGCGAACGTCCCGGCGACTATTCGCCGATGGCCTTGGCTGACCGGCCCTCGGCAGGGCCCTGGGCGAACTCAGGTGCAAGCATTTCAGTCGGGGTGCGACGTATTCAGGAACTCTACCCGGCCTATTCCCCTGCACAGATCCATGCGCTACTCAACGTCTTGGGCCGCAATGAGATCCTGGTGCTGATGAAGCTGGAATTGCTGCGCCTGGAGTTTCTCGGTATTCGCGAAGTCTTGAGTCGTTGGGTGACGCGGCAAACGCAGTACAACGGGACCGATGGCGCATTGCTTGACGTTCCAAAGTCAGCGAAGGCCCGTGCCATGCGCGCGATCATCCGCTGCTGGCGCAGAGAACCGGGGGCCTCGGGCGACGCGCCACCCGACACCTTGAGCTTCGCCCCGGAGCCTTTGGGAGAGTTGCCACTGCTGGTCGGGGATTTCAGTCATGTCACGCATCTGGTCATGGACGGCACTACGCCGCTGGGGCTGACGGCATTTTTGCGTCATTTCAGAAATTTGCGCAGCCTTTCCCTGAGGGGCAACCAATTGGCCCAGTTACCGATGGCATTGGCGCGCATGCCCTGTTTGACGCATCTGGATCTGAGCGAGAACCGTATTCGTCTGTCTTCTGCATCGGTGCCGCCACTGACGCAGCTGAAAAAGCTGCGGGTGTTGAGCCTAGACTTCAATGTTGATCTTGCGCATGCCCCGGATGTCAACTCGCTACCGGATCTGGAAAGACTGCGCTTGCGCGGTTGCGCAATCGATCATTGGCCCGAGGGAACCACCGGTTTGCAACGACCGCAACTGATCGATCTGCGCGATAACCAGATAAGCACAATACCGGAGGTGCTACTCAGGGCTCCGCTGGTGGTCACCCGCGCTGTTCGCCTTATGGGTAACCCCTTGTCGCCTGACACCTTGCGACAGATTGCGACGTATCAGCAGGCGAACGGCGTCAGTTTCGGTGTAATGGCCCGGGTCTATCGACACCAGCCGCTACCCAGCGTGTCGTATGAGGGCCAGAGTGCCCGCTGGCTGACCGGCAGGCCTGCCGTCGAAGCGATACCGCGTAGCGTTACCTGGGAGGCTGTACGGACAGCGCCCGGCTCGCGGGATTTCTTCAATGTGCTTTCACAATTGATCCACACGGCCGATTACACCCGGTTGTACCCGTATTTCAGCCAGCGTGTGTGGAATGTGGTCGAGGCGGCCGCTGAAGACACGCGGTTGCGCAGCGAATTGTTCCGCACGGCGCGCGTCGCCACCAGTGTCGATGGTTATTCCGCTGTGTTCAGTGAGATGGAAGTACAGGTTCTGTGTTATCGAGCCACGGTCGCGGCGGGGGGGCGGTGGCGCGCCGCTGGAGCGGCAATTGACGCATTTGCTCAGAGGCTTGTTTCGCCTGCAAACGCTTGAAGATCGGACGTTGGCGCAGATCAACGGCCGCGCCCAACTGAGTGTCTACGAGCATGCACTCGAATTCAGTCTGGCCTATCGGGTGGGGCTGGCGGCGTGCCTGAATTTGCCTGGGCAGCCAAGGGCGATGAGCAGTCCGTTGAATGTCGAGGTTTCGCAGGTAGAACTGGATCAGGCTTATCAGGCCGTCATGCGTATCGAAGGCTCTTCGGCGTTTCCCGAATGGTGTATCGGCCAGCGATTCTGGGTCGAATTTCTCGAATCGGCGCATCCCGACGCTTTCGCCCTTGTCTATGTTCGGACTTCGCAGGCCTTGGTGCGTCTGGAGGAGCAGACCGAACTGGCGCGCGATCAGGCGGCGGTGCAGATGAACGCGATTCACGACAATTTCAGAAATGAACGTCAGGCCCTGATTCGCCAGCTCACCGATCAGGCACTGGCGCGCCATCCGGCCAACGAGCTGGCCAGTTCGGATACAGAAGAGGAGGGGAGTACGCCTTGAGGAGGTGCTCAAGGCGTATTCGATCAGCGGCGACGGAACAGCGGCAGCGGTTCGTCAGTGGCGGCCTGGTAGGTCACCGAGAAGTCTTTCAGGCTTTCCAGCGCATCGTACGGGTCCTTGTCGGCGCGCAGGGCGAACGCATCGAAACCGCAACGGCGCATGTAGAACAGCTGATCGCGTAGCACATCGCCTATCGCCCGCAGTTCGCCTTTGAAACCGTAACGGTCACGCAGCAGGCGGGCGTTGGAGTAGTTGCGGCCATCGGTGAAGGCCGGGAAGTTCAGGGCGATCACCTGAAACTGCGCGACGTCCTCACCGATTTCCTCGGCTTCTTCATCGGCGTCCAGCCACACACCCAGACCGCCGTCGCGGGCCTTGAGCGCGTGAGCATGATCACGCCACAGGGCCAGCGGCACGATCAGGTCGTCGCAGTTGGAGATGCCGTCGAGGGTCGCGTCCTTGGGCAGCAAGTGCCAGGTTTCGTCGACGACTTCGTTGTTCTTAATGATTCGCTGCATAGACGCGTTCCTTGAAGAGGTCGATGCCAATACGCTGGTAGGTGTCGATGAAGCGCTCGTCTTCGGTACGTTGTTCAACGTACACGTCGATCAGCTTCGAGATCACGTCCGGCATGTCGTCCTGGGCGAAGGAGGGGCCGAGGATCTTGCCCAGGCTCGCGTCACGGCTGGCGCTGCCACCGAGGGAGACCTGGTAGAACTCTTCACCTTTCTTGTCCACCCCGAGGATGCCGATGTGGCCGACGTGGTGGTGACCACAGGCGTTCATGCAACCGGAGATGTTCAGGTCCAGCTCACCGATGTCGAACAGGTAGTCCAGGTCGTCGAAACGGCGCTGGATCGATTCGGCGATCGGGATCGACTTGGCGTTGGCCAGCGAGCAGAAATCACCGCCCGGGCAGCAGATGATGTCGGTCAGCAGGCCGATGTTCGGCGTGGCAAAACCGCCTTCACGCAGCTCGCCCCAGAGGGTGAACAACTGGCTCTGCTCGACGTCGGCGAGAATGATGTTCTGCTCGTGGGAGGTGCGCAGTTGACCGAAGCTGTAGCGCTCGGCCAGGTCGGCGACGGCGTCCAGCTGCTTGTCGGTGATGTCGCCCGGCGCAACGCCGGTCGGTTTCAGCGACAGGGTCACGGCGACATAGCCCGGCTTCTTGTGCGCCAGGGTGTTGCGCGAGCGCCAGCGGGCGAAACCCGGATGCTCCTTGTCGAGTTCGGCCAGGGCGGCGGTCTGGTTCTCCAGCGCCTTGTAGTCCGGATCAACGAAGTGTTTGGCGACGCGATGCAGCTCGGCTTCGGTCAGTGTGGTCTGGCCGCCGCGCAGGTGTTCCATCTCGGCATCGACTTTTTGCGCGAACACTTCAGGGGTCAGCGCCTTGACGAGGATCTTGATCCGCGCCTTGTATTTGTTGTCGCGACGGCCATAGCGGTTGTACACCCGCAGGATGGCGTCGAGGTAGCTCAACAGGTCCTGCCATGGCAGGAATTCGTTGATGAAGGCGCCGACCACCGGGGTACGGCCCAGGCCACCGCCGACCAGCACACGGAAGCCCAGCTCGCCGGCGGCGTTGTGTACCGGCTCCAGGCCGATGTCGTGGACTTCGATGGCGGCACGGTCAGCGGTCGAACCGTTGACGGCGATCTTGAACTTGCGCGGCAGGTAGGCGAATTCCGGGTGGAATGTAGTCCACTGACGGACGATTTCGCACCATGGGCGTGGGTCGATCAGTTCATCGGCGGCGACACCGGCGAACTGGTCGGTGGTGACGTTGCGCAGGCAGTTGCCGCTGGTCTGGATCGCGTGCATCTGCACGGTGGCCAGTTCGGCGAGGATATCCGGGATATCTTCCACCGCCGGCCAGTTGAACTGCACGTTCTGCCGGGTACTGATGTGGGCGTAGCCCTTGTCGTAGTCGCGGGCAATCTTGGCCATCATGCGCACCTGACGGGAAGTCAGTTGGCCGTAAGGCACCGCCACGCGCAACATCGGGGCAAAACGCTGGATGTAGAGGCCATTTTGCAGGCGCAGGGGGCGGAATTCTTCTTCGCTCAGCTCGCCTGCCAGATAGCGTCGGGTCTGATCACGGAACTGCTTGACGCGGTCCTCGATGATCCGCTGATCGTACTCGTCGTATACGTACATATAAGTCCTGTTCTCAGGCTTTGGGCTACTCGGAAAACGCTGCGTTTTCGCTTGCTGGAGTCCGATGGTGCCTCGGCAATTACGCGCGCACGGCCGCGCACTCCCTAACGGAGCCGGGGCAATATACCCGTTTGCAGTTATGCGCAAAAGTGATGTTTGAGTATATGTAAAGAACCAAATCGCCTAACGAGAATGGTTGTTGATTAACCCACATTTGTCGCGGGGACAATCATCGTCTTAACTGTGATCGAGTCTTTCTGCAATCACCGATAAAACCGACAAGAGGCGATGCAATGAGCAATCCGACCAAGGCAAGAAAAAGCGATAGCAGTGTCGATGCATGGGCCATTCTGTTCCTGATTATTCTGGTAGTAGGGACGGCGGTATTCTGGGTCAGTCATCAGTAAACGACCGATCCGGGTCCGCTTCCGACGATTGTCGGACAAAAAACGGGATCAGGCGTCAATAGTCGCTGGTTCGAGGGCTATAATGCGCGGCCATTTTTCCTTGGGCCCGGATCATTCAATGTTGAAGTTTGTCCATCTCAGCCTGCTGCTGTTCGGCGCGGCTGTCAGCGTCGCAGCGAAAGCGGAGTCGGTGCTGTTCCTCAACCCGGGTTCGACTCAGGAGGCCTTCTGGGTCAGCTATTCGCAATTCATGCAGGCGGCCGCCCGTGACCTGGCCGTCGATTTGCAGATTCTCTATTCCCATCGCCAGCCGGAATTCACCCTGGCTCAGGCCAGAGTTGCCCTGCAGGGACCGAATCGTCCCGACTATCTGGTGTTCGTCAACGAGCAGTACGTGGCGCCGCAGATCCTGCGTATGGCGGAGGGCAGCGGGGTCAAGCTGTTCATGGTCAACGCGGTGCTGACCCCTGATCAGCAGGCGATGATCGGCGAGCGTGCCGATCGCATCGGCAGCCTGGTGCCGAATGACGAGGAGGGTGGCTACCTGATGATGAAGGAACTGATTCGCCTGCATCCTCCCGTGGCGCGGGGCGAACAGATTGAAGTACTGGCGTTTTCCGGTCTGAAGATCACCCCGTCAGCGCAATTGCGCGAGCAAGGCATGCAACGCGCACTGGCCGAGCATCCGCAGATTCGACTGCGGCAACTGGTGTACGGCGGCTGGACCCGGCAACGTGCCTACGAGCAGGCGCGGCAACTGGTCAGCCGTTATCCGAAAGTATCGCTGGTGTGGGCAGCCAATGATGAAATGGCCTTCGGCGCCATGCATGCGTTTGCCGAAGCCGGCAAAGTCCCGGGTAAAGATACGCTGTTCAGCGCAGTCAACACCTCACCCGAGGCATTGCAGGCGATAGTCGATGGACGCTTGAGCGCGCTGGTGGGCGGACACTTCACGCTGGGTGGCTGGGCGCTGGTGGAATTGCATGATTACGATCAGGGCGTCGATCTGGACCGGCATGGCGGACGTGACCGGCAATTGTCGCTGCTGCAACTGATCGACCAGCATCAGGCACAGCAAATGCTGGCCATGGGCGCCGCGCCGGATTACGGCGTGAGTTTTCGCAAGTTGTCGGCCAAGGACCGTCCCGCGTCCTATCGCTACCCGTTCAGCCTGCAGATCCTGATGCACTGAACCCTGTCAGACCCCGGCGAAATGCAGCACCAGTTTGACGATGGCAAACAGCGTCAAGGCGAACACGGCGGTGAAGCCGATCCCCAGGATCACGAAATGACTGGGCTTGCCATGGGTGAAGTCCCTTGCCCGGTTTTTCCCGCTTTGCACGCCGAATGCCGCAGCCATCACGCTGTGCAGCATCTGCCAGAAGCTCGGTGGCTTGTTGTCGACTGGATCGTCCATAAATCCCCCGTCCGAAAGGCTGTCCCGAGAGCATAGTCAATCCAGCGGGTTGTGCCGTGGTCGCACGCGGGCTCATGACTTGTCCGGTAACAAGTCCACGCCAATACGATAACTATGTACCGCAGATCAGCGCTGCGGACATGGTGTCCTGTCCTCCCATTTTTCAGGAGAGACAGGATGTCCACTCATCCCCCGACATTGCCCCGTGCGCCGGTCAGCGCCAGCCTTCACGGCAAGCTGCTGGAGCAGATGATCCCCGATTGGCTGATTGCCGCCTCGCCCGCACGGCGAGCCGCGATGAAAGCGGCCAGTACACGGCCAGCGCACGGCTATCACCCTTTCCCGAATCATCAGCAACAAGCGTTGAAAGAGCGGGTCACGGCGGCCTTTGTCGCCCAGAGCCGACTCGACAGAACCATGGCCGGCCTTGAAAGCCTCGATGCATTTGCCCAGGCGCTGCTCGGCAAGGCACTCAAGGATCAGTTCAACGTGACGGTCGATCTCGGCAAGACCTTGCTGTGTCTCAGACGGCCCCTCGAACTCGGAGTGCTGGAAGTTGAAGTCTCTACGTTCGAAGTGTTGAAGTTGCCCTTGCTGCAAGCGGCATTGCACAACTTCGAGGCTCGGGAATGTGAAGCGGGTGCCTATCACGCCAGATCCGGTTTCGTGGTCGAGACGGCGACCCTGGGCGAGTTTCAGGCAACAGAAATCGGCATTACGGTCAGGCAGTTTCTGACGCTGTGTCGTTCGCTGGACGTCGGTGCCCGTTATCAGGCACGGATCAAAGCGTTTTTCGAGAAAACCGACACCTTGCGCCGGCACTTCATTGCCAGCCAGAAAACCGCGTTGCGTGCCGCCGCCGAATGGGCGCTGCTGAAACAGGACATCGAGCCCGCCGACTACCGGATGATTCTGTCGGTGGTGGACGGCCAGATCCACCCGCAGCTCGGCGGCAAGGCCGTGTGGTTTCGTGATCTGAGCCTGATGAAGCGGCGGATGACCGGTTGCGTGGTGTTCAGCATCAGCGAGCGCTACCGCTACACCAACGAATTCATCGTCTACATTCCCCATGATCCGCAACACCCGCTCAAGCGTTACACCATGGCGCAGATGCGTGAGGTGTTCAAACGCAAGTTCACCGCTGCTGACCCCGCGGCTTCCGGGCCAGGACCGACCGCTTACCAGCAGTTTTTCAGTCAGTTCGTGGCCTATGCCGACCGTCCTTACTATTTCAGTCAGTTCACTCAAAAGGCAGCGGACTCTCCGAGTGACCCATTGCATTCAATCTGGGTCAAGGTCGCGCAGCTGATACCGCCACTGTCGACCATCGCGCGGATCAAGGAGCTGCCACCCGAAGCCCCCGGCAAGCGCGAGCCGCAGCCTGACCCGTATCTCGACCCGTTGCCAACCACCCGCAAGGGCGTGGCCGGGATTTGGGCGGACAACACCGATCTGTGGCAATACCTCTACGAACAGCACCGGGCCAAATTCATTGCCGACGCGCGTGCCCATGCCGTCCCCACTGCGGATGTCGATGCCCGGGTACGCGCAGAAAAACTCAGTCATCTGCTCGAACTCGGCATGATGGCGTTGAACATGGTGTCGATGTTCGTCCCGGTACTGGGCGAAATCATGATGACCGTGATGGCCGGGCAACTGCTCTATGAGTCGTTCGAGGGCGCCATCGAATGGTCTGAAGGTGATCGCCAGGCTGCCAAGGCGCATCTGGTCGATGTGGCGCAGAACCTGGCGCTGATTGGCGTGATGGGCGCGGTGGGCAAAGGCGCGGGCCGACTGCAAGCGGCCTCCGCCGAGCCCGTGATCGAGCAACTGCAGCCGGTCGAACGGCCTGACGGCTCGGTTCGCTTGTGGAAGCCTGACCTTGATGCTTACGCCAGCGACAGTGTCCTGCCGGCGAGTGCCGTGCCCGATACGCAGGGCGTGTATCGATTCGACGGCAAGACTTTCATTCGCCAGCAGGGCAAGGTCTACCAGACGCACTATGACGAGACCCTGAAAAGCTGGCGCATCCGCCACCCGCATGATCCTGCGGCATATCAACCGATCCTTGAGCACAATCGACTGGGTGCCTGGCGCCACAGCCTGGAGCGACCGCTGAGCTGGGATCGACTGACCCTGCTGCGGCGCATCGGTCATTCGACTGAGGCGTTTTCGGATGCGCAACTGCTCGAAATCGCCGATGTCAGTGGTGTCAGTAATGAGGCGCTGCGTCAGATGCACCTCGATCATCAGCCAGCGCCACTGGCCCTGGCCGACACGCTGCGTTTGTATGAGGCGGAGCAGCAGGTCGGGCGGCTGATCGATCAGGTCGAACGAGGTACCAGCCTGGATGATTCGTATCTGCTGACGCTGCCAATGCTCACGCAAATGCCGCGCTGGCCTAGCGGGTCGATTCTGGAAGTCTTCGACGGAGCGCAGCTGTCCGGCCCCAGCCGACTGTTCGGCGCGGAATCAGGCTCAATCGAGAGCCAGATGCGCACGCCGATCCAGGTGACCCGCGCCGAAGTGCTCGACGGCCAATTGCCTGAACGCATTCTGGCCGCGCTGGATGAGCCGCAAACACGTTGGCTGCTGGGCGCCGAGCCGGCGCGCGTGGTCGAATCCCGGCCGCTGGAACTGCGCAAACAGATCGCCGATTACCTGCGCACCCGGCAACCGGCGATGTTTGACAGGCTCTATGACGAGCCCGCGTTGAACGACCGACGAATCGCCAGGCTACAAGCCGCCACACCGGGGTTGGGCAGTTCGGCGGCAATCCGCGTGCTGCTGGAGGCGAACGCCGAGGAGCTGGCGCGCCTGCAAAGCGGTCAGCGGGTGCCGTTGCGCCTGCTGGAGATCTCCCGTGAATTTGCCCGACAACGCCGATTCAACCACGCGGTCGCCGGCCTGCACATGGAGAATGCCGGCGGCAGCGAAAGCCAATGGCTGGCCTTGCGCGCCCTGGAACGACTGCCGGGCTGGTCGGACGAGGTGCGGCTTGAAGTGCGCGAAGGCAGCCTCGACGGGCCGTTGCTTGACAGTATCGGCAGCGAAAGTGCCGGCCAGACCAAGTATCTGGTCAAGCGCGGGCCGGTTTATCAGGCGTACAACGAGCGCGGCGAAGAGCTCAACAGTGTGCCGCGTCACGGCGACAACTTTTTTGCCTCAATCCTCCATGCGTTGCCCGATCAGTCGCGACAGGCCCTGGGTTTTGCCCAGGTGACGCGCAGTGCCGGGCTGCGTCGGGCACTGATCGGGTATGTGGCCCGACACCGTGCCGAACTGGCGCGACTGGCGAGCAGACGCCATGGCCACAAGCAACGCTTCAAGGCGCCGGTGCGGGTACGCCAGCACGGGCTGGGGTACTACGCCAGCGGTCGTGGCGAAGGCGTGAACCCGCTGCTGGTGACGCGTGTACAGGATGTGTATCCGGCGCTTACCGATCAACAGGCGGGCGGGTTCATCCTCAAGCAATTGACCGCCGGGCGGACTGACGCGCAGATCTACGAGCTGTTGCAAAGGCGCCTGCGTGAATGGCAGGAACTCGAATCGTCGCTGGCGCAATGGGAAGGTGTGCCGGCTCCGGACTCGACGTTGCAATCGATGATTGGCGGCCGATCCAGCGTGGTGCGCAGCCTCAAGCAGAGCTGGCGCAATTCGCCGCTGGCCGATAGTCACGCGAGTGCCGCACGCCTCGATCTGACCTGCGATGACCCGTTGCCTGTGCTGACGGCGGATTTCTCGCATGTGCGTGATCTGCGAGTCAGGGGGCGGTGCATCACCGATGCCAACGTCGATGAACTGTTGGGCAATTTCCCCAGGCTCAAGGCACTACGCATCAATGCCACCGCAGAAGCGTTCACCAACGTGCCGGCGGTGTTGCAGACCTTGCCGGAATTTACTGACCTGACGCTCTACAGCGCAATGCCCTATGCCGCCGACATGCCAGCACGCCTGGCCCAATTGACCCGGCTGGAAACCTTGAGTGTCAGCACCTCGAGCTATCAGCCGCTCGCCTTCGACGTCAGCGGCATGCGTAATCTGCGCACACTGGAAATCGTCGCCTATTCATTGTTCGACTGGCCTGCGGGTGCGCTGGAGTTGCCGGCACTGGAGCGTCTGAACCTCAGGGACACCGGAATCAGCACTGTGCCGGCAACACTGCTGCAGGGGCATGAAAAACTCTGGTCGGGGCTGTCGCTGGACTGGTCAAGATTCTCCCGGGAAAACTTCGCGGGCGTGTACGAATACGTCAAGACCCATCCAGAACACCTGATCGATCGAGAGACGATGGTCAGGGATTATTGCCGTGGCGAGTTGCGGCGCTTGGGCGAGGGCGTGAATCAATCGCCCGAGGGGGTGTTCAATCGGTTCTTCGAGCAATGGCCGGATGAGCAGCAGCGTTTCACCGCGATCAATGCCTTGAGCGATCAATATGCTGCGCTGGATAGCCAACTCAATCAGTGGCAGCAGCGCGTGTTGGTGTCGCCAGAATCGCTGCGCGAACTCTTCGCGCGATCAAATCTGGCCCATCTCCTCAAAACCAATTGGCGCAAGGGCATGTTCAAACGCTACGGCGCGACGATCAGTGCTTCGACCCTGGATTTGTCGGGGCTGATGCTCAGCGAGCTGCCGGCATTACCGGCAGACGCATTTATGCATGTACGCACGCTACTGCTCAACGGCCAGCGCGTTGCAGCGGCACAGATGCGTGCTTTTGTCAGCGCGTTCAGCGAAGTACGAACCCTTGATCTGAGTAACAATGCCTTGCGCGAATGGCCGATCGAGTCGCAGAGCCTATCGCGCCTGGTGCACCTGGACCTCGCCGACAATCTATTGACCGATACTGCAGGCCTGCAGGGCGGGTTGAGCACGTTGCCTGCCCTCGAACAGCTGAATCTGCGGAACAATCCGCTGAACGAACTGAACGTCGGCAGCCTGCAGCGTTTGAAGGCCCTCGACCTGCAGGCAACGCACCTGCAACAGTGGCCGACAGGGGCTGAAGGTCTGCCGCAACTGGCGTGGCTGGACCTGCGCGACACTCGTATCAGCACGCTGCCGCCTGCCGTGCTCGAAAATACCTCGCTGCTCAATACCAACCTGACCGGTGCGCCACTGACCGAAGTGGCGTCGGCAGAACTGCGTCTGGCGCAACTGCGGCTCGAGCACACCCTCGGCCTGCCTGCCGGCGCGCTGGATGCGTTTGCCCGGCAGCCGGTGCCGGCGACCTTTCCGCCGGCAGAGAACGGTGTATCAGTGGCCCGCCAGTTGCTGCCGCTGACGCAGGCACCGGTCAGTACCGGGATGACACGGATGCGCCAGGACCTGCAGCGAGTGCAGCCGGCCCTTACCGATGAACAAGCCACGCAAGTGATCGAGGCGCTGCGCAATGAGGGTGCGACCGATGTGCAGATCGGCGAGCGGATCACCGGCTGGAGCCAGACCTTTGAAACCCTCGTTCGCCAACTCAATGGCTGGCTGTATACCCGGGAAACCCGTGGCGTCGACTGGGTCATCTCCTCGCAATCGCGCAGCCTGGCGGCGTGGCGGATCCTCACCTGTTGGCGCGCAAGGTTGTCAGTTGCCGGGGTCGATGCGGTTCTGGATCTCAACGGCCTGCAATTGGGCGATCTGCCGCCGCTGCCCGAGGATTTCGGGCATGTCGGCAGCTTGAACCTGACAGGCACACGAGTGACGGCCGAGGGCAGTAACGGCTTTCTCAAGTCCTTCACCCACCTGCGCAATCTGACCCTCAGTGGCAATGAACTCGCAGCGCTGCCTGATGCCGTCCGGCAAATGCCGCAGCTTGAGCGACTCGAGCTGGCCAGCAACAACTTCAGTGACAGTGAGCAGCTGTATGCCGCGCTGTCCGGTCTGCCGCATCTGCAGACACTGGACCTGAGCTACAACCATCTTGATGCGTTCGACGTCAGCTATTTCGAGCATTTGCAAAGTCTGGATCTGCGCAACAACAACCTCACCGAATGGCCGGACGGGACGCTGGATGCGCAGCATCTGCGGACACTCAACCTCAGTCGCAACGACATCACCGCCATCCCCGAACAGGCGCTGGACGGTCAGTACGATGAGCTGATGGACGGCACCGACCTGACTGACAACTACAACCTCTCGGAGGAATCCCTCCAAAGGCTCAGAACCTATCAGGCTGCGGGTAACCGCCCGCGAGTGCTCGGTTTCTCCAGCGCCGAACTGGACGAAATGGCTGACGACGTTGCCGGCGGGCTCAGTGAAACCACCGACAGCATCGAGTCCGACGAAACCCTCCC
Organism: Pseudomonas sp. B21-051; assembly: GCF_024748795.1. NCBI lineage: Bacteria > Pseudomonadati > Pseudomonadota > Gammaproteobacteria > Pseudomonadales > Pseudomonadaceae > Pseudomonas > Pseudomonas sp. B21-051. The sequence continues at coordinate 2,714,039 of NZ_CP087166.1, forward strand.
GGGCGAACAGGCCCATGCGCAACAGAAGGCGCCGTGGCTGGTGAATCTGCCGGCGGAGCAGGCGTCCGTGCGCGACAAACTCTGGGATCAACTGGCGGCGGAACCGGATAGCGCGGCATTCTTCCATTTGCTCGACCGATTGCAGGACACCCAGGAGTTCCGCGTGGCCAACGCCGATCTGACCCGACGGGTGTGGGTGGTCATGGAGGCCGCCGCCGCCAACAGTGAGCTGCGCGAGGTGATTTTCGCCGGTTCGGCCACACACGGGACTTGCGTGGACGGGCGCATCCTTACGTTCAGTGGTCTGGAGAGCAAGGTCTTCACCTACAACGCCTTGCTCGATTTGCCGGCCGGCCGCCCGGGAATCCGCGGCGAGGCCTTGTTGTCGCTGTCGCGGCAGCTGTTTCGGCTGGACAAGGTCGATGAGCTGGCAAAAGCGGCGGCGGCGCGCAGTGGTTTCGATGAAGCCGAAGTCCGCCTCGGTTACCGGATCGGTCTGACCGGGGGCTGGGACGATGGACTGGAATTGCCCGGGCAGCCGAAAAACATGAAGTTTGCCTCCGGTGTCACCCCGCAGCAGTTGGTCAATGCGCGGGCCGAGGTGGTCAGCGCGGAACGTTCCGAGAGATTTCTGGAGGATCTGATCCAGCGCGATTACTGGTTGGATTATCTCAAGGAGCAGCAGCCCGAAGCGTTCAGGCAAATGGATGAAGTGCAGTTGCTGGAGGAGGGCGAGGACGAAGGTCTGAGTGCCGACGATCCGCTGTATCTGAGCAGGTTGTTCGACCAGGCGGCCGCGCGAAATGCCAGGCTCATCGAGTTGTCGCGAGAGGAGATTGCAAGGATCGGCTTGTCTGCCGCCAACGTACAAATGCCCGGTACGTCCGGGCAATTGTCAGGCGTGTAAAACCCGGTGAAAGGTCAGTCCCCGGCAGGTCCGGGGACTGACCGTTGCGCTTATTCGTCGTAACCGAGGTTCGGCGCCAGCCAGCGCTCGGTCACGCTCAGGTCCTGACCTTTGCGCGAGGTGTAGCTCTGCACCTGATCCTTGTCGACCTTGCCCACGGCAAAATACTGCGCCTGCGGATGGGCGAAGTACCAGCCGCTGACCGCTGCCGCCGGGAACATCGCATAGTGTTCGGTAAGGAACACGCCGCTGCGCCCGGCACGCATTTCGCTGGCCTCGGGGTCGAGCAGGGTGAACAGCGTGGCTTTCTCGGTGTGATCCGGGCAGGCCGGGTAGCCCGGTGCCGGACGGATACCGGAGTACTGTTCTTTGATCAGTGCGTCGTTGTCCAGCGCCTCATCCTTGGCGTAACCCCAGTGCTCTTTGCGCACTTGCTGGTGCAGCCATTCGGCGCAGGCCTCGGCCAGACGGTCGGCCAGTGCCTTGACCATGATCGAGTTGTAGTCGTCGCCAGCGTCCTGATAGGCCTTGGCGACTTCTTCGGCGCCGATGCCGGCGGTGGTGATGAAACCACCGACGTAGTCGGTCACTTCGCTGTCTTTCGGCGCGACGAAGTCGGCCAGCGAGAAGTTTGGCTTGCCGTCGGTCTTGATGATCTGCTGACGCAGGTGATGCAGGCGCGCCATCGGCTTGCCGTCATCGCCGTACAGCTCGATGTCGTCGTCATGCACCTGATTGGCCGGCCAGAACCCAAACACTGCACGGGCGCTGATCAGTTTCTCGTCGATCAGCTTGGTGAGCATCTCGCGCGCGTCCTTGTACAGCGCGGTGGCGGCTTCACCGACCACTTCGTCTTCGAGGATGCGCGGGAATTTGCCGGCCAGATCCCAGGAGATGAAGAACGGCGTCCAGTCGATGTACTCGGCCAGAACGTTGAGGTCGATGTTGTCCAGCACGCGGGTACCGGTGAAGGTCGGTTTGACCGGCGTGTAGTTGGCCCAGTCGAACTGCGGCTTCTTGGCGATCGCCGCCGCGTAGCTCAGGCGCTCGGTACGGGCGCTGCGGTTGGCGGTGCGCTCACGCACATCGACGTATTCCAGACGGGTCTTCTCGACGAAACCGGCCTTGAGTTCTTTGGACAGCAACTGCGTCGCCACACCGACCGCACGCGAGGCGTCGGTGACGTAGACCACTGCATCGTTGCTGTACTTCGGCTCGATTTTCACGGCGGTGTGCGCCTTGGACGTGGTCGCGCCACCAATCATCAGCGGCAGATGGAAATCCTGACGCTGCATTTCGCGGGCCACGTGGACCATCTCGTCCAGCGACGGGGTGATCAGGCCGGACAGGCCGATGATGTCGCACTTTTCTTCCTTGGCCACCTGGAGGATTTTCTCCGCCGGGACCATCACGCCGAGGTCGACGATGTCGTAGCCGTTGCAACCCAGCACCACACCGACGATGTTTTTGCCGATGTCGTGCACGTCGCCTTTTACCGTGGCCATCAGGATCTTGCCCTTGGCTTCCGGCTTGTCGCCTTTTTCCAGTTCGATGAACGGGATCAGATGCGCCACCGCCTGCTTCATCACGCGGGCGGATTTCACCACCTGCGGCAGGAACATTTTGCCGGCGCCGAACAGGTCGCCGACGATGTTCATGCCGGACATCAGCGGGCCTTCGATGACTTCGATCGGGCGGGCGAACGACTGGCGTGACTCTTCGGTGTCTTCGACGATGTGCGTGGTGATGCCCTTGACCAGCGCGTGCTCCAGACGCTTGTTGACGTCCCAGCTGCGCCACTCTTCGGTCTCGGCTTCCTTGACGCTGCCGTCGCCCTTGTACTTGTCGGCGATGGCGAGGAGGGCGTCGGTGCCTTCCGGCGTGCGGTTGAGGATCACGTCTTCGACGGCGTCACGCAGCTCCTGCGGGATCTGGTCGTAGATTTCCAGCTGACCGGCGTTGACGATACCCATGGTCAGGCCGGCGCGGATCGCGTACAGCAGGAACACCGAGTGAATCGCTTCACGCACCGGGTTGTTGCCACGGAACGAGAACGACACGTTGGACACACCGCCGGAACTCAGCGCATACGGCAGCTCGTCGCGGATGTAGGCACAGGCGTTGATGAAGTCCACCGCGTAGTTGTTGTGTTCTTCGATGCCGGTGGCCACGGCGAAGATGTTCGGGTCGAAGATGATGTCTTCCGGCGGGAAGCCGACTTCGTTGACCAGAATGTCGTAGGAGCGTTTGCAGATTTCTTTCTTGCGCGCTTCGGTGTCGGCCTGGCCGGCTTCGTCGAACGCCATCACCACCACCGCCGCGCCGTAGCGTTTGCACAGTTTGGCGTGATGGATGAACTGCTCGACGCCTTCTTTCATGCTGATCGAGTTGACGATGCCCTTGCCCTGAATGCACTTCAGACCGGCTTCGATGACTTCCCATTTCGACGAGTCGATCATGATCGGCACGCGGGAGATGTCCGGTTCACCGGCGATCAGATTGAGGAAGGTCACCATGGCCTTCTTCGAATCGAGCATGCCTTCGTCCATGTTGATGTCGATCACCTGTGCGCCGGCCTCGACCTGCTGCAGGGCGACTTCCAGGGCTTCGGTGTAGTTGTCTTCACGGATCAGACGGGCGAACTTGGCGGAACCGGTGATGTTGGTGCGCTCGCCGACGTTGACGAACAGCGAGCTGCGATCGATGGTGAACGGCTCCAGGCCGGACAGACGGCAAGCCTTGGGAATGTCCGGAATCTGTCGTGGCGCGTAACCGGCGACGGCTTTGGCGATGGCTTCGATGTGGCCCGGGGTGGTGCCGCAGCAGCCGCCGACGATGTTGAGGAAACCGCTCTGGGCGAATTCTTCGATGACCTTGGCGGTGTCCACCGGCAACTCGTCGTACTCGCCGAATTCGTTCGGCAGACCGGCGTTCGGGTGCGCCGAAACGTGGGTGCTGGCCTTGTTTGACAGCTCTTCCAGGTACGGACGCAGTTCACTGGCGCCGAGCGCGCAGTTGAGGCCGACCGAGATCGGCTTGGCGTGGGCCACGGAGTTCCAGAACGCTTCGGTGGTCTGGCCCGACAGGGTGCGGCCGGACGCATCGGTGATGGTCCCGGAAATCATGATCGGCAGCTCGATGTGCAGCTCTTCGAACACCCCTTGCACGGCGAAGATCGCGGCTTTGGCGTTGAGCGTGTCGAAAATGGTTTCGATCAGGATCAGATCGACGCCGCCCTCGATCAGGCCTTTGGTGGCCTCGGTGTAGTTTTCCACCAGTTCATCGAAGGTGACGTTGCGGTAGCCGGGGTTGTTGACGTCTGGCGACAGCGAGCAGGTGCGGCTGGTCGGGCCGAGCACGCCGGCGACGAAACGCGGCTTGTCCGGGTTCTCGGCAGTCTTGGCGTCGGCCACCTTGCGCGCCAGTCGTGCGCCTTCTACGTTTAATTCGTACGCCAGCTCTTCCATGCCGTAGTCGGCCATGGAAATGCGCGTGGCGTTGAAGGTGTTGGTTTCCAGAATGTCGGCACCGGCATCCAGATAGGCCTTTTCGATGCCGCCGATCACGTCCGGACGGGTGATCACCAGCAGGTCGTTGTTGCCCTTGACGTCACTCGGCCAGTCAGCGAAGCGTTTGCCGCGATAATCCTGTTCTTCGAGCTTGTAGCTCTGGATCATCGTGCCCATGCCGCCGTCGAGAATCAGGATGCGCTCTTTGAGGGCTTGCTTGAGAGCTTGAAGGCGGACGCTGCGATCGGACATTGGGACTACTCGAAAAGACCATGACGAAGGGCCGGGATCATAACAAACCTGTGCGCTTTTGGAGCACTTGCTGCTTTTGCATGAATATCGTTCATGTTGGTACGAGCGTCATACTGTAGAATCGCGGGCGTTTTTTTCACGATCGGGATCATGGGCATGTCGTACCGCGTCATCAGCATTTTCTTGCTGTTCTTAAGCTGGGGCGCCATTGCGCAGGAACCCGCGATCTCACCTTCTATTTCATATACGCGTGACATCCAGCCAATCTTCACCGAGAAGTGTGTGGCCTGCCACGCCTGCTATGACTCGGCGTGCCAGCTCAATCTGGGCAGCGGCGAAGGCGCAGGGCGGGGCGCGAGCAAGATGCCGGTCTACGACGGCGAACGCACTCAGGCGGCGCCGACCACGCGGCTGTTCTACGACGCCTTCGGCAAACGTGCCTGGCAGCAGAAAGGCTTTTATTCGGTACTCGATGCCCAGGGCAGCCAGGCGGCGCTGATGGCGCGGATGCTGGAACTGGGCCACAAAACCCCGCTGACCCCGAATGCAAAGCTGCCGGAAGACATCGTCCTCGGCCTGCAACGGGAAAACATGTGCGCGATGCCCGCCGAGTTTGACGGCTATGCCGGCGCCCACCCGAAAGAAGGCATGCCGCTGGCGGTGACCGGGCTGACCGATCAGCAATACCAGACCCTGCAACGCTGGCTGGCGTCCGGTGCGCCGATCGACGAACAAGGCCTGGCGCTGAGCGCCAAAGAAGCGCTGCAAATCGTCCAGTGGGAAAACCTGCTCAATGCGCCGGGGGCGCGGCAGAGTCTGGTCGGACGCTGGTTGTTCGAACACTGGTTCCTCGCGCATATCTATTTCAAGGACGGCGAGCCGGGGCACTACTTCCAGTGGGTGCGTTCGCGCACGCCGACCGGGCAGCCGATCGACCTGATCGCCACCCGCCGCCCGAATGACGATCCGGGCACTCAGGTGTATTACCGCTTGTGGCCGGTGCAAGGGGTGATCGTGCACAAGACCCACATCACCTATCCGCTGAGTGCGGCGAAGATGGCGCGGGTCAAGAGTCTGTTCTACAGCGGCAACTGGCAGGTCAATGCGTTGCCGGGTTACGGCCCGCAGAGCCGGGCCAACCCGTTCGCCACCTTCGAGGCGATTCCGGCGCAGGCGCGTTATCAGTTCATGCTCGATAACGCCGAATACTTCGTCCGCACCTTTATTCGCGGGCCGGTGTGCCGTGGGCAGATTGCGACGGATGTGATCCGCGATAACTTCTGGGCGCTGTTCCAGGCTCCGGAACATGATCTGTACATCACCGACCCCAACTATCGCGGCCAGGCCACGCCGTTGCTGGCAATGCCCGGGCAGAACGACGACGTCGGCAGTGTGCTGAGCATGTGGCACAACTACCGCAACAAGCGCAACGAATACGAAGCCCTGCGCCGCGACAGCTACGCCGACCAACCGCCGCCGAGCTGGTCGACCCTGTGGGCCGGCAACGACAACGCGCTGCTGAGCATTTTCCGCCACTTCGACAGTGCTTCGGTGACCAAAGGCCTGATCGGTGAAGTGCCACAGACCATGTGGCTGTTCGACTATCCACTGCTGGAGCGCACCTATTACCAGTTGGCGGTCAACTTCGATGTGTTCGGCAACGTCTCCCATCAGGCGCAGACCCGTCTGTATTTCGACCTGATCCGCAACGGTGCCGAGCAGAACTTCCTGCGCCTGATGCCGGCCGACTCCCGCGAGGATTACCTCGACGATTGGTACCAAAGCAGCGGCCAGTTCAAGATGTGGCTCGATTATGAGGCGATCGACGACGACAAGCCGACCGCGCTGAAACTCGATGAGAAAGACCCGAAATACGACTTCGCCATGCAGTTGCTGGCGCGTTACGGTGATCTGAATGCGCGGCCGGATCCGATCAATCGCTGTGACGGCGCCTACTGCTCGCGGCCGAATATCGACCCGGCGCTGCAGAATGCCGAGCAGGCACTCAGTCGCCTGACCTCGCGTCCGGCTGGCGGTTTGAAGGTCATCGACCAATTGCCGGAAGCAACCATGCTGCGCATCGAAACTCGCAGCGGCAAACGCGAGATGTACAGCCTGCTGCGCAACCGTGCGCACAGTAACGTGGCGTTCCTGTTGGGCGAGTCGCTGCGCTATCAACCGGGGCTGGACACCTTGACCATCTACCCGGGCGTACTGAGCAGCTATCCGAATTTCATCTTCAACATTCCAGCCGAACAAGTGCCGGCGTTTGTCGATGCCATGGAGAATGCCAAGGATGCCGATCGTTTCGAGAAAATCGTCGAACGCTGGGGGATTCGCCGCAGTCATCCGCAATTCTGGTTCTATTTCCATGACCTGAGCCAATACCTCCACGAAACCGACCCGGTGGAAGAGGGCGTGCTGGACATGAATCGCTACCAGAATCTTTGATCGTTGAGATCGACCTGCTGTCCCAACTCCAAGCAACACCGCAAAACCCCTGTAGGAGCTGCCGAGTGCAACGAGGCTGCGATCTTTTGATCTTTTAACCACAAGATCAAAAGATCGCAGCGTGCCGCAGCTCCTACAGGGGGGGCGGTGGGGATTCAGGAATTGTGGGCGGGAGCCGATCATGTTGATTTCAGTGCAGGCCCTGCGGGCGCTTGCCGCGTGGACGGTGGTCTGTCACCACTTCATGCAGATTTTCTTCGACTTCAAGGCGCGCGGCCCGGTCGGGCAGTTCTTCATCGACAAAGGCGCAGTCGGCGTCGATGTGTTCTTCGTCATCAGTGGTCTGGTGATTTTCCTCTCCACCGAAAGCAAAGCGCTGCCCCCGGCGCGCTTTCTGCTGTACCGGCTGTTTCGCATCGTCCCGGCGTACTGGCTGTACACGCTGTTAATGGCGTTGCTGGTGGTGTTCGCCCGGCCGATGTTGCCGGATCAGACGGTGGACTGGGCGCATTTCCTCGCGTCGCTGTTATTCATTCCTGCGCAAAACCCCGGCGGCTACGGGATTTATCCGACGCTGAATGTCGGCTGGACGCTCAACTACGAAATGCTCTTCTATGTGTTGTTTGCCTGCGCGCTGGTGTTCCGCTGGCAGGTGCGCTTGCTGGTGGTCGCCGCGTTGCTGTTTTCGGTGTGTCAGGCGTTCGGCTGGCTCAACGAGTTTTACCGTTCCGACATCGTCTACGAGTTTCTGCTGGGGATCGGCATTGGCGTGCTGTATCGCCGGGGCTGGATTGGCGCCGGCCTGTGGCTGCCGCTGTTGGCGATAGGCGCTGCGATGATGGCGATCTATCACCTGGCACCGGCGCCAAGGTTATTGAACTGGGGCGTGCCGAGCGCGGTGCTGGTGATGGCTTGCATGGCGCTGGAGCGCTACGTCGAGCGCAATCGGGTGATGAAATGGCTCGGTGACTGTTCCTATTCGGTGTATCTGATGCACGTGTTGGTGCTGTCTGCCGGTGGTTTTGTTGCCCGGCGCTATGGAATCAATCCGTATCTGATGTTCGCTATTTGTGCCTTGGCTATCGCAGTGGGTTCGTGGCTGAGCTACGAATGGGTAGAAAAACGCAGCTATCAGTGGCTTAAAGCGCGGATCGATGGCGAACCGGTGCACGCACCTGTCGAGAATCTTTCCCGACAAAAATACTAGGACTTTGTCCGGCGCAATGATTGGCGTAAACTGCGCCCAAGCCTGCGAGGAGTTTCCATGACCGCTATTACCATTACCGACGCCGCCCACGATTACCTGGCCGATCTGCTCTCCAAGCAGAACACACCAGGCATTGGCATCCGCGTCTTCATCACCCAGCCTGGCACCCAGTACGCCGAAACCTGCATTGCCTACTGCAAGCCGGGCGAAGAAAAACCTGAAGATACCGCGCTGGGGCTGAAAAGCTTCACCGCCTACATCGACTCGTTCAGCGAAGCGTTCCTTGACGACGCCGTCGTCGATTACGCCACCGACCGCATGGGCGGCCAGCTGACCATCAAGGCGCCAAACGCCAAAGTCCCGATGGTCAATGCCGACAGCCCGGTCAACGAGCGCATCAACTACTACCTGCAAACCGAGATCAACCCGGGGCTGGCCAGCCACGGCGGTCAGGTCAGCCTGATCGATGTGGTCGAGGACGGCATTGCCGTGCTGCAGTTCGGTGGCGGCTGCCAGGGCTGCGGCCAGGCCGACGTGACCTTGAAGGAAGGCATTGAGCGCACCTTGCTCGAGCGTATTCCAGAACTCAAAGGTGTGCGCGACGTGACCGACCACACGCAGAAAGAAAACGCCTACTACTGAGTAAGGTGTTCACTGCGAACACGAAAAACGGCGCTGTGGCGAGGGAGCTTGCTCCCGCATGACTGCGAAGCAGTCACAAACCGGACAATGCATTTACCCGTGATGAATGGATTGTCTGGTTTTGGGATCGCTCCGCGATCCGGCGGGAGCAAGCTCCCTCGCCACAATTGCTTTCAGGGCCTGTACAAGTGCGCATGCCCCGCACGATAAAGCGACGATTCACTGAACACCTCACTGCCCAGCACTCTCCCAACCAGAATCAACGCCGTACGCCGAAACCCCTTGGCCTCAACCTTCCCGGCAATATCCTCCAGCGTCCCCAGCACCCAGTCCTGATCCGGCCATGTCGCCCGGTGAATCACCGCAATCGGGCAATCCGCGCCGTAATGCGGCAGCAGTTCGGCGATGATTTTCTGCAGATGATTGACCCCCAGATGAATCGCCATGGTCGCGCCATGCTGCGCCAGACTGCTCAATTCCTCACCCGCCGGCATCGCGGTTTTATCGGCGTAGCGGGTCAGAATCACGCTCTGCGACACGTCCGGCAGCGTCAGCTCGGCGCCGAGCAAGGCTGCACAGGCGGCGGTGGCGGTGACGCCGGGAATGATCTCGAACGGAATATTCAGCTCGCGCAGATAACGAATCTGCTCGCCAATCGCGCCGTACAGGCTCGGATCGCCCGAATGTACCCGCGCCACGTCCTGGCCATTGGCATGGGCGGATTTGATCAATTCAATGATCTGCTCCAGATGCAATTCGGCACTGTTGACCACGGTGTCGGCCTGATGCCCCTCCAACACAGCAGCCGGTACCAGCGAGCCTGCGTAGATGATCACCGGGCAGCTGCGGATCAGCCGCTGGCCTTTGACAGTGATCAATTCCGGGTCGCCGGGGCCGGCGCCGATGAAATAGACGGTCATGAAAAAATCCTGTGAAAAACGGGGCAGGGCAATGCTTCAGATGAAGATTGCTCATGATCAAACAGGGCGATTATCGGGATTTTACGCAGCGCCGGCCAATGCCAGGGTTGCCTGAGCGTATTTTTGCCGGGAAATCAGCAGTTTTGCCGGAGCCTGGATCAACTGTTCGGCAAGGGCCAGGGCGGCACTTTCCGCCACGCCGTAGCAGCCGGTGCGCTCATAGGCGATCTGAGAATGGTGACTGAGTCGCTGCTGGTAACTGGCCAGTTCGTCGCTGCTGAAATACAACAGTGGTAACGCAAGTTGTGCGGCCAGTTCCTGCAAGCCCGGCTCATCGCGCTTCAAGTCGATGCTCGCCAACGCCTTGACCGCTTCCAGCTCGATGCGATGCGCCTGCAATGCCTGATCGAGTAACGCGCGCAGCGTGCTGGCCGGGCAGCCGCGCTGGCAGCCCAGGCCGACCACAAAGGTCGGCGCTGCGCGGTCATCGGTCATGCGTGGTATTGACCAGCGCTTTTGCGGCGGAACAACCAGGCGCTGATCAGGCCCAGGGCCAGCCAGAACGCCACGTTGGTCAGCTGCGAAGCGATTTTGAACTGGGCTTCCAGCGCCTCCGGCGCGAGCATCGAATGCACTTCCGGTTGTGGTGCGCCGATCACATGCGGCACGGCGAGGATCGCCACGCCCAGCAGCTTCATCAGCCAGTGACGGCTGAACACGATCAGCGCCAGGCCGACAGCGGTGGAAGCGGCGGTGCCGATCCACCAGGTTTGCCGCGACGCCAGATCGGCTGCAGCGGTGCCCGGCAGTTCAGGCGGCAGGCCCAGGGTCGGCGCGAGCACGAAGGTCGCGTAACCGGCCAGGCCCCAGAGCAGGCCTTGCGAGGTTTTGGTTGGTGCACGCAGGGTGTACAGGCCGGCGAGCATCAGGGCGAAACCGACCGCCACCACCAGATTGCCGCCGGTGGTCGAGACCACGCGTTGCCAGCCGTCCTCCGGCTCCCAGGCTTCGGCGTCATGGGTGTGAGCAGCGGTGCCGGCGGCGTGTTCGTGAACGGCCACCGGTTCGGACTTCTCGAAGGTTTCGGCCTGCAGAATCAGCGGCGAGACCCAGAAGCTTTGCAGCAACGTCAGCAGCAGGGCGGCCAGCAGACCGGTGAAGCCTGCGGTTTGCGCGATACGTTTGATCATGTCGGCAGGTCTCAGTGGCACGGGAACGCGGCGCTGTGGCGGGTATCGTGAGCGGCGTTGTGCACCGCTTCGATGTGCGAGAAACCGGCGAAGTACACAAGGCTGGCACCCAGAATCGACGCGAAGATCGCGGCGGTCAGGCGTTGGCTCAAGGTGGCGGTGCTGGAGATTTTGTCGGTGTTGCTACCGGTGCTGCTGATGATCGACATGGCGCTTCCCTCTGGAGTGTCAGCGGGTGAATAGAGCGCATGAAAACCCCTGCGAGTCGGGCACGCAGAGGTTCGAACAGCGCCCGCCCACCGCGGGTTTGTTATGTTCAGCGACGCAAACTGCGCACTGTGTGTTGCGGGCCGGTCTCCGGGCTCACGAGGGGTTGGCGTCTGGCCGACCTGCAAGCGTCACCTTCCCATGCCGTATGGCACAGTGGATCTGACGCTTCGCTCGCTTACCGTTGCGGGGGCAGCACCGGACTGACATGGCTTTGAGTAAAGCACATGATTCACCGGTTTCCCGTTTCACCCTGTGAAGGGCACCCGTAACAAGTTGTGTAGGAGAGCATGGGTTGGGGAATTTAGTCAATTTTGGGGGTGGATCCGTTGCTGCGGTAAAGGCCACTTAGGGTTCCGCCCTTACGGCGGGTCACTTTTGACAAACGCCTCAAAAGTAACCAAAAAGGCTTTACCCTGACGTTCGGCCCTCGCTTAGGCTCGGGTTCCTTCGCTGCGGGATTCATCCGGGGGGCAGCGCCTACGGTTTGCTTCGCTGCACCTCCTCTCGCTGTGTTTGGCTGCGCCAAACGGTCGCTGCGCTCCCACCCCCGGATAAATCCCTCCACTCAGCCTGCCGACGGGCCCTCAGATCAAAAGCGGTACTCGAGCTAACGCTCATCGTGTTGAGTGGGGCGGCTTCGCCGCATGGGGGCACGGTCTCTGAATTGCAGGAGCCAGCCTGCTGGCGATGGCGGCCTGACAGCCGACCAATCTCTAATTGAATAAACCCAATCCCGTGTAGGAGCTGCCGAAGGCTGCGATCTTTTGATCTGCTTTTTGGCTTTGGCTTTTGATGTTGCTTTTGATCTTCAGCCCCTTCGGCAGGCCGAGCGTAGGTGTTCATCCGGGGTTAGGCGCGCAGCGCCATGCGGCGGAGCCGCATACATCGAGAGGAGGTGCAGCGAAGCAAACCGGAGGCGATGCCCCCGGATGGACACCGTAGCGAGGGAACACTGAGCCTAAGCGAAGTGCCGTACGCCGGGGGCAAAGCCTTTTGGGTTACCTTTTCGGCGTTTGGAAAAGGTGACTCGCTGTAAGAGCGAAACCGCCAGAGGCAACACCCGAAGAAACGGATATGCCCCCCCAAACCCCAAACCTCAAACCCGGCGTTTGGAAAAAGTGACCGCCGTAAGGGCGAAACCCTAAGAGGCCGTCACCGCAGCAACGGATATGCCCCCAATCCAACCATTGACCGGTCACCACCCGATGCGTAGCCTTGCGCTTTCGAGGTTCTTCGGCCCACGCCGAAGCTAAGAAGGGAACGCGGTCAAAGCCGCGGCTGCCCCCGCAACTGTGAACGGTGAAGTTCGTTGCCACGCCACTGCCAGCTCAATCCACTGAGCCCGCGGGAAGGCGCAGCGAACGCCAGGCCCAAGGCCCGAACACCGTCAGCCAGGAGACCTGCCTCGTCACAGATTTCTCACTACAACCGGGCGGGGTGATCCGGTGGCGAATTCTTCCGCGCGCACGTTCGCAGCGGATCTCGTCCCGTATGCCCGCCACCTTGCCAAAGGGCATCCGATGAAAACACTGGCCAAACTCCCCGTCACCATCGTCACCGGTTTCCTCGGCTCGGGCAAAACCACCTTGCTGCGCCATATGCTCGACAACGCTCAGGGCCGCCGCATCGCGGTGATCGTCAACGAGTTCGGCGAGTTGGGCATCGACGGTGAGATCCTCAAGCAATGCACCATCGGTTGCACCGAAGAAGAAGCCACCGGTCGCGTCTACGAACTGGCCAACGGCTGCCTGTGCTGCACGGTTCAGGAAGAGTTCTTCCCGGTGATGCGTGAACTGGTCGCCCGTCGCGGTGACCTCGATCACATCCTGATCGAGACGTCCGGTCTGGCCCTGCCAAAACCGCTGGTACAAGCCTTCCAGTGGCCGGAGATCCGTAGCGCCTGCACCGTTGACGCGGTGATCACCGTGGTCGACAGCCCGGCCGTGGCCGCCGGCACGTTCGCCGCGTTCCCGGAGCAGGTCGATGCCCAGCGCAAACTCGACCCGAACCTGGATCACGAATCGCCGCTGCACGAACTGTTCGCCGACCAACTGGCCAGCGCCGATCTGGTGATCCTCAACAAGGCCGACCAGACCAGCGCGGAAGATCTGGCTCGCGTGCGCGCTGAAGTCGCCGAAGAACTGCCGCCAGCGGTGAAAATCATCGAAGCCAGCAACGGTCGCCTGCCGCTGGACGTGCTGATCGGTCTCGGTGCCGGATCCGAAGAACACATCGACAGCCGCCACAGCCATCACGATCACCACCACGACGGTGATGACGACCACGATGACCACGATCACGACGCCTTCGATTCGATCTCGATCGAACTGCCGCAAGCCGACGAAAGTCTGCTGCTCGACGCGCTGACGCAACTGGTTGTGCAGCACGGCATCCTGCGCGTGAAGGGCTTCGCGGCGATTCCTAACAAGCCGATGCGCCTGTTGATTCAGGGCGTGGGCACGCGTTTCGACAAGCACTTCGACCGCCAGTGGGGCGCTGACGAAGCGCGCGTCACCCGTCTGGTGCTGATCGGTCAGGAACTCGACGCCGCGCAACTCGAAGCGCAACTGCGCGCCGCGCTCAGCGTTTAAACCATGCACCTGCTCAGGACCCAGCCCGGCGGTTTCGTGTCGGATGACAACATCGCCGACCTTGGACAAACCCCCGCCGAGCTGGTGATCCTGTGCAGCGGCGACTCCAGTCTGGCGCTGCTCGCCGAAGCCGCGCAGCAATTGCCCGAGGATTACCCGAGCCTGCGCCTGGCCAATCCGATGCAGGTGCAGAATCACGCCTCCGTCGACCTGTATGTCGATGAAGTGCTGCGTCACGCGAAGGTCATTCTGATTTCGCTGCACGGCGGCATCGCTTATTGGCGTTATGGCGTCGAGCGTCTGGTGGAGTTGTCCGAGCGCGGGGTGCAGGTGATTCTGGTGCCGGGCGATGATCGTCCCGACCCGGAACTCAGCGACCTGAGCACGGTGCCCGCCGAAGATCGCGACCGCCTCTGGCAGTTCTTGCGTCAGGGTGGCATGGGCAATGCGCTGGACTTCTTCCATTGCTTGGCCAACTGCTGGCTGGCGCGCGACTACGCCTGGGGCGAGCCGCAAGCGCTACCGCGCACGGCGATTTACCAGCCACAGAAAAACACCGCCGCACTGAGCGACTGGCAAGCCGAATGGCTGCCCGGTCAACCGGTCGCGGCGGTGTTGTTTTATCGCTCGCATTTGCAAGCGGCGAACACCGCGTTCATCGATGTGTTCTGCCAACGCTTGCAGGCGGCGGGGCTCAATCCGTTGCCGATCGCGGTCGCCAGCCTGAAAGAACCTGGCTGTCTGAGCGTGGTCGAGGACTGGCTGGACGAGGTCGAGGCGGCGGTGATTCTCAACACCACCGGCTTCGCGCAGTCCAGTCCCGAAGCCCCGCACCTGCGGCCGTTCCGGCGCAATATTCCGGTGATTCAGGCGATCTGTGCCCAAGACAACGAACCGGGCTGGCGCGACAGCGAGCAGGGCTTGGGGCCACGGGATCTGGCGATGCACATCGCCTTGCCGGAACTCGACGGGCGCATCATCAGCCGGCCGATCAGCTTCAAGGATCTGGCCTGGCGCAGCGAGCGCAGTCAGTCCGACGTGGTCTGCTATCGGGCGCAACCCGAACGCATGGATTTTGTCGCTGAACTGGCCCGACGCTGGAGCGATCTGGCGCGGCTGCCGAACGCGGAAAAACGCATCGCGCTGATCCTCGCCAACTACCCGACCCGCGATGGTCGAATCGGCAATGGCGTTGGTCTCGATACGCCGGCGGCCGCGTTGAATATCCTGCGCGCGTTGCAGGCGGAAGGATTTCCGCTAGCGACAGAGTTGCCGGACAGCGGCACCGCGTTGATCCAGCAATTGCTCGGTGGCGTCAGCAACGACCTCGACAGCATCGACCTGCGTCCGTGCCAGCAAAGCCTGGCGATGGACGCCTATCTGGCGATGTTCAACGCGCTGCCGCAAGCCAATCGCACGGCAGTACTGGAACGCTGGGGCACCCCGCAAAACGATCCGATGTGCCGTGACGGACGGATGATGATCGCCGGTCTGCGTTTTGGCCTGACCTTCGTCGGCATTCAACCGGCGCGCGGTTATCAGGTCGATCCGAGTGCGGTGTACCACGACCCGGATCTGGTGCCGCCGCACGGCTATCTGGCGTTCTATTTCTGGCTGCGCAACACCTACGGCGCGCACGCGGTGATTCACGTCGGCAAGCACGGCAACCTCGAATGGTTGCCGGGCAAGGGCGTCGGCCTTTCGGAAAATTGCTGGCCCGACGCATTGCTCGGGCCGCTGCCGAACATCTATCCGTTTATCGTCAACGACCCGGGCGAGGGCGCGCAGGCCAAACGGCGCACGCAAGCGGTGATCATCGACCACCTGATGCCGCCGCTGACCCGTGCCGAAACCTACGGCCCATTGCGCAATCTGGAGCTGCTGGCCGACGAGTATTACGAGGCGCAACTGCTCGATCCGCGTCGTGCGCGGGAGCTGCAGCGCGACATTCTGCAACTGGTGCGCGAGACGCAGATCGACCGCGAACTGCAACTCGACGCCGGTCTGGACAGCGACGCCGACGCAGCGATCTGGCTGCCGCGTCTGGATACCTATCTGTGTGACCTGAAGGAATCGCAGATCCGCGATGGCCTGCACATATTCGGCGAGTCGCCGACCGGACGTTTGCGCATCGACACGCTACTGGCGTTACTGCGTATCCCGCGTGGCGACGGCAAGGGTGCGCAGTCGAGTCTGCTGCGGGCGTTGGCCAAGGCGTTTGAGTTGGGCTTTGATCCGCTGGATTGTGTGCTTGCCGATCCGTGGAGCGGCCCGCGTCCGCCAGAGCTGCAAAGCGTCAGCGACGAAGTCTGGCGCAGCGCCGGTGACACCCGCGAACGCCTTGAGCTATTCGCCACTCAACTGATCTCCCAAATTCTGGGCGATCCCTGTGGGAGCGAGCCTGCTCGCGAAGGCGGCATGTCAGCCAACGCATCTTTCACTGATACACCGCCTTCGCGAGCAGGCTCGCTCCCACAGGGGGCAGGATGGGCTGAAGTGAGGGCAATCATTGAAAATCTGCGCGAAGTCGTCGCCCCACGCCTCGACGCCTGCGGTCCCGCCGAAATGCGTGGTCTGCTCGACGCCCTCAACGGTCGCTTCGTCCCCGCCGGCCCAAGCGGCGCGCCGAGCCGTGGCCGTCTCGACGTGTTGCCCACCGGGCGCAATTTCTACTCGGTGGACGTGCGCAACCTGCCGACCACCACCGCGTGGCGCATCGGTTTCCAGTCCGCAACGTTGATTCTCGAGCGGCACTTGCAGGATCACGGCGATCACCTGCGTCAGCTCGGGCTGTCGGTGTGGGGCACTGCGACCATGCGCACCGGCGGTGATGACATCGCCCAGGCCATGGCGTTGATGGGCGTGCGTCCGGTGTGGGCCACCGGCAGTCAGCGCGTCGATGATTTCGAGATTCTGCCGCTGAGTCTGCTCGACCGGCCACGGGTCGATGTCACGCTGCGGGTCTCGGGCTTCTTCCGCGATGCCTTTGCCAATTTGATTCGTCTGTTCGACGCGGCCGTGCAAGCGGTAGCGGCGCTGGACGAACCGGATGACCTCAATCCGCTGGCCGCGAAGGTGCGCGCTGAACGTGAGGCGCTGCTGCAATCGGGGTTGGATGCCGAAGCGGCACGGCGCCAGGCCGGCTGGCGGATTTTCGGCGCCAAACCCGGAGCCTATGGCGCGGGTGTACAGGGCGCCATCGACGGTCGCCTGTGGCAGAGCCGCGAAGATCTGGCCGAGGTCTACCTGAACTGGGGCGCTTACGCTTACGGCGGGGCGGACGAAGGCACCGCCGCTCGTGATCAGTTCGTCCAGCGTCTGAGTCAGGTGCAAGCGGTGCTACAGAACCAGGACAATCGCGAGCACGATTTGCTCGATTCCAACGACTATTACCAGTTTCAGGGCGGCATGCTCGCGGCGGTGGAAACCCTGCGCGGCGAAGCGGCGGCGAGTTATCACGGCGATCACAGCCAGCCGGATCTGCCGAGAATCCGTACCCTGAAAGAAGAGCTGAACCGGGTGATCCGCTCGCGGGCGGCCAATCCGAAATGGATCGACGGGGTCAAGCGTCATGGCTATAAAGGCGCGTTCGAGCTGGCGGCGACAGTCGATAACCTGTTCGCTTTCGACGCCACCACGCAACTGATCGACGATCATCAGTACGCGTTGCTGGCGGACGCCTATTTGCTCGACCCGACGACGCGGGATTTTGTCCGCGAGCACAATCCGCATGCGCTGCGCGACATGACCGAGCGCATGCTGGAAGCGCAGCAGCGCGGGATGTGGCAGGAACCCGGCGTGTATAAAGAAGCCCTGGAAAACCTGCTGCTGGATATAGAAGAAGACACCTGACACAGCGCAATCCCCTGTGGGAGCGAGCCTGCTCGCGAAGGCGTCGTGTCAGACAGTATTTTTGTGGCTGGCACACCGCTTTCGCGAGCAGGCTCGCTCCCACAGGGATCAACGTGGCTCCCAACGATTTTCGAAAGATCACCGACCATGACCGAGTATTGACGATGACCGACACCCCGCATTTCCCGCTCTCCGCCGTGGTCGGTGCCGATGACCTGAAACTCGCGCTGTGCCTTACCGCCATCGACCCGAAAATCGGTGGCGTGCTGATCGAAGGCCCGCGCGGCATGGCCAAGTCGACCCTGGCCCGTGGCTTGGCCGATCTGCTCGCCAGCGGTCAATTCGTCACGCTGCCATTGGGCGCCACCGAAGAGCGTCTGGTCGGTACCCTCGATCTCGACGCCGCGCTGAGTGAAGGGCGCGCGCAGTTTTCTCCCGGCGTGCTGGCCAAGGCTGACGGCGGCGTGCTGTACGTCGATGAAGTAAACTTGCTGCCCGATCATCTGGTAGATCTGCTGCTCGATGTGGCAGCCAGTGGCACCAACCTGATCGAGCGCGACGGTATTTCCCATCGGCATTCGGCGCGATTTGTATTGATCGGCACGATGAACCCGGAAGAGGGCGAACTGCGTCCGCAACTGCTTGACCGGTTCGGCCTGAACGTCGCTCTCAGCGGCCACACTGCGCCAATCGAACGCGGGCAGATCATCCGCCGCCGCCTGGATTTCGACAGCGATCCGCAGGCGTTCTGCGCGCAGTGGGAAGCCCGGCAGCAAGCGCTGCGCGAACGCTGTGAACAGGCGCGCATCGCCTTGGCGAGCATTGCGCTGGACGACGACGCGTTGGCGAGCATCACCGAGCGTTGCTTTGCGGCGGGTGTCGATGGCTTGCGTGCCGATCTGGTCTGGCTGCGCGCCGCCCGTGCGCACGCAGCATGGCGCGGCGCGGCAGCGATTGCCGAGCAGGACATCGACGCCGTGGCCGAATTTGCCCTGCGGCATCGCCGTCGTGAATCGTCTTCTTCCAGCTCTCAGCCACCCGCGCAAAACCCGGCCAGTAGCCAGGCCGAACCGAGCGAAGGGCAGGGCCAGTGGGGTGATATGCCCGTCCCGGCACTGGCCACCGGTGCCCGTCGCGAAGTGCCGAGCTGGCCAAAAAAGTAACCGGCATTCGTCCCCGATCCGACGCGGGGGCGAATGCCAGACCCCGCGCCGGACGTCTCGACCACGGACGCCAGGGCCAGCGCCACGCTGCGCGCAGCGGCCTGGTGAACTGGCCGGGCACGCTGCTCAACGGTCGGCCGCAGACTCGAGAGGATCTGCAGTTCCAGTTGCGCACTCGTACTCCCCATGAATTGTGGCTGGTGATCGTCGATGCCTCGGCTTCGACCCGCAGGCATCAGGCGCTGAGCGATGCCAAGGGCCTGCTCGCGCAATTGTTCGATGATGCTTATCGGCAACGGGCGCGGCTGGCCCTGCTGACCGCCAGCGGCAGCGCGCCGAAATGGCAGGTGCAAGGTCTGAAGGCGTCGAGTGGCTTGCGCGCCTGGCTGGAGGCGTTGGGGGCGGGCGGCGGCACGCCGTTGGTGGCGGCGTTGACGCAGGCGCAGCAATGGCTGGTGCAGCGACAAAAGCGCTTTCCTGCCGAGCAGCAGCGCTTGCTGGTGGTGACGGATGGGCGTTTGAAAGCCTTGCCATCGATACCGGCGCTGGAGTGTCCGGGATTGTTGATCGACATCGAGCGTGGGCCGATCCGCCTGGCACGGGCGCGAGAATTAGCGACAGCGCTGAATGCGGATTATCGGCATATCGATGATGTGTGAAGTCTGAACGGGCCTCTTCGCGAGCGGGCTCGCTCCCACAAGGAATGTGAACGCTGCTTTACCTGTGGGAGCGAGCCTGCTCGCGAAGGCATCGCCTCGGATCATGCAGGATCACCGAAAACCGCAGCGCTGTTCTATGCTCCACGCCAGCCCAATCACAAGGAGTGAACCATGCGGGTACTGGTCGCCAATCCTCAGGACGATTTTCGCGTCAAAGCCTACGCCGGCACCAACGGCGTGTTACTCGCCATGGATCTCGCCGAACCCCGGCGCAAAGGCCTGCTCGGGTTTGCCATCGAAAAGCAGCAGGGCGACAAACCGTGGTTGTTCCTGTTCAACAGCCTGACATTTCCCGGCAAGGCGCACACCTTCCCCCAGTATCACGCCACGCCCAGCGATAAAGCGCCGCTGCAGAAATTTCGCTGGGCCGATTACGCGGTCAATCCGGGTACGACGATGCACTATCGCGTGCACTTGGCCTATGGCACGGCGGACGCGCCGCTATTGGGCGAATCACTGGAGCTGAGTATCACCAGTGACGACGGTCATCCGGCCAACCAGAATGTGATCTTCAACCGTGCCGTGGCTGCCAGTCAGGCCTTCCAGCGCAAGTTTCCCGACCTCGACGCGCAGATCAGCGCCAACAAGAACCTGCCCATCGAAGCCTGGCCCGATGCGGCACGACTGTGGCTGGAGAACGGCTTGCTGGAGCGTTTGCTCGGTTACATCGAGCGTGCCGTGGACGCCAATTGGGCGCTGGACATCGCGATCTACGAGTATCAGTTGCAGGCGATCATCGACGCAGTGAATGCGACATTTGCCCGAGGGGTTCAGGTGCGCGTGCTTTATCACGCTCAGCCTGATGATCCCGATACGACCCTGAACGAAGCGAACCTTGCCAAATTACCGGCGGCGAACAAACGCGGCCGGGTCACCCATAACATCTTCCACGACAAATTCATTGTTCTCAGCCGCGTCGATGGCGCTGGTCAACGGCAACCGCAGGCGGTGCTGTGCGGTAGCACCAATTTCACCGCCAATGGGGTGTATCGCCAGGCCAACGTGGTGCATACGCTCGACGACGTGACGATTGCCACGCGTTATTTGCAAACCTTCGAAGAAGTCTGGGCCAACCCGGCCGATGTCGCTGCGACGCGCAGCTGGATCACCGAACACAACCCGATGGACCCAACACAGGCGCTGTTCGCCGGGTTCTCGCCACGCAGCGGTGGCGGCGATTTGCATGAGTTCGTCGAGATCATCGAGGCGGCGAAAAAGGACGTGTTGTTCGTCACCGCGTTCAGCCTGCCGGACGCGATCCTCAACGCGCTGCTCGGCGAACCGCATGACGATATCTTGCGCTACGGCCTGCAAAACACCGCGAGCAGCATCACCGGTTTTCATGCCGACCGCACCGCCGAATTCGCTGCCACAGCTTTGCTCAACACCGGGCTGGAAGGCTGGCTGAAAGAAAACATGAAAGGCCAGAAGGGCAACCTGCTGGTGCATACCAAAGCGGTGGTCACCGACTTCACTACCGACGCGCCTACCATCATCAGCGGCAGCCACAACCTCAGCACCTCGGCCAGTAACGGCAATGACGAAAATTACCTGATCATTCGGGGCGATACCGATCTGGCTGATCGCTATGGCCTGGAGTTGCTGCGGTTCTACGAGCATTACCGTTTTCGCTATTTCGCGAAAAAACTCGAGCTCAAGCAGGTGAGTCCGCTGGCGGTGGATGACAGCTGGACCCACGATTATTACGTGGAGGGGGATTTGCGCCAGCTGTCGCGGTTGCGCTTTGCCGGACGATGACAGCCAACTGTAGGAGCTGCCGAAGGCTGCGATCTTTTGATCTTGATCTTGAACAACAAAGTCAAAAGATCGCAGCCTGCGGCAGCTCCTACAGGGGGCGGTGGCCAGTTGATACAGATTTTGAAATGATTTGCCGCTGTAGAAAATGTGCCTTGAGCCTGTACGCTCCAAGGCCATTTTTCATTCAGGATTTGCATGAACACCCTCTTGGAGCCTCCCAGTCGTACCTTCTCCTCGCGCCATGGCGCGGTCTTGACGTACTCGCAGCATCCGGTTTTCCGACTCCCGTCTATCGTTGACAACGCGGCTTCAGAGCCTTCGCGTTGCACTTTGCCGTGTCCGGCAGCCTGAATTCACTGAAGAGAGATCGAGACATTTTATGGAATGGTTAGCGGATCCCACGGCCTGGTTAGGCTTGTTGACTCTGATCGTGCTGGAACTGGTGCTGGGTATCGACAACCTGGTGTTCATCGCCATCCTGGCAGACAAACTGCCGCCGCATCAGCGCGATCGTGCGCGAATCATCGGCCTGTCGTTGGCGCTGATCATGCGCCTGGGCCTGTTGGCGAGTATTTCCTGGCTGGTGACCCTCACGCAGCCGTTGTTCGAGGTGTTCGGCAAGAGCTTCTCCGGTCGTGACCTGATCATGCTGTTCGGTGGTGTATTCCTGTTGTTCAAGGCCACCATGGAACTGCACGAACGACTCGAAGGCCACATCGGTCAGCGTTCGACCAACGCCGCTTACGCGCTGTTCTGGCCGATCGTCGCGCAGATCGTGGTGCTCGACGCGGTGTTCTCGCTGGACGCGGTAATCACTGCAGTCGGCATGGTCGATGAACTGGCGGTGATGATGATCGCGGTGATCATTTCCATCGGCCTGATGATCGTCGCCAGCAAGCCGCTGACCCGCTTCGTCAATGCGCACCCGACGGTGATCATGCTGTGTCTGGGCTTCCTGATGATGATCGGTTTCGCCCTGACGGCTGAAGGCCTGGGTTTTCACATCCCGAAAGGCTATCTGTACGCGGCGATTGGTTTCTCGATCCTGATCGAGGTGTTCAACCAGATCGCCCGGGCCCGACGCAAGCGTTCGATGCAAGGCCTGCGCCCCATACGTGAGCGCACGGCCCACGCGGTAATGCGTCTGCTGGGCGGGCGCAAGCTGGAGGCGGAGGAGGTCGGCGAGGAAATCTCCGATCTGCTGGATGACGGCGAAGCCCCGAGTGCGGAGCTGTTCGATCGCCGCGAGCGGGTGATGATCAGTGGTGTGCTGCAACTGGCCGAGCGGCCGATTCGTAATCTGATGACCGTGCGTGCCGATGTAGACACCATCGATCTGGCCGACGATGTCGAAACGATTCGCACAAAATTGATGCATTCGTCGTATTCACGTCTGCCGCTGATTCGCGACGGCGCAGTGGATGAACCGCTGGGCTTCGTGCACAAGAAGGAACTGCTCAAGGAGTACCTGGCCGGTACCGAGCCGAATCTGGAGCACCTGGCGCGCAAGACCATCAACCTGCTCGACAGCTATTCGATCCTCAATGCGCTGGAACAGATGCGCTCGGCGTCGACCCACATCGCCTTCGTGGTCAATGAATTTGGTGACTTCGTCGGCGTGTTGACCATGACCGACATCCTCGAATCGATTGCCGGCGAATTGCCCGATGCCAGCGAAATCGAAGGCCCCGACGTGATCGAGGAGCAGGGCGGGTTTGTCGTCAACGGCGCGTTGAACCTGACGCGTGTCCGCCAGCGCACCGGGTTTGGCGCCGAACCGACCGAGGACTATCAGACCCTGGCCGGACTGGTGATGAGCCTGCTGGATCGCTTGCCGATGATCGGCGATCGGCTGCAGTACGCAGGCTGGCAAATGACCGTCAAAGCCGTTGAGGAACGTCGGGTGACGCAGGTGTTGCTGGTGCGCGATACCGCTTAAACGCGGATATCCCCTGTAGGAGCTGCGGCACGCTGCGATCTTTGATTCTGTTTTTTAAGATCAAAAGATCGCAGCGTGCCGCAGCTCCTACAGGGATATCGCGTGGTGTCGCAGTGACTGCGCGCGCGGGATGGTGCAAAGGTTCCGCAAGGTGCGACGCAGCCAGCCCAGGTCATGTCGTGGTTTCTGCTGTACCACCGGTGCCCTGGTCCTGCCAATATGCCGGGCAAAGTCCGCCGCCAGTGTTTCCTCTGTGCCAATCCCTTTGAGCTTCTTCAGCAACTTGCCGTTCTTGTAGAACAGCACGGTCGGTGTGCCGGTGACCTGCGGATGGCGCGGCGACTCGCTGGTATTGAGCATGTAGATGTTCGCCCGCAGCCGATACGGCTCGGCGACCTCGCGAAACACCGGCCCGGCCCATTCGCAGGCGGGGCAGTGTTCGTTGGCGAAGTACAGGATCACCGGACGCCAGGTTTTCAGGGCTTTGCGGTAAATAGGGGCCAAGCGGGAAGAAGAGGTCATCGTGCTCACTGTTATCTCCTTTTCAGTGACCATCCGAGAACGATTCGAAAGTTAAGAGCAGAAACCAAAGCGTGTCTACTGTCAGACCTGACAGGTGTGCGAATACTTTTCTGAGCGTTGAATGAATGGGCCGCTTCCTGAGCACATTGATTCCCAATGACGCACGGAGGTGTTCGACTCACGACGGGACTTGCAAACATGAGTGCAGAAAATCTGATTCTCAATGGTGATTTTTCTCAAGGCAAAGAGCACTGGCAAATTTATAAACCAAATCCAAAAGCGAAGGCCGGGTTCCGTGACGGTTATTGTCAAGTAGAGTGGGGTGTCATGGTGAGCCAAACAGTGGAACTGGACATCGGCACGTACCGTCTGAGCTTTGAATCTCTTTTTCGCGAGGCTTCCGAGAGCTACGTGAATCTGGCTCTGGAGATGACGGGTTACCGGCAAGAGCTAAAAATTCAGCGTGGGAGGGATTACTCGCACCGCTCGATTGATTTCGAGGTTACTGAAGTTGCAGAGGGTAAAAAGGATTGGTTTTCGTTGGGGCTGAATGGGCACCAGGCCGGCGGGAAGTTTCGCAAGATCAAGCTCGTTCAGATTTCTTGACCCTTAACGACTGAAACGCAGGGTAAGAAGCTGACTCTCACAGAAAAGAGCTCGTCGAGATCGGATTCAATCCAATCCGATCCCGGCAACACCGAAAGGGTGCTGAGTGCTCACCAAACGTGTCACCAATGCCCAACTTTGTTGCCAATCGTAGCGCTGGATTTCCATGCGTCCGCGTACCAAGGTGACCTCCAGAATGTAACCCGCTGATTCAAAGTACGTTTTTATTTACGAAACGGTCACTGCTTCCTGTGGCACACTTTCTGCTGTCTATTCCGTAGTAACAAACCGTGTTCCGGTATAGCGGAATAAACATCATCCTGGAGTGCTTGCCATGCATCGCCGTCCCTCGTTGTTCAAAGCGTGTGTTTTTGTTCTTGCGGCTTCGTCCGCTGTGATGGGCATGGCCCAGGCAGCCGATAGCAAGCTCGACAGTGTTCTGGCCCGGGGCAAGCTGATTGTCGGCACCGGCAGCACCAATGCGCCGTGGCACTTTCAGGGGGCGGACGGCAAGTTGCAGGGCTTTGATATTGATATCGCCAGGATGGTGGCCAAAGGGCTGTTCAATGACCCGAACAAGGTCGAGTTCGTCGTGCAGTCGTCCGATGCGCGAATTCCCAATCTGCTGACCGACAAGGTCGACATGAGCTGCCAGTTCATCACCGTTACCGCCAGCCGTGCGCAGCAAGTGGCGTTCACTTTGCCGTACTACCGCGAAGGCGTCGGCCTGCTGCTGCCAGCCAACAGCAAGTACAAGGAAATCGAGGACCTGCAAGCGGCCGGTGACAGCGTTACTGTGGCCGTGCTGCAAAACGTCTACGCCGAAGAATTGGTGCATCAGGCGCTGCCCAAGGCCAAAGTCGATCAGTACGACAGCGTCGACCTGATGTATCAGGCGGTGAACTCCGGTCGCGCTGATGCCGCCGCCACCGACCAGTCTTCGGTCAAATACCTGATGGTGCAGAACCCTGGCCGCTACCGCAGCCCGACCTACGCGTGGAGCCCACAGACCTACGCCTGCGCAGTCAAACGCGGCGATCAGGACTGGCTGAACTTCGTCAACACCACTCTGCATGAAGCCATGACCGGCGTTGAGTTCCCGACTTACGCTGCATCCTTCAAGCAATGGTTCGGTGTCGACCTGCCGTCGCCGGCGATCGGTTTCCCTGTCGAATTCAAATGATCCCGTGAGAGTGGGGCGCCTGTACGCGCCCCGCTCAAGGTACTGCTGACCATGAACTATCAGTTGAACTTTGCTGCCGTGTGGCGCGATTTCGACACCTTGCTGGCAGGGCTCGGTCTGGGCCTTGAACTGGCGCTGGTGTCGATCGCCATCGGCTGCGTGATCGGCCTGCTGATGGCGTTTGCCTTGCTCTCGAAGCATCGCGCCCTGCGGGTGCTGGCCTCGGTGTACGTCACGGTGGTGCGTAACACGCCGATTCTGGTGTTGATTCTGTTGATCTACTTTGCCTTGCCAAGCCTGGGCATTCGTCTGGACAAGATCCCGTCGTTCATCATCACGCTGTCGCTGTACGCGGGTGCCTATCTGACCGAAGTGTTCCGTGGCGGCTTGCTGAGCATCCCCAAAGGCCAGCGCGAAGCGGGGCTGGCGATCGGTCTCGGTGAGTGGCAGGTCAAGGCCTACGTCACCGTGCCGGTCATGCTGCGCAACGTGTTGCCGGCGCTGTCGAACAACTTCATCTCACTGTTCAAGGACACCTCGCTGGCCGCCGCGATTGCGGTGCCGGAGCTGACCTATTACGCGCGCAAGATCAACGTCGAAAGCTACCGGGTGATCGAAACCTGGCTGGTGACCACGGCGTTGTATGTCGCGGCCTGTTACCTCATTGCCATGCTGCTGCGTTACCTCGAGCAGCGTCTGGCGATCCGCCGATAGGAGGCTGCGATGTACGAATCTCCCAGTTGGTTGCATGAATTGTGGGTAGCACGCGAGACGTTGCTGCAAGGCTTCCTGACCAGTGTGCAGGTGTCGGCGCTGGCGATTCTGTTCGGCACGCTGCTTGGCGTCGTCACCGGTCTGGTGCTGACTTACGGCAAGTTCTGGATGCGCGCGCCATTCCGCTTTTATGTTGACCTGATTCGCGGCACGCCGGTGTTTGTATTGGTGCTGGCCTGCTTCTACATGGCGCCGGCGCTGGGCTGGCAGATCAGCGCGTTTCAGGCCGGTGCGCTGGGCCTGACGCTGTTCTGCGGCTCACACGTCGCGGAGATTGTGCGCGGTGCCTTGCAGGCATTGCCACGCGGGCAGATGGAAGCGAGCAAGGCGATCGGCCTGACGTTTTATCAGTCTCTCGGTTACGTGCTGTTGCCCCAGGCGTTGCGGCAAATCCTGCCGACCTGGGTCAACTCGTCCACCGAAATCGTCAAGGCTTCGACCTTGCTCTCGGTGATCGGCGTCGCCGAATTGCTACTCAGCACCCAACAGATCATCGCCCGGACCTTCATGACCCTGGAGTTCTACCTGTTCGCCGGTTTTCTGTTCTTCGTCATCAACTACGGCATCGAATTACTCGGCCGGCACATTGAAAAGCGGGTGGCCCTGCCATGACTCAAGCTCAAGTTTCCAACGTTCAGAACGCTCAGCCGCTGCTGGACATCCGTGGCCTGCACAAGCAGTACGGCGCAGTCGAAGTGCTTAAGGGCGTCGACCTGAGCATGCAGCGTGGCAACGTCGTGACGCTGATCGGCTCCAGCGGTTCGGGCAAGACCACCTTGCTGCGCTGCGTGAACATGCTCGAAGAGTTTCAGGGCGGGCAGATCCTGCTCGACGGCGAGTCCATCGGCTACGACGAGGTCGGCGGTAAACGTGTGCGTCACGCCGAAAAAGTCATCGCCCGCCATCGCGCCATGACCGGCATGGCGTTCCAGCAGTTCAACCTGTTCCCGCATCTGACCGCCTTGCAGAACGTCACCCTCGGTCTGCTGAAGGTAAAGAAAATGCACAGGGACCAAGCCGTGGTGCTGGCCGAGAAATGGCTGGAGCGGGTCGGTCTACTGGAGCGGCGCAATCACTTTCCCGGGCAGTTGTCCGGCGGGCAGCAACAGCGTGTGGCGATTGCCCGGGCGATTGCGATGAACCCGAGCCTGATGCTGTTCGACGAAGTCACCTCGGCCCTCGACCCGGAACTGGTCGGTGAAGTGCTGAACGTGATCAAAGGCCTGGCCGAAGACGGCATGACCATGTTGCTGGTGACCCACGAGATGCGTTTCGCCTTCGAGGTTTCGGACAAGATCGTGTTCATGAATCAGGGGCGCATCGAAGAGCAGGGGCCGCCCAAGGAGCTGTTCGAACGCCCGCAATCACCGCGTCTGGCTGAGTTTCTCAAGAGCACGCGGTTCTAATTTTGCTTTGTAATCAGGAGAAGTACCCATGAGCATTACTCGATACGGCACCGGCAGCACCGCCGCTGGCGGTCAGCCACGTCCCTTCGCGCGTGCCGTTGAAGCGGATGGCTGGCTGCACGTGTCCGGCCAGGTGCCGGCGGTGGATGGCGAGATCATCGTTGGCGGCATCGTCGAGCAGACCCACCAGACCATGAAAAACCTGATCGCGATTCTCGAAGAGGCCGGTTATGGCCTGGAGGACGTGGTGCGCGCCGGCGTCTGGCTGGATGATCCACGGGATTTCAGCAGTTTCAACAAGGTTTTCGGCGAGTACTTCAAGCCTGAACACGCCCCGGCACGGGCCTGTGTGCAGGCGAGCATGATGGTCGATTGCAAGGTCGAGATCGATTGCATCGCGTACAAGAAAAAGGCCTGATTGACGCCGGCTCTTGTAGGAGCTGCCGAAGGCTGCGATCTTTTGGAAATTTTGGATGCGCCACAAAGGCAAGATCAAAAGATCGCAGCCTGCGGCAGCTCCTACAGAGGCATTTTGAGTGAGTACTGACATGACCGAAGACACCATCAAGCGCCGGGCCCGTGGGCTGGATCGGGCGTTCGATATCCTCGATTTCCTCAAGGAGATCGGCCAGCCGCTGCGTCCGAACGACATCGCCAATGGCATCGGCAGCCCGAAATCCACGGTCTACGAACTGGTGGCATCGCTGCTGGAACGACGGATTCTGGAGCCGGTGGGCAAGGACGGTCACGTCTATCTCGGTCGCCAGTTGTACTTCCTCGGGCAGGCGCACCTGCGCCATTTCGACCTCAGCCGCGAGGCCGATCATGCCTTGCAGGAAATCGTCAGCCAGACCCGGGAAACCGCGCAAATGTGCCTGCTCAACGGGCGCAAATACACGGTGGCACTGATGAAGGAGGGCGAGCGGCATTTCCGCATTTCCTCCGACATCGGCGAAAACGCGCCGATCCCGTGGACCGCGTCCGGACGCCTGCTGCTGGCGCATTTGAGTGATCAGCAGATCATCGACCTGATCGACGAAGACGACTACATCCTGCCCGACGGCGAACGCCTGCCGCTGGAGCGCTTCCTGGCAGAGATCCGCCAGGCCGGCATCGACGGCTTTTTCTCCTTCGACAGCGTGGCCGACACCTTCACCCATTGCTTCGCCGCGCCGGTCAAAGACCCCAGCGGCGTGGCCATTTGCACCCTGTGCATCGTCGCCCCACGGGCCGATGCGAATAACAATTATGACGACTATCGCCGGGTGCTGATCGAGAGCGCCAACAGCCTCGCCCGGCGCATCAACGAATAACCGCGGCTGCTTGGGGCCGCGACTGAATGCGAGGAGTTTGACCATGACGACTGCCATCAATACCGCTGTGGAAAAGGGCGGCGCTGCCATTGGCGCGCAGCTTGTGCGTGACGTCAGCCTGCCGGCGCTGGTGCTGCACCGCGAGGCGCTGGAGCACAACATTCGCTGGATGCAGAAGTTCGTCAGCGACAGCGGCGCCGAGCTCGCGCCGCACGGCAAGACCAGCATGACCCCGGCGCTGTTCCAGCGTCAGCTCGACGCCGGCGCCTGGGGCATCACCCTGGCCAGCGCCACCCAGACCCGCGCCGCATATGCCCACGGCGTGCGCCGGGTGTTGATGGCCAACCAACTGGTCGGCACGCCGAACATGGCGCTGATTGCCGATCTGCTGGCCGACCCGGATTTCGATTTCTACTGCATGGTCGACCACCCGGACAACGTCGCCGATCTCGGCGCCTACTTCGCCTCGCGCGGAGTGAAGTTGAATGTGATGATCGAGTATGGCGTGGTCGGTGGCCGCTGCGGTTGCCGCAGCGAGCAGGAAGTCATCGCGCTGGCCCAGGCGATCAACGCGCAACCGGCGCTGGCCCTGACCGGCATCGAGGGTTATGAAGGGGTGATCCACGGTGATCACGCGGTCAGCGGCATTCGTGAATTCGCCGCGTCGCTGGTGCGCCTGGCGGTGCAGTTGCAGGACAGTGGCGCGTTTGCCATTGCCAAGCCGATCATCACTGCCTCGGGGTCGGCGTGGTACGACCTGATCGCCGAGTCGTTCGAGTCGCAGAACGCCAGCGGACGCTTCCTCAGCGTGCTGCGCCCGGGCAGTTACGTGGCGCATGACCATGGCATCTACAAGGAAGCGCAATGCTGCGTACTGGATCGTCGTAGCGATCTGCACGAAGGATTGCGCCCGGCGCTGGAAGTCTGGGCCCATGTGCAATCGCTGCCGGAGCCGGGTTTTGCGGTGATCGCCCTCGGCAAGCGCGACGTGGCGTTCGATGCCGGCCTGCCGGTGCCGTTGCTGCGCTACAAGGCCGGTGTGTTGCCGGCAGTGGGCGACGATGTAGGCGCGTGCAAGGTGACGGCGGTGATGGACCAGCATGCGTTCATGACCGTGGCGCCGGGGGGTGAATTGCGGGTGGGCGATATCATTTCCTTCGGCACCTCGCACCCGTGCCTGACCTTCGACAAGTGGCGGGTGGGGTTGCTGGTGGATGAGCAGTTGGCGGTGGTCGAGAGCATGGAGACTTGTTTCTAAGGCTTGAGACCGAGTCGCGGCCATTCGCGAGCAGGCTCGCTCCCACAGGGGAACGCATTCCAAATTGTGGGAGCGAGCCTGCTCGCGAAGGCGCCAGTCCAGACACCAACGATCAACCAGAGACACACCCGATGACCAGCCTCAGCCCCCTGGGCCCGAACACCCCGCGCATCGCCCTGATCGGCGAGTGCATGATTGAACTCCAGCACCGCGCCGATGGCAGCCTGCAGCAAAGCTTCGGCGGCGATACCTTGAACACCGCGGTGTACCTGTCCCGCGCCCTCGGCGACAGAGCCCAGGTCGATTACGTCACCGCGCTCGGCGACGACAGCTTCAGCGACGCCATGTGCCAGAGCTGGGCCGATGAAGGTATCGGCCTGGATCTTGTGCAGCGTCTGCCCGGTCGCTTGCCGGGCCTGTACTGCATTCAGACCGATGCCAACGGTGAACGGCGTTTCCTCTACTGGCGCAATGAAGCGGCGGTGCGCGATTGCTTCACCACTCCAGCGGCCGAGCCGATTCTGGCGGCGCTGGCGGACTACGACGTGCTGTATTTCAGCGGCATCACCCTTGCGGTGTTAGGTGCGAAGGGCCGCGAACGCTTGATCCAGACCCTGATCGAAGCCCGCCAGCGCGATGCACGGATCGTCTTCGACAACAATTATCGACCACGCTTGTGGGCTTCGCAGGAAGAGGCGCGGGCGGCCTATCGCAGCGTGCTGCCGCATGTCGATCTGGCGTTACTGACCGTGGATGACGAGCAGGCGCTGTTCCATTTTACCGATTGCGACGCGGTGTTCGAGGCGTACGCGCAGATCGGCACGCCGGAAGTGGTACTCAAGCGCGGCGCCGAGGCGTGTCTGATTCGTTGTGATGGCGAGGCGTTCGAAGTGCCGGCGCAGCAGGTCGACAAGGTCGTGGATACGACGGCGGCGGGGGATTCGTTCAGTGCGGCGTATCTGGCCAGGCGTTTGCTGGGAGGCAGCCCGGTCGAGGCGGCGCAGGCGGGGCATTGGCTGGCGAGTCGGGTGATTCAGGTGCCGGGAGCCCTGATCCCCAAGGACTGACAACTATCCCTGTAGGAGCTGCCGCAGGCTGCGATCTTTTGATTTTGCTTTTTTAAGATCAAAAGATCGCAGCCTTCGGCAGCTCCTACAGGGAAACAGGGAAACAGGTCAATCGCGGAAAAACACCTGCACCAGGTGATAGCCGAACTTGCTCTTGATCGGCCCATGCACCGTGCGCAGCGGCTTCTTGAAGATCACCGCATCGATCGCGCCGACCATCTGCCCCGGCCGCACTTCACCCAGATCACCGCCGCGTTTGCCGGACGGGCAGGTCGAGTATTTCTTCGCCAGCACATCAAACGCTTCGCCCTTGGCAATGCGTTGCTTGAGTTGTTCGGCCTCTTCGGCGGTTTTCACCAGAATGTGGCGGGCTTGGGCTTTCATCGTGCGATACCTGTAACGGGGTGACGGCGGGGCGCGGGATTATGCCTCAAGTGACGGCGTTTGGTTGATCATCTCGCGGATCTTGTTGGCCAGCACTTCAATCGAAAACGGCTTGGCCACCATGTCCATGCCATCCTCCAGAAAGCCCTGACGCTCGGCGGCTTTCTGCGCGTAACCGGTCATGAACAGCACTTTCAGGCCTGGGCGGTGCTGGCGGGCGATTTCCGCCAGTTGCCGGCCATTCATCCCCGGCAGGCCGACGTCGGTCACCAGCAGATCCACACGCAGCTCCGATTCGAGCAGCGGCAGGGCGGCCCTGGCGTCGGCGGCTTCGTGGGCGAGGTAACCCAGCTCCTTGAGCAGATCGAGGACCAGCATGCGTACCGCCGGGTCATCTTCAACCACCACCACGGTTTCCCCGCAAGTGGCCGTCGGCGCGGCACCGAGGGTTTCCACGGCTGGCCGTTCCGGTTCCAGCAGGTTCAGGCGCGGCAAGTACAAGCGCACACAAGTGCCCTGATTCGGCAGACTGTCGAGGCTGACATGGCCGCCCGACTGCTGGGCGAAACCATAGATCATCGACAGCCCCAGCCCGGTGCCCTGGCCGATCGGTTTGGTGGTGAAGAACGGATCGAACGCCTTGGCGCGCACCGACGGCGTCATGCCGGTGCCGTTGTCGCTGACCGCGAGCATCAGGTAGTCGCCGGCCTTGACCGGTTCGAGGGTGGTGATGTCGTTGCCGTCGAGGTAGACGTTGGCGGTTTCGATCAACAGCTCGCCGCCATCGGGCATGGCGTCGCGGGCGTTGATCACCAGGTTGAGCAGGGCATTTTCCAGTTGGCTGACGTCGGTGCTGATCGGCCAGACATCGTCGGCCAGGCGCAGCGTGAGTTCGATCGGGTCGCCCTTGGTGCGGCGGATCAAATCCTCCAGCGAATGAATCAGCTCGTTGACGTTGAGGGTCTTGCGATCCAGCGACTGCCGACGCGAGAACGCCAGCAGGCGATGGGTCAGCGCCGCCGCTCGGTTGGCCGACGACACCGCCGCTTCGGTGAAACGGCCGATTTCATCGGCGCGGCCGTCGGCTATGTAACGCTGCATCAGGTCAAGGCTGCCGATGATCCCGGTGAGCATGTTGTTGAAGTCGTGGGCGATACCGCCGGTGAGCTGGCCGACCGCTTCCATTTTCTGCGCATGGCGCAACGCATCTTCGGCGCGCTCGCGTTCGAACATCTCGTTCTGCAGGCGTTGATTGGCCTGGGCCAGTTGTTCGGTACGGGCGCTGACCCGTTCCTCCAGGGTTTCATTGAGATTGCGCAGGGCTTCTTCGGTTTTTTTTCGTTCGGATTCGTCGATTACGAAAATATAGAAACCGTTGACTGAGCCGTCGGCGCCGTGGCGCGGCAGGTAATTCATCAGCGCATGGCGGTTGCTGCCGTCGCGATGCGGGGTGTACAGGCTGAACGAGCAGGGCCGCCCGGCCAGCGCTTCGGCAATATACGGCGCGCGCAGGAAGTAGGCTTCTTCGCCGATCACTTCGCGGATGGTGCGGCCATACAACTCCTGCGGCGTGAGGCCGTACCAGTCCAGATACGCCGCATTGTTCAGGCGAAAGCGCTCTTCGTGGTCGACGTAACTGATGAGGATCGGCATTGCATTGATGATCAGCTGCAATTCCGTCTGACTCTGGCGCAGCGCCTGCTCGGTGTGCTTGCGCTCGGTCAGGTCCAGCGCTGCGCCGAGGAAGCGCACTGGCCGCCCGTGGTGATCCTTGTAACAGCGGCCCCGGGCAAACACCCAACGCAGCTCGCCGTCGGCTTTGAGCAGGCGATATTCCTCGGCGTACTCGGTGCCGTGGGTGATGCAATGCTTGATGCTGCGGGCGATCAGGGCGCGGTCTTCGGGGTGCACGCCTTGCAGGTAGTCGCTGATCGGCAACTGGCCCGCCTGTGTCGGGTCGATGCCGTGCAACTGGGCGAAATGGGCGTCGGCGATGAAGCGGTCTTCGCCGATATCCCAATCCCAGGTGCCGACCGCATCGGTGGCGGCCAGCGCCAGTTGCAGGCGTTCTTCAGTGTCGCGCTGGGCCTTGAGACTTTCTTCGGAGCGGCGTTGCAATTCGAGGGCGATGCGCCGGCGTTCGTTGGTTTCGATGGCCGTTACCAGAATCCCCGCCACCTGGGTGTTTTCATCGCGGATGGGGCTGTAGGTCAGGTCCAGCCAGAAGTCGGACTCTATGCCTTCGCGTTGCAGGGTAAATCGCCGCTCGCTGTAGGTGCGCACCTGGCCTTGTAGGACGGCTCGATAAATCGGGTCGGTAAAGTCCTGAAGTTCCGGCCATATAAGGTGCGCGGGCTGTCCGAAAGCGTGCGGATGCTTGCTCCCGGCGAGCATTGCAAAGCCATTGTTGTAGATCTGCGTGAGCTGCGGCCCCCACAACAGCAGCATCGGCATCGGTGAGTGAATCACGATGTCCACCGCGGTGCGCAGGCTTTGCGGCCAGGTGCCAGAAGCGCCCAACGGAGTGCGGCTCCAGTCGGTACGGGCGATCAGGGCTTGGGCGTCATCGGGGGAGGGTGCTGCGTTCATCACATGTATCCTGAGCGTCGGTCAGTGCGTTGGCATCTACTATTCTTGCACTTGCGGTAGACGCTGTATGACCCGTGACGTCACGACAGCGGGTCATTTCTGTTCATTGAATGCTTCGCGGGTGCTTATTGCCATGGAAATCGATGCACTGTTGCTCCGTCTGTCGAGCCAGCACGGCTCTGACCTGTTCCTGTCCACGGGAGCGCCACCCAGTGCGCGCATCGATGGCGTGCTGACGCCGTTCAGCGAGCGGCCGTTCAAGCCCGGCGAGGTCGAGACCATCGCCAACTCCCTGATGGACGCCGAGCAACGGCGCGAGTTCGATCGGGATCTGGAAATGAACCTGGCAATTTCCCGTACGGGCATCGGGCGTTTTCGGGTGAACATCTTCAAGCAACGCAATGATGTGTCAATCGTGATCCGCAACGTCAAACTCGATATCCCGCGCTTCGAAGACCTGAAACTGCCGCCGGTACTGCTGGAAACGGTAATGCTCAAACAAGGGCTGATCCTGTTCGTTGG
This sequence comes from Pseudomonas sp. B21-051, assembly GCF_024748795.1. Taxonomy (NCBI): domain Bacteria; kingdom Pseudomonadati; phylum Pseudomonadota; class Gammaproteobacteria; order Pseudomonadales; family Pseudomonadaceae; genus Pseudomonas; species Pseudomonas sp. B21-051. Next base: position 2,749,033 of record NZ_CP087166.1, read on the forward strand.
TGCCACCGACTCCGGCAAATCCACCTCGCTGGCCGCATTGATCGATCACCGCAATCGCCACAGCAGCGGGCACATCATCACCATCGAAGACCCGGTGGAGTATATCCATCGACACCAGCGCTCGATCATCAATCAACGCGAAGTCGGCGTCGATACCCGCAGTTTCCATGCGGCGCTGAAAAACACCCTGCGTCAGGCCCCGGACGTGGTGCTGATCGGCGAGATCCGCGACCGCGAAACCATGGAGCATGCGCTGACATTTGCCGACACCGGGCACCTGGTGCTGTCGACGCTGCATGCGCACAATGCCAATCAGGCGCTGGACCGTATCGTCAATCTGTTCCCCGAAGAGCGCCGCCCGCAGTTGCTGCATGCGCTGGGCAACAATCTCAAGGCGTTCGTCTCGCAACGGCTGGTGCGTACGCTGGACGGCCAGCGCCGGGCGGCGGTCGAGGTGATGCTCGGCACGCCGACCATCGCCGACCTGATCCGCCGCAACGAGTTGGGCGAACTCAAGGGCATCATGGAGAAGTCCGGCGAGGTCGGCATGCAGACATTCGACGCGGCGCTGTACGGGCTGGTGGTGGAGGGCGTGATCAGTGAGGACGAAGCGCTCAAACATGCCGATTCGCAAAATAATCTGCGCCTGCGTTTGAAGCTGCACGCCGAGGCGGGCCCGGCGCCCGCGCCTTCATCATCAGGCGAGTGGGGCCTGATGGACTGAACACCGTTCCCCTGTAGGAGCCAGCCTGCTGGCGATAGCGGAGTGTCATTCATCCAAATATCAACTGATGCGCCGCCATCGCCAGCAGCCTGGCTCCTACAGGATCAACGTTAATCCGACAGCTCCGGGCGATTGCGAAACTGCTCCAGCGCCTCCGGATTGGCCAACGCATCGGTATTTTTCACCGGCTCGCCGTGCACCACATTGCGCACCGCGAGTTCGACCACCTTGCCGCTGATGGTGCGCGGAATATCGGTCACCGCGACGATCTTCGCCGGCACATGGCGCGGTGTGGTATTGGCGCGGATCACCTGGCGGATCTGCTGTTGCAGGGCGTCATCCAGCGTCACGCCATCCTGCAGACGGACAAACAGCACTACGCGCACATCGTCTTGCCATTGCTGTCCGATCGCCACGCTGTCCAGCACCTGCGGGACTTTCTCGACCTGACGATAGATTTCCGCCGTGCCGATGCGCACGCCGCCGGGGTTGAGCACGGCGTCGGAGCGGCCGTGGATCAGCATCCCACCGTGGGGCAATTGCTCGGCGTAGTCGCCCTGGGCCCAGACACCGGGGAACATGCTGAAATAGGATTTGCGCAGTTTTGCGCCATCAGGGTCATGCCACAGCCCGACGGGCATCGCCGGGAAGTGTCGGGTGCAGACCAGTTCGCCTTTTTCGCCGATCACTGCGACGCCTTTGTCATTCCATACTTCAACCGCCATGCCCAGGCTCTTGCCCATGATTTCGCCCCGACGCACGGGCGACAGCGGGTTGCCGTTGACGAAGCACGACACCACATCGGTGCCGCCGGACATCGACGCCAGGCACACATCGCGCTTGAAGTCGCGGTAGACGAAGTCATAACTCTGCGGCGACAGCGCGGAGCCGGTGCACAGCAGGGTCTTCAGGCTACTCAGATCATGGCTGTGCGCAGGCTTCAAACCGCTGCTTTCCAGTGTCGCGAGAAACTTGGGGCTGGTGCCGAACACACTGATGCGCTCGTCGTCGATCAGATCAAGCAGGCGGCGGTTGTCCGGGTGAAACGGCGAGCCGTCATACAGCACCACCGCGCTGCCGACCGCGAGGGCCGAGACCAGCCAGTTCCACATCATCCAGCCGCAAGTGGTGTAGTAGAACAAGCGGTCACCGGGGCCGAGGTCGACGTGCAGCCCATGCTCCTTGGCATGCTGCAGCAGCACGCCGCCGGTGCTGTGCACGATGCATTTCGGCACGCCGGTGGTGCCGCTGGAATACAACACGTACAACGGGTGATTGAACGGCACCGGGACAAACCGCAGTTCGCCTCCGGGTTGGTAGAACTCGTCCCACAACGTCACGTTGGCGTGGGTTCGGTAATCCTCGGTACGGGCCTGCGCGCGAGCGTAGGGCACGATGATCAACTGCTGCAACGATGGCAGTTGCGCGAGGATTTCGTTGACCTTGCTGGTCTGGTCGATGTCTTTACCGGCGTAGCGGTAGCCGGCGCAAGTGATCAACACTTTGGGTTCGATCTGGCCGAAACGGTCGATCACGCCGTGGGTGCCGAAGTCCGGCGACGAGCACGACCAGATAGCGCCGAGGCTGGTGGTCGCGAGCATCGCCACCAGGGTCTGCCAGGTGTTGGGCATGCACGCGGCCACCCGATCACCGAGGCCGACACCGGCGGCTTGCAGGCTGGCCTGAAAACCGGCGACGTGCTCGGCCAGTTCGGCCCAGGTCAGCTGTTCGCGCTGACCGTTTTCCGCCACGGCGATCACTGCAACGGCATCGTCACGACGGCGCAGCAGGTGTTCGGCAAAATTCAGGGTCGCGCCGGGAAACCATTCGGCACTGGGCATCTGCGCGCCTTCACGCAGGACAGTGTCGGGCTGGGTGTGAAAGCGGATGTCGAAGAAGTCGACGATCGCCTGCCAGAACGCTGCGCGCTGATCCACGCTCCAACGGTGCAGATCGGTGTAGCTGCTCAGCGCCAGGCCATGACGCTGATTGATGTCGCGGCGGAACTGATCCATTCGCGATTGGGCGATGCGCTCGGCATCGGGTTGCCAGAGGAGGTCGGACATTGGTTTGCCTCTTGTTGTGTTGTTCGAGCACGCAGGCCAGGGTGCAGCACTTAGTTCTGTGGCGAGGGAGCTTGCTCCCGATCGGCTGCGCAGCAGTCGTAAATTGCCGGGGGCGGCTTCGCCACCCAGCGGGAGCAAGCTCCCTCGCCACAGGGGGCTTGCGCTGTTTACTGCGCCAACCAGCCCCCATCAATATTCCACGCCGCCCCGCGCACCTGGCTGCCAGCCTCGCTGCATAGAAACAACACCAATTCCCCCAGATGCTGCGGCGTGACGAACTCCAGCGACGGCTGCTTCTCCGCTAGCAAATCATGCTGCGCCTGCTGCGGCTCGACGCCTTTGGCGGCACGATCATCGATCTGTTTCTGCACCAGCGGCGTCAATACCCAGCCCGGGCAGATCGCGTTGCAGGTCACATTGCTGGTAGCCGTTTCCAGGCCAACCACTTTGGTCAAGCCGATCACTCCATGCTTGGCCGCAACATACGCAGCCTTGCCAGTCGAACCCACCTGACCATGCACCGAGGCAATGTTGACGATCCGCCCCCAACCCTTGGCGCGCATGCCCGGCAGGCTCAGGCGGGTGCTGTGGAACACCGATGACAGATTGATCGCGATGATCGAGTCCCAGCGTTCCACCGGAAACTCCTCAACGGCGGCCACGTGCTGAATCCCGGCGTTGTTGACCAGAATGTCGACGCCGCCGAATTCGCGCTCGGCGTAAGCGATCATCTCGGCAATCTGCGCCGGATCGCTGACGTCCGCCGGATGGTGACCGACCTTGCCGCCGAACTGGCCGACTTCGGCGATCACGCTCGACGCATCGCCGAAACCGTTGAGAATCAGGTCGGCGCCGGCCTTCGCCAGGCTCAGGGCGATGCCCAGACCGATGCCGCTGGTGGAGCCGGTAACCAGTGCGGTCTTGCCCGAAAGAGTCGTCATGAATACCTCACACAATGCCAGTGGCGTAGAAAGTGCCGATCACTACGAAGACCGCCAGGGTCTTGATCAGCGTAATACAGAAAATGTCTTTATAGGCTTCGCGGTGGGTCAGGCCAGTGACCGCCAGCAGGGTGATCACCGCGCCGTTGTGCGGCAGGGTGTCCATGCCGCCGCTGGCCATCGCGGCCACGCGGTGCAGCACTTCCAGCGGAATGTTCGCCGCGTGCGCCGCTGCGATGAACTGCTCGGACATCGCCGCCAGCGCGATGCTCATGCCGCCCGACGCCGAGCCGGTGATGCCCGCCAGCAGTGTCACGGTGATCGCTTCATTGACCAGCGGATTGGGGATTTGCTTGAGCCAGTCGGCCAACACCAGAAAGCCCGGCAACGAAGCGATTACCGCGCCGAAACCGTATTCCGAGGCGGTGTTCATCGCCGCCAGCAGTGCGCCGCTGACCGCGCTTTTGCTGCCTTCGGCGAGTTTGCTGCGGATCGCCTTGAAGCCGAACACCAGCACCATCAGGATGCCGATCAGCAATGCCGCCTGCACCGCCCAGATCGCCGTGAGCTTGGCGATTTCCGTGGTCACCGGCGTGGCCATCCCCGGCAGCGCCAGGCTGTGGGTCTTGCCGTACCACTGCGGAATCCACTGGGTGAACAGCAGGTTCATGATGCCCACCGCCAGCAGCGGCGACAGGGCGAGCCATGGGTTCGGCAGCTTCAGGTCTTCGGCGGTTTCCGGCTCGTTACGCAGCTCGGTGCCATAACCTTCGCCGGCACGCTGCGCTTTGTTGCGTTGGCGCTGCAGGAACAGCATGCCGGCGCAGAACACGAAAATCGTGCCGATCACCCCCAGCCACGGCGCGGCCCACGCGGTGGTGTTGAAGAAGGTGCTGGGGATGATGTTCTGGATCTGCGGCGTGCCGGGCAGGGCGTCCATGGTGAACGAGAACGCGCCGAGGGCGATGGTCGCCGGGATCAGGCGCTTGGGGATATTGCTCTGGCGGAACATTTCGGCGGCAAACGGATACACCGCAAACACCACCACGAACAACGACACGCCGCCGTAGGTGAGCAGGGCGCAAACCAGCACGATCACCAGCATCGCCTGACGGGTGCCGAGCAAGCGAATCGCCGCCGCCACGATCGAACGGGAGAACCCCGACAATTCGATCAACTTGCCGAACACGGCACCGAGCAGGAACACCGGAAAATACAGTTTGATGAAACCGACCATTTTCTCCATGAACACCCCGGTGAAGGCAGGGGCAACGGCAGAGGGGTCGGTCAGCAGGACAGCGCCGAGGGCGGCAATCGGGGCGAAGAGGATGACGCTGTAGCCACGGTAGGCGGCGAGCATCAGCAGCGCAAGGGCTGCCAAGGCAATGATCACACTCATGGAGTGTCTCCAGGGATTGTTATTTTTGTGGGTGTTGCGGGTGTAGGAAGAGGCTTTAGCGAGATCTGTGCCAGATATTCAAGGTATTGAAATATAAGGGTTTTACTGGAGTTTTCGGTCAGGTGTCTGCAGGGTTGTCTCGATAGTGAGACCTTTTTGAGGCGAAAAGATCGCAGCCTTCGGCAGCTCCTACAGGGTTAATACGGAAATCCCATGTAGGAGCTGCCGAAGGCTGCGATCTTTTGATCTTGAAGTGAATGTCTCGCCAGTGAGACTAAATCTCTTTATTGAGACTCGGCGATGCCCAAGGCCAACATCTTCTTGTACAAAGTCGACCGCCCCAACCCCAGCCGAGCCGCCGCCACCGGTACTTTGCCCGCACATTGCGCGAGGGCAGACTGGATCAGCTGCCGGTCAAACCGCTGCCGCGCCTGGGCGAAAGTCTCTTCCGCCAACGGTTCCAGCATCGGCACCGACGGGCGCTCAACCGGGGTAAAGGTGCCGATGGCCGCGCGAATGTCCTCTTCGGTGAGGATTAGGTCATCGCTGAGCAGCGCCGCGCGTTCCAACACGTTGCGCAACTCGCGGATGTTTCCCGGCCACGCATGTTGCCCGAGCAGATCCAGCGCTGCGCGACTCAGCTCATGCTGACTGCGCAGTTCTTCAAGAATCGCCTCGCTGAGTGCCGGCAGATCGTCGAGACGTTCGCGCAGCGGCGGCACCTGGATCGGCAGCACGTTAAGTCGGTAATACAGGTCGGCGCGGAACTCACCGCGCTTGATCGCGGCTTGCAGATCGGTCGAAGTCGCGGCGATCACTCGCACATCGCTCTGGATCACGTCGTTGGAGCCAACCGGCTCGAACTCCTTTTCCTGCAGCACCCGCAGCAGTTTGCTTTGCAGCGGCAACGGCATGTCGCCGATCTCATCGAGAAACAGCGTACCGCCCTGAGCGATCTGTAACTTGCCGGTGCGACCCTTGCGGTCGGCGCCGGTAAACGCACCGGGGGCAGTACCGAAGAATTCGGCTTCCAGCAGCGCTTCGGGAATGGCCGCGCTGTTGATGCTGACGAACGCCTTGTGCGCCCGTGGCGAAGCGCTGTGAATCGCCTGAGCCAGCAACTCCTTGCCGGTGCCGGTTTCACCAAGCAGCAACACCGGGGATTCGGCGCTGGCACTGCGGCGGGCGCGGCGTTTGACTTCGAGGCTGGCACTGCTGGTGCCAATGAAATGGGCGAAGTTGTATTTGGTCTGCCGCGCCCGCAGCAGCGAGCGGGTCGAGGCCAGTTCTTCCTGCATGCTCAGGTAGCGCTTGAGCATCGGCGACAGGCTGCGCAATTCATCGAACAGGGCAAAACCGATGGCGCCGATCACCGCCCCGGCGTCGTCGTGGATCGGCAGGCGCATCACCACCAGCGGCTCTTTCGGCGTGTCCTGCATGTCCAGCAGGATCGGTCGGCCGGTGCGCACCACTTCACGCAGCAGGCTGCCGGGGATCACGCTTTCGCAGGGTTTGCCGATGGCTTTTTTCGCCGACTCCAGCCCAAAACGCCGGGCATAACGCTCGTTCATCCAGACGATGTTCGCATCACGATCGACAATCACCGTGCCTTCGCTGGACTGCTCGATGATCTCGAACAGCGAACGGATCGCCAGCGTGCGCACGCGTTGGTAGTCCTTGAGGCTTTCGGTGGTGTTCATGGGTTGGCGGATCCGGAATTTGGATTGTCTGTTCGGGCCTCTTCGCGAGCAAGCTCGCTCCCACATTTTGGAATGCGTTCCCCTGTGGGAGCGAGCCTGCTCGCGAATGTTGCGACTCGGTATCAAGGCAAGCGCCGATTATGCCTACCCTGGATGCGCCGCCGCCAACAGCTCTTTGGTGTAAGGATGCTGCGGCGAGTCGAACACCTCATGGCTGGCACCGCGCTCAACCACCTTGCCGTCCTTGATCACGATCATGTCATGCGCCAGCGCCCGCACCACCGCCAGGTCGTGGCTGATGAACAGGTAGGTCAGGCCGTGTTTTTCCTGAAGATCGCGGAGCAGGGCGACCACTTGTTTCTGCACGGTACGGTCGAGGGCCGAGGTCGGCTCGTCGAGCAGGATCAGCGCCGGTTTCAGCACCAGCGCGCGGGCGATGGCGATGCGCTGGCGCTGACCACCGGAAAATTCGTGCGGGTAGCGATGACGGCTTTCCGGATCCAGGCCAACTTCCTTGAGTACACGGATCACCTGTGCATCGCACTCTTCGGCGCTGGACTGACAGTGTACCTCCAGCCCTTCGCTGATGATCTGCGCCACGGACATCCGTGGACTGAGGCTGCCGAACGGGTCCTGAAACACCACCTGCATCTGCCGACGCCACGGTCGCAATTGCTTCTGATCGAGGCCATCGAGGGCGGTGCCCTGAAAACGGATACTGCCCTCGGAATCGAGCAACCGAAGAATCGCCTGACCCAGGGTCGACTTGCCCGAACCGGACTCACCGACAATGCCCAGGGTTTTGCCGCGCTGGATATTCAGGCTGATGCCGTCCACCGCGCGCAAATATTGTTTGCGCTGGAACAGCCCGCCACCGACGACGAACTCGACGCGCAAATCATCCACCTGCAGCACGTTCTCGCGTTCGTCCCGTGGCAGGGCTTCGCCTTCCGGCTCGGCGTTGAGCAGCACGCAGCTGTAAGGATGCTTTGGCTCGGTAAACAGGGTTTCGCACGGGGCTTGCTCGACGATTTCGCCAGCCTTCATCACGCACACCCGTTGCGCGATGCTGCGCACCAGATTGAGGTCGTGACTGATCAGCAGCAGCGACATGCCCAAGCGTTGTTGCAAGGATTTGAGCAGCAGCAGGATCTTGCGCTGCACCGTCACATCCAGGGCCGTGGTTGGCTCGTCGGCGATCAGCAGTTCCGGCTCGCAAGCCAGGGCCATGGCAATCATCACCCGTTGCCGCTGGCCGCCGGACAGTTGATGCGGATAGGCCTTGAGGCGCTCTTTGGGTTTCTGAATGCCCACCAGTTCCAGCAGTTCAAGGATGCGCTGTTGCGCCGCCTTACTGCCCAAGCCGCGATGTACCAGCAGGGTTTCGCCGATCTGCTTTTCGATGGTGTGCAGCGGATTGAGCGAGGTCATCGGTTCCTGGAAGATCATCGCGATGCGGTTGCCGCGTAGTTCACGCAGCACTTTCGGATCGGCGCCGAGCAGTTCCTGACCGCGATAGCGAATACTGCCGCTGGTTTGCGCATCGCCTTCGGGGAGCAACTGCAGGATTGAATGCGCGGTCACCGATTTGCCCGAGCCCGACTCGCCGACCAGCGCCAGGCACTCGCCGGGGCGGATGTCCAGGCACAGGTTGCGCACCGCCGGCTGGCCATGGAAGGCAACGTTCAGGTCGCGGATTTCGATCAGGTTATCAGTCATGGTCACACTTCAGGATCGAGGGTCGAATGCGTCACGTAACGCTTCGCCGATGAACACCAGTAAAGAAAGAATCAGCGCCAGGGTGAAAAACGCCGTCAGTCCGAGCCACGGCGCTTGCAGGTTCTGCTTGCCCTGGCCGATCAGCTCGCCCAGCGAGGCACTGCCGGCGGGCATGCCGAAACCGAGGAAGTCGAGAGCGGTGAGGGTGGAAATCGCCCCGGTCAGAATGAACGGCAGATAACTCAGCGTCGCGTTCATCGCATTGGGCAGGATGTGCCGGAAAATCACCTTGCGGTCGCTCAGGCCCAACGCGCGCGCCGCTTTGACGTATTCCAGATTACGCCCGCGCAGGAACTCGGCGCGCACCACATCTACCAGCGCCAGCCATGAAAACAGCGCCATGATCCCCAGCAGCCACCAGAAATTCGGCTCGACGAAACCGGACAGAATAATCAGCAGGTACAGCACCGGCAATCCGCTCCAGACCTCCAGCAAACGTTGCCCGAGCAGATCGACCCAACCGCCGTAATAGCCTTGCAGGGCACCGGCCGCGATGCCGATCAGCGCGCTGACGGCGGTCAGCATCAGGGCAAACAGGATCGATACCCGGGCACCGAAAATCACCCGCGCCAATACATCACGCGCCTGATCGTCGGTGCCGAGCCAGTTGACCTTTGAGGGCGGGCTCGGCGCAGGCTGATTGAGGTCGTAGTTGGGCGTGTCATCGCTGAACGGGATCGGCGGGAACAGCAGCCAGCCACCGTCCTTGCGGATCAGGTTCTGCACATAGTCACTGCGGTAATCGGCCTGGAACGGCAGTTGCCCGCCAAATTCCTGCTCGGTGTAGCGCTTGAAGACCGGGAAGTAGAGCTGGTTCTGATAGCTGACCACCAGCGGCTTGTCGTTGGCGATCAGTTCACCGCCCAGCGTCACCAGGAACAGTCCGATAAACAGCCACATCGACCACCAGCCTCGGCGGTTTTTCTTGAAACGCGCAAAACGGCGACGGCCCAGAGGCGAGAGCTTGAACATCAGGCGTTCCTCGCGGCGAAGTCGATACGCGGATCGACCAGGGTGTAGCACAAGTCGCCGATCAGTTTTATCAGAAGGCCGAACAGGGTGAAGATGAACAGTGAGCCGAACACCACCGGATAGTCCCGGGAAACCGCCGCTTCGTAGCTCATTCGGCCGAGACCGTCGAGGGAGAAGATCACTTCGATCAACAGTGAGCCGGCAAAGAACACACTGATGAACGCCTGCGGAATCCCCGAGACCACCAGCAGCATCGCGTTGCGGAATACATGGCCGTAAAGCACGCGTCGTTCGCTCAGGCCTTTGGCGCGGGCGGTGACCACATACTGACGGGTGATTTCATTGAGGAACGAGTTCTTGGTGAGGATCGTCAGCGTGGCGAAACCGCCGATCACCAGCGCCGTCACCGGCAACACCAGGTGCCAGAAGTAATCGGCAATCTTGCCCAGCGTCGACAGCGATTCGAAGTTGTCCGAGACCAGTCCGCGCACCGGAAACCAATTCAATGAGGTGCCACCGGCAAACACCACGATCAGAAACATCGCAAACAGAAACGCCGGCATCGCATAGCCGATGATGATTGCGGTGCTGCTCCAGATGTCGAAATGGCTGCCGTGATGCACCGCTTTGCGGATGCCCAGCGGGATCGACACCAGATAGGTGATCAGCGTCGCCCACAAGCCGAGGGAAATGGTCACCGGCATTTTTTCCAGAATCAGATCGGTGACCGTCGCGCCGCGGAAAAAACTTTTGCCGAAGTCCAGCTGCGCGTAGTTCTTGAGCATCAGCCACAGGCGCTCATGCGCCGGTTTGTCGAAACCGTATTGCTTTTCGATGTCCTTGATCAGTTGCGGATCGAGACCGCGGCTGGCGCGCGAGGTATTGCTCATGGTTTCGCTGGAACTGCCGCCGACACTCGCTCCACCGATGCCTTGCAGATGGGCGATGGCCTGTTCGACCGGGCCGCCGGGTGCCGCCTGAATGATCACGAAATTGACCAGCAGGATGATCACCAGCGTTGGAATGATCAGCAGCAGGCGCCGCAGAATGTAAGCCCACATCAATGCGGTCCTCCGGGTCTGCCACGCCCGATTTTCTCGGCGGTCATCTGCTGGTTGGTCAACGGCGTGCTGCTGATTTCCCACCAGCTCTCGATGGCTTCGTCATTGCTGGCCTGGATCGCCGGCATGCCGAAACGGTTCCACCAGACGGTGGAGGTGCCCGGCGGGTAATAGTTGGGAATCCAGTAGTAGTTCCATTGCAACACCCGGTCCAGCGCGTGGGCGTAGTGCAGCATGTCGCTCTGGGTCGAGGCGCGGATCAGGCCGTTGATCAATGTGTCGACCGCCGGGTTTTTCAGCACCATGTAGTTGTTGGCGCCGGGGTCGTTGGCCGATATCGAGCCGAAGTAATTGAGCAACTCGCCACCCGGAGACGTGCTGACCGGGTAGCCGGTGACAATCATGTCGTAGTCGCGGCTCATCAGGCGATTGACGTATTGCGAGGAGTCGATGCGGCGGATATTCAGGTCGATGCCGATCTGTTTCAGCGTGCGTTTGTAAGGCAGGAGCAGGCGATCCATGCCGTTCTGGCTGACCAGAAAGGTGAAACTCAACGGTTCGCCTTCGGCGTTGACCAGTTGGTCGCCCTCGGGTTTCCAGCCAGCCTGTTCGAGCAGTTCAAGGGCTTGCAGTTGCTTGTCGCGGATCAGCCCGCTGCCATCGGTTTTCGGCGCCTCGAAGACTTGGGTGAATACCTCGTCGGGAACCTGCCCGCGCAACGGCTCGAGGATTTTCAGTTCGGCGGCATCCGGCAGCTCGCGGGCTGCCAGCGCGGTATTGGAGAAATAGCTCTGCTGGCGGATGTACATGTTGCGCATCATCTGCCGGTTGCTCCATTCGAAATCCCAGAGCATCGCCAGCGCTTGGCGCACCCGACGATCCTGGAACATCGGTTTCTGCAGGTTGAACACGAACCCCTGAGCCGATTGCGGGGCCTCGGTGGCCAGGTGGGCTTTCTGCAAACGTCCGTCACTCAGCGCAGGGCTGTCGTAACCGATCGAATAGCCGGTGGCGGAAAACTCACGGTTGTAGTCATAGGCACCGCCGCGCAATACCTGGCGTGCGACATCGGTGTCGCCGAAATACTCGATGCTGAAGTGATCGAAGTTATACAGGCCGCGACTGACCGGCAGATCCTTGCCCCACCAATCGGGGTTGCGCTCAAAGGTGATGCTGCGCCCGGAGTCAACCTTGCCGACCCGATACGGGCCGCTGCCCAGTGGTGGTTCATAGCCACCGCCGCCAGCGAAGTCGCGGGTTTTCCACCAGTGCTCGGGGAATACCGGCAGGGTGGCGATGTCCAGCGGCAAGGTGCGGTTCTCATTGCTCTTGAAATCGAAACGCACGGTCAGCGGCGCTTCCACTTCGACGCCTTTGACGTCGGCGAACTGCGTGCGATAGCGCAGGCTGCCCTGGGTCATCAGCAAGTCATAGGTGTAGCGCACGTCTTCGGCAGTGATCGGCTTGCCGTCGGCGAAACGCGCCTGGGGATTGATGAAGAAGCGCAGCGACAGGCCATCCTCCGAGCGCTCCATCTTTTGCGCCACCAGGCCGTAGACCGTGTAGGGCTCGTCCATCGAGCGCTGGGCCAGCGGCGAATAGAGCATGCCGTCGATCTGGGTGACGCCGATGCCCTTGTCTATATAAGGCAGGATGTGATCGAAATGCCCGATCTCTATCGCCGAGCGACGCATGGTGCCACCCTTGGGCGCCTGCGGATTGGTGTAGTCGAAGTGGCTGAAACCGGCCGGGTATTTGGCCGGTTCGCCATAGACGGTCAACGCGTGTTGCGGGGTAGCGTCCACACCGGCGGCGCCCAACAGCAGGGCCACGGCAGTGAACAGCAAAGTCGGGAAAGCCAGTCGCATTGTCAGCCTTAAAGCCGGGTGATCGATAAGCGCAATTTGTACGCGAGCGGCGCGTCAGTCGCCAGCCGTATCCTGTAACCAAAACACAACGGCCCACCAAAAGGCGGGCCGTTGCACAGCAGACCGGACGCGGGATCAGTCCTGACGGCTGGTGACTTCAAGCAGGTGATAACCGAACTGGGTCTTCACCGGACCTTGCACGACGTTGATCGGTGCGCTGAAGACCACGGTGTCGAATTCCTTGACCATCTGGCCAGGACCGAACGAACCCAGGTCGCCGCCCTGACGGCTGGACGGGCAGGTGGAGTTGGCCTTGGCGACTTCGGCGAAATCAGCACCGCCTTCGATCTGGGCCTTGAGTTCGTTGCACTTGTCTTCGCTGGAAACCAGGATGTGGCGGGCAGTGGCTTTAGCCATGGGGAAATTCTCCAATCTATTTCAGTAAAGTGTGGAGCCTACCGGATTCAGTAAGCGATTTCTCGGCAAAGTTCCACTTGGTACATTGACGCACATCTACAGTTGCGCGGCCTTCAGGCGCATCGCGTGCTCGACATAGAGTCCGATGGAATCAAGACCGGGTTTGCTCAAGCCGTCTGGCCGACGCAGGCTGGCGAGATGATTGAGGGGGTAGTCGGAGCGGATGACCCGGCCCAGATGTGAGCTGTAGCGGCCGACGAAACCATCATTCTGCCCGGCCTCGGTGACAAAATGGCCCGCCAATGCCCGGCAGACGGCATGCACTGGATCGAGTGTCTGTAGCAAATCGTCTTGCAGCGTGCCGCTCCAGGAATAATAGTGAACGCCGTTGACCCGCTCCGCACCCTGACCGCCCCAGGTCGCAGGCAGGCCTTGCGGGTATTTTTGGTTGAATTGCCCGACGTCCGCAGTCGTCAGGGCATTGAGTGCGGCTACGGCGTTCTGCGGCAGACCCGGTTGACCGCTGAGCAGCGATAGGAATCGCGCAAACTGTGTCGCAGCGTGCTCCGCCACCTGCTCCGGCAGGCCCCCCGGAATCAGCGCCAGGCGTAAGGCGTCAGCCAGTTCCGAGCCGTGATTGGGGCCGCTGACCGATGTCACCGAGGCGACTTTCTCCGGCGCGAGCGCAGCGGCATAACGGCATGCCAGCGCGCCCTGGCTATGTCCGATCAGGTTGACTTTACCGGCGCCGGTGCCTAGCAGAACGCGTTCGATCTGGAACATCAATTGCTGGCCGCGAACTTCGTTGTCATGGGTTGCGGACACCTGCGGCACAAACACTTGCCCGCCTGCTTCCCTCAGGGCTTGCTTGACATCATGAAAAAGCTCGAAATGGCCGATACGGTCAAACCCGAACAGGCCATGGACCAAAAGGATGGGGTAGCGGGTTGTCGCATTCCGTTGCATGTTCCTGCCTCTTTTGCAGATGCTTGTCAGTGGTTTATGCGTGCCACTGTAAAACAGGCCTGCGGGTCGGCGATGTCTGAAAACTCCTCGGTACTGAAAGGAAACTGGACCAAAAGCGGTACGAATATTCGCTTCTGCTTGAGAGGGTAGTCGGAACATTTGGCAATCTTTTGCCCGGTATCGCTGGATTCTGCTTCGTAAGCCTACGTCATGCGGTGTATTTACCCTGCCGATGGAAGGCGTTGTGCTGACTTCCGCCGATCGCTGGATGGTGTTCAATGGATTTCGTTCGACGCTGCCTTAATGGCGGCGTTTTTATCCAAGGAATGGAGCTACGAATGTCTATATACGAAGCCAATGGCGGCTCTTCTGTGGCGCCAGCGTCAAATATCTTGCCTGTAGTGGATGAGTCCGCTGGCCGCGGTCTTCTGAGTTTGAAGGTGGACGGCGAAAACTTCGAATTCTGCTATCGACTCGCGCCTGCAGCGGCATCCTCCCCAGACTCGCGGCTGCCTGCTCCGATGCTCGAGGTCATGGAGGGCGGAATGCTTGATCCCTCACTGGACAACGCATTCGTCAGGGTGGCGCCTTACCCGAACATGTTGTGCGGCGACAAACTTGTACTGAGCTGGCAAGGACTGGATGACGAAGGATCGCCCTATATTCACGAAACCACACGTGCGGTCAGTGAAAGCCAGGTGGGTCAGGAACTCGTCTTTGTCGTAAAGGGTTTGCATATTGCAGCGCTGGAGCGCGGCTCGCTTGAGCTTTACTGGACGCTGTACAGCGCTGCGCTGGCAAAGCCGGTGTCATCCAGTCGTTTGCAGCTGAATGTGGGTGATCCGGAACCCGATCTGCTGGCTCCGATTCTTGAAGAGACGGTGGGCGGGACGCTCGATCCAGCCCGTGTTCCGCAGGGCACTGGCGTTATCGTGCGACCTTACGCCCGGATGGCTGTCGGGGACCGGGTCACACTGTCGTGGCAAGGGGTTGAGGGACTGCCGGTGATCAATGATGTGTTGCTCGTGGAGCAGTTTGCTGTCGGCGAAGCGCTGTCTTTCTGGATACCCGCAGATCGCATCGCCCCTCATCGTATGCAGGAGGTGAGCGTCAGCTACCGGGTGGAATCAAGGTCGGCGCAGGTGAGGAACTCTGCAAGCTCGCGAATTCTGATCGCGCCATTGATGCGAGGCGATCTCGCAGCTCCGCAGGTACTGGAAGCGCAAGATGGTGAGCTGGAGGTAGCAGATGCCGAGGATGGCATTACCGTGGTGATCGGCAATGCTCAGGCCGAGCAGGGGGAGCTGGTTTACTTGAAATGCGATGGTGAGTATTTCAGTCATCGCGATGACCGGGACATCACCCGGGAAACTGCAGGCCAGCCCTTGGTATTCATCGTGCCTTACCGTTTCTGGCGGGAACATCGGGAAACTGTGGTGCAGGTGTCGTATTCGGTGGAGCGGCTGGATGATGTCAGCCAGGCTTCCGAGATAACCCGCATTCGGGTGCGGGCATAACCCGGTGGTGAAGGCTGAGCAATGATTCAGCCTTTGCGGGATTTTGATAAGCCCGCAAAGGCTGCTCGGTTCATCAGGCTCGAAGTCGCTTGGCGGCATTCGACAGCAACTGCTCCGTCGCGCTGAACCCCAGGCAACCATCGGTGACCGATATGCCATAACGCAGGGCAGGGCTCAAAGGCTGGCAGCCCTCGAACAGATGGGACTCAATCATCATGCCGATCAAGGAACGATCGCCCAGCAGGCGTTGTTCGAGAACCGCGTTGAACACGTCGGGCTGGCGCAATGGGTCCTTGCCGCTGTTGGCGTGGCTGCAGTCGACCATGATGCGGCTAGGAATCTTCAGGCGGTTCAGGTCTGCATGTACCCGGGCGACGCTTTCGCGATCGTAGTTGGGGCCTTGATGACCACCGCGCAGTACCAGGTGCGTATCGGGGTTGCCCGGTGTCTGAATGATCGCCGGGTGCCCTTGACTGTCGACGCCAAAGTGTCGATGCGGGTGGGCTGCCGAGCGCATGGCATCGACGGCTACGGTTACGCCACCGTCGGTGCCGTTCTTGAAGCCAACAGGCATGTTCAGGCCGCTGGCCATTTCCCGGTGGATCTGCGATTCGGTGGTGCGTGCACCGATGGCAACCCAGCTGAGCAGATCGTCGAAGTAGCCGGCGGCCATCGGCTGTAGCAGCTCGGTGGCGATGGGCAGGCCCAGACGGATCATCTCGATCATCAATTCGCGCGACAGGGTCAGGCCGGCAGCCATGTCATCGCTGCCGTCCAGATGCGGGTCGTAGGCCAGACCTTTCCAGCCAACGGTGGTGCGGGGTTTTTCGATGTAGGCGCGCATTACCAGCAGCATCTCGTCGCTGACCTCATGGGCCAGCCGGGAAAGTTTTTCGGCGTATTCGAGTGCGGAGCGCGGGTCATGAATCGAGCAAGGGCCGACGACGACCAGCAGGCGATGGTCTTCGCCATTGAGAATCGCGCGAACCGCCTGGCGGTGGGCTGCGACTTGCTGGGCGAGGGCATTGCTTAGGGGCAATTGCTGTTTGAGCTGCAACGCGCTGGGCAGGCGCAGGGTCAGTGCTTCGTTGGCAGAATCAAGGGTGGTCAGTGGCAGAGCAGAAACAGACGAGTTCATATTCGGGATTCCTGGGCTGGCGGCGGGTGCTTCCCGCTCACTCGGCCCTACTGGGGTGTTCGACAATTGGCCGGATTGGCTGCGTGTGTGTGCTTGCCACCTGTGGGTGACCGATCGGAGGCGGCAGGCTGTCCCGAGCGGAGGCTGCTAAATCGCCAGGCTGTAAAAGTGTCGTAACGGTAATAAGTGGCGTAGTTCATGTGTTGATTCCTCAAAGTGTCTGGTGTGTTGCTGAAAAATTCGGGCCTGAAAAAGCAAAACCCCCGGTCGGGAGGCCGACCGGGGGTTGAGAATTCTCTGGTAGGCGACCCGTTTTCATGGGCGCCGTGTGGGTATCAGGCGCGCCAGTGGCTAAACCAATACCCAAAATAAAAGCTCGCTGGAGCGCAAACGCCATTCGCCCGGACAGCCGCAACCGAGCGCAGGACGCTGGCGGAACGAAGCTGTGAGAGGGCGTTGAACATGATCTGTCTCCGATGAATGCGCCGAGCTTACTAGAGGCCCGTACGCCTGAGCAATCAGAAATTGCTATCGCTCATTCAAGGCGTTACCTATCGTTCTAGTGCCTCAGACGTTGTGACACACTGAGATTTTGCGCAACCCCAAGGATGAATAATGGCGACGTTCACCATCGCAGCAGCCCAATCGTTTTCCGTTGCCGGTGATCTGGCGGCGAACATCGCCCGTCATTTGCGCTTCATGGCCGTGGCGGCGGAGCAGGGCGTCGAGCTGCTGGTGTTCCCGGAACTGTCGCTGACAGGCTACGAAGGCCAGATGGCCGCAGACCTGGCAATCGATCCGCAGGATGCTGTGCTGCAACCGTTGCGCGATTGCGCTCGCGAGCTGGTTCTCACCGCTGTCGTCGGCATGCCGATTCGCCATAAGGACAGTTCGAAGGTATTGATCGGCGCGCTGACATTAGGCAGGGATGGTTCTCTTGAGGTTTACAGCAAACAACATCTGCACAGTGGCGAAGAGCTCTTCTACGCCCCAGGTGCTGGTGGTTCGTCCTTGCGCATAGGCGGCGATACCGTCGCGCTGGCGGTTTGCGCTGACTTTTCCCGCGCCAGTCACGCGGCAGCGGCTGCCGAGTTTGGCGCTGACCTGTACGCAGCAGGCGTGCTGATTGGCGAGAAAGGTTATGGCGTGGATAGCGCAATACTGCAGGGCTATGCCCAAAACCACTCAATGGCGGTGCTGATGGCCAATCACGCCGGACTCACGGGTGGATGGCAATCGGCGGGGCGCAGTGCAGTCTGGTCTGAAAGCGGATCGCTGGTGGTGGCTGCGCAAGGGTCGGGTGAAGTGTTGGTTATTGCCCGGCGTGATGCCGGCGAGTGGCAGGGGCGGGTAATACCCGTGGCGGCGGGGCAATGACTTACCGGTTGCGTCGCGCCGAACCGGCAGATCGGGCGTTCGCCCGAGAGCTGACGTGCCAGAACATGCTGCGCTATTACATTGGCCACGATCTGCTGTGGCAAGACCAAGCGTTCGACGTTGCCTGGGATGGCCGTGACAGCTGGCTGATCCTTCTTGCTGAAATTCCTGTGGGTTTTTTCAGTCTCAGTCGCGATCGCCGGGCCTTGTACATACGCGAGCTGCAAATAGCCGGGGCCTCTCGCAGGCAGGGCGCAGGATCCTGGGCGATTGATCAGGTTGTCGCTCTGGCTTGCAGCGAAAAACTCCCGGCACTGCGATTGACAGTATTCAAAAATAATCCGGCACAAAGTCTGTATGAGAGAAAAGGCTTCAAGGTATGCGGCGAGGACGAGTGTTTCCTGAGGATGCAGCTCGATTTCGGTACACCTGTGCTCTGAAACCCACGGCCGGCAAGCCCTCGATGATGAATTGAAACTTTTTAAATGACGCTTGCCGCTAGGTCTGACCGGCACTTTTTGCTAAGGTGTCGGGCATCCCAATAAGACCATATCGCGAGGTGTCTGCTTGATTAGGGTGCTAGTGGTCGATGACCATGATCTCGTTCGTACAGGCATTACACGGATGCTGGCCGATATCGATGGCTTGCAGGTGGTTGGACAGGCCGAGTCCGGGGAAGAGTCCCTGATCAAGGCTCGTGAGTTGAAACCCGATGTGGTCCTGATGGACGTCAAGATGCCCGGTATCGGTGGTCTCGAGGCTACGCGCAAGCTGTTGCGCAGTCATCCGGACATCAAGGTTGTCGCTGTCACGGTGTGTGAGGAGGATCCGTTTCCTACACGTCTGTTGCAGGCAGGCGCCGCCGGCTACCTGACCAAGGGCGCTGGGTTGCCGGAGATGGTTCAGGCGATTCGCCTGGTATTTGCCGGGCAGCGTTACATCAGCCCGCAGATTGCCCAGCAACTGGCGATCAAATCGTTCCAGCCAACCAACGATTCACCTTTCGACGCCTTGTCTGAACGGGAAATCCAGATTGCGTTGATGATTGTCGGCTGCCAAAAGGTGCAGATCATCTCCGATAAACTCTGCTTGTCGCCGAAAACGGTGAACACATATCGCTATCGGATCTTCGAAAAGCTGTCGATCAGCAGCGACGTAGAGCTGACGCTGTTGGCAGTACGCCACGGCATGGTTGATGCCAGCGCCTGATCATGACTGAAACATTCGATTCCGGCGCCTTTCTGGCGACAGTCAGTGGGCGTCCCGGCGTCTATCGCATGTTCGACAGCGAGGCGCGCCTGCTGTATGTCGGCAAGGCCAAGAACCTCAAGAAGCGCCTTGCCAGCTATTTTCGCAAGACCGGGCTGGCGCCGAAAACCGCTGCGCTGGTCGGGCGTATCGCGCAGGTCGAAACGACCATCACCGCCAACGAAACCGAGGCGTTGCTGCTTGAACAGACGCTGATCAAGGAGTGGCGGCCGCCGTACAACATTCTGTTGCGCGACGATAAGTCCTATCCCTATGTCTTTCTGTCTGATGGCCAATTCCCACGTCTGAGCATCCACCGTGGCGCGAAGAAGGCCAAGGGCAAGTATTTCGGCCCGTACCCGAGCGCCGGGGCGATTCGCGAAAGTCTCAGCCTCTTGCAAAAGACCTTTTTCGTCCGTCAGTGCGAAGACAGTTACTACAAGAATCGCACGCGCCCGTGTCTTCAATATCAGATCAAGCGTTGCAAGGCGCCTTGTGTCGGCCTGGTGGAACCTGAGGTCTACGCCGAGGATGTGCGCCATTCAGTGATGTTTCTCGAGGGGCGCAGTCACGCTCTGACCAATGAGTTGTCAACCGCGATGGAAGAGGCGGCGATCAATCTGGAGTTCGAGCGCGCCGCCGAGTTGCGTGACCAGATTGCCTTGCTGCGCCGGGTCCAGGATCAGCAAAGCATGGAAGGCGGCACGGGCGACATCGATGTCATTGCAGCCTTCGTCAACCCGGGCGGCGCTTGCGTTCATTTGATCAGCGTGCGTGGCGGTCGTGTATTGGGCAGCAAGAACTTTTTTCCGCAGGTGGGTATCGAGGAGGAAGTTGCCGAAGTCATGGCGGCGTTCCTCGGTCAGTACTACATCAGCAGTCCGGAGCGCGACTTGCCGAGCGAACTGATCGTCAACGTGGTGCCTGAAGATGCCACGGCCTTGATCGAAGCCATCCACGAGTTGCGCGGTCGTGAATTGACCGTCAGCCTTCGGGTGCGTGGCACTCGGGCGCGCTGGCAGCAGTTGGCGGTCACCAATGCCGAGCAAGCGCTGGGCGCACGCCTGGCCAACCGTCAACACACGGCTGCGCGCTTCGATGCGCTGGCTGAAGTGCTGAACCTGGATGAGCCGCCGCAGCGTCTTGAGTGCTATGACATCAGTCACTCCAGTGGTGAGGCCACCGTCGCATCCTGTGTCGTGTTCGGCCCGGAAGGCGCGATCAAATCCGACTATCGTCGTTACAACATTGAAGGCATCACCGCGGGCGATGACTATGCGGCCATGCACCAGGCGTTGACTCGGCGCTTCAGCAAACTGAAGGACGGGGAGGGCAAGCTGCCGGACATTCTGCTGGTGGACGGTGGCAAGGGACAATTGTCGATGGCCCGTGACGTGCTCAACGAGCTGGCAGTGCCGGATCTGATCCTGCTGGGTGTGGCCAAGGGCGCAACACGCAAGGCCGGCTTTGAAACTTTGTATCTTAATGATGCCGCCCATGAGTTCACCCTGCGTGGTGATTCACCGGCACTGCACCTGATTCAGCAGATTCGTGACGAAGCTCACCGCTTCGCAATTACCGGCCACCGTGCGCGGCGCGGCAAGACCCGCCGCACCTCGACGCTGGAAGGCGTTGCGGGTGTCGGGCCGACCCGACGTCGGGACTTGTTGAAACATTTTGGTGGATTGCAGGAGCTGTCTCGTGCAAGCATCGAAGAGATCGCCAAAGCACCGGGGATCAGTAAAAAGCTCGCAGAGTCGATTTATGCAAACCTGCATAGCGAGTAGAATGCCAACTCACCTCGTAGCCAGTTGTGCCGATGAATATCCCTAATCTGATTACCGTTCTCCGCGTCCTGCTCATCCCGATCTTCATTTTGCTGTTTTACCTGCCTTACCAGTGGAGCTACATGGCCTCCGCTTCGGTATTCGCCTTTGCGGCGGCAACTGACTGGCTGGATGGCTATCTGGCCCGCCGCCTTGAACAAAGCACGCCGTTCGGCGCGTTTCTCGATCCGGTTGCCGACAAACTGATGGTGGCAGTCGCTTTGGTACTGCTGGTCCAGGAACACGGCAATTTGTGGCTGACACTTCCCGCAGCCGTCATCATCGGCCGCGAGATTGTCGTATCGGCCTTGCGTGAGTGGATGGCCGAACTCGGTGCCCGCGCTCATGTAGCAGTTTCCAATCTCGGCAAGTGGAAAACCGCAGCGCAGATGCTGGCGCTGGTGATCCTGCTGGCCAATCCCCGCGATTTCAGCTTCTGGGTCTTGCTGGGCTACTCCTTGCTGATGATCTCGGCAGGCCTGACATTGTGGTCGATGGTTCAATACCTGCGTGCCGCCTGGCCGCATCTGAAAACCGACGTTGAAAAGAAATAAAACTTTTTTGAATCAAAGGGTTGACGGGGCATCTGAAATCTATAGAATGCGCCACACCAAGCGGGAATAGCTCAGTTGGTAGAGCACGACCTTGCCAAGGTCGGGGTCGCGAGTTCGAGTCTCGTTTCCCGCTCCAGGTTTGTACGCGGTTGTTGTTGTGCTACTAAACAGCGATCGTTTGAGGCCGAGTAGCAAAATGGTTATGCAGTGGATTGCAAATCCACCTACGCCGGTTCGATTCCGACCTCGGCCTCCACTATAAACAAGCTCCGTAGATCCATGATTTACGGAGCTTTTTTATTTTCAGTGCGCTGCAAGATTAAGTCTTGAAATCAGCCACTGTGAACTTGCTTCACCGGGACGTGATGTATATATTTCCCGCTCTGCTTCAAAGGCTCAACACAGACAGATTCCCTGGTCGATTGATTTGAGCACTACAACAGCGCTACCGCCCGAATGGCGAAACTGGTAGACGCATGGGACTTAAAATCCCCCGCTCGTAAGGGCGTGCCGGTTCGATTCCGGCTTCGGGCACCATCTAAAATCAAGGGTTTGCGAGCGAAAGCTGAGGCAAACCCTTGTTTGTTTCGGATCGCCATTTTTAACTGGCGCCTCGTCAATTCCTCCTATCCCTTCTTTTTCCTGCGCGCAGAGACCGTTGGTCACTTCTCGATGCAGCCAATCCTGCAAGCGTCTACGTTTGTGGCTTGGTCGAAGATATCAAAGACATTGAGTAAGTATTTGAGCTTGACCCGATGGCGTTGATATCAGGATGGATCTTGATCAAGGCGCGGTACATCGCTCAGGCGATGGGCATTCAGACGGCTTGTCTGTCACGCCAGCCCCGCCATTTTTGACGTGTTAAGGAGAACACCGATGGCAATCAATCAAGTGCACGCAGCAACCGATAAAACCGCTCTCGTCGAAGCCGAGGTGTACCGTTGGTACAATCTCTTCTTTCCGTGGTCGCGCGGTATGTCTTCCCAGTCGGAAGGCGCCATCAAGCCCTTGTACGATGCGTTGGCGAATGACTTCCGTGTGGTACTCACCGATGGACAGATCATGAGCCGGGCGGACTATTGGGAGCGACTTTGGGGCTTGTATGGCAAGCGTGCTGGAAGCCCTGAATCACACATCACCAACCTCTCGATCACAGCGCTTCCCGGGGACTGCTTCCTGGCCGTCTTCGACCTTGTCAAAGAGGGGATTACCAAGAAGAAAGTCGATTCGGCGCTGATGCGCGTCGACCAGGCCTCGCCATCCGGAATTTCATGGGTTTATGTCCATGAAAGCGAGCACGAGAGGAGCTTTGCGTAAGTCACTTGAGTTGCACTCTCGTGGCTAAAAAGCCTGGATGTTTTTAACGTTGACGAAAAATCAGGCCCAGCCCCGCGCTGGGCTTTTTTGTATCTGCTGTTCAGCCAGAAACAAATAGCCCGGACAGATCCGGGCCAGTTGAGGGAACACATTCAGTGCGAATCAACCTCTTTTGCAGCCTGGGCGTTTGATCGTTCCTTGCGCCTGCGCAGCCAGCTGAAGAATGCATGTACCGGGTGCAAAAATGCCGCAAGTACGCACAGCAGCAAGATGATGAAAATGGCAATCAGCGGGAGGCTTTCGTGCGAGAACATGGTGGGGTACTCCTGTAGGCACTATGTTGGAACCCGCAGGCTAGACGCTTTGAGCCATGCTTGCGATGAACGTATGTTCATCCTCGGGCGCTTGAACTGTGCTACGGAGGGCTCACCAAAATGATCGATTCCAGAGGTGCGCGAGCGCCGGCCTTCAGTTAAGGCCAGCGCTGTGCGTGGAGTGATTACGCAGGTGTATTTCAGCCACGCTTGGGTAGTTTCCAGTTCGGACGGACGAAGTGGCAGGTGTAGCCATTCGGGATCCGCTCCAGGTAGTCCTGGTGCTCAGGTTCAGCTTCCCAGAAGGGACCCGCCGGTGCGATTTCGGTGACCACGCGTCCCGGCCACAGCCCGGAAGCGTCGACATCCGCAGCAGTGTCTTCGGCGATGTCACGTTGTTGTTCGTTGAGATAATAAATCGCCGAACGATAGCTGGGGCCGAGATCGTTGCCTTGACGGTTGGGCGTACTCGGATCGTGGATCTGGAAGAAGAACTCGAGGATCTGCCGGTAGCTGATCACGGCCGGGTCGAAAACGATCTCGATGGCTTCGGCGTGGTTGCCGTGGTTGCGGTAGGTGGCATTCGGTACATCGCCGCCGCTGTAGCCGACTCGCGTCTGCAACACGCCGGGATAACGCCGCAGCAGGTCCTGCATGCCCCAGAAGCAGCCCCCGGCGAGAATCGCGGTTTCGGTTTGTCCGGTCATGATTTTTTGCCTCTCGGTGACTGTGGATACGGTTCTGGTTATGAGGGCGCGTTGGCTATTTGCAAGCTTGACTCAGGGCTACGGACTGCTCGAACCGGTGTTTTCAACAAAAAGCCCTGACGATAAGGCCAGGGCATTGTTGGATTCGAGCGGTGAATTCGTGGCAATTCACGTCGAGTGATGGTCTAAAAACACGACATCGATCGGTTATACGAACGCTTGCCCGAAAAAGCCCCTTGGCAGGCGCTGCGGCCCGGCCAGCGCGGTAAGGCGTTCGATCCACTCCGAACGCCAGTTCGACGCACCGTGATCAGCCTTGGTGTGGCGCGCTGCGCGGCGTGCGGCATTGCGCTGGGTCTTACGTGCTTCTTTGTAGGCGTCGGTGTTGCGGCAGCTGCGGCATTTGACGCGATTGAGTTCCAGGCTTGAGGCAAGGTTATCGCCCTTGTGACCACAAGCCAGGTGTCCGTCTGTTTTGAAATGGATAACCATGAACCGTCTCCTGAGTGACGTGTACAGGTTTTGACCTTCCACGACCACAGGCGTTCGCCGGATCGGCCCAATGGTACGCCCGGAGACTGTCGATTATCGCTGTGCAGTCATCTGAAACGTGGCAGTGGCCGCTCGACCGGTTGTAGCGACGACAGGGTGCTGCGGATCAGCGGAGTGTCTTTTTCGATGTCGTTCAGTCGATCGCGGATGCGCAGGGCAGTCGGATGGCCGCCTTGATGATCGACCCAGTCGGCGATTTCCTTGCAGGCCGCCGCCAGGCGAGCCTGACGGGAGTCGAGCAGGGTGAGGAGGGTGGTGATGGACTCTTTTTCGGACATGGAACACCTCCGTTCAGACAAACCGTTGAGAGGCAGCAAACAGCCCGCGGGCTGCGAGCTCTCTGCCGTTGGGGCGCTGGTCCGTCAGCTGCTTTGAGTATAGACCCCGCCTGTCAATTGCATCAGCCGGCCGATTGTCGCGCCGGCAGCGGCGAGCTGGCCGCGTTGAGCCGTCGGCATTCGCGTCGGGCATCTTCCTCAAGATCGTAGCCATCGCCGATGAAGCCGCCGGTGCGGGTGTCATTGATCCGAAACCAGCTGCTGGCCTCAGCGGGTTCATGTTGGCTTTCCCCGGCGCGGCGACCGTGAATGATGATCTTGTTGCAGCGTTTTACGACAAAGATGTCTTCCATGGCGTCACCACAGCAAATAGGTGTCAGATCAACTATAGAAGCCTTGGCCAATCGTGCAAAAAATAGCCAGTCAGTTCGTCGGTTGCAGCCGCCATTCTGTGGCATCCCAATCCAGACGATGCGTCGGTTTCAACGCCTGTAGAAACTCAGGATCGTGGGAAACCGCGACAATTGCGCCGGGAAACGTCTGCAATGCCTGCTCGAAAGCCTGAACCGATGTCAGGTCCAGATGATTACTCGGCTCATCGAGCAGCAACAGTTGCGCAGGCGTCTTGCCCCACAACGCCACAGCCAGCGCGGCTTTCAAGCGTTCGCCACCACTCAGTGACGCGCTCGGTCGGGTGACCCGTTGCGCGTCCAGTTGCAGATGAGCCAAATGCCCGCGCAATGCACTTTCACTCAACGGACTCTGCAGCGCGAGCAATTGCTCGATGACGCTGAGACGATCATCCAGCAGCTTCAAATGCTGGTCCAGATAAGCCACGGGAACATGGGTGATGCATTCGCCGCTGGCGGGATGCAATTGGCCCGCGAGCAACCTGAGCAACGTCGATTTACCGCAGCCATTCGGACCATTGACGGCGACGCGCACGGGCCCGCTCAGCGCGAGATTAAACAGTTGCGCCGGCAACCATGGCACACACGCATCAATCAGCGTACAGACCCTACGCGCAGCAGGCACTGCGCTGCCGGGCAGGTTCATCAGCACCACATCGTCCGGGAGTACTTTGGCATAGGCATCGCGCACCTGCGCATCGAGTTCGAATTTGCGCTGCTGATGACCATGACGCACCTGGCCCATGATCTGCCTCGCGGCGCCTTTCAGGCCGGCGCGTTCGAAGCCCGAGACGTTGGCGGTTTTGGCATTGCGCAGTGAGCGGGCGGCATGCCGCTGGATGGTGTCGTGCTCGTTTTGCAAGCGCTGCTGCTCGCGCCGGCGCTCGGTTCGGCTTTGATCCAGCGTCGCTTGCGCCGCCGCCTGCTGGATCTGTCGTTGCTGCCGGTAAGCGGAAAAATTGCCGCCGTACACCGTGACACCCAGCGGCGTCAGCTCGACGATACGCTGCATGCGCTCAAGCAATTGCCGGTCGTGACTGACGACGATCAATCCGCCGCGCCAGCGTTCCAGTTCGCTCATCAACCAGTCGCGGCCGGGGCCGTCGAGATGGTTGGTCGGCTCATCCAGCACCAACAGGCGCGCCGGACTCAGGAACGCCCCGATCAACGCCAGCCGCGCCTGCTGACCGCCGCTCAGCGGTTGGGTCAGATCCGTGGGAGCAATGTCCGGCAGACCGGCGTTATCCAGCGATTGGCGCAGGCGTTCGGGCAGATCCCAGCGCTCGCCGAGGATATCGAAATCTTCCGTCGCCGCCTCGCCAGACTGCAGCCGTTGCAATGCGCAAAGAGCGGCCGCGGTGCCCGTGGCGTCGGCCACGGTCTGTCCCGCTTCGGTGGTGAATGTTTGCGCTACATAGGCCAATGGAACCGAACACGTCACGCTGCCGGCAGTCGGTTGCAAGTGTCCGGCAATCAGCTTGGCCAGCACACTTTTACCGAAGCCGTTGCGCCCGACGATGGCGGTGTGGGTGTGATCGAAATGCAGATTCAGGTCGTTGAAAATCGTCTCGCCATTGGCGAACTGAAAAGTCGTTTGATTCAGCGAGACGAGTGCAGGCGTACGCGAGACGTGAGTCATCGGCACCTCCGAAAAATGTCGTGAAGACTGACAGGCGCTATTCAGCGCGTGTCGCGATTACATTCTCAGAAGGCTTGATTGTTCACTGTCTGCGGTCGTCCGGAAGGGGGAAAGGTGGCTAGCCTAGTTCACCCATCCAGCGCGATCAAGACGCGTCCATCATTTGCTCGAGAAACATCGCCAGCGCCACTTCCTCGGAACGCAAGCCCTTGCGCACCCGCGGGCGTGGCAGTTCGGCCAGCGCACCGAGCAGGAAACGCTCGACCACGGCCGGATGGATGTAGCATTTGCGGCACACCGCCGGGGTGTTGCCCAGCTGTTTGGATACGCTCTTGACCATCTCCACCACGTGCCGTTTCGCCTCGGCTTCCGACTCCCATTGCAGTTCGCGCAATACCGCAAGGGCCAGTGCGCTGCCGGCCCAGGTGCGGTAATCCTTGGCGGTGAAGTCGGCACCGGTGAGGGTTTGCAGGTAGCTGTTGACGTCGTGGGAACTGACGGTGTGCCGCTCGCCGTGTTCGTCCAGATACTGAAACAGATTCTGTCCGGGGATTTCCAGGCAGCGCTTGATGATGCGCGCCAGGCGACGATCCTTGACGGTGATCTGGTGTTCGATGCCGCTTTTGCCGCGAAACTGGAACAGGATCGCGCTGCCGTTGACCTCGACATGCCGGCTGCGCAGGGTGGTCAGGCCATAGGAGCGGTTGTCCCGCGCGTATTGGGTATTGCCGACACGAATCAGCGTGGCGTCGAGCAGCGTGATGACCGTGGCCATGACTTTGTCGCGGCTGAAGCCGGGGGCGTCCAGCAGGGTTTCGAGCTGTTTACGCAACTTCGGCAGCGCCAGGCCGAACTCACGCAAGC
Source organism: Pseudomonas sp. B21-051 (assembly GCF_024748795.1). Taxonomy (NCBI): domain Bacteria; kingdom Pseudomonadati; phylum Pseudomonadota; class Gammaproteobacteria; order Pseudomonadales; family Pseudomonadaceae; genus Pseudomonas; species Pseudomonas sp. B21-051. Next base: position 2,776,667 of record NZ_CP087166.1, read on the forward strand.
GCGAGTACTTGTCGGCATCGCGCACCTCGCGCCAGCGTGGGTGATAGCGATACTGCTTGCGGCCCCGGGCGTCGCGTCCGGTGGCCTGCAAATGGCCACGCGGATCGGCGCAGATCCAGACATCGGTGTAGGCCGGCGGCACTGCCAGCGAATTGATCCGTTTGATCTCATCAGGGTCGGTAATGCGCTGCCCGGCCGGATCGAAATAGGCGAACTTGCCGCGCAGCTTTTTACGGGTGAGGCCGGGTTGAGTATCGTCGACGTAATGCAGGTCGGGCGGTAAGACGTCGGCTAGTGCGGTGTCGGGCATGGCGGTGTCCTTGGCGAATCGCTCTGTTACAGCGATTGACCGCGCGCCGTGGCCGTCGTGCCAACCAATTCAGGCGAGCACGGCGACGGCCTTGATCTGCGCCCATAAATGCTGGCCCGGGTGGATGCCGAGCTGATCCCGGGAAAACCGCGTGATCCGCGCCAACAGCGGTGTGCCGCCGGCATCCAGACGAATCAGCACATGCGCGGTGTTGTCCGCCGCCAGCTCGCTGACCACGGTCACCGGCAAGCGGTTGAGGATGCTGCTGGCCTCGCTGTTGTGCAGGGCCAGACTGATGTCGCGGGCGTGCACCTTGCAGCGCAGGGCCTGACCGACCGTCATCGGCGCGTGAGTCACACGGATGTTCATGGCAGTCGCCGGCAATTGCAGACTCAGCAACTGGTACTCGGCATCGTAGGCGCTGACCTGGCCTTCGATGATCACCCCGGCGTCGTCGCCCAACGCCATTGGCAGGTCCAGCCGGGCAAGGGTCTCGCCAATCGGGCCGCTGGCCAGGGCCTTGCCGTCGCTGAGCAGCACCAGATGATCGGCCAGGCGGGCCACCTCGTCCTGCGCGTGGCTGACGTAAAGCACCGGGATGTCCAGCTCGTCGTGCAGACGTTGCAGGTACGGCAGGATTTCATTTTTACGCTGACTGTCGAGGGCGGCCAGCGGCTCATCCATCAGCAACAGTTTTGGGCTGGTCAACAGCGCGCGGGCGATGCCGACACGTTGGCGTTCGCCGCCGGACAGATGCTGCGGATGACGCTCCAGCAGATGGCCGATGCCCAGCAGCTCGGTGGCTTGCGCCATGTCGACCCGGCGCTGAGCCTTGGTGATGCGTTTAAGGCCAAATTGCAGGTTGGCCAGCACTGACAGGTGCGGAAACAGACTGGCTTCCTGGAACACGTAACCGATTGCACGTTTGTGCGGCGGGACAAAAATCCGCCGTTCGCTGTCCTGCCAGACTTCGTCGTTGATCGTGATAAAGCCCTGTTCAGCCCGCTCAAGCCCGGCGATACAGCGCAGGCAAGTGGTTTTGCCCGACCCGGAATGACCATACAGCGCAGTCACGCCACGCCCCGGCAAATGCAGATCGACATCCAGGCTGAAACCCGAATAAGCGATTTTCAGACGTGCATCAATCATCGATCAGCTCCAGCCCGCGCGGGTCTTGCGGCTGGAGTAGAGCGCCAGCAACACCAGAAACGAAAACACCAGCATCGCCCCGGCCAGCCAGTGGGCCTGGGCATATTCCATCGCCTCGACATGGTCGTAGATCTGTACCGAAACCACTCGGGTCTTGTCCGGAATATTGCCGCCGATCATCAGCACCACGCCGAATTCACCGACGGTATGCGCGAACCCGAGGATCGCCGCCGTCACGAAACCGGGGCGGGCCAACGGCAGGATCACGCTGAAAAAAGTGTCCCAGGGATTGGCGCGCAAGGTCGCGGCCACTTCCAGTGGGCGGGTGCCGATGGCGGAGAACGCGTTCTGCAACGGTTGCACCACAAACGGCATGGAATAAATCACCGAACCGATCACCAGCCCGGTAAAACTGAAGGTCAGCGTGCCCAGACCCAGCCATTGCGTGAAGTGGCCGAGAAAGCCATTGGGCCCCATCGCCAGCAGCAGATAAAAGCCGATCACGGTCGGCGGCAGTACGAGGGGCAGGGCGACGATTGCGCCGATGGGGCCGCGCAGCCAGGAACGGCTGCGCGACAACCACAGGGCAATCGGAGTGCCGACGACCAGCAGGATAGCGGTGGTCAGGGACGCCAGTTTCAGGGTCAGCCAGATCGCCGCGAAGTCGGCACTCGTCAGCGACATTTACAGCTGATAACCGTAGGACTTGATCACCGCAGCGGCTTTCGGGCCTTTGAGGTATTCAACCAGCGCTTTGGCGGCGGCGCTGTCTTTGCCTTTGTTGAGAATCACCGCGTCCTGTTTGATCGGGTCGTGCATGCTCGCTGGAACGATCCACGCCGAACCGCTGGTGACCTTGCCGTCCTTGTAGATCTGCGACAGCGCGACAAAACCCAGTTCGGCGTTACCGGTGGACACGAACTGGTAGGCCTGAGTGATGTTCTGGCCTTCGACGATCTTGGCTTTAGTCGCCTCGGTCAGCTTGAGTTTTTCCAGCACTTGAGTGGCGGCCAGACCGTATGGCGCGGCTTTCGGATTGGCGATGGACAGGTGCTGGTATTCATTTTTCTTCAGGACTTCACCTTTGGCGTCGACATAACCGTCTTTCGCCGACCACAGGGCCAGAGTGCCGATGGCGTAGGTGAAGCGCGAACCCTTGACGGTGTCGCCTTCTTTTTCCAGTTTTTCCGGCGTGGTGTCGTCCGCCGAGAGGAACACTTCGAATGGCGCGCCATTCTTGATCTGGGTATAGAACTGGCCAGTGGCACCGTAGGCGGCAACCAGTTTGTGCCCGGTGTCTTTTTCGAAATCGGCAGCAATTGCCTGGATCGGCGCGGTGAAGTTAGCGGCAACCGCCACTTGCACTTCATCAGCCTGAGCGACACCGAAGGCGAATACCGAAAGCAGGGTGGCCAGGCAGGTTGGGGCAAAACGTGGGGCACGAATGGTCATGTAACAGCTCCGTTATGGGCGAGTGCAGAGGGCAGTTATTGTTGGAGGTGGACTGCACCGATGCGAAGGGTGAAACGCTATATAGCGAAATATATAGCGAAATGCCGCTAAACAGGAAGTGCTGTTGTATACAGGATAAGGCTGCACCGTGCCTCATCCTGTATCGGATCAGCGCCGGACCAGTTTTGCCAGCGCGCCTTGCGCCAGTTCCCGGGTCAATTCGGCGCTGCTCAGCTCCTTGCCCAGCGGGAAAGCCTGGCCGGCCCAGAGGTTACTGAACTGCGCTTCGCTTTTGGCCCGTAGCGGCATCAGCGCTCCGCCCGCCAGCGGGAACGCCGGGGCTTTCGGTGACATCGGGCCGATTTCGCGCATCACCCGATTGAGAATGCCGCGAGCCGGGCGCCCGGTGAACAGGTTGGTAATCGCGGTTTCGCTTTCCTTGGCGGTGCGCAGCGCTTGGTGATGGGAGGCGCTGACTTTCGCTTCCGGCGTGAACAGGTACGCGGTGCCAACCTGCACCGCCGATGCACCCAGCAGCAACGCCGCCGCCACCCCGCGCGCATCGGCAATGGCGCCGGCAGCGATCACCGGCACCTTCACCGCATCGACGATCTGTGGCACCAGCGCAAAGGTGCCGACTTGGCTGCTCAGGTCATCGCTGAGAAACATCCCGCGATGCCCGCCAGCCTCGTAACCCATGGCGATGATCGCGTCGCAACCGTTTTGCTCAAGCCACACCGCTTCATCGACAGTGGTGGCGGACGAGAGGATTTTCGCACCTGTGGCCTTGACCCGATCCAGCAGGGATTTCTCCGGCAGACCAAAGTGAAAGCTCACCACCTCGGGACGAAACTCTTCGAGCACGGCGCACGCTGCCGCATCGAATGGCGCCCGGTTGGAAACCGGTGTCGGTGCGTCGAAATCGACGCCCAATTCGCGGTAGTACGGCTCCAGCAGGTTTTTCCAATCCTGTGCGCGTTGCTCATCGGCGGCCGGTGGCTGGTGGCAGAAGAAATTGACGTTGAACGGCTTTCCGGTGTGCTCGCGAATGGTCTTCAGCTCTTCGCGCAACTGCTCGATGCTGAGCATTGCGGCAGGCATCGAACCCAAGCCGCCGGCGTTGCACACGGCGACCACCATGGACGAGTTCGTGGCACCGGCCATTGGGCCCTGGATGATCGGCAGTTCAATGCCAAGCAGGTCAAGAATGCGAGTGTCAGGCCATTGGCTCATGGAAGCGATTCTCCGAACGATGAAACGGGGCAGGGACGGCAGAACCGGTTTTTTAACAGCAAAACCGGACTCAGGGCCAGTGCGAATTTTCCGCGTACGCAGAGTCGTGCGCCGTCAGCGTCGATGAAAACCGCCGCCACCGCCGCCACCAAATGAACGGTTCATGACTTGCGAGGAGTTGTGAAAGTTGTTGGTGCGCTGGTTGCCGAAGTTGCGCGCGGCCGATTCGCGATTGAGGTTTTGCAACTGCGCATTGTTGTTGACCGGTGCCGTGCGGTTCGGGCTGCCCTTGACCATCGATTGCCAACCATTGTCGGTCTTCTTGTAGACGTTGCCATCGTGCCCGGCGTAGACGTTGTCACCCACTCGCGCGGCGCCGCCGTTGCGTCCCTTGACGCCAGCATATTGTGTGGTCTTGTCGGTGTTGGGGTTGTACACCGCACCACGATTGGCGCTGATCTGGGTGCCATTGCGAGCGTTGCCTGCGGTCACCCGTCCACCGGCGATGGCGCCACCGTTTGGGCCGACCACCTCACCGCTGCGCCCGGCCGCATAATTGCCGTTATAGACATTGTGTACGGCCCCGCGCTGGCCCGCCGCCGCAATGCCGGTGCGTGAGTTGTAGGAGGAACCGACCTGGCCGGCCCAGCGATTGCCGGTCCAGGCGTTGTATCCGGCGCCATAGCGACTCACCGTCGCGCGGTCGCCCCACTGCCGATAAATATTGCCGGTGGTGCCAGCCCAACCACCGGGCCCCCAGGCCACAGCTCCGCCGCGATAACCATAAGCGGCGCCACCCCAGGCCAGTGGCGCCGGATACAGGCGCGGCCCCCAGGCGTAACCCCAGCCATAATTGCCCCACCATGGATAAGCGCCCCAGCCCCAACCCATCGCCACGGTGTTGCCGCCCCAGCTCCAGCCGAAGCCGAAACCGAAGGTCCAGCCGGTCCACGGTGTGTAGCGCATGGCGACGCCGAAACCGTAGGTCACCGGTGGCCCGTACCAGACGCTGCCGACCCACGGCGTGTACGGATAACCGGTGCCGTAGACCACCACGCCGGTGGCCGGATCCAGATTCGACCCTTGATAACCCGGGGTATAGCCGACCACCACGGTGTCGCCGCTGGACTCATAGACTTTGACGTAGGTCAGGTAATGCATCGGCGAACTCGGCGGGATCGAATAGATCACCGCCGGCACCGAACTGGCCACGCTCCATGGTCCGTTCACCGAGGTGGCGCTGAACCAGATACCGTTTTCCACCGCATACCAGCTGTCGTTGTCGACCCGGATGATCGGCGTCGCGCTGTTGACCACGTACTGCAGGGATGTGCTGTTGATTGCCTTCAACTGTGGCTCGCCATCGAACTGCGGTGCGGTCATTTTCACTGCGCTTTTCTTGATCGCCGAGGTTTGCGGGATGGTCGCCGCGATCGCGGCTTCCTTGGCCTGTGGCGTGCCGGCGACCGAGGCCTTGACGTTCTCTTTCGGGCTGTCATCCGGGATGTTGGTGAAATCTGTCGGCAGTTTGTCCGCTGGGGTAAACGTCCATGGGCCGCGCAAGTCGGCAGCGCGAAACCAGCGCCCGGAAATCAGCACGTAACTGTTCTGGTCGCCGATTTCCTTGAAGATGTGCCCGGTGGTGTTGCTCACGTAGAGCAGATGGTGCCCTGAATTGGCAGCCACTGCGCTGCGCCGTCGGTGACGATCAGCTCGGTGGGCGTGGTGGCGATGAAAATTTTCGGCTGCGGCGGTTTGGCCAGGTTTGGGACCTTGTCTTTCGGATCACTCTGCCCGGTCAGCAGATCGACCTGACGGCTCTGGATCGCCGCCTGTTTGGCCTTCTCCAGATCGGCCGATGGTGCGGTCAGACGCGTGTATTCGCCGCTGAGGCTGTCAGCGGCCATCCAGCCATCGAACACATGCAGGTAGTGCTTGCCCTCGGCGTCCTTGAGCAATAGCGGGCGGGTGTTGATCACCCGTTGCAGCGCGGTGCCATCGACCGCCCGGTACACGGCGTCGCCATCGATGTAGACGAGCAGCGCCGGAAACTCGGAACTGAGGATCGTCGGCGGGGTGTTTTCCAGTGGCGCGCTGTCGGCTTTCTGCTCTGCCGACAGCACGCCGACGGCGGCTTCGAGTTGGTCGAGGGAAATGGTTTTCTTGCGACTTTCGGCATCTTTCTGCAGCGCGCCGAGCCAGACGTCGGCCTGACCGGCGTCGGCAGGGAAGTCGGCCTTGATGATCTTGTACTGATCCAGTGCGACCCAGCGCGTGGCCTTGTCGACCAGCGTGTGCGCGCTGAACTGGACGATGCCGAAGGTGGGTTTGCCGTCGGCGCCGGTGGCTTCGACGGCAGCCCGGGCACTCAGGGTGTAGCCATCCCAGCTGTCGAGTTGCGGCTGGTAAACAGTCAGTTTGGCTTTGCCGCTGGTGATCACTTGCGGCCACGTCGGCGCGCTCGGGGCAGCGTCGGCAGCGACAGGTTTGCCGGCGGTAGCCGGGGCCGCCCAAGTGTCGCCAACGGTCAGCAGGCACAGCATCAGTATCGCAAGCAACGAGCGCGGGTAAGACATTGTCAGCTCCATCGACAGGGCCGCTTTCAGCAGGATGGCAGCGAAAGCACGACCGTCGAAAAAGCATAGCCGCCCGCTTCACAATTACCGGGCGGATTCGCGAATTGGCGCAAAGTCGAGTGGGGCAATGTGTTGCTTTGTGTTATTCCAGGGCACGAGGATTTGAATCCATTGATTGAGAGGCAGCCATGTTCAACGGCATTTTGATCGACAAAGACGACAGCGGTTACCGCGCCAGCCTGCAGCAGATCAACGAAGCGCAGTTGCCTGAAGGCGACGTGACGGTGAAGGTCGCGTACAGCACGCTGAACTTCAAGGACGGTCTGGCGATTACCGGCAGCAGCCCGGTGGTGCGCAAGTTCCCGATGGTGCCGGGGATCGATCTGGCAGGCACGGTCGAAGTCAGTTCGCATCCCGACTACCAGGCCGGTGACCAGGTGCTGCTCAACGGCTGGGGTGTGGGCGAGAGTCACTGGGGTGGGTTGGCGCAAAAGGCGCGGCTCAATGGCGACTGGCTGATTCCGTTGCCCAAAGCCTTTACCGCGGCGCAAGCCATGGCCATTGGTACCGCCGGCTACACGGCGATGCTGTGCATTCTGGCGCTGGAGCGTAACGGCGTGTCCGCGGATCAGGGCGAAGTGCTGGTGACTGGCGCCAATGGCGGAGTGGGCAGTTTCGCCATCGCCTTGCTCAGCAAACTCGGTTATCGCGTGGTGGCATCCACCGGTCGGGTGTCGGAGCATGAGTACCTCAAGCAATTGGGCGCCGGCGAGATCATCGACCGCGCAACCTTGTCGGAACCAGGCAAACCGCTGGCCAAGGAACGCTGGGCCGCAGTGATCGATTCGGTTGGCAGTCACACCTTGGCCAACGCCTGCGCCAGTAGCCGCGCCGAGGGCACGGTGGCAGCCTGCGGTCTGGCCCAGGGCATGGATTTTCCGGCGTCGGTGGCGCCATTTATTCTGCGCGGCGTGACGTTGGCCGGGATCAACAGCGTGACCCAGCCAAAGGCACGGCGGATTGAGGCCTGGGAGCGTCTGGCCGAGGATCTGGACTTCGCCCTGCTGCCCTTGATCAGCCATGAAATCGCCCTCAGCGAAGTCATCGATGCGGCGCCGAAGTTGCTTGCCGGACAGCTTCGCGGCAGGGTTGTGGTCGACGTCAATCGCTGACAGAGTAGGCGTCATTGCGGCCCTGTGTGGCCGCACTTCTATACAGGGAGCCGCAATTTCGATGGATTTGAAACGACAGCAAATCGACGCCTTCACCGTTGCCGGCCTGCGCGTGCGCACCACCAACGCCGCCGAGCACCAAGCCGAAACCGCGAAAATCGGCCCGATGTGGGGTCGTTTTTTCGGCGAGGAATTGGCCGAAACCATTCCCGGCAAGTCAGCCCATTCGCCGATTTATGGCGTGTATTCGGCTTACGAGTCGGATGCTTCGGGGGCGTTTGACGTTACCGCTGGCGTTGCCGTGAATGCTTCAGTCAAAGACTTCGAGTCCGTGCGGATCGAAGCGGGCGAGTATCTGGTGTTCGAGGCGCAGGGGCCGTTGCCTGACGCGGTCATCTCGACCTGGGGAAAGATCTGGAAGTTTTTTGAGCTGAATCCGCAGATTCAGCGCCGTTACGCCACGGACTACGAGGCCTATACCGGCCCCGAGTCAGTGGCGGTCTATATCGGCGTCCACTAAGGCTGCGTTTCGCGCTCCAGCAACTGGCGCTTACGCTCCACGCCCCAGCGATACCCCGACAGATTGCCATCGCTGCGCACCACGCGGTGGCAGGGAATCGCCACGGCCAGACGGTTGGCGCCGCAGGCTTGCGCCACGGCGCGCATGGAGGTCGGCGCGCCAATTCGCTGAGCGATCTCCGCGTAACTGGCGGTGCGACCCACCGGGATTTCCCGCAACGCCTGCCACACCCGTTCCTGAAATGCGGTGCCACGCACATCCAGTGGCAAGTCGAGGCCCAGCGCTGGCGCTTCGATGAAACCCACCACCTTGGCAATCAACTGCTCGAAGCCGGCATCGGCGCCAATCAGGTTGGCCTGACGGAACTGATCCTGCAGATCGCACACCAGTTGATGCGGGTCGTCACCCAACAGAATCGCGCACACGCCGCGCTCGCTTTGCGCCACCAGAATCGCTCCGAGCGAACATTGGCCAACGGCAAAATGAATGTCGTTGTTGCGTCCGGCAGCGCGGTAGTCGCCGGGTTTCATGCCCAGCAGTTTGTCGGCTGACTCATAAAAGCGGCTGTTGGAATTGAAACCTGCGTCGTACAACGCGTCAGTCACCGAGCCACCGTCTGCAAGCCGTTCACGCACCCGGCGCGAGCGGTGCGCCGCTGCGTAGCCTTTGGGCGTCAGGCCGGTAGCAGCCTTGAACACGCGATGAAAATGGAAGGGGCTGAGGCCGGCGACCTCGGCGAGTTCATTGAGCGCGGGCACTGTTTCACTCGACTCGATCTTCCGACAGGCCATCGCCACGGTCGCGGCGTGCTGGCTGGCGACTTCAGTCTGATCCTTGCTCGTGCGTTTGCTCGGACGGTAACCCGCCGCTTCGGCGGCTTCGGCATTGTCGAAGAACTCGACGTTCTGCGGCTTGGGCAAACGCGAAAGGCTGCTGGGGCGGCAATAGATGCCGGTGGTTTTCACCGCATAGACAAACTGCCCGTCGGCCCGCGGGTCCCGTGCAACGACGGCAGCCCAGCGTGGATCGGTTTCAACGTTGATGATGGGCGAAAGCTTTTTCATGGCGAGTAGTCCGTTGACCTGTTTGATTCAGGTTAACCAGCAGCAATGTTGGTAACACTCCGGGCCTTGCGGTCAAACTTTTCAGATCACCCGGCGACACGAAAGGTCAGGTTGACCCGGCGTTCGCCCAACTGCGGATGGCGCCCGGGCTTGATCGGCAACACACCGTGAAAACGCAGGCGATCGACCCCGCCCCAGACCACCATGTCGCCGTGCAGCAGAGGAATGCGCTGGCTCTTGTCGCTGCGCAAAAAACCACCGAACAGGAACATCGCCGGCAACCCCAATGACAGCGACACGATTGGCGCCGCGTAGGCATGCTCGTCTTTGTCCTGATGCAAAGACATTTTGGCCCCGGGGACATATTGGTTGATCAGGCAGGAGTCTGAATGAAAGTCGGCAAATCCAGCGCGCTGTGCTGCTTTGCGCGCCAGTTCTGACAACACTTCTGGCATCGCCGGCCAGGGCTTGCCGGTCAGCGGATCCACGGTGCTGTAGCGATAACCGCTACGGTCGGTGATCCAGCCCAGCGTTCCGCAACTGCTGGTGCCCACCGACATGCTGAAACCGCCCGGGGTCATCATGTGGCGCAACGGTGCTGCGGCAACAATGGTATCCAGCGCGGGCAGCAGTCGGTCTACAACCGGCAGGGCGAAGCCGCGCAACACCCACGATTGTTCGCCGATCTGCTCGGCGCGGGGTTGTTGCTCGGGTTCGTGGTCGGCGAACAGGTCAAAGGTGGTCGGGTGCATGGTGTTCATGATGCGTCGTGAAAGATGATGCCCAGAGTATGCCGATTTCCGCTGTGCAGGCGACTGACGCCGTGACGCATGGTCACTCGATAGTCGCGGCGAGTGCCGCTGACCGGTCGCTGGTTGACCGCGAATATAACCGCGTCACCCTTGTGCAGATCCACGACGTGCGGGCGCGACTGCATACGTGGACGCTGCTCGGTCAGGATGAACTCGCCACCGGTAAAATCCTCTCCGGGCTGCGACAGAAGAATCGCCACTTGCAGTGGGAAAACCAGTTCTCCGTACAGATCCTGATGCAGGCAGTTGTAGTCCTGCGGGCCGTATTGCAACAGTAATGGCGTCGGCCGCAGTTGGCCAGCAGCCTGACAGCGCTGCACAAACTCGGAATGGGTTGCGGGAAAGCGTACAGGCACGTTCATGCGTTCGTACCAGCGGTTGGCCAGTGGCACCAGGCGCGGGTAAAACGCAGTGCGCAGACGTTCGATGGCTGTCGGCAGGGGATAGCTGAAGTACTTGTATTCCCCGCGACCGAAACCGTGGCGGGCCATGATGACCTGCGAACGAAACGGTTCGGTCTGCGAATACAGGGCGCTCAAGCGTTCACAGGTTTGCGCCGACAGCAACGAGCGGACGATGGCATAGCCATATTGATCCAGATGCTGTTCGAGGCTTGCCCAATCGAGCGCATCCAGCCGAGACGGGGACATTGACATGCTGACTCCTGAACCCTTTGGTCGAGGCTGTCAGTCTGGGCAAATACCGGCGGCAGAACACTCCGCCGCTTGCGGTCGAATCCCCGAGTGTTGCGTTACAGGGCTTTGCTGACGGCGATGTCGCTGATCACGTCTTCGGTGGTGCCATGGATGGCGTCCAGTGCGGCCTTGGCCTCTTCGACGGTGCCGTTTTCCAGTTGCGCGAACTCGAAACGGCGTTCGCCGTTGAGCTTGTATTTGATGACGTATTTGGTCGTTTGGGCCACGGTCGTGCTTACCTTTGTGTCAGGGGCGACTCAGCTCAGTTTGGAGCTGGAGCGGCGGATGATCTTGATCGAGTGGGTCAGGGTCGGCTTGCGCGTGACGCTGATGGCGCGACGGTTGACGGTGTCGATGGTGATGTTCCAGAAACCGGTGCTCGGCGCGGTGATGCGCGCAGGAAACGTGTCGAAAGCGCCGCCGTGGTAGGTGTGGCGGCCGCCGTTCTTGAACGCACGGAAGTTGGCGTCGTTCATCAAGCGGATGTTGCAGGTTTGCGAGCATTGGATGACGACGATGTCGTCTTCGTTGAGGTGCTCGCGCTGGTGAATGAATTTCATGGGCGCCTCCAGAAGGGCTTTTTCTACTAAATCAAAACGATAGCATGTGCGATTGGCGCAGTTTATCAGCCCGAACGGGTTATTATCCCGCCGTCGAGCGCTGCTTTGACAATTAAAAACAGTTATTCGCGATTCCATGCGGGTTTAATGGAGTAAGCCTCGGAGAAAAATGGCATTACTGCTGTCCGAGGGTCTTTATGGGAGGTATTTGTATGAAGTGGGGTGTGGTGTGTCTGCCGTTGATGTTGGTCATGGGTGGTTGCGCAAGTGTTTCCGAAATCAACGAAACCTTGCCCACCATGAGCGTGATTTCCGGCAAGAAACCCCATGAGTATGCTCAGTGCCTGGCCGACAAGCTTGCCAACAGCCGCGGCGCGCTGCAGATGCAGCCGCACAAGGATGGCGTGCGAGTGATTGTTCCCGGGAAATTTTCCACCGGCGCGGCTGCGGTGTTTGATATCGAAGACCGCTCCGGCGGCAGCAGCATCAAGCTGCATGAGCGGATGTCCAATGTGCCGATTCGTCCCCGTGACGTGCAAAACGCCGCCAATGCCTGTATTTCCGGCTGATAGAATAACGGCCATCAGCACCGATGCCGTCACAGTCTTGCTGTGACGGCATTTTCATTTCTGGAGTCGCGCATGAAGCGAGAGCAAGTACGGGAACGGCATGCAGAGGGCCTTATCTCTGCCACGCATGTGATTCAAAATCCGGCGAACTCGGGCGAATGGATCGTGTTTTTCAAGAAGAGCGCCGGTCGCAGCTATTTTCTGGTGGACGATAACGACGAAGTCGAGTCCTTTACCCGGCTCGACGACCTGATCGAGATCGTGCGCGGACTCGGGATCAAGTTCGCCGAGATCCACATGTAGGGTCTATTTGCAGACCACCACCACGCTGCGATTCTTGTAGTTGCCGACGTCGACCCCCAGGGTCTTGTCGCTTTCCTTGGGCGCCGGCGTGCCGTCGGTACCGACGATGCGATAGCCGGTGCCGGCGCAGGAGGCGTCAGCCTTTTCGTAGCACGTAGCCCAGGAGTTGGCTTCCCCGGAGCAGTCGATGCTCAAGCCCTGTTCGCCGTTGTTCAGGTAGGTGGTTTCCGAGGTGGCACAGCCACCGAGGGCCAATACCGCGATCAGCGGCAGCATTCTGTTCATGTTCATAAGTGTGTCGTCTTCAGCGAGGGAGGGGCTAAACGCTCTGACAGCGCCAGCATGAAAAGGTTATAGCGATTGGCCACTTGTTTTCATAATGCTGCGATCGGCCACAAAAAAGCCCTGCACAAGGGCAGGGCTCGGCATGTGTCGCAACAGATCAGTCCTGATCTTTGCCACGGCGTTTGGACGACGCAGGGGTATCAGTGAACACCGACGCTACATCAGTCGCCAGCTGCTCGCTGTCGAAAGGACCGGCGATGTGTTCGCCATTGGTAGTGGTCAGGTTCCACTTGCCGTCTTTCTTGTCGATCACATACCCGTTGATGATTTTTACCGCGGCCATCTATCTGTCTCGTTCGCTGGTTCAAAGGCGCCATGATACCGACAAATCCTCACATTGGGGGATGATGAGCGTATGGTGATGCAGCGCATTTGCGTGTTTGAGCTACTCTGATTTCGCTGGTCGAAGTCGCCAACGGAACTATCGGCGAGAATATTTCTCTATGTTGGCATCGGTTAGCCAGTGCGGGGCATTGTAAGGTGCACGCCGCCTGATTAGACTGCGCCGAAACTCGTACACACAGCCCTTTCAAGGACTTATATGATCAAGAAATGCTTGTTCCCAGCAGCCGGTTACGGTACTCGCTTCCTGCCAGCGACTAAAGCCATGCCCAAAGAAATGCTGCCGGTGGTAAACAAGCCACTGATCCAGTACGGCGTTGAAGAAGCTCTGGACGCTGGCCTGACTGAAATCTCGATCGTGACCGGTCGCGGCAAGCGCGCACTGGAAGATCACTTCGACATCAGCTATGAGCTGGAAAACCAGATCAAAGGCACCGACAAGGAAAAATACCTGGTCGGCATCCGCAAGCTGCTGGACGAGTGCTCGTTCTCCTACACCCGTCAGACCGAAATGAAAGGTCTGGGCCACGCGATCCTCACCGGTCGCCCGCTGATCGGTGACGAACCGTTCGCCGTGGTACTGGCGGACGACCTGTGCGTCAACCTCGAAGGCGACGGCGTACTGACCCAGATGGTCAAGCTGTACAAGCAGTTCCGCTGCTCGATCATCGCCATTCAGGAAGTCGATCCGCAGGAAACCAGCAAGTATGGCGTGATCGCCGGCGAGATGATCCGCGACGACATCTACCGCGTACACAGCATGGTCGAGAAGCCTAAGCCGGAAGACGCGCCGTCGAACCTGGCGATCATCGGTCGTTACATCCTGACCCCGGACATCTTCGACCTGATCGAACAGACCGAGCCAGGGAAGGGCGGTGAAATCCAGATCACCGATGCCTTGATGAAGCAGGCCCAGAACGGCTGCGTCATGGCCTACAAGTTCAAGGGCAAGCGTTTTGACTGCGGTGGCGCTGAAGGCTACATCGAAGCCACCAACTTCTGCTTCGAGAACTTCTACAAGACCGGCAAGGCTTACTGATAGCGCCGGATCTGCAACGTGAAGGGTGTGAATGCACCCAAGCGAATACACCCACAAACGCCCCGACTTGTTCGGGGCGTTTGTTTTTGTGCCGGGAAAAGCCTTGAGCCCGGCGGCGAGTTTTACTGACGCCCTCTGGGCGCGCTGGCTGCTTTTTCAGGGAAGAAGATACGGCGAGCCTGCTGGCTGCTCCGATTTTCCTCAGGCGGCACAGCAGAGCCCCGTAATAGCGGGCATCCTGTCCGCCCAAAACGAAAAAAGCTCCGTATCTGGCGATACGGAGCTTTTTCTTTATGCGTTACGCCGGTTGCGATCTCTCGAAACCGGCGCCTTCCAGGCGTTACTGCTGCACGATATTCGCTGCGGCAGGGTCGACCTTTTTCGGCTTCATCAGGCTGAAGTCGATCAAGGCGCGCTGCTCGCGTTCGTACGGGTTGCCGATCATCAGCGGACGCGGTTTGAAGCTGTCACTGACAAGGCTCTTGCTGCGGTCCAGTTCATCGAAACTCAAACCGGCCATGTCCGCCCAGGTGTGGATCAGGTGCGAGCTGCTGTACGGCCGGCCCAGGTCGGCGGCGAAGTTCCAGTCGTGGTTCTCGCGCCATTTCGGCGACGCCCAGGCCATGAACGGAATGGTGTACATCGGCGCGGTCGGTTTGTTCTCGTTACGGCCGAGGGTGTTGTGGCCGGCCGAGTCGAACACGTCTTCACCGTGGTCGGAGAGGTACAGCAGGAAACCGTTCGGATCGGACTTGGCGTAGTCCTTGATCAGGCTGGACACCACGAAATCGTTGTACAGCACGGCGTTGTCGTAGCTGTTGTAGGTCGGCACCTGATCGTCACGTACGCCGGCCGGCACGCCGGTACGGTCCTGGAACTTGTCGAAGGTCGGCGGATAACGGTACTGGTAGCTCATGTGAGTGCCGAGCAGGTGCACGACGATCAGCTTGCGCTGTGCCGGGTCGGTCAGCGCCTTGTTGAACGGCTCGATCACGTCACCGTCGTACTGCGCGGCGTTCTGGTTGCGGTTGTTGTTCAGGTACACCTGCTCGTCGGCCTGCTCGGAGAAGGTCGTGAGCATGGTGTTGCGCTTGGTCATGGTCTGCTGGTTGGTGATCCAGAAGGTCTTGTAACCGGCCTGTTTCATCATGCTGACCAGCGACGGCGTGGACAGGTACAGATCAGGGTTTTCTTCATCGGCGAAGGTCAGCACCTGCTGCAGCGCTTCAATGGTGTAAGGGCGCGGGGTGATGACGTTGTCGAATACCGCGAGCTGATCCTTGAGCTTGTCCAGTTCCGGGGTGGTATTGCGTCCATAGCCGTACAGGCTCATGCGCTGACGGTTGGTCGACTCGCCGATCACCAGCACCAGGGTCGAGGGTTTATCGGCGTCGGCAACTTTCAGGTTATGCAGCGGCGGCACCTTGCTGGTGCTGTGCAGCATGTCCTGCATGCCGGCCAGAGTGTCGAGGTAGCGGTGGTAAGCCACCGCCATCTGCCAAGGCACGGCTGGCTCGATGCGGTCTTCGAACTTCTCGAAACCGCCGGCGAAACTGCCGGTACGCTGGGTCTGTTTGATCAGCGGGTAGCCGACTACGGCGAAGATGATCGCGATCGCGGCCACGAACGCGCGGCCACGAGGCATGTACACCGGGCGCAGGCGGGTCCACAGGAAATAGGCGAAAGCGGTATGGGCGAGGAACGCCGGGATCATCCACCAGGCGAAGTACTGCGTCATGTACTCGCCGGCTTCAGAGATGTTCGACTCGAACATGATGAAGATGACGCTTTGCGAGAATTCCTGCTGATAGATGAAGAAATAACCCAGGCTGGCCATGGAGCAAGCCCACAGGACTACGCCGATCAGCGCGGCAAGCAGTTTGGTGCGTTTGGGAAACGCCAGCATCGGGGCGAGCCACAGCGCGCTCATCACGAATGCCTGACGGAAACCGCTGAAACCGGAGGTGCCGGTCAGCTGGATCAACAGTTGGGTGATGCCCGAGAAATACCAGAAGAAAGCGAACAGCCAGAGAACCCCGGCCCAGTCGAAACCTGTCGCAGTCGTTTTGCTGCGTTTGAACAATGCCATTCAGCACTCCAGCTCATCGTCACTAACCACCGCCGGAACGCTACATCAAACCGACGAACGGAGGCCGCGCGCAAACGCACGGCCAGAATGCGCCGGAGTATCACCAAGGCAGTGTGAAAACTTCGTTAGTTGCCGATCAGGGGCAGGAGAGCATCATGTCGGGAACGACAGGCGCCGTTCCCGAAGCTGGCGGGGCCGGTCAGGCGTGCGGATGGCGCTGGACCACCGGCAGAGGTTTGGGCTGAGCGCCCTGGGTCAGCGAGCGCAGCTGCGCCAGCTCCTGCTTCAACTGGTCGCGCTCGTCTTTCAACTGGCGCAATTCATCGCGACGGATCGTGACGTACAGGGTTTGTGGCGGCATTGCTGTGTGTACTGTGCCCATTGCTCACCTCGCAAATGGCGTGTCTCAACTGCAAATCGTCCCCGCGTCGGGGCTACTGACTTGCTATCGGCGCCAATTTTGATTTCTTTTGCCCGTGAATGGAACTTTTTTATTTTTCATGGTCGGTGTGTCTTCGGCAGGATTCGGGGCGTTATCAGTCTGGATCGGGCACAATGCCCGGAAACTTCATCGCAACGCTCTGGACTAACCTCCATCAGTCGCGTTGGGCTATAACCAATGACACACATTTATTTGTAGTAAGGAGCATCAGCACATGCAACTCGGGATTATTGGACTGGGCCGCATGGGCGGCAATATTGCGCGACGTCTGATGCTCAACGGTCACACCACCGTTGTTTACGACCGCAATACCGCTTTCATCGATAACCTGGTCGCCGAGGGCTCCACCGGCGTTGCCGACCTGCCCGCTCTGGTGGCAGGCCTGGCCAAGCCACGTGCGGTATGGGTCATGTTGCCGGCCGGCGCGCCGACCGAAGACACCATCAACGCTTTGAGCGACTTGCTGGAAGCCGGTGACACCATCATCGACGGCGGCAACACCAACTATAAGGATGACATCCGCCGGGCGAAAACCCTGGCCGAGAAGGGCCTGCACTACATCGACGTCGGTACCTCCGGCGGCGTCTGGGGCCTGGAGCGCGGCTACTGCATGATGATCGGCGGCGACGCCGAGACCGTGAACCGTCTGGACCCACTGTTCGCAGCGCTGGCGCCGGGTATGGGCAACATTCCACGCACCAAGGATCGCAAGTCCGAGGATCACCGCGCCGAGCACGGCTACATCCACGCCGGCCCTGCCGGTGCCGGGCACTTCGTGAAGATGATTCACAACGGCATCGAGTACGGCATGATGGCCGCGTTCGCCGAAGGCTTCGACATTCTCAAGACCAAGTCCAGCGAGCGTCTGCCGGAAGATCAGCGTTTCGACCTGAACGTGGCCGACATCGCCGAAGTCTGGCGCCGTGGCAGCGTGGTCTCGTCCTGGCTGCTCGACCTGACCGCCGACGCACTGGCCAGCGATCCGAAACTCGACGGCTTCTCCGGTTCGGTGGCTGACAGCGGCGAAGGTCAATGGACCATCGAAGCGGCCATGGAGCAGGCGGTGCCGGTTCCGGTGCTGTCCAACTCGCTGTTCTCGCGCTACCGCTCGCGCGGTCAGGGCACTTTTGGCGACAAGATTCTCTCGGCCCAGCGCTTCGGCTTCGGCGGCCACGTGGAGACACCGAAGAAATGACCCATACGATCCGCAGAAAATCCAAGGCAGAACCCGCACCACCGACCACGCTGTTTCTGTTCGGTGCCCACGGCGACCTGGTCAAGCGCTTGCTGATGCCGGCGCTGTACAACCTCAGTCGCGACGGCTTGCTTGACGAGAATCTGCGGATCGTCGGCGTTGATCACAACGCCATTACCGATGAGGCCTTCGCGCAAAAACTCGAAGACTTCATCCGTACCGAAGTGGCGGCGAAAGTCGGCAAGGGCGATCAGATGCTTGATCCGGCCTTGTGGGCCAAGCTCGCCAAAGGCATCAGCTACGTCCAGGGCGACTTCCTGGACGACAGCACTTATTCCGCGCTGGCGGCAAAAATTGCCGACAGCGGCACTGGCAATGCGGTGTTCTACCTGGCCACCGCGCCACGCTTTTTCAGTGAAGTGGTACGCCGTCTCGGCGCCGCCAAGTTGCTGGAGGAAACCCCGGAAGCATTCAGAAGGGTGGTGATCGAGAAGCCGTTCGGCTCTGACCTGCAAACCGCCGAAGCGTTGAACGCCTGCCTGCTCAAGGTCATGTCCGAGAAACAGATCTATCGGATCGACCATTACCTGGGCAAGGAAACCGTGCAGAACATTCTGGTCAGCCGGTTCTCCAACAGCCTGTTCGAGGCCTTCTGGAACAACCATTACATCGACCACGTACAAATCACCGCCGCTGAAACCGTCGGCGTTGAAACCCGTGGCAGTTTTTACGAGCACACCGGTGCGCTGCGTGACATGGTGCCCAATCACCTGTTCCAGCTGCTGGCGATGGTCGCCATGGAACCGCCGGCCGCATTTGGCGCTGACGCCGTGCGCGGCGAGAAGGCCAAAGTGGTCGGCGCGATCCGCCCGTGGAGTGTTGAAGAGGCGCGAGCCAACTCGGTACGCGGTCAGTACCGCGCCGGCGAGGTCGACGGCAAAGCGTTGAATGGCTATCGCCAGGAAGCCAACGTGGCGCCTGACAGCAACACCGAAACCTACGTCGCGCTGAAAGTCATGATCGACAACTGGCGTTGGGTCGGCGTGCCGTTCTACCTGCGCACCGGCAAGCGCATGAGCGTGCGCGACACCGAGATCGTCATCTGCTTCAAACCAGCGCCGTACGCACAGTTCCGGGATACCGAGGTCGACGAGTTGCAGCCGACCTATCTGCGCATCCAGATCCAGCCCAATGAAGGCATGTGGTTCGACCTGCTGGCCAAGCGGCCGGGGCCGGCGCTGAACA
This sequence comes from Pseudomonas sp. B21-051, assembly GCF_024748795.1. NCBI lineage: Bacteria > Pseudomonadati > Pseudomonadota > Gammaproteobacteria > Pseudomonadales > Pseudomonadaceae > Pseudomonas > Pseudomonas sp. B21-051. Next base: position 2,795,779 of record NZ_CP087166.1, read on the forward strand.
TGGCCAACATCGAGCTGGGTTTTGCCTACAAGGACTTCTTCGAAATGCAGCCGTCCACCGGCTACGAAACGCTGATCTATGACTGCCTGACCGGCGACCAGACGCTGTTCCAGCGTGCCGACAACATCGAGAACGGCTGGCGCGCGGTGCAACCGTTCCTTGATGCCTGGCAACAGGATGCGAGCGTGCAGACTTACGCTGCCGGGGAAGACGGCCCACAAGCCGCCAATGATCTGCTGACTCGCGATGGTCGCGTCTGGCATGGTCTGGGATGAGTGAGTCGATCCGTTTTTTACTGAGTGACATGGACGGCACGCTGTTGCTGCCCGATCACAGCCTGAGCCAACGCACCATCGACGCCGTTCGTTCGCTGCGCGAGGCCGGCGTGTTGTTCAGCCTGGCCACCGGGCGTCCACCCAAAGCCATGTTGCAGCAGATCGAAGCCTTGGGTGTCGATCTGCCGACCGCCGCCTTCAATGGCGGCACCATCGTCAACCCGGATGGCAGCCTGTTGGTGGCGCATTACCTGCCGGTGCCGACCGCGCTGATTGCCCTGGCGTTGTTTGCCGATCAGCCGGATGTGGAAATCTGGGTGTTCAGCGGTGGCGACTGGTTGCTCAAGGATCCGCACGGGCCGATGGTGCCGCGCGAACAGCACGGTCTCGGTTATCCGCCGGTGGTGGTCGAGAGTTTCGAGCCGTACCTGGAGCGCATCGACAAGATTGTCGCCACCAGTAACAACACCGATTTGCTGATTGAGCTTGAGGCGCGCCTGTTGGCCAAGGTCAGCGGCATGGCTCAGGTCTCGCGTTCGCAACCGGTATATCTGGACGTGACAGCGCTGGAGGCCAACAAGGGCACCGCACTGGCGACGATTGCCGAGCACCTTGGCATCCCGCTGCAACAGACTGCGGCGATTGGCGATGGTGGCAACGACCCGGCGATGTTTCACTGCGCGGGATTGTCGATTGCCATGGGGCAGGCGGAAGAGGCGGTGAAGCGTCAGGCTGACGTGGTGACCGCGCCAAACACTGAAGACGGTGTGGCGCAGGCAATCGAGAAGTACATCCTCCAGTAACACCTGTAGGCGCTGCCGCAGGCTGCGATCTTTTGATCTTGTTTTTTATGCAGCAAGATCAACAGATCGCAGCCTTCGGCAGCTCCTGCATGAGATTGTTGTCAGAGCCAGTAACTCACCGCATACCAGCCCAGCAACCCCATCACCACGGTGTACGGCAGCGCCATCCACACCATCCGCCCGTACGACAGGCGTACCAGCGGCGCAATCGCCGAAGTCAGCAGAAACAGGAACGCCGCCTGACCATTGGGCGTTGCCACGCTTGGCAGATTGGTACCGGTGTTGATCGCGATCGCCAGTGTCTCGAAATGCTCGCGACTCATGTGCCCGGACAGGAAGGCCTGTTTTACTTCTGTGATGTAGATCGTGGCGACGAACACGTTGTCGCTGATCGCCGAGAGCAGGCCATTGGCGATGAACAGCATGCCCGGCTGTTGCTCCGCCGGCAGCGCCAGCACCCACTGGATCAGCGGCGCGAACAGTTGTTGATCGTGAATCACCGCGACCACGGCGAAGAACACCACCAGCAATGCAGTGAACGGCATGGCGTCCTTGAACGCGCTGCCCAGACGGTGCTCGTCGGTGATGCCGGTGAACGCGGTGATCAACACGATCACCATCAGGCCGATCAGCCCGACTTCCGCGACGTGAAACGCCAGACAACCAATCAGGATCAACGCAGCAGTGCCTTGTACCAGCAGCGCGGCACGCTGACGCGGGGTGCGTTCGGCGTTGTCTTCGGCGGCGTAATTGGCCAGCACGGCGCGGACGTTGTCCGGCAAAAGGGTGCCGTAGCCAAACCAGCGCAGTTTTTCCAGCAGCAGGCAGGTCACCAGGCCGGCCACCAGCACCGGCAGCGAGACCGGCGCGACTTTCTGGAAGAATTCTGCGAAGTGCCAACCCATCTCATGGCCGATCAGCAGGTTTTGTGGCTCGCCCACCAGGGTGCAGACCCCACCGAGTGCAGTGCCGACCGCGCCGTGCATCAGCAGGCTGCGCAAGAACGCGCGAAATTGCTCCAGGTCTTCATGGTGCAGGGCAGGCAGATGGCGGTCGTCGCTGAACTCGCTGTCCTGACGCGGATCATTGCCCGAAGCCACGCGGTGATAGACCGAATAGAAGCCGACCGCCGCGCTGATGATCACCGCGGTGACGGTCAGGGCATCGAGAAATGCCGAGAGGAAGGCCGAGAGGAAGCAGAACATCAGCGCCAGCAGCGCCTTGGAGCGCACGCCCAGCAGCAACCGTGAGAACAGAAACAGCAGCAGGTCCTTCATGAAGTAGATGCCTGCGACCATGAACATCAGCAGCAGGATCACCGGGAAGTTGTGCAGCAACTCATCGTACAGCGCTTGCGGCGTAGTCATCTTCAGCAGCAGGGCTTCGATCAGCAACAAGCCGCCGGGCATCAGCGGATAGCATTTGAGGGCCATGGCCAGGGTGAAAATGAACTCGATCACCAGCAGCCAGCCGGCGGCGACCGGGCCGACAGTGAACAGCACCACGGCGTTGAGGATCAGGAACCCGACGATGCACGCCTTGTACCAGCGGGGCGAATGCCCGAGGAAGTTATGCGCGAACGCCTTGGCCAGTGAACCGGACATCGGTTGCTCCTTGTTTTAAGAAGCGCGCAAGTTGCCGCAAGTGCCTGGCAAGTTCAAGTCTGGGGAGTTATTGATTCAGATAGCGCGCGACCATGGCGCGGTAGTTGCCGTCGAGTGAATAGCCGCCAACCAGGATTTGTCCGTCCGCCTGCACGGCGAGCGAGTTGGCGGTGTCCAGGCTGTGTCCCAAGCGGGTGCGGAGCCAGCCGTGCCCGTTGCCGAACCGCGCATCGAGTCGCCCGTCGGGCAAATAGCGCGCGACGATGAAGTCCGCTTCGATCCCGCCAATCGTTGCACCCACCGCGATGATGCGTCCATCTGCCATGCGCTGGGCAGCGCTCCACTGACAGCCGCTGGGGCCGATTTCCAGCAGGTGGGGGTGGCCGGCGTTGCTGCGCAATTCCGGGCGACCGTTGGGGTGCAGGCTCAGCGCCATGCAGCGGATCGGGTCGCGACTACTGCCAAAGCAGTGCAGATGCTTCTGCGATTCGATGACCTGACTGACCAGGGCACTTTGGCCGTGGGCCTTGAAGGCGAGGAAGCCATCCACCGCGAAACGTTCATCAAGGCGCCCGTCAGGCAGATAGCGCGCCACCAGCCCCTCTTGGGGGAAGTCGATGGAGCCGGCGACCAGTATCCGCCCGTCCTTCTGCAGTAGAAGGCTGCTGAGCCAGGTGTTGAGCAGCAGATGGCGGATCATCACGAAGCCGCGGCCATTGAAGCTTTTATCGAGCTCGCCGTCTGGCATCAGGCGGATCAGCATGCCGGCATGGTCGGCCAGTTCGAAGTGGTGGTTGGCGATCAGCAGAATGTGCCCGTCGTCTTGCACGGCGATGTCGCAGGCTTCGGCGCCCGGCACGCCGGGCGGCAGCCAGGTATCGCGGGAGCCGATGGACAGGTCGCCGGGCAGGCGCACCACTTTGCGCCCATTTTCACCAAAGCCGGGGTCGGGGATTCCATCAGCGCTGAACAGCGCCAGGGCGGGGAGGGTGCGGTGGGCGGTTTGATAATGCAGACCGGCCAGCAGGATTCGTCCGTCGGGCAACACCTGGATTTTGCCAGCGGTGGCTTCGAAGCCGGGTTCGAATTCGCCGATGACGCTGCCTTGCTGGCCGAAAGCGAGGTCGGCCGAACCGTCAGCGAGTATTCGCGCCAGACCAAACCGGCTGCCTTGGGCAGTACCGATCTTGGCCGCGACCAGCACGCGCCCCTGTCGATCCAGCGCAACACCCTGGGTCATGCTGGAAACACTGCCAGCGAAATAGACCTGAGCAACGCCAGTCTTGGCGAATTGTCTGTCCAGTTGTCCGCAGCGATTGAGTAGTGCCGGTCGCGCAAAGGCGTTCTCGGAGGACATGCATGCTTCTCCTTGCAAGTTGACCAGGCCCGAATCGGGCGGGTAACTGCATGAGCGGAACATTCAATCCCTGAATACACGCAAGTTCAACTGACAGAACTAACAGGTGGAGGGTCGCACTGTGCCATAACAGTGTCTTTTTGAACCAAATGAAAGCATGCCAAGCAGTGGCGCCTGACGCTTTAAAGGAAGTTGTACAGAAGTACTGGAGATGAACTGCTGCGGATAACTAACAGAACAGAGGGCGGATGACTTGGAAGTCACCCGCACGACTCTCTGATCAATGTGGCATCGACCACGATTGCAGCAGGTAACCTTCTTTGCTCAATTCGGCGCGGGCCTGTTGCAACAGCAGTTCCAGTTGCGCCGGGTCGGAGTAGGCGCTGCTCGGAATCTGCTGGCGACCGATGTGCGAGTTGGTACGATCGATGACGGTCAGGTTCAGTTCGCCGTTGCCGTCTTGTGGGGCCCAGGCCACGCACTGAAAGGGTTTGAACGCGTGGTTGGCAATCAAAAGAGCTTCGTTGATACGGAGCGGGGCGGTCATTGGGGTCTTCTCTCTGTCGTGCCCAATCAAGTGATGTGCCGTCGGTTGGGCTTACCGTTCGGCTGGTTACTTGTACTGATGCACGCAACCCCGTGGCAGGTCACACACGAAACAAAGAAATTTCAACTTAATTGCTCAGGCTCAACATTCCGAACGTTTTTGAAAGCCTGGTGAAAGATAGCAACTCGATAGCTGACTAATAAACTTGCTTCTTATAACTCGTTAGCTTGTACACCTATAAGCAATCGATACAAGGCCCTGTCAATTTCTTGCTAATGTTACAGTCGGGTCTGCCAAATGACTGTTTTTACAATAATTTCCTTAAATTTGGCGCCAAGGAACAGTCATGATCGAAGCGCCAGCGTTACGACGTTTATTGGTAGTCGACCCTTGTGACGACTGCCATCGCCTGTTACCCGGATTGCGCACGGTGGGCTGGGATGTCGACAGTTGTACCCTGGAAAATGCCGCCGATCGGACATGCGATGTCGGGCTGCTGCGACTGCAACCTTTTCACCTTGAACGTCCCGAAGCGGTCAAGGAACTGATCAGCCGCAGCGGCACCGAGTGGATCGCGGTGTTGAACCAGGAAGTCCTGCGGTTGCAGAACGTCGGTGACTTCGTCTGCGAATGGTTTTTCGATTTTCACACCTTGCCGTTCGATGTCTCACGGGTCCAGGTGACCCTGGGGCGCGCATTCGGCATGGCGCGTCTGCGCGGGCAAGGCACGATTCACGTTGACCAGCCGGAACATGAACTGCTCGGCGACAGCAAGCCGATCCGCGAGCTGCGCAAGTTATTGAGCAAACTGGCGCCGACCGAATCCCCGGTGCTGATCCGCGGTGAAAGTGGCACCGGTAAAGAACTGGTGGCGCGCACGCTGCACCGCCAGTCCCAGCGCCACAGCAAGCCGTTTGTGGCGATCAATTGCGGGGCGATTCCCGAACATTTGATTCAGTCCGAACTGTTCGGCCACGAAAAAGGCGCCTTTACCGGTGCGCATCAGCGCAAGGTCGGGCGCATCGAGGCCGCTAACGGTGGCACGCTGTTTCTCGACGAAATCGGTGATCTGCCGCTGGAATTGCAGGCCAATCTGCTGCGCTTTCTGCAGGAAAAACACATCGAGCGCGTCGGTGGCAGTCAGCCGATTCCGGTTGATGTTCGCGTGCTGGCGGCCACCCACGTCGACCTTGAGGCGGCGATCGAGAAAAAGCGTTTTCGCGAAGACCTGTATTACCGCCTCAATGTGCTGCAAGTGGTGACCGCGCCATTGCGCGAACGCCACGGTGATCTGTCGATGCTGGCCAACCATTTCTCGCACTTCTACAGCCACGAAACCGGCCGCCGTCCGCGCAGCTTCAGTGAGGATGCGTTGATCGCCATGGGCAAGCACGACTGGCCGGGCAATGTGCGCGAGCTGGCCAACCGCGTGCGACGGGGTCTGGTTCTGGCAGAAGGTCGACAGATCGAAGCCCGGGATCTGGGATTGCTCAGCCAGCACACGATTTCTACGCCGATGGGTACGCTGGAAGACTACAAGACCCGCGCCGAACGCCAGGCGCTGTGCGATGTGTTGAACCGCCACAGCGACAACCTGAGTGTCGCGGCGAAGGTGCTGGGAGTGTCGCGGCCGACGTTTTATCGCCTGCTGCATAAACATCAGATTCGCTAGAGACCAAAGCTCAAAAGATCGCAGCCTGCGGCAGCTCCTACAGGGATTGACTCTGTAGGAGCTGCCGCAGGCTGCGATCTTTTTCTTTAGAAGTAGTACGGGAATTTCAGGCTGAAGGAAAAGTCCGGGGCATCGTCGGTCATGCCGATCGACAGGTTGGGCACAATGGTCAAGTTATCCGTGGCGGCAATGGTCATGCCGACGTTGAAGTAACCGGCGTTGGCGTCACTGGACACTACCGATTGCCAATCACCGCCATCCTGTTTCAGCTTGCTCTTGCGCTGCACCAGGTCAGACACCGAGAACGACATACTCATTTTTTCGTTCAGAGCGAACGCAATACCGGCGCCGATCTGGAAGCTGTCGCCAATTTTTACCTTGCCCGGGGTTTTCTGGTTGACGGTCGAACTGATGTCGTCGAACGACTCTTCCAGGTTGTGGGTGTAGGACAAGCTGCCGAACAGCACAGCCGGGTCGAAGGTCTTGACCAGCGAGACGCCGGGGGTGATCGACCAGACGCCGTTGCCGGTTGGCAGCGTGTCAGGCACGAACAGGTTGGAGTTGGCGTCGGTCTGGCGCAGTTTGATACCGAACGGATCCTTGCCGGTTGGTGCCTTGACCCGCAGGGTGACCACGGCGTCCGGCGTGTTGACCGACTCGTCGAGGAACTTGTACGCGATGCCGAAGTTGACGTCGCCGATGGTCGGGTCGCGCGAAACATCCTGTTCCGTCGTGACGTTCGATGCACCACCGTTGCCGCCACCGGACTGATAGGTCGATTCGCGGTAAACCACCGGCACGTTCACGTCGAACTGCCAACGGTTGTCGAAGTTGTAGCGACCGGTCAGGTCCAGCGTCCAGGTGTCGGCCTTGATCCGGTCGAGGTTGATGTTGCCGAGAAAGATCGAGTCCAGCGCGAGGAAGCCGTTGAGGATCAGCTGCCGGGTGTCGTAACGCGAGTAGGTCACGCCGGTTTCAAAGCTGAATTTACCGCCGCCGAAGAAGCCGCTGGCTTCGTCGTAGAGGTTGGACACACTCTGTGCCGGTTGCGAATCATCGGCCAGCGATTGACCGTAAGAAGCGCCGCTGCCCCCGGCTGCGCCCCCCGACGCTGCGGCCGCGCCAACGCCGGGAGCCCCGGTGCTGGTCGCGACTTTTGGATTGCCTTTCATGTCAGACGGCGACTTGGCCAGCCGTTTGGGTTGCGGGGCTGCCGGTTGATCCTCAACCTGACGGACCCGTTGTTCGAGCACCGCCAGGGCCTTTTGTTGTACTTCGTATCGTTGCTTCAGCTCCAGAAGTTCCTGTTTCAGGGTCTCCACATCTGCGTCGGGTGCTGCTTGCAGCATCGCCGCGGGTAGAAGAGTACTCAGACATACAGCGGCACGCAGTGATACTGATCGATACATGAATAAGCCGTCCCTTTAAGCCCAATGATCGAGACTCAGCGTAGTTCAATATCCGATATTGCGTAGTGCCCTGAGTTGAGTCAGGTTGCAGTCCAGTGCGCCGGGGCTGATGCCGTTATTGTTAAGCACAACATTGAGTTGGGTCATGTTGTTGACCACGTTGGCGCTGCCGAGCAGGCGGGTGTTCTGCAGCAGGCCGCCCTGGGCCACTTGTTGCAGGGCGGTGCCTTGATTGCCCGAGGCCTGAATGGCCATTTGCACGCCACTGTTGCTGGCCGAAACGGCGACACTGCCGGCGGCATTGCTGGCCCCGATGGTCTGCCCGGCCATCAGGGCCTGGCCTTGTGCGGGTGCCAGTGGCGGAGGGGTATTGGCTTCTTTTACGTTGATTGCCACGTTGTTGCTGGCGGTGTTGCCGTCGCCGGCGGCGCGTACGCTTTGGGTCACGCCCTGGCTGCTGTTGAGTGCCGCGCCACCAATGACATTGCCAGTGCCCGGCGTCGGGGTGCTGCCGTTGCCCTGTTCCTTGATGGTCGAGACATAGAATTCCGGTTTGATCGTGGCGGCCTGGATTTGCATCGACGTCGCAGCGCCGATCAGATCACCGCTGGCGTTGCGCCAGGTACTGCTCATGACAATGCCGAAGCTGATGATCCGCCCCGGCATGACGTAACGACCACGAAGCTGGGACAGCTCCTGATCCTGAACTTCTATGGGTTTGAATCCTGCATTGGCATAGCCTGACGCGCTCGCTGCCAGGCAGGCGGCGGCCAGCCAGTATGAGGTTTTCATCTGCTGCTCCCGGGACATCCAGTCCCATTCTTTATAATCGGCGATTAAAAGAAGTCGCTCTGTATGAACCCGAAGTCCATCAATTCGGCATCTCTGACAGGGTTGAAGTTATCCAGCTTGTTCTTCGCAGTCAGCGGGGTCGGTGGCGTGCGCAATGCATTGGTTTTGTCATAACCGGGGCCGACGATGGCGAAGACGATGCCGTTCCAACCTTTGACAAAGTCATCATGGGCGTAGCGTTTGTGGCCTAAGACGGGATCTCCGATATAAACCCAATCCTTGTCCGAACGCTGCAGCACCACGAAATGCTTGTAGCCGCGAATTTCCATCAGTACCACCACCGGGATTGTTACGTCGTCGAGTTTTTCCGGTGGAATCTTGTAGCCCCTGGCGCGCATGCCGATGCTTTCTATGTAGCGTTTCATGTCCAGCATGGAAAAACCTTGAGTGCGAACAAGGTCCTGGTCAGCGTTGACCAGCATGCCTTTGATGATGTGCTCTTCATCGACGTCGAGCCAATAAGCCTGGCGCAGTACCGTGGCCAGTGCGGCGGCGCCGCAGCTGAAATCGGTTTTTTGTTCGACGATGTCGGCAAACTTGCGTTCACGGATGCTTTGCACGTTCTTGTAGACGAGTACGCCGCCGGGCAGGGCAGCGACAGGCATCTGGGCCGCCTGGGTCAGGCCGGACAGGCAAAGCAGGGCGATAAAGGCAGTCTTACGCATGATCGATACGCCTTTGCGGACTGAGGAAAAGCCCCGTTTCCGGGGCTTTCGTTTCGATCGCGATTACATGCAGGCTTTGCAACCTGCAGCGATGGACAGCGAGTTGCTTTGTTGGTTGCCAACACCGGCGGCGTTGTTGTAACCAGCGTTACCGGAGAAGTTGTTACCAACGTTCGAGATGTTTGCGTTGTTGGTCACAGGGTTTTTCCAGCCATCAGGGGTCAGCACTTGTTGAGTGGTGACGCCAGCCAGGCCGAAGACACCGACAGCTTCGAAGGTGGCTTTCTGATCTTTGCTGCCGCCGTTACCGCCATGGCCGCGATCGTTGTCACCATAGCCGCCACCGCCGTGGCCTTTATCACCTTCGATAGTAGCTTTGCCAACGGCAGCGAATGCGCCGACGGCGGCCACGGTGCCGGTGAGGGTATCTTTTTTGTAGGTTTGAGTGCCGTTATTGGACACAGTCAGGCCAGTGGAGCTTTGGTTCGCAGCAGCAGCAGCGTTAGCTACACGACCACCCGATACAGCAATAGCCAGGTTGTTTTTCTGTTGGTTGAAGTTGCCGGCACTGTTGTTCACGCCAATGTTGCCGGAACCGCCGTTACCCACGTTGTTGAGGTTGGCGTTGTTGGTTGTCGAGTAGTTGGCAACCGCGTTGTTGTTGTTGACCTGAGTGGCGCTGGAGACAGATACCGCGCTGCCGAAGATAAAGCTTTCGTCGGCAGTCGCCAGTGCAGCAGCGTTGTCTTGCTGGTTGCCATCGCCGGCGGTGTTGTTCATGCCGACGTTGCCGTTGGTGCCATTGGCCGAGTTATTGACGTTGGCATCGTTTTTGGTGCCTTGGTTGCCCACCAGGTTGCCATCGCTGTTCTGCGTATCGAGTACGGCAGCCCCGGCACCGGCTCCGATCTGCAGAAGTTGTTCCAGGGTAGGGCCTTTTGGTTCATGGTTGCCATGGCCATTGCCGTGCCCGTTACCATGATCATTGCCGCCTGCCTGAGCCGCCATTGCCATTACTGCTGCAAGTGCGAAAACCAGTGGTTTGAGAGCCATTGTAGGTTTCATGGTGTTTCTCCATCGTGCTTATTAGTTGGTTAAGTGTTGGTACTTTCTAATTGCACTGCTTTTGTTGTTTGGGTCAGTCAGCGACCCGGATGCTCAGGGTGTTAGCCATACGGTTCCCCACCCCGGCACTCTGGTTCACCTGAATCACCCCTCGGCTGCCGGTGAAGGCCTGATCACTTGTCGTGACCTGGCGACTGCCGGGTGAGGTGCCAGTTGCTCCTGAGCTCGGTAAAAGCGCCACGTTTTGTTGCGACAGGGCGCTGTCGTCAACGCTTTGCGGGCCAGCACTGATGCTGACGCGCGTCACGTTGGCCATCTGGTTGTTGGCACCGGCGCCCTGGTTCACGCCCAGGATCCCGTTGCCATTACTGAAAGAGGTGCCGCCAATGGTGGCGCTGGCATTCGTTGAAGGGTTGGCCGGTGTATCGATGTGCTGCCGGACGTTGGTGGTAGCACTGGCCGAGGTGCCAATGGCGATGGCTTTGGTATTGGTTTGTTGCATCTGGTCGCCAGCAGCCTGGTTGACGTTGTAGTTGCCGCGGTACTGGACACCGGTGTCCTGAATGTTCGCGTTATTGACCGAGTCGGGGGCGGCCATCGCCTGGACGCAGCCGAAAAGGGCAAGTAAAAGAAGGGAACGATTCATCTCATTGCCCTCCGGCCATGCGGGTCAGCGGAGCAAGACCGGAACTCATTGCACGGTTGACGGTGTTGGAAATCGAACCGCCCGCGCCACCGCCGTGACCGCCGCCCATGCCGGGCAGGCCGTTGGGATTGGTCAGGGTGTTCATGCCAGGCATGTTGGCGGTGGGCGTGGTGATATTGCCGCGAATCGAAGCGCCACTGGCTACACTGGCAAATTCACCGTCATTGAGTTCGGTGCTGGTCATCGCTTGATTGATGCGAGCCGAAGGGTTGGCATTGACCGTGGTTGGGTAGGGGTCTTTGCCACCGCTGCGCCCGATAGGAATGGGCTGGACGTCGCGGTTGAGAACGATCACGCCATTGCCTTCGGCCTGAACGTTGAAACTGATGAATGTGCTGGCGGCTGATCCAATCAGCAGAAGGCAGGTCAGGCCTTTATTGATATTCCCCACGGCGGCAATTCCTTCTTCAGTGGGCTGGCTCTTGTCAGCGTTGGGAAGGAGAGAGCGAAAGCTGTGCCGCTTTTGAGTTATCTATTGTTTTCAACGGGTTGGCGCTGCGGTATGCAACGTTGATACATAACCTGTTTCAGCGCTGATACAGTCATGCCGACAGCGGCGGGGGCAGGGGCGGTGCAAAGCTCTGGAACAACGGTTTGCGCCGGGGTGTTTCACCGGCGTAACAGATACCCTGACAGAATGATGAAGGCCATTTAAACGGCTGCTTTGCGCAAGGGTGGGTGTTTCAGGAATGGACACTTGGGGCCCGAAAGGAGCTGTTTGCCAGGTCAATCAGCCATCAAACGCGCCACGGCTTCGAAAGCCAGAGACCGACGTTCATCCCAATCACCCTGAACGATCTGCAACGGTTGCCCGTGCTGTTCCAGCCAGTCGCGGGTGGCCTGAAAGAACGCCATGCGTTCACTGAGCTGCGGCTGGCAGCGTTGGCCGTCGTCAGTCCAGTCGATCTGCTCCGGCGACAACAGCAGGTGCAGGTCGTAATGCCGCGCCAGCAGCTCGGGTTCCAGCCACGCCGGGCAGTCGCCAAACAGGGTCTGGCTCCAGAGGATGTTGCTCAGCAAATGGGTATCGAGAATCAGCAATTGCGGTTGCTGTGCCCGTGCCTGATCTTCCCACTGCAACTGCCCACGTGCGATGTCGGGGATGTCGTTGAGGTAGGTATCGCGTGGATTCTGCTCGATGAACCAGCGCACGTATTCGTCCACCCGCAGGCCGCCGAAGCGCTCCTGCAGGCCAGCGGCCAGCCAGCTCTTGCCGGTGGATTCCGGGCCGGTGAGGACTACCACCTTCATCGCTGCAACGCCGGATCGGCGCGCCATTCGCGCCAGCCTTGCACAGCAATCAGGGTGAACAGCGCATACAGCGCGGCGGTGAGGTACAGGCCTTTGTACAGGAACAGGCCGACGAAAATCACATCCAGCACGAACCACAGCGCCCAGCATTGCAGACGTTTCTGCGCCATCCACAATTGCGCAACCAGGCTGAACGCCGTCAGCGCGGCATCGAGCCACGGCTGCGCCGCGTCGGTCCAGTGCGCCATGGCCGCACCCAGCAGCAGGCTGCCGAGGGCGCCTACGCTCAGACCGAGCAGGATCGAGCGCCGATCCAGACGCGTGACTTCACGGCCGTCATGCATCGTCCCGGCGCGGGTCCATTGCCACCAGCCGTAGACTTGCAGCGCGGCGTAAATCACTTGCAGCAACATGTCCGAGTACAGCTTCACGTCATAGAAAATCCAGCTGTACAGCAACACCATGACCAGGCCGATCGGCCAGCACCACGGATTCTGTTTGACCGTCAGCCAGACGGCGATCACACCGAGGGCGGCGGCAAACAGTTCAAGCCCGGACATGGGGGTTCCTTGGGGGAGTGCAAGAAGGGGCGCAATTGTACCCGGAAAGCTTGAATGACGAATAACCCTGTGGGAGCGAGCCTTACCGATTTTGACGGGGCACCTGGTCCCCCTGTGGGAGCGAGCCTGCTCGCGAAAGCGGTATGTCAGCAACGCAGATGTTGACTGACATTACGCCTTCGCGAGCAGGCTCGCTCCCACAAGGGTGAGGGGTCAGACGCGGAACTGACGCAGCAACTGGTTCAACTGCTCGCTCAACTGGCCAAGTTTGACGCTCGCCGCACTCGACTGCTCCGCCGCCAGCGCGGTGCTGTGAGACAGGCCGGCCGCCTGCGTGACGTTCTGGTTGATGTCCTCGACCACATGCGCCTGTTGCAGTGTGGCGCTGGCAATCGAGGCGTTCAGGCCATTGAGATTGCGCAGGGCCTGGCCGATGGCATTCAGGCTCGCGCCGGCCAATCCCGCCTGTTCGATGGTCAGTTGCGAGGCCTTGCTGCTGTCGCCAATGACTTTCACCGCTGCTTCGGAATGATTCTGCAGGCGTTCGATCATGCTTTGAATTTCCGCGGTCGACTTTTGCGTGCGCTGCGCCAGCAACCGCACTTCATCGGCCACCACCGCAAAGCCCCGGCCCTGTTCACCGGCGCGGGCCGCTTCGATGGCCGCATTGAGTGCCAGCAGGTTGGTCTGCTCGGCAATCGAACGGATCACCTCCAGCACACTGCCAATCTGCGTGCTCTCTGCTGCCAAGGTGCGAATCACCTCCACCGCCTGGTCAATGGTTCCGGACAATTTGTCGATCTGTTGCAGGCTGCCGTCGATGTTGATCTGACCCTGCTGCGCCTGAGCCTCGGCATCGCGCATTTCAGCGGCAGCGTGTTCGGCGTTCTTTGCCACGTCCTGCACGCCATAGGTCACTTCGTTGATCGCGGTCGCGACCAGTTCCATCTGCTGCGATTGCTGCTGGCTGCGCTGCTGGGCCTGGGTCGCGTCGTTACCCAGTTCACTGGACGACTGGCCGAGCGCACTGGCCGAAACCTGCAAGTCACCGATGACCCGGCGCAACTTGGCGGTGAAGGCGTTGAAGTGATGCGCCAGTTGCGTGACTTCGTCCTGACCGTGGGTGTCGAGGCTGCGGGTCAGGTCGCTCTCGCCGCTGGCGATGTTGGCCATGGCGTTCACGGTTTCCTGCAGCGGACGGACGATGCTGCGGGCAATCAAAATCACCAGCAAGGCCATGATCACGGCGATCACCAAACCAATCACCGAAGCCTTGATCAACTGCCCCCGGAACTCGCTCTGCACATCATCGACGTAAACGCCCGAACCGAGCACCCAGCCCCACGGTTCGAACAGTTTGACGTAGGAGGTTTTCGCCACCGGCTCACTGGCGCCGGGTTTGGGCCAGCGGTAATCGACCATGCCGGCGCCTTTGCTTTTGGCGATCGCGACCATCTCGTTGAACACCGCGAAACCGTCCGGGTCGCGGATCGCCGAGAGGTTCTGGCCTTCGAGCTTGGGGTTGGTCGGGTGCATGACCATCACCGGGGTGAGGTCGTTGATCCAAAAGTAATCGCTCTGGTCGTAGCGCAGGCCGCGAATCGCGGTCAGTGCCTGTTTCTGCGCGGCGTCGCGGGTCAGGGTGCCGGCGGTTTCGAGGTCGTGGTAATAAGTCAGCAGGCCGCTGGCGGTCTGCACCACATGCTGGGTTTTCTGCGCCTTGGCGTGGTACAGGTCATCGTGGATCTGCTTGAGCATCAACACGCCCAAGGTCAACAACATGACCACCGCCACAATCAAAATGAGCCACAAGCGTCGGCTGATCGACACACTGCGCAAGCTGTTCATAACGCTGTCACTCCGATTTCTTTTTCTTGTAATAAATCAACGCCAGCATCCAACCACGTTTGGGTGGTCAGGCATACGCGACCCAAGTCGAATAACGCCGCAGCACTATTAAGGCTTGTCTGTTAGGATTTCGGCCCCGCGCGTGAAAACCTGAATCCAAATTGATATTTCACGGAATTTTGACCGTTTCGTGTGGATGCTGTGTGCGCGGAATCGGTACAGCTACAAACAGCTACGCTGATCGCAGTGAACGTAAAAAATACTATCGGGGCATGCCATTGTGCATCGCTCTTTGGGGGACTGATGGATCTTTGGACCGCCTTGCAGGCACTGATTCTTGGAGTTGTAGAGGGGCTGACGGAGTTTTTGCCCATTTCCAGTACCGGACACCAGATCATTGTTGCCGACTTGCTCGACTTCGGCGGCGAACGGGCCATGGCGTTCAACATCATTATTCAGCTCGGCGCGATCCTCGCGGTGGTCTGGGAGTTTCGTCGCAAGATTCTCGACGTGGTGATCGGCTTGCCGACCCAGCCGAGTGCGCGGCGTTTTACCGCCAACCTGCTGATCGCGTTTCTGCCGGCGGTGGTGCTGGGGGTGATTTTTGCCGACCTGATTCATCAATACCTGTTCAATCCGATCACCGTCGCGACCGCGCTGGTGGTGGGCGGTGTGATCATGCTGTGGGCCGAGCGTCGCCAGCATGAGGTGCACGCCGAAACCGTGGACGAGATCACCTGGAAGGACGCGCTGAAAGTCGGTTTCGCGCAGTGTCTGGCGATGATCCCCGGTACCTCGCGGTCCGGCTCGACGATCATCGGCGGCCTGCTGTTCGGCCTGTCGCGCAAGACCGCGACCGAGTTCTCGTTTTTCCTGGCGATGCCGACCATGGTCGGTGCGGCGGTGTACT
Organism: Pseudomonas sp. B21-051; assembly: GCF_024748795.1. NCBI lineage: Bacteria > Pseudomonadati > Pseudomonadota > Gammaproteobacteria > Pseudomonadales > Pseudomonadaceae > Pseudomonas > Pseudomonas sp. B21-051. The sequence goes on from NZ_CP087166.1 coordinate 2,811,303, forward strand.
CCGGTTACAAGTATCGCCATCTGTTCGTGCCGGCAGACTTCCCGGTGTTCGCCATCGGCTTCATCACCGCGTTCATCTTCGCCATGATTGCCGTGCGCGGTCTGCTCAAGTTCATCGCCAGCCACAGTTACGCGGCATTCGCCTGGTACCGGATCGTTTTCGGTCTGGTGATTCTGGCGACCTGGCAGTTCGGCTGGGTCGACTGGTCGGCGGCCAAGCCATGAGTGATTCCCGCGCGCGCCGCCCGGAGGGACGCCCATCTGGAGGCGGCGTTCAGCATCTGAAACTGAAACTCGCAGTGCTGCTGATCGTCTGCGCGCTGCCGCTGTTCGGCTCGCTGTCGATGTGGCTGCGCGGCATCTCGCTGGTGCCGTTGGCTGCTTATGGCGTGGTCAGCGTGCTGGCGTTTTTCATGTACTGGGCAGACAAGCGCAAGGCCCGCGCCGATGCGTGGCGCACGCCGGAGAACATCCTGCATGCGCTGGAACTGGCTGGCGGCTGGCCCGGCGCGCTGATCGCCCAACAGGTGTTCCGGCACAAGACGCGCAAGGTGTCGTTTCAGATTCTGTTCTGGGTGATTGTGGCGCTGCATCAGGTGTTCTGGATCGACCAGTTGTTTCTCGGCTCGAACCTGCTGTCACTGTTCTGAATCACCACAAATCCCCCTGTAGGAGCTGCCGCAGGCTGCGATCTTTTGATCTTGCTTTCTAAAAGATCAAAGTCAAAGATCGCAGCCTGCGGCAGCTCCTACAGGGGCGGGGTTCAGAGCAGTAATCCGATTTGGGTTTTTTTGGGCAATTTGCCCACCACCAATTGATGCGAACGCGTCAGCAATCCCTGCAGTTCCTCGGCGCCCAGCGGGTAGGGCGGGTGCATGATGATCCACTGCGCCCGTGCCAGATAAGGCGCCGGCTGAATCCCCGGGCGGTCGCAATGGCCGAGAAACAGGTCCTTGTCGACTTTGAACGCCAATGAGTCCCCGCGCAGCCCTTGCAAGGCGAACATCTTGTTGCCGGCAATCGAAAACACCCGCACGCCGCCCCACTTGAAATCCTCCCGCGCGCCCGGCAAGGCCAGGCAGAACGCGGCGACATCCGCTTCGTTCATTTTTCCCTTGTTCATAACAACCGCTCCCCGCACGCATTGAACGATTCGACCAAGTGATCGATCCACGCCCGCACCGCCGGCATCACCCCGCGTCGATGCGGATACACCGCCTGCAACCAGCCGCCGGGCAACGACCACTCGGGCAGCAATTGCACCAGCGCGCCGCTCTCAAGGTCGGCTTCGCAATACATCATCGGCAGCAGGGTAAAACCCTGGCCGGCCAGCACACAGGCCTTGCGCACGATGAAGTCATCGATACCCAGTCGCGCTTCCATGTTCAGTTCGACGCTGTTGCCTTGCTCGTCCAGCAAGCGCACATGCACCATGCGATCGGCTTCCAGCGCGCCGAGCACCGGCAGGTTCTTCAAATCCTGCGGATGAGTGATGGTTTTACCCTCGACAAAAGCCGGGCTGGCCACCACGACCATTTGTGCCTGGCGCAGACGCCGGGTGACCAGCAACGGATCTTCATCGCCCAACTCGCGTACACGCAGGGCCACGTCGAAGCCTTCGGCGACCAGATCCACCCGGCGATTGAGCAGTACGACCTCCAGTTGCACCTGAGGGAATTTGCCGAGGAATTCACTGATCACCCACGGCAACATTTCCCGCGCCAGACCAGTGGGGCAGGACACCCGCAAGCGGCCGCGTGGCTCGCTGGACATGCTGGCGACTGCTTCGTCGGCCATCTCCGCTTCCAGCAACATCGCCTGACAGTGACGCAAGTAGCGTTCGCCAACAGCGGTCAGGTTCAACTGGCGCGTGGTGCGTTGCAGCAGACGGGCGCCGAGGCGCTCTTCGAGTTCGGCAATGCGTCGTGACAGTCGAGACTTGGGAATGCCCAGCAAACGCCCGGCTGCGGCGAAGCCACCGGCCTCGACCACCTTGGCGAAATAGTAGAGATCATTGAGATCCTGCATGAAAAGCCCACCGTTCTATCAGTAGGACGAACTATCGCATTGTCGGCGGCTAATCAGCTATTGGTTTCTTCCGTAGGATTGTCTCCATTCCATCGCCGCCGGCGATTCTTTCCAGGAGATTCCACATGAAACTGCTGCACATCGATTCGAGCATTCTGGGCGACAACTCCGCTTCCCGTCAGCTGAGCAGCCAAGTCGTCAAAGCCTGGCAAGCCGCCGAGCCTGCTGCTGTCGTGACCTACCGCGACCTGGCGGCCGACGCCATCAGCCACTTCTCGTCGACCACCCTGGTGGCTGCCGGTACCACCGCTGAACTGCGCGACGCCGCACAACAGCACGAAGCCGAACTGAGCGCTTCGACCCTGGCCGAATTCATCGCTGCCGACGCCATCGTCATTGCCGCGCCGATGTACAACTTCACCGTGCCGACCCAGCTCAAGGCCTGGATCGACCGCGTCGCCGTTGCCGGCCAGACTTTCCGCTACACCGAAGCCGGCCCTGAAGGCCTGTGCGGTGGCAAGAAAGTGGTGATCGTCTCCACCTCCGGCGGCATCCATGCCGGTCAGGCGAGCGGCATCGCTCACGAAGAATATCTGAAGCTGGTACTGGGCTTCCTCGGCATCACCGACATCGAAATCGTTCGTGCCGAAGGTCTGGCCTACGGTGATGAAGTGCGCAACAACGCGATGAGCGCTGCTCAGGCGAAGATCAGCGAGCAATTGTTTGCCGCCGCGTAAGCATTGCGTAAAGACCAGCTGCCGTTCAGGTAGCGCCTCAAAAAACTCTGTATTCTGGTTCTGCAAGGGCCAGATGCGGAGTTTTTTGTTTCTGACTGTTGCATAATCTGGCCCGGGTTATGCAGTCAAACGATCAACGTCTGAGTGCAACGCCGCGCCGGATCACCGAACCACCGGGTTTCGGGCGTGTCGGAACACAAAGGATCTTTCGATTGAGTAACACAGGGTGGGCCATCCCATGATGCGTCTTTGTGCAACGTTACTGATTTGCCTGCTCGGCAGCCTCGGTTCAGTGCATGCCGCGCCCGGGCGACACCCTGTCTGGAGTGTCGGTTACCACGAAATGACCTTCCTCGATCCGCTGGATCTGCAACCGATGCGCGCCATCGCCTTCTATCCCTCCAGCGACCGCGAACACAGCAGCTTGCTTGAGGGTTACACCGTCGAGGCCGGCGCTGACACCAAGGTGGCCATCGGTCGTTTTCCGATGCTGATGTTGTCCCACGGCAACACCGGCACGCCGCTGGCACTGCATGACCTCGCCACCTCGCTGGCACGCAAGGGCTTTGTAGTGGTCGCGGTGATTCATCCCGGCGACAACTCCAAAGACCACAGCCGCCTCGGCACCCTGAGCAATCTGTATGGGCGGCCGATCCAGATTTCCGAAGCAATCACCGCGACCCTCGGCGACCCGATGCTCTCGCCGTTCGTCAACGCTGATCAGGTCGGGGTCATTGGTTATTCGGCCGGTGGCGAAACCGCGTTGATTCTCTCCGGCGCGCAGCCGGATCTGGATCGTCTGCGCCGCTACTGCCAGGAACGCCCTGACGACCATGATGCCTGCAACACTCAGGGTGAGCTGATCGTCGATCGCGATGACTTGCAGCCAGTGGCCGATCCGCGTGTGCATGCGCTGCTGTTGATGGCACCGCTGAGCCTGAAATTCGGCCGTAGCACCCTGGCGGATGTGCATGTGCCGGTGCTGCTGTACAGCGGCGATGGCGACAAACTGGTGGCCTTCGACAAAAACGCCGCGGCTCTGGCGCGCAAACTGCCGACCGCGCCGGACTTCAAGTTGTTGGCCGGGGCAGGGCACTTCGTGTTCATGGCGCCGTGCAATGAAGAGCAGATCCGCGCCATGCCGGCGCTGTGCACCGATGCCGACGGCGTGGATCGCGAAGACATTCACCGCAACCTGATCTCCGAAGCCGGACTGTTCTTCTCGCGCACGCTGGGCAAGCCGAGCCGGGCGGGGATGCAGACCGCGGATCAATAAAGATCAAAAGATCGTCCGATCGCGGCCCGAGCCTTCGGCAGCTCCTACAAAAATCGAGTGTAGGAGCTGCCGAAGGCTGCGATCTTTTGATCTTTTGATTTGGTCTTTCAGCTCATCGCCCGGCGCTTGAGCACCAAGGTCAACCCCAGCCCGATCACCGACAACAGCGCCGCGCTGAAGAAAATCCACGCATACCCCAGATTCAACGCCACTGCGCCCATCAACGGCCCGGCAATCGCCAGCGCCAGATCAAAGAACACCGCATAAGCCCCCAACCCCGAGCCACGGCTGGAACTGGGCACCTGCTTGATCGCCTCGACCCCCAGCGCCGGATACACCAGCGACAAGCCAAATCCCGCCAGTCCCGCGCCGATCAACGCGAACGCGGTAGTGGGCGCCAGCCACAGCAACACCAGGCCGACGGTCTCGATGCTCATGCAGGCGATCGCCGAATTGAAGCCGCCAAAACGGCTGATCGCCGAAATGAACAGCAGCCGCGACACGATGAAACACACGCCGAACACCGTCAGGCAATACGCGGCGCCGCTCCAGCCTCGGTTGAGATAATAAAGGGTGATGAAGGTGGTCAGCGTGCCGTAACCGATCGACGCCAGACTCAAACTGGCCCCATACGGTGCAATCCGCCCGAACACCGCCCAAAAAGGCAGCCGTTCGCCGCGTACCACCGGCACCGAAGGTTTATTGCGGATCAACACCAAGGCGCCCACGGCCAATACCGACAAGGCGATGCCCAGGCTGGCAAAGCCGTAGTCGGCGACCATCACCACGCCCAATGGCGCGCCAATCGCAATAGCGCCATAGGAGGCAATGCCGTTCCAGCCGATCGACCTTGCCGTGTGTTCGACACCGACCTGGCCCATGCACCAGCTGATGGTGCCGACGCCGATCAGGCCCTGTGCAACGCCGAGCAGCAATCGACCGATGATCAGAATGATCAGGCTCGGCAACGGAAAGTCCTGCAACAGCGTCGAAATCAGCGTCAGCAGCCCGCTGAGCACGATTCCCGACAAGCCATAAACAATCGCCCGTTTGGTGCCCAGCGTATCCGACATGCGCCCGGCCATCGGCCGACTGAGCAGGGTGGCCAGATACTGCGAGCCGATCACCAGCCCTGCAATAATGGCGCTGAAACCCAGCTGTTCATGCACATAACCGGGCAACACCGCGATCGGCAGGCCGATGCACAGGAAGGCGACAAAGGTGTAAAACACGATGGAGACGATCTGCAGGGTGATCGCCAGGGAGCTTTGCGGAGGCGGTTGCTGCGCAGACATGTGGACTCGTTCGCGGGCGGCGGTGGGAGAGTGGGCATCATGGCTGGGTACTGGAATAAAAGGAAGCAGGCTAACTATTTTTCCTGGAGTCGGTGGTGTTTTCGAGGGCCTCTTCGCGAGCAGCACAAAATCACTATCCCTTGAAATGCAAAAAGCCCCGTCACAAAGACGGGGCTTTTATCATGCAGCTAACAGCTCAATACTCGAAGCTGCTCTTAGAACACCACACCCTGACTACGCAGGTAGTCATCGTAAGTGCCGCTGAAGTCAGTCACGCCGTTGGCGCTCAGTTCGATGATGCGCGTGGCCAGGGACGATACGAACTCACGGTCGTGGCTGACGAAGATCAGCGTGCCCGGGTAGTTTTCCAGCGCCAGGTTCAGCGCCTCGATCGATTCCATGTCCAGGTGGTTGGTCGGTTCGTCCATGATCAGTACGTTCGGTTTTTGCAGGATCAGCTTGCCGAACAGCATGCGGCCTTGCTCACCACCGGAAATCACTTTGACCGACTTGAGGATCTCGTCGTTGGAGAACAGCATGCGGCCCAAAGTACCGCGAATCATCTGCTCGCCCTGCGTCCACTGACCCATCCAGTCGAACAGCGTCACGTCGTCTTCGAAGTCGTGCGCATGGTCCTGAGCGTAGTAGCCCAGTTCCGCGGCGTCGGTCCACTTGACGCTACCGGCATCCGGGGTCAGTTCGTTGACCAGGGTACGCAGCAGGGTGGTTTTGCCGATACCGTTCGGACCGATGATCGCTACGCGCTCGCCGGCTTCAACCTGGAAGCTGAAGTCTTTGAACAGCGGCTTGCCGTCGAAACCTTTGGCCATTTTTTCGACCATGACCGCCTGGCGGTGCAGCTTTTTGTTCTGCTCGAAGCGGATGAACGGGCTGACGCGGCTGGAAGGCTTGACTTCGGCCAGCTGGATCTTGTCGATCGCCTTTGCGCGGGAAGTGGCCTGTTTGGCTTTCGAGGCGTTGGCCGAGAAGCGGCTGACGAACGATTGCAGCTCGGAAATCTGCGCTTTCTTCTTGGCGTTGTCCGACAGCAGTTGCTCGCGGGACTGGGTCGCCACGGTCATGTACTCGTCGTAGTTGCCCGGGAACAGGCGCAGCTCGCCGTAATCCAGGTCAGCCATGTGCGTGCACACGCTGTTCAGGAAGTGACGGTCGTGAGAGATGATGATCATCAGGCTGTTACGCTGGGTCAGAACGTTTTCCAGCCAGCGAATGGTGTTGATGTCCAGGTGGTTGGTCGGTTCGTCAAGCAACAGCACTTCCGGATCGGAGAACAGCGCCTGCGCCAGCAATACGCGCAGTTTCCAGCCTGGCGAGACTTCGCTCATCGGGCCGAAATGCTGTTCCAGCGGAATACCCAGACCCAGCAGCAGTTCACCGGCGCGGGATTCGGCGGTGTAGCCGTCCATCTCGGCGAACTCGGTTTCCAGCTCGGCCACGGCCATGCCGTCTTCTTCGCTCATTTCCGCCAGCGAGTAGATGCGATCGCGCTCGGCCTTGACCTTCCACAGCTCTTCGTGACCCATGATCACGGTATCGATCACGGTGAATTCTTCGTAGGCGAACTGGTCCTGGCGCAATTTACCCAGACGCACGTTCGGCTCAAGCATGACCTGACCGCCGGACGGATCGAGGTCGCCGCCGAGGATTTTCATGAAGGTCGACTTGCCGCAACCGTTGGCCCCGATCAGACCGTAGCGGTTGCCCGCGCCGAATTTGACCGAAACGTTTTCGAAGAGCGGCTTGGCGCCGAACTGCATCGTGATGTTAGCTGTAGAAATCAAAGGTTTTTCCTGCGAAGCATTCTGAGTAGCGAGGGTGCGGCTGGAGCGCTTGGCCCGAGTCAAAGTGCGCTGAAGCGGGACAGTCCCGTCATCAACCAAGGGGGGCGCGTAAAGTTTGGCGGCGATTGTACTGGTCTGGCTCTTTAAACGATAGGGCGATGACGTCGCGCCTGCTGTTTGGCAGATTCAGCGGACAGTTTTTCACAGATCAGGTTCACTATTGGTTACAAAGTATGGCTAAAATGCCCTCCGATTACCCAATAGCCGCTAACGGCATGGGCTCAAGGAAGTGCCACCGGGACAGTATTTGTATTCATGCCACTGCATCAGACCCTGGGCCTCCGGCCGGCAGGCGCGCAGTTTGTTCACTTTTGACGTGTGACGATTTCCGTGAAACTCATCATTGCCGCTATTTATGTCATTTCGATTGCATACGTTCACCTTCGTGGACGTGTGCGTCACAAACTGGGCCGTCAACTGAGCGATCACTCGACGTTTCTGGCCCCGATCAACTGCTTCCTGTACCTGTTTTCGAAGAAGCCGAACAAGCCGTATCTCGATCCTTCGGAGTTTCCGGACCTGAGCCCGTTGCAGGCGCATTGGGAAGAAATTCGCCAGGAAGGGCAGGATTTGCTGCGCGCCGGTGAGATCAAGCGCTCGAATCAGTACGATGACGTTGGTTTCAACTCGTTTTTCAAAAGCGGCTGGAAGCGTTTCTATCTGAAATGGTATGGCGAGAGCCATCCGTCGGCGATGAAACTGTGCCCGCGCACTACCGAACTGGTGCAGAGCATCGGTTCGATCAAGGCGGCGATGTTCGCCGAGCTGCCACCGGGGTCGAAACTGGTTCGCCACCGTGACCCGTATGCCGGTTCGTACCGCTACCACCTGGGTCTCGACACGCCGAACGACGCCGGTTGCTACATCAATGTCGACGGCGAGAGCTACCATTGGCGCGACGGTGAAGCAGTGATGTTTGACGAGACTTACATCCACTACGCCGAAAACACTACTGACAAAAACCGAATCATCCTGTTCTGCGACATCGAGCGCCCGATGAAATATCGCTGGGCGGCAGCGTTCAACAGCTGGTTCAGCCGTACCGTGATGTCGGCGGCCGGTGCGCCGAACGACGCGGGTGACCGCACTGGTGGGATCAACCGCCTGTTTACCAAAATCTACAAAGTTCGCCTGCGTGGTAAAGAGCTGAAAAAGCGTAATCGCGCGCGCTACTACATGGAAAAGTGGGCGATCTTTGGCGGTTTGCTTGCGATCTTCATTTTGATCTGAACGGTGTATCGCGGCTGTTTATGCCATCCCCAGCGGGCTGGCTCCTACAGTGGAATTCCAACTGTGTGGAGCCACCTGCTGGCGATGAGTCTCTCAAAGCCAACCTGTCAGCTTCCTGACAGGAACCGCATCTGATTACGCCCCCGAAGCCTTTTTGGTCTTTTTCGCCGGGGCTGCCTTGCTGGCAGGCTTGTCTTTTGCCTTCGCTTTGGCCGGCGCTTTACCGCCCAGACTGCGTTTAAGCAACTCGGTCAAGTCGATCACATCGGCAGACTTGCGCTCCTCCTCGCCACCCACGGTCTCGACATCCTCGATCTTGCCTTCATGGGCCTTTTTCTCGACCAGGGCCATGATCTTGTCTTCAAACTCGTCCTTGTAATCTTCCGGGTTCCAGTCGCCGCTCATGTCCTGCACCAGACGTTTAGCCATGTCCAACTCGCCCTTGGCCAGTTGCGGTTTGGTCACTTCGCTGCCCAGTTCCAATTCGTCGAGGCCGCGCACTTCCTGCGGCCAGCGCAGTTTGACCAGCACCAGCGCCGATTCCAGTGGCATCAGTGCCGCCAGATATTGCCGAGTGTGCAGGACGACGCGGGCGAGGGCGACCTTGTTGGTTTTGCTCAATGTTTCACGCAGCAACGCGTAGACCTTGCCGCCGCGTTTGTCCGGCGCCAGATAATAAGGCGTGTCGATGTTCTGCAGCGGGATCTGCTCGGCATCGACGAAGGAGAAAATGTCGATGGTCTGTGTCGACACCGGGTGCGCCGAGCGGATCTCTTCCTCGCTGAGCACTACGTAGCGGCCCTTTTCATAGGCCACACCTTTGACAATGTGCTCCTTGGTGACTTCCTTGCCGGTGACCTTGTTCACCCGTTTGTAGCCCACCGGATCCATGCTGCGGCTATCGAGCCAGTCAAAGTCCACGCCGTGCGAAGAGGTTGCCGACACCAGCGCGACAGGGATGTGTACCAGTCCGAAACTGATCGCGCCTTTCCAGATTGCCCGAGCCATGGTGAGTTCTCCAAGTGATGATCAGGTGACCTGTGGCGCAGTGCGAAAGTTTCCAGCATTTGCGTAGCTCGCGGCGTTGCCGGTCAAGCCGTGTTACATCTTGTTTAAGGGCAACGGGTTAACAAATCCGAACCCGGGGCGTAGCGTGGACTCGAAGGCTCTATCACCTGTGCATCGAGAGGCCACCCCATGAACCGAATACTGCCAGGCATTATCATTTCGCTCCTTGGGGCCGGTCTGGCGCATGCCGACGTCGCGGCACCGTCCGCGCCGCTATTGCTGGCGCAAAGTCCCACCGGCACCAACAACAATCCCTACAACAGCCCGATCCGCCGGGCCAATCCCAACAGCATGCAGGGCACGCAGCCCAGCGCGCCGACGATTCACGGGCCGAATACAGTGCCGGCGCCCAGTACGCCCACCGTTGGCAACGGCGGGATTGGCAATGGCCAGCAGCAACGCTCGGTACCGAGTACGCCGCCCAGATTCATCCCCAACCCACCGCCACGCGATGGAGACAGCAACCGTTGAACGGCGGGACCGCGTCCCTGTCAGCCTTTGAAACGAACAAAAGGAATCGTGCATGTTGCGTAAAACCTTTCTAGCCACGCTGTGCGCCGGCGCGCTGATCAGCGCTCCAGCTTTCGCCGCTGCTCCACAAGAGCTGCAAAGCGAGCAGGGCACCCTTGAAGTCACCACGATTACTCAAGGCCTTCAGCACCCTTGGGCGCTGGCGTTTCTGCCGGATCGTCAGGGGATGCTGGTGACCGAGCGGCCGGGCAACCTGCGGGTGATTACTGCCGACGGCAAGCGTTCCGAACCCATCAGTGGTGTGCCGAAGGTCTGGGCCAAGGGCCAGGGTGGTTTGCTCGATGTGGTGCTGTCGCCGGACTTCAAACAGGATCGACTGGTGTACCTGTCCTACGCCGAGGGCGGTGGCGCCGGGGACAAGGCCGGTACGGCGGTGGGGCGTGGGCGGCTGTCGGATGACCTGAAGACGATCAGCGATTTCAAGGTGATCTTCCGCCAGGAGCCGAAACTCTCGACCGGCAACCACTTCGGCTCACGACTGGTGTTCGACCGCGACGGTTATCTGTTCATCACCTTGGGCGAAAACAACGACCGACCGACTGCGCAGGATCTCGACAAGCTGCAAGGCAAGGTCGTGCGGATCTTCCCCGACGGCAAGGTGCCGGATGACAACCCGTTCGTAGGCCAGTCAGGCGTGCGTCCGGAGATCTGGTCTTACGGCCAGCGCAATCCGCAGGGCGCGGCGCTCAATCCATGGAATGGCACTATCTGGGAAAACGAACACGGCCCCCGTGGCGGCGATGAGGTGAACATCATCGAGCGCGGCAAGAACTACGGTTGGCCGCTGGCGACCCACGGCATCAACTATTCGCTGCAACCGATCCCGGAAGCCAAGGGCAAGAGTGTCGAGGGTGCGGTTGATCCGCACCATGTCTGGGAGAAATCTCCCGGTGTTTCCGGCATGGCGTTCTATGATGCTGATCGCTTCAAGCCTTGGCAGCAGAACCTGTTTATCGGTGCGCTGGTCAGTCAGGAGCTCATTCGCTTGCAGTTTGACGGGGACAAGGTGGTGCACGAGGAGCGGCTGCTGGGTGAGCTGAAACAGCGGATTCGTGATGTGCGGCAGGGGCCGGATGGCTATCTGTACGTGCTGACGGATGAGCAGAACGGTGCGCTCTACAAGATCGGCCTGAAATAATTTCCGTTCAAATGTTCACGGATGTCCTGTGGCGAGGGAGCTTGCTCCCGCTGGGTTGCGCAGCAGCCCCAACATCTTGTAGCGCTACGCACTCATGCGGGAGCAAGCTCCCTCGCCACAAAAAAGCCTCTAGAGCGTAACGATAGTTGGCGTAGCGCGAGCATACAAAACCACCGCCGCCCGCAATTTCCCACGCCCAAACCGGCTCATCTTCTCAAACTCGCCATGGCTGACCGGCAGGTGTTGGCAGTCCATCGGCTGACGATGCTGGCTGTGATCGACATCCGGATCGTGCAGATAAACGAAGTCTTCATCGCAGTCGGTCACCATGACCCAATGCGGTGATTTGGAGCGGGTCAGGCGATAGCTGCTGATCAGCACCAGAGGCTGTCCGCCAGCCTGTAACAACTTCGGCAAATCCAGGTGGGTGCCAATTTGCCGATCGATGTCGGTTTCGTGCATTTGCGCAGTGAACTCCTCGTGCACCAGGCGCATGACGTCTTTTTTATGCTCATCGCGCACGCCATCGAGAAACAACGGTCCGGCCATACTCAGTTGTAGACGCACCCCAAACCCCCGTCGCCAGGCCGCCAGTGCCAAGCCCTGGGGGCTGCAGCCACCATGGCCGGAGGTCATGAACACCGTGGTCGCTTCACGCCAGATCTGCAATTCCTCACGCCGCTCCAGCAAGCGCTCAGGTTGCAGCGCGCCCATGGCCATCAGCAGACAGGCCGGGCCACAGGTGAACTCAGTGGTTTGCGGGTAATAGGGCACCTTGATGTTGCGCGAATCACGGTGCTGAACAATGCGCTTTTCCAGGCGCAACGCATCGGCGTGGTCTTCATAGTAATCATGAATCAACGCAAAGCGTCGGTAGCCGTTGCGCTCGTAAAGCGCGATGGCGTTGGGGTTGTCGATACGCACTTCAAGGCGCAGGTACGCGCAGTCATGCTCGACGGCGCAGGCCTCGATACGTTGCAACAACTGCTTCCCCAAACCGCTGCCGCGAGCTTCGCCGGCAATGGCGATCGAGTACAGGCGCGCCAGCGAGGTGCCGCGATGAAACAGCACCAGTGCGTAGCCGAGCAATCGACCGTCAAGCTCGGCCACCAGCAATTGCGCGTGGGCGCGAGTGATCATCCATTGAAAGCTGCGGCTGGTGAGCCGGTCGGTGGTGAAACATTGTATTTCCAGGGCCAGCAGCGCTGGCAGATCTTCAACTACCGCCAAACGAAAAACAGCATTCATATGACCACCGTAAAAGTTGCGTAACGAAACGAGACTTTCGAAAAACTTCGTGCTTAATAGAAATGGTCTTGTTCTCCAACGGATCAATCTCTATGTCAGCGGTACAGGGTCATTGGCGCGAAGTATCCGAGCAAAGTTTGCCGGCGGCAACTTTTTTAAATCCAGCCATCAGAACTTCCAGTCAAGTGTTGATTATCGTCGAACGCAAGGAAGACTGGGCTTCGTACTTTCCCAGCGAGGACATCGTCACGGCTCAGGAATACCTCGAGCAAACCCGTTACAGCGAGCCGGGCAAGCGGGTGCAGGTGATCAATCTGTGCCGCAGCTACAAGTACCTGGGGCACGGTTACTACTGCTCGCTACTGGCTGAAGCCCGAGGCCACAAGGTGATTCCATCGGTGCGTACCATCAGCGAGCTGACGAAAAAATCGCTTTACGGCCTGGCACTGGATGACCTCGATAAAACCCTGGAAAAAGCCCTCAGTCATCACCTTTACAGCGATACCGAAGGTTTTACCCTGACACTTTACTTCGGCAAGACCCATATCGAGCCGCTGCAGGATCTGGCTCGACAGTTGTTCGAAGTGTTCCCGTGCCCGATTCTTTTAGTTGAGTTTCGGCGAACTAACGGTTGGCACATCGAAGGCATAAAGTCCGGCGCGCTGCACAAGTTGCGCGACGATCAGGAAGATCAGTTCGCCAATGCGCTGGACGGCTTCAGCCGTAAAGTCTGGCGGGCACCACGCTCGCCACAAGTGGCGCGTTACGACCTGGCGATCCTGCACGATCCGCAGGAAGCCTTGCCGCCATCCAACGCCAAGGCACTGGAGAATTTCGTGCGGGTCGGCAAGCGCATGGGCATCGACGTCGAACTGATCGAACGCAAGGATTACGCGCGGATCGCCGAGTACGACGGCTTGCTGATCCGCGAGACCACCAGCGTCGACAACCACACCTATCGCTTTGCAAAAAAAGCCGAGAGCGAAGGGCTGGTGGTCATGGACGACCCGACGTCGATCCTGCGCTGCACCAACAAGGTCTACCTGACCGACCTGCTCAACAGCCATCAACTGGGCATGCCCGCCACCGAAATTCTCTACAAGGAACGACCGGAAGACTTCGAACGGGTCGGCGAACGCCTCGGTTTTCCGCTGGTTTTGAAAATCCCTGACGGTTGTTTTTCTCGCGGAGTGATCAAAGTCGAAAGTCAGCAGGCGCTGCTGGAGGCCACCGCCGAACTGTTCGAACACTCGGTGTTGCTGCTGGCTCAGGAGTTTTTCTACACCGAATACGACTGGCGCATCGGCGTGCTCAACCGCAAACCGATCTTCGCCTGCCAGTACTTCATGTCCAAGGGCCACTGGCAAATCTACAACCACAAGGCCAAGGGGCAGGACATCAACGGCGAGTGCCGCACCCTGGCCGTTCACGAGGCGCCGCGAGCGGTAGTGGAACTGGCAGTGAAGACCGCCAACCTGATCGGCGATGGTCTTTACGGTGTGGACCTGAAACAGGCCGGCGATAAAGTGGTGGTAATCGAGGTCAACGATAACCCGAACCTCGACGCCGGTATTGAAGACGCCTACTTGCAGGACGATCTGTATTCACTGGTGCTGGAGGAGTTCGTCCGACGGCTGGAGCTCAAACGTCGCGGCCAGGCCTGGTGACGCGCCGATGATCAGCAGTTTCGCATTGAGTCATGGCGCGTTGCAGCGGGTCGAGCGGCTGGACGCCGAGGTGATGTTGTTCAGCAACCCCGATGCGGCCGAGCGCGATTTGCTGCACAGCCACTACAAGGTCGACGAACACGCGTTGGCCTCGGCGCTGGACCCGGACGAAGTCTCGCGAATCGAGTTTCACCCTGATCATTTATTCCTGATCTGGAAACGTCCGGAAAACTATTCCGGCGGTGGCAGCCTGGCGTTTGAGGTGTCGTCCTGCGGCCTGCTGTTTGCTCCCGGGCAACTGCTGGTGATCGCCACCGACGACACGCCGCTGCACGGCATCGGCACCCGCCAGCCGCTCAACGCGCCGCTGGATGTGTTGCTCGATTTGCTGTTCAACAACATCCACCATTACCTCGGCCACCTCAAGGTGATCAAACTGGTGGCCCGCGAGCTGCAACAGAAATTCAACGCCTCGATGCAGAACCAGCACCTGGTGCAGATGTTCAACCTCAGCGAAAGCCTGATCTATTACATCAACGCTTTGCACAGCAACGGCGCGGTGCTGACGCGGCTGCGCAATCATGCGGAAAAACAGCATTTCGGCAGTGAAGCGCTGGGGTTGATCGACGACCTGATCATCGAAAACAACCAGTGCTACAAACAGGCGGAGATCTACTCCACGGTGTTCTCGGGGCTGATCGATGCTCGCGGCAATCTGATGAACAACAGCATGAACAATCTGCTGCGCAAGCTGACGTTGATCAACGTGGTCTTTCTGCCGTTGAACCTGATCGCCAGTATTGGCGGGATGTCGGAGTTCAGCATGATGACGGCGGGCACGCCGTGGTGGATTTCCTACCCGGTGTTTTTGGTGGTGATGTTGCTGGGGGCAGGGGGGATGTTGTTTGGGTTGCGGCGGCTGGCCAAGTGATCTGTTGTGACTTGGCCGACGCCTTCGCGAGCAAGCTCGCTCCCACAGTGGATTGCGGGTTGGCACGGGATCTGTGCCTGATACAAATCCCTTGTGGGAGCGGGCTTGCTCGCGAAAGCTATTTCAGCAGCACCGGAGGCTCAGGATCAGCCCGCTGGATCTAGCACAATCACTTTCCGGCGCTCCCGAACCCCACGCACCACCAGATACAACAACGGCCCGATCGACACAAACACTGCCGTCAGCAACAGATATGGCACCACCGACCAGACCGACATCCCCCTCGCCCGTGCATCCTTGACCATCCACACCCCGGCCAGCGTCGCCAGCAGATACAGATCAATCACCACCTGCGCTGTGTCCGGGCGCGACATCAGGCTGATGCCGAAGTCGATCAACGACTGTTCGGCCTGGAGCATCACCGATACGGTGTAGCCGGTAAACGCAATCAACGCAGTGAGGGGCAGGGCGACAGACATCATGCATTCCTTCCTTGGGTGATGAGCAGAATCGCCAGCCTACCTTGGCATCCGCAAATAAGCCATTGACTCGCTGGTCGCCGCCGGGCTAATTTCAGGCCCATGACTTCCACTGGATTGCGCTGCCAGCCAAGCATTATTACCGCCATTCCTTATTTGGCGGGCTAGCTCACGACTGCAGCACCCAACCCGCCCTAGAGGCGGGTTTTCATTTTCTGTCTCCGGGGTTTTGACAACGATGGCTCCCTGTAGGAGCTGCCGAAGGCTGCGATCTTTTGATCTTGCTTTGGATTTGAGAAATACAAAGTCAAAAGATCGCAGCCTTCGGCAGCTCCTACACAGAGCGCCCGGAGATGACGATGAAATACAGCCCCGACCAGCAAGCCCTGCTTGAGCAGTACGTGAAAAAGATCCTCGCCGCGCCGGTCTACGACATTGCCGTGCGCACCCCGTTGCAAGCGGCGCCGGCGCTGTCCGAGGCGTTGGGCAATCGGGTCCTGCTCAAGCGCGAAGACCTGCAACCGACGTTCTCCTTCAAGATCCGTGGCGCCTACAACAAGCTGGTGCAACTGAGCGATGCGCAGAAATCGCGCGGGGTGATCACCGCTTCGGCGGGCAACCATGCGCAGGGCGTAGCGCTGGCGGCGCGGGAGCTGGGAATCGCGGCGACCATCGTAATGCCCTCGACCACGCCGGAACTCAAAGTGCTTGGGGTGCGAAGTCGGGGTGCCGAGGCGCTGCTGCACGGCGAGAGTTTTCCGTTTGCCCTGGCCCATGCGCTGCAACTGGCCGAGCAGACCGGGCGCACCTTTGTCTCGCCTTTCGATGATCCGGACGTGATTGCCGGCCAGGGCACGGTAGCCATGGAAATCCTCCGTCAGCATCAGGGGCCGCTGGATGCGATCTTCGTTCCGGTCGGTGGGGGCGGCCTGATCGCCGGCATCGCGGCTTACGTCAAATACCTACGGCCGGAGGTGCGGATCATCGGCGTCGAATCGGAGCACTCGGCCTGCCTGCAGGCAGCACTGCAAGCGGATGCGCGGGTGGTGCTGCCCAGTGTCGGTACGTTCGCCGATGGCGTGGCCGTGGCACAGATAGGCGTCTATGGTTTTGAGGTGTGCCGGTTTTGCGTGGACGAGGTGGTCACTGTCAGCAATGACGAGCTGTGCGCGGCGATCAAGAATATCTACGACGATACCCGCTCGATCACCGAGCCTTCCGGGGCATTGGCGGTGGCCGGGATAAAGCAATACGTGGGACGCAGCGGTGTTCGCGGGCAGACCTTCGTCGCGATCGACTCCGGCGCGAATATCAACTTCGACAGCCTGCGCCATGTCGCCGAGCGCGCCGCGGTGTGCGGCGTCCCGGCGTGATAACACTCAGGGCAGCAGTGGGCGCAGGAAACTGCGCTCGTAGCTGACGATGAATTTTTTCTGCACCAGTGATTCCACCAGCGCCGTGCTTTCCGGGTCGGTCAGCGCGATGTGCCGGTAGCTTTCGTAATCGGCCAGCGAGGGAAAGCTGAACAGGCAATAAGCGATGTTGCTCGCGCCCTCGGAGGGCAGGAAATAGCCGTGATGCGTGCCGCCCAAGCGCTCGACGATGCCCAGCCAGGCCTTGGCGTAGGCCTCGAACTCGGTCAATTGGTACGGATCGATCACGTATCGCACATGGCAGGTAATCACGTTTGGCGCTCCCTGTTCAGGTCATTCCGCAATGGCGGTGCCGACCTTGTCCGAAGCCGACCAGATGCGATAGCGCACCTCGACATCTTTCGGGGCGTAGATCACCAGCGGCAGCTTGCTGTTGTAGCGCAGCATGAAGCCGTCACCGACGACCGGGACAAAGGCGCGTTTCTTGGCGGTGCCGGGTGGGCAGGCCATCAGCGTGCTCATCGGGCCAATGACTTTTTCCAGGCGGTAGAACGGGTAGCCCCAGCCTTCGAGGTTTTTCTCGTCCAGAGCGCCGCCCAGGCGCTGCCGATTGCAGTCGACTTCCAGGGTTTTGCCGGCGAGGACTTCAACCTGGAAGTTCTCCTCGTGATCCTGATTGGGCAGATAGATGACTTGGCGGGTGAAGCCGTTTTCCGCCTTGGGATACGGCGCGACGTCTTCGAGTTTGGCTGCATGGACGAGGGTGGACAGGCCGGTAACGAGCAGACCGATTGTCGCGCGAGCGCGTAAAGAACCCATGGAAGCCTCCTGGCGGGTGTAGGGTAGATGTCGGGCATTCTCACTGTCATCAGCGATGAATGCAAACCGGCGTCGACTTGCAAATTGCAGTGCTCAGGAAGGTCGATCTTGCATTTTGCAACTGGCCAACTGCTGGCCAGCGCGCCAAGTGCTTGATTTCATGAGGGTCAAAATGACCCGATGAAAGGCACGTTTTATGCGTCGCTTTGGTGCAGCGCACCGGCTTCGGGCGCCTACGCTCCAATGGGCATTTCGCAGTACAACCGTTTGCCGCACCAGGGAATCAGCGGGGACACACCCGTGCAGGGGCAGCAAAAGCGGTCAACGTGAAGAGTTGATTGGCAGTTTCATCAATAAGGAGAGGTTCACCATGTTTCTGTCTGCCTTGGAACTACGCAATATCATTGAAAGCAGTTTTTTGCCTAAACGCTGCCAGTGCACGCTGTCGCCAGACCTGTCGATGACCGTCAAGGTCTTCGGCGATCACCAGACTGACCAGGTTGATCTGCACGTCAGCGGTATCGATGCCAGCCATCTCAATGGCTGTCGCGAGATCAATGAACTGATTGCCGGCCTGCGCTCGGATCTGGCGCAACAAACCACACCACAGCATTACAGTCCTCGCTCCAGAGCGCTTTAACTCACCGTTTCACCCAGTTCGACCGTCACGCGCCGGGCCTGCACAAAGCTTAGGCCCAGCGCGAACTCGACCAGCACCGCGAGCAGAATCCCGGGGCCGGCATGGCCGTTCAGCCATTCACCGAAACCCAGTACCGCCAGACCAAAACAACTGACGATAAACCCGTTGCTCAGGGCATTGCGACCCAGCGACGGCGGCGCGTTGCGCACCAGATAAAACATCACCCCCAACGCCGCAAACAGCACCGCACTGCGCCGCGCAACAAAACCGGCAGCGCTCGAATACTCAATGCTCCAGATCGCCAGCAACACCTGCGGGAAAAAGCCCCAGGCCAGCGCCAGTACGAAACACAACCAAGACGTGATGATCGACAACGTGCGAAACGACAACTGCATGGCGAGTCCTTGCGGCAGTGAGAAGTGACCCGAGCATAACCCGCGAACCCTTCACCGCCTACCGCAAAGCCGCAAATCAGAGCCTTCTGTCAGTTCTGCTCGCTGCAGGCGTCAGACATTTTCCGGTAGGTGATTTCCGCCGGCTTGCCGGCATTGTCGATGTACTTCATATCAGCGCTCACGACCTTGCACTGGCGTGTGGGTTGCTCGGTCATGGAAATCACTTTGTTCACATGCAACGGCATGCCGTACTGATAGGGAACGGCCTTGGACGTGGTTGAGGTGTCATTGGCCTGAGCCAGTCCGGCGAATGCGGTGCAGGCGAGGGCGGAGGTGAGCAGCAGCGTGCGAATGTTCATGAATCGGACTCCCGTGCGACGGAATAAGCGTTCGGCGCCATACGGCCGAACCTGCCGCACTCGGCGTCAGCCAGGGGCTGAGGTGTGCGGTTCAGTACAGTCTTGGACTGCGGCGTTAAGCGATGGTTAACCTGGCTGAACGCCGGCTGTCTGGCAGAGGGATGATTTCTCGGGGATGCGGTGCCGATTCCTACAAGGATGGACGCTTTGTCTGCTTCCGGCGGCGGGAACGGGGCGGGTATGGTTTGGCGTCGCTGCAAAATCAGCGATTCGGGTTTGGTCACCTGAGAATAATCGATTGCATATGTGCCATCATTTGCACCGCGGAGTTCTTTGACCGTGTAGTGCATTGCTGTGGTGGCCGTGTGCAGGACGCCTTCGGGCGAGCTGAGTTGATTGTTCTCGGTTGACCAAGCCTGTACACGGTCCGCCTCCCATCGTTTGGTCACGGTGCTGGCGGGTTACTTTCGAAACAATCGAGTAATCAATATGCTTACACCAAATCCGCTCCCAAGCCGTTATCACCCGCTCAACAGCGGCGTCACCGACAGCGCGCCAATGGTCATCGACACACAAGCCAACCCCCAAGACATCCTCGAGTCCGCCGTCCAGCGCATCCGCGCCTGCAGTGACCTGCTCGAAACCCTGCACTGCATGTGCTTCCGGCATGGTGATGTTCAGGACATTCCACACATTACCCATGCGCTGTACCTGCTGGCGCAGGATGGCAATGATTTGCTGCAGGTGGCGCAGCAGCAGATGCTGGATTGGAAGGCGCCGGTATGCTGATTTATAAGGCTTAGTATTCACGGGCAGGCGCGTTATCTGCCCGTGCTTAGGCGGATGCCATTCGAGGGTTTTTAGAGACGGGGAGCTTCATCTGGGACAGGATCGAATGGACTAATCAAGCCAGGACTCCATTTCAGTTCAACAACATTTCCGGGCAAGAAACGGACGTGAAGATAGTCATCACCGCGTTCCCGACGAGGGAGAGGCACGGTTGCTTCATGATTTTCTTTCTTGACTCCTTGCCTGAGCTGTTCGCCTGTACGGCTGAGTATCCATTTGATCTGAACCGTTTCCCCTTCGACTTTCTGGCAACACATAATTCCGCCACCGCCCATTGCAGCCAAATTGCCACCCCAAAAATCATTGACCCAAAAACTGAGAATTGGCCGATCCGTGTGGTTCTCCGATGTCAGCATGGCGCCGGGTGTGCGAAATAACCCCGGAATTTTCGGGGCGGCGTAGATAAATATCAAAGCCACCAAAGCCAGGACTATCCGTCTTCGTCGCCAGGCTCTGCGCCGGCGTGCGTCCGCAGCAATATCTATCAAGCGAATGAAGTCCCAATCAAGAGAGCGATGCCCGGACTTTGAGCCCGTGATGAGTCTTGCCTTGCTTACTACGATTAAGGTTTGCGCATCATTTCTTATGGATAGTCAGAGACCATCCCTTTGGTTTTATTTCAGGCTCGGAATGTCGAATTCTCGAACGCGGAAATACTTCGGTATTGGAGCACCGTGCCTTTAAGTATCTGTTGGATCATGTATTGATCGTTTACGGAAAATTCGAGCAGATCTTCCACGTCGAACCTGAGGCCTTTGGGGCCGGGAGCGAACCACTCGTCCAACAGCGCTTTCACTGGGGCGTAAGGGAAGCTGGTTTTCAATTTCCAGGCTTCCCGATCTACGTCTTCAGCCAACTGAGTTCGGCACGAGGGTAGCCCAGCCTTATTGAATTGCTTTTATGACAGGGTCTTTGTAGTTTTCATCTATTTCTATTCCAGCAGCCCGCGCATTGTTTTCGGCAGCGGCGCGAGCGTCATGGTCACGCTTCAATTGAGCAGGCAACAGCTCTTTCCATTTCGCTTTTTCTTCATCTTTGGTAAAGCCTGAAGACCAAAAATCGCGCTCGCTCAGGAATTCCATCGACAACAAATAGGTGCCGGTCTCGTTCGGGGTGTCTTTGGAATCGCGACGCCAAGCTTTAAATGTCAGATAGACGCCATCATTGTAAAAGTACCAATTATAAAATGATTCAATTTGCAACCAGCGATCTATGTCGAGTTCGTAATCAGGATCCAGCCAAGGATGACTGGAGGTCAAGTATCCCAGTACGCTATCGGGCGAGGGTATTTTTTTTAGCTGAGAACCGGAAATTCGTGGATCTCCTGGATAGTAATAGTGTTTCCAGCCAGCCGCTTGTATTTTCTTTAGCAGGTTATAAATGAAGGTTTTTTGTTTTTCGTGCGGGCTGTTGTCAGGAAGTCCTCTTACTGTGAGGTCAAGATTTTCAATGGTGTCGCCGACTTTTTTGTCTACCACCATTGTGATGCTTGTCGCTTTTTCAATTGTAAGTGAGCTGTTTGAGTTTTTTACTGTGATAGTAGGCAGCTCTTTTTCATTTGCCGATCTTTTAAATTTGTACCAGCAGAGGTCTAACTCACTCATGCATTCTTGAGAGAATTTTAATGGACTATTTTGGACGGCTTTTTCTATTTGGTCGTGCAGCTCTATCTCAATGTTGTTTTGTGCGGTTGTCATGTTGGATTCACCATTGTTGCAAGCGGCAAGTAGCAGGCCAGAAAAAAGCATCCATAAAAACTTCATTTTGCATTTGACCATGTGGCGATTGTCTTGATTTGGCCTTCCATGTAGCTTTCTCGTTCTCCCATGAGTTTATGGTATTGCTTGGCAATGGACCCGATAAATTCCATTCGATCTGTTTCGTCGTAAAGATCGCCTTCCGACATCTGTACTCTGAGGTCAGGATTCTCAACATCGCAAGCGGTACTTAACGCAGCTACTCGCACCGGTACAAATGGTGCCCACTCGAAACCTGCTTGCATTTTTAGCGTAGCTCTAAATGGCGTACTTTCATAAATCAGTGGTTGCAGGATACGACGTTGCTCATGGTCAGCGATGGCAAGCAGAGAAGTAAGCTGGGCATTTCTTCTTGCAGGTCCCTGAGAAAGCTCCTCTGTTGCTTTGATGGCTTTAAAGCCTTTCACAATATCGTTGGTTACAGCCAGGTTGTTCAGAATTGACAGTGCGTCATCTGCCCAAGGCAAACTGTCGATGTTGGTTTTTATTTGTCCCTCACAGCTCCGCGCGTTGCGTTCCGGAGCGCACTCATCAAACTGATCTTTATATTTTGCGTAAAACCAATGCCAAACAAAAATATCCTGAAATAGCCAGAAATTCCCTTTACCTAACGAATTTTTACCAATTCGCAAGGGGGCTGTACGATTGGCGGGGTGAGAGCTAGATAAGGGTCATTAGGAATAAAGTCAAGTCCACACTTAACTTGTTTGCTTGCAAATGCAGCTAAGCCCATCCAGTAGAATCTACCTTTCAATTCCGGCTTTCCATCTTCACCAGTCTCGAGATAGAAACCTGCATACGCAGCCGCAATTCTCGCGGCTCGCGCACTGAAGTCAGATATCAGCTCGTACTTTCCTGAGTTCGCAGTACGTCGCTCGCTCAGGCGTCGTATAGCTTCTTCTTGCCCCATGGCCCAAAGTTTTTCGCAACCAAGAATGACTTCATGCACAGAGCATTTTTTGTCGTTGGTAGTAAATGTTGTAATCGGTTGAGCACTCATTTTTTTCGACTCGCCTCATAGTCATCCGCCCCAGAAGGAACAGTAAGCTCATCCCATACCAGATGAGCCTTCACGGGCTCTTTAGCGTCTGTTTGCACTCGAGGATGAAGTCCATCCGCATCGCTTTTTGATATTTGCGGTGCTGTTTCGGAAGGAATAATCAGTGCAGCCTTCACGGACTTGACAGGTTTTCCGTGTTTTGTAACGAACTTCAGTTGTTCGTCAAAGCGCTCCTCTATTACTTTGGCTTTAAGTACGCTTCCGGCTCTAGCCTGATCTGCAATTACCGGAATCAACGGCACTAAAATCCCGATCCCAGTCCCCACCCCAGGCGCACCACCGGTATTCACCTTCACCTCAGCCCCGCTGATGGTCACACCACCGGCATCCACCTTCACAAAGCTCCCACCCGCCTTGGCGGTCAGCTCCATGCCACCCTCGATCACCACTTTCTCACCCGCGTGATAGTGAATCTCGGTCCCGGCCTCGACAAACTGCGCCGTACCGACTTTCACATGCTGCGTCACGCCCACCGTCAGGTGATCATCCGCGCGCATCTCGCTGATGCGATCCAGATGGGTAATCCGGTGTTCCTCGACCTTGAACTCGCTCAGGGTGTTGGCCTCAACCGTGTCATGCCGCTCATTGCCCACGCGGATCTTCTGGTCGTGCTCGATGTTCTCATCCCAATCGCGCTGGGCATGGATGTAGATCTGCTCCACACCCTTTTTGTCTTCAATCCGAAACTCGTTGTAGCCCTTGCCGCCCGGGGAGCTGAGGGTTTTGAAGGTGCTGCGGGTCTTGTTTGCCGGCAGGTCGTAGGGGACGACGTTTTCCTTGTGGTACAGGCAGCCGGTGACGAGTGGCTGGTCGGGGTCGCCTTCGAGGAAGGTGACGAGGACTTCCATGCCGATGCGCGGGATGGCGATGCCGCCGTAGGCCGCGCCGGCCCAGCCGCTGGCGACGCGTAGCCAGCAGGTGGTTTTGTCGTCGGACTGGCCGTCGCGGTCCCAGTGGAACTGGACTTTGATGCGGCCGTACTGGTCACAGTGGATCTCTTCGCCGGCCGGGCCGGTGACGACCGCGGTCTGGCTGCCGAGGACTTTGGGTTTCGGGTGTTCGAGGGCCGGGCGGTAGTGCGCGTCCCACGGGGTGGCGAGGAAGCTGTTGCGGTAGCCCTGGTGGAAATCGCTTTTGTTGTCGGTGACGTCGCTGGTGACGTTTTCACCGAGCACTTGCGGTTGTTTGCCTTCGTGGAAGACTTCCAGCAGCAGCCACAAGTCGTTCCATTCGCCGCGCGGGTGTTCGGCCAGGGTCAGGAAGTGGCCGCTGGTCAGGGTTGGTTCGTCACCTTTGCCTTCGGCGAGTTTGTAGTCGCTACGATGACGTTCAAGGGCGCGGGTCGAGAGGAATTTGCCGCGCTCGCGGGTGGTGAAGCGGCCGGGGTAATCGTAGTCCTCAAGATCCGGGGCGAACTCGGATTTGACTGCGCCTTCGGGCAGGATCTTCGGTTTTTCGAAGTCGTAATCGCGGCGGCTGACGCGGGTGGTGCGGGTTTCCAGGCGCAGGTTGAAGCGCTTGATCACCGGTTTGTCGGCGCTCATGCCGGAGTCTTGCTGGTAGCTCACGGCCTTGAGTTTGCGGAACACCGTCTGATCGTCGCCGAACACCAGTTTGTGCCCGCTGCTGCTGTGCTGGAAGTGGAAGTGAATGCCTTCCTCTTCGCACAGGCGCTGGATGAAGTGCAGGTCGGACTCGTCGTACTGCACGCAGTAGTCGCGCTGCGGGTACTCGGCATTGAGCTGGAAGCTGTAGGCGTCGGCGAGGATGCCGCGATCTTCGAGGACCTGGGCGATGATTTTCGGCACCGTGAGGTTCTGGAAAATCTGCTGGTCATGGTTGTGCTGCAGATAGGCCAGCTGCGGCACCAGGCTGATGCTGTAGCGGGTCAGGGTCTTGCCGGAATCGCCTTGCTCGATGCGATACACCAGGCCATGGATCTTGCCTTCGCCGGTGGCGCCGAAGGTCAGGACGCCGGGCTTGTGCAGCAGCTCTTCGAGTTTGAGGTCGGGGCGGGCGCTGACCAGTTCGAGGTCGAAACGGAAAGGCTCGTTGAGGGCTTCGCGACCGGTGAAGCTGAGCACTTGCAGGTCGGCGGAGGCGCCTTCGAGGGTAAGGGTAATGTGGGTAGCGTTGGCGTCCAGCATGCCTTGAATTCCGTCCATTGAATAAGCAGGTGACGGATGATGGAGGATTAAACCGCCTCGTTCAAGGCGCAAATGCCGTAGGGACGGGGGCCGCAGGGTATAGGGAAAACCCCTATGACGGCGTTTAAACCCAATGAAACCGGGAGCTTCGCAGTCGTGAGCCATTGGTCAGCGCATGATTTGAGCCCATCGCAGGCCGAAGAATCGCCAGTCAGTTTCAGACTAAAGTCGCCTTCAGGCCGTCAAAGCCATCTGCCATCATTGCAGCTCACCCCTGCGTGTCCACTTCTTCCCGGCTGTTTTTGACCCGGGACGGGAGCTATTTTTCTGGCTGACTGCGCCCCGGCGCAAACGCTGTACTGTTGGAGTTTTTCATGCGTCCCCCATTCCCTCTCATCACCCCGCGCCAGTCGTTTGGCTTCGGAGCCGTTGTGCTGTGCGCCGGTTTTGCCGCGCAGGTTCAGGCCAGCGGTTTTCTCGTAGACACCACGGCGAAAATCGAATCGCGCACGGTGTACTTCAACCGCGATTTCCGTGATGGGCACACCTCCAGTGACCAGGGCGCTTCCAAGCGTGAAGAGTCAGCTCAAGGCTTTATTCTCAATCTGCAATCGGGTTACACCGAGGGCACGGTGGGCTTCGGTATCGATGCGCTGGGCATGCTCGGGTTTCAGCTCGATTCCAGCCCTGATCGCAGCAACAGCGGCTTGCTGCCGTCCAGTGGCGAGAACCCGCGCGGCTCGAAGGGTCAGTACGCAAAAATGGGCCTGACCGCCAAGGTCAAGGTCTCGGACACGGTGTTGAAGTACGGCGCGCTGCTGCCGGATCTGCCGTTGCTCAAGTACAACGACGGCCGCTTGCTGCCGACCATGTTCAACGGCGCCATGCTGACCTCCAGGGAAGTGAAGGATCTGACCTTCATGGCCGCGCGTCTGGACAAGTACACCGCGCGCGATTCCACCGATTCGCAAGACATCCGCGTGCACTGCAAGAACAAGCGCTACGCCTGCAACACCACCGCCGATCATTTCGACATGTACGGCATCGATTACAAGATCAACGATCGCCTGACCGCGCAGTATCACTACGCAGAACTGGAAGACATCTATCGCCAGCACTTTGTGGGTCTGTTGGCTAACCAACCGCTGGGTGACGGTGTGCTGAAGGCCGATCTGCGTTTGCTGAAAAGCGCCGACAGCGGTGATGCCAAGGCCGGCTCCATCGACAACCGCGCCTTGAGCGGCATGCTGTCCTACGGCATCAGCGGCCACACTTTCAGCGCCGGCTGGCAGCGCATGAACGGCGACAACTCGATGCCGTACCTCGATGGCAGCAATCCGTATCTGGTCAACTACGTGCAGGTCAACGACTTCGCCGCCGCGCAGGAGCGCTCCTGGCAGCTGCGTTATGACTACGACTTCAAGGCCATCGGCATCAACGGTTTGAGCTTCCTGACCCGCTATGTCAACGGTGATCACATCAAGGTCCCGGGCAGCGATCAGGAAGGTAAAGAGTGGGAACGCGACAGCGAGTTGAAGTACGTGATCCAGACGGGCACGTTCAAGGATGTCAGCCTGCGCCTGCGCAATGCGACGTACCGCACCAACTATGAAAAATTTGCGCGGGATGTGGATGAGACCCGGTTGATTATGAGTTACAACTTCTCCGTCCTGTAAACCTCACCCCTGTAGGAGCTGCCGCAGGCTGCGATCTTTTGATCTTGATCGTAAAAAACAAAATCAAAAGATCGCAGCCTGCGGCAGCTCCTACACAGGGGATTTTCGACAGCCTACAACCAATGCCAGAACCGGCTCCAGAAGCCGCGATTCAGGTCTTCCTTGCACCCGGCATACTGCCGCGCGTACACGTCGGAGCGGGCCTGCACCTTGCGGGCGGTGGGCATCAGCCAGGCCTTGCTGGCGTAGGTCTTGTTGCGGAAACCGCCCCAGCCTTCGTGGTAGTTCAAGTACTGGTTGTAGGCGTCGTACTTGTACACGCCGTTGATCGAGGTGGTCTTGTCCATGTACCAGCCGACGAAGTCGATGGCGTCATCGAAGTCTTCGCGGTCGGCGCCATGTCTGCCGGTGCTTTTCTGGTAATCGGACCAGACTTCATCCTTGGCCTGGGCGTAGCCCGAGGCCGTGGTGACCCGGCCCCATGGGATCACCCACAACAGGTATTTGCGCGGCGTCTTGGCGTCGTAGCGGTAGCCGGACTCCTGATACATGATCGCGAAGGGCACCTGGATCGGCACGCCCCAGCGCTTTTGCGTGACTTGCGCCGCGTCGTACCAGTCGCTTTTCTCGCGGAAGATCTCGCAGATGTCTTCCGGCGAACGCGGCGGCGAGGTGCCGCAGCCGCTGAGTAATCCCGCCAGTATCAAAAGTCCCGCCGTCCGCCCCGACATCAAACCGTCATCCCCATGCGCGCAAAAAGGCCGACAGTCTACGCGCTCAGCTCAACTGGTGACGATAGGGTAAATCCGGACCGGTCTTGCTGCACGTAAGGGCGGCCGCCTGCACGGCAAACCTGAGCATCGCGTCGATCTGCTCGCGGCTGAGTTGTTGAACCCCTTCGACAGAATCCAGTTCTTGCTCGGTCAACCAGGTAATCAGCGCCGCTTGAAAGGTATCGCCGGCGCCGACGGTATCGGCGATCTTCACCGAGCGCGCCGGTGCTGACCACGAACCATGAATGCGGCTGAAAACCGCTGCGCCTTCGCCGCCACGGGTCAGAAACACCAACTGGCAGCGATGCTGCAGCCAGCCTTCGATCACGCGCTGCGGGTCCTGTTCGGGATACAGCAGGCTCAGGTCTTCGTCGCTGACCTTGATCATGTCGGCCAGTTGCACCAGGGTCGCCACGCGCTCGCGCCACAGGTCGATGTTCGGTTCGGGATTGAGGCGTACGTTGGGGTCGAGGGTGATCAGGCGCTTGCCGCTTTCGCGCTGCACCAGGGTCAGCAGGGTGTCGGCGATCGGCTGCACCACCAGCGAGAACGAGCCGATGTGCAGACCACGCACGTCATCTCCGAGCTGCGGCAGATGGGCGAGGCTTAATTGGCGATCAGCACAGCCCTCGCCGCGAAAACTGTAATGCGGCGAACCGTTGGCACCGACCGCGACCATCGCCAGCGTGGTTGGCGCGGCGAAGTCGATCAGGTAGTCCGCACGCACGCCTTCTTCCTGCAGCACCTGCTGCAGACGTCGGCCCAGATAGTCGGTGGACAACCCGGCAAACAGCGCCGAATCCACACCCAAACGGCGCAAACCGACCGCGACGTTGAACGGCGAGCCGCCGGCAATCGCCTTGAAATTGACTTTCGAGGCCAGACCGCTGGCATCATCTTCGCTGAAGAAATCGAACAGGGCTTCGCCACACACCAAATACATAATTGTTTGCTCTTTATAGGGTTGCGACATGCTGTTGATAGCGTTCATAGGCCTGCTGGAACGCCGCGACATGGGCGGCAACCGGCAGGGTTTCACTGTGCAGATCGAGCTTCACGCAGCGCTGGCACAGATCGGCCAAAGTGTCCTCGTGACCGTTCGACCATGACTTGCACCACGCTGCCTGAATCGCCGCGCCAAGGGCTGCGGCTTCGCTGTGTTCGGTGCAGATCACCGGGGTGTTCATGATGTCGGCGACGATCTGCCGCCACACCGCACTTTTCGAACCGCCGCCGATCAGGCAAATGCTGCGGCTTTGTAAACCATTGTGGCGTAACAGATCCAGCCCATAACGCAAACCGAAGGTGGTTCCTTCAACCACGGCGCGACACAGGTTGGCCTGGGTCAGGTTGCTCAGGGTCAGGCCGTGCAGGCTGCCAGTGGCATGGGGCAGGGCGGGGACGCGTTCACCGTTGAGGAACGGCAACATGCTCACGCCTTCCGCGCCGATCGGCGCCTGGGCCACGAGGTCGTTGAATTGCTCGAGATCAAGGTCGAACAGTTCGCGGATCGCGCCGGTGGCGTTGGTCAGGTTCATGGTGCAGATCAGCGGCAGCCAGCCGCCGCTGGACGAGCAGAAGGTCGCGACCGAAGCGTCCGCGCTGACTTTTGGCGCCTCGGCGTAGGCGTACACCGTGCCGGAGGAGCCGAGGCTCATGGTGATCGCTCCCGGCTGAATGTTGCCGGTGCCGATGGCGCCCATCATGTTGTCGCCACCGCCGCTGGCGACCAGCGCATTCGGGTTGAGGCCGAGCTGTTCGGCAATCGCCGGCAGCAGCGTGCCGACCGCCTGATGCGCGTCGATCAGCTCCGGCAACGCGGCTTGCAGGCGCCCGGTGGCGTCGATATCGCGCAACAGCTGCAAGTCCCACTGGCGGCTGCGCACGTTGAAATAACCGGTGCCGGAAGCGTCGCCATACTCGCTGCAGGCGCGGCCGGTGAGCCAGAAGTTCAGGTAGTCGTGGGGCAGCAGGATGCGTGCGACGCGCGAGAACACCTCAGGATGCTGTTCTTTAGTCCAGAGTAATTTCGAAACGGTGTAGCCCGGCGCGATGACCACGCCGAGGCGCTCAAGCGATCCTCTTTCGCCGCCGAGGTGTTTGAGCAAACGGTCGTTTTCATCGGTGGTTTCGGTGTCGCACCACAGCTTGGCCGGGCGCAGTACCTGGCCCTGATCGTCGAGCAGCACCAGACCGTGTTGCTGGCCGGAGACACCGATGCCGATGATCGCCTGACCGTCGACATTGGCTGCGAGCAAGGCGCGACGGGTGGCGAGGGCGAAGGCGTCCAGCCACTGTTGGGTGTCCTGCTCGCGGCGGCCATTGGCACCGCTGATCATCGTGTGCGTGGCGGCGCCTTCGCCGAGCACTTGACCGCTGGCGGCATCGAGGATGATCGCCTTGGTGCCCTGGGTGCCGCAGTCGATGCCGAGGAAGAGTTGTCGGGTGGTCACAGTGAGGCCCTCAGGGTGTCAGGTCTGCCAAGGTGAGACCGCTATTCGCGAGCAGGCTCGCTCCCACATTTTGAAACGCGTTTACCTGTGGGAGCGAGCCTGCTCGCGAAGGCGTCGGTAGTGTCACTGCTGGAGTCAGGCCAGGACCCGCTCCAAAGTGCGCGTCACACCCACGTCACGCAAGCTGTTGCAGCACCATTCAAATGCCGCCACAAATGCTGCCGAGCGTGGAATCGCCGTACCGAAGATCTCCTCAACCGCCAACAACCGCTGGGTGATCAACGCATCATCGGCCACCAGTCCCTGACAGAATTCCGCCCGTGGATCAGGAATCGAATAGGTGTCGCCATTCTCGTCCACGCCCTTCAGATACAACGCCCAGGCTGCCACCACCAAGGCTGCACGCCTGGTCTCCTGACCATCGGCAATCAAGCGATTGATCGTCGGAATGGTGAACTTGGGAAACTTCGACGAGCCATCCGAACACACCCGCTCCAGCTGATCGGCAATCGCCTGATTGGAAAAGCGCGCCACCAGCGTGTTCTTGTAGTCAGTCAGGTCGATGCCCGGCACCGGCGCCAGTTGCGGGGTGACGTCGAGGTCCATGTAGGCGCGCATGTAACGTACGAATAGCGGATCGTTCATGGTCTCGTGAACGAAGCGATAGCCCTTCAAAAAACCCAGATACGTCAGCGCCAGGTGGCTGCCGTTGAGCAGTTTGATCTTCATTTCTTCGTAGGGCGAAACATCATCGGTGAACTGCACGCCGACCTGTTCCCAGGCCGGGCGACCGTTGACGAATTTGTCTTCCAGCACCCATTGCACGAACGGCTCACAGACCACCGGCCAGGCATCGTCGACCGCGTGTTTGTCGGCCAGTTGCAGGCGATGCGCGGTGCTGGTCATCGGTGTGATGCGATCGACCATGGCGTTGGGGAAACTGACGTTCTGCTCGATCCAGTCGCACAGTCCTGGGTCACGCAGGGTGGCGAAGGCCAGCAGTGCCTTGCGGGTCACTGCGCCGTTATGCGGCAGGTTATCGCAGGACATGATCGTGAACGCTGGCGTGCCCGCGCCACGGCGTTTTTCCAGCGCCGCGCAGAGGAAACCGAACACGGTTTTCGGCGTTTGCGGGTGTGCCAGGTCGTGTTGAATCTGCGGCAGGTGCGCCATGAATTCGCCGTTGCTGTCGTCGATGCAGTAGCCGCCTTCGGTGATGGTCAGCGAGACAATGCGGATCTGCGGATCGGCAAGTTTGTCGATCAGCGCCTGCGCGCCATCCTCGGCCAGGAGCATGTCGCGGATCGCACCGATCACCCGCACTTCGGTGTCATTGCTGTCGCCGAGTTCGAACAGGGTAAACAGGTAATCCTGCTCTTTGAGGTCGTCCCGGGCACGGCGGTCTTCCGCGCGCAAGCCGACCCCACAGATCGCCCAGTCCAGCGCCTGACCGGTGTTCATCAGCGCATCGGTGTAATACGCCTGATGCGCGCGGTGGAAGCCGCCGACGCCAATGTGCGCGATGCCCTGACGGGTGTCGCTGAGGTTGTAGGCCGGCAGTTGCACCTCGGGGGCGAGGCGATGCAGGTTTTGTTCATTCAGTTTCATCGGACAGGTCTCGAAATTCAGGCCGCGGCGCGCAGCGGGCGGGTCAGCGCCACGCCGTCGGCGTCGAACAGGTGGCAATGGCTGGCGTCCAGGTGCAGGTTCAGTTGCTCGCCATAGCGGCTGGCCAGATCACCGCGCACGCGCAGGGTCAGGGCTTCGCCGGCGTTGGTGGTGACGTGGCAGAAGGTGTCGCTGCCCAGGCGTTCGCTGACGTCGGCGGTGACTTGCAGGGTGCAGTCGCCCGGTTGCGCCAGTTCCAGATGTTCCGGGCGAATGCCCAGGGTCACCACGCTGCCGACGCTCAGGTTGGCAGCGTTGAACGGCAGGGTGATGCGCGTACCGGCGTCCAGCGAGACTTCGCAGGTCTGGCCGTCGATGCGGGCGATCTTGCCTTTGAGGAAACCCATTTTCGGCGTGCCGAGGAACCCGGCGACGAACAGGTTGGCCGGGTTGTGATAGAGGTCCAGCGGCGAGCCGACCTGCTCGATTTTGCCGCCGTTGAGCACCACGACTTTGTCGGCCATGGTCATGGCTTCGACCTGATCGTGGGTCACGTAGATCATCGTGGCTTGCAGGTCCTTGTGCAGACGCAGCAGTTCCAGGCGCATCTGCACCCGCAGGGCGGCGTCGAGGTTGGACAGTGGTTCGTCGAACAGGAAAATTTTCGGATTGCGCACGATAGCCCGGCCGATGGCGACCCGTTGCCGTTGGCCGCCGGACAGCTGTTTCGGCTTGCGCTCGAGCATCGGCCCGAGTTCGAGAATGCGCGCCGCTTCGCCGACCTTTTTCTCGACTTCGGCTTTCGGTACACCGGCCAGATCGAGGGCGAACGACATGTTTTTCTTCACGGTCATGTGCGGGTACAGCGCGTAGGTCTGGAACACCATCGCCAGATCGCGCTTGGCCGGGCTGACTTCGGTGATGTCGCGGCCATCGAGTTCGATGGTGCCGCCGCTGACTTCTTCCAGGCCGGCGATGAGCCGCAGCAGGGTGGATTTGCCGCAGCCGGACGGGCCGACGAAGACCACGAATTCCTTGTCATTCACCTCAAGGTCGATGCCCTTGATGATGGAGAAACCTTCGAAGCCTTTTTGCAGATTCTTGATTTTCAGGTTGGCCATGATGGTGGGCCTCCGCTTTGTTGTTTTTTAAGATCAAAAGATCGCAGCCTGCGGCAGCTCCTACACAGTGCCCCCTGTAGGAGCTGCCGCAGGCTGCGATCTTTTGCTTTTGATTCATTTCACGGCGCCGAACGACAGGCCGCGCACCAGTTGTTTCTGGCTGATCCAGCCGAAGATCAGGATCGGCGCACAGGCCAGGGTCGAGACTGCCGACAACTTGGCCCAGAACAAGCCTTCAGGACTTGAGTACGAGGCGATCAGCGCGGTCAGAGGCGCGGCTTTCGACGAGGTCAGGTTCAGCGACCAGAACGCTTCGTTCCAGCACAGAATCAGAGACAGCAGCACGGTGGACGCGAGACCGCCCTTGGCGATCGGCAGCAGCACGCGGACCATTTCCTGCCACAGGGTGGCGCCGTCGAGGCGGGCGGCTTCGAGGATGTCTTTGGGGATGTCCTTGAAGTAGGTGTAAATCATCCAGACCACGATCGGCAGGTTGATCAGGGTGTAGATCACGACCAGCGCGATGCGCGTGTCGAGCAGGCCGAAACTCTTGGCCAGCAGGTAGATCGGCATCAGCACGCCCACCGGCGGCAGCATCTTGGTCGAGAGCATCCACAGCAGCGTGCCTTTGGTGCGCTGGGTTTCGTAGAACGCCATCGAGTAAGCGGCGGGCACCGCGATCAGCAGGCACAGGGCCGTGGCACTGAAGGAAATCACCACCGAGTTCCAGGCAAAACTGAAGTAGTCGCTGCGCTCGTTGATGTGCAGGTAGTTCTCCAGCGTTGGCGTAAAGATGAACTGCGGCGGCGTGGCGAAGGCGTCGATTTCGGTCTTGAAACTGGTCATCACCATCCAGAAGATCGGGAAGAAAATCACGATCGCAATGGCCCAGGCCAAGGTGCCGAGCAGCAGGCTTTGCAGCCGGCGGGATTGTTGAAGAGTCATGGCAGGCCTCAGGCTTTGTCAGTCAGGTTTTTGCCGATCATCCGCACCAGAATGATCGCGGCGATGTTGGCGATGACCACGGCAATCAAGCCGCCCGCCGAGGCCATGCCGACGTCAAACTGCACCAGCGCCTGGTTGTAGATCAGGTAGGCGAGGTTGGTCGAGGCGTAGCCGGGGCCGCCGTTGGTGGTGGTGAAAATCTCGGCGAACACCGACAGCAGGAAGATCGTTTCGATCATCACCACCACGGCAATCGGGCGTGCGAGGTGCGGCATGGTCAGGTGCCAGAAGATCGCGACGGGGCCGGCACCATCGAGACGCGCGGCTTCCTTCTGTTCCTGGTCGAGGGACTGCATCGCGGTCATCAGGATCAGGATCGCGAACGGCAGCCATTGCCACGAGACAATGATGATGATCGACAGCAGCGGGTAGTGCGCCAGCCAGTCCACCGGCTCGGCGCCGAACAGCCGCCAGACGTAGGCGAGGATCCCCGACACCGGATGGAAAATCAGGTTCTTCCAGATCAGCGCACCGACGGTGGGCATGATGAAGAACGGCGAGATCAGCATCACCCGCACGATGCCGCGGCCGAGAAATTCGCTGGCCTCGAGCAACGCGCTGATCAGCACACCGAACACCACGCTGATCAACAGCACACTGCCCACCAGCAACAGGGTGTTGGTGGCGCCGGGCAGGAACCCGGAATCCGTCAGGAAATAGCTGAAGTTCTCCAGCCCGACGAACTCGTTCACCCCCGGATCGAGCAGGTTGTAGCGAATCATCGAGAAGTAGATGGTCATGCCCAGCGGCACGATCATCCACAGCAGCAACAGGGCCACCGAAGGGCTGACCAGAAACCAGCCGGGATTGCGTACGCGGACTTTGCGCTGGGGTTGCGACAGGTCGAGGTGGGCTTTGGCAGTTGAAGTATTCATGGTGATCACAACCGAGTCATACAGACCTATGGAGATCCCATGTGGGAGCGAGCCTGCTCGCGAAAGCGCGGGATCAGTGCCATGTGTATTGGCTGGCACGACGCCTTCGCGAGCAGGCTCGCTCCCACAGGAGGCAGGAGCAAGTCGTTCAGTGGTTACTTGGGATAACCGGCGCGCTTCATCTCGCGTTCGGTGGTTTGCTGCGCGGCGGTCAGGGCCTGATCCACCGTGGTCTGGCCGATCAGCGCTGCCGAGAACAGCTTGCCGACCTGGGTGCCCACGCCCTGGAATTCAGGAATGGTCACCAGCTGAATGCCGATGTAAGGCACCGGTTTCAGCGTCGGTTTGCTCGGGTCTGCGGCCTTGAGCGATTCCAGCGTGACCTTGGCGAACGGCGCGGCGCTCATGTAAGCATCGCTGTAGGTCGAGGCGCGGGTGCCCGGCGGCACGTTGGCGATGCCGTCGGTCTTGGCTACCAGTTCGCCGTACTCTTTGGAGGTGGCCCAGGCGCTGAACGCCTTGGCGGCGTCCTTGGCCTTGGAACTGGTCGGAATCGCCAGTGCCCACGAATACAGCCACGCCGAACCTTTGTCGGTGACCTGATGCGGAGCGAAGGTGAAGCCGACATGGTCGGCGACCTTGCTTTGGGTCTTGTCGGTGACGAACGAGCCGGCGACGGAAGCGTCCACCCAGATCGCGCATTTGCCGCTGTTGAACAGCGCGAGGTTTTCGTTGAAACCGTTGCTGGAGGCGCCCGGCGGGCCGGATTTCTTCATGGTGTCGACGTAGAAATTCAGCGCGTTTTTCCACTCCGGTCCGGTGAATTCCGGCTGCCATTTTTCATCGAACCAGCGCGCGCCATAGGCGTTGGCGACGGTGGTGATCAACGCCATGTTCTCGCCCCAACCGGCCTTGCCGCGCAGACAGATGCCGTACTGTTCTTTGTCCTTGTTGGTGAGTTTTTCAGCGAAACCAGCGATCTGTTCCCAGGTCGGGCGCTCGGGCATGCTCAGCCCGGCATCCTTGAACAGGTCGGTGCGGTAATAGGTGATCGAGCTTTCGGCGTAGAACGGCAGGGCGTACAGCGAACCCTTGACCGACAGGCCCTCACGCACCGACGGGAACACGTCGTCGAGGGCGTAACTGGCCGGCAGGTCCTTCATCGGTTCCAGCCAGCCCTTGGCGCCCCAGAGTGCCGCTTCGTACATGCCGATGGTCAACACATCGAACTGTCCGCCCTGAGTGGCGATGTCGGTAGTGAGGCGCTGGCGCAGGACGTTTTCTTCCAGTACCACCCAATTGAGCTTGATCTCCGGATGCTCGGACTCGAACGTTTTCGAGAGCTTTTGCATGCGGATCATGTCGCTGTTGTTGACGGTGGCAATGGTCAGGGTCTGGGCGCCAAGGCTGACGCTGCTGAGGGTCATGCAGGTGAGGGCAAGCAGAGCTTTTGCAGTGGGTTGCATCGTGCACTCCTTTTCTGCGTCCGTTGGGGGCAGAAGGACAGTTATTGTTTTTGTGTCTTCCGAATGCAGGAAGAATGTGTGCTGATTACAGCCCTCAATCGACGGACTGACAAATCATCCGTCGCACTTGAACCGATACTTTTTTGCACTGGCTAAAAATCAAAAGATCGCAGCCTGCGGCAGCTCCTACACTGATTCCTGTAGGAGTTGCCGAAGGCTGCGATCTTTTGATGTGGCTGTTAAGCGTGATTCTGTTCGGTCAGGCGTTGCACCGCGAGGCGTCGATAGTGTGACGGCGTCATGCCCTTGAGTTGCTGGAAGCGCCGGTTGAAGTTGGAAATGTTGTTGAAC
Organism: Pseudomonas sp. B21-051; assembly: GCF_024748795.1. Taxonomy (NCBI): domain Bacteria; kingdom Pseudomonadati; phylum Pseudomonadota; class Gammaproteobacteria; order Pseudomonadales; family Pseudomonadaceae; genus Pseudomonas; species Pseudomonas sp. B21-051. Next base: position 2,847,519 of record NZ_CP087166.1, read on the forward strand.
CCCGACTCGAAACACACCTCGGTCACCGGTTTGTCGCCGTCAGCGAGCAGTTCGCAGGATTTACTGATGCGCAGGCGATTGACGAACTCGATGAAGTTGCGCCCGGTGGCCTGTTTGAATACGCGGCTGAAATAGGTCGGCTTCATCCCCAGATGTTCGGCGACTTCTTCCAGGGTCAATTCGCGGGCGTAGTGGCTGAAGATGTAATCGACCGCGCGGTTGGTGCGGTCGATGTTGTGCTCGTCGGCCAATTGCGTGTTGGTGGCACCGGACAACAATTGATAATCGTCAGTGGCCGCCAGCAGCTCCATCAGAATGAAAAAGTGCCCGAGACGAGTGATGCCGCGGCTGTCGGCAATAAGCTGCATCAGTTTCATCGCCTCGCGGATCGTGTCCTTATCGCGAAATTCGATGCCGTACTGCGCGCGTTCCAGCAGCGGTGTCAGCGTCTTGAGTTCAGCGAATACCTGATGGCCGCTTTCGAACAACTCATCGGTGAAGTTCACCAGCATGTCGCGCTTTTCCACCACTTCGTCTTCGGCCACCTGGCTGATCCAGTTGTGCGGCAGATTGGGGCCGGTGAGAAACAGTGTTTGCGGGTAGAAGTTGCCGATGTAGTCGCCGATGAAGACCTTGCCGGAACTGGCGACGATCAGGTGCAGTTCGTATTCCTTGTGGAAATGCCAACGCACCAGCGGGCACGGAAAACCATGCTGACGGTAGATGATGGACAACCCGTTATGGTCGTCCATCAGCTCATAGGAGGGATCAGTGATTCTGGTGGCCCGGGTCATGTCCGATGCGTCTTGTTGTGGTGTTCAAGTACCCATCATGCACGCGCGACAAGGACAGTTCCAGCGCCTCAGCCCGCGCCATGCTGAGACCTTCAGGCTGATTGACCTGCTGGCAATGACGGATCTTTCTGGTTTTTTGCTTCGATCCACTGCGCCATGTACTGGGTGCTTTTATGCAAATGGTGACGCAACATGCTGCCAGTAAAGTTGGCGCGACGTAACGCTGACAAGTTGTCACGGCAATGTTGCAGGCGATCGATCAGCGCCGGGCCGTGATCAGTCCACCGATAGCGCGCGTTCAACAATGCGACGCCGGCCTGTTGTGCGTCAGTCCAGCGCAGTTTGTCTTCGTGCAGTGCCACGGCGGCGTCGGCCAATGCTTGAGCCGATCGAGTCACCGCACCAGGCCAGGGCAGTGCGCCGCCCATGCCTTCGGCGCCGATGGGCGTCGTGACATTGGGCGTGCCGCAGAGCATCGCATCGACGATCTTGCCCTTGATCCCCGCGCCGAAACGCAAAGGCGCCAGGCAAACCCGGGCTTGTGACATTACTTGCAGCGCATCCTCTGCCCAGTTCATCACATGAAACCCCTGCGCCGCGTTGTGCAGGGCTGTGGCCTTGGGCGGCGTATAGGCACCGTAGACATGCAGTTGGGCGCCGGGCAATTGCTGGCGGATCAGCGGCCAGACGGCGGTCTTCATCCACAGCACGGCGTCCCAGTTGGGCGCGTGACGGAAGTTGCCAATACTGAGAAAGTGCGCGCGCTCCTCAAAGGGTACGAACGAATCGCGCGGTGGTTCGAGCATCAGCGGGCACCAGTGCAGCAGCTCGCCCGGGACTTGAAACTGTTCGACCAGCAACTGGATTTCCACTTCGGAAATCATCAGATTCAGATCGCAGCGATACAACGCGGCGATTTCCCGTTTGGCCAGGTCAGTATCGGCCATCAGCTCGAATTCTTCGCGCAGCGCCGGTGCGAACAGGGCACTGAAATCCTGATTGTCCGGGTCGTCTTTCAAACGCTCCTTGAGCCGGTGGTGGCGGGCATGGCGCAGGCTCTGCAGGTCGGATGTCTCCAGGACGCGCAAGGCGTTCGGGCATTGCTTTTCGACACGCCAGCCGAACTGTTCTTCCATCATGAACTGGTCGAACAGCACGATATCCGGGGCCAGTTCACTGATGAAACTATCGAAGCTGCTGTTGTTGAGTTCGATCGGCACTTCGCGGATGCCCAGCGCGGTCAGGTCAGCCTTGTGCTCGCCCGGGCCGGCCGGGCTGCTGAAGGTGATGTCCCAGCCTTGCTGCAGGAATGTACCGAGGATCTGCATCACATGCCCGCTGGCTGCCGAAGAGCGCGGTTCGGGCCAGACGTAACCGATGACCAGAACTTTGGTGGCGGGAGATGCGGGCATTGACGGGGGTTCCTTGCAGGCAGGCGGCTGAAAATGGCGCGCAATTAGAGCACATCTGCAGCCGCTGCCGGATCAAGGTGAATCACTGGCCCAGAATGCCCTTGACCTTGTCACGCAACTGTTCGATCGAGAAGGGTTTGCCGATCACGTGCATGCCGGCGGGGACGTCGATATTTTCGGCGTAACCACTGGCGAACAGGATCGGCAGGGTGGAGCGCAGTTCACGTGCCTTGCCGGCCAGTTCACTGCCCGTCATGCCCGGCAGGCCGTAGTCGGTCATCATCAAGTCGATAGCCTTGCTCTGATTCCCGAGAATCTCCAACGCAGACTCGCCGTCCTCCGCCTCCAGCACGCTGAACTCCAGCTCCTCCAGCACATCGACGATGAGCATGCGCACGATGTTGTCGTCTTCTACTACAAGGATGGTGGACGCTGGGGTGGACATATTGGTGCTCTCAAGAAAGGAAAACGGAACGGCGACCGGTCGAAAATGCCGGGCTCTTGCATGAGTAAGTGGCGCATGGCCACAAGTTCCCGAGCGGGTACAAAAAGATTAGCTGCAAATCGGGGCGGCAAGGATACCCGTTGCCTGATCGGGAAGTGCAGCAAATGTAGGAAATTGCCACCATGGCAGTGAGAAAAATGGATCCATAGTACCGTTTTGGGGCAAACTCCCGGGTTTCGACAGTTCGACAAGGCTGCCCCATGTCCACTCGGTCTACAGTTGACGAAGCACGGTTCCGTAAACTCCTGACGCGCAACATCAGTCTGCCCCTGGGCGTCGGCGCGATCAGTGCTGTGTTTTTCATTTCGCTGATCACCTATTTGCTCTCGGTGATCCAATGGGTGGAACACACCGACCGGGTGATCAATAACGCCAACGAAGCGGTGAAACTCACCGTTGATCTGGAAACCGGCATGCGCGGTTTCCTGCTCAGCGGCGACGAGCACTTCCTCGACCCGTACGAGACTGCCAAGCCGCGGATCAACGTGGCGCTCAATACCTTGCTCGAATTGACTGCCGACAACCCGGTCCAGACCGACCGGTTGCGGCGTCTGCAGGCCTTGCAGACCGAATGGAGCAACTACGCGCAATCGATGATCGACCTGCAGCGCTCCAGCGGTGACTACCGGGGCGCGGTCAAGGCCGGGCGGGGCAAGCGCCTGACCGACGAAATTCGCAAGCAGTTCGAAGACGTGATCGATATGGAGCAGCAGTTGCGCACCACGCGCAACGAAGAGGTGCGCCGCACCACGGTCTGGAGCATCACTCTTTATCTGCTGTTTATAGCCGGGATCAGCGGTTTGCTTGCCTATGTCGGTCGGCGTGATCTGGTCAGCCTGTCGGACAGCTACAGCGCCAACCTCGCTGCGCAGCAAGCCAGCGCCGAGCGTCTGGAGCGCCAGGCGTGGATGCGCAGCGGCCAGACCGAGCTGGCGGAGCAGGTGCTGGGGCAACTGACGCTCAACCTGCTGGGGCGCAATATTCTGCAGTTCTGCGCGCAGTATCTGGGCACAGCAGTGGCGGCGCTGTACGTGCGCGAAGAGCACGGCGGCCTCAAACGCGTGGCGTCCTATGGGTTCTCCCGCGAACAGGAAGAAAAAGATCAGCAGATCTACAGCGGCGAAGGCATCGTCGGCCAGGTTGCCGAACAGGGCCAACTGATTCGCCTGGATTCGGTTCCGGCCGACTACTTCAAAGTCAGCTCCGGCCTGGGCGCGGGCCTGCCGCACAGTGTGCTGGTGGTGCCGACCAGTGATGATGACCGGGTCAACGGCGTGATCGAACTGGGCTTCCTGCGCCCGCTCACCGACCGCGATATCGATTTGCTGGAACTGATTGCCGGCAACATCGGCACCTCGATCGAAGCGGCACGTTATCGCCAGCGCCTGCAGGAAGTGCTGGCCGAAACCCAGCAGCTCAACGAAGAGTTGCAGGTGCAGCAGGAAGAGCTGAAAACGGCCAACGAAGAGTTGGAGGAACAGTCGCGGATTCTCAAGGAGTCGCAGGCGCATCTGGAAACCCAGCAAGTCGAGCTGGAGCAGACCAACGAGCAGTTGGCCGAACAGGCGCAAACCTTGGCCGAGCAGCGCGACGCCATGGACCAGAAGAACACCGAACTCAATCAGGCTCAGGTGCAGCTCGAAGAACGCGCCGAAGAGCTGCAGCGCTCGAGCAAGTACAAGTCCGAATTCCTCGCCAACATGTCCCACGAACTGCGTACGCCGCTGAACAGTTCGCTGATCCTCGCCAAGTTGCTGGCCGAGAACCCGCAGGACAATCTGACGGCCGAACAGGTCAAGTTCGCCGAGTCGATCTATTCGGCGGGCAACGATCTGCTGAACCTGATCAACGACATTCTCGACATTTCCAAGGTCGAGGCCGGCAAGCTGGAAGTGATCCCGGAAAACACCAGCGTCGCGCGGCTTGCCGACGGCCTGCGCAGCGTGTTCGAACCGCTGGCGGCGGACAAGCAACTGACGTTCAGCGTCGAGTTGCAGCCGGATGCGCCGATCATGCTGTACACCGACCGCCAGCGTCTGGAGCAGGTGATCAAGAACCTGCTGTCCAACGCCGTGAAGTTCACCGAACACGGCGCGGTCAGCCTGACCATCGCCGGCCAGCCGAACGAACGCATTGCGTTCATCGTGCGCGATTCGGGGATCGGTATCGCGGCAGATCAGCAGGAAAGCATCTTCGAAGCGTTCCGCCAGGCAGACGGCACCACCAACCGCAAGTACGGTGGCACCGGTCTGGGCTTGTCGATCTCGCGTGATCTGGCGGCCTTGCTCGGTGGCTCGATCAGCGTCAGCAGCGCACCGGGGCAGGGCAGTGTGTTCACCCTGGTGTTGCCACAGCAATACCTTGAGCCGGGCGACGCGCCGTCCGCGCCGCTGACTTTTACGCCGCCGTCGGTATCGACCCCGACCCCGGTTGCGCCGCCATCGATCGCGGTGTCGCCATTGGCGCCGGTGCACATCCCGCGCTTTGCCGACGACCGTGGCAAGGCTCCGTTCGCCACGCGCTGCATTCTGGTGGTGGAGGACGAGCCGAACTTCGCCCACATTCTTTACGATCTGGCCCACGAATTGGGTTACCAGTGCCTGGTGGCTCACGGTGCCGACGAAGGTTATGACCTGGCCCGCGAGTTCGTGCCGGACGCGATCCTGCTCGACATGCGCCTGCCGGACCACTCCGGTCTGACCGTGTTGCAACGCCTGAAAGAACATGCCGAAACCCGGCACATCCCGGTTCACGTGATCTCGGTCGAAGACCGCGTTGAAGCGGCGATGCACATGGGCGCGATCGGTTATGCAGTCAAGCCGACCACCCGCGAAGAGCTCAAAGACGTGTTCGCCCGTCTCGAAGCCAAGCTGACCCAGAAGGTCAAGCGCGTGTTGCTGGTCGAAGATGACGATCTGCAACGCGAAAGCATTGCCCGCCTGATCGGTGACGAGGACATCGAAATCACCGCGGTCGGCCTGGCCCAGGATGCCCTGGAGAAACTGCGCACGACGATCTACGACTGCATGGTGATCGACCTGAAATTGCCGGACATGCTCGGCAACGATCTGCTCAAGCGCATGTCGACCGAGGACATCTGCTCGTTCCCGCCGGTGATCGTCTACACCGGACGCAACCTGACCCGCGACGAAGAGGCCGAGCTGCGCAAATATTCGCGTTCGATCATCATCAAGGGCGCGCGCTCGCCGGAACGTCTGCTGGATGAGGTGACACTCTTTCTGCACAAAGTCGAATCGCAGTTGTCCCATGAACGGCAGAAGATGCTCAAGACCGCCCGCAGTCGCGACAAGGTCTTCGAAGGCCGCAAGGTGCTGCTGGTGGACGACGATGTGCGCAACATCTTCGCCCTGACCAGTGCGCTAGAGCACAAGGGCGCAGTCGTGGTGATCGGCCGTAACGGTCGCGAAGCGATTGATAAGTTGAATGAAATCGAGGACATCGACCTGGTGCTGATGGACGTGATGATGCCGGAAATGGATGGTTTTGAAGCCACCATTGAAATCCGCAAGGATCCGCGCTGGCGCAAGCTGCCGATCATCGCGGTGACGGCCAAGGCCATGAAGGACGATCAGGAGCGCTGCCTGCAGGCGGGCGCCAACGATTACCTGGCCAAGCCGATCGATCTGGATCGCCTGTTCTCGTTGATTCGTGTGTGGTTACCGAAGATGGAACGCATTTAGTGGAAAGCAGTCACTCTTCGGAGCGCAACAGCGAAATCGAATTACGCCTGCTGATTGAGGCTATCTACCTCAAGTACAGCTACGATTTTCGCGATTACTCGGGCGCTTCGATCAAGCGCCGGGTGCAGCACGCCTTGAGCCAGTTTGAATGCGCAACGATCTCGGCGTTGCAGGAGAAAGTCCTGCACGATCCCACGGCGTTCATGCAGTTGCTGCAGTTGCTGACGATCCCGGTCAGCGAGATGTTCCGCGATCCGTCGCACTTCCTGGCAATCCGCAAGGAAGTGGTGCCGCTGCTGCGCACTTATCCGTCGCTGAAAATCTGGATCGCCGGGTGCAGCACCGGGGAGGAGGTGTATTCGATGGCGATTCTGCTGCGCGAAGAAGGCTTGCTCGATCGTACGATCATCTACGCCACCGACATCAACCCGCGCTCGCTGGACAAGGCCAAGCAGGGCATTTTCTCGATGGAGAACGTGCGCGCCTATACCGCCAATTACCAGCAGGCCGGCGGTCAGCGTTCCTTTGCCGATTACTACACCGCAGCCTACGGTTATGCGATTTTCGACAAGAGCCTGTGTGAGAACGTGACCTTCGCCGACCACAGCCTGGCGACGGACAGCGTGTTCTCTGAAACGCAATTGATTTCCTGCCGCAACGTACTGATTTACTTCAACAAGAAACTTCAGGACCGTGCCTTCGGTCTGTTTCACGAATCGCTGTGTCACCGTGGTTTTCTAGTGCTGGGCAGCAAGGAAACGCTGGATTTCTCCGGCTACTCGAACCAGTTCGAGCCGCTGGTCAAACAAGAACGGATCTACCGCAAATTATGAACGATGCCGTGGATTTGCCTCGCGTCGAGGCCATCGTGGTCGGTGCTTCGGCCGGTGGGGTCGAGGCCCTGCTGACGCTGCTCGCGCCGCTGCGCCGGGGTTACGTGTTGCCGATCATTGTCGTGTTGCACCTGCCGGAGGAGCGCCGCAGCCAGTTGGCCGAAGTGTTCTCCCGGCGCCTGATGCTGCCGGTGGAAGAGGCGACCGACAAGCGGGACATCGCCCCCGGCACGGTTTATTTCGCCACGCCCGGGTATCACCTGTCGGTGGAACAGGATCGCAGTCTGTCGCTGAGTCTTGAAGACCGCGTGCACCATTCCCGTCCGGCCATTGATTACTTGTTTGAATCCGCCGCTGATGTTTACGGCGAAACCCTGGCTGCCGTGTTGCTGACCGGCGCCAATCACGATGGCGCTCGCGGCCTGGCGCAAGTCAAGCAGCGCGGCGGACTGACCATCGTTCAAGACCCGCAAGATGCACAGGTCGCCACCATGCCTCAGGCTGCGCTGAAGATTCAGCAGCCCGACCATGTCCTACCCATTCACGGCATCGGCCGTCTGCTTGTCGAGCTGGAACGAATCGCATGCTGAGTAATATCCAGGCCAAATTGCTGATCGTCGACGATCTGCCGGAGAACCTGCTGGCCCTCGAAGCGCTGATCAAGCGCGAGGACCGCACGGTATACAAGGCGCTGTCGGCGGACGAGGCACTTTCGCTGCTGCTGCAACACGAGTTCGCCATGGCCATCCTCGACGTGCAGATGCCGGGGATGAACGGCTTCGAACTCGCCGAGTTGATGCGCGGCACCGAAAAAACCAAAAACATTCCGATCATCTTTGTCAGCGCCGCCGGTCGTGAACTGAACTATGCGTTCAAGGGTTACGAAAGCGGGGCGGTGGACTTCCTGCACAAGCCGCTGGATATCCACGCGGTGAAGAGCAAGGTCAACGTGTTCGTCGACCTGTACCGCCAGAGCAAGGCCATGAAACAACAGGTCGAAGCCCTGGAGCAGGCGCGTCGCGAGCAGGAAGCGTTGCTGCAGCAACTGCAAAGCACGCAGCTCGAGCTGCAGCAGGCGGTGCGCATGCGCGATGACTTCATGTCGATCGTCGCCCACGAAGTGCGCACGCCGCTCAATGGCCTGATACTTGAAACCCAGTTGCGCAAGATGCATCTGGCGCGGGACAACGCCGCGGCGTTCACCCTGGACAAGATGCACGCGATGGTCGATCGCGACGAGCGCCAGATCAAAAGCCTGATCCGGCTGATCGAAGACATGCTCGACGTTTCGCGCATCCGCACCGGCAAGCTGTCGATCCGGCCGAATCGTTTCGACCTGACGCAACTGGTGAGCAACCTGCTGCAGAATTTCGCCCAGCAGATAGAGGCGGCGGAGACCGAAGTGTCGTTCACCGCGTCCGGGCCGGTGGAAGGTTACTGGGACGAATTCCGCATCGAGCAGGTGGTGTCCAACCTGCTGACCAATGCCTTGCGCTACGGTGGTCGCAGCCCGATTCAGGTGCGCGTGTACCGGGAAGGCGACGAGGCGCGGGTCGAGGTTCAGGACCGTGGCATCGGCATCAGTGAAGAGAACCAGAAGCGTATTTTCCAACAGTTCGAACGGGTTTCCGCCAAGACGGTAGTGGCTGGTCTCGGACTGGGTCTGTTCATTTCCGAGCAGATCGTCGCCGCCCATGGCGGCTCCATCGTCGTCGAGAGTCAAATCAACGAAGGCGCCCTGTTTCGCGTTTGTCTGCCAATCCAGGAAAACGGCATATCCGACGCAACCTCTGAGTGACCGCACGGTCGTATCAGCAGCTATTGACCGAACAAAGGCTTCCCATGAGCGTAGATGCACAAGATGTAGTACTCGTCGTCGAGGACGAACCGGTTATCTTGATGGTGCTGACAGATTATCTGTCTGGGCAGGGGTACCGCGTGTTGCAAGCCGAAAACGGCGAGCAGGCGTTCGAGATTCTCGCGAGCAAACCGCATCTGGACATGTTGATCACCGACTTCCGCCTGCCGGGCGGTATCTCCGGTGTGCAGATCGCCGAGCCGGCAGTAAAACTGCGCCCGGATCTGAAGGTAATCTTCATCAGCGGCTACCCGCAGGAAATCCGCGAGACCGGCAGCCCGATCACGCGCAAGGCGCCGATTCTGGAAAAACCGTTCGATCTGGATGTATTGCAAGAAAAGATTCAGGAATTGCTGGCCTGATCCGTAGCGGCTGATGCTCCCCATGTAGGAGCTGCCGCAGGCTGCGATCTTTTGATCTTAAAAAACAAAATCAAAAGATCGCAGCCTGCGGCAGCTCCTGCAGTTGTTTTGGGGAAAGTTCTAATAAAGCTGATCCGCTTGATTGAAACTGAACGTGGCGTTCGCCGACGGCGTGGATGGCAAAACGATCCTGATGATCGGCACTACCTTGCCGCCCGTCGAATTGTAAAAATCTTCCTGGTCAAACCGCGCCCCGGCCAATCCTCCATCCAGATAAAAGAACGCCTGAATGGGCAGCTCTTTCGGAATGTTTTGCTCCCAGGTCGCCAGAACCAGCTCAATGTAGTCGTGAGGGCCAGCGAAGAAATCTGCTAACTGATGCGCTCGAATACTCTGATAGAAAGAGTCGGCTGCCAGATTGTTCATTTCATCTCTGACATCGAAAGAACACATGTAATAACCCAGTTTGTACTGGTTCCAGCGTGTGATCCACTGCTCCGCCGTGGTTATTCCTATGGTTTGGCACCGACGACTACCGATGGGGTCATCGCGGTGCGCGCCACAACCGGGTTTGTCTCTCAGGAAAGTTCCCCCATCAATAGGAAAGGCGCAGAGGATTTGGATCTGGCGCGTACCGGCAGGCCGACCCAATACCGGGTAAAAAATGAAGCCGTTCTTCTGACCGAAAACGAGTCCCGTGAACTTGGCGTCTTTGCTCAGGAATGAAAAGGACACACCGCCACTTTTCTGAGAATGGGGGCTGGGGTTCCAGGCCTTGTAATCCTTGGAGGGAACGGTTGAGCGCAGCATGATCCCGCGACAGAGAAACGCCGGCATCGAAGCCGAGCCACAATTGAGCCGCACATCGTTGTAACGCGCCGTCAGATCCGCGGCGACCTGCGGGCCAGTCTGTGCCGTACTGGAGGCCGCACTGGATACGCCGATCCCACTGTCGGTTTTTACCTGTGCCTGTTCGGGGGGCAAACAGCCCGCCAACGACAGCACCAACATCAGTATCAGTGCAAGATTTCTGTTCATCATCCCTTTCTCCGATTCGCCATACGTCAGGTAGGCACGGCTTCCCAGCGACAGGAACGGAGCGCCTTTCGCGGCGATTCAAGCAAGGGATGACTGCAGCTGTATAGCTGTTAGAGTTGACAGGTTTCAGCCATTAAAAAGCGATATATGCTGAGCAGTTGGGCGTAAGTGAACTTCGGGTGGTCTGCTGTGTTCAGACGTCAGCTTCGAATATCTGGATTATCTGTCGGGGGCGGGCAGTCGCGTGTTGCAGGCCGAAACCCGTGAAACCCGCAGCCGATCACGCGCAAGGCACCGATCCTGGAAAACCGTTCGATCTGGATGTATTGCAGGAAAAGATTCAGGAGTTGCTGGCCTGATCCATAGCGGCTGATATTCCCCATGTAGGAGCTGCCGCAGGCTGCGATCTTTTGATCTTGTTTTTTAAGATCAAAAGATCGCAGCCTGCGGCAGCTCCTACAGGAGTATTGGGGTTAGTTATTGATCATTTCGCGGACCTTGGCGGTCAACAGATCGAAAGTGAACGGCTTGGTGATCATTTGCATGCCCGGGTCAAGAAAACCACCGCGCACTGCCGCGTGCTCGGCATACCCAGTGATGAACAACACCTTCAGCCCCGGCCGATACTGCCGGCCGATCTCCGCCAGTTGCCGGCCGTTCATCCCCGGCAGGCCGACGTCACTGATCAGCAGGTCGATGCGCTGCGTCGAGTTGAGGATCGGTACGGCCCCGTCGGCATCGCCGGCTTCGACAAACGCATAACCCAACTCACTGAGCACCGCGCTGACCAGTACGCGCACGGCGGGGTCGTCTTCGACGATCAATACGGTTTCGCCATCCATTGCTTCCGGGGCCTGCTGAACATCGGACACCGGATGCTCCAGCTCTTCGCCGCGAAAGCGCGGCAGGTACAGTTTGACCGTGGTGCCCTGATCGATTTCGCTGTCGATCGAGACATGACCACGGGACTGCTTGCTGAAGCCATAAATCATCGACAGGCCCAGCCCGGTGCCTTGGCCGATCGGCTTGGTGGTGAAAAACGGGTCGAACGCGCGGCTGACCACACTCTGCGGCATGCCACTGCCGTTATCGGTGACGCTGAGCATCACGTAGTCGCCGGGCTCGAGATTCGGGTAGGCCTCGGTGAATTCGGGCTTAAGCACCTGATTGCTGGTTTCGACCACCAGTTTGCCGCCCTCGGGCATTGCATCGCGGGCGTTGAGTACCAGGTTGAGCAGGGCGCTTTCCAGTTGATTGGGATCCGCTTCGGCGATCCACAACTGGTCGTCAAGGCGCATGTCCAGCTGAATACTTTCGTTGAGGCTGCGCTGTAGCAACTCGCCCATCGACAGCACCAGCGTGTTCATCTGCACGGCCTTGGAGTCTAGCGATTGCCGGCGGGAAAACGCCAGCAAACGGTGGGTGAGGCCAGCCGCGCGGTTGGCTGAAGTGACACCGAGATCGATCAGGCTGTCGAGGTCTTCGGTACGCCCACGGGCGAGGCGTCGGCGCAGCAGTTCCAGACTGCCGATAATCCCGGTGAGCATGTTGTTGAAGTCGTGAGCGATGCCGCCGGTCAGTTGACCGACCGCTTCCATTTTCTGCGACTGACGCAAGGCTTCTTCGTTGTGGCGAAGTTGTGCGGTGCGTTCTTCGACCTGCTGCTCAAGGGTTTCCAGGGTCGATTGCAGTCGGCGTTCGCTTTCACTCAGATCAATCAGGCGATCGCGGGCTTCGTACTGTCGTCGTCGCCCGCGCAGGGCGGTGGAGACCAGACTGACCAGGGTCGCCGGATGAAACGGGCGCTCAAGGAACGTGACGTTGCCCAGCAGTTTGCTCAGGCGCGAGGAGGGGCCCGGTTCCGGGCCGCCATGGTGGGTCAGCAGGACGATCGGCAGATCGGACCAGGCCGGCTGCTGCTCCAGAAAATGCAGAAGATTTTCCAGCTCGGGGCCGCGCAGGGCTTCGGTGGCAATCAACAAAAGTCCGGCGCCAGGTTCCAGCTCTGCGCACAGTGCACCCAGATCCGGAGTGATGACCCCGCCGTAACCCGCCTCATTGAGGATCATCAGCGCCACTTGGCTGTCCCGGCCCATGGGCGCCAGAATCAGCGCCCGTTCCGGCAGTGATACGGAGGCTGTCACAAGGTTTCTTCCCGCAACAGCGGATTGCTCGCGCCGAGGTAAGTCGGCACGCCACGCAGCACACCCTGGAACGCTTCCAGTGGTTCGCCGATGGTCATGCCCTGGCCCGAAATGCGGTATTCACGGATGGTCGACTCGTGGCTGCCGGTGCGTTTCTTGATGATGGAAATGGCTCGGCGAACCTTGCCGATGGCTTCGAAGTAGCGCAGCAGGATCACCGTGTCGGCCAGATAAGTGATGTCGACCGGCGCCTGCATGTCGCCGACCAGACCATGCTGGGCAACCGTCATGAAGGTCGCCGCACCTTTGCGGTTCAGGTAGAGCAGTAGCTCGTGCATGTGCAGCACCAGCGCGTTTTCTTCCGGCATCGCGGCCTGATAGCCGTTGATGCTGTCGATCACCACGGTCTTGATGTTGCCTTCGTCTACGCAACGACGCACCCGATGCGAGAACTCGCCGGGGGACAGCTCGGCGGCGTCCACTTGATCGATCAGCAAGTTGCCGGTGGCCTGCAGGGCCTTGAGGTCGATGCCGATGTTTTTCATGCGTTCGAACAGCAGACCCAGCTCTTCATCAAAGATGAACAGCGCAGCTTTTTCGCCCCGGGCCACTGCGGCAGCGGCGAAGATCATCGAAATCAGCGATTTGCCGGTACCGGCCGGGCCGAGAATCAGTGTGCTGGAGCCGGTCTCGATGCCGCCGCCGAGCAGGGCGTCCATTTCCTTGATGCCGCTGGTCAATTGCAGGCGCGGGTAGTCGCTGCGGTGTTCGGCGGCGACCAGTCGTGGGAATACATGGACGCCGTCGCCCATGATGGTGAAGTCGTGGTAACCGCCACGGTATTTCTGGCCGCGATACTTGACGATGCGCACGCGGCGGCGCTCGGCACCGTAATTGGGCGTCAGTTCTTCGAGGCGGATCACCCCGTGGGCGACGCTGTGCACGGTCTTGTCGAGAGACTCGGTGGTCAGGTCGTCAAGCAGCAGCACGGTGGCGTCATAACGCACGAAGTAATGTTTGATCGCCAGAATCTGCCGGCGATAGCGTAGAGAACTCTGCGCCAGCAGGCGGATCTCCGACAGGCTGTCGAGCACCACACGGGTCGGCTTGAAGCGCTCGACCACTTCGAAAATCTGCTTGGTGGCTTCGCCCAGCTCAAGGTCGGAGGAGTACAGCAGGCTTTGCTGATGCTCGGCGTTGAGCAGGCTTTCGGGCGGCGTCAGCTCGAAGATTTCAATGTTTTCGTTCAGCTCCCAGCCATGGGAGGCCGCGCCTTGACGCAATTCTCGCTCGGTTTCCGACAGTGTGATGTACAGACAGCGTTCGCCGGCACGGGCGCCCGCCATCAGGAAATGCAACGCGACGGTGGTTTTGCCTGTACCGGGTTCACCTTCGAGCAAAAACACATGCCCTCGGGACAGACCACCGGCGAGGATGTCATCCAGGCCAATGATGCCGGTGGCGGCTTTTGCACTGATCAACTCGTTGGACGTAGACAAAGAATGCCCTCTCATGACTAGGGGAATCGAGGCAGCAGGCTGTATCAGCCGTTGTGCTCTACCTGATTACTTGACCGCTGCCAGTCATGACGGTTCCGATGTTTCGATATCAAAATGTCATTGAATTAATGGGTAAAGGCTCAGAGTCCCTGCTGCAGGGCCGGGTCATCAGGGTTCATCTGCTCCAGTTGCGCGAGCAGAATCTGCACGTTCTGCAACTGGCCGCTTTCCTTCCAGTAATTGATCAGCAGCACCCGTGCCTTGCGGTCGGCGGGGTGGCGCTGGACGACTTCCTGCAACTGCTTTTGCGCCGCTTCCAGCTCTTCGGCGGAGTGCAGAGTGGTGGCGAGGTCGTAGCGGTAATCCTTGTTGTCAGGCTCAAGTTCTACCGCTTTGGACAAGCCGAGCAGGGCGAATTCACGCTGGCCGTGGTGCAACAGCCACAGCCCGAGCGCGTGTTGCAGATAGGCGGAGTCCGGTTGCGCCTGCAGTTGTTTGGCGAGCAGCTGGCGGGCGGCGTCACTCTGGCCCTGGCGGTCGAGGACATCGATCTGCATCACCAGCGCCTGCAGATTGCCCGGTTCCAGCCGCAGGGTGTTGTCCAGCGCTTGTTGGGCCTGTTTGAGTTCGGCGTTGTGCAGATACAGGCGCGCCAGTTGCGCATAGGTGGCGGCGCTTTCCGGCTGCCCCTTGAGCGCTTGTTCCCAGCCATCGATCGCTTGCTGCAGCGGGGCGAAATACAGACCGAGTTCATCCGGCGTCAGGCCGAGCAGGGCGTTGATCGCGGCGAACCGAACGCTTTGATCCTTATCGTCGAGCATCGGCCCGAGCAGCAGACTGCGTTGTCCGCCGGGCACCAGTCCGACCACACTTTGAATCGCCGCCAGCCGTACTTCGGGGGCTTCGTTCTGCAGATGGGCGTCGGCCAGTTTCAGAGCTTGCGGGCTCGGATAGTTGGGCAGCTCGGCCAGCAGCCAGACACTGCGCTTGACTGAGAGGTCCGGGCGGCCCAATTGCTGATACAACTGCCGTGCGGCCCCCGGTTGGCCGGCGCGGGCCGCCGTCAGTGCTTCGCTGTAGCCGCGCTTGATCGCTTCCGGCACCACTGGGGCTGTGGAGCGCAGGGATAACCAGGCAATGACGACGAGCAGCACAAGGCCAAGGCTGATAAGCAGGTAGTGGCGGGACTGAGGCATGCAGATTTCCGTGAACTGGCGTTCTATAGCAGAGGGGCAAGCTTCGGTCAGAGAAGGCCATGAGTCAAACCCGTGCTTGCGAATTGACCTGTAGGAGCTGCCGAAGGCTGCGATCTTTTGATGTCGCTTCTGAAAAGCAAGATCAAAAGATCGCAGCGTTCCGCAGCTCCTACAGGGGGCGGGCAAAAAAAGCCCCGCGACCGAATGATACGCGGGGCAAAAAAATTGGTTGGTTGCGGCCAACCAAAGGAGCTCTTTAACAACTATTACTTACTGGCGACGGTTTCCGGCTGCCAGCCACCCCCCAGGGCCTTGTAGATCGCGACGATGCCGCGATACAAGTCAACCTCGGCCTGAGCCTGGCTGTCTTCGGCATTCAGGCGTTCGCGCTGAGCATCGAGCAGCACGAGGAAGTCGGTGGTGCCTTCGCGGTAGCGGATTTCCGCGAGATCGGCAGCCTTGCGGCTCGATTCACTCTGGCGAATCAGCGAGATCAGCCGTTGCTGACGCTTGCCGTAATCGCTGAAGGCGTTTTCCGATTCTTCCAGTGCCAGCAGCACTTGTTGCTCGTAGGTGGCGAGGGCGCCTTCGGCATCAGCATCGGCGCCGCGCAAACGGGCGCGGACGCTGCCCAGATCGAACGCCGCCCAGGTGATGCTCGGGCCGAGCGCCCAGGCGTTGGCCGCCGAGGAGCCGATCTGCGAACCACGCCCGGCCGTCCAGCCGAGGAACCCGCTGAGGCTGACCCGTGGAAACAGATCAGCTTTCGCCACACCGATTCGCGCGGTGGCCGAGGCCAGTTTGCGTTCAGCGCTGAGGATGTCCGGGCGGCGTTGCAGCAGTTCACCCGGATCACCGATCGGCAAGGCCTTGGCAATCGCCGGCAAGTCTTTCGGGCTCAGATCCACGGTCAGCTTGTCCGGACGCTCACCCAGCAGGGTCGCGATGCGGTTTTTCTGCCGAACCTGTTCGGCCTGCAATTGCGGCACGCTGGCTTCGACCGAGGCCAGACGCGCATCGGCACGTTCGACGTCGAGCTGATCACCGACGCCGGCGTCACGCAGGCTGATGGTGATCTTGCGCGACTCCTGCTGGTTTTCCAGGTTGGCCACGGCGATCTTCTCGCGCAATTGCGCACCGCGCAGTTGACCGTAGGCGTCCACCAGTTCGGCAATCATGGTGACTTGCAGTTGGTACAGATCGGCTTCGGCCGCCTGCTGGTCGGCGTCGCTGGCTTCCAGATTGCGCTGGATCCGGCCGAACAGATCGAGTTCCCAGGCCATGTCCAGACCCAGATCGTAGCGTTCGCTGTTGACCCGTTTGGTGGTCTGGCCGGGGATTTGCCCCTTGGCCAGATCACTGCTCGCGCGGCTGGTGATGGTCGGCATCGCATCGTTGCTGACGTCGTCGCGGATCGCCCGGGCGGCTTTCCAGCGGGCGAACGCCACGCGCAGTTGACGGTTGCCTTGCAGCGATTGCGTCACCAACTGGTTGAGGGTCGGATCGTCGAATTGCTGCCACCAGATGCCTTCGAACTTCGAACGGTCAAAGTTCTTCTGACCGGCAGCGCCGTCGGTGGCGGTCGTGATATTGGCCGCCTCCGTGGCTGGGGTCTTGTAGTCGGGGCCGACGGCGCAGGCGCTCAACGCCAGCACCAGCAGACTCGGCAGGAAGACTTTCAGACTCATTATTGCGCCTCCAGTGGCTTTTGAAGAGCGTGCCCCTTGGCCGCTTTGCGGGCTTCGCCGCGCTCGACGAAATTACGGATCAATACGTAGAACACTGGCGTCAGCAACAGACCGAAGAAGGTCACCCCGAGCATCCCGGAGAACACCGCCACACCCATCGCGTGACGCATCTCGGCACCGGCACCGCTGGAGAACACCAGTGGCACCACACCCATGATGAACGCGAAAGAGGTCATCAGGATCGGCCGCAGACGCAGACGGCAGGCTTCCAGTACCGCGGCCAGCGGATCGAGACCTTCCAGCTGTTTATCCTTGGCGAACTCGACGATCAGAATCGCGTTCTTGCACGCCAGGCCCACCAGTACGATCAGGCCGATCTGGGTGAAAATGTTGTTGTCGCCGCCGGAGACAATCACCCCGGTGATAGCCGACAGCAGGGTCATCGGTACGATCAGGATCACCGCCAGTGGCAGGCTCCAGCTTTCGTACTGCGCCGCGAGCACCAGGAACGCCAGCAGTACGCAGAGCGGGAACACGAACAGTGCGGTGTTGCCGGACAGAATCTGCTGGTAGGTCAGGTCGGTCCATTCGTAGGTCATGCCGTTCGGCAGTTCATCTTTCAGCAGTTTTTCGATGGCTTTTTCGGCCTGGCCGGAGCTGTAGCCGGGGGCTGCCGCACCGTTGATTTCTGCGGTGATGAAACCGTTGTAGTGCATCACGCGATCCGGGCCCGAGGTGTCGCTGACCTTGATGAAGGTCGCCAGCGGGATCATTTCGCCCTTGTTGTTGCGCACTTTCAGTTGGCCGATCTGGTCGGATTCGAGGCGGAACTGTTGCTCAGCCTGAACGTTGACCTGATAGGTGCGCCCGAAGCGGTTGAAGTCGTTGGCATACAGCGAACCCAGGTAAATCTGCAGGGTGTCGAAGATGTCGCTGACGGCCACGCCGTGGGTCTTGGCTTTTTCGCGGTCGATGGCAGCATCGACCTGCGGCACGTTCACGGTGTAGCTGGTGAACAGCCCCGCAAGCTCAGGCACGCTGTGGCTCTTGGTGATGATGTTCATCGTCTCTTTGTACAGCTCGTCGTAACCCAGGTTGCCCCGGTCTTCGATTTGCAGGCGGAAACCGCCAATGGTGCCCAGACCTTGTACCGGCGGCGGCGGGAAGATCGCCATGTACGCTTCCTGAATGTTCGCGTACTGACCGTTCAAGGCCCCGGCGATGGCACCGGCGGACATGCTCGGGTCTTTACGCTCGTCGAACGGTTTCAGGGTCACGAACACGATGCCGGCGTTCGGACTGTTGGTGAAGCCGTTGATCGACAGGCCCGGGAACGCTACGGCGCTTTCCACGCCCGGCTGTTTCAGCGCCAGGTCGGACATACGCTTGATCACGTCTTCGGTGCGATCCAGGCTCGCGGCGTCCGGCAGTTGCGCGAAGGCCACCAGGTATTGCTTGTCCTGGCCGGGTACGAAACCGGTCGGGGTGCTGGAGAAACCGAAGAACGTCAGCACCATCAGGCCTGCATACAACAGCAGTGCGATGCCGCTGCCACGGATGACCCGGCGCACAGTACCGACATAACCGTGGCTGGCCTTTTCAAAGAAGCGGTTGAACGGACGGAACAACCAGCCACCAAAGATCTTGTCGAGCACTTTGGAGAAGCGGTCTTTCGGCGCGTCATGACTTTTCAGCAATACAGCGGCCAGCGCTGGCGACAGGGTCAGCGAGTTGAACGCGGAGATCACGGTCGAGATCGCAATGGTCAACGCAAACTGCTTGTAGAACTGCCCGGTGAGGCCGGAGATGAACGCCGCCGGCACAAACACCGCACACAGCACCAGCGCCGTGGCGATGATTGGGCCGGTCACTTCACCCATGGCTTTTTTGGTCGCATCGAACGGGTTGAGTCCCAGTTCAATATTGCGCTCGACGTTCTCCACCACCACGATGGCGTCGTCCACCACGATACCGATCGCCAGTACCAGGCCGAACAGCGACAGGGCGTTGAGCGAGAAGCCGAACAGGTGCATCACCGCAAACGTACCGATCAACGATACCGGCACCGCCACCAACGGAATGATCGAGGCGCGCCAGGTCTGCAGGAACAGGATCACCACCAGCACCACGAGGATCAGCGCTTCGAAGAGGGTGTGAACCACCGCTTCGATCGAGCCGCGCACGAAGATCGTCGGGTCATAGACGATGCTGTAGTCCATGCCTTGCGGGAAGCCTTTCTTCAGCTCTTCCATCTTGCCGCGAACTTCGTTCGAGATATCGATGGCGTTGGAGCCAGGACGCTGGAAGATCGGGATTGCTACAGCAGGCTGGTTGTTCAGCAGCGAACGCAGGGCGTACTGGCTGGAGCCCAGCTCGACGCGCGCGATGTCCTTCAGACGGGTGATTTCACCGTTGTCGCCGGAGCGAATGATGATGTTCTCGAACTCTTCTTCAGTGACCAGACGGCCCTGAGTGTTGACCGACAGCTGGAAGCTCTGGGCATTCGGGGCAGGGGGCGCACCGAGCTGACCGGCAGCGACCTGACGGTTCTGTTCACGAATCGCCGTCACCACGTCGGTGGCGGTCAGGTTGCGCGAAGCAGTCTTGTTCGGATCGAGCCAGACCCGCAGCGAGTAGTCGCCCATACCGAACAGCTGCACGTCACCGACACCGCCCAGACGCGCCAGCTCATCCTTGATGTTGAGGATCGCGTAGTTGGACAGGTAGAGCATGTCGTAACGTTTGTCCGGCGAGGTCAAGTGCACAACCATGGTCAGGTCGGGCGAGGCCTTGTCGACGGTGATACCGATGCGCGTCACTTCCTCGGGAAGTTTCGGCTCGGTCCGGGTCACCCGGTTCTGCACCTGCACCTGCGCGTTGTCCAGGTCAGTGCCCAGAGCGAAGGTGATGGTCAGCGTGATCTTGCCGTCAGCGGTGGACTGCGAGGACATGTACAGCATGTTCTCGACGCCGGTGATGGCTTGCTCCAGCGGAGCGGCCACTGTTTCACCGATGACTTTGGGGTTGGCGCCCGGGAAGTTGGCACGCACCACCACGGTCGGTGGCACGACTTCCGGGTATTCGCTGATCGGCAGCTGGAACAGCGAGATCGCACCGGCGATCAGGATCAACAGCGAGAGCACCGCTGCGAAGATCGGCCGTGAAATGAAGAATTGGGAAAAATTCATCGGAATTGTCGTCCCTTAACCGCGTGGGGTCGCAGCGGCGAGCTTCACAGCCGTACCCTGTGCACCTTTGGCGGGTGCGACTTTGGGCAGGTTGCTGGCTTCCAGCGCTTGACGTTGTTGAGCCAGCGCGGCAATGGTCTGCTCGCTGGCCATCGGGATCACTTCAGGCGTCACCGGCGAACCCGGACGTACCCGCTGCAGACCCTTGACGATGATCGTGTCGTCCTTGTTCAGACCGGTGCGCACGATGCGCAGGCCTTCGATCTTCGGCCCCAGTTCGACGGCGCGGTAAGCGGTCTTGTTGTCCGCATCCATCACCAGCACGAACTTCTTGCCCAGATCGGTACCGACCGCTTCGTCGTTGATCAGCATGGCGTTGTAGGTGCCGCTGCCGACCAGTTTCAGCCGCGCGTACAGGCCCGGGGTGTAGGTGCCGTCGCTGTTGTCGAACACCGCGCGACCACGGATGGTGCCGGTCTTCGGGTTGACCTGGTTGTCGACGAAGTTCATCTGACCGAGGTGCGGGTTGCCGTCCTCGTTGGACAGGCCCATGTACACCGGCGTGGTGGCGCCACGTTGGCCGTTGCGGGCGAGTTGGGTGTATTTGAGGAACACACGCTCGTCGGCGTCGAAGTAGGCGTAGACCTTGTCGGTGGAGACCACGCTAGTCAGCGGGGTGGTGTCGGCAGTCACCAGGTTACCGGCGGTGATCTCGGCACGGCTGACGCGACCGCTGATGGGCGCGGTGACGCGGGTGAAGCTCAGGTTCAGTTTGGCCAGGTCCAGTTGCGCCTGCAGGGCGCCGACGGCGGCGCGGGCTTCCTGGGCAGCGCTGGTACGCGAGTCGGCCAGTTCAGCGGAAATCGCGTTGCTCGCACGCAGACGTTCGCCACGCCCGGCTTCGTTTTCACTGCGGGTGGCATTGGCACGGGCTTGGGCTACCAGGGCTTCGAGGCGGCGCACTTCAGCCTGGAAAGGACGCGGATCGATCTGGAACAGCAGGTCGCCTTTTTTGACCAGTGCGCCTTCGGTGAAGGCCACCTCGTCGATCTGGCCGGAGACCCGAGGACGGATTTCAACAGTTTCCGGTGCTTCGAGGCGCCCGGTGAATTCGTCCCACTCGTTGACCGGTTGTTCCAGCACCTTGGCCACGCTGACTTTGGCAGCGGGCAGGGTGGCGGCAGTCTCCGGAGTCTTGCCGCAAGCGCTCATCACCAGCACGGCCAACATGGCCAAGGGGAAGCGCAAATGTTTGAGTGACTGTTCCATGGAATCATCCGCCAATGTATTGAAGATGGGCGGATGATGCTCGGCGGGCTGTGATGGCACGAATCGAATGAAGCAAAGGTAACTATCATTCGGAATGATATAAGACCGATTCGAGCCCTCTAGCATGCACCTTTCGTTAGGGTGCTATCAATTGGTTTGATGACAAATGTGTGTTGCGCCGTCAGTAAAAATCCAGTGGCGGCTTCAGGGACTGATTGCACAAACAAAGAGACGGCCATGAAGGCCGTCTCGTTCAAAGTGTTGCGGGGTGACTCAGTTGTTGCCTTTGCGGTTCGGCCCAAAGCGATTAGGACCTGGCTGGCTGTCTTGTACCAGGAACACCAGGTTGACGATCGGCAGCAGCAACCACCAGCCACTGCGGTCGGTGTCGTGCATGCGGCGCGCGCCTACTGCGATGCTCGGCAGCAACATCGCCAGGTTGTACAGGTTGTAGAGCACGCCGTTGGTGTTGAGCATGGCGTCGAGAACGCCCATGACAATGCAGATACCCAGGTTGATCAGCACGAACATCCAGTACTCGCGGCGGGTCGCGCGGCCTTTGAATTCGGCGTAATTTTTCAGTGCTTCCACGTAAGGGTTACCGGTGGTGATGGCGGGGCCACTGGCAAAGGACGGTTGAGCAGCCTGAGGTGCGCCGCACTGTGGGCATGCCACGGCCAGGCTACTAATTTCCTTGGCGCAACCACGGCAGAAAACCAAGCTCATATTTTTTCCCTAAAATTATTCAATCGATAGACAGGACAAAACGAACGCGGCAAGGCCAGACAAAATGATGCCGGCGATCGCGAGGTTTCTTCCTGAGTGTTTTTGGTTGATACAGACGATGCCGCAAGTGAGGCCCGCAAGGCTGAGGATGCCCACACCGACAATCGCATCCCTGTCCCATTCGGAATCATCAAACAGGGTGAGTGCGCTGATAATCCCGAGGATCAATGAAACGATGGCCAGCCAGGGTGTTTCGGCTTGCGTTTGCGGCACGGAGGCCTGTTGGGGCGCCCCGCATTGGGGGCAGGTGAGCGCCGTTTCGTGTAGCTCCTTGGCGCAAGCACGACAATAGACCATTGCCATCGTTTTCCTTAACTGAGTGCAAATGCCCGACCCTCCAGCGGTCGGGGCGGCGCTAAGTTAAACTTTATTACCGGATTTGTCATTATCACTTTGCCATCATTGCTGCCGTGGGAGCACGGGTACGCAAACTGCTCAAGACAGGTCGTGCGGCACGAACCGTGCGCTCGGAGAGTATTTCCATGCGCGGCGATTGCAACTCCCAGGCGTGCCAATAAAGCGCTACATCGGTGAAATCATTCAGCGCGACATCCACCAGCTCCCGACTTTTCAGCAAGTCGCTGACCTGCATATGCGGCACCATTCCATAACCCAGGCCACGGCGTATGGCTTTCAGGCGTGCCTCCGGAAGTGACAGGTTGTGCGTGGGGTAGGCCGCCGCAGTGAGACCGAAACGCGACTGCATGAAATCCAATGACTGCATGCGCGTCAAAGATTACTCGGGCCAGTGAAC
Source organism: Pseudomonas sp. B21-051 (assembly GCF_024748795.1). NCBI lineage: Bacteria > Pseudomonadati > Pseudomonadota > Gammaproteobacteria > Pseudomonadales > Pseudomonadaceae > Pseudomonas > Pseudomonas sp. B21-051. The sequence continues at coordinate 2,870,546 of NZ_CP087166.1, forward strand.
AAGGCAGCTTGATTGATCAAGACCTCGTATGCTTCCACGGCATTGGACCAGATCAGTGTGGCTTGACCCTCTGATGATGCGTCCCCTGAACGTCGAAACATTCGGCAATCGGTATCAAGGCACCGACAGATGGGCACAGATCGCTTGCGTACATTCACGCGCGATCATCGACGAGTAATACGACGTTTAAATGAGTGATTCTACGGCGACAAACAACGGCAACTGGTACGCAGTCATTGCCTTGGCACTGGCTGCGTTTGTGTTCAACACCACTGAATTTGTCCCGGTCGGTCTGTTGAGTTCGATCGGCAGCAGCTTCGACATGTCGACCGCGCAGGTCGGCCTGATGTTGACCATCTATGCGTGGGTCGTGTCTCTGACGTCGCTGCCGATCATGCTGCTGACGCGCAACGTCGAGCGGCGGAAATTGCTGATTGTGCTGTTCGGGATGTTTATCGCCAGTCACATCCTGTCGAGTCTGGCGACCAGCTTCGGGGTACTGCTGGTGAGCCGGATCGGCGTGGCGTTGTCGCACGCTCTGTTCTGGTCGATCACCGCGTCTCTGGCCGTGCGCCTGGCGCCACCGGGCAAGCAGGTTCAAGCCTTGGGCTTGCTGGCAACCGGTACTTCGCTGGCAATGGTGCTGGGCATTCCCCTTGGCCGCTTGCTGGGCGAGGCCATGGGCTGGCGCACCACGTTCATCGTGATTGCTGGATTTGCCGCGGCGCTGGTGTTCTGCCTGGCGAAGGTGCTGCCGCTGTTGCCCAGCCAGAACTCGGGCTCGCTCAAGAGCCTGCCTATATTGCTGAAGCGACCTGCGCTGGTGGCGGTCTATGTCCTGACGGCGATGGTGGTGACGGCACAGTTCACTGCCTACAGCTACATCGAACCGTTCGTACTGACCGTGGCCAACATGAGCGGCGACGTGGTGACGCTCCTGCTGTTGTTATTCGGCGGCGCCGGTATTTTCGGCTCGCTGCTGTTCAGCTATCTGCACAGCTATAACCCCCAGCGCTTTCTGATCATCTGCGTATCGGTGCTCGCCTTGTGCCTGGCTTTGCTGTTGCCGTTGAGCGGCAATGTCTCATACCTCGGCGTGTTGAGTGTGTTCTGGGGCATGGCGATCATGGGTTTCGGGCTGGCATTGCAGTCGAAAGTCCTGGTACTGGCGCCGGACGCCACCGACGTGGCGATGGCGCTGTTTTCCGGGATCTACAACATCGGTATCGGCGGCGGGGCATTGGTGGGGAGTTGGGTCGGCAGCCAGTTTGGTTTTGCTTACATCGGGGTGGTTGGCGGCATGCTGGCGGCGTCGGCGTTGGCGTTTTACTGTCTGTCGATTTATCGCAACAGCCGGGCTGGGGCTGGGGCCTGAGTTTGAGGGGGAGGGTTCGCCACCAGGGATATTTTTAGTTCGAATGCTGATTGTGTCTGTTTCTGGCAATGCTCTGCTATTTGCCTAATATCTCAAATTTTCGTCCTGTTGGCTCGAAAACTGGTCTAGCGCAGAATCGAGTCAGACTGCGTTGAAGCAGCGCCGAGCAGCCAAACCAACGCAGGAGATTTTTTGACGTGTTCTGCCATGGTTGTCATTGCAACCTTGAGAGGCGGAATAGTAGACACGACGACATCGTAATTCTCGGCAGGCTGTAAACGAACGCCAATGATGACACTTTTGTCTTCTTTTTCGCGAGCATAAGCAATGAAGCCATTTTCCAACGGGTGTACATATTCTCCAGTCCGTACGTAGGGATAGTTTGGGACCTTGTGGAAATCACTTCGCAGTGCGATGACTTTGGTCACGGCCTTGAAGGCGGGGCTGAAGTTGTCGGTAAGGTAGCCGTAGCTCATGGTAAATAGCACGCTAATGATAAGTGCGCCTGCAGCGTGGAACATGATCATGCTGCGCGATTGCTTGAATTTAGCTTGAAATCCGAGGAATGCAGCCAACTGGGTCATATGTTGCCAAGCTGCTTCGAATAGCAGGCTGATCATCGCGATGACCGTGATCAACATTGCTGTCAGGCCAAGAAGTATTGCGACCACAAACAGCCACGATGGAATGTAGAACAGCAACGCGAGAAAGCTGACAGTCAGATCAAAGCTTTGAGGGGGCAGACCTAACGTCTCAGCAACTGCGAAACGTGCGCATGCTGTCGATATCAGCAGTGCAAGCAGATGCATGATTATGATGGGCGTTTTGGCAAATGGCTTGTCCCAAGCGGTATGAAGCCAGCGAGCGAAAGGGATGCACCAAGCAATGAATCCGCACATTATCAATGCAGCCGCGACTGTCGTCCCGATGGTAACCGTGGATGTACCGGTGCAGAGGGAAGCTACAAACGTGATGAAGTACGTAACTACTGAGGCAAGGTAGAACCGCTGAGATACGGAATACTGCTCGAATTTGACGAGCAGCATTGCTTTCAGTGCTTTCATTTTCGTCCTTGAATTTCCTTTCACGGCTTCCAAAATCCCGGCGGATAGAAATACCTGGCCGCCTTGATATACGTTTTGTCGAGGCGGTGCCGCGTTGCAAACATATCAGGCGTTGTTCAGGGTAGCAGCCAAGTGCTGTTTGGGGTGGTTGACCGGATTCCGACTGCCTGGCACCGCTCCAGAATCGGCAGAATGTAGGTGATGTTGGTGCGGCCTGGCTTGCCTTCTGCTCTGTAACGAGCCGCCTGGCAAAGTGGGCCGGCTTTTTCGTACGTATGGTTGGAGCTGATTTCCACAGCTTGTGCTTGGCCGAAATGATTGTTACCGGCGAGGTAGTCCAACGTTTGCTGGAAAGCTGCTCGAGTCAGCGCCAACTGCGAGTCTTCCGATCCGGTCTCAATCAGAACGCGATTTGCATCGACGGTCGTGATACGGAAACGGGCGCTATGCGATGGTGTTTGTAGTTCCTTGCCTTGCAGGCGACTGATCAATGCCCAGAGGGTGTTGTCGACTTGAACGATGTGCTGCATGAAATAACTCCTTGGTTCCTGGACGGACGCTAGCTTTTAACCGGAAGCAATTTATGGGACCTTGATACCTAACGCGTTCAGCGATGGCGTATCCATCCGGCCATTTACGGTCAGTCCAGTGTCCGCCTGAAATGCCATTAACGCTCCACGTGTTGCCTTGCCCATCACTCCATCAATAGTGCCTTGGTAATACTGGCGTACCATCAGCGCGGTCTGCACACGTGCGACCAGATTGCTTTTCTGCTCATTGGTCGCGCGGCTCTTTGAAGTATTCGAACTTGTCCCGCTGGTAGTGCCAGACGACTGATAAAAGCTATTGCTGTTTGAGGTGCTGCTCGAAGCACTCGGCGCGCTGTAACTCCGGGTACTGGGGGCGGGTGGGCTGTAGTAGCGAGGTGCGCTATAACCACCCGAGCCGCTGTAGTGAGAACTATGCGAACTGTGGGATCGGTGTGAACTATGCGAACGATGTGCCGCATAGATGTTGACGGTGCCTGGCGCATTGAGCGTATCGGCAAATACTGGGGGCTGTAGTTTGTCGTTGGGTTGCCAGTTCGCATCGGCGAGCGAGAGATGGCCCGCCTGTGCCAGGGTGGTACCTGCCATTGGCAGCAAACTGATCCCACTGATCAGGACTTTCCAGCGGTCGAGCAATTTCACTGTGCACTCCTTGCATAGGCGCTAAAGGCGTCGGTCGATAATAGTTGTACGCCGCGGCTCTGCCAGCGGTCGGTCTGGGATTTGAAGAAGCCAGAGCAATGTTTGACGGCAGCGCATTGTTGGCAGGTATCGATGAACAGATTCTTCCAGTCCGAGATGCTCTGGCGGGCGAAACGCGAGAGGTGGGCCGGGATCAGGCACAGGGGCAAGTTGTAGATCGAAACCGGCACTCCGCGGTTGAACAGGAAATACACGGCCTGGCTCAACGACTCTTGATAGTCCAGCGGGTCAATCCACAGTTCTTCGTAGTTTTTCCTGGCCAGGCCGGTGCTTTCGATACCCATCAGCGCAACATGCCGCACGAAGGGCAGGTTCCTGAACACGTAGTGGGCGAGCTCGGGCAAGCGTGGCGCGGTCAGGCGATTGAGCACCACGCGTATCTCGATGATCTGGTTGGCGCGCGCCAGGTTGTAAAGACCTTGCAGGGTTTCGCTGAACGCGCCTGGAGCCTGCACCACATGGTCATGGTCTTCGGCATTGTCGGCATACAGGGGGATGCCCCAGCTCAACTGAGGGTGGCCGATTGCAGAGAGCGCTGCGATCCAGCTCGGGTCTTGGAACAGACGCCCGTTGCTGAGTACATGAATGGATTTCTGTGGCAAAACGGCTTTGCACTTGGCCAGGATTTCGAGCAGGCCGTCGCGATAAAGCGTTGGTTCTCCACCGCTGATTCCCAGATTTTCTTCGCCCGGGTCCATCAGGTCGATCAGCCGTAGGTTCTCTTCGATGTGCCAGCGGTCATCGATATTTTTGGGCGGCTGCGAGCACATCAGGCAGAGGCTGTTGCAACGATCGGTCATGAACAGCAGGTTGCTGTCTGAGCCTCGCCGATAGAGCACTCGCACCAACGCGTTGCCTGGTGTGATGGCAATGACATCGCCGGGCTGCACGACATCCGCATCTTTGGGGGTGTGCAGGTATGGCCGCGCGCAGTCGAAGTCGCCGATCAATGGCTCCGGGATCAGGAATCCACCCACTGGTAATGAGAGCAGATGCGGGCTCCGTAGCCGTTCTTCGTTTGGCAGCCAAAGCAGCAGGTCACCGAACTCAGCGCTTCCGGCACAAACAGCCAGGCCTTGCTCGATGAACTCATCCAGAGTGATGACCTTGAGCAGTTTCGGCTCATTCAGGTGATGGATTTCGAAGCGAGTATCTTTGCGCAGCATCGCCATCAGCCCCTGTAACCCGGAAATCGAACATCGTTGTAAGAGCGCCTGTTCAACCAAGACAGCAGCACTCTCTGCACGTTGTCGTCGCCATCGCAAAGCAGGCCGAAGAGATGCTTCAGCAGCCCCATATTTTTCCTGCAGAAGCTGCTGAACACTCGGTGTCCGATCGGGTCAGCTTGGCGGGCATAGTGTTCGATGGGGTCAGCACCACAGTACGGGACAAGTGCGCAGTCGGAGCAGCCCGGCAGCGCCTCTGCTACACCACTGGCGAGCAACGCATTCATAACGGGCGATGTGAGTAATTCAGACAAGGGTTGCTGCACGGTGCCAAGTTTCAAGCCGTCTTCACCCATCTCCAGCAACATTCGGGCTTCGTCCGAGGGATAGACGTAACCGTCATAGTTATAAACCAGCGCCGCAGTGCCTGCGCCAGCAGGGGAACGCAGGTCTACATAGCCGGAGGAGAAGGGTGTCAGGATATTCTTCAGCAACAGGCTCGTATAACTCTCTGAGAGGTATACGCCCTGCTGGTTGACATGCAGCAAATAGGCCAGTGCCTTCTTGTAGAAGGCCAGGTATTGCTCAATAGGGTAATCAAGTCGATGGGCACTCTTGGTGGCAAACCCATATGGGCTCAGAGGCCGAAGCGAGATGCTGGAGAAGCCCTGACTTACATACTCATCGATGATCGCTTCAGGCTGTTCGAGGCTTCTTGAAGTCAGCGTGGTCAACGCGGAAACTGCATCATGGCCAAGGCGCTCACGGACCCATTGGATGCCTTTTACTGTGCGTTCGTAGGAGTCTCGTGACGGTGTAGGGCGGTTCGCATTGTGCAAGGGCGCCGGCCCATCGAGCGAGGTCGAAAACTGGATGCGATTTTGTTCTGCGAAGTCGAGTATTTCCTCCGTCAGGTGGTGCAGCGTTGTGGTGATGACGAACTGAATATCCCGTTGTTCGACCACGTTCCGTTCAACGATCCATTCGACAATCTGGCGGACGCGCTCGAAGGCCAGAAGCGGCTCGCCACCCTGAAACTCCACAGTCAGGGCGGGAGCGTTCGATTCGAACAGGCGATCGACCGCCGCCTGTGCATCCTCTTCCGACAGGTCGTGGCCGGATCCTCCCAGAGGAGCCCGCGACACCTGGCAGTACTGGCAGGTGTGGTTGCAGCGCAATGTAACTACGAATAAGTGCAGTGCTGGGCCCTGGAAGAGGAAGTCCTTGCGGCTGCGATACTGCGCAGCCATTTCCGGGAACGGGTCGTGTTGGCCTGGTTCGTAGATGAAGTGGCGGGCCAGCAGGTCCCTGTAAAAAGGCGTACTTGCTTGAACGTCGAAGTAACTGAGGGCTCGTAATTGCGCGTCGTTCACGTGCATGTACTCACCGGTATCAGAGGTGAGCAGGATGTCACGGTCATGTCCCGTGTTCATGCGCATGAATCGAAAAGGCAGCAAGCGGTAGTGCTTGGCGTCTGTCGCTATCAGTGTCACTGCGAAACCCCACATCCAGCGAGCGCGGCGCGGGCCAGGACTTCGCGCAACCCTGCTGTTTCGCGGTTGATATGGTCGCGTAGGGCGAAGTCGTTCAGGTACTGGAGGATCAGTGAGTGAGCCTGCTCCGGGGAAAGCGTTAACCTTGCTTCAGCGGGGTGGGCCGTGAGGCTAATTTGCTTGGCTTCAATACCGATCTGAATTGCGACAGTGTCGGCCAGTGAATAAGCGGCGCGTTGCACCACGCTGAGTGGGTAGGCTGCGCTGTCGAGTTTCAGCGTGACTGGCCATGTCATCGGAACCGGTCCTTCAAATCCGTTGGGAACGTGTGGATTTTGCCGGTTGACGAGGCATTATGCCATTATAATTTTGCACGCATTTGTCTAGTGTGGTGGGTGGTGTGCTCACTACGGCTCGGCCATTGATACGGGTAGGGCCGAGTGTTCATATCTCCCTCAATCCACGCATCCTCATCAATAGCCAGCTTGGTCTCAGGCTGGGTACATCCTTTTCAAACCATCCAAAGCATGCTTTCAGATGTGCCCCCAATGTAGCCATCCACTGGAAGTGAATGGATCTCCATGGCCTATGAAAAGTCAGAAATGATCAACTGCACACCATGCCCGACGACCCCTAGAGACTCTCAGGATCCCCAAAGAACATCTGAATCCGCGACCGCAACCAACGTTCCCCCGGATCGTTATCCTGCGACCCACGCCAAGCCATATGCAACTCAAACGTACGTGTCGGCAGCGGCGGATCCTCCGCCCGCACGCCGCCGGCAGCCGTCAGCGCATCAGCGGTGTAGTCCGGCACGGTCGCTACAATGTCAGTGCCCGCGAGCAACGTGCTCAAACCATTGAACTGCGGCACGGCCAGTACCACGTGGCGTTTGCGGCCGAGTTTTTCCAACTCTTCATCGATGAAGCCACTGAGGTCGCCGGCGAACGACACCAGCGCATGCGGGCGTGCGCAGTAATCATCCAGGCTGAGCGGGCCGGGCACGGTGTCGGCGCGCAGCAGTTTCGGCTGGCTGCGCCGCAGCACCTTGCGCTTGGCGTTGGCCGGCAGGTCGGTGGTGTAGCTGACGCCGATGGAGATTTCGCCGGAGGCCAGCAGGCCCGGCATCAATATGTAGTTGACCCGACGCACGACGAGGACGATGCCCGGTGCTTCGGCGCGCAGGCGTTTGAGCAGCATCGGCAGCAGGGCGAATTCGACGTCGTCGGACAGGCCGATGCGAAATACCGAAGTGCTGGTGGCCGGGTCGAATTCCGCCGCGCGGCTGACAGCCGTTGAAATCGAGTCGAGCGCCGGGGAGAGCAGGGCGAAGATTTCCACCGCGCGGGCGGACGGTTCCATGCTGCGTCCGGTGCGCACGAACAACGGGTCATCGAACAGGCTGCGCAGCCGTGAGAGCGCCGCACTGATCGCCGGCTGGCCGAGAAACAGCTTCTCGGCGGCGCGGGTCACGCTGCGTTCGTGCATCAATGTTTCGAATACGATCAACAGGTTCAGGTCGACACGACGCAGGTCATTACGATTCATCTGGAGTCCTGGCAGAGTCATCAAGCTTGACGAGAGCGACCATATGAGAACAATGGCCGGCATGAATATTACGGGGAAAGGCTGGTACTCTGCACCGCTAAATTCAGCTTTACCGAGCCGGTGGCGGCATTTTTTCATCGATTTTGCCAATGCCGCTCATACTGCGGAATCAATGACAGGCATGTCGACTATTAATAGCCACTGATAGTCTTGGGTCAAAAGCCCAGATAGAGTTCAGGGCATTAGAGGTTACTTTGACGAGGTTTGCGATGTCCCGCACGATCCGTTTTCACAAGTTTGGTCCGGCCGAGGTGCTCAAATGCGAAGAGCATGCGGCCGCTCAGCCAGGTCCTGGCGAAGTGCAGGTGCGTGTCGAGGCGATCGGCATCAGCTGGTACGACATTCTCTGGCGTCAGAACCTGGCCTCGTCCCAGGCACGCTTGCCGTCCGGTCTCGGCCATGAAATGGCCGGTGTGGTGACCGCCGTCGGTGACGGTGTGGACGATCTGTCGGTGGGCGACAAGGTGGCCAGTTTTCCGGCCGAAAGCCCGAACGACTACCCGGTGTATGGCGAGCAGATCGTGCTGCCACGCACCGCGCTGACCCGTTATCCGGATGTACTCAGCCCGGTTGAGGCCAGCGTGCATTACACGCCGTTGTTGATCGCCTATTTCGCCTATGCCGATCTGGCGCGGGTCAAACCGGGGCAGTTTGCCTTGGTCACTGATGCCAGTCATTGCGCCGGTCCGTCCTTTGTCCAGTTGGGCAAGGCCATGGGGGTGCGGGTGATTGCCGCGACGAAAACCGCTGATGAGCGTGAATACCTGCTGTCGCTGGGCGCCGAGAAAGTCATCGTCACCGAGGAAGAAGATCTGTTGATGCGAATCAACAAGATCACCGACAACCGTGGCGTCGATGTGGTGTTCGACGGTCTTGGTGGCCCGCAGATGTCGTTGCTCGGCGATGTCCTCGCACCACGTGGCAGCCTGGTCCTGTATGGTCTGCAGGGTGGTAACCAGACACCATTTCCGGCCTGTGCAGCGTTTCAGAAAAACATCCAGTTCTTCGTGCACTGCATCGGCAATTTTACCGGTAAGCCGGAGCTCGGCATCACTCAGGACCACGTCGCCTTGCAGCGTGCCCTGCGTGACATCAACCAGCTCACCGCCGACCGCGTACTGCTGCCACTCAAGACTCGGGTCTTCCCGTTCAACGAGTTCGTCGAAGCACATCGCTACATGGACGAATGCCCATGCCGCGAACGGGTCGCCCTGCAGGTCGAACCCGCGTAACTCCCTCCGAACAGAGTCCGTGACCCCACGGACTCTTGCGTTTTACCCCGCGCATAATCAGGCATACCGAGCACGGTACGTGGCCGGTTGTACATCTGAACCGGTTTTTGTCCGCTATCTGTATCTTCTAATCGGTCTATAAGTCCTGATAATTGAATGATTACTTTCATCTCAAGGAATGAGCCATGTCTGTGCATTCTGTTTTTTGTTGCGTGTTTAATAGTTTCTCTCGTGGGCGATATACCGGTTTCTGTTTAATGGCTGTAGGTAGTTTCCTATTGTCGGTCTGCTTTTCTTGTACTCAATGTTCGTGGGACGTTGTAAGAAGTTTCCTCAGATATTTTTACTTCAGGAAAAAACCAATGGTGGCGGGGGTTTGCGTTACCTAGAGCGACGATCCTGCCGACTTCTTTGTGTCAAGTGTTTCAAATAACTACGAAAGCATAAGTGTTAGTATTTGATCGTCTATTACTTATTGATGAATTTATTGCGCCAGCTCACCGCTGATGCGCGATATGAATTTTTTACGCCGGGTAAAGTACTGATGAGCACGATCCATGATCAGGCAATGAACTATGTCTACCAGCAAGTATTGCAGCGTCTGTTGAGTTTTTTTTCCAGAGCCGAACGGACAGCGCTGCAATTGCTGATTCAGCGGCTGGTGGTCGCCGCTGGCGGAATGGAGCGCATGGGTGGCTACAAGGTCATGGTGACACCGTCCGGTACCCGTGACAGTTGTTACACCCTGGCGCTGCTGCGCGCCGCGCAGCTGAGTATCGCCGGCCGTGCACCGGCCACTTTTCAGTTGCGTGTGGCCATGTTGCGCAGGAGTGGATCGGGGGCGGCACCCGGCAATATGCACCGCAGTTTCGCTGCTCTGTTTCTGTATGACGACCCCCGTGTCGAGTTGCTGATGGTGGATCATCGTCACGTGTTGCCATTCAATCACCTGGCGCCACCTGACAAGGACAGTACGCAAGCCAATCGCACCAACCTGCTGATGATGGGGCATCGACGGGGCGCGGACGAGAAGATCGAGTTGTGGGGCGAGGCCTGCCTGGCCCGGGCGGAGTTTTGCGGGCAAATCGCTCGCTGGGGCAATGGTGTTGATGCCTGGGTTGCCAGTGAGTCGTTGCGTCGCCAGAAACAATTCATCGACAACCTCGATCGTGCGGTGCAAAAGGCTGGCATTGGTGCGCTGCCGCCCAATGCCGGGACTTTCGATGAGTTGTTCGCCTTGCTCGACGGATTGGGAGGGGACTTGTACCGCGGTTTTTACGCCGAAGCCGAACGACTGTCCTGGCGTCCCGAGGACGGGTTCGAGTCATGCCGTCGCACGACGTTTGTCGACATTCACGACATGGTGGTGGGTAACCTGGAAGAACGTTGGCCATTGCTCAGTGAGTTTCTCGGGTTTCAGGCAGAGGAATGGCTGTTCCACCAGCGCGAGGGCGAATACGCCGACCCGTTGATCGAGGCCCATTTATGCGGGCTGGAGGCGGAGTTTGTCGATGGCCGCAGCTATGAAGCCGGGTTTTCGCAACATGTTCAGCACATGCTGGTGTCCATGCAGCAGCAACGGGTTCCGGAACCGGTATGTGAGCAGATGATTGCCCGATTGGGGCCGCAGTCAGCGCTTGATGAACTGCGCGAAGCAGCGGCGAACTGCATTCAAGCCACGTATGGCTTGAATGAAACCCAATGGATCTGCCTGTTGTTTTCGCCGTTTATCAACCGTGGAGCCGGCCTCGAACGGTTCCTGCGCAGCTGTCATCCCGGCATGTTGGTGGCGATGCCTGATTTGCATCGTGCAATGCAGGGGCTGCACGGCCCGGAGCAAGTGCTGCAATGGATGATGGATGTCAGTGGTTTACCGGTCAGGCTGATCAGTCGTCTCTACGCCATGGAGTCATTGCCGGTGTGTGGGGCTGTCCTACATACAACGGGCGCTGCACAACAAACAGCGGATCTCGATGGCATCGACATCAGCGTGGGTGACCGGTCAGCGGAACGTTGAGGTGAGTGATCGATTCTTCGGCGCAGCCGTGTCAATGGTATTGAGCTCATGAGGACTGTACGGGAGCCTGGTTTCGCTTATCAGGCCGTCTATCGCTACTTGATACGACTGATAGCGGATTCGGCCGAAGCAGGCAACGTCAGGCTGCCGTCACTGCGTCAGCTGGCAGATCGCCTGAACGTATCGATCTCGACCATTCAATACGCGTATTCGCTGCTGGAGAAAGAAGGGCGGGTCTATTCCGTCGCCAAGTCCGGGTACTACGCCCAAGCGATTGCGGGGCTGACACCTCAGGCCATTGGCAACGATCTGCTTGAGGCGCTTTACATCAATGCGCGACGCCCGGGGATGCGTTTGTTAAGCGCAGAAGATCCGGTTTCAGTGCAGTCGCTGGACAGTCCATTGCTGTTGCTGGAACGCGAACTGCTGCGTCAATACCCCCGCAAGCCGCCGGCGCTTGATCAGCCCTGCGGGGAGCTGGAATTGCGCGCCGCTCTCGCGGCTCGCTACACCACTTCGCCGAGACAATGCTGGCACGCCGAGGATGTCTACATTGGCGCGGATTTACGCGGAGTACTGGAAATTCTGGTGGCTGTTCTGCAGCTTAAACACGCCACCATTCTGGTTGAGTCGCCCTGTGACTGGGTGATATTGCGATTGCTGCAGGCGGCAGAGGTGCGGGTGATCGAACTGCCGTTGCAGGCCTGTGGCGGGCTGGATCTGCAACGCTTCGAAGCACTGCTCAACACTGTAAACGTGCGGCTGATTCTGCTTTCTTCGGGCCTGTGCATGCCGCGCGGTACCCGGGTTCCTGCGGAAAACCGCAACATCATCGCCAGTATGCTTGCCGAGCATGGTACTTGGGTGCTGGAGAACGATTGCTATGGCGAGCTTGGCGAGATCATGGGCGACGAACGTTTGCGTGATCGGCTGGATCCTGACCGGCTGTTGATCTTCTCTACGTTCGAGAAAACCATCGGCATCGAGGCACCTTACGGGTTCGTACTGTCGCGCCAATGGAAAAGCGAGATGTTGCGGCATTTTCTGCTGCGTTCGTTCCGACTATCGCCAATCCGCCAGAAGGCGATCGCGCGACTGTACGGAAATGGTCGGATTGATCAGCATCTAAACGTGCTGCGCCGACTCCTCAAGGAGCGTCGAACTCCGATGATCCACTTGCTGCGCGAACGTTTGGGCGATGCCCTGCAGGTCGTCGAGCCGCAGGGCGGTGCGACCGTCTGGGTGCGGGCGCTGCGACCGGTGGACATGCACGGTGTGTTTCAGCGTCTGCTCAGACAACAAGTATTGATCGCGCCGGGCGAACTGTTCAGCGTGCAGGGATTACATCGTCGTTATCTGCGTCTGAACCTGCTGGATCAGGGCGAAACCGGATTGGCCGGGGCGATCGCCATGCTCGGCGATGCACTGCGTCTGGCACCTTTGGAATGAACGTTGAAATCTGTCGGATAGATCCCGTCGCGCTGTGGTCGAACTGCCAGTAAACTGCGCTGTATTTCCTGAACCACTCTATTTCAGAGGTTTTGCATGACTATCAGTCCTTTTGCGGGCAAACCGGCACCGGCAGAATTGTTGGTCGATATCCCGCGACTGGTAACGGCTTATTACACCGGCCAACCGGATGCTTCGATTTCCACCCAGCGCGTGGCGTTTGGTACGTCCGGGCACCGCGGCAGTTCCTTCGATCTGAGTTTCAATGAATGGCACGTTCTGGCAATCAGCCAGGCGATCTGCCTGTACCGCGAAGCTCAGGGCATCGACGGCCCGTTGTTCGTCGGTATCGACACCCATGCGCTGTCGACCCCGGCCGGCGCCAGCGCGCTGGAAGTGCTGGCGGCCAACGGCGTGACCGTGATGATCGCCGAAGGTGACGAATACACGCCGACACCGGCGATTTCCCATGCAATTCTCTGCTACAACCGTGGCCGCACCTCGGGCCTGGCCGATGGCATCGTGATTACGCCGTCGCACAACCCGCCACAAAGCGGGGGCTACAAATACAACCCTACCAACGGTGGCCCGGCCGATACCCACATCACCAAGTGGATCGAAGCCAAGGCCAACGAGCTGCTGGCCAACAAACTGGCAGGCGTCAAACGCATCAGCTACGAGCAGGCGCTCAAGGCCAGCACCACCCACCGTCATGACTACCTGAACACTTACGTCGCCGACTTGATCAACGTGATCGACTTCGATGCCATCCGTGACGCCAAGCTGCGTCTGGGCGTAGACCCGTTGGGCGGAGCAGGGATGCGCTACTGGTCGGCGATTGCCGAGCATTACCGTCTTGATCTGGATGTGGTGAACAAGCAGGTCGATCCGACTTTCCGCTTCATGACGGTCGACTGGGATGGACAGATTCGCATGGACCCGTCGTCCAGCCATGCCATGCAAGGTTTGATCGGTCTCAAGGAACGTTACGACGTGGCCTTCGCCTGCGACCCGGATCATGATCGCCATGGCATCGTCACCCCGTCGGGTGGTCTGCTGGCACCGAACAACTATCTGGCGGTGTCCATCGATTACCTGTTCCAGAACCGTCCGCAATGGCGCGCCGACGCCGCCGTGGGTAAAACCGTGGTCAGCAGTGGTCTGATCGATCGCGTGGCCAAACGTCTGGGGCGCCGTCTGTACGAAGTGCCGGTCGGTTTCAAATGGTTTGCCGATGGCCTGTTCGATGGCTCGCTGGGTTTTGGTGGCGAGGAAAGTGCTGGCGCTTCGTTCCTGCGCAAGGACGGTGGCGTCTGGAGCACCGACAAGGACGGTTTGATTCCGGCGTTGTTGGCGGCTGAAATGACTGCCCGTACCGGCCGTGATCCGAGCCAGGCCTATCGCGCCCTGACCGATGAACTGGGCGAACCGTTCTCGGTGCGCGTCGATGCCAAGGCCAACCCTGAGCAGAAAGCGCTGTTGAGCAAGCTGTCGCCGGAGCAAGTGACATCGACCGAGCTGGCAGGCGAGAAGATTCAGAGCATTCTCAGCCATGCGCCGGGCAACGATCAGGCCATTGGTGGTCTGAAGGTGATGACCGAAAACGGCTGGTTCGCCGCACGTCCTTCGGGTACCGAAGACATCTACAAGATCTACGCCGAAAGCTTCATTGGCGACGACCACCTCAAGCAACTGGTGGCTGAAGCGCAAACGCTGGTGGATGGTGCTATTTCCACGAAATAGTAGTAATCACCAAAGAAACTGTGGCGAGGGAGCTTGCTCCCGCTGGGCTGCAAAGCAGTCGCAAAACAGGGACGCTTCGCGCCCCGGCGGGAGCAAGCTCCCTCGCCACAAGGTTGGGGGCCGTTAAATCATGTGTAAAAAGGGTGACCCAATTGGTCACCCTTTTTCATACCCGCTATCTAAGCCAGATCCACCAGAACGATTTCGCTGTCCTCCAGCGCCGTCACCGTCAGCACCGACTCATGCTCGACGGCAACACCGTCTCGAGCTTGTGCGCGCAAGCCATTGACTTCAATCAGGCCAGTGGCGGGTACCAGATACGCTCGACGTCCGGCATCCAGCTGATACTCAGCGGTTTCTCCCGCCTTGAGATTGGCTGCGACCAAACGCGCATCGCCGCGAATGCGCAGGCTCTGGTCGTCGCCGTCCTTGCCGCTGGCGAGGGTCACGAAGCCTTCGCGCTGGCCTTTGGGGAACGGTTTGGCACCCCACGATGGCGGCGCGCCAGTTTCCGTCGGCAGAATCCAGATCTGGAAGATTCGGGTCTCTTTGTCTTCAAGGTTGTATTCGCTGTGTGCGATGCCGGTACCGGCGCTCATGACCTGCACGTCGCCGGCCTCAGTGCGCCCCTTGTTGCCAAGGTTGTCCTGATGGGTAATCGCACCTTCACGCACATAGGTGATGATTTCCATGTCGCGGTGCGGGTGCAGCGGGAATCCGGTGCCGGCGGCGATCACGTCATCGTTCCAGACCCGCAGATTGCCCCAGTTCATGCGTTGCGGGTCGTAGTATTCGGCGAACGAAAAGTGGTGATGGGCATCCAGCCAGCCGTGATGAGCACCGCCCAGCGTGTTGAAAGGTCTGAGTTCAAGCATGATCGTCTCCTCAAAAGGTTCGTCATGGGGCATAACGCCAGAGCCACGAAGCGAGACCGTCGGTTAATGACGCGCATCATCCATCAGGCAACCATCGAGAAAAAGCGTAAAAAGTGCGGCATTCTCATCGAATCCATTGATTAGAAACTGGCTCGAAACGATCTCATCCAACTTTCAGTTCATCGCTTAAACCAATGACCTGTAAGCATTTCGCTAGAACTCATGGGCAAATAAAGACACCATAGCCTCAACAGCCTCACACACTGGAGCTCCTCAGCGTGGCGCAACACACTCCCGATCTTCCTCCCGAACTTCGTCCATTGGCCGAAATGCCTTGGTTCAAGCGACTGGCCGCGCGTTTCTTCGGCCACGGCCTGACGCGTTTGCGCGCCCAGCACCGTGCCTCTTGGCTACACGGCCAGGCTGACGGTTTTCGCAGCGGCCACACTGCGGGTGTGGAATACGGCTTCAAAGAGGGAAAACTCGAAGGGCTGGAGGAAGGCCGCCAGGTTTTACTGATTCGCGACAGCCGCAGCACCGAGCATCGCCCGCCGAGCGTCGACAACCACCTTTTTGACGACTGGCGTCTGCCACTCAGTGCCGAGCTGAAGAAACGCATGAAAGCCGATGTGGCGCGCCTGCTGCCCGCGCATGCCCAGCCAAGCCTCGCACAATGGAAGATGATCTTCAGCGACACCCCCTCGACCTCGGTGATCGCCGGGGCGGGGGCAGGCAAGTCGACCACGCTGGTGCTGCGTATTCTGTTACTCACGCACTATCTGGGCTTTGAGCTGGATTCGATGACCGTGGTGACCTTCACCCGTGAGTCGCGCAAGGATTTCATCAATAAGCTGATCGAGATGTTCGCACTCTGGGGCCAGCCATTGAGCCTGCAACAGGCGCGGGAACTGGTGCGCACCTTTCACTCACGCATTCTGCCGATGGTACGCAGTCTGCCGGGGTTCGAACGCTTGCAGGCTTTTGAAAATCTCAGCAATCGGCCACAAGGCGCTGACGAGGAAGTCGACAGCAACCCGTTCGATCTGCGAATCAATGATGCCCAGCGCCAGCAGCTCAACGCGTGCTACCACCGGTTATTCAATCAAGACGAACGTTTCCGCCAGTTGATTCAACCGCTGGCCAAAGCTGCCTTGCAGCTCAAGGAACTTGAGCGCGATCACCCGGACGTGCAGAAGCGCATGGCGGTGACCGAGCTGGCGGCCAAACGCGACGAAGAACTGTGCGATGCCATCGAAGATCTGTGGTTTCGCGCCGGTGCCTGGCCGATCAAGGGCATCGAGCCCAGCCGTCAGACCTTCGAGATCAATGGATCGGCCTTTCACTGCCACGGCTACATTCCCAGCCTCGATGCCTGGGTGGTGCTCGGCTTCGATCCCCGGGAAAACCCGCAAATCTGCCGCCCCAACGCCAAGCTCAGTGTGCGCGCTGAATGGGCTGTGAAGCGCACTCTGTTTCAAGCTTTCTGTCGTAAGCCATTGATTTGGCTAGATAGTTATGAGGCCTCAAAGCGGGTTTTATCGACTTTGGCTGGCGACGCGAGCGCCGGTCCAGGCTTCGATTACAAGGTCAAGGGTGAGCTGGTCTCGGCGCCGTTGCTCGATTGTTTTGTCGCGGCGGCCGGCTTCATCGAAAACCTTGGGCTGGATGTGCCGGACGCTGTCGGCCGAATGAGTTTTGCCAAGGACGACCCGGACCGGTTTTTCTTCGAGGCACTGAGCCTGTTCTGGCGAGCACTGGAAGATCATCTGCTCGATCAGAAGCCGCCGGTGATGACCTACAACCGAATGTTCGCGCTGTTCAGCGAACATTCGCCGGAGAACCTCAAGTTGCTCAGCGATGAGCTGCTGCGGCCCATGTCGCACCTGATGATCGACGAGTTTCAGGACGTATCGCCGCAGATCGTCTCGTGGATCCGCGCCAGCCTCGCGGAAATCCGCAGTCGCGGCCCGGCCATGCATGTCGGGCGAGGTGCGCAGCGTTCGTCATTGCTGTGCGTCGGTGATGACTGGCAGTCGATCTACGGCTGGCGCGGCAGTTCGCCGAGTTACTTCATGGAGTTCAACAAGGAATTCCCGTCACCGAGCACCACGCGGGTGATGCTCAGTGACAACTATCGCAGCCATCAGCACATCATTGATGCTGCCGAGCACATCGTTCGTGCCGCGCCGGCAATCCCCGGCAAGAAGGCCAAAGCCAGTGGTGCACCCAAGCCTGCGCAGCCGGTCAACGTGCTTGAGCGTGATGACCAGGCCATGGGGCAGCGTTTGGCTGAACATTACAATCGTGGCGAGTCGATCTTGATGCTCTATCGAAAAAGTAGCGATAAGTTATTGATAGAACAGCATATTCAGTCGGTAGTTAATGTTGATTCGAGCTTGCCTTACGAGGCTCGACGGCTGAAGCAGCTGACCTACCACAGTGCCAAAGGTCTGCAAGCCGATGCGGTATTTCTGCTCGGTGACTGCCAGCACCTGACCAGCTCGCCTTATAAGAACCAGGTGTATCGCATGGCTGGACTGGGCAAGGCTGGCGACAGCGAGCCTTATGACACGGCGCAAAAGGACGAGATTCTGCGGCTGGCCTACGTTGGTATCACCCGGGCGGTCAGCCATTGCTACTGGTACGTCGAGCCGCAGGATACCCAGACCGTGAACATGCCAAGGGCGTCCGATCGAGTTGCCCAAGGCAAGGCGTTCTTCGCCGATCACCGGAAACAGCCGCAAACGGCGTAATACGCATGCACAAAAAAGCCCGCCTGAATTGGCGGGCTTTTTTATTAAAAACAACAGGTTAAGCGTAACTTCTGAAAGTTTCAGGAGGAATGAAAGCCTCCAGTTCATCTTCCACCGCTTCGATAATGCGCTCGACGTCCGCTGCGTTCATCACCGTGGCACACGGGATGCCCGCGATGGCGATCATGGTTTCGCCGCTGGCACGATCAAACAGACGAGCAATCATGCTGCCCGGTGCATCCATCGTCGCTTCAAAACCCATGGGATGAAAGTGCCAGCGCATCAGCTGGCACGCGTTGGGAAACGTGACTTTGCTGGAACCTTTGTTCATGTGTTGCCCGCCTTCTTCATCGAGCGCTTCCTTTTGCTCACGTTAGGTGGGAAGAGCCTTCATTGGCTCAACCGGTCAGTGACGTTAAAAGTAGCACCCGCATGTGAATTTTCCGTGAGATTTTTCAGTTCATTTTGCGATTGCTACGCATTTTTTGATGTAAGTCACGCCTTGATCACTCATCGCCAAATGGCCACTGCGGTTTGCTCGTTGATCGTTTCGTCGAACTTGGGCAAGCTCGGTTCTTTTGCGCCGAGCCCTTTATGCACGCCGACGATGACGGCCCAGAACAGACTCCGGCCACGGCCGCTACGGTCATGCGCTATCACCTGAGCTGGAAACACCGCGATCTGGACAGCGTCATGGCGCTGTATCATCCGGACGTCCAGTACAACGATTTTTTCCAGAACCGGGTCCTCGGCCTCGACGAGTTGCGTGAGTACGTGCGCGTGAGCATGCCGCGAGAATCCGACGAAGCGCTCGAACATTGCGACCGGATCCGCGTGGATGGCAACACTGCGTTCATTCAGTACGAAGTGACCCTGCGTGGCGGTGACGGGTTGGTGTCGTTCCGTTCCAGCGAAGCGCTCACGGTCAAGGACGGCTTGATCTGGCGGGTCAACGAATACGCTTCGCTGGTTCGCGCACAAACCAATAGCGCCGCCGCACCCAGTGAGCGCCCGGCGGTGAGTCGCCTGGGTTTGTCACCGCGCCAGATCAGTTTCATGGCCGAGGATCTGCAGCAGTACTTCGAACGCCAGCAACCGTATCTCGATCCGGAACTGGACCTGCAACGGGTGGCGAAGGAGTGCGGCTACAGCCGCAATCAGATTTCCTACCTGCTCAATCAGGTGCTGGGCCAAAGCTTCTACCGCTACGTCAATCAGGCACGCTTGCAGCACTTGCTCAAGACACTGGATCAGGCCACGCCACCGCTGCGCATCGATGAGCTGGCGTTTGCTGCCGGTTTCAACTCGCTCTCAGCGTTCTACAGTTGTTTCCGCCAACACACTGGTCAGTCGCCGAAGGCCTACGCCAAACAAATTTCTTTGCGGGCACGCGCGCAAGACAGCCATTGAAGTCACGCACTAGGATCGACGCCATCGAAGGTTTTCAGTGGCGGAGTCTTGCATGCCGGCGTGGCGCACTATCAGTTTGTGGATGGATCAACTCGACGAGCCGCTCACCGCGCGGCCGGCGTTGGAGCAGGATCTGGATGTCGACGTGGCGATCATCGGCGCCGGTTATACCGGGCTGTGGACCGCGTACTACCTGAAAAAACTCGCTCCGGGTCTGGATATCGCCATCGTCGAGGCGCAAACCGCCGGTTTCGGCGCGTCCGGGCGCAATGGCGGCTGGCTGATGGGCAATCTGCTGGGCGAGGATCGACTGCTCGCCGGTCTCTCTCCAGAACAACGTCGCGCATCGTTTGATCTGCTGCACAGCATTCCGGATGAAGTGGAAGTTGTCCTCGAACGTGAGGGCATCCACTGTGATTACCGCAAAGGCGGGGTACTGTACTGCGCCGCCCGCTACCCGGAGCAGGAAGCCAGCCTGCGCGAATACCTCGACAAACTGCACGCCCAAGGCCTGACCGACAACGATTACCGCTGGCTGAACCCCGAACAGCTGGCGCAACAGATTCGTGTGGCGAAACCCTACGGCGGCATCTATGCGCCGCACGTGGCGACCATTCACCCGGCGAAACTGGTGCGCGGTCTGGCGCGGACCGTGCAGAACATGGGCGTGAAGATCTACGAAAACAGCCCCGTAACGCATTGGCAGTCCGGCAGTTTGCGCACAGCCAGGGCCAGTGTGCGCAGTCGCTGGATCGTGCCGGCGGTCGAAGGCTATTCGGTCACGCTGCCACCGTTGGGTCGCTATCAGTTGCCGGTGCAAAGCCTGATTGTCGCCACCGAACCGTTGTCGGCAGCGACCTGGGATGAAATCGGCCTCAACCGTGGCCAGGCGTTCAGCGAGTTCAGCCGTCAGGTCACCTATGGCCAGCGCAGTGCCGACAATCGCCTGATCTTTGGCGCCCGCGGCGGTTATCAGTTCGCCGGCAAACTGCGCCATAACTTCGATCTGACCCGTGATGAGGTTGAGCTGCGGCGTTATCTGTTCGGCGAACTGTTCCCGCAACTGAAAAACGTGCAGATCACCCACGCTTGGGGCGGCAACCTCGGCATGTCCCGGCACTTCAAGCCGCACATGCTCTGCGATCGCGCCAATGGCATTGCGCTGTCCGGCGGTTATGGCGGGGAGGGTGTGGGTGCCAGCAACCTCGGCGGCCGCACCCTGGCCGATCTGATTCTCGAGCGCGATACCGAACTGGTGCATCAGCCGTGGGTGCTGCCGGACGGCGGGATTCATGCGCTGCGCGCCTGGGAGCCGGAGCCGTGCCGCTGGCTCGGTTACAACGCGATCATCAAAAGTTTCGTCCACGAAGACCAGACCCTGGCCAACCCGGCCAGCGCCCCGTGGCGGCGCAAGCTGGCCAGTCAGGTCGCGGGCTTCATGGAAGGTTTCATGCACTAACCGCCGTTTTCTTCACAAGACAGGTCTCACCATGAGCATTACGCAGTTCAAGAACACCGCCAGCCTGCAACTGGATGAATCCAACCCGGTCGCCGTGCCACTCGGCGAGCCGGTCGCCATTGCCTCGACCACCAGCGTCGAGCGCGATGACGGCGTTGAGACCGGCGTCTGGGAATGCACCCCGGGGCGCTGGCGCCGGCAGATCACCGCGCAGGAGTTCTGCCACTTCATCTCTGGGCGTTGCACGTTCACCCCGGACGACGGCAGCGAAACCCTGCACATACAAGGTGGCGACGCACTGATGTTGCCGGCCAACACGCTCGGTATCTGGGATATCCAGGAGACCGTGCGCAAGACTTACGTTCTTATTTTCTGATTGTTTGATCCTTTGATTGCCTGCCAACAAAAATAGCCACTACAGGAATCACCTCATGATCCAGAAAACCCTCGCTCTGGCGCCGCTGCTGCTGGCCGCCTCCATTAGCCATGCCGCCGAAACGGTGAAGATTTACAACTGGTCGGACTACATCGCGCCGGACACCACGAAAAACTTCCAGAAGGACACCGGCATCGGCGTCACCTATGACGTCTATGACAGCAACGAAACCCTGGACGGCAAGTTGATGACCGGCAAATCCGGTTATGACGTGGTGTTCCCGTCCAACCACTTCATGGCGCGACAGATCCAGGGCGGGGCACTGAAGAAGCTCGACAAGAGCCAGTTGCCGAACTGGAAGAACCTCAACCCGGTATTGCTCAAGGCCTTGCAGGTCAACGACCCGAACAACGAGCACGGTTTTCCGTATCTGTGGGGCAGCACCGGCATCGGCTACAACGTCGCCAAGGTCAAGGCGGTGCTGGGTGACAACGCGCCAGTGGATTCCTGGGACCTGATCTTCAAGCCCGAATACATGGAAAAACTGCAGAAGTGCGGCGTGGCGATCCTCGATAACGGCCCGGAATTGCTGCCGGCAGCGCTCAATTACCTGGGCTTGCCGCCCCACAGCAAGAACCCCGAGGATTACAAGAAAGCCGAAGCGCTGCTGATGAAAGTGCGGCCGTATGTCAGCTACTTCCATTCCTCGAAGTACACCAGCGACCTGGCCAATGGCGATATCTGCGTGGCGGTCGGTTTCTCCGGTGACATCCTGCAAGCGGAAAACCGCGCCAAGGAAGCGAAGAACGGCATCGACATCGGTTACGCGATTCCCAAGGAAGGCGCCGCCATCTGGTTCGACATGGTCGCCATGCCCGCCGATGCACCGGACGAGAAGGCCGGTTACGCATTCATGAACTACCTGCTGCGCCCGGACGTGATGGCCGGCATCAGCAATTACGTGCACTACGCCAATGGCAACCAACAGGCCGACAGCCTGATCGATCCGGCAATCAAGAGTGACACCAAGGTCTATCCGAGCCCGGAGATGATGGGCAAGCTGTTTGCGCTGGAGGCAATGCCGCTGAACATTGACCGGATCCGCACGCGGGTGTGGAACAAGATCCGCACTGGCAGCTGAGCCAACCCCAAACCCTGTAGGAGCTGCCGAAGGCTGCGATCTTTAGATCTTCAAATGCAAAGATCGCAGCCTCGTTCCACTCGACAGCTCCTACAGGGACAGGGGTATCAGGCGTTATTAAATAGTTGATATCAATACACTGGCATCGCACTAATAGAGTGCAGGAAAGTGAGACGTACCCATCAAAAAGCAACTTACCAATATTTAATATTTAAATAGAAAATCGTCAGACAATTGGGCGATGCCTAATCCGTTAAAACAATCTTTCGACCCCGCAGGCTTTGTTTACGGCAGTTTTGCGCAACAGTGCAATTTGATCTCAAAAAAACGCTAGACGACAGATTTCAAATTGTGTCAGGTTTCTTACGCCTTCATTGGGCGAGTGATAGGACGATCTCGCCAGGGATTGTCGCTATCTGACAAAAACTGTTCCATTGCTAAACAAGGAAGTGTGTTTATGTCGAAAGTAAAAGCTAATGCTGTTGATATCACCGCAGACACATTCGTGCCTGTCGGCGCAGCGCAATCTCTGGCTGCGACCAGCTCTGCCTGGAACCAGATCAATAGCTTCAGCCATCAATACGATCGTGGCGGCAACCTCACGGTCAATGGCAAACCGTCCTTCTCGGTGGATCAAGCCGCCACTCAATTGTTGCGCGACGGTGCCTCCTGGCACGACCTCGACAACAGCGGCAAGATCGAACTGACCTACACCTTTCTGACCGCCAAAACCGCTAACTTCAGCGGCCTGGGCGTCACCGGTTTCAGTCAGTTCAGTGCCCTGCAAAAAGCCCAGGCCGTGCTCGCCATGCAATCCTGGGCGGATGTCGCCAACGTGACGTTCACCGAATCGGCCCGTGGTGGCGACGGTCACATGACCTTCGGTAACTACAGTGGCGGTCAGGAAGGCGCGGCGGCGTTTGCGTTCCTGCCAGGCACCGAGCCAGGCTATGACGGTCAATCCTGGTACCTGACCGGCAGTGGCTACGACGTCAACAAAACCCCGGGTCTGAACAATTACGGGCGTCAGACCCTGACCCACGAAATCGGCCACACCCTGGGCCTGTCTCACCCTGGCGACTACAACGCCGGCGAAGGCAACCCGACTTACAAGGATGCTTCCTACGGGCAAGACACCCGCGGTTACAGCCTCATGAGTTACTGGAGCGAAAGCAACACCGCCCAGAACTTCAGTAAGGGTGGTGTGGAAGCCTATGCTTCCGGCCCGCTGATGGATGACATTGCGGCCATCCAGAAGCTGTACGGCGCCAACATGAACACCCGTACCGGTGACACCACCTACGGTTTCAACTCCAACGCCGGTCGCGATTTCCTCAGCGCCTCGTCGTCGAGCGACAAGCTGGTGTTCTCGGTCTGGGATGCGGGCGGCAAGGATACCTTCGACTTCTCGGGTTTCACCCAGAACCAGAAGATCAATCTTAACGAAGCCTCGTTCTCCGACGTTGGCGGCATGATTGGTAACGTGTCCATCGCCAAGGGCGTGACCATCGAGAACGCTATCGGCGGTTCGGGCAACGACCTGCTGATCGGTAACAGTGTGTCCAACGAGCTGAAGGGCGGTGCCGGCAACGACATCATCTACGGCGCCGGTGGTGCGGACAAACTGTGGGGCGGTGCGGGTTCGGACACTTTCGTGTTCGCCTCCAGCTCCGACTCCAAGCCGGGTGCAGTCGATCAGATCCTCGATTTCGTCAGCGGTCTGGACAAAATCGACCTGAGCGCCATCACCAACGGTTCCGGCCTGCACTTTGTCAGCAGCTTCACCGGTTCGGCCGGCGACGCGATCCTGACCTCGTCGGGCGGCAACAGCCTGTTGTCGGTGGACTTCTCCGGGCACGGCGTAGCGGACTTCCAGGTCAGCACCGTGGGCCAGGCAGCGACCAGCGACATCGTGGCGTGATGTAAAACGGGAAAGCGGCGCTTGATGCGCCGCTTTCTTTACTTGCATCGTCCTGGCCGCTGGGCAAGGCTACGTGTCGGAGCGAATTTTCTGATGATCTATAAAGCTTTTACTTACAAGGCAATGGCGTGGCTTTCGGCGGCGCTGATCATGATTTCTGGAGAAACAACCATGGCAAGCAGCCTCAGACTTGAAGATCCATCGGTGTTTGCCGGGCAATGGCAGGCTGTATTGACTGCGCCCGACGACGCCCCACAGGCGCAGGCATTGCAGGACAAGCCGTCGAACACTTGCCTGATCGATCTTGAACCGAACCAGACGCTGGGCAAGGGCGCCGAATGCCTGGGGGCATGGCTTGAGCAAGCGCCGATCGGCTGGTTCCCTGATCCTGACGGCCTGTCGATTACCGGCAAGGAAGGTTCAAGAATCCAGTTCTTCAGCCGACAACGTGATGGGCTTTATCTGAGCGCTTTGAGGTCGGGGCTGGTGATTACGCTAACGCGCCATACACCGCAACCGTGAACAACGCTACCGACTGAGCAGTTGACATAAGGTTTGATGTTGCAGTTATAAGCAACAGTTCAATGCAACGAGTGGCGTTGAAATGTTGAAAGTTGTTATTGAAGTGTAAATGCAAGTTGCAAGAACCCGTCCGATCTGCGCACGGATAATTATTGGAAGCGTCTCGCCAAAGAATGGCGGGGATTACATTCAGGAATAATCAATGAAGATGGCGAAGGCCCCAGCCACCGCTCCCTTATTCAAGGCTTTGGGTGACTATAAAAGCATTCTGATCAGCGTCGGGTGCTTTACCGCACTGATTAACGTGCTGATGCTGGTGCCCTCCATTTATATGCTGCAGGTCTATGACCGCGTGCTGTCTTCGCAGAACGAAACCACCCTGGCGATGCTGTCGTTGATGGTCGTCGGGTTCTTCGCGTTCATCGGCATGCTGGAAGTGGTGCGCAGCTTCATCGTGATCCGCATCGGCAGCCAACTGGAACGCCGCTTCAACCTGCGGGTGTATCAGGCGGCGTTCGAACGCAATCTGTTCAAGGGCGAGGGCAACGCCGGGCAATCGCTGGGCGACCTGACCCACATTCGGCAATTCGTCACCGGGCCGGCCCTGTTCGCGTTTTTCGACGCGCCGTGGTTCCCGGTCTATCTGTTTGTCATCTACCTGTTCAACGTCTGGCTGGGCGTGCTCGCCACGGCCGGCGCGCTGCTGCTGATCGCTTTGGCATGCCTCAACGAATACATGACCAAGAAACCGCTGGGCGAAGCCGCCGGTTACTCGCAGAAATCCAGCCAACTGGCCACCAGTCACCTGCACAACGCCGAAACCATTCAGGCCATGGGCATGCTCGGCGCGTTGCGCAAGCGCTGGTTCGGTGTGCACTCGCGGTTCCTCGGCTTGCAAAATCAGGCCAGCGACACCGGTGCGGTGATCAGTTCGATCAGCAAAACCCTGCGCCTGTGCCTGCAATCGCTGGTGCTGGGCCTCGGTGCGTTGCTGGTGATCAAGGGTGACATGACTGCCGGGATGATGATCGCCGGTTCGATCCTGATGGGCCGCGTGCTGAGCCCGATCGACCAGTTGATCGCCGTGTGGAAGCAGTGGAGCGGGGCGAAGCTGGCCTACCGTCGTCTGGATTCGCTGCTGCAGGCGTTCCCGCCGAGTGACGACGCCATGGCGCTGCCGGCACCGAAAGGCCAGATTGCCTTTGAGCAAGTCAGTGCCGGCCCTCCGGGGCAGCGCGCGGCGACCCTGCACATGGTCAACTTCGCGATTGGCGCGGGCGAAGTGCTGGGCGTGCTCGGTGCTTCCGGTTCCGGCAAGTCGACCCTGGCCCGGGTGCTCGTCGGCGTGTGGCCAACCCTCGGTGGCACGGTGCGCCTGGACGGTGCGGACATCCATCGCTGGAACCGCGACGAGCTCGGCCCGTACATCGGCTACCTGCCACAAGACATCGAACTGTTCAGCGGCAGCATCGCCGAGAACATCGCCCGTTTCAGCGAAGCCAACCCGGAAAAGGTTGTGGCTGCCGCACAGCAGGCTGGCGTGCACGAGATGATTCTTCGGATGCCACAAGGCTACGACACGCAACTGGGCGAGGACGGCAGTGGCCTGTCCGGCGGCCAGAAGCAGCGCGTCGCGTTGGCGCGCGCCATGTATGGCGATCCGAGCCTGGTGGTGCTCGATGAGCCGAACTCCAACCTCGACACCGTCGGTGAAGCCGCGCTGGCCAGCGCCATTGCCCAGCTCAAGGCCAAGGGCACCACGGTGGTGCTGGTCACGCACCGTTCTTCGGTATTGGCCCAGGCCGACAAGTTGCTGGTGCTCAACGACGGACGTTTGCAGGCCTTCGGCAACAGTCAGGACGTCCTCAAGGCACTGTCCGGCAATCAGGAACAACCACGGGAAAAATCTGCGCAGGCACCGGGCGGGCTCAGCATGAGCCGGCAGTACCAGCCCACGACAAGGAATTCGGGTGTATGAGCAGCGCCAGCATGAACACTGAAAACGAAGCCTCCATGGAACACGCGTACGTCACCGAGCGCCCGGAGCGCGATGCGAAGTTCTTCGCGCGCATGGGCTGGATTCTGGCCATCGTCGGCGCCGGCAGTTTCTTCACCTGGGCCGCACTGGCGCCGCTGGATCAAGGCATCCCGGTGCAGGGCACCGTGGTGGTGTCGGGCAAGCGCAAGGCTGTGCAGTCAATGAGCGCCGGCGTGGTCAGCCGGATTCTGGTGCGCGAAGGCGAGATCGTCAAACAGGGCCAGCCGCTGTTCCGCCTCGACCAGACCCAGGTTGCGGCCGACGTGCAGTCGCTGCAAGCCCAGTACCGCATGGCCTGGGCCAGCCTTGCACGCTGGCAGGCCGAGCGCGATAACCTCAAGCAGGTGACCTTTCCGGCGGAGTTGAGCAACGACCCGGATCCGCGTCTGGCGCTGGTTCTTGAAGGCCAGCGTCAACTGTTCAGCAGCCGCCGCGAAGCGTTCTACCGCGAACAGGCCGGTCTGCGCGCCAGCATCGAAGGCGCCACCGCGCAACTGGCGGGCATGCGCCGCGCCCGCACCGACCTCAACGCCCAGGCCGACTCGCTGCAGCAGCAACTGAGCAACCTGCAGCCGCTGGCGGACAACGGCTACATCCCGCGCAACCGCTTGATGGAATACCAGCGTCAGCTGTCGCAAGTGCAGCAGCAACTGGCGGAAAACACCGGTGAAAGCGGCCGGGTGGAGCAGGGCATTCTCGAATCGCGCTTGAAGCTGCAACAGCATGGCGAGGAATACCAGAAGGAAGTGCGCACCCAACTGGCCGACGCGCAGCTCAAAAGCGTGACCCTGTCGGAGCAACTGACCTCGGCCGGTTTCGACCTGCAACACAGCGAGATCCTTGCCACCGCCGATGGTGTGGCGGTCAACCTTGGCGTGCACACCGAAGGCGCCGTGGTGCGTCAAGGCGAAACCTTGTTGGAGATCGTCCCGCAAGGCACCACCCTGGAAGTCGAAGGGCACTTGCCGATCAACCTGATCGACAAGGTCGGCACGCATTTGCCGGTCGATATCCTGTTCACCGCGTTCAACCAGAGCAAGACCCCGCGTGTACCGGGTGAGGTCAGCCTGATTTCCGCCGACCAGATGGTCGACGAGAAAACCGGCGTGCCGTACTACGTGTTGCGCAGCAGCGTCAGTGATCAGGCGATGGAAAAACTCCATGGCCTGGTGATCAAGCCCGGTATGCCGGCGGAAATGTTCGTGCGCACGGGCGAACGGTCACTGCTCAACTACCTGTTCAAACCATTGCTCGATCGCGCTGGCTCTGCGTTGACTGAAGAATAAGGATGTTCGGCTGTATGAATAAGCTTTCGATGTTGGGAGCAGCGTTCGCGCTGCTCGCAGGAAACAGCGCGCTGGCGGCCATGGGGCCATTCGAAGTCTACGAACAGGCATTGCGCAACGATCCGGTGTTCCTCGGCGCGATCAAGGAGCGCGACGCGGGCCTGGAAAACCGCACCATCGGCCGCGCCGGGCTGTTGCCGAGACTGGGTTACAACTACAACCGCGGTCACAACACCTCGAAGGCCACGCAACTGACCGCTCGCGGCAACCTCACCGAAGACCGCAACTACAACAGCTATGGCTCGACCCTGACCTTGCAGCAACCGTTGCTCGACTACGAAGCTTACGCGGCGTATCGCAAAGGCGTGGCGCAGTCGCTGTTCGCCGACGAAGCGTTTCGCGGCAAGAGTCAGGAGCTGCTGGTACGGGTGCTGGACAACTACACCAAAGCCTTGTTCGCCCAGGATCAGATCGACATCGCCCAGGCCAAAAAGAAGGCTTACGAGCAGCAGTTCCAGCAGAACGAGCACATGTTCAAACAGGGCGAGGGCACGCGCACCGACATTCTGGAAGCCGAGTCGCGCTATGAACTGGCGACCGCCGAAGAGATCGAGGCGCGCAATGAGCAGGACGCCGCGCTGCGTGAACTGGGGGCGCTGGTCGGCGTGCAGACGGTGGACATCAGCGAGCTGGCGCCACTGGATCAGAATTTCCAGACCTTCGCCTTGATGCCGGCCAACTACGACACCTGGCATGAACTGGCGATCAGCAACAACCCCAACCTGGCGTCGCAGCGCCAGGCGGTGGAAGTGGCCAAGTACGAAGTCGAGCGCAACCGCGCCGGGCACCTGCCGAAAGTCAGTGCCTATGCGTCGATCCGCAAGACTGAATCGGACAGCGGCAACACCTACAATCAGCGCTACGACACCAACACCATCGGCTTTGAAGTCAACGTGCCGCTGTATGCCGGTGGCGGGGTATCGGCCTCGACCCGTCAGGCCAGCCGCACCATGGAGCAGGCGGAATACGAGCTCGATGGCAAGACCCGCGAGACACTGATCGAACTGCGCCGCCAGTTCAGCGCCTGCCTGTCGGGCGTCAACAAACTGCGCGCCTACCAGAAGGCGCTGGCCTCGGCTGAAGCGCTGGTGGTGTCGACCAAGCAAAGCATTCTCGGCGGTGAGCGGACGAACCTCGATGCGCTGAACGCCGAACAACAACTGTTTACCACCCGCCGCGATCTGGCCCAGGCGCGCTACGACTACTTGATGGCCTGGACCAAGCTGCATTACTACGCGGGGACCTTGAACGAACAGGATCTGGCGCGGGTGGATGAGGCCTTCGGACAAGGCCCGAAAACCCGGTAACACGGAAAATCCTGTAGGAGCTTGAAGCAGAGCAAAAGATCGCAGCCTGCGGCAGCTCCTACATAGAACACAGCAATCCCTGTAGGAGCTGCCGAAGGCTGCGATCTTTTGATCTGGCTGTCAGTGCCTGCAAAACAATAAGAAAAGTGAGTGGTGAACATGGAAGTACGCATCAAGCCGGCAGCGGTCGGCACCCTGTTGCTCGCAGTTTCCATCGCGCAAGCCCATGCGCAGTACCTCGAATCCGGCAAGCCCGGCGATCCCGCCAGTTGGCGCAGCGCCGAATTCCAGCGCGACTGGGGTCTGGCGCGGATGCAGGCCGATCAGGCCTACGCGGCCGGCATCACCGGCAAAGGCGTGAAGATCGGCGCCCTCGATTCCGGCTTCGATGCCGCCCACCCCGAGTTCGCCAGCGACCGCTACCACCCGGTGCTGGCCTCCGGCAGTTACGTCGACGGCTCACTGTTCAACGTCAACGGCACCCTCAATTCCAACAACGATTCCCACGGCACCCACGTGGTCGGCACCATGGGCGCGAGCCGTGACGGCACCGGCATGCACGGCGTGGCGTACAACGCGCAGATCTACGTCGGTAATACCAACAACAACGACAGCTTCCTCTTCGGCCCGAAACCCGATCCGCGTTATTTCAAAGCCGCGTATGACGCCTTGGCCGCTGCCGGCGTACGAGCGATCAACAACAGTTGGGGCAGCCAGCCGCCGGATGTCAGCTACCGCACTTTGGCCGATCTGCACGCCGCGTACGCGCAGCACTGGAATCAGGGCACCTGGCTCGACGCGGCGGCGGACGTCTCGCGCCGTGGCGTAATCAACGTGTTCAGTGCCGGCAACAGCGGCTACCCGAACGCCAGCGTGCGCTCGGCGCTGCCGTACTTTCAGCCGGACCTCGAAGGCCACTGGCTGGCAGTTTCCGGGCTGGACCAAAGCAATCAGCAGAAGTACAACCAGTGCGGCATCGCCAAATACTGGTGCATCACCACGCCGGGGGCGAAGATCGACAGCACCGTTCCGGGTGGCGATTACGCGATCAAGTCCGGCACCTCGATGGCCGCGCCGCACGCCACCGGGGCACTGGCGCTGGTGATGGAACGCTACCCGTACATGAACAACCAGCAAGCGCTCGAAGTGCTGCTGACCACCGCCACGCAACTCGACGGCTCGGTCACCGATGCACCGACCGAGCGGGTCGGCTGGGGCGTGGCCAACCTCAATCGGGCGATGCACGGGCCGGGGCAATTGCTCGGCGCGTTCGATGCCAATCTGGCCGCCGGGCAAAGCGATGTCTGGAGCAATGACATCTCCGACAAGGCATTGCTTCAGCGCCAGCGCGAAGACCTCGCCGAACACGGCGCCTGGCAGCAGACCCTGCAGGACAAGGGCTGGCAGAACGGTATTCCGGCCGGCGCCAGTCAGCAGGATCAGACTGACTACGCCGTGGGCATGGCCCGTGATGCTGCAGCGGCGACGCGGGTCTATCAGGGCAGCCTGGTCAAGTCCGGGGCAGGGCGCTTGCTGCTGACCGGCGACAACACTTTCCGCGGCCCGACCACGGTCAATGGCGGCTTGCTCAGCGTCAACGGCTCGCTGGCCTCGGCGGTGACCGTCAACGACAGCGGTACCCTCGGCGGTTCCGGGCGGATCGCCTCGTTGCTCGCCAACAGCGGCGGCCGCGTGGCACCGGGCAACTCCATCGGCACGTTGAACGTGGCCGGTGACGTGACCTTCGCCCCAGGCTCGACCTACGCGGTCGAGCTGTCGCCGACCAGCAGCGACCGCATCGTTGCCGGCGGCAGCGCGAGCATCAGCGGTGCCACGGTCAGCCTGTCGCTGGAAAACAGTCCGACCCTGCTCAGCACCCCGCAAGCGCGCAGCCTGCTCGGTCATTCGTACGACATTCTGCAAGCGGCCGGCGGCATTCAGGGCCAGTTCGGCGCGGTACTGCCGGATTACCTGTTCATCGGCGGCAACCTCGACTACACGGGCAACGCCATTCAGCTCGACATCCAGCGCAACGCCACCTCGTTCGCCAGTGTCGGGCAAACCCCGAACCAGCGCGCGGTGGCGGCCGCCGTCGAAGGCCTCGGCGCCGGCAATTCAGTGTATGAAAGCCTGCTGCTGTCGGCGTCTGCCGCCTCGGCGCAACAGGCGTTCCAGCAATTGAGCGGCGAAATCTACCCAGCGCTCGGCTCGATGTTGATCAATGACAGCCGCCAGTTGCGCGACGCGATCGGCGAACGTCTGCACGATGCCAACGCCACGCAAAGCAATGGCTGGATCAAGGCCCTCGGCGCCTGGGGTTCGACCAACTCCGGTAACGACACCTCGCGCTACAGCACCTCGATCGGCGGCTTGCTCGCCGGTGTCGACGGCGCGCTGGACGAGCAGACGCGCATCGGTCTGGTCACCGGTTACAGCGACAGCTCGCTGAACATGGGCTCGGACACGCACTCGTCAGCCAAGATCGACAGCTATCACCTCGGCGCTTACGCCGGACATGAAATCGACGCCTGGCGCCTGAGCACCGGCGCGGCCTACAGCTGGCATCGCGCCGATGTGAAGCGCGATCTGCAGTACGGCGACGTCAGCGCCAAACAGGAAGCCAAGGTCGATGCGGCCACCACGCAGGTCTTCGGCGAAGCGGCTTACCGTCTGAACCTGCAACCGCTGGCGCTGGAGCCGTTCGCCAATCTCGCTTACGTGCATCTGGATACGGAAGGCTTCACCGAAAAGGGCGACGCGGCGGCGCTGAAAAGCTCCGGCGAGCAGCGTGATGCAGTCCTCAGCACCCTCGGTGTGCGTGCGGTCAAACGCTTCAATTTGTCGACGCAACAGGCACTGGACGTCAGCGGCCACCTCGGCTGGCAGCACAGCCTGAGCGACATCGATGCCGAACAGCATCTGCGTTTTGCCAGCGGCAGCACGCCGTACTCGGTCGAGAGTTCGGCACTGGTCCGTGACGCGGCGCTGGTCGGTGTGCAAGCCAGCCTGGCGTTGAGCAAGGACGTGCGGGTCAACCTCGATTACAACGGACAACTGGCCAACCGCGAGAAGAGCCACGGCGTGGGGCTGAGCCTGAACTGGCAGTTCTGACGGAGGGTGAATACGTCCCCTGTAGGAGCTGCCGCAGGCTGCGATCTTTTGACTTTGATTTTTTAACAACAAGATCAAAAGATCGCAGCCTGCGGCAGCTCCTACAGATTCAGTGAGCACACACCTGTGGCGAGGGAGCTTGCTCCCGCTCGGCTGCGCAGCAGTCGCAAATCCGATGAGTCGGGTTCGACTGGAAAAATGCACAGGGCCGCTTCGCGCCCCAGCGGGAGCAAGCTCCCTCGCCACACAAAGCAGCATTCATGAGATTGAAGTACACGGATTTTTCGCAACAACACTAAGGAAGGTCGCTGGATGAATAACAACAATACCCCCGCGCAAACGGGCGGTCGCTTCGCCATGAAAACCCTCAATTGCGCCGTACTCTGTGCGCTGACCAGCTGGGGCAGCGCGCACGCGGCGCCTTATGTGGAAAGCGGCCGCAGCGGCGATCCCGCCAGTTGGCGCAGCGCCGAGTTCCAGGCGGAGTGGGGCCTGGGCGCCATTGGCGCGGATTACGCCTACGCCGCCGGTTACACCGGCAAAGGTGTGAAACTGGGGATCTTCGACCAGCCGGTGTACGCCGCGCACCCGGAGTTTTCCGGTGCCAACAAAGTCATCACCCTGGTGACCAGCGGGATCCGCGAATACACCGACCCTTACATCCCGGTCAAAGCCGGGGACGCGTTCCGCTATGACGGTTCGCCCTCGGTCGGTTCCGACGGCAAGCTCGGTGCCCACGGCACCCACGTCGGTGGCATCGCTGCCGGCAGCCGTGACGGCGGGCCGATGCACGGGGTGGCGTTCGGTGCGCAGATCATCAGCGCGGATAACGGCGACCCTGGCCCGGAAGACGGCATCGTCCGTGGCAACGATGGCGCGGTGTACAAGGCTGGCTGGGATGCGCTGATCGCCAGTGGCGCGCGGATCATCAACAACAGCTGGGGCATCGGCATCACTGACCGTTTTGACCTCGGCGGCCGCGACCCGGCGTATCCG
Source organism: Pseudomonas sp. B21-051 (assembly GCF_024748795.1). Taxonomy (NCBI): domain Bacteria; kingdom Pseudomonadati; phylum Pseudomonadota; class Gammaproteobacteria; order Pseudomonadales; family Pseudomonadaceae; genus Pseudomonas; species Pseudomonas sp. B21-051. The sequence goes on from NZ_CP087166.1 coordinate 2,904,198, forward strand.
CATTTCACCGTCAACGACGCGCAATTGCAGTTCAACGAAATCCGCACATTGCTCGGCACCAAGCCGGGCGGCGCCTACGACGGTGCGATTGCCGCTGCCCGCAGCGGTATCGTGACGATCTTCGCCGCCGGTAACGATTACAACCTGAACAACCCGGACGCCATCGCCGGCCTCGGTTACTTTGTGCCGGACATCGCGCCGAACTGGATCACCGTCGCCGCGTTGCAGAAGAACCCGGATCTGGCCAGCGCCAATCCGTACATCATGAGTACGTTCTCCTCGCGCTGCGGCTACACCGCGAGCTTCTGCGTCTCGGCGCCGGGCACGCAGATCTACAGCTCGATCATCAGCGGCACCAACGCCGACAACCTGACCACCGGCTACAAGAACTACAACGGCACCTCGATGGCCGCACCACACGTGGCCGGCTCGATGGCGGTACTGATGGAGCGCTTCCCGTACATGACTGGCGATCAGGTCGCCACGGTACTGCGTACCACCGCCACCGACCTCGGCGCACCGGGCATCGACGCCTTGTACGGCTGGGGCATGATCAACCTGCGTAAGGGCATTGATGGCCCGTCGATGTTCGTCACCGAGCAGGACATTCCGGAAGAATTCCGCATCCAGGGTGCCTACGGTTCCGGGCAGTTTGTCGCGGACTTGCCGGGCATCGGCGCGATCATCGACAAGGGCAAACCCACCGAGCGCGTTTGCACCGACATCACTTGCGGCCTCGACACTTGGCGCAACGACATTTCCGGTCACGGCGGCCTGACCAAGCAGGGCATCGGCACGCTGGTGCTGACCGGCAACAACACCTACAGCGGCCCGACCCTGGTCAATCAGGGGCGTCTGGCGATCAATGGCTCGCTGGCTTCGGCGGTCACGGTCAACGACAGCGGCATCCTCGGCGGTAACGGCCGCATCGGTGCACTGACCGCGAAAAGCGGCGGTACCGTCGCCCCGGGCAACTCGATCGGCACGCTGAACGTCGCCGGTGACGTGACCTTCGAGCGCGGTTCGACCTACGCGGTGGAAGTCTCGCCGACCAGCAGCGACAAGATCGTTGCCGGTGGCAAAGCGCTGATCGATGGCGCCACGGTCAGTCTGTCGCTGGAAAACAGCCCGACCTTGCTGACGACGACTGAAGTGAAGAGCCTGCTCGGTTCGCAGTTCAACATCCTGCAAGCGGCCGGTGGCATCCAAGGACAGTTCGGGCAAGTGCTGCCGAACTACGCGTTCCTCGGCGGCACCCTGGCGTACTCGGCGAACGGTGTGCAACTGGACGTCGGGCGCAATGGTGCGTCGTTCGCCAGTGTCGGTCTGACGCCGAACCAACGTGCAGTCGGCGCGGCTGCCGAAGGGCTGGGCGCGGGCAATGCGCTGTTCGAAACCCTGCTGTTGTCGCCGAACGCGGCGTCGGCGCAGCAAGCCTTCCAGCAACTGTCCGGCGAGATTCACCCGGCCATCGGCACGATGCTGATCAACGACAGCCGCTACCTGCGTGAAGCGGTGGGCGAGCGTCTGCGTGAGCGTGATCTGTTCAATGCCGACGCACCGACCGACGAGCGCAGCAATGCCTGGGTCAAGGTGCTGGGTTCGTGGGGCAAGAGCGATGGCGGCCACGAAAACGCCGACTCCAACAGCTCCATCGGCGGGCTGCTGGCCGGTGTCGACGGTTTGATTGCTGAAGATACCCGTCTGGGTTTCGTTACCGGTTATAGCGACAGCTCGTTGAACATGGGCGGCGGCACGCATTCGTCGGCCTCGGTCGACAGCTACCACCTGGGTGCATACCTGGGACATCAGATCGATGCGCTGCGTCTGACCGCCGGTGCGGCTTACAGCTGGCACCGCGTGGACGTGAAGCGTGATCTGCAGTTCGCGGGCGTCAGCGGCAAAGAGAAAACCAAGCACGATGCGGCGACCACTCAGGTGTTCACCGAAGCGGCTTACGATCTGCGCCTGCAACCGATGAATCTGGAGCCGTTCGCCAACCTGTCGTACGTGCACTTGAACACCGACAGCTTCACCGAGAAGGGTGATGCCGCGGCGCTCAAGAGCGGCGAAGACAACCGCGACGTGGTGCTGTCGACCCTTGGCGTACGCGCCAAGCGCAGCTTCGCGCTGTCGGACAAACATCAACTGGAACTGGGCGCGACCCTCGGCTGGCAGCACAACCTGAGCAGTGTCGATGCTGACAGCCACCTGGCCTTCGCCAATGGCAACAGCGCGTTCACCGTACAGAGTGTGTCGATGGATCGGGATGCGGCAGTGGTCGGCGTACGCGCCGGGCTGGCGCTCAATCGCGATGTCCGGGTCAACCTGGACTACAACGGACTGATCGGTAACAACGAGAAGGACCACGGTGTGGGTCTGACCCTCGACTGGCAGTTCTAAAAGCGTGCCGGCAGTCCCTTGGGGGCTGCCGGTTTTGAAGGAAGAGAGAGCACAACATGGGATTGTTCGATTACAAGAATGCCGACGGCAAAGCGTTGTACAGCGACGCCATCGCACTGACGCTGTATGCCTACACACCGACTGGCCAGCCGTTGCCGGCCACCGCCTGGAAACCGCTCAGCGCGACGGCGCTGGGTTATCAGGGCAAGGTCGGCGCCCAAGGTACGTTCTTCGGCGAGAAGGACGGCTTCACCAGCGCCGAGGCCGAAGTGCTCGGCAAGTACGACGCCAGCGGCAAGCTGATTGGCATCGGCGTGGCCTTTCGCGGCACCGGCGGGCTGGGTTACAGCGATACCTTCGGCGACATGAAGAACAACCTGCTGGCCGCCATCGGGCCATCGGATTACGCGAGCAACTACGCGAAAAACGCCTTCGACAATCTGCTCAAGGCTGTCGCCGCGTTCGCCATGGCCAACGGCATCGCCGCCAAGGACGTGTTGTTCAGCGGCCACAGCCTCGGTGGTCTCGGGGTCAACAGCGTGGCCGAGTTGAGCGGCGGCAATTGGGGCGGGTTCTTCAAAGACGCCAACTACATTGCGTTCGCTTCGCCGACCCAGAGCAGCACCGGCAACAACGTGCTGAACATCGGTTACGAAAACGATCCGGTGTTCCGTGCGCTGGACGGCACCACGTTCAGCAGCGGTTCGCTGGGCAAGCACGACGGGCCGCATGAGTCGACCACCGACAACATCGTCAATTTCACCGACAACTATGCGTCCACCGCGCAGAACCTGGTGCCGTTCAGCATCGTCAATCCGCTGAACTGGTCGGCCCACAGCTCGCTCGGGTATGCCGATGGCTTGAACCGGGTGATCGATTCGAAGTTCTACAACCTCACGCACAAGGACTCGACCCTCATCGTCTCCAATTTGGAAGAAGCTTCCCGGGGCAAGACCTGGGTCGAGGACTTGGGGCGCAGCGGCGAGCCGCACACCGGTAGCACCTTCATCATCGGTACCAACAGCAACGACTGGCTCAAGGGCGGGGCGGGTAACGACTTCCTCGAAGGCCTGGGCGGTGACGACCGGTTCCGTGATGACGGCGGTTTCAACATTCTACTCGGAGGTCAGGGCCACAACACCTTCGAGCTGCAGAAACCGCTGCAGAACTTCAGTTTCGCCAACGACGGAGACGGCACGCTGTATGTGCGCGATGCCTACGGCGGCATCAGCATGACCCGCGACATCGGCGCGCTGGTGAGCAAGGAGTCGGGTTCGTGGTGGGGCAGCAAGGAAATCACCTGGGGCGTCACGGCCAAGGGTTTGACCAATGGCAGCGAACTGACCCAGTACACCCATTCGCTCAACGGCGATGCGTACGGCAATGCGCTGCACGCCAGCGCCGACGGTGACTGGCTGTTCGGTCTGGGCGGCGATGACAAACTGATCAGCGACAAGGGCCACGTGACCTTCGTCGGCGGCGCCGGCAACGACGTGATGACGGCGGTGGGTGGCAACAACACCTTCCTGTTCAGCGGCGCGTTCGGTTTCGATGCGATCAATGGCTACCAAGGCAGCGACAAACTGGTGTTCATGGGCGTCGAAGGCGCGGGGCAGGGCTATGACTACAAGCAGCATGCTGTGCAGTCGGGGGCCGATACCGTGCTGAAGATTGGCGACTATGCCGTGACCCTGGTCGGGGTGGGAGTGGCTAACCTGTCGGACTCGGCGTTCGTTTTCGCCTAAGCACTCATCCTGTAGGAGCTGCCGCAGGCTGCGATCTTTTGATTTTGATTTTCAAGATCAAGAGATTGAAGCCTTTTATGCAAGTAGTACTGAAATGCTCCGGGGCGTGCCCGTGAGGGGCGCCCTGGCTGTGAGCTATCTCTGACAATTCCAACAAAAGAGAGGCAATAGCAATGGGTGTGTATGACTACAAGAACTTCGGCACAGCCGATTCCAAGGCGCTGTTCAGCGATGCCATGGCGATCACGCTGTATTCCTATCACAACCTCGATAACGGCTTTGCCGCCGGTTATCAGCACAACGGCTTCGGGCTCGGCCTGCCGGCCACATTGGTCACGGCGCTGCTCGGCGGTACTGATTCGCAAGGGGTGATTCCCGGTATTCCGTGGAACCCCGACTCGGAAAAACTCGCCCTCGACGCCGTGAAAAAGGCTGGCTGGACTCCGATCACCGCCTCGCAGCTGGGCTACGACGGCAAGACTGACGCCCGCGGAACCTTCTTCGGCGAGAAGGCCGGTTACACCACCGCCCAGGTGGAAATCCTCGGCAAGTACGACGCCCAGGGCCATCTCACCGAAATCGGTATCGCTTTTCGCGGCACCAGCGGTCCGCGGGAAAACCTGATCCTCGACTCCATCGGCGACGTGATCAACGACCTGCTGGCAGCCTTCGGTCCCAAGGATTACGCCAAAAATTACGTCGGCGAAGCGTTCGGTAATCTACTGAATGACGTGGTGGCGTTCGCCAAGGCCAACGGCCTTACCGGCAAGGACGTGCTGGTCAGCGGCCACAGCCTTGGCGGGCTGGCGGTCAACAGCATGGCCGATCTGAGTGGCGGCAAGTGGGGCGGGTTCTTCGCCGATTCCAACTACATTGCCTACGCCTCGCCGACCCAGAGCAGCACCGACAAGGTGCTCAACGTCGGTTACGAAAACGATCCGGTGTTCCGCGCCCTCGACGGCTCGACCTTCACCGGCGCCTCGGTCGGCGTGCACGACGCGCCCAAGGAGTCGGCCACCGACAACATCGTCAGCTTCAACGATCACTACGCCTCGACCGCGTGGAATCTGCTGCCGTTTTCGATTCTCAATATCCCGACCTGGATCTCGCACCTGCCGACCGCTTACGGCGACGGCATGAACCGCGTTATCGAGTCGAAGTTCTACGACCTGACCAGCAAGGACTCGACGATCATCGTCGCCAACCTGTCGGACCCGGCGCGGGCCAACACCTGGGTGCAGGACCTCAACCGCAACGCCGAAACCCACAAGGGCAGCACGTTCATCATCGGCAGCGACAGCAACGATCTTATCCAGGGCGGCAGCGGCAATGACTATTTGGAAGGTCGCGCCGGCAACGACACCTTCCGTGACGCTGGCGGCTACAACGTGATTCTTGGTGGCGCCGGCAACAACACCCTCGAGTTGCAGAAATCGGTGAACACCTTCGACTTCGCCAACGACGGCGCCGGCAATCTGTACGTGCGCGACGCCAACGGCGGGATCAGCATCACCCGCGACATCGGCAGCATCGTCACCAAGGAGCCGGGCTTCCTCTGGGGCCTGTTCAAGGACGACGTGACTCACAGCGTCACGGCCAGCGGTCTGAAGGTCGGCAGCAACGTCACGCAGTATGAGTCCAGCGTCAAAGGCACCAGCGGCGCCGACACGCTCAAGGCAAATGCCAGCGGTGACTGGTTGTTTGGTCTGGATGGCAACGATCATTTGATTGGCGGCGTCGGCAACGACGTGTTTGTCGGTGGCGCCGGCAATGACCTGATGGAGTCCGGGGGCGGGGCGGATACGTTCCTGTTCAACGGCGCGTTCGGTCAGGATCGGGTGGTGGGTTTTACGTCGAACGACAAACTGGTGTTTCTTGGCGTGCAGGGTGTGTTGCCCAATGACGACTTCCGCGCGCATGCCTCGATGGTGGGGCAGGACACGGTGCTGAAGTTTGGCGGGGATTCGGTGACATTGGTTGGGGTGGCGCTCAATAGCCTCAGTGCCGATGGAATTGTGATCGCCTGATGCATCCGTAACCTGTGGCGAGGGAGCTTGCTCCCGCTGGGTAGCGAAGCGGCCCTGAAGATTTTGTGAGCGCTACGCGCTCAAGCGGGAGCAAGCTCCCTCGCCACAACCTGGCATCAAAAGTGACTCGACAGCCACACCCTGACTCAAAAACTCTGCAAACAGCAAAAGCGGCCTAAAGCCAGCACGTGCACACACGTTCTATAGCCAGCCGCCATTGAGTACAGGAGATGCACACGTGAAAAGGTTCAAGGGGTATGTCGGGATTGTCGGACTGGCGCTGTTATCGGCCAATGCCTGGGCCGATCTGCCTCAAACCTCAATTCTGAGCCGCTACGGCATCAGCAGCGATCAATTGCCGAAACCGGCGAAGACCGAAGCAGCCGAGCCGGTCGAAGAGAAAAGCCTGTTTCAGATCCAGCCTGAACAGCCGTTCGTGACCATTCGCCTGGGTGACGGCAAACAACAGCAAGCCACTGGCAATCTGAGCATTGACCGCATGACCCAGCAGGATCTGGAGCGTTGCCGGCGTCTGCAAGCCGAGTTGGCGCGGCGGGGTGAACAGTATTTCAGCTGTGATCACAGCATTGTGGGCCTGCCGGCTTTCGAATAACCCACGCTTTGACTGCCTTCTGTAGGAGCTGCCGAAGGCTGCGATCTTTTGACTTTGATTTTTAAAAACAAGATCAAAAGATCGCAGCCTGCGGCAGCTCCTACACGTACAGCGGGGGTCAGTCTTCCTTGCGCACCGTCGCGACTTCGTCAGAGCGAACCTTCACCTTGGTCCCGGAAATATCCTCGAACTCATAGAACCCGTCCTTGTTCTTGGTTTTCGGCATGTCCTTGGTCAAATACTGAGTGCCGTTCTGCAAGGTCACCACCGTTGGCGTCGAGCAGCCGCCCAATGCCAGGAAGGCTGCTACCGCCAGGGGAAGACCCAGAGTCTTGATGTTCATACCCACCTCAAATACCTCATTCCATATCAATTGACCGACTTCGGTCTCTAACGCGGTTGGTGCGATCGAACCGGGAAAAGTTCGATGGCCCCCTGAAAAAATCCCGATTGCCGCTGCCATTGATCTTTTTCCGTTTGCACGCGATGGGGCAGAGCTGGTATCTGTACGCATAACCAGTATTCGCTTGCCATGGCCCTGAATTCCCGTGACTGCCAACCCGCTCGACGATCCGTTCTATTACCTCAACAACTTCCGGCAAGTGCTTGATTGGCTTGAACTTCGCTATGCCGATGTAATGAGCGAGCCCGAGCACGGCTTTATCCGCGACTTCCAGGCCTTGCCACGCGCTTCGCAGGGTTTGCTGGTGCGCATGATAATGCGCAAGGGCGTGCATTTCCGCTTCGGCAAACTCAACTACCCGGAAATCGGGGACATCAGCGACGCCGCGCAGCCGTTGTTGCGTCACGGCTGGCTCGACGATCAGGCGCAGTTGAGCGTGGCCGAAGTGTTCGACGTGTTGCTCAAGGCTGAACTGCTGCAGGCGTTCGGCAGCTTTATCGAGCAACCCAAGGGCCGCAAGGACGACTGGCTGCCGGCGCTCGCCGAGCAATTCAGCGAGTCGCGCAGCCTCTCCGATTGGGCACCGACGCTCGGCGACCGCTTGCTCAGCCTGACCATCATGGACCTGTGCGACCGCCTGCGTCTGATGTTCTTCGGCAACCTGTATCAGGACTGGTCGGAATTCGTCCTCGCCGACCTCGGGATCTTTACCTACGAAAAAGTCGAATTCTGCGCCGACTCCCGTGGCCTGCGCAGCCGCGAGGACGTTGACGCCTGCCTGTTCCTGCATCACTGCCAGCAACGCTTCGAGGCCGGTGAGCCGTTGGAGATCATCGTCGAGCAGGTCAGCGCGCTGCAGTTCGACAACCCGTGGCTGCAACGGCGGCGCAGCAAGGTGCTGTTCCAGATCGGCCAGTATTGCGAACGCATCGCCGAGTTCGCTCTGGCGCTGAGCATTTACCGCGATTGCGCCTACCCCGGCGCCCGTCAGCGAATGATCCGCGTGCTGGAGCGCTGCGGTGAATACGCACTGGCGCTGGAACTCGCGACGCTCGCCGAACAAGCGCCGGAAAGCGCTGCCGAACAGCAGAGCCTGCAACGGATGGTGCCACGGCTGCGGCGCAAACTCGGCGGACCACCGCTCAAACGCGCAACGCCACGCCCGGTCGAGCGCCTTGATCTGCAACTGCCGCGCACTGATCCGGGATTGTCGGTGGAGTTCTACGTGCAGGCGCATCTGCACGAAGACAGCGGTCCGGTGCATTACGTCGAGAACAGCCTGATCAACTCGCTGTTCGGCCTGTTGTGCTGGCCGGCGATTTTTGCGCCGTTACCGGGGGCGTTCTTTCATCCGTTCCAGCGCGGGCCGGTGGACCTGCTCAACGAAGACTTTCAGCAACGCCGGGCCGAACTGTTCCAGGCCTGTCTCGACCAGCTCGACGACGGCCGTTATGCGGCGACCATTCGTGAATGCTTCGTCGCCAAATGGGGCGTGCAGTCGCCATTCGTGTTCTGGGGCGCGTTGAATGAGCAACTGCTGGAGCAGGCATTGGCGTGTTTGCCGGCGGAACACCTCAAGCACTGGTTCAATCGCCTGCTGCTCGACATCAAGGCCAATCGCGCCGGCATGCCGGATCTGATCCAGTTCTGGCCGCAGCACAAGACCTACCGGATGATCGAAGTCAAAGGCCCCGGTGACCGCTTGCAGGACAACCAACTGCGCTGGCTGGAATTTTGCCACCAACACCAGATGCCGGTCGCCGTGTGCTACGTGCAATGGGCGGAGCAGAGCGCTTGAGCTACAGCATTGCCGTCCGCGCGCTGTGCGAGTTCACCGCCAAGACCGGCGACCTCGACCTGCGTTTTACCCCTTCACCGACAGCCCTCGAAGGCATGCTCGGGCACCGTACCGTGGCCTCGCGGCGCAGTGACAAATACCAAAGCGAAGTGGCGCTGGAAGGCGAGTTTCTGCAATTGAAAGTCAGGGGCAGGGCGGACGGCTACGACCCGGCGCAGAACTGTCTGGAAGAAGTCAAAACCTATCGCGGCGATCTGAGCAAGCAACCGGCCAACCATCGGCAGCTGCATTGGGCGCAGGCGAAAATCTACGGCTGGCTGATGTGCCGCAAGCTTGAACTTGAGCAGATCAATCTGGCGCTGGTGTATTTCGACATCGTCAGCGAAAAGGAAACCTGTCTGGTCGAGGCCTTCAGTTCGCCGGTCTTGCAGGAATTTTTCGAACAACAATGCCGGTTGTTCCTGAACTGGGCCGAGCAGGAAATGGCCCATCGCGAGGCGCGCAATCTGGCCGCGCAGCAATTGAGCTTTCCCCACGCCGACTTTCGCCCCGGCCAGCGACATCTGGCCGAATCGGTATTCAAAGCGGTCAGCACCGGCCGTTGCCTGATGGCCCAGGCGCCCACCGGGATCGGCAAAACCCTCGGCACGCTGTTCCCCATGCTAAAGGCGCTGGCGCCGCAGCAACTGGACAAGGTGTTCTTCCTGACCGCCAAGACCCCGGGGCGCAAACTGGCGCTGGATGCCAGTCAGGTGTTGTTCGATCAGTCTGAACGCTTGCCGTTACGGGTGCTGGAGATGGTCGCCCGCGACAAGGCCTGCGAACACCCGGACAAAGCCTGTCACGGTGAATCCTGCCCATTGGCCCAGGGCTTCTATGATCGCCTGCCCGCCGCCCGGCAAGCGGCCAGCCTGATCAATCTGCTCGATCAGGCAGCGTTGCGCGAAGTGGCCCGTCAGCACACGGTTTGCCCGTATTACCTGAGCCAGGAAATGGCCCGCTGGGCCGATGTGGTGGTGGCGGACTACAACTATTACTTCGATTTCAGCGCGCTGCTGTTCGGTCTGGCCCAGCTCAATCAGTGGAAAGTCGCGGTGCTGGCGGATGAAGCGCACAACCTGGTCGAACGTGGGCGCTCGATGTACAGCGCCAGTCTCGATCAGGCCGCGCTGGCCAGCGTGCGCAAGGCCGCTCCCGAGGTGCTGAAAAAATCCCTGCAACGAGTCAATCGTGAATGGAACGCGCTGCATCAGCCGCAACTGGCGCCCTATCAAGCCTACGACAAGGCGCCGGAGAAACTGCTGCAAGCCGTGTCTCTGTGCAGCGCGGCCATCGGCGACTACCTCAATGATCATCCGCAGGGACTCGACAGCGCGCTGCAAACCTTCTATTTCGACATGCTGCAGTTCGGCCGGGTGGCGGAGTTGTTCGACGAGCATTACCTGTTCGACATCAGCAAGCGCGACCTCGAGCGCAAGCGGCCGCTGTCGCAGCTGTGCCTGCGCAACGTGGTGCCGGCGGCGTTCATCGGCCCGCGCCTGAAAGCGGCGCGCAGCAGCGTGTTGTTCTCGGCGACGCTAAGCCCGCGGCGCTATTACGCCGACCTGCTCGGCACGCCCGCCGACACGGTGTGGATAGACGTCGAATCACCGTTCAGCGCCGAGCAGTTGCAGGTGCAGATCGTCAGCCGCATTTCCACGCGCTTCAATCATCGCCAGGCGTCGCTGGAACCGATCGTCGAGCTGATCGCCCGCCAGTTCAGCGAGCGCCCGGGCAATTACCTGGCGTTCTTCAGCAGTTTCGATTACCTGCAACAGGTGCTGACGCTGCTCGCCGAACGCCATCCGCAGATCAATCTGTGGCAACAGTCCCGGGGCATGGCCGAAGGGCAGCGGCAGGCCTTTCTCGATCAGTTCACCGCCGACAGCCAGGGCATCGGCTTCGCCGTGTTGGGCGGTGCGTTCGGCGAGGGCATCGACCTGCCCGGAGCACGGCTGATCGGCGCGTTCATCGCCACCCTGGGCCTGGCCCAGCTCAACCCGGTCAATGAGCAGATGAAGCGGCGCATGGCAGCGATTTTTGGCGCCGGTTACGACTATACCTATCTGTATCCGGGTGTTCAGAAAGTGGTACAGGCTGCCGGGCGGGTGATCCGCACGCGTCAGGATCGCGGCGTGGTGATGCTGATCGATGAGCGCTTCGCCGAGCCGCGCATTCAGCAGCTGTTGCCGCGCTGGTGGTCGCTCGGTACCGACTCGCCCTCAATCAACCCATTGATCACGCCGTGAATAGAAGCGCGTTTGCACCTTCCCATGGCGCCGGATTGCCGCATACTTGCGCTAATGAAAACCAGCGGTGAACCTGATGAGTGACAACCCGAGCAAAACTGCCGCGATCGAGGAGATGCGTTTTCGTCTGCTGATCGATGCGGTGGTCGATTATGCGATTTACATGATCGACCCGGACGGCATCATCACCAGTTGGAACTCCGGCGCGAAACGCTTCAAGGGCTACGAAGAGGCGGAAATTCTCGGCGAGCATTTCTCGCGCTTCTATACCGCCGATGATCGTGCGGCGGGCCTTCCGCAACGCGCGCTCGACACAGCGCTGCGCGAAGGACGGTTCGAAGGCGAGGGCTGGCGGGTGCGCAAGGATGGCACCAACTTCTGGTGCCACGTGGTCATCGATCCGATCATTGATCCCAACGGCAAACTGCTCGGCTACGCCAAGATCACCCGCGACCTCACTGATCGCAAGATGGCCGAGGAAACCCTCAGGCAAAGCGAGCAGCAGTTCCGCCTGCTGGTGCAGGGGGTCACCGATTATGCGATCTACATGCTCAGCCCCGAAGGTCGTGTGAGCAACTGGAATCAGGGCGCCCAACGGATCAAGGGGTACCAGCCGGAAGAAATCATCGGCGAGCATTTTTCGGTTTTCTACACCCCCGAAGACCGTGTCGCCGGCGAACCGCAACGGGCACTGGAGATTGCCACCCGCGAGGGCCGTTTCGAGAACAAGAGCTGGCGCATGCGCAAGGATGGCACGCGGTTTCTGGCCCACGTGGTGGTCGATGCCATTCGCGGCGAAACCGGCACGCTGCTCGGGTTTGCCAAGATCACCCGCGATGTCACCGAAGCCCATGAGGCGCAAGTGGCGCTGGAAAAGACCCGTGAGGCGTTGTTCCAGGCGCAGAAGATGCAGGCCATCGGTCAGCTCAGCGGCGGCATCGCCCATGACTTCAACAATTTGCTGACGGTGATTCTGGGCAATCTGGAGATTCTGCAAAAGCGCATCGGTGATGATCCGAAAAACAGTCGTCTGCTGGAGAACGCCACGCAAGGTGCGTTGCGTGGTGTATCGCTGACCCAACGCATGCTGGCCTTCGCTCGCCGTCAGGAACTCAAGACCGAGCCGGTCGATATCCCGCAACTGGTGCAAGGTATTACCGGACTGTTGCGCAGCTCGATAGGCCCCGGGATTCGCATCGAGACGCGCTTTCCCGAGGATCTGCAACCGGTGCTGGCCGACAGCAACCAACTGGAACTGGCGCTGCTCAATCTGGCGACCAACGCCCGCGACGCCATGGCCGACGGTGGCAGCCTGTTCATTTGCGCGCAGCCGGAAGTCGTGCTTGAGCAAAGCCATTCGTCAATGGCGGCGGGACGCTATGTGTGCCTGAGCGTGATCGACACGGGTGAGGGCATGGACGAAGCCACGCTGGGTTCGGCCAGGGATCCGTTTTTCACCACCAAGGGCGTGGGCAAGGGCACCGGGCTGGGCTTGTCGATGGTGCATGGCTTTATCGAGCAACTGGGTGGCCGTTTCATTCTCAAGAGCGAAAAAGGCCATGGCACCCGCGCTGAAATGTGGATACCGGTGGCGCTGGCCGGGGAGACGGCAAAAAACCTTTACCCGGCGGTCAAACCGGTGTTGGTGCCACGCCTCAGCGTGTTGGTGGTCGACGACGATTCGCTGGTGATGACCAGCACCACGCTGCTGCTCGAAGACCTTGGCCATCGTGTAATCAGCGCCACCTCCGGCGCCAGGGCGCTGGCGTTGTTCGAGCAGGGTGAAGTCATCGATCTGATGATCACCGACATGGCCATGCCGCAGATGAGCGGCGCGCAACTGGCGCATGCGGTGCGTCTGCTCAAGCCGGATCTGCCGATCATTCTGGCCACCGGTTACGCCGAACGCCTGGAAGGCTTTGCCGCGCAATTGCCGCGTCTGCCCAAGCCGTTCACCCAGCTCAACCTGGTGGAAATCATCGCGCAGTCGATGAAGTGAATCCGCCTGAACTTGTCCGTGGCGAGGGCCTTCTAAAAGGTTTCCCCGCCACGGAGTGCGCGTCCCTTGCCTCGCATACTGACTGAGCCCAGCGCTGAAGAGCACCTGACTGAACACGACGCCAAGATGTTCGGCTCACCCAAGGAACGGCTGGATTTCTATCGCAAGGAAATCCAGTACGAAACCAGCATTCTTGCCAATCGCACCGATGCCTATCTGGCGGCGCAGTCGTTTCTGGTGATTGCCTTCGCTTCGTGCATGGCCAACCTCAACCCCGAGTGGGGCAAGCTGTTCACGCTGGTGGTGCCGCCGTTTCTCGCACTGCTCGGGTTGCTCAGCTCGCTCAACGCCTGGCCGGGGATACGGGCGGCGTACGACATCATCGATCACTGGCACTACAAGCAGAGCGAGTTGTTACGCAGCGAGCCGATCATGGGCATGGCTTACGACGAGTCGCCGCTGTTCAGTGAAATGGAGTCGAGCCACAAGGGCTATCGCAAATCGCTGTTGTTTTCGGTGCGCACACCCTGGATTTTCGCCACGTTCTGGATCCTGCTCGGGGCTTACGCGGTGTTCATTCAGGTGACCAACCCCGGGGGCTGAACGCCGCCCAAAGAAAAAGCCCGGACATCAATGCCGGGCTTTTTCTTGTGTGCTTTATTCGACGGTTTCAAGTTGCCGACGCAATTCCTGCGAGTGGTGCGGCGACATCGGAATCGGCGGGAAGTCTTCGTTGAGGACGCACAGATGATCGATGGCTTCCTCGAACTTCGCATCGGCTTTGCGGCGCAGTGCTCGATAGTGCTCAAACTGTTCGAAGTCCAGATTATCCGCTTCCAGCAGCTCGTAAGCGGCGCGGTTGAGGGCGTGGGCATCTTCGAACAGTTGACGATTGCGTTCCAGGGCCAAAGCCCTGCAAGCCTTGATTTGTGCCGGAGTCGAGCATTCTTTCATGACCGTGACCTTGTTATCCAAAGATTCCTATTCATGGGCTGCAAGCCGCAGGGGAACCGAACCTGCCGGACCCCGCCGAGTGCTTACAGCGAGGGGTTATGCTTGTGACTGCCGGTTTTGGCCGAGGGATCCATTTATTTTCAGAAAAAACTTCGATGGATTTCCCGATAGATTGCCGCCGGAAAAATCAGTTTTTTCGTTTTTGCCGTTGTTCATAGCGCGCCAGCAGCGGCTGCGTGCTGATGCCATGCAGCAAAATGCTCAATGCCACCACCGACAGGGTGATGTTGGTGCACAACGTCGCGACTGAAGGGCTCAGGCCGTGGTTCAAGGCATAAAACAGATAGAACAGGCTGCCGATCCCGCGAATGCCGAACCAACCGATCAACAGCCGCTGACCACCATCGAGCAAAGTGCCCCATGGCATCAACGCGACGCAGGCCGGACGCACCACGCAGAACAGCACCGCGCCAATGACCAACGCCCGCCAGTCCCAATGCGGCACCAGTACCACACCGAGCAGGGTCACCAGAAACACTTCCATGGCCCGTTCCACCAGACTGCCGAATGAGAGCATGTCGCCCATCATGATGCCGGCGGCGACCTGACTGCTTTCCAGTCGTTCGGTATCGCCGTGCACCGCGTGCTGCGGTTCTATGTTCTGGTGGCCGACCACCGGTTGCACCAGATGTTCGGCGGGCGGCTGGCTGGCGCCGGTGGATTTGACTTCTTCCTGACGCAAGCCGAGGCCGGCGGCGAATACCGACAGAAAACCATAACCACCAATCGCATCCGCGCCGACGTAGGCCAGAGCGATCAGCGATAGCGCCAGATAATCATTCGGGCTCAGGGTGCTGTCGTCGTTGCGGATGCGCAGCGACAGGGTCAACCGGCCGATGCCGCGACCCATCCAGTAACCGGTCAGCAAACCGACCGGCACCGCCCAGAGCAAGCCGTGCAGCACCCAATCGGTCAAGGCACCGGGTTGCGCGTCGGCCTGCAACAGCAGCAAGCCGAGAATCACGAACGGAAAAGCGATGCCGTCATTGAGCCCGGCTTCACCGGAAAGCCCGAAGCGCACGCTGTCGACATCCCGCGCATCGTTGACCTGCACCAGCGCGGCCAGCACCGGGTCGGTCGGCGCCAGCATCGCCCCGATCAGCAGCGACGGCCCCCACGACAGTTGCAGGCCCCAGTGCAGCAACACGCTGACCCCGGCGATGGTCAAGACCATCACCGGGCCGGCCAGCCCGAACGCAATCCGCCAACGCTTGTCGCGCAGCGGCAGACGCAACTTCAGCCCGCAGACAAACAGCGAAAACAGCACCGCCACTTCCGTGAGGTGCTCCATCCATACGGAAGCGTTTTCTGGTGACAGTTTCAGCAAATCCAGACCGCTGGGGCCGATGCCGATCCCCAGCAGCAGGCACACGGCCGAAGTGGTGACCGGCATCCAGCGCAGGTATGACGAGGTCAGCGCGAGGGTTAGCAACACGGCGCCAAGCACCGCGACCCACACGACAAAACTCATGTTCGGTCGTCCATCGACGACAGCGTTGGCACCGGGTTAACCAACGGTAGTTCGCAGGTACTCGGGCGAGAGCACGTTGAACCACAGCAGAATCATCGACACCAGAATGGTCACCATCACCAGCAGGCCGACGCCCCAGACGCAGGCCGAGTACAGCAGGCCCTGTTCCTTGCGTTCATGCATGAACGTCGGCAGACCAACGAACAACAGGAACGTCGAATACACCGAAGCGGCACCCAGTACCAGAATCGCCAGCCAGCGACTTGGATAAAGCCCGGCGATGCCGGCGACGAAAAACGGCGTCACGGTATAGGCGGCAAAGCCGATGCACTGGTTAAGCGTGGGGCGCGCGTCGAACGTACGCGACATCCAGCGGATGAACCCGCCGATGACCGCGACCCCGGCGACAATGGCCACATACAGCATGATGCTCAGTTGCAGCGCACTGGCCGTGCTCAAGCGCACGGTCTCGCCGGCTGCCAGACTCCAGCCGACATACGTGGTACCGAGGAACAGGCACACGGCGGGAATCAGCGCCAATAGCAACAGATGCGCCAGGTAGTGACGGGGATGGGCCTCTTCCTCGCGGCGGATATCGGTCCAGGCGAAGTTGGGCTGGGTGAAGAGTTTAATGAGAGGGGCGGACATGACGACCTCCTGATCCTGCAGACCGGTTGGGGCTCTTAAAGGTATGGAGGGACGTCATGCCGCCAGGTTCAGTTTTTCTCGCGCCGCTTAGAGCATCGGTTTGCCGCCGGTGACGCCATAGCGCTGACCGGTGATGTAACTGGCCTCGTCGGAAGCCAGCAGCACGTAAATCGGCGCCACTTCTACCGGTTGTCCGGGGCGCCCGAGCGGGGTTTCGCTGCCGAAGTTCTGCACCTCTTCATCGGGCATGGTCGAGACGATCAGTGGCGTCCAAATTGGCCCGGGCGCCACACAGTTCACGCGGATTTCTTTCGGCCCGAGTATCTGCGCCAGTCCGCCGGTGAAGTTGGCAATCGCACCTTTGGTGGTGGCATAGGCCAGCAGGGTCGGTTTGGGCATGTCCGAGTTGACCGAGCTGGTGTTGATGATCGACGCGCCGGGGCGCATGTGTTTGATCGCCGCCTGGCACAACCGGAAAATCGCCGTGATGTTGACGTCGAAGGTCATCACCCATTCGTCGTCGGGGATTTCTTCGAAGGTTTCGTGGGTCATCTGGAACGCGGCGTTGTTGACCAGAATGTCGATGCGCCCGAAGCGTTCGACGGTCTTATCCACCAGTTCCTGACAATGGGCCTTGTGCGCGAGGTCGCCGGACAGCAATAGGCACTGGCGGCCTGCCTGTTCGACCCAGCGTGCGGTCTCTTTGGCGTCGTCATGTTCATTCAGATAGGCCACGACCACATCGGCGCCTTCACGGGCGAAGGCAATCGCCACCGCGCGGCCGATACCGCTGTCGGCGCCGGTGATCAGCGCAATCTTGCCGGCCAGCCGCCCGGAGCCGACGTAGCTTTGCTCGCCACAATCAGGGTAAGGCTGCATTTTGCTTTGCGCACCGGGGACGGCTTGGGCTTGTGCGGGGAAGGGTGGTTTTGGGTAGTCGGTCATCACAAATCTCCGAGGTTCTCAGGGCAGGTATGGGTGGTTGACCCGGACGGTTTGCCGTGAGTTCGATCGGATTTGCGCTGCACACCCACTGCAAAAACAAAACCCCTGTAGGAGCTGCCGCAGGCTGCGATCTTTTGATCTTGTTTTAAAAACCAACGTCAAAAGATCGCAGCCTGCGGCAGCTCCTACAGGGGGGAGGTGGTGTTTTCAGGTATTGCGGTTGGTCAGGGCACGCTCCATGCGGGCGATGCCTTCTTCGAGCAGCGAGCGCGGGCAGCCGAAGTTCAGGCGCACGAACTGTTGGTGCTGGTCGCCGAAGTCCAGACCGGCGCTCAGACCGACCCTGGCCTGTTCAAGGAAGAACTGCTGCGGATTGTCCAGGTCCAGCGCCGAGCAATCGAGCCACGCCAGATAGGTTCCCTGCGGCACATTGATCGTCACCCCCGGCAAGCGGCTGCGCACTGCATCCACCAGCCAGTCGCGGTTGGCCTGCAGATAGGTTTTCAGTTCGGCCAGCCACGGCGCACCTTCGCTGTAGGCGACGCGTGTGGCTTCCATGCCCAGCGGGTTGACGCTGTCGACCATGCCGCAACGGGCGTGGTTGACGCGCTCGCGCAGGGCGGCGTCCTGGATGATCATGAACGAGGTCTTGAGGCCGGCGATGTTGTAGGCCTTGCTCGCCGACATCAGGGTAATGGTGCGCTTGGCGATTTCCGGGCTGAGGGACGCGGTCGGAATGTGCACGCGGCCGTCGAAGCACAGCTCGGCGTGGATCTCGTCGGAGATGATCCAGGCTTCCTGAGCCGCGCAGATATCCGCTACGGCTTGCAGCTCCTCACGGCCAAACACTTTGCCGATCGGGTTGTGCGGGTTGCTCAGGAGCAGGGCGCCGCCACCGTTCAGCGATTCGCGCAGGGTCTCCAGCGGCGTGGCGTAAGTGCCATCGGCCTGGGCGACGAATTCCAGCTCGACCTTGTTCAGCCCCCAATGCCCCGGCGCATGCCGCAGCGGCGGGTAGTTCGGCACCTGCACCACGACGTTCTGCTGCGGCTGTACCAGCGCTTTCAAAGCCATGTTGAAACCGGATTCAACGCCCGGCAGGAATATCAGCTCCTGCGGTTTGACCTTCCAGGCGAACTTGTCCCACAGGTCGGCGACGATGGCTTCACGCAAGTTGTCCTGCGCCACGCTGTAACCCACCAGCGGGTGCAACAGACGCTGCTGCAACGCCTCGATGATCACCGGTGGCGCGGCGAAATCCATATCAGCGACCCACATCGGCAACACATCGGCCGGGTAGCGGCTCCACTTGGTGCTGCCGGTGTCGTGGCGGTCGAATAGCTGATCAAAATCGAAAGTCATGCGCGGTCTCGTGAAGGCGGGTTGTTCATGGGCGTCATGATAAACCCGGAACCCCTGTAGGAGCTGCCGCAGGCTGCGATCTTTTGATTTTGTTTTTAAAGATCAGGATCAAAAGATCGCAGCCTTCGGCAGCTCCTACAGGGGAATGGGGTTACCCGACAAACGGCCGACGGTCGGTTTTCACACAGAGTGTGTGGTCATTGTCTACAGTGAAAAAGCCGGCAGGCATTCTGCCGTAACCGTGTTTGTCCAGAAAAAGCCCGGCTCAAGTACCGGGTTCCACCTGATCAGGAGTGCACGATGGATCTCAGCCGTCGTCAATTCTTCAAGGTCGCCGGTATCGGCCTTGCAGGCTCTAGCCTGGGCGCGTTGGGCATGGCCCCGACGCTGGCCTTCGCCGAGCAGGTGCGTCACTTCAAGCTTGCCCACACCCATGAAACCCGCAACACCTGCCCGTATTGCTCGGTCGGTTGCGGGTTGATCATGTACAGCCAGGGCGATGCCGCGAAGAACGTCGCGCAAAACATCATCCACATCGAGGGCGACGCCGACCACCCGGTCAACCGCGGCACCCTGTGCCCGAAAGGCGCTGGCCTGCTGGACTTCATTCACAGCCCGGGCCGCTTGCAGTACCCGCAAATGCGCAAGCCCGGCAGCAGCGAATGGACCCGGATCAGCTGGGATGAAGCGCTGGATCGCATCGCCGACCTGATGAAGGCCGACCGCGACGCCAACTTCATCGAGAAAAATTCCAGCGGGCAAACGGTGAATCGCTGGCTGACCACCGGGTTCCTCGCCGCGTCGGCAGCGTCCAACGAAGCCGGTTACATCACCCAGAAGGTGATTCGCAGTCTTGGCATGCTGGGGTTCGATAACCAGGCGCGTGTCTGACACGGCCCGACGGTGGCAAGTCTTGCCCCGACGTACGGCCGTGGAGCCATGACCAACACCTGGACCGATATCGCCAACGCGAATCTGATCCTGGTGATGGGTGGCAACGCAGCAGAAGCGCATCCGTGCGGCTTCAAATGGGTGACCGAGGCCAAGGCGCACAACGCTGCCCGGCTGATCGTGGTCGACCCGCGTTTTACCCGGACCGCTTCGGTGGCCGACTATTACGCGCCGATCCGCACCGGTACCGACATCGCCTTCATGGGCGGGCTGATCAATTACCTGCTGACTCAGGACAAGATCCAGCACGAATACGTGCGCAACTACACCGACGTCTCGTTCATCGTCAAAGCCGGCTATGGCTTTGAGGACGGCATTTTCAGCGGCTATGACGCGGCCAAACGCAGCTACACCGACAAATCCGGCTGGGGTTACGAGTTGGGCGAGGATGGCTTCGTCAAAGTCGACCCGACCCTGCAGGATCCGCGCTGCGTCTATCAATTGATGAAGCAGCATTACAGCCGCTACAACATTGAGCTGGCGAGCCAGATCTGTGGGATGCCGGTCGAGGCCATGCAGAAAATCTGGGATGAGATTGCCACGTGCTCCACGCCGGGCAAGACCATGACCATTCTCTATGCCCTCGGCTGGACGCAACACTCGATCGGCGCGCAGATCATCCGTAGCGCGGCGATGGTGCAACTGCTGCTGGGCAACGTCGGCATGCCGGGTGGCGGCGTGAACGCCTTGCGCGGACACTCGAACATTCAGGGCCTGACCGACCTCGGGTTGCTGTCCAACTCGCTGCCGGGCTATCTGACCCTGGGCGGCGATGGCGAGCAGGACTACAACGCCTTCATCAAAAAGCGCACACAGGTGCCGTTGCGTCCGGGGCAACTGTCCTATTGGCAGAACTACAGCAAATTCCACGTCAGCCTGATGAAGTCCTGGTACGGCGCCAACGCGACGCTGGAGAACAACTGGAATTACGATTACCTGCCGAAACTGGACATCCCCAACTACGACGTCCTGAAAATGTTCGATCTGATGAGCCAGGGCAAGGTCAACGGCTACATGTGCCAGGGTTTCAATCCGATCGCTGCGCTGCCGGACAAGAACCGGGTGATGGGCGCGCTGGCCAAGCTCAAATGGCTGGTGGTGATGGATCCGCTGGCCACCGAAACCTCGGAGTTCTGGCAAAACGTCGGGCCATACAACGATGTGAAAAGCGCCGAGATCCAGACTGAAGTGATTCGCCTGCCGACCACCTGCTTTGCCGAGGAAGACGGCTCGCTGGTCAACAGCAGCCGCTGGCTGCAATGGCACTGGAAAGGCGCCGACGGCCCGGGCGAAGCGCAGACCGACATCCGCATCATGAGCGAACTGTTCCTGCGCCTGCGCAAGCGTTATCAGGCCGAGGGCGGCAAGTTCCCCGATCCGCTGCTGAACCTGTCGTGGCCGTACAAGATCCCGGATGAGCCCTCGCCGGAGGAACTCGCCAAAGAGATCAACGGCAGCGCCATGGTCGAGTTCACCGATGCCAGCGGTGTGGCGGTCAAGGCCGGCTCGCAACTGGCCGGGTTCGGCCTGCTCAAGGATGACGGCAGCACCGCGTCCGGTTGCTGGATCTTTGCCGGCAGCTGGACCGAGGCCGGCAACCAGATGGCCCGGCGCGACAATGCCGACCCGTATGGCATGCATCAGCATCAGGGCTGGGCCTGGGCGTGGCCTGCCAACCGGCGGATCCTCTACAACCGCGCTTCGGCGGATGTCTCGGGCAAACCGTGGGATCCGAAAAAGCGCCTCGTATGGTGGAACGGCAAGGCCTGGGGCGGCACCGACGTCCCGGACTACAAGGCGGATGTGCCGCCGGAAGCCGGAATGAACCCCTTCATCATGAACCCCGAAGGCGTGGCGCGGTTCTTCGCCGTCGACAAGATGAACGAAGGGCCTTTCCCCGAGCACTACGAGCCGTTCGAAACGCCGATCGGCATCAACCCGCTGCACCCGCAAAACAAGAAAGCCACCAGCAACCCGGCGGCGCGGATCTTCGATTCGGTCTGGGAAAGCCTCGGCGAAGCCAAGGACTTCCCGTACGCCGGCACCAGCTACCGGTTGACCGAGCACTTCCACTTCTGGAGCAAGCATTGCAAGTTGAATGCGATTGCCCAGCCCGAGCAGTTCGTCGAGATCGGCGAAGTGCTGGCGAAGGAGAAGGGCATCGCGGCCGGGGATCGGGTGCGGGTCAGCTGTAAACGCGGGTTCATCGAGGCGGTGGCGGTGGTGACCAAACGCATCCGGCCGTTGCAGGTCAACGGCCAGGTGGTGCATCAGATCGGCATCCCGCTGCACTGGGGGTTCACCGGCCAGACGCGTCACGGTTACCTGACCAACACCCTGGTGCCGTTCCTCGGCGATGGCAACACACAGACCCCGGAATCCAAGTCATTCCTGGTCAACGTGGAGAAACTGTAAATGGCCAGCCAAGACATCATTGCCCGCTCGGCCACCACCACGGTGCCGCCCTCGGTGAGGAATCAGCAGGAAGTCGCCAAGCTGATCGATACCACCAAATGCATTGGTTGCAAGGCCTGCCAGGTCGCCTGCTCGGAATGGAACGAGCTGCGCGACGAGGTCGGCCACAACCATGGCACCTACGACAACCCGCAGGACCTGAGCGCAGAAACCTGGACCTTGATGCGCTTCACCGAACACGAAACCGACGCCGGCAACCTCGAGTGGCTGATCCGCAAGGACGGCTGCATGCATTGCGCCGAGCCGGGGTGCCTGGCGGCATGCCCAAGTCCCGGGGCGATCATCAAGCACGCCAACGGCATCGTCGATTTCGATCAGGATCACTGCATCGGTTGCGGTTACTGCATCACCGGTTGCCCGTTCAACATTCCGCGTATCTCGCAGAAGGATCACAAGGCCTACAAATGCACCTTGTGTTCCGACCGCGTCGCGGTAGGGCTGGAGCCGGCCTGCGTGAAAACCTGTCCGACCGGCGCCATTGTCTTCGGCAGCAAGGAAGACATGAAGGAACACGCCGCCGAACGCATCGTCGACCTGAAAAGCCGTGGCTTCGACAACGCCGGGCTGTATGACCCGGAAGGCGTCGGCGGCACTCATGTGATGTACGTGTTGCACCACGCCGACACGCCGAAAATCTACGCCGGGTTGCCGGAAGCGCCGGCCATCAGTCCGCTGGTGGGCTTGTGGAAAGGCATCAGCAAACCGCTGGGCCTGCTGGCGATGGGTGCGGCGGTGCTCGCGGGGTTTTTCCACTATGTGCGCATCGGGCCGAATCGCACCGAGGAGGATGACCATCCGGCGCCACCGGATACCTCGGTGCATGTCGTCGATCCGGCGGTGCACACCTTCGATCCACGCGGGGAGGACCGGCCATGAGCAACAAGACGATCCTGCGTTACACCGCCAACCAGCGCACCAATCACTGGCTGGTGGCGATTCTGTTCTTCATGGCCGGGCTGTCCGGCCTGGCGTTGTTTCATCCGTCGATGTTCTGGTTGACCCACCTGTTCGGCGGCGGGCCGTGGACGCGGATTCTGCACCCGTTCATGGGCGTGCTGATGTTCGTGTTGTTCCTCGGCCTGGTGTTCCGCTTCTGGCGCGCGAACTTCTTTATCGACAACGACTGGAAGTGGATGCGCCGCATTGATCGGGTGCTGGTCAACGACGAGGAAAGCGTGCCGCCGGTGGGCAAGTACAACGCCGGGCAGAAGATGCTGTTCTGGACTTTACTGCTGTGCATGCTCGGTCTGCTGTTCACCGGGCTGGTGATCTGGCGTGCGTATTTCAGTGCGTACTTCGGCATCACCGTGATCCGCTGGGCCATGCTCCTGCATGCGCTGGCCGGGTTTGTGCTGATCCTCAGCATCATTGTTCACATCTACGCCGGCCTGTGGATCAAAGGCTCAGTCGACGCAATGCTGCATGGCTGGGTCAGCCGCGCCTGGGCGAAGAAGCACCATGAACTCTGGTATCGCGACATCACCCGCGACGAACGCAATCCGGACGTGCCGGAGCGACCGATCACCAAAAAGGGCTGACTTTTGGCAACCATTCTTGAACCCGGGGAAATCGAAGCGGCGGCCAGTTCGCCGCCGTTTCTGCACCTGCCGCCGCACAACCTGTTCACCCTGCGCGCCCAGCGCCTGGAGCAATTGGCTCAGGGGCATCCGCTGGCTGATTACCTGCGGCTGATCGCCGGATTGTGCCGGGCTCAGCAGCAGGTTTTCGACGATCCACCGCTGACGGCACCGTTTGATCAACAAAGAATTGAAGCCTGTCAGCAACAGGGTTTACCGCCGTTCGCCGCCGACACACTGGTGCGCGAAGACGCCTGGCAGGCTTATATCGATGCGTTGCTGCAACGCTATGCGCCGCCCGAGCAACCCGCCGTCGTCGAAGCGCTCGCCACCTTGCGTGGCGCCAGTGCCGGGCAGTTGCGTGCGTGGGCCGTGGCGCTGGTCAGCGGACAGTATTCGATGGTGCCGGCGCAGTTGGTGCCGTTTCTCGGCGCCGGGCTGCAAGCTGCGTGGAGCCACTGGTTGCTCAGCGCACCGAACCTGCAACTGAAACCCGGCGACAGCCTCAGCCAGTGCCCGGGCTGTGGTTCACCAGCGATGGCCGGGGTGATCCGGCATCGCGGCAAACACAACGGCCTGCGCTATCTGGTGTGTTCATTGTGCGCCTGCGAATGGCACGTGGTGCGGGTCAAGTGCGTGTATTGCGAGTCGAGCAAAGGCCTCGATTACCTGAGCCTGGAGGACGATCGCCACGCCGCCAATCAGGCGCCGATTCGTGCGGAGGTGTGCCCTAGCTGCAACAGCTACCTGAAACTGGTTTATCTGGAGAACGATGCCGAAGGCGAAGCGTTGTCCGCCGATCTCACCAGCCTGCTGCTCGACATGCGTCTGGCGCAGGACGGCTATCAGCGTCTGGCACCGAATCTGTTGCTGGCGCCGGGAGACGAATGACCAGAGCGTCTACACTCGCCGGACAGTCTTGTTTTTTCGGGAGTGGCTGATGTCTTCGAGCGTTGCCCTGCGGTTGCCTTCCATTGATGGTTTGTTGCGTCACCCGGCCTGTGTGCCGTTGGCCGAGCGTTATGGCCGCGAGTCGTTGCTGGCCAGCTTGCGCCAGTTGCTCGATGAGTTGCGTTCCAGCGTTTTGAACGGCCAATTGTCAGCCGTTGAAATCAGCCCCGATGTGCTCGCCGGACGGGTTGCTGAGCGTCTGGCCCAGCAACAGCGCAGCCATGTGCGGCGGGTGTTCAACCTGACTGGCACGGTGCTGCACACCAACCTCGGTCGCGCCTTGTTGCCCGAAGAAGCCATCGACGCGGTGCAGATGGCCGCCCGTTATCCGCTCAATCTGGAATTCGATCTGGCAACCGGCAAGCGCGGTGATCGCGACGACCTGATCGAAGGCCTGATCCGCGAACTGACCGGCGCCGAAGCCGTTACCGTGGTCAACAACAATGCCGCAGCGGTGTTGCTGACACTGAACAGCCTCGGCGCGCGCAAGGAAGGCATCATCTCCCGTGGCGAACTGATCGAAATCGGCGGCGCTTTCCGCATCCCCGACATCATGGCCCGCGCCGGCGTACGTCTGCACGAAGTCGGCACCACCAACCGCACCCACGCCCGCGACTACGAAGCGGCGATCAGCCCGCGCAGTGGTTTGATCATGCGCGTGCACGCGAGCAACTACAGCATCGAAGGCTTTACCGCCCGGGTGCCCACAGCCGAACTGGCCGAGCTGGCCCATCGGCACGGCTTGCCGCTGCTGGAGGATCTGGGCAGCGGCAGTCTGCTGGACTTGACCCGCTGGGGGCTGCCGGCGGAACCGACGGTACGCCAGGCGCTGCTTGATGGTGCGGACATCGTCACCTTCAGCGGCGACAAATTGCTCGGCGGGCCGCAGGCCGGGTTGATTGTCGGGCGCAAAGAACTGATCGCGAAGATCAAGAAAAACCCGCTGAAGCGCGCCTTGCGGGTCGACAAGTTGACCCTGGCCGCGCTGGAAGCGGTGCTCGGCCTGTATCGCGACCCGGATCGCCTCGCCGAACGTCTGCCGAGTTTGCGGCTGTTGACTCGCCCGCAAGCCGAGATCCTCGCCCAGGCCAAGCGCCTGCTACCGGCACTGGTACAGGTTATCGGCGAACCGTGGAATGTCAGTGCAGTGAAAGCGCTGGGCATGATCGGCAGCGGCAGCCAACCGGTGGCGCGGTTGCCGAGTGCGGCGCTGTGCTTGCGCCCGCAAGTGTCCAAGCGTATGCGCGGGCGTTTTCTGCTGAATCTGGAAGCGGCATTGCGTGCGTTGCCAATCCCTGTGCTCGGGCGCATTGACGACGATGCGCTGTGGCTGGACCTGCGGCAGCTCGACGATGAACCGGCGTGGCTGGCGCAGTTGCCGCAGTTGCAGGTCGAGTCGTGATCGTCGGCACCGCCGGGCACATCGACCACGGCAAGACCTCGCTGCTGCAAGCGCTGACCGGGCAAACCGGCGACCGCCGCCCGCAGGAGCGCGAGCGCGGGATGACCATCGACCTTGGTTACTTGTATGCCGAGCTGGAACCCGGTGCCGGGCTGACCGGATTCATCGATGTGCCGGGCCACGAGAAATTCACCCACAACATGCTCGCCGGCGCGCAGGGCATCGATCTGGTGTTGCTGGTGGTGGTGGCGGATGACGGGGTGATGCCGCAAACCCGCGAGCATCTGGCGATTGTCCAGTTGCTGGGCATTCCCCGGGCGCTGGTGGCGATCACCAAGTGCGATCGGGTTGAAGCGGGCAGGGTGGAGGAGGTGCAGCGCCAGGTTCTCGATCTGCTCGAAGCCGGACCATTCGCCGATGCGCCGACGCTGGCGGTGTCGAGCGTGACCGGGCAGGGTGTCGATGAACTGCGCCAGAGCTTGCTGCAGATTCAAAGCGAAGTGCATGAGCGTAGCCGCGAAGGTGGTTTTCGCCTGGCCATCGACCGCGCCTTCAGCGTGGCGGGCGCCGGGATTGTGGTGACTGGCACGGCGTTGTCGGGAACGGCGTCAGTCGGGGACAAACTGGCCCTCGGGCCGTCCGGGAAATCGGTGCGGGTGCGAGGACTGCACGCGCAAAACCAGCCCGCCGAACAGGCGTTCGCCGGGCAACGGGTGGCGCTGAATATCAGTGGTGATCGACTGGCGCTGGAACAGATCCATCGCGGCCAATGGCTGTTGGCCGAATGGCTGTACGCGCCGACGCAACGGGTCGACATCGAATTTCAACTGTTGCCCGGCGAGCGCACGTTCGAACATTTTCACCCGGTGCACGTGCACCTCGGTACGCAAGACGTCATCGCCCGCGTGGCGTTGCTCGAAGGCCCGCGTTTGCGCCCCGGCGAACGCATGTTCGCGCAACTGCTGATCAACGCCCCGGTGCACGCGGTGAAGGGCGATCGCCTGATCCTGCGTGACCAGAGCGCGCAACGCACCCTCGGTGGCGGTCAAGTACTCGACCCGTTCGCCCCGGCCCGCCAGCGCCGCAGCCCGGAACGGCTGGCGCAACTGCAGGCCCTGGCCGGCAGCGACAGTCTTGAACAAGCGTTACCACTGCTGCTTGACCACAGCGCTGGCGGCCTCCATCCGCAACGGCTGGAGCGTCAATTCAATCGTCAGCGTGAAGACTGGGCGCTACCAGCCAACGTGCGCCTGATCGACACCCGCCAAGGGCCGGTGCTGTTCAACGTGCAGCGCTGGGGGCAGTTGAAGTTCACCCTGTTGGAGCAGTTGGCGAAACTGCACGAGCTGGAACCGGACCAGATGGGGCCGGATCGCGATCGCCTGCGCCGCTTCAGTGGTCTGGCGCTGGAGCGCTCGACTTTCGTCAGCCTGCTGGAAGAACTGCGCGCCGCCGGATCGATCAACGCCAGCGGGCCGTGGTTGCATCTGCCCGATCATCAGGTGCGTTTGAATGCCGAAGACGAAACCCTGTGGCAGCGTATGCAGCCGCTGTTCGAACAGGCCGGGTTTGATCCGCCGTGGGTACGTGATGTCGCCAACGTGTTGGGCGTGGAGCATGCCATGGTGCGCCTGCTGTTGCGCAAACTGGCGCGCTTGGGATTGATGCATCAAGTGGTGCGTGATCTGTTCCTGAGCGACGTGCAACTGCGGCGCATGGCCGACATTCTGTTGCAACTGGAGCAGGAAAATCCGTCGATCCAGGTGACAACCTTCCGTGATGCGCTAGGCTTGGGACGCAAACGCTGTATTCAGTACCTGGAATACTTCGACCGCCTCGGCCTGACCCGGCGCATCGGCGAATCCCGGGTGATCCGCCACGACAACGCGCTGGCCAGTGCCGACGCACCCTGAGTTCAAAGGAAGGCAATCGCGCCCGGTGGCGCGGCCGGGCTTCAAACCCGGTTGGGGACGGCATCCGTTCCCGGGCAGGTTCGACTCCGGCTGCCTTCCGCCAATTACCGCAGCATCCACGACGCACTGAATCCCCTGTGGGAGCGAGCTTGCTCGCGAATGCGGTAAGTCATTCAACGTCTATGTCGACTGATCCGCCGCTTTCGCGAGCAGGCTCGCTCCCACAGGGAATTGGTTTTCCAGTCGATGGATTCGTAGGGCGACATCGGGTCTGAGTCTGGGTTTAATTACAGGCCGTCAAAACCCCAACGGGTACTGAATCACCACATAAATCCGGTCGATATCATCCCCGGCCTGTGCCTCATTCGCTC
The DNA here is from genome assembly GCF_024748795.1 of Pseudomonas sp. B21-051. Taxonomy (NCBI): domain Bacteria; kingdom Pseudomonadati; phylum Pseudomonadota; class Gammaproteobacteria; order Pseudomonadales; family Pseudomonadaceae; genus Pseudomonas; species Pseudomonas sp. B21-051. The sequence continues at coordinate 2,932,554 of NZ_CP087166.1, forward strand.
GGTGCGATACATGTGAAAGCTGCACCGACAGATCCTTCGCCGCACCCGATTGCACGATGTATTTCAGATCGATATCCCGTTCCCAATGTTTGCCGCCAGCGCCTTGCTGCGGCTGATAGTCGCCAGTCTCGGCATCGAACGGGTTGTACGCGCCGCCCTTGGGTGCATGGGTGCCGTCGATGTGGTCGCCGGAGACGTAGCGGGTCATGAAAGTCAGGCCAGGGATGCCGAAGGCGCCAAGGTCGAGGTCGTAGCGTGCTTGCCAGGAGCGTTCGCCGGCGCCGTTGAAGTCGGCGTATTTGATCGAGTTGGCGAGGTAGATCGAGTCGCCGCCCACGAAATCGAACGGCGTGTCGCCATTGATACGTTGCCAGCCGAGCATGACCGCGTGTGGACCGAAACTGTACTTGCCGGACAAGCTGAACGCTGTGTTGTCGATGGCGCCGGCCAGCGCCCGACCGGTATCGCGGGTGTGGTAGAGATTGCCATCGAGCAACAGGCCGGACTGTTTGAAATGCAGATTGGCGTAGTACTGATGCCAGGTGTCAGTCAGGTCCGAGGCGTAAAGCGATCCACCCACCGGACTGTCACCGAACAGATCGGCGCCGAGAAAACTGATTCCGCCAGCCTCGGTAGTGGCGCCGTAACTGGAAAAATCGCCGTGGCTCGAAGAGCTGTCCTGATTCTTGAATGCGGTGAAGTGTCCGGCTGTGAAGTTAACGTTGTCGATTTCACGACTGTTCACTAGCAAACCTTTGGCGTATTCCGGTTGCAGGCGTTTGTCCGAGGTGTCGAACACCGGCGTTTCCACGGTCATCTCGCCGAACGCGAGGGTAGTTCGCGAAACCTTGAGCTTGAACGCGCCGCCAGCGCTGGAGTAGTTCGGTTCACTGCGACCATTGCTGTCGACCGGCAACAGACCCGTGCCGGAATGACCTTTGCCGCCATCGAGTTTCAGGCCGAGAAAGGCATGGGCATCAATGCCGAACCCGACAGTGCCTGGCGTGTAGCCGGAGGTGAACGTGCCGATAAAGCCCTGGGCCCATTCCTGTTTATAGTTTTTGCCGGAGGGAGAGGGTGAGCGGTAGTCGTTGCTCAGGTAGAAGTTGCGGCTGAGCACTTCGGTTTTGGCGTCGTTGAAGACGTCGCTGGCGAAAACAGTGTCGGTCACTGCGCAAAGCAGGGCCAACAGTGCAAAGCGTGGTGTCGAGGGAGCCATCGTGAGGGACCGACAATCAGGGAAGGTCATCTGATGATGGGCAGGATCAACCGGGCCGGATTGAGCCGATGTGCTGAGTTCAACCGAGTGCCCTTGTGGGAGCTAGCAGGCTAGCTCCCACAGGGTTTAAGCGTTACAGCACGCCATACTCGCGGGCGGTGCGATCCACGGCGATCCGTGTTTTGTCGACCAGTTCATCCAGCTCTGCACGCGTGGCGATCAGCGCCGGGGCCATGATCATCCGGCCCAGCGTCGAGCGAATGATCAGGCCTTCTTCAAAACCAATCGTGCGGCAGCGCCAGGCGATGTCGTTCTCGTTGGCAAAGCGCTTGCGGGTGGCTTTGTCTTCGGCGAACTGCAATGCCGCCACCAGCCCCACGCCCTGAACCTCACCCACCAGCGGATGGTTGCCGAACACTTCGCGCAGGCAGTTTTGCAGGTACGGGCCGGTGTCGTTTTTCACCTGAGTGACCACGCCTTCGTCGCGCAGCGCCTTGAGGTTGGCAATCGCCACCGCAGCCGCCACCGGGTGACCGGAGTAGGTCAGGCCGTGAGCGAACACGCCGCCTTTTTCCACCAGCGCCTCGGCCATGCGTCGCGACAGGATCAACCCACCCATAGGGATGTAGCCGGAGGTCAGGCCTTTGGCGATCGACAGGGTGTCCGGTTCAAAACCGAAGGCCTGATGCGCGAACCATTCGCCGGTGCGACCGAAACCGCCGATGACTTCGTCGGCGCAGAGCAGCACATCGTATTTGCAGCAGATGCGCTGGATTTCCGGCCAATAGGTGGCGGGCGGAATGATCATGCCGCCGGCACCCTGAAACGGTTCGGCGACGAACGCAGCGACCTTGTCGGCGCCCAGTTCGAGGATCTTGTCTTCCAGTTGCCGTGCGGCGCGCAGGCCGAATTCTTCCGGGCTGAGGTTGCCTTCGTGGGCGAACCAGTACGGCTCGTCGATGTGCGCCACGTCAGGGATGGTGCCGCCCATTTCGTGCATGAATTTCATGCCGCCCAGCGCCGTCGCAGCCAGGGTCGAGCCGTGGTAGCCGTTCCATCGGCCGATCATGATTTTCTTCTCGGGCTGGCCCATCACTTGCCAGAACTTGCGCACGGTGCGGATCAGCACTTCGTTGGCTTCCGAGCCGGAGTTGGTATAGATCGCGTGGCTGTAGTGCTGGGGCAGCAGGCTGAACAACAGCTCGGAGAGCTCGATCACCTGCGGGTGAGTGGTGTGGAAGAACATGTTGTAGTAGGGCAGTTGTTGCAGCTGCGCGGTCGCGGCAGCGGCCAGGTCCTTGCGTCCGTAGCCGAGGTTGGTGCACCACAGGCCAGACATGCCATCCAGGTAGCGATTACCGTCGTTGTCCCACAGCGCGAGGCGATCACCGCTGACCATCACCCGCGGGCCTTCCTCGTTGAGGGCTTTCTGATCGACGAACGCGTGAATGTGGTGGGCGGCGTCGGCGGCCTGGTAATCGCGGGTGCTGCGGGTCGGATCGAGTTCGGCGGACATGGCGGTTCTCCAGAGAAACGGGGCAAGTGGGTGCGCGTTCATTCCAGCGGTGCACGGTTAATATTTGTCACTTAAAAATATTTTTGTAAAGAAAATATTTGTCGGTGAAAAAAGAAATCCGTAGGCTGACGCCGATCAGCAAGACAGGACATCAGCACCATGAGCGGGCTCAGAGAACGGCAAAAGGAACAGCGCAGGGAAGTCATCGCGCAGGCAGCGCTGGAGCTGTTCATCAGCAACGGCTTCGGCGCGACCACGCTGGAGCAGATCGCCAACCAGGCCGGGGTTTCCGCGCCGACGGTGGTCAATTATTTCGGTGGCAAGCAGGAGATTCTGCTGGCCTTGCTCAAGCAGCCGGACGAGCAGGCCATGCGCGACGCCAGGGCCAATCTCGACGACGACAGTGATCCGCTGGAGGCGTTGTGCGAGTTCGAAGGCTTGATGACTGACTACCAACTGCAAGCGATGCCGGCCTCGTTGTGGCGTGAGTTGGCGCCGTTTCTGCTGACAGGTGAACTGGCGCTGGCGTTGAGCCCATGGAATGCGGCGGTGATCGAGGAGACCAAGGCGCTGCTCGGACATTTTCAGGCGCAGGGCAAGGTGCGGGCGACGGTCGATCTGGACGTGGCGGCGACGTTGTTCAACCAGTACGCGAATATGGCGTTTATTCGTCTGGCGACGGAAGCGGCACCGGACAGAGAAGCGCATGCAAGGCATATGCGTAACGTTTTGAATTTGATGTGTCACGGGATGTTGGCGAATGCAGAGCCATTGCGCACGATTGTCGAGACGCAGGGGCCGCAGACTTCTTGAGAGATTTTACTGCTCACTCATCCCGCCAACCCGAACTACCGCAAATTGATGCCGTTCGATTTAAGGAAGAATCATGTCGATCGCAATCCTAGGGCCAAAGAAATACGACTTTCAAGATAAGGTGTGTGCGGAGGTGTTCCTGCGTTATGCACAAACCACCGGTGTAGAACTGTTTATCGAACCCGAAGCCGGAGAAGACGCAAAACTGCAGGTCGCGTCTGACAGCGTTCTCAAAACCATAGAGATTCAGGTCAAGGGCAGTAAGGAGGATGTAACGCTCTCGGTACTCGCTGACTGGTTAGTACACTTTGAGGAACGGACGCCAGGTAACTCCTTGCTTGAGCGTGTGTGCACCGACCCGCAGACAACGGTCGTCTTCGTCGCTACCGGTCGGTGCACCGACAAGGTGTCTCTGCTCTGCAGAGGTGCAGGCGCTACGTGGGAGGCACATGACAAAAAGCTTTCCAGAGAGATAGCCAACGAACTGAAAAGTGAGTTGATCGCCTGTGTGCAAACGCTGGAATCCGACGATAAGGAGCTTAGCGCTGGAAGAGCGAAACATCTAAAGACCTTTTTGAACAAAGTAAAAGTCGATCAGTTCAGGGCGAGTCTGACTCGGGTCATCATTCTCGAAAAAGTACTGGATGATGAGATGCAGTCCTCTTGCGAGAGCAGGATGCGAAAACTGAGGGTGCCTCTTGATCGATGCGAAATACTCACGACGAGACTTATAGCCATCATCAAAAACGGCAAGGAGAGCAGGAGCAATGTTTTCCCGGAGTTGCTGCTTGCGCTCAATGAGCACCTTCCGGAACAAATCAGGCCCAAGGATTATGTGCGTCGTGGTTGTGAGGAAGAGTGGGTACAGGAACTCTCGGATAACAATATTTTGCTGCTTTCTGGCGCACCACGGGTGGGTAAGACCAATGCAGGGCGTTGGGTGGCAGCCGAGTTCGAAGAGGCAGGGTATCAATTAAAACTGAGCAGCAATCTTGAAGAGATAGAGCGTTTCTTGCTGGACACGGCGCCTGGTGAGCGGTTGGCCGTGGTGGACGATCCTTTGGGCGGTTCCTATGTGTCTGCCGACCCGGGGCGGACACTGGCAATGCTCAGACAGCTGTCAACGAAGTTATCACCAACACGAAAACTGATCGTGTCACAGGTGCAAGACCGGCTTCTGCAATTTGCTGGCGCTGCGCGGCTTGAAGATTCGAGCCTGGGCCAATTCAAATGGCATGACTTGGGCAAACTGGATAAAACATTTCTGGCTGAGCTCTGGGTTGATCTGCGCGAACAGTTTTCAATGCCGGACATTCTATTCACCAACATCCTGACGGCATTGCAGAGCGGAACGCTGGATATAGAGCCAGGTTGTCTGATGCACTTGGCATCATGGCATTACCGATTGCGAGATGTTGCAGACTTGCAGGAGGCTATTCGTCTTGCTCGCGAAGATTCGCAGTCCTTGGCGTCGGCCCTGAATGACGAAGGGTTTGGGACGATTTTGCAGGCATTGGCGGTCGCCACCTCCCAGAATGATGCTTGTTCATTAAGGGATCTGAAATACGTATTGCAGGGTGACGGGACTGACAAACGATATGCCATCGCCAGCTATCTGGGAACTTCCATCAGTTTTGGTGCGATGTTCAATCGACCTGTTCCTGAAATCGAACAGTACCATCGTCTGGAGCTTTCACCAGAAAACGCGTCGTTGCTCGACAAACTTGAGCGTCGTCGCATCATCGTGGAAACGAGTGTAGAGCGATTCAACTTTTCTCACCCGTTTTACCGCTCAGCAGCCGAGTGCTCAGCGAAGGGACCGACGTCTTCCGGCGCCAGAACACTGATGGAGTTCACCACCAGAGCATTGTTTTCGCTGTCATTCGAAACCTCAAAATCTGCGGCGGTTGCTCTGCACTGGATTTATCTGGTCTTGAGATTGGCCAGCCGGGGGACGAATGTCATCGAGCTGGCGGTTGAGGGGATGGAATCCAGATACCTGTCCACCAAAGATGCTTGCTTCGATTTTCTTCTTCATTCGCTGGATGACATTTCTGAGGAGCAGAGGAAAAATTTTGGCAGTTGGGTCAACAAGGTTTCCTTTCTAAACCTTTCGCATGTGATGTGGGAACAGGGCCAGGCAGCGTTGCCTGCCGGAGAAAACAATGTGCTCGAAGGACGTTTTTACGAATCCTACGAGTGGAGTGAAGTTGCCGACTACGTAGCCGTTTTCAGCAGCAAAACGGCCACGGTGGTCAGTGCCGAAAATGCCTGGAAGACGTTGTGCTATCTGGAAGGCGACCGGCAAAAGCTTTCGGCGCCGGTAATGCTGCGTTTGCTTGGCTATGACTTGGGTTTGCTCAGGGCAAAAGCGGCCAAACTCTGGCTCAGCAGTATTCACGGTGATGATCAGGAAGTTTTGAAGAAGATTTTCTCCGATCAGCATCCAGCGGTAGCGCAGGCAGCACTGGAAGGAGCCATCGAAGTCTGGCAGGAGTGCGGTGCTGCGAGAAAAGCCGATTTACTGAGCGGTTTGAAGCAGTTTTCCAAACTCCCGGCTGCTGCCTCGACCATGATAAAGAGTCTGTTGAAGACCGAGGACAACGGATACGACAATCCCGTGCCCTGGGATTTGTTCTCCAGTGTTTTACCGGACGTTCTGGCCGCCTTCCCCGAAAGCGTCAACATGAGAGACTCGCAACTATATGGGGCTGTCGAGAAAGCAACGAAATCACTTTCCCAGGCGGACTTCATAAGAATACTCGACAGCTGGATCGGCCTGGTTGAGCGCTCGGCATTGAAAGTGATGCCCAGCGACTACGCCATGGCCGTCACCGATTTGTTGATCAGCGGAACCACTTCATCGGTCGACTTACGCCGCCCGCGCTTGCAACGACTGTTCAACGTACAGGGAACAGGCGCGCAATTGAGAGTTGTGGTGGAAATGGTGGATCGCTGGAACGATCTGAGCGTCGATGACCGGAAATTACTTCTTTGTCACTTGCGCGCAAAACGGAGCGATCAGAAGTGGTTGCAAGCCGCAGCGGTTACTCGGCCGCATGTTCCTCAAGAAGTGCTGGATCTGGTCTTTCCATTGGGGAAAATACCTGCCGGTCATAACTTCGAGAGCTTTGAGGCAGCCCTCATTGATCGCGCATTAATGATTTACATGGGAAGTCCCGGAGTTCTCTATCAAGTCGGCGCTCATGGCTGTAACGATAATGTCTGGGAGTCGATTATAGAAACCATCGTTTGCGATCCTTCGCACAAGCTGTTCAAAAAGGCTTGGGCACATATCACAAGTGATTCGGACGATTCGAAGGTCTACGGGTATGTAGCGAACTTGGTCGGCCAATTTCCTCAAGAGATTTTTGAGCAGCTTCTTGAGCATAAAATCCGAAATAATGGCGGGTTCATGCCGACGGCCTGGAGTCTCCTGCTGGATCAGGCTCCAAAGCATTTGCTGGATGATTGGTTTGCGGCCATGGTGCCTCATGTGCCACGTGTACTGAATTATCTGGGAGAGGCGGACAGTTGGGTGGGGGCAGAACACTCAGCCAGGCTGATAAAGCTGTTTCCTTCCGACTGTCTTTTATTGAATATCTCGTACGATTTGAGGGAAACGCTTACTGAAGGATTCAAGGATTTCCAGGGATCAAAGTACGACGAGCTTAGGAGCGAGCTTGCCAGCTCGGCATTAACGCAATTTCTTGAAAGGTTCGAAAGCAATCTTCCAGCGCATTACGCGACGTGTGACGCGATTATGGAGCGGTTCACAGACGTAGGGTGTCTGGAAACAGAGCTTAGTGTTGTCAGCGAGCACCGTCGCGTATTACTCGACGCCATGCACGCATTTCCTTACGTTGAAGAGCGCCAAGAACTTGAAGACTGGATTGAGTAAAAAGGCAGGAAACAGCAGCTAAACCATAGTTCGTTTCCCGGCCACAAATACCGCAAAAAAGCACCTGAGGTGCTTTTTTTGCTAACCGTGGACCAGATTAACTGCTGGCCAGCGCAGCGCCGTGTTTTCGGGCCTACGCCGAAAAGCAGTAGGTCCTGTCACATGACTATTTGCGAATCGCCGCGTACGACTTGCCCAGATCACTGGCCCAACCGTCCAGCACCGCTTTGACGTCATCGGCGGTCAGCACCTGTTGGTCGTTTTCCAGCGGCAGCCCGATGCCCTTGCGCACGACTTCGGCGACCACTTCGCCGGTGGAGCCGTCTTCGAACGAGACTTCGGTGGTGATTTCACTGTCCTGGTCGCGGATGCCGGTGGCGGTGCTCACGCCAGCGGCAACCAGCGTCACCGGGAGCCATTCATAAAAGCGCAGGCCCTGGGTGCTGGCGGCGACGCGGGTGATCGCCGGTCTGACGGTCAGGGTTTTCGGGCCGGGTTGCGATACCAGGTGCATGACCTTGCCCAGTTCCAGCCTGAGCGCGGCGTCGTAGTAGTCGGTGACGCCGGACAGCGTGCTCAGCGGGATCCGCTCGGTCGGTACAGCGCTGGGGTAGAACTGGCTGGGCGCCAGATAGGCCTGGGTGTAACGCCCCCGCGCTAGCGCCGGGCTGACCCAACCCAGCACCGTCTGCCCGGATGGCGACTGGCGCTCGCTGAGCACGCTGTAATCGTGCAGGAATCCCGTGTACTTCTGCGGTTCGACGGTTTTGCTGCTGCAGGCCGACAGGCTGAGGGACGCCGAACACAGCACCGACATCAAGCAATGGCTTCTGATCATGCGAATCCTTGTTTTGCGCTGTTGCCCCGCGTGGTTCAAGCGCAGGCTGTGATGGGGGAGGAGAGTGGCGGGGTGTTGTCCGAGCACTCGATGTGCAGCCGGCCGTGGCTCATGATCCATTGGATGAGGTCAGCGACCGGAATCGAATGCACGTACTCAACCCATTGCGAATCTCTGGGGCCGTACTGCTCGAAATAGCGGCGCAGGACGATACGGCTTTGATCATCTGACAGGCCCAGGCAGAACTCTTGGAACAACAGCGGCGTATCCTGCTCGGGCGCGCTGGTGCGCTGGCTGAGAATCAACGGATAGCGGGCGTCGTGGCCCTCGGCGGTATAACGGTTGTGCAATGCGCTCATTGAAAGCCCCCCGGTTGTCGATGGCGTGCAGGGTGCCTGAGGGGTTTTGCCGCAGGATGTCCGCTTGATGTCAGGGACGACGGAATGTTGCTCGATTGAAATATATGACCCGCCCGCCAGAATAGTTTTAGATGCGTTCTTTTTTGGCCTGAGGATCCTGTGCCCGTGAGCAGACTGCTGATCGTCGACGATGACGTGGAAATTCTCGCCCTGCTGAAGAAGTTCTTCGTCCAGCATGCCTACGAGGTCGATGTGGCCGCCGACGGCGCAGCGATGTGGGCGGCAATTGCGCAGCAGCGCCCGGACACGATCATTCTCGACCTGATGCTGCCCGGCGAAGGTGGCCTGAGCCTGTGCCAGAAAGTGCGCGCGCAGATGGGCATTCCGATCATCATGCTGACCGCCATGGGCGAGTTGAGCGACCGGATTGTCGGCCTCGAACTGGGCGCCGATGACTACGTCACCAAACCGTTCGCCCCGCGTGAACTGCTGGCGCGCCTGCGCGCCGTGCAGCGTCGCGCCGGTGAACAGGTCAGCCCGGCGAGTGAACCCTCGCGGCCGGTGATCGCCTTCGCCGGTTGGCATCTGGATATCACCTGTCGCGAGCTGCGCTCCCCGGAAAACGTGATGATTCCGCTGTCCGGAGGTGAGTTCGATCTGCTGGTGGTGTTTCTCGAACACCCGCAGCGCATTCTTACCCGCGAACAATTGATCGACCTGTCTCGCGGTCAGGGCCACGACGCCTTTGATCGCAGCATCGACGTGCAGGTCAGCCGCCTGCGGCGCAAGATCGAGCCGGACAGCAAACGTCCTGATCTGATCCGCACTGTGCGCAATGGCGGTTACATGTTCACCGCCAAGGTCAGTCGCGCATGATCCGTCGATTACTGCGCCGTGATCCGCTGAGTCGGCGGATCGCGCTGACCATCGTCGCGGCCATGCTCGCGTCGCTGGCACTCAATTTCCTGTTCGTGGAGGTTGCCGGGACCTGGGCGCGGCCGCCGATTGAACGCACCGGGTTGCTGGAGCAGATCGCCGCGACCGTCAAAGTGATCGAGGCTGCACCGGCGCCTCTACGCGCGCAACTGGCGCACGCGGCAACCGGCCCGACGCAGGAGGTGACGTGGAGTGCGCAACGCGACGAACTCGGATTGCCAGCGGGTGGTACGCAGCTCATCGCTAACAAGACGTCGGGGTTGCATCAGTTGTTGGGCGATGAGCGAGACATTCGGGTGTTCAATCCCGCTGACTGGCCGACCGGCAGTCCGCTGGCGCGCTATGCGGCGTTGATTCAACTGCCGGATGCCAGTTGGCTGTTGTTCTCTTCGCCCGAACGCTCCTGGGGCCTGGACATCGGCACACGCATCGCGATCATCATCGCCCTCGGCCTGATCGCCACCGTGCTGGTGGCCTGGCTGGCCACGCAGCAACTGGCCAAGCCACTGCAACGCTTTGCCAGCGCCGCCCGGCGTTTTGGCGGTGATCTGCGTGCGCCGCCGATCAAAGTCGAAGGCCCCGACGAGATCCGCCAGGCGATCATCGCCTTCAACACCATGCAGGCGCAGATTCAGCACTACATCAGCGAACGCACGCACATGCTCGCGTCGATTTCCCACGACTTGCGCGCACCGTTGACCCGGATGCGCCTGCGCAGCGAGTTCATGGAAGACCTTGATCATCAGGGCAAACTGATCCGCGACATCGAAGAAATGCAGTCGATGATCAACGCGGCACTGGCGTTCTTTCGGGAAGACACTCAGCCGGAGCAAAGCACCGCGTTCGACCTCTCGGAATTGCTGCAGACGATCATCGACGACTACCGCGACCAGAACATCGCCATCGATTTTCACGGCCCGGCGCATCTGGTCTACGAGGGCCGCCCGCTGGGGATCAAGCGGGTGATCGTCAATCTGCTGGAAAACGCGGAGAAGTACGCGCAGCAGCCAGCTATCGCTCTGAGCAGCGACGGCTACAGCGTGTGCATCGACATCACTGACAACGGGCCGGGGATTCCCGAAGCGTCGTTGCAGCGGGTATTCGATCCGTTTTTTCGCCTGGAAACCTCGCGCAACCGGGATACCGGTGGTGTCGGGCTCGGGCTGTCGGCGGCGCGGGCGATTGTGCGCGAGCAGGGCGGCGAACTGAGTTTGAGCAATCGCAGCAGCGGTGGCTTGCTGGCGCGGGTTGAGTTGCCTTTGTAATACTTTGAAACATTTGCTCGTGACGGGCGGTCAACAGGACACATTCACTGCAAGAAGCGTCCATGAAAACCCCACGGCCCTCCGCACGTCTTGAACCGCTGTCGCAACTGCGCAATCTGAAAATGGCTCGCTCCGCCCACGCCTATGTCCGTGGCAGTACGGTGCAGTTTTATGAGTGGCTGCACAGCCAGCCCGGGCGCAGTCTGCCGAAAGGGCCGGCGGTGTGGATCTGCGGCGATTGTCACGCCGGCAATCTCGGGCCGACCGGCGATCTGAAAGGGCGCATCGACATTCATATCCGCGACCTCGACCAAACCGTTATCGGCAACCCCGCGCATGATCTGGTGCGTCTGGCGCTGTCCTTGGCCACCGCCGCCCGTGGTTCGGATCTACCCGGCGTGGCCACGGCACGGATGCTCGAAGAGATGATGCGCGGCTATGAGCAGGCGTTCGAAGATGATGTCGACAAAGAGCCGCCAAGACCCGCGCAAGTCAAGGCCGGCATGCGCAGCGCGGTGCAGCGCACCTGGAAGCATCTGGCCCAGGAGCGCATTGAAAGCACCAAACCGACCATTCCACTGGGCAAGCATTTCTGGTCGCTGTCACGGGAAGAGCGCAGCGCGCTGAAGACCCTTTGCGCCACGCCTGACGTCCATACGCTGGTGACGTCCCTGAAGGGCCGCTCAAAGGACGACCGAGTGAAAATGCTCGACTCGGCCTATTGGGTCAAAGGCTGCAGCTCGCTGGGACTCAAGCGTTATGCGGTGCTACTCGGTGTGGGCGAGGGCGATGATCAGGAATATTGTCTGCTGGATATCAAGGAAGCGATTGCCGCCGCCGCACCTCGGGTGGCCCGCGCCGCGATGCCTCGCGACAACGGCAAACGCGTGGTCGAAGGTGCACGTTTTCTCTCGCCGGGCCTGGGCAATCGGATGATCGCCACACGGGTGCTCGACCATGGCTTCTTCATCCGCGAACTGCTGCCTCAAGACATGAAACTGGAACTGGATCAGTTGAGCCAGACCGACGCGATGCTCGCCGCCGGTTATCTGGCCCGCGTCGTGGGGCTGGCCCATGCCCGGCAGATGGACATGAGCACTCGGGCTTCATGGATGCGTGAACTGCAAGCGTGTCGCTCGAAGACGCTGGATGCGCCGTCGTGGCTGTGGACCAGTGTTGTGCAGTTGGTTGGCAAACATGAGAAAGGTTATCTGGAGCATTGCCGGCGTTATGCGCTGGAGCACTGATCTGTGTGAGTGAAACAGTTGTCGGTTGCCGATATGAAATTTGTTCTGTAGATTTTCATGAAATTATAAGAAATAAATTTCATGAGGCGCCGAATGTTTCAGCAATCCCAGCAGCATGTCGCCAGTTATTACGCTCACAGTTGCGCCGGTATTCTCAGCAAAAGACCGGCGCTGGAAGGTGAGCACGACACCGACGTGGTGATCATCGGCGCCGGTTTCAGTGGGTTGCACACCGCGCTGCGTCTAGCCTTGGCCGGCAAGCGCGTCACCGTGCTGGAAGCCAGTCGCGTGGCGTGGGCTGCCTCGGGGCGTAATGGCGGGCAGGCGATTCTGGGCTGGTCGTGCGACATGCCGCCACTGGAAGCAGCGCTCGGCCATGAGCGCGCCCGGCGTCTGTGGGACGGCATGCGTTGGGCCGCGCAGGAGCTGCGTGAATTGCCCGAACGGTATGGTTTCGATTGCGACTATCGCCCCGGCCATTTGTGGACTTCGGTGATGCCGCGTCGGGTCAGCCTGCTGACTGAATGGCAACACGAAGCCAGTCACAAATGGGGCCATGACGGTCTGCAGTTCATTCCTCGTGAAGACTTGCCGCAGTGGGTCGCCAGCGATCGTTATCAGGCGGGGCTCTTTGACGCCGAAGGCGCACACCTCAATCCACTGAAACTCGCCCTCGGGCTGGCCGCCTCCATCGAGCGGGCCGGCGGGCGTATTCATGAGCAAAGCAAAGCGTTGAGTTATCAGCAGGAGGGCAGCGGTTTCCGGGTCAATACCGAGCGCGGTTCGGTGAAGGCCAACGTGCTGGTGCTGGCCTGCAACGCCTATCTCGATGAGCTCGACCCGCAACTCTCCAGCTGCATCCTGCCGGTCGGCACTTATCAAGTCGCCACTGCGCCACTGACCCCGGAGCAAGCCACCGCGCTGCTGCCGAGCAATGTCTGCGTGACCGACAACCAGTTCGTCCTCGATTACTTCCGTCGTACCCCCGACAACCGTCTGTTGTTCGGGGGCGGCTGCACCTATCTGGGCGGCATGCCCAAGGACATTGCGGCGGCGACTCGGCCGTTTCTCGAACGCGTGTTTCCGCAGCTTAAAGGTGTAGAGGTGGAATTCGCTTGGGGCGGGCATATCGATCTGACCATGAACCGTACGCCGGATATCGGCGGCGAGGGCAATCGTTATTGGCTGCAAGGCTACTCGGGCCACGGCGTGCTGCCGACACTGGCCGCCGCCCGTGCGGTGTCCGACGCGATTCTCGGCGAGGCGGATGAATTGGCGTTGTACCAGGGCCTGAGCAATGGCCGTTTCCCCGGCGGCAAGCACTTCGCAGCACCGCTGGAGGCTATCGGCAAGGCCTGGTATCGGCTGCGCGACAGCATTTGATGAGATTTTGACCATGAACAAGCAAGAAGAAATCGCCGCGCTGGCGATCCTGATCCACGACCTGCGCAAGCACAAGAAATACACCCTCAAGGATCTGGCCGACAAGATCGGCCGTTCGGTGGGCTTCCTCTCGCAGGTCGAACGTGGGCTGTCGCGCCCGACCGTGGCCGACCTCACCGCGATCAGCGAAACCCTCGGCGTGCCGACCACCTATTTCTACAGCCTGCCCAAAGCCAAGCAAGTTCCGTGGGTCACCCGTCCGGACGAACGCCGCACGCTGTATTACGCCAACGGCATCACCGACATTCTGGTGTCGCCGCAGATGCGTGCCTCGTTCTCCATGCTCGAAAGTCATCTGGAACCCGGCGCAAGCAGTGGCGACCGGCACATGAGCGACAGCTCGGAGCAGGGCGGTTACGTGCTCGAAGGAGAACTGACCTTGTGGCTGGGCAACGACGACGAGCCGGTGACCTTAAAGGCCGGTGACAGCTTTCAATTCGACAGTCACACCCATTGTCGCTACGGCAACCTCACCGGGCAGCTCACCCGCGTGCTGTGGGTCTACACCTGATAACAACAAAGGATGAACACGATGGACGCTGTCTGCTCTGACCTGCTCGCCGAAGTGCGCGCGTTTCGCCAACGCTACCCCGAGGTGCGTTATGTCGACCTGATTTCTCTGGACATCCCTGGGCACTTCTACGGCAAACGTTATCCGGTCGACATGCTCGAAAAAGTCGCGGCGGGCAGCGCGCTGAAGCTGCCGCAGAACTGCGTGCTGCTCGGCGTGCAGGGCGGTCTGTTCAAGATTGGTGATTACTGCTTCAACGACGGCGACCCGGACGCCGTGCGCCGCTTGGTGCCCGGCACTTTGAAGCCCGTGACCTGGGAAGCGCAGCCGCTGGGGCAGATGCTGATCACCTCCGACGGCACCGCCAAACCGATCGAATTCGAACCCCGCGAGGTATTGGCGAAAGTGCTGGATAGACTGGCAGCCAAGGGTATTCACCCGGTGGTGGCCTTCGAACTGGAGTTCTATCTGTTCGACAAAAAACTACGTGACGGCCTGCCGCAATTCCCCCGCGACGAACTGACCGATGATGCCGATGATCAGCCGAACATGCACATCGAGCGTCTGTCGCGTTTCGCCCCGGTGCTCGACGAAATGGTGGAAGCAACGCGAACCCAGGGTATCGACGCCACTGTGATTACCGCAGAGCTAGGCCCGGGCCAGTTCGAAATCAACTTTGGCCATCTGGACGACGGCTTGCGCGCTGCGGACTGGGCGGCGCTGTTCTGTCGCAGCACCCGTGGAGTCGCGCTCAAGCACGGCTTCCGCGCCAGTTTCATGGCCAAGCCGTACGTGGAGCATCCGGGCAGCGGCATGCACGTGCATGTCAGCCTGTATGACGCCGCTGGCAATAACCTGCTGGCCGCCAATCACCAGCAAGCGCTGCGCCATGCGGTGGCCGGTTGCCTGGATCTGCTGCCGCACAGCATGCCGATCTTCGCCCCGAACCAGAACGCCATGCGCCGCCTGAGTGGCACGGTGAACACTGCGACCAAGGCGAGCTGGGGTTACGAGGATCGCGACGCCTGCCTGCGCATTCCCGAATCGGACACGAAAAACCTGCGCATCGAATACCGGCTGGCCGGCGCCGACGCCAACCCGTATCTGGTGCTGGCGGCAATTCTGGTGGGTCTGGAACATGGTCTGGAAACCGGCAAGGAGCCGATCCCGCCCCTTAACGACGATCGCAACAGCGGCATCGCTTTCCCCACTGAAATCCTCGACGCGGTGCGCGCCTTGCAGCTTCAGCCGCAACTGCGTGCGGGACTGGGCGCCGAGTTCGTCGACGTGTATTGCGAGAACAAGCGTCAGGATCACCTGGCATTCATGCAGGAGATCAGTGCGCGGGAGTATCGCTGGTATTTGTGATCACTGGTTCAGCGCCACACTTGAGTCAGGTGCGGGGGCCGCGATGACCGGATGGAATTCAGTACTGGTGAATTCCATCGCTCATCAAAATTGAAGAGCGTGCCACGAGATATTTTGAACACCGGACGCGAAGATGGCGAAAGAACGGCTTCGAATGACGTCTGGAGAAAATCCAATGCCATCCCGTGTAATGCCTGCGCTGAGTTGGAAATAGTTGACTTTGGCTGGCAGCTATCGGCCAAAAGCAGGCGCTCGGGAGTGGCGTCTTGCGGCCAACAGTGGACACTCAATCAGTTGATGAGGAAATTACTTGGAAGTCCAAACCGTCTAGCACTCGATCTTGCCGCGTCCTTACCCATCGATCTCGCCGTTACGAATGGCCATCCTGATGGCTTGTGCTGTCGTTGTCACGCCCAGACGTCGGCGTGCTGAGCGCAGGTGATTTTCAACTGTACGCTCCGACAAACCGAGAGTCGCTGCAATATCCGCTTGCCGTCTTCCGGCAGCCGTCCATTCCATGACTTCGCGCTCTCGCGGGGAAAGGGTTCTTAACGCTTCGTCC
Source organism: Pseudomonas sp. B21-051 (assembly GCF_024748795.1). Lineage (NCBI taxonomy): Bacteria > Pseudomonadati > Pseudomonadota > Gammaproteobacteria > Pseudomonadales > Pseudomonadaceae > Pseudomonas > Pseudomonas sp. B21-051. The sequence goes on from NZ_CP087166.1 coordinate 2,948,532, forward strand.
AATGGCGCCTCAAGCAACCGCCGAGCCGCGAAAAAAGCGGCCGTCGCAACCAGGCTGAGTCCCAAGCGCACCCGCGCGCTCCCATCCACCGGCTCCCCCCCCAAGCTCATTGCGCCCTCAAGCCCCTGTGGGCCAAAAACTGGCACCTGCAACCCCTGAATTCCTGGTCCACCTGGAGAACGAATCATCCGGTAACGCTCTTCTCCCTTAACCTGCTCTTTCTGCCAAAAGAAGGATTGCCGAGCATTCAAAAGGTGACGAGTCACCGGACAATGTCGAACGTAAGTCTCGGCATCCACCGCTTGACCGTTATCGAACCAATCGCCTTCGACCCAGTAGATATGCTCAACCACTTCCTCACTTGCCGTCGATGCAGAAAACAGCACGAATCGATCATAACCGTAGGGTGTGGCGAAACCCCTGACGGATTTCTTGATTGATTCAAGCGTGCGCGCCGTCTCTATCTCCAGAGCAGCGCGCATCGCTGTTTCGGCCGGCCCGTCGCTCACTCCGATGCAACCTCTTTCAACAATGCTTCAGCTGCCAACTTGCCCAGATTGTTGCCTGCCAATGGGCTGTCGCCGGTCAGCAACTTGCGGTCTTGGAGCGTCGCACCTGAAATATCCTGATTGATGATCTCAACTCCCAAGGATTTCAACTGCTCACCAAATTTCCACGTCAGATGCCCAGGCATATACCCTATGTCGGGCGTCTTTGCGTCGAGACTGTCTGGAAATGCGCAGATCTTGTAGCCGTTGAATATGTAGGAATTCCTTGACTCACCAATGCCCGCCGCGAGCATTGCTGCTGGGCCGTGACATAAGGAAATCACAAATTTGTCGTTGGTGATTGCCCAATGCAAAGCCGCTTTCACGTCGGCACTCTCCGGCAATCCAATCAGCGCGCCGTGCCCGCCAGGTATGAAAACGCCGATGTAATCCGAATCCTGCCCCAGCGCCTTCTCAACCACTTCGCACAGCTTCAAAGGTTTTTTGAACTGCTCACGGTATTTGGCGTAGAAATCCTTTACCTCGGTATCTTCGCTAGGCATGGCCCAGAACTCGAATTTCACTGGATTGCCTGACAGGGTCGCAACGTCTAACGCGAAACCGGCTTTGTCGAGGTGATACATGGGCAACAACGTCTCGACTGGGTGATTACCGGTGGAAAACATTGTTCCGTTGTCGGTCAGTAAGTAGCGCTCATCGGCGCCAATCAGCAAAATCTTCCAGCGGCCACCTCGGTAGGGATTAGCGTAATCCGCATCACTCAGATCAGATTTTGGCGAGGTAAATTGGCTAAGCGAGTATGGGGAGGGAAAAAAGGCATTGTCCTCCGCCTGATCCGGAGTGGGGCGCTTGTCGTCACTCTGCAAGGTAGTCATGGGTTTTCTCCTACGAATGGGCCGATTGCCGAGGTTCATGCTAGTAGCGTGACGTAGGCCCAACAATGAGGGTTTTCCCTTAAAGAAATGTTCCTCACACATGCAGCGCGCCGATCGGCTGCTTTCGGCCAATAGCGGTCAGTGACAATATTCGCAAAGGCTACCGCTCAGCTTCCCGAAGACCGATCTCGACTATTCGTTAAGTACAGCACCATCGCTGCACGAGCCGCATCTTTGATTGCTGCTCCGCGCAGTGCTGCAATGGGGTCACGTTATCCGTATAGGATGTTGATCCATGCGAGTGAACCTCCAATCACTCCCGACGCGATACCTTCAGCCTCAACCAAGGTGATATCTGCGCCTTTATCAGCCAGATGATACGCCAGCGAAGCGCCCACGATGCCGGCGCTAATGACAACGATTCGTTTGTCCAGAGCATTTCCCATATCAACCTTCATTATGTCGACCTGGAGGCGGTTCATTGTCTGCCTCTGGTCGATTTCTGCTTGTCGTAACGGGCAGCAGTTGTCGTCCAGAAAGCAGATGTAGATTTGTCTGAAGTGGCGAAATAGCTGCCAAAATCATCGTGTTAAAACGCCGCCTGAAATGGTAGCAAGATAAGCGCGTGAGTGTTGTTGGCACTGGAGGGTACCGAAAATTCGTTCAGCGACTACGGCAAGCGTCATCAACGACTATAGTCATTGGTGAGCCAGAGCGAATCCGACCATTCCCCTGCCAACCTGGCCTAATCCAATTCCGCGATTACACGGCGGATCTTCTTGTGTTCCTTGATGCGGAACGTGAATGTTTCGCTGCCGAAATCACTCAGGCTCAGGCTGAGTTCGAGGCAGCGTTGTCTTTTTTGAACCCCTTGATGGTGGATGGAGTTATCCCGCCGGGCACGTCGCATCCCACTGAGCACGTCCCAACCACCCATCTATCAAGGTTCAAGCAATGAATACTTTAGAGTTCGATGATGCACAAAAAACCAATGGCGACCTGGTTCAGGGTCCGCTGCCGGCCGGTACTGTCGCGCCCGACTTCACTCTTCACGCAACCCCTGATCAACAGTTGTCGCTGCGTGAGCTAAAGGGAAATCCCGTGATATTGGCGTTTTATCCCGCTGACTGGACTTCGGTGTGTGGTGACCAACTGACCTTGTACAACCAGTTGCTACCCACATTCAGAGAATACGGTGCGGTGCTACTGGGTATCTCGGTTGACAGCGCCTGGTGTCATCAGGCCTTTGCCAAAGATCGAAATTTCCACTTCAGCCTGCTGGCCGATTTCGAGCCCAAAGGGGCGGTGGCACGGCAGTATGGAGCGTACGAGTCCCAGCTCGGAGTTTGTAAGAGGGCACTGTTCGTGATTGACAAGGAGGGGGTGGTCGCCTGGAGCTACATCTCACCAATGGCAATCAACCCTGGGGCGGACGGCATTCTGGATGCGCTGGATGCTCTGGCGAATTCACCACAAAGCACGCCAACCAAAAATTAACAGGTGATTACATGGCCACTCTCAAAGTCCCGGTAAGTGCCAACGACCATCGCCAGGGAAGTGCGCATGCCAAGGTCACCTTGGTGGAATTTGGTGACTATGAATGTCCTTATTGCGGTGAAGCGTATTGGATGGTCAAGAATCTGCAACAGCATTTTCGCGATGATTTGCTGTTCGTGTTCCGTAACTTTCCTCTGACCACCGCTCACCCGCATGCGCTGGGTGCAGCGGTCACCGCGGAGCATGCCGGGAGTCGAGGGTTCTTCTGGGAGGCTCACGACGAATTGTATGAAAATCAAGATCGATTGGGCCTGCCGCTGTATCGCGCCATTGTTCTAAAACACGGCCTTTCCAGCGAGGAACTCGACGTTGCCATGCGAGAGGACACTTACATCCCCAAAATACAATCCGACTTTAATGGCGGTGTACGCAGCGGCGTGAACGGTACTCCGGCGTTTTACTTTGACGGGCTTCGCTATGACGGGGTCCCAGAGCTCAACGAGATGAGTCAGATGATTGAGCTTCTGTTAGTGCGCGGACGAAATCGCTAGATTGCGACATCGGCCCGGCATCACCCACACCAGAGCCGAGGGCAAACCAGCGTTAGCTTCCTTCTACATTAAAGAGGTGTACACGGAGCCGGCAGCTAATGAAATCTTTGAAGTATTATGAAAAAAATCGACACGCCACATGGTTGGAGTTGTTTTTCGACCTGACTTTCGTTGTTACGATAGGCCAGGTTACGCATACTCTCGGACATGTTCATGAAGGCCACTTTGAACATAAGCAATTATGGATATTCTTGCTGCTTTTTGTACCGTTGTGGTGGATCTGGTCCAGTCACACGATTTACTCCAACAGGTTTGATACAGACAGCAATCTTCACCGTTTGGCAACATTATTCATAATGCTCCTGCTCATTGTGCTATCGGCACGGATCGGGGAAGATCTGGAAGTAAACTACCCGCTTATTATTGCCTGCTATTTTGGCATACGTGCCATCATCAGCATCATGTACATTTCGTCCATAAGTAAATTCGATTCTCGCGGCGAGCTCTCCTCTAGGCTCGGCTTCGCCCTGTTAATTAGCGCAGTCATTAGTCTCTCATCGGTTATTTTTGACCCGCCCTTGCGTTACCTTGTTGCTTATATTGGGATTGTTCTTGATATTCTGTTTCCTGTATTTTTCTGGACTAAACTAAAGCCGTTGCCAGCACACACAGAACACTTGGTTGAGCGCATAGGCCTACTCACCCTAATCTTATTGGGGGAGTCAATTATTAGCCTTTCCGGAGGCTTATCTAACATTCAATGGGGTTATTACAATGTGATGGCGGCCATCACCGGATTCATCATGATTTGCAGTATCTGGTGGATCTATTTTGATAGCTTTTACCTGCTGAGCAAAAATCACAGCAGTATGAGTGGGCACGCCTTGATCTACTCGCACCTTTTTCTTTTTATGGGGCTGGCACTCCTAGCAAATTTGATCAGGCATGCGATCCTGAATGACATTGCGATGCGCGATTTTCAGATCATGTCGATCATCGGCATGGCATTGTTTTTCCTGGGGAAGCAATATGGCTATTTCATAGCCGTGAGTCGAATAAGGAAATACATACTGCAAAACACCTTGATCGTGCTTTCTTTAGGTGGGTTAGTTATATTTCTACCGCGTGTCGAGTACATATTGGTCGGCCTGACAGTAACCATGATCTGTTATGTTCTCCTGAATTTCAGATATCGTTGAGTCTTTATTATCAGGCCACAGCTCGGGAAAAGTGATCAAGCGGCTGGTCTGCGGCTTGCACGTTGCCCACTACGTCATTCTCAGTGTCCGAGCGACATGCGACGCTACCCTTGGTCTCTTTGGGTTTGTAATCCTGGTGTCGTCGACCATAGTTAATTGCCGGATGCCCCTTTTAGCTATTGCGACCAGATAGCACCAGCCGCACCGTAACAACAGGAGCCACGTCATGGTCAAAGTAGCGTTGTTCGTTCGTCTGGAAGCAAAACCTGGGAAAGAGAATGAGGTGGAGCGCTTTCTCTTGAGCGGCCTTCCTTTAGTGGAGGAGGAGCCAGCCACTACAGTCTGGTTTGGAATCCGCTTGGGGCCGTCCACCTTTGGCATCTTTGACGCATTCCCGGATGAAGCGGGCCGGCAGGCTCATCTTTCGGGCAAGGTCGCGGCGGCGCTTATGGCAAACGCTGCCGAGCTGTTTGCCGAACCGCCATCAATCGAGAAGGTTGACGTCCTTGCGGCCAAGCTGCCCGGTTAAGCAAATCCAACAGGAAGTTCCATTCAGTTCGGGGAGGCTCACGATGGCTTCGTCAAGTGAGCATCCGTCGGCGTAGCAGTGACCGATCCTCAATGCGCTGCCGGACGCGGCTGCACTCCGAACTGCGCAACGATGTGCGTACCCAATTCCTCAATAACCTCCGCCGCAGGGCGCTTGCCATATTTGAGATTGAGAATGACGTGGTCCACGCCGATTTCCTCAAGCGACTCCAGCAAAAACCGTAGATGGTAACGTCCAAGTTTGAACCCCAAATGGATACGTGTGGGTGGCGTGGACGGATTCTCATCGAGATCGATGTACAGCGACTGAGTAAAGGGCTTGTACACAGAGCCACATTGCCTGGTGACCTCCAGCCGCCAATCTTCCACGACCAGCCGCTGCATATTCGGTATGCGTGGATAGTTGATCCATCCGTTGCTCTCACGCGCGATCCAGTCCAGTGACTGGCGACTGTTTCCGGTCACCAGCATTGGAATGAATTGGGTGGTGGGTTTCGGAATCAGGTCTGCGCCGTGCATTTCGCCAGTGCTCCAGTGGATGGGCTCAAAGCTGGTGCTGTGGGCTTGCCGAATCACTTCGTAGTGTTCTCGAAAGATTTCTCCACGCCTTTCGGGATCGACACCAAAAGCCGAAAACTCCACCGGCCGATCTCCCGAAGCCACCCCCAGAATCAAGCGACCTGTGCTCAACTGATCGACGCTGGCTGACGCCTTGGCCGTGTGCAGGGGATGGTGCAAAGGGATGGCAATGGAAGCGGTGCCAAGCGCAATCTCCGAGGTATGGGCAGCCATATAGCCCAGGTACACCCAGGGGTCGAAGACTTGGCCGACATCGCCGAAGCCAGGGTCGCGAAGCGGCACGTCGCGAAACCAGAGCGCGCAGAAGCCCAGCGCCTCGGCTTGTTTAGCCAGTGTGACCTGGTTGAGCATGCTCGGAGTGTCCCCGTCGAACGCCTCCATGGGAAAGAATAATCCAAGGCTCAAATGCCCCTGAGTGAAGGTTCGGCTAAACCCTAGATGCTGCTGGTAAGGAACCGTGCTCGGCCGATACATACGGATTGACCTCATGGCAGAACGTGAACAGCGCCCCCGTTTCCAGAGGTGCTGCGCCATCGGTCGCTTTTGAACGACAGGTGGGGGACTGGGTCTGGCTTTTACCCGTTGCGCCGTACTGCTGGTCGTGTGGACCGGATTCAGGGGCCAGTTGCTGGCGATAGGCGCGGGTCGGTCCGGGTGGGTGTTAAGTGGACGGTCAAAGGAAGTCAGATCTCTCGGCTCTATACCACCAGATGGGCAAGGTGTTCGAGGAATCATTCTATAAGCGTAGGCGGTTTTGCAGCTCTCCGCCATATTCTTACAATCGAGCCGCTGCCGGGCGAAAGTTGCATATCGAAGACATTTATCGATCGTTTCCTGCCATTCCACAACGGCCGCTATTAGGCAGCAGCGGTCGCTTGCCGATGCCCGCTTCTGGCCGATTGCTGCCTGTCGTGAAGGCCTGCACCGGCCCGAAGTTGACGGACTGCTTGGCTCGGTTTCAGAGCGGGCAAACCGGTCTCTCCCCCAACCGCTCTACCAACCTTACGAGATAACCGTCGGGATCCTGGACGATGAATTCGCGCTGGCCTATTTCTACATTGTCAGCCCGATACCAGGTGTCTTTGCATTCTCGATAGAGTGGACATCCAGCCTCATCAAGTTTCTGGATGATGGGTGCGACAGCCTCAACATCAATCTGTAAGTTGATGCCTCTTCCAAACGGCTTGGCCAACGGCGCAGTCAGCCATTGACCCGCGTCCGAATCAATCTGCTCAAGCATTACTTGAGCACCATTCAAATCAAGATATGCAAATCCATCTTCCGGGCGTTGATAAGCGACTTTGAACCCCAGACGAGAAACCCAAAAAGCCAGGCTGCTATCCAGGTTGGTGACCATTAACTCCGGAACGAGTTTGTTACGTTCGAACATGAGATGACTTCCGTTTCAAAAGGCTCGTTTTGCGGATGGGCAGGTTCTGCACTGTTGGCTTCGATACCACGACGGGATCGTGGCGAGCGCGATGATGCACGCTCGGGTGGGAATTATCGAGTCGCGTTGACCGGAAGCTGCCCTACGCGAATGGCGGATAAAGAGGAACGTCTGTCGCTCTCGTTTAGTCCAACCTCACGCCAGCGCATCATCCTGATGTGACAGCGGTTGCACCGCCAGGTGTGGCGTTTCGCCGAAAAACTCGATCAGCAGTTCAGTGAGCACACGAATTTTGCGCGCAGGATGCGGACCCGGCGGACGGATGATGTAGGCACCGGCCGGAGGCGGAGGATGGTTTGTCATGATCGGCACCAGTGCGCCGGATGCCACGTGTTCATGGGTGAGGCAGTCAGGCAGGTAGGCGACACCGAGGCCTGCGGTCGCAGCGGCGACCAGGGCGATGCCGTTGTCGGCCTTGAAGCGGCCTTGCGGACGAACCGTGATGACTTTGTCGCCATCCATGAACTGCCAGGCTTCGGTGCCTTGCATGAGCGCCTGATGGGCAAGCAGTTCATCCGGTGTCTTGGGCGCGCCGTGCGCGTTGATGTAAGCGGGGCTCGCGACGAGCTTGCCGTAGACCGGGCCAATCCGTCTGGCGATCAGATTGGAGTCCTGCATATAGCCCACCCGGATGGCGCAATCGTAGCCCTCGGCAATGAGGTCAACGAAGCGATCGCTGTAACAGGTCTGGATGTGCAGCTGCGGGTGCCGACGCGCCATTTCTGCCAGCATCGGGGCGAAGTGACTCGGGCCGAACGACAGTGGCACGGCCACGCGTAAGCGGCCGCGGAGGGCGCCGGCGGGCAGGATCGTTTCCTTGGCGATGTCGATCTCGGTGCAAACCCTGGCGGCGTAGTCCCGGAACGTCGCACCGGCCTCGGTGAGCGCCGCTCCGCGCGTGGAGCGGGCCAGCAGTTGCACACCCAATTCGGTTTCAAGCCGAGCCAGGCGGCGGCTGACGATCGATTTCGACACGCCAAGCCGCAGGGCTGCCTGCGAAATGCCCCCGGCATCAGCCACTTCCACGAAGGTCTGCAGTTCTTCGATATCCACTCTTGCGTTCCTCTTTTCGCGACACAGCACGTCGCGCAATGCTACTACTGCGTCGAACATGGGAACAGCACAATGGATTTTCCGGGCATGGCGTCATTCGCACGTGTTTCGGAACCCATCACCCGCACAGGCTCCGGCCTGATTCACAAACGTGCGTCACCCATGAAAAGGATTTGCCAATGGCAAGCGAGACTCTCCGCAACCCCCATACCGATCAGCTACTGACCCCGGAAAACTCGGCGTTGATCATCATCGATTATCAGCCTGTTCAGGTTTCTTCGATCCGCTCGATGCCGCGTGATGAACTCGTCTTCAACATAACCAGCGTCGCGAAGGCGGCGGTCAACTACAACCTTCCGATCATCCACTCGACAGTCAATGTCGCGACCGGCCGCAACAAGCCGCCGATTCAGGAGCTGCAAAAGGTGCTCGGCCATCTGCCGACCTATGACCGCACATCGATCAACAGTTGGGAGGACACGCAATTCAAGCAGGCAGTCAAGGCGCTCGGGCGCAAGAAGCTGATCATGACTGCACTCTGGACCGAAGCGTGCCTGACATTCCCGGTGCTCGACGCGATCCAGGAAGGTTATGAGGTTTATGTGCCGGTCGATGCGGTCGGCGGTACATCGCTCGCCGCGCACGAGGCGGCGTTGCGCAGAATGGAACAGGCGGGCGCGAAGCTCATCAGCCGGGTGCAAATGTACTGCGAACTACAGCGCGACTGGGCGCGAGAAGTGACCGTGCCGGGCTTTCTGGGCGTATTCGAGAACTTCGACGGGTTCAACGCTGAAAAAGCGCTGGAAGAGGCGAACAAGAAGGCCTGATTAGCGGGCAGTGGATGAAGGTGTCGCTCGCGAAAGCGGGCGCCACCTTTATTTTTTTCCTGCTGCAAACGACTGCTTTTGCGCAGGGCCCTATCGCCGATTCAGTGTCGCTAACTCATGTGTCAGGAAGAGGCTTCACCAAAACCAATACGGCAGAAACTTTGGCGTGGGTTCGATCATGAGTTCCAGGTGGTAGGTGATCGGGTTGAAGAAAAACATGTCCAGTATCAAAAAGGCTCCTACCCCATAGGAAAGTGTCATGAACTCACGATAGGGATGTTCGACGAAGTACTCCTGTTTAACACGGTAGAAGCTCAACAACGCAGACAGCCCCAGGCCTGCGCCGAGGTAGTTGGGCTGTAACGGAACATCGGCGAAGTTGTTGTAGACCAGCACCGCCACCAGCATCCCCAACCCCAGCAGGGGCAACATCAGGCAGAAATTCATCAGGCCGTTTTTGGCGCGGACCAGGGCGGCTTCCTTACTGATGAAGAGGTAAGCGGCCAGCAGCGAAATGGCCGGGGTGATTGCGAGGATGTAGCGCGCTTTCTTCGAGCTGGGGATAGTGAACAGCACCAGCAGTACCAACAGCCAACCGCTCAGATACAGCAGCAGGTCGATGTCTTTATCGCGGGTCGGGCGGAAGAACAGTTGGTACTTCTTGAAAATTACATTAATGGCGTAAAACACCGTGATGCCGTAGGTAAACAAGCCTGCGGAGAAGTAGAAGTAATAGCGTGGCGCGTGGTCGGAACCGAAGCGTGCGATGCCTTGCATGTTCAGCACTTCGTCCAGGAACGCTTGCCCACCTTGCAAGTAGGCGGCCCATGCCAGCAGCGCAACCCCCACAGCCAGAATCACGCCCGAGAGCAATGAAAACAGTAGCAACATGCGCCACTGCCGGCTCAGCAAGTAATAAGCGCCAATGACACTCGCCGGTCCGATCAAGCCGATAGGCCCACGAAACGCGAATCCCAGCGCCAGGCCGAGGTACAGAAACACCAGGCGCCGCGGGTCCTTTTTCATTTCCGCCGAATAGGCAAAATAGAAGCACATCACCGTTAACAGCGCCGGATAGATATCCAGGGCCAGCGAGTTGACGCCGTCAAGAAAGGCCCAGGTCAGCAGGCTGAAAAGCACGCCATACGCACCCCATTTCTTGCTGTGCAGCGCCCCCAGCCGATAAATGAATACCAGCATCAGCGACGCGGCTACGCAGGACGGAATACCCATGGAAAGAACGGACACCCGGCCGAACGGCAAGGAAACCAGATAGACCAACAAGGTATTGAGGACCGTGTAGTCGGGATAAGGCTTGAGATCGTCGGCAATCGGGAACAGCGTGACGCCGTGCTGCAACATGTACTCGGCAAAGTCGACAAAGCGCGTTGTGTAGTTGAGGACAGCGGGTTTGTACTGCAATGCCATGAACACGGCCAGTGTCATGAAAAAAATGCTCAGGCATGGATTTCTTGTAATCAATCCCGTCAACATTCCAGCCCGCGAAGTGCGCTCTACAACAAGCGGGGCATCATATCGATCCATCGTTAATCCTTCGCTGCAGTTGTTCTTTTCGCCCGCAATCCTGGAAGCCAGATAAAGCCGCAAGTGAAGTTGTGATTTTCGCGAGATTGAATTCGACCCTAACCCACGGCAAGGACTATTCCAGCATGACGGCCCTAAACACACCCTGAACAAAACTAATTAAAGTCAGCAAGAAAACCTCATTAACGAAGCGTGTCGAGCCGGGCTTTTTGCATTTCATTACTGATTGTTGATAACGGATGATCTGCCGGCACGGCCCTGGCGCTTTTCAACAACTGCGCGAACGCGTTCTTGTCGATCGGCCGACTCATGAAATAACCCTGCACCTCATTGCATTGATCCTTGCCGAGAATCTCCAGTTGCTCCTCGGTTTCCACGCCTTCGGCGGTGACGGTCAGGCCCATGGCTTTGCCCAGACCGATGATCGCCTGAACCACGGCGCGATCGTTGGCGCCGTTGCTGATCGAAGCGATAAAGCGTTTGTCGATCTTGATCCCGTCGAACGGGTAGGCGCGCAGGTAGCCGAGGGACGAATAGCCGGTGCCGAAGTCGTCCATGTTCAGGCGCACCCCGAGTTCCTTCAGCGCATTCATCGTGGCCAGTGCGCCGTCGGTGTCGACGAGCATCACGTTTTCGGTGATTTCCAGTTCCAGGCGACTGGCCGGGAAACGGGTCTGGATCAGCGCTTCGCGCACGTCTTCGACGACATCGCTAAGGGCAAACTGCGCCGGGGACAGATTGACCGAGAGCAGAATGTCTGACGGCCAGCTCAGTGCGGTTTCACAGGCTTCACGCAATACCCAGCGCCCCAGCGCCACGATCAGGTCGGTCTGTTCCGCCAGGCCGATGAACACGTCGGGCCCCAGCAGGCCCTTGGTCGGATGCTGCCAGCGCACCAATGCCTCGACCGAGACAATGTGCTTGCCGTCGACGGTGTAGCGCGGCTGGTAATGCAGGATGAATTCGTCGTTTTTCAGCGCGCCACGCAGATCGCTTTCCATTTGCCGGCGGGTCTGGATCTGGTCGTTCATGTGCGCTTCGAAATAGCACCAGGTGTTCTTGCCCTCGGACTTGGCCTGATACAGCGCGATGTCGGCGCAACGGATCAACTCGCTGGGTACGAAGCCCTGGCGGCGGCTCAGGGCGATACCGATGCTGGCCCCGACGTGCAGCGGGTGATGCTCGAAGACCATCGGTTGATGCAGGCTCTCGACCAGCCGGGTACAGAACCTGTCGACCTCTTGCCGAGTGTCCATGCCATTGAGCACCACGACGAACTCGTCACCGCCCAGGCGGGCGACGATGTCGTGCTCACGGGTGCATTCGCGCAGGCGACTGGCGACTTCCTGCAACACCGCATCACCGGCCGGATGGCCGAGGGAGTCGTTGATCGGCTTGAAGTTGTCCAGATCGATCACCAGCAGCGACAGTGGCGGCGCGTGCTCCTTGAGCAGCAGCGCGTCATCCAGATAACGCGACAACTGATTGCGATTGGGCAGCCCGGTCAGGGCGTCGTGCATGGACAGGTGCTGGATCTGCGCATGGGCAGCGACTTCGTCGGTGATGTCGCTGGCGGTGCCGCGATAGCCGACCACGCTTTGTTTCTCGATGATCGGCCGCGCTGATAGCCGACAGTGGCGTTGCTGTCCGGCGTGATCGCGGTAGGTGCAGCGCAGGTCGCTGGCATTGCTGTCTTCGGTGAGTTTTTTCAGCCACAGCTCCAGCGGCGTGGTATCGCAGGACACCAGTTGCCCGATGCCTTGGCCCAGCCACTCGGTTTGCGGGTAACCGGTCACCTCGCTGAAGCGCGCCGAGAGATAGGTCAGGCGCAGTTGATTGTCGACTTCCCAGATCCAGTCCGATGCGGCTTCGGCCACGGCGCGAAAGCGTTCTTCGCTGGCTTCCAGTGCATGGTTGGCCGTCTCCAGCGCCTGATTCGAGGTCTTCAACGTGCTGAAACTCTGATCGACATAGATCGACGATCGCACGGCGTGACGCAGGAAATACGCGGTCAGCAGCATCAGCACGGCCAGCACGCTGCCGAGTATGGGCAGCAATGACCACAACAATTGTTGCCCGGGTCGCTTCAGATCCGCCGTCAAGCTGAAACCGGTGCTGTCCAGCGGCACGCGTGGTTGCTCCCCGGTGAGCTGTTCATCCGGCATCAGAGTCAGGTTGTTCAGGCCATAGGCCACGCCAAGCGCTTGCAGTTTGGCCGGTGTCAGCTTGTCGACGAATACCAGCACCGACGTCTGTTGCGGATCGCCCACCGGACGCTCATCGTTAGGCAGAATGGCCGCCGCCGTGACCAGCGCCGGCCAGCCGTCGAACAGCGAGTAAGTGCTGACTGGCACGGTCAACTCGGACTGGTTTTGCACCTGCTCAATCAGTGACGCGGCAGGCACTGCGAGCCAGTGCGCGATGTCCGCGTCTTCCTGCTGCCCCTGCACCACGGCGTATTTGGTGCCCTGCCGATCCAGCACGAACACGCCGTCATAACCGTCAGTGGTGAACAGGGTCTTGCCGATGTTCTGCTGGGTGTAGGCCCAGTCGGTATCGACTTGGGTGTGCAAGTGCTCATAGGCCGTGGTCCAGTCGGCGTAACTGGTGATGTAGCTTTTTGAGGTGCTGATGCGGTTTTCCAGGGCGCGGGCCATGTAGAAGCGGTTTTGCTCGACATCCTCGCGATCCAGGCGAGCGGCAATGCCGAGCAGGGTGCCGATAGCGGCAATCACCCCGACGATAAACAGCGTACCGACCGCAAACGCCAGGCGGCGGGTGATTGCACTTTGCTGAGGCGGAACCGGCGTAGCAGGAGCGAAACTGTCCATATGCTCGTCCTTGGTAGCTTGGGTTTGCTCATCTGGAACAGCGGCCTGGGCGCAATGTTCAATCTGCTGTTGGCGATTGCGCTGCGGCGGATTTCTCAAGCGTAGTGAATGCGCGGGGATTTTGCCTTGAGCGCGCGGCGGACATGCGATGGCCGGGAGCGATCAGTGCTCAGTGCGAAGAAACATACGGGGAGGGCGTGGCGGACTGGGGCAAGGCATACGTGGCCTTCATCCACGCGATCTCGGCCAGCGGCGTGCGCCCGAAGAAGCGCTTGAACTCGCGGCTGAACTGCGAGGCGCTTTCATAACCGACGTTGAACGCTGCCGTCGCGGCCGGCATGGCGCCACGCAGCATCAGCAAACGCGCCTGATGCAGGCGCGTGGCCTTGAGGTATTGCATCGGCGATGAGTCAGTGACGTTGCGAAAATGCACATGAAAGCTCGGTACGCTCATCCCCGCTTCCTCGGCGAGGGACTCGACGTCCAGACGCTGCTCATAGCTGCTGTGAATCCGCCGGATCGCCCGGCTGACCTTGCCGAAATGCCCTTGCTGCTGGAGCGCCGCACGCATCGAACCGCCCTGGGCGCCGGTCAGAATCCGGTAGTAGATCTCCCGAACCAGCGCCGGCCCGAGGATCTGCGCATCGCCCGGATCGCTCATCGCTTCGAGAAAACGCAGGGTCGAGGCGCGCAATGGATCATCCATCGGCGAGGCGTACATGCCCTTTGGCGAAGCGTCGCTGGGGCCGAACACCTCGTCGACCTGCAGCATCAACTCGCTGGCCAACTGCAGGTCAAGGCGCATATATATCGCGAGCATCGGTTCATCGGCACTGGCTTCGGTTTCCATGGTGAACGGCACCGGCACCGACACCACCAGATAATGCTGTGCGTCATAGACGTAGACGTCATCGCCCAGATAGCCGCGCTTGCGCCCCTGGCAGAGAATCACGATGCCCGGGTCATACAGCACCGGGGTGTTGCTCAGCGGCCGATTCGAACGCAGAAAACGTACGTCCTCCAGCGCACTGAGGTTGTAACCCTCCAATGGTGCGAGTTGTTCGAGCAACTGCACCATGCGCGCGGTATACGGATCGGATGGACTCATGGGCATTGATCTCTGTGCCGGGACTCAGCCATCGGTGGAGCGGGTCAGGGTTTCCCATTGCTCGATGTCGCTGAGGCTGCGTTGCAGTTTATCGCGCACCAGATTCAGCGCATCGCTGCCCAATAGCAAGTGCGCGGGCGGCGCGGGGCTGGCGATCAGTTGCAGCATGGCCTGCGCAGCCTTGCGCGGATCGCCCAACTGCTTGCCGCTTTTCTCTTCGCGGGCCTTGCGCACCGGGTCGAAGCTGGCGTCATAGTCGGCAATGCTGCGCGCCGTGCGCTGCATCGAACGCCCGGCCCAATCGGTACGAAACGAGCCAGGTGCCACCGCCGTGACAAAAATGTTGAACGGCTGTAATTCCTTGCTCAGCGTATCGGAGAGCCCTTCGAGGGCAAACTTGCTCGAACAGTAATAGGCAATGCCGGGCATGGTGATGGTGCCGCCCATCGAGGTGATATTCAGAATGTGTCCGGCGCGCCGTTGACGGAAATACGGCACGAACGCCTTGATCATCGCCGCCGTGCCGAACAGGTTGACGTCGAACTGACGCCGCATCTGCGCCAGCGGTGACTCCTCGAAAATGCCCTCATGTCCGTAACCGGCGTTGTTCACCAGCACATCGACCGGACCCAGCGTAGCTTCGACGTCGGCGATCACGCCATCGATGCGTTCGAAATCAGTGACGTCGAGCAACACCCCGTGTGCCCGATCCGCTGACAAGGCCTCGAACGACTTCAGATCGGCCTCGTTGCGCACGGTACCGATCACCCGGTGACCGGCGTTGAGCGCTTCTTGCGCGAGGGCGCTGCCGAAGCCGCTGCTGACACCGGTGATGAACAGGGTTTTGCTGCTGTGCATGGCAAGCTCCGACGGATAAGTGAGAGGCCATGGTAGGCAGCGCGCAGGGGAAGGGGTATGCCGTTTTGTCTGGGAGGATTGCCTATTTCTATAGGCAGGCCCGCAAGGGAAGTTGTCCTTCACCCCACAAAAAAGCGTCGCTCCTGGAGCGGCGCTGCTATTCAGTTGAGTGTTACTCAGCTACCAATTTGCACCTTTGCGGGGCTCGCCATGGGCGATCGGGTAGCACCGCTCGAGTCTTGCACGGCAGGGCCTAATCGCCGTTTTGCCGCTTAAATCATGCAAATCAAAAGCTTGGGCTGCACATGTGAAATCTGGCATGCATCCTGCTTTTTTGTATCCGTGGATAACTGGATACAAAAAGACAAAAGGTGCTGCCATGCAATTCGCTCCCGCCTACGACCAGCGTCAACCGATGACCGCCGAGGAAGAGGCCTACAACTTTCTGTTGGAAGGCATTTGTGGTGGTCGTTACCGCAAGGGCGACCGGTTGATCGCCGAGGACATCGCCAGTGAAATCGGCATGAGCCGCATGCCGGTGCGCGAAGCCTTTCGCCGCCTTGATGCGCAGGGCCTGGTGACGCTGCGGCCTAACCGCGGCGCGGTGGTCAGCGGTCTGGATGTCGAGCAAATGCATGAGGTGTTCGAGATGCGCAGCGCCCTGGAAGGGCTGGCGATTCGCATCGCCGTGCCCAAAATCAGCGAGCGTCAGTTGACCGCGCTGGAGCGGCTGCTCGATGAAATGGACGACTACCGCGAGGAGAGTGCGGCGTGGGTCAGCCGCCATCGCAAGTTCCATGAATACCTGTGCAGCCTCAGCGATCGCCCACGCCTGCTGAAGCAGATCAGCGCCCTCTATTCACTGATCGAAGCGCCGATGCGCCTTTGGCTGCAGCACATCGAAAAGCCCCTGAGTGCGCGCCAGGAACACCAGATGATCCTCGATGCGATTCGCGCCGGCGACGCCAGCAAGGCCGAGGCCGTGGTGCGCGAGCACATCGAAGGCACCGTCCCCGAACTGATCAAATTTTTGCAATCGGAAAAATAACCACAGAGCGGAACACGAGTCCGCCGATGTTTTGACTTTGAGTACTGCCCCGTTACTAACCGAACTGGAGTGTCTGGTCATGCATACGTCTCGCCTGTTACTGGCTGCAATTTCCCTCGGACTCTGTACGCAGTGGGCGCTTGCCGCACCCACGGTGCCGGAGCGTCTGCTCAAGGTCGACAAGCTGACCTATTGCTCGGGCATGGATTCACCGCCGCTGGTGTCTTTTGATGAAGCGCAAAAGCCCAAAGGGCTGACCGTCGATCTGGGCCTGGAAATCGCCAAGCGTTTGGGCGACAAGAAGGTCGATTGGCGGGTGATTCCGTTCTCCGGATTGCTCCCGGCCTTGCTCGCCAAACAGTGCGACATGATCGTCGACCAGTTGTTCGACAAGCCCGAGCGCCGTGAGGTGATCGACATCGTCAACTACATGTATTCCAGCCAGGCGGTGGTGGTGCCCAAGGGCAATCCGAAGGCGCTGAAAACCCTTGCGGATCTCAGCGGGCACAAGATCGCGGTGCTCAACGGTTCGACCATCAAGACCTTGCTCGACACCGAAAATGAAAGCCTGAGCAAGGCCGGCAAGCCGCCGATGAAACTGGTGGTCTACAACACCGACACCGATGCCTTCCAGGCCCTGCGCATCAATCAGGTCGACGCTTACGGCACCACCGTAGAAACCGCCGGCTATTACGCCGCAATGGCCCCGGACCTGTTTGAGGAAGGGGTACCAGCCTTCAGTCGGATCCTTACTGGTCTGGGGATACGCAAGGACGATCCACAACTGAGCGCCGCCGTGCAGCAGATCATCACCGACATGCGCAGCGACGGCAGCTACAACCAGCTCCTGAACAAGTGGCACGTCTCCAGCGACACACTCGATTGAGGTAAGCGTTGATGAACTTCAATTGGGATGTGTTCTGGCAGTACCTGTTGCAGCCCAGCGGCGTGTACCTCACCGGCCTGTGGCTGACGTGCCTGATCAGTGTGCTGGCGATGCTGCTGGGCTGTGTGCTGGGGCTGGCCGCCGCGCTGCTGCGCTTGTCGAAGAATCCGTTGCTGCATCTGCCGGTGCGTTTTTATGTGTGGCTGATGCGCGGCACACCGTTGCTGGTGCAGATCGTTTTCCTCTACACCGCGCTGGCGGCGGGCGGGATTTTTCGCTTCGAAGACATCGAGCTGTTCGGGCTAGTGGTGCCCGGCAACATTCAGGCGGCGATCATTGCTCTGGGCCTCAACGAAGGCGCGTACATGGCCGAGATCATTCGCGCCGGGATCGGCGCCGTGGACAAGGGCCAGTACGAGGCTGGCCGTTCGCTGGGCATGACCTTCGCCAAACTGATGCGCCGAATCGTGCTGCCGCAAGCGTTCCGGGTGATCGTGCCGCCGCTGGGCAATGAGTTCAACGTGATGCTGAAAAACACTACGCTGGTCAGCGTGATCGGCGTGCAGGAGCTGTTGCTCAGTACGCAAATGGTCACCTCGGCGACCTTTCGCGTATTCGAGTTGTACCTGGTGGTGGCGATCTATTTCCTGTTGCTTACCACGCTGTGGGGCTTCTTTCAGCGCTGGCTGGAGAACCGCTTCGGCCAGTCCGACCGACCTTCTTCGCCGCCGCCGGCCTCCAGCCGGATGTTCGGTCGCAGCACGCTGAAACTGCTGAGGGGGCGTTGATCATGGTGCAGCAAAGTGACGAGCTGATCATCGAGGCGCTGAACATTCACAAGGCCTTCGGTGACCTGCAGATTCTCAAGGGCATCTCGCTGCAAGTTCGCCGTGGCGAAGTGGTGGTGCTGATCGGCGCTTCGGGCTCGGGCAAAACCACGTTCATCCGCTGCATCAATCTGCTCGAAGACATTCAGGGCGGAGAGATCCGGGTCAACGGCCAGCCCATGGGTTATCGCACCCGGGCGGACGGCAGTCTGGTGCGCGACTCGGAACGCAACATCGCCCGCCAGCGCCGCGACATTGGCATGGTGTTCCAGCGCTTCAACCTGTTCCCGCACATGACCGCGCTGGAAAACATCATCGAAGCACCGATTCAGGTGTTGGGTGTGCCACGCCAGGCTGCGCTGGAGCAGGCGCACGCATTGCTCAAGCGAGTCGGGCTGGCGGACAAGGCCGGGCATTACCCGTCGATGCTTTCCGGTGGTCAGCAGCAACGGGTGGCGATCGCCCGCGCACTGGCGATGAAACCGCAGGCGATGCTGTTCGACGAACCCACCAGCGCCCTCGACCCGGAAACCGTCGGCGAGGTTTTGCAGGTGATGAAGGAGCTGGCCGAGGAGGGCATGACCATGGTCGTGGTCACCCATGAAATGGGCTTTGCCCGCGAAGTGGCTGACCGGGTGGTGGTGCTCGATCAGGGCGAACTGATCGAACAAGGCCCGCCGGAACAGATTTTCAGCTGTCCCACCCATCCCCGAACCCAGGCCTTTCTCAGCCGCGTGCTGTGAACTTCACAAGGATTTCGACGATGCGTTTATCGAGCTTGTACGCGGAGCCGCAGCCCCGACACGTTGAAGAACTTCGAGAAGATCGCCGGAAAACATCCAGCGCCTGATCACCCGTGAAGGGAACCGGATCAAGTCCGGCCAATGAATTGCTGATTTGAAGAGCCTTTGCCATGTTGAAATTCTCTGCTCACGAATATCCCTATCCATCGCAACGCCAAAGCGTCTTCGCCCGTCGTGGCATGGTCGCGGCGTCCCAGCCACTTTCCGCGCAGGCCGGTATCGAGATGCTGCAGAAGGGCGGCAACGCGATTGACGCGGCCATCGCCACGGCGGCGGCGCTGACTGTGGTCGAACCTACGGGCTGCGGCCTGGGCGGTGATGCGTTTGCGCTGGTCTGGTTCAAGGATCAGTTGCATGGCCTCAATGCCAACGGCCATGCCCCGGCGTCGCTAAGTATCGAAGCGGTCAAGGCGACCGGCCATGAACAGATGCCGCTATATGGCTGGACGCCAGTGACGGTGCCCGGTTGCCCATCGGCCTGGGCCGAGCTGTCGCAACGCTTTGGCGTGTTGCCGTTCGCCGATTTACTGCAACCGGCGATCAGTCTGGCCAGAGACGGTTTTCCGCTGTCGCCGGTGGTTGCCCATCAATGGCAGATCGCGCTGGATGAGTTCAGTCCGCACCGCGATGAGGTGCTGCAGGCCTGGTTCGATACGTTCCTGATTGACGGTCGTGCGCCCAAGGCCGGGGAGCTGTTCCGTAACCCGGCGCAGGCGCGAACCCTTGAGGAGTTGGCCAGCACTTGTTGCGAGAGTTTGTATCGCGGCGCGTTGGCGCAACGCCTGGATGCGCATTCGCGAGCAACGGGCGGCTATCTGCGCGCCACGGATCTGCAGCAATACCGCGCGCAATGGGTCGAGCCGATCCACGTCAATTACCGTGGCGTGGACGTCTGGGAAATCCCGCCGAGCGGACAGGGGTTGGTCGCCTTGATGGCGCTGAAGATTCTCGAGGGCTTCGACTTCGATCACCGTGACAGCCAGCAGACCTGGCACCGGCAACTGGAGGCGATGAAGCTCGCCTACAGCGATGGTCTGCACTACATCACCGATCCGCTGCACATGCGCGTGGCCGTGGCCGATCTGTTGAGTGACGAGTACAGCGCCCGCCGCCGCGCTCAGATCGGCGAACAGGCGCAGCCGCCGAAGCCGGGTGATCCTCACGCCAGCGGCACGGTGTATCTGGCCACGGCGGATGGGCAGGGCAATATGGTGTCGTTCATTCAGAGCAATTACCACGGTTTCGGCTCAGGCGTGGTGCTGCCTGACAGCGGCATTGCCCTGCAAAACCGTGGGCAGGAATTTAGCCTGGATCCCGAGCATGCCAACGCGTTGGCGCCGGGGAAAAAGACCTTTCACACGATCATTCCTGGCTTCCTCACCAAGGACGGTCAGGCGTTGGGCCCGTTCGGTGTGATGGGCGGCTACATGCAGCCGCAGGGCCATGTGCAGATGGTGATGAACCTGGTGGATTTCGGCTTGAACCCGCAGTCGGCACTGGACGCGCCGCGCTGGCAGTGGCTGGGTGGGATGAAGGTCGGCATCGAGCAGGGGGCTTCAAGGGATCTGGCCAACGCGTTGGCGCGTCGCGGGCATGAGGTGCAGATCGCCAGTGACCTGACGGATTACGGCAGAGGACAGATTATTCTGCGTGATCCAGTGACGGGCGTACTGTGTGGCGGGACTGAGCCGCGGGCGGATTCGCATATCGCAGTCTGGTAGAGACGGCAGGCACTCGTCAGGTCGGGAGCACACACTTTTTCACAAAGACCTCCCGGGATCCAATCGGTGGCAGAATCTCCCTGACTTGAACGTTCAGGAGAACATCATGCTTCGTGTGTTTGAACGAAGACTCGACCCTTTCCCGCCTGACGAGGTGCCACCGCCACCCAACGGTCTGGCTAAATTTCTCTGGGCCTGCACTCGGGGTGCTCGCGGCTACATCCTCGCACTGGCGTTGCTCAGTGCTGCCGTATCGGTCTATGAAGCCTGGCTGTTTTCCTTCCTCGGCCAGGTCGTCGATCTGCTCTCGACGTGGCAGGCCGGCGGCGAAGCGGCGGTGCAAGAAAGCCGCGTGTTGTGGGGCATGGGCATTGTCATGGTGCTCAGTGTCGGGCTGGTGGCGTTGCGCACCATGGTCCAGCACCAGATTCTGGCGATTAACCTGCCGCTGCGCCTGCGCTGGGATTTCCATCGGCTGATGCTGCGGCAGAGCCTTTCGTTTTTCTCCGACGAGTTCTCCGGCCGGGTCACGACCAAGGTGATGCAGACAGCACTCGCCGTGCGCGACGTGCTGTTCACCATGATCGAGATTCTGCCGGGGATTGGCGTGTACTTCATCGCGATCATTGCCCTGGCCGGTGGTTTTGCGCTGAAGCTGATGCTGCCGTTCCTTGCTTGGGTCGTGCTGTTCGGTCTGGCCATGTGGTACTTCGTGCCGCGTCTGGGCAAGGTCGGTCAGGAGCAGGCCAATGCGCGGTCGATGATGACCGGGCGTATCGCCGACGCGTACACCAACATCACCACCGTGAAGCTGTTTTCCCACTCCAACCGCGAAGCGCACTTTGCGCGGGCGGCGATGGAAGATTTCAAGCAGACCGGCTTTCGCCAGATGCGTCTGGTCAGTCTGTTCGAAATCGTCAATCAGGCGTTGGTGGTGGGATTGATCATGTCCGCCGGTGGTTACGCCCTGTGGCTGTGGCACCAGGGCGACGTCGGCGCCGGTGCGGTGGCGGCGATCACCGCCATGGCGTTGCGGATCAACGGCATGTCGAACTGGATCATGTGGCAAATGACCTCGCTGTTCGAAAGCATCGGCACCGTCCAGGACGGCATGGCGACGCTGACCCAAGGCACCAAGGTGCAAGACGCGCCGGATGCAGGCGTGCTGGTCACTTCTGGCGGCGCGGTGACGTTCGACAAGGTCAAGTTCAACTACGGTGGCGAGCGTCAGGTGCTCGATGGCCTGAGCCTGAGCATCCGCCCCGGGGAAAAGATCGGCCTGGTGGGCCGCTCCGGTGCCGGCAAATCGACGCTGATCAACTTGCTGCTGCGCTTCTATGACGTCGACAGCGGCGAGATTCGTATCGACGGCCAGAACATTGCGCACGTGACTCAGGACAGCCTGCGCAGTGCCATTGGCATGGTCACCCAGGACACCTCGCTGCTGCACCGTTCGATTCGCGACAACATCGCCTACGGCCGGCCCGATGCCACCGACGCGCAGATCCGCCGCGCCGCCGCCAATGCGCAGGCTGATGAGTTCATCAGCCAACTCAGCGACCGCCAGGGCCATACCGGCTACGACACCCTGGTGGGCGAGCGCGGGATCAAGCTGTCGGGCGGCCAGCGGCAACGGGTGGCGATTGCCCGAGTGATGCTGAAGAACGCGCCGATCCTGCTGCTGGACGAAGCCACCAGTGCACTGGACTCGGAAGTCGAAGTGGCGATTCAGGAAAGCCTCGATGACATGATGCAGGGCAAGACCGTGATCGCGATCGCACATCGACTGTCGACGATCGCGGCGATGGACCGGCTGATTGTCATGGATGACGGGCGCATCATCGAGCAGGGCACCCATTCGGAGTTGCTGGAGAAGAACGGCGTATATGCGCGGCTGTGGGCGCATCAGAGCGGCGGGTTTCTTGGGGAAGACAAAGGCGTGGTGGAGGCCCTGGATCAGGCGTAAACGGGCAGGGCATATGGCCGGGGCATCTTGTGTGTTCCCGGCCGATTTGCCTCGGTTCATTCAAGCCAGATCGGCACTCGCCATCATTCGAACACTGGCAAACGTCGATTCGTTTCTCGCCTGATCAAGCGTTGTCAGTGTGTTGATTGAGGATGGCGGCGTTGCCCGCTTACGACTCATTGCAGAACCTGAGCGCTCGTCGCTCGGCGGCACCCCAAACTGCTCGCGATAGCATTTCGAGAAATGCGGTGTGGAGGCAAATCCGCAGACATACGCCAGTTCCACGATCGACAGCGAGGTTTGCTTGAGCAGTTGTCGCGCGCGAATCAGCCGCAACCTCAAGTAGTAGCGTGACGGCGTGCATTGCAGGTATTTCTGAAACAGCCGCTCCAGCTGTCGGCGTGACAGATCGACGTATTCGGCGAGGTTGTCCAGCTCGATCGGCTCCTCAAGATTGGCCTCCATCAACGCAACGACTTCTTGCAGCTTGGGCTGATGCGTACCGACCACATGCTTGAGCGGTACGCGTTGATGGTCCTGCTCGTTGCGGATGCGCTCGTAAACAAACATCTCCGAGATGGCGGCGGACAATTCACGACCATGATCGCGGGCGATCAGGTGCAGCATCATGTCCAGCGGCGCTGTTCCTCCGGAACTGGTAAAGCGGTTGCGGTCGAGGGTGAAGAGGCTGGTGCTGACGTTTACGCGTGGAAAAGCTTCCTGCATGGCCGCCAGAAACTCCCAATGCACGCTGCACTCATAGCCGTCGAGCAATCCGGCTTTGGCGAGTGCCCAGCTACCGGTGCACACACCGCCCAAGCGTCTGGATTGGCGCGCCAGGGCTTGCAGCCAGGATGTGTGCTCACGGGTGATCACGCTCTGGATGCCGACCCCGCCGCAGACAATCACTGTGTCCGCCACGCCGGGGTTGCTCCACGAGGCATCCGGCGTGATTGGCACCCCGTCGCTGGCCCAGACCGGCGCTCCACCGGGGCTGAACGTATGCCAGCGATACAGCGTTCGCCCCGACAATTGATTGGCCATGCGCAGTGGCTCGACGGCGGATGCCAGCGACATGAGGGTGAATTTATCCAACAGCAGAAACCCGACGGATTGGGTCGTACCGTCGGCCACGGAGGGGGTCGATGACATCATGGCCTCACAGGAATCGGTCTGAGATGCAGG
This sequence comes from Pseudomonas sp. B21-051, assembly GCF_024748795.1. Classification (NCBI taxonomy): domain Bacteria; kingdom Pseudomonadati; phylum Pseudomonadota; class Gammaproteobacteria; order Pseudomonadales; family Pseudomonadaceae; genus Pseudomonas; species Pseudomonas sp. B21-051. The sequence continues at coordinate 2,972,399 of NZ_CP087166.1, forward strand.
CGTCGGTCATTTCCTTGGTCTTCGCCAAGGGAATATCGGCTTCGGCGTGAACGCCTAGCCCACCGACGTTGCGCGTGCCGCCGGGGCAGGGTGACGCGACGTCATCAGGCCGATAAAGGAGATTGCCAGCGCCAGGCCAATGGTGGTGGTGACTTCGGTGCGGTGCTGCGGGGTGATCATCATGACCGCCAGCGCCGCGCAGATGAAGCCGATCACCAGCCAAGTCAGCCATGGAAACAGCCACATGCGGAAGGTCAGCTCGACCTTGCGCTGTTGCAATATCCGCCGCATGCGCAGCTGCGACACCGCAATGGCGAGGTACACCAGAAGGGCAATCGCCCCGGAACTGGCCAGCAGGAACTCGAACAGCCCGGCGGGCATGAAGTAGCTCCACACGGTGATCGACGCACCCAGCACGGTGCTGGCGATCACGGCGGCCCGTGGCACACCGGCCGCGGAAGTCGCCTTCAGCGCTTTCGGTGCATCGCCGCGACGACCCAGCGAGTACAACATGCGCGAGGCAATGTAGATCGAGGAGTTCATGCAACTGGCCACGGCGATCAGCACGACGACGTCGACCATGAACTTGGCGTTTGGAATATTCATGATTTCCAGGGCGCGCTGATACGAGCCCACCGAGGCCAGCAACGGATCATTCCAGGGCACCACGGAGATGACCACGAAGATCGACAGCAGGTAGAACACGCCGATGCGCCAGATCACCGAGCGGGTGGCTTTGGCAATGTTCTGCGCCGGGTTATTCGATTCGGCGGCCGCGATGGTCACCGCTTCCGTACCGATGAAGCTGAACATGATCGTGATGAAAGCGCCGACCACCGCCGACAAGCCATTGGGCGCAAATCCGCCGTGCTCGGCCATCAGGCCACTCAACCCGCTGACTTCGCGGTCGGGCACCCAGCCCATCAACACGGCAAAACCGACCCCGATGAAGCCGATGATCGCCACGACCTTGGCCATGGCGAACCAGAACTCGAACTCACCATACTTGGACACGCTGAACAGGTTGGTCACCACCAGCGCGATGATCGATCCCAACGCGAACAGCCAGGCATCGACCTGCGGAAACCATTGGTTCAGCACATGCCCGGCCGCCAGTGCCTCGATGGGAATCACCAACACCCAGAACCACCAGTACAGCCAACCGATGGTAAAACCGGCCCAGCGGCCGATGGCCTGGTCGGCGTAGGTGGAGAACGAACCGGTGTCCGGATTGGCCACCGCCATCTCGCCGAGCATGCGCATGACCAGTACGACGAGCAGACCTGAAAACAGATAGGCGAGCAGCACCGCCGGCCCTGCTGCGGCAATGGCGTGTCCTGAACCGACGAACAAACCGGCGCCGATAATCCCGGCGATGGACAGCATTGTGACGTGACGAGGCTTGAAGCCCTGCGCCAATTGGCTACTCGAATCCATGGAGTTCGGGCTGATCATCGGTATTTTTATTCTCTGCTGATCGACATTTAAGCAATTGAACGGGCACACGATCGGTCACCATCGTTGCCTGCTGAACTCCCGAAAGAAGCCCGTCCAACCGCCGCAGTTCTTATCAACCCCATGATTTGAGTGGGGTTGTTTTGATAGGAAGACACGGCACCTTAGCCGGCCTTGCTGCCGATTCAATAGCCTGATTGCGCCATGATCGTGTCTGATATCGACATGTGAATACCATGAGGTCGTATTGCAGACCTGTCGGTCACGCAGGGCTCTGGCAATCAAAATCCAGATTGACCAAGTCATGTTCGTTTTTGAGATGGGTGCCTGAATTCGAGGGTGAAGCCAAACTGGGCCCCACAAGCCAGGCTCTCTATACTGGCCTTCCAGGATGGTAAATAGAGCACAACCTATGCCCGTCGCACCCAATCAAAATTCCCCAGTCATTTTGGTCCCGGCTCAACCAAGCGACTTGGACAATCTTGTAGCCATTCGAATTGAGGCCATGCGCGAAAGTCTGGAGCGTGTCGGGCGATTTGATCCGGTGCGTGCGCGTGAGCGGTTTCTTGGCGGTTTTGACGCTCGCAACACACGCTATATCGAAGTATCTGGAGAGAGGGTTGGTTTTGTAGTGGTCAAGCATCACCACAATGAACTCCTGCTCGACCACTTGTATGTGAGACCGAGCGCGCAAGGATCAGGTGTAGGGGCTGCTGTTCTCACTCAGATTTTCAAAGAGGCGGATGCGGCTGCGCTCCCTGTTAAAGTTGGCGCTCTCAAAGAAAGTGCTTCGAATCGCTTTTATACCCGCCATGGCTTCCAATTCACCGAAAGCAGTGAATTCGACAATTATTATGTTCGTCAGAGTGTTCCGGCAAATGGCCCGGCTTAGTGGGCAAAACAGGATCAAATCACAGTAGGCCGCAACTCATGCGCCAGTTCGATCAATGCGCGCAACCGCGCGGGCACGAAGCGATGGCCCGAGTAATAGAGCCTCAGTCCGCCAAAGGACGGGCACCACGGCATCAACACCGGCACCAGGGCGCCGCTCGCCAGCTCTTCCTGGATGAACCACTCGGAAATGAAACCAATGCCAAGGCCCAACAACACCGCCTGTTTGATTGCCAGCATTTCGTTGGAGGCGAAGCTCACCGGCAGATCCATCTGCAGCTTTTGGCCATCGCGCTCCAATTCCCACTGGTAGAGGCCACCATGGGCCATGCGCATGCCGATGCTTCGGTGGGTGATTAGATCTCGCGGATGTTCGGGTACGCCGTGGCGTTCGAAGTACTCGGGCGTTGCGACCACAAGCATCCGAATGTCACCTGACAGTGCCACGGCAATCATGTCTTGCGGCACGGACTCCGCGAGGCGAATCCCGGCGTCGAAGCCACCGGCGATGATGTCGACCATGCTTGATTCACTGACGATGTCGATACGTACATCGGGATAGCGCTGAGCGTACTGCTTCAATAGCGGATCCAGCAGCAGGCAGGCCGCGCCATGCGGTGCATTGATGCGCAATGTGCCGCTCGGCTCATCGGGGCCGACGCTAGCTTCTTCGCCGGCACTTTTGATCTGTGCCAACGCAGGTGCGATGCGTGCCACATAGCGTTGCCCAATGTCGGTGAGAGCAACGCTGCGCGTGGAGCGATTGAACAGCCGCACTTTCAAGCGTGCTTCCAGACCGGCCACCGCGCTGCTCACGGCAGTAGTGGACATGCCCAGCTCCTGTGCAGCGCCGCGAAAACTGCTGCGCCGCGCCACGGCCAACACCACTTCCAGCTCGGTCATTCCTGTTCTGTGCATGGATCGTCCTGAATATAAGGATGCTTCATAAGCCAAAGGATGGCTTATCGGAATAATGAACCCTTCTTAGACTTCATCACAGCGGCTCGATTCAGACGAGCCGCTTGCGAGCGAGGAGTCGTCATGCAACGCATTGAACATATCTATATCAACGGCGAGTTCGTTCTTCCACACGGTCAGGAATGGTTCGACCTTCATAACCCGAGCACCGAGGAAGTCATCGGTCAGGTTCGGCTGGGCGATGCACTGGACGCACAGCGTGCGATCGCAGCCGCCAAGGCTGCATTCCCGGCGTGGGCTCGTACTAGCCGGGAGGAGCGCATTGCGGCACTGCACCGCATGCACCGGGCCGTGGCGGCAAAGGAGGAAGAGCTGTTGGAAGCCATCCTCACGGAGTACGGTGCACCTGTGGCTCGCGGGCGCTGGATGGCGACTTATCCGGCCGACGTGATTGCGCAGGCAATCGATGCTCTGGAGGCGTTCGATTTCGAGGAACAGGTCGGCACGGCCAGGGTCATTCTGACGCCCGTGGGTGTGACCGGTCTGATTACGCCATGGAACAGCAATGCGGGCTTCATCTGCAACAAGCTGGCCACCGCGCTGGCGACAGGCTGCACCGCCGTCATCAAGCCTAGCGAGATGAGCGCGTTGCAGACGCAGGTCGTGGTCAGTGCGTTGCACGAAGCGGGGCTGCCACCGGGTGTATTCAATGTCGTCAACGGACGGGGTGATGTGGTTGGCGAGGAGATCGCCGGTCATCCCGACGTTGCCAAAATCTCGTTTACGGGCTCGTCCGCTGTCGGTAAGCATCTGGTCAGAACCGGTGCCGACACCATGAAGCGTGTGACGCTGGAACTCGGCGGCAAGTCGCCCACCGTGGTGCTTGATGATGCTGATCTGCAGGCGGTCATGCCGATGGTGCTGCAAACAGGATTTCTCAACAGCGGTCAGGCGTGTATCGCGGGCACTCGCATTCTCGTGCCGCGCGGCCGGCTGGCAGAGTTTGAGCGGATTGCGCAGGAGGGCGTCTCACAGATCCGATCGGGCGATCCGCGTAACACCGACACCGATATCGGTCCGATGGTGAGCCAGAAACAATGGGAACGGGTGCAGCGCTACATCCGTATCGGCCAGGAAGAAGGCGCGAGGTTGCTGGCGGGTGGCGAAGGTCGCCCGGAAGGCTTGCATGCCGGATGGTTTGTGAAGCCCACGATTTTCACTGATGCCAACAACCGGATGCGCATCGCACGTGAGGAAATCTTCGGGCCCGTATTGACGATCATCCCCTACGAGGATGATGCCGAAGCGATCAGCATTGCCAACGATACGGACTATGGGCTGAGCGCCCTGGTATTGGGAAAAAGCGCTGAACGTTGTATGAACGTAGCCCGCCAGATCAATGCGGGACGCGTGCTCATCAACACCCTGACCCACGAACCGCGCGCTCCCTTCGGTGGATTCAAGCATTCAGGCCTTGGGCGCGAAATGGGCAGGTGGGGGATGAGCGCGTATTTGGAGCCGAAGACGTTGATCAGCCATGACACGTTGAAATGACTGGGTCAGGTTCCTGTCGTCAACAGGGTCGAACACTTGCCGCCTCACGGCGGCAAGTTGCTTCCGGTCTTACAGGGTAAATGACAACGCAGAGAAGACCTTCCCGCCACTGCCTGCCCAACCCATGCAAAACGGGTCTTTCTCGGCTTTGCCCCGACTTTTAGAGTGTTCCTCGACCAGGTTTATAACGTCCTGATTGCTGACAATGCGTGACGGGAGAATCCCGGACAGCCCAGCTATTTTCATATGACTTCCTTGTTGAAAGTATGCATTCGTGGGCAATGGCTGCGGATGAGCAAAGCCTTACTCATCCCTGTAAGGAGACACTGGCGGCAATACTTTTAGCACAAAGAAAACGCGGATAAAGAAGGTTGTTCGTTATTTCCTTCAACCGAATTGAATCATGACCTGGTTCAATTTAACGGGCTTTCAAGTTAATCGAAAAAACAGTCGGGCGGCCCCCCGCGATACGGTTGGCATCTGTGTTTGATGTCGTCGGCTATCGGCGAAAAGGATACACCTGAAGGGATAAACACCCCTCAATAGCCAATTTTCGTCACGTAGTTGCGTAAACGCCCCAAGCTGGCCCTAAAATCCGCGAACAACGAGGGAACTATTAACGTCCACCAACAGACTGAGCTGCTGTTGCGACCCTCATGCAAACGTCGCACGAAACGATTTCTACAATAAATGGAGCGCACAATGGGCAGGGCACGTGATGAGTTTGATTTCTGGTGGGGTACGTCCGGGTCGTGGGTGGAACCGCCGAATGTGCGCCGTAGCGGCACCAGTGGTGTCCAACTGATTGTTCAAGGTGACAAGACGTTTTTCGTAAAGCGCCAGACCGGCCATTTGTTCCGCAGTCTCCGTTACCCCACTGGTCGACCCACCGCACTGCGTGAAGGCGTTGCCCTTTCAAGACTCGAAGAGTTGGGCGTGAATGCGCCAAGACCGGTATTTTATGGCGCGAGAAAAGTCGACGGCGTATGGCAGGGTGTCTTGGTTACCAAAGACCTGGGCGGCTTCATCGATCTGGATACCTGGTATAGCCAGGGCGCTGCAAGCCTGTTGACCACAGAGCAACATCTGCGACTTCTTGAACGTTTGGCGCAAATGCTGGCGCGGATGCACTCGGGCAAATGGCAGCACGGTTGCATGCGCTCCAAACACATCTTTATCAAGGCGTCGATCACCGACACAGACTTCGATTTCGAACTGGCGCTGCTTGACCTGGAGAAATCTCGCGGTCGTGCTACGGCAATGGGCGCGGCGCGTCACGACATTCCTCAACTCAGACGGCATTCTTTCTGGGATGAGTCGCAGTGGCAGCATTTCCTGTCGAGTTATGAGCAAGCCAGTGGTAGAACCCTGTAAACAGGCGTGCAAATTCACGAGTTGGCTATAACAGTCGCTGGTGCGTGCTCAGCACACAAGTCACGCACCAGCCTCCTCTGAATAATTACCACTGACCGCTTCCGAGGCAGGCGATTATTTCCCAGCCACTGAATTCCCACCAGGAATAGCGCTCATCGGAACAACTTCTGGCCAGGCTGGCCGTCTGGATTTCTCCAGCTTTGCTATGTGTTGCGAAAGGCGTGTTGATCGAGGCGGTCACCTGCTTGACCGTCTGTGGAGCAGTGATGGTGGTTGGATGCACGGCAGCGTTTGTGGCCGTTGCGGCGCAAGCGAGCGTCGCGGCGATGGCCAGAGTAGTCATTGACTTTTTCATATTCGAATCCTTTCAGTTAGCTTACAGCGGGCTTAAACATTGGCCCCGACCTGCCTTCTGAACAGATCGGGCATTCGCGTAATGTCACGCCAGAAAAGCCTATCACTGCGCTATCTCCAGAACAGTCGCACAACTGTGCTATTGACAACTTGTTAAGCGGCCGGTCTTCGTCAAGGGCGCTGGATCGAGTCAAATAATCTGAACCCCGCCCGAACGCCCACGCCTAACGATCAGCTTGTGTTCATTCGCACAGGCCCGGTGCCAATACCGGCACATTCCGAGAGGTGGTCAACGTGGCTAAAGACGAGAAGAAAAGCAAAAAAGACGATGCTTCGAAAGCCAGCAAGGACTTGAAAGACAAAAAGTCCTCGCCGGAAAAGAAATCAGCGGCAGCTTCGGCGCTTTCCAAGTCCTCCGACAAGAAAGACAAGAAGAAAGACGCCGAACCGAAAAAGTCTGCGAAAAAAGCCGATAGCAAGCCGGAAAAGGCCAAGGATGCTAAGAAGGCTGACAAACCGGCGAAAAAGAAGAAGTAATACCTGCGACTCGCCAGGGCTTTACGCCCTGGCATCCCTCAGATCGTTGTTCAAGCCGTTTCTTCAACCCTATGCACATCCCCCAGTGAATCACGCTGCATCGACTGCAGGTTTTTCTCGATGGTTTCGCACAGGGCTTCCATCTGGATCTGGTGCTCGCTATGGCGAAACGGACTTTGCAGGTCGGTGCCGATGCGCTCGATGGCCAGCAGCATGAAGCCCACCACCGTCGAGGCCAGCGGGGTGAACCAGCCCAATGATTCCACCAGCCCCACCGGCACAATCAGGCAGAACAGCGAGATAAACAGGCGCGGGAAATACACGTAGGGGTAGGGAAGCGGAGTATTGGCGATCCGTTCCATCCCGCCCTGGCTGTTGGACAGATCGACCATCGTCGATTCCAGCCGTGCCAGCCGAATGCTGTCCAGGCGCCCGGCCTTGTATTCCCGGGCGAGCAACGCCGCGGAACCGGTGAGGATGTCGTTGGCAAAGTTGTTGGTGGTGCCGCTGCGGGCGAATTCATCCGCCGGGATGAACGCGCGGACTTCCTCCGGGCAAGGCTGACCTTGCAGATGCGCCGCGAGGCAATTGACGTACGCCACATGGCGGCGCAACAGCGTCGCCTTCACCGGGTTCACTTCGTTATCGGGATCATCCAGCAGCGTCAGCACCTGCCGGGCGAAGCTGCGCGAGCTGTTGATCATCATGCCCCACAGCGTGCGTGCCTCCCACCAACGGTTATAGGCGCTGCTGTTACGGAAACTGATCAGCACCACCAGCGCTGAACCGAGCAGCGTCAGCGGCATCAGCGGCAGGTTGATTTTGGCGTTGAGGAACAACATGAAGTCGACGGTGACGGCGATGTCCCAGAGCAACAACCAGAACAGCGACCAGCCCACGTAGCCCATGGTCTTGATGATCAAACGGTATTTTTTGACGATGGCTGCTTTCAAACGGAAACCTCGTGCGAGCGGTAAGCGTTAACGCCTTAGCTCGGACGCAGGTTTGGGGGTAAAGGTTCGGTGTCGACTGAGCTTCTTGGTTACGACAATTTTCAGGCAATAAAAAACCCGGTCATTACGCCGGGTTTTTTATTGCCTGCAGTTCTGCCAGAAGAATCAAAGTGAGGCTTTCACCTGCAAGCCAAACACCAACGCATTGTCGATGTCCTGCCCGGAAAACGCGCCCGGTTCGATGATGTATTGCATGTTCGGGCGCAGCGTCAGCCAAGGCGTGGCCTGATAGCCGTAGCCAAGTTCGATCAACTGCTCGCCACTGTCCAGGTTCGGGAACTGCGTGCCGTTGGCCATGGCAGCGTCCTGTTGCAAGTCGCGGCTGCGCGGGTTAGGCACGGCGCGGCCGTAGCCCAGAGCGACGGTGTCACGCGGGCGACCTTCGAACGGTTTGTACAGCACCAGACCGGTGCCGTACCACTTGCTGAATGGCGAAGCCGCTTCGCTGGCCGCCGAGTATTGGCCGAACGCATGCAGGCTGCGGCCCTCGGACGATTGTGAACTCCACACCGCCTGATCGATCAGCAAGTAGTGACCGCCACGGCCGGAGACTTCTTTGTCGCTGCCGATGCGTTTCACGTCGGAGCTGTCGTAGTAGTAACCGAGCTTGTATTCGCCGGGCAATTGGCCCGCGTGCTTGTACACCAGCTCGATCGGCACCACGGTGCCGGTGGTGTGTTTCGGGCCCAGATGCCAGGCGCGGCTGGAGTTGCCGTTGCTTTCCGGGTCGACATTGAACGCGGCAACGCGCAGTTGCCATGACGGCGACAAGTCGTATTTCACCCGTACGCCCAGGTGTGCGTTCGGGTAGTTGGTCCAGCCGCTGCCGCCGGACATGTTCAGCGGATGGCCGCAGAAACCGGCGTTCATGAAGTTGCACAGAATGCCGCTGTCGAGGCCGCCGAGGTCGTTGCCCATGGCCATGTAACCCAGCTTCACGTTGAGTGCCGGGGTGAACAGGCTGCGCTCGTAGCTGAGTTCGGTCAGGCGGGTGTAGAGGCCGCCGTAGTTTTCCTGGATCGGCAGACGGTTGCCAACCAGATCTTCCGAGGCGCTGTTGCCGCGGCGGTCGTTGATGATCAGCTGAATCTTGCCGGCGTTCTCTACGCCATACAACTTGCTCAGGTCGAACTGCGCGCCGAGCTTGATGTTTTGCGAATAACGACCTGAGCGATGCAGGCCACCATCGGCGTTGTAAGCCATTTCGCCGGTGTAATCGCCGGTGAACTTGATCCCGTCTTGTTCCATCTGGTGCCGCAGACCGCCCCAGTCCCCGGTCAGGGTGTTGCGGGTCAACAGGTTCGAATCGGTATCGGCGAAGGCGGGCAGGGTGGTGCAGGTCAAGCCCAACAGCACGCCGTTGACCCAGCCGTTACGAGTAAAACCAAACATGGAGATCTTCCTGCTCAAAGCTGTAGCGATATCGGAAAGCGGCGCGGCACCCTCAGGTGCCGCGCGCAAAAGAAAGCGCCCGTGTTCAGCACGGGCGCTGCGGTTTACGGCAAGGCGTAAGCCATCACGTAGTCGCCGCGATCGGTCGACTGACGCGCACCACCGGCGGTGATGACGATGTACTGCTTGCCGGTCTTCGGCGAAACGAAGGTCATCGGGCCGCCCTGACTGCCGACCGGCAGACGCGCCTTCCACACCTCTTCACCGTTGCCGCTGTTGAAGGCGCGCAGGTAGAAGTCCTGGGTACCGGCGATGAAGATCAGGCCACCCTGGGTCGACAGGGTGCCGCCGAGGGTCGGCAGACCGATCTTGATCGGCAGGTGCATGCGAATGCCCAAGGGACCTGTGTCTTCAACGGTGCCGACCGGAACCTGCCACGCGACTTTCTGGGTCTTCATGTCGATTGCGGTCAGGGTGCCGAACGGCGGAGCCTGGCACGGAATGCCGGCCACCGACAGGAAGCGGTTTTTGTTCACCGCATACGGCGTGCCTTTGAGGGGTACCGCGCCCATGCCGGTGTTCAACGCTTCGCCACCGGAGGAGGCTTGAGCCTTGTTCTGCGACGGGATCATCTGAATCCACAGACCCAGGCGCATGTCGTTGACGAAGATGAAACCGTGTACCGGGTCAGTGGAGATGCTACCCCAGTTCATGCCGCCCAGCGAACCCGGGAAGCTCAGGGATTTATCGGTACCGGGCGCGGTGTACAGGCCGTCGTAACGCATCGATTTGAAATCGATCCGGCACAGCAACTGGTCGTACGGGGTGGCGCCCCACATGTCCGACTCAGTCAGGTGCTGGGCACCGATCTGTGGCATGCCCACCGATTTTGGCTGGGTTGGCGAGTACGGTTCGTTCGGGATGTTCGCGGCTTTGACCGGGACTTCTTTAACCTCGGTCAACGGTTTGCCGGTGGCACGATCGAGCACGTAGATCTGCCCGGCCTTGGTGCCGATGACCAGCGCCGGAACGCTTTTGCCGTCCTTGGTGAAGTCGATCAGGCTCGGCTGCATTGGCAGGTCGAAGTCCCAGAGATCGTTGTGCACGGTCTGGAATACCCAGCGTTCATCACCGGTGGTGGCGTCCAGCGCGAGGATCGAGGCGCCGTAGGTGTGATCGAGTTTGCTGCGTTCGACACCATAGATGTCGGTGGACGAGCTGCCCATCGGCAGGAACACGGTGTTGGTCGCCGGATCGTAGGACATCGGCGCCCAGCTGTTCGGCGTGCTGCGCACGTACGTGCTGCCGTCGGCCGGTGCCTGTTTGTCCTGCGGGTTGCCCGGGTCGAAGGCCCAGCGCATGGCGCCGGTGATCACGTCGAAACCACGGATCACGCCGCCCGGCATGTCGGTCTGTACGTTGTCGGCTACGCGACCGCCGACCACCACAGTGGTGCCGGCCATCAGCGGCGCGGAGGAGAGCTGATAGTAGCTGTCCGGCACGTCACCGAGACCGGCCTTCAGATCAACCTGGCCGTTGTTGCCGAAACCCTGGCAGAACTCGCCGGTGTCGGCATCGACCGCGATCAGGCGGGCGTCGATGGTGTTGGTCAGCAGACGGCGCTGGCAATTGGCGGCCGGCGCCGGTTTGGCTTCGATAATGCTCGAATTGCTTGGCTGAGCGATGCTTTTGGTCGCATCGAAATAGGCCATGCCACGGCAACGCTGCCAGACTTTCGATTGGGCGTTGATCGCATTCTTCCACAGCTCTTTGCCGGTGTCGGCATCCAGCGCGATCAGGTTGTTGTGCGGGGTGCAGATGAACACTTTGTTGCCGATCTGCAGCGGAGTGAGCTGATCTTCGGCACCGTTGCCATCGCTCTCGGCGACGTCACCGGTGTGGTAGGTCCACGCTACTTTGAGCTTGTCGACGTTGTTGCGGTTGATCTGGTCCAGCGCAGCAAAGCGGCTGCCGCCCTCGGTATTACCGTAGTGCGCCCAGTCTTTTTGCGCCTTGTCCGGCTCAACCGGGGTCAGGCCCGGACCAGTGCCGGTTGCCGCGACAGTCGGGTGCGCAACGAACATGTTGCCGGCAGCCACCGCCAGTCCCACGGCCAGCACAGCGGCAACGGCGTAAGCGCCACGACCCGGAACACCACCGTTGGCACGCTTGAGCAGCGGGTAGACCAGCGTCACCGCCAGACCCACGGCGCTGAACATGAACAGACGCGAGAACACCGGCCAGAACACCAGCCCGGCATCGCTCACCGCCCAGATCGCTGTCCCGACCAGAAACGCTGCAAACAGCCAGGCGCCGGCCGTCTTGTAGCGAGCGATCAGCAGACCGGAAACGGCCATCACCAGACCGCCCACGAGGAAGTACCACGACCCTCCCAGGCTGACCAGCTTCACTCCGCCAGCCGCAAGTGCCAGGCCGAGCAGGGCGATGATCACCCCCAGCCCGACCAGAATGAATTTTGATATGCCCGAGAGGCGTTGACTCTGCTTCACGTTGAATGTCCCGTTGAAATGAGGCGTGCATTATATAGATAGGTAACTACCTAGTTAAATCACTAATTCAGTAATGAACTGTTGTTCATTGCGAAATCCCCGTCCTGAGCGGGGACCTGCGCTTTCAAGGGCCTGGAAAGATATTTTGAATGCCTGAAAAAGCGCCTTTTTGTCAGAAAAAATGGGAGTTATGACAGTCGCCGTCATCAACCACGGTTATTGCGCAGAATCGAGAAATTCAACGCCGCCGCCACACACAACCAGGCCAGATAAGGAAACAGGATCAACCCGGTGATCAAATCCAGGCGCAACGCCATAAACACCATCACCGCGACCACCAGCCACAACAGCAGCAGAATCACCATGGCGGCGGCCACCTGATGCGCGCCGAAGAACACCGGCGTCCACAACGTGTTCAAGGCAATCTGCGCCGCCCACAGCGCCAGTACCGTCTGACTGCCAGGAATCAGGCTCAAGCGATAACCGGCCCAGGCCAGCAACAGATAGATTATTGTCCAGGCCACCGGAAACGCCCAATTGGGTGGAGTAAATCCGGGTTTATTGAGCCCTTCGTACCATGGCCCGGGTTTGAAAATCACCCCGGTAGTCGCCGCAGCGCCGCACGCGATCAGAAAAATCAGAAACGTCACCATTTATCACTCCTTGGCCGCAGCCACTCTCTTTGGGATTACAGCACCGCAACGGTCGCTCATTCGGATTTCATCGCCAGCAGGTCGCTGACCCGCGCTACCAGTGTGTCGACGGCAAACGGCTTGGTCAGCACCTGCATGTCCGGGCCCAATTGACCGGCACCAATCACCGCGTTTTCTGCGTACCCGGTGATGAACAGGGTCTTCAGGTTCTGGCGGATTTCCCGGCCGGCATCGGCCAGTTGCCGACCGTTCATGCCGCCCGGCAAGCCGACGTCGGTGATCAGCAAGTCGATGTGAATGTCCGAGCGCAACATCTTCAGTCCGACCACACTGTCAGCGGCCTCTATCAAGGTGTAGCCGAGATCGCCGAGCACGTCTGTCAGCAGCGCACGCACCGTAGGCTCGTCGTCCACCACCAGAATGGTCTCGCCAGCCTTGGGCAAGGCGGCCGGCGCGTTGTCCTTGTGATCCTGATTCGGCACGGGCTCGCCGTGGTAGCGAGGCAGGTAAATGCACATCTCGGTGCCCTGGCCGACCTGCGAATGCACGCGCACCTGGCCACCGGACTGTTTGGCGAAACCGTAGATCATCGACAGCCCCAACCCCGTGCCCTGGCCCAGCGGTTTGGTGGTGAAGAACGGATCGAAGGCCTTGGCGATCACATCGGCAGTCATCCCGGTGCCGGTATCGGTCACGCACAGGCACAGGTATTCGCCCTCGGGCATGTCCAGGGTGCGCGCCGTCTCGCAGTCCAGCGTGCGGTTGGCCGTCTCGATGGTGATGCGCCCGCCATCCGGCATCGCATCGCGCGCGTTGATGCACAGGTTAAGGAGGGCATTCTCCAACTGGCTGGCATCCACCAGCGTTGGCCAGAGCCCCGGCACGCCGCGGGTTTCCAGAACGATGCTGGGGCCGACCGTACGCTGGATCAGTTCGGTCATGCCGGTCATCAGCGTGTTGACATCGGTCGGTCGCGGATCGAGGGTCTGGCGCCTGGAGAACGCCAGCAGGCGGTGGGTCAGGGCGGCGGCTCGCTTCACCGCGCCCTGGGCGGTCACCATGTATTTGTCGACCTCATTCAGCCGGCCCTGGCTGATGCGCGCGCCCATCAACTCCAGCGCACCGGAAATGCCGGCCAGCAAATTATTGAAGTCATGCGCCAGGCCCCCGGTCAGTTGGCCGACGGCTTCCATTTTCTGCGACTGACGCAGCTTCTCTTCGGCCTGCATCAACTCTGCGGTGCGCGATGACACGCGCTGCTCCAGCGTATCGTTGAGCGCGCGCAACGCGGCGATGGCGCGGTCGCGCTCCGCTTCGACATTGCGCCGTTCCTCGACATCGATCAGCACGCCGGGAAAGCGCAGCGGCGTTCCATCATCGGCACATTCAACACGGCCGTTGGCCTCGATCCACTGATATCTGCCGTCTGTGCGGCGCACACGGTACTGGTGGGAGTAGGCGCCACCACGGCCGATGGCTTCGTTGATCGCGGTGGTCAGTCCATCCTGGTCTTCGGGATGCACGGTCACCATGACTTGTTCGAGGCTGAGCCCTTCGCGGCCCAGCGCCGGGTCGAGGTCAAACACCCGGGCGAATGCTTCGTCCACGGCAAAGCGGTCGGTGAGCAGGTCCCAGTGCCAGGTGCCGATGATCGCACCGGCGGCGAGCGCCAGTTGCACACGCTCGACGTTCTCCCGCGCCAGTGCTTCACTGGCACGCAAACGCTCTTCGGCGTCGCGCCGCTGGGTGACGTCGTTGAACAGGATCGCGATCTGCCGGTCAGCCGGATCGCCGACCCGCACCGCGCGCACGTCGAACCAGCGTTCGAAGGTGTTGGCATAATTTTCGAAGTTCGCCGGCTCTCCGGTTTTGGCCACATGGCCGTAGGTTTCGAACCAGAAGCTTTCCAGATTGGGCGCGAACTCGGTCACCCATTTGCCGCGCAGGTTGACCCCGCACTGGTGTTCGAACGCCGGGTTGGCTTCGACGAAGTAGTAATCGACGGGTTTATCGTCAGCGTCGAATTTGACCTTGACGATGGCGAACGCCGACTCGATGGTTTCCAGAATGGTGATGAAGCGAGCCTCGCTGCGGGCGAGCGCATCCCGACTGGCTTGCAGTTGCGCCGCCATGTCGCGATCGAGGTCAACGTCCTGGGTGTCGACCTGAGTGCTCTGAAGCGCCGCGCGCAATCGCCTTACCTCTGACTCAAGCGCTTCGCGACTAAGGTGTTCAAGGGTATCCATGTGACCTGCTTTGTTGGGTTTTCAGGGGCTGGCTTCATAGAGCGCGTAGGCACAACGCGAGCAGTGATCGTCGCGCTCGCAGGGGACTCGAGCGCCGATCATCCGTTGACCGGGCGGGTTGTGCTTAAGTTTCACCACTCGCGCATGCAGCGCTCATTTCAGATCGATTCGCCGTTATCCAGGCGCGCCAACAGGTTCTGCCCGCGTTGCCACAGCGCCTCCTGTTTGGCTGGCGGCATGCGGTCGAGGTTTTTGTACATCATCGCCATGCGCTGATTGCCACGCAGTTGTTCACCGTGGCGCATCAGAAAATGCCAGTACAACGCATTGAACGGGCAGGCATTGTCCGCGGTACTTTCGCTGACCTTGTAGGCACAACCTCGGCAGTAGTCGGACATGCGATTGATGTATTGGCCACTGGCGCAATAGGGTTTGGAACCGAGGTAACCGCCATCGGCATGCATGACCATGCCCAAGGTGTTGGGCAGTTCGACCCAGTCGAAGGCGTCCATGTAAATCGCCAGGTACCACTCACAGATCTGGCTCGGCGCGATGGCGGCGAGCAGGGCAAAATTACCGGTGACCATCAACCGCTGGATGTGATGCGCGTAGGCGTGCTGCAGACTCTGGCCGATGGCCTGGCGCATGCAGTTCATCTGCGTCGCACCGGTCCAGTAGAATTCGGGCAGTGGCCGGTCGTTGCCGAATACATTGCCCAGTGCGTAGTCCGGCATTTTCAGCCAGTACACGCCGCGCACATATTCCCGCCAGCCTATCAGTTGCCGAATGAAGCCTTCGGCAGCATTCAGAGCGATCCTGCCGGTCCAATAAGCCGACTCGACGTCGCTGCACAACTGCCGCAAATCCAGCAGGCCAATATTGAGCGCGGCGCTGATGCGCGCATGAAACAGGAACGGTTCGTCACTGGCCATGGCGTCCTGATAGTCGCCGAAACCCGCCAGACCATAATCCAGAAAATATTCCCACAGCGCCTGCGCGTCGGCGTGGGTGACCGGGTAGTTGAAGTCGTCGAGTGCACCGTAATGCTGACTGAAGCGAGCCTTCACCAGGTCCAGCACTTCGCGGGTGATGGCGTCGTTGCTGAAACGGATCGGGTAGGGGGCTTTCACGCTTTTGGGCAGTGACTTGCGATTCTCCGCATCGAAATTCCACGCACCACCCACCGGCGTGCCGTCGCCATTGAGCAGCAAGCGACTCTTGCGGCGCATCTCGCGATAGAAGAACTCCATGCGCAACTGCTTTTTGCCGGCAGCCCAGTTGGCGAACTCGGCGCGACTGCACAGAAAGCGCGTGTCGGCGTGCCAGTAAACGGGCAAACCACAGTCCTTGATCGATTGCTCCAGGCGCCAGTCCCCGCAATCGGTGACGTGCACTTCCTCGGCATTCAATTGTTTCTGCCAACGCTGTAATTCCCCCGGCACCGAGCCGCTGTTGTGCGGATCATCCAGGGTCACGTATTCGACACGAACGCCCCGGTCTCGCAGTGCCTGGGCGAAATGGCGCATGGCACTGAAGATCAGGGCAATCTTTTGCGGGTGGTGCGGCACATGGCTGGCTTCCTCCATGACCTCGACCAGCAGCACAGTGTCGCGCTCGCTATCGAGCGTCTGTAACGAAGCCAGGTCGAAGGACAACTGATCGCCCAGTACCAGGCACAAACGGCGAGTAACGTTCATTCAGTGTGACCGGCGTCAACGCGACGGAAGAACAAGGTCACCTGGCCGACTTCAACCCCGAGCTTGGACATGCTGGTGCGATTGATCAGCGTGTCCTCGTCCATCTGGTACATCCAGTCGTCCATGCTCATTTCATAGGTTGAGCCGTCGACCGGCAGATTCAGGCGATAACGCCAGTGCAACGCATTGCCAGCGACCTGACCTGTGGCGACACCCACCACATCACCCGCACGCCCGCTCCAGCGCCCCTGGCCCTCGGGCGTCAGGGTCCAGACGCGGCGTTGGCGCGTGCCGTCGCTGTACAGGAAGCGCTCATCGAGAATCAGGTTGTCGCCTTCGCGGTGGCTGACGATGTTGACCTCGAAGCGCTTGACCACTTCCCCCGAGCGCTTCTGAAACATCCCCCAGGCTTTCACGGGTTTGCTGAAAAAGCGTTGCAGATCCAGCGCCGGTTGCTGATCGGCATAGTGGCTGACATCCACGCTGCCGCAGCTTGCAACGCCCAGTGTCAGCGCCAGTAACAGCAGAAATCGGGTCATGCCCTTACTCCCTGAATGCACGCGTGCTGAAGTGAATTAACTGCTTGTACGGCTTAAAGTGTCTGTACAGGTTTATGGCGCTTGTATGAGAGCAAAACCCTAAAATCTGTGCAGCAAGTCATTGACGCTTAATACAGCTTGAATGCTGCCGACAGCAAGCCATCCGGTTTTCGCCCAGACCTGAGCATTGACAATAAGTTGTACACGTATTGATGTGTTGTATAGGTTTATCCAAGATAGGCTGAAAAAATAAACCTGACAATCAATCGGCAATCTTTTTTGTGCAGATGCGAAAACCTCGCAGCGCAGCGCGCGAGGTTGCGGGTGTAGCGGGGGAGAAGAGGAAGCGCTCCCGGTGAATGGGAGCGCAGTGCGAATTCGCGGAATTATTCGCTGTAGGTCGGGTAATCCACATAGCCTTCGGCATTGCCGCCGTAGACCGTGGCGGGGTTCAGTGGATTGAGCGGCCAGTCATTGGCGATGCGCGCCGGCAGGTCCGGGTTGGCCATGAACGGACGGCCGAAAGCCACCAGATCCGCCAGTCCCGATTCAATCAATTGCGCACCGGATTCAGCGTTGTAACGCCCGGCGTAGATGATCGCGCCACTGAAGGTATCGCGCACTGCACGGCGGAAGGTTTGCGGCATCGCGGGCGCGTCGTCCCAGTCCGCTTCGGCGATGGACAGGTAGGCGATGCCCACATCCTCAAGCACTTTGATCGCTTCGATGTAAGTGGTGTGCGGATCCTCTTCGACCATGCCCAGATAGGTGCGCGCTTCATCGGTGGTGGTGAACAGCGGCGCGAAACGCACACCGACTTTCTCTTTACCGATGCACTCGGCGACACCCGACACCACTTCGCGCAGAAAGCGCAGGCGATTGTGCAGCGAGCCACCGTACTGATCGGTGCGCACATTGCTGTGGGCAGAAATGAACTGGTTCACCAGATAGCCGTTGGCGCAGTGCAGTTCGATTCCGTCGAAGCCGGCGTCCATCGCATTGCGCGCCGCCTGTATATAGAGCTGAACCAGTTCCTGGACTTCATCGGTGCTCAGCGCTCGCGGCGCGGATGGCGTAACCAGTTCGCCGGCGCCCGGCGCGGTTTCGATGAACACGCTGACTCGCTCGGTGGCGATGGCGGACGCTGAAACCGGGGCCGCCCCATCGGGTTGCAGCGCGGTGTGGGACACACGGCCGACGTGCCAAAGCTGCGCGAAAATCACGCCGTCCTGTGCATGCACCGCTTCGGTGACTGTGCGCCATCCGGCAATTTGTTCAGGGGTGTGAATGCCGGGAGTCCAGGCGTAGCCCTGACCGCGAGGCTCGATCTGCGTGCCTTCGGTGACCAGCAGACCGGCGCCGGCGCGTTGCTGGTAATACTCGGCCATCAATGCGTTGGCGACATTGCCCGGTTGTGTGCTGCGCTGGCGGGTGAGGGGCGGCAGGACGATGCGGTTCTTCAGGGTGTGCAGGCCCAGTTTGACGGGGGTGAAATAAGGGCTGTTTTTCATGTGATTCCTGTTTTGGCCTTATTAGACCAGTCGACTAGTGGTGCGGTAAAAAAAACACCGTGCGGGATGCGCACGGTGTCTGGACGCTGGAGGGCTCAGGCCAATAGCTTCAGCAGTTTTTCGGCGACGGCTAACGAGCTGGCTGGGTTTTGACCCGTCACCAGTTGGCCATCGGTCACCACGTGAACCTGCCAGTCAGCGACCTTGGAGTAGCGGCCGCCGAGACGCTGGAATTCGTCTTCGATCAGGAACGGCACGACATCGGTCAGGCCTACAGCGGCTTCTTCAGCGTTGGTGAAACCGGTGACGTCCCGGCCTTCAATCAACGGTTTGCCATCGGCAGCCACCACGCGGCGCAGAACGCCCGGCGCATGGCAGACGAACCCGTGAGGTTTATTGCTGCGGTCGAAGGCTTCGATCAAGGCGATCGAGTGTTGGTCTTCGGCCAGATCCCACAGCGGGCCATGGCCACCGGGATAAAACACGGCATCGAAATCCTCAGCGCGGACATCCGCCAGGCGCCCGGTATTGGCCAGTGCCTGCTGAGCAGCAGGGTCTTGGCGGTAGCGGTCGGTTTCAGCGGTTTGTGCATCGGGCTCATCGCTTTTCGGATCGAGCGGTGGCTGGCCGCCGGCTGGCGAAACCAGAGTGATCTGCGCGCCGGCATCCTTGAAGGCGTAGTAGGGGGCCGCGAACTCTTCGAGCCAGAAGCCGGTTTTCTTGCCGGTGTTGCCAAGCTGATCGTGGGAAGTCAGAACCATCAAGATTTTCATAGAGCGCCCTGTATTGGTCTGGTGTCCTCGACGGGTTCGTCTGTGACACCTCGGAAGGAGTGACGGGCACAGAATAGATTCATATTAGACCGGTCGTCTAGTAAATTTTTACGCCCGTGTTTCCGCGCCATCACTGTGGCAAACTTCTGCTCATCAGAAATATACGACTGGTCTAATGTTTGGTATTTTGCGCCCCATGAAACCGACCTACGACGATACCCGCCAACACCTGCTCGACACCGGCCACCGCATGATGGCCGAAAAGGGCTTCACCAGCGTGGGCCTGAGCGAGATCCTGCAGACCGCCGGTGTGCCCAAGGGCTCGTTCTATCACTACTTCAAATCCAAGGAACTCTACGGCCAGGCGCTGCTGGAGGATTACTTTGTCGGCTACCTGGCGGACATGGAGCGACGCCTGACTCTGCCTGGGCTCAGTGCCTATGAGCGGCTGATGGATTACTGGCAAGGCTGGCAGAACCGCTGCACCCTGGAAGGTCATGGCGATGAATGCCTGGTGGTCAAGTTGAGCGCGGAAGTCGCCGACCTGTCAGAGTCGATGCGCCTCACCTTGCGTGACGGCGCCGAGCGCATCGTTGCGCGCATTACGACGTGCCTGGAAGAAGGGCAGTTGGATAAAAGTTTGCCGCAGACTGACGCTCGGCAACTGGCAGAAACGCTCTATCAACTGTGGTTGGGGGCGAGTCTGTTGAACAAGCTGCAGCGCACGGGGCAGTCGCTGCAGACGTCGATGGTGATGACGAAGCGCCTGTTGCAGCGCTGAAAACACCACGACCCTTTCATATCGAGTACTTTTGCAAGCATCCGGCATCAGGATTTGGAGAACTTCATGCGTGACATTATCGACGGCTTTCTGCGCTTTCAGCGTGAGGTATATCCGCAACGTGTCGAGCTGTTCAAGCAACTCGCGACCTCACAAAATCCGAAGGCGTTATTCGTTACTTGCTCGGACAGTCGTGTAGTGCCTGAGCTTCTTACACAGCGCGAACCCGGTGAACTATTCGTGATCCGCAACGCCGGCAACATTGTGCCGTCGTACGGTCCCGAACCCGGTGGCGTGTCGGCTACCGTCGAATATGCAGTCGCCGTGCTCGGCGTACAGGACATCGTGATCTGCGGGCACTCGGACTGCGGAGCGATGGGCGCGATATCGCGCTGCACCTGTCTGGATCATCTTCCTGCGGTCGCCAATTGGTTGCGTCACGCGGACGCTGCGAAAGCGATCAACGCGGCGCATGAATTCGACACACCGCGCGCGAAGCTCGATGGTCTGGTCCGGGAAAATGTGATCGCGCAATTGGCGAACCTGCGCACGCATCCCTCTGTGGCCCTCGCGCTCGAGCAAGGGCGCATGAATCTGCACGGATGGGTCTACGACATCGAGGCGGGGTGCATCGATGCGCTGGATGGTTCAACCCGACGCTTTGTTCCCTTGGCTGATTCGCCGACTACCGTGGCGATCACTGGGCGTAACGGCAAGCAGATGTAACGGCTGGCCTCGTCTGAAATCGCCAGACTTGTGACCTTATTCCTGTGTGGTCACAAGTTGTCAGCCCGCCATAGGATGAGTAAGCTGCTGTCATGAATCAGCTATCAATATCTGCCTCCTCGCCAAACACTCGTGGCCCGGCCGAGCACGACATTCGTGACCAGATTGTCGCCGCGGCCAATGAGCACTTCAGCCAGTATGGCTATGCGAAAACCACGGTTTCCGACCTGGCCAAGGCCATCGGTTTTTCCAAGGCGTACATCTATAAATTTTTTGACTCGAAACAAGCGATTGGCGAGGCCATTTGCGCCAATTGTCTGGGGCAAATCGTTGCAGCCGTCGAGCAGGCTGTTAACGAAGAATCTCTTTCGGCGACCGAGCGTTTGCGCAGATTGGTAAAAACCGTCATTGCCACGGGGGTGAACCTGTTCTTCAACGACCGCAAGCTTTATGACATCGCGGCGTTTTCCGCTTCGGAGCGTTGGCACAGTGCCCAGGTGTATGAAGCACAGATCAAAGACTTTATTGTCGACATCGTGCGGCAAGGACGAGAAGCGGGGGAGTTCGAGCGCAAGACTCCACTGGACGAGACTGTCGAGGCGATCGATCTGGCGCTGCGACCTTTCGTCAACCCCTTGCTGTTGCAGCACAATCTGGATTTCATCGAGCAAGCGCCCACGCTGACCTCCAACCTCATCCTGCGCAGCCTCATGCCCTGACTGTCGCTGGGCAAATCTGTCAGTCGATTCGAGTCAAAACCACATCCCCCACATGACGTTTTCCGTTCCCGGCCAATGAGTGCCGGGAGGGCGCAACATTTCGCTCTTCGTGACCATTAACTGAATTGGTCACATGGATAATATGGCTTCGCTGTAGTTCGATGTTCTATTCCAGTGATCTCCATAGAGTCCCGATAATGAAAAAAACAATGCTCAAGAGCCCCGTGGGCCTGGCCGTCGTGCTTGCGTCTTCGAATGTGCTGGCCGGTGGCTTTGCACTCAACGAACAAAGCATCAGCGGGATGGGGTCCGGGTTTGCCGGACGATCTTCATCGGCCGAAGACGCGAGTACGATCTACGGCAACCCGGCGGGCATGGCGCGACTTAAACAAGAGCAGGTCAGCGTGGGGGCGGCGACATTGTTCGCCAAGTCCGATATCAGCCGGACTCGCAGTACGTTCGGCGGCAAGGAGGATGGCGACATGGTGCCCACGACCACCGTACCGATGGGCTATTACGTCAAACCCATCGATGAGCAATGGGCATTCGGCGTCGGGTTTTATGTACCCTTCGGGTTGATCACCGACTACGGCAGTGGGTTTGCCGGACGCTATTACGCCAACAAGAGCGAAGTCACCACGCTGACTTTCCAGCCGACCATCAGCTACGCCTTTAACGAAAAAGTCTCGATCGGTTTCGGTCCGACCATCAACCGTATCGGTGGAGAGATATCGGGCATGGTGCCCAATCCATTAACGCCGGGGCGCAATGACGGCAAGCTCAAAAGCACGGGTGATGACACCGCGCTGGGCTTCAACGCCGGTGTGCTGGTGCAGGCGACAGATCAGACCCGCCTGGGGCTGACTTATCACTCCAAAGTCAGTTACCACCTGGATGCGAAAACCAAGGTCACCGATGGCATCTTCAGCGTGCTGGGCGTCAGCGGCCGCAGTTATGACGCATCGCTGGATGTGGATACGCCGGAGTCGGTGGATTTTTCGGCCACGCATCAATTCAATGACGACTGGACGCTCTATGTCGGTAGCACCTGGACGCGCTGGAGTCGCTTCAAGGAGCTGACGATCGAAAACAGCGGCCTGCCGCCGTTGCTGAGCGGTCAATTGGGGACGATCAGCGAAGAGCAGAACTGGCATGACACGTGGGCACACGCCATCGGTACCGCCTATCAATTGAATAGCCAGTGGGTGTTGCGTAGCGGGTTTTCGGTAGATCAATCACCCGCCAACAACACCAATCGCGGCCCCCGTATTCCTACAGGCGACCGAAAGGTTATCAGCTTCGGTGCGGGCTGGACGCCGGTGAAAAATGTCACCATCGACTTCGCTTATTCCTACCTCTGGGAGGAGAGCGTGAAGGTCAACGACAGCTCGCCATCCAGAGGTGCCTACAGCGCCAGGTACAAGAACAGTGCGAGCGGGCTCGGTACGTCTGTCAGCTACCGTTTTTAGCTGAGGACTGTACTCACAATGTGGGGGCGGGAGTGCGTGCTGCCTCCCGACCCCACACGCGCAAGGGCATGTTGATCGGGCCGATTCTCGCAGAGAGGTTGGCCCTTTTTTGTAGGTCAAACCCCCATGACTTTGGCCATCAGGTTCTGATGAAAACGCCGTGGCGTGGCCCACGTCAAAACCGCGATCGACCTTTTGCTGGGTACTGTCGAGCCAAACTCTTTGCAAAGCTGGCGACCTTCATCGCGACGCAAGAGGCAGGGTTTCGGGAACTTGCCAGCCGCCGCCGAGCGCTTTGAATGCGGCGACCGCAGCCCGCGCCGATTCTGTCCGCGCTTGCGCACGGGCATCGGAAGCCTGGAGCAACGTTTCGTCGGCGTGGAGCACATCAATCAGGCTCGCGGTGCCTTTTCCATAGGCAATAAAAGACGATTGGCGAGCCTGTGTCAGAGAAGCCTCGCCTCCCGCGAGCGTGGTGGCCTGAAGGTTGCGGTTCACCAGGGCGGAGAAGGCATTCTCGACATCCTCAGTGGCGCGTAACACCGACTGACGATAAGCGGCCAGCGCTTCGGCTTCCTGTCCTTTGGCCTGATCGATCTGCGCGTTTATCCGACCTACGTCAAAAAGTCTCCAGCGCAACCCAAGGACCGCCGCCGACTGACTGGCGCCGCCAGTGAACAGGTTGCCGCCGGAAACAGCCGTGGCGCTACCGAGCAATGCGCTGAGCGAAAGTTTCGGGTAATACTCGGCAATCGCCACGCCGATGCGTGCATTGGAGGCTGCCAGGCGGCGCTCGGCGACGATCAGATCCGGCCGGCGGCGCAGCAGATCGGCCGGCGTTCCCGAGGCGTTTATCGGCGGCACAACAGGAATGCTCGCCGTACCAGCCAGTTGCGTGCGGTGAGTCCCCGGCGGGGTGCCGAGCATCACGTCCAGCGCATTCATGGCGGCATCCAGGCCGGTCTGCAGCACTGGCACGCTCGCCTGGACTTGCGCCAGCGCGCCCTCAGTCTGTTGAACCTGATAGCGGGCAGCGAGGCCCTTGCCGTAGAGCAGGCGGACTTTCTCCAGCAGTCCCTGCTGGGTTTCGACTTGGCGGTTGGCAATCTCCAGTCGCGCCTGCAACCCACGGAGGGTGATATAGATATCGGCCGTCTGCGCTGCAATGGCCAGGCGTGTGGCGGTCGCGCCCGCCTCGGAGGCCTGGTATTCGGCGAGTGCGGCTTCGCGCTCGCGTCTCAGCCCGCCAAAGACATCAATCTCCCAGCCGGCATTGAGGTTGAGCTCGTAGGAACTTCCATAGCGATCATAGCCAGGCGTTGAGTTCAACACCTGGCCGAGCGGCGTCTCGACGGATTGATAGGCGCGTGCGGCCTGGCCATCAATGCTCCCCGAGGGCAACAGAGCGGCATTTGCGGCCCCCAATCCTGCCCGTGCCTGTGTGACCCGCGCCGCTGCTTGTGCCAGATCGAGGTTCTGTTCCAGCGCCTGGGTGACGAAACCGGTCAACACGGGATCGTTAAAACTCTCCCACCAGTTGACCAGCCGGGCCGGCGCAGTTGCCGGCGTCTGTTCGGCTGCTGGCTGACTCAGGTAACGATCGGGAAGCGCGAGGGCAGGCCGTTGATAGTCGGGACCGACCGCGCAGCCTGCCATCAAACTGGCGGCCACCAAAAGCGTAATAGGGCGAACAGGAGGCATGGAGGTACCTGCGACGAAGATGATAAGTGACCATATTAAATTGCGGTCACAGCTTTAAGGTCAACGATATCTTGTCATTATGCGCCACACACTGAAAATGTGTGACCGTTGACATTAATGGTCACCTTAATGAAAATGCCGGCATGTCCTATTCTTGAGTAACGGAACCTATGCGCCGGCCTCTAGCTGTACCAATTGCCGTTTGTCTGTTGCCGCTCGTCCTGACGGCGTGTGGCGACTCATCCGTCGTTGACGATCCCCGTACGCATGCCCCGTTGGTGAGGTCCGCTGCGGTTTCGGCGGCGTCCGAGGCTTCACGTGCTTTCACGGGGGTCGTGATCGCCCGCGTCGAGGCTGACCTTGGTTTTCGGGTCTCGGGCAAAATACTCGAGCGTCTGGTTGACACAGGCCAGACGGTCAAACAAGGTCAACCACTGATGCGTCTCGACCCGATTGATCTCGGGCTGCAGGCGCGGGCGCAGCAAGAGTCGGTCATGGCCGCTCGGGCGCGAGCCATACAAACCGCGGATGACGAGGCCCGGTATCGCGACCTGGTCGCCGCCGGTGCCATCTCGGCCTCGGCCTACGATCAGATCAAAGCCGCCGCAGATACCGCCAAAGCTCAGTTGAGCGCGGCGCAAGCGCAGGCTGACGTCGCTCGCAATGCGTCCGGTTATGCGGTGTTGCTTGCTGATTCCGATGGCGTGGTGGTGGAGACGCTGGCCGAGCCAGGACAAGTGGTGAGCCCCGGGCAAGCCGTGGTTCGACTGGCGCGGGCAGGGCAGCGCGAAGCCATCGTGCACCTGCCCGAGACGCTACGTCCGGCGGCAGGTTCGACCGCGCAGGCCACACTTTATGGCAACACCTCGGGTGCCGTGACAGCCAGGCTGCGGCTGCTGTCTGATTCGGCCGATCGCATGACGCGCACCTTTGAGGCGCGGTATGTGCTGGAGGGCGCGCTGGCCAATGCGCCGCTCGGTTCGACCGTTACGCTGCAGATCGCTGGCAGCCGCGCAAATGCACAGGTGTTGCAAGTGCCGCTGGCGGCGGTTTATGACCCAGGCAAAGGCCCCGGCCTCTGGGTGATTGCTGGCAACCCGACCAAGGTGAACTGGCGGCCTGTGCAGATATTGGGCGTGAGCGATGACATTGCGCGTGTCGACGGTGAACTCAAGGTCGGTGAGCAAGTTGTCGCTTTAGGCGCACATCTTCTGCGCGAGGGGGAGGAGGTGAGACTGGCTCAACAGGCTGACGTCCAGGTTGCCGGGAGCCGTCCATGAGCCAGGGACGCTTCAATCTTTCGGCGCTTGCCGTTCGCGAGCGTTCGATCACGGCGTTTCTGATCTTCCTGATCGGTGTTGCCGGGATCCTCGCGTTTTTTCAGCTCGGGCGCGCGGAGGACCCGCCGTTTACGGTCAAGCAGCTGACGGTCATTACGGCGTGGCCGGGCGCGACCGCGCAGGAAATGCAGGACCAGGTCGCCGAGCCGCTGGAAAAACGCCTGCAAGAGTTGAAATGGTACGACCGCACGGAAACCTACACTCGTCCGGGTCTGGCCTTCACCGTGGTGACACTGCTTGATCGTACACCGCCCTCCCAAGTGCAGGAGGAGTTCTACCAGGCGCGCAAAAAACTCGACGATGAGTCGATCAAGCTACCGGCCGGCGTGATTGGCCCGATGGTCAACGATGAGTTTGCAGATGTGACCTTTGCGTTGTTTGCCTTGAAAGCCAAAGGCGAGCCGCAGCGCCTGCTGGTACGTGATGCCGAATCGCTGCGCCAGCGCCTGTTGCATGTGCCAGGCGTGAAAAAGGTCAACATCATAGGTGAGCAGAGCGAGCGCATCTTTGTCTCTTTCTCCCATGAGCGGCTGGCCACACTGGGGGTGACCCCGCAGGATATTTTTGCCGCGCTGAACAATCAAAACGTACTGACGCCGGCCGGCTCGATTGAAACCAAGGGGCCAGAAGTCTTCCTGCGTCTCGACGGCGCCTTCGACAAGGTGCAGAAGATTCGTGACACACCGCTGGCGATTCAGGGACGTACCTTGAAGCTCTCGGACGTTGCGACGGTCGAGCGGGGTTACGAAGATCCGGCCACCTTCCTTGTGCGTAACAACGGTGAGGAAGCGCTGTTACTGGGTGTGGTAATGCGCGAGGGCTGGAACGGCCTGGACCTGGGCAAGGCACTGGACGTGGAGACCACCCGGATCAACGAAGGCATGCCACTGGGTATGACACTCAGCAAAGTCACCGATCAGTCGGTGAATATCAGTTCAGCCGTCGACGAGTTCATGATCAAGTTCTTCGTCGCCTTGCTGGTGGTGATGCTGGTGTGCTTTCTCAGCATGGGCTGGCACGTCGGTATTGTCGTGGCCGCAGCGGTGCCACTGACGCTCGCCGTGGTGTTTGTGGTGATGGCGGCAACGGGCAAGAACTTTGACCGGATCACCTTGGGGTCGCTGATCCTGGCGCTTGGACTGCTGGTGGACGACGCCATCATTGCGATCGAGATGATGGTGGTGAAAATGGAGGAGGGCTACGACCGTATCAAAGCGTCCGCGTATGCCTGGAGTCACACTGCCGCACCGATGCTTTCCGGCACGCTGGTGACCGCTATCGGCTTTCTGCCTAACGGCTTCGCGCAATCGACCGCTGGCGAGTACACCAGCAACATGTTCTGGATCGTAGGCATTGCGCTGATTGCCTCATGGGTGGTTGCGGTGGCCTTCACCCCCTATCTGGGCGTGAAGCTGTTGCCGGACATCAAACAGGTCGAAGGTGGTCACGCGGCCATTTACAACACGCCCAACTACAACCGCTTCCGCCGGATCTTGACGCGCGTGATTGCCCGCAAATGGCTGGTCGCCGGTACCGTGATCGCGACGTTTGTCCTGGCCGTTGTCGGCATGAGCCTGGTCAAGAAGCAGTTCTTCCCCACCTCGGACCGTCCCGAAGTGTTGATTGAAGTGCAAATGCCCTATGGAACCACCATCGAGCAGACAAGTATCACCACCGCCAAAGTCGAGGCCTGGCTGCAAAAGCAGAATGAAGCAAAAATCGTCACGGCCTATATCGGACAGGGTGCGCCGCGTTTCTACCTGGCCATGGCGCCGGAACTGCCTGATCCGTCTTTCGCGAAGATTGTGGTTTTGACGCAGAGTCAGGAGGCACGGGAAGTCCTCAAGCTCCGTCTGCGCGAGGCCGTCGCCGAAGGGCTGGCTCCAGAAGCGCGGGTCAGGGTGACGCAGTTGGTGTTTGGTCCGTATTCACCGTTTCCTGTCGCCTACCGGGTGATGGGGCCCGATCCCTCGACATTGCGTGAGATTGCCGCTCAGGTGCAGACCGTGATGCAGGCGAGCCCCTTGATGCGAACCGTCAATAGTGACTGGGGACCGCTGACACCCGCGCTGCATTTCACCCTGGATCAGGACCGCTTGCAGGCAGTGGGGCTGACCTCCAGCGCGGTCGCGCAGCAGTTGCAGTTTCTGCTTGCCGGGGTATCGATCACGGCCGTTCGTGAGGACATCCGTTCGGTACAGGTGATCGGGCGAGCAGCGGGTGATATCCGGCTCGACCCTGCAAAAATACAAGGTTTTACGCTGGTGGGCACGGCGGGCCAGCGGATTCCGCTGTCGCAAGTGGGGACAGTGGATGTGCGCATGGAGGATCCTGTCCTTCGGCGTCGTGACCGCACGCCGACCATTACTGTACGCGGCGACATTGCCGAAGGCTTGCAGCCTCCGGACGTTTCAGGCGTGATCACGAAGGCGCTGCAGCCGGTCATCGACACGCTGCCGGAGGGCTATCGTATCGAGCAATCGGGGGCGATCGAGGAGTCGGGCAAGGCCGGCCAAGCGATCTTGCCACTGCTGCCGATCATGATCGCCGTCACGCTGCTGATCATCATTCTGCAGGTGCGTTCGGTATCGGCAATGATCATGGTGTTCCTCACCTCGCCACTCGGGCTGATGGGTGTGGTGCCGACACTGCTGCTCTTCCAGCAGCCGTTCGGTATCAACGCCTTGGTCGGGTTGATCGCCCTGTCGGGGATTCTGATGCGTAATACGCTGATCCTGATCGGACAAATCCATCACAACGCACAAGAAGGACTTGATCCGTTTCACGCCTTGATCGAAGCCACGGTACAGCGTGCTCGCCCGGTACTGCTGACTGCGCTGGCGGCCATTCTCGCGTTCATTCCACTGACGCACTCGGTGTTCTGGGGCACGCTGGCTTACACACTGATCGGCGGCACGTTCGTCGGAACCATCGTGACGCTGGTGTTCTTGCCGGCGATGTACTCCATCTGGTTCAAGATCAGTAAGCCATAGCGTTGAAGCCATCTTCACCGTTCGCGGCTGCTACGGCAGTCGCGGGGCGGTTGTTGCGGTTGATTCCCCGAGCATTACGCTCTTCGAATGCTCGGGGCAGGCCGATCTGGACTGGAGTGCGTCGACTCAGGCGGCCTGGTACAGACGGCGTTCGAGCAGCGAACTACCCCGCAGACGATGGCTGGCCTTGGCCGCGGCCAGTACGGCCAGGTCCAGCAGCGGTTCGAGGGTGACGACGGTCATGTAGGCACTGCCAAAGGTCAGAACTGACAGGGCGTTTTCGGCTGTGAAGCCTTTTCCGTAGAAAGCCCAGAACGCCACCCAGGCGACAATGCCTGCCTGAAAGGCGGTCGACAGCCCCAGCGCTTGTCTGTAGCTCAGTTCCACATACGGCGTGTCGGGCGCAATGATGCGTTTCGCCAGGGCAGCGACTGCGCACAGCGGTACCAGTAGCGTGGTGACGTTCATGCCATATTGCGGCAGGTCGAATGGCGCGAAGAACAGGCCCTGAATCAGCAGCCCCAGGGCGAGACCCGCCGCAGCAGGTGCGGCGCCAAGCAGCAGAAACAGCGTTGACCCCAGGATGAGATGCACCTCGGAAACACCGACCGGATAGTGCGGCAGCAGCTCGAAGAAGCTGAAGACCAGGGCCGTGGCAGTGACAGTCCGGGCCAGCAGCGAAAAGACCCCACGCTCACCGATGGCTTGCGCAGCGAGTTTGACGGTGTAGGCGCCGACACCTGCGGCAGTGACATAGCTCAGCCAGAGTTTTCCGGCTTCCACCAGATCAGGTTCGATATGCATGACGAATGCTCCTTGGCCGCTTCGCGACCTCGACAGTAAAAAAACGGATGACTGCGGTTTCAGTTTGCGGCTCGGCTGATCGCTACCGGCTCGCGCCGTGGCAGGTGTTCGTGCTCGTGGGGCGGTGGGCAACTCGCATTAAGCAGCGTGACCGGTTGTCCGTGGGGCGTGTTCTCGTAGGCTTGCTGCCATTCCTCAGTGCGCCGGGTGATGTCTTCGAAAGCGGTCAAACCGAGTGCGGTGACCATGCTTTCCATGGCCGTAATCCACTGCCGGTAGTAAGCATCGTTGATGGTTTCTCCGGGCTGCGCCGGGCTTGCCTTGATCTCCTCGCTGAATGTCTGCACCCAGTCCTTCCAGGGAAACAGACCGGTTTGGTGCAGGTGTAGCAGCAGGGAAAAAGCCTGGGCCTGCCAGGGTTTGTCGAACACCGGGCCTTCAACGTCGAGGGACAGACCGGCGATGGGCGGGATGTGAAGCTTGCTGGCGTTCATACGGCCTCCAGATAGTTGTCCCACAGATCAATGCAGACACTGTCCGGTCGCGCCACGCCCCACAGTTCTGTCGCACTGAAGCGCACGGCATAGACCTGTTGCGGTTGTTCGCCCAGACCGTGGGCCATCGTGTCCGGGGTGGCAAACGCACCGTGTGCAATCTCGATGGTCCCGACCTTGCCGCGCGCGTAGCGTGGCAGTCGGGTGTGGGTGGTTGGATTGAAATTTTTCGTCCGCACTCGGTCACCAACCCGGAAACGGCCGGCGACCGGCTCCTTCGCCCTGGATGAAGCGCCGCCAAGAGTCACCGCCTCGACGATGTCTGGTGTGAGCACCGTTGGGGGCTGCGTCGGCGAGGCCGGTTTGAACGTGCCCTGCAGTTCGCCAGCGCTGATCACGCCTTTTTCCAGCAGCAGGGTCTCGAAGGCGTGCAGCCAGTGTTCGTAGTAACTCGACTGCAAGTATTCCGCCGGTTGCATGCGTTCGATGCAATGGCGGAATTCGTCGACATTGAAGTAGCCGCCGACGAAGAGCGAGGCAAAGAGCGGAAAGATCCTGCGTTCCCAGTCGTGATGGAACACCGGTTCATTGTCTTCGGTGAGCACCGGGCCGAACCCGTGCATACCGCCTAAGTCGTGTACACCGTTCATGGTTTTCTCCTTCGCGGGGTCAGGCTGCGTCGCCCGGTGTCTTGGCCAGGCCGGTACCGATCATGGCGTCACGCGTCACCAGCTCGACCAGGCGTTCCTCGCTCCAGCCGTCTGTGCCCGCCGGACGTTCCGGCAGTACCAGGTAGCGCAACTCGGCACTGCTGTCCCAGACCCGCACTTCCTTGTCTTCGGGAACAAGCAAACCGAATTCGGCCAGTACGCCGCGTGGATCGATGACTATCCGTGAGCGATAGGGCGCGGATTTGTACCAGGCGGGGGGCAGGCCCAACGTCGGCCAGGGGTAACAGGAGCACAGCGTGCAGACCGTCACGTTGTGCACGGTCGCGGTGTTCTCCACCACCACCATGTCTTCGCCCTGCACGCCGGAAAAACCCAGTTCGGCAATCGCCGCTGTGGCATCTTCCAGCAGCCGTTTTTTGTAATCGGGATCGAACCAGGCCTTGGCGACCACCTGAGCGCCGTTGCGCGGGCCGACCTTGTGCTGGTAAGTGTCCACCAGCGCATCCATGGCGGTCGGGTCGACCAGACCCTTTTCGATCAACAGGGATTCGAGCGCCTTGACGCGCAGGGCGATGGCCTCGGGGGGCTCGGTGTGATCGTGATCGTGATGATGTTCGTGCGTATGGCTCATGTATTGACCCCTCTGAATTTGCTACTCACGTTCAGCGCGATGCGCCGATTTACAGCGTCCGCCAATCGACAGAGGCCTCGAATACCGCTGCCGCTTGATACAGGGTGCCTTCGGCATAATGTTTTCCGACAAGCATCAGCCCCACGGGCAGTCCGTCCACCAGGCCGCAAGGGATCGACATCGCGGGGTGCCCGGTAATGTCCTGAGCGGCCGTATTGCCCAGCATCTCCAACGCACGCGTGACGGTTTCGGTGATTGAAGCACCCGGCTCAGGGAGTGGCTGGGCGGTGATCGGCACGGTCGGCATGACGAGCAGGTCATAGGTATTCAGCGCCCGGTCATAGGCGGCCCGGGCAAAGCGTGCAATGTTCTGGGCCTTGGCGTAGTAGCGACCGTGGTAGCGCTCCAGACCGAACTGACCCACGAACATGCACAGCTTGAGTGACGGCGACAGTGCGTCGGCCTGGTCACGCCAACCGGCCTGTTTGTCCAGCAGAGCCACGTCGTAAAGCCCTTTCCAGTTAAAACCCGCGCCGTTGCCGTGCATCATTTGCATGGTCAGGCCTTCACAGCCGATCGGGCTCCACAATGCCCCCGCCAGGTTGTGTTCGGGAACCGAGACTTCCTCGACCCGCGCACCCAACGCCTCGAGCCGGGCGATAGCGCTGCGCACCTTTTCTGCGATGCGCG
Organism: Pseudomonas sp. B21-051; assembly: GCF_024748795.1. Taxonomy (NCBI): domain Bacteria; kingdom Pseudomonadati; phylum Pseudomonadota; class Gammaproteobacteria; order Pseudomonadales; family Pseudomonadaceae; genus Pseudomonas; species Pseudomonas sp. B21-051. The sequence goes on from NZ_CP087166.1 coordinate 3,004,835, forward strand.
GGTCCTGGTTAGCGAGTTGGAAACCTTCCTGGAGAATTCCGATCCGCAGTCCGGTCACGCCTCGTTCCAGATAATCGCTATAGGCATCGACCTCGGGCGCGCTCTGGCGCGGGTCGAGTCCGTCCGCTCCAGCCATCACTTCAAGCATCAGCGCGTTATCGCGGACGTTGCTCGTCATCGGGCCGACATGGTCGAAAGTTGCCTCGATCGCCATGACGCCGGTATAGGGCACCAGACCGAAGGTGGGCTTCATTCCATAAATGCCGCACCAGGCTGCCGGAATGCGGATGGAGCCGCCCTGGTCGCCACCGACAGCCAGGTCGACTTCACCCGACGCCACCAGCGCTGCGCTGCCGGAAGACGAGCCACCGGTGGTGAATCCATGGCGATAAGGATTGTGCACAGGGGCTGGGTCTGAGGTATGGCTACCACCGGAGAGGCAGTAATGTTCACAAGTGGCTTTGCCGAGGATGGTGGTGCCAGCGTCGAGCAGACGCGTCACCACAGTGGCATCAAACGAGGGTACGAATCCTTCCAATGGCGCGGCACCGTTCATCATCGGGACACCAGCCAGAGAGATATTGTCCTTGAGCGCAACCGTCTTGCCGGCAAGCTTGCCCGAACTGCCGCCCATTACCTCGGTTCTGTAGTACCAGGCGTTCAGCGGATTGTCCGTACTTGAAGGGCGGTAACCGGCACTGCGCTCGTAGCACACCGGGGGGATGAAGTCTGGCAACTCATCGACGAGATCGTAGGCATCAAAACTGGATTGCATGAGCGCCAGGTATTCGCTGGCTTGCTCGGGAGTCAGCTGTATGTGCAGGCGGCTGGCGAGATCCTGCACTTGTTCGAGCGTCGGGCGGATGATGGCCATGGGGTGTCCTGTGTCCTGTGCCAACCTGCTGGGTTGGCAATGTCTGTTCAAACGTCGTCTCGGAGAAGCCCGGTTACGGTGCGCACGATTGGCGATGTCACGACCGGGCTGGTATCAAGCTATCTGCGCACATTGAGCGGCGCTTGGTTGAGGAGGACATTCACTTGGTTGAGCGGGACGCCGTATTGCGGTGGCGCCGGTTTTTGCCGAGCGTGTCAGTCTTCGGATTCGGCCGTGGTCGGTTTCCGGGACGGTTTCCCGGGTTTCGGCCAGACAACCCCGACGCTCCTCATGCCTTTGGCCGGGTCCATTTCCGGGTGCGCGAGTACCACATCCCGATAGGAGGGGCTGCCGATCACCGCCGGTTTGAACTTGATGAGGAAGTCATTGACCTCCTTGCGCAGGTCCGGGGCCAGGCCGTAGTCGTCGTAGCAGGCCTCCAGACAATCGAGCACCGCTTGCCAGTGCACCTCGGTCAGCCCCATCCCGCGATGCGCGGTAACCATGTCTCTGCCCCTGTATTTGGCGCTGCCACCCCAGTGCTCGGAAAGGAAGTCGACAAAATTGATGTGTTCCTTCTGGAACGTCGACTCCGACATATGGGCCCAGATGTGGCCGATGGCGGGATGGCCCATCGTTTTTCTCAACACGGCGCCTGCGAACTGATAAATCGCGTCATAGCCGCCAAGACGGGTGTAGAGGGAAGGTTGTTGTTCTGCGGTGGGTTGCTGGTCGGTCATTGTCGGGTTACTCCGTTTAAGATCAGGGGCATCTCATGAGTCGGTTGGCACGCTTGATACGGGCTGCGCAGAGGAGGGGGGCTAGAAAATCCTGACGTAGCGCAGGTTCATGCGAAAGTCCTCTTTGGGGCCGTTCTCCACCGCAAGGTCGCGTCCAAGTTGCACCTGGAATTGGTCCCTGGCGGTCAGAAACTTTCTGGCCGTGAGGCGGACGTTGGTGGTTTCCATCCTGTCGTCCTGGTTGACACCATCGACCTGGTTTTCCCCACCCCAACTGTGGCCGAAGCCGATCGCCAGCGCCGTCGTCTCGTCGGGCATGTAGCGCCCCATCAACTGGGCGCCATAGGAAACGTCCTGCTCGCGACGGGCAGAGCTGGCGCCGTAGTCGTTGTTGTCCCCGTACCAGATGGCGTCACCGACGAGGTCGATGGCCCACTTTTCTGTGAAGTGCTTGACGTAAGCGGCCTGCAGATCGAATTTCCAACGGTTCTCGCCAAGGTTGAGCGCGTCGTCCTTGTCGTAGTTGCCAGTTGGCACGTACAGGTAAGCGGTCGCACCGAGAGTGTCGTTGGCGTCGTTGAGACGGTACTTGAGTGGCGCAGTAAGAATGAGGTCGCCGATGCCGCTGGCGTCGCCCAGCGCAGACGCATCTCCACCGCCCGAGATATGGCCGAAGGGCAACAGGAATTGCGGTTCGATGGTCAGCCGCTCGCTCAACTGGTAGACGTGCAGCAGACGCAAAATGCCGACGTCGGACGTCAGGTTGAAGTCGGAGCTGGTCTTGTGCCCGTTGGAATAGGCTTTGTCGGTGCTGGCATGCTGGTAGTAGACCACGCCGATGGTCGCGCCCACGGGGAGCGGCTCGTAGTCGCCAGGATCGACCTCGAGCGCGTGGGAGGAAAGACTGGGGAGCAGGGCTGCAAGCGCCAGGTAGCGGAACCGTTTCATGATCGAAGATCCTTTTTTCGGGCAAAAAGAGCCCCGCTATCGCCAGTCAGGCAACGCGCAGGGCTAAAAGTGGAGTCAGCGATGGAGTCAGGCGGGCGACACGTGTGCGTCGCGCATCATCCCGGTCTGCGGGTGGCAGTTGATGTACTCGAACAGTTGCTGGCTACCATCCGCCACCGAGACCTCGTGATACAGCCGCAGCTTCGAAAGACCGCCGATCACGCGGAAGAACGTGGTGAAAATGCGCAGGTGAGTGGGGTGGGATTCTGCCCAGCGCTCCAGCTTGTCGAGCGATCGCCAGTGACCGATGTCATAGGCGATGTCGAGCAGGTTGCCATCGAGGTCGATATTGCGTACGAAGCGGTTGCTATAGCAGCCCAGCGCCTGCCCCTCGTCACGCAGGAAGTTCATGCCGTCCTGCAGGGGCGGCAGCATCTCGTTGAAATAGAGCGCGCGTTCTTCCTCGCCGGCTTCGACCCAGTCTTGTCCGGAGCGGATCAGCGTCAGGTTGTCGTGGCCACGTACGACGACCCTGCCGCCCTTGGCCGGATCGCCTGAAATGACTTGCAGTTCACTGGTCGGCTGCATCCAGTCGGTCTGGGAGATGGCAAAGCGGTCGCGCGCCGAGCCCCAGTAGCCGTGCTCTTCAATCTCGCCGCTGATGCCGTCCATGACCGCACCGACGCCTGGCAAATCGTCCTTGAAGGCATACAGCGTTTCGAACTGCTCGGCGCGCGGGGCCATGACTTCGCGGAAATACCCCAGCCCCTCGCTCAGACGCGCATCGTCGCCCCACCAATTCGCCACCGGCGGTGAAAGCAGCCAACGGTGATAGGCGACGGGATCACGCCAGTAGCCCACGGCGATGAAGTTTCCATACCCCTGATTGTCGAGGTGGTAGGTCAGGTCGTAATGCCCGGGGCCATCGGCGAGGGCGAAGCTGGCGTCAATGTAGCGTATGGCCTGCAGGGCGGCGGCGCGTTGTTCTTCGCGAAATTGCACCCCGAGGTAAGCCATCACGACTTGCTTCACGTTTTCGTCAGCCCGTCCCACAAACATGGGGAAGGGTGGCTGGTATTCGTCGTGGACGCGACGCGACAAAGTCCGCGGACATTTCAGATGTTTATCGATTGCAGATTCCATGGGGGCTCCTTTATTCCCGTCTCAAACGGACGGTTCGCTGTTCTACAGGCCAGTGGATGTTGTTGTTTTGCGATCAGGACCACGCCATCGGCGTTGCAGCGCCAAGGTCCCGAGTTGCACCAGGTAACTGGCGAACTCTTCGGGTGCCATGTCCCAGCGCTGTAAAAACCAGGACGAATCGGACAGTCGCTGCTGTTCTCGTCGTTGCATGAGGCACCTCGTCATTGGTGTCGGGAGGGACACGGCATGGAGTGAAAATTATCGAGGGGAGATGGGATGTGCTTGGCTCGAATGGACAACCGTTTGGTTAAAAAGGACAGCCGTAAATGGCCAGCTCATCGATGCGCAGTGATGGTGCGGGGCTTGTGAAACAAGGGACGAAATGCTCAGGAAAGTTGCAGGGGAAGTGCTGGGGAGGCACTGTCTGCCAAGTGTGCGGAGGGCGATCTCGCGGCGCGGCTAAGCGCTGGGCGTGAGACTGAGCAGATGGCCTGATAATTGCTGAGCTCGCAAAAAACGTTACCACGCTTTTTTGTTGAACCGCCGCCGCGAGGTCCATGCAATGAGCCAGACATGTCAGTATTCAACGCTTGCCGTCACGGCGCCCCAACGGTTCGATTACTGGAAGGAGGTGGTGTGTCACCATTGCCTGGACGCCGACAGCAAACTGCTGGCGCAGAGCGATTTCGACGGAGCGCTGGAGGTGCATGGCATGGGGGCATTGGACATCTGCACGTTGTCCGCACCCTTGCATTATTGGGAGCGGACCGCCCAGCACCTGCGCAGCGACCCGAATGACGATTTGTGGTTGGGTTTTACCCGCAGCGGGTATGGCGAACTGGAGCAGGCTGACCGGCGGACGAAGCTGGCAGCGGACGATCTGTTCCTTTATGACGCATCCCAGCCCTTCAGATTCAGCTTCGGTGGTACCGATAACCACCTTGTGCGCATTCCGCGACAATTGCTCAGCCAGCGGCTGCCCGGCCTAGCGGAGTGCACCGCCATGGTTCTGGATGATCGTCGTCCAGGGGTAATTCCGTTACGCGAAATGTTGCGCCAGGCCGCGAGCATGGCTTCAGGCTTCCAAAAACCAGGCCTGTCCAGTCGTTATTCCAGCACGTTGCTCGACCTCTTGGTGGTCAGCCTGGAGCTTCAGGATTTAAAGCAGACACATGACGAGTTGGACCTGTACGGCCGAATCATGAATTACATCCATCAGTATCTGACCGAGGCGGATCTTTCACTCGAGCGCATTGCTCAAGCTCACCATGTCTCCACGCGCACAGTGACGCGCGCTTTCGCCCGCCATCAGAAATCGCCGGTCGCGGAAATCTGGAAGGCACGGTTGTTCGCCAGCCGCGACGCGATCGAGCGTGGTCAAGTCCGTAGCATTTCCCAGGCAGCGCTGGATTTTGGCTTCTCGGACTTCTCTCATTTCAGCCACGCTTTTCGCAAGACCTTCGGCATTGCTCCCCATACTCTTCTGCGGCGAGAGTGAAATGGATGGGCTTTAACGCTTCTCAAGCGAAAGACATTCAGCTTTTATCCACGGCTGCCATCTCTTGCTGACGCAGCACGGTTGCGTAGTGCGTTTCCACCCAATCGGCCAATTCGCGCACCCGTACTGCGGCTTCCATCCCCATAGGCGTCAGCGTGTATTCGACATGTGGCGGCACGACGTCATAGGCGTGACGCTCCACCATCCCATCGCCTTCCAACAACTGAAGCGTCTGCGCCAGCATTCGTTCGCTGACCCCGCCGATCTTGCGTCGTAACTGGCTGAACCGCAGCGTGCCAGGCAGCAGGGCAATCAGCACCAGCACACCCCAGCGGCTTGTCAGGTGGCTCAGGATTTCTCGCGACGGGCACTCTGGCGCGAGCACGTCGCCGCGCCTCAATCGTTCGGACAATGAGACTGCAGACGGCTTCTCTGATGATTTCGAAGGCGCGTTAGTATTCATGCACTTACCTTTTTGTACGTACTTACTTTAAGTAATCTAATTTCTTATATTCGCTCATGGCTGTTTCTTCAACTCTTCCGTTCACCAAGGAGTCACCGCATGAGCATTGCCGTTACTGGAGCCACCGGCCAACTGGGCCGCCTCGTCATCGAGCACCTGAAGCAGCGAGTTGCCGCGAGCAGTATTCTTGCCCTGGCGCGCAAGCCGGAACAGGCAGAAGGGCTGGGCGTTGCGGCAAGGGCGTTCGACTATTCCAGGGCCGAGATGCTGGATGCGGCGTTGTCCGGAGTGGAAACCTTGCTGTTGATCTCCTCCAGCGAAATCGGGCAACGTGCAGCGCAGCACACCAATGTCATCGCGGCGGCGAAGAGGGCGGGCATCCAGCGCATTGTCTACACCAGTGTGTTGCACGCCGACTCGTCCGTGTTGCAACTTGCCGATGAACACCGCGCAACCGAGGCTGCCCTCAAGGCGTCCGGACTTTCCTACACGCTGTTGCGCAATGGTTGGTACACAGAAAACCACACAGGTTTCGCTGGTATGGCACTGGCTAACGGCGCGCTGTTTGGTAGTGCAGGCGAAGGACGGATTTCCTCAGCGACACGCGAGGATCTGGCCGAAGCCGCCGCTGTGGTGTTGACTGCTGATGGCCATGAAAACGCGACCTATGAACTGGTCGGCGATAACTCATGGAAGCTTGCCGATCTGGCGGCAGAAATCTCGAAGCAGACCGGCAAGAACATCCCTTATCGCAACCTCCCGGAAGCCGACTACGCCGCCGCACTCGAAGGTGCCGGCTTGCCGAAGGAGCTCGCCGCAGCATTGGCTTCCTATGACGTCAGCGCTTCACAGGGAGCGCTCTACAGCAACGAGCGCGCTTTGGCTGAACTCATCGGGAGACCAACCACGCCGCTTGCTGTCAGCGTCGAACGTGCGCTGAAGACGCACTGACGAACTGCTGCCAAGCAGCAATGATCATGATCGGGCAGGCAGCTCTGATTGCCTGGAGCGAGGTCTGAAAGACACAGCGCAACAATAGTTGAAGAGGGGGGAAGTGAGGGCAGGGCCATGCCATTGGAAATGGCAGTTCAGTCATTGGAATGCCCAAAATACGGTTACAGTGGTCCTCCATGTCTGTTTCCGCGCATTTACACAAAGCGGTACCCGCGAACGTACAGAGGCAGAAAACCGCAAATCCATCGTTATGTGAACAATGAATAATCCGCTGTTTGTTGCTCTGGATGGTCCCAAAGGCACCGGCAAAACCACGCTGTTGGAGTCCGTTACGAAGGTGCTGAGGGCCGACAACAAGAAAGTCATCCGGGTTTGCGAGAGAAAAAGCGATCCTTTCAGGGGTGAAACCATGGCCCTGATCAACTCGCTTGTCAGAAATCCTTCCCGGGATCTGGAATGGGCTGTGTGCCAGCGCCTGGCTGATAGTCGGCGCTGGATTTCCCGACACGTGCTGACGCAGCAGCCGCTGGACAGCATCATCCTGATCGATCGCTGGTATCCGTCAGATGCCGCGTTTCGCCGAACCATCCCGTTTGCCGAGATTCTCCAATTGAACCTGGATCGAGACGTGCGCGTGCCGGATCTGCATGTCGGCGTCGTCACCAATCCGGATATTTCATGGGCAAGGGCTGCAACAAGATCGCGAGGATTGGGCGGCACTGTGATCCAGAAGTACGCAGAGCATGTGGCGTGTACGGAGATGTTCGAGCAAGCGGTCAAGGAGCACGGTTGGGTTCTGTGCCGTAATGAGGGAACGGTTGACGACGCTACGATGCAGGTGGTTTCTGAGATTTATAGGGTGCTGGGGTGATTGTTGGAATGAAGACAGGCGTTGGTGCATTGTTAACGGTACCTGAAAATAGGGGCGCGGCCCGACCAGCTACAGATTTTCACTGGTACAAAGTGGGTAAGGAAGTGGGGAATGTAGTGCCATCGGTAATGATTACTTGCTGCCCCAAAACGCCGCTCAGCCGTAGTTGATATCCAGGATGAATAGCGATCACAGCAAGATGCGTTTAGCCCTGCCTGTCAGCACTTTTCTTTACAGCCCAACAATGAAAAAACGCGTATTTATCAAGGTGTGAATGGCTCTCAGGAAAAAATGGCGTTAGCATTCGAGTCACTGCATATTACAGTTCGTTTCGGATCAGGGTCGCATTGTGGAAAAGCTAAAACGCCTCGAAAGTGGAATTGAAGGGCTCGACGCTCTGCTCAAGGGCGGATTGGTAGCAGGCTCTTCATACATAATCCAAGGGCGCCCAGGGTCTGGAAAAACGATCCTCGCCAACCAGCTTGGGTTCCATCATGCGAGCAACGGAGGCCGGGTTCTGGTCGCGACGTTACTCGCCGAGTCACACGACCGTCTTTTTCAATTCCTTTCTACTCTGAGCTTTTTCGACGCTTCCAAAGTAGGCGCCGAAATTCAGTTTGTCAGCGCGTTTGACACTCTGGAAAACGAAGGACTGGACGAGGTGGTGAAACTGCTTCGGCGAGAGATAAGCCGCCAGAAAGCCACAGTGATGGTGGTAGATGGCTTGCTCAATGCGCGCTCAAAAGCCGATTCGCATATCGATACCAAGAAATTCATTTCAGAACTGCAAGGGCACGCTGCTTTTGCTGGTTGCACGGTGCTATTTCTCACTAGCTCCCGCCTCGACGATGGCAGTCCTGAGCACACCATGGTTGATGGTGTGATTGAGATGGGCGAGGAGCTATACGGCACTCGTTCAGTGCGTAGAATTCAGCTTCGTAAAACACGCGGAAGCCCAGCAATGACAGGTCTTCACGAGTGTGAAATTACCGAAAATGGCTTGGTGGTTTACCCGCGACTAGAAAGTCTCTACAGTCACCCATCCTCTCCCGACAGCGCGGATATGACGCGTATCCCCAGTGGTATTGAATCACTGGACGACATTTTAGGCGGAGGTCTGCACAGTTCCAGTGTGTCTCTCGTAATAGGCCCCTCCGGGATTGGTAAAACTACCCTTGGCCTCAAATTTCTGGCTGAGTCGACTGTGGAAGCTCCTGGCCTGCATTTTGGTTTCTACGAAAGCCCGCAACGATTGCGGCTCAAAGGCCAATCGCTGGGTATCGATATCAAAGGCATGGAAGACAGGGGCGCCCTCTGCATCGCTTGGCAGCCTACAACTGAAGGCCTGCTGGATGGTCTGGGGGCACGACTTCTGAAGATCGTCGAGGAGAAGGGCATCAAGCGCCTGTTCATCGATAGTCTTAGCGGTATGACACGAGTTTCGACAAATCCGGCGCGGATCACTGACTTCTTCAGTGCCCTGATGAACGAGCTGCGATCCAGAGGGGTTACGGTATTTGCCTCTTGGGAAATGCGCGATCTGTTCGGCTCCGAGGTGAGTGCACCAAACTCTGACCTGTCCAGCATCGTCGACAACCTGATGCTGATGCGATTCTCTGAGAATTACTCTGAACTAAGCAGAACGCTTTCCATTCTTAAAGTAAGAGACAGCTCTTACGATCCCTCACGATTTGAGGTCGTCATCCGTGATCATGATGTTTTCCTGAAAAAGGCTTCAAGACATGAACCTTCAGTCCCCACTGAGTCATCGCCCGGTTCAAGATCTTAAACCTTTGTGCGGGTTGAATTAACATGACCACCATTCTGGTCGTCGACGACGAGTATTTGATCGCTGACATCCTAAGCTTTGCGCTGGAGGATGAGGGGTTCATGGTGGTGACGGCCAGCAACGGTCGAAAAGGGCTCGAGGTACTCGACAGAGAACGGCCAGCCTTGATCATCACCGACTTCATGATGCCGGTGATGGACGGCATGGAGTTCGCCACAGCCGTTCGTGCTCTCCCTTCCGCTAATCGATTGCCGATCATCTTGATGAGCGGTGCTCAGGCACACATCGGTATGCAGAGATCGGATCTGTTTGATGCGGTATTGGCGAAGCCATTCAATATCGACCTGATCATTGCCGAGGTTAAGAAGCTCTTGGCGGCTGAGTAGTGGCTGCTCCATCTATATACCCAGATCAGCCTAAAGCCTGGCGAATGCCTGGCTGCTGGTAATATCTGCAATAGCTGGAGCTTTTCTACGTTCGGCCAATACCTGCTAATGACCAGCGAAGAATTCCATTCCAATATTGTGGTCACTCCCAAAGTCAGCTATGCATAAGTCGAGCAAGATCCTGCGAGCCGTCGACTGACAATGCTTACAGACTTGAATCAATCGGTCAGAGTACTAATGCATGAATTCACTCTAGATCGCACTGGTCATTTTCGGGTGCCTGGTTGCAGCGTCGCTTCTCATGATGCACTGGTACCCAAGACTGGCAGCCCATCATAGGGATGACGACACCAACACCGTCATTCGCTTGGTAGCCAACATTTTTGTGGTCATGACATCGCTGGTGTTCGGCCTGATGATTAATTCTGCCAAAAATACCTTCGAATCCATTGATGCGAACTTCCATGGGTATGCAACCAGCCTGATCATTTTTGAGCGGACGCTACGTGGCTACGGAGAAGCTACACAAGACACGAGGAATCGCCTGATTACTTACCTCGAGCGAGCTATCGAAAACCCGTACCGAGGTGACGAAGCACTGCAGCATCGCAACAGTGAGGCGGCTAAATACTTGGATGACATCGGCAAGTCGTTAACCGGTATCAAGCCCCCGGATCGCTTCCATGAAACGATGCTTCAGGATATCCGTCAGCAATATCACTCGCTTATCGAGCAACGTTGGAGGATTGTCGAGCAGTCGGAGGGAGCGATTCCGGGCCCTTTGATCGGAATGCTGGCCGCCTGGTTGACACTCATCTTCGCTAGTTTTGGTTATCGCGCACCACGAAACTCGATGGTAATTGGAATGTTCATAATCTCGGCATTGCTCATCGCAGCTTCTGTTTACCTTGTATTGGACATGGATGTTCCTTTCCACGGCCCTATCCAGATATCCGACGAGCCCCTGCGCAGGGCGCTTGCCGTAATGCAGCTCTAGGCGGTTTGTTGCGTTGGCCCATTCGCCTGCCACGCCATGCCGACGTGATTGCAAAGTTCAGAACTTCGCCTTTTTAAGGGCGAGGGGTATTTTTTGTGGCGACCAGCGCCAAACGAACTGCCGCACTCATACACGAATTCCTTTGCCAGCAGCACCATGATGAAGAAAAGGAGGTGTCGCTCATCGCAAACGACAGGTTGAGGCCATGCCTGCGCTAATCCGAGAAGCAGACTACCGTTAATGCGGTAACCTACGGCCTCGATACTCCCGGCACATCCATATTGATCTTGCGCCAGAAAGCCTCAGAGAAACTGTAAGCCGAGAAGGCAATCAGACCTAGGGCCATCACAATCAAAATCAGCCATCCAGCGGGTAGATTCTGAAGAGCGTCGAGCGCTTCTTTCATACCAGGTGGATCCATAGCCTGATAAGTGGAACCGCTAATTGCCAGAAGTAAGGCAATTTCTATAAACACAACTCCACGGGCTATTAGACCGAACCGAGACACTGGCCGGACGTACTGCATGACGTCCTCGTCGGCCTCGAAATATTTCTCGAACGACGCCTTCCATCCTTTGATGATGTGAGCAATTCCAACACCAAGCGGAATGACAGCGATCAGGTACACCAACAAATTCGAGTGATCCCACGACAGAAGATGCGCTAGCCAGTCTTTAGTCTGCCCTCCGGAATCCCCCGACCTTCTGATACCGCTAACGAGTAGACCGATTGCAAAAAACGCCAGAGCAGCATTGACCAAACCTCCGGCAAACAGACCAGTGCGAATCACCACTCCTTTGATTTCTTTGCCGTGATGATCGACATCTCGCGTAGCTTGCAAGACACGCCAAGCCGAAAATGCGAGCAGACCTGCCACCACAAGGCCAACTAGAAAATATCCGAATGGCTGGCTTAGTAAAGCTTCCAGGCTCTTGTGGCTGTCCTTTGGTTTTGTCGAATCAAGTGCTGCCAGCAGCGCGAAGATGCCGATGATCAAATAAAGCACTCCTCGAGCGGCGTATCCTCCCCGAGCGAGTATTACAAGGCTATGTTGCGCAGACATTGAATCTATTCCCGAGAGTAGTACAAAGCAGACCCCGATCGCTGGGAGGGGTTCGATACCAAATCGAAGACGCACTGACCTGATCTTGAATGTACTGCCCCCCGACAATCGCTTAAACACCGTAGCGCTTATTGCCACCTGAAGTGATGCAGTACCGACCGCCTCGTGGCCCGATACAAATGTGTTCCGAAGAACAAGGGCAGGAGGATCCGTATTCTGGAGTCTGTCTCCGGATTGGTTGTACTGGCGAAGGCGACTGTTTCGGTTTAAGGCGGTGTAGCATTCGATCCGGTACAAAGGCTTTTGGAAGAAAGCCACTTTGCAGGTTGGCCATCGACGCTTATGCGCACCCAATCATCCCGTTTTTCGAATACCTGAACCTTGGCTCCCCGGCTCAACTTGGAGATTACTTTTCCGCCTGGTTGATCTCGGATATTTAGCTTGTCTGCGCTTACGTATTGATCAACTAAGGGGGCAGGTGGTGGTGATGGAACCGAGTTGAATGAGACCAGAGTATTCGGAGGGGGAGTGGGGCTCGGTTGCACCTGAACGGGAGGCAGTGAAGCCCATGGCACGGCTTTTCGACATATCCGTGACAACTTCGATGGGTCGACCGGAGGTGATTCGCATGTTCAGTTCTGAGCACAAGACAGTCGTTGGTACAGAAGGCGCGCAGCGTAATACATCGTTTAACACGTGGGCCATGTCAGATGTTCATAGGCAGGCCGTTACTATGTTCTGCGGCACGTCCGAAGGCTAATGGCATGGAAATGTTCATGGGTCCAAGTTCATGGAAACCGGGCTGCAGCTTCCGAACTGTCCGGCCCAGCAGAACGGAGCACCCCGACCATTCCAGCCAAACGGCGGCAATCTGATACTGTTTTTTATGTTGGATCTGAGCCTTTTATTAGTTAGCTGGCGCTCTATAGAGTGCGCGTCCGAAGCACTAGTGGACAGTGATCGGCCGCCACTATTTCTGGCTCTCTGAAGACCGGACGACCTCGAGAGTCTTCAGGAACCACCATGAATACTCGTCCGAGCTTTCACAGCAAGACCTTCCCCGAGTCGCAACGTGACATTCTCGGCATGATCGCGACCGACCATCATCTGGGCGACATACTCTGCGCCATCTGTCAGATGCACGACGCACAGGCCCCCGAAACCTTCTGCTCTATCCTGCTCACTGATGCCGAGGGCAAACACTTGCTGAGCGGCGCGGCGCCCAGCCTGCCGATCAAATACAGTGACGCGATTCATGGAATGGCCATTGGTCCACACGAAGGAACCTGCGGCACCGCAGCGTTCCGGCGCGAGCTTGTGGTGACCGAAGACATCGCCCGAGATCCAAACTGGGAGCGTTTCCGCAGCCTGGCGCTGGGGCATAACCTGCGTTCCTGCTGGTCGGTGCCGTTGCTCTCCCATCAAGGAAACGTGTTGGGTACATTTGCCCTGTACCAGAACCGCGCCCATGCGCCGGACGAGGCGCAGATTCAACGATTGGCCTTTGCAGCCCAACTGGCAGTCATTGCGATCCGTCATGAGCGTGACGGCCAACGTCTGGAGGAAAGCGAACAACGTTTTCGATCATTGTTCACCTACAACCCCAACCCGGTGTTCGCCCTCGATCTGGCCGGCAACATCCAGAGTGTGAATCCGGCAGGCCTGAAGCTGAAACCGCACACCGCAACCGATTTCCTCGGTCATCACTTTTCCCGCCTGTTGCTCGAAGAAGACCTGGAACGGGTCAGTCAGCATTTTTCCGCAGCCCGCGCTGGAGAGCCTCAACGCTTCGAGGCACGGCTTCTCGACGAGAGTGATAAATTGCTGACCATGGACATTTCCAACCTGCCGATCATGGTCAACGGAGAGATCGTCGGGGTATTTGGCATAGCCCGAGACATCAGCGAGCAGAAGCATTTCGAGCGCCAATTGAGCTTCAATGCCAGCCATGACCGGCTGACCGGTTTGCTTAACCGTGTTTCGCTTGAAGACCGGCTTGTTCTGGATTGTCACATCAGTCGTCGGCGCAAGCGTCGTCTGGCGGTGATGTGCATTGACCTGGATGGATTCAAATCCATCAACGATTCGATCGGGCATTACTTCGGCGATCAGGTGCTGATTGAGGTGGCGCAGCGTATGACCCGGCAGGTTCGTCCCGGTGACACCATCGTGCGCATGGGCGGTGACGAATTTATCGTGCTGCTGCCGGACCTGCTTCGTGATGAGGACGTTGTACCGGTGGTCGAGCGCTTGATGGCCAGCATTGCCAGACCCTACTGCATCCAGGGCATTGACCTGCACGTGAGTGCAAGTATTGGCATCACCCTGAGCGATGGTCACATCGAGCAGCCGATGCAGCTGATCCAGCAGGCTGACATGGCCATGTATAAAGCCAAGCAGCAAGGGCGCAACAACTTTCAGTGGTACACCAGCGATCTCAATCAGCGCGTTTGCGAGCACGCGAGCCTGCGCAATGACCTGCAAAAGGCTATCGAAACTCAGTCGTTACAGCTGCATTATCAACCGCAGATAGACGCGCGTACGGGACGGGTGGTCGGGATCGAAGCGTTGCTGCGTTGGGAGCATCCGGACAAAGGATTTATCTCACCCGCGGTGTTTGTGCCGGTGGCAGAGGACAGTGGTCAGATCATTCCGCTGAGCCTTTGGGTACTCGATACGGCCTGCGCGCAGTTGCGCCAGCTAGGCGAGCAGGGCATCACCGGCATCTCGATGGCGGTGAATATTTCGCCGATGCATTTTCAGCGTGGCCATTTCGTCCAGTATGTACAAGCCACCCTGGAGAAACACGGGCTCTGTGGTGAGCAACTGGAGTTGGAGATCACCGAGTCGCTTCTGTTGCATAACGCTGAACAGGCGATCGACACGTTGCATCGGCTCAAGGCGTTGGGGGTGTGCATTGCGCTCGATGATTTCGGCACCGGTTTTTCCAGCCTCAGCTACCTCAAGCGTTTGCCCATCGACAAGATCAAGATTGACCGCTCGTTCATCCAGGAAATCGCCACCGACCATCACGACGCTGCGATCACCCAAGGCATTATTTCCATGGCCCATCACCTCAGCCTGACGGTGGTCGCCGAAGGCGTGGAAACGGCGTCTCAGGTGGATTTCCTGAAGGGCAGTCGCTGCGATGTTTTTCAGGGGTATTACTTTGCCAAACCAATGCCCTACGCAGACATCGAAGCTTTCCTGAGCCATCCCGCGTCCCATCCATGACCGCCAATTCTGTCTGGACCCAGACCTGAAAATCAGACGCTAAGGCAAATTTTCAGACCCCAGCGCAGAACTCCCTCTCCCCAGGCAAGGCGCTCCCTGCGCCTTTCTCACACACTCGGCTCTAACGCTATCGCGCTGCACAACAACAAGAGCCGCGAAAAAATGACTAGTTTCCAGCCTGCTACCGAAAGCCAGACCGGCCACATCGGCGCCCGTCAGACCCGTGTCGAGGACGCCGCATTGTTGCGCGGCCTCGGCTGTTATGCCGATGACGCTGCGATCCCTCCAGGAACGCTACACGCGGCGATCATCCGTTCCCCCCACGCTCACGCGCGGATCACCTCGGTGGACTTTTCCAGTGCGCTGCTGATGAAAGGCGTGCACGGCGTGCTGGTCGGCGAAGACGTCAAACGCTGGGCGCTGCCGTTTCCGGTGGGTGTGCGGCAGCCGATGGAGCACTGGTGCGTCGCCGTTGACAAGGTACGTTACGTCGGAGAGCCGGTGGCCGTAGTGATCGCTGAGAGCCGCTATCTGGCCGAGGACGCGATCGAAGGTGTGCGCGTTGAATACGAGCCGCTGCCCCCGATCATCGATCCCGAACGGGCCACCGCCGAACAGGCGCCGATCCTGCACGAAGCGGTCGGCAGCAACGTTGTCAACGAACGGCGCTTTCGTTATGGCGAGCCGGAGCAGGCCTTCGAGCAGGCGCCGCACAAGGTCTCGCTCAAAGTGAAGTTTCCGCGCAGTTCCTGCACGCCCATTGAATGCTACGTGGTGCTGGCTCAGTACGAGCGCGCCACCGGCATTTATGACGTGCTGGCCAATTTCCAGGGCCCCTATGCGTTGCACACGGTCATGGCCAGGGCACTGAATGTGCCCGGCAACCGCCTGCGTTTGCGCACACCGAAAGATTCCGGCGGCAGCTTTGGCATCAAGCAAGGGGTTTTCCCTTACGTGGTGATGATGGGCCTGGCGTCACGCAAGGTCGGTGCACCGGTGAAGTGGGTCGAGGACCGTCTGGAACATCTTCAGGGGGCTTCTTCGGCGACCAATCGGGTGACCGAAATTGAAGCGGCGGTAGAAGCGGATGGCCGCATCACCGCTTTGCGATATGACCAGATCGACGATTGTGGTGCCTACCTGAGAGCGCCTGAACCGGCGACTTTCTACCGCATGCACGGCAACCTGACGGGCGCCTACGCGATCCGCAATTTGCAAGTGCGCAACCGAGTGGTGCTGACCAACAAAACACCTTCCGGCCTGAACCGTGGTTTTGGTGGCCCACAGGTGTATTTCGCCCTTGAGCGTCTGATGCAACACATCGCCGTGCAGTTGAAGCTTGATCCGTTGGACGTGATCCGCCGCAACCTGGTGCCGGCCGATGCCTTCCCTTATCGCGCGGCCGCCGGTGCGTTGCTCGATTCCGGCAATTACCAGGCAGGCATTGCCTTGGCAGCGGCTGACGGTGGACTCGACGAGTTGCTCAGACGTCGTGATCAGGCGCGTGCCGAAGGCCGGATCTACGGCATCGGTTATGCCGCCGTCATCGAGCCTTCGATTTCCAACATGGGATACATCACCACCGCGATGACACCCGAAGAGCGGCGCAAGGCCGGACCGAAAAACGGCGCTGTCGCCACCGCCACCATCAACGTCGGCCCATTGGGTGACGTCAGTGTTCACGTGTCCTCGGCACCGCAAGGGCAGGGCCATCAAACCACCGTCGCTCAGGTCGTCGCCGAAGTGCTTGGGGTTGCGCTGGAATCCATCGTGGTCAACGTCGAGCTGGATACCCAGAAGGACGCTTGGTCGATTGCCTCGGGCAACTATTCCAGCCGCTTCGCCGGCGCTGTGGCCGGTGCCGTCTACAAGGCGGCGCTGAAGATCCGCGATCGCCTCGCCGCGATTGCCGCCGAGCAATTGCAGGCCAGTCCCGAAGATATTCGTTTCGCCGGCGGCAAGATTTTTGCCGTTAATGGCGGGGCGGTCGCGCCATTCCATCGGATAGCCGGTGCGACCCACTGGTCGCCGGGCCTGCTGCCGGAAGGTGAAAGTGGCGGTCTGCGCGAAACCGCGTTCTGGAGCCCGCCGCAATTGGTGGCCCCGGACGACCAGGATCAGGTCAACAGCTCGCTGTGCTACGGCTTTGTCTTCGACATCTGCGGTCTGGAAATCGACCGCATGACCGGCGAGATCCACATCGATCGCTACGTCACCTGCCATGACGCCGGCCGCCTGCTCAATCCGGCGCTGGTCGATGGCCAGATTCGTGGTGGCTTCACCCAAGGACTCGGCGCGGCGCTGATGGAAGAGTTTGCCTATGGCGAGGACGGCAGCTTTCTTTCCGGGACCTTCGCCGATTATCTGGTGCCCACCGCACCGGAAGCGATCGAACCGGTGATCCTGCACATGGAAACGCCATCGCCATTCACCCCGCTGGGCGCCAAGGGTGTGGGCGAGGGCAACAACATGAGCACGCCGGTGTGCATCGCCAACGCGGTGGCTGACGCCCTCGGTCGCTCGGATATCCGTTTGCCACTGACGCCATCCAAGGTACGCACGCTGATCGGGATCGACGAGCCGCCACGGCCCGCCGGTATGGAGCCCGATGAAGACCTGGACGCAGCACCTGCCGGTGGACCGGCACTGCGGGCCAACGACTCGGTGGTGATTCCTGCCTCGCCGCAACAGGTGTTCGATACCTTGCTCGACCCGCAGACGCTGGCAGCGATCATTCCCGGTTGCCACGACCTCGTGCTTGAAGGCGAAAACCGTTACCGCGCAGACGTCACCGTCGGCGTCGGCATGATCCGTGCGCGCTTCGAGGCCAAGGTTGCCCTGAGTGATCTGGACCCGCCGCATTCATTGCGTCTGTCCGGTTCCGGCAGCAGCTCCATGGGCTCGGCCCAGGGCCAGGCCAAGGTGCGTTTCGTCGAACTGGAAAATGGCCACACACGTCTGGAATACCAATACCAGGTGGCGGTCAGCGGCAAAGTCGCCGCGGTCGGCGGCCGAATGTTGCAAGGGGCCTCGAAAGTGATCATCGGACAAATCTTTACTCGCCTGTCGCAACGGGTCAGCGGCCAAGCCATCTCCACCAGCTGGTGGGCGCGATTGCGGGCCTCGCTTGGCGCAATGTTTGGCAAGGGAGGTGCGCAATGAAACCGGCTGCTTTCGATTACGTTCGGGCTGACACCCGTCGTCAGGTGGTTGAGTTGCTCGCCGAGTACGGTCAGGAGGCTCGCATCATCGCCGGTGGTCAATCGCTGATGGCGGTGCTGAACATGCGCCTGGCTCAGCCCAAGTTGCTGATCGACATCAATCATGTGGCTGAGCTGGCCTATATCGAACTGCGCAAGGATTGTCTGGCGGTAGGCGCCGGGGTACGACAGGCGCAGTTGCTGGCGCGTTCGACCCTGATGGACGAGGTGCCTTTATTGGCACTGGCGATGCCCTGGATCGGTCACTTCCAGACGCGTAATCGCGGCACGGTCTGCGGTTCGGTGGCTCACGCCGACCCCAGCGCCGAGTTGCCGCTGTGCCTGGTGACGCTGGGCGGCGAGATCGTTCTCGAGTCGAAAAAAGGCAAGCGCATCGTCAAGGCTGCCGACTTCTTCCAAGGCATTCTCACCACCGACAAGCGTGCGGATGAACTGGTCGTCGAGGTGCGTTTTCCGCTCAAGCGCGAAGGCATCACCTATCGCTTCCGCGAAATCGCCATGCGCCACGGCGACTTTGCAATCGTCTCCCTGGCCGCGGCCATCGGCGCGGACCAGGTCGAACTCGGCATCGGCGGGGTCGCTGACCGTCCGCAACGTCGCAGTCTGCCTCGTGGTGCGGGGCTGCCGGACGCGCTCAATCAAACCGCCTGGTCGCTCGACGCACAAGACGATGTGCTGGCCAGCGCTGCCTATCGCCGCCAACTGATTCGCGAGCTGGGTCATCAGCTGATCGAAGGAGTCTGAACATGCGTGTAACTGCCGACCAAACCTTTCCGATTCGCCTGGAACTCAATGGCCGCTCCCGCGAAGCCCTGGCTGAACCGCGAACCCAACTCTGCGACTTCCTGCGCCACGACCTCGGTGCCACCGGTGTCCATGTCGGATGCGAACACGGTGTCTGCGGTGCCTGCACGGTGCTGGTGGACGGAGTCGCGATGCGTTCCTGCCTGATGCTCGCGGTACAGGGGCACGAGCGGCGTATCGAGACCGTCGAGTCCTTGGCCGACGACGACACACTGAGCGACCTGCAACAAGCCTTTCGCCGCCATCACGCCTTGCAGTGCGGCTTTTGCACTGCGGGCATTCTCATGTCCTGCGTGGACTTCCTCGAACGGATACCCAACCCGGACGAGATCCAGGTACGCGACATGCTTTCGGGGCATCTATGTCGCTGCACCGGCTACACCGGCATCGTCCAGGCCGTGCTCGAAGTCGCTGCCCAGCGCCAAACGAACAAAGGGGTATAACAAAAATGTTCGATCTCGGACGCAGTTTCCTCGCTGCCGTTGAACGCCGGCCGCACGCCGTGGCGGTCAGTGACGGTGCGTTGAAGAAAACCTATGAAGAATGGTTCGTCGATATCCAGAGTGCCGCCTGGGGCTTGCAATGCCTTGGGCTGCAACGCGGTGATCGACTGTTGGTAGTGATGCAAAACCGCTGGCAGATGGCGACCCTGCATTGGGCCTGTCAGTTTGCGGGCATCGTCATGACCCCGTTGAACTGGCGTTCAACTGCCGAGGAGCTGGGCTACTGCATCGAAGATGCGCAAATCCGTGCAGTGGCTTACGACGACGCGACCGTGACCGCCGTGGCCGGTTACAGCGCCGCCACAAGGCTGCCACGGATCGCCACCGGTCTGCGTGCTGCCAACACCGACCTGAGTTTCGAGGAACTGTGTTCGCAGCCCCCCTCCGGCATCATTTTGCAGGCCGACGCCGAAGATTTTTCACTGTTGCTGTATACCTCCGGAACCACCAGCAAGCCCAAGGGCGTGCCCCGTCGGCACCGTAGCGAACGCGCCGCGGCGGTTGCTCACGTCGCGCAAAACCTTTACCGCCAGGGCGAATGCACGCTGGGTGTCATGCCGCTTTATCACACCATGGGCGTGCGTTCGTTGCTGTCTATGGCGCTGATCGACGGACATTTCGTCTGTGTGCCGAAGTTCGACGTGGAAGCGACGCTGCAGGCCATCGAGCGGGAAAAGGTCAGCAACCTGTACCTGGTGCCGACGCTCTACCACATGCTCATCGAACACCCGGCCTTTGCCCGCGAGCGAGTCGCCAGTGTGGAGAAAATCGGCTTTGCCGGTGCGCCGATGAGCGACGGCTTGATGCGTCGTGTCGAGCAGGCGTTCCAGCCGCAGTTGTTCGTCAATCATTACGGCAGCTCGGAGATCTACACCTTCACCATCGACCAGCAAGCCAGCCGCAAACCCGGTTCGTCAGGGCGCAGTGCAATGAACCAGCGCGTGCGCGTGGTGCCGATCGATGCTGAAACGCCGGACGTGCAGGTCAACCCAATGGAGGAGGGCCAGATCATCGCCGACCTGGCGAGTGACGAGGCGTTCGAAGGCTACCTGAACCGCCCCGAAGCGACCGCCAAGGCATTGCGTGATGGATGGTATTTCACCGGTGACGTCGGCTACTTCGATCTGGAGGGTGATCTGTTCGTCACGGGGCGTGTCGATGACTTGATCATCACCGGCGGCGAAAACGTCAGCCCGGCGGAAATCGAAAACATGCTCTCTCTGCACCCGGCAGTGGAAGAAGTGGTGGTGGTCGGTCTGCCCGACGAGCAGTGGGGCAAGATCATTGCCGCGTTTATCAAGCTGCGCGCCGAGGTCTCGGAAGACGACCTCGATGCCCATTGCATCGCTTCGGGCCTGGCCAAATTCAAGCGGCCACGGCGTTACCAGTTCATCGATCAGATTCCAAAATCTCCAGTCGGCAAGGTTCTGCGGCGCGTGCTACTGGCCCAATTCCAGGAACAGGCCTTGAAGGCCATCAGCTAATCATCCAGAGGACACTCTCATGCAACAACAAGCGATCCAGCAATTTCTCGACACTCAGTTCGATGGCTTCCAGGTTGAAGTCGATGTGTCCCGCGAGCGCGCCGACATCATCCTCAACAGGGCACCGTTAAATGTCATTTCCATGGGGCAGCGCGATCAATTGCGCCTGGTCTTCGAAGCCCTCGATGCACACAAAGACGTGCGCGTCATCGTGCTGCGCTCGGTGGGTGAACACTTCTCCAGCGGCGGCGACATCAAGGGCTTCCTCGAAGCGTCACCAGAGCACGTTTCCAAGCTGGCCTGGAACGTCGCGGCACCGGCACGTTGCGAAAAACCGGTGATCGTTGCCAACCGTGGCTACACCTTCGGCGTCGGTTTCGAACTGTCCCTGGCCTGTGATTTCCGCATTGCTTCGCAAACCACTCGCTACGCCTTGCCTGAGCAGAACCTGGGTCAGATCCCGGGCTCGGGTGGCTCCGCACGCCTGCAGAAAATCATCGGCATCACCCGCACCAAACACATGGTGATGCGCGCCAAACGCATCACGGGCGACCAGGCCTATGCCTGGGGTATCGCTACCGAGGTCGTGCCGGATACCGAACTGGAAAGCACCGTCGACGCGTTGGTCGATGAACTGCGGCGCTTCTCGCCGTTGGCTCAGCGCACGGCGAAAAAACTGATCAACGATAACGAAGATGCGCCGCTGACCGTCGCGATCGAAATGGAAGGTCACTGCTATAGCCGTCTGCGTAGCTCCAAGGACTTCAAGGAAGGCGTTGAAGCGTTTCACAGCAAGCGTACGGCCGTGTTTATCGGCGAGTAAATCGTACTGGCGAGCGGGCCCGGGATTATGTTGGTAACAGCGTACGCCTTACGGAGCAGGGCCTGCCGCCCCTTCAATGCAACTGAAAGGGCACATCAAGGTTTCACCGCTGACCTGCTGATTACTCGCAACCCGTGCACCGGGATGCAGAACGTTCGATCACCGTTTGTGTGAGGCAACCATGACTACGACAACAACAATAACTGCATCACCCTCCAGCGCCGCTTGCGATACACCACAGATTCCACCGGGCAAGGCCTTGCTCGCGGCATTTGCCTCGACATTCGGCTGGGCGCTGGATTTGTTTGACCTGTTCATTCTGCTTTATGTGGCACCGATTATCGGCCGCCTGTTCTTCCCCTCGGACACCCCGACATTGTCGCTGGCCGCGGTATATGCCTCGTTCGCCGTGGCGTTGCTGGTACGTCCGCTGGGCTCGGCGATCTTCGGCGCGTATGCCGACAAACACGGCCGCAAGCGCGCGTTGATGGTGTCGATGGTCGGCGTCGGTATTTCCACGGCACTGTTTGGCGCGTTGCCGACCATTCATCAGGTCGGCATATTGGCCCCGATACTGTTTTTGGTCTTGCGGGTGATACAGGGCATTTTCGTGGGCGGCATCGTTGCCTCCACTCACACCATCGGCACCGAATCCATCTCGCCGCGCTATCGCGGCTTGATGTCCGGGTTGATCGGTGGTGCCGGCGCCGGTATGGGCGCGCTGTTGGCGTCATTTACTTATCTGGTGTTGTCGGAGATCTTTCCCGGGGAAGAATTTGACGTCTGGGGCTGGCGCTTCATGTTCTTCTGCGGCCTGCTAAGCACGTTTTTCGGTCTGGTGATGTTCCGTTACCTGGAAGAGACCCCGTTCTGGCAGCAACTGCAACAAGCGCGCAAAACCAAGGGGCCGGCGGTAGTTGTCGTGTCGCCGCTCAAGCGTCTGTTCGGTCGCGAGTACCGCGGCGTGATGCTGGTCAACCTGCTGATTACGTTCGGAGGCGGTGCCACGTATTACCTGGCCTGCGGTTATCTGCCGACGTTGCTCAACGTGGTCGCCAAAGTGCCTCATGCGCAGACTTCGCAGATGCTCATGTACGGGTCGGTGGCAACCATTGTCGGAGCACTGGCCTTCGGTTACCTGAGCGACCTGATCGGTCGCAAGAAGACCTTCATGCTGCTGGGTGTGATCAACCTGGTGAGCCTGCCGATGATGTTTCTGGGTGTCGCCGAATCGGGTTCGCTGACCCGTACTGCGCTGTATTGCGTGGGTATAGGCTTCATAGGGGGGGCGATCATCGCGCCGATTCTGATCTTCCTCAACGAACGCTTTGCCACCGAGCTGCGAGCCAGCGGCACCGGATTGTCCTGGAACATCGGTTTCGCCCTCGGCGGAACCATGCCGACCTTTGTGTCCCTGGTCAGCGGCAGCCCGGCGCAGATCCCCATGGTGTTGGCGATGTTCGCCGTCGGTCTGTCGGTGATCTACCTGATCGGCAGCGTGGTGATTCCAGAAACCCAAGGCAATTTCAAGTAAAGGCGGGGAGGCGCTTCAGGAATTCGCAGATCAGCTGCAAGGTCTGCTCGGTCGCTTCGGTCTGGGGAAAGTGCCGACAGTTATCCAGCAACACACAGCGGCACGGTCCAGCGACCTGTCGCTGGATGACCACCAGTTGCTCGGGCGTGGCGTAGTGGTCTTCGCGACCCTGAATGACCAGCAACGGCTTTTCGATATAAGCCAACTGCGCTTCGAGATCATCCAGGGAAAAGTCCGGGTGCAACCAGCTGTCGCTCCAACCGTGAAAAGCGCCATCGACATTTGTCCCATGGTGGCGTGCCAGGCGCTCGCGCAACTCGCCCTGATGCCAGGCCTCGGTGGTGTGGCGAATGCCATCGAGGCTCTCGGCCTCGACAATCACGTGAGGCGCCAGTGCGATGCTGCCCAACACGCGTGGATCGTTGGTGGCGGCATAGGCAAGGACGATGGATGCGCCGTCACTGTGACCGAGCAAGACCACTTGCGGCAGTTGCAAGGCATCGAGCAATTGCCGCAGTTCCCGAGGGCCGTCGCTGCTCAGGTAGTTCAGCGGACGCGGCAGGGTTACCGGGCTCGATTGCCCATAACCCTGACGGCTGTAAGTGACCACACCGTAACCGCTGGCCTGGGCCAGGCGCAGGGGGAAGTCTTTCCATTGGTCGGCGCTGCCGAGGCCTTCATGCAACAGCACCAGTGTCGGTCGCGATGGGTCAGCCGGACGCAGTTGGCGATGTTCCAGGCGTAGCGCCCCGAGTTGCAAAAACTGTTGTGGCGACATGTTGAATCAACGATTGAACAGGATTGCTCGCAGGTTACCGTAAACGTAACCCTGCATGCAGCACCACGCTTTGCTTGAGGTACAGAAAATATGCGTCATCTCGATGTTCAGGTGATCGACCAGGCACTGCAATGGGCTCGCACCGGGCAGGCCCAGTGGCTATGTACGGTGCTCTCCACCTATGGCTCGGCACCGCGTGCGCCGGGTGCGATGCTGGTGACCAACGGCACAGGCGAACACGTCGGCTCGCTGTCGGGTGGCTGCGTCGAAGAGGAGTTTCTCGAAAGCCTGACGCGCGGTGAGTTACGCGAACCGGCGCAGATCGTCAGTTATGGCGACAGCGTCGAGCAACGCCACCGCCTGCGATTGCCCTGTGGCGGCGTGCTGATCGTGCTGGTCGAGCACCGCGCTGCCAGTCTCGAATGGATCTCCCACCTGGAGAGTCTGCAAGCAGCGTTGCTGGGTCAGCGTCGTCTGCTGCGTCACGTCGAACTGAGCAGTGGTGCCTTGCGCCTGGACCCGGACACCGGACACGGCTGCGAGCGGGTGCAAGTCGTCGACGAAAGCGTGCGCATCAGCGTCGGCCCGGCGTTACGACTGATTCTGGCGGGGCTCTCGCCGGTCGCTGAAGTTTGCGCCAGTTTCGCCCGAGCCATCGGCTGCGAAGTTATCGCCTGCGACCCCCGGGAAGAGATGCTGCATGTACAACTTGAAGGCGTGGAGATGCAACGTGTGCTGCCCTCAATGTTCATTGCCGCCGGAGGTTGCCACGCGGCGACCGCGGTAGTGGCGCTGACTCACGATCCGCGAATCGACGATCTGGCACTGATGGAAGCGGTGCACACGCCGGCGTTTTACATCGGCGCCATGGGGTCCCTGGCAACCTCGGACAAACGCGCCGAGCGGCTCAAGCGCATCGGTGGTCTCACGGATGAACAAATTGCCCGTTTGCACATGCCCATCGGCCTTGACCTGGGCAGCAAAGCCCCGGCGGAAATCGCGCTGGCGGTGGTGGCCGATATCCTGCGCGTGTATCACGGGAAAGAGCGTCATGCCTTGTAAGGCGGTTTTTCCGACAAGTGTGGGGGCTGCGAAAGTCGAGGTAGACGCTCGGTCATTCGCGCGCGATAGTGGCCAGCCAAGTGTTGCTGAACCATGGACCGATCGACGGGCTCGTGAAATAGATAAGCGCCCCGATGATATGCATTGAGGCCGATAACGATATCGCTTCAAGCGAGCGGAGGAATCTGATGTCGATTGCCCAACGGGTTTTCCACGGCAGGTTTGGCCGGGTCGCCTTGCTGAATATGGATCATTCGCTGGTCACCCATACCCATTCCGAATGCCATGTGCTGGTCAAAGTGTCCGGCGAGGACACTTACTTCAACGTTAACGGTCGGCGGGTTCCGCTCAGTGATCGCACGGCGGTGCTGGTCAACGCCTGGGAGCCGCATTTCTACGATCCGCAGCCGGGTGCGGGTGCCACCGTCATCCTGGCGCTCTACATCGAGCCCGCCTGGCTGGCCACTGCCCAGCAGTCGCTGGCGCTCAGCGGTCGGCCGGACTTTTTTGCCCAATCATGCATCGAGCTGTCGAGTCGAAATCGCACCCTGGCCGACATCCTGGTCGCCGAAGCGCATGGTTGTGGGATCGTGCCGAAAGAGCGCTTGGAGTTCATGCTGTTCGACTTCCTGATCGAACTGATCGAGGACTTTTCCAGCTGGCGGCATTTGTCGCTGCTGGGTGCGCCGAACTCAAATGAGTTTCGGGACGCGCGCGTGCGCCGTGGCACCGCCTGGTTGCTTGGGCATCTCGATGATCCGAACCCGATCGACAACGCCGCGCGGGCTTGTGGTCTGTCTCGGGCACACTTCTTTGCGCTGTTCAAGAAAGACACCGGCATGACGCCGACCCTTTTGCTGAACGACGCGCGCATGCGCCGCGCTTTTGCCTGGCTTGAGCGTGAGCGCAGTGGAACGCTGGGTCTTTTGTCGGAGAACCTCGGGTTCTCCGAGCAAGGTCATTTCACACGGTTTTTCCGTCAGCACATCGGAGCTTCGCCCAGCCAGTATCGGCGTGTAGTGGATAGTTACGCGGCGGTTTGAATCGAGAGGAGGGCGGGGGTATTGGGCAATACTCCCGCCGATGAAGTTAGTCTTTTATCTTGAAGCTGGCGGCTTGTATAGGCTACGAAAGTTGTAGGGTCTACTAATCGTCCAGAAAATCATAAATCTCTTTCATGCGTTCTTCACGCATCAACTCAAGCTCTTCCTTAGTTTCAGCCACCCACTGCAGAATGAAGTCCCAGCAATCGCAGTCGTGAGCATCCGCTTCTGCTTCAAATGCTTCTTGTAGAAACTTCAGGCGATATTCTTCTGGCGAAAGCCCGCAGTTTTCAGCGAGGTTGTAGTTCAGCTCGCTGAGTTCAAGCTGGATCCATAAGTTGGCGTCCAGGAATTTCTTCAGGGCGAGTTCGGCTCTAAGTTCTTTTGCGATCATGAATACACTCTCGTGTCATAAAACAGGTAGACATTTTTTCGAGATCAGTAGCGCTAACAGGATTATGTCAATTTCCCGCCATCATCCATCCTCTAACACCATGACTTTCACTCAACTCTTTCACGACTCGAGCCGCGTCCTGCTTTTGTTTATACGGGCCAATGACGACAAAGTTGTTTTCTTTACGCGCTACCGGCAACTCCAACTGCTGAATGGCTTTTACTGCGCGATGGCGGCTAGGTGTATTCAATGCAATTTCGACCACCCATAGGCCGGATGAAGGCGTGATCGAAGCTACTTTTTTAACGTGAAAAATATGCCGGCCACACGTCAAACACGGGCGTTGCAGCGTGATTAAGGAGCCTGGTACGCTGCGAAAGACATGCCATTGCGGATCAATGGTTGTTTTGCGTGCGAAGACTGCCAACAGCAGGCCAGTGAAAGCAATCAGACCGCTGATAATCATCGTCCATTTGTGTGCCTGTGTGGACAATGAAGGCAGCGAAAGCATCGGCGTTTCGTCTTGCTTCTCGATAAAGAGCCGTTCGGTGTCAGCCTCCGTTGAATAGGGGGAGCGGGATTCTTTTTTCGCATTGGGCGTCAGTCCACGGGAATGTTTGGCACTGAGGTCTTTTACAATTTCATTAGCAGTGTCATCGATAAGTTGTTCGAACGTTGTCACTTTTTTCTGGATGTATGAATTGTCAACGTTATTTTGACAAAGTGGTCCTGTGGACGTGTACACCCATAGAAGCGCTGATAGTTGTCCTAAGACTCCGGTTACCATGAAGCCCAAACCAAGCTTTCGCACAGCAGCCATCTCCAAAATAGGTGAATAGTTATTTTTCCCAATTATTTCTGATAAATCAGGCTCTATTGCTGATCCTGGGATGGTCTGAATTCCTGAGCGCGTCAGTGTGCCCAAGAGCCAAAAATTAGTTGGCTGCTTTTTGTTGTTTTAAAGAACATCGGGCTTGCACTTTATAGACTGTTCGATGACGAAAAAGGCTCAGATGATCGAAAAACAACCATATCAGATGGGTTCAAGGAAGGCCTATTAGAACACTTGTATTTAAGGGGAATATCTTGGCTGAAATACCTAGCCAAAAATTTAAACCATGCCTACGCGTTCGGTATAAATGAAAGAATTGTTTGCCGGTCCTTTTCGGTACGGACAGGGCGAAGCTGCTGAGTTTTTTGTCACCCTTCCAAACGGCGCCGGTGGCTGCACTACACTTCAGGTGTCGTTCCTATCCTCGGAGCGTTCCTGGTGAACGCTCCGGATATTGTGCTTGGTGAGCGCATTGATCCGCCGAACCACGAAGCGAGGGATACTCAACAAGCATCAATTGTCGTTATTCGCTTCAACTGCGCTTCAGCGCAGAAAACTGACCACTCAACCACGTATAAAGCTGGGAAACCGCAGGGCTGATCTGCTTGCGATGCGGGCACACCAGACTCAACGGCGAAGCTTCGCCAGGAAAATCCGGCAGCAGCACAAGCAAGCGCCCAGCGGCGATATCGGCACTGACATCCAGCCAGGATTTGTAGGCGATACCTTCACCGTCCAACGACCAGCGTCGCACGACATCGGCGTCATCGCTGAACAGTGGCCCCGAAACCTGCACGGTTTGCCCGCCCAGGTTCCACTTGTCGTAGACCCGGCCATTTTGCAGATAGAGCAGGCAGTGATGCTTGCTCAAGTCATCCGGCGTTTGGGGAGAACCGCAGCGTTGCACATACTCCGGCGAGGCAACCAGCACCCGCTGGTTCCACGGTGCAAGCGGCAGTGCCACGTAGTTGGCGTCTTCATTCGGGCCGTATCGAATCGCCACGTCCACCGGGTCGCGAAACAGATTGGCCATCTGGTCCGACAGGAAAAAACGCAACGTCAATTCTGGATGCTGACGGCGGAACAGCGTCAGCCACGGCAGCAGTATGTTGCGCCCCAGATCGGACGGCGCTGTCACTTGCAGTACGCCCCGCAGCGTGGCGTTCTCACCACGCAGGTTTTCCTTGCCTTGCTTCAGGGTCTCAAGCACTGAGTGGGCGGTGGGCAGATATTGCTCGCCCTCGGCAGTCAATCGCAGGCTGCGAGTGGTGCGGGCGAACAGGCGTACGTCCAGCTCGCGCTCCAGACGTTTGATGGCGGCGGCGACCTGACCAGGCAATAGATCAGCCTCCAGCGCCGCGGCGGTGAAACTGCCCAGCGCGGCGCTGCGAATGAATAAACCAAGATCATCGATGCGGATCATTTTCACTCCTGCAGTGAAAGTGTTGGCGCATTCTGATTGTTTTTCTTTGTACTTGGGAAGTCGAAGATGGCTGCAAACGAGTGCATCACCCTTCAGACAGCGAGTGTCCATGAAAGCCATCACCTTTACCGAACACGCTTTGCCCATCGACAATCCACACGCATTGATCGACATCAGCCTCCCGTTGCCCACGCCGGGTCCACGGGATCTGCTGGTCGAAGTTCGCGCGGTGTCAGTAAATCCGGTCGATACCAAGGTGCGCGCCGGAACTTTCACAAAAGAACCGAAAATCCTCGGCTGGGATGCCACAGGCATTGTCCGCGAGATCGGCTCTGAAGTGACGCTGTTTCAGCCGGGCGATGAAGTGTTCTATGCCGGCTCGATTGCCCGCACCGGCAGCTACAGCGAATTCCATCTGGTCGATGAGCGGATCGTCGGACACAAGCCTCGGTCATTGAGTGCCGCCGATGCGGCAGCGTTGCCGTTGACCTCGATCACTGCCTGGGAATTGTTGTTTGACCGGCTTGGTGTCGTCGAGGGTTCGGGGGAGGGCAAGTACCTGTTGATCACCGGAGCGGCTGGGGGCGTCGGTTCGATGCTGGTGCAACTGGCACGCCAGTTGACCCGCCTTACCGTCATCGGAACTGCTTCACGCCAGGAAACCGCTGGTTGGGTGCGGCAGTTGGGCGCGCATCACGTGATTGATCATAGCCAGCCACTGCTCGCACAGTTGCAAGCGCTCGGCGTGCCGGAGATCGACTATGTCGCCAGCCTGACTCACACCGAACAGCACTTTGCACAACTGATCGACGTGCTCAAGCCGCAAGGGCGTCTGGGTGTGATTGACGACCCCGACAGCCTCGATGTGATGCCGCTCAAGCGCAAGTCGCTGTCGTTGCATTGGGAGCTGATGTTCACCCGCTCGCTGTATGAAACCCCGGACATGATCAACCAGCATCACCTGCTCAATCGGGTCAGCGCTCTGATTGACCAAGGTGTTCTGCAAACCACTGTGGGCGAGCACTTCGGTGCGATCAATGCGGCAAACATGCGTCGTGCCCATGCGCTGGTCGAGAGCGGCAAGGCCCGGGGCAAGATCGTTCTCGAAGGTTTCTGATTTCACTTCAGGCGGGTCGCTTGCGGGCCCGCTGAACCGCCTGCGGCATCACTTGCCATTTTTTTAATGTTGGAGCGTTGACGATGAATTCGTCCAGTAACGTGTTGGTATCGATTTTTTACCCCTCATAGAGATCTCTATCCTTTCGCTGATGCGTGAGCTAGGGAGGAAAGTCGAAACAACATAATAGATGAATCAAGCGCGTTATCGGGCTTGAAGCGAAAGTCCTACTTGGAGCCATCAATTGAAAAAAAACCTTTAGGAAACATCCGCATTGGAAATGCGGTGCGCTGATGGGTGTGCATTAAGTTTGCTCACGCGTCGCTTTAACCGCAGGCGGCCTAGAAACTAAATTTTTCGAAAGGTGATTCGCATGTTCAGTTCTGAGCACAAGACAGTCGTTGGGTACAGAAGGCGCGTAGCGTAATACCTGATTTAACATAATATACATTACACGTAACAAGATGTTTCAGGATTAGCCCGGTTGCACGCCAGATTTCAATCCAGCGTATTCCCCCAAAACCTCACTTTTCAAAACCTCGGCCTTGCCTGCAATTGGCGACCTTCAATCAGCATCCCTCGTCAGCTTTTCAATCAGCATCCGATGCTGTGGAAAACGCGCAATCAGTTTGCGTCGATCACCCATCTCCATGTCCGCAAAATCAAATCCCGGCGACACGGCCTCACTGATCAAGCCAAATCCATGTTCTCCCTCGAGCAGTCGCGAAGCTTTCCAGATTCCGCCAGGCACGTGCATTTGCAAATGCTGGCCTGCAAGAACGTCGCTCCCCATCACCAGCGTTCGTAACTCACCGTTACTGAGGATCATGTTGTACTCGACAGGATCGCCCAGATGATAGAAATGCAGAATGTCCGATTGGTTGAAATGAAATTGGCCCACTGGCGAATCTTCAGTCAGCAAGTAATAGATCGAGGTCATCAGGTAACGTGGGCCACTGGCGGTTTGCAGCATGGCGCGCTGATCTGCTTGAAAAGTCCTGCGAAAATAGCCGCCTTCGACATGAGGCTGCAGATCCAGCGCCGCAATCACATCCTCGGCGCTTGTTTTCCCTCGATTCATGGCCCACTCCATTGATTTAAGGACAGATGCGGCGATAGCTCTACTAAACGGCTATTTAGTGTAGTTAACAGTACATCGCTGAATTTCGAGGATTTTACCCTCCTTTTAAGCGCCTCTTTTACTCGAGAAAGCAATTCAGAAATCCACCGTTGCCGATAGCAGATAAGTCCTCGGCGTCGAGAGTGTCAAACCGGGTTCGCTGTCATCTGATGCGCCTGCCGAACTCCAGTAGCGTTTATCCAATACGTTCTCGACATTGGCGCGTACGGTGATGGTCTTGTCGTCCACTTTAAAGGCGTAACGCGTACCCACGTCAAATCGCTCCCATGAGTCGATTTCCTTCTGGTTGGACTGATCCAGATACTGCGAACTCGAATAGATTCCGCGCCCGGTCAGCGTCAGCCCCTGTACATTGGGTACATCCCACTCTGCGCCGAGATTGACGTTGTATTTAGGGGTCGCGGGCGCGCGGTTACCGTCAAAGGTTCCATTGGTGGTCTGGGTCAGTTCGCTGTCGATGTACATCACGCCGCCGAGCAATCGAAACCCTTTGAACGGCTCGCCGAACACACTCAATTCCACACCATCGTTTTGTCGTTTGCCGTTCGGGCCGAAGACTCGTGTCGAGGCGTTGGTTTCATAAGCAGGCTGTTTGATTCGGAACACAGACGCTGTAAGCGCATACGAACCCGCGTCATATTTGGCTCCGACTTCGACTTGTCGGCTGATAAAAGGCGGGAAGATTTCATCCTCGTTGACTGACGTCGATGGCGCAATTTTCCCCTGGCTGAGGCCTTCCATGTAGTTGGCGTAGAGCGACAGCTTGTCTGTCGCCTTGAACAGAATGCCGCCCGATGGCGAGAGTTTTTCTTCGTCATAGGCCGTGTCGCCCTTCACATCATCGCTCCAGTCGTCGACTTGAACCCTCTGCCAACGGGCGCCAAGGGTCAGTAACAGGCGATCATCGAAGAACCCCAGCGTATCGGACAGTGCGACGCCGCTGAAGCGGTTTTCCGTGTAGACCTTGGCGTCGTAGCGTGTTGGAGTGCGCGGTTTTGCGGTTTCCACCGGGTCATACAGATTGCTGCGCCCTGCTGCATACCGCGCGCCACCATTTTCGAAATCCATGTAGAAGTAGCTGGCCGCCAGGTTGACCTCGTGGCTGACCGGCCCGGTATGGAACCAGTTGCGCACACCCGCCGTGGCAGTCCGGACGTTCTCATCACGGGTGAAGTCCCGCGGTTGAACGCTGAAGTCGCCGGCGTCGTTGGTCACCGCCACCGCATGCCGAAGGAAATCGTGGTTACTTTTACGGGCGCCGACGCCGCCATACAACATGACCGAATCGCTGACGTCGAACTCGCCATTGAGCGTGCCAAACGTATCTTTGGTTCGCGCCTGGCTCCAGGGTTGCGCGTAGTTGTCGCGCACATCATCAGCATCCGGAACTTTAGCGCTTGCACCGACCTGCACACGTTCTTGCGGCGCATCGGTGTCGCGCTCGGTGTGACCGATATCGGTAGAAAGCCGCAGACGCTCACCGCGAAAATCCAGGCCCAGCACGGCCATGTCGCGATCGACGCTCTGGTGATCCCATTCAGTGTCACCCGATTGTTTGACGCCGTTGAAACGCAGCCCGAACTGGTTGTCCTCACCAAAACGACGGCCGATATCGACGGCGCCGCCGAGCTGATTGTTGGAAGCGTAACTGGCCGTCAGCGATGTATTCGGCTGATCGCCGGCGCGCTTGGGCACCACGTTGATCCCCCCTCCTACACTGCCCCGCGGCGAAATCCCGTTGATCAGTTGGCTCGGGCCCTTGAGGATGTCGACGCGCTCGGCCATTTCCATGTCGATCGTGTAAGTGGGCAGAACCCCGTAGAGCCCGTTGTAGGAAACATCACTGTTGAACAGGCTGAAACCGCGGATGGTGAATTGCTCATAACGGCCACCTGCCGGGTTGGTCGCACGCACCGAGGGATCGCTGGCGATCACGTCGCCCAGAGTGCGGGCCTGCTGGTTTTTCACCGTTTCGCTGGTGTAGGTGGTCATGCTGAACGGGGTCTCCATGAAATCCCTGGAACCCAGCAGCCCTTGCGAGCCTCGGCGCGCAACCTGGCCACCGGCAAAAACCTCGGAATCCGTGCTACCCGTCGATCCAAGAATCGAAGTGGCTGCCAGTTCCAGACTGCCGCCGTCCGGCGCTGGAATGACTGTGTAAGCACGCTCGCCCGCCGGTTGCAGCTGTAGACCGGACCCCTGCAACAACCGGGTGAAGCCCTCCTCCACGCCAAACTCACCCGACAAACCATTGCTGTTGCGCCCGCTGACCAAGGCCGGATCTACCGACAGATTGACCCCGGCCAGTCCGGCAAAACGGGTCAGCGCCGCACCCAGGCTGCCGGCCGGCACCTGATAAGCGCGGCGGTCGGCGCTTTCCGCCCAACTGCAGGGGATCAACACAGGGCTGGCACTCAGGCTCAACAAAAGGCTCAACTGCAACAACGGACGCAAACGACCTGGAAATACTGCAGGCATAGGAAAAAGCTCTCGATTTGGTTCACTTGCCTGGAATGACCAGCGAGGCGAAAAAAAGGGACAGGTCTCAAGCTGTTTTTTTTGACTGAGAGGGTTTTCGCGGAACGACAGAGACCCAGAAGCGCGTGCGTTGCTGCACGTCGATCGGCAGGCTGGCAGCCAATAGCGAGAGCACTTGATCGGTGTTATCCAGGCGAAAACTGCCGGTGATGCGCAGCGCCTCCAGCTCCGGGTCCCAGCGCAGCACGCCTGGGCGATAACGGCTCAATTCGCGCAGAAAATCCCCCAGCGGCTGGTTTTGCGCCATCAATACACCGTCGCGCCAGCTTGGCATCGAGGCGTCAAACGCTCGGACAGACCCCGCGCCAGAAGCCTGCAGCCTGATCTGCTGGCCCTGATTGAGGATCAGCGCCGGCCCGCTTGACGGTTGCAACTGCACCGAGCCACGGACCACCGACACATTGCAGTCACGCTCATTGAGACGCACGCAAATCTCACTGTGACTGACGATGATCCGCCCGTACGGCACATTGATGATCAGGGCTGAGTCGCCTGGCACGTCAAGCGCCATCTCGCCACGCACCAGCGTCAGTTGACCGCCGGCAAGATCCACATTGACGGCACTATCGGTATTGAGCTGCAACGAACTGCCATCGGCGAGTGGCAATGTCTTGTGTTCACCCGTGCCAGTCTGCAAATCGGCGCGCCAGACGTCCAGCGGCAGTTGCCGACTGATCAACCAGGCTGCCGGCACCAGTGCCGCGATACCAAGCGCGCGTTTCAGCACGGCCCGACGCGCTGCGTCCGGACGATCCAGCGTAGCCATGGCCAGCGCAGAAGGCAGTGCAGAAAACCGTTCGCGCAAGCGCTGGATTTTCTGCCACGCGATTTCATGCCGGCTATCGCTGTTACGCCAGGTCTGCAATTGCGCATGATCGTCAGCGCCCGCTTCGCCGGACTCAATCAACGCCAGCCAGTGCGCGGCGACGCGAGCGACTTCACGGGCTTCATCACTGGGGGCAACGCGCATCAAAGATCCACCAGCAGACAATGCTCGTAGGCCTGCGCCATGTAACGTTTGACGGTGCGCTCGGCCACTTGCAGGCGCTCGGCGATTTCGCGGTAACCGAGGCCTTCAAGCTGACTCCACAAAAACGCCCGACGTACCGCTCGGGGCAAACCATCGAGCAACTCATCCAGCGCTTGCAGGGTTTCCAGCAGCAGCCAACGCTGCTCCGGCGATGGCACGCAATCCTGCGGCAGTTGCGCGAGGGCTTCGAGGTAGGCTTTTTC
The DNA here is from genome assembly GCF_024748795.1 of Pseudomonas sp. B21-051. NCBI lineage: Bacteria > Pseudomonadati > Pseudomonadota > Gammaproteobacteria > Pseudomonadales > Pseudomonadaceae > Pseudomonas > Pseudomonas sp. B21-051. The sequence continues at coordinate 3,039,725 of NZ_CP087166.1, forward strand.
CAGACTGCGGCGGCTGTAGAAGTTGCTCAGCAGACGTTTGCCCACGGTCAGCAGATAGGCGCGGGGCTCACGCATGTCGGCAATCGGTTGCGCGCTGCATAGCACACGCAAGAAGGTGTCCTGGCTCAGATCCGCCGCATCCCACGCGTTGCCCATGCGTCGACGCAGCCAGGTTTCCAGCCAGCCTCGGTTATCGCGGTAAAGCGCGTGCAGGCTCTGCTCAGATGGCGTGGCGGCTTCAATCATCTCAAGAGACCCTGCGCGAAGTTAGATTCAAATGAGACTGATTCTATTTAACTTCGCTTGGGACACAAAGGTCTTTTTGCCCGTGACGGTAATCTTTAGCGTTTCAGCGTCTCGCTCGGCAGCTCTTTGAACAGCGCCCGATAACTGCTGGAAAACCGCCCCAGATGCCAGAACGACCAGTGCATCGCCACCTCAGCCACGGTGGTTTCCGTGGGCCGGCGCTTGAGCAATTCGCGGTGTGCACTGTTCAGCCGGCGCAGGCGCAACCAGTGACTCGGGGTCATCCCGGTGTAGGCCTTGAACGCCTGCTGCAATTGCCGCAACGGCACCCCTGCGACCTTCGACAGTTCGAGCAGATTGACGGTGTCTTCCGGCGAATCTGCCGCCCACTCCCCTACTCGCTTCATGATCATCCGTTCTTCGCTACGCCGCTGTAATCCGCCGCGATCAAGACGGGTGTGTGCGTTGTCGAGGATGAACAGACAGTCTTCGAGTAACTGCTGAGTCAGTGAGTCTTTATCAAACGGATCAACAGCTTGCGACAACTTCGTGAGAGTTGAGCTTAACCAGCGACTGAACAAGGCGTTCTGCCCGCAGTTAAGCGGCGCCATGAACAATCCTTCGAGTCTCGCCACCTCCAGACCGTGCTGACGGACGAATTCCGGGCCGAACACCACGGCAATTTCCTGGTAGTTCTCCGGGGTGATCCAGATGTTGCGGCTGTCTTCGTTGAGCAGATACAGCGCGTTGTCGCTGCGATCGAAACAGAACGCCAAGGCGCCCGACGGCGCGCTGAATGTCTGCTCGACGCGGGTGTTCATCTGTTCTTCGTAGACCTGCACACCCTCCAGGTCCAGATAGCGAATCTGCCCGGCGAAATGTCCGGGAGACATCTGCTGGTAATGCTGAACCCAACCCGGCGTGGCGCGGATCTGTTCACTGACATCAGCGGTATTGAAAGCCTGAACCTGTAGCGGATTACACGTTGTCATGGGAGACCTTGCGCACTCTTTTGGTGCGCTTTGGTGCTGCTTAAAGTGGATAGATGGAACGGCAAGGCACGCCCAAGATAGTCGTCAACGCGCCACAGGGGAAGGGGCGGAAGATGAAACCCGCCCTCCCCGGCGTCTATAAAACCAATAACGAGGTCTTTATGAATGCCCCTTTCGATCAGCTGTTCACGTGGCTGAAAGATCACAAGATTACCGAAGTTGAATGTGTGGTCAGCGACCTGACCGGCATCGCCCGCGGCAAGATCGCACCAACCAACAAGTTCCTGCATGAGCGAGGCATGCGCCTGCCGGAAAGTGTGCTGCTGCAAACGGTAACCGGGGATTTTGTCGACGACGACATCTACTACGACCTGCTCGACCCGGCCGACATCGACATGGTCTGCAAACCGGTGAGCGACGCCGTGTATGTGATTCCATGGGCGATCGAGCCGACTGCCATCGTCATCCACGACACCTTCGACAAGTTCGGCAACCCGATCGAACTGTCGCCGCGCAACGTGCTGAAAAAAGTCCTGCAGCTGTACACCGACAAGGGCTGGAAGCCGATCGTGGCGCCGGAAATGGAGTTCTACCTGACCCAGCGCTGCGAAGACCCGGACCTGCCACTCAAGGCACCATTGGGGCGTTCGGGCCGGGCTGAAAGCGGTCGGCAATCGTTCTCGATCGATGCCGCCAACGAATTCGATCCGCTGTTCGAAGACGTCTACGACTGGTGCGAGCTGCAAGGTCTGGACCTGGACACACTGATCCACGAAGACGGCCCGGCGCAGATGGAAATCAACTTCCGGCACGGCGACGCACTGGATCTGGCCGACCAGATCACCGTGTTCAAACGCACCCTGCGCGAAGCGGCGCTCAAGCACAACGTCACCGCCACGTTCATGGCCAAGCCGATTGGTGACGAACCCGGCAGCGCCATGCACCTGCACCAGAGCGTGGTGGAAATCGCCACCGGCAAGCCGATCTTCGCCAATGCCGACGGCACGATGAGCGAGCTGTTCCGCCATCACATCGGCGGCCTGCAGAAGTACATCCCGAAAGTGCTGCCGATGTTCGCGCCCAACGTCAACTCGTTCCGCCGCTTCCTGCCGGACACCTCGGCACCGGTCAACGTCGAGTGGGGCGAAGAAAACCGCACCGTCGGCCTGCGTGTGCCGACCTCCGGGCCGGAAGCCATGCGCGTGGAAAACCGCCTGCCGGGCGCCGACGCCAACCCGTACCTGGCGATCGCCGCGAGCCTGCTGTGTGGCTACATCGGCATGGTCGAAGGCATCGAGCCGAGCGCTGCCGTCGAAGGCCGCGCCTACGAACGCCGTAACCTGCGCCTGCCGATCACCATCGAAGACGCGCTGACGCAAATGGAAGAGTGCGACACCGTTGCGCGTTACCTGGGCAACAAGTTCGTGCGCGGCTACGTCGCGGTCAAACGCGCCGAGCATGAAAACTTCAAGCGTGTGATCAGCTCCTGGGAGCGCGAGTTCCTGCTGCTGAGCGTCTAATCCACGCCATATATACCCTGTGGGAGCGAGCCTGCTCGCGAAGGCGTCAGCACAGTCACCATCAATGTTGCCTGACCCACCGCTTTCGCGAGCAGGCTCGCTCTCACATGGATTAGCGAACCACCTGAAAAATCCAAAAAATTCGAAGAGGTGTCGATATGCGTCTATTGAAATCCATGGTTCCCGCCGCACTGGCGCTGTTGTGCAGCACCGCAGCCCTGGCCCAGCCACAGGTCAGCGTCTACAACTGGACCGACTACATCGGTGAAACCACCCTCGCCGACTTCCAGGCCAAGACCGGGATCAAGGTGATCTACGACGTGTTCGACTCCAACGAAACCCTGGAAGGCAAGCTGCTCGCCGGCCGTACCGGCTACGACGTGGTGGTGCCATCCAACCACTTCCTCGCGCGTCAGGTGAAGGCCGGCGCGTTCCTCAAACTCGATCGCGAGCAGTTGCCGAACTGGAAGAATCTCGATCCCAAGCTGCTCGAATTGCTTGAGAAGAACGACCCGGGCAACCAGCACTCGGTGCCGTACCTGTGGGGCACCAACGGCATCGGCTACAACGTCGACAAGGTCAAAGCTGTGCTCGGCATCGATCACATCGACTCCTGGGCCGTGCTGTTCGAGCCGGAGAACCTGAAGAAACTCACCCAGTGCGGCGTGTCGATGATGGACTCAGCGGACGAAGTGTTCCCGGCGATCCTCAACTACATGGGCATGGACCCACGCAGCGAGAACCCGGAAGACTATAAAAAGGCCGAAGCGAAACTGCTGAGCATTCGCCCGTACATCACCTATTTCCATTCCTCGAAATACGTTTCCGACCTGGCCAATGGCGACATCTGCGTAGCCTTCGGCTACTCCGGCGATGTGTTCCAGGCGGCCAACCGCGCCAAGGAAGCCAAGAACGGGGTGAACATCGCTTACGCGATTCCGAAGGAAGGCGCCAACCTGTGGTTCGACCTGCTGGCGATCCCGGCCGATGCCAGCAATACCAAGGAAGCCCACGCTTTCATCAATTACCTGCTTGATCCGCAAGTGATTGCCAAGGTCAGCGCTTCGGTCGGTTACGCCAACCCGAACCCGGCCGCCAAGCAGTACATGGATCAGGCGCTGGTGAACAATCCCGAGGTCTACCCGTCGCAGGCCGTGCTGGACAAGCTTTACATCTCCTCTACCCCGCCCCAGTCGATCATGCGTCTGATGACCCGGTCCTGGAGCAAAGTGAAGTCGAACAAATGAATCAGTACAGTAAAGAACACGCCCGCTCCTATTACGCCGCTTCGGCCCGGGCGAGCACACCCTGGCCGGCACTCGACGCAGACCTCACCGCCGATGTCTGCGTGATCGGCGGCGGGTTCACCGGGGTCAACACTGCGATTGAACTGGCGCAGCGCGGGCTGTCGGTGGTGTTGATCGAAGCCCGGCGCATCGGCTGGGGCGCCAGCGGGCGCAACGGCGGTCAGTTGATTCGCGGCATCGGTCACGAGGTCGAAGGCTTTGCCCGTTACGTCGGCAACGAAGGCGTACGTTATCTGCAACGCGCCGGCATCGACTCGGTGGAACTGGTGCGCCAGCGCATCACCGAGAACGCCATCGAGTGCGACCTGCGTTGGGGCTTCTGCGAGCTGGCCAACACTCCGGCGCAATTCGCAGCGTTCAAGGACGAACAGGTCAGCCTCGACGAACTCGGTTATCAACACCAGACCCGTTTGGTCAGCCCGGAGCTGATCCGTCAGCAAGTGGTCAACGCCGACATCTACGCGGGTGGTCTGATCGACATGGGGTCCGGTCATCTGCACCCGCTGGATCTGGTGCAAGGCGAAGCGCGTCTGGCGGCGTCCCTCGGTGTGCGAATCTTCGAGCAAAGCCCGGTGCTGCAGATCATTCATGGCGAAACCGTTGAAGTGCGCTGCGCCACCGGCAGCGTTCGCGCCGGCAGTCTGGTGCTCGGTTGCAACGCGCATCTGGATGAACTCGAACAGCAACTCAGCGGCAAGGTACTGCCCGCCGGCAGTTACATCATCGCCACCGAGCCGCTGTCCGAGGCGCGCGCCGCGCAATTGATCCCGCACAACCTCGCGCTGTGCGACCAGAAAGTCGGCCTCGACTACTACCGGCTCTCGGCGGATCGACGCCTGCTGTTTGGCGGCGCCTGCCACTATTCCGGCCGCGACCCGGCGGACATCGCCGCCTACATGCGCCCGAAGATGCTCAAGGTCTTCCCGCAATTGGCGGATGTGCGCATCGACTATCAATGGGGCGGCAAGATCGGCATCACCGCCAATCGTTTCCCGCAGGTCGGCCGGCTCAAGCAGCAGCCGAACGTGTTCTACGCTCAGGGGTACTCCGGTCACGGCCTCAACGTCACGCACTGGTGCGCCAAGCTGCTGGGTGAAGCGATTCACGCCGGCCACAGTCAGGGCATGGACGTGTTCAGCGCCGTGCCGCACATGACCTTCCCCGGCGGCCCGGCCCTGCGTTCGCCGCTGCTGGCACTGGGCATGTTCTGGTATCGCCTGCGCGAAATCCTCGGCTAACGCTCGCCCCTGTAGGAGCTGCCGCAGGCTGCGATCTTTTGACCTTAAAAACCAAGATCAAAAGATCGCAGCCTTCGGCAGCTCCTACACGTAACCTTATTTGCTCTATCGCCAAGCACTTCTATATTGATGAAGTGCTTTTGCGTTCCTGACGCTCAGCATCCACCAAACCGAGGAGGACATGGATGAAGTCGTCAGCCGCCGATGAGCCACGAGCACCGGGCCAAGCGCCGATCAAGACGCGACGCTTCAGTATTTCACTGGTGTGGATCGTGCCGATCGTCGCGGTGCTGGTCGGTATTTCGCTGGTGGTGCACAACTTGCTGCAGGAAGGCCCGAGCATCGTCGTCAACTTCAAGACCGGCAGCGGCCTGACCGCCAACAAGACCGAAGTCAAATACCGCAATGTGGTGATCGGTCAGGTGACTGACGTCGAGTTGAGCGGCGATCAGAAGAGCGTCGACGCCACCATCAAGCTGTCCAAACAGGCTGAAACCTTCACCCGCGAAGACTCGCACTTCTGGGTCGTGCGCCCGCGCATCGGCGCCGGTGGCGTATCGGGCATCGACACCCTGCTCTCCGGCGACTACATCGGTGCCGACATCGGCCAGTCCGACAGCCGCGCCAAACACTTCAAGGGCCTGGAGAATCCGCCGCCGATCACCTACGGCGAACCGGGCAAACGCTTCATGCTGCATGCGCCGGATCTCGGCTCGCTGGACATTGGTTCGCCGGTTTACTACCGCAAGATTCCGGTCGGTCAGGTGGTGACCTACACCCTCAATCCCGAGGGCAAAGGCGTGGACATCGAGGTGTTCATCCATTCGCCGAACGACGCGTTTGTCACCGAAAACACCCGGTTCTGGAACGCCAGCGGCATCGACATCAATGTCGGTGCCAACGGCTTTGCGGTGAAGACCGAATCGCTGTCGACCATGCTGGTCGGCGGCATCGCCTTCCGTGCGCCGGATTACAGCCCCAACGACGTGGCCGCCGCCGACGACAAGGACTTCGAGCTGTTCGCCGATCAGCAGACCGCCCTCGCCCCGCCCAACGGCAAGGCGCAATACATGGTGCTGCGCTTCGACCAGTCGCTGCGCGGGCTCAAGGTCGATGCGCCGGTGGAATTTCTTGGCATGGAGATTGGCCGGGTCGTGGGGATCAACCTCGACTTCGACGCGAAGAAACGCAGCTTCCCGCTTAACGTCGGCATCGTCATTTACCCGCAGCGCCTCGGTCAGGCCTATAAAAAAATGCTCACCGAATTCAAGCACGATCCCAACGACGAAGCCGCTGGCATTCGTTTGCTCGGCACCTTCGTCGACAATGGCCTGCGCGCCCAGGCCCGCAGCGGCAATCTGCTGACCGGGCAGTTGTACATCGCGCTGGACTTCTTCCCGAAAGCCGAGAAAGTTGTGTTCGACGCGACGGCCCGGCCGGTGGTCTTGCCAACCGTGCCCGGCAGCCTCGAACAGTTGCAGGAAAAACTCGAAGCCGTGGTCGACAAGCTCAACAAACTGCCGGTCGAACGGATTGCCGGCAACCTCGACAGCAACCTCGTCGAGCTGCGCAAAGGCCTGACCCAGTTCAATGCGAAAACCCTTCCGAGCGTGCAGACCACCCTGGCCGACGTCAGCAAGACCTTGCAGTCCGCCAGTTCGACCCTGGCCGAAGATTCGCCGCAGCGCGAGAAACTCACCGAGACCCTCGACGAACTCGGGCGCATGTCGCGTTCGCTGCGTGAGCTGTCGGATTATCTCGGTCGCCATCCGGAATCGCTGATTCGCGGTCGTCCCGACAACGCGGCGCCGCTGGATCTGAAAGGACCGCCGCGCAATTGAGCACAGGAGCTCCCCCATGGCTTTACCGCTGAAGATCACCGTGCTCGCTGCGTTCATGCTGCTTGGTGCCTGCCGCAGCGAGCCGATCAACTTTCACACCCTGACACCGGTGCAACTGCCGGCGTCCCGCTCGGGCGCGCAGATTCCGATCGAGGGGATCAGCGTGCCGCCACAAGTCGACCGCCCGCAAATCGTCATCCGTCAGGGCAACAACGGCCTGGCGATTCTGGAAACCCAGTGGTGGGGGGCGAGTCTGGCGGATGAGCTGCGCAGTGCCTTGAACGATCAACTGAGCAATACCGGCAGTCGCGGCAACGTCTCGGTGCGCATCGATGTGCAGCGTTTCGACTCGATCCCCGGCCAGTACGGACTGATCGACGTCAAATGGCGCCTGCGTCCCAGCGGTGCGGCGGACAATGCTCTGCTGACCTGCCATTCAACCTTGCAAACTCCGTCCGGCCCGAGCATCGACGAACTGGTGGCCGCGCAACAGAACAACGTCAAACGCCTGGCTGCATTGATCAATCAAGCGGCGGGTAATTCTCGCGTCTGCCCGTCGGCCTCCTGAGCCGCCGACAGCGTGACGGTGAAACGGCAGCCGTTGGGTTCGCGAGTCACCAACTGAACCTGCCAGCGCTGATGGCTGCAGATCCGCTGCACCAGCGACAATCCCAGCCCAAGGCCTTCACCGCGCTGCTCGTCACCGCGCACGAATGGCTGGAACATCGCGTGACGTTTCTCTTCCGGAATACCGATGCCGCTGTCCTCGACCACGAAACTGTCCTTGAGCAGCGTCAAGCGGACAAAACCCTGATCGGTGTAGTGCCAGGCGTTGCGCAACAGATTGCCCATGACCGACTGCAGAAACGTCAGGTCATAGAGCGTGCTGCCCGCCAGTTGCGGCTCGTAGATGAATTCCAGACCCTTTTCACGAATCAGTCGCCCCCAGATTTCCACCTGGGCATCGGCGATAGATTTGAGTGTGCAGGTGGATTCGGTACCAAGCTCTTCCGGCTTGCGCGCCAGCATCAAGAAGGTTTCGACCAGTTGGCGCATCTCAGCGCTGGCCCGGGCGATGCGTGTGACCTGCTGGGTGGAACGCGGATCCAGCGAAGGGTTGGCCAGCAACAGCTCGCAGGAGCTGGCGAGAATCATCAACGGTGTGCGCAGTTCGTGGCTGACGTCGCTGGTGAAGAGCTTTTCGCGGTTCAGGGTTTCGCGTAACCGGCCGAGTGTCTGGTCAAAAGACAGGGCCAACTCCCCTACTTCATCATCGGCGTAATCCGGATGCAGGGCCGGCGCCAGCGCGATCAATTGATCACGATGCCGCACCTGCCCCGCCAGGCGAATCACCGGCGCCATGACCTGCCGCGCCAGCAGCCTGCCGAGCGCGACGGCCAGCATGACGCTGAGGATGAACCCGACAATCACCACCACGAACAGCAAGTGCTCGCGCTGCTCGAAGCTTTCCTGATTGCGCAGCAGCACATACTTGCGTCCGCCGACTGCCTCGACCATCGCGTAGAAATTGTCACCGTTGAAGGTGATCTCCTGAAACCCCTGAGGCAGTGCTGCCAGTTGCGGCGTCAGCGCCATGGGCCCCGGGCCGTTCTCGAAAAAAAACAGTTCGCTCTTTTCCGGCTCGTGGCGCCACTGGTTGATGTCGTCCATCGCCAACAACCGGCGCAGTCCACCGCTGAGGGCGGTCATGGTCAACTTGTGCTCGACGACATGCACCGTGGCCACAATGCCCATCGCGAAGACACCGGCCACCACCGCGCTCATCAAGGCGAACACAATCACAATCCGATTGGCGAGGCTTTGCTTGAGATCCATCCGGTTCAATGACTCCAGGGCTGATGTCAGGGCTGCAAGGGGCGGCGCGACGACGTTGACCAATATTCGCAGCTTCGCCTTGCCCGGCGTTGTTGTTAAGTGTTTAAAACAAACAAAACGGGTATTTGAGTTTGTTTATCAAATAGCCGTTTTAGTTAACACACGCCGGACCTCGCAAATTTTTCACATGTTCTTCACTGCTCCGCCACGACTCTGAACGTAGTGTTCAGCAGCCATTCAAGTAGACCACCGTAAAGTAACTAACCTCCTGGAGCTTACGTTGCACTGCGCGTGTACTGAGTGGAACTCGGGAATGACAAGGGGCAACGTCGTGGTTGAATTAGTACACGTACAATCAGCGTCCAGGCGATGGGATCTGTCTCGTCCGCGCACCTGGGCAATCATTGCTGTCGGTTTGCTGTTGATTACACTGATTTGCGGCTTCGTCTGGATGCAACGTTCGCCCGCCAACCTGCGCTATGCGAGTGCGTCGGCTACCCAGGAATGGGTGAAGGCCTGGCAGGCCGGTGAGGTCGTCGCACTGGTGCGACATACCGAACGTTGCGACCGCTCGACCAATCCCTGTCTGGGGCCGGCAGACGGTATCACCCAGGCTGGCAGCATTGCTGCAGCCAAGGTAGGCCGTGGCTTTACGCAACTGGGCCTGGAAAAAACCCAGTTCTTCAGCAGCCCGTTGACGCGCACCCTGCAGACTGCGCATTACATGCTAGGCCACGATGCCGTGGCGGCGGAATGGCTGGAAACCTGTGGCCCGACGATGCGCAATGAATTGATGGCGCACAAGACCCCGGGACAGAACATGATTCTGGTAACCCACAGCGGCTGCATCGCCGATTTCGAACGGCAGACCGGTTACCCGCGCGCGGTCGCCGCCGAATATGGCAGCACTGTTTTGGCCCGGATGGATGCGCAAGGAAAACTTGATGTAATCGGCATCATGAATCCCGAAGGCTGGCAGCGATTGACCAAGTAACCAGCAAACTTAATCAAGCAATAAACAGCTCGGCCAATGCTCTGGCACAGGGTATTGGCGTGTATGAAATTTGTAATAAGAAATGTTTTTTACTTTCCAGAACTGGAAATATTTCATTTTAAAGCTTGTCTTCCCGAGGAGAACTTAAAGCTGGAAGCAGACCCGTTCTCTGAATGCAGGACACGCCCCTCGGCCGTGCTCGCCTCTGCATTCATTCAACCCAGTGCCGCGCCTGCTACGGAAATTGCCGGGCCGTCACTGAAACGCACACTTTGTACTGCACCAAGGTCCAGTCATGACGTCTGAGAACAAACCGCTGCACCATGCGGCGTTGAATTTGCCGCGCCTCCACCAGCGCACCCTGATCGAGCGTTTTGCGATCCCCGGGCTGGTGCTGGCATTCGTGGTGTTTTATCTGCTGCCGCTGATGACCCACGGTCTGTGGATTCCCGATGAAACCCGATATGGGCAGATCAGCCAGGAAATGCTGCAGAGCGGCAACTGGGTGGCGCCGCACTTCATGGGCATTCGCTACTTTGAAAAACCGATTGCCGGCTACTGGATGATCGCCATCGGCCAGGCGATTTTCGGTGAAAACCTGTTCGGCGTGCGCATCGCCTCGGCACTCAGCTCCGGGGTTAGCGTGTGGCTGGCCTACCTGCTGGCCCGGCGCCTGTGGAACAACCCGCGAATCAGCGCCGCGTGCGCCCTCCTTTATATGAGCTTCGGCCTGATCGCAGGACAAGCCGGCTATGCCAACCTCGATCCGCAGTTCACCTTGTGGGTCAACCTGAGTCTGGTGGCGATCTGGTTTGCCATCGACAGCCACACACCACGCGCGCGCCTGGGTGGCTGGGCTTTGTTGGGATTCGCTTGTGGCATGGGCCTGATGACCAAGGGTTTCCTCGCCCTGCTGCTACCGGTGCTGATCGCCCTGCCCTACATGATCTGGCAACGGCGCTTCGGTGAACTGGTGCGTTATGGACTGGTTGCCGTGGCGGTGGCCGCGCTGGTCAGCGTGCCATGGGCACTGGCCGTGCATGCCCGTGAACCGGATTTCTGGCGGTTCTTCTTCTGGCACGAACACATCCGCCGCTTCGCCGCCGGTGAAGACGCACAGCACGCACGACCATGGTGGTTCTACCTGCCGCTGCTGTTTGCGTCCACCTTGCCGTGGGCACTGCTGTTGCCTTCGACGCTGCTGCGAACCTGGCGGGAAAAGCGTGATCCGAAAATCGCCTTCCTCGCCTTGTGGTTCCTGCTGCCGCTGGCTTTTTTCAGCGCGAGCAGCGGCAAACTGCCGACTTACATCATGCCGTGCCTGCTGCCTCTGGCCCTGTTGATGGGCTACACGCTGATAGGCTGGCTAGAGCGCCAGAACGGTCGCGTCTTGCGCATCAACGGTGTGGTCAACGTGATGCTGGCCATTGCCGCACTGGTCGCGCTGATCTATCTGCAAGCGACCCGTGAAATTTACGAACACACCGAAATGTTCAGCCTGTCGCTGGGCTATATCGTGCTGCTCGGCTGGCTGATTGCCGGTTCGCTGCAAGCCTTGCGACCACTGACGTTGTGGGCGATGCCGGCGTTGGGCATCGGCCTGCTCGTCGCATTGCTGCCGGCCGCGATGCCGGCGACCATCGTCAACAGCAAGATGCCGGATCAGTTCATTGCCGAACATCAGCAGCAACTGAGCGAAACCAACTCGTTGCTGAGTAACGACCTGGGAGCCGCTTCCGCATTGTCATGGCGTTTGCGCCGCCCGCAAGTCGACCTGTTCAACACCGTTGGCGAGCTCAAGTACGGCCTCGATGACCCGGCCATGGCTTCACGCAAGGTCAGCCTCGACGGCGTAGGCGAATGGATGACCGAAGCGCGCAAGAAAGGCTCGGTGGGCGTGGTGATGCGCGTCAACAGCACCTCTGACGAGCAACAACTGGAGCTGCTGTCGATCGATGGTCAGCACTTCCGGCGCGGCAACCTGGAAATCTTCATCTTTGCCCAGAGCAAACCATGACCGCAGACAAAAAAGATCGGGGCGCGTTGCTGCTTCTGCTGGCGGCGACTGCCCTGCTGTTATTGCTCGGCCTGGGCAGTCGCGAGCTGTGGGGGCCGGAAACCCGCTGGGCCAACATCGCCTTGCAGATGCTGCAAAGCGGCGACTATTTCGATCCCTATCTCAAAGGCAGTCCTTATTACGACAAACCGCTGCTGTCGTACTGGCTGATCACCGCCACCTCGTGGTTCACCGGCGGACTGGGGCATTGGTCGTTGCGCCTGTCTTCGGTGATTTCCGCGTGGTTCAGCGTGTGGCTGGTGTACCTGATCGGCGAGCAACTGTTTCGCAAAGGCACCGGGCTGATCGCCGGCTGGATGCTGGCGACCACCTTCTATTTCGTGTTCTGGGCGCGAGTCGCCACCGCCGACATTCTCACCGTCTGCGGTGTGCTGGCGGCCGTCTGGTGGTACTGGCGCGGCCCGGATGACACCCGCTTCTGGCGCTACGTGGTGTTCTTCGGCCTGCTGTCGCTGACCTCGCTGTTCAAAGGCCTGATCGGTTTCATCCTGCCGGGGCTGGTGCTGCTGCCGCACCTGCTCAGTGAACACCGCTGGAAACGCCACCTGAACCTGCGACTGTTCGGCGCACTATTGATCGCCGGGGCGTTTTACATGGCGCCGTTCCTGTTGTCTCACCTCTACGGTGCGCCCAACTACGAACAAAGCGGCCTCGGCCTGGTGCTGCGTGAAAACGTCGTGCGGTTTTTCCAGCCGTTCGATCAGTTCGGACCGATTTACACCTACTTGATCTACCTGCCGGTCTACACCTTGCCCTGGGCGCCGTGCTGGTTGATTGCCTTATGGGTGGCAGCGAGCAACTGGAAGCACATCGAACCGGATACCCGCTGGCTGATTCAAGGGCTCGCGTTGCTGATGCTGTTCTTCACCGCCAGTGGCAGTCGCCGCAGCTATTACGTGTTGCCGCTGGTGCCCTTCGCGCAATTGCTGGGTGCCTGGTGGGTGACCCGGCGCATGGCCGCCCGCAACAGCGAAGGCCGTGGGCTGAAGATCGGCTTCGCTGTCACTACTGTGTTGCTCGCTGCGGTACTGGGTGTGCTTTACCCATGGACCAACAGCGGCGGCGGTGTTATCCGCTTCGGCGAACAGGTACGCGAACAGGCCAGTCAGCAGGCACCATTGAATCAATGGCGCATGGTCATGATCGAGGTCGACAACAAAGTGCCGATGTACCTGCAAACCGGTGGTGCACCGTTCTACTACGTGCCGGAAACGATCGAGGACTTCCCGCACAATGGCGACACCGCGACGCTGATCGCCTGGCTGGAAAGGACCAGCGGGGAACATTGGGATCCGCAACGCACGATTTTCGTCGCGCAATACCGTTCCGGTGACGCCGTGCCACTCGATGCGCTGAAGGCTGATCACCAGGTCATCACCACCACCCCGACCCGTGGCGAACAGGTATTCCACGGGCGTGCAGACCAGAGCGTGGCTTACATTCCCCACTCCTGAGCAATGACGTTAAGACAAAAGGAGAGAGTCGCGGTAAATTTGAATGGCAATGACAAGTATTAACGGCTTCTTTGACGTTTTTTTCTCATTTGCCACCCTACATTGCCGCGACTCGACACTTGCAAATCGTTCGCATTGTTTCCTGCGAGGGTTTGCTCATAACGTCTGAAAACAGGAGCTGCCCGAATGAATCCACGCTTTCCATCCTTCTTCAAGCGCGCATTGCTGGCCACTGCGTTGCTCGGCACCGGGCAGGCTTTTGCCGCCGATTCGGTGGGTCTGGTGGTTTACAACGCTCAGCACGAAACGCTGACCAAAGCCTGGGTGGCCGGGTTCACTGAAGAAACGGGGATCCCGGTGACCATTCGCAACGGCGACGACACCGAGATGGGTAACCAGCTCGTGCAGGAAGGCGCCGCCTCACCGGCAGACGTATTCCTCACCGAGAACTCCCCGGCGATGGTGCTGGTGGACAATGCCAAACTGTTCGCCCCGTTGGCGCCGACAACCCTTGAGCAAGTCGATTCCGCCTATCGACCGGCCCACGGCAATTGGGTCGGCATCGCTGCCCGTTCCACCGTGTTCGTCTACAACCCGAACAAGCTGACTGAAAAAGACCTGCCCAAATCCCTGCTCGACCTCGCCACCCCGGCCTGGAAAGGCCGCTGGGCCGCCTCCCCGGCTGGCGCGGACTTCCAGGCAATCGTCGCCGCCGTCCTGCAACAGAAAGGTGAAGCTGCCACGCTGGAATGGCTCAAGGGCATGAAGACCAACGCCACGATCTATCGCGGCAACAGTGCGGTGCTCAAAGCGGTGAACGCCGGGCAGATCGAAAGCGGCGTGATCTATCACTATTACAGCTTCGTTGATCAGTCCAAGACCGGCGAAAACAGCAAAAACACCAAGCTGTACTACTTCAAACATCAGGATCCGGGCGCGTTCGTCAGCACCTCCGGCGCTGGCGTGCTGGCCTCGAGCAAGCATCAGGATGAAGCGCAGAAGTTTGTCAAATACATCACCAGCAAGGAAGGTCAGGAAGTTCTCGAAACCGGCACCTCCTTCGAATACGCCGTGGGTAAAGACGCGCCGTCCAATCCGAAGCTGACTCCGCTGAAAACCCTCGACGCGCCGAAAGTCGATGCGTCGACCCTCGACAGCAAAAAAGCCGTCGAGCTGATGACCCAGGCCGGATTGCTCTGAGTGATGCGCGAAACCTTGCCTGCACCGGCCGTTGCGACGGCCGCCGCCAGCCTCCTTCACCCGCCCCGCACGCTGGCCGGGCGTGGCAGTTCATGGGTGGTGAGCTCGGCGGTGCTGGTGTCGTTGTTGTCACTGCTGCCGATCGCGTTCGTGATCGGCGTGGCGTGGTACACCGGCTGGGCGACCATCGAAGCCCTGATCTTTCGCCCACGGGTCGGCGAACTGCTGATCAACACTGTGCTGCTGGTGCTGATCACCCTGCCGCTGTGCATCGTGCTTGGAACTACCCTGGCCTGGCTGACCGAACGCAGCAACCTGCCCGGCCGACGCCTGTGGTCAGTGCTGGCGGTGGCTCCGCTGGCGGTGCCGGCGTTCGTCCACAGTTATGCGTGGGTCAGCCTGATTCCGTCGATCCACGGTCTGCCGGCCGGTGTGTTGGTGTCGGTGATCGCCTATTTTCCGTTTCTGTATTTGCCGATTGCCGCAACCTTGCGCCGTCTCGATCCGGCGATTGAAGACGTCGCGCAATCCTTGGGACTCAAGCCGTGGGCGGTGTTCTTTCGGGTGGTGTTGCCACAACTGCGGCTGGCGATTTGCGGTGGCGCGTTGTTGGTCGGTCTGCATTTGCTGGCCGAGTACGGCTTGTACGCGATGATCCGTTTCGACACCTTCACCACGGCGATCTTCGATCAGTTCAAGTCGACCTTCAACGGCGCGGCCGCCAACATGCTCGCCGGGGTTCTGGCGCTGTGCTGTCTGGCGATGCTCACCGCCGAATCTGCCGCCCGTGGCAACGCCCGCTATGCGCGAGTCGGTTCCGGCAGCGCCCGGGACCAGCGCAGCGTGCAACTGGGGCGTAGCGCGACAACTCTGGCGTTACTGTTGCAAACCCTGACCTGTCTGCTGGCACTCGGTGTGCCGTTGCTCACGCTGGGTCGCTGGCTGCTGGCCGGTGGCGTACAGGTCTGGCAAGGCGACGAGCTGTTGCCAGCGTTGCTGCAGACCTTGTCCTACGGAGTGGCCGGTGCATTGCTGACCAGTGTCGCGGCGATTCCCATTGCGTGGCTGTCGATCCGCTCGCCGGGCAAACTGCAGCGCTTGCTGGAAGGCTGCAACTACATCACCAGTTCCCTGCCCGGCATTGTCGTCGCGTTGGCGTTGGTCACCGTGACCATTCATTTCGCCCGTCCGATCTACCAGACCACCATCACCGTGCTGCTGGCTTACCTGCTGATGTTCCTGCCGCGGGCGCTGGTCAGCCTGCGCGCGGGGTTCGCGCAGGCCCCGGTCGAGCTGGAAAACATTGCGCAAAGCCTTGGCCGTTCCCCTGTGCGCGCATTGTGGCTGATCACCGTGCGCCTGGCGGCTCCCGGCGCGGCGGCGGGTGCGGCGCTGGTGTTTCTGGCAATCACCAACGAGCTGACCGCGACCCTGCTGCTCGCGCCCAATGGCACGCACACCCTCGCCACCGGATTCTGGGCGATGACCAGCGAAATCGATTACGCCGCCGCAGCGCCGTATGCGCTGCTGATGATCCTGCTTTCCCTGCCGCTGACGGCCATTCTCTATCACCAATCCAGGCGTACCGCTGGCCGATGAACGCTCTCGAACTGCACAACCTCAGTAAAACCTTCGGCGCGCAAAAGGCGCTCGACGACGTCAGCCTCAACGTGCCGACCGGCAGCCGCACGGTGATCGTCGGTCCCTCCGGTTCCGGCAAGACCACGCTGCTGCGGATGATCGCCGGGTTCGAGTTTCCCGACAGCGGCAGCCTCACCCTCAACGGCCAGACGCTGGTCGACCGCAGCCACGCGGTGCCGGCCTATCAACGGCAGATCGGCTACGTCCCGCAGGACGGCGCGTTGTTCCCGCACATGACGGTGGCGGCGAACATCGGTTTCGGCCTGGCCCTGACCGGTGCGGCCCGCACCCAGCGCATCCTTGAGTTGATGGACAGCGTCGCCCTCGACGCCAACATGGCCAACCGTTGGCCCCACGAATTGTCCGGTGGCCAGCAACAGCGGGTCTCGCTGGCCCGCGCTCTGGCGCAACAGCCACGGCTGATGCTGCTCGATGAGCCGTTCTCAGCCCTCGACACCGGTTTACGCAGTGCCATGCGCAAAATGGTCGCGCGCCTGCTCGAAGACGCTGGCGTCACCACTATTCTGGTGACCCACGATCAGAGCGAAGCGTTGTCGTTTGCCGATCAATTGGCGGTGATGCGCAGCGGCCGGCTGGTGCAGTCCGGGCATCCGATGGATCTCTACCGCTATCCGCAGGATGAGCAGACCGCGCACTTTCTCGGCGAAGCGGTGGTCCTGCCGGCGCGGATCGAAGCGGGTTGGGCGCATTGCGATCTGGGTCAGGTGGCGGTGAACAGCAACGGCTTCAGCGGCGCTGCACAGATCATGCTGCGCCCCGAACAATTGCAGATCGCCGAACTGGCGTCTGACAGCCAAGGCTGCCATGCGCTGGTCACCGACCGTGATTTCGCCGGCAATACCTGCACCTTGACGGTTGAACTGAGTTCATCCGCGACTCAGGATCCGGCCCGTTCGATTCTGGTGCGCAGCTCCGGCATGCACGCGCCGCCCGCCGGCAGCGCGGTGCAGCTGTCGGTACTCGGTGCGGCGCATGTGTTTGGCCTGAGCTGATCAGAGATCGAAGCGATCCACCGCCCGCCGCCGCTCGTTGTCATCGCGCACATCGTAGTTGGCGGTGGTCTGGATGTTGCTGTGATGCGCCAGTTTCTGCGCGATCGACAGGTCGTGCTCTTCGATCACCCGAGTGATGAACGAGCGACGGAAGTCGTGGGGCATGATCTTCACCCCGACCTGCGTGCCGCGCTGGCGAGCGATGTAGTAGATCGCATGCTTGGTGATGCGCTCGCGGGTGATGTGGCTGCCACGGCGGATACGGTTGAACAGGAAGGCATCGTCGCTCTCGCCTTCCTTGAGCTGCGAGCGGCGCAGTTCGAGCCATGCATCGAGCTTGCTGAACGCCCATGCCGGCGCGTACTTGATCAACTGCTTGTTGCCCTTGGCTGTGACGCACAGGCTGCGCTCGCTGAAGTCGACCTGATTCAGGTCCAGATCCACCGATTCCGACTTGCGCATGCCGGTGCCGTACAGCAGCGCGATGATTGCCGCATCACGCAGGCCCTGCGGGCGTGGGTCGGCGGCGCAGACTTCCATCAATTCGTGAATCAGCGTGCGCTTGAGATTGCGCCCCTGAGACAGCCGCGTGCCGGCGATGCCCTTGACCGAACGCATCTTCAGAAGATGTTCCTGGCTGATCAGACTCATGCGCCAGGCCTCATTCATGACGCCGCGCACCGCATTCACATACAACGAAGAAGTGTTCGGTGCGTAGTTGTCTGCGCGTAATGCAGCGACCAGCGCTACAACATCTTCCGGTTGCAAGGCATGCCAGGGAATCTCTTCGACATTCATGTCTTCAAAGCCCAGGCGATCGGCCGCATCTTGCAGCACATAGCGCATGGTCAGTTGGCTGGAGGGCGCCAAACGCGCGAGGTACAGGCTCATCGGGTTGGTTTTTGGAGCGTCGGGGGGTGCAGCAACTAAATCAATCAAACGTTAAACCTTGAGTAAAAAATGTACAGCACTACAACAACTAACAAATGCAATGTACTTGAAGTAAAGAAGGTACTTGAGCGGCACTGTCCGACAAAAAACTGCGATGGACGGCAGAAGCCTGAACAGCGGCTGTATAAGTGACAGATAAACGATTCGCCAACCGGTTTTTCATGTTCCTTTCACAAAAACCGGCATAACCTTAATTCCCATAGGTTCGGTAGTGGCTATGCCCCAACCTGCCGGGCAAATCGTGAAAAGTCAATCAATCCCCGACGTCATGCTTTTTTTGCCAAGTTATTGATGCAGGAGCGCTTTTCTGTGTCTACGCTGAGGCTGGATCCAATAACCGCGTGAATCCATCCTTTATTTTTTTGTAATGAGGTGCCCATGAGTCAGGCGTTTCTCCCCTTCTCCCGCCCAAGTATTGGCGATGAGGAAATTGCCGCTGTCGAGCAGGTGTTGCGCTCGGGCTGGATCACCACGGGGCCGAAAAACCAGGCACTCGAAGAGCAGTTTGCGCAGTACGTGGGTTGCAAACACGCGGTGGCCTTGTCTTCGGCCACCGGCGGCATGCACATCACGCTGCTGGCGCTGGGCATCGGCCCGGGCGACGAAGTCATCACCCCGTCGCAGACCTGGGTTTCGACCGCCAACATGATCTCTCTGCTGGGTGCCAAACCGGTGTTCGTCGACGTCGACCGCGATACGCTGATGACCGACGCTGCGCGCATCGAAGCGGCCATCACCCCGCGGACCAAGGCGATCATTCCGGTGCACTACGCCGGCGCTGCGTTCGATCTCGATCCGCTGTATGCCCTGGCCGACAAGCACGGCATCCCGGTCATCGAAGACGCCGCCCACGCCGCCGGGACCCGCTACAAGGGCCGCCACGTCGGTTCGCAAGGCACGGCGATCTTCTCGTTCCATGCGATCAAGAACATGACCTGTGCCGAAGGCGCGATGTTCGTCACCGACGACGAAGCGCTCGCCAGCCGCGTGCGCATGCTCAAATTCCACGGCCTGGGCGTTGACGCCTATGACCGTCTGACCGGTGGCCGCAAGCCGCAGGCGCAAGTGATGGAACCGGGCTTCAAGTACAACCTGGCCGACATCAACGCCGCGATTGCCCTGGTGCAGCTGCAACGTCTGGACGAAATCAACGCCCGGCGCACCGAACTGGCCACCAGCTACCTGCAAAAATTCGAAGGCCTGCCGGTGCAACCGCTGGCCGTGCCCGCCTATGCCCAGCAACACGCCTGGCACCTGTTCATCCTGCGCATCGACAGCGAGCGTTGCGGCATGGATCGTGAAGCCTTCATGAAGGCGTTGCAGGATCAGGGCATCGGCACCGGGATCCATTTCATCGCCACCCACCTGCACACCTGGTATCGCCAGCGTGACCCGGACCTGTACCTGCCCAACACCGAATGGAACTCGGCGCGGCTGTGCTCGATTCCGCTGTTCCCCGACATGACCGGTCAAGACCTTGACCGGGTGGTCGGTGCCATCGCTCAAATCATGGAAAAACGCCTGTGAAACCTTATCCAATCCGTAGCGTGTCGATCGTCATCCCGGTCTACAACGAACAGGAAAGCCTGCCCGAGCTGTTGCGTCGTACCGAAGCGGCCTGCCGCCAGTTGCATCACGACTTCGAAATCGTGCTGGTCGACGACGGCAGCCGCGACGAGTCGGCCAACATGCTTGAAGAAGCCGCCGGACGTGAAAACAGCCCGTTCGTGGCGGTCATCCTCAACCGCAACTATGGCCAGCACGCCGCGATCATGGCCGGTTTCGAGCAGTGCAAGGGCGACGTGGTGATCACCCTCGACGCCGACCTGCAGAACCCGCCAGAAGAAATCCCTCGACTGGTGGCCGAAGCCGAAAAAGGTTACGACGTGGTCGGCACCGTGCGCGGCAATCGTCAGGATTCGGCGCTGCGCCGTTATCCTTCGAAGCTGATCAACCTGGCCGTGCAACGCTCCACCGGCGTCGCCATGAGCGACTACGGCTGCATGCTGCGCGCCTACCGCCGCACCATCATCGACGCGATGCTCGCCTGCCGCGAACGCAGCACGTTCATCCCGATCCTGGCCAACAGCTTCGCCCGTCACACCACCGAAATCGTCGTGGCCCACGCCGAGCGTGAACACGGCGACTCGAAATACAGCCCGATGCGCCTGATCAACCTGATGTTCGATCTGGTCACCTGCATGACCACCACGCCGCTGCGCTTGCTCAGCATCGTCGGCTTCGCCATGGCCGGATTGGGCGTGCTGTTCGCGATGGCGTTGATTGTCTTGCGTCTGGCCTTCGGTGCCGGTTGGGCCGGTGACGGCATGTTCGTGCTGTTCGCCGTGCTGTTTGTGTTCACCGGTGGCCAATTCATCGGCATGGGGCTGCTGGGTGAATACCTGGGCCGCATGTACAGCGATGTACGCGCCCGTCCGCGTTTCTTCATCGAAAAGGTGTTGCGCAGCCAGCCGGCCGCTCCGGCCCCTGCCGTCACCGTTGATGGTCTTTCTTCTACCGCTACTTCTTCCACTTCCGATCAGGTTCTCTCATGAGTGCAAAAACTGTTGTCTTCGCCTACCACGATATTGGCTGCGCCGGCATTGAAGCCCTGCTCAACAGCGGCTACGACATTGCAGCAGTGTTCACTCACGCCGATGATCCGAAAGAAAACGCGTTCTATGCCTCGGTTGCACAACTGTGCGCCAACAAAGGCATCCCGGTGCACGCGCCGGAAGACGCCAACCACCCCCTGTGGATCGAGCGCATCGCCAAGCTGGACCCGGAGTACATTTTCTCCTTCTACTACCGCAACCTGCTGAGCGAACCACTGCTGGCCCTGGCCAAAAAAGGCGCGTTCAATCTGCACGGTTCGCTGCTGCCACGCTATCGCGGCCGCGCTCCGGCGAACTGGGTGCTGGTCAACGGCGAAACCGAAACCGGCGTTACCCTGCACCGCATGGTCAAGCGCGCTGATGCCGGCGCCATCGTTGCCCAGCAGCGCGTTGCCATCGAGCGCAGCGACACCGGCCTGACCCTGCACGCCAAACTGCGCACCGCCGCCAGCGACCTGCTGCGCGACACCCTGCCGAACATGCTGCAAGGCAAGATCACTGAAACCCCACAGGACGAATCGAAAGCCACCGTGTTCGGTCGTCGCACCCCGGCGGACGGCAAACTGGTCTGGGCCAAACCGGCGGAAGAACTGTTCAACCTGGTGCGCGCCGTCACCCGTCCTTACCCGGGCGCGTTCTGCGCCGTGGGCGAGCACAAACTGATTGTCTGGAGCGCCGAAGTCGTCAAGGGCAACGAAGGCCAGGCGCCAGGCCGCGTGATTAGCGTCGATCCGCTGCGCATTGCCTGCGGTCAGGACTCGCTGGTGATCAACGCCGGTCAGCGCAACGACAACGGTCTGTACCTCAGCGGCCCGCAACTGGCCAACGAACTGGGTCTGGTGGATGGCTCGCTGCTGCGCGGTGCCGAATCCGGTCGTGCGCCACGTCGTACCCGCGTACTGATCCTCGGTGTCAACGGCTTCATCGGTAACCACCTGTCAGAACGCCTGCTGCGTGACGACCGCTACGAAGTCTACGGTCTGGACATCGGCTCCGACGCCATCGACCGTCTGCGCAGCCACCCGAACTTCCACTTTGTTGAAGGCGACATCAGCATTCACTCCGAGTGGATCGAGTACCACATCAAGAAGTGCGACGTGGTCCTGCCGCTGGTGGCCATCGCCACCCCGATCGAATACACCCGCAACCCGCTGCGCGTATTCGAACTGGACTTCGAAGAGAACCTGAAACTGGTTCGCTACTGCGTCAAGTACAACAAGCGCGTGATCTTCCCGTCGACTTCGGAAGTCTATGGCATGTGCCAGGACAAGAACTTCGACGAAGACAGCTCGAACCTGATCGTCGGCCCGATCAACAAGCAGCGCTGGATCTACTCGGTCTCCAAGCAACTGCTGGACCGCGTGATCTGGGCTTACGGCGCCAAGGGCCTGAACTTCACCCTGTTCCGTCCGTTCAACTGGATGGGCCCGCGTCTGGACCGTCTGGATTCAGCGCGTATCGGCAGCTCACGTGCCATCACCCAGTTGATCCTCAACCTGGTGGAAGGCACGCCGATCCGTCTGTTCGACGGTGGCGAGCAGAAGCGTTGCTTCACTGATATCGCTGACGGCGTTGAAGCCCTGGCGCGGATCATCGACAACGACAACGACGTCTGCAACGGCCAGATCATCAACATCGGCAACCCGGACAACGAGGCCAGCATCCGTCAACTGGGCGAAGAGCTGCTGCGTCAGTTCGAAGCGCACCCGCTGCGTCACAACTTCCCTCCGTTCGCCGGTTTCCGCGACGTGGAAAGCAAGGCGTTCTACGGTGCCGGTTACCAGGACGTGGAACACCGCAAGCCAAGCATTGCCAACGCCAAGCGCCTGTTGAACTGGGAGCCGACCGTGGAAATGCGCGAGACCATCGGCAACACCCTGGACTTCTTCCTGCGTGAAGCCATGCTCGAAATCGCGGACAAGAAGTAATGCAGGCAGGTCTTCGTATCGATGTCGACACCTACCGTGGCACCCGAGAAGGTGTGCCGCGGCTGCTGGAGATGCTCGACGAGGCGCAGGTCAAGGCAACGTTTTTCTTCAGTGTCGGCCCGGACAACATGGGTCGACATCTGTGGCGCCTGATCCGCCCGCAGTTCCTCTGGAAAATGCTGCGTTCCAACGCTGCCGGGCTGTACGGCTGGGACATTTTGCTGGCCGGTACAGCCTGGCCCGGCAAACCGATTGGCCGTGATCTCGGGCACCTGATGCGTCAGGCCCGGGACGCCGGTCACGAGGTCGGCCTGCACGCCTGGGATCACCATGGCTGGCAGGCCAACGCCGGGCGCTGGAGCGACGCGCAACTGATCGAACAGATCCGGCGCGGCGTCGACACCTTGAGCGACATCCTCGGCGAAAAGATCCAGTGTTCGGCCGCCGCCGGTTGGCGTGCGGACGAGCGCGTGATCGAGGCCAAGCAGACCTTCGGCTTTCGCTATAACAGCGATTGCCGCGGTCAGAGCCTGTTCCGTCCGCTGTTGGCGGACGGCACGCCGGGGACTCCGCAGATTCCGGTGGACCTGCCGACCTTCGACGAAGTCGTCGGCCCGCACGTGGCAGCCAAGGACTTCAACGCCTTCATCCTCGACCGGTTCCAGTCGCAAGCACTCAACGTCTACACCATTCATGCCGAAGTAGAAGGGATTCTGATGGCTCAGGATTTTCGCCAGTTGCTGGCCGATGCACGCCAGCGCCACATTGACTTCAAACCCTTGGGCGACTTGTTGCCCGAGTTCTTCAACACCCTGCCCGTGGGCCGCGTGCAACGCGGTGTGCTCGAAGGCCGTGAAGGCTGGCTGGGAGTGCAAGGCGCATGACCAGACGCTGGGCACTGCCGCTGTTGGTCGGCCTCTGTCTGCTGGCCTATCTGTTGCCGTTGAGCACCCATGGCCTGTGGATCCCCGACGAAACCCGTTACGCACAGATCAGCCAGGACATGCTGCTCAGTGGCAACTGGGTGTCGCCGCATTTCATGGGGCTGCGGTATTTCGAGAAGCCGATTGCCGGCTACTGGATGATCGCCATCGGCCAGGAGTTGTTCGGACAAAACCTGTTCGGCGTGCGCTTCGCCTCGGCCCTCAGCACGGCGTTGAGTGTGCTGCTGGCCTATCTGGTCGCGCGCAGGCTATGGAACGATCCGCGCAAGAGCTTCGTCTGCGCCCTGCTCTATATGAGCTTCACCGTCGTCGCCGGTCAGGCCGGGTACGCCAACCTCGATCCGCAATTCACCTTCTGGGTCAACCTGAGCCTGGTGGCGCTGTGGTTTGCGCTCGACAGCCGCAGCACCGGGCAACGGCTTGGCGCCTGGGCGGTGCTGGGTCTGGCCTGCGGCATGGGTTTCATGACCAAGGGCTTTCTCGCCTGGTTGCTGCCGGTACTGATCGCATTACCGTGGATGCTCTGGCAAAAACGCTGGCGCGAACTGCTGATGTTCGGTCCGGTGGCGATCGCCATCGCGATCATCGTCAGCTTGCCGTGGGCGCTGGCGGTACACGCACAGGAACCGGATTACTGGCGGTTCTTCTTCTGGCACGAACACATCCGGCGCTTTGCCGGTGACGATGCGCAGCACGATGCACCGTGGTGGTTCTACTTGCCGCTGCTGGTGGCATTCAGTCTGCCGTGGGTCGGTCTGTTGCCGACCGCGTTCAAGCAGGCCTGGCAAACCCGGGCCGAGCCGAACATGGTTTTCCTGCTGTTGTGGCTGTGGTTGCCGCTGGGCTTTTTCAGCCTGAGCAACGGCAAACTGCCGACCTACATTCTGCCCTGCCTGCTGCCATTGGCACTGCTGCTGGGCAATGCGCTGGCTGATCGCTTGCGTCTGGAACAAGGTCGGGCGTTGGGGATCAACGGTCTGCTGAACCTGCTGCTGGGTGTGGTCACGCTGATCGCACTGGTTTACCTGCAATTGAACAAACCGGTGTACGACCACGAACTGCACAGCATGGTGCTGGTGTTCATCGCCCTGATCGGCTGGATCATCGCCAACCTGGCGCAAGCGTTCCTGCCGTTGCAGTGCTGGGCGGCGCCGGCGCTGGGCAGCCTGTTGCTGGCGGGGATCCTGCCGGCGGCGTTGCCCAAATCGGTGGTGGCCAACAAAACCCCGGACCAGTTCATCCGGCACCACGTCACCGAACTGTCCGGCACCACGCACCTGCTGAGCAATGATCTGGGCGCGGCGGCAGCGCTGGCCTGGCGCATGAAACAACCAGAGGTCGCGCTGTACAACACGGTCGGCGAACTCAAATACGGTCTGTCCTACCCGGAAGGCGCTGAACGCCGACTCACCAAGGACAACGTTCAACAATGGGTACGTGAAGCGCGCCGCAGCGGCTCGGTCGGCGTGCTGATGCGCGTCAAGGGTCAGGACGAGCTCGAAGAGCTGGACCTGCTGCCCAAGGACGGTACCCGTTATGAGTCGGGCAATCTGGTGATCATGGTGCTACCCAAGGATCCGACATGAGCTGGTTGCTGTTACTGACAGCGTGTCTGCTGACGTGCCTGGGGCAAGTTGCGCAGAAATTCGCCGTGGAGAGCTGGCGCGGCGTTGATTCGTCGTGGGCCGCCAAACTGCGCTCGCCGTGGTTGTGGCTGGCGCTGTTTTCTCTGGGCAGCGGGCTGCTGGTCTGGCTGCTGGTGCTACAACGTCTTGAAGTGGGCATCGCTTACCCGATGCTCAGCCTCAACTTCGTGCTGATCACCCTTATCGCCCGCTTCGTCTTTCGTGAGCCCATCGACCGTCAGCATTGGCTGGGTGTGGCGCTGGTGATCGGCGGCGTGGTTTTGCTGGGGCAACAGTCATGAACCAGGCTCGTGGAATCGGTTTTGCTCTGGGCAGCGTAATGCTGGTCAGTGGTGCTCAACTGGGCATGCGCTGGAGCATGACGCGCCTGCCGCAACCGGAACAATGGCTGACGGCGCTGAGCGCCGGCAGCGTCGATCTGTCGGCGCTGGCGGTGGTTGTAGCGGCGATTTTCGCCTACGCCCTGTCGATGCTCTGCTGGCTCGCAGCCTTGCGCGATCTACCGCTGGGGCGGGCCTATTCGCTGCTGAGCATCAGCTATGCACTGGTGTACCTGCTGGCGGCCAGTCTGCCGCTGTTCAACGAATCGTTCAGTTTCACTAAATCGCTGGGCGTGGCACTGGTCATGCTCGGGGTCATCACTATTAACACTCGTCCGTCTCGTGCGCCCGAATTCAGGAGTGCTCCATGAAAATCACAGTATTTGGTAGCGGTTATGTCGGCCTGGTGCAGGCCGCCGTGTTGGCCGAAGTCGGTCACGACGTCGTGTGCATGGACATCGATCAGAAGAAAGTCGAACTGCTGCGCCAGGGGCACGTCAGCATTTTTGAACCGGGCCTGTCGAGCCTGGTGCGCGAAGGCCTGGACTCCGGCCGCCTGCATTTCACCTCGGATGAAAAGCTCGCCGTACAACACGGTCGCGTGGCGTTCATCGCCGTGGGTACGCCCTCCAGCGAAGACGGCTCGGCGGACCTGAAATACGTGCTGTCGGTGGGCGACGCCGTGGCGCGCCACCGTGAGCAGCCGCTGATCCTGGTGGAGAAATCCACCGTGCCGGTCGGTACCGGCGACACCCTGCGTGCGCACATTCAGGCCGCACTGGACGAGGCCGGTCGTGAGCTGCAGTTCGATATCGTCTCCAACCCGGAATTCCTCAAGGAAGGTTCGGCGGTGTCCGACTGCCGTCGTCCGGACCGCATCGTCATCGGCTGCGAAGGTGACGAAGTGCAAGATGTGATGCGCGACCTGTACTCGCCGTTCAACCGCAACCATGACCGCATCATGTTCATGGACCTGCGCAGCGCCGAGCTGACCAAATACGCCGCCAACTGCATGCTGGCGACCAAGATCAGCTTCATCAACCAGATCGCCGAACTGGCCGAACACCTGGGCGCCGACATCGAGTCGGTCCGTCAGGGCATCGGCGCCGACACGCGCATCGGTTACCACTTCATCTACCCGGGCTGCGGTTATGGCGGCTCGTGCTTCCCCAAAGACATGCGCGCGCTGATCCACAGTGCCGAACAGGCACATTGCTCCAGCGACCTGCTGCAAGCGGTCGAGGCGATCAACGAGCGGCAGAAGCACAAGCTGTTCGACCGTATCAACGCGTTCTACAAGGGTGACCTGCGCGGCAGGACCTTTGCCCTGTGGGGCCTGGCGTTCAAGCCGAATACCGACGACATGCGCGACGCACCGAGCCGCGTGCTGCTCGACTCGCTGTTCGCCGCCGGCGCCAGCGTGCGCGCGTTCGACCCGGAAGCCATGCAGGAAACCCAGCATCTGTACCCGAACGAAGAAAAACTGATGCTAATGGGCACCCCGGAATCGGTGCTGGCGGGTTCCGATGCGCTGATCATCTGCACCGAATGGCAGCAGTTCAAGGCGCCGGACTTCGACCTGATCGAGCAACGCCTGAAAGCCCCGGTGATATTCGACGGCCGCAACCTGTACGACGCCGAGCGTCTGGCGCGTAACGGCTTCAAGTACTTCCCGATCGGCCGGGGCGATTCGCGCAAACTGCCGATACCGCTGCAGCAATGGTCTGACAAAGCGGACGTCGCTTGATCACGTTGTCGCCTGTCATCCGCCGGCAGTCTCTGTTCGCAGGGCTGCTGGCGCTGTTGCTGTTCATCGCCGGGGTTTACGGACAGGCTCCCATTGGCTTCGATTCACGGTTCGTACTGTTTGCCCAGGAAATGCTGAGACACGGGCCGACCGTATTCCCGACCACTTACGGTCAACCTTACGCCGACTATTCAGCCCTCTCGACGCTGTTCATCTGGTTGTTGTCTTTGCCCTTCGGCGCGGTCAACACCCTGACGGCATGGCTGCCGAGCGCGATTGCCGGCGGTGTGATCGTGACGTTGATGTATCGCTTGCTGGCGGTGCATTCGCAGCGCTGGGCGCTGATCAGCATTGCGCTGCTGATGCTCACCAGCACCTTTGTCACCGAAGTGCGCGCGGTGTCGCAAGACCTGATGCTCGCCGCCGTGGCGCTGTCGGTGTTTTACCTGGGCTACGCGCACGACCACTTCGGCTCACGCCGGCGCTGGCCGCTGATCTTTGGCCTGTTGGTGCTGGGCTTCGGGATTCGCGGGCCTATCGGCCTGGTGGTGCCGACCGGCATGCTCTGCAGTTACTACTTGCTCAACCGTGAGTGGAAACGCCTCTTCGTGTTCGGCGTGATCGCTTCTGTGTTACTCGCAGCGTGCGTCGGCCTGCTGCTGTGGCTGGCCAGACTCAGTGGTGGCGAAACCTTCCTGCAGGACGTGATCCGCATGCAGTTCATGGGGCGCATGGACGGCAGTGAAGGCGTCAGCGGTTCGCTGTATTACTTCACCAGCTCTCTGGGCAACTACGCACTGGCCTATCCGCTAGCGATATTGGCGTTGGCCGCGACCTCGCTGAGCAAACCGCATCAGCGCGGGCCGGCCTTGCGTCTGGTGCAATACTGTGCGGCCGCCGGGCTGATCGTCATGGTCGGTCTGTCGATTCCACAGGCGAAGAAGGCGCGTTACCTGCTGCCGATGTTGCCGATGGCGGCGATCATCGCGGCGTACCCGTTCCAGGTGCTGCACGGGCGAGTGTTCCGCGTATTGCGTGGGGTAATTCAAGGCATCTGGCTGTTGACGCCGGGGCTGTTGATGGTGGCCCTGCTGGTCGCCAAACGCCGCTTTCCCGAGCAACTCGACGGCATCATTCTGGTGCTGATCGTACTCGGCGTTCTGCAATTGCTCGCACTGTCGCGCCTGTTGATCCCGCGCCGGCGTGCCGAAGTGTTGGCGCTGTGCTCGGTCCTGGCCTTGTGGACGGTATATGCCGCGGTGTTCGAACCGGTGGAGCGACGTCTATACGACACGCAGGCGTTCAGTCGTGCTGCATTCGCGCAGGTGCAGCAGAACCCGGCCCCGCTGGTGCTGCACGGCATGGGCAAAGACGCCAAGGCGATCAAGTTCATGGTCAACGTCGAGCAGGACCTGCAACCGCAGTTCACCGAAACGGTGCAGCAACTCGAAGCGCTCAAGGGGCCGGCGTGGTTGATGATGGACAGCAAGGACTTGCAATCGCTGCAGGGCACCTCGCTGGCGGGTCTGCAACCGGTGCTGACGGGCAGTTTCGACAAGAACGAATACGTGCTGTTGTATCTGAAGCCCTTGTAGGAATTGCCTGAGGCTGGGATCTTTTGCGCTTTCAGGAAAAAGATCGCAGCCTGCGGCAGCTCCTACAGGGATTTTTACCATGAGTTTTGTTGTACGCCGGGCGCGGCCGAGTGATGCCGCCGCCCTCCCCGCCATTGAACGCTCGGCCGCCGAGCTGTTTCGCACAGATCCGAGCCTCGCCTGGCTTGCCGACACCGACGTGGCCAGCGTCGCGCAACACTGTCAAGCCATCGACAACGCCCACGTTTGGGTCGCCGAAAACACCTCGGCGCAGCTCGCAGGGTTTATCCGCGCACGGGATTTCGACAACCTGCTGCACATTGAGGAACTTTCGGTCAGCCTGGGGTTTCAGGGGCAAGGCGTGGGTCGTCGACTGGTGTTGATCGCGATCGAACATGCCCGCCGTGAGCAAATGCGCGCGGTGACCCTGACCACGTTTCGCGACGTGCCGTGGAATGCGCCGTTTTATCAGCGCATGGGGTTTGTCGTGATCGCACCGGGTGAACATGAAGCGCATTTGCTCGACGCTTTGCAGAAAGAAGTCGAGCATGGTTTTGCCGCCGAACGACGCTGCGCCATGCGCCTGATATTGCCCTGACAGGACAAATCCCTTGTAGGAGCGAGCCTGCTCGCGATAGCGTCCGGTCAGTCAACTGCGTTGGCGCCTGACACTCGGTATTCGCGAGCAGGCTCGCTCCCACACGGTTTCTCATCATGAAAATAAGGACATTTGCACTGCCGTGGCCACCTACTCCCGCCTGATCCGCCGACTGATGATCACTTCGCTGAGCATCGTCATCAGCCGTGCCCTGATCAGTCCGCTGCTGACCCTGTTCCTCAGCAACAAACTGGGCCTCAACCCGCAGGACGTCGGTCTGCTGTTGGGCATCGCGGTGTTCAGTGCCACGCTGTTATCGCTGTACGGCGGCTACATCATCGATCGACTCGACAAGCGTCAACTGTTGATCCTTACCATGCTCTCCAGCGGTGTCGGCCTGATGCTGCTGACCTTCGCGCAGAATCTGTACCTGGTCACGCTGGTGCTGATCATCAGTGAAACGGCGTCGGCGCTGTTCCTGATCTGTTCCAAAGCGATGCTCAGTGAAAACCTGCCGGTCGGCCAGCGGGTCAAGGCGTTTTCGCTGAACTACACGCTGACCAACATTGGCTACGCCGTCGGCCCGATGATCGGCGTGGTAATTGCTGGGGTTCAGCCTTCAGCGCCGTTTATCGTCGCGGGGCTGATTGCCGCTGGCAGCGTTTTCCTGCTGCTGGGCGTGTCCCGCGAGGACAGTCCGCTGTCGCAGGCCAGCCCACCACAGAGTTTCCTGAACACCCTGATCATCCTGAAAAACGACCGCACGATGATCCTGTTCACCCTCGGCTGCTTGCTCAGCACCCTGGTTCACGGGCGCTTCACCCTGTACCTGTCGCAATATCTGCTGGTGACCCACACGCAGGAGCAGACACTCGACACCATGGCCGCCCTGCTTGCCTGCAACGCGATCACGGTGATCCTGCTGCAATACCAGATCGGGCGCTTCCTCAAGCGTGAGCACCTGCGGTTCTGGATTGCTGGCGGCACCGCGTTGTTCATCGTCGGCCTGATCGGTTTCAGCATGGCCGACAGTCTGGTTGGCTGGTGCGTAGCGATGTTCATCTTCACCCTCGGCGAGATGATCATTTACCCGGCGGATTTCCTCTTCGTCGACACCCTCGCGCCGGAAGAGCTGCGCGGCAGTTACTACGGCGCGCAGAACCTCGCGGCACTGGGCGGCGCGCTGAGTCCGGTGATGTGCGGGTTTCTGTTGATGCACACGCCGGCGCCGAGCATGTTCTACGCCTTGAGCGCTCTGGCGGGGCTGGGCGGGTATCTGTGTTTTGTCAGTGGAAGACGAGTGGCGACAATTCAAAAATAATGCACTGAAGCAGCATTTATATGAATTTGTCAGCATCGACTTTGCACGGCACACTGTGCGCGTTCCTCCCCCAATAGTTGGAACGCTTCGAGGACTTTCCGAAACGGACAAGTCCTTTTTTTTGCCCCGAATTTACTGCAAGGACCTGATTCACATGCTCGCTCGCTGGTTGCCCGCCGCCATCAACACCCGCCCCACCGAATGGAGCCGCGCCGCGATCGGCATGGCGCTGGGCACTTTGTTCAGCGTTTGGGCGTGCAGTCAGGTGTTCGGCATCGAGGTCGCGTACCACCTGATCGGGCCGTTGGGCGCCTCGGCCGTGTTGCTGTTTGCCGTGTCTTCCGGCGCCCTCGCCCAGCCATGGTCGATCATCGGCGGCTACCTGTGCGCCAGCGTGGTCGCGCTGCTGGTGGCCCACGTCCTCGGTCGCACCTTGGGGAGCGCCTGCCTGGCGGCGGGCATGGCGCTGATCTTGATGTGCTGGCTGCGTTGCCTGCATCCACCGGCCGGCGCATTGGCGCTGACCTTGGTGCTGGCCGATCCCGCCACCATCGCCATGGACTGGAAAGCCATGGAACCGGTGATGCTCGCCGCCGCGTGCATGCTGCTCAGCGCGCTGGCCTACAACAACCTGACGCGCATCCGCTATCCGAAACGCCCGGCCGAGCCAACGCCGGCACTGGTGCCAGTCGATAGCCAGGCAATTACCGCCGAGGATTTGAAACTGGCACTGGCCGACATGGAAGCGTTTATCGACGTCACCCCCGAAGACCTCGAACAACTGATTCATGCGAGCGAACTGCACGCCAAGCGCCGCAGCATCGGCGAAGTTTTCTCCTGACACCCCACGCTCCCTGTAGGAGCTGTCGAGTGCAACGAGGCTGCGATCTTTCAAGATCAAAAGATCGCAGCCTTCGGCAGCTCCTACACCCGCAGATAGCGGTCGAACGCCGCAGCATCAGCGAAGTCTTCTCCTGACACCCCACGCTCCCTGTAGGAGCTGTCGAGTGCAACGAGGCTGCGATCTTTCAAGATCAAAAGATCGCAGCCTTCGGCAGCTCCTACACCCGCAGATAGCGGTCAAACGCCGCAGCATCGCGAAGTCTTCTCCTGACACCCCACGCTCCCTGTAGGAGCTGTCGAGTGCAACGAGGCTGCGATCTTTCAAGATCAAAAGATCGCAGCCTTCGGCAGCTCCTACACCCGCAGATAGCGGTCAAACGCCGCAGCATCGGCGAAGTCTTCTCCTGACACCCCACGCTCCCTGTAGGAGCTGTCGAGTGCAACGAGGCTGCGATCTTTCAAGATCAAAAGATCGCAGCCTTCGGCAGTCCCTACATCAGCAAATAGCGATTTTTCCTTAAGGCAAAAACGCAAACTCCCCCTGCACATATCCCGGTTGTACACGGCAAATTTGCACTGTTACGATCCGTCAACGCTCGCGCGCGAGCTTCTCGAATAAAGACAATAAAAGCAGGGAGTTAGTGATGACTGCTCAGGCTTCATCCCCGCGGACGCCGTCCATGGATGCCACGCCAGACGAAGTGCTGGCCGAGGTTCGCAATCACATCGGTCACCTGACCCTCAACCGCCCCGCCGGTCTCAACGCCATCACCCTCGACATGGTTCGTCAGTTGCAGCAGCAACTCGATGCCTGGGCGACTGACGCCAGCGTGCACGCCGTGGTGCTGCGCGGTGCCGGTGAAAAGGCGTTCTGCGCCGGTGGCGACATTCGTTCGCTGTACGACAGCTTCAAAAGCGGCGCTACGCTGCACGAAGATTTCTTCGTCGAGGAGTACGCCCTCGACCTGACGATTCATCATTACCGCAAACCGGTGCTGGCCTTGATGGACGGTTTCGTCCTCGGCGGCGGCATGGGCCTGGTGCAAGGTGCGGATCTTCGGGTGGTTACGGAAAAGAGCCGTCTGGCGATGCCGGAAGTGGCGATCGGTTACTTTCCCGATGTCGGCGGCAGCTATTTCCTCTCGCGGATTCCCGGTGAACTGGGGATCTATCTGGGCGTCAGCGGCGTGCAGATTCGCGCGGCTGATGCGTTGTACTGCGGGCTGGCCGACTGGTTTGTCGACAGCAGCAAACTGCCGAGCCTCGACGAACAGCTTGATCACCTGGAATGGCGCGACACGCCGCTCAAGGATCTGCAGGGCCTGCTCGCCAAAAACGGCGTGCAAGCCCTGGCCGATGCGCCGCTGGAGAAACTGCGCCCGGCCATCGACCATTTCTTCGCCCTGCCGGACGTACCGAGCATTGTCGAGCAACTGCGCGCAGTCACCGTCGCCGACAGCCATGAGTGGGCGACCACCACCGCTGACCTGCTGGAAACCCGCTCGCCACTGGCAATGGCCGTGACCCTGGAGATGCTGCGTCGCGGTCGGCACTTGAGCCTGGAACACTGTTTCGCCCTCGAACTGCATCTGGATCGCCAGTGGTTCGAACGCGGCGACCTGATCGAGGGCGTGCGTGCCCTGCTGATCGACAAAGACAAGACACCGCGCTGGAACCCGCCGACCCTCGCTGCGCTGAACGCCGGGCATGTCGCGAGTTTCTTTCACGGTTTTACTGAGAGCGGGAGCTGAGCCATGCACGATCTCGAACTGACTGAAGAACAAGTAATGATCCGCGACATGGCCCGGGACTTCGCCCGTGGCGAAATCGCGCCGCATGCGCAAGCCTGGGAAAAGGCCGGCTGGATCGACGACGCGCTGGTGGCGAAGATGGGCGAACTCGGTTTGCTCGGCATGGTGGTGCCCGAGGAATGGGGCGGCACTTACGTCGATTACGTGGCCTATGCGCTGGCGGTGGAAGAGATTTCTGCCGGCGACGGCGCCACCGGTGCGTTCATGAGCATCCACAATTCGGTGGGCTGCGGACCGGTGATGAATTACGGCAGCGAAGAACAGAAAAAGGCCTGGCTGGCGGATCTTGCCAGTGGCCAGACGATTGGCTGCTTCTGCCTCACAGAACCGCAAGCCGGCTCCGAAGCGCACAATCTGCGCACCCGCGCCGAACTGCGTGACGGCCAGTGGGTGATCAACGGCGCCAAACAATTCGTCAGCAATGGCAAACGGGCGAAACTGGCGATCGTGTTTGCGGTGACCGATCCGGATCTGGGCAAGAAAGGCATTTCCGCGTTCCTGGTGCCCACCGATACTGCGGGTTTCATCGTCGATCGCACCGAACACAAGATGGGCATCCGCGCCTCCGACACCTGCGCGGTGACCCTGAACAACTGCAGCATTCCCGAGGCCAACCTGCTCGGCGAGCGCGGCAAGGGCCTGGCGATCGCCCTGTCCAACCTCGAAGGCGGCCGCATCGGCATTGCTGCGCAAGCCTTGGGCATCGCTCGGGCGGCGTTTGAGGCGGCGTTGGTGTATTCCCGCGATCGCATCCAGTTCGGCAAGCCGATCAACGAACACCAGAGCATCGCCAACCTGCTGGCCGACATGCACATGCAAATCAACGCGGCGCGCTTGATGATCCTGCACGCGGCGCGCCTGCGCACGGCGGGCAAACCGTGTCTGTCGGAAGCGTCGCAGGCCAAGCTGTTCGCCTCGGAAATGGCCGAAAAGGTCTGCTCCTCGGCGATTCAGATTCATGGCGGGTATGGGTATCTGGAGGACTATCCGGTCGAGAAGTACTACCGCGATGCGCGGATTACCCAGATCTACGAGGGATCTAGCGAGATTCAGCGGATGGTGATTGCGCGGGAGCTGAAGAACTACCAACTGTAAAAGCAAAAGATCGCAGCCTTCGGCAGCTCCTACAGGAAACCGGTGTAGGAGCTGCCGAAGGCTGCGATCTTTTGATGTTGCCTCAAAAGCTTCGCGAGCAAGCCCGCGATAGCGTGAGTGAGGACGCAACATTACTTACCGGTAAACTCCGGCGCACGCTTGGCGACGAACGCCGCCATCCCTTCCTTCTGATCCTGCGTGGCAAACGCCGCATGGAACACCCGGCGTTCGAAGCGCACGCCTTCGGTCAGGTTGACCTCAAAGGCGCGGTTGACGCTTTCCTTGACCATCATCGCAATCGGCAACGACTTGCTGGCGATCACCGCGGCGACTTTCAGCGCCTCGTCGAGCAGCTCATCGCTCGGCACGATCCGCGCGACGATGCCACAGCGCTCGGCCTCCACCGCATCGATCATTCGCCCGCTGAGGCACATTTCCATGGCCTTGGCCTTGCCCACGGCGCGGGTCAGGCGCTGAGTGCCGCCCATGCCCGGCAGCACGCCGAGGTTGATTTCGGGTTGGCCGAATTTGGCGTTGTCACCGGCGAGGATGAAGTCGCACATCAGCGCCAGTTCGCAGCCGCCACCGAGGGCAAAGCCGTTGACCGCAGCAATGATCGGCTTACGGCGGTTGGCCACACGGTCGCTGTCGCTGAACAGATCATCCATGTAGATCTGCGGATAGGTCAGTTCGGCCATTTCCTTGATGTCGGCGCCGGCGGCGAAGGCTTTCTTCGAACCGGTGATGACGATGCAACCGATGTTCGCATCCGCTTCCAGAGCATCGAGGGCATGGTTCACTTCGCTGACCAGTTGCGCGTTCAGCGCGTTCAGCGCCTGCGGACGGTTGAGGGTGATCAGGCCGACGCGGCCGTGGTGTTCCAGCAGAATCGTTTCGTAGCTCATACATGACTCCTGAATTTGTACCGTGTAGGAGCTGCCGCAGGCTGCGATCTTTTGATCTTGTTTTTAACAATCAAAGGCAAAAGATCGCAGCCTGCGGCAGCTCCTACAAGGTTGGGGTTAAAGGTTTCGTGAGATAACCATGCGCTGAATATCGCTGGTGCCTTCGTAGATCTGGCAGACGCGCACGTCGCGGTAGATGCGTTCCAGCGGGAAATCGTTGAGATAACCGTAACCGCCCAGCGTCTGCAACGCCATCGAACAAACCTTCTCGGCCATTTCCGAGGCGAACAGTTTGGCCATCGAAGCCTCGACCAACGCCGGCTGACCGCTGTCACGCAGGGCTGCGGCGTAATGCACCATTTGCCGGGCGACGGCGATCTGCGTGGCCATATCGGCGAGGCGGAAGGCCACGGCCTGGTGCTCGATGATCGGCTTGCCAAAGGTGTCGCGCTCACGGGCGTAATCGCGGGCCGCTTCGAACGCAGCGCGGGCCATGCCCACCGCTTGCGACGCGATGCCGACCCGCCCGCCTTCGAGGTTGGCCAAGGCGATCTTGTAGCCTTCGCCCTCCTCACCCAAGCGGTTGGCCACCGGCACCTTCACGTCTTCAAACAGAATCTGGCAGGTGTCCGACGCGTGCTGGCCGAGCTTGTCTTCGACCCGGGCGACTTTGTAGCCCGGCGAATCGGTGGGCACGATGAACGCCGTGATGCCGCGCTTGCCGGCACTCGGATCGGTCACCGCAAACACGATCACGATCCCGGCGTTCTGCCCGGAAGTGATGAACTGTTTGCAGCCGTTGAGCACGTAGTGATCGCCCTCGAGGCGCGCGCGGGTTTTCAGGCTGCTGGCGTCGGAACCTGCCTGCGGTTCGGTCAAGGCGAAGGCGCCGAGCATGGCGCCACTGGCCAGCGGTTTGAGGAAGCGCTCGCGCTGGTCGTCGTTGCCGAACTTGAGGATCGGCACGCAGCCCACCGAGTTGTGCACGCTCATGATGGTCGAGCAGGCGCCGTCGCCGGCGGCGATTTCTTCCAGGGCCATGGCGTACGCCAGGTAGCCGGTGTCACAGCCGCCCCACTGCTCCGGCACGAGCATGCCGAAGAAGCCCAGTTCGGCCATTTCGCCGATGGCTTCCTTGGGGAAACGATGCTCGCGATCCCACTCGGCGGCGAACGGTTTCAGCCGCTCCTCGGCAAACTGCCGGGCCATGTCGCGGATCTGGGTCTGGTCTTCGTTGGGAATCATGGTGAATCCTTAATCCGGGTTACGCACGATCTCCTGTAGGAGCTGCCGCAGGCTGCGATCTTTTGCCTTTGATTTTAAAAGCAAGATCAAAAGATCGCAGCCTTCGGCAGCTCCTACAGGGGGAGTGCGTTTAGTAGATGCATTCCACGGCCATCGCCGTGGCTTCGCCGCCGCCGATGCAGATCGCCGCGATTCCGCGCTTCAGGTTTTTCTGGCGCAGGGCCGAGAGCAAGGTCACCAGAATCCGCGCGCCCGAGGCACCGATCGGATGGCCCAGCGCGCAGGCGCCGCCGTGCACGTTGAGTTTGTCGTGGGGGATTTCCAGATGGGTCATCGCCGCCATCGCCACCACGGCGAACGCTTCGTTGATTTCGAACAGATCGACCTCGTTCAACGCCCAACCGGTCTTCTTCACCAGCTTCTTGATCGCGCCAATCGGTGCCACCGGGAACAGGCCCGGTGTGTCAGCAAACGCCGCGTGACCATGAATCACCGCCAGCGGTTTAAGCCCGAGTTTCTGCGCTTGCGACTGGCGCATCAGCACCAGTGCCGCCGCACCGTCGGAGATCGAGCTGGAGTTGGCCGCCGTCACCGTGCCGCCGTCGCGGAATGCCGGTTTCAGCGAGGCAACCTTGTCCAGTTTGGCTTTCGGCGGCTGCTCGTCGTTGCTGATCAGCACCTGCTCTTTGCCGACGGTCACGGTCAGCGGCACGATCTCGGCCTTGAAGCTGCCGTCCTTGATCGCCTGTTGGGCGCGGGTGGTCGAAGCGATGGCAAACGCATCCTGGGCTTCACGGCTGAAGTCGTTGGTTTCGGCGCAGTCTTCGGCGAAGGTGCCCATCAGACGGCCCTTGTCGTAGGCGTCTTCGAGGCCGTCGAGGAACATCGAATCGAGCACCCGGCCATGGCCCATGCGGTAACCGGCGCGGGCACGGTCCAGCAGGTACGGCGAGTTGGACATGCTTTCCATGCCGCCGGCGATCACCACATCGGCGCTGCCGGCGATCAGCATGTCGTGGGCGAGAATGGTGGTTTCCATGCCCGAGCCGCACATCTTGTTGACCGTGGTGCAGCGCGTCGATTTATCCAGCCCGGCGCCCAAGGCTGCCTGCCGTGCCGGCGCCTGACCGAGGCCGGCAGGCAATACGCAACCGAACAACACTTCATCAACCGCATCGCTGGCAACGCCTGCGCGCTCAACCGCAGCCTTGATCGCTGCAGCGCCAAGTTGCGGCGCGGTGAGGCTTTTCAGTTCGCCCTGAAAACCGCCCATCGGGGTGCGGACGGCGCTGACGATAACAATCGGATCGTTGGCAATAGTCATGACAAATCCTCCTTACTTGGCGGCCATGCGCAAGGCGCCGTCGAGACGGATCACCTCACCATTGAGCATGCTGTTTTCGATGATATGCCGAACCAACGCGGCGTACTCGGCAGGTTTGCCAAGACGCGGCGGGAACGGCACGCCAGCGGCCAGCGACTCGCGCACTTCCGGAGTCATGCCGGCCATCATCGGGGTTTCGAAAATGCCCGGGGCGATGGTCATCACGCGGATGCCGAAGCGTGCCAGTTCACGGGCGGCTGGCAGGGTCAGGCTGGCGATCGCGCCTTTGGAGGCGGAATACGCGGCCTGACCGATCTGGCCGTCGAACGCAGCGACCGAGGCGGTGTTGATGATTACCCCGCGCTCGCCATCGGCATTGGCTTCGCTCTCGGCGATGGCCGCTGCGGCCAGACGCAGCATGTTGAAGCTGCCGATCAGATTGACGTTGATCACCTGGGCAAAACTCGACAGCGCATGCGGGCCGTTCTTGCCGAGAATCTTTTCGCCACGGACGATGCCGGCGCAGTTGACCAGACCGTTGAGGCTGCCAAAGGCTTTGAGCGTCGCCTGCACGGCGGCTTCCGCTGCGGCTTCATTGCTAATGTCGGCCACCACGCTGTGCGCGCCGAGGCGCTGGGCCTGGGCGGCTAGCGCTTCGGCATTCATGTCCACCAGCATCACTTTGGCGCCGGCATTCACCAGCAATTCAGCGCTGGCTGCACCCAGGCCCGAGGCGCCGCCGGTGACGATAAAAACCTTGTTCTCGATCTGCATGACTGACTTCCTGATTCAAGCTGAAACGTTATGCGCCGCAGCCTCTTGAGCCTTGGCGATTTCCTGGTTGCGCAAGATAAAGCGCTGCAATTTGCCGCTTGGGGTTTTCGGCAATTCGCTGACAAATTCGATTTCACGCGGGTACGAATGCGCGGCCAGACGCTTGCGCACGTGTTGCCGCAGCTCTTCGGCCAGCGCCGGTTCGGCGCGGTATTGCGGATTGAGCACGACGAAGGCCTTGACCAGTTCGGTGCGCTCCGGATCGGGCTTGCCGACCACGGCGGCTTCGACCACCGCCGGGTGTTCGATCAGCGCGCTCTCGACGTCGAACGGACCGACGCGGTAGCCGGAAGTGGTGATCACGTCATCACTACGCCCGACGAAGCTGATGCTGCCGTCCGGGTTCCATTCCACCGTGTCGCCGCTGAGGTAGTAATCGCCGACGAAGGCTTTGGTCGGCACGCCCTCGTAGCCGCCGAACCAGCACATCGGCGACTGGGTGCGGTCGATGGCGAGGATGCCCGGCTGGCCGACGCCGAGTTCGTTGTACTGCTCGTCGAGCACCACGATGCGATGGCCCGGCGAGGCGAAACCGGCGGCGCCGAGGTGGATCGGGTGCTGCAGGCCGTGGTGATTGCACAGGACCATGCCCAGTTCGGTCTGGCCATAGTGGTCGTGAATCACCACGTCGAGGTTGTCGGCGAACCAGCGGATCACTTCCGGATTCAGCGGCTCGCCGGCGCTGCTGACGATGCGCAGCTTGCCCTTGATCGACTTGGCGAACTCGTTGCCACCGGCAATCAGCAAGCGGTACGCGGTCGGCGAGCCGGTGAGGTTGGTGATGGCGTATTTGTTGATCACCCGGCAGGTGCTTTCGAGGGTGAACGGGCCATCGTAAAAGGTGATCGGGTGGCCCATCGACAGCGGGCCGGTGACGCCGAAATAGATGCCGTAGGCCCAGCCCGGATCGGCGACGTTCCAGAACGAATCCTCAGGACGCAGATCTACCGCGTCGCGGGTGTAGCTCTGGAACGCGACGATCGCCTTGAGCGGCACCGACAGCGCTTTCGACGGGCCGGTGGTGCCCGAGGTGAACATCAGCAGGAACGGATCTTCGCCGCTCAGCAGCACCGGCTCGCAGAGATTGGAATAGTTGGCCAGTTCGGCCCAGAAACTGAAATCGCCACGGACGATGCCCTGACCTTTGGCGCCCCCAACGGTGACGATGGTCGGGCATTCGCTGACTTCAGCGAGTTTTGGCCGGTTGACCGCGTCGGTAACTACCACTTTGGCGCCGGAACTGTTCAGGCGATGCTCGATGGCCTTGGGGCCGAACGCGGTGAACAGCGGCTGATACACCGCGCCGATGCGCCAGGTGGCGAACACGGTGATGAGCAATTCGATGTTGCGTGGCAGCAGGCCGGCGACCTTGTCGCCCTTCTGCACGCCTTGTTCGCGAAGGAAATTGGCGAAACGCGCGGCTTGGTCTTGCAGCTCGCTGAAGGTGTACGTGGCACTCGCGCCGTCGCGGCCCTCCCAGAACAACGCAATGCGCCCCGGCAAGGCGTGGCGGTCGCAACATTCGACGCAGGCGTTGAGCGCCTCCAGCGTGCCGCTGAGCGCAGCGTCCACGGTGTGCTGATAGTTGAACTGTTCGGTGGCAGACAAGTAATCGCGCATTGCCAGAATCCCTCGGTGTTTTTATTAGGCTGGGAACCGTAAACAACACAGGGATAGTCGCGCTGCGGCGCTGAGGCGGCAATGGTCAAAGCCATCAAAGTGGCTGACTGGTTTGGCCATGCTTGCACAATGACAAAAAAAACCCTGTAGGAGCTGCCGCAGGCTGCGATCTTTTGATCTTGTTTTTTAGAACATCAAAGGCAAAAGATCGCAGCCTGCGGCAGCTCCTACAGGGGAGGCGCATTCCAAATGTGCGTCGGATCAGACCGCTTCGTTAAGGATCAGGGTGCGGTAATGCCCCGGATTCGATCCCGACCACTTGCGAAACGCCTTGTAGAACGAGCTCGCATCGGCAAACCCCAGCCGCGTCGCGATTTCGACGAAGCTGATCGACGGCTCCGCCAGCCAGCTGATTGCCAGCTCCTTGCGCACGCTGTCCTTGAGGCCCTGGTAGGTCTGCCCCTCCTCGGACAATCGCCGGCGCAGGGTCGAGGCGGACATGCACAGCTGTTGCGCCAGGGCATCGGTCTCCGGCCACTGTTCGGCGGGTAGCTGCCGCAGATCCTGTTTGATCCGGCTGGCCAGGCTTTCCGGGTCGCGGTATTTCACCAGAATGTTCGCCGGCGCATGGGCCAGAAAGCGTTTAAGTTCCTCGGCCGTACGCTTGATCGGCAGATCAAGGCAGTCAGCAGCAAAGATCATCCGCGTGCGTGGACGGTCGAAGCGCAGGTTTTCCGAGAACATCACCCGGTAGTCGTCGCAGAAATCAGGTTCCGCGCAGCGCAGTTCGATCGCCAAAATCGGAATCCGCCGCCCCGCCAGCCAGCAGGCCACGCCATGGACGATCATCCAGTAGGTGAAATAGGTAAAGGCCCGACGCGGTTCGGGGTCGTCTTCGAGCAGGACGATTTCCGCCAGGCTCTGCTGATGCGCCAATTGCGCGGGCATTTTTTCCAGCATCAAGGAGAGGAAATTCAGGCCCATGCCCAGGCCGGCGGCCAGCGTCGGTTGCATCATGGCGCTACGACAGAGGAACTCAAGGCTGCCGGACTTGAGCTTGCGTGGGTCCATGCCGAAGAACTCGTCATCACCGCGCCGGGCCAACAAGCGCCAGAGTTTCGCGTATTGCGAGGCCGGCACTCGCCCCTGTTCGCTGTGCAGCAGGGCCGGAGCAATCCCGACCTTGTTCAAGACTTCATCCGTGGCCACGCCCGGGGCACAACTTTGCAGCAGCGCTTCACGCACCAGTTGAACGGCAATGGTGTCTTTTTCCGACATGGAGCGAGGCAGACCTTGTTGTTTTCGGGTGACGGGCATCTTAACGCAGGATGCGAATCCAGCACGAATCCCCTGTAGGAGCTGCCGAAGGCTGCGATCTTTTGATCTTGTTTTTAAAAATCAAAGTCAAAAGATCGCAGCCTTCGGCAGCTCCTACAAGAGGAAGGTGCGGGGGCGAAAAACAGGTCGTTCAGCGAATGTTCAGGTAAATGTCAACCATCCCCATTTGGGAATGAGTGTCATTATGTTACAACTTAGCCACCTATCTAAATCACTCGTGGTTGCCGCAATGCTCGTTCCCTTTCTGATCATGCTGCGCGAAGGCATTGAAGCCGCGCTGATCGTTGGCATCATCGCCAGCTACCTGCAACAGACCGGCCGTGGCCAGTGGATGCCGGCGGTGTGGATCGGCGTGTTTCTCGCCGCCGCCCTGGCGCTGCTGGTCGGCGGTGGTCTGGAACTGGTCAGCGCCGAATTCCCGCAAAAACAGCAGGAGTTGTTTGAAGGCATTGTCG
Source organism: Pseudomonas sp. B21-051 (assembly GCF_024748795.1). NCBI lineage: Bacteria > Pseudomonadati > Pseudomonadota > Gammaproteobacteria > Pseudomonadales > Pseudomonadaceae > Pseudomonas > Pseudomonas sp. B21-051. The sequence goes on from NZ_CP087166.1 coordinate 3,082,219, forward strand.
GTCTGGTCGCGGTGGGCATTCTCAGCTCGATGGTGTTCTGGATGCGCAAGGTCGCGCGTTCGATCAAGCATTCGTTGCAGGCCTCGCTGGATCACGCCCTGACTTCGTCAAAGCATCAGGTAATCGCGCTGATCGCCATGGTGTTCTTCGCCGTGGCTCGCGAAGGCCTGGAAACCGTGTTCTTCCTGCTCGCCGTGTTTCAGCAGAGCGAAGGCCCGGGCGCGCCGATCGGTGCCCTGCTCGGTCTGGTGCTGGCGATTGTCGTCGGTTTCCTGATCTACAGCGGCAGCATGCGCCTGAACCTGTCGGCGTTCTTCAAGTGGACCGGGTTGTTCATTCTGGTGGTCGCCGCCGGGATCCTCGCCAATTCGGTGCAGGCGCTGCATGAAGCCGGTGTGTGGAATCACCTGCAAACCGTGCTGTTCGACTTCAGCGCGACGCTGCCGATGGACGGCCCGCTGGGTTCGGTGCTGGCCGGCATGTTCGGGTATCAGGATGCGCCGACCGTCAGCACTCTCGGTGCGTACCTGATCTATCTGGTGTTGGCGCTGGTGATGTTTTTCTACCCCGCCGCGCCGGCCTCCAGCGCTGACGCCGCCGGCAAATCGTCTTCCGTTTCCAGCCAATAAGGGCCCCCATGTCAAAGCCTAATACTCCTCAGGCCTCGCCTCCCCGCGCCTTGCGCTGGGCGGTGGCCGGTTCGGTGGTCGTGATGATCGCCGCCGGTGGCCTGTTCTACTACGCCTCGAAAATGGCCGCGGCCAAGCGTCAGCACAACCATGACGAAGTGGTGGTCAACATCAACGCCCACAGCTGTGATCCGAACGAGCTGACGGTTCCTGCCGGCCGCGCCAGTTTCCGCATCGTCAACCGCTCCGACCGCGCAGTGGAATGGGAAATCCTCGACGGCGTGCTGGTGATCGAGGAACGCGAAAACATCGCGCCGGGCCTGAGCCAGGTGATCAACGCCAACCTGCAACCCGGCGACTACGCGATCACTTGCGGCCTGCTGAGCAATCCTCGCGGCGTGCTGCACGTGACGCCGACGGCGGCGTCCGATGCTGCCGCCAAGGCCAAGCCATCGATGGTCGCGTTCGTCGGGCCGCTGTCGGAGTTCCGCGTGTATCTGGCGAGCCAGAGCAGCGCACTGATCAAAGCTGTGACTGCGCTCAATGACGCCATTACCAGCGGCGACCTGGCCCAGGCGCAAGCGCTGTACCTGCCGGCGCGTGCCGCTTACCAGCGTCTGGCACCTGCCGCGCAACGGCTGGCCGAACTGGACAACAGCATCAATGCCCGCGCCGATTACTTCGAAAAACGCGAACAGGATCCGGCCTTCGTTGGTTTCCACCGCATCGAATACGCGCTGTTCCAGCAACGCAGCCTCGACCGTTTGAACCCGGTCGCCGAGCGACTGCTGGCCGACGTCACCACGCTCAAACAACAACTGCTGGCCCAATCACTGCCACCGGAGCAACTGGTGAGCATCGTGGTGCGCAACCTCAACACTCTGGCCGACGTGCGCGCCGCCAGAGGTGAAGAGGAACGCTACAGCCACGCCGATCTCAACGGCTTCGCCAGCAACCTGGAAACCGCACACAAAGTGGTCGAGCTGCTGCGGCCGATGCTGACCAAGTCGGCGCCGGAGCTGCTGCCGAAAATCGACGCGGCGCTGAGCGATTTCGACAGCGTACTGAACAGCTTCAAGGTCAAGGACGGCTACGCCACTTACGACACGGTCAGCGGCGAACAACGCAAACAGATCGCCGACAAGGCTCAGGCCCTGGCTGACGCTCTGGATGGCATCGATCCCGCCCTCGGCCTTTCCGGCCTGTAAGCAGAAGACGAATACCGATGAAAGAATTGCAAAACCTCGACCTGCAACGTCGCCGCCTGCTGATGGGCATGGGTGTCGCCGGCGTCGCACTGGCCGGTTCGGCCCTGAGCTGCCCGGCCATGGCAGCGGCGCCGGCGCAGGTCACCGAAGCGCCGAGCAGCGACAAGACCGAAGACCGCCACGATTTCCATGGCGTGCACCAGACAGGCATCGTCACTCCGCGTCCGGCGTCCGGCATGTTCGTGTCGTTCGACGTGCTGGCCAGTGATCGCGAAGACCTTGAGCGGCTGTTTCGCACCCTCAACGAGCGCATTGCGTTTCTGATGAAGGGCGGCCCGGTGGCACAGATCGACCCGAAACTGCCGCCGCCGGATTCCGGCATCCTCGGCCCGGTGGTGACTCCGGACAACCTGACCATCACCGTCTCGGTGGGCGAGTCGCTGTTCGACGAGCGTTTCGGCCTGGCCGCTGCCAAACCGAAGCGCCTGCAACGCATGGTCGGTTTCCCTAACGATGCGCTGGAGGCCGATTGCTGCCACGGCGACTTGAGCCTGCAATTCTGCTCCAACACCGCCGACACCAACATTCACGCCCTGCGCGACATCGTCAAGAACCTGCCGGACCTGCTGCTGGTGCGCTGGAAGCAGGAAGGCAGCGTGCCGCCGCAAGCCCCGGCGAAACCGGGGGTGCCGGCGCAATCGGCGCGCAACTTCCTCGGTTTCCGCGACGGCTCGGCCAACCCCGATTCCAACGATGCCAAGACCATGGACAAGATTGTCTGGGTGCAACCGGGCAGCGATGAGCCGGCGTGGGCGGCGCACGGCAGCTATCAAGCGGTGCGGATCATCCGCAATTTCGTCGAGCGCTGGGACCGTACGCCGCTGCAGGAACAGGAAAGCATCATCGGCCGGATCAAAACCACCGGCGCACCGATGGGTGCCAACCATGAAACCGAGGTCCCGGATTACAGCAAGGACCCGGAAGGCAAACTGACCAAACTCGACGCGCACATTCGCCTGGCCAACCCGCGCACCGCCGCGAGCCAGGCCAACCTGATTCTGCGCCGGCCGTTCAACTACTCCAACGGCGTCAACAAGAACGGCCAGCTCGACATGGGCCTGCTGTTCATCTGCTACCAGGCCGATCTGGAAAAAGGCTTCATCACCGTGCAGACCCGGCTCAACGGCGAGCCGCTTGAGGAATACCTCAAACCGGTCGGCGGCGGTTACTTCTTCACCCTTCCGGGTGTCACCGGCGACAAGGATTTCATCGGTCGCTCGCTGCTCAACGCCACCCAACCCAAAACAGCTGCCTAACCATAAAAACCCTCGGAGCCGCTCCATGAAAAAGTCGCCACTCGCATTACTGCTGACCCTCGGTTTGCTCAACCTCCCGCTGTCGGCGTTCGCCGCGACGGCGCCACTGGATCTGGTCGGCCCGGTGTCGGACTACAAGATCTATGTCACCGAGCAACTGGATGAACTGGGCAGCCACACTAAACAATTCACCGATGCGGTGAAAAAAGGTGACTTGGCCACCGCGCAAAAGCTCTACGCGCCGACCCGCGTCTACTACGAGTCGATCGAGCCGATTGCCGAGCTGTTCAGTGACCTGGATGCATCCATCGACTCGCGCGTCGACGACCACGAAAAAGGCGTGAAGGCTGAAGACTTCACCGGTTTCCACCGCCTCGAATATTCGCTGTTCTCGGAGAAGACCACCGAAGGTCTGACTGCTCTGGCGGACAAGCTGGACAGCGATGTGAAAGACCTGCAGACCCGCGTCGCCGGCCTGACCTTCCCGCCGGAGAAAGTCGTCGGGGGTGCTGCTGCTTTGCTGGAAGAGGTTGCCGCGACCAAGATCTCCGGTGAAGAAGACCGTTACAGCCACACTGACCTGTACGACTTCCAGGGCAACATCGACGGCGCGAAGAAAATCGTCGACCTGTTCCGTCCGCAGATCGAAAAACAGGACAAGGCGTTCGTCGCCAAAGTCGACAAGAACTTCGCCACCGTGGACAAGATCCTTGCCAAGTACAAGACCAAAGACGGTGGTTTCGAGACTTATGACAAGGTGAAGGAAAACGATCGCAAGGCGCTGGTTGGCCCGGTCAATACCTTGGCGGAAGACCTGTCCACATTGCGTGGCAAGCTGGGTCTGAACTGACGGATTTGAGTCGCCGGTAAAAAAAGATCGCAGCCTTCGGCAGCTCCTACAGGGTGTTCACATTCCCACTGTAGGAGCTGCCGGAGGCTGCGATCTTTTGCTTTTAACGGTTACAAAATCCGGTAGAGCAACCGCTCGATCCGCACCCGACTCACCCGCTTGAGAAACTTCGCCACCCCCGCCGGGTACTCCGGCAGAGTCTCCAGGTTCTGGAAGCTGGCAATCCGCGTGGTGTTGCGGAAGATCTCTTGCTGCTCCTTCGCCCGTGGCTCAAGCCACTCGCCTTGCGGATCATCGATCAGCAGCGCGTTTTCCAGGTCGAGACGGAACGCCCGTGGATTGAGGTTGTTGCCGGTCAGCAGCGTATAGCGCTGGTCGACCCACATGCCCTTGAGGTGATAGCTGTTGTCGCCGTCCCGCCACAGATGCAGGTTCAACTGACCGCTGTCGATGTTGCGCTGATGCCGCTTGGCAAAACGCCGCAGGCTGATTTCGTACAGATACGGCAGCGCCGCAATCACCTTGAACGGCTCGCTCGGCGGAATGTAGAAATCGTTGGCGGTTTTGTCGCCGACCACGATGTCGATCTTCACCCCACGGGCCAGCGCACGGTTGACCTCGCGGATGATTGGCAGCGGCAGGTTGAAGTAAGGCGTGCAGATGGTCAGTTGCTGTTGCGCACTGGCGATCAGCTCGACAATCACCCGGTTCAACGGGTTGTTCTTGCCCACTCCGAGCAACGGACTCACCGACAGGCCGGTATGTGCCGTGCTGCCAGCACTGGTGTCGTACGCCGCATATTTGAGACGGCTGCGCAGATCGCCGATGTCGTTGCGCAGGCTGCGGGTGGTCGGCAGGTTGGGCAGATCGAGGCGATGCACAGCCTTGGACTCGATCAGGCCATGCTTGACCAGATGATGCATCGAGTCCGCCAGTTCGCGACTGTGCAGCACGTGATAACGGTCGAACCGGTACCTGTCGAACTTGTGCAGGTAGACGTTGTTCAGGCTCGCACCGCTGTAAACCACGCAATCGTCGATCACGAAGCCTTTCAGATGCAGAACGCCGAACAGTTCGCGGGTCTGCACCGGCACGCCGTAGACCGGCACTTCGCTCTGATGGGTGCGGGTCATTTCCTGGTACCACGCCGAGTTGCCCGGCTGTTTGCCGGCACCGATCAGCCCGCGCTGGGCGCGCAGCCAGTCAACCACCACGACGATCTCCAGCTCCGGGCGCTTGAGCTTGGCGGCGTGCAAGGCATCGAGGATTTCCTGACCGGCCTCGTCGTGCTGCAGATACAGCGCAACGATGTAGATGCGCCGGGTCGCCTCGGCGATTTTCTCCAGCAGGCAACGACGGAACTCGGCGGCGCCGGACAGAATGGTCACGGCCTCGGGAGTCAGCGGAAAGCTGCGCAGTTTGGGCAGCAAAGAGCGTTTGAAAAGCAACGGCATAGGGCTCGCAATGGGTCGAATCCGAAGAACCCGAGAGCTTACACCATCAACCGGTTCGGGTCTTGTTACTGTCTGTAATGTCCCCTTCGCGAGCAGGCTCGCTCCCACATTCGAATGCATTCCCCTGTGGGAGCGAGCCTGCTCGCGAAAGCACTCTGAAAATCAATGCTTGACCAAGGAGAACGATCGTTCTACTGTTCGCCACATGAACGAAATCAATGACACCTCGACCCGCGACATCATTCTGGATGTCACCGAAAAGTTGATCTACAAAAGTGGCATCGCGGCCACCGGCATGGATCTTCTGGTGAAAACCGCCGGCGTCTCCAGAAAAAGCATCTACCGCTACTTCGCCAACAAGGAGGAGCTGACCGTCGCTGCCCTGCAACGCCGCGATATGCGCTGGATGCACTGGTACCGTAGCGCCGTCGATCAGGCCGAAACCCCGGCCGACCGTCTGCTCAACCTGTTTACCGTACTCAAGGGCTGGTTCGCCTCGGAAGGCTTCCGCGGCTGTGCCTTCATCAATACCAGTGGCGAGACCGGCGATCCTGAAGACCCGGTGCGCCAGGTCGCCAAAGACCACAAACAGAAGCTGCTCGACTACCTGTGCGAGCTGTGTACCGAACATGGCGTCGAAGATCCGCAACGTCTGGCCAGACAATTGCTGATCCTGATTGACGGCGCCATTACCGTAGCGCTTGTGATGGGTGATCACAGTGCCGCTGATAATGCGCAATGCATGGCGCGTAAGTTATTGGACCTGTAACGCCTTAAATAAGCCTCAACCGTTGTTTAATCGTTAATTAGATCGGGAGACTGAAAATGTCGACTGCTGCCCAAGTGCGTCCGCCTTTACCGCCGTTCAATCGTGAATCGGCTATCGAAAAAGTACGTCTGGCCGAAGATGGCTGGAACTCACGTGACCCTGAAAGGGTATCGCTGGCTTATACCCTCGATACCAAATGGCGCAATCGCGCCGAGTTCGCCAACAATCGCGAAGAAGCCAAGGCGTTCCTGACCCGTAAATGGGCCAAAGAGCTGGACTACCGCTTGATCAAGGAACTCTGGGCTTACTCCGACACACGCATTGCCGTGCGTTACGCCTATGAATGGCGCGACGATTCGGGCAACTGGTTCCGCTCCTACGGCAACGAAAACTGGGAGTTCGATGAGCACGGGCTGATGTTCCAGCGCTACGCCTGCATCAACGACATGCCGATCAAGGAAAGCGAGCGCAAATTCCATTGGCCGCTGGGTCGGCGTCCGGATGATCATCCGGGGCTTTCCGACCTAGACCTCTAAGTCCACATAACTCCCCCTGTAGGAGCTGCCGAAGGCCGCGATCTTTTGATCTTGCTTTTAAAAAATCAAAGGCAAAAGATCGCAGCCTTCGGCAGCTCCTACAGGGGTTTTGTGTTTTTTCAGGCTACTGCGGCAGTCCTTTCAGCCTCCAGCTTGCGCACCAGCGGCAACACCCGCTTGCCGAAATACTCCACCTCCTCCTGAAAGTGCAGAAACCCCGCCAACACCAGATCCACCCCCACCGCTTTCAGCGCCACAATCCGCTCGGCAATCTGCTGTGGCGTGCCGATCAGGTTGGTCTTGAAGCCATCGTTGTACTGCACCAGATCCTCGAACGTCGATTTCGCCCAGTTGCCCTCACCTTCCGGCGACGCCCTGCCCGCCTGTTTCGCCGCGTCACCAAAGGCGTTCACCGCTTCCGGGTCGGCCTGGTCGATGATCTGCGCCAGTACCGCGCGCGCCTCTTCTTCAGTGTCGCGGGCGATGACAAAAGCGTTGACGCCGATCTTCACCGAATGCTTGTTGGCCGCTGCTTTGGCCCGGATATCATCGACCTGCGCCTTGATCCCTTCGACGCTGTTGCCATTGGTGAAATACCAGTCCGAAACCCGCGCGGCCATGTCTCGTGCCGCACGGGAACTGCCGCCCTGGAAGATTTCCGGGCGGCCCAGCGGTTTCGGTTTGAGGGTGTAATTGTCGAAGCGGTAGAAGTCGCCGCGAAAGCTGAAGTTGTCCTGGCTCCAGATCCCGCGCAGCGAGCGAATGAATTCCTCGGAACGCCGATAGCGCTCGTCGTGTTCCAGCCAATGTTCGCCGATGGCCTGGAATTCGCCCTTGAACCAACCGCTGACGATGTTCACCGCAATCCGGCCGCTGGTGAGTTGATCGATGGTCGCCAGTTGCTTGGCCGCCAGCGCCGGTTGCCATGGGCCCGGCAGAATCGCCGCGATCACCTTCAGCTTGGTGGTAGCCGCCAGCAGCGCATGACTGAACGCCACCGACTCATGCTGGAACTCGGCACCGTAACCGGCGGTAAAGCGGATCTGCGTCAGGGCGTACTCGAACCCCGCCGCTTCGGCGAGTTGCGCCAGTTTGCGGTTGTAGTCGATGCCCCAGTCGGTGCGCTGCTCGATCTTGCTGACCACCAGGCCACCACTGACGTTCGGCACCCAGTAGGCGAATTTCACGGCTTGCTTGCTCATTGGCGTGTCCTCGGGACATTGGGAAGGTCAATGGGACAGAGCAGCAAGCGTGCCAGGCTTCGGGCGCCCGGTTTTATTGTGCTTGAGGCTGATGGAGTTGCGTTGTTGGAGGGTGATTTGTTGTCGAGGTGTTGGTTGGGCAACAGTTTAATAGTTGGTGTCTGAGCTGACCTCATCGCTGGCAAGCCAGCTCCCACAGGTTTCCGGTATGTTCGCAAAATTTGTGTTCACTAGAGATCTCTGTGGGAGCTGGCTTACCAGCGATGGGGCTTTACGGGTCGCCGCAACACTTGGAAATGAGTAACATGTCAGCCCTTCCCCGCAGCCCTTCTGCGCCCTGCCGAATAAGCCGATTCCATGCCTTTCGAACTCAGCGTTGACCTCACCACCCTGGCCGTTCTGGCCCTTGTCGCTTTCATTGCCGGTTTCATCGACGCCATTGCCGGCGGCGGCGGTCTGTTGACCACCCCGGCGCTGCTCACTGCCGGCCTGCCACCGCACCTGGTGCTGGGCACCAACAAACTGAGTTCGACTTTCGGCTCGGCCACCGCCAGTTTCACCTTCTACCGACGCAAACTGTTCCACCCTCGACAGTGGATGCACGCGATCGTCGGCACCCTGGTCGGTGCGCTCACCGGTGCCATCGTCGCGCACTACCTGCCGGCGGAATGGCTGAACAAGATGCTGCCGGCGATCGTCTTCGCCTGTGGCCTGTATCTGTTGTTCGGCGGCACGCCCAAAGCGCCGCTGGACAGCGACGCGCCGATCAAGAAGAAATGGCAATCGACCCAAGGCTTCAGCCTCGGTTTCTACGACGGCGTGGCTGGCCCTGGCACGGGTGCGTTCTGGACCGTCAGCAGCCTGCTGCTCTACCCGATCGACCTGGTCAAGGCCAGCGGTGTGGCGCGCAGCATGAACTTCGTCAGCAACATCGCGGCGTTGTCGGTATTCGTGTTTTCCGGGCAAGTGGACTGGATCATCGGCCTGAGCATGGGCCTGTCGGTGATGGTCGGCGCATTCTTCGGGGCGCGCACCGCGATCAGCGGCGGCGCCAAGTTCATTCGTCCGGTGTTCATCACCGTGGTATTGGGTTTGACCGTGCGCCTAGCCTGGCAACACTGGTTCAGCGTGGCCTAAGCGGCGCGCCACGTAGACGTCGATCAGGTAACGGGCAATCGATTTTGACGCCGGCAACGGCGGCAGATCGTGCACGTTGAACCATTGGGCGTCCTCGATCTCGTCCTCCTGACAGACGATCTCGCCCCCGGCATATTCGGCATGGAAGCCGAGCATCATCGAATGCGGGAACGGCCAGCACTGGCTGCCCATGTACTGGATGTTCTTCACTTCGATGCTGACTTCCTCGCGTACTTCGCGAATCAGGCAATCCTCCGCCGACTCGCCCGGCTCGGCGAACCCGGCCAGCGTGCTGTAGACCCCGGTGACGAAACGCGGTGAACGCGCCAGCAAAATCTCGTCTCCGCGCGTGATCAGCACGATCATGCTCGGCGAAATCCGTGGATAACTGCGCAGGTCGCACGGCTGGCAATACATCGCTCGCTCACGCGGCACCTGCGTCATCGCCTGCCCACAGTTGCCGCAAAAGCGATGTTCACGCGCCCAGGTACCGATCTGCGCGGCATAACCCAGCACTTTGTAAATCGTGTGATCGCCTTCGAGCATGAACGCCCGCAGACCTTTCCAGTTGCAGCCCGGCACGTCGCTGGAACTGCGCAGCTCCAGCAGATACACCGGCTCGCCATCAAGATGGCCGATGCCATGTTCGGCGAGGACTGACAGGTCTTGACGCTTGAGCCATTCCCGCGGGAACAGCGCGCCGTTGTCATCGAACAGAAAGCCTTCGGGGCTGCGCGCCACGGCCCAGCCGCCGGGTTGATCGGTGTCCAGTACTGCAGTGGTCCAGCGAGCTGTCATGGTTTCTCAATCCAGAAATTCGGGTTTCTGTTTACTCATATGGGCGGCCATGGCCACGCGCAAGTCGGTGGATTGCAACATGGCGGCGTTCCAGGTGGCAACGTATTCGAGGCCGTCGTCGATGCGATGATCGCGCATGTAGCTGATCATTTCCTTGGTGCCGGTGACCGCGATTGGCGATTTGCTGGCAATGTCGCGAGCAATGTCCATCACGCCTTCAAGCAGCAGCTCCTTGTCAGCGTAAACGCGATTGACCAGACCGATGCTGCGCGCCTCTTCGGCGCCAAAGGTACGCCCGGTGTAAGCCAGTTCACGCAGCATGCCGTCACCGATGATCCGTGGCAACCGTTGCAAAGTGCCAACATCGGCGGCCATGCCGATATCGATTTCCTTGATCGAGAATTGTGCGTCTTCGGCAGCGTAGCGCATGTCGCACGCGGCGATCAGGTCGATCGCACCGCCGAGGCAATAGCCCTGAATCGCCGCCAGTACCGGTTTGCGGCAGTTGTCGACGGCGTTGAACGAGGCTTGCAGGGTGAGGATCTTGCGCCGCAGCAGGCGCGCGTTACGGCCGACGTCCTTGCCCAGTTCGTTGGCGACGCCAGCGAGCATCATCAGGTCGATGCCGGAGGAAAAGTGTTTGCCGTTGCCGCTCAGCACCACCACCCGCACCTCATCGGTGTCATCGATCCACTGGAAAATCTCGACGATCTCGCTCCAGAACGCGGCGTTCATCGAGTTGATCTTTTCCGGGCGATTGATCTGCACATGCGCGATGTTGTCGGCCAGTTCGACGCTGAAGGCGGTGTATTGAGTCATGGCAGTGATCCTTTACCGGGCAGAAAATGAGGCCCGAACTATAACAAGGCATCACGATGGCGGTTCGGCCAAATGCGGGACTGACTGCCACAAGGTCAGGTAGGTGCCATCAATCCGTGTAGGAGCTGCCGAAGGCTGCGATCTTTTGACTTTGAAGATCAAAAGATCGCAGCCTGCGGCAGCTCCTACAGGGTTTTGTATGTGCAGCAAAGAATCTAACCGCCCTTCACCGCCACATACGCCGCCGTCTCATAAGGCACTGTCAGCACATGCCGGCCACGCAACGCCGGCTCCGAGGCAATCAGCGCGCGGATCTGCTCATCGACCTTGTCGCGCTGCGCCTGCGGCAAGGCCGCAATGAAACTGGTGGAGCGCACCCGATTGAAGATCACGTCTTCCGGCGAGCCGGTGTGCCCGTGATGAAACTGCTGCAACTGCAACGGCCCGAACGCCGGATGCGGAAACGCCTGACGCCACTGGCCGGTGTAATAACGCGGCGTGTCCCCTTCCAGCGCATTGACGATAGCGTCGAGTTTCGGTACCCAGCTGACCTGCGTATCGCGCAGGTTCCAGATCAGCCCGAGTCTGCCGCCAGGCTTGAGCACGCGGGCGATTTCCGTCAGGGCTTCCGGGGTGGCGAACCAATGGAACGCCTGTGCGCAGACCACTGCATCCACCGAAGCGTCGGGCAGTGGCAGATCGGTCGCGGTGCCGCTCACCGCCAACACCTGCGGCCAGGCAGCGGAAAGTTTTTCCAGCATCTGCGCCACCGGCTCCACGGCGATCACCTGCGCGTCGGTGGCCGCCAGCCGTCCGGTGAACTTGCCGGTACCGGCGCCCAGATCGATGACAGTCTTGTGACTGTCCAGACCCAACGTCTGCGTCAGCCACTGACTGACCTGCGGCGGGTAGTCCGGGCGGCCCTTGATGTAGGTGTCGGCGGCAGTCTTGTAGCCGGCAGCAGCGGAGTGATGGACCTGATCTTTCATGGCAGTTCCTCATGTGTCAGCGCCGGGTGATGGCAAAGCGCTGGATGGACGGCAGGCGTTCCCGAGCATAACGCCGAGATTTGCGCGTACCTTGAACAGAGCCTGACAAAGCAATGAATAAAATGCCGGGCTGTGGTGTTCAAAGTGAAACATAACCCTCAGTGGAGCCTTGCCCATGACTATCCGTTCCGTTATGTTCGCCGCCCCGTTGCTGCTTGTGACCGCACTGTCTGCGTCGATGGCGTTTGCCAACGGTGATGAAAGTGCGCCCGTGCAGAAACCCAACTGCCCCAAAGGCCAGGTCTGGGACAGCAAATCGCAGAAATGCGTGCTGCAGACCAGTAGCGCCGTACCGGATGCCGATCGTACCGATTACGCCTACAGATTGGCCAAGGACGGTCGCTACGAAGAGGCCCTGGCCCTGCTCGACACCCTGAAACAACCGAACACCGCCAAAGCCCTCAACTATCGCGGTTACGCCACACGAAAACTGGGGCGTACCGATGAAGGCATCGGCTATTACCTGCAATCGGTGAAACTCGATCCGCAGTACGCGCAAGTGCGTGAATACCTCGGCGAGGCCTATGTGATCAAAGGCCGCGTCGACCTGGCGCAGGAGCAGTTGCAGCAGATCAAATCGATTTGCGGCACATCCTGCGAGGAATACCAGGACCTGGCTGAAGCCATCAACGATTCATCGAAAACCTGACATAGATAAAGGAACGCCATCATCGTCAGCGATCAGGCATTCAGGGCGGAACTCGGACAGCATCTGGCACGGCTGTGGCGCTACGGCCTGCTGCTGTCGCGCAATCGGCACGTGGCCGAGGATCTGGTGCAGGCCACGTGTGTACGGGCGCTGGAGCGTGCCGGCCAATATGTGGCCGGCACGCGCATGGATCGCTGGTTGCTGAGCATCCTGCATTCGATCTGGCTCAACGAAGTGCGCGCGCGTCGGGTGCGTCAGGGTGCGGGACAAGTCGATGCCGACGGGCAACTGGCGTTCGACGGCGAATACGCCGCACAAACTCACGTGATGGCGGCGCAGGTGATTCGCCGGGTCGATGCGTTGCCGGAAACCCAGCGTGAAACCGTGTACCTGGCTTACGTCGAAGGCCTGTCCTATCGCGAAGTCGCCGAGATCCTGCAAGTGCCGATCGGTACCGTGATGAGCCGTCTGGCCACCGCGCGCCTGAAACTGGCCGAGTACCCGCCGCTGCAAGCGGTGCCGAAAACCACCGGAGGTGACCACCCATGAACAAGCCCTCCGACGAACAACTGGTGGCCTACCTCGACGACGAGCTGGACCCCGCGTATCGCGCCCAACTCGACAGCGCGATTGCCGACGACCCGTTGCTCAGCCTGCGCGTGCAATGGTTCGAACGCAGCAGCTTGCCTTACAAGGATGCCTATGACGAACTGGCGCAACAGGCACCGCTGGAACGTTTGCAGGCGCGCCTCAATGCCATCCCCGCCCCTCAGCGGCCTGGCCTGAGTCGACGCTGGTTTATCGGTGCGGCCGCCGCGAGTCTGCTGGCTGGCGGTGTATTGGCTGATCGTCTGTTTCTCGCCTGGCAGTCACAGCCAGCGCATAACTGGCGCGCCCTGGTTGGCGACTACATGGCGCTGTATGTGCCGCAAACGCTCGATCATTTGCCGAGCGACGAGGCCAGCCAACGCGCGCAATTGCGTACGGTGGACGCGCGGCTCGGCCTGAACCTGTCACCGGCGCTACTGAAGTTGCCGGGTGCCGAACTCAAGCGCGCACAAATGCTCGAGTACGACGGCGTACCGATTGCGCAACTCACCTATCTGGACGCCAGACATGGGCCGCTGGCCTTGTGCGTGACCCGCTCCAACAGCGGCAGCCGGCCATTGGCGCACGAACGACGGCATGAAATGAACGTGGTGTACTGGACCGAAGGTGAGCATGCGTGGATGTTGATCGGGCACAACCCGGCGCCGGAACTGGAAGATCTGGCCAAGCGCTTGATCGGTCGGTTGAGCGCATGAGTGCTGCTGCCATTATGCTGAGCGCGTGATTATCCAAGGAGGAAGCATCGATGCAGATTTCACCCCGCAGCGCCCTGCTGGTCATTGACGTGCAGAACGACTTCACCCCGGGCGGCCAACTGGCCGTCCCCGAAGGCGATCTGATTGTCCCGCTGATCAATCGCCTCAGCGGCTTGTTCAAACAAGTGATCATTGCCCAGGACTGGCACCCGACCGGCCACGCGTCATTTGCCTCCAGTCATCCCGGACGCAAACCGTATGAGGTCATTCAGTTGCCCTACGGCGAGCAGACCCTCTGGCCGGATCATTGCGTGCAAGGCACGTCCGGTGCCGAGTTTCATCCGAAGCTGGATCTGCCTCACGCGCAACTGATCATCCGCAAGGGCTGCAATCCGGACATCGACAGCTATTCGGCGTTTCTCGAGGCGGACCGGCGCACCACCACCGGTCTGGCCGGATACCTGAAAGAACGCGGTATCGATACGGTGTACATGGTCGGCCTGGCGCTGGACTTCTGTGTGATGTTCTCGGCGCTGGATGCGCGGGCGGAGGGGTTCAACGCGTTTGTAGTGCTGGATGCCTGTCGCGCCATTGATATGGATGGATCACGGGCGACGGCGATGGAACGAATGCAGACGGCCGGGGTTGGCCTGATTCAGTCAAACCAACTCCTCTGAGCAACACGCCACTCCCAGTAGGAGCTGCGGCACGCTGCGATCTTTTGATTCTGATTTCAAGAACAAGATCAAAAGATCGCAGCCTCGTTTCACTCGACAGCTCCTACAGGGGCTTGATGCTCAGCTGGCAGTGGGCAACCACAATCTGAACCTCGCCCCACCCAATGGCGAACTCTCCACCGTCAACGTCCCGCCTTGCGCCTCCAGCGCCCGACGGCTGATGGCCAGACCCAGGCCAAACCCACCAGTAGCCCGATCACGACTGCGATCGAGGCGATAGAACGGTTCGAAAATCCGCTCGCGCTCGTCATCCGGGATGCCAATGCCATCATCGTCGACCCAGATCCCGCAGCCATCAGGGGTGACCTGCACGCCAATCTGAATGCGTTTTTCGCAATAGCGCATGGCATTGCGCAGCAGATTCTGGATCGCCCGGGCAGTCAGGCGCGGATCCAGCGAAAAGCGTTCGAGCTGACCATTCAGCAACACATCAATGACGATGTCCGGTGATTCCAGCTCTTCATCGACGCTGCCCAGAATGCTGTCGATGAACTCATCCAGCGAAACCTCAACCTGTTCGGGCAATTGCGCCGGGTTCTGCAGACGGCTGTAAGACAGCAATTCCAGCACCAACTCATCCAGTTCGCGAATGTGCGCAACCAGCCCTTGCAGGCGCTCGCGACTGGTCGCCGGTAAGTCATCCGATAGCGCCAGGGCCAGACCGAAGTCCAGACGGGTCAGCGGTGTACGCAACTCATGGGACACCGCATTGAGCAGGTCGCGCTGCTGATTGAGCAGATTTTCGATGTCGCCGGCCATGGTGTCGAACACGTTGGCCAGGCTGCCGATGTTGGAACTGGCGGGGATTTGCGTGCGCTCGTTCAGATGCCCCTTGCCGAAGCGTTCGGCAGCACCCTTGAGACGTTCCAGATCGCGCCAGTGCGGGCGAATCCACAGCAGCAGGCAGGCGAGCATGCTCGCGCCGATCAGCACGTTGATGCTCCAGTACAACAGATTGACGTCCAGCGGATCCGGCGGCACCACCATTTGCACGGCGACGTCATCGTTCAGCGGCGTGACCGCCAAGGTGCGCCAGCCCCAATCGCCAATGCGCACCACGTTTTCCCCTGCGCGCAAACGCACCTGCTCTGCGGCGGTGAACCCGGCGTCGTCGATGCGCGCCAGATCGATGTGCAGCGGCTGGAAGTCCTTGTCCATCGACTGCGCCAGTGCCGGCCACTGATCCTGCGGCACCGAGTGAAACTGCCGGGTGATCAGCGATTGCAGGCCGCGCGAATAGTCGAGGTTGTAAGTGATGAAGCGCTCGCGGAACGCCATGATCACCAGATCCGGCACCAGATAGATCGCCGCACTGTAGGAGACGATCGTCACCAGATACAGGCGAAAGAGAATTCTGAACATCAGCTCAGCATTCCCACTCGGAGCGGCTGAACAGGTAGCCCTTGCCCCATACCGTCTTGATCTTGCGCGCCTCGCCGGCGTGGTCGTCGAACTTGCGCCGCAGCTTGGAGATCGCCACGTCCACCGAGCGGTCGGTGCCGTTGAACTCGATGCCGCGCAGGCGTTGCAGGATCTGGTCGCGGCTCAGCACTTCACCGGCATGCCGGGCCAGCACCACCAGCAAATTGTATTCGCCGCTGGACAGCTCCACCGGTTGCTCGCGCCAGGTCACGGTGCGCTCGGACAAGTCGATGCACAGATTGCCCATCACAATCCGGTCATTGACCGTCATCGGTTCACCGAGGCTGCTGCGCCGCAGCAAAGTACGCACCCGGGCCAGCAGAACCCGTGGCTCGCAGGGTTTGGTGACGTAATCGTCGGCGCCCATTTCCAGGCCCAGCACCTGATCGTGGCTGTCGTCGCGCGCGGTCAGCATCAGGATCGGCAGCGTCGCCGAATCGGCCCGCAGCAAGCGGCAGACTTGCAAGCCGTCGAGGCCCGGCAGCATCAGGTCGAGGATCACCAGATCGGGCGGATTGATCCGTGCCCGCTCACGCACGTGGTCACCACGGCCGATCACGCTGACGGAATAGCCGTTGCGCTCCAGGTAGCTGGAAATCAGTTCGGCGAGGGCGGTGTCGTCTTCGACCAGGAGGATGTTGGGCATGGGGGTGTTCCAGATATTGCTGTGGTGGATGTCAGACCCTCTTCGCGAGCAGGCTCGCTCCCACCTTGATTTTGCGTCGATCACAAAACCTGTGTGGGAGCGAGCCTGCTCGCGAAAGCGGTCCAACCGTCACAAAAGAATTCAAGGCGTAAAGGATATACGCCCTCACCCGTCACTGAGTAAAACCCTTACACAATTTCACACAGCGCCTACAAAGCTTCACCGCTACCCTCGGCGTCTGGCCTTAGGATGCGGGCTTCAATATTGGGGGTGGTACATGTCGAAAAATCTGCTGGCCGGGCTCGGCCTCATCGCCGCTGCGCTGTTGCTGAGCGCCTGTGATTCGTCCTCGAAGGCCGAAGAAGAAGCGCCGCCGGCCACCGTGCGCATCGAGACCATCGAGGCCCGCCCCCTGTCGATCAGCAGCGAACTGAGCGGGCGTATCGCCGCCCCGCGCATCGCCGAGGTGCGCGCCCGGGTGGCCGGTGTGGTGTTGCAACGGACCTTTCGTGAAGGCAGCGACGTGAAGAAGGGCGACGTGCTGTTTCGCATCGACCCGGCGCCATTCAAGGCTGATCTCGATAGCGCCGAAGCCGCGCTGCGCAAGGCCGAGGCCAATGCCTTCCAGGCCAGGCTGCAGGAACAACGCTACGCGCAGTTGATCGACGACAAGGCCATCAGCGCTCAGGATTACGACAACGCCCGCGCCAATGCCCGGCAAACCGCCGCCGATGTGGCAGCCAATAAGGCTGCGGTAGAACGCGCGAAGCTGAACCTCGGCTACGCCACCGTCACCGCGCCGATTTCCGGGCGTGTCGGCCGCGCCCTGGTCACCGAAGGTGCGCTGGTCGGGCAAAACGAAACCACGCCGCTGGCGCTGATTCAGCAGCTCAATCCGATCTACGCCGACCTCACCCAGTCGACCCGTGAGCTCAACGAATTGCGCCGCGCGTTCCGCTCCGGGCAATTGCAGGAAGTCGGTCAGGATCAGGTCAAGGCCACGCTGATTCAGGATGACGGCAGCCTCTATCCGTTGCCGGGCAAGTTGCTGTTCAGCGACATCACGGTCGACCCGGGCACTGGCCAGATCATCCTGCGCAGCGAGTTCCCCAATCCCGATCTCGATCTGTTGCCGGGCAGTTTCATCCGCGTACGCCTGCAACAAGCGACCGTGCAGAACGGCATCACCGTACCGCAACGTGCAGTGCAGCGTGACAGCGCCGGTATCGCTCAGGTGCTGACCGTCGACCAGCAGATGCGAGTGGCCCAGCAGCCGGTGCAACTGGGCGCGGTGCAAAACGACCGCTGGATCGTCATCGGCGGCCTCAAGCCCGGCGACCGCATTGTCATTGAAGGCCTGCAGCACGCCCGTCCAGGCGAAAAAGTGCAGATCGACGACACCCCTCTTCCACTTGCCCAGACCTCTGGTCAGTAAGCAGGACGCTTTCTTATGCCGCAGTTTTTTATCGATCGCCCGGTGTTCGCCTGGGTTGTCGCCCTGTTCATCCTGTTGGCCGGTGCGCTGGCCATTCCGCAATTGCCGGTGGCGCAGTACCCCGACGTCGCGCCGCCACAGATCGAAATCTACGCCGTGTACCCTGGCGCCTCGGCGCAGACCGTCGATGAAAGCGTGGTCAGCCTGATCGAAGAAGAGCTCAACGGCGCCGATCACCTGCTGTACTTCGAATCGCAGAGCAGCCTCGGCAGCGCGACGATCAAGGCCACCTTCCAGCCAGGCACCAACCCGGAACTGGCGCAGGTCGATGTGCAGAACCGTCTCAAAGTGGTCGAGTCGCGCCTGCCGCAGGCGGTGAACCAGCAAGGTTTGCAGGTGGAGAAAGTCTCTGCCGGTTTCCTGCTGCTGATCACCCTGACCTCCAGCGACGGCAAGCTCGATGACGTGGCGCTCAGTGATTATCTGGCTCGCAACGTGATGAACGAGATCAAACGCATCGACGGCGTCGGCAAGGCGCAGCTGTACGGCGCCGAACGGGCGATGCGGATCTGGATCGACCCGCAGAAGCTGATCGGTTTCAACCTGACGCCAGCTGACGTCAACGCGGCCATCGTCGCGCAGAACGCGCAGGTTTCGGCAGGCAGCATCGGCGATTTACCCAACCCGTCTACGCAGGAAATCACCGCGACCATTCTGGTCAAGGGTCAGTTGTCGACGCCGGAAGAATTCGCCGACATCGTGCTCAAGGCCAACCCCGACGGCTCCACCGTGCGCATCGGCGATGTGGCACGGGTCGAAGTCGGCAGTCAGGAATACCAGTTCGGCACGCGCCTGAACGGCAAGCCGTCCACCGCCGTCGGCGTGCAGTTGGCGCCTGGGGCCAATGCGCTGGCGACCGCCACATTGATCCGGGCGAAGATGGACGAGCTGTCGCGCTACTTCCCGGCCGGCGTCGAATACAAAATTCCGTACGACACCTCGCCGTTCGTCAAAGTCTCGATCACCAAGGTTGTCTACACCCTCGGTGAAGCGATGCTGCTGGTGTTTGCGGTGATGTTCCTGTTCCTGCAGAACATCCGCTACACGCTGATCCCGACGCTGGTGGTGCCGGTGGCCCTGATGGGCACCTTCGCCACCATGCTCGCGCTGGGTTTCTCGATCAACGTTCTGACCATGTTCGGCATGGTGCTGGCGATCGGCATTCTGGTGGACGACGCCATCGTCGTGGTGGAGAACGTCGAGCGGATCATGGCCACTGAAGGCCTGTCGCCGAAGGAGGCTACGCGCAAGGCCATGAAACAGATTACCGGGGCGATCATCGGTATTACCCTGGTGCTGGTGGCGGTATTCATCCCGATGGCGTTCATGCAGGGTTCGGTGGGCGTGATTTACCGACAGTTCTCGCTGTCGATGGCGACTTCGATCCTGTTCTCGGCATTCCTCGCCCTGACTCTGACGCCTGCACTGTGCGCCACGCTGCTCAAGCCGATTGCCAAGGGCGAGCCCCACCAGAAGAGCGGATTCTTCGGCTGGTTCAACCGCCGCTTCGAGCAACTGACCGATCGCTATCAAGGCTGGGTCGGCTACGCCCTGAAGCGCAGCGGACGTTATCTGCTGATCTACGGCGTGCTGCTGATCGGTATGGGCTTGTGCTTTGCACGCCTGCCCTCCTCGTTCCTGCCGGTTGAGGATCAGGGGTACACCATCACCGATATCCAGTTGCCGCCGGGTGCAAGCAAGAACCGTACGGTGCAGGTGGTCGAGCAGATCGAAGCGCACAACGCCAGTGAACCGGGGGTGGGCGACAGCACGGTGATTCTCGGCTTCAGCTTCTCCGGTAGCGGGCAGAATGCGGCGCTGGCGTTCACCACCCTCAAGGACTGGTCGGAGCGCGGCAGCGACGATTCGGCTACTTCGATTGCCGACCGCGCCAATATCGCCCTGAGTCAGATCAAGGATGCCATCGCGTTCGCGGTGTTGCCGCCGCCGGTTGACGGCCTGGGGACGTCGAGCGGCTTCGAATTCCGTCTGCAGGATCGCGGCGGTCTCGGTCACGCCACACTGATGCAGGCGCGCACTGAACTGCTCGCCGCCGCAGAAAAAAGCCCGGTGCTGATGAACGTGCGCGAAAGCGCGCTGGCCGAAGCGCCGCAGGTACAGCTGGAAGTGGACCGCAAACAGGCCAACGCATTGGGCGTGTCGTTCGCCGACATCGGCAACGTGTTGTCTACCGCCGTGGGTTCCTCCTACATCAATGACTTCCCCAATCAGGGGCGCATGCAGCGGGTGGTGGTACAGGCCGAAGGCGATCAGCGCAGTCAGGTCGATGATTTGCTGAAAATGCATGTGCGCAATAACGCCGGGCACATGGTGCCGCTGTCGGCGTTCGTTCAGGCCAAGTGGACGCAAGGCCCGGCGCAACTTACCCGTTATAACGGTTATCCGGCGATTGCGATTTCCGGCGAACCGTCGCCTGGCCACAGCACCGGTGAAGCAATGGCGGAGATTGAACGGCTGGTCGCTCAGGGGCCGAAAGGTCTGGGTCAGGAATGGACCGGGCTGTCATTGCAGGAGCGGTTGTCCGGCAGCCAGGCGCCGATCCTGCTCGGTCTGTCGCTGCTGATCGTGTTCCTGTGCCTGGCGGCGCTGTACGAGAGCTGGTCGATTCCGACCTCGGTGCTGCTGGTGGTGCCGCTAGGTGTGCTCGGCGCAGTGTTGGCGGTGACCTTGCGCGGCATGCCCAACGATGTGTTCTTCAAGGTCGGGCTGATTACCATCATCGGTCTGTCGGCGAAGAACGCAATCCTGATCATCGAATTCGCCAAGAGCCTGTATGACGAGGGCCACGATCTGATCGATGCGACGCTGCAGGCAGCGCGCCTGCGCCTGCGGCCGATCGTGATGACTTCGCTGGCGTTCATCCTGGGCGTGGTGCCGTTGGCCATCGCCACCGGCGCCAGCTCGGCAAGCCAGCAGGCAATCGGTACCGGGGTGATCGGAGGGATGATCACCGCAACCCTGGCGGTGATCTTCGTGCCGTTGTTCTTCGTGGTGGTGATGAAGCTCGTACAACGCTTCACCAGACACCACTGATCCCACTGTAGGAGCTGCCGAAGGCTGCGATCTTTTGATCTTGATAAAAAAGACTCAAAAGATCGCAGCCTGCGGCAGCTCCTACAAAAGCACGGTTGCGTGCGCTAAGGTGCAGGGATTGATCATCACTGTGAGTCCCCATGCGCTTTCTCGCCCGCACCCACCCTCGCCTGTCCGCTGCCGCCCTGGTCGGCCTTGCCTCCGGCCTGCTGGTTCCTGCCGACTCCATCGTCAGCAAAATCCTCATCGGCTGGAATGCCGGCGTCTGGACTTATTTGATCCTGATGTTCTGGCTGACCGTTCGCGCCAAGGCGCCAGACGTCAAGCGTATCGCCGTCGTCGAAGACGAAAATGCCGGACTGGTGCTGTTCGTGGTGTGTATCGCGGCGTTGGCCAGTCTGGCCGCCATCACGCTTGAACTGGCAGGTACCAAGGATCTGGATACCCATCGCAAACTGCTGCATTACGCTTTCACTGCCGTCACCGTGGTGGGGTCATGGCTGGTGATCGGGGTGATCTTCTGTGTGCACTACGCGCGCCTGTTTTACACCTGGGACGGCAAGGAACCAGCCCTGCGTTTTGCCGAAGGCCTGACCACACCCAATTATTGGGACTTCCTTTACTTTTCGTTCACCATCGGCGTGGCGGTGCAGACTGCCGATGTCGGCGTCGCTACCCGCGACATTCGCAAGATCGTGCTGGCACAGTCATTGATCGGGTTTGTGTTCAACACGGCGATTCTGGGCTTCTCGATCAATATTGCGGCAGGGTTGTTTGGTTGAAGGTCATTCAGCAACACAAGAATCGACGCCAATAAAAAATCACATGAAAACGGCGTTGTATACCTGTCAAGTCTGACAGTTTACAGCTTCGCCCGGCTGGCATCTCATAGGCTATCCCGCCTCTATTGAGTGGCGAGATATCACTTGTCATGACAGCCGAGGATGTTTTTATGAACGCAATAGCAAAAGTGACACACCAATCAGTGATGGCAGGCACATGTAAAGGAACAATCAATGGAACGGAGGATTTCGAGGCCGGTTTGGTTGTACTTTCTGAGGCGCACTACCCCCCGCCTCTTGGTGTGGCGCACGTCATGCAGGCCACACAGAGGGGGGCAGCTCCGAAATACGAAACCAAGGAACTCAAGGTTTCTTTTACCAAGGGTCTCGCGGACGGCAAATATGGATTGTTGCCCGACTCTACCAGCGTCCGTGTACTTTTTGTCGATAGTTCTACACCCGACAAACCAGTCGCCTATACCAACAGCATTGGAATAGCTGAACTCGCATTCGACGCTGACAATTCCATTTTCAGTGGCACTATTAGCGCCACACTCGAAAATCGGGATGAGGACACAATTAGAAACGTCAATCTGCGAGTCGACTTTAAAGCCCTGCCAACACCACCTACGCGGCGAATTCCGCGTCCACCGTCATCCCGCAGGGGTCCATGCTGATTGATCGACGCCAGGCCAGTTAGCCATCTAAAAGAAAAGGAGGCCGAAGCCTCCTTCTCTCATTTCCAGGACGCCGATCAGAACGCGTATCGCAAGCCCAGGGTCAATCCGGCGGGTTGACGGAAGTTCTTGCCGTGGCTGTATTCATAGTCGGCATGCATTTGCAGGTTTTTCGATACCGATGCCGCGATACCGGCTCCGACCATTCCCCGAGCCCCGGAAAGATCGTTCTTGAACACGTTGTCATTGACCTTCACTTCGTTGTTTTTGGCGAACTCATAGCCGCCACCCACCCGCAGATAAGGTTGCAGTTCAACGTCATTGTTCAGTTTGAAGTTGCGACCCGCCGTCACACCCGCTTCACCGAGGAGTGAACGTGCGCGGCCACCGTCTGCCTGCAAATCGTTGTCCAGCGAAAAGTCCTTGCCTTGAATGACCACAGTCGACCACTTGGTGAACAGCTCGACGAAATAACCGTCGTCAAGCTTGATGTGCCGACCGAATTCCACCGATCCGCCTACCCCCGTGTTGTCATAGTCACCTTTGGCCCGGGCGCCGTCGCTCAGGCTGACCTTCGCTTCGTTGCGAAACCGGTTCACTTTCAACACTGCATCGGCGTAGTAACCGCTTGCATCCAGCCAGGTGGCGTAGGTGCCCAGGTAGTAACTGTCGACATTGCCCGACGTGCCCGCATCCAGATCGAGGTCGGACTTGCTGTGGCCGCCCATCACACCAACCAGCCACTGACCGTCCCCTACCGGCAGGATGGTGTCAGCCCCCAGGGTGAACCCCACCTGACTCTGCCGGTAGCCGACACCGGATCCGTCAGCGATCTGATATTGATTGCCATAGGTCCGTCCCCAGGCGCCGCCCTGCCCGCCATTGAAACGCAACTCACCCATCCGGCTGCGCAACGAGGTCAGCTCGCCATACCAGGTCGGCAGCGGCGTATTGAACAGGGCCAGTACCGAGCGTGCGCCCGGGCTGACAATGCGAGAGGTCGGGTCGAGAATCCAGTCGTTGCCACTCTTGGCCAATGCGTAGGAATACGCGCCTTGATCGACGACATTGCCCTGCAGCGAAAATTGTGCGGAGCCACCGTTGGTCTTGACCACCGTCACTGGCTGACCCGCAGGCGGTTCCGTACCGCTGCTGTCGATGAGCAATTCGTGCGAACCGCTGGCTGTGCCGGTGACGTTGAGCAAATCGGTCTGGCCGGTCGCCAGATCGGTACCCATGATGAAACGGCCGTTGCCGGACAGATTGGTCACATCCAGTTGATAGAACGCGTTGTCTGCCCCGAATTTGACGGAACCGCCATTGAGCACAAGATTTCCGACTTGGCTGTTGTCCACCAGCACCCATTGTGAGTTGTCGTTGATCGTGGCGTTGGCCACGTTTCCAAGGCGGCCAGTCAGCACCGAACTGTTCTGCAAGGTCAGCCCGAACGTGCTGCCCGCCTCCGTCACGATATCGCCGTTGAGTGTGCTGCTGTTGACGGTCATCGAGACATCGGAACCGCCCCTGACCTCAACCAAGGTGTTGTTGCTCGCCAGAAGTCTGGAGTTGGAGAGTGTCAATGTCGCGGTGGTCCGCTCGACATTAGCGAAATCCA
Source organism: Pseudomonas sp. B21-051 (assembly GCF_024748795.1). Lineage (NCBI taxonomy): Bacteria > Pseudomonadati > Pseudomonadota > Gammaproteobacteria > Pseudomonadales > Pseudomonadaceae > Pseudomonas > Pseudomonas sp. B21-051. Next base: position 3,106,367 of record NZ_CP087166.1, read on the forward strand.
CCAGAATGGCGGAACCGTTTTTACCCTGAACAGTGGTGTTGTCCAGATTCAACGTGGCGGGTGCTACGCCCGTTACATCCAGCGCGATGAAGACACCGTTCCGAGCACCCGTGAGGGTACTGTTTCTGGCAACGGCATCAGCACTCTGCAGCCACAGGCCATAACCCGAAGGGCCGGTTCCCTCAAGGGTCGAGTCGGCGACATTGATCAGGCTGTGGGAGGTGGCCAGGGCGCCAGCGGTCACGCCGGTGATGATGCTGTTATTGGTGACATTGGCTGTCGAGCCCGCCTGCGTGCCGGACACGCGCGCCGCCGACAGGCCGATTCTGTCCGCATTGATCGTGCTGTTGTCGACGTTGCCCAGACTTGAGACAAGCTGCAAACCCGCTCGGGCACCTACGCTCGACAGGTTGGCGCCGCTCAGATTGACCGTCGAGTTGTTGGTGGCACTGATACCCTGAGTTCGGCTACCAGCGTTGACATTCACCGTCGAGCGGTTGGCGGTGATTGCCAGGGTCTCGGCATTGTTGACGTTCAGCGTGGCATTTTGAGTGAGATCCCAGCGTTCGATGGCATCCCCTGTATTGACGTTCGCGGTGCCTCCTACTACGGGTGCTGCACTGGCAAAGGGAGAGATCACCAGGAATGGCAAGCACAATCCTTTCAATGAAAAGCCATGGAACGAACGTAAATACATACTGGTCACCTGCTCCGAAAAATAAACGATCGAATACGACGAGATGCCTGCATCTCGTTTCTGAAGGGGCGCAAGGCTATAGAGCAATTACTTTGTTATCTGTAGGACTTATCCTTATTTCATGAGCGATAACTCTATGCACACGAAGATCAAAACGCAGATGTGAACATGAGGGCGTGAAACGAATACACGCCCCCATTGATTCACACGTCAATCAAGGGTTGACTTCCTCACAAAATTGACCTTCGTTATTGAGCAGGAATACGCCGTGAATGGCAGGTGTCGATTCCGGTATAACGCTGGAGATTGTGTAGGTCAGTTTGCCCCAGCCTCCTGATACAGGTTTCAGATGAGTTGCGTATACGCCGATTTCAAACTCCATATCTACAACAGGATCCGGAACCGGTCTGTCAATTACTTGCACGCGGGTTCCCGGAATAGGAACGGTAGCGTTTGCATCCGAGAACCCTTCCCAAGTCAAAGTCACGGTACGCCCGACAACCATTGAAGGACTTTGCGGCACAGTCACTTTGAGATTGCGTCGAGCAGTACCATCCCCAGTCGGTGGGAAGTTCAATGTCGCGCAGGAAATCCGGTTCCTGAACAGACCGTTTACCACCGGGGCCGGCAAGTCGATTTTTGTGATGTTTACAACAACATCCTCTTCTCTCGAAAATACCGGGTTGTTCCCGCCAATCCGGGAAAGTCTCCACTTGGTCTTGATAGTTGCGTTTTGTTTCAACTCGATAAGACTCCATGGCACCACAACAGGCCCCAGTTCCTTTCCCTCATCGCCAGGCTGCAACAGGATATCCGGCGTTAACGGTACATCGTCATAAAACACGGTGACTGACAGCGCGGATTCGGCAGGAGGGGCGGCGTAGAGTTTTACGAAGATGTCCGCATCCTCGCCATGGTCGTTATCGTCGAGGATGTTATCGACGCCTTGAGAAGAAACCAGTCGTGGCAACTCAAAGTCCGGATTGACGTCACTCGGCTCATCGCGATTTGGGGGACCATCCTGGAAGATATCGACGTCGATATCGGTGTCTTCCTTGGCAATCGGCGCGCCAGCTCCCCGGAACATTTCATAACGGACATTCGTTGGAACGGGCCCGTCAGTGACACCGTATTCTGCTTTGATGATTGCGTAATCCACCGGAAAGACCAGCATCGTATTGGCGCCCACAGGTTGCTCGGAACCTGCTTGCGTACTGCCCCAATAGACCCTGATGGAGTCGGAAGGCGCGCTGGGTTGCGGAACGGGCACGTCGACGGTGACCCCAGTCACGCAATCCGCCACATTAATCAAAGTATCGCCATCCTTGCCATCTGCCAGCGGAACAACAGGTTTCTCCGCCACAGGGGGAGCAAGGTGCCTGACCACTCGCGTATCGGCTCTTGACCTGCGACTGATATTGCCCGCCCGATCCTTGACCGTGAACGTCAGCGTATTCACCCCATCCTTCAGAGCACTGAGAATACTGAGAGGAATGTTGATAAACCCGGTCGGCGGAACAACCACATCTTTCAGAACGGGCGTGGCATAGTCCGGATCGGTCGTGATGCCAAAGTAAATATCACAAACGTCTGTCGCTTCGGCATTCAACCTTGCGAGCGTGATTCTGACGTCGATACCGCCAGGGTGGGAGCCCAGGTAGACATCATCGATCTCCCGATCGTGTGGCAAATCTGCGGGAAAAGCGATCGCGGGTGGCGACAGGTCCGAGGCTGGTTCCTTGACCTTGTAAGGATAGGTCCTGTCGATGCGGTATTGGGTGGTATCGGCCGGAGTCGGGTTAGTGCCTCCGGCCTGGATGATGTATTCAAGGACATATTCGGTGGGCGTTTCCGGTGTTCGCAATTCTACAAGCCGGGTCAGTGGTATCTCGAGCGGCAGGGGCCAGAGGCGACCGGCAACTGGACCCAGCTCATGATCGAATAAAAGCTGGACGGGGGTTGTACTACCATTGATGTATAGATTGACGTCCAGCGTATCGCCCTCGTATTCCTCAGGTGGCTGAGGAATCGTATAAGGCAGCGGCAGGTTTTTATCCAAGATTTCCTTCGGAATACGCCCATCTCCAGGAATTCTGTCGGGAATAGTGGCACCGGGCAAATCCAATTGGCCTTTACCTTGCAACCGAACCTGTTTATTGAAGGCAGTATTTCTTACTCTGGTGTTCATGACGTGATCTCCGTTTCTCATGCATAAAGGCACCTTATCCAGCGAGTCGCGAAAGTCGGTGCTAGGGTTTGACGCTTTGTACCAATACTTTCAAGGACCGCACGGCAAGTTTTCACCGGCAATTATCCGGTCAATCTTGACCACTCCGCTGCTTGAGGACCCGATCAATCTGAAGCCACGATAAATTGAATAAACGGCCTTGCCCGATGCACGCATTTTCATAGGTTCTATATGCGGCACAAATGGCTCTACGGTGATAGAGAAGCCAACAGCAATTTCCTGAGCACTCAACAATGTTTTGTCGATTCGTTTGTAAGTACCCGGAATGACAGTTCCACTGCCATTCAGACTTAAATAACCGAACCATTCCACAGCACAGACATCACCAATCTGACAAAAAGCCGGCAGTGGCGGTACCTTGACCTCAATCCCGTCCCAGACTGGAGGGTTAGAACTGCAATTGAGATACCCCTGTATAGTGGCTGCGGGGAACATTGGCTCGGGCAGATCGTCCGGAACGGGAGTGTGATTAATGGTTAAAGTTCGAGGATCAGAGTGAGCCGGGTTACCCACAAAGTTTTTTGTCTCATAAGACAGCTCCACGACGCCATCATTGATCAGAAACTGTGGACCAATGGGAATAATGATCTCGAGCGCTGTAATAGGCGTTGTATAAGTCGTTGTAGAAGTAAACTCGACAACACCGCTTCGTGTCAGTCGAACAATCAGAGTGTCTTGCTCTCCGGGTGGCGACTGTTCCGGCCAGACAGGAATAATGACCTCAATGCCTTTCAGCAGGAGATCAGGCGGAATGTTCCCGGCAGGATCGCTTTGCGGGATACCACGAACCTGCGGAGCGTCATAGACGAGAATATTGCCGGACATGTCATTCCCCGTTGATTTCCAGAGCGGTACTGGAATCAATTAGGCGCCAGTTCTCGGCATCGGCCTACTGTCATATCTGACAGGTCAAACTACCGTCTGTCAGATTTCGTCTAATCACTCGCCGAATATCCGGTTGACGTAGCGCGGCTGATGAGGTTTCCTGAAACCGGTTTCATGACATAAAAACAAGGCCCACCTAGATGAACGACTTCTCCGCCGCCCAGCGCAGCCGCGTGACCATGCTTGATGTCGCCGAACGCGCCGGCGTCTCCAAGGCCAGCGTCTCGCGCTTCATCGGCGACGACCGCGCCCTGCTTTCTGATGCCATTGCCCAGCGTATCGAGCAGGCGATTGCCGAACTCGGCTACAGTCCCAATCAGATGGCCCGAGGCCTGAAGCGCGGCCGCACGCGCCTGATCGGCATGCTCGTGGCCGATATTCGCAACCCTTATTCGATTGCCGTGATGCACGGGGTGGAAACCGCCTGCCGTGCACAGGGTTACAGCCTGGTGGTGTGCAACACCGACCGCGACGACGAGCAGGAGCGCCAGCACCTGGCGCTGTTGCGCTCGTACAACATCGAAGGGCTGATCGTGAACACCCTCGGCCATCACCGTGACGAGCTCCACGAACTGCACCGGGAAATGCCGCTGGTGTTGGTGGACCGCAAGGTCGAAGGCCTCGCCAGCGACATGCTCGGGCTGAATAACCCGCAGGCTGTCGAGATAGCGCTGACGCATCTTGAGCAGCGCGGCTATCGCGATGTTTTGCTGGTGACTGAGCCTTATGACGGCACCAGTTCGCGGATCGAGCGGGTCAGCAGTTTTCAGACGCAGATCGCCCAGCGCTCCGGGCTGACCGGGGCGGTGCTGGAAACCAGCGACGCACTCGCCACTCATCTTCAAATCTTTTTGGACACACCGGCGACCGGGCCTAAAGCACTGTTCTGCGCCAATGGCGTGGCAGCGCTGGCCTGCACCCTCGCCTTGCGCGAAATCGGTTGCAGGTTATTCGAGGATGTCGGGCTGATTGCCCTGGACGATCTGGATTGGTACCCGTTGGTGGGCAGCGGAATTACCGCCCTCGCCCAGCCGACAGCCGAGATTGGCGCGCGGGCGTTTGAGTGTTTGTTGAAGCGCTTGCGGGGGGATAGCGAAGCACCGCGCAGGGTAGATTTTGCGCCAGTGCTGATTGAGCGGGGCTCTACCCGAGGGATGGGTGGTGTTTGAGCGGACGCCTTCGCTGGCAAGCCAGCTCCCACGGGTTTTTGTGGTGTTAATGCAGTCTATCCAGTCCCCTGAACATTGTGGGAGCTGGCTTGCCAGCGATGAGGCCCGTAAGGCCATCACAGAACCACCTGATTTTTTTTGAACAAAAATGAAACCGGTTTCAGAGGTCGATAACAATGAATAAACCTGCCGTTTCCATCAGCCTGTCCAGCTACGGCGCCGAGCTCGTGCGCCAACGCGGTCAGGACTTCTTCATCGACGTGCTGGCCGCTGCCGGCGCTGATCGCATCGAATGGCGCGAAGAGTTGCTGACCCGCGAAGTGCCGACTCAACTGAACGCCGCCACGCAGGCGCAGGGCCTGCAAAGCATCTATTCCTCGCCGAGCGAACTGTGGCTCGCCGGCCAGGCACGGCCCAATCCCGAGCTGATCAGCGCCCTGCAACATGCAGAGGCGTTTGGCTCAAAATGGCTGAAAGTCTCGCTCGGTTACTTCACCGACAATTGTGATCTGCAAGTGCTGAAACAACTGCTGGCCAACAGCCCGGTGCAGCTGCTGGTGGAAAACGATCAGACCTTGCATGGCGGGCGCATCGAGCCGTTCCAGCGTTTTTTCGCGGCGGTCGAGCAGCATCACTTGCCGATCAAGATGACCTTCGACATCGGCAACTGGCAGTGGCAGGACCAGTCCGCCGCTAACGCCGCACGTCTGCTCGGACGCCACGTCGGCTACGTGCACTGCAAAGCAGTGGCCCGCCGCGCCGACGGCAAACTGGTCGCCGTGCCACCGGCCGTCAGCGACCTGCATTTGTGGGAACAACTGCTGCGGCACATGGCCCAAGGCGTTATGCGCGCCGCCGAATATCCGTTGCAGGGCGATGACCTGGTGGCGTTGACCACCGAGCACGTCGCCGCCCTCGCCCGCCTCGGCCAATCGCGCCTGGAGCCTGCCCATGTCTGATCTCGATATTCTGTCGTTCGGCGAAACCATGGCGATGCTGGTCGCCGAGCAGACCGGTGATCTGGCCGAAGTCCAACACTTCCACCGGCGCATTGCCGGCGCCGACAGCAATGTGGCGATCGGTCTGTCGCGCCTGGGCTTCAATGTGGCGTGGCTGAGCCGGGTCGGCGCCGATTCCCTCGGACGTTTTGTAGTCGAAACCTTGATCAAGGAGGGTCTGGATTGCAGCCATGTCGCGGTCGATCACCAGCACCCTACCGGTTTCCAGTTCAAGTCGCGTACCGACGATGGCAGCGATCCGCAGGTCGAGTATTTCCGCCGTGGCTCGGCGGCCAGTCATCTGTCATCGCTGTCGATCACTGACAGCCTGTTAAGCGCCCGCCACCTGCACGCCACCGGGATTCCACCGGCGCTGTCAGCGAGCGCCCGGGAAATGTCGTTCGAGCTGATGACACGCATGCGTCATGCCGGGCGCAGCGTGTCGTTCGACCCCAATTTGCGCCCGAGCCTGTGGGCCACCGAGCAAGAGATGATCCGCGAGATCAATCGCCTCGCCGCCCTCGCCCACTGGGTGCTGCCGGGTTTGAGTGAAGGACGGCTGCTGACCGGGTTCGAAGACCCGGCGGACATCGCCGCGTTTTATCTCGATCAGGGTGCCGAAGCCGTAGCGATCAAGCTCGGGCCGCAAGGTGCCTATTACCGCACGCAACTGGATCAGGGTTTTGTCGCCGGGGTGCCGGTGGCCAAAGTGGTCGACACCGTGGGTGCGGGCGACGGATTTGCCGTCGGCATGATCAGTGCCCTGCTTGAGCATCAGAGTTTTGCCGAGGCGGTGCAACGCGCGAACTGGATTGGCAGTCGGGCGGTGCAGAGTCGCGGGGACATGGAGGGGCTGCCGACCCGGTCTGAACTCTCCGCTGAATTCGAAACCGCCTTCGCGAGCAGGTCGAATCGTTGCACCGTCGCTCCCACATTTGGAATGCATTCCCCTGTGGGAGCGACGGTGCGACGATTCGACCTGCTCGCGAAGAGGCCCGCTTGATCACCGCAAAAATTTGAACCTGCTGCGACAAAAACAACAAGCTCAGGAGCAACACCATGAAAACCGCAACCCTCGCCGCCCGCCGCTGGTGGTACATCATGCCGATCGTGTTCATCACCTACAGCCTGGCGTATCTGGATCGCGCCAACTACGGTTTCGCCGCCGCGTCCGGCATGGCCGCCGACCTGATGATCACCCCGGGCCTGTCGTCATTGCTCGGCGCGCTGTTCTTCCTCGGTTACTTTTTCTTCCAGGTGCCGGGGGCGATCTACGCGCAGAAGCACAGCGTGAAGAAGCTGATTTTCTTCAGCCTGATTTTCTGGGGCGGCCTCGCCACCCTGACCGGCGTCGTGTCCAACGCCTATTGGCTGATCGTGATCCGCTTCATGCTCGGTGTGGTCGAAGCCGCGGTGATGCCGGCGATGCTGGTCTACCTGTGCCACTGGTTCACTCGCGCCGAACGCTCGCGGGCCAACACCTTTCTGATCCTCGGCAACCCGGTGACGATGCTGTGGATGTCGGTGGTCTCGGGCTATCTGGTGCAGCACTTCAGCTGGCGCTGGATGTTCATCATCGAAGGTTTGCCGGCGGTGCTCTGGGCGTTTATCTGGTGGAAGCTCGCCGATGATCGTCCTGCTCAGGCCAAGTGGCTGAGCGAACAGGAAAAGCACGACCTGGAAAGCGCCCTCGCCGCCGAACAGGTCGGGATCAAAGCAGTGAAGAACTACGCCGAAGCCTTCCGCTCGCCAAAGGTGATCATTCTGGCGCTGCAGTTTTTCTGCTGGAGCATCGGCGTCTACGGCTTTGTGCTGTGGCTGCCGTCGATCCTCAAGGCCGGCGCGCAAATGGACATGATCGAGGCCGGCTGGCTGTCGGCGCTGCCGTATCTGGCGGCGGTGATCGGCATGCTCGCGGTGTCGTGGGGCTCGGACAAACTGCAAAAGCGCAAACGCTTCGTCTGGCCGCCGCTGCTGATCGCCTCCATTGCGTTCTACGGCTCCTACGCCTTGGGCGCGGAACATTTCTGGTGGTCGTACACGCTGCTGGTGATCGCCGGTGCCTGCATGTACGCGCCGTACGGGCCGTTCTTCGCCATTGTTCCGGAGATCCTGCCGGCCAATGTTGCCGGCGGGGCCATGGCGCTGATCAACAGCATGGGCGCGCTCGGTTCATTCGGCGGCTCGTATCTGGTCGGCTACCTGAACAGCTCCACCGGTTCGCCCGGTGCGTCGTACCTGCTGATGAGCGGCGCGTTGCTGCTGTCGGTGATGCTGACGATTTTTCTCAAGCCCGGCGCCAGTGACCGCGTCGTGGCCAAAGCCGTTGCCACGCGTTCTGTGCCAGCGCATTCCTGAAAGGATTTTTCGCCCATGAAAAAGCAAGTCGTGCTGTACAAGAAACTCTCGCCAGCGCTGATGACGCGTCTGCAGCAGCAGTGTGAAGTGACGTTGATCGAAAGCCTCGACGCCGACGGCCTGATGAAGCTGCGTGACGCCCTGCCCGGCGCCCACGGTTTGCTCGGCGCCAGCCTGAAACTCGATGCCGCGCTGCTCGATCTGGCACCACAACTTGAGGCGATTGCCAGCGTCTCGGTGGGTGTCGACAACTATGACATCGACTACCTGACTCAGCGCAAGATCCTTCTGAGCAATACCCCGGACGTGCTCACCGAAACCACCGCCGACACCGGTTTCGCCCTGATCCTCGCCACGGCCCGGCGCGTGGTCGAGCTGGCGAATATGGTGCGCAGCGGCCAGTGGCATCGCAACATCGGCTCGACGCATTTCGGCACCGATGTGCACGGCAAGACCCTGGGCATCATCGGCATGGGTCGCATCGGCGAAGCGCTGGCGCAGCGCGGGCATTTCGGTTTTGGCATGCCGGTGCTCTATCACAGTCAGTCGCGCAAACCGGCGGTCGAGGCGCGTTTTGACGCGCAGTACCGTAGCCTTGAGGCGCTGCTGCAAGAGGCGGATTTCATCTGCCTCACCCTGCCGCTGACTGCGCAGACCGAAGGTTTGATCGGCGCCGAGCAGTTTGCGCTGATGCGCCCCGAGAGCATCTTCATCAATATCTCGCGCGGCAAAGTGGTGGATGAAGCGGCACTGATCGACGCGTTGCGCCACCAGCGGATTCGCGCAGCGGGGCTGGATGTATTCGAGCGTGAACCGCTGAATCATGATTCGCCGTTGTTGCAGCTGAATAATGTGGTGGCAACCCCGCACATGGGTTCGGCGACGCATGAGACGCGGGAGGCGATGGCGCGGTGTGCGGTGGAGAATCTGTTGCAGGCTTTGGCTGGGGAGAAGCCGGTGAATCTGGTGAATCCGGTGGCTTGGCAGGGCTGAAACAATCGCCGACTGAGAGTCCGTCTTCGCGAGCAAGCTCGCTCCCACAGGGTTCGGGTTGCACATAAAATTTTGTGTACCCCCCCCCAATTCACTGTGGGAGCGAGCTTGCTCGCGAAAGGGCCAGCCTCGACAACACAAAACTGTCAGGCACTACGCGCCTGCAACAGCTGCACCGCACACAACGCAATCCGCGCACAGGCATCCGCCAGCTGCACCCGATCCAGCACCAGCCCGATACGAATATGCCCCGCCGCACTCGGCCCGAACGCTTCACCTGCCAGCACCGATACGCCATAACCTTCCAGCAAGCGCTCGGCAAACGCCTGCGCACCAAACCCGGTCTGGCGCACATCGACCATCACGAACATCCCGCCATCGGGCCGGATCGGCTGCAATCCCGGACAACCGCGCAAGCGCTCGCACACCAGGTCGCGGCGCAAACGATATTCCTCGCGCATCTGCGTCACTTCCGGCAGATCACTTTCCAAGGCCACCTGCGCGGCTTTCTGCACGAAATCCGGCAGACCGAACAGCATGCTCAACGACAGGTTCACCAGATGCTCAGCCAAGGCTTTCGGCCCGATCGACCAGCCAATGCGCCAGCCGGTCATGGCATGGGATTTCGACAGGCTGTTGATGGTCGCCGTGCGTTCGGCCATGCCCGGCAGACTCGCCGGGCTGATGTGTTCGCCCTCATAGAGCAGATCGCTGTAGACCTCGTCACTGATCAGCCATAAATCTTGGCGCACGCAAAGCGCTGCCAGCTCTTGCCAGATCAGCAGAGACAGGCTCGCGCCGGAAGGATTATTCGGACTGTTGAGCAACATCGCGCGGGTCTTCGGCGTGATCCGCGCGGCGACATCGGCGGGGTCAACGCGAAAGCCGTTTTCCGGCCTGACCGGCACCGGCACCACTGTCGCGCCGCACGCGCCGAACACACCCTCATACGTCACGTACATCGGCTCGGCGACGATCACTTCGTCACCCGGATCCAGCAGGCATTGCGCGACCGAATACACCGCGCATTGCGCGCCGGGCAGCACGATCACGTGCTCGGCATCCACCACCTGACCGCTGCGCCGCTGGTGGCGGGCGGCGATCAATTTGCGCAGCGCCAAGCGGCCACGCACTTCGGAATAATGCGTATCGCCGGCCAGCAGACTGTCGATGGCGCCATGAATGATCGGCAGCGGCGTATCGAAATCCGGATCCCCCACGCTCAGCAGCAGGATATCGACACCCTCGGCGCGCAGCTCCAGCGCTCGGTCATGAATCTGCCAGGCTGCGGCTCCCTCCCCGGCGATTCGTTGGGTCAAGGCTGAATAACGCATGCACGTCTCCTGATTGCGCGGTCTCCAGCCTTCACCCTAGGTCAAATCACAAACCGCGCCAGCCGCTTTGTCCTTTGGATGAATTTAAAGAAGAACTTCGTACTGTGGTCGATCAGCGGTCGGCTGACTACCTGTCAGAGTTGACAGTAGAACCACTTCACAAACGCTCGCTTAATCAACATGAGGAAACAACTGCGTCCCCCTCTAATAGAAACGACGGAGTGTTGAAACGATGACGAATCTGAATGAAAAAACCCTCTTATTGGACGCACCGGAAATCCCCGATGCGCTACCCAATTTTCCTGGCAGTCAGGTTAACCTGTTGCCATTGAGTGCATTGGGATCTTCCCTGAAAGTTTTAATTCCGCAGTGGCCGGATTCAACTCCTTTTCCGGGCGAGGACGTACTGTTAACGCTGCTGTTAAACGGACACTGGGTGGCGGACTATCTTTTCACGACACCCATCGACCCGGGGCTTTTCCCATTTGAGGCCCATATTCCTGAGACACACCTGTTACGAGACGGCGTATATGAGGTTTCATACACCGTCGATATTGGCGGGATTATAGAGCAGGCCGCGAGCACGCCGATTACGGTCGATCTAACGGCTCCCAACTCCGGCATTCCGGGAGAGCCTCCGCAATTTCCACCAGAAATCGACAGTGAGGGGATCACACAGCGGTATCTCGACGCTAACAATGATGAAGTTGTGGTAACCATTGCCACCTATATGCAGCAGCGAGCCTGCGACAGCATCGAATTTCACTTTGGCTCACTTGCGGCGAAGCCAGTCATCATTAAAACGGTGCATGACGAAACTTCACCTACCGTTATCAAACTGAGTGGCGCGATTATCCGTGGGATAGGCTCCGGCACCATGTTCGCGTTTTACAGGCTGCGCGATCGTGCAGGAAACCTTGGGCAACAATCTTTGTTTAAGGAAGTCAGCGTGGTCCTGTCTTGAAGCGGTGACTCTTCGAGGTGGGCCGAACACTCATCTGGTTCGGCCCACTTCAGGCAACTGCGTATTTCTCAAATCACAAACCGCGCCACCATCGCATTCAAATCCACCGCCAGACGCGACAGTTCATGGGTCGCAGCGCTGGTCTGGTTGGCCCCGGCGGCCGATTGGGTTGCCAAGTCGCGAATATTGACCAGGTTGCGATCAACTTCACGGGATACCTGCGCCTGTTCTTCCGAGGCGCTGGCGATCACCAGGTTGCGCTCGTTGATCTGGTGGATCGACTGGGTGATCTGTTCCAGCGCGACGCCGGCAGCGCGGGCCATTTCCAGGGTGGTTTGGGTACGCTGGTTGCTTTGCTGCATCGACGAAACCGCTTCGCCGGTACCGTTCTGGATGCCAGCGACCATTTTTTCGATTTCCTGAGTCGATTGCGCGGTGCGATGCGCCAATGCGCGAACTTCGTCCGCTACCACCGCAAAACCGCGTCCGGCCTCACCGGCACGCGCCGCTTCGATCGCGGCGTTGAGGGCCAGCAGGTTGGTCTGTTCGGCGATGGCGCGGATCACATCCAGCACCTTGCCGATGTCGCGGCCCTGTGCGGCGAGGCCTTCGATCATTTGCGCAGTGCTCTGCACGTCATGGGTCATGGTCTGGATCGCGTCGACGGTTTTCACCACTTGATCGCGACCTTCGCGAGCGGCCTGGGTCGACTGGTTCGAGGCTTCGGAGGTCGATACCGCGTTGCGTGCGACTTCCTCCACAGCGGCGGTCATTTCGTTGACGGCGGTGGCGGCCTGTTCGATCTCGTTGTTCTGTTGTTGCAGGCCACGGGAGGCTTCTTCGGTGACCGCGCTCAGCTCTTCGGCCGCCGCGCCCAACTGAGTCGCGGAACCGGCGATCTGTTCGATGGTTTTGCGCAGGTTGATCTGCATCGTGGACAGGGCTTGCAGCAGTTGGGTGGCTTCGTCCTTGCCATCGACTTCGATGGACTGGGTCAAGTTGCCGCCGGCGATGGTTTGCGCAGCCTGTACGGCACGATTCAATGGGGTGACGATGCTGCGAGTCAGCAACAGGGCCAGCAGTACCGTGGCGAGCGCGGCGACCACGGCAACAACGATGATGCCGGTAATGGCGCTGTCGTAATGCTCACCGGCCTGGGTGGAGGCGACTTTCGCACCCGCCGCGTTGATCGCGATCAGCTTGTTGAGCTGTTCGCCCATCTGGTCGGTGCCGTCCTTGATCCGCGTGTTGATCAAGGTGCGCATCTCGTCGACCTTGTCCTGACGCGACAGCTCCATCATCTGGTTTTGCGCTTGCAGGTAGTTGTCGAGCGTGGTCGCGAACGTCTGATACAACGCACGCTCTTCGCCCTCTGCCGGCAACGCGGCGTAACTGGCCTGAGCGCTGCGAACCTTGTCCACCAGCACGCCGATGCGCGTTTGCGCTTCTTGCAGACCTGCCGGGTCGCGGTTGACCAGAATCCGGAACGACAGAATCCGCAGGCGCAGAACGTTTTCCGTCACCACGCCAAGGTAGGTGACGCTGGGCAGTTGGTTGGTCTCCATGTCGATGGAAGCCTGGCGGATGGTCGACATGCGGTTGACGGCGAACACGCCAAGGACAATCACCAGCAAGGCGATAAAGGCAAAACCGAGGAAGGCACGGGGCGCGATATTCAGGTTACGCAAGGACATGGTAGGACTCTCGGATAGAGGTAACTGCGAGCGTCCGTGCCGTCATCACTGGCCCTTGGGGGCGGGACCAGTCAGGCGTCACTGTTCGAGGGAATCTGTGTGCGCCTGATCTCTGTATCGGCTGGGCTTTAGGAAGATTTCGTGTAAAGCACAAATATTTTTCAAGGTGTTTCAGTGCTGCAACAGGTCCCCGCCCCAGTAGGAGCTGCCGAAGGCTGCGATCTTTTGATCTTGTTTTTTGCACATCAAAATCAAAAGATCGCAGCCTTCGGCAGCTCCTACAGGGTTTGCTCAGGATTTCGCTGCCATCTGCCAGACACGGGCAATGTCAGTCGCCCGTTCGCGCAACAAGCGTGGGGCTTCGGCGCAGGCCTGCTCCAAGGTCATCGGGCCGCTGGTGACGGCAAATGCGGCGTCGATGCCGTGCTCGTAGAGTTCCTGATAACCCTCACCCAAAGTGCCGGCGATGACGATCACCGGCACGCCGTGCTGCTTGGCAATCCGCGCCACGCCGAACGGGGTCTTGCCGCGCAAGGTCTGCGCGTCGAAGCGCCCTTCGCCAGTGATCACCAGGTCGGCGCCGTTGACCGCTTCAGCCAGGCCCACCAGTTCCGCCACGACCTCAACACCTGCCTGAAATTGCGCGCCTAGAAACGCCTTGGCCGCAAAACCCAGTCCGCCCGCTGCACCACTACCCGGCTCATCGCGAACGTCCTTGCCCAACGCTTGCGCGCAGAGCTCGGCGAAGTGCCCCAGCGCCTGATCCAGTTGCTGCACTTGTGCCGGTGAAGCGCCCTTTTGCGGGCCGAAAATCGCCGAGGCGCCGTGCGGGCCGCACAGCGGATTGTTGACGTCGGCGGCGATGTCGAAGCGCACTTGGACCAGACGCGGATCAAGCTCGATCAGGTCCAGTCGAGCCAGTTGCGCCAGCGCCAGGCCGCCCGGCACCAGTGGCTGGCCTTGCGCATCGAGCAATTTCACCCCAAGTGCCTGCATCGCGCCGGCGCCGCCGTCGTTGGTGGCGCTGCCACCAATTGCCAGAATCACCCGTTGCGCGCCGGCATCCAGCGCGGCGCGAATCAGTTCACCGGTGCCGAAAGTGCTGGTGATGCAGGCATCGCGTTGCCCCGTAGGCACTAATTGCAAACCACTGGCCTCGGCCATTTCGATAATCGCGGTGTGATTGTGTGGCAACCAGCCCCATGCGGCATCGACCGGCGCACCCAGCGGCCCGCGCACCCGGGTACGGCGCAGTTCACCTTCACAAGCAGCAAGAATCGATTCCACCGTGCCCTCGCCGCCGTCGGCCATCGGGCATTTGACCAGTGTTGCTTGCGGCCAGACTTGCGCCAGCCCCAGCGCAATGGCTTCGGCAACGCCTTGGGCACTCAGGCTGTCCTTGAACGAATCGGGGGCGATGACGATCTTCATGCAATTTCTCCAGTTCCAATACGCCTCATGCTGCCAGTCGGCCTGCGCATTGACGCCTGTCCGCTGCACAAGGGCGGTTGGCGTTTATTGTTCATTTCTACAAAAGCCTGTGTCGGTGAAAACACCCGATCAGTCCGGCTCAGTCTGAGGAAGCAACTGCACCCCGAGATATAGCGCCAGCATCCCGTCGAGTTTCAGCGGATCAACCCCGCTCAACTCGGCAATCCGCTCCATCCGATAACGCAGACTGTTGCGATGAATGCCCAGCGCATCGGCGCAGGCCTGGCTCTGCCCGTCGTGTTCACACCAGCTGCGCAGGGTCGCGAGCAACTGGCCATTGCCGTCCTTGGCGAT
Organism: Pseudomonas sp. B21-051; assembly: GCF_024748795.1. Taxonomy (NCBI): domain Bacteria; kingdom Pseudomonadati; phylum Pseudomonadota; class Gammaproteobacteria; order Pseudomonadales; family Pseudomonadaceae; genus Pseudomonas; species Pseudomonas sp. B21-051. The sequence continues at coordinate 3,121,492 of NZ_CP087166.1, forward strand.
GACTTTGCGCAGCGGTTTGAGCAATTCATCCAGCGCATCATCGTTGCGATGGCGCCAGAGCATCACCGGCAGGCGATAGCGATTGAGCGTCAGCAAGCGCGAATTCGGCAGCACATCCCGGCCATAGGCGAGCAGATCGCCAACCCGCCGATAACAGCGGCGTAACCCGGCCAGCCCATCCGCCTGCCCACCCACAGCGATGCGCAGAATGTTCCAGCCGAGGCCATCAAGTTTTTCCAGCAAACGATCATGCTCAACCGTCTGACTTGCGGGTCGGCACCACAGCAGCGACGACTTGGCCGAACTCACGCACCAGCTATCCGGATAGCGCGAAGTCAGCCACGCACTCAACGCCTCGACGGTTTGCCCCGGCCCATGTTCCAGACCCAGTTCGAACAGATACGGCACCCGGCTCAATTGCGGTTTGAGTCCCAGTTGCTGCGCCTCATCGACCAGGCGCGGCGAGTCGCCGGCTTCGCTCAACAGCAACGCCAGCAGGTCATCGCAACGCTGGCGCCGCCATTGCTGCTCGGCCTGCTGGTTGCGCTGACCGACGAGCATTTCGGCGGTCATGCGCACCAGTTCAGCGTAGGTGCGCAGTTGCTCCGGTTCGCCGGTGATGCCAAGTACGCCGATCAACCACTGATCGAGCATCAGCGGCAGGTTGATCCCCGGCTGCACGCCCTTCAAATGCACGGCGGTTTGCGCGTCGATCTCCACCACCCGCCCGTTGGCCAGCACCAGTTGCGCGCCTTCATGACGAGTGTTGATGCGCTCCGGCTCGCCACTGCCGAGGATCAGGCCCTGACTGTCCATGACGTTGACGTTGTAGGGCAAAATGGCCATGGCCCGGTCGACGATATCCTGAGCGAGGTCGTGATCGAGTTCGAACATGATCGGCAAAATCCTTAAGCAGCGGCGGCGGACGGTTGTTCACCCGCACAGGGTCTGGCGGCAAACCCTGTGCTCAGGCACAAAGACAATCCGGCCACAGGTGGCCGAGACTCTCGGGGCGATCAACGTTAACCTGTGCATCGCAAAAAATCATAATAAAGAGAGAGCCGCTATGTCGCAGAGCGCCGCAGCTACCCAGACCATCGACGACGGTAAAAACGCCGTCTACAAGCGCATTACCCTGCGTTTGATTCCCTTCATCTTCATCTGCTACCTGTTCAACTACCTCGACCGGGTCAACGTTGGATTCGCCAAACTGCAGATGCTCGACGCGCTGAAGTTCAGCGAAACCGTGTACGGCCTCGGTGCCGGGATCTTCTTCATCGGCTATGTGCTGTGCGGCGTACCGAGCAATCTGGCCCTGACCCGATTCGGCCCGCGCCGCTGGATCGCGCTGATGATGATCACCTGGGGCACGCTGTCGACCTGTCTGTTGTTTGTCACCACCCCGACCCAGTTCTACACCCTGCGCCTGTTCACCGGTGCGGCCGAAGCCGGGTTCTTCCCGGGCGTGGTGCTGTATCTTTCGCAATGGTTTCCGACGTTCCGCCGTGGACGGATCATGGCGCTGTTCATGTCGGCGATCCCGGTCTCGGGCCTGCTTGGCAGCCCCTTCTCCGGCTGGATCCTCAATCACTTCGCCGCCGGGCAAGGTGGACTGGCCGGCTGGCAGTGGATGTTCCTGCTGCAAGGCATCCCGACCGTGATCCTCGGCGCCCTCGCCTATTTCCTGCTCAGCGACAGCTTCGCCAATGCCAAGTGGCTGAGCCCGCATGAGCGCGCGGTGCTTGAGGCGGATCAGGCCGAAGACCTGGCGAACAAACCGAAAACCACTTCCGACTCGCTGCTCGCAGTGTTCAAGAACCCGGCGATCTGGGCCTTTGGCCTGATCTACTTCTGCATCCAGAGCGGCGTGTACGCGATCAACTTCTGGCTGCCGTCGATCATCAAGAACCTTGGCTTCAGCGACAACCTGGTGATCGGTTGGTTGAGTGCGATTCCGTATCTGCTGGCGGCGGTGTTCATGTTGCTGGTCGGGCGCTCGGCGGACTTGCGCAAAGAACGGCGCTGGCACTTGGTGGTGCCGATGCTGATGGGCGCGCTCGGTCTGCTGATTGCGGTGAACTTCGCCGCCAACCCGGCCATCGCCATTCTCGGCCTGACCCTTGCGACCATGGGCGCCCTGACCGGCCTGCCGATGTTCTGGCCGGTGCCGACCGCGCTGTTGAGTGCGGGCGCGGCGGCCGGTGGTCTGGCGTTGATCAACTCGATGGGGCAGATGGCCGGTTTCCTCAGCCCGTACCTGGTGGGTTGGGTCAAGGACAGCACCGGTTCGACCGACGCGGCGTTGTATTTGCTGGCAGGGGTGATTGTCGGCGGCAGCTTGCTGGCGTTGCGCATGACGCGGACTCTGCGGGCTTAATCATCACGCATCAAGATCAAAAGATCGCAGCCTACGGCAGCTCCTACACGCAAATACGCGTTTCCCTGTAGGAGCTGCCGCAGGCTGCGATCTTTTTTTGCTCATTGATTGATGCGCCGATGCTTGCCAATCACGGAGAAATCCCGCAAAAACGCACAGATCTTTAAAGGATTTTTACCAATGAGCTCGATTCTCGATCTGGAGATCTTCGTCCGCGTGGCCGACTCCGGCAGTATTTCTTCCGCTGCCCGCACGCTTGAACTGACGTCTGCCGCCGCAAGCATCGCCTTGAAGCGCCTGGAAACCCGACTCGGTATCCGCCTGCTTGCGCGCTCCACCCGCAGCATGCGCCTGACCGAAGAAGGTCGGCGTTATCTCGACAGCGTACGCATTGCCCTCGGCGCACTGGCCGAAGGTGAACAAGCGCTCAGGCAACACGGCGAAGGCCTCAGCGGTGTGCTGCAACTGGCGGCGCCTTCGGACTTCGGGCGCAACGTGTTGTTGCCGTGGCTGGACGATTTCAAACGCGAACACCCGAATATTCAGCTGCAACTGCTGCTCAACGATCGCCACGCCGATCTGTTCCGCGAAACCGTGGACGTCGCACTGCGCTTTGGCGTGCCCAGCGATTCGACATTGGTGGCGATACCGATTCTGCCCGAACATCGCCGTGTTGCCTGCGCCAGTCCGGACTATCTGGATCGCCACGGAACACCGCAACATCCCGGCGAACTGCGCGAACACAGCGCCCTGCTCTACCTGCGCAATGGTCGGCCCTACAACTCCTGGCGTTTCAGTCGCGAGGACGAAACGCTGGAAACTGAAGTCCACGGCGACTACTTCAGCGATGACGGCGAAGTCGCACGACGCTGGGCACTGGCCGGGCATGGCATTGCCTACAAAGCCTGGCTGGACGTCGCCGAAGACGTGCGCGGCGGACGCCTGTTGACGCTGTTCGATGACTGGCAAGGTGAGAGCGTGCCGTTCAATCTGCTGTGCCCGCATCGGGTGCAGGTGTCGGAACGCGTTCGAGTGTTGCAGGCGTTTTTGCAGGCGCGTTGCGCAGCGCTCAGTCGATAATTCACTTTGCGGCGTCGGACGCTTCTGGTATTTGATTGGAGTTTTCCCACCGATAAAAGGATTTCGGCATGAGCTATCGCACACTGGGGCATTCGGGGTTGCAGGTGTCCACCCTCACCCTCGGCACGATGATGTTTGGCGAGCAGACCAGCGCCGAGGACTCGCTGCGCATCATCGACAAGGCCTGGGATCAGGGCATCAATTTCATCGACACTGCCGACGTCTACACCAACGGCCGCTCGGAAGAAATCGTCGGCGAGGCGATCGCCAGCCATCGACACGAATGGGTGTTGGCGACCAAGGTCGGTTTCGGCCCGGCGGATGGCGTGCCGAACCGCAGCGGCTTGAGCCGCAAGCACATCTTCAATGGTCTGGAGGCCAGCCTGACGCGTCTTGGCACCGACTATCTCGACATCTATTACCTGCACCGCGAAGACCACAATACCCCGCTGGAAGTGACGGTGTCGGCGATTGGCGATCTGATTCGCCAGGGCAAGATTCGCTACTGGGGCCTGTCGAACTATCGCGGCTGGCGCATCGCCGAAGTGATTCGCATCGCTGACAAGCTCGGTATCGACCGCCCGGTGATCAGTCAGCCGCTGTACAACATCGTCAACCGTCAGGCCGAGACCGAGCAGATCAGCGCCGCGCAAACCTATGGCCTCGGCGTGGTGCCCTACAGTCCGCTGGCTCGCGGCGTGCTTAGTGGCAAGTACGCACCCGACGCCACTCCCGACGCCAACAGCCGCGCCGGGCGTCAGGACAAACGCATTCTGGAAACCGAATGGCGCGTGGAATCGCTGCGCATCGCCCAACAGATTCAGCAGTACACCCAGGGCCGTGGCGTCGGTATTGTCGAATTCGCGATTGCCTGGGTGTTGAACAACAGCGCGGTGACCTCGGCGATTGTCGGGCCGCGTACCGAACAGCAGTGGGATGCTTACACCAAGGCGCAGGCGGTGCAGATCACGGCGGAGGATGAGGCGTTTATCGACTCGCTGGTGACACCGGGGCATGCATCGACACCGGGGTTCAACGATGTGAGCCATTTTGTGTCGGGTCGTAAACCGCGTCAGGCCTGAAAGCCTCACAAGCCGGGCATCAGCGGCGTCAGCAGATTACGAGGGCAACACAAATCCATTGTGGGAGCGAGCCTGCTCGCGAAGAGGCCGGCACATTCAACATCTGCGTTGTCTGGCACACCGCTTTCGCGAGCAGGCTCGCTCCCACAGGTTTTGTGCTTATCTTCAGGATGTGGGAAATATTGATCACTCGGCCAATATTCAGCACAAAAACCACGTATCCTGCGCGCCCTGTTTGATCACCCATCCGCGAGGACAGTTTGTCTAAAGGTATCGCTTTATCGGTTTCAGCCTCGGTGCTGTTTGCCGTCATGTATTACTACACCTCGCTGCTCACCCCGTTGAGCGGCGTGGAAATCTTTGGCTGGCGGATGCTGCTGACCGTGCCGTGCATGACCGTGTTCATGCTGGTGTCGGGTGAATGGCGGCGGGTGCTGGAGTTGGTGCGCCGCGTGGCCGGCTATCCAAAGCTGATCGGCGGCCTGATCGTGTCGGCGGCGTTGCTCGGCGTGCAGTTGTGGCTGTTCATGTGGGCGCCGCTCAACGGTTACAGCCTTGACGTGTCGCTGGGCTATTTCCTGCTTCCGCTGGCGATGGTACTGACCGGGCGCATCGTGTACGGCGACAGCCTGTCGTACCTGCAGAAAATCGCGGTGTTCTTTGCCATTCTCGGCGTGGCCAACGAGCTGTATCGGGTCGGCGGATTTTCCTGGGCGACCCTGGTGGTCGTGGTCGGTTACCCGCTGTATTTCGTCCTGCGCAAACGCCTGAAGACCGACAACCTGGGCGGGCTGTGGGTCGACATGACCTTGATGCTGCCGGTGGCGTACTGGTTCGTGCGCGGCGGTGAGCAAGGCTTTGCCGTGTTCGATCAGTATCCGGGCCTGCTCTGGCTGATTCCGCTGCTCGGGCTGATCAGTGCTTCGGCGCTGGTGGTGTACATCATTGCCAGCCGCTTGCTGCCGTTCAGCCTGTTTGGCCTGCTCAGTTACGTCGAGCCGGTGTTGCTGCTCGGCGTGGCACTGTTGCTCGGTGAAAGCATAAAGGCGGGTGAGTGGCTGACGTACATTCCGATCTGGCTGGCGGTGGTGGTGCTGGTGTTTGAAGGTTTCAAGCACTTGATGCGGCAACGCCGCTCTTAAAGCAAAAGATCGCAGCCTCCGGCAGCTCCTACAGGGAATGCATTCCAATGTAGGAGCTGCCGCAGGCTGCGATCTTTTGATCTTGAAAAAGCCTGGCATACGCCAGGCTTTTTCATGGCTTACTCGGTAGCGAGCACACCACGACGCACCTGGTCACGCTCGATCGATTCGAACAGTGCCTTGAAGTTGCCCTCGCCGAAACCATCATCGCCTTTACGCTGGATGAATTCGAAGAATACCGGGCCCATCAGGGTTTCAGAGAAGATCTGCAGCAGCAGTCGCTTGTCGTCCGGGTTCGACGAGCCGTCGAGCAGGATGCCGCGCGATTGCAGTTGATCAACCGGCTCACCGTGATTCGGCAGACGGCCTTCGAGCATTTCGTAGTAGGTGTCCGGCGGCGCGGTCATGAAGCGCATGCCGATCTTCTTCAACTGATCCCAGGTCTTGATCAGGTCGTCGGTGAGGAACGCCACGTGCTGGATGCCCTCGCCGTTGAACTGCATCAGGAACTCTTCGATCTGCCCCGCGCCCTTGGACGACTCTTCGTTCAGCGGGATGCGGATCATGCCGTCCGGAGCGGTCATCGCTTTCGAGGTCAGGCCGGTGTATTCGCCCTTGATGTCGAAGTAGCGGATCTCGCGGAAGTTGAACAGTTTCTCGTAGAAGTTGGCCCAGTAGGCCATGCGGCCGCGGTACACGTTGTGGGTCAGGTGGTCGATGATCTTCAGACCGGCACCGACCGGGTTGCGATCAACGCCTTCAAGGAACACAAAGTCGATGTCATAGATCGAGCTGCCTTCGCCAAAACGGTCGATCAGGTACAGTGGCGCGCCGCCGATGCCCTTGATCGCTGGCAGGTTCAGCTCCATCGGACCGGTTTCGATGTGGATCGGCTGAGCACCGAGTTCCAGTGCGCGGCTGTAGGCCTTTTGCGAATCCTTGACGCGGAACGCCATGCCGCACACCGACGGGCCGTGCTCGGCCGCGAAATACGAGGCCACACTGTGCGGTTCGTTGTTGAGGATCAGGTTGATCGCGCCCTGACGGTACAGGTGCACGTTCTTGGAGCGATGGGTCGCGACTTTGGTGAAGCCCATGATCTCGAAGATCGGCTCCAGCGTGCCAGGAGTCGGCGATGCGAACTCGATGAACTCAAAGCCCATCAGGCCCATTGGGTTTTCGTATAAATCGGTCATGGTGACGCCTCATCATTCTTATCAATTAACCAGAGTTATTTGTCAGTAATGCTGAGACCGGCGGGAGGTGCGCAGGAGATGCCTCGCACACTGCGGGCGAGGAAGTCACCGTAGATCAGTTGAAACCCGAATATCTTCATTGTCGACCCAAGGCTCTTGCGGGCGAGGCTTCTGCTGCCAGAAGACGATTATTATTGTATGCGTAACCGGATTCTACACAGCGTAAATAGGGTTGTCTGCCCTCTCTATAAAATCCGCCTTTTTCGCATCGGTGCAAGGGGTTTTGCTGTACACGTAAACAAGCTGAACCTGCATCGCACTCGCCCCGCAGATCAATCGCCTGTAAGCGGCACAAGCGGCAACGGCCATCTATCATGCGTTTTGACTCCGCTGTTTTTCACAGGCGCGCCGTTGCCAGCCTGCATTCGAGCGTTTCAATCCATCGCAACAGGATGCGTCCATGCCCTTGACTGTCAAACCCCGCCGCAAACGTAGCGTGCGGATGATTGTGACCCTGCTTTGCGGCCTGCTGCCGGTGCTTTTGGGCACAGGGATTCTGTATCTGCAAGCCGAACGCACCTTGCAACAGAGCACGCAAAATACCGCCGAAGAGGCGTTGCGCCAATTCGAACTGATGCTCGACAACACCGCCCAGGCCGCCAGTGAACTGCTGCCACTCGCCGGCCAACCCTGCGACAGCGTGAAACTGGCGCTGCGTGAACAAGTGACTCGCCGACCCTTCGTGCGTTCGACCAATCTGGTGTGGGACAACAACCTCTATTGCAGCTCGCTGTTCGGGGAGTTCAAGGAAGCCGTGAACCCGGGCGACTATGCGCAGGGCAAACTGTGGTTGATGAACGGCAACCCCGTAACGCCCAACACCGCGCTGCTGGTGTATCGGCTCAGCGAAGGTCGGGGCGGCGCGCTGACCACGCTCGATGGTTATCACCTGAGCAACATCCTGCGCCTGATCGGCCGGCAGACGCTGCTGTTGCTGCAGGTCGGCGACAATTGGCTGTCCGCCGATGGCAAAGTGCATCAGGGCGCCCTGCCGCCGTTGCCGGTGGCCCAAAGCATGCTGGTGTCTTCGCGTTATGCCTTCAGCGTCGCTGCAGGTTTCCCGCACGGCGAAACCTGGCGTTATATGGCCAGTCAATACCCGCCGCTGTTCAGTCTGCTGATGTTTTTCGGGGTGATCTCTGGCGCTATCGCTCATGTCCTGCAGCGGCGCTCAACCTCGCCGAGCCATGAAATGCTGCGTGCACTGGAGGCCGGCGAGTTCATCCCCTACTTCCAGCCAGTGGTGCATGGCGACAGTAAAAAATGGTCCGGCGCTGAAGTGCTGATGCGCTGGAAGCACCCCAAGGAGGGGCTGGTGCGTCCCGACATGTTCATCCCGTTTGCCGAGCATTCGGGCCTGATCGTGCCCATGACTCGTTCGCTGATGCAGCAGACAGCCGCCCTGCTCGGCCCGCTGTCTGCGGGCTTCGAAGAACCCTTCCACATCGGCGTCAACATTACCGCCAGTCATTGTCAGGATCTGCAACTGGTCGAAGATTGCCGCAAGTTTCTCGCAGCATTTGCGCCCGCCAGCGTCAACCTGGTACTGGAGTTGACCGAGCGTGAGTTGATCGAGCCGACGGACATCACGCACCAGTTGTTCGAGCAGTTGCACACGCTCGGGGTGATGATTGCCATCGATGACTTCGGTACCGGGCATTCCAGCCTGGGTTACCTGCGAAAATTCAACGTCGATTTTCTCAAGATCGACCAGAGTTTTGTCGCCATGATCGGCATCGATGCGCTATCCCGGCATATTCTGGACACGATTATCGAACTGTCGGCCAAGCTCGATCTGGGTATTGTTGCCGAAGGTGTAGAAACTCAGGCTCAGGCCGATTATCTGACCGCGCACCACGTCAACTTCCTGCAGGGCTATCTGTACGGGAAACCCATGCCCGGCGCCGACTTCATCGATGCATTAAGTCACCATTAACTAAAAATAAATTAAGCCCGGCGCTGCGACCCGACGCACCAATTTGATACAAAACACCACTGTTGTTACATGACGACAAGAACAGGATTTACTCTTGGCGCATTAACTACTACAATTTTTTCAGCCTGTGCAAGATTGGCAGGTGAGCCATTATCACCGAGTCGCTTCAAGGCTCTTGGCTTATAGCTTTGTTTGCGGTTGGTATCAGCCAAACACACTATTGGAGTAAAGATATTGTCCAGACTCGCTGAATTTCGTGCAGCTGAAAAGGCCCTTCAGGAACAGCTCAAGCAGTTGGAATCGCTGAAGAACGATGCCGGGCTCAAGAAAGAAATCGAATTCGAAGAAAAGCTCCAGGGGCTGATGAAAACCTACGGCAAAGGCCTGAAAGACATCATCGCCATCCTCGATCCGAACCCGTCCAAGTCCGGCTTGCAAGTATCCGCAGCACCAAAAACCCGCCGCGCTCGCGTGGTCAAGGTTTACCACAACCCGCACACTGGTGAACTGATCGAAACCAAAGGCGGTAACCACCGTGGCCTGAAAGCCTGGAAGGAAAAGTACGGTGCAGCCACCGTTGACTCCTGGTTGCGCGGTTAATCTTGCACCAAAAAACAAGCCCTGCTGTATGCAGGGCTTTTTTTTCGACAATATCTAACAAAAGCAACGATTTCCGCCACGCTAGTTATCAATCTGCTTTAACACCCACAAGCCGTGAGGCTAAACATTTTGCTCCGGGATGTTGCAACCGCAACGACCGCTAAACTTTGTGCTTAATTCCTTCGGGTATCTAAACCCGTCGCGGTGCAAACAGACGCTTAAAGTTTCAAGCTGTTTCTCACCGCGACTATTTCCTCGGCGCTCGCTTTATAAACCTCGGCCTGACCCGCGTAAGAAAGTACATAGGCCTTATCCGCCGTGGCCGCAGCAACCAATGTTTGCGACAACACATGTCGACCGTTTTCCGTGATCGTGCAGGTGGTTTCCAGCGCATCCAGAGAGCCGAGCGTCGTCGGGTGCACCTTGTTGCAAACACTTTGATAGCCGCCCTGGAAAAAGTCTTTCTGAATCGACTTGCGCATCTCCAGCAAAACGCCCTGCACGTTGACCTGATGACCCGCTTCGACCTGGCTCATGGTCAACTCCATCACCATCACCTGATTGCCGTCAGTGTCGTTTTTTACCGCGCGCTGGCGTGAAACCTGAGGGGTTTGATCGGGCAGCGCTTCGACTTGCCAGCCTGCGGGCCAGGTGATGCTCGGCTGATCCGCCAGCGCCGGCACGGCAAGCAGCGATGAGAAAAGACAAACGAACAGGGCTTTGAACGGTCGGATCATTACCAGAGGCACTCGCAGATTGAGCTGCAAAGTCTGACGCCCGGCCGCCCACAGAGCAAGCCGCGCATTCGGTTTGGCGATGCTGCCCCGCATGCGTATCATTGCGCCCATTCACTCGCCCCATTGTTACGGAGGGCCTATGAGCCTGCACGAACTGAACACTTTCCCCGGCGTCACCGCCACTCCAGACAGCGCAACCCGCAACTTCGTCTTCAATCACACCATGCTGCGTGTAAAGGACATCACCAAGTCGCTGGATTTCTACACTCGCGTACTGGGCTTCTCGCTGGTTGAAAAGCGTGATTTCCCGGAAGCCGAATTCAGCCTGTACTTCCTCGCGCTGGTCGACAAGGCGCAGATCCCGGCCGACGCCGCTGCCCGCACCGAGTGGATGAAGTCGATTCCCGGCATCCTCGAACTGACCCACAACCATGGCACCGAAAACGACGCCGATTTTGCCTATCACAACGGCAACACCGACCCGCGCGGTTTCGGCCACATCTGCATCTCGGTGCCGGACATCGTTGCCGCGTGTGCACGTTTTGAAGAGCTGGGCTGTGACTTCCAGAAGCGCCTGACTGACGGCCGCATGAAAAGCCTGGCGTTCATCAAGGACCCGGATGGCTACTGGGTTGAAATCATTCAGCCTGCGCCGCTGTAAAAAACACAATCCCTGTAGGAGCTGCCGCAGGCTGCGATCTTTTGCTTCACCCATAAAAAAACCCATGATCGCTCATGGGTTTTTTCGTTTCAGCGGCTGACGTTTACGCCGGCGCCGAAGTACGGATCAAGTGATCGAACGCGCTGAGGGAAGCCTTGGCGCCCTCGCCCACCGCAATCACGATCTGCTTGTAAGGCACGGTGGTCACGTCACCGGCCGCGAAGATCCCCGGGATCGACGTCTCGCCACGGTTGTCGACGATGATTTCACCACGCGGCGACAGCTCGATGGTGCCTTTGAGCCAGTCGGTGTTCGGCAGCAGACCGATCTGTACGAAGATCCCTTCCAGCTCGACGCTGCGCAGTTCGTCAGTATTGCGATCCTTGTAACGCAGGCCGTTGACCTTCTCGCCATTGCCAGTGACTTCAGTGGTTTGCGCACTGGTGATCACGGTGACGTTCGGCAGACTGTGCAGTTTGCGTTGCAGTACCGCGTCGGCACGCAGTTGCACGTCGAACTCAAGCAAGGTTACGTGGGACACGATACCGGCCAGGTCGATGGCCGCTTCAACGCCGGAGTTACCGCCGCCGATCACCGCCACACGCTTGCCTTTGAACAGCGGCCCGTCGCAGTGCGGGCAGTACGCCACACCCTTGTTGCGGTATTCCTGCTCGCCCGGCACGTTCATTTCACGCCAGCGTGCGCCGGTCGCCAGGATCACGCTCTTGGCTTTCAGGGTCGCACCACTGGCAAAGTGGACTTCGTGCAGCTCGCCGTTCTTGCCGGGGATCAGCTTGTCGGCGCGTTGCAGGTTCATGATGTCGACGTCGTACTGCTTGACGTGTTCTTCCAGCGCCGTGGCCAGTTTCGGCCCTTCGGTTTCCTGCACGGAAATGAAGTTCTCGATGGCCATGGTGTCGAGCACCTGACCGCCGAAGCGCTCAGCCGCAACACCGGTGCGGATGCCTTTACGGGCGGCATAGATAGCAGCCGACGCACCGGCCGGGCCACCGCCAACTACGAGCACATCAAAGGCTTGTTTGGCGCTGATTTTCTCGGCCTGACGCTCGATGGCGCCGGTGTCGAGTTTGGCGAGAATTTCTTCCAGGCCCATGCGGCCCTGGCCAAAGTTCTCACCGTTGAGGTAGATGCTCGGCACGGCCATGATCTTGCGATCGTTGACTTCGTCCTGGAACAACGCGCCGTCGATGGCGACGTGACGGATGTTCGGGTTCAGCACGGCCATCAGGTTCAGCGCCTGGACCACGTCCGGGCAGTTCTGGCACGACAGCGAGAAGTAGGTTTCGAAGCTGAACTCGCCCTTGAGCGAACGGATCTGCTCGATCACTTCGGCACTGGCTTTCGATGGGTGGCCGCCGACTTGCAACAGGGCCAGCACCAGCGATGTGAATTCATGGCCCATCGGGATGCCGGCGAAACGCAGGCTGATGTCCGCACCCGGGCGGTTGATCGAGAACGACGGTTTACGCGCATCGGTGCCGCTGTCGATCAAAGTAATCTGGCTCGAAAGACTGGCAACGTCTTTGAGCAGGTCAAGCATTTCCCGGGATTTCGCACCGTCGTCGAGGGAAGCAACGATCTCGATCGGCTGGGTGACCCGTTCCAGGTACGATTTCAACTGGGCTTTAAGATTGGCGTCCAACATACGGGCGATCTCCTGTGTCTTTATTCGAGGCGAAAAAAAGCCCGAGCGAATCTCGCCCGGGCTTTTTCAATGGGCGGTGCAGCTTACTGAAGTAGGTGCGGAGTCCCGCCCTGTGTTGCGTGTCTCACAGACTCAGATCTTGCCGACCAGGTCCAGGGACGGAGCCAGAGTGGCCTCGCCTTCTTTCCACTTGGCCGGGCAAACTTCGCCTGGGTGAGCAGCGACGTACTGAGCAGCCTTGATCTTGCGCAGCAGCTCGGAAGCGTCACGGCCAACGCCGCCATCGTTCAGCTCAACGATTTTGATCTGGCCTTCAGGGTTGATCACGAAGGTGCCACGGTCAGCCAGACCAGCTTCTTCGATCAGTACGTCGAAGTTGCGGGAGATGACGTGGGTCGGGTCGCCGATCATGGTGTATTCGATTTTGCCGATCGCTGGCGAAGTGTTGTGCCAGGCAGCGTGAGCAAAGTGGGTGTCGGTCGAAACGCTGTAGATTTCCACGCCCAGTTTCTGGAACGCAGCGTAGTTGTCGGCCAGGTCTTCCAGCTCGGTTGGGCACACGAAGGTGAAGTCGGCTGGGTAGAAGAACACTACGGACCATTTGCCTTTCAGGTCAGCGTCCGAGACTTGTACGAAGTCGCCGTTTTTGAACGCGGTAGCTTTGAACGGTTTTACTTGGCTGTTGATGATAGGCATTGATGACTCTCCGTCAGGGTTGTGAATTCGATGGGTGAATCCTACCCACTCACTCGACGGATGGCTCATTGGCAAACCTGATGCTGCTGATTTGTTTTCGCTATTAGCAGACTGTATTAATAGAAGAAAACCATATCTACGACGAAGCCGGCTTATCCGTAATCCGAGCCATCCCGTGAAAGGGGCTGGCTTCAACATAGCGCATGGCTGACTTCATATCCTTCCAGCCGACGTAACTCATCAGTGATTTCAGATCCCAGCCGCTTTGATGCGCCCAGGTGGCGAAGCCGCGGCGCAGGGAATGGCTGGTGTAACGCTCGGCCGGGATGCCGGCGCGCTCCAGGGCCTGACGCAGGAGCGGAATGATGCTGTTGGCGTGCAAGCCCTCATCGCTCAGATGGCCCCAGCGGTCAACGCCGCGAAACACCGGACCGCGTACCAGCGCCGCCTCGGTGATCCAGTCGATATAAGCCTGCACCGGGCACAGCTTGAGCAGCGCCGGCGCCTGATACGTCTGCCCGAGGTTCTCCCGGTCGCCCTTGCTGCGCGGCAGGTACAGGGTGATGCCGCTGCCGGAGTGCGCTTGCACATGCTCGATCTGCAGACGACACAACTCGTCACTGCGGAAGCCCCGCCAGAAGCCCAGCAGAATCAGCGCCCGATCGCGATAGGCCTTGAGCAACTGCGGACGATCCTGATTCTGCCTGGCGCTACTGGCTTCCTGCTCCAGCCAGTCGACCACTTGCTGCAGATCGTGCAGTTGCAACGGTTCGGCCTGCTTTTCCTGCGCCGGATGCAGTGCGCGAATGCCTTTGAACACTTTGCGCACCACCGGGGCCTTGGTCGGATCGGCAAAGCCCTGACTGTTGTGCCACTGCGCCAGCGCTGACAGCCGCAGTTTCAACGTGTTGATCGACAGCACGCCGGCATGCTCGACCAGATAACGGGCAACGCTATCGGACGTCGCTGGCAGGAACCCACCCCATTTCACTTCGAAATGTTCGATCGCCGAACGATAGCTGCGGCGGGTGTTGTCACGGGTGGCGGCTTGCAGATAGCGATCGATCTCGCTCATGGGCAGTGTTCTCGCAGGCGTACTGATTGCTGGATGAAAAAACCGATTCAGGGGTCTGACATTGGGTAATACCAGTATATCCCGCCTGTAATTAATCAAACATTTAACTTTATTTTCAGCATGGTACACTGTGTACTTTGGTGGCATGTACCACAGTACGTAATGGTAGGAGTTCACATGGCCCGTGGTGGCGTAAACAAAGCAGTAGTGCAGATCGCGCGTGCAGCGATTCTGGCCCGAGGCGAACACCCCAGCATCGATGCAGTACGCATCGAACTGGGCAACACCGGTTCGAAAACCACGATCCATCGCTATCTGAAAGAGCTGGATGACGGCAGCCAACCGGTCGAAGCGTCCGCAGAACCGATCAATGACGAACTGACCGCACTGGTCTCGCGCCTCGCCCAGCGCCTGAAAGAACAGGCGCAAGAGCCGATCGAACACGCGCGTGAGCAGTTCGAAGAGCAGCGCAAAACCCTGGAAGCGGAACTCAAGCAGGTACGCCAGGCACTCGAACAACTGGAACAACAGCACGACATTCAAGGCGCGGCGCTGGCCAAGGAATCCGAGGCGCTGAAAGAAACCCGCTCAATGCTGCAGACCGAGCAAACCCGCAACGCCGGACTCAATCAGGCGCTGGCCGATTTCGAGTTGCGCCTGCAGGACAAGGACGAGCAGATCCGCTCGCTGGAAGAAAAACACCTGCACGCCCGCGATGCACTTGAGCATTACCGCAACGCCAGCAAAGAGCAGCGCGAGCAGGAACAAGCCCGTCACGAAGGACAGCTGCAGCAGTTGCAGATGGAATTGCGCCAGGCGCAACAAAGTGCGCTGGTGCGTCAGGACGAGATCACTCAGTTGCATCGCGATAACGAACGCCTGCTCACGGAAAACCGTGGAACTCAGCGCGAGCTGAGCCTGTTGCAGGATCAGCTCAAGCACAGCAACCAGCGTCAGGATCAGTTGCTGGAACAAGCCACTCGCGTCGACAACGAACGCACCCTCCTCCAGGAACGCCTGCGCGTGGCCCTGCTGGAAAGTCAGACACTGAAACAGGATGCCGACGAACAGCGGCAGCTCAATCAGTCACTGGAGAAGGAGTTGACCAAGACTCAGGCCAGCCTCGAAGACAGCCTGCGTCTGGCGGCTACCGTTGCGGCAGCGCCAGACACAGCCAAAGCGAAGGACGCTTAAGCGCCGACCGGCGTACGCAGGGTGACGAACTCTTCGGCGGCCGTCGGGTGCACCCCGATTGTGTCGTCGAAGTCACGCTTGGTCGCGCCAGCCTTCAGCGCAATCGCCAAGCCTTGGACGATCTCCCCCGCGTCCGGGCCGACCATGTGGCAACCGAGGACTTTGTCGGTCTTGCCGTCGACCACCAGTTTCATCAGGGTTTTCTCCTGACATTCGGTCAGGGTCAGCTTCATCGGGCGGAAGCGGCTCTCGTAAATCACCACTTCATGCCCCGCTTCCCGCGCCTCTTCTTCGGTCAGACCGACAGTGCCGATGTTCGGCAGACTGAATACGGCGGTCGGGATCATCTTGTAATCCACCGGGCGATATTGCTCCGGCTTGAACAAGCGCCTCGCCACCGCCATGCCTTCGGCCAGTGCCACTGGCGTCAATTGCACCCGACCGATCACATCACCCAGCGCCAGAATCGACGGCTCGCTGGTCTGGTATTGCTCGTCGACCTTGATGAAACCTTTGTCAGTGAGCTGCACATCGGTGTTTTCCAGCCCCAGATTGTCCAGCATCGGACGCCGGCCCGTGGCGTAGAACACGCAATCGGCCTCCAGCACGCGGCCATCCTTGAGAGTCGCTTTCAGGCTGCCGTCTGGCTGTTTGTCGATGCGCGCGATGTCGGCGTTGAATTGCAGATCCATGCCACGCTTGGTCAGCTCTTCCTGCAGATGCTTGCGCACCGAGCCATCGAAACCACGCAGGAACAGATCGCCGCGATACAGCAGCGTGGTGTTCGCGCCGAGGCCGTGGAAAATCCCCGCGAACTCGACAGCGATGTAACCACCACCGACCACCAGCACCCGCTTCGGCAGCTGTTTGAGGAAGAACGCCTGATTGGAACTGATCGCGTGTTCGTGCCCCGGAATCTCCGGAATCTGCGGCCAGCCACCCGTGGCAATCAGAACGTTTTTCGCGGTGAAGCGCTCACCGTTGACCTCGACCTCGTGCGGGCCGACGATCTTCGCGTGAGCTTCGTGCAAGGTCACACCGCTGTTGACCAGCAGGTTGCGATAAATGCCGTTGAGGCGATTGATCTCGCGATCCTTGTTGGCGATCAGGGTCGCCCAGTCGAAATTCGCTTCACCCAGACTCCAGCCAAAACCGGACGACTGTTCGAAGTCTTCGGCGAAATGCGCGCCGTACACCAGCAGTTTCTTCGGCACGCAGCCGACGTTGACGCAGGTGCCGCCCAGATAACGGCTCTCGGCCACCGCCACTTTCGCGCCGAAACCGGCGGCAAAGCGCGCTGCACGTACACCGCCGGAACCGGCGCCAATCACATAAAGGTCAAAATCGTAGGCCATTGCTATCTCCTCGGCAGGCCAACAGCATACCCGCCGCCGTTCATTGGGCAAGCGCTGTGCGCAGCTTTTCGCGCGGATCGGCGATCTCGGGAAACAGCTCCAAATAATAATATTTCTCGTTTGTTGCTAAATCGCCGGGCTGCACCTCGTCTCTGAACCAACGGATTTTTTCCCTCGAAGACAAGGAGTCGGCTGCGATGTTCGCGCCCATTACCCGTTCCATGACCCTGACTGTCGGCTTGTTCAGCATGGCGTTGAGTCCCGATCTGCTGGCTGAAACCGCCCCGGAAACAGCGCCACAATCCGCCGTCCAGGCACTGGAACTGGACGCCACCAGCGTCAGCGCTGAAGGTCTCGGCCTCAACACCGAGAACACCGAGTCCTACACCACTGGCGCGATGAGCACCGCCACGCGGCTGAACCTGTCGATCAAGGAAACCCCGCAATCGGTGTCCGTGGTCACGCGCCAGCAGATGGATGATTTCAAGCTCGGTACATTGTCCGAAGCCATGCGCCAGACCACCGGCATCGTGGTGCAACACAACGACTCGGATCGGGTCAGCTATTCGGCGCGCGGCTATCCGATCAACAACTTCCAGATCGACGGGATGCTCAACACCTTCGGGCGCATGAAGTCAGACTCGGACACCATCATCTACGACCGCATCGAAGTGGTACGCGGCGCCACCGGCCTGACCACCGGCGCGGGTGACCCTTCAGCCACCATCAACATGGTGCGCAAGCGCCCGACTGCCCAGTGGCAGGCACTGGCCGGGGTCAGCGGCGGCAGCTATGACAATTACTACAGCTATGTCGATGTCGGCGGCCCGCTGGCCTTCGACGGTCGGCTGCGCGGGCGCACGGTGCTGGCCTATCGCGACAGCCAGTCGTTCCGTGACAAATACGCGCTGCAGCGCGAGGTCGGCTACGGCATTCTCGAAGCTGATCTGACCGACTCCACGGTGCTTGCCGTCGGTTACGACTATCAGGACAAGCAGGTTCAGGGCACCTCCTGGGGCACCGTGCCGTACTGGAACGCCGACGGCAGCAAGGCTGGCCTGGGCCGGTCGACGAACATGGCGACATCCTGGAGTTCCTGGCCGCTGAAGGACAAGACCGCATTCGTCACCCTTGACCAGCAACTGGGTGATGACTGGAAGTTGAAAGCTGCCTACACCCACCGCGAAAGTGATACCGACGGCAAGGTCTATTACGGCGGTGCCGGTTTTCCCGAAGCCGACCGCAGCGGCATGACGGCTTACATGGGACACATGCTCGGCACGCAGAAAATGAGCGTGTACGACTTCAACCTGTCGGGGCCGTACCAGCTGTTCGGTCGCGAACACGAGATGATGTTCGGCTATGGCGAGGCGGAAAACCGCTCGACTTCGCCCTACGCCTTCAACGGCCCGCAAGCCGCCGACTACGGCAAGATCCGCGACTGGAAATACATGGGCGATATTGGAAAATTCGCCGACACCGTCACCAGCCTGCCGGGCGCGCGAGGCATCACCCGGCAAAAGGCCGGTTACATCGCGACCCGTGTGAGCCTGACCGATGAGCTGCATGCGGTACTCGGCAGCCGCTATGGCAGTTGGGATGAATCCAGCACCGATTACTACTATGACGCGCAGCAAAAACTGACCAGCACCGATGCCACGCATCAACGCCAGAATGATGTCTGGACACCCTACGCCGGCCTGCTTTACGACCTGACGCCGGAGTACACGGTTTACGCCAGCTACACCGACATTTTCAAACCGCAGAGTAAGCGCGACAGCAACCGCAATTACCTCGACCCGGTGATCGGCAGCAACTACGAAGTCGGGCTCAAAGGCAGCCTGCTCGACGAACGCCTGAACCTGGCGACGGCAGTGTTCTGGAGCAAGCAGGACAACGTCGCCGAGCGTGACAACTCGGTGCACCCGGACCCGGTGAGCGGCGAGGAGTTTTTCAAATCCGGCGGCAAGGGTAACAAGGTCAACGGGTTCGAGGCCGAAGTGTCTGGCGAGATTCTCAGCGGCTGGAACATGACCGCCGGCTACACCTATACCCACTCCGTCGACGGCGAAAAACAGCGCAGCAACTCCGCTCAACCACTGAACATGCTGCGGCTGTCCACGGCCTATCGCCTGCCGGGCAACTGGCACGCACTGACCGTGGGTGGCGCGGTGAACTGGCAGAGCGACGTCTATGGCGCGGCCAACCGCCCGGTCGGGCGCGGCGCCAACGGCCGGATCATCACCGAACCGGCACGGATCAACCAGGAGGCCTACACCGTGGTCAAGCTGATGTCGCGCTATGAGTTCGACAGGCATCTATCGGCGTCGCTGAACGTCGATAACCTGTTCGACAAGAAGTATTACGACAACGTCGGCTTCTACAACGGCGTGTACTGGGGCGATCCGCGCACGGTGACCTTGAGCCTGGACTGGAAACTCTGAGCGCACCGGTTCAAACAAAACTCCTGTAGTGAGGAGATTCATCCCCGATGGGTCGCGAAGCGGCCCCACTCTCGAGGTGACGCGCAATGCGTCACCTCCCCCTCGGCACCGCTGTTAACCCCGAGTTAATTCCCCGCCGCGACACTGTGCCCCGAGATCTGCTTCATGGACGAACGGCTCCCACGTTTTTCAGTAGGAGGCACCATGAAAACCACCATCGCCATTCTTGCCGGGCTACTCGCCCTCGGTTCCGCCAGCGCCTTTGCCGAGGGCGGCGCCGAACGCATGCGGCATTACTACGACAACTTCCCGGTCCACCACGCGCCAAGCGAACAGCCGACCGATAGCAAAGCAGCGGAACTGAAGGTTCCGAACGATCAGACCGCGCAAGTCACCGAGTCTTATCGCGACTGATTCCCCGAGCAATCGATGGACCTCCGATGGCTCCGCTCTGGCCTCGGAGACGACAGTTGGGCGCCCTGTCCGGGCGCCTTTTTTTATGCCTGCAGATCCTTGATCCAGAACAGCATGCGGCCATGCTCCGGGTCGAACATGCCGGGGGCGAAGCCGAACTTGCGGTAGGAATTCTGTGCCACCTCGTTGCCTTCGAGTACTTCCAGAGTGATCTTGCAGCAGCCGCGCTGGCGGGAAATCTCCTCGACCTTGCGCAGCATTTTCTGACTCAGGCCGAGGCCGCGAAATTTGCTCACGACCGCCACGTCATGCACATTGACCAACGGCTTGCAGGCAAACGTCGAGAAACCTTCAAAGCAGTTCACCAGGCCTGCCGGCTCGCCACCGACGAACGCCAACACGCTGAACGCGTGAGGCCTGCGGGCCAGCTCTTCCGGCAGACGGCGCAGCAGTTCAGGGGCAAGCGAATGGCCGCCGCCCATGGGGTCTTCTGCGTAATGATTGAGCACGATGCCGATGGCCTCGGCGTGCAGTGGATTGGTGTAACTGGCTTGCAGCACAAGAATTTCTGCGGAATCCATTTCCATCCCCGATCATGGCCCCGGCGTGCAAGGTGCGCACCTGAAAGGCTGCTCGACCTTAACGCGAGGATGTTGCGGGCCACAACCCGAGAAACTCAAATATTGGTCCGATAACAAATCACCGTAGGAGCTGCCGCAGGCTGCGATCTTTTGATTTTTCCAGCGTCAGCGCCCCCAGATCAGCTCTTCCGTCCAGCCCAGCTCGGCAAAATCCTGAGCACGCAACCCACTCTCGCCGGCGCAGAAGAACTCATCCAGTTGCGGCAGTTTCACCGAGGTCGCGCTGAGCATCGCATGCACCTGCCCCCGATGATGGATCTGGTGCTCGAACAGGTGCGAAAGCATGCGCAGGCGACTGTCATGCTGCGGCGTTTCCCGGGCGATGGTGACGATTCGCCCCAGATCGGCATCGCGCAGTTGTTCGCAATAAGCGATCAAACGTCGGTCCACGTGCACCTGTTCCTCACGCAATGCTGCGGCCTCGGTAAAGGGCTCGTCGTGGGTGAAAAACTCGTAGCAGTCGGGATGCGGCTCGTCACCGCGCAACTCACGCTCCAGCGCGTCGACGTAGAACCAGTCGCAGGTGAGGATGTGATTGAGGGTGAGGCGAATACTCGGAAAGAAGCTCTCTCGCGGCGCTGCCAGCGCGTCCGCGTCGAGTTGGCGCCAGGCCTTGCCGAGGCGGTGATTGGCCCACGCGTTCTGGTAGGCCATGGTCAGTAAATGATGCGACAACGGTTGGCTCATGCTCGTGCCCTCTGCGCTCAGGATTCGGCAAAACGCTGCAACTGCATCTCCTGCAAACGGCTGAGAGTGCGCCGGAACGGAAATTCCAGATAACCCTCGGTGTACAGCGCCTCCATCGGTACCTGGGCCTCGATGTACAGCGGGACTTTACGGTCGTAACACTCGTCGACCAAGGCAATGAAGCGACGCACGCCGTCGTCGTGTACCGACAATTGCGGCAACTCACGGTCACCGGCCACCACCTGCGCCGAGCCGTCCTCGGTGCCGCGAGCGATGCGCCCTTCGCGTTTCTGCGCGCTGAGGTTCGGCACGTCGCTCAACAGAATAGACCGATAGCGGTCGCACAGTGCGATGAAGTCCATGGCGGCAAACGGTTGCTCGCAGAGATCGGCGTAGCGGCACCAGAGCACCGATTCGCTGGCCTGCACCACATTCAATACGCGATGGCCGACAGAAACCGGTTCTGCGCTGGCGGGCTGCCCGGCATTCAGTGCCTGGAACACCGGTTCCAGTGCGCTGCCCTGCCCCGGCGCTACGACAAAATAACGCTGCTGACCCGTGCCCGGATGCAGGCGATGATCCTCGGCGCCGTTCACCGCCACCACTTGCATGTGCGCCTTGATCGCGGCAATCGCCGGGACAAACCGGTCGCGGTTGAAGCCATCGGCGTACAGTTCATCCGGCGGCAGGTTGGAGGTGCAGACCACCACCACGCCTTCATCGAACATCACCTGAAACAGCCGACCGAGGATGATCGCGTCGCCGATGTCGTTGACAAACAGTTCGTCGAAACACAGCACCCGCACTTCCGCCGCCAGCTCCTTGGCCAGCGCTCGCAGCGGGTCGGCGATGCCGGTCAACTGGAACGAGCGCTGGTGCACCCAGCCCATGAAATGATGAAAGTGCTGACGTCGGGCCGGCACCCGCAGGCTCTGATAGAAGTGATCCATCAGCCAGGTCTTGCCGCGCCCGACCGGGCCCCACAAGTACACGCCGGTGACCGAACGGGCACCGGCGTGCAAGGCTTCATGGCATTTTTGCAAGGCCCAGACCGCATGCTCCTGGGCTTCATCCTGGATGAAACCCTTGTGCTCGATCGCGTGTTGCCAGGCGCTTAAAGGAGAGTCGAAAGTCATGCGCGGCAGTATATATCCCTGTAGGAGCTGTCGAGTGCAACGAGGCTGCGATCTTTTGATTTTGTTTTTCAAGATCAAGATCAAAAGATCGCAGCCTGCGGCAGCTCCTACATGGGGTTGTGGGTGTCAGCGGTCGACTTTGTGTCGGGCGGCGTAGAGGCAGAGCATTTCCATCGCCAGGGTTGCCGCTGCCAGCGACGTCACGTCCGCATGGTCATAGGCCGGCGCCACTTCCACCACGTCCATGCCGACCAGATTGATCCCGCGCAACCCGCCGAGGATTTCCAGCGCCTGCAGCGTGCTCAACCCGCCACACACCGGAGTGCCGGTGCCCGGTGCAAAGGCCGGGTCGAGGCAGTCGATGTCAAACGTCAGGTATACCGGTTGGTCGCCGACACGCGCGCGAATCGCCTCGACAATTGCCTCGCAGCCACGCCGATGCACTTGGCGGGCGTCGAGCACGGCAAAGCCCTGATGATCGTCATTGGTGGTGCGCAACCCGATCTGCACCGAGCGCGCCGGATCTACCAGCCCTTCCCTGGCCGCGTGCCAGAACATGGTGCCGTGATCGACACGTTTGCCGCCCTCGTCCGGCCAGGTGTCGCTGTGCGCATCGAAGTGGATCAGCGACAGTGCGCCGTGTTTGCGCGCATGAGCCTTGAGCAGCGGATAGGTGATGAAATGGTCGCCGCCAAACGTCAGCATCGCGCTGCCGCCATCAAGAATGCGCTCGGCGTGGGCCTCGATGCTTTCCGGGATGGTGTGCGGCGAGCCGTAATCGAAGTCGCAATCGCCGTAGTCGATCACCGCCAGATGATCGAACGGATCGAACGTCCACGGCCAGTGCCGTTCCCATGCGATCCCGGTGGATGCGGCGCGAATCCCCCGTGGCCCGAAGCGTGCGCCCGGGCGGTTGCTGGTGGCGGTGTCGAACGGCACCCCGCTGACCGCCACGTCGACGCCGCGCAAATCACGGCTGTAGCGGCGACGCATGAAACTGGTGATCCCGGCGTAGGTGCTTTCCGCACTCGTGCCGTACAGGCTGTCGCGGGTCATGGCTTGGTCATTGAGCATCGGCACGTCCATCGGTGTGCTCCTTTTATTATTGATGGCTACGGAAAGTGGTCCACAGGCGCGTGCGCTGGCGCATGTCCTTGAGGCTCATACTGCGGTCGGCGTACAAGCGCTCGCGCATCTCGGCCGGCGGGTAAATGTCCGGGTCGTTGCGCACCGCTTCATCCACCAGCGGCGTCGCGGCCCGATTGGCGGTGGCAAAAAACAGCGTGTTGGTCAGCTCGGCCACCGATTCGGGGCGCAGCATGAATTCGATGAAAGCGCGCGCCGCCTGCGGGTTCGGCGCGTCCTTGGGAATGGCCAGATTGTCCTGCCAGATCAACGTGCCTTCGCGCGGAATCCGGTAGGCGACTTCGTAGGCTTTGTTGGCCTTGTGCGCCTGATCGGCAGCCATGCTCACGTCGCCGTTGTAAGTCAGCGCCAGGCACACGCTGCCATTGGCCAGATCGTTGATCTGCCGGCCGGTGGCGACATATAGCACTGACGGCTGGAGCTTCTGCAACAAGGCTTCGGCGGCGGCCAGATCATTCTTCTCGGTGCTGTAGGGATCTTTACCGAGGTAGTGCAGTGCCAGGCCAATAACTTCCTGCGGCGAGTCGAGCACGGCAATCCCGCAGTCCTTGAGCTTGCTGGCGTACTCGGGTTTGAACAGCAGATCGAGGCTGTTCAGCGGCACGTCCGGCAAGCGCTTTTTCACCGCCTCGACGTTCAGCCCCAAACCGAGTGTGCCCCAGGTATAAGGCACGGCGTAGCGATTGCCGGGATCGACGGCGGCGAGTTTTTCCAGCAGATCGGGATCAAGGTTGGCGTAGCCCTTGAGGCCTTCATGCGGGATTTCCTTCAGCGCGCCCGCAGCCAATCCTCGGGCCAGCACGCTGGACGACGGCACCACCACGTCATAACCGCTGCCACCGGTCAGCAGTTTGGTTTCCAGCACCTCGGACGTATCGAAGGTGTCGTAGCGCACATGAATGCCGGTCTCCTGCTCGAAACGCTGCAGCGTCTGCGCCGGCACGTAGTCAGCCCAACTGTAGAGATTGAGGGTTTTATCCTCGGCCTGGGCATTGAGGGCCACGGACAACAACAGCGCGGGAAAACACAGCTTGAACACGGGAGCCATGACGAACACCTGACCGGAGGAAGTGGTGGCAGGATGCGCCGTCGGATACATTGCAGAAATATCAAGCTTGTTAACCTGACTTTATCCCGGAGTAATGTAATGCTCGGTCAGCTTCACGACATCGATTTGCAGTTGTTGCGCCTGTTTGTGCGAGTCGTGGAATGTGGCGGCTTCAGCGCGGCGCAAGGTGAATTGGGCCTGAGTCAGTCGAGCATCAGTCAGCAAATGGCCAAACTGGAAACCCGTCTCGGCTATCGCCTGTGCAGCCGCGGCAAAGGCGGTTTCAACGTCACGCCCAAGGGTGAGCAACTGCTTATCGCGATTCGTGCACTGTTCCAATCCATCGAGACGTTCCGGCATCAATCCAACGGCGTCGCTGGACGGCTGATCGGTGAGGTGCGGCTGGGCCTGTCCGAGGCGCTTGATCAGTCGGTGCTGCTGCGGGTGGCAGATGCGATCCGGCGCTTTCGCGAGCGCGATGAGTCAGTGCGTATCGAGCTGATCAGCGCGATGCCTGGGGAGATGGAGCGCTTGCTGCTGCAACAGCGACTGGATCTGGCCATCGGTTATTTCTCCCAGGTGCAGAGCGCTTTCGATTATCGCGAGCTGTTCCGGGAAACCCAGCATTTGTATTGCGCGCAGGGGCATCCGCTGTTCAGCGTCGATGAGCCGGACGACGCGGCGTTGCAGGCCTGCGACCGGGTGGATCATCCGTATCGATTCATGCGCACGGGCGAGCCGTTTCCGGACAAGCGCTTTTCCGCGCGTTCGGAGCAGGTCGAGGGCACCCTCGCCTTCATCCTCTCCGGCAAGCATGTCGACTATCTGCCCGATCACTACGCGCGGGTGTGGGAGGAAAAGGGCTTGCTGCGCGCACTGCGGCCTGGGGAATTGAGCTTCGAAGTGGCGTTTCATCTGGCCCGGCATCGCGCGCAGGTGCCGGGGGATGCGCAGAAGGCGTTTGAGGAGGATTTGCTCGCAGCCTTTGTTTAAAGATCAAAAGATCGCAGCCTTCGGCAGCTCCTACAGGAATGCCAAATGTAGGAGCTGCCGAAGGCTGCGATCTTTTGATTTCAAAGAAAACCCTTTGAAACCCAATAAAACCTGACCTTTCAGGCAATTTTTGCTCGTTGCCCTCGCCGTCCTCTTCCGGCATCCTGCGCCTCCATTTTCTGACCCGGCCCCGCCTCGCGGCGCGCAAAACACCATGACCGCCTCTGAAAAAGTCCCGCGCAACAACGATCTGATCTACGGCCTCAACGACCGTCCGCACCTGACTGCAACCGTCTTCGCCGCGCTGCAACACGTGCTGGCAAGCTTCGTCGGCATCATCACCCCGACCCTGATCATGGGCGGCGCCCTCGGTCTGCAAAGTGAAATTCCGTACCTGATCAGCATGGCGCTGTTCGTCTCCGGTCTGGGCACATTCGTCCAAGCCAAGCGTTTCGGCCCGGTCGGTTCCGGTCTGTTGTGCCTGCAAGGCACCAGTTTTTCCTTTATCAGCGTGATTCTCAGCGCCGGGTTCATGGTCAAGGCCCGGGGCGGCGGTACCGATGAAATTCTCTCGACGATTTTCGGCGTGTGTTTTTTCGCCGCCTTCATCGAAGTGGTGCTGAGCCAGTTCATCGGCAAACTGCGAATGCTGATCACCCCGGTGGTCACCGGCACCATCATCACCCTGATGGGCCTGTCGTTGATCAAAGTGGCGATGACCGACATTGCCGGCGGCTTCGGCGCGCCCGATCTGGGCGCCGCCAGCCATGTGTTTCTGGCCGCGTTGGTGATCGGCACTATCGTTGTGCTGAACCGCGTCGACGTACCGTTTCTGCGCCTGGGCGCGATCGTCATCGGCCTGACCCTCGGCTACGTGGTCGCCTGGCTGATGGGCACGGTGG
Organism: Pseudomonas sp. B21-051; assembly: GCF_024748795.1. Classification (NCBI taxonomy): domain Bacteria; kingdom Pseudomonadati; phylum Pseudomonadota; class Gammaproteobacteria; order Pseudomonadales; family Pseudomonadaceae; genus Pseudomonas; species Pseudomonas sp. B21-051. The sequence goes on from NZ_CP087166.1 coordinate 3,147,760, forward strand.
ATTTCGCCTCGATGCCCGAAGTGCCGCTGGTCAGCGTGCCGGTGCCGTTCAAGTACGGCTTCAATTTCGACTGGGTGGCGTTCGTACCGGTGGCGGTGATCTTCCTGGTTTCGCCGCTGGAAGCGGCCGGTGACCTGACGGCCAATTCGATGATCTCGCGGCAACCGGTCAAAGGCCCGCTGTATATCCGCCGGATCAAGTCCGGTCTGCTCGCCGATGGCCTCAATTCAGCGATGGCGGCAGTGTTCAACAGCATGCCGATGGTCACGTTCGCGCAGAACAACGGCGTGATCCAGTTGACTGGCGTGGCCAGCCGCTACGTGGCGTTCTTCATCGCCGGCCTGCTGGTGCTGCTGGGGCTGTTCCCGATGATCGGCGCGGTGCTGCAACTGATGCCCAAACCGGTGCTCGGCGGCGCGGAACTGGTGATGTTCGGCACCGTGGCCGTGGCCGGGATCAAGATCCTCGCCGAGGCTGGCCTGCATCGGCGCAACATGTTGATCGTGGCGATCTCCGTGGGCATGGGCCTGGGCATTGCCGCCGTGCCGGAAGTGCTGCGCGAGTTGCCGCAAGCGCTGCGTAACATCTTCGAATCGCCGATCACCGTCGGTGCGTTGTGCGCTATCTTGCTGAATATCTTCCTGCCGGAAGAATTCATTGAGCTGGAAGAAGACGATTTCGATCCGGAAGCGTCGATTCTGCAGGTCATGGAAAACCCCGATCTGCCGGCCAAAGCTGAACCTGCATCTGCAGCGGCGGTCGCACAGTTGAACCGCTGACGCGACGCCATGAAAAAAGGGCTGAGCCGGCAACGGTTCAGCCCTTTTTCGTTGAGAGACTGTTTATGCGCCGCGTCCACGCCGTCATCCTGTCCCTGCTGCTGTTGTCCCTGAGCGCCTGCGCGCTGTTTCCCAACCGCGATCCAGTGAACATCAACGTGGTCGGCCTCGAACCGTTGCCGAGCCAGGATCTGGAAGTGCGCTTCGCGATCAAGTTGCGAGTGCAGAATCCCAATGAAACGGCCATCGATTACAACGGTATCGCCCTGGATCTGGAGGTCAATGGCCGTCCACTGGCCTCGGGCGTCAGTGATCAGACCGGCTCGATCCCGCGCTTCTCGGAAACCGTGGTCAGCGTGCCGGTCAGCGTTTCCGCGTTCTCGGTACTGCGCCAGACTCTGGGTTTGAGCCAGACACAAACCCTCGACAACCTGCCCTACGTACTGCGCGGCAAACTCGCGGGCGGGGTGTTCGGCACCATGCGTTTTGTCGACAGTGGCAAGCTGAGTTTGCCAAAGGCCACTGCTGCGACCTGGTAATCAACTGCACATACTTCTCCCCTGTGGGAGCGAGCTTGCTCGCGAATGCGGAGTGACATTCAACGATGATGTTGGCTGATCCGACGCTTTCGCGAGCAAGCTCGCTCCCACAGGGTATGTGTCAGTCCTGAGGTTATGCGGTGAAGCGCACCCCCGGTTTGGCGCGCTCATCGACACTCAGCTCAAACACATCCGGCCGCGCATAGTGGCCGACCACGTCGTAGTCATAGCGCGCCCGAATCAGTTCATCGGTGTCAATCTCAGCCGTGAGCAACCCCGCCTCGCCACGCAACGGCCCGGCCAGCACATCGCCCATCGGCCCGACGATCACGCTGCCGCCGGCAATCAACGGCCGATCCGCCGGCCAGTTGGCAATGTCCACGCCCAGTTCGTTCGGCGAAGCCTGTACCTGACAGGCACTGACCACAAAGCAGCGACCCTCGTGGGCGATGTGACGCATGCTGACCTGCCACATCTCGCGCTCGTCCACGGTCGGCGCGCACCAGACTTCAATGCCCTTGGCGTACATCGCCGTGCGCAGCAGCGGCATCATGTTTTCCCAGCACACCACCGCACCGAGTTTACCCACCTGAGTGTCTAGCACCGGCAGCGTCGAGCCGTCGCCCTTGCCCCAAATCAATCGTTCGGTGCCGGTCGGCATCAGTTTGCGATGCTTGGCCACCAGCCCTGCCTGCGGATCGAAATACAGCGCCGTGCAATACAACGTGCTGCCGGCACGCTCGATCACGCCGATCACCAGATTGGCCCCGGTGCGCGCCGACAAACCGGCCAGTGCCTCGGTTTCTGCCCCTGGCACGTCAATGGCGTTGGCGAAGTAGCGGGCGTAGGCCTCGCGGCCCTCGGGCAAGCGATAGCCCAACTGCGTGCCGAAGCCCTCACCTTTCGGATAGCCCCCGAGCAACGCTTCAGGCATCACCACCAGTGCCGCGCCGGACTCGCTGATCGCGGCTTCCCAGCTGAGGATCTGTTCCAGGGTTTCACCCTTGCCACCGGGCAAGGCGCCGATCTGCAGGGCGGCGACGATTGATTTGGGCATTACATTCACTCCATCGGGTTCCAGTGTTGCCGATTCTGCGGCGGCGCGGGATCATGAATAAAGACCGACTCACTGCTGAATGATATGAGCCAAATGAATATCGCAACCGTCGACCTCAACCTGCTGAAAGTCTTCGAAGCCCTGCATGAGGAGTCCAGCGCCAGCCGTGCGGCGCTGCGCCTGGGCGTGACGCAATCGGCGGTCAGCGCGGCGTTGCGCCGGTTACGCGAGGTGTATGGCGATCAATTGTTCGTGCGCACCGGTCGCGGATTGGCGCCGACGCTCAAGGCCAATCAACTGAAACCGGTGGTCAGCGAGGCGCTGAACAAATGTCGGCAGAGCCTGGCGATGGTCGATCCGGCGGCCCACCACTATGACGGCCGATCAGTCACCGTCGGCCTGTCGGATGATTTCGAAATCGCTTATGGCCGGCGCCTGATCGAAGCCATCGCTCGCAGCGCGCCCAAGCTGCGGCTGATCTTCCGCCAGACCCACAGCCAGATCGTTGCCCGCGCCCTGATGGAGCGCAGCATCGACCTGGCGATCACCGCCGGTGGGTTCGCCGAGCGTCTGCTCAGTCGTCAGGTGTTGGGTGAAGGGGATTATGCGTGTCTGGTCGATCCGGGCAGTCTGGCGCCCGGCCAACAGAACATCGATTTGCCGGAGTTCGTCGCCCGCGAGCACATTCTGGTGTCCTCGGGCGGCTTTATCGGCATCACCGACGAAGGCCTGGCGGCGCTGGGCCTGAGCCGGCGGGTCTGCGCCTCGACCACGCACTTTGCGGCGCTGCCGCATCTGCTCAAGGGCAGCGGCGCGGTGGCAACCATCCCCCGCCATGCCGCCCAGGCCATTGCCGAGCTCAGCGGGCTGGTGCTGCTGCCCTGCCCGCTGGCGCTGCCGCGTTACCCGATCGAACTGGGCTGGCGCACCAGCACGCAGATCGATCCGGTGGTGATCAAGGTGCGTGAGGCGATTGTCGGATGTTTCAACACCGACTGAGGCGCTATTACTTGTTGGCTGCCATCAGTCGATTGACCTCACTGCGCACCATGTTGGCGAATTCCGGCGGGGACATGCCATCCAGCTCGGCGCGCACCCACTCGGCCCATTTGCCCTTGCGCTTGGAGCGTTCGCCGAACAACCGCGCGGCTTCGCCTTTGGCTTTGCCCAGATTGTTCTGCCAGAGTTCGAACAGACGGGATTTCTCGTCTTCCAGCGCAGCGCGCTCGGCGAGGGATTTGTCGGCCAGATTGAAACTCATGGGGAAATACCTGCTGCGTAAAATGGCGACATCTTACACGCTCGGCGGAAATCTCCCGCGCAGGTTTTTCTTTCGCACCTAAAATCAGTGCAACTTTTCAGTCAGCGCCACACTCCATTGATCACTGTTCATCCATCTGCAAGGAGTCACCCAATGGCCCGCAAATCCCGCGTGCAAGCCGTCGAAGACCAAATCAAGGATCAAGCCTTCAGCGAACTCCAGGCTTTGATCGAAGAGTCCGACAAACTGCTCAAAAGCAGCGCCTCACTGGTAGGCGAAGAAGCCGAGACCCTGCGCGGACAAATCGCCCTGAAGCTTCAACAGGCACTGGATTCTGTGTCGAGCGTGCGTGAGCGCACCAAACCGGCAGTCGAGGCCACCGAGAGCTACATTGGCGGCCATCCATGGCAGACCGTGGCGATTTCCGCCGGTTTCGGTCTGGTGGTGGGCTTGTTGCTCGGTCGTCGTTAAGTGACATTTGCCTGATCCCATTCTGTGGGATCAGGCAGTAAACCTGTGGCGAGGGAGCTTGCTCCCGCTGGACTGCGCAGCAGTCCCCTATTCTCAAGCAGATAAAAGGGGATCGCTTCGCCACCCGGCGGGAGCAAGCTCCCTCGCCACATTTACGTTCTAACAGTTATTCCCCGGCCAATTCGCGCAACTGCGCCAGCGTCTGCTCCTCCAGCACAATCCCCTCGGCCAGCGATCTGGCCCGCTGCAAATGCCGACGATCACCCGGCAAGCGCTTCAATCCCACGCCATGCATCTGCCGCACCAGTTCTTCGCTGCGCTGGGCAAAACTTTGCCCGGCGGATTTGCTTGGGTCGATGACGATCAGCAACTGCCCGGTCCACGGGGTCTTGGCCCCGGGATGGTTCGACCAGTCGAACTCGAAGGAAAAATTCCCCCCGGTCAACGCCGCCGCCAGCAGCTCGACCATCATCGATAGCGCCGAGCCTTTATGCCCGCCAAACGGCAACAGTGCGCCGCCTTCAAGAATGGCTTTCGGATCCTGCGTCGCCTGCCCAAGACCGTCCACACCCATTCCGGCAGGCAGACGTTCACCCTTGCGCGCCGCAATCTGCACATCACCGTGAGCAATGGCGCTGGTCGCCAGATCGAAGACAATCGGCGCACCGTGGGCCCGCGGCGCGGCAAAGGCAATCGGGTTGGTGCCGAACAGCGGCCGATCAGCGCCATGCGGCACTACGCAGGTCATGCTGTTGACCACACTGAGCGCTACCAAACCTTCCTCGGCGAACGGTTCGACGTCCGGCCACAGCGCCGCAAAGTGATGCGAATTGCGAATTGCCAACACCGCGATCCCGGCGTTGCGCGCCTTTTCCACCAGCAACGACCGAGCAGCGGCCAGCGCGGGCTGGGCGAAACCGTTGCCGGCATCGACTCGCACGAAACCCGAGGCTACGTCCTCGACTTGCGGCACAGCCTGTCCATTGACCCAACCGCTATTGAGTGTCGAGACATAACCGGGGATACGGAACACGCCATGACTGTGCGCACCGTCGCGTTCGGCACCGGCGCAGTTGGCAGCCAGGGTTTGGGCGACGGACGCCGACGTACCGTGGCGCAGGAAAACCTTTTCAAGCAATTGCGTCAGCGCTTCGAGCGAGAGTGTGGACGCAACGGGGGAAGACACGGAATCGTGTGGCGCAGACATCTGAAGCTCCAGACTAATTATTGGAGGGAACAACAGCGTACGAACAGCTTGCCCAGCGATTAACCACGCCCGGTACGGGTGCTGTCAACCGTTGTGGTGCCGGCTTGTCGCTGCTAGCACATTGCGTTGCCGCTTGTGCGGTAACTATGTACCACCCGTGCTATCTGCCCGGTCTTTAGTCTCGTGTCTCAATTTACCGGTGCACCGGCCGGTGCCCTGAACGAGACCCGATGATGCCTGCTCCCATTCCTCCCCTGCTGTTCCAGCCCATCCTCAACTCCCCCGGATCGTGGCGCGAACTCGGCAATCTCCATCACTTGTCCGTCGCTGACTTCCAATGGCTGAGTCACGTGCAACTGGCGACCCATGCCCTGCGCAGTCAGCAGACCCCGCCCATGCTTGCCCAGCGCATCCTGCTCAATACCGCAGGTGCGCCAGCGGTGCCTCTAGCCGGCAGTTTCATCCTCAGTGCCACCCCCGATGATCGCGGCATCCTGTTGTACACACCGTTCGCCGGGCTGAAAAAACACGCCAGCCTCGCCAGCCTGACTGCGCATCTGGAACAGCATCTGAACAGCGCCAGCGAGGACGACCGGCTGCTGGCCCTGCTCGCCCTTTCCCAACGCAAACGGCTGGCAGAACGGCACGGCATCAGCGTGACCTATCAGCTTGTCGAAGGCGATATCTTCGAGGATCAACGCGCCGCCATCGAGCATTGCCAGCAGCTCAACGCGCAGGCGATGCTTGATGAATTGATGCAACTGCCCGAACTTGGCAGCCTGCTTCAGACCATTACCGACGAACTTCTGACGCCAACGATGCGCGGCGTCGACCAGACACGCACGCGCGTGAACCTGTACGCAACCGCAACTGCAACCAGCGCGGCATCGACTGACCTTCCTTCACGACGCGAGCTTGAAGCGCTGTCACTTGGCGATGCGTTGCTGTTGCACTATCGCCACAACGGATGGCCGGTTGGCCAGACCCATGAATTTTCGCACCCCGACCGGACTTTCCAGGCCAGTGACCAGCAACATTGGGAGACAGCCATCACCACGGCCTCAGGCAAACTGATGGTGTTGCTGTACCAGCAAATGGAGCGCTATTGGAATGGCCCAAGCGCTGACGGGGCCTCGCGGCGCGACGTATTTGCGCAGATCATTCGGCAGCAGGCGCTGGCGGACTTTTTGCTCAAACGTGAGGCTGGCATCATTGATCAGCGTCAATTCGACAGCCTGCTGACGTCGCTGGGTTTCAGTGAAAATCTGGCACCTCGCGCGGCCGTGGAAACCGTGCGTTTATGGGAACACCAGGCAAACTTCGTGGAACTGGCCGGTGCGCTGATGATCGGCCATTCCGAAAGCTGCCTGTATACCCCGACACACGGCTTGCAGGTGCTCAGGGACTACGCAGATCTAAAATCCATGCTTCTCGGCAAATTCGCCAGCCCCGGGCACGAAGACGAACTCTATGGTCTGTTGAGTCTCGACGAGCGCCAGCGCTTCCTCGGTTTCGACCGGCCGCAGGTTTCCGGCAAATCGATTGCCGGAGACGTGTTCAGCGTTCTGCTCGAATTGATCATCACCAAGCAACGACAGAACATCGGCTATGGCTTGCAGTTGTACCGGCACAGCGACGGCGTGGTGGATATCCGCGCACTGTTCGACAAGGCCCTGGACATCCGTTCGATGCTCCACGAGCGCCTTGTGACCCTGGATGCCCGCGGGCGCTGGAGCACCCGGCCGATGTTCACCGGTAACCCATTGCCCTCAAGTGTGCTGGCGGACACCGCCGCGGCCGAAGTGCGCAAGTTTGCCAGCATCACGCCGACCATCGCCGCAGACTTTGCCGCCCAGCCCCTGACCGTTACGGCACTGCAGCGCACCTACCTGCTGGGTATTGCCGCGAAGCTGGCACACGCCCTGTCTGTCGGCATCAATGGCGAAGCACGGTTGAGAGTCCTGAATGGAACCATGAGCCGTCATCAGCAAGCCCTGGTCGACACCGTGTTCGATCCGGATCACCCGGATCGCAGCCGACGCAAGGCACTCAACGGGTTTCGGCCGGACGCCTGGTCATTGACGTTACAGATCGCCGGACAGAGCGAAATGCTGCCGCTGGCCAACTGCGTCCTGCTCACGGAACGCGGTGGCCTCGATACGCAGCACTCCGGACGCGCGATCTTGTGGACCCCGGCTCTGGGCCTGGAAGTCCTCCGCTCGATCGAGCACGCCAGACAGGTTTTGAACCAGCGGCTGCTGGATCCGCAAAAACGCCTGGTGCTGCTGGAAAATCTTCCACCCCTGCACCAGAGGTTCCATCAACACTACACGCTGGGACGGTTACGGCTGATCAGCGGCAATGTCCTGCAGGATCGCATCGAATCAGCGATCGAACACTTTCTCCAGCGCTGTGAACAGGTACGGGGCCGCCAATGGCCAAAGCCGCGCGAAACCCAGATTCTCAAAACGTTGAGTGAGCAAGTCGTTGAGACCAATCTGCAACGTCCCACCGCTCTGGCACAGGCACTGGGCAAGCAGCATTCACTGCCTGCCTGGCTGGGGATGGCCACGCTTGAAGAGCAGCAGTTGCATCTGGAACTGCTGGAACAGTGGCGCCTCAGCGTCATTGACGACCAGGATTATCTCCACGCGCTGCCAACCTTGCGTGACTACATCAGGCGGACCCTGGAAACGCTACTCAACAGCCGCTTGCAGAGGCAGGATCTCGACCCCGAGCAGATCACCGTTACCCCGGCACAGACCCTGATCGGGCCGGCGATGAGTCTGACCGATTTCGCCTTGAACCATGCGCCTATTGCACAGGACACTGCATTCACCCTCAGCTCGAGCACCGGCCGGGCGCTGCCGACAGGACTCGACCAGCAAACGGTCAGAGGCCTGCTGTTGTCCTTGAACGTTGCGACAACATTTGCCAATACAATCACCACGGCGTTGTCCGCAAGTGACGTCGACGCCGAACAACGCAAACAGCGCTTCCTCCGCCAATTACCCTGGCAACTGCTGCAGCATGCCCATCAGCTACAACTGCAACAACGCTTGTCGCCGAAGGCCTTCGGCTTGATTTCACAGTTGCTCGACATGCCCGATGCCGTCGCTCGTGCGACCGTGCAAGGGGCCGATGCGATTGTCCGGCCGTTGGCGCTGATCAAGACTGCCGGAGCCTCAGCGATCAAGGCGCTGGGGCTGTACTTGATCGGCCCTGCGGGACAACCCGGCCCTCAAGTACTTTATGCGCCGTACCATGGAGAGCACGCATTCAGTGAGTTCGAGAACGAGGCGGCAGTGATCGCCGCGCTGAACACGCCGGGTTCACTGCAGGACTTGCTGCTGCGCCGCTTGCCGGAAAGTCAACGTTCGATCTTCAGCGCGTTGTTCAAGGCGAGCAGCGGCCGGACGAGCGAGATGACCCTGGCCGCCACCCCGGTCGACGGCAACTTGCTGCTGCAGCTGTTCGACGACAATCTGGCCTTGTTGCCACACTTGCTGAGCAGCCATTCGCTGCCATCGGCGCAGGCGGATTGGGACGCCGCGAAGGATCTGTTCAGTTCAGGCATCCAGCAGATCCGGGGCCTGCTGCCGGGCAAACTCGCCTATGTGCAGTTTCTCTGGCAAAGCTACCGGGATTTTCTGGACTCGGCCGAAGCGCTGCAGGATCACCACTGGAAACGTGCGCTGCAAACCTTTGTCGCCGGCGCAGCGGAGATGATCACCCTCGGGCGACTGGCACTGGAATCACGTCTGGAATCTCAAGCCGTGGCATCGCCGCAAGCATCGCAGCCAACCACGCTGAGCGCCCCCGTCCTTGCGCAGACAAAGCCGACCGATCCGCTGCGCACCTCGCTGCAGACCTTTGAAGCTTCGACGGTCGCGCTGAAGGATCTGAATCACAATGCAGCCGAGGGCACGTATCAGGACCTGAAAACCAAAGCGACCTACGCCCCCATTGCCGGCAAAGTCTATCCCGTGGAGCGGCCGGGAGCTGTCTGGCAAATCAAGGGCGCCGAGCAGCCAGGTCCGGTGTTGCAACACACCGCTTCGCGGCAACTGGTGCTGGACCCGGATCGCCATACCGTGCATTTCGGCAAGGCCATGTCGACGATGTTCAACCATTACGCCACCCATCGCCAGGCTCGCTACATGCTGAATATCGAAGCGCAAGGCATGGAAGAAATCCGCGCCCGCCATCCGGAAAAAGCCCGCATGTTGATCGAGGCAATTGATCTGGCCCGGCATTACGCGTTCAACAGCCTGCACAATCTTGCGCAGCTGAGAAACTATGTGCCGGGCACCCGCCTCGATACTTTTCTCAAGTCTTTTTTTGACGTGCAACGGATTGATGCCGACATTCTCGACAAGCTGAAGCAGGCCATCGTGCCGATCTGTGATGCCTTGGTCGATCCATCAGAAGACCTGTTGAACAGCAGCCGCTTTGTGGTCGGCTCGAACAGACACAGCAGCTCGGGTGTAATAGCCTTTGTACTGGGTGGCGATTTACGCAAGAAAGTCCACTTCACCGAAAAGTTTTTCAATCAAGGGCTGGAATGGTATGAAACGGGCCTGACCGAACCTTTCAATGTTGACGGGCATGCGCGGGCAGCGACGCTGATCCACGAGTTTTCCCATCAATTCAGCAAGACCGTCGACATTGCCTCCCTGGAAGCGCGCCGCCCGTTTGCTGATCTGATTGCTACCGTGACCGGTTACGGAGCTGCGCGCAAACAGGTACAGACAAGATTTCAGCGCGAAGCACTGTCACTGTCCACGCCCCACGTTGAGCTGTTTTCCCGCTGGAGCAATGACGCTCAGGAGTGGCTGGATATCGACGAGATCGAGGGCATGGAACATGTGCGCAGGGAAGTTCTCAAGACCACGGGGACGAGGAATCTTGAGGACGCGCGAACGGCGTTTCTCAGCCCGACCAACCCGCATCCGCGCATCGACACGATATTGCGCAATGCCGATTCGATCGCCTTTCTGATTTGCGAAATGGGCCGTCAGCTCGATCCGGTAACCCAACCTCACGGAGGTCTCAACTGAGGCAAAAAAAATGCGCAGGCGGTTGGCCTGCGCATGGTTTATCGGTGGGTGAACTCAGTCTTTCTGGTCACGCAATACATTGCCCGAGGCGCCGTCAATGCGGAATTCATACACCGAACCGTCGGCCTTGCGGCCCTCGCCTTTCCAGTAGCCGTCATTGTCGGCCTCGATTTCATAGACTTCGACGTAACCGGCCTTGGTTTTCACGATCTCGATAGCCTTTTCGATGGTGACCCAGCCCGCACCGGGACGATCAGCCATGGCGGCACCGGCGCTGAACAAGGCGGCGGTAGCGATTGCAGCGGCTAAGGTTTTTTTGATCATTTTTTCACTCCATTTGTGGATGATGTTCCTCGGATGTCCTGTTTTTGGGCGTCTGACGGAAAAATAAGTTCCACTTTGATGGGCAATTGCCATGACGGATGTTCTCGGCGCAACGCCCGCAAGGTTAGAATGCAGCAAATCAGGACGAGTCAATGACCCAAGAATCCCTCTCGGAAGCCGAATACGATGCGATCACCGATGCCGCCGCGCACTGGTGCATGCGTCTGCACGCCGTAGACTGCTCCGCCGAGGAGCGACTGTCTTTCGAGCAATGGCGCGATGCGCATCCGCTGCATGCGTTCGAATATGAAGCGATGCTGGAAATCTGGGACGTTGCCGAACATTTGCCACGTGCGCAGACGCCGCCGAGTGTGCCGCTGAATAAACCGCTGCCCGCCTGGCGGCGCTACGCAATTGCCGCGAGCGTCTGCGCGCTGGCCTTGCCACTGGCGGCGTACAGTGGCTGGAATCTGGGCTGGTTGCCCAACAGCTATCAGCACTTCGAAGCCACCGACAATGTCCGTCAGGTCACCTTGAAGGACGGCAGTCAGGTCGAGCTCAACCTCAATACCGAGTTGACCTTCAGCAATTACAAGGACGAGCGGCGGGTCACCCTGAAAAAAGGCGAGGCGTTTTTCGAAGTCAGCCATGACCTCTCCCACCCGTTCGTGGTCAGGGCCGGCGAAGGCAAGATCCGCGTGACCGGCACCCGCTTCAATGTCTGGCTCTACGAAAATCAGGTGCGGGTCAATCTGATCGAAGGCTCAGTGCTGGTGACCAGCAACGCCGCCCTGCCCGGCGACGGTCTGCGCCTGGGCCCGGCCATGCAGGCGCAGTACCGGCATGGCGACTACACACCACAGATCAGCCAGACCTACGCCAACGACAACGCCCTGGCCTGGCGCAGCGGCAAACTGGTGCTCGACAACCTGGCGCTGAACGACGCCTTGCCGCTGATCAATCGCTACCTGAGCAAACCGCTGAAACTGGCTGACGCCAACACCGGTGCGATCCGCGTTGGCGGCGTCTACAACATCAAAGAACTCGGCGGCCTCGTCAACACCCTGCCCAAGGTGCTGCCGGTCTACCTGACGCGTAACACCGAAGGTGATCCGGTGATCAATTCGATGCCGCGGCAGCCGCCGAAGAGTTGAGACACACGAACAAAAAAAGCCGCTGTCCCCGTTCAGGGAGCAGCGGCTTTTTCGTTCAGGCTGACTTACTGCGCAACCACCTCGGCGCTCTTGCCCGCCACCTCGCGAACGGTTTGCAGCTGATACTGCGGATCTGCGGCGATCTGCTGCTCAGTGAACGGCAGCACACTCCACTGTTTTTTTGAAAACGCCTCGGTCTGATCCCGGGAATATTTCGACTCAGGGTCGCTCGACAGCGAGAACGCCAGCAGCCCTTGAGCGTGCGGGCCCTTGTCGTCGAAGGTCACCACTTGCAGGTAGCTGGTGCCGCTGACCACTTCGAGTTTGCCGTCTTCACGCGGCACGCTCTGGATCGCGTTGTAGATCCCCAGCGTTCCCGGCCCGCCGTGAATCGCGGTTTGTTGAGCACCACTGCTCACCACCTGAATATCACCCCAGCGGGTTTCAGCCTTGAGACCCATTTTCTGTGCAGTGGCGGCCGACGCCAGCAGCGCTTCACGCAGTGCCTTGTTCACGGTCGGTTGCTCGATCGTCAGACCGCGTGGCGTGTGTTGCGGGTCTTTTGGATCGAACGGCACACGCCAGACATCCGGCGACGCTTGCAGCGCCTGCATGATGTTCTGGAAGTGCACCAGACCAATACCCGAATCCAGATTCGCCCGGCCGTCCCAACCCTTGAGACTCGCGCAAACCGGCTTCAACGCGGCCGCGTCCGCACCCAGATCCGCAGCGCAAAACTTCAACAGATCGGGCAGCACCTGAGTCGCCAGATAGACGTTGTCGTCCATCACCATCTGCTGTAGATCCTTGACCGCCAGCGGACCTTTTTTTCCGAGAGAGCTCAGGCGTTCCAGCGCAAAGCGCGCACGCAGGCCCAGTGGCTGGCCGTCCTGACTGATCAGCGGCGAGAATCCGGTCAGCGGTTGTGCCGGGTTCGCCAGCCACGCCGAATCGTTGGAGTGCTGGACGAAGTCCTTGCGCAACAGTTGCGGCAGCTGACTGGCGGCATAAATGCCCTTTTGCGCAGCATGCGGATCGATATCCCAGGCGCAAGCACTGTTGGAACCGTCCAGCACGATCATCTGCAAACCGATGCGCGGGTCGCTGCACTTGGCCAGTTTGTCGGCGCTGACGTTCGGCACCACCGACAGGTTCATGTACAGCGTCTGTCCCTTGTCATCCACAGCCAAGGTGTTGACCCAGGGGATGCCCTGAATCTTGTGCACCGAATCCTGCAGATCCTTGAGGCTTGACGCCTGGTTCATCGCGTACCACTGCGTCAACACGCGATCATTGTCCAGGTTGGCGTCGCGCAGGCTGTAGGCGTACTGGTGATCCCAGTCGAGTTTGCCCGGCCATTGCACGATCGGGCCGAACTGCGAGCTGTAGACATCGCGCGAGACCGGCACCACCTGACCGTCCGCCTGTTTGACCTGCACCGTGACGGTCTGCTTGTTCAGCGGCAGCGATTTGCCGTCGAGCAGGTAGCGGGTCGGGTCTTTCGGATCGAGTTGCAGGCGATACAGGGTGAAGTGTTTGGATGAATCCACGGTGTGGGTCCAGGCCAGATGCTGGTTGAAACCGATGTTGATCATCGGCAACCCCGGCAAGGCTGCGCCCATGACGTCGAGTTTGCCCGGAATGGTCAGGTGCATCTGGTAAAAGCGCATGCCGCCAACCCATGGAAAATGCGGGTTGGCCAGCAGCATGCCGCGCCCGTTGAACGAGCGTTCGCTGCCCACCGCCACGGCGTTGCTGCCGCGATCCAGAGCGAAGCGCTGCAGGCGCGCGTCCGCCAACTGATAGGCCCGGGCATCGCTGCCGAGCTGCGCCGTGGCCTGCGGAGGCGTCGCGCCAGCCAGAGCTTCGGCGAACTGCCCGACCCCGCCCTCGACCAGCAGGCGCCGAGTGAGTTTGACCAGATCTTCGGCGCTGATATCACGCACCCACTCACCCTGGCACTGTTGCGGCAGACCCTGCTGGCGGCGCTCGGCGAGATAACGGTTGTAGCCCGCGGCATAACCTTCCACCAGGTCGTGCACCTGCGCCGGTTGCGCGTCCCAGAAGGCTTTCACCGCTGCGGGAGTGTTGAGCCAGGTGAAGAACAGGTCGCTGACGCGATTCTCGCGTTGTTCGACGGTGAACTGCTCCGGTCCGAAATAGCGCGAGCGCTGGCCATTGACCGTGACGATCTCGTTGGCCAGCAGGCACAGGTTGTCCTGCGCGTAGGCGTAACCGATGCCGAAACCCAGTCCGCGCTCATTTTCCGCGCGGATGTGCGGCACACCAAAGGAAGTGCGGCGGATATCGGCACTGGCTTGTGCAGCGGGACTGAACGCATGGGCGGACAGACTGAGTCCGAGAAACGCACCGGCGAGGGCCAGTCCGGTTAACTGTCGGGAAATAATCACACTCGCTCCTGAACGACAAGACAAGGATCGGCGCTTGCGCCGGATCCGCTCTGAAATTGATTCATGCGCCTGGGCGCAAGACGGCTGTTCAGGAAACGAATGCGGGAAAAAAAATTTAGCCCGATTGACGAGGGTGAAATTCACTGATTACGGGAAAACAACGAATAACCGACAAAATTTCTACATATTTCCTTTCATGATTTGTCGTGCTGAAACGTCTTGTTTACTGAGAGCAGTCAAAACGTTTCCTGATCGGGCTCTGAAAAGGAGTAACCCCATGTACAACTCGCAACTACCAATGGACGGTAGCCAGGCGTCACAAGGAGCTTCCATGAGTTCCCGCGCGAGCAGCTTCGCCCCCAGCCCCGAGCGTCAGGGCAATGAGCGTATTCGTCTGTTGCTGAAAAGCTTCGGCCTGCGCACCAGCCTGATTCGTCTGAAAGTCATCGACGCCCTGCTGGTCGCCGCACAAAGCGATCGACGCCTGGGCGTGCGCGGCGTGCACAGTCAACTGCTGGACCTGGATATTCCGTTATCCTTTCTCAGCGTGCGCGAAGTGTTGAAGCGTCTATGCGCCGAAGGGGTGGTCACCTTCAACCCGGACAAGAGTTACAGCCTGCATCCACAGGCTGCTGCAGTGCTCAATCACGATTGAAGCGTCCCGCGATCGCCGTCAGGGTTTGACCTTGCGGCGCATCACCCCGTTGATCACCACCACGACCACCGCCACACCCATGGCGATGTACTGGAACATCTTCTGACTGATCATTCCGGCATTTTGCAGCCAGGACAGGCCGAGCATGATCGCCAGCACCGACAGGGCGATCAGGATCGAGTATTTCAAACGTTGCTTCTGGGTCATTAACAGGTTCCTGAAACTTTCAAATGTATCCGGTTTGTATCCGATTGCATGCCATGCACATACCGTGTTGCGGGGATGGGCCTGGCCGGACGCGGTCTCATGTTACAGCCGATGAAGAGTTTTGGCTTCATGCCGGCGTAACCATGAGGATTTCTGAAATGTTCCGTCGAATCACCTGGCTGATTCCTTTCCTTGCCGTACTGAACTTGAGCGGCTGCATCATTTTCCCCCACGGCGGCTGGCATGACGGCCACCATCGTTATCAGGATGGCCCCGGTTATTACCAACATCGATAGGTGATGGCTCTCCAGGAAAACGTTACAAATCGTGTTCCCCCATAATGACTGCGCCTACTGAAAAGTAGGCGCTTTCTGTAGGTCATCTGGTCTGTGCGTGTAGGACATTAATCACGCGTTTGTAGGCCCCTCTCCCACGCAACATTTTGCGTATTTTTGATATCTCTCGTCATACCTGTCTGGTGTGAATCTCCCTCTCCACCCCCCTACCCTCTGCGCTTCTGATGCCGAACCACGAGCTCATCCGCGCATGCAAAGAACACTTATCGATATCAACCCCGGACAGGCCCTTGGCTTCTGTCTGGCCATAACCCTGTTTGAACTGCTGACCTACATGGCCAGCGACCTGATCATGCCAGCAATGCTGAGCGTTACCTCCGAGTTCGAAGCAGACGCCCGGCATGTTCCTTATGCATTCAATCTGTACCTGATCGGTGGAGTCTGCCTGCAATGGTTGATTGGTCCACTCTCCGACCGCTTTGGCCGGCGGCGCCTGCTGTTGAGCGGATGCCTGCTGTTCGCCGCAGCCTGTGGCGCAACCTTTATCACCAGCAGCATCGAGGCGTTCAACCTGCTGCGGCTGATACAGGGGATGGGCCTGGGCTTCGTCGTGGCCGTCAGTTATCCGGCCCTGCAGGAAGTGTTCCGTGAAGCGGATGCCGTGCGCCTGATGGCACTGTTGGGCAATGTGGCATTGCTCTCGCCGTTGCTCGGACCATTGCTCGGCAGCCTGCTGCTCGAATGGCTGAGCTGGCGAACACTGTTTCTCGGCTTGGGCCTGGCGGCGGCTGTTGCCTGGCTGGGCCTGTATGTCTGCATGCCCGAGACCATCGGCGTCATGCGCAACGACGGTCAGCAACAGCAGCCGGTTGCGTTCAACGGACGGCAGATTGGACAGCGCTATCTGACTTTGCTCGGCAACCGCAACTTTCTCCACGCCAGCCTTGCACTGGGTTTGATGAGCCTGCCACTGATCGCCTGGATCGGACTGTCGCCGCTGCTGCTGATGCAGTTGCTAGGCCTGTCCTCGCGCGAATACGGGCTGTGGCAGATCCCGGTCTTCTGCGCCGTGATTGCCGGCAATCTGATCCTTGATCGCCTGCTCGTCAGCCACTCGCTGCCCCGGGTCATTCGCGTTGCGCTGTGGCCATTGTGCCTGGGCCTGATCGCATTGATCGGCACCGCCTTGTCGAGCGCTGCGCTGGCGCTGCTGATTGCCAGCCTGTCGCTGTATGCCATCGGACTGGGCATGAGCAACGCGGCGCTGTACCGGCTGGCACTGTTCGCCAGCGATGACAGCAAGGGCCTGGTTTCCGCGACCATCGGCATGCTCTCGATTGTCGTGATGGGCGCAGGCGGTTCGCTGATAGCCGCCGTCGGCGGTGCCGAAAGCCTCGAGAGTTTCGCCCTGTGGGCGGCGCTCGGTGGCTTGCTGTGCCTGCCTCTCATCCAGCGTTTTCTGCACCTGTCCGTGCAATCCCCCCTTCCACCGGTTACATCAAAGGATGACCACTAATGCACTCTTTCCCTCACAGCGATGCACTCTGTGCGTCAACGGCTGCCTACTGTCCGGACTCGGTGGCGCCCGGTCTGTTTGATCGGGCCATGCTCGAAATCACTCGTTTTCACATCGAACAGACCCCGGGTTATGAGCATTGGCTGAACGCCAATGGCGTGGAAGCCAAAGACCTCGAAACCTTTGATGACTGGTCGCATCTGCCTCCGATTTTTGCCAACTTCTTCAAACAGCATTTGCTGCTCAGTCCCACTGGCGAGGACGCGCTGGAGCTGACTTCCTCAGGCACCAGCGGGCAGAAGAGCCGCATGCGTTATGACGCGCGCAGCCTCGGCGCAGCCCAGTACATGGTCAAACGGATATTCGCGCAGTACGGCTGGATCACACCGCATACGCCCTGCAATTACCTGTTGCTGAGTTACGAACCCCAGACGCAGATCACCCTGGGCACATCGTTCACCGATCAGTTCCTGTGTGGCTTTGCCCCGGTCAATCGGGTGGTGTATGCGCTGCGGGCTGACGGCGACAGTCACCGGTTCGATCTGTTCGGCGTGATAGCAGCTCTGCAAGCCTTTGCCGAAGAAGGTCTGCCGGTGCGCATCTTCGGTTTCCCCGCCTTTCTCTGGGAGACCCTGCAACGCATGCGCGCCACCGGCGTGACGGATCTGCAACTGCCGGCCGGATCGTTGGCGTTTTTTGGCGGTGGCTGGAAAACCCGTGCCGCCGAAGAAGTCCCGAAACAACAGCTGTACGCACGGATCCAGCAGCAGTTGGGCATCGATACCAAAGACTGTCGCGATGGCTACGGCGCCGTCGAGCACGCGGTGCCTTACATCGAGTGTGCCCACCACCATTTTCACGTGCCGGTCTATTCCAAAGTGTACGTGCGCAGCCCCGTGGACTTTTCGGTCCTGCCCTATGGACAGTGCGGCCTGCTCAGCCTGGTCTCGCCTTACATTTCATCAAGTCCCGCCCATGCGGTGGTGATGAGTGACCTGGCCACGCTGTATCCCGCTGCGAGTTGCGGCTGTGGGCTGAAGAGCGACTGGTTCCAACTGCATGGCCGCGCCGGCACCGCCGCCGCGAGGAGCTGTGCCATGGCGGCTTCCGAATTGCTGGGGAGACACTGATATGTATTTGATCAATGGAAAACTGCACGCCGACTGCGATCTCGACAGTGCGTTGCAACAACTTTATCTGCAACTGCCCCATCAGCTGCAGACGCCCCTTGAGACCTCCACATTACTAAGCGCTGCGCAGGCGTTTGCCGAACGCCTGCAGCATCAGCCTCTGGAGCTGGCACTCGACACCGACCAGCGCCAGGCCCTGATCGACTTCTGCCAGCCGGCCACGCTGCAGGCAAAGCTTGATCGTGAGCTGGGGCTGCAACCCGATTCACTGCGGCGCATCGACTATCGGCAGTCGCGTTTCGAGCGCTGGAGCCCCCTGGGCCTGGTGGTTCATATCACCCCGGCCAATGCGCCGCTGCTGGCATTCTGTGCGGTACTGGAGGGTTTGTTGAGCGGCAACGTCAACTGGCTGCGCCCCAGCAGCAGCGACGACGGATTCACTGCGCGCCTGCTGCAGGTGTTGCTGGAATGTGACTCGAGCGGGCAACTCGGTGGTTACGTCGCGGTACTGCCGACAACGACCGGACAAATCGGTCAGTTGTGCAGACACGCCAACGGTGTTTCCGCCTGGGGTGGCGAAACGGCCTTGCAAGCCATTCGGTTGCAGATTCCGCCGGGATGTCGCTGGATCGACTGGGGGCACCGCATCAGCTTCGCTTATCTGACCCCGGACGCAGCGTCACCGGCAGTCCTGGATGCGCTGGTGGATGAAGTCTGCCGCCTCGATCAGCAAGCCTGCTCCAGCCCGCAATGGCTCCTGGTAGACAGTGACGACGAGGCCGTTCTGAACGACATTGGTACAGAACTGGCCGCCGCGTTCGAGCGTCGCACCGGGCAATGGCCGGCCCTCACCCCGACGCTTGAAGAGGCCTCGCAAATCACCACCAGTACGGCAATGGTGCGGCTGGCCCAGAGTTTTGCCGGACAGACCGGCCGGGTCTGGAGTACGCCGCACTGGCGAGTGATCTGGAGTCATGACCGTCAACTCGAACCTTCTGCGCTGTTTCGCAGCCTGCTGCTCAAACCCCTGCCCCGCGAGCTGCTCGGCGCTACGCTGTTGCCGTGGCGCAACGTGCTGCAGAGCTGTGCCTTGCTGTGTCATGAGGCGCAAATCGCCGAACTGGCGCAGTCGCTGATAGCCGCCGGGGTGACCCGCATCGCCCCGATCGGAGCCATCCATGACGGTTACGACGGCGAGCCTCATGACGGTGTCTATGCCCTTCAGCGCCTGAGCCGCCGCGTGTCGGTCACCTTGACGCCGGACTCGCTGGCGGGTCACGCCACGCTTGACCGCCAGTCTCCTCCACCCGCGCTGGCGGGGGTTGCAATCATGGATAAGACGAGGTTTATCAGTCAGTCACCGAACGACAGGGCGCAACTGTACTTTCGTTCTGGCGGCAGCAGTGGCACGCCCACCCTTTCCGGTTTCAGTTACCACGATTTCCAGCGCCAGATGCGTGCGACCGCCGACGGCCTGCTGGCGGCCGGCCTGGATCCGGCGCGAGACAAAATCATGAACCTGTTCTTCAGCGGTGGGCTGTACGGCGGGTTTTCCAGTTTTACCAAGGTGCTGGAACAACTGGAGGCCCGACACTGGCCGATGGGCGCTCCGGCGGATGACGATTACCGCGAGATCGCGCAGCTGATTGTGCAACAACGGATCACCGTGCTGATCGGCATGCCCAGCACCGTGCACCGGTTGTTTCTCAACGAACGGCAAACGCTGCAGCGCTACGGCGCCATCGACAAGGTTTTTCTCGGTGGCGAGCATGTGAGTGAGCCCACCCGCGAGTTGTTGCAAAGCTGTGGTGTCAGACTGATCCGTTCGGCGATTTACGGCAGTGTCGATGCCGGCCCCCTGGGCCATGCCTGCCAGGCCACGGCAGACGGTGTGTTCCATCTGATGAGCGACATCCAGCACCTGGAAATCGTCAATTTCGATCAGGACATGCCGGTCAATCACGGTGAGTCGGGCCGTCTGCTGGTGACCTCCCGGGCGCGTCAGGGCCAGTCCGTGCTGCGCTATGACATCGGTGACAGCGGACGCTGGCTACCCGACCCCTGCCCCTGCGGTCTGACCTCACCGCGCTTCGAACTGTTGCAACGGCACGGCAAGTTGTTGCGCATCGGCACCGACTTCATTTCGCTGGCAACGCTGGAGCAACGCCTGCAAGTGCCGTTTCAACTGGCCCTCGACCATGGCCCTGACGGCCGGGAGCGCATGCGACTGCGCAGCCCTCTGGCACCGGAACAGGCCCAACGTCAACTGCAGGGCTATCAGACGCTGAGCACGCTGGTACAGACCGGACTGCTCATTGTGGAGATCGAGCAATGTGCTGTTGAGCAATTCGTTCGCAACAGACACAGCGGCAAGACACCGCCAGTGATTGATTCACGCCACTGAAGACGGGCGCCAGCTGGCGCCCCACCGCTCCTTTTAATAAGAAAACGCCATGAACACCACCGTAGATTTGAATGCCCTGCTCGGCTTTGCTCGCCGACATTCGACTTATTATCGCGAACACTTCAAGGACGTCGCAGAACCCATCAACGGCTTGAACGGGTTGCCTTTGATCGACCCCAGACTGTACTGGCACGGCAGCCAGAAGCCGCAACAGTGGCCGCTATTGACCGGCCCGACGGCGGACGCGCTGGTCTTCAAGACCGGGGGCACCACCGGTTCAGGCAAACTGTCGCTGTTCACCCGCGCAGAATGGCAAACCCTGGTGCGCGATTTCGGCAGCCACCTCACCGCGCAACTGAACGCCGGCGATCGAGTCGCCAATCTGTTCTTTGTCGGCGACCTGTATGCCAGCTTCATTTTCGTCCACGATGCCTTGGCCCATGTCGAAACGCCGGTCAGCGAGTTTCCTTTCACCGGGACCGTCGATAGCGCCGTACTGGCCGAATCGATCGTTGCGTACCAGATCAATGTGCTGGCCGGATTGCCGGCGCAGCTGCTGAAATTCGCCGCCTGGCTTGAACGCCACTCTCGGATTCTGGAAGGTGTCGAAACCCTGCTCTACGGCGGCGAGAGTCTGTTCAGCGCACAGCTGCAAGCGCTGCGCCGGGTATTCCCGAACGCGCGTGTTGCCTCCATCGGTTACGCCAGCGTTGATGCCGGACTGATCGGCGTCAGCGCCCGCGATTGCGCGCTGGGCGAACACCGGATGCTGGAGCGCCACAGCATGCTGGAGATCATTGATGAAGTGAGTGGCGCGGTCATCGAAGAATGCGACCGCAATGGCAGGCTGGTCATGACCAATCTGACCCGTCGCCTGATGCCCGTCATCCGCTATCCCGTCGGCGATCTGGCGTGTTGGCGCGAACCGGCCGGCACGCCCATGCGCAAATTCGCGCTGATGGGACGCAGCATGAGCAGCCAGCGAGTACGGGTGGGCGTGTTGAGTCTGGACATCAGTGACATTGGCGACCTGGTCCATCGCTGCGCCAGCAGCACCGACTGGCAACTGGTCATCGAGCAGCAGGGAAAAAAAGACCTGCTGAGCCTCAGATGGGTACCCGATACGCAAATGCCTGATATTGCCAAGGCAAACGCAAGCCTGCGCAGCGCGCTGATCGAACAATATCCGTTGATCGAGAAGCTGCAGGGTGATCAGTTGCTCGATCTGCATGTGATCGCCTGCGCCAGCGATGAGCTGACGTGCCATCCGCGTTCCGGCAAGCATCAGCCGGTCGTGGACCGCCGCGACTATCAGACCCTGTGCGAGCCGCAAGCATGAAGGACAAGACAACCCTGCGACGTTATCGCATCACCGACGCACCGGCCGTCAGTGGCCTGTTCGGGGCAATTTACGGCACTCATTATCCGCAACCGCATGTATATCTGCCGTGCATGATCAGCCAGAACCACAACGACGGTCGCTGGCACTCGCTGGTGGCGGTGCTGAACGAACAGATTCGCGGGCATGCCACCCTGTTTCGCCAGTCTGGCAGATCCTCACTGGCAGAACTGGCATTGACGGTGGTGCACCCTGATACCCGCGGGCAAAACATCGCCACACAGTTGGGCCGACAGTTGCTGATTCACGCCCAGGCCCTGGATTGCCGGGGCGTCACCATCAAACAGGTCACGCACCATCTGTACACTCAGCGTATGGCCGCCAGTCTCGGCTTTTACAGCTGCGGTCTGTTGCCGGATTACGCACCCTCGCCCTTCGACGGACAGGGCCGAGAGACGATCGTTGTCGGCCTTTACAACATCGATGGCTTTCGACGTCCGCTGCCCGCACTGGCCTGGCCGACGGATTGCGGCGAATTGGTGTCGCATCTGGAGAGGGCTTTTGGTACCACCGACAAAGCCGTGCCCTGGAGAGGCCCGAAGGTCCATGTCGAACACGACTCGGGGCGCTATGACATCGTGCTCAAGGAGCTCGATGACAACCTGCTCAGGCAACTTGAGCGACTGCCGGTGCATTGGCTGGTTTCGATCAGGCTCAGACTCGCCAAAGGTTTTCCCGCCGCAATAGGCAAACTTGCCGAGGTGGGTTTCGCTTTCACCGGGATCGTTCCCGATGAGCGTAGCGATGGCTGGCTGGGGCTGTTTCATCGCGGCTACCAGCCATCAACGCTGACATTGCACTGCCCGCACATGCAACGCTTGCAGGATCAGGCCAGACAGGCCGGGGAACTTTATCGAGGCTAAAAAAAACGGCCCACCCACAGAATGGGCGGGCCGTTTTTCAAGACTCAGGCCTTGGCTTTGACGCCCTGATCCACCGGTTTCGGCGCGTTGCCTTCACCGTAGGTTTTCAGGTTCTGCAGCACGTAGATCGCCTTTTTGAATTCGGGGATCAGGTTCTTGCCGTAAGCGTTGCCATTGAGGCCATTGTTCTGGATCGCGTCGAGCTGGGTCGCAAAATACTCCAGCGCATTGAATTTGGCATCAACGTCTTTGGTTACGCCGAACCGGTCGAACTTGTCGCCGGCATTGAGCAAGGTAAACGAAGTGATCTCGGAGATCAGCCCGCGGCTGCGCAGGAAAACGCTCAGATTGCCCAGTTGTTTTACCGAAGTGTTCGACGGGTCGAAGCCCTTGATGTTCTTGCGCAGGCCCTGCTTGTCCATTTCCGCAGTGTTCAGCGCGTTAGGATCGTTGCCGACCATGGTCAGCATCTGCTGCACCTTGACGCTCTGCGCCACCTGCTTTTTCGCGCCTGTATTGCGAACCAGCACCCCTGCCTTACTCTCCCAGCCGCCGACAATGCCGATCGTCATGAGAAGACTCCCTGTGAAATAACCATGAAATGTCCTTGCTGGACTACTCGAATGCCGGGAAGTATCTACCGGCGAATTGGTGGCACCAACCCTTTTAGTGAAGTCGCTTACAATTTCTGTACATTCTCGATACAAACCCTCAGAAGCTTACTGTCTCGCGGTTTCATGGCAGTTTGACGTTGGCTGGCGATGCTTTTTTTGCGCGGCTGACGAGGTGGTCCATTCATTTGTATCGGGGTCGATACACCCTTCTGTCAGGCCGACGCTTTCTTGCACGAAAGTACCTAAAGCTTCGCCGTTCGCCGACGATACGCTGGGGTGACCCCGCCGTTTTTCCCTAGACCCCACAATAAGAATCGCAGCTCAAGGACCGGTATCCATGCCCGCATTCCGCACCATTCAGGCTCGCTACACCCTGTTTCTGGTTCTGTTCATCCTGTTGCTGTCGGTACTGACCGTGGTCGGTATCAGCCAATTGGTCGCGCCCAAGCTGCGGCATACCGAAGAACAGGTGGTGCTCAACCGGATTGCCGAAGTCGCCGAACAGATTCAGGGCGAACTGAACAAAGTCCAGGCGCAGCAGCGCAGCATCACCCAGACCATTCCCCTGCTCGACAGCGCGGCCATCGACACGGTATTGCCGGGGTTGGTGGATCAGTACGGCGAGCTGAAAGTCTTCGGTGGGGGGATCTGGCCACTGCCGGGTCAGCGTGAGGCCGGGCGCAACAAGTTCAGCACCTTCTGGCACCGCGATGCCTCGGGCAAACTGGCGGTGAACACCTTCTGGAACAGCGACGCGGCGCCCAACTACTACGATCAGAGCTGGTACAAGGGCGGTATGCAGACCCCGCGCGGCCAGTGCGCCTGGGCCGCCGCCTATAAAGACGACGCGAGTGCCGAGCCGCGCACCAACTGCGCGATGGCGATCCAGAAAAACGGTGCGGCCTGGGGCGTGTCGACCATCGACGTGACCCTAGGCTTCTTCAACGATCTGGTGGCGCGCAAGGAAAAAGACCTCAACGCCGAAATGCTGATCGTCGAAGCCGACGGCAAGATCATCAGCAACAGCTCGCGCATCAGCGGCCCGATCGTGCTGAAGAACATCAGCGAACTGGCCGCCGGCTCGACCTTCGCCAGTCAGGTCAAGGCCGGCCTGCAGAATCGTGATCAGGCGCAACGCATCGAGTTCGACAACAACGGCGAAGCCAGCACTTTCTTCATGCGCCCGATCGAAGGCACACCGTGGTTTCTCGCCACCGCCCTGCCAACGAAAATGCTCACCGCTCAGCGTGACGACGTCCTCAGCAGCCTGAGCCTGCTGCAAATTCCGCTGGTGATCCTGCTGGTGTTGTTGCAGGTGTATGCGATCCGCCAACTGGTGTCGCGCATGAAAGCGCTGAAAGCCAACATCGACTTGCTGTCCAGCGGCGATGCCGACCTGACCCGGCGCATCACCATCCGTGCCGAAGACGAACTGGGCGCCATCGGCCACTCGGTCAACACCTTTATTGCCTACCTGCAAAACATGATCGGTGAGGTCACCCAGGCCACCGGCGCCATGGCTTCGAGCCTTGATGACCTGCAGCGCACGTCGGCCAACACCAGCCAGATTCTACTGCGCCATGCTTCGGAAACCGATCAGACCGTTACCGCCATCACCGAAATGAGCTCGACAGCCGAAAGCGTTGCGCAGAACGCCGCTGAAACCGCAGCGTTCACCCAGCGCGCCAACGAAAATGCCGACCGCTCGCGGGTCGTGGTCGGTGAAGCGACCAACAGCGTCGTGGCCTTGATCGATGAAGTGGCCAGCGCCACCCAGAAAGTCGAGAACATGCAGCAGGACGCACAGCGCATCACCGAGATTCTCGGGGTGATCGGCGCAATTGCCGGGCAGACCAACCTGCTGGCGCTCAACGCCGCCATCGAAGCCGCCCGGGCCGGTGAACAGGGTCGCGGCTTTGCCGTGGTTGCCGATGAAGTCCGCGCCCTCGCCGCTCGCACCCAGGCCAGCACTTCGGAAATCAACGAAATGTTGACTCGCCTGACGCAAGGCGTGAGCTCGTCGGTCAGCGCCATGGAAAACACCCAGGCCAGTTGCCAGTCCGCCGCCGACGCCACGGCGCGGGTCAACTCGGGTCTGGACGAAATGGCCGGTTCGGTCAGCCACATCAACAGCCTCAGCACGCAAATCGCCACCGCTGCCGAACAGCAAAGTGCGGTGACCGAAGAGATCAACCGCAGCATGGTGCAGATCCGCCACATGGTCGAAGAACTGGTGCACAGCGGCCAGGCCAGCGAGCGCAACACCCACCAGTTGCTGGAGGCCAACAACCGGGTGAGCGCGATCATGGGGCGGTTCAAGGTTCGGTGATTCCCCGTTCCCCTGTAGGAGCTGCGGCACGCTGCGATCTTTTGATCCTGGTTTATAAAATCAAAGTCAAAAGATCGCAGCGTGCCGTAGCTCCTACAGGGGGGCGTGTTTTATCTGACGGATTTGTAATCTCCCGCTCAGCAGGCTGTCAGGCTTGATCCATGATCATCCTGCCAGCCTGCCTTGTATCAACTTGAAACACTCCGTTGATGCCCGGCAGGATAATCCGGTCAAAATACTTTCCTTTTTGACCGTCATCCTTGTCGAGAGCCCACCATGCGAACCACCCTGCGACTGGCCGCCCTCAGCGCCCTGCTCCTTTCCTCCCTGGCCCAGGCCGCCGAGCTGATCCCGATCGAAGTGCATCGCGACGCAAATTGCGGCTGCTGCAAGAAATGGATCAGCCATCTCGAAGCCAATGGCTTCAAAGTCGAAGATCATGTCGAAAGCGACATGAGCAGTTTCAAGCAGCAACACGGCGTGCCAGCGCGCCTGGGCTCGTGCCATACCGCGCTGATCAACGGCAAGTTCGTCGAAGGCCATGTGCCGGCTGAACAAGTGCTGGCCCTGAGCAAACGCGACGATCTGCTGGGTATCGCCGCACCGGGTATGCCCATGGGATCGCCGGGCATGGAAATGGACGGCATGAGCGATGCCTATCAAGTGATCGGCCTGAAGAAGGACGGCACAGATGTGGTGGTGGCGGACTACCCGGCGCACTGATGGCTGCCGGTTACATCGGGCTGTTCGCGGCGGCGTTCGGCGCTGCGACGCTGTTGCCGCTGCAATCCGAAGCGCTGCTGGTCGGGCTGATCGCCGGCGACCGTTACTGGCTCTGGGGCCTGCTGGGCGTGGCGACGCTGGGCAATGTTCTCGGTTCGCTGGTCAACTGGTGGCTGGGGCGCGGCCTCGAACGCTTTCAGGATCGACGCTGGTTTCCCGTCAGCGCGAAACACATGGTCATCGCGCGCAGACACTACGAGCGCTATGGTCACTGGTCGCTGCTACTGAGTTGGCTGCCGGTGATCGGTGATCCGCTGACCCTGATCGCCGGCGTCATGCGCGAGCCGCTCGGGCGCTTTCTGCTGATCGTCACGCTGGCCAAAGCTGCGCGTTACGTCGCGGTGGCAATGCTGACCCTGGGCTGGCTCGGTTGAACATTCGGGCCATGGCGTTGCCTGTGGTTAACGTCGCCCTAATCCGGGCGTTCCAGCATCGGCCGATTTCCATGGAGTTTGCCCTTATGTCCGTCACATTATCCCGCTGGCTGCCCGGCCTGGTCCTGACTGCTGCGCTGCCGCTATTCGCCGACGCTGCAGCGCCCACTGAAACTGCACCCGCCGATGGCCAGACCTATGGCCCGGAGCTGCAAGGTTTCCAATATCCCTACACGCTCAAGCACTTTGCCTTTCAGTCCCAGGGTAAATCCCTGCAGATGGGCTACATGGACGTCGCCGCCCACGGCAAGGCCAACGGGCGCACCGTGGTGCTGATGCACGGCAAGAACTTTTGCGCCGCCACCTGGGACAGTTCGATCAAGGCCTTGAGCGAGGCCGGTTACCGTGTCGTCGCGCCGGATCAGATCGGCTTCTGCACCTCCAGCAAACCCGATCATTACCAATACAGTTTCCAGCAACTGGCGACCAACACCCAACAGTTGCTCAAGGCCCTGGGCATCCAGAAAGCCACCCTGCTCGGCCATTCCACCGGCGGCATGCTCGCCACTCGCTACGCGCTGCTGTTCCCGGATCAGGTCGAACAGCTGGCGCTGGTCAATCCGATCGGCCTGGAAGACTGGAAAGCCCTCGGCGTGCCGTATCGCACCGTGGATCAGTGGTATCAGCGTGAACTGAAAGTCACCGCCCAAGGCATTCGCGACTACGAGCGCAACACCTATTACGACGGGCGCTGGAAACCCGAATTCGACCGCTGGGTCGACATGCTCGCCGGCCTGAGCAACGGTCCGGGCAAAACCCAGGTGGCGTGGAACTCGGCACTGATCTACGACATGATCTTCACCCAGCCGGTGTACTACGAGTTCAAGGACCTGAAGATGCCGACCCTGCTGTTGATCGGCACGTCCGACACCACGGCCATCGGCAAGGATCTCGCGTCCCCCGAGGTCAAGGCGAAAATCGGCCATTATGAAGTGCTCGGCAAGCAGGTCGCCAAGCTGATTCCACAGTCGACGCTGGTGGAATTCCCCGGCATGGGCCACGCGCCGCAGATGGAAGAACCGGCGAAATTTCACCAGGCCTTGCTCGGCTGGCTGAACAACACCAATCCCGTTCGTTGATGAGGTAAGGCTGATGGCGGTGCAGATTGCAGTGATCGATGACTGGCAGGACGTGGCACGGGACGTGGTCGACTGGTCGGTGCTCGACAGCATCGGCGAAGTGACGTTTGTGCATGACTACCCGGCAGACAACGCCACGCTGGCCGAACGACTGGGCCGGTACCAGGTGATCTGCGTGATGCGCGAGCGCACGCGTTTCGACCAGGACCTGCTGCAGCGCCTGCCCAACCTCAAGCTGCTGGTCACCGGCGGCATGCGTAACGCCGCGCTGGACATGCAGGCCGCCGCCAGCCTCGGGATCAAGGTCTGCGGCACCGACAGCTACAAACACGCGGCGCCGGAACTGACCTGGGCGCTGATCATGGCCGCCACGCGCAATCTGGTGAATGAAGCCAATTCCCTGCGCGCCGGCGGCTGGCAGCAAGGGCTGGGCGGTGATTTGCACGGCAAGACCCTGGGCATTCTCGGTCTGGGCAGCATCGGCCAGAAGGTCGCGCAATTCGCTCAGGTGTTCGGCATGCGCGTGATTGCCTGGAGCGAAAACCTCACCGCCGAACGCGCACAGCAGGCCGGCGTGACCTGGGTCGGCAAGCAGCAACTGTTCGAACAGGCTGACGTGCTATCGGTGCATCTGGTGCTCAGCGAACGTAGCCGCGGGCTGGTCGACGCACAAGCGCTGGACTGGATGAAGCCCACCGCGCTGCTGGTCAACACCGCCCGCGGGCCGATCGTCGACGAAGCGGCGCTGATCAAGGCGTTGCAGAAACAGAAGATCGCCGGCGCGGCGCTGGATGTGTTCGATCAGGAGCCACTGCCTGAATTGCATCCGTTCCGCACCCTGGACAATGTGCTGGCCACGCCGCACGTGGGGTATGTGAGTCGGCAGAACTATGCGCAGTTCTTTGCGCAGATGATCGAGGATATCCAGCGTTGGGCGGCAGATAACCCAATCCGAATCCTCAACTGATCCCATGTAGGAGCTGCCGGAGGCTGCGATCTTTTGATCTTGTTTTTAAGATCAAGATCAAAAGATCGCAGCCTCCGGCAGCTCCTACAGGTACACCAGCGTTCAGCAAAGCAACAAACTGCCCGCACCACAACAGTGCGCCCACCCTCCCCGCTAGCACAAAATCGTGACCACCCAGTCACCGTTTTGGCCCCTCCACAGAAAAAAACCTGCACTTCGTCGGTGCGTTCAGCCCTGCACACCACGTCTTTCGCCGCCTGCAAACCGATTGTCGAACAATTTACCTATTTGCCCCGGCCCGCTCTAGGATCTGGCCTAGACTGATTTTCTCGGGGTCAGACCAGTCGGTCACCGCACGCAAAAAAAGTCGAAACTTTTGCGTGAAGCGACGGGTCATCAGAAAGGCAGGGGCAACGCGACTGGTGTAATCCTTGCAACGGCCACTTCACCCATTCTGCTTGCGCGTGTTGGGTAGCGTTTGCTCACCGATGCGTGGCGCGTTTGCGCCCGGCCACAGGATTTGGCCATGGATATGGCTTGTTCCAGACAAGAAACAGATCAACGACACGGGAGATTCACATGATCAGTGCGGCATTGGATATTCAGGGAGAGCGTGCTCAGCAGTCAGTAGGCGAAGCGAGCACATTGAGTCTTCCCGGCAGCCGGTCGATCAACGTCCCGGGCACCAAAACGCTGACGCCGGTCGCCAGCCAGAATCCCAACAAGAAGAAAGTGTTGTTCGTGACCTCGGAAATCGCCGACCTGGTGAAGACCGGCGGCCTGGGCGACGTTTCCGCCGCCCTGCCCCGCGCCATGGCGCACCTGCACGATGTGCGGGTGTTGATCCCCGGTTACCCGCAGGTGATGCACAGCGAGAACCCGATCCATATCATCGGCGAACTCGGCGGCCATGCCGCGCTGCCTCCATGCAAGATCGGCCGTATGGACATGCCGGACGGGCTGGTGATCTACGTGCTGATCTGCCCCGAGCTGTATGAGCGTGAAGGCTCGCCGTACGGTGCCAACAACGGCCGCGACTGGCCGGACAACCATATTCGTTTCGCCCGCCTGGGCCTGGCCGCTGCCGACATCGCCGCCAACCTCGCACAAATTCACTGGTGCCCGGATCTGGTGCACGCCCACGACTGGCCCGCCGGTCTCGCCCCGGCCTATATGCACTGGCGCGGGCAGCGCACGCCGACCCTGTTCACCATTCACAACCTCGCCTACCAAGGCGTGACCAGCCTCGGCTCGTGCCCGGAACTCGGCATCCCGACCCATGCCCTGCAACAGGAAGGCATGGAGTTCTACGGCAAAATGTCGTTCCTCAAGGCCGGCATGGCCTATTCGAGCCATATCACCACGGTCAGCGCGACGTACGCGCAGGAAATCACCACCCCGGATTTCGGCTGCGGTCTCGACGGTTTTCTCGCCGCCAAGACCCAGCAAGGCTTGCTCAGCGGCATTCCCAACGGCATCGACGAGAGCTGGGACGCCGCCACCGATCCACACCTGTTCGCACCATTCGCCATCGGCGACTGGGAAGGCAAAGCGGTCAACGCCGACCATGTGCGTGAACTGTTTGGCTTGAAAGATTCCAGCGGCCCGCTGTTCGCCGTGGTCTCGCGCCTGGTTTATCAGAAAGGTCTGGATCTGACTGAAGCCGTCTCCGAATACATCGTGCAGAACGGTGGCCAGATCGCAATCATCGGTCGTGGCGAGCCGGAAGAAGAACAGGCCATGCGTGAACTGGCGCTGCGCTTCCCCGGGCAGATTGGCGTACGCATCGGCTTCAATGAAACCGACGCCCGGCGCATGTTCGCCGGCAGCGATTTCCTGCTGATGCCGTCGCGCTATGAACCTTGCGGCCTGAGCCAGATGTACGCGCAGCGCTTCGGCTCGTTGCCAGTGGCGCGCAATACCGGCGGCCTGGCCGACACCATCGAAAACGGTGTCACCGGTTTCCTCTTCGACGAGTCCACTGTCGAGAGCTACCGCGAAGCCCTGAGCCGCGCGTTCAAGGTATTCGCCTTCCCCGACCTGCTCAACGCCATGCGCTGCAGAGCGATGGCCGCGCCGTTCAACTGGTGCAAAGCGGTCGAACCGTATGCCGAACTCTACGAACAACTGGTCGCCAAGGCGCTGGGTAAAGCCGGCCACAAATAACTCAGGGAGCTTTGCACAATGCCGTTACGGACCCAAGAAAACTGGCCCCACGGCGCGATCATGCAGGACGCCGAACACACTCAGTTTGCGCTGTGGGCACCGGATGCGTTTTACGTCAGTGTCGAACTTGAAGACGGTCAGTCCTTGCCGATGTTACCGCAGGCCGATGGCTGGTTCGTGATCAAGACCCGGTGCCCGGCGGGCACCCGCTACCGCTTCAACATCGATGGCGAACTGGAAGTGCCCGACCCGGCCTCCCGTGCCCAGGACGGCGACCTCGATCGCCACAGCGTGGTGGTCGATCCGCTGGCCTATCAGTGGCGACATACCACCTGGCACGGCCGGCCGTGGAGCGAAGCGGTGATCTACGAGCTGCATGTCGGCGCATTCGGCGGCTTTGCCGAAGTCGAGCAGCACTTGGCGCGCCTCGCCGAACTGGGCATCACCGCCATCGAACTGATGCCGATCGCGCAATTCCCCGGCACGCGCAACTGGGGCTACGACGGCGTACTGCCCTACGCCCCGCAAGCCTCCTATGGCCCCCCGGAACAACTCAAGCATCTGATCGACAGCGCCCACGGCCATGGTCTGGCGGTGATTCTCGACGTGGTCTACAACCACTTCGGCCCTGACGGCAATTACCTCGGGCGCTATGCCAAAGGCTTCTTTCGCGAAGACAAGCACACGCCCTGGGGCGCCGCGATCGACTTCCGTCGTCGTGAAGTGCGGGACTTCTTCATCGACAACGCGCTGATGTGGCTGCTCGAATACCGCTTCGACGGGCTGCGCCTGGACGCGGTTCACGCGATTGAGAGTCCGGACTTCCTGCCCGAACTGGCACAACGCATTCGTCAGCAGATCGATCCGACGCGCCATGTCTGGCTAACCGTGGAGAACGAGCTCAACCAGTCGAGCCTGCTTGAAGAGGATTACGACGCGCAGTGGAACGATGACGGCCACAACGCCCTGCACGTGCTGCTGACCGGCGAAACCGACGCCTACTACGCTGACTATGCGCTGCAACCCACCGAGCAACTGGTGCGGTGTTTGAGTCAGGGCTTCGTGTTTCAAGGCCACATCACCCGCCACGGCGAACCGCGCGGCGAGCCCAGCGAACACCTGCCCTCGACCGCTTTCATCCTGTTCCTGCAGAACCACGACCAGATCGGCAACCGGGCCTTCGGCGAACGTTTGCATCACCTGGCCGATCCACGCGCCGTGCAGGCCGCCACCGTGCTGTTGTTGCTGTCGCCGATGATTCCGCTGATGTTCATGGGCGATGAGTACGCGGCCGAGCAGCCGTTTCTGTTTTTCACCAGCCACCACGGTGAACTCGCGGATCTGGTGCGCGAAGGTCGGCGCAATGAATTCGCCGGGTTCAGCGCCTTCGCCGATCCGCACAAACGCGAAAAAATTCCCGATCCGAATGCCGAGCAGACCTTCCACGCCTCGCAGCCTCGCCTGGTCGGCAGCGGCAGCGCAAAGCAGCAGGAAACCCTCGCGCTGTACCGGCAACTGCTGCAATTGCGCCACCGCTACATCATTCCCAATCTGTCCGGCACCCAGGCGCTCGGCGCGCATATGCTCGGTTTCGGTGCGGTCAGTGCGCGCTGGCGCCTGGGCGATGGCAGCGAGCTGCGAATTGACCTGAACCTCAGCGATACGCCAGTGGTCAACCCTGCACAGACCGACGCCGTGTGGCTGTTTCAGCAGCCGCCCGCCGTTGCCCTGTCGGAACCGGGCGTACTGCCCGCGTATTGCGCGCTTGTCAGCCTCACGGCCGCAACCCCCTTGCAACCTCTGGATGGAGAGCGCCTATGAGCGATGCGCAACTGGAAATACTCGCAAGCCGCGCCGGCCTCGCCGTCGACTGGATCGACGCCAATGGCCGCCCGCAGAAAGTCGCCCCGGCGGTGCTGCGCAATGTTCTCACCGGCCTGGGTCATCCGGCCAATACCGCGCAGGAAATCGACGCCAGCCTGCTGCAACTGCAACAGGTGCAACAGGATCGCCACCTGCCGCCGCTGTTGACCGCCGATGTCGGGGTCAGCGTTGATCTGGCCCGCTATTTCGAACCGGAAACGCCTTGCGAAATCCAGCTTGAAGACGGTTCACGGCTCAACCTCAAGCTCGATGCCGAAGCGAAACTGCCGGGGTTGATCCCGGTCGGCTATCAACAAGTACACATCGCCGATCAGTCTTTCACCCTCGCCGTGGCGCCGGAGCGCTGCTACAGCGTCGGCGATGCGGTAGATAACCCGATCCCCCGCGTCTGGGGCCTGAGCGCGCAACTGTACAGTCTGCGCCGCCCCGGCGATGGCGGTTTTGGTGACACCCAGGCACTGGAAGAGCTGGCCCGAGTGGCCGGCGAACGCGGCGCCGAGGCGCTGGCGATCAGTCCTTTGCATGCGATGTTCAGCGCCGACACCGGACGCTACAGCCCGTATTCACCGTCCAGCCGGCTGTTCCTCAATTCGCTGTATGCCGCTCCAGGCGCAATCCTTGGCGAACGGGCCTTGCGCGATGCGATCGACGCCAGCGGTCTGGCCGAGCAATTCAAGCAACTGGAAGACCTCAAACTGATCGATTGGCCCAGCGCCGCCGAGGCCAAGCACAAACTGCTGCAAGCCCTGTACGACGGCTTCGTCGCCGGCGAACATCCGTTGCACGCCGACTTCGCCAGTTTCCGCCATGCCGGTGGCGAAGCCTTGGAAAATCACTGCCGCTTCGAAGCCATTCAGGAAATGCGCGCCGCCCGGGGCGAAAGCCTCGACTGGCGGCACTGGCCGGAACACTGGCACGAGCCGCGTGGCGCCGCCCTCGAAGCGTTTGCCGAGGAATACGCCGAGCGCATCGGCTACTTCGCCTTTTGCCAGTGGCTGATCCACCGTTGCCTGGAGCGTGCGCAAGCGGCTGCACGCGGTGCTGGCATGGGCATCGGCCTGATCGCTGACCTTGCGGTCGGTGCCGACGGCGCCGGCAGCCAGGCCTGGAGCTTTCAGGACGAACTGCTCGCCTCGCTCACCGTGGGTGCGCCGCCAGACATTCTCAACCGCACCGGGCAGGGCTGGGGGATTTCCGCGTTTTCCCCCGAAGGCCTGATCCGCAACGGCTTTCGCGCTTTCATCGACATGCTGCGCGCCAACTTTGCCCATGCGGGCGGCTTGCGCATCGACCATGTAATGGGCCTGCAACGCCTGTGGGTGATCCCCAACGGCGCGGCGCCGGCCGACGGTGCGTACCTGTATTACCCGGTGGACGATCTGCTGCGGCTGCTGACCCTCGAATCCCATCGGCACCAGACCATCGTCCTCGGCGAAGACCTTGGCACCGTGCCTGACGGCCTGCGCGAAAAACTCAGCGCGCGGGCGATCCTTGGCATGCGCGTGCTGCTGTTCGAACAGGACAACACCCGTTTCAAACCGATTCTCGACTGGCCGGACAACGCGCTGGCGACCACCACCACCCACGACCTGCCGACGCTCAATGGCTGGTGGCATGGCCGCGACATCGACTGGAATGCGCGCCTGGACTTTGTCGATGCCAACGGTGAAATCGAATGGCGCCGACATCGCCAGCGTGAACGCCAAGGCCTGCGCGATGCGCTGAGTCAGGACCCGCAAAACTTCCGCGAAGAGTCCCACGAAGCCGATCAAGTGGTCGATGCCAGTGTGCGTTTCCTCGGTCACACCCGCGCGCCGCTGGTGCTGTTGCCACTGGAAGACGCGCTGGGCATCGACGAGCAAGCCAACCTGCCGGGTACCATCGACAGCCATCCGAATTGGTCGCGGCGCCTGCCCGGCAACAGCGAAGCCTTGCTCGATGGCGCCGATGCCGCGCGCCGCCTGGAACTACTGGCCTGTGCCCGCCTGCAAGCTGCCGAGCGTGACCAATGAATTCATCGTTCAACCAACCGTTGCGCGCCACCCTGCGCCTGCAATTTCACAAGGGTTTCACTCTGGAACAGGCGGTGCCGCTGGTGCCGTACTTTGCCCGTCTCGGCATCAGCCACATTTATGCCTCACCGCTGCTCGCGGCCCGCGCCGGTTCGATGCACGGCTACGACGTGGTCGACCCGACGCAAGTCAATCCGGAACTCGGCGGCGAACCGGCGCTGCGGCGTCTGGTAAGCGCTCTGCGCGAACACGGCATGGGCCTGATCCTCGACATCGTCTCCAACCACATGGCCGTCGGTGGCGGTGACAATCCGTGGTGGCTCGATCTGCTGGAATGGGGCCGCCTGAGCCCTTACGGCGAGTTCTTCGACATTCAGTGGCACTCGCCGGACCCGTTGATGGAAGGCCAATTGCTGCTACCGTTTCTCGGCAGCGATTACGGTGTCGCGCTGCAGGAAGGCACGCTGAAACTGCGCTTCGATGCGCAGCAAGGTCGCTTCCACGTCGAGCATTACGAGCACCACTTCCCGATCTGCCCGAATGACTACGGCGAGTTGCTCAAACCGCTCGAAGCGCTGAAATCCCTGGCCGATCGTTTCAGCACCCTCAGCTACCAGACTGACGCCCATGCGCTGGCGATGCCGCTCAAGGAAGAACTGAAAGAGCTGGCGAGCGATCCGCAGGTCCTCGCCGCGATCACGGAAAGTCTCGCGCATTACGACTCCACGACTGCAGAAGGCTTCGACAAGCTGCACCAGTTACTCGAACGCCAGAGCTACCGTCTGGCCAGTTGGCGCACCGCAGCAGACGACATCAACTGGCGGCGCTTTTTCGACATCAACGAACTCGGCGGTCTGCGCGTTGAGCGTCCGGCCGTGTTCGAAGCGACTCACGGCAAGATCTTTCAGTTGATCGCCGAAGGCCTGGTCGACGGTTTGCGCATCGACCACATCGACGGTCTCGCCGACCCGCGTGGCTATTGCCGCAAACTGCGGCGGCGCCTCGACTTGCTTGCGCCGGATCGGCACTTGCCGATCTACGTCGAAAAGATTCTCGGTGCCGGCGAAACCCTGCGCACCGACTGGGCGGTGGATGGCAGCACCGGTTACGAGTTCATGAATCAACTGTCGCTGCTGCAACACGACCCGGATGGCGAACACGTTCTCGGCGACCTGTGGCAACGCCGCACCGAGCGTCCGGCGGCGTTCATCGAAGAAGCGCAACTGGCACGCCAGCAGATCCTCAACGGCTCGCTGGCCAGTGACTTCGAAAGCGTCGCCCAGGCACTACTGCAAGTGGCGCGCGACGACCTGATGACCCGTGACCTGACCCTCGGCGCGATCCGCCGGGTGTTGCAGGCGCTGATCGTGCATTTCCCGGTGTATCGCACTTACATCAATGCGCTGGGTCGCGCGGCGCAGGATGAACAGTTCTTCCAGCAGGCCATGGACGGCGCGCGGCAGACGCTGGGCGAAGGCGACTGGCCGGTGCTTGACTGTGTGGCTGCCTGGCTCGGTGGCACGCCATGGCGGCACAAACCACGCGGGCGCTCGCGCAAGATCCTCAAGCACGCCTGCGTACGTTTCCAGCAACTGACGTCGCCGGCAGCGGCCAAAGCCGTGGAAGACACCGCGTTGTATCGCTCGGCAGTCCTGCTGTCGCGCAATGACGTCGGCTACAACACCGAGCTGTTCAGCGCACCGGTCAGCGACTTCCATGCGGTCAATCAGCAACGCCTGGACGCGTTCCCCGACAACTTGCTGGCCACCGCCACCCACGACCACAAACGCGGCGAAGACACCCGCGCGCGACTGGCGGTGCTCAGCGAACGCAGCCACTGGTACGCCGAGCAGGTCGAGTTGTGGCGCGCCCTCGCCCGGCCATTGCGCGACGATGATCAAGTGCCGTCGTCCGGTGATGAACTGATCCTTTATCAGGCGCTGCTCGGCAGTTGGCCGCTGCAATTGCGTGATAACGATCAGGCAGGTTTCAGCGACTACGCCGAACGCATCTGGCAGTGGCAACAGAAAGCCCTGCGCGAAGCCAAGCTGCAAAGCAGCTGGAGCGCGCCGAATGAAACCTACGAAAACGCTGCGCAGACGTTCACCCAACGCCTGCTCACCGGTGATGAAGGTGAGCTGCTGCGCGCCGCGCTGAGCAAGACCGTCAACAGCATCGCGCCGGCCGGCGCCCTCAACAGTCTGGCGCAAACCTTGCTGCGCATGACCGTGCCGGGGGTGCCGGATCTGTATCAAGGCAACGAGTTCTGGGACTTCAGCCTGGTCGATCCGGACAACCGCCGGCCGGTGGATTACGCCGCTCGCGCGCAGGCCCTGGACGGACACGCGCCGCTGCCGGAGCTGCTGGCGAACTGGCGTGACGGGCGCATCAAGCAAGCGTTGATCGCCCAGGTGTTGAACCTGCGCGCCGAACACGCCGAGCTGTTTCGCCGGGGCACGTATCAGGCTCTGGAGGTGCTGGGTGAGCAGGCGCACAACGTGCTCGCGTTCGCTCGTGAGCACGAGGGCCGCTACGCCATCGTGATCGTGCCGATCCGCTGCGCGACGTTGCTGGAAAACAGTGCCGAGCCACAGGTGGATGCGCTGCGCTGGGGCGATACGCGAGTGGTTTTACCGTTCGCCGCCTCTGACTCAAACCTGAAGGGACTTTTTCACAGCAGCGCAGTCACAAAAAACAGGGAGCTGAACGTCAGCGCCGCGCTGGGGGATTTCCCGGTCAATCTGTTTATCCAACTCTTTACGTAACGACGAGTTCAGTTCAGGAGCATTGCGATGAGTACCGACGATAAACGCATCCGCGAGTTTGCCTATCAGATCTGGGAATCGGAGGGCAAACCTGAAGGTCATGAAGCGCGTCATTGGGAAATGGCGCGCAAACTGGCCGAAGCCGAGGCCCTGGCGCCGAAGAAGTCGCCCAAGGCTGCGGGCAGCAAAACCGCCGGCAAGACTGCGAACGGCAAAGCCAGCGAAAGCAAGACCCCGGCGGCCAAGCCCAAGGCGCCTGCGGACGCCAAAGCCAAGCCCTCCAGCGCCGCCAAAGTGATTCCACCGGGCGAAAAAGCCGCCGAGAAAAAGCCGCGCGCCCCGCGCAAACCCCCGGCCAACTGACCCACCCGGGATTATTGAACTGAATGACCGTGTGGCGGGTTTGCTCGCCACCGAGGACTCACTCGTCCTAAAAAAAACACCTTACTCCCCTGTCTGGAGAGCATTTGTGGTGAGGGGATTTATCCCCGATGGGTCGCGCAGCGGCCCCGAGTTTGCGACTGCTTCGCAGCCGATCGGGGATAAATCCCCTCACCACAGATTCGGTTCCCACAGCTGATCCGTTATTCGAACCAACCCGTTTTGCAGGAGCAATCATGTCCAGTCCAAAAAAAGCCGAGCCCGCAGCGCACGCTGAGCCGGCCAGAATCCGTGAAGGTCTGCCCCTCCCGCTCGGCGCCACCTGGGATGGTCTGGGGGTGAACTTTGCGCTGTTTTCCGCCAATGCCACCAAGGTTGAGCTGTGCATCTTCGACGATGCCGGCGAAGTCGAACTCGAACGCATCGAACTGCCGGAATACACCGACGAGATCTACCACGGCTATCTGCCCGACGCCCACCCGGGGCTGATCTACGGCTACCGCGTCTATGGTCCGTATGACCCGGCGAACGGCCATCGCTTCAACCACAACAAACTGTTGATCGACCCCTACGCCAAACAGCTGGTCGGCGAGTTGAAATGGTCCGAGGCGCTGTTCGGCTACACCATCGGCCACCCCGATGCCGACCTCAGTTTCGATGAACGCGACAGCGCGCCGTTCGTGCCCAAGTGCAAGGTCATCGACCCGGCGCACACCTGGGGCAACGACCACCGCGTCAGCGTGCCGTGGGACAAAACCATCATTTATGAAACCCACGTTCGCGGCATCAGCATGCGTCACCCTTCGGTGCCGGAGAACGTGCGCGGTACGTTTGCCGGTCTGATGGTCGACGACGTGCTCGAACACATCCGCAAACTCGGCGTGTCTAGCGTGGAGTTGCTGCCGATTCACGCCTTCGTCAACGACCAGCACCTGTTGCACAAGGGCATGACCAACTACTGGGGCTACAACAGCATCGCCTTCTTCGCCCCGGACCCGCGTTATCTGGCCAGCGGCAAGATCGCCGAGTTCAAGGAGATGGTCGCGCACCTGCACGAGGCCAATCTGGAAGTGATCCTCGACGTGGTCTACAACCACACCGCCGAGGGCAACGAACAAGGCCCGACCCTGTCGATGCGCGGCATCGACAACGCGTCCTACTACCGCCTGATGCCGGACGACAAGCGCTATTACATCAACGATTCCGGCACCGGCAACACCCTCGACCTCAGTCACCCGTGCGTGCTGCAGATGGTCACCGATTCGCTGCGCTACTGGGCCAGCGAGATGCACGTCGACGGTTTCCGCTTCGACCTGGCTACCATTCTCGGGCGCTATCACGACGGTTTCGACGAGCGTCACAGCTTCCTCGTCGCCTGCCGTCAGGACCCGGTGCTGCGTCAGGTAAAAATGATCGCCGAGCCTTGGGACTGTGGCCCCGGTGGCTATCAGGTCGGCCACTTCCCGCCGGGCTGGGTCGAGTGGAACGACAAATTCCGCGACACCGTGCGCGCGTTCTGGAAAGGTGACGACGGTCAGGTTGCTGACTTCGCCAGCCGTATGACCGCGTCCGGCGAGATGTTCAACCAGCGCGGGCGGCGGCCGTATTCGTCGGTGAACTTCATCACCGCCCACGACGGTTTCACCCTCAACGATCTGGTGTCGTACAACGACAAGCACAACGAAGCCAACGACGAGAACAACCAGGACGGCAGCAACAACAACCTGTCGTGGAACCACGGCGTCGAAGGCCCGACCGACGATCCCGAGATCAATGCGCTGCGCCATCGGCAGATGCGCAACTTCTTCGCCACGCTGCTGCTGTCGCAGGGCACGCCGATGATTGTTGCCGGTGACGAATTCGCCCGCACGCAGGACGGCAACAACAACGCCTATTGCCAGGACAGCGAGATCGGCTGGGTCAACTGGGACCTGAGCGAGGACGGCAAGGCGCTGCTCAAGTTCGTCAAACGCCTGATCAAGTTGCGTTTGGCTTATCCGATCCTGCGTCGCGGGCGCTTCCTGGTCGGCGAATACAACGAGGACATCGGCGTCAAGGACGTCACCTGGCTGGCGCCGGACGGCACCGAGATGACCACCGAACACTGGCATGACGCGCATAACCGCTGCCTGGGCATGCTCCTTGATGGTCGCGCGCAGGAAACCGGGATCCGCCGCAAGGGTGCCGACGCGACGCTGCTGCTGGTGGTCAACGCCCATCACGACATCGTCAACTTCAGCCTGCCGGAAGTGCCGGAAGGCAGTTTCTGGACCTGCATGATCGACACCAATCAGCCGTCGATTCGCGGTCAGGAACGCTTCGATTTCGGCCATGAATACTCGGTGACCGGCCGTTCGCTGCTGCTGTTCGAACTGCAACGCGAAGAAGAAGACTGATATGGACCTGCACAGTTATCTGGCGCGCCGCCCGCCCGACTATCGCGACACCGCAGCGCTCGGCCATTGCCTGCGGGCGCTGGTCGAGGCCGGTCTGGATCAGTTGCCGTTACCGGGCAGCGGCCGCACGCTGGAGCGTTTTCAGCGTCTGGCTGAAGTCGGCGGACATGATCTGGGATTGTGCAAACTCTATGAAGGCCACACCGACGCACTGGCGATCATCGAACAGCTCGGTGGCTCGCCCACCCCGGGCAGCACTTGGGGCATGTGGGCGGCTGAACCACCGCAGGCTCGGGTGCAGGTGCGACCGGCCGGGCACATGGTGCGCCTCGACGGGCGCAAGGCATGGTGCTCGGGGGCGGCGGTGCTCAGCCATGCGCTGCTCACCGCGTGGGATGCCGAGGATCGCCAGCAACTGGTCGCGGTGGCGCTGGATCAACCGGGCGTGACCATCACCGATCAGGGCTGGCAAGCGGTCGGCATGGGCGCCACCGGCAGCGTCGAAGTGTTGTTCGACGGCGCCGAAGCCCAGGCCATCGGCGAACCCGGTGACTACCTGAATCGTCCGGGTTTCTGGCAAGGTGGGATCGGCATCGCCGCGTGCTGGTACGGCGCGGCAAGGAAGATCGCCGAGGCGCTGCGTAAACACTGCGCGCAACGTCAGGAGCCGCATGCCCTCGCCCATCTCGGCGCGGTCGATACGGCGTTGTACGCGGCAGCCAATGTGCTGCGCTTCAGTGCGCTGCACATCGATGCACACCCCGAAGCCGGAGCCGAGCTGTTGGCCCGGCGCGCCCGTGCTGTGGTCGAACAGTCAGCCGAACAAGTGATGCGCGAGACCGGTCGGGCGCTGGGTGCCGGGCCGTTCTGCAAGGATCGGCACTTCGCCCGGTTGATTGCTGATCTGCCGGTGTTCCTGCGCCAGAGCCATGCCGAGCGTGATCTCGCCGCGCTTGGCCAATCGCTGGCCGAACATCCCGAGGAGGTGTGGACGCTATGAATGCCGCCAACAAACCTGACCCGATCATCGGCCACCAGGGCACTTCGCTGCTGCAATGGCAACATTCCCGGCACCTGGCGGCGCTGGACAGCGTCGATGTCCTCAGTCTGGTGCCACCGGGCGCGCGGGCGGTGGTCGTCGCCCCGCACCCGGACGACGAAGTGCTCGGCTGCGGCGGGATGCTGCAGTTGCTGGCCGCCGCCGGGCGTCAGTTGCAACTGATCTCGGTCACCGATGGCAGCGCCAGTCATCCTGGCTCCGAGCGCTGGCCGGTCGAACGTCTGAGCGTAGTGCGGCCGCAGGAATCGGCCGAAGCTCTGCGTCGCCTCGGCGTGCCGTTGCACCGGATGAAATGGCTGCGCGGGGGTTTCAGCGATAGCCAGGTCGCCGCGGATGAGCCGTCGCTGGTCGCCTTCATCGAGCGTCACCTGCGCCCCGGCGACGTGGTGTTCAGCACCTGGTGCGAGGACGGCCACTGCGATCACGAAGCCGCCGGCCGCGCCAGTATCGAAGCTGCGCGGCGGGTGGGCGCCACCTGCCACGAATTGCCGGTATGGACCTGGCATTGGGCCTCCCCCGAAGACGCCTCGGTGCCATGGCAGCGCGCGCGCAAGATTCTGTTGTCGCCGGAGCAAGTGGCGCGCAAACGCCATGCGGTGCATGCGTTCGCCAGCCAACTGGAAGGCGACCCGCAAGCCGGTCTGCAACCGGTATTGGCGCCGTACGTGCTG
Organism: Pseudomonas sp. B21-051; assembly: GCF_024748795.1. NCBI lineage: Bacteria > Pseudomonadati > Pseudomonadota > Gammaproteobacteria > Pseudomonadales > Pseudomonadaceae > Pseudomonas > Pseudomonas sp. B21-051. The sequence continues at coordinate 3,190,034 of NZ_CP087166.1, forward strand.
GATCGTCTGCTGCAACCGTTTGAAGTGGTGTTCCTATGAGTGTCGATGATCGCTACTTCGACGGATTGTTCAGCGCCAACGACGATCCCTGGGCGTTCCGCGAGCGCTGGTACGAACAGCGCAAACGCGCGATCACCCTCGCCGCCCTGCCCCGCGCACATTATCGGGCGATCTTCGAACCCGGTTGCGCCAATGGCGAACTCAGCGCCGAACTCGCCGAACGCTGCGACCGTCTGCTGTGTTGCGACACCGCCAGTGCCGCGGTGAACCTGGCGCGTACCCGATTGAGCCTTTTTGACCATGCCGAGGTGCGCCAAAGTCGGCTGCCCGACGACTGGCCGAAAGAAAAATTCGACCTGATTGTATTTAGCGAAATCGGCTACTACCTCGATGCCCAGGATCTGACAGAAGTGATCCGGGGCATCAGTGAATCCCTGACGGCTGACGGACAATTGCTGGCCTGCCACTGGCGCCCGCCCATCGATGGCTGCCCGCTCAACGCGCGGCAGGTGCACGACCTGATTCATGAGCAATTACCGCTGCCGCGTCTGGCGCTGCATCAGGAAGCCGACTTCATTCTTGAAGTCTGGAGCCGCGAGCCGCGCTCGGTAGCCGCACTGGAGGGCCTACGATGATCGGCATTCTGATTCCGGCGCATAACGAGGAAGACCTGCTCGAGCAATGCCTCAGCGCGGCATTGCGCGCCAGTAAACATGGGCTGTTGGCCGGCGAACCGGTCGAAGTGCTGGTGGTGCTCGACAGTTGCACCGACCGCTCGGCTCAGATCGTCAGCGGTTTTCCGGTGCTGAGCCTGCACATCGACGCACGCAACGTCGGCCAGGCCCGGGCCGCCGGCGCGCAGGTTCTGCTGGAGCGCGGCGCCCGCTGGATTTCCTGCTCGGACGCCGACAGCCGGGTGGCCGATGACTGGCTGGTGGCGCAGCTGGGGCTGGGCGCCGACGCGGTATGCGGCACGGTGACCGTCGAACACTGGGATCAGTCGTTCGACGAAGCCGCGCAGATTCGCTACCACAGTCACTACCAGGCCCGTGACGGGCATCGCCACATCCACGGCGCCAACCTCGGGGTCAGTGCCGACGTTTACCGCTGGGCCGGTGGTTTCCCGCCGCTGGCCTGCGACGAAGATGTGCAACTGGTGCGGCGACTGGAACAGTGCGGGGCCGATATCGCGTGGAGCCATCGCCCGCAGGTACGCACCAGTGCCCGACTGGACAGCCGGGCGCGGGGTGGATTCGGTGACTATCTGCGAAATCTGGCACAGCTTGGTTAAAAAAAAGCGGATCAGATTGATCTGTGACGCGACGAATCAACTTTCATGAGCAATACTCTGCTGCGCGGCAATCCAGGGTTCGGAGCGTCGCACGGCAATTCATCCGCCTTCACGGGTCGCGCGCACCTGATTTTTCACGGTGTCTGCACGATTGAGGGCCAGAGACAACAAGGACGTAATACCCATGAAACCGTTATCCCTCAGCGATAATCCGCTGCCGGCGCAAATATGGAACAGCGCCCGGCAACTGGACAACATCCCCGTCATCAATACCCACAGTCTGGTGCCACCCGGCGCCCGAGCCGTCGTTGTCGCCCCGCATCCGGGCGATGAAGTGGTGACCTGTGGCGGGCTCCTGCAACTGCTCTCCAGCCTCGGCCATCCGCTGCAACTGCTGTCAATCACTGACGGCAGCGCCAGCCATCCCGGTTCACGGCAATGGTCGGAAAAACGCCTGAGCGTGTTCCGGCCTCAAGAAAGTGTCGAAGCCCTGCGCCGTCTCGGCTTGCCGATGCACAGCCTGAAATGGGTGCGTGGCGGGTTCACCGACAACGCGCTGCTCGACCGCGAGGCCGACCTCACCGAATTCATCGCTCGCTACCTGCGCCCCGGCGACGTGGTGTTCAGCACTTGGCGCGACGATCGTACTGACGATCACGAAGCAGTCGGCCAAGCCAGTGCCAAAGCGGCAGCGCAAGTCGGCGCAACGTTCCATGACGTGCCGGTCTGGGCCTGGCACTGGCCGGAACGCGATCAGAACCTCATCCCCTGGGAACGTGCGCGCAAACTGCGACTCGACACCTGGACCGTGGCGCGCAAGAGCCACGCCACCCATGCCTACGCCAGCCAGCTCATGGGCGAACCGGCGATCGGCATTGCGCCGCTGTTGCCACGGGTGATCCTCGAGCGCATGCGCTTGCCGTACGAAATCGTCTTCATCTGAAACACATTCCCCCTGTGGGAGCGAGCTTGCTCGCGAATAGGCGTTGTCGGCACTTAAAGTGCTGGCTGACACACCGCATTCGCGAGCAGGCTCGCTCCCACATTGGTATGCGGCGAGCCAATGGCTATGGCAACACCCGATTAGACCTGCTCGCGAAGGGGCCATTACTGTTGGCGCCTATTCCTTGGGCACCACGTTATCCAGTGCCTGATTCACCGCCAACTCCCCGAGCATCACCACCTGGGCAATGCCTAACACCGTATTACGACTCGGCCCCTCCAGCGTCCCGGCGAAATCCCCGAGCATGACCGTGGCCGAGGCCAGGGATTCGCAGGCGTTTGCCAGCAGCGATTCAGTGTCGGTTTGTGGATTGACGAGGAACATGCTGCTGGGGGTGTAAGGCGTCGCCATGATGTGCGCGGGCGCAAGGTAGTGATCGAGGGCGCGTTCGGCGGCTTCGTGGAGTTTTCTGGAGTTGAGGGATTCGTAGGGTGATACCGGGTCTGTAATTGGCGGATTGGGTGGGGTTTCGGGCATCAGCTGGAACTCCGATCAAGGTACTTTGGAAGAATGACTCCCTGTAGGAGCTGCCGAAGGCTGCGATCTTTTGATCTTGTTTTTAGAAGCAAAATCAAAAGATCGCAGCCTTCGGCAGCTCCTACACGGGGACCGGGCAGTTAGTTCGGCACGCGGCGGCCGTCGAGTACCCGGTTGACCATCAGCTCACTGAGCATGATTACCTGATGCAGCATCAGCATGGCCCGGCGCTGCGAGTGGTCGACGGTGTCGCCGATATCTCGGGCCATGTCACTGGCCGCGGCTAAGGATTCGCAGGCTTCGACGAGCAAGGTTTCTTCGTCCACGGTGGGGTCGATGAGGAAGATTCTGTTCGCCTTGCATGACGTGGTTGAAGGGATCGAGATCTTCAGGGCGCCGGGGTTGAGGTAGAAGTTGATGGCGCGGTCGGTTGCCGCTTTTATCTTCTGCGGGTCGAGGGCTGGATCGTACGGGATCGAGGTGTCTGGGGGGTTGGGTGTGGCTTTGAACATGGATGAAACTCCGTATCGAGAAATAGGAGCCATCACCCTCGCTACCAAACGATGGGTGGCGGCCATGCGCGGGTTGGTAGACCGGTCGATACGGAACCCGGCGCTCACGAATGAGCCCCACGCATGTCCACCATAAAACTGAGCCCCCAAAAGAGGCTACATAAGGTGACGCCATACGACCGTACCGAAATGGGCTACCAAACCCGATCACTGTTTTCCAGTGACAGGGAAACGATAAAGCCCAACGCATAGCCGTGTAAGCCGGCGGATTCTGGCGTACGCGTAGGTAACGGCGCAAGGCGTTGTAGCCGTTATGGCGTAACGGTTCGTGTATTTTAAACGCGCTTGCCGATTCACGTTTATGTCCGAGGCTGCTCGGTTTTTTGATGTTGTCTGGTCGAGCGCTTTCGCGAGCAGGCTCGCTCCCACAGGTTTTCTGGCGGCTCAGGTGATTTGTATTACGGCATGGGGCATCTGGAAGGAACTGCCCGCTCACAGACCAGTCGCATGAACAGGAAGCCGTTTTTTCAGAGGAGTGAACGTGTCCAGCGATCCCAAGCGTCACGCCGTCGACGCACCCGTCATCCATCGCCTGCGCGTGCTGACGGTCAACACTCACAAGGGTTTTACCGCCCTCAACCGGCGCTTCATCCTGCCGGAACTGCGCGAAGCGGTGCGCAGCACCTCGGCCGATCTGGTGTTTCTGCAGGAGGTGGTGGGTGAACACGAGCGACATTCCAATCGCTACAACGAATGGCCGCAAACCTCGCAATACGAATTTCTCGCCGACAGCATGTGGAGCGACTTTGCCTACGGGCGCAACGCGGTGTACCCCGATGGCCACCATGGCAATGCCCTGCTGTCGAAATACCCGATCCGCGAATACCGCAACCTCGACGTGTCGATCACCGGCCCTGAGCGCAGAGGCCTGCTGCACTGCGTGCTGGACGTACCGGGCCACGCCGAAGTCCACGCGATCTGCGTTCACCTGAGTCTGCTGGAAAGCCACCGCCAATTGCAGTTGCAGCTGCTTTGCCAGTTGCTCGAATCATTGCCCGACGATGCACCGGTGATCATTGCCGGCGACTTCAATGACTGGCAGTTGCAGGGCAATGCCGCCCTCGCCCGCCGCGATTACCTGCACGAAGCCTTCGAACGCCACCACGGCCGCCCGGCCAAGACCTACCCGGCGCGTTTTCCGTTGCTGCGCCTGGACCGCATCTACCTGCGCAATGCCAGCAGCCACGACCCGCAGATACTTGGCAACAAGCCGTGGACGCACTTGTCAGATCATTTGCCGCTGGCGGTGGAAGTGCATTTGTGAGCACAGACAAACACTTGGATATGTGCAGAAAAACAAACGCTTGCAGCGCCTGATTTAGCCTTACCGCTCATCGTGCAGTTTCTTGACGCATGGGCATCACTCTTCTTATCTCTACCTTACTACCCCCGGAATCACTAACCGGGGCGACCCTTCCGGCACTCGCGAAATCGAGCGCTGCGGTTCGCCCCGCTCCATTCGGTCGCCCCTCGTTCGGGGTAGGAGAGACGCCAGAAAAGAGATCCCGCATGCGCTTGCAAGGTAGACCTCCATGAAAAGCTCATTCACCCCACAAGAGATCAAAGTGACGTTTTGCACAGTGTCGAGTTCGATTCTGCTGTGCTCATCCATGGAGGCGCAGGCCGGACCTGCGGCGGATGAAACCACTCCCTGGTATCGCCAGGACATGCCCGTTCTGACCCTGCCGGCGACCGTTGTCACCCCCGAGCCACAACGCCTGAGCCCGCGTCCCGATTTGCAAGGCGCCGACCTCGTCACCGAGGATCTGACGCCGGCGGCCTGGGACCGGCTGTACGGGCAAAGCGCTCGGCAAGCGCAAACCGACGTGCTGTCGTCAGTTTTTGCCCCGCCCGGCAACGGCGACTTCAAAGGCCCGCCAGTAATGACCATACAAAGCGCCGGCGGTCACACCCAGACAATCGGCCTGATTGGCGGACAAAATCAGATCATGGCCAACAGCGGCGGCCTGATCAGCAGTCGCGCCCTCGCCAATCCGACCACCGACACCTTGAATCTGCAAGGCCAAAGCCTCGGCGCCTATTACCGCCTGACTGGTGCGCAGGGTTGGCATGTCGACCTGTCCGCCAGTGGTGGTCGGGTCAGTGGTTTCAGTCGCAACGAACAAGGCGCGCGCCAGGCCACCGAAGGCAGTGCGATGACCTTCTCGGTCGAAGGTGGGTATCCGATCGGCCTGGGCGGCAACTGGGTGGTTGAACCCCAAGCGCAACTGATCAACCAGCGCATCACCCTCGACACGCCGTACGCGGGTTCCGGCAATGCTTCGTCAACGGATCTGTCGGCGTGGAGCGGCCGCGTCGGCGCCCGCCTAAAAGGCAGTTACGATGTGAACGGTCTGCCGGTGGAGCCCTACGTGCGTACCAACCTCTGGCACACGGTCTATACCGGCAACACGGTGACCCTCGATCAGGTCGACAAGATCAGCAGCAGCCGCAAGTCATCGACGGTCGAATTGGGATTGGGGTTGGTGGCGCGGGTGACGCCGGCGGTCAGCCTGTATGTCAGCGCCGATTACAGCAGTGACGTGGATGACAATGATCTGAACGGGTTGATTGGCAGTCTGGGGGTTCGGATGCGTTGGTAATACGACTCGAGCGGTTCGTTCCCGGTCATACCGGGAACGATTTCACAAGAGCATCGCTATTCATTCATGCACAATCTTGTATGTGCCAAGGTCCGACACACCGATCTCAACGCTGTTCTGGAAAACCTTGTACCAGATACGGATCTCTGTCGAATTACGGAACAAGCTCGCTGGCATTCGCCATTCAACATCTGCATTGACATCTACGACGAGATAATCGGATGAGCCATCGGGACCGTCAATATTGTCTAGTTGACGAGCAACAAGCTGCCCCACGGAAATCCCCTCATAAGGTTTGAAAACATAATACAAATTCTGCGTTGCCGCTGTCATCGTTACGACATTCCCGACGGCATCCTTTATAAAAGGCGCAGGATAAATACCTTTTGCCTCAAAAGGTGCAGTACCAATATCGGCATCGTCGCCCCATTTTCCTTCAGCTATCGTCATGTCCTTCACCCTCTATCGACCGGTTATAAAACAGGATGCGGTAGATGGGACTGCGCAGCTCCACCAGTACGCCAGTGCAGTAAGCCGCCCAGAGAGACCTGCGTCTACTGTCACCTATGACAGTGGACATGATCACTTTTCAGGAGTACGAGATCGCGAGCAGGCTCGCTCCCACAGAAGATGCATTTCAATGTGGGAGCGAGCCTGCTCGCGAAGGCAGCGACGCGGTCGCGGATCAACCTTCAGGTTTGAGGATCAACACCGCCAGCGGCGGCAGGTTCAGCTCCAGCGACAGCGACTGCCCATGGCTCGGCACCTCTTCGGTAAACGCCCCGCCGCCATTGCCATAATTGGATCCGGCGTAGGTGTCGGCATCACTGTTGAGCAACTCCGCCCAGCGCCCGGCAAACGGCACGCCGACCCGATACGACTGGCGCGGCACCGGGGTGAAGTTGGCGACCACCAGCACCGGTTTGCCGTCCTTGCTCCAGCGCAGCCACGCGTACACGCTGTTGATCGCGTCATCGCCAATCAACCACTGGAAACCCTGCGGGGCATCGTCCTGGTCGTGCAGCGCCGGTTCCTCGCGGTACAGCCGATTAAGATCGCCAACCAGTTTCTGCACGCCTTTGTGTTCCGAGTATTGCAGCAGGTACCAGTCCAGTTGCTGATCGTGATTCCACTCGCGCCACTGGCCGAATTCGCAGCCCATGAACAACAGCTTCTTGCCCGGATGGGTCCACATGAAGCTCAGATAAGCGCGCAGGTTGGCAAATTTCTGCCAGCGGTCGCCGGGCATCTTGTCGATCAGCGAGTGCTTGCCGTGCACCACTTCGTCGTGGGAGATCGGCAGGATGAAGCGCTCGGACCAGGCGTAAACCAGGCCGAAACTCAATTCGTTGTGGTGATGCGCGCGGTACACCGGATCCTGCTGGATGTAGTGCAGCGAGTCGTGCATCCAGCCCATGTTCCATTTGTAGGCGAAACCGAGACCACCCTGCTGGGTGCTCTGGCTGACGCCCGGCCATGCGGTGGACTCCTCGGCGATCACCAGCGCCCCCGGGGCTTCCAGTTCGACCACGTCATTCAAGTGCCGGAGGAAATCGATCGCTTCCAGATTCTCGCGCCCGCCGTGGCGGTTCGGCACCCATTCACCGGCCTTGCGCGAATAGTCGCGATACAGCATCGAGGCCACCGCATCCACACGCAGACCGTCGATGTGGAAATGCTTCAACCAGTGCAACGCCGACGCCAGCATGTAGCCGTGCACTTCGGTGCGCCCCAGGTTGTAGATCAGCGTGTCCCAGTCCTGGTGAAAGCCTTCCAGCGGGTTGCCATATTCGTACAACGCCGTGCCGTCGAACTGCGCCAGGCCATGGGTATCGGTAGGAAAATGCGCTGGCACCCAGTCGAGGATCACGCCGATGTCGGCACGGTGGCAGGCATCGACGAACTCGCCGAATTGCTCCGGCGTGCCGTATCGGGCGCTCGGGGCGAATTGCGAGAGCAACTGATAACCCCATGAGCCGCCAAACGGGTGCTCCATGATTGGCATCAGTTCGATGTGGGTGAAGCCCAGCTCCTTGACGTAAGGAATCAGCCGCTCGGCCAGCTCCGGCCAGGTGTACTGGCGGGCGACTTCGCCCAGATCGTCCAGTTCGCACTGCCACGATCCGGCATGCAATTCGTAGATCGACAGCGGCGCTGAATGCTTCTGCCGCTCGCGGCGGCCGTTCATCCAGTCCTGATCCTGCCAGTTGATCTGCAGCGGCGCGGCGACTTTCGAAGCGGTGTCCGGCGGCAGACTGGTGGCCAAGGCCATCGGGTCAGCCTTCAGCGGCAGGATGCCCTGGGCGCCAAGAATCTCGTATTTGTACAACTCCCCCGCTTGCAGGCGCGGAATGAACAACTCCCAGACCCCGGATGGATGGCGCAGGCGCATCGGATGGCGGCGACCGTCCCACACGTTGAAATCGCCGACCACCGACACTCGGCGAGCATTCGGCGCCCACACGGCGAAACGCACACCGTCGACGCCATCGACCGTGGTCAGTTGTGCGCCGAGGCAGCTGCTGAGGTCGCGATGATTGCCTTCGGCGAACAGATACAAATCCATTTCGCCGAGCAATTGACCAAAGCTGTAGGGATCTTCAGTGACCTGTTCGCCACCGGCCCAGCGCGTGCGCAGCAGGTACGGCCGCGCCTGATCGAAGTGCCCGACAAACAATCCCGGCGTTTCGGTGGCTTGCAGCTCGCCGCGTTCTTCACCGCTGTCCTTGTCCAGCACTTCGACTTTCAATGCACCCGGCAGATAAGCGCGGATGAATTGCCCGCCGGCACCATCGCCGTGCGGGCCGAGAATGGAAAAAGGGTCTCGATGTTCGGCGCGCACCAGCGCGTCGATGTCCTGCGCCGCCGGCAATAACGCTTCTTTAGCGTGACCCTGTTCCTTGTTCGAGAAACTCATGACTACTCTCCACCAAGATCGGAAAAGGGTTTAAGCCCTGTCAATAACCCATACAAACCGTGCAACGGCACGGGCAGCCACGTGGGGCGATTTTCGGCTTCATAGGCCACTTCATAGGCCGCCTTCTCCAGGCCGAACAGCGCAAGCGCAGCGTCGGCACCCGCAGGATCCTGCCAGGCATGATCAAGACTAGCTGCCGCTTGGCGATACGCCTGAACAAATGCCTCGCGCGCCTCACGCAGGTAGCGCTCGGCAACCCGATGCCGGGCCGCTTCGGACTCTGGACTGTGATCGACGTTGTGCACGTTGATCGTCATTGCCGCCGCGTAATCGAAGGAGCGCAGCACGCCGCTGACGTCCTTGTACGGACTGTGTTTGCCGCGCCGTTCGTGCAGCGGCCGCGCCGGTTCACCCTCGAAATCGATCAGATAAGCATCGCCCTTGATCACCAGCACCTGACCCAGATGCAAGTCGCCGTGGACGCGAATCCGCAAGCCGCCCACAGCTTTCTGCGCGAGTTCCTGCACATGGCCGAGGATGACTTTTTTGTTGTCCAGCAGCCGCGCGACCATTTTCTGATCCGCCGCGCTCAAGTGACTCTGATGCTGCTTGAGCAGCTTCAAGGCATGCTCGACCTGCGCCGCAACGTCCTTGCCAGTGGCTTGGGCGTCCTTGGCGCTGGTGGTTTGCGGGGCGAAGTCGGGGTTGTCGCTCGGCGCCGCCAGCACCTGGTGCATTTCACCCAGACGCTGGCCGAGCATGCCGGCAAAGTCCTTCAGTTCGCCGAGGGCGTTGTAATGCTGTTCCTGCTCGGACATCGCGTCGGCCAGCTCGTCACGCAACGCCCGTTCGAGGTTGTTCTGCGTCCATTCCCAGGCATCGCCCTGATTGCTCAGATAGCCTTGGGCGATCATCAGCAGATTGTCTTCGCCAGCGCCATCGCGGCGGATCACCGAGCCGAGCAGCGGCGAGATGTTGGCGAAACCGGCCTCGGTCAGGTACGCGCTCATTTCCAGTTCCGGGTGTACACCCGAAGCGACCTTGCGAATCAGCTTCAGCACCAGACTGTTGCCGATCACCACCGAACTGTTCGATTGCTCGGCCGACAGATAACGCACCTCGGATTCGGCACCGAGGCCGAGTTTTTCCAGTTGCGCGGTCGGCGCGAAACGAATTTCGCCCTGTTCGGAGTTGAGCACGGTGTTGCTCTGCATGCCTTGCAGCACCGCGTGGACAAACGTTTCAAGGCTGAAGGCATCCGTGATCAAACCCACCTGACGTCCGCGACGAACACGGGACAATGCCAGTTGCTGCGGCAACGCCGGCCCGACCTGATCTTCGGCGATGAAGCCGAACGGCAATTGATAGCGACTGGTCTGCCCGGCGCTGGTGACTTCGATCTCGCTGAGCAACACCGGATGTTGCGCGTCGCCGAAGCGCACGCCATAGGCCAGATTGACCTGCTCGATGGCTGCGTCCTTGCCGGCGAACCAGCGGCGGTTCTGCAGCCAGCTCGGCAGGATGCTCTGCTCCAGGGTGTTGCGGGTCGGCGTTTCGAGCAGTTCTTCCATGCGTTTTTTCAGCACTAGGGTGGTGAAGTCCGGCAGGCTCTGCGCCGGTTCCACGTGCCAGCTCGGCATCTGGTTTTCCGTGGCCAGGGCGAACCAGTAGAAACCGTACGGCGCCAGGGTCAGGAGGAAATTCAACTGGCCGATCGGCGGGAACGCGTTACCGCCGAGCATCTCCACCGGGACCATGCCGACGTAGGCCGACAGATCGAGTTCCGCCGCCTGCGCGCTGCGCGAGACGTTGGCCACGCAAAGAATGATTTCGTGCTTGCCATCGGCGTCGGTGAATTCCCGGGTATAGGCCAGAATCCGTCGGTTGCTCGGCGAAAGCATCTTCAGCGTGCCGCGACCGAACGCCTTGGACTGCTTGCGCACAGCGAGCATGCGCCGCGTCCAGTTGAGCAGCGAATGCGGGTCGCCGGCCTGGGTTTCGACGTTGACCGACAGATAACCGTACTGCGGATCCATGATCGGCGGCAGCACCAGACTGGCCGGATCGGCGCGGGAGAAACCGCCGTTGCGGTCGATCGACCATTGCATCGGCGTACGCACGCCATCACGGTCGCCGAGGTAGATGTTGTCGCCCATGCCGATTTCGTCGCCGTAATACAGGGTCGGCGTGCCGGGCATCGACAGCAGCAGGCTGTTGAGCAGCTCGACGCGGCGGCGGTCACGCTCCATCAACGGCGCCAGACGCCGACGAATGCCGAGGTTGATCCGCGCGCGGCGGTCAGCGGCGTAATAGTTCCACAGGTAGTCGCGCTCCTTGTCGGTGACCATCTCCAGCGTCAGCTCATCATGGTTGCGCAGGAAGATCGCCCACTGGCAGTTGGCCGGAATCTCGGGGGTTTGCCGCAGAATGTCGGTGATCGGGAAGCGATCTTCCTGGGCCAGTGCCATGTACATGCGCGGCATCAGCGGAAAGTGAAAGGCCATGTGGCATTCGTCGCCATTGACGCCCTCGGCATCGGTGTCGCCGAAATACAATTGGGTGTCTTCCGGCCATTGGTTGGCCTCGGCCAGCAGCATGCGGTCGGGGTAATTGGCGTCGATCTCGGCACGGATCTGCTTGAGGACGTCGTGGGTCTCGGGCAGGTTTTCGTTGTTGGTGCCGTCGCGTTCAATCAGGTACGGAATGGCGTCGAGGCGCAGGCCGTCGATGCCCATGTCCAGCCAGTAACGCATCACCGACAGCACCGCTTTCATCACTTGCGGATTGTCGAAGTTGAGGTCGGGCTGGTGCGAATAGAAACGGTGCCAGAAGTACTGGCCGGCGACCGGGTCCCAGGTCCAGTTGGACTTCTCGGTGTCGAGGAAGATGATCCGCGTGCCGTCGTATTTCTGGTCGTCATCCGACCACACATAGAAGTCGCGCGCCGCCGAGCCAGGCTTGGCCTTGCGCGCCCGCTGGAACCACGGGTGCTGATCGGAGGTGTGGTTGATGACCAACTCGGTGATCACCCGCAAACCACGCTTGTGCGCCTCGGCGATAAAGCGCTTGGCATCGGCCATGGTCCCGTAGTCGCTGTGCACCCCGCGGTATTCGGCGATGTCATAGCCGTCATCGCGGCGTGGCGAGGGATAGAACGGCAGCAGCCAGATGGTGTTGACGCCGAGTTCGGCGATGTAATCGAGTTTGGCAATCAGGCCGGGAAAGTCGCCGATCCCGTCATTGTTGGAGTCGAAAAACGATTTGACGTGTACTTGATAGATCACCGCGTCCTTGTACCAGAGCGGGTCTTTGATAAAGGTGGCTGCCTTGGGTTTCTTCGCCATGTGAAACTCCTGCTGAATTCTGGAAAGCCACGCGGCTAATACCTGTGGCGAGGGAGCTTGCTCCCGCTGGGTTGCGAAGCAGCCCCATTGCATTTGTTCTGATGCACCGCGTTCACTTGGGTTACGACTGCTGCGCAGCCGAGCGGGAGCAAGCTCCCTCGCCACAAGGTTCTGTGCACGACCTTAAGCGGCAGTAATCCGCCAAATCCCGAACGGCTGGTACGCTGGGTCAATCCGCATGAACTGGTATTTGCCATGCCAGTCCCAGCGATGCCCGTTCATCAAGTCCTCACCGTGGGTGGTTGCGTCGTCGGGCAGGCCCATCTCCCACAGCGGCAGTTCGAAATTGGCTTCCTGCACGTTGTGCGGATCGAGGCTCACCGCCACCAGAATGAAATTGCTGCCGTCGAAGCTGCGCTTGCCGAAGTACAGAATGTTGTCGTTCCAGGCGTTGTAGACCTTCAGCCCCAGGTGCGTGTGCAGCGCCGGGTTCTGCCGGCGGATGCGGTTGAGCTGGGCGATTTCGGCAATGATGTTGCCCGGCGCGTTGAAGTCGCGGACACGGATCTCGTACTTCTCCGAATCGAGGTATTCCTCCTTGCCCGGCACCGGCGCCGCTTCGCACAGCTCATAACCGGAATACATGCCCCACAGGCCCGAGCCCATGGTCGCCAGCGCCGCACGAATGAGAAAACCCGGACGCCCCGACTCATGCAGGAACGCCGGGTTGATGTCCGGCGTGTTGACGAAGAAGTTCGGCCGGTAGCATTCGCGCCACGGCGACTCGTTGAGTTCGGTGAAGTAGGTCGCCAGCTCCGACTTGGTGTTGCGCCAGGTGAAATAGGTATAGCTCTGTGAATAACCGACCTTGCCCAGCCGCGCCATCATCGCCGGGGTGGTGAACGCTTCGGCGAGGAAGATCACTTCCGGATGCAGCGCCCGAACATCGGCGATCAGCCATTGCCAGAACGGCAGCGGCTTGGTGTGCGGATTGTCGACGCGGAAGATCTTCACGCCTTCGTTGACCCAGCCGACGACGATATCGCGCAGCTCGACCCACAGGCTGGGGATCGCGTCCGGCGCATAGAAGTCGACGTTGACGATGTCCTGGTATTTCTTCGGCGGGTTTTCCGCATATTTGATCGTGCCGTCCGGGCGCCAGTTGAACCAGCCCGGATGCTGCTTGAGCCACGGGTGATCCTGCGAACACTGAATGGCGAAATCGAGGGCGATTTCCAGGCCATGCTCAGCGGCGGCGGCCACCAGCCGGCGGAAGTCTTCGCGAGTACCGAGCTGCGAGTGAATCGCCTCGTGCCCGCCCTCCTCGCTGCCAATTGCGTACGGACTGCCCGGATCATCGGGGCCGGCGGTCAGGGAATTGTTGCGGCCCTTGCGGTGGGCGCGGCCGATCGGGTGGATCGGCGTGAAGTACAGCACGTCGAAACCCATGTCCTGAATCATCGGCAGACGCGAGTGCACGTCGTTGAAAGTACCGTGCCGGTTGGGATCGTCGGTGATCGAGCGCGGAAACAATTCGTACCAACTGGCAAACTCGGCCAGTTCCCGTTCGACATCCACCGGGAATTCGGCGCTCAGGCTTAGGTAGGCACGGTGATCGGCCTGCGCCATCAATTGCGCACTGCGCGAGTGCAAAAACAGCGCCACCTGCTCGGTTTCGAGCAGGCCGGACAATTCATGGTGCAAGGCGGCGAGTTGCTCGCTGAGCTGACCTTCGCTGCGCTCGGCGGCCTGCTGTACCATGCTGCGGCCTTCCTGCAGTTCGAGCGACACCGGGACGGCGGCGTTGTGCTTCTTCTCCAACTCGTACTGGAAACTGGCGAAATGGTCGATCCACGCTTCGATGCAATACAGGTAGCGACCCTGGCGTTCAGGACGAAACTGCCCCTGCCAACTGTTATTGCCCAGCTCGTTCATCACCTCGCTATGCCAGGTCTCTTCGCCCTCCGCGCGCCAGCGGATGCGCACGGCCAGCTTGTCGTGGCCGTCGGCAAAGACCTTGCTGGTGACGATCACGTCACGCTCGACGATCGACTTCACGGCAAACTGGCCTCCATCGAGGGTCGGCATGGTGTTTTCGATCACGATGCGCGGCAGCAGCAACGCCTGCGACAGCGGCATGTGCGGGTTGTAGCTCTGCTCTGAAGGTTTTTCAGCAGACATCGAGCATCTCTCCTTAACGCCCCAAGGACGCTCTTGTGCCGGAACAGTGTTCACAATGAGGCACCGGCCCCGACTTGAACTGACTTAGGTTCCGAGCGACCGGCGCGGGGAAAAGTTCACAGGGATTTGTCTGGACAAAAAAGCGGATCGAATTCATCACACGGTGGTCAATCCACTTAAGCACTTCTCACGCCATGTGCCACACGGAGGTCTACAGATGAACATCCCGATCCCGGCCGAAACGCCTGATCCGAACATCGACAAACCCACCCTGCCGGAGACCGAGCCACAGCCGATTCCCGAGCAGGAACCACCGGGCACCACGCCACCGCCGAAGGAAGAACCACCGACGACGATGCCACCCGTCATCGTCTGAGCAGCGCGCCCCCCTGTAGGAGCTGCCGAAGGCTGCGATCTTTTGATCTTGTTTTTAAGAGCAAAATCAAAAGATCGCAGCCTTCGGCAGCTCCTACAAGTTGTGTGCGGTGTGTTACAGATGCTGGTTTTTCTCGCCGTCTTTCTCGAACATCCTGACCACCCGTGGCATCACGCTGAAAATCCCCAGCGCCAGCAAAGTGCTGAGCAGCGCCGTCGCTTCCCTGCCCAACCCGGCTGCTACGCCGATCGCCGCCGTCATCCACAACCCGGCTGCCGTGGTCAGCCCTTTCACGTGCCCTTCGTCACCTTCCTGATTCTTCAGAATTGTCCCGGCACCGAGAAAGCCGATCCCGGCGATCACCCCCTGCAACACCCGGCTCATCGCATCGGATTCAGCCCCTGAGGTCTGCGGCACCAGCACAAACAGCGCCGCCCCCAACGCCACCAGCATGTGCGTACGCACCCCGGCGGCCTTGCCCTTGTGCTCCCGTTCGAAACCGAGAATTCCGCCCAGCACCGCCGCCATCAACAGGCGCACGGTAATGCGCGTCAGTTGCGAGGCATCGCCGACATCGGCGAACTCCGCTTGCAGCGTCACCCACACTTCATGCCACCAGGCGTTCATCGCTCCATCCTTCTTATTTGTCGTTAGGGGATGGACAGCGGCGACCATTAATCAGTTGCGCAGAACGATCAGCAAAGCGCGCGCCCTAACCTTTCAGGTACCCATGAAAAAAGGACAGCCTCATGCCCGTTCGAATCGATGAATCCAATCCCGAATCCAAAGTGTGTTTTTTCACCGTGGAAAATGGCGAAGAAATTCGCATCTGCGACACCCTGGAAGTCAAAACCGACAGTGAAAAAGCCATGTCGTTTGTGGAGATTGAAGGTCGGCGCGTTTACATCACCGAAGCCGAGGCAGACGCATTGACCGTCGCCGGCGCCAGGGACGGTCGCAAGCACCTGAAGGCTGACGAGAGTGATTCGGTGATTTGACTGACCCTGATCAACACTCGGTGCAGACGCCTGCGATAGGCGTTTGCGCCTGCGTCTGCGGGCTGCTTCAAGTTGTCGCAGGATGTGTGCGAAACGCCATCTGATACGCTTTTTATTCAAATAGCTGAGTCTGTTATGCAAACAGATCGGCGCTCATAGTTCATCCGCCTGATGGAGGCTGATGAGCGAACGACCATGAGCGAACAAATCCCCGTCCGAACCGTAGAAGTAAGCCCCACCATAAAAAATGTGCCTGGTCGCCCAATGAAGGCGAAGGCCGGCTCCACCGACAATCACATCCACACTCGCAGTTTCACCGGCCTGTTCCGCACCTTGCGCATCAGCGGCGCGGGCTTTCTGTTCCTGCTGTTCTTCGGCACCGTGTGGCTGAACTGGGGCGGTCGTCAGGCGGTGCTGTGGGACTTGGCCGAAAGCAAATTCCACATCTTCGGCGCGACCTTCTGGCCACAGGATTTCATCCTGCTCTCGGCGCTGCTGATTATTGCCGCGTTCGGCCTGTTTGCCATCACCGTGTTCGCCGGCCGGGTCTGGTGTGGTTACACCTGCCCGCAGAGCTCGTGGACGTGGATCTTCATGTGGTGCGAGAAAGTCACCGAAGGCGAACGCAACCAGCGGATCAAACTGCAAGCGGCGCCCTGGGGCCTGAACAAACTGGCGCGGCGCGCGGCCAAGCACACTCTCTGGCTGGCAATCAGCGTGATGACCGGGCTGACTTTTGTCGGCTACTTCACGCCGATTCGCCCGCTGGCCGAAGAGCTGTTCACCCTGCAAATCGGCGGGGTCAGCCTGTTCTGGGTGCTGTTCTTCACCGCCGCCACTTACATCAACGCCGGTTGGCTGCGCGAAGCGGTGTGCATGCACATGTGCCCGTATGCGCGGTTCCAGAGCGTGATGTTCGACAAGGACACTCTGGCGATTTCCTACGACGTCGCCCGTGGCGAAAACCGTGGCCCGCGCAAGCGTGACGTGAAACCCGCCGAAGCCGGCCTCGGTGATTGCATCGATTGCCAGTTGTGCGTGCAAGTCTGCCCGACCGGCATCGACATCCGCGACGGCCTGCAAATGGAATGCATCGGCTGCGCGGCGTGCATCGACGCCTGCGATTCGATCATGGACAAGATGAACTACCCGCGCGGCCTGATCCGCTACAGTTCCGAGCGCGAGTTGCAGGGCGGCAAGACCCACCTGCTGCGCCCACGGCTGATCGGTTATGTCGCGGTGCTGCTGGTGATGATCGGCGCGCTGGCGCTGGCCTTGGTCGAACGGCCCATGGTCTCGCTGGACGTGACCAAGGATCGCGGGCTGTTCCGCGAGAACGGTCAGGGCCAGATCGAGAACATCTACACCCTCAAGGTCATCAACAAGACCCAGCAGCGCCAGGACTACCACCTGAGCCTGGTGGATGGCGACGGCTTCCAGTTGCAGGGCAAGACCGAACTGAGCCTGGCGCCGGGGGAGATTGTCGATGTGCCGGTGTCGGTGGCGATGACCACCGAGCGCCCGGCCAGCAGCTCGCAGACCTTGAGCTTCAAGATCGCCGACAGCAACCAGCCGCAGATTTACAGCGTGGCGAAAAGCAGGTTTGTGGCGCCGATGAATCGTTGATCCCTTAAGATGCAGCTCTCTTTTGACACTGCGATACCTGTGGCGAGGGAGCTTGCTCCCGCTTGAGTGCGTAGCACTCACAAGCTTTTGGGGCCGCTGCGCAGCCCAGCGGGAGCAAGCTCCCTCGCCACAAAAAGCAATCCGAATTCAGTCCATCGCGGGATACCGATGAAACGCTACGAAAAATTCGCCGACGACATCGCTGAACTGATCCGCTCCGGCGTGCTCGGCCCCGGGCAACGGGTGCCCTCGGTGCGCTACGCCAGCCAGACTTACGGGGTCAGCCCGTCCACGGTGTTCCAGGCCTATTACCTGCTCGAACGTCGCGGGCTGATCCGCGCGCGGCCGCGCTCCGGTTACTTCGTCAACACCCACGCACCGAGTCCGTTCTCGGAGCCGGTGATCAGCAGCCACGTCAACGACTCCACCGAAGTCGACGTCAGCGAACTGGTGTTCTCGGTGCTGGAATCGATCAAGGACCCGAGCACCGTACCCTTCGGCTCGGCGTTCCCCAGCCCGACCCTGTTCCCGTTGCAACGGCTGTCGCGCTCATTGGCCAGCGCCGCACGGGAAATGGATCCGCGCATGGTGGTCACCGACATGTCGCCGGGCAATCCGCAACTGCGCCGGCAGATCGCCCTGCGCTACATGGTCGGCGGGCTGATGCTGCCGATGGAAGAATTGCTGATCACCAATGGCGCCCTCGAAGCGCTGAACCTGTGCCTGCAAGCGGTCACCGAACCGGGCGATCTGGTGGCCATCGAAGCCCCGGCGTTCTATGCCAGCCTGCAAGTGCTGGAACGGCTGAAGCTCAAAGCCGTGGAAATCCCCGTGCACCCGCGCGACGGTATCGACCTCGGCGTGCTCGCCCAGACCCTGGAGCGCCATCCGATCAAGGCCTGCTGGTGCATGACCAGTTTCCAGAACCCGATGGGCGCGACCATGCCCGAGGCGAAGAAACAGGAACTGGTGGAACTGCTGCGCCGGCATCAGGTGCCGCTGATCGAGGACGACGTCTACGTCGAACTCTATTACGGACAGCAGGCACCGAAACCGGCCAAGGCCTTCGACACCGAAGGGCTGGTGATGCACTGCGGCTCGTTCGCCAAGAGTCTGGCCCCCGGTTACCGCATCGGCTGGGTCGCCGCCGGGCGCTACGCACAGAAAATCGAACGACTGAAACTGATGACCTCGCTTTGTGCCTCGATGCCGGCGCAAGCAGCCATCGCCGACTACCTGCAACACGGCGGCTACGACCGCCACTTGCGCAAACTGCGCTATGCCCTGGAAGAACAGCAAAGCGCGATGCTCGCAGCGATTGCCCGCTATTTCCCGGCGCAGACACGCGTCAGCCAACCGGCAGGCGGCTATTTCCTGTGGCTGGAACTGCCACCGCAGATGGATTCCTTGAAATTGTTTCAGATGGCGTTGGCGCAGGGCATCAGCATCGCGCCGGGGCCGATCTTCTCGCCGACCCAGCGCTTCAGAAATTGTATCCGCTTGAATTACGGCAGCCCTTGGACCGAGGATTCGGAGAGGGCGATGGAGACGTTGGGGCGGATTGTGCGGTCGTTCTGACAGTCGATGTTGCCTGTGCTGTCCCCATCGCTGGCTTGCCAGCGATGGGGCCAGATCAGCCAACACAAATCCCAAAGATCAGCGCCCCCCCCCCAATCAACACACGTTCCAGAGCATCGGACGCACATTATGCGGTCGCTTAAAAAAGCCGTTCAAAGCGTACGGGTGAACAATTCAGCGTTGTTTGTGTAACCCGGATCAGGTGTTGGAAGCTGTCCTGCGGCGATCAAAACTGCACCTGAGCCGAGTAATGTTGCGCTGTGGGAATGACGACCGTCGCTCAAGTCACCGACACGGATCCACTCATCTGTCGCAGATTGGTAGATTTCGGCAGACCACGAATCTTTTATATCGAATCCCCCGCTCCCCCCCGTCACAAGTACCTCGCCACTCGCCAGCCTGGTCGCCGTGTGCCGATTGCGAGCAACTATCAATTCAGCCGTCGCTTGCCAAGTACCATCATTCGGATCGTAGAGGACGCCACTGCGCAACGCAGCCCCGAACGGTTCGCCAGCCCCCCCGGCCAGCAGAACGCGTCCATCTTTGAGCAGTGTCGCTGTTTGCTGCATTCGGGGCGCAGGCAATGCTTCGACTTCTATCCAGTTTCGACGCTGCGGATCAAAAACAAAAGCGCTGCAAAGTGCAGCGTTTTCAATTGCCGAATAGCCGCCAGCCACCAACACAGCCCCTGAGTCGAGCAATGTCGCGGTGTGATTCATTCTTGCGACAGGCAGACTGGGTACATCCACCCATTGGCCCGTTGACGGGTCAAACAGCTCGACACTATCCAGGACTTCACCGCCACTGGGCTGCAGATTGTTGCCACCTGTCACTAACACCTCTCCGGAACGCAATAACGTGGCGGTGTGAGCGAATCGCGGCGTCTTCAGGTCAGCGGCGGCGCTCCATCGATTGCTGTTGGCGTCATATAACTCGACACTGCGCAGCGTAGTTCCATTGCTCCCGCCTGCGATCATGACCAAGCCGGAACGAAGAACCAGCGCAGCGTGAGACCAACGAGATATGCGAAGGGGGGCGGCCGATGACCACATTTGCCGGGTCGGGTCATAGCGCTCAACGCTTGATGTCACCGAGTGCAGGTCAAATTGCATGCCGCCAGGAAACAGCGCATCAAAACGCACCGACATGAGGGGGGAGAGAGTTGCCCCCGCCGTATTGAGCCCCCCGGCTACCAACACTTCACCACTCGTCAGCAATGTCGCACTGTGCAACGCCCGCGGCACTGACATGGGCGCTGTTGGTTTGAAGGTCCCACCTGAGATCGTGTGCATTGCGCTGCTCCCGTCTTAGCCACGGCGCACAGCGCAATTCGGGAGTCGATTTGCCAATGTCCGCTCACGACTACTCTAGGCGCAGCAGCAAACAGATCAACTGTCAAAACTGACAGTTGACAAACACAAAAAACACAAGTCCTTCATGATATTGGCTCTAACGTCCGCCACCCAGATCAACAAACGTACCGGTCGCATAAGAAGCCTTGTCCGACAACAACCAGACAATCGCCTCCGCCACTTCATCCGGCCGCCCGCCACGGGCCATCGGAATCGCCGACTCAAGTTTGCTGACCCGATCCGGATCGCCACTCAGTGCATGGAAATCGGTGTAGATATAGCCCGGACGCACCGCGTTGACCCGAATCCCCTCACCCGCCACTTCCTTGGACAGGCCGATGGTGAAGGTGTCGAGCGCGCCTTTGGACGCGGCGTAGTCGACGTACTCGTTGGGCGAGCCCAGGCGCGCGGCGACCGAGGAGACGTTGACGATGCTGCCGCCCTGCCCGCCGTGCTTGGGTGACATGCGCAGGATCGCGTGCTTGGCGCAGAGGAACGGCGCCAGGACGTTGGTTTTCATGATTTTGAGAATGCGGAATTCGGACATTTCATCGACCCGCGACTTGTGCCCCACGGTGCCGGCGTTGTTCACCAGCGCGGTGACCCGTCCCAGTTCGGTATCGACCCGCTGAAACAGCGCGATCACCTCGTCTTCGATGCTGACATCGGCACGTACTGCAATAGCTTGCGCCCCCAGCGCCCGCACTTGCTCCAGCACGCTTTGCGCGGCCTGTTCATCCGACTGATAGTTGATGCAGATCCGATAGCCCTGCCCGGCAGCCAACAACGCCGTAGCGGCGCCAATTCCGCGCCCGCCACCGGTGATTACCATGACTTTATCCATGCTGGCCCTTCCCCCAAATGCACACGTAACAGTCGGGTTGAAGAATAACCGCCATTGGGCGGTTTTGCATGGGCTCTGTCAAAGACAAAACCCTGCATGAGACTGAGATGTTTTTTGTGGCGAGGGAGCTTGCTCCCGCTCGGCTGCGAAGCAGTCGTGAATCCGGCCGACACGGTACAACCGAGTAGAAAAAGGGGCTGCTTCGCGCCCCGGCGGGAGCAAGCTCCCTCGCCACATTCAGACAGCCGCCTGAGTCTCTCCACGGGTAATGTTCTGCATAAACGTATCTGCCGGCATCGGATGCCCCAACAGATAGCCCTGCAACGAATCACAGCCCAATTTCGTGAGGAAGTCCTGTTGCACGCCGGTCTCCACCCCCTCGGCAACAATCCGCAAACCCAGTGCCTGGCCCAACGCCACAATCGCCGAGACGATGGCCGCGTCGTCGCTGTCATGCTCCAGATCGCGGACGAAACCACGGTCGATCTTCAGCTCGTTGGCCGGCAAGCGCTTGAGGTACATCAGGCTCGAATAGCCGGTGCCGAAGTCGTCGATCGACAGGTCGACGCCCATGTCCGACAACTCCTGCAATACTGTCATGCTCGCATCGGCGTCGCTCATGGCCGTGGTTTCGGTGATTTCCAGGGTCAGGCTATTGGCCGGCAGATGGTGGGTCGCCAGCGCCTTGGCCACGCTCTGCACCAGCCCCGCGTGGCAGAACTGCAAGGCCGAGAGGTTCACCGCAATGCGCCAGTCGGTGTAACCGAGCACGTACCATTCGCGCATCTGCCGGCAAGCTTCATTGAGCACCCACTCACCAATGGCGATGATCAGGCCGGTCTTCTCCGCCAGGTCGATGAACTTGTCCGGGAGCAGCATGCCCTGGGTCGGATGCTGCCAGCGCAGCAGTGCTTCGGCACCGACCGGACGACCACTGGCGGCGTCGAATTTGGGTTGGAAATACAGACTGAACTGACTGTGTTCCAGCGCGGCGCGCAGGTCCTGCAACAGTTGCAACTGCTTGCGCGCGTTGCTGTTCATCGAGGCGTCGAAGAAGCTGTAACCGTTTTTGCCGCTGCCCTTGGCGTGATACATCGCCGCGTCGGCGTTCATCAGCAGTTCCTGAGCGCTCATGCCGTTACCCGGGTACAGGGCAATGCCGACGCTGGCAGAAATCTGCAAGTCATGCTCGGCCACGCGGAACGCCTGACCGAGCAACCCGACCTGACGCGCGGCCAGCCCCAGAGCATCGTCGGGTTCGCTCAGACGCACCAGCAGCACGAACTCGTCGCCGCCGATCCGCGCCAACGTATCCTGGCTGCGCAAGTCTTCACGCAGGCGCACCCCGACTTCGCGCAACAACTGGTCACCCATGTGGTGGCCGAACGCATCGTTGACCGGTTTGAAACCGTCCAGATCAATGAACATCAACGCAAAACAGCCGCCCTGTTCCTCGACTTTTTTTATCGCCTGATTGATCCGGTCGTCCAGCAGCATGCGGTTCGGCAGGCCTGTGAGGGTGTCGTGCAACGCCAGTTGCGTCAGTTCACGGTTGGCCAGAGTCAGCGAATGCGCCAGATCGGCGGTGCGCGCTTCAAGGCGGGCATCGAGAATCGACGTGAGCAAGGCGATCGACAGCACCGCCAGCGTGGTGATCAGCACCAGATTGTCGAGGCCATTGCCCTTGAGGCCGTCGAGCGTTGCGCCGCAGAAACTGCCATCAGGAAACCGTGCGGCGGCCATGCCGGTGTAGTGCATGCCGACAATCGCGATGCCCATGATCACCGCCGCACCACCACGAATCAGACGCACATAAGGCGAGTGCTGGCGCAGGCGGAAGGCGATCCATAACGCCGCAGCCGAAGCTGCGACAGCAATCAGCAACGAAGCGCCGAACAGGCTCGGGTCGTAATCAATGCCAGGTGTCATGCGCAGCGCGGCCATGCCGGTGTAATGCATCGCGCTGATGCCGGCGCCCATGATCAAGGCGCCGAAACCCAACTGCAGGATCGGCAATTTCGGCTGGCTGACCAGCCACAGGGCAAACCCACAGGACAGCACAGCAATCAGCAGCGACAGCGCGGTAATCGCAATGTCGTAACCCAGTTCGATCGGCAGCTTGAAGGCGAGCATGCCGATGAAGTGCATCGACCAGACGCCGACACCCATCGCCAGCGCGCCGCCCGCCGTCCAGAAATGCACCGCCCGTCCACGGGCGCTGGCAATGCGCCCGGTCAGGTCGAGCGCGGTGTAGGACGCGAGGATCGCTACACACAGAGAAATGAAAACCAGGGTGAAGGAATAATTACCGATGAGCATGAAGATTCTCGCGACCACCCGCGCCGTACTGCGTCCATTCTCGGCCGGGCAAATGCGGCGATTGTACTGATTGCGCGGAAGAACGCACTGACAAAGTAATCATTTTGCCATCAACCCGATGAAACGCTTGTTTGATGGTTTTGCGAGGCTCTGGAACAACCATCACAACCTGTAGGAGCTGCGGCACGCTGCGATCTTTTGACCTTGTTTTTAAAGATCAAAAGATCGCAGCGTGCCGCAGCTCCTACACAGGCTATTCGGTGGCCAGTTCTCCGTCCCAGCCGCCACCCAGCGCCGCAATCAATTGCACGCTGGCAATCAAGCGACTCTGCAGAATATTCAGCACAGTGCGCTCGTTGCTCAGCGCCGTGGCCTGGACCACGACCACGTCAATGTAGGCAATCAACCCGGCTTTGTACTGGTTCTGGGTCAGGCGCAGCGAGTCGCGCGCGGCATCCAGTGCTTCCTGACGCACCGCCGCTTCGTCTTCATACACCTTCAATTGCACCAGATAGTTTTCCACTTCACGGAAGCCGTCGAGCACGGTCTGGCGGTACTTGGCGACGGTCTGGTCATAGACCGCCTCGGTACGGTCAACCTCGGCCGAACGGATCCCGCCGTCAAAGATCGGCAAATCCAGTTTCGGCCCGACCGACCAGAAACGGTTCGGTAGCGTTAGAAGATTTTTCGAGGTACTGCTGCTGTAGCCGCCGCTCATGCTCAACGTCAGATCCGGGTAATACGCGGCTTTTGCCACGCCAATGTTGGCGTTGGCGGCGATCACCGAGCGCTCCGCCGAGGCAATATCCGGGCGCCGTTCCAGCAACTGCGAAGGCAGGCTCAGGGGAATCTGTGGCAGGTTCGGAATGTTCTGCGTTTCGGCGATGCTGAATTCGGCCGGCGCCTGCCCGGTGAGCACGGCGATGGCATTTTCAAACTGTGCGCGTTGCCAGATCAGATCCACCAGATCGGCCTGGGTGGTTTTCAACTGAGTCTGCGCCTGCGCCACCGCATCGCGCCCGGAAATCCCTGCGCGGTACTGGTTCTGGGTCATTTGCAGGGATTTTTCGTAGGCCGCGACGGTGGCCTCGAGCAAGCGTTTCTGCTGATCGATCACCCGCAGTTGCAGGTAGTTCTGCACCAGCTCCGACTGCTGGCTCAGGCGCATCGCCGCCAGATCGGCAAAACTCGCCTGGGCGCTGGCCTGATCCGCTTCCAGGCTACGGCGCAACTTGCCCCAGATATCCGCTTCCCAACTCACGCCCAACTGCGCGTTGTAGGTGTCGCGAATGCCGCTGGCGGAACTGCTCAGACTCGAACTGCTGCTGCCGGTGCCCTGGCTGGAGCGGGTCTTGCCCACGCTCAGGTCGACACTGGGATAAAACGCTCCACGGGCACTCCGCACCAAGGCCTGGGCCTG
Organism: Pseudomonas sp. B21-051; assembly: GCF_024748795.1. NCBI lineage: Bacteria > Pseudomonadati > Pseudomonadota > Gammaproteobacteria > Pseudomonadales > Pseudomonadaceae > Pseudomonas > Pseudomonas sp. B21-051. The sequence continues at coordinate 3,214,935 of NZ_CP087166.1, forward strand.
ACGAAACTGGGCTTCGGATTGCGCCACGGTCTGGTTGGAACTGTTGAGTTTTTCGATCAGACCATTGAGTTGCTGATCGCCATACAACTCCCACCAGGCACCGCGCGCCAGCGAATCGCTCGGATTGGCCTGACGCCAGCCTTTGGCCTCTTTGTATTGCGCGACCTCGGCGGTCTGCGGACGCTGATAGTCCGGGCCCACAGCGCAGGCACTGAGCATCGCCACGCACAGCGACAGGCTCAACAGGCGCGAGCCGCGCGCAGTGGCCAGATTGAGAAGCGAACGGTCAGTCATAGCGGAGTTTCCAGAGCGGCGTCAGTACGCACGCCACGCCACTTGTTGAAGCGGTGGCGCAGCTTGTCGAGATAGAGGTAAACCACAGGCGTGGTGTAAAGGGTCAGGACCTGGCTGAAGATCAGGCCGCCGATGATGGTCAGACCCAGCGGCTGGCGCATCTCTGCGCCTTCCGCGCGGCCGAGCAACAACGGCAAGGCGCCGAGGATCGCCGCCAGGGTGGTCATCAGAATCGGCCGCAGTCGTTGCAGGCAGGCGCTGCGGATCGACTCCAGCGGTGACAGGCCCTGATGGCGTTCCAGTTGCAGCGCCAGGTCGATCATGAGGATCGCGTTTTTCTTCACCACCCCGATCAACAGGAACAATCCGAGCAGGGAGATCAGGCTGAACTCGCCGCCCAGCGCATAGATCGACAGCAACGCACCGACCCCGGCCGAGGGCAAGGTCGAAAGAATCGTCAGCGGGTGAATGTAGCTTTCATACAGCACACCGAGCACCAGATACACCGCCAGCAGCGCACCGAGGATCATGAATGGCTGACTCTTCTGCGTCGCGGCAAAGGCGTCGGCGGTGCCGGCCATTTTCGCGATCAAGTCTTCCGGCAGACCGACCTTGGCAATCGCCCGCTCGATCGCGGCACTGCCCTGCTCCACGGTCACGCCTTCAGCCATGTCGAACGCGATGCTTTCCGAGGCGAACTGGCCTTCGTGGCTGACGCGGTCGTCTTCCAGACTGTTTTCGTAATGGGCGATGGTCGACAACGGAATCCGCGCACCGTCAGCGGTAATCACCTGCACCTGATTGAGCGTCACCGGATCCTGCGCGTATTTCGGATTGACCTCCATCACCACCTGATACTGGTTGAGGCTGTCGTAGATCGTCGAAATCTGCCGCTGGCTGTAGGCGTTGTTAAGCACTGCGGTGACCATGTTCATGTCGACCCCGAGGCGCTTGGCCTGATCGCGGTCGACAATCAACGTCACCTGCTGCGCGCCGCGCCCCTCGCGGGCATCAATGGCGGTCAGCTCCGGCAGTGCGCGCAGCGCGGTCACCACTTTCGGATACCACTCGCGCAACGCCCCCAGATCGCCGCTTTGCAGGATGTAGCTGTATTGCGAGGTGGTCTGCTCACGGCCGCCGCCGAACTGCAGGTCCTGATCCGCCATCAGCATCAACTGGGCGCCGGGCACTTTGGGCATTTCCTTGCGCAGGCGCTCGATGACTTTCTGCGCCGACAGATTGCGTTCCTTGATCGGCTTCAGGCGTACCAGCATGAACGCGTTATTGGTGCCGTTGGTGCCGCCGATGAACCCGGCCACACTCTCCACCGCCTCGTCCTTGAGCACGGCGCGGCGGAAGGTTTCCATTTTCGGCTGCATCACGCTGAACGACAGACCGTCGTCACCCCGGACGAAACCGATCAACTGGCCGGTGTCCTGCTGCGGCATGAAGGTCTTCGGCACCACCACGTACAACGCGACGTTGACCCCGACCGTGATGATCAGGCTGAGCAAGGTCAGGCGCCGATGGCGCAGCACCCAGTCGAGGCTGGTCGCATATTTGCCGACCATCCAGTCGTTGGCGCGGCGACTCCAGCGTTGCAGGCGGTTTTCCTGGCCCGGCGTGTGTGTTTTGAGCCAGCGCGCGCAGAGCATCGGCGTCAGGGTCAGTGAGACCACCAGCGAGACCACGATGGCTGCTGCCAGGGTGATGGAAAACTCGCGGAACAGGCTCTCGACAATCCCGCCCATGAACAGGATCGACAGGAACACCGCCACCAGCGACACGTTCATCGACAGCAGGGTGAAACCGACTTCCTTGGCCCCGAGATAGGCGGCCTGCATCGGTTTGACGCCTTCGTCGATGTGCCGGGAAATGTTCTCCAGCACCACGATGGCATCGTCCACCACCAGTCCGGTGGCCAGAATCAACGCCATCAGCGACAGGTTGTTCAGCGAAAAACCATAGAGGTACATCACCGCGAAGGTGCCGACCAGCGACACCGGCACCGCCAGCGTCGGAATCAGCGAGGCGCGGAAGTTACCGAGAAACAGGAACACCACCAGAATCACCAGCGCCACGGCGATCAGCAGGGTCATTTCCGCTTCGTGCAGGGTGGCCTTGATCACCGGCGAGCGATCCATCGCCAGGTTCAGTTTGACGCTGGCCGGCAGCACCGCTTGCAACGCCGGCAACTGCGCCTTGATCTCGTTGACCGTCTCGATGATGTTGGCGCCAGCCTGGCGGTTGATTACCAGCAGCACCGCCGCGTCATCATTGAAGAAACCGCTGTTGTAACGGTCTTCGACGCCGTCGCTGACCTTGGCCACGTCCTTAAGACGCAGGGCTGCGCCGTCCTTGTAATGGATGATCAGCGACTCGTAATCCTTGGCTTTCTCCAACTGGTCGTTGGCCTGGATCTGCCACAGGCGCTCGCTGTCTTCGACCGAGCCCTTGGGCCGGCGCACGTTGGCCCCGGCGATGGTCTTGCGCACGTCGTCGAGCGCCACGCCATACTGGTTCAGCGCCTGTGGTTCGAGTTCGATGCGCACCGCCGGCAGCGAACTGCCGCCGATCTGCACTTCACCCACACCCTGCACCTGGGACAGGCTCTGCGAAAGGATGGTCGAGGCCAGGTCATAGAGCTGGCCTTTTTCCAGCACATCCGAAGTCAGCGACAGCACCATGATCGGCGCTTGCGACGGGTTGACCTTCTTGTAGGTCGGCATGCTGCGCATCCCGCTCGGCAACAGGTTGCGCGAAGCGTTGATCGCCGCCTGCACTTCCCGCGCCGCGCCGTTGATATCACGGTCGAGGTCAAATTGCAGAATGACCCGGGTCGAACCCTGACTGGAACGGCTGCTCATGGTGTTGACACCGGCAATCGCGCCGAACGAGCGCTCCAGCGGCGTCGCCACCGTGGACGCCATCACCTCGGGACTGGCGCCGGGCAGGCTGGCCTGGACCACGATCACCGGGAAGTCCATTTGCGGCAGCGGTGATACCGGCAGCAGGCCGAAACTGACGCCGCCCAGGAGCATGATCGCCAGACTCAGGAGCATGGTCGCGACCGGGCGCTTGATGAAAGGACCGGACAAGTTCATTGACCGCAATCCCCACCATCACACCGACCCACTGTGGGAGCGAGCTTGCTCGCGAATACGGTCTGACATTCAACGTTGATGGTGACTGATCCAGCGCTTTCGCGAGCAGGCTCGCTCCCACAGTGGATGAGGTGCTGCAAATTCATACCACCACCTCATCACTGTCAGCATTGGTCTTGCCAAAGCGCCGACCGAGGCGGTCGAAATACAGATAGATCACCGGTGTGGTGAACAGGGTCAACACCTGGCTCACCAGCAAGCCGCCGACCATCACCAGACCAAGAGGCTGACGCAGTTCAGCCCCGGAACCGGTGGCGAGCATCAACGGCACGGCGCCGAACAGCGCGGCCAGGGTGGTCATCAGAATCGGCCGGAAGCGCAGCAGCGCTGCCTGATAGATCGCCTGCTCTGGCGCCATGCCTTGGGTGCGTTCGGCGTCGAGGGCGAAGTCGATCATCATGATCGCGTTTTTCTTGACGATACCGATCAGCAGGATGATGCCGATGATCGCGATCATCCCCAGATCATTGCCACTGAGCAGCAACGCGAGCAAGGCACCCACCGCCGCCGACGGCAGGGTCGACAGGATGGTGATCGGGTGAATGTAACTTTCGTAAAGCACGCCGAGCACGATGTACATGGTCACCACCGCCGCCAGAATCAGCAGCAAGGTGCTCGACAGCGACGCCTGGAACGCTTCGGCCGCGCCCTGGAACTGGGTCTGCACACCAATCGGCATGCCGATGTCCTTCTGCACCTGATCGATGATGTCCACCGCATGCCCCAGCGCCACGCCGGGCGCCAGGTTGAAGGACATCATCACCGCCGGAAACTGGCCGATGTGGGTGATCGCCAATTGCGCCTGACGTTCCTCGACATGAGCCAGGCTCGACAGGCGCACTTGCGCGCCGTCAGTGGTCTTGACGTGAATCTGGTCCAGCGCCGCCGGCCCGATCTTCTCCCCGGCCTGCGCCTGCAGCACCACGCGGTACTGGCTGGCCTGGGTATAAATGGTCGAGATCTGCCGCTGACCGAAGGCGTCATACAGCGCATCGGTGATGTTCTGCACCGAAACACCGAGGCGTGAAGCCGCATCGCGGTCGATCACCAGATAGACCTGTAGACCCTTGTCCTGCAAGTCGCTGGCAACGTCAGTCAGTTCCGGGCGCTGGGCCAGCGCCTCGACCAGACGTCCGCTCCACTGGCTGAGCAGTTCGGCATCCGGTGAGGACATGCTGAACTGGTACTGGGTGCGGCTGACCCGATCCTCGATGGTCAGATCCTGCACCGGCTGCATGAACAGACGGATGCCGACCAGTTTGTCCAGTTGCGGTTGCAGACGCGCGATCACCTCGGTGGCGCTCAGGTCACGCTGGCCGTGGGGCTTGAGGTTGATCAGCAGGCGACCGCTGTTGAGCGTGGCGTTGTCGCCGTCGACGCCAATGTAGGACGACAGGCTCTCCACCGCCGGATCTTCAAGAATCACCTTGGCCAGCGCCTGCTGACGCTCACCCATGGCCGCGAAGGAAATCGACTGCGGCGCTTCGGAGATGCCCTGGATCACCCCGGTGTCCTGCACCGGGAAGAAGCCCTTGGGCACCAGCATATAAAGGAACACGGTCAGCGCCAGCGTACCGATGGCCACCAACAGCGTCAGCGGCTGGTGTTTGAGCACCCACTGCAACTTGCGCCCGTAAGCGGCGATCATCCAGTCGATGACCGCGCCGCTGGCCCGGTAGAAGCGGCCCTGCTCGTGGGCTTCTGGCTCACGCTTGAGCAGGCGTGCGCACATCATCGGCGTCAGGGTCAGCGAGACCACCAGCGAAATCAGGATCGCCACCGCCAGGGTGATGGCGAACTCGCGGAAAAGCCGCCCGACCACATCGGCCATGAACAGCAGCGGAATCAGTACCGCGATCAGCGACAAAGTCAGGGATATCAGGGTGAAGCCGATCTGCTTGGCGCCTTTCAGCGCCGCCTGCATCGGGCTATCGCCCTCCTCGATGAAGCGTGCAATGTTTTCCAGCATCACGATCGCATCGTCGACCACAAAACCGGTGGCGATGGTCAGCGCCATCAAGGTCAGGTTGTTGACCGAGAACCCGGCGAGATACATCACGCCAAACGTACCGATCAGCGACAGCGGCACCGCCACCGAAGGAATGATCGTCGCGCTGGCACGCCGCAGAAACAGGAACGTCACCATCACCACCAACGCAATGGCGATCAGCAGTTCGTGTTGTACGTCGGTGACCGAGGCGCGGATGGTCTGGGTGCGGTCGGTGAGCACGGTAACGTCGAGGCCGGCCGGCAGGTTGTCGGTGATGCTCGGCAGTAACGCCTTGATCCGGTCGACCACCTCGATCACGTTGGCGCCCGGTTGACGCTGGATATTGAGCAGCACTGCCTGATTCTGGTTGGCCCACGCGGCGAGACGTTCGTTCTCCGCACCGTCGACGATTTCCGCCACATCCTTCAGACGCAGCGGCGCGCCGTTCTTGTAGGCGAGAATCAGGTTGGCGTAATCCTTGGGCGACGTCAGTTGGTCGTTGGCGTCGAGCATGGAGACCCGGGTCGGGCCGTCGAAGTTACCTTTCGGCTGGTTGACGTTGGACGCGCCGATCAGCGTGCGCACGTCTTCCAGGTTCAGGCTGTTCGCCGCGAGGGCTTCCGGATTGACCTTGATCCGCACCGCTTGCCGCTGACCGCCGGCAATGCTGACCATGCCGACGCCGCTGATCTGGGCGATCTTCTGCGCCATGCGCGTATCGACCAGGTCATTGAGCTTGGGCAGGAGCATGGTTTTCGAGGTGATCGCCAGAGTCAGCACCGGGGTATCCGCCGGGTTGACCTTGTTGTACACCGGCGGCGCCGGCAAGTCGGTCGGCAGCAGATTGGTCGCAGCGTTGATCGCGGCTTGCACCTGCTGCTCGGCGACGTCCATGTTGATGTCGAGGCTGAAACGCAGGGTCAGCACCGAAGCGCCGCCGGAGCTGGTCGAGGCCATTTGCGTCAGGCCCGGCATCTGCCCGAACTGACGTTCGAGCGGTGCGGTGACGGCACTGGTCATCACGTCCGGACTGGCGCCGGGGTACAGGGTCATGACGCGAATGGTCGGATAATCGACCTGCGGCAAGGCCGAGACCGGCAGCAGGCGATAGGCAATCAGGCCGGCCAGAACAATGGCCAGCATGCTCAGGGTGGTGGCTACCGGACGGAGGATGAACAGCCGCGAAATGTTCATGCGCCCTTCTTGGCCTTGTCAGCCGCGGCGGCGTCCGGCGCACTGGCGGCGGGTTTGCCCTGCAGGTGCCCGGTCGGGGTGGTCGGCACGTCATTGCTGTCGTTGACCACTTCCACTTCGCTGCCTTCTTTCAGGCGATCTGTACCTTCCAGCACCACGCGATCGCCCGCGGCGAGGCCTTCGGTGATCACGGTGTTGGTGCCGTCACTGGCGCCGATCTTCAGTTGGCGGATGGTGACTTTCTTGTCGCCATCCAATGCGTAAACGAAGGTACCGTTGGTGCCGAACTGAATCGCCGCCGACGGTGCCAGCACCACGCCTTTCAGGGTATCGGCCAGCAGATGGACGTTGACGAACTGATTGGGGAACAGCGACTGGTCGCGGTTATCGTAACGGGCTTTGAATTTCAGGGTGCCGGTGGCGACGTCGATCTGGTTGTCGAGGCTTTGCAGCACACCGCTGGCCTGGATTTTGGTATCGCCGCGATCCCATGCCTCGGCCGGCAGTTTGGCGCCGCTGTGGTAGCGGGCCAATACGGTTTCGAGGCTGTTTTCCGGCAGGGTGAAGACCACGCTGATCGGTTGGGTCTGAGTGATCACCGCAAGGAACGTGGTGTCGTTGGCGGCGACCAGGTTGCCGACGTCGACCTGACGCAGACCGACGCGACCGGCAATCGGTGCGCGGATCTTGGTGAATTCGAGATTGAGCTTGGCGTCGTTGACCGCCGCCTGATTGGTCTTGACCGTGCCAAGGTACTGGCCGACCAGCGCTTCGGCGGTGTCCAGGGTCTGCTTGGCGATGCTGTCTTCCTTATACAGACCGCGATAACGCTCGACATCGACCTGAGCGTTTTTCAACTGCGCCTGATTCTGCAGCAAGGTGCCTTCAGCCTGGAGCAAGGCGTTCTGGTACGGACGCGGATCGATCTCTGCCAGCAGGTCGCCAGCCTTGACCATCTGCCCTTCCTCGAAGTTGATCTTCACCAGTTCGCCGCCGACCCGGCTGCGCACATTGATGGTGTTGAGCGCGGTCACCGTACCCAGCGCCTTGTAATACAGCGGGAAGTCGCCCGTGACCGCCGGCGCCACCCGCACCGGAATCGGCCCGGCCGCGCCGCCGAAGCCCGGCCGCATCATCCCCGAACGTCCGGCATGGCCGCTCGCCGCCTTGTCGGCGCCCTCCTTGTGGGCCGAACCGGCGGGCCAGAATTTCCAGCACAGGACGGCGATGACCAACAGGACGAGCAGGCTGATCAGCCAGCGACGGGAGTTGCGAGGGGACGATTGCATGGATTGATTAACCATTGGGCGCGTGGGCTTCTTTTACGGGAGGCTGAACGATAAGCACTGATCGGATTTAAGCAAAGCAGCTTTACCGGCAATTTACCTTCAACTTACGTTTCAAGGTGTGAGGCAAAACACTGATACACAAATGAAAACGGCCTGGACAGGGCCAGGCCGTTAACAATTGTAAAAGCGCTTATTTCAGAACGGCGAGTGCTGCGTCGTAGTTCGGCTCTTCAGCGATTTCCTTGACCAGCTCGCTGTGCAGCACGTTGTCGTTCTCGTCCAGCACCACCACGGCGCGGGCGGTCAGGCCTTTGAGCGGACCGTCAGCGATGGCTACACCGTAGTTTTCGATGAACTCGGCACCGCGCAGGGTCGACAGGTTCTGCACGTTTTCCAGACCTTCGGCGCCGCAGAAGCGTGCCTGAGCGAATGGCAGGTCAGCCGAGATGCACAGCACCACGGTGTTGGCCAGTTCGTTGGCCTGAGCGTTGAACTTGCGGACCGAAGTGGCGCAGGTCGGGGTATCAACGCTTGGGAAGATGTTCAGCACTTTGCGCTTGCCGGCAAAGTCTTTCAGGGTAACGTCGGACAGATTGCCGGCAACCAGGGAAAAGGCTGGCGCCTTGGAACCGGCTTGTGGCAACTGGCCGTTGACTTGAACCGGGTTGCCTTTGAGGGTGACTTGAGCCATGACTTTAGTCCTTCTTAACGTGGTTATTGAGCATGCAAGAGGCCGAAGTTAACCACGAAATTGTCCGACGACCTATGCCCTGACTGAAAATTGTCAGGGGCCTGCGCAAAAAATTGTATACAACCCTGCCTTCCCCTGTAGGAGCTGCCGAAGGCTGCGATCTTTTGATGTTGGTTTTTAACGACAAGATCAAAAGATCGCAGCCTGCGGCAGCTCCTACCTTGGCAGTGCAGCGTGTCGGATTGCGTTTGTTAAAGCGCAGCTTTGCGTCTTTTATTCAGACACCTGTCGATTCATGCGCGGCCCATTCGACTAAACCATGAATCCCCCCATTCCCTGGAGAAACCACCATGCGATTCATGATCCTTGTCAAAGCCAGCGCCGATTCCGAAGCCGGCATCATGCCCAGTGAAGAGCTGATCACCGCCATGGGCAACTTCAACGAAGAACTGGTCAAGGCCGGCATCCTCATCGACGCCGATGGCCTGCACCCGAGCAGCAAAGGCGCCCGCGTGCATTTCTCCGGCGACAAACGCACCGTCATCGACGGCCCGTTCATCGAGACCAAGGAGCTGGTGGCCGGCTACTGGATCTGGGAAGTGAAGTCGAAAGAAGAAGCCATCGAATGGGTCAAGCGCTGCCCGAACCCGATGCCGGGCGACTCTGATATCGAGATACGGCAGATATTCTCTGCCGAGGATTTCGGCGCCGAGTTCACGCCTGAGGCGCGGGCGCAGGAAGAGCGTGTTCGCGAGCTGGCAAAGAAAAACCTGTAATCCCCGCCCCGTGTAGGAGCTGCCGCAGGCTCGGGCCGCTCCTACATAAACGGGATGCTCATATCGGTTTGACATTTACAGCAATCAATCCTTTTGGCCCGTTCTGCACCTCGTAAGACATTGCCTGACCTTCCCGAAGCACTACTCTAGGACCGTCATAGAAAATTCCAGAGTGGTGCACGAATAGATCCGCGCCCCCATCATCCTGAGTGATAAACCCAAAACCCTTATCTGCATTAAAAAAAAGAACCGTCCCGGTAGCCATTTCCATCACCTCTAAACCGTCCATTCATCGACCGCTTACCCTCGGCCTTCCATCTCCATAAAACGCGCACTCCCCACGCCTCACAACTGTCAACTCTGACAGGTATCCCACTTTGTCCGACCAACGGGGTCATCGGGCCAGCACTCGTCCTTATCGTGAAGCGGTACACAAAACCAAAGAATTAATCCCTTCGACTGGCTAACTCCCGATTAGCTGCTAGCGTCATTCAGACGTGTCCTACAGGCTTGATTAAGAAAGGAATTACGGCCAACGGCCAAGAAGTGCCGGGTCGTCCATGCAGTAGCCACCAGGGAAACGGGGATCATGTCGAAAAAATTGGGGATTCACGCCTTGCTGCTGGCGAGCTCGCTGGCGCCTGTGTTCTGTGCTCTGGCGAATAACGCCGAAGAGGCCAACAAAAGCAACAACCCGCTGAACCTGGCGCCCGGCGCCAACCTGCAGGATTACTACACGCCAAAGCTGTTCGACAGCAACCTGCACACCAACGATGCGTTGCTGCGCGGCACGTTGCCGATTGCGCCCAACGATTTCATCGGTGTGCCGCAATTGCTGCGGGCAACGATGCCGATCAGCACCCGCCCCGATCCGCACGGCGGCTACAGCACCGGCATCGGCGATCTCAATCTGTTCGACATCTTCCTGCTCAAGACCGACGGCGTGCAGTTGGGCATCGGCCCGCAGATCACCGCGCCGACGGCTACCGAGGATGAACTGGGCACCGGCAAGTGGCAGGCCGGCCTCGCGGCGGTAGCGATCGATTCGTCACCGCGCGGCCTGCTCGGTGCGCTGGTGCAGTACCAGAGCTCGTTCGCCGGCGACCACGACCGCGCGCATGTCGAAACGGCAACCCTGCAGCCCTTCATCATTCATAACCTCGACAAGGGCTGGTACCTGCGCTCCACCGGCACCTGGACGTTCGACCTGAAGAACAACACCCACTACATCCCGATCGGCCTGGGTGCGGGCAAGGTCTGGAAGTCCGGCAGCAACATTCTCAACGCCTTCCTCGAACCGCAGTGGACCGTTGAACGCAAAGGCGATGGTGTGCCGCAGTTCACCCTGTTCGCCGGGATCAACGTGACATTCGGAAAATAAGGACATCGCCATGCACATCGCTTTACGCGCTGCCGGTTTCAGCCTGATGACCCTGTTCGCCAGTTGCGGTGTCGGCGCTCAGGACCTCGACACGCGTATCGGCAAGATCGCCATGGAGGGCGAACTGCCGGCACATGAGTCGATTGCCAAACTCTACGCCGAGCTGGATTTCCAGCAGGCGACCCAGAGTTACCTGTGGGCCTTGCCGCTGGTGTCCTACGCGCAGTGGCAGGAAGAATTTCGCGACAAGCTCGGCGCGCGCAACGGCGATCTGATGGTGCTCGACAGCTACGAAGACAAGCTCGGCGTGATCACCGCCAACGCCACCACGCCGTACATTCTCGGCTTCGTCGACCTCAGCGAAACCGGGCCACTGGTGATTGAACTGCCACCGGGACCGACCGCCGGCGGCATTGGCGATTTCTGGCAGCGGGCGATCATCGACATGGGCCAGACCGGCCCGGACAAAGGCCAGGGTGGCAAATACCTGGTGCTGCCACCGGGCGCGGAGCCGCCGGCCGATGCCGACAAGTATTACCTGGCCCAATCGGAAACCATGAACGTGCTGGTGGGCTTCCGGGTGCTGGATCCGGATCCGGCCAAAGGCAAGACGCTGGTCGAGCAATTCAAGATGTACCCGTACGCCAAGCGTGCCGAGCCGAGCAAGACCCGCCTGCTGTCGCCTGACGGTAAAAAGTGGTCGGGCACCCAGCCGCGCGGCATCGCTTACTGGCAGCGGCTGCACCAGATCATCCAGAAAGAACCGGTGAATGAACGTGACCGCTTCTACATGGCCATGCTCGCCAGTCTCGGCATCGAGAAGGACAAACCCTTCAACCCCAATACCCGGCAGCGTCAGGCCCTGGAGTCCGGCGCGCAGGTCGGTGAGCTGATCGCCAAGGCCAATACCTTTGCCAAGCGCTTTCCTGACGCGCAGTACTGGCCCGACCGGCATTGGGACACGGTGCTGAACATCGCCGAACCGTCGCAACGCGTGGCCTATTACGACCAGTTGTGGGAGCGCAGCGCCTGGTTCTATGAAGCGGTGACCAACACCAAAGGCATGGTTTCCAGGACCCCTGGCCTCGGCCAGACCTACCTCGGTGCCTACACCGACGCCAAGGGCGACTGGCTCGACGGCGGCAAGACCTATCGCCTGCACGTCGGCGCCAACCCGCCGGCCAAACAATTCTGGTCGATGACCGTGTACGACATCGACAGCCGTTGCCTGATCGACAATCCGCAGCGCAAGGCCGACCTGTCCTCGCGCCAGGATCTGAAGAAAAACGCCGACGGCTCGGTGGACCTGTACTTCGGCCCGAGCGCGCCCAAAGGCTTCGAAAACAACTGGGTGCAAACCGTGCCCGGCAAGCACTGGTTCAGCTATTTCCGCCTGTACGCGCCGACCGAAGCCTATTTCGACAAGAGCTGGAAACTCGACGACATCACGGTCGTGCAATGAATAAGGACGCCGCATGAACGCACGCAATCTATGGCTGACCGGCCTGACCTTCGCCTTGAGCAGCAGCGCCTGGGCGGATTTCAGCGCCAGCCCCGAAGAAGCCCGAGGCATCGCCAAGGACGCCTATCTTTATGGCTTCCCGGTAGTGGAAATGTACAAGACTCTGTACACCCAGGCCGTGGACAGCAAGAGCCCGAACTTCAAGGCACCGTTCAACCAGATCGGCAACACCGCCAAGGCCTTCACCGCCAAGGACACCGCGTTCGTCACGCCGAACGCCGACACACCCTACTCGTTCGTCTGGATGGACCTGCGCAGCGAACCGCTGATCCTGACCTTGCCGCCGATCGAAGAGCACCGTTATTACTCGGTGCAACTGATCGACGCCTACACGCAGAACTTCGCTTACCTGGGCACCCGCAGCACCGGGAATAACGGTGGTCATTTCATGATCGCCGGGCCTGACTGGCAGGGTCAGCAACCGATCAACATCGACCGGCTGGTGCGCAGCGAAAGCAACATCGCCTACGCGCTGTACCGCACGCAGCTGTTCGACGAAAAAGATCTGGGCAAGGTCAGGCAGATCCAGAAAGGCTACAAGGTCGAGCCGCTGAGCAAATACGTGAAACAGAAAGCTCCGGCACCGGCACCGAAAGTCAGTTGGCCGAAACCGACGCCGACCATGAGCGAAACTCCGGAGCTGTTCCGCTACCTGAATTTCATGCTCGCCTTCACTCCGCCGCAGGACGTCGAAAAAGACCTGCTCGCGCGCTTCGCCAAAATCGGCATCGGCGCCGGTCAGCCATTCGACCTGAAAACGCTCAGTGCCGAGCAACGCAAGGCCCTCGAAGACGGCATCAGTGACGCCAAGGCGGAATTCGCCGCGTTCAAGAAAGACCAGGTCGACACGCACGAAATCAGCAGCGGTGACCTGTTTGGCACCCGCGATCACCTCAAGGGCAATTACCTGTATCGCTACGCCGGCGCCAACATGGGCATTTTCGGCAACTCTGCCGAAGAGGCGAACTACATCGGTTATTTCGTCGACAAGGACGGCCAACCGGTCGACGCGGCGAAACACGACTACACCCTGCATTTCGACAAGGGCGCCCTGCCCCCGGCCGACGCCTTCTGGTCGCTGACCATGTACGACGGCAAGAGCAAATTGCTGGTGGCCAACCCGCTCAATCGCTACCTGATCAACTCGCGAATGCTGCCCGACTTGAAGCTCGATGCCGACGGCGGGCTGACCCTCTACGTGCAGCACGACAATCCCGGCAAGGACAAGCAGGCCAACTGGCTGCCGGCACCGAACGGGCCGTTCTACGGCGTGTTGCGCCTGTACCTGCCGAAACCGGAAGTGGCCAGCGGCGAGTGGAAGATGCCCTTGCTCAACCCGGTCAACTCAAAACAATAAACGGAGCCAGTGATGGTCAAGCCTTACGTTGTGCGTCCGCTGCTGGCGCTGTGCATGATCGGCAGTACTCAACTCTATGCAGCCGAGGGTGGCGTCGGCCGGCCGATCACCGGTCAACAGGTGTATTCCAACGCCGGGATCATCCCGCCCGAACCGGGCTGGGTAGTCTCGGTCACCAGCATCTGGTACGACGGATCGCTCAAGGGCAGTCGCGGCGCGCCGATTTCCGGTGAGGTCAGTGCCGGGATCGACATGAAAGTCTCCTACACCATGACCAACCTGACGCACATCTGGGACACCGGCAAAGGCCCATGGAACTTTGCCTCGGCAATCGGCGTTCCAGTGCAGTACACCGACATTGACGCGGCGATCACCGGCCCGCGTGGACGCACCCTCGGCACCAGCGATTCCGGGACCCAGTTCGCCGACGCGTTGGTCACCCCAATTGCCGCCGGCTACCACTTCGACGAGTTGAACCACATCGCGTTCTCCCTGCCGATCTACGTGCCGACCGGCGCCTACAACGACAATCGCCTGGCCAACCCGGGGCAGAACAATTACACGTTCATGCCCACCGTGGCCTTCACTCATCTGGACGGCAAGGGGGGCGAATTCACCCTGTCCAGTGGCCTGGAGTTCTACACCGAAAACACCGCCACCGATTACCGCAACGGCAACATCTTCACCCTCGATGCCTTGTGGACTCACGGCTTCGGCAGTGGCTGGAGCGCCGGTCTGGCGGCCGGCTATATCCAGCAGGTCACCGACGACAAGGGGCAGACCGCCGACAGCCTGAATGGCTTCCGTGGCCGCTCGGTCGGCGCCGGGCCGGTGGTCGCCTGGGCCGGCAAATTCGCCGACGCCCAGGCCAACATCAGTGCGCGCTGGGTGCCGGAGTTCGACACCAAGAACCGCCCTGAAGGCAACGGCGTTGCCGTCAACATGACCCTGGCGTTTTTCTAGACCGGCCACAAAGGACTGTCCCATGACCGCACTCACCGACCTCAACGCCCTGCAAGCGAGTATTGCCGAAGCCGTACTCGGCCAGGATCAGGTCATTCGGCAGATCCTCCTCGGCCTGCTGGCCAACGGGCACTTGCTGCTGGAAAGCCTGCCGGGGCTGGCCAAGACGCGCACGGTCAAGGCGCTGGCCACGCATCTGGACGCGAAGATGAGCCGCATCCAGTTCACCCCCGACTTGCTGCCCTCGGACATCACCGGCGCCGAAGTGCTGCATCAGGTCGCCGGGCAAAACGAGATCCGCTTCCAGCCAGGCCCCCTGTTCGGCAATCTGATCCTCGCTGACGAGATCAACCGCGCCCCGGCCAAGGTGCAGGCGGCGCTGCTGGAAGCCATGGAGGAACGGCAGATTACCGTGGCCGGCACCCGTCATGTGCTGCCGGAGCTGTTCATCGTGGTCGCCACACAAAACCCGATCGAGCAGGAAGGCACTTATCCGTTGCCGGAAGCGCAAATGGACCGGTTCCTGATGAAGGTGCTGCTGGACTACCCCAGCGCCGACAACGAAAGCCAGGTGCTGCGCCTGTTGCGCGCCGAAGAGTTTGCCCAGGGCGCGAACACCGCGCCGGGCAAAGGTTTCACTCTTTCCCAGGACGTGATTTTCGCCGCGCGCAAAGAGGTCAGCGCAATTCATGTATCGCCGGCCATCGACCGCTACCTGATCGACCTGATCAACGCCACCCGCCACCCGGCCGACTACGACGAAGACCTCGGACGCTGGATCAGCCTCGGCGCCAGCCCTCGGGGCGGCATCGGCCTGGATCGTTGCGCGCGGGCCGATGCGTGGTTGCAGGGCCAGGATTTTGTCTCGCCGGACAACGTGCGCGCCGTGGTGCATCCGGTGTTGCGTCACCGCCTGCAATTGAGCTACGACGCGGTCGCGGATGGCGTGACGGCCGATCAGGTGCTCGACCGTTTGCTGGACAACGTGGCGATTCCGGCATGAACGCGGACGGTCTGGTCTACGTGTCTCTGGCGCAATTGATGGCGCTGGAGTTCAAGGCCCGTGACCTGAGCTTTCTGGCGCGCCAGCCCCAGGGCAGCATCCTTGCCGGCAACCATGCCTCGCGCCTGCGTGGCCGTGGCTTGAACTTCGATGAGTTGCGCCGTTATCAGCCCGGTGATGATTTACGTCACCTCGACTGGCGCGCTTCGCTACGTACCGGCAAACCGGTAGTACGCACTTTTACTGAGGAGCGTGATCGCCCGGCGTTGATCGTGGTCGATCAGCGCATGTCGATGTTTTTCGGCTCGCAGCGCAGCTTCAAATCCGCCCTCGCCGCCGAACTCGCGGCGCTGGCGGCGTGGACGGTGTTCAACGCCGGTGATCGGGTCGGCGGTCTGGTATTCAATGATCAACGCATCGACAGCATCGCACCGTTGCGCAGCCGCAAACGGGTCGAAGCCCTGCTCAGCCGCGTGGCGCAACAGAATCAGGCGCTGAACGCGGCCAATCCCGACGCAGAAGACGAGGACCAACTGGACAAGGCCTTGCAGCGTTGCCTGGCGCTGGCCGGTCACGACCATTTGATCTGCATCGTCAGCGACTTCGCTGGAGCCGGTGAACGTACCTTGCAGTTGATGCGGCAACTGCGCGCGCACAACGACGTGATCGCCCTGCAAGTCTACGACCCACTGGCCTTGAAGCTGCCGAGCGATGGCCGGCTGCTGGTCACCCAAGGCCAATTGCAGGTGGAACTGGCTGTCGAGAAACGCAGCGTGCATCAGCCATTGGGCGATTATCTCGGTGGCCGGCTCAAGGATGTCGCCACCCTGCTGCGTCGCAGTCAGGTGCCGCTGATGATGTTCAGCACCGCCGAAGAGGCCCACGCGCAATTGAGTGCCGAGCTTGGCAAGTCTGCCGGCCCACGGCGATGAATCCGAATATTCCCGACATCAGTCAGCTCAAGGAGCTGAGCCTGCCGGCGCCAGTGAGTTATGCGCCGCAGACCTGGGGCTGGTGGCTGTTGCTGGGGCTGTTGGTTTTGCTGGCGCTGATGGTTGGCGTGCGGCGTTATGTGCAGTGGCGACGGAATCAGTATCGGCGCGAAGCGCTGGTACGGCTTGCGCAGTTGCGTGGGCGCAGTGAAGACCTCAATGCCCTGCGCGAGTTGCCCGAGTTGCTCAAGCGCGTGGCCCTTTCGATGCCCTTGAAACACCGCCCTGTAGGAGCTGCCGAAGGCTGCGATCTTTTGACCTTGCCTTTAAACAACAAGATCAAAAGATCGCAGCCTTCGGCAGCTCCTACAGGGGTGGCGGCGTTGGGGGGATCGGATTGGCAGGCGTTTCTGCAGCAGCACTGCAAAACCAGGCTACCCGACGACTTCAGCGATCAACTGGCCCTACTCGCTTACGCCCCCGACGCCACCTTGCGCGCCCTCCCCGCCGAACAGCGCCAGGCGCTGTTCGACACCTGCCAACACTGGGTGGAGCAACACCATGTGGCAGCTTGATTACCCGTGGTTGTTGCTCCTGCTGCCGCTGCCGTGGCTGACCTTGCGTTATCTGCCCGCGTATCAGGAAGCGCGCAGCGCCGTGCGGGTGCCGTTTTTCGGCGCCATGAGCCGCGCCGTCGGGGAAGCGCCGAGCCGGGTCGGCAATCGTCAGAACCCCTGGCAACTGCTGCTCAATCTTCTGGTGTGGACGTTGATCCTGCTCGCCGCCGCGCGCCCGGTGTTCGTTGAAAAACCCATCGAACGCCAGCAACCGGTGCGCGACCTGATGCTCGCCATCGACATCTCGCAATCGATGGAAACCGAAGATTTCAGCAATGCCGATGGCCAGAAAATCAATCGCCTCGCCGCCGTCAAAGAGGTGGTGCAAGGCTTCATTGACAAGCGCAAGGACGACCGCATCGGCCTGATCGTGTTCGGCAGCGGCGCCTATCCGCAGGCGCCGCTGACCCTCGATCACGCCAGCCTTGCGCTGCTGCTGGCCGATACCGGCATCGGCATGGCCGGGCCGAACACCGCCATCGGTGATGCCATCGGTTTGAGCCTGAAGCTGCTCGACCAGGCGCACGAACAACAAAAAGTGCTGATCCTGCTCACCGACGGCAACGACACCAGCAGCGCGATCACCCCCGACCACGCCGCGGAAATGGCCGCCAACAAGGGCGTGGTCATTCACACCATCGGCATCGGCGACCCGACAGCGTCCGGCGAGGCGCAGGTCAATCTGCGCGGGCTGCAACAGATCGCCCAGACCACTGGCGGGCAGTTCTTCCGCGCCGAAGATCGCACGGCACTGGATCAGGTCTACAGCACTCTCGACCGCCTCACCCCGCATCAGGTGAAAACCCTCAGCCATCAGCCTCAGCGCGAGTTGTTCTATTGGCCGCTGGGCACGGCGCTGACGCTGTTGGCGCTGTATCACCTCGGTGCCCTGCTGCGCCCGCGCCTGGCGCTGGCCCGCCAGCGGCAGGAGGCCTGAGATGGAGATCAATCTCGGCGACTTGCACTTCCTGCGCCCGCTGTGGCTGCTGCTCGCGCTGTTCGCCGCGCTGCTGCCGCTGCTCTGGCGCCGCAGCCGCGACTTGCAACGGCGGCTGCGCAGCAACATCGCCGAACACTTGCTGCCGCACCTGCTGGTCACGCCAACGGATCAGCAGCACCTGCGCCCGGTGCACTGGCTGTGCGCGGTGCTGGTAATGGGCGCCATTGCCGCCGCCGGGCCGACCTGGGAGCAGGATCGCCCGGATTTTCTGCAGAATCGCGCGCCGCTGATCGTCGCCGTGGACCTGTCGCCATCGATGGACGCCAGCGACGCACCACCGACGCGCCTGCAAGCGGCGAAACAAAAGCTGCACGACCTGATCCAGCGTCGCGCCGGCGCTCGCACCGCGCTGATCGCTTATGCCGGCAGCGCGCATCTGGTGTTGCCGCCGACCGATGATCCGGCGCTGCTCGACACCTTCATTCAAGCGCTGGGCACTGGCCTCATCGACAAACCGGGCAAGGACGTCAGCGCCGTCATCGAGCAGGCCAAACACCTGCTCAGCGCCGAGCAAACCCCGGGCAGCCTGCTGTTGATCACGGACGGCGCTGACGTTGCACAGCTCGAGGGTCTCGGCAAACAACTCGACGACAGCCAATTGCAGGTACTGGTACTGGCGGTCGGCAACGCGGATGGCGGCGCGATTCAGGGCGCCGACGGCCAGCCAGTAGTCGACAGCAACGGGCGCCCGCTGCTCGGCCATTTCGATCCGGCGGCACTCAAGCAATTGGCCGCCGCCCTCGACGCGCCTCTGGGCAGCCTCACCCTCGACGACGATGATCTGGACTGGATCGAGTTGCACGCCCAACAACACTTCCAGAGTGCCAGCGCCGAACAGCAGCAATTGCACTGGAAGGATGCCGGTTACTGGCTGTGCTGGCCTCTTCTATTGTTGGCGCTGCTCGGTGTGCGCAAGGGCTGGAGCGTCAACTGGGTACCGGCGCTGCTGTTGGCCACAAGCCTGGGCTGGCCTGCCGCACCCGCCCATGCCAGTGCACTGACCGACGCATTTTTCACCCGCGATCAGCAAGGGCGCTGGGCCGCCGAGCATGAGCATTGGCCGCAAGCGGCGGCGCTGTTTGTCGATCCGTACTGGAAAGGCGTGGCGGCCTATCACGCGGCGGACTACGACCTCGCGCTGGCGACCTTTGCCCGCCTGGACACAGCGCAAGCATGGTTTTATCTGGGCAACATTTACGTGCGGCGCTTCAAGTTCGATCAGGCAATTGCCGCCTACACCCAGGCCTTGCAGCGGCAACCACAGTTTCCCGAAGCCACGGCCAATCTGGCGCTGGCGCAGGCGTTGCTCAAGGACACCGACAGCGCCGAAAAGAACGCCCCCGAGACCAAACCGGACGAAGTGAAATTCGACAAGGCACCGGGCAAGGGCCAGAGCAAAAAGGTCGAGACCGAACAGGCGGCGTCCGATGCGTTGTGGTTGCAGAACCTGAGCACCTCGCCGGCGAAGTTTCTCAGGCAGAAATTCAGTTTGCAGGATCAGTCGGGGGCCAGACCATGAACCGGGTTGGCTTCATCGCTGGCAAGCCAGCTCCCACAGGAACCATCGGTGTTTTCGCCAATCGAGTTAACCCCTCAAATCCTTGTGGGAGCTGGCTTGCCAGCGATGGGGTCCGGTCAATCAGCAAAAAGCTCAGCTTCTTGCTAGTCAGTTGCTTGTTCACAATCCACGCCTCTGCCGCCGAACCCCAACTGAAAATCCAGGCCCACCTGCAACCCGCCGAAGGCGCGATGGTCGGCGGACTGCTCGAGCTGCAAGTCGACGTGCTCACCGACACCTGGTTCACCAGCGCCGCCACCCTGCCCGAGCTGAAACTCGACGGCGCCCTGGTAACACCACCCGACGGTCAAGCCCAACACCTGAATCAGACCATCGACGGGCAACCCTTCAGCGGCTTGCGCTACAGCTACCTGATCACCCCGAATGTCGCCCGCCGCTTCGACATTCCGCCGTTGACGATGAGTGCGACACCGGGTCAAGCCACCACCCCGCTCAGCGCGCAAAGCCAACCGTTGCACTTCAGCGCCGCCCAGCCACCCGGCTTCAAACCCGGAGAAACGCCGCTGGTGGCCAGCGATGTGCGCCTGAGCCAAAGCCTGATCAACTCGGCAACTCCGTTGAAAACCGGCGACAGCATCACCCGCCAACTGACCCTGCAGGCCGATGGCGCACTGGCGATGGCCCTGCCGGTTCCGCCATTGGCTGACGTGACCGGCCTGAGTCGTTATCTGCAGACTCCGCAAGTCAACCGCCTGGACGACGGTCGCGGCAACGTGCTCGGTGGTCAGCGGATCGACACCGTCACCTACCGCATCGACAAGGCTGGCGCCTACACCCTGCCGGCCATCACGGTGAAATGGTGGGACGTGAAAACGCAGCAGAGCCGAACTGCGCAAGTGCCGGCGGTAACCTTCGAAGCCGCAGCCAACAGCGCTTACAAACCGGTGTTTTCGATTACCGATGATCTCCGGCAGCTCGACCGCAACAACTCGCACTTTTCCACTCGCGGGTTGCTGTGGCTGGCTCTGCTCGCCGTGTGCATTGGCGTCGGTTATTGGCTGCGTCCGGCGCTGTTGCGCGCCCGGCACCAATGGCAGGCGCGCAAGCACGCGCGGCAACTGGTCTGGGAGCAATCGGCGGACTTCGCCTGGCGGCAGATCAACCCGCAACTGCAGGCTCAACCGGCGCAATTGAGCGCGTTGTACCTGTGGCTGCGGCGCAGTCGCCTCGGGCTGCAACTGGTGAATGCCGGCCCGCGCCTGCAAGGCATGTTGCGCGGACTTTATGGACGTGATCCGCAGACTGCACAAACACTCGCTCAACTGCGTGAATCGTTGACTACGCTTCACAGTCAGGCCGAACAACAGGCGCACAAACCGGCGTCGGCCCTGCGCCCGCTCAACCCCGTTCAGGAAAGGGAATTCCCATGACCAATCCACCGCAGCAGCGTCCACGTTTCAGCCTTGCGCTGTGGTTTGCGCTGGCATTGCCAGTGCTGGCCCAGGCCAGCGAGCCACTGCCGTCATGGAACGACGGCCCGGCCAAAAAACACATCACCGAGTTTGTGCAAGCCGTCACCGATCAGTCCGGCAAAGACTTCGTCAAACCCGCCGATCGCATTGCCGTGTTCGACAACGACGGCACCCTTTGGAGCGAACAACCGATGTATTTCGAGCTGCTGTTCGCCCTCGACGAGGTCAAGCGCAATGCGCCGCAGCACCCGGAATGGAAAACCACCCAGCCATTCAAAGCCGTGTTGGAAAACGACCACAAGGCACTGGCCGCCGCCGGCATGGACGGCATTATCAAGATCTTCGGCGCCACCCACACCGGCATGACCACCGAGGCTTTCGACGACTACGCCAAGACCTGGCTGAGTCAGGCCCGACATCCGAAGACCGGCAAGCCCTACACCGAAATGATCTTCCAGCCGATGCTGGAAATGCTCGACTACCTGCGCAGCCAGGACTTCAAGACCTACATCGTTTCCGGCGGCGACACCGCGTTCATGCGCGCCTTTGCCGAGAAGGTCTACGGCATCCCGCCGGAACAGGTGATCGGCACCACGTTCGTCACCGCGTTCCAGTTCAAGGACGGCAAGGCTTCGATCCTGCGCACCCGAAAACTGGCACACAACGACGACGGCCCGGGCAAACCGGAGAGCATTGATGCAGTGATCGGCAAACGGCCGATCCTAGCGTTCGGCAATTCCGACGGCGACCTGCAGATGCTGCAGTGGACCGCCGCCGGCCCCGGCAAACGCTTCATGGGGCTGGTGCACCACACCGATGCGAAGCGCGAGTGGGCCTATGACCGGAAATCCGATATCGGGCGACTCGACAAAGCCCTCGACGAAGCGAATTCCCGTGGCTGGACCGTGGTGGACATGGCGACCGAATGGCGCCGGATCTACCCGTTCGATCCACCGGCAACCGGGCAGGTGCAATAAGAAAAAGCGTGATGCAGGACTGCAAGAAACGTAAGTCGCAACAACGACCCCCGCGATAAGGAGCAAGTCAGATGACTCGCATACGCAAGTGGCTACCGAAACTCGCCCTGGTGGCAACCTCGGTGATGGCGCTGTCGGCAACCGCCACAGCGGCTGAGAAACCCAACATTCTGGTGATCTTCGGCGACGATATCGGCCAGACCAACATCAGCGCCTACTCCATGGGCGTGGTGGGCTACAAGACCCCGAACATCGACCGGATTGCCAAAGAAGGCATGATGTTCACCGACTACTACGCGGAGAACAGCTGCACCGCCGGACGCTCCTCGTTCATCACCGGCCAGACGCCACTGCGTACCGGCCTGTCGAAAGTCGGTGCGCCGGGAGCGACTGTCGGCCTGCAAAAGCGCGATATCACCATCGCTCAGGCGCTCAAGTCTCAGGGTTACGCTACCGGCCAGTTCGGTAAGAACCACCTTGGGGACAAGGATGAATACCTGCCGACCAACCATGGTTTCGACGAGTTCTTCGGCAACCTTTATCACCTTAATGCCGAAGAGGAACCCGAACGCCCCTACTGGCCCAAGGATGACCCGGACTTTGTCAAAGCCAACTCGCCACGGGGCGTAATCCACAGTTTCGCCGACGGCAAGATCGAGGACACCGGCGCGCTGACCACCAAGCGCATGGAAACCATCGACGACGAAACCACCGCTGCCGCGCAAGCGTTCATCGAGAAACAGGCCAAGGCCGACAAGCCGTTCTTTGTCTGGATGAATACCACGCGCATGCACCTGTTCACCCACGTACGTGATTCGATGAAGGGCCAGAGCGGCATGCCCGGCAACGAATACGCCGACGGCATGCTGGAACACGACGGTGATGTCGGCAAATTGCTCAAGACCCTCGACGACTTGAAAATCGCCGACAACACGATCGTGGTCTACACCACCGACAACGGTCCGAATCAGTTCTCCTGGCCGGACGCGGCGACCACGCCGTTCCGTAACGAGAAGAACTCCAACTGGGAAGGTGCCTACCGTGTACCGGCGATGGTTCGCTGGCCGGGCAAGATCAAGCCGGGTGAAGTCTCCAACGAGATGTTCTCGGGCCTGGACTGGTTCCCGACCTTGCTCGCTGCAGCGGGTGACACCGAGGTGAAAGACAAGCTGCTCAAGGGCTGGGCGCCGACTTCCGGAGGCAGCAACTTCAAAGTGCATCTGGACGGTTACAACCAGTTGCCCTACCTGACCGGCCAGCAACCCAACGGTGAACGCAAGGAGTTCTACTACTTCAACGACGACGGCATGCTGGTTTCAATGCGCTTTGGCAACTGGAAGGCCGTCTTCGCCGAGCAGCGAGCGCCAGGTGGTTTTGCGGTCTGGA
Organism: Pseudomonas sp. B21-051; assembly: GCF_024748795.1. NCBI lineage: Bacteria > Pseudomonadati > Pseudomonadota > Gammaproteobacteria > Pseudomonadales > Pseudomonadaceae > Pseudomonas > Pseudomonas sp. B21-051. The sequence continues at coordinate 3,238,462 of NZ_CP087166.1, forward strand.
GTAACCCGTTCACCCCCTTGCGCGTACCCAAGATCTTCAACCTGAGAATGGACCCGTACGAGCGGGCCGACGTGGTTTCCGATCAATACTACGATTGGTCGACCAAAAACGTTTACCTGGTTGCCGTTGCGACAACCAAGGCAGCGCGCTTCCTGCAGACCTTCATCGAGTACCCGCCGAGCCAGAAACCGGCGAGCTTCAGCATCGACCAGATCCGTGCGGCGGTGGACGCGAAGATTGAAGAGAAAATGAAAGCGGCACCCGCTGCACAGTAAGACCGTTGAACTGCCGCCCGCCCTCAGCGGCGGGCGGCCCTGTTTCCACCTGAGACCGCGCCGGCCCCAATCGCTGGCAAGCCAGCTCCCACAGGTATTTCTGTCGACCACAACATGAGTGTTCACTGAAAATCCCTGTGGGAGCTGGCTTGCCAGCGATGAGGCCAGCACCGTCACAGATATTGTGTGATTTGAACAAGGCAATCCGCATGTCCTCACGTATCGCCAGCAAGCCGTCGGCCATACCCACCACTCATGCCGCCACCCCGGCGCTGCTGATCCCCGCCCTGCTGCTGTGCATCTCCGGCGCCGCCGCGCTGGTGTATCAGGTGCTGTGGATCAAGCAGTTGTCGCTGGTGGTCGGCGTCGAGGTCTATGCCATCACCACCGGCATCAGCGCGTTTTTCGCCGGCCTGGCCATCGGTGGCTGGCTGTTCGGGCGTTGGGCTGATCGCTTGCAGCAACCGGTGCTGCTCTATGCCGGGCTGGAAGTGCTGGTGGCGATTCTTGGTGTTGGCGCCACGGTTGCGATGAGCCTGGCGGCGAGCCCGTTTGCCTGGCTGCAAGCGCATGTCGGCATTCTCGCCTGGTGCTTGCCGTTCACGCTGGTGGGGATTCCGGCGGTGTTGATGGGCGGCACGCTGCCGGTATTGGTGCGCTCGCTGGCGGCGGATCCGGGCAGGGCCGGCGGTCAGCTGTATGCGGCCAACACCCTCGGCGCGATTGTTGGCACCCTGCTCGCCGCGTTCGTGCTGATTGCCACCCTCGGTGTGCGTGGCAGTGCGTTGTTTGCGGCGATGCTCAATCTGCTGGCCGCCGCCGCTGCGCTGTGGTTGCAGCGCCAACAGCCGACGTCGGTGGCGGCTGCGGTCAAACATCACACCGAGAAAGCCGCGGACCGCACCGCACTGTGGCTGTACGCCATCGCCGGCGGCGTGGCGCTGGGGTATGAAGTGGTCTGGTCGCAATCGATCGTGCAGTTCATGAGCACCCGCACCTACGCGTTCGCCGTGGTACTCGCCACGTACCTGACCGGGCTGTTCATCGGCAGCGCCCTGCTCGCCCGCAGGGTCGAGCGCATTCGCGATCCGTGGGGCGTGTTCGGTCTGTTGATTGCCGGTGCCGGGCTGATCGCCTTGCTGGAAGTCGCCCTGCTCGGGCGCTGGCTGGTGTTGGCGCAAAGTCAGGCCGAGAGCTGGCTGCTGGCGATGGGCGCCAGCGAGCTGGCCGGCATGAGCGCACGTTTCGCCGTGGCGGCACTGAGCATCGTGTTCGTGCCGACGCTGTTGCTTGGCGCGGCGTTTCCGCTGGCGCTGCGCTTGAGTGTGGGGCGTGAACGCGTCGGTCGCGACGTCGGTGCCGTGGTCGCGTTCAATACGCTGGGCGGGATTGTCGGGGTGATGCTCTGCGGTTTTCTGCTGATCCCGCTGCTGGGGCTGGTGCGCACGCTGGGCTTGCTGGCGATCATAGCTGCCGGCATCGGCTACGTGGCCGTGCGCAAGGGCCACCACGTCAGAAAAGGTCGGCGTCAGGCCGTGGTCGCGTTGGGGCTGGTATCGGTGGCGCTTGCGCTGCTGACGCCAGTGGACAAACTTGCCAGTCTGCTGCCCGGTGCGCGTAACGGCACGCTGGCGTTCTATGAAGAAGGCCGTGGCGGCACCGTGGCGGTGGTCGCTCAGGGCCGTGGTGAGAACAGCTTCCACCGCCTGTACATTCAAGGCGTGTCCAACACCGGCGACGCCATGCCGTCGCTGCGCTACATGCGCATCCAGGCACTGCTGCCGCTGCTGATCCACAACGGCGAACCACGTTCGACGCTGGTGATCGGCTTCGGCACCGGGATCACCGCCGGCGCCCTGCTGCGCTATCCGGGGCTGGAACATAGGGTGGTCGCCGAACTGCTGCCATCGGTGGTCAAGGCCGCACCCCTGTTCAAAGGCAACTTCAACGCCGCCAGCGATCCCGGCGTCGATGTGCGCCTGCGCGATGGCCGTCAGGAACTGTTGCGCAGCCCGCAGACCTACGACCTGATCACCCTCGAACCGCCACCGCCGTCGGCGGCCGGGGTGGTCAATCTGTACTCGCGGGATTTCTATCAACTAGCGGCCAGTCGCCTGGAGCAACAAGGCATCGTCGCGCAATGGCTGCCGCTGCCGACCCAGAACATCGACGATTCGCGCTCATTGGTGCGCAGCTTCCTCGACGTGTTTCCGTACGCTTCGCTGTGGACCAGCGAGTTCCACGAAATGCTGCTGGTGGGCTCGCTGCAGCCGATGGCACTGGACGCGGCGAAAATCACCGAGCGCTTCCAACAAGCCAGTGTGCGCAGCACTTTGCAGGATGTCGGGATTGGCTCGGCCCCAGCGTTACTCGCAACCTGGGTCACCGACCGCGCAGGCCTTGAACGCTTCGCGGCAAATGCCCCGGCGGTGACTGACGATCAGCCCCGAATCGAGTACGCGCCGTGGGTGCGCAGCAAGGAAATCTCTCGGGTATTGCCAGCGTTGCTGGACCTGTATGTGCCGCCGCCACTGGTGAATGCCGATATCGGTTTTACTGAACGGATGGACACGCACCGCCAGCGCCTGATGCAGTTCTACCGCGCCAGCCTGCATGCGTATGACGGTGATCGGGATGCCTGGGGGCGGGATATGCGTGAAGTGATGCGTTGGGAAGGCGGGAATCCGTACTTCCGCTGGTTTACCGGGCAGTAATGCTGCCCCTGTAGGAGCTGCCGCAGGCTGCGATCTTTTGATCTTGTTTTTACAAAATCAAAGTCAAAAGATCGCAGCCTGCGGCAGCTCCTACAGGGGCCTCGGGTTATTTGCTGGCTTTAAGCTTCAGATACATCTGATGCATGTCATTGGCCCAGCCATCAATCACCGGTTTGACGTCGCTGGCCTTCATCGCCTGGGTTTCATTTTCCAGTGGTTTGCCGGTGCCTTTGCGCACCACTTGCGCCACCACTTTGTTGTTGCCGCCATCGAGGAACACCGCTTCGGTCGCCAGGGTGGTTTCCTGATCGCGGATACCGCTGGCGGTGCTGACCGCTGCAGCGACCAGAGCGACCGGGATCACTTCATACGCGTGCAGGCCTTCGGTCTTGCTGCTCACGGCAGTGATCGCCGCCCGCACCACAATCACCCCTGGGCCGGGGCCGTTGGCCAACGGCAGGTCTTTACTGATTTCACGTTTGAGGGCCTGATCGTAATAGGAAGTGATGCCGTTGAGGGTCTGTTGGGAAATCTTTGCGGTCGGTTGCGGCTTGGGATAGAGCTGGGTCGGTTCGATGTAGGCGCTGGTGAACTTGCTGATGTCGACCTTCGGATCGATCCAGCGCATCACCTCGGCACCGGACGGCGATTTGGCCTCCTTGAGTTGGCTGTAGTCCTTGAGAAAGCCGGAATACTCATCGGGAGCAACGGTTTTGCTGGAGCAGCCCACCACGCCGAGCGTGGCAATGCAGAGGGTGCCCATCATTACTGCTAGCTTCATGCTGTAACTCCTGTCAGAAGGCCTGAATGTATTGCTTAGGGGGGAGTTACAGGTATAGCTAAAACCCCGCCGATTGCGCTGCAAAACCGGAAAATTCACACAACTTCGGGGGGCTGCTTCACAACCGACGTTTGACAGACGCCGGGCATCCGGCAAAGCTGCATCGAGCTTGAACGCATGCCAGCAGGCCAATGCATCTGACCACGGAAGTCGTAATGCCCAAGCATAAAAATAAAGTCGTACAGCCTGATCCCGATTCGTCCCGACCGTCCCCTTCTCGTTACCTGTTCCCCCTCACCATCGGCGTGCTGCTGGCCGCTGTGGCGGGGATTGGCTGGTTTCTGTTCAGCCCCGCGCCCGCGCGGTACACGGCCCCGCCGATCAGCGCGGCGGCGCCCGTCGTCGCCAAACCGCAACCGGTGGCACAGAAGCCCGCCAGCATGGTCGATGAACAACAATGTCAGGGTTGCCACACCGAACAGGTCAAGGACTGGCAAGGCTCGCATCACCAATTGGCGATGCAGGCAGCGAATGCCGACACCCTGCTCGGCGACTTCAACAACGTCACCTTCAAGGCCGAAAACGAGACCACCCGCTTCTCACGCAAGGGCGACGAGTTCTGGGTCAATACGCCGGGCACCGATGGCAAGAACGCTGACTTCAAAGTCGCCTACACCTTCGGCATTGCGCCGCTGCAGCAATACCTGATCGAGGTCGGCGAAGGCCGTTTGCAAGCGCTCGGTGTGGCGTGGGATACCGAGAAACACCGCTGGTTTCACCTTTACCCCGGCCAGGGCGTGAACTTCAAGAATCCGTTGCACTGGAGCAAGCCGAGTCAGAACGCCAACTTCATGTGCGTCGAGTGCCACACCACCGGCTTCAAGCGCAATTTCGATGCGGCCAGCAACACATTCAACAGTCAGTGGAACAGCCTCGGCGTCGGCTGTCAGGCCTGCCACGGTCCGGCCTCCAATCACCTGGAGTGGGCACAGAAAAAAGGCGACCTGATCCACAAAGGTTTCGTCGTCGACCTGAAGGACAAGAACGCCAGCGTCGAGATCGAAACCTGTGCCCGCTGCCATGCGCGCCGGGCGCCGCTGGGCGATGGCTACACCGTCGGCAAGCGCTTGATGGACGACTACCTGCCGAGCACCCTCACCCGCGAACTGTATGCGCTGGACGGCAAGATCAAGGATGAAGTGTTCGAACACGGCTCGTTCCTGCAGAGCAAAATGTTCGACAAGGGTGTGCGCTGCAGTAATTGCCACAATCCGCACAGCACCGAACTCAAGGCTCCGGGCAACGCGGTGTGCCTGCAATGCCACAACACGGCGGGCAAGACTTCGGTCGAAGGCGTCGATGGCAAGGGCCTGCAGGCGAAGAACTACGACTCCAGCGAACATACCCGCCACACCATGGGCCAGCCCGGCTCGCAGTGCGTGGATTGCCACATGCCGGGCAAGTTCTACATGGGCAACGACTGGCGACATGACCACAGTTTCAGCATGCCCAACCCGGAACGTGCGCAAAAACTCGGTACCCCGGATGCCTGTCTGAGCTGCCATCAGGGCAACGCCGGCGACAAGGTCACCGCACAGTTCAAGTTGTGGAATGCCTCCGCCACCGCCCCGCAGGCGCCGCGTTATGACGAAAGCCTGTGGCTGATCCGCAACGGTCAAGCGGGCGCGGCGGACGCCTTGCATGAGCAGTTGCAGCGCAGCGATCTGCCGGCGATTCAGCGTGCGACGTTGCTGGCAGAACTGCCGCTGTACCCCAGCGATCAGGCCTTGAAACTGGCGACGCTCGACCTGAAAAACCGGGAACCGCAGGTGCGCGAAAGCGCAGTGCGGGCGATCAGTGCCTTCCTGCCGCCCGCAGAGCGCGCGTCATTGCTGACGCCGATGCTCAGCGATCCGGTGAAAGCCGTACGCATCGTCGCGGCGCGTGATCTGCTCAGCGTCGCGCGCAACAACGGCCTCGGCGCCGCCCAGGCCAATTGGGACGCGGCGATTGCCGAGTATGAGACGGTGCAGAACAGTCTCGCGGAACGGGCCGAGGCCAACCTGAATCTGGCGATGTTGTATCAGGCCAGTGGCCGCGCATCCGAAGTCGAAGGGTTTCTGCGCACGGCACTCAAACGCGATCCGGATTTCTACCCGGCACTGGTGACGCTGGTGCAATGGCTGGAGGCCAATGGCCGAGGTCAGGAAGCGCAGAGCCTGCTGGACGACAGCCTCAAGGCGCACCCGGAGGCTGCGTTGTTGCAGCACACCCGAGGCCTGTCACTGATTCGCGCCGGCAAGACGGCAGAAGCCATGAACGCCCTGCACAAAGCCGCGCAACTGGAGCCGCAGAACCCGCAGTACGGTTACGTGCTGGCGGTGGCGTTGCACGATAGTGGCAAGGTAAGCGAGGCGTGTGACGAGCTGGAGCGCTTGCTCAAGGTGCAACCGGCAAACCGCAATGCGCGGCTGTCGTTGATCCAGTATTACCTGGAGAACGGCCAGGAGCCGAAAGCGCAGGTGCTGTTGCAGGGCTGGAAGAAGATGAACATGGGGGATCCGGCGCTGAAATAAAGCGACCCTGTAGGAGCTGCCGCAGGCTGCGATCTTTTGATGTTGCTTTTAAAAAACAAGATCAAAAGATCGCAGCCTGCGGCAGCTCCTACAGGGTCATGTTCAGGCTCGCATTACCAGGACGACGTTGCCCCGCTCTTCAACGCCATCTCCCGCCGGCTGTTGGCGCGCATCGCCTTGATCAGCGATACCGAGCCCACCAGCAGAATCGCCGCGCCGAACAGGAAGTCGATGTTGTACAGCTGGAAGTCCTGCACCGGCCCCACCAGCAGCACCCGTACCACGGCGATCGTCACCAGCGTGGCGAGGAAGTCGATCCCCGGCTCGTCGCGATAGAACACGTGCAGCAGCGGCAGGCACAGCACCAGCAGGAACAACAGCACCACGACCTTGAACGAGCCTTTGCGCTCGACGCTGAACGCGCATTCGTGCGGGGCGTAGGCCTTGTAGTCCTCGTCGCGGATCATTGAGTTTTTCTCGTTGATGTACTCGACGCGGTTGTACTTCTGGATCGGCGTGAAGGTGTTGGACATCTCCATCAGCGTGGTGATGTTCTTGAAGCGCAGGTCGATGCGCTCGCTGCCCTTGAGGTAATACAGCACCGGTTTGTAGCCGTAGCGATAGGTGTCGAAGGGGAATTCGGTGACCTGGCCCTGCACGCCGATCGGCCGTGGCTCAAGCTCGGCGTAGGCGCTTTTGGTCGGCGACGCGAGGTTGCGGCTCAGCGGCTGGATCTTGACCTGTTCGAGAAAGATCGGCGTCACACCATACGACCACTGCAACGGTTCCAGGCGCAGACGCAGTTCGTTGCGGCCCAGATCGTAGCGGTTGAAGGTGCGTTCGGAGACCACCAGCGAGCCACTGAGCATGAACTCGCCGCGCAGGTTGTTGGTGACGCGCAAGGTCAATTGATCCTTGCCCAACAGCGCCGCTTCGGTGGACGGTGGCGCGCCGCACCACGCGGTGCTTTCACCGGCGCCGCCCAACTGGCCGTCACGGTTTTCCTTGAACACATAGAAGTAACTGGCCCACAGCGTCAGCATCAACAGCAACGCCGTGAGGCCCAAAATCTTTTTGCCCGCACTCACTACCCAGACTCCCTTCTTCGTTCCGTCGTCCAGCCGAAAACCCGCTGGCGACCGGGACTCTACCAAAAGGCCAGCATCGACCCAAGGAAAAATCCGGGAATGGTGCGGGATGTAAGGGTTTCCCTTGCATGTCACCGCAAAACACCTGTGGCGAGGGAGCTTGCTCCCGCTGGGTGGCGAAGCCGCCCCAAACCAGACAACGCGATTTATCTGGCGGATCGCATCATGCCTGTTTGGGAGTGCTGCGCACTCCAGCGGGAGCAAGCTCCCTCGCCACAGAGTCTTCAGCGTCTGCGGAATAGCGGCCGTGGCTCGATCACCGAGCGGCCGTACAGCACGCTCATGCCGGCCAGTCCCTTCAGGGCATCCTCGGCCGACTTGTCCTCGCGCACCGCGAAGCTGTCGAATCCGCACTGACGCATGTGGCTGAGCTGATCACGCAGCACATCGCCAATCGCCCGCAGTTCACCGGCCCAGCCAAACCGGCTGCGCAGCAGATACGCCTGACTGTAGGCGCGGCCGTCGCGAAAGCTCGGGAAATCCAGGGCAATCAGCGGCAGCGAGGTCAGCCACGGCACCACGCTTTCGACTTCGTCGTCCGGCCCCAGCCACACTGCGTGGGTTGAGGGTGACTGCAGCCAGTGCGCCAACGGCAGGATCAGCCATCCGCGCGGCCGGCACTGCTCCGGCTCGCGGACCAGCGTCCACGGATCGTCTTCGATCAGCCGCGCAACACCCTGCTCCAGGCGCAGCAGATTGTTCATGCCGACACCTCCAGCGCTTTCGGGTAGACCCGCTCCTTGAACGGCTCCAGGCCAATGCGTGCCACGGTGTCGACAAACAACTCCTCGCTTTCGCGGTATCGCACGAAGGTGCCGATGATCCGCTCGATCACCTGCGGTACTTCGGCCGCGCTGAACGACGGGCCGATGACCTTGCCCAGTGCGCTGTGCTTGCCCTGCGCGCCGCCGAGGGTGATCTGGTACCACTCGCTGCCGTTCTTATCGACGCCGAGGATGCCGATATTGCCGATGTGGTGGTGGCCGCAGGCGTTCATGCAGCCGGAGATGTTCAGGCTGATGTCGCCCAGGTCGTGCAGGTAGTCGAGGTTGTCGAAACGCGCCTGAATCGCCTGGGCAATCGGGATCGACTTGGCGTTGGCCAGCGCGCAGAAATCGCCGCCCGGGCAGGCGATGATGTCGTTCAGCAGGCCGACGTTGGCGCTGCCCAGATTGCGCCCGCAGGCCAACTGCCAGAGTTCATACAGGTCAGACTTTCGAACATCGGGCAGGACGATGTTCTGCTCATGGGCAATGCGAATTTCGCCAAAACCGAAGCGCTCCGACCAGTCGGCCACCGCCAGCATCTGCAACCCGGTGACATCCCCTGGCGGCGCGCTCAGACCCGGTTTGGTCGACAGCACCACGCTGGTGTAACCCGGTTTCTTGTGCGGCTGCACGTTGCGCGCGACCCAGCGGGCGAACGCCGGGCTTTCAGCCAGATGCGTGCCGAAATCCAGATCGGTATCGGCCAGGGTGTGATAGATCGGCGGCACGAACGCTCGGGCGACCCGCTCGTATTCAGCCTCGGTAAGCTGCGCCGGGCCGTCCTTGAGGTGTTGCCATTCTTCCTCGACCTCTTTGGCGAATGCCTCGATGCCCAGCGCCTTGACCAGAATCTTGATCCGCGCCTTGTACTTGTTATCGCGCCGGCCATGGCGGTTGTAGACCCGCAGGATCGCTTCGACGTAGGACAGCAGATGCTGCCACGGCAAGCCTTCGCGGATCTGCAGACCAAGGATCGGCGTGCGCCCCAACCCGCCACCGACGATCACCCGCAACAACATCTGCCCGTCGCGCCCCGGATAAAGATACAGGCCGATGTCGTGCATCATGATCGCCGCGCGATCCTGCTTCGCCGAGCAGATGGCGATCTTGAACTTGCGTGGCAGGAAGAGGAATTCCGGGTTGATCGTCGACCATTGCCGCAGGATCTCGGCCAACGGGCGCGGGTCGATCATTTCGTCCGCCGCGACCCCGGCGAAGGCTTCGGTGGTGATGTTGCGCACGCAGTTGCCGGAGGTCTGGATCGCGTGCATGTTGACCTGCGCCAGGCGTTCAAGGATATCCGGCACCTGGGCCAGTTCGATCCAGTTGAATTGCAGGTTCTGCCGCGTGGTGAAGTGGCCGTAGCCGCGATCGTAATCGGCGGCGATGCTCGCCAGCGTGCGCATCTGCTCGGCACTCAGGGTGCCGTAGGGAATCGCCACCCGCAGCATGTAGGCGTGCTTCTGCATGTACAGGCCGTTTTGCAGGCGCAGCGGCAGGAACTCCTCCTCGCTCAACTCGCCAGCCATGAAGCGCTCGACTTGATCGCGAAACTGCGCAACGCGCTCGAACACCAGTGCGCGGTCGTAATCGTCGTATTGATACATGTGCCTGCCCCACCTCATCAATTAATTCTGTGGGAGCGAGCCTGCTCGCGAATGCGGTGTGTCAGCCAACAATGCAGTTGCCTGACACACCGCATTCGCGAGCAGGCTCGCTCCCACAGTTTTTGTCAGGGCACTATGGACGAGCAGCGCAGCACGCAACAGATTCACCTGAAGTCATAAAAACCGTATCAGGGCGCGGCAGAACGCCGCAGGCAGCACTTCAATCTGATCCGTACAAATGAAAGATTCCTGAGCCTGTTTTGTTTCCGGCGCTGTTCCTACAGTGCAGCTCGTGCCAGACCGGGTGGCCTGGCAAGACTTTGCAACCGTGGATGAACTGACCATGAGCACAGCAACAATCGGACAGGCTTATAACTACAAGGTCGTCCGCCAATTCGTTATCGCGACGGTTTTCTGGGGTGTCGTCGGCATGGCGATGGGGGTATGGATCGCCTCGCAACTGGTGTGGCCGGACATGAACCTCGACCTGCCCTGGACCACCTTCGGCCGCTTGCGGCCACTGCACACCAGCCTGGTGATTTTCGGTTTCGCCGGCAGCGCGCAATTCGCCGCCAGTTACTACGCGGTACAGCGCACCTGCCAGGTGCGGCTGTATTCGGACAAGCTCGCGGCCTTCACGTTCTGGGGCTGGCAATCGGTGATCGTGATCATGCTGATCACCCTGCCAATGGGCTACACCACCACCAAGGAATACGCCGAGATCGAATTCTCCGGAGCGGTGTGGATGGCGGTGGTCTGGGTCGCGTATGCCATCGTGTTTTTCACCACCGTGGTACAGCGCAAGACCAAGCATATCTACGTCGGCAACTGGTTCTTCGGCGCGTTCATTCTGGTGATCGCCATGCTGCACGTGGTCAATCACCTGTCGATCCCGGTGGACTGGTTCAAGTCCTATCCGGTGTATTCCGGTGCCACCGACGCTATGGTGCAGTGGTGGTACGGGCATAACGCGGTGGGTTTCTTCCTGACCACCGGCTTCCTCGGAATGATGTATTACTTCGTGCCGAAACAGGTGAATCGCCCGGTGTATTCGTACCGGTTGTCGATCGTGCATTTCTGGGCGCTGATCACCCTGTACATCTGGGCCGGCCCGCACCACTTGCACTACACCGCGCTGCCGGACTGGGCGCAGTCGCTGGGGATGGCGATGTCGCTGATCCTGCTGGCGCCGAGCTGGGGCGGGATGATCAACGGCATGATGACCTTGTCCGGCGCCTGGCATAAGTTGCGCACCGACCCGATTCTGCGCTTTCTGGTGCTGTCGCTGGCGTTCTACGGCATGTCGACGTTCGAAGGGCCGATGATGGCGATCAAAACGGTCAACGCCCTCTCCCACTACACCGACTGGACCATCGGCCACGTGCACGCCGGGGCGTTGGGCTGGGTGGCAATGATCACCTTCGGCGCGACTTATCATATGGTTCCGAAAGTCTTTGGCCGCGAGCAGATGTACAGCACGCCGCTGATCAACCTGCACTTCTGGCTGGCGACCATCGGCACCGTGTTGTACATCGCCTCGATGTGGGTCAACGGCATCACTCAGGGCCTGATGTGGCGGGCGATCAACGAGGACGGCACGCTGACCTATTCGTTTGTCGAGGCGCTGCAGGCCAGTCATCCGGGGTTCATCGTGCGCTTTGCCGGCGGGGTGTTCTTCCTCAGCGGCATGCTGCTGATGGCCTACAACGTCTGGCGCACGGTGCGGGTCGCCGACGTGTCGCTGGCACGCAGCCAGGCGCAGATTGCCTGAGGCAAGGAGCCGAAGAGGATGGATATTTTCTTGAATGTGCTGGGCGTGGTGTTTCTGTGGCTGGCGGTGGAGTACTGCCTGCGCCACCAAACGACTGAAAGCCTCGATGACGCGAGCATGGTGCCGTTTGCCGATGACCCGGAAGTGGCACGGCGGGTGGAACTGGCGACCGGCAAGACCGTGAAAGCCGTGGCGCCGGAAGAGGCGAAACCGGGCTGGATCAACCTCGAGATGTAGCCCCACCATCGCCCCCCTGTAGGAGCTGCCGCAGGCTGCGATCTTTTGATCTTGTTTTTAGAAAATCAAAGTCAAAAGATCGCAGCCTGCGGCAGCTCCTACAGGGGAATGTTGCAGGTCAGGCGCGATCGCGGGGGATCAGGCTCTGCAGCTGCTGCGCGAGAAAGTCCGCATCAAACACAAAGGTGTCCGGATCCTTCAGGCCATTGGTCTTGCGCCATTGCCACTCGCCACTGGGCAAGCCCACCAGCGAAATGCTGCCGTAGCGCGCCGCCGTCAGGCCCATCACCGCCAGAGAAATCTGCCCGGCGCTGCCCATCACGTCCGGTACGAATTCCACCGCTTTGCCGGCGATCACGATGCTGAGTTTTTCAGTCTTGAAGGTTGAGCTTTCCACGGGAATGCTCGGCCCGAACGCCACATAAGCCTCCCCACTCACCTCCAGCAAACCCGGCGCCTGCACCGGCTCCAGCCATTGCTGAATCTGCCCGAACAACGCGGTGATCCGTGTGGCCCAGGTCGCTGACTGCGTCTCGAACAATTGCTTCTTGTGCGCTTCGCTGTCGGCATAGTGGCGAAGCATTTCGCCCAGTTGCTGTACGTCGTCCATTGCGGTGTTCCTTTGAGGAAGCAGTGCTGCGGACTTTGAGCATGGCAGATGCCGAAGATGACCGTGCGAGTCATTTGCCTGCACGGTTGCCTCATCGACCATTGACGGACAAAAGGTCAGCGCTTACGCAGACGCGCCGCCATGCCCAGGATGTCGATCCATTGCCCGTCGCGCAAGGCGCAATCGCGAAACAGATCGTCAGTCTCGAAGCCGGAGAGACCGATGGCCGCCTCTGAGCGATGAAAACGCCCTCTTTGAAAGGTGAAGGCCTCCACTGAATATCCAGCAGCCTGCGTATAACCGACAAACGGCGGGTAAAAGCTCGGTTTACCTGTCAGATCTGACAGTAGGCAGCGTCCGCTCTATAGGTTTTGATGAGTACAGCCCTTTTGTTTTCGATTTCCCAACCATAGAAGCTGGAGTCCAGGAATGAATAGCCCACTCGTTATTTATGATGCGGACATCACCGGGTTGATTTCCCCGGTTGTCTATCCTGTTTCCCCTCCCCTCCGTGGAGGCGTACCGCTGTCCCTGATCATCAATCAGTTGCTGGAGTTATGGATCGACCCTTGGGTAAACATGAGCCCTGGAGACTACATCGGTGTTCTGGTCAATGGATCGACTACCCCGGCAGTAGGCAAAACCATACGATCAGGTGAGGAAAACGAACAGTTCACGCTGAACCTGAACGAAGCATTTCTCGTCAACGGCCCCAATGAAGTCAAACTGCAGGTCACCCGGAGGAGCTCCTCTGCGCCCGAGACTTCGGCAGGACTCAGGTTTCTCTTCAACAAACCGCGCCCCGGTGGTGAGTTCCCAGGCGCTGGCCCCAACACGAACCTCAGGATGACGTTACCGCCCGATGTCATTGCCAACGGCGTGGATGCCATTCGCGCGGCACAAGGCGTGGATGTCACTCTGAGCTACCTGTTCATGCGTGCGCAGGATGTGATTTCGCTCGATCTGGACAGCAGAATCAAACTGCATACGGTGACGAATGCCGAAGCGACTGCGGGCTCGGTGGTAATCCGCCTCTTTACGGCGGACTTCTGGCAGGACAATGCGCAATTCGCTCTTAAATTCCGCGTGGTCGATCAACTCGGAAACGCTTCCGGGCCGCTGGCGATCTGGTCACCTGTCACGACCATTGACGTGCATGTGAAAAAGCCGGCTCTGGATCTGATCAAACCAAAAGTGCTGGAGGCAAAGGACTCGGGTGGCACGGTATTAAATTTCGAACGGGATTTTTACTCGGCGCAACACGCAACGACAGAGGTGAAATACACGGGGTCAGCCCCGGGTCAGACAGTCAAAGTCTATTGGAAGGGACGCGCCACCACCTACGGCAGTGAAATCAAAACCGTAACCGTCGCTGGAGAAACGCTGAGGTTTCTGATACCTCGGCATGAGGTGATCGACTGCAATGGCAGCAAGGCGGAGGTTACCTATACCGTCGAGATTCCCGGTGACCAGGCGACCTACCCGTCCAGGGATCTTGATCTGACCGTCACCGGCCAGAAGCACCACCTCCCGGAACCCACGCTCAACGCCAACAGAACCAACCTCAGGATCTATTACCCCACCCTCGAAGCACAATATACGGGGCGTATCTCGTTACTGGTCGGCACCACCCGTTACGACAGCAACGAGTTCCCCATCACCCGTTCCTCCTACACCGATGTCGTGGTACCGCCTAACTGGTTCAGCGGCAATCAGGGAAAAACAGGGCTGTTCAACTACACCCTTCGGCGCACGGGCAGCAATGACCCGATCATCTTTTCCTGGTTACTGAGGCTGACCCTTTAAGAACATCACCGTTGGCAATGACGACACCACAATCTGACTGCAAAAGGTGTCCACACGTGATGAACTGAATAATCGGCGCCATGCTGGTGGCGTTGCCCGTTGGCTGCGCGCAAGTGGCAACTCCGCCGGCCATCTGATGGTTGCGCGGGACAAACCGGAGTGGAACCTGGAGTCCTGGCGCCCAGATGTAGGGTTTACAAAAACCGTGGCAGTCGGCTGTAACCATGAAGAGCCATTGCCTGAAGTGGCCCCTTGAAAAGTATAAGGACATTCAAGATGAGCAGCCTGAAAGCAGTTAGCATAAAACACATCGTTCAAGCGGTACTGATTGCAATGCTTCTCGGTTGTACCCAGGTCGACACCCAGTCAACGCTCCCACAGATTGCCAGCAACAACCCGCACGCAGCGATGACCGGCCCCCAAGTGGTTGAATTGTTGAACACGCTCTACAACCGCCAGTTTCCGAACTGCGACACGAACGACAATCGACCTGCGTTTCTATGCTCCGGTATCATCTTTCGAGTCACGGACAAGAATCCCGGCGACACCCATCATGTCTGGAACCCCAGTCCGACTTCAGTCAAAAACGGAGGGGTTTCGTTTTCCTATCTCAGGGCCGACTCGAAATTCGGACGACTGGCCTGGGGTAAAGGCAACGGTTTCATGCTGTACCCGATCTTCGGCGCCCCCTCGGACAAGGTCGATCTCGATGTGCTTTGCTCGTTTCCGATAGATGGCTGGACCTGGAACCGAACAACGCCCTGCGGCCCTTATGCCTCGTTTCCTGCTACGAGTCAGCGCTGCCAGAGTGCCGGGGTTGCCACCGCCGAACAATGGAAGATGGTGTGGGACACCTCACCCAACAGTCATCATTTGCGCCAATGCGGGTTTGACGTTTCCGAGGTCACCGGCAAACCTGCTGGCGTGCCCTTCTATCAATCGGTACGCGCAAGGGGAATGTTGAGCCAGATGCCTGCACATTTCTCCGAACAGAATGAAATCGTGATCAAGACCTGGCCACAGAACCTGCAAAACACACTCCCGCTCATGGCGTTCTTCTTCATAGCTGGTGGCACCAATGCCGGACTTGCGGAAGCACAGGGCAATCAAAAGGACTTCTACGATTCCACGACAGCCAGAATCTGGGTGCCGGTGATTCGCCTGTTTCCGCCGTCGACGCCCGCAACTCAGGCAACGTTTCAATACGTCGAATCGGATCAATTGGTCAAACCGTAGCTCTGCGGCGCAACCGCGCCATGCTCAGGGTGTCGACCCATTGCCCGTCACGCACGGCGTAATCACGGAACAGACCCTCGGTTTCGAAGCCGAACTTGCGGTAGAGCCCGATGGCCGCCTCGTTGTCGGCGTACACCGAAAGCTCGACGCGGTGCAGGTTCATCCAGTTGTCGGCGATGTCCAGTGCCGCAGACAACAACTTCGAACCGACACCCTTGCCCTGCCACGCCACCGCAACGGCCATGCCGACACTGCCGCAAGCCTTTGCCTGAAGCGGCACCATGACACTTGGCAACAGGATCGTCGGTACAGTTGATTTCTCACTGGCGTCCGTCCGGGAACGAACAGAAACTCACCTCTGGCCTGGCCTTTCGACCCAGGCCATAAGCCAGAGGAATTTCAATGCGCACCATCGGCCTGATCGGCGGCATGAGCTGGGAATCCAGCGCTGAATATTATCGTCTCATCAATCAACAGGTTCGCGACCGCCTCGGCCCGCTGCGCTCGGCGCAAATCCTGATGTACAGCGTCGACTTCGGCCCGGTCGAACAGGCCCAGCACGCCGGGCGCTGGGACGACGCGGCGGCGATTCTGGTGGATGCCGCACGCAGGCTTGAGGCCGGCGGCGCCGAATGCGTAGTGCTGTGTACCAACACCATGCACAAGGTCGCGCAGCAGATTCAGGCAGCGATCAGCATTCCGTTTCTGCACATTGCCGAACCGGCGGCGCAGGCAGCATTGGCCATCGATGCGCACACAGTGGGCCTGCTCGGCACGGCGTTCACCATGGAGCAGGATTTTCTCAAGCAGCGCCTGATTGCGCAGGGTTTGACGGTACTGGTACCGGACGACGCCGAACGCAAGGACGTGCACCGGATCATCTATGACGAACTGTGCGTCGGGGTGATCAGTGACGAATCACGCAAAATCTATCAACGGGTGATCGAAGCGCTGACCGCGCGCGGCGCCCAGGCGATCATCCTCGGCTGCACGGAAATCGGCCTGCTGGTCAAACCCGAACACAGCGCCCTGCCCCTGCTCGACACCACCGAGCTGCATGCGCAGTCGGCGGTGGCGTTCGCGCTGGGTGATTGACCCCCACAGGATTTTTTTGGCTTATCGACGACGCAGACGGGCCATGCTCAGGGTGTCGACCCATCGCCCGTCGCGCACGGCATAGTCACGGAACAAGCCTTCGTTCTCGAAGCCGAACTTGCGGTAGAGACCGATGGCCGCCTCGTTGTCGGCGTACACCGAGAGTTCGACCCGGTGCAGGTTCATCCAGTTGTCGGCGACGTCCAGCGCCGCCGCCAGCAGTTTCGAACCGACACCCTTGCCCTGCCACGCCACAGCGACGGCCATGCCGACACTGCCGGCGTGGGCGCGACGGATCCGTGAATAGTTTTCCAGCCCCAGATTGCCAATGACCACACCTTCATGCAGCGCCACCAGTTGCACCACCCGTTCGTTGTCTGGCGCAAGGCGTTTGCGCCAAACCTCAGTGGGCTGAAACGGCATCTGCAACACCTGCCGGGTCACGGCCGGATCGTTGTACAGCGCGGTGATGCCCTCAAGGTGCGACTCATTGAAGCGTTCGATTTTGATGGCGGGAGCGTGGTCGGGCATGGCGGATCCTTCCTGGATCGATGTGTGGCCAATCACTCTAAACCGCAAAGTCCGCCGCATACAAACTGTAGGAGCTGCCGAAGGCTGCGATCTTTTGACTTTGCTTTTAAAAGACAAGATCAAAAGATCGCAGCCTGCGGCAGCTCCTACAGGGGATGGTGTACGCGGGGATTGGGTCAGGTCTGGAACCATTCCTGGCGTTCGTTGAAGGTGTGGTGGATGAGTTCGACCAGTGTGCGGACTTCTTCTATCGCCTGAGATTCAACGTTGACTGCCAACCAGGCCCGCAACTGCATCGGCTCATCGAACAACCCCGGCAACGCCACCAGCCCGCGATCGAAACGACTCATGTACGCCGGCAACAAACCGATGCAGGCGCTGCAGCGGATCATTTCCAGCATCAGTTCATAAGATTGCATCTGCACCACGCCGGCCAGGCGTTGTTCGACCAGCTCATTCCACGGCCGGAAACTGTCGATCTGGCGGTCGTGCTGCCATTGCAACAGCATGAAATCGCTGAGGTCGTCGGCACTCGCCGGGCGCGCGGTGACCCGGGAATAGCGTTTGGCAATATGCGGCAGGTAATCCAGACGCGCCAGGGCCTGCGGATGGCTGGTGGCGAAGGTCGGGCCGGGACTCGGGGATTCGCCGTGGGCCAGCCACAGCACCACGTCGGCACTGACCGCACGCAGCGCCAGTTCGCTGTCCAGCGCAATGATCTCCAGGCGCACGCTGGCATTGCGCCGCAGCAATGCGATCAGGTCGCGACCGAGGATGTCATGCAGGATCGATTCGGCAACCGCCAGGCGGATCAGAGGCTGCTCGACCACCGGCAGTTTGCGTTCGTGGGCCAGCGCGACCAGTTGCGCCTGCAACTGCTGACCTTCACGGGTCAGGCTCAGGGCGCTGCCCTGAAAGCTGAACAGCGAGTGCTGCAGCTCCTGCTCAAGCTGCGCCAACTGCTTGCGCAGCAAGGTCGAGCGCACGTTGAGGCTGCGCGCGGCCTGCATGAAACAGCCACAGCGGGCACTGACCAGAAAATATTGCGCGACCTCGGCATCGATGGTCGCGGCTTGCGCCAGCCAAGGCTCGCGCTCGCCCTGTGCCCAGCGATAGTCGGGGCTACCCTGTCGGCCTGCGGGTTCGGTGAATGACATCGATGACTCCCTGTCGATCTTTGTTGGTCTTGAGTGCACCACAATCCACTGTGGGAGCGAGCCTGCTCGCGAAGGCGCCAGCACATTCAACAATTACGCTGCCTGAGACACCGTATTCGCGAGCAGGCTCGCTCCCACAATGTGGGTTATTGGTTGGTTTCGAGGACCTTGTTCAGCTCGGCCCCATCAATACTCAGCGTCGCGGTATTGAGCATCCCGTCCAGATACGCCTGGGCAATCTGCTCCTGCCGTTGCGCACGCAAGGCTTGAGTCAACTGGTCGCGCAGTTCGTCGAGGGTCGCAGTGCGTGCCGGTTGCTGTTCGGTGAGTTTGATCACATGGAAGCCGGCTGCGCTCTGCAGCGGATCGGACACCGCACCGACCTTCAATTTCGCCACCGCACCACGCACCTCCGGCACCAATTGCTGTAACGGTTGCAGCCCGCTATCACCGCCGCGTTCGGCGGTCAGGCGATCCTGCGAATACTGGCTTGCCAGCGCAGCAAAATCGCTCGGTGTAGCCTGAGCCTTTTTGCTCAGTTCCGTTGCCTGCTTGCGCACCGCTTCGAGGCTCTGCGGGTCATTCACAGCGAGGAAAATCTGGCTCACCCGATACAACGCCGGAGTCTGCCAGTTGCCCTTGCCAGCGTCATACGCCTGCTGCAACTCGCTCGCACTCGGGTAGTCCGCCGGCACCGTGCTGACCGAGCGCAGGTAATCGCGAAAGACGATCTGCTCGCTGGCCGCGCGGGTTTGCCGCACCACGTCCGGACGCTGCGCCCAGCCCTGAGCGTCGGCCTGTTCCAGCACGGCTTTCTCCGCCAGCCGCGCACGAATCCAGCGTTCCAGCGCTTCACGGTTGCCGCGCAGTTGTTCGCGAGTCGCCGGCGGGACGGTCGCCAGCAGCGCCTGCAACTCCTGCGGCGTCACCTGCTGATTGCCCAACCGCGCTACCGCAGGCCCTGTTGCAACCGCCGCCAACGGCGACGATTGCTGCGCTGCGACCGGGTCAGCACCTGGTCGCAGCACCAGCGCCACGGCTACCACCAACAGCGCCACTGCCCCGGCGCCGATCACCATGGCAGGCTTTTTCACAGCGCGACTTCCTCTTGCTCAGCGGTGGCGACTTTTGCCGTCGAAGCTTGTGCGGCCTGGCTGAAATCACGCAGGTAGACGATGAATTCCTGCAGCAGGCGATCCCACAATTCCAGGTTGCCGCGCAGGTGATCGCTGCTCACACCAGCCGCCAGCACCACGTCCATTTCCATCACCAGAAACTCGCCCTGCAACGACAACCGCGCAAAGCGCCGGGTGGCGTTCCACTGTTCGGCCACGCCCTGTGGCAACTCACCCTGCACCCGCAGCGCGCAGCTGAAAGTGAAATCGACGTAGCTGCCCTGCTCCACCGCCGGGTTGCCGAAACGCACGGCATAACCGATGCCCTGACTGGCGCTGAGCAACTGCACGATGCCGTTCTGTTCGGTCTGGTTGACGCGATAACCGGCCGCTTGCAGGACGTCGGTCAGGGATTGCGGAGACACATGGCTGATCAATTGAGTCATTACTTCTTCCTTGTTTATCAGTGCGAGAGCGCAGCTTGCGGCGCGTCAAATTGAGTCTTGTACAGTTCATCGCCAAAGCCCTGCGCCAGTTCATCGAACTTGACCCGGGCGCTGCCCGCAAAGGGCTGGCGGATCTTCATCACCTCGGCCACATCGATGTTTTCGTAGGCGCTGAGGATCTGCTTGGCGACGCCGTACATCTGCTGATTCTTGACTGAACATTGCTGCACTTGTGTGTCACGTTCAGCCAATTGCGCTTGAAGCTTAGACCGTTCTGCCTCTTTGGCACGGGCCATGACCAGCAACTCGTCGTAGGCCTTCTTGAACTTGCCGACCTGCTCGCTGCTGGCGGCGACTTGCGCCTGGGCCTGGTTGTGCAGGTTCTGCTGCTGGCCGGCCAACTGTTCGGCGACGCCTTTGGCCTTGGCCAGTTCAGCGGTCAATTGCTTGATCTGCGCCTGCGCGGCCTTGGCTTCGTTCTGCGCCGCCAGTTGCGCGGCGCTGGCCTGAGCCTGCTGACTTTGCAGGGCCTGCAACTGCTGAGTGGTGCTGCGCAACTGGGTGCGCAGACGCTCCTCCATGCCTTCGGCGTGCGCGCCTTGTGCGATGAAAAAACTCAGCCCCAACAGAAAAACTCGTGCGTGCATGACCGTACTCCCGGCGCCTTAGAAGCGCGTGTTGATCTCAAGCTGCAAGACATCAATGTCGAACGGCGCGCCGTACACCGCCTCGGTGCTCAGCCAGCGGCCGGTGGCGTAGACGTTCTTCGCCAGACCGTAATTGCCACCGAGGAAATAGCCCTTGGCGTTGGTGCCGCCGAGGTGGAACGACGAGTCGTTGAAGCCGTCAGGCAAGGCATCCGGCTGGATGTACTTGTAGCCGGCGAACATATTCCAGTCGCCCTGCTTCTTCAGGTCCAGCGCGTTGCCGAGGGTGAACTGCACCATCCACGCATTGGCGCCGCTTTCGATCTCGCCGCTGCTGTTGAGGTTGTTGACGATCTGCCCCTCGGAGCGCTTGCGCATGTCGCCTTCGTCGTAACCGAGGTTGTGGATGTAGTTGCCCTGGCTGCGCAGCTTGAAGTCCTCTGGCAGGTCGGCGTCCCACACCAGGTTCAGGTCGAGCAGGTTGAATTCCGACGCCAGACCGACGAATTGCGGCTGCGGCGTGGTGGTCGGGTTGGCCGGGTTCGGCGTGATGTCGCGCAGCAGGAACACGCTGTTGCCCTTCTGCATGAACGCCGCACGAGTGCCGTCGGTGTCGCAGCCCGGCGCGCCGGCCCACGGTTCGCAAGGGCTGGAGCGTTGCCCCTGAATGTCGTCGAAACGGTAATAGGCCAACGCACCCTTGAGGCGGTTGTTGCTGTTGATCGCCCACTTGGCGCCGATCTGCGCACCGTAAAGCCACTTGTTGTCGCTTTCTTCCTTGTCGAAACCGTTGCTGGTGGTGGTGTCGTTGGTGTAATCCACCGGGAACGCGCCGACGGTGCCGAACACACCCCAGTCGCGGTTGAGCTTGTGGTCGAAAATCGCCGCCACGCCATCGAAATTCAGGTCGTTGGAATACAGCATGTCGGTGGACATGAACGGGTTGGCGAAACGCCCGCCGGTCAGGGTCAGCTCGTCGGTGGGCTTCCAGTTCAGGTAGCCCTGATCGAGCCAGATGTCTTTCTTGGCGAAGCCGCCGCCGAGGTTCTGGGTGGTCGATACCGGGTTGTTGTCCGAGCCGGTACCGATGCGGATGCCGGCGGTCCATTCCGGCGAGATCACCGCTTTCATGCCCAGACGTGCGCGCAGACGGAATTGGTTGGTGCGATCTTCACGGGTATTGAGCAACGGCGGCAGATTGGTGCTGCTGTTGGGGTTCACGTCGTACGGGCCGTTGTTGTTGAGTTTGGCGAAGTCGACGATTTCGTTGCTGTTGCTGCCCGAGTAGTAACGCGATTCATCGCGCAGGCGGATGTCGCCATCGAAGCTGATGCGCGAAGCCCAGTCCGGGAAGGTGTTGGGCGCCGCCCAGTTTTCCTGCTTGGCGGTGGCCATGACCTCGGCCTTGACCTGATCGCGGATCTGGTCGCGCACCGCGGCGGGCACGTACTGCACGCGCACATCGCCCGGTGCGGCCACCGGACCGGCTGCGACCGCTGTCGAAGCCGCTGCCTGCTTGGCCTGGGCGGCTTCGTTCTGCGCCTGGGCGATCAGCGCGTCAGCCTTGTCCTGTTTCAGAATGCCCTGCTCGACCAGCAAGCGGATCAGATTGATCGTGGCGTTCTCCGAGGGCGCAGGCGCTGCCGCGGCCTGACCGACCAGGGTCGCGATGACCATGCCGACCGCCAGGGACAATCGATTCACGTTGGAAATCATCTGCACACAACTCCTTTTCATACAGCTTTATGAATTCGGTTAACCCGGACGCCGCCCTTGCAGGGACAGGCGCACAGGCAAAGTGATGGAGGCCGGTGGCCGTTCGCTCAGATGGGGCGCGTTACGCAATGCGGCCAGCACCTGAGTGTCGATCTCGGGCTTGCCGCTGGACTTGACCAGCTCGACCCGGGTGATTTCGCCGACGCTGCTCAGCCACACATCGGCCTGCAGCGAAAACGCCAGGTTGCGCAGGTCGGGGTTCTCGCGCAGCAGCTTCTGAAAGGTGAACGCGAGGAACTGGCTGTAGGTGCCGGTGCCCAGGCGTCCGCCACCCGCCCCGGCCATGCCGCCGCCCTTGCCCGCGCCGATGTTGAAAGCGTCGTTGCCGCTCTGGGCGTCGCCGTCCATTTGCATCGGGTTGGCCAGATCGTCCGCCGGCGATGGCGGCGCCTCTTCCTCGGGCTTGACCTCTTGCGGCTCGGGCGTCGGTTCGGGCTCGACGACTTTTTCTTCAACCGGGGTTTCCGGCTCCGGCGGTTTTTCCGGGGGTGGTGGCGGCGGTGGCGGCAACGGGATGATCGTCGGCACCTTCGGCGCTTCACGGCGCACGCCGCTCATGTCATTGGCCCACTGCCACAGGAACCACGCGGCGAGCGCACCGAGCAGCAGCCCGGCGCCCCACTTCACGTAGCGCAGTGGCGACTTCTTCACCGGCAAAGGCTCGATTGGCAGTTGTGCGGTCATCACTCAGCCCTGCGTCGGTTTGCCGGTCACCAGACCGACCTGGGACAGTTCGAGCCGGCGCAACAGATCCAGCACTTCGATGACCTTCTGGTACTGCACCGTGGCGTCGCCGCGCACGATCACCGGGAAGTCCGGGCTCTGCGCTTTCTCGATGCGCAGGCGTTCCTCCAGCTCGGCCAGGGTCACCGGGTAGGCGTCGAGGAACACCTGACCACCGTCGTTGACCGAAATCGCCTTGGTCTTGGCCTCCGACAGCGACACCGAGGCGCTGGCCTTGGGCAGGTTGATCTGGATCCCCGAGACCTGCGCGGTGGCGGTGAGGATGAACATCACCAGCACCACCATCAGCACGTCGACCAGTGGGGTGATGTTGATGCTGTCCACCGCTGCATCTTCGTCATCGTCGTGGGAGGCATTTACGGACGCCATGGCAGTGCTCCTCAGGCCGGTACGGAGTGGTTGGCGTGATGGCCGCGCTGATGCGCCGCTTCGCTGGACTGGCCCTCGCCGTGCATCTCCGCCAGACGGGTGATGAACTCGTCGACGAACACGCGCATGTCGGCGCTGACTTCCTTGTTGCGGGTGATCAGGCGGTTGTAGCCAAACAGCGCCGGGATCGCGACGAACAGGCCCATGGCGGTAGCGAGCAACGCAGCGGCCATGCCCGGCGCAATGGCGTTGATGTTGACGTCGCCGGCCATCGCGGTGCCGAGGAACACCACCATGATCCCCAGCACGGTGCCGAGCAGGCCGATGTACGGGCCGCCGGCGATGGCGTTGGACAGGGTCGAGAGTTTCGAGCTGAGCGCCTGGTTTTCGCGAGTGCGTACGCCGTCCATCGAGCAGCGGATCGCTTCAATGGTTGCAGCGGACACCGAAGAGGTATCGGCGCCCTGCTCGCGGCGAGTACGGATTTCCTTGACCGCCACCGCGTACAGGCGCCACAGCGGCGAGTGCTGCAGACGCTGGGCGAGTTGCGCGTCGTCGGCGAACATTTCCAGACGGGTACCGACCTTGGCGAACTGCTCGCGGAAGTCCTCGTTGGCCTTGCTCACGCGGCTGAGGGTGCGGTTCTTGCGCAGCATGATGATCCACGACTGGAACATCATCAGCACCAGCACGGCGATGATCACCCAGGCGTCCACCGGTACCGCGTTGAGCAGGAAACCGAGGCTGCCGAAACCGAAACCGGACTGTTCTTCGTCAACGCCGTAGGCCACCAGTTTCGACTCGGCGCCTTGGGAGGTCGCATCAGCCAGCAGCAATGGTGCCGGGCGCGCGACTTTCGACAGGCGCAGTTCGTCGATGGCGCCCACGAACGGCTGGTATGGGCCTGCGGCCAGATCGCCGCCAACCGCCATCACCGAATTGAACGCCGGCATCGCCTGAGCGAGGGTCGCACTCTCACGACCGTTGATGTACAGGCTGACTTTCGAACCTTCCGCGGTCAGCGCGACATGCTGCCATTGCCCCGGATTCAGCGGTTGAGAGGCCACGGCGCGCTGGCCGTCGATCTCCACAAACGGCACACCTTGATTGACCCCGACCAGCAGGCTGTTGGCGCCTTCGCGGCGGGCAAGGATCAGTTGCTCGCCATTGGCCTGATCCAGACGCAGCCAGGCGCTGAAGGTGAACGCACTGCCGGCGCTGTGCTGCAACGACGGACTGGCCGGCAGTAGCAACGGCTGACCGCTGAACTGCAAGGCGCGCCCGACCACGCCGTCAATCGCCGCGCCGGTGGCGCTTTGTGCGGTGTTGCCGTAAGCGGTGGTGTCCTTGGCCGGCGTGCCGGTGGCGCCGTCGAAGTGATAGAGCGCGGTGTAATTCGGATCGAAGGTCAGCTGGCCGTTGCCGGTGGCCGGAGCCTTCTGATTGCCGTAGTACATCCAGATGTCCTGACGCTGGCCGCCCTCGACATTCGGTACATCGACCCAGATCAGCGCCATGCCCATCAACGCGTCGAAGCTTTCGATCTGGTGGTTGAGCACGGTCTTGTCATCGGCGGCGACGAAGCGCAAATCCGCGCCGTCTTCCTTGACCCCGTCGAAGGTGAAATTGCCGGTGTGCAGGCGCACCAGCAGCGCAGTGCGGCCCAGGGCCTGATTGATTCCGGCGCCCTGCGGCGTGGTGTCGACGGCGATCTGTTTGCGGTAATGCCAGTCGTCCTGCCACCAGGCCTGCGCCGTGGCCGGGAGCACGAAGCCCAGGCAGATCAACAACGAAAGAATGAGGCGCTGCATGAACGTGCTCCTTTAAAAAGTGGCT
Source organism: Pseudomonas sp. B21-051 (assembly GCF_024748795.1). NCBI lineage: Bacteria > Pseudomonadati > Pseudomonadota > Gammaproteobacteria > Pseudomonadales > Pseudomonadaceae > Pseudomonas > Pseudomonas sp. B21-051. The sequence continues at coordinate 3,263,706 of NZ_CP087166.1, forward strand.
TGAAGGTTGAAGTGCAGGCGCGATTCCTGCTTCGAGGTGTTCGGCCCTTCGAGTAGCGGGTAGCCCCAGTCGAGGCTGCCGGACAGCCATTTGCTCAGGCTGGCGCGGGTGCCGAGACCGACACTGGCCAGGGCGTAACTGGCGTCCTGGTCCGGCAGCTCGTCGCGCAGATACAGTTGCGCGCCTTCGGCAAAGGCGTAGAAGCGCCATTCCTGCATCCAGCTGCCGGCGTATTTCGCCAGCGACGGCGTGCGCAGTTCCTGACTGAGCAGCACGCCGTCATCGCCGGTGCGCTCAGCCGCGAGATAACCGCGCACCGAGGTCGCGCCGCCAGCAGAAAACTGTTCGTTGGAAACCAGCGGCCCTGACGCCAATTGGAAAGCGCCTTTGCTCGCGCTTTGCCAGTCGTTGTCGAAGGTCCAGGTGAAGTTGCTGTCACCCTTGACCACGGCGAAACTCGGATTGGCGCGGTAGCGTTTGTAGTCGAAGTCTTCGTCGGAACTGCCGTAGCCGAAGATGCTGCGGGTGGCCGCGACCAGACTCAGGCCGAGGCCGAGCTGACTCTTTTCGGTGTAGCGGAAGCCGTTGTAGGCGAAGGTGAACGGCGCGTATTTCAGCGGCACCTTGTCGCTCTCGCCGGACAGGGTCAGACGCTCGTCGAAGTCCTTGAAGTCGATACCGGCCGACAGCGAGTTCGACCAGTTACCACTGGACGGCAACGTGTAGATCGCCGATACGCCGTAGGAGTGACCCTTGCCCAGCACGTTGCTGCCGCCGATGGTGGCGACGTTACTGTCGGACTGATAACCGGAGAACTGCACGCTCCAGCGCTCGCTCAGCGGCGCGGTGTAGGAAGCCGACCAGACCTTGGCGTTGTCGGTGTCCTGCGGTGCGGTGAAGTACGTCAGGTTGATGCTGTGGCCGAGTTGCCAGAGGTTGTTGTAGCCGAGGCTGGTGACGGCGCGCAGCTTTTCGGTGTCGGCGCTGTAGTCGTTGTTGAGGCCGATGCTGCCGGTCCAGGGGTTCTGGTCTTCGACCTGCAAGTCTACGTCCATGGTGCCGGGGCGCTGACCTTCGCGCACCAGCGGCATGACCTGGCGGCCCGGGGTCTTGTTGAGCTGCGCCAGTTCGCCCTGAACCTTGGCGAAGTCCGGCACCTCGCCTTCTTTCAGCGCCGGGACGTTGTCGCGGATGTCCAGCGGCGAATAGTGTTTGGCCCCAACCACGCGCACCCGGCCGACCTTGGTTTCGCTGACTTGCAGGTAGACGATGCCGTCCGCTACCGCTTGCTCCGGCAACTCGACGAACACCGATTGGTAGCCGCGCTCCTGATAGGCCTTCTGCAACGCATCGCGGGCGCCTTCGATGTCAGTCATGGCTTTTTGCGGACCGAGAAACGGATACACCGCTTCTTCGATGGCCCGGGCGTCGAGCACGGTGTTGCCGCGCACGAAGTATTCGTTGACGTCCACCAGACGTTGCGGCGCGGCGCCTTGGGCAGCCTCTTCGGCGAATGCCGGTTGCGCGCCGGCCGTCACCAGCAGCCAGCCCCACAGCGCCAGCCGTGACGTGAAAATCTGATCCACACTACCCCCTGAATTCGCGATGACCTGTTGGCGCTGTTGCGCGCCTTGTGTGTTGCGTCAGTTGCTGACTGTCGAGGCACCGCTGTGCTTGCCGAGCCAGGTATGCAACAGCGCGAAGTTCAACGAGAACTCGGGCATTTGCAGCAAGGCACCGCAGAACACTTCGCCGATGATTTTCTGAATGAGCTGCACCGCACGCGGGTTGTTGAGCAGCGTGGCGATGTCGCGACTGAGGACGTTGAAGCTCCAGACTTTCTGGTTCAGGCCAAGACCGACGAACCAGCGGAACAGCAGGTTGTAATTGAGTTGCTCATACAGTTGCTGCTCGCTGGGCACCGAATACAGCAGTTGCAGGAGCAGGATGTGCATGACGGTTTGCGCGGGGATGAGCATGCCGGGCTCGGCATTGAGTTCGTGCAACAGGCCTTGATGGGCGTCGAGCAAGTCGTCGATCTGCGGGCGCAGCAACACCAGCGAATGGCCGGGCGGAATGTAGCTGGAGACCTCTTTCAAGGCGCCCTGCCAGTCATCCTGCGACACGATCCAGACCCACGGCGCGCCGTAGCGATACACCGACACCGGCTTCTTGCGCGCGGCTTCGACGATCTTCGACAGGCGCTGATCGAGTTCCTGCATGCCCACTTTCGAGTAGCGTTCCATAGTCCCCATTGCCTCACTCCCGGCGTCCCGCCTCGGCTTGTGAAAAGCGCCCCGATGGGCCCCTCAAGCGCGTTACATAGGCATGACCGGACTGACTATGTGCTACCGAACTTTTGTCATGAAAGCTTCATTAATGAATTGGCGCAGAACCCGCAGGCGTAAAAAACCGTGGGATCGAACCTGTTCGCTCCCACGGTTCTGGATGATGCAGAAAAATGCAGATCAGTTTTTCAGATCGAATTTGCCATCGGTGATGCTCAGTGTTGTTGGCCCTTGTGAATCACTGTCAGGATCGGCGGTCATTTCAAAGTTGAACGTTCCCGTAACGGCCACAGCCCCCCCTGCACTCGTGGCAGTCAGAGAGCCAGATTTCCCTGTAAATCGAAAGGTGTAATCGTCATTAAAAAAAACATACTTGATTGAGGAAAGTTCGGAAAAATCGAACTTGTTCGTGCCCTCCCGCTTCGGAAAACCCAGATCGAACATTTCACGGTTTTTGCCAACTACTCTTTGCGCCCGCACTTTGTACAGTGAGCTCTCCTCTTTCAGGTCGAGCGCATTCGCCTGCGTCGTCTTCCAGACATCACTTGTGAATTCAAATGTTCCCATAGTCGCCATTTCCATCACCTATCCATAAAAGGGATTTATGAACAACGCCTAAAGGTAATCCTCGCCCCTTCAACCACGACGCCATGAAACCGATTATTGCGCGCACCGCAAACGCACCGTCTACTGTCAGACCTGACAGTGGACGGCCTCTGATATCGGTCGCACGCTGCATGATTTGGCCTTCAGCTGTACACCGGCCAGGTGTCGACGATCTTGCCGCCACGCACGGCCAGCAGATCACCGAATTGCAGGAGCACCGCCTCGGTCTGGGTCGGGCGCAGGAACACTTGATCCTCGACGGTCAGGCCCACGGCGTTGGAACCGTTGACCATCTCCTGATTCGAGCTGCGCCCGTACACCCCATTGCTCTGCAACCCCGGCGGTGATTCGAACTCGGCCATCCAGTTGCCGCCATAGATGAAAAATGTCTGGCGCTGATTGGCATCCCACCACGAGAACAACTTCGACTTGTCATCCAGCGCCGGGATGTTCACCGCGCCCGTGCTCTTCAGCACCGGGGTAGCGATGTAGGTCGCGGGCACGTGGTCAACCAGCGATGGCAAGTCGTAATGCGTCGGCTTGAGCATCGCCGTACCTACCGAAACCTCGGTGCTCAGCGTCTCGTTCTCATGGATGCGGTAACTCGGGCTGCCAGCGGTGTTCAGGCACAGGTGGTCATTCCACAACGCCGGATACTGCAGGCGGGTGAAATCGACGCAGCGCTGATAAATCACCATCACCTTGGCGAACAGTTCCTCGGGCGAACCGAGAATCCCCGGCACGCCCATGCCCACGAACGGGTCGTAGCCCATGAACCCGGCGAACTGCAGATGCTGTGGATTGGCGCTGATCAGCGTGAGCATCTGCCCCAACACATTCACATCACTGACCCCGCCGCGATGCAGGCCGACATCCAGTTCGATGTTGATGCGCATCCGCGTGCCCAGCCCTTGCGCCAACGCCAGGTATTGCTGCAGCCGTGCAGGCCCGTCGAGCAACCATTGCAGTTGCCTGGACGGATCGAACGGGCCTGTGTGGGTTTGATAGAAAAGCGCAGCCGAACGCACCGGCAACGGCTTGCCGAGCAGGATGTCGGACTGCGGAAACGCTACAGCATCGTGATTGAGAAACGGCTGATGAAACGACATGAGTTTTTGCGCCCCGGCCCGCTGCGCGATGTAGCTCAACAGCCCCGGAGACGGCAGCGATTTCTCCACCAGACGCAATTGCTTGCCGCCGCGCTTGACCGACTGCATCACCACGTCGATGTTGTGATCGAGGCGATCCAGATCGATCAGCAGCACCGGGCGCATCGGGCCCTGGTCTTTCAGTTCGTTATTCAGCGCGCGGAAATACTCGCTGTACGGCGCACCGCGATCACCCGGTCGCAGCCAGGCGCCTACGCCCATTAACAAAGCGCCGACACCCAGCGTACCGAGGAGAAAATTGCGTCGATTGACCGCCATCAGCTCACCCCCAGAATCGACGACAGATGCGCGTTGAGAAAGCGTCCGCTCGGGTCCAGCGCCTGACGTACGTCGACAAACTCGCGCCAGCGCGGGTACAGCGGCTGCAGATTCTTCGCGTTGAGCGTGTGCAATTTGCCCCAGTGCGGGCGGCCGTTGTACTTCCAGAAGATCGGCTCGACCGCGGCGAAGAAGTTGTGATGATCCATCTGGTAATGCTGGTGCACCGAGATCGAACAGCTGTCGCGGCCCTCAAACATGCTCAGCGGAATGTCGTCGGCCTTGACGTAGCGGTACTCGATGGGAAACCAGGTGCGCAGGTCCTTGTCCTGAATCAGCTTGAGGATTTCACGCAGACAGGCCGGGCCGTGTTCGGCGGGCACCGAGTATTCCATCTCGTTGAAGCGCACGGTGCGCACGTTGGCGTAGATGTCGAACGAGTCGCCGACCCGATCATCGAAACTCGCCATATGCCGCAGGCTGTTGAGCAGCGTGCGGCGCAGCTCGGGGAAGTCGCTGCCGTACTTGTCGATCTTCTCGATCAGGGTCACGAACTCGTTGCCGCCCTCCTCTTCGGGCGGGATCGGCGGCGTGGCCGGGTCGCTGGTTTCGTTGAGGGCGATGGACAGCGCGTAGTCGGAATGGGTGACCACGAGCATTTCCCAGTGCTGGTTTTCCCGGGTGTTCTTGTCGAGGTCTTCCAGCAGCTCTTCGGTCTTGGCGATCCACTGGCGTTCGCGCAGGCGGTAGGCCGGGCGATTTTGCAGACGGATTTTCGTCGCCACGCCCAGTGCCCCGAGGGACACCCGCGCGGCGTTGAACACTTCTGGATGACGCTGGCTGTCGCAGTCCAGCACCTCGCCATTGGCCGTTACCAGTTGCAGGCCGCAGACATGCGCCGAGTACGACTGAAAGGTTTTGCCGGTGCCGTGGGTCGAGGTGGAAATTGCCCCGGCGAGAGTCTGGTAATCGATATCGGCCATGTTCTGCAGGGCCTGGCCGACGTCCTTCAGCGGCACGCCCATGCGCGACATTGGCGTGCCGGCGCCGAATTCCGCCTGCAGGGTGTTCGGATCGTGGTCGAGCAGCCCGGTGAAGTAGCTCAGCGACAGCAACGTGCCGTCGGTGGGCACCAGTGCGCTGAACGAATGCGCCGAACCGACCGGGCGGATTTTGCCTTGGGCCTGACGAATCGCAGCGCGTAGTTCATCAAGATTCTTCGGCGCCAGCCGCGCCGCCGGCAGGCAACTCTGCCCGCCCGACCAGTTGCGCCAGGGAATCAGCCGCGGTGCGCGCATCAATTGTCCCAGCGCGGGATTGGCCGCCAATGCGCTGAACGCGCCGACGATGCTTGCCCGTTGCAACAACTGACGCCGTGTCAGATCCATGCTCATTCGCGCGCCCTTATTGTGGGAGGGGCTGATCGGCCATGAAGCCGATCAGTTGCAGGAATTGCTCTTCGGTGCACTCGACGCACTGGCCCATCGGCGGCATGCCGTTGTAGCCGTTGATGGCGTGGTCGAGCAGCGTGTCGGCACCCTGGCGAATGCGCGGCTCCCAGGCTTTACGGTCACCGGTCAATGGTGCGTTGGCTGCGGGATTGGCGTGACAGAGCTGGCAGCTGTTGGCGTAGATCTGCGCCAGGGCCGGGTCGGAGGGGGTGGCGTTGTGAGTGGTCGCCGGCGGTGCGGATTTCTCGTCGCAGCCGTACAGCGTCATGAACAGCGCCAGCAGTAAAGTGAGTGGAATTGCCCGCATAACGATCCTCGAGGGTGGCATCGCTGATTGTTGTGAGCACACCTTAAGGCAGGCACGGCAGCGGGTTGAGGGCATTGCGGGACAACGATGGGGCCAAACGGGGCCACACCATCCCTCTGTAGGAGCTGCCGCAGGCTGCGATCTTTTGATCTTGCTCCTCAAAAGCAAAGTCAAAAGATCGCAGCTTCGGCAGCTCCTACAGGGCTTGGCGTGACATTCGCGTGACATTGGCGGGTTTAAATCTCGGCGTATTCAGGCGTATAACCTGTAAAGACTTTTTGATCTGTATACGGACATCAACACGGGGTAGCGACATGACCACAGCAAACATCCTTGGCAATCTGTTCCCTTCTGTCAGCGACATCCCGGAAAAATACCGCCTCGACGCTCAGGTCGAGCAACGCGAATACCTCGTCGATGGCCAACTGCGTCGCTGGGACGGCCCGCTCGCCACCGTGCGCAGCCCGGTGTACCTGCACGGCGAGAACGGCGATGAACAAGTGATTCTCGGCAGCACTCCGCTGCTCGACGCCGACACCGCGCTCACCGCCCTCGACGCCGCCGTGCGTGCCTACGATCGCGGTCAGGGCCTGTGGCCGACCCTGCGCGTGGCCGAACGCATCCAGCACGTTGAAGCGTTCCTCGGCCGGATGCGCCAGCAGCGCGAAGCCGTGGTCAAGCTGCTGATGTGGGAGATCGGCAAGAACCTCAAGGACTCGGAAAAAGAGTTCGACCGCACCTGCGACTACATCGTCGACACCATCAACGCACTGAAAGAACTCGACCGCCGCTCCAGCCGTTTCGAGCTGGAACAGGACACTCTCGGCCAGATCCGCCGCGTGCCGCTCGGCGTGGCACTGTGCATGGGGCCTTACAACTATCCGCTGAACGAAACCTTCACCACGCTGATTCCGGCGCTGATCATGGGCAACACCGTGGTGTTCAAACCGGCCAAACTCGGCGTGCTGCTGATCCGCCCGCTGCTCGAAGCATTCCGCGACAGTTTCCCGACCGGCGTGATCAACGTGATCTACGGCAGCGGCCGCGAAACCGTCAGCGCGCTGATGGCCAGCGGCAAGATTGATATTTTCGCCTTCATCGGCACCAACAAGGCCGCCAGCGACCTGAAAAAACTGCATCCGAAACCACACCGCTTGCGCGCCGCGCTGGGCCTGGATGCGAAGAACCCCGGCATCGTCCTGCCGGAAGTCGATCTGGACAATGCGGTCAGCGAAGCGGTCACCGGTTCGCTGTCGTTCAACGGCCAGCGCTGCACCGCGCTGAAGATCCTGTTTGTGCATGAGGACGTGGTCGATGCCTTCATCGAAAAATTCAACGCCAAACTGGCCACCCTCAAGCCGGGCATGCCGTGGGACAGCGGCGTGGCGCTGACGCCGTTGCCGGAGTCGGGCAAGGTCGATTACCTGCACGGTCTGGTGGCCGACGCGCAGAGCAAGGGCGCACAAGTGGTCAACCCGAACGGTGGCGAGAGTCGCGAGTCGTTCTTCTACCCGGCCGTGCTGTACCCGGTGACGCCGCAGATGCGCGTGTACAACGAGGAGCAGTTCGGCCCGGTGGTGCCGATCGTGCCGTACCGTCACCTCGATACCGTGATCGATTACGTGCTGGAATCGGACTTCGGTCAGCAACTGAGCCTGTTCGGCACCAACCCGGTAGCGATCGGCCGACTGGTCGACACCTTCGCCAACCAGGTCGGGCGAATCAACCTCAATGCCCAGTGCCAGCGCGGCCCGGACACCTACCCGTTCAACGGGCGCAAGAACTCCGCCGAGGGCACGCTGTCGGTACACGATGCCCTGCGGGTGTTTTCGATCCGCACACTGGTGGCGACCAAGTTCCAGGACAGCAACAAGGACCTGATCAGCGAAATCATTCGCGGCCGCGATTCGAGCTTCCTGACCACCGACTACATCTTCTGACGAGGACCTTGCACTGAGCACATTCAGCACCCAACGACTGCCACCGCTGCTGCGGCGAATCCTGCGTCCGTTGCTGGACCCGTACCGCCGCTACCAGCACGCCCGACTGATTCACGCGGTGCGGGTAGCGCTGGGGCTGCTGGCGACCATCCTGCTGACCACCGGCATCAACCTGCCCCACGGCGAGTGGGCTTCGGTGACCATGCTGGTGGTGATCGGCGGCCTGCAACACCACGGCAACATCGGCAAGAAAGCCGCCGAACGCGCCACCGGCACCCTGATCGGTGCCGGCGTCGGTCTGCTGCTGGTAGCGCAACAGGCATGGCTGGGCCTGCCGTGGCTGACCTACTTTGCCATGGCGGTGGTCTGCGGGTTCTTCTCCTATCACGCCATCGGCAAGGGCGGGTACACCGCCCTGCTCTCGGCAATCACCGTATTCATTGTCGCCGGGCATGGCGACAACCCGATCACCGATGGCTTATGGCGCGGGGTCGACATTCTGATCGGCATCGCCCTGGCCCTGGCATTTTCCTTCGCCCTGCCGCTGTACGCCGTGTATTCGTGGCGCTACAACCTGGCCGATGCCTTGCGCGACTGCGCCACGTTGTACGGGCGGATCATCAGCGGCCAACCGGTGAGCGCCGATGAACATCTGAAGCTGATGGGCCGGGTGACCACGGTGATGGTGCAACTGCGCTCGCTGATGCCTTCGGTGTCCAAGGAAGTGAAAATCTCCATGACCGAACTGGATGCGATTCAACGCAACCTGCGGATGTGCGTCAGTACCCTGGAAATCCTCGGCAACACTCGCCCGGATGCCAACGACCCCGACGCCATGGCGCACCTGCAATCGGCACTGCGGGCCGAGCACCGGGTGATCCGCGTGCAACTGATCGGCATGGCCCGGGCTTTGAAGTCTGGCGCCACGCAACGCCTGCAGCGCCCCCTGGAATTGCCTGACGCGAGCCTCGACACACCGGTCTACAGCACGCTGGACGGTTACCGCTTGCTGACCCGACAACTGGCCGCGAACATTGGCGAGCTGCGCCAACGCCTGGCGATGACGGCGCCGCGCTGGAACATCTGAGCCTACGGAGTAGCCAGCCGTCGCGACTTCAGTCTCCAGCCCTGTTGCATCCCGGCGGCGGCCAGCAGAATCGCTGCCACCCCGATCCATTGCAGGATCTCCAGGCGATGGCCGAAGGCGAACCAGTCGACGAAAATCGCCGCAATCGGGTAGATGAAGGACAGCGCACCAGTCAGGGCAGTCGGCAGTTTCTGGATCGCGCCGTACAGCAGCACGTACATCAGGCCGGTGTGGACGATGCCCAGCGCCACCAGACTGGCCCAGGCGCCGTTGGTTTGCGGCAGGCCGTTGAAGTGCGCGAACGGCGCGAGCAACAGCACTCCGGTGCAGACCTGGATCAGCGCGATCAGATGCGGCGGCGTGCCGGTGAGGCGCTTGATGATCAGCGCCGCAATCGCGTAGAGCAACGCCGCGCCCAATGCGAGCGCAATACCCAGCAGGTATTCGCTACCGCCCTCGCCCTGCGTGCCATGGGCGCTAACGATTGCCAGCATGCCGAGAAAGGAAATCGCCAGCCAGAACAGCTTCTGCAAGGTAATTTTCTCGCCGAGAAACAGCGCCGCCAAACCAACCAGCATGAACGGCTGCACGTTATAGACCGCCGTGCCGATGGCGATCGAGGCCCGGGAATACGAGCCGAACAACAACACCCAGTTGCCGACAATCGCCACCCCGCTGACCACCGCGAGCAGAAACGTGGTGCGGGTCAGAATGCCCGGACGCAAGAAGCCGAACGCCGCGCAGATCAGCAGCAAGGTGCCGGCGCCGAACACGCAGCGCCAGAACACCACATCCAGCACCGGTTGCCCGGAGATCAGCACGAACCAGCCGATGGTCCCGGAAATCAGCATGGCGGTGGTCATTTCCAATGAACCGCGGCGGATTGTGTTGTCCATCATCGATCTCCCTAAGCGTTTGACGAAAGCGTGGCAAAAGTATGCCAAGCCGACACCCCACGCCTCCAGCGCAAAAAGCAGGCTAAACTCGACTTCTGCCTTTTTTATCGCGGGTGTTTTCCCTCAGATGCCTAATGCCGGAGTTACGCCATGACCGACGATATCGACCAGATCCTCATCAGCGCCTTGATGGAAGACTCACGCCGCTCGCTCAAGGCATTGGCGCAGATCAGCGGCCTGTCGTCACCCAGCGTGGCCGAACGCCTGCGCCGGCTGGAGGAACGCGGCGTGCTCAAGGGCTATACCGTCGAGATCGACCCCAAATGCTTTGGTTATCAACTCCAGGCCATCGTCCGGGTACGTCCACTGCCGGGGCAACTGCAGGAAGTGGAACGGCAGATCCTGTCGATCCCGGAATTCACCGAGTGCGACAAGGTCACCGGCGAGGACTGCTTCATCGCTCGCTTGCACGTGCGCTCGATGGAACAGCTGGACACCCTGCTCGACCGCCTCAACACGCTGGCCGAAACCAACACCGCGATCGTCAAGAAAACCCCGGTCAAACGCCGTTTGCCGCCGATGGCGTGAATGCTTTTTGCGCCTGTTCGGCGTAGATTAAGATTTTTCCGGCGAAGGATTGGCGGTAATGAGAACTCAGGCAGTGATGCTGACGGTATTGATGCTCACCGGGTGCGGGACGGTACAGACCGTTGCGCTCAGCGACAATTTCTCCGTGAAACAGCTGAAAACCCAGAAAAGCTACTGCGGCGCTGTTCCGCGTATTTACAGCGGTGCAACCTACGACTTCTGCATGCTGCACGCCGAAAAACCGGATGACGTCGACGCGTTCAATTACAACAACGCCTCAATTGGCCTGGTGGTGGATGCAGCGGTTTCGGGTGTGCTGGACACATTCTTGCTGCCCTACACGATTTACAAGCAACAGGCCGATGGCAGCATGGTGATCAACTGATCCGCTTTTCGCAGACAACAAAAAACCCGCCGAAGCGGGTTTTTCGTTATTTCACAACAGCGATCAGTCGTCGCGGCTCATGATGCCGAAGATCTGCAACAAGCTGATGAACAGGTTGTAGATCGATACATACAGGCTGATGGTTGCCATGATGTAGTTGCGCTCGCCACCGTGGATGATCGCGCTGGTCTGGAACAGAATGCACACCGACGAGAACAGCACGAAACCGGCGCTGATCGCCAGTTGCAGGCCGCTGATCTGGAAGAACATGCTCGCCAGCGTTGCACCCAGCAACACGAAGAAACCGGCGGTGATGAAACCACCGAGGAAGCTCATGTCCTTGCGAGTGATCAGCACGTAGGCCGACAAACCACCGAACACCAGCGCAGTCATGGCGAATGCCGAACTGACCACTTCAGCGCCGCCCTGCATGCCCAGGTAACGGTTGAGGATCGGGCCGAGCAGGAAACCCATGAAACCGGTCAGCGCAAAGGCGGACACCAGGCCCCAAGCGGAATCACGGAGTTTGTTGGTGAGGAAGAACAGCCCGTAGAAACCGATCAGCACCACGAAAATGTTCGGGTAGCCGACACGCATCTGCTGCGCCACAAACGCCATCACACCGCTGAATGCGAGGGTGAGCGCCAGTAGACCGTAAGTGTTGCGCAGGACGCGGCTAACCTCTAGCTGCTCAGCCTGCACGCTGTTGTGAACTGCGTAATCCTGTTCGCGCATGGCGACACTCCTGTTGGTTTGAAACGTTCAGTGGCAAAGATCATAACAGACGCTCTGTAACAAGCCATGCACAGAGTTTGACAGTGTGTTTCATTCAGGTATTATGGCGCCCGCAACGCAAACGGAGGTGTGGCCGAGTGGTTTAAGGCAACGGTCTTGAAAACCGTCGACTGTAACAGGTCCATGAGTTCGAATCCCATCGCCTCCGCCATCTTATGTACGACAAAGCCCTGATTTTTCAGGGCTTTGTCGTTTCTGGCGCTTACGAAAATTTCTGCCTTTCGGTATGTGTTCCATAACTTTTGTGGACGCGTTCCATAACTCCGACCGATTTTCCCCCTCTCCGGCGTCCTGCCAATCGTTAAAACACTCGTCATGTAACACGGTGCTACGCTGATTCCTTGGCTGCCAAGGAAACCAAAATGCCCAACTCCGACCTGCTCCCTTCCCTGCTCTTCAAGATCAACGAAAACCAACTCGCACTCGAAGCCGCCATCATGGAACTGTCCAACTGAGTCGAGCAGCGCGGATCGGCTGATGTCGCCGAGAACGTGCGCGGAGCACTCTGGACGATCGACAAAAACGAGGAGTTCATCAAAATGACCTTGGCCGTTTTGATGGCACCCGAGTGACCGCTATCGGCCATAAGCTGCCGTTGCAAAGCCAGCACTGCTATCGGATCTGGAGTATGTTGCCGCCTCCATGCTTTCGCACCGTACAACCAATACCCTTGAGAATTCGATGCTGATCTCCACCCTTTCTAACGGCCAGCCCCTCACACCTTCGCTGCAAGACGAGCCCCTCGTGCCGTGGTGGAGTTATACCAAGACGGTGCTGGCCGCGACGGCCCTGACATTGGTACGCGACGGCCAACTCGACCTGGATACTGCGCTGCCTGGGAATGTCTTCACTTTGCGCCAGCTCCTGCGTCACGAGGCGGGCCTTGCCGACTATGGTGAGCTTCCCGAGTATCACGCTGCAGTTGCCAACCACGAACCAGCATGGCCAACGGAGGAAGTGATGCAGCGCCTCGATGGCCACCGGCTGAGATACAGGCCTGGAGTAGGTTGGAAATACTCGAACATTGGTTTCATGCTTGTAGCCAAGCTCATCGAACGCGTTCTGGATTTGCCCCTTGAAGAAGCCGTTAGTCGCCAGGTTTTACTTCCGCTCGGCATTTCGGCGGTTCGCTTTGCGACAGAGCGTTCAGAACTACAAGGGGAGTACCCCGGCAATGCGTTGAACTACGACCCCCACTGGGTCTATCACGGCTTGTTGATCGGTCCTATTTCGCAGGCTGCCCTTTTTCTGGATCGCTTGCTTGCCGGTGCGCTTCTTCCTTCCAACCTGCTTGAGGAAATGCAATCGACCCGAATGCTGGGTGGCCCCCTTTCCGGCCGTCCCTGGGTCACGCCCGGGTACGCTCTGGGTTTGATGCGAGGCTCAATCGAGGGTGGCCTGACCCTAGCTGGGCATACCGGGCGTGGGCCCGGCAGCGTGGTGGCAGTCTATCGATGCGCGGTTGGAGACACCGCCGCGTGCTGCGCAGTTTTCTCGCCGGATTCAGATGAGGGAGGCATCGAAGCGCTGGTCGTTCAGCAAATCCGTGAAGCACTGGCAACGGTTCTCTGAAGCTTTGCAGGTTGTCGTTGCACAGCAACGACAGTCGCTGCGTGTCGCTAGCAGCCCTGTTGGTGGCTGCTTCTGGCCGAAAGCCGCCGCCCGAGTAATCCAAATCAGACGGCTTCGACCCGCATGGTTAAACCTCTCCAGCAACACGCACTTCGATTCCAGTAATTCCAACCAGGCTGGCCTGCTCTAGAATTTCTACAGCAGTCGAATCGGCTGTCGGCATGATCAAGCTGTTCTCGCCATCTCCAAAATGTAGCTCTAGGAGATGCATAGCAGCATCGTGAACGGCAAGCTCAGACTGGTTCAGCTCAATCTCTTGTGTACGGGACTCGCCGTTGAACAGGTATTGGATCGTGTAGTTGCGCATGAATAGCCCTTGATGAGTGGAGACCTATAGCTGACCTGACTTTCCAGTCAGCTTTTAGTTCAAGTAGACGACTGGCGCGCAACTCGTCGCCTCACCCTCGCCCACCTGTCTCGCCTCAATTACTGTACATTCATACAGCACATGTACAGCGAATCACACCGCATGAATTTCGACCAAGCCAAATCCCTACGGCTCCAGCGATGGCGCACGACTCTCGACGACCAGGACTTTCGAATGCAAAACCCCGAGGGGCACCGGGAAACGCTTCATCAAATGGCGGCCGACCTGCATACAGAGGGACTGATCGATCAGCTTGAGCAGTTCGATATGAACGAGATGGCAAACGCTGCCTACTGGCATTCTGTCGAGGAGCTGCAAAACTCGCCGGGGCAGTACCGAGGAGCGTCTACCTACGATGTCGTTCAGATCGACACCGGAAGGCTGCTTGGCAAAATCAACCGGTCGATCTTCAACTTCGAAAGCGACGAACCACGCGGCGCCTCCTTTACCTACGACGGCAAGGTTTACTCTGGCGCAGACGGTGTGCGGCTGACCTTGGGGCTTTCCCGGAAGATTGGGACAATCTCAGGCCTGATGCTGGAATTTAACGGGCGCCTGTATCAACTGGTTGAAACCGAACGAGTCGTTCGCGGTGTTGATTACAAGCCAATGGATGATCCAGACGCTTACCGCGCTCTGGTTGATGTTGCGCAAGTCGCCCAGGAAGAGCGCGACCTACACGCCTTTGAAAAGGTGCGCCCTCACATCGAGTCGGCGGCTTTCTGTATGTGCCCCACCTGCCGCGATCGGTTTGGCGCCCGGGACGACTGCCCGACCTGCGCCGGAAAAGGTTTTGTGACGAAGCCGGCGCCTGGCCGGACAGGCAGGCGCAAAGTCGATTGAGGGTTACTGGATTGGAAAGCGATAAAGGTTATTCTCCAGTTTCGCGAGCCTTTTCTCATCGAGTCGCCCCATCGCCCAGACCCCCTTCAGAAAACCAAAGGTTCGTTGCTGCCAACCGGGGTCATTTTTCAAAGCGAGGTCTTTTAATACTGCGATGACTAAAAAAGCATTACTTGGGCATCCGCTCAACTCCGCCTCAATCATGAGAAAGAGCCCTTTTATCGAGCAGCTTTCGTGCATGGTCGAATCAAATGCTGGGCGCGCTTCATCTCCAACAGCTACATGAGTATTCAAGGCAGATCCCTTCCTTAAGAAAGCCCGAATTATTCGGAACGAGCGTGCAGATTAGGCAAGGTTACAGTTTGGTGAAAGGGGCAGATTGGCCAATATTCAACATGTCCCGACGACTGGTTATCAAAATTGCGCAACTCGCGCCGGAAAAGGTTTTTGTGACGAAGCTCGCGCCAGCGGGTCTACGCTGAAGGAACCATGCGAGGAACGGGCAATGTGTGGACGACTCTCCCAATACAGCGGCATTCACGACTTCGTGGCGGCGCTGAGTATGCCGAACGCCCTGATCAACCCCACCGGAGAGCAGCCTTTCGAGCGATACAACGCCGCGCCACCGCCCAGCTCGCCCTTTTTCACCAGGAAGGTTAATTCCTGCACGCGGACATGGTTCGGTGGGGATGGAGCCCCCAGTGGGCAAAAGACCGCGCCGCACCGATCAACGCAAGGGTCGAGAAAGTCGCCCACGGCCCGTTCTTCCGCGCGATCTGGCCGCACCGGGCGCTCATAGCGATCAACAACTGGTTCGAGTGGGTCGACGAAGGCGGCCCGAAGAAGCAGCCCTATCTGATCAGGCACGGGGACCAATCGCCGATCCTGTGTGCCGCCATTGGCCAATACCCGAATGAGGAACACGGCCCGGGCGAGCATGACGGTTTTGTGATCATCACCGCAGATAGCGCCGGTGGCATGGTCGATATCCATGACCGGCGGCCGGTGGCGTTATCGCCTGAGCTCGCCCGGGAATGGTTGGATCCGGCCACGCCGAAAGAACGCGCCGAACAGATGGTGCTGCACCAAGGCGAACCGACAGAGGTGTTCGAGTGGTTCAAGGTTGACCGGGCGGAGGGGAATGTCCGAAACCACGGCCCGGACCTGATCAAGCCGATCGATTGATCAACTGTGCGTCAGCGTTTTCAAGCGCTCCACCAGCGCGGCCTCAAAAATGATGTACAGCCTTTCAGCATCGCCGGCACGCAAAACCCCGCCGGTTTCCAGTCCAAGCACGAAGCCATCCGCACGGGCACCCGCCTTCACAGCGATGATCATCGAGTCTGCCCGGACAATCTGCGCTAGCAGCCGATCAGCTTCACGCTGCATCTTTTCGTTCAACACTACGCCTTCCACTTTCCTCACCCTGCATTCAATGCCAGATCCAACAATTTGTGTGATCAAGGCTACGCCGCCGATAACGGCACCTCAAGCCGCGCGCCAATGATCCTTCGCTATTGCAGCCATCAGGAACCTTTGATGTGAACGAATCCATTTTGTTTAGTATCAAAACGGGCAGTTTCAAAAGCGTTTAGCAGTCGCCAACTCGAAAAATCATGACCGGAGAACAATGCATGCCCCTCAGTGACACCATTGACAGAGCGTTGCTAAGCGCGGAGGAACGTTCCTCTATCGCTGAAATTGAAGCTACGACCAATATTCTGCAGCTCGTTACACGCATGACCGGGACACGCTTCGCGGCGATCGCGAAATTCACCGAGACTGACTGGATCGTCTGTTCCGCCTACGATCCAATCGAGCTTGGGATCAACTCCGGCGACACGCTGGAACTGGAAACCACACTGTGCAGTGAGTTTCGCAGAGATCCCCAAGTGCTTTTCGTGCCGCAGATAAGTCGCGACGGCAGGTTTTCCACACGCCCCGTGGTTAAGCAATATTTGATTGAAAGCTACGCAGGCGCGCCCATTTTCCTTCCTGACGGACAACTTTGGGGCGCGCTGTGTGCGTTGGACTCCAGAGCGGTGATTTTCGACGACCCGGATCTGGCGGACACGTTAGGCCTGTTCGCGAGACTGATCGGCTGTATCTTTTACGCGAATCTGACGGAGGCCGGCAGCGGCTACAGCAAGAACGTTTCAAGCGTTATCGGATAAACAAGAAACAGCCCTGAATATTCAGGGCTGTTTCATTTGTGGCCTGTGAGAATTTTGCTCCACCCTGCTACAAGGTGTAGGAAACGCCGACCTGCACGGTTCGCGGCGCCCCCGGATAGGCATAGACGTTGCCGAATGCGCCCTCTTCATAATCTCGGTCAAAGAGGTTTTTCACGTCGAGATTGAGCCGCACCTTGTCATTGATCTTGTAGAAGCTGAGCAAGTCGACAACGGTATAGCTACCCATCGAAAACGCGGTGTTGGCGGTTTGGCCGGCGCGCTCGTCGACGTACTTGAGGCCGGTGCCCAGGCCCAGTCCCTTGAAGGTGCCGTCCTGGAATTCATACATGTTCAGCAGGCTGAAGCTGTTTTTCGGGATGTTCATCAGCCGCGTGCCAGAGCGCAGCACGTTGTCCTTGGTCACTTCGGCATCGACATAGGCATAGCCACCAATTACCCGCCATTCTGGGGTGAGGTTGCCGGCCACGTTGACGTCGAATCCACGGCTGCGCACTTCGCCGGCCGCAACGCTGAAGGTCGAGTCAACCGGGTCGGTGGTCAGCACGTTGCGTTTTTCGATCTGATAGATCGCCGCGTCGACGCTCAACTGCTGATCCAGCGCTTCCCACTTGAGCCCCATTTCATAGGACTTGCCCTTCTCTGGCTCGAACCCTCCGCCCTGGCGACTGGCGCCGGTGTTTGGCTTGAAGGAGCGCGCAGTGTCGGCATAGACCGCCAATGTCTCGGTCAGGTCGTAGGTCACACCGATTCGCGGAGTCACCGCGTTGTCACTGGCCTGCCAGCTCTTGCCACCGGGCACGTAAGTTTCGTAATCATGTTCGAAGCGCTCGAAACGCGCCCCGGCCAGCACCTTCAGTTTATCGGTCAATGCCACCTGATCCTGCACGAACGCGGCATACGTCTTGAGGTTTTCCTTGTCGTGCGTCGGCGTGCGGGTGAGTGCCGGGCGCGGCTGGCCGTAGACCGGGTCGAAGATGTCGATCGGGTACGCACCGACGGCGCCGCCGGAGCGCTGGATGATCGACTTGTAGTCGTAATCCTCGTACTCGATACCGGTGAGCAACGTGTGCTGCAAACCCGCAGTATCGAAGTGCCCGGTCAGGTTGAGCTGGGTATCCTTGTCGGTCCACTCCAGCTTGCGATAGTTGAAATTGCGCCCGAGGGTGCGGCCGTCGTCGGCAATGCCATTGGCCTCGATTGCGTTGCCCTTGAGCGAACCATCGAGCCACTGGAAACCGCCGCCCAGAGTCCAGTCGTCATTGAGCATGTGCTCGAAACGCAGTTGGGCCATGTTGTTGTCGTTATGCAGTTTGCCAGCGTCTTTTTCGCCGAAAAAACTGTCGCGCGAAGCGGTTCCCGTCTGCTTCGCGTAACGGGTAAGGCCTCGATCCAGAGGCGCGTTGTTGCGCATGAAATCGCCTTCGAAAATCAGCCTGGTCGTGTCGCTTGCCTGCCAGGTGAGCACCGGCGCGATGCCGTAGCGCTCGGTTTCGACGTGATCGCGAAAGGTGTCGCCGCCCTCGCCCACAACGTTCAAGCGATAGGCCAGACGCCCTTCTTCGTCGAGCGGGCCGGAAGCGTCCAGCGTGCCGCGTTTCATGCCCTGATCGTTGAGTTGGCTGCCCAGGGTGACGCTGCTTTCAGGCAACGGCTGTTTGGACACCACGTTGAAGGTGCCGCCAGGATCACCCCGACCGTAGAGCATGGTCGCCGGGCCGCGCAGCACTTCGAGGCGTTCGATCGTGTTGGCATCCGGCATGTTCGGATAGCCGCGGTTGATCGGGAAACCGTTGCGATAGAACTCGCCGGTGGTGAAGCCGCGCACGGTAAACGTGGTCAGACCCTGGCCACCGAAATTGTTCGCTCGCCCCACTCCGCCGGCGTAGTCCAGCGCGTCCTGCAATCGGGTGGCGCCCAGATCTTCGACCGCGTCCTTCGAGACCACACTGATCGATTGCGGAGTTTCATGGATCGAGGTGTCGGTACGCGTAGCGCTAGCCGAGCGCGTTGCCCGATAACCCTGCACCGGGCCGTCCGCTCTTTCGTAATTCGCAGTACCGATGACATCGGTTGCGTCCAGCTCCAGCGTTGAGGGTGATGCCCCCGTCTGGTCAGCCCATGAAGCAGGCGACAATGCTTGCAGCACACAAATGGAAAGCAGGGTTCGACGCATGGAGAGAGAAACCTTTACGAATAGGCCAATGCAGGGAGTGGAACCGCCAAAAAAGTCCCGCGCATGCTATACAAAACTATTCGCAATTAATACAAATTCCCATTAACAGCATCTGCAGCTGTCAATGCGGCACCGTCGCTCTGCACCCTGCCCCGCGAATTTTCTATGTTCCGCCCGAAAGCCCCTCGGTGGCCTGGACGAACCTCGCCCCGGCCTTGCGCACCAACTGGCGCCATTCAGTTGCTGTAATCAGCCTTTCCTGTTCCATGCTATCGGCCATTTTCAGCAACTCGTCGTATTGATCCTCGGCGTCCATACGGATCTCCGGCTCTTCCAGCAATTTTCGCCAGGCGGCCAACGCCTGCTCTTTCCGAACGTCGCTCATGGTCGTTACCCCGGTGACTTGTAAGTCGGTAGAGGGCTGCGGTTCTGGAGTGTTCAGCGGCGACTACTGATGGCGCGACGGATGGTTTTCGTTGCGGCCTCGATAAATGAAGCGGCCAGTTCGGACTCGACGACGCCCGTGCACACCACCGTGACGCGGATCTTGTCCGTTTCCTGGCGCAAAACATCGCGATAGCGCAGACGGCGAGCTCGGCGAAGGGCTGGATGTGGCGAGTGCCTGCTATCGAGTGGGCTACGAAAGCCCGTCGCAATTCAGCCTGGAGTACAGTCGCCAGTTCGGGTGTCCGCCATCAAGGGACACCCAGCGGGTTCGCCGCCCGGCGTGAAAGTCAGTCCGACGGCGATCTATCGGATTAATGCCCACCGATCACTTCACAAACCGGTTACGCCCCAGCGTCTTGGCGTTATACAGCGCCTGATCGGCGACCTCGATCAACCCTTGCAAGGATTGCAGTTGCGACCCCGAGGCCGTAGCGATGCCGATACTCACACTCAGCCGGCCGAACGGGCTGGACGGGTGCGGGATGTGCTCCTGCTGCAAGCGATCGAGGATCAACTGCGCCACCACCGCAGCACCGTCACTGTCGGTGGCCGGCATGATCACGCTCATTTCTTCGCCGCCGTAACGCGCCACCAGATCGGAGGGGCGCCGTACACAACCTTCGAGGATTGTGCCGACCTTCTGCAGGCAGGCATCGCCGGCGACATGCCCGAATGAGTCGTTGAACAGTTTGAAGTAGTCGATATCGATCATCAGCAACGCCAGCGTCGTGCCGTCACGTTGTGCGCGCCGGGCTTCCATGGCGAGGCTCTCATCGAAGCAGCGCCGGTTGGCCAGGCCGGTCAGGGCGTCCTTCATCGCCAGTAACTCAAGCTGACGATTGGAGGAAAGCAACTGCTGCTGCGTCCCGCGCAATTGGTCTTCAGCCCTGGTACGCCTGCGAATATCGAGAATCAGGAGCCAGCCGATGAGCCCGGTGAGACCCAGCAACCCCGCGACCACCACTGCCGACAGCCAGGCTTCCATGCGCCACGCAGCAAGGGCTTCGCGCTTGCCGAGGGCGACGGTGGTGATCAGCGGCAGCCGGTCACTCTTGCGGAAGGCGTAGAGCCGCTCGACGCCATCGAGGCTGGAGGTAAACGACGCGGTACCGACCGATCGATCGACCAGATACTTCGCATAGATGGGCGACTTGGAAAAATTGCGGCCCATGTCCTGCTCGCGGAACGGATAGCGCACCAGCAACGTACCGTCGGTATAGGACAAGCCGATGGCCCCCTCCTGCCCCACATCGATCTTGCCGAACAGGCGCAGGAAGTTTTCGATTCCCAGGGTCACCGCCACCACCCCGGCAAACTCGCCGTGCGCATCATTGAAACGGCGACTGACAGTGATCACCCACTCCTGATTGGAGCGGCTCTGGATCGGCGGACCGATAAAGGTTTCGCGGCTCGGGTCGTCACGATGATGGATGAAGTAGACGCGATCACTGCTGTTGGCCCCGGCCGGGATCGGTCGATTGGAAGACATCAGCCAACGGCCCTGGTTGTCGTAGATGGTGATGCCGCTGAGCTGCGGCATCAGCGGCTCCTGACGATTGACCAGTGCGCTCAGACGCTGGATCTGCGCGGGGCCGCTGCCTTCGGTTTCCAGGCGTTCGACGAGTCCGAGCAGCAGCAACGAACTCTGGCGGACGATGCCTTCGGAGTAAGTCGCCAGAGCCTGGGTCAGGTTCAAGCCATGAACGTTGACTTCCTCCAGCGCGCGCTCTCGAGAGGCCACCACTTTCCACACCGTCAGTGACGCAAGGGAACAACCGATCACCAACAACAAAAGCACAACCAGGCGGGTATCACGCTTCACATTACTACCTTTGGGAAAGTCCGGTTTCCGTTCCTGCGGCTGGTCACCGACTCGATGACTGCAGCCGCGTGTCCTTGTCGCGCGCAAGGATACAAGTAGCACTGGCTTGCTGCAGCAACAGATTATGTCGCGTAAAAAAACGTACTTCCAATTTGCGCTGCTTGTCCGGAAAAAGCGTGCTGCAGACTTCAGGAAAGAATTTGCGCTTGGCGAAACAACGACAAGAATGCCAGACCAAACCATCGCCAGGCTTTCAGTATCCGCTTGGCGCCACGAGCCTGAAGCCAACTTTCTGACGCCTGTTTCACGACCCTTTCCCCTTGTTTTGCCAAGCATAAAATTTTGGCACTTTTGCACAACAAGTTGACATCCAAAAGCATGCCACCGGCCACCGATATCATTAGAGTATGCGCCCTTAAAAAGGAAAGGACTCTTGATGACTCAGTCACTCTCACGGCGCGTTGTGGCGATTACCGGCGCCCTGGGGAATCTCGGCGAGACCCTGGCGGACATGGCCGCAGCCCAGGGCGCAGATCTGGTGCTGATCGATCGGGCGATGATTACACTGCCCAGCTCCCACAATCGACTGGTCCTGTCCGGCATCGATCTGACCTCCCTCGCCGATTGCCAGGCAGTCGCCCACCAGATCAACCGCTATTTCGGTCGCCTCGACGCCCTGGTCAACGGCGCCGGCGGCTATGCGTGGGAACCGTTGTTGGGCGGTGCGCTAGAGGCCTGGGATCGGCTCTACTCGCTGAACCTTCGAACCGCATTGAACGCCAGCAAAGCCTTGCTGCCATTGCTGCTGCAGTCCTCGGCGGGACGCATCGTCAATATCGGCGCGAGCATGGCGGCCAAGGCCGGACTGGGCATGGGCGCTTACGCTGCGTCGAAATCCAGCGTACTGCGCCTGACCGAAAGCCTCGCCGAAGAGCTCAAAGACATGAGCATCACGGTCAATGCCGTGCTGCCGAGCATTCTCGACACCCCGCAAAACCGTGAAGCCATGCCCGACGCCGAGCATCAGCGCTGGGTGACACCGGCGCAACTGGCGGCGGTCATTCTGTTTCTGATTTCGGAGCAAGCGTCGGCGGTCACCGGTACCGGCATTCCGGTGATCGGGCGCATGTAGGGTCTATTGACGCCGCGCGCCTTGGCGACGTCGCTTTCTTCACCTTTCGGAAAAGCAAGATCACCGGATTACCGGACTTCCCCTCCCCCCATGCGACCCGCCACTTCCAGCGCTGCCTTCGTGAACCACGTCCTTGATGTCGCCGAACAATACGGCTGCGATGGCGACTGGCTGTTGCAGCAGACCGGACTCTCACGCGAACAGTTGTCCGACTCGATCGTGCGCATTCCCATGCGCCAACTGCGTGCCTTGCTGGAACTGGCGGCGCTCAGCAGCAACCTGCCGCATTTCGGCCTGTTGGTCGGCGCCGCCGTGCGCCCGGGCACCTATGGCGTGCTGGGTTATGTGCTGATGACCAGCGCGACACTGGGCGAGTCGCTGAACATGATTCTGCGATTCGGCAAGATCGTTTACGACAGCCCGTCCAGCCAGACCCGAATCGTCATCGGCGACGGCCGCGTGACGCTCGAAGATCAACGCATCAGTGAGCTGGAGCCTTACTGCGCCCTGCATCAGGAAGCCCTGATGGTTGGCTGGGCAGCGTTCGGCCGCTGGTTGATCGCCAGCAATCAGCCAATGCTGGAAGTGCGGATGATGCATCCGGCGGTGGGCGAACCGGCGCTGTATGAACACTTCTTTGGCTGTCCGGTGCAATTCGAGGCCGGTTGCAATGCGCTGGTGTTTGCCGAATCGACGCTCTCGACGCGGATCCAGGGCGCCGACCCGCGCATGCACCGCAGCATGCTGCTGGAGGCCGACTGGCAGCTGTGTCTGACGTACCCGGCATTTTCCGTGACCGACCGCTTGCGCGCACTGCTCACCGAACAGTTGCCGACCGGCGATTTCAGCCTGAAAAGTCTGGCCCGGCAGCTGGCGATTTCGCCGCGCACCTTGCAGCGCAAACTGGCCGCCGAAGGAGAAAACTTCAATCAGGTGCTGGAAACCATGCGCATGGAACTGGCCGACCATTACCTGCGCCGGACCGAGACCAGCATCATGAACATCGCCCTGATGCTGGGTTACTCGCAGGCCAGTTCTTTCAGCCATTCCTTCCGTCAGGCCCGCGGGATTTCGCCGGTGGACTACCGCAAGTTGCTGCGCGCCAGATAAGCCCGGTCACGGCTTCAGCTCCAGCAGCGGCTGGCCCTTTTTCACCACATAGGTCGCCAGTTCGACGCCTTTGTCCTGGCCGACGTTCTTCGCCACATGGGCCACGCCTGCCGGGATGAACAGCGAGTCGCCGGCCTTTAGCGTGACTGCTGGCTGCCCCTCCAGCTGATACTCCAGCGTGCCGCTGAGCACGTGCGCCACCTCGACACCCGGATGCGCATGCCGCGGCGCGGTGACACCCGGTTCGAAATTGATACGTGCCTGTATCACCTCGCGATCCGTGTCGCCCAGGTCCTGACGAATCAGGTCGGTACGGCTCAGGCCCTGCTGCCAGCTCATGGCCTGAGCGTCCGCCGCCTGTGCCAGGCCGTTGAATGAAACCAGTGCGGCCACAGTGGCCAGAATCAGTGTGCGTTGCATGCAATTGCCCTCTCGACAGTCATGGTGTGAAGGCCTGCACTGTGACTGCCGGGTGTAGCGGCGACGTGTCGAAAAACCCGGGTTTGGTCTCGCCGTGTATCGCGCGCAATGCTGGATACACGGCCATACAAAGCACACCGGCTGTGTATCACAGTGTGTACAGACGCCCCGGCGATACATGAACTTGAATCATCGCGCTTTTTCGACATGGGCCAGATACGTCCCGGCGTTCAAATGCCTGCAAGGTTTGCCGGGCTCAGCCCGCACCTGCCCCCGACAGGATTGCCAAGGAGACTTCAGCATGAAAAACGCAGCATCCAACCGTATGAACATCCTCGCCGTGGCGCTGTTCGGTGCGCTGGCGGCAACTCAAATGCCAACGGCCGCCGCCGCGCAACCGGCAACCGACGAGCACAGCGTCAGCTATTCCGCACCCTCGCCGTTCGGCCCGCTCAAGCATGTGAAGGCCGGACTGCTGGATGTGGCCTACGCCGAAACCGGCCCGGCGCAGGGGCCGGTGGTGATTCTGCTGCACGGCTGGCCGTACGACATTCACAGTTATGACGAGGTCGCGCCGTTGCTCGCCGCCAAGGGGTATCGGGTGCTGATGCCGTATGCGCGGGGGTATGGCGACACGCATTTCCTCTCCGATCAGACAATGCGCAACGGTCAGCCTGCTGCGCTGGCCAGCGACGTGATCGACTTCATGGATGCACTGAACATCAAGCAAGCGGTGCTCGGTGGTTACGACTGGGGCGCGCGCTCGGCGGATATCGTCTCGGCGCTGTGGCCGGAACGGGTCAAGGCATTGGTCTCGGTCAGCGGCTACCTGATCGGCAATCAGGCTGCCGGGCAAAATCCGTTGCCGCCCAAGGCCGAATTGCAGTGGTGGTATCAGTTCTACTTCGCCACCGAACGTGGCCGTGACGGTTACCGCAAAAACACTCACGACTTCGCCAGGCTGATCTGGCAGCTCGCCTCACCGAAATGGGCCTTCGATGACGCCACGTTCGACCGCAGCGCCAAAGCGCTGGAAAACCCCGATCACGTCGAGATCACCGTGTTCAATTACCGCTGGCGTCTGGGCCTGGTGCAGGGCGAACCGCAATACGCGGCGCTGGAACAGAAACTCGCCAGCGCCCCGCCGATCAGCGTGCCGACCATCACCCTCGAGGGCGATGCCAACGGCGCGCCGCACCCGGCACCCGAGGATTACGCCAAGCGTTTCACCGGCAAGTACCAGTTCCGCCTGATCAACGGCGGCATCGGCCACAACCTGCCGCAAGAAGATCCGCAGGCGTTTGCTCAGGCGGTGATCGACGCCGATCACCTCTGAGGCCGAACGCAGAAAACGCCTCGGTCTATTTGACCAGGCGTTTTTCCCTGGACGGACGATAACCGAAAAACGCGCTGTAGCACTTGCTGAAATGGCTCGGCGAAACGAAACCGCAGGCCACCAGCACTTCCATCTGCGACAGCTCGGTGTGCTGCAACAGGCGCCGGGCTTCGGTGATGCGCAATTCCAGGTAATAGCGCTGCGGCGTGGTGCCAAGTTGCTCCTTGAACAAGCGCTCCAACTGCCGCCGCGAGCGCCCGGCATACACCGCCAGTTGCTCCAGCTCCAGCGGCTCCTCGAGATTGGCGTCCATCAGTTTGACCACCTCGCGCAACGGTGCGCTGACGCAGAGGTTTTCATCCGGTTTGATCCGCCGATACCGCGACTCCTCGAACGCCAGAATGTCCTCGATGCCTTCGACCAGCGCCTTGCCATGCAACCCCTTGATCCAGTCCAGCGCCATATGGAAAGCCCCGGACGGACTGGAAGCCGTGAGCCGGTCGCGATCGATCACATAAGGTTCACTGCTGACCTGGGTGGCTTTGGCAATTTCCGTTAGCGCCGGACGATGTTCCGGGTGGATCGCGCAACGATAGCCATCAAGCAGTCCGGCGCGGCCGAGAAACCACGCACCGTTCCACAAACCGGCCAGACTGACGCCGCGTTCCGCTGCCGCGCGCAGCAGGTTGATCAACTCTTCACTGGCCTTCAGCTCAGTGCGGTAGCCGCCACACACCACCAGCAAGTCCAGATCCGCAAGACTGGCCATATCAATTCGCGCATCCGGACGAATCACCAGCCCCAGATCGCTGATCACCTCACCCTCGCCCAGCCCGAACGTGCGCGAGCTGAACAGTCCGGCGCGCAACAGGTTGGCAGTGATGATCGTATCCAGCGCCTGGGTGAAGGCCGGCAGCGAAAAGTGTTCCAGCAACAGAAAACCCGTGCGGGTGAGGCGTGAATCTGCAGATTGCTCATTCAGATAGCGGAGGTTTTTGCCCTTCATGCCTCCGCTGAATTGACGTCGTTCGATCAAGGTCTGGCCCATCGGTCATGTTGTTATGCGCCGATAGTTGGCTCGATGGGCCAAAGAGTCAATCACGCTTGCGGCTGATGACTGGTCACGCAGTGAATCCCGCCGCCACCGGCAGCAATCGCATCGATGTTCAGCAACTCGACTTTGCGCTCCGGGTACAGCTTCGATAACAGGTCATAAGCCTTTTTGTCGGCCTCCTTGTCACCGAACTCCGGGGCGATGATCGCGCCGTTGATCACGAAGTAGTTGATGTAACCCGCAGCAAAATCCGGGTTGTTCTGGTTGAACTTGCTCTGGCGCGGCTTGAGTGGCGGTGAAATCGTGTGGATTTGCAGCGGGCGACCGTCAGCGTCGGTGGCTTTCTTGAGAATTTCCAGGTGCGCCAGCGTGACCTGGTGATCGTAGGATTCAGGGTCGCTGTCGAGGTTGGCGATCACCACACCGGGCTTGATGAACCGTGCATAGAAATCGACGTGGGCGTCGGTGATGTCCTTGCCCTTGATCCCCGGCAGCCAGATGATTTTGCGCAGGCCCAGACGCTCCTTCAATTCAGCCTCGACATCGGCCTTGCTCCAGCCGGGATTGCGGTTGCTGTTGATCCAGCTGCTCTCGGTCATGATCCCGGTGCCGTGGCCGTCGACCTCGATACCACCGCCCTCGCCCACCAGTTCACTGCGCAGGTACGTCGCCTGTGCGTCGGCGGCCAGTCGCGCAGCGATTTTCGCATCCTTGCTGTGCCGCTGCTTGTTGCCCCAACCGTTGAAATTGAAGTCCACCGCGCCAAGCCCGCCTTTGTCATCGATGACAAAATTGGCGCCGATATCGCGCATCCAGATGTCGTCAAGCGCGGCGGTCACGTAGGTGACGTTGCGGGTGCCGCAATATTCTTCGGCGAGGCTGCGTTCGCCACTGCGACACAACACCGTGACTGGCTCATAGCGGGCGATGGTGCGGGCGATGCGACCCAGTGCTGCCTGCACATCGGCGGTGAAATCTTCCCAGATCGCATCCTGTGCGCCGAAAGCAATGAAGGCGCGTTCGTGCCTGTCACCCTCGTCGGGCATGAACCAATCCCCCGCACTGGCCGCCAGTAGTCTGCCCGGCGCCAGCCCGAGACCCATGACTGCGGCGCTGACACCTGTAGCGACCGATAGCTGTTTGATGAACTCACGACGTGTCGACATCTCTGGTTTTCCTGAAAAGGGCCGGCGACCGGGCGCCGGCCGTTGAATCATGGGTGGGTGGCGGTTTTGAATTTGGTCCAGGTGCGCATCCGTGCGCGCATGTCGGCCTGGGGAATGTCCTTGCCCGGGATCAATCGAGCATAGGTCGCCTCGTCGAGGTAGATGTCCGGGTTGTTGCGCATCGCCGCATCGACGCCGGCCCGCGCCTTGGCGTTGGAAGTCGGGTAACCGGTGAAGTTACTGATTGCGGCCATGTTCTGCGGGCGCATCACGAAGTTGATGAACGCGTAGGCGTACTCCGGGTGTTTCGCATCGACCGGGATCGCCATGGTGTCCATCCACACCGTGGTGCCTTCGCGGGGGATGCGATACTCAAATTTCGTGGTCTTGCCAGCGCTGTCCGAGGTGCGCTGGGCCTGGGTCATGTCGCCGCTGTAACCCAGCGACAGGCACAGGTTGCCGTTGACCAGATCGGTCACCGGTTGCGACTGGAACTTGCGCACATAAGGCCGCAACTTCATCAGCACCTCACTGGCCGCCGCCAGATCCACCGGTTTCGCGCTGCGCGGATCGCGCCCCAGATAATTGAGCACCACCGCCAGCACTTCATCCGGCGAGTCGATCAGCGAAATTCCACAGTCGGCAAACTTCGCCGCCAGCTCCGGTTTGAACAGCATGTCCAGGCTGTTGACCGGTGCGTCGGTCATGCGCTGCTTGATCTGCGCCGCGTTGTACGTCAGGCCGATGGTGCCCCAGGTGTAGGGCACGGTGGCTTTGCTTGAGTGTTCATAATGGCTGCGCAATTTCTGCAAACCGGGTTCGATGTCGGCCATCTCCGTGAGCTTCGATGGGTCCAGCGGCAGCAGGCTGCCGGCGCGCATCAGGCGCTCGGCCACAGTGTCGCCGGGGAAGATCAGGTCATAGCCGCTGCCGCCAGAGAGCATCTTCGCTTCGAGGGTTTCACTGCCGTCCATGACGTCGTAAATCACCTTGATCCCGGTTTCGGCGGTGAAGCGGCTCAGCGTGTCTTCGGCAAAGTAATCGGCCCAGTTGTATAGCCGCAGGGTCTTGTCCTCGGCATGCAGCGACGGAATCACGCAGGTCAGCGCCAGGCCCAGAACGCCGAGCAGTCGTTTTTGATGCTTAGCCATATCAAACCCCTTGAGCGTTCCAGCGTGCATGAAGATTGCGACCATCCTGACTGAGCAGCGCGCCGTACATGTCCGGCCTGCGGTCGCGGTAGATGCCCCAGCTCAGGCGCTCTTCGCGCATCGCGTCGAGATCGAGGCTGTGCACCAGCACCCCGCTGCTGTCGCGGTCGGCTTCGGCCAGCAACTGGCCTTTGTGATCGCTGATGAACGACGAGCCGTAGAAGCGCATTTGCAGCGACGGATCGGTGGTCGCCACTTCGCGCCCGACCCGGTTTGCCGCCACCACCGGCAGCAGATTGGCGGCGGCATGGCCGCGCATGGTCATCTGCCAGTGGTCACGAGAATCCAGTGCTGCACAGCCCGGCTCGGAACCAATGGCCGTGGGAAACAGCAACACTTCAGCGCCCATCAACGCCAGGCAACGCGCGGTCTCGGGAAACCACTGATCCCAGCAGATACCCACGCCGAGGCGACCGAACGCGGTGTCCCAAACGCGGAAACCGCTATCGCCGGGGCTGAAATACTCCTTCTCCTGATAGCCGATGGCGTTGGGGATGTGGGTCTTGCGATACACCCCCGAAAGGCGCCCGTCGGCATCGGCCACGGTGAGCGAATTGAAATACGCATTGCCGGCCTTCTCGAACCAGCTCAGCGGCAGCACCACGCCCAGCTCTTTGGCCAGCGCGGCGAAGCGCTGCAGCACACGGCTTTCGCGATACTCCTCGGCCAGCGCCAGATGTTTGTGGCTCTGTTCGATGCAGAAATACGGCGTGGCGAACAGCTCCTGCAACAGGATCACCTGCGCGCCCTTCGCGGCGGCCTCCCGCACCAGTTGCTCGGCCTGATCGAGGTTGCGCGGCAGGTCCCAGGTGCACGGCATCTGGGTGGTGGCGATGGTCAGATGGCTCATCGCTCAACCCTCCACTGGCCAGGCCGGTTGCTGCTGGGTGATGCAATGCACCCCGCCTCCGCCATGGGCCAGATGATTGATGCGCACCGGCACCACTTCGCGTCCGGGGAATGCCTGAACCAGCACCTTGGCCGCCGCCTCGTCGGCCTCGATGCCGTAGGCCGGCATGATGATCGCGCCGTTGGCGATGTAGAAATTGGTGTACGAGGCGCAGAACACTTCGGCGTCGCTGTCCACCGCTTCGCTGGCTTCGAACAGTTCGATCAGCTCGAACTTGCGGCCCTGTGCATCGGTCGCCAGCTCCAGCGCACGACGGTTTTCGCGGACCACTTCGGCGTACACCGAGCTTTGGTCGTGGGTCGCATCCACCAGCAACACGCCGGGACGGGCGAAGGCGCATACGCCATCAACGTGACCGTCAGTCATGTCGCCGGTGACGTAGTCCGGGTCGCCCGGCAGCCAGATGGTTTTCTTCACGCCGAGCAAACGGCTGAAAATCTCCTCCATTTCGGCCTTGCCAATGCCCGGGTTGCGATTGGGGTTGAGCAGCACCGACTCGGTGGTGATCAGCGTGCCCTCGCCGTCGACATGAATCGCCCCGCCCTCGTTGCTCAACGGCGTGCCGAAGCATTCCAGCCCCAGATGATTGAGTGCGCGCCGCGCGAGGCTTTCGTCCAGCTCATGCGCCGACTTGCCGCCCCAGGCATTGAAGCGCCAGCTGACACCGGCCAGCCCTTGTTGCGGGTGGCAGACAAAGCTCGGGCCAGAGTCGCGGCACCAGCTGTCGTTGACCGCCAGCGGGATCAGCTCGATGTTCGGCCCGCACAGGGCTTTGGCGCTCGCTACCGCCGAGGGATCAACGACCATTTTCACCGGCTCGAATCGCGCGATGGCGTTGGCGACCCGAGCGAAGTCCTCTTGCACCTGTGGCAATGTCACGCGCCAGCCCGACTCCCACAGCGCCTGGTTATGCGGCCAGACCATCCACGTCGCCGCGTGCGTCACCCATTCGGCAGGCATCATCCAAGCGTTGTTGTTATTCTCGTTGCGCGGCATGACAAGCACCTCTCGATTAAGCCATTGTGTTCAATGGAGATTGCCGGGATTTGGCATGAGGCGAATGCTACGGCGCAGAAATCGCAGCAACAAACGATGGATTTAGCGCACAACTGATTAGAGGAACTTATCGATATGCTCAAGCACTGGCCGCCGCTCAGCTCCCTGCGCGGCTTCGAAGCGGCTGCGCGCCTCGGCAGTTTTCACAAGGCCGCCGATGAGCTGAGCCTCACCCAATCGGCGATCAGCCAGCAGATCCGCAGCCTTGAGGCGTATCTCGAACAACCGCTGTTCTTTCGCAGCGGTCGCAGCGTGTCGCTGACCGATGCCGGCCACGATCTGCTCAGCACCACGCAGGCGATGCTCCAGCAACTGGCGGTCGGCATCCGCCGTCTGGGCCAATATCAGAAACCCAATCAACTGGTGCTCAACACCACGCCGGCGTTCGCCCGGCACTGGCTGCTGCCGCGTCTGGCAGATTTTCGGCGTCAGCATCCGCAAGTCGATCTGTGGATTTTCAGCACCGACGAGGTGCCGGACATGGCCACGCAAACCATCGATCTGGCGGTGCGCGACGACATCAGCTCCCAGGCTGAATGCAACTTCAAGGTGCTGCATGCCGACCGCCTGTTTCCGGCGTGTCACCCCAGCGTGTTGGCGCAACCTGCCGCGCAACGCACGACCCTGCACGGCGAACGGGAAATGGACTGGAGCCACTGGGCGGTGGAGGCCGGGGTCGATGTCGGGCAGCAGGATCAGGGGCTGAATTTTTCCGATCCGGGCTTATTGCTCGATGCCGCTGCGGCGGGGCTGGGGATTGCGCTGGTCAGCCAGTTGCTCAGCCGTCAGGCGCGGGACACGGGGTTGCTGCAACCGTTGGTGGAGCAAACCATTCGTGGCCCGAACTGGGCGCTGTTGACCCATCGTGACAGTGAGAGTGATCCGATGGCGCGCAGTTTCAGTGAATGGTTGTTTAGAGAAATGACGCAAGCCCATCTTGAGGCGACGGCTTCCTGAAAACTTTAGCGTTTATGCTTGCAACCGCTTGCAGGGTTCAAGGACGATGGTGGCCAACCGCCTTAATTCAGTGTTATGGATGACAACGTATGAAAATTTTCCACTTTGACGGGCCAAGCTGGGCCTTTCTAACCCCCGAACAAATGTACGGTGAACAGGGAAAGCTTCGTCTGGCTCATAAACACTATCAAGATGCCAACATCTACTTTCTCTCGGTCATGAACGTCTGTCGGTTCAACCCCAAAAAGACCAGAGTTACTCTAAACGGCGACCTTCAGTGTGAAGTGGAAATCGGCGACCCCGAAAGCAGGACATTCCGCTATTTGCAGTGCTCCTTCCCCTTGGTCGATATGCTGCACTCTCTGCCTGGATTCATGAGCAGGTTTCCCGACCGGGACACGTTCCTCCGATACCTTCTACTGGAACGCTACCTTCCCCAAAAAAAGGTCAAGCGACAGCTTTATCTGGCGACGATACGCGCGTATGCCAAGACATGGCTCAGTGAACGCTTTGCGCTGAAAATCCTGCTTGGCATTTATTCCCGGGAAGTCGAAGTCGATCACGACACACGTTACGAGATAAAAATTTTCGATCCTTTTTGGGATGCCGTCACAGACGATAAAAAAGCCGTTGATTCAAGGAAAAACCATCCTGATTTTCATGCCTTGAACAACGCCATGTGGGACACCACAAAAACCGAAGAGGTGAATTACAGCCTGTTGCCCGGGGCTGAAGGCCGGGCAAACTGCCGGCTGACCATTGATCAGATTGTCAACCACTTTGGTCTTGATGTGGGCAATCAGCGCATCGCCTACATCGGAAAAACGGAGCAAGAGCCATTTGAAAGGCTGTTTCCGCACACCACGCTGAACGAGCTGAATAGCGAACTCGCCAGAAACGAATACGAGTCGCTCATCATTCACTTGTTTGGGTTCAGGATGCGAAGCCTCGATCTCACTTCGAATAAGGAGTTGAAAACGCTTACAAAGTCCGAAGCGATCACCATTACCGAAGCCGAACTGATCAACTACTTCAAACCGTTGAAAAACGTCGATTACGTCAAGAATCACGGGAAACCCAAGTGGGAGCACATCAAACTGCTACTGAACAAAAAATACAAAAGTATCCGGGGACTGCTGGAGATTGATAGGCAATACGCAAGGTTCTATACAGCGCAGGTGGGTGATCAGAAGCTCAACAAGCATGAAATAGATGTCGATCTGAATGCCTATAGACCCGTTTCGAAAAAGGGCACAGCCAAGTCTTGAGTGCCCCTCCCTGGTCATTTACGAGGCAGACCGCCGACACCGCCAGCGTCGGAAAAGGCTGACAGCGAATCAGGAAGATAAACTTCTCCCGCAGGCCAATCATGTCGACTCTGGCGCATACACCTGCGCCTGCGTATAACCTCGCCGTTTCGTCTAACCTGATTGAGCGTCCGCGCGCGACACCGCGCCCGGTGGCGCTTAGAATGCGACGCTCATGAAACGGAGATTTCCATGCTCAAACGAACCCTGGCACTGACTGCTGGTCTGGCCCTGTCTTTTTCTGCTCTGGTGGCGCATGCCGCCGATGTGTTGCGGGTCAGCGCGATTCCCGATGAAGCCCCGACCGAATTGCTGCGCAAGTTCGAGCCGCTGGGTGCGTACCTGGAGCAGCAGTTGGGCATGAAGGTGCAGTTCGTTCCCGTGGCCGACTATCCGGCGGTGGTTGAGGCCCTGGCGACCGACCGCCTCGACATGGCCTGGCTGGGCGGTTTCACTTTTGTTCAGGCACGCCTGAAGACCGACGCCACCACCCCGGTGATCCCGCTGGTGCAGCGCGAGCAGGATGCGCAGTTCACCAGCAAATTCATCAGCGCCGACCCGAACGTGAAGAGCCTGGCCGACCTCAAGGGCAAGACCTTTGCCTTCGGCTCCGTCTCGTCGACGTCCGGCAGCCTGATGCCGCGTTACTTCATGTTGAAGAACGACAACATCAAGCCTGAAGCCTATTTCAGTCGCGTCGCCTACTCCGGTGCACATGACGCCACCGTCGCCTGGGTCCAGGCGGGCAAGGTCGATGCCGGTGTGCTCAACGCCAGCGTCTGGCAGAAACTGGTGGACGCCGGAAAAGTCGACACCAGCAAGGTCCACGTGTTCGCCACCACCCCGGCCTACTTCGATTACAACTGGACCGTGCGCGGCACCCTCGACCCGGCGCTGGCGGCGAAGATCAAGAAAGCTTTCCTCGACCTCGACCCGGCCAACCCGGAGCAGAAGAAGATTCTTGATCTGCAGGCGGCCAGCCGCTTCATCGACACCAAGCCCGAGAACTACAAGGGCATCGAGGAAGCCGCTCGCGCTGCCGATCTGTTGAAATGACCCTGAGCCTCAAACAAGCCCGCCTGCACCACGCCAACGGGGTCGATGCGCTACGCGGCGTCGACCTGCAGATTGGCGCGGGCGAGCAGGTGGCGATCATCGGTCCTTCCGGGGCCGGCAAGTCGAGTCTGTTGAATCTGCTGGCCACCGCGTTGCGCCCCAGCAGCGGCGAAATCGAGGTGCTGGGCGAACATCCCTGGCACCTCTCCACTCGTCAACGGCAACGCCTGCGTGCGCGCATCGGCCTGGTGCATCAAGCCCCACCGCTGCCGCCGCGCCAACGGGTGGTGACGGCAGTGCTGGCCGGTAAACTCGGCCAGTGGAGTTTGGGCAAGAGCCTGCTGAATCTGCTGCATCCCACGGACATCCCCGGCGCCCGCGCGGCCCTCGCCCGTCTGGATCTGGGCGAAAAACTCTTCGCTTACTGCCAGCAATTGTCCGGCGGCCAATTGCAGCGCGTAGGCATTGCCCGGGTGCTGTATCAGGCACCGGAGATTCTGCTGGCGGACGAACCGGTGTCGGCGATGGACCCGGTGCTGGCCGGGCACACCCTGTCGATCCTCTCGCAGCATGCCCGGGCACATAACGTCACGCTGGTGGCGAGCCTGCATGCAGTGGAACTGGCGCTGGCACACTTTCCGCGCATCATCGGTTTGCGCGACGGCCAGATCCTGTTTGACAGCCCGGCCGAACAGGTCAGCCGCGAGATGCTCGATACGCTGTACGTCAACGAGCAATTGCAAAGCCCGACAACGCCCAGTGCGCCGCTGATTGTGCAGATCCCGCGATGCTGAAGGCCGATTCACGCGACCCGGCGGCCGCGCCGCGATTACTGCTGACCCTTCTGGCGATTGCCCTGCTGTGGCCGGGCATCCAGCTCAGCGAACTGGACCTTGGCGTGCTGCTGCACAGCGACAGCCAGACCGAAATGGGCCGCTTCATCTCCGGATTCTGGCCACCGGCGCATGACCACGATTTTCTCCAGTTACTGCTCAAGGCCACCCTGCAAACCCTGGCCATTGCCACCGCCGGCATGGCGTTGGCGTTGCTGCTGGCGGTGCCGGCCAGCCTGATTGCCAGCCGCGCGCTGTCGTTGTCTGCCGCCTCTCGTGGCGGCATTCCCAGTCGGCTCGGGCGCTTGCTGCGTTGGCCGGTACGCGGGCTGCTGATCTTCTTGCGCAGCGTGCCAGAAATCGTCTGGGCGCTGCTGTTCGTGCGTGCCGTGGGCCTCGGCCCGGCGGCCGGTGTGCTGGCGATCGCCATCACCTACAGCGGCATGCTCGGCAAGGTCTACGCGGAAATCTTCGAGTCCACCGACCAGCGTCCGGCGCATGCCTTGATGCAGGCCGGCAGCGGACGACTCGCGGCGTTTGCCTACGGGATTCTGCCGAATGTCGCGGCGGAGCTGCTGTCGTACACGGTGTATCGCTGGGAGTGCGCGATTCGTGCCTCGGTGGTGATGGGGTTTGTCGGCGCCGGTGGCCTCGGCCAGCAGATCGATCTGTCGCTGCGCATGTTCGCCAGCGGTGAAGTGGCGAGCATGTTGCTGACTTTCTTGATTCTGGTGCTCGGCGCCGACCAACTCAGCCGCCTGCTGCGCTGGAGGCTGACATGAATCGCCTGATCAATCTGTTGCTGATTGCCGGCATTGGCGTAGCGGTCATCGCCTCGTTCGGCTACCTCGAACTCGACCTCGGTGAACTCGGCAGCGCCACCAGCCTCAAGCAGATGGGTGCCTACGCGCAGCGCTTTCTCAGCCCGGACCTGAGCGCCACGCATTTGCAGGCAATCCTCAAGGGCGCGCTGGAAACCCTCGCCATGTCGGCCCTCGGCACGCTGCTCGCAGCGGTGTTCGGCATCCTCCTCGCGCTGCCTGCCGCCGGGCGTTTTGGCTGGCCGCTGCAAAGCGCTTCGCGGCTGCTGCTCAACGGTCTGCGGGCGATTCCGGAACTGGTGTGGGCGGCGTTGATGGTGCTCGCCGCCGGCCTCGGCCCGAATGCCGGCACCCTGGCGCTGGCCCTGCACACCACCGGGGTGCTCGGCCGGTTGTTCGCCGAAGCGCTGGAAAACACCCCGCCGGAACCTGCCGAAGCGATCCGCTTGCAGGGCGGCAACCCAGTGCTCGCCTTCTGCTACGGCACCCTGCCCAACCTTGCCCCGCAATTGCTCGCGTATTGCCTGTATCGCTGGGAAAACAACATCCGCATGGCCAGCGTGCTGGGCTTCGTCGGCGCCGGTGGTTTGGGGCAGATGCTGTATGTCAGCCTCAGCCTGTTTCAGGAAGCGCAGGCGAGTACGGTGATTCTGGCGATGCTGATTCTGGTGCTGGGCGTGGATTCGCTGAGTGCCTGGAGCCGGCAGCGCTGGGTCAAGGCCTGACGGGCAAGCCTCAGGGCGCTGTCGCCAACCGATACTGGCGCGGGGTAAATCCGGTCGACGCCTTGAACTGCCGGGTGAACGCGCTGTGGTCGGTATAGCCGCACTGCAGCGCCACTTCGGTTATCGGCAACTCGCCGTGCAACAAGCGATGCGCATGCTCAAGACGGACTTTCTGGATCATCTGGCGCGGCGTCAGGTGGAACACGCGCTTGCAGTAACGCTCCAGTTGCGCCACTGAAATTCCCGCGATGCGCGTCAGTTCGCTCAGGCTGACGCGCTGATTGAAGTTCGCCCGGATGTATTCATCCACCGCCGCCAGCCGCTGATACGCCGGATGGGTTTCGCTGGCGGTTTGCAGGTCAACAGAAATCCCCGCCAGGCCAATGATCCGGTTATCGCGGTCGTACAGCGGACGCTTGTGGGTCAGGCACCAGCCCGGTTCGCGGCTGCCGTACAGATGCAGCTCCAGCTGATCCTCCAGTACAAACCCCTCTTCCAGCACGCGCCGATCCTGCTCGGTGTAGCCCGGGCCCAATTGTGCCGGAAACACCTCGGCGCTGGTCTTGCCCAATAACGGTCGCAGGTCTTTCAAACCGCAGCGCTGCACCAGCGTCTGGTTGGCCATGACGTAGCGCGCCTGCGGATCCTTGATGAAGATCGCCGCGTTGGGAATCACGTC
The DNA here is from genome assembly GCF_024748795.1 of Pseudomonas sp. B21-051. Classification (NCBI taxonomy): domain Bacteria; kingdom Pseudomonadati; phylum Pseudomonadota; class Gammaproteobacteria; order Pseudomonadales; family Pseudomonadaceae; genus Pseudomonas; species Pseudomonas sp. B21-051. The sequence goes on from NZ_CP087166.1 coordinate 3,300,728, forward strand.
GAGCATCGGCAACAACAGCGCCATGCTGGCGAGCAGATCGTCGAGGCTCTGCGGTCGGCTCGTTTCGTTGTGCTGGCTCAGGATCGCAAACGCGTTCTGCGGCATGCCTCTCACTCCCCACTCGGCTTTATCACTTGCACGCAGATTGCCCCATGACCGACAGCCTGTCGAGCCGGGCCTTTGCCGTTGGCCATTGTGCTGATTTCGTCATCGTCACCGGCAAAAAACATCAATCGCGCAACGCCTGATGAGTTCACTGTAGCGCCACTGCACGCCCCTCCAACAACCAACAAGAAGGCGACGCTATGACAGGCCAAGGCAAGTTCAAGAAACAACTTTCACTGATAGACCTCACGTTCATCGGACTGGGGGCGATCTTCGGTTCGGGCTGGTTGTTCGCCGCCAGTCACGTGTCAGCCATCGCCGGCCCGGCAGGGATCTTTTCCTGGCTGCTCGGTGGTTTCGCTGTGTTGCTGCTGGGCATCGTCTACTGCGAATTGGGCGCCGCGTTGCCCCGTGCCGGTGGCGTGGTGCGCTACCCGGTTTACTCCCACGGCCCGCTGCTCGGTTACCTGATGGGCTTCATCACGCTGATCGCGTTTTCCAGCCTGGTGGCGATCGAAGTGGTCGCCTCGCGGCAATATGCGGCGGCGTGGTTTCCCGAGTTGACCAAGGTCGGCTCCAGCGACCCGACCGTGCTTGGCTGGTTCGTGCAGTTCGGGTTGTTGTGCCTGTTTTTCCTGCTCAATTACCGCAGCGTGAAGACCTTCGCCATGGCCAACAATCTGGTCAGCGTGTTCAAGTTCATCGTGCCGCTGCTGGTGATCGGCGTGCTGTTCACCTTCTTCAAACCGGCGAATTTCGAAGTGCACGGCTTTGCGCCGTTCGGTCTGTCCGGCATCGAAATGGCCGTGTCGGCTGGCGGGGTGATCTTCGCTTATCTGGGCTTGACGCCGATCATTTCCGTGGCCAGTGAAGTGAAGAATCCGCAACGCACGATCCCGATCGCGCTGATCCTGTCGGTGCTGCTGTCCACCGCGATCTACGTACTGCTGCAAACCGCGTTCCTCGGTGGCATTCCGACCGAAATGCTCGCCAATGGCTGGGCCGGCGTCGCCAAGGAACTGGCCCTGCCGTACCGCGACATCGCCCTGGCACTGGGCGTCGGCTGGCTGGCGTATCTGGTGGTGGCCGATGCGGTGATCTCGCCCAGTGGCTGCGGCAACATCTACATGAACGCCACGCCACGGGTGATCTACGGCTGGGCGCAGACCGGGACGTTCTTCAAAATTTTCACCCGCATCGATGAGAAGTCCGGCATCCCGCGCCCGGCGCTGTGGCTGACCTTAGGCCTGTCGGTGTTCTGGACCCTGCCGTTCCCGTCGTGGGAAGCGCTGATCAACGTGGTCTCCGCCGCGCTGGTATTGAGCTATGCGGTGGCTCCGGTGACGGTGGCCGCACTGCGCCGCAACGCGCCGGACATGCCGCGTCCGTTCCGGGTCAAGGGCATGAGCGTGCTTGGGCCGCTGTCGTTCATCATCGCCGCGCTGATTGTCTACTGGTCGGGCTGGGGCACCGTGTCGTGGTTGCTCGGCCTGCAAATCCTGATGTTTGTCATCTACCTGTTGTGCGGGCGCATGGTGCCGACCGCGCACCTCAACCTCGGCCAGCAAGTGCGCTCGTCGGCGTGGCTGATCGGCTTCTACGCCGTGACCATCGTCCTCTCCAAACTCGGCAGTTTCGGTGGCATCGGTGTGCTCAGCCATCCGTTCGACACCGTGATCGTCGCCGTCTGCGCGCTGGGCATCTACTACTGGGGCGCCGCCACCGGCGTACCGGCACGCCTGATTCGTCTGGAAACCGAGGACGACGAAAGCGAAGCCGCTGAATCCTCCACCCATTCGGCAACGGGCCAGCGCCCTGCTCACGCCTGACCTTCACTCAAGGGACGAACCATGAAACGACTGCACATCATCGATTCCCATACCGGCGGCGAACCCACACGTCTGGTGATGAAAGGCTTCCCCGAGCTGCCCGGCAACAGCATGGCCGAGAAGCGCGACGCCTTGCGCGAAGGCCACGATCAATGGCGCCGCGCCTGCCTGCTGGAGCCGCGCGGCAACGACGTGCTGGTCGGTGCGCTGTACTGCGCGCCGGTGTCGCCGGACGCCACCTGCGGGGTGATCTTCTTCAACAACGCCGGCTACCTCGGCATGTGCGGCCACGGCACCATCGGCCTGGTCAACTCGCTGCATTACCTGGGACAGATCGAACCGGGCGTGCACAAGATCGACACCCCGGTCGGCCCGGTCAGCGCCACCCTGCACGAGAGCGGCGCGGTGACCGTGGGCAACGTCCCGGCCTGGCGCTACCGCAAACAGGTGCCGGTGGACGTGCCCGGTTACGGTCGCGTGTTCGGCGATATCGCCTGGGGCGGCAACTGGTTTTTCCTCGTCTCCGAGCACGGCCAGGACCTGCAGATGAGCAACGTCGAAGTCCTCACTGATTACACCTGGGCGATGCTCAAGGCCCTCGAAGCCCATGGCATCCACGGCGAGGACGGCGCGCTGATCGACCACGTCGAACTGTTTGCCGACGACGCCCACGCCGACAGCCGCAACTTCGTCATGTGCCCGGGCAAAGCCTACGACCGCTCGCCCTGCGGCACCGGCACCAGCGCCAAACTCGCGTGCCTGGCCGCCGACGGCAAACTCGCCGAAGGCCAGGTCTGGACCCAAGCGAGCATCACCGGCAGCCAGTTCGAAGGGCGCTTCGAATGGCATGGCGAGCGCGTGCGCCCGTTCATCACCGGCCGCGCCTACATAACCGCCGACGCCACCCTGCTGATCGACGAGCAGGACCCTTTCGCCTGGGGCATCTGAGTGCCCCGCTTTCTACCGATCTGAATGAATGTCCCGAGGAGCTACAACAATGAGCGATAACATCTTCACTGGCTGCATTCCCGCGCTGATGACCCCGTGCACCGCCGCGCGCAAACCTGACTTCGACGCACTGGTGGCCAAGGGTCGCGAGCTGATCGATATCGGCATGAGCGCGGTGGTTTACTGCGGTTCGATGGGCGACTGGCCGCTGCTGACCGAGGCCGAGCGTCAGGAAGGCGTGGCGCGCCTGGTGGCCGCTGGCGTACCGACCATCGTCGGCACCGGCGCGGTCAACAGCCGTGAAGCGGTGTCCCATGCCGCGCACGCCGCAAAAGTCGGCGCGCATGGCCTGATGGTGATTCCGCGAGTGCTGTCCCGTGGCGCTTCGGCCACCGCACAAAAAGCCCACTTCGCCGCGATCCTCAACGCCGCGCCGAACCTGCCGGCAGTGATCTACAACAGCCCCTACTACGGCTTCGCCACCCGCGCCGACCTGTTCTTCGAACTGCGCCGCGAACACCCGAACCTGATCGGCTTCAAGGAATTCGGCGGTGGCGCCGACTTGCGCTACGCCGCCGAGAACATCACCTCGCAGGACGATGCCGTGACCCTGATGGTCGGTGTCGATACGCAAGTGGTGCACGGCTTCGTCAACTGCAACGCCACCGGCGCGATCACCGGCATCGGCAACGCCCTGCCGCGCGAAGTGCTGCAACTGGTGGCGCTGAGCAAGCAAGCGGCCAAGGGCGACGCCAAGGCCCGGCGCCTGGCGCGCGAACTGGAAGCGGCGCTGGCGGTGCTGTCGTCGTTCGATGAAGGCTGCGATCTGGTGCTGTATTACAAGCACCTGATGGTGCTCAACGGCGACCGCGAATATGCCCTGCACTTCAACGAAACCGACGCCTTGAGCGATGCCCAGCGTCGTTACGCCGAGACCCAGTACGCGCTGTTCCGCCAGTGGTACAAAAACTGGTCCGCGGAACAGAACCTCGCCTGACCGCAACCCCTGCCCCGGCGTGATGCCGGGGCCTCACCTCTTTTTTTCAAGGAAGCGTCATGACTCTGACAGGCCACATGTTGATCGGCGGCCAAGCCATCGCCGGCAGCCGTGAAGCGATCCGCGCGATCAATCCCGTCACCGACGCAGTGCTGGAACCGGCCTATGCCGGTGGCACTGCAGAGCATGTCGTACAGGCCTGCGCACTGGCGTGGCAAGCCTTTGATCGTTATCGCGAGACCTCCCTGGAGGCGCGCGCTGAATTTCTCGAAACCATCGCCAATGAGATCGAAGCCCTTGGCGATGCGCTGATCGACCGCGCGGTGGCCGAAAGCGGTCTGCCCCGCGCACGGATTCAAGGCGAACGCGGGCGCACCTGCGGGCAATTGCGCACCTTCGCCCGCACCGTGCGCGCCGGCGAATGGCTGGATTTGCGGGTCGACCACGCTCAGCCCGAGCGCCAACCCGCTGCACGTGCGGATCTGCGCCAGCGGCAAATCGCGTTGGGGCCAGTGGCGGTGTTCGGCGCCAGCAACTTTCCGCTGGCGTTCTCCGTGGCGGGCGGCGACACCGCGTCGGCGCTGGCCGCCGGTTGCCCGGTGATCGTCAAGGCGCACAGCGCACATCCCGGCACCAGTGAACTGGTCGGCCAGGCGCTGACTCGCGCAGTGAAAAAATGCGGTTTGCCTGAAGGCGTGTTTTCGCTGCTGTTCGGCTCCGGCAACGAGGTCGGCATTGCGTTGGTCAGCGATTGGCGCATCAAGGCTGTGGGCTTCACCGGCTCGCGCAGTGGCGGCCTCGCCCTGAGCCGAGCGGCGCAAGCGCGGCCGGAACCGATTCCGGTGTACGCGGAAATGAGTTCGATCAATCCGGTGCTGCTGTTTCCCGCAGCGCTAGCCGCACGCGGTGAGGCGTTGGCGCAGGGCTTTGTGACCTCGCTGACTCAGGGCGCCGGGCAGTTCTGCACCAATCCCGGGCTGGTTATCGCTCACCAAGGGCCGGCGCTGGACAGTTTCATCGCCACCGCCGCCGAAGGGGTCCAGCGCAGCCCGGCACAGACCATGCTTACGCCGGGGATCTCCCGTGCCTATGAAACTGGCGTCGGCGCATTGGCTGAACATCCGCAAGCGCAACGCGTGGCCATCGGTCTGGCAGCTGAAGGCCCGAACCAGTGTCAGGCGCAATTGTTCGTGACCCAGGCGCAGGACTTCCTCGCTGACGCACGCCTGCAAGGTGAAATCTTTGGTGCAGCATCACTGATCGTACAGTGCGCCAACGACGATGAAATCCGTCAGGTCTGCGAACTCCTCGAAGGCCAATTGACCGCCACCCTGCACCTGGATGACACCGATCTGGATCACGCCCGGGCCTTGTTGCCGACACTGGAACGCAAGGCCGGACGCCTGCTGGTCAACGGCTGGCCGACCGGGGTCGAGGTCTGTGATGCGATGGTGCATGGCGGGCCGTTTCCGGCCACGTCGGATTCGCGCAGCACCTCGGTCGGTACGGCGGCGATTCTGCGTTTCCTGCGTCCGGTGTGTTATCAGGACTTCCCCGACAGCCTGTTGCCGCCGCCGCTGAAACAAGCGAATCCGCTGCAATTGCGGCGCTTGCTCGACGGTCAGAGGGAAGCCTGAACATGCCCGACAACCTCACAGCGGACAACGCCGATATCGCGGTGATCGGCGCCGGCATCATCGGTGTCGCCTGCGCCCTGCAACTGGCACGTCAGGGTCAACGGGTGGTGGTCATCGACCGCCAGCCACCCGGTCATGGCGCCTCGTTCGGCAACGCCGGCCATCTGGCCACCGAGCAGGTATTTCCGATTGCCGACGCGTCGATCCTCAAACGTCTGCCGGCGATGCTGATGGACCCGATGGGGCCGCTACGCCTGGACTGGAAGTACCTGCCGTGTGCCATACCGTGGTTCAGCCGATTGCTGCTGAACCTGCGCCCGGCGCCGTTCCAACGCACCGTGGCCGGCCTGCGTGCGCTCAACGAAAGCAGCCTCGACGCCTGGAAGCGCCTGCTGCACAGCATCGCCCGCCCCGACCTGCTCAAGGAGGACGGTTCGCTGGTGGTGTTCGAGCGCGCCGAGTCGCGCCCCGCCGTCGAGGCCTTGCAGGCGCGCATGCGTCAGCAGCAGGTGCCCGTGGATTTCTGGTCGGCCAACGCCGTAAGGGAGCGCGCACCGCAGCTCACCGAACAGATTCAGGGCGGGTTGTTCTACCCGCGCACCGGGCATTTTCTCGACCCGTATCAGGTGGTATGTGAATTGGTGAGCGCGGCCAAAACGGCCGGTGTGCAGTTCTTCCAGCAGGAGGTTCAGGGTGGCCAGTTGCAGGAACATGGCGTGTCGTTGCTCACCGATCAGGGGCGTTTCACCGCGCGGCGGGTGCTGATCGCCTGTGGCGCGCATTCGGCGAAGCTCACCGCGGCGCTGACCGGTAAACGCATGCCACTGGACACCGAGCGCGGCTATCACCTGATGTTGCCGCACGAACACGGACGCCTGCCGTTCGCCGTCACCTCGCTGGAGCGCAAGTTCATCATGACGCCAATGACCGGCGGCCTGCGCCTGGCCGGTACGGTGGAGTTCGCCGGCCTGCAGCGCCCGCCGTTCATGGAGCGCGCCTGGCAACTGCACCGTTTGAGCAAGGGCTTGTTCCGCCATGATTTGAATGCGGAAGACGCAACGCCGTGGATGGGCTTTCGTCCGTCGCTGCCGGACTCGCTGCCGGTCATCGACAAGGTCGGCGACGGCAAGGTGCTGCTCGCGTTCGGGCATCAGCATTTGGGGCTGACGCAGGCGGCGGTGACTGCTGAGATGATTGCTCAGTTGGCGTCTCCCTCGACCCATTCCGGCGTGCCGACCATGGATGCCTATCGACTGGGTCGCTTCTGAGATACCGATGAAACGTTTTTGGTTTCATACTGAGCGCCGACCTTGGCCCCGCGCATATGGAACCGACTATGACCTCATCAATGGATACCCCCGAGCCGCAAGCGATCTGCAACCCGATCACCAGCAGCGCGATCTTCATCGTCGCCACGCTGCTGCCCGGCAGCGACGCCGCCAGTCAGGTGCGCGGCTGGTGCGGCGACATCGCCGCTCTCACCCGTTCGGTCGGCAAACGCGTGCCCGACGGCAACTTGTCATGTGTCTGCGGTTTCAGCGCCAGCGCCTGGGACGCCCTGTTCGGCAGTCCACGCCCGGCATCGCTGCATCCGTTCCGCGAGTTCGGCGTCGAGGGCCGTCGTGCCGTCGCCACGCCGGGCGACATCCTGCTGCACATCCGTGCCGATCAGATGGACCTGTGTTTCGAACTGGCGACCCAATTGTGCAGCGCACTCAATGGCGCGATCACCGTGGTGGATGAGGTGCAGGGGTTCCGCTACTTCGACATGCGCAGCATCATCGGTTTCGTCGATGGCACCGAGAACCCGGTGGGACGCAAGGCAGATCACTTCACCCTGATCGGCAACGAAGACCCGGCGTTCGAATCCGGCAGTTATGTGCTGGTGCAGAAGTACCTGCACAAGATGGAGGCGTGGAATGCGCTGAGCGTCGAGGCTCAGGAGAAGGTGATCGGCCGTACCAAGCTGGCCGACATCGAACTCGGTGAAGAGGTCAAGCCAAGCAACTCCCACAGCGCCCTGACCACGATTACCAAGGACGGCCAGGAGCAGAAAATCCTGCGCGACAACATGCCGTTCGGCCGCCCGGGGGCTGGTGAATTCGGCACCTTCTTCATTGGCTACGCGCGCTCGCCGGAACCGATCGAGCAGATGCTGGAGAACATGTTTGTCGGCAAACCCGTCGGCAACTACGACCGTTTGCTGGACTTCAGCACCGCAGTCACCGGGGGTCTGTTCTTTGTGCCGTCAGCCGACCTGCTCGAAGAGCTGGCCGAGCGCGAGCCCGCGCAGGCGTGACACCGTAGCGCCACGCCCGCCCGTCACTCAGTGTGGCGCGCGCGGGATGGTTTTCAGCAGGTCTTCCGGGCTGATGTGGCCAACCACGCTGCCCGGCTGCGGCATGTTGAGGATGTGGCCTTTCATCTTGCCGATGATGTGCATCTCGCACGGCTTGCAGTCGAACTTCAGGGTCAGCACTTCGTCGCCGTGAATCAGTTGCATCGGCGCGACCTTGGTGCGCACGCCGGTCACGCCCTTGGCCTGTTTCGGGCACAGGTTGAACGAGAAACGCAGGCAGTGTTTGGTGATCATCACCGGCACTTCACCGGCCTCTTCGTGCGCCTCGTAGGCCGCATCAATCAGCTTCACGCCATGACGGTGATAGAAGTCGCGTGCCTTCTGGTTGTAGACGTTGGCCAGGAACGACAGGTGCGACTCCGGGTACACCGGCGGCGGCGTGGTTTCAGCCTTGCGGCTGCCACGCGGATGCGCGGCGACACGGGCGGCGGTCAGCGCTTCGATGACTTCACGGCGCAACGCCTTGAGCTGCGAGTTCGGAATGAAGAACGCCTGCGGAGCATCGAGCTTGATGTCGGTGGCGTGGTACTGGGTGGTACCGAGCTGGCCGAGCAGATCCTGCAATTGCTCCAGTGCCTGTTCCGGCTTGTTGGCGACACCGAACGGACCGTTCAGGGTCACGCTGGCGCTGATCCCCTCTTCACTGGTCGCGGTCACTTCCAGCTGTTCTTCACGCAGACGTGCGACCCAGCTCAATGCGATACGACGCTCGGCAGAGGTCTTCTGCAGCGCCTGTTGCCAGTTGTGGTCGAGGTTGCGGTTCAGCGGATGGTTCGGGCGCAGCTTGTACAGGCCTTCGGGCATTTCGTTCGGCTCGACGCGGTAGCGATAGCGCTTCTCGCCGTCTTCTTCGAACTCGCCTTTCGGCTCGGCGATGTTGGCGCGGAAACCCACGACTTCACGCTTGACCAGCACGTTGAGGCCATCACCGTTGGACAGCGGTTCCTGCGTCACCACCTGCAGGTCACGCTTGCCGACTTTTTCGACGGTGCCCACTGGCAGGCCGGTGAAGGTCGGCGAGTCGAACGCGCCGATGTCGATCTTGCGATCGGTGACAAAGTAGTCGGTACTGCCACGGTGGAAAGTCTTTTCCGGGTCCGGCAGGAAGAAGTGCGCAGTGCGGCCGCTGGAAGCGCGGGCCAGGTCCGGGCGGTCTTCCAGTACGTCGTCGAGGCGTTGGCGGTAGTAGGCAGTGATGTTCTTCACATAGCCCATGTCCTTGTAGCGACCTTCGATCTTGAACGAGCGCACACCGGCTTCGACCAGCGCGCGAATGTTGGCGCTCTGGTTGTTGTCCTTCATCGACAGCAGGTGTTTTTCGTAGGCGATCACCCCACCCTTTTCGTCTTTCAAGGTGTACGGCAAACGGCAGGCCTGCGAGCAATCGCCACGGTTGGCGCTGCGCCCGGTCTGCGCGTGGGAGATGTTGCACTGCCCGGAGAACGCCACGCACAGTGCGCCGTGGATGAAGAATTCGATGGCGGCATCGGTTTCGTCGGCGATGGCGCGGATTTCTTTCAGGTTCAGCTCACGGGCCAGTACCAGTTGCGAAAAACCGGCCTGATCGAGGAACTTCGCCCGCTCAAGGGTGCGGATGTCGGTCTGGGTACTGGCATGCAGCTCGATCGGCGGAATGTCCAGTTCCATCACGCCCAGGTCCTGGACGATCAGCGCGTCGACGCCGGCGTCGTACAACTGGTGGATCAGCTTGCGCGCCGGCTCCAGCTCGTTGTCGTGCAGGATGGTGTTGATGGTGGTGAAAATGCGCGCGTGATAACGGCGGGCAAATTCCACCAGCTCGGCGATTTCGCTCACCTCGTTGCAGGCGTTGTGGCGCGCGCCGAAGCTCGGGCCACCGATGTACACGGCGTCGGCGCCGTGCAGGATCGCCTCGCGGGCAATCGCCACGTCACGGGCGGGGCTGAGCAATTCCAGATGATGCTTGGGCAAGGACATAGTTTTTTTAGTCAGGCTGTCACGGTTAAGGCGCGCATTGTAGCCGCGAAACGCCCGAGCGGCACGCCCGTGCTGCCAAGTGGCAACTTACACGACTCTGTAGGAGCTGCGGCACGCTGCGATCTTTCGACTTGGATTTTCAAGAGCAAAAGATCGCAGCCTCGTTGCACTCGTCAGGCTCCTACAGTTGGATATGGCATTGCATCAGGCCTTGGCAGCCATCGCGGTAACTTCCACGCGCATGCCTTCCACCGCCAGCGACGCCACGCCCACAGCGGCGCGCACCGGCCACGGCTTGGCGAAGAAGCGCTGGTAGACTTCGTTGAACGCCGCACGGTCGGCCATATCGGTGAGGTAGATGGTCAGGTGCATGACCCGATCCATCGAACTGCCGGCCCGTTCCAACGCCACTTTCAACGCCTGCAGGGTGCATTCGCTTTGCAGGGTGATGTCGCCCAGCTCCAGGCTGCCGTCGGCGCGGGTCGGGATCTGGGTCGAAACCAGAATGCCGTTGAAACCGACGACGTCGGAGGAAATCGAATCTGCATCCGGATCAGGGGTGAAGCTGAGGTCTTGATTAGCCATGAAAGTCTCTTGTCTGGAGAGATTGAGGGTCGCCGACGAACAACCTGCCGGGACTTTTCGCGGGGGGAGTTTACACCACCCGGATTTACCCGACCGAACGTCGCAAAGACGCGTCCCAACCGCTCAGGTAACATTGCAATGATGACCATGCGCCACTATTGCTGCGCTCGAATGTTGATTTGGCAGGACTCAAGGAGAAACACATGCTGTCGGAGGGTGCGCTTCGCGTAGAACGGATTTGTCGCGAGCTCGAAAAGTATTCGAGAAACAGAGGTGTTTCAGTAGAAGAGCTGGAGGATATAACTTTCGTCATGTTGGGCGCATGGATCCTGCAAAGCGAATCCAGGACGCACCTCTACGGGTCTCCCAATCGTGCATCAAATCTGGACGATTTGATCTCAAGTATTCTAAATGTCGGCAACCCGAACACGCTGGAACAGGAGTTCGAGCACCTCAGGCGCCTGCTGGCCCAGGCTATGAATTGCGACTGGGTCGGTGTTGCTCGGGGGGCGGGCGTGTTGGCTCTGGCGATCAGCCACATTGCTGGAATGCTCATGTATGAATTGACCGATCTGGACCAAAACGTCCGACGACATGTAATGGATGCATTCTTTTACAAGCTATTCGCCCGGCTCATTCCTACATCGCAAAGGCATAACGAGCTTGTTGCCAAGTACGTGATGCCATTAGCTCATTTTTTTGAAGGAATTGCTGAGCTACAACCCGGGACAGGTGAAGTATTCACGCAAACGCAGATGCCGGAACGTGCGGATGTCAACTTCAATCATCAAAGTGATCTGCCACCCGAGCTGCACCATCGCCTGCGGTTTCTACGTAATCTGCGACTCGCTGCGCATGACATTCCGTTTGAGGGCCATCCATCTAATGGAAGAGCGTTTAACCTGTGGCTCTTTGATAAAAGTCTTACGATCAACAGAGCGGCCTATGGAAACCATCCCGTATGGTTTGAGCGCGAGAACAAACTGGAGGGTTTGGCGAATGCTCGTCGCAAAAGCCGACCACCGATGTTTGTCGTGGTTACAGGAAAAGATCGCCACACCTACAAAAAAGATGAGCACCTGCGTCACGAGCTCATCGCTCATCACCAACTGCGCGCGGTTATCGACTTCACCAGTTTCACTGCAAAGGCCACTTCCACTTCTACTTACAGTCTCTGGTACTTCGCGCCGCCCTTTCCTGACTATCCCGATCGAATCGTTCAGATTGACGTAACGCAACTGCGCCTTAACCCCAGGACGGACGAAATCTTGACCTGCGCATCGCTGGTGGGTGCATTGCTGAAAACCTGGACCGAGGGGCGCCCGGTCTCTCAAACGATACTGCAGGAGTCGGGCGCTCCTAGACGGATCATCGACTTCATCGAACAAGCACTGGGCAAGAGTGATACCGAGATCCCCGGTTTTCTCCGCTTCGTCAGTCAGGATCAAATGCAGGAAAAAGGTTATTCGCTACGTGCCGAGGATTACGTCAAAAGGTTCAAGGATGAGGCCTGGCGTGCGGAAGTCGAAATCGATCCAGTCCTGATGAAGCTTCGGCCAGCCACCCACGGTCAATCGGTGTACCTGATAGGCGACAACGGCGCCGGCAAAAGCCTTGCGTTGCGCGACATTGCGACAGCACTCGCCTTACAGGGACGTGACACCTTCGGTGTGTCATTCGGCACGACCGACAGGTTCGACAGATCAGCGAATGCGGAACCACTGAAATCCCACTTCACCTACGCCGGCGCCCGCAATGTTCGCGGCGGGCCGAACATGAATCGCTTCCTTGGCGAATTGGGAGACATGGTCAAGGATATTTTTGATAACCCCGTACGCCTGGGCTGTTTTGAAACGGCACTGGATCAGTTGGGCTTTCAGCCAAAACAATATCTGGTGCCCGTCAACATGAAGTCCACTTCAGACCATCTGGAACGGGTGTTGGCCGACATTCATCCGCTCTCCGACCTCGGCACAACAGAAAGAGAGCAGGAACAGCTGGAGCAGCGTCGAGCACTGGCAAAAGGCGCATACAAAATCGCTGTCATGCGGCATGAATCCCCAGAAATTGTGGTTTTCAATACCTTGAGTTCGGGAGAACAGCAGATTTTGACAATGGTGATCAAAATCGTCGCCAACGTACAACGCGGCACCACGGTGCTTCTGGATGAACCGGAGATCAGCTTGCATGTGGCCTGGCAACGTAAGCTCCCACATGTACTGCGAGAATTTTCCAAGGTTCTTGACTGCTCATTTGTGGTTGCCACACATTCGCCCATCGTCATCGCTTCGGCCAGCAATGTGCACGACCATTGTTTCGTGATGACAAAACGTCAACTGGAGGAGTTGAGCCCTCATGCACGCAAATCTGTAGAGGCAAGCCTGTTCGAAGGGTTTCGGACTTATACGCCCTACACTCATCATGTTCAGGAACGTTGCGCAGAGATCATCTCAAGAATCATTGGTGAGTCTGATGAACAGGGACAGGTCTGGGGGGATGAAAACCGCTTCCTGGGCGAACTCGAGTCACTAAAAGAGAAGCTGAGCGAGTCCATGGTGCACGGGGTTGCATCGGATCGAACACTTGTCGACAAAGCTATCGCTGCCGTGCGTGAGATTTTGACGCCATGAACCCTTCAAACCGTGGCGACGCAATCCGTATACGTTTGCGCAAAGAACTTGCCGATTATCTGGCGCGCCCCCATCGAACCAAAAAACTTCATGCGCAAACACGCGATTTGTTGCGCACACTGTTTCGCAAAACAAGAAGAGGCCTGGCTGATGGCTGGGCGCTCCTTGACGCACTGGACCCCAAGGAAGACATTGCAACAGGATCTCAACTCAAGGCAGCGTTGCGCGATCAGTTGGTCAAACTGCAAGCAAACCGTTGCTGCTACTGCCGGCGCTGGTTGGTCAACACAGCGTATGCCCGTCCCATTGAGCATGTATTGCCAAAAGCCTCATACGCCCAGTTTTCGCTTCACTTCTGGAATCTCGCGGTGGCGTGCACGGACTGCAACGCCAAAAAGAGCGACACAATCTGGGGCACCATTGATCCGGCACGGATGAAGTATCCGCTTCCAGGTAGTATTGATGACTGGTTTCATCCTCGATTCCACGACTACGATCAACACATACGCTACGTACGCCTGGAGTCCAACGAAACGACCGTCATCGTTTATCAGGGCAAGACTGTGCAAGGTTTGGCGCTTTGCGAAACCCTGTTACGACATATCGCCGCCAAGGAGATGCTGATCGCCAACAACCCGGCGCTAAGCTCTTTCGCTGCAACCATCAATGAGTGCGGTGATCGATTCGAATCGGCAAAAGCGCAGAAGCTGCGAGATTTTCAGGATGAGTTGGGAGCCTCCGTCACACGCATGATTGAAACGTGAGGCTGTCGGGAGGACCCTCCCGCTTCGCCTGGCTATAGCAAAACCTGAAGCTGCTCCTGACACCCCCGATGACAACAGCCACAAATCGCGCGCATAAAAAAACGCCAGCCCTTTCGGACTGGCGTTTTTTCTGAATATGGCAGGGGCGGCTGGATTCGAACCAACGCATGGCAGGATCAAAACCTGCTGCCTTACCGCTTGGCGACGCCCCTGTATCTCAAGCTCTGTAACAAGCTCTGCGAGAATGGGCCGCAATTTACCAACCTTTTTTTGATCTGGGAAGCCCTGAGTGCAAAAAAATTTGTTTTAAAACAGCCAGTTATTTCTGACCCAAGGCAAACACCACGATTCACTTCGACAAATTCAGCGCAATCGCCTCGCGAATCAGCGCTTGCAAGGCCTGCTCATCGACCGGATCGCCCTCATGAAAATCTATCGCCCGGCGGGTGTTGCCCTCAAGGCTGGCGTTGAACAACCGCGCCGGATCGGCCAACGCCGCGCCCTTGGCGAAGGTCATTTTGACTGCCGCCTTGTAGGTCTCCCCGGTACAAATGATCCCGCCCCGTGACCACACCGGAACACCGCGCCACTTCCACTCCTCCACCACCTCGGGATCGGCCTGATGAATGACCTTGCGAATCTCGCTGAGAATGACGCCACGCCAATCGTCCAGTTCAGCAATTCGTGCGTCGATGAGTGCCGAGGCGTCGGTGTCGGTCTTTTCGGGTTTCATGGCGAGCGTCCTCCTCGGCGCTTTGACTGCATCAATCGTAGCTGGCCAACCGAAAAACGCTGGACGCGTGATTTACCCGCTAGCGATCAGGGACTCATGCAATTCCCGATATGCCGCTACCAGTTGCTCAAGGGAGAACGCCCGATTGCGCCCACTGGGATTGGGCAACACCCAGACGTGCGCGTCGCCGAATGTCTTTTCCTGCGCTCCCCACGCCACCACCTTCTGCCCCGACAACGCCGCATACGCAGCCTTGCCAAGAAACGCCACATAGCGCGGCGCATGGCGGCTGATCTTCTGCTCAAAGCCCAGGGCCGCGGCGGCAAACTCCTGCGCCACCAACTGATCCGCCCGCGCCGTGGGCCGCTCGACCACCGCCGTCAAGCCGCAGCCAAATTGCAGGATGCTTCGATCGTCCTCCGCTCGCACCTCATGCGGGGTGAACCCGGCCAGATGCAAGGTGCGCCAGAAGCGATTGCCGCGCCCGGCAAAATGATGCCCCTGTTGCGCCGCGAGCAACCCCGGATTGATCCCGCAAAACACCACCAAAAGCCCCGGCGCCAGAATGTCCTCAAGCCCTTCACCCGCCATGCGCGCGTCCCTCGTTCGCAAACATTTGCAACACCACCCACGGCAACCCCTAGAATGGCCGTCCCAGCCACAGAGCCAACAACAACGATGGACGTCATTCAGACCCTGCGCTGCTTCGTCGCCGTGGCCCAGAGCGGCAGCTTCACCGCTGCGGCCGACGTGCTCGACACCACCACGACCAACGTCTCCAAAGCCGTCTCCAGCCTCGAAACCCGGCTGCACACGCGCCTGATCAACCGCACCACCCGCCGCCTCGCCCTGACCGAAGCCGGTGTGCGTTATTTGCAGCGCGCCGAAAAAATCCTTGATGACCTGCGCGAAGCCGACGAAGAAGCCCGCACCGCCCAGACCTTGCCGGTCGGGCGTTTGAAGATCCACGCCATGGCCGCCATCGGCAACCACTATGTGATCAATGCAATCGCCCGTTACCGTGAGATTCACCCCACGGTGATGTTCGATCTGACCCTGAGCAATCGCCTGCCCGACCTGCTCGAAGAAAGCTACGACATGTCGATCGTCCTCGCCCGCGACCTGCCCGATTCCGGCTTCGTCGCGCAACGCCTCGGAACCACCTATAGCATCCTCTGCGCTTCGCCGGCATACCTGGCCAAACGCGGCCACCCCGCCACACCCGCCGACCTCGCCGCGCATGACTGCCTGCGCATCGTCAACACGGTGATGCCCGCAGAAAACTGGGTGTTCGAAGGGCCACAAGGCATGGAAACCCAGAATATCCCCGACTCGCCCTTCCACATCAACACCGCCGACGGCATGGCCACGGCGATCAGAAATGGCATGGGCATCGGCATTCAGCCGCTGGCATCAGCCGTCGAAGGATTGGTGGGCGGAACGCTGGTGCGGGTACTGCCGCAATACCGCCTGGAGGAATACAACCTGTTCGCGATCTACCCGTCGCGCAAATTCGTCGACGCCAAAATCAAGACCTGGGTGGAGTTCCTGAAAACCGCCATCCCGCAACTGCTGGCATCCGATGAAGACATGGCCGGGGCCAAGGAGCTTGCCAACGCTTAGTGCCGCAGACCTGGAGTGTCGACCCTCCAGCGCCTGCACCGACATCAACCGTTGGAGCAGCCGCTGCCCATCACCTGGTATTGCACGACATGCCGTGCACCGTTCGAGTCGTCATAAGTCATCTGCACCGGCACCGCGCCGCACAGATTGGCCGCTTCGGAGATCGACACGACGTGGGCGATGCCTGCTTGAGCGGCGGCGTTGTAGGCCTCGACTTGCGCGGTTTCATCCGCCGCAAAGGCTTGCGCGCCGATACCGCCAAGGGCCAGAAGAACAGCGATTTTTACAATGTTCATGATGTTCACCGTCTCGTGGGGAACCGTGTTTGTTCACGGAGTGGAGACGATGTTAGGGGTTGCAGCGCACGGCAAAAATCGGTCGACTGGACAAACACTGTGTCCAGAATGGTGATGAATAAGACTGGAGTACCGTGGGGATTCTATTCGCGAGCAGGCTCGCTCCCACAGGTTTCGTATCGACCACACCATGGGTTTACACCGCAAACCCTATGTGGGAGCGAGCCTGCTCGCGATGGCGTAAGCCCAGTCAACAAAGAACCGAGACGACCGCCAATTGCCTCCCCGGCTAAGATCGCTGACGGGTTGCAACGCTGTTGCACGCCGCCAGCGTAAATAACACTCGCGCACCCCACGGCAAATTGGCCTCCGCCCACAAGCGTCCGCCATGGGCTTCGATGATGGTGCGACAAATCGACAGCCCCATGCCCAGACCGGTCGATTTGGTGGTGTAGAACGCGGCAAACACTTCCTCAGCACGCTCGCAGGCGAATCCCGGCCCGGAGTCGCTGACCATGATCCGAACGTCATCTGCAATGCATTCGCTGGTGATCAGCAATCTGCGCTCGCCGGCCTCCATCACCTCCATTGCTTCCAGGGCATTGATGATCAGGTTGAGCAGGACTTGCTGCAATTCGACCCGGTCGGCCAAGACCGCAGGCAAGTCGCTGGCCAATTGTGTGCTGACCACGGCTCCGCATCGCGCCGCCTCACCGCGCGTGAAGCCGATCATTTCGCCCACTACCGCGTTGAGGTTCAGCGCTTGGCGTTGCGGTGGCGTCTTGCGGATCAGCGCGCGGATGCGTCCGAGCACCTCGGCCGCGCGGTTACCATCGTTGATGATGCGCCGGAGGCCCTGCTCAACCTCGTCGATGTTCGCCGGTTGCGCACCGAGCCAGCGTAACGCGGCGTTGGCATTGGTCACGGTGGCGGCGATCGGCTGGTTGACTTCGTGGGCGATGGACGCCGCCAACTGGCCCATGGTCGCCACGCGATTGGCGTGGGACAGTTCCGCCTGGACCTGGCGATATCGGCGTTCGCTCTCGCGCACTTGTTCTTCAGCCTGTTTACGTTCACTCAGGTCGAGGACGAATGCCACGCCCTGCTGCTGACTGGCTTCGAACGCGGCCAGACCGACGATCACCGGCAGGCGGCTGCCATCCTTGCGAATGTATTCCTTTTCGAACGGCTGGGCGCGCCCGGTGCGGATCGCGGTCGCCAGCGCAACTTCACTTTCCGCGCGCAACGGCGGCGGGGTCATGTCTCGCCAATGCACCCTGCGCGAGAGCAAATCTTCGCGTTCGTAACCGACCATGCGCAGAAACGCGTCGTTGGCTTCAATAATTTCCCCTTCAATATTCCAGACGATGATGCCGATGATATTGGCGTCGACCAGCCGCCGAATCTTCGCCTCACGCTCGGCGACGTTGCGATACAGCCGCGCGTTGTCCAGCGAGATCGCCGCCTGTGAAGCCACCAGTCGCAGCACGGCAAAACGCGCCGGACTGAACACGCCACCAGACAGGTTGTTTTCCAGGTACAGCGCCCCGGCAATCCGCCCCTGATTCATCAATGGCAGGCACAGGATCGAACGCACGCCGCGCTGATGAATGTACAGGTCAGCGGTGAAGGCCGGATCGGCGACGGCATCGTCCAGGCACAGGCTTTCGCCGGTGCGCAGGGTCCGGTAGAGCACCGATTCGGCCAACGCTGTCGTACTCACCGGCTCGTTGCACAACTGCGTGCGGTCGGCGCCAACGCTGGTTCGTGCAGCGATATAGGGCGTCTCACCGTCAGTCAAGATCAGCAGACCGTGCTCGGCGCCGGCCTGTTCGATGGCGGTGCGCATGACCATTTCGATCAGTCGATCGAGGACAATTTCACCTGAAACGGCTTGGGACACCTTGAGCACCGTGGCCAGATCCAGATGCTCGACCGGGGTGATGATGGTCGCGGTCGGGTTGGGCGACGCCTCTTCATTGCGCAAATAACGGTGGCATCGTTCCAGTTGTCGCACCTTGCCCTCGGCGCCCCAACGTCGATAACCGTAGCGCGCGTCTTGCAGGTACAGACGGGCGATCTTGTCCAGACCTCGGGCACTGTAAAAGCGCGCGGCGAGTTCGTTGGCCAAGGCTTCGACATGCACAAAACCGCTGTCCCGGGCCAGTTGAATCGCTTGCTCGTACAATGACTGTGCTTCGATCACCTGCCCTTCAACCCGAGCGATTTCAGCAGCGACCAGCGCCGTCTGACTGGCAAAAGTCTGCGCACATTGTTGCGCCCAGACTTGCAGTTGATCGAGGTGCTCATTCAGACGCTGCCGTTGATCAGGGTCCGATTCGGCGGCAGCAGCCAGGGTCAAGGCAGCGTAAAAGTGATATTCGGCCTCTTCGAAAAACGAGGAGATCACCCACAACAATGCCTTGGCCTGCGCTGCACACTCGGCGGCCACCGCGTAATCCCCGGCCAGGTAGCGCGCCTGCAGTTTGCGCACCCAATATTTGCCGCGAGCGAGCGCCAGATCCGGGGCGGCGAGCTTCGCCTCAAAGCCCGTCTCATCGAATTGCTCATCATCGAAACTGCCAAATACCGGCGTCTGTCCGCGCAGCATGCGGATCAGCGCGCGTTGGCTACTCATGAAACTCACCACCAGACCGAAGCGGATTTTTTCCGCATAGGCCAGCCCCGTCTCGGTCTGATCCTGTACCTGCGCCAGCGGCTCGCCAATAAATAACAAATCGGAAATCAGGCTGTTGCCGGCATAGGCCGCATAAGGCAAATCGCCGATGCGGTTGCCGGCGCCGAGCGCACGCCGCAGCAATTCGCGGCACTCACGCACCGGTCGCATCCAGCGCACCACAAAAATCGAGAAGCACAGGTAGGTACGCGCCTCGTATCGAGTGAGGCCACGGCGGTCGACCAGATCGCAGCCCAGACGTCCAAAGCGGTAACCCGCAGCGTAGTCACCGAAGCGTCGCCCGGCGACGCGCATAACGTTGGCGTACAGCATGCAGGAGGCATCGCAGTTGCCGTGTTGCAGACTCAGACTGACGGCTTTGCAAATCGTCAGGCACGCGAGGTTGGCATCCGACTGTAACGCCGGTGCCAGCAGTTTACTCAACGCATCAAGCGTTACCAGAGAAACGGGATCTTGCATCAATGGCAGGTCGATCAACTGTTCGATGCTGCGCTCACCCAGTTGCGTCCAGACCTGTTCGTACTCGAAACGCACTTGCTGATCGTCCGGATGCGCCGTCCAGTCGATGCCCACCTGACGCAAATACGCCAGGCACACACTCACCGCATGATCACTGCGATCGAGCAGCAAGTAGACATCCATCTGCAAACAGGAGACTGTCGCCCGCTCCACCGTGGTCATGACGCGTTCGGCCAGCGCAGTCAGGCGCGCCTCGGCCAGCGTCAGTTGGCCGGTGAGGAATTCACACTCGGCGCGGTTCAGTTCGAGGGCAAAACCCAGTTCATGGTGACGGTCATCGCCCTGTTCACCGAGTACAGCAGCGCCCGCGCCCAGGTAAGTCAGCGCCGAGGTGTAGGCGGTCGAAGCCTTGGCGCGCTGGCCGGCGAGCAAATTGAATTCGGCCAGTTGTTCGCGTTCGGCACGGGCGCTGATCAGGCTGGCGCCGCGATTGAGCTGGCCGACGATTTCGAAAATCGCGTCTTCGCGCCCTTCCCCTTGCGTCTGCAAGGCAAACAAACGGCCGATGCGCAGATGCGTTTGCGCTCGCTCGGCTTCGGCGGTCAGCGAGTACGCGGCCTCGTGAATACGGTCATGGGCGAATGCACAGGTGCCTTCGTGAAACTCGACCAGTTCCTGACGCACCGCCGGCCACAGTGCCGTGTGCACACGAGCCGTCGACAAGTCGAGCACCGCCGCCAGCGTGTCGATCCGCGCCACGTTGCCCAGGCAGGCCAGTTGTTGCAACGCCTGGCGAGTGTCCAGCGGCAGGCGCGCCAGTTTGCCGAGCATCAGATCGACCACGTTATCGGTGTAGCCCTTGGCATTGATCAGTGCCAGATCCCAACGCCATCGACTGAACTGATGGTCGTACACCAGCAACTGCTCCTCGAATAGGGCGTGCAGAAACTGGATGACGAAAAAGGGATTGCCGTAGGTCTTGTCCAGCACCAGCCGCGCCAGTGCAACGATGCTCGCGGGAGGACAGCGCAGGGATTCGGCAATCAGTTGCTCGATGTGCACACCGGCGAGCGACGCCAGGCGGATCTCATCGATGTGCACGCCGGCAGTGCGCATGGCCTGAAGCTTGCCGTTGAGCGGGTGATCGGCATCGACCTCGTTATCGCGGTAAGCCCCCACCAGCAACAAGTGCCCCAGCTCTGAGCGGGTCAGCAGGTCTTCCAGCAGATCGAGCGTCGCCGCATCCAGCCATTGCAGGTCATCAAGGAACAACGCCAGCGGGTGCTCGGGCCGGGCGAACACGCCGATGAAACGTTGCAACACCGCCATGAAACGCTGCTGCGCTTGCTGCGGCTCAAGTTCCGGCACCGGTGGCGGCTCGCCAATGATCAGTTTGAGTTCCGGGATCAGTTCGGTCATCAACCGCGCGTTCGGTGACAGTGCCTGCAACAACGCCGCGCGCCAGTCAGCGAGCACCTCACGACGCTTGCCCAGCAGCGTGCGCACCAGGCCCTGAAAAGCCTGAACCAGCGTCGCATAGGGGATGTCGCGCTGGTATTGATCGAACTTGCCGGCAGCGAACAGCCCCCGCGACGGCACCAATACCTTGTGCAGTTCACTGACCACCGAGGACTTGCCGATGCCCGAATAACCCGACACCAGCACCAGCCTCGGCGAAGAAGTCTTTACCACCTGGGCGAAGGCGTCGATCAGCGTTTGCACTTCGCGCTCACGCCCGTAGAGCTTCTCCGGGATCAGCAAACGATCGATCGCGCCCTGCTCGTTCAGCGTGAACACCTGGATCTGCCGCGTCTGCCGCCACTCGTCCAGACAACGGCGCAGATCATGCTCCACGCCGGCGGCCGTTTGATAGCGCGCTTCGGCCGTCTTGGCGAGCAGCTTCATGACCACACGCGAGAGCATCACCGGTACCGTAGCCACCCGTTCACAGGCCGGCATCGGCAGCCGTGCGATGTGGCAATGCACCCACTCCATCGGGTCATTGGCGCTGAACGGCAACGAACCGGTGAGCATCTGATACAACGTCACGCCGAAGGCATACAAATCGCTGCGTGAGTCGATCGAGCGATTCATTCGCCCGGTCTGTTCGGGCGCCATGTAGGCCAGTGTGCCGGCGATGGTTTCCGGCGGCGCAGGCGCCTGACGTTCGCGCGGCAGACGCGAGGCCAGACCGAAGCCAGTCAGACGAGCCTGCCCGTCGTGGCAATTGACCAGAATATGCTGTGGCTTGAGATCCTTGTGCACCAGCCCGCACTGATGCACATGGCCGAGTGCCACGGCAATGTTGATCGCGTGCAACAGGCAGGTTTGCGTCTCAAGCGGAGAGACCAGCAAGCGCGAGAGCGGCTCGCCGCCGGGGTCGTCGAACAGCAGACGCGTGGTTCCGCCAGTACGCTCCAGGGTTTGCGGCGGCAACGCCCATTGATCGCCGAGATAGTCCTTGAGGCTGTATTCGTGTGCCAGTCGGTCGAGGGTTGCAGGTAACGGCTGATCAAGGGTTGGGCGCATCACCAGCACACTGGGACTGCCCTCGCCCTTAGCGCGCTCGCGGGAAAACACCCGCTCGCCGTCGCTCCACAAAATCTGCTGTTTGCTGGCCATCCGGGTCGACACCGTCAAAGGTTTTTTTGCCACGCGGTGAATCTCCCCGCGGATTCAGCTCAACTGGAGCGCCGAGTCGGCTCGATGCCCAACGCCTCGGCGATACGCACCAGATCGGCCACCGAACGTGCAGCGAGTTTCCTCATGACCTGGCCGCGATGGACTTTAACCGTCACTTCGCTGAGGTTGAGTTGCGCGGCAATCTGCTTGTTCATCAACCCGCTGATGACGAAACCAAGCACCTCACGCTCACGCACCGTCAGTGTCTCGTAGGCCAGGCGCAGGGTCGCACCGGATTGTTCGGCGATCAGTCGCGCGCTGTCACGGGCCAGCGCGCTGGCTACCGCGTCAAGCATGTCCTGATCACGAAAAGGCTTGGCCAGAAAATCCACCGCGCCGGCCTTCATCGCCTTGACTGTCATGGCAATGTCGCCGTGGCCGGTCATAAACACCACGGGAATGCGCAGACCGTTTTTTTCCATCTGTTCCTGAACGATCAAGCCGCTTTCGCCGCGCAAACGCACATCGAGCACCAGGCAACCGGGCGCGTCACGTCTCGCCGAAGTGAGGAAGTCCCGGGAGGTTTCGAACGTCTGCACCTGCAGACCGATCGAGCGCAGCAAACCGTCGAGGGCTTGACGCATGGACGCGTCGTCGTCGACCACATAAACCACCGGTTCCCCCAACACGGGCGGGGTTGTGCTGGGGCTGGAATGCGACCACAGGGTCATCGTGAGTCCTCGGCGAGATCGCAACGCGTGCGATGTGCAGGTGGGTAAATCTAGTCCATGATGGCGAACGCAGCCAGAGGCCAGCCAAACGGTCGCGCAACAGGCTAGCAGTCGGGACGCATTGCCGACAGGCCAGAAACCCCTGAAAATCGGCCACACCGCCGCCCCTCTGCCACCGTTTGAACAGGCCCGATTTCCATGCCCAGCGTTTCTCTGCAACCCCTCACCTGGCCAAGGCCTGAGCCGCGCGAAGTGGTGTTTATTGCCTACCCGCGAATGAGTCTGCTCGACCTCAGTGGTGCGCAAACTGTGTTCTGGGCGGCGAGCAAAGCCATGGCCGAACGCGGCCAGCCCGGTTACCAACTGCACACCGCCAGCCTTGAAGGCGGCCTGATCAACACCATCGAAGGCCTGGCCGTGGACACCCGGGCGCTGCGCCAGCTCGACATGGCCTCGCTGGACACCCTGGTCGTGCCCGGCGCGCCCGATATTTGCCAGACCCTCGATGATCACGCCGAACTCACCACGTGGCTACGGCATGAAAGCCAGGCCGCGCGACGTGTGGTCTCGGTGTGCAGCGGCGCCTTCCTGCTGGCTCAGGCCGGTTTGCTCGACGGTCGCCGCGCCGCCACGCATTGGGCCATGTGCGACACGCTGCGCGAGCGCTTTGCGGCGATCGAGGTGGATGCCGATGCGATCTTCATTCAACAGGGCGCGGTGTGGACATCGGCCGGGGTTACGGCAGGAATCGATCTGGCCCTGGCGCTGGTCGAGGCTGATTGCGGCCGTGAGGTGGCGTTGCAGGTCGCCCGCGAATTGGTGGTGTACCTCAAGCGTCCCGGTGGTCAGGCGCAATACAGCACCTTGCTGCAATCGCAGATGCAGGGCAGCCCGCAGTTCGATTCGCTGCACCTGTGGCTGATGGAGCACTCAAGCGATCCGAAGCTGACGGTGGAACGCCTCGCCGAACAGGCCAAAATGAGCCTGCGTAATTTCACCCGGGTCTACAAACAGAGCACCGGTCACACGCCCTCCAGGGCCATCGAGCTGTTTCGCCTCGAAGCAGCCAGACGTTTGCTGGAGACCTCGGCGCACAACATCGACCAGGTCGCGCGTCTCAGTGGCTTCGGCGACGAAGAGCGTTTGCGCAACTGCTTCCAGCGTCATCTGTCGATTTCACCGCGTGACTACCGCAGCCGATTCAGTCGCGAAGGCTGACGCCGTCAGCACTGACTGGCAAAGGGGCTGGCCGCGCTATACCTAGGTATAGTTTTGCGCCGCTGCCGACGGCGTATGGTGCAAGAACGACAGGAGTCGCCATGCGTGCCCATCCGGCCAGGGAGCCCTATGCAGCATAAAGTTGTCATTGCCGTGGTTGACGACGACGAGGCCATTCGCCGTGCGCTGGAAAGCCTGCTGCGCGCCAGTGATTATCAGGTGCTTGGCTATTCAGGGGGCCAGGCTTTCCTTGAGTCGGAAGGTCCGGCGCAGACGCACTGCCTGATTTCCGATATCCAGATGCCCGGCATGAATGGCCTCCAATTGCACGAAACGTTACGCGCGCAAGGCTGGCGCATCCCGGTGATTTTTGTCACCGCCCGTCCCGATGAAATGAAGAATCTTCCCCCCGGCGTCATCGCCTGCCTGGCCAAACCCTTCCGCGCCGAAGACCTGCTCAGGCACATCGACATCGCACTGAACCGTACACCGCCCCTGTAGGAGCTGCCGAAGGCTGCGATCTTTTGACTTTGATCTTTAAAAACAAGATCAAAAGATCGCAGCCTTCGGCAGCTCCTACATTTCGGCGTATCCGCCCGATACCTTCGTATAACCCCCTTCGACTCATGCGTAACCCGCACACACCGATGGACAACTGCGCCCGCAGCTTCTGCGCCATAGCATTGCCTTCGACAGCGGGCGATTAAGCGCCATGCAGTACGGCAAGCAGTTTGCGGCGACCGGTGATCGTCCCGCCAGAGTCGCAACCACGACTTGGTTTATCCATCCATCTGCGTCAGGGAGCACATTATGAAACAGCAATTATTGGTGATCGGTGCGGGGTTCGGCGGGCTGTGGAGCACGTTGAGCGCCGCGCGCTTGCTGGATATGCATGACCGCCACGATGTGCAGATCACACTGCTCGCCCCGCAAGCCGAACTGCGCATTCGCCCGCGCTTCTACGAGCCGGATGTTCAGAGCATGTACGCGCCACTGGATGCGCTGCTCGATGCCGTGGGCGTGCGTTTCGTCAAAGGCACTGCCGAAAGCGTCGACAGCCGGGCGCGGCGTGTCGGTTATCGCGATGAGGCGGGCCGCCCCGGTGAACTGACGTACGACCGCCTGGTGCTGGCCAGCGGCAGCCAACTGGCCCGTCCACCGGTACCCGGCCTGAAAGAGCATGCGTTCGACGTCGACCAGATCGAATCGGCGGCCCGCCTCGAACGCCACCTCCACTCGCTGGCCAAGCAACCCGTCAGCGCTGCGCGCAACACCGTGGTGATCGCCGGTGGTGGCTTCACCGGTATCGAAACCGCGACCGAAATGCCCAGCCGTCTGCGCGCCATTCTTGGCGCGGAGCAAGACATTCGGGTGATCATCGTTGATCGCAGCAAAGACATCGCCGCGACCATGGGCGACGGCATTCGTCCGTCGATCATCGAGGCGTCAAAAGACCTGGGCATCGAATGGATTGTCGACGCGACCGTCGCCGCCGTGGATGCCAACGGCGTCACGCTCGCTGACGGTCGCCACATCGACAGCAACACGGTGATCTGGACCGTGGGTTTCCGCGCCAGCCCGCTGACCGAACAACTCGACGCCGAGCGAGATGGCCAAGGGCGTCTGCACGTCGATGGCAACCTCAAAGTACAAGGCCTCGATCACGTATTCGCGGCCGGCGATGTCGCCCGCGCCGCCACCGACGACGTCGGCAACTTCTCGGTTATGTCCTGCCAGCACGCCATCAGCCTCGGTCGGCATGCCGGCAACAACGCCGTCGCCGATCTGCTCGGTGTGGCGTCAACCACTTACCGTCAGCCCAAGTACGTGACCTGCCTGGATCTGGGCGCCTGGGGCGCGGTGTACACCGAAGGTTGGGATCGCCAACTGAAACTGGTGCGAGCCGAAGCCAAGGAGCTGAAGACGCAAATCAACAGCGTGTGGATCTACCCGCCAGCCGCTGACCGGCGCACCGCCCTCGCCGCTGCCGACCCGATGATTCCGGTGGCCTGATCTCGCCCCGGATTACCTTGCCTGATAAAAGGAGAACACCATGACCTTGCCTCTGGATTCCTTCACCGCCAACCGCGCAACCCTGCAAACTCCGACCGAAGAACTGGTGCCGTCGCGCTATGCACTGCGCCTCGGTGACATCGACGTCATGGTCATCAGCGACGGCGTGCTGCCGCTGCCGACCCAGACCATGTCGACCAACGCCGATCCCGCCGACCGCGCTGCGTGGTTCAAAGAGATGTACCTGGGCCCCGACGCGTTCGACTGGGCACTCAACGTGCTGGTGGTACGCAGCGGCGAGCAGGTCATCCTCGTCGACGCTGGCCTCGGCGGCCAGTTCCCCGGCTTCCCGCGCGCCGGGCAGTTTCCCAAACGCCTCGCGGCGGCCGGGATCGACCTCGCGGATGTCACCGATATCGTGATCACCCACATGCACATGGACCACATCGGTGGCCTGCTCGTCGATGCGGTGAAAACCCGCCTGCGCGACGACGTGCGTATCCACGTCACCGCCACCGAAGTCGACTTCTGGACCTCGCCGGACTTCACCTATACCGACATGCCCGCGCCGGTCCCGGACGTCTTGCGCTCCACCGCCAACGCGTTCATCGACCAGTACCAGAGCAAGCTGCGTATCTTCGAAGATCAATACCAAGTGGCGCCGGGCGTGGTCGCCAGACTCACCGGCGGCCACACCCCGGGCCATTGCGTGGTCTACGTGACGTCCGGCGACGAACGCCTTACCTTTGCCGGCGACGCCCTGTTCCCGGTAGCCTTCGACCACCCGGACTGGCACAACGGCTTCGAGCACGACCCCGAAGAAGCGGTGCGCGTACGCGTGCGGCTACTGCAGGAAGCGGCCGCCAGCGGCGAACTGTTTGTCGCCACGCACCTGCCCTTCCCTTCGGTTGGCCGTGTGTCCGTCAATGGCGAAGCGTTCCGCTGGATTCCGGCAATCTGGGATTACTGATCGCGATGACGCAGAGCATCTTCGCCCGGCATTCGCCGAGCGAAGATGCAATCCCCCTCACTCCAGCCCAAGCCCCGCACGCCCCAGCGAATTCAGACTCTCGACAGCAAAACGCTCCACCCACGAGCGCTCATAATCCTCACGCGGAAAATCATCCGGCGAAGCCCCCTGCGCAAACGCCCTGAACACATCCCGGGCATAACGCAGATTCTTCGGACACATCGGCGTTGCCGGCACGTACATCACGTTGCCCCAGCCCTGCTGGTTCTCCACTGGCGCAACGCTATGGATCACATCGCAATGCCACCACACCGAATCGCCGGCCTGCACATCCGGAATCGGACTCAGCCCCTCCACCAGCAACGGATGCCATTGCCGCGACACCGGCAGCACCTTGCCCGGCGCCACTCCACACAATTCGTCTTCGGGCACGTCATCAAGTAGCGGCCGCAGCAGCAGGTAGGCCATCGCCTTGGGGATCGGCACGGTGTGCAGCACGCCTTGATCGGCCTGCATGTCCGACAGCGCAGTCCAGCCCTGAAATGTGCGAAACGCCGAGCACTTGACCGTGTCCTTGTAGGCGTATTCATCGACCTCGGTACGAAACGCCGCATCCCACGGGTCGTAAGCCGCGAAGTCGTTACAGTAGATGTTGTCGAAGACCTTCAGATACGCCGGATGCAGCCAGCGCTCCAGCGCCCCGGAATCGGTGTGCGGGCCAAGGCCTTTTGAGTGTGTACCCGGCGGACGCCGACGCACTCGATCCGGATACAGCGCATTGATATCCGGGTTGAACCAGTCCTGACCGTGCGAATGGGTCTTCCACAACCGATTGAGAAACGCCTGCGCCGTGCCCATCCGCTCATGCTGGCGCAGCTGCATTTGCGACGCCGACCAGTAGATCGGAAAGATCTCCGGCCGTGACGCCTCAAGATTGCCGAAAAACTGGTCGACCGGCCCACGATACAGCGCATCGAATCGATTCTTGTCGAGGTAATCCAGCAACCCCTGGTCCCATTGCAGCACCTGCTCGCGAGGGAAGTGATTGCGGATCACCACGCAACCGCGACGCTTGATCAACGCCAACTGTTCGGCAGTCACTGTGCCAGCGGCGATCTCAGCGAACTCCAGCACCGGCCAGCCCGACCCGGTCTGCGCTTCCTGCGCTTTGATCGACGCAATCTCGCCGGCAGTAAACTCACTGACCTCGGCAAACAGCCCCTGCACATCGCCGATCTGCGCGCGCAAGGTGCGTTTCATTTTGACGATGCTGTCGCGGTAATTCTCCGGAAGCGTTGCGCTCTCGAATGCCTGATATTTGCTCATCGGGGGACCTGCAGACCTTGTTGTGGGTGCAGGTATGGAAGCATTTTCGACTTCGGCGGCGGCAGCCTGATTTGCCGCGTCGAGTAATACGATTGTAGCGTTGTAGCGGCGCGCCGCTTACAGAAAGTGGTGACCGTGCTGACGACGAAACTCCGAAGGCGTCAGCCCCTTCAACGCCTTGAACTGCCGATTGAACAGCGCCAGCGACGAATACCCCACTGCCTCGGCAATCAGCGAAACGGTCGTATTCCCCTGCATCAACAACGCACAGGCGTGTCCGACTCTTAGCCGTACGATGTAGTCCAACGCCGTGCAGCGCGTATGACGGCGGAACATCCGATGGAACGCCGACACACTGACGCACGCCATCTCGGCCAACGCCGCAATGCTGATGGCCTCGGTGTAGTGACCGTGAACGTAATCGAGAACCCGATGGATACGCGGGTCTTCAACAATCTGGCTGCCAACCGACGAGTCCGGCGCCGACAGAATCCCCCTGGCATCGACGTCCCGCGTCAGTTGGTTCAATACCACCAGCAACGCGATCAAACGCTCGGACGGCTCCTGCTCGGCCATCGCCTCGACAAGCGGCCGTACCTCCCGCGACGCCGCCGCACTGAAACTCAACGCCTGCCGCGCCGCCGCGAGCAATTGCCGCAACGATCCCAGCTCCGGAAACAACGCCACCAGCGACTCCGCCCACGCCGCCGAAAACCAGATCACCAACGCCACATGCGGTTGCCCAAGGTCGATCCGCTCCGCCGACGCCCAACTATGCGGCACATTCGGCCCGACCAGAACCAGATCGCCGTCATCGTAAGGCGCGACGTCATTGCCGATATAGCGATGACCACGACTGTTCAAGGTCAGCGTCAGCTCGTACTCGGGATGGTGATGCCACTCAAACGGAATCGCCTCTGGCAAACGGCGGTTCAGCAGCGTCCACGAGGCAGTGGCTTCGGTGGGGATCTTTTCGAAACTGGGTTTCATGCTGGACGATTCTGCTCTGTGGCGTGGCAGGTACGCGACGATCGTATCACCGCAATAGAAACCCTCAAGGTGCGAATGGGTCGAGAAAGAGCTGGCTGCTCTCAACGACTTCGAGCTGGACACACGCGCTTTTGATAGCTCGCGTTGCACCCAGTAATACTCGAAGAACAGAGCTTGCTGCGTTGGCGAGCAGTCAATGACCAACACAAAACCCTGTGGGAACCAGCCTGCTGGCGATAGCGGAACATCAGGCGACGGAGGCAGCGCATGTGCCATCGCCACAACTGTCAGCCCTGCTGCGCATCAACCCGGCAATTCCAGATTATCCAGCGCCCGATTCACCGCCAACTCCCCAAGCATGATCAACTGCGCAATCCCCGCCAGCGCATGACGCTGCGACACCGGCAACAGGCTGGCGACGTTCTGCGCGAGGGTTTTGGCCGAAGCGAGTGTTTCACTGGCGTCGACCAGCAGCTCTTCGGTTTTGTTGTCCGCGGTCACGGCATACATCCCGCGTTTTTTACGCGGAGGCGGCGTGGAACCGGGCGGACAGAGGTAATGGTCGAGCGCGCGGTCGGCGGCTTCGTGGAGTTTTCTGGAATCGATGGATTCGTAGGGGGAGATTGAGTCGGGTTCGGGCGGGTTCGGTGTTGGTTTTTTCATGGTGAAGCTCCTTGAGAAATGGAGCCGTCAGCCATCGCTGCTAAACGAAGAGGTGGCGGCTTTACGCGGGTTAGCAGACCAGGCTCAAGGATCCCGGCGCACCGAAGTGCCCCACGCAAAGCCACCATAACGTCATGGCGAAACCTGCGTGCCTTGAAAATTGGCGAGCTGCTAAACCCGATCACTGAACATTCAGCGACCGAACCACAATAGAACCCACCCCCAAGGCGCACAAGCCGGCGGATTCTGGCGTAGCTGTAGGCAATGGCGCAAGGTTGTGTAGCCTGGGAGAGTGTCTGGAGATGTATTTTAAACGTTGGTGTTTAGCGACTGCCGTTTGGCTAGCGCGTCTACTTCCTCGTCCAGCAACCACATCAATGATGCGGTGATGCATAGGAGTTTCAATTAACGATAGAGGGTATAGGGATCGCCGGGAGGGAAAGCGCTGAAGTCCGCATGCTGGACGTCTGCTTCTGACCAATTGCTGCCTGTCGCGTGGGCTGCAATGGGCCAATAGCGGCCTTCAGAAACCACGCTTTAACATGTTGAAATCGAGCCTGATTAACGATTAGGTTGTACATTTTCAGGAAGCACTTTGAATGCCCGTTTTTGAAATTTTGCCACTGGAAGCAATCGGCCCCGCACGGCTTGGCGCTTCACGTACCGCAGCAAGGGAAGCAATGTCTCTGAGTGGATTCCAGCTTGAGCGATCCAATGGCCGCGTCGATTATTTCTGCGAAGCTTCAATCCAGCTTGAGTACGGCCCTAGCGATGAAGTCCAGTTCATAGGCGTTTCCGGGAGTTCTCAACTCAACTTCACGTTTAGAGGGGTTGATGTCTTTGCTACATCTGCGGCTGAGTTGTTTTCACTGATGGCTGCCTCGGACGCCTCCGGCCCCCATGAATTCGACCGGTATGAATACTGCTTTCCGAACCAGATACTCACTCTTTGGGATGCGGATGAACAATATGACCGCCAAGGCGGAGAAGAACGTGAGGTGTGGGGCCAAGTCGGGATCGGCAATGATGCTTATGCAGCAGCCATCGCCATGAACACGGGCAAAAACGAGCTATGAGTATGAAGCATGAACTTTGGCTGGAGCCCGATGGTTGCCACACTTTCTGCCTGGCAGGTATTCACGGCGATGATGCGCGCAATTTACTTTCAGCAAACTCCCAAATGATTTGGACAATCGAAGCTGACAGCTACTTTGAGGCGATGACCAAATACTATGCCTTCATGGAATGGGGTGAATACCAGACAGACTTTCCCGAGCATGACCAAATGTCCTACGCCGAGCTAGGATGGGATGAGTAACGGGGGCCAAGCAATAAGACGTGACAAATGGGGACGACAAATGGGGTCTGATTTATGGGGGAAAAAGGAGACGGATTTATTTTCGAAGGGGTGGCGGCCATACGAAGGTTGGTAGACCGGTGACTTGGAGAACCGGCGCGCCCGAAGACGCCCTGCGCATGGCCACCATCAATACACAGCCAAAAAGGCCTGTATCAGGTGACGCTATGCGCCAAGTCTAAGCCGGGCTACCAAACCCGATCACTGATTCGTCAGTGACCGAAATACAATAGAACCCGCCTACAAGACGCACAAGCCGGCGGATTCTGGCGTAGCTGTAGGCAATGACGCAAGGATGTGTAGCCTTGGAGAGTGTCTGGAGATGTATTTTAAACGTTGGCGTTTATCGACCCTCATCTGCCACCTACCCCCTAAGGCAGATCCCTACCAAAACTGGGTCCGCTTTCTTAAAGATGAATTCGTTCCCATTCACCCATCAGGTTTTCCATGTTCAACAGAAACGATTTTGATCATCTCCCCAAGGAAGAAATGACTTATTGGAGTGCGCGCAGAGGTTGTCGCGGTCTCTATTACGTCACCTATCCAGCTGTCGCCTTTCAATATCCCGACTCTGAAGAGACCATTCGCATAACCCGCGCGCCCAAACAGCAAGGCGAAAACGGATTGAAATTCTGGCTTTATGCCGAATGCGTAGATTGGCACCCGGAAAGAGAAAGCTACTTCTCGGGCTACATTTCCGACGCCGGGTTTGAGGAAATTCCGGAAGCGGTTTTCAATCAGATGGTCGCGGACCAGGCACGGGACTTGATCGCTCCCCTCAAACAACCGCTGCATGCGCCGAACGGTTTCATCGGCGCGTTGTTGATGTATTCAATGAAGACGGAGTTCACCGTTTCACTGTTCGCGGAATATGAAGATGAATACATCCATTTCTATTGGGACACGACATCCTGAGCTGTAGCCAAGGACCGAAAGCGGATCAGGTCGCACTCCAGAGTGTCGACAAGAAGTGGTTGTTGGGAATGCCCCCCCTTATGCCTGGCGGCAACCTCCCATTTTTTGTTCAGGCTTTCATCAGTCTGTAAAACTCCTTCAGCGCTTCGCCAAACTCCCCAAGGGAAAAACTCACAGGGCGACTCTCGGCGTCCCATCGAGTGGAAATACCGACTTCCAGGCCGCTGGACACGCTCACCCCAAAACGGCGCCAGTGCAGAGTCTCTCCGTCAATCACCTGTTCGGTCATCAGCACAAAGCAATCGAAGTCCATGTCATCGCTGCAGACCAGCAGCGGAACCGGCGTCGATGTGCCGTCTTCTGAAGGTTCGAAACGCCGTTTGGCGAGCGCGTCTTCTTCCTCGTCCAGCAACCACATCAATGAAAGACCGTGGAGTTCCAGGTTCGGGTAATCGAGGTGTTCATTCAGCCACTCCTCGATAGGTACACCGTCGATAAACAACCAGACACAAGGGCTGCGGCTAAATTTCGCTTGGTGGTAAGCGGCATGGATACGGTGATGCATAGGAATTCCATTTAACGATACAGGTTCAAGGGATCGCCGGGCGGGAAAGCGCTGGAGTCCGCGTGAGTCACCGAACACGTTATCGCCCAGCTCGACGCTCGCTGAAGGGAAACAGCACGGTAAACGGGTCGTACCAATGCGGACGAAAATTGGGGATGAATTTGATTTCTCGACTAAAAACGTCCGCTCTTTCCGATAGTGAACGCTTACCTAAGTCTGCTTTCGGCCAATACCAGCCATTCGTGAACGATTGCTTCGACTCGTTGCGGACACGTAGCGACTACCTCGGTACCTTCAGCTTTGCTTCGTCCCTCATCGCTATACGCAGCACCTAATTCAAGGATATTATTGCTGCAATCTATGCATTAATGTTCTGCAATCAGCCCATCTTGTTCATTATAGGATCAGTTCTCACACTACCGGCATCTGTTTGGAAACAGCTTCTGACTCTGGAGGAAACGACCATGGTATCCGCTATCCGCTTTAACCAGTTCGGCGCGCCTGAGGTGTTGAACCTGGAACCGCTGAGTGAACAATTGCCAGGGCCAGGCGAGGTTTGGATTGAACAGGAGGCCGTTGGGGTCAACTTCCTCGACGTGACTCAACGCAAGGGCCTAGTGCCTGTTGCGTTGCCATCCGGACTCGGATTGGAGGGAGCCGGACGGGTCGTCATCATTGGTGAAGGTGTCAGCAACGTGCACGTTGGCGATCGTGTCGCTTATGCCACCGGCCCAATTGGCTCATATGCGTCGGCCCGACTTTATCCGGCCGAACGGCTGGTGAAGATACCAGACGCCTTGTCGTTCGATGATGCCGCCGCTGTCATGTTCAAGGGCATCACAGCGCAGTACCTGTTAAAAACCACCTATCCTGTCGCTCAGGGCACAACTGTCCTGATTTATGGTGTGGCGGGAGGATTGGGGGAGATCATGGTGCCATGGGCCAAGCACCTCGGGGCGACAGTGATCGGTGTGGTTTCAAAACAGGCCAGTGTCGAAAAAGCACAGACATCGGGTTGTGATGAAGTTCTGGTGTTCGATGCCAACAGCCTGGCATCCGAGGTCAGTCGTATTACCCAAGGCAGAAAGGTCGATGTTGTCTACGACCCAATCGGACGTGCTTCTTTCGAGGCGTCTTTGGATAGCCTCCGGCCACGCGGGCTGATGGTCTCGTTCGGGGCTTCGTCAGGTGCGCCCTCGGCTGTGGAGTTGTCAACGCTCAACGCTAAAGGTTCGCTGTTCCTGACACGCCCATCGCTGGCAGCGCACACCGCAAGCGCCTCTGAGTACCAAGAGCGGGCACAGGATGTGTTGGCAGCTGTAGGGGCGGGTATTATCAAGCCCCGGATCTGGGCCAGCTACGCTCTGAAAGATGCATCGCAGGCGCATACAGCGTTGGAGTCGGGGCAGTCATCAGGGGCTATCATTCTAAAACCATGAATCTTGACGTTCTGAATAATCAGCACAGTGACGAAATCGCTGCGTTTCTGGCAGTTGCCTCGCAAGGCTCCTTTGTCGCTGCAGGCCGGCTTCTGCAGCGACACCCTACCATCGTCTCGAAACGACTGGCCGCGATGGAAAAGCGCCTCGGTGTCCGTCTCGTCGAGCGCTCAACCCGGCAGGTTCGAATTACGCAAGTAGGCGCCAAGCTTGAGGAGCGTCTGCGCGCGGCCATAGGCCTGATGGATGAAGCGCAGCAGCAGGCGGCGGAAGGTGCCAGCGAAGTTCGAGGTACATTGCGACTCGCACTGCCGGCAGCTATGGGACGGCGTTGGCTTGGCCCGATGTTGCCGGAGTTTCTCAGGGATCATCCGCACGTTTCGATTCTCGCAGACTATAGCGAACGTCTGGTCGACATCATTGACGAAGGATTTGACGTTGCGATCCGAATCGGAGAATTGGAAGACAACCGACTAATAGCCATGCAACTAAGTGACCATCGCCGGATTCTGTGTGCTTCGCCGGCTTACATCGAAAAGCACGGCATGCCTGAAAATCCACACGATCTAATCGAGCACAATTGCCTTCGCTTCAGTGGTCTTGCGTCTTTTCCGCAGTGGAGACTTTATCGCGGCAGCGAATTTCAGACCGTCTCGCCAAAAGGAAACCTGACGGCCAACGACAGCGAATCATTACTAGCCGCGGCTTGCGCTGATTCAGGAATACTGGGTGCTGGCGAATGGTTGATGCGTCATGACATTGCGGCCGGAAAGTTGCTTCATGTTCTCCCGGACTGGCAGCTGGACACTGCCGGAGGGGTTTACCTGGTCAGGCCGTCAGCTAAGTTTCCCAGCGCCGTAGTAATAGCGTTCAAACAATGGATCGAGTCAAAATTTATCCCCGCGCCCCCATGGGCTATTTGACCGTCTGATTAATTCCCACTTCAAACAAATGGAGGCCCCTTGTTCAAAGGTGTCGCTCTGTCTATTACTTCATCATGCCTTTTTGCCACCCTTTACTACTACGCAACCTTGCTTTTCCCACTCAATGGAGAGGAAATTTTTGGCTGGCGCATGCTGCTGATGCTGCCTTGTATCACCGCTTTTTTAATAATTAGCGGAGAATGGTGCCAAGTAAAGGCCGTTTGGCAACGCCTTAGTCAGAAGCCGCAGTTACTCATCGGACTTTGCTTGAGCAGCGCTCTGCTGGGTACACAGCAATGGCTATTCATGTGGGCACCGCTCAACGGGCATGGCCTTGATGTTTCACTTGGCTATTTCCTACTGCCTCTTGTAATGCTGATGCTCGGCAAGGTTGTCTACGGTGACCAGCTAACATCAATCCAAAAAATTGCCGCCCTTTGCGCTGGACTAGGCGCGCTCAATGAGCTTTATCAAGTCGGGAAAATCTCATGGTCAACGCTGTTGGTTGCCTTCGGTTTTCCTCTGTATTTCATGTTGCGGCGTAAGCTCTCTACGGCGAGTCTCGGCGGCCTCTGGTTTGACATTTTGCTCACGCTACCGGTTGCCGCCTATTTTGCATTGGGGGATAGGTCGACGCCGGGTGTGTTCACTCAGGTACCAAATCTGTATTTGTTGCTTGCACTGTTGGCAATCATCAGTTCGGCGGCATTCATGTCCTACACCGTTGCAGGGAAGCATCTACCATTCAGCCTGTTCGGTTTACTGGGTTACGTTGAGCCGATACTGATGGTCGCAGTGGCATTGATCCTGGGCGAGCAGATCAAGGCTGAGCAGTGGCTGACATATATGCCAATCTGGACTGCGGTTGGATTGCTTGTTTTAGACGGAGGACGCTATTTGCGGGCAACACGGCTTTTAGCACGCGAACAGAATTCGGCAAAGGTCAAAGTGGATTTGTGTGATTTCGTTTGAGAAGCGCACACGTCCTCAATGGCTGAACTATATAGTTGCTCACCGGCAGCTAAGGGGCGATTTCAGTCGGATCCAACAGGCAGCTATTGGCCGGGAGCGGTCATTCGTGAGGGCGGCTTTCAGCCCAGAGAGTGTAAAAGCTCCAAAGCCAGATCGGATGATTAAAAATCGCCTCAAACGCGTATTGCCGCACCTATCCGGCATCAGTAGGATTCGGCCATCGCTGACATAAATGGATGTGTATATGGAAGGCATGCCAAAAGCGGAAATTGAGCGCGATGCGTACCAAGAGTTTTTATCTCTTTGGGAACGCGGAACATTCGATAATCAGCGCCTGGGCCAAGCGTTCTATAACCATTTTCGACTTCATCATCTGAGCGACCAAACGCGCCTGTTCGATCTCTATGAAGCAGACGGAGACAAGGCCATGACCGCGATCTCCCGCCTGTTCCAAATCAGATAACTCCGACCTCCCCTTTGCAAAATCAGCGCTCGATCTGGTTTTTGATTCCATCAATAGTATTTTCGGTCAATGAATCTATATCGCTGCTTCGTCTACCTGACATTACTTCTCTGCGCTGGCTGTGTAAAAACAGCCAACATCCCACCCGCCGACCTTACTTTGTCGTCTTTCGAATTAGGGCCGAATAATCTTTTCACTGTGAAATTTACTTCAACAGTGGATTTGGCTAGCGCATTCAATGATTTCGAAAACTCTAATCAGCTCACGCCAACGCTGACCTGTTCGTTAGATGGCGATATGGATTTTTCGTCCGAACATTCAATCAATATAAAGGCTGAAGGCTTGGTGAATGCGAGCAGCCAAACCAGACCAAATCACACCTTCACTTCAGAGCTTGTTTTCTACAATACAAGACCCGATGGGACGCAACTTGATCTGAATGATTACGAAGCCGTCCGACCGCTACTAGCCAACAAAGCTTCCATACCCTGCAAGGTACGCATTACCGCGTATGGATATAAAACCTATTACACAAAGTCATTGATCATTCCAACCACGAAAATGACAGAACAGATATCCCTTAGGCTTTTTAGGTGAAACCTAAGCAAGCAATTACCTGAAGTATCTGCCCGCTGCTGCCGGATATACCTGGGGGTTATTGGCCGTCTCCAGTGACTCAATCTCCCGTCACAAACCTGTCACCCCCAACCTGCTAACCTCCCCCCGCCTCCCCCCACTAACCCAAGAGCCCCAACAAAAGGTGCCCCCAAGGTGTACTCCGTCGCCCCACCCCGCCAAAAAATCATCCTCCGCTCCGAAAACCTCCACTGCGAAGACTTCGGCGCCCTCTTCTCCCGGTTTTTCGGCAATCGCTACGCCGACACTCCACCAATCCCCTCCAACATCATCATCGGCGGCGTCTACGGCAGGCACGATGGCGTCAGTTTCCGGCGCATGCATTACCACGGCGATTTCACTGTCACCTTTCCCGACCCGCAGGACGAGATCACGTTTGTGATCCCCACGGCGGGCAAGATTGTGTTCAACCACCGTACCGAGTCCGTCGGTGTGGCGCAGGTGGGGTTGGCGATTGATAAGGCGGATATCCGTTCGATGCGGTTTCTCGACAATCATGCGCAGCACGGGATCTCGGTGAATCGTGGGCAGCTCACGGAGCGGTTGGCGGCGTTGTTGGGGCGGCCGGTTGTGCAGAAGATTGTGTTTGAGCCGGTGGTGGATCTGCACTCGGCGGCGTTTGGCGGGATCAAGGCGTTGATTGATCTGGCGACGGGGACGGAGTTTGATCTGTTGCTCAACAGCGGCACGCTGATGCCGTCGCGGTTGCGCGAGATGTTGATTGATGCGGTGCTGGAGGCGTGGCCGCACAATTTTACCGAGGCGTTGCGCCAGCCGGCGCCGAGGGTGGCGCCGCGGCATGTGAAGTTGGCGATGGAGTTTATTCAGACGCATCCGGAGCAACTGGTGAGTGGCGTGGAGCTGGCGCGGTTGAGCAATGTCAGTCAGCGCGCATTGCAGGATGGGTTTCGGCGGTTTGTCGGGATGTCGATTGTCGCGTATCAGCGGCAGGTGCGGCTGGAGCGGGCTTTCGAGGCGCTGGGGCAACGGCATTCGGCGTCGGTGACGGAGGTGGCGCTGCGTTTTGGCTTCAGTAATGTCGGGCGGTTTTGTCAGTATTTTCAGCAGGCGTATGGGGTGAGTCCGGCGCAACTGAGGGGGCGGGGTTGATTGGTTGATCGGCGAGGATGCGGATGGGTCAGTTGATAGAGATTTTGGCTGACATGACGCCTTCGCGAGCAGGCTCGCTCCCACAGGGTTAATCGGTGAATCAGGGTTGCCAATTCCCTGCTTCCACCGGTTTTTGCTGGTGCTTTGTGAATGGTGGTCATCCTTGACCTTGCGCGGTTGTCCCTGCTTCAGAACGCGTAACTGGCCTTCAGGCTGCCGCTGAAACCGTGGCTATCACCACCGCCGCTGGCACCGACTTCTGCGCCGACGCTGACGGCGCCGAGGCTGGCCATCAGGTTGACGCCGCCGCTGAACTGGTCGCGGTTGTCGAAGGCGGCGCGCTGTTCGATGTCGAGGCCCAGCAGGTGGCCGTTGCTGTTGACGTCGTTGTTGCCCAGCGTGCGTTCGTAGCCGACTTGCACACCCGGCACCAGTTGCCAGGCGCCCATCGCTACCGGGGCGAACGCCACGTTGAGGTTGGCGACGGCGCTGCGGCGGGTGGCGGTGTTGTCGTCGACGTCGAGTGCCAGTTCGCTGCCCTTCTCTTTGAAGCCTTTGAGGTCGAGGTGGCTGATGCGCACGCCGAGGCTCGGTTCGAGGATCATGCCGTTGACCGGCGCGCGGTAACCCAGCGCCAGCGTCGCGCCGGTGAGGTTGCCGTGGGTGTCGCCCTTGGCCGTGCCAAGGCCGCCGCCGAGGTCGCGTTTGCTGTCGTAATCGACGTAGCCGGCGCTGACGTTGGCGTCGACGAACAGCCCGCGCTCCAGGCTGGTGAAGCCGTAGCGGGCGCCGAGGTTGAAGAAGGTGAAGTCGGTATCGGCCTCGCCGCCCGCACCGCCAACGGTGCCCTTGCTGTAGCCGAAGCCGCCGCGGGCGCTGAGTTGTTCGGAGAAACGCTGGGTGAGGCCGACCATCAGGCCTTGGCTGTGTTCGTTGCTACTTTCGGCGTGGGACGAGCCGTCGGTGCCGAGGTAACCGGCCAGCGCGGTGGTCCACAAACGGTATTGGCCGACTTTCAGATCGGAGCCGCTGGCGTACGGTGCGGCGGCTTGCTCGATCAGCGCATTCTGGCGCAGCAGGTAGCTGGCAGCGTCAGCGTGCACCTGACCGCCGACCTGGGATTCGACACCGCCGAGGGTGCCGGCGTCGATCGCCGATTGCAGGTAGTAGTTGTAGGCGCTGTAGGTGCCGGACAGGCTGGTGTTCTGCAATTGACGCAACAACTCGGCACCGGCAGCGGCGTTGCCGATCAATCCGGCCTGACCCGGCAGGCTGTTGTACTCGACCAGTTTGCCGCGCAGCACATAGATGGTTTCCTGCGACAGGCCGAGGCCTTGCTTGAGGTAGTTGTCCATGCTGCCGTATTCGGCGGTGACCTCATCCAGACCGGCCTGCAAGTAGCTGGCCTGCACGCCAAGCAGCGGCGCGTAGACCGAGGCCATGCTTGGCGGCATTGCTTTGAGAGTCGCGGCGACGCGGGCGGCGGTGTAGTCGTTGGTCGCCAGGTAGTTGGCCATGATGGTCGCATTGTCGACCCCGGCGATGCTCTGCAACACGGCGGCGGTCCAGCCGGTGCGGTCCTTGCCGGCGGTGCAATGGAACAATTGTGCGCCGTCGGTGGTAGCCAGTTCGTTGAACAGCTTGCCGAACTGACCGCGCATCCCGGCGTCGCTGACGAAGGCGCGGTTGGTCTGCTCCATCATGGCGATGGCGTCGGCGGCGCTTTTGAACGACACGGTGGTGATGTTCGCGCCCGAGGTGGTGCTGCCGATGATGTCGATGTTCTGGTAGGTCGCACCGGTCAGCATCGTATCCGGAGTGCCGGCGATTTCGCTAGGCGTGCGCAGGTCGTAGACGGCTTTGATCCCGAGGCTGTTGAGGGTCGCCAGATCCGCTGCCGACGGCGTGATCGCGTTGGAGCGGTAGAACACGCCGCCACGCATGGTGCCGTCGTGGGCCGTGGAATACGCGGTGGTCAGGCCGGCGACATCACGGAAGTTGTCGATGCTTTGCAGGCGCGGCGTGTCGAGCACGACGATCTCGGCGGCGTGGGCAGCAGCGATGGACAGGCTCAGAACGGACAGCGAACACACAAGACGTTGAAACACAGTGCAGCCTCATTGGAATAAGCGTTGGGCTGGCTACTATCTGCAATCAACTGATACCGAATATGACAGAACGACTGCGCAAGGAAATGGCTGCGCGATTGGGCCGTGGGCTGCGTTTTTTGTCCGTGGGTTAACAAAAACCCCTGTAGGAGCTGCCGGAGATCATTGTGGGAACCAGCCCTGCTGACGATTGCGGTGCATGACGATCTCTAGCCCCTCGCCCACGTCCGGCACCTGAAAGTAGCTGGAGATCAAATCAAACTCTGCATCCGAAGCGGCAAACTCGTGCTCCGCCAGCGCATTGCGCGCATGCAGCCGGACGCGGCAGGCGTCGTCATCCACATCGAGGTAATGCAGGCAGTGTGGCACTCGCGCGCTATCCGCCAGCCCTCGCAACCACTGCCGATCCGCCACGGTATTGGCTGGAAAATCCAGTACCACACTCACCCCGGCCGCCAGCACATCGATCACCAACGGCCCCAGCACCCCGCGAATCTGCCGTGCACATCGAACGTAATCCGCCACGGATTTGATCTGCTCCGGATACAGCCGCGACAGCCACTGATCCTCACTGAGCACCAGCGCGCGGTGCTCCTCAGCCAGTGATTTGGCCAGTGTCGATTTGCCCGAGGCGATCTTGCCGCACATCAGGTGTAGTGTGGGTGCACGCATTGGGGACGCTTCCTTATGTCGATTGCTGGATAATGCCCAACGCCTGTCAGCGAGGCAATTGAGGCGCATGACCCAACGAGGAACCCAGATGACCACAATCACCGCACGCCAATACTCGTCCTGGGTGCTACTTACCCTGCTCGCCACCACCCTGGCGCTGACGGCCGGCTGTTCGAGCAAGCGCTACGCCACCAACGGCTCGAACTGCTACGCCAAAGCCGTGCCCACTTCCGGCGAAGGCGGTTTGGCCTGGGGCGACACCTTGAGCATGGCGCGCAAGAAGTCGATGAATAATTGCATGCGTTATGCGAGCCGCTCCGGAGGTACGCCGAACACTTGCCAGGTGGTGCAGGCGCAGTGCAAGCGCTGATCGCAGCATTCTGGACAATTTTCCAGGCACGCTGAGCCAGCCGGTCAACTCCGTAAGCGCCGCTTCAGCACCTTTCTTCTAAACCTTTACACCATCAGGCCGCTATAAACCGGGCGCCCTTCATGTACCCGGTCTCTTCCCGAGGCAATGCGGGTGAAGCGCCCAATCTCTTCCAGAACAGAAAGGTCATCCATGCGTCAGCTTCTCCCACTCGCCCTCAGCTTGACTCTCATCGGCTGCGCCACCAGTAAAATCGACATCCGCAACGAGACCGAAGCGGCCAAGTACGATCCGGCCAACAGTGCTCGGGTGCGACTGATCACCGGCGATAACGCCCACGGTGCATACTTCAACGGTCAAAGCTGTGAGAAGTTCATGAATGAAACATTCAAGGGAGGTTCGCCTGAGGAGTCCGGCTGGAAAATGGCGCATAACGACAGTTCAGGGGTCTATCCATTCAGGGATTCGGACCATCGCAACAGTGTGGTCGGCATGCCGGCCAGCCAGACCACCCGGCAAATCAACAGCACCACCAAACAGTTCGACGAGTACGTGGTAGAAGCCAATAAACCGTTCCTGGCGGTTTTTGGCATGGTGGGTTCGATTGCCTGCTCGCCCAAACCGGTGTCGTTCATTCCGCAGCCGGGGCAGGATTATGAGATGCAGCTCAAGATCGTCAAACTCAGCACCTTCAGCGCAGGCTGCATCGTCGAGTTGAACAAACTCTCTGTCGTCGGCAATAACACCGTGGAAACGCCAATGCCGAAACAAGTCTGTGCCAAAGGTGCAGACGGCGCGTTTCACACGATGGATCCGGGAAGCAGTGCTCCCTGAGGCAACGCGCTGATTCTTGATCGGCGCAATTGATGAGTCTTGCTCATGAACTTTTGAAGTGACCAGAAAGTTGACCCGCTGCACGACCTTCTCTTCAATCCTTGAATCTCCATATCCCCACAATACTTATTTGTGGTGAGGGGATTTATCCCCGATGGACTGCGTAGCAGGCCCGCTTCTTCATTGGTTGAACAAGCCGGGCCCGCTTCGCGCGCCATCGGGGATGAATCCCCTCACTACAGGTTTACTCAGCAGAAGTGACCGTCCGCTATCAGCGATTCAATCCCGCCGCATTCGCCCTTGCTGCGTGCAGCTTTTTGTAGCTGTCGATCAGACGCAGGTGACGATCCAGCCCTTCGAGTTTCATGCTGGTCGGTGTCAGACCATAGAAACGCACGCTGCCATTGACCGAGCCGATCGCCGCGTCCATGCGCTCGTCGCCGAACATGCGGCGGAAGTTGGCCTCGTAATCGGCCAGCTCCAGATCCTCGTCCAGCTCCATTTCCAGGCAGACGTTCACCGCTTGGTAGAACAAGCCGCGCTCGACGGTGTTGTCGTTGTATTGCAGGAAGGCTTCGACCAGATCCTTGGCCTGCTCGAATTTCTGCAGGGCGAGGTAGATCAGCAGGCGCAGTTCCAGAATGGTCAGTTTGCCCCACGGCGTGTTGTCGTCGAACTCGATGCCGATCAGCGTGGTGATATCGGTGTAATCATCCAGCTCGCTGTTTTCCAAACCTTGGGCCAGGTTGCGCAGACCGACCTTGCTCAGGCTGTGCAGATTGAGGATGTCGGCGCGGAATTGCAGGGCCTTGTTGGTGTTGTCCCAGATCAGGTCGTCCACCGGATAGATTTCCGAGTAGTCCGGCACCAGAATCCGGCAGGCGTTGGCGCCGAGGTCGTCGTAGACCGCCATGTAGGCTTCTTTGCCCATGTCCTCGAGGATGCCGAACAGCGTTGCGGCTTCTTCGGCGTTGGAGTTTTCACCCTGCCCCGAGAAGTCCCACTCGACGAATTCGAAGTCAGACTTGGCACTGAAGAAGCGCCACGACACCACGCCGCTGGAGTCGATGAAGTGCTCGACGAAGTTGTTCGGCTCGGTCACGGCCTGGCCGGAGAATGTCGGTTGCGGCAGATCGTTCAAGCCTTCGAAACTGCGGCCTTGCAGCAGCTCGGTCAGGCTGCGTTCCAGCGCCACTTCCAGGCTGGGGTGCGCGCCGAACGAGGCGAACACGCCGCCGGTACGCGGGTTCATCAGGGTTACGCACATCACCGGGAATTCACCGCCCAGCGACGCGTCCTTGACCAACACCGGGAAGCCCTGCTCTTCCAGCCCTTTGATCCCGG
The DNA here is from genome assembly GCF_024748795.1 of Pseudomonas sp. B21-051. NCBI lineage: Bacteria > Pseudomonadati > Pseudomonadota > Gammaproteobacteria > Pseudomonadales > Pseudomonadaceae > Pseudomonas > Pseudomonas sp. B21-051. The sequence goes on from NZ_CP087166.1 coordinate 3,344,588, forward strand.
CGAGAATGCTCGGGTACTTCTCCAGCACTTCCTGCGGCACGTCGGGCAAGGCCATTTCGCCTTCGAGGATTTCGCGTTTTACCGCGCGCTCGAAGATTTCCGACAGACATTGCACTTGGGCTTCAGCCAAAGTGTTGCCGGCGCTCATGCCGTTGCTCAGGAACAGGTTTTCGATCAGGTTCGACGGGAAGTACACCACCTCGCCATCCGACTGGCGCACGAACGGCAGCGAGCAGATGCCGCGCTGGGTGTTGCCGGAGTTGGTGTCGTACAGGTGCGAGCCTTTGAGCTCGCCGTCGCGGTTGTAAATGTCCAGGCAGTATGGGTCGAGAATCTCTGCCGGCAGCTCGTCTTTCGGGCCGGGCTTGAACCAGCGCTCGTTCGGGTAATGCACGAACTCGGCGGTGGCGATGTCCTCGCCCCAGAATTGATCGTTATAGAAGAAGTTGCAGTTCAGGCGCTCGATGAACTCGCCCAGTGCCGAGGCCAGTGCACCCTCTTTGGTCGCGCCCTTGCCGTTGGTGAAACACATGGGCGAGTGCGCATCGCGGATGTGCAGCGACCAGACGTTAGGCACGATGTTGCGCCACGAGGCGATTTCGATCTTCATCCCCAGATCGGCGAGAATCCCCGACATATTGGCGATGGTCTGCTCCAGCGGCAGATCCTTACCGGCGATGTAGGTGCCCGCTTCAGAGGTCGAATGCGGCATCAGCAAGGCCTGCGCATCGGCGTCGAGGTTCTCGACTTCTTCGATCACGAACTCTGGGCCGGTCTGCACAACCTTCTTCACCGTGCAGCGATCAATCGAACGCAGAATGCCCAGACGATCTTTCTCGGAAATGTCCCCCGGCAGTTCGACCTGGATCTTGAAGATCTGGTTGTAGCGGTTTTCCGGGTCGACGATGTTGTTCTGCGACAGGCGAATATTCTCGGTCGGGATATTGCGCGTTTCGCAGTACAGCTTCACGAAGTAAGCCGCGCACAAGGCCGACGACGCCAGGAAGTAGTCGAACGGCCCCGGTGCCGAGCCATCGCCCTTGTAGCGAATGGGCTGATCGGCGATCACCGTGAAGTCGTCGAACTTGGCTTCAAGTCGAAGGTTGTCGAGAAAGTTGACCTTGATTTCCATGCGGGTTTACCAGAGAGCAGAAACGAATTGGCGGCCATTATCCGGGTTTTCAGCCTGACGTCTTGTGCTTTTGCGTAATCGCCGCTGGGTGGGAGCCGCTGCTTGCGCGGTGCATCAGCACGGGCAAACGACAAAAATGCCCTGAGCAGTGAATTTTTTCGTGTCTTCTTGTATCTGACGGAAAGAACCCATGCCACCAAAACAATGGCATCGAATCCGTTCAGCTATGAGTGACCCGCATGAAATCAAGGAAAAACAAGGTCAATCCCATCGGATTGAAAGACATCACGATTGTCGACGACGCCAAGATGCGCAAGGCGATAACCGCCGCCGCACTGGGCAACGCCATGGAATGGTTCGACTTCGGGGTGTACGGCTTCGTCGCCTATGCACTGGGCAAGATCTTCTTCCCCGGCGCCGATCCAGGCGTGCAGATGATTGCGGCACTGGCGACCTTCTCGGTGCCGTTCCTGATCCGTCCGTTGGGCGGACTGTTCTTCGGTGCGCTGGGTGACAAGTACGGGCGACAGAAAGTGCTGGCCGCGACCATCGTGATCATGTCGCTGAGTACCTTCGCCATCGGCCTGATACCGTCGTATGAGTCGATCGGCATCTGGGCGCCGATCCTGCTGTTGCTGGCGAAAATGGCCCAGGGTTTCTCGGTCGGCGGTGAGTACACCGGCGCCTCGATTTTCGTCGCCGAATATGCGCCCGACCGCAAGCGCGGTTTCCTTGGCAGTTGGCTGGACTTCGGCTCGATTGCCGGTTTCGTCCTCGGCGCCGGTGTGGTGGTGCTGATCTCGACGATCATCGGCGAAGAGAAATTCCTCGAATGGGGCTGGCGTCTGCCGTTCTTCCTCGCCCTGCCACTGGGCATGATCGGCCTTTATCTGCGGCATGCGCTGGAAGAGACGCCGGCGTTTCAACAGCATGTCGAGAAACTCGAAGAAGGTGACCGTGAAGGATTGGCGGGCGGGCCGAAGGTCTCGTTCAAGGAAGTCGCGACCAAACACTGGCGCAGCCTGATGACCTGCATTGGCGTGGTAGCGGTGACCAACGTCACCTACTACATGCTGCTGACCTACATGCCGAGCTACCTGTCGCACAACCTGCACTACAGCGAAAACCGTGGCGTGCTGATCATCATCGCGATCATGGTCGGCATGCTGTTCGTGCAACCGGCGATTGGTTTTATCAGCGACAAGATCGGCCGCAAGCCTTTCATTGTGGTTGGTAGCATCGGTCTGTTTCTGCTGGCGATTCCGGCGTTCATGCTGATCAACAGCGGCAAGATCGGCCTGATCTTCTCCGGCCTGCTGATCCTTGCGGTATTGCTCAACTTCTTCATCGGCGTCATGGCTTCGACCCTGCCGGCGATGTTTCCCACGCACATCCGCTACAGCGCACTGGCCGCCGCGTTCAACGTCTCGGTGTTGATTGCCGGTTTGACTCCGACTGCCGTGGCCTGGCTGGTGGAAAGCACCAACAACCTGTACATGCCGGCCTATTACCTGATGGTGATTGCCGTGGTCGGCCTGATCACCGGCGTGACCATGAAAGAGACCGCCAACAAGCCGCTGCGCGGTGCCGCGCCGGCGGCGTCGGACCTTGAGGAAGCCAAGGAACTGCTCAAGGAGCATCACGACAACATCGAGCAGAAAATCGAAGACATCGACGCCGAAATCGCCGAGCTGGAAGCCAAGCGCAAGGAGTTGGTGCAGCAGCATCCGCGGATCAACTGATGTAATGACTGACGGCGGCCCTGCCCGGGGCTGCCGTCGATCAACACGTCACAACACGAAGCCGTCACCGATCAAGCGCACCAGAACCTCCCCCGCCTCACTCAATTCACCCGGTGCCTGCATCAGGCGCAACTCGTGCAGCGGCAACTCGGGTAATCCCTCCTCACTGTTCAACACGCGCATGCCGGGTCGCACTTGCGCCCGATCAACAATGCCCACCGCCAATCCGGCCTCGATGGCTGTTTCCAGCGCGCTGGCACCGGCGCTGACAATCACCGCGCGCCACCGCCGCCCCTGCTCGCTCAATGCATCCACGGCAACGCTGCGATAGGGACAACCCTTGCCGTGCAAGGCCAGCGGTACCGGCCGGGTGAGATCCTGCGTGTAGTTGTGTGCGGCGACCCATACCGGCTGGGTCAGGCCCAGTATTTTCGCGCAACGCGTCGATGGCGGCGCATCGGCAACAACTACCAGCAACGCCAGATCCAGTTGCCCGCGTTCCAGACGCGCACTCAAACGACCGCTGGCACCCGTTTCGACTTCCAGCTCGATGTGCGGAAAATCTGCCGACAGGTGCGGCAACGTACAGCCCAGGACCGCGCCGGCGTATTCCTCGGAAATCCCAAGGCGAACCCGCCCGCTGGCCAGCGGCGTACTGAAACTCGCCAGCAATTGATCGTGGTGGCGTAGCAATTCGGCGCTCTGCAGGGCAAAGCGTCGACCCAATGGTGTGAGGTTGACCGTCTGGTTATCGCGCTCCAGCAAGCGCCCGCCCGCCAGCGCTTCCAGACGCCGCACATGCAGGCTGACCGCTGACGGACTCTTGTTGAGGAAGCTCGCGGCGGCGAGAAATTGCCCGAAGCGCACGATCGCCTGAAAGGTGCGCAACAGTTCGATATCAAGGGCTTCGGCCATGCTTGAGAATTCCTGCATCAGTGGTGCGGATCGTATCGTTTGAGTGCATCAGCGGTTGATTCATATCATCGAACTCATTCCTCTGTCAGGTGCCGTGCGATGAACGTCATGCCTGTTCGTTTTTTACTGCTGATGGTAATGGTGGTCAGCTGGAGTTCGGGGTTCATTGGCTATCGCTACGTCGCCGATCAGGGCAGCGTGTACCTGGCCTCGTTGTGGCGTTTTGTATTGGCGGCATTGCTATTGCTGCCGTTCGCCTGGGCCGGCTTGCGTGGTTTACGCGGCAAAGACATGTGGCATCAGGCACTGCTTGGGCTATTCGCGATGGGTGGCTACATCGGACCGATTGCCGCCTCGATTCAACTTGGCGTCACGCCTGGCACTGCGTCACTGTTTGCCAATCTGTTGCCGCTGACGATTGTGCTGCTGGCCGGCAGCGTCCCGGGCCAGCGCACACGTGGCTGGCAATGGTTGGGTCTGGCGCTGTGCGTGCTCGGCATGCTGCTGGCCAGCGCCGCGAGTGTCGAATGGTCCCGTGCGGCGCTGTGGGTATACAGCTTGCCACTACTGGCGGTGCTGTCGCTGGCGGCGGCCACCTTGTTTGAGAAAGCCCGGCCGGGCGTTGCAATACCGGCCACCACGGCGCTGTTCATTCAGGTATGCGCGGTGATTCCTGTGTTTGCGCTGCTGGCTGGCCTTGAGGGTGAATTGCGCCCGCCCACCACTGCGGATTTCGTCAGTGGCGTGCTGTGGCTGGTGATCTTCTCGACTTTTGGCGGATATGGATTTTATTGGCTGTGCCTGCAGCGCTTCAGCATACAGCGCATCAGTGGCGCGCTGTTTCTGACGCCACCGGTGACACTGTTGTGGGCGTGGATGCAGTTCGACGATCCGCTGAGTGCCAGCGTGCTACTCGGTATTGGTTTAACCCTGGTCGGGTTGCCATTGCTGGGGCGAGCGCCGAGTGAAAAAGTGTGTGTCGTCGGCATCCGCCAGGAAACTAAATCCGCCGGCGACAAGTCACTGACTTAGCGGAGGTCGAGGCATTTCGCCGAACCTCGTTTATTGAAGATGCCAGCGTGGTCACTCCTACCGATCGTCGCAACAACCTCTCGCTGGACAGCCTGAATTTCTTCCTCGCCGATGTGCGCGACGGACTCGGGCCGTATCTGGCGATTTATCTGTTGGCGGTTCATCACTGGGAGCCAGCCAGCATCGGACTGGTGATGACCCTGGCCGGCATCGCCGCCCTCATCACCCAGACACCCGCCGGTGCCCTGGTCGACAACACACGCAGTAAGCGAGCGGTGATCGCGATTGCCGCGTTACTGGTGACCGGCAGTTGCGTGGTATTGCCGTTCGTTACCTCCTTCAGCCTGGTGGCGATCACTCAAGCGCTGAGTGCCGCCGCGGCGTCGGTGTTCGCCCCGGCCATTTCGGCGATCACCCTCGGCATCACAGGGCCGCGCGCGTTCACCCGACGCACCGGACGCAACGAGACCTTCAACCATGCCGGCAACGCCTGCGCGGCGCTGCTGGCCGGTGGATTCGCATACCTGTTCGGGCCGGTGGCGGTGTTCTATCTGATGGCGGTCATGGCGCTGTGCAGTGTAATCGCCGTGAGCTTCGTCGACAGCAGCGCCATTAACCATGATCTCGCCCGAGGCCTTGACCCAAGCGACGCTACACACAGTAAAGCGCCCTCGGGATTGGCGGTGTTGCTGACCAACAGGGCGCTGCTGATGTTCGCCATCTGCTGCGCCCTCTTTCACCTGGCCAACGCAGCGATGCTGCCACTGGTGAGCCAGAAACTGGCGCAGGTCAACTTGCAGATGGCGACGCCACTGACCTCGGCCTGTATCGTTGCCGCACAACTGGTCATGGTGCCGGTCGCCTTGCTGGTCGGGGCAAAAGCCGATGTGTGGGGACGCAAGCCGCTGCTACTCGCAGGCTTCCTGATTCTGCCGCTGCGTGGCGTGCTTTATACGTTATCCGCCGACCCTTACTGGCTGGTTGCCGTACAGTTGCTCGATGGCGTCGGCGCGGGGATCTTCGGTGCGTTGTTCCCGGTGGTAGTGAAAGACCTGACGCTGGGCACTGGACACTTCAACATCAGCCTTGGCGCTCTCTCGACCGTGTTCGGCCTGGGCGCGGCATTGAGCAGCAGTGTCGCGGGGATTGTATTGCAAGAGGCCGGTTACAACGCGGCGTTTCTGACCCTGGCGGTGATTGCCGGGGTCGCGTTCGTGCTGATGTGGCTGGCGGTGCCCGAGACATTGCGGCGGGTGGGGAATATTGAGCCGGCGCTGCAGCCTAGGGAGGAAGGATTTGGCTAAGAACGTGCTTGAATTCAGCGAAAGTGATCTAGCGCAGATGCAGCGCTTCAACCGCAAACTCGCCTGGTTGCCGCGGTTTCGCATCCGCAATCGGCTGACACCGCGTTTGATCCAGGCATTGCTGCGCGCCAGTCAGATTGCCAGCGCGGACAAACCGCTCAAACATGACCTGCATGCGCAAAACACTGTGGTGTATTCGCAAGGTGCGTCAGTGCCTGTCCGGATCATCCGCCCGCAGGGAAAGGCTCAAGGTGTGGTGCTGGATTATCACGGTGGCGGCTGGGTGATCGGCAATGCGCAGATGAACGACGACCTCAATATCGCCATGGTCAAGGCATGCAACGTGGCGGTGGTATCGGTCGACTATCGGTTGGCAGTCAATACGCCAGTTGAGGATCTGATGCAGGATTGTCTGTGCGCCGCGCGCTGGCTTCTAAGCGACGATTGCAGGGAGTTCGTCGGCCTGCCGGTGATCGTTGTCGGCGAGTCGGCGGGCGCGCACCTGGCCGTCGCCACCCTGTTGGCGCTCAAGCCATCAGCTGATTTGCTGCGGCGGGTCAGCGGCGCCCTGCTCTATTACGGCGTCTATGATCTCGCGGGCACCCCAAGCGTGCACGCAGCACCTGCTGAAACGCTGGTACTCGACGGCCCGGGCATGGTCCAGGCGCTGCGCCTGCTGACTCCAGGATTGAGCGATGATGAACGCCGGCAGGCGCCATTGTCTCCGCTGTACGGCGACTTGAGCGGATTGCCACCGGCGTTGATGTTCACAGGTGAACTGGATCCGCTGCGCGATGACACGCTGGAATTGGCTGAGCGCTGGCAACAATCAGCACCGGTTGAAGTACATCTACTGCCCTCGTCCGCCCATGGCTTTATCCATTTTCCGACCACCATGGCCAGCCGTGTTTTGGCCTACAGTCGGGAATGGCTTTCGCGTCAGATCGGGGCAAAAACAAGCAGTTAGGGCCTGTATTGGCAGGCAAAACCACTTTCCTGCGGGCAAAACAAAACCCCAACTGCTTTCGCAATTGGGGTTTCGGAATTTAATCTTGACGATGACCTACTCTCACATGGGGAAACCCCACACTACCATCGGCGATGCATCGTTTCACTTCTGAGTTCGGGATGGGATCAGGTGGTTCCAACGCTCTATGGTCGTCAAGAAATTCGGGTACTGACTCGTGACCTGTTGGCCTCGCTTCAGCAAATCGGGTATGTGATACAGGTGTTTGTGAGCATCGCGAACTTTCGGTTCATTGCGTCTTCACACACCGCAATCTGGTCTCTTTCGAGCATGCAGATTGCTTGGGTGTTATATGGTCAAGCCTCACGGGCAATTAGTATTGGTTAGCTCAACGCCTCACAGCGCTTACACACCCAACCTATCAACGTCGTAGTCTTCGACGGCCCTTCAGGGAACTCAAGGTTCCAGTGAGATCTCATCTTGAGGCAAGTTTCCCGCTTAGATGCTTTCAGCGGTTATCTTTCCCGAACATAGCTACCCGGCAATGCCACTGGCGTGACAACCGGAACACCAGAGGTTCGTCCACTCCGGTCCTCTCGTACTAGGAGCAGCCCCTCTCAAATCTCAAACGTCCACGGCAGATAGGGACCGAACTGTCTCACGACGTTCTAAACCCAGCTCGCGTACCACTTTAAATGGCGAACAGCCATACCCTTGGGACCGGCTTCAGCCCCAGGATGTGATGAGCCGACATCGAGGTGCCAAACACCGCCGTCGATATGAACTCTTGGGCGGTATCAGCCTGTTATCCCCGGAGTACC
>NZ_CP087166.1:3357500-6046332 GCF_024748795.1 Pseudomonas sp. B21-051
GCCGTCAACCGTTAATTTCAGTTTTCTATGAAGGCACCCAAAATGCCTTCTATATATAGACGCAACCGCTGCGGATGCGCAGCATATAGTCCATCGCCTAAGACACCGCCTTCGGATGATGCCTCACAATGACAGCCCAACTTCCTGGATCTTCCCCCATGCCCGGCTCCCGAATCCGCCCTACCCCCGCCCCCTTGCTCAATCCAGGCGAGACCGTGGTGCTGTTCGACGGAGTCTGCAAATTATGCAATGGCTGGGCGCGTTTTCTGATTCGTCATGACAACAAGCAGCGAGTGCGCCTGGCGGCAGTGCAATCGCCAGAAGGTCAGGCCTTGCTGGCATGGGCCGGTCTCCCGGTGGACGAGTTCGACACTATGGCGGTGATCCGCGACGAGCATTACTGGGTGCGCTCCGATGCGTTCTTCGAAGTCATTGCACAACTGCCCGCTCGTTGGTCACCGGTCAGGCTTCTGCGAGTTTTCCCACGAGCACTTAGAGATTGGGCCTACGACCGCGTGGCACTGAATCGCTATCGGATCTTCGGCAAGTACGACAGCTGCCTGTTACCCGACCCCGATCACGAACGACGCTTTCTCAAGTCGCCGGTGTGAATGCTCAGCTACAACATCAACTGCAGCCACTGCCCCGGCGTCATCTTCGTCACCATCATCAGCACGATCACGAACATCCCCAGAAACCCGCAAACACCCATCCAGAACCACTGCCGATAAACAGCCCGGTGATCAGCATCAATCCCCGCCCCACATTGCACCGCGTCCGCCGCCATCCCTTGCAAACGTTTCTGCAGCAACAGCACCGGCAGCCAAAGCGAGCCCACTATAAAGAACAGAATCAGCGACATCAGCACCCAGTCCGTGGTCAAGGGCAACCCGGAAAGCCTTGTCAGCCAATACCCCGTCGCGATCTGGATGAAGCCTGCCGGCGTGGTGATCCAGGCGTCATAGCGCACGACCATCTTCGCCACATGCGCAATCACTTGCGGATTGGCCGTGCGACTGGCGGCGATCAGGTACAGATAGGAACCCATGCCGAAGCCGAAGAGGAAAATCGCAGCGACGACATGCACGTACTTCACGCTCAGATAAAGCATGCTCAACGCATCCCGTCAGAGAAAATCACGGACAGGCCAAGATTCTGCGGATCGTTGATCGCTGCCATGTATTCGTCGACGCTGATCTCACCGACACAAGGACGGGCCCCCGGTTCGGGCAAGTAACCTTGAGCGATCTTCGCGGCCAGAGCGACGGCAGCACAACTAGGGATCTCCGGCCCCTTGTCATTCAGCGCAGTCAGTTGCGCCGTCATCGACAACGGCTGGTCGTTCAAACCGACACCCTGCACGTCTATATACATCGCACTTTTGCCGTCACCGAAACGTTCGAACCATGTCCCCCAGCGATGCAACCGGGCCGCCCACACCCTGTGGTCACGCACCAGCCCTTTCCTCATCGCCAGCGCAAACAGATAATTGGCCACGCCGCCGAGCTTTAGACCGGCGCCAGCCTTGAAACTCAACGTGTGCGCACCAAACCGACTGGCAAAGATGTCCATGTCCGGCACATCCACATTGGCCAGCGCACGAGTGCCCAGGTTCTGCAGCTTGCGCAGGGTCAGGTCTTCCCAGCCCATCACCTCATGCACTTGACCATTGCGCAGTTGGCGGATCGGTTTGCCCGCATACGCCAGCACACCCTCGATTGTCGACAACCCCGGCATTTTCGCCGACGAGGAAATGCCGTGCTCGATCGAGTCGATGCGTTTGAAGCGATAGCGCTGCTCATCGATGATCGCCGACGACAGTGTAGGCACCGAACTGCAACCACCCAGGATGGCGACACCGGCCTCCCTCGCCCGTGCATCGAGTATGCCGATGCCATTGACGAACGTCCGGCAGTCCGCCAGATCGCAATAGTTGACGCCCGCCTCGATGCAGCTTTCGGCCACCGCATAGGATTGCCCCTGAAACGGACCGCCCGTGTGGATCACCAGTTGAATATTCATTGCCCGCAGAGCAGCGGCGAACCCGGCGCCCATCGCATCACCACACCAGCTTTCGCAGCTCGCCCCCAACTCAGCGACCTTGCGCTCCAGCTTCTGCGGATCGCGCCCCGAGATCGCCAGTTCGATGCCCGGCATGTCGATCAGATGCCGACAAACGATACTGCCAAAGTTTCCATACCCGCCAACCACCAACACCCTGAGTGCCATCAACGCTTCCCTGAACAATTCAACAACTGACCCGTAACCGGGTTCGGCGCAGCTTCCCTGATATCACCGGGTCAGGCAAGCCTGCGCCAAAGGGCGGCGATGTAGTAACGTCAGCGCCTCGACAACGGAGGTTGATATGAGTAAACGAATCATCGTCATCGGCGCGGGAATCGTCGGCGCGTCACTGGCGTATCACCTCGCCGCGAAAGGTGCAAAAGTGGTCGTGATCGAGGCCGGTGAGATTGCGTCCGGTGTGACGGCCTGCTCATTTGCCTGGATCAACACTTCGCACGGCGGTCACGACTCCGTTGCGCCGCTGCGCGCAGCGGCCATCGCAGAATACCGCCGACTTGAATCCGAACTGCCGGGGCTGAAGGTGCGCTGGACCGGTGCGCTGTCTTACGGCGATGGCCGGTTTCAAGCGCCTTCTATATATAGCGCGCAGATTCTAGAGCTTGAACCCAACCTCAAACATCCTCCAGAACGGGCGTTCTTTGCTGACGAAGAAGGCGCGTTGGATGCCGTGCAGGCAACGCGGGCCTTGATTGCAGGTGCGCAGGCGCAAGGAGCGACTCTGCTCACCCATACGCCAGTGCTCGGTTTGCAGATTCTGGACGGTATCGTCAGCGGCGTGATCACTGCGACGGGCAAGCACGATGCCGACGTTGTCGTACTGGCAGCTGGAACCGCCACCCCGCTGTTGGTGGATCAACTGAACGTCACCCTGCCCATCGACGCCTCACCCGCAATATTCATCCGATACAAAACCCAACCGCATCGGGTGAACACCATCATTTCCAGCTCCGAGAAATCAGGCAAGACACCGACGGCAGGATGCTCGCTGCGGAAGACTATATAGATGAGGCACCGCAAAACAGCGCGCACGCTATCGCGCAGAGAACGGCCAAAGCCATCCAGCACGAATTGCATGGACTGACTTCCATAGAGCCCGCGCTGGCGTGCGTCGGCCTCAGGCCAATGCCTGTCGATGGCATTCCAGTCATTGGTTATCTGCCGAACATCAGTGGTGCGTATGTTTGCGTCATGCATCCGGGCGTGACACTGGCGGCAGTCGTAGGACGACTGGTGGCCGAGGAGATCGTCGGGGGAGGCTTTGCGAGCGAGTTAGCGCCGTGTCGGCCAGTTCGATTCCAATTACCGGTTTGAGCAATTCACCCGCGATAAAATGCAGCGCTGGCGATGGCATGCTTACTTGTACGATGTCTTATCACAAGGTATTACTACGTCTCCTAAACAAAAATAAAACCACGGAGATCGCTACATGGACTCATTCCTGTCCGCCAAGCCTCAAAGCCCTGGCCAAGCGAAAGGCAATACCCGCCGCAGTTTCCTGAAACAATCGCTCGCTGTTTCCGCCACGCTCGCCACCGTCGGCAGCGCCGCACTGCCCCGCTTCTCCGATGCCGCCGAACCCTTGAGTCAGCGCTACCCTGACCCATTGATTCACATCCTCGACGACAGCTTCCTTGAGCTACGCGTTTTCAACGCCAGTGTTGAAAAACTCGCCACCGGCATGCGCTGGGCCGAAGGACCGGTGTGGGTCGGTGATGGCCGGTATCTGTTGGTCAGCGACATCCCCAATAATCGCATCATGCGCTGGGACGAAATCACCGACACCTTCACGGTGTACCGCGAACACTCAAACTTCTCCAACGGCATGTGTCGGGATCGCCAAGGGCGTCTGATCGTTTGCGAAGGCTCCACCACCACTAGCGAAGGCCGCCGCATCACGCGCACCGAGTACAATGGCACGATCACCGTGCTGGCCGACAGTTTCGACGGCAAGCCCTTCAACTCGCCCAACGACATCGTCTGCAAAAGTGACGGCTCGATCTGGTTCACCGACCCGCCATTCCAGACCAGCAATAACTACGAAGGCCACAAAATCACCCCGACCCAACCCCACGCCGTTTACCGCATCGACGGCGAGAGCCAAAAAGTCACTCGGGTAATCGACGACCTCAACGGCCCCAACGGCCTGTGCTTTTCTCCCGATGAAAAGACCCTGTATGTCGTCGAAGGTCGCGCCAAGCCCAATCGCCTGATCTGGGCGATTGCGGTGAAAGACGACGGCACCCTGGGTGAACGCCGCAAGCACATCGAAGGCTTGGACTATGCCGCGATTGACGGCATCAAATGCGACGAAGCGGGCAACCTGTGGTGCGGCTGGGGCGGCAATGGTGATCCCAAGGCCGACCTGGAAAAACTCGACGGCGTGCGTGTTTTCAATTCGCAGGGCAAGGCCATCGGGCACATTTCCCTGCCAGAGCGCTGCCCGAACTTGTGCTTCGGGGGGCGCGAAGGCAATCGCCTGTTCATGGCCAGTAGTCACTCGATCTACTCATTGTTTGTGAATACTCGCGGGACTACGTTTGCGTTGTAAAACCGACGTTGGTCTAGCGATAGTTCCTTGAGTATCGAAACAAGATCCTGCCGCGCATCCGAGGCTGCGCGGTGACGATCCTTGTCGCTGAATTGCCGTTCGATAGAATGCCGCCCTGTATCGACGGCGCCGCCCAAGGGAGAAGTCAGAGTGCCTGGCCCTTGGCTATGCAATACGCGGCGACGAACGTTGCCGTGTGCTGCAAAGCCTGACGTATATCCGGTTTGGCTATTCCATGCCTGTTGGCAAATTGCTCGACCGCCGCGGTGTTGAAACGAGTGGTCTGGATAAAGCCCAGGGCTTCGGGTTTTGTATTCAAAAACCACGCGACCGGGGGAATACTCAGTAGCCACTTCAGCAGTCGGAGTGAAATGTGATGTTTGGGAGACTTCAAGCCCAAAGGTTTAGCCACCTGTGCCAGGAGTTCTCGCAAGTTTGGAGTCTGATCATCAAGCGCCAGCAGTTCCTCGCCCACCATGGCAGGATCAAAAGCACAAGCGACCACCAGTTCGACCAGATAATCCACGGTGACCAGTGGCAGCCAGTGCTCGGCGGTACCGGGCACCGCAGTCAGCTTGCCCTGCGCCAGGTTGCGTATCAGCGCCACCAAAGGCTGGCCGTCAACGATATGCCCCGTGCGGCTGTGGCCACAGACCGTCGCAGGGTGGACAACGGTCATCTCCCCGCCCTTGGCAGACATGACCTCCAGAGTCGCAAAATGCGCCTCCAGCTTGCTTGCCTCGTAACCACCGACACGCCGGTAGACGGCGGGCCAGTTCGTCAACTCCGGATGACGAGGATCAATGCCGATACGTTGCAGATGTTCATGATTGTTCAGCATGTAGCCGCCGATCATCACCAAACGGCTTTTTTGCTCAGCCGCCAACAGCGCCACACGCTTTGCCCCCTGCACATTCACCGCGCGAGACTGCTCCACCGAAAGCCCCCATGCGAAGTGGACGCCCAGGTGGAATATGACCCTGGCGCGCCTCAGCACTTCCTGATCAGCCAGACTCAGCCCGAGATTGTCCTGTTCCAGATCGCCAGCCACGGCAAATACCCGTGTCGCGCACCCGCCTAAACTATCAACTTGCTCGCGCAACGCAGCCAGCCGCTCCGGGCGACGCATCAACACCCGGAGGGTGTGACCTTTTGCACTCAGGTTCGCCAGCAAATGTTGACCGATGAAGCCGGTCCCCCCCGTGACAAAGCACTCCACGCTCATTTCCCTGCTCCTTGTTGAAGGTGAGAGATCAAGCGTAAAGTATCGACCCAACTCTACAGTCAAGCGGTGTTTTCATGAAAATCGGCGAACTCGAGGCTCGCAGCGGCGCCAGCCGTCATACGTTGCGTTACTACGAGCAGATCGGCCTGATCTCACCGCTGCGGCAAACCAACAATTATCGTGTCTATACCGAGCAAACCCTGCAGGATCTGGACTTTATCCAGCGCGCGCAAAGCATGGGATTTTCCTTGGGGGAAATAGGCGAGATTCTGGATGCGCAGCGCAACAAGCTGATCGACTGTGCTGACGGCGCGAAGCTGATTGAAAAGAAGATGGCCGAAATCAAACAGAAAATTGCCAACCTCCAAAGCATTCATCGGTATCTGGATGTAGAGCGTGCGGCCCTCGAAGCGAGTGCTGCCAGGCAACTTGAGCTTCAACAGTTGAGCGACGCTGCCAATCATTGAACCTACGGCAAATGCCGTGGGGAGGCTCCTGCGCAAAGTGTGCTGTGCTTACAACATCCTGCGCCACAACGGTGTGCCGCTGGGCAACGCGGATTATGTACAGCACATGTTTGCGTATCTGAGGAAGTAATTGCAGCCCCGAGCTTCAGGGTCAATCAGGGTTGACCCGGAGCTCTTGCAGAAGAAATTCCAGTGACTCCACCGCACCGTGATGACTCTGCGTTGAACGCTGCGTATCCCATGACATGGCATCGTCCACACAGAAATCGCCAACGCATTCCATGTTCAGATCCTCATCGAGCAGGCCGAGCGGAATCCACACGTAAGGTGATCCGCGAAGCGGGTTGGGCACAGTCGAGCCGCATTGTGCGCAGAAATCATTCCTGTAACCGCTGGGTTTGACCCAACTGCTGATCGAGTCCTGCCCTGCATCCCAGCGAAAGTCCCGAGCGTTGACCAGAGTGGCGAGGTTGAACCCGACACCTGTTTGCTTACGGCACAGAGAGCAGTGGCAGCGATAGAAAAAGCGCGGTTCCACTGCGAGGGAAAAGCGTACTGCGGCGCAAAGACACTGCCCTGTTATCACGGATATCTCCTTTGGACGAGCGCTTGCGCATCCATGCTGAAGTTTCAAAACCGCATTCTAGCGATCTGCGACCGTATGACCTTGGCCCGAATAAAAAACTGCGCCCACAGTTTGCCATCGGTTGACTTGGCGGGCTCTTCTCAGAGCGTCCGCCAACCTCACGATTGAAATGCCTTGCGACTCACGCCGAACGCTTTTCCACCCAGCGCCGATATTGCCGAGTGCGAAACGCCATGGCGATCTGCTGCAAAATCAGCGCGCGTAACGGTGACACACCCGGATCAGGCTTTTTCGCCTGACTGAGTTTACCCAGCTGAAACTTCACCACCGCCATGTTCGCCAAGGCGGCGATGCCCTTGTTTTTCCAGCTGATCGGCGGCAATTGCGGGGCGTTGTCCTTGCCCTGCAGCCAGTCACGCGGCAGGTACGGATCGATGGCCAACGCGGTACCGATGCCGACCATGTCCACACCACTGTGCACGACGCTTTCGGCAACTGGACGACGGCGGATGCCGCCGGTGACCATCACTGGCATTTTGGCAACGGTCTGAAGGTCCCGGGCAAACTCGACGAAATAGGCCTCGCGAGCCAGGGTTCGACCATCGCGCGCCTCACCCTGCATGGCCGGAACCTCGTAGCTGCCACCGGACAGTTCCACCAGATCCACGCCCAGATCGTTGAGCAGTTCAACGACCTTTTTCGCATCGTCAGCGGTGAATCCGCCGCGCTGGAAATCGGCGGAATTGAGTTTGACCGCTACGGCAAACTCTGCAGAAACCACGGCCCTGACTGCCTTGACGATCTCGACCAACAACCGCGCGCGGTTCTGCAGAGAGCCGCCCCACTCGTCCATTCTTTGATTGGTCAGAGGCGAGAGAAACTGGCTCAACAGATAGCCGTGAGCGGCGTGGATTTCCACCCCGCTGAACCCCGCCTGTTCACCCAGGCGTGCGGTATGGGCAAAGCGCTGAATGACGTCCTCAATCACGCTGGCGGTCATGGCGTGGGGCGTGGCGAAACGCTTGGACAGTTTGCCCAGTTCCAGCGGCACCGCTGACGGCGCCCAGGTTTTCTGCCCGAGGTTGGACTGCATCTGGCGCCCCGGATGATTGATCTGCAACCAGAACTGCGCACCGGCAGAACGACCGATCCGCGCCCAGCGCTTGAACTTGTCGAGTTGCTGATCATCCTGCAGCACCACGCCGCCCGGCCCGGTCATGGCGCGGCCGTCGACCATCACGTTGCCGGTGATGATCAGCCCGGCACCACCGTCGGCCCATGCCTGATACAGACGCATCAGTTCTGCAGAGGGTGCCTGATCGGCGTCCGCCATGTTTTCCTCCATGGCGGCTTTGGCGATGCGGTTCTTGATGGTCGAACCGTTGGGTAAGGTCAGGGGGTCGAACAAGCTCATGGGGCGGTCCTCAACTGGAGATGAGGCCACCATAAGATTGAAGTGAACTTGAAGGTCAACGACTTTTTTCAAGGTCATTCAATGTTGATTTCGCTCGACCCAGGCAAGTGCGTCACCAGATCCGCGCCCAACAACCGCGCAGGTGTGTAGGCACCGCCGGGCGGACGTGTCTGCAACAGATAGCCAACCACCGCCAACGCAGCGTCGATCGTCAGGCTGTAAACGTTCGCGGTGCGCACGCGGACGACTTTGCTTTCACCGCGCGCATTGCGGGCCTCGCCCCACACATAGGTGCCTTGGTCAGCACGTTTTGCCTGATCCGGGCCGGTCACTGTCTTGCCGATGCGCGCCTTGAGCAGCCGCTGCACAAACGACAGTCCCAGCAACGGACGAATCCAGTTGGCGAGCCTGGCGCCGCGAATCATCCCCGCCGAACCCGGTATGAACACTTCGATATTGGCGATGCCGGTGGTGTGCCAGGCGGTGGACACATCGCCCCAGGGGATGGTCATCGCCAGCTTCTCCCCGGCACCGAAATCGATACGCCGTACCCGATAGGCCAGCGGCACGGAAACAATCTTGCCGTCGCGTCGGACCTTGCCACCCTGCGCCAGGCCTTCGATTGATGTCTTGGCAGTGCCGGGTGAAAAGCTCGAACGTGAATCGAAGCCCAGCGCCAGATGCGTCGCATCCGGCAGCGCGTCTTTCAGGGCGGCGGCAACGCAGTCGGTCGGGACTACATCGAAGCCGACGCCGGGGCAAATGACTGACCCCGCTGCCCGCGCCCGCTCATTTAGAGACTGCGCATGTTCGAATACGGCAATCTCGCCAGTGATGTCCAGATAGTGTGCGCCGGCTCGCAGGCAAGCCTCGATCATCGGCGCGGCGGTCGCGGAAAACGGCCCCGCGCAATGCAGAATCAAACCGTGGCCCTTGATCTGCGCCAGCAACCGCGCAGGGTCATCCAGACCGAACACTCGGGCTTCGAGACCCAGCTCCCGGGCCAACGCTTCGACCTTGTCGCGGCTACGTCCGGCCAACACCGGCCTGAGTCCACGCCTGACGGCATCGCGAGCGATCAGTTCGCCGGTATAGCCGTTGGCGCCATAAATCATCCATTTCATCGGTGTATCCGGTTGGTCTTGCTGAGTCATGCGTGGCTCCTGAGTGGATTGATGATCGGCGTAATTGCCTTGCCCAATCAGCTTCAGACGCTAGCGTTAAAGTCAGATTGAGGGTCAAGCAAAAGTCCGATGGCATCGACGCAAATTATTCGCAGCAGCGGGGTTGACCTTAAAGTGAGGTTTAAGGTGAGCATGCGCCGACCTGCTTGCTCGATGGAGCCCGGAAGATGCTCAAGACCCTTGTTTCCTCTGCCCTGTTATTGATAGGTGGTGCTTTCATGACGTTTGCAAATGCTGAGTCGGCGGCTATCAAGGATCGCCAGATCCTGGTGATCATGACCAATCACGCCAGCTATCCCTCTCGAACCGATACCACCGGGTTGTGGCTGACCGAACTGACCCACTTCACCGATGTGGTGGAAGCCGCCGGCTACACCACTGTGTTTGCCAGCCCCAAGGGTGGCGCGGTGCCTCTGGACGAACGCAGTCTGGGCTGGTTGTACATGGACAAGGCTGCGCGGGAGCATTTGCAGTCCCCTGCGTTCCGCGCGCGCCTGGCCAATACGCTGCCGATCGCCGAGGTCGATCCGTCCCGCTTCGGCGTCATCTACTTCACCGGGGGCCATGGCGTGATGTGGGACTTTCCCGACAACCCTGACCTGCGCCGGGTCGCCGAAACCATCTACAACCAGGGCGGCATCGTGTCGGCGGTGTGCCATGGCGTAGCGGGTCTGCTGGACCTGAAGGACAGCCAGGGCCAATTGATCATCAAGAACCGAAACATCACCGGTTTCTCTGACCGCGAAGAGTTGTTCTCGGGAATGAAAAGCCAAGTGCCCTTCTTCCTCGAGGACCGCTTGGTGAGCCAGGGCGCGCGCTACCGCAAGGGCTGGCTGCCGTTCACTTCATTTGCCATTACCGATGGAAGATTGGTGACCGGCCAGAACCCTCAATCGCCCAAAGCCGTGGCTGAAGCCGTGATGGCGGTGCTCAACGCCAACGAACAAACGCGCTAAATCTTTTTGTAGTGCCTAACCACCGGAGAAAGTCCGATTGAAACTCGCAAGCGCCGTTTTAACAGGATTGCTGATCACCACTTTTGCCAACGCTGCGTTGGCGGAGACACCTGAAATGCCCGACCTGACCGAGACCACCAACATCGATATTGCCGGCCATTCAGTACCCGTCGTCAAGGGCGGCCTGTATGACCGCTTTCGCTCCAATCCGCCGTTATCGGTGATTGCCGCCGAAGTCCCGGGCGTTGATTTGAGCTGGTTCAAGGGCCTCACGAAGCACAAGGTCGACATTGGCTTCGAGTCGTTTTCGCCAAACTTCTACTATCAGAACAGTCGTGTCACGGCGATCTACACGGCCGACCTCGAGCGACTCCGAGCGTTGATGCCGCCCGAAATACTGGCCACCGTGCAACCGCTGCAAGTCTGGCCAGGACGCGGCTTGATCGCGTTCACTGCGTACACCTACGAGCATTGCGATAACGACGCCTATAACGAAGTTGCCGTGTCGATCATCACCAACAAACCCGGCAAAGCCAACCTGGGCCCGCTCACGTTGATTGGCCAGTCGATGTCAGAAGATTTCTGGGGTTATGTGCTCAAGTTGCCGGTCAATACCGAGCTGGCACGGGTGCGCGGAGTCATCGGTTACAACCTGCCGAAATGGCTGACAGGGATTGATCGCAAAGAAAACGGGCAATCGGTGATCTATGAGATCAGCGACAGCCAGACCGGCAAACCGGACGTGTCCTTCACCACGAAGAAGCTCGACAAACTGTCGCGCAATGAGCATATCGTCACCAGCAGTTTCACCAACCTCGATCACCAGGGCCAACCGGCCTATGGCTACGCGGTGTCGCGCCAGCTCAGCCACGGTTCCAGCCGGGACGCGGATGCCGCCACGCTGACACTGGGCGATGGCAGCCTGTCGAACTACTTGCGCGACTTGAAGCTGGGGAAAATGCTCAAGTACGAATATGTCCCTGAGTTCCAGAGCGCACTTTACGCACCAAAGCCGCTCGCCACGCTGATTGGCGAGCGCTGAAAACGCTAACGCCCGTCAGGCTCCGGCAGCCTGACGGGTGGTTCTTTTCCCGGCCGCACCGGCTGCCCGCTTGTCTGAAGCAGGCGTCCCGCCTTCTTCGCACAGCCGTTGGATCAGCCTCTGCGCATTGTCCGCACACGCCATCCCCGCAGGCTTGCTCTCGATCCCCTTGATGACCAGCAGCAGTTGCTCCTTGTTCTGCGCTAGCCGTTGCTGCAGGACTTCGATTTCTTCGACCTTTTGCTTCAAGCCACTGAGCAACTGGTCATGCTGCCAGCCACTCGCCTTCATCGGCATCAACTGACGGATTTCCTCCAGGGAGAAACCTGCCGCCTGCGCGCCGGTGATGATATGCAACACCCACTGTGTGTCGGGGGCGTAATCGCGATAGCCATTGGCTTTGCGCGCGACCGAAGTGATCAATCCGCTCGCTTCGTAGAAGCGGATGCGCGACGGCGCCAGTCCGCTGATTTTTGCCAGTTCACCGATTCTCATGTCCAACTCCGCAAGCACGTTAACCTTGAAGCTGACTTTAAACCTGAAGGAGTGCAAGAGCCAACACGGCAGATCAAGCCAACAGCTCAGTCATCCACTGAACCTGTCGCGCAACTTCTTCCAGTTTCTCCTCGGGTACAGCCTGGCGCGCCTGTTTGAAGCTGTTCAGGGTCTTCTGTTTCTGCCGTAACGAGCGCTGCCATTTGGCGATGAATGCCGGGCTGCGTGCTTGCATCAGCAATGGGCCAAAGTACAACTGTTCGGCGCTGTAGCTCAGCGGTGCACCGCACTCGGCGACGATGATTTCGTAGAAGAAACGGTTTTCCTGCAGCACTTCCTCGTCGAGGATGCGGTAGCCGTTGTCCATCAGCCATTGGCGCAAGGGTTGCTCGCCGCCGTTGGGTTGCAGGATCAGCCGTTCGTGCCCGCGCAGACGCGCCTTGCCGCTGTCGAGGATGTCGCGAATCGTCTCGCCGCCCATGCCGCAGAGGCTGATCGCGGTGATTCCGTCATCAGGTTCGATCGCCGCCAGGCCACTGGCCAGACGCACGCGGATGTGCTGCTGCAGTTCGTTGTCGCACACCGTGCGCACCGCGGCATGGAACGGCGTCAGCGCCACCTCGCCGGCCACCGCCGCAACGATGGCGCCACGGCGCATCAGGGCCACCGGCAAATACCCGTGATCCGAGCCGATATCCGCCAGCCGAGCGCCCGCCGGCACCTGCGCCGCCACCCGCTCCAGTCGCATGGACAATGTGTGTTCGTTCAACTGCCGCCCTCTTCCCCAGCCATCGCCGGCGCTGCTGGCCGGACAAGGGGCGCGACTCTAGCGGGCAATGATGGGTATTTCAAATCCGGGCAAGCACCTTACTGCGTTGGTGTGACCAGTGGCTGCAGAGGCAAGGCTTCAACGGCTCAACCACCTAGCCACTGCGTCGATTCACGCTTACCATACCCACAACTCGTATTACCGCGGCTGCTGAACCCGGTACTCACGAGGAAATGAAGCATGGAAAGAACCGTGCCTGGAGACGTCATCAGGCCCGTAAACGCGGCAACGGCAAAACGGCTGATCCGCTGAAGTTCAAACCACAAAAGAACTGGAAGCTGATGTATACCCGTGCCGACAAACTGGCCAGGGCGCGCCAACTGGGCATGAGCTATCCCATCCGCACCACCCGCCAATTGCTGGATCAAGTGTGACCAATCTCCTGTTCGTTTGCAGCCGCAACCAATGGCGCAGTCCGACGGCGGAAGCGATCTGGCGCGGTCGGCCCGGGTTCGAGGCCCGCTCGGCAGGCACCAGCCCCAACGCACGCAAACCCATCGGCCCGGCGGATATCCGCTGGGCCGATGTCATTTTTGTCATGGAGCACAAGCACCTCAATCGCCTGCAAGCAGAATACGCCCGATTACTTGAGCACAAGCCGATCCACACGCTGGATATTCCAGATGACTATCGCTTCATGGATCCCGAGCTGGTGGACATTCTTGAGGACGTCGTGAAGCCTTATCTCGAGCCTCGGGTTTAGTGCTCAGGCTGTCATCCTCATCCCTGTACTTTTCATATTGAGTAGAAACATGAACCGCCAAAAGAAACTGCAGCAGTTGTTCAAGGAAAAGGCCAAGAAGGCCAGCGCCAAACTGGCGCCGAAAAAGCCCAAGTACATCAGCAAAGCTGACCGCGCAAAGATGGCTGCCGAAGCGGCGGCCGAACCGGTTGAGAGCAGCGAGAGCTGATTCGCTGCATCAGGCCTCAATTAAACGTGCTTTACAGATACGCGACCGGCTTCGTCGTTCGATGTACTTGGGGTAATCAGATACTGCGGGCCATATGGATGCGAATTGCCGTTTGTTGTCGCAGCCACTAGCCTCATCAAGTCAAAAGCACAAATCAGAGACCCGCATGACGCTACGCCCCGCCACCGATGGTGACC
This sequence comes from Pseudomonas sp. B21-051, assembly GCF_024748795.1. Lineage (NCBI taxonomy): Bacteria > Pseudomonadati > Pseudomonadota > Gammaproteobacteria > Pseudomonadales > Pseudomonadaceae > Pseudomonas > Pseudomonas sp. B21-051. The sequence continues at coordinate 3,371,440 of NZ_CP087166.1, forward strand.
AGACAACCCTCTTCGACTTGCATCGAGCAGTCTTCCGCGAACACATCGAAAAAATATGGGGCTGGGATGAGAACTGGCAGCGGGCAAATTTCGCAGCGGAATTCGCCTGCGCAGCCACTTCGGTTATTGAACAAGACGGCCGGATTGTTGGCTATGTGCAGATACTGGAAAAGGAAGACCGAATCCATATTCAGAACATCGCTATTTCGCAGCCGTACCAAGGCAAGGGCATTGGCTCGCAGATTCTGAAGAACCTCCAACTGGAGGCCACTGCCCGCAAGGTGCCCTTGCAATTAGGCGCTTTTCGCACGAACACTCTGGCGCAGAAGCTCTATGAACGGCTGGGTTTTCGCAGGACTGGGGCAACGGACACGCATATCGAAATGTCGTGGACAGGCCATGACAGCCAGCAGCCGTGATCCGGATCCAACCGCATAACAGACCTTCCCCGATTCAACCTATCCGGGTTCGGACACTCATGCCTGCCTGACATCACCTTCATGTCAGCCTGGCAACCGACCCTGTCGGCAATACCCCGTCCTTCTCAAGTGCAGTCAGTTTCGCGACAATTCGGGCACGCTCGCTTACCGAAGTTTCTCGGTCAGTAATCGAGTAAGTCTGGCCATAGACCCATGCACGCAACTGCTCAAGCACGGAAGGTTCAGCAGGTGTGCGAGACAACTTCTGCAACAGATATCCGGCCTGCGTCCACTTGGGCATCAGCTCAAGCAGCGCCTGACGTCGAGAGGCGGATAACGTTGGCCAGAGTGTTTCGAGCTGCGCGCTGAATGCTGACTCGATGACTTTCCACGGCTGCGGGCGCAGGCCGCGTACCCCGGCCTCGAACACCGGGCGTGACGGGTCCGCAATAGCCGCGATCAGTAAATCAGGCCTGCCCTCTCCTTCGAGGCTCAAGAACAGTGACCGAACCTCACCACTGTTTTGGCTGAGGGCCGCGTTCATCCACCCTTGCGGGATGGCCATGCCAAGCGACTGCGCCAACCCGAGTACGCCAAGCCAACGGGCTTTGGTCGCGGGAATCTCGCCTGCCAGTTGCGCTTGAAGTACCTGCACCGGGTCGACGCCATACTTTCTGGCGGCCCAGAGTGCAGTCGATCTTGCTGCAGACGATGGGTCGGTCAGAAAGGCTTCGATCAGTCGTGTGCGATCCGTTTGCAACTCAATGGCTTGCAGAAACGACAGGCGCCTGAGAATGCTGCTGTTGCTGGCGAGTCCATAGGCGATGGCCTTCCGAGCCGATTCCAGAGGCAGCGCCATTGCCCTGTCGAGCGCAGCCCGCCGCACATTGAAATCTGCATGATGAAGGCTCGCGACAAGAAACGCCTCCAGCTCATCTGCGCGCTTTGTCTGAGCGAGTACCCTGAAAAACAACCGCGTACAGGCGCCACGGCTGGTTTCGAAGGCCGCTGTGGTTTGCGCGAGGCATTCAGGTGTTGCCAGCAGCGCTTCAAGCTTTTGGATGGTAGCGCCGTGGTCTTCGCGTCGACGCTGCTCCAGGGCAAGGATGGCGGGAGTCTTGGCGATCAGCCAAGGGCCATACTCGGGGGTCAGGTAGTCTGCGAAAGCGTCTCTGGCCGCCGCGCGTACCTGCGGCACCCAATCGTTGAGCCGCACGATAATGGACGCCAGCCGCTCGATCGACTGCGATGAGCGGATTTGCCGTAGGCCGGCCTCCCGGGTGAATCCATCCCAGGACGTGACCAGACACTTCCAGTCATGTGCCGGCAAGACTTCAGGGGGATCTACTGGATCTACTGAGCGTTCGGTCTTTGCAGTGGTGGATGTTTTTCCGGTGAGTCTTTGCAACAAAACTTTCCACATATAGCTGACTATCCCTGACGTCCGAACATTGGCGTGGGCCATAGCATGCATGTCGCCATCGCTTTTTTAAATGCAGGGTTCTTTCACAACCTATCTTTCAACCACAGCGAAACACGCAAGCCACACCGCCCCATTTCATCGACAAAACTCAAATCCACCCGAATTCCCGTGCGTTCTGCGATCGCCCTGACAATCGACAGCCCCAACCCGGACCCGGCTTCTCCGGTGCCCAGGCTGCGATAGAACGGATCGAACACCAGCGCCTGTTCTTCGGCGCGGATGCCCGGCCCCGAGTCCTTGATTTCGATGCGCGCGCCCTGCTCCGTCCGTTCGACGCTGAGGTCGACTCGTCCGCCCGCCGGGGTATAGCGGATGGCGTTATCCACCAGGTTCTTGATCAGGATGATCAGATCCAGTTCGTTGATGACGACCTGCACATCCTCGACGCTCTCCACGCCGATATCGAGGGCTTTGTTCTCTGCCAGTGGCAGCAGGTCTTCCAGCACTCGGCGAAACACGGCATGCACCGACACGGCGGCCTCGGCGCGTTGCGCGATTGATTGTGCGGCGGCCAGAGCGAGCAATTGCTCGATCAGCTTGCGACTGCGCTCGATCCCCTGAGCCAGTGGCAGAAAGTTTTGCCGGGTGTCAGCCGACATGGGCGCAGCGGCCAATCGCTCAGCCTGCAGCGACAGCGCGGTCATCGGCGAGCGCAGTTCATGGGCGGCATCGGCGATAAACCGTCGTTGCGCCTCCATCGCCTGCGCAACGCGGCGCAGCAATCGATTGATCGCCACGACGAAGGGCCGGATTTCGCTCGGCAAGTGCTGTTCATCAATCGCATGCAGGGCCTGCTGGTCACGCTGATCGATTTCCGCCGCAAGCGTCGCGATCGGGCGAAACAGCTTGCGCACCAGATCCCCCACCACCAACAGCAGCACCGGAAACAGGATCAGAAACGGCAGCAGACTGCGCCAGGCGCTTTCCCGCGCTTCCTTGTCGCGCACGTCGGCTTCCTGCGCGACCGCAATGCGTTCGCCTGCCGAGGTGGTTCTGACCAGTACACGATAGTTTTCGCCGGCGATATTCAGCGTCGCCAGACCATCGGTCAGGGTCAGGGGAAAAGGCAACGGAATACTCGCGTCATCAGTCCCGACGGCTTTGCTGCTGTCGGCCAGGTATTGCACGGTGATCCGCGAGTCTTCGTCATCACCAACGACCTGCCCGGCAGCGGGATAACCCAGGGTCATGTGCTGCCGGTCGAACAGCAGCGCCACCTGACGCAGGCTTTCGTCCTGCATTTCGTGCGCTTCGTCGAGTGCCGAGATGAACGCGAATGCACCGGCGAGCAAGGCGACGACAAGAATCGCCAGGGACAGCGTGATGGATAGCCGTGACTGCACCGAGTCGCTCAAACGCCTTTTGAAACCATCCATCCCATCCCCCTGACATTCCTGATGACATGGTTGCCCAGTTTGCGCCGCAGCGAATGGATCAAAAACTCCACCGCGTTGCTTTCGACTTCGTTGCCCCAGCCGTAAATCCGGTCCTCAAGTTCGCTGCGCGAGAGAATCGCCCCCGGGCGAATCAACAACGCCTGCAACAGCGCAAACTCGCGACTGGAAAGCTGCACTTCGGCGACTTGCGCGGTAGAGGCTTGTTTCGAGACCAGGTTCAACGCCACCTCGCCGTTATCCAGCAACGATTGGGCGTTACCGCCGCGCCGGCGCAATACCGCGCGCATGCGTGCCAGCAACTCGGCCATGGCAAAGGGTTTGAGCAGGAAGTCATCCGCGCCGCCATCGAGGCCGCGCAGCCGGTCATCGAGGCCATCGCGGGCGGTGATAATCAGCAATGGCACGGGGTTGTTGCGCGCACGAATGGCATCCAGCACATCGAGCCCGTCCTTGCCGGGCAGGCCGAGGTCCAGCAACACCAGGTCGTAGGTCTGGGTGTCCAGCGCCGCCAGCGCGGTGAGGCCGTTTTTCACCCAGTCGGTGGCGTAGCTCGCCTCCTTGAGCGCCGCCTCGATGGCTTCGCCAATCATCAGGTCATCTTCGACCAGCAGAATCCGCATGCAGCGCTCCGACAGAAAAAGGCGCGACGGTCATGGCCATCGCGCCTGTATTGAAGCACTTGCACCGGCGTTTGTCCGCCTCCGGTTCAGCGCTGCGATCACTGCTTGCCGTTCATCGAATCGAAGGCCTTGAGCAGATCATCCATGGCCGCCTTGCAGTCAGCCTGCTGCGGCGAACTGGCGCGCAGAGCATCCAGCGCGCGGTCAATGGCCTTGTCCAGTACATGCCAGTCGGCAGCGGCACGCGGCTTGATGCCGGCTTCGGCAGAGTCCCAGGAGGTCTCCAGATCCTTGATCCGGGTCTTGGCACCGAGCAGGTCGTTTTTCTCGACCCGCGCGCTGACGTCAGCGGCGATGTTGCGGAACTGGCTCAGGTCACCCAGCTTCGAGCCCGATTGCGGCGGCGCGCTCAAAGAGCTGGTCGGTGTACCGGCAGCGGGTTTGTCAGCGGGTTTCGAGCAGCCGGCGAGGCCGCCGAGCAGGACCAGAGACGAGATGATTGCGACGTGGCGAAAAGCGGTTTTGAAGGCGTGCATGTTGATTCCTTGAGGGAGTATCCAAACGTTTATTGAGTGAGGGTTTTGCGATTGCCAAGGCTGATCTGCGCGACCGCCACCAGCAGCACAATGACAGTGAGGAAGATCGCACTGGTCCAGGCGGCGCCCATGCCCAGGCCACCGTAGGTCTTGGCCTGAGTCAGCAAGTCACCGAGAGAGGCGCCGAACGGACGGGTGAGGATGTAGGCGATCCAGAAGGTCAGCACCACATTGGCTCCCATCCGCCAGGCCAACAGCGTCGCCGCGATCAGCGCGCCGAATATCACTGCACCGACGGTGAAGCCCAACCCCAACGCTTCGGTTGCCAGGTCCCCGGCGGCAGTGCCCAGGGCGAAGGTGCACAACACCGTGGACCAGTAAAAAAGCTCGCGTCGCGGCGTGTTGATTTCGCGGATCGACAGGTTGTCCTCCATCGTGAACCAGATCAGAAAGTTCACTGCCAGCAACACCGAAAACACCGCGGTGCTGACGTAAAGGCTGATGTCGAGCATGTCGGTCATGATGTCGGTGATCTGCGTGCCGACGATGCTCACCAGCACCACGGTCAACCAGTAGATCCAGGGCGTATACGCGGTTTTACGCAGTTGAACGAACAGCGCACACCCGAGTAGCAGCGCCATGCCGATGCTGGTCCAGCCAGCGCCGAAACCGGCATCCACGGCGAGAAAGTCGGCGCCGGTTTCACCCACGGTCGTCGAGAGAATCTTGATCACCCAGAAGGCCAGTGTCACTTTGGGGACTTTGTTAAGCCATCCGGCTTTTGCGGGATTCATGTGTGGATCGCCTCTCCTGTCCAGCGCTGAACTTGCGCTGAGGGGAAGATACGAGCCAATACTTAGCTGAGACTGAGGGCGTACACGACGCGACCGATTCACCGGCCCGCCCTGCTCCCCGGAAATTTTCCGCCGTGCCCGGTTCGATCACCTAACCTCATAGCTTGTGTGATCAACGAGAACCGGCCCCTCTCATGCGCAACACATTGAAGTCATTGTTTTTTGTCGCGCTGCTCCTGCTCGCTCCGGGCGGTTCGGCGTTGTGGGCGGCGGATTTGCCGACGCCCTCGGCGACCACTGCGGTGCCGCTGGTGGAGGTCTCACAAAGTGATCTGCAAGCCCTGCAACTGCGCCTCGACGGGCTGAAGCAGCAGATTTCCGCCGCCAACAACTACAACCAGCTCGAAGGCCCGCAAGACCGGGTACAGACGTTCATTCTGGACATCGATCGGTTGTCGGCGTCGTTGTTGCCGCAGCAGGCACAACTGGCGGTGCAACTGGGGGTGCTCGGCGCGGCGCCGGATACGCAGATTGCCGCCGAACAAGCGGAAATCGCCGCGCAACGGGCAATGCTCAGCGAACAGAAAAACAAGGTCGATGCCACGCTCAAGAGCCTTGCCGCGCTCAAACAAAGCGCCGCCGAGCTGATCACGCAAATCGCCGGCATCCGCCGCACGCTGCTCGAAAGCGAACTGACGCTGCGCACCGACAGCATCCTGAGCCCGGCCTTCTGGTCGCCATTGGTGGCGCCGGAGCCGGATGACCGCCAGCGACTGAATTTTTTCATCAATCAGGTGAACCTCACCTGGGCCACGGTCTGGGCGCCCGGGCAACGCTTTTTCACCTGTCTGCTGGTGCTGCTCGCTCTGGTTTTCTGGACGCTCGGCCGCCGACTCGCCGAGCGCGGGCTGACCTGGTTGTGCATCCACCGCATGCCGGAGGGGCGCCTGCGCCGCAGCGCGCTGGCATTCGCCTCGGCGTTGGCGACCCTGGGCACCACGGCCATCGCCCTGCATCTGCTGTTCTACGCCTGCACCCGTCACGAACCGCTGACGCCCATGCTGCAGACTTTTTCCGAGGAGTTTGAAAAAGCCGTTTACGCCTGCGTCCTGATCACCGCGCTGAGCCGCGCGTTGCTGTCGACCCAGCATCCTTCATGGCGGCTGCCGGCGATGGCCGACTCAGTGGCACTGGCGCTCCAGCCCTATCCACGGATTCTCGCCGCCACCCTGCTGGTGCTGGTGACCCTGGTGCAGGTCAGCAACGCCACCGGCATGAGCAGCCAGATCGTGATCGCCCAGCGTGGGGTGATTGCCATTGTGGTGATCGTGATTCTGGTGCCGCTGCTGTGGCGCGTCGGCAAAGTGCGCAAGGCGCTGATCAGCGCCAATGAACCGGAGACCGGCAGCACGTTTGCCGGAGCGATCTACAGCATCGCCACCGTGTGCATGTGCATATCGGCGCTAGCCTTGCTCACCGGCTACGTATCGCTGGCCCGCTTCGTCACCTATGAATTGGTCTGGGCCTATATCGTGCTGGCCGGGTTCTATTTGCTGGTTCAAGTGGTCAAGGACGCCTGCGAATACCTGTTCTCGCCGCGCTACTCGGCCGGCAAGACCATCAAGCAGACCCTGGGCATGGGCGACCGGCGGCTGGAGCAGATTTCGATTGTACTGTCCGGTGCCAGCCGTGCCGGGTTGCTGTTGCTGGCGGTGATTACCCTGTTCGTCGGTGGCATTGGCACCACGTTCGGGCAACTGACCACCAATGTCATGGGCATTCTCGGCGGCGCCGGATTGCGCAAGCTGAACATCGTCCCGGCGCATCTGATCAATGCGGTGCTGGCGCTGCTGATCGGCATCTACCTGATCCGCGCTTTGCGCCGTTGGCTCGACAATGAATTCCTGCCCAAGACCGACATGGACCCGGGCATGTGCGCGTCGTTGAGCACGCTGTTTTCCAACATCGGTTATGCCACGGTGATTCTCCTGACGCTGTCGTCGCTGGGCGTGCGCTGGACCAATCTGGCGTGGATCGTCAGTGCGCTGTCGGTGGGGATCGGTTTCGGCTTGCAGGAGATCGTCAAGAACTTCGTCTCCGGGCTGATCCTGCTCACCGAGCGCCCGGTGAAGGTCGGCGACCTGATCAGCATCAGCGGTGTCGAGGGCGACATCCGCCGTATCAACGTGCGCGCCACGGAAATCCAGCTCAGCGATCGCTCGATCGTGATCGTGCCCAACTCGCAACTGATCTCGCAGAACCTGCGCAACGTCACCCTCGGCGGCAGCGCCCAAGGGGTGGCCAGCCTGGAGCTGATGTTCCCGCTGGACATCGACCCCGAACAGGTCAAGGAATTGCTGCTGAACACCTACCGTGAAAACGAAAACATCCTCGACAAACCGGCGTCGTACGTGCGCTTCAGCAAGCTGTCGCCCGATGGCATCACCTTGACGGTGACGGGCTACGTCGGCAGCCCACGGATCGTCGGCGGGACCAAGAGTGATTTGCTGTTCGAGATACTCAAGCGGTTGGGGGATGCGGGGATTGCGCTGGCGAAACCCGCCTCCGCCCCATAACAGGCTCGCCCACCTGTGGGAGCGAGCCTGCTCGCGAAGAGGTCGGCCCAGCGAAAATTTGCGGCGACTGACAATCCGCCTTCGCGAGCAGGCTCGCTCCCACAAAGGGTTTTGCGCTAAACACGGAATGCATGCTTGTCATTAATCCATTGTGGGAACGAGCCTGTTCGCGAGGAGGCTCAGGCCGGCGCCCAACGCCGATGCAGCCAGCGCGCAAACGCATCCAGCGCAAAGCCCAGCACACCGATCAGCAGCACCATCGCCATCAGTTCCGAATACGCCAGACGATCACGCGTATCGAGGATGAAGTAGCCCAACCCGGCGCTGACCCCGAGCATCTCGCACGGCACCAGCACGATCCACAGAATGCCGATCGACAGCCGCACCCCGGTCAGCACATGGCCGAGCACGCCGGGCAGGATCACCTTGCGCAGGGTTTCCCAACGGGTAGCGCTAAGACTACGACTGAGTTGCAGCCAGCGCGGGTCGAGCTGACGCACGCCGGCCACGGTGTTGAGCAGGATCGGCCACACCGCGGCAAAGGTCAGCAGAAAGTAGATCGGCTGATCGCCAACGCCCATCAGCATCACCACCACCGGCATCCACGACAGCGGCGAGATCATCCGCAAAAACTGAAACGCCGGCGTCGTCGCTGCCTCCAGATGCCGGTAGCTGCCGATCATCAGCCCCAGCGGCACGCCGATCAGCAGCGCCAGCAACAGGCCGACCACAATCCGTTTCAGGCTGACCAGCACGTGCTCGTACAGCTCCGGGCGCAGCAGCAGTTCGCCGAGGCTGGCCAGCGTCGCCTCGGGTGAAAAGCGCAACGCCAGGCTGTCGTTGCCACCGAGCAAATGAACGCCCAGCCACCACAGCAGCAACAGGCACAACAGCCCCGCCACACCCAACAAACCATGAACGGTCGAAGAAGATCGCTGACGCATCAGAGGCTGAACTCCTCGCTGCGATCAAAGCTTTCCGGTAATCCGAATGCCTTCATCCCGCCGACTGTAGCAATGGCATTACGCACGAAGCGATCGTCTACCAGATCCCGGGCGGTTTGCTGCGGATCGAGGCTGGCGAGGAAACCCTTGTCGCCTTCAATCAAGGTGTCCTTCAGGCGCTTGACCAGTTCTTCGGTGTAGCTGGGGAACGGGTACGGCTGAAAGTCGATGCGCTGCTCGTCCCAATGGCTGTGCTGGATCGCCCCGCTGGCCAGATACTGCTCGCGGTCGTTGGTGGCCGGCGCCAGCACCCGGTCGAGCACCGGTTGCGCGTGCGGCGTATAGCGATTGGCGCCGTCCTTGGACAGCAGTTTCGCCGCCTCGGCGCGGTTGTCGCGGGTCCAGACCTGCGCCTTGACGATGGCGTTGACCACTTTCTGCGACCACTCGGGGCGGTTGTTCAGATCCTGCTCATGCATGAACACCACGCAGCAGGCGTGATTACGCCAGACGTCGCCGGTAAAGCGCTGCACGCGGCCGACCTTGAGTTCCTCGGCCAGGGCGTTGAACGGCTCGGCGACGATGTAGCCGGCGATGCGTTTGCTCGCCAGGGCCGGCGGCATATCCGACGGCGGCAGCACCAGCAGATTGACTTCATTCGGCGCCAGCGCGGCGCTCGCGGATTTGCTCACCGGCACCAGACCGTGATCGCGGAACAGCTGCTGCACCACCACGTTATGAATCGAATACCAGAACGGAATCGCCACCGACTGTCCACCGAGTTGCTTGACCTCGGTGATGCCCGGCGCCACGGTCAGGCCGGAGCCGCCGACGTGGTTCCACGCCACGACCTTGGCCGGCACCTTGCTGCCATAACGCGCCCACACGGTCATCGGCGACAGCAGGTGAATCACGTTGACCTGCCCGGAAATGAACGCCTCGATCACCTGCGCCCAACTGCGCAGCAGCACCGGGCGTTCAGCCTGAATGCCGTCGGCTTCGAACAGGCCGTTGTTGTGCGCCACCAGCAACGGCGTGGCGTCGGTGATCGGCAGATAACCGATGCGCACCGGCGCGTTCGGTTCAGCAGCGGCGCGCGCGTTGAGGCTGTTGAGCAGCGGCAACGCGCCGCCGGCGGTCAGCAGCGCGCTGAGTTTGAGGAAGTCACGACGTGTGTGAGTGAAGTCGTCCAGGCACATGGTCAATCTCCGACGTAGCGGGCACAGGTTGAGTGAGGGGGTTGCGGCTCGCCCGCCGAAGGGTTTTGAGGATGTCGATGCGCAGCGCGCCCAGTTCCTCGACCAGCTCGGCACGCGGCTGAGGCAGGTCGATGCGCCACTCGCCGAGGATGTGCGCCGGGCTGTTACCCAGTAGCAGAATCCGCTCGGAAAGCAGCAGGGCTTCGTCGATGTCGTGGGTGATCAGCACGGCTGCGGTGTGGTGCTCGGCGATCAATTGCAGGAGCAGCTGCTGCATGTCGGCGCGGGTGATTTCATCCAGCGCGCCGAACGGTTCATCAAGCAACAGCACCTGCGGCTGCCGCGCCAGACACCGCGCCAACGCGGTGCGCTGGGCCATGCCGCCGGACAGCTGCGCCGGATGCTGCTGACGCGCATGTTCGAGGCCGACCGCAGCGATGGCGTGGTCGATCCGCGCCTTGCGCTGCTCGGCCGTGAGGTGCGGCTGGCGGGCGAAGTCGAGGCCGAAGGCAACGTTGTTTTCCAGGGTCAGCCACGGCAACAGGCTCGGGTCCTGAAACGCCACCGCCACCCGTGGATGCGCGCCGGTCAGCGGTTCGCCGAGCAGACTCACTCGCCCCTGTTGCGGCGTCTGCAAACCGGCCAGCACTCGCAGCAGACTGGACTTGCCGACACCGCTGGGGCCGAGAATGGTCACCACTTCACCGGGCTGCAATTGCAGGTCGAAGTGCTCTAGCACGGTGTGCCAGCCCTGCTCTCGCGGGTAGCCGAGGCTGATGCCCTGCGCCTCCAGCACCGGCGCCGTCATGCCGTCGCTTCCCGTTTCTGCCGCTGCAATTCAGCGCGCAATTGCACCAGGCTCGGGGTGACAATCGGCACGAACGCCGACTCACGCCAGCGCCGGGCAAAACCACTGCCGTGCTCGGTCAGATAGGCCTTGCCGCCGCTGGACTGCAATTCCAGTTGCACCGCATTGGCGGCGGATTCGGCCAGCGCGATGCGGATCTGGAACAACGCGCCCGGCTGGGTCAGGAAGCGCCCTTCATGCAGGCCTTGTTTGAGCGCATCGACGCTCTGCGCCAGTTGCTCGCGTTGTTCCTGCAACGGCTCCAGCAGGATCGAACGACCGTCCTGCAAATGCCCTTCGACCTCGGCCAGCGCCCGTCGCGCCAGACCGATCGCCATGCCGCACTGCAAGCCGAGGAACGCCGGGCGCACCGCTGGCAGAAACTTGCGCGCATCTTCATGCAGCAGCCATTCGCGTCCGACCGCCACTTGGGCGAAATCGATCGCTGCAGTGTTGCTCGATTGCAGGCCCATCAGTTGCAGATCGGCGGAACGTTTTACGCCGGCAGCGTCATCGGCGATCGCCAGCACGAACGGGGAACCGCCCTCCTCGTGCTCGATTGCCGCCGCCACCACGAAACCGCTTTTACGCAGATTGGTCACCCAGTGCAGACGCCCGTTCAGGGTCCAGCCGTCTGCGGTGTGGGCGGCACGCACTTGCAGTGCCTCGATGCCCGACAGGTATTTCATCGCGTTGGACAAACCGGTAGCCCCGGCCAGTTCGCCGCTGAGCAGCGCCGGCAGCAGTTTTTCCCTCAGCGCCGCGTTGGGGCTGTGCAGCAGGTATTCGATAAAGGCCCGTTGGCCCCAGAACACGAACGCCGCCGCCAATGAATGGCTGGCAACAGCGGCCAGGGTTTCCACAGCATCACTGACGTGACCACCGCTGCCGCCCAGCGCCGGGCTGATGCCGACCCGTAGCACCCCGGCCTGCGCCAGTTGCGTCAGCACCTGCTGCGGATCGCCGTCGCCCGCATCCAGTGCCTGGGCGTTGTGTTCCAGCCATTGCATCAATGCCGGATTGAGCATGTCGTTTCTCTCCTTGTACGCAGCCGCATCAACCATAGACGATGCGGCCTGAAGCGCTGGCCGATTACGCGCGATACGGCGCCAGCTCGGGGTTGAGCGGCGTGTCGGCGAACACGTTGGCGAAGTTGCACAGGGTCGCCAGGCTGATGCCGAGGATCACTTCCAGCGCGTTGCCTTCGGTGTAGCCGGCGGCCTTGAACTGGTTGAAGGTCTGGTCGCTGACCTTGCCCCGGGTGGCAATCACTTCGCGGGTAAACGCGGCCAGGGTTTCCAGTTTTTCTACGGGCACAGTGGCTTTCTCTCGCAGCGCACTGACCACTTCCGGCGGCAGTTTTGCCTTATTCAGCGCGACGGCGGTATGACCTGCGACACAGAAATCGCAACCATGGTTGGTGGCCGCAATCAGTTGCACCACTTCGCGCTCGGCAAGGCTGAGTTCGGACTTGCCATTGAGCGCCGATACCGTAACGTAGGTTTCCAGCGCGGCCGGGGCATTGGCCAGCACGGCCAGCAGGTTTGGAATGAATCCGGAGTTCTTCTGAGCGTTTTCCAGAAACGGTCTGGCGGCTTCGGGAGCGCTTTGCACGGTGTGTAGAGTGACGCGCGACATGGAGTGAACTCCTGCTGTTGAGTGTCCGGCCAGTCTGTTGGTTATAAAAATTTCGATCCATATTCTAAAGTAGCAATTACTTGCTCCTGAGTGTTTCCATTAGATGATTTCGTCCAGCCCCCTGGTTGATTGGTTATTAGAAAGTCTCGAACTCGATGCCAGCCTGTTTCACGTCGGGCGCTATTGCGGTGGCTGGCATGCGAGTACGCATGGACTGGCGCGCGCCAGTTTTCACCTGATCGTGCAGGGCCGTTGCTGGCTGCACATTGACGGGCAGGAGCAGCCAATTCCGCTGAACACCGGGGATGCAGTGTTTCTGCTGCGCGATCTGAACTACCGCCTCTCCAGCGCCGAAGAGCCGACCCTCGCCCAAACGCTGCCGCGCATAGCCATGACCGCGCTCGACAGCCAAGCGCAAGACGGTGTCGGGCTGGTCTGCGGGTTCTTTCATTTCAAATCGGGATTGTCATCACTGATCATCGAAGGCCTGCCGGACTGGATCATCCTGCGCGCGGGCGATCCTTCTTCGAGCGCGGCGCGAGCCTTGTTCGAGTTGATCCTGCAAGAGTGCGAGCGCCTGCCGGCGCCTTCCTCGGCGCTGCTCGAACGCCTGAGTCATCTGCTGTTTTTGTACGTGCTGCGCCAGCAGATGGCCGACAACCAGAGCCTCGGCGGCCTCGTGGCTTTGGCGCGCAATCCGCAGTTCGCGCCGTTGCTGGACCAGTTGATCGAACAACCGCAATTGCCGTGGTCGCTGGAGAGCATGGCGGCGAGTATCGGCCTGTCGCGCTCGGCGTTTTTCAAACGCTTCAATGAGCTGGCCGGCCAATCGCCGGGGCAAGTGCTGCTGGCGTTGCGCATGCGGCATGCCTGTCAGTTGCTGCAGGCCAATCACACGGTGGAACAGGTGTGCGCGGCGGTGGGCTATCAGTCGATCGCCGCGTTTACCCGGGCGTTTGCCAAGTCGATGGGAGTGCAACCGGGGGCTTATCGCAAGCAGCATGAGGGGCGCTGAGCGGCGCCCTCGCCAAAGAACTTAAAAGCATTAATAAATACAAAATCATTATTTATCGTTATAAAAATTATTGCGTACTCTCTGAGTCAATCCCTCATTGATCACAGTGAAGTGCGCCATGAACCCGACTGCCAACCTGATCGACTTCGTCGCCTACCGCAAACGCCGCCAGGCCCAGCAAGCTGCTCGGGCCATGTGGGAAATGTATGCGCGCAACGCCGGTTACCAGGCCTTTCAGTGGGTGCAAGCCAGTCGTTCGACCGAGCCTCGCCAAGCGTGAACGCGCGTGATCCCTCGCGCTTTCTGGCGAGCGCCGACGAACCTGTGCTGGATCTGAACAGCCTCGAAGCACTGGAAGAAGACCCGATCTGCGAACGGGTCGCGCAGAATTTGCAACGCTTGCGCGCCAAACGGCATTTGTCGCTTGATGCACTGGCGCGTCAATGTGGTGTGAGTCGGGCAATGCTGGCGCAGATCGAGTCCGGGCGCAGCGTGCCGTCAATCAAGGTGCTGTGCAAAATCGCCAAGGGCTTGAAGGTGTCGGTGGCAGCGTTCCTCGAACATCGTGCCTTTGAGGGCGTGGCGGTGTTGTCGGCGAGCCAGAGCAAACGGCTGGTGAGTGCCAGCGGTGCTTTTGTCAGCCGTGCGCTGTTCCCGTTCGACGTGGCGCGGCAGTCGGAATTTTATGAACTGCGTTTGAGTCCATTGGGCGAGGATCTGTCCGAGGGCCATGGGCCGGGCGTACAGGAAAACCTGGTGGTGGCTCAAGGTGTGCTGGAAATCAGCGTCAATGACGAACGCTATTTGCTCTCCACCGGCGACTCGATTCTGTTTTACGCCGACCAACCCCACCGCTACCGCAACCCCGCGGACAGCGAGGCCGTGGCCTATCTGGTCGTGACCTACCCCGAACGCCTGGACTGACCGCCCCTTTGTGGGAGCGAGCCTGCTCGCGAAAAGGTCGGCACATTCAGCATTTGCGTTGCCTGACTCACCGCTATCGCCAGCAGGCTGGCTCCCACAGGGGTTTGTGGTGATGGCTGGATAAGTGTTGGTCAACAGAATGAAAAAGCCCCCGAGGCCTGAGGCCGTCGGGGGCATTTTTTGCGCTGCCGGGATCAGCAGGTGCAGCACATCATCGGCATGCCGTTACAGCTCATCATCATCGGCATGCTGCAGTCGTTCATCAATTTCATCATCAGAGCGCAGCAGTTTTTCATCATGTCCATGCTCATGCCGGGCATCGGCATGATTTTGCACATCATGCAGTCAGCCATCATGGTGCATTCCATCACGCACTTCATCGATGGCATCGGCATGCCCATCATCGGCATCGGCATCATCATGTTCATCATCGGCATGGCCATGGCCGCCTGAGACATGCACATCATGCTCATGTTGCCGCAATGCATCATCATCGGCATGCCGCAGTCCATCATCATCTGCATCATTTCGCCGCTGTTCTTGAACATGGCCATGTCCATGCCGGCGGCAGGCATCATCTTGCACATCATGCCGTCGTCCATCATTTCGCAGCTCATGGTCGCCATCATCATCGGCATGCCGGTCATTGGCATCATCGGCATGTTGGCGTTCATTGGCATTTGCATCTGCATGGCGTTCATCATGGTGTAGCTCCCTGAGGATTTAAGAACTGGATGAAAAGTTGATGGCGCTGATTCTATGGACTGGAGCAACCGGAACAAGATGCCCATCGAACAGCAAAATCCGATGTTCAAACCGCTCAAGCGCAGCGTTCCGCGCGCGTTGAACTGTTGGAGCAGCAGAGTAGACGCCATGACAGAAAGAGCAAATGTACTGACAGCGAATCCGACATCATGGATATGTAAAACAACACTATATAAATAACCGAAAGAAATTATCGGTCTAACACGGGCGATTATTTTTCTTATTCCATTAATCAACCAACAAACCACTTTTTAATCTTTTATCGCTATTAACCTCGCCCCTTATAATTGCGCGTCTGCACTTAACTCATAAAAAGGGATGTTCCATGCAAAGACGCCTGTTACTGGCTGCAATATTTGTCGCTGTCGCCGGGTGCGCCAGCCCGCCGCCTGCCGCCGTTCACACCCATGATCCCGCCAGTTCGACCCTGCAAGGCGACGCCACGCGCCCGGCGCAGGCGCAATGGATCCGCACCGAACTGTACTTTTCGGTAGGCACGGTGGATGGCAAGGAAGGCGCGGTCAGCCCCGCGCGATGGCGCGAGTTTCTCGACAAGGAAGTGACGTCGCGGTTTCCCGACGGTTTCACCGTGTTCGATGCCTATGGGCAGTGGCGTGATCATGGGGCGAAGGAGCCGGAGAGGCTGAGCACCAAGGTGATTGTGATCCTGCACGAGAACAATCCGCAGAACGCCGGAAACATCGAGGCGATTCGTCTGGCTTACAAACGCATTACCGGGGACCTGTCGGTACTGCGTCTGTCGCAACCGGCCGACGTATCGTTCTAATCGCTGATCTGTCCGAGAGCTTGCCGAGGCGTCGACGCCACGCGGCTCAATCCCGCCAGCAGCAGCGCCCCCACCAGCAACACGCCAATCCCCAGAAACGCGCCCCACCCCACCACCGTCACGCTCGAATAGAGCATGTACAGGCACAGTCCGAAAAACAGCAGCGGCACCAGCGGATACAATGGCACCCGGACCGGCCTCGGCACATCGGGAAAACGCCGCCGCAGAATGATCAGCGCCAGGCTGCTGAAGCTCAGAAACAACCAGTACACCGGGGTCAGGTACTCGACCATGGTGTTGAATCCGCTCTGGGTAAAACTGCCGAACAACACCAGCAACAACGCCACCACGCCCTCGGCCAGCAAGGCCTTGCGCGGCACGCCATCGTCCTCGTGCCACTCGCCGAAGCGACGCAATTGCGGCACATCGCGGGCCGCGGCATAGGTCGTGCGGGCGCCGACCAGCAAGGTCGAGTTGATGGTGGCGATGGCCGCGATGCCGACCATCAACAGAATCAGCAACACGCCAGGCGCGCCGAATGCACGGTTCAACAACTCCACCGCCGGCGCGTTGCTCGCCGCCAGTCCGGCGAATCCCAGACCGCGCACAAACGCCCAGTTCAGTGCTAGATAGATCGCCATCAGCAGCGTCAGCGCGCCGAGCATGGCGATGAAAATCCCTCGCCGCCCATCGCGCACTTCCGCTGACAATGTGGCCGCATCGCTCCAGCCGCCGAACGCCAGAAACACGAAAATCATCGCCGCCGAAAACCCGGCCACACCGGTGTTTTCCGGCGTGACCGAAACGCTCGGTGGCGGTGCTTCAATCCCCTGCCACGCCAGCCACACACCGGCGCTGGCAATGCTCAGAAAGCCCAGCGCCAAAAGGCCGACCAACAAGGTCTGGGTGATGAAACCGATGTGCTTGCCGGTGAGATTGAGCAGCACCAGCGCAGCGATCACCGAACCCGCAAACAGCCCCGATCCGTACGGCCCCAGCGGCACCACGGCATTGACGTAATCGGCAAACATGAACGCCGACAAGGCGATCCACCCGGTGTGCATCACCGAAAAACGCGACCAGGCGAACAGGAACCCCATGCGCTCGCCATAAGCCGTGCGCAAAAAGTGATAGTCGCCGCCCGGATGCGGAAATGCCGTGGCCATTTCGGCAAAGCACAACGCCCCGGCCATCGACGCCAGGCCGCCGAGCACCCAGACCCAGTAGAACCAGGCATGCCCGACGTTCAGCGCCACGGTCGGCGCGGTCTTGAGGATGTCGGTAGTGATCACCATGCCCAGCGTGATCAGCAACGCCTGCAACACCGGCAGATGGCGCTTGGGGCCGTTCGAATGATTCATGCAGAATCCCGCAGAAGGTCCGCCATCCATGGCGGATCGGCTCAGAAGCCGTAGGTGGCGCTGGCGTAGTAGTACGCGCCGTTGGTGCCGATCGGCGACAGCACGTCATACGGCAAATTGCCGCCGTAGTTGATCGCCGAGCCGGAGCGTTCCGGGTAGTTGTCGGTGAGGTTGTTGCCGCCCAGGGCGACGCTGAATTTCGGGGTGAATTTGTAGGTCACCTCGGCGTCCAGTTGCCACACCGCGCCATAGGTCTGCTCCGGTTGCGAGTCACCGAAATCGAACACCCGGGTGGTCTCGCCCTGACGGGTCAGACGCCCGAGCAGGCCCCAGTGTTCGCTGGCCCAGTTGGCGGAAAACACGAAACGATCCTTGGGCGCGGCGTCGGTCAGGGTGTTGGTTTCTTCAACGCCGACCAGTGCGTCGTTGCCGATACCCAGCGCCGTCAGTTGCGACGGCGTGCCTTTGGTGCTGGTGACTTTGGTGTGGTTGTAGGTGTAGGCGGTGGTCAGGCCCAGTTGCCCTTCATACAGCGGCTGATGGTAGTTAAGCACCAGTTCGGCACCGTGGGTGCTGGTGTCGGCGGCGTTGGTGAAGAAGTTGACGTCATGCACCCCGGCCACGCCGAAGTTGTCGTTGATGTATTGCTCCATGGCGTCGCTGCCGATGCGCTGCGACAGGGTGATGCGGTCCTTGACGTCGATGCGGAACACGTCAAGGGAAGCATCGAAGCGCTCGTTGAGCTGGAAGGTCAGGCCGAGGCTGAAGTTTTTCGAAGTCTCCGGATCGAGCTTCTCGGCCCCCAGCGCGCGGGCGATCGGGTCGTTGACCGAGAGCACGCGAATGTCGGTGAGTGTGCCGCCTTCGCCGAAGTTGCTGGTGGTGTTCTGGAAACCGCTCTGTGCCAGCGACGGCGCGCGGAAGTTGTTCGACACCGCACCGCGCAGCGCCCATTGCTCGGTCAGTTTGTAGCGACCACTGAGCTTGCCGGTGAGTTTGCTGCCGGCATCGTCGTAATGTTCCCAGCGCGTGGCGGCGTCGACGAAAAAGCGCTCGGTGAGATCGCCCGACAACTCGGCGTAAGTAGCAAACACATTGCGGTCCAGGTCCGACTCTTCGCTGGGGCGCAGGCCGTTGGCGCCGTCAGCACCGGAGCCAATGTAGGAGGCCTCGTCACCGGCGTAGGTCAGGTAGTTTTCGTAGCGGTATTCACCACCCAGCGCCAGCACGAACGAGCGTCCGCCGAGGCGCAGTTCGCGGCTGAAATCGAGGTTGGTGGTGGTCTGGCGCAGCTCGTAATCGCCGGTGTCGAACCTGGTCGGCGAGTCCGCGCCAAGGCTGACGTTGAGCGTGCGGCGGGTGGAGCCGTCGAAGCGGTTGCGGCCATGGGTGACGCTGCTGTCGAAGTCCCAGTCTTCGCCGATCATGCCCTTGAAGCCGGCGGTGGCGGAGACGTCCTTGTTGTCGCCCAGCGACTGCGGCAGGTAGCCGTTAGGGTAGAACTGCGGCTGCTCGTAGGGATAGCGATAGAATTCGGCACCCGTGGTGTGGCGCTGGTTGTAGGTGCCGAAGCTGTATGCCTTGCCGCCGGCCAGCGGCAGCTCGCTGTTGAACCACAGGTTGACGTCCCGCGCCAGGCCGTCGCCCATCACGTAGTTGCGCTGATCCGGGGTATCGGCAAAGCCATCGAAACCGGCGCGGTTGGTCGGGTTGCGATTTTTGTACTCAGTGCCGCCGCGAATGAACCCGCCCTCTTCGCCCAGGCGCGTGCCGATCTTGGCGGTGGTCACGCTGTTCTGGCCGTCGGTGGTGGTTTTGCCGATAGCGTCCTGATGAGTGTGGAACGCACCGTAACTGGTGGACACTTCACCGCCCTCAGGGGCGTCGTCGAGGATGATGTTGATCACCCCGGCAATCGCATCGGAACCGTACTGCGCCCCGGCACCGTCGCGCAGCACTTCGATGCGTTTGATCGCGCTGATGGGGATCGAGTTGAAGTCCACCGGCGCCGTGCCGCGACCGATTTTCGACGAGTCGTTGACCACCGCTGAAGTGTGGCGGCGCTTGCCGTTGACCAGCACCAACACCTGATCCGGACTCATGCCGCGCAGCTGTGCGGCGCGCACGTGGTCGGCGCCACCGGAGTTGGACTGACGCGGCATACTGAACGATGGCAGCAACGTCTGCAGCGCCTGGCCCAGTTCACCGTCAGCCGCGCCGGTGGACTTGAGATCGGCGGCGGTCAACACGTCCACCGGCACCGGAGAATCCAGCACCGTACGCGCAGTGCCCCGAGTGCCGGTGACCAGCACGGTACCCAGCCGAGTGTCATCGTCAACGCGGGTGGAAGTGTCTTCGGCCTGCGCCGGAAGTTGCCAGATCGCACCGACCACCGCGATGGCCAGTAATGAACGGGAACGCTGATACATGTGACAGCTCCTTTATCGCAGCTAATACCCGGCCGTTGCCGACAATAAGGGGTCGGCAATCAATGCACGGCAATGTCTGCTGTAGTTTTAAAAATCAGGAAGGCGGTGAAGGCTGGTTAAACGTATTGAGTTGGTTAAGCGCAGAATCCCCAAAGTTAGTTATTTCCCCTTGAACACCGATGCTAGACGGGCCGAAGGCCTTCCGTAAAAGAACCAATAACACTTAGGTTAGATCGGGCTGATTAACTGTATTTAGTCCAACACAAGTGTTGCTGGACAAACACTTAAACCCTAACTAACACCCACTAATTCAAGATCAGCCAAAGATCTTTTGTAGGAGTGAGCCTGCTCGCGATAGCGGTGTATCAGCCACTGAAGAAGTTGAATGTCCTGGCCCCATCGCGAGCAGGCTCACTCCTACAGGTTGAGCGGGGTGAACGCAGACTTATCATCCACCACAGTTCCAATGTGGGAGCGAGCCTGCTCGCGAAGGCGATCAATCAGTCACCCGATACCTTGACTGCAAACAAGTGCAAAAACCTTAGTCGAATTCCTTTTCCAGCCAGGCATCCTCGGCAATGTCCAGGGCCTGTGCACTAAAGCGTTGCTCCGCAAACGGATCGGCGTGCAGGTGAAAGCCGTTGCGTTCCCAGAAACCGGGTTGTTCTTCGTCGACAAACTCCAGACCGCGCAGCCATTTGGCGCTCTTCCAGAAGTAGCGCCCGGCGACCACCAGTCGCAGCGGCCAGCCGTGCTGGGCGGTCAAGGGTTGGCCGGCGTAATGGGTGGCGAGCAGGCTGTCCGGGTGCAGCAGGTCGTCCAGCAACAGGTTGGTCTGGTAATCGTGATCGGCGTGGGCCATGACAAAACGTGAAGCGGGCTGGATCCCGAATTCGCCCAGCAGATCCTGCAGATGCACCCCACTCCACTGCGTGTCGAACTTCGACCAGCGTGTCACGCAATGAATGTCACATTGCAACTGGCGTTGCGGCAAACCCTGCAGGTCGGCAAAACTCAACTCGACGCCACGCCCGATCTTGCCGAACAGGCGCAGTGACCAGCTTGCCAATTCATACTCCGGCACCGTGCCTTCGTGGAGGATCGGGAAGCGCTCCGTCAACACCTGCCCCGGCGGCAAACGTTGACCGAACGCCGGGTCAGCCTTGGGTGCGCGGCTGTTGCGCAAGCGCATGGCTTTGTTGTGCATATTCACTCCCAAGCGCGTCAGGATGCCTGGCGCGCATACAGCGCATCACCTGGTGATAACGGCTGCATTCAGTTCGCCACAGGAATCCACTCGGCCCGCGCCACATTGGCGGTATCGCCGAACGCCGGGAGTTTCTGCGCCAGGTCGCGAACGTTTTTCACGTCCAGATCGAGCAACTGCTGACGGGTGATCAAGGTCGGTGGTACCAGCACCTGATGCCCAGGATTTTCGCCGGCAATCAACATCGCCAGACTGCGCACGCTGATCGCCCCCGCCACTTGCGGATTGACCGCAGCGGTCGCCGCCCAGGCGCTGTCCGGTTCTTTCATGATCTGGATGTCGGCGGTGGAAATGTCGGCGCTGTAGATCTTCACCTTGCGCCCTAGCCCCGCCTCGTCGACGGCGATCTTCGCGCCTTTGGCGAACTCGTCGAATGGCGCGAAGATCACGCTGATATCGGGATTGGCCCGCAGCACCGCACTGGCCTGATCGGCCACCGAGTTGGCAATCGGCGGGTTGAGCGTGCCGAAGCGCGCCTTCTCGATGATGCCCGGATTGGCTTTTTTCACCTGACTCCAGATCTCGTCGCGGCGCTCCATCGGCGTAAAGCCGCTGATGTACACGTAACCGGCATCGAACCGCGTGCCGTTGTCTTTCACTGCCTGATCCAGCGCCAGTCGCGCCAGTGCATGGTGATCCTGCTCGACCTGGGTCACTTGCGGACTGTTCAGGTCAACGTCGAACGCCACCACCTTGATGCCTTTGGCGATCGCCCGGTCAATCGGTGCCTTGAGGGTTTCCGCCAGGCCCAGTTGCACGATGATCCCGTCGACCCTGAGGTCGATCGCCTGATCGATCATCTCGCCCTGACTCGCCGCCTGCTGCCGCGCATCGAACACCCGCAGATTGGCCCCCAGCGCCTCGGTCTGTTTCTCCACGCCGCGCAGATACGCCTCGGGAAAGTCCCCGGAAAACAGATAACCGACCAGCGCGATCTGCACCTGACCTTTATCGAACGGCGCCGGAGCACCCGGCAATGCCTTGGCCTGAGCGCTCAAAGCCAACGCCGAGAGCACCGCGCCGGCGACGCAATGGCGTGCGAACTGCTTGATTGAACCGTGCATACATCTTCCTTGCAGCGACAAATGAACCGGCTCAGCGCGCCCGATGCGCGAGGCCGAAGGTGAACATCAGGGCCAGCACCAGCACCAGTCCCTTGACGAAATCCTGCGCGTAATACGGCGCGTTGAGCATGGTCAGGCCATTGAGCAGCGACGCCACCAGCAGTGCGCCGACCAACGTGCCGAAGGCATTGGGCTTCTTCGCCCCGAGCACGGCAAAACCGATCAGCGCCGCTCCGAGGGCGTCCAGCACCAGACCGTTGCCAGAGCTGACATCACCCCGGCCCAGGCGCGCCGCCAATAGCAGACCGCCGAGCGAGGCGAGCAATGCCGAGAGCACGTAAGCCAGCAACTTCAAGCGCTGCACCGGCGCACCAGCCAATCGCGCCGCCTGCTCGTTGCCGCCAATCGCATAAAACAATCGGCCGATGCGCGTGCGCTCGAGAAACAGCCACACCGTCAGCGCCACCAGCGCAGTGATCAACACCGGAACCGGCACCACGTCCCACAAGCGCCCGCGGCCGAGGGCAAGAAACGCCGCACTGAACGTGCCTTCGGTTTCCACGCCACTGGGCAAGGTCATGCCCACCGCAATCGAGCGCCCACCCGTGGGAATCAGTTGCACGCCGATCACCAGAAACATGCTGCCCAGCGTCGCGAGAATATCCGGCACTCGCAGTTTGACGATCAGCCAGCCATTGAGCAGCCCGACCAGTGCGCCACCGGCCAGACTGATCAGCACCGCCGGCACCGCGCCCCAGCCGAGGACCACCATCACGTAACTGGCGATCATCAGGCTCATCGCCGCCACCGCACCGATCGACAGATCAAGTCCGCCGACGGCCATGGTCAGGGTCACGCCAAGAGCCAGCAGTGCGACGATCGACACCGACTGCAAGATGCTGAACAGATTGCCGACGCGCAAAAACGCCGGTTCCGCGACACTGAAAAACACCACGATCAGCGCCAGCAGCCACAACAGGCCGTAGCGGATCAGCGCTTGCAGCAGGCGCTCGGCCGGTGCCGTAGCGGACGACAACAATGAACTCGAATCAGGCACTCGCTCTGCTCCTTGGCGTGGCATGAAAGGGATTTTCGCTAGCGTCGCTGCCCGCCAGTGCGGCGACCAGGGTCGCGCGTTCAAGACCGGCGCGCGGGTATTCGGCGACCACCGCGTGATCGCGCACCAACAGAATCCGGTCGGCGATTTCCAGGGCTTCATCGACATCGGCGCAGATCACCAGGGTAGCCCGGCCGCCGGCACTGTCGCGCAGCAACTGGCCGATCTCACGGCGGGCGCGCACATCGACGCCCTGAAACGGCTCGTCGAGGATCAGCACCCGCCCGTCCCCGAGCAGCCAGCGGCCGAGCACAACTTTCTGTTGATTGCCGCCGGACAGCGCGCTCATCGGCACCTCGATGCCGGCGGTCTTGATCCCCAGCGCCGCGACTTGCGCCTCGACCGCTGCGGCTTCGGCGCGGTTGCGAATGAACCCGGCACGGGTGAAGCGCTGCAGAAACGGCAGCGTCAGAGTGCGGCGCAGGGAGAAATCCGCCACCAGCGACTGACTGGCGCGATCCTCCGCCGCGAGAAACACACCGCTGTGGATCGCGTCCCTTGGCGAACCCGGCAGCCAGTCCACGCCATCGAGTTGCAGGCTGCCGGCCACAGCTTTGCGCAAGCCGAACAGCACTTCGGCGATCTCGCTTTTGCCGGCGCCGAGCAGCCCGGTCAGCACCACCACTTCGCCTTGGTGCAGGTCGAAATCGAAGCGCCTGGAGCGAGGCAAAATCTGCAAACCGCGCACACCAAGCACCTTTCGGCCCACGGTGCCGGGTGTGTAGACATGCCGGTCCAGCGCCTGCCCGAGCATGGCGTGCACCGCTTCCGGCAACTGTCGCGCACTGAACTCTCCGGCCAGTCGCCCATCGCGCAGGACAATGGCGCGGTCCGCCACCCGTTGCAGATCGGACAAGCGATGGGAGATGTACAGAATCGCCACGCCGCGGCTGCGCAAGATATCGATCAGATCAAACAGACGCTGCGCCTCGGCATCCGACAACGCCGCCGTTGGCTCATCGAGAATCAGCAGGCGCGGCTGCAAGGCAAAGGCCCGCGCCAGCACCACCAATTGCCGTTCAGCTAGGCCCAGCTGTTCAATGGCTTGCTCCAGCGGCAACACCAGCCCCAGCCCGGCGGCGATATTCGCGGCGCGCTCGAGCAGACGTTTGCGATTGAGCCAGAAGTCTGCGTCGGGCTTGCACAACTCATCGAGCAGCAGGTTTTCCGCCACGCTCAAACCGGGCGCAATGCCCTCGTTGATCTGCTGATGCACCGCGACAATCCCGACCCGACGTGCCGACAGCGGCGAGCTGAATTGCCGGGGCTGACCGTCGATGTAAATCTCGCCGCCATCGCCGCGCTGGCTGCCGGCGAGAATCTTCACCAGCGTCGATTTGCCGGCACCGTTGGCACCGAGCAACGCCACCACTTCGGCGGGATGAATCTGCAGGCTGACGCGATCCAGTGCCCGGTTCGGGCCGAAGCTCTTGCTCAGTTCACGCACCTGAATCAGCGGCGCGCGGGCCACGACGACACTCATAAAATTCCTTAACGCCGATGGGCCAGCGAACGTACTAGCCGGTCGCCCAGGCTCTGCACGCCCTGCACCAGAATGACCAGCACCACCACAGTGGCGACCATCACTTCATTGTTGAAACGCTGATAGCCGTAACGGATCGCCAGATCACCGAGGCCGCCACCGCCAATCACCCCGGCCATGGAAGAAAAACCGATCAGCATCACCAGCGTCAGGGTGATCCCCGCCAGTAGTGCCGGCAGCGCTTCGGGCAGCAGCACTTTGAAAATCACATGACGAATATCGCCGCCCATGGCGAGGATCGCTTCAATCCGTCCCTTGTCGACTTCATCCAGCGCGTTCTCGACGATCCGCGCAAAAAACGGAAACGCGCCAATGGTGATCGGCACCACCGCAGCGGTGCTGCCCAGGGTCGTACCAACCAGCAGACGCGTAAGCGGAATCAGCGCAATCAACATCACCACAAACGGCAGCGAGCGCCCCAGATTGACCAGCGAACCCAGCGCGGCGTTGAGCCGAGGCAGCGGCCACAGGCCATCGCGCCGACTGACAAACAGCAAAACTCCGAGCGGCAAACCGATCAGCAGCGTGAACAGCCCGGCGAGCAAGACCATGTACAGGGTTTCGCCGGTGGCGTTGAGCAGCAGTTGCAGGATTTCATCCCAGTTGATCGTGCGGTTCATGACTGGGCCGCCCGCACGCCGTATTGCTTGAGGAAGCTGAGCCCGGGGATGTTGTGGCCCAGCGGCAGACCGCAGGTTGGACGTAACGAAGTGCCGAGACTCGATTGCGCATCGGCGAGCAAACGCGGCACCGGGCCGGCCTCGACCAGGCGCCCATCCGCCATCAACGCCGCGTGATCGCAGATCGACTTGACCACCTCCAGCTCATGGGTGATCAGCACAATGGTCACGCCCAGTTGCCGATTGATATCGCGCAGCAGGTCAAGAATCGACGCAGTGGTTTCCGGATCCAGCGCACTGGTGGCTTCGTCCGACAGCAGATACGCAGGCTCCGCTGCCAGGGCGCGGGCAATCCCGACCCGTTGTTTTTGCCCACCGGACAACTGCGAGGGAAAGGCTTGCGCCTTGTCCGTCAAACCGACCAGTTCCAGCAGCTCGCGCACCCGCACATGGCGCCACGGTTTGCCGACGTTGGCGATTTCCAGCGGCACGGCGATGTTGTCGAACACGGTGCGCGAATGCAGCAAATTGAAGCCCTGGAAAATCATGCCGATGCGCTGCCGCTGGCGACGCAGGTCGCTGGCGGACAGGGTCAGCAGATCCACACCGTCGATGAGGATTTGCCCGCTGTCCGGGCGTTCGAGCAGATTGAGACAGCGCAACAGGGTCGACTTGCCTGCGCCGCTGCGCCCGAGGATGCCGTAGATCGCGCCGTCGGGAATACTCAGCGACACCTGATCCAGTGCCGGCGCCGGCGCCGCCGGGTAGGTCTTGCTCAACTGCTCGACGACGATCATGGCTTGGCATCCTCCACCGGAATCACCGAACCCTTGAAGTTATCAGTGATGTATTTCGCCACTTGCGGCGAGGTCAGGTCTTTGGCCAGTTGTGCGATGCGCGGATCGTTTTGCAGTTTCGGCGTGGTCACCAGAATGTTGGCGTACGGATTGTGCTCGGCCTTCTCCAGCCCCAGCGCATCCTGGGCCGGCACCAGTCCGGCTTCCAGCGCGTAGTTGCCGTTGATCACCGCAAGGTCGACGTCGTCCAGCGCCCGAGGAATTTGCGGCGACTCGATCTCAAGGATCTTCAGCTGTTTCGGGTTCTCGGCGATGTCCTTGGGTGTGGCCTGATCGGCTGCCGGATCCTTGAAGCCGGGCTTGAGTTTGATCAGGCCGTTGTCCTGCAACAGGTACAGCGCACGGCTCAGGTTGGTGACGTTGTTGGGCACGGCGACGGTGCCTTTTTCCGGCACGTCGGCGAAGCTTTTGTGCCGGCGCGAATAGATGCCCAACGGCTCGATATGCACCGTGGCGGCCACCGCGAGCTTCTGTCCCAGCGCTTGTTCCTGGGATTTAAGGTACGGCAGATGCTGGAAGTAATTGGCATCGACATCGCCATGCACCAACAGCTCGTTGGAGTTCACGCCGTTGGGAATCTCGATGACCTTGAGGTTGAGTTGCGGATCGATTGTCTGGATGTACGCGAGAATCTGCGCGTGGGGCACCGGGTCGGCAGCCACGCGCAATGGCTCCAGTGCCTGCGCGCCAAACGAAGTCACCAGCGCGCCGAGCACGGCCAGGGTCAAACCTGCTTTTTTCAACATGTGCGGAGTCCTTGAGCGAGTGATGAATCAGGCGTTGGCGGTTTTACGAGCCGGTGCGGCGGGCATCAGCGCGTCGGCATAGAAGCGCCGGGCGACGTCGGGGTGCGAACGCAACCGTCCCTTGAGGTAGTTCCAGCCGACATCGCGAAACAACGGATTGAGCGGATCACTCGCCGGGCCACGCGCTTCGCGCAGCAGCGCGGTGGGCAACGGATACAGCGGCACCACAGCATCGAGTTGCGCGCCGAGGAAGAAGGCGATGGACAAGCGCTCGCTGCCTGCGGGCGGCGACACCACCCGATGCACTGTGGCGCGCAGATAACCGTTGGTGGCCAGCTCCAGTAGCTCGCCAATGTTCACCACCAAGGTGTTTTCACGCGGCAGCGCATCGATCCAGCGCCCCTCCTCGACTTCCACTTGCAACCCGGCCTGCTGGTCTTGCAGCAGAAAGCTGAGGAACCCGGAATCCTTGTGCGCGCCGACGCCCTGCTGGCTCGCGCTGGCGACCTGGCCTGGATAGCGCATCAACTTGATGTGTTCGTTGGGCTTGTCGCCGTACAACTGATCGAACGCGTCCGCCCGCAGCGACAGCGCCTGGGCAAAGGCACGCAACAGACGCAACGCCATGCGCGTCATCGCCTGTTGCCATGCGAGCAATAGCGGTTTTAGTTCTGGCAGCGCCGCCGGCCATTGGTTGGGCCCCTGCAAGCGCGCCCACAACGGACTGTCCGCGTCCAACGGCAACGCTTCGCGCTCGGCGCCGAGATCGAACTGCTCACGCCAGTCGGGTTGACCACGGGTGAACTCGGAAGCGGCACGGTTGTAACCGCGAAAGTGCGGCGAATTGATCATGCCGACGGCGGTCTTTTCCTGCTCGGACAGAGCGAAGAACTGCCGTGCGTGATCCTGCACCTGTTTGAGCAGGTGGCTGTCGATGCCATGGCCGGTGAGATAGAAAAAGCCGACGTCACGCGCGGCGTGACGCAGGTTTTCAAGAAATTCATAACGCTGTTGCGCGGTGCCTTCGAACAACGAAAGGTCCAGCGTCGGCAGCGTGGTGATATCGAGGGTATGCGGCATGATTCACTCCCGTGTGAACCAAACCTGAAGAGCCTTTGATCGATTCAGCGTGTGCCGTCATGGCAATCGGGGGTCTATCGGTTTGATGCGTTTGATTCGTCGTGAGACAAAACTAAACGATCTTAAAAACCACGAACAAATACCCTTTTTGCATTAGCTTAGGCCTGACGCTCAGGTTCGCTGTCTTCACGCGACAGCTCTGCCGCTTCAACTGATCAACGTGCCGGATCATAAAACGGTTCGACTGCCACCCGGCTGCCGACAAAGAAACTGTCAGCCACCAGCCGCAGTGGCTGCAGATCGACGTCGCTGGCCCGATCGCCAATCAGTTGCCGGAAGTGTCGATACACCACCGTGTACTCGCCTTCTTCCGACACCGCTTGGCGCACGCCGTCGATGCTCAGCAGCGCCCCGCCGTTGTCCAGGCGCAGCAGCCCTTCGGCGCAGCGAATCTCGATGCTCCAGAGTTCATCGTGACCGTGGTCGAAATCGAACTCGGCCTGCACGTCGAGCCCGTGCGCATCGGACATCTTGATCGACGCGGCAATCGGCGACTGGCAGTTGTCCGGTACGCGCAGTTCGGCGGACTTCACAAACAGAGGCTGCGTCAGCAAATAAGTGACGATCGACAAGGCATTGATGCCCGGATCGAAAACGCCCAGACCACCCGGTTGCCAGATCCACGTCTGACCGGGATGCCACTTGCGCACGTCTTCCTTCCAGTCGATCTGCACGCTTTGCAGCGTGCGGCCGGCGAGCCAGTCGCGGGCGGCTTCAATGCCGGGGGCGTAGCGCGAATGCCAGGCGAACAACGCACTGACACCCTGTTGCTGCGCTTGACTGACCAGGGCCAGCGCCTCGCCCAGCGTGGCGCACGGCGGTTTTTCCACCAACACATGTTTGCCGGCGGCCAGCGCCTGCTGCACCAGTGCAAATCGTCCTTGCGGCGGCGTACAAAACGCAATCGCATCCACCTCGGGGCCGTTCTCCAGCAACTCGCTCAACGAGTGAAAGTTCTCCACCCCGGCACAGGGTGCACCCTGCGTGGCGACCGCCACCAGACGAAATCCGGGATTGGCGTTGATCGCCGGAACATGTTGATCCTGGGCAATCTTGCCGTAGCCCACCAGACCGAGACGGATCGGTTGCATCAGTGACTCCTGTTTTTGTCTTGTTGTCGTCAGCGAGTGCGCAGATTAGCCGTAAACGTCAGGGAATACCCAGCTGAGTCTGATCAAAAAACCGCAGACGCCAGCGCTCACTTCACTGCACGGGTAGCAACGCTGATGCAGCGGCGCAAACAAAGAAAGCCTGCTTTTCAGGGCAGGCTTTTCACGTTCACAACGCTGCAGTCACTTCTGCTGCGCGGTCAACGCCGAGTAACTGTTCATCAAGTTCCGGTAGTTCGGAATCCGCTGCGACAGCAGATTGCCCAGCCCTTCGATGTCGTTGCGCCAGTCGCGGTGCAGCTCACAGGCGACCGAGAACCAGTTCATCATTTGTGCGCCGGCCTGGGTCATGCGGCTCCACGCGGCTTGCTGGACGGTGGTGTTGAAGGTGCCGGAGGCGTCGGTGACGACGAATACGTCAAAGCCTTCGGCCAGTGCCGACAGGGTCGGGAATGCGACGCAGACGTCGGTCACCACACCGGCGATGATGATCTGTTTGCGGCCGGTGGCCTTGATCGCCTTGACGAAGTCTTCGTTGTCCCAGGCGTTGATCTGGCCTGGGCGGGCGATGTACGGCGCGTCCGGGAACATTTCTTTCAGCTCCGGGACCAGCGGGCCGTTGGGGCCTTGTTCGAAACTGGTGGTGAGGATGGTCGGCAGGTTGAAGAATTTCGCCAGGTCGGCCAGGGCCAGGACGTTGTTCTTGAACTCGTTCGGCGAGAAGTCCTGAACCAGAGAAATCAGACCGGTCTGGTGGTCGACCAGCAGGACTACGGCGTCGTCTTTGTTCAGGCGGTTGTAGGTTGCAGTGCTCATGTTTGAATCCCTTTTCTTGGTTGAGGTAGTGGGCGTTGCGTTGAACATGGGCACAGATTACTGACGCAACCGGAACCGATAAATCGGTTGAAAAGTGTTTCACTGTCAACTTGAAGCGGACAATCGAGCGTCCCTGAGCTCGATTGCAAGCAAAGTTCGGTGGTGAGGGGTTATGAGCTAATAACACCTTCATTAAACCGTCTTTCAAACGTTGTACTAGGATAGGATCCACATCCTGACATTTGCGCCGACCAGGGAACATGCTCGACGCAGGTCAGGAATGGGACTGTTTCACCTGCAACTCATGGATGATGTTTATGAATTCACACCTGTTTCCCCACATCGGTAAAGTCATTGCGAGCACCGGCAGCCGGCACTTTCCGCGAATGCTGCATGACCTGATCCAGACGCAACTGGCGGTGGACGCCACACACATTCGCCAGATGCGCGTCGAGCCGGTGGGCCGCCCCGCCCATCGCCACCCACCGGAAACCGGCAAAGACTCGGCCCAGCAGGCTGAAACGGTATTCTGCGAACAGATTGCCGCACGCTCGAGCGAGCCAATGGACACGCCAGACACGGCCAGCGCCGACGCCTCACAATTGCACCTGACCCGGCGCAAGGACGGCTACCGCTACGTGATTTCGGTGTATCGCAACGACCAGTCGCAACGGTTCTCGGCTCAGGAGCAGAGTTTGTTGCAGGACATATCTCCGGTGCTGTTGCCGATGGTGGAAAAACACATTCACGCCCTGCAACCCCAGCAGACCAACACAGAAGACCCGTTGCCCAGCGCTGATGGCGCGCAACAGGGCCTGGAAAACCTGCGGCTACGCTTCAACGAGCGTTTGCAGCAACTGGGCCTGAGCCTGTCCAATCGCGAAACCGAAGTGTGCATCGGCCTGCTCGCCGGGCGTACCGCGCCGGAGCTGGCCGAGCAGTTGCAGTTGAAGGTCAACACGGTGGAAAGCTATCTCAAACGCGCCGCGATCAAACTGGGGATCAGTGGCCGGCATTCGTTGATGCGCTGGATGTATTCGCCGGAGGACGCCAGCCACGCCACCAGCGCAGCCTGAGTCCACAACCGAACAAAAAACCGCCGCCCTCCCCGGGTGGCGGTTTTTTTACATTGGAGGCCTAATCCTTCGGCACAACTCTGTCCAGCGCTTGATTCACCGCCAACTCCCCCAGCATCACCACCTGCGCAATGCCCAGCGCCGTATTGCGACCCGGCCCTTCCAGCGTGCCGGCGAAATCACCAAGCATGACAGTGGCCGAGGCCAGGGATTCGCAGGCGTTGGCCAGCAGCGATTCAGTGTCGGTTTGCGGGTTGACCAGGAACATGCTGCTGGGGGTGTAAGGCGTCGCCATGATGTGCGCGGGCGCAAGGTAGTGATCGAGGGCGCGTTCGGCGGCTTCGTGGAGTTTTCTCGAGTTGAGGGATTCGTAGGGTGATAGCGGGTCTGTGGCCGGCGGATTGGGTGGGGTTTCGGGCATCAGCTGAAACTCCGATCGAGGCACTTTGAAAGAATGATGACCTGTAGGAGCTGCCGCAGGCGGCGATCTTTTGATCTTGATCTTGATCTTGATCTTGAAAAACAAAATCAAAAGATCGCAGCCTTCGGCAGCTCCTACAGGGGACCGGGCAGTTAGTTCGGCACGCGGCGGCCATCGAGTACCCGGTTGACCATCAGTTCACTGAGCATGATCACCTGATGCAGCATCAGCATGGCCCGGCGCTGTGGGTTATCGACGGTGTCGCCGATGTCGCGGGCCATGTCGCTGGCGGCGGCCAGGGATTCACAGGCTTCGACGAGCAAGGTTTCTTCATCCACCTCGGGGTCGATGAGGAAGATTCTGTTCGCCTTGCATGACGAGGTTGAAGGGATCGAAATCTTCAGGGCGCCGGGGTTGAGGTAGAAGTTGATGGCGCGGTCGATTGCCGCTTTTATCTTCTGCGGGTCGAGGGCCGGGTCGTACGGGATCGAGGTGTCCGGGGGGTTGGGTGTGGCTTTGAACATGGATGAAGCTCCTGCTTAGCAAAAGTAAGGAGCCATCACTCTCGCTACCAAACGAGGGTGGCGGCCATACGCGGGTTGGTAGACCGGTCTAAGCAGGAAAACCCGGCGCTCCCGAAGGAGCCCCACGCATGGCCACCATAAAATCGAGTCCCTGAAAAAGGACTGCACACGGTGTCGCCATCACACTTAGAAACGGGCTACCAAACCCCATCACTGTTTTGCAGTGACAGGGAAACGATATAGCTCGCCCCATAGCCGTGTAAGCCGGCGGATTCTGGCGTACGCGTAGGTAACGGCGCAAGGCGTTGTAGCCGTTATGGCGTAACGGTTCGTGTACTTTAAACGTGCTTGCGGGGGTGCGTTTATGGTGTGTGTGGAGAACCGGGATTGCTCCTGTAGTTTTGATGTCGTCTGGCAGACCGCTTTCGCGAGCAGGCTCGCTCCCACAGTTGGAACGAGTGCATTCAGTTGCGAGGTTGGTCGGCTTGTAGGCCGTCATCGCTGGCAAGCCAGCTCCCACAGTTGGGTTGACGAAAAACAGGGACGGGTTCGTGACCCGTCCCTTTCGATTTGTGCGCTTCAGGCACGAGCCCGGCCAATCAGCTTCGGCAATCAGTCCCGCGCCAGCGCCTCGATCGGATCGAGGCGCGATGCATTACGCGCGGGGACGAAGCCGAAGACGATGCCGATCAGCGTCGAGCAGATCACCGCCGTCAGCACCGAGGCCATGGAGAACACCATCTCCCATTCCTTGATGAACAGCGAAAACAGATGGCCGATGGCATACGACAACGAGATGCCGATCGCCCCGCCGAGCAGGCAGACCATCACCGCTTCCACCAGAAACTGCTGACGAATGTCCGACTGACGCGCGCCGACCGCCATGCGAATGCCGATCTCGCGGGTACGCTCGGTGACCGACACCAGCATGATGTTCATCACGCCAATGCCGCCGACCACCAGCGAAATCACCGCGATCAGCGACAGCAGCAAGGCCAGCGAGCGACTGGTTTTCTGCACGGTCTGCATCACGCTGTCGAGGTTGTTGGTGTAGAAGTCCTTGATGCCGTGGCGTTGCAGCATCAATTGGGTGACGTGATTTTCCACGACTTTGCTCGACTGGCCGTCCTTGATCCGCACGCTGATGCTGTCGAGAAAACGTTGACCCAGGATACGTCCGGCGGCGGTTTCGTAGGGCACCCAGACGTTGAGAGTCTTGCCTGAGGCAAACAGGTTTTTGTTCTCGGCCGCCACGCCGATCACCGTGCACGGCAGGTTGCCGATCAGGATCACCTGGCCCAGCGGATCAACGCCCTCGGCGAACAGCCGATGCCGGGTGTTGTAGTCGATCACCACCACCTGCGCCTGACGCCGGGCATCGGTTTCGCTGAAGGTGATACCCGCCTCCAGTTTGATCCCGCGCACCTGAAAGTACTGATCGCTGACGCCGTTGATCTGCGCGTCGAGGTCGATGTTGCGGTAACGCAGGAGCATGCTCCGGCCGACCACCGGGGTGGCGCTGTCGACGTAATACAGCTGATTCAGCGCGGTGACGTCGGCCGGCACCAGTGTCTCGATCGAGGCCGCGCGCTTGTCGCCGAAACTGCTGCCGGAATAGATATCGATGGTGTTGCTGCCGATCGCCGAAATGTCCTTGAGCACGTAATTTTTCGCGCCCTCGCCGATCGCCGAAATCGACACCACCGAGGTGATGCCGATGACGATCCCGAGCATGGTCAACAAGGTGCGCATGCGGTGCGAAATCAGCGCCACCCAGGCCATGTTGAACGCTTCCTTGAACAGCCCGAGGCTGGCCACCAGGCGGCGGGTCGCCGGTGGTTTGGGCGGCACCTCCTCTTCGTCCGACAGTTGCCCGGTGTCGCGCTGGTTGCGGCGGTCGCTGAGGATTTCTCCATCGCTGACTTCGATGATGCGCTCGGCATTGGCCGCGACTTTCGGGTCGTGGGTCACCAGAATCACCGTGTGCCCGGCCGCGTGCAGCTCCAGCAGGATTCGCATCACTTCTTTGCCGCTGGCGGTGTCGAGGGCGCCGGTGGGTTCGTCGGCGAGGATCACTTCACCGCCATTCATCAAGGCTCGGGCGATACTCACCCGTTGCTGCTGACCGCCGGAGAGCTGGCTCGGGCGGTGAGTCAGGTGCCCATCGAGGCCCAGTCGCGCCAACAACTCGCGGGCGCGGGCGTGGCGTTGTGGCGCGGGAATGCCAGCGTAAATCGCCGGCATCTCGACGTTGTGCATCGCGCTCAAATGCGGCAGCAAGTGATAGCGCTGGAAGATGAAACCGAAGTAATCGCGGCGCAGCTCGGCCAGCGCCTGATCGTCGAGGTCGCGGGTCTCCTGGCCGTTGATCTTGTAGCTGCCGGCAGTGGCGTAATCGAGGCAGCCGAGGATGTTCATCAGGGTTGACTTGCCGGAACCGGAGGCGCCGATGATCGCCACCATTTCCCCGGCATTGATTGTCAGGTTGATGTCCTTCAGCGCGAGAAACTCGCGGTCGCCAGCGGTGAAACTGCGGGTGATGCCGGTCAATTGCAGCAACGCTTGCGTCATGCTCAAGCCCCCGCCACGGCAGGCAGCGGATCACCGATCACCACCCGCTCGCCTTCGCTGAGGCCCTGATTGATCTGCACTTTGACGTTGTTGTTGATCCCGGTCTGCACGTTGCGCGACTGCGCCTGGCCCTTGGCGTCGAGCACCCGCACCGGAAAACTGCCATCAGCATTGCGCGGGCCGAGCGCGGCCACCGGCACGGTCAGCACCGATTGCGCGGTATCGAGGACGATGCGCACCTGCGCAGTCATCGAGATGCGCAAGCGATGGTCGGGATTGGGCACCTCGAACAGCGCGTTGTAGAACACCGCGGTGTTTTGTTTCGGGGTGCCGGCCGGCGGTGTTTCGAGGAAGTTCTGCGGCGCAGGCTCCGTGCCGCGCAGCTTGCCGTAATAGCGCTTGTCCTCGCCGAGAATAGTGAAATACACCTGCTGCCCCGGCGCGATATGAATCACGTCGGCCTCCGACACCTGGGCCTTGATGGTCATGGTGTCCAGATCTGCCAGTTTCAGCAGGATCGGCGCCAATTGGTTAGCAATCACGGTCTGGCCTTCCTGGGTGACGATGCCGACCACGTCGCCATCGATCGGCGCGACGATTCGCGTATACGCAAGGTTGACCTTGGCGGTGTCGATCTGAATGTGCGCACTTTTGATCTGCGCGTCCAGCGACAGCAAATTGGCCTGCTGCACCTCGTAGTCCGATTGCGCGGTTTCGAAATCCTGACGCGAGATCGACGCGTCTTCCTGCAGGTTCTGATAGCGCTCGTAGATCGCTTTGGTCTGTTTGAGCTGGGCCTGCGTGGCGCGCTTTTGCGCCTGCAGGTTTTCCTCATCGACCTGCGCCTGACGCAGGGTGTTCTGCAGCACCAGCGGATCGATCTCGGCCAGCCACTGGCCCTTCTTCACCTTGTCGCCCACCTTGACCTTGAGCGACTTCAACTGCCCCGACACCTGAGCGCCGACATCCACCTGCTTGACGCCTTCCAGCAAACCAGTGGCGAGCACGGTGTTTTCGATATCCGAGCGTTCGACCGGGGCGGTCTGGTATTTCGGCGCTTCGGCCGGTGCCTGCACCGTGTACAGCACCAACCCGGCCACCGCCGCCAACGCCAACCCCATACCGACTTTGCGCAACTTCGACTTTTCCATAAATAACCACAAGTCCGTTCAGGGATGAACCCGGCCAGCGGCCGGGTCTTGATAGAACAACCACACTCAGGACAGCACTTCGCCGACCGCCAGCGTCAGACCGTCATGCCACCACGCGGCGAAACTGAAGACGTTGGGTGCCTTGAGAATCGTGAAGTGGTTGCCCGGCCCGTACCACACCGCAAGATCGCTGACCTGCCGCTGCCAGCCTTCGAGCACCGCCGCGTGTTCACGCTGATTGCCCCACTCGTCCAGCGTCGGGTCATCGACCAGCACCAGCCGCACCGGCCCGGTGTAGGCCAGACGCGGTTGATAGGCCGTGCGCAAAGCCGTGGCGAACGTACGTACCGGGCCGTGCATCGCGTCCGGCGCCGCGCGTTCCGACAACACCCCGGCGCGCACCATGCCTGCGTGCAGCAGGCGCAATTGCGTGGTGTCGTCGGCGTTGGCGAAGGTCGCAGGATCGACGCCCAGCGATTTGCCACAGGACAATTGCAGGGTGTCGATCAGCCGTTGCAGCGCGGCAGTGGCCGTGTACGGTTTGCCCGCCGTGCCGTCACCGCCCGGCGCCTCGCTGTCGATCAACGTCAGCGAAGCCACCTCGCGCCCGGCGGCCTGCAACTGCGCGGCCATGGCATGCGCGACCCAGCCGCCGAACGAATGGCCGATCAGGTGCAGCGGCCCTTGCGGGTGAATCTGCTCGATGGCCTGCAGGTAGAACGCGGCAGCGGCCTCGACCGCGCTGTGCGGCACACTGACACCGTCCAGCCCGCGCGGTTGCAGGCCGATGATCGGCCATTCCGGGCCGATCGCCTCGGTCAGGTGAATGAACCCGGTGACACTGTCACCCGCCCCCGGCACACAGAAAATCGGCGCATGCCCCGGCTGCCCGGTCTGAATCGTCAGCAGCGGTTGATACAGTGCCAGTTCCGGCGTCACCAGGGTTTCCAGCGCCTGGGTGATGGCCTGGCCGAGTGCCTGAATGTGCGGGTGCTTCATCATGGTCCGGTGATCGCCGGGGATGTCGATGCAGTGCAGCAAGCCAATATCGAAGCGCTCTTCCCAGCCGCGCGTCGGGCTCGGCATCGACTGGCCGTCCATCAACTCCTGTGCACGGAACAGATGGATCGTCTGGCTCGCCGGGCTGACCCGGTAATGCGCCAGCGCCAGACGATGCGCCGCTTCGCGATCAAAGTAATGCCAGGCGTCCGCCGCGCTGACCGTCGCCAGTTCCGGATCGGTCAGTTGCTGCGCCTGACAGCGCTTGAACAGCTCCGGGAAATCCAGTTGTTCGATTTGCGCTTCCAGCGCTTGCACCGCCGCCAGCGCCGCCTCGCTTTCAGCACCGAGCATCAGCGAACGCCCACGGCAATGGCCGAGCAACTGACGCTTGTCGAGGCCCTCGCCGCTCCACATGGCCTTGTCCTGGGCGAGCGGGTTTGGTGCGTAGCTGTCGAGCATGCCGATGAACTCCACCGGTTCATCGAGGCCGAGCAATTGCTGCGCGACCTCGTGCGCCAGCACCCCGCCGAACGACCAGCCCGCCAGACGATACGGCCCATGCGCCTGCACCGCGCGGATGATCCCGACCATGCGCTGCGCCATGCACTCCAGCGTGCGCAATTGCGCTTGCCCCAGCGGCACGCCGGGCAGGCCGTAAATCGGGAACCCGCCACCGATGTGCTGGGCCAGCGTCGGGAAGTACACGTCCCTGCCGCTGAACTCATGCAGCAGGAACAGCGGCGTACCGTGCGCCCCGGCACGCACCACGACCAGCCCGTCAGGCTGACCGAGCGCCTCGCCCTGACTGAGCAGCGCGGCGGCAGACTCGATGCTCGGATGCTGGAACAGTTCGGCCAGCGACAATTGCAACCCAGCCCGTTGCAGCAGATTGACCAGCTTCACCGCCAGCAACGAATGCCCGCCCAATTCGAAGAAGTTGTCGTGACGACCGACCTGTTCGACGCCGAGGACTTCACCCCAGATCCGCGCCAGAGCGGTTTCGACTTCACCCTCGGGCGCCACGTATGGGCGATTGATGACTGCGTCGGCTCCCGGCTCCGGCAGGGCTTTGCGGTCGATCTTGTCGTTCGGTGTCAGCGGCAAAGTGTCGAGCAGCACAAACGCGCCCGGCACCATGTACTCCGGCAAGCGCTCCAGCACATGGCTGCGCAACGTCTCAAGACTCGGTGCTTCTACGCCCGAGCGCAAGCTGTACCAGGTCACCAGACGCTCATCACGCACCATCACCACCGCTTGGCGAATCGCCGGATGCTCGATCAACCGTGCCTCGATTTCCCCCGGCTCCAGGCGCAAGCCCCGCAGCTTGATCTGGAAGTCATTGCGGCCGAGGAATTCCAGTTCCCCATGATTGTTGTAGCGCGCCAGATCCCCCGTTCGATACAGGCGATCACCCGCCACAAACGGGCTGTCGATGAAACGCTCGGCCTGCATCTCCGGCAAGCCGTGATAACCACGCGCCACGCCGACGCCGCCAATGTGCAACTCACCGCTGACACCTTGTGGTACGGGTTGACCATACGCATCGAGCACGTACAACCGAGTGTTGCTCAAGGCTGTACCGATTGGCACCACGCTGTCCGGCACCGACATGTCCGGTTCCAGCGTCCAGCCCGTGCTGTCCACCGTGGTTTCAGTCGGGCCGTAAACGTTGTGCAACCGAACCCACGGCAGGCGATCGCGCACTTGGCGGGCCAGCGCCGCACTGAGTTCGCCACCCCCGTTGAGCACATCGGTCAGGCTGCTGCACTGCTCGACACCGTCCTGCTCGATGAACTGCTGCAACAGCGCCGGGACGAACTTGACTACGGTGACCTGCTGCTCGCGAATGGTCTGCACCACATACGCCGAATCGCGGTTGCCGTCCGGTCGCGCCAGTACCAGGCGCATCCCCGAACACAGCGGCCAGAAGATCTCCCACACCGAACTGTCGAAGCTGAACGGTGCTTTTTGCAGCAACGCGCCGTGTTCGGTCGGCGGCGAAATCTGCGAGCCCCAGTGCACCATGTTGCAGGCGCTGCGATGCTCGATCATCACGCCTTTGGGCAACCCGGTAGAACCCGAGGTGTAGATCATGTACGCAAGATTCGAAGCACTGAGGCCCGGCACTGGCGAATCGTGATCCGGCAGGTGCTGCCAGGTACTGCGGTCAAGGTCGATCACCGTGACGGCCGCTTCATCGAACAACCCGCGAGTCGCCGTTTGCACCAGCACCGCGGTCGGCGCGCTGTCCTTGAGCATGTACGCCAGGCGTTCCGCCGGGTAGCTCGGGTCCAGCGGCACATAAGCACCACCGGCCTTGAGAATGCCGAGCAGACCGACCACCAGATCCAGCCCGCGCTCGACGCAGATCGCCACCCGTGCATCCGGCTGCACACCGAGTTCGCGCAGGTGCTGGGCCAAGCGGTTGGCGCGCTGATTGAGCTCGCGGTAGGTCAGGTTGCCTTGCGCGGACTGCAGCGCGACAGCGTCCGGTTTGCGCCGCACTTGCGCTTCAAACAGCGTGTGCAACGGCTGCTCCAGCGGACAATCAACGGCGCTGGCATTGAAATCGACCAGCAAACGCTGCTGCTCCTGCGGTGCGAGCAACGGCACTCGCGCAAGCACTGCCTGATCATCATTGATCAGCGCCGTCAGCAGTCGCTGGAAGTAGCCGACAAACCGCTGCACCGTCGACTCATCGAACAACGCTGTGGCGTAGCGCAACGAACCGCGAATGCCGTCGGGCGAATCGCCGAGGCTCAGCGACAGGTCGAATTTCACAAAATGGCTGTCGCCGGCCACGCCTTCCAGGGTCAGGTCGCCGAGGGTCAGGCTCGGGTCGTCGTTGTTGTCCCAACTGAGCATGGTCTGGAACAACGCGCTGTGCGACAGGCTGCGCAGCGGTTTGCTGATGTCCACCACTTGCTCGAACGGCAGATCCTGATGCGCCTGAGCTTCCAGAGTCTGAGTCTTGACCCGTGCCAGCAGCACCTCGCCGCTCGGCTCGCCCGAGGTATCGATGCGCAGCGCCAGGGTGTTGACGAACATGCCGATCAGGCCTTCGATTTCGGCGCGGGTGCGGTTGGCCACCGGCGAGCCGATCACCACGTCGTCCTGCCCGGACAAGCGGCTGAGCAACATCGCCCAGGCGCTCATGATCACCATGTACGGCGTCACCGCGCGACGCTGACACAAGGTTTTCAAACCGGCGCTCAACTGTTCATCGAGCAGCATGTCGACGCGGCTGCCGGAATAGTCCTGCTGGGGCGGACGCGGTCGGTCGGTGGGCAGGGTCAGCAAGGCCGGCGCGCCGGCCAGGGTCTGTTGCCAGTAATCGCTCTGGCGCTGCAGCACCTCGCCGCTGAGCCAGCGCCGTTGCCACACTGCGTAATCGGTGTATTGCAGCGCCAGCGGCGGCAACGGATCGTCCTCGCCACGGCTGAACGCCTGATACAACGCCGCCAGCTCACGGGTCAGCACGCCCATCGACCAGCCATCGGCGATGATGTGGTGCAGCGTCAGCAACAGCACATGATGATCATCCGCCAGACGCACCAGACGTCCGCGCAGCAGCGCATCGTGCTGCAGATTGAACGAGGCGCAGGCCTGTTCCTCGATCAGGCCGCGCAAGGCGTTATCAGCCTGCGGGTGCTGACGCAGGTCTTCTACCGCGAGCAACAGACCGCTCTCGGCCGGCAGAATAAGCACCTGCGGCTGATCGTCGATCTGGCTGAAGCGGCTGCGCAGGGTTTCGTGACGCTCAACGATGCGTGCCAGTGCCCGTTGCAGCGCATCTTCATCCAGCCGACCGCGCAGGCGCAGACCGACCGGGATGTTGTAGGCGCTGTGGCCGCCGTCCATCTGCGCCAGGAACCACAGGCGTTGCTGGGCGAAGGACAACGGCAATAGCTGATCACGGGGTGCCGGCAAAATCTCCGGCAAGGTGCTACGCCCTGCCCGG
Source organism: Pseudomonas sp. B21-051 (assembly GCF_024748795.1). Classification (NCBI taxonomy): domain Bacteria; kingdom Pseudomonadati; phylum Pseudomonadota; class Gammaproteobacteria; order Pseudomonadales; family Pseudomonadaceae; genus Pseudomonas; species Pseudomonas sp. B21-051. Next base: position 3,412,159 of record NZ_CP087166.1, read on the forward strand.
CTCAGGACCTCGGCGACCGCGGCCAGCTCAGGATTAGCGAACAGCTCGGCGAGTGTCAGCTCGACGCCCAACTGCTGGCGCACCTGCGACAGCATGCGCATCGCCAGCAACGAATGCCCGCCCAGTTCGAAGAAGTTGTCGTGGCGACCGACCTGTTCGAGCTGCAGCAAACCGGCCCAGATCCGTGCCAAGTGTTGTTCCAGCGCCGAGATCGGCGCCACATACACCCGGCTGAGCAGCGCTGCCTGCGTCGGCGCCGGCAGCGCCTTGCGGTCGACTTTGCCATTGTTGTTCAACGGCAGCACATCCAATTGCACCCACGCGCTTGGCACCATGTATTCCGGCAGTCGCGCCAGCAACTGCGCGTGCAGATCGGCGCTGTCCAGACGGCCGGCGTGCGCGGTGTAGTAGGCCACCAGACGCGTGATGTCCTGACCATCGCGGCGCGCCAGCACCACGGCTTCCTTGATCCCCGAGCAGTTGAGCAGGCGGTTTTCGATTTCGCCCAGTTCGATACGGAAACCGCGAATCTTCACCTGATCGTCGTTGCGTCCGATGCAATCGAGCTGCCCCGGTGCCAGCCAGCGTGCGAGGTCGCCGGTGCGATACAGCAGCGCGCCCGGCTGCTCGCTGAACGGATCCTGCAGGAACTTCTCGGCGGTCAGATCGGCGCGATTCAGATACCCCAGCGCCACGCCCAGCCCGCCGATGTACAACTCGCCGGTCACGCCCATCGGCACCGGTTGCTGATGCGCGTCGAGCACATACACCTGAGTGTTGGAGATCGGCGCGCCAATCGGCACGCTCTCGGCGTTTTCCGCCACTTCACGCACTTCAAACGTCGTGGCGTAAGTGGTGGTTTCGGTCGGGCCGTAGCAGTGCACGATGCGCAACTCTGGCGCCTCGGCCAGCAGTCGACGGAACGCCGCCGGATCGCCACGCTCACCACCACACAGCAGAATGCGCAGGCCTTTGAGCGCCTGCGGAATCAACTGCACGTACTGATTGAACAGCGCAGTGGTGACGAACAGCACGGTCGCCCCGGTTGCGCTCAACTCATGGCCGAACGCATTTGGATCAAGCAGGGTCTGGTGATCGATGACCACGACGCGCCCGCCATTGAGCAGCGGCCCCCAGATGTCCATGGTGCTGGCGTCGAACGCCGGGTTGGAGGCGAATACCACGCGGTCCTGCGGGTTGAAATCGGCGTAACCGTTGTTCAGCACCAGGCGGCCGATGGCGCGGTGCGGGACCATCACGCCTTTCGGGGTGCCGGTGGAGCCGGAGGTGTACATGATGTACGCCAGCGACTCCGAGGACTGCGCCAGATTCGGGTTGTGCGTCGGTTGGCCGCTCAGGGTCAAGCGGTCGAGGTCGATGCGTGGTGCAGCGTAGTCGATGACTTCACGGCTGAGGGTCAGCAACGCCGCTGCCTGACAGTCCTCGACCATGAACGCCTGACGCTCGCTCGGCGCATTGATATCCAGCGGCACATAGGCCGCCGCGCACTTGGCAATCGCCAGTTGCGCCACCAGCAATTCCAGCGAACGCGGAAGCAGGATCGCCACGTGGTCGCCCGGCTGCACGCCTTGGCTGATCAAGTGATGCGCCAGACGGTTGGCCTGGGCGTTCAGCTCAAAATAGCTCAGCGAATGCTCGCCATGCACCGCCGCCACCGCCTTGGGATGCGCCGCTGCCTGCTGCTGGAAAATCCCGTGCACGGTCAGGGTTTGCGGGTAATCGCGTGCAGTGGCGTTGAAGTCGTAGAGCAAGCGCTGACGCTCAGACTCGGCGAGTAATTGCACCCGCTCCAGCACTGTCTGCTCATCGTTGACCATCGCCGCCAGCAGGCGCTGCAGATAACCGACATAACGCTCGATGGTCGCTTGATCGAACAACGCCGTGGCGTATTCCAGCGAACCGCGAATCACCCCGTTGACCTCACCCAGGGTCAGGGTCAAATCGAACTTGGCGATTTGCCCCGGCGCGGCCACGCCTTCGAGGCTCAGATCGCCCAGCACCAGGTTCGGCCCCACGTTGCTGTCCCAGCTCAGCGTGCTCTGGAACAACGGGCTGTGCGCCAGACTGCGCGCCGGCCGGGCGATTTCCACCACCTGCTCGAACGGCAGATCCTGATGCGCCTGCGCCTCCAGCGTGCGCGCCTTGACCTGCGCCAGCAGCGTGGCCACGCTCGGCTCACCCGAGGTGTCGATGCGCAGGGCCAGGGTGTTGACGAACATGCCAATCAGGCCTTCGATCTCGGCCCGGGTGCGGTTGGCCACCGGCGAGCCGATCACCACGTCGGACTGCCCGGACAAACGACTCAGCAGCAGCGGCCAGGCACTCATCAGGGTCATGAACAGGGTCACGCCGTGACGCTGACTCAAGGCTTTGAGGCCGACGCTCAGACGCTCGTCGAGCCGTACTTCGACGCTGCTGCCGGCAAAATCCTGCTGTGCCGGACGCGGACGGTCGGTGGGCAGGGTCAGCAACGCCGGCGCACCGTCGAGGGTCTGCTGCCAGTAATCGCTCTGGCGCTGCAGCACTTCACCACTGAGCCAGCGCCGTTGCCACACGGCGTAGTCGCCGTATTGCAGCGCCAGTGGCGGCAACGGATTCGGTTGCCCGTGACTGAAAGCTTGGTACAGCGCCATCAGCTCATGGGTCAGCACGCCCATCGACCAGCCGTCGGCGACGATGTGATGCACGGTCAACAACAGCACATGATGATCGTCAGCCAGACGCAGCAGGTGTCCGCGAATCAGCGGATCGTGCTGCAAATCGAAGGCAGTCGCGGCTTCCTGCGCGAGACGCGCCTGTACAGAGGCTTCGGCCTGTGGATCCTGGCGCAGGTCTTCCACCTGCAACAACAGGCCGCTGTCGACCGGTGCAATTGTCACCTGCGCCTGATCGTCGACGCTGACGAAGCGGCTGCGCAGGGTTGCGTGGCGCGCAACGATCTGCGTCAGTGCGCGTTGCAAAGCTTCGACATCGAGCCGCCCGCGCAGGCGCAGGCCAAGTGGAATGTTGTACGCCGAGTTGCCGCCGTCCATCTGCGCGAGGAACCACAGGCGTTGCTGGGCGAAGGACAGCGGCAGTGCTTGCTCAGGCGCCGCCGGCAAGATCTCCGGCAGCGTGCTGCGCCCGGCGCGGTTCAGCACCTCGGCCACCGCGACGAGATGCGGATCGGCAAACAATTCGCTCAAGGGCAATTCAACGCCGAGACGCTGGCGCACCTGCGACAACATGCGCATCGCCAGCAACGAATGTCCGCCGAGTTCGAAGAAGTGGTCATGGCGGCCGATCTGCTCGACTTGCAGGGTCTCGCCCCAGATCTGCGCCAGCGCGGTTTCCAGTTCACCTTGCGGCGCAACGTATTCGCGGGTGAACAACGCCGCAGCATCCGGTTCGGGCAAGGCTTTGCGATCGACTTTGCCGTTGTTGTTCAGCGGCAAGGTATCAAGTTGCACCCAGGCACTCGGCACCATGTATTCCGGCAATTGCGTCTGCACATGCTCACGCAGGTCAGCCAGTTCCAGCGCGCCGTCGTGCGCGGTGTAGTAGGCCACCAGCCGCAGCGGTTCCTGACCATCGCGACGGGCGAGCACCACCGCTTCGTTGATCCCCGGATAGCCCAACAGACGATTTTCGATCTCGCCGAGCTCGATGCGGAAGCCACGGATTTTCACCTGATCGTCGTTGCGCCCGAGGCAATCGAGCTGCCCCGGCGCCAGCCAACGCGCGAGGTCGCCGGTGCGATACAACAGCGCGCCCGGACGGTCGCTGAACGGATCGGGGAGGAACTTTTCCGCCGTCAGATCGGCACGGTTCAGATAGCCCAGCGCCACGCCCTGCCCGCCGATGTACAACTCGCCGGTCACGCCCATCGGCACCGGCTGCTGATGCGCGTCGAGCACATATACCTGGGTGTTGGAGATCGGCCCGCCAATCGGCACGCTTTCGGCGTTTTCCGCCACTTCGTGCACTTCAAACGTGGTGGCGTAAGTGGTGGTTTCGGTCGGACCGTAGCAATGCACGATGCGCAGCTGCGGCGCCTCGGCCCGCAAGCGGCGGAAGCTGGCCGGATCGCCGCGTTCACCGCCGCACAGAACCATGCGCAAGCCTTTCAGGGCCTGCGGAATCAGTTGCACGTACTGGTTGAACAGCGCCGTGGTGACAAACAGGATTGTCGCCCCGCTGGCGTTCAATTCGCGAGCGAGCGCGTGCGGATCCAGCAGGGTCTGGTGATCGATCACCACCACGCGCCCGCCGTTGAGCAATGGCCCCCAGATGTCCATGGTGCTGGCGTCGAACGCCGGGTTGGAGGCAAACGCCACGCGATCCTGCGGGTTGAAATCGGCGTAGCCGTTGTTCAGCACCAGACGAGCGATGCCACGGTGCGGCACCATCACCCCCTTCGGCGTACCGGTGGAACCGGAGGTGTACATGATGTACGCCAGCGTCTCCGAGGACTGCGCCAGGTTCGGGTTGTGCGCAGGCTGGTCGTTCAGCATCAGGACATCCAGATCAATGCGCTGCAGTGGATAGGCGATGTTTTCGCCACGCAGGGTCAGCAACGCCACGGCGCGGCTGTCCTCAAGCATGAACGCCTGGCGCTCGCTCGGCGCGTTGATGTCCAGCGGCACATAGGCCGCCGCACACTTGGCAATCGCCAGTTGCGCGACCAACAGCTGCAGCGAGCGCGGCAGCAGGATCGCCACATGATCGCCCGGCTGTACGCCTTGAGCGATCAGGTAGTGGGCCAAGCGGTTGGCCCGATCATTCAAATCGGCATAACTCGACGTTTGCCCGCGATGCACGACAGCGATGGCCTGCGGATCTGCCGCCACTTGCCTTTCGAACAAGGCGTGCACGGTCAGCGCACGCAGGTATTCCCGCTCGGTGGCGTTGAACTCGACCAGCAATTGCCGGCGTTCGTCCGGCGCCAGGATCGACACCTGATCAACGCTCAGTTGCGGTGTCTGTTCCAGTGCCTGAAGCAAGTTGCTCACCGCCCGTTGCAGGTACTCGCAGATACGTGCGGGATCAATGCCGGTGGCAGCCAGTGCGGTGAAGCCGAAACCTTCGCCGAGGTCATCGACACTCACGCTCAGCTGATAGTTGGTGTGCTCCTGGGTATTGAGCAACTGCATGCCTTGCCATGCGTTCGCCGCCTCCGCGGAAGGCGTGCCTGCTGCGGCGCTGTGGCGATAGTTGAACAGCGTGCTGAACAACGGCGTGCCGGCGGGCATACCACTGCAACGCTGGGCCAGCGCCAATTGCGCATGCTCATGTTGCAGCAGCGCATTCAACTGTTGGTGGGTAGCGAGCGCGGCTTCCTGCGCCGAGCGTTGCCCGAGATCGACGCGCAGCGGCAAGGTGTTGATGAACACCCCCAGCGCGCGCTCGGCGCCCTCGCCCGCCTGCAACCGCCCCAGCAACACGGTGCCGAACACCACCTCCTCACGCCCGGAGAGTTTTCCCAGCACCTGCGCCCAGGCCAGATGCATCAGGCTCGCGGCGCTGATCCCCAGCCGCCGGGCCTTGGCCCTGACGCGCTGACTCAGATCGAGGTCGAGTACCCGGCGTGCTTCTGCGGCGTGGCCCTCGGCAATGCTGTGCAGGCCGTACGGCGCGCTCGGTTCGCTGACGTCACCGAGCATTTCGCGGAAGAACGCTTCATGCGCCTGATCACTGATTGCGCCACGGGTATGCGCGACGTAATTGCGATACGGCACCGGCTCGGCCAGACGCTGCGGCTGGCCGCTAAGGAACGCCTGCATCTCGTGTTGCAGCACCTCCAGCGCCACATGGTCCATCACCAGGTGATGGAACAGCAACAACGCCACCACCCGCTGATTGGCTGAATCCCACGCGTGCATTACGCGCATCAGCGGCGCCTGATTGACGGCCATGCGGTACTGCGCGGCGTCGAAGCGCCGGCGCAATTGCTCCAGTACATCGCCGTCCGTGTCATTCAGCTCCAGCGCTTCGCACGCCAGCGGCGCCTCACGCCAGACCACTTGCACCGGGTCTTGCAGCCCGTCCCAGAACAGCGAAGTGCGCAGGATGTCGTGGCGCTGGATTACGTGCTGCAAGGCTTGGGTAAAAGTGTTCAGGCGTTGTTCATCGGCAAATGCAAACTGCGCCTGCAACACATACGGATCGCCCTGCGCGGCGGACAGGTGATGGAACAGGATCCCCGTCTGCAACGGCGCCAGCGGGTAAATATCCTGCACGTTGGCCACGCCGCCGGGGATGCTCGCGACGATGCGGTCAATGCTCGGCTGGTCGAGCGCCACCAGTGGCAGCAGCTCGGGGGTGATGCGCGTGCAGTCCGCAGTGATCAGGTTGGCCGCGACTTCAGCCTCCGGTTCACCGCCCACGGCAGCGGCCAGCGCGGCGAGGGTCGGCTGGTTGAATAGCACGCGAATGTCGGCGCTCAGTCCGGCACGACGCATCCGTGCCACCAGATTCACTGCCAACAGCGAGTGGCCGCCGAGTTCGAAGAAATGGTCATGGCGCCCTACCCGCTCAACCTTGAGCAGTTCCGCCCAAAGCTGCGCGAGCACGATCTCCACTTCACCGACCGGGGCTTCGTATTCACGGGCGGTCAGCGCCGTCAGATCCGGTGCCGGCAGCGCCTTGCGGTCGAGTTTGCCGTTGGGGCTCAGCGGCAATGCATCCAGATGCACGAACACGGCGGGCACCATGTAGTCCGGCAGGTTTTCCAGCAGATAGCCGCGCAGTGTTTCGATTTCCAGCGCTGCGCCGGTGTAGTAAGCGACCAGTCGTTTGTCGCCCGGCACGTCCTCGCGGGCCAGTACAGCGGCTTCCTGAATGCCGTCGATCTGGGTCAGGCGTGCCTGAATTTCGCCGAGCTCGATGCGCAGGCCACGGATCTTCACCTGATCGTCGTTGCGGCCCAGATACTCGATATTGCCGTCCGCCAGATAACGGGCGACATCGCCGGTGCGGTACATCCGCCCATTGGCCTGGAACGGATCGTTGAGGAAGCGTTCGGCGTTCAGTTCCGGGCGATTCAGATAACCACGCGCTACCTGCACGCCACCGATGTACAACTCGCCGACCACGCCGTGCGGCACCGGTTGTTGCTGGGCATCGAGGATGTACATGCGGGTGTTGGCGATCGGTTTGCCGATCGGCGTGTTGTCCGGGGTGTTTTCCAACGGCCCGGCGCAGTTCCACGCGGTCACGTCCACTGCGGCTTCGGTCGGACCGTAGAGATTGTGCAATTGGCTGCCCGGCAGTTGCTGCTTGAAGCGTCGCACCACGCTGCCCGGCAGGGCTTCGCCGCTGCACATGACTTGCCGCAGACTGCTGCAACGTGCGGTGTCGGCGTGAGCGAGGAACACGTCGAGCATCGACGGGACAAAGTGCAGCGTGGTGATGTGTTCGCGTTCGATGATTTCGCTGAGATACAGCGGATCCTTGTGTCCCTCGGGCCGGGCCATGACCAGTCGGGCGCCGGTCATCAACGGCCAGAAGAACTCCCAGACCGAGACGTCGAAGCTGAACGGGGTTTTCTGCAACACCGTGTCGCTGGCGGTCAGTTGATAGGCGTCCTGCATCCACAGCAAGCGGTTGACCACCCCGGCATGTTCGTTGATCACGCCTTTCGGTTGGCCGGTGGAGCCGGAGGTGTAGATCACGTAGGCGGTGTGCTGCGGAGTCAACTCAGCGAGCGATAGATTGTCAGTCGGTAGCGCTTGCCAGTGCGGCTGATCCAGAACGATCACCGGCACGCCAACGTCACCGAGCAACGAACGCGTCGAACCCTGCACCAGCACCGCCAGCGGCGCGCTGTCCTCCAGCATGTAGGCCAGACGCTCCAGCGGATACGCCGGGTCCAGCGGCACATAACCGCCGCCAGCCTTGAGGATCGCCAGCAGCCCGACCACCATGTCCAGACCGCGCTCGACGCAGATCGCCACCCGTGAGTCCGGCCCTACGCCCAATCCGCGCAGGTGCCGCGCCAGTTGATTGGCTCGGGCGTTGATCTCGGCATAAGTCAGTTGCTGTTCATCAGCGACCACCGCTGGTGCCCAAGGCGTACGCGCCACTTGCGCTTCGAACAAGCCGTGAATGGTCTGATCAAGGTTGTAATCGACCTCCGTGGCATTGAACTCGACCAGCAAGCGCTGCTGTTCTTCCTCCGCCAGCAGCGGCGCCTGTTCCAGCACTGCCTGATCATTGGCGACCATCGCCTGCAACAGGCGCTGGAAGTAACCGACGAAGCGCTCGACCGTGCTCTGGTCGAACAACGCTGTGGCGTATTCCAGCGATCCGCGAATGATGCCATTGGACTCACTGAGGCTCAGCGACAGGTCGAACTTGGCAAAGTGGCTCGGCTCGGCCACGCCTTCCAGCGTCAGTTCGCCGAGGGCCAGCGCCGGGCTTTCGAGGCCATCCCAACTGAGCAAGGTCTGGAACAACGGGCTGTGCGCCAGGCTGCGCACCGGCCGGGTGATTTCCACTACTTGCTCGAACGGCAGATCCTGATGCGCCTGCGCTTGCAGGGTTTGCGCCTTGACCCGCGCCAGCAGCGCTTCGACGCTCAGCTCGCCCGAGGTGTCGATGCGCAGGGCCAGGGTGTTGACGAACATGCCGATCAGGCCTTCGATCTCGGCGCGGGTGCGGTTGGCCACCGGCGAACCGATCACCACTTCAGCCTGCCCGGACAAGCGGCTGAGCAGCATTGCCCAGGTACTCATCAGCGTCATGTACAGGGTCACGCCGTGGCGCTGGCCCAAGGCTTTGAGCCCGGCGCTCAAGCGTTCGTCGAGCACTACGGCGACGCTGCTGCCGGCATAGTCCTGCTGCGCCGGGCGCGGCCGATCGGTCGGCAGCATCAGCAGCGCCGGGGCGCCAGCGAGGGTCCGTTGCCAATATTCGCTCTGGCGTTGCAGCACCTCGCCGCTGAGCCAGCGTCGTTGCCATACCGCGAAGTCGGTGTATTGCAGCGCCAGCGGCGGCAGTGGATCCGGCTGGCCGTGACTGAACGCCTGATACAGCGCCATCAGTTCACGGGTCAAAACGCCCATCGACCAGCCGTCAGAGATGATGTGGTGCAGGGTCAGCAACAGCACATGGTGATCATCCGCCAGGCGTACCAGTCGCCCGCGAATCAACGGATCGTCCTGCAAGTCGAACGGCCCGGAGGCTTCGCCCTGAATCAGCGCCTGCAGGGTTTCCTCGGGTTGCGGGTGCTGGCGCAGATCTTCGACCCGCAGCAGCAGACCGGTGTCCACCGGGGCAATCAGCACTTGCGCTTCGTCGTTGAATTGCGCAAAGCGACTGCGCAGGGTTTCGTGGCGGGCGACGATCCGCGCCAGCGCGCGTTGCAGCGCCGCGTCGTCGAGACGGCCACGCAGCCGCAAGGCCACGGGAATGTTGTAGGCGGTGTTGGCGCCTTCCATTTGCGCGAGGAACCACAAACGTTGCTGGGCGAACGACAGCGGCAACGCGCCGTCACGCGGGACCGGCACGATCTGCGGTTGCGCACAGCGCCCGGCCTCGCTCAGCACTGACGCGACCGCCGCCAGTTCGGCGTTGGCAAACAGATCGCTCAGCGCCAGCTCGACACCCAGGCGCTGGCGCACTTGCGAGACCATGCGCATCGCCAGCAACGAATGCCCGCCAAGTTCGAAAAAGTGATCCTGACGCCCGACCCGCTCGACCTGCAGCACGTCGGCCCAGATCTGCGCCAGCGCGTTTTCCACCTCGCCTTCGGGCGCTGCGTACTCGCGGGTGAACAGCGCTGCCAGATCGGGCGCCGGCAAAGCCTTGCGGTCGACCTTGCCGTTGGCGGTCAACGGCAGCGCAGCGAGTTTGACGAACGCCGTCGGCACCATGTATTCCGGCAACCGGCTGAGCAGTTGCGCGCGCAACTCGCCCACCGGTAGCGCTTCGACCTGCGCCTGCTCGGTGAAGTACGCCACCAGGCGCGGCTGGCCGGGTTGATCTTCGCGAGCCAGCAGCACCGCTTCCTGAATCCCCGGCAACTGGTTGAGGCAGGTTTCGATCTCGCCCAGCTCGATGCGCACGCCACGGATCTTCACCTGATCGTCGTTGCGCCCCAGGTACTCGATGTTGCCGTCTTCGCGCCAGCGTGCAAGGTCGCCGGTGCGGTACATCCGCGCATTCGGCAAGGGGCTGAACGGGTCACGCAGAAAGCGCTCGGCAGTCATGTCCGGGCGGTTCAGGTAGCCACGGGCAACCCCGGCACCGCCAACGTATAACTCGCCAGCCACGCCAAGCGGCACCGGGCGCTGTTGTTCGTCGAGCAGGTACACCGTGGCATTGCTTACCGGTTTACCGATGTGCAGCGCATCGCCGCTTTGCACCAGACCGGAAGTCGCGACCACTGTGGCCTCGGTCGGGCCGTAGTTGTTGATCACGTCGAAATGCTGATTGCGATTGAACTGCCGCAAGCGGTCGCCGCCGATCAGCAGCGTGCGCAGGGTCGGGTGTTCGAGGTTCTGGCTGAAGGCGTATTCGGCCACCGGGGTCGGCAGGAAGCTCACGTCCAGCGGCTGCGCGCACCACCACGCGAGCAAGGCATCGATGTCTTCGCCGCCCTCGTGAGTCGGCGCCAGATGCAGGGTCGCGCCCGTGCACAGCGCCGGCCAGACTTCCCAGGCCATCGCATCGAAACCAAAGCCGGCGAGGCTTGAGGTGTGGCGCCCGGCGCAGAGGTCGAACGCCGTGCAGTGCCAGTCGACCAGATTGCTCAGGGTGTGATGCTCGACCATCACGCCCTTGGGCAGGCCGGTGGAGCCGGAGGTATAGATCACGTAGGCCAGGTGCGCGGTGCTCAGGCCCGGTACCTGCGGGTTGTGCGTGACCGTCAGCGGCCAAGTGCAGCGGTCGAGTTCAAGCACCGGCACGTTTAGCGCTGGCAGTCGCTCGCGCAGATGACTTTGGGTCAGCACCGCCACTGGCGCGCTGTCGTCGAGCAGGTAGTTCAAACGCTCCGCCGGGTGCGCCGGATCAATCGGCACGTAACCGGCGCCGGCCTTGAGGATCGCCACCAGCCCGACCAGGGTGTCCAGCCCACGGCGGGCAACGATGGCGACACGGTCGTCGGGTTTCACGCCCAAACCGATCAGATGCTGCGCCAAGGCATTGGCTTGCTGATTGAGTTCGGCATAGGTCAGTTGCGCGTCGGCAAACACTGCCGCCAGCGCTTCCGGCCGTTCGGCCGCCTGCGCCTCGAAACGTTGCTGGAGGGTCTGTGCCGTCGGGAAATCCACATGGGTGGCATTGAAGCCGAGCAGCACCTGTTCAAGCTCTGCCGCCGGCAGAATCGGCAGTTGGTTGACCGGCGTCTGCGGCGCCTGCTCCAAAGCGAGCAACAGGTTTTCCAGCGCGCAGTGCAGGTAATCGCAGATGCGCTGCGGATCGGTCTGGGTGCTGGCCAGCAGGGTCAGGCTGAACCCGTCACCGAGGTCATCGACACTCATCGTCAGCGGATAGTTGGTGCGTTCCTCGGAATGCAGGGTGGTGATGCCCTGCCACGCCGCGAGGGTTTCGGCACTGGCGGTGGCCACGTTATGGCTGTGGCGATAATTGAGCAGCGTGCTGAACAGCGGCGTCGGCGCCACCACGTGGCTGCAGCGCTGCGCCAGGGCCAGCGGTGCGTGTTCGTGACGCATCAGCGTGGTCAACCGGGCGTGGGTGGCGTTGACCGCCGCGCGCACGTCCTGCCCGTCGATATTCACCCGCAACGGCAAGGTGTTGATGAAAATCCCCAGCGCCCGGTCAATCGCTTCGGCGCCTTGCATGCGGCCCATCAGCACGGTGCCGAACACCACCTGCTGCTTGCCGGTCAGCGCGGCCAGCACCTGCGCCCAGCCGAGGTGGAACAGGCTGGCGACACTGACGCCGAGCGTCCGCGCCTGCGCTCGCAGACGCTGACCCAACAGTGCCGCGACCGGCACGCTGAGTTCGACGATTTCGCTGCCGTCACCCTGCACGTCCTGCAGGCCGTAAGGCAGCGTCGGCTCGTCGATATCGCTGAGCATCTCGCGGAAAAACGCCTCGTGCTCGGCTTCGCTGACGCCCAGACGCGCCTGCGCCACGTAGTTGCGAAACGGCACCGGGCGCCCGAGCAGCTCACTCTGTCCGGTGAGGCACGCGCGCATTTCGTGGCGCACCACGTCGAGGGCCGAGTGGTCGAGCGCCATGTGATGGAACAACAGTGTAGCGATCACTCGTTGCCCGGCTTCATCCCAGGCATGGGCCAGACGCATCAGTGGCGCCTGGGTAACGTCGAGGCGGAAGTGCCGGGCGTCGAAGCGCTCATGCAGATACGCCAAAACGTCGACATTTGCATCAGGCAGCGTCACCTCTTCCACCGGCAGTTCGGCGCGACGCCAGACCACCTGCACCGGCGCGTCCAGTCCTGCCCAATGCACAGCGGTGCGCAGAATGTCATGGCGATCGATCACGCTTTGCAGCGCTTGAGCGAACGCTTGAAAACGCTCGCGGCTGGCAAAGGCGAAATGCGATTGCATGACATACGGATCACCGTCACCGCCACTGACGTGGTGATACAGGATGCCTTCCTGCAGCGGCGCCAGCGGGTAGATGTCCTGCACGTTGGCCGCGCCGCCAGGGACTTGTGCGACGAGGTGGTCGATGGTGGTTTGGTCGAGCTCGACCAGCGTCAGCATCGCCGGGGTGATGTGCGTGGTGCCTGCAACGATTCCGTTGGCCGGCACTTCGACCTGGCCATGCTTGCTGGCCGAGTACTGCCCGGCCTTGATCAGCTCGATCAGCGCCGGTTTGTGCTCGCGCAACAGCGCCAGCAACGCCGGGTCGTTCAACGCCTGCTTGTTGCCGTTGACCCGCAATTGGTCGTCCGCGACCGCCAGCTGGATATCTTTAGCCTTCAGTGTGGCCAACAGTTCGATCACGTTCACAGGACGATCTCCATTCGTTCGGTAATTGCGGCGTAGCCGGCCAGGGTCGGATGTTCGAACAGCGACCTGACATCGGCTTCCATGCCTTCCTGACGCAAGCGGCCGATCAGACTGACCGCCAGCAATGAGTGACCACCCAGTTCAAAGAAATGATCGTGGCGCCCTACCCGCTCGACGTTGAGCAGTTCGGCCCAGAGCCGTGCGAGGGTGATTTCGACGTCGCCTACCGGGGCTTCGTATTCGCGCACCGGCAATGCCGCCTGATCCGGCGCTGGCAGCGCCTTGCGGTCGAGTTTGCCGTTGGGGCTCAACGGCAGTGCATCGAGATGCACGAACAGCGCGGGCACCATGTAGTCCGGCAGGTTTTCCAGCAGATGGCTGCGCAGCACGTCGATTTCCAGGCGTGCCCCGGTGTAGTACGCCACCAGACGCTTGTCGCTGGATGCATCTTCGCGGGCGAGCACGGCGGCTTCCTGAATGCCGTCGATCTGGGTCAAACGCGCCTGAATCTCGCCGAGCTCAATGCGCAAACCACGGATCTTCACCTGATCGTCGTTGCGACCGAGGTATTCGATATTGCCGTCCGGCAGATAACGGGCGACGTCGCCGGTGCGGTACATCCGCCCATTGCTCTGGAACGGATCGGTGAGGAAGCGCTCGGCATTCAGTTTCGGGCGATTCAGATAACCGCGCGCCACTTGTACGCCACCGATGTACAACTCGCCGACCACGCCGTGCGGCACCGGTTGTTGTTGGGCATCGAGGATGTACATGCGGGTGTTGGCGATCGGTTTGCCGATCGGCGTGTTGTCCGGGGTGTTTTCCAACGGCCCGGCGCAGTTCCACGCGGTCACGTCCACTGCGGCTTCGGTCGGACCGTAGAGATTGTGCAATTGGCTGCCCGGCAGTTGCTGCTTGAAGCGTCGCACCACGCTGCCCGGCAGGGCTTCGCCGCTGCACATGACTTGCCGCAGACTGCTGCAGCGTGCGGTGTCAGCGTGGGCAAGGAACACGTCGAGCATCGACGGAACAAAGTGCAGCGTGGTGATGTGTTCGCGTTCGATGATGTCGCTGAGGTATTGCGGATCCTTGTGTCCCTCGGGCCGGGCCATGACCAATCGGGCGCCGGTCATCAGCGGCCAGAAGAACTCCCAGACCGAGACGTCGAAGCTGAACGGGGTCTTCTGCAATACCGTGTCGCTGGCGGTGAGTTGATAGGCGTCCTGCATCCACAGCAGGCGGTTGACCACCCCGCTGTGTTCGTTGATCACGCCTTTCGGCTGGCCGGTGGAACCGGAGGTGTAGATCACGTAGGCGCTGTGCTGCGGAGTCAACTCAGCGAGCGATAGATCGTCTGTCGGCAGCGCTTGCCAATGCGGCTGATCCAGGTCGATCAGCGGCACTGCGACTTCGCCGAGCAACGAACGCGTCGAACCCTGCACCAGCACCGCCTGCGGCGCGCTGTCCTCCAGCATGTACGCCAGTCGTTCCAGCGGATACGCCGGGTCCAACGGCACATAACCGCCGCCAGCCTTGAGGATCGCCAGCAGCCCGACCACCATGTCCAGACCGCGCTCGACGCAGATCGCCACCCGTGAGTCCGGCCCTGCGCCCAACTCACGCAGATGCCGCGCCAGTTGATTGGCTCGGGCGTTGAGTTCGGCGTAGCTCAGTTGCAGCTCACCCGCAACCACGGCGGGCGCCTGCGGCGAACGCGCCACTTGCGCCTCGAACAAGCCATGAATGGTCTGTTCAAGGTCGTAATCGACGTCCGTGGCATTCAGGCCGAACAGCAACTGTTGGCGCTCGGCATCCGCCAGCACTGACAGGCGATTCAAGGCCTGCTGCGGTGTCTGCTCCAGCGCCTCGACCAGCCCCGCCAACGCCTGCTGCATGTAGCCACACACCCGCGCCGCGCCAATCTGCGAAGGGGTCATGGCCGTAAGGTCAAAGCCCTGACCGAGGTCATCGACGTTGAAGCTCAGCGGATAGTTGGTGCGCTCCTCGCTGGAGAGGTTTTCGATGCCTTGCCAGGCCAGACGATTGGCCTGCAACTGTTCCTCGCTGACGCTGTGCCGGTAGTTGAGCATGGCGCTGAACAGCGGCGACGGCGCGGCCACCCCGCTGCAACGCTGGGCCAGTGCCAGTGACGCATGTTCATGGCCGAGCAATGCGGTCAGTTGCGCATGGGTGGCGCGCACCCCGGCACGCACTGAAACATCACCCAAATCCACCCGCAGCGGCAGCGTGTTGATGAACATTCCCAGACCTCGATCAGCGCCGGTACCGCCCTGCATCCGCCCCAGCAGCACGGTGCCGAACACCACGCGCTCATGTCCGGAAGTCGCCGCCAATACCTGGGCAAACGCCAGGTGGAACAGGCTCGCGACGCTCACGCCCAGCTGCCGCGCCTGGCTGCGCAGGCGCCGCGCCAAGGCTTCGGGCAGGCGCTGACGGACTTCTTCGATGTCATGGCCGTCACCGTGCACGTCCAGCAGACCGAACGGCAGCGTTGGCTCGTCGATCTCGCCAAGCATCGCGCGGAAGAACGCTTCATGCTCCTGCTCGCTGACGCCCAGCCGGGTCTGCGCCACGTAATTGCGATACGGCACGGCGGGGATCAGCGCTTCGCCGTGACCGAAGAGCAGCGCCTGCAGTTCCTGCTGCACCACTTCCAGCGCCGTGTGGTCCATGGCGATGTGATGGAACAGCAGCATGGCGACCACTCGATCATTGGCCGGGTCTTGTGCATAGACCAGGCGAATCAGCGGCGCCTGGCTGAGGTCGATGCGGTAATGCCGCGCATCGAAACGCTCAAACAATTGCGCGAGTACGTCACTGGCCCCCGGGTCGAGGGCTATTTCCTGCAGCGGCAGCTCAGCTTCACGCCAGACCACTTGCACCGGCGTCGCCAACCCTTCCCAGACCACCCCGGTGCGCAGAATGTCGTGCCGGGTCATGACCTGACGCAGCGCGGCGGCGAAGACCTGCAAGCGTTCAAGGCTGTCGAACGCCAGGCGCGATTGCAGCAGGTACGGATCGCCCTGCGCGGCGCTCAAGTGGTGATAAAGAATGCCTTCCTGCAACGGCGCCAGCGGATAAATGTCCTGCACGTTGGCGGCACCGCCCGGCACTGTTGCAACGATACGCTCAATGCTGGCCTGATCCAGTTGCACCAGGGTCAGCACGTCTGGAGTGATATGCGTGCAACCGAGTGGAATCAGGTTGTCCGGCACCGCGACTTCGCGACCGCTGCCGACGGCGGCGGCCAGCGCGGCGAGGGTCGGCTGGCTGAACAGCACGCGCACGTCGGTGCTCAGGCCGAGCTGACGCATGCGCTCGATCAGGGTCACCGCCAGCAACGAATGCCCGCCCAGTTCAAAGAAGTTGTCGTGTCGCCCGACCTGTTCGACCTGCAGCACCTCGGCCCAGACCTGCGCCAGCGCGGTTTCCACCGGCCCTTGCGGCGCTGCGTATTCGCGACTGAGCCAGGCGTCCTGAGCCGGTTCGGGCAAGGCCTTGCGGTCGAGTTTGCCGTTGGCGGTCAGTGGCAGCGCCTCAAGTCGTACGTAGGCTGCCGGCACCAGTGCCTGCGGCAGACGCGCTTGCAGATGCGCGCGCAGCTCCTCGATATCGACTGCTGTGCGGGCAGTAAACCAGGCGATCAAGCGCGCCTCGCGCACCAGCACCACCGCGTCCTGCACCGCCGCATGGCTGGACAGCGCGGCTTCGATTTCCCCCAGTTCCACCCGCACGCCGCGCAGTTTGACCTGATCGTCGTTACGTCCCAGGTACTCGATATTGCCGTCGGCCAGCCAGCGCGCGAGGTCACCGGTGCGGTACATGCGCGCCTGCGGCTCGTCACTGAACGGGTCTTCGAGGAAGCGTTCGGCAGTCAGCTCGGGACGGTTCAGATAACCACGGGCCACACCCGCGCCACCGACGTACAGTTCACCGGCAACCCCCACCGGCACCGGACGTTGCTGTTCATCGAGCAGATAGACCCTGGCGTTGCTCATCGGTCGGCCGATATGCAGCAATTGCCCGGCATGGATTTGTCCTGAAGTCGCGACCACCGTGGCTTCGGTCGGGCCGTAGTTGTTGATCACGGCAAACGTCTGCTCACGCGAGAACTGCCGCAACTTGTCGCCGCCGATCAACAGCGTGCGCAAGGTCGGATGACCCAGCTCACGACTGAAGGCGTATTCGGCAATCGGCGTCGGCAAGAAGCTCACCTGCAACGGTTGCGCGCACCACCAGTCGAGCAGGTCATCGAGGTGTTCGTTGCTGATCGACGGCGGCGGCAGGTGCAGGGTCGCGCCGACACACAGCGCCGGCCAGACCTCCCAGGCCATCGCGTCAAAACCGCAACCGGCAACGCTGGCGGTGTGGCTGCCGGCACGCAGGTCGAACGCTTCGCAGTGCCAGTGCACAAGGTTTTCCAGGGTCGCGTGTTCGACCATCACGCCTTTCGGCTGGCCGGTCGATCCCGAGGTGTAGATCACGTAAGCCAGATGCGCCGGGGTCAGCGTCGGCAGTTGCGGATTGGTCTGCGGCAGGTGTTGCCAGAGGACGTTGTCCAGATCGATCACCGGCACCCGGCCCAACAATTCGCGGGTCGAGGCCTGCGCCAGCACCGCCACCGGATCGCTGTCCTGCAACAGGTAGGCGATGCGCTCCGCCGGGTACGTCGGGTCGATTGGCACGTAACCGGCGCCGGCCTTGAGAATCGCCAGCAGTGCCACCAGCATCTGCGGGCTGCGTTGCAGGCACACGGCAATCCGGTCGTCCGGCTGCACGCCGAGGCCGAGCAAGTGATGCGCCAGGCGATTGGCCTGCTGATTGAGTTGCGCATAGGTCAGTTGCTGCGAGCCCTGCACCACCGCCAGCGCCTGCGGCTGCTGCTCGGCCTGCGCTTGCACCAGCGCCTGAATCGTTGCACCGCGCGGGTATGCGGCCGCCGTCAGGTTGAAACCGACCAGCAAGCGCTCGTATTCCTCCACCGCAAGAATCGGCAAACGGTTGAGCGGACGTTGCGGCGCCTGCTCCAGTGCGTGCACCAGATGTTCCAGCGCGGTGTGCATGTAGCCGCAAATCCGTTGCGCGCCGATCTGCGCCAACGCCAGCACGGACAGGGAAAAGTCTTCGCCGAGATCATCGACGCTGAGGGTCAGCGGATAGTTGCTGCGCTCTTCGCCACCGAGCAATTGCACGCCTTCCCAGATGCCCTGACCGTCACGCGGCTGCGCCTCGGCAGCGGTATGCCGGTAGTTGAGCAAGGCGCTGAACAGCGGCGCGCCGGACACCGCGCTGCAACGCTGGGCCAGCGCCAGTGGCGCGTGTTCATGGGCGAGCAATGCCGTCAGTCGTGCATGGGTGGTCTTGACCGCAGCGCGCACACCTTCGCTGACATCCACCCGCAGCGGCAAGGTGTTAATGAACACGCCGAGGGTGCGATCCGCGCCTTCACCGCCCTGCAAACGACCCAACAGCACCGTGCCGAACACCACGTCGCGGCGGTTGGCAAGCACGCCCAGCACCTGCGCCCAGGCCAGGTGCATCAGGCTCGCCGGACTGACACCCAGCTGCCGCGCCTGTTCACGCAGGCGCAGGGTCAACCAGGCATCCAAGGCTTGCTGCGCCTCCTCGATGTCGCCGCCATCGCCTTGCACGTCGTGCAGACCGAACGGCAAGGTCGGTTCGTCGATATCGCCGAGCATGTCGCGGAAGAACGTTTCGTGTTCCTGCTCGCTGGCCCCCAGACGCGCCTGCGCCACGTAGTTGCGGTACGGCATCGGCGTGCCGAGACTGTCGGCCTGATCGAACATGAACGCGCGCATTTCCTGGCCCACCACCTCCATGGCGGTGTGGTCGAGGATCAGGTGCTGGAATAGGATGATCGCCACCACCCGTTGCTGCGCCGGGTCTTCGGCGTAGACGATGCGCATCAGCGGCGCCTGGCTCAGGTCGAGGCGGTTGTGCCGGGCATCGAACCGCGCATGCAACTGCTCGAGGACGTCACCCTGCGCGGGATCCAGCGGCACTGCCTGCACCACCAGCGGCGCCTGACGCCAGACCACTTGCTGCGGACTCGCCAGCCCTTCCCAGACCACACTGGTGCGCAGAATGTCGTGGCGCGCGATGACCTGCTGCAGAGCTTGGCTGAAGGTGCGCAGGCGCTCGACGCTGTCGAAGATCAACCGCGATTGCAGCAGGTACGGATCGCCCTGTTCGGCGCTCAAGTGATGGTAAAGAATGCCTTCCTGCAGCGGTGCCAGCGGATAGATGTCCTGCACGTTGGCGGCCCCGCCCGGCACCGTGGCGACGATGCGCTCGATGCTCGCTTGATCGAGTTCGGTCAGGCTGAGCATGTCCGGGGTGATGCGGGTGCAGCCCGACGGAATGCGGTTGGCCGGCACCTCGATTTCGCGACCGCTGCCCACAGCGGCAGCGAGTGCAGCCAGGGTCGGCTGATTGAACAGCACGCGCACGTCAGCCGCGAGGCCGATCTGACGCATGCGTTCGATCAGGCTCACCGCCAGCAGCGAATGCCCGCCCAGTTCGAAGAAATTATCCTGACGCCCGACCCGCTCGACTTTCAGCACGTCGATCCAGATCTGCGCCAACGCGGTTTCCACCGCCCCTTCTGGCGCCTGATATTCGCGGCTGAGCCATGCGCCGTGCTCCGGTTCCGGCAAGGCCTTGCGGTCGATCTTGCCGTTGGCGGTCAGCGGCAGCGCATCCAGACGCACATAAGCGGCCGGCAGCAGCGCATCCGGCAAACGTGCCTGCAAATGCGTGTGCAACTGTTGAATATCGATCGCCGTGCGCTCGGTGAACCACGCAATCAGCCGCCCGTCGCGGACCAGCACCACGGCTTCCTGCAGCGTAGCGTGGCTGCCGAGCGCGGCTTCGATTTCACCGAGTTCGATACGCACGCCACGCAATTTGACCTGATCGTCGTTGCGCCCCAGGTACTCGATATTGCCGTCGGCCAGCCAACGCGCCTGATCGCCGGTACGGTACATGCGCGCCTGTGGCTCGTCGCTGAACGGATCGAAAAGGAACTGCGCAGCGCTCAGCTCGGGGCGATTCAGATAACCGCGCGCCACGCCCGCCCCGCCAACATACAACTCGCCCGCCACACCCAGCGGCACCGGGCGCTGCTCGGCGTCCAGCACATAGATTTTGGCGTTGGCGATCGGCCGGCCGATATGCAGCGGCTGATCCAGCGAGACCGGCCCCGAGGTGGCGACCACCGTGGCTTCGGTCGGGCCATAGTTGTTGATCACGTCGAAGGTTTGCGCGCGACTGAACTGACGCAGGCGGTCGCCGCCGATCAGCAGCGTGCGCAAAGTCGGGTGCTGCAACTGCCGGCTGAACGCGTATTCGGCCACTGGCGTGGGCAGGAAGCTGACCTGTAACGGCTGCGCACACCACCAGTCGAGCAACTCGTCGAGGTGCTCGTTGCGGATCGACTGCGGCGGCAGGTACAGCGTCGCCCCTACGCACAGCGCCGGCCAGACCTCCCAGGCCATGGCGTCGAAACCGAATCCGGCGACACTCGCGGTCTGGCTGCCGGCCTGCAAATCAAAGGCTTCAGCGTGCCAGTGCACGAGGTTTTCCAGCGTCGCATGCTCGACCATCACGCCTTTCGGTTGGCCGGTGGAGCCGGAGGTGTAGATCACGTAAGCCAGATGGTTCGGCGTCAATGCCGGCACCTGCGGATTGGCATCCGACAGGTGCTGCCAGAGGTCGTTGTCCAGATCGATGACCGGCACGCCGCCGAGCAGATCGCGGGTCGATGCCTGCGCCACGACCGCCACCGGGGCACAGTCCTGCAACAGGTAGGCGATGCGTTCCGGCGGATACGCCGGATCGACCGGCACATAACCGGCGCCGGCCTTGAGGATCGCCAGCAGCGCGACCAGCATGTCCGGGCTGCGCCGGGCGCACAGGGCGACCCGGTCATCGGGCTGCACGCCAAGGCCGATCAGGTGATGCGCCAGACGATTGGCCCGTTGATTGAGTTCGCCATAGCTCACCTGCTGCGCACCTTGCACCGCCGCCAAGGCTTCGGGATGCGCGGCCGCCTGGGCCTCGAACAAACGCTGCACGGTTTGCGCCGGCGGGTATTGGCGACCGGTGATGTTAAACCCGACCAGAACCCGCTGGCGTTCGCTCGGCGACAGCACCGAGATCTGCCGCAGCGGCGTTGCTGGCGTGTGTTCCAGCGCCGTCAGCAGATTGTGCAACGCGGTCTGCAGGTAATCGCAGACCCGCGCGCCATCCACTTGCGGCACTGCCTGCACGCTCAGACGGAACCCTTCGCCGAGGTCATCGACGCTGACCACCAGCGGATAGTTGCTGCGCTCGCGCGAGCTGAGAATCTCGATCCCGTCCCAGGCCACGCCTGCCGGCTCCGCCGCGCTGTGACGGTAGTTGAGCAAGCTGCTGAACAGCGGCAGCGATGCAGCCACACCGCTGCAACGCTGGGCCAGCGACAGCGAAGCCTGCTCATGCGCCAGCAGTTGCGCCAGACGTTCATGAGTAGCGCGCACGCCTTGCTGCACGGCGGTCGCGCCGACGCTGACCCGCAGCGGCAAGGTGTTGATGAACATGCCGAGTGCGCGATCGGCACCCTCGCCGCCCTGCATGCGCCCGAGCAGCACGGTGCCGAACACCACCTCTTCACGCCCCGAAACCTGCGCCAGCACCTGACCCCAGGCCTGGTGCACCAGACTGGCCGCGCTGATACCGAGGCGGCGCGCCTGCTCGCGCAAGCGCTGGGCCACGCTCGACTCCAGCGCCTGCTCGCTGTCGAGGATGCCGCTGCCATCGCCATGCACGTCCTGCACACCGAAGGCCACGGTCGGCTCGTCGATGTCGCCGAGCATGTCGCGGAAGAACGCCTCATGCGCCTGGGTATCGGCGTGCTGTTGCGCCTGCGCCACGTAGTTGCGGTACTGCACCGGCATCGGCAACTCGGCACCGCTCGGCTGCAGGCTGTCGTTCATTTCCGCCAGCAGCACTTCCAGTGCGGTGTGGTCGAGGACGATGTGGTGCAGCAACAGGATGCCGACCCAGCGCTGCTGTTCACGGTCTTCGGTGTAGGCCAGGCGCATCAGCGGTGCGCGGCGCAGGTCGAGGCGATAGTGACGCGGATCGAAACGTGCCTGAATCTGCTCCAGCACATCGCCTTCTAGCAGGTCGGCGTCGATCCGCTCCAGTGCCAGCGGCGCTTCACGCCAGACCACTTGCACCGGCTCTTCAAGCCCTTCCCAGAACACGCTGGTGCGCAGAATGTCGTGGCGCTCGATCACCGCATTCAACGCACGGACGAAGGCCTTGATCTGCGCCAGACCGGCGAAGGCGAATTGCGCCTGCAACACGTACGGGTCGCCGGCGCTGGTTGCCTGATGGTGATAGAGGATCCCTGCCTGCAACGGGGCGAGGCCATAGATGTCCTGCACATTGCAGACGCCGCCAGGCACTGTGTCGACCACGCGGTCGATGGCGGCCTGATCCAGCGAGGCCAGCGGCAGCAGGTCCGGGGTGATCTGCGTGCAATCGGCAGGAATCAGGTTGTCCGGCACCCGCAGGACATGACTGTGACTCAGGGTCGCCGCCAGCGCCGCGACGCTCGGCTGGCCGAACAACACGCGCACGTCGCACTGCAAGTCGTGCTGGCGCATGCGTTCGATCAGTTTCACCGCCAACAACGAATGGCCGCCGAGTTCGAAGAAATTGTCGTGCCGCCCGACCTGCTCGACACCGAGCAGGGTCTGCCAAATGCCGGCGATCAGGGTTTCCACCGGCCCCAGCGGGGCTTCGAAACCGCGCCGGACGAACGCATCGCTGTCCGGTTGCGGCAAGGCTTTGCGATCAAGTTTGCCGTTGGTGGTCAGCGGTATGGCGTCGAGGCGCACAAAGGCGCTCGGCACCATGTATTCGGCCAGCGACAGCAGCAACTCGTCGCGCAATTGCGCAGCGCTCGGTTCAGTGCCTTCGGCGGCCAGCCAGTAGGCCACCAGACGCTTGTCACCGGGGCTGTCTTCGCGGGCGATCACCAGCGCTTCGCGCACCCCGGCGCAGGCTGAGAGGCGAGCTTCGATTTCGCCGAGTTCGATGCGGAAACCACGGATCTTCACTTGATCGTCGTTGCGCCCGAGGTATTCGAGGCTGCCATCGGCGTTTCGGCGGGCGAGGTCGCCGGTCTTGTACAGACGCGCCTCGGCACGGCCGCTGAACGGGTCGGCGATAAAGCGCTCGGCGGTCAGCGCTTCGCGGTTGAGGTAACCCCGTGCAACCCCGGCGCCACCGACGTACAACTCGCCGATCACGCCGGCCGGCACCGGCTCGCGCTGCGCGTCGAGCACGTACAGTTGCAGGTCGGGAATGCCCACACCGATCGGGCTGCGTCCCACCAACAGCGCATCGGCTGCTTCCAGTGGGCGGTAGGTAACGTGCACCGTGGTTTCGGTGATGCCGTACATGTTCACCAGCCGTGTACCGGCATTGCCGACCCGCGCGTACCACGGTTTGAGCAGGCCCGGTTCCAGGGCTTCGCCGCCGAAAATCACCTCGCGCAGCGAGTGCTGCAACGGGCTGCGGCCCTGCGCCGCGATCAACTGGCGGAAGGCGCTCGGGGTCTGATTGAGCACGGTCACGCCAGTGCGGCACAGCAGCGCGTAGCAGTCGTCCGGCGAGCGGCTGACCGCCTGCGGCACCAGCAACAATTGCCCGCCAAACGCCAGCGCGCCCCAGATTTCCCACACCGAGAAGTCGAAGGCGAAGGAATGGAACAACGCCCACACGTCCTGCGGGTTGAAGTTGAACCAGTCGTGGGTTGCCGAAAACAGCCGCACCACGTTGCGGTGTTCGACCATCACGCCCTTGGGCAGCCCGGTGGAACCGGAGGTATAGATCACGTAGGCGAGATGACTAGGGCTCAGCTCGGGAATCTGCGGATTGCTGCTGAGTTCAGCCTGCAACTGCAGGCTGTCCAGATCGATGATCGGCACGTTGAGCGCGCCAACCCGGTCCAGCGTATCGGCCTGGGTCAGCACCGCCACCGGGGCGCTGTCCTGCAGGGTGTAGGCGATACGCTCCAGCGGATACGCCGGGTCAATCGGCACGTAACCGGCGCCGGCCTTGAGGATACCGAGCAGGCCGATGAGCATTTGCGGGCCGCGCTCGACACAGATCGCCACGCGTTGATCCGGGCGAATCCCCTGTGCCAGCAGGTGATGCGCAAGCTGATTGGCGCGGCGATTGAGTTCGCCGTAGCTCAGCGTCTGCTCTTCGAACAGCAGCGCTGTGGCCTCGGGTCGCGCCGCCGCGTGGGCCTCGAACTGCTGATGAATCAGCGGCGTTTGCGGGAACTGCGGCAACGGTGAGTTGACCCCGTGCAGCAGGTATTCGCGTTCGGCGGCCGGCAGAATGTTCAAACGTTGCAGCGGCGCATCCGGGGTCGATTGCAAGGCTTGCAGCAGTCTGTGCAACGCGGTGTGCAGATAAGCGGCGATGCGTTCGGCACCCAGCGCCGCATCGGCCAGCGCGGTGATGCGCAAGTCTTCGCCGAGGTCGTCGATGTTGATTGTCAGCGGATAGTTGGTGCGTTCGCGGGCGCCCAGCACGTGCACGCCGGGGGCCAGTTCGCTGACCTCGGCGATCTCTTCGCTGCTGCTGTGGCGATAGTTGAGGATCGCGCTGAACAACGGCGTCGGCACCGCCACCGCGCTGCAACGCTGGGCCAGCGCCAGCGAGGTCTGCTCATGGCCGAGCAACGCGGTCAGGCGCCGGTGCGTCGCCAGCACCCCGGCACGCACCCCGTCCTGCCCGACATCCACCCGCAGCGGCAACGTGTTGATGAACATCCCCAGCGCCTGTTCGCCGCCCTCACCCGCCTCCATCCGCCCCAGCAACACAGTGCCGAACACCACGGCGGTGCGGCCCGACAACTGCCCGAGCACCCGCGCCAGCGCCAGGTGCATCAGGCTCGCGACACTGACGCCGAGCTGACGCGCCTGGCCGCGCAGTTGCCGGCTGAAGTCGGTGTCGAGCATGAGCAAGGCTTCTTCGATGCCTTGGCCGTCGCCCTGCACGTCCTGCAGACCACAAGGCAAGGTCGGCTCGTCGATGTCGGCGAGCATCTCGCAGAAAAATGCTTCGTGAACCTGTTCGTCCAGGCGCAGACGGGCCTTGGCCAAGTGATCGCGATACGGCACCGGCGGCCCGACCTGCGGGGTCTGGCCGAGCAGGTGCGCGCGGGTTTCGCGGCGCACCACGTCGAGGGCGACGTGGTCCATGATCAGGTGATGGAACAGCAACAGCGCGACCACGCGCCCGTTGGCCGGGTCCATGGCGTACACCAGACGCAGCAGCGGCGACTGCTGGATGTCGAGGCGGAAGAACCGTGGGTCGTGGCGCTCCAGTAGTTGCGTCAACACATCCGCGCCAGGGTCGAGGGCGATTTCTTCGCAGTGCAGACGAGCCTGCCGCTGCACCACTTGCAGCGGTTCATCCAGGCGTTCCCAGACGAACGAGGTGCGCAGAATGTCGTGGCGTTCGATCATCCATTGCAGCGCCTCGGCGAAAGCCTCCAGACGTTCGCGGCTGTCGAAGGCGAATCGCGCTTGCGACACGTAGGGGTCACCGGCGGGCGCCGACAGGTGCAGATAGAGCATGCCTTCCTGCAGCGGCGCCAGCGGGTAAATGTCCTGCAGGTTGGCGGCGCCGCCGGGCACATTGGCCACCAGCCGGTCGATGGTCGGCTGATCCAGTGTCACCAGCGGCAGCATGTCCGGGGTGATGCGAAACGCCGGGCTCAGCCAGTCGCCACCGTTTTGCGCGACCAGTTCCAGCAGCTGCGCCTTGTGTTCGCTGAGGCTGTCCCACAACGCATCGTCCAGCGCGTCGTCGCTGCCCAGAATGACCAGGTCTTCATCTTCCTGTTGAAGGCGGATCGCATGGGTGGAAAGAACAGCCATCAGTTCGCTGAAATGCATGGGATAACCTGCTGTAAATACGAGAAAAAGGAGCGCGCAGCCGCGAGTCCGTGCCTGCTGTGCGCAGCCTGGAAAAACTAAAACATCGGGGCTTGCGGGGCTGACATGGGAAGCGGGGACAAGCCGCCGGCTCGGTCGCCGCAATCCCCTGTAGGAGCTGCCGCAGGCTGCGATCTTTTGCTCTTGCTGTTAAAAGCCAAATCAAAAGATCGCAGCCTGCGGCAGCTCCTACAGGGGTCGGCGTTAGAGCCGGCGTTTGCGGGTGAGGCTCGGGATGGTGGTTTGCGGGATCAACACTTGCTGCGCCTCGGGTGTGGTGCTGAGCGCCAGTGCCGCCAGCGTCGGCTGGCTGAACAGCGCCCGGGCGTCGGTGTGCAGGCCGCTCTGACGCATCCGTGCTACGAGACTCACCGCCAGCAACGAATGCCCGCCGAGTTCGAAGAAGTTGTCATGGCGACCGACCTGTTCGACGCCGAGTACTTCACCCCAGATCTGCGCCAGCGCGGTTTCGACTTCACCCTGGGGTGCCACGTATGGGCGATTGATGACTGCATCTGCCCCCGGCTCCGGCAGGGCCTTGCGGTCGATCTTGTCGTTCGGTGTCAGCGGCAAAGCGTCGAGCAATACGAACGCGCCCGGCACCATGTACTCGGGCAAACGCTCCAGCACATGGCCGCGCAAGGTTTCCAACGATGGCGCGTCGATGCCGGCGCGCAAGCTGTACCAAGCCACCAGACGCTCATCGCGGACCATCACCACCGCCTCGCGAATCGCCGGATGCTCGATCAACCGTGCCTCGATTTCCCCCGGCTCCAGGCGCAAGCCACGCAGTTTGATCTGGAAGTCGTTGCGGCCGAGGAATTCCAGCTCGCCTTGGTTGTTGTAGCGCGCCAGATCGCCAGTGCGGTACAGGCGATCCCCCGCAACAAACGGGCTGTCGATGAAACGCTCGGCCTGCATCTCCGGCAGTCCGTGATAACCACGCGCCACGCCGACGCCGCCGATGTGCAACTCACCGCTGACGCCTTGTGGCACCGGTTGACCGTACGCATCGAGCACGTACAGCCGTGTATTGCTCAGTGCTGTGCCGATCGGCACCACGTTGTCCGGCACCGGCATGTCCGGTTCCAGCGTCCAGCCCGTGCTGTCCACCGTGGTTTCAGTCGGGCCGTAAACGTTGTGCAACCGCACCCACGGCAGGCGATCGCGCACTTGGCGGGCCAGCGCTGCACTGAGTTCGCCGCCACCGTTGAGCACATCGGTCAGGCTGGTGCACTGCTCGACACCGTCCTGTTTGATGAACTGCTGCAACAGCGCCGGGACGAACTTGACCACCGTCACCTGCTGCTCACGAATGGTCTGCACCACATACGCCGAATCGCGGTTGCCATCCGGTCGCGCCAGTACCAGACGCATCCCCGAACACAGCGGCCAGAAGATCTCCCACACCGAACTGTCGAAGCTGAACGGCGCCTTTTGCAGCAGCGCACCGTGTTCGGTTGGCGGGCTGAGCTGCGAGCCCCAGTGCACCATGTTGCAGGCGCTGCGATGCTCGATCATCACGCCTTTGGGCAACCCGGTAGAGCCCGAGGTGTAGATCATGTAGGCGAGGTTCGAAGCACTCAGGCCCGGCACCTGCAGATTGCCTGACGGCTGCTGCTCCCAACTGCCGTGATCCAGATTGATCAGCGGCACACTCGGTTCGCCGAGCAACTGCCGCGTGGCGCCATGCACCAACAGTGCGACCGGCGTACTGTCCTGCAACATGTAGTTCAGGCGCTCCAGCGGATAGTCCGGGTCCAGCGGCACATAAGCACCACCGGCCTTGAGGATGCCGAGCAAACCAACGATCAGATCCAGCCCGCGCTCGACGCAGATTGCTACGCGCGAGTCCGGTTGCACGCCGAGTTCACGCAGGTGATGGGCCAGGCGATTGGCGCGCTGATTGAGTTCAAGGTAAGTCAGGGTTCCCTGCGCGGATTGCAGCGCGATGGCCTCCGGTTTACGCCGCACCTGTGCTTCGAACAACCTGTGCAACGGTTGGTCCAGCGGACAATCGACCTCAGTGGCGTTGAAGGTGATCAGCAAGCGTTGCAACTCTTCGGGCTGCAGGATCGGCAAGCGGTTCAACGGCTGTTGCGGGGTCTGCTCCAGGGCTTGCAGCAAACTGTGCAACGCGGCTTGCATGTAACCGCAAATCCGCTGCGCGCCGATCTGCGCCACGGCCCTGCCGGTGAGGCGCAAGCCGTTGCCAAAATCATCCACGCTCATGGTCAGCGGGTAATTGGTGCGCTCCTCGTTGGCCAGGGTTTCGATGCCTTGCCAAGCCTGGCTCGATGGCTCCAGCAGTTCGGACTCGTCACTGTGCCGATAATTGAGCAGCGCGCTGAACAACGGTGACGGCGAGGCGACGCCGCTGCAGCGCTGAGCCAGTGCCAGCGAAGCGTGCTCATGCCCGAGCAGCGCGGTCAGCCGCGCATGGGTGGTGCGCACCGCGTCGAGCACTCCGGCATCGACATCGATGCGCAGCGGCAAGCTGTTGATGAACACGCCCAAGGCCCGGTCGGCGCCCTCGCCGCCTTGCATGCGCCCCATCAGCACGGTGCCGAACACTACGCGCTGCTGGCCCGACGTCGCCGCCAGCACCCGCGCCCAGGCCAGATGAATCAGGCTCGCCACACTGACCCCGGCCTGTCGCGCCTGGGTGCGCAAACG
This sequence comes from Pseudomonas sp. B21-051, assembly GCF_024748795.1. Taxonomy (NCBI): domain Bacteria; kingdom Pseudomonadati; phylum Pseudomonadota; class Gammaproteobacteria; order Pseudomonadales; family Pseudomonadaceae; genus Pseudomonas; species Pseudomonas sp. B21-051. Next base: position 3,440,831 of record NZ_CP087166.1, read on the forward strand.
CTGATAGACGTCAGCCGGCAGCGCCTGCTGCGCTTCGTCGATGCCGCGCCCGTCGCCCTGCACTTCCTGCAGGCCGAATGGCAGGGTCGGCTCGTCGATGTCTGCCAGTTGCTCACGGAAAAACGCCTCATGTTCCTGCTCGCTGACGCCCAGTCGCGTCTGCGCCACGTAATTGCGATACGGCACCGGCGGCGCCAGCGCCACGACCTGCCCCGACAGGCTGGCCTGCATTTCGCCGCGCATCACTTCCAGAGCGATGTGATCCATCGCAAGGTGATGGAACAGCAGAATCCCCACCACCCGATTCAGCGCCGGATCACGGGCATACACCAGGCGCATCAGCGGCGCCTGGCTGACGTCGAGGCGATAACGCCGGGCGTTGAAACGCTGGTGCAACTGCTCGATGATCGGGCCGTTAGCCGGGTCCAGTTCGACCTCCTGCAACGGCAGAATTGCCGCGCGCCACACCGCCTGCACCGGGGTGCTCAGGCCTTCCCAGAGCACCGCGGTGCGCAGAATGTCGTGGCGCGCCATGACTTCTCGCAACGCTGCGGCGAAAGCCTCGATGCGTTCCAGACTGTCGAACGCCAGTTGCGATTGCAGCAGGTACGGATCGCCCTGCTCAGCGGTGATGTGGTGGTAAAGAATGCCTTCCTGCAGCGGTGCCAACGGATAGATGTCCTGCACGTTGGCCGCCCCGCCCGGTACCGTGGCGACGATCCGCTCGATGTCCTTCTGCTGCAGTTGCACCAGCGGCAGCATCTCTGGCGTGATGTGGGTGCAATCGGCGGCGATGCGGTTGGCCGGCACTTCGATCTCTCGACCGCTGCCGACCGAAGCCGCCAGCGCCGCCAGGGTCGGCTGACTGAACAGCACGCGCACGTCGCTGCTCAGATCAAGCTGACGCATGCGTTCGATCAGAATCACCGCCAGCAACGAATGCCCGCCCAGCTCGAAGAAATGGTCGTGACGCCCGACCCGCTCGACTTGCAGGACTTCGGCCCAGATCTGCGCCAGGGCGATTTCGACCTCACCCTGCGGCGCCTCGTATTCGCGGCGGATCAGATCGTCCGGCCCGGGCGCCGGCAGTGCCTTGCGATCGACCTTGCCGTTGGCGGTCAGCGGCAGCGCCGACAGACGCACATACGCGCTCGGCAGCATGGCACTGCTCAGGCGAGTTTTCAGCTGCGCGTGCAGCTCATTGATGTCCAGCGGCGCCTGCTCGGTGAACCACGCCAGCAATTGCCCGTCGCGCACCAGCACCACCGCTTCGCGCACCGCTGGATGGCTGGTGAGTGCGCTCTCGATCTCGCCCGGCTCGATCCGGATGCCACGGATTTTCACCTGATCGTCGTTGCGCCCCACATAGTCCAGATTGCCGTCGGCGCGCCAGCGTGCAAGGTCGCCAGTGCGGTACATGCGCGCGCCCGGTGCAGCGCTGAACGGATCGCGCAGGAAGCGCTCGGCGCTCAGCTCTGCGCGGTTCAGGTAACCACGCGCCACCCCGGCCCCACCAACGTACAACTCGCCAGTCACGCCTGGCGGCACCGGTTGCTGCTGTTCATCCAGCAGATACACCGTGGCGTTGCTCACCGGTTTGCCGATGTGCAGCGCCTGCCCGGCGTCGATGCGTCCGGAGGTTGCCACCACGGTGGCTTCGGTCGGCCCGTAGTTGTTGATCACTTCAAACGATGGCTGACGCGGGAACTGACGCAGGCGATCGCCACCGATAAGCAGCGTGCGCAACGTCGGGTGATCGAGCTGGCGGCTGAACGCGTATTCGGCGATCGGCGTCGGCAAAAAGCTCACGTCCAGCGGCTGCGCACGCCACCAGTCGAGCAGCGCATCGATGTCTTCGCTGCCCTCGCTGGCCGGCGCCAGGTGCAGGGTCGCGCCCACACACAGCGCCGGCCAGACTTCCCAGGCCATCGCGTCGAAACCGAAGCCGGCGAGGCTCGAGGTATGGCTTCCGGCATGCAGGTCGAAAACGTCAGCGTGCCAATCGACCAGGTTGCACAAGGTGCGGTGCTCGACCATCACCCCCTTGGGCAGGCCGGTGGAGCCGGAGGTGTAAATCACATAAGCGAGGTTGGCCGGGGTCAGCCCCGGCACCTTCGGCGCGCCGACATGTTCGGCGGGCCAGCTCGGCTGATCCAGCTCGATCACCGGCACCGACAACGCCGGCAAATGCCCGCGCAGCGCGCGCTGGGTCAGCACCGCGATGGGCGCGCTGTCCTCCAGCAGATAGCTCAGGCGCTCGGTCGGGTGCATCGGATCCAGCGGTACATACGCGGCACCGGCCTTGAGAATCGCCAACAGCCCGACCAGTGTGTCGAGGCCGCGCCGGGCAACGATCGCCACCCGGTCATCCGGGCGCACACCGAGATCGAGCAGATGATGAGCCAGCGCGTTGGCGCGTTGATTGAGTTCGGCATAGGTCAGGTCTTGCCCTTGCTCAACCGCCGCCAGCGCCTGCGGCCGTAGCGTCGCCTGCGCTTCGATACGTTGCTGAATAGTCGTCGGGGCCGGGTAGTCCACCTGTGTCGCATTCCACTGTTGCAGCAACGCGGTTTCTTCCGGCGTGCTCAGATCGAAATCCGTCACCGCCAGGTTCACCGCTTCCAGCCCCTGCTCCAGAATCAGCAACCAGCGTTCAGCCAGTGCCTTGACTTCATCGGCGTTGAAATACGCCTCGCTGTAGATCAGGTATAGCCGCGCATCGTCATTGGCCAGATTGCTCAGCAAGTGCACCGCCAGCGGTGTGGCCTCCTCGACATTCGAGGCCTTGATGATCCGTCCCGACGCCTCGCCGTAGCGATAATCGTGAGTGCCCTGCTCGTAGGACACCGTGACTTCGAACAGCTGCGAGCGCTCCTCCCGCAGCAGGCCGAGGGCGCGGTTCATCTCACTCACGGGGAAGCGCTGATGGCGGAAATCCTTGCGCAGTTCCTCACGGATCGTACTCACCAGTTCAGCGAACGTGCAGTGGCGACCGAAGCCCATACGCACCGCGCTGACCTGGGCGAACAGCCCAAGCGTGGATTTGAAGCGCGCGCCGGAGCGGTTGAGAATCGGCAATCCAACCACCCATTCGTCACGTTGTGCGGTGCGGCTGAAGTAGACATGCAGCGCCGCCAGCAACACATGGAACGCCGAGGCGCCGAACGCCCGGGCCACCTGCTGCATGCGCTCGTGCAGTAGCGCCGGCAAAGGCTGCGCGTAGACCTGCGTCTGTGCGGTTTGGCCGGCCAGGCTCTGCTGATGCCGTGGCAGCAACAGCGGCTCGGGCAATTGTCGGTACTTGTCCAGCCAGTAGGCGCGATCCTGCGCATAACGCGGCGACGCTTGATAGCGCGCATTGTCCTCGATGAAGTCGATGTACGACGGCGCCGCGACCGGTGCCGGTTGACCGTGCGCCAGCGCGTTGTAGATCTCGTCCAGCGACTTGAACATTTCGCCGAAGCCCCAGCCATCGACGATCAAGTGATGAGCCTGCACGGACAGCCAATGTCGCTGGTCATTCAGACGAATCAACAGAAAGCGCAACAGGACGCCGCCGTCCAGCACAAAGGGCTGATCGATGCGCGCCTGCACCAATGCCCGCGCCGCCGATTCCGGGTCGCTGTGCGCCGACACATCGTCGATCGGCATCGGCACCGCTACCGACCGGGCGAACTGCTGCAAAGGCAAGCCATCTGCACCGGCGCCTGGCAGCAGAATCGTGCGCAGCGCGTCATGCCGGGCTACCAGTGCTTCCAGCGCAGCCTGCATCCGTGCCGGATCCAGCGGCCCGCTGAGGTCCAGGTATCCGCCGATGTTGTACAGCGGCGAATCCCCGCGACTCAGCTGATCCAGCCAGATATCCAGCTGCGCAGCGGTCAGCGGATACGTCTGGAGCGATGCGGACGGCGTGACCACCGCAGGGGCAGAAATAGGCGGCATAAGATCCTTCTCATGTGATTTTGCGCCTATTCAAGCATCGGCTCCGATGCCGACATGACACGTAAAACCCGGACAACCCCGCCCCGCGCGCTGGCCTGTCAGCGCTTGTAGCCCCTGATTGGGTGGGAACCCACTAACAGTTCGGAGAGGAAACACTGAAAATCCTGTAGGAAAAATGCCACACACCAGCGCAGCCATCGACCCGCGTTGTGACCTCAAAAAACCGCAACTGCCCCGGTTTTCAAGGTCTTGCCGTGACCAAACAGTCACGCGATGCGCAACACCTGTAGCAAATGGCGTCAGAAGCCCGGCGCCAACTTTCAGAAATGATGGCACTTTGTGTCCCTGTTTTCCCCTACAGACGCAGGACAAATCCATAGGCTTAAATCCCGCCCCAGATCAGTTTCAAGGAGAGACGATTGCGTGGGCGGCTTTTGCATAAACAGCGGACGACTCGGTGATGACTCGGAACCAGGGATGACAAGGATATGAATCTGACCGGCAGCATTCGCAACATGGAAAACCCGCACTTCTACTGGCAACTGGGGGAATTGATTGCCAGCACCGGCGACGATCATTTCGCCAGCAATATGTTCCAGTTGGTCGACACCCTGGTGCCGGTCAATCGGGTCGATCTCAGTGAGTGGACGCTGGACGAACGTCAGGCCAGCGTGGTCGAGATCAAGGCGCTGGGCAGCGCCGGACTGCCGCAGACTTTCCCGCCACCGGACCCGTTGAAGAGTCCGGACGATCATCCGTTGTTGCAGAAGATGATCGAGATGAATGATTCCCTGCTGATTCAACTCAAAGCGTCGCTCCAGCCGCAACATCCGCAGCACAGCGTGCACCAGTGCAATCTGGTGTCCCGCACCTCTAATCGCCGCTGTGTCATCTCGTTCTACCGACCGCATACGCAACGAGTGTTTTCCCTGCCGGAGCTGTCGTTTCTCAAAAGCCTGTCCGACACCCTGTTGCCGCTGATCGAACGGCACGCGCAGCTCAGTCGGCAGATCATCGCCAAACAGCCGCGCCTGCCCTTGGCCGATCTGGAGCAGGCGCCGTTGCAGCAGGTGTTCGACGAACGTCTGGCGCTGGGCGGCATCGTGCTGTCGGCGCGAGAAAAGGAAGTCTGCCTGGGTCTGCTGACCGGCGGTACCGTGCCGCAACTGGCCGATAAGCTGCGGGTCAAGAGCAGTTCGGTCGAGACCTACCTCAAACGGGCGACCGCCAAACTGGGGGTCAGCGGACGGCACGGTCTGGCGCGCTGGATGGCCGGGGCGTAGCGGCGGAGTCAGAGTTAAACGGTGTTCGATGATGGTGTGGGGACGCAGTGCCCGGCACGTGTTTTTTCTGCATGAGAGCGTTCGATGCTGCGCATTTCCCTGCTGTCCCTCGCCGTCCTGTTGGCCGGTTGTTCGTTGATTCCCGACTACCAGCGCCCTGCGTCACCGAGCGCGGCGCAGTATCCGCAAGGCGCCGTTTACCCGATACCGACACCCGGCGCTGCGCGCACTGAAGACTGGCGCACGTTGTTCAACGATCCGGCGCTGCAACAGTTGATCGAAAGCGCGCTGGTGAACAATCGCGACCTGCGGGTGGCAGCGCTGAACGTCGAGGCGTTCCAGGCACAGTACCGCATCCAGCGCGCCGATCTGCTGCCGGCGGTGTCGGCCAATGCCAGCGAATCGCGCCAGCGCATGCCGCCCAGCGTGACCCGCGGCAAAGCCATGATCAATTCGACCTATGCGGTGAATCTGGGCGTCAGTGCCTATGAACTGGATTTTTTCGGCCGGGTGCGCAGCCTCAGCGAGCAGGCGCTGCAAACCTGGCTGGCGACCGAACAGGCGCGGCGCAGTGCCGAGCTGAGTCTGGTGGCCAACGTCGCCAATGCCTACCTGACCTGGCGCGCCGATCAGGAGTTGCTCGAACTGACGCGCCAGACCCTGGCCGCCGATGAGCAAAGCCTGCGCCTGACCACGCGCAACCGTGAGGCCGGCAAGTCTTCGGCGCTGGAACAGGCGCAGGCGCAAACCAGCGTCGACAGTTCGCGAGCCAATCTGGCGCGATACAAACGTCAGGTGGCGCAGGATCTGAACGGCCTGACGCTGCTGGTTGGCGCGCCAGTCCCCGAGCAACTGCCGGCGCAACCACTGGCCAGCGATCTGGTTCAGCAATTGCCGGCCGGGTTGCCGTCGGATCTGCTGCAACGGCGCCCGGACATTCTGCAGGCCGAGTACAAACTGAAAGCGGCCAACGCCAATATCGGCGCGGCGCGCGCGGCGTTTTTCCCCAGTGTCAGCCTGACCGCCAGCGCCGGCACCTCCAGCCGCGATCTCTCCGGGCTGTTTAGCGCCGGCTCGGGCGCCTGGACGTTCCAGCCGCAAATCAACCTGCCGATTTTCAACGCTGGCAGTCTGCGCGCGAGTCTGGATTATTCGAAGTTGCAGAAGGATGTAGCGGTCGCCGAATACGAGAAATCGATTCAAACCGCGTTTCAGGAAGTCGCCGACGGCCTGGCGGCGCGCAGCACTTATCAGCAGCAATTGCAGGCGCAGCGCGATCTGGTGCAGGCCACTCAGGATTACTACAACCTGGCGCAGCATCGCTATCAGAATGGCGTCGACAGCAGCCTGGTGTTTCTCGATGCACAGCGTTCGCTGTTCAGTTCGCAGCAGGGGCTGATTACTGATCGCCTCGCGCAACTGGTCGCCGAGGTCAACCTGTACACCGCGCTGGGCGGCGGCTGGCAGGCCAATGAGGCCCGGGTTCAGTAGCCCCTCGTCACTTTTTCTTACACCTTTTGTCGCCCGATCCTGCGCCGCGCGGCGATCCGTGGCCGGCGTCTGCCGTCAGTTTGGTATCATGCGCCGCTTTTACGGTTAACCCCCCGCCAGTCCTGCCGACTGACGGGCTGCAAAAGGCGGTATTAGATGACGGCTTTGTTGACTCGCCGCAAGGTGCTTGCGGGAATGGGCGTGCTGGGCCTGGGCCTGCTCGCGGGCTGCGACACCCGTGGCCAACTGTCGTACAAGTACGGCAAGGACCTGAGTGACAAGATCCTCGGGCGCACCTTCAAGCTGAAGAACACCGACGGCGAAACCATGACGCTGTCGAGCTTTCGCGGGATGATGCCGATGATCTTCTTCGGCTTCACCCAATGCCCGGCGGTGTGCCCGACCACCCTCGCCCGCGCCGCGCAAATCAAGAAGCTGATGGGCAAGGACGGCGACCGTCTGCAGGTGATCTTCATCACCCTCGACCCGGAACGCGATACGCCGCAGATCCTCGACGCCTACGTCAAAGCCTTCGACCCGAGCTTCGTCGCGCTGTACGGCACGCTGGAAGAAACCCAGGCCACCGCCAAGGAATTCGACGTGTTCTTCGAGAAGGTGCCGGCCGGCGACACCTATACGATCTCCCACACGTCCACCAGTTACGTCTACGACTCGCGCGGCCAATTGCGCCTGGGTCTGTCTGTATCGCTTTCGGCACAAGAGTGCACGGAAGATTTGCTCACCGTTATGGAGGTCTGCTGATGCACCCCGTTTTGAACAACATCAAACGCGCCGTTTTCGCCCTGTCCCTGCTGGGCCTGGCTTTTCAGGCCAGCGCTCAGACAAAGGTCGATGATGCCTGGGTGCGTGCGACCGTGCCGACCCAATCGGCCAGCGGCGCGTTCATGACCGTCACCGCCGACAGCGACAGCAAACTGCTGAGCGTGGCCTCGCCGGTGGCCAAAGATGTGCAGATCCACGAAATGTCGATGAAGAACGACGTGATGAGCATGGGCCCGGTCAAGTCGGTCGACCTGCCGGCCGGCAAAGCCGTCACCTTTGACCCGAACGGCTACCACGTGATGCTGATGGGCCTGACCGGTCAGCTCAAGGAAGGCGAAAGCGTGCCGCTGACCCTGACCGTGGAAAACGCCAAGGGCGAGAAGCAGACCGTCGAAGTCAAAGCCGAAGTGCGTGCGCTGACCCACATGGAAGGCCACGATCACAGCAAGATGCATTGATCTGACTTGGCGGCAATAAAAAGGGGCGGCCTGATCGATGATCAGGTCGCCCCTTTTTTATCGCGCATGTCAGCCGCGCTTGCGGGCCAGTGCATTGCGCACGCTTTCTCTCGACATCCCCGAGCGCGATGCCGCCGCAGTTTTCTCCACGGGCGCCGCAGCCAACTGCTGCTTGCGCTTCAACACCTGACTCCAGCGATAACCGAGATAACCGGCCGCCGCAAAGAATCCCAGCCAACCAGTGATCAGGTTGACCACAGTCCACAGCACGAGGGTGATCAGCACGGTTTTCCAGGTGAACAACTTCAGGTTGTTGTCGACGGGCACCGTTTCAACCGGTGCCTGCTGCGCCACTGGAATCTGCTGCACTCCATCCAGATCAAAGCGCAATGAGAAGTCCGCCCCCGGTACCTGGACATTTATTTGATTACCTTCAGCGGTATGCACCCGCACTTCGCCATTGACGACCGACACCGAACTGAAACTGATCTGGGTTTCGTGATGAATCTCGCCGTTGACCAAGGTCACGACCGTTCGTTGTTCACCATTGGGGGTGTCGCGCATGTCGATTCCTTGAGAACTCCACGTCGGACGACGTGCAAAGGGAAAGTCCGTTGGGCTCGAATGCTACTGAGTGGCCATCAGGCTGTCCAGAAACAGCCACAGGCTTCAACTCTTTGGCGAGCCGTTATCAGCTCCCAGCGCCGCCATGCGCCTCTTCAAAGAAGTAATCCTTCCAGCTGTCAGCCTTGTTCTTCAGCACGCCCAGTTCCTGCAATTTCTCGGCATAGATGAACGTGCGCTGCGGCACCACCGTGAAGTCGATTTCCGGATCGGTGACGATCTTCTCGACCAGCGCCAGCGGAAGTTTCGACTGTTCGACGCGGATGTACGCTTGAGCGGCGGCGGGCTTGTCGGCCTTGATGATTTTTTCCGCTTCGGCCAACGCATCGTAGAACGCCTTGTAGGTCCTGGGATTTTCGTCGTGGAATTTTTCCGTGGTGTACAGCACGTTGAACGTGGCCTGACCGCCGAGTATGTCGTAGGAACTCAACACCTTGTGCACGTTGGGGTTTTGCAGCGCCTGATACTGGAACGGCGGGCTGGAGAAGTGCGAGTTGATTTCCGAACCACCGGCAATCAGCGCCGCCGTGGCGTCCGGGTGCGGCAAGCTGACCGAGATGTCGTCAAATTTCTTGTACTGATCATTGCCGAATTCCCTGGCCGTTTCGATCTGCAAGGTCCGCGACTGAAACCCCACGCCCGCCGCCGGCACGGCGATGCGATCCTTGTCGCTGAAATCCTTCAGAGTCTTGATGTTCGGGTTGTTGGTCAGCAGGTAATTGGGCATCGAGCCGAGCGCGGCAATCGCCTTGACGTTCTGTTTGCCGCGAGTGCGATCCCACACCGTGAGCATCGGCGGCACCCCGGCGGAGACCACGTCCAGCGCGCCGGTCAGCAGCGCTTCGTTCATGGCGGTGGCGCCGGAGATGCTGTTCCAGTCGACCTTGATCTCCAACCCCTGCGCCTTGCCGTGTTTTTCGATCAGTTGCTGATCACGGACCACATCGAGAATCAGATAACCGATGCCGAATTGCTGGGCGATGCTGATCTTGCCTTCGGCCTGAGCGCCGCCGCTGAACAGCAGACCGCCTGCCAGGGATGCGGCCAACAGAGTCAGCGCAGGACGTTTGAACGGTGTGGCCATGACAACCTCGCAGCAGAGTAAATTGGCTCAAAGGCCGGACTCTATCGCTATAAAAAACAGAAATTAAATACCGTTATCGAATATCCATAGCACGCTCGCGTTTGCCGTTGCGCGCTGATTTAAACAGCCTGAAACAATAAATCTGCCATCGGATACGAGTCGTGCGTCAGCCACTATCGGGCTGACACCAACGCCAATCACGGCCTCAAGCCCTGCGCCGCGCCTGCGAGAGCGGATCAGCCGGGAGTTTAAAAGGGCGATCAGACAGCCCACCCTTGGTATCATCGCGCACACTTTTATGACGGTTTGATGGCTGGAAGGTCTTTTTTGTGAGTGTTCTTTTGCGTTGGTTGCGGCAGCCACATGCCCGCCTGTTTTCCCTGATTTTGCTGGTGCTGATCGTGCCGGTATGCCTGCGCGCGGCGTTGGGCTGGTCGTCGCCACTGGGCTATTTATCCGACCTGGCGATTGGCTGTTTGCTGGTGCTGTTGCTGCATCGCCGCGCGTGGTGGCTGGCGTTGCCGTTGCTGCTGTTCTGGGGGTTGCTGGTGGTGGCGACGGCCGAACTGGTCAGCGCTGTCGGTCGCCTGCCGAACCCATCCGACCTGCATTACCTGATTGACCCGCAGTTCGTGGAAAACTCCACCGGTGGCGGCCTTGCCCATCCGGCGCTGGGCGTGGCCCTGTTGCTGGCGCTGCTGCTCTGGTTGTTGACGCGCTTCGCCAATCGCGCGCAGCCCGCTGCTGCCCTGCCCCGTGCCGTGTGGGCGGCCCCGGCGCTGCTGTTCGCCGCGCACTGGGGCGTGCAGAACCAGTGGCCGAACGATGAGGATCCGTGGCGCCTGTACAACCTGCCGCACCACTTGCTCGCCACGCAGGTGGCCGATCTGCAGTTGCAGGCCGAGGAATGGCTGGACGGTGACGTCGAAGAACCCGCGCCGCAGATGGCCGGGCTGACCGATCTGGATCTCAACGGCCACAAGCTGCTGGCCGCGCCGGGTCAGGCGCGCAACGTACTGATCATCGCTCTGGAAGGCATTCCCGGCGCTTACATCCGCGCCAATCGCGAGGCCATCGGCAGTCATTATCAGGAAGACCTGATGCCCAACCTCAGCCGCTGGGCCGAGCGCGGCATGAACACCCCGGATTACGTGCTGCATACGCACCAGACCATTCGCGGCCTGTACGCCATGCTCTGCGGCGATTACGACAAGCTCAACAACGGCACGCCCAAAGGTGTGGAGATGCTCACCCAGCAGGAGCGCAATCAGGCCTGCCTGCCGGCGCAACTGCGGCAGAACGGCTTCAGCACCCATTACCTGCAAGGTGCCGGTCTGCGTTTCATGGCCAAAGACAAAATCATGCCGCACATCGGCTTCGATGCGACCCATGGTCTGGAATGGTTCACCAACGCCAACTATCTGGAGTTCCCGTGGGGCAAGGATGACAAGGCGTTCTTCGAAGGTGCGCTGGATTACGTCGGCCAACTGAAGAAGCAGAAGCAACCGTGGATGCTCACCCTGTTGACCGTCGGCACCCACCAGCCCTACTCCGCACCGGAAGAATATCTGGCGCGCTACGAGACGCCGAAACAGGCCGCTGTCGGTTATCTCGACGATGCGCTGGAGCAGTTTCTCAGCGGCCTCGAACGTCAGGGCGTGCTGAAAGACACGCTGGTGGTGATCACCTCGGACGAATCCCACGGTATCGACGGCGTGCGTCTGGCGTCGTCCTGGGGCTTCAACCTGACCCTGGCCCCGGAACACGAACAACTGCCGCGACTGAATGCCGGGGTGTACGGTCATGTCGATCTGAGCGCATCAATCCTCGACTATTTCGATCTGCCGGTGCCGTCGGCGCTGAGCGGCCGTTCGCTGTTCCGCGACTATGACAGCGGGCGTGAAATCATGTCCTACACCAACGGCAAGCTGCGCTACCACAACGGCCAGGGGATTTTCTCCGAGTGCGACATGCCGCGCCGTTGCCGCTACTACGAAAGCCCCGGCTTCATTGCCGAGCGCGCCACCTTCAAGGGCAATGAAAGCAGCCAGCAGGCCCGACAGATTGCCGCGCGGGCCATGGCGCTGGACCTGTCGCTGTTGCGCACGCCGCTCAATCAGCGCTACCAGTTCGGGAGCAACAACGTCATACCGCTGCAGGCACAGATCAAGGATGACTGGGCCGACAACCTGATCGGCGCGCAGTATCTGGAAATGCCCAAGGGCTCGCATACCCGCGTGCGCCTGACCGTGCGCTCGGTGGATCCGCAGCAGGCGGCGTACATTCAGCTCAAGGCCAAGGAGTTCGAACAGGACGTGCAACTGGGCCTGCCGACCGAGATGGTCGCCACGGCCGATCAGCCGCTGGAGATGGATTTCAGCTTCGACAACCCGCAACAGCGCAAGGCCTTTTCGTTTCACTTGCTGGGTTATGGATTGGGTGCGGTCGAGGTCACGGATTTCAGTGTGATTACTGAATTGCCGGGGCAGGAAGATCCGCTGGATGCGTTGCCGGACGACGACACCGCGCAATCGAGCTGATGCCCCCGTGTAGGAGCTGCCGCAGGCTGCGATCTTTTGATTTTGTTTTTTTCAAGATCAAGATCAAAAGATCGCAGCCTGCGGCAGCTCCTACAGAGGGGCTAGGGCTATCAGAACGTCGTGCGTAAACCCACCTGAACGCTGCGCCCTTGCGCCGGTGCAATATCGCGCAGGATCGAACTGGCGTAACGCACGGTCTGGTTGGTCAGGTTCTCGGCGTTGACGAAGGCCAGCCATTTGCTCTGGCCGACATCGAAGTGGTACCCGACATTCGCCCCCAGCGTGGTGTAGCCATCGGTGCTGCTTTCGTTGGTCGGCACCCGATGTTGCGAGCTGGCGTGTTCGATATCGATCCGTGCCTGCCAGCGATCCAGTTCCCACAGCAAACCGCTGTTCAAGCGCAGCGGCGCGATGCGCGGCAGATCCTGACCGTTATCGAGGTTCTTGGCGCGGGTGTAATCGCCCGACAGCTCCAGCGCGAACTTGCCGTAGGCATTTTCGCCAAGCGTCCAGCGATCCTGCGCTTCGATGCCACTGAAGCGCGCGCGCACGCCCGAGTAGGTGTATTCGGGAATCCCGCCAGCATCCTCTTCGCCCTCGTCATTCAATGTGCGGCCGGTACCGAGCAAGCCGATGTAGTTGGAGAAGTGACTGTAGAACACGCCGACACTGCCTTTGTGCGTACCGTTGTCGAAACGCAGCGCGAGGTCGCTGGACACAGCTTTTTCTTTCGACAACCCGACATCGCCGACTTCATAGGTGCCAGTCGCGACGTGGGCGCCGTTGGCGTACAACTCATAGAACGTCGGCGCGCGCTCGGTGTAGCCGAGTGTCGCGGCGACCGACCAGACCGGCGTCAATGTGTACACCGCGCCGGACGACAGGCTGCCGGCGGTGAAACTGCTGGAGCGGTCGGCATTGGCGAAGCGCTCGTTGCCCTTGGCATCCGGGTCGACTGTGGTGTGTTCCAGTCGACCGCCAAGGGTGAACAGCAGACGATCGGTGGCTTGCAACTCTTCCAGAATGAACAGGGCACCGGCGTCGGTATCGGTGTGTGGCACGAACGCTTCTTCGCCCAGTGCCGAGAATTCGTTGCGGCTGACCTGAGCGCCGATCACCCCGTTGAACGGCCCCAGTGGTTGATGCCGGGCCTCAACCCGCGCTTCGTAGCCCTTGTTCTTGAACGTGGTGCCGACTTCACCGCCCTCGATTTCCCGATGCTCATAATCGGTGTAACCGGAGTCGAATTTGACCGAGCTGAACGGGCCGTCGAGGTTGCGGATTTCCGAGGCGAACGCGTAGTGCTCCTGCTGCATGCGGATGCGCACGTCGTCTTCGGCGGGCGAGCCGTAGTTTGAATCGTAATTGCTGTAGGACAGACCGGCGTAACCGTCATCCCAGGTGTAGGAACCGCCGACGGCGCCGCCATCCTGACGGCCGTCGCTGTTGGCCAGCCGACGCTTGCGCGAGTCGCCGTCGTCGTTGGCGCGTGCCGCGCCGGTCTTGGCGTAACCGGGAATCTTCAGGTCATTGAACTCGCGGGCGCTGGCGTCCAGGTGCAAGGCGAACTGCCCGTTGCCGGCCTCCAGCTTCCCCGCGCTGCTGCGGGTGGTGTCGGCGCCGCCGTAACGCAACTCGCCCGCACCGTGAATGCCGTCGATGGCTTCGGTGGGGATGCGGTTATCGAAGGTGTTGACCACCCCGCCGATCGCGCTGCCGCCGTACAGCAGCGCCGCCGGGCCACGGACGATTTCAATGCGCTCGACGTTGACCGGGTCCAGCGGCACCGCGTGGTCGTAGGACAGCGACGAGGCATCCAGCGCGCCGACGCCGTTGCGCAGGATGCGAATGCGGTCACCGTCCTGACCGCGAATGATCGGCCGACTCGCACCCGGGCCGAAGTATGACGAGGACACGCCGGGCTGTTTGTTCAGCGTCTCGCCGAGGCTGCCCTTTTGCTGCAACGTGAGGTCGTCGCCGCTGAGCACGGTCGAGGGCGATGCGAGGGTCTGGCTGCCCAAAGGATTGCCGGTGATGACTTGTGGTTGCAGTTCGAGCGGTTCGGCGGCGAACACGGGTGAGGCAATCAGCAGCGCGGCGGCCAGCGGAGTCAGGCGTCGTTGAAGGGGTTGGGAACGGGCAGGCATTTCAGAACTTCCGTGAGCAGAAAAATGAGGATCGCTGCCGGCGTTTGGCAAATAACGCTGGCAGAAACAGAATGAAATCTTTTTCATGTTATACAATAACATTTCTTTCTGTCATCACGATTTTTCGCAGCAAGCGCTCAAGAACAAGGATCTACAGGTTTGTCTGAGGGTTTGGCCGCCTGCGCAATAGCAAAAAACCGCTGAAAGGCTGCGCCTATCAGCCTCCAATAGTCGGCCTATTAGCTGACTGTCCAAGTCGGGTCTAGCCTTACTAGTCCGAAGTCGGCACGAGCCGGCCGCACAAGACCTGATAAGGATCCGAACATGGCAAACGAATCGAAATGCCCGTTCAACCACGCCGCCGGTGGTGGTACGACGAACCGTGACTGGTGGCCGAATCAACTGAACCTGAAGATCCTCAGCCAGCACTCGCCCAAGTCCGATCCGCTGGGCAAGGACTTCGACTACGCCAAAGCCTTCCAGAGCCTGGACTTCCAGGCGCTGAAACAAGACCTGCGCGCGCTGATGACCGACTCGCAGGACTGGTGGCCAGCCGACTTCGGCCACTACGGCCCGCTGTTCATCCGCATGGCTTGGCACAGCGCCGGCACCTATCGCACCGCCGATGGCCGCGGTGGCGCCGGCTCCGGACAACAGCGTTTCGCCCCGCTCAACAGCTGGCCGGACAACGTCAGCCTCGACAAGGCCCGGCGCCTGCTGTGGCCGATCAAGCAGAAATACGGCCGCAATATTTCCTGGGCCGACCTGATCGTGCTCACCGGCAACGTTGCACTGGAATCCATGGGCTTCAAGACCTTCGGCTTCTCCGGCGGACGTCCCGATGTCTGGGAACCGGACGAAGACGTCTACTGGGGTTCGGAACACGAATGGCTCGGTGGTGACAGCCGTTACGGCAAGGACAAATCGGCCATGCAGGAACCTGGTGACGGCACGCTGGTGGCTGAACCGGATCTGCACGGCAAAGAGGAAAGTCGCACCGATCAGGGCGAACGCAATCTGGAAAATCCATTGGCCGCCGTGCAGATGGGCCTGATCTACGTGAATCCGGAAGGCCCTGAAGGCAATCCCGACCCGGTCGCCTCCGGTCGCGATATCCGCGAAACTTTCGGTCGCATGGCCATGAATGACGAGGAAACCGTTGCGCTGATCGCTGGCGGTCACGCCTTCGGCAAGACCCACGGTGCCGGCCCGGCCGATAATGTCGGGCCTGAGCCGGAAGCGGCCGGGCTGGAAGAACAAGGCCTTGGTTGGCGCAACGCATTCGGCACCGGCAAAGGCGCCGACACCATCACCAGTGGCCTGGAAGTGACCTGGACCACCACTCCGACCCAGTGGAGCAACAACTACCTGGAAAACCTGTTCGGCTTCGAGTGGGAACTGTTCAAAAGCCCGGCCGGTGCGCACCAGTGGAAACCGAAAAAACGGCGCGGGGGCTGGCACCGTTCCACACGCGCACGATCCAAGCAAAAAACTCTCGCCAACCATGCTCACCTCCGACCTGGCGCTGCGCTTCGACCCGATCTACGAGCCGATCGCCCGTCGCTTCCTGGCCAACCCGGATCAACTGGCCGACGCCTTCGCCCGCGCCTGGTACAAGCTGATCCACCGCGACATGGGCCCGCTGTCGCGCTACCTCGGCCCGGAACTGCCCAACGAAGAACTGCTGTGGCAGGACCCGATTCCCGATGCCACTCACCCGTTGATCGACAGCAACGATGTGGCGGCGCTGAAAAGCAAAGTGCTGGCGTCCGGCCTGTCAGTGTCACAACTGGTTTCCACCGCCTGGGCCGCCGCATCGACCTTCCGTGGTTCGGACAAACGTGGCGGCGCCAATGGCGGGCGTCTGCGTCTGGCACCGCAGAAATTCTGGCAGGCCAACCAGCCGGAGCAGCTGGACAAGGTACTGAAGACCCTTGAGGACATTCAGAACGAGTTCAACGCCGGTTCATCCGGCAAGAAAGTCTCGCTGGCGGACCTGATCGTGCTGGCGGGTAACGCCGGGGTTGAGCAAGCGGCGAAAAACGCCGGGCACTCGGTCTCTGTGCCGTTCAATCCAGGTCGAACCGATGCGACTCAGGAGCAAACCGACGTCGAGTCGTTTGGTTTCCTCGAACCGATTGCCGATGGTTTCCGCAACTACAGCAAGGGCAAATACACCGTTTCCGCTGAAGCGTTGCTGATCGACAAGGCGCAACTGCTCACCCTCTCCGCTCCGGAGATGACCGTACTGGTCGGTGGTCTGCGGGTATTGGGGGCCAACGTCGGGCAAAGCCGGCATGGTGTGTTCACCTCGCGCACTGAGACGCTGAGCAACGACTTCTTCACCAACCTGCTGGACATGGGCGTGGAGTGGAAACCGACGTCAGCGGCAGCGGACGAGTTCGAGGGACGTGACCGTAAAACCGGCAGCGTGAAGTGGACAGCGACGCGGGTTGATCTGGTGTTTGGTTCCAACGCGATACTGCGCGCGCTGGCCGAGGTGTATGCGAGTTCTGACGCGAAGGAACAGTTCGTGAATGACTTCGTGGCGGCGTGGGCCAAGGTGATGGAGCTGGATCGGTTTGACCTGAAGTAACGCAATAAACTGTAGGAGCTGCGGCACGCTGCGATCTTTTGATCTTGATTAAACAACCAGAATCAAAAGATCGCAGCCTCGTTTCACTCGACAGCTCCTACACCGATTTGTGTACGACGCAAAAACTGTAGGAGCTGCGGCACGCTGCGATCTTTTGATCTTGATTTAAAAAACCAGAATCAAAAGATCGCAGCCTCGTTTCACTCGACAGCTCCCACAGGGTTTTGTGTTCGCCTGAAATATTGATCAGGCGAGCGTTACGCCAGGCTTTTGCTCACCACTTCGTACACGTCGCTCGACAACTGCCCCGAAGCCCGAATCCGCTCCAGCTCAGCCTTCATCAGTGCCTGCCGCGCAACGTCGTATTTACGCCAGCGAGTCAGCGGCGCCAGTTGCCGCGAGGCGATCTGCGGGTTGAAGCCGTTCAGCTCGATCACCAGATCCGCGAGGAAGCGGTAGCCCGAACCGTCGGCGGCGTGGAAGTTGATCAGGTTCTGCCCGGCAAACGCACCGACCAGCGCACGCACCTTGTTCGGGTTCTTGATGTTGAACGCCGGGTGCTGCATCAACGCCTTGACCCGCGCCAGACCGCCCGGCAAGGTGCTGCCGGCCTGCACGCTGAACCACTGATCCATGACCAGCGGATTGTCCTTGAAGTGCTCGGCGAAAGTCGCCAGCGCTTTGGCCTTCTGTTCTTCGAACGGCGAGTTGACCAGCACCGCCAACGCGGTGAGGCGCTCGGTCATGTTGTCGCTGTTTTCGAACTGTTCCTGCGTAGCAGCCAGCACTTCCGGCTTGCCGCTGAGCATCAGGTACGACAGCGCAATGTTCTGCAGCGCGCGACGGGCAAAGTGTTCAGCCTCTGCCACGTATGGCGTCTGCTTCGACAAATCGCGGTTGGCCTGATAACGCAGCCACAGCGCTTCGAACAGGTTGTCCGCCAGTTGCTTGCGGGCAAACTCGCGAGCGATGTGGATCGCCTCGACATCCGCCACTTCGCTGATTTCGGTCAGATACGCTTCGCTCGGCAGCGAAAGCATTTCGGCGACCATGGCCTGATCCAGCGTCTCGTCGGACAGCACGGTTTTCAGCGCCGAGATCAGACGCGGATCAAGCACCAGGCTCTCGCCCTTCTGCTGCTGCGCGATCAGTTCCTGCAGCACCTGCACCGACAGCTGCTGACCGGCATCCCAGCGATTGAAGCCGTCACTGTCATGCTGCATCAGGAACATCAACTGGTCGCGGTTGTACGGGAAGCTCAGTTTCACCGGTGCCGAGAAACCACGCAGCAACGATGGCAGCGGGTGTTCAGCGATGTCGACGAAGGTGAAGGTCTGCTCGGCCTCGGTCACCGAGATCACGCGGCTGGTGCCCTGGGCCGACGCTTCACCGGCCAGACGCAGGGCAATCTCGTTGCCTTTGCTGTCGAGCAGACCGAGTTCGACCGGGATCACGAACGGCAGTTTTTCCACCTTGTCCGGGGTTTCCGGGCAGCTCTGGCGGAAGGTCAGGCTGTAGGTTTTCGCCGCGGCGTCATACGTCTCGCTGACCGCCAGACGCGGCGTGCCGGCCTGGCTGTACCAGCGTTTGAACTGGGTCAGGTCGACACCGTTGGCATCTTCCATGGCCTTGACAAAGTCGTCGCAGGTCACGGCCTGGCCGTCGTGGCGTTCGAAGTACAGGTCACTGCCCTTGCGGAAACCTTCGGCGCCCAGCAGGGTGTGGATCATGCCGACCACTTCCGAGCCTTTTTCGTACACGGTCAGGGTGTAGAAGTTGGAAATCTCGATGAAGCTGTCCGGACGCACCGCGTGGGCCATGGGACCGGCATCTTCGGCGAACTGGTGGGTACGCAGGTACGCCACGTCCTGAATGCGCTTGACCGTGGCCGAGTTCATGTCCGAGGAGAAACCGGCGTCACGGAACACAGTGAAGCCTTCCTTGAGCGACAGCTGGAACCAGTCGCGGCAGGTCACGCGGTTGCCCGACCAGTTGTGGAAGTATTCGTGGGCGACGATTGCCTCGACCCTCTGATGCGCGGCGTCGGTGGCGGTTTCGGCGCGGGCCAGCACGGCGCTGGAGTTGAAGATGTTGAGGCCCTTGTTCTCCATCGCGCCCATGTTGAAGTCGTTGACGGCGACGATCATGAAGATGTCCAGATCGTACTCGCGACCGTAGACCTCTTCGTCCCAGCGCATCGACTTCTTCAGACTGTTCATCGCGTGCTGGCACTTGTCGATGTTTTCCGGCTCGACGTAGATGCGCAGCGCGACATTGCGCTGGGTCATGGTGGTGAAGGTGTCTTCGACGCACCACAAATCACCGGCCACCAGCGCGAACAGGTACGCCGGTTTCATGAACGGGTCTTCCCAGGTCGCCCAGTGTCGGCCGTCTTCGCCCGGGCCGGAGGCAATCGGGTTGCCGTTGGACAGCAGCACCGGATAGCTGTGCTGCTCGGCGACCACCGTGGTGGTGAACTTGCTCATCACGTCCGGGCGGTCGAGGTAGTAGGTGATCTTGCGGAAGCCTTCGGCCTCGCACTGGGTGCAGAACATCGTGCCGGACTTGTACAGGCCTTCCAGCGCGGTGTTGGTTTCCGGGTGGATCCTGACGCTGGTGTCGACCGTGAAGCTGGCGCTGGCCGGCTGCAGGGTCAGGGTGTTTTCGCTCAGCTGATAATCGCCGGCGCTCAGTTCCTGGTCGGCCAGGGTCACCGACAGCAGCTCCAGCTGCTGGCCGTCAAGTACCAGCGGCGGCAGGCCCGGGCCACGCTCCGGGTTGCGGCGCATCACCAGTTGCGCGTGGACCAGGCTGTGGTCCTCGAACAGCTCGAAGGTCAGGTGCGTCTCGTCGATCAGGTACTCGGGCGCCTGATAGTCCTTCAGGTAAATCATCTTCGGTTGTTCGGTGCGCATGCTGGAATCCTTATTGATGCACGGCGAGCTGATAGGCCGTGTATTTACGAATGTTGATCACGCCGGTGTCGAAAATCAGGTACTGACCTTTGATCCCCAGCAGCGTGCCTTCGGCAATCGGGTTCTTGTCCAGGTTGAAGCTGACGATTTTGGCCGGGTATTGCTCGACCGGATAGCGGATTTCGAGAGGTTCTACATCGGCAATCGTCTGAATTGCTTGTAGGCCGAATCGCTGTTGCAGACCTTGCAAGCCCTCGGCGCAGCTTTCAAACAGTTGATCGCGCACTTGCGCCAGATCCACCGCCGCCGCATCGCCCTTGAGCAAGGCGCGCCAATTGGTCTTGTCGGCCACCTGACTGCGGAACAGGTCTTCGACGAAGCCCGACTGCTGGCGCGTCGATACGCGCATGATCGGCAGCGCCTGACTCGCGCCCTGATCGAGCCAGCGGGTCGGCAACTGCGTGGCGCGGGTGATACCGACCTTGATCCCCGACGAGTTGGCCAGATACACCACATGATCAGTCATGCAGAACTTCTGACCCCACTCTGGCTCCCGGCAGGTACCGGCCTCGAAGTGACAACGCTCCGGGCTCATGATGCACAGATCGCACTGCGCCAGTTTGGTCATGCACGGGTAGCAGTAACCCTGGCTGAAACTGGTTTTGGTCTTGCGCCCGCAATGGGTGCAATGAATCGCCCCCAGGTACTCCAGACGCACCGTGGTGCCGATCATGGGATTGACCGGGACCTCGACGTCATCCAGACGAAACGCGTATTGCACATTCGGCCCGTCCAGGCGCGCCGACATTTTGCTGATTGCACCGCGGCCAATCTCGATCAATGGATGGCATCCGACTTGAACAGGATGTTCGGCACTTCGATCGACTTCGACGCACATTCCTGCGGGCCCATGTAACCGGTGCGCTGGTCTTCCGGCAGGTTCTGGATTTCCCAGGCGATCATCGCCTGCAGCGACAGCTCGCGCTGTTCGGCGGTGAGTTTGCCGCCGTCGGACCACTTGCCGATTTCCACGGCCAGTTTCAGGCTCTCGTAGATGTCCGGGGTGATGTTCTTGATCATGTCGTTAAAAGAGGACATCAGGGTCTCCGTGCTCTTTATTCACTTAAAATTTCAGGCGGCCAGTTTACGGCGGTTATACAAACCGCCCAACAAACCGGTGAAGCATCCGATGAGTAACCCGCTGACGTGCGCGGCGTTGGCGATCTGGCCGAAACCGATCATCGAGACCAGTCCGGACATGCAAATCACCAGCCACACCAGCATCATCACCAGCACGCCACGCGGCAGGCGATACGCGGGGTTCGGCGCCAGCAACTGGAAAATCCAGCAGTGGCCGAGCAAGCCGTAGAGCACGCCGGACAGGCCGCCGAACAGGCTCGGGCCGCTCCAGGCAAACTGCGCGTAGTTCGACACCAGGCTGAACAGCAGCGTCAGGCCGAGCAGATTGATGCTGCCCTGACGCGATTCGATGCGCCGCCCCAGCTCCCAGTACCACATGCCGTTCATGGCCAGGTGCAGGATGCCGAAGTGCAGCAGCATCGGCGTGAACAGGCGCCACCACTGCCCCGCCGCCAGGCTGTCGGCCAGCGGCGTGAACTGGATGTACTCGCCGACCACGCGGAAGTCGAGGAAGGTCAGCCAGCGAATGGTGTCGAGGTTGTCGCCCAGATAGGTCAGGCCGCCGACCAGCAGGCTCAGCAGCAGGATCAACCCGGTGGCCTTGGCGTGTTTGAGTTGCTCGGCGAAGCTCGGACGCTTGAAAGTCGGCGCCAGCGGGATGTCCAGTTGCTGATCGGGGTCACCGGCCGGGAAGCGCTCGTACAGCGAACGTACGTCTTCGCTGATTTCCGAAGGTGCCCACAGCACCTGCTCGCCCGCCTCTTCGCTGACCCGATGCGGCACTTGCATCCGTTGCAGCAGTTTGACGAAACCGCTCAAATCCACCGCCAACGGCAGACGCAATACCGCTACCGCACTCATTGCAGCACCTCCGGCCGCTCGACATCGACCCAGACAAATTTATGCGGATCCAGACGTGTTTCCTGATCCAGACGATAGGCCACCAGTTTGCCGTAGAGCACCGCGCTGTAATCGAGACACGCGAGGTTCGGGCGGATCGGCGCCGGTTTGCCGCTGCGCCAGTAGTGGCCGACGAACAGCAACGGCTCGTCGATGCCATAGCGCAGCAGATTGTTTTTTTCGCTGGAAGTCAGCGGCTTCTGCGCCACCGGCTCCGGCAGTGCATCTGGCTGGAAGACGATGTCACCGTAGGTTTTCGGATCATCTTCCCAGAACTTGGTGCGAAAGAACGAACGCACCAGACCGTCGCCACTGGTCATGGTCAAGCCATCCGGCAGGCGCATGTCGGTGCCGCGCAGCAAGCGGTCGAACACGGTGCAGGCGAAACTGCCGGGCACGGCCGAGGCCTGGAGAAAGTGCTCGTCGATACGCGCATCGGGAAACAACCCGCGCAACGGTTCGATCAGGCTGGCATCCCAACAGGCGTGCACCACACGGAAACGCCCGGCATCGACCACCAGCGGCAGCTCGTAGAACCAGTTGAGGAAGTCATGCCAGTCGCCCGGATGGTCTTCGAACTGGGTCAGGGTTTCGTGCAGCAGACGCGCGTGGCGCGGCGTGTGCTCACGCACGAACTGCTTGCCGCTGCCCGGCAGCGCCGGGGTGCTCCAGCCCAGTGCATTGAATTCGTGGTTGCCCATGATGCACAGCGCCTGCCCGGCCTCGACCATGTCGTGGACGATGTGCAATGCCTCGCGGATTCGCGGGCCACGGTCGATGATGTCGCCGACGAACACGGCCATGCGCGATGGATGCCGCCAGACCCCGCCCTGCTTGTGATAACCGAGACGGTCAAGCAAGTGTTCGAGGGTCAGGGCGCATCCGTGCACGTCACCAATCAAGTCATAACTGCGCGCGGGATCGAGCATCAGTCGCCTCCACCACCCAACTTGCTGCCCCAGCCGAGCTTGGTCCGGCAGACTTCGTAGTAGTTGTGGTCGAGCGGGTGAATCAGCCGCAGCTTCTGCGCTTTCTTGCTCACGGTGATGGTGTCGCCCGGCGCGCAGGTGAAGTGGTTCTGCCCGTCGCAGGAGACTTGCGGGTAAATCTGCATGTTTTTCGACACGACGATTTTCAGCTCACTGTTGCCATCGACCACAATTGGCCGGCTCGACAACATATGGGGGTACATCGGCACGATCACAATGGCATCGAGCTTGGGATGCATGATCGGGCCACCGGCCGACAGCGCGTACGCGGTGGAACCGGTCGGGGTGGCGACGATCAGGCCGTCGGCCTTCTGACTGCAGACGAACTGACCGTCGATGTACAGCTCGAACTCGATCATCCGCGTCGATTTGCCCGGGTGCAGCACCACGTCATTCAGCGCATCGCCCTGGCCGATGGCCTCGGCATGCCGGCGCACTTCGGCTTGCAGCAGAAAGCGGTTTTCTACCAGATAGTGGCCGTCGAGCACCTTGGCCACTTCGACTTCCAGCTCATCGGGACGAATGTCGGTGAGAAAGCCGAGGCTGCCACGGTTGATCCCCAGCACTGGAATATTGTGCTTGGCCAACGCGCGAGCGGCACCGAGCAGGCTGCCGTCACCGCCAACGACGATGACCATGTCGCAGACTTCGCCGAGCATCTTGCGTGACGAGGTTTGCAGGCCATGGCCCGGCAGGACTTCGGCGATGGTGTCTTCGAGAATCACGTGCAGGTGACGATCGAGCAGAAAGCGTTTCAGTCGGCGGACGGTATCCAGCACCTGGGAACTGCCCAGACGACCGATGATGCCGATATTACGAAATTGCTCCATGGGACCTCTGCGGACAATCGAAAACGCGAAAAACACGATTATGGGCGAAAGCCCGCCATAGACAAAATCCTTTCAGCCTCAAGGGTGCGCGCGTGTTTCAGGCTATGCTCGCAAGATGATCCTGTTTCCCGACCTGCTTCAGTTGCCACACCAATTACGCCATCCGGAAGTGCGTGACCTGGCGTGGGTGATTCTCGCGCCGCCGATGCTGGCCGCGACACCGTGGCCGCAGCGCCATCCGCTGGCCGGCAGCGATTGGGTCAGTGATCCGGCGCGCCTGGAGCACTGGCTGCGGCAACTCGATCGTGACAGTTATGGCTTGTTGCACTGGCTGTCGCAGGCGCGCACCCGGCGGCTGGGCCTGTATTACGAGCGGCTGTGGCAGTTTGCCGTGGAGCATGCGCCAGGCATCGAGCTGATTGCCGCCAACCTGCCGATCCGCCGCGAAGGCCACACCCTCGGTGAACTGGACATGCTGCTGCGCGACCGCGATGGTGTGCATCACCTGGAACTGGCGATCAAGCTCTACCTCGGCCCGCAGGAGGGCGACGGCCACGACCCGGCGCAGTGGCTGGGGCCGGGCTGTCATGATCGACTGGACCGCAAACTGGCGCATCTGGCCGAACATCAACTGCCGATCTCCGCGCGCCCGGAAAGCCGTGAGGTGCTGGCCAAGCTGGATATCGAGGTGTTCAGTGCGCAACTGTGGCTGGGCGGATACCTGTTGTACCCGTGGCCCGGTCAGGCCGAACCACCGAAAGGCGCGCATCCGCAGCACCTGCGTGGCAGTTGGCTGCATCAGAAGGATTGGCCGGCGTTCGTCGCGCAGCGTCCGGCCGGGCGCTGGCAACCCCTGCCCCGGCATGCCTGGCTGGCGCCGGCACACTACCCGGCGGATCAGGTCTGGAGCGCTGAACACCTGCTGATGTGGCTGGATGACCTGGAACCGATGGCCCCGGCGCAGTTGATGGTGCGCCTGAGCGAGAATGCCCGTGGCGAATGGGAAGAGGCGGAGCGATTGTTTCTGGTGGCGGATCTTTGGCCGAATGTGCCGGGGCAGGTGTGAGAGTTGTAGTGCCTTAACCGGCCCTATCGCGAGCAGGCTCACTCCTACAGGGGAACGCATTCCAAGGTAGGAGTGAGCCTGCTCGCGATTGGGGCAACTCGGTCTAAAGCGAAAGCCGCAAAGCCAACGCCGCCAAGGTAATCAACAACACCGGCACCGTCAGCACAATCCCGACCTTGAAGTAATAGCCCCAACCAATCCGGATATCCTTGCGCGCCAGCACATGCAGCCAGAGCAAAGTCGCCAGACTGCCGATCGGGGTGATCTTCGGCCCCAGATCGCTGCCGATCACGTTGGCATAGATCATCGCTTCCTTGACCACACCGCTGGCCTGACTGGCATCGATCGACAACAAGCCGATCAGCACTGTCGGCAAGTTGTTCATGATCGATGACAACAGCGCGGTCAGCACCCCGGTGCCCAGCGCCGCGCCCCACACACCGTACCCGGCAAACACATCCAGCCAGCCAGCGAGATAGCCGGTCAGCCCGGCATTGCGCAGGCCATACACCACCAGATACATGCCGAGGGAGAAAATCACGATCTGCCACGGCGCTTCTTTCAGCACCTTGCGCGTGGAAATCCTGTGGCCGCGGGCGGCGATCCCCAGCAGCAGCGCCGCGCAGACCGCCGAGATCGCGCTGATCGGGATGCCCAGTTGTTCGAGGAAGAAACAGCCGATCAACAGAATCACCAACACCACCCAACCGGCGTAGAACGTGGCCTTGTCGTGGATCGCCGTGTGCGGCTGTTCGAGCTGTTCGGGGTCGTAAGCTTTGGGGATATCGCGACGGAAGTACCACATCAGCACGCCGAGCGTTGCGGCCACGCTGACGAAGTTGACCGGCACCATCACCGCCGCGTAGCGGTTAAAGCCGATGCGAAAGAAGTCCGCCGAAACGATGTTGACCAGGTTCGACACCACCAGCGGCAGGCTCGCGGTATCGGCAATAAAACCAGCCCCCATGACGAACGCGAGGGTCGCCGCCGGGGAAAAGCGCAGCGCCAGCAGCATCGAAATCACGATCGGCGTGAGGATCAGCGCCGCGCCGTCATTGGCGAACAACGCCGACACCAGCGCGCCGAGCAGCACCATGAAGGCAAACAGCTTGCGCCCACTGCCCCGCCCCCAGCGCGCCACGTGCAGCGCGGCCCAGGCGAAGAAACCCGCTTCGTCGAGCAACAAGCTGATGATGATCAGCGCAACGAAGGTGCCGGTGGCGTTCCAGATGATCTGCCACACCAGCGGAATATCGCTCAGATGCACGACGCCGAAGATCAGTGCCAGTACTGCGCCAAGCGTCGCGCTCCAGCCGACCCCGAGGCCTTTGGGTTGCCAGATGACAAGGGTGATGGTCAGCAGGAAGATCAGTGACGCAGCGAGCATTCGCGACAGCCTTAATGAAGAAAACAAGCCAAACCACACAACTGTGGGAGCGAGCCTGCTCGCGAAAGCGGACTGTCAGTCACCACGAGGTGTGGCTGATTGCCCTTTCGCGAGCAGGCTCGCTCCCACAGGATTTTTTCGAGCCGCAGCTCTGACCCGATTATTTCTTGTGTTGTTCCACAAATTTCCCATACGCATTGATGAAATTCTGCAAGAACGGTTTCACCGACTCGCTCAACCTGCCCGCCTCGTCAAACGCCGAACCCGCGCCACCCAGATACGCTTCCGGCTGCTGCATGCACGGCACATCGAGAAACACGAAGGACTGACGCAAATGCTGGTTGGCACCAAAACCGCCAATCGCCCCCGGCGACACGCTGATCACCGCACCCGGTTTGCCGCTCCAGACGGCTTTGCCATACGGCCGTGAACCCACGTCAATCGCATTCTTCAAAGGAGCCGGCACCGAGCGGTTATATTCCGGGGTGACGAACAGCACCGCGTCGGAAGAACCGACTTCCTGGCGGAAAGTGCTGTAGGCTGCCGGCGGTGAATCGCCGTCAATGTCTTCGTTATAGAGTGGCAGGTCGCCAATTTCGACAATCTTCAGTTTCAGGTTCGCCGGTGCCAGCTCGGCCAGCGCCAGCGCGACTTTGCGGTTGATCGATGCTTTGCGCAGGCTGCCGACGACTACAGCGACGTTGTAGACATTGCTCATGGAAAACTCTCGACTGTCGGTGGGAAGAGCCAGTAGTTATAGATGATTCGATGACAGTTTCACCAGCGAGCAAGGGAAATTCCTTCGCGCTGATTATTTTTTTCCTGTAGGAAAACTTACAGGGCTTGATGACGGTCTACCAAGCCGCAAATCAAGCGTTTTATCTCCAGAGGTTCTAAGCAGATGGCAGCAGTACTCGTCGGTCAGTTCCATGCAAGAGATGCGGAAGGCCGCGTTTATTCCGTGCATGAGTTCCAGGAATCCACCCCGTCGGCAGACGGTTCCACTGGCTCGGAGCCGATTTATAAACTGGCCATTGGCGATCGCGTCAACAAAGTCAGTGACACCGAGTTTCTCCTGGTTCAGTCAGGTATCACCCTGACCCGCGAGCCTGAGACAACCGTCGCTTCATAACTGGCCGTTATGAGCAGAAGTCATATGCGCAGACTTGGGGTAGGATTCAGCCACTGACCCCACCTGCTGAACATGGACTTCACGCATGCGTTTACGTCATATCGAAGTGATTCAGGCGCTCTTGCAGACCGGTCACCTGGGCACCGCCGCCGAATGGCTGCAGCTCCCGGTGACCGAGGTCGAAGAGCGTTTGCGCGAAGCCGAGAGCGAGTTGGGGTTCATGCTGTTCGCCAGCGTACGGGGTCGATTGCAATCGACGCCCGAAGCGCGGGCATTGCAGGTGGAAATCGCTCACGTCTATCAAGCGCTGGAACCGGTGCAGCGTCTGGCCAGCAGTCTCAAGCAATACCTCGCCCCGCCCCTGCGCATCATCGGCACCCCGCCACTGGCGCAACAACTGTTGCCGCAAAGTATCGCCCTGCTGCGCCGGCGGTTGCCGGATGCCCCCTGCCGTTTGCTCAGCTCTCCGACTTGCGACATCGTCCGTAGCCTGCTGCTGCGCGAAAGCGATCTGGGCCTGAGCCTGCACGATCCGGAGCACCCCGACATCCATGCGCAGCCGCTGGCCCACGGCAAATTGCAACTGCTCGCGCCCCACGGCTGGCTGCAACCGAAGCAGAAATACATTTCCCTGCAGGATCTCGCTGGCCAGGCGATGGTCGGCCTCGAAGGCCATGACCCGTTGAGCCCGGCGCTGGAGAACAAACTCCAGGCCCTGCGCCCGGCGCCGAGCATCCAGACCCGAGTACAAACCCATCAGATGATGCGCAGCATGGTCGAGGCCGGCGAAGGCCTGGCCATCGTCGACCCGTTCACCGCCCTCGGCGCACGGGCGAGCGGACTGGATGTCTGCCCGCTGTCACCGGCGGTGCCGATCAGCCTGTATGCCCTGACTTATCGACACAGCGCCACGCCGGCAGCCATTCAGACCCTGCTGACGATTGTCACGGAACAAGCCGAGGCGATGCTGGCGAGTTGAGCGGGTTTTCCAGCGGGTTATCGAACAGTCGATACCAGAACAGCGCGATTTCCGCAGTGTTCGGATCAATCCCGCGATAACGCAAATGGTCGATACCGCCAATCTCGTAGCCACAACGCTCATACAAACGACAGGCGCCGAGGTTGTTGTTCTGCGTCTCGAGCATGATCCCCGGCAGTTTCTTCTTGCGAGTCCAGAACTGCGCGACATCCAGCAATGCCTTGGCCACGCCATGCCGGCGCGCCGGTGCGTGCACCGCCAGCTCATCGATGTGGGCGAAGCCGTTCCAGTTGGTGCTGATCACCAGATGACCGACTGGCTCGTCATCCAGGTACGCCATGAAGATCGCGCTGTCGGCGGCATCGCGATAGCTGCTGAACTCTTCGGGGTCGATGCCATAGCATTTGCGGTACGGCACGATCGGCGTCACCGCCCAGCGCTCGACCGGTTGGCCAATGACGGCGGCACCGTACGCGGCGACCTCGAAACTGAAGTCGCTGCCCCAGATATACGCCGCGAAACCATCGTCGGCGACACGCACTGACAGACCTGGGTATTTCGGATTCATGACCGGTTGCATACTCGGAAAAGTCCTCATTCCTTGACGCAATCGACGGTGTACTGCCGCCCATTGCCTTCGTCTTCATGTTGCAGTCCATGCACATCAGCGACAAAACCGGGAAAGCTGCTATCGAACGTGCGCGCAAATTTCAGGTAGTCAATGATCGAGCGGGTTGCCTCGGTAAAGCGCTCGCCGGGCATGATCAATGGAATTCCCGGTGGATACGGCACCAGCATCACCGCCGCGATGCGCCCCTCCAGCTCATCGATCGGCACCGCCTCGACTTCGCCACGCACCAGATGATCATAGGCATGGGCCGGCTTCATGGCGATTTCCGGCAGCACCGTGTACATGCGTTTCAGATGTTTGGCCGTGGCGTTGCTGCGGTAACAGGCGTGCAGTTGATCGCACAAATCGCGCAGGCCCATGCCGCGATAGCGCGCGGTGTCTTGCTGCGCCACGCACGGCAGGCAGGTCGCGAGACTGACGTTGGCGTCGTAACTGCGTTTGAATTCGAGTAACTCGGTGAGCAGCGTGCTCCACTTGCCCTTGGTGATGCCCATCGAGAACAGCACCAGAAACGAATACAGCCCGGTCTTCTCCACCACCAGCCCGCGCTCCCAGAGGAACTTGCTGACCACCGCCGCCGGGATGCCTTTCTCGCTCAGCGCGCCGCCGGCATTCAATCCGGGCATGACCAGGGTCACTTTGATCGGGTCGAGCAGCACGTAGTCGTCGCTGACTTCGCCGAAACCATGCCAGTCGGCGTCCGGCTGCAGCAGCCAGTCTTCGGTCTGCACCCGGTCGATGCCTTCGACACCCGGCGGCTGCCAGATCGAGAACCACCAGTCATCCGCCGCAATGTGCTGGCGCAGATTGGCCAGCGCCCGGCGAAAACTCAGCGCCTCGTCAAAGGTTTCCTGCAACAGCGAGCGCCCGGCCGGGCCTTCCATCATGGCCGAAGCGACATCCAGCGAAGCGATGATGCTGTACTGCGGCGAAGTCGAGATGTGCATCATGAACGCTTCGTTGAAACGGTCACGGTCCAGTTGCCGCGCGCCGCCATCCTGCACATGAATCATCGAGGCCTGGCTGAACGCGGCGAGCAGCTTGTGCGTGGAATGTGTGGTGAACACCATCGGGCTGTCTTCGGTGCGCGAGGTGGCCATGCCGTAGCGCCCGGCGAAGAACTCGTGAAACGCCGCATAGGCATACCACGCCTCATCGAAATGCAGCACTTCCACGCTATTGCCCAGGCTTTGCTTGATCAGCTCGGCGTTGTAGCACAGGCCGTCATAGGTCGAGTTGGTCACCACCGCCAGTTTGACTTTCGGCGCGCGGCCCTTGGTCAACGGGCTGGCATCGATCTTGGCCTGAATCGACTCGCGACTGAATTCGCTCAGCGGAATCGGGCCGATGATCCCCAGCTCATTGCGCTCCGGGCACAGGTACAGCGGGATCGCGCCGGTCATGATGATCGCGTGCAACACCGACTTGTGGCAGTTGCGATCGACCAGCACCAGATCATCACGGCCGACCATCGAGTGCCAGACGATCTTGTTGGCAGTCGAGGTGCCATTGATCACGAAAAACGTGTGATCGGCGCCGAAATTGCGTGCCGCACGCTCTTCCGCTTCAGCGAGCGGGCCGGTGTGATCGAGCAGCGAACCCAGCTCCGGCACCGATACCGACAAGTCCGAACGCAGGGTATTTTCGCCAAAGAACTGGTGAAACGCCTGCCCCACCGGACTCTTGTGATAGGCCACGCCACCACCATGCCCGGGTGTGTGCCAGGAATAGTTGGAGTCGGCGGTGTGCTGCACCAACGCCTTGAAAAACGGCGGCAGCAGACCGTCCAGATACTTGCGCGCCGCCCGTGCTACCTGCCGGGCGAGAAACGGCACGGTGTCTTCGAACAGATAGAGAATGCCGCGCAACTGATTGAGTTCGGCCATGGCATCAGCAGGGGCGTTTTCCAGAGTGACCTGTTCGCCCAGGGCGAAGATCGGCAGATCCGGCGCCCGCACTCGCGCCAGGCCGATCAATTCAGCCATGTTTTGGAGTAGATGCGAGTGGGTGCTGGCATCTTCGGCAGCGATCAGCATGCACGCCAGACCATGATGGGTAGACGCCACCAACCGCCCTTCGGTGTAGTCGATGGCCGAAACGATATTGAAACCTTCCTGCTCCAACTCCCGGGCGATGCCACGGATACGGTCACCGGCGACCGTGTCGGCCTTGATGTCGCGGTGGACGATCAACACCGGAAACTTCAAATCTTTGTACATGAGGCTCAGTGTCCTGAGGCGGCGGATCAAAGTCTGCCAATGCACTCAGGGTAGAGGGTTGCAGCGAAAGTGGCGAGGGTGGCCAGTTGGCTTCATCTCGTCAAAAGCAAAAGATCGCAGCCTGCGGCAGCTCCTACAGAGAAATGCGATCCCCTGTAGGAGCTGCCGAAGGCTGCGATCTTTTGATCTTTTGATCTTTCAGGCCTGAGCATCAGCTTCGGCAATCTGCGTCCACAACGCCGGCCCGCCCGCCGACTTGGCAATGATCTCCAGCCGCGCCATATGCGCCGCCAGTTCCTCTTCCGTCGCCCGAATGATCCGCGCAGGCTGACGACTCGCCGGCAGACGACGGATTTCGGTGGCGGAGTTGTCCGCGCCCTCGCCCGTGCCATTGCCGTCGGAAGCGTTGCCGGCCAGCGACAGGCTGGTCTGGCCACCAGTCATGGTCAGGTAGACGTCGGCGAGAATCTCCGAGTCGAGCAAGGCGCCGTGCAGTTCACGGCCGGAGTTGTCGACGCCATAACGTTTGCACAAGGCGTCGAGGCTGTTGCGCTGCCCCGGGTGACGTTCCCGGGCCATCATCAGGGTGTCGAGGATGGTGCAGTGCTGCGTGATGTCAGCGCGATCGTGCTGACCCATCAAGGCAAATTCGTTGTTGATGAAGCCAACGTCGAACGCCGCGTTATGGATGATCAGCTGCGCGCCGTTGATGAACTCGAAGAACTCGTCGGCCACTTCGGCGAAGCGCGGTTTGCCGACGAGGAATTCGTTGGTGATGCCGTGAACGCCGATCGCGCCTTCGTCACTCTCGCGATCCGGTTGCAGGTAGACGTGAAAGTGCCGGCCCGTCAGGCGCCGTCCGATCAGTTCGACACAGCCGATTTCAATGATCCGGTGACCATCGGTCACCGGCATGCCGGTGGTTTCGGTATCGAGTACAACGGATCTGGTGGCCATCAGTGTTCAATTCTCAACGGGGGGCAATCGTACAAAAGCGGCGATGTTAACACGCTCACGGTGCGCTTCGCCCACCACCGCTTGATCGGCACCTATGACCCTGTAGGAGCTGCCGCAGGCTGCGATCTTTTGATCTTGCTTTTAAAAAAACAAAGTCAAAAGATCGCAGCCTGCGGCAGCTCCTACAGGGGAATGCATTTCAGATTGCAAGCGTGAGCCTGCTCGCGATTGGGTGCGCCACGGTGTAATGGAGGGAATCAGCTCTGCTTGTACCCCCGAACTTCATCCACCCCACGGTTGGCCAACTGGTCAGCCCGCTCGTTACCGTGATGACCAATGTGCCCGCGCACCCACTTCCAGGTGACCTTGTGGCGGTTGACCTGCTCATCCAGCTCTTTCCACAGATCAGCGTTTTTCACTGGCTCCTTCGCCGCCGTTTTCCAGCCGCGTTTTTTCCAGTTGGCCATCCACTCGTTGATGCCTTTCATTACGTACTGCGAGTCGGTCACCAGCAGCACTTCACAGGGCCGCTTCAAGGCTTCCAGGCCACGGATGGCGCCGAGCAGCTCCATGCGGTTGTTGGTGGTGTTGGCTTCGCCGCCCCACAGTTCCTTTTCGACGCCCTTGCACACCAGCAAGGCGCCCCAGCCGCCCGGGCCGGGGTTGCCCTTGCAGGCGCCGTCGGTGAACAGTTCTACGCTATCGACGCTTTCGCTCATGCCACTCTATCCAGAAAAATGCCTGGCCCCGTCAATCGCGGATCAACGATGACCGCGGCCGGAGCAGGTCCGGCCACTATAAAAAGAAGGTTTACGGTTCGATACGACGGCGGTTGACCTTGGCCATCGGCAGCGGAATCAGCTTGCCCATCGGCTCGCGACGCTCCTGACGCACCGGGCGCAGGCCGACCACGATCTTGCGCGCGACCAATAAATAGAAGCCACCGCCCGACAGTTGCCAGTCGCCGGCCTTGCGTTCCCAGCCGGCCAGTCGGGCCTGCCACTTGGGCGACGCGAGCGGCGGACGATAGCACCCGAAGCGGCGTTTCTCCAGCGCAAACCCCAGCAGGTTGAGCCAGTCGGCGACCCGCGACGGCGAGATGCAACGTGCCTGACGCAAGGCGTCGTGAGCGAAAACGTGGCGCAAACCCCAGGTGCTCCAGGGGTTGATGCCGATGATCAGCAGATGTCCGCCGGGGCGTACGCTGCTCGCCGCTTCGCGCAGCAAACCGTGGGGTGACAGGCAGAAATCCAGACCGTGCTGCAACACCACCACGTCGGCGGCGTGCTCGCTCAACGGCCAGGCCTGTTCCTCGCAGACGATCTCGACACCCGGCAACGGCGCGCCGAGCCGCACGTTGCGCTGCACCTGCGGCGCCGACGGCGGGGTCTGGGCCGACGGCCCGTAGTGCACCAGGTAGCCGCCGAAGAACCGCCCCAACTCGTCTTCGAGCATGCGTCGTTCTTCATCCAGCAGAAATTGCCCGAGCGGGCCGGCCAGCCATTCACGGGCCGCGCCGATCAACGCCAGCCAGTCGGGATCGGCCTGAGCGAACGCTTTATCGGTCATGTCATTCTCCAACGCCGCTAGAAGCTCTAAGATGCGCCAATGTTTTCCGCTTGGCGAATTCCGACGATGATACAGATCAGTGCCCTGCCCGCGTTCACCGACAACTACATCTGGTTGTTACAGGATCACCGCACCCAGCGATGCGCGGTGGTTGACCCGGGCGATGCCGCGCCGGTGCAGGCCTGGCTGGCCGCACACCCGGGCTGGGTGCTGAGCGACATTCTGATCACTCATCACCATCACGATCACGTCGGCGGCGTCGAACGCCTGAAAGCGGCAACCGGCGCCAAAGTCTACGGCCCGGCCAGCGAAAACATTCCGGGGCGCGACGTGGCGCTCAAGGACAACGACAAGGTCAGCGTGCTCGGCTGGGACTTCGATGTCTATGCGGTACCCGGTCACACCCTCGGCCATATTGCCTATTATCACCACGGCCTGCTGTTTTGCGGCGACACCCTGTTCGCCGCCGGTTGCGGACGCCTGTTCGAAGGCACGCCGGAGCAGATGCACCACTCGCTCGGCCGTCTCGCTGCCTTGCCCGAGGATACGCTGGTGTATTGCACCCATGAATACACCCTGAGCAATCTGAAATTTGCCGCGGCAGTCGAACCGAGCAACCCGGACATTGCCGCCCGTCTGGAAAAAGTCACCCAACAACGGGAAAAAGGCGTGATGACCCTGCCCTCGACCCTGGCCCTGGAAAAGCTCACAAATCCGTTTTTGCGTACCGCTGAAACATTAGTTACACAAAAAGTGGACGAACGGGCAGGCGCTCAAAACCGGGCGCCGAGTGAGGTTTTTGCGGCTCTGCGAGCATGGAAAGATAAGTTCTAAGTGACTCACCAGCTGGTACAAAAATTCTGAATGGTTGACCGCACGGGGTGCGCTTTCTAGAATCGCCCGACATTTTTGCCCGGAACTTACTTCCAGCCAATGTCGTCATCCATACGTAAGTCCGTCAATTCAGACACGCTGACCCGCCTGGCGCAAGCCATCGCGGTGGCTGTGTCCGCCACGTTGGCGGGCTGTTCCAGCCATGCTCCGCAGCCTGAAGCGAGCCATACGCCGAACATTGCTGCGCGAGCCAAGCAGAAACCGATCTGGCTCAGCGAAAAGCCCAGCCCGCAGGTGCCTCAGGACATCTGGGAGCGCATGCGCGGTGGTTTCCAGCTGCAGGACGGCCTGGGCGTCAACCCGCGCATCGAGCAGCAGCGGCTATGGTTTGCCAGTAACCCGTCCTTTCTGGAGAACGCCGGCGAACGCGGCAGTCTCTACATTCATTACATCGTAGAGCGTCTCGAAGAGCGCAACATGCCGCTGGAGCTGGCCCTGCTGCCAGTGATCGAGAGCGCCTACAACCCGATGGCCTATTCCCGGGCCGACGCTTCGGGCCTGTGGCAATTCATTCCGTCCACCGGTCGTTACTACAACCTGCGCCAGACCCGCTTCTATGATGGCCGTCGCGATATTACCGCCTCGACCACCGCCGCAATGGACTACCTGACTCGTCTGCACGACATGTTCAACGGTGACTGGCTGCTGGCCCTGGCGGCGTATAACGCCGGTGAAGGCACAGTCAGCCGCGCCATCGAGCGTAACGAGAAGCTCGGCCTGCCAACCGACTATTGGAACCTGTCGTCGCTGCCGGCGGAAACCCAGGCCTACGTGCCGAAACTGCTGGCCCTGTCGCAAGTGGTGCTGGCCCCGGAAGCCTACGGGGTGAACCTCAACCCGATCGCCAACGAACCCTATTTCCAGGTCGTCGAAATCAACCAGCGCATGGACCTGTCCAAGGTTGCGGCGGTGGCCAACATCGACGAAGACGAGCTGTTCCAGCTCAACCCGGCCTTCAAGCAGCGCACCACCATCGACGGCCCCCAGCATCTGCTGGTGCCGACGTCCAAGGCGCAATTGCTGACCGCCAGCCTGCAGACCATGCGACCTGAAGAACTGATCAGCCCGCGCTCGCTGAAGCCGGTGTTCGACGGAGCTGATCCGACCGAGGTGGCGAAGCTCAAGCGCGCCTATCGAGTCAAACGTGGCGACAATCTCGGTTCCATCGCCAAGGCCAACAAGGTCGAAGTCAAGGACCTGCAGCGTTGGAACAAGCTGACCGGCAAGAACCTCAAGGTCGGCCAGACCCTGGTGATGCAGGACAACACCAAGCGCGCCCCGGCGCGCAGCGGTGGCCGGGTCAACACGGTGATCGCTGCCAACAGCAAGAGCAAAGGCAAGGCCGACAGCCAGCAGCAGACCCAATACAAGGTCAAGCGTGGCGACACGTTGTATGTGGTGGCCAAGCGTTTCAACGTCGAGATGCAACATCTCAAGCGCTGGAACCCGGGTGCGGGCAAGGCCCTCAAGCCTGGGCAGATGCTCACGGTTTACCAGCCGCACTGAGTTGAAATCAAAAGATCGCAGCCTTCGGCAACTCCTGCATTGATCCCTGTAGGAGCTGCCGAAGGCTGCGATCTTTTTTTTGCATTAACACAGCATTAACCCGCTATCTTTTTCCTGTCCAGACAAGCTGTTACTGTACGGCCACAAAAGCCCAAGCCGCCTGGATCGGATCTGACTTGAAGCGTCCCCTTCTCCTGCTCCTGATCAGCCTGGCCTTGAGCTCACCCGCAAGCGCGACGATTACCGAGAGTCACGGTTATGCGCAGTTCGGCACGCTCAAGTACCCGGCCAGATTTACCCACTTCGACTGGGTCAACCCGCAAGCGCCCAAGGGCGGTACGTTGCGGGTGATGGCGTTCGGCACCTTCGATACGGTCAATCCATACACGTTCAAGGGCACCAGCCCGGTTACCACACCGAATTTCCTGCAGTACGGCATCAACGAGCTGAACGAACCGCTGATGGTCGGCACCGGCCAGTATTCGCCGTCCGGCGACGAGCCGGCATCGAGCTATGGCCTGATCGCGCAATCGGTGGAGTACAGCGAAGATCGCAGCTGGGTAGTGTTCAATCTGCGCCCGGAAGCACGCTTTCACGACGGCACCCAGATCACCGCCTACGACGTGGCGTTCTCCTACCGAACACTGCTCAAGGACGGCCACCCGCTGTACCGCACCGCCCTGCAGGAAGTGTCGCGGGTCGACATCCTCAACCCGCAGCGCATTCGTTTCGTGATGAAACGCTCGGGCAATCCGTTGCTGATTCTGCGCCTCGGCGAGTTGCCGGTGCTGCCGCAGCACTACTGGAAGGATCGCGACTTCAAGGCCACCACCTTCGAGCCACCGCTGGGCAGTGGCCCGTACCGCATCACCTCGGTGACGCCGGGGCGGCAGCTGATTTTCGAGCGGGTCAAGGATTACTGGGGCAAGGACCTGCCGGTCAATCGCGGCAAATACAACTTCGATCGCATGGAAGTCGAGTTCTACCGCGACAGCGACGTGGCCTTCGAAGCGTTCAAGGCCGGCGAATTCGACATCTACATCGAGCATCAGGCAAAGAACTGGGCCAACGGCTACAACTTCCCCGCAGTGCGCCGTGGCGAAGTGATCAAGGCGCAGATCCCGCACCAGATCCCGACCCAGAGCCAGGGCCTGTTCATGAACACCCGGCGCGCAACCTTCAGCGACGTCAAGGTGCGCGAAGCGCTGGGCCTGATGTTCGACTTCGAATGGACCAACCGCGCACTGTTCAGCGACGCCTACCAGCGCACCACCAGCTACTACCCCAACAGCGAATTCAGCGCCAGCGGCCTGCCGGTCGGGCATGAATGGCTGATGCTCAAGCCGTACAAGGATCAGTTGCCCGCGAAGCTGTTCACCGAGCCGTTCAGCCTGCCGCAGACCGACGGCCGCGGCATCCCGCGAGAAACCATGCGCAAGGCCCTGGCGCTGCTCGCCGAGGCCGGCTGGAAGCTCAACGGTCAGCGCCTGCAAAACGCCAAGGGCCAGCCGCTGAGTTTCGAGTTGCTGCTGGTCAATCCGAACCTTGAACGGATCCTCCAGCCGTACATCGAGAACCTCAACAGCATCGGCATCGACGCGCGCCTGCGCACGGTGGATCGCGCCCAGTACAAGCAGCGTCTGGACCAGTTCGATTTCGACATGATCCTGATGACCCTCAACCAGACCCTCAGCCCGGGTCTGGAGCAATGGCAGTATTTCCATTCCAGTCAGGTCGGGGTCAAGGGCAGCAAGAATTACGCCGGCATCGCCAACCCGGTGGTCGATCACCTGCTCGAACAATTGCTCGCCGCGCAAACCCGCGACGAACAGGTCGCCGCCGGCAAGGCGCTGGACCGCGTGCTGCTCTGGCAGCACTACAGCATTCCCAACTGGTACCTCAATTATCACCGACTGGCCTACCGCAACCGGTTGGCCTTCGTCACCACGCCGCCCTACACCCTGGGCCTGAGCGCGTGGTGGCTGAAATCTTCGGAGAACAATAAATGACGCCCATCCGCGCCCTGCTCGTGCAGGCCAGCGGTCTGCTGTTCGCCGGGCTGGCGATTGCCGCCCCGCAACACGCCGTGACCCTGTACAACGAGCCGCCGAAATACCCGGCGGACTTCAAGCAGTTCGATTACGTGAACCCCGACGCGCCCAAGGGCGGGATCTTCCGTCAGGCCGGATTCGGCGGCTTCGACAGCCTCAACCCGTTCATCAGCAAAGGCGTGCCGGCCGATGATGTCGGGCAGATCTACGACACCCTGACCAAGCACAGCCTCGACGAGCCGTTCACCGAGTACGGCCTGATCGCCGCGAAGATCGAGAAAGCCCCGGACAACAGCTGGGTGCGTTTCTACCTGCGCCCGGAAGCGCGTTTTCACGATGGCCATCCGGTGCGCGCCGAAGACGTGGTGTTCAGCTTCCAGACCCTGACCAAGGACGGCTCGCCGCTGTTTCGCGGTTATTACAGCGATGTCGAAGAGGCCATCGCCGAAGATCCGCTCAAGGTGCTGTTCAAGTTCAAGCACACCAACAATCGCGAGCTGCCGCTGATCCTCGGTCAGCTCCCGGTGCTGCCGAAACACTGGTGGGCCAGCCGTGATTTTTCCAAGGGCAATCTGGAGATTCCGCTGGGCAGCGGCCCGTACAAGGTCGCCGAAGTGAAGGCCGGGCGCTCGGTGCGCTATGAACGGGTCAAGGACTACTGGGGCAAGGATCTGCCGGTCAATCGCGGGTTCTACAACTTCGATGTGATGACCACCGATTACTACCGCGACAACACCGTCGCCGTCGAAGCGCTGAAGGCCGGGCAGTTCGATTACTGGCTGGAAATGACCGCGAAGAACTGGGCCAATGCCTACAACATTCCGGCGGTCACCGAAGGTCGCTTGATCAAGGAACAGATCGCCAACAGCAACCCGACCGGCATGCAGGGCTTCGTTTTCAACCTGCGCCGTCCGGTGTTTCAGGATGTGCGGGTGCGGCAGGCGCTCGGCCTGCTGTTCGACTTCGAGTGGACCAACAAACAGCTGTTCAACGGTGCCTACTTCCGCACCCGCAGCTATTTCGAGAACTCGGAAATGGCCGCCACCGGCCTGCCCGACGCCGAACAACGGGCGATCCTCGAACCGTTTCGCAGCAAACTGCCGGCGCAGGTGTTCAGCGAAGCCTTCGAGAACCCCAAGACCGACGCCAGCGGCATGATCCGCGCCCAGCAGCGTGAGGCCTATCAACTGTTGCAGGAGGCCGGCTGGAAGATCGTCGATGACAAAATGGTCGACGCCAACGGCAAACCGGTGGTCATCGAATTCCTGCTGGCGCAGACCGAATTCGAACGCGTGCTGCTGCCGTTCAAACGCAATCTGGCCGACCTTGGCATCGACCTGGTGATCCGCCGCGTCGACGTTTCGCAGTACATCAACCGCGTGCGTTCGCGGGACTTCGACATGATGGTCGGCAGCTTCCCGCAATCCAACTCGCCGGGTAACGAGCAGCGCGAATTCTGGATGAGCGCCGCCGCCGACAAACCGAGCAGCCGCAACACCATGGGCCTGAAGGACCCGATCGTCGATCAACTGGTGGAAAGCCTGATCAACGCCGATTCGCGCAGCAGTCTGGTGGCGCATGCCCGGGCGCTGGATCGGGTGCTGCAATGGGGTTACTACGTGGTCCCCAACTGGCACATCAAGACCTGGCGCGTGGCGTACTGGAACCACATCGGCCACCCGAAAGTCTCGCCCAAATACGACATCGGGATTAACACCTGGTGGGTCAAGCCTGACGCGAAACCCGCCATAGAAGTCGAAACCAAACTGCAAGCCGACCCTGTGGGCACGGAGTAATCAGATGCTGGCGTATATTTTTCGGCGACTGCTGCTGATCATCCCGACCCTGTTCGGCATCCTGCTGATCAACTTCGTGATCATCCAGGCCGCGCCCGGCGGCCCGGTGGAACAGATGATCGCCAAGCTCGAAGGCTTCGAAGGCGCCACCAGCCGCATCGCCGGTGGCGGTGCCGAGGTCTCGGTGGCCGGCTCCGCCTATCGCGGCGCGCAAGGCCTCGACCCGGCGCTGATCAAGGAAATCGAACACATGTACGGGTTCGACAAGTCGGCCCCGGAACGCCTGTGGATCATGGTCAAGAACTACGCGAAGCTGGATTTCGGCGACAGCTTTTTCCGTGACGCCAAGGTCATCGACCTGATCAAGGAAAAGATGCCGGTGTCGATCTCCCTCGGGTTGTGGAGCACGCTGATCATGTACCTGGTGTCGATCCCGCTGGGGATCGCCAAGGCCACGCGGCACGGCAGCCACTTCGACGTGTGGACCAGTTCGGCGATTATCGTCGGCTACGCGATTCCGGCGTTCCTCTTTGCGATTCTGCTGATCGTGGTGTTTGCTGGCGGCAGCTATCTGGACTGGTTCCCGCTGCGCGGCCTGACCTCGAACAACTTCGATGAGCTGAGCCTGGGCGGCAAGATTCTTGACTACTTCTGGCATCTGGCGCTGCCGGTGACGGCGCTGGTGATCGGCAACTTCGCGACCATGACCCTGCTGACCAAAAACAGCTTCCTCGACGAGATCAACAAGCAGTATGTGGTCACCGCCAAGGCCAAGGGCCTGACGCGTAATCGCGTGCTCTACGGCCACGTGTTCCGCAACGCGATGCTGCTGGTGATTGCCGGGTTCCCATCGGCCTTCATCGGCATCTTCTTCACCGGCTCGTTGCTGGTGGAAGTGATCTTCTCCCTCGACGGCCTCGGCCTGATGAGTTTCGAAGCGGCGATCAACCGCGATTACCCGGTAGTGTTCGGCACCCTGTTCATCTTCACCCTGCTCGGCCTGGTGGTGAAACTGATCGGCGATCTCACCTACACCCTGGTCGATCCGCGCATCGACTTCGCCAGCCGGGAGCATTGAGATGAACCTGTCCCCTCTCAATCGCCGCCGCTTTGAACTGTTCAAGGCCAACAAGCGTGGCTGGTGGTCGCTGTGGCTGTTTCTGATCCTGTTCGGCCTGAGCCTCGGCGCCGAGCTGATCGCCAACGACAAGCCGCTGGTGGTGCATTACGACAACCACTGGTACTTCCCGGCAATCAAGCGCTACCCGGAAACCACCTTCGGCGGCGAATTCCCGCTGGAAGCCAACTACAAGAGCCCGTACATCCGCGAACTGCTCAAGGCCAAGGATGCGTGGGTGTTGTGGGCGCCGATCCCCTACAGCTACCAGAGCATCAACTACGACCTGAAAGTCCCGGCACCGGCCCCGCCTTCGGCGGACAACCTGCTGGGTACCGACGATCAGGGCCGCGATGTGCTGGCGCGGGTGATCTACGGCTTCCGCATTTCCGTACTGTTTGCACTGACGCTGACTGTACTCAGCTCGATCATTGGCGTGATTGCCGGCGCGCTGCAGGGTTTCTATGGTGGCTGGGTCGATCTGGCCGGGCAGCGCTTTCTGGAGATCTGGTCGGGGCTGCCGGTGCTGTACCTGCTGATCATTCTCGCCAGTTTCGTCCAGCCGAATTTCTGGTGGCTGCTGGGGATCATGCTGCTGTTCTCGTGGATGAGCCTGGTCGACGTGGTGCGCGCCGAGTTCCTGCGTGGCCGCAACCTTGAATACGTGCGCGCCGCGCGGGCGCTGGGCATGCAGAACGGTGCGATCATGTTTCGCCACATCCTGCCTAACGCCATGGTCTCGACCATGACCTTCATGCCGTTCATCCTTACCGGCGCCATCGGCACCCTGACTGCGCTGGACTTCCTCGGCTTCGGCTTGCCGGCCGGCAGTCCGTCGCTGGGTGAACTGGTGGCCCAGGGCAAATCCAACCTGCAGGCGCCGTGGCTGGGCATGAGCGCGTTCGCGGTGCTGGCGCTGATGTTGAGTTTGCTGGTGTTTATCGGCGAGTCCGCTCGCGATGCCTTCGACCCGAGGAAGTGAAATGAATCAGGACAATCTGATCGAAGTGCGCGACCTCGCCGTCGAGTTCGGCTTCAACGAGCGCCTGCACCGGGTGGTCGAGGGCGTGAGCTTCGACATCAAACGCGGCGAAACCCTGGCGCTGGTCGGCGAGTCCGGCTCGGGCAAGTCGGTCACGGCGCACTCGATCCTGCGCCTGCTGCCCTACCCGCTGGCCCGCCATCCGGCCGGCAGCATCACCTATGCCGGGCAGAATCTGCTGGACCTGAGCGAAAAGACCATCCGCCACATCCGCGGCAACCGCATCGCGATGATCTTTCAGGAGCCGATGACCTCGCTCAACCCGCTGCACTCGATCGAGAAGCAGATCAACGAAATCCTCGGCATCCACAAGGGCCTGAGCGGCAAAGTCGCGACCAAACGCACCCTGGAGCTGCTGGAGATGGTCGGCATCCCCGAGCCGCACAAACGCCTCAAGGCCCTGCCCCATGAGCTGTCCGGCGGCCAGCGCCAGCGGGTGATGATCGCCATGGCGTTGGCCAACGAGCCGGAGCTGCTGATCGCCGACGAGCCGACCACCGCACTGGACGTGACCGTTCAGCTGAAAATCCTCGATTTGCTCAAGGAATTGCAGGCCAGATTGGGCATGTCGCTGCTACTGATCAGTCACGATTTGAACCTGGTGCGAAGAATTGCGCATCGCGTATGTGTCATGCAGCGCGGTTGCATCGTCGAACAGGCATCGTGCGCAGAGCTGTTCCGTTCGCCGCAGCATCCGTACACTCGGGAATTGCTCGGCGCGGAGCCCAGCGGAGGCCCGGCGACCAATAAAATCGGGGCGCCGCTGCTCGAAGTCGAGAACCTCAAAGTCTGGTTCCCGATCAAGAAAGGCCTGCTCAAGCGCACGGTGGATTACGTCAAGGCAGTGGACGGCATCAATTTCAGCCTGCCTCAGGGACAGACGCTGGGGATCGTGGGGGAAAGCGGTTCCGGCAAATCCACCCTCGGTCTGGCAATTTTGCGGCTGATCGGCAGCAAAGGCGCCATTCGCTTTGAGGGCAAACAGCTAGACTGCCTGACGCAGAACGAGGTTCGCCCGTTGCGTCGGGAGATGCAGGTGGTGTTTCAAGACCCGTTCGGCAGCCTGAGCCCGCGGATGTGCGTCAGCGACATCGTTGGCGAAGGCCTGCGGATTCACAAGATGGGCACCGCCGCCGAGCAGGAAGCGGCGATTATTGCGGCATTGAAGGAGGTAGGTCTGGATCCGGAAACCCGGCACCGCTACCCTCACGAATTTTCCGGTGGGCAACGGCAACGTATCGCCATTGCCCGGGCCTTGGTGCTGAAACCGGCGCTGATCCTGCTGGACGAGCCGACGTCGGCGCTCGACCGCACGGTGCAGCGGCAAGTGGTGGAGCTGTTGCGTTCACTGCAAGCCAAGTACAACCTGACGTATTTGTTCATCAGCCATGACCTGGCTGTCGTCAAAGCGCTGAGCCACCAGCTGATGGTGGTCAAGCATGGCCAAGTGGTCGAACAGGGAGCTGCGCAAGATATTTTTGCCGCCCCCAAACATCCGTATACACAGCAGTTGCTGGAAGCCGCTTTTTTGGCACCAGCCACTGCGCAATAACCTGAAAGAGGAGCAACACATGGGTTTTCTCGCCGGTAAGCGCGTACTGATCGTCGGTGTCGCCAGCAAGCTGTCCATCGCATCCGGCATCGCTGCCGCCATGCATCGCGAGGGCGCTGAGCTTGCCTTCACTTATCAGAACGACAAACTGAAAGGTCGTGTTGAGGAATTCGCTCAAGGCTGGGGT
Source organism: Pseudomonas sp. B21-051 (assembly GCF_024748795.1). Classification (NCBI taxonomy): domain Bacteria; kingdom Pseudomonadati; phylum Pseudomonadota; class Gammaproteobacteria; order Pseudomonadales; family Pseudomonadaceae; genus Pseudomonas; species Pseudomonas sp. B21-051. The sequence continues at coordinate 3,484,638 of NZ_CP087166.1, forward strand.
TCGAGCCCTGAGCTGTGCTTCCCGTGCGACGTGGCCAGCGATGAAGAAATCGCCAAGGTCTTCGAAGCACTGAGCAAGAAGTGGGACGGCCTGGACTGCATCGTGCACTCCGTCGGCTTCGCCCCGGGCGACCAACTGGACGGCGACTTCACCGAAGCCACCACCCGTGAAGGTTTCCGCATCGCTCACGACATCAGCGCCTACAGCTTCGTGGCCCTGGCCAAGGCTGGCCGCGAAATGATGAAAGGCCGCAACGGCAGCCTGCTGACCCTGTCGTACCTGGGTGCCGAGCGCACCATGCCAAACTACAACGTGATGGGCATGGCCAAGGCTTCGCTGGAAGCTGGCGTACGTTACCTGGCCGGCTCCCTGGGCCCGGACGGCACCCGCGTCAACTGCGTATCGGCTGGCCCGATCCGTACCCTGGCAGCCTCGGGCATCAAGAACTTCCGCAAGATGCTGGCCGCCAACGAAGCGCAAACCCCTCTGCGCCGCAACGTCACCATCGAAGAAGTCGGCAACGCCGGCGCCTTCCTGTGCTCCGACCTGGCCTCGGGCATCAGCGGTGAAATCATGTACGTGGACGGCGGCTTCAACACCACCGCCATGGGCAACATCGAAGAGTAATCTTCGGTCTGCCGATAAAAAAACCCGCCTCTTCAGGCGGGTTTTTTATTGGGTTCAACATCAAAGGATCGCAGCCTTCGGCAGCTCCTACATGAGCGGTGTTGCCCCTGTAGGAGCTGCCGAAGGCTGCGATCCTTTGATCTTCAGAGCAAACAATCGGCGAACATCGCTATCGCCTGACCGGACGCTTTCGCGAGCAAGCTCGCTCCCACAGGGTTCTGCGCTGTAACTGAATTTCGTGAACACCCGATAAACCTGTGGGAGCTGGCTTGCCAGCGATGAGGCCCGAATCAGCGCCGTTTCAACGCCTGCTTGTGCGCATACATCGCCTCGTCGGCATCGGCCAGCAGTCGATCCACCGTTTCATGGCGTTGCGGATCGTATTCGATCTGGCCGACGCTGAAGCGAATCGCGTAACCCCGGTGCAACGTGGCATTGCGTTCGTCCAGGATTTCCTTGAGCCGGGCCATGATCGCTGTGGTTTCGACGTGACTGGAGCCGGTCAGCAGCGCCACGAACTCGTCACCGCCCAAGCGCCCGACCACATCGCTCTCGCGAAAAGCGATGCGCAGCACATCGGCAAAGGTCTTCAGCGCACTGTCGCCTTCGGCGTGACCGTAGAGATCGTTGATCTGTTTGAAGTCATTGAGGTCGAAAAACAGCAACGTCGCCGGTTTGTCCAGACGCGCGCAAGCGTCCAGTGCATGCTGGGCCAGCTGTTTGAAACCGCGGCGGTTGGACAGCAGCGTCAGCTCGTCCATGCTCGCCATCTGCACCGCCATCAACTCTTGCTCGGCCATGCCGGCCAGATCGCGCAACAGGGCACGCTCCTCGTCGTCGAGTTCACGCGGCTGGGTGTCGATCAGGCACAACGTGCCCATTTTGTTGCCGTTGGGCACGGTCAGCGGGTAGCCCGCGTAGAAACGGATGTTCGGCTCGCCGATGACCAGCGGATTGTCATGAAAGCGCTTGTCCTGCTTGGCATCAGGCACCAGCAGCAATTCGTCCTGAAGAATCGCGTGCCCACAGAACGATACATCACGCGGGGTTTCGTTGACGTCGAGGCCGACGCACGACTTGAACCATTGCCGATCCTTGTCCACCAGCGTCACCAGGGCTATCGGCACGTTGAACAGGCGCTTGGCCAGACGGGTCAAACGGTCGAAACGTTCTTCGGGCGCCGAATCAAGAACCTTCAAGCCGTGCAGCGCTTGAATTCGGGTGGCTTCATTGGCGGGTTTGATCGGGGCCAGCATCACGCACTCCATCAGGGTCAATGACCGTTAGAGTAGCTTGATTCGCCAGCGGCTCACACACTCAACCGCCCGCCACCGGACATGGCCCGCCAGCATCGGCCCAAAGCTTGAACTGGGCCACAAAAATGTCATGCGGCACCGGCACCGGTGCGCGCCCTGCTCCGGGGTTCCAGCCCCACAACACCAGTTTGTCGTCGCTGACATGTTTGATCAGCGCGGCGAAGTCACGGTCGCCGTTGCTCGAGCGGTCCTTGATCATTGCGCACAACTTATCCGGTGGCAGACCGATCCAGGCCATCTTGCGCGCCGCCGGCGGCAGGCTCCAGTGTGGCGCTCCCGGTGGCGCATGCGGGCCGTAACTGTCGGGCGGATTGCTCTCGGCGTGGCAGGTGGCGCAAGGCAAACCGGCGGCGCCCTTGCCGTCCATGCCGCGCACCACATTCATCGCGTGTGGTTTGCCCGCATCGAACTGCAGCGGCGAGTCGCCGGGGATGTGGCAGTTCTGGCAGCGCGGGCTCTGGAACACCTTCTGCACCGTGCCGAACGCCTTGAGCGCTTCCTGATCATCGGCGAACAGGTCCGAGGCGTAGCCGCCCAAACCCAGCAACATCACCGTGCCCAACAGCAGATGTCGTTTCATCTCACACCCCCGACAGTTGCAGCGGCAGTTCACGCAGGCGTTGCCCGGTCAGCGCATACACGGCGTTGGCCACCGCCGGCGCGGTGGGCGGAACCCCGGCCTCGCCGATGCCGCCGGGTTTGTCGCTGCTGGGCACGATATGCACCTCGACCAGCGGCATCTCGTTGAGCCGCAGCACCTGATAGTCGTGATAATTGGATTGCACCACCGCGCCGTCCTTGACCGTCAGCTTGCTGTGCAGCGCCATGCCCAGGCCAAAGGTAATGCACGATTCCATCTGCGCCGCGATGCTCTGCGGATTGACCGCGATCCCGCAATCCACCGCACACACCACGCGGTGCACGCGGATCGCCAGATTGTCCTGCGAGACCTCGGCCACCTGCGCCACATAACTGCCGAACGACTCGTGCACCGCCACGCCCAACGCATGCCCGTCCGGCAATGGCGCTGTCCAGTTGGCCTTCTCCACCGCCAGATTCAGCACCCCGAGATGCCGCGCGTGATCCTTGAGCAAGGTGCGTCGATATTCGATCGGGTCCTTGCCCGCCGCCGTGGCCATCTCATCGATCAGCGACTCCATGACGAACGCGGTGTGGCTGTGCCCCACCGAGCGCAGCCACAGCACATTGATCCCGGTCTGCGGTGAATGCAGCTCGACCTGTTGATGGGCCAGGCCCTTGATATACGGGCTGTCGGCCACACCTTCGACCGAAGTCGCGTCGATGCCGTTCTTGACCATGGTCTGTTCGAGCATGGTGCCGGCCATGATCGATTGACCGACCAGCACATGCTGCCAGCTCAGCGGCATACCCTGCCCGTCGAGGCCGATGCGCGCCTGATGCAGGAACATCGAGCGGTAATAACCGCCGCGAATGTCATCCTCCCGAGACCACACGGTTTTCACCGGCAGCCCGGCGGCTTTCGCCACTTGCACCGCTTCGGCGACGAAGTCCGAAGTCGGATTGGCCCGACGCCCGAAACCACCGCCAAGAAACTCGGTATGAATTTCCACCTGTTCCGGTTTGAGCCCGGTGATCTTGCCGGCGACCATCTGGTCGAGGGTCTGGAATTGCGTGCCGGTCCAGATCTCGCACTTTTCGGCGCTGATCTTTACCGTACAGTTCAGCGGCTCCATCGGTGCATGCGCCAGATACGGCACGCTGTATTCAACGTCGATTTTCTTCGCCGCCTTGTCGAAGTTGCCTTTGGCATCCCCGGCCTGACTGGCGGAAGTGCCCGGTGTCGCTGCCAGTTTGCGGAAACTGTCGAGCAGGCCCTGGCCGCTCAGGTCCGCGTGCGGGCCCATGTCCCAATCGACTTTCAATGCATCGCGACCAAGTTTCGCCGCCCAATAATGCTCGGCGATCACCGCCACACCGGTCGGCACCTGTACCACTTTGTGCACGCCGGGCACCGCCAGCGCCTCGGCGCCCTCGAAGGATTTGACCGTGGCGCCGAACACCGGTGCACGGGCAACCATCGCGGTCATCAAGCCCTCGAATTGCACGTCCATGCCGAACCTGGCGCGCCCGGTGATTTTCTCCGGGGTGTCGAGGCGCCTGGTTGGCTTGCCGATGACCTTCCAGTCCTTGGCCTCCTTGAAGGTGATCGACTTCGGATCCGGGACCGGCAGTTGCCCGGCAGCGTCCGCCAGTTCGCCGTACGTCGCGCGTTTATCGCCGGCGATCACCACGCCCGACTCGGTGCGAATCGTCGACGCAGCGACGTTGAAGCGCTTGGCCGCCGCTTCCACCAGCATCTGCCGCGCCGTGGCCCCGGCCAGCCGGTAGCGATCGAACTCCATCCAGGTAGAGGTCGAGCCGCCGGTAATCTGCATCCCGCCAAACGCCGGCATGCCGTAATTGGCCGCCGAGGCCGGCGAGTGCTCGACGCGGATCGTCGACCAGTCGGCGTCCAGTTCCTCGGCGATCAGCATGGTCAGGCCGGTCCAGATGCCCTGACCCATTTCAGAATGCCCGAGCAACACCGTCACGCTGTTGTCAGCGCCGATACGCAAAAACGCATTCGGCGCGAAGACCTTGCCTTCATTCTCCGCCGCCAGGGCAAATCGATGGGCACCGGGGACGACAAACGCCACCACCAGACCGCCACCCAGCACGGCACTGCCCTTGAGAAAGCCGCGACGCGATACAGGACTGTTCATCAGCCTTCTCCCAACATGCCTCAGCCGATTTCGGACGCGCGCTTGACCGCCGCACGGATCCGGGGATAGGTACCACAGCGGCAAATATTGCCGGAGAGCGCCTGATCGATATCGCTGTCGGTGGGTTTGGGGATCTTCGCCAGCAGCGCCGCGGCAGACATGATCTGCCCCGACTGACAGTAACCGCATTGCACTACGTCTAGTTCGGCCCAGGCCTGTTGCACCGGGTGCGAGCCGTCGGTCGAAAGGCCTTCGATGGTAAGGATTTTCTGGCCGTGGGCCACGGCGGTGGCGGGCGTGATACAGGCACGCAATGGTGCGCCATCGACGTGTACGGTGCAGGCGCCGCACTGGGCCATGCCACAGCCGAATTTGGTACCGGTCAGGTGCGCAACGTCACGCAGGACCCAGAGCAACGGCATGTCGGCCGGCACATCGAGCTCCTGATCCTTGCCATTGATATTCAAGGTCAGCATCGGGGGATTTCCTCAGACTCACGGTGTTCTGAAGGGGCGCCGCTACGGCCGTGGAAGCCTGTGCGCGCCTCGGCTTATCCCTTTCAGCAAAGCCTAATTTGCGCGTGAAGCCAGACATGGCGACCACCGGTCATGCCTCAACGCAAAAATGTCGACTTTAATCCTCTGGCTGATAACGGCGCTCACCCGAACCATCAAAACGGTCTGCGACGAGCGCGGTAACCCATCACCTTGGTCAGGAGTCGCGAACATGGGATTTGTCACCACCAAAGACGGCGTCGATATTTTCTACAAGGACTGGGGCCCGAAGGACGCCCCGGTGATCCACTTCCACCACGGCTGGCCGCTCAGCTCGGACGACTGGGATGCGCAGATGCTGTTCTTCCTGGGCCAGGGCTTTCGGGTGATTGCCCACGACCGTCGCGGGCATGGACGCTCGAGCCAGGTCTGGGACGGCCACGACATGGACCATTACGCCGACGATGCGCTGGCGGTGGTTCAGCACTTGGGGGTGAAGAACGTGGTGCATGTCGGCCACTCCACCGGCGGCGGCGAGGTCATCCACTACATCGCCCGGCATGGTCAGGACAACGTCGCCAAAGGCGTGTTGATCAGCGCGGTGCCACCGTTGATGGTCAAGACCGAAAGCAATCCGGGTGGCTTGCCGAAATCGGTGTTCGACGATTTTCAGGCGCAACTGGCGGCCAATCGCGCGCAGTTCTATCGCGACATTCCCACTGGCCCGTTCTACGGCTACAACCGCCCGGGCGCCAAGCCTTCCGAGGGGATCATCGGCAACTGGTGGCGTCAGGGCATGATCGGCGGCGCAAAGGCGCATTACGACGGGATCGTCGCCTTCTCCCAGACCGATTTCACCGAAGACCTGAAGAAGGTCACCGTGCCGGTGCTGGTGATGCACGGCGAGGACGACCAGATCGTACCTTATGCGAACTCGGGGCCTTTGTCGGCGAAACTGCTGCCAAATGGCACGCTGAAATCGTATCCGGGGTTTCCGCACGGGATGCCGACGACTGAGGCGGCGACGATCAATGCGGATCTGCTGGCGTTTATTCGCGGCTGACACACATCATTGTGGGAGCTGGCTTGCCGGCGATGGCGGTGGCGGTGGCGGTGGATCAGGCAACATCAATTGTGGATGTGCCGGCCTCATCGCTGGCAAGCCAGCTCCCACAGGTTTTCAGGTGGTTGCTGAATACTCGGTCACACCAGGGACCGCGTGGGAGCCAGCCTGCTGGCGAAGGCAATCGGTCAATCAATGATGGGTTGGCTGACTCACCGCATTCGCGAGCAGGCTCGCTCCCACAGGGGACTGGGTGATTGGCTTGACTGCGTATTACGCCTCGGTACGCCCTGTACCTTCGCGATCCCGCTCGTAATGGTGTGCCAACGGCAGCGCCGGCAACCATGACTCGCGCCGCACAGTCCACAGTTCATAGGTCGGCGTGAACTGGCTCGGCTCGTCCAGCGAGCCGACATTCACTTCAATTTCATCTCCCGAACGTGCAAGTACCGGCGAACCACAGCGCGGACAGAACACTCGCCCTCGATACTCGCCGGTTTTACCGCTGACGGTCACCGCATCCTCGGGAAATATCGCCGAGGCTTGAAACAACGCGCCGTGGTGTTTGCGGCAGTCGAGGCAGTGGCAGATCCCGACGCGGTAAGGTTGGCCTGATGCTTCGAAACGCACATCGCCGCACAGGCAACCGCCCGTTAATGGCTTCATGGTGTCCATCCTCTGCCAGACTCTGTTAAGCCTTTGAACATAGCAGCCGTACAAGTGAACGCCCACTATCGGCTTTTACCGGAGACAGCGCCATGCCCTCCCCTGAATCCATCTTGTTACAGAGCTGGCACAGCAACGCTGATGCCTGGATCGAAGTGATCCGCAGCGGTGCCATCGAAAGCCGTCAGCAGGTCACCGATCAGGCGATCCTGCTGGCGATCATGGGCCGGCAACCGGAGCGCGTGCTGGATCTGGGTTGCGGCGAAGGCTGGTTGTTGCGGGCGCTGGCGGATCGCGGTATCGATGCGGCGGGAGTCGATGGCGATGCGACGTTGATTGACGCGGCGCGCGAGGCCGGTTCGGCCAAGGTGCATATCGCCAGTTACGCGGCATTGGTTGACGCTGAAATTGATATCGACCGTGATTACGATTTGATCTGCGCCAACTTCTCGCTGCTGCATCAGGACATCATCCCATTGCTCGCCGCGATGCAGGCGTTGCTGGTTCCGGGCGGCGCCATGATCATTCAGACCCTGCATCCGTGGGCCGTGGCGGCCGGCGATTATCAGGATGGCTGGCGTGAAGAGTCCTTCGCCGGGTTCAAGGGCCAGTGGCAGCCGATGCCGTGGTATTTCCGCACGCTGTCGAGCTGGTGCAACGCGCTGGACATGGCCGGGTTTCAACTGGTCAGCCTGCAGGAGCCGCAGCATCCGCAAAGCCCGGTGCCACAGTCACTGTTGATGATCGCCGAACGGCGCTGACCGGGGCGACTCGAACCCCTTGTGGGAGCGAGCCTGCTCGCGAATGCGGAGTGTCTGACAGGCTCGTTGCCGCATGTGCCGACGCTTTCGCGAGCAGGCTCGCTCCCACATTGTTTGGCGTCCAATGCTTCACTTGTCGATCTACGGCACCGCCCTTCGACCAAGGACTGACTACGCTGATAATCCTGCGTGTCTAACCTGCCGAGGATGACTGCCATGCAACGCTTTCAAAAAATCACGCCGTGCCTGTGGTTCGACGATCAGGCCGAAGCGGCGGCGCAGTTTTACTGCTCGATCTTCGATCATTCGAAAATCACCGGCCTGACCCACTACAGCAAGGTCGGCCAGGAATTTCACGGCAAGCCGGAAGGCGCGGTGATGACCGTCAGTTTCGAACTCGACGGCCAGACCTTCACCGGCCTCAACGGCGGGCCGATGTTCAAGTTCAGTGAAGCGATTTCGTTTCAGGTCAATTGCCAGAATCAGGAGGAAGTCGACCATTTCTGGGGCAACCTGTCGGCCGGTGGTCCGGTCGAAGCCCAACAATGCGGCTGGCTCAAAGACCGGTTCGGCGTGTCGTGGCAGATCGTGCCGGTGGCGTTCATGCACATGATGCAGGACGCCGACACCAGCAAGTCGCAACGGGCAATGCAGGCCATGTTCAAGATGAAAAAACTCGACATCGCCGAACTGGAGCGGGCCTTTGCCGGCCAGAGCTAATACACTCCGGTGTCTGGCCCGCCGGGAACCATAACGATGAAACACGCTGCCGCCAAAAACCCTGAAAAAGCCCCTCGCTTCTGGCGCGACGATGCCCTGCCCTTCATCGAAGCGCGGGCCATCGCCGATGGCCGTGAGGTCTGCTACTCACGCCATTCCCATGCGCATTTTTCGATTGGCGCGATCACGGCCGGGCGGAGCATTTATGTGCATGAGCAATCGACGTTCGAAGTCGCCGCCGGCACCGTGGTGCTGATGAATCCCGGCGACGTGCATGCCTGCAACCCGCTCGATGATCAGCCGTGGTCGTACTTGATGCTGTATGTCGAGACGCCGTGGCTGACGGATCTGCAGCATCAACTGGGGTTCAGTGCGGAGCTTGAGTTTCGGCGGTTTTCCACCACGCATTTGCATGACGCCCGGCTGTTTCGGGATCTGCAAGGGCTTTACGCCACACTGGTCGATGAGCAGCAGGACATACTGCGCAAACACAGCGCAGCGGTGGAATTTTTCAGCGACCTGCAACTACGCCTGAACCCGGCTGAACCACCGTTGCGTGAACCGAATTTCAAGCTCGAACGCGCTGCCGATTTCATCCGCGAACACTGCACCGACCTGCTCAGCCTGGAGGACATCTGCACGGCGGCGCAGTTGTCACCGTCGTATCTGATCCGTGCGTTCAAACAGCATTACGGCATGACCCCGCATGCCTTTGTGGTCAACCAGCGCATCCAGTTCGCCCGCGAACGCCTGCGCAGCGGCCAGTTGATTGCCGATGTCGCACTGGAAGCGGGGTTTGCCGATCAGGCGCATTTTCAGCGCGCGTTCAAACAGCACCTGGCGGCAACCCCCGGCCAATATCGCGGCTGACAGACGAAAGCGGCTACGCTGAGGATCAGCGGCCAATTCCGGCCCGGGAGTCTGCTCCGGATGATTCTGATTCTTCTGCCAAACGCCGATTACGATCCGACCGAAAGCAGCGTGCCGTGGCAGGCGTTGCGCAACGCAGACATCGAAGCGCGTTTTGCCACGCCACAAGGCCTGCCGGCCTATGCCGACCCACGGTTGGTGAGTGTTGGTTTCGGCCCGTTGAACGCCATGCTGATGACCCGTAAAGCTGACCTGGACAGCTACGCGCAGATGATCGAATGCGCGGCATTTCGGCAGCCGCTGGCGTATGCCGATGTCGATCCGTCTCAGTTCGAAGGTCTGCTGATTCCCGGCGGTCACGCCAAAGACATGCGCAGCCTGCTGGAGTCCGGACAGGCCCGGCAGATCGCCCTGCAGTTTTTCAAGGCACAGAAACCAGTGGCGGCAGTGTGTCATGGCGTGTTGTTGCTGGCGCGCACCCTCGATCCCGACACTGGGCGTTCGCTGCTGTTCGGGCGCAAGGTCACAGCGCTGCTGGCAGCAACCATGGAGTTGCCGGCCTGGCTGCTGACCGCACCGTGGCTGGGGCGCTACTACCGCACCTACCCGCAGACCGTCGAGGCAGAGGTGACGGCTGCGCTTTCGCGCAAATCCGACTTTGTACGCGGCCCGCTCATTGCCAGACGTGATAGCGCAAAAGCGCCGCAGACAGGGTTCGTGGTGCGCGACGGCAATCTGCTCACGGCACGCTGGCCCGGCGATTGCCATCACTTCGCCGCAGAATGGGTTGCCATGCTGCGGCAGGTTGAATGACCACTCCCCTGTAGCAGCTGCCGCAGGCTGCGATCTTTTTGCTGTTGCAGGCTCAGGGCAACAACAGATAAACCGCGCTCGCCGCCAGCAACAAAGCCATCAACCGATTGAACAGGCGCATCCCCGCCGGATTGCCCAGATACCCGCGCAAAAACGTTCCGGCGTACACCCAGCAACCGACCGACAGATAACAGATCACCAGATACACCGCCGCGAACTGCCAGACCAGCCGCGCCTCGCCATCGGCGACAAACGCGCCCATCCCTGCCACACACGCCAGCCACGCTTTCGGGTTAAGCCATTGCATTACCGCGCCGTACAACATCGACGGCGCCCGCCCCGCCTCGCCTGCATGCAACTGGCCGTCATCGGCAGCCAGTTTCCAGGCCATGAACAACAAAAACGCCACCCCGGCCAATTGCACCACCCGGGTCAGGAATGGCCACAGTTTCAGGACTTCATGCAATCCCAGGCCCATCAGCACCAGCAACAGCACAAAACCCAGCGTCGCTCCCGCCACGTGCCGCTGACTGGCCCGAAAGCCGAACTGCGCCCCGGAACTCAGCGCCACTATATTCACCGGCCCCGGGGTTATGGACGCCACTAGCGCGAACGCCGCCATCGAGACAATCAGACTCATTACACACCTGCTTCAGACTGGAAAACGAGGTGTCAACAGTAGCCAGGGCTTTGCACTGCGTATTGAACAAAATTACCTGGGGCAACCATTCACTCGCCTCCAGACACCGGTACCGTAAACCGAAACTCCGTACCCTCCCCCGGCTCACTGCTGGCCTCGATCCGCCCGCCATGGGCTTCAACAATCCCCTGCGTAATGTACAAGCCCAGTCCGGTTCCGGTCGGGTTGCCCTCCTTCACCGTCCAGTAGCGGTCAAACACCCGCGCCAGGTTTTCCTTGGGAATGCCTTCGCCGGTATCGCGCACGGTAAACACGATTTCCTTGCCGTCAGATTTGGCCAGCACGCCCACCGAACCTTTGCGCGGGGTGAACTTGATCGCGTTGCCGATCAGGTTCGACAGCACCTGAAACAGGCGCTCCGGGTCGGCGTGGATTTTCAGGTCGGGATCGGCTTCGAACGAGATATTGATGTCCTTGTCCAGCGCCAGCGGCCCGAGCAATGACTGGGTTTCCTCGAACATCTGCCCGACGTCCAGGGTCTGCGGGGCGATGGTGTAGCGCCCGGCATCGATCTTCGAGGTGTCGAGCAAGTCTTCGAGCAGCGTGTTCATCCGCCCGGCCGCCTGCTGCATGGTGTCGATCGCGGTGGAGATGCGCCGCGAGGTGTGCGGGCCGTCAGAACTGAAGGTCTTCTGCATCATGCCGCAGAGCATCGAAATCACCGTCATCGGGTTGCGCAGGTCGTGGGAGACCACCGCCACCAGTTCATCACGGGCGCGCACCGCCTCTTGCTCGCGGCGTACCTGTCGCGCCAGGTCGTTTTCCAGTGCCGAACGGCGCAAGTCATTGGCCGCAAACAGATCACCGTGACTCCACTTGGTGGAGATCCCGGCCATCTCGACTTTCCAGATTTCGAACGAAGTGCGCGGGCGCAGACGCAGGCCGGCGTCGGAATTTTCCAGATCCAGCGGCTTGCGCGGGTCGCCGCTCCAGTTGATGTTTTCCTTGACCTCGGGACGGAACCACATCACCCCGTTGTCCACCGGTTTGGGCAGGCTCATGGCAAGCACGCCGCTGGCCACTTGCTGAAAGTGTGCAGCCGGCGGATAGACGCTCGCCAGATGATGGCTGGCGAACACCGGCTCACCGGTTTCCTGCAACCACTTGTGCAGGGCGCGAATGTCTTCCGGCTCCGGGCAGTTGCCATAACGGTGCAATTGCTTGTCTTCGATGATCGCAATGCCTCCGGCGCCGGCCAGCGCCATCAGCACTTGTGGCTGCTGCGCCAGACCGTCGAAGACGTTTTCCGGCGAGTCGATCATGGCCTGATTGAGCAGCGCCAACGCCTCGACTTTCTCCTCGCGCTGGCGGCTGATTTCCAGCGCTTCCATTGCACTGATCTGCAGCGACAGCACCTGACCGATGGTCTGGCAGGCGCTGCGCAACTCATGCGGCACATGCAGCGGCTGGCGGTTGCCGCAGCTGATCAGGCCCCAGAGCTTGTCGCCCTTGAGCAGCGAGATGCTCATCGACGACAGCACGCCCATGTTCTTCATGTACTGGCAATGAATCGGCGAGACGCTGCGCAGGGTGGCGAAACTCAGGTCCAGCGGGGTCTGGGTGTCCGGGCGCAGCTTGGGCACCAGCGGCACTGGCTGATAATCGGCATTCGGGATGATCCGCAGCCAGTTGGTGCGGTACAGCTCACGCGCCTGTTCGGGGATGTCCGAGGCCGGGAAGAACAGGCCGTTGAACACTTCCATCGATGGATCGGACGCCTCGGCGATCACCTGACCGTGACCCTCCTCCTCGAAGCGGTAGATCAGCACCCGGTCGTAACCGGTCATCGCCTGGATTTCCTTGACGCTGATGTCGTACAGGGCCTGCAGCGAAGTGGCCGCTTGCAGTCGCTGGAGCATGCGCCCCAGATGGGTCTGGTTGCCGGCGACGTTACGCGGCTGGAAATTTTCAACGTGGATTTCCAGTTCCAGAATCAACACGTCTTGATGCCGGTGCAGCAGACCTTCGAACGCGGTGCCGTTGAGGCGACAGTGCAGCGGTCCGGCATCGGCAAATACCGGTTGTTGCAACGCCTCGCGCACGGCCGCCGCATGCGTCTCACCCAGCAATTGGTGCAGCGGCTGGCCGACCAGTTCCTGCGCCGGGCGTGCCAGCAGGGTCTCGACATTGGCGCTGATCTGAATGATTTCCAGCGCCGGCTCACTCAGGGTCAGCAACAGGCCATGGGGCTGGATTGCCCCGGGAAAGCGGATCGGTTCGTCGGCACAGTTGGCCAGCAGTTCTTCAAAAGCTTCTTGGTCTTGCGGGTTCATGCCAGTACCTCCCGGCTTTCGAGCCAGCGCTCGAAACAACTGAATGTGGTTCGGGCCGCCGCAACCACGGCTTCACGTTCGCTCGCATCCAGCGATCGACTGCCCAGGTATTCAATGAAATCGCGCCAGCGGCGGCCGGTGGCGGCGCCATAAATGTCGAGGAATGCCGCGCCATTGTCGGCATTCAGGCTCAACCTCGAGGCGATTTCGCGGCGCAGGATCTGCCCGCCGAGGGTTGCCCCTTCCAGCACGTACGTCACTCCCAGACAGGCAGCGCTGGAGTCGATCACGGGCAGCGCCTGACACAGCGGCAAACGGGCGATAGCCTCGACCGACAGACCCTGGGCCCTCAGATCATTGAACAGGGTCGGCGCCTTGAGACGTGGCGCAAGATCGAAATCGACCGGGATCACGCCACTGTCGAGCAATGCGCTTTCCAGCGGCCGATAAAAGCCGTAGTAGGCCTGCATCAGCCGCAAAAAAGCGTTGGAATCGAGGGTATCGGAGAAAAAAGGAAGACGTTTTTCCAGTGCGATGTGCAGTTCGGCAGTGCCGGCTCGCAGATCTTGCAGCACCGGTGGCACATAAACTTCACGGGCCTTTGCTTGCATGTAGATCGCTCTTGGTGGGGCCGCTTCGGGGCCGGCAGGGTGTTTGCAGCTTTGGACGGATATTACACGGCAAACGCCTTTTTCTGACTTGGCGCATAGATTTTTCTGACGAAACCAGCGCCTTCAGACCTTTCAGAGTTCTGAAGAATCAGAAAAGTTCGAATCGTTTAAAGGGAGGTGCTGAAGCTGTACCGCGACAGCACCGCGTGACTGTACGGGTCAACATGCCCGCCGCCTGTGATAAAAAAGCGTCATCGCTTCTGGAGCCCAAGCCCATGGATCTCGCCACGTTCTCGCTGTTTCTCCCGGCCTGTTTCGCCCTGAACATGGCCCCGGGCCCGAACAACCTGCTGTCGGTCAGTAATGCCACCCGCTATGGCTATCGTCGGGCGTGCGCCGCCGGTGTCGGACGGATTATCGCGTTCGCCGCAATGATCGCCCTCGCCGGCGCGGGATTGTCGGCGGTGCTGCAGACCTCGGAATGGCTGTTCCATGCGATCAAGATCATCGGCGCGGCGTATTTGCTGTACCTGGCCTGGCAACTCTGGCGCGCCAACCCCGAGGCCGAGCAGCAGGTCGCCGGAGCGTCGGTGGGGTTCTGGCGGCTGGCGCGTCAGGAGTTTCTGGTGGCGGCGGGCAACCCGAAAGCGATCCTGTTGTTCACCGCGTTTCTGCCGCAATTCGTTGATCCGAGCCGCCCGGTGCCGGCGCAATTCGCGGTGCTCGGCGCGCTGTTTCTGCTGCTGGAATGGATCGCCATCGGCGCCTACGCGTGGATGGGCCTGCACATGCGCCGCTGGTTCGCCGAGCCGCGCGGCAAACGGATCTTCAACCGTTGCTGCGCAGGGCTGTTGTCGGCGGCGGCTACGGTGTTGTTGATGGCGAAACGCGCTTAAGCCTCGGACGGGCCTTTGAGCTCGACCTGATTGCCGTCCGGGTCGAAGCAGTACAGCGACAGGCCGTAGCCCTCGGCACCGAAGCGTCGGGCGGCTTTTTCTACGGTCAGGCCATGCGCCTGCAAGTGCTCGGTCAGCGCCGGTTCATCGAACGGCTCGATGCGCAGGCAGAAGTGATCGACGTTGCGCCGCTCGGTACCGGCCGCCCCGCCGCCCTTTTTGCCAAGTTCGCCTTGCAAGTCGACGAGGTCGATCATCGAGGTGCCGGCGCGCAGGTGTACCAGACCCAATGGTTCGTTGTACCTGACCACCTCGGCACCGAATACCTGACCGTAAAAATCGATACTGCGTTGCAGATCGGCGACACGCAGGACGATGTGATCAATATGTTGAATCGAAAACGGATGCATAAACTCGACACCTCACCCACTCTGTAGGAGCTGCCGAAGGCTGCGATCTTTTGCTTTTGATTTTAAGAAACAAGATCAAAAGATCGCAGCCTGCGGCAGCTCCTACACGGTAGTTCAGGGCATTTGAAAATTCACTGTCGATTTTTCGGTGGAGCCATCGAAATCCTGGATTTAAGCTCTGGCCATGAACATACAAACCGCACTGTTGCCGCCCCACGCCGAGATGGTTCGCGCCATGCTCGAACGCGACACCGCCTACGAGGGGGTGTTCTTCACGGCCGTGAAAACCACCGGGATCTTCTGCCGCCCCAGTTGTACGGCGCGCAAGCCGAAACCGGAAAATGTCGAATTCTTCGCCCATGCCGATGAGTGCTTGAGCGCCGGTTATCGCGCCTGCCTGCGCTGCAAACCGCTGGACGCTGCGGCCATCGCCCCCGATTGGGTGCAGCGCCTGCTCGAAGCCGTGGATGCCGACCCAGAGGTACGCTGGAGCGATGCGCAGTTGCTGGCCGAAGGCATCGAACCGCTGAAGCTGCGGCGCTGGTTCAAGCAGCATTTCGGCATGACCTTCCATGCGTGGCTGCGCACCCGCCGACTCGGTATGGCGCTGGGCGGAATCAAACAAGGCACCTCGATTGACCATGCGGCGTTCGATTCCGGCTACGAATCACTCAGCGGTTTTCGCGATGCGTTCCAGAAGTCGTTCCACATCACCCCGGGCCGCGCGGCCAACAGTGAACCGCTGCTGTTCACCCGCCTGACCACGCCGCTGGGGCCGATGATCGCGATGGCCGAACGTCGCGGACTGGTGTTGCTGGAATTTCTCGATCGCCCGGCGCTGACCCGCGAAGTCGAAGAGCTGCAAACCCGCCACGGCTACGTGGTCGCACCGGGGCACAACGCGCATTTGCGGCAGATCGAAGAGCAACTCAACGAATATTTTGCCGGGACGCGCAATGCATTCAGCGTCCCGCTGCACCTGCCCGGCAGCGCGTTCGACCGGCAAGTCTGGGAGCAGCTGCTGCAAATTCCTTATGGCCAGACCAGCACCTACGGCAGCCTCGCGGCACGTCTGGGCAAACCCGGCGCCAGTCGAGCGGTGGGGCTGGCCAACGGGCACAATCGGCTGGCGATCGTGGTGCCGTGCCATCGGGTGATCGGTGCGGACGGTTCGTTGACCGGCTATGGTGGTGGACAGCCGCGCAAGGCGTTTCTGCTGAGGCTGGAAAACGCTGCGGTGCAGCTCACGCAACCACTGGCTTTCTGACGCTTTGCAGCACTCACAAGAAGGGATTTCGATGAACGCGCTCGACACTCGGTTCCACCAGTTACACCAGGAAGGTCTGCTGATCCTGACCAACGTCGCCGACGCCACCGGTGCGCGGCTGGTCGAGCACGCGGGCGGTAAAGCGGTCGCCACCAGCAGCGCGGCAGTCGCTTGGGCGCATGGCTATCCCGACGGCAACACCCTGCCCCTCGAACGGCTGATTTCAACCGTGGAATCCATCGCGCGGGTAATCCAGGTGCCGCTGAGCGTGGACATCGAGGCGGGTTATTCCGATGACCTTGGCCGTGTGGCCGAAGTGGTCGACGCGGTGCTTGCCGCCGGTGCGGTCGGGATCAATATCGAGGACGGCAGCGGCGCCCCGGAGCTGTTGGCGCGCAAGATCGAAGTAGCACGCGAAGCCGCCCGCAAGCGCAATGTGAAGCTGTTCATCAACGCGCGCACGGACGTCTACCTCAAGGGCCTGGTACCGGCCGAGGATCGCGTCGCCGAAACCCTGCACCGTTCAGCGTTGTACCAGGCCGCCGGGGCCGATGGCTTGTTTGCCGCTGGCGTGACCGCCGCTTATGAAATCGAGGCAATCTGCAAGGGCACGTCACTGCCGGTGAACGTGCTCGGCTTCGCCTGCCTGCCCTCGCCAAATGAACTGCAAGCCTTGGGCGTACGGCGCTTGAGCGCCGGGTCCGGGATCGCTGAGTTCCTCTACGGCGCGATGGGTTCACTGGTGAAAGGCTTCCTCGCCAGCGGCAAGCTCGACACCCACGATCTGAAGGCGCTGACCTACGGCGAAGTCAACGGACTGCTGAAATAGCATGCCGGATCGTTATCAGGCGGCCAGCGAGTTTCTGGCAGCGCTCGACGAGGACTGGCAGCGCCACGTTGCAGCCGTCGGCCCGTGCCTGCATCAACCGCACCCGGCGCGTGCCCCATACGAATCGCTGGTTCGGGCGATTGCCTATCAGCAACTGCACGCCAAGGCTGGGGATGCAATTGTCGGGCGTCTGGTGGCGCTGTTTCCGGGGCAGACGTTTCCCCGGCCGGAACAGATTCTCGCGACCGACTTCGATCAACTGCGCGGCTGCGGTTTTTCGGCGGGCAAGATTGCGACCATTCAGGGCATCGCCCAGGCAACACTGGACGGCGTGGTACCGGATTATCCCACCGCGCTGGCGATGGACGATGAGGCGCTGATCGAACGTTTGGTCAGCCTGCGCGGGGTTGGCCGCTGGACCGTGGAGATGCTGTTGATCTACAGCCTGGAGCGCATGGATATTCTGCCGGCGGATGACTTTGGCGTGCGCGAGGGCTATCGGCGGTTGAAGGGGCTGGAGGTGCAGCCGACGCGCAGGCAGATGATCGAGACCGGACTGGCGTGGAGTCCGTATCGGACGGTGGCCGCTTGGTACCTGTGGCGCATACCCAAACCGCAAATCCCCTTGTAGGAGCTGCCGCAGGCTGCGATCTTTTGACTTTGATCTTTTGAAAAGCAAGATCAAAAGATCGCAGCCTGCGGCAGCTCCTACAGGGGAATGCGTTGCAAAGGTGGGAGCGAGCCTGCTCGCGAAGGCGCCAGTCGATTCAACCTCAAATCAAAGACCTGACTTCAACTTGCTGAACGCCCGAATCAAAGCCCGGTTGAACGCCTTGCCATTGTCATTCTTGCTGTACAGCGAAGCCCGCACCGCCTCCGACGGATACGTTCCCGGATCATTACGGATCGACGCATCCACCAGACCATCCGCCGCCGTGATCGCATTGGCGTAGTGGATGGTGTCGGTGATCGGCGCGATCACCTCAGGCGTCATCAAATAATCCATCAACGCCAGCCCGGCCTGTGGATGCGGCGCATCCTTGGGAATGACCATGGCGTCAAACCAGATCAACGTGCCTTCTTTGGGAATGCGATAACTGAGCTGGAACGGCTTGTTCGCCGTTTGTGCCTGCCCCGCCGCAATCGCCACGTTGCCGTTCCACGACATCGCCACGCAGGTGTTGCCGTTGGCCAGGTCGCTGATGTTCAGGTCGTTGTCGAAGTAGCGAATGTACGGGCGGATCTTCGCCAGTTGCTGTTCGGCGAGTTTCAGGTCATCGAGGCTCTGCCGGTTGATGTCCAGGCCCAGGTACTTCATGACCGCAGCGAACACCTCGTTCGGGTCGTTGAGCAGGCTCACCCCGCAATCGGCAAATTTCGCCACCACCGCCGGGTCGAACAGCATCGCCCAGCTGTCGGTCGGCGCGTTCGGCAGACGCTGCTTGATTGCCTGCTCCTGATAACCCACGCCGGTGGTGCCCCAGGCATAAATACCGGCATAACGGTTGCCCGGATCGAACACCGCCATGTGCTGGCGGAACTCGTCACCGACTCCGGCAAAGTGCGGCACCCGCGCCTTGTCCAGCGGCTGGATCGCACCGCTTTCAATGGCCCGCGACAGGTGCTGGCCGGCGGTCAGCACCAGGTCATACCCGCTGCGCCCGGTGAGCAGTTTGGTCTCCACGGTTTCCAGCGAATCGAAGTGATCGGCGACCACCTGAATGCCGGTCTGCGCCTCGAAATTCTTCAGCGTATCCGGGGCCAGGTACTCGCCCCAGATATACAGATTGACCACCGGTCTGGCGGGGTCGGCGGCCTGCACACACAGGGGTGCAAGCACCAGCAATAACGCTTGAGTCAGTTTGTGCAGGCCCATCATCACACCCCCTTGCGATTAGACGTGCCGGCGTATTGCGGCATGGTGATGCACGCGACGTTGCCGCCACCGAGGAGGATTTCCCGGGAATTTTCGATGCCGACGATCTTGTGCTGCGGGAACAGCTCGGCGAGAGTCGCCATGGCCACCTGATCGTTGCGATCACCGAACAGCGGCACCACGATCGAGCTGTTGCCGGCGTAGTAGTTGATATACGACGCACAGATTCTGGTGCCGGCCTGACGGGTGTGAGTGCTGTCCTGCTGATCGAGGCCTTCGGCTTCTTCGGCGGTCCACTCCAGCACGTCCGGTTGCGGCAGCTTGTGCACGATCAACTCGCGGCCACGGCTGTCACGGGTGCTGCGCAGGATGTCGTAGGCCTCTTGATAGATTTCCCACTGCGGATCGTCGCGGTTGTCGGTCCATTGCAGCACCACTTCGCCGGGGCGCACGAAGCATGCGAGGTCATCGACATGGCCATCGGTTTCGTCGAACTTGCAACCGCGCGGCAGCCAGATCACTTGCTCGGCGCCGAGGTAATCGGTCAGGCGCCGGGTAACTTCATCCTTGCCCAGATGCTGGTTGCGATTGCGGTTGAGCAGGCACTGTTCGGTGGTGAGGATGCTGCCCTGGCCGTCACTCTGGATGCCGCCGAGTTCGGCTATCAGCGGTGCGCGGTAACGGTCGAAGCGTTCGATTTCGAGGATCTTGCTGGCGATCTGGTCGTCCTTGTCCCACGGGTAGTACAGCCCGCCGTCGAGGCCGCCGTAGGCGTTGAATTCGAAGTCGACGCCACGCACTTCGCCGCTCTGGTCGTTGACCACAAAGCACGGGCCGCTGTCGCGGAACCAGGTGTCATTGCAGGTCATCTCGACCACGCGCACCTGCGGCGGCAACTGGCGGCGCGCAGTGGCGAATTGCGCGGCGGAGGCGCAGACGGTGACCGGTTCGCTGTGGGAGATGGCGGTGACGATCTGCACCCAGACTTTCTGCGCCGGTTTCGCGCCGTTGCGCCACACGTCGGTGCGCTCCGGCCAGCCGAGCCAGCAGCCGGACTTGGCTTCGAATTCGCCGGGCAGACGGAAGCCGTCGTGTTTGGGGGTGGAGTCGAGCAAACGTGCCATGGTCAAACCTCGTCTTGGGGTTGGGAATGACCACAGGCTACGATCGCAGGCGGCAGGCCCGCCAACGATGATTATTGCGGAACAGTTGAATTCAACTCATCAATCGGCCAGTTGATCGTTGAACCATTCGAGCATCTGTGCCACCGCCGGACGCTCCAGGCGCAGCCGCTCGCAGACCAGCGCGTATTGGCCGAGCGCGGTCATGCTTGACGTGAATGGCCGCACCAGCCGCCCGCTCAGCAAATCCTCCTGCGCGGTAAGGTTGTCGCCCATCGCCACACCCTGCCCCTGTGCCGCCGCTTCCAGCGCCAGACCGGCATGGGCGAAATACAATTGGCGCTGCGGGCGCAGATCGCCGGCGTGACTGGTCAGCCAGGCGGTCCAGGTCTTGCCGTCCTGATCGTCGTGCAGCAGACAATGGCGCGCCAGGTCTTTCGGGGATTTCAGACTGCCCTGGTTGAACAGCCCCGGGCTGCACACCGGGAAGAATTGCAGCGCCGGTAACGGCCGCACGAAGTAGGCGCTGCTGTCCACCGGACCGGTGCCGTAGGTGATCGCCAGGTCGATATCTTCGCCCGGCGCGCTGGCGTCGATCGGCTGTTCGTAGAGATGCAGGGTGATGTGCGGATAGCGTGCGTAGAAATCGGTGAGACGGTTCATCAGCCACTTCTGCGCCAGCTCGGCGGTGACCGCCAGACGCAAGACCGCCAGCGAGGAAGGATCGCGCAGTTCATCGCAGGCTTCACCGATCAGTTCGAAGGCCTGTTGCAGGCTCTGCATCAGACGTCCGGCGGCGATGGTCGGACGGATCTGCCGGCCTTCGCGGATGAACAGCGAGACGCCGAGTTGTTCTTCGAGCTGACGGATCTGGTGGCTGACCGCGCTGTCGGTGACGCACAACTCGGCGGCAGCCCGGCCGAAATGCGCGTGGCGGGCGGCGCATTCGAAGGTTCGCAGGGCGGCCAGTGAGGGGAGTCTTCGCATGGGTTGGGGTGCCTTTTTTTGGGACATGCTGACCGGGCCTTGAGCAGGCGTCCAGTGGCTCCGCGTTATCGTTCTTCGCGAGCAGGCTCGCTCCCACATTTTGAAATTCGTTCCCCTGTGGGAGCGAGCCTGCTCGCGAACGCGTCTGCATGATCGCCACAAACCTTCTAGGCTCAACCGCACCACTTCAGCCACCGGAGGCCCCCTCATGCACCTCGAAGGCTCCTGCCACTGCGGCGCCGTAACTTTCAGCCTGACCAGCGCCCATCCCTACCCCTATCAACGCTGCTACTGCTCGATCTGCCGCAAGACTCAGGGCGGTGGCGGTTACGCGATCAACCTCGGTGGCGATGCGGCCAGCCTCAAGGTTCAGGGGCGCAAACACATCAGCATCTACCACGCGAAGATGAAGGAAGCAGGTGAAAAACGTGCCCATCGCAGCACGGCCGAGCGGCATTTTTGCTCACAGTGCGGTAGCGGCTTGTGGCTGTTCAGCCCGGAATGGCCGGAGTTGATTCATCCGTTCGCCTCGGCCATCGACACCCCGTTGCCGGTGCCGCCGGAGCATACGCATTTGATGCTGGAATCGAAGGCGCCCTGGGTCGAGGTGGATGCGAAACCCAAGGACAAGCAGTTTGCGGTGTATCCCGAGGAGTCGATTGCGCAGTGGCATGAGCGATTGGGGTTGGTCAAATAAGTACAGTTTTGTGGTGTGATTGATGGCCCTATCGCTGGCAAGCCAGCTCCCACAGGTTGCTGGGCGTACACAAAGCCTATGGGAGCTGGCTTGCCAGCGATAGGGCCGGAACTGACAACACAAATCAGTCGAGATGCGCCCAGGTCATCCGGAACGACGCCCCACCCCACACCGATTCCCCGACCTCGACCTGCCCGCCATGGGACTGCGACACCCTCCGCACCAGCGCCAGACCCAGGCCGAAACCGCCGGTACGACGGTCGCGACTGGCATCCAGCCGCGAGAACGGCTCGAAGATCTTCTCCCGACCTTCCACCGGCACACCCGGACCGTCGTCGTTGACCCGCACTTCGTAGTAATCGCCGCTGCGCACCAGCGTCACCTCGACACGCTGCTCGGCATAACGAATGGCGTTGCGCAGCAGATTGATCACCGCCCGCGCCATAAAGCGCGGCTCGATGCGCACGGTGTCGAGCCGGCAGTCACCGATCAGCAACTGCACCCCCGCCGCTTCCGCCTCCAGCGCCACGCTGCCGACCACGCTGTCGAGCCAGTTGGCCGCTTGAATGTTTTCGCACTTGATCACCGTCGCGCCGCGTTCGAGGCTGGCGTAGGTCAGCAGCTCGGAGACCATTTCTTCCAGTTCGCCAAGGTCGGCGTACATGTCGGCGATCAGTTCGCGGTTCTGGCTGGCGTCCGGTTGCTGCTTGAGCTGGTCGAGTTCGAACGACAATCGCGCAATCGGCGTGCGCAGCTCGTGGGACACCGCGTTGGTCAGTTCGCGCTGATTGGCGATCAGGCTCTCGATGCGCGCCGCCATCAGGTTGAAGTGTTCAGCCAGGTCGCGGATGTTCGAGCGCTTGGACAGTTGAATGCGCACCGACAGATCGTTATCGCCAAAGCGCTCGGCGGCCAGACGCAGTTTTTCCAGATCGCGCCAGTGCGGGCGCACCCAGAAAAACAGTACGCAGCCGATCAGCACCGCGATCATCAAATAGGCACCGGCAATGTAGAACGGCATCAGGCTGGGTTCGGCGGGCAAGCGGATGCTGAGCAGCTGCGAGCCGCCGTCGATGGCAGAAATGTATTGGGTGTATTTGTCGCGGATCACCAGCAAGCCTTGAGCAAGCTCGGCTTTTTCCTCGTCGCTGAGCGCCAGTTGATCGGCTTCGACCAAGGTCAACCCCAAGCCATAGTGCGGGCGCAGGGCCTGCAGTTGTTTTTCACGGGCCGGGCCGTCGAGGTTGCGCAGCAACTCTCCCAGCGTCCAGGCCTGACCACGCACCGCCTCGCGGTTGTAGTCCTGCATCTGATAGTCGAGCAAGGCGTCGAACGTACGCTCGACAGTCTGCAACGCCAGGACCAGGCCCACCGTCATCACCAGAAACAGCCCGAGGAATAACCGCAGCATCTACAGCTCCCACGCGAACGGATTGAACAGATAACCCTTGCCCCACACGGTCTTGATGCACACCGGCTCGCGGGGATTGTCCTTGAGTTTGTTGCGCAACTTGCTGATGTACACGTCGACGCTGCGATTGAGCCCGTCGAACGCGATGCCGCGCATGCGGTTGAGAATGTCATCGCGCGACAGGGTCTTGCCGGCAGCGCTGGCCAGCAACCACAGCAGCTCGAATTCCATGGTGGTCATTTCGATGATCTCGCCGGCCAGACGCACTTCG
The DNA here is from genome assembly GCF_024748795.1 of Pseudomonas sp. B21-051. Classification (NCBI taxonomy): domain Bacteria; kingdom Pseudomonadati; phylum Pseudomonadota; class Gammaproteobacteria; order Pseudomonadales; family Pseudomonadaceae; genus Pseudomonas; species Pseudomonas sp. B21-051. The sequence goes on from NZ_CP087166.1 coordinate 3,508,061, forward strand.
CGACAGCTGCGATCGATGCTCAAGCGCCCGAACTCCAGCGCACTGACCACGCCGGCTTCCGGCATCTGCCGCCGCTGCAAGGCGCGCAGCCGCGCGAGCAATACCGGCGGTTTGATCGGTTTGATCACGTAGTCGTCGGCACCGGATTCCAGGCCGAGAATATGGTCGAGGTCGTCTTCCTTGGCGGTAAGGATGACAATCGGCGTGTCCGACACACTGCGAATCTCCCGGCACACGTGCAGGCCGCTCTGCCCCGGCAGCATCAGATCGAGCACCACCACTTTGGGCTGGAACTGGAGAAACGCGGCCACCGCCAGATCACCGCGATGCACCGCGCGCACCTCGTAGCCATGCTGCTCAAGAAAGTGCGCAATCAGCGTGGCCAGACGCTCATCGTCTTCGACCAGCAGGACTTTGCCAAAACCCAGGTTATCCATAACGACCGTCTGCCAACCCATGTGTGAAATGGTCGACAGTATGGCGGGATTCGTTGGCAGAGGCCCGTTATCGGTGATGTTTCATACTCTTAAGAGTTTTTAACAATCACACGCAAAAGATCGTCCGAACGCGGCCCGAGCCTTCGGCAGCTCCTACAGGGAAACGCATTCCAAATGTAGGAGCTGCCGAAGGCTGCGATCTTTTGACGTTGTTTTTTCGAACGGGTTATGCGGCGACCGGCACACCACTGTGAAAGCGAAACTCTTCATCCGGCGACTCGATCAGCTCCTGCTCGGCAGCACGTACCTTGTCGATCACCTGAGCGATGTCCTTCGCGTCGCCGTACTGGTAAGCAAGTTTCAGATAACCCTGAAAGTGCCGCGCCTCGCTTTTCAGCAGGCCGAAATAGAACTTGCCGAGTTCTTCGTCGAGATGCGGCACCAGCGCTTCGAAACGCTCGCAACTGCGTGCTTCGATAAATGCGCCGACCACCAGGGTATCCACCAGTTTCACCGGCTCGTGGCTGCGCACCACTTTGCGCAGGCCCGAAGCGTAACGCCCGGCGTGCAGTTGGCGCAGTTCAATCTTGCGGCGTTTCATGAGGCGCATGACTTGTTCGTGGTGCACCAGTTCTTCCCGGGCCAGACGCGACATCATGTTGATCAGGTCGACGTGGGAATGGTACTTGGCAATCAGGCTCAGCGCGGTGCTGGCAGCCTTGAACTCGCAGTTCTTGTGGTCGATCAGCAGAGTTTCCTGATCGGCCAGTGCCGCCTGTACCCAGGCGTCGGGCGTGCGGCAGCCAAGGAATTCGTGGATTTCGGGAAGGATCATGGGGCTCACGGTAAAAGGTCTACGAGCAAAGGCCGCCGATTATACCGGCCTGCCCGCAGACCACCAGTCGCAGGCGTTGATATGCATCAAGTCGCAGGCGCATGAGCAGCAACTATAGTTGTGCAACGCCGTGCCTTTTCTTTGCTGGAGACTCCGCTCATGCAAGCCATTCGCAGCATTCTGGTGGTCATCGAACCCGAACATTCGGAAAGCCTGGCGCTCAAGCGCGCCAAGCTGATCGCCGGCGTGACCCAGGCCCATCTGCACCTGCTGGTGTGCGACCGCAAGCACGACCACGCCGGCATGCTCGGCGTGCTCAAAGCCGCGCTTTTGGCGGATGGCTACAGCGTGACCACCGAACAGGCGTGGAACGAGAGCCTGCACGAAACCATCATCGATGTGCAGCAAGCTGAAGGCTGCGGTCTGGTGGTCAAACAGCATTTCCCCGACAGCGCCCTGAAAAAAGCCCTGCTGACCCCGGCCGACTGGAAACTGCTGCGGCACTGTCCGACCCCGGTGCTGTTGGTAAAAACATCCACTTCCTGGAAAGACCGAGTGATTCTTGCGGCTGTGGACGTGGGCAATGCCGATGGCGAGCACCGGCATTTGCACACCACGATCATTGATCACGGCTACGACATTGCCAGCCTCGCCAAGGCGCATCTGCATGTGATCAGTGCGCATCCGTCACCCATGCTCTCGGCAGCGGATCCGACCTTTCAACTCAAGGAAACCATCGAAGCGAGGTACCGCGAGCAGTGCAAGGCATTTCAGGCCGAGTTCGATGTGGATGATGAACATCTGCATATCGAGGAAGGCCCGGCGGATGTGCTGATCCCGTTCATGGCGCACAAACTGCAGGCGGCGGTGACCGTGATCGGCACCGTGGCGCGGACCGGGTTGTCAGGCGCACTGATCGGCAATACCGCCGAAGTGGTGCTGGATGCGCTGGAGAGCGACGTGCTGGTGCTCAAGCCGCAGGAGGTTGAGGATCATCTGGGGGAGCTGGCGGTGAAGCATTAAAAGCAAAAGATCGCAGCCTTCGGCAGCTCCTACAAGGGAATGCGTTCCACCTGTAGGAGCTGCCGCAGGCTGCGATCTTTTGATCTTCAGGCGCCGAAGGCGTCTTTCAGGAAGCCCGGTGCGATATAGCGCTGATAATGCGCTTCCGACAGCAGGAAAAATTCCCGATCAATGGCATCGCGCAACTCCGGCAGGTTCCAGTCGCGGAACTCCGGCAGCAACACCATCCCGTAGGCTTCCAGATTAATGATCACCCGCGCCCCGCGCGCAATCAGCTGATAGGCCCAGCAATATTCCGACTGATGCGGCACAAAGCGGATCTTGCGCTGTTCCAGCTGTTGGCGCAGGCGCGCCGGATCGAAGATCTCGACCTTGCTCGCCATCACTTGTGACAGCAATTGCTCCAGACGCAACCACACAGCACGCTTTTCCTCCTCGCCGTAACCATTCCAGTGGATCACTTCGTGGTGGAAACGCTTGCAGCCACGGCACACCAGATCTCCGTAAACAGTGGAGCAGAGGCCGACGCAGGGGGTCTTGATGGTTTGATTGGGCATAAATTGGCAAAACACTGAAACGCGGAACAGGTCGGCATGTTAGCCCTTTGTCGGGCATTGATCACCCCTCAAACGTCAGGGGCAAGCGCTGGGTCGGCGTTTACCCTAACCGCGCACAACGCCACCAAAGTCCAATAGAGCGCGACTTACCTTTAAATTTTTTTTGCCGTAGAATCAGCCAGCCTTTTAAGGCGCCAATGTCCGTTAGAAGCTGTTTTCAAAGCGTCACGAGCACAGTCGTTCCTTCAGAGCGGTGTTGGCGAAGGGTTTTTCCAGCGGGGAAAAGCCCAACGCCAACCCTCATCAGCTCCCCGTTCTGCAGGCGTAAAACTTTGAAAGCAGCTTCTGTAAGGAATTGCCGGTAATTCTGGCCAAACGACCCACAACGTCGTGCGGTGCATGAGTACGGCAATTTCGGGATGAGCGTCCCGGACACCCATTTGGGACCACTGATGAGGGTAATAACTGTGCTTGAAGCCTACCGCAAACATATCGAAGAGCGTGCAGCCCTGGGTATCGTTCCCCAGCCGCTTAACGCCGAACAAACTGCAGGCCTGGTCGAGCTGCTGAAGAATCCTCCGGCTGGCGAAGAAGCTTTCCTCGTTGACCTGATCACCAATCGCGTACCACCAGGAGTGGACGAAGCCGCTTACGTCAAAGCCGGTTTCCTGTCAGCCCTGGCCAAAGGCGAAGTCACCTCCCCTCTGCTGGACAAGAAGCGCGCTGTAGAACTGCTCGGCACCATGCAGGGCGGCTACAACATCGTGACTCTGGTTGAACTGCTGGACAACGCCGAACTGGCGCCAGTGGCTGCCGAAGAACTCAAGCACACCCTGCTGATGTTCGATGCCTTCCACGACGTGGCTGAAAAAGCCAAGAACGGCAACGTTCACGCCAAGGCCGTGCTGCAATCCTGGGCTGACGGCGAGTGGTTCAAGAAGCGCCCGGTGCTGGCCGACAAGATCAGCCTGCGCGTGTTCAAGGTCACCGGCGAAACCAACACCGACGACCTGTCCCCGGCACCAGACGCCTGGTCGCGTCCTGACATCCCGCTGCACGCCCTGGCCATGCTGAAAATGGCCCGTGACGGCATCGTTCCGGACGAGCAAGGCAAGACCGGCCCGATGAAGCAGATCGAAGAGATGCGCGGTCAAGGCTTCCCGATCGCCTACGTCGGTGACGTGGTCGGTACCGGCTCCTCGCGTAAATCGGCGACCAACTCGGTGCTGTGGTTCTTCGGCGACGACATCCCTTACGTGCCGAACAAACGCGCTGGCGGTTTCTGCTTCGGCAGCAAAATCGCTCCGATCTTCTACAACACCATGGAAGATGCCGGCGCACTGCCAATCGAGTTCGACGTATCGAACATGAACATGGGCGACGTGATCGACCTGTACCCGCACGCTGGCAAAGTCTGCAAGCACGGTACCGACGAAGTCATCACCACCTTCGAAATGAAGACCCCTGTGCTGCTGGACGAAGTCCGTGCCGGCGGTCGTATTCCGCTGATCATCGGCCGTGGCCTGACCGAGAAGGCTCGCGCCGAACTGGGTCTGCCGGCATTCGATCTGTTCAAGAAGCCGGAAGCACCGGCTGAAAGCACCAAGGGCTTCACCCTGGCGCAGAAAATGGTCGGCAAGGCGTGCGGTCTGGCAGAAGGCAAAGGCGTTCGTCCTGGTACCTACTGCGAACCGAAAATGACCACCGTAGGTTCTCAGGACACCACCGGTCCAATGACCCGTGATGAACTGAAAGACCTGGCGTGCCTGGGCTTCTCCGCTGACCTGGTGATGCAGTCCTTCTGCCACACCGCGGCGTATCCGAAGCCGATCGACGTAACCACCCACCACACCCTGCCTGACTTCATCATGACCCGCGGCGGCGTTTCCCTGCGTCCGGGCGACGGCATCATCCACTCGTGGCTGAACCGCATGCTGCTGCCGGACACCGTGGGTACCGGTGGTGACTCGCACACCCGTTTCCCGATGGGCATCTCGTTCCCGGCCGGTTCCGGTCTGGTCGCGTTCGCCGCTGCCACCGGCGTCATGCCGCTGGACATGCCGGAATCGATCCTGGTGCGCTTCAAAGGCAAAATGAAACCTGGCATCACCCTGCGTGACCTGGTTCATGCCATTCCTTACTTCGCCATCCAGAACGGTCTGCTGACCGTCGAGAAGAAAGGCAAGAAAAACGCCTTCTCCGGCCGCATCCTGGAGATCGAAGGCCTGGAAGGTCTGACCCTGGAGCAGGCGTTCGAACTGTCCGACGCCTCGGCCGAACGTTCGGCTGCCGGTTGCACCATCAAGCTGTCGAAAGAGTCGATCACCGAGTACCTGCAGTCCAACATCACCCTGCTGCGCTGGATGATCGGCGAAGGCTACGGCGATGCACGTACCCTGGAACGTCGCGCGCAAGCGATGGAAGCCTGGATTGCCAACCCTGAGCTGATGGAAGCCGATGCCGATGCCGAATACGCCGAAGTCATCGAAATCGATCTGGCCGACATCAACGAGCCGGTACTGTGCGCACCGAACGATCCGGACGACGCCCGTCTGCTGTCCAGCGTGGCTGGCGAGAAGATCGACGAAGTGTTCATCGGTTCGTGCATGACCAACATCGGTCACTTCCGCGCTGCCGGTAAACTGCTGGATCAGGTCAAGGGTCAGCTGCCAACCCGTCTGTGGCTGTCGCCGCCGACCAAGATGGACGCTCACCAACTGACCGAAGAAGGCTACTACGGCATCTACGGCAAGGCCGGCGCACGCATGGAAATGCCAGGCTGCTCGCTGTGCATGGGTAACCAGGCACGCGTTGAGCCGAACAGCACCGTGGTCTCGACGTCGACCCGTAACTTCCCGAACCGTCTGGGCGACGGCGCGAACGTCTACCTGGCTTCGGCCGAGCTGGCGTCCGTGGCTTCGATCCTGGGTCGCCTGCCGACCGTCGAGGAGTACATGGAATACGCTGGCAAGATCGACAGCATGGCGGCCGATGTCTACCGCTACCTGTCCTTCGACCAGATCGCCGAGTTCCGTGAAGCTGCTGCGAACGCCAAGATCCCGGTGGTTCAAGCCTAACGTTACAACGCAATGAAGAACGCCGCCCATCGTGAGATGTGCGGCGTTTTTTTATGCGTGCTCACAGCAGATAAATACATTTGTGTTCGACATTCCCCTGTAGGAGCTGCCGAAGGCTGCGATCTTTTGATCCTGCTTTTTAAGATCAAGAGCAAAGATCGCAGCCTTCGGCAGCTCCTACAGGGATTCGTCAGGTTTCACGGCTTGCTGCACCGCCCCGTCGACGCTCAGCCCGCTGAGAATCACACGGTTGCTCGTTACTTCGGGCAATGCCTCCAGCACCGTCAGTGCCTCATGCTTGAGTCGCGCCAGAATCAGGCGCTTGCCCTCCTGATGCACCCGCAGGAAAAACTCCTGCATTGCCTCGATGCTGGTGCCGTCCAGGTCGGGGGTTTCCTCCAGACTCAGGATCACTGTGTGCACTGGCGCATCCGAATGACGAATCAAGCGCAACGCTGCACCAAGAACCCGCTCGACATTGGCAAAGAACAACGCCTCACTGGGCCGCACAATCAGCACTCCCGGCTCAGTCACCGCCGTCGGGTGACGCTGCAGATCGACAAAATCATGCCCGCCATCAATGCGCCCGAGCACCTGAATGTCCGCCGCCGACATCTGTTTGAGCATCAGCAGCACGCTGATCGCCACCGACACCAGCAAGCCGTCGAGAATGCCCAGCACCAGCACCGCCCCCACCGCACACAACACCAACAGCCGATCCCGGCGCCAGACGAAGTAACGCCCCAATGGCTGCAGACTCAAGCCGCGCGCCAGCGCATGAATCACGATGGCCGCCAGAATCGGCTCCGGTGTCAGGGCGATCCACGGCAGTACCGTCAGCACGATCACCAGCACCACCAGCGCTGCCACGCCACCGGCCCAGCGTGAAGTCGCGCCGGCGGCCTCGTTCGCCGACGTCGCCGAATAACCGGCCCCCGCCGGCATGCCATGGAACAATCCGGACAACAAGTTCGCTGCGCCGAGCGCCAGCAAGTCACGGTTGGAGGTCACACGGTCGCCGTGCTTGAGGGCGAACGAACTGATCGAGCCGTACGACTCGGCGTACAGAATCATCACCAGCGCAAACCCCACTTCCCCCAGCCGCAGCCAGTCGGCAAACGGCAGCGCCGGCAGGCTCGGCACCTCCAGGCTCAGGTCGATCAAACCGATCATGTTCACGCCATGCGCCGGAAGGTTCAGCCATTGCCCGGCGACGATGCCGATCACCACCACCAGCAAACCGCCAGGCACCCGTGGAAAGCGCGAGAACAGTCCCAACAGCACCAGCGCCACCGCTGCGACGGCCGCCGCCGGCCAGTTCCACTGCGGCAGTTGTTCGAGCAATTGCGGGGCGAAGCGCACCAGATTGGCATCGGTCAGGTGCACGCCGACCACACTGGCGACCTGCTTGAGGATGATGGTCAGCGCGAGGCCGAAAGCGAAGCCGCGCAGTACCGGTTTGGCGATAAACGCGGTGACGCTGCCAAAACGAAAGATCCCCGCCAGCAAGAACAGTCCGCCGGTGACCAGCACCAACCCGACCGCCAGCGTCGCGCGCAACTGCGGGTCGCCATTGGCCATGGTCGCCGTGGCCGCCGCCAGCACCGCTGCCGAGGATGACGTAGCGGAAACAATGGCAAAACGGCTGGTGCCAAACAGCCCATAACACAGCAGACCGGCAAACAGCGCAATCACCCCAGCCTGGGGCGCCAGCGCGGCGATGGTCGAATAGGCCACCGCTTCGGGCAACAACAGACCGGCAATCGACAGACCGGCGAGGATGTCCTGCCAGCGATTGGGGGGTTCTACAGATTGGGGCGCGCTCGACAATCCACTGTCTCCAGACGAAAAAAAGCCGCTGTGCGCGTCACGCACAGCGGCCACTGTAGCTGAAAAGCGTAAGATCGCAGCCTTCGGCAGCTCCTACGGGGTTTGTGTATACCTGTAGGAGCTGCCGCAGGCTGCGATCTCTTGATCTTCAAGCAGTCAGCGAATAAATCACCGCCGAAATGGCCACCAGACCGACCAGGGTAACGAATACGTTCGACGCCTGACCGCGATAACGCGCCATCGCCGGTACTTTACGAATCGCGTACATCGGCATCAGGAACAGGATCGCCGCGATCACCGGACCGCCAATGGCCTCAATCATCCCGAGAATGCTCGGGTTAAGGGTCGCGACGATCCAGCACACCACCAGCATGAACGCCGCGACGATACGATCCAGCGCCTTGGCGCCCGGACGCTTGCCGCTCTTGACGATCAGGCCCTTGAGGCCTTCGCTGGCACCGATGTAGTGGCCGAGGAACGACTTGGAAATCGCCACAAAGGCAATCAACGGAGCCGCAAAGGCGATGGCCGGGTTGCTGAAGTGGTTGGCCAGGTACGACAGGATCGACAGGTTCTGCGCCTTGGCTTCGGCCAGTTGTTCCGGCGACAGGGTCAGCACGCAACTGAAGACGAAGAACAGGACCATCACCACCATCAACAGGTGGGCACGGCAGAGGATCTGCGAGCTGCGCTGCTCCGCATTGACGCCGTAACGACGCTTCTGATCCACCGCGAACGCCGAGATGATCGGCGAGTGGTTGAACGAGAACACCATCACCGGAATCGCCAGCCACAGCGTGTGCAGCAGCGCCGACGGTGCCGGCACTTGCGAGGCAGTAGTGAGAATGCCGCCGTTCCAGTGCGGAATCAGGTACACCGCGAGGAAAAGCAGCGCGACGATGAACGGATACACCATCAGGCTCATCGCCTTGACAATCGCCTGCTCGCCGCAACGCACCACAGCCAGCAGGCCGAGGATCAGCACGAACGACAGCAGCGCGCGCGGGGGTGGCGTGATGTGCAGTTGGTGTTCGAGGAAGCTGGCGACCGTGTTGGTCAGCCCGACGCTGTAGATCAGCAGGATCGGAAAGATGGCGAAGAAGTACAGCAGGGTGATCAGCGCGCCGGCCTTGATACCGAAATGCTGCTCGACCACCTCGGTAATGTCCGCGCCTTCGCGACCGGAGAGCACGAAGCGGGTCAGGCCGCGGTGAGCGAAGAATGTCATCGGGAAGGCCAACAGCGCGAGGATCACCAGCGGCCAGAAGCCACCCAGACCGGCGTTGATCGGCAAAAACAGGGTACCGGCGCCAATGGCCGTCCCGAACAGTCCCAACATCCACGTGGTGTCATGGCGATTCCAGCTCGAAAGTTCAGCTGGTGCTGCCGCTTCATAGCGTGCGTCGACGCTATTGGCCTGATCATTCATCCGGTCGGATCTCCGCATTCCGGTCACTTGCCACTCGGTCAGGACGCGTCGGAAAAAAACCGACAGACATGCTCCGGCCGAAACAGGGGCGCGATTCTCCGTGATAAATGAGCAGAAGCAAAGACTTAGCTGAGGAATGGTTGTGCGGAGCAGATCAGCGGGTTGTCGTTTTCGGGAAAATGGCTGTCGGCTCCGGATACGTGAGATGTCGTTTTCCGGCAAGTTTCAATGTAATACGAGCGGGAAGACTTGATCAGATTGATCGAGCCAGCATGAATCCGAGTGACATGCAAAACAGGCCGAACGCCAGCATTCCCCAGATTGGGTACATATCGCCCTTGTGTCTGATGCGCATTTTTTCAACGTCCTCATCGTATTCTCGATCTGCTCGTTCAATCATGGCCTGACGATCAAATGTACTCATGGTGATTTCCTTTTTTAGAGACAGGATCTGAATGGTATAAACGCGAACACCTAAAACTTAAGTGAAAGTCCTACAACGGCTGCAGTTGCGGTCAACCCTCCTGTAACGACCGCAAGCGGGTAAAAATACGTCTCCCACCTCAGCTTGTTTTCTTCCGCCATAAGTTTTTTCCTCTCGGCCGCAAGTTTCCGTATTTCACTCATTATTCTTTCGAGTTCCAGGTGTTCCCGATTGTTTTGAAGCATTTGCCTTCCTTGGCTATTGGCTGTCACTTCCAGAGCTGCTTTGTACCTCATGATTGCTTGCTCATCGGCAGCCGCATAGCAGACGCATCTGCCAAATTCGTAGGCAAAATCCGCGAAAATCGTAGGTAGCCTCATACAAAAACAGCGGCGAGTTCATCACCCTACACTTTCAATCTGGCCGACATGCTCTAGCGTGAGATGAGTCCCCTGCCCCACGGAGTCTTTGCCCATGCCCCTCGTCCGCGTCGAAATCAAAAAGCACAGCGACCCCACCTTCGCCAGACGCATCGGCGAGCAGATCTACGCCGCCATGCGCAGCACCATCAATGTGCCGGAACACGATAATTTCCAGATCCTCAACGAGCACGACGGCGAGCATTTCATCTTCGACCCGCAGTACCTGGGCATCCAGCGCAGCGATCAGTTGGTGATCATCCAGATCACCCTCAATGAAGGTCGGACGCTGGAGCAGAAAAAGGCCCTGTACCAGACCATTGCGCACAGCCTGAACACCCAACTGGGCATCCGCCTGGAAGACGTGTTCATCAATCTGGTGGAAGTCAAAAAGGAGAATTGGTCGTTCGGCAACGGCATCGCTCAATACGCGAGTTGACAGCCCTTCGCCGCCGCCAGCATGATCGACGGCATGAACGTTCGCCCGCTGCGCCTCACCCGTACCACCACGACCGCTACCGGCGGGTCGTGGTGTTGCTGCCTGAGATGAATCCAGCGCAGTGAACCCAAGGCCCCGCCAGCAATGGACGGGGCCTTGTTGTTTCTCCCGTCCGTGCGGCTTTTGCAGCCCTCAAGGAGAAACATCATGTCCGCAGCATTGTTGATCATCGATATGCAGGTCGGTCTGTTCCATGGCCCGGAAAAACCCCACGACGGCGAACGTGTGCTCGCCAACATCCAGCACCTGCTCCGCCAGGCACGCCTGCAACACGTGCCGATCTACGCCGCACGCCACACCGGCCCGGCAGGTTCACCGATTGCCGCCGGCAGCCCCTTCTGGCAACTGCTGCCGGAACTCGAACTGGATGCCGAGTCGGACCATGTGTTCGACAAGTCCCGCCCCAACGCCTTCCATGACAGCGATCTGGCGCAGCAGCTTAAAAGCCGAAACGTCGAAGATCTGTACCTGGTCGGCATGAAGACGCAGTTCTGCATCGACGCCACCTGTCGCGCCGCTGCCGATCTGGGCTTCAAACCGTTGCTGGTGGCCGACGCGCACACTTGCATGGACACCCCGGCATTACCCGCCCACGTCATCATCGAGCACCACAACGCCACCCTCGGTGCCGTGTTCGTGCGACTGGTCAATAGCGTCGATGTGAAGTTCTGATCAAGTTTGCGCCGCTGCACTTAAGTGCAGCGGCGTCAATGCGAAAACTGCAACGTTATTCGCTTTCCTACAAGACTCTCCAGCATTTACGTTCACCAAAAAACATTTACTAGCGACAACAGGCAGATCTCATACAGAAATAAATTTAAAAAGTCTCAAACCGCACGGACATCTCAGAATAATCCTACAACTCAGAACGAACTAAAAAACAACTACAAAATACTGCCAAAAAATAAATACAGCTGCTTTGTTACAAACAACTACTTTGCCATTGAGCATTCCTGCAAGCCGGGCCTATATTTTTCACCCTTGGGGTTCGAACACTTGATTCGAGCGCTTCCTGAATTATTTTGAAAGAGGACAGCCAATGCCAAAAACCACTCATGCATGCCTGGTGCTTGCAGCATTGCTGTTTACTGGCGGCTGCGAGGCGACGCAAGCCCCGGAGTATTCAAACGCTCGCGACCTGGCGTCTTCACCGCGATGGCTGACCACTCGAGTCTATATCGAAGGCGCGGCCGAAACCGACGTAAAAAACAGTTTCCCCGGCGTTGTTGGCATATCGACCTGGGATCCCGAACGCAATCGCTATGAGTTTTTTTACACCGACAGTGGAGAATCAAAATACAACAATGGCGGCGCGGGTTACTTTTTTGTCACCGGAGACTACGAACAGCATGTTCTAGTACCGGATATCGGCCCCACCAAAACCATTGTTCGACGTATGGAAACATTGAACAAAAACGAATTTACCTATTCCCGGGAAGTACCCCGTGACATGGTGGAAGGCAACCCGCTTGTACGCATCTATGTGGTTCACGCCCCTTACACCGGAACAGTAGAAACTAAATCGGCCTTCAAATAATAAAACAGGACATTCACCGTGCAACCTACACTTAAAACTTTACTGATATCGACAATGCTGATCTCTTCGGTCTACTGCAGCGCGGTCAATGCACAAGCTACCATCCCGCCTGCAAAAAATGTGGTTGCCACGCCTGAGAACGCGATGATGCTCACTGTGTTCCTCAAACATGACCAGTCGCGCCCCTTGGGTGAAATCAAAGCCCAACTCGCCCGACAAGGTTTCTATAAGGCCTTTCCTCCTGCCGGAGTCGAAGTGGTGAGCTGGAACATCATGATGGGTATCGGCCAAGTGGTTACCGTGCGCTTTGCAGCTTCGCGCCTGGCGGAAGTCAACCTCGCCCTGGAAAACACCGCATGGGGCAGTTACCGGACCGAGTTTTATCCGACCTATGATTTCAAATCGATCGCCTTGGCTGAACAGATCAAAGCCCGGACGGTAGAGTGATTACGCCGGCACACGGGATTTCCCGTGTGCCGGCGCCCTTGCTTCTTGCGCGAAGCCGTCCAGAATCAAATCACCACCGTGCGAATGACAACGATTGCCAAGCCGCTCCGCAATCAGCACTCTGCAACAACTTCGCGAACCAACCCCGCCGACGATCACAGGAGCCGCGCAATGCCCGCCACCGTTCTGGTACTGGTTGAAACAATCAATGACTATCTGCCGATTCTCGAGCATCAGGGCTTTCACCTGATCCTCGCACCAACCCCTGCCGAACGTGCGCAAGCCATCGCCAGCCACGGCGCACGGATCGACGCGGTGCTGACCCGTGGCCCGCTGGGACTGACCGCTGAGGAAATCGCCGCCCTGCCGGCGCTGAAAATCATCACCGTGATCGGCGCCGGTTATGAACACGTTGACCTGCAGGCTGCCAGCGATCGCGGGATCACCGTGACCAATGGTGCCGGGGTCAATGCCTCGTCGGTGGCCGATCATGCGATGGCGATGCTGTTGGCGCTGGTGCGCGACATTCCACGCTGCGATGCGGCAGTGCGCCGGGGTGAATGGCCGAAGATCATGCGCCCGTCGCTGGCCAATAAACGCCTGGGCATTCTCGGCCTGGGCGCGGTGGGCATGGCGATTGCCAAGCGTGCTCACCTCGGATTCGACATGCAGATCAGTTACCACAACCGTCAGTTGCGCAGTGATGTGCCTTACGCGTTCTGCTCGACGCCAACCGAACTGGCACGCGCCTCGGACTTTCTGATTATCGCTACGCCGGGCGGAATCGGCACCCAGCATCTGGTGACTCGCCCGGTGCTCGAAGCCCTTGGCGCGAACGGTTTCATCGTCAACATCGCGCGGGCCAGTGTGATCGCCACGGCGGATCTGATCACTGCCCTTGAGCAACGGCGGATTGCCGGCGCCGCACTGGACGTGTTCGATCACGAACCGCAGGTGCCGGATGCGCTGAAAACCCTGAGTAATGTGATTCTCACGCCGCACGTTGCCGGCCTGTCACCCGAGGCCACCCAAGGCACCGTGGAACTGGTGGGAAAAAACCTCGTGGCATTCTTCTCAGGGCAACCGGTGCTGACGCCCATCGCCCTGCCCCCCAGGCTCAACAACCAGCGCGTGCATTGAAAAGAGCCGGCAGCGCCCTGCTGCCGTACCTATTCGAAACGCTGATTATCCTGCAACACGCTAACCTATAAGACCGCTGCGCGCTTGTGGCCGCCCGAGTGCGCCATTAGATTAGCCAATGATGTCTGGCCTCCAAAATAAGCAGAAGGGATAAGCATGGCGCTTACTGACCAGTCCACCCGGATCCGCTCTGGCGAAGAACTCGATGCCAGCCTGATCGATCCGTACTTGAAGAAGCACATTCCGGGGCTGACCGGCACGCCGCAGATCAGCCAGTTCCCCGGCGGTGCGTCGAACCTGACTTACCTTCTGGAATACCCGCAGCAGGAGTTCGTCCTGCGCCGGCCGCCGTTCGGCCACAAGGCCAAATCCGCCCACGACATGGGCCGCGAATTCCGCATCCTCAATCAACTGCGCGACGGTTTCCCCTACTGCCCGAAAGCCTACGTGCACTGCACCGACGAGTCGGTGATCGGTGCCGAGTTCTATGTGATGGAACGGGTCAAGGGCATCATCCTGCGCTCTGACCTGCCGCCAGAACTGGGCCTCGATGCAGCGAAAACCGAAGCACTGTGCAAGAGCTTCATCGACCGTTTCGTCGAGCTGCACCGGGTTGACTACAACGCTTGCGGCCTCGGCGATCTGGGCAAGCCTGAAGGCTATGTCGCCCGTCAGATCAAAGGCTGGAGCGAGCGCTACGAAAAAGCCCTGACCCCGGATGCGCCGCACTGGGAAAAAGTCAAAGCCTGGCTCAACGACAAGATGCCGGCCGACCATCCGACCTCGAGCATCGTCCACAACGACTATCGCTTCGACAACGTGATCCTCGACCCGAACAACCCGATGCAGATCATCGGCGTGCTTGACTGGGAACTGACCACCCTCGGCGATCCGCTGATGGACCTGGGCAACACCCTCGCCTACTGGATTCAGGCCGATGATCCGGCACCGGTGCAACTGATGCGCCGCCAGCCAAGCCACGCCCCGGGCATGCTGACCCGCCGCGAATTCGTCGATTACTACGCCGAACGCTCGGGCATCCGGATCGACAATTTCGACTTCTACTACACCTACGGCCTGTTCCGTCTGGCCGGCATCGTGCAGCAGATCTACTACCGCTTCTACCACGGCCAGACCCAGGACAAACGCTTCGCGCAGTTCATTCACATGAACAAACTGCTGGAGCACATGAGCCTGCAGGTCATTGCGAAATCGAGCCTCTGACGGCCCACACCAAGGAACCCTTATGTCCAAGACTCAGTTGTTCGACCTCGACGGCAAAATCGCATTCGTCTCCGGCGCCAGCCGTGGCATCGGTGAAGCCATCGCCAAACTGCTGGCCCAGCAAGGCGCCCACGTGATCGTCTCGAGCCGCAAGCTCGAAGGCTGCCAGCACGTCGCCGACGCCATCATCGCCGCTGGCGGCAAGGCCACCGCCGTGGCCTGCCACATTGGTGAAATGGAACAGATCAGCCAGGTCTTCGCCGGGATCAAGGAACAGTTCGGTCGCCTCGACATTCTGGTGAACAACGCCGCGACCAACCCGCAGTTCTGCAACGTGCTGGACACTGACCTCGGGGCGTTCCAGAAGACCGTCGATGTGAACATCCGTGGCTACTTCTTCATGTCGGTGGAAGCCGGCAAGCTGATGCGCGAAAACGGTGGCGGCAGCATCATCAACGTCGCCTCGATCAACGGGATTTCACCGGGCGTGTTCCAGGGCATCTACTCGGTGACCAAGGCTGCCGTGATCAACATGACCAAGGTCTTCGCCAAGGAATGCGCGCAATTCGGCATCCGCTGCAACGCCTTGCTACCGGGCCTGACCGACACCAAATTCGCTTCGGCCTTGGTGAAGAATGACGCGATCCTCAAGCAGGCGCTGACGCAGATCCCGCTCAAGCGCGTGGCCGATCCGAGTGAAATGGCGGGGGCGGTGCTGTATCTGGCGAGTGATGCGTCGAGCTACACCACCGGGGTTTCGCTGAATGTGGACGGAGGGTTCCTGTCCTAAACCAGACGCGCCTGTGTAGGAGCTGCCGAAGGCTCGCGCCGCGTTCGGCAGCTCCTACACAGGATTGAGGTCAGGCAATGACCTTATGCACCGCCAGCAAAGCCGCCCCACGCTACTGCGTGACACACCGGGTGGTGGTGATATGCCGAGTGACCTGCTCGTCAACATACATATCGCCCGACACCTGAGTGTTTTCCAGGGTCTGACAGGTACGCACCGGCGGTGGTGGCGGTGCAGCAGGCGGCGGTGGCGGCGGACTGGCGCAGCCGCTCAATAGCGCGATAGAGAAAGCCAGCGACAACGGCAGATACACGCGTTTCCCAGGATTATTCATAGGACGACCCGCGATGAATGGAAGAGCCACTTCCGCCATTGCGCACGAATACCGCGGATGACGGAAGACCTGACCACTCATTCTTTATAGCCGACCACCCTGTAAGCGCCAGTGAAATGGAGGGGGATGGGGGAACTGGCTGTCGATTTTGTGGGGAGCAAAGCTGAGTGGGAGGGATACATCAGCAAGAAATGTGTTCTCTGCAAGGCCGCCATCGCTGGCAAGCCAGCTCCCACAGGATTGAGTATTCCTGCCAGAAACAGGCCGGCTGTGAGGCCGCCATCGCCGGCAGGCCAGCTCCCACAAGGATTGAGTATTTCTGACAAAACTAGATCGGCTGTCAGGCCGCCATCGCTGGCAGGCCATCTCCCACAGGATTGGGTATTCCTGCCAGAAACAGGTCGGCTGTCAGGCCGCCATCGCCAGCAGGCTGGCTACCTGAAGCCCCAGATCAAAAGATCGCAGCCTGCGACAGCTCCTACACTGGCCGAGTGTCAGCTCGCCGAAAGCTTTTGATCTGAGGGCCCGTCGGCAGGCTGAGTGGAGGGATTTGTCCGGGGGTGGGAGCGCAGCGACCGTTTGGCGCAGCCAAACACAGCGAGAGGAGGTGCAGCGAAGCAAACCGGAGGCGCTGCCCCCGGATGAATCCCGCAGCGAAGGAACCCGAGCCCAGGCGAGGGCCGAACGTCAGGGTAAAGCCTTTTGGGTTACCTTTTCGGCGTTTGGAAAAGGTGACCCGCCGTAAGGGCGGAACCATAGGAGGCCGTTACCGCAGCAACGGATATACACCCAAAACCCCCTAAAACCCCCTAAAACCCTAAGCCATATCCGGATCCCGAGCAGCCCGCAAAGAATTACTCTCCAACTCATACCGCAACTCATCCACCAGCGCCGCCACCGACTCAGGCGTACGCAACGCATCGAGCTTCAACCCACTGATCACCAGATCCACCTGCCCCGAATCCGGGTGATACAACTTCACCGTCAGCGAATGATCCCCATCCACTGAACACTCGCACGCCAATGGCGAAAAACTCTGTTCGAGGCTGGCGCGCAACTGCGCAAGATTCATCATGGAGCCTGTTCCTTTAGCTGTTTCGAAGGGAGACGATCCCAAGCCAACAGGCTCGTATCGCACCCCAACAGACTAAGAACTGCCCTATCTCACCAGAACCTGCATTTGCACCGCATCAGCTAGTGCATTTGCACCTACCGCTGACCCTTCGCGCCGCGCTCGCCAGAAAACAGACCACGCTCCCGCGCCCAGACAATCGCCTCGCTGCGGCTGTGCACATCAAGCTTGGAATACACCGTCGCCACATGATTGCGCACCGTATTCGGTGCGAGCTTCAGGCGGGCGGCGATCTCCTTGTCGGCCAGCCCTTCGCAGATCAGCCCCAGCACGTCGCGCTCACGCGCCGTCAGGTCAGTGAACGACACGCTCGGCAGTTGCGGCGAGTTGACCTTCTTCACGTTGGCCAGTTTTTCGATCAGCGTCCGGCTGAACCATGAAGCGTCTTTCATCACCTCTTCAATCGCCGCTACCAGCTCCAGCTCGGTGCGCTTGCGTTCGGTGATGTCCATCAGCACCAGCAGATAGCACGGCGTGTCCTGAATATTCACGGTGTCGGCAGACACCGCGCACTCCAGCAGATCCGCGTCCTTCTTGCGCACCCGCACATCGACCCGATCCACTCGTCCGCTTTTCGCCAGGGCGGTCAGCAGTCGTGCCCGCGCGCCGTCGTCGTCAATGAAATTCAGCTGCGTCACGGTTTTGCCGACAACGTCGTCACTCTCGTACGCCAGGGTGTCGAGGAACGCCTGATTGACATCGATCACCTGCTGTTCGTCGGCGGTGCAGATCAGAATCGGCACCGGAGTCAGGCGGAACGCCTTGGCAAAGCGCTCTTCACTCTGACGCAGCGCGACTTCGGCCTTGTGGCGCAGCTCCATGTCGACGAAGGAAAACAGCATGCAATCCTCATCATTGAGCACCAGAGGCTGCCCGGCGACGATCACTTGCTTGCTGCCGCCATCGGGCAGGCGCAGTTCGGCCTGCATCTGCGGAATGGTCGCCACATCGCGCAGGCGCTGGATCGCCAGATCCTTTTGCTCGGCCTGCTCGAAGATGTCGATTTCATAGGCCGAGGTGCCGATCACCTGCTCGCGGGTGTAACCGGTCATCTCCAGAAACCCCGGATTGACCTTGATGTAGCGCAAATCGCTGAGGCGGCAGATCACCGCCGGCGCCGGGTTGGCATTGAAGGTCTTTTCAAAGCGCTGCTCGGCGTTGGCCCAATCGGTGACGTCGCTCATGATCAGCACCAGTGACTCCGGCTGGCCCTCGCGGTCGGTCAGCACCATGCTGCGCACACTGTGCACCCAGACACGTTCCGGGTCATCCACGGCATGCATCTCGATCAGCAGGTCGCTGAACACTTCACAGCGCGCGACGCGGCTGATCGGATAGTTCTCGGGCGGCAACAGATGATTGTTGCGATACCGCAGAGTGAAACGCTTGGCATACTCATCGGCATTAATGCCCAGCTCACCGATCCGGCTGACACCGTGCATCGCCAGCGCCGCCTCGTTGGCCCAGAGGATGCTCTGATCGAGCTCCAGCAGAATCACCCCGTCGGACAGCCCGGCGATGATCTGCTGCAGCTGGCGACGGTTGGTTTCAGTGGTCAGGACTTCCTGGCTCATTGGATCTCCACAGGGAATGCGCGTGTGAAGATTACGACCGCAAGCGTTCGTGATCGTGCCGAACATAAATTCCCGCACCACCACAGTCCCCCTGTGGGAGCGAGCTTGCTCGCGAATGCGGTATTTCATTCAAATAATTTGTCGGCTGACACACCGCCTTCGCGAGCAAGCTCGCTCCCACAAGAGGGATCAAGGTTGGCCCGACATTTCCACCAACTCCCGCAACGTATCGAGAAACAGCCTGAGCACCGGCGAAGCATCATCAGCGCGGTAAGT
Organism: Pseudomonas sp. B21-051; assembly: GCF_024748795.1. Lineage (NCBI taxonomy): Bacteria > Pseudomonadati > Pseudomonadota > Gammaproteobacteria > Pseudomonadales > Pseudomonadaceae > Pseudomonas > Pseudomonas sp. B21-051. The sequence goes on from NZ_CP087166.1 coordinate 3,527,045, forward strand.
CGCATACAACGGCACCTCCGGCAGCGCCGGCGTCAGCTTGCGGAACACCAGCCCCGCCGGAGCCAACTGCTCGATAGAAGCAGGCAGCAGCGCCACCCCGAAACCGGCCCGCACCAGACTGAGCAAGGTCTGCACCTCGATCACCTGCTGGCGGATCTGCGGGGTGAATCCGGCCTGAATGCAGCACTGATAAAGGAAGTTGGCGAACCGCGACTGCTTCAGTTCCAGCGCGACAAACGGCTCCTGCGCCAGATCCGTCGGGGCCAGCACCGCGCGCCTGGCTAACGGATGATCGGCCGGCATCACCACATGAATCGGCTCGTAGATCAACAACTCGTTGCGCAGCAACGGATCGTCATAACCCACGCGAAACACGCAGGCATCGATACGCTTTTCCTTCAACGCCTTGACCTGCGCCGCCGGGGTCATTTCATGCAGCCGCCAGTTCACCTGCGGATAGCGCTCGCGAAACAGATGCAGGGCCTTGGGCAGCACGCCGACCATCACCGAACTGATCATGCCGATTTCCAGTTCGCCGAGTTGCCCGCGCCCGGTCTGCCGGGTCAGGTCCAGTGCCCGTTCCAGTTGTTCAAACACCAGCGGCGCCTGCTCCTTGAGCATCTGCCCCGCTGCTGTCAGCTCGACCCGGTGATGACTGCGCTCGAACAGCGGCGTGCCGAGTTCCTCTTCCAGCAGGCGAATCTGCTGGCTCAGGGGCGGCTGGCAAATGTGCAGGCGCTCGGCGGCCCGGCCGAAATGCAGCTCATCGGCCAAGGCCATGAAATACCGCAGCAGACGCAGGTCCATGGCGGCTTACCCCAAGCTCAGCGGCGTTGAGCGCTGGCGCACGCCGGTCAGCGCAAACAAGGCGTTGGCAATTGCCGGCGCCACCGACGGACTGCCCAACTCGCCGACGCCACCGGGTTTGCCCGGCTCGCCATCCAGCACCACGATGTCCGTGGCCGGCATGTCCGACATCCGGGTCACACGATAATCGTGGAAATTGCTCTGCACCACTCTGCCCTGTTGTATGTCGAGCCGGTCGAACAAGGCATGACCGAGACCCCACATCAGACCGCCGTAGATCTGCTCCTCGACCCCGCCCGGCGAAACCGCCAGACCGCAATCGACCACGCAGGTCAGCTTCTCGACTTTCGACTTGCCATCGACCGTCGCGACCCGCGCCACTACGGCGATGAAACTGGTGTAACCCTGATTGGTGGCAATCCCCAGCGCAGTGCCCGGCGGCAGCGGCTGACCCCAGCCGGCACGCTCGGCGGCCTGTTTGAGCACCGCCACATGCCGCGGCCGCTCCTGCATATTCGCCAGACGGAACGCCAACGGATCGGCGCCCGCCGCGTGGGCCAGCTCGTCCATGAAGCTCTCGATGGCGAACACGTTGGGAATGAAGCTCACCGAGCGATACCAGCCGCTGGGCACATGGCTTTCGTGCTTGACCCAATTCAGCTGCAGATGCGGCGGATGGTAGGCGAAGTCCCACGCGGTGATCGCTTCGGTGGTGCTGTAATCCATGTGATCCGGGCGTTCGAAATAGCCCGGCTCCCACTGCTCCGGCGAGGCCGGTGACACCGCGTGCAGTTGCAGCGCGCTGAGTTGGCCGTGGGCATCCAGCGCACCTTTGACTCGGTGCAGCGTCGCCGGGTGATTGAACAAAGCGTGCATTTCGTCTTCGCGACTGTTGAGCAACTTCACCGGTACACCGGTTTGCTGCGCCAGATACGCCACCTCGAACAACCAGTATTTGGCCTCCCGCGCGCCGAAGCTGCCGCCGGACACCAGTTCATTGATGGTGACCTTGTCCTTGGCAATGCTGCATACGGTTTGCGCCGCTTCCAGCGCCGACGACGGCACCTGCACACCGCCCCAATAGGTGATCGCCTTATCCTGCACGTGCGCGGTGATGCAGATCGGTTCCAGCGGGTTCTGCACTTTGTACGGCATGTGGAAATCGGCTTCGATCAGCTTCGCCGCATGCGGCCATTGCGCGTCAACATCGCCATGCGTCATGGCTTTGATGGTCTGGCTTTTCGGGTCGGAAATAGCGGCCGCTTGCGCTTTGCCCAGTTCCGCGCTGTCGAACCCGGCCAGTGGCGAGTCGCTCCATTTGATCTCCAACAGCTTGCGCCCCTGCTGCGCCGCCCAGAAAGTCTCGGCCAACACCGCGACGCCTTCCAGATTGCCGCCGAGCACGTCTGGGCGCCCGGGGATTGCAAGCACCTGGCGCACGCCCGGCACCTGTAATGCCGCCGCCGAATTCACGCTGTCGACTTTCGCCCCGACTACCGGCGCGCGCTGAATCACCGCCACCAGCATCCCCGGCAACTGAACGTCGATGCTGTACTTGAAGCGCCCGCAGACCTTGGCCGCGGCATCGCGCTTGTGCCGCAGTTTGCCGATGTATTTGAACTGCGCCGGATCCTTCAGGGTGACGTGGGCCGGTGCCGGCAGACGCGCCGCCACGCCGACCAGTTCGCCATAACCGAGGCTGCGTTTGCTGGACAGATGAACCACCCGACCTTCTTCGGTGCTGCAACTGTCGGGGCTGACTTTCCATTGCTGCGCTGCCGCCGTGATCAACAGCGCCCGCGCCGTGGCCCCGGCCATACGCAGGCGCTCGTATTCCAGCGACACACTGGTGCTGCCGCCGGTGGAAAAGACTTTCCAGACCGGATGAATGTAGGTCTCGAAAAACGGATCTTCCGGGGTGATGACCTGCACGGTCATCGGGTTCACATCCAGCTCCTCGGCTACGCATGCGGCCAGCGCTGTTTGCGTGCCGGTGCCGGAATCATGCTTGTGCACCACCAGTTTCACCGTGCCGTCGGGGAAGATCCGCACCCAGGCGTTGGGTTCGAATTCCGTGGCCGGCGCCGAGGTTTTCGAGTCGCTGGCGGCGCTACCGGACGGCAGGTACAAGGCAATCGCCAGGCCCGAAGCGACCGTCGCCGCTTGCTTGAGAAACACCCGGCGGGAGGGTTCGAGCAAGGTGTCGTCGCGCAGCCTCATCAGGCCTCCCTCGGCGCGTTCGCCGCACGTTTGATCGCTTTGTTGATCCGCCCGTAGGTGCCGCAACGGCAGATATTGCCGCTCATCGCATTGCGGATCGAATCGTCGGTCACTGCCGCACCGGTGTTGAGCAGCGCGGCGGCGGACATGATCTGCCCGGATTGACAGTAGCCGCATTGCGGCACATCTTCGGCGACCCAGGCCAGTTGCAGCGGATGGCTTTCGTTCGGCGACAGGCCTTCGATGGTGGTGATGCTGTGGCCCGCGACGGCGGCCAGCGGCAACTGGCAGGAACGCACCGCGACACCGTCCAGATGCACGGTGCAGGCACCGCACAGGCCCATGCCGCAGCCGAATTTGGTGCCGGTGAGTTTCAGTTGATCACGCAGTACCCATAACAAGGGCATGGAGGGGGACGCTTCATCCAGCTCGCGTCGTTCGCCGTTTACCGTGAATGCGATCATTGTCAGGCTCCAAAAGAGCGGCCCGTCTTTGTGCGGGCCTGGTCATCGATTATTGGAAGCCCACGCAACACGCGGCCAGCGACGATTTCTGCCAACCGCTGTAAGCAGGACTAACAACATGTACAAGCGATACCCGTCGGTGCAGTCCATGAGCGCGTTCATCCACGCGGCGCGCAGCGGCAGTTTCTCCAGCGCGGCGCGCAAGCTCGACCTGACGCACAGCGCGATCAGCCAGCAGATCCGCGCCCTCGAAGACTTCATTGGCCAGCCGTTGTTTGTGCGTGAAGGCGGCGGCAGCAACCTGACCGATGCCGGGCAACTGTTTGCCAGCGTGCTGTCGGACGGTCTGGCGCAGATCGACCGCGCACTGTCCTCGGTGAAAAACCGCAGCGTGGCGCAACGTCTGACCCTGGACGTCGACAGTGAGCTGGCGCAGAGCTGGCTCAATCCACGCCTGCCGGAATTGCTCGACGGACTGCCGGATTACGAGGTGACGCTGCTGTCGATGCCGCGCAGTGATCGCAGCAGCTTCGAGCGGGTCGATCTGGCGTTGCGTTACGGCTATGGCGACTGGGATGACTGCGAGATGACGCAGATCTGCGGCGACCGGGTGCTGGCGGTGGCTTCACCGGCACTGCTTGAGCGCTATGGTTTGCAGTTGCCGTTGAGCCCGGCGCAGATTCTGCAGTTGCCCTTGTTGGGTTATACGCGACGCTCGTGGATTCCGTGGCTGGATGCGGCCGGGATGCCCCCGGTAGAGCCAGCGGCGCGGGTGATTTTCGATAATGCGGCGAACCTGATTGCGGCTGCCGAAGCCGGGGTTGGTGCCGGGCTGGTGCGCGGTTTGCTCGCCGCCGATGCGTTGCGCAGTGGGCGGCTGGTGGCGTTGAACGAGGCGCAGATTGCTGCGCATTACAACCTCTACGCGGTGTGGCCGCATGGGCAGGCCGAGCGGGTGGCGCCGGTGGTTGAAGCCATCAAACAGTTGGCGCTGCGTACACAGTCCTGACGCCTTCGCGAGCACCGAAGATCAAAAGATCGCAGCCTTCGGCAGCTCCTACAGAGGAATTAGGCTAGGGCACAGATCAGTCTAGGAGCTGCCGAAGGCTGCGATCTTTTGATCCTGATTTTCCCCATATCGCCCAAGTATCACCACCGCGCCCAATTAATATTGTACGAACCCCTCCCCCCTTTCCAATACTCGCCCTCAGCAACCACCCACCCGGGCCGGATGCGAACAGGCGAGGGAATGCGCGAGTACTGCGCATAGAAATGGCCGATAGCCCGGGGCGTGGATGCCGAGAGCCGCAAGGCTCCCTTCCCCGCTATCAGGAGATCGACTTCAATGATCATCGATATCAGCTGCTATCCCACGGATCTCGTGGACCTCGCCTGGAGGCATGACGGTGACCCGTTCACCGGCGAGCGTCTGCTGGAGATGATGGATGGCCCGTACATGGTCAACGGCAAACCTCGCCGGATCGACAAAGCCTTCATCCAGCCGCCGCAGGGCAACACCATTTACACCTGGACCGACGGCGAACTCTCGGGCCGCGAATCCATCGACGCCTACATGGCCTACACCCTGAAAATGGTGCAGACCTACCCCGATCGTTTCATCGGCTGCTTCGTCTACAACCCGCGCTGCGGCGTGGAAAACGGCGTCGAGGCGATCGAGCGCTACGTCAAGGAGCACGGTTTCAAGATGGTGCAGATGCAGGCCAACATGCACGCCTACCGGCCTGATCGTGCACTGGACTGGGTGCGCCCGTGCTTCGAGAAGTGCGCCGAGCTGGGCATTCCGGTCAAGCTGCACACCGGTGACGGGCCGTACAGCATTCCCTCGGAATGGGTGCCGATGATCAAGGAATTCCCCAACGTCAATTTCATCATGGCCCACTTCGGCGTGCAGACCGGCGGGGTCTACGTGTTCGAACCGATGCAATGGGCGATGGAGCTGCCCAACGTCTACTGCGAATCCGGCTGGTGCCTGCAATCGCGGATCGTCGAGTTCGCCAAAGTCTTGCCAACACACAAGATCCTCTTCGGCACCGACACCCCGCCGAACGAACCGGGCATGTGGCTGCGCCTGCTCGAAGTGCTGTGCCACGAGCCGCCGCAGGGCCTCAACCTCGACGAGGACACCCTCGAAGAGTACCTGGGCAACAACACCGGGCGGATGATCGGCCTCGAACCGACCCCGCCGCCGCGTTCCGTTTCCGAAGCAGAGGCGCAACTCAAGCGCCCCGTCACCACGCAACTGGCCAGGAGCTGAACCGATGATCATCGACACCCATCTGCACCCCACCAACCTGGTCGACGAGGCCTGGCGCCACACCGGCGAACCGTTCACCGGCGAGCGCATGCTCAAGCTGATGGACGGCCCGTACATGATCAACGGCAAACCACGCCGCATCGACATGGGTTTCATCCAGCCGCCACCGGGCAACACCGGTTATCGCGACGGCAACCGCCGGGGCCGCGAGGGCGTGCGCGACTACATGTCCTACGTCGCCGAACTCTGTGTGAAGTACCCGGACCGCTTCATCGGCAACTTCAACTTCAACCCGCGCTGGGGACCGGAAAACGGTGCGGCGGAGCTGGAATTCCACATCAAGGAATACGGCTTCAAGATGCTCAAGCTGCACGCCAACATGCACGGCTATCGCCCGGACCGGGCACTCGACTGGCTGCGCCCGGCGATGAAAGTCTGCGCCAAGTACAACATCGTCGTGCTGATCCACACCGGCGACGGCCCGTACACTATTCCGACGATGTTCTACCCGATCATCCGTGAGTTCCCGATGGTCAATTTCATCATCGGCCACTTCGGCATCCAGACCGGCGGCAACTACTCGTTCGAGGCGTTCTGGATGGCGATGGACACGCCGAACGTGTACTGCGAATCCGGCTGGTGCTTCCAGTCGCGGATCGTCGAATTCGCCAAGGAACTGCCGCGCAACAAGATCGTGTTCGGCACCGACTCGCCGCCGAACGAACCGGGCATGTGGCTGCGCGAGCTGGAGGTGTTGTGCTCACCGGCACCGCAGGGGCTGGGCATCGACGAGGATCATCTGGAGGACTACCTGGGCAATAACATCGCCCGGTTGTGCGGGATCGAACCGACGCCACCGCCGAAGGATCTGGTTGAGGCGGATATTCGCCTGACCACTACGTACCTCTGACCTGAAGAAATGCTGCACCTCTGTGGCGAGGGAGCTTGCTCCCGCTGGGTGGCGAAGCCGCCCCGCTTTTTCCCAAAGAGCTTGGGCCTGCTGCGCAGTCCAGCGGGAGCAAGCTCCCTCGCCACACGGGATCTTCAGTGTTTCAAGTGAGCAACACAGCGACTTTACAGGCACGAAGATGACCCGGCGTTCCCTCGACCGGCAGGCCAACGGCTGCTCGATCGAACGCCCTCTCACCCCTGCGTGCCTGCTTTTTACGAGGTGAAACCATGACCCGTTCGACGCTCGGCGATTCTCAGGATTTTCACGTGTTCATCGACGCCTATCGCCGTGAGTACCCGGACGATGTGCTGACCATCACCCAAACGCTTTCTGCCGATCAGGACATCACCGCCCTGGTCGATGCCCTCGCCACACAGGGCCGCGATCCGTTGCTGATCTGCGAAAACGTCGGCGGCCTCAAGGTACCGGTGGCAACTAACCTGTTCGCCTCCCGCACCCGCATTGCCCGGTTGTTCGGCGTCACCCCGGCGCAACTGCACGAAACCTTCCAGCGCCGCGCCAACCAGCCCATCGCCCCGCGCTACGTGGAAAGCGGCCCGGTGCTCGATGAAGTGTTCGAAGGCGAAGCCGTGGATCTGGCACTGCTGCCGATGCTCAAGCATTTCGACAGTGATCGCGGCCCGTACATCACCAACGCGATCATCATCGCCGAGGACCCGCTGACCGGCATCGCCAACATGAGCTACCACCGCTCGATGCGCCACGCCCGCCAGTCCCTGGCGACCAGCCTGCACTCGCGTGGACACCTGTGGCGGATGCTGCAGACTGCCCGTGAGCGCGGCGAAGAATTGCGCGTGGCAATGGTGGTCGGCGCGCATCCGTTGTTCATGCTCGCGGCGGCGGCGCGTTTACCCTACGGCAGCGATGAACGTGCCGTCGCCGGCGGCCTGTTCGGCGCGCCGCTGGAACTGGTCAAGACCCCGCGCCATGGCATCGGCGTACCGGCTTACGCGGAGTTCGTCCTCGAAGGCGCCATCGACCCGACGGCCTACGCCGAGGAAGGCCCGTTCGGCGAGTTCAGCGGTTATTCCTCGGATCGTTCGACCAACAACGTGTTGCGCGTCGACACCCTGCTGCGGCGCAAAGACGCCTGGCTGGTGGACGTGATGGGCGGCCGCTACGCCGAGCATCTGACCCTTGCGCGACTGCCGCGCGAAGCGGAAATGAGCGAGAAGCTCAAGGCACGTTTCCCTGCCGTCACCGCCGTGCATTACCCGAACTCCGGCACGCACTTTCATTGCTACGTGGCGCTGGACCAGAGCCGCGACGGCGAAGCGCGGCAGATCATGCTGGCCCTGCTCGGCTGGGACCCGTACCTGAAAAGCGTGATCGCGGTGGACAGCGATATCGACATCACCGACGACAGCCAGGTGTTGTGGGCGCTGGCCACGCACTTCCAGCCGCATCTGGATATTTTCATAATCGATGGCTTGCCCGGCAGCCCGCTGGATCCGTCGTCATCGGCCAACGGCACCACTTCGCGTATGGGCCTGGACGCCACTCGTGGCTCGGGCTTCGACGGGATCAAGGCGCAGCTTGATCAGGACGTGCTCGAACGTGCGCGGCAATTGCTCAAAGGGCTGGCATCGTGAACCGCCAGCGGATGGTGGTCGGCATCAGCGGCGCGTCCGGCTTCATCTACGGCGTGCGTCTGCTGCAATTGCTCCGCGAACTGGACATCGAAAGCCACCTGATCATCAGCCGCGCCGCGCTGCTGACCATGGCCCACGAGACCGACTACAAACTGGCCGAGGTCACTGCGCTCGCCAGCCACTACCACCGCGCCGATGACGTTGCCGCCGGGATTGCCAGCGGCTCGTTTCGCTGCCTCGGCATGGTGGTCGCGCCATGTTCGATGAGGACCCTGGCGGAGATCGCGACCGGCACTTCGTCCGGGCTGATCGGCCGCGCCGCCGACGTCACCCTCAAGGAACGCCGCACCCTGGTGCTGATGGCCCGCGAAACCCCGCTGACCCTCGCCCACCTGCGCAACATGACTGCCGTGACCGAGATGGGCGGGATCATCGCGCCCCCAGTGCCGGCGTTCTATGCCCGGCCCGAAAGCCTGGCGCAAATGGTCGATCACAGCCTCGGCAGAGTGCTCGACCTGTTCGGCCTGGATGCCGGCGTTGCCCGCCGATGGCAAGAACACCCAAATCCCTGTGGGAGCGAGCCTGCTCGCGAAAGCGCTGGACCAGTCACCATCACCGCTGAATGACACACCGCATTCGCTAGCAGGCTAGCTCCCACAGTTGATCGCACTCCGACAAAAAACACAGGTAAGGAGCTCCAGATGAACACCCCCTTCAACGCCCCAACCCCCAACACCAAAATCCCCGTGACCATCCTCACCGGCTTCCTCGGTGCCGGCAAAACCACCCTGCTCAACTACATCCTCAAGGAAAACCACGGACGCAAGATCGCCGTGATCGAAAACGAGTTCGGCGAGGTCGGCATCGACGGCGATCTGGTACTCAGTTCCGAGACCGAAGAAATCTACGAAATGGTCAACGGCTGCGTGTGCTGCACCGCCGAGGTCCGCGAGGATCTGGTGCGCATCGTCCGCGAGCTGGTGGCGCGCCCGGTGCGCCTCGATCACATCCTGATCGAGACCAGCGGGCTGGCCGATCCGTATCCGGTGGCGCAAAGCTTTTTCATCAATGACCCGATTGCCGAAGAAGTCGAACTCGATGCGATCGTGACCATGGTCGACGCCAAGCACATCGCCCAGCACCTGGAGGATCTGCAACTGGATGGCGTCGACAATCAGGCGGTGGATCAGATCGTCTGCGCTGACCGCATCGTCATCAACAAGGTCGATCTGGTCAGCAGCGACGAGGTGGACATTCTGCGCGGCAAGATCCGTGGTTTGAACGCCACCGCAGATCTGGTGACCTCGACCCACGCGCAAATCGACCTGACGAAAATCCTCGGCATCGGTGCGTTCGAGTGCACGCAGAAGCTTATGGAAATCGGCGCGGAACCTGAGCATCACGACCATGACCACCACCATGAATCAGAAGACCACGAACACGACCCGAGCGTGTCATCGGTGGGCATCGCCGTGGACGGCGCGGTCAACCTGATGGCGTTCCACCGCTGGATCAGCGAACTGCGCTCGTCCCAGGCCGACAACCTCTACCGCATGAAAGGCGTGCTCGCCGTGGCCAACGAAGACCAGCGCTACGTGCTGCAAGGCGTGCACAGTCTGGTGGAATTTCGCGCCTCGACCGCGTGGGGCACGGAGCCTCGCTCGAGCAAGATCGTGTTCATCGGCCGCGACCTGGATCGCGCGGCGCTGGACCAGGGCTTTGCCGCCTGCCTGGCAGGCTGAACAAGGCCTCGGAGCCGGTGGATGGCGGCTTCGCAGCACGAATGACTGGAACGATCACTTGGCGGTGACACGGTACCTGTGGCGAGGGAGCTTGCTCCCGCTGGGTCGCGAAGCGGCCCCTGAACAGCATGGGCCTGCTGCGCAGTCCAGCGGGAGCAAGCTCCCTCGCCACAGGTGTCTCATCACGGCGTCAATCAATTGATCGGCATCAGACGAATACCCCTCTGTACCGAATAACAACAGCTAGAGGTGATTCCCCATGTCGTCAGCCACTCCTTCCTCCACCGTGCACCCCGTCGACCGCGTCCTGCCGGTGCGACAGATGCTCACCCTCGGCCTGCAACACATGGCCGTCTCGTACATCGGCGCCATCGCCGTGCCGTTGATCGTCGCCAGTGCCCTGAAGATGTCCCACGCCGACACCGTGGTGCTGATCAGTACCACGCTGTTCTGCTCCGGCATTGCCACTCTTTTGCAAACCGTCGGCTTCTGGAAATTCGGCGTACGCCTGCCGATCCTGCAAGGCGTGGCGTTCAGCAGCGTCGGCCCGGTGATCGCCATCGGCAGCAACCCCGAAGTGGGCTTCGCCGGAGTCTGCGGCGCGGTGATCGGCGCCGGTATTTTCACCATGCTGATGGCGCCGTTCGTGGGCCGATTACGGCGGTTTTTCCCGCCGGTGGTCACCGGCTGCATCGTTACCGTGATCGGCTTGCAGCTGTTCCCGATCGCCTATGAATGGGTCGGTGGCGGGCGCAACGCGAGCAACTTCGGCGCCCCGGCATTTCTCGCGGTGGCGGTGGTGGTGCTGCTGACCATTCTGCTGGTCAATCGCTATGGCAGTCCGTTGCTGCGCAACATGGCGGTGCTGGTGGGGATGCTGGTCGGCGCCGGTCTGGCCTACGGTCTGGGCATGGGCAATTTTCACAGCGCCGAAGAGGCGCCGTGGCTGACCGTGCCCTACCCGTTCTACTTCGGCCTGCCGACGTTCAGCCTGATCCCCATCGCGACCATGGTGGTGGTGATGATCGTGCAGATGGTCGAGTCGATGGGGCTGTTCGTGGCCATCGGCGACATCGTCGACAAACCGGTGGAAGACCAGCAAGTGGTCAATGGCCTGCGCGCCAATGGCCTGGCCAGCACCATCGCCGGGATGTTCGCCGCATTCCCGTTTATCGCCTTCATGGAAAACGTCGGTCTGGTGATCCTGACCGGTGTGCGCAGCCGCTGGGTGGTCGCCGTCAGTGGCCTGCTGATGTGTTCGATTGCGCTGGTGCCCAAGGCCGGGGCGATCATCGCGTCGATGCCCACCGCGGCGCTGGGCGGTGCCGGCATTGCCATGTTCGGTGTGGTCGCGGCAGCGGGGATTCAGACCCTGGCCAAGGTCGATTACGAGCGCAATCGCTTCAACGTGCTGATCGTCGGTTTCACCATCGCCGCCGCGCTGGTGCCGGTGCTCGCGCCTTCTTTGTTCAAACAAATGCCCGAGTGGTCACAGCCGTTCCTGCACAGCAGCGTGGTCATCGCCTGCCTGGTGTCGGTGCTGCTCAACGCGGCGCTCAACGGCGTCAGCGTGCCAGACACCACACCCGGTAAATCCGCCTCGCACATTCTCTGACTGGAGCCTGCCCATGACTCAACTTCAAAACATCCTGATCAAAAACCCGCTCGCGGTGATGACCGGCCTGCGTGGCCCGCGAGTCCGGGCCGGTGCGGTGGACATTCGTGTGGTCAACGGCCGCATCGCCGAAATGGCCGCCGACCTTCAAGCGCAACCCGGCGAGCGGGTGATCGATGCACGCAACTGCGTGGTCTATCCGGGCTGGATCAACACTCACCATCACCTGTTCCAGAACCTGCTCAAAGCCGTGCCCGAAGGCTTGAATCAGGATCTGCAAGGCTGGCTGGCAAGCGTGCCCTACCCACGCCTGAACCGCTTTACCCCGCAACTGGCGCGGATCGCCGCTCGACTGGGCATGGTCGAATTGCTGTTGTCCGGGGTGACGACCTGCGCCGATCATCATTATCTCTACCACGCCCACGGCACCACCGAGACCGGGGACCTGCTATTCGACCTGGCGGACGAATTCGGCCTGCGCTTTGTTCTGTGTCGCGGTGGCGCGCTGGAATCCGCCAGCGCCCATCCGGGCTTCTCGAAAACCGCGCTGCAACCGGAAAGCCTTGAGCAAATGGTCGGCGATATCGAGCGGCTGAAATCGCTGTATCACCAGGACACCCCGGACGCCATGCGCCGGGTGGTCGTTGCCCCAACCACACCGACTTTTTCGCTGCCGCCGACTCTGCTGCGCGAACTGGCGCACACCGCGCGCGGCCTCGGTTTGCGCCTGCACACGCACCTGTCGGAAACGCAGAACTACGTGAATTTCTGCCGCGAAAAATACAACTGCCTGCCGGTGGAGTTCGTCGCCGAACACGAATGGCTCGGCCCCGACGTCTGGTTCGCCCACGCCGTGCACCTGCAACCCGGCGAAATCCGCATGCTCGCCCAGACCGGCACCGGCGTCTCGCACTGCCCGGTAAGCAACGCCCGCCTCGGCAGCGGCGTCGCGCCCGTGCCGCAAATGTACGAGGCTGGCGTGCCGATCTCCCTTGGCGTCGACGGCGTCGCGTCCAACGAATCCGGAAGCATGGTCGGCGAAGCCAACACCGCGTGGCTGATCCACCGCGCCGAACAAGGCGCGTCGGCGACCACTGCCGAAGACGTGATCCACTGGGGCACTGGGGGCGGCGCGCAGGTATTGGGACTGGGCGCGGTCGGTACGCTGGAAATCGGACAAGCGGCGGATCTGGTGATCTACAGCCTTGATCATCCACGGTTCTTTGGTTTCCACGATTGCGCGGTTGCACCGGTCGTCGCGGGGGAACCGATCACGGTGAAATACAGCCTGGTGGGCGGGCGGATCGTGGTCGATAACGGCGTGATTCCGGGGCTGGATATTGAGCGGATGCGCGCCGAGGCGTGGGAAGGTGTGCAGGCGATGATGAATATCGACGATTGACTTGCAGGCGATACGAAAACCTGTGGGAACGAGACTGCTCGCGAAAGCGGAGTGTCAGCCGCTGAACTGTTGAGCTGATCCACCGCGTTCGCGAGCAGGCTCGCTCCCACAGGGATTGCGCCACATTCGCGGATTCGGGGATTCTCGACTAAGGTTACCCCCTCATCGGATTGAGTCCCTGCCAGCTTCACCGGGCTCTTGATCAAGGAGAGACTGATGACGTCGCGTCGCAACATCGAACAGACTTATCGCACCTGGTCCAGCCCGATTCTGCTGGAGCTGAAGAAGCGCGAACACCAAATGGCGCCGGTCGAGCGTCAGGCACTGGAGAATGTTTTGGTCGAACGACGGTTGCTGGATGTTGGCAACCCCGGCGGCCCTGACAGACGCCAGGGCACTGCGGGCAAGAATGACCGGCCCGGTTGATCACACCATATCGTCCTGCAACACGAAAAGATCGCAGCCTTCGGCAGCTCCTACAGAGATGGATAAAAATCCCTGTAGGAGCTGCCGCAGGCTGCGATCTTTTGATCTTCAGGCGGCGCGCTGCCCCTCCGCCACCATCGCCGAAGCCGCCAGCATCGCCCGCAACAACACCGCACACCCGGCCGCCAGATCATCCGGCGTGGCATTCTCGATTTCGTTGTGGCTGATCCCGCCTTCGCAGGGTACGAAGATCATCCCCGCAGGACCGAGTTCGGCGAGGAAGATGGCGTCGTGTCCCGCGCCGCTGACGATGTCCATGTGCGACAGGCCCAGACCTTTTGCTGCGCCGCGTACCGCCTCGACGCAGCCCTTTTCAAAGTACAGCGGCGGAAAGTCTGCAGTCGGGGTCAGTTCATAGGTCAGGCCGTGTTCTTCGCAGGTGGCGTCGATGACTTGTTTCACCTCGGCGATCATTGAGTCCAGCCGCTCCGGTTGCAGATGGCGGAAGTCGAGGGTCATGCGCACTTCGCCGGGGATGACGTTGCGCGAGCCGGGGTAGGCTTGCAGGCAACCGACGGTGCCGCAGGCGTGGGGTTGATGGCCGAGGGCGGCGCGGTTGACCGCACCAACGATGACCGAGGCGCCGACCAGCGCGTCCTTGCGCAGGTGCATCGGCGTGGGCCCGGCGTGGGCTTCGACGCCGCGCAGTTTCAGGTCGAACCACTTCTGCCCGAGGGCGCCGAGCACCACGCCGATGGTTTTCTGCTCGTCTTCGAGGATCGGGCCTTGCTCGATGTGTGCCTCGAAATAGGCACCGACCTTATGTCCGCTGACCTTGCGCGACCCGGCGTAACCGATCGCATTCAGGGCCTCGCCAACGGTGACGCCGTCGGCATCGACCTTGGCCAGGGTTTCTTCGAGGGTGAATTTCTCGGCGAACACCCCGGAGCCCATCATGCACGGAGCAAAGCGCGAGCCTTCCTCGTTGGTCCAGACCACCACTTCCAGCGGCGCTTCGGTTTCCACGCCGAGGTCATTGAGGGTGCGCAGCACCTCGACGCCAGCGAGCACGCCGAAGCAGCCGTCGAACTTGCCGCCGGTGGGCTGGGTGTCGATGTGGCTGCCGGTCATCACCGGCGGCAAGTTCGGATTGCGCCCCGGGCGACGGGCGAAGATGTTGCCGACTTCATCCACCGTGACGCTGCACCCGGCGTCCTTGCACCACTGCACGAACAGGTCACGGGCCTGACGGTCGAGGTCGGTCAGGGCCAGGCGACAGACCCCGCCCTTGACCGTTGCACCGAGCCTGGCCAGTTCCATGAGCGAGGCCCAGAGGCGGTCGCGGTTGATGTGCTGATGGGTGGATTGCAGAACGTCTACGGCTGCGTTCATGTTGATCTCCTCAGGCAGTTTCTTATGAATTTATTCAGCTACATCTCTGGCGTTAGTCAGGCCATCTTCGCGAGCAGGCTCGCTCCCACAAGTGAACGCATTCCAATGTGGGAGCGAGCCTGCTCGCGAAGGGGCCATTCCTCACACCGAAGATTTCACAACAGACGGGCTGCTTCGCATCGAACACAACCCGTAATAAATCACCCCACCCAGCGCCGAACCGGTAAACCAGCCGTAGCTGTAAAACCAGCTGAACGCATCGCTGCCCAGCGACAGCAAGGTCAGCACCACCGGCACGCCAAACGCGGTGAACCCGGCCCAGTTCCACGCCGGATAGACGTCGTCGCGATAAAGCCCGGCCAGGTCCAGTTGCTGTTTCTTGATCAGGAAATAGTCCACCACCATGATCCCGGCAATCGGTCCGAGCAGGCTCGAATAGCCCAGCAGCCAGTTGGAATACACGGTTTCCAGGCTGACATCGGAAACGATCAGCCCGAGTTTTTTCAGCAGCTCGTGGGCCATCAACGCCAGCCCGACGAAACCAGTGAGCAACACCGCTTTGGTGCGGTTGATCACCTTGGGTGCGATGTTCTGGAAGTCGTTGGTCGGCGAGACAATGTTCGCTGCGGTATTGGTCGACAGCGTGGCGATGATGATCAACGCCATGGCCACCGCGACCCACAGCGGGCTCTGGATATGGCCGATCAGGCTCACCGGGTCGGACACCGTCACGCCGACCAGTTTCACCGACGCAGCGGTCATCACCACACCCAGCGAAGCGAACAGGAACATGGTCAGCGGCAGACCGAAAATCTGCCCGAGTATCTGGTCCTTCTGGCTCTTGGCGTAGCGGCTGAAGTCGGGAATGTTCAGCGACAGCGTGGCCCAGAAGCCGACCATCGCCGTCAGCCCGGCGGCAAAGTAACTGACCACACTGGCGCCTTCCGGGCGTTTCGGTGGAATCGCCAGCAACTCGGTCATCGACACATTGGGCATCGCCCACACCAGCAGGCCAATGCCGACCGCCACCAGCAGCGGCGCGGACAGGGTTTCCAGCCATTTGATCGACTCGGCGCCACGGATCACCACCCACAGGTTCAGCGACCAGAAGATCATGAAGCCGATCACCTCCCCCGTGCCGCCGAGGGACTTCCAGCCCTCGAAGATCGAGCCGAGAAACAGGTGAATCGCCAATCCGCCAAACATCGTTTGAATCCCGAACCAGCCGCACGCCACCAGCGCACGAATCAGGCACGGCACGTTCGAGCCAAGCACGCCGAACGACGAGCGCAGCAGCACCGGGAACGGAATGCCGTACTTGGTGCCGGGGAACGCATTGAGCGTCAGCGGGATCAGCACGATGACATTGGCCAGCAGAATCGCCATCAGCGCTTCGCCGACGGTCAGTCCGAAATACGCGGTGAGCACGCCGCCGAGAGTGTAGGTCGGCACGCACACCGACATGCCGACCCACAGCGCGGTGATGTGCCATTTGTTCCAGGTTCGCTCGCGCACCTTGGTCGGTGCCATGTCGTGGTTGTAACGGGGACTGTCGAGGACGTCGCTGCCGGCTTCGAGTTCGAACAAGCCGTCGCGCTCGGTCACTTGCGATCTGTTCTGGTGCATGGCCGCTCCACTGTTCTTCTGATTATTTTTTTGCTCATCAGGCGGCTGCACACGGGGTGCGAGCCGGACGATGGCCGGAGGAACTGACAACTTTCGTGTACCGGCCATGGTGTCAGCGGCGGCATCAATAAACGTGCCGGGTACTTCGTCTGACGCTCAGGCGGTGCTACAAACGCATTGCAACTTTCTGATATTTCTCGGTTTTAATTATTCACCGAAAGAGCCCGCGAAAACTTGTCTGCACGCTCAGGCTAAACGTTTGCCAAGTTGTTCGAACTGTCAGGACTCAATCTGGTGCACTGCACTTTTTTTCATCATGAGCAATCAGCCGCAGCTCAACTTCAAGCGGCTGATTTCACATAGGAAATCTTGCTCATATTTCCATCCTGTCAAGTGCGTCAAAATGGTGAACAGCCTCACCATTTTGGTGATTTATGTTTTTTATCGTTATTTTTCATACACTTAAAACAGACATAAGCTTATAAAAAATAATCTTGATCAATTGAAGAACTGCGACTAGCTTCTATTCCTGACAGCACTGACAGGAATAAGCCGATCAGCGTTGTACATCAATAAAACATTTAGAACCGGCACAAGTCGGTCATGCCTGCGAGGAACTCGGAATGTCTCTGTTGATCCGTGGCGCCACCGTTGTTACCCATGATGAAAGTTATCGCGCCGACGTCTATTGCGCCGACGGCGTGATCAAAGCCATTGGTCAGAATCTGGATATTCCCGCCGGTGCCGAAGTGCTCGACGGCAGCGGCCAATACCTGATGCCCGGCGGCATCGATCCACACACCCACATGCAACTCCCGTTCATGGGCACCGTGGCCAGTGAAGACTTCTACAGTGGCACCGCCGCAGGTCTGGCCGGCGGCACTACCTCAATCATCGACTTCGTGATTCCCAATCCGCAGCAGTCGTTGATGGAAGCGTTTCACCAGTGGCGCGGCTGGGCCGAGAAGTCGGCATCGGACTACGGCTTCCACGTCGCGATCACCTGGTGGAGCGAGCAAGTGCGTGAGGAAATGGCCGAGCTGGTCAGCCATCACGGGATCAACAGCTTCAAACATTTCATGGCCTACAAGAACGCGATCATGGCCGCCGACGACACGCTGGTGGCAAGTTTTGAACGCTGCCTGGAACTCGGCGCCGTGCCGACCGTGCACGCGGAAAACGGCGAACTGGTCTATCACCTGCAACGCAAGCTGATGGCCCAGGGCATTACCGGGCCGGAAGCGCATCCGCTGTCGCGGCCGTCGCAGGTGGAAGGCGAAGCGGCGAGCCGGGCGATTCGCATTGCCGAAACCATCGGCACGCCGTTGTACCTGGTGCACGTGTCAACCAAGGAAGCCCTCGACGAAATCACCTATGCCCGCAGCAAGGGCCAGCCGGTGTACGGCGAAGTGCTCGCCGGGCATCTGCTGCTCGACGACAGCGTCTACCAGCACCCGGACTGGCAGACCGCCGCCGGCTACGTGATGAGCCCGCCGTTTCGCCCGCGCGGCCATCAGGAAGCGCTGTGGCACGGTCTGCAAAGCGGCAATCTGCACACCACCGCCACTGACCACTGCTGTTTCTGCGCCGAGCAAAAAGCCGCCGGACGCGACGACTTCAGTAAGATCCCCAACGGCACCGCCGGCATTGAAGACCGCATGGCGTTGCTGTGGGATGAAGGGGTCAACAGCGGACGTTTGTCGATGCAGGATTTCGTTGCCCTCACTTCCACCAACACCGCGAAAATCTTCAACCTCTACCCGCGCAAAGGCGCGATCCGCGTCGGTGCCGATGCCGACCTGGTGCTGTGGGACCCGCACGGCACCCGCACCATTTCCGCCAAGACCCACCATCAGCAGGTGGACTTCAACATCTTCGAAGGCAAGACCGTGCGCGGCGTGCCGAGCCATACCGTCAGCCAGGGCAAAGTGGTCTGGGCCGACGGCGACCTGCGCGCCGAACGCGGGGCCGGGCGGTACATCGAACGGCCGGCGTATCCGGCGGTGTTTGATTTGCTGAGCAAGCGGGCTGAGAGGCACAAGCCGACGGCTGTGAAACGCTGAAATCCAGGCCTTCGGCCTTCGCGAGCAAGCTCGCTCCCACATTTGAAATGCATTCCCCTGTAGGAGCTGCCGAAGGCTGCGATCTTTTGATCTTGATCTTTAACACCAAGATCAAAAGATCGCAGCCTTCGGCAGCTCCTACACGGGAAATTGACCAATGCCCGATAGAGGCAGTTACCGTGAGGCACAAAACCGTGATCGAGACCCTGAACCATCTCCCGCACCCGCACGAAAGCGCGGCCGCCCTCGCCGGCCATTTCACCGATCTGGCGCCACCGCTCAACGCCCGGCAGGCGCATCTGGAAGCCTCGCGCTGCCTGTATTGCTACGACGCGCCATGCGTCAACGCGTGCCCGAGCGAGATCGACATTCCGTCGTTCATCCGCAACATCCATCAGGACAACGTGCCCGGCGCAGCGCAGAAAATTCTTTCGGCGAACATCCTCGGCGGCAGTTGCGCCCGGGTCTGCCCGACAGAAATCCTCTGCCAGCAAGCCTGCGTGCGCAACAACGCCCAGGAATGCGCACCAGTGCTGATCGGCCTGTTGCAACGCTACGCCGTGGACAACGCGCACTTCACCGAGCACCCGTTCCAGCGTGCGGCCAGCACCGGCAAGCGCATCGCCGTGGTCGGCGCAGGGCCAGCGGGTTTGTCCTGCGCCCACCGCAGTGCGATGCACGGGCATGACGTGGTGATTTTCGAAGCACGGGAGAAGGCTGGCGGCCTTAATGAATACGGGATCGCCAAGTACAAACTGGTCGACGACTACGCGCAGAAGGAGCTGGATTTCCTCCTGCAGATCGGCGGCATCGAAATCCGTCACGGGCAGAAACTTGGCGAGAATCTGACCCTCAGCGAGCTGCATCAGCAGTTCGACGCGGTGTTCCTCGGCCTCGGCCTCAACGCCAGCAAACAGCTCGGCCTGGCTCACGAGGACGCCCCCGGCCTGCTCGCCGCCACCGATTACATCCGTGAACTGCGCCAGGCCGATGATCTGACGCAACTGCCACTGGCCGAACGCTGCATCGTCCTCGGCGCCGGCAACACCGCGATCGACATGGCCGTGCAGATGGCCCGCCTCGGAGCGCGTGACGTGAATCTGGTGTATCGCCGGGGCGCGGCGGACATGGGCGCCACCGGTCACGAACAAGACATCGCCAAAGCCAATCAGGTGCGCCTGCTGACCTGGGCGCAACCGGAGGAAGTGCTGCTCGACGCGCAAGGCAAGGTGCGCGGCATGCGTTTCGCCCGCACTGATCTGGTCGACGGTCGCCTGCAAACCACTGGCGAAACTTTCGAGCTGGCCGCTGACGCGATTTTCAAAGCCATCGGCCAGGCCTTCGACAGCAGCGCCCTCGCCGACCCGCTGGCCCGTGAACTCAAGCGTCAGGGCGAACGGATTCAGGTCGACGACAACCTGCGCACCAGCATTCCCGGCGTGTATGCCGGTGGCGACTGCACCAGCCTCGATCAGGACCTCACCGTGCAAGCCGTACAGCACGGCAAACTCGCCGCCGAGGCGATCAACGCGCAACTGATGCTCAACGTGGAGGCTGCGTAAATGGCCGATCTCTCGATAGTCTTCGCCGGTATCAAAGCGCCCAATCCGTTCTGGCTGGCCTCCGCGCCACCAACCGACAAGGCCTACAACGTCGTGCGCGCCTTCGAGGCCGGCTGGGGGGGCGTGGTCTGGAAAACCCTCGGCGAGGATCCGGCAGCGGTCAACGTCTCGTCGCGCTACTCGGCACACTACGGCAACAACCGTGAAGTGCTGGGCATCAACAACATCGAACTGATCACCGACCGCTCGCTGGAGATCAACCTGCGCGAAATCACCCAGGTCAAGAAGGACTGGCCGGATCGTGCGCTGATCGTCTCGCTGATGGTGCCGTGCGTCGAGGAATCGTGGAAACACATCCTGCCGCTGGTGGAGGCCACCGGCGCCGATGGCATCGAGCTGAATTTCGGTTGCCCGCACGGCATGCCCGAGCGCGGCATGGGCGCGGCGGTCGGTCAGGTGCCGGAGTACGTCGAGCAGGTCACTCGGTGGTGCAAGACCTATTGCTCGCTGCCGGTGATCGTCAAGCTGACACCGAACATCACCGACATCCGCGTCGCCGCCCGTGCTGCCCATCGCGGTGGCGCCGATGCGGTGTCGCTGATCAACACCATCAACTCGATCACCAGCGTCGATCTGGAGCATATGGTCGCCCTGCCCACCGTCGGCAGCAAAAGCACCCACGGCGGTTACTGTGGTTCGGCCGTCAAACCGATCGCGCTGAACATGGTCGCCGAAATCGCCCGTGATCCACAGACCCAGGGCCTGCCGATCTGCGGCATTGGTGGCATTGGCAGTTGGCGTGACGCGGCGGAGTTCATGGCGCTGGGCAGCGGCGCGGTGCAGGTTTGCACCGCGGCGATGCTCCATGGCTTCCGCATTGTCGAGGAGATGAAGGACGGGCTGTCGCGCTGGATGGACAGCCAAGGCTACGCCAACATCGCCGAGTTCTCCGGGCGCGCAGTGGGAAATACCACGGACTGGAAGTACCTCGACATCAACTATCAGGTCATCGCGAAGATCGACCAGGACGCGTGCATTGGTTGCGGGCGTTGCCACATTGCTTGCGAAGACACTTCACACCAGGCGATCAGCAGCCTGAAACAGGCCGACGGCACGCATAAATATGAAGTGATCGATGATGAGTGCGTGGGCTGCAATCTGTGCCAGATCACCTGTCCGGTGGCGGACTGCATCGAGATGGTGCCGATGGAGACCGGCAAGCCGTTTCTGGACTGGAATCATGATCCGAGGAATCCGTACCATGTCTCAGCATAGGGCAGGTAGCGTCTGAACTGGCGCCTTCGCGAGCAGGCTCGCTCCCACATTTGAAATGCATTCCCTTGTGGGAGCGAGCCTGCTCGCGAATGAGCCATCGGTTTCAACCCATCAATCAGGGTTCCAACCCGATCCCGCGCAATATCACACTGGTCACCGTCTGCACCGCCCGCTCGAACTGCATGTCCGACAGCGGCTGATGCTCGTTGAGAATATTCACCTGATGATCGAAGTCGGCGTAATGCTGGGTCGAGGCCCAGATCATGTACAGCAGGCTCGATGGCTCCACCGGCAGAATCCGCTTGTCCTCGACCCACTGGCGGATCTTCGCTTCCTTCATTTTTGCCCAGTCGTACAGGCTCAGATCCAACGCCTCACCTAACGTTGGCGCGCCGTGGATGATTTCGTTGGCCCAGACTTTCGAACCATACGGCCGGCTGCGCGAGTGGTTCATCTTGGCGCGGATGTAGCTGCTGAGCACCACCCGCGGGTCATCGAACATCTCGAAGCACAGTGCGTCCTGCTTCCACACTTCCAGCAGGTCGAACAGCACCGCGCTGTACAGTTCGCTCTTGGTGGAAAAGTAGTAATGCAGGTTGGAGCGCGGCAGTTGCACTTCGGCGGCGATGTCGGCCATGGCGGTGCCGCCGAAGCCTTTTTCGGCGAAGACTTTTTCCGCCGCCAACAGGATTTTCTCGACGTTACTGCGGCGGATCTCGATCTTGTGATTGCCCATGAGGGCTCCCTGACAACGACGTTGCTGAAGACTAGCATCCGCTCTGGCCTCGGGGCGACCGCCGCAAACAAAACTTCGTATGAAGGTCGGCGCATGGCTAAACTGGCGTTTCTTTGTCCTGCCTCAGAGGTATCCGCGATGCTGTTCAAGAACGTCCTGACCACCACTGCCCTACTCGCTTCGCTGTTCGCCGCATCTTCGGTTTTCGCCCACGCCCACTTGAAAAGCGCCACCCCGGCCGCCGACAGCACCGTAGCCGCGCCGGCCGATCTGCGCCTGACCTTTTCTGAAGGCGTCGAAGCCAGTTTCACCAAAGTCAGCCTGACCCACGACGGCGCCCCGGTCGCAATCAAACCTTTGAGCACCGAAGGCGACAAGAAAACCCTGATCGTCACCCCCGCCGCACCGCTCGGCGCCGGTGAATACAAAGTCGAATGGCACGCGGTGTCAGTCGACACACACAAGAGCGAAGGCGCCTACCAGTTCAAGGTTGGCCAGTAATTCATGAGTGAAGCGCTGGTGCTGTGCCGCTTTGTGCATTTCAGCGCGGTGTTGATGCTGTTCGGCGCCTGGCTGTTCCGGCCGTTGCTGCTCAAGACGCCAGTGCCGACACTGGATCGGCATCTGGCGCAAATGGCGCGCTGGCTGACCGCGATTGCGCTGCTCAGCGGTGTCACCTGGGCACTGTTGATCACCGCGAGCATGGCCGGTTCGGCGGCGGCCGCGTTCGACCCGACGACCATTGGCGTGGTGCTCGGCAACACGTTTTTCGGCCAGGTCTGGCGTTGGCATCTGCTGATCAACGCGCTGTTGCTAGCGTTGCTGTTCACGCCGTGGCGCTCGAGCGTGCCGCTGCGCCTGGGCTTGAGCGCGCTGTTGTTGGCGACGCTGGCGCCGGTCGGTCACGGCGCGATGCTCGATGGGCTCAGCGGGCAGCTGCTGATTCTCAATCAGATCGTTCATCTGGCATGCGTGGCGGCGTGGCTCGGCGGGCTGTTGCTGCTGGTTTTGATCCTGCGTCAACCGAGTGAAGCGATGAGCCGGATCCTGCAGCGCTTCAGCGGCGTCGGTTATGCCATCGTCGGCGGGCTGCTGATCACCGGGTTGATCAACGTGCGCGTACTGACCGGGCAATGGTGGCCGACGCCGCTGTTCAGTGGGTTTGCCTTGATTCTGCTGATCAAGGCGTTGCTGGTGCTGGGCATGCTCGCGCTGGCGCTCTTCAATCGCTTGCGGATTGACGATTGCGAGCAACGAATGGGCGCGCTCAAGCGCAGTGTGGTGCTGGAGTGGTTGTTGGGGATGGGTGCCGTTGCTGCGGTCTCCCTGCTCGGTACTTTGCCGCCGATGATTGCAGCCTGAAAAGCAAAAGATCGCAGCCTTCGGCAGCTCCTGCATTGGAATGCGATTCCCTGTAGGAGCTGCCGAAGGCTGCGATCTTTTTGCTCTTAATGCGGTTGTGTGTCGCCCGCTGCGGTGTCGATGCTGACCACCACCGACATCCCCGGGCGCAAGCGTTCCTCTTCCTGCTGCCCCTCATCAATGGTGATCCGCACCGGTACGCGCTGGGCGATTTTCACAAAGTTGCCGGTGGCGTTGTCGGCCTGCAACAGGGCGAATTCCGAGCCGGTACCGGGTGAAATGTGCTGCACATGGCCGGTGAACTTGCGATGGTTCAGCGCATCGACGGTGAAGCGCACCGGCTGCCCGACGCGCACGTTGTTCATCTGGGTTTCCTTCATGTTGGCGATCACCCATTTCTGGTTCGGCACCAACGCCATCAGTTGCGCCCCGGAGTTGACGTAAGCGCCCAGGCGCACGCCAATCTGTCCGAGCTGGCCGTCGCGCGGGGCGACGATGCGCGTATTCGACAAGTCGATCCGCGCCAGTTGCACCGCTGCTTCAGCACTGGCCACCGAGGCTTCCAGCGAACCGCGATTGACGATCACCGTCTGCAGATCCTGACGAGCGATTTCGAGGTTGGCCTTGGCCTGCGCCACGGCGGCGATACCTTGTGCGTTGGCCGCGAGCGTCACGTCCATCTCGCGTTTCGAGACCGAGCCGTCACCCACCAGCTCCTTGTTACGCCGCAGATCCGCCTCGCTTTTACGCAACTGCGCCTCGCTGTCGGCCACCACGGCCTGACGCAGTTTGATCGTCGCTTCGGCGCTGTTGCGTTGCTGCACCACGTTGGCCAGCGCGGCTTTCTGCACCGCCAGTTGCGCCAGCGACTGGTCGAGGCGCTGCTGATAAATCCGGTCGTCCAGGCGCACCAGCAGATCGCCGGCCTTCACGTACTGGAAATCCTGCACCGGCACCTCGAACACGTAACCGCTGAGCTGCGGACCGATGATCGTCACCTGGCCACGCACCAGGGCGTTTTCGGTGGTTTCGACCGCACTGCTGAACGGCGGCAACTGCCAGGCGTAGAGCACGATCAGCACACCGACGATGGCAATCGCGGCAAAGCCCAGTGACGAGATGATCCGCACCCGCAACGAGCGCGGCTCGGTGTTCGGCGAGGACGGCGGCGCCACGCCTTCCGGGGTGGCGGCGATGGCATTGGTGGTTGTGGTGGTCGGTTCGGTCATGAATTGGAAGCACCGTCAGGAGGTACGGAAGGCGCGGGGTCGACGGCTTTGGTGGTGCTCATCAGCCACAGCGCACGAATGGACAGCCAGATCATGGTCAGCACCGCAATCACGGCGATCAGCATGAATACATCGTTATAGGCCAGCACGTTGGCTTCGCGAGTGGCCGCGTTGGACAGGCTGCGAATCCCGGCCAGATTGCGCAGGCTCGGGTCGGCCAGCAAGGAACCGTAAGCCGACCCACCGCTCTGCACACGGGCGGCCACCAGCGGATCGGACAGCGTCAGGTGCTCGACCAGATGACTGGAATGAAATTTCTCGCGCACGATCTGGAACGTGCCCAGCAATGCCGCGCCAAGCAGGCCGCCAAGGTTGTTGCAGATCCCGAACAACACCGAAAAACTCACCAGATTGCGCGGATTGGTCAGCACGTTGCGGGTGCCAAAAACCATGGTCGGTCCCAGAAAAAACGTGCTGCCGAAGGCCAGCAGGAACTGGCTGAAATACAGGTTTTGCGGGCGGGTCAGGTTGTTGGAAAAACTGTCCATCACCGAACCTGTGGCCATCAGCGCCAGCGAGATGATCAGCGGCATCAGCAGGTGCTTGGGGTCGATGGTCAGTGCGCTGGTCGCCAGCCCGGCGACGCTGCCGATCAGCATCACCACATACAGGCTGTGCAACTGCTCATAACCCATGTTGAGGTTCTGCATGAAACCGACGGCGCCGGTGGACTGTTCCGAAGTGACCATGCGAATCAGGGTCACCGCCAGCGCCAGGCGGATCATCGTGCCGCTGCCGAGCCAACGGGTCATCAGCATCGGGTTACTGCGATTGTGCTCGATCGCCAGGCCCGCGAGGATCAGGGCAATCGAGGCCGCCAGCGCATAGCCGATCCAGTTGGCTTCCAGCCACCAGTCGATCCGCCCCAGCGACAGCACCGCGCAAAGCAGTGCCACGCCGCTGGCGAGAATGGCGAAGGTCAGAAAGTCCAGCGGCTCGAAGGTTTTGAAGCGATCACCGGGCGGCAACTTGAGCAGCAGCACGCAGCCCAGCGACAGCAAGGCCATGCCCAATTCGAACAGGTACAAGCCGCGCCATTCGGCAATCTGCAGCAAGTCTTCGGAGAACAGGCGCGCCAGCGGCAGGGCCAGTTGCGAGGCACCGAGGCCCAGCACCAGCGCCTTCAACCGCCACTTGGCCGGAAATGCCTGGATCATGTAATACAGGCCCAACGAACTCAGCGCCGCACCGACCATGCCGTGCGCCGCCCGCACCGCGATGGCCGAGCTCAGGTCGTTGACGAACAGATGACCGAACGTCACTAGCGCATACAGCACCAGAAACACTTCGGTGAACGCGCGCAGGCCGAACTGCTGGCGAAACTTCACCAGCAGCAGGTTCATCGACACGTTGGTCATCACGTACGCAGCCGGCAGCCAGGCCATCTCCGCCGTGGTCGCGCCCAGCGCGCCTTGCAGGTAAGGCAGGTTGGCGACAACCAGCGAGTTGCCCAAACCACCGGTCACCGCCACCAGCAACCCGACCAGCGCATAGGCCAGGCGCTTGGGGTTGGAGTGCAGCGGCGTCGAGGGGGAACCGGGCAGGCTGGGCTTCTCGTGAGGCTGCCAGTCGCGCGGGGCGTATCGATCCATTGAAAGGCCTTGTGCTTGTGTTGCCGGGAGTTTGCCGCAAATCCTGCGGCAAACCCACAATCCTGTGGGAGCTGGCTTGCCGGCGATGACGGCAGTCGGCTCGGCAACAGGCTGACTGGCAGACCGTTATCGCGGGCACGCCCGCTCCCACGGGTTTGCGGTGGATTCGTAAATTCTGTTTAAAGGTCCTCTCGCCCGCAACGGATTTTTCCCGCGCCGGGCAACTGCCACCCTTGCAGCCCTTCTCAACCTGCAAGGTGCCCGTTATGACCACGCCCCACTGGCAACGCTCCCCACGCCTGCTGAAAAACCTTCTGGCTGCCGCACTGTTGCTGCCCGCCCTCGCCTTCGCCCAGGAACGACCGTGGCCGGACGGTTCGCAACTGGTGATTTCAGTGTCGATGCAGTTCGAAACCGGCGGCCAGCCCGAGGGGGCAGAAAGTCCGTTCTCCGGCAGCCCATTGCCCAAGGGCTACCCTGATCTGCCGGCGCAGACCTGGTTTGATTATGGCTACAAGGAAGGCTTGTGGCGGATGCTCGACCTGTGGGATCGCACCGGGATCAAGGTCACCTCGCATGTGGTCGGCGAAGCGGCGCTCAAGCACCCGGAACTGGCGAAAGCGATTGCCGAGCGCGGCCACGAAGTGGCAGCCCACGGCATGCGCTGGGCCGATTCCTACAACATGAGTTACGACCAGGAAAAACAGTTCATCGGCGACGGTGTCAACGCGCTGGAAAAACTCACCGGCCAGCGCTCGCTGGGCTACAACGCCAACTGGCTGCGGCGCAGCCCCAACACGCTGAAGGTCCTGCAAGACCTGAACTTCAGCTACCACATCGATGATGTCAGCCGCGACGAACCGTTCGTGACCATGGTCCGTGGGCGCAAATTTGCCGTGGTGCCGTATACCTTGCGCAACAACGACATCGTGTTGATCGAGGGTCGGCACTTCTCCGCCGAGCAGTTCTATCAGCAATTGGTGCTGGAGTTTGATCGCCTGTACGCCGAAGGCGCGAGCAAGCGGCGGATGATGTCAGTGAGTCTGCACGACCGCATCGGCGGCACTCCGGCGATGGTCGAGGCGATGGAACGCTTTATCCGCTATGCGCAGGCGTATCCGAAGGTGAGTTTCATGCGCAAGGACCAGATCGCCCGGATCGTCCTGACCGAGAAAAATCCGCTGATCGACAACACAGAGGCGCTCTATAACCGGTAAACCCGTCGAAACCAGCCCTCTTTGCAGCATTTGGAGGGCTGCCACCTCGCGCAAAATCATCGTAAAAAGCCCTGTTGACTTTTACGGAAAACCTCGCAACTATCCGCAACCATGTTGTACGACGACGTATAACAAATAATAAAAACAACAAATGTAACAGGGAGCGTCACAGTGAGCACACTCGTCTGCAATTCCGTTCGCACGTCCCGTATTTCCATCCCCCGCCCGCGTTCCACCGTGAGTTTGATCGGCTGCAGCAGCCTCGCCCTGGTTTTGCCGATGAGCGCCGACGCCGAAGGCTTCCTCGAAGACAGCAAAGCCACGCTGAACCTGCGCAACGCCTACTTCAATCGCAACTTCGTCAACCCGAACTACCCGCAGGGCAAGGCTGAAGAGTGGACACAAAACTTCATCCTCGATGCCAAATCCGGCTTCACCCAAGGCACGGTCGGTTTCGGTCTCGATGTGCTCGGGATGTATTCGCAAAAACTCGATGGCGGCAAGGGCACGGGCGGTACGCAACTGTTGCCGATCCACGATGACGGTCGCCCGGCGGACAACTTCGGGCGACTGGGTGTAGCACTCAAAGCCAAGGTGTCGAAGACAGAATTGAAGGTTGGCGAATGGATGCCGGTGCTGCCGATCCTGCGCTCGGACGATGGCCGCTCGTTGCCGCAGACCTTTCGCGGTGGCCAGATCACCTCCACCGAAATCAACGGCCTGACCCTCTACGGTGGGCAGTTCCGTGGCAACAGCCCGCGCAACGACGCCAGCATGGAAGACATGTCGATGAACGGCCGCGGCGCCTTCACCTCCGACCGTTTCAACTTCGGCGGCGGCGAGTACACCTTCAACGACAAGCGCACCCTGGTCGGCGTGTGGTACGCCGAACTCAGCGACATCTACCAGCAGCAGTATTTCAACCTCAGCCACAGCCAGTCGCTGGGCGACTGGACGCTGGGCGCCAACCTCGGTTTCTTCACCGGCAAGGAAGACGGCAGCGCCCAGGCCGGCGACCTCGATAACAAGACTGCATTTGCCATGCTGTCGGCCCGCTACGGCGGCAACACCTTCTATCTCGGCCTGCAAAAACTCAGCGGCGATGATGCGTGGATGCGGGTCAACGGCACCAGCGGCGGCACCCTGGCCAACGACAGCTACAACGCCAGTTATGACAACGCCAAAGAGCGTTCCTGGCAGTTGCGTCATGACTACAACTTCGTCGCCCTCGGCATTCCCGGCCTGACTCTGATGAACCGCTACATCAGCGGCGACAACGTGCACACCGGGACGATAACCGACGGCAAGGAATGGGGTCGCGAGTCGGAACTGGGATACACCGTGCAGAGCGGGCCGCTGAAAAACCTCAATGTGAGATGGCGCAACGCGACGATACGCCGGGACTTCAGCACCAATGAGTTCGACGAGAACCGGGTCTTTATCAGCTATCCGATTTCGTTGTTGTAAAGCCAGTCCTCACACCGGGTTTCCCTGTGGGAGCGAGCTTGCTCGCGAAGGCGGCGTGTCAGTCGATACA
The DNA here is from genome assembly GCF_024748795.1 of Pseudomonas sp. B21-051. Lineage (NCBI taxonomy): Bacteria > Pseudomonadati > Pseudomonadota > Gammaproteobacteria > Pseudomonadales > Pseudomonadaceae > Pseudomonas > Pseudomonas sp. B21-051. The sequence continues at coordinate 3,556,212 of NZ_CP087166.1, forward strand.
AGAGTTGCCTGGACCGGCCTCATCGCTGGCAAGCCACTCCCACAGGATTTTGTGGTGAATGCGGTCATTGAAAACAACGCTGATACCGGTGGGAGCTGGCTTGCCAGCGATGGCCGCGGAAGATTCACCTTTGATGTTCATTGCCACAGCGCTTTCGCGAGCAGGCTCGCTCCCACAAGGGGATTGCATTGCAGCGAAGGCGCCGCGGTGATTGAAAAGTGAATGAGCCCCTTCCGTCATTTACCCCGAAAGTCGCGTTGACAAGTTCCGGAAACCCTACCGATACTTCAGCGCAGTCATACGACAACCTACAACAAACCTAATAACAACGTGTAAGGGATTGCCATGACGTCTACCTCTACTCCCCGCGCCCGGTTCAACCGTCTGCTGCTGACCGGCGCCGCCGGTGGCCTGGGCAAAGTCCTGCGCGAACGTATGCGCCCTTATGCCCATGTCCTGCGCCTGTCGGACATCGCGGCTCTCGCCCCGGCCGTTGATGATCGCGAAGAAATCGTCCTCTGCGATCTGGCCGATAAACAGGCGGTGCACCAACTGGTCGAAGGCGTCGACGCGATCCTGCATTTCGGCGGTGTCTCCGTGGAGCGGCCGTTCGAAGAGATCCTCGGCGCCAACATCTGCGGCGTGTTTCACATCTACGAAGCTGCACGCCGCCATGGTGTGAAGCGCGTGATCTTCGCCAGTTCCAACCACGTCATCGGCTTCTACAAACAGGACGAGCCGCTCGACGCCAGCTGCGCCCGCCGCCCCGACGGCTACTACGGCTTGTCCAAGTCCTACGGCGAAGACATGGCCAGTTTCTACTTCGATCGCTACGGCATCGAGACCGTCAGCATCCGCATCGGCTCCTCGTTCCCCGAGCCACAGAACCGCCGAATGATGCACACCTGGCTGAGCTTCGACGACCTCACGCAATTGCTCGAACGCGCACTGTACACGCCAAACGTTGGCCATACCGTGGTCTACGGCATGTCCGCCAACAAGGAGGTCTGGTGGGACAACCGCTTCGCCAGTCACCTCGGTTTTGAGGCCAGGGACAGCTCCGAAGTGTTCCGCGAAAAAGTCGAAGCGCAGCCTATGCCCGCCGCCGATGACCCGGCACGGATCTATCAGGGCGGCGCGTTTGTCGCGGCCGGCCCCTTCGGCGACTGAACACTCTGCCAACGACGCAAAGGAATGAGTATGCAAGCCGAATTGATCGTCGATGCGCGCAACGCCGTGGGCGAAAGCCCGGTCTGGGTGCCGCAGGAAAACGCGCTGTATTGGGTCGATATTGCCAACGGCGGGCTGCAACGCTGGAGCGCTGACACCGGCCAGGTGCAGGCTTGGAAAACCCCGCAAATGCTCGCCTGCATCGCCCGTCACAGCGGTGGCGGCTGGGTTGCCGGCATGGAGAACGGCTTTTTTCATCTGCACCCGCACAGCGACGGCAGCCTCGACAGCGAATGGCTCGCCACCGTTGAGCACAGCCGAGCAGACATGCGCCTCAACGATGGTCGCTGCGACTGCCAGGGCCGTTTCTGGGCTGGCAGCATGGTGCTGAATATGGGCCTGAACGCATCCGAAGGCCGGCTCTACCGCTACGGCGCCGGGCAGTCTGGTGTGATCGAAGCGCAACTCGACGGCTTCATCGTGCCCAACGGCCTCGGCTTCAGCCCTGACGGCAAGACGATGTACCTGTCGGATTCACATCCGCACGTGCAGTTGATCTGGGCCTTCGATTACGACACCGAGACCGGCACCCCGTCGAATCGGCGGATCTTCGTTGACATGCACCATTTCCCCGGCCGACCGGATGGCGCTGCCGTGGATGCCGAAGGCTGCTACTGGATCTGCGCCAACGACGCCGGACTGATTCACCGTTTTGCCCCGGACGGACGCCTCGATTTCTCGCTGGAAGTGCCGGTGAAAAAACCGACGATGTGTGCCTTCGGCGGCAGCCGCCTGGACACCCTCTTCGTGACCTCGATTCGTCCCGGCGACGACCACGATCCGCAATCCCTGGCCGGCGGCGTGTTCGCCCTCAACCCCGGGGTCAAAGGCCTGGAAGAACCGCTGTTCGACGATTCCCTGTAACACCCGCCTCTGCTGCACCGCTGCGCCTTGAACACAACAATAACAAGACTGGAGACTCACCCCCATGAACTTCAAACGCACCTTGCTGGCCGCTGCAATCCCGCTGATGTTCACCTTCACTGGCGCCGCCCAGGCCCTGCAACTCAAATTCGCTGACATCCATCCCGCCGGTTATCCCACCGTGGTGGCCGAAGAAAACATGGGCAAGACCCTGACCCGGGAAACCAACGGCGAGCTGACCTTCCAATACTTCCCCGGCGGCGTGCTGGGTTCGGAAAAGGAAGTCATCGAGCAGATGCAAGTCGGCGCGGTACAGCTGTCTCGCGTCAGCCTGGGTATCGTCGGCCCGGTAGTGCCGGACGTGAACGTGTTCAACATGCCGTTCATCTTCCGCGACCATCAACACATGCGTAACGTCATCGACGGTGCAGTGGGCGACGAGATCCTCGACAAAATCACCAACTCCGAATTCGGCCTCGTGGCCCTGGCCTGGATGGACGGCGGCACGCGCAACGTCTACACCAAGAAACCGGTACGCAAGCTCGAAGACCTCAAGGGCATGAAGATTCGCGTGCAAGGCAACCCGATGTTCATCGACATGATGAACGCCATGGGCGGTAACGGTATCGCCATGGACACCGGGGAAATCTTCAGCGCCTTGCAGACCGGCGTGATCGACGGCGCGGAAAACAACCCGCCGACCCTGCTCGAACACAACCACTTCCAGAACGCCAAGTTCTACAGCCTGACCGGACACCTGATCCTGCCAGAGCCGATTGTGATGTCGAAAATCACCTGGGAAAAACTCACCCCGCAACAACAGGCGCTGGTCAAGACCGCCGCCAAGGCTGCCCAGGCTGAAGAGCGCGTGCTGTGGGACAAGAAGTCCGCTGCCAGCGAAGAAAAACTCAAGGCCGCTGGCGTCGAGTTCATCGAGGTCGACAAGAAACCCTTCTACGACGCCACCGCTCCGGTGCGGGAAAAGTACGGCGCGAAGTACGCCGACCTGATCAGGAAAATCGAAGCCGTTCAGTAATGCCTCCCGCTCCGTACTCATTAACCAGGCCCGGCGCACCTGATGACTCAGGCGCGCCCGGTTACGGTGGAACCCGATGAAGAATCTGCTGCTGCGTATCAACGACAAGATCTACATGACGTGCATCTGGGTCGCCGGTCTTTCCGTCCTGGCGATTTCCCTGATGATTCCCTGGGGCGTGTTCGCCCGCTACGTGCTGGGCACCGGTTCGAGCTGGCCCGAGCCCACGGCGATCCTGCTGATGATGGTGTTCACCTTCATCGGTGCCGCCGCCAGTTACCGCGCCGGCGCGCACATGGCCGTGGCCATGCTCACCGACCGCATGCCACCACAACTGAGAGCTGCGGCGGCGATATTCTCGCAACTGCTCATGGCGTCGATCTGCATTTTCATGACCATCTGGGGCGCCAAGTTGTGCATGTCCACCTGGAACCAGTTCATGGCGGCCCTGCCCGATCTGCGGGTTGGCGTGACCTATCTGCCGATTCCCGTGGGCGGCTTGCTGACACTGGTTTTCGTCCTGGAAAAACTCTTGCTCGGTGACCAGAGCAAACGGCGGGTCGTGCAGTTCGATCTGGTTGAAGAAAGTGAAGGTGGCGCTTAATGGACGCTCTGATTCTGCTGGGCAGTTTTATCCTGTTGATCCTCATCGGCATGCCAGTCGCCTATGCGCTGGGGGCCGCCGCGCTGATCGGTGCATGGTGGATCGACATACCGTTCCAGGCAGTGATGATCCAGGTCGCGTCGGGGGTGAACAAATTCTCGCTGCTGGCCATTCCGTTCTTCGTCCTGGCCGGCGCGATCATGGCCGAGGGCGGCATGTCCCGGCGTTTGGTGGCATGTGCCGGGGTGCTGGTGGGTTTCGTGCGCGGTGGCCTGTCGCTGGTCAACATTGTCGCCTCGACCTTCTTCGGCGCGATCTCCGGTTCCTCGGTGGCCGACACCGCGTCGGTGGGCTCGGTGCTGATTCCGGAAATGGAACGCAAGGGCTATCCACGGGATTTCTCCACCGCGGTGACCGTCAGCGGCTCGGTGCAAGCCCTGCTCACGCCACCCAGCCATAACTCGGTGCTCTACTCCCTGGCCGCCGGTGGTACGGTTTCGATTGCCTCGCTGTTCATGGCGGGCATCGTGCCGGGGTTGCTGATGAGCGCCTGCCTGATGGTGCTGTGCCTGATTTTCGCGAAAAAACGCGACTACCCCAAGGGTGAAGTCATCCCGATGCGCCAGGCGTTGAAAATCGTCGGTGAAGCCCTCTGGGGCCTGATGGCGATGGTGATCATCCTTGGCGGCATCCTCTCGGGGATTTTCACCGCCACGGAATCGGCGGCCATCGCCGTGCTGTGGTCGTTCTTTGTGACCATGTTCATCTACCGCGACTACAAGTGGCGTGAACTGCCGAAGCTGATGCACCGCACGGTACGCACCATTTCCATCGTGATGATCCTGATCGGTTTCGCCGCGAGCTTCGGCTACATCATGACCCTGATGCAGATTCCGGCGAAAATCACCACGCTGTTCCTGACCCTGTCGGACAACCGCTACGTGATCCTGATGTGCATCAACGTCATGCTGCTGTTGCTCGGCACGGTGATGGACATGGCGCCGCTGATCCTGATCCTGACGCCGATCCTGATGCCGGTGATTCTCGGCATCGGTGTCGATCCAGTGCAGTTCGGCATGATCATGCTGGTCAACCTCGGGATCGGGCTGATAACACCGCCGGTGGGTGCGGTGCTGTTTGTCGGTTCGGCGGTGGGCAAGGTCAGTATCGAGAGCACCGTGAAGGCGCTGCTGCCGTTTTATGCCGTGCTGTTTCTGGTGCTGATGCTGGTCACTTACATCCCCGCCATTTCCCTTTGGCTACCGCACTTGGTGTTGTAACAGCCTGAAAGATCGCAGCCTCGTTCCACTCGACAGCTCCTACATGGGAATGCCATTTCCCTGTGGCTACCGCACTTGGTGTTGTAACAGCCTGAAAGATCGCAGCCTCGTTTCACTCGACAGCTCCTGCATGGGAATGCGATTCCTGTAGGAGCTGCCGAAGGCTGCGATCTTTTGATCTGCCAACATTCAGGCACGCAACAACATATACCCCGCCACCACCAGACACACGCTGGCAAACCCCACATGCAACGTCCGCGCCGGCACCCGCGCACAAAGCTTGCGGCCGATGATCATGCCGACAATGCTGGCCACGATAAACGCCGCGCCCTGAGCGTCAATCCGCACGCCCGCGTGAAACGAGCCGATCACGCCAATCGCCGAAATCAGGCTGATCACCATCAGCGACGTGGCGACGATCCCGCGCATCTGCACATCGGTCAGTTGCTTGAACGCCGGCACGATCAGGAAGCCACCGCCGACACCGAGCAAGCCCGAAACCACACCGGTCACCGCGCCCAAAGCAGCGAGTGTCGCGGTGCATTTGGCGGTCCAGTCGAAACGCCCGGTCTGCTCGTTGAGCATGCAGTTTTTCTGCCCCCAGCTCGCGTGGCCGTGGTCGCTCGGCCCCTCTTGCGCACGCTCGCGGCGCAGCATGCGCCAGGCCACCATGACCATCAGCAGACTGAAGAGGATCATCAGGATCTTCTCCGGCAACTGGTGCGCAAAATAGATGCCCAGTGGCGAAAACAGCGCGCCGAGCGCGGCAATCAGCAGCGCCGCGCGATAACGCACCAGGCCATGACGCAAGCCGTCGATCGCCCCGACTGCCGCCGCACTACCGACGGCGAACAACGCCACGGGCGCGGCCTGGGTCATGCTCCAACCCAAACCGAGCACCAACGCCGGCACCGCGAGAATCCCGCCGCCCGCCCCGGTCAGCCCGAGAATCAGCCCCATCAACACGCCAAACAGACTTGCCAGCAACATAGGGAGTTCTCAGTCGACTTTGGACAAACCGGTCAGCCATTCGCGGCCCTTGAGCATGCCGTTCCAGTAGAACCATGGCAGCAGCGTCGCCTTGAGGAACCACGCCGAGCGGCGCGGCACGGTCGCATCGAGGGCGAAAGTCGGCAGCAACTTCCCGCCGTAACCGAACTCGGCGAGGATCACCTTGCCTTTCTCCACCGTCAGCGGGCACGAACCGTAGCCGTCGTACTTCAGTGGCAGCGGTTGTTGTTTGCGCAGGGCCAGCAGATTTTCCGCGACTACGACGACCTGTTTGCGCACGGCGGCAGCGGTTTTCGCATTGCTGGTGCCGCAGATATCACCAAGGCCGAACACTTCCGGGTAACGCGGATGTTGCAGGCTGTGTGGATTGACTTCGCACCAGCCAGCAGCGTCGCCCAGCGGGCTCTGGGCGATGAAATCCGGCGCGACTTGCGGCGGCACCACATGCAGCAGATCGAAAGTTTTCGCCTGTGTGGTGAGGTTGCCGTCAGCATCCTTGACCTCGAACCAGGCGGTTTTCGCCGGGCCGTCGACCTTGACCAGATTGCTGTTGAAGGCCAGTTGCGCGTTGTACTTTTCGATGTACTTCATCAGTGGCGGCACGAAAGTCGCGACACCGAACAGCGCGGCGCCGGCCAGGTTGAACTCGACGGTGATGTTGTTCAGCACGCCGGTTTTGCGCCAGTGATCGCACGACAGGTACAACGCCTTCTGCGGCGCGCCGGCGCATTTGATCGGCATCGCCGGCTGGGTGAACAACGCCTTGCCGCCACGCAGTTTCTGCACCTGATCCCAGGTGTACTGCGAGTGCTGATAGCTGTAGTTGGAGGTTACGCCGTGCTGACCGAGGCTTTCCTGCAGGCCTTCGATCTTCTCCCAGGCCAGCCGCAAGCCAGGGCAAACGATCAGATTCTGGTAGCTGACGCGGCGTTGATCGTTGAGCGTGAGCTGACGTGCGTCAGGATCAACCGCAGTCACCGCCGCCTGAATCCAGGTGGCCTGACGCGGCATCACTTTGCTCATCGGGCGCACGGTGTCCTTGACGTCGTAGGCGCCACCGCCGACCAGCGTCCACGCCGGTTGGTAGTAGTGCTGGGCGCTTGGCTCGATCACAGTGACTTTAAGAGTGGGATCACGCTTGAGCAGACTGGCGACGAAGCCGATGCCGGCGGTGCCGCCGCCGATGACCACGATATCGGCACTGATGGATGGGCCCCAGTGTTGATCGTTCATTGCTTGTTCCTTATTGCTGCATGCAAGGATTTTCGGCCAATCTACAAATGCCCTGTGGGAGCGAGCCTGCTCGCGAAGGCGATGTGTCAGTAGGTCAAAGTATTGACTGATACACCGCTTTCGCGAGCAGGCTCGCTCCCTCAGGGGATGGAGGTGTTGGCTGACATTTATGGGTGACCCCAGCTCTTGAGCACCGCCCCGCAATACAACCCGGACAGCGTCTTCATCACCTGAATCACTTCAGGACTGGCCAGACCGTAAAAGATGTACTTGCCTTCACGACGGGTCGCCACCAGCCCTTCATCGCGCAGGATGCCCAGTTGCTGGGACAGCGTCGGCTGGCGCACGCCGGTCATTTTTTCCAGCTCGCCGACGTTGCGCTCGCCCTGGGTCAGCTGGCACAGGATCAACAGGCGATCCTCATTGGCCAGCGCCTTGAGCAGCGCGCAGGCCTTGGAGGCGGACGCCCGCAACTGGGCGACTTCACATTCGGTCAGACTGGATTGCATTTGCACGATGCCTTCAAGGTCACTTAAGCTGCGAACATTATGTTTTTAGATAAAGTGTTGCAACCCATTTTCCTCGTTCAGGTTGGTGTCCATGCCCGCGCAGATTGAAGCTTTCCTCGACCCCGCCTCCTCGACCTACAGCTACGTGGTCTATGAAGCCGATGGCGGGCAGTGTGCAATCGTCGATCCGGTACTCGATTACGACGGCGCCGCCGGGCGCACCTGCACCGCGCAGGCCGACAAAATCATCACCTTCGTCCGAGAACACCACTTGCAGGTGCAATGGCTGCTGGAAACCCACGCCCACGCCGACCACCTGTCCGCCGCGCCGTACCTGCGCCGCGAACTGGGCGGCAAGATTGCGATCGGCCAGTCGATCAGCAAGGTACAGAACGTGTTCAAGGCGCTGTTCAATCTGGAACCGGAATTCTGCGTTGACGGCTCGCAGTTTGATCACCTGTTCGCGCCGAACGAGTCGTTCAAGATCGGCAACCTCAAGGCCACGGCCCTGCACGTCCCCGGCCACACTCCGGCAGACATGGCTTACCTGATCGACGGCGAACAGATTCTGGTCGGCGACACGCTGTTCATGCCCGATGTCGGCACCGCCCGCTGCGACTTCCCCGGCGGCAACGCCCATCAACTGTTCAACTCGATCCACAAACTGCTGGCCTTCCCCGCCAGCGTCAAACTCTACGTCTGCCACGACTACCCGCCGGAAGGCCGCGAGTCGCAGTGCCAGACCACCGTCGGTGAGCAGCGTCTGAGCAATATTCATGTGCATGACGGGATTGATGAGGCAGCGTTTGTCGAGATGCGCATCAAACGTGACGCCGGGCTGGGCATGCCGACGCTGTTGCTGCCGGCGATTCAGGTGAATGTGCGGGCGGGGAATCTGCCGCCAGCGGAAGACAATGGCGTGACCTATCTGAAGATTCCGATCAACTCACTATGAGAATAAGTTATACGGGCCAGAAACGCCTTATTCGTTGCTGGCCTGTCAAACACATCAAACCAAGCACACCCGCGAACACTTACTTATAACGTTATTTACACCAAGAAACACGAATCAAATCCAACCAACTATAAACACTGTTAACCTTCCTCTTGCTCCAGATTTTTAATTAGAGGAAGTTAAAATGAACACCATTGCAAACCCCAAAAAAACAATCACAACAGACATGCCACCAAAGGTGGCATACAAAAACAACGACACAAATATACTTGCCGACAACTTTGAAAAGCCTGAACTTTCAGACGCATCAAAAGTTGAATCCATCAACACTCAAGTCATCTTTGACTCTGCGCCGGAGTTGACTGCAGTGGACGACATGCCTGAGCTGTACGGCGGATTTTGTCCGGGAGGAAGCTGGAGTGGTGGTATCTGCCAACCCTTCAACAACAATCGTACGCACTGGATGAGCAACTCTGGCAGTTTACAGAATTTGCCTATCCACATGGCAATCCTCCCCGGCACTCACAACTCCGGCTTTGATTACGAAGCCAAACAGACTCCCAGTATGGAAGTCTGCCAGGATGTCTCGCCGCATAAACAATTGAATGCCGGTATTCGAGTACTGGATATCAGGGTACAGCACTACTCCGGTTATCCGGCCGGAGATCCACGTCGATTCATGATTTTCCACTCGACAAACAATGGCCGCACAATCAAGAACGATATTATCGATGGGGTTCGATCGTTTCACCATGGTCAAGGATGGGATCGTCGCAGGGAAATAGTCATTCTGGACTTTCATCAATTCAAGAACTTCACCGCCGACGCTCATGCAGAACTTTCAGCCTTGCTCAAGTCAAACTTCGGGAATTCGATTATTTCCCCAACTTATAAAGAGTTGAGCATCGCGCAAATTTGGGCTCTGCCAGGATTCAAGAATGTAGTTATTGCCTATAACTCAGGTAACAGGGACTCCAGTTTCTGGCCAGGGGTAAATCAGCGCTGGATCGGCACGAATACGCCTTCTGATTCCGAACTTAAAGCATTCGTCGAGCGCGTCGGCAATGAGGTCAAACCGACCGGTGAGCTCAGATCGATTCAAGCGGCACGTATGGTATTGCCGACTTTTGTGCCGAAGGACATTTCGAGTTCGATCATGACCTGGTTCGCAGCGGGTTCTGCCACTCATCCCATAATGAAATATTTCATTATCAATTCGGACTTCTCGCTGCGGCACCGGCTGGTCGACAACATCATCTATTCGAATCAGTTCCGCGCCCGCGTCTTGGGGCTCTCTGACATCACGGAGGCGACTCCCGCCAGCATCGGGGCGTTTGACACTCAGGCGGCACGCCACCTGGTATTACGGATCAATGATAAACACTGGGCACCGACTGTCGAACTGCCGCTCATCGTTGATGAGCAGCCTCATCGCTTGCTGGTGTGTTCGGACGCGAGCCGTGAATGCGAACTCGTTCTGCAAGGCAGCGATGTTCCGTTTGAACGCGTAACGCTGATCAAGGGAGATACCCTGGCCTTTGTGTGTCTGGATGGCAGTCAGCGCTGGCAGTTACAGGTGCAGGATTATCAGTCTGATGCAGACAACCCGCACATTCCCTTGCCCGCCAACGGTGAAAAATTCGTTCGCTTTACCGCCAAGGCTGACTCGGAAACGTCCGTGGCTTTCCTGCCTGATTCGGCACCTGACGGGAGCGTGATCTGGGTAGTTGGCCAATCGGATGTACGAATTCGCAATTCAAATGAACAGTGCGAATCTGAGTACGAGGTGACGGCAGGCTCATCCAGAGCCTTTATCTACCATTGCTCTACCCAGTGCTGGGAAGTACGAGACCTCCAAGCGTAACCGATTGGATCTTCGCCAAGACCTTCCATCGACGTTGACCGATGACAGGTTGCCGCCCGCCAATGGCAGCGGGCGGTACGTGTCTGGACAGAATCTGCTTCACGACGAGGTTTTTCCTACACTGCGCGTCGACATTGGTGAACTGGCGAGATTCCAGCCTGCGATCAAGAATTCGCTGGGCAATCAACCCATGGAGATTTTCGCAATATGGATATTCGTCGTAACCACAGGGATTTGTCCCGCGAAGAAAAGCCACCTTTATCGAAGCGATCCTGAGGCTGAAAAACAATGTCGACAGCGTGCTGCGGGCCGGCCAGCAGAGCCGCTGCGATGACTTGGTTTTCCACCCGGAGAATGAACCCGCCCCCTGGGCACAGACATTCACGGTCGGGCAGGCGATCCATACGACAGAGTTGAATTATCGATATGACCGCCTGTAACCCGGACGGCGATCAGTTGCCGAGGGTCAAACCGTTCGCCGGCAACGGCAGCGCCGTCTTGTAGCGCACCTGCTTCAAGGCAAAACTCGAACGGATGTTCGCCACCCCCGGGACCTTGGTCAGAAAGTCCATCATGAACCGCTCCAGCGACTGAATCGTCGGCACCAGCACCCGGATCAGATAGTCCGGGTCGCCGGCCATCAGGTAGCACTCCATCACCTCGGGGCGGTCGGAGATCGCCTCTTCGAAATGCTGCAACGCCTCCTCCACCTGCTTCTCCAGGCTGACATGAATGAACACATTCACATGCAGGCCCAGCAGATCGGCATCCAGCAGCGTCACCTGCTCGCGAATCAGGCCTAATTCCTCCATCGCCTTGACCCGGTTGAAACACGGCGTCGGCGACAGATTCACCGAGCGCGCGAGGTCGGCGTTGGTGATGCGCGCGTTCTCCTGAAGGCTGTTGAGAATGCCGATGTCGGTACGGTCCAGTTTGCGCATGAGACAAAACCACCTGTTTTTTATGTTTATGCAGAATTTCTATCTGCAAATCGTCTCCAGCGCAACGAAACAGAGATAAATATTCTTCTGGCCCGGGCCTATGATTGTTGTAGGACAAGATTTCTTTCACCCAAGAATGATTGCCAGCTCACTACAAGAAATTCACAAGATCGAGCGTAGAAGCCATGACCCAAGCGTATGAACCGCTGCGTCTGCACGTCCCTGAACCCTCGGGCCGCCCAGGCTGCAAAACCGACTTCTCCTACCTGCATCTGACCGATGCCGGCACGGTGCGCAAACCTTCCATCGACGTCGAACCTGCCGACACCGCCGACCTGGCGCGTGGGCTGATTCGTGTACTCGACGATCAGGGCAACGCCCTCGGCCCCTGGGCTGAAAACGTGCCGGTCGAAATCCTGCGCAAGGGCATGCGCGCCATGCTCAAGACGCGGATCTACGACAACCGCATGGTGGTCGCCCAGCGCCAGAAAAAAATGTCGTTCTACATGCAGAGCCTTGGCGAAGAAGCCATCGGCAGCGCCCAGGCCCTGGCCTTGAACATCGACGACATGTGTTTCCCGACCTACCGCCAGCAAAGCATCCTGATGGCCCGCGAAGTGCCGATGGTCGACCTGATCTGCCAACTGCTGTCCAACGAACGCGATCCGCTCAAGGGCCGGCAACTGCCGATCATGTACTCGGTCAAGGACGCCGGTTTCTTCACCATCTCCGGCAACCTCGCCACCCAGTTCATTCAGGCAGTCGGCTGGGGCATGGCCTCGGCGATCAAGGGCGACACGAAAATCGCCTCGGCCTGGATCGGTGACGGTGCGACCGCCGAATCGGACTTCCACACCGCCCTCACCTTCGCTCACGTTTACCGCGCGCCGGTAATCCTCAACGTGGTCAACAACCAGTGGGCGATCTCGACCTTCCAGGCCATCGCCGGGGGTGAAGCCACCACTTTCGCCGGACGCGGCGTTGGTTGCGGCATCGCCTCGCTGCGGGTCGATGGCAACGATTTCTATGCGGTCTACGCCGCTTCCGCCTGGGCTGCCGAACGCGCCCGGCGCAACCTCGGCCCGACCATGATCGAATGGGTCACCTACCGCGCCGGCCCGCACTCGACCTCCGACGATCCATCCAAATACCGGCCTGCCGACGACTGGAGCCACTTCCCGCTGGGCGACCCGATTGCCCGCCTGAAGCAGCACCTGATCAAGGTCGGCCACTGGTCGGAAGAAGAGCACGCCGCCGTCAGCGCCGAGCTCGAAGCCGAAGTGATTGCCGCGCAGAAACAGGCCGAACAGTACGGCACCCTCGCCGGCGGCCAGATTCCAAGCGCCGCAACCATGTTCGAAGACGTCTACAAAGAGATGCCGGAGCACTTGAAGCGCCAGCGTCAGCAGTTGGGGATCTGACATGAACGATCACAACAACAATATTCAGTTGGAAACCGCCATGACCACGACCACCATGACCATGATCCAGGCCCTGCGCTCGGCCATGGATGTGATGCTTGAGCGTGACGACAATGTGGTGGTGTTCGGTCAGGACGTCGGCTACTTCGGCGGCGTGTTCCGTTGCACCGAAGGCCTGCAGACCAAGTACGGCACCTCGCGGGTATTCGACGCGCCGATCTCCGAAAGCGGCATCGTCGGTGTGGCGGTGGGCATGGGTGCTTACGGCCTGCGCCCGGTGGCCGAGATTCAGTTCGCCGACTACGTCTACCCGGCTTCCGACCAGATCATTTCCGAAGCCGCGCGCCTGCGTTATCGCTCGGCCGGCGAGTTCACCGCGCCGATGACCCTGCGCATGCCCTGCGGCGGCGGCATCTACGGCGGCCAGACCCACAGCCAGAGCATCGAGGCGATGTTCACTCAGGTCTGCGGCCTGCGCACCGTGATGCCCTCCAACCCGTACGACGCCAAGGGCCTGCTGATCGCCTCCATCGAAAACGATGACCCGGTGATCTTCCTCGAGCCGAAACGCCTGTACAACGGCCCGTTCGACGGCCACCACGACCGCCCCGTAACCCCGTGGTCGAAACACCCGCAGGCCCAAGTGCCTGATGGTTACTACACCGTGCCGCTGGACGTCGCCGCGATCACCCGTCCGGGCAAGGACGTGACCGTGCTGACCTACGGCACCACCGTGTACGTCTCGCAAGTTGCCGCTGAAGAAAGTGGCGTTGACGCCGAAGTCATCGACCTGCGCAGCCTGTGGCCGCTGGACCTGGAAACCATCGTCAAGTCGGTGAAGAAAACCGGCCGCTGCGTGGTGGTGCACGAAGCCACCCGTACCTGCGGTTTCGGCGCCGAGCTGGTGTCGCTGGTGCAAGAGCATTGCTTCCATCACCTGGAAGCGCCGATCGAGCGCGTCACCGGTTGGGACACCCCCTACCCGCACGCGCAAGAGTGGGCGTATTTCCCAGGGCCGTCCCGAGTGGGCGCGGCGTTGAAACGGGTCATGGAGGTCTGAATGGGCACGCACGTTATCAAGATGCCGGACATCGGCGAAGGCATCGCAGAAGTAGAACTGTCGCAGTGGCACGTCAAGGTCGGCGACCTGGTGGTTGAAGACCAGGTGCTGGCGGACGTGATGACCGACAAGGCAATGGTCGATATTCCATCGCCGGTGCACGGCAAGGTGATTGCGCTCGGCGGTCAGCCGGGTGAAGTGATGGCGGTCGGCAGTGTGCTGATCAGCATCGAAGTTGAAGGCGCCGGAAACCTGAAGGAATCCGCCGCACCAGCACCGGTTGCTACGAAAGAGGCACCTGCTGCGTCGAAAGTTGAAGCCGCAGTCGAGAGCAAACCTGCCGCCGCTGCTGCACCGCGTTCCGCACCGGTTTGCCAGGGCCCGATGGTTGCCCGCGAGGCTGATGAACGTCCGCTGGCCTCGCCGGCCGTGCGCAAACATGCGCTGGATCTGGGCATTCAATTGCGTCTGGTACGCGGCACCGGCCCGGCCGGTCGTGTGCTGCACGAAGACCTCGAAGCCTATCTGGCGCAAGGTCAGTCGAACGCTTCGGCGCCGGCAGCTGCCGCGTACGCCCAGCGTCACGATGAAGAACAGATTCAGGTTATCGGCATGCGCCGCAAGATTGCCCAGCGCATGCAGGACGCCACCCAGCGTGCCGCGCACTTCAGCTACGTCGAGGAAATCGACGTCACCGCCATCGAAGAACTGCGCGCGCATCTGAATGAAAAACACGGTGCCAGCCGGGGCAAGTTGACCTTGCTGCCATTCCTGGTTCGCGCTCTGGTCGTGGCCCTGCGCGATTTCCCGCAGATGAACGCCCGTTACGACGACGACGCCCAGGTCATCACCCGCCTCGGCGCGGTGCATGTCGGTGTCGCCACGCAAAGCGATGTCGGCCTGATGGTGCCGGTGGTGCGTCACGCCGAGGCGCGCAGCCTGTGGGACAGCGCCGCGGAAATCTCGCGTCTGGCTAACGCCGCACGCAATGGCAAGGCCAGCCGCGACGAATTGTCCGGCTCGACCATCACCCTGACCAGCCTCGGTGCGTTGGGCGGCATCGTCAGCACGCCGGTGCTGAACCTGCCGGAAGTGGCAATCGTCGGCGTGAACAAAATCGTCGAACGGCCAATGGTCGTCAAAGGCCAGGTGGTGATCCGCAAGATGATGAACCTCTCCAGCTCCTTCGATCACCGCGTGGTCGACGGCATGGACGCGGCGCTCTTCATCCAGGCCATCCGTGGCTTGATCGAACAACCTGCCACTTTGTTTGTGGAGTAAGGCTCGCATGCAATCTCTGAACACTACGCTGCTGATCATCGGCGGCGGCCCTGGCGGTTACGTCACGGCGATTCGCGCCGGGCAACTGGGCATTTCGACGATTCTGGTCGAAGGCCAATCGCTCGGTGGCACTTGCCTGAACATCGGCTGCATTCCGTCCAAAGCGTTGATTCACGTGGCCGAGCAGTTCCACCAGACCCGCCATCACAGCCAGCATTCGTCGCTGGGCATCAGCGTCTCTGCGCCGACCCTCGACATCAGTAAAAGCGTCGAGTGGAAGGACGGCATCGTTGATCGCCTGACCACCGGCGTCGCCGCACTGCTGAAAAAGAACAAGGTCCAGGTCATCAATGGCTGGGCCAAAGTCATCGACGGCAAAACCGTGGAAGTCGGCGATACGCGGATCCAGTGCGAACATCTGGTGCTGGCCACCGGTTCGACCAGCGTCAACCTGCCGATCCTGCCAATCGGCGGGCCGATCATCTCCTCCACCGAAGCGCTGGCACCGAAGTCCGTGCCCAAACGTCTGGTGGTGGTCGGCGGCGGTTACATCGGACTGGAGCTGGGCATCGCTTACCGCAAGCTCGGCGCCGAGGTCAGCGTGGTCGAGGCGCAGGATCGTATCCTGCCAGCCTACGACGCCGAGCTGACGCAACCGGTGCACGAAGCACTGAAGCAACTGGGCGTGAAGCTCTATCTCAAGCACAGCGTGCTGGGTTTCGACGGCACCTTGCAGGTGCGTGACCCGAACGGCGACACCCTCAATCTGGAAACCGATCAGGTGCTGGTGGCGGTCGGTCGCAAGCCGAATACGCAGGGCTGGAACCTCGAAGCACTGAATCTGGACATGAACGGCTCGGCGATCAAGATCGACAGCCGCTGCCAGACCAGCATGCGCAACGTCTACGCCATCGGCGACCTCAGCGGCGAACCGATGCTCGCCCATCGCGCCATGGCTCAAGGCGAAATGGTCGCCGAACTGATCAGCGGCAAATCCCGCGAATTCAACCCGACCGCCATCGCCGCCGTATGCTTCACCGACCCGGAACTGGTGGTGGTCGGCCAGACCCCGGACGAAGCCAAGGCTGCCGGGCTGGACTGCATCGTGTCGAGCTTCCCGTTCGCCGCCAATGGCCGGGCGATGACCCTGGAATCAAAAAGCGGCTTCGTGCGCGTGGTCGCGCGTCGCGACAATCATCTGATAGTCGGCTGGCAAGCGGTCGGGGCAGGCGTTTCCGAGTTGTCGACCGCGTTCGCGCAAAGCCTGGAAATGGGCGCGCGTCTGGAAGACATCGGCGGCACCATCCATGCGCATCCGACCCTGGGTGAAGCGGTGCAGGAAGCGGCGTTGCGTGCTTTGGGGCATGCGCTGCACCTGTGATGGTGGGTGGCTGTAATGGCCCCTTCGCGAGCAGGCTCGCTCCCACAATGGGAATGCATTTCAAATGTGGGAGCGAGCCTGCTCGCGAATTCTCAGGCGCAACCGGAATTATCTGTCTGTCATCCGATAGTCCGGGCTGCGAAACCGCGCAAGAATGAAGTATTGTTGTGCCCATCCAAAAAAACGTCAGAAGCCTTGAACCGTTTCGACGGTTGTTCAGTGATAGAGGGTGTCATGGGTAACGAAAGCATCAATTGGGACAAGCTGGGTTTTGACTACATCAAGACCGACAAACGCTATCTGTCGTACTTTCGCAATGGCGAGTGGGACAAAGGCACCCTGACCGAAGACAACGTGCTGCACATCAGCGAAGGCTCGACGGCCCTTCACTATGGCCAGCAGTGCTTCGAAGGCCTGAAGGCTTATCGTTGCAAGGATGGCTCGATCAACCTGTTCCGTCCCGACCAGAACGCCGCGCGCATGCAGCGCAGCTGCGCCCGCCTGCTGATGCCGCACGTGTCGACCGAGCAGTTCATCGAAGCGTGCAAGGAAGTGGTTCGCGCCAACGAGCGCTTCATCCCGCCATACGGCACCGGCGGCGCGCTGTACCTGCGTCCGTTCGTGATCGGTGTGGGTGACAACATCGGCGTGCGTACCGCGCCGGAGTTCATCTTCTCGGTGTTCGCGATCCCGGTCGGCGCCTACTTCAAGGGCGGCCTGACGCCGCACAACTTCCAGATCTCCAGCTTCGACCGCGCCGCCCCACAAGGCACTGGTGCGGCCAAGGTCGGTGGCAACTATGCCGCCAGCCTGATGCCGGGCTCCCAGGCCAAGAAAGCGCACTTCGCTGACGCCATCTACCTGGATCCGCTGACTCACAAGAAGATCGAAGAGGTCGGTTCGGCCAACTTCTTCGGTATCACCCACGACAACAAGTTCATCACTCCGAACTCGCCGTCGGTCCTGCCAGGCATCACCCGTCTGTCGCTGATCGAACTGGCGAAAACCCGTCTGGGTCTGGAAGTGATTGAAGGCGACGTGCTGATCGACAAGCTGTCGGACTTCAAGGAAGCCGGCGCTTGCGGTACCGCTGCAGTGATTACCCCGATCGGCGGGATCAGCTACAACGACCACCTGCACGTGTTCCACAGCGAAACCGAAGTCGGCCCGGTCACCCAGAGGCTCTACAAAGAGCTGACGGGTGTGCAGACCGGCGACATCGAAGCGCCAGCAGGCTGGATCGTCAAGGTTTGATCTGACGGTTAGATGTACAAAAGCCCTCCATCAAGTGATTGATGGGGGGCTTTTTGGTTGTGTGGATCAAAATCAAAAGATCGCAGCCTGCGGCAGCTCCTACACAGATATCCTGTAGGAGCTGCCGCAGGCTGCGATCCTTTGATTTCTATTTCAGCGCAATCCGCTTCCCGCCTCGCGCGGCTATCCCGCTCGCCTGCCCGTTCTGCTGCTTGCCCATCCGCGCTTGGGTGATCAATCCGGGAATCAACTCGCCCTCTGGCAGATTCTTCCAGAAACGTACCGGCAAGTGCCCTTGCATGACCTTCTCGTTCAACCGCGCCGGGTTGAAAATGTGGCTGTAGTACGTCAGCCACAACTCGCCATGCGGATCATCGACGTTCTGCGCCAGTTGCTGCCACTCCACCGGGCACTGGCGCTGATGAATCAACTGTTCGCCATCGTAATAAACCCCGTCACGCGGCGTGGCGATCAACCAGCAGTGACGGCCCATGCGCCCGATGAAATGTTCGCTGGCGCTGTGCAGGATGTCGTGGGCCGGTTCGTGCCACGCGACGTATTGCGGGCCTGGCTGATCCTGCGGGCGTTCGATGAAACGCACGAACGCATGCAAATGGTGGGCTTCGCGCTGCACCTGCTTGATCCGCCGCTGCAACTCGCTGCCGAGTTTGTCGCCGGCCATCATCGCCGTGCGATCGCCATGGCTGACTCGCCACAGCACTTCATACAACAGACTCCAGCGCTGGTCGCCCCGGTAGCGCGCGGCTTGCTCCAGGGTATCGAGCAGTGCACGGGGGATGCGTGCCTGAAACGGCCCCTGCCCCTCGGGTACCGAGACGTCACTGGCAAACAGATCGCTCACGCCTTCCGACGCCCAGCTCACCAGACTCGGGTCGACTTCATGACTGAGCAGCCAGCGTGCCTGCTGGCGCCAGGTGTCGAACAGGTCGTCGCAATCGAGATTGATCATCCCCACAACCCCATCTGCTGCGGCTGCGGCCGATCGCGCAGTTGCTGATAGAGCATATGACTGGTGACTTCGGCCTGCTGCGGGTGGTAGTCGCTGGTGATGATGAACGGCTTGGCCTTGGCCAGCACACAGCGCATGCGTGCCACGTCTTCGTAGCGGATGCGCCGTTGCTGGCGCAATTGCACCAGACGCTCGGTAGTGCGCAGGCCGATGCCCGGAATACGCGCGATCAACGACGGCTCGGCACGATTCAGGTCCAGCGGAAACACTTCGCGATTCTGCAGTGCCCAAGCCAGTTTCGGGTCGATGTCCAGCGCCAGATTACCCGGGCCCTTGAGCAATTCATCAGCGTTGTAGCCGTAGCTGCGCAAGAGGAAATCGGCTTGATACAGACGGTGTTCGCGCATCAGCGGTGGCGCGGCCAGTGGCACACTTTTCGGGCTGTCGGGGATCGGGCTGAAGGCCGAATAGTAGACGCGCCGCAAGCGGTAGTTGCCATACAGCGACTGGGCGCTGTGCAAAATCGTGCTGTCGTCGGTGTCATCGGCGCCGACGATCATCTGCGTACTCTGCCCGGCAGGGGCGAACTTCGCCGAACGCGGTTCGTTGAGCACCGTTTGCACGCCGGTGTAGATGGTGTTCATCGCCTGCTTGATCGAACCGATCTGTTTCTCCGGGGCCAGGGTTTGCAGGCTGGCGTCGGTGGGCAGTTCGATGTTGACGCTGAGGCGATCGGCGTAGCGCCCGGCCTCCTCGATCAATGCCGGATCGGCCTCGGGAATGGTCTTGAGGTGAATGTAGCCGCGAAACTCGTGCTGCTCGCGCAACAGCTTCGCCACGCGCACCAGTTGTTCCATGGTGTAGTCCGCCGAGCGGATGATCCCGGAGCTGAGAAACAGCCCGCTGACGCAGTTGCGCCGGTAGAAATCCAGGGTCAGCGTCACCACTTCCTCGGGGGTGAAGCGTGCGCGCGGCACATCGCTGGAGCGGCGGTTGACGCAGTACTGGCAGTCGTAGAGACAAAAATTGGTCAGGAGGATTTTCAGCAGCGACACGCAACGACCGTCCGGCGTGTAGCTGTGGCAGATGCCCATGCCGTCGGTCGAGCCCAACCCGCTCTTACCCTCGGAGCTGCGCTTGGGCGCACCGCTGCTGGCGCAGGAGGCGTCGTACTTGGCGGCGTCGGCGAGAATGCTGAGCTTGTCGATGATTTGCATGGCGCGGGCTCTTTACTGTGTGGATATACAGTATAGATCCGAGCTCGGGGTTACAAGGTGGTAGAAGCGCACCTCGTCGGGCAGAAGCTTAAGATCAAAGGATCGCAGCCTTCGGCAGCTCCTACAGGGATTGGGCAGGGTCGAGAATTATCGGGTGTACGCGATTACTGTAGGAACTGCCGCAGGCTGCGATCTTTTGACCTTCGCGTCTAACGACAACTCAAGACCAAACCGCATACCCATTTCCTTGCGCCCCGCCACGGTCAGTGCCAACGCCCGACTATCAAGATCCTGCGTCACCCACTTGCGCTTCAACGCCATCTGCAACAACGCCGCGCCCAACGAACCGCCCACATGCGGCCGACGCATGCTCCAGTCCAGGCACGGGCAGGCGAACTTGCGGCGCAAGGCACTCAAGTCCTGCACCTCAATCCCCAAGCTCGCAAACAACGCCTCGCCACTGTCGCTCAAGCGATAAGCGCGCTCGTCGGTTTCCACCAGCCACCCCGCCTCGAGCAAACGGTCGTGGAGCAACACCGCCAGCGTCCCGGCCATGTGGTCGTAGCAGGTACGAGCGAATTGCAGGCGATCCGGGGTGTGCGGTTTGAAGCTCGGCGCGGCGTTCTGGCCGATCACCATCAACGCTTCCAGCGCCTGGGCCACGCGCTGATCGGCGAGGCTGTAATAACGATGGCGGCCCTGCACGTGCAGGCGCACCAGCGACAGCTCCTTGAGTTTGGCCAGGTGCGCGCTGGCAGTGGAGGCGCTGACCTCGGCAACGGCGGCCAATTCAGTGCTGGTGCGGGCGTGACCGTCCATCAGCGAGCAGAGGATTTTCGTGCGTGCCGGTTCGGCGATGGCGGCCGCCACCTGCGAAACGCCGATGTCTTGATGTTCTGCGTGCATATTTCGCTCCCCGACGAATCGTCGTCGCTGCGAACTGAAGATACTCGCATCACTTTCCCGACGACAAGGCTGTGAACCATGGACCCGATCATCGCTGCGACGCATGCCGATCCCTACCCCTACTACGCCAAACAGCGCGCCGAGCGCGGACTGACCTTTGATCATGGCTTGAAACTGTGGGTCGCCAGCAGCGCTCGCGCCGTGCGTGCGGTTTTGGCGCATGCCGATTGCCGGGTGCGACCGCTGCAGGAACCGGTGCCCAAGGCGATTGCCTCGGGGCTGGCTGGCAGGGTGTTCGGGCAGTTGATGCGGATGAATGATGGCGAACGTCAGCGCTGCCCACGCTCTGCGGTGGAACCGGCACTGCAGTTGATCGATGACGATCAGGTACGCGCATTGGTGGCAGCACGGCTGATGACAGCGGACGCCGACGGCTTATATAAGGCGATGTTTCGCGGCCCGGTGTGCGTGGTCGCGGCGCTGCTCGGCTTCACCCCGGCGCAAGGCCGGGCAATCAGTGAGCTGACCGCGGATTTCGTCGCCTGCCTGTCGCCGCTGAGCAATGACCTGCAACTGGCGGCGGCGCAGGCGGCGGCGGAGCAATTGCGCGGTTATTTCGTCGAGTTGCTGGCCGAAGCCGATAGCGAGTTGCTCAAGGCTATCGAGCAGCGATTTGCAGGAGACGAAGAAACCCTGATCGCCAACCTGATCGGTCTCTGTTCGCAGACGTTCGAGGCCAGTGCGGGACTGATCGGCAATGCACTGATAGCGCTGCAACGTCAGCCCGAGTTGCGTGACGCCTCTGTGGACGCACTGTTGGCCGAGGTTCAGCGCTTTGATCCGCCGGTGCAGAACACTCGGCGCTTTGTCGCACAGACTTGCGAGATCGATGGCGTGCGACTCGAGGCTGGCGAGGTGATTCTGGTGCTGCTGGCCTCGGCCAACCGCGATCCTTTGTTAAATGCAGAGCCCGAGCGGTTTCTGCTGGAGCGTCCTGACC
This sequence comes from Pseudomonas sp. B21-051, assembly GCF_024748795.1. Classification (NCBI taxonomy): domain Bacteria; kingdom Pseudomonadati; phylum Pseudomonadota; class Gammaproteobacteria; order Pseudomonadales; family Pseudomonadaceae; genus Pseudomonas; species Pseudomonas sp. B21-051. Next base: position 3,578,229 of record NZ_CP087166.1, read on the forward strand.
GGCGCAGTTTCAGCTTTGGCAGCGGGCGGCATCAGTGTCCGGGACAGACGCTGGCGCTGAGCATTGCCGCTGCGACTGTCAGAAAAATCCTTGATCAGGGTATGAATTTGCAACAACTGACGTGGCATTACCGCCCATCGCTCAATGGGCGGATTCCACTGTTCAGCGCGGTGCAGCCTTAAGCGTTGCGCAGCTCGATGGTCAGATGCGACAGCTCATGCACCGGCGCCAGCCGCTCGCGGATCGCCTCCGCTGTCACGCCCGCCGCCGCGACCACACTGACAATCGCCGCCCGCGCCTGCGGGCCGACCTGCCAGACATGCAGATCGCTGATGCGCACATCCTCGGAGGTTTCCAGCAACTCGCGGATCTCCGCCGCCACCGGCTCGTCGGTGGTGTCGAGCAGAACCGCAGCGCTATCGCGCATCAGGTTACAGGCCCATTTCGCGATGACAATCGAGCCGACAATCCCCATCGCCGGGTCCAGCCATATCCAGCCGAGATAGCGCCCGGCCAGCAACGCGGCAATCGCCAGCACCGAGGTCAGGGCGTCGGCCAGCACATGGACGTAGGCCGAACGCAGGTTGTTGTCGTGATGGTGATGATGATCATGACCGTGGTCATGATGATGGCCGTGGTCATGGCCGTGATGGCCCATCAACAGGAAGGCGCTGAGGACGTTCACGCCCAGCCCGACAATCGCGATCACGGTCGCTTCGCCAAACGCCACGGTGGTCGGTTCGAACAAACGAAAAATCGACTCGCCGGCAATGCCCAGCGACACCAGCCCCAGCACCATGGCTGAAGCAAAACCGGCCAGATCGCCGACCTTGCCGGTGCCGAAACTGTAGCGGCGGTTGTTGGCGTTGCGCCGGGCGAAACCATAGGCCGCAGCAGCAATGCCCAACGCCCCGGCATGGGTCGCCATGTGGAAACCGTCGGCCAGCAGGGCCATGGAGCCGGTGAGGTAACCGGCGGCGATCTCGCCGATCATCATCACGAAGGTCAGCGCCACCACCCACAGGATGCGGCGGGCGTTTTCGTCGTGGGACGCACCGAGGAACTGGTGATCGTGGCTGAAACGCTCAGCGTTTGGGCTCTGGCTCATGATGCGCGTGCTCTACTTGGAATAACGGCGGATGGCTTGCAGCAGATCTTCGGCGCCCTGGGCGCGTTGTTCGTCAGTGAGATCGGAACGGGCCACGTGCTCGCGGGTGTGGGCCTCGATGAACTGCTCCATCAACCCGTTGACCGCCCCGCGAATCGCCGACACCAGATGCAAGGTCTTGGCGCAATCGGCATCGCCCTCGAGCGCTTTCTCAACGGCCTGTACCTGGCCGGCAATGCGCCGTACGCGGTTGAGCAGCTCGTCTTTGTGTTCATGAATGTGCGACATACCTATACCCCCTACCCCTATATGGCGCGCATAGTCGCCGAAGGCTTGGGCAATCGCAAGCTTGGCGACCATTCAAAGGATTAACGGGATGCTGAAAGCGATTTCACTTCCACTGTGGGAGCGAGCCTGCTCGCGAAGGCGGTGGACCTGCCAGTGAAGATGCCGGATGTGCCGGCCCCTTCGCGAGCAGGCTCACTCCTACATTTTTCCGGTGGATTGCTCGGGTTCCGCTCCGAACGCAGATTCCCCTGTAGGAGTCAGCCTGTTGGCGATGTCAGGCTGAAAAATGCAGCATCATTTCGGCATCATCCACAAGGCTACATCGCCTTGCGCCTTTGCCTACAACTACGCCAGAATCCGCCGGCTTGTGCGGTTTGGGGGGCATCGGTAACTTGGTTCGCGTCACTGAATGGTCAGTGATCGGGTTTAGTCGCTCGGTTTTATCTCAAACACGCAAGCTGTTATCAGTCAGGCACTTTCACGCCTGCACTCAATGGCAGCTGTGCGCAGGGCGCCTTCGGGTGCGCCGGTAATGTTTGGGTACTGGTCGACTAACCTGCGTACAGCTGCCACCTATTGTTTAGTCGCAAAAGCGTGTCAGCCTCATTGAGGTTGCCCAACAAATGTTCAAAGTAACGCCAAATCCGCCTGAAGCGGATGATCTTCCCGAATCAGATTCGACATCCCCCTACTCCGACCCAAATTCCCGAAAACTCCACGAAGCCGCCGAACGCGCCCTCGATCACTACCTGAAACCGCAGGCTACACCCGAGCGCAAACCCAGTCACATGTTCGTCGTCGCCCCGAACATGCACAACGAAGAGCTTCTGGCCCACGCCTGCGAATCCATGGCCTCAGCCAGCATCATGCTCAGCGACTTCGCCAGCCTGCTCGACACGCCCTACCGCAACACCCTGCTCGGCATCCAGCAAGTAGTCATGCTCGGCGAACTCGCCGTCAACCGCGCCCTCGACAACCTCGAGTCCCCTATCAGCAATTAAAAAAAGCGTTCCTGTGGCGAGGGAGCTTGCTCCCGCTCGACTGCATCGCAGTCGAAAATCCGGATCCGAACCGGATCGATGGGTCTTGGGGTCGCTTCGCAACCCAGCGGGAGCAAGCTCCCTCGCCACAAGGAAAACGGCGCATAGGAGAATTTCACATGACCAATAAAACAGATGCCCACGTCGTCGCCGCATTAGTCGCCATGGGCCTCAACGAACGGGATCGGCACTGGGCGCAGAACGCATGCCTGGTGTTGTTTGAAAGCGAGCGGGAAACAATTGTGGCCTCGGCCGTGAACGCTCTAGGGAAACTTGATGGGCTTGAAATGGAGGCTGTGCTGCCAGCGCTGCAGCGGGTGAAACGCCGTTTTCCTGCACTGGAACGGACGGTGGCAGAAACGTTGGGCGAGATTGCGATGGTTGCCTGATTAACCGTGTCATCGTTCTTCGCGAGCAGGCGCGCTCCTGCATTGGATCGGCGGTGTACTCGAATTCCAAAAGCCTGCAATCATCTGTCGGAGTGAGCCTGTTCGCGAAGGCGCCCTTTCTGCTAACGAATTTCTAATAACAAAGCCAAGGAAGAGAAACTAATCATGAAACATCACCCACCCGAATCCAGGCGCTTTACAAGCGTCTGGGACGCACTGGAAGACTCGCCGCAGGACGCGTCCAACATGCGCCTGCGGGCCAAACTCATGCGCACGCTTTGCGAGACGGTTCGTGCCTGGGAGCTTCCTCAGAAGGATGCCGCCAAGCGCTTGGGGATTACTCAGCCACGCCTCAATGACGTGCTCAACGGGAAAATCGACAAGTTTTCTCTGGATGCGCTGGTCAATCTGTCGGCCGCAGCGAAACTGGAAGTAGACATCTGCTTCCCCCAGGCCGCACCGCTGCACTGGGCTTGAAGGCAGCTCGGATTCTTAGGCCAAGAGGCGATGTCGTAACTACATCCGCCTCAATCCTCCCGCGTCAAAACCTCCAATAACTCAATCTCGAACACCAGATTCGAATTCGGCGGAATCTTGCCCATCGTCCGCTCGCCGTACCCCAAGTGCGCCGGCACCAGCAGTTTGCGCTTGCCGCCCACTTGCATGCCCATCAGCCCCTGGTCCCAGCCCTTGATCACCCGGCCCGTGCCAATCACGCACTGGAAAGGTTTGCCACGGCTGTGAGAAGAATCGAACTCGCTGCCGTCTTCCAGCCAGCCGGTGTAATGGGTGGTGATCAGCGCGCCTTTGACGGCGACTTTGCCCTCGCCCACCTGGAGATCGATTACCTGCAGTTCATCATTCATGACATTCACTCAATCGCTTAACTGGCGGCCGTTTTCCCAGAATTGTCGGTGATTGGCAAGCCGATTGCGCAGGAGCAACGCTGTTACTCCGCGGATTGTGGATCTGGCGATGCAAGAGGTCAGACACAGCAGGATTTTGAGGTGGGAAGCCCTGCACGAGTGCATGTGCAGGGCTTTGAGTCGGGGACTTAACGCTCGACAGGCTGCATCTCGACAATGGTGCCGTTGGTAATCATGACCATCACGTACTTGTCATTGATCTGCACCCACTGCGCCTGATCGACCGGCGCTTTCAAGCCTTTCTGTTTCCAGTTTTTCAACGCTTTGTCGCTGCGCTGATAAATGTCTGGAGCGCGGTCGTTGACCTTCAATTCACGGTCGCTGGTCGGCGACTGGACAGTGGGTTCGCTTGAGGTTTGCGCCGCTTGAACAAGTGGGCTGATCCCGGCAATGCCGGCGACGAGGGCCAGGCTGGCGATTAGGGTTTTGCTGTTCATCGGTGAACCTCCTTCAGATGGGTTTTGCCTGTACTCCGACTGCTGAGTCAGGAAATCATTCCTTGTTTTTTGCCTGGGCTGGCGATGGATTTTATTGAACAGATACTCCGCCATCGCTGGCAAGCCAGCTTCCACAAGGTTTTTTGGTGGTGCAGGAAAAGTGGGCACACCGCAAAAACTGTGGGAGCTGGCTTGCCAGCGATGGCGTCGGCACATGCAGCATCTTCATTACCTGACACACCGCTTTCGCGAGCAGGCTCGCTCCCACAAGGAGTGGTGTTTCAGAGCATTGATCCGCTTTGCACATCAATCCATGCCAACAATGCAATTAACATCCTGTTACAGCTGCGCGACCATCCGCCGCAATAACAACCGTGCGCCGCTTCCACGCCGCGCACGTCATAAAAGCGGTGGAGATTTTTCTATGACAGCCTCAATCCCACACGGCGGCTCGCGGGCCGGCGCCATTTTCCGGGTCACCTCGGGCAACTTCCTCGAACAGTTCGACTTCTTTCTGTTCGGCTTCTACGCCACGCAGATCGCGGCGGTGTTCTTCCCGGCGAGCAGTGAGTTCGCTTCCCTGATGATGACCTTTGCCGTATTCGGCGCAGGCTTTCTGATGCGTCCGCTGGGCGCCATCGTGCTGGGTGCGTACATCGATGACGTCGGTCGGCGCAAAGGGTTGATCGTCACCCTGTCGATCATGGCCAGCGGCACGATCCTGATTGTGCTGGTGCCCGGATACGAGACCATCGGTCTGTTTGCGCCAGCGCTGGTGTTGATCGGACGGCTGTTGCAGGGCTTCTCTGCCGGTGCGGAACTGGGCGGTGTTTCGGTGTACCTGTCCGAAATCGCCACGCCGGGCCGCAAGGGCTTTTTCACCGCTTGGCAGTCCGCCAGTCAGCAAGTGGCGATCATCGTCGCCGCTGCGCTGGGCTATGCGCTGAACGCGTGGATGGCGCCGAGCGTAGTGGCCGATTGGGGCTGGCGCATTCCGTTTTTCGTCGGTTGCATGATCGTGCCTTTCATCTTTTTCCTGCGCCGTAACCTGGCAGAAACCGAAGAGTTCGCCGCACGCAAACACCGCCCGAGCATGAAAGAAGTGTTCCGCACGCTTGGCCAGAACTGGGGCGTGGTGCTCGGCGGCATGCTGATGGTCGCGCTGACCACCACCGCGTTCTACCTGATCACCGTGTACGCGCCGACCTTCGGTAAAACCGTGCTGCACCTGAGCACTTCCGATGCATTGCTGGTGACCTTGCTGGTCGGCGTGTCGAACTTCTTCTGGTTGCCGATTGGCGGCATGTTGTCCGACCGTGTCGGCCGGCGTCCGGTGCTGATCGCCATGGCGCTGCTGGCGCTGGCCACCACCTATCCGGCGCTGTCGTACCTGGTGCAGGCGCCGAGCTTCAGTCACATGTTGCTGTCGCTGCTGTGGCTGTCGTTCATCTACGGCATGTACAACGGCGCGATGATTCCGGCGCTGACCGAGATCATGCCGGTGGAAGTGCGGGTGGCCGGTTTCTCCCTCGCCTACAGCCTGGCGACCGCGCTTTTCGGCGGTTTCACCCCGGCGATGTCGACCTTCCTGATCCAGTACACCGGCGACAAAGCGGCGCCGGGTTACTGGATGAGCGTCGGCGCACTGTGCGCGTTGTGCGCCACGTTGTACCTCTATCGCCGCGCAGGCGGCCGTTTGCAACCGGTTGCCGCATAAGGAGCAATCACCTTGAAAAAACTGATCAATCTCAGCGCCATCGCCCTCTTCGCTTTCAGCGCCCTGGCCCATGCTGAACAGCTGAACGTGATGACGTCGGGCGGCTTCACCGCCGCCTACAAAATCCTCGGCCCGAAATTCGCGGCCGCCACCGGCAACACCCTCGACACCCAACTCGGCCCGTCGATGGGCAAAGCCCCGGAAGCGATCCCCAACCGCCTCGCCCGCGGTGAGCACGCCGACGTGGTGATCATGGTCGGCTACGCCCTCGATGACCTGATCAAGCAAGGCAAGGTCGATCCGGCCTCGCGGGTCGAACTGGCGGATTCGCGGATCGGTCTGGTGGTGCGTGAAGGCGCGCCGAAGCCGGACATCAGCAGCGTCGAAAGCCTGAAGAAAACCCTGCTCGACGCAAAATCGGTGGCCTACTCCGACAGCGCCAGCGGCGTGTACATCGAGAAGGAGTTGTTCAACAAACTCGGTGTCGAGGATCAACTGAAACCGAAAGCGAAAATGGTCCCGAAAGTCCCGGTCGGCTCGGTGGTTGCCACCGGCGATTACCAACTGGGCTTCCAGCAGGTCAGCGAATTGCTGCCGGTGCCGGGGGTGACGTTTGTCGGCAAGATTCCGGAGTCGGTGCAGTCGGTGACGCGCTTCGCCGCCGGCATCCCGGTCGGCGCACAGCATCCAAAAGAGGCCAAGGCCCTGCTCGACTATCTTGCCGCGCCTGCCGCCCAGGCTGACGTGCAAGCCACCGGGCTGGATTCGGTCAAGCGCTAAGCGTTGGCGGCTGGACTTTCATTTCCACTACCAGCCGCTCCAGTTCCAATGCCGCCGGGGTCAACGTGCGACCCCGGCGCTTGAGGATGCCGACACTGCGCATCACTTGCGGATCGGTCAACGGCACCCGCGTCAGGATCGGATGATCCGGCCCGGGCATCGCCATCAGCGGCACCGCCGCCACCCCCAGCCCCGCCTCCACCAGACCAATCATGGTCGTCACATGCCGCGTCTCGCAGATGCTCGGACGCTGTGGCACCACGCTGCTCAAGGCCTGATCGAGCAGAAAACGGTTGCCGGACGTCTTGTCCAGCGAGATGTAATCCTGCTGATAGAACTCGTCCCAGGTCACGCTGCCGCGTCCGGCCAACGGGTGATCGCGCCGGCAAGCAACGACGTAGCACTCCTGCACAAGCGGTTCGAAATCGACTTTGGCATCCTGCGTGCCGAGAAAACTCAAACCGAAATCCGCCTCGCCGTTGACCACTGCGCTGAGCACATCGTGGGCGCTGGAATCGAGGACTTTGACCTTGATCCGCGGAAACTGCTGGTGATAGCGAGCGACCACCCGCGGCATGAAGTAGTACGCCGCCGAGGGTACGCAAGCCACGGTGACATGACCGAGTCGGGTCGATGCGACTTCACTGATGCCCAGCAGCGCCACGTCCAGATCATCCAGCAAACGCTCGACGCTGGGCATGAAACCACGCCCGGCCTGGGTCAGGCTGACTTTGCGCGTGGTGCGCTCGAACAGCTTTACGCCGAGGGCGTCTTCGAGTTTTTCGATGCGCCGGCTCAGGGCCGGTTGTGACAGGCGCACGGTGTCGGCAGCCTTGCGGAAACTGCCCTGCTCGACCACGGCGCGAAAGGCTTGCAGGTCGTTGAGGTCGAAGTTGATGGCCATGGCGGGACTCGGAGAGACTGATTCGCAGAGGCTATCAATGTAACCAATTGATGCAGTTTTTTACACAACCCGTTCCGTCGAAAATTGCCGCTGAATGGCAGCAAGGTTGCGCCGCCGAATCCAGCCGCTGGCCAGACGAATCAACAGCCAGTAAGGGGTAAACAGCACTTTGCTGCGCGTGGTGGCGCAATACACGAAGGTTTCGGTGCGCAGCGTACGCATGCCTTTAGGGTGTTCGACGACCTGAAAACGCAGCACCAGTTTGGCTACGTGTGGGTCATCCAGAACTTTGAATGCATGAGCGTCAGCGATGTGAGCGGTCTTCAGATCAGGGCGCCAGAAGCGTCCGGCCAGGCCTAGAGACACCTCAGTCGGGGTGCGTTCGAGCAAGGTGAAAGCGTCAAATCCGAACGGCGCAGGTTCCTGCTGCACTGTTCGGTCACCAAACTTGCGCAGTATTTTCCCCGGCAGTTCGCGCAGGGACAGCAGCACATCGACGACGCGGTCATCGCGCATGTTCAGCGCGCAAACTGCGGCGATGATGGCCTCGGGTTGCGCACGAATCGGGCCTGACTCATGGCGCTCGTGAAACTGGAACAGCGGCAGAAACGGCGAAGGATATTCCCATAGCAGATTGTCCTTGCGCCCGATGATACCCAGTGCGTTGCAGAAGGTGCGGCTCATGACAGCTGTCTCGTTTGATCAGTCGATTTGAACCCGGGCACGGCAGCTTTGCGGGTGGATGCGGGCTTCGCCGCGAAGCTGCCGTGCAATGCTTGATTCAGGCTTGCAAACGCTCACTTGCTGCCTGAGCGATTTTTTCCGGCACATCGCAAGGCGCCACGGCGACGGTCTGGCGCAGATCCGCCTTCAACGCACCCCACGACAACCCGGCGCCGAAACCGCACAGCACAACGTGTTCAGCCTGCGGCGTACCCATCGCGGCGTGGCGCGACAATACGATCGGAATCGAGGTGGAGCTGGTGTTGCCGACGCCATCGAGGTCGACCGGCATTTTCTCCGCTGCCACACCAATCATCCGCCGCAGGTAGTTGAGCATGAACGCGTTCGCCTGATGCAGCACCAGCAAGTCCAGCGTAGCCGGACTCAACCCCGTGGCATCGAGCAAGGCCTTGACGGTCTGCGGTACCCGGTTCAGGGCAAAGTTCATCACCGCCGTGCCGTCCATCTGCAAGCGCTGGATAGTCGCGCAGACGGGATTGCCGTCCTCTCTGGCGTAGGCGATGTCGGACTGCAGCGCCGTACCGCCGCTGCCGTCGGCGCCGCAGATGAATTCGAATTTGCCTTCACCTGCTTCCAGCAAGGTCGCCGACGCGGCGTCACCAAACAGCATTTTCACGTGACGGTCGCGCTCGTCGAGGATCCGCGTGGTGACATCACCGGTGCACAGCAGGATCTTCTTGCAGGCGCCGGAGGAGATCAGCGCGCCCGCCTGGACCAGCGCACTGATGTAGCCGGAGCAGCCAGCGGCCACGTTCAGCACCAGACAATGCTGTGGCAGGCCGAGCGCCTGCTGCACCACGAAACCGACACCCGGTACCCAGGAATCCGGGGTTTGGGTCACCACGATCAAACCATCGACTTCCTCTGCCGCAACATGCCCCTGATCGAGCAGGTTGCGGCACGCGGCGATGATCAGATCGGAGGTGTGCAGGGTTTTGGTTTCGCGGATCGAATGGATGCCGGTGCTCTTGGCGATGCGCTCAACTTCCTTGGCGCCGAACAGTTCGGCAAAGTCTTCTTCAGTCACACGACGCTCAGGCAGTGCGGCCGTGACCGCACGGATGGCGACGCCTTCAATGGTCAGCAGGCTCATGCGGCGTCCTTGATTTTCCGGTCGATCAGATCGAACAGATCCTGCACCGTGACCACGCGCTCGATCTCTTCGCCCGACACGCTCACGCCGGCTTGTTCGAACACCATGGCGACGATGCCGATTCGCGCCATCGAGTCCCAGTTGTCGCTGTTTTCCAGCACGGTTTCACCGCGCAGTTCGGCCGGCGCAATGAGCAGGATTTCAGCGATGCTTTCGCGTATTTTTACCAGATCAACCATTGGTCATTTCCTTATAACGTGATGAGTAAACCGGTCTCACGACTGGGCGAGAACGCCGGGGTGACGCATTTTCTTGAAACGGCTGGTGTACAGCGGGGTCTCGGCAATGGAGATCACCCTGGGCAGCTGCTCCTGCGCCAAGACACCACGAACGTGTTGATACAAGCGAACCTTGAACGCCTCCAGTGCCTCCGGCTCGATCAGCGTGAACCGCGCGGCAACGATCTGCCCGAGCAGCGGATTCGGCTGCGCGTACACGACCACGTCGGAGACGTTTTCCAGGCCCATCAGCACGCTTTCCACGTGCGACGGAAATACCTTCTTGCCGCCGACATTGATCAGATCGACCGCCCGCCCGGTCACCCGAAAGTAGCCGTCATGCTCCTCGGCCAGATCGTGGGTGATCAGGTAGCCATCGTGCGACAGGTCACCGGCGCTGGCCAGGTAGCCGAGCATGTTGGTCGCCCCGCGCACCTGCAAAATGCCGTCGACCACCCGCAGGCTGTAGTTCGGGTCGTCGATCTTCATCCACGCGCTGTCACCGTCCTTGCTGCGACATGGCAGCACGCCGATTTCCGACATCCCGTACAACTGCTGCAACTGCACTTGTGGCAGCAGGCTGGCAATGCGCTGGATCGCTTGCGGTGAACTCGGCTCCGAGCCGAAATAGATGCGCTCCAGGCTACGGGTGTCCCACTTCTGGAACACGCCGGTGACCGTCGCCAGATTGAGCAGCGTCGGCGATACGTGCAGGGTTTGCACATTGAACGATTCGATGCAGCGACCGACCTCTTGCGGCGAGCGCTCCTTGGGCAGGATCAACGTGCCGTGGGTAGCCAGCGCCTGCAGAACCGTGACCAGACCGCCGATGTGATCGAACAGTAAAAACGCCAGAATCGCGCCGCAACGCTCGGCACTCAGGTAGCGCTCGAAGAACGGCGAAATGGCATGCACCACGCCTTTGGCGGGACCTGTCGAGCCTGAGGAAAACACGATGAAACCGGCCTGACGGCGCGACAGCAGTCCGTCAACGGTCGGCGGCACCCGACTGTTTTCGTGAGGGTTGACCGCAAACTCCGGCGCCCCGCCGATCACGGAAAACCGTGCCCCCGCAGCGCCCGCCAGATTCGCCAGTTGCTCCTCGTCCTTGGGTACGGAAAGCGCGACCACGTTGTTGTGCTGCCACAGCGCGAACAGCATGCACACGCTGTTGAAGCTGTAGTTGTCGACCAGCAACACACACGAATCGCGCACGGATTTTGCCGCCAGCTCGTCGCCATATGCGGTTATCTGCTGATGCAACTGATCATAGGTAAAGCGGCCCTCATCGCTGACAATCGCCGCTTGGTTGCCGGCGCTTTTCAGATGCGCCAGAAATTCTTCAACTTGCATACACACCCCGTCGTTCGATCAAACCGCTTGAGCTTGTGCTTGCGCCGCCGACAGCCGATCCATGATGTAGGCGATCAGCGTGCCCAGCGTGGCAAACGGTGTGGCGGTGTCGGGCAGGTCGGTGGTATCGGCCAGACGCACGTCAACGCCGAGCTGGCTGCGCAGCTTTTCCTCGACATCGACGATGATCGAAACCAGGGTCAGGGAGTCGATGCTGCCGTCCACACCATAGAGACGGCTGTCTTCCCCACGGGACAAATCGATCGGGGTGCTCAACAACAGATCCTGTTGCCGCACGGCTGACTCGGTCAGCGCTTTGACTTGATTGAACATTCCAACATTCCTTTATTGGCTGATGCAGGTCCCTGCGTTCACTACGCCTGGGACAATGACGGGTGCGCTTTCTGGTGATCGGCCAGCGCCGTGCGCATGTCGACGAAGATTCCGCTCTTGATCCCGTAAGCCTCGGGCGCGTCAATCACCGCCAGGATGTCTGTTGCACGTTGCGCGGGCGACACCATGTAACCGGGCGCCAGGGCGCGTTGTTGCAGCGACTTGAGGTCGGCGAAGTCAGCGGTGCGCTGGCTGAAACTCACCTGCCGCGACAAACCGGTGTCGACGTTGCACAGGCCGAGTACGGCAAAAAAGATCTCCGGGTTTTCTTCGGCGTAGACGCCGGCCAATGCCGCCAGCGCGGCTTTCGACAGGCTGTACGGCAGCGTACCCGCGCGAAAGCGCACGCCGGCCATCGAGGCCGATAGCACGCAAGCCGCCGGCCGCTGTGCCGAAGCCAACATCAGATCGAGAATGGCTTTGTTGGCCAGCACATTGACGTTGAGCACATGCTGCAATTCGTCCAGGGTGAAGTCACCGCCACGTCCCGGCACGTTGCCGCTGACCCCGGCATTGAGGAAAAACCGGTCGACGCCGTGCTCCAGAACCTCGGCAAAGTTATCCTTGAACAGCTCGCCCATCTCACTCGGCCGCGAAAGATCGAACGGCCGAAAACGGAAATTCGGATGGTCCATCAGTGCATAGGGCTGACGCCGTGCGGTGCCAAAAACCGTATGGCCGTTTTGCAGATGCAGCTGCGCCAGCGCCTCGCCGATACCGCTGCTCACACCGGTGATGAACACCCGGTGTTTGCCCTTCTCACGCGAGCCGGCGCCGGAATTACGCTTGACCGTGTGCATCAGAATTTACCGGCGGAGAAGCCGCCATCCACCGGCATTACGGTGCCAGTGACAAACGAAGAGGCATCACTGAGCAGCCACAGGATCGCGGCAGAGATTTCACCGGGATTGGCGAAGCGTTTCATCGCCGTGACCTGCAACTTGTGCCGGGTGGATTCCGGATTGGCTTTCAGGCGTTCCTCGGAGTTCATGCCGCCCAGCGTCGGGCCCGGGCACACAGCGTTGACGCGAATCGAATGCCGCTCAGGCAAAGCCTCTTCAGCGCATTCAATCGCGCAAACCTGGGTCAGCATGTTCAGTGCAGCCTTGCTGGTGGAATAGGCGCTTTGCCTGGCCACCCCCAGCAGACCGGCGCAGGACGAGACGTTCACGATAGAGCCACCCGCATGCTTCGAGATCAGATTGGTCTCGTGCTTGAGCAACAGCAGCGGGCCCAGCAGGTTGATCTCCAGCACACGTTTCCAGTCAGGGAAATCCATGTCGCGGATCGGTGCATGTCTTGAGGTGACGCCGGCATTGTTCACCGCCAGATCGAGTCGGCCGTGTTTGTCATTGATGATGCGGAACAGCTCGATGACCGAAGCTTCGTCGGTGACGTCACTTTTGATGAACGTGCAGTTGTCGCCGAGGCGGCTTTGCGCCGTCAGGCCGTCGTCTTCGTTGCGTCCGGTGATGTAGCAGATGCAGCCGGCTTCGATGAGTTTCTGGCTGACATCGAAACCGATCCCGCGTGTGCCCCCGACAACAAGGGCGATCTTGGCGGTGAAGTTCATTTCAGGTTTTCCTCGTAGTGCTGTTGTAGTTGTTCTGGCCGTCGATAGTCAGGATTGACGCAGCAGTAGACGCGCTCGGCCATCGGTTCTTTCTTGTCGCGAAAACAAAAGGCATCGCCTCGACAGCGGTTGACCTGATCCGCTCGCCCCGCCAGTTGCTTGGCGACAAAGTGGTTGTCGGCGAGCATGGCGCGGCCGAAGCCGACAAAATCGGCATCGCCGCTGGCGATGATTTCGCTGGCTTGCGCCACGTCTGCCACTGAGCCGGTAAACCCCAGCGGAATGCGCACGAAGCGTTTCAGATAGCGGCAGCCCTCCCGCGACATGGCCAAGGCTTGATCGGGGTTCTTGAAAAAGAAGCGGAAGGTCTCGCTGATACCCAGCGAGCAGGTAATCGCTGCGACCCCGCTGGCTTCCAGCGCCGCGACGACGTCACCCAACAGCGCCGCGTGCTGCCCTTCTTCACCGAGGCCGTCGTCCATGCCCAGGCGCACGGTGACGGCCACTTTGTGGTCGGTGGCCTGGCGAATGCCTTCGACAATCGCCAGCAGCAGCTTGGCGCGCCTGAGCGGCGTACCGCCCCAGTCGTCCTCGCGTTGATTGGTCCTTGGCGAGAGAAAGCTGCTGATCAAATAGCCGTTGGACGCCTGCAACTGAATCAGCGTGGCGCCGGCCTGTTGCGCGTAACGGGCGGCAGCGCAGAACTGCTCGATGCAGCGCTGAATCTGCGCCTCTGACATCGCCACTGCCCGTGCCTGTGGATGGGCGCTGAGCACCGTCGGCGAGGCGATACCGCTGGGCGTCAGAATGATCCCTTGCTTCGACGGCAAAGACTGCGGCCCGTAATGCTGCAGTTGCACCCCCAGCGGAAAACCACGCTCCCGCGCCGCTTCAAACAGCGGACGCAGGGCCTGCGCGTGGGCTGCCGAAGTCAGACGCAGACCGCGACTGTTGTACCGCGCATCGGCGTCCACGCTGGCATTGCCGAGAAAACCGAAGCCGGCGCCGCCGTCCATCAAGGCTTGATAAACCGAAAAAAACGCCGGCAGCGGGAAGCCGTGTTCGTCACACAGATCCATACCGAGCGAAGAAAAATACAGACGGTTTTTCGCCACTGCATGCGCGCCGAAATGCAGCGCCTGGGTGGCCGCCTGCAAGCTTGGGTTTTCATTGATCATTGCTTCAGCGCCGCCAGCGCCGGTTCATCGAGGTGAACAAAGCCGCGTTTGATCATGTCGCTGATCACCTGCAGGCCGCTGAAATCCACCCCGGCAAACTCCCACGACGCATGCTGTCCCTGTCCGGCACGACGGATGCTGGCGGTGAAGCTCAGCTTGCCTTCGTAGACGATGTGCAGAGTGACCGGGTCGGGCAGATCCGCCGTGGTCGTTACGCAACCGGTCTTGCCCAGACCCAACAGTTGCACCTGGGCCTTGCGCCCCTGCTGGTCGCTGACCGTGCAGGCCAGCTTCGACGGCTGCAGCGGTGCAAACCAGTCATTGGAGTAGATGAAGATATTGCGGGTCTTTTCGAACAGCGGCATATCGATCACCGTGGCCTTGGTATCGACCGTGGCGAACAGGGCTTGGCGCTGATAGAACGCAACCCGCAGATGGATTTTCTTCGGTGAGGTGTCATCGCTCGGGGTCATGTTGTCGACCACCAGCTCAATTGGGTACATCAGCTCGGCGTAGGCGAAGAAGCTCGCGTTCAGCTCATTGACGCTGACGGTGACGGCGCCGCGTGCATGACCGGTGTGATGGTACAAATGGTGATAGACCGCCTGACGCGCCGCTTCAATGAACATCGTCCCCGGCACATGTTCGTGCGCCTTGCGATAGAAGAAGTAGTTGTCGGCGTTATTGATCAAGCGAAATGAACTGCCGCGGCGGATCGGCGGGATCGATTCGCACAGGGCGGCGACGGCAAACTCCAGGCTGTCGATCCCGGCTTCAGCCGATCCCAGTTGCGCGGCGACGATCTGGTAAGGCAGCGCTCGCACCTGGTTCCATTCATCATCGGCACCGACGCCGTCCATCCGGCTCTTCTTCTGCAGAACGGGCGCAATCTCGAAGCGCCGCTGCTGATTGGCGCCCGCGACGTAATTGCGCACCAACGGGTTATGCCCATTGGCCTCGATCAGTGCTTCGTTCGCATACAGCGGCAAGGCGTCTCTCGGTGCACAGATCAAAACGTCGTCAGCCGAACCCTTGTGCAGAAGGTCGGGGGAAATGCTGTCGTTATTCATCATGGTCAGCTCGTCTCGGTAGTTGTTGTATTTTTTCCTGTGCGGGGCTGGCGCCAGCCTCCGTCAGGAGGCTTCCATCACGTCGCGTTCCTCTTCTGCGCCCAGTTGCCTAGCGATGACGGTGGATGGCTGCCACGACTCGACACCGTGAATGACCGGTTTGTCCGCCAGAATCTGCTCAACGAGTTGTTGCTCGCGCAGGCGTGCCGCCGCGATCGAACGCTCCTTGACGTGGCCGTAGCCGCGAATCGAATCCGGCAGGTTCGCCCATGCGACGAACGCCGACAGGTTGTCCGAGTTCAGTTTCGGCAACAGGCGTTGCAGGGTTTGCTCGTAGTCACTCAGCAAGCGGCGTTCTTCGCGGCGCTCGGCGGAAAAGCCCAGCGGATCGAACCGGGTGTGACGCAACACTCGGCCCTTGGCCAGCACCTTCAGCAGCGGCAGAATCCAGCCGGAGAAAGCGACCTTTTTCGGCTCGCCAGTGCTGTCCTGCTTCTTGCGCAGCAGCGGCAAGGCAAAGTGGAATTTCAGACGAATGCCACCGTCGAACCGGGCTTTGAGCGAGTCGGTGAAACTGCGGGTGGTGAGCAGCCGCGCAACTTCGTACTCGTCCTTGTAGGCCATCAATTTGAACAGGTTGCGTGCCACCGCTTCGGTCAAGGCACTCTCATCACCGGCCGTCGGCAGCGCCCGCAGCTGCTCGATGACGTTGCGATAACGCGCCGCATACGCTGCGTTCTGGTAGCCCGTCAGGAACTCGCTGCGGTTGTCGATCAGCTGTTCGAGGCTTTCGCGGCGGCCGCGCATGTCGCTGATGTCGCGGATCGCAATCGTCGACACGGCATCCACTGGCTGATCGAGATAAGGCGCGGCAAACGCCGGGTCCTGCGCCCACAACCGTCCCCAGGCGAAAGCCAGATGGTTGGCAGCGGCGCTGCCGGCCAGATCGATGGCCTTCTGCAGTGCCGGCAGCGACACCGGTACCGTGCCCTTCTGCCAGGCGTAACCGAGCAACAACATGTTGGCCTGCATCGGGCTGACCAGCGAGTTCGCCAATTGCCCGGCGTCCAGGCTGTGGAACTGCCCGGCGCCGACCTTCTCTTTCAAAAATGCTTGTATCGCGTCGGTTTCAATACTCAGTTGCGTGTTACGCAACATCGCGCCGGTCTGGGTCAGCGCACTGTTGGCGATGACCACGGTTTTTTTTCCGCCGCAGCGTTGCCAGTGCATCGTCTTCGCTGGCCACCACCAGATCGGCCGCGAGCAGCAGGTCGGCGCCGCCGATATCGATACGATGCTGGTGCAGCGCATCGGCATGACCGGCCAGACGCACATGGCTCAACACCGCACCGCCCTTCTGCGCGAACCCGGTAAAATCGAGCACGCTGACCGCGCGGCCGTCGAGGTGGGCCGCCATGGCAATGGCCCGCGCCACGGTCACGACGCCGGTACCGCCGACACCGGCCAAAAGCATTTCGTACGGCCTGTCGAGCGACCGTGGTGCCTGCGGCAGCGCCAGCGCTTCGGCCCGCGCCAGCACTTCGGCGCTGTCGGCCAGTTTGCGCGGACGTTGCCGCGGCTTGCCGGTCACCGTCACGAAGCTTGGGCAGAAACCCTTGATGCACGACAGATCGGTATTGCACGAGTGCGGATCGATGCGGCGTTTGGCGCCGAACGGTGTTTGTACCGGGATCACCGACAGGCAGTTGGATTTGACCTGGCAATCGCCACAGCCTTCACAGACCGCTTCATTGATCACCACTTCGGTTTTCACCAACGGCGCCGGCAACTGCTTCTTGCGTCGACGCCCTTCGACCGCGCAGACCTGATCGAAAATCAGCACGCTGACGCCACGGGTGTCGCGCAACTGCTGCTGCACTTCTTCGAGCTTTTCCCGGTGAAACACTTCGATGCCCTGAGGCAGGCTGTCATGCGCCTGATAGCGCTGCAGGTCGTCCGCCACCACCACGATTCGCTGGGCGCCTTCGGCCTTCAGCAGCTCGACGGCTTTTTTTACCGTCAGCTTGCCGTCGATAGGCTGACCGCCGGTCATGGCCACCGCGTCGTTGTAGAGCAGTTTGTAGGTGATGGTCGCGCCGGCCGCGATAGCCTGCCGTACCGCGAGGAATCCAGAGTGGAAAAAGGTGCCGTCGCCAATGTTCTGAAAGATGTGCGGGGTCTGCACAAACGGCGCCTGCCCCAGCCAGTCGACCCCTTCCCCGCCCATCTGCACGCTGCCGGTGGTCGAGCGCTCGGGCATGCGTGCGGCCATGGCATGGCAGCCGATACCGAGCCGCGCTTCACTGCCCTTGGGCACCTGGGTCGAGGTGTTGTGCGGGCACCCCGAACACAGATAAGGCGTACGGCGGATCCAGTCTTCGACCCGCGAAACGCAGGGCGTAAGCCAGAAATCCGGAAGGCTCGGTTCGATGCCCAGAGCTGGCAGGCGCTGCAGCAGCAGCGCGGCGATGCGCGACGGGCGCAGCTCTTCGTGATCGGAGATCAGCGCTGCGCCGTTTTCGTCGGTCTTGCCGATGATCACCGCACGCTGGTCGTGGGCAGCGTTGTAATACTTCTGCTTGAGCTGCTCTTCGACGATTGCCTGCTTCTCTTCGATGATCAGCACCTTGCCAGCCCGCTGGGTCCAGGCGTCCAGCACCGGCGACAGCGGATAAACCAGGTTGATCTTGAGCAATGCGACGCCGGCATTTTCCAGCTGTTCGAGGGCAATGCCGCATTGCTGCAAGGCCTGGCGTACATCGCCATAGGCCTTGCCGACCGCGGCGATGACCAGTGTCGGTTGTGCCGGCGCGGTGATCGCCGTGTCGATCGGGTTGGCCAGGGCAAAGGCCCGGGCGGCATCGAACTTGAAGGCGGTGCGGCGTTCGATCTGCATGCCCGGCAGATCCGGCCAGCGCCAGTGCAGACCGTCCGGGCCCGGATTGATCTCGGGGGTGACGAATTCGGGCAGCGGCGAGGACTCAACCGAAGTCGTTGCCTCGACCGTCTCGGTGATCGCCTTGAAACCCACCCACAAACCGGAGACGCGTGACAGCGCCCAGCCCCACAGGCCGCAGCGTTCGTAGTCAGCCAGTCCCGCCGGGTGAATCACCGGCAAGCCCCATGCCATCAGCGTGCGATCGGATTGGTGGGACATCGACGACGACACGCAACCGTGATCGTCGCCGGTAACCACCAATACTCCGCCGTTGGGCGACGAGCCATAGGAACTGCCATGTTTGATCGCGTCTCCGGAACGATCGACGCCCGGCCCCTTGCCGTACCACATGCCAAACACGCCGTCATACAGACGCTGCGGATCGGTTTCGACGCGCTGGGTGCCGATCAGGGCCGTTGCGGCCAGATCCTCGTTGATCGCCGGCAAAAAGCGGATGTTGGCGTTTTCCAAAACACTCTTGGCCTTGACCAGTTCCCGATCCACGCCCCCCAGCGGCGAGCCGCGATAACCGCTGACGAATCCGGCGGTGCGAATGCCGTTGGATCGATCAAGGGCAGCCTGGGACAGCAGCAATCTCACCAGGGCCTGCTGCCCGCTGAGAAAGATGCGCTCATTGGGCTGCGCGTGTTCCCGGCAGTACATCGAGCGGCTGTCATGGTTTTCGATCCGCGACAAGGCGGTTTGCGCCTCATCAGCGGCGAGTTTGTCGGGTTGCAGGCGTTGACGTTCTGAATCAATGGAATCCAAGTACACAGTTTCAAATCCTTATGAAAACTTCACATTAAATGTGCTTATTTGCGCACTACAGCAGAGGGTTGCATCAAAACTTTCGACCGCAATACGACGGTGATTCGGGCGATATAAACACCTGATCAGACGCGCAGAAAGACGCACTCGCACGGTTCCACGGCATCACGGGAACACATCGATTTACTTCAATCTTTCTTAATAGTCAGCGCCAAACCAGTAACAAATCTTCAATTCCTTATGAAAACTTTACTTTAAGCACACTTACAATCTCACCAATTCGAGCACAACTCAGCCACACCATTTTGCACAGGCGATAGTTGCGTAAAACACGCAAAAAAGTTGTTCACGGGAACAATGACTGGATTGAATTACTGTCCCATCAAATGTAAGTAAAAAGTCTCAAATCCTTGTGAAAACCTTTCTTTCAATGCACAGACCAGCACGGCCGAATGCGTCACCTGCGGCTTGGAAAGCAAGCGAGTGCACAGGGGCTTTTCGGCTTTTTGAAAAGGAGAGGTTCTCGGCTGAATCCACGAATTTCCGGGGATCCATGGAATGATTGTCATGATTTTGACGACGTGACAATGACGTCGCGATTTCAGCTGCTGCACGATCCTGAGCGGCTCCCGGACAAATGCCGGGGACGAACTGATCGAGCCGAAATCGAAGGGGTTCCGATCCAATGGAGTCCAGATACAAAGTTTCATTCCTTATGAAAACTTCACACGACCGTCCTGGTCGCTTTATTACAGCCGTTATAAAACGGTCAGCATCTCGGGCAAAAAATAGTAGGTTCGGAGCGTCCCCTTGTCAATCGCTGTAACAAACATTTAATGGCAAATCGAAAACCATGAACTATCTGGTTCACGCAATCATCACAGTGCATTGTCCATGACAGGCTTTACATTATCGAATCGGTTGTCCAACTCTTGGATTAACACGCGGTCACTCTTCAATCGATTGCAATGCAAAACTTCGTCCATCGCCAGCAATTATCGGTCAGTCACGCAGTGGCTCGGCAATATCACGCCCGCGCACTCTAAGACCAAAGTATTACTTTACATAAACGGATAACAGGAAAAGCGCCTTTGCCCGTGCAACAACTTTCACGGCGTCTGATGCTCACCGATGCCAAGCCGTTCATGCCCCTATAAATATATGGATTGATGAATCGCTGCCTGACAGCAGCTGTGGTGTGACTGGAAGTCAGCCTTTATCCTTGTCACCCCCGCCGTACCGCTGTCAGGAGTCAACCCATGCCCCATGAAGGCAATCTGTTACAAGCCGCTGTCGTGTTTCTCTTCGCAGCCGTGCTCACTGTGCCCTTGGCCAAACGCCTGCAACTGGGCGCGGTGCTCGGTTATCTGTTGGCGGGGGTGATCATCGGCCCGTCGGTGCTCGGCCTGATCGGCAATCCGCAGAGCGTCGCGCATATTTCCGAACTGGGCGTGGTGTTGCTGCTGTTCATCATCGGCCTTGAGCTGTCGCCACGCCGCCTGTGGGTGATGCGCAAGTCGGTGTTTGGCGTAGGTCTGGCACAGGTACTGCTGACGGCGGCGGTGATCGGCGTGCTGGCGTTGTACGTGTTCGGTCAGCCGCTGAACAGTGCGATTGTGCTTGGCCTTGGTCTGGCGCTGTCGTCCACCGCATTCGGCCTGCAAAGCCTGGCCGAGCGCAAGGAACTGACCAGCCCGCACGGGCGGCTGGCGTTTGCGATTCTGCTGTTTCAGGACATCGCCGCGATCCCGTTGATCGCGCTGGTGCCGATGCTCGCTGGCGGCGGCCACGAAACCAGCAGCGCCGCAAGCCTCAATCACGGTTTGCAGGTGCTCGGCGGGATCGCCGTGGTGGTGGTCGGCGGGCGTTATCTGTTGCGTCCGGTGTTTCGCGTGGTGGCGAAAACCGGTCTGCCGGAGGTCTCCACCGCCACCGCATTGCTGGTGGTGATCGGCACGGCGTGGCTGATGGATCTGGTCGGCGTGTCGATGGCCCTCGGGGCTTTCCTCGCTGGCCTGCTGCTGGCGGATTCGGAATATCGCCATGAACTGGAAGCGCAGATCGAGCCGTTCAAGGGCCTGCTGCTCGGGCTGTTTTTCATCAGCGTCGGCATGGGCGCCAACCTGAGTCTGCTGCTGAGTGCGCCGATCACCGTGTTGGGCCTGACGCTGCTGCTGATCGGTTTGAAGTTGCCGCTGCTGTTTGTGGTCGGGCGTCTGGCCGGTGGGCTGACCAAGGTCAGTGCGATTCGCCTGGGTATCGTGCTCGCGGCCGGCGGTGAGTTTGCCTTTGTGGTGTTCAAGATCGGGCGCGATCAGGGCCTGTTCGAAGCGCGCCTGTATGACCTGCTGGTACTGACCATCACCCTGTCGATGGCGTTGACGCCGTTGCTGCTGCTGATCTGCGCGCGGTTGGTCAGCCCCAAGGTGCAGCCGGTGGAAGTGCCGGAGAAATTCCGCGAGATCGACACCGAGGCTCCGCGCGTGGTGATTGCCGGCATGGGCCGGATGGGCCAGATCGTGGCGCGGATTCTACGGGCGCAGAACATCAAGTTCGTGGCGCTGGACACGTCGGTGGAAACCATCGAACTGTCGCGCAGTTTTGGCGGCGTGCCAGTGTTCTATGGCGACCCGATGCGCCCGGAAATCCTCAATGCGGCAAAGGTTGGCGAGGCGGAGTATTTCGTGATTGCCACGGATGATCCGGAGACCAACATCAAGACCGCGGAGATCGTGCGCAAGCTGTATCCGCACATGAAGATCATCGCCCGCGCACGTAACCGTCAGCACGTGCACCGCTTGGTCGATGTCGGTGCCGAAGCGATTCGCGAGACCTATTACTCCAGCCTGGAAATGAGCCGCCGCACGCTGGTCGGCCTCGGTCTGACCCAAGCCCAGGCCGATGCGCGGATCAAGCGCTTCAAGCACCACGACGAACAGGTGCTGGAAGCCCAGCACGCGATCTACGACGACGCGGCCAAAGTCCTGCAAACCGCCCAGGAAGCCCGGGCGGAACTGGCGCGGTTATTCGAGTCGGATCAACTGGAAGA
Organism: Pseudomonas sp. B21-051; assembly: GCF_024748795.1. Classification (NCBI taxonomy): domain Bacteria; kingdom Pseudomonadati; phylum Pseudomonadota; class Gammaproteobacteria; order Pseudomonadales; family Pseudomonadaceae; genus Pseudomonas; species Pseudomonas sp. B21-051. Next base: position 3,600,255 of record NZ_CP087166.1, read on the forward strand.
GGAAGCGCGCAAGGTCTGATCTCCTTGCACAGATCCAGACTTCAGGCCTACAGCACTGACGCCTTCGCGGGCAAGCCCGCTCCCACAGGTTTTGTGAACACCCGAAAACCCTGTAGGAGCTGCCGCAGGCTGCGATCTTTTGATCTTGCTTTTTAAGATCAAAAGATCGCAGCCTGCAGCAGCTCCTACAGGGGATTGGGTCAGGCCAGCTCTAACTCAAGCTCTTGCTTGACCGGCGCCACCGCAAACCGATCCGCCAGGAACGGTGTGATATCCAGCGGCAGCGCCTCCTGGTTGACCAGTTTGTCCAGCAGCACCCCGGTGATCGCCGAGGTCAGGATGCCGGTGCGGAAATGTCCGCAGGCATTCAGGTAACCCTCCACCCCGCGCATCGGTCCGAGGATCGGCAGTTCATCCGGCGAGCCCGGACGCAACCCGGCCCAGGTGCGCTTGAGATTGACGTCCTTGAGTTCCGGCAGGCAACGCACGGCGCCCTGCACCAGCCCGGCGATTTCCGGGTAGGTGGTGGTGACATCGAAGCCTTTGTCTTCGGTGGTGCTGCCGATCAGGATCTCGCCGTTGTCCTTCTGCGCCACATAGCAGTCGCTGGTGGTCAGGCAGCCGTTGAGGATCTTCGGCATGCGCTCGGTCAGCAGGATCTGGCCCTTGACCGGTTTCACCGGGATACGAATCCCCGTCGCCCACTCACTCAAGTCCGCCGCCCAGGCACCAGCGGCGTTGATCAGGGTCTTGCAGTGGAACACGCCCTCCTCGGCCGTCTGCACGCCAGTCACGCGGCTGCCGTGGTGCAACACACCGGTGACGTTAGTGTTGACGAAGATATCGACGCCATTCTGCCGCGCGCCTTCCATGTAGGCATCGGCGAGACGGAACGGGCTGACCTGGTGATCGCAGAGAAACTCCAGCGCGCCGCGCGCCTCGTGGCTGACGCTCGGCTCAGCCTCGCGCAGCGCGGCCTGATCGAGCCAGCGCACCTGATCGGCCAGATGCGGAATGCAGCTGACGATGTGCTCGGCATAGAGCCGGTCTTCGTCGTCATAGATGACGAATTTCAGCCCGGTCTTTTCGAACTTGAAATCCATCCCGTGCTTGTCGATCAACTCACGGTGCAGTTGCGGGTACAGCGCGTTGGACTGCAAGGCGAAATCGAAGAACGACTCCGGCAGGATGTGCGGCGTGCTGGCGTCCACCGCGACCGCCGCGCCCTGGGTTTCGCGCTTGCGGTTGGCCGACATCATGCGGAAGAAAATCACCCCGCAGCCCAGCCCCACCGACTCGCCGATGGCCCACAAGCCGCCGGCCGAAGCGCGGGTGGCGTTGCCTGGGCGCTTGGCGTCGATCAGCGCGACCTTCAGGTTCTCGCGCTTGGACAATTGATAGGCGCAGGACGCCCCGATCACGCCGCCGCCGGCAATGACCACGTCATAGAACTTACTCATGGGAAGCGGCCTCCGTGCCGACGGACTGGAAAGCGGAAAATGGAATCGGATCGATCGGGAAACGCGGACGCAGCCAGCCAACGTCCTTGCGCCCGGTGGCTTGGCGCAGACGGTCGCTGCAATAGCCGACGCACATCCGCCCCTGACAATCACCCATGCTGACGCGGGTGCGCATCTTCAGGCTGGCGATGTCCTGCACGCCCTGCTCCAGCGCCAGATCGATGTCGGCGCGAGTCGCGTGTTCGCAACGGCAGATCACCGTGTCGGCCGCCGGCAGCGCAGTCTGGCCGACGCCGCGTTCGGTGTAGCGATCCACCGCCGCCCGGAAGCGCACGATCGTTTTCAGTTTGCTCAGGAAGCGGTCGCGCCGCACCTGCGCCAGCTCTTCTTCGATAATCCCCCGTTGCAGCAGGATCGACGTCGCGGCGATCTTGCCCGCGAGCATTGCCGCTTCACCGCCGCGAATGCCACCCATGTCACCGGCCAGATGCACGTGCGGCTCGTTGCTTTGCTGCCAGGTGTTCGAATTGGCACGCAGGTAGCCGTCGTCGCTGAAGCCGTGATCCAGGCCCATCTGTTGACTGAGCTGAGTGCGCGGAATGAAGCCGTAGCCAACCGCCAGGGTCTTGGCCTCGAAGCGTTCGATGCGGGTCAGATCCGGCTCCCAGGTGGCCGAATACGGCGCGACAGTGACGCTTTTCAACTCGCCGTCGCCGTGGGCTTCGACCACGCCCCAGCCGTAGTGCATCGGGATGCCGTGCAGTTTCAGATAGGCGAGCATGCTCAGGCCATCGAGAAACAGTTGCGGCTTGTTCAGCAGCGCCAGGCTTTCGCGGGCGATCTTGCCGAATGCGCAGGCTTCATAGACGCCCGCGACCTTGACCCCGGACGCGTGTAACTGGGTCGCCACCAGCGGCAACAGCGGCCCGGTGCCGGCGATGATCACCGGCCCTTGCGGCTTGACCACACCACTTTTGATTTGCAGTTGCAGGCCACCGAGCATGATCACCCCCGGCAGTGTCCAGCCGGGGAACGGCACGCTGCGCTCGTGGCAACCGGCGGCCAGCAGCAATTGCGGATATTCGATCTCGTGCAGTTGCTCGTCGCCGTCGAGCACCACCAGCGCGCGGGTGCCTTCGGCGCCGACCACGCGGTGATTGAGGCGCACGTCGATCAGCCCGGATTGCTCCTGAAAATCACCGTGCAGTTTGCTCAGGGCTTCGGAATAGCGCGGCCCGAGATAATCCAGTTGCACGCCGTCGCGCAGCGGCCCGCGATAGACCACGCCGCCGAGGCGCGAGGCTTCTTCGAGCAAGGTGCAGCGCACACCATGGCGCGCCAGTTCGATGGCAGCCGCCATCCCCGCCGGACCACCGCCGACGATCACCGGTTGCAGGCTCATACAACCTCCTGCTCGTTGATGCGGTTGACCTGGGTTTCAATCTGCATGCCGTCGCGCACCACGGTCTGGCAGGCGCGGCGCTTGTGGCGGCCGTTGATTTTCACCAGGCAGCACTGGCACACGCCCATGCCGCAGTAGGCACCGCTGATCTGGTTGTGATCGTTGCGTGCGACCTGGCGCACGCCGAGGGACTGAATAACGCTGAGGACGGTTTCGCCGATGGCCGCGGTGACCGCTTGGCCGTTGATGTGTACGGTCATATCCGCCTGGGTCAGGGGCTGGATATCGAAGGTGCGTTCTAGGCAGTGCATTACGATGTTCATCCGTGAAAAGGTTCGGGTGGGGTTTACGTCAGCTCCTTGCTGCGCTCTGCCTGGCGACCCGCTCTGATTATTTGATGGGGGTCTGCCGGGCTACTCCATGAGCGCAGTAAATTGCGCACCGGAGCACTGTAGTCGATACCGCGACAAGGGCCTGGATCTTTTAAGTTAGGTGATATCGCGAGAGTGAATATTGATCCAGATCGACAAATCCACCTCTACCCCTGTAGGAGCTGCCGCAGGCTGCGATCTTTTGATCTTGATCTTAAAAATCAAAAGATCGCAGCCTTCGGCAGCTCCTACAGGGAGCATGGGGCGGGCATGAAAAAGCCGCTTTCACCGTGAAGTGAAAGCGGCCGAGGCATGGGCCTCAATAGAGCATCTGGATCAGTGTACGAACAGGGCGATCAGGATGATGATCGGGATCGGCACACCGAGGAAAAACAGAAGTAGAGAGCGCATGGTGATTCTCCTTGTTTAACGAACTGGAGGCAGTGTGGTGGTGGCGGTGTAGGTCTCGACTTCGACGTACTCCACCGCATCCCGACGACGACCGCCGTAAGTAGCGGCGAGACTGGCGAAGAACGCACCGGCCAACAGTGCAATGAACATCCACAACGAAGTCCAGGCAGCAACTTTGGCAGCGGTGTCGGCAGCCTGCTGGGCTTTGACCTTGGCGTCGGCGATGGCTTTCTGAGTGCGGGCATACACGTCGTCGACACGTTTCTCGGCGTCGGCCTGACTCAGGTTGGTCCGTTGTGCGACCAGTTGTGCAAGGTAGGTGCGGTCTTCAGGGCTGAGTTGGCCGTTGGCCAGGCTCTGGGCGAAGATCCGGGTCACCGCACCGTGGGCGGCGTCATCGCTGACGGACGCTGGACGGTCATCACGGAACAGGCTGTCGACAAAGTAACCGTACTGGTCGCTGTTGGTGTTGGCTGCGGCAGTACCGGCCGCCTGAGTCGCGGCAGCTGCTGCGCCACCGGCAACACTGGCACCGGCCTGCACACCGCCACTGATCACACTGCCGACCGAGCCGACCACCAGCACTGCGGTGACCAAAGTGGCCACACACCAGGCAAGGAAACCATGGGCGGTATCACGGAAGTACACTTCATCGCCGTGCATGTTGGCCCACTTCACTCGCAGGCGACCGGCGATGTAGCCACCGAGACCCGAAGCGACGATTTGCGTCGCTGCCAGCCAGACAATCGTCGAAATCCCCAGGCTCTTGGCGCTGACGCCCTCCCCGGCCCAAGGTGAAACGGCAGAGAATCCCAAACCGAAGCCGAGCAGCACCAGAATCATCGACAGTGCTGCGGCCGCCGCTGCGCCCGCGAAAATCGCGCCCCAGGACACGCCTGACACGTTGCTCGACTCTCCTTCGAAGGCAGGATAAAACCCATCAGAGGATCTATTCATTGTTGTAGTGCTCCAGGCATGAAAAATGGTGTTACAACTCGTCACGAGATGAATTGCAGCGACCGTGCCATTTGCCAGCTTTGAATAAGTCGTTAAATTTCAACAGGTTAAAAAGACTGAACTTCTTAGGACCATGCAATTTGCAACAATCGGTCGAAAGCAGCGGGTTTTATGCATTGAAGTCAAATCCGCAACGCTATCGGAATTTGCAGGAGTGACAGGCTATACATGAAAGTTAATTTAAAGCGCGCCGGAAAATACTTGGCAAAATGCTGCCATTCCGTTTGAACCGATCAAGGCTTGCTCTATGACTCGTATTTTGACCATCGAAGACGACGCCGTGACTGCCCGTGAAATCGTCGCCGAACTCAGCAGCCACGGCCTGCAAGTGGATTGGGTCGACAATGGCCGCGAGGGCCTGGACCGTGCCGTCAGCGGCAACTACGACCTGATCACCCTCGACCGCATGCTGCCGGAACTCGATGGCCTGGCCATCGTCACCACTCTGCGCACCATGGGCGTGGCCACGCCGATTCTGATGATCAGTGCCCTCTCCGATGTCGATGAGCGCGTGCGCGGCTTGCGCGCCGGCGGCGATGATTACCTGACCAAACCGTTCGCCACCGACGAGATGGCCGCACGTGTGGAAGTGCTGCTGCGCCGCCAGAACAGCGTTGCCACCCAGGCCACCACGTTGCAGGTTGCCGACCTCGAACTGGATTTGATCAGCCACGAAGCACGCCGCGCCGGGCAGGTGCTGACGCTGCTGCCCACCGAATACAAGCTGCTGGAATTCCTCATGCGCAACAGCGGCCAGATCCTGTCGCGGATGATGATTTTCGAAGAGGTCTGGGGTTATCACTTCGACCCGGGCACCAACCTGATCGACGTACACATTGGCCGTCTGCGCAAGAAGATCGACGCGGCGGGCAATGTTCCGCTGATTCGCACGGTACGGGGCTCGGGTTATGTCATTGCCGAACCCGTCTGACGGCTGGCGTTCCTCCAGCAGTCGACTGCTGGCGCTGTACAGTTCGCTGTTCGTGGCCTGGAGCGCGATCCTCATGGGGGTCATGTATTTCGAGGTGTCCAGCTACCTCGATAACCTCGCCAAGCATTCGCTGATGCAACGTCAGCATCTGTTTTCGCACTTTCGCGGTGAGCAGCTGGAAGAAGCGCTCGCCGCCAGCATGACCTTCGATATACGCGGCATCGACGCCTATGGCCTGTTCGACGCCCAAGGCGTTTACCTCGGCGGTGCTTTGCAGCAACTGCCCGAAGGCCTGCCGCTGGATGGCAAGATCCACACCCTGGATGACTGCGCCGACTCTGACGACCCGACCCTGCCCGCCGACAGCTGCGACGCCGTGGCAACCCAGACCCGCGACGGTCGCTGGCTGGTGTTGTTGCGCGACAACGGCTCGCTGTTCGCGGTGACGCGGATCATTTTGCATGCATTGTTCTGGGGTGTATCGCTGACCATCCTGCCGGGGATTGCCGGTTGGCATTTGCTGCGCCGCCGACCGATGCGCCGCATCCGCGCGATTCAAGACAGCGCCCAGGCGATTGTCGCCGGCGACCTGACCCACCGTTTGCCGCTGTCCAACCGCCGCGATGAACTGGACATGCTCGCCGCCATCGTCAACGCCATGCTCGATCGCATCGAGCGGCTGATGCATGAGGTCAAAGGCGTGTGCGACAACATCGCTCACGACCTGCGCACCCCGCTGACGCGTTTGCGGGCGCAGTTGTATCGCATGCAACAGCAGGCTGGTGAAGGTTCGCAGGAAGCGGCGCAACTGGACCTGGTGCTGGCCGAGGCCGATACGCTGATGGCGCGGTTTCGAGGATTGCTGCGGATTTCCGAGCTGGAAGACCGTCAGCGGCGCTCAGGTTTTGTCGAGCTGGATCCGGTGCAATTGCTCGAGGAACTGCATGAGTTCTACCTGCCGCTGGCCGAGGAAGGCGAACTGCTGTTCGTGCTGAACATGCCGGAGACCCTGCCGCCACTCAATGGCGACCGGGCGTTGCTGTTCGAGGCGCTGGCGAATCTGTTGAGCAACTCGATCAAGTTCACCCCGGCAGGCGGTACGGTGATTTTGCGTGGTGTGAACGACGGCGGGCATACGCGGATTGAAGTCCACGATTCCGGACCGGGTATCCCCGAAGCCGAGCGTGAGGCGGTGTTTCAGCGTTTCTATCGGGCCGAGGGTGGACAACCGCAGAGCGGCTTTGGTCTGGGTCTGTCGATTGTGGCAGCTATTGTCAGCCTGCATGGCTTCAATCTTGAGGTGGGCAGCAGTGAGCTGGGGGGTGCGAAGCTGGTGCTGGATTGTCGGCAGAGTTTGATCGCCAACTCCTGATCCCCTGTGGGAGCGAGCCTGCTCGCGAATGCGGTGTGACAGTCAATGCAGATGTTGACCGATCCGACGCCTTCGCGAGCAAGCTCGCTCCCACAGTTTTTGCGTTTTACCTGTCAAGCCGGGTAATTGGCCCGCAGCGCCTCAAGGCCACCCTGATAGATGCCATTGAACAGCGCCACCACTTCCTCATCACTCACGCCCTTGGCGTTGAAGCGTCCCGACCACGTCACTCGAGCGCCCTGCCCCTGAGCTTCAACCTTGATCGTCGCCAGATAGTCAGTCGCCGGGAACGGTGCCTGTTCGATCGAGTAGCTGTAGGTCCTGGCCGCGTTGTCGAACGCTTGCAGGCGCTCGATCACCACGCTGCCATCGGCGGTTTGCAGGGTGCGCACGCGTCCGCCTTCGCTCAGTTCACTCTTGGGAATCAACGGCAGCCAGTCCGGCAGCGTGTTGAAGCCGCCGATCAATTGCCAGACCTGATCGGCCGAGGCCGGGATTTCGATGGTTGCTGATGCAGTTGCCATAAATAAATGTTTCTCCAGAGTCTTCGCGGTTCAGATCGCCATACTGTCGACTACACCGCCATCCACGCGCAAGGCCGCGCCAGTGGTGGCGGAGGAAAACGGCGAAGCGATGTACGTGACCAGATGCGCCACCTCGGCAACATCGGCCACCCGCTGGATGATCGACGTCGGCCGCGCTCTGCGCACAAACGCATCAGCCTCTTCACGCAGATTACGGCCGGACTCGGCCGCAGCATCCTTGAGCATGTGTTCCACGCCACCGGTAAAGGTCGGCCCCGGAAGGATCGCATTGACCGTCACACCGGTGCCCGCCAGACGCTTGGCCAAGCCATGGGACACTGCAAGGTTGGCGCTTTTGGTCACGCCGTAATTAAGCATGTCGGCCGGGGTCGCCACACCGGATTCCGAAGACAGGAAAATCACCCGCCCCCAGCCCTGCTCGACCATCGCCGGCACGTAATGCCGCGACAGGCGCACGCCGGAGATCACGTTGACCTCGTAGAAGCGCGTCCACTCGCTGTCCGGGGTGTCGAAGAAATCCACGGCATCGAAAATGCCGAGGTTGTTCACCAGAATGTCCGCGCGCGGTTCGGCGGCGAACAGTTTTTCCGCACCTTCAGCGGTGCCCAGATCGGCCGTCAGACCGCGCAGTTGCGCACCCGGCACGTGCTGACGAATGCTCGCCAGCGCTTGCTCGACCTTGGCCGTTTCACGCCCGATCACCACCACCGTGGCTCCGGCTTCGGCCAGTGACTGACTGATGCCCAGACCAATGCCACCCGTGCTGCCGCTGACGATGGCCAGTTTTCCACTCAAGTCGATTTTCATGGGTTCACCTCTTCGATGGGCAATACACGGACAATTTGAAGGAATCAATCAGCGTAGACGTGATATTGGCCGAGTGAAGGCGTTGCCGACCAAAGACCGGCATTGCCGAAGGCGCTTGGCAACATCATGGCCGGTGGTGACGTCCTACACTGAAAGGGTCAGCCCTCAGTCAAGAGATAACCATGAAAATGTCTGCGCAAATGACCGTGGTCGCAGTGCTTGCCACCCTTGCCTATCTGGGGCTGGCGGTGTGGGGCATTGGTGGGCCGGCGGTGTTCTTTTCGCATGGGGCGCTGGTGCTGGTGGCGCTGGCCACGGTGCTGATGGTGGTGGCGTCGCTGTTCACCGACGTGAACATGAGTTCGGGCGAGCGCGAGGACCGGGCCAATCGCTGGGTGCTTCCGGCGTTCGGCGTAATCGGTCTGGTCAGCGGTTTTCTTCCGGCGTACTGCGATCGCATCGACTTCTGGACCTTCGGCGCGGGAGGCGTGCGCTGGCTCGGCGCCTTGCTGTTTATTGTCGGTGGCACGCTGCGGCTGTGGCCGGTGTTTGTGCTGGGCAAGCGGTTCAGCGGCCTGGTGGCGATTCAGCCGGGACATCGGTTGGTCACCGACGGTATCTACACACGACTGCGCAATCCGAGCTATCTGGGGTTGGTGGTCAACGCGGTGGGCTGGGCGCTGGCGTTTCGATCCAGCGTCGGGTTGATTCTCGCGGCGCTGACGCTGATTCCACTGATCGCACGCATTCACTCGGAAGAGGCGCTGCTGCGCGGGCAGTTTGGTGCTGAGTACGAGGCTTATTGCGCGCGCAGCTGGCGGTTGTTGCCGGGAATCTACTGACCCCTGTAGGAGCTGCCGAAGGCTGCGATCTTTTGTCTTTGATTTTCAAAAGCAAGGTCAAAAGATCGCAGCCTTCGGCAGCTCCTACAGGGAATGGGTGATATCAGGTTTTTTGCAGGTGCAGTTGGCCTTGGCTGTCGACAACGACGCTCAACGACTCATAACTGTCGATAGTCGCGTGGCGGGTTTCGAGCGGATGCTGGTGGGTTGTGGTGATGATCATCAGCGCCGCTCCGGCCGCTTCAGCGGCCTGGATACCGACGGTGGCGTCTTCGAAAATCAGGCAGTCGCCAGCCTCAAGCCCCAGGCGCTTCGCCGCCAGACGATAACCCGCCGGATCAGGCTTGCCAGCGGTCACATCCTCCGCCGTGATCATCACTGCAGGCTCGCCAATCCCCGCCGCCGCCATTCGCCGCAACGCCAGATCCCGTGGCGCCGACGTCACCATCGCCCAGCGCTCACTCGGCAAGGCTTCGAGAAACGCCGCGGCCCCGGGAATCTGCACGATCCCTTCGACATCATCGATTTCCGCCTGCGCGATAAACGCCGCCTGCGCCTCGGCGTCCACCCCCGGCAGGTTCAGCCGGCGGATGGTGTCGATGGCGCGGGCGCCATGGATGGTCGGCAGGAAGCGCTCGACATCAACCCCGTGGCGCTCGGCCCACGCGGCCCAGACACGCTCGGCAGCGGCAATGGAATTGAGGACGGTGCCGTCCATGTCGAACAGGAACGCGCCGAACGCGCGGTCGAAGACGTTATCGTGAGCAGACAAAAGGTCGCATCCTTTGACAGAACTGGGCGGATTGGCCGGGCAATGTAGCATTTTTGCCCGGCGATTCGACCCGGCGCTTCAATGCAGACGTGGCGCCTTGGACTTGAACGCGCTGTCGACACAATCGAGCAACTGGCCGATGGCCCATGGCTTTTTGATAAACGCGACCGGATGCTTGACCCCGGAAGTCTCCGGGGTTTCATAACCGGACATAACCATCACTGGCTTGTCCGGCCAGCGCTCGCCGACCAGATTGGCCAGCCCCGCCCCGTTGATTTCACCGGGCATGGTGATATCGGTGAGCAGCAGCGCGACTTCCGGCGCGTGCTCTTCCAGATACAGCTTGGCGGCATCCGCACTGGTTTGCGGCTCGACCTTGAAACCTTCCTCCTGAAGAATTTCGCAGAGAAACTCCAGAATCAACGGATCATCCTCAACCACCAGAATCAATCCGTCAGGAAGGTGCGCATCCGCCGTCGGTGTTGGGCACATGGAACTGCACTCCCTGAATTGCATTAACGATTTAGCGGCTTGAATCCGCTGCTTATCTGGTATGAGCAGCGCGCCCTGCATAAATTCATTTTTGATACAGGTCTTTTCTTAACAGTCCTGATCAGCGTTCGGCGACGGGCGTTCGCCAAGCGGTTTTTGTGGTTAAAATGCCGGCCCTTTTGCTTGCCGACCGTGACTGATGAACCCTGAAGCCCTCGCCACCCTCCGCGCCCATCTGCTGCCAGCGCTCGCCGCGGCACCGAGCGAAACCCGTCGCCTGTTCCATGGCCGCGGACGTTGCTGGCCGGGGCTGGAACAACTGACGGTGGACTGGCTGCAAGGCGTGGTGCTGGTGTCGCTGTTCAAGGAGCCGCTGCCGGAGCAACTCGACGCGCTCAAGCAATTGCTGCTCGACCTCAGCACTTCAGCCGAATGGCAACAGTGCGGCGCGCACACCTTGCTGCTGCAACATCGGTATTTGCCACAAAGCACCGCCGAATGGCTGCTGGGCAACGAAATCGACGAAATGAGCATCGTCGAGGGCGGCCTGCACTACCGCGTCGACCTGGGCCGCAAGCAAAACGCGGGGCTGTTTCTCGACATGCGCTATGGGCGCAACTGGGTGCGTGAGCAGGCTGCGGGCAAACGCGTACTGAACTTGTTCGCCTACACCTGCGGGTTTTCCGTGGCGGCCATCGAAGGCGGCGCCAGCCATGTGGTCAATCTCGACATGTCCCGCGCCGCACTGAGCCGTGGTCGTGACAATCACCGGCTGAACGGGCATGACCTGAGCAAGGTGAGTTTCCTCGGCCACGACCTGTTCAAATCCTGGGGCAAAGTGATCAACAACGGCCCGTACGATCTGGTGATCATCGACCCGCCGTCGTTCCAGAAAGGCAGTTTTCTGCTGACCAAGGATTACCAGCGCGTATTGCGTCGTTTACCGGAATTGCTCACGGCTGACGGCACGGTGCTGGCGTGCATGAATGATCCGTCGTTCGGTTCGGACTTTCTGATCGATGGCGTGACGCAAGAGGCGCCGAGTCTGCGCTTCGAGCAGCGGCTGGAGAACCCGCCGGAGTTTCCGGATATTGATCCTGAGAGCGGCCTGAAGGCGCTCGTCTTCAAACGCACAGATTGACCTGGCACCCCGATACCCATGTGGGAGCGAGCCTGCTCGCGAATGAGGTGTGTCAGCCAGGATTTCATCAACTGACAGAATGCTTTCGCGAGCAGGCTCGCTCCCACAGGGGGACGGGTGTGGATCAGGAAGTGGATGGGCGCAACACCAGCGCAAACAGCTCGCCATGCCCGGTCACATTGAGCTTGTGATACAGATTGCGCCGATGCACCTTCACCGTTTCCGGCGAGATGCCCATCTGCTGGGCGATGGCCTTGCTGGAAAAGCCCTGCAGAATCAGCCGCGCGGTGTCGACTTCACGGGTGGTCAGGCGCGCATCGAAGCGATCAAGCAGCGTCGCCAGATCCCCCGCCACCGGCTCGGTGCCAGCGCCTTGCGGCGGTAACAGCTGCACATGGCGGCGCATCGCCACCAGCACCCAGTCGCGCACACACAGCAGACGGCCCTGCTCGGCCAGATCGAAAGTCGTCGAACGCCCGAGTGACAGGCCAAGCACCCCGCTCTCGAGGTTGATCATGAACTGCAACTCGTCCTCACCGACCACCGAGCGAAAGTAGCTCTGGTAATACTCGCTGTGCAGAAACTGGTCCGGCGCCACCGAGGCCAGGCTGTGCAGGCCATCGGCAATCCCGGTCGAGGCGGTTTGGTAGAACGGATCGAGCAGGTACATCCCGGCGCTGTAGCTGGCCAGTTCTTCCTGCTCGTCGGCGCGGCCCTTGCTGTCGAAGTCGATCAGCAATTGCGGCGCCTGCCCCGCCTTCATCAGCGCCACCAAAGCGTTGTCCAGCGGTACCAACAGCCGCAGCGTGTCGACCAGCGCCCGCCAGAAACCGTCCTGGCCGACTGTGGCGAACACCCGCGCCAGACTTTGATGCACCGGCAACTCCTGCAACAACGCGTCCACGCTCTACCCCTTTTGAGTAACCCATGATGGGAATGGGTCAGGCGTACCCGCCCCGATAGGCTGAGCACTCCTGTCAATCACCGGCCTGCCGCAGGCCAGGAGTGCCGCATCATGCGTTGTCGTCGTGGCTATATCAACCGGGGCATCAACCTTGGCCTGCTCGCCTGTTTTGGCGTCGCTTCCGCCGCCAGTGCCGCCGACGCACCGAGCGTGCACGTCTACAACTGGTACGACTACATCGGCCCCACGACCCTGGCTGACTTCAAGCGCGACAGCGGCATTCAGCCGGTTTACGACACCTTCGACAGCGCCGAAGTGCTCGAAGGCAAATTGCTGACCAGCCGCAGCGGTTACGACGTGGTGGTGGCGAGCAACTTCAGCCTGCCGACGCTGATCAAGGCCGGCGCCCTCGCCCCGCTACCCCGCGATCAACTGCCGGGCTGGAACAATCTGGACAGCGATCTGCTGAGCAAACTGGCCAACAACGACCCCGGCAATCAATACGCCGTGCCGTATCTGTGGGGCACCAACGGCATTGGCTACAACGTCGACAAGGTGCGCGCCGCGCTCGGCGACAAGGCGCCGCTGGATTCGTGGGATCTGGTGTTCAAGGAAGAGAACCTCGCCAAGCTCGGCCAGTGCGGGGTGGCGATGCTCGACTCGCCGTCGGAAATGCTCCCGGTGGCCCTGCACTACCTGGGATTGCCGCCCAACAGCACCAACCCCGAGGACTATCAGAAAGCCGAAGCGCTGCTGCTCAAATTGCGCCCGCACATTGCCTACTTCAATTCCTCGAAATTCATCAGCGACCTGTCCAACGGCAACATCTGCGTAGCGGTCGGCTGGTCCGGCGCAATGCTCGAAGCCAAAACCAACGCCGAGCAGGCGAAAAACGGCGTGAAGATTGCCTACAGCCTGCCCAAGGAGGGCGCGCCAGTGTGGTTCGACACGCTGGTGCTGCTCAAGGATGCGCCGAACCGCGCTCAGGGTCTGGCGTTTATCGACTACCTGCTGCGCCCGGAAGTGATCGCGCCGGTCAGTGATCACCTGTCGTACCCCAACGGCAACCGCGCCGCGACGCCACTGGTGGCCGCGGCCACGCGGGATAACCCGGCGGTGTATCCGTCCGCGGCGGCGATGGCCACCCTGTACACCCTGGAACCGCTGCCCAAAGCCACCGAACGCGTGCGCACGCGGGTGTGGAGCAAGGTCAAAAACGGCCAGTAACCCCACCTGAAAGACGCCACAAAACCTGTGGGAGCGTGGCTTGCCCGCGATGACGGTGTGTCAGGCGACACATGCATTGGCTGGACGGACGCCTTCGCGGGCAAGCCACGCTCCCACAGGGTTTTGTGTTCAGCCCCGCTCATTCATTTCTGCCTTGTTATAGAGAGACAAACCATGAAACCCCGTGCCCGTGACCTCAACATCCGCATCGGCCAACTGCAACCCGGCCCGCTCAATGCCATCACCGACGTCCCCGGCGTGCGCGTCGGCCACAGTAACGTGCGTGGCCGCAGCGACAGCGGACGTGACATCTGCACCGGCGTCACAGTGATCGAACCGCGCCGCGGCTCGACCAACCAGCAACCGTGTTTCGCCGGGGTGCATGTGCTCAACGGCAATGGCGATGCCACCGGCCTTGAGTGGATTCGCGAGGCCGGGCTGCTGACCAGTCCCATCGCCTTCACCAACACCCACAGCCTCGGCGTCGTGCGCGATGCGTTGATTGCGCTGGATCGCCAACAGCAACCGGACGACGGGCGCCTCTACTGGAACATGCCGGTGGTGCTGGAAACGTTCGATGGCTTGCTCAACGACATCAATGGTTTTCACGTCAAACCCGAGCATGTCGCCGAGGCACTGAATTCTGCGCATGACGGTGCCGTTGAAGAAGGCGCCGTCGGCGGCGGCAGCGGCATGATCTGCCACGAATTCAAGGGCGGCATCGGCAGCGCGTCACGCCGTTTGAGCAGCGCTCAGGGTGGCTGGACGGTGGGCGCGATCGTCCAGGCCAATCACGGCATTCGCAGCGAGTTGCGGGTCGACGGTTATCCGGTGGGGCGCTACATGGAGCAGGTCGATTCGCCGTTCCTGCGGGCTTCGCTGCCGCATCCGGGCATGGGTTCGATCGTGGTCTGCCTGGCCACCGACGCGCCACTGCTGCCGCATCAATGCACGCGCCTGGCACAGCGCGCCAGCCTCGGTCTGGCGCGCAGCGGCGGTGGTAACGAAGATCACAGCGGCGACATCTTCATCGCCTTCGCCACCGGCAACGAACAGGTGCCGCCCGCCGCCTACGAGGGCAAAGGCGCGCCGACCTGCGACGGCTTGCGCATGGTCAACAACGACCACATCAGCGAGCTGTTCCTTGCCGCCACCGAAGCGGTCGAAGAAGCGATCATCAACGCCCTGCTCGCCAGCAACAGCACCGAGGGCAACGGGCATGCGGTGCAAGGGCTGGATTCAGAAACGCTGCTCGCCGCCCTCGCCAAGGCTGGCTGGCCCGGCGCCCGCTGACCTGTAGGAGCTGCGGCACGCTGCGATCTTTTGATCTTGCTTTAAAAAAATCAAAAGATCGCAGCCTTCGGTAGCTCTTACAGGAGGTGCGACTCAGGTGAACATCTGGGCACCGATGTGCCGTGCCGTCTGCAGATGTTCCTGTGGATCACGCACTTCCGATTCCACCATCAGAGTCGAGCTGACCACCGTTGCCCCGCTGTAATCGAAAATCCCGTGCTCGATCTGCGCCTTCATCGCCGGCCCGTAACCGTGGCGCTCGTAGGCGCGCTCATCCGCGCCGGCGAGGCCGACCAGATGCACGCGCAGGCGCTGCAGCTTTTTCACATGCTTGAGGTCGCCAGCGAAATCAAACGCCCAGCCATTGCTGAACACCCGGTCAATCCAGCCCTTGAGCAGTGCCGGCATCGACCACCAGTACACTGGGAATACCAGCACCAGCGCGTCGGCTCGATCAATCCGTGCCTGCTGCGCCAGCACGTCGGCGGGTGGTTGCGCTTCACGGTGATGCACGGCGAAATCCGCCGCGCCGAACACCGGCTGAAACCCCTCGGCGTACAGATCGGCGATCTCATAGGTATTGGCCGAATCGGCCCGGGTCAAGCCTTGGGCAATCTGCGTCGCCACGCTGTGGGTCAACGAACGCGGCTCGTGATGCGCCACAACAATCAATGCACGCATGGGAATTCTCCTGTAAGTTTGCGCTGACCAAGGGCTATGTACTCTTGGTAAGTTACGAACAGTAAGTTACGTTTGGTATATTAGCGATGTCAACCACTGAAATGATCGAAGCCGATTCCCCTGCCCAACCGCGCCGTCGCCTGTCGCGCGATGATCGCAATCGCCAGTTGCTCGATGTCGCCTGGCAGGTCATTCGCGCCGAGGGCACCGAGGCGCTGACTCTGGGTTATCTGGCGGAGAAGGCCGGGGTGACCAAACCGGTGGTCTACGACCATTTCACCACGCGCTCGGGTCTGCTCGTGGCGCTGTACCGGGATTTCGATACGCGCCAGACCGCAGTGATGGACGCCGCCATCGATAATTGCCCGCCGACGCTGATTGATACCGCCACGGTAATCGCCACGGCGTACGTCGATTGCGTGCTGTTGCAGGGCAACGAGATTCCGGGGGTGATTGCAGCGTTGGGCAGCACGCCGGAGCTGGAGAAGATAAAACGCGATTACGAGGTGATCTTCCTCGAAAAGTGCCGCAGCGTGTTGCAACCGCTGGCGGCTGGCGGTGAAATCACCCAGGCAGCGCTGCGCGCCATGCTTGGCGCCGCGGAAGCATTATCCAATGCCGCTGCCAGCACTGAAATCAGCGCCGGGCAAGCGAAGGACGAATTGTTCGCGACCATCATCGCGATGGTGGAACGGGCCGCCGCCCGTGCGACTAGCGGTACTTGAGTCGGCACCTGCGCGTTCCCATGATGAAGGTACGCAGGCGCTTCACTCCTGAGCGACTGCGTAGGGAACGGGTGTTCTGAACCCCAAATCAAGCCTGTTCCCTGTTTCATGCGCAGCTTGAGCCTCATGGGCTCTACTTCTCCCCATCAAAGAGCCTTGAGGCTCTTTTTTTGTCCGTTTTTTGTCGCTGACTCAGTGCAACGTCAGCCGCTGACGCACGAATTCTTCAGTGTGTCGGGTGACCTGATCCAGATGCCGGTCCCGCTGTTTCTCGGCATCAAGCATCGCGCGCTTGCCGTTTTTCTGCAGCAGGTAGGTGTGAATCTGCTGCACTTCCAGCGAGCGATAGATCGGCGTGGTGTCGATAAAACCGCGCAGACCGTTGCTGCGGTAATGGCGGGTGCTCATCAGCACCTGGGTTTCGCGTGCGCCAATCACCTCGAAGCCCAGCGCCTCGAAGTACGGCACCTTGCCAACGCTGCAGGCCAGCTCGGCATGCGGATAACGGCTGACCATCTCGCCAATCATCGCCCGCGCCAACCCTTGGCGCCGATAGCCTTCGCGCACCGCCATATAGGCGACGCTGCACGCTTCCCAATCGCCCTGCACCGGCAGATACAGGAGGAAACCGGTGATCTTTTCCGGATCATCCTCGGCGGTCGCCACCAGCAATTCCACCTCGGTGCCCTTCTCGCCGTTCAGCGCTTCCAGATACAGATGCACCTCATAGCCGACCGCGTATTGATAGACGTTGTACAGCAGATTGCTCGGGCCAAGACCGACCGCGCTGATGTCGGTGAGGTAATCGACTACCAGTTGCAGAATCTGGCTGTTGACGCTTTCGGGGCATGGGGATTTGTAGTGGGTGATGCGTGACATGACAGCTGAACTCCGGCGGAAAACCGCGACATCATACCCCGCCCCGACGCCCGCTTTATGTAGGAGCTGCCGCAGGCTGCGATCTTTTGATTTTTTAAAAGCAAGATCAAAAGATCGCAGCCTTCGGCAGCTCCTACAGGGAAGCTCGCGGTTGAGCTGAAGAAAATTTCATCTGCTGCAGAGCGGATCTTTCACCGATTTGGCGTCCAACTCTTCAACTGCGTTCACTTTTTCACGCAGGCCTTGAGGGTTTGTCATGAGCGTTTTGCGTTCACTGTTCAAATGGCGAAAGACCCTGCTGCTGGTGCCGATGACGCTGGCGGCGCTGGCCAGCGCGCCAGTGTTTGCCCAGCAGGTGGTGATTGTTCAGCAAGCCCCACCGCCAATGCGCATGGAAGTGATGCCCGGCGCGCGTCCCGGCTATGTCTGGGATCAGGGCCACTGGCGCTGGGAAGGCCGCGGTTATGTGTGGATGCCCGGCCACTGGCAACCGGTGCGCCATGGTGCGCACTGGCGGCCGGGGCACTGGCAGGCACGCGGGCCGAACTGGTTCTGGGTTGAAGGGCGCTGGGTGCGCTGATTGGCCGTCGACCTGCACACTTCTTCTATAAGGAACAACCCATGTCCAGAAGCGCTAAAGCCTTGCTCGTCGCCGCACTGGCGGCGATTACCCTGTCCGGCTGCATCGTCGAACCGGTCCGTCCGCATCGACCGCCGCCACCGGTTGAAGTCGTGCCGGTCATGCCAGCACCCGGTTACCACTGGGTCGCCGGCCACTACCGCTGGGATGGCCGTGAGTGGCGCTGGGCACCGGGGCACTGGCGCGCGTATTGATTGCCAGCGGTGGCGTCACTGTTGTGGCGCCACCACCTTGAAGGTGATGGCAATATCGTTGGATACCACGGTGTCCGCCCACTCCCCCGCACCGAGCCCGAATTCACTGCGCTTGAGCACCAGTTCGCCGTCGAAAATGCCGATCACGCTGTCCGGTTTCAGCTCGACCGGCACCTGCACCTCGCGGGTGATGCCTTTGACGGTGAGCTGGCCGGCGACCAGATAGTGATTGTCTGCCACGCGGGTAAAACGGCTGGATACGAACACCGCTTCGGGAAAGCGCTGGGTATCGAACCACGCCGGTTTCACCAGTTCGGTGTTGGCGTCGTCGCTGCCGGCATTGATGCTGGCCAGGTCGATGTGCAGCGTGGTGTGGGCGTTGGCGAGGTTGTCACTGTCGAACTGCAGCGTCGCGTCGAACTTGCCGAAGGTGCCATAAACCTGATTGCCGAATTGCTTGTAAATGAAGCTGATCTTGCTGGCGGTAGTGTTGACGCGATTGTATTCAGTGGCCTGCGCGCAGGTCATGACGCACAGGCCGGTGAACAGTGCCACAGCGGTGAATCGAGCACGCATTGGATTCTCCGGACAGGGCAAACCTTCGAGGCCTCGATTGACTTAAGCAAACAACCGGCGGTTGCGCCATGTCATCTGTCCGCCGAATTGGCTCAGGCAGTCGTCTCGGCGCGCTGCGTTTGAACGTTCTGCCGCTGCCCGCGACGCAGGCGATGGCGCAGCTTCAGTGCCGGGCGTTCGACGCAGTAGTAGGAAACCCCGCTCAGCGCAAAGGCCAGCACCAGCACCGCCACCACGATCTCGGCGTCGTAGGCAACCGGCCAGAAACCGCGCAAGAAGTACATCACCACAAAGTGATTGAGGAACACCCCGTAACTGATGTTGCCGAGGAACTCGTCAACCCGGTGATATTTGAATCGAGTCAGCAGATACACCGCAGGGATGCCCAACGCGATACCCAGGCTCACCTCCGCGTTGAACGGGCGACGTTCGATCAGCCCTGCCATGATCGCGACGAAGAGCAACCCTGCCAGCACCGCCGTACCAGCGGCGATCGCCAGGCCTTTGGCCTGAGGCCGGTACAGGTAACTGCCGCACAGGAAGATAAAAAGTACACCGGGCAGCAACCGGTAACCGTAGATATCGGTGTTGAGGTAACCCAGACACGCCAGCATGAAAATGCCGACCGAGAGCACAAATGCAGCGCCCCGCAGCTTGAAAATCAGCAGGAACGGGATCACCAGGTAGAAACACATCTCCAGGCCGAGCGACCAGGCCGGGGGGACGATTTCGGTTCCCGCCACTCCGAACATGTAGAAGCCGAGCGGCAGCATGAGCACGCTGCTGGCGATTGTTTTAAGCGTCAGTTCCGCCGCCTGAAGGGTACCGGGCAGAAGGAAATGGATCACCGTACAAGAGAGGACGAAGTAGAACAGGAACTGCGGGTACAACCGCAAGGCCCTGTCCATGTAGAACAGGCCGATTTTCCCGGGGGCACTGTAGTTGCGCTCGATCAGCGAGGTCATGACAAAACCGCTGATGATCAGAAAGGAGATGACCGCGACCACTCCCGGGTTGAACCCTGCAACTGTTTTGCCCATATGAGAAACGGCGACCAGAACGGCCAGCAACAGACGAAAAGCTCCCATCGATACCCTCAAGCGTCCTTATCGTTATGGCGGGTAAGCTACGACGCTTTGGTCGACAATGCCAGCGAGACAAAAAGGGCCGCCCCAAAGGATGGCCCTGTCTTAATCCCGTCAGACCAGCCGCTCGATCTTCTGATGCTGCCAGACCAGTTTGTAATACAGCGTCTGCAACACCAGCATGCCCAGATATGCCACCGGAAACGCCATCCACACACCCTGCAAACCGTACTGACCGTCCAGCCAGTAAGCCGCCGGCAACTGCACGCCGACCACGCAGACAATCGCGATAACGACTGGCACCAGCACCGTGCCGCTGGCGCGCATGATGCCGCCGATGATCGCCTGGAAGCCAAACACCAGCAGGCTCCATAACATGATGTGCAGCAAGTGTTCAGCCATCGCCCGGGTCGAATCTTCGGTCAGGAACAATCCCAGCAACCAGTGCGACAACAGGTAACCGAGCACGATCAAACCGCCGGTCAGGCACACATTGATCAACAGCCCGGTGCGCAGGATCGCTCCCAGACGCTGCAGTTGCCCGGCACCAATGGCCTGGGCGCCGAGGATCGAGGCGGTGATGGCAATCGACAGCGCCGGAAACTGCACGTAGTTGACGATCTGCGTCACCGCGCCATAGGCCGCCGTCGCTTGGGAGCCGTGCTGGTTGACCAGCGCCAGGATCACCAGCTCCGACAGCGACAACACGATCATCTGCACCCCGGTCGGCAGGCCGATGCGCAGCACCTTGCCGAGGATCGCCGCATCCAGCCGCAGTGCCGCGAAGAACTCGCGGTCCGGCGCCAGCGGATGCTGCTTGCGAATCAGCCGCCAGGCCAGCCACGCCATCGCCGACAGGTTACCGGCAAGCCCGGCGAAGGCGGCGCTCTGGATTCCCAACTGGGGCAAACCGAACCAGCCACGGATCAACGCCGGGGTCAGCGCCAGCCCGACCGAGGTCGACACGATCAGCGCCAACAGAGGCGACACGGTGTCGCTGACTCCGCGCAGCAATTGCGTGAACAGCACAAACACCAGCATCGACGGCAGAATCCACATCATCACGTGCGCATACGCCACTGCGTCGTCCAGTACATCCGCCGGCGTTCCTAACCCTTGCAATGCCTGACGCGCAAACACGCTGCCGAGTACCGCCGCCAGCAAGCCGATCAACACCCCCAGCAACAGCGTGGCCCCGGCGATCGCCTTGACCATGTGTGCCTCGCGCGCGCCCCACGCCTGGCCGATCAACACCCCGGCGCCCGCGCCCAGGCCGATCACCAGTGCGATGAAGAAAAAGATGATCGGAAACATCCCCGACACCGCCGCCAGCGCCTGCGTACCGAGCATCTGCCCAATGTAAATGCTGTTGACCGTGCCCGACATCGATTGCAGGAAGTTGGACAGCACCATCGGCGCGAGGAACAGCAGGTAGGTTTGCCAGAGGGGTTTGGTGGTGGCGGGGCTTTGCATTGAAGATCCGTCTCGGGGTGGGAGATGCGTTGGATATTACGCTAGATGGACGGATTAAAGTCGGTCGACATCGCCTCTGCTCAAGGCTTAAATGTCGGCACTATTTTCCGTGGAACGCGCCTGCCCATGACCCCGTTGCGAAATGCCCTGACCTGTTCCCTGCTGGTGGTTTTCAGCCACCTTGCTGGCGCCGCCGAAGCCCCTGCTCCCGCCGAATCATTGCGTCCCTTGCTGGCAACCTTGAATGAGCGCCTGAACATCGGCGACCTGGTGGCGCTGACCAAATGGGACAGCGGCAAGCCGATTCAGGACAGCCCGCGCGAAGCCCAGGTCATCGCCAATGCCCGCACCCTGGCGACCGAACACCAGCTCAACCCCGAAGACGTCGCCCAGTTGATCGCCGCGCAAATGGAGGCAAACAAACTGGTGCAGTACGGATTGCTCGCGCAATGGCAAACGACCGGTGCGGCGCCGGACACCCCGCGACCGGATCTGGCGAAGCAGATTCGCCCACGCCTGGACGAGTTGCAAACCCGCCTGCTGCAACAGTACGCCGACTTCGCGCCGCATCGCCGCGACCCGAATTGCCCGGTCTGGCTGGCCAAGGCCCGGCAGGGTCTGACCCACGATGCACTGCATGATCTGGCCCTGATCCGCGCCACCGGAGAGCTGTGCATTCGGGCACAGCAGCTCTAGATCAGCAGTTGCTGCACACATCGCTGGCGTCGATAGTCACCATCACGTCAATGAAGTTCTCATAAAAAATCCGCGGCGTAACATCGGCTCCATACCAACCCAATACACCCCGGAGCACACGATCATGAAACGCCAAACCATCCTCGGCATCGCTTTCTCGGTTCTTGCAGTCAACGCTTTTGCAGCAACACCCGCTCACACCCTGGTCGCTGAAGGCGGCTCGGACAAGTTGATTGAAAGCCGTTTGGCGGAAGGTGGTTCTGATCGTTTGCTGGAACGCCGTGTGGCTGAAGGTGGCTCGGATCGTCTGCTGGAACGCCGCGTGGCTGAAGGTGGCTCGGATCGTTTGCTGGAGCGCCGTGTGGCTGAAGGTGGCTCGGATCGTCTGCTGGAACGTCGCGTTGCTGAAGGTGGCTCGGATCGTTTGCTGGAACGTCGCGTTGCCGAAGGTGGCTCGGATCGTTTGCAAGAGCGCCGCGTGGCTGAAGGTGGCTCGGATCGTCTGATCGAAAGCCGCAACGCATAAAACAATGGTTCTGAAGCAGTCAAAGCAAGCCCGGCCTGATCAGCCGGGCTTTTTCATTCCGTCGTTTGCAGGCGTGGTTCTTTTCAACGATCAGCGTCAGAAAAGATCTTGCCCTGTAGAGCACTGGCGAAACTTCCGACGGTGCTTATCCGAAGCGACCGACTGGCAGCCCGACGCTTAATGCGCATACCATGCGGCCACAACTTCCAAACAGAATTTGCCTGCCCATGCTCAAAGCCAGTCTGCGAAGCCACCTGACCCTCTGGTTCGCCGGTTTGTCCCTGCTGACCCTGGTGAGCGTCGGCTTCTATGTCGGTCATATCGCCACCGAACAGATGAAACAGGCCAGCGGCAATGCACTGCTCAATACCGCGCGCTCGGCGGCGACATTGCTCGGTGACCAGTTGCGCGAGCGCCAGTTGGAGGTTTATCTGCTCAGCCGTGCGCCGCATCTGGAACGCGGCGACCTCGACAACCCGGCGATTCTCAAATCGATGCAACTGCGCACCCAGGCCCGTGCCGAGTATGCGTGGATGGGCGTGACCGATGCTGAAGGCAATGTGCATCAAGCGGTCAATAACTTGCTGGTCGGGCAATCGGTACAGCAGCGGCCATGGTTCCAGGCTGGCCTGCGCGGTGAGTACACCGGTGATCCGCACGAAGCGGTGTTGCTGGCCAAACTGCTACCGGGAACGCCCAACGGCGAACCACTGCGTTTCATCGACTTCGCCGCCCCGATCCGCAACGCCGACGGTCAGGTGATTGGCGTGCTGGGCGCGCACGCGCACTGGAGCTGGGTCACGCGCATCGTCGAGTCGGCAGCGTTCTCGCATAAAAATGCGTCACCGGATATCGAAGCGCTGATCATCGATCACGACGGCAAGGTGCTGTATCCGGAAGCCTTGATGGGCCAACAACTGGCGGTGAATGATTCGAAGTTTCCGGGCTGGTCGGTCGGCAACGGTTACCTGACCAGCATGGTCACCGTACCGACGCCTTCGAGTACCGCGCTGTCCTGGTCGATTGCCGTGCGCCAGCCTCTGGACACTGCTTTGGAGCCGGCACACCTGCTGCTCTATAAATTGTTAATGCTGGGTGTAGCCGCCGCAGTGGCGTTCGGCCTGGTGGCGTATTACCTCGCGCAATACCTGAGCCGGCCAATCGAACAACTCGCGCACTCGGCCAAACAGGTGCAGAACCAGCAGCCCGGTGCACACTTCCCGCTGCAACATCCGGTGCGGGAAATTGCCCAGCTCGGGCAGTCGCTCGACGCCATGACCCGGTCGCTGCTGGCCAAGGAACGCGAACTGCAGGAAGCCAACGCCTCGCTGGAAGCCACAGTCACCCAGCGCACCGCCGCATTGATGCAAGCCAATGCCGAACTGTTGAGTCTGGCGACCCACGATGCCCTGACCGGCGTCTTCAACCGCCGCCGCTTCGATGAAAAACTCAGCGAATACAGCCTGCTGTTCCGCCGTACCGGACGACCGTTTGCCCTGCTGCTGATCGACGCCGATCACTTCAAGCGCGTCAACGACACCTACGGCCACGCGGTGGGTGACGACGTGCTGCTGCAGTTGGCGCAACTCATCCAGGTCAGCGTGCGCGCCACCGACTTCGTCGCCCGTTACGGCGGCGAGGAATTTGCCGTACTGCTGCCGGAAGTCGCCCAGCCTGATACGCCAGAGGTGGTCGCGGAAAAGATCCGTGTCGCCGTGGCCCAGGCGCACTTTCCCAACATCGGACAACTCACCGTGAGCATTGGCGTCGCTCTGGCCGATCCGGCGGACAACAGCCACACGATGCTGATCAAACGTGCCGATCAGCAGCTGTATCAGGCGAAAGCGGCGGGCCGTAATCAAATCGCCTGATCGCCAATTGCTCCCGCGCAGGATCAGGTATTGGTCTTCAACCTGGTCCACAACCGCGTCGACAACCGCGCAATCGCTGCCGGCAGCTCTTCCACGGTGAACAGCCGTTGCATCACGTCCTTGGGCGGGTAGATCGCCGGATCCTGTTTCACATCCGCATTGAGGTACTGATCCGCCGCCGCGTTGGGATTGGCGTAGTGAATGCTGTTGCTGATGTTGGCCACCACTTTGGGGTCGAGCAGGTAATTCATGTAGGCGTAGCCGTTCTTTTCGTGCGGCGCGCTTTTGGGCATGACCACCATGTCGAACCACAGGGTCGTGCCTTCCTTAGGGATCGAATAGGCGATGTTGATGCCGTTCTTCGCTTCCTTGGCGCTGGCGGCGGCCTGAACGATGTCGCCGTTGAAACCGATCACCGCGCAGACGTTGCCGTTAGCAAGGTCGCTGATGTACTTCGAGGCGTGGAAGTACTGAATGTACGGACGAATCTTCAGCAATTGCTGTTCGGCTTGTTTGTAATCCGCCGGTTCGTGACTGTGTGCTGGCAAGTGCAGGTAGTTGAGCGTGATCGGCAGAACTTGCGTCGGGTTGTCGATAAACGCCACGCCGCACTGGCTCAGCTTCTTGATGTTTTCTTCCTTGAAGAAAAAGTCCCATGACTGCGTGACATCGATGTTGCCGAAAATCGCCTTGATCTTCTCGACGTTGTAACCGATGCCGGCGGTGCCCCACATGTAGGGGTAGCCATACTGGTTGCCGGGATCGTTGACTTGAAGTTTTTGCAACAGCACCGGGTCGAGGTTCTTCCAGTTCGGCAGTTGCGACCGGTCGAGTTTCTGAATCGCCCCGGCCTTGATCAGTCGCGACAGAAAGTGGTTCGACGGGCTGACCACGTCATAACCGGTGTTGCCGGTCATCAGCTTCGATTCCAGCACTTCGTTGCTGTCGTGAATGTCGTAGGTGGTCTTGATCCCCGTGGCCTGGGTGAAATTGGCCAGGGTGTCCGGAGCGATGTAGCTGTTCCAGTTGGAGATATTGACGGTTTCGTCGGCACAAGCGGCCGCGCTGGCCGCGAGCAGGACTGCCAGGAAAAGTGGGTGGATGCGTATGGTCTGTCACCTGTGATGAGTGTTTTTTGTTGTTGTGCGGTAAGTGAAACTTCAGATTTCTGTTCTGGCCCGGACTGCCTCCACGCGCATGCGCAGCATGGCACCGATGTCGAAAAAAGGTCGCGGTGGCAGCCAGCCGGGTTCGGCCCGTTGCATCACCGAATGCAGCAACGGTGAATCGACGCCGGACGCCAGTTCCGCCAGCAAGCGTCCCCACAGCGTGCCGCGCGCCACCCCGGAACCGTTGCAACCGGCGACGGCAAACACGCCCTCTTCCACCTTCTGAAAAAACGCCTGACCGCTGCGGGTCGCGCTCAAGTGGCCGGTCCAGGTGTATTGAATGTCTTGCTCGTCGAGGAACGGAAAGCGTCGTTGCAGACCGCGCACATGATGTTCGCGGCGCAGCGCCAGTTCGCTTTCTGACAGATCGCGCGTACGGTACTCGGCGGTGTTGCGGATCATCACTCGCCGGTCCGGGGTCAGCCGCACCGTGGCGCCCAACGGCCGGGTCGAGAGCACGCCCCACGGTTCGACGGCACCGATCGCCTGAAACTCCTGGTCGCTGAGTGGCCGGGTAAGACTGGCGCTGAGTTCCATCGGGAAGGTCGCGCTGTCATGAATGCCGATCCGGGGAATGAATGCGTTCAGGCACACCAGCACGCGCTTGGCCTCAACGCTGCCACCCACCGCATTGGCCCGCAGCCGGCCGTGGCTGATGCGCTCCAGACCACAGATGTCAGCGTGCTCGTAAACGCTGATATTGCCCGGCAGCGCATTGAGCAGGCCCTTCACGTATTTGCCCGGTTGCAACAGCGCATTGCCGTTGCCGCACCAGATCCCCGCCGTGTAGTGCCGGGTGCCGAGTTTCTGCGCCAGCGCATCGCCCTGGAGAAATTCTGCGCGGGCACCGAGGGCGCGCAAGGTCGCCAGTTTGGCGTCGACATGGCTGAGCTTGGCGGCGTCGCTGACCGCGAAGAAATACCCGTTGTCGCGAAAGTCGCAGTCGATGGCATGTTGCGCGATAGTCTGGCGCACGGCGTCGGCGGCAGTACGGGAAATTGCCGTGTCGATTTCAAACCCGGCAAAGCCTGGCGCGCCGAGCAATTCACTGTCGCCCGGATGTTCGTGGGCCACGACAAAACCCGAGTTGCGCGCCGAAGCGCCCTGCGCCGCACGCTGGCGGTCAACCACCACGATGCGCGCCTGCGGGTGCATCTGTGCCAGGTTGTGCGCGGCGCTGAGGCCGGTAATCCCGCCACCGATCACCAGCCAATCGGCTTTCTGCGCACCGCTCAGGCGACCGCGCTGCGGCGAGCTGCCGGCCTGGGCGATCCAGCCACATACGTTTTCCATTGCTGACCTCATTCGACTGTCGTTGCGCGGCTTGCCTTTCACCCTCGCTCATGCGTGAATCGCATGGAGAAAGCATAAGGTTCGCCGCCAGAGCTAAAATCTATAAGGTCTCGGCTGGCCCAACCAACGTTATAAAATCATCGAGCCATTCTGAAAACGCATGGATAAAATCCGCCACGTGCCCTCCCTGCAGGCCATGCAGACGCTGGTAGAAGTCGCCCGTTGCGCCAGCTTCACCCAGGCCGCGCAACAGCTGTGCCTGACCCAAAGCGCGGTGAGCCGGCAGATCCAGCAACTGGAAAGTCACTTCAATGTCGCGCTGTTCATCAGGACCAGCCGCAGCCTGCGCCTGACCCCGGAAGGCGAACAGGTACTGGCCAGCGCCATTAGCATCCTCGGTCAATTGAAAACCCTCGAAGAGCGCCTCGCTCCGCAGCAACGCCCGTTCCGCATTCGCATGCATGTATCACTGGCGGTGCGCTGGCTGCTACCCAAACTCAGCGACTTCTACCTCAGCCACCCCGAGGTCTCACTGGCGATAGAAACCGTTGCCACCGAAGTCGTCGAGCCGGCCAGTGACAGCGATGCCTATATTCTTTATTTGCCGCAGCCAACCAGTGACGCGGATTGCATGACACTGTTTGAGGAAACACTGGTGCCCGTCTGTTCGCCCAGTCTGGCAAACGCGCCGCGCTCGGTCGAAGACTTGCTGGGGTTCGCCTTGCTGCATCGTTCTGCCGATCGGCAAGCGTGGATCGAATGGCTGACGGCCAACGGCGGCGAGCCGCTGGAAAGTTACCGGCATATTCCGTTCAACCTTGATGAGTTGGCACTGGATGCGGCCGCGCGAGGCTTGGGCGTGGCGGTGACCGACATGACGCTCGCGGCAGAGTCCATCGAGCGCGGCGTGTTGGTGGTGCCGTTCGGCCCCCCGCTGAAGACGGGAGGAATTTACGCGTTATGCCTGCAACCGGCGGCGGCTTCGCATGCGGCGTGCGCGGAGGTCATGCAGTGGTTTGCCGCGCAGGCCGAGAAAACTCTTTAGTTGGCGAACTGCTGCAGATACGCCAACAAATTATCGATCTTCTCCTCATCACTCAGCCCCCAGAAAATCATCCGCGTGCCCGGCACCACGCCCTTTGGATCTTTCAGATACGCCGTCAGCGTTTCGCGGTCCCAGGTCTTGCCGGAGTTTTTCATCGCCTCGGAATACACGTAATTGGCCGAGGTCCCGGCTGGTCGGCCGATGATGCCGTTGAGTTGCGGGCCGAACCCGGGACGCGCATCCGGGCCCACCTGGTGGCAGCCGCCGCACAGACGCGGGAAGATCTTTTCGCCGGCGGCTGGATCGCCTGCGGCGTGGGTGGTTGAGCTGAACAGCACGGCGGTTGCGGTCAGGGCAAGAAGCAGTGAAACGGTGTTTTTCATCGGGCGTTCCAAAACGGTGTGATGCAGTTGGGGCAAGGCTAACACTTTGTGGTGAGGGAGCTTGCTCCCGCCGGGTTGCGTAGCGACCCCGGTATGGGCCTGCCATGCAGGCCGGCGGGAGCAAGCTCCCTCGCCACAGGTGTATTTCACAGCAGGTGTTTTACAGATAAGCGCCGATGACCTTTCTGACGGTGATCAATGCCTGGCGCAGCACAGCCATTGGCACCGACCCCAACGCCAGCCGAATCGCATGCGGCACGTGCGCCGACACCGCGAACGGTTCGGCGGTGGTCACCGAAATCTGCTGGTGCATCAACTCCACCACAATCTGATCCGCGCGTACGTCTTCGGGCAGCGGCAGCCAGAGGAAATAGGAGGATGGATGACCGATGCAAGTCAGCCCTTGCAGCAACTCGCAGGCGAGTATCTGCCGGGCCTTGGCGTCGTCGCGTTTTTGTTGTTCCAGCAGGGTGACGGTGCCATCGTCGAGCCAGCCGCAAGCCATCGCGGTCATCACGCCGGGGGTGTTCCAGGTGGTGGCGCGAATGATCCTCTCCAGCGCCGGCACCGTCTGCAGCGGCGCGGCAATGAAACCGACGCGCAGGCCAGTGGCAATGTTCTTCGAAAGTCCCGAGACGTAAACCGTGCGTTCCGGTGCCAGATCGACCAGGGTACGCGGTGGGTTTTCCACCAGAAAGGCGTAGGCCGCGTCTTCGATGATCGTCAGATCATGGCGGCGGGCGAGCGCGACCAATTGCTCGCGCTGTTCGATCGGCGTCACCCAGCCCAATGGATTGTGCAGCGTCGGCATGCTGTAAATCGCACGCACCGAACGGCTGTGGCAAAGTTTCTCCAGCGCCATCAGATCCGGCCCGTGATCACCGGACGGAATCGCCACCACTTCCAGATGCAGCGCTTCGGCCAAGACCTTGAAGCCGGAATAAGTCAGCGCATCCGCTGCAATCACATCACCGGGTTTGAGCAAGGCCATCAGCGTCACCGCCAACCCTTGCTGGGCACCGTTGACGATCAACACCTGCCCGGCATCGACCTGCACCCCGCGAGCCTGCAAATGCTGCGCGATCGAGGCGCGCTCATGCTGGCGCCCGGCGTGGGGTTGATAACGCAGCAAGGCTTCCAGATCACCGGACAGCGCCAACTGGCGTAACGCCGTACGCAACAGGTCGGCCTGACCGGGAAGCGACGGATAGTTGAAATTCAGGTCGATCATGCCGACTGCCACGTCTTTCTGATCGATGCCCTGCCCCGGCGACAACGAGGTTTCGCGCACAAACGTCCCGCGCCCGGTTTCGCCGCTGACCAGCCCCATCGCCTCAAGCTCGGCGTACACCCGCGACGCGGTGACCAGTGCCAGCCCCGCACTGGCCGCCAGTTCCCGGTGGGTCGGCAGTCGGGTTCCGGGCGCCAGACGCCCCGCGCGAATGTCCGCGGCATAGGCGTCAACGAGGGTCTTGTAGCGCGAGCGCGGCATGTCGGATGTATCCATGACAATTATTTGATTGTGCTGATTCTCGGCCCCAGGATGGCTCGAAAGCAACCCACCTTTTTGAGCGTAACCTTGTATGGAACGGACTTCGAACCTGGTTAACCCGGCCCTGGAAAAAACCAGCGGCTGGATCAATGGCTTCATCGGCGTGGTGATCTTCAGCGGATCGTTACCCGCCACGCGCCTGGCGGTGCTGGAATTCGATCCGGTGTTTCTCACCGTGGCGCGCGCGGCCATTGCCGGCGTGTTGGCGGTCATTCTGTTGTGGCTGTTTCGCGAACGGCGTCCGGCACGCGATCAATGGTTGTCGTTATTGATCGTGGCGCTGGGCGTGGTGCTGGGCTTTCCACTGCTGACGGCATTGGCGCTGCAACACGTGACGTCGGCGCATTCGATTGTGTTTGTAGGATTGCTCCCCCTGGCAACGGCGATTTTTGCCGTGCTGCGTGGCGGCGAGCACCCGCGACCGGTGTTCTGGGTGTTCTCGATTCTAGGTAGCGGCTTGGTCGTTGGCTTCGCCCTGTCACAGGGACTGACCGCTTCGCCCACCGGTGATCTGCTGATGCTCGCGGCGATTCTGGCCTGCGGTCTGGGTTATGCCGAAGGCGCGAAACTTTCGCGGGTCCTCGGCGGCTGGCAGGTGATCTGCTGGGCGCTGGTGTTGTCGCTGCCGGTGATGGCCTTGCTCAGCCTGTGGCTGGCGCCCGCTTCGTTCAGCCACGTCAGCCTGTCGGCCTGGATGTGCCTGGCCTACGTGGCGCTGTTCAGCATGCTGATCGGCTTTGTGTTCTGGTATCGCGGCCTGGCCCAGGGCGGGATCGCGGCGGTTGGTCAACTGCAATTGCTGCAGCCGCTTTTCGGCCTGGCGCTGGCGGCGACGTTGCTGCATGAACAGGTCAGTGTCGGCATGCTTGCGGTGACGGCAGGCGTCATTCTCTGCGTAGCCGGGGCAAAAAAATTCGCCAGATAACCACACCGCCTCTGTAGGAGCTGCCGCAGGCTGCGATCTTTTGATCTTGTTTTTTAAAAGATCAACATCAAAAGATCGCAGCCTGCGGCAGCTCCTACAGGGGGATCAGTGGTGTTCGACGCCGGCGCGCTTGAGCAGTTTCTTGCAGCGCTCAGACAGATGAAACACCTGCAACTCTTTCCCGGCCTTGGCGTATCGCTCACGCAAGGTTTTCAACGCGGCAATCGCCGAGTAATCGACAAAGCTCAGATGCCGGCAATCCAGCGTCACCCGGGCCGGGTCATTGGCCGGGTCGAACTGGTTGAGGAACGGCGTGGTCGAGGCAAAGAACAGTGTGCCGTGCAGACGGTAGAGCTTGCTGCCGTCGGCTTCGAGATGCTCATCGGCGTACAACTCGCGGGCCTGCTGCCAGGCGAAATTCAGCGCGGCGATGATGATCCCGCACAGCACGGCGGTGGCCAGATCGGTAAACACGGTGATGCTGGTCACAGCGCTGATCACCAATACATCGTTGAACGGCACTTTGTTCAACACCCGCAACGAGGCCCAGGCGAAGGTCTGCTGCGAGACCACGAACATCACGCCCACCAGCGCCGCCAGCGGAATACGCTCGATCAGTGGCGACAGAAACAGGATGAACAGCAGAATCAACACCCCCGCCACCACCCCGGACAACCGCCCACGGCCGCCGGAGCTGAGGTTGATCACGGTCTGGCCGATCATCGCGCAACCGCCCATGCCACCGAACGCGCCCGAGACCACGTTCGCCGCGCCCAGCGCCACGCATTCGCGATCCGGGTAACCACGGGTTTCGGTGATTTCGTCGGTGAGGTTCAGGGTCAACAGGGTTTCCAGCAGGCCGACCAGTGCCATCAGAATTGCGTACGGGGCAATGATGCGCAGGGTTTCCAGCGTCCACGGGATGTCCGGCAGCGCGAAGCTCGGCAGGCCGCCAGCGATGTGCGCCATATCGCCAAGGGTGCGGGTCGGCAGGCCGAACAGGTAGACCAGCAGGCCCACGCCGAGGATCGCCACCAATGCCGGCGGCACCGCACGGGTCAGGCGCGGCAGGATGTAGACGATGGCCATGGTCAGCAGCACCAGCCCGGTCATCAGGTACAGCGGCGTGCCGCTGAGCCAGTGTTCGCCGCTCTTGAAATGCTCCAGCTGCGCCAGCGCAATAATGATCGCCAGACCGTTGACGAAGCCGAGCATCACCGGATGCGGCACCATGCGCACCAGTTTGCCCAGACGCAGCAGCCCGAACGCCATCATGATCAGCCCGCCGAGCAACACCGTTGCCAGCAGGTATTGCACGCCGTGCTGCACCACCAGCGCGACGATCACTACCGCCATCGAACCCGCCGCCCCGGAGACCATTCCCGGCCGGCCACCGAACAACGCGGTCAGCGTACAAATGATGAAGGCGCCGTACAGGCCCATCAGCGGATTGAGATGCGCCACCAGCGCAAACGCAATGCATTCGGGCAACAGGGCAAACGAGGTGGTGAGTCCGGCCAGGACATCGGCGCGCAGACGTTTCGGTTTCATGGCTTACCTGACTGACGGCCGACGAGTACGGCCGCTGATGTTCGTTAAAAAGTGGGGTGCGGATGTTACGGAATAGTTCGGAATCGGGCCAGTGATCGCTGACACCCTTGGCCGGGCGATTTATCCTGACGCGCTTGTGCCTCCACCGAGTACGACCATGATTGCATTGCTGACCGCCCGCGACGTTTGCCAGCGCTTGCGCGAGGCTGCGCTGGGCGTGCTGATGTTCAACAGATCCGAGACGCCCGCTGATACCGGACTGGTTACGGTCGATATCGAGGGCTGGCGCCTGGTGCTGGATTTTGAGGGTGGGCGCTTGCATCACTGTGAACAGTGCCACTGCCCGGATGGACGCGAATGGCAATTCAACAGTCGTTACGGCACCGACCCGGTGAATCTGCTCAGTACCTGGGAACTGGCGCAGATCGAGAATCTGTTGAAGCTCTGAGCGCTTCACGGTGAAGTCGGTTGCCCAATGATGGCACTCTGCCGATAATTCGCCCCCCCTTATTCCTCACGCAAGGAAACGCCGTGAAA
This sequence comes from Pseudomonas sp. B21-051, assembly GCF_024748795.1. Taxonomy (NCBI): domain Bacteria; kingdom Pseudomonadati; phylum Pseudomonadota; class Gammaproteobacteria; order Pseudomonadales; family Pseudomonadaceae; genus Pseudomonas; species Pseudomonas sp. B21-051. The sequence continues at coordinate 3,633,043 of NZ_CP087166.1, forward strand.
AAGTCTCTGTTGTTGATCCCGATGCTGGCCGTGTTGCTGCAAGGTTGTGGCATGACCATGACCCGCTATGAACCGAGCTTCGATAACGTTCAAAAGCTCAAGCAGACGCCGCCGCTGCAGGCGATCAGCAATCCTCAGGTAACTGCCGAGTCCGGTGAAGGTTCGCTGACAGTGCGGGCCAATCCGGTGCGCTCGCCGTCCGGCAGCATCCCGGCGCATATCCAGGACGCGATCACCGAAGAACTGCGCAAGGCCGGTCTGCTTGATCCGCAGGCTCAGCGTCAGTTGAAAGTGCTGGTGGTGAAGAACAATCTGTCGGCCGGCATGGGCACGGGCGAAGGCCAACTCGCTGCACGCTTCACGTTGCTTAATGGACAGAATGTGATCTACGACGCGACCAAGCATGTCACCAGCCAGTGGAGCAGCAGCTTCTTCGGTTTCATTGCGATTCCGAACGCGGTCAACGCCTATAACCCGATGCTGCGCGATCTGCTGAAGGAACTGTACAGCGATCCTCAGTTCATCCAGGCCCTGAAGTAAGGGCAAAAAAAGAGCCGCAATTGCGGCTCTTTTTTTGGCATCAGGCCCGCGGAGTGCGAGTCTCGAGCGCCGAGTATTTCAGGTTGTTGTTGTCGATCATCTGCTTGAGCAGCGCGTTGACCTGACGGGCGAAGGTGTCGTTGACCGCCGCCTTCGGGGTGTTGCCCATCAACGGAATGAACCAGATACCGATCCAGGTACCGACCGCATCATGGTTGCTCGCGGTGGTCAGCGCCTGACCCATTCCGTCCACGGCTTCGAGGCTCATGGTGTACTGATCGGTGCCGTATGCCGGAATCACCCCCAGGCTGAAACCACTGATGAAGCCCAGCACCATCGAACCGGCATTCGGCGGATGGTTGTACATTTTCAGACGCAGGCTGTAGTCACCCGGCTGCTTCTGGAACTCGTCCAGGGTGACGCGGCCGAACAGGCCCGAATCGGTCAGAATCTTTTGCAGCTCTGGCTTGAGCTGATCTCGCGCTTGCGGCACTTCTACGGCCGAAGCGCTTTTCGGCTCGCCCTGATAGAAGTCGAAGTCCACATAGACATTCGGTTTGTTCGCGTAGCTGGTCATCGATGGCAGCTTGACCGGCGCCACTTCGTCTTTGGTGAAACTGGCACAACCACCGAGCGCAAGCACCAGGCCCAGCGCCAGGATTTTCCCGAATTGCATGTTGTCTTCCCTATGTGAACCGAGCCAAATGATAGCAATGAGCCTCCATTGCGGAGGCGGGGCGGATTCTAGAGAGAGCGCTCGCTTGAGGAAAGGCCGCATCGGAAAATTTACACAAAAATATTCGCTCAGCCCTGCCGCAAATCGAGCAGTCAGCTGGCCTCACCGCTATATAGTTTTGTATATTTCGAAACCGAATTTGCCAGTATCCGCCCATGCCATTCATTCACACCGTGTTCCCATGAGCGCCATTCGCGTACGCAACGAGCAACTGATCCTCGCCGCCGCCAGCGAAGAGTTCGCCGCCAACGGCTTCGACGCCACCCAGACCCGCGACATCGCCGCCCGTGCCGGCGTGCCCAAGGCCAACCTGTATTACTACTTCCAGACCAAGGAAAACCTCTATTCCAAGGTCCTGCTGGGATTCGTCGAACCGCTGCTGGAAGCCTCGGCGGCGCTGCGCGAAAGCGACGATCCCATGATCGGCCTGCGCGCCTACGTCGCCGCGCGTATCCGCATCGCCCGTGAACACCCAGCCATCGCCAAGGTCTTCAGCGGTGAACTGCTGCTTGGCGGTCGCCAATTGCCGGACGAATGCCGCGACCTGCTGCACGCCGAAGCCCGACGCAACGTCGACTGCCTGCGCAGCTGGATCGACCGCGGCCTGCTGGCGCCGGTGGATCCGGAGCACCTGATGCTGTTCATCTGGTCGGCAACCCGCACCTACACCAATATTGGCTGGCAAATGGGCTGCATCACCGGACGCGAAGTGCCGCAGGATGAGGATTACGCGACGGCTGCCGAGACCATTACGCGGTTGGTGCTGGAGGGCGTCGTGGCCCCGCGGGTTGGGGCGATTCGTGGGGTTTTGTTTGCGACTTGAGGTGTGAGGGCTGCTACGCAGCCCGGCGCGAGCAAGCCCGCTCGCCACAGGGGATTTGGGATGGGAATGGGAATTTGGTCACCCCATCGACCATTGTGGGAGCCAGCCTGCTGGCGATTGGGTCCGCATAGCTGGCATTTTCATTGACAGGTTCGCCGCCATCGCTGGCAGCCCAGCTCCCACAGTGATCCATGTTGTTCATGGATTTTGCGATCCATGCCAAACCCTGTGGGAGCTGGCTTGCCAGCGATGAGGCCAGTAAGACCAACAGAGGAATTTTCGGGCCTCAGAAAGTGATTTCGGCTGCGGGTTTGACGTCGATGCGACCGGTAGCGCCGGTCAGGTGCGCCAGATCCTTGTTATGTTCGGCGATGATGTCTTCGGCGCTCATGTTGCCGTTGTCGAGGGTGGAATGGGCGTCTGCCACGAGCACGACGTCGTAACCCAACTGATGGGCCTGACGCACGGTGGCGTTGACGCAGTAGTCGGTCTGCAGGCCGCAAATTATCAGTCGTTCGAAGTCTTCGCTGGGCAGCAACTTGCCCAGCTCGGTCTGGTAGAAGGAATCCGGGGTGGTTTTGCGTACGCGCAGGTCTTGCGTGGCCGTCAGCAGGCCGGCGGCGAGTTGCCAGCCTTCGGCACTGTAGGCCAAAGGACTGTCCTTTTCTTCATGCTGAATCAGCACCACCGGCACGCCGGCCTCACGCGCACGCGTGCTGAGCTGGTTGATGGTGGCGATCACGCGGTGGATGTCGAAGCACTGATACTGACCCGAGCAAAGAGCCTGTTGGACGTCGATGATCAGCAATGCGCTAGACATGATGGGCCTTCCTTGATCGATCCTTGAGACAGGGGCGGAGCTGAGCCCCGCCGCCCTTTTTACGCTTCTCAGTAACCCAATGACAACCCGGTATTGCGCCGTGGATCGTTGGCCCCGTAGAAACGGTTTTTGCCCACCGGTTTACCGCCCAGCGACGGCGCGCCGACCAGGATCGCGGCGATGTGGTTGGCATCCTGCGGCCCGGCGAATTTGTGGCCCCAGCTCTCGAGGATCTTCTTCGTATCCGGACTGGCGGCGAAGTCTTCGAGGTTGGTTTCCTCTGGCATCCATTGCTGGTGGAAGCGTGGCGCGTCGACCGCTTCCTGCAGGCCCATGCCGTAGTCGATGACATTGAGCATGGTCAGCAAGGTCGCGGTGATGATGCGGCTGCCACCCGGGGTGCCGACCACCATCACCACTTTGCCGTCCTTGGTGACGATGGTCGGACTCATCGACGACAGCGGGGTTTTGCCCGGAGCGATGGCATTGGCCTCGCCCTGCACCAGACCGTACATGTTCGGCACGCCGACCTTGGAGGTGAAGTCGTCCATCTCGTCGTTGAGGATCACCCCGGTCTTGCTCGCCATCACCCCGGCGCCGAACCAGTCGTTGAGGGTGTAGGTCACCGACACTGCGTTGCCCCACTTGTCGACGATCGAATAGTGCGTGGTGTTGTTGCCTTCATGCGGCGCGACGCCGGGTTTCAGCTCGGCGGAGATCCCGGCCTTCTGCGGCTGGATCGCGTCGCGCAGCTTGGTGGCGTAGTTCTTGTCCAGCAGGTGCTCGATCGGGTTCTTCACGAAATCCGGGTCGCCCAGATAGCTGTTGCGGTCCACGTAGGCGTGGCGCATCGCTTCGATCTGGTAGTGCATGCCCTGGGCGGAATGGAAGCCAAGATCCTTCATCGGATAGCCTTCGAGGATGTTCATGATCTCGCAGATCACCACCCCGCCGGAGCTTGGCGGTGGCGCCGAAACCACATGGTAGCCACGGTAATCGCACTCCACCGGGGCCAGTTCGCGGGTCTTGTACTTGTCGAGGTCAGCCTGGGTGATGATGCCCTTGTTGGCCTGACTGGAAGTGACAATCGCGTCGGCCACCCAGCCCTTATAGAAGCCATCGGCGCCTTTTTCGGAAATCGTGCGCAGGGTTTTCGCCAGATCCTTCTGCACCAGTTTCTGCCCGACCTGCATCGGTTCGCCGTTGTGCAGGAAGATCGAACCGGAATCGCGCATGTCCTTCTTGAACACATCAGTGGCATAGTCCAGCAGATCGACGTCGCCCTGCTCCAGTTCGAAACCGTCCTCAGCCAGCTTGATCGCCGGAGCGATCATCTCCTTGCGCGGTTTGGTGCCGTACTTGCTCAGCGCCAGCTCCATGCCCGACACGGTGCCCGGCACCGCCACGGCGAGGTGACCACGAGTGCTCAGATCCGGAACGACGTTGCCGTCCTTGTCCAGGTACATGTTGGCGGTCGCCGCCAGCGGGGCTTTTTCGCGGAAGTCGAGGAAGGTCTTGCGCCCGTCCGCCAGTTGAATGGTCATGAAACCGCCACCACCGAGGTTGCCGGCCGCGGGATACACCACCGCCAGCGCATAGCCCACGGCGACCGCTGCATCCACCGCATTGCCGCCGTTTTTCAACACATCGACGCCAACATGTGAGGCCAGGTGTTGGGCGGTGACCACCATGCCGTTTTCGGCGGCAACCGGTGCCACCGAAGCGGCGTGGGCCATCAGGCAGCTCAGTGCCAGTGAAGTCGCGATCAGCGTTTTGGCCAAAGGTTCGTACTTCATGAGTCGATCTCTTTTTTGTTTTCGGGTTCTGTGCAGAGCAGAAGGGAACGCTGCAAAAGCACCAAGCAGTATGGTCGCTATTGCGATTTGCGCCTCCCCGATCAGGCAGTATGCTGGTTGCCGTTGCCGCGCCGACCCGGAGTTTTGCCCATGCCCTACACGTTCATCACCCTGCCCTCACCGGTCGGCGAATTGAAGCTGGTTGCGAACGGCTCGCGACTGGCGGCCATCCTCTGGGAAAACGACAAACCGGGCCGGGTGCGCCTCGGTCCGATGAGCGAAGCGCCGGACAATCCGCTGCTGCAGCGAACCGCACAGCAGCTCGAAGAATATTTTGCCGGCGGCCGTGATCGCTTCGAACTGGAGCTGGATTTTGTCGGCACCGATTTTCAGAAAAAGGTCTGGGCGGCGTTGCTGACCATTCCGTTTGGCGAAACCCGCACTTACAGCCAGATCGCCGAGCAGATCGGTAATCCGACAGCCGTGCGCGCGGTGGGAGCGGCGAATGGGCGCAATCCGATTTCGATTGTGGCGCCGTGTCATCGGGTGATTGGCGCGTCAGGGAAGCTGACCGGGTTTGCGGGCGGGCTTGAGGCCAAAGAGCGATTGCTGGTGCTGGAGGGGGGTGACTGGTCTGATGTCGGTAGAACAGGCGACCTGTTTTAACCCTGCAAATGCCATTGTGTGGCGAGGGAGCTTGCTCCCGCTCCAGTGCGTAGCACTGGCAAAAACCTGGGGGCCGCTGCGCAGCCCAGCGGGAGCAAGCTCCCTCGCCACAATGGATTGGCGCTGAATCAGGTGTTGAACAGGTTATTCATTGCTGCGTACTGCAACAGCATGATGGTCTTGGCATCGCAGATCTCTCCACGCTGGAATGCAGCCAGTGCTTCATCGAAGCCCCATTCGAGCACTTCCAGTTCTTCGGTTTCTTCTTCCAGGCCACCGCCCTCACTGACCTTCGACTTTGCGTCGTACTCGGCAATGAAGAAGTGCAGTTTCTCGGTCACCGAACCGGGGCTCATGTAAGCCTCGAATACCTTCTTCACGTCATGCACGCGGTAGCCGGTTTCTTCTTCGGCCTCGTCGCGAATCCGCTGTTCCGGCGCCGCGCCTTCCAGCAGCCCCGCCGCTACTTCGATCAGCAATCCATCGTGACCGTTGACGAACACCGGCAGGCGGAATTGGCGGGTCAGCACCACCGTGCGCTGTGAGCGGTTGAACAACAGGATCGCCGCACCATTGCCACGGTCGTAGACTTCGCGGGTCTGCCGCTGCCAGTCGCCGTTGTTGCGCAGGTAGTCAAAGGTGATCTTCTTCAACAGGTACCAGTCGTGGGACAACACCTCAGTGTCGACAATGTTGACCCGCTCGGCTGTCTTGGTCATGAAGCCTGATCCTTGTGTCATCGGAAAACGCCCATAGTCGATTAATCGTGCCCACAAAAAAAGCCCGGCAGCGCTACCGGGCTTCTTTATTTGCGATTAACGGGCGATGCGCGACAACGCATCATCCGTTTCCTGCACCGCTGTTCGGGTGCCGTGAACCAGCGGCCCATAACGCCGACTGAACTCCCAGTTGTACGGCACGCGATCCTTGCTGACGCCGTTGTCCCAGTTCACCGACCAGGTCATCAGGCCTTTGATCGGCAGCCCTTTGATCGCCAGACGCTTGAGCGCATTGCCCACCGCGGTGCTGTCGATCACATAACCGGTGGCGGCTGCATCGACGTTGGCCGGCAGGCCGATGACGAATTTGTCCGCCGGGATTTTGGTGAAGCCCCGGGTCCCGGTCACCAGACTTTCGGTCAGGTAATAGAGGAAGTCCTCTTTCAGCGCATCGTTGTTCTGCGCGATCCACGCACCATTGCCATTATTGGCTTCCGGCACCCAGACCCCGTCGCCGCCCTGGTTGTAGAACTGCGGCGCAATGAAGTCGTAATAGCCTTCCAGTGCCTGCAGGTATCCGACGTATTTGCCGTTGGTGGTCAGGTACGGAAACTCCGGGGCCATGCTGATGATGAAGTGCTTGCCCTGGCCTGCGTAGTGATCCTTGACCAGTTTCAGCGCGGCCGGCAGCACGGTCTTGTTGGCAGCGAAATCAATCGCGCTCTGTTCAAGATCGATGTCCAGCCCATCGAAGCCGTAGACTTCCACCAGACGGATAATTTCATTGGCCAGCGGTTGTTCCTGCCCGCTGCGCAACTCGATGTGCGCATCGGCGCCCCCCAGGGACAGCAACACCGCCCGGCCCTGGCTGTTGAGCACGCCGACCTGACGTCGAAACTCTGCATCGGAAACGTTGTAGGGCTTGAAAGTCGGAATTCCGCTGCCCTTCATGAACGCCACCGCGACCACGTTGTACTCCTTGGGTACCGCTTCCAGCGCGATCTCGGCGAAGCGACCCTGACGGTAGCCGTCACTCGGACCCGCCGGCCAGTTGTGCCAGAAGCCCATGAGTATTTTCTTGCCGGCGATGCTCGGCATCAGCGAGGCCGCGTCGGCCGCCTGGTTTTGCACTAGCGTGAAGTCGATATTTGACATGTTCTAATCCTTCAGAACCTGAGGGTTGAGCGAAACGCCGTTATTTGAAGTCGACGTCGAACGCCTGATAGAACGCGTTGCCGGTGTTGGCAACGATCCACATCAACACGATGACGTGACGGCCCTTTTTGTTGGCCGGCAATTTCACCGAATGATTGACCTTGGCCTTCAATTCCCCCGGATAGCTGTAATACGGCACCTGAGTGTAGAAGTCTTCGGCGAAAGGCTGCGCTTCGAGCTGCGCACGGGAAATACGTTGCTTCGGATCCCAGCCATCCTTGGTGATCAGCCAGCGGTAGCCGCGGGTGGTGTGTGGCGCGGTGTATTCCCACTTCACTTCCAGCGTCTGACCCGGGGTGACACTGAGCAGTGGCCAGTTGAATGGACGGTTGAGCTTTTTGCTCATTTCCTCGTCGGTGAAGTTCACGCAGTCACGGGCATCGGTCTTGCCACCGCTGAGAATGTAGCCGTCGGCTGGCGGCGTGACACTGTCAGAGTCGGTCTGATATGGCGCCGGGAAGGCGCCCGCCGTCAAAGCGGGGAAGTTCTTGCCGCCTTCCATTTCGTTGACCTGCCAGGCACCGAGCAATCCTTGCTCGATGGCTACCGCACCGCGGCTGGCTGGGGAGGTGACGCGACCGTGTCGCAGTTGGGTTTGAGCTTGTGGTTGGTTCATGTTTTTCACTCCGTTGATTTAAGAACTCTCCTGTCCGAGGAGAGGCCTTCAAGCTAACGGAGGTGGTTTTTTTGTCCATCGGCGGTTTTGTCGCAGGCAATCGGCGTCTCGAGTTGAAAACGCCGAAAATACTGGATGCATATACAGCCTATTGCGACAACGCCCACCTGACGCATGGCTAAAGGCCTACACGCCGGCACAGCAAAAACCTGCAATCACCCCTCACTCCAGTTGTGCCTGGTACTCCTTTTCGTACTGACCGGCGAGCTGTTCCTTTTGCTTGTCGTCGAGCAACTTGCCGGCCATCTGGAAGAACTTCTGCTCTTCTTCCTTGAGATGGTGATGGACCTTGTCCGAGAGCTTCTTCGCCGTTGCCAGCCACGCCGGGCTGGACATCTCGGTTTCGTCCAGTTCTTCCATCATCTCGTCCATTTCATGGTGCTCGGAGATGGCATGGCGACTGAGGTCGACACCATTGTCGAACTCCATCAGCGGGATGTAGAAGTGGCGCTCTTCAGCGGTTTCGTGGGCCTGCAGCTCGGCTTTCAGCTGTTTGTAGGCCTCAACCCGCTCCGGGGTGTCGCCGCTGGTTTCAACCAGGGCTTTGGCGTAATTGCGCTGGCGGTCGTGGCTTTCGCGAAGGGCTTCGAAAATATTCATGGGGGATCCTCATCAACCGCGTTCGGAATGACGCTGTAAAAGCTAGACCCCGGCGCGACAGCGGCGGTTCCGAAGGGATGAGGAAGGACTTGGAAGACGCTCCCCGCGCAGGATAGGCTGGCGGTTCATCTCACAAGGAAGTTGCACATGACGTTGCGAATCGAGCTGTCGCAGAACCCTACGGAAGAACAGCGCAAAGCCATTCTCGAGCCTTTGATTGCGTATAACGACGCCCGGACCGGTGGTTCCACATCTGAACCTTTCGCCCTGCTGGTACGCGATGAACACGACGCGATTCTCGGCGGTTTGTACGGCCGGGTGATCTTCCAGTGGATGTACATCGAGTTGCTGTGCGTCCCGGAACAGGGTCGCGGGCAACGCATCGGCTCGGAACTGATGGCCATGGCGGAAAATCTGGCCAAGGAGAAGAACTGCCTGGGCATCTGGCTGGACACCTTCGATTTTCAGGCGCCAGCGTTCTACAAGAAGCTGGGATTCAGCCAGTTTGGCGAGATCGTTGATTACCCGCCGGGGCATAGCCGGCATTATTTCCAGAAGCGCTTGAAGGGTTGAACCTCAAGGGCCCTTCGCGCGCAGGCTCGCTCCCACAATGGAATGCATATCAAAAGTGGGAGCGAGCCTGCTCGCGAAGACGGCAGCCGCCTCAACGCATGATCAGAGACAGGTCGCCAACGCCGCCAATCGGCGCTTGGCGACAAAATCATCCTTCTGCGCGTAGTAGTTGAGCACGGTTCCCGAAGCATCGCTGGTCACGTCGACAAACGACTCTGCGGAACGGGTGTACACCGTCGAGCCGCCCTTCTTGCCCGGTTGCAGATACGCGCCGGCGTCCACGCCAAACACTGCTTCGTCCTGCCAGCCGAACTGTACGCACTGAGCGACAACTTTCTCCGGCTTGTCCGAGGTCAGAACCTTGTACGGGGCTTTGGTGCGAGAATCGTCCATCACCGAACCCGCGCAGCCAGCCAACACCGTCGCGGCCAGCACTACCATCAGAATTCGCATTGCATTCGCTCATTCAGAAAAAAGCGGACTGTATCACCGCAACAGGCAAAATCGTTCTGCTTTACTGCATTTATAGCGCGACATGCGGCAGCCGCTCCGGCACCCTAGGGTCATCAGCCTCACAAGGAACACACATGGCGCCCACCGACCAGCGACATGAACAAGCCCTGAAACTGTTTCTCGACGCGCGCCCCGAACTGCGCGAATCCCTCGATCATCTCAATCCTCTGCTGGCCCAGGCCAAAGGCGAAACCCCGGCGCAGTATCGTGAAGAACGCCTGCACGAAGCCTTCGAGGCCGAGGCGGAAAATCAGGGGCTGTTCGCCTGGGAGTTGACCTTGCTGCTGACGGCGGCAACGCCCGAGGACTATCAGGCCCAGCGCATGGAGGTGCATCGCGAGGTAGCGGAAATGGCCCACATGAGCTGGAAGGATTACTGCGATCTGTATGGGCTGGAACCGTAAACGCCGCTGAAGGATATCGTCGCCGATGCTGCCGTCCACTTCGACTCACCGCGCCACCTCCGGGCATCTGCACCGGCAGAAATGGCGTGGCCGCATCGGTCTGGCGCTGGTGGCCAGCCTGTCAGTGCTGGCGGGCATGACCGACGCGATCGGCTTCATGGCCAGCGGCGATTTCGTTTCGTTCATGAGCGGCAACACCACGCGGCTGGCAGTGGCGATCAGTGACGGCGACCTCGGACTGACCTTGCGCCTGATCATCCTCGTCGTCACCTTCGTGATCGGTAATGCCTTGGGGATCGTGATCGGGCGCCTCGGCGGCCGACGCACGCTGCCCTTGTTGCTGTGCATCGCCACTCTGCTCTGCCTGGCGGCGGCCTGGCCGTATGACACGCAACTGCCGGCGCTGCTGGCGGCGATCATCGCGATGGGCATGCTCAACGCGGCGGTCGAGGAAGTGAACGGTCTGCCGGTGGGCCTGACTTACGTGACCGGAGCGCTGTCGCGGTTCGGCCGTGGACTGGGGCGCTGGATGCTCGGCGAACGCCGTAACGGCTGGCGGGTGCAACTGGTGCCGTGGAGCGGGATGTTCATTGGCGCGATTCTCGGCGCGGTGCTGGAACAGCATTTCGGGCTTCGCGCATTGTTCGCCAGCGGCTTGCTGGCGGCGGCGCTGGGCGTGCTGTCCTTGAGCATTCCGCGGCGCTGGCAACTCGGCTATATGCCCCGTTGATCGAAACCTCAGTCAAATCCCCTGTAGGAGCTGTCGAGTGAAACGAGGCTGCGATCTCTTGATCTTGCTTGTAAAGATCAAGAGATCGCAGCGTGCCGCAGCTCCTACATGGATTCGCAGCATGACCGATAGCAGCAGAAATCGGTGTGTGCAACTTGGGTTTCGCGGCAGCCTCGATAAAGCTTTATCATGGCCGCAGTTTTGCTGATCGAGTTCGTCATGAAGTTCGCCATCGCGCTGTTTTCCGCCGCCCATGCGCCCTCCTCGCGCCGTGCCCTGCTGTTTGCGCAGGCTGCGCTGGCCGGCGGGCATGAGATTGTCCGGCTGTTTTTTTATCAGGACGGCGTCTACAACGCCTCCGACGCGGTGGTCACCCCGCAGGACGAGCTGGACCTGCCCAAACAGTGGCGCGCGTTCATCAGCGAACAGCAACTGGACGGTGTGGTGTGTATCGCCGCCGCTCTGCGCCGTGGCGTGCTGAATGACGAAGAAGCCAAACGCTACCAGCGTGATGCCGTCGCGGTCAGCGCGCCGTGGGAATTGTCCGGCCTCGGCCAGTTGCACGACGCGGTGCAGGACGCCGATCGACTGATCTGTTTCGGAGGTGCGTGAGATGGCCAAATCCCTGTTGATCATCAGCCGCCAGTCGCCATGGTCCGGCCCCGGCGCCCGCGAAGCGCTGGACATCGTCCTGGCCGGCGGCGCGTTCGATCTGCCGATCGGCCTGCTGTTTCTCGACGATGGCGTGTTGCAACTGGCCGCCGGGCAGAACGCCAAGGCCCTGCAACAGAAAGATCTCAGCGCCAATCTGCAGGCGCTGCCGATGTTCGGTGTAGAAGAACTGTTCTACTGCACCGACAGCGCCAGCGCCCGTGGCCTGAGCACGCTGTCGCTGGACGAAGCACAGCCGCTCGGCGCCAGCGAAATCACCGCCCTTATTGACCGTTACGACCAGGTGATCACCCTCTGATGTCGACTTTGCATGTGTTGTCTCATTCCCCCTTCGGCGATGATCGCCTGAGCAGTTGCCTGCGCGTGATTGGCGCTGCCGACGCCTTGCTGCTATCCGGCGATGCCGTTTACGCGCTGCAATCTGGCACCGCGCAGTTCAACACGTTGAACGAGCGCCGGGTCAAGCTGTTCGCCCTCGCCGAAGACCTGCAGGCCCGTGCCATCGTTGCTCCCGACTGGGCCGAGGCCATCGACTATCCGGCGTTCGTCGAACTGTCGATCCACCACGACAAGGTCAACAGTTGGCTATGAACTCGATGACTGTCGGCGCCCGCGCCATCGAACTGGACAAGGACGGCTTTCTGGTCGACCTCGACGACTGGTCCCATGACGTTGCCGGCGCCCTCGCCGCCGCTGAAGACATCGAACTGACTCCCGAACACTGGGAAGTCCTCGAACTGCTGCGCAGCTTCTATGCAGAATTCCAGCTGTCGCCGGCTACTCGCCCGCTGATCAAGTACACCGCACTCAAACTCGGCCCGGACAAAGGCAACAGCCTGCACCTGAACCGACTGTTCAAAGGCACCCCTGCCAAACTCGCCGCGAAACTGGCGGGCCTGCCCAAACCGACGAATTGCTTATGACCGACTTTCCAGCGCTGACCCTCGAAACGCCCGCCGAGCACCCGTTCGCACAATTCGTGCGGATCCTCGGCAAAGGCAAACGCGGCGCCCGCGACCTGACCCGTGAAGAAGCGCGGGAAGCCATGGGCATGGTGCTCGATGACAAAGTCGAAGACACCCAACTCGGGGCCTTTCTGATGCTGCTGCGGCACAAGGAAGAAAGCGCCGAGGAAATGGCCGGCTTCACCGAAGCCTTGCGCGAGCGCTTGCAGGCACCGGTGCTGAACGTCGATCTGGACTGGCCGACCTACGCCGGCAAGAAACGCCATCTGCCGTGGTACCTGCTGTCGGCCAAGTGCCTGGCGCAAAACGGCGTGCGGATTTTCATGCACGGCGGCGGCGCGCATACCGCCGGACGCCTGTACACCGAACAATTGCTTGGCGAGCTGAACATCCCGCTGTGCCGAACCTGGCAGCAGGTCGGCAGCGCGCTGGACCAAGGCGGTCTGGCGTTCATGCCGCTGATCGACTGGGCGCCGCAGTTGCAGAAGATGATCGACCTGCGCAACACCATGGGCCTGCGCTCGCCGATTCACTCGCTGGCACGCATCCTCAATCCACTGCGCGCCCGTTGTGGTCTGCAAAGTATTTTCCACCCGGGCTATCAAGCGGTGCATCGCGAGGCCAGCGGTTTGCTCGGCGACACGGCGATCGTGGTCAAGGGCGACGGCGGCGAGATCGAGATCAACCCGGATGCCGACAGCCATCTCTATGGCACACGCGGTGGGGAGAGCTGGGACGAGGAATGGCCGCAACTGTCCAGTCAGCGCCACGTCAAACCGGCCTCGCTGGACGTCGAACATCTCAAGGCTGTGTGGCGCGGCGAGGTGGCCGACAGCTATCCGCAAATGGCCCTGATCTCGACCATGGCCTTGGCCCTGCGTGGCCTCGGGCAAAGCCGCGAGCAAGCGTTCGCAACCGCCGAGCAATACTGGGCGGCGCGCGACAAATCGATTTAACCGATCATAGGCGCCCGATCTTTGCGCTTTTTGTTCGAACTCATCGGAATAGACTCGGCTCCAACGCTTATTGGAATCAGGAGTCTTGATCATGGGTTTACTCGTCGATGGCCACTGGCAGGACAAGTGGTACGAAAGCAGCAAAGACGGCGCGTTCCAGCGCGAACAGGCGCAACGGCGCAATTGGGTCACCACTGACGGCCAGCCCGGGCCGAGCGGTGAAGGCGGTTTCGCCGCCGAAGCCGGGCGCTATCACCTGTATGTGTCCCTCGCCTGCCCGTGGGCACACCGCACGCTGATCCTGCGCAAGCTCAAAGGCCTGGAAAACCTGATCGACGTGTCCGTGGTCAGCTGGCTGATGCTGGAAAACGGCTGGACCTTCGACAAGGCGCTTGGCTCGACCGGCGACAAGCTCGACCACTTCGACTTCATGCACCAGCGCTACACCGCCGACACGCCGGACTACACCGGCCGCGTCACTGTGCCGGTACTCTGGGACAAAAAGCTCAAGCGCATCGTCAGCAATGAATCGGCGGAAATCATCCGTATGTTCAACAGCGCCTTCGATGGCCTGACCGGTAACGAACTGGACTTCTACCCAGCGCCATTACACGGCGAGATCGATGCACTGAACGAACGGATCTATCCGGCGGTGAACAACGGCGTGTATCGCGCCGGGTTCGCCACCTCGCAACACGCCTATGAAGAGGCGTTCGATGAAGTGTTTGCCGAGCTGGATCATCTGGAGCGAGTACTGGGCGCCAACCGCTATCTGACGGGCGAATACCTGACTGAAGCAGACGTGCGTTTGTTCACCACGCTGATTCGTTTCGATGCGGTGTACCACGGGCACTTCAAGTGTAATTTGCGGAGAATTGCCGATTATCCGAACCTGTCGAACTGGCTGCGTGAGTTGTATCAGTGGCCGGGGATTGGCGAGACGGTGGATTTTCAGCACATCAAGCATCACTACTACGGTAGCCACAAGACCATTAATCCGACGGGGATTGTACCGAAGGGGCCGGCGCAAGATTTCAGTGTGGCGCATGATCGGGCACGGCTGAACGGCAAAGGGGTTTGGTTGAAGGGCTAACAGCAAAAGCAAAAGCAAAAGCAAAAGCAAAAGCAAAAGATCGCAGCCTGCGGCAGCTCCTACAGGGAACGCATTCACATGTAGGAGCTGCCGCAGGCTGCGATCTTTTTGTTTGGATTCAGACCTGCGCCTGAGCCCCTTCGAACCACGCCAGTTTCTCGCGCAGCTGCACCACTTCCCCCACGATCACCAGCGTCGGCGCATGCACTTCATGCTCCGCTACCAGACGTGGCAGGTCGGCCAGCGTGCCAGTAAAGACCCGCTGATTGACCGTGGTGCCCTGCTGGATCAACGCCGCCGGGGTATCGGCCGAGCGACCGTGCTTGATCAATTGCTCGCAGATCACCGGCAAGCCCACCAGGCCCATGTAGAACACCAGCGTCTGCGCCGGGGCGACGAGGTCGGCCCACGGCAGATCGGTGGAACCGTCCTTCAGGTGACCGGTGACGAAGCGCACCGACTGCGCATAATCGCGATGGGTCAGCGGAATCCCGGCATACGCCGCGCAACCGCTGGCCGCCGTGATCCCCGGCACCACCTGGAACGGAATCCCGTGGGCCGCCAGCTCTTCGATCTCTTCACCGCCGCGACCGAAGATGAACGGGTCGCCGCCCTTCAAGCGCACCACGCGTTTGCCGGCCTTGGCCAGATCCACCAGTTGCTGGTTGATCTGATCCTGCGGCACAGCGTGATCAGAGCGACGCTTGCCGACGTAGACACGCTCGGCATCGCGACGGCACAGCTCAAGAATCGCCGGAGCGACCAAACGGTCGTACAGCACCACGTCGGCTTGCTGCATCAGACGCAAGGCGCGGAAAGTCAGCAGATCCGGATCACCCGGCCCTGCCCCCACCAGATACACCTCACCGGTGGTAACGGTCGCTTCGCCATCGATCTTGGCCTGCAACAGCCGCTCGGCTTCAGTACCCTGCCCGGCCAGTTGCCGGTCGGCAATCGGGCCTTGAAACACGTCTTCCCAGAAACCACGACGCTGCTGCACATCCGGAAACAGGTTTTTTACCTGATTGCGGAAACGCGCGGCAAGGCCGGCCAGTTGGCCATAGGTGGAGGGAATCCAGGTTTCGATCTTGGCGCGAATCAGCCGCGCCAGCACTGGCGCATCGCCGCCGCTGGACACCGCGATGATCAGTGGCGAGCGATCGACGATCGCCGGGAAGATCACGCTGCACAGCTGCGGCGCGTCGACCACGTTGACCGGCACGCAACGCCGATGCGCATCGCTGGAGACCTGCGCATTCAGCGTTTCATCGTCGGTGGCGGCAATGATCAGCACGCAACCGTCCAGATCCGCTTCCAGGTAACCACGCAGCAGACATTCGCCACCGCTGGCGCTGACCAGTTCGCGCAATTGCGCTTCGATTTCAGGTGCGACCACCCGCAGCAGCGCACCGGCATCGGCCAGCAGGCGGGATTTGCGCAAGGCAATTTCCCCCCCACCGACCACCAACACACGACTGCCGCGCAGGTTGTGAAACAGCGGCAGATATTTCATTTAGCCGATGACCTCAAGGCCACCCATGTACGGCTTCAGTACGTCCGGCACGCGGATCGAACCGTCGGCCTGCTGGTAGTTTTCCAGCACGGCAACCAAGGTACGACCGACCGCCAGGCCGGAACCGTTGAGGGTGTGCACCAGCTCAGGCTTACCGGTTTCCGGGTTGCGGAAACGCGCCTGCATACGGCGAGCCTGGAAGTCGCCGCAGTTGGAGCACGAGGAAATTTCGCGGTACTTGTCCTGGCTCGGAATCCACACTTCGAGGTCGTAGGTCTTCACGGCGCTGAAGCCCATGTCGCCGGTGCACAGCGCCAGGGTGCGGTAAGGCAGACCCAGCAGTTGCAGGACTTTTTCGGCGTTGGCGGTCAGGCCTTCCAGCGCCTCCATCGAAGTCGACGGCTCGACGATCTGGACCATTTCAACCTTGTCGAACTGGTGCTGGCGGATCATGCCGCGGGTGTCGCGACCCGACGCACCGGCTTCGCTGCGGAAGCACGGAGTGTGGGCGACGAACTTGATCGGCAGTTGTTTCGAGTCGACAATTTCACCGGCGACGATGTTGGTCAGCGACACTTCGGCAGTCGGGATCAGGTACAAATCGGCTTCGCCTTCGCGAGCGATCTTGAACAGGTCTTCTTCGAACTTCGGCAACTGGCCGGTGCCTTGCAGCGCCGGGGCCTGAACCAGGTAAGGCGTGTAGGCCTCTTCGTAGCCGTGCTCGTTGACGTGCAGGTTGATCATGAACTGCGCCAGGGCGCGGTGCAGACGGGCGATCGGGCCGCGCAGCAGAGCGAAACGGGCGCCGGACAGCTTGGCCGCGGTTTCAAAGTCCAGCCAGCCGAACTTCTCGCCCAGTGCAACGTGGTCTTTCACTTCGAAATCGAACTGCGTCGGCGTGCCCCAGCGGCGCACTTCGACGTTGTCGTCTTCGTCTTTGCCGACCGGTACCGATTCGTGCGGCAGGTTGGGGATACCCAGCAGGATCGAGTCCAGCTCGGTCTGGATCGCGTCCAGCTCGACTTTACCGGCACTCAGCTCGCCCGCCATGCGCTCGACATCCGCCATCAGCGGCGCGATGTCTTCGCCGCGCTGCTTGGCCTGACCGATGGATTTGGAACGCGCGTTACGCTCAGCCTGCAGTGCTTCGGTGCGGGTCTGGACGGTCTTGCGCTGTTCTTCCAGCGCTTCGATGCGCGCAACATCCAGGGCAAAGCCACGGGAAGCCAGGCGGTCCGCTACGTCCTGAAGGTTGCTACGTAACAGTTTGGAATCGAGCATGTCGGTTTCTCGTTATCAAAGTTTGGTCAGGGACAGGCCGGCCCACGTCGCGAGCAGCCCGCCGAATACGCTGATCGCCGCATAGCCCAAGGCCAGCGGCACTTGCCCGCTTTCCAGCAAGCGCACCGTATCCAGTGAAAAGGATGAAAAAGTCGTCAGCCCCCCGAGGAAGCCGACCATCAACCCGGCGCGCACCTCGATCGGCACCTCCGGGCGTATCAAAAACAGGCCGTACAACACGCCAATCAGCAGACAGCCCACGATATTAACGGCCAGCGTCGCGGTATAGAAGTGCCGCGGCCAATTGGCGTTGACCCAATTGCCGGTGGCGAAGCGCAACAGCGTGCCGGCAATCCCGCCGACGGAGACCGCAACGATCAATGGAAGCACTATTTCCTCCGCTGTCTTGGGCTTAAACGGTCGAGCTGGGCGAGGTGGTTGAGCTTCTCGCCGATCTTCAATTCCAGGCCACGAGGCACCGGTTGATAGAACGGAATCGGCTCAAGCTCTTCCGGGAAATAATCTTCGCCGGCGGCATAAGCGTCCGGTTCGTCGTGGGCGTAACGGTATTCGTCGCCATAGCCCAGTTGCTTCATCAGCTTGGTCGGCGCATTGCGCAAGTGCAGCGGCACTTCCAGCGAACCATACTCGGCAGCGGCGCGCAGCGCGGTCTTGAAGCCCATGTACACCGCGTTGCTTTTCGGCGCACAGGCGAGATAAGTGATGGCCTGGGCCACCGCCAGCTCGCCTTCGGGGCTGCCAAGGCGCTCCTGCACTTCCCACGCCGCCAGGCACAGGCTCAGGGCGCGCGGGTCGGCGTTGCCAATGTCTTCGCTGGCCATGCGCACCACGCGCCGCGCCAGGTACAACGGATCGCAGCCGCCATCGATCATCCGAGCAAACCAGTACAGCGCGCCATCGGGGTTGGAACCGCGTACCGATTTGTGCAGCGCGGAGATCTGGTCGTAGAACGCTTCGCCGCCCTTGTCGAAGCGCCGTCGGGTATCGCCGAGCAGGCTTTGCAGCAACTCGGTGCCCATCTCGCTGTTGTCTTCGGCCAGATCCGAGGCGTTCTCCAGCAGATTGAGCAGGCGCCGGCCATCGCCATCGGCGGCCGACAACAGCATCTGGAAGCCTTCATCGCTGAGGGTCAGGTTGCGCTTGCCCAACCCGCGTTCCTCGGTAAGCGCGCGATGCACCAGTTTGCGCAGCGCCGTCTCGTCGAGGCTTTTCAGCACATAGACGCGGGCCCGCGACAACAGCGCGTTGTTCAATTCAAACGAAGGGTTTTCGGTGGTGGCGCCGATGAAAATCAGCGTGCCGTCCTCGACGTACGGCAGGAACGCATCCTGCTGCGATTTGTTGAAGCGGTGCACTTCATCGACGAACAGGATCGTGCGCTTGCCGTACTGGCCGGCCTGCTGTTTGGCGATTTCAACGGCCTGACGGATCTCCTTGACCCCGGCGAGTACCGCCGAGACCGTTTCGAAGTGCGCATCCGAGACCTCCGCGAGCAGCCGCGCCAGGGTGGTCTTGCCCACGCCCGGCGGCCCCCAGAAGATCATCGAATGCAGGGCACCCTGCTCCAGCGCCTCACGCAGAGGCTTGCCGCGAGCGAGCACGTGCTCCTGACCGACGTACTCATCCAGATTGGTCGCACGCAAACGCGCGGCCAGTGGCTGGGCAATCGGTGCACTGCGAAACAGATCCATCACGTAGCGTTGAAACCTCTATTTGATCAGGTCGATCACTTGCCCTTGTGGGAGCGAGCCTGCTCGCGAATGCGGTGCACCAGTCACCGTCAATGTTGTGTGAACCATTGCATTCGCGAGCAGGCTCGCTCCCACAGGGTTTTGGGTTTATTCCTGGATGACGTCAGCACCCTTCGGGATGTCGAACTTGAACTTCGACGCCGACACCGCTTCGTTGGCTTTGACCCCGGTGAACAGGATGTTGGTGCGCTGACCAACGCTGTCGATCAGTTGCATGTCATTGACCAGGCCGTTGCGGAACGACAGGCGCAGGCTGTCGAACAGGGTGTCCTTGGTCTTCGGCTTGAGAGTGAAGTCGATCACGCCGCCCGCCTCTTTCGCGCTGATCTCAAAGCTCTGGCTGATCTTCGACACGTCACCGGACAGCAGCAGCGCCGGGGTCTGGGTCAGACGCTCGTCGAGCTTCTTGATGGTGGCTTGTTCCAGGTCCGGGTCCCACAGGGTGACTTTCTTGCCGTCGGAGACCATGGTCTGCTCGTTTGGCGCTTCGGTGTGCCAGTAGAACAGGCCCGGGCGCTGCAGGACCATATCACCGCGAGTTTCCTGCAACTGCGTGCCGCTGCCGTCGAGGGTCAGCTGCGAGAAGTTTGCGGTCAGGGTTTTCGATGTTTCCAGCAATTGGGTCAGACGCGCCACATCCTTGTCATCGGCGTGGGCCGTGAACGTGGTCAGCGCCAGTACTGGCAACAGCATGCGGATAAGACGCATGGGAGTCCTCTTGAATACTCGTTGGGAGAGCGGCGGCACATCATTGTCCCGCCTTTTGCTTTTGCAGTCAGTCGCGAACCGGGCCCGGGGCCAGAACTTCACGCGAACCGTTGGTGTTCATCGAGGTGACGACCCCGGCCATTTCCATGGCTTCGATCATGCGCGCAGCGCGGTTGTAACCGATCTTCAGCTTGCGCTGTACCGCGGAAATCGACGCCCGGCGGCTTTCCAGGACGAACTGTACGGCTTCGTCATACAGCGCGTCGGTCTCCGGATCATCGCCGTCGCCGCCACCGCTGCTGCCTTCAAAACCGCTGCCCGCCTCTTCGACACCATTAAGGATGTCATCGTTGTATTCCGGTGCACCACGCAGCTTCCAGGCTTCCACCACGCGGTGTACTTCATCGTCGGAAACGAACGCGCCGTGAACCCGGATCGGCAGGCTGGTGCCCGGCGGCATGTAGAGCATGTCACCGTGACCGAGCAGTTGCTCGGCACCACCCTGATCGATGATGGTCCGCGAGTCGATCTTGCTCGATACCTGGAACGCCATACGCGTCGGAATGTTGGCCTTGATCAGACCGGTGATCACGTCCACCGATGGCCGCTGGGTCGCGAGGATCAGGTGAATACCGGCGGCACGCGCCTTCTGCGCGATACGGGCGATCAGTTCTTCAACTTTCTTGCCGACGATCATCATCATGTCGGCGAATTCGTCGACCACCACGACGATGGTCGGCAGCTTCTGCAGCAGCGGCGCTTCGTCGTGAATGCTTTCGCGCTTGTACAGCGGATCGCTCAACGGCTCGCCAGCGTCCTGGGCTTCCTTGACCTTGGCGTTGAAGCCGGACAGGTTACGCACGCCCATCTTCGCCATCAGCTTGTAGCGGCGTTCCATCTCGGCAACGCTCCAGCGCAGGGCGTTGGCCGCGTCCTTCATGTCAGTCACGACCGGGCACAGCAGGTGCGGAATGCCTTCATAGATCGACAGCTCGAGCATTTTCGGGTCGATCATGATCAGTTTGGCGTCGTCCGGGCCGGATTTGAACAGGATCGACAGGATCATCGCGTTCACGCCCACCGATTTACCGGAACCGGTGGTACCGGCAACCAGCAGGTGCGGCATCTTCGCCAGGTCGGTGATGACCGGTTTGCCACCAATGTCGTGACCCAGGGCCAGGGTGACCGGCGATTTGAAGTTGTCGTACTCGGGAGTCGACAGCACTTCGGAGAAACGCACGATCTGCCGGTCTTCGTTGGGGATCTCGATACCGACCGTGGTCTTGCCCGGAATCACCTCGACCACCCGCACACTGGTCACGGCCAGCGAACGTGCAAGGTCTTTCGCCAGGTTGGCGATGCGGCTGACTTTGACGCCGGCGGCAGGCTGGATTTCGTAACGGGTAATCACCGGGCCCGGGTGGATCGAGTCCACGGTGACTTCGACGCCGAATTCCTTGAGTTTGATCTCCAGCAAGTGGCCGACCGCAGCCAGGGATTCCGGCGAATAATTGAGTTGTTTCTTTTCCGCAGGATCGAGGATCGAGATCGGCGGCAAGGTGCCTTCCACAGCGCTGTCGACGAACAACGGCGCCTGCTTCTCTTTCTGCACGCGCTTGCTTGGTTCGGGCGCCTTGGCCGGGGCCGGGGCGATAACCGGCGGCACCTGCTTCTCGCGATCGGACATGTGCTTGCTCAGGGCCTGCTCACGCTCGATCAGGCGCTCCTTGACCTTGGCCTGTTCACGCTTGTCGGTGACGGTCGGCGCGACCACGTCGTGGACGCGGTCATCAACTTCACGCAGTTGCGCAACCAGTTGCTTGCGCTCGGTACGCGCCGACCACCAGCGGTTGACCGCGCCCTGGAACAATTCGAACAGGTCCAGGGTGATCTTGCCGGTGACGTCCATCACCTTGAACCACGACAGGTCGGTGAACACGGTCAGGCCGAACAGGAACAGCGCAATGAACAACAGCGTGCTGCCCTGGATATTCAGCGCGTTGCGCGCCAGATCGCCGAGACTTTCGCCCAGCGCCCCACCCGCACCCGCCGGCAACCCGGTGGCCGCATGGAAATGGATATGTGCCAGCGCGGCGCCCGACAGCACCAGGAACACCAGACCGATCAGACGCCAGGAGAACAGCCAGCCGCTCCACTGCCACGGCTCGTGACGTTGCCGGAAGATCTGATACGCCTTGACCGCCAGCAGCAACGGGAAGATGTACGCGAAGTAACCCAGCACCATGAACAGGATGTCGGCGCTGTAGGAACCGGCCGGGCCGCCGAAGTTCTGCACGTCGTCGATCTTGCTGTTGTGGCTCCAGCCCGGATCGTCCTTGCCGTAGGTCAGCAAGGCCATCATCAGGAACAGGCACAAGGCACCGATGGCGATCAATGCACCTTCCTTGAGCCGGTAGTGCAATTGCTGGCGCCAGAGCGGAACGACTGTTTTTGGTGCTGCGGTGGATTTCTTCAAAACGCTTCTTTTCCTGCGCCCGGGGCGCGTCCATCTATTGAATGACGATAAAAACTGCCCAATCCAGGCAGGTAAAAAAGTGAACCGGCGCAACTGAGACTACTTTTAACACTGTGCCGCAGCTTTTATAAACACAGCTATAAACACAGCGCTCTACAAATATTCTGTAACAGCCCGGCATTGTACGGGTTTGTGCGGCTGATGCCATGCCTCAGAACCCATAGCAGAGCATAGCCATTGCCACAAATCCTGCGGTTCAATTTGAGCATGCATTGTCTTTGGTGACAAAGGCTTATGAGGTGTATTTGATGAACGCAGCGAAGCATTCACGCCTGATCATTCTCGGCTCCGGCCCTGCCGGTTACAGCGCCGCCGTGTACGCCGCCCGTGCCAACCTCAAACCGGTGGTGATTACCGGGCTGCAGGCCGGTGGTCAGCTCACCACCACCGTCGAAGTCGACAACTGGCCCGGCGACGTCGAAGGCCTGACCGGCCCGGTACTGATGGAGCGCATGCAAAAACACGCCGAGCGCTTTGCCACAGAGATCGTTTACGACCACATCCACACCGCCAAGTTGCAGCAGCGCCCGTTCGAGCTCATCGGCGACAGCGGCATTTATACCTGCGACGCACTGATCATCGCCACCGGCGCTTCGGCGCAGTATCTGGGCCTGCCCTCGGAAGAAGTCTTCGCCGGCAAAGGGGTTTCGGCCTGCGCGACCTGTGACGGCTTCTTCTATCGCAATCAGGTAGTCGCCGTGGTGGGCGGCGGAAATACCGCTGTCGAGGAGGCGCTGTACCTGTCGAACATCGCCAAAGAGGTGCATTTGATCCATCGCCGCGACAAATTACGCTCGGAGAAAATCCTTCAGGACAAACTGTTCGAAAAAGCCGCCAATGGCAACGTTCGCCTGCACTGGAACCAGAATCTGGACGAAGTGCTGGGCGACGCCAGCGGTGTGACCGGCGCGCGCCTGCGTGACAGCCACACTGGGCAGACCCGCGAACTGACACTGGCCGGCGTATTCATCGCCATCGGCCACAAACCCAACACCGACCTGTTTCAGGGCCAATTGCCAATGCGCGATGGCTACCTGCTGATCAAGGGCGGCAGCGACGGCGACGCCACCTCCACCGAGATCCCCGGCGTCTTCGCTGCCGGCGATGTAGCCGACCATGTCTACCGCCAGGCCGTGACCTCGGCTGGCGCCGGCTGCATGGCGGCACTGGACGCGGAGAAGTATCTGGACGACATTCCTGTCATTTAACGGCACACTTTAGTGCGGGCCTCGCGCCCGCACCGCCCTCCCCTTCTGCAAGCCTGGACGCCATGCTGACTTGGTTACAACGCAATTCCCTGACTTTCCCGCCCCTGGAAAAGGCCATGCGCGATCCCAATGGATTGCTGGCTGCCGGTGGCGATCTGTCCGCCGATCGCCTGGTGCAGGCTTACCGGCACGGCTGTTTTCCGTGGTTTTCCGAAGGTCAACCGATCCTCTGGTGGTCGCCGGACCCGCGCACCGTGCTGTTTCCCGACGAACTGCATGTCTCGCGCAGCCTCGGCAAACTGCTGCGCAAGCAACGCTACCAGGTGACCTTCGATCAGGATTTCGACGCTGTCATTCGTGCCTGCGCCGCGCCACGGGACTACGCCGACGGCACGTGGATCACCGAAGCCATGCAGGACGCCTACCTCGAACTGCACCGCCGCGGCTTCGCCCACTCGGTCGAGGTCTGGGATCAGGGCCAACTGGTCGGCGGCCTGTATGGCTTGGCAATGGGTCAGCTGTTTTTCGGCGAATCGATGTTCAGCCGCGCCGACAATGCTTCCAAATTTGGCTTTGCCACACTGGTGCAGCATTTGAAAGACGCCGGATTCGTCCTGATTGACTGCCAGATGCCGACCGATCATCTGCACAGCCTCGGCGCCCGGGCGATCCCCCGCCAGGAATTCGCCGACTATCTGACTCGCCATCTGGATCAACCCAGTCGTGCCACTTGGGTTTGCTGAGCGACTTTTGCGCGCGTGGCTTACACTTAATTCACCAGCTTATCCCGAGGGTTGATCATGACCGAGTTGGCGCGCTTGAAGTTCTATGCCACTCAGCCTCATTCCTGCAGTTATCTGCCCGAGGAGCAGGCGACGACGCTGTTTCTCGACCCGAGTCAGCCCATGGATGTGCACGTCTACGCAGACCTGTCGGAAATGGGTTTCCGTCGCAGCGGCGATCATCTGTATCGGCCCCATTGCCAGAATTGCAATGCCTGCGTGCCTGCGCGCATCCCGGTGTCGCAGTTCAACCCCAATCGCCAGCAGAAACGCATTTTCAAACGCAATGCCGATCTGCAGGTGCGCCCGGTAAAACCGCACTTCAGCGAAGAATATTTCGATCTGTACCAGCGCTATATCGAGCAGCGCCATGCCGACGGCGACATGTACCCGCCGAGCCGCGATCAGTTCTCGACCTTTCTGGTACGTGACCTGCCCTTTTCGCGCTTCTATGAATTTCGTCTCGACGAACGGTTACTCGCCGTCGCCGTGACCGATCTGCTGCCCAACGGCTTGTCGGCGGTCTATACCTTCTACGAACCTGACGAAGAGCGCCGCAGCCTGGGGCGTTTCGCAATCTTGTGGCAAATCACCGAAAGCCAGCGCCTGGGGCTAGAGGCGGTGTATCTCGGTTACTGGATCAAGAACTGCAAAAAGATGAACTACAAGACCCAGTATCGCCCCATCGAATTGCTGATTAATCAGCGCTGGGTGATTCTTAACTGATCGCAAGCCGTAAACCCCTTGGCTTAAACCCCCTTTTTCGGGCACAATGCACGCCGCTTTTGCCTGGCGCAGTTGCACCGGGCCATTCATTGGATACCGAGGGCTTTACTGCATGTCGAAAGAAGACAGCTTCGAAATGGAAGGCACTGTCGTCGACACCCTGCCCAACACCATGTTTCGTGTGGAGTTGGAAAATGGGCACGTCGTAACCGCGCATATTTCCGGCAAGATGCGCAAGAACTACATTCGTATTCTTACCGGTGACAAAGTGCGCGTCGAGCTGACGCCCTATGACTTGAGCAAAGGGCGCATTACTTACCGCGCTCGTTAATCAAGTCAATACAAGACGCCCGGTTTATGCCGGGCGTTTTTGTTTGTCTGCGATTTGGGTTTGGTTTGGGTTTGGGCCTGGGTTTTGGGTGTATATCCGTTGCCGCGGTAACGGCCTCCTATGGTTTCGCTCTTACAGCGAGTCACCTTTTCCAAACGCCGAAAAGGTAACCCAAAAGGCTTTGCCCCGGCGTACGGCACTTCGCTGAGGCTCAGTGTTCCCTCGCTACGGTGCCCATCAGGGGGCATCGCCTCCGGTTTGCTTCGCTGCACCTCCTCTCGATGTATGCGGCTTCGCCGCATGGCGCTGCGCGCCTACCCCCCTGATGGACACCTACGCTCGGCCTGCCGAAGGGGCTGCAGATCAAAAGCCACATCAAGAGCCAGAGCCAAAGCCAAAGCCAAAGCAGATCAAAAGATCACAGCCTTCGGCAGTTCCTACAGGGGATTGGGTTTATTCAGTTTGGGATTTGGTCGGCTGTCAGGCCGCCTTCGCGAGCAAGCTCGCTCCCACAGAGGGATGGGGTGTGGTCAGTTAGAGACTGGTCGGCTCGTAGGCCGCCATCGCCAGCAGGCTGGCTCCTACAATTTAGAGAGCGTGCACCCCATGCGGCGAAGCCGCCCCACTCAACACGATGAGCGTTAGCTCGAGTAAAGCTTTTGATCTCAGGGCCCGTCGGCAGGCTGAGTGGAGGGATTGATCCGGGGGTGGGAGCGCAGCGACCGTTTGGCGCAGCCAAACACAGCGAGAGGAGGTGCAGCGAAGCAAACCGTAGGCGCTGCCCCCCGGATGAATCCCGGAGCGAAGGAACCCGAGCCTAAGCGAGGGCCGAACGTCAGGGTAAAGCCTTTTTGGTTACTTTTGGGGCGTTTGCCAAAAGTGACCCGCCGTAAGGGCGGAACCTTAGCCAGCCATCACCCAAAAAATGGATATACACCCAAAAGCAAAAAGGCGCCCGAAGGCGCCTTCCCAATCAACATCAAGCCGTCAGGCCATCTCCGCCGTAGTCTCGAAGTCAAACGTCAACTCACCATCCTTGATGTCGATGTGCACCACACCGCCATGCTCGGCCAGCTCGCCAAACAGAATCTCCTCCGCCAGCGGACGTTTGATCTTGTCCTGGATCAGACGCGCCATCGGCCGTGCGCCCATCGCCGAGTCATACCCACCGGCCGCCAGCCAACTGCGCGCCGCATCGGTAACCTCCAGCAACACACGCTTGTCTTCCAGCTGCGCCTGCAGTTCGGTAAGGAACTTGTCCACCACGCTTTTGATGACCTCATGACTGAGGCGACCAAACTGGATAATGGTGTCCAGACGGTTACGGAACTCCGGCGTGAAGCTCTTCTTGATCACTTCCATCGCATCAGACGAGTGGTCCTGATGGGTGAAACCGATCGAAGCACGCGCCGCGGTTTCGGCACCGGCGTTGGTAGTCATGATCACGATGACGTTGCGGAAGTCCGCCTTGCGCCCGTTGTTGTCGGTGAGCGTGCCGTGGTCCATCACCTGCAGCAGCAGGTTGAAGACTTCCGGATGCGCCTTCTCGATTTCATCGAGCAGCAATACGCAGTGCGGTTGCTTGGTGATCGCTTCGGTCAACAGACCGCCCTGATCAAAGCCGACATAGCCCGGAGGCGCACCGATCAGACGCGATACGGTGTGGCGCTCCATGTACTCGGACATGTCGAAGCGCACCAGCTCGATGCCCAACGCCTTGGCCAGTTGCCGCGCGGCCTCGGTTTTACCGACACCGGTTGGACCTGCGAACAGGAACGAACCGACTGGCTTGTCAGGCGACTTGAGCCCGGCGCGGGACAGCTTGATCGCGGTCGACAGCGAATCGATCGCCGCATCCTGACCAAACACCGTCAGCTTCAGGTCGCGCTCCAGGTTACGCAGCAGTTCCTTGTCGGAGCTGGTGACGTGTTTCGGCGGAATCCGCGCGATCTTCGCCACAATGTCTTCAACCTGCGGCACTTCGATGCGTTTGACGCGCATCTCGACCGGCTGCAGGCGCTGATAGGCACCTGCCTCGTCGATCACGTCGATGGCCTTGTCCGGCATATGCCGGTCATTGATGTAGCGCGATGCCAGCTCGGCAGCGGCGCGCAACGACTCATCGCTGTATTCGATGTTGTGATGCTGTTCGAAACGCCCTTTCAGGCCGCGCAGGATACCGATGGTGTCTTCCACCGACGGTTCGACGACATCGACCTTCTGGAAGCGACGCGCCAGCGCACGATCCTTCTCGAAGATGCCACGGAATTCCTGGAACGTGGTCGAGCCGATGCAGCGAATGTCGCCAGACGACAGCAGCGGCTTGAGCAGGTTCGAGGCATCCATCACGCCACCGGACGCAGCGCCCGCCCCGATGATGGTGTGGATCTCGTCGATGAACAGGATCGCCTGCGGACGTTTTTTCAGTTCATTGAGCAGCGCCTTGAAGCGCTTCTCGAAATCACCGCGATACTTGGTGCCTGCGAGCAGCGCACCGAGATCGAGCGAATAGACGACGCTGTTGGCCAGCAGATCCGGCACCTGGTTGTCGACAATCCGCTTGGCCAGACCTTCGGCAATCGCGGTTTTACCCACACCAGCCTCGCCGACCAGCAACGGATTGTTTTTGCGCCGACGCGCGAGAATCTGCGCGACACGCTCGACTTCCGATTCGCGGCCGACCAGCGGATCAATGCGACCCTGGCGCGCGAGTTCGTTGAGATTGCTGGCATAAGCATCCAGCGGATTGCCTGAAGAAGAAGACTCACCGCCCTCGTCGTCCTGCATATCTTGTTCACCTTCAGAGTGATCGCCGTGCCCTGGCACTTTGGAAATGCCGTGGGCGATGTAGTTGACGACATCAATGCGCGCAACGCTCTGCTGTTTCAGCAGGAATACGGCCTGACTCTCTTGCTCACTGAAGATTGCAACCAGCACGTTGGCGCCGGTTACTTCGCGTTTGCCCGAGCTCTGCACATGAAAGACAGCACGTTGCAGTACACGCTGGAAGCCCAGAGTTGGCTGGGTCTCGCGATCTTCGTCATGGACGGGGATCAGTGGCGTGGTGGAGTCGATGAACTCCTGCAGGTCGTGCTTGAGTTTGTCGAGGTTTGCGCCGCAGGC
The DNA here is from genome assembly GCF_024748795.1 of Pseudomonas sp. B21-051. Taxonomy (NCBI): domain Bacteria; kingdom Pseudomonadati; phylum Pseudomonadota; class Gammaproteobacteria; order Pseudomonadales; family Pseudomonadaceae; genus Pseudomonas; species Pseudomonas sp. B21-051. The sequence goes on from NZ_CP087166.1 coordinate 3,661,520, forward strand.
ACGCAATACGGTGGCGGCAGCCTCATTGTCCAATAGGGCCAGCAGCAGGTGTTCGACGGTCATGAATTCATGACGCTTCGAACGAGCCTCCTTGAAGGCAAGATTGAGGGTGACTTCGAGCTCGCGGTTTAACATAGCTTCACCTCATACCCAAGTGGTCGGCGATTAACCGTCCTTCTCGATTTCACAGAGTAGCGGATGCTGGCTTTCCCTGGCGTACTGGTTGACCTGCATGGCCTTTGTCTCGGCGATGTCGCGGGTAAACACTCCACATACTGCCCGTCCTTCTGTGTGAACGGCCAGCATGACCTTGGTCGCCAGCTCGCGATTCAGGTTAAAAAACACCTCGAGCACTTCGACGACGAAATCCATCGGTGTGTAGTCATCGTTGAACAAAACCACCTTGTACATCGGCGGCGCCTGTAACGCAGGCTTTGCTTCCTGAACAGCAACGCCTGCCGAATCGTCGTCGTGCTCCTCTGGATGATCCTTTTGGAGAAGCGGGCGATCCTGATTGAATGTTAGTCGAATCTGGCTGATTGCATGCATGGAAAGAAAGGTTCGTCAGTTGTGCAAATACAGTGGTGGGGGCGGCTGTACACCTTTTCAACTCCGACTGCCCGGTCACCTTGACTATCGGGAAAACGGTGTTACAACCAATAGAGCCCACAGTGGGTAAAAAAGATCCGCGGAGTCAATCCTTTTAACGGATTAGATTGCGGATGTCCTGGATGATACTCCAGCGATGGAGTCTGTTGCAGAGGGATTTGAGCATGGCTGTCGGCAAGGTCAAGTGGTTCAACAATGCCAAGGGATTCGGCTTCATCAACACCGACGCCCGGGAAGGACGTGACGAGGACGGCAAAGAGGTCGATTTCTTTGCCCACTACTCGGCCATTGAGATGGACGGGTATAAAACTCTCAAGGCCGGGCAGATCGTCAGTTTCGACATCGTCCAGGGGCCCAAAGGCCTGCACGCGGTAAAGATCAAAGCGGCAACCGTGGCAGGCGAAGCGGCTACGCATGCCCCTCATACAGAAACGGTGTCGGGCTGACACAACCGTCACCCAGTCATGAAAAAACCGCCCGAAGGCGGTTTTTTTGTACCTGCACGATTTACATGTGCTTGATGATCGCCTCACCGAAGCCCGAAGAAGACACCAGCGTGGCGCCTTCCATCAGACGTTCGAAGTCATAGGTCACAGTCTTGGCCTTGATGGCGCCGTTAGTGCCCTTGATGATCAGGTCAGCCGCTTCGGTCCAGCCCAGATGACGCAACATCATCTCGGCCGACAGAATTACCGAACCCGGGTTGACCTGGTCCTTGCCGGCGTACTTCGGCGCGGTACCGTGGGTCGCCTCGAACATGGCCACGGTGTCGGACAGGTTGGCGCCCGGCGCGATACCGATACCGCCCACTTCCGCCGCCAGGGCGTCGGAGAGGTAGTCACCGTTAAGGTTCAGCGTGGCGATCACGTCGTACTCGGCCGGACGCAGCAGTATCTGCTGGAGCATGGCGTCGGCGATGGCATCCTTGACGATGACTTCACGGCCGGTTTTCGGGTTCTTGAATTTCATCCATGGTCCGCCATCGAGCAGCTCGGCGCCGAACTCTTCCTTCGCCACCTCGTAGCCCCAGTCCTTGAAGGCACCTTCGGTGAATTTCATGATATTGCCCTTGTGCACGATGGTCAGCGACTTGCGGTCGTTGTCCACCACGTATTGCAAGGCCTTGCGCACCAGACGCTTGGTGCCCTCCTTGGAAACAGGCTTGATGCCGATACCGCAATCCTGGTCGAAACGGATCTTGGTGACGCCCATTTCTTCTTTCAGAAACTTGATGACCTTGGTGGCCTCAGGGGAGCCGGCCTTCCATTCGATACCGGCATAAATGTCTTCGGAGTTCTCGCGGAAGATCACCATGTCGACGTCGCCAGGCTTTTTCACCGGGCTCGGCACACCTTCGAACCACACCACGGGGCGCAGGCAGACATAAAGATCGAGTTGTTGGCGCAGGGCAACGTTGAGGGAGCGGATGCCACCACCGACCGGGGTGGTCAGCGGGCCTTTGATAGAAACCACGTAATCTTTGACGGCGTCCAGGGTTTCCTGGGGCAGCCAGGTGTCCTGGTCATAGACCTGAGTCGCTTTTTCGCCAGCGTAAACCTCCATCCAGGAAATCTTGCGCTTGCCCCCGTAGGCCTTGGCCACGGCAGCATCAACCACTTTGATCATCACCGGGCTGACGTCGACGCCAATGCCGTCACCTTCGATGAAGGGGATGATCGGGTTATCAGGAACATTGAGAGAATGGTCTGCATTGACGGTGATTTTGTCGCCGACGGCTGGAACCTGAATCTTCTTGTAACCCATGCTGAACTCCATTGTTTGGATTGAACATCTGGCTTGGTTCGAGCGTAACCCAGTTAAATCAACACGCAAACCCTCTGTTCACGGCGCGGGCACATCTGGTTTCGTACAAGCCTGAAAGCAAAGGGAAAAGCGCCAAACTCAAGCATTCGCAGCGACTCTACGCCCCACCCGCCCCTGCGACCTTTAGACCAATGGACGAGACTGGTTGCATATGAACCATCGGCAGATTGCCAGCTACCTATGTATAATGCCGCCCGCTGACCAAAGGGTCACGACGGCTGGCCTCTCTAGAACGAGACTTTCCGCCTGATTGGTCGGGTTGTTACCGCAGCCTGACTGCTTGACGCTCTACTGATGCACCCAACATCACCGCGAAGAATCTCGACATTCGGTTCATGGATGACTTTGAACGAACGCGCTTACCCGGCGCCCCTCGAGTTTCTGCGCACGCTTTAGCAAAGAAGAGAGAGTTAATCCGAATATGCCCACCCGCTCGAAGATCATCTATACCTTCACCGACGAAGCTCCAGCCCTCGCCACCTATTCCCTGCTGCCGATCATCGAGGCTTACACCGCCTCGGCCGATATCGCCGTGGAAACCCGCGATATCTCTCTTGCAGCGCGCATTCTGGCCAGCTTCCCCGAGCAACTGGGCGACAAAGCCGTAGCCGACCACCTCGCCGAACTGGGCGACCTGGCCGTTACGCCTGAAGCCAACATCATCAAGCTGCCGAACATCAGTGCTTCGGTGCCTCAGCTGCAAGCGGCGATCAAAGAGCTGCAAGCCCAGGGTTACAACCTGCCGGACTACCCGGAAACCGTGACCAACGACGCCGAAAAAGAAGCCAAGGCGCGTTACGACAAGGTCAAGGGCAGCGCCGTGAACCCGGTTCTGCGTGAAGGCAACTCCGACCGCCGCGCTCCGCTGTCGGTAAAAAACTACGCTCGCAAGCACCCGCACAAAATGGGCGCCTGGGCCAAAGATTCCAAATCCCACGTCGCTCACATGAGCACCGGCGATTTCTACGGCAGCGAAAAAGCTGCCCTGATCGACGCCGCTGACGCTGTGAAAATCGAGCTGATCGCCAAAGACGGCACCGCGACCGTCCTGAAAGAAAAAACCAGCGTTCAGGCTGGCGAGATCCTCGACTGCGCCGTGATGAGCAAAAACGCCCTGCGCGCGTTCATCGCCGCTGAAATCGAAAGCGCCAAGGCCCAGGGCGTGCTGCTTTCGGTTCACCTGAAAGCAACCATGATGAAGGTCTCCGACCCGATCATGTTCGGCCAGATCGTTGCCGAGTTCTATAAAGATGCCCTGACCAAGCACGCTGACGTGCTGGCCCAGATCGGCTTCAACCTGAACAACGGCATCGGCGACCTGTACGCGCGCATCAAGGCCCTGCCGGCCGAGCAGCAAGCACAGATCGAAGCTGACATCGCAGCGGTCTACGCCGCGCGTCCGTCGCTGGCGATGGTCAACTCCGACAAGGGCATCACCAACCTGCACGTGCCGAGCGACGTCATTGTCGACGCCTCGATGCCAGCGATGATCCGTGACTCCGGCAAGATGTGGGGCACCGACGGTCAGCTGCACGACACCAAGGCGGTGATCCCGGATCGTTGCTACGCGACCATCTACCAGGCCGTGATCGAAGATTGCAAAGCCAATGGCGCGTTTGATCCGACCACCATGGGCAGCGTGCCGAACGTTGGCCTGATGGCGAAGAAAGCCGAAGAGTACGGCTCGCACGACAAGACTTTCCAGATCAAGGCTGACGGCGTGGTTCGCGTTACCGACAGCAAGGGCAAGCTGCTGATGGAACAGGCTGTTGAAGCCGGCGACATCTTCCGCATGTGCCAGACCAAAGACGCGCCAATCCAGGACTGGGTCAAACTGGCCGTCAACCGTGCTCGCGCCAGCAGCACTCCGGCGATCTTCTGGCTGGACCCGATGCGCGCCCACGACGGCGTAGTGATCGAGAAGGTTCAGGCTTACCTGAAGGATCACGACACCAGCGGTCTGGACATCCAGATCATGGCGCCGGTCGATGCCATGAAGTACACCCTGCAGCGCACCCGCGAAGGCAAGGACACCATTTCGGTGACCGGCAACGTACTGCGCGACTACCTGACCGACCTGTTCCCGATCATGGAACTGGGCACCAGCGCCAAGATGCTGTCGATCGTGCCGCTGATGAACGGCGGTGGTCTGTTCGAAACCGGCGCCGGCGGTTCGGCGCCGAAACACGTGCAGCAACTGGTTGAAGAGAACTTCCTGCGTTGGGATTCGCTGGGCGAATTCCTCGCGCTGGCAGCGTCCCTCGAACATTTGGGTGTGAACTACAACAACCCGAAAGCGCTGGTTCTGTCGAAAACCCTGGACCAGGCCACCGGTCAGTTCCTCGACAACAACAAGTCGCCATCGCGCAAAGTCGGCAACATCGACAACCGCGGCAGCCACTTCTACCTGGCGCTGTACTGGGCTCAGGCCCTGGCCGCCCAGACCGAAGACGCTGCACTGCAAGCGCAGTTCGCGACCCTGGCCAAAACCCTGACCGAGAACGAGGCGACCATCGTTGCCGAGCTCAACGCCGTGCAGGGCAAGCCAGTCGACATCGGCGGTTACTACCACGCCGACGCCGAGCTGATCAGCAAGGCCATGCGCCCAAGCGCAACCTTCAACGCGGCGATTGCTGCGCTGGTTTAAGGTTGTAAAGGGAACATCACAAACCCCGGCCGTGTGCCGGGGTTTGTGTTTCGGAATTCACATAAATCCCATGTGGGAGCGAGCCTGCTCGCGAATGCGGTTTATCATTCACCACCTTCGTTGACTGACCCACCGCTTTCGCGAGCAGGCTCGCTCCCACAGTTGACTGCGCTACCGTCGAGGAAACCTTATGGAATGGCTCCCCCACATCACCGTCGCCACCATCGTCGAAGACAACGGCCGTTTCCTGATGGTCGAAGAGCACAAGGCCGGGCGTAATGTGCTCAACCAGCCCGCCGGTCACCTGGATCCGGACGAAACCCTGATCGAAGCCGCCATCCGCGAAACCCTCGAAGAAACCGGCTGGGACGTCGAACCCACCGGGGTGGTCGGAATTTACCTGTACACCGCGCCGAGCAACGGTGTGACTTATCAACGCGTGTGCTTCAGCGCCAAAGCGGTGAAACACCATCCGGACTATCAACTCGACGACGGCATCGTCGGCGCCAAGTGGTTGACCCGTAGCGAATTAATCGCTCAGCGCGACAACTGGCGCAGCGAGCTGATCATCCGCTGCATCGACGACTATCTGGCCGGTCATCACTTCAGTCTCGAACTGATCCGCCCTTCTCTTTAGCCTTGAGGCCGTGAGCCTGCTAGAATCGCGTCCTTTTTCAAGACACTCATTGAATCCCTATGCGTGATCCAGCCCCTTCTGACACATCCAAGAAGCGCGTCATTGTCGGCATGTCCGGCGGCGTGGACTCTTCCGTTTCCGCTCTCCTGCTGATCGAGCAGGGCTTTGAAGTGGAAGGCCTGTTCATGAAGAACTGGGAAGAAGACGACGGAACGGAATACTGCACCGCCATGGACGACCTGGCGGATGCCCAGGCCGTGTGCGACAAGATCGGTATCAAGCTGCACACCGCCAACTTCGCCGCCGAGTACTGGGACAACGTGTTCGAGCACTTCCTCGCCGAATACAAGGCCGGTCGCACGCCGAACCCGGACATCCTGTGCAACCGCGAGATCAAGTTCAAGGCGTTCCTCGACTACGCCATGATGCTTGGCGCCGACCTGATCGCCACCGGCCACTATGTGCGCCGTCGCGACATCGATGGTCGCACCGAACTGCTCAAGGGCCTCGATCCGAACAAGGATCAGAGCTACTTCCTGCACGCCGTTGGCGGCGAACAGATCGCCAAGACCTTGTTCCCGGTCGGTGAACTGGAAAAGCCGGAAGTTCGCGCCATTGCCGAGAAATACGAGCTGGCGACCGCCAAGAAGAAGGATTCCACCGGGATCTGCTTCATCGGCGAGCGACGTTTCAGTGACTTCCTCAAGCAATACCTGCCGGCGCAACCGGGCGAAATCAAAACCACCGAAGACGAAGTCATCGGCCGTCACCACGGCTTGATGTACCACACCATCGGTCAGCGTCAGGGCCTGGGCATCGGCGGCCTGAAAGATGCGGGCGACGAGCCGTGGTACGTGCTGCGCAAGGATCTGGACACCAACGAGCTGATCGTCGGTCAGGGCAACAACCATCCGTGGCTGTTCTCCAGTGCCCTGCTCGCTTCGGAAATCTACTGGGTCAATCCGATCGACCTGAGCCAGCCGCTGCGCCTCACCGCCAAAGTGCGTTATCGCCAGAGCGATCAGGCCTGCACCCTGGAAAAAACCGCCAGCGGCTACCGCGCCGTGTTCGACGAACCGCAGCGCGCGGTGACCCCGGGCCAGTCCGTGGTGTTCTACGACGGTGAAATCTGCCTCGGTGGCGGCGTGATCGAAGTGGCCGAGCCGTGGAGCGGCCAGGCATGAGCCCGACTCAGGAGCAACTGACGGCGCTGGGCGGCGTGTTTCTCGCCGCCGTGCTGGTCGACCGGATCGCCAAGACCGGGCAGACCAGCGAGGCCGGCCTGAGCTGCATGCTCGGCAGCCTGCTGGTACGCGACCCGAAGGACACACTGGATGTGTACGGCGGCGACGACCTCAATCTGCGCGAGGGTTATCGCGCATTGATCGGCGCTCTGGAGCGCGACCCGAGCACCCTGCAGCGCGAGCCGCTGCGCTACGCCCTGTCGATGCTCGGTCTCGAACGGCAACTGGCCAAACGTGACGACATGCTCGACACCATTGGCAAGCGCCTGCCGCAGATCCAGTCGCAGGTCGAACACTTCGGCCCGGCTCACGAAAACGTGATCGCCGCCTGCGGTGCGCTGTATCAGGACACCCTGAGCACCCTGCGCCAGCGGATTCAGGTGCATGGCGACATGCGCAACCTGCAGCAGCCGAGCAACGCCTCGAAGATTCGCGCTCTGCTGCTGGCCGGCATCCGTTCGGCACGCCTGTGGCGACAGCTCGGCGGCCACCGCTGGCAGTTGGTGATCAGCCGGCGCAAGCTGCTCAAAGAGCTGTATCCATTGATGCGCAGCGAGTAAATCGTCGCGCAATAAAAGCTTTGTAGTCTGTAGCGCGTAATACGCCGGTCAGTTGGCAACGGACCGGCGGATTTTTTCATGTATGATACGCGCCCCATTTCGTTGCCCGACTGTCCGAGAACACCCCATGCAGCTCTCTTCGCTCACTGCGGTTTCCCCTGTTGACGGCCGCTACGCCGGCAAAACCCAGGCCCTGCGCCCGATTTTCAGCGAGTACGGCCTGATCCGTGCCCGCGTCCTGGTTGAAGTGCGCTGGCTCCAGCGCCTGGCCGCCCACGCCGGCATCCCGGAAGTGCCCGCCTTCTCCGCCGAGGCCAACGCCGTTCTCAATGAACTGGCTGAAAACTTCTCGCTGGAGCACGCTGAGCGCGTCAAAGAGATCGAGCGCACCACCAACCACGACGTCAAGGCGATCGAATACCTGCTCAAGGAGCAGGCGGCCAAGCTGCCGGAGCTGGCCAAGGTCAGCGAGTTCATCCACTTTGCCTGTACCAGTGAAGACATCAACAACCTGTCCCACGCCCTGATGCTGCGCGAAGGCCGTGACGACGTGATGTTGCCGCTGATGCGCCAGACCGCCAACGCCATCCGCGAACTGGCGATCCGTTTCGCCGACGTGCCGATGCTGTCGCGCACCCACGGCCAACCGGCCTCCCCGACTACTTTGGGTAAAGAGCTGGCGAACGTGGTTTACCGTCTCGAGCGCCAGATCGCTCAGGTCGCTGCCGTGCCGCTGCTGGGCAAGATCAACGGCGCCGTGGGCAACTACAATGCGCACCTGTCGGCCTACCCACAGATCGACTGGGAAGCCAACGCCCGCGCCTTCATCGAAGACGAGCTGGGTCTGGGCTTCAACCCGTACACCACGCAGATCGAACCGCACGACTACATCGCCGAGCTGTTCGACGCAATCGCACGCTTCAACACCATCCTGATCGACTTCGACCGTGACATCTGGGGCTACATCTCCCTGGGTTATTTCAAACAGCGCACCATCGCCGGCGAAATCGGTTCGTCGACCATGCCGCACAAGGTCAACCCGATCGACTTCGAAAACTCCGAAGGCAACCTGGGCATCGCCAACGCACTGTTCCAGCACCTGGCGAGCAAGCTGCCGATCTCCCGCTGGCAGCGCGACCTGACCGACTCCACCGTACTGCGCAACCTCGGCGTGGGCTTCGCTCACAGCGTGATCGCCTACGAAGCCAGCCTCAAAGGCATCAGCAAACTGGAGCTCAACGAGCAGAAGATTGCCGCTGACCTCGACGCTTGCTGGGAAGTGCTGGCCGAGCCGATCCAGACCGTGATGCGCCGCTACAACATCGAAAACCCGTACGAAAAGCTCAAAGAACTGACTCGCGGCAAGGGCATCAGCCCGGAAGCGCTGCAGACTTTCATCGACGGCCTGGACATGCCAGCCGAAGCGAAAGCCGAGCTGAAACAGCTGACCCCGGCCAACTACATCGGCAACGCTGTAGCGCAAGCCAGACGCATCTGATTCACCGCTTGACCCGTTTGAGACGCCCGGCCGCGCCGGGCGTTTTTATTCCCGTCTGAAAAATGCTTTTTTTCAATAGGTTACACATGAATCCTGATACTCCTCTTCAACTTCTGGGCGGTCTCACGGCGCGCGAATTCATGCGCGATTACTGGCAGAAAAAGCCGCTGCTGATCCGTCAGGCCATCCCTGACTTCGAAAGCCCGATCGACGCCGACGAGCTGGCCGGCCTGGCCCTGGAAGAAGAGGTCGAGTCGCGCCTGGTGATCGAGCACGGCGAGCGTCCGTGGGAGCTGCGTCGCGGCCCGTTCGCCGAAGACGAATTCAGCAAACTGCCGGAAAAAGAGTGGACTTTGCTCGTTCAGGCCGTTGACCAATTTGTCCCGGAAGTCAGCGAGCTGCTGGAAAACTTCCGCTTCCTGCCGAGCTGGCGCGTCGATGATGTGATGATCAGCTTCGCCGCCCCGGGTGGCAGCGTCGGTCCGCACTTCGACAACTATGACGTGTTCCTGCTGCAAGGCCACGGCCAGCGCAACTGGAAAATCGGCCAGATGTGCGACTCCGAAAGCCCGCTGCTGCAGCACGCGGATCTGCGCATCCTCGCCGAATTCCACGAGACCGAAGAATGGGTGCTGGAACCGGGCGACATGCTCTACCTGCCACCGCGCCTGGCCCACTGCGGTGTCGCCGTCGACAATTGCATGACCTACTCGGTCGGTTTCCGCGCCCCAAGCGCCTCGGAAGTGCTGACCCACTTCACCGACTTCCTCAGCCAGTTCCTGACTGATGAAGAACGCTACACCGACGCCGATGCGAAACCGGTCAGCGATGATCCGCATCAGATCCAGCACGACGCGCTCGGCCGCCTGAAAAGCCTGCTCGCCGAGCACATGAGCGACGAGCGCCTGCTGCTGACCTGGTTCGGCCAGTACATGACCGAACCGCGCTACCCGGAACTGGTGGTCGGCCCGGAAGACGTTGAAGAAGACGACTTCCTCAACGCTCTGCAGGACGGCGCCGTGCTGATCCGCAACCCGAGCGCGCGCCTGGCCTGGTCGGAAGTCGATGACGACCTGCTGCTGTTCGCCAGCGGCCAGAGCCGTTACCTGCCGGGCAAGCTGCGCGAGCTGCTGAAGATGATCTGCGCCGCCGATGCGCTGCACGTCGACAATCTCGGCGAGTGGCTGAACGACGAAGACGGTCGCGGCCTGCTGTGCGAACTGGTCAAACAGGGCAGCCTGGGATTTGCCGATGAATAAGATTCGCGTACGTGTCGCAGACTGGCAAAAGGACAACGCCGAGATCCGGCGCATTCGTGAAACGGTGTTCATCGCCGAACAATCGGTGCCACCCGAGCTTGAATGGGACGCCGATGACGCGACCGCCGTGCATTTTCTGGCGTTCGAAGGCGACTTTCCGATCGGCACCGCCCGCCTGCTGCCCGACGGGCACATTGGCCGGGTTTCGGTACTGAAGGACTGGCGCGGGATGAAGGTGGGCGACGCGCTGATGCAAGCGGTCATCGCCGAAGCCGAAGCCCGCGGCCTGCAGCAGCAGATGCTCAGCGCCCAGGTACAGGCCACAGCGTTCTATGAGCGCCTGGGCTTCAGCCTGGTCAGCGAGGAATTCCTCGAAGCCGGGATTCCGCATGTCGATATGGTTCGGCATTCGGCTTGATCAGTAGAGATCCCATACCTGTGAAACCCTGTGGCGAGGGAGCTTGCTCCCGCTGGGGCGCGAAGCGGCCCTGAAAATCCGGGGTCTGCTACGCAGCCCAGCGGGAGCAAGCTCCCTCGCCACAAAAAGCGGTATGTGAGCACCCTAAAAACGCCCCGCCATTTTCGGATGCCGGGGCGTTTTGCTGTCTACGATTCAACTTGCCCCACCCCGGGCCGACAAACTGGCAATATCAAGCCTTTCGAAAGCGGAGATAACGGACATGTCCCTACGCACCCTGCTCACCACCCTGCTGCTCGCTTGCAGTTTTTCGGTGATGGCAGCCACAGAAATCGTGCCCCTCAAGTACCGCACCAGCGCCGACATGCTGCCGATGGCGCAAGACTTCATCGGCAAGGATGGCCAGGTCAGCGCTTATGGCAATCAACTGATCATCAAGGCCGAGCCGGACAAGATTCAGGAAGTCAAAGCACTGATCACCCAGCTCGATACTGCGCCCAAGCGCCTGCTGATCACCGTCGACACCAACGAAAACAACCAGCAGAACACCGGCGACCAACAAACCCGGATCATCAATTACAGCACCGCCAGCCGTGACGGCGGCACCCAGCAGATTCAGGCCAGTGAAGGCGCGCCGGCGCTGATCCAGGTCGGCCAGAGCGTGCCGATCACCAGCAGCCAGACCAACTCCTACGGCGACTACAGTAGCCAGACCCAATACCGCAACGTCACTCAAGGCTTCTACGTCACCGCCAGCGTCACCGGCGACATCGTTCACCTGGCAATCAGTACCAACCGTGACCGCATGAGCCAGGAACGCCCAGATGTAGTGAACGTGCAAAGTACCGACACAACAGTCAGCGGACGCCTCGGTGAATGGATCACCCTTGCCGGCGTAAACCGTGAAACCCAGGCCGACAAACAGAGCCAGAGCCGCAGCTACTCGACTCAAGGCCGGGATGACATGACTTTACGGGTGAAAGTCGACGCCCTGGACTAAAGCACCGAAAACTGACTGATTAGTCGTATTAGACGAAAGATGTAGTGCTTGAAAAAAAGCACTACAAAACGTTTGACGAGCCAAAAAAGCGAAGGCATGATGGCCTCGCTCCCGCTAATCAGAGGCCCTGGCAAGGGCCTTCGAAGCGACGTTCGCACCTACCCCGCGAACCGCTTCGTGTCTGTACCGCCCACAAGGTGTGTTTGACGAGGTTGCCGACTGGAACGAAGTTGTCCCGAGGGACGGAAGCGTAATTAGGTAACCCGGCTTCACGCTGTAGTTCGTATAAAGGCCCACGACGCCCGCATGCGCCCGCAGTCCGCCACTACCTGCTCACTTCCCCTCGAGCCCATCGTTCATCCCGTCGCCTCCCCCGCCGAACCCGACTTGACCACCTAAGCTTCTGGTCAGCGAGCGCAGGAATTTTCCACCGCAGAACAACTTTTCATAAAGACGCGACGAGGTTTATCTCCATGGCACTGACACGCGAACAGCAAATTGCAGCCCTTGAAAAAGACTGGGCTGAAAACCCGCGCTGGAAAGGCGTGACTCGCACTTACTCCGCTGCTGACGTCGTCCGTCTGCGTGGCTCGGTTCAACCTGAGCACACCTTTGCGAAAATGGGCGCCGAGAAGCTGTGGAACCTGGTGACCCAGGGTGCCAAGCCGTCCTTCCGCCCAGAGAAAGATTTCGTCAACTGCATGGGTGCCCTGACCGGCGGCCAGGCTGTTCAGCAGGTCAAGGCCGGTATCCAGGCGATCTACCTGTCGGGCTGGCAAGTGGCTGCGGACAACAACTCCGCCGAATCGATGTACCCGGACCAGTCGCTGTACCCGGTGGACTCGGTGCCAACCGTGGTCAAGCGCATCAACAACTCGTTCCGTCGTGCTGACCAGATCCAGTGGAAAGCCGGCAAGAACCCGGGCGACGAAGGCTACATCGACTACTTCGCGCCAATCGTGGCTGACGCTGAAGCCGGTTTCGGCGGCGTGCTGAACGCCTACGAGCTGATGAAGAGCATGATCGAAGCAGGCGCCGCCGGCGTGCACTTCGAAGACCAACTGGCTTCCGTGAAGAAATGCGGTCACATGGGCGGCAAGGTACTGGTTCCAACTCAGGAAGCGGTACAGAAGCTGACCGCTGCTCGCTTGGCTGCAGACGTTGCCGGTACGCCGACCATCATCCTGGCCCGCACCGACGCCAACGCCGCTGACCTGCTGACTTCGGACTGCGACCCGTACGACCAGCCGTTCGTGACTGGCGAACGTACTCAGGAAGGTTTCTACAAAGTACGTGCCGGTCTGGACCAGGCGATTGCCCGTGGCCTGGCTTACGCGCCTTACGCTGACCTGATCTGGTGCGAAACCGCCAAGCCGGATCTGGAAGAAGCCCGTCGCTTCGCCGAAGCGATCAAGAAGGAATACCCGGACCAACTGCTGTCGTACAACTGCTCGCCTTCCTTCAACTGGAAGAAAAACCTGGACGACGCGACCATCGCCAAGTTCCAGCGCGAACTGTCCGCCATGGGCTACAAGCACCAGTTCATCACCTTGGCTGGCATTCACAACATGTGGCACAGCATGTTCAACCTGGCGCACGACTACGCCCGCAACGACATGACTGCCTACGTGAAGCTGCAGGAGCAGGAATTCGCTGACGCCGCCAAGGGTTACACCTTCGTGGCTCACCAGCAGGAAGTGGGCACCGGCTACTTCGACGACATGACCACCGTGATCCAGGGCGGCTCGTCGTCGGTAACCGCGCTGACCGGTTCGACCGAAGAAGAACAGTTCCACTGATTCGGCTTCGCTGAGCAAACGGCCTTTGCGGATCGGATGAAAAGCTAACCGCAAAGCCGCAAGACTGACGCCCCGACTGGTTCGGGGCGTTTTTTTTGCCCGCCGAATTCCCCAAACACCACAAAACCCCTGTAGGAGCTGCCGAAGGCTGCGATCTTTTGATCTTGTTTTTAAAAAAGCAAAATCAAAAGATCGCAGCCTTCGGCAGCTCCTACAGCGGGCATGTGTTGGGCTATAGAACTCCCAAGCGCCACGAAACCTTGCGGGAGCGAGCCTGCTCGCGAAGGCGCTTTGTCAGCTTGCACATGCGGCGACTGACTCACCGCATTCGCGAGCAGGCTCGCTCCCACAGGTTTCGTCTTCAGCCTGCGAGACAAAACATTGATCCAGAGCGGTACACACGTCAGAAAAATCAGCTAAAACTGGCGCCACCGCTACTTGCAGTAACGGGCATATAAGACAACTTCCTGATTACTGCACCGCCAAACAGTTACAAAACCACTCCAAACGATATCAATTATCATTTAGCAGCAACTATGTTCGTTACATTTCCTACAAAACATAATTCACCGAAACCCGGCTAATGCCCGCCACGCACGGGCTACAGGGCATTGGAGGTGTGCTATGTCCTTATTCCAATAAATAATTTCGCTATAGGAATTTTACTTGCCGGGTGTTTAGCCATAAAATCAGCGCGATTGATTGCTGCGACATATCGTCACTGCCTATTTCTTTATCAAGCTCAGAGACCTTTGCTCTCTGTTAAGGATTACCAGCATGCCCGAAGCGACAGGACTCATGGCCCACAACTGGGGCTTTGCCATTTTCCTTCTGGGTGTCGTCGGCCTGTGTGCCTTCATGCTTGGCGTCTCCAGCCTCCTCGGGTCAAAAGCCTGGGGCCGCAGCAAAAACGAACCGTTCGAGTCCGGCATGTTACCTACAGGTGGCGCCCGCTTGCGGCTCTCAGCCAAATTCTATCTGGTCGCGATGCTGTTCGTGATCTTCGATATCGAAGCCCTCTTTCTCTTTGCATGGTCTGTGTCCGTCCGCGAAAGCGGCTGGACCGGATTCGTCGAAGCTCTCGTTTTCATAGCAATTCTGTTGGCAGGTCTTGTCTACCTGTTCCGAGTGGGCGCCCTTGACTGGGCTCCGGAAGCTCGTCGCAAGCGGCAGGCGAAGCTGAAACAATGAGGCTTTGGCAATGCAATACAATCTCACCAGAATCGACCCCGATGCTCCTAACGAGCAGTATCCGATCGGCGAACGGGAAACCGTTTCCGATCCGTTAGAGGATCAAGTCCACAAAAACATTTTCATGGGCAAGCTCGAAGACGTGCTGAGTGGCGCGGTCAACTGGGGGCGTAAAAACTCCCTGTGGCCGTACAACTTCGGCCTTTCGTGCTGCTATGTGGAAATGACCACCGCCTTCACGGCGCCCCACGACATCGCGCGCTTTGGCGCCGAAGTTATCCGGGCATCACCGCGTCAGGCCGACTTCATGGTTATCGCCGGTACCTGCTTCATCAAGATGGCGCCGATCATTCAGCGTCTCTACGAGCAGATGCTCGAGCCGAAGTGGGTTATCTCCATGGGTTCGTGCGCCAACTCCGGTGGCATGTACGACATCTACTCCGTGGTTCAAGGGGTGGACAAGTTCCTGCCCGTGGACGTCTACGTACCTGGCTGCCCGCCTCGTCCGGAAGCATTCCTGCAAGGCTTGATGCTGTTGCAGGAATCGATCGGACAGGAGCGTCGTCCGCTTTCCTGGGTCGTTGGCGACCAAGGCGTTTATCGCGCCGACATGCCTTCGCAAAAGGAACAGCGCCGCGAACAGCGAATCGCAGTCACCAACCTGCGCAGCCCTGACGAAGTCTGATCCAGTCTGTTTCAAAGAAACGAGAAGCTGGCTTCATTCTTTACGTTGACCGAAAGCGAAAAAATAACCATGACTACAGGCAGCGCTCTGTACATCCCGCCTTATAAGGCAGACGACCAGGATGTGGTCGTCGAATTGAACAACCGTTTTGGCGCCGAAGCGTTCACCGCTCAGTCGACCCGCACCGGCATGCCGGTGCTGTGGGTGGCCCGCGCCAGACTCGTCGAAGTCCTGACCTTCCTGCGTAACCTGCCCAAGCCGTACGTCATGCTCTATGACCTGCACGGCGTGGACGAGCGTCTGCGCACCAAGCGCCAAGGGCTGCCATCGGGCGCCGACTTCACCGTGTTCTATCACCTCATGTCGCTTGAGCGTAATAGTGACGTGATGATCAAAGTCGCCTTGTCCGAAAGCGACCTGAGCTTGCCGACCGTCACCAGCATCTGGCCGAACGCCAACTGGTACGAGCGTGAAGTCTGGGACATGTTCGGCATCGACTTCAAAGGCCACCCGCACCTGTCGCGCATCATGATGCCGCCGACCTGGGAAGGTCACCCGCTGCGCAAGGACTTCCCGGCGCGCGCCACCGAATTCGATCCGTTCAGCCTCAACCTCGCCAAGCAGCAGCTTGAGGAAGAAGCTGCGCGCTTCCGTCCTGAAGACTGGGGCATGAAGCGTTCCGGTGCCAACGAGGACTACATGTTCCTCAACCTGGGCCCGAACCACCCTTCGGCGCACGGTGCGTTCCGCATCATTCTGCAGCTGGACGGTGAAGAGATCGTCGACTGCGTTCCGGACATCGGTTACCACCACCGTGGTGCCGAAAAAATGGCCGAGCGTCAGTCCTGGCACAGTTTCATCCCGTACACCGACCGTATCGACTACCTCGGCGGCGTGATGAACAACCTGCCGTACGTGCTCTCGGTCGAGAAGCTGGCCGGCATCAAGGTACCCGAGAAGGTCGACGTCATCCGCATCATGATGGCCGAGTTCTTCCGGATCACCAGCCACCTGCTGTTCCTGGGGACCTACATCCAGGACGTCGGCGCCATGACCCCGGTGTTCTTCACCTTCACCGACCGCCAGAAGGCGTACACGGTGATCGAAGCCATCACCGGTTTCCGCCTGCACCCGGCCTGGTACCGCATCGGTGGCGTTGCCCACGACTTGCCGCGCGGCTGGGACAAACTGGTGAAAGACTTCGTTGAGTGGCTGCCGAAGCGCCTCGACGAGTACACCAAGGCTGCCCTGCAGAACAGCATCCTCAAGGGTCGGACCATCGGCGTTGCCCAGTACAACACCAAAGAAGCCCTGGAATGGGGCGTCACCGGTGCCGGCCTGCGTTCGACCGGTTGCGACTTCGACCTGCGTAAAGCGCGTCCATACTCCGGCTACGAGAACTTCGAATTCGAAGTACCGCTGGCCGCCAATGGCGATGCCTACGATCGCTGCATGGTCCGCGTCGAAGAGATGCGCCAGAGCATCAAGATCATCGACCAGTGCATGCGCAACATGCCGGAAGGCCCGTACAAGGCGGATCACCCGCTGACCACGCCGCCGCCGAAAGAGCGCACGCTGCAGCACATCGAAACCCTGATCACGCACTTCCTGCAAGTTTCGTGGGGCCCTGTCATGCCGGCCAACGAATCCTTCCAGATGATCGAAGCGACCAAGGGCATCAACAGTTATTACCTGACGAGCGACGGCGGCACCATGAGCTACCGTACCCGGATCCGTACTCCGAGCTTCCCGCACCTGCAACAGATCCCTTCGGTGATCAAAGGCAGCATGGTCGCGGACTTGATTGCGTACCTGGGTAGTATCGACTTCGTTATGGCCGACGTGGACCGCTAAGCATGAACAGCACGCTTATCCAGACAGACCGTTTCACTTTGAGTGAAACCGAGCGCTCGGCCATCGAGCACGAGCTGCATCACTACGAAGACCCGCGCGCGGCGTCGATCGAAGCCCTGAAGATCGTTCAGAAGGAACGCGGCTGGGTGCCGGATGGCGCCCTGTACGCGATCGGCGAGATCCTCGGCATCCCGGCCAGCGACGTTGAAGGCGTGGCGACGTTCTATAGCCAGATCTTCCGTCAGCCGGTCGGCCGTCACATCATCCGCGTCTGCGACAGCATGGTCTGCTACATCGGCGGCCACGAGTCGGTGGTCAGCGAAATCCAGAACAATCTGGGCATCGGCCTGGGTCAGACCACCGCCGACGGTCGTTTCACCCTGCTGCCTGTCTGCTGCCTCGGCAACTGCGACAAGGCACCGGCGCTGATGATCGACGACGACACCTTTGGCGACGTGCAGCCTGCCGGCGTGGCCAAACTGCTCGAGGGCTACGTATGACCCTGACATCTTTCGGTCCTGCCAACCGCATCAAGCGTTCGGCCGAGACTCACCCGCTGACCTGGCGTCTGCGTGACGACGGCGAAGCCGTGTGGCTCGACGAATACCAGGCCAAGAACGGTTACGCCGCTGCGCGCAAAGCCTTCGCCGACATGGCTCAGGACGACATCGTCCAGACCGTGAAAGACGCCGGCCTCAAAGGTCGCGGCGGTGCAGGCTTCCCCACTGGCGTGAAGTGGGGCCTGATGCCCAAGGACGAATCCATCAACATCCGCTACCTGCTGTGCAACGCGGATGAAATGGAGCCGAACACCTGGAAAGACCGCATGCTGATGGAGCAACTGCCCCATCTGCTGATCGAAGGCATGCTGATCAGTGCCCGCGCACTGAAAACCTACCGTGGCTACATCTTCCTGCGTGGCGAGTACACCACCGCCGCCAAGCACCTCAACCGTGCCGTGGAAGAAGCCAAGGCGGCAGGTCTGCTGGGCAAGAACATTCTGGGCAGCGGCTTCGATTTCGAGCTGTTCGTCCACACCGGCGCCGGGCGTTACATCTGCGGTGAAGAAACCGCGCTGATCAACTCCCTCGAAGGCCGCCGCGCCAACCCGCGCTCCAAGCCGCCCTTCCCTGCCGCCGTTGGCGTGTGGGGCAAGCCGACCTGCGTGAACAACGTCGAAACCCTGTGCAACGTGCCGGCGATCATTGCCGACGGCGTTGACTGGTACAAATCGTTGGCCCGCGAAGGCAGCGAAGACATGGGCACCAAGCTCATGGGCTTCTCCGGCAAGGTCAAGAACCCTGGCCTGTGGGAGCTGCCATTCGGCGTCACCGGTCGCGAACTGTTCGAAGACTACGCCGGCGGCATGCGCGACGGTTACAAGCTCAAGGCCTGGCAGCCAGGTGGCGCCGGTACCGGTTTCCTGTTGCCGGAACACCTCGACGCACAGATGTATGCCGGCGGCATCGCCAAAGTGGGCACCCGGATGGGTACCGGCCTGGCGATGGCAGTGGACGACAGCGTCAACATGGTCTCCTTGCTGCGCAACATGGAGCAGTTCTTCGCTCGCGAATCCTGCGGCTTCTGCACCCCGTGCCGTGATGGCCTGCCATGGAGCGTCAAGCTCTTGATGGCCATCGAAGAAGGCCGCGGTCAGCCAGGCGACATCGAGACCCTGCTGGGTCTGGTCGGTTTCCTCGGCCCAGGCAAGACCTTCTGTGCTCACGCACCGGGTGCCGTGGAGCCGTTGGGCAGCGCCATCAAATACTTCCGTCCAGAGTTCGAAGCCGGTATCGCGCCTGCAAGCGCCGCCGTCCCGCCTCTGGCAAGGCCGATCGTAATCGGCGCGTAAACGCTTAAAAAGGCGAAGGGTCCGTGCCCTTCGCCTTTCGTCCGATGACGCCTTTCGGGGCTGACTGGATTCGGACGGATAACAAGATTCCATTAGCCACGCCCGCTGACACCGGGCCAACGAAGACCTTTGAACCATGGCCACTATCCACGTAGACGGCAAAGCGCTCGAAGTCGACGGGGCAGACAACCTGTTACAGGCATGTCTGTCGCTGGGCCTCGACATCCCTTATTTCTGCTGGCACCCCGCGCTTGGTAGCGTCGGGGCCTGCCGCCAGTGCGCGGTCAAGCAGTACACCGACGAGAACGACACCCGTGGTCGCATCGTCATGTCCTGCATGACCCCTGCCACCGACAACACCTGGATCTCCATCGACGATGAAGAATCCAAGGCGTTCCGCGCCAGTGTTGTCGAATGGCTGATGACCAACCACCCGCACGACTGCCCGGTGTGCGAAGAAGGCGGTCACTGCCACCTGCAAGACATGACGGTGATGACCGGCCACAACGAGCGCCGTTATCGCTTCACCAAACGCACCCACCAGAACCAGCAACTCGGCCCGTTCATTTCCCACGAAATGAACCGCTGCATCGCCTGCTACCGTTGCGTGCGTTTCTACAAGGATTATGCCGGCGGCACCGACCTCGGTGTGTTCGGCGCCCACGACAACGTGTACTTCGGTCGCGTTGAAGACGGCACCCTCGAAAGCGAGTTCTCCGGCAACCTCACCGAGGTCTGCCCGACCGGTGTGTTCACCGACAAGACTCACTCCGAGCGCTACAACCGCAAATGGGACATGCAGTTCTCGCCGAGCATCTGCCATGGCTGCTCCAGCGGTTGCAACATCTCCCCGGGCGAACGTTACGGCGAACTGCGTCGCATCGAAAACCGTTTCAACGGTTCGGTGAACCAGTACTTCCTGTGCGACCGTGGCCGTTTCGGTTATGGCTACGTCAACCGCACCGACCGTCCACGTCAGCCACTGCTGGCCGACGGCAGCAAGCTGAGCGTCGACGCTGCGCTGGATAAAGCCGCTGATCTGCTGCGCGGTCGCAACATCGTCGGCATCGGTTCGCCACGCGCCAGCCTCGAAAGCAACTACGCGTTGCGCGAACTGGTCGGCGCCGAGCACTTCTACTCCGGTATCGAAGCCTCCGAACTGGAGCGCATCCGTCTGGTCCTGCAAGTGCTCAAAGACAGCCCGTTGCCCGTGCCGAACATGCGCGACATCGAAGACCACGACGCGATCTTCGTCCTCGGTGAAGACCTGACCCAGACCGCCGCCCGTATGGCGCTGTCCCTGCGTCAGTCGGTCAAAGGCAAAGCTGAAGACATGGCCGAAGCCATGCGCGTTCAGCCGTGGCTCGACGCTGCGGTGAAGAACATCGGTCAGCACGAACTGAACCCGCTGTTCATCGCCAGCCTGGCCGAAACCAAGCTCGACGACATCGCCGAAGAGTGCGTACACGCAGCCCCGGACGATCTGGCGCGCATCGGTTTCGCCGTGGCTCACGCGCTGGACGCCAGCGCCCCTGCCGTTGAAGGTCTGGACGCGGAAGCTCTGGAACTGGCCAAGCGCATCGCCGACGCCCTGCTCGCGGCCAAACGTCCGCTGATCATCGCCGGTACTTCGCTGGGTTCCAAAGCCTTGATCGAAGCGGCGGCGAACATCGCCAAAGCCCTGAAGCTGCGCGAGAAGAACGGTTCGATCAGCCTGATCGTGCCGGAAGCCAACAGCCTTGGCCTGGCCATGCTCGGGGGCGAATCGGTCGACGCGGCGCTGCAAGCCGTGATCGACGGCAAGGCCGACGCCATCGTCGTGCTGGAAAACGATCTGTACACCCGTACTTCGAAAGCCAAGGTCGATGCCGCGCTGAACGCTGCGAAAGTAGTGATCGTTGCCGACCACCAGAAGACCGCCACCACCGACCGCGCGCAACTGGTGCTGCCAGCGGCGAGCTTCGCTGAAGGCGACGGTACGCTGGTCAGCCAGGAAGGTCGCGCCCAGCGCTTCTTCCAGGTTTTCGATCCGCAATACATGGATGCGAGCATCCTGGTTCATGAAGGCTGGCGCTGGCTGCACGCCCTGCGCTCGACCCTGCTGAACCAGCCGATCGACTGGACGCAACTCGACCACGTCACCGCTGCTGTGGCATCGAGCACCGAGCAACTGGCGCGTATCGTTGATGCCGCGCCGTCTGCCGCGTTCCGCATCAAGGGTCTGAAACTGGCGCGTGAGCCGCTGCGTTATTCCGGTCGCACCGCGATGCGCGCCGACATCAGCGTTCACGAACCGCGTACCCCGCAAGACAAAGACACCGCGTTCGCCTTCTCCATGGAAGGTTACTCGGGTTCGGCCGAACCGCGTCAGCAAGTGCCGTTCGCCTGGTCGCCGGGCTGGAACTCGCCGCAAGCCTGGAACAAGTTCCAGGACGAAGTCGGTGGTCACCTGCGTGCTGGCGACCCGGGAACCCGCCTGATCGAAAGCACCGGTGATTCGCTGAACTGGTTCGCTGCTGCTCCGCGTGCGTTCAACCCGGCACCGGGTACCTGGCAGGCCGTGCCGTTCTACCACCTGTTCGGCAGCGACGAAAACTCGTCGAAAGCCGCACCGGTACAGGAACGCATCCCGGCTCCGTACGTGGCGCTGGCCAAATCCGAAGCGGATCGCCTGGGCGTCAACGACGGTGCTCTGCTGAGCCTGAACGTGGCCGGCCAGACCCTGCGTCTGCCGCTGCGCATCAATGAAGAACTGGGCGCTGGTCTGGTGGCCTTGCCTGCGGGCATCGCCGGCATTCCACCGGCATTCGCCGGCCTGTCCGTCGACGGTCTGCAGGAGGCAGCGCAATGACCTGGTTCACCCCTGAAGTGATCGATGTGATCCTGACGGTCATCAAAGCCATCGTGATCCTGCTGGCCGTTGTGGTCGCAGGCGCGTTGCTCAGCTTTGTCGAACGTCGCCTGCTGGGCTGGTGGCAGGACCGTTACGGTCCGAACCGCGTTGGCCCGTTCGGCATGTTCCAGATCGCCGCCGACATGCTGAAGATGTTCTTCAAGGAAGACTGGACCCCGCCGTTTGCCGACAAGGTGATCTTCACCCTGGCACCGGTGGTCGCCATGTCCGCCCTGCTGATCGCCTTCGCGATCATCCCGATCACCCCGACCTGGGGCGTGGCGGATCTGAACATCGGCCTGCTGTTCTTCTTCGCCATGGCCGGTCTGTCGGTCTACGCGGTGCTGTTCGCCGGCTGGTCGAGCAACAACAAGTTCGCTCTGCTCGGCAGCTTGCGTGCTTCGGCGCAGACCGTGTCCTACGAAGTGTTCATGGGCCTGGCCCTGATGGGCATCGTGGTGCAGGTCGGCTCGTTCAACATGCGCGACATCGTCGAGTACCAGGCGCAGAACCTGTGGTTCATCATTCCGCAGTTCTTCGGCTTCTGTACCTTCTTCATCGCTGGCGTCGCCGTGACTCACCGTCACCCGTTCGACCAGCCGGAAGCGGAACAGGAACTGGCCGACGGTTACCACATTGAATACGCCGGTATGAAATGGGGCATGTTCTTCGTCGGTGAATACATCGGCATCATCCTGATCTCGGCGCTGCTGGTCACCCTGTTCTTCGGTGGCTGGCACGGTCCGTTCGGCATCCTGCCGCAACTGTCCTTCGTCTGGTTCGCACTGAAGACCGCGTTCTTCATCATGCTGTTCATCCTGCTGCGCGCTTCCATCCCGCGTCCGCGTTATGACCAGGTGATGGATTTCAGCTGGAAATTCTGCCTGCCACTGACCCTGATCAATTTGCTGATAACCGCTGCGGTTGTGTTGTGGAACACACCTGCGGTTGCGGTTCAGTGAGGATTTGACCCATGTTCAAATATATTGGCGACATCGTTAAGGGTACCGGTACCCAGTTGCGCAGCCTGGTCATGGTCTTCGGCCATGGCTTCCGCAAGCGCGACACCCTGCAATACCCGGAAGAGCCAGTCTACCTGCCGCCACGCTACCGTGGTCGCATCGTCCTGACCCGTGACCCCGATGGCGAAGAGCGTTGCGTAGCCTGCAACCTGTGCGCCGTGGCTTGCCCGGTAGGTTGCATCTCGCTGCAGAAAGCTGAAACCGAAGACGGTCGCTGGTACCCGGACTTCTTCCGTATCAACTTCTCGCGCTGCATTTTCTGCGGTCTCTGCGAGGAAGCCTGTCCGACCACCGCAATCCAGCTGACTCCGGATTTCGAGATGGCCGAGTTCAAACGTCAGGACCTGGTGTACGAGAAAGAAGATCTTTTGATCTCCGGCCCCGGCAAAAACCCTGATTACAACTTCTATCGTGTTGCGGGTATGGCAATCGCTGGCAAGCCGAAAGGCTCTGCGCAGAACGAAGCCGAACCGATCAACGTGAAGAGCTTGCTGCCTTAAGGAAGAACGATGGAATTCGCTTTCTATTTCGCATCGGGTATCGCGGTTGTGTCCACGCTACGTGTGGTCACCAACACCAACCCTGTGCACGCCCTGCTCTACCTGATCATCTCGTTGATCGCCGTGGCCATGACCTTCTTCGCACTCGGCGCGCCGTTCGCCGGTGTGCTGGAAGTGATCGCCTACGCCGGCGCCATCATGGTGCTGTTCGTGTTCGTGGTGATGATGCTGAACCTGGGCCCGGCCTCGGTTCAACAGGAACGCACCTGGCTCAAGCCCGGCATCTGGGCAGGGCCGGTGATTCTCGCCGCCCTGCTGCTGGCCGAACTGCTGTATGTGCTGTTCGCTCACCAGAGCGGTCAGGCCATCGGCCACACCACCGTCGATGCAAAAGCCGTGGGCGTCAGCCTGTTCGGTCCGTATCTGCTGGTGGTCGAACTCGCCTCGATGCTGCTGCTCGCCGCAGCCGTCACGGCGTTCCATTTGGGCCGTAACGAGGCGAAGGAGTAAGACATGCCTGCTATCCCTCTCGAGCATGGATTGGCCGTTGCCGGCATCCTGTTCTGCCTTGGTCTGGTCGGCCTGATGGTCCGCCGCAACATTTTGTTCGTGTTGATGAGTCTGGAAGTGATGATGAACGCCTCTGCCCTGGCCTTCATCGTTGCGGGCGCCCGCTGGGCGCAACCGGATGGACAGATCATGTTCATCCTGGTGATCAGCCTGGCAGCCGCCGAGGCCAGTATTGGCCTGGCGATCCTGCTGCAACTGTATCGCCGCTTCCACACGCTCGATATCGACGCTGCCAGTGAGATGCGCGGATGAACCTAATCTTTCTGACTTTTGTATTCCCTCTGATCGGTTTCCTGCTGCTGTCGTTCTCCCGTGGACGCTGGTCGGAAAACCTCTCGGCGCTGATCGGCGTGGGTTCCATTGGCTTGTCGGCGATTGTCGCCGCCTACGTCATCTGGCAATTCAACGTCGCGCCTCCCGAGGGCGGTCACTACACCCTGGTGCTGTGGAAGTGGATGGCGGTCGAAGGCTTCAAGCCTGACTTCGCCCTCTACATCGATGGCCTGTCGATCACCATGCTTGGCGTGGTGGTGGGTGTCGGTTTCCTGATCCACCTGTTCGCGTCCTGGTACATGCGCGGCGAAGCGGGTTACTCGCGCTTCTTCTCGTACACCAACCTGTTTATCGCCAGCATGCTGTTCCTGGTACTCGGCGATAACCTGTTGTTCCTGTACTTCGGCTGGGAAGGCGTGGGCCTGTGCTCGTACCTGTTGATCGGTTTCTACTACAGCAACCGCAACAACGGTAACGCCGCACTCAAGGCCTTCATCGTGACCCGGATCGGCGACGTGTTCATGGCCATCGGCCTGTTCATTCTGTTCCAGCAAGTGGGCACGCTGAACATCCAGGAACTGCTGGTGCTGGCACCGCAGAAATTCCAGGTCGGCGACTTCTGGATCACCCTGGCGACCCTGATGCTGCTGGGTGGTGCGGTCGGTAAATCGGCGCAACTGCCGCTGCAAACCTGGCTCGCGGACGCGATGGCTGGCCCGACCCCGGTGTCGGCACTGATCCACGCTGCAACCATGGTAACTGCCGGTGTCTACCTGATCGCCCGTACCCACGGTCTGTTCACCCTGGCGCCGGAAATCCTGCACCTGGTCGGCATCGTCGGTGGTGTGACGCTGGTTCTCGCAGGTTTCGCCGCACTGGTGCAGACCGACATCAAACGTATCCTCGCCTACTCGACCATGAGCCAGATCGGCTACATGTTCCTGGCGCTGGGCGTTGGTGCCTGGGATGGCGCGATTTTCCACCTGATGACCCACGCCTTCTTCAAGGCCCTGCTGTTCCTTGCTTCCGGTGCGGTGATCGTTGCCTGCCACCACGAGCAGAACATCTTCAAGATGGGCGGTCTGTGGAAAAAGCTGCCACTGGCCTACGCCAGCTTCATCGTCGGTGGTGCTGCACTGGCCGCCCTGCCATTGGTCACCGCAGGCTTCTACTCCAAGGACGAAATCCTTTGGGAAGCGTTCGCCAGCGGCAACCACGGTCTGCTTTACGCCGGTCTGGTCGGCGCGTTCATGACTTCGCTGTACACCTTCCGCCTGATCTTCATCACGTTCCACGGTGAAGCCAAGACCGAAGCCCACGCCGGCCACGGCATCTCGCACTGGCTGCCTCTGTCGGTACTGATCGTGCTGTCGACTTTCGTCGGCGCCATGATCGTGCCGCCACTGCATGGCGTACTGCCTGAAAGCGTTGGCCATGCCGGTGGCGAAGCCAAGCACAGTCTGGAAATCGCCTCGGGCGCCATCGCTCTGGCCGGTATCCTGCTGGCGGCCCTGCTGTTCCTCGGCAAGCGTCGCTTCGTGACGGCGATCGCCAACAGCGGCATCGGCCGTTTCCTTTCGGCCTGGTGGTTCGCTGCCTGGGGCTTCGACTGGATCTACGACAAACTGTTCGTCAAGCCGTACCTTGCGATCAGCCATGTACTGCGCAGAGACCCGCTCGACCAGACCATCGGTCTGATCCCGCGTATGGCCAAAGGCGGTCACACCGCCCTGAGCCGCACCGAGACCGGTCAACTGCGTTGGTATGCCGCCTCGATGGCTGCTGGTGCCGTGCTGGTAATCGGCGCCATCGTGCTGGTAGCGGTCTGATATGAACCTTGCGAATTTGCGAAAGGAAACGAGCCCGTCATGATTCTGCCTTGGCTAATCCTGATCCCCTTCATCGGCGGCCTGCTGTGCTGGATGGGTGAGCGCTTCGGCGCTACCCTCCCCCGCTGGATTGCGCTGTTGACCATGACCCTGGAACTCGCCCTCGGCCTCTGGCTGTGGGCCCACGGTGACTATTCATTTGCTCCGGCGCCTGGCGCCGATCCGACTTGGGCGCTTGAGTTCAAGCACGTCTGGATCCAGCGCTTCGGCATCAACGTGCACCTGGCCCTCGACGGCCTGTCGCTGTTGATGATCCTGCTGACCGGCCTGCTGGGTATCCTCTCGGTACTCTGCTCGTGGAAAGAGATTCAACGTCACGTTGGCTTCTTCCACCTGAACCTGATGTGGATCCTGGGCGGCGTTGTCGGCGTGTTCCTCGCCCTCGACCTGTTCATGTTCTTCTTCTTCTGGGAAATGATGCTGGTGCCGATGTACTTCCTCATCGCGCTCTGGGGTCACAGTTCTTCGGACGGCAAGAAAACCCGGATCTACGCGGCGACCAAGTTCTTCATCTTCACTCAGGCTTCCGGCCTGATCATGCTGGTGGCGATCCTCGGTCTGGTGCTGGTCAACTTCAACAACACCGGCGTGATTACCTTCAACTACGCCGACCTGTTGAAGACCAAGATGTCGATGACCACCGAGTACATTCTGATGCTCGGCTTCTTCATCGCCTTCGCGGTCAAGCTGCCCGTGGTGCCGTTCCACTCGTGGCTGCCTGATGCCCACGCCCAGGCGCCGACTGCCGGTTCCGTCGACCTCGCCGGTATCCTGCTGAAAACCGCGGCCTACGGTCTGCTGCGTTTCGCCCTGCCGCTGTTCCCGAATGCTTCGGCCGAGTTCGCGCCGATCGCCATGACCCTCGGTCTGATCGGGATCTTCTACGGTGCGTTCCTCGCGTTCGCGCAAACCGACATCAAGCGTCTGATCGCCTTCTCGTCCGTTTCCCACATGGGCTTCGTGTTGATCGGCATCTACTCCGGCAGCCAACTGGCGCTGCAAGGTGCAGTGATCCAGATGCTGGCGCACGGTCTGTCGGCCGCGGCACTGTTTATCCTCAGCGGTCAGCTGTACGAGCGTCTGCACACCCGTGACATGCGTGAGATGGGCGGTCTGTGGTCGCGTATCGCTTACCTGCCGGCGATCAGCCTGTTCTTCGCCGCCGCTTCGCTGGGTCTGCCGGGTACCGGTAACTTCGTCGGCGAGTTCCTGATCCTGATCGGTACGTTCGCCAGTGCGCCATGGATCACCGCGATTGCCACTTCCGGTCTGGTGTTCGGTTCGGTCTACTCGCTGATCATGATCCACCGTGCCTACTTCGGTCCGTCGAAATCGGATTCGATCCTGCACGGCATGGACGGTCGCGAACTGACCATGGTGCTGGGCCTTGCGGCGCTGCTGATTTACCTCGGCGTCTACCCGCAACCGTTCCTCGACACTTCCGCCGCCACGATGCATGGCGTGCAGCAGTGGCTCGGCACCGCCTTCACTCAACTCGCTTCGGCCCGGTAAGAGCGCTATGGAATTCACGATTCAACACTTTATTGCGCTTGCGCCACTGTTGATCACCAGCCTCACCATTATCGTGGTGATGCTGGCAATCGCCTGGCGCCGCAACCACTCGCAGACCTTCCTGATCTCGGTCGCCGGTCTGAACCTGGCCTTGCTGTCGATCCTGCCAGCCCTGAAAGTCGCGCCTCTGGCCGTGACCCCGTTGCTGCAAGTCGACACCTTCGCCTGCCTGTACATGGCGCTGATCCTGGTCGCCACCCTCGCCTGTGTGACCCTCGCCCACGCCTACCTCGGCGATGGCGGTTCGGGTTACCCGGGCAACCGTGAAGAACTGTACCTGCTGATCCTGATGGCCGCCGCCGGCGGTCTGGTTCTGGTCAGCGCGCAGCACCTGGCCGGCTTGTTCATCGGTCTGGAACTGCTATCGGTGCCGGTCTACGGTCTGGTGGCTTATGCCTTTTTCAACAAGCGTTCGCTGGAAGCCGGTATCAAGTACATGGTGCTGTCGGCCGCCGGTTCCGCGTTCCTGTTGTTCGGTATGGCCCTGCTCTACGCTGACGCCGGCACCCTGAGCTTCAACGGTATCGGTCAGGCACTGGCTACCACCAACCTGCCGAGCTCGCTGGCTCAATTGGGTCTGGGCATGATGCTGATCGGTCTGGCATTCAAGCTGTCGCTGGTACCGTTCCACCTGTGGACGCCGGACGTGTACGAAGGTGCTCCGGCGCCGGTCGCCGCGTTCCTCGCCACGGCGTCGAAGGTTGCGGTGTTCGCGGTGATGGTGCGTCTGTTCCAGATCTCCCCTGCCGCGAGCAGTGGCGTGCTGAGCGACGTACTGAGCGTGATCGCCGTCGCCTCGATCCTGTTCGGTAACCTGCTGGCCCTGACCCAGAGCAACCTCAAGCGTCTGCTCGGTTACTCGTCCATCGCGCACTTCGGCTACCTGCTGATCGCTTTGGTGGCGAGCAAGGGTCTGGCGGTGGAAGCCATCGGCGTGTACCTGGTCACCTACGTGATCACCAGCCTTGGCGCCTTCGGCGTGATCACCCTGATGTCCTCGCCGTACAACGGCCGTGACGCCGACGCGCTGTACGAGTACCGCGGCCTGTTCTGGCGCCGTCCGTACCTGACCGCGGTACTGACCGTGATGATGCTGTCCCTGGCCGGTATCCCGCTGACTGCCGGCTTCATCGGCAAGTTCTACATCATCGCCACCGGTGTCGAGTCGCACCAATGGTGGTTGGTCGGTTCGCTGGTACTGGGTAGCGCCATCGGCGTCTTCTACTACCTGCGCGTGATGGTCACCCTGTACCTGATCGAACCGAACCTGCGTCGCCACGACGCCCAGCTGCACTGGGAACAGAAGGCAGGCGGCGTGATGCTGCTGGCCATCGCCGTGGTCGCGTTCTTCCTCGGTGTGTACCCGCAGCCACTGCTGACGCTGGTTCAGCAGGCGGGTCTGGCGGGCTGATTGCTTCGGCTGGCTGGAAACGGAAACGGCACCTTCGGGTGCCGTTTTTGTTTTTGTGGGAATTAACGTCAAAAGATCGCAGCCTGCGGCAGCTCCTACAGGGGAATTGTGTAGGAGCTGCCGAAGGCTGCGATCTTTTGATCTTTACAACCTCTTCACCATCGGCACGCACGCCAGTTGCAGACCCGAAGGTGATTGATAAACCGCACTCCCCTCCCCGACATAACCACAGCGCCGATAAAAGTCGACCGCATTCAACGTCGCGTCCAGACACACCTCGGTCAGCCCGAGATCGCGCGCCAAATCTTCGAGAAAGAACAGAACACGCTTGCCCAGCCCACGCAGCATGAAGTCCGGGCGAATGAAGATCGCGCCGATTTCACGGTAATCCAGATCAAGCATGCCGGTCGCTACAGCCTCACCCTCAATGCAGCCCAGATAAAAGTGTTTTGCCATCAGCGTGTCGTAGCCGTCTTCGGCCGCGCCTTTGGTCCAGTCGAGCATTTGCTGCTGGCTGTAAGCACCGACGCATTGATGCCGGATGGCCAATCGCCGAATGTCGAACGCGATCTGCGCATCGTCCGGGGTGGCTCTTCTGATGTCGAACATTTCTCTCTCCATGAGGTATGTGCGGACGGAGCATGAAAAAGCCCCGTCCATGGCTGGCGGGGCTTGGGGTAACACGTCAAATGACAAACACGTATGACCTCATGGCCCGCCGGAAACGGTCATGGAGGAGCACATCATGGTCATTCGAAGTCGGGCATTCATGGGGGGATAGTGCTGTGGATTGTTCCGACACGTCAATTGTGAAGTCTCCTCTCTACTCAATCGAACGTTCTCACCACACTCGCCGATTCGTCCTACAGGTGTTTTTACGACCGGAGTCTACCGTTCAAAAAGGGACGAAAAGGAGGGCTTGGAGGCCTTGACCGATTCGATTATCGAGACAACACTATACGTAGGTAACGTACAGAACATGGATGCTCTTTTTGTCGAATTACGTATGTTTCAGAAATACCGAGACGATTATCTGGACGACGATCTATTTCGGAGCTTTCAACTGGAGTTGCTGAAAAACCCCGAAGCGGGCGATCTGATCGAGGGTACAGGTGGGCTGCGCAAGATTCGCTTCTGTGATCAGCGACGAGGCAAGGGCAAGCGAAGCGGATTACGGGTGATTTACTACGGGTGGTCAGGTTTCAACCAATTCTGGCTGTTCACTGTGTACGGCAAAGACGAGTACACCGATCTCTCGCCGGCTCAGAAAAAGCTGTTCAAACAAACTCTGGATAAAGAAATCAACACGAGATCCCACTATGAACGTGACATTTTTTCCGAATTGATGGATGGCCTCGAAGCTCTGGCAGAAGAGCGCCAAGGCAAAATCACGCTGCGCACACACAAGGTTCAGTTACCGAAACTGATGCCCATCACAGCCGAGGAAGTGGTAGCCATCCGCCAACAGCTCAACCTCTCGAGGTCAGTGTTCGCCATGTACCTGCGCACCAACACGCGAACGCTCGAAAACTGGGAGCAAGGACGAGCAATGCCCAATGCTCAGGCCACGACCCTGATCCGTCTGGTCGAGCGATTTCCACAAACCATCGAACAACTCGCAGCCTTGAACTGAACCCACTTGGCACAAACCATTACATGACGAAATTGTAATTCCCCCATCACCTTGGCGTTATCCGCAGCTTGCAACGATGTGACCCGGCGACCAATGCCGACGGGCCCTGCCCCGCCGAACAATAAAACCAAGCCGACGCACGTTCCCGTTCTGCCGAACCCAAGGAGTGTTTGATGGTTAACAATACAAAAATGTCGATGGCCGCTTTAGCGGTGGTGGTCGGCTCAGGGCCGTCCATGGTGTTTGCAGAAGACAAGCCTGAGGGCTTTGTCGAAGGCAGTAGCCTGACGGTGCTCAACCGCAACTTCTACTTCAATCGTGATCATCGCAACGGCCAGTCCAGCCCCACCGGCAACGGTTATTCCGAAGCCTGGGCGCATGCAGTGATCAGCAAGTTCGAATCCGGTTTCACTCAAGGCACCGTTGGGGTCGGTGTCGATGCGTTTGCCCTGCTCGGCTTGAAACTCGACACCGGTGACGGACGCAACGGCGGGCGCAGTTCGTTCGATGTGCTGCCGGTCAACCGTGACGGCCAGGCGCGGGATGAATACACCAAGATCGGTGGCGCCGCAAAAGTGCAGGCCTTCGATACGGTGGTCAAGGTCGGTGATGTGTTCCCGGCCAACCCGGTGGTGGCGGCCGGTGATTCGCGCTTGTTGCCGGAGAGCTTTCGCGGCGTGACGGCGACCAACACCAGCATCGACGGCCTGTCGATTCAGGGCGGACGCCTGCATGCGATGAGCCAGCCGGTGTCCAGCGACATGCGCGAAAATTTCGCCACGTTCTACGCAGGTCCAGTCTATTCGCCGTGGATCGCTTATGGCGGCGGCGATTATGTGCTGAATAAAAACCTCAGTTTCAGCCTGTATTCCAGTCGCCTCAAGGACGCCTGGAACCAGTATTACGCCGGCACCGCCTGGACCTATCCACTGTCGGACGAGCTGTCGCTGTTCGGGGGTCTGAACTATTACAAGGCCGTCGACGAAGGCAAACAACTGCTTGGCCAATTCGACAACAATATCTGGAGCGGCCGCGTCGGCGTGAAGCTCGGCGCGCACTCCGTTGCCCTCTCCCACCAGCGCAACAACGGCAACGACGACTTCGATTACCTGCGCCAGTCGGACTCGATCTTCCTCGACAACTCGATCCAGTACAGCGACTTCAACTCGCCGAAAGAACGTTCGTGGATGGTGCGTTACGACCTCGACATGACCCCTTACGGTGTGCCGGGCCTGTCATTCATGACCCGTTACGCGCGCGGCACTGACGCCGACTATTCCAACGCCAACGCCGTGTATATGCGCCGCGATGCCGAGGGCAATCCACTGACCGACCAGAAGCGCTGGGAGCGTGACATCGAAGCCAAATACGTGGTGCAGAGCGGCTCGATGAAAGACCTGTCGCTGCGCTTGCGCCAGGCCACCACCCGCGCCACGGCGTTCGAGTCCGACCTGGATGAAGTGCGGGTGATCGTCGAATACCCGCTGGCGATTCTCTGAGTTTCCCGAGCAATACCGTTCACCTTTAGAAGCTCCTTGCTCCTTTGGTCAGAGGTGAATTTTTTGGCGTCCCCCGGGACGCCTTTTTTATTTCTGCCGATATCACGCCGTTGCCACAGGTTTGATCAACGTTTCGAGAATGGTGGGCAAAAAAAAACCGGAGCCAAGGCTCCGGTTTTTCAGGTCAGTGGGTCCTCATTCCCGCTGCATACATCGCCAGTTTCAGCACACTCGCCACCACTCCGAGCGATACCACGCTGCCGAACCAGATCAGCAACAACCAGCCCAGACGCTTGTACCAGCAGGAGGATTTGACCTCACGCGAATCAATGGTAGCCATCGCCAATCCTCACTTTTCCGCGGAATACGTAGTAGCTCCAAAAGGTGTACATCAGGATCACCGGCAGGATGAACAGTGCGCCGATCAAAGCGAACAACTGGCTCGAGGGCGGGGACGCCGCCGCCCACAGGCTCACCGATGGCGGGATGATGTTTGGCCAGATGCTCAGCGCCAGACCGATGTAACCGAGCAGCATCAACACCAGAGTGAACACGAACGGCCAGTGGGTATGACGCTGACGCAAGGTGCGCAACAGCCCGAACAACGCCAGCAGCGCCAGCGCCATCAACCCGACAAATACCATCAGGTGTCCGCTGGTCGACCAGCGAGTGCCCAATTCGGGGTGCAACTTCAGTGTCCACGTGCCAATCACCACCACCATCGCCGTCAGCAACCACGCCAGCGGCCGGGTGAACAGACGCATCCGCGACTCGAGCATGCCTTCGGTCTTGACCAGCAGCCAGGTGCTGCCCAGCAGCGCATACGCCACCACCAGACCGACGCCACACACCAGCGGGAACGGCGCCAGCCAGTCCAGGCCGCCACCGGCAAACTGCCGATTCACCACGGGAATTCCTGACACATACGCGCCAATCACCACACCCTGGGAAAACGTCGCCAGCAGCGAACCACCGATAAACGCCTTGTCCCACCAATGACGCTTTTGCGGCGACGACTTGAAGCGAAACTCGAACGCCACGCCACGGAAAATCAGCCCGCAGAGCATCAGGATCAGCGGCAGGTACAACGCCTCCAGGATCACCCCGTAGGCCAGTGGAAACGCGCCATACAACGCCGCACCACCGAGCACCAGCCAGGTTTCGTTGCCGTCCCACACCGGGGCGACAGTATTCATCATCACGTCGCGCTCCTGCTCATCGGGGATCAGCGGAAACAGGATCCCCAGGCCCAGATCGAAGCCGTCCATGATCACGTACATCATCACTCCGAAGGCGATGATCACACCCCAGATCAACGAGAGATCGATACCTTGAATTCCCATGACTCAATGCTCCTTCATCGGGGCGGTAGCCGCCGAAATGGGCCGGCGCGGGGTCTGCAACTGATCGCCCTCCGGCGGATGTTCGTGATGCGGCTGCGGGCCCTTGCGCACCAGTTTCATCATGTAGCCGATGCCCACGGTGAACACCGAGCAGTAGATCACCACGAACAGCAGCAGCGAGGTGCTCATCTGCGCCACCGAGTGGTGCGACGCGGCGTCATGGGTGCGCATCAAACCGTAAACCACCCACGGCTGACGCCCGACTTCGGTGGTGATCCAGCCGGCCAGTAACGCGATCAACCCGCTCGGCCCCATCAGCAACACCAGACGCTGGAAGCCGCGATGCTGATAGAGCTTGCCGCCACGGCGCAGGGCCAGACCGAGCACACCGACGAGGATCATCAACATGCCCAGCCCGGCCATCACGCGGAAGCTCCAGAAGATGATGGTCGAGTTCGGCCGGTCCTCTTTCGGGAAGCTCTTGAGCGCCGGGATCTGCTTGTCGAGGCTGTGGGTCAGGATCAGGCTGCCGAGGTACGGGATTTCCAGCGCGTACTTGGTCTTCTCCGCCTGCATGTCGGGGATGCCGAACAGCACCAGCGGCGTCGGGCCGTTGTCGGCGTTTTCCCAGTGGCCTTCGATGGCGGCGATTTTTGCCGGTTGATGCTCCAGGGTGTTCAAGCCATGGGCGTCACCGACCACCGCCTGAATCGGCGCCACGATCAGCGCCATCCACAACGCCATGGAAAACATCCTGCGCACCGGCGCGGTATTGTTGCCGCGCAGCAAATGCCACGCCGCCGACGAGCCAACGAAGAAGGCCGTGGCGACGAACGCGGCGATCGCCATGTGCGCCAGACGGAACGGGAACGACGGGTTGAACACGATCGCCAGCCAGTCCAGCGGCATCACCCGCCCGTCGACGATTTCAAAGCCCTGCGGCGTCTGCATCCAGCTGTTGGACGCGAGAATCCAGAACGTTGAAATCAACGTGCCGATGGCAACCATCACCGTGGCAAAGAAGTGCAAGCCACGGCCGACGCGGTTCCAGCCGAACAGCATGACCCCGAGGAAACCCGCCTCAAGGAAGAACGCCGTCAGCACCTCATAGGTCAGCAACGGCCCGGTGATGCTCCCGGCGAAGTCGGAAAACCCGCTCCAGTTAGTGCCGAACTGGTACGCCATGACCAGCCCCGAGACCACGCCCATGCCGAAATTGACAGCAAAGATCTTCGACCAGAAGTGGTAGAGATCGCGGTAAGTGTCGTCACGGGTTTTCAGCCACAGGCCTTCGAGTACCGCGAGGAAACTCGCCAGGCCGATGGTGATCGCCGGGAAGATAATGTGGAACGAAACCGTGAACGCGAATTGAATTCGCGCCAGGTCCAGTGCCTCCAGGTTGAGCATGATGATGTCCTCATCCAGGCTGAACAGCGGCAGCACGTCGCCGGGCCACCGCCAGGCGCGAACGCCTGCAGCCAGTCAAATTGCCAGTATTTTTATAAGTAGCGGGTCAGGCCACCGACGACGGGATCAGGTTGCTGACCTTGGCCGCTTCGAGGCGGATCGCGACGAATTTCGAGGTCGGCGTGTAGGTCCGGTCGCCGTAGCTTTCCAGCGGTACCAGCGGGTTGGTTTCCGGGTAGTACGCCGCTGCCTGACCGGGCGGAATGTCGTAGGCGATCAGGGTGAAACCGCTGACCCGACGTTCGCGCTCGTCATCCCACAGCGCCACCAGATCGACCTTCTGCCCCGGTTCGAAACCAAGTCGCTGGATGTCCTGTTCGTTGGCGAAGATCACGTCACGCATGCCGTAGACCCCGCGATAACGGTCGTCGAGGCCGTACAGCGTGGTGTTGTACTGATCGTGGGAACGCATGGTCTGCAGGATCAGATCCGGCTTGACCGGCAAGTTGCGCACACCTTCGCTGATCAGGTGTTCCGGCAGCACGCACGGGGTGAACTGGGCTTTGCCCGACTCAGTGTTCCAGACCCGGTCCGAGGCGTCGTTGCCGAGGTGGAAGCCACCCGGGGTCAGCAGTTTTTCGTTGAAGTTCTCGAAGCCCGGAATCACGTCGCCGATCAGGTTGCGAATGCGCCCGTAGTCGCCCACCGCCCACTCCCAATCGATTGGATGTTTGCCTAACGTGGCGGCGGCGATTCCGGCAATGATTGCCGGCTCGGATTTCAAGTGCGCCGACTTCGGCTTCAGTTGACCGAACGACAAATGCACCATGCTGAAGGTGTCTTCCACGGTCACGCCTTGCGGGCCTTCGGCCTGGATGTCGATGTCGGTGCGACCGAGGCACGGCAGGATCAATGCGTCGCGTCCGGTGACCAGATGGCTGCGGTTGAGCTTGGTCGAAATGTGCACGGTCAGGTCGAGTTTGCGCATCGCTTCGTGGGTGCGCGGGGTGTCCGGCGTGGCTTGGGCAAAGTTGCCGCCCAGACCGATAAACACCTTGGCCTCGCCCCGCTCCATCGCGCCGATCGCCATCACCGTGTTGTGCCCGTGCATACGCGGCACTTTGAAGTTGAAGCGTTTTTCCAGCGCATCCATCAACTCCTTCGGCGCCAGTTCATTGATGCCCATGGTGCGGTCGCCCTGCACGTTGCTGTGACCGCGCACCGGCGACAGGCCGGCGCCCGGCCGGCCAACGTTGCCGCGCAGCAGTTGCAGGTTGATGACTTCCTGCAGGGTCGGCACCGAGTGCACGTGTTGGGTCAGGCCCATGGCCCAGCACATGATCACGCTTTTGGCGCGGCCATACATGCGCGCGGCCAGTTCGATGTCGTGCAGCGGCACGCCGGATTGCTCGAGAATGTGCTCCCAAGTCGTGGCGTCGACTTCTGCCAGGTAACTGTCCAGACCCGAGGTGTGCTCGGCGATAAACGCATGGTCGAACACCGGTTCGCCACCGCTGGCCTGGGCTTCACGCTCCCACTGCAGAAGGAATTTGACCATGCCGCGGATCATCGCCATGTCGCCACCCAGCGCCGGGCGGAAGTACGCGGTGTTGGTCGCTTCCCAGCCGTTGCTGAGCATTTCGATCGGGTTCTGCGGGTTCTGGAAACGTTCCAGGCCACGCTCTTTCAGCGGGTTGATGCACACCACTTTCGCGCCGCGTTTCACCGCTTCGCGCAGTGGTTCGAGCATGCGTGGATGGTTGGTGCCGGGGTTCTGGCCGATGACGAAAATCGCGTCGGCGTGGTGCAGATCCTCATAAACCACGGTGCCTTTGCCCACGCCCAGTGTCTCGCCCATGCTCACCGCACTGGCTTCGTGGCACATGTTTGAGCAGTCGGGGAAGTTGTTGGTGCCGAAGGCCCGGACGAACAACTGATAGAGAAACGCCGCTTCGTTGCTGGCCCGGCCCGAGGTATAGAACTCGGCCTCGTGCGGCGATTTCAGGCCCTTGAGGTGTTCGGCGATCAGCGCGAACGCGTCTTCCCAGGTGGTTTCCACATAGCGGTCGACCCGCGCGTCGTAACGCATCGGGTGGGTCAGGCGACCCTGATATTCCAGCCAGTAGTCGCTCTGTTCGGCCAGGCTCGACACCGTGTACTTGTTGAAGAACGCCGGATCGACCAAGCGCCCGGTAGCCTCCCAGTTCACCGCTTTGGCGCCGTTCTCGCAGAACTTGAGCATGCTCGCACCGGGCGCTTCACCCCACGCACAGCCCGGGCAGTCGAAGCCGCCGTTCTGGTTGGTCTTGAGCATGGCGCGGATGTTTTTCAGGGCGTTTTCACTGCCCAGCCAGCTTTTGGTCAGGCTGATCACAGCCCCCCAACCGGCAGCGGCTCCCTTGTAAGGTTTGTAACGGTCGACTTGTGACATGGGACATCTCCATGACGATGCACACAGGCATGAACCTGATCTTGGTTAAACAGCGACGGCCGACTTTGCACAGCAATAAAGTGGTCGTTTCAGTTACCGGAGCAAGGATATGAACCGTTACAAAACATTGTCTAATCGCTATTTATGACCACATTATCGAAACCCTCTATCACGGCGAAAAACCCTTTATTTACGAGGCGTTGCGAAACTAAAACGGTAACTTCCGAGAGAAAATAATTGATCATCGACGCGCTCAATCAAGCGGTCATAAACAGTGATTGGACGAGATCTGAAGTTGCCCATAATCTGCGCTAACCAGTTCCGTCACTGCGGACTTCCCACTTCTGCGAGGCTGTCATGTCAGAGCGTGTCCTGATCGATGGTTACAACCGCCGCGTCGACTATCTGCGCATGTCGGTCACCGACCGCTGCGACTTCCGCTGCGTGTATTGCATGGCCGAGGACATGCAGTTCCTGCCGCGCCAGCAAGTGCTGACGCTGGAGGAGATCTATCAACTGGCGCAGAGCTTTGTGGCACTGGGCACGCGCAAGATTCGCCTGACCGGCGGCGAGCCGCTGATTCGTCCGGGCGTGGTCAAGCTGTGCGAGCAGATCGCCGCCCTGCCCGGCCTGCGTGAATTGTGCATGACCACCAATGGCTCGCAGCTGGGCAAACTCGCCGCGCCGCTGTTCGACGCCGGGGTCAAGCGCCTGAACATCAGCCTCGACAGCCTCGACCCGGAGCGCTTCAGGCAAATGACCCGCACCGGTGATCTGGCGCAGGTGATCAACGGCATCGATGCGGCGCGCAAGGCCGGTTTCACCCGAACCAAACTCAACGTGGTGGTGATGCAGGGGCGCAACGACCAGGAGATCAACGATCTGGTGAGCTTCGCCATCGACCGCCAGCTCGACGTCTCCTTCATCGAGGAAATGCCGCTGGGGATCATCAGCGAACACAGCCGCGCCGAGTCGTTTTTCTCCAGTGCCCAGGTGCGCGAAAAAATCGCCGAGCGCTACACCCTGATCGATTCCGCCGAATCGACCCAAGGCCCGTCGCGCTACTGGCGGCTGGCCGAGGCGCCGGACATTCGTCTGGGCTTTATCTCGCCGCACAGCCACAATTTCTGCGGTACTTGCAACCGGGTGCGGCTGACTGTCGAGGGGCGCCTGCTACTGTGTCTGGGTAACGAGCATTCGGTGGATCTCAAAGCCGTGCTGCGCGCTCATCCGGGGCAACCAGAGCGGCTTGAGAAGGCCATTATCGAGGCGATGAAGCTCAAGCCGTATCGACACAATTTCGAAGTGAACGACGACGTTCAGGTCGTGCGCTTCATGAACATGACCGGCGGCTGAGCCGCCCTCACCCTGCGTAACCGGGATCGCCCAGCATGATCATCAGACCCAAGGTCAACCAATTCGCCATCCTCTTCACCCTCAAGGGGTCGATTGCCAAACGCATCGCCCTGCGCACCCTGATGGTCACCCTGCTGGCTTCTGCCATCGTGCTGATTGAAATGCTCCATCCGAGCAACTTCACCAAGGTCAACGCCACGCCGTTCACTCTGCTTGGGCTGTCACTGTCGATCTTCATGAATTTTCGCAACAACGCCTGCTACGACCGCTGGTACGAAGCGCGCAAGGCCTGGGGGGATGTGCTGGTGCACATTCGTTCGGTGATTCGCGAAACCCATGTCATCCGCGAATCGGCGCAGCGCAAGCCGTTACTGCTCAACCTCTGCGGGTTTGCTCATGCGCTGAATGCGCGGTTGCGCCGGGAAAGCGAAGCGGCGGCCAGCAGCAAGTGGATTACCCCGCAACACGATGCGCAGGTGCCGGACTACAGCGGAAGGATTCTGCAGCAGGTCGGCCAGCAGTGTTCCGACCTGCACCAGAATGGCGAACTGAGCGAGTGGCGCTACATGCTACTGGCCAATCACCTGACCAGCCTGACTCAGGCACAAGCGGTGTGCGAACGGATCAAGAACACCCCGCTGCCCTTCCCCTACACCTTGCTGCTGCACCGCACGATCTACCTGTTCTGCATCCTGCTGCCGTTCGCCATGGCCGAACCGCTGGGCTGGCTGACCCCGCTGTTCACGGCGATTGTCAGCTACACGTTCTTTGGTCTGGATGCGATTGCCGACGAACTGGAAGACCCGTTCGGCCGCGACGAAAACGATTTGGCGACTGACTCGCTGGTGCGCACCATCGAGCGCGACATCCTCTCCGAGCTGGGGGAGACAGACCTGCCGCCGATGCTGCTGCCGGTGGACTATGTGCTGAGCTGATACTACGTTTTCCAGCTCCCACAGGGTTGCATTACAAAAAAGATCGCAGCCTTCGGCAGCTCCTACAGTGGAATGCGTTTCCTGTAGGAGCTGCCGAAGGCTGCGATCTTTTGATCTTCGCTTTAAAACAGTTCGCTGAAGGGAATGAAACGCAGCGGATCGCCAATGCCGTGGGTGCTGTTTTCCGGCACCTCCACCAGCCCATCGGCCCAGGTCGCTCCGAGCAAAACGCCGGAACTCTGGTTCGGATACAACACCGCGCGCCCCGCGTCCAGCCGCACCCGCAGATACTCTCGACGGCTGCCAGCCTTGTTCCAGGCGAACCCGGCATTCACAGTGAAGCTCAACGGCATGACCTCCTCCACGCCTTGAATGCGCAGCAGATACGGCCGCGCCAGCAGACCGAAGGTCACCAGCGCCGAGGTCGGATTGCCCGGCAGGCCAATCACCGGCACCGTGCCGAAATGGCCCACGGTCAGCGGTTTGCCAGGCTTGATCGCCAGCTTCCACAGCAGCGGTTTGCCGTCCTCGCGCAGCACCTGCCCGAGGCAATCGGCATCGCCGGCAGACACACCGCCGGTGGTGAGAATCAAATCAGCCGCCACTTGCAATTGCTCAAGTTTGAGCCGCGTCTGTGCCGGGCGATCCGGGAGGATCCCGGCGTCGATCACCTCGCAGCCCAGTTCCTTCAACCAGTGGCCGAGCAGCACACGATTGCTGTTGTAGATGCTGCCGGGACGCAGCGGCAGGCCCGGCTCGACCAGTTCGTCACCGGTGGACAGCAGCGCCACACGCGGGCGACGCACCACGTGCAACTGCGCCAGCCCCTGCCCGGCGGCAACCGCCAGTTCGAACGGCCCGAGGCGTTTGCCGGCGCGCAGCAGGATGTCGCCGATGCGGTTTTCCTGCCCCTGCGCACGAATGTTCTGCCCCGCTTTCAGCGGCTGCAAAAAACGCACGCGACCGTCCTCCAGCACTTCGACGTTCTCCTGCATCTCGACGCAGGTGCCGCCCGGCGGCAGTGGCGCGCCGGTAAAGATCCGCGCACAGGTACCGGGCAATAGCGCGTCCGGCGCCTGGCCGGCGTAGACCTTCTGCGACACCTTCAACGGCTGGCGATGCAGATCGGCCAGGTTCAAGGCATAACCGTCCATGGCACTGTTCGGCCATGGCGGCAGGTCGAGCGAGGCGACCAGATCACTGGCCAGCACCCGCCCACGTGCCTGGTCGAGCGGCAGTATTTCGCTGTCGGCCAGACGTTGCTCATTGGCCATGCCAAGCAACTGGTCGAGGGCGTCCTCGACCGGCATCAACCCTGCCTTGCTCATCCGCGCGGCCCACAGGCGGCGACTGATTTGAGGTGCGGCACAAAGTTGCACGGGCGATGGCGGTTATCCAGTTGCTCGGCCAGGATGCCTTCCCACGCGGTGCGGCAGGCACCGGTCGAACCCGGCAGGCAGCACACCAGCGTGCCGTTGGACAGCCCGGCCAGCGCGCGGCTTTGAACGGTCGAGGTGCCGATGTCGAGAATCGAAATGGCGCGGAACAACTCGCCAAACCCGTCGATCTGCTTGTCGAGCAGACAGGCCACCGCTTCCGGCGTGCTGTCGCGGCCGGTGAAGCCGGTGCCGCCGGTGATCAGTACCACCTGAATGCTGTCGTCGGCAATCCAGTGCGCGACCTGGGCGCGAATCTTGTACAGGTCATCCTTGAGCAGGTTGCGCTCGCTCAGGGTATGACCGGCCTCCAGCAAGCGGCTGACCAGCAATTGGCCGGACGTGTCGCTCGCGTAATCGCGAGTATCGCTGACGGTCAGTACGGCAATGTTCAGGGGAACAAACAGGGCATCCGCTTTCGCACTCATGAGAATCTCCGGCAGTAGTCGATCAGATTGCCGAGCAGCCTAAGTGCCACTTATGAGTACTGTCTAATCACTCTGGCCAACCACATTATCGACCTGCTCTATCGGTGCCGTTGACCTTGGCCAAAGCCTTTGAAACCATGGGCGATAGAGCCGATCGATAGACTTTTCAACTCTTCCGATTGGACGCAAACACGGTCAGATGAGATCGTCGCACCTCGCGTTTTTCGTGCGCTGTGCGCTTCTGCGTCAATACTCAATCCAATTTCTCAACGAACAGGTGCCTGCGTGGACATCAAACAACTCAAGTTCCTGATCGCACTGGACGAAACCCGACACTTCGGCCAGGCTGCCGCACGCTGCCACATCACCCAGCCGACCCTGTCGATGCGCCTGCGCAATCTGGAAGATGAGCTGGATCTGGTGCTGGTCAATCGCGGTCAGCGCTTTGAAGGTTTCACTCAGGCCGGCGAACGGGTACTGGCCTGGGCGCGCACGCTGCTGGCCGCGCATGACGGTCTGTTCGCCGAAGCGGCGGCGTGCCGCGGGCAACTGGTCGGTAGCTTGCGCCTGGGTCTGGTGCCGCTGAGCAATTTCAACCCGGTCAATTACATTCAGAGTTTGTCCGGGACCTATCCCGAGCTGAAATTCAGTCTGTCGTCGGGGAGTTCCGACGAGATCATCGCCGGCCTTGGCAACAACCAACTGGACCTGGGCGTGTGCTACCTGGAC
This sequence comes from Pseudomonas sp. B21-051, assembly GCF_024748795.1. Lineage (NCBI taxonomy): Bacteria > Pseudomonadati > Pseudomonadota > Gammaproteobacteria > Pseudomonadales > Pseudomonadaceae > Pseudomonas > Pseudomonas sp. B21-051. The sequence goes on from NZ_CP087166.1 coordinate 3,703,924, forward strand.
CACGTCAACTCGAACTATTTCGATTTTTTCGAGATCGGCGAAACCCGCGTCGGGCTGCTTTATGACAACCGCCACTTCCATTTCGAAGGCTCGGAAATGAGCTGGGAAGACGCCGCCGAACTGCCGCTGGGGATGATCACCACCGGCATGCATTACCGCAAATCCATCGACCTGAGCTTCCGCAGTCGCGGGCTCAATCCGCAGCCGATCATGGAAAGTGATTCGACCTATCAGCTGCTACAGGCGATCCACCAGGGTTTCTGCTGCTCGATCATGCCGCTGGACAGCGGGCTGGAAGAGCCGATCGAACACCTGTCGTTCATGCAACTGCCGGACGCCAGCGTGCTCGCGCCACTGGGGCTGATCATGCGCAAGACCGAACCGCGCTCGGCGATTGCCGAGAAGTGTTTTGCCGAGGCGCGGAAGATGTTTGGAGTCGAGGCAATTTAATCCGGACACAAACCCATGTAGGAGCTGCCGAAGGCTGCGATCTCTTGATCTTGATCTTGATCTTGATCTTGAAAACAAAAATCAAGATCAAAAGATCGCAGCCTTCGGCAGCTCCTACACGGGAGGCTGTGGTGATAGATCCGCCCGATCACCGCATCAGAACAAGCGATTGGACGCACTTTTGACTCCCCCGTAGCCTGAACTCACTTCAGCGCTTCGGGACTTTTCAAGATGCTCTGCCACGTCGAAACCACCACCGAACCCAACACCGAACCCAACGCCCCCGCGCCCCCACCATCACAGGTGGCGTTTCGCGAATACCTGCCGCACGCCCCGCTCTCGCACGCTGCCCTGGCTGCGGAAATTGCCCTGGCGATCACCTTCAATGGCCTGAGCCAGGCGGTGATGATGGTCTCGCCCGGCAACCTCGAAGACTTCATCCGGGGCTTCGCCCTGAGCAACGCGATCATCGACAGCGTCGACGAGATTTACGACATTCGCCTGAGCCATTTCGATCAGGCCTGTCAGGCTGACGTGCAGATTTCCAGCCGCGCGTTCTGGGCACTGAAAGATCATCGCCGACAAATGGCCGGCACCAGCGGTTGCGGCATTTGCGGCGTCGAAGCGCTGGAGCAGGCGTTGCCGCAACTGGACATTCTGCAACCCTGCGCCCTGCCACCGGCCGCGCATTTCGACGGTATCCGCCAACGCATCGAACAGGCTCAGCAACTGGCCCGCAGCAGCGGCGCCCTGCACGCGGCGCTGTACTTCGCTGCCAGTGGTGAGGCGCTGCTGTGCCGCGAAGACATTGGCCGGCACAACGCCCTCGACAAGCTGATCGGTGCGATGCACAGCGCAGACGTCGATGTGCGCCAGGGCTTCGTGGTGGTCACCAGCCGTTGCAGCCTGGAGCTGATCCACAAAGCCGTGCGCGCCCGTCTCGGCACCCTCGTCAGCCTGTCCGCCCCCACCGCGTTGACCGTGCGCTGGGCGCTCAAACATCACCTGAATCTGATCCACGTGCCGCACCGCAACGCCCCCCGAATCTACAGCCCGATCCAGGAGCTTTCCCCATGAGCAACACCCTCACCCACCTCGACGATCAGGGCCGCGCCAACATGGTCGATGTCAGCGACAAAGCCGCGAGCCGCCGCGAAGCCACGGCGCAAGCCTGGGTGCAGATGCAACCGCAAACGCTGCAGATGATCCAGGCCAACGGTCACCCCAAGGGCGACGTTTTCGCCGTGGCGCGCATCGCCGGGATTCAGGCGGCCAAGCGCACCCACGAATTGATCCCGCTGTGCCATGCGCTGCTGCTCAGCTCGATTCACGTTGAAATCACGGCCTGCGAACCGGACCGCGTGCAGATCACCAGCACCTGCCGCTTAACCGGCCAGACCGGCGTCGAACTCGAAGCCCTGACTGCCGCCAGCGTCGCGGCGCTGACCATTTACGACATGTGCAAAGCCGTGGACCGGGCCATGGTCATCAGCGACATCCGCCTGCTCAGCAAACAGGGCGGCCGCTCCGGACACTTTCAATGGGAGGACGCGCAATGATCCTGATCAACTACTTCGCCAGCTACCGTGATCGCCTCAATCTGGGCGGGGAAAAAATCCCCCTGAGCGACAACCTGACCTGCATCGAGGACGTGCGGCAGATGCTCATGGCGCGTGGTGAGGAATGGCGCGAAGTGCTCGGCGCCGGCAACTTGATGTGCGCGTTGAATCAGGAGCTGTGCCAACCGAGCGCGGCGATCGAAGACTTCGACGAGATCGCGTTTTTCCCACCGGTCACCGGGGGCTAAGCATGACGGTTCGAGTCCAGTACAAAAGCTTCGACGTCGGCCAGTTGACCGCCGACCTGCATGCGCGCAATCCACGGGTCGGCGCGGTGGTGAATTTCATCGGCTATGTGCGCGATCTGAACATTGGCCAGAGCGTGAATGAGCTGTTCCTCGAACACTATCCGGGCATGACGGAAAAGGCTCTCGAACAGATCGCCGACGAGGCGCGCGAGCGCTGGCCGCTGCTGGGAGTGGAGATTGTGCATCGGGTCGGCGCATTGTCGGTGTGCGAGCCGATCGTGTTCGTCGGTGTCAGCAGCAAGCACCGGCACATGGCGTTCGAAGCCTGCGCATTCATCATGGATGTGCTCAAGACCCGTGCGCCGTTCTGGAAGCGCGAGAGCACGGCGCAAGGTTCGCATTGGGTCGAGGCGCGGGAGAGCGACCAGAATGCGACGCTGCGCTGGAGTCTGGCGCATACCTGAAGAGCAAAAGCCCCTCACCCTAGCCCTCTCCCCGAGGGAGAGGGGACTGGTTGGGGGATATTGAAGAAATTCACCGAATTGAAAGATTGGCTCTGAATCCATAATCGACTCGATCTTTCAGGTCGATGGATAACGCCAGACACCTCGGTCGGCCCCCTCTCCCTCTGGGAGAGGGCTGGGGTGAGGGTTGAAAGTCTGATTAGATAGCCACTCCGCCAGAATTAAACTCCGGAGTCTCGTTTGAGCACAGCGCCCAACAACCTGCCCCGCCCCGCTCCCGTCACGCTGCGCCAGGCCTGGCGCTTCTGGCTGAAACTCGGCTGCATCGGTTTCGGTGGCCCGGCCGGGCAGATCGCGATCATGCATCAGGAACTGGTCGAGCGCCGGCGCTGGATCTCCGAGCGGCGCTTTCTGCACGCCCTCAATTACTGCATGTTGCTGCCCGGCCCCGAAGCCCAGCAACTGGCGACGTACATTGGCTGGCTGTTGCATCGCACCTGGGGCGGGGTGATTGCCGGGGCGCTGTTCGTGCTGCCGTCGCTGGTCATCCTGATTGCGCTGTCGTGGGTGTACATCGCGTTTGGCGATATGCCGGTGGTGGCCGGGATCTTCTACGGGATCAAACCGGCGGTGACCGCGATTGTCTTGCACGCGGCACATCGCATCGGTTCTCGAGCGCTGAAAAACGGTTGGCTGTGGGCGATCGCCGGGGCGTCATTCGTGGCGATTTTTGCCTTCAATCTACCGTTCCCGCTGATTGTGCTCGGTGCCGCGTTGATCGGCTATGCCGGCGGGCGACTGGCACCGCAGCGCTTCGACAATCGCGGGCAGCGCGGCAGCGGCAAATCCTTCGGCCCGGCGCTGATCGATGACGACACACCAACACCTGAACATGCGCGCTTCAGCCTGCCGAAACTGTGGCGTCTGCTGCTGGTTGGCGTGGCACTGTGGTGTTTACCGATGGCGCTGCTGACCGCGCTGTTCGGCTGGGACGGTACGTTGACGCAAATGGGCTGGTTCTTCACCAAGGCTGCGCTGCTGACCTTCGGTGGCGCTTACGCGGTGTTGCCCTATGTCTATCAGGGCGCGGTCGGGCATTACGGCTGGCTGACGCCGACGCAGATGATCGACGGCCTCGCCCTCGGCGAAACCACGCCCGGGCCGCTGATCATGGTGGTGGCGTTTGTCGGTTTCATCGGCGGTTACGTGCAACCGGCATTCGGCGCGCAACATGCGTTCGCCGCCGGCGCACTGGCGGCGACGCTGGTGACCTGGTTCACCTTCCTGCCCTCGTTCCTGTTCATCCTCGCCGGCGGGCCACTGGTGGAATCAACGCACAACGAATTGAAATTCACTGCACCGCTGACCGCGATCACCGCTGCGGTGGTCGGGGTGATTCTCAACCTGGCGTGTTTCTTCGCTTACCACGTGTTCTGGCCGAGCGGTTTTGCCGGGCATGCGGATCTGTTTTCGATCGGGCTGGCGCTGCTGGCGGCACTGGCGCTGTTCATTTTCAAGCGCGGGGTGATCGAAGTGTTGATCGTTTGCGCCCTCGCCGGGCTGGGTTTTCATCTGATGCGCTGAACCCTGGCCTGCGAATCTCCCGTTTACACGCGCGCGAATTCCCCCTTACTATCCGGGCACACCGGTGGACGGGGCCAGCCCGCCACCGACGTTTTCCGCCAACGGAAACACGCGTTATGAGCACGTCACCACAACAACCAGAAAGGTTGAACGTCTCCGCTGTGTGCGCCCTCTGTCACAGGGGCCGCGCATGAATCGCATCGTCAATCTCCCCATGGCCCTGCGCCGTTCCAAGCTGCGTCACTCCGCACGCCCGCCGGATATCGCCTGCTGACTCCGACAGTCAGAAAAGATCCATTTGTGGCGAGGGAGCTTGCTCCCGCTGGACTGCGTAGCAGTCCCCCTGCCTCTGAATCAAAAAGCGAGAGCCGCTTCGCGACTCAGCGGGAGCAAGCTCCCTCGCCACAGGTTCTGTGTCACGTCTGACTGATCTCCATTTTATTCCTGCCAGGACGCCCATAGCTGCGTCCGGCCCGATTCTGCGCGCCCATGCGGCGCCATCGTGAGTGATTGACCATGAAATTCGCAGCCATCGAAGACGCCCGCCTGTTCCTTGAACAGAACCCCGATATCGACATGATCGAGCTGTTCATCCTCGACGCCAACGGCGTGCCGCGCGGCAAGTTGTTGCACCGCGAAGAACTGCTCGCTGTCTATGAAAGCGGTCGTCCGCTGCCCAGCACCATCCTCGGTCTGACCGTGCAGGGCGAAGACGTGGAAAACTCCGGGCTGGTGTGGGACGTCGGCGACATCGACTGCCGCGCCTACCCGCTCGAAGGCAGTCTGGTGCGCCTGCCGTGGCGGCAGATTCCGACCGCTGCAGTGCAGGTCAGCATGCACCCGACCGAGGGAATGCCGGCGAGCATCGCCGACCCGCGTCATCTGCTGATCAAGGTGATCGACGGTCTCAAAGCCGAGGGTTATCACCCGGTGATGGCCTGCGAACTGGAGTTCTATCTGCTCGACGCCAGACGCGACCACAACGGTCGTCCGCAACCGGCGCTGGATGCCGACGGAGGCCGACCGCGACACACGCAGGTCTACGGTTTGCGCGAACTGGAGCAGATCGAACCGTTCCTCGCCGACCTCTACAGCGCCTGCAAACTGCACGGCATTCCAGCGCGCACGGCGATCTCGGAATACGCCCCGGGCCAGGTGGAAATCACCCTCGAACACGGCGACGCATTGCTCGCGATGGATCAGGCGGTGCGCTACAAACGCCTGGTCAAAGCCGTGGCACACAAGCACGGCATGCAGGCGACATTCATGGCCAAACCGTTCGATGATCTGGCTGGCACCGGGATGCACATGCACGTCAGCCTTGCTGATGGCGAGGGGCGCAATCTGTTCGCCGCCGAGGATCCGGCCGGCACTCCGCTGCTGCGTACGGCGATTGGCGGCATGCTCGCCTCGCTGCTCGATACGCTGCTGCTGTTCTGCCCCAACGCCAACTCCTACCGCCGCTTTCAGGCCAACAGCTACGCGCCATTGGCGCCGACCTGGGGTGTCGACAACCGTACCGTCAGCCTGCGCGTACCGGGCGGCCCGGCCAACACCCGGCACATCGAACACCGCATCTGCGGCGCCGATGCCAACCCGTATCTCGCAGCAGCCGCGATCCTCGCCGGCATCCATCGTGGCATCCGCGAGAACCTGGATCCGGGTGCACCGGTCGAGGGCAACGGCTATGCGCAAGCCAAGGAATTGCTGCCGACCGACTGGCTGACGTCGCTGCAAGCACTGGAAAATTCGGTGTGGGCACGGGATGCCCTGGGGCAGGAATTTCTCGGGGTGTACCTGGCGGTGAAGCGTGCCGAGTACCGGCAGTTCATGGCCGAGGTGGGTGAGCAGGATTGGCGTTGGTATCTGACCGAAGCCTGAAGCCTCACCCCTAATCTCCTGTAGGAGCGAGCCTGCTCGCGAAAGCGGTGTGTCAGTCACTTAATAGGTTGAATGTGACGACGCCTTCGCGAGCAGGCTCGCTCCCACAAGTGACAGCGTAAAACCTAAGAATTTGTGTGGACACCGACATGACCCAACGCTGCAATTCCTACTACACCGCCACCCTCAACCAGGACACCGACTACCCGACCCTGCAAGGCCGACATCAAGTCGATGTGGTGATCATCGGCGGCGGTTTCACTGGCGTCGCCACCGCCGTCGAACTCGCCGAAAAAGGCCTGAAAGTCGCCATCGTCGAAAGCCACAAGATCGGCTGGGGCGCCACCGGACGCAATGGCGGACAAGTCACCGGCAGCCTCTCCGGCGACGGTGCGATGCGTAAACAGATGCGCCCGAAACTCGGTGATGAAGTCGACGATTTCATCTGGCACCTGCGCTGGCGCGGGCATCAAATCATCCAGCAGCGGGTCGAGAAGTACGGCATCCAGTGCGACCTCAAACACGGCCATCTGCACGCCGCCTACAAGCCGAGCCATATGGACGGTTTGCGCCAGGATTACGACGAAGCCGTGCGCCGGGGCATGGCCGACGAGGTCAGCCTGCTCGACCGCAGTCAGGTGCGCGACCTGCTGCAAAGCGACCTCTACCACGGCGCGATCAAGAACACCCGCAACATGCACCTGCACCCGCTCAACCTGTGCATCGGCGAAGCGCGGGCGGCGGAAAGTCTCGGCGCCTTGATCTTCGAGAACAGTGAAGTGCTGGAAATCATTCACGGCAAGAGCCCGGGCGTGCGCACCGCCCACGGCCAGATCGATGCCAATCAGGTAATGCTCGCCGGCGACGTCTATCACAAGCTCGAACCGGGCCAGCTCAAGGGCAAGATTTTCCCCGCCATGGGTGGCATCGTCACCACCGCGCCGCTGGGTGATCTGGCGCGGCAGATCAACCCCGAAGACCTCGCGGTGTACGACTGTCGTTTCGTCCTCGACTACTATCGCCTCACGGCCGACGGGCGCCTGCTGTTCGGCGGCGGCGCCAACTACAGCGGCAAGGATTCGCGAGACATCGCCGCCGAGCTGCGCCCGTGCATCGAGCAGACCTTCCCCGCGCTCAAAGGGGTGCAGATCGACTACCAGTGGAGCTGCGCGATGGGCATCGTGATCAACCGCATCCCGCAACTGGGCAAGCTTTCGGATAACGTCTGGTATTGCCAGGGCTACTCGGGACACGGCATCGCGACGACGCACATCATGGGCGAAATCATGAGCCGCGCGATTACCGGGCAGATGGAACAGTTCGACACCTTTGCGCAGTGCCAGCACATTCGCGTGCCGATGGGGGATCTGCTGGGCAATCCGTTGCTGGCGGCGGGGATGTGGTATTACCAGATGCTCGAACGCCTTCGCTGACACCCCCGATCCCTGTAGGAGCTGCCGAAGGCTGCGATCTTTTGATCTTGTTGTTTAAAGGCAAAATCAAAAGATCGCAGTCTTCGGCAGCTCCTACAGAGGGGATTAATCCGCAAGTTGCTCCACCACAATCCCCAACCGCCGATAATCCTCGGCACTCCCCGACGCCAGATGCCGCTCGGTAATCAGCGTATGCAGGCGCGTGCACGAGGCCACCACGAACGGCTCCACTGCCCCCAGCTTGTCCGCCGTGGTCACCGCAATCACTCGCGCCGCGCTGTCGAGCAGCGCCTGTTTCACCGGCACTTCATCGAAATGCAGCGAAGTGACACCCACCTCCGGGTGAATCGCACAGACCCCGGTAAACGCCAGATCCGCCTTGATCCCGGCCAGCATGCGCACCGCCTCGTGCCCACTGGCCGACATCGTGCGCGGGTTCAGTTGCCCCCCGGCCAGAATCACTTTCACGCCCTTGTACTCGGACAAAGCGATGGCCGTCATCGGCGCGGCGGTCACCGCGGTGATCTGGATGTCCGCACGCAACGAGCGCGCCACCTGCAACGCGGTCGAGCCGGAGTCGAACAGCACAATCTGCCCGTCCTCGACCTTTTGCGCCGCCAACTGCGCCAGACGCACCTTCACCTCATCAGTCTCTTCCAGCCGGGTGAAGTAATCCTTGCCGCTGTCCTTGGGCCTTGGCAGTGCCCCGCCATGCACGCGCTGCACCAGCCCGGCGTGGTCCAGTTCAGCGAGGTCGCGGCGGATGGTGTCTTCGGACACAGCGAAATGCTGGCTCAACTCGGAGGCCATGACCTTGCCGTCGCGTTCGAGGATCAGGAGGATTTTCTGCCGGCGCAGAGACGGCAGTTCGGTGAGCGAATGATCGTGCATGTTTTTGCCTGTTTGTGCTTGTAGTTGCAGGTTTCGCAGAGACTAGCGAAAGCCTTGAACAAACACAAACCGGTCGGTATCAATTGTTTCGATCATTGGAATCAACAAGCCGAATTTTTTCTTTGCATTCAGCCTGTTCAGAATGGCCTCACTTTAAAAAGGCTCAGGATGAACAGCTGATGAATCTCAATTTCGCGTTTGCGTGCATGATCGTGGTGTCTTTTGCGATTGCCCTGGGCCACGCCTGATACGTCACACCGACGCCGCCAGATGCTCACGCAACCATTTGTGCGCGGGGTCGCGATGCGCTCGCTCGCCCCAGAACATCGCCATTTTGTAGCCCGGCACCGGCAACGGCGCATCGACTACCTGCAACGCCGGGTTGTCGCGCACCAAGCGTGACGGCAGCATCGCCACCAGATCGGTACTCGCCAGCACCGACATCACCATCAGAAAATGCGGCACCGACAGCACCACTTTGCGCGCCAGGCCGACCTCGGCCAGCGCCTTGTCGGTCACCCCGAAAAAGCCCCCGCCCTCACGCGACACCATCACGTGTTCCAGCGCGCAGAACTGTTCGCGGGTCGGTTTTCGCTTCAACCCCGGATGCCCGACACGCCCGGCCAACACGTAATGCTCGGTGAACAGCACCCGTTGATGCAGATCCAGCGGCGCCTCTTCGGTGATGTGCAGCGCCAGGTCAAACACGCCCTGCTCCGCCTGCCTGGCCAACTGCGCCGGCATCAGATCGAGCACCGCCAGCCGCGTGCCCGGCGCCTGAAGGCGCAAACCGCTGAGCGCTGGCAGCACCACCGTCGATTCACCGTAATCCGTCGCCGCGACTTTCCAGACATGGCGGGCCTGCGCCGGATCGAACGCGCTGGCCGGCGCCACCGCGCGTTCCAGTGCTTCCAGTGCCTCGCGCAACGGCTCGCGCAATTCATCGGCCCGCGCGGTCGGGCGCATGCCCCGTGGCCCGGGCAGCAACAGCGGATCACCGAAGATCTCACGCAGCTTGGCCAGGTGCACGCTCACCGACGGTTGCGACAGGCTCAAGCGCTCTGCGGCGCGGGTTACGTTGTGTTCTGCCAACAACACGTCTAGGGTCAATAGCAAGTTGATATCCAGACGTCGTAAATTATTCATGGCTATACCTGACATATCAGACATTCATTTCCAATATACCGATCAAGGATTGATCCTGCCTGCATTCAACCAAGGAGAGTTGCAACATGAATGTGCTACTGGTCTACGCCCACCCCGAACCCACTTCGCTCAACGGCTCGCTCAGGGACTTCACCGTCCAGCGACTGCAAGCCGCCGGTCACACCGTGCAGGTCTCCGACCTGTATGCGATGAACTGGAAAACCACGATCGACGCCGATGACGCCCCCGGTCGCGATGAAAGCCGGCCATTCCACGCCTCGATCGATTCAAAGCTGGCTTACCAACAGGGCCGGCAGTCCGCCGACATCGCCCGCGAGCAGGAAAAACTGTTGTGGGCCGACGCGCTGATCCTGCAGTTCCCGCTGTGGTGGTTCACCATGCCGGCCATCCTCAAAGGCTGGGTCGAGCGCGTGTACGCCTACGGATTTGCCTACGGTGTCGGCGAACACTCCGATGCGCGCTGGGGTGAGCGTTACGGCGAGGGCAAGATGAAGGGTAAACGCGCGATGCTGCTGGTCACCACCGGGGGCTGGGATTCGCATTACAGCCCGCGGGGGATCAACGGGCCGATTGATGATTTGCTGTTTCCGATTCAGCACGGCGTGCTGTTCTACCCCGGTTTCGACGTGGTGCCGCCCTTCCTGGTGTACCGCGCCAGCCGCATGGATCAAGCGCGGTTTGCCGAGACCTGCGAGGCGCTGGGCACGCGTCTGGATGAATTGTGGAGCACGCGGCCGATAGCGTATCGGCAACAGAATGCCGGCGATTATGAGATTCCGGCGTTGACGCTCAAGGATGATATCGCCCCCGGTGAGGAAGGCTTCGCCGCGCATTTGCGTTGATGCCCGGAAAAGATCGCAGCCTTCGGCAGCTCCTACAGGGAAAACGTAATTCCTGTGTAGGAGCTGCCGAAGGCTGCGATCTTTTGCTTTTAATATGCCGGTCGCGCACCGGCCCGGGGGATCAAGGCGTGATCAGCTTTGCTCCCGCGCCCGCCGCACCTGCACCAGCAACGCCGGTGCAAAGTGCAGCAGCACCATCCGCGCCAGGTGGTGCGTAAGAATAAACACCACATTCAGCCCGCCGGCAAACGCGACAATCGCAATCGTCTCAATCGCCCCCGGCATGTACGCCAGCCACAGCGACAGCGGATCACTGCCCAGCCAGCGCGCCGCCATTTCGGCAAATGCCGCCGCCACCACGATCATCAAGCCAACCGATACCAACGCCGTGCGACCATGCCGCCCCAGCTCCGCAAGGCCAAGCCCCTGAAAGCGCGAGCCAATCCGCACGCCAAGAATCAGCGCCGCCAGATTCAGGCTCCAGTCCGGCATGTGAAAGCCATGCAGCCATCCCGATTTCACAAACACTGCAGTCAGCAGAATCGCCGTCAACATGAACGGCGCCGGCACGCCGACCACCAACAGCAAGCGCCCGATGACGATGCTCGCGCCGATCAGCGCCAGCACGGTCAACGCCATGCCCGTGCTCAACGGAGCGCTTTCAACCACTGCCACCGAGGCCTGTCCGGGAATCAAAAAGCTCACCAGCACCGTGATCAACAGCAAACGCATCAGGTGCACGATGATGACTTTGCTCGAAGCCTTTTCCGACTCCAGCAAATCGAACACCGCCGCCAGTGCGCCGGGGTACACCGCCAACAGCGCATCGGTACGGTTCCAGCCAGCGCCGCGGGTCAGCCACCATCCGGCGAGGGCGATCTGTACCGTCAGGCATATCAGCAGAACGCCGAGGCTTGGCAACATCGCCGAAGCCGTCGCACTGTCCCACGCCTCGAACATCAACCCGGTGGCGATGCCCAGCGTGACCTGGATGTAGCCCAGACCATAAGGGGTTGCGGGGGCGAAACCGCTGCGCGTGGCGACCAGCGCGGTGACGAGGATCGCCCCCAGCAACAGACCATGAGGAACACCGCTGACCTGCAATGCAGCGCCAACAGCGGCCGCGATCAACAAACACAGAATCGATTTCATATTCTTCGCCTTCCTGGCTATTCAACTGACCCGACATCAATCCCCTGTAGGAGCTGCCGAACGCTCGGGCCGCGATCGGACGATCTTTTGATCTTGCCTTTAGAAAATCAAAGTCAAAAGATCGCAGCCTGCGGCAGCTCCTACAGGGGGGTATTCGTTCTTACGTGCGCAAGCGCCCGATCGCGCGGCGGTATTTCTCGACCCGCTCCAGATCCTCCCAACTTGGCGAGGCAATCCGCGACAGGTCGCTGTTCTCTTCCAGATCCGCCAGTTTCACCACCCGGCCAATCGGGTTCTGCGCCGCGCGCTCGACGAAATCCTCGTAGGATTCGCCGGGCATTTTGGTCACTGATTCAATCGCGCTCAGCACGTCTTCGCTGAAGCCTTCCTTGCGCAGGTCATCAAGGCTGATGCCGCAATCCTCAACCACATCGTGCAGCACGGCGACGATGCGTTCTTCCAGCGAATTCATACGCAACATGACTTTCAGCGGATGCAGAATGTACGGCGCACCGCCCTTGTCCACCTGCCCGGTGTGGGCGGTGGCGGCGATGGCGATAGCGCGTTCGAGGGTTTGAGTCATGCGAGTCTCCGTGGTTTAAACGCCGTAACGGCCGCCGACATGAATGTTGCGTTTGAGCCAGTTGCCGATTGTTTTCAAGCGCCCCACAGGCTGGGAATGCTGTTCAAGAATCACGGAAACCAATATCGCCTGATCCGCCCCCGGATGCGCATCGATAACCTGCGCCACCCACGCACAATCGGCTTTCTGCAGATGTTCACGCCACTCGCCGGGCCACGCGTCCAGCGCATCCAGCGCCAGCCACCGCGCCCCGCCCTGATTGGCATGCCCGCCGCCAATCGATTGCTCGAAACAGAACGGCGTCGCCGGTCGGGACAAGTCGATGCTGAAGATGTAGATGTCTTGAGTGAGGTGCTGCGGCGTGGGGGCGTTGTTGCAGCTGCCGATTTCGATCATGCGCGGTTCCGTCCGTGGGTGAGGCGTTACAACTTGTTTCGCAGTCTACGACGTGGTGCCGATGCGTGGAACCATTGGCGATGAGATGTAGACGGACAACTGAAATGGTTCAACCCACCCTCTTTTGTGTAACATTTCCAAACCAACGTATTTACAAGGATGTTCACCGTGTCAGGAAAACCTGCTGCTCGAGTTACTGATCCAACCTCCTGTCCGCTCCCTGGGCATGGAGTCAATCCAATTGCCGTCGGCTCACCCGACGTTTTTATGGATGGCTTACCTGCAGCCCGCCAGAACGATAAGAGCGCTTGTGGCAGCCCAATCGTAGGAGACGTTGCTTCCACCGTGCTAATCAACGGCATGCCTGCTGCAACCGTGGGAAGTGTCGGAGGTCACGGCAATAAGGTAATCGCCGGCTCATCAACTGTAATTATCGGAAATTCGCACACGCCAGCGGAATTCGTCCCTCCATCAGCCATGCCTCTCTGGGCCATGAAATTTGACGAAAAATTTCGCATCGTCGGAAGTGATGGCCAGCCCCTCGCCAATGTGCCATACCACATCAAGGACGAAGCAGGCAGGGTCTATACAGGCTTCTCTGATGAATCTGGTCACACGCCTCGTATTTCAACTAGCAAGCAAGAAACTCTTGAAGTTACAACCGGTGTAGCCGCGCTGGAAAAATGGGAGGAAGCATGACGGAGTTCTCTTGCAAAGTGCCAACAAACAAGCAGGCAAATTCCGTTAGCAACGTACCCGGCTATTTGATGCCGGCGAATATTCATTTATTTGTTGTAGTAGATGAAATCGGCAAGGACGGTTTTTTAGTCAGAAAAATTTATTCTTCGCCCGACAACCCTCATCTGATCGCCAAGAACCTTTCTGAACTTCAGATCAAAAACGAAATCTGGCCAGAAAAGTATGGGATGCGTTCTGTTGCGCCGGATTCTGGCGCCACAGTGGCCCAACATGTTTACAGTAGTCGAAAGTACCCATCAGGCTATATTTCCACGAGCTCTGAATTCCCGAATGGATCACCAAGATTCGAAGGAAAAACTGTTTATATTGATATTGAAAAAGCCAAAGCTGCAGGCGCCAAGCTGGTAACAACTGAAGAAATCCTAAAAGCACTAGAAGACTACAAAAAGCACGCACCAAAAAATGTAGCAAAAATCGATGAAATTGCCGGCTGGGTAAAGAACATCGACAAAGAAGTATTGGTTCAAGCAGATAAAGTACCAGCAAGAGCGATCTTTACACCAACCTCACACCAAGTCACAAGTGCCTTTATAAAAGGAGCAAGAATTGTGCGGGTGTTCGGGATTGCATTTACTGCATACGATCTCAAAGTCGCGACTGAAGAATCAATTAAACAAAACAGTATCAAGCCTATTTCCGTTGAGGTCGTCAAACAGGCGGGAGGCTGGGGCGCGGCGATAGCTGGCGCCAGGATTGGCGTGGTGGCCGGAGCAGCAGTAGGAATCGAGACAGGCCCCGGTGCAATTGTCAGCGGCGCTATCGGAGGCATTATATTTGGCACTGCCGGGTATTTAGGTGCTACTTGGTTAACTGAATATATGCAAGAGTGAGAGCCGCATGAGATTCATCAAAAAAATAATGGCACTGATAAAGCCAGAACCTAGGAAAGAGCAAATAGCCGGATACAGCAAACAGGAGCTTAAAAGCTTGTTTGCTCGACCTCTAGCTCAGACCAACCTACCGGTTCAGCCTCCCACTACTTCATTGGAAAGCGCTGATATCTGCGCATTTTTTTCGCAGTTCCTAATCGACCCTAAAGATTTGGTTGAATTTGAATCACTCGTCGAATCTCACTTCAGAAAAAACACTGAAAGAACCTTCAATGATCTTCCGGTATTTGAATACGAAAGCGCATTGAGCGGAGACCGACTGATATTCTTCGCATCTACTAGAGAATTCAACTCCGTCACGATTCGTTTGATAACTAACAACTTTGAATTTTTAACGATGCTTAGCCGCAAAAAATTTGCGGTTCCTCCACCATGGGTTGCTTTTGAAGGCTACGAGCCTTCTTGGTGGGGGGGGAGCATGCAAGGTGCTCAAGAGTATTACGACAACAATTACTTTTTCAGTTTTTTCACTCAATTGAGTGACATTGAAAAGCAATCTTATTATTCGAGGTTTGGCGCAACTGATGAGTGGATCGAAAGGTTAGAATTAATGTACGACACAGAGTGATTTGAACAGGAGCACCTTCGCGTACTCTCACCGGAATGGTTGATGGAACCTTCCGAGACGAACCTATCTCGAAACCATAAGCGCCCCGCTCACGATCAAACACGGGGCCATGGGAGAGTTCCGCGATGAACATCCGAATGTTGCTCCTGATCGCCACCTTCGCCGTCATCCCCACCTGCGTCATGGCCGAAGGCTGCGATGTCCAGACCCAATCCTCCAGCGCCTCGGTGCCCGCCGTGGAAACCCACAGCTGCTACGAATACGAAGGCATGCCCGTCAGTTCCATCGACTGGTCGTGCAGCAATGAAAGCAAAGACATGCTCAACAGTAAGAAAACCAAGGTCGACCACTGTGCCGACCACTATCAGGCCACGTGTATCGCCACGATCACCCAGGAATCCCTGGCCAACCCGCACTCCACCAGCAAAGACAAAAACGCCAAGGCGCTGAACATCCCCGACAACGCCCAAGTGACCACGTATTACTACGACGCGGAGCATTTGGCCCAGGCGCGAATTGATTGTGAGAATGGTGGCGGGCATTGGAAGGCGAAGTAAGCGTTTGATATCCGTGTTTGCGACAGGCAAAGAAAAGCCCGGCTCTAAAGACCGGGCTTTTTAGTGCGCGATATCCGTTAACCACCGCCGTTACCCCCACTGCTGCTACCGGTCGGTTGACCCGCAGGGCTGGGCTTGGAGGCAGAAGGCACCGGCCCATTGTCGGTCTTGCCGCCATCACCACCCTTGGGCAGCGAATTGGCATCCGGATCGGCATTGGTGGCTGGAGACGCCGGGTCGCGAGTCTGGCTGTTGCCGTCGTTCGCCGTTGGGGTCGGCGTCTCACCGGCCGCGATCGCATACAGCGAACTGCCGGACAGCAACGCCGCGAGGGTAAACACCGCGATTTTATGGTTCAGCATGGTGGCTCTTCCTTTGCGTGGTGAGTTACAGCATTGGAAGAAGGCCTGTGCCGAAGGTGCAGTGTGTCGGACGAATGGTTATCCCCTGAAAGACTCGTGCAGTTTCAATATCTGAAAACATCGTAGGAAAACACTTCATGTGGCGAGGAAGCTTGCTCCCGCTGGGCTGCGAAGCGGCCCCAAAACCGGATAGTCCGTTTCTTCCAGACATACCGCACGCCGCGAATTACGCCGACTGCGTCGCCGAGCGGGAGCAAGCTCCCTCGCCACAGGGTGCAGTTCACGGCCTACAGCTCATCTAGTGGATGGCACTTCAGAGGAATCACTTCATAACTTCCACGCCCCTTGTAAGACACGTCCGAATATCACCAACAGTAAGCGAGTGCCTCACTGCTCCGGCTCTAGTTGACGATTACTCTTAAAACAAGAGTTCTCCATTCGTTAAAACAGAGTTTTTATGGCCAACCACAGTTACATGACTATTACCGGAAACCGACAGGGACTGATCTCCGCTGGTTGCTCCGACACCCATTCAATCGGCAATAAATGCCAACTGGGTCACCTCGACGAAATCATGGTCCTGGCCTACTCCCACAACATGACCACCGGCAATGACGGCGGCGTTACCGCCGACCGGGGCAAACACTTGCCCATCATGATCACCAAGCACATCGACAAATCCTCACCCCTGCTGTCCGCCGCACTTCACGAACGCGAAGTGTTGGAGTGCACAATCTTCTTCTACCGCACCTCCGCCGCTGGCACTCAAGACAAATACTTCAAAATCCACATTACCGGCGCAAAAATAGCCCACATCAATCTCCAGGTCCCCCACGCCATCCATTTGAACGACGCCCAGCCTCAGGAGCTGGTGTCATTCACTTACCGCGAAATCAGCTGGACTCATATTCAGGCGGGCACGTGCGGCTGCAGCACTTGGGGAAATGACGATGAATGAGGATTCGTGTGACATCAACGATGTCACCCGCGCTGCTTCCGATCTGGTCGCATTCGGGTGCCAGATCGGCACGATTCAACTGTATGACAGTTTCAATCAACTTCGATTTGGTGAGATCGTTTCGTCCTATGCGAATGAGGTTATTCGGGCGGTGGATGCAGGTTTCATTAGTGCCAGGCAAGGGCTGCAGGAGCTCAGGGAGGAACACTCTGGCTTATTGAACAAAGTATCGTTCTATGCTCAAAACGGTGTAGGTGTTGCCGCGGGGATGATGCAAATCCAAATCGCCTCAGTACATTTCGCTTCCAGAACACCAAAAAACGCAGTGGCCGGCACCGCCTATTCATTACATGGAGCTAACAATATCTATGAAGGACTAGCAAACATTTACTACGGCCCTGAAAACCCAGCAGTAGTTGGTCCAACCCGCAAACTCTATCAATTCTTAGCGAGTGACTCCTCCCGTGGAAATATTGCCTATTATGGCGTTGACATAGGGCTCTCTACACTCAGCATACTTCAACCAGTTCGAAAACCCGACTCAGTGGAGCTATTCATTCGTGACCCTATGAATTATGAGCGGGCCTATAAGAGAATGGGTAAAATATCGCTTGCTTTTGAGACTTTGATTGACGGCATCACTATTAGAAACCTTGACAACGAAGTCGCACAACAAACCAACAACAAAAATCACCGCTCACCTTTAAATTCTTCCCCAGACATAAAATATCCGTAAAAAGCGAGGAACACCGAGAAACTCAGTAACCTATACAGTATTTCCGAAAAACTCCAAGTATCGCTAATAAAGTAATAAGCGATCTCTTCAAATATAAGTGCGCAACTGCCAGCGATGAAATGCCTTACCCAGGCAGGATAGCGTCTAGACCCGACATACCGACCTCGCAACTCAGTTACCTGATCGGGAAAGCAGTAGAAGAAATTTACATACAGATAAATCAGAAGCATGAAGCCCTCAGCAAATTTCCTGATCAGTCCTTCCAGCGGTAAAATCTGACTCATAAAATTTATTAGAACCATCGCGAAAATATAACTAAATGCGACAGTTAAAAAGAACAGAAGGACAACCTGACACAGAAATCGAATACTCAACTTCACGACACCACCCGCATTAAACCATTAAAAAACAATTAATTGAGCTCAAAAAAAAGTCCTGTTCAACAAAGAAAGAAGCGGACAAATATCAACACCAATGTAAACATGCACGAAAAGTCATAACACCATAAACCTTGTATCATCACGCATTAATTCAGAGCTGTCCTACAAATGAAAACCATCAAACCTACAAACCTTTCCTCGACTCGAAAAAAATCCGACGCCCTTCAACAAGGCGTCGGATTTACTTACAGCGTATGGTTTTTACCTAAAGCATCAATCAGAAGTTAGCCGGCGTATTCGCACTAATAATCTCAGCCTCATCCGCCCCGATATTTCGGAACTTATGTGGCAACGTCGTCGGAAAATAATACCCATCCCCCGCACTCAACACGCTCACCTGTCCATCCACGGTCAACTCCACCGTGCCACGGGTTACCAACCCACACTCCTCGCCCTCAGCGTGAACAATCGGCTCTTCCCCCGAACTCGCGCCCGGGGCGTATTGCTCGCGCAGCAAGCGCATCTGACGGCTCGGAACCGAAGCACCGATCAGCAGCAGGCGCAGGCCGTGGCGACCCAGATCGGGTTGTTCGTTGGCGCGGAAGACGTATTGGTGTTCGCGCGGGGGCTGGTCGAAGGTGAAGAAGTCGGCCAGGGACATCGGGATGCCTTCGAGCAGCTTTTTCAGCGAGCTGACGGAAGGACTGACGCGATTCTGTTCGATCAGGGAGATGGTGGCATTGGTCACGCCGCTACGCCGGGCCAGCTCGCGCTGGGAGAGTTTGTAGCTTTCGCGTACTAGTTTGAGTCGAGAACCCGTATCCATGACAGCCTTATGTGAGAACGACTTAAGGGCGATGGGGGTGGGTGGCGGGTGACGCGCCGAGGGCGCGGATCACGTTGCTCCCGTGTCCCGGAACCGTGAAAGGCGGCTATTAAATCACGTTTGCAGATGTTGCTCAGCAGGTTCGATGGACGGTGGGGCAAAAGTCCCTCTTGCCTTGTTAATACAGTCACTGTGGGAGCGAGCCTGCTCGCGAAAGCGGTGTGTCAGTCGACATGGAGGTTGGCTGATATGGCCTCTTCGCGAGCTGGCTCGCTCCCACAGTTGGATCACTTTTGTGTCAGTTGGCTTTGTGGCGGTTGTCAGGGAGTCATCGCTGGCAAGCCAGCTCCCACAGGTTTTGTGTTGTCTTTGGGATTGAGGGTGCCAGCTCCCACAGTTGGACATTTGCGGTATTGCTCGGAATAAAAACCGGCGGGGTCTTGGGGGCCGCCGCCGGGGAGGTAACCTAGATGCCGAAGCGGTCGCGCAGCGAGTAGTAGACGGCGCCGAGGGCGGTCAATGGGGCGGAGAAGGTGCGGCCGCCGATCATTGGCATGTGCGGCAGCGAGGCGAACGCGTCGAAGCGTTCGGCGTCGCCGCGGATCATTTCCGAGATCAGTTTGCCGGCCAGGTGCGAGCAGGTGACGCCGTGGCCGCTGTAGCCTTGCATGTAGTAGGCGTTTTTCTCGATGCGGCCGAATTGCGGCATGCGTGACATGGTCAGCAGGAAGTTGCCGGTCCAGCGGTAGTCGATTTTCACGTCCTTGAGCTGCGGGAAAGTCTTGAGGATCTTCGGCCGGATCAGTTGTTCGATGTCGTCCGGTTCCCGCGCGCCGTAAACCACGCCGCCGCCGTACAGCAGACGGTTGTCGGCCGTCAGGCGGTAGTAATCCAGCAGGTAGTTGCAGTCTTCGACGCAGTAGTTGTTGGTGATCAGGCTGCGCGCCTGCTTCTCGGTCAGCGGTTCGGTGACGACGATCTGCGAGCCGCAGGGCATGCTTTTCGCGGTCACGCGGTTGTCCAGACCTTGTGGCAGGTAGGCGTTGCCGGCGATCAGCAGGTACTTGGCGCGCACCTGGCCTTTGGCGGTACGCACCACGTTCGGCTCGCCGTACTTGATTTCCACGGCAGCCGATTGCTCGTAGATCTTGCCGCCCAGGCGCACGATGGCCGCGGCTTCACCGAGGGCCAGGTTCAGCGGATGCACGTGGCCGCCCTGCAGGTCCAGCAGGCCGCCAACGTAGGCGTCGGAGCCGATTTCGCGACGGATGTCGGCAGCGTCGAGCATCTTCAGGTTCTTGTTGCCGTAACGTTCCCAACTGCGCTTCTGCTCGGCCAGGCCGTTGAGTTGTTTCTTGTTCATCGCAGCGAAAATGCCGCCCGGGCGGTAGTCGCATTTGATGTCGTATTCCTTGATCCGCGAACGGATGATGTCGGCGCCTTCGAAGATCATGCTGCCGAGGATTTCCGCCGTCTTGTCGCCGTAGCGTTCTTCGATCACATCGACGTCGCGACTGTAGGAGTTGACCAGTTGCCCGCCGTTGCGACCGCTGGCGCCGTAGCCGACTTTCGCCGCTTCCAGCACCGTGACTTTGTAGCCGGCCTCGGTGAGGAACAGCGCCGAGGACAGGCCGGTGTAGCCGGCGCCAATGATGCAGACATCACACTCGACCGACTCTTCAAGGGTCGGGAAGTCGATGACTTCGTTGCGCGTGGCGGCGTAGTAGCTGTTGACGTGTTGTTGCTTCATTTTATTGTTCTCCGAGGGTCGCTCATCAGAAGCGACCACCGCTGTAGAAAATCAGAGCTTGATCCAGGTCGCTTTCAGCTCGGTGTACTTGTCGAACGCGTGCAGCGATTTGTCGCGACCGTTGCCCGACTGTTTGAAGCCGCCAAACGGTGCGGTCATGTCGCCGCCGTCGTACTGGTTGACCCACACGCTACCGGCCCGCAGGCCACGGGCGAAGGTGTGCGCCTTGCTCAGGTTGCTGGTCCACACACCGGCGGCGAGACCGAAGATGCTGTCGTTGGCGATCTGCAGCGCTTCTTCAACGGTGTCGAAGGTGATCAGCGACAGCACCGGGCCGAAAATTTCTTCGCGGGCGATGGTCATCGCATTGGTCACGCCATCGAAGATCGCCGGTTGCACATAGAGGCCACCGGTTTCTTCGAGGGTGCGCTGGCCGCCGGCAATCAGCTCGGCGCCCTGCTCGCGACCAATGCTGATATAGCGCAGCACGTTGTCCAGTTGACGCTGATCGACCACCGCACCGACGGTGGTCGCCGGGTCAAGCGCGTGCCCCGGTTTCCACGCTTGCAGCGCTTCTACCAGCAGCGGAATGAATTGCTCGCGAATCGAACGTTCCACCAGCAGACGCGAACCGGCGGTGCACACTTCGCCCTGGTTGAAGGCGATCGCGCCGGCTGCTGCCTGAGCTGCCGCGCGCAAGTCCGGAGCGTCGGCAAACACCACGTTCGGACTCTTGCCGCCGGCTTCGAGCCAGACGCGCTTCATGTTGCTTTGCCCGGCATAAATCATCAGCTGTTTGGCAATCGCCGTGGAGCCGGTGAAGGCCAGCACGTCGACGTCCATGTGCAGCGCCAGCGCCTTGCCGACGGTGTGGCCGAAGCCCGGCAGGACGTTGAACACCCCTTTCGGAATGCCCGCGTCCAACGCCAGTTGAGCGATGCGGATCGCGGTCAGTGGCGACTTTTCCGAAGGCTTGAGAATGAACGAGTTACCCGCCGCCAGCGCCGGGGCGAACTTCCAACTGGCCATGATCAGCGGGAAGTTCCACGGCACGATCGCGGCGACTACGCCGGATGGCTCGCGGGTCACCAGACCGAGTTGATCGTGCGGGGTGGCGGCGACTTCGTCGTAGATCTTGTCGATTGCTTCGGCGCTCCAGCGGATCGCGTTGGCGGTCGCCGGGATATCGATGCTCATCGAGTCGCTGATCGGTTTACCCATGTCGAGGGTTTCCAGCAGCGCCAGTTCTTCCTGGTGTTGCAGGATCAGATCGGCGAAGCGGATCAGGATGCGTTTGCGCTCAGCCGGGGCCTTGTGCGCCCACACGCCGGAGTTGAACGACTGGCGTGCGACTTCGACGGCGAGGTTGGCGTCGGCTTCATCGGTGCTGGCCACGGAGGCGAGAAAACGGCCGTCGACGGGGCTCAGGCATTCAAAGGTGGCGCCGCCGATTGCCGGGCGATATTCACCGTTGATGAACGCGCGGGATTCGATGGTCAGGGACTGGAAGCGTTGTTCCCAGTCGTTGCGTGTGGTGGTCATGGTTGTGGCTCGACAAGGGGATTGGGGAGAGATCTGGTAATCCGATCCCTGTAGGAGCTGCCGCAGGCTGCGATCTTTTGATCTTGCTTCTAAAAATCAAAGTCAAAAGATCGCAGCCTTCGGCAGCTCCTACAGGGAATGGTGGTGAGTCAGTCACCACCCATTACACCGGATGGTCGTTACACCGTATGCAGATACCAGTTGTACTCAAGGTCGGAGATCGAGTTCTCGAACTCGGCCAGCTCGCTTTCCTTGCAGGCGACGAACACGTCGATGTACATCGGGTCGATGTACCTGGCCATGACTTCGCTGTCGTCCAGCTCACGCAATGCGTCGCGCAGGTTGTTCGGCAGGCTCTGTTCGTTCTGCTCGTAGCTGTTGCCTTCAACCGGCGCGCCCGGCTCGATCTGGTTGGTCAGGCCGTGGTGAATGCCTGCCAGTACCGAAGCCATCAGCAGGTAAGGGTTGGCGTCGGCGCCGGCCACGCGATGCTCGATACGCACGGCGTCAGCCGAACCGGTCGGCACACGGACCGCAACGGTACGGTTGTCTATGCCCCAGCTCGGCGAGTTCGGCACGTAGAACTGCGCGCCGAAGCGGCGGTACGAGTTTACGTTCGGGCAGAGGAACGCCATTTGCGCAGGCAGGGTCTCCAGCACACCGCCGATCGCGTGTCGCAGCGCGGCGTTCTGCTCGGGATCCTCGCTGGCGAAGATGTTGTTGCCTTCTTTGTCCAGAATCGAAATGTGCACGTGCAGACCGTTGCCCGCCTGGCCCGGATACGGCTTGGCCATGAAGGTGGTGTCCATCTCGTGGTCGTAGGCGATGTTCTTCACCAGACGCTTGAGCAGGACCGCGTAGTCGCAAGCCTTGATCGGGTCGGAGACGTGATGCAGGTTGACTTCGAACTGCGCCGGGGCGCTTTCCTTGACGATCGCGTCAGCCGGGATGCCCTGCTCTTTCGCGCCTTCGAGGATGTCTTGCAGGCAGTCGACGTATTCGTCGAGGTCGTCGATCAGGTACACCTGAGTCGACACCGGGCGCTTGCCGGAGACCGGCGAACGTGGCGACTGCGGACGGCCGTTCACGTTGTCCTGGTCGATCAGGTAAAACTCGAGTTCGAACGCGGCGCAGATGGTCAGGCCCAGTTCATCGAACTTGCGCACCACGTTGGCCAGCACTTCACGCGGATCGGCGAAGAACGGCTCGCCTTCGATCTCGTGCATGGTCATCAGCAGTTGTGCGGTTGGGCGCTTCTGCCACGGCTCGATGCTCAGGGTGCCAGGGATCGGGTAGCAGATGCGGTCAGCGTCGCCGATGTCCAGGCCCAGACCGGTGCTTTCCACCGTGGAGCCATTGATGTCGAGGGCGAAGAGCGAGGCCGGCAGGTTGATGCCTTTCTCGTAAACCTTGTGAAGACTGGTGCGCTCGATGCGCTTGCCGCGCACCACACCGTTCATGTCTGCAATCAGAAGGTCGACGTACAAAACCTCAGGATGTTTCTTAAGGAATGCGTTTGCTTCGTTGAGTTGAACGGCACGCAGAGGGACCGACATGATGCACCTATTTAGCTGTTAATTATTATGTTCACCGCTGTTTCGCCGAGCCAGTCAATCCGAAAGGCAAAGTGAAGTCAATAGCGAACACCTGGCCGCTCAGCGTTTATTTTTCAGGCTTTTTTTAACACTCACGTGCCAATGCAGGCGCCGCAAGGCCTGGAATCATGAAGATTGGATGAACGGCGTTTAGAATTTTTTACATGGCAGTTGTTAATTAAAATCAACGAGGCTAAGCTCCGGAAAAGCTCGTTCAAGTGTCAAACTTCGAGGTGAATAAAAATGGCATTCAAGCCATTGATCGGCGTTACTGCGTGCGTCAAACAGATTGGCCTGCACCCCTATCACATCAGCGGCGACAAGTACGTACGTGCTGTCAGCGTTGGCGCTCAGGGTCTTCCAGTGGTCATTCCTTCCCTTGGCAAACTGACTGAAATCGAAGACCTGCTCGGTCAACTCGACGGTCTGTTGCTGACCGGCTCGCCCTCGAACGTGGAGCCCTTCCACTATCAAGGTCCGGCCAGCGAACCCGGTACGGATCACGATCCGGCGCGGGACGCCACCACCCTTCCTTTATTGCGTGCAGCCATTGCGGCGGGCGTTCCGGTGCTCGGCATCTGCCGTGGCTTCCAGGAAATGAACGTGGCGTTCGGTGGCAGCCTGCACCAGAAGGTGCACGAGCTGCCGGGCATGCTTGATCACCGTGAAGCCGACAGCCCGGACGTGGCCGTGCAATACGCACCGGCGCATGCCGTGAGCGTGCTGGCGGGCGGTGTGTTCGAAGCGCTGGCGTTGCCGGGCGAGTTCCAGGTCAACTCGATTCACAGCCAGGGCATCGACCGCCTCGCGCCCGGCCTGCGTGCCGAAGCGGTGGCGCCGGATGGCCTGATCGAGGCGATCTCGGTCGAGCACAGCCCGACTTTCGCCCTCGGCGTGCAATGGCACCCGGAATGGCAGGTGCTGGACAACCCGAACTACCTGAAGATTTTCCAGGCATTCGGCGAGGCTTGCCGGCAACGGGCAGCGCGACGCAACCAGCGCTGACTCATCCCAGGATTTCAAAACTGTTTACTGCCCCCACGGGGTCGGCGGCGGCGCGTGTGCGCATCCGTCATCCGTGAAAACAACAAACCGTAATAACAACAAGTACGACCCAGGCAGCCAGGACGGCGGCGCCGACCAGGTCAGGGTAACCCGCAGCCAATGCGACCCCCTGTAGGAGCTGCCGAAGGCTGCGATCTTTTGATTTTGTTTTTCAGAATCAGGATCAAAAGATCGCAGCCTTCGGCAGCTCCTACAGGGGCCATGTGTGGCGAGGACAGTTTTCCCTGGCTTGCAATCCACTTAAGCCCGGCCACGTTGGCCGAGCGAACGAAACCTGTTGGGAGTTTCACATGGCAAACGCCTCCAGCACTTACCGGAAGGCACTTGAAGGCCACCAGCAACCGAAAAAGGTTCTGGTGAAAGTCGATCGTGTCACCAAGAAGTTCGACGAAACCACGGCCGTGGACGATGTGTCCCTGGAGATCCATCAGGGCGAAATCTTTGCCCTGCTCGGCGGCTCCGGTTCGGGCAAATCGACCCTGCTGCGCATGCTCGCCGGTTTCGAGCGGCCAACTGAAGGGCGGATTCTGCTCGACGGCGTGGACATCACCGACATGCCGCCGTACGAGCGGCCGATCAACATGATGTTCCAGTCCTACGCGCTGTTCCCGCACATGACTGTGGCGCAGAACATTGCCTTTGGCCTCAAGCAGGACCGTTTGCCGGCCAGCGAAATCGACGCCCGCGTCGAAGAGATGCTGCGCCTGGTGCACATGACCCAATACGCCAAACGCAAACCCCATCAGTTGTCCGGCGGTCAGCGCCAGCGCGTCGCCCTCGCCCGCTCCCTGGCGAAACGTCCGAAGCTGTTGCTGCTCGACGAACCGATGGGCGCGCTGGATAAAAAACTGCGTTCGCAGATGCAGCTGGAACTGGTCGAGATCATCGAACGTGTCGGCGTGACCTGCGTGATGGTGACCCACGACCAGGAAGAGGCCATGACCATGGCCGAGCGCATCGCGATCATGCACCTCGGCTGGATCGCCCAGATCGGCAGCCCGGTGGACATCTATGAAGCGCCGGTCAGCCGCATGGTCTGCGAATTCATCGGTAACGTTAACGCCTTCGACGGCACCGTGGTGGAAGACCTTGAAGGTCACGCGATCATCCACAGCCCGGACCTGCAGCAGAAGATCTACGTCGGTCACGGCGTCAGCACGTCGGTGCAGGACAAGTCGATCACCTACGCGATCCGCCCGGAAAAAATGCTCGTCAGCACCATCAAACCCGAAGTCCGCTACAACTGGTCCGAAGGCAAGGTGCATGACATCGCCTACCTCGGCGGCCACTCGGTGTTCTACGTCGAGCTGCCGGGCGGCAAGATCGTCCAGTCGTTCATGGCCAACGCCGAACGCCGTGGCGCGCGGCCGACCTGGGACGACAAGGTCTACGTCTGGTGGGAAGACGACAGCGGCGTGGTGCTGCGCTCATGAGAACCTTCAATCAGCAATTCCTGCGCCTGGTGCCCAGCGGGCGAAAGTTCGTCATCGGCATCCCGTTCATCTGGCTGTTCCTGTTCTTCATGTTGCCGTTCTTCCTGGTGATGAAGATCAGCTTCTCGGAAGCCGCGCTGTCGATCCCGCCGTACTCGGAGATCTACACCTACGCCGAACAGAAATTCCAGCTGATGCTCAACATCGGCAACTACACCATGCTCGGCGAAGACGAGCTGTACCTGTCGGCCTACCTCGGTTCGCTGAAGGTCGCGGCGCTGAGCACGCTGATGTGCCTGGTGATCGGTTTCCCGATGGCCTATGCGATCACCAAGGCGAGCAAGGAAGCGCAAAACGTCCTGCTGCTGTTGATCATGATGCCGACCTGGACCGCGATCCTGATCCGCGTTTACGCGTGGATGGGCATCCTCAGCAACAACGGTCTGCTCAATGCGTTTCTGATGTGGACCGGGCTGACCGATCACCCGATCGAGATCCTCAACACCAACACCGCGGTGTATATCGGCGTGGTCTATGCCTACCTGCCATTCATGGTGTTGCCGCTGTACGCCAACCTGGTCAAGCACGATGGCAGCCTGCTGGAAGCAGCGTCCGATCTAGGTTCGAGCAACTTCAACAACTTCTGGAAAATCACTGTGCCGCTGGCCAAGAACGGCATCATCGCCGGCTGCATGCTGGTGTTCATTCCGGTGGTTGGCGAGTTCGTGATTCCGGAACTGCTGGGTGGCCCGGAGACGCTGATGATCGGTCGCGTGCTGTGGCAAGAGTTCTTCAATAACCGCGACTGGCCGGTGGCGTCAGCGCTGGCGGTGGTGATGCTGTTGATCCTGATTGTGCCGATTCTGCTGTTCAATCGCAGTCAGGCCAAAGAGATGGAGGCACGGGGATGAAACGCTTCGGTTTTTCCAAGTTCATGTTGATCTTCGGCTTGATGTTCATCTATCTGCCGATGCTGATTCTGGTGATCTACTCGTTCAACGCCTCGAAACTGGTGACGGTGTGGGGCGGCTGGTCGGTGAAGTGGTACGTCGGCCTGCTCGACAACACGCAACTGATGGGCTCGGTGGTGCGCTCGCTGGAAATCGCCTGCTACACCGCGATTGCCGCGGTGGCGTTGGGCACCCTCGCCGCCTTCGTCCTGACTCGGGTCACGCGCTTCAAGGGTCGCACGCTGTTTGGTGGTCTGGTGACGGCACCGCTGGTGATGCCTGAGGTGATCACCGGTCTGTCGCTGTTGCTGCTGTTCGTGGCGATGGCGCAGTTGATCGGCTGGCCGCAGGAGCGTGGCATTGTCACCATCTGGATCGCCCACACCACGTTTTGTGCCGCCTATGTGGCGGTGGTAGTCTCCGCCCGCCTGCGTGAACTGGATCTGTCGATCGAAGAAGCCGCGATGGATCTGGGGGCCAAGCCGTTCAAGGTGTTTTTCCTGATCACCATTCCGATGATCGCGCCGTCGCTGGCGGCGGGCGGGATGATGTCGTTCGCTCTGTCGCTGGATGATCTGGTGCTGGCAAGCTTCGTTTCCGGCCCGGGTTCGACCACGCTGCCGATGGAGGTGTTCTCGGCGGTGCGCCTGGGCGTGAAGCCTGAGATCAACGCGGTGGCCAGCCTGATTCTGCTGGCGGTGTCGCTGGTGACCTTCTTCGTCTGGTACTTCGGCCGCAAGGCAGAAGCCAACCGCAAGAAGGCAATTCAGGAAGCGATGGATCAGACAGCGAATGAGGCGTGGCAGCAGCCGCAACGCGCCGCCACTGCCTAAGCAGCACCGATGAACAACTGTGGCGAGGGAGCTTGCTCCCGCTGGGCTGCGCAGCAGACCCAAAAGCTTGTGAGCGCTGCGCACTCAAGCGGGAGCAAGCTCCCTCGCCACAGGTTTTACGTACACCCGGTTTGTGTTTTTGAATAAAAAGAATGGAGTTTCACCGATGAAAATGTTTGGCAGGACTCTGCTGACACTGTCCTTAATGGGCGCAATCGCCACGGGCGTCCAGGCCAACGACAAGGTGCTGCGTGTTTACAACTGGTCCGATTACATCGCGCCGGACACCGTCAAGAAGTTCGAAGACGAGACCGGCATCCAGGTGACCTACGATGTGTTCGACAGCAACGAGACCCTCGAGGCGCGGTTGCTGGCGGGCAAATCCGGTTACGACATTGTCGTGCCGTCCAACAGTTTTCTGGCCAAGCAAATCAAGGCTGGGGTCTATCAGCCGCTGGACAAATCGAAACTGTCGAACTGGAAAAATCTCAACCCGGTGCTGCTGAAAAACGCCTCCGCCAGCGATCCGGACAACGCTCACGCGTTCCCGTACATGTGGGGTTCGATCGGCATCGGCTACAACCCGGACAAGGTCAAGGAAGTGCTCGGCGCCAAGGCCCCGACCAACTCCTGGGACCTGCTGTTCAAGCCGGAAAACGCCGAGAAGCTGAAGGCGTGCGGCATCAGTTTCCTCGACTCGCCGACCGAAATGATCCCGGCCGCCCTGCACTATCTGGGCTATCCGGTGAACGACAAGGACAAGGCGCACATCCTCGAAGCCGAAGCGCTGTTCATGAAGATCCGCCCGTACGTGGCGTACTTCCATTCCTCGAAGTACATCTCGGACCTGGCCAACGGCAACATCTGCGTGGCGGTCGGTTACTCCGGTGACGTGCTGCAGGCCAAGGCCCGTGCGGTGGAAGCCGGTAACAAGGTGCAGATCGATTACAGCATTCCGAAGGAAGGCGCCGGCAGCTTCTACGACATGGTCGCCATCCCGCGCGATGCGGCGAACGTCGAGAACGCCTACCTGTTCATGAACTTCCTGATGCGCCCGGACATCATCGCCGAGATCACCAACAGCAACGGCTACAGCAACGCCAACGCGGCCGCCACGCCGCTGGTGGACGAAGCGATCCGCAACGATCCGGGTTCGTATCCGTCGCAGGCGGTAATGGCGACGTTGTATGCGGTGCCGGATCAGCCGATTGCCACCCAGCGGATCATGACCCGCGGCTGGACCCGGGTGAAGCTCGGTAAATAACTGACACCGCCCCCTGTAGGAGCTGCCGAAGGCTGCGATATTTTGATCTTGCGTCTAAAAAACAAAGTCAAAAGATCGCAGCCTGCGGCAGCTCCTACACAGGGATGTGGCGTAGCTTTTCCGTTCACGCAGCGCCTTACCACCGCTGCACCCTGCAATGAACGGCCTCACCTGGCTCCCTCGGCTCAGGTGAATTTCAGGCGCCCTCGGGCGCCTTTTTTTCTGCGCTCAATTCAATCGCCAATCCTGCAGAATCCGGTAGCGGCCCTTGTGTGATTCAAACAGGGCAAAACGCTCGGCGCGCAGGAAAAACTCCGGCGGCGTGGCGGCTTCCGGCTCCGTTGCACGGTAGTCTCGGGCGAGGGTCAGGTGCGGGCGAAACTCGCGTGGTGATTCTTCGAAACCGAACGGCAGCATCGCCTGCTCCAGCGCATACACTAGGCGCAACAAGGCCGGCGGGGCCTGCTCCGGCGCCAGAGATAGAATCCCGGCCCGATGCCAGACCTGCAGCCGATCCAACGCAATCCGCAACGGCTCACCCGGCGTGCGCACCTTGCCGGCGGCCTCGCAAACTTCATGGATCTGCGCCAGCGGTACGGCACCGAGGAACAGCAGCGTCAGGTGAAAGTTATCCGCCGGCACCGCTTTGCCGGTGCGCAACCCCAAGTCGCCGCGCCACTGGGCAATGGCCTTGCGCTGCGCCGGTGGGCAGTCGAGGGCAAAAAACAGTCGCTTGAACGGTTCATCCCTGCGCGCATCATCGGTCATGGGCCAGCTCCTTCGCTCGTCGATCGGCCGATTCTACACAGCCTCCACTGACGACTGGCGACACCCGGCTATAGTTCAAGGATTGCCATCTAACCGGAGGTCGCCATGCGCGAGATCCTCAGCAAAGAACCGTGGTGGGCCCGGCCACCCAGCCCCGGGCAGGATGAGACCGAGCTGGAATGGGGCTGGCTGGTGCATTACAGCGAAGGTGAACCGCGTTTCGAATTCGTCCGCGAACGGCCCACGGACGAGCAGATTCGCAACCGCAAAGGCTGCCGGATCACCCCCTCTCCAGAGTGACCACCACCCCATATGGGAGCGAGCCTGCTCGCGAAAGCGGTGGGCCAGCAATGGAGATATTGGCTGTGCTGACGCCCTCGCGAGCAAGTTCACTCCTACACGGATCTGGTGAGTTTCAGGATTCAAGAATGTTCTTGAAGCCCCCAAAGATCATCCGCTGTCCATCAAACCCCATGGGATTGACGTCCGGTTGCATGCGCGGGTCTTCCATCATTTTCGCCATGCCGGCATCGCGGGTGGCCTTGTCGGGCCAGATCAGCCAGCCGGACGACACCGTCTCGCCTTCCTTGAGTTTTACCGCCATCGGGAATGACGTGACTTTGCCGTCCGGCACGTCATCCCCCCAGCACTGAACCACTTCCTTCGCTCCGTATTCCTTGAACAGTTTCTCAGCGATCTCACAATGTTTTTTGTACTGCTCACGATTGGCATTCGGCACGGGTGCTACAAAAATATCGATGTAAGCCATGATCACTCTCCTTGCACGTTGGGTTCGATCTGCCGGGTAGTCGATTGCGGCGGCTGCCATTCGACACGATTCACGCCCTGCCCGACCGACGGTTGTTCGCCCCCGCCAAGGCTGCCCTCGACCTTCCCGGCGATATGCAGGGTTCCGGCCATGACCCCGGTGGTCGGGTTCTGCAGCAGTTTCGCCCAGGCCTTGTCGAACGTGCTGCCCAGGCTGCTGCGAATCAGCGCTTCGCTGTCGGGCCGGTCGTTGGCCTGGATGATCGCGCGGATGCCCGCCACGCCGATCGAGATCACCCCGCCGACCAACTTGCCCGCCGCAGCCGCCACCGCACTGGCCGCTCCGCGCGGAGCCATTTCCGCCTCCATCCGCTGGCTGGCGCGTTTGGCCACGGGGGCCATGCCGGCGTCGGTCGAAGCGATGCCCTTGCTGCCGCCTTCGGTGTGGATCTTGTCGATCAACGCGGCATACGCCGGCAAGGTGTTCAGCGGCTCGGTGCTGATGATTTGATAGAGCGACGCATCCCGCGCCGGCGGCGGCCCGAGGGCAATCGCCGGGACCTTTTGCAGACGCCCGTTGAGCTGGGCCACCGGCACACCGTAACGCTGGGCGATGAGCGGCATCTGCTGGGCCATCAGTTGCGCGTAGAACGCCGTGGCCTGCCCGAGGATCGCATCAGGATCGATCTCCACCGCCACCGGTGCCAGCACCCTTTCCTGATATTGCTCAAGCAGATAGCTCGCCAGGCGCTTGGCCGAAGCATCCTGTTCGCCGCCGGCACTGATGGTGTACCAACTGACCTTCATCGACAGCCATTCCTGGGTCCAGTAGCTGCTGAACCACGGAATGAAATTTTCTTCAGTTTGCTGATAGACGCGAGTGCGCCAATGTTCCATCGAGCCACGGGCAAATACTTTGACTTGCTTGGTGGATTGCTGCGAGGCGCTGACGATGTCGCGGTCGATCTGCTGCCAGGTGGCGGGCGACACCAACACCGCTCGCGGCGCCACCGGGGCCCGCGCCGAAGAGGCGCAGCCAGCCAGCAGACACAGTGCGGCGAGGCTCAGCGCACGCAGGTTCACGGTGGTGGAGTCCTTGAATGGAGGAAAACAGATTTGAGTATAGGTGCGGGTATTGGGCCATTTGTCGGTTTTGGCCAGGCTGGCCCCATCGCGAGCAGGCTCGCTCCCACAGGGGAACGCATTTCAAGGTGGGAGCAAGCTCACTCCTACTGGGGAGAACATCAACCATCAACGCCGTCGATATTCACCATCGCCACGATTGCCTTCCGCCCGCCGCCCGGCAAAGGCACGATTCACCCATCCGAGACGCAACGAGGAGTACCCATCATGATTCGCACCATCACCCTCTCCGTGAGCTTCCCGGTGTTCGGCAGCAACTACTACGACCAGCAAGTCGTTTCGCGCAAGACCCAGGCGCTGCTGTTCAACGAAGATTTCGACGATGTGCTGATGCCCGCCGCGAGCAATCATTTCAGCAATGAAGTGGTCGGCATCAACGATCAGTTCCGCTTTCTGAGCGACATACTCGCCACCCATCTGCTGGATCTCGAGGCCACCGCGCCTGCGCATTCCAGCGTCCGGGCGAGCGCTCATTTTTAATCGGCGAGGGCGTTCCCGTTGCGGGAACGCCCTTTTGATTTCTACTCAGTCATCGTCGCGATCACGATCGTAACGACGCCCGTCGCGACGACCATCGTCGCGGTCATCCCAACGCCGGTCATGGTCGTAATAGCGACCGTGATCACGGTCGTAATGTCGTCCGTGGCGATGATCATCATCAAAGTCCGCCACACAGCCAGCCAGCAAAACAGCGGCGGATATCGTCAACAGCAAGGTTGTTGCACGCTTCATTCAAACTTCCCTAACACCAAGGTCTTGACCACGGAACGGCTGTCACTGCCCGCGCCTTCAGGACGCAGTGCGCGCAGCCGCTGATACGACCGGACAAAAGGACTTTGATTCACTGCCCGACCACGACCGTTGATCGGCCCGCCGCCGGCATCCGGGCGGCGGCGAAATGCCACCTATACTGCTGCATAGCGACTCCCACGCAACGGATCTGCGCCTCGATAACAACACGCAGAGGTGGATCATGGTCTGGCAGCAAATCTACGACCCGTTCGGCAACCCGTTGATCTCCACGCTCATGGCTGCAGTGCCGGTGGTGGTGATGCTCGCGGCGCTGGCGTTCTTTCACGTCAAGGCGCATCTGGCCGCTCTGTTGGCGTTGGCGTCGGCCCTGCTCATCTCGATCTTCGCCTTCGGCATGCCGGCGAGCATGGCCGGTTCAGCGGCGCTGTTCGGCGCGGCCAATGGTTTGCTGCCGATCGGATGGATCGTGCTCAACATCATCTTTCTGCACCGCCTGACCACCGAGAACGGCTCATTCAAAGTGCTGCAGGATTCCCTGGCGCGGATCACCGATGACCGGCGTTTGCAGTTGCTGCTGATCGCGTTCTGCTTCGGCGCGTTTTTCGAAGGCGCGGCCGGGTTCGGTACGCCGGTGGCAGTGACCGGAGCTATTCTGATCGGCCTCGGTTTTTCGCCCTTGGCCGCATCGGGTCTGGCATTGATTGCCAACACCGCCCCGGTGGCGTTCGGCGCACTCGGCACGCCGATCATCACCCTGGCCAAGGTCACCGGACTGGACGAAATGGAGCTGTCGATGATGGTCGGTCGGCAGCTGCCGTTTTTCTCGGTGCTGGTACCATTCTGGTTGATCTGGGCGTTTGCCGGGTGGCGCAAGATGCTGGAGATCTGGCCGGCAATTCTGGTGGCCGGGGTCAGCTTCGCGGTGCCGCAATTCCTCGTGTCGAACTTCCACGGGCCGATGCTGGTGGACGTGATCGCCGCGCTGATTTCCATGGCCTGCCTGACCCTGTTTCTGCGGGTCTGGAAACCGGCGACGGTGTACACCTCGGCCGCCCTGTCCGGGCGGGTCGACAACTCCAGGGTCGAGGAAGAAAAAGTCACCGCCAGCGCCGCCTTCAGCGATCAGGCGCGCCCGGCAGTGATGCGTGCGTGGATGCCGTGGATCATCCTCACCGTGTTCGTGTTTGCCTGGGGCACCCAGGGCTTCAAGAACATCTTCGATGTGCGCCCGGCGCTGGACCCGATAACCCATTCGGTGAAACTCGATGCGCAAGGCAAACCGCTGAATGAGGCCAATCCGATTTTCTCGCCAGCGCTGACCTTCACCACCCTGCACCTGCAAGTGCAGAAAGTCCCACCGGTGGTGCCGGCGCCGAAAGCCGAGGAAGCGATCTACAAGTTCACCTGGTTCACTGCCACCGGCAGCGGCATCCTGCTGGCGGCGATTGTCGGCGGACTGCTGATGGGCTATTCGATTCCGCAACTGATCAAGCAATACCTGCGCACGTTGTGGGTGGTGCGGTTTTCGCTGATCACCATTGCCGCGATGCTGGCGCTAGGATTTCTCACGCGTTATTCCGGACTGGACGCCACCATGGGTCTGGCGTTTGCCGCGACCGGGGTGTTCTACCCGATGTTCGGCACCCTGCTCGGCTGGCTCGGCGTGGCGTTGACCGGTTCGGACACGGCCTCGAACGTGCTGTTCGGCGGACTGCAACGGGTGACCTCGGAACAGCTGGGCATCAGCCCGGTGCTGATGGCAGCGGCCAACAGCTCCGGCGGGGTGATGGGCAAGATGGTCGATGCGCAATCGATTGTGGTCGCCTCCACCGCGACCCGCTGGTATGGGCATGAGGGCGAGATTCTGCGCTACGTGTTCTTCCACTCGATTGTGCTGGCGGTGCTCGTCGGCGGGCTCGTGACATTGCAGGCGTATGTGGCGCCGTTCACGCATATGGTGGTCGGCGGGCATTAATCACAATCCCTGTGGGAGCGGGCTTGCCCGCGATGGCGGTGAGTCATTTAAGCGAAAGGCTGACTGACACGACCTCATCGCTGGCAAGCCAGCTCCCACAACGTCAAGTGTCGCCCAGCGTATTAATGAATCCTGCGCATAACTCTATAGCGTAAATCCGCAAAAACCTTTTCCCCTTCGCGCAGGTCATTCCAAGAACGAGACCGGTAAACATGCCGGCGCGCCCGTTTGGGCCCTTCAATCCCTGCCGTCCTGATTAAGCCAGAGAGGAATCGAAGCATGACGATTTCCCGACGAAGATTCCTGATCCTCGGCGCGGTGACCGCCACCGCGTTTGCAATGCCCCCCTTCATCAGCCTCAAGGCCTACGCGGCCAGTCTGGAGCAA
The DNA here is from genome assembly GCF_024748795.1 of Pseudomonas sp. B21-051. NCBI lineage: Bacteria > Pseudomonadati > Pseudomonadota > Gammaproteobacteria > Pseudomonadales > Pseudomonadaceae > Pseudomonas > Pseudomonas sp. B21-051. The sequence goes on from NZ_CP087166.1 coordinate 3,738,836, forward strand.
CCCGCCATGGCCAAACTGACGATCAACGTCAACGGTAAACCCCAAGCCCTTGAGGTCGACAACCGCACCACCCTGCTCGACGCCCTGCGCGAGCACCTGCACCTGACCGGCAGCAAAAAAGGCTGCGACCACGGCCAGTGCGGCGCCTGCACCGTCATCGCCGACGGCCGCCGAATCAATGCTTGCCTGACGCTGGCGGTGATGCACGAAGGCAGTGAAATCACCACCATCGAAGGCCTCGGCATGCCCGACAACCTGCACCCAATGCAGGCCGCGTTCATCAAGCACGATGGTTACCAGTGCGGCTATTGCACGCCGGGGCAGATCTGCTCGGCAGTGGCAGTGCTCAAGGAAATTCGCGAGGGCATTCCCAGCCACGTCAGCCCGAGCCTGACCGAAGCCCCGCAACTGATTGCCAGTGAATTCCAGGAACGCATGAGCGGCAACATCTGCCGCTGCGGCGCCTACTCGAACATCATCGAAGCCATCACTGAAGTCGCGCAGGTGCCAGCATGAGAGCGTTCAATTACAGCCGCGCCGACTCCCCCGCCGCAGCCGCAGCGCTGGCGGCACAGGTCGAAGGCGCGAAGTTCATCGCCGGTGGCACCAACCTGCTGGACCTGATGAAACTCGACATCGAAACCCCGCTGCACCTGATCGACGTCAACCACTTGGGCCTCGATCAGATCGAAGCCACGCCTGAAGGCGGATTGCGCATCGGCGCACTGGTGCGCAACACCGATCTGGCCGCCGACAGCCGCGTGCGCAAGGATTACGCTTTGCTCTCCCGCGCCCTGCTCGCCGGGGCCTCGGGCCAGTTGCGCAACATGGCGAGCACCGCCGGCAACCTGCTGCAACGCACCCGCTGCCCGTACTTCTATGACGTCAATCAGGCCTGCAACAAACGCCATCCCGGCAGTGGCTGCGCGGCGATTGGTGGGGTCAGTCGGCAATTGGGGCTGATCGGCGTCAGCGACGCCTGCATCGCCACCCACCCCAGTGACATGGCAATTGCCATGCGCGCCCTCGACGCGCAGGTTGAAACGGTGAAGCCGGACGGCAGCACGCGCAGCATCGCCATCGCCGATTTCCATCAGTTGCCGGGCAACACACCGAACATCGAAACCAGCCTCACGCCCGGCGAGTTCATCACTTCGGTAACCCTGCCCGCCCCGGTTGGCGGCACGCACATTTACCACAAGGTGCGCGATCGCTCGTCGTATGCCTTCGCGCTGGTGTCGGTCGGTCTGATCCTGCAAAAGGACGGCAGCGGCCGTGTGGCGGTCGGCGGTATTGCGCCGAAACCGTGGCGGGTCGAAGACGCCGACGCGTTGCTGCCCAAAGGCGCAAAAGCCGTCAGCGAACGCTTGCTCGACGGCGCCACGCCGACCCACGACAACCAATTCAAACTGACCCTGGTCGAGCGCACGCTCGGCTCGATGTTGGCGCAAGCGAGGGATGAAGCATGAAGTTCGACACGCCCGCCACCACCAACCCGATTGACCAGCTCAAGGTCGTCGGCAAACCCACCGACCGCATCGAAGGCCCGCTGAAAACCAGCGGTCAGGCGCCATATGCCTATGAGCAGCACGAGGCCGTGGCGAATCAGGCTTACGGTTTCATGGTCGGCTCGGCCATCGCCAAGGGCCGCATCAGCCACATCGATCTCGACGCTGCACAAGCGGCGCCCGGCGTGCTGGCGATTGTCACCGCCGCCAATGCCGGCAAGCTCGGCAAGGGCCAATACAACTCGGCACCGCTGCTGGCCGGGCCCGAGGTGCAGCACTATCACCAGGCCGTGGCGCTGGTGGTCGCCGAAACCTTCGAACAGGCCCGCGCCGCAGCGCAACTGGTCAAGGTCGACTACGTCGCGGCCAAAGGCGAGTTCGAACTGGCCAACGTGCTTGACCAAGGCGTCGAAGACGACGAGTTGCCCGATGTGACCCACGGCGATTTCGACAAGGCCTTCGCCGCTGCTCCGGTGCAGTTCGACCAGACCTACACCACTCCCGATCAGTCCCACGCGATGATGGAGCCGCACGCGACCCTGGCCGCGTGGAAAGGTGATCATCTGACCTTGTGGACCTCCAATCAGATGATCGCCTGGAGTGTCGGCGACGTCGCCACGACGCTTGGCCTGCCCAAGGAAAACGTGCGCCTGATCTCGCCGTACATTGGCGGTGGCTTCGGCGGCAAACTGTTCATTCGTGCCGACGCGATCCTCGCCGCCCTCGGTGCGCGCCTGGCCAATCGCCCGGTGAAAGTCGCCCTCGCCCGCCCGCAAATGGCCAACAACACCACCCACCGCCCGGCCACGATCCAGCGCATTCGGATGGGCGCCACGGCGGACGGCAAGCTCAGCGCCATCGCCCACGAAGGCTGGTCGGGTAACCTCAAGGACGGCAAGGTCGAAGTCGCCGCGCAGCCGAGCCAGTTGCTTTATGCCGGGGAAAACCGCCGGGTGACCATGCGCCGGGCGCCGCTGGATCTGCCCGAAGGCAATTCCATGCGCGCGCCGGGTGAAGCGCCGGGGCTGATGGCGCTGGAGATCGCCATGGACGAAATGGCCGAGCAGCTCAAGCTCGACCCGGTGCAGTTCCGCATCCTTAATGACACCCAGGTTGATCCGGTAAAAACCGAGCGTCCGTTTTCCCAGCGACGCCTGATCGAATGCCTGCAGACCGGGGCCGAGAAATTCGGCTGGAACCAGCGCAATGCTACTCCCGGCAGCCGTCGCGAAGGTCGCTGGCTGATCGGCATGGGCGTCGCCGCCGCGTTTCGCAACAACCTGCTGCTGAAGTCCGGCGCCCGGGTGCGGCTGGAGCGCGACGGCAAGGTCACGGTGGAAACCGACATGACCGACATCGGCACAGGCAGCTACACCATCATCGCCCAGACTGCGGCCGAGATGATGGGCGTGGAACTGGCGGACGTCAGCGTGCATCTGGGGGATTCGACCTTCCCGGTGTCGTCTGGCTCGGGTGGCCAGTTCGGCGGCAATTGCTCGACTGCCGGGGTGTATGCCGCGTGCATGAAACTGCGTGAAGCGGTGGCGACGAAGCTGGGCATGAGCGGTAGTGACGTCGAGTTCGCCGACGGTCAGGTGCGCGCCGGCGGCAAGACCCTGCCGCTGCGTGATGCGGCAAAAGATGGCGTGATCGAGGCCGAGGGCAGCATCGAGTTCGCCGACCTCGCCAAGCAGTATCAGCAATCGACTTTCGGCGCGCATTTCGTGGAGGTTGCGGTGGATGCAGCGACCGGCGAAGTCCGCGTGCGGCGCATGCTCGCCGTCTGCGCGGCGGGACGGATTCTCAACCCGAAAGCCGCGCGTAGCCAGGTGATCGGCGCGATGACCATGGGCGTCGGTGCGGCGTTGATGGAAGAGCTGGCGGTGGACAAACGGCTGGGCTTTTTCGTCAATCATGACCTCGCCGGATACGAGGTGCCAGTGCACGCCGACATTCCGCATCAGGAGGTGATTTTCCTCGACGAAACTGATCCGATTTCATCACCAATGAAAGCCAAGGGTGTGGGTGAACTGGGAATTTGCGGCGTGAGTGCGGCGGTGGCGAATGCGATCTACAACGCCACCGGGGCGCGGGTGCGCGAGTATCCGATCACGCTGGACAAGATCCTCTCCTCCCTGCCGCCGATGATCTGACTTGTCCACCCCTGTAGGAGCTGCCGCAGGCTGCGATCTTTTGCTTGAGAAGCTAAAGTCAAAAGATCGCAGCCTTCGGCAGCTCCTACAGAAGTCAGTGTGGATATTGCTCAGCACTCACCTGCTCCATCCACTCCACCACTTCACCCTCCAGCATCTCGGCAATCGCGATGTGCGTCATCGCCGTGGTCGGCGCGGCGCCATGCCAGTGCTTCACCTGCGGTGCGATCCACACGGTATCGCCGGAGCGGATCTCGCGAACCGGTTGCCCCCACTCCTGCACAAAACCTGAACCGGCGGTGACGATCAGCGTCTGACCCAACGGATGGGTATGCCACGCCGTACGTGCGCCGGGCTCGAAGGTCACCGTGGCGCCACTGACACGCGCGGCATCGCTGCCCTTGAACGGCGCGTCAACGCGCACGGTGCCGGTGAACCAGTCTGCCGGGCCTTGGGCCGAGGGCTGCGAACCATTTGTGGTAACAGTTACCCCCGGGGCGTGCTCAGTATCAGCAATCGAATTCATCGCAAAACTCCAGATTTATACAGAATCTCCCTGTAGGAGCTGCCGCAGGCTGCGATCTTTTGATCTTGATCCTGAAAAACAAAATCAAAAGATCGCAGCCTGCGGCAGCTCCTACAGGGAACTTGCGTCACTTTAGCGAGCCGTACTCTGTAGATAATCGACTAGAATTCGAAAAAACTTATGCAGGACACTCATCAATGCTTCGAGAAAACGCCAGTGACCTGCTCGCCTTCCTCGCTGTGGCCCGCGAGCGCAGCTTCACCAAAGCCGCAGCCAAACTCGGCGTCTCGCAATCGGCGCTCAGCCACACCATCCGCGCCCTCGAAACGCGCCTTGGCCTGCGCCTGCTGACCCGCACCACCCGCAGCGTTTCTCCCACCGAAGCCGGCGAACATCTGCTGCAGACCATCGGCCCGCGTTTCGAAGAGATCGAATTTGAACTGGCGGCCCTGAGCAACCTGCGCGAAACCCCGGCGGGAAAGATCCGCATCAGTGCCACCGACCATTCACTGAACTGGCTGCTGCGCCCGGTGCTCAAAGAGTTCCTGCCCCAATACCCGGACATCGCCGTCGAGGTGATCTGCGATTACGGCTTCGTCGACATCGCCGGACAAGGCTTCGACGCCGGCATTCGGCTGGGCGAAGACGTGGCCCAAGGCATGATCGCCACCCGCATCGGCCCGGACATGCGCATGGCGGTAGTCGGCTCCCCGGCCTATTTCGCCAACCGTACACACCCGCAAACGCCAAGAGATTTGACTGACCACGCCTGCAACAACCTGCGCCTGCCCACCAACGGCGGGCTGTACACCTGGGAATTCGAGAAGGGCGACGAAAGCCTCAAAGTGCGAGTGTCCGGGCAAATCACGCTGAATGGCGTCTACCCACTGCTCGACGCTGCAGTCGACGGTTTCGGCCTCAGCTACATTCCGGAAAATATCGTCGCGCCGTATCTGGCCGACGGGCGTCTGGTGCAAGTGCTGGCAGACTGGTGCCCGACGTTTGCCGGTTACCACCTGTACTACCCGAGCCGACGCCAGGCAGCGCCGGCGTTTGCGCTGTTGGTGGAGGCGTTGCGGTATCGCGGCTGACCACCTACCCCAACAGCGCAATCAACTGATGCCGCTGCGCATCGGTGAGCATCGGCCCTAATCCGGCGCCAGCGTTGTCGGCCATGTAGCGTGGATTGCCGGTGCCGGGAATCACGCAGGTCACCGCCGGGTGCGACAGCAGGAACTTCAGCGCCAGTTGCGGCCAGCTGTTGACCTGAACGTCCGAGACCCAGGCTGGCAACGGCTTGCCCTTGATCCGCGCGAGCAACCCGCCGCCGCCAAAAGGCCGATTGCAGATCACCGCCACCCCGCGTTCACGGCACAGCGGCAGAATGCGTTTCTCCACACCGCGATCATCGAGGGCATAGTTGATTTGCAGGAAGTCGAGTTGTTCGGCCTTGAGCAGCGCTTCGACTTCATCGTAGGCCGAGGGCGTGTAATGGGTGATGCCGATGTAGCGTATGCGCCCCTCGGTTTTCCATTCGCGCAGGGTCGGCAGATGGGTTTGCCAGTCCAGCAGGTTATGGATCTGCATCAGGTCGATGCGTTCTGTGCGCAGCAGACGGAAGGATTGCTCCATCTGCGCGATACCCTCCTTGCGCCCGCGGGTCCAGACCTTGGTCGCCAGAAACGCGGGTGAACGCGGTTCGTGGATCGATAGCAGCTCGCCGGTGGTTTGCTCGGCGCGGCCATACATCGGCGAGCTGTCGATCAGCGTGCCGCCCTTTTTGAACAGCTCGTCGAGCACGGCTGGCAATGACTTGTAAGCCGGATCGCCGGGGGTAACGTCGAAGCCGCGATACGTGCCCAGGCCCACCATTGGCAGAGGCTCGGAGCTGGAAGGGATGGCGCGGGTCTGCATGGTCTGGTCTCCTGCCGTGCTGGGCGAAGTGGCAGTCGGCGTGGTGGCAGTGGCCCACGCCCGGTCAAAGGTCAGGACCGCCGAAACCCCGGCAGCCAGCGTGAGCAAGCGGCGACGGGAGCAACCCTCAGTGTGGCTCATGCGGGTTCCCCTGCTGCGTGAATCTGTTGCACCTTGTGTGCAACGGCGGCCGGCCGGATTCGCTGGACTACACTGCGACTGCGAACACCCGCGCCCCGTTAAAGTTAGCCGAATGTCCAGAAAACTGATGTCACTCGTCGCCTTGCTCATCGCCCTCTACCTGTTGCTGTGTGCAGCGCTGTTCATTTTTCAGCGCTCGCTGATCTACTTTCCCCAATCCGGCAGCGCCGTTACCGCGCCGGAGTCCCGGATGAAACTGGCGATGCCGGATGCTGATGTCTGGGTGACCGTTCGCGAGCATGCCGGGCCGAAAGCGCTGATCTATTTCGGCGGCAATGCCGAAGACGTGTCGCGCAACCTGCCGTCGTTCAGTGAAGCCTTTCCCGATTACGCGGTGTTTTTGCTCAACTACCGGGGGTTCGGCGGCAGCGGTGGCTCCCCCTCCGAAGAAGCGATTGCCGAAGATGCCCTAGCGTTGTTCGATCAGGTGTACGCCAGCCATCCGCAGATCGCCGTGATCGGACGCAGCCTGGGATCGGGGGTGGCGGTGCGATTGGCCAGTCAGCGCCCGGCAACACAGTTGATTCTGGTGACGCCATACAACAGCCTCGAAGAAATCGCCGTCCGCCAATATCCGTGGCTGCCGGTGAAATGGCTGCTCCGGGATCGTTTCGAATCGGGCCGCTATGCCGCGCACATTCGTGTGCCGACGTTGCTGCTGGCCGCCAGCGATGATGAGGTGATCCCTCGGGCCAGCACACAGCGGCTGCTGGAGAGTTTCCCCAAAGGCGTGGCGACCCTGCGGGTGGTGCCGGATTCGGGGCACAACTCGATTTCCGAGCGGGCGCAGTATCTGCGGTGGATGGGGGATGTGCTCAATCGCTGATAGCCGATTATTGCGCTGGCTGAACTGGCCCCTTCGCGAGCAGGCTCGCTCCCACCTTGGCAATGCGTTACCTCTGTGGGAGCGAGCCTGCTCGCGAAGACGCCAGTACGGGCAACACTAAAGCCAGGATTGCCCTCCCCTGAATAAACCCACCAAAAAAGCCAGGTGGCCAGCATGAACCAAGTCTCAAAAGCCCAGTCCTAGTGGCGCCGCATTCCGCGGCTGTCCACTTCAGCACTGTCTTTTTCCCTGAGTCTGCCGTCCCATGCGCCATGTCGTTCGCTCATCACGCTTCGTTTCGCTGTGCCTGCTGATCCTTGCCCCACTGTTCACCGAGACCACCCACGCCAGCGAAGAGCGGCAACTGGTGGCCGCCATCAACGACTACCGCGCCCACCCGCAACGCTGCGACCGCCGACCGGCCCAGCGCCTGGCGCCACTGGCGCTGAAATCGAACCTGGCGTTGCCGATCGGCTATGGCTACGGCGGTGGTTTGCGCGAGACGTTGAAGTCCTCGGGTTATTCGGCTGTGGCGGTGCGCAGTATCCGCATTGTCGGTGCCGGAGATGCCGAGGAAGCCTTTGAGCAGCTGCAAGACAGCCATTGCAGCGCACTGCTCGACGCTCAGTACGCCGACATCGGCGTCAGCCGCTCCCGTGGTGAATGGCAAGTGGTGCTCGACAGTCGTGTCGGCGACAACCGCAGCGTCGGCAAGGCGCTGCTCGCTGAGGTCAATGCTGCCCGGGCACGCCCACGGATGTGCGGGCGCCAGCGCTTCGCCGCCGCCCGCCCCCTGAGCTGGAACCCGGCGCTGGGCGCCGCCGCACAAGGCCACAGCAAAGCCATGGCCTACGGCAACTATTTCGCCCACCGCGACCCGGACGGCGACCTGCCGGCGGATCGCGCCCGGGCGGCGGGTTATCGAGGTCGGCAGGTCGGCGAAAATATCGCCGCCGGCCAGAGTTCACCGGGCAAGGCGATGGCCGGGTGGCTGGCCAGTCCCGGGCATTGCGCCAACCTGATGAACCCGATGTTCACTCAGGTCGGTGCCGGGTTTGCCAGTGAGGCGCGCAGTGATGAGGGGGTTTACTGGACGATTGTGTTTGGCGCGCCTTGATTCGCTTGAGAGATTTCAGTGACGCTACTGGCCTCTTCGCGAGCAAGCCCGCTCCCACACTGGATTTGTGAACAACCCAGATCCAGTGTGGGAGCGAGCTTGCTCGCGAAGAGGCCGGTACAGACACCCTCAATCACTTGCGCCGCCTGCCCGGTTCACTCCAGTTCGGTGTGATACGAGAAATTACAGCATGGTAGAAACAGTTGCACCCTTCGACAAAAAAGGGCGCTGGAGTCTGGAGTAAAACGACCGGGGTTCAGACCGGAGAAATCGTCGCAAGCATTCCGATCAGAATGGTCAATGTCAGAAACCCACCCAGGAAAATCGCCATCTTGTTCATGCTGCTCTCCTCAATACTGAGCTTGCGGTGCACCGGGCGCTTCGGGATGAAGGGCTGCCGCGCGTGACCGGACTGCAGGGCCATTTTGATCGCCTGACTGAACCGGAAACAGAGGCAGATCCAACAGAAAAATACGGATCAGCTGCCAATCTGATCCGCTCCGGCCATGCTCTGGTATTCAGATCGGCACACAACGATTCGTGATCCACCGCTTTGAACTAGAGTGATTGCCGTCGCGCGAAGAACAACAACAATTCCAGGAGTGGTCAATGTCCGAACTGAACCTGCACCCCAACGCCGCCGAATCCCTGAGGCGCTGGCACGAGATGATCCGCACCGGCAACCTCAAGGCCTTGCCTGAACTGCTCGACCCTAACGCGGTATTCCGCTCGCCGATGGCCCACTCGCCCTACCCCGGCGCGCCAGTGGTGACGATGATCCTCAACACCGTGTTCGACGTGTTTGAAGATTTCAAATACCACCGTGAACTGGCGACTGCCGATGGTTTGAATGTGGTTTTGGAGTTCAGCGCCAAGGTCGGGACCAAGGAGTTGAAGGGGATCGACATGATTCGCTTTGATGAGAGCGGGAAGATTGTCGAGTTTGAAGTGATGGTGCGGCCGTTGAGCGGGTTGCAGGCTCTCGGAGAGGAAATGGGACGGCGGCTTGGTGCCTATCTGGCAAACGCAAAACCTGTGTAGGAGCTGCCGCAGGTTCGGGCCGCGATCGGACGATCTTTTGATCTTTTTTTTGAAAATCAAAGTCAAAAGATCGTCCGATCGCGGCCCGAACCTGCGGCAGCTCCTACAGGATTTGGGGCATGAAAAAGCCCACTGACCGTTACCGGCTCAGTGGGCTTTTGTGCGAATGGCGTCTAGTTACAGAGCCATGTCACGTGCAGCATTTTCCTTCGGTGCTTCAGCTTTTTCAGCTGCTGGTGCAGCCGGAGCAGCCTGACCGATGACCGGCGGCGTTGGCAGTTCGAGGATCTTGGCGGTGTACGCCCACTCTTGTGCCACTTTGGCCGGATCGTTGTTCAGCTGAGTGCCGTAGCTTGGCACGATCTGGTGCAGCTTGGCTTGCCATTCAGGGGTGGCGACTTTGTCTTTGAAGACTTTCTGCAGCACGCTCAGCATGATCGGTGCAGCGGTCGACGCGCCTGGCGATGCGCCCAGCAGGCCGGCGATAGAGCCGTCTTGTGCAGCAACGATTTCGGTGCCCAGTTTCAGCACGCCGCCAGCGGCTTCATCACGCTTGATGATTTGCACGCGCTGGCCGGCTTGCCACAGGCGCCAGTCTTCGGCTTTGGCGTTCGGGAAGTATTCCTTCAGCGCGTTCAGACGGTCTTCATCCGACAGCATCAGTTGACCGGCCAGGTACTCGACCAGCGGGTATTCCTTGATGCCGACCTTGGTCATCGGCCAGATGTTGTGGGTGGTGGTGCTGGTCAGCAGGTCCAGGTACGAGCCTTCTTTGAGGAACTTGGTGCTGAAGGTCGCGAATGGGCCAAACAGGATGACGCGCTTGCCGTCCAGAACACGGGTGTCCAGGTGCGGAACCGACATCGGCGGTGCACCAACCGAAGCTTTACCGTAGGCCTTGGCCAGGTGCTGCTCGGCGATGGCCGGGTTATCGGTCACCAGGAACGAGCCGCCGACCGGGAAGCCAGCGTATTCCTTGGCTTCAGGAATGCCCGACTTCTGCAGCAGGTGCAGAGCGCCGCCACCAGCGCCGATGAACACGAACTTGGCGTCGGTTTCGGTCTTGGTGCCGTCTTTCAGGTTTTTGTAGCTGACGCGCCAGGTGCCGTCGGCGTTCTTGGTGATGTCTTCGACTTCACTCGACAGTTTCAGGTCGAAGTTAGGCTTGGTCTGCAGGTAACCGGCGAACTGGCGGGTGATTTCGCCGAAGTTCATGTCGGTACCCAGCGGGCTCCAGGTGGCCGCGATTTTCTGGTTCGGGTCACGCCCTTCCATCATCAGCGGGACCCACTTCTTGATCACAGCCGGGTCTTCGGAGTACTGCATGCCGGCGAACAGCGGGCTCGCTTGCAGGGCTTCGTAGCGCTTTTTCAGGAACTTGATGTTGTCATCGCCCCACACGAAGCTCATGTGCGGCGTGGTGTTGATGAACGAGCGAGGGTTCTTCAGAACGCCTTGCTGAACTTGCCAGGCCCAGAACTGACGGGAGACCTGGAACGCTTCGTTGATCTCGACGGCTTTCGGGATCGTCACGTTGCCCTTGTCGTCTTCCGGGGTGTAGTTCAGCTCAGCCAGGGCAGAGTGACCAGTACCGGCGTTGTTCCAGCCGTTGGAGCTTTCCAGGGCGACGCCATCGAGACGCTCGACCATTTCCATCGACCAGCTCGGTTCCAGCTCATTGATCCACACACCCAGGGTGGTGCTCATGATGCCGCCGCCGATCAGCAGAACGTCGACTTTCTTTGCTTCTGCAGCATTGGCGGACGACATCCCCATCGCCAAAGCCAGCCCGAGCAAGGCTGTGTTCACTTTCTTAAACATCCGTTGCACCTATGATAAAACGCCTTCCGCCCGCCGCTGTTATCAGTATGCGATCCGCTTTGATGACGCTCAGGCTCGCGTCGCAGATTCCGGCACACTTCAATTTTGACGGGTGGGCACACAAGGCCGACGTACCGCATCGACCTCAGTTAATGTCCCTTCTGAACTGACTTCTTATCATTATTGGCTTCAGCTACTTGAGCGACAGGGATTCCGTCAGCCCGCCCAAAAGGCAGGCAAACCGAATAAGGTCAAACCAAGTTGGCGCGAAGAATATCACGTCAGGGCAAACCCGCGCGTCTGTTCCCGACTTGAGAGTCTTTTTCCGCTGTGGGCGTTATCGGCCGGCCTCGGCTGAACATGACCTCAATGAACCTGCTACCTGAAGCCTTTCAACAATCTTGCGTTGTGTCGCGGCCGGATACGGTGTCTGGTATGCCGTTCGCGAGCAGGCTCGCCCCCACCTTGTGAATGTCTTTTCTTCTTTGGGAGCGAGCCTGCTCGCGAAGAGGCCGGATCTGTCCCAACCACGCCCTCACAACCGAAACCGATCCACCGACAACGCCAACGCCCCCGCCAGACTCGACAGTTCATCGGTGGTATTGGCCGTCTGCCCGATCACTTTGCTGTTGCCTTCGGACATCCCGGCGATCATTTCCACCTGATGGGCGATTTCGTTGCTGGCCTGGCTTTGCTCGCCGATGGTGCGGGTGATGTCGTTGACCAGTTGCGTGGTGCTGAGGGTGGCGTCGAGGATTTCGCGTATCGCTCGTTCGACTTCAGCCGTGACCGCCATGCCCTTGTCGACCTGGGCGACGCCGGCCTCCATGCTGCTGACCGCCTCGCGGGTGCTGTTTTGGATGCGTGCGACCATCGCAGCGATTTCCTGGGTTGAGGCGCTGGTGCGCGCCGCCAGGCTGCGCACTTCGTCGGCAACCACGGCAAAGCCCCTGCCCTGCTCGCCGGCCCGCGCCGCCTCGATGGCGGCGTTGAGTGCCAGCAGGTTGGTCTGGTCGGCGATGCTCTTGATCACCTGAATGATGTTGAAGATGCCTTCGGATTCCTGATCCAGCGTACGGATCACCTGCGCCGACTGTTGCGCGGAGCGGGCGATGTCGTCCATGTCGCTGACCACCTGATGGATCACCTGCCCGCCGCTCTTGGCCAGCGATTCGGCCTGATTGGCCATGCCCAGCGCACGTTCGGCGTGACGGGTGATCTCCTCGATGCTGGCGGTCATCTGGCTGGCAGCAGCAGCCATGGTACCGGCGGCGGCGCTTTGCTGCTGACTGCTGTCGGCGACCTGATGGCAGCCGTGGCTCAGTTGCTCACTCATGCCGCTGACCCCATGGGCATTGCGCCGAACGATGTCGATCATGTTGCGCAGGTCGCGCTGCATGGTCGCCAGACTGCGGATCAGCGTGCTGGCCTCGTCCTTGCCGGGCGGTTCGCTGATCGGCTCGCTGAGATTGCCGTGGGCGATGCTCTGCGCGATCTGGTTGGCGGATTTCAGCGGGCCCATGATGCTGCGGGTCACCCAGCGCCCTTGCGCCAACAACAGCAATAGACTGGCCAGTAATACTGCGCCGAGGGCGATGTTGGCGTTGCGAATAGCGCTTTCGGTAGCCTGGCTGGTGTCACGGGTGTTGCTTTCGATCAGTTCGCTGAGGTCCGCCATCTGCTCTTCGAGCTGACTGAAGGCCGCATTGAACGTGCCCAGCTCCCGTTGCGCGCTGTCCGGGTTGTCCAATGCCAGGCCGACAATGCGCTCGGCCGCTGCAATGTAGGTGTCCAGGCTGGGTTTTATGTGTTCCAGCGCAGACTTGATCGTCGGGTTGACCGGCAATTTGAGGTTTTCTTCCAGCACTTCGCGAAAATGCGTGGCGTGCTCGTTGATCGAGTCCTGCACCTCTGCGGCCGTGCCGGTGCTTTTGCCCAAGCCGACCAGCATTGCCGAATACACGTCGGCCCGCAGCGCATCGTGCATCATGTCGGCTTCCATGTGATTGCGCAGCGCGGTCATGCTCACCGCGTTGTCGTTCACCGCTGCGGACATGCGCGTATTCCCCACATAGCTGACCAGACTCACGATCAGCGCCGTCAACAGACTGGTGGCAATCAGCAGCAGCAAACGCAATTTGATCGACACGGTGGGTTCCTCCCCTGAGGCGCGCCGGAATGCGCCCTTCAGGATTTCAGTTAAGCTTATTTGTGCAGATGTGCCGCTTCAGAGCGTTTCAGCAAGTATCGGCGTGTTCGAACGGAACTCCGGCAAAGGTCGCACCTCTGAGATTATGTAGTCCTTCCTTTTTGCTTCGCGCTTGTGGAGGAACATCGTCATGCGCAAGTTAGTGCTCATTTCTTCTCTCCTGCTCTGCCTCCCTGTCGGCTCGGCTCTGGCCCGTGTCGACGCCGGCGATGTCGCCACCTCGGCGGGCGTTTCCGCTTCGCTGTACTCGACCTTCAAGGATCACAAAATGGTGATCCCGGCGCGCGACGACCTGTCAGCGTTCGTCGCCAGCGGCGGGGCCATCCGTGGGGTTTATCTTGAGTCGGTACTGCAACAGGTGCGGCACGACAACCCCGGCCTCAATGCCAGCGATGAAGACCTCGCCAACGCGATTCTGGTGCATTACGAAGGCCTGAATCAGTAGTTGCCAGGGATGCAGCGGCCGATGGACGGCAGCTGAGGGCGCATAGGCAAAACCGTCTGACGGCCTCTATGATGGAGGCCATGACGACTCTTGCGCCTCCTGCGCCTTTGCGCTCACCCTGCCCGCCCGGCGCCTGCGATTGCGGGCGCGACGCGTTGCTGGAAACGCCGGGCACGGATCTGCGCATTCTGCGCCTGACCCGCGAGCAGGAAAAAATCCTCCTCACCCGCCTGGAACAACTCAAAGACCTTGCGGACTTGCGGCATCTGCAACAGCGCATGCACGAGCAGTTGGGCCTGCGCGTGGAAGTCGCTCCGGGGTTTCATGAGGTGCGCAGCATGCTCGGCATCGAGATTCAGATCGAGGCGCTGCCGGGACTGTGCCGCAAGACCCGCAAGTCAATCCCGGCGGCCATTCGTCGGGGCCTGAACAACCACCCCGAAATCGCTTTCGAACTGCTCAACGCCCACGACTTGCTGCGCGACACCTGATCATTTTTTCATGCCAACCCGCTTGCGCATCTCCGCAGTGATGCTCTGGCGGGTTTTCTTCAGGTCGGCCCACGGCTCGTCGCCGACCTCGTTCAGACGCTCATGGACATTGCGGATGTTCCACTGATTGCCGCCCTTGATCTCGGCGACCTCTTCGCGAAACAGCGGTACTGACACTGGCAGTCCCTCACGAGTGCGCGCCGCGTAGGCACAAATGGTGGTGGCGCCCAGGCCGTTGCGCAGGTAGTCGATGAAGATCCGCCCGACACGATTTTTCGGCCCGGACACTGCGGAGAAGCGTTCCGGCAACAGCTTGGCCATGTGACTGACGATCGCATGGCTGAAGTCTTTGACCTCATCCCAACCGTGCTTGCGGGTCAACGGCACCACCAGGTGAATGCCTTTGCCGCCGCTGGTCTTGAGAAAGGCCTTGAGCCCCAGTTCATCCAGTACGGTCAGGGTCAACGCGGTGGCTTCGACCATGCTTTTCCAGGGCAGCGCAGGGTCCGGGTCGAGATCGAGGACGAAGCGGTCCGGTTTTTCCAGATCGACCGTGGTGGCGTTCCAGGTGTGCAGCTCCACGGTGCTCATTTGCACCGCGCCAATCAGCGCTTCGGCGTTGTTGATCAACATCACCGGTTGCCCGGTGACGTCCTTGTCCAGCGTCGTGATGCCGGGAATCGCCAGGCGCTCGGCGTTTTTCTGGAAGAACAGTTCGCCGGCAATGCCGTCCGGCGCCCGTACCAGGGCCACCGGGCGATCCTTGAGTTGCGGCAGAATCCATTCGGCGACACTGGCGTAATACTCGGCCAGTTGCATCTTGGTGGTGCCGCTGACCGCATCGATCACCCGATCGGGGTGGGTGATGCGCACCTTGCCGCTGGCCAGCCCCAGCTGGGACGGCGCCGGTTCAGCTTTCTTCGGCTCAGCAGCTTTCTTTGATTCTGCAGCTTTCTTCGACGAAGCAGTTTTCTTCGACGGGGTGGCTTTCGCTGAAGTCTTCACGGGTTTCGCGCGCTCCTCGGTAATCGCCTTGGCGGGTTTGTCATTGCGTAAACCATGAAACACGGCGTGACGCACTGAGCCGTCCTTGGTCATTTCGGCGAACGCCACTTCCGCCAACAAGCTCGGTTTGAGCCAGTGCACGCCTTTGGCTTCGAAGCCGCTGGGCGGATTGACCACGGCGGACTTCTTCACCTGCAACGGCTTGAGCTGGGCCAGGATGCTTTTCAGTGTGGTTTCGTTGAAACCGGTGCCGACCTTGCCGGCATAGCGCAACTCGCCACTGTCGCGATCGTGCAGGCCCAACAACAACGCGCCGAAGGCACTGCGCGCGCCTTTCGGATCGGTATAGCCGACGACCACGAATTCCTGCCGATGCTTGCACTTGAGCTTGATCCAGTCACTGCTGCGCCGCGACACGTAGGGCGAGCCGAGGCGTTTGCCGATCAGCCCCTCCATCTGCATCTGACAGGCGCTGTTGAGCAGTGCGTCCGCCGTTTCATCGAAGGCTTCGGAGAAGCGCAGCAACGGCTGCTCATGCCCACCGAGTACCGTGGACAGCGCAGCGCGGCGCTCCTCGACCGGCACTTCGCGCAGGTCGACACCGTTGAGGTACGGCATGTCGAACAGGTAGTACATGATGCTGCCGCTGCGCCCGGCTTCGAAGGCGTTTTGCAACGCCTGAAAATCCGGCACACCCTGCTCGTTGGTGACCACCACTTCGCCGTCCAGCCATGCCGATTCAAGCCCCAGCTCAGCGAGGGCTTGCGCCTGTTGCGGCAGTTTGTGCGTCCAGTCGTGACCGTTGCGGGTGAACAGTTGCACCTGATCGTGATCGATGCGCGCCATGATCCGGTAACCGTCGAACTTGATCTCGTAGCTCCACTGCCCTTCGGGTGCGCTGTCGACCAGCGTCGCCAGTTCCGGCTTGAGCTGCGCCGGCAGCTTGGCCTTGCGCGCACCGGTAAGCGTCCCGGATGCCGCTTTGCGCGGTTTCGCCGGGGCCTTTTTCACCGGCTTGACTTGCTCGGCGGCGAGCTTGGGTTTGCTGATCAGGGTGCGTTCGCTGAGCACGCTGTCCGGCTCCGCACTGAGCACATCGTAATCGTCTTGCGGGCGCGCGGCGCTGTCCTGATGTTTGATCAGAAACCAGTTTTCCTTCTTGCCCGGCATGTGCGTGCGCACCAGATTCCATATCCCGGAGAGCTTTTCGCCCTGCAGCTCGAACTTGAGTTTGCCCTTGGCGTAAGCCTTGGCCGGATCCTCCTGCGGAATCCACACGCCACGATCCCAGACGATCACATCGCCGGCGCCGTAATGCCCTTCGGGAATGCTGCCCTCGAACGTCGCGTAATCCAGCGGATGGTCTTCGACGTGCACTGCCAAACGCTTGACCTTGGGATCGAGCGACGGTCCCTTGGGCACCGCCCAGCTCTTCAGCGCACCATCGAGTTCGAGGCGAAAGTCGTAATGCAGGTGCGAAGCGTCGTGCTTCTGGATGCAGAACTGCAGCGCATGCTCAGTGGCCTTGCTGCGGCCACGGCGTTTGACCGCGGCGGGTTCCGACGTCGCGGAAAAGTCGCGCATGCGGTTGTAGTCGTCGAGGTTCCTGGTCATGGCGCACCTGCCTTGTGTCAGCCAATGCGGGTCACGGTCAGCGCGACCACGGCGATCCGGTCCACTCGCTGGTAACCGGGGTTCAACAATTCTTCACCGAACACGTCGGGATCCAGTTCGCGATAGGTCCAGCCGAATCGCGTCGAATCCAGGCGCGGCACCACCGTATCGAAAAACGGATCGCGGCCATCGACCATCGCCACGCCGGTGTAGAGCAGCAATGAACCACCGGGGGCCAGCCGATTGAGCGCCTGCTCAACGATGCGCAGCGACAATCCAGCGCCGAGCGAGCCACCGCCATGCCGATAGGCACGACCGGCCGGATCGGCCATGTACGGCGGGTTGGCGACGATCAGGTCGAAGTTGCCGTCGGTGCCCTGCAGCACGTCACTGGCCAGCACTTCAACATTAGCGACCTCGGCCAATGCCGCATTGATCGCGGTCAGGCGCAGCGCGGCGGGATTGATGTCCACCGCCAGCACTTCGGCTTCACGCCGTGCGCGGGCAATCAGAATCGCGCCGACGCCGGCACCGCAACCGATGTCCACCGCGCGCTGAATCGGCGCAAAGCTTTGTTGCAGATGCGCGTGAATCAGCTGTGCAAACCGGTAAGTGTCCGGGCCGAAAAACACCGAGTCGGCGGCAGCGGTTGGGAAGCCAGAATGCACGAACAGCAAGTCATCCAGGCTCGACCAGCGCACCCGGCTTTTCAGGCGGCCGTCGTAGACGTCAATCACTTGGGCCTCCTGCAATTGCCGCTGTTCATCGGCGGACAGCAACCCCGGTTCAAACGGGCGCGACCAGCCGAACACGTCGCGCAAGGTATCAGCCACCTGCCCTTCGTCACGCTGGTTGACCCTCTGATGGGTCAATGGCGTCGGCGTGATGAACTGGTAGCCGTCGGCCTGCAAGCGCCGGCCGAGTTGCAGCAGCGTGAGGTCATTGGCGGACAGTTGTTCTTCCTGATTCATGGGATTTCCTTAGCGCAGACTGGATTTGAGTTCGATGAAGCGACGTGTCGCCAGCAGTCCCGCCGGGTGGGCATGGCGGGCCGGTGACAACCATGGGATCAGCGTGGCCATTTGCGCGTGTCCGTCCTGACCTTGCAGGGCAGACATCAGGCGCTGCACATCGGGATCGTGTTCGGGCACGGCGGCGTCCGGGGTGGCGACCTGACGACTGCGCCGTGGTGCTTTGCGTTGGTCGAATGGCGTCCAGTCGCCGGCAATCCAGTCGTGCAGCAGCTGCTTTTCATACGGACTGAATACGCCGAACATCGCCGCCCCGTCGCCATCGATCAACTGCCAGAAACGGCTGGCTTGCGGATCTTCATTGCGTTTGATCCAGCCTTTGTCCTGCATTGCCTGCAGGAAACCAGGTAGCTGTTCGGGAGTGGCCAGCCACTGATTGACGGTTTTGCCTTCGAAACGGCAGTAGTCGGAATGCATGTGCTGACCAAACGGGCGCTTGCGTTCGAGCATCGCCAGCACTTCCTGCTCCAGGTCAAAACCCTCGATGATCGCGCGACTGCCCTGCCCCAGGTCGTTGAGTCGATAGCCCAGCGATACCCGGCGCAGGAATTCGCCGCGATCGGCTTCCAGCGGCAACAGGTCGAGCACCGACTGCACGGCTTTTTGCGCATGGCCGGTGCTGGCGTTATCGATGGTCACATGCAGGGTGAAGTAGTACGGATCGATGCCCAGCTCACTGAGTTCATAGGCACTGATCAGCAAGTGCAGCGGCAGTTGTTCGTAGCCGAGGTTGTAGCCGATTACCTCCGGCAGCACGCTTTCGCCGCAGGCACCGAGTGCCAGTTGCAGCGCACCTTGCAGGTAGCGTTCATCGGCAATCGCGCTGGCGTCCTGCAAACCGTGTTCGGCGAGCAGTTTGCGGTAGATCACCACATGGTTTTGCGCAGGATTGCCGTCGCCGAGTTCTTCCAGATAGGTACACAGCAACCCGTCGAAACGCGGGTCGCGCCACTGCGCCAACAAACCGTACAGCCACGCGCCATCCACCAGTTTGGTCGGCGCCACCGCTTGCAGAAAGTACAGCGCGTGAGCCTTGTTGCTGAAGAACTGACGCGGTCCGCCGGCCTGGCGCTGTTGCAGGTAATCGGCGTACTGCCGGGCAACTT
This sequence comes from Pseudomonas sp. B21-051, assembly GCF_024748795.1. NCBI lineage: Bacteria > Pseudomonadati > Pseudomonadota > Gammaproteobacteria > Pseudomonadales > Pseudomonadaceae > Pseudomonas > Pseudomonas sp. B21-051. Next base: position 3,757,844 of record NZ_CP087166.1, read on the forward strand.
CTGTGCAATGTTCGGCGACCCAGCCTTGCCACGCCGACGGATCCTGCGGAAGTTCTTCGGGCAACAGCGCGGCACGCTGCAACTGCTCGGCGAGAAAATCCTGCGCGAGGGTTTCAGGCGCATCCTCAAGCAGCAGTGCCTCATAAATACGCCGCAGATCGCCGTCGGCAGTGATGGGCTGTTGCTGCGCACTCGGCGCCTGCAGAGGGGTCAGGGCAGTCATGTCAGTGTTCTCGTTCGGTTGGCCGGTCAGGGCGTTGTTTCACGCCTCTACATCAGCAGAGCAACCACTACGGAGAAAAATTCAATCGACATGAAAATTGCCCTGACGGACGGCCTGATTAGCGCCAATTCTCTTTCACTTGGCCTCTTGATCACTGGCCTCTTGTCCTCTTGGCTTCTTGATCACTTGATCACTTGATCACTTGATCACTTGATCACTTGATCACTTGATCACTGTAGGAGCTGCCGAAGGCTGCGATCTTTTGATTTTGTCTTTTACGATCAAGATCAAAAGATCGCAGCCTTCGGCAGCTCCTACATTTACATCGTGAAATGGCTTGGGTTCGTGAACTGTCATAGGGCAGCTAGTGTTGAAGGACGATGGTTACGGAGGGCAATGGAATGCCTGAAGCTGCAAAAGCCTGCGGTTTACGCAGGGGACGCTATTCGGAGGTTGAGCGGGTTTATTTGCTGACGGCGGTGGTTAAGGAACGTCGACCGGTGTTTAGCGACTGGAGAATCGGACGACTGTTGGTTGAACAGATGCGCGCGACAGATGAGGCAGGATTGGTCGTGTCTTTGGCTTGGGTGGTCATGCCTGATCACTTGCATTGGCTGATCGAGCTCAAGCGAGGCTCTCTGGCGCAATTAATGTGCCGCGTCAAATCGCGCAGTAGTCGCTCGGTCAACCTGCTGCGAGGCAATTCGGAGCCGCTGTGGCAGCGCGGTTATCACGACCGGGCCTTGCGTCGCGATGAAAATTTGAAAGCGGCCGCCCGCTACATTGTCATGAATCCATTGCGGGCCGGTCTGGTACAGCGCTTGGGTGATTACCCGTTGTGGGACGCAATCTGGCTCTGAAGATCAAAAGATCGCAGCCTTCGGCAGCTCCTACATTGGAATTCGCCTCTGTAGGAGCTGCCGAAGGCTGCGATCTTTTGATTTTGCTTTAAACCGTCCCCTTGGCCTGCTGCTCCAGATGCACCTGCAATTGCGGATCGATCCGCAGCGCCGCCGCCAGTTCATCCAGGTAGTCGCGTTCGGCGCCCTGTTGGTCGCCGACCAGGATCACGCTGACCAGGTACATTTCGGCGGCCGTCGCCGGGTCGCCGTTGGCCGCCTCGGCTACTTCGTTCGCATCCAGCGGTTTGGCAACTTCAGCGTCAAACCATTGCTGCAATTGTGGATCGTCGGTGTGTTTGCCAATCTCTTCATCGATCATCTGCCGTTCCCGGGGGTCGATCTCACCATCCGCCTTGGCCGCCGCGATCAGCGCCCGCAGCACAGCATGCCCGTGTTCCTCGACTTCGGGCCCGGCCAGCAGATTCGCCGTTTGCGGAATCTGTTGTGGCGCCGCCGAAGCCTGACTGCGTTGCCAGGCCTGATACGCCTGGAACGCCATCATCCCCAGCGAGGCCAGCGCTGCATAATTGGTGCCGCTGGAACGGCTTTGCGCCCCGCCGCCGAGCGCGCCACCCAATCCACCGCTGCCGCCACCGCCAAGCAAGCCCCCCAGCAATCCACCCAAACCGCCCAGCCCACCAGACTGCGCGCCACTGGCGCCGGTACTCGCACCGCCGCCCAACAGACCGCCAAGCAAGCCGCCCAACCCACCCAGCCCACCGCCGGCCGATCCAGCACCTTGTTGTCCCGCCGAGGCCTGGCCCCGTAGCAGTTGTTCGAGCAAATCACTGGTGTTCATGATCTCGTCCTCAGCCATTGGCAATAAATGCGTCAGGCAACAATAGACCGCCGATGCCAGCGCGCCAGCACCGTCTGGCTGACGCCGGCTGCCGCTGGCAGATTTCGCCGAGGTATTTTTTGTGCGGGCAGCTAAGATTCAAAGGTGGTGAACCTTATCCCGGCCAAACCGGTCGATAGCTGCAACCCCGACCCGGTTTGCCGGCGCCCTTTGCTCAAGGGTGATACCCGGCATGCTTCATTTTTCTGGAGAACGCCCCTGTGATATCGACCGTACACATCGCCAGGCTCAAAGCATGGGGCGCCCATGGTTTTACCGCGACCGGCGTGGTCACAGCCTTTCTGGCGACCCTCGCCCTGCTGGAGAACCAGCCGACTCACTGCCTGATGTGGCTGGGCGTGGCATTGATTGTCGACGGTCTCGACGGGGCGTTGGCGCGTAAGGTCAATGTGCAATCGGTGCTGCCGAGTTTCGACGGCTCGATCCTCGATCTGGTGATCGATTATCTGACCTACGTGTTCATTCCGGCCCTGTTCATCTATCGCTACATTCCCCTGCCCGACTACACCCTGCTGCTGAGCGTGTCGCTGATTCTGGTGTCGTCGCTGTTCTGTTTCTGCAACGTCAACATGAAGAGCAAGGACAACTACTTCGTCGGTTTCCCCGCCGCATGGAACGTGGTCGCGCTGTGCCTGTACATCATCAATCCGGGGCCGTGGATCACCTTTCTGACCATCATCGGTCTGGCGCTGCTGACCGTGACCCGCATGAAGTTCCTGCACCCGTTCCGCGTACGCAGGTTCATGCCGATCAACATCGCAGTGACGGCGATCTGGCTGTTGTGCAGCCTGTCGCTGGTGCTCAATCACCCGGTGATCAATCCGCTGGTGATGGGTTTGTGGCTGCTGGCGTCGGCGTACTTTCTGGGGATCTGCATCTGGCGTACGGCGCTGGAGTGGTTTGATCGGCCGCCTCTGAAGTAAATCCACCCTATACCCTGTAGGAGCTGCCGCAGGCTCGGGCCGCGTTCGGACGATCTTTTGATCTTCTTTTTAAAACCAAAATCAAAAGATCGCAGCCTGCGGCAGCTCCTACACGGGGTTTTAATTGATGTTTCAGCGTTTGGTGATGACCACCTCCAGATACTCGCTCGGCACCACCAGCGACTTCTCTCCCACCCGGTTCGAGCGGGTCAGCAGATCCGCCAGATCACTCTCCAGCGCTTGCCCGCTTTCCGGAGGCAATGCCGCAAAGGCCTTGTGCACCGGCCCGTACCAGTGGCGGAAAATGTCGATGAAATGCGCCGGCGAGCGATAGCGGAAGTTGAAGGTGCGGCGGGTGACCTGCAGCAGAAACTCGCGCTCATTGAAGTGGCTGTGCAACCACGCTTCAGTGCCCCAGTTCGACGGTGGCTGGGCTATGGGGGGTGGTGGGACGTGGCGACCAAGCACCTTGAACATCTGGCCGACGAAACCTTCCGGCGTCCAGTTTGCCAGACCGATGCGCCCGCCCCTTCGGCAGACCCGCGCCAGTTCCGCCGCCGCAGTCGCCTGATCCGGGGCAAACATCACGCCGAAGGTCGACAGCACCGCGTCGTAACTCTCGTCGGCGAACGGCAACGCTTCGGCATCGGCGACCTGAAAAATCACCTCCAGATGTTCAGCCCGTGCCCGATCCTGTCCCCGCTCCAGCAGCGCCGCGACATAGTCGGTCGAGGTCACCTGACATCCACGCCGCGCCGCTGCCAGAGTGGCGTTGCCGTTGCCGGCGGCGACATCCAGCACCTCTTCATCGCAGTGCAGGTCGCAGGCCTCGGCGAGGTTTTCGCCGACGATCTGCAAGGTGGTACCGATCACCGCGTAATCGCCGCTGGCCCAGGCGACTTTCTGGCGTTCTTTCAGGCCCGTCAGGTCAATGGGAGTACTCATCAATCGTGCTCCGCAGCAGGTTGAAGAACTTCATTCGGCCGTGGTCGGGTCAATGACCGTCATCACCCGCGCCACGCTGTTGGCCGGGAACCCGCCCAGCCTGGCGTGCTCGCGCACCTGTTCTTCGTCAGGGGCGATGTAGACGCAATAGATTTTGTCGGCAGTGACGTAACTCTGCAGCCACTGCACCTGTGGCCCGAGTTCACGCAACACCTGGCAGGAGGTTTGCGATACGGCTTGAAGTTCTTGCGGCGACAGCTTTCCGGCCCCTGGAATCTCGCGTTCAATCACGAATTTCGGCATGGCAACCTCGCGTTCTTTTTATCAGTGACAGGGTCGGCAGTGGCCCTGCTCATCCACTATCGCGCCGAGGGTCGATGGCGTCCCTGCCAATCGTCAGAAGAGCCCGGAAAACCGCGGCCTGGCCGATGAATGGCGGCTTTTTGTAAAGGCCTCGAGACACTTCGAGATTGCCATTGCATGGGGCAATCGGCTTTTATGCCTTCCCGTGTTCCGTGAATGGATTCCATCATGTCCCTGCGTCTTGAATGGCTCGTCGATCACCCGCTGCACAGCGACACTTACGCCGCGTGGATCCACCGCCAGTTCGCCTACGAATATGCCGAGCAACCCTTGACCGATTGGCAACGCGAGTTCGCTGCCGGCCAGAACAATGGCGACTGGTCGTGCCTGATTGCGCTGGACGGCGAGCGCCTGCTCGGCGGTGCGGCGCTGGCCCGGGCGGACCTGGCCCTGCGTCCGGATCTCGGCCCGTGGCTGGCGTGCGTGTTTGTCAGCCCGCAAGCTCGTGGCCAGGGGCTGGCAGAGCGGTTGATCGATGGCGTCAGCCGGGCGGCGAAACAGCGCGGCTTCGCGCGTTTCTATCTGCACACACAGAACAAGCAGGACTATTACGCCAAGCGCGGCTGGACAGTGCTGGAGCGCTTTCGCGCCTGGGACAACGAGCAATGGCTCATGGTGCGCGACCTGTGAGCCAATGATGTGTGCGGCGGTGACTGTCGATGCATCTGAGCACTCAGTTCTGGTTGTTGCAGCCATCGGCGAATTTGCGGTAATCCAGCACCTTGGTTTTTCCGGCCGAATCCAGATACGTCATGCGCGCATCGATAATGCCGCAGGTCACCGCGTTGTCTTCGGTCATCGATAGCACTTTCTGGATGTCCAGGTGCGTGCCGTAGGTGTAGGTGTGCGGGCTGACATCGGCTTCGGCCCGGGCCGACAGGGTGCAGATGTTCAGGGCGGCGAACAGGCAGGCGGCGACAACGGTTTTGTGCGTCATGGTGGTTTCCTCAAGGCTTGTATGGGTTGAGCCGAGGCAAACTGTGTGGGCCTCGATGGAGCCTATTTGAGGCGCGTGAGGTATCGCGTCTGTGTCAGGAAACGGCCGCTATCAATCACTGTGTATCCCCGCCGCCCGGAGATACACAGCGATACAAAACCCTGAAAAAATCGCGTTTTTGCATGTGTGTGTATCCGCCATTACGCCAGATACACTGCAATACAAACCCGGGCAGGCAAGCCGGCGCAGGCTCGATAGACTGCATGGCATTGCCCTTTGATAGAGGTTCTGCACCGATGGAACATGTCGATCACATCCTCATCGTCGACGACGATCGCGAGATCCGCGAGCTGGTCGGCAATTACCTGAAGAAGAACGGCCTGCGCACCACCGTGGTCGCCGATGGCCGGCAGATGCGCAGTTTTCTCGAAGCCAACACCGTCGACCTGATTGTGCTCGATATCATGATGCCCGGCGACGATGGCCTGCAGCTGTGCCGCGAATTGCGCGTGGGCAAACACAAGGCCACGCCGGTGCTGATGCTCACGGCGCGCAACGATGAAACGGACCGCATCATCGGCCTGGAAATGGGCGCCGACGATTACCTGACCAAGCCGTTCGCCGCCCGCGAACTGCTGGCGCGGATCAACGCGGTGCTGCGGCGCACTCGCATGCTGCCACCGAATCTGGTGGTCACCGAAAGCGGTCGCCTGCTGGCCTTCGGCCGTTGGCAACTGGACACCTCGGCCCGGCATCTGCTGGACAATGACGGCACACTGGTCGCCCTCAGTGGCGCCGAATACCGTTTGCTGCGGGTGTTTCTCGATCATCCGCAACGGGTACTCAGCCGTGATCAGTTGCTCAACCTGACCCAGGGCCGCGAGGCCGATCTGTTCGACCGTTCGATTGATCTGCTGGTCAGCCGTTTGCGCCAGCGCCTGCTCGATGATGCGCGTGAACCGGCCTACATCAAGACCGTGCGCAGCGAGGGTTATGTGTTTTCGCTGCCGGTGGAGATCCTCGGAGCCTCGGCATGAGTCTCAAGCTGCATTGGCCACGCACCCTGGCTTCGCGGTTGTCGCTGATCTTTCTGGTCGGGCTGATCCTGGCCCAGACCCTGTCGTTTGGCGCGCAGTATTACGAACGTTTCCAAAGCGCCAGAAGCACCATGCTCAGCAATATGCAAAACGACGTTTCGACGTCGATTGCGATCCTCGACCGCTTGCCCGCGCAGGAACGACCCGCCTGGCTGCCACGACTGGCTCGCACCAATTACGATTATCGGTTGGACAACGGCGACCCCGGCGCCCCGCTCGACGCCGAGGAGGTACCGGTGGCCGCGACCTCGATCAGCAGTGCAATTGGCGGCGCCCATCCGCTGTCCTTCAGCCGTTTTCCCGCGGAGAAAAAACACTTCCAGGCCCATTTGCGCCTCAGCGACGGCAGCCCGTTGACCATCGATGTGCGTCCGGCCATGCCGCCGCTGTCGCCGTGGCTGCCGGGGGTATTGCTCGGCCAACTGGCGCTGCTGATCGCCTGCACCTGGCTGGCGGTGCGCATTGCCATACGCCCCCTCGCCCGCCTCGCCAATGCCGTGGAATCCCTCGACCCCAACGCGCACCCGGTGATGCTCGACGAACACGGCCCGACCGAAGTGGCCTACGCCGCGCGGGCCTTCAACGCGATGCAGGCGCGCATCGCTGCGTATCTGAAGGAGCGCATGCAACTGCTGGCGGCGATTTCCCATGACCTGCAAACCCCGATCACCCGCATGAAGTTGCGCGCAGAGTTCATGGACGACTCGGTCGAGAAAGACAAACTGTGGAATGACCTCGGCGAGATGGAACATCTGGTGCGCGAGGGCGTGGCGTATGCCCGCAGTATCCACGGCTCGACCGAGGAAAGCCGGCGCATCGACCTCGACTCGTTTCTCGACAGCCTGGTGTTCGACTATCAGGACATGGGCCAGGACGTGCAACTGAGCGGCAAGAGCGCGGCGGTGATCGATACCCGTCCCCAGGCCCTGCGCCGGGTGCTGGTGAACCTGACCGACAACGCACTGAAATTCGCCGGTGCCGCGCAGTTGCAGGTGGATATTGGCGACGGTCTTTGCATCCAGATCCTTGATCGCGGACCGGGCATTGCCGAGACGGAGTTGCAGCAGGTCATGCAGCCGTTCTACCGGGTGGAAAACTCGCGCAACCGCAGCACCGGCGGCACAGGCCTGGGCCTGGCGATCGCCCAGCAACTGGCCATGGCCCTCGGTGGCTCGCTGACCCTGAGCAACCGCGAGGGTGGCGGACTGTGCGCGGAGTTGAAACTGCCACTGCGCTGATCCCCACACTGGAATCTGCATGGGACACAAACGCTGCATCTTGTCCCAGCCAGACTAGACTGATTCAGTACCCGGTCGAGGGGAATGCAGGACGACGTCAGCTGTGCCCTGCCCACTTTTGTGACCACCGCCCTGCGGCCCATGCCTCGACAACGTTTTGCCACCGGACGGTGATCCTGTATCAGGAGCACTCGTGATGGACGAAACACGACTCAACGCATTCATGGGCAAACTGGTCAACGACATGGGCGGCGCCGCGATGCTGGCGAACGTCATCGTTGGCGAAGAGCTCGGGCTGTACCGGGCGATGGCCGACAGTCAGCCGATCACCCCGCAAGCCCTCGCCGAAAAAACCACCTGCAACCCGCGTCTGGTGCGCGAATGGCTCAGCGCGCATGTCGCGTCCGGCTACATGGAGCATCACGATGGCCAGTTTCGGTTGCCGGAGGAGCAGGCACTGGCGCTGGCGGTCGAGGATTCGCCGGTGTACGTCGCCGGCGGACTTGGCGTGGTGGCCTCGTTTTTCCATGACAAGGACAAACTGGTCAAAGCCATGCGCGGCAACGGCGCCCTGCCCTGGGGCGATCACCATCCGTGCATGTTCAGCGGTACCGAACGCTTCTTTCGCCCCGGCTATAAAGGTCACTTGATCGCGGAATGGCTGCCGGCGCTGGAAGGTGTGGTCGCCAAACTCGAAGCAGGCGCCAAAGTCGCCGACATCGGCTGCGGCCACGGCGCCTCGACGGTGATCATGGCCCAGGCATTTCCCAACTCGCGCTTCGTCGGTTTCGATTATCACGCGCCGTCAATCACCGTCGCCACCCAGCGCGCAGAAGAAGGCGGCGTCAGCAGCCGGGCAAAATTCTTCCAGAACAACGCCAAAAGCTACCCCGGCGACGACTATGACCTGATCTGCTATTTCGACTGCCTGCACGACATGGGCGACCCGGTCGGCGCGGCCCGGCATGCGTTCGAATCATTGAAGAAGGACGGCACGGTGCTGCTGGTCGAGCCGTTTGCCAACGATAAGCTGGACGACAACATCAACCCGGTCGGACGCCTGTTCTATGCGGCCTCGACCTTTATCTGCACGCCGAATTCGCTGTCCCAGGAAGTTGGCCTGGGGCTGGGTGCGCAGGCCGGTGAAATGCGCTTGCGCAAGGTATTTGTCGAGGCCGGGTTCAAGCACTTTCGCCGGGCGACGCAGACGCCGTTCAATCTGATTCTGGAGGCGCGCAAGTAAATCACCGCTATCACCTGTGGCGAAGGAGCTTGCTCCCGTCGGATTGCGAAACGACCCTGAAAACAGGTCTGCTGCGCAGTCCAGCGGGAGCAAGCTCCCTCGCCACACGGTTAATGCTAACCTGCGGGCATCGTCCTCCCCGGAGTGCTGACCATGCTCGACAGCCCGACCCGCGAACACCTCGACACCTTGCACCAAGCCATGGTCGATGGCGATTTCCTGGTGCTGACCGGCGCGGGCATCAGCACGCCGTCGGGCATCCCGGATTACCGCGACAGTGAGGGCGTACGGCGGGGTCGGCAGCCGATGATGTATCAGGAATTTCTCGCCGCCCCGGAATCCCGTCGCCGCTACTGGGCACGGGCAATGCTCGGCTGGCCACGGGTGCGCCAGGCGCGGCCGAATGCAGCGCATCAAGCACTGGCCGATTTACAGCGCCGGGGTCTGATCAGCGCCTTGATCACGCAGAACGTCGACACCCTGCACGATCAGGCCGGCAGTCACGATGTGATCGAACTGCATGGCAGCCTGCACCGGGTGCTGTGCCTGGATTGCGGCCAGCGCAGCGCGCGTGACGACATTCAGCAGCGGATGGTCGAGCAGAATCCGTATCTGGCCGGGGTCGATGCGGTGCAGGCGCCGGACGGCGATACCCTGCTCGATCCGGCCTTCGAAGCGCGCTTTCAGACTCCACAATGCCCGTATTGCGCGGGCGAACGAATGAAACCGGACGTGGTGTTCTTCGGTGAGAACGTGGCGCAGGCGACGGCAGCACGGGCCATGGCGGCGGCAGAAAATGCTGCGGGGTTGCTGGTGGTGGGCTCGTCGCTGATGGCGTATTCGGCGTTTCGTCTGTGCCGGGTCATCGCCGATCGCGGCAAGCCGTTGCTGGCGATCAATCTGGGCAAGACCCGCGCCGATGATCTGCTGGATCTGAAGATCGAGGCGTCATGTGAACAACTGCTGCCGTTGTTGGTGCAACGCTTGTCTACCTGAATGCCGAAAATCCCTGTAGGAGCTGCCGCAGGCTGCGATCTTTTGACTTTGTTTTTTAGAAGCAAGATCAAAAGATCGCAGCCTTCGGCAGCTCCTACAGGGATGGGATCTCAGTTCAGGGTTCAGGGTTCAGGGTTCAGGGTTCAGGGTTCAGGGTTCAGTGTTCGGCTTTGAGGATGTCGAACAGTGCCTGCGCCGCCGCAGACAGCTCATTGCCCGGTTCCGTCAGCACACCAATCGCCCGCTCCACCGAATCATTCAAGGTCAGGCAATGCGCGCCCAGTTCCAGCATCTGCTCGGCGCACAACGCCGGCACCGCACTCACCCCCAATCCGCTGGCGACCATGCGCCCGACGGTTGCCAGTTGATGACTTTCGAATTCCACCGGCAGTTTCATGCCCCGGGCCTGCAAGTGTTCTTCGAGCATCACCCGCACTGTCGACGGCCGTTGCAGGGTAATGAACGGTTCCTGCAGCAGGGTCTGCCAGTCGATCTCCGTGCGCTCGGCCAACGTGGAATCCTGCGGTACCACCGCGACGAAGCGATCGATGTACAGCGGGGTGAACGTCAGCGAGGTGTTCTGCATCGGTTCGAACGCCACACCCAGCTCAACGTGCCGGTCGCGAACCATTTCCAGCACTTGCTCGTTGATCACGTCGTTAACGGTGACATTGACGTTCGGATAGCGCGCGCGAAAGGTCTTGAGGATCGGCGGCAGCAGGTTGCCGGCAAACGACGGCATCGCCGCCAGCGTCACCCGCCCGCGTTGCAGGCTGAAGCGCTGACGCATTTCGTCCTCGGCGTTGTCCCAGTCGGCGATCAGACGCCGGGCCAGCGGCAGCAACGATTCGCCCTCGGCGGTCAGTGCCACGTTGCGCGTATTGCGACTGAACAGCCGCCCGCCCAGGCCCTCCTCCAACGCTTTGATGGTCAGGCTCAACGCCGATTGCGACAAGTGCAGACGCTCGCAGGCCACGGCGAAGCTCAGGCTCTGGGCCACAGCGAGGAAAGCGCGGATCTGTTTGATGGTCATACTGGATAACGCTCTGTTCGCAATTTGCCGGATAAATGCCGTACCCACTGTAGGAGTTGCCGAGGGCTCGGGCCGCGTTCGGACGATCTTTTGATCTTGAAAAACAACATCAAAAGATCGCAGCCTTCGGCAGCTCCTACAGGGTAACAACCAACACTATTGAGTTTTATCTATCAATCAACCTTAAAAATCAACTTAACAAATATATTCTCCAGCGCGACACTCCAGTCATTCGGCTAGCCAGCCGCCCGACCAACAATAAAAGAGGTGCATATGGCAGGTTTCGACAAGCGCGTGAGTTCCTACGAGGAAGCTCTGGCCGGTCTTGAAGACGGCATGACCGTGATCGCCGGCGGCTTCGGCCTGTGCGGCATCCCGGAAAACCTGATCGCCGAGATCAAGCGCAAGGGCACCCGCGACCTCACCGTGGTCTCCAACAACTGCGGCGTCGACGGTTTCGGCCTCGGTGTGCTGCTGACCGACCGCCAGATCAGCAAGGTGATCGCCTCTTACGTCGGCGAAAACAAACTGTTCGAAGAGCAACTGCTCAAGGGCGACATCGAAGTCATCCTGACCCCGCAAGGCACCCTCGCCGAGAAAATGCGCGCAGGCGGCGCCGGCATCCCGGCCTTCTTCACCGCCACCGGCGTCGGCACCCCGGTCGCCGAAGGCAAGGAAGTGCGCGAATTCAACGGGCGCAAGTACCTGATGGAAGAGTCCATCACCGGCGACTTCGCCATCGTCAAAGGCTGGAAAGCCGACCATTTCGGCAACGTCATCTACCGTCACACTGCGCAGAACTTCAACCCGCTGGCGGCCACCGCCGGCAAGATCACCGTGGTCGAAGTCGAAGAAATCGTCGAACCCGGCGAGCTGGATCCGTCGCAGATCCACACCCCCGGCATCTACGTCGACCGGGTCATTTGCGGCACGTTCGAAAAGCGCATCGAACAGCGCACCATCCGCAAATAATTCAGGCTGACGGAGAATAAAAACATGGCACTTACCCGCGAACAAATGGCTCAGCGCGTCGCCCGCGAAATGCAGGACGGCTACTACGTGAACCTCGGCATCGGCATTCCGACCCTGGTCGCCAACTACATTCCCGAAGGCATGGAAGTCATGCTGCAATCGGAAAACGGCCTGCTCGGCATGGGCCCGTTTCCGACTGAAGACACCATCGATGCCGACATGATCAACGCCGGCAAACAGACCGTGACCGCGCGCATCGGCGCATCGATCTTCAACTCCGCCGAATCCTTCGCAATGATTCGCGGCGGGCATGTCGACCTGACCGTGCTCGGCGCGTTCGAAGTCGACGTCGAAGGCAACATCGCCTCGTGGATGATTCCCGGCAAGCTGGTCAAGGGCATGGGCGGCGCGATGGATCTGGTGGCTGGCGCCGACAACATCATCGTGATCATGACCCACGCCTCCAAGGACGGTGAGTCCAAACTGTTGGCCAAGTGCAGCCTGCCGCTGACCGGCGCCGGCTGCATCAAGCGCGTGCTGACCGACCTCGCCTACCTGGAAATCGAAAATGGCGCTTTTGTCCTCAAGGAACGCGCACCTGGCGTCAGCGTCGAGGAAATCGTCGCCAAAACCGCTGGTAAACTGATCGTCCCGGATCACGTACCGGAAATGCAGTTCGCTGCCCAGTGAGGAATTCGAAAATGCAAGACGTCGTAATTGTTGCCGCCACCCGTACCGCGATCGGCAGTTTCCAGGGTTCGCTGGCCAGCGTGTCCGCGGTGGATCTGGGCGCTGCGGTGATTCGCCAGCTGCTCGAACAGACCGGTCTGGACGGTGCGCAGGTCGATGAAGTGATCATGGGCCAGGTGCTGACCGCCGGCGCCGGCCAGAACCCGGCGCGTCAGGCGGCGATCAAGGCCGGCCTGCCCCACGCCGTGCCGGCCATGACCCTGAACAAGGTCTGCGGCTCGGGCCTGAAAGCCCTGCACCTGGGCGCGCAAGCGATTCGTTGCGGCGATGCCGAGGTGATCATCGCCGGCGGTCAGGAGAACATGAGCCTGTCCAACTATGTGATGCCGGGCGCACGCACCGGCCTGCGCATGGGTCACGCGCAAATCGTCGACACCATGATCAGCGATGGCCTGTGGGATGCGTTCAACGATTACCACATGGGCATCACTGCCGAGAATCTGGTCGATAAATATGAGATCAGCCGCGAACAGCAGGACGCCTTCGCCGCCTCCTCGCAGCGCAAAGCCGCTGCGGCCATTGAGGCCGGACGCTTTGTCGATGAGATCACCCCGATCCTGATCCCGCAGCGCAAAGGCGATCCGGTAGCGTTCAAGGTCGACGAACAACCACGCGGCGACACCACCGCCGAATCGCTGGCGAAACTGCGTCCGGCGTTCAAGAAGGACGGCAGCGTCACCGCCGGTAATGCTTCGTCGCTGAACGATGGCGCCGCTGCTGTGATCCTGATGAGCGCCGAAAAGGCCAAGGCCCTGGGCCTGCCAGTGCTGGCAAAAATCGCCGCGTACGCCAACGCCGGCGTTGACCCGGCGATCATGGGCATCGGCCCGGTCTCGGCCACCCGTCGCTGCCTGGAAAAGGCTGGCTGGAACATCGGCCAACTGGACCTGATCGAGGCCAACGAAGCGTTCGCCGCGCAATCGCTGGCAGTGGCCAAGGACCTGCAATGGGATCTGGACAAGGTCAACGTCAACGGCGGCGCCATCGCCCTCGGTCACCCGATCGGTGCATCGGGCTGCCGCGTGCTGGTGACGCTGCTGCACGAAATGATCAAGCGTGATGCGAAGAAAGGTCTGGCGACCCTGTGCATCGGCGGCGGTCAGGGTGTGGCGCTGGCGCTGGAACGCGCTTAACCCAAAGGAGCAATACAGGCGGCGGACGGATCCACGACATCCGCTCGCTGTCTGGTTTCATCGCTTTTGTGGCGAGGGGATTTATCCCCGATGGGATGCGCAGCAGCCCCAGTTTTTATTGCCTCGACACACATCTTTGCCAGCGCTTCGCACTGGATCGGGGATAAATCCCCTCGCCACAGGGTGCTTTGAAAATCACACCACCATCTGCAAAATCAACCACGCATTCGCCCCACTGATCACCGCAAACAGTCCCCACGCCAGCACCCGGGTCGGCAGCCTGTTCACAAACGGCCCCATCAGTTGCTTGTCGCTGGTCATGCGGATCAGCGGGTACAGCGCAAACGGCAATTGCAGGCTCAACACCACCTGACTCAACACCAGCAACTTGCCCACCGCGTTATCGCCCATCAGCCACACGCCAATGAACGCCGGGATCAGCGCCAGCCCACGGGTGATCAAGCGCCGCTGCCAGCAGGGAATCCGCAGGTTCAGGTAACCCTCCATGATCACCTGCCCGGCGATGGTCCCGGTGAAGGTCGAGCTCTGCCCCGACGCCAGTAACGCGACGCCGAACAGCACACTGGCCAGCGCGCCACCGACCAGCGGGTCGAGCAGGTGGTAGGCGTCCTGAATATCGACCACATCGGTATGCCCGGACTGGTGAAACGCAGCCGCCGCCAGAATCAGGATCGCCGCGTTGACCAGCAGCGCCAGGGCCAGCGAACCGATGGTGTCGATGCGTGCCAGGTTGACCGCGTCCTGCTTGCTCGCCAGGTCCTTGCCGATCATCCGCGTCTGCACGATCGAAGTATGCAGGTAGAGGTTATGCGGCATCACCGTGGCGCCAAGAATACCGATCGCCAAATACAACGGCGCGGCATCGCTGATCGCCGAGAGCGACGGTTTGAACCCGGCGAACACGTCTGGCCAGTACGGTTTGATCAGCACCAGTTCGACGAAGAAACACACGCCGATGGTCGCCACCAGCACCAGCATGATCGCTTCGAGTCGGCGAAAGCCACGGTTCTGCAGGGCCAGCACCAGCAGCGTGTCGAAGGCGGTCAGGGCAATGCCGAAGGTCAGCGAACAGCCAAGCAATAAATGGAAGGCCAGGGCACAGCCGAGCACTTCGGCCAGATCGGTGGCGATGATCGAGATTTCCGCCAGCACCCATTGCAGGCGAGCGGTCGGGGTGCTGTAGCGCTCGCGGGACAATTGCGCGAGATCGCGGCCGGTGGCGATGCCCAGCCGCGAGCACAGGCATTGCACGACCATCCCCGCCAGACTTGCGAGCAACACCACAAACAGCAGGCTGTAACCAAAACGCGAACCGGCCTCGATCGCGGTCGCCCAGTTGCCCGGATCCATGTAGCCGATCGACACCAGCAAGCCCGGACCGGCAAAACGCAGCACGCGTTTGAAGAACGAAGCATTCGGATCCACCGCGACACTGCCGGCCACTTCCGGCGGGCAGAACGGCGCGGTGGCGATTTTGGGTAAGCTGAATTTCACGCACACATCCAGAAACAAGTGGGAAAGACGCAGCTTAGACGTTTCAGTTGAACCCTTGAAGAGCAAAAGATCGCAGCCTTCGGCAGCTCCTACATTGGAATGCGTTGCACTGTAGGAGCTGCCGAAGGCTGCGATCTTTTGATCTCAACGACTCACACCCAGTAACTGCTGACGCAACTCGGGATTACGCGTACGCGGATCCAGCCAGATATCGAAAAACGCCCGGGCAAATTGCGGATCATCGATTTCATGCTGCAACTGCTGACCGATAAAAAACCGCGCACCCTGCCCCGGCAGATACACGCCCGTAATCCGCGTGCCGGCCTGCACATCGACGAACGATTGCTGCATTTGCTCTTGCCACCTGGACAGTTGTGCGGGACTGACGCTCGAGCCTGCCAGCCGTTTGATTTCATCGACACTGGCCTGCACCAGATCGTCACGGGAGATCTTGCGCCGATAGATCAGCTCCAGAGCGAAGGGCTGTTCGGTCGACAACGGACGCGCCGCGCTCCACAACCGGGCGTTGTAAACGTCGAAGCCGAACACACTGAAATCACCGGTGCCGATGATTTGCGCGCCGGGCACGGCGTCCTGCCAATTGGCCCAGGTCGGCGTGAGTAACAACGCCCACAAGCCGATGCCACAGCACCCACGCAGCAACTTAGATGGTTTGCTCATCGCGGCATCGACTCCGGTAAATCCTGATCTTCAGAGCATAGCGAATATCACTCGCGCACTTTGTATACAAAAATTGTCGATCAATGCAGCAATCGGTTACCTTGGCCGTTCCATCCCCGGAGGCCTCCCGCGTGCTGATCCTCAAATTATTGCTGATCCCCGCTTTTCTGCTGCTCATTTCTCTCGCCGGCAAGCGCTGGGGACCAAGCGTCGCCGGTTGGCTGTCGGGGCTGCCGGTGGTGGTCGGGCCGATTCTGTTTTTCCTCGCCATCGAACAGGGGCCGCAGTTTGCTGCGCAATCGGCGGTGGCGGCGCTGTCAGCGATGTTCGCCATGATCGCCTTCTGCATCACCTACGCGCAGGTGGCGCAGCGGGCGAACTGGCCGGTGGCGCTGACAGCGTCACTGGCGGTGTGGGCGGTACTGGCGCTGTTGTTGTCGCTGATTCCGTCGTCACTGACGTTCTCGGTCGCTGCGGCGGCGATTGCCCTGCTCGCCGCGCCGTACCTGTTTCCCGACGCGCAGCCGGTGCTGAACGGCCCGGCACCGAAGTCGGACAAACTGCTCTGGCGGATGACAGCCGGCGCGGCGCTGACGCTGCTGGTGACCATGCTTGCGAGTACCGTCGGCGAGCGCTGGAGCGGCTTGCTCGCGGTGTTCCCGGTGCTTGGCAGTGTGATGGCGGTGTTCTCTCAGCAGACCCGTGGCCCGGCGTTTACCGCGGCATTGCTGCGGGCGACGGCGACCGGCATGTACTCGTTTTCGGCGTTTTGCCTGGTGTCGGCGCTGACCCTGCCAACCCTGGGCCTCAGCGGATTCATCGCTGGTGTCGCGGTGTCAGTGGCCATGCTCGGGGTCACCCGCAAACTGCTGGCCCGACCGACTCCCGCCAAAAGCCCACAACCTCAAGGCTGACGCAAACGCCTGACAAACCGCGCTGGAATGCCAGGCATGCTCCGTGGGATCATCGCCGCCCTGGCGCGACCATCCCTCGGAGATTCACATGTCATTGCTCAGCAAGAAAGCCGTCGTCCTGTTGCTGGCGGCGGTCGCCGGTCTCGGCGCCCTCAACGCCCAGGCAGCCAAGCCCAAGGAAAAGGCCTCGACCAACAACGTGTCGATGCTCGACGGCAAGTTCACCTTCGTCCTGCCCAAAGGCTTTACCGCCGACCCGCTGCCGGCCGGGCCGACCGGTGCAAAGGGCACGATGTACACCAATCAGGCGACCAAAACCGTGGTCATCGCCGCCGAAAACCAGATTGCCGGTGGCGCCAGCGTCAAGGACAACGACAACGAATTTCTCGATGGCAGCCTGGCGAGTTTCATCGATGACCAGCGCAAGGCTTTGCCTGACTTCAACAAACTCAGCGAAAAAAGCCTGACCCAGAAAAGCAGCGGCCTCGGTGTGCGTCAGGTCGACAGCACCGCCACTCAGGGCGGCGGCCAGACACTCAACACCACCCTGCTCGCCGCCTCCGGCAAGCGCATGGCGCTGGTTCAAGTGATTTCCCGGGCCAGCGACAAGAGCGGTCACGATGCGCTAGTGAAAACCATCCTCAAGAACAAGTGATCCCTACGGATTGAGCTGCTGCAGCCAGGCGTTCAAGTCGCGCAGTTCGGCGGAACTGATGCTGTGGCCGACACCGGGATAAGCGTGAAACTCGGGGCTGTAGCCGAGTTTCTGCAGCAGCGCATTGGCTTCGGTGCCGTCGCGGTACGGCACTCGATCATCGGCGGTGCCGTGGCCGATGAAGATGTGCAGCGGCAACGGTGGCTGCTCGATCTTTAGCTCGGTTTTCAACACCGGCAACAGCCGTCCGCTCAACGCTGCAATGCCGCCGACCGCCACGGGCGGACGCAGGCCCACTTCGTAGGTCATCATCGCGCCCTGGCTGAAACCGATCAGGTACACCTTGTCCGGGCTGGCGTGATATTTCTGCGCCGCCTGCGCGACAAACTCCCGCAACTTCTTTCCGCTGGCCTGCAGATCATCGGTCTCGCCGTTGTAGGCCCCTTCACCTTTCTTGCGAAACCACTGGAAACGCCCTTCGCCCAACGCCAGCGGCGCCTGCACCGAGAGGTAGTTGTACTGCGCCGGCAGCTGAAATTTCATACCGATCAGATCGGCTTCGTTACTGCCGTAGCCGTGCAGAAAAATCACCAGCGGCCGAGTGTTCGCGTCCGGGTGAACCTGTTCGATGTATTTCAGTGGCAAGTCGCTTTGCAGCGTGGTTTGCGCGTGGACGGCGCTGGACACCAGGAGGGTTAACAGGGCAAATGCCTTCAACATAGAGCCGTCCTTCGCGGAGTGTCGGGTTCTGGGAGAGCCTAACAGCCTTGATCCACCACACCCAACCCTGTAGGAGCTGCCGAAGGCTGCGATCTTTTGATCTTGCTCTTAAAAGTCAAAGTCAAAAGATCGCAGCCTGCGGCAGCTCCTACATTGGACGGCGTCGGTCTGGATTCAGTCGTTGATCAGCTTGCCCACCCGGATCGGCTCGCGCCCCGCCACCTTGGCCTGCCAGATCCCCGGCTGGGTGTAGCGCCCACGATCAATCGCGAACAGCACGCCGCTGGTGCCGGCGCGGACGGTGGTCAGCCGGTCATTCAACGGGTCCACCACCTCGAACAGCGCATCGCCCTTCTCCACCCATTCCCCCGCATTGCGCAGGAAACTGACCACACCATGGTGCGGGGCGAACAGGTATTCGGTGCCTTCGAACGGCATGCCTTCGCAGCACTCGCTCGGCGCTGCCGGCCATTCGCCGCTGATGAAACCCTGCTCGGCGAGAAAGCCGAGAATCGCTTCACAATTGGCCTGCGCCTGATCGACCCGCGTGTCGCCCATGCTGCCCAGTTCCAGGGTGGTGGCGAGGTTCGCCGGGGGAATCGCCGCACTCGGAAACGCTCGGGCCAGACGCAGCCACGGCGATGAGCACGATTCATCGAACGAACTGCCACCGGAGTCTTCGCACAACAAGGCCACGCCGGCCTTCAGTCGCGCCGCCA
Organism: Pseudomonas sp. B21-051; assembly: GCF_024748795.1. NCBI lineage: Bacteria > Pseudomonadati > Pseudomonadota > Gammaproteobacteria > Pseudomonadales > Pseudomonadaceae > Pseudomonas > Pseudomonas sp. B21-051. The sequence goes on from NZ_CP087166.1 coordinate 3,776,662, forward strand.
GCGATTGCCAGCGCGGCCAGTGTTGCGGCAATGCGTAAATGTGAATCGCCGCGTCGAAATCGCAATGCAGGTCGAGGGTGATGTCGGCGTCGCAGGCATGGCGCAGCAGCAAGCGGTGCAGTGCTTCCAGTTGCGAAGCCGGGGCTGGCAACTCATCGAGCACCTCGCCCATGGTCTGGCGGATCAGCGCGATGTTGGCCTCGGCATCGCTGCCCAGTTGCTCGCCGATTCGCGCCGCCACCGGCGCGCTGAGTTCGACAAACGAGCGGTTGAAATTCTTGCCGCTGCCCAGCTCGAAGCGGCCCATGTGGCTGCCTTGCAGATGCTGGTCGAGGCCAATCGGGTTGGCCACCGGCACGAGCTCGATCACACCTTGCAGACGGCCCTGCTGTTCCAACGCGTTGAGGCGTTGTTTGAGTTCCCACGCGGTGCGCATGCCCGGCAGTTCGTCGGCGTGCAGACTGGCCTGGATGTACACCTTGCGAGTGCCCGCGCCGTAACGGAAGACGCTGAGGGAACGTTCGCTACCCAGATGGCTCCAGGGCAGGACATGGTCGATGCGTTGCATGGGAAAACTCCTGCAGTCTGGTAGATCTGGATTGATGAGATCCCTGTGGGAGCGAGCTTGCTCGCGAATGCAATCTGACAGTCAATAAAGATGTTGAATGTTAAACCGCATTCGCGAGCAAGCTCGCTCCCACAGTGAATCTCCATCAGTAGAATGAGAGCACAAAAAAAGTGGCCACCGTCTGCACGGGGCCACTTTTTTACGGCGTATTAATGACCGTATACGTCAAAGTCGAAGTACTTGTCCTGGACTTTCTTGTACTCGCCATTGGCGCGGATTTCGGTGATGGCCTTATTGAATTTCTCGGCCAGTTCGGTATCGCCCTTGCGCACCGCGATGCCCGCGCCGCCGCCGAAGTACTTGGCGTCTTCATAGGTCGGGCCGACGAATTCGAAACCTTTGCCGGCGTCGGTCTTCAGGAAACCGTCGCTGAGGTTGACCGAGTCGGCCAGCATCGCGTCGAGACGACCGGATTTCATATCCAGGTTGGCTTCCTGTTGCGAGCCGTAGCGCACCACTTCAAACCCGGCGTCCTTGGCCATGTCGGTGGCGTAGCGGTCGTGGGTACTGGCGCGCAGCACGCCGACTTTCTTGCCCTTGAGCTCGGTCAGCGGGTCTTTGACACCGGAGCCTTCTTTCATCACGAAGCGCGCCGGGGTGTGGTAGTACTTGATGGTGAAATCGACGTTTTTCTTGCGGTCGTCAGTGATGGTCATCGAGGACAGGATCGCGTCGATCTTCTTCACTTTGAGTGCCGGGATCAGGCCGTCGAACTCCTGCTCGACCCACACGCATTTGACGTCCATCTGTTTGCACAGGGCGTCGCCGATATCGACGTCGAACCCGGTGAGTTTGCCATCAGCGGTTTTCATCGAGAATGGCGGGTAAGCGGCTTCGATTCCCAGACGAATCGGTTTGGCGTCTTCGGCCACTGCAGTCAGGCACAACATCGACAGTGCCAAGGCACCGAACATCACTAGCTTCTTCATTTATTACTCCTGTGTGCGGAGGCTTTTATTGGCAGCTTTCGATTGGGCGTTCGGTCATGGCCATTTAGCGGCAAAAAACCGACGTGGCCGGCAGTCTATGGCGGCGCGCACAGGGTAAATTGTGTTTAGGCGACAAATACTTACAGAAAATCGGCGCACGCGTTGACCGGGATCAACGGTGCGCCGACATGGTGCAAAGGCTGTAGGACAAATCTTTGAAAACGACAAAAATTGCCTTTGTAGGAGCTGCCGCAGGCTGCGATCTTTTGCTCTTTAAAAGTCAAAAGATCGCAGCCTGCGGCAGCTCCTACAAAAGCATTCAGCATTCACATCCAATAGGCGCTTTGGCGGCTTGAGTAGCACTCAAGCTGAAGCCTTCATCCAGCCAGCCGGTCACGCCGCCAATCATCTCCTTGACCGGGTAACCCAACGCCGCCAGTTTCACCGCAGCCTTGTTGGCGCCGTTGCAGTGCGGGCCGGCGCAATAGACCACGAACAACGTGCTCGTCGAATACTCCGCCAGGCCTTCGGCGGTCAGCAAGCGGGTCGGAATGTTGATCGCACCCGGCACATGACCGCGCTCGAACGCCAAAGGCCCGCGCACGTCGACCAGGACAAAATCGACTTCAGCGGCCTCCTGGCTGCCGTACACGTCAGAACAATCGGTTTCAAACGTCAGACGGTTGCTGAAATGCATCAGGGCAATCGCCGACGGTGCGGCAGGAATATCGCGAACCAGGCTGGTCATGTTGTGTGGCTCCTACGTCAGTTGGGGTGTGAGCAGACTTTATCGGGCCAGCACTTGGCGCTACAGTGGCGCGCAAGACACTCACCGGGAATTTTCCGCCAAATGCCTGACTCACCTGGATTGGTTGCGATTCTGGCCTACGATGGCCTCTGTACCTTCGAGTTCGGCATTGCCGTGGAGATTTTCGGCCTGCCCCGGCCGGAGTTCGATTTCCCGTGGTACGAGCACCGCATCGTCGCCGTCGATCAAGGGCCGATGCGCGCCATGGGCGGGATTCACGTATTGGCCGACGGCGGCCTGGAGCTGCTGGCGCGGGCGCGCACCATCATCATTCCCGGTTGGCGCGACCGCGAGGCCCCGGTGCCGCCGGAATTGGTCGAGGCATTGCGTCAGGCTCATGCTCAAGGTGCGCGGCTGCTGTCGATCTGCTCCGGGGTATTTGTGCTGGCCGCCAGCGGCTTGCTCGATGGCCACGGCGCAACCACCCACTGGCGCTACACCGATGAACTGGCGCGACGCTACCCCTCGATTGCGGTGGATCCGGAGGTGCTTTACGTCGACTCGGGTCAGTTGATCACCTCGGCGGGAAGTGCTGCCGGGATCGACGCCTGCCTGCATCTGCTAGCGCGGGACTTCGGTACTCAGGTCGCCAATTCAGTGGCCCGGCGTCTGGTGATGTCGCCGCAACGCACTGGCGGTCAGGCGCAGTTCATCCCCACGCCGGTCAGCGCGACACCCCGCAACGACTTGTCGCGGGTGATGCAGTGGGCCCGCGAGCGCCTGCACCAACCGCTGGAAGTGCGCGATCTGGCCAGCGAAGCGGCGATGAGCGAGCGCACCTTTCTGCGACGTTTCACCGAGGCCAGCGGGCAATCGCCCAAAGCGTGGCTGCAACACGAGCGACTGGCCCGGGCGCGGGAGTTACTGGAGAGCAGCGTGCACAACACCGAGCAGATTGCCCTGCGCTGCGGTTATCGCTCGGTGGAAAGTTTTCGTGTGGCGTTTCGCAGCGTGGTCGGGGTGCCGCCGTCGGTGTATCGGGAGCGGTTTGGGCGGGGGGTCAAAGCGATTTCTTGAGTTGACTGTGATGACCCCTTCGCGAGCAGGCTCGCTCCCACATTTGAAATGGGCGCCCCTGTGGGAGCGAGCTTGCTCGCGAAGAGGCCAGTCCAGCCACAAAAAACCTACGGTTTGCGCAACAGATAGGTATCCATGATCCACCCATGCTCGGCCCGCGCCGCTTTGCGCGTGCGCTCGATCTCAGCTGCCACATCATTGAGCTTGCCGCTGATCAGAATCTCATCCGGGGTGCCCAGGTAGGCACCCCAGTAAATCTCTGTCTGCTGATCCGCCACATGGCGGTAGGAATCTTCAGCGTCGAGCATCACCACCAGGCTGTCCGTGTCACTCACCTGCCCCGCCGCCAGACGCCGGCCAGTGGTGATTTCGATTGACCGGCCAATGCTGTTCAACGGCACTTTATGCTGCGCAGCCAACGCCTGAACGCTGGTAATCCCGGGGATCACTTCAAACTCGAAAGCACAGCGGCCTGACGCCAGAATCGCCTGCAGAATACGAATAGTGCTGTCGTACAGCGCCGGGTCGCCCCACACGAGGAAACCACCGCATTCGTTGTCACCCAGTTCTTCATTGATCAGCCGCTCGAAGGTTTCTTGCTTGGCGCGGTTCAGATCATCGACCGCACGGGTGTAGTCCACGTCGCCGCGCTCGCGCTCCGGGCTGTGGGCTTCGACGAATCGATAGCCAGGATTGGTGATGTAGCGTTCACAGATGTCACGACGCAGGTCGAGCAGCTTGTCCTTGCTCTGGCCTTTGTCCATCAGGAAGAACACGTCCACGCGGTTAAGCGCTTTCACCGCCTGCATCGTGATGTAGTCGGGATTTCCGGCGCCGATGCCGATGACCAGCAGTCGTTTCATCACTGTGCTCCCGCAAGATCGATACCCGCCAAGCGTAGCCGCCAGATGCCGTTGAACCGCAGCTCAACCACGGACAGCGGTTCAACATCAATGGCGTTGAACGCCGCGCCCTGTAACACCTGCATCAGTGCCGCACGTATCACAAACGGATGGGTGACGGCGACGATGTGCCCCGGTACGCCTTGCAGACTGGTCAGCCATGCCGCCACGCGTTCGCTCAACTGCATTACCGACTCGCCACCATGGGGTGCCGCCTGCGGATCATCGATCCACGCCTGCAAGGCATCGGCCTCGCGCACTTGCAGATCCTTGATCGCTTGCCCGTGCCAGCGCCCCAAATCGCAATCGCGCAACGCTTCGTCCACTTGCGACGCCGCACCAAACCACTCGGCGGTCTGACGGGTACGCAGTTCCGGCCCGCACAACAAACGGTTGACGCTGGCGAATTTCGCGGCGAACGCGCCGAGCGCCAATGGCGGATTTTCAACAGGCTCGTTCGTAGGAAAACGCGACAATTTCTGTGCGACGGTTCGAGCGTGGCAAATCAAAGTCAAACGGGTGGATTGCACTGTTTTGCACTCGATGGACATCCGGTAAATCGGCGGCAAATGGCCGTTCCTGGGGTAATTGTGCCGTAAACCGGGAGCCAGAGGGGATCCTGCTACCTTCTCGCCCGAAATCCTGAAGGTAAAAAAACGTCAATGTCTGACACGTCAGTGGGCAATGGACTACAAGGAGCGGCGACATCTGTGTAGGCCTTGTTACACGGGGTTATCACGTTATTTAAACGCTTAATCGCTACCACTAAAAATTCACTAGACATGTAACCTGAGTTACATAAATACTGTTTTAACGGATTGTGAAACGAATTCAACACCCCCCCCCTTCATCCAGCAGGAGCCCGGATGCCCCCTCTCAGAGACTTGATCACCGACCCCGGTTTGGAGCTGACGCCGTCGGAGCGCAAAGTGATTCGCGCCCTGCTCGACCAGTATCCACGCAACGGCCTGGGCCCGATGGCGCGTCTGGCCGAACACGCCGGCGTCAGCGATCCGACCATCGTGCGGCTGGTGAAGAAGCTCGGATTCGGCGGTTATGCCGAGTTTCAGGACGCCCTGCTCAGCGACATGGATCACCGCCTGCGTTCGCCGCGCACCCTGTTGCAGCCGCGTTCGCACCTGAACAAGGATGATGCCTGGGGCCATTATCTGGCCGACAGCCAACGCCTGATGGTGGAAACCCAGGCCCTGACGCAACCTGAAGACGTGCGCATTCTGCTTGACTGGCTGCTCGACACCCGGCACCAGATCTACTGCTTCGGCGGGCGCTTCAGCAGCCTGATGGCCAACTACCTGCTCAATCACTTGCGCCTGCTGCGACCCGGCTGCCTTGCCCTGGAAGACAACGCGCAACTGCCCGACCGCCTGTTCGATCTGCAACGTCAGGACGTGGTGCTGCTGTTTGACTATCGGCGCTACCAGTCCCAGGCCCTGCGGGTTGCCTCGGCGGCGAAGAACAACAACGCGCGGGTGGTGTTGTTCACTGACATCTATGCCTCGCCGCTGCGCGAACTGGCGGACCTGATCATCAGTGCCCCGGTGGAATCGGCCTCGCCGTTCGACACCATGGTGCCGGCGCTGGCCCAGGTCGAGGCGCTGATTGCCTGCCTGACCCTGCGCAGCCCCGATCTGGCCGATCGCCTGGAAGGCATCGACGCCCTGCGCAACGACTTCAACACCCATCTGCTGGAGGATAAATAAGGATGTTCAGTCTTCCCCACCGCTCGCCGCGGGACTTGCCGTTCGTCACCGGTCACACCGCGTTGCTGCTGGTGGACATGCAGCGTGCCTGGCTCGAACCGCAGTTCGACCCGCACCTGAACGGCCCGGACGCCGAGTATTTCCTGACCCGCGCGCACATGCAGGTGGTGCCCAACCAGCGCCGTTTGCTCAGTGCCTTTCGCGAAGCGCGGCAGAACGTGCTGCACACGATTATCGAAAGCCTGACCGCCGACGGTCGCGACCGCTCGCTGGATCACAAACTGTCGGACATGCACCTGCCCAAGGGCAGCACCCAGGCGCGGATCATCGACGACCTGACCCCGGTGGAAAACGAAATCGTGTTGCCGAAAACCTCGTCCGGGGTGTTCAACTCGACGAACATCGATTACGTGCTGCGCAACCTCGAAACCCGCCACCTGATCATCGCCGGTATCGTCACCGACCAGTGCGTCGACATGGCGGTGCGGGATGCCGCCGACCGTGGCTATCTGGTGACGCTGGTCGAAGACGCCTGCGCCACTTACACCCCGGCGCGGCATGACGCCTGCCTCAACGCGATCAAGGGCTACTGCTGGATCAGCGACACGCAAACCGTGCTCGGCCGCTTGCAGGAGATGCGTCCATGAGCGAGCGCCTGACGCCGTTGCCGATGACCACCATCGTCACCACCGACCTGATCGGCATCACCCGTGGCCGCTCGTTTCCCACCGATCAGCTGGAGCATTATCAAGCGGCCGGGTGCGGCTGGGTGCCGGCCAACAGCGCACTGACGCCTCAGGACATCATCGCCTCGACCAACCCGTGGGGCGCCTACGGTGATTTGCGGTTGATTCCCGATCTGGCCAGTCGCGTGACGGTCGGTAATGGCCCGGACGCCGCAGCACCGGCGCTGGACTTCATCCACGGCGACATCCGCGAGACCGATGGCCGGCCGTGGAGCGCTTGCCCGCGCACGTTGTTGCGCGATGAAATCGAGCGCTATCGCGACGACCTCGGCTTGCAGGTCAACGCGGCGTTCGAACACGAATTCAACCTGCATGCCGGCTTCGCCGAACACCTGGCGTTTTCCCTTGAAGCCCAGCGTCAGGGTGCCGAATTCGGTGGCTGGCTGCTCAGCGCCCTGCGCGCCGGCGGTGTCGAGCCGGAAATGTTCCTGCCCGAATACGGCAAGCACCAATACGAAATCACCTGCCGGCCGACCCTCGGCGTGGCGGCGGCGGATCGTGCGGTCAACGTGCGCGAGATCACCCGCGAAATCGCCCGACAAATGGGCGTCGACGTCAGCTTCGCGCCGAAAACCAAGGCCGACGCGGTGTGCAACGGCGTGCACCTGCACGTCAGCCTGCTCGACCTGCAAGGTCTGCCGCTGCTCTACGACGCCGGCACCAGCAACGGTCTGTCGACCCTCGGCCAGCATTGGGCTGCGGGGATCCTGCATTACCTGCCGGCGCTGTGTGCGTTCACCGCACCGACGCCGGTGTCGTACGAGCGTTTGCAGCCGCACCACTGGAGCGCGTCCTATGCGTGTCTGGGGCAGCAGAACCGTGAAGCGGCGCTGCGTATTTGTCCGACCGTGAGCCTGGGCGGCAAATCCGTGGCGGCGCAGTACAACCTCGAATTCCGCGCCATGGACGCGACCGCCTCGCCGCACCTGGCGATGGCCGCACTGCTGATCGCCGGACGGCTGGGCATTGAACAGCGCTTGGCGCTGAACGCGATCACCGATGAAATTCCCGATTCACTCAACGACGAGCAACGCAAGGCCCGGGGCATTGTGGCCCTGCCCGCCTCGCTGGCCCAGGCGCTGGATTGCCTGCGTGACAGTGCAGCCTTCAATCAATGGCTGCCCAAGCCGTTGCTCGACACTTACCACGCCCTTAAAACCGAGGAACTGGCGCTGACGGAACAGCTCTCGCCCGCTGACCTGTGTGAGCACTATGCACGCCTGTACTGAATCCGCCGAGCTGGGGTTGTATACCCGCCCGGTCTACAACCTGAGCCGCGAAGATTCATCGCATCCGTTGATCCTGGTGTGCGAGCACGCCAGCCGCTACATCCCCGAAGCCCTGAACAATCTGGGCCTGGACGATGCAGCCGCGCACGAGCACATCGCCTGGGACATCGGCGCACTGCAACTGGCTGAAAAGCTTTCGGAGATACTCGGCGCGACACTGTTGAGCGCAAACTATTCACGGCTGCTGATCGACCTCAATCGGCCCCGGCATGCCCCCGACAGCATTCCGGCGCAGAGCGAGATTTATCAGGTGCCCGGTAACCGCGAGCTGGACGAAGCCACTCGCGAATACCGGCGCCAGACCCTGTTCAAACCGTTTCACGCCCGGCTGCAGACCCTGATCGACCAGCGCGTCGCACAAGGCCAGGCGGTGCGGGTGGTCGGGATTCACAGTTTTACTCCGGTGTATTACGGCCAGCCGCGCCCACTGGAAGTCGGCGTGCTGTTCGGACAGGCCGGCGCCTATGCGCAGCGGGTGATCGACGGCCTCGGCCAGCACCCGCTGAAAGTCGCGGGCAACCAGCCGTACCGGGTTGATCCGCTGGGCGACATGACCGTGCCGGTGCACGGCGACGCCCGGGGGCTGGAATCGGTGTTGATCGAGGTGCGCAACGATCTGCTGCGCACCCCAGAGGCGGTATCACTGTGGGCCGAGCGCCTGGCGCCACTGCTGTAAAGAATGCTGCAAGACTGCTGACGCTGTAACGATGGACCGACATAACAACTAAAAACGCTGGATAGGCTGACAAGGAGTTGCGCTTCATGGAAATAGAAGAGTTCGGCTACAAACAGGAGTTGAAACGTAGCCTGACACTGACCGACCTGGTGGTGTACGGGATGATCTTCATGATCCCCATCGCCCCCTTCGGCGTGTATGGCTACGTGAATGCCGAGGCGCCCGGGATGGTGCCGCTGGCCTACATCATCGGCATGGTCGCGATGCTGTTCACCGCGCTGAGCTATGGCAGCATGGCCAAGGCGTTTCCGATCGCAGGCTCGGTGTATTCCTACGCACAACGCGGCCTCAATCAACACGTCGGCTTCATCGCCGGCTGGCTGATGCTGCTCGACTACCTGCTGATTCCACCGCTGCTGTACGTCTACGCGGCGATGGCCCTGAACCATCTGTACCCGGACATTCCGAAGGTCGGCTTCATTCTGGCGTTCCTGGTCAGCGCAACGTTCGTCAACCTGCGCGGGATCACCTTCACCGCACGGATGAACATCATCTTCCTGCTGGCACAACTGGTGGTGCTGGGAATCTTCCTGTTCTACGCCTGGAACGCCCTGCACAACGGCGGCGGCAACGGCGAGCTGACCCTGGCGCCGCTGTATCACCCGGAAACGTTCAACTTCGCCCTGCTGATGCAAGCGGTGTCGATTGCGGTGCTGTCGTTCCTTGGCTTCGATGCGATCTCGACCCTCGCCGAAGAAATCAAGGGTGATCCGGGCAAAAGCGTCGGCCGCGCAGCGCTGATCACGCTGGTGGTGATGGGTTTGATTTTCGTCGTGCAGACCTGGATCGCCACCGATCTGGCCGCCGGTATGGGCTTCAAGTCCGCCGACACCGCGTTCTATGAAATCGCCGAAATCGCCGCTGGCAGCTGGCTGGCCACCCTGACCGGTGTGGCGACCGCGCTGGCCTGGGGTGTCGCGGTAGCGATCACCTCGCAAGCCGCGGTGTCGCGCCTGCTGTTCGGCATGGCCCGCGATGGCAAGTTGCCGAAAGTGCTGGCCAAGGTGCACCCGAAGCACAACACCCCGTACCTGAGCATTTATCTGGTGGCAGTGCTGTCGCTGGTGATCTGCTACCTGTTCATCAATTCGGTCGACACCCTGACCTCGCTGGTCAATTTCGGTGCCCTCAGCGGTTTCATGCTGCTGCACCTGACAGTGATCAACTACTACTGGCGTCGGCAGAAGTCCGGTCAGGTCGTGCGCCATCTGATCTGCCCGGTGATCGGCTTCATCATCGTCGCCGCCATCATGTACAACATGGGCGTCGATGCGCAGAAACTCGGACTGATCTGGATCGCGCTGGGCCTGGTGTACCTGTTCTTCCTGAACAAGCTCGGCGCCAGCACCGCGCTGCCTGACCCGAGCAATGGCTGACAAGAAAAAGAGCGGCGTCTGACAACAAATCAGGCGACCGCCGCTTTAAAGCGTGGCAACCGACAGTGATAGTCAGGTTCGGTGGGGATCACCGGACCCTTTGATACAGGAGTGCATCCATGCTGGTCTTACGCCCAGTCGAGACAACCGACCTGCCGCAATTGCAGCAGCTGGCCCGCGACAGCCTGGTCGGCGTCACGTCGCTGCCGGACGACAGCGAATGCCTGCGCGAAAAAATCGCCGGCTCCTGTGCCTCGTTCGACAACGACATTCAGGCGCAAGGCCCGGAGAACTACTTCTTTGTGCTGGAAGACCTCGACACTCAACGGCTGGTCGGCTGCTCGGAGATCCTCGCCACGGCCGGTTTCAACGAGCCGTTCTACAGCCTGCGCAACCGCCACTTCACCAGTGCCTCGCGAGAACTGAACATTGAACACGGGGTGCCGGCGCTGTCGCTGTGCCACGACCTCAGCGGGCACACCCTGCTGCGCGGTTTTCACATCGACAACGCGCTGGTGCGCAGCGCCTTTTCCGAATTGCTGTCGCGGGCACGGCTGCTGTTCATCGCCGCTCACGCACAACGTTTCGCCGATGCGGTGATCACCGAGATCGTCGGCTACAGCGATGAGAACGGTCATTCGCCGTTCTGGGACGCACTGGGCAAGCACTTCTTCGACCTGCCCTACGTCGAGGCCGAGCGCCTGTGCGGCCTGCAAAGCCGCACGTTTCTCGCCGAACTGATGCCGCAATACCCGATTTACGTGCCGATGCTGCCCCCGGCAGCACAGGAATGCATTGGCCGGATTCACCCGGACGGCCAGGAAGCGTTCGACATCCTCGAACGCGAAGGCTTTGAAACCAACAGCTACATCGATTTGTTCGACGCCGGCCCGACCCTGTATGCGCGCACCGCGAACATCCGTTCGATCGTCCGCAGCCAGACCGCTAGCGTGCGCGAGCAGGCGCAGATCGACGCCCGTGGCCATTACCTGCTGAGTAACGACGCGCTGCACGGTTTCCGGGCCATCGTCGCCGAACTGGATTACCAGCCCGATCAACCGCTGTCACTGACGCCAGCCCTGTGCGCGGCGCTGAAGGTCACCGCTGGCAGCACGATCAGGCTTACAGCGCTGTGAACCGCGCCCGGTTGCACACCCAACGACAGTGCCCGAACAGGCGCGTACAAGGAGTTACCGCATGATCGTTCGTCCGGTCAAAGTCAGCGACCTGCCAGCGCTGATGACCCTGGTGCAACAGGCCGGGCCGGGGTTCACCACCCTGCCGGCCAATGAGGATCGCCTCGCCCACCGGGTGCGCTGGGCTCAGCGCGCGTTCGCCGAACAGGTTGAACGGGCCGACGCCGACTATCTGTTCGTGCTCGAAGACGACGACCTGCGGGTGGTCGGCGTCAGTGCCCTGACCGGCGCGGTAGGCCTGCGCGAGCCGTGGTACAACTATCGGGTCGGTCTGACTGTGAGTTCGGCACCGGATCTCGGGATTTCGCGGCAGATCCCCACGCTGTTTCTCAATAATGAGCTGACCGGCCAGTCGGAGCTGTGTTCGCTGTTCCTGCATCCGCAGCATCGCCATGGCAGCAATGGTCGGTTGCTGTCGTTGGGGCGCCTGCTGTTCGTGGCTGAATTCCCGCAGTTGTTTGGCGAAAAGATGATCGCCGAACTGCGTGGCAGTGCCGATGAACGCGGCTGCTCGCCGTTCTGGGACAGCCTGGGCCGACATTTTTTCAAGATGGACTTCAGCCATGCCGACCACCTGTCGGGGCTGGGCAACAAGTCATTCATCGCCGAACTGATGCCGCGCCAGCCGTTGTACACCTGCATGCTCACCGAGCAGGCACAAGCCGTCATCGGCCAGCCGCACCCCAACACCGAACCGGCGCTGAAGATCCTGCGCGCAGAAGGCTTCACGCATAAGGGCTACATCGACATCTTCGACGGTGGCCCGGTGATCGAAGCGCCGATCGGCAACATCCGCACCGTGCGCGACAGCCTGGCGCTGACCCTGAGCCTCGGCACCCCGGACGAACAGGCCCCCTTGTGGCTGATCCATAACCGTCGCCTGGAGAACTGCCGCATCACCGTGGCCGCCGGTCGTCTGGTCGGCAATAGCCTGGTGGTCGATCGCCTCACCGCCAAGCGCTTGCAGTTGCAACCGGGCAATTCGGTACGTGCGGTGCTGCTGCCCAGGCAACAGCAACAGGCGGTAGCCGCCTGATCCGCGGTTTTGCCAGTGAAAATCCGCTGACTGCCGATGAAACCTTTCAGCTGCTGGATCCTCTATCAACGCCTCACTCGCAAATTCGTCATGAACCTTGACCCATTCGCGTGATAGCCTTTTCATTCTTCGGCGTTGACACCTTTGCTCAAGCCGTTCCATTCCTTTGTATTGGTGGAACTCGTATGACCAGGCTTTCCCATCAAGATTTGCGCCGTAACTTCCGTCAATTGCTGGCTTCCGACACCTGCTACCACACCGCCTCGGTGTTCGACCCGATGTCCGCGCGCATTGCCGCCGACCTGGGTTTTGAAGTGGGGATCCTCGGCGGCTCCGTGGCCTCATTGCAGGTGCTGGGCGCCCCCGACTTTGCCCTGATCACCCTCAGCGAGTTCGCCGAACAGGCCACCCGCATCGGCCGCGTCGCCCAATTGCCGGTGATCGCCGACGCCGACCACGGCTATGGCAACGCCCTCAACGTGATGCGCACCATCGTTGAACTGGAACGCGCCGGCGTCGCCGCCCTGACCATCGAAGACACCCTGCTGCCGGCGCAATTCGGCCGTAAATCCACCGACCTGATCTCGGTCGCCGAAGGCGTCGGCAAGATCCGCGCGGCGCTGGAAGCCCGGGTCGATTCGGAAATGGCAATCATCGCCCGTACCAACGCCGGGATCCTGCCGAATCAGGAAATCATCAGCCGCACCAAGCAATATCAGGCCGCTGGTGCCGACGGCATCTGCATGGTCGGGGTGCAGGACTTCGATCAGCTTGAGCAAATCGCCGAACACCTGACGGTGCCGCTGATGCTGGTCACCTACGGCAACCCTGCGCTGCGCGACGACAAGCGACTGGCCGAACTCGGTGTGCGCGTGACCATCGACGGCCACGGCGCGTACTTCGCGGCGATCAAGGCGACTTACGACAGCCTGCGCGAACAACGCCAGATCTTCACCCAGGCCTCGGACCTGAGCGCCACCGAGCTGACGCACACCTATACCCAGCCTGAGGCTTACATTCTGTGGGCCAAGGAATACATGAGCGTCAAGGAATAAGCTGCGGTCAGGACTGGCCTCTTCGCGAGCAGGCTCGCTCCCACAGTGGATCTTCAGTGAACACAGCATTGGTGTTCGGCACAGATCCATTGTGGGAGCGGGCTTGCTCGCGAAAGCGTCAGTTGCAGCACCGCCAATCCGAGGGAGTCAGCGCTTGGCCAATTCCATGATCATCCGCGACAACAGATAAATCCGCGGCGTCACGCTCGCCACTTCGGCGTATTCCTCAGGCGTGTGGATATTGCCGCCGACAATTCCGAAACCGTCCAGCGTCGGCGTACCTACCCCGGCGGACAGGCTGGCATCCGCCGCGCCACCACTGCCCTCTTCGGTCAGCTTGCGGCCGATCTCGCCGTAAATCCCTTGCGCCATGGCCATCAAGCGATCCGACTCTGCCGTCTGCGGCATCGGCGGCAACCCGCGTTTGAGGCTGGTGGTGACTTCGGTTTCAGCGATCAGCTTGTCCTGCGACACTCGCGCCAGGTCTTTCTCGATCCGGTCGAACTCTTCCGGCACCGCCGCACGCACGTCAGCCTTGGCAGTGGCGTGATCCGGGATCACGTTGGTGCGATCACCGGCCTGGAGCACGGTGAAGTTGATCGTGGTTTTCTTCGCTTCGTCGCCGAGTTTGCCCAGTTGCAGAATCTGGTGCGCCGCTTCCATCGCCGCGTTCCGCCCCAGTTCCGGCGCGACTCCAGCGTGCGCCGCCTTGCCTTGGACCTCGACCAGCGCCGTCGCGCTGCCTTTGCGCCACACCACCAGTCCATCGGCCGGACGCCCCGGTTCAAGGTTGAGGGTCACGTCATGAGCCTTGGCGGTGTTCTTGATCAGGTCGGTGGCGACGTCGGAGCCGGTTTCCTCGCTGGCGTCGAGCAGGAAGGTGATTTGCGCGTAGTCCTTGAAGTCGAGGTTCTTCAATATCTTCAGCGCGTAGATCCCGGCGACGATGCCGCCCTTGTCGTCCATCACCCCCGGCCCGTAGGCGCGACCGTCCTTGATGCGGAACGGGCGCTCGGCCGCGGAGCCTTCCTTGAACACCGTGTCCATGTGCGCCATCAGGAGGATTTTTGCCTTGCCGGTGCCTTTGAAGGTCGCCAGCACGTGGTTGGATTTTTCCGGGGTGTTGGGCACCAGTTCGATGGTGGCGCCAAGCTTTTTCAGCTCATCGATGGCGATCTCGCTGACTTGTTTCAAGCCCGGTTCATAACCGGAACCTGAGTCGATGTTCACCAGCCGTTCCAGTAGTTTGAGGGCTTCGGGTTGATATTGCTCGGCATCCGTCAGCACTTGCTTGTGCGGTTCGGCGAAGGCGCCGGCAGCACTGAAGGCGAGTGACAGGCCGAGGCCGGCGGCCAGCAGCGAGCGGGGAAATGAGAACGTCATGAATCGATCCTTGTTTCGCGTCGGGGGGGATTGAACCGTACCTGACATCGACGCAAGGCTCTATACCGGATGCGACATCGCTGCGGCCGACACCGAACACCTGTAGGAGGAAATTGTGCCGGGCAGTCAGACCGAATCGAGCAGTTCCTGCTTCGGCAGATCATCACTGTTGCAGATCACCCGATTGCGCCCGCTCGCTTTGGCCTCATACAGCGCCTGATCCGCATCATTAAGCCAACGGGTCGCGTCGCCATGCGCCGGATCGTACGCCGCCAGACCAATGCTCAGACTGACCTTGAGCGCCGGGTTCTGCTCGTAACCCAGGGTGGCGAAACGCTCGCGCAAGGCTTCCATGGCCTGCGCGGCATTGAACAGCGGCAGGTCGGGCAGGATCACGCAAAACTCGTCGCCGCCATAGCGCCCGGCGATGTCCGCAGCGCGCAGGTTCTGCTTGAGCATTTTGCTCAACTGGCGCAGCACGATGTCACCCGCCACATGCCCGTAGGTGTCGTTGATCGCCTTGAAGTGGTCGATGTCGATCAACGCGATCGCTGCGCCCTGCTTCTGCCGGCGGCAACGTTGAAAGGCGATTTCCAGTTGATCCTTCCACGCGCCGTGATTGAGCAACCCGGTGAGGCTGTCGGTGCGGCTCAGCGCCAGCAGCTCACGCTTGTGCAGACCCAGCGTGTAGGCCTGGCGAAAGCAGATCCAGCCCAGCGCCAGCGGGTACAGCATCAGCAACGGCAGGCACGCGTACAGCTGCAAGGGCGAGGTTTGCGGGATGAACGCCGGGGCGAAAACCACCAGGCCGACGCCGATACCGAGGATCTGCGCCGCCAGGCCTGCGGCGAGAAAACGTAATCCGCCGATGGCGACGTTATTCATCGCCATCATCGAAACGGTGGTGGCACTGGGCAGTGGATTGAAGTGCATGGCGGCGACCCAGAAGCCGCCCATAAAGGCGTCAATCAACAGATTGCGGTGTTCCGCATGGTAAGGAACGCTGGCACGACGAGCCCATTGAAACGCCAGGTGCGGCCAGAGCAGGCCATTGAACAGCATCAACGCCCAGACCCACAGCGGCGGGTCGAGCGGGTACATCGCCGCGCTCACGCACAACAGCCCCAGCACCAGCCCGAGGGTTCGCGATGTATAAAGCCTCCTGGCCAATGAAAGTCCCTTTCCCCCCTTGTTTCGCATAAGGGCCTCGACCACTCAACGGAACCTGCGCACACCGTCAGACCGATGTGCTGGAAGTCTAACAGGCAGTCGTTAAATAGCTATCACCGGCCAGCCGCTGAATACCGCGCCATCGCCGTCGCGCACAGGGCAAATTTTTGGCTATACCTGAAAGGACGAAAACGGAAAAACGACTATAAGAAGGAGGCCCATGCAGACCTACCGAGTGTTGATCATCGGCAGCGGATTTGGCGGCCAATGTGCGGCGGTCAACTTGCTCAAGGCCGGAATCGACGATTTTCGCTTGCTGGAAAGAAGGGACTTCTTCGGCGGCACCTGGTGCCAGAACACCTACCCCGGTGCGGCGGTGGATGTGCCGTCGCCGCTTTATTCGTTGTCGTTTGCGCCATTTCCCTGGACACAGATGTTCGCCGCCCAGGCCGAATTGCATCACTACACCGAACACGTCATCGAGCGCTTCGGCCTGCGCGAGCGCGTGGCGCTGCAAACCAACGTCGAACGCATCGAATGGGACGACGCCGAACAGCGCTGGACGGTGCATACCAGCAAGGGGATTTTTTACGCGCAGTTCGTGATCAACGCCTCCGGGCCGTTGAGCCAACCGTTGATCCCACCCTTCCCCGGCCTGGATCGCTTTGAAGGCAAGACTTTTCATACCAACAATTGGGATCACAGCTACGACTACCGTGGTAAACGCGTGGCCATCGTCGGCAGCGGCGCCAGTGCCGCGCAGGTGATTCCGGCGATTGCCGCCGAGGTCGAGCAATTGCACGTGTTCCAGCGCACGCCACATTGGGTGCTGCCGCGCGCCGATCGCACGTTCGGGCCTTTCCAGCGCTGGCTGCTGGGGGTGAAACCGGCTTACAAGCTGCTGCGCTGGCTGCTCTACTGGCAATTCGAAACACGGGTCATCGCCTTCAAATATTCGAAACCGGCGATTCACCTGGTTCAGCGCCAGGCCCTGCGCTTTCTCAAGCAACAGGTGCCGGATCCGCTGTTGCGCGCAAAACTCACCCCGGACTTCACCATCGGCTGCAAGCGCATCCTGCTCTCCAGCACCTATTACCCGGCGCTGACCCGGCCCAATGTCACGCTGCACAGCCGTGAACAAGGCATCGCCGAAATCGATGAAACCGGGATCACCACCACGGACGGCCAGCACATCGACGTCGATTTGATTGTCTGGTCGACCGGCTACGACGCCACCGACGGCGTGGTCTCTTACCCGGTCACCGGCAAGCACGGCGTGCAACTCAAGGACGTCTGGGCGCAGTACCCGCGCGCCTACCTGGGCACCAGCCTGCCGGACTTTCCCAACTTGTTTATCGTCACCGGCCCGAACACCGGCATCGGCCATACCTCGGCGCTGTTCATCATCGAAGCGCAGATGAACTACATCCTCGACTGCATCCATACCCTGCAGTCAAAAGGGCTGCGCAGCATCGAAGTGCGCCCCGAAGCGGAACGTACCTACACTGCAATGATCCACCGTGAGATGGAACGCACGGTGTGGAAGTCCGGCGGCTGTCACAGTTGGTATCAGAGCAAAAGCGGTCATGTGATCGCGATTTTTCCGGGCTTCAGTTTCAGCTACTACCGGTTGACCCGGGCGCTGAAACCGGCTGACCACATTCTGTCCTGAACACGTAAAAGGAAGACGTCGATGCTTGTGCTGTTTGTCGCTCTCGCGGTTTTCGTGGCCTGGAGCTGGTTGAGTTACCCGGCGGTCGGGCATTGGCTGTATGACCTGAGCACAGCGCTCGAGGCCAGGTTATACAAGCTGCATAAAATCGAAGTGCCGATTGCCGAAATGACGGTGTCGACCTGGCAGGGTGGCCCCTATGAAGCGGCCAGCGCGATCCTGATGCTGCACGGCTACAGTGCCGAGAAAAATCTGTGGCTGCGCTTCGCCAGGCATTTTGTCCGCCAGTACCGGGTGATCATTCCGGACATCGCCGGTCATGGGGAAACCGGGTTCAAGGCCGGCGGCGGCTACGACATTGCGCTGCAGGCCAAGCGCATGATCCAGTTGCTCGACGTCTGCGGCGTGGAGAAAGTCCACGTGATCGGCAACTCGATGGGTGGCTACATCGCAGCGTGGCTTGCAGCAACTTACCCGGAGCGGATTGCCTCGGTGGCACTGATCGACCCGGCCGGCGTCACCGCGCCGCAGGCCAGCGACATGGAGCGTCATCTGGCCCGTGGGCATAACCCGTTCCTGATCAACTCCCGGGAAGAGTTTCGCCAGTTTTATGCGATGACCATGGCCTCGCCACCCTGGGTGCCCGGACTGGTGCTGGATGCCATCGCCCAGCGATACGAACGCCAGCGCGATGAACTGGAAGAGATCTTCCGCGACTTCCGCGCCAGCCCGCCGATGGAGCCGAAACTGGCCGATATCAAATGCCCGGCGCTGCTGCTGTGGGGGCGCAAGGATCGCTTGATCGACGTCAGCAGCGTGCCGGTGTGGAGCAAGGGCATCGCCAATCTGCGGGTCGAAGTGTGGGACGGTGTCGGGCACATGCCGATGGTCGAACAACCGGGGAATACCGCGCGGTTGTATCGGGAGTTTCTGGGAAACCAGCGATGAAACCTACCGCTGGCATTGTGGCGAGGGAGCTTGCTCCCGCTGGGGCGCGAAGCGGCCCTGATCCAGCGCATGCGACTAGCCTGCCTCGCCACGGTATCGATCTCAGGTCTGCTGCGCAGCCCGGCGGGAGCAAGCTCCCTCGCCACAAAAAACCCTCCCGGCGACAAAAAATCGGAAGGTCGAAATGAACATTCTCTACGACGAACGCCTCGATGGCCCGCTACCGGAGGTGAACAAGGCCGAGTTGCTGAAAACCCTGCAGCGCGCCCTCCCGGATCTCGACCTGCTCTGGCGTGAAGACGAACTCAAGCCTTACGAATGCGACGGCCTCTCGGCCTATCGCACCACACCGATGCTGGTCGCCCTGCCCCGACGGCTCGATCAGGTGCAGACCCTGCTCAAGCTCTGCCATCAACACAACGTGCCGGTGGTTGCCCGGGGTGCTGGCACCGGGTTGTCGGGCGGTGCGCTGCCGCTGGAAAAAGGCCTGCTGCTGGTGATGGCGCGTTTCAACAATATTCTGCACATCGACCCGGCGGCCCGTACCGCGCGGGTTCAGCCCGGGGTGCGCAATCTGGCGATTTCCCAGGCGGCCGCGCCGTTCGGCCTGTATTACGCGCCGGATCCGTCGTCGCAGATTGCCTGCTCGATCGGCGGCAACGTCGCGGAAAACGCCGGTGGCGTGCATTGCCTCAAGTACGGCCTGACCGTGCATAACCTGCTGAAAATCGAAGTGCTGAGTATCGAAGGCGAGCGCCTGACACTGGGCAGCGAAGCCCTCGACGCGCCGGGTTTCGATTTGCTGGCGCTGTTCACCGGTTCCGAAGGGTTGCTGGGGATCATCACCGAAGTCACGGTCAAACTGCTGCCCAAACCGCAGGTCGCCAAAGTCTTGCTGGCCAGTTTCGACTCGGTGGAAAAGGCTGGCCGCGCCGTGGCCGACATCATCGCTGCGGGGATCATTCCCGGCGGCCTGGAGATGATGGACAACCTGGCGATCCGCGCCGCCGAAGACTTCATTCACGCCGGTTACCCAGTCGATGCCGAGGCAATCCTGTTGTGCGAACTCGATGGCGTCGAAGCCGATGTCCACGACGATTGCCTGCGGGTGCGCGAGGTCATGCTTCAGGCCGGCGCCAGCGACGTGCGGCAGGCCCGCGATGAAGCCGAGCGCGTGCGCTTCTGGGCCGGGCGCAAAAACGCCTTTCCGGCGATCGGCCGCTTGTCGCCGGACTACTACTGCATGGACGGTACCATCCCGCGCCGCGAATTGCCCGGCGTGTTGCAAGGCATCGCCCGCCTCGGCGCCGAATACGGCTTGCGCGTGGCCAACGTGTTTCATGCCGGCGACGGCAACATGCACCCGCTGATTCTGTTCGACGCCAACCAGCCCGGCGAACTGCATCGCGCCGAAGCGTTGGGCGGGAAGATTCTGGAATTGTGCGTGCAGGTTGGCGGCAGCATCACCGGTGAACACGGGGTCGGCCGCGAGAAAATCAATCAGATGTGCGCGCAGTTCAACAGCGCTGAACTGACCCTGTTCCACGCGGTAAAAGCCGCGTTCGACCCGCAAGGCCTGCTCAACCCCGGCAAGAACATCCCGACTCTGCATCGCTGTGCGGAATTTGGCGCCATGCACATTCATGCCGGGCAACTGCCATTTCCCGAACTGGAGCGTTTCTGATGGCTGATTTCGACGCCAGCAGCGCGCTGCTCGAGCAGGTCAACCAGGCCCGGGCCAACGCCACGCCGCTGAAGATACAGGGCGGTAACAGCAAGGCGTTTCTCGGCCGCGAGGTGGCCGGTGAAGTGCTCGATGTCCGCGCGCATCGCGGCATCGTGCGCTATGAACCGACCGAGTTGGTGGTCAGCGTGCGCGCCGGTACGCCATTGCGCGAGCTGCTCGCGGCGCTCGACGCGGCCGGGCAGATGCTGCCCTGCGAGCCGCCGGCTTTCGGCGAAAACGCCACGGTGGGCGGGATGATCGCCTGCGGACTGTCCGGGCCACGGCGGCCCTGGTCAGGTTCGGTGCGCGATTTTGTCCTCGGCACCCGAGTCATCACCGGTCTCGGCGAGCACCTGCGGTTCGGTGGCGAGGTGATGAAAAACGTTGCCGGCTACGACCTCTCGCGCCTGTTGACCGGCAGTTTTGGTTGTCTCGGGGTGCTGACCGAAGTCTCGCTGAAAGTCCTGCCGAAACCGCGTCAATGCCTGAGCATCCGTCTCGATATCGACTGCGCGCGGGCGCTGGCCAGGTTGGCCGAGTGGGGACAGCAACCGTTGCCGATCAGCGGCGCCTGTCATGACGGGCAAAGCCTGTATCTGCGCCTTGAGGGCGGCGAAGGCTCGGTCACCGCCGCGCATCAACGGCTCGGCGGCGAACCACTGGATTCGACGTTCTGGCGTGACTTGAACGAGCAACGCCTGAGCTTTTTCGATGAGGGCCTGCCGCTGTGGCGCCTGTCGCTGCCGAACAATCTCGGACCGCAGGACTTGCCCGGCCAGCAACTGATCGAGTGGGCCGGTGCGCAACGCTGGCTGAAGTCCGATCACGAGCACATCCAGATTCTTGCTCAGGAACTCGGCGGGCACGCCACCTGCTTTACCCATGGCGCCAGCGACACGCCGTTCCAGCCGCTAGCCCCGACGCTCATGCGTTATCACCGGCAACTCAAGGCGCAACTCGACCCGCAAGGGCTGCTCAACCCCGGCCGGATGTACGCGGAGTTCTAGCCATGCAAACCACCCTCAGCGAAGAGTCCCGACAACTGCCGCGCGCTGCCGAGGCGGAAAAAATCCTCCGCACCTGCGTGCATTGCGGGTTTTGCAACGCCACTTGCCCGACCTATCAGTTGCTCGGTGATGAACTCGACGGGCCGCGCGGGCGCATTTATCTGATCAAGCAAGTGCTCGAAGGCGCGCCGGCCACCGCACAGACTCAGTTGCATCTGGATCGCTGCCTGTCCTGTCGCAACTGTGAAACCACCTGCCCGTCCGGTGTCGACTATCACAACCTGCTCGACATTGGCCGAGCGGTGGTCGATCAGGCCGTGCCGCGCCCCGCCGCCCAGCGCTTGTTGCGCGAGGGTCTGCGCGCACTGGCGCCGAACCCCGGGGTGTTCAAGGGCTTGTTGCGGGTCGGCACGACGTTCCGGCCTTTGCTGCCGCGCCTGTTCGAAAGCAAATTGCCGCAGCGCTCGCCAGCGTCCGGTACACGCCCTGCCCCGCGCCATGCACGGCGGGTGCTGCTGCTCGAGGGGTGCGTGCAACCGGGCCTGTCGCCTAACACCAACGATGCGACGGCGCGGGTGCTGGATCGGTTGGGGATCAGCGTCACCCCGGTGGCCGAGGCCGGTTGTTGCGGAGCCTTGGACTATCACCTCGATGCCCAGGCCAAAGGCCTCGACCGTGCCCGGCAGAACATCGACGCGTGGTGGCCGCACCTGGAAAACGGCGCCGAAGCCATCGTGCAGACGGCCAGCGGTTGCGGCGCGTTCATCAAGGATTACGGGCATTTGCTGGCGCAGGATCCGCGCTACGCCGACAAGGCGCGGCGGATCAGCGAACGTACGCTGGATCTGGTGCAGATTCTCGCGCAGGAACCCCTGCAGACAATATGTGCCGCCAGCCAACGGCGGATCGCCGTGCATTGTCCCTGCACCTTGCAACATGCGCTGAAACTCGGCGGCGCGGTGGAAGCGCTGCTGACCCGGCTGGGCTTTAACCTCACAGTGGTGCCGGACGGGCACCTGTGTTGCGGTTCTGCGGGCACCTATTCGTTGACGCAACCGGCCCTCGCCCGGCAACTGCGCGACAACCGCCTCAACGCCTTGGAGAGTGATCGCCCGGACTTGATCGTCACCTCCAACATCGGTTGCCAGAATCATCTGGCCGGCGCCGGGCGCACGCAGGTTGTGCACTGGATCGAACTGGTGGATCAGTCGTTGGCAGAATGAAGTTCGTAGGATTCTTCGTTTGCCGCCGTCGGCGAAGGCTGCGATCTTTTCCTCCATCCAACCCGTGACCGTGGCAGGAATTTTTTTCATGACCGTGCAGCCTTTCGTCAGCCCCGACCTGATCCGCCAACGCTTCTCCAAAGCGATGTCCGACATGTACCGCGAAGAAGTGCCGTTGTACGGCGCGCTGATGGAGCTGGTGGAGCAGACCAACCGCGAAGTGTTGGCCGCTCAGCCGGACATCGCACGGCAGCTCGACAGCACCGGTGAAATCGAACGGCTGGACATGGAGCGCCACGGCGCCATCCGCGTCGGTACGGCCAAGGAGCTGGCGACCCTCACCCGTTTGTTCGCGGTGATGGGCATGCAACCGGTGGGTTATTACGACCTGACCCCGGCGGGTGTGCCGGTGCACTCCACGGCGTTTCGCGCGGTGCATGAAGCGGCGCTGCAGGTCAGTCCGTTTCGAGTGTTCACCTCGTTGCTGCGCCTGGAACTGATCGAAGATCCCGAGCTGCGGGCGTTTGCCGAATCGGTGCTGAATCAGCGTTCGATCTTTACCCCTGCGGCATTGCGCCTGATCGAGCGGGCTGAGTCAGCGGGAGGGCTGAATGAGCCTGAAGCGGAGGAATTTGTCCTGCAGGCCCTGGAGACCTTTCGCTGGCATCACAGCGCAACCGTCACCGCCGCGCAGTACCAGACCCTCAGCGCTCAGCATCGTCTGATCGCCGATGTGGTGGCGTTCAAAGGCCCGCACATCAATCACCTGACCCCGCGCACGCTGGACATCGACAGCGTGCAGGCGCAAATGCCGGTGCACGGCATCACCCCGAAAGCGGTGATCGAAGGCCCACCGCGCCGGCAATGTCCGATCCTGCTGCGCCAGACCAGTTTCAAGGCGCTCGACGAGCCGATTGCCTTCACCGACCAGCACTACACCCGTGGCAGTCACAGCGCACGCTTCGGCGAGATCGAACAACGCGGCGCGGCGCTGACGCCCAGAGGCCGGGCGCTGTATGACCGCTTGCTGAATGCCGCGCGCGATGAACTCGGTGATTTCCCCAACGAAGGTAACGCCGCACGCTACAACGAGCTGATGACCCAGCACTTTGGCGAGTTTCCTGACAGCGTCGACGGCATGCGCGAACAGGAGCTGGCGTATTTTCGCTACTTCCCTACCGAAAAAGGCCTGACAGCGGGTAGCCTCACGTCGGCATCGCTGGAGGATTTGCTCCGTGAGGGCCATGTGAAAGCGGAACCGTTGGTGTACGAAGATTTCCTGCCGGTGAGTGCGGCGGGGATTTTTCAGTCGAACCTTGGGGATGCCGCGCAGACGCACTATGGCGAACACTCGAACCGCCAGGCATTCGAACAAGCGCTGGGGCGTGCGACCATTGATGAGTTGGAGTTGTATGCCGAGACGCAGCGGCGTTCGATTGAGGAGTGTCTGGCAGCGCTTTCGCGCTGAAAGATCAAAAGATCGCAGCCTGCGGCAGCTCCTACAGATGGAATGTGTTTCCCCCTGTAGGAGCTGCCGCAGGCTGCGATCTTTTGCTTTTGCTTCTAGCGCAAGCGTGACAACAACGCGAACGCCGTCTCCTCCGACGACGCCGGATTCTGCCCCGTCAACAACAATCCATCTTCACGGGTGTAGCTCGACCAGTCCGCGCCCTTGGAGAAAATCCCACCCTTGGCCTTGAGCTCATCCTCCACCAGAAACGGCACCACATCGGTCAGCCCTACCGCCCCCTCTTCACTGTTGGTAAACCCTGTCACCTGCTTACCCTTGACCAGCGGCTGACCGTCCGCACCTTTGGCATGGCGCAACACACCGGGCGCATGGCACACCGCTGCGACTGGCTTGCCACCGTTGTAAAACGCTTCGATCAGCGCAATCGAATGACGGTCTTCAGCCAGATCCCACAGCGGGCCGTGTCCGCCGGGATAGAACACGGCACCGAAATCCGCAGCCTTCACCGTGTCCAGCTTGACCGTGGAGGACAGCGCCGACTGCGCGGCGGAATCCTTGCGAAAGCGCTCGGTGGCGGCGGTCTGCGCGTCCGGTTCGTCACTCTTCGGGTCCAGCGGTGGCTGGCCACCCTTGGGCGAGGCCAGCGTCAGTTGCGCGCCGGCATCCTTGAACACGTAATACGGCGCGGCAAATTCTTCCAGCCAGAAACCGGTTTTCTTGCCGGTATCACCCAATTGATCGTGGGACGTTAAAACCATCAGGATTTTCATGTCGATCTCACTCGCTGTGGGGTAGGGTGCGGACGCCGTTGGCGCGGTCGTGAGTGATTGACCGTCGCGCAGGGCGAATCGTTTCAAGCGCTCGACGCTGGCACTTGGCCTTACTGCGCAACTTCTTGCGCACTTGTCCGGCCCAAAAACCCTGGTCATCGCGTTGCAGGCCTTGAGGCACGTGGCCCGCAGCCGAGTGCGCAACTTCTTGCGCAGTACTGCGCAAGAAGTTGCGCACTTTCCACTTCGATTCAGCAAAAAACATCGGTCATAACGCAGGCTAGAGCTGCTTCACCCCCGGCTGCCGGGACCTTCGATAAACCTGGCACGCTCCTTGATAACAGTCAGGCACCCACCGGGCGATTTCGCCTCCCGGGCACCCTAAATTTATCCGCAAGGAGAGCACCCCATGGCAACACCAGCGTACATGTCGGTTACCGGCGAAAAACAAGGCCTGATCACTGCCGGCGCCTTCACCGCCGACTCCGTTGGCAACACCTACCAGGAAGGCCACGAAGACCAGGTCATGGTTCAGGCTTTCAGCCACGACGTGATCATCCCGCGTGACCCACAATCCGGTCAGCCAACCGGTCAGCGCGTTCACAAGCCAGTGATCATCACCAAGGTCTACGACAAGGCTTCGCCTCTGCTGCAAGCTGCTCTGACCTCCGGCGAGCGCATGAGCGAAATCGTTATCCAGTGGTACCGTACTTCTGCTCAAGGTACTCAAGAGCACTACTACACCACCAAACTGGAAGACGCGATCATCGTCGCCATCAACAACAAAATGCACAACTGCCAGGATCCAGGCAACTCGCACTTCACCCACCTGGAAGAAGTGCAGTTCACCTACCGTAAAATCACCTGGACCCACGAAGTATCCGGTACTTCGGGTTCCGATGACTGGCGTGCTCCAGTCGTTTAATTACGGCTGATCGTTACAAGCATCGACCAGCCCTGCTGGTCGATGTTGTTTACGCCCCTCCAGAATTTCGCGTACGTTGAGCCGCTTTTTTGCGGCCGTCGACGAACGCCGCTGTACAGCACGAGGAACAAGGGATGTTCGCGCCGGCCAATGAAACCCACTTTGCCCTGACCATCGAAGGGCTCTCCGCCGATTTTCAGGTATTTACCCTGACCGGCCGGGAAGCCATCAGCCAGCCTTTTGTCTTTGAGGTGGAGCTGGTCAGTGAGCAGCCGTCGCTGGACCTCGAAACCCTGCTGCACAAACCGGCCTTTCTGCAGCTGTCGCCCGATGGCAGCGGCATCCACGGCCAGATCTACCGCGCCGCGCAAGGCGATTCCGGCAAGCGCCTGACCCGTTATTCGGTAACCCTGCGCCCGCAACTGTCGTACCTGGCGCATCGCGTCAATCAACGCATCTTCCAGAACCTCACGGTGCCGAAAATCATCGGCATGGTCCTCGAAGAACACGGTATCCAGAGCAACGCCTACGAATTCAAGACCGGTTCGATCTATCCCGAGCGCATCTACTGCGTGCAATACGATGAATCGGACCTGCATTTCATCCAGCGCCTGTGCGAGGAAGAAGGTATTCACTACCACTTCCAGCACAGCGCCACGGCGCACAAGCTGGTGTTCGGCGATGACCAGACGGTGTTCCCGAAACTCCAGCCAGTGGCCTACCAGCAAGACTCCGGCATGGTCGCCAGCAACCCGGTGATCAAGCGCTTCGACCTGCGCCTGGAAACCCGCACCAGCCGCACCACCCGCCGCGACTACGACTTCGAAAAACCGCGTCTGACGCTGGAAAGCGAAAACCGTGGCGACGCCCTGCCCGACCTCGAAGACTACGACTACCCGGGCCGCTTCATCGACCGCGAGCGCGGCAAACACCTGGCCAAACGCGCCCTCGAACGCCACCGCAGCGACTTCCAGCTCGCCGAAGGCAAGAGCGATCAGCCGCTGCTGGTCAGCGGCCATTTCCTCGCCCTGACCGAACACCCGAAGGCCAAGTGGAACGACCTGTGGCTGCTCACCGAAGTCCTGCATGAAGGCAAGCAGCCGCAGGTGCTCGAAGAGTCGGTGACCAGCGACACCACCGCGCTGAAGGACGATTTCCATCAGGGCTATCGCAACCGTTTCCAGGCGACCCCTTGGGACGTGCCCAACCGCCCACCGCTGCGCCACCCGAAACCGCGCATCCTCGGCAGCCAGAGCGCCGTGGTCACCGGCCCCAAAGGTGAAGAGATTCACTGCGACGAGTACGGCCGGGTCAAAGTCCAGTTCCACTGGGACCGCGAAGGCCAGGCCGACGACAAGACCAGTTGCTGGCTGCGCGTCTCCAGCGCCTGGGCCGGCGCCCAGTACGGCGGCATCGCCATCCCGCGCATCGGCATGGAAGTGCTGGTGACCTTCCTTGAAGGCGACCCCGATCAACCGCTGATCAGCGGCTGCCTGTACCACAAGGAAAACACCGTCCCGTATGAGCTGCCGGCAAACAAGACCCGCAGCACCTTCAAGACCCTGAGTTCCATGGGCGGTGGCGGCTACAACGAGCTGCGCATCGAAGACAAGAAAGGTCAGGAGCAGATCTTCCTCCACGCCCAGCGTGACTGGGACGAAAACATCGAGCACGACCAGAAGATCCGCGTCGGTAACGAACGCCACGACACCGTCGAGCAAAACAGCTACACCGAATTCAAGGCCGAAGAACACCACACTGTCTACGCCGACCGCAAAGTCGAAGCCCGCGCCAACGACCACCTGACCGTGGGCGTCAACCAGCACATCAAGATCGGCACCGGCCAGTTCATCGACGCCGGCCAGGAAATCCACCTCAGCAGCGGCATGAAAGTGGTGATGGAGGCCGGCGCAGAACTGACCCTGGTCGGCGGCGGCAGCTTCATCAAGATCGACGCCGGCGGCGTGACCCTGAGCGGCCCGGTGATCAACATGAACTCCGGCGGCAGCCCCGGCAGCGGCACCGGCGCCGCCCCGCTTATGCCCGGCGTGCTGAAACAGGCCGACGCCGACAAGGCCGGTCAGGTCCTGACCCCGGCCCAGATCAACACCCTCAAACGTAACGCGCCGTTCTGCGAAGAATGCGAAAAATGCAAGGCAGGTGCCTGTGCCATCTGATCGACTGACACCCAAGGACTGGCTGGCACAACAGCCGCTGCAGACTGGCGAGCGCCTGTACCTGATCGTCAGCGCAGCGAGCGATGCCGAGCCGCTCAAGCCCTTCTATCAGCAAGATGCCGCACCACAACTGCAGCCTATTTGGAGTGGAACGCCTTACGCCGATTGGCTTCCCGTAATGCCGTATCTCGCCGAGATCAGCCCCAATGCCAGTTTTCTGCAATGGATTACTGAAACCGATGCCTTGGATTGGGGTTGGCTAGCGGTATCTACCTGCGCGCCGGAAACGGTGCTGGAGCATTTGCGCAGCCTGACTCAGGTAAAAATGCCGGACGCTACTGAAGTGTTTTTCAGGTTCTGGGATGGTCGACATTTTCATCCGATCATCGAAGGTTTAGGTGCTACCGCAGGTGAGTTGCTGCCCGTGTTCCAACGTTACCTGATTAACGGACAGACTCTCGAAGTCGGCCGAAGAGCGGTACCTCCCGCAAAAGAGTGGCCCTGGTGGGAGATTCCCCAAACGCTATTGGATGCCCTCGCTAAAAAGGATCACACCACTGTCGTCGAGAACCTGATGCAGTGGCTATCAGAGGATTGTCCGGAGTTGTACTTCGAATTCCCCGAAGCCAACCTGCGTAGAAAGGTCGAGCGCTTCGTACGCCAAAACCCAAATACAGAAGAAATGGCAGAGCGTCTTGCCGCTGAGCTGACAAAGGAAGTCACGTCATGAATACCCCGATTGGTACATTGGTCCTGCGCGTGCTGGATGCCAAAACACCTGACGTGAGCCTGATTCTCAAAGACTTCAAAAACTGCCTGAGCGATTACAAGGATTGGGCTGACGGTTTCTGGACAGGCTGGGCGCTAGATGTCGACCAGACTTTCAAGGTCGGCAATGAAGTCAGCGTGACTAAGCGCAAGACTAAAACCGGCGCCGTGGAAACCTATGCGACCTGCCCACTGGTGGGTGATTTCACACTGATCCATATGTTTGAGTCTGCGCGATTTGTCCCTATCGGCAATACTCCGGTGAAACTCGAGCCTGTGACCAAGGGCACCTTCTACGACGACGTTACCGGACCGGTTATCGAAACCATGATCGGTCCAAGCGGCATCAAGGTGGTTGAAGGCTGCAAGAAGGGTCAGACCTATCGCATCACATTCTTTCCCAATGTCTCGCAGAACGACGTCAAAGCACTCTATGACTCCTATCAAGGCGTTATCGGCAAACTTGACAGCTGGCTGCAAAGCGAATGGTCGAGCAAGTTTCAGCCGCAATGGGCCAGCTACTCGGCGGCAGACCGCGCCGGGCGTTCGGTCATTTTGCTCAAACGGGCACTGGATGGTTTTGAGAAAGCTCTGCTTCGTCTGTGGGACGACATCAAAAGCCTGTTCGAGCTGCTCGCTAATCCGCAAAAAAACTACGCGAAACTCAAAAAATATCTCTCGGACATCGAAATCGACAAGCTCTATGCTGCGTCGAAAGAGTCCATCGCTTCAGGGTTGCTGATCCTAAGCGACGAGCCGCTGATGTTCATCTACGTCTCGGCGATTGTGGCGTGGGTCGGCATGCTCCCGCCGCAGGTAATCGTCGACGTAATGACGGCAATTGCTTCGGAGTTTCTGATCAACGTACTGGTGGGCATCTGCCTAACGGGTGGTGCCGGACTGGCTGTAAGAGCAGGGACAAAAGTCCTATCCACGGTCAAGTCGGGAGAAGCGGTCAAGTACCTGGAAGATCTTGCCTCCACTCTAATGACGCTCAGCAATAAACACGCCCTGCCCGCCCATGCTGAAGTGTCGAAGCCAATCATCGCCAGCGCCAAAAATGTACCGATGAAGCCTGCCAAAACGGCAGCATTGAAGATCGATGAGGCAGCCACTGAAGCGCCCAAGCCCAAACCCCAACCAACCAAGGCCGCACCGAAAAGCCAGGTAGCGGAGCAACCAGCAAAAGGCCCGCTGCCGAAAACTTCAGATACACCGAAACAAGAGGTCAAGGACGCCTCCTCGTTTCCTCGGGACAAAAAGCAGAAACAAACTTCGCTTGAGCCAAAGGAAAAGATCGACGACGCACCTGATCAATCCAAGACACCCGACGACAAAAGTGCTTCGTGTGCAAAAAAGACATGCACCAATGGCTGTCCGGTTTCGATGGTCACCGGCGAAGAATTGTTGACACTTACCGACGGCGAACTCGGCGGTTTGCTGCCCTTCACCTGGACGCGTCTCTATCGCACCAGTGCGGCGGAAATGGATTGCGGCCTCGGCTTTGGCTGGAGCCATGCCCTCGCCCAACGGGTCGACATCAATGGCGATGAAGTCGTCTGGACCGACCACGAAAATCGTGTCACGACTTTTCCTATGCCGAGCGAGCAGCGTCCGGCCATCACCAACAGCCTTTCGGAAGCCGCGATTTTCATCGGCAACGATCCTTCTGAACTAATCCTCACACAGGCTGTTGAACGTAAGCAGTTCTATCACTTCCGCTTCAACAGCAAAGGCGCGACGCTGATCGCCATCAGCGACAAATACGACAATCGCCTGCACATCACCCGTGACATCCACGGCCGAATCAAGCGAGTGGATAACGGGGCCGGTCGAGCCCTTTTGGTTCGGTATGACCGCAAGCACATCGTCGCCATCGACCATCAGCAATTCGTCCCGGCAGACAATCTGGAAGATGCATGGAGCACCGTCCAGACGCTTATCACCTACACGTACGATGCTCAACAACGCCTGATCAAAGCCACAAACGCTGCCGGTGAGTCGGAGCGTTACACTTACAACGAACAGAATGTCATTCTCCAGCGACAACTCGCCGGTGGCGCCAGCTTCTACTGGGAATGGGAAAAGGAAGGCAAGTCAGCGCGTTGCATCCATCACTGGGCCAGCTTCTCGCAGATGGACGCGCACTACGCCTGGGATGACAAAGGTAGTGTTACGGTTACCAACGCCGATGGCAGCGAAGAGGTCTACACCCACGACGACAAGGCTCGGCTCGTAGCCAAGGTCGATCCGGATGGCGCGGAACACCTCAAGGCTTACGACGATCAAGGCCGGTTGATCGCCGAAAAGGATCCGCTGGGGGCGGTTACTGAATACCAGTACAACGAAGCGGGTCGACTGGTCGCGGTCATCCCGCCGGAAGACATGCCGACCTCCTACGAGTACTACCACGGCTACGTCCGTGTGGTTAACCGTGGCCCGGCCAAATGGATTTACTGGCGCAATGAACAGGGCGATATCACCGAACAAATTGATCCGGATGGCAACTCAACGCACTACAGCTACGATCGCCAGGGACGCTTGCTGGAAATCAGACACCCTGATGGCAGCCGTCATCAACTCGGCTGGAATAACCTCGGCCAGTTGCTGGAGGAGCGCCTGCCCGACGGCGGTCAACGCAAATATCGCTATGACGCACTCGGTCGGCAGATCACACGTCAAGCTGAAACCGGTGCAATCACCCACTACCAATGGGACGCTGCAAATCGACTGGCACAGGTCATCCTGCCCGGTGGTGCCACCCGCGCGTTTACCTACAACCCGTACGGTCGCGTCACGGCTGAACGCGACGAACTGGGCCGTGTAACCCGTTACGAGTATGCCGATAACCTGCACCTGGTCAGCCGTCGTATCAACCCGGACGGCAGTCAACTGCGTTATCGCTACGACAATGCGCGCCTTCTGCTCACCGACATCGAAAACGAACGCGGCGAACACTATCAGCTGGATTACTACTCGAACGGGCTGATCCAGCAAGAAACCGGTTTCGACGGACGCCGCACTGCCTACGAGTACGACCTCAACGGCCAGTTGTTGAAGAAAACCGAATTCGGCGATGACGGCAGCGAACTGGTCACCGAGTACCAACGCGACGCTGCCGGCCGACTGCTGGTGAAGACCCTGCCCAACGGCGAGGAAATTCACTATAGCTACGATGTACTTGGCCGTCTGGTCAACGTGGACGATGGTCATTGGCCGCTTGCTTATGAATATGATGTGCAGGATCGGCTGATCACCGAGCATCAGGGCTGGGGCACCACGCGTTACGAATACGACAGCATCGGACAGCTCAATCACTGCCGCCTGCCGGATGGCAGCACACTCGATTATCGCCACCAACCTGGTGGGCACTTGAGCAGCATCGACCTCAACGGCACACGCCTGACTTCCCACCAGTTCAGCGCCGGTCGCGAACAGCAACGCCAGCAAGGTCTGCTGCTCAGCCAATACCAATACGATGAACAAGGTCGCCTGCAAGCCCACAGCGTCAGTCAACGCGACAAAAACCTGTTCCAGCGTCGCTACAACTACGACGCCAACGGCAACCTCGCCGGCATCGACGACAGCCGTAAAGGCAACCGCAGCTACCATTACGATCCGCTTGATCGCTTGATCAACGTACGTGGCGCAACACCCGAAAGCTTCGCCCATGACCCGGCAGGTAACCTGCTCGGTCAGACTGACATGCCGGTTGCCACCCTGGCCAACGTCAAAGGCAACCGCCTTTTGATGCAGGGCGACCGCCACTACGACTACGACGCCTACGGCAACCTGATCCGCGAGCGGCGCGGCGCTAAACAGAAACTCGTTACTGAATACCGGTATGACTGCCAACATCGTCTGATTGGCGTAAGTCTGCCGGGGGGCAGTACGGCGTCATACAAATACGACGCCTTTGGCCGCCGTATCGAAAAAACCGTCGACAGCCATACAACCGAATTCCTGTGGCAAGGCGAACGTCTGATCGCCGAAAGCGCCGACAACCGCTATCGCACCTATATCTACGAACCCGGCAGCTTCCGCCCCTTGGCGATGCTCGACGGCGAGGGCCCACTAAAGGCCACGCCGTTCTACTATCAACTCGACCACCTCGGCACACCGCAGGAACTTACCGACTACAGCGGCGAGATCATGTGGTCGGCGAAATACCGCGCCTATGGCAACCTTGCGGCACTGGATGTCATCGAAATCGACAACCCCCTGCGCTTCCAGGGTCAGTACTTCGATGCAGAGACGGGGTTACATTACAACCGGCACCGCTACTACAATCCGAACACAGCGCGGTATCTGACGCCGGATCCGATCAAGCTTGCGGGTGGGTTGAATAACTACCAGTACGTGCCAAATCCTACGGGGTGGGTGGATCCGTTGGGTTTAAGCTCAACTTGCCCAGGACCTGATTGCGAATTACCGACGAACTCTGCGAATGCTATAAAACCTGACCACTTACCTATGAGTCAGGAAAAATTCGATGAAATTATTGATATGAACAAGGCAGATCGCCCCCCAAGCCCCAATGAGTACCTGCCGGACAGTTATGTAAATGCGCACCGAGAGCTCTTTGCAAAAGAAGGAGGGTCGTTCGTAGTTATCGAAAGCTGGATCACGGATTCAAGATATCCTAGCTTTCCACAACGAAAATTTGTAGGACTATCCTCAGAAATGGACGAAGTTGTTGCAAAATACAGAGCAGCAGGAAATGACTGGAATGTTCTCAACAAAGAACTCAATCTAGGTGCAAAATCCCTAGAAGGTGAAGGCATCTACATCGTTAAAATAAAGCCCAATGATCCGAGGTTCAGCTACGAGATGCCAAACGGTCGTGAAAATGGGGCTTACCCTAACGAATGGGTTCCAGGAGGAGCTACCAAAAGCGGAACCAAGGAAGCAGCTCTAATCGGCTCAGAAAATGTCACTCACAACAGTGATATTGGAACACTGTTGAAAAACTTCGATGACTGGGAAAAGCTTCAATGAAGACCACTTTTGAAACTGCATTAGATCTTCACGAGATTTCTGACTTCTTTAAAGGAAATGGACAATATTTCGCTCGAGGCTCGGACTGGGGAGACCATCTTTTTATTAGCAACTGGCAGGAAATGTGCAGCGTTTTAAAGAACCAGAAAGCCGCACAAAACTTACTTACATCGGTATTTGAAGATTATGCAAAATATTTAAAGGAAGATTATTCAGATGCCGAAGGATTATTCTCCAACATAAGCGCCTACTACACACTCAAAAACAAAATAGCCTTTTTATCAAGCAATAGTTACGACCTAATCGAAAGTCTTGACGAGAGAAGCAAGAAAAATATAGGAAAACTATTTCGTCTGCTTAGGCAGCAATATGATTTAAAAAACAAGGATCTGCCAAAGTACACATTTGATGAGGAAATTAAACGATTAAGACTCAAGGGATGCACTCTTAATCTTGAACAGCTTTGAGAAACCTGCAGATCACGACTTCGGCATAGCTGAGGATAGATATTTAAAACAATTCAAAATCTAAAACTCTTCTATTTCCCTAAATACCGCATTAAATTAGTGGATTAAGGGGACAGATTTATTTTCCAGCCTGCCACTTTTCAATCAAATAGAGATTGAAACCCCTCCATTTGCGAAACGTCGACGACGGCCATTGGCCGCTCGCCTACAAGTACGACCTGCAAGACCGCCTCATTGAGGAACACCAAGGCTGGGGCACCACGCGTTACGAATACGACAGCGTTGGCCAACTGAGTCACTGCCGTCTCCCTGACGGCAGCACACTCGACTACCGCCACCTGTCCGGCGGACGCCTGAGCAGCATCGACCTCAACGGTTCACGCCTGACCAGCCATCAGTTCAGAGCCGGTCGTGAACAACAGCGCCAGCAAGGCCTGTTGCTCAGCCAGTACCAGTACGACGAACAAGGCCGACTGCAAGCCCACACCGTCGGCCAGCGTGATAAAAACCTGTTCCAGCGTCGCTACAACTACGACGCCAACGGCAACCTCATCGGCATCGATGACAGCCGCAAGGGCAATCGCAGCTATCACTACGACCCGCTCGACCGGCTCATCAGCGTACGCGGTGCTACGCCGGAAAGCTTCGCCCACGATCCGGCGGGTAACCTGCTTGGACAGAACAACGAAGGCACCGCCAACCTCGCCAACGTCAAAGGCAACCGCCTGCTAATGCAGGGCGACCGCCATTACGACTATGACGCCTACGGTAACCTCGTCCGCGAACGTCGCGGCGCCGGGCAGAAACTTGTCACTGAATACCGCTACGACTGCCAGCACCGTCTCATAGGCGTCAGCCTGCCGAGCGGCAAAACCGCGTCCTACAAATACGACGCCTTCGGCCGACGCATCGAAAAAACCGTCGAAGGCCAGACAACCGAATTCCTGTGGCAAGGTGAACGACTGATCGCCGAAAGCGCGGAAAACCGCTACCGCAGTTACATTTATGAACCGGGAAGCTTCCGTCCATTGGCGATGCTCGACGGCGAAGGCCCGCGCAAAGCCACGCCGTTTTACTACCAACTCGATCATCTGGGCACACCGCAGGAACTCACCGACTACAGTGGCGAGATCATGTGGTCCGCGAAGTACCGCGCCTACGGTAACCTCGCTGCGCTGGACGTCAGCGAGATCGATAACCCGCTGCGCTTCCAGGGTCAGTATTTCGATACCGAGACAGGGTTACATTACAACCGGCACCGCTACTACAATCCGGGGACTGGGCGGTTTTTGACACCGGACCCGATCAAGCTTGCGGGTGGGTTGAACAACTACCAATACGTGCCTAACCCGACGGGATGGGTGGATCCGTTGGGGTTAAGCGGATGCCCAGGAGGCAAAGATGGCTCCTCCGGGGTAAGCGCCGAAAAGCCTGCAAGCAAGGCAATTGTAAAGGAAGGTTCGCCGCCACCTCCTGAGCCACCAAAACACGATAAATGGAGCCGTCAACCTAAAAGCATTCAGGATCAGATGACTTTACAAGCGGCAAAAGAAGGACATGGTGTCAGGATCATCCAAAGCTTGAATGATCCAAACTTTAAAGGAATGGACAAATGGGAACTTAAAGTGAAATCCAAAAATGGTAACGACTCGGTCGTCCATTATGTTCGAGATCCCAATACCGGAGAGCTAATGGATTTCAAATTTAAAAAACACAGCACTGATGATATAAAACCATGGGGTAACGACCCATCCGTGCCACCTGGGGACTATGAAGAAAAATGAAAGTCAGATGCAAAACAAACAAAATAGACAACAGCTTTACGCAAGATACTGCAACAAGACTGGAGCGTTACATCTCGATCAGCGACAGTGAGCTTGACATAAAAATTGGAAAAGAATATACGGTTTACGGTATAGAATTCTGGGATAATTGCCCATGGATTTATATATGCGCAGACTCTTACGATGAATACCCCAAACCGTTCGCACTAGATTTTTTTGAAATCACCGAACAAAAACTTTCTTCTTATTGGGTCCTAAACTCAAAAGACACATACAATAAAAAAGTCAAGACACAGCTCGTTTTTTGCGAATGGGCTGATGACGACAGCTTTTATGAAAAGTTAATCGATGAAGATGAAGCATGCGTTATCACATTCGAAAAATATAGAAAAGCTATGGACATCGAATAAATGAAGAAGAATCAAGAGACGAAGGGGACAAATTTATATTCCACAGACACCTCAAAAGACATTAAAAACAAATACTTCCCTTTTGCAAAACTTGAATCTACGACTAATTTAAAACTTAGCAAAGGCAAAGAATCTAGTAGAAACCACTAAGCATTTTGAACAACCTAACATGTGGACATCATCAATATCGAACAAAAAGCAGTGGACGTCGATTTTCGGAGAAACATATTCCCCCTCAAGCATGCGTACGTCATACGTAATGCTGGACGGAAACTCTATATGCATAAAATTATCCAGCAAAATAGAGCAAGCAGCCCCTAAAAAGTGGCTGACAAAGAATTACAACGAGTATGAGTTTCAGCTCTACATAGTAGACATAGAAAATTTTAATGTAGAGAATTTCAACTTCAGCGGCACCACCACCTTAACAATCGAGGGAAAATCCTCAGACTACAAAGTCACAATTAAATTTGAAAATAACTGCGTAGCCACATGCCAAGCAAAAAATATTAGTATAGCCAATATTAAGGCATACAACAATGACGGCGCAGTGTAGTGCAATGCGATCACTGACACTTTTTTAGACAGTAGTGCATTCAGGCATTACCGACAATGTCGGGTACAGATCACAGTTTCTTTTTACATAGACGCGATTATCTTACAATCTAATCGCCTTCATAAACATGACTCTTTGGCTCTCTATTTTCAGGCAGAAACTATACCCATTACTTTGCGGCCCTTCGGTTTACATGAGCACCCATGAATAAACATCAAATCACACTCACCAATAACTGGACCGCCACCTTCGAAAACAACGGTGAGTTCCGCATGGGAGCCGAAGGCTGGAGCTTGCTCCTGCAAGGACCTGACGGCAGAAATATCAATTATTTCGCGGACAAGATCATTTTGGTCAACGATGACGACGGCACCCAGGCTAATTCGTGCATTCGTCTATCCAGCGACGGTGTCTACGGTTATTTGAGCACAGCCGTTGACAGCTGCTGGGTGATCGATTTCTCGCGGTGCATGATCGCCCCGCACCGAGTGAGCATCCATCACTACCATGAAGCCTATGACGAAAGCGTGGCAGCTTACGAACAACCCGCCTTCAAGCGTGTGAGGCAATACATCAGTGTGGTTGGAAGGTACATCTATCTGACCTTCCCGCTGACCAAAGATGAAGACTTCCCCACAGTATGGGAAGAGTATCTATCCATACGCAAACGCCAACTGGATGAACTCTATTTCAGAAACTGATCAGTGGGCGCCAATATCATCGTAGCTATTTGTGCGCCCTACCCGATCAACTCATCCATGACCTCATACTTAACCACCACCCGATTCCGATACAATCTCCCCCTCTCCACCAACTCCCCCACCTGCCCCTTCTCCCGCACTTCCCGCCAGATTTCATTCTCCCGATACACCCATTCTCCCTCCCGCACAAACCGGTGCCCTTCCTGAAACACGTGATACCGATACTCCCGCACCCGATGGCACAACAATTCCCCCTCCAACTGCGTTTCCCCCACATTCAACTTCAACTGAAAACTCCGATCCGTCGGGTTGTGCAGTACCAGGTCAACGTAGTTATAGAAAATCGCCGCGCCGGAACCGAATGGCAGCACCCGCCCCTCATCCGGGAATGGATCGAAGCTGTGGTTGGAGCGCTCGACAACGATCAGTGGTGAGTGGATCGCCATCCAGTGGATCAGGTTGCTCAGTTGGCAGATCCCGCCGCCGACACCCCGTCGTGCTTCGCCGAAGGACAGTTCCATGCCTTCGACGTAGCCGCGTTTGCGGGTTGGGCGGCCGACGAGGCGGCAGAAGGAGAAGTGTTCGCCGGGGGCGATGATGAGGCCGTCGATGGCGGCGACGGCGAGTTTGAGGTTGATGACTTTGTTGTGTTGCAGGGCGAGGTCGGAGTCGCCGAGTTTGCGGATGAGTTTCGAGGTGTGTTTGAGGTAGCGAAATGGCAGACGGTCAGCGCCGGCCACAAGGCGTGCGTAGTGTTTGCTGGAGCAGTACCAGGCGATCTGGCGGAACAGTCTTTTTTGCCACACGCGCAGCCAGTACAGGGCCGGGTGGTAGAGGGAAAGTGTTTTCATCCGTGGGGCGACGGCAGGTGCCGTTTCTTCCTTGAAGCATCTGAGGGGCGAGCAGTTTAGCCTGTGGGACGGCTTGCGTCGTGCGCGAGATGCCGTGGCTCGACACACTTCGAATGGCTTGCTGAACGTCAAATTAAGCTTCAACTAAGCTTGCGTCGCTAGCATCCCGGCCCGAGAGACACCTGTCGCCGATCAACCGCGGATGAGCTTCCCGAATGAGCCAGTTTGATTTACCAGCCGTTACGCAGCCGAATTTCAGTCTTGTATTGGTAAATTACAAAACCCCGGACATCACCCGGATGTGCCTGGAGTTGTTGCGCCAGCATGTCCAGGCGCAGCGCATTCCGGTTTGGGTGGTGGACAATGATTCGGCGGACGCCAGCCTGGATTACTTGCGCTCGCTGGACTGGATCAATCTGATCGAGCGCCCCTCCCCCGGCAAAGAAGCGGGACATATTGCGCATGGCAAGGCGCTGGATCTGGCGCTGGAAAAAGTTGAAACCGACTATCTGTTTCTGCTGCACACCGACACCTTTGTCTACGACAAGGAAGTCTTCGCGATGATGCTGCGTGAGTGCACAACGTCTGCGGACATCGCCGCAGTCGGGTGTGTCGAGCAAATAAATCGAGGGATTGTCAGAGATACCTGGCGACTTACTTCGCGGTTTTGCAAACACTATATTCGCCGGGTGAAAACTGCGTTGGGTCTGCGCAGTAAAGAGCCAAAACCTTATCGGGAAACTCACCTGAAGAGTTTCTGCACATTGTGGAACGCCAAGTTGATGAAGTCCCTGGATCTGAACTTTTGCATGGATGACCGAGTGCCCGGTTACACCCTGCAGGATCGAATGGTCGCTCTGGGCTACGGCATCAAGCTGCTGTCGCCGCGCAAGGTTTTCCGCTATCTGGATCACATCCAGGCAGGAACCGTCGCAGCCGCTGGCACCTACGGCAAAAACCACCGCAGAACCAGAATGTACGAAGCCACCCTCAAACGCTTTGAGGGGCAGGCATCGGTATAATCGCGAACACAAAAAAGGGCGACTTTATAGTCGCCCTTTTTTTATCTGAAATTGTATACATCCGCTCCGAAGAGGTGTTCGCCCAGTGTAATGGCCTGGCAATCCATGCACCGGTAAAGAGCCCTGACACTGGGCGAACGGGAAGGATTTTAATAGAAGTTGGCACATATGTCGTCATGCATAAAGGTAAATTTTATGTACGAAGAAGTTAATAGATATTTATCGACGAATGCTTTCGCGAAACTTTCAAGCTGCTGCATCACTCGTTTCAGATGATTGTTCTCATACAACAATCTGTACAAGAACAATCATATTGTAGAGTTAATGCTCAGCTTTCGTGCTGACTGGTCACTTTTAATACATCGGTATAAGTGACAACTACGCTCTGCCCTACTTTCAAATCTTTCAGCTTGGCTTGGATTTCAGGCTTTTTCACGTCGAGGGTTTTCGACTGGCCCGCCGGGTTTTCCAGCGTCACTTCGTTTTTCTTCAAATCAATTTTGGTGATTTTCAGTTGCACCTGAATCTGGCGATAGGCCTCGCCACCCGGATTATCCGTGCCGGGAGCCTTGCGCAGC
Organism: Pseudomonas sp. B21-051; assembly: GCF_024748795.1. NCBI lineage: Bacteria > Pseudomonadati > Pseudomonadota > Gammaproteobacteria > Pseudomonadales > Pseudomonadaceae > Pseudomonas > Pseudomonas sp. B21-051. The sequence goes on from NZ_CP087166.1 coordinate 3,816,708, forward strand.
TCGCCGCTGCGCTCGACGGTGCCAGGCAGACCTTTATCCACATCTGTATCGAGGTAAGCCGCCACCGAGCGCTGCACTTCGACTTTTACCAGATCGCCGACCTGAAGGTTGGCGAGGTTTTTCGCCTTTTCGCTGAGCTGTACGTGAACCTGACGACCTTCAGCACCTTCGAGCACAACCTGATGGTTGGCCGCATCGACGGCCAGCACTTTGGTGGTGACCTGATCGGCCTCGACGGTGGCAGACAGCGGTATATCGGCCGCCATCACGCCGAAGCTGGTGGCGGACAGAACGGTTGCGAGGGTGATGGCCTTGGCCAGAGCGTGGAGCTTCATAAGCGGTACTTTCCCTGTAATGAATGGCAGAATCCGGCGCCAACGCAGGATCGGCGCCGAATGTGCCATTGAGCATAGACGCTGTTCAGGGCTTGGCTTTCGTTTCTGCCGCGGCGGTCTCCTGCGCGGTGGATTCGCCACTGGCGGTGCCCTTGTCGCTGTCCTTGCGTTGCTTGGGGTCGGTCGGGCGCAGGGCGTCGTTGTCGCGTTCGGTTTCTCCCGGTGGCCGGGGTTCGTCGGGGTGCTCGCTGGGGGATACGGGTTTCATGGCGGGTCTCCTCAGGCTTCAGGGTCATCCAGTTCATTAGTGACATTCACGGCAGGCGAATCCTTGTGCAGGTCGTCGGCCTTGGCACGCAGGATCTGCCACTGCTCCAGATCGATCGCACCTTGACCGAGCAGGTCGTCGGCGATGCGTTGCAGGTCAAAATAGTGAGCATCGGGGGATTGCTGCCAGTAGGTCTGATCGTCGAACAGACGCTGCCAGGTGTTGAGGTCTGGGGGTTGCAGGTCGTCGCTCATGGCTAATCCTCCGCGGGTATTACGTTGTAGAGGCTGCGCGACGAAACGGAGTTCAACCCAATCCCTGTAGGAGCTGCCGCAGGCTGCGATCTTTTGATCCTGTTTTTAAAAATCAAAGTCAAAAGATCGCAGCCTTCGGCAGCTCCTACATTAGTTGCAGTGCACCCGTCAGTACCCGGTCATCTCCAGATAGCCACGCCCGTTATGGCTGCCGCTGATCCGCACCGGCCCTTCCCAGTAAGGGATGCGCAGGTTCATCCAGGCGTCGGGATTGAGCGCGTCGAGGCTGATGTCGAGGTGTTTGTCGGGAATGCTGATCGACCAGCGCACCGGCATCTGGCGGCCGGCGACTTTGGCGGTGTCCTGAGGGGTGAGTCTGATCTGCTCGCCGCCCAGGGTTTCGGCCCGGCCGTCGGTGCTGATCCAGGTGCCGGTCAGAAACGGCGCACCATCGGTTTGCCGGGTGCGAAACAGCATCAGCGATTCCCCGCTGTCCAGGTGCAGGGAAAACCAGTCCCACCCGGTCTGATTGGCTGCCAGTGGCTGACTGCTCCATTCACGATCCAGCCACGCCGGGCCGCTGACGGTGTAGGTCTGGCCGTCGATATGCAGGGTGCCGCTGGCCTGAAAGAACGGCTGACTGTAGTAGTACGAGGCCTGGCCTTGTTCGGATTTGCGGCTGAAACCGTTGTCACCCTGCAACACCAGCGGCCGACTGGAGGTGAGGTGCAATTGATAGCTGAAAGCTTTGTCGCTGGCGCTGAGTTGCAGATCGGTCAGCGGATCCTGCGCCTGACTGGCGAAGCGCCAATCATCGATCCACGCCTCGAACGGCGCGACGTTCACCCCGGCCTGCCCCACTCCGCCCCGGGCATAGCGCTCGGCGGCATGGTGCGCGATGGCCGATGTCACCGCGGCATGTCCGAGCCAGATCGTCTGATTGGCCCAGCCCGGTTGTTCTGCCGCAGGCTTTAAGGCGCTGCGAAACAGCGTCCACTGCACGCCGAAATCGTGACCCTGCTGATCCTTGAGATTGGCGGTGACATACCACCACTCGATGCGAAAACCATCATGCGCGCCATGATCCGCCGGGAAGCTGAACACCCGCCCCGGCACCACGGCGGTGAACTGCGCAGCCTGATCGCCAAGCCCGGCAAAACCCTTCTGCTCAGGCGCAGGCTGATCGCAACCGGCCAACAGCAGCAGTGCTAACAGTAGCGCAACCCGGTTAATCCTCATGAGCAAACGTCCTCAGCAGATCCGCCGGTTGCGTGCGGTACAACGAATACAGCGGCCACGCCGAGGCCAACAGCGTCGCCAGCAACGCCAGACCGAGCAACTGCAGCAGTTGCAGCGGAAAAACCCGCAACGGCAGACGCCAGCCGAACGCCTGCACGTTGATCACCGCGTCCAGACACCACGCCAACGCGATCCCCAACGGCAACGCCAGCACCAGCGTCAGCACCGCCAACAGCCAGGTCTGACCGAGATTGAGCAGCATCAACTGGCGGCGCGTCACACCCAAGGCCCACAGCGGCGCCAGTTGCCCGAGACGGCTCTGGCTCTGGGTCAGCAAACTGATGAACAGCGCCACACCAGCCACCGCCAAAGTGAGGCTGTTGAGCGCGGCGGTGGCGGCGAAAGTGCGTTCGAAAACCTGCACCGACCACCCCTTGAGCCGCGCCTGATCGACGATGCGGCTGTCATCGATCTGAAAGCGCGTCTGCAGCGTGGTCAAAAACGGCGGGATATCGGGCGGTGCGATGCGCAGGTTGAAACGGTTCGGCGTCAGTGACGGCCACAACCGCAGCAAATGATTGCTGTTGACCAACACGTGCCCCTTGGGATTGCCGTAGTCGGCGTAGATCCCGACGATCCGCGGTGACCACGCCCCGCCCGGCGTCGGCACGCTCAGATGATCCCCCGCGCGCACCTTCAGCCGTCGCGCCAGTTGTTCGCTGAGCATCACCGCGTCGTCCGTTGCCAGATGCGCCCACGGATCACCGGCAATCGCCTCGAGCAACGGCCAGTGCTGGCGATAGTGCGGATGATCGATCACCCCGAACACATCCGCCGGCCAGCCCTGCAGGGTCACTGCCACCTGCCAGTTGGGCAGCACCGCGCTGACGTTCGGTTGTTGCTTGAGCCAAACGTACATTTCACGGGATTGCGCCGGATTGACCGGGTTGAGGTACAGCTCGGCACTGAGGCGTTGTTCGAGCCAGTCGTCGAAGGTCTGGCGAAACCCGGCGGTCATGCTGCCGGCGCCGATGTTGGCCGCCAGTGCCAGCAGCAACGCCATCAGTGCCAGACTCAGCGCCGGCAGTTGCTGGCGGCAGTCGGCGAGAAACCACTGGCCGAGTACCGAACGACTGCGCCCGAGCAAAGGAGTAAGCACTGCGCTGAGCACCACCGGCAACGCCAGCGCAGCGCCGAGCAGCAACCCGGCCATCAACACAAAACCACTGCTCAGGCTGTCACCGAACAGCAACGCCAGCAGCGCGATCAAGCCCAGCCCTGCCGCCAGCCAACCCTGACGGCGCAACCAGCGCGCATGTTGCTGATGCCAGGCTTGCGGATCCGCCACCGCCAACAGCGGCAAACGTGCCGCACGCAGCAGACTGTTGGCACCGGCCAGCAACGCGCCGAACAGGCTCAAACCGATACCGCTGAACCACCACCACGGACTCAGGCGCAACTGCCCCGCCACTTCCGCGCCATACAGACCGCGCAGACTGGCGGCGACATCCGGCAGCAACACGCTCGCCAGCCAGTAACCACTGATGACCCCGAACACGCCGCCAACCAGAGCCAGCACACCCAGTTCGACGATCAGACTGCCGATCAGCATCCGTGCACTGACCCCACAGGCACGCAAGGTGCGCAGCAGGCCACGACGCTGCTCCAGCGCCAGACCGATGGCCGCGTGCACGATGAACAGCCCGACCAGAAACGAGAGAAAGCCCAAGGCATCGAGGTTGAGGTGAAAGCTCTCGGTCAGGCGCGCCAGATTGTTTTCCTCGGCGCTGCTTTTGAGCTGCAGCCGGCCATTGAACGCGGCCGGCAACTCGGCGTGAAAATCCTTAGGCAGTAACAAGCGCGACAGTTGCCCGGGCTGTTCGAGCAGTGTTTGCGCGACACCGATGTCCACCAGCAACACGCCCGGTGCCATGTATTTTTGCGCATGCAGCGGCGGCAGCGTCTGGCCGTTGGCGGTTTGCGGCGTGGCGCCTTCGGTCAAGCCAAGGGCGTGCAGGGTTTCCGGTGAAATCCAGGTGCTGCCCGGCGGCGAGAAGAACGCGACGATGCGCTCGATCGGCATCGCCTGCCCGGCCACCGCGACGTCCGTCGGCAGCGACACCGGTTCGATGCCCATCAGTTGCAGGCGCTGATCCGGGTGATCCTTGAGCATCAGCCGGCCTTGCAGCAGCGGCGACACCGGCCAGCCTGCGCGGCGCAGATCGATGAACCACTGCTGGGTGAACGTCGCACCGCTCGGTGTGGCCAGACTGGCCTGGGGTTCGCCGCCGATCATCTGACTGGCCCGGGCGTAACTGTCGCGGGCCTGACTGTTCAGCGCCTCGACCCCGGTCAGCAGACTGGTCGCCAGCCACAACCCGGTCAGCACACTGAAAAACTGCACCGGGTGCCGCCGCCAGTGGCTGAGCAGCGCACGCAGGGTTTGCCAGAATACGTTCACGTCAGACGGCCGCTGGACAACACCACCCGCTGCGCCAGTCGCGCCGCCACGCGTGGGCTGTGCGTGACCATCAACAGAGTGGTCGGCGTGTCGTCGAGCAGTTCCAGCAACAGGCGCAGTACTTCGTCGCTGGTGGCTTCGTCGAGGCTGCCGGTGGGTTCGTCGGCCAGCAGCAGTTTCGGCCGCGACGCCAAGGCCCGGGCCAGCGCGACCCGCTGCTGCTGGCCGCCCGACAGTTGTTCGGGATAACGCTTGAGCAACTCGCCCAGCCCCAGACGCTGCACCAAATGCGCCTGCCAGCGCGGCTCATGACGCCCGGCCAGGCGCGCCTGAAACGCCAGATTGTCCTCGACCCGCAGGCTACCGATCAGGTTGAACTGCTGGAACACCAGACCGATTTCAGTGCGACGCCAGTCGGCCAGTTGCGCTTCGTTCATCTGCTCCAGGCGATGCTCGCCGCTGTGGATGCTGCCGCGATCGACCTTGTCGAGACCGGCGATCAGGTGCAGCAAAGTGCTTTTGCCGCTGCCGGATTCGCCCATCAGCGCCAGACTGCTGCCGGCTTCGAGCGTCAGGTCGACGCCTTGCAGCACCGGGAGCGGGCCTTGGGGGGTGAGGTAACTTTTGAACACGCCTTGAACCTGAAGCATGCCGCCATCCGTTGGGTCAATGTGGGGCAAGGATAGCGGATTGCGGTCTCATCAGATCAGTGGTGTTTGCACTGGCCTCATCGCTTGCAGGCAAGCTCCCACAGGGATTGCGGTGGTTCACAAATATTGGTTTCACCCATCAAACGCTGTGGGAGGCATCTTCAGATCAGTGGTGCTTGAACTGGCCCCATCGCTTGCGGGCAAGCTCCCACAGGGATTGCGGTGGTTCACAAATATTGGTTTCACCATCAAACACTGTGGGAGGCATCTTCAGATCAGTGGTGCTTGAACTGGCCCCATCGCTGGCAGGCCAGCTCCCACAGGGGCTGAGTTATCCACAAATACCGGGTTCACCCTGAACACTGTGGGAGCTTGCCTGCAAGCGATGAGGCCAGAGAACCCGACACAAACCTCACTCCCCCGCCGCCACACTCGTGGCCGCCTGCCCCGGCGTGACGATCGTCTTCAGATCAATGTGCTTCCACTCAGGCTTGGCCCCCAGCCGTGCATTGAAGCGATAGTTGAAGGTGAAGTCGTCCGCCGTCGGCAGCGTCAACGGTTTGCCGTACAACGCCTCGATGCCCGCCAGGTCATAACCCATCACCTGCAGCAGCGTCGGAAAAATGTTGTAGTGGCTGGAGCGGTCCTTGTTCGTCGACAACGCTTGCGCCCAGTCCGGGCCGTGCAGTTGATCGCCCTGAATCACCACCAGCGGCACCAGCCCTTCTTCCTCCACCGGATCGCCGCCGCAGTGGGTATTGAGCCCGGGGTTGCCGCGTTCATGCAGGTCCTGGCCGTGATCGGAGGTGTAGATCAGCAGCGCGTTGTGCAAATTGGCTTGGGCAAACACCCGGGCGAAGAACTCGCCGACGTTCCACAACACCGTGTTCTTGTAGGCGTTGCGGTACAGCACCCAGTCATCCGGCTGGCCGTTGAAACCGTCACGTTTGCCGGTATCCGCCACTTCGGTGAATTGTCCGCGCGGCAAGGTAGGACGGTAGGCCATGAAGGCGTCGGGGTATTTGTCGTGCACCGGGAAATGCGCGCCGACCTTGTTGATCACTACCAACTCCGGCTGATCGTCGTTGAGCAGTTCGATCAGCTTGGCGGCGGCGGCCATGTCGCGGTCACGCACGCTGGTCTGGTCAAACTGCACGAACTCGTCGATGTCCTTTTTCTCGCTGTCGGTCATCAGGTTCTGCAGATTGCCGGCAGTGCGCTGGGCGTCGATGTACACCGTGCGCAAACCGGCCTTTTTCGCGTACTGCCAGATCGACGGCAGCGTGCTGTTGATCCGCATGTAATCGGCACGGGTGCCGCCGTAGCGCAGTGTAACGTTGGTGTCGGCGCTGCAATTGGCAATCGACGCGGCGTAGCCGTAATTGAAGATGTCGACGCCCGGATGCGCCTGATTAAGGTTGCTGTGCACGCCGAACGGCGCGTTGATATCCAGATAATTGCCGGAGATGCTTTCGTCGATGATCAACACGATGTCGTGATTGACCGCCACTGTGTGGCGCGCCAGCGTCACCGGCTCGCGCGGGCCGACCGTATTGTGCAGCGCTTCATAGGCGAACAGGTTCAGATAGGCCAGCGGCGTGTACATGATCGGCAAACCGCGCGCGCCCTCGCCCGCCCGCAGGAACAATACCGCGCTCAACAGCAGCACACCACACACCGGCGCCGCCACACGCAACGCGTTGGGCACCACCAGTGCATGGCGCGGTTTCAGACCGATGCCGAACAGCAACAGCAGGCCGCTGAGCGCGCCATGAATGATCGCGTCGCGATACTGGTAGGCGGCCTCCTGAATGAAGCCGCCGGAGTACACCAGCGAGACAAAGCTGCTGTAGCTCAGGTAATCCGCGGTGACCCGGGTATAGACATCGAAAAACACCGCCGAGACAAACAGTGTTATTGCGAATAAGTGGCGAATGAGAGCCTGACGAATATAAGCCGTTAGATATAACGCTAAAGTAAGCGCCAAAAACATCGCGCCAAAAAGAAGTACAGCAACACCGACGCCGATAGCATTTAACCGGTCAATGTAATATTCGGAATAAAGCAGCAAATAAACAATTAAAAGTACTTCTTTGGCATATCTGAACATGGCGAGACCGCTCGTGCAAAACGGCAGGGAGTCAAAGGTTTGTCGGTCAGAACCTGACACTAGCACCCAGCCATCAAAGCGCAAGAATTGACTGTTTTCTTTAGAAAGCGTCAAAAAACCGGTGACTCAAATCTGACACACACCAAACGCTGCAAGCCTTTAAATTAGCGACTTACAACCGTTTATCGCTTATTTTAAATCTGAACAAATCTGCAAAAAAACAACAAATCCAATCGCAGCAATGACTTGATGGCCAATCGCCAAAAAGCACTCAAGTGTTATACAGGTGCAACATGTCATTTTGCTGACACGCTTTCCAAACCCTGCGCTATACCCCTTTTACAGTCTTCTTCCGAACTTCTTCTTTTCGCTCTATCGAGGGTGCGCAGATGGACGTGAGCGTATTTGGCACCGGCTATGTCGGATTAATTCAAGCCGCCGCACTTGCAGATGTAGGGCATCGGGTTTTATGTGTCGATATTGACCCCAACAAGATCAAGCAACTGCAACAAGCTGTGCCACCTATTAGTGAGCCAGGTCTTTCCAGCACCCTTGAAGAAAACATCAAGGCCGGGCGTCTGCTGTTTAGCACCCAGGCCAGCGACGCGGTGGAGCATGCCGAGCTGATTTTCATCGCCGTGGGCACGCCGGCCGATGAGGACGGTTCCGCCGACCTCACCCACGTGCTTAATGTCGCCCGGGAGATTGCCTCGCACATGGAGGCCGATCGCACCCTGATCATCAAGTCCACGGTGCCGGTCGGCACGGCAGACCAGGTGGCCGCCAAGGCCAACGAAGAGTTGCAGCGCCGTGGCCGCAGCAGCCTCAAGGTTCGCGTGGTGTCCAACCCCGAATTCCTCAAGGAAGGCAGCGCCCTCGCCGATTGCATGCGCCCGGACCGGATCATCGTCGGCACCCGCGATGACGCGGCCCGCGAGCAGATGAGCGAGCTGTACGCACCGTTCTGCCGCAACCACGAAAAACTGATGTTCATGGACAACCGCAGCGCCGAACTGACCAAGTACGCGGCCAACGCGATGCTCGCCACGCGTATCAGCTTCATGAACGAACTGGCCAACCTCACCGAACTGCTCGGCGCTGACATCGAAGCGGTGCGCAAAGGCATCGGCTCCGATCCGCGCATCGGCTACCACTTTATCTATCCCGGTTGCGGCTTCGGCGGTTCGTGCTTCCCCAAGGATCTGCGCGCTCTGCTGCACACCGCCGAACACAACGGCATGCCGCTGAAGCTGCTGCGCAGCGTCACTGACGTCAACGACAGCCAGCGGCACATCCTCTTCGGCAAACTCAAGGCGCAGTTTCCGCAAGGTCTGGCCGGCAAGTCGATCGCGGTCTGGGGGCTGGCGTTCAAACCCAATACCGATGACATGCGCGAAGCCCCCAGCCGCTACCTGATGGACGCGCTGTGGGCCGAAGGCGCCAGCGTGCAGGCCTACGATCCGGAAGCCATGTCCGAATGCCGGCGCCTGTACGGCTATCGCAACGACCTGCACCTGTGCGCCACCCGCGACGACACCCTGGAAGATGCCGATGCGCTGGTGATCTGCACCGAGTGGAAGAACTTTCGCGTAGTGGATTTCGAGCTGCTGGCGAGCAAGCTGCGCTCGAAGGTGATTGTCGACGGTCGCAACCTCTACAACCCGGAACACGTGGCCGCCGCCGGTCTGCATTACAGCGGCATCGGCCTGCGCCACATCGCTCCGGAAGGACTGCGCCCATGAAAATCCTGGTCACCGGCGCAGCCGGCTTCATTGGCGCCCATTGCGTGTTGCGGCTGATGCGCGACGGGCATGCGGTGGTCGGCCTGGATAACTTCAACGGCTATTACGACCCGCAGCTGAAACACGATCGGGTGCAATGGGTGCGCGATCAGGTCGGGCATTTCCCGCTGGCGCGCATTGATCTGGCCGATGCCGCGGCGATTGAGGCGCTGTTTGTCCGCGAGCAACCGCAGGTGGTGATCCACCTCGCGGCGCAGGCCGGGGTGCGCTATTCGCTGGAAAACCCGAAGGCCTACCTCGACAGTAACCTCTGCGGTTTCCTGAACATTCTCGAAGGCTGCCGGCATCATCCGGTCGAGCATCTGATCTACGCCTCGTCGAGCTCGGTGTATGGCGCCAACCAGCACACGCCGTATTCGGTGCATGACGGGGTGAATCATCCGCTGTCGCTGTACGCCGCGACCAAAAAAGCCAACGAGCTGATGGCCCACAGTTATAGCCACCTGTTCGGCATTCCCAGCACCGGCCTGCGCTTTTTCACCGTTTACGGGCCATGGGGCCGGCCAGACATGTCGCCGATCCAGTTCGCTCGGGCGATCACCGAAGGCACGCCGCTGAAGCTGTTCAACTACGGCGAGCACCAGCGCGACTTCACCTACATCGATGACATCGTCGAAAGCATCGCGCGCCTCACCGACCATCCGCCGCACAACCACCCGGAGTGGGATCGTGAACATCCCGACGCGGGCAGCAGCATGGCGCCGTGGTGCCTGTTCAACATCGGCGGCCACCACCCGGTGGAGCTGAAAACCTATCTGGCGCTGATGGAAAAACACCTCGGCCAGAAAGCCATTGTCGAGCTCTTGCCCCTGCAACCGGGCGATGTGCTCAACACCTGTGCCGAGACCGATGATCTGGCCCAGGCCACCGGGTTCCAGCCCCGGATCGAGCTGGATGAAGGACTGGGGCGTTTCATCGCCTGGTTTCGCGACTACTACCCCACTGCCTATCGCCCACGCGCCGCTCGCGGCTGAACATCAGCGGAGGACCCCATGACTGGACATGAACAAGGTGTACCGATCAATCAGATGCGCCGCGACAAGCGCATGGATCCCGAGCACCGAATGCGCCTCGATAGCGCCATCCACCGGCAGGGCCGGGGCTGGCTGACCGGCCGCGACGGTGGCCGGCCATGGACGTTGTCACGCACCAACCGGGTATTGGCCTGCTTCGGTGCGCTGCTGATTCTGGTGGTGTTTTCGCCGCTGCTGCTGGGCCTGGCGCTGGCCATCAAATCCACCAGCCCGGGACCGGTGATGTTCGTGCAGAAACGCACCGGTTATCGCGGCCGCACCTTCGGCATGTACAAGTTCCGCACCATGGTCTGCAACGCCGAAGAACTCAAGGAATCGCTGCGTCACCTCAACAAACACGGGGTCGACGCCATCGATTTCAAGATCGACAAGGACCCACGCATCACCGGCATCGGCGGTTTCCTGCGGCGTACCAGCCTCGACGAACTGCCCAACCTGTTCAACGTGGTCAGCGGTGACATGCGCCTGGTCGGCCCGCGGCCGACTTCGTTCAACGCCTACCGCTACAAGGACAGCCACCTCGCGCGCCTGAGCATCTACCCCGGCATGACCGGCCTGTGGCAGATCTCCGGGCGCAGCAACATCGACTTCGACCAGCGCGTTGAGTTGGACCTCAGCTATATCGCCGAGCAAAGCCTTTTGCTTGATCTGAAGATCTTGTTGAAAACCCCCTTCAAAGTATTCAGCGGCCACGGAGCAAGCTAATGGACGGTTCAACCAACAAAAGCCTGAGCATTGCCAACCCCAGCGAATCGAACCTGATTTCGACCGTGCTGGACCTGGATCTGCGGATCCTGTTCCTGACCGCCGCCAACCCCGGCGCGGGCACCACCACCAGCGCGCTGGCACTGGCCAGCCAACTGGCGCAGATGAGCAGCGGCCAGGTGTTGCTGGTCGATGCCAGCCAGTCGGCAGGCAACCTCACGCAGCAATTGAACCTGGGCAAGGAGCGCGGCCTGCGCGACCTGCTGTTCAACCCGGACAACCCGCCGCTGTTGCAGGACTGCGTGGTGCAGGTCTCGAGCCTGCCTTTTCATGTGCTGCCCAATGGCCGGCCGATCCGCACCCTGGAACACCTGACCGCCGAGCGCCTGAGCCCGCTGCTCGACCGCCTGGGCACTCAGTACCGCTTCGTGGTGATCGACGGCGACGCGGTGTATTCCGCCGCCGACACGCTGGTGCTCGCCACTCAGGTCGATGGCGTGGTGTTCGTGGTACGTGCCGAGGACACCCGCTGGGAAGTCGCCCAGGCCGCCGTGCAACGCCTGACCCAGGCCGGCGCGAAGGTGGTCGGCAGCGTGTTCAACCGGCGCAAGTACTACATGCCCAAGTGGCTCTACAAAAACCTGTAAGCAAACGCGAAGGATGACGCCATGAACGCCAAGATACTTGTTCTGCTGATGCTGCCGCTTGCAGGCTGCTCCAGCAACTCCGAAACCCAGAACATGCCGGTGAACATTCTCACCGCCACCCCGGCCAACGCCCAGGCCACCGATATGCCCAAGGTCGAACAGACCCTGCGCCCGCAGGACGTGCTGGATGTGATCTTCCACATCAGCACCAGCGGTTCGGACGCCTACCGCGTGCAGTCGGGTGACCAGATCGGCCTGAACTTCACCGCCGCCAGCCAGCTCAACGGCAACCAGTTGGTGCTGCCTGACGGCACCATCAATCTGCCAGGCGCCAACACCTCGGTGAAAATCGCCGGCCTGACTGCTGACGAGGCGCGCGATGAAATCCAGCGTGCCTACCAGCGCAAACAACTGTTTCAGCCCAACCGTAATCAGCTGACGGTGCAGGTCATCAGCCCGCTGACCAATGAGCAAAACCTGAAAAGCGCGCTGAATCACCCGGCCACCGGCATGAGCCGCGAGATCACCGTGGGCAATGACGGTTATGCAAGCTTTCCGGAAATCGGCGCAGTGCCGCTGCAAGGCATGACCATCAATCAACTGGAAACCTTCCTCAACCAGAAATACGCGCAATTGCCGGGGCGGATGAGCGTCGATGTGATGCTCAAGTCCACCGCCGGCAATGAGATCTACGTACTCGGCGAAGTCGGCCAACCGGGTTCCTACCCGATCCGCCGTCCGGTCTCGGTGCTTGAAGCGCTGACCCTGGCGCGCGGCACCAACGTCAAGGCGCGGCTGGACTCGGTGGTGATCATGCGGCGCAACGGCAACCAGGTGCAGGCCGTGCACTACGACGTGGAAAAAGCCCTGTCGGGCGATGCGTCGCAGATCGCGTACCTGCAACCGGACGACATGCTGTTCGTGCCGAAAACCAAACTGGCGAGTGCCGGCGATCTGGCCCGGCAACTGGCTGACGTGGTGCTGTTCCAGGGCGTGGGCTTCAGCTTCGGCTACCGCGTCGACAACAAAGGCAGTAACAACAACTGACTCTCAGGTGACCGATCATGAATCCAAAGGAAAACTACCTGCATGAGTTCTTCAGGATCTTCTTCGCCAACAAGCAATTGGTGAAACGGGTCTTCCTGATCTTTGCAGTCATCGCGTTGCTGCTGCCGCTGGTGCTCAAACAGAGCTTCGATATCACCGCTCAGGTGATCGTGCAGTCGAAAAAACTCTCCCAGGGTGACGCCACCACGTCACTGACGGTCGATAACGCCACCTTCATTCCGCCGTCGCTGGCGGACATGGAAACCGAAAGCAACATCCTGCGGTCCCCGGCGCTGATCCGCCAGACCATCAGCGAGCTGCGCGACAAGGGCGAGTACAACCCGCCGGTGGGCGTGTTCGCCAAACTGGTGAGCGAACCGTTCCGCCGCTATGTCACGTCGCCGCTGCGGCAGTACCTGATCAACCCGCTGCGCAACATGCTCGGGCTGCAAACCGATCCGGTGCGTGACACCGTGCTCGACGGTCTGACGCAAGATGCGATCAACAGCCTGAAGATCGAGACCCTGCCCGGCTCCAACGTGATCTCGATCGTCTACAGCTTCCCCGATCCGCATCAGGGCACGACGTTCGTCGCCACCCTGCTGCAAAACTATCTGGGCAGCCGTCAGGCGCTGCAATCGATCGACCTGCCGCAATCCTTCTACGAAACCAAGAAACATCTGTATCAGGTGCGTCTCGACGGGCTGGAAGGTAATCGGCAAGCGCTGCTGGAAAGTGTTGCATCGTCCGATCCGAAGGAAGAAATCACCTTCCGCCTGAACGCGATCAACACTGAAGAGCAAGCCCTGAACCTGTACCAGGATCGTCTGCTACAGAGCCAGCGCTGGCTCGAATACCTGAAAACCGCGCTGACGGCCGCCAGCAGCAACAAGCTCAACGACTACACCTTCCCCTTCACCTTCACCACCACCGTCGATAACGTGGCGTTCGAGGATCGGGAAATCAAACAGTTAGGCGAGCAACTGACCACCCAGGTCAGCCGCTACATGAATGATCTCGCGGTGTTCCAGCCCGGCAGCGAGCCGATGCTGCTGACCCGCGAGCAGATCGCCCGCACCCGTCAGCAGTTCCTCAAAGTGGTGAGCAACCGCATTCAGGAACGCACCAACGACCTGGCCGTGGTGCAACAGGTGATCAATCAGAAAACCGCGCGCATCGCCGAGTTCAAGAACCGCATCCACACCTTGCAGCAGACCCAGAGCAAGCTGCGGCAGATGGACACGGAAATCGACGCGCTGCACACGGCGTTCTCGACCTACGCGCAACGCTTTGCCGAAAGCAGTACCGCCGGTTCGCTCAACGACGACCTGTCGAACGCCAAGGTGCTCAGCCCGCCGTTCGAGCCGACCGAGCCGGCGTTCCCCAAACCGCTGCTGATCATTCCGTTCGGGCTGTTCACCGGTCTGCTGCTGGCGATTGCCCTGGTCTATGTGCGTGAGTTCTTCGATCACCGTTTCAAACACCCTGCGCAAATCACCCACGAACTGGGCCTGCCGGTGTTGCTGGTGATCAACGACGAAAACGTGCTGCCGAGCAATCCGCACAAGAACTGGACCGTGCCAAGCTTCGTGCACTGGGTGCGCAATTGAACACGCTGTCCACCCCGAACGCCGCGCTGCCGATCATTCATTTGCTCAGCAGCGGCGGCTTCTATGGGGCCGAGCGCATGTTGCTCGATCACTGCCTGGCGACACCGGGGCAGCACCAGGTGCTGTTCCTCGATGCGCCACCGGCGTTGATCGCGCGCTTTCGCGAGGCCGGGGTGGACTGTCGTGGTTGCACCGGGCTGGGTGAGCTGTTGCGTCACCTGCGGGCCCGGCGCAGCGAACGGCCGCTGATCAACACCCACAACTTCAAAGGGCTGTTGTTCGGTTGGGTCGCGGCGACGCTGTTGCGTTTGCCGCTGGTCATTACCCAACACGGCTTCACCCCGCGCAGCCGCAAGCAGAAGTTCTACACCTGGCTGAGCCTGCAGTTGTGCCGCACCGCGTCGGTGGATCGGGTGGTGTGTGTGGCCGAGAGCATCGCCGTGCTGCATCGTCAGGCCAGCGTGCAAGCGGACAAACTCCAGGTGATCCCCAACGGATTGCCCGCCGCCGACGCGCTGGTCAGCACCGTTGACCGCCAGCGCTGGCTCGCCGGTTACGTCGGGCGCCTGAGCAGCGAGAAAGGCCCGGACCTGTTTCTCGATGCGCTGATTCCGCTGTGTCACCAACATCCGCAACTGGACGCGGTGATGCTCGGCGACGGCCCGGAACGCGAGGCGCTGCAGGCGCGGATCGACGCCGCAGGTTTGCAGCAACGGATTCGTCTGCCCGGCTACCAGACCGCCATGCAGCCGTGGTGGCAGCGCCTGGATGCGCTGGTGATCAGCTCGCGCACCGAGGGCACGCCGATGATTCTGCTCGAAGCGATGCAGAGCGGCGTGCCGGTGGTGGCGTTCGCCGTCGGCGGCATACCCGACGTGCTCGAGCACCGGCATAACGGTCTGCTGGCGACACCCGCCGACAGCGCCGACCTCGCCCGTCAGCTCGACAACCTGCTGAGCGAGCCGAAGCTGGCCCGGCATTTGTGCGACAACGCAAAGCGCACGCAACAGGATCGCTACGACCTCAAGGCTTTGGCCGAACGCTGGTCGCAGCTGTACATCCGCACGGCACGGGAGGCACGCGCATGATTTTCCCGCTCTCGATCGTCACCCTGCTCGGTCTGGTATGCATCGGACTGCTCGCCAGCCCTTATCCGTTTCTCGCACCCGGCGCGGTCATTGGCCTGGTGGGTTTTACGGTGTTGTACCGCAAGCCGACCTGGGGGCTGCTGGGCATTGCCGCGCTGGTGCCGTTCGAAGGTTTCTTCAAGGACAGTGCGCTGTCCGGAAGCAAACTGATCGGCGCCTCGCTGGCGGTGATCCTGATGCTGCAACTGGCCATGCACCAGATTCCTTCCGAGCGCCTGCGCAGCAATATCTGGCGGTTTCTGCTGTGGTTTCTGGTGCTGTATTTCCTCAGCCTGTTCAACACCGATGATCTGGGCATGTCGCTGGGGCATCTGCGAGAACTCAGCGTCGGGCTGATCCTGTTTGTCATCACCCTGCTGATCGGTCGCGAACTGAACCTCGACCTGTTCGCCCGCCTGGTGACCCTGAGTGTCAGCGCCACCTGCGCCATGGCGATGTTTTCGGTCAAATTCCAGGATCAGGGGCGCGCCGCCGGGCTGCTGGAAGACCCCAACGCCTTCGCCCTGCTGATCGCCTTCGCCATTCCGCTGGCGTTACTGTTGGTGATTCGCGGGCCGAATCTGCTGCACCGCTTGTTCTGGGGCGCCTGCTGTTTGTTGCTGCTGGGCGGCATGACCAAGACCGAATCGCGCTCCGGGCTGGTGGTGGTGGCCTTGAGTCTGTTGATCGGCTGCTGGCACTACCGCACGCAACTGACCCGCATTCGTCCGCGGCACCTGGGCTTTGCCATGCTCGGCGCGGCCATCGTGATTCCGCTGGCGATCTACGCGATGCCCGCCGGTTACCTTGCGCGCATTCAGTCCCTGAGCGTATTGAGCGCCGGGGCCAAGGGCCACGATGACGAATCCCTCGGCCGCCGCGCCTCGTACATCGTGGTCGGCGGGCAGATGATCCGCGAGAACCCGCTGCTCGGTTCCGGCCCCGGCACCTTCCCGCTGCACTACGCGACCACCGGCTACGCCAAGGCGTTTTCCGCCAACCGCAAGATCGGCGACCTGTACCGCCGCGCCCACAACACCTACCTGGAAATCTTCAGTGAACTGGGGATTCCCGCCGGCCTGTTGTTTGTCGGCATGCTCGGCCTGGGCCTGTACAACCTGATCCGCGCCCGCGCTGCATGGATGCTGCGACGCGACTGGCAGCAGGCGGACCTGATGACCCACCTCGGGGTGAGCTTCCTGTCGCTGACCCTGTTCCTGATGTTCCTCAGCGCACCGAACCAGAAATACCTGTGGATCATGCTCGCGCTGACCAGTGTGCTGCGCCTCAAGGCCGAGCAAGCGCCATCGACGGAGGCCCGGGCATGAGCCGGATCAGCATCATCATCCCGATGTACAACGAGGCCCGGCACATCGGCCGCACGCTGCTGGCAGCGCAAAAAGCCGCACATGCGGCCGATGTCGACTGCGAGTTGATTGTGGTCGACAACGGTTCGAGCGACGACGGCCCGCACATCGCCCGTCAGTTCGGTGCGCAGGTGCTGGTGCTGCCGGGCCTGCTGATCGGTGCGCTGCGCAATCGCGGTGCCCTGCTGGCAAGCGGCGAGTGGATCGCGTTTATCGATGCCGACGTCGAAATGCCCGAAGACTGGCTCAAGCCCTTGTTCGAACTGCAAGCCGAGGGTCAAGCCGACGTGTTCGGTCTCGACCTGCACACCCCCGCTGCCGCGCCGTGGTACGCCGCTGCCTGGCAGCGGCGCACGCTGCGCCCGTCCAGCCAGAGCTCGCACCCGGTGGACTGGCTGCCCAGCTCCAACCTGCTGATGCACCGGCGCTGGTTCGACAAGGTCGGTGGTTTCAACGAACACCTGCGCACCGGCGAAGACAAGGAATTCACTCTGCGCCTGCGCGACAACGGCGCCGTATTGCTCTCGATCAACAACAACGTCGCCCTGCACTGGGGCTACGAAATGAACTGGCGCGAGTGGATGGGCAAGGAAATGTGGCGTCAAGGCAGTCATCTGCAACTGCTGCGCACTCACGGTTTCAGCCTGCGCCTGCTGCGCTTTCCGCTGCTGTCGATTGCGGTGTGGATCCTCGATTTTCTGGCGATTTCAGCGTTGCTCGACGGCTTCCCGCATCACGCCGCGTTCATGGTCGCGTTGACCCTCCTGCCGGGGCTGGTGCTGAGCGTGCGGCAGAGCATCAAACACCACGACATCGGCCTGACCCTGCAACTGTGGGGCCTGCACTGGGTGCGCCTGCATCTGGCCGGGGCGGCATTCATTCTCAGTCTGTGTCATTGGAACGCCAGGAGGCCTGCCCGTGGCTGAATTCATTTTCTGGCTGTGTCTGTTGCTGCCGGTGTACGCCTACCTTGGCTACCCGCTGCTGCTGACCGTGCTGGCGCCGCTTTTCCCGTCCTGGCGCCACAGCCCGGCGCCGCCGCTGAACATCAGCATCGTGATCGCCGCGCACAACGAGGCGCGGCACATCGAGCACAAATTGCGCACGCTGCTGGCGCAGGATTATCAGCCGGCGACGCTGCAGATCATTCTCGCCAGCGACGGCTCCACTGATGACACCGTGGCCTGCGCGCACAAGGTGGTTGATTCGCGCATCACCGTGCTCGACCTGCCGCGCCAGGGCAAAGCCGCGACGCTGAATGCCGGCGTGGCGCTGGCGACTGGCGATATTCTGGTGTTCACCGATGCCGATAACCAATGGTCGCGAGAAACCCTCGGCTACCTGCTCGCCCCGCTGAGTGACCCGAATGTCGGCGCCTGCGCCGGGCACATGGTGATTCCGGTGACCGGCGGTGGCTTGAGCGTCGGCGACAGCCTGTACCGGCATTACGAAGGCTGGCTGCGTCGGGTGGAGAACCGCACCGGTTGCATGGTCTCGGCCGACGGCGCCCTGCTCGCCCTGCGCCGCGAGCTGTTCCAGAGCGTGCCGGCGGAGGTCAACGACGACTTCTTTCTCAGCACCTGTGCACCGGTGGCCTTCAAGCGCATTGTGTACGTGCCCGAGGCGCAAGTGATCGACCACGGTGTCGACGAAGCGGACAAACAGTTCCGCCGCCGTCAACGCGTCACCGTCGGTGGCCTGCAAAGCCTCGCCCAGCGCAGTGAGCTGCTCAACCCACTCAAACATGGCCTGTATTCGCTGGCGCTGATCAGCCACAAACTGATCCGGCGCCTGGCACCGATCCTCCTGCTGCCGCTGCTGCTGAGCAACTTCTGGCTGTGGGACGACCACGGCTTCTATCGACTGGCCCTGATCGCCCAACTGTTCGGCTACGCCATTGCGCTGGCCGGACTGCTGGACTCGCAACATCGCTTGCCCAAACCGTTTCGTCTGGCCGCGTTCCTGCTGGTCACCCTCGCCGGGATGAGTCTCGGCCTGTGGCAGTTCCTGCGCGGCCACCGATATGCCCAGTGGAACCCTGAACAAAACCGTTGAGAGGACCGAAGCCATGGCGATCAAACAATTAATAAAACGCACCAGTGGCTGGCTTTACCTCAACTCGCCCGTGGGACGAAACCAGCTGCACGGCGCCGGGGTGATTCTGATGCTGCACCGGGTGTTGGCCAACGACCGCGCCGCCGACCTGCCACACCGCAATGAGCTGTGTGTCGGGCCGAAAGCCTTTGAACACCTGCTGGTGTGGCTGCGCCGGCACTTCGATTGCGTACCGCTGATGGACATCCTCACGCCCACCGCACTGCGCAGCGAACGCCCACGGGTGGCGCTGACCTTCGACGATGGCTGGCGCGACAACGCGGTCAATGCGTTCCCGTTGCTGCAAAAACACCAGGTGCCGGCGAGCATCTTTCTCTCCACCGACTTCATCGGCAGTCGTCAGCGCTTCTGGTGGGAAAGCCTTGGCGAAACCCTGTGGGGCAGCCACGGCGAAAAGGCCCGCATGCACTTGATCGAATGCCTGCACATGATCCACCACCCGGTGCCGGTGCTGGTGGATGATATCGACGTCGATCGCCGCAGCCTGTCGCTGCTGCATTACCTGCAAGGCCTGAAAAACCTTGAGCCGGCGATGCTCGAACGCCTCACCGACGAATGTCCGCCCGAAGCGCAGCCGCAAGCGCTGGACTGGCATCAGGTGCGCGCGCTGGAGGCTTCGGGGCTGGTGCGTTTCGGCCCGCATGGCGCCAGCCACGCGATCCTCACCGAACTGGACGATGTGCGCCTGAGCGAAGAAATCAGCCGCAGCCGCGACGCCTTGAACAACGGCTGCAACCGGCCGTTGCCGGTGTATTGCTACCCCAACGGCAACAACGACGAGCGGGTGCGCAAGCAGATTGCCGAACACGCTTACCCGTTCGCCCTGGGCACCGGCACCGGGATCTATCGCGGCGAAGGCGATCCGCTGAACCTGCCGCGTTTCGGCGTCAGCCAGCGTACTGCGCGCAACCCGGAGTTACTGTCGTGGCGCATCTTTCGTGGCAACCGCCCATGAGTCGCAGCCACTATCTCAAACACTTGGCGCTGAGCATGGGCACCAAGCTGGCGATGATCGCCCTGCGCTTGCTGCGCAACGTGTTGCTGGCGCGGATCCTCGGGCCGAGTGAGCGCGGGTTGTTCGCGCTGCTCAGCACCTTGCCCGACCTGATCAGCGCCGCCACCAGTGGCGGGTTGAATTCGGCCGTCGGTTATCAAGCCGCCAAACAACGGCCGATGGGCCTGCTGCTGAGTCAGGTGCTGGTGTTCGGGTGCTTGCTCGCGGGTCTGCTGACTCTGCTGGTGGTAGCGCTGGTGCGTGAGTTCGGCAGTGAGCTGGATGTCACCGTGCAGCTCGGTCTGCTGGCCTGGCTGTTGCTGCTGGCGGTGCCGCTGACCGTGCTGAAAAGTGGCCTGCTGACCCTGCACAACGCCTCCGGCGGCGTGGTCGCCTTCAACGCCTTGCGCCTGACCGAATCACTGGCGCCACTGCTGCTGTTTCTCGCGCTGTTCTGGATGTGGAAAAGCGCGGCATTGGAGGCGGCGCTTATCAGTTGGCTGGCCGGGATCAGCCTGGTGGTGCTGGCCGGTTGGGTCTGGCTGAAACGGGCGCAACCACTGCAACTGCAATGGGATCGCGCCAGCCAGAACGAACTGCTGCGCTACAGCGCCCGCAGCCATCCGGACCTGCTGTTCCAGCAAGTGATTCTGCGCTCGGACTACCTGTTCATCGGCGCCCTGCTCGGCAGCACCGCGCTGGGTCATTACGCGATGGCCAGCGCCGCCGCCGAACTGCTGCTGATCGTGCCGGAAGCGGTGACCACGCCGCTGATGAAACGCCTGTTGCAACAGGACGAAGGCATGGACAAGGTCACTCCGCTGGCCCTGCGCCTGACCGCCACGGTGATGCTCGGCGCGTGCCTGTGCATGGCAGTAATCGGCAACTGGCTGATCGTCACCCTGTTCGGCATCGCCTACCAACCGGCGTATCCGGCGCTGCTCGCCTTGCTGCCGGGGCTGCTCGGCCTGTGCTACGCGAGCATCCTGCGTCTGGACCTGCTGGGGAAAAACCGCCCCGGCACGGTGTCGCTGCTGATGGGCCTAGGCGCCCTGCTCAATCTGGCGCTGAACCTGGTGTTGATTCCGGCCTACGGCATCGTCGGCGCAGCAGCGGCTTCGTCGATCGCCTATCTAGCCGTCACCGTGGCGATGCTGGTGTTGTACTGCCGTTTGAGCGGCGTGGCGTTCTGGCAAACCCTGATCATCCTGCCCAGCGACATCGCGCCGATGTGGCAGATGCTGCAACGGAAGGCCGCATGAAAGGCCTGATCCTGCTGCTCGGTCTCGGCCTGTCGCTGGACGCCTTTGCCGCGTCAATGCGCTGGGGCGAGATCCGCGACGGCAGCCTGTACCTGCAAACCGACCGTCCGGACACCGTGACCGTGCGTTGGACCCCAGCGTGGCAGGCCGACGCCAACGAAGAGCATCTGTACCTGCTCGACGGCCAGGGCAAATTGCAGGGCGAGCGCTTGATCAAGGCCAGCGAAACCCGCGGCAACCAGAGCTGGCCATTACTGCCCGGCGCTGCCAGTTATCGCCTGGAAATTCCCGGCTACAGCTTCCGCAATTACCGGGTCGAACACGACGAGCACACCGTGGCGCTGTTCGAGCCGGCCAAGGTGCATTTCAGCGCGCAGACGCAGAACGGCGACGAGTTGTATTTCAAGGTCGCGCCGGGGGAACACGCGGTACTCGCCGGCAAGTTCCATGGCGGAGTGAATGCTCTGCAAGCGCAACGGGTCCGCGACGATAAGCCACTGACGCTGACACTGAAACCCTATCGCGCCTATTGGCAGTTCGATCAACTGGCGTTGCCGGTCAGCGAGCGCGAACAGGTCTGGCGCCTGCGCCTGCAAGGCAGCGGCAAAGCGGCGTTCTGGCTCGACGGCACGGCCAATCGGTTTGCGCAGACTCCGCAGCAACTCAAACCCGTGCGCGAAGAGACCGGCCAGATCCATCTGACCCTGCACGACAAAATCCTCGGCCGCACGCCGGATCTGGGCATCGCCCTGCCCTACGTGATGCCGCCCGCCAGTAGTCACGCGGTGCTGGATGCGCTGAAAGCGACCGCCGCCAGTTACTACAGTTTTGTCGATGTCACGGCGAAGAATCCGCACTTCGAAGACGCGTTCCGCCAGGCTTATCAGGAGCGCTTCGGCATCCGTCAGGACATCACCCTGCTCGCCGGCAGCCAGCGTCAGGCCGATCTGCGCGCCGACGTGCAAAGCAATGGCGGCCTCGATGCATGGCTGGCCGGCACCCGCGCCTTGGGCGGCAAAGGCACGCACTACATCGGTTTTGCCGATGAGCCGAACCTCAACTATTCGAGCTTCGAGCAATACCGGGCGATTTTCGCCAGCATGGCCAAACAGGTGCGCAGTGATCCGGCGAATGCCAGGGCCGGGGTGCGCATCGCCATGCCGGCCAGTTCACGGCTGGTCAACGGGCCGTTCGCCGACAACGCGGCAGGCAAGCGCGGCATCGACTGGGCGCGGCGCCTGCTCGGTGAATCCGCCGAACAGATCGACGCGCTGGCGTGGCACGAATGGATGATCCGCGACCTGCTCGCCACCCGGGTCTACCGCGACAGCGTGCGCCGCGCTGCCGAACTGGTCGGCCTCGACGCCCACGGTCAACCGCGCAAGGCCTTGCTGCTGGACCAGACCAATATGTCCAGCGGCTCCAGCCTCAGCCCCTACGATCAGGAAACCCACTACGCCTCGCTGTGGTGGGCCTCGGTGGTGATCAACGCCTCGCAGGACGGCTTGCTGACGATGCTCAATTGGTTTCAGGCCGCCGACGAGCCGCAGTACCCCAAGGGCATGATCCGGGTTTTGGGCGCTGAGCGCTTTGAGCTGAAACCGGTGGGTCTGGCCCAGCAGTTCATCGCGCAGCATTGGCTGCACAAAGTGCTGAGGCTGGAGAACGATGGCTTTGAAGTCGATGTGCTGGCAATGGCCGGCGACGAGCAGCGAGGTCTGCTCGGTGTGAACAAGGGCACGCGTTTGCAGCGTGTTGACCTGAGTGGCGCCAAGTGCCCGCTGAACAACGGTGCGTTGCGTTACTTCGGCGCGGACAATCGCAGCCGCGATGCGCCATTCGCCTGCCGCGAAGGACGCGTCAGCTTCGACTTGCCAGGGGAAACCCTGTTCGCCCTGAGCTGGAGCGCGTCATGAACCCGAATTTCAGACAATGCATGGCGAAAACAAAATTGTGGCGAGGGAGCTTGCTCCCGCCGGGCTGCGAAGCGGCCCCGATACTTGCGCCCCCATTGGCGACTGCTGCGCAGCCGAGCGGGAGCAAGCTCCCTCGCCACAGTCGTTCGCCCTGCGATATCGCCGGAGTACAGAACATGGGTACCGTCAGCAAACTCAGCCAGCACATCAAACAAAAAGGCCTGCGCGCCACTCTCGCCAAGGCGTGGAAGCATTACGTGTTTTTTCATCAGGAATTGCTGTGGATGGAGCGCGATCTGGTCAGTCCGGTGCCACCGCACAGCCTCAAACCGTATCCGCCACTGCGGGTGGTGAAGATCACCGCCGACAACGCCAGCGCCTTTGCCCGCTACTTCGGCGACCGCGTCGGGACCATGGCCGAGCTGGCCAATGAAGGCCACACCGGACACATGCACCTGGACGATCAGGGCGACGCCGTGGCGTTTATCTGGGGCAGCGCACGGGACTACTTCGACCGGCATTACTACGGCTGCCTGTTCCCGGTGAAACCCGGCGAGTTCTTCGAATTCGGTGGCGAGCTGACCCGTGCCTACTGGGGCAGCGAACTCTCGGTGGACCTGCAACTGGAACTGTGGAAAGCCATGGCGGCCCAGGGCTGCGACAAGGTGGTGGACGTCTGCGAGTTCCACAACGTCCCGGCGCTGAAACTGCACCTGCGCATGGGTTACACCGAGCAAGGCCGGATCATGAATGTCTACACCCTGTTCGGTCGCTGGCGCTTCTACCGCGAAACCCGCTACAGCGGTTCGCGCCTGGATGCCCTGCGCAAACCGTCCCGTCCACCTGTCACAGCCACGGCGGCCTGAGCCCATGACGGCGCGATTCGAATGGCGCACTTCACTGTGCGCCGCCGACTTCCCGGCAGACGCCTATGAAGCGCTGCGTCTGCAGGTAACGGATCACACGCCGTTCAACCACCTGGGCTGGTTGTGCGCGGCGGAGCAGGCACTGGGCGCGGGTGAGCGCCTGCACATCCTGCTCGGTTGGGAAGCGGACGAATTGCGCCTGTGCCTGCCGCTGGTAGCGGGCCGTGAGCGCTTTGCCGGCGTGCCGTTTCGTGTACTGCACCACTTGGGCTATCCGCTGGCGGACCGGCTGGCGCTGCTGTCATTGCTCAAGGGCGAAGACATGCGCGAAGCCTTGCGCCTGATCCGCCGACAGCTGCCGCACGCGCTGCTGCAGCTCAACGAATTGTCCGAGCCGGCGGGTGAGGAAAGCGCCCTGACCGAATGGATGGCTCACAGTTCTGCTGGCGAACGCCGTCTCAGTTGCCGGGTGCCGGTGCATCTGATCAGCGACGCCGATCATCAAGAGGTCTCCGGCGACCCGCGCTACAAGCTGCGGCGGGCGCGCAAACGGATTGCCGCGTGTGGCGCCCAGGTGCGGCGCATCTGCCCCGACGCGCTGAGCATGGGTCCGCTGTTGCGGGCGATCAGCGAAGTCGAAGCGGTAAGCTGGAAAGGTGACGAAGGCGTGGGGATCTTTGCCAGCGAGCGCAGTCGGCAATGGATCGAACGCGCCTTCACCGCCCTCGCCGGCCAGGGCCTGGTGCGGGTGGTGACGCTGGAACTCAACGGGCGTTGCATCAGCTATCGCCTCGGCTTGCTGGAGCAGGGCCGACTCTACGATTACAACCTCGCGTTCCTGCCGCAATACGCCGATCTAGGCAGCGGCCGGGTGCTGCTGGAGGAATGGATTCGCTGGGGGCTGGACGAGCATTGGCGCTGGATCGATGCCTCGCGGGTCAGTCTGGAGAATTCCAGCCATCAGCTGCACGAACGCATGACCGGCCAACTGGAACACTGGCGCTGGAGTTTCTATTCCTGGCGCCCCAGCGGGATCCTGTTGGGGCTTGGCTTGCGCCTCTGGCAGCGCTTGAAACCGACGGTGCAGCAATGGCGCGCGCGACGCGCGGCCAAACCTGCCCCTGTGCCCACACCTGTCGTCATCACCACGGAGGGCGATCATGCCTCGCCAAGTCATAGTCAACGCTGACGATTTCGGTTTGAGCCCGAACGAAAACGCGGTGATCTTCGCCGCGTTTCAGGCCGGGGTCATCAGCTCGGCCACGGCCATGGCCAACATGCCGGCGTTCGAAGCAGCCTGCGCGATGGCCCGACATGCTTCGCTGCAAGGTCGGGTCGGGTTGCATTTCAACCTGACCTACGGGCGGCCGCTGAGCAGCTCGATCCTGCGCAGTCGCACCTTCTGCGATGGCCTCGGCGTGTTCGATCTGAGCCTGCCACGGCACAGCCTGTGGCTCGGACGTGAGGATCGCGACGCGGTGCGTGAAGAGTTGCAGGCGCAGTGGCAGCGCTGCGTCGAACATGGCGTGCGGCCGAGCCATATCGACTCGCATCAGCACGTGCACAACATCTGGCCGATCGGCGAAATCGTCGCGCGGTTTGCCGCTCAGCAAGGCGTGCCGATTCGTCTGGCGCGCAACCTGGGGCAGAACCTCAGTCTGCCGAAACGCATATTCAAAGGTTTGCTCAACTGGCGCTTACAGAGTCTGGCCGGAGCCACGGCGGACTATGTGTGCACGCCGGTAGATCTGCGTAACGCCCCCGCGCCGACCGACGGCGTGCTGGAAATCGTTGCCCACCCGAATCAGCTCGGGAGCGATTTCGGGGATGCCTACCTCAATCCCGGAGAATCCCTGAGCCGCGTGCTAGAGCAGCGGCTGCCGGGCGTTCCACGGGTTTCCTATGCCGATCTGAACAAGGATTTTCTACGTGGTGCCGCGGCACTCGATCGACCTACATAACTTGCAATACTTTCGAAGATGGCGCTTCGAAACGGCGTTGCAGGTGTGATCTATACCCACAAAAGCAACATCCACCACACCGGGCTTCGGCCACGGAGGGCAACATGAGTGTTATCGAAAAACTGCGCGAACGCATTCGTCAAAAGGGCCTCGGCCGTCTCTTCGCCACCCTGTGGAAACGTTACGTGTTCTTCCACTGGGAGCTGCTGTGGATGGAGCGCGATCTGGTCTCGCCGGTGCCACCGCACAAGCTGCGCCCGTACGAAGGGTTGCGCAAAGTCGATATCACCCAGCTCAACACCGGGGCCTTCGCCAAACACTTCGGCGACCGCGTCGAGACCATGGCCGAACTCGCCGCCGAAGGCCACACCGGACACATGTATCTCGATGCCGACGGCCACGCGGTGGCATTCATCTGGGGCAGCATTCGCGACTACCACGACCGCCACTATTACGGCTGCTGGTTCCCGGTCAAACCGGGCGAGTTCTTCGAGTTCGGCGGCGAGATGGCCCGGCCGTATTTCGGCACCAGCCTGTCGGTGGACGTGCAAGTCGCGCTGTGGGAAGCGATGGCCGCCCAAGGCTGCGACAAAGTCGTCGACGTCTGCGAAACCCACAACATCCCGGCGCTGAAACTGCACATCCGCATGGGCTACCACGAACAGGGCCGCGTCACCCACGTCTACGGCCTGTTCGGCCGCTGGCGCTTCTACCGCGAAACCCGCTATCAAGGCTCACGCCTGGAACCCCTGCGCAAACCTGGGCGGCCGGTGGTGAGTGCGACGGCGCAGGCTTGATCAATCGTTAGAGTGTGGCGGCCATTTGGCCGCCATCGCGAGCAGGCTCGCTCCTGCAGTGGATCGCGTAACACAGGACTTTGCCCACACCCGAAAAAGAATCGCCCTCCTTCCCTGAAGGCCAGGCCTGACTGCTCCCAATGGCGTGATCAAGTAAATTGGTGAAAAAACACAAGGGAGCAGAACGTTGAGCTACAAACTCACCCGCCTGGAGTTGCCGTCATTGCTCGTTGATGTCGCGGCAATTCGTGAATATCTGAAACAAGTGCTAAATGATGACGACGATGAAGAGTTGCTTCGAGCCATCGGCTATGTGGCGCAGGCTTGCTCGAACATTCAGAAGGACCAAACGGGCGAAGTTGGTTCCGATTCTTTCAGCCAGACTTGAGGCCCTGCTGACGCCTTCGCTGGCAAGCCAGCTCCCACAAGATTTCAAGTTGTGCGCAGATTTTTTGCCCATCCACAAGAATCTGTGGGAGCTAGCCTGCTAGCGATGGCGCCGGCACAACCAACATCGTCAGTGCCTGAACCACCGCTTTCGCGAGCAGGCTCACTCCTACACGGGTTATGCGGGCAGTTCGACGTTATCCAGCGCCTTGTTCACCGTATGTGCAATGCCAACCCGAATTGAAATACACCCGTGTAGGAGCTGCCGCAGGCTGCGATCTTTTGATCTTGCTTTAAAAAAACAAAGTCAAAAGATCGCAGCCTGCGGCAGCTCCTACAGGGAGTGGGTGGTTGTTGGGTTCAGGCGTTCACGCAGGAATTCGACCAGTGCCTGCACCGGGCGCGAAGCCTGGCGATGTTGCGGATACACCGCCGACAGGGTCAGCGGTTCGGGGCGGTAGTCGTCGAGCACTGGCACCAGCCGCCCGTCCTTCAGCGCCGCGCCAACGATGAACGTCGGCAGATAGGTAATCCCCATCCCCTGCACCGCCGCATCGCGCAGCAACTCGCCATTGTTCACCCGCATGCGTCCGGTGACGTTGACCAGCAGCGGCTTGCCCTGCCCCGCGTTGAAGCGCCACTGCACCGAACGCCCGTGGCCGTACGGCAGGCAGTCGTGGCTGTGCAGGTCTTCAGGGTTGAGCGGTGTGCCGCGTTCGGCCAGATACGCCGGGCTGGCGCAGTACACCCGTTCGATGGCGGCGATGCGTCGGGCGATCAATGTTGAGTCTTCCAGTACACCAATGCGCAGTGCCAGGTCATAACCTTCGCCAAGCAGATCCACCGGGCGGTCGCTCAAATCCACCTCCACGGTGACATCGCGATAGCGCTGCAGGAACAGTGGAAGCAGACAGCCCAGATGCGCCACGGCGAACGACAGCGGTGCACTGACGCGAATGGTCCCGCGCGGCTCGGCGGTCTGCCCGGCGATGCCCTGCTCGACCTGTTCCACTTCGCCCAGCAGACGCAGCGCCGACTCGTAGTAGCTCTGGCCCAGTGGCGTGACGTCGAGGCGTCGGGTGGAACGGTTCAACAAGCGCACACCGAGGCGCTCTTCGAGCTGCATCAAACGACGGCTGACGAACTGCTTGGACAGGCCCAACTGATCGGCCGCGGCGGTGAAGCTGCCGGAGTCCATGACCTGGCAAAAAATACGCATGTCTTCGAACGGGTTCATTGTCACTCTCTGGTAGACAGTCAAACGCTTTATAGCCTCTTTTTCACTTTTCGACAGCTCATTAATCTGTGCCCACGGTGTTGAAACCAACCCTCAAACCTGTAGGAGCTGCCGCAGGCTGCGATCTTTTAAAGATCAAAAGATCGCAGCCTGCGGCAGCTCCTACAGGGCACTCAAACAATCGAAAATGGAATTGAGCATGAACATCAAAAAAACCCTGACCGCATCCCTCCTCGCCCTGTCCATCGGCAACGCATTCGCCGCTGGCAGCCCGGGTGTCGAACACAACACCCAGGCGTTCCTCGAAGCCCTCGCCGCCGGCGGTGGCAAACCGCTGGAGCAACTCAGCCCAAAGGATGCTCGTGCAGTGCTGACCGGTGCGCAAGCGTCGGTGAAGGTTGACCTGTCCGGGGTTGAAGTCAGCGACAAGGCAATCAAGGTCGATGGCCAGACGATTAATCTCAAAGTGGTGCGGCCGGCCAAGGTCAAAGGTGAATTGCCGGTGTTCATGTTCTTCCACGGCGGCGGTTGGGTGTTGGGCGATTACCCGACGCACCAGCGCCTGATTCGCGATCTGGTGGTCGGCTCTGGAGCGGTCGCGGTGTACGTCGATTACACGCCGTCGCCGGAAGCGCAGTATCCGGCAGCGATCAATCAGGCTTACGCCGCGACCCGATGGGTCGCGGAGAACGGCAAGCAGATCGGGGTCGACGGCAAGCGTCTGGCGGTGGCCGGCAACAGTGTCGGCGGCAACATGGCGGCGGTCGTGGCGCTGATGGCCAAAGAAAAGCAGAGCCCGGCCCTGCGCTTCCAGCTGCTGATGTGGCCGGTGACCAACGCGCAGTTCGACGACGGTTCGTACCAGCAATTCGCCGAGGGCCACTTCCTCACCAAGGGCATGATGCAATGGTTCTGGGACAACTACACCACCAACCCGGCCGAGCGCGCACAGATCCACGCCTCGCCACTGAACGCCAGCGCCGAACAGCTCAAGGGCCTGCCCGCCGCGCTGATACAGACCGCCGAATTCGACGTGTTGCGTGATGAAGGTGAAGGCTACGCTCGGCATCTGGATGCGGCCGGTGTACCAGTGACCTCGGTGCGTTACAACGGGATGATTCATGACTTTGGTTTGCTCAACCCACTGAGCCAGATTCCCGAAGTGAAAGCGGCCGTGCGCCAGGCGGCGGCTGAGCTGAAGACGCATTTGAATCAATAAAAGCAAAAGATCGCAGCCTGCGGCAGCTCCTACTTTGGAATGCATTTCCCTGTAGGAGCTGCCGCAGGCTGCGATCTTTTTTTTCAGCCGCATCGCGGAGTCTCGATCATGACCCTTTTCTATGCCCACCCACTGTCCTGGAGCGCCGCCCTGTTACTGCTCGACGCGCTGCTCTGGCACCTCGCCCCGTTCAAGCATCGCGCCCCGAGAGTCGGCATTCGCCTGGCGCTGTTTCTGGCGTTCAGCGCACTGATCATCAACGCCGAGATCAGCCCGCTGCAGGCGCCGCTGTTCGTCGACGACCGGGTGATGCAACTGGGCGCGACCGCGCTGGCAATTGTCTGGTGGCTGTACGCTGCGCGGGTGCTCACCGAGGTGATCGGTCTGGCGCTGATGCGGCGCATCGGCCACAGCGGTCGGCTGTTGCAGGACGTGATCGGCGCACTGGTGTTTCTGGCGGCGATCGTCGCGGCCGCCGGCTATGTGCTGGAACTGCCAGTCAAGGGCTTGCTGGCGACCTCCGGCGTAGTGGCAATCGTCGTTGGTCTGGCGTTGCAAAGCACCTTGAGCGACGTGTTCTCGGGGATCGTGCTCAACACCACCAAGCCGTATCAGGTCGACGATTTCGTGGTGATCGACGGTGTCGAGGGCAAGGTCATCGACATCGACTGGCGCGCCACGCATCTGTTGACCAGCAGCGGCACCCTGGCGGTGGTGCCGAACTCGGTGGCGGCCAAGGCGAAGATCGTCAATCTCAGTCGCCCGACCAACCTGCACGGGGTCTCGATCAGCATCAAGGTGCCGAATCACATCCGCCCGCGGCGGGTGCTCGACGCCCTCGATCGCACCCTGCAAGGCAGCAGCAGTCTGCTGCTCAATCCGCCGCCCAAAGCCGTGTTGAAAGAGGCCGGTGAGGAGATGTCGGAGTATGTTGCCAGCGGCTTCATCAGTGAGCTGAGCAAGAAAGGCGAAGTGCGCAATCAACTGTTCGACCTCGCCCACCGGCATCTCGAAGCCGCAGGAATTTCCCGGCATCCGGATGGCGTGATCGAGCCCTCGACCCGCGCCCGGGCCTTGCTCGATGAAGTGAAAATCTTCCGCTCGTTGAGCCATGAGGAACGTGATCGCCTCGCCGAATCGATGGTCGCGCAGCAATACGCGGCCGGTCAGGTGGTGCTGGATCTGGATGAAGTGCCCGACAGTCTGTTTGTCATCGCCACTGGCGTGGTCAGTGCGACCGTGCCCGATGGCAACGGCCAGACCGAGGCCGGACGCATGGGGCCGAGCGAGGTCATGGGCGAACAGAGCATCCTCGCCGATACCCCCTCGCAAGCGACGTTCACCGCACTGACGTCGAGCATCATCTATCGCCTCGACAAAGCCCTGACCCGCCAATGCATGGAGCAGCGCAGCGAAGTCGGCCAGGCGCTGAACAAATTGCAGGCGGTGCGACAGCAGAACAGCCGGCTGGCGTTGATGGCCAAACCAGTGGCAGTGCGCAAGGGTGGTTTTCTGGGTTGGTTGCAGAAACGTTAAAAGCAAAAGATCGCAGCCTGCGGCAGCTCCTACATTGGAACGCGTTCCTCTGTAGGAGCTGCCGCAGGCTGCGATCTTTTGACCTTCTTACTTGGCAGTGAACTTGGTGTAGCTGTTGATCAGATTGCGGTAGTTCGGCAGGCGTTCGGACAGCAGATGCGCCAGGCCTTCCATGTCGTTGCGCCAGTCACCTTGCAGCTCGCACGCCACCGAGAACCAGTTCAGCAGGTGTGCACCGGCAGCCGACATGCGCGCCCACGCCGCTTGTTGCACGGTGGTGTTGAAGGTGCCGGAAGAATCGGTCACCACGAACACTTCATAACCCTCGGCAATGGCCGACAGGGTCGGGAACGCCACGCAGACGTCCGTCACCACACCGGCGATGATCAGTTGCTTGCGGCCGGTGGCCTTGATCGCTTTGACGAAGTCTTCGTTGTCCCAGGCATTGATCTGCCCAGGGCGCTGAATGAACGGTGCATCGGGGAATTGCTCGCGCAGCTCAGGCACGATCGGGCCGTTCGGGCCGGCATCGAAACTGGTGGTGAGGATGGTCGGCAGCTTGAAGAACTTGGCGATGTCGCCCAGCGCCAGCACGTTGTTCTTGAACTCGTTAGGGGTGAAATCCTGTACCAGCGAGATCAGACCGGTCTGGTGGTCGACCAGCAGCACGACCGCATCATCTTTGTTCAGACGCTTGTAGGGAACGCTCATGGGAAACTCCTCGGTGGATGGTTGTTGCGTGAGGCGCCGACCGGATGGCCGGCGCTTTTTTGTAGTGATCAGAAAGCGAAGCAAGAACAGCCGAACGCGCCCCAGAAACCGGCGAAGTCGCTGACCGGTGCGTTCGACAGTCGGGCTTTTTCATGGCTGTGCGCGTGTACTGCGCAAGCACCGACGCACTGGTGCACTTGCGCCTGCAAAGGCGAGTTCGGGCGCCAGTGGCCCGGCACCTTGACCACCGGCGACCAGTCCGGCAGCACGGGGATCGAGCGTGGGCCGAGGTCTTCGAAGTCGCCGGCGGCGTAAACGATCTGGCCGCCGACCACGGTCAGCACCGACTCGATCCACTTGATCGCTTCTTCTTCGACGTGGAAGAAGTCCGCGCTCAGCGCCGCCAGATCCGCCAGTTGCCCGACCTTGATCTGGCCCTTCTTGCCCTGCTCCGACGAGAACCAGGCGCTGCCGTGGGTGAACAGTTCCAGTGCGGTAGTGCGCGGCAGACCTTCTTCGTACAAAGCCAGACCGCCGACGGTGCGTCCGCTGACCATCCAGTACAGAGATGTCCATGGGTTGTAGCTGGATACCCGGGTGGCATCGGTGCCGGCGCCGACCGGTACGCCTTCGGCAAGCATGCGTTTGATCGGCGGCGTGGCTTCGGCGGCTTTCGCGCCGTAACGGTCGACGAAGTATTCACCCTGGAACGCCATGCGATCCTGAATCGCGATGCCGCCGCCCAGCGCCCTCACCCGCTCGATGTTCTGCGGGGTGATGGTTTCCGCGTGGTCGAAGAACCACGGCAGACCGTTGAACGGAATGTCACGATTGACCTTCTCGAACACGTCTAGCATGCGGCTGATCGATTCGTTGTACGTGGCGTGCAAACGGAACGGCCAGCGCTGCTCGACCAGATGGCGCACCACCGGTTCCAGCTCCTGTTCCATGGTCTGCGGCAGGTCCGGACGCGGTTCGAGGAAGTCTTCGAAGTCGGCGGCGGAGAACACCAGCATCTCGCCAGCGCCGTTGTGCCGCAGGTAATCGTCGCCCTGATGCAACTTGACGCTGCCGGTCCAGTTCTGGAAATCAGTCAGTTCTTCTTTGGGCTTCTGGGTGAACAGGTTGTAGGCGATGCGCACGGTCAACTGATCATCCTTGGCCAGTTGCTCGATCACTTGATAGTCATCTGGATAGTTCTGGAAACCACCGCCGGCATCGATCGCGCTGGTCAGGCCGAGGCGATTGAGTTCGCGCATGAACTGCCGGGTCGAGTTGACCTGATATTCCAGCGGCAGCTTCGGCCCCTTGGCCAGCGTCGAGTACAGAATCATCGCGTTGGGTTTTGCCACCAGCATCCCGGTCGGATTGCCGTTGGCATCACGCACGATCTCGCCGCCCGGAGGGTTCGGCGTGTCGCGGGTGTAACCGGCGACGCGCAGGGCGGCACGGTTGAGCAGCGCGCGGTCGTACAGGTGCAGGACGAACACCGGGGTGTCTGGCGCGGCCTGATTGAGTTCTTCGAGGGTCGGCATGCGTTTTTCAGCGAACTGGAATTCGTTCCAGCCACCGACCACACGCACCCATTGCGGAGTCGGCGTACGGTCGGCCTGCTCCTTGAGCATGCGCAGTGCATCGGCCAGCGACGGTACGCCTTCCCAACGCAGTTCGAGGTTGTAGTTGAGGCCGCCACGGATCAGGTGCAAGTGCGAGTCGTTGAGGCCGGGGATCACGCAGCGTCCGTGCATGTCGATCACTTGCGTGGCCGAACCACGCAGGGCCATGGCCTGGGTGTCGTTACCGACGACCACAAAACGCCCGTCCTTGATCGCCACCGCACTGGCCAGCGGCTTGCTGCGGTCTACGGTATGAAATTGGCCATTGAACAGAATCAGATCGGCGTTCATCGCAGTTCCTTTCGAGTAGATGAATGGGTGTCAGCGTGACGGCTGTTTCGCCGGTTCGACGTGAGCATGGGCCTGACCGGCTTCCAGCCACGGCGCGAACAACCGGGTTACGCGGGGCATGAACACGTACACCACCGACAGGACGATGGTCAGGGTGATCAGGAATGTGGCGACCACGTAATTGGAAAGCAGTGGATGCAGCTTGAGCAGCGGCCCCCAGATCAGCGGCACCAGCAGCGTGTGCGGCAGGATCACCAGCAGGGTGATGACCGCTTGCTTCCAGCGCGGCGGCGGCTTCGCGGCATCGGCCAGCGGCGCAAACCAGAATTCGTTGACCGGCGCGACTTCGGTCTGGTCGCCATCAGCGAGCATCGGCGCCGCTTCATCCACCAGCGCCTGGCGCTGCGGCGACTCCAGCCACAGCTGCATGGCCTCGGTGGAGCAGAAGCGCAGGACGCAGGTGTAGGTGTCGAGGCCGGCCAGCTTGCCGCGCACCACGTCGACCCCGAGGTGACCGTCGCGCTGCCCGGCGACCCTGACGATGTTGCGCAGCCACGCCTCGTAAGGCTGTTCAAACCCGGCCTTGACCCGGTGCTTGACGATCAGGGTCACGGTTTCACCGACCCCCGGTGCTTTTGGACTCAGGGCTTCAGGCATGACGCAGCACTCCGGGCAGACGAACATTGAGCGCCAGGCGTCCCGGCCCGGCGATAAACACAGTGGCGAACAGGATCAACAGCAACCAGTCGAATTGCCCCTCGGCCGCACTCCATTGCGGATGCACGACCAGCAGCGCCACCAGCAGAACAAAAAGAATAGGCAAGCAGGCCAATCGCGCCAGCACCCCGGCGACGATCAGTAGAGGGCAAAGAACTTCAGCGAAAATCGCCAGGCATAAGGTCAGGTGCGCGCCGAGGTGGAACGGGTCCTCGATCTGCTGCAATTGCGCGTTGAAGTCCAGCAGCTTGGGCAAACCGTGGATCCACAGCAGGAACAGTCCACCGCTGACCCGCAGAAACAGCAGACCGATATCCTGTGCCTGTCCATCGTGTTGTGATGCGCTCATGACCCTACCCTTTAATCCTTATCGGGTTGAATCATGCTCCTTGCAGGCGCAGGAAAATTGGATGGATGTGCTGTAGGAGCTGCCGAAGGCTGCGATCTTTTGATCTTCAACAACAAAATCAAAAGATCGCAGCCTTCGGCAGCTCCTACGCAGAGAGGATGTCAGGCGGGCGGGATATCCAGCGGCGCCGCCATGAACTGGCTGATCCGCGAGCGCAGCCAGCGCTCGGCCGGGTCGTTGTCGTGCACCCCGCTCCAGGCCATCGACAGCTGTGCGGCGTCGATCGGGAACGGTGGATCTTCAGCGCGCAAGGCGCAGCCTTCGACCAGCGCACACGCGGCATAGTCCGGCACGGTGGCAATCATTTCAGTGCCGGCGAGCAACGCACGCAAACCGCTGAACTGCGGCACGCCGAGCACCACGCGCCGACGCCGGCCAACCTTGGCCAGGTCCAGGTCGATGTTGCCGCTCAGGTCACCGGAGAACGACACCATTGCGTGCGGGCGCTCGCAGTATTCGTCCAGCGTCAGCGGCCCCGGGCGATCATCGCCGCGTAGCACTTTGCAGGGAATGTCGCGCAGTTTCTTGCGCTTGGCGTTGGCCGGCAGATCGGTGGTGTAACTGACCCCGACCGAGATTTCCCCGGACGCCAGCAGCGCCGGCATCAACAGATAATTGGCACGGCGCACCACCACGACAATCCCCGGTGCTTCCTGCTGAAGCTGTCGCAGCAGCGGCGGAAACAGACCGAACTCGGCGTCGTCCGACAGGCCGATGCGGAACACGTCGCAACTGCTGGCCGGGTCGAACTCCTTGGCCCGGCTGACCGCGCCGGAGATCACGTCCATCGCCGGTTGCAGCTCCTGCAGAATCGCCAGCGCGCGGGCGGTCGGCTCCATGCTGCGGCCGTTGCGCAGCAGCAACGGATCATCGAACAGGTCGCGCAACCGCCCCAGCGCCGCACTGACCGCCGGTTGGCCCATGAACAGTTTTTCGGCGACGCGGGTCAGGTTCTTTTCGAACATCAGCGCTTCGAAAATCACCAGCAGGTTCATGTCGACGCGACGCAGATCGTTACGGTTCATGGGCTCGTATTCCTTGCTTGGAAGTCTTGTTCAGTCAGGTGCGAGAGCGTCGTACTTTACTCGATCAACGGTACGTTGGCCGCGCGTTTGTATGGGCCGTATTCCACCGCCACCCATTGGAAGTGTTTGTCGAGGGCAACGACTTGCAGCGATGTGCTGAGTTCAACGTTTTGCGGCGCAATTAACAACGTTTAACTCGTCAGTCTTCCGGCACCGTCCAACAATGAAACCCTCTGCGAAACATTGTTTTTTTGACCAGAGGGAAACGTGCCGAGCGTGCGTTGCCCCCCGACACGGACATTGGCCATGGCTCACTTACAACAAACAGTC
Source organism: Pseudomonas sp. B21-051 (assembly GCF_024748795.1). Lineage (NCBI taxonomy): Bacteria > Pseudomonadati > Pseudomonadota > Gammaproteobacteria > Pseudomonadales > Pseudomonadaceae > Pseudomonas > Pseudomonas sp. B21-051. Next base: position 3,852,753 of record NZ_CP087166.1, read on the forward strand.
GCCCTCGCCCCCTCCAGCGAATCTTGCACACCGCGCATCGGCGGCCTCAGTCCGCAGCGCGAACGGCGGGCCAAACAGTTGATCCTCGACCGCCTGGGTGAAAGCCTGGAAGTCACCGAACTGGCAGAGGCCTGTTCGTTGTCACGCAGTCATTTTTCCCGGGCGTTCAAATGCAGTACCGGACTCTCGCCACAGGACTGGATCCGCACCCAGCGCATCGCTCGCGCCAAGCAGTTGATCCGGCTCACCCACTTGAGCCTGACGCAGATCAGCCTGGAGTGTGGCTTCTGTGATCAGGCACACTTCTGCCATATCTTCACCCGCAGCGAGGGGATCAGTCCGTTCGCCTGGCGGTGTCGTGAGGTGCCGGGCATGAAGCCCGAAAGACCGCAGTCAGCGGCCGCGCCTGTCGGCATACGCCTGGCGGTCTAGACGCTGTCGCGCGCCAAGCTCATTTCCCTTCGCGTCATTGCTGCCTCAAGCGCTGCGCCACTTGCGCCACCCGCTCGCCCAGATGTGCCGCCGTGCGCCGGTCTTCGAGCGGCGGCGCCTGCTCGGGGGGCTGTTCGACATTGGATTGGGACATGGCCCCGAGCGCGCTGCCCAGACGATTCAACTGACCATCGAAGCAGCCCGCCACCGAGCGCGCCGGGAGCAGGTCGAGACCCACCCAGATCATCGAATGCTGCGCGGCGAACACCGCCATTTGCAGCAATGTATTGAGCTTGTCGCCACACAGACTTCCGGAATTGGTGAACCCGGCGGCAACCTTGTTGCGCCACGGTTTTGCCAGATAGAACGCCGCGCTGGCCTCCATGAAATGCTTGAAGCCCGCCGACGCGCTGCCCATGTAAGTCGGCGCACCGAAAATGATCGCGTCGGCGCGGTGCAACTCATCCCAATAGAACTCGACTTCTTCTACCGCCACCAACCGACAGGTACTGCCCAAGTGCCGTTCGACGCCCTGCGCCACGGCTTCTGCCATGACGCGAGTGTGGCCATAGCCGCTGTGATAGACCACCACCACGTTGCTCATTGCGCCGTCCTCCGCTCGGGTGCACTCCATTGCAGCCCTCAGGTCCTGGCCTGAGGGCAGGCTTGATTCAGCGGATTTTTGGGGTTGAAGCGGACTCAGACGAGTTAATCGTTGTTAATTGTCCGCGAGACAAAGCGCTGGTCTGAACATTGCAGCGGGCAAAAATGCCGATCGCTGCATCACTTTCGAGCATGGCCGGCAATCTGCACGTTGCACTGACGCCAGAACCTGCGGAATATGTCCGCAAAACTGCGGATTAGAAGGCTTGCGTGCCGCTGACGCTGATCCGCGCTGCCCTTCACGGAGGCTTCACACGCCGTGGGCAGGATTATAAAAATTTCGCAGGAGTGAGCTGTTGAGTCTTCCCCCGAATCAGGCCCTCGGTTTCGGCCCCTATCGGATTCAGCCCGGCAAACGGCTGCTGCTTGAGGGCGAGCAGCCGTTACGCCTGGGCCGACGGGCCATGGATATTCTGCTGATCCTGCTGGCGCATGCCGGCGATGTCGTGAGCAAGCAGCAACTGATTGCCGGCGTGTGGCCGGACAGCGTCGTGGAAGACATCAATCTGCGGGTGCACATGGCGGCGTTGCGCAAAGCCCTGGGCGACGGTCAGGGCGGGCAGCGATACATTGTCACGGTGGCGCAGCGCGGCTACAGTTTTGTCGCACCGATCAGGCTGCAATCGATCGAACAGCAAACCTGCGCCGAGACCGGCACCCGGCATAACCTGCCACTGCGCCGCACGCGAATGATCGGCCGCCAGCCGCTGGTCGACAGCCTGATCAGGCAGTTGCCGCGCCAGCGCTGCATCACACTGGTCGGCCCCGGCGGCATCGGCAAAACCACCGTGGCCCTGCGCGTTGCCGAACAGATGATCGGCCACTACCGGGACGGTATCCGGCTGCTGGATCTTTCGCCGATCAACGACGCACGAATGATCTGCTCGCACCTGGCGGCCCTGCTGGATGTGGTGCCGCATGACAACGATCCGCTGACCCACCTCGTCAATGCGCTGCGCGAGCGCCAGATGCTGCTGGTAATCGACAATTGCGAACACCTGATCGACGCCATGGCACTGCTCAGCGAGAGCATTTTGCGCGGTGCGCCGCAGATCCACATTCTGGCCACCAGCCGCGAGAGCCTGCGTGCCGAAGGCGAGTATGTGCAACGCCTTGAGTCGCTTGATTACCCGCCACCGATTGCCGTGCTTGATCGTGTGCAGGCGTTGAGTTTTTCGGCACTGCAACTGTTTGCCGAACGCGCCCTGGCCGCGCACGAGGGGTTCGAATTGAGCGACGCCGAGTTGCCCGATGCGCTTGAAATCTGTCGGCGCCTGGACGGCATTCCGCTGGCGCTGGAGCTGGCGGCGGCGCAGGTTGGAGAACTCGGCCTGCAGGGTTTGCTCAGCCAGCTGCAAGGGCGTCTGCCGGTATCGGCTGCCGGCAATCAGAGCAGCGTGGAACGCCACCAGACGCTGCGTGCCACGCTGGACTGGAGCTTCAACCTGCTGACCGATTGCGAACAGACCTGCCTGCGCCGGCTCGGCGTGTTTCGGGGTGGCTTCACGCTGGAGTCCGCCGCTGCGGTGATCGGTGGACAGTACCTCCAGCCCGGCGAGGTGTTCGGTTCGATCACACAACTGGTCGCCAAATCGTTGCTCAACGTCGAAGTCGGTGACGAAGAAGTGTTCTATCGGTTGCTCGACACCACGCGCCGCTATGCCCTGGAAAAACTCGAGCAAGGCGCCGAACTCGCCGACACCCGCGAACGCCACGCTGAACGTTGCCTGGCGCTGATGTATCAGGCGCAGACCGATTGGGAAACTACCTCAACCGCCCTGTGGATCGAACGCTACGCACGCGGTCTGGAAGACCTGCGCGCGGCGCTCGACTGGAGCCTGAACGGTGCAGGCCCCAACGATGTGGGGATTTATCTGGCCGCGACCTCGGCGCCCCTGTGGCAAGAGTTGTCGCTGCTCAAGGAATACGGCGGTTACGTGCGTCGGGCGCTGGCCCTGTTGGAAAACGCTGCCGAACCTTGCCCTCGGGTGAAGATCGCGCTGAAGCTGGCGCTTGGCAGCGCCTGCTACCACACCTGGGGTGGCACCCCGGAAACCATCGCCGCATTCGTCGATGCCCATGCGCTGGCGCAAGCGTACGACGACGTGGCTGGCCAACTGCGTGCGGTGTCCGGGCACATGGCGGTCAACCTCAGCTGTGGCCATTATCAGTCGGCGCTGGAACAGAGCGAGCAGTTCGATCGACTCGGCCTGCACGGCGACCCGCAGTTGTCGCTGAGTACACATCGCCTGCGGGTGTTAGCACTGCATTACGCCGGCGACCAGCAGCAGGCACGCCTGCATGCCGAGCAAGTGATTCAACGCATGGCGCAAAACGGCAATCCCAACCGTTTCACTCATGGGTTCGGCGTGCAGTACGACCAGAGCGTCGCCTCGCTGACGGTGCTTGCCCGGGTGTTGTGGCTGCAAGGTTTCCCTGAACAGGCCTGGCGAACGGCCAGGCAGGCACTGGACATCGCCGTGCAAATCAACCACGGCACCTCGATCTGCTACACCCTGGCGCTGGCCAGTTGCCTGATTGCTCATTACAACGGTGACCCGCAAAACGCCCGGGCTTTGCTGCAGCTGTTGCTGGAGCAGGCGCAGAAGCATTCCGTATTGCTGTTCTATCGCTGGGCACGGCAATACGCGCAGGTCCTCGACGCCGATGCCGCCGTGCCAATAGCGACCGATGAAAGCGGTCTGATCAGGGAAATCATGGTGACCCTGGACAGCCGCTTTGTTGATGATGCGTTGCTTGAGCGGGCACACAGCGGAGCTGCAGGCTGGAGCACGGCGGAGATTCTGCGGGCTCGGGCCGATCGCATGTTGATTGAGCAATCGGCTTGCCCCGACAGCAGCACCCGGCAAGCCGAAAAGGTCTTGCTCCAGGCACTGTCGATCGCGCAAACCCAGGGCGCCCTGGCCTGGGAACTGCGCAGTGCTACTTCGCTGGCGCAGTTGTGGCAACGGCAGAACCGCTACCGCGAAGCACTGGCGTTATTGAACCCGATCTATCAACGCTTCACCGAGGGCTACGCCACCCCGGACTTGCGCAAGGTGCGCTGGTTACTCGACGAGTTGAGCAGCCAACTGCGAGCCTGACACTCAACGACTGCGGCTGACGAAGCGCGCATGCCGGCGCTCGTACTCGTTGGATTCACCACTGCGTTCCAGTTGTTCGCGGGCGTATCGACGGGTGGTGTTGAGCATGCGATAGCGCAACCCGGCACTGCCCCGCTCCACCGCCAGCAAAGACTTCTGCGCCAACCGATCAATCATCAGAGCCAACGTCGACGGAGGTAATTGCGCGCAACTGATGACACCCATCGCCGCATCAATGGCAAACGCCGTTTTGAAGACCGACAGGCGTTGCAGCACCCGCTGTTCCTGCTCATTCAGGTGTTGATAGCTCCAGTCCAGCGCGGCTTTCAGGGTTTGATGGCGTGGCACGGCAGTACGCCGACCATGGCTGAGCAGCTGTAAACAATTGTCGAGTTGTGACTGCAAGCCCACCATCGCCAGCGCATCAATGTGCGCCGCCGCCAGTTCAATCGCCAGTGGCAGCCCATCGAGCCGCCGACAGATGTCGCGCACAGCATTGAGATCCTGTTCACGCAGGGTAAAACCCTGCTGCCGGGCTCGGGCACGACTGACAAACAATTGCACGGCCGAATAGCTCATGGTCTCTTCGACACTGCCCAACGCTGAGGACTTGGGAATGGCCAGTGGCGGCAATATCTGCACGGTCTCCTGACTGGCCTGCAATGCTTCGCGACTGGTAGCGAGAATCGACAGCCGTGGCGCGGCCTCCAATAAACGTTCAACCAGAGCCTTGCAGGCTTCGCGCAGATGCTCGCAGTTATCCAGCACCAGCAAGCTGTGACGCGCCGACAGCGTGACGAGATCGGTATCGAAGGTGTGCAGCAGATAATCGAGCAGTGGCGTGGCGTCGTTGACTACCGCCAGGTCCACCAGCCAGACCCCGTCGCGAAAATGCTGTAACAGCAACTCTGCAGCACGCAACGCCACCGTGGTTTTGCCGACACCCGCAGGCCCCGTCACGGTCATCAATCGGCACAGTGGCAATTGCCGCACCATCGAGCCCACCACTGAATCGCGACCGGTCACCGGCGTCAGCCGCACAGGCAAGTTGTGTTGTGGCGCTTGCAGGTGTTCCAGGGCCACGTGCTCGAAATTGTCGCCGTGCACCGGAGCAACGAAGCTGTAGCCACATTGCGGCACATTGACGATGTAGCGTTGGCCGTTCTCACCGTCACCGAGCGCCCGGCGCAGGGCGGCAATATGGACGCGAAGATTGATCTCTTCGACCACCGAAGTGGGCCAGACCCGTGCAATCAACTCCTCCTTTCTGACCACTCGGCCTGCACGCTCGACCAGCACCTGCAGAATGTCCAGCGCACGCCCGCCCATGCGCAGTTGCCGATCCCCGTCGAGGATCAGCCGTTGGCGCAAATGAAAGGCGTAAGGGCCGAAATACAGGACTGACGCCGGGTGCAAATCGTTGAGGCTGTTCATGCCAACAATCTTGGCAGCCTGCGATGACGGCACAACCTTCACACAGGGCGCAGCACGGACATCCGGGTGCGCACAACGGACAGAACCGCTCTAGCTGAACTGTTCGCGGTATTGCACAGGCGTAAGGCCGAGTTTTTCCGCGAACAACAGACGCATGTGCCGAACACTGCCAAAACCACTCTTATAGGCCACGGTTTTCAAAGGCAGGTCAGTGGTTTCCAAAAGATTTCGTGCGCAGTCGATACGCGCACTTTGCAGGAACTCCATCGGCGTCATATTGATGTCGCGGACAAACGTCCGCGCGAAGTGCCGTGCACTCATGTTGGCCAATCCAGCCATGCGCTCGACACTGAACGCTTCGTCAAGATGATCCAGGACGTAATTCTGTACTCGGGTGATCGGGGTTTCCTGAGGCGCCACTGCCGCCATCAAGGGGCTGAATTGCGCCTGTCCACCTTGACGCTTCATCACCACCAGCAGCACTTTGGCGACGTCCTGGGCCAACTTCTTGCCGTGATCCTGCGCCACCAGCGCTAGCGCCAGGTCGATGCCGGCCGTGACCCCGCCAGAGGTGATCAGATTGCGATCCTCAATGAAAATCTGGTCGGTGGCGACGCTCGCCTTTGGAAATGCCTTGATCAGGCGTTCGGTGTAGTTCCAGTGAGTGGTCACCCGATAGCCATCGAGCAACCCGGCATGGCCGAGCACGAAGGCGCCGGTGCAGATCGAACCATATCGCTCGGCACAGGGCACGGCCGCTTTCAGCCAGGCCAGCAACGCCGGGTGTTTTTCGTTGTAAGCCCCCGGCCCTCCTGGCACCAGCAGCAAATCGTAGCGCTCAAGGGCCTGTTCGATATGCCGGTCGGTGTGTACCAGCACACCGTTGGACGCACGCAACGGCCCGCGCTCGGTGCCAAGGGTCGTCAGCTGATAGTGCGACTCCGGTTTCAAATAGCGATTGGCCACCGAAAACACTTCCAGCGGCCCGGCCATGTCGAGCAGCAGAAAGTCGGGGAACAACACCATGGCCACGGTTTTCATGGGGTACACATCACTGATAATGAAAAATGGACGGACAAGACTGGCTGAGCATTATGGCCAACTGCGACACAGTCGTCGGAAAAAAATACGTGATCAAGCGCACACAACTGTCAACCAGAAACGGACAGTATTTCAATTTCCATCTACTTATTACCCCGAAGAGTAAACAGTAACCTTCTCCTCACTCGGACGAATTCACGTCCCCCAAGGAGATTTCATCATGCTGACCCTTCGCAAAGCCTCCGATCGTGGCCTCGCCAATCATGGCTGGTTGAAGTCGTTCCACACCTTTTCCTTTGCCAGCTACCGCGACCCGCGTGAACAAGGTTTTTCCGACCTGCTGGTGATCAATGATGACCGCGTTGCCGCCGGCAAAGGTTTCGGCCAGCACCCGCATCGCGACATGGAAATCTTTTCCTACGTGCTCGAAGGCGCACTGGAACATAAAGACACGTTGGGCACCGGCTCGGTGATCCGCCCTGGCGACGTACAACTGATGAGCGCAGGCAGCGGCGTGGCGCACAGCGAGTTCAACCATTCGGCCACCAAGCCCGTGCACTTTTTGCAAATCTGGATTGTGCCGGAGATCAGCGGCGCCAAACCGCGCTATCAACAGGAGCACTTCAGTGCGCAGAAAAAACGCGGTCGCCTGCAACTGATCATCTCGCCGGACGGCAGCGATGGTTCGCTGACAGTGCGCCAGGATGCGCGGGTTTACGCCGGGTTGTTCGACGGCAAGGAAAGCGCCACCCTGAAACTTTCGGCCAACCGTTACGCCTACGTACATGTGGCTCGCGGCAGTGTTGAACTCAATGGCCAGTTGCTGCAGGAAGGTGACGGCGTGCGGGTTCGTGAAGAACAGGCACTGACCCTGAGCAATGGCGTGGATGCCGAAGTGCTGGTGTTTGACTTGCGTCCGCAAGAGCTGCCGCAAATGCCATGAGGCAGGGTTTCCAAAGCCAACAAAAACGGCCTTCGATTGAAGGCCGTTTTTTTATTTTGGCAACACCGGTGATGGCTGCTCGGCAGGCTTGGCTGCGCCGACTTCTTTGCCCGCCTGAACCGCCGCCAAGGTTGTTTGTATCGCTGCATACAGGTTGGCCTGACTGGCGAAATAGCCGCCCACGACAATACTGACCACACCAAACAGATGCACAGCCGTTGCCATCCAGACGTTGGCATTCACGGTACCCGCCTTCTTGAGCGCTTCTCTGGACTCGATGGCAATGCCTTGAATAGTTGAGTCGTAGCGTTTATCCCGCTCGAACTGAATGCGCTCGTTCGCCTTGTCTCGCTCTGCCTGGGAGCAAAGGAACTCTCGGATATCGGCGTGCACTCGCTCTACCCGAGCATCCATCCTTGCCTCGATGGTCTCGATCCTGGCGTTGAATTCTTCACGGCTGATAGCGTTCATGGTTTGTGTGTTAGGACCTTTGCTCAATGTGTCGGTGCATTGATATTGCTCGAATTCCCTGGCGTTCAATCCGATCCCCTTCCCTGGGTTAGCGATACCTTCTCTGGCGCTGCGAGTTGCATCAACAATAGGACTGGCGCTCCAAGCCCACAAGCCGGCAGATTCTGCTGTGGATGTAGGGCGTTTCGTAAGACGCTGTAGCTTGTCCAAAACGCTTTGAGCCGTCACTCATTCTCCAGTGCAAACGCCTCGACAATCTGCTCAATCACCGCCCTGACCCGTGCGGTGTGGCGCAAGTCCGCGTGGGTCACCAGCCAGACCTCATACGGTTGCGGGCGATTGCGCTCCGGCCAAAGCCTGATCAGGCCATCGCGCTCGCCCATGTACACCGGAATTTCTCCTACGCCCAGGCCAGCCGCAATCGAGCGGCGTACCAGCAGACTGGAGCTCAGGCTGGCGACAATCCGCCCGCGATGCAGCGGTTCGCAAACCAGCGTCATGTCCTTGTGCGTCTGCAAATACGGTTGGTAGACCACCAGATCATGGCCTTCGAACGCCGTACCCTGCGGCGGGATGCCATGGGCGTCGATATACGCCTGTGAAGCAAACAATCCCACGGGCCAGCGCGCAATCCGCCGCGCGATCAGATCAGGATTGTCAGGCCGGGTATTGCGCACAGCGATGTCCGCCTCGCGCTTGGCCAGGCTAAGAATCTGCGTGGAGGCGTCCAGTTGCACACGCACGTCCGGGTGCAGCGCGTGCAGGCGACTAATGGCCGGAATCAGAAAGTCGATGGCCAGTGAGTCGGTGGTGCTGACGCGTACGGTGCCGGTCAGACGATCATCCAGGCCCTGAATCTGCCGCTCAAGTTCCAGCGCCGAATGCTCCATTTTTTCCACGCTTTTGAGCGCGGCCTCGCCGACTGCGGTCAATGCGTAGCCGTCGGAGGTGCGCAGGAACAAGGTCGCGCTCAGGGACTTTTCCAGCGCCGTGATCCGTCGCCCGACAGTCGCCTGATCCACCCCCAGAACCCGCGCTGCGCCGCGTAAGGTCGACTCTCTGCATACCGCGAGAAATACCCGCGCATCATCCCAGTTCATGCTGCCCCCAACCGATGCGAATTTGCATCACTATAAAGCCAAATCGCTGCATTACCGCAGTAAAGATAGCCGATATCCTGAGCGCCATAGACCTTCCTCAGGATTGCTGTCATGCGTACATCAACCTCAGCGTTACCGATTTTCTCGGGACTCTGCGCCAGCCTGGTCGGCATTGGTCTGGCGCGTTTTGCCTACACACCGCTTATTCCGTCGCTGATTCAGGCGCAGTGGTTTTCTGCCAACGACGTGGTCTACCTCGGCGCAGCCAATCTGGTCGGCTATCTGATCGGCGCCCTGCTCGGCCGGCCGATCGCGCGGCAACTGGGCAATAAAAACGCCCTGCGACTGATGATGCTGCTGGTCACCGCAGCGTTTTTTGCCTGTGCATTTCCGTTGTCGGTGAGCTGGTTCTTCGGCTGGCGGCTGCTGTCGGGAATTACCGGCGGCGCGATTATGGTGCTGGTGGCGGCGACTGTACTGCCCCACGTGCCGGCATCCCGCAAAGGGCTGGCCAGCGGTGCGATTTTTCTCGGCATCGGCCTGGGCATCGCCGCCTCCGGAACCCTTGTCCCGCCCTTGTTGAATATGGGCCTGCACGCCACCTGGTTGGGTTTGGGCGGATTGTCGTTGTTGCTGACCGCAATAAGCTGGTTTGGCTGGCCTGCAGATCTACCGCACCCGACCGCCATTCACGCAGGCGCAACGATTGAGCCAACGCCCTCCGCCGTCTATTTGCTGTTCGGCCAATACGCATTCATGGCCGCAGGTCTGGTGCCGGCCATGGTGTTTCTGGTGGATTACGTGGCTCGCGGGCTCGGTGCCGGGGCGCAGATTGGTGCACTGGTTTGGGTGATGTATGGCTTGGGCGCAATTGTCGGACCGGTAAGTTATGGCTTTCTCGGGGATCGGCTTGGCGCGCGGATGGGCATTCGGCTGGTATTGGTGGTGCAGGCGATTGCGCTGGGACTGCTAGCGGTTTCCCACTCTTTCATCGCGTTAGCCGTGCTGGCAGTGATCGTCGGTTCATTCCCGCCCGGCATCGTCCCGCTGGCCTTGGCCCGCGTGCATGAACTGGTGCCGGATCACCATCGCCAGCAAATCGCCTGGAGCCGCGCCACCGTATCGTTTGCCACATTTCAGGCGCTGGCCGGATTTGCCTATTCGGCGCTGTTCAATGCCACGGGCGGCCAGCACGCAATACTCTTCGTGATCGCCGCAGGGGCGATTGCCGTGGCGGTCCTTCTGGAGCACGCCCTGAAATGGCTGCCCTCAGCGACTGAACCACGCGTCTGTGAAAATTGAAGGGAATCATTGCCTGCGGGCTGCGCTCCCATCTTCAGAACCTCAAGCAACAGGAATCGACATGACTTTGCCCAACGAAATGACCCGGATCGAAATCACTCAACCCGGTGGCCCCGATGTTCTGCAAGCCAAACGCGTGCCGTTGCCGGTCACTGCAGCCGGCGAAGTGCTGATCCGCGTGCATGCCGCCGGGATCAACCGTCCGGATGCACTGCAACGCGCCGGCAAATACCCGATGAAGCCGGGCATGAACCCGATCCCCGGTCTGGAAGTGGCCGGCGAAGTGGTGGCGCTGGGTGCCGGAGTCAGTCAGTTTGCCGTCGGGGACAAGGTCTGCGCGCTGACCAACGGTGGCGGTTATGCCGAATACTGCAACGTCCCGGCCGGGCAAACCCTGCCGATCCCCGAAGGACTGGATTGGGTGCAGGCCGCCGCTATCCCGGAAACCTTCTTTACCGTGTGGGCTAACCTGTTCGGCCTGGGCGACGCTCAGCGCGGTCAGCGCGTGCTGATTCACGGCGGCACCAGCGGCATCGGTACCACCGCGCTGATGCTGTGCCGCGAGTTCGGCATCGAAGCCTTCGCCACCGCCGGCAGTGCCGATAAATGCGCGGCAATCAGCAAACTGGGTGGGCAGCCGATCAATTATCGCGAGCAGGATTTCGCCACAGTCATCGCCGAAAAAACCGCAGGCCAAGGGGTGAACGCGATTCTCGACATCATGGGCGCCTCGTACCTCAACGGAAATGTCAGCGCGCTGGCGATGGATGGCCGGCTGGTGATGCTGGGCTTTCTTGGTGGCGGCAAGGCCAACGACATCGACCTGCTGGCGATCATGGCCAAGCGTGCGGTGATCACTGGCTCGTTGCTGCGAGCGCGCACCGCAGAGGAAAAGGCCGAAATTGCCGAGCAATTGCGCGAACACGTGTGGCCGGCGCTGACCGCCGGACGCTGCCTGCCGATCATCGACAAGGTCTATTCGCTGAACGACGCGGCCCAGGCGCATGCGCGCATGGAAGGTGGCGACCACATCGGCAAAATCGTCCTGCGGGTGGATTGAGCTGCAGCATTTTGTAATCGTTGCGAGTAGACGGTGGTCGAAAAACTCACGCGCGGACCGAGCCTTCTGGTAAAAAGCCTTCTTTGTCTGAGCTGTGGTGAACCGTTTAATGTTCCTGTCCTTCATGACCCGTTTGCGTCGTCGCCGTCTGGCGTTCGCCTGCATGGCTGCGCTGATCATTGGCGTGCCGACGAGTTGTGCGGTGCTCGAACACACCGAGCGCAAACTGCTGTTTCGCATCGAACCGGGCACGGCCGGCTGGTATCACGGTTTGCCGGGCAGCGTGCAGGAACTCGACTTGCAGCCCAAGAGCTTCAAGGCCGGGCAGAATATTCATGCCTGGTGGTGGCCCGCAGAACGACCGAACGCTCCGGCAATCCTCTATCTGCATGGCGTGCGCTGGAACCTTACCGGGCAACTGTTCCGCATCGAGCAACTGCGCGCGGCAGGTTATTCGGTACTGGCGATCGACTACCGTGGTTTCGGCCAGAGCAAGGGCGATCTGCCTTCGGAAAGCAGCGTGTATGAAGACGCCCGTGTGGCATGGGAACGCTTCAAGTTGCTGCAGCCCGACCCGAGCAAGCGCCTGATCTACGGTCACTCCCTGGGCGGCGCCGTGGCGATTGATCTGGCCGCCGAACTCGGCCAGGACGCTGCACGGGACAAGACACCGCTGCCGGTCAAAGGCTTGGTGATCGAATCGACGTTCACCTCTCTCGCCGACGTGGCTGCGGCCGTGGCCAACACCTCGCTGCCGGTGCGCTGGCTGCTGTCACAGAAATTCGACTCCATCGACAAGATCGCCGAAATCCACATGCCATTGCTGGTGGTACACGGCATGGCTGACGCGTTCGTGCCGCCGCGCTTCAGCGAACAGTTGTTCAACGCCGCCCAACAACCGAAACGACTGCTGCTGGTGCCGGGCGCCACCCATAACAACAGCATGGCGCTGGGCGGGCAGAATTATCGCAAGGCAATAGATGCGCTGATGCAATCCAAACCCGCGCCGCGCGTGGCCGGCCCCGCACTGGTGCGCAGCGCGCAGGACTCCTAGCGATAGCCGCGAGCCTGCAGATCAAACAGCTTGGCATAGTGTCCTTCGGCGGCGATCAGGCTGTCGTGATCGCCTTGCTCCAGTATCCGTCCGGCCTCCAGCACCATGATCTGATCGGCGTTGCGCACACTGGAGAAGCGATGGGAGATCAGCAAGGTCATGCGACCTTCGGAGTGCTGGCTGAAATGCTCGAACACTGCCGCTTCCGCCGCCGGATCCAGCGCCGAGGTCGGTTCGTCAAGGATCAGGATGTCGGCATCGCGGCGCATATAGGCCCGGGACAAGGCAATCTTCTGCCATTGCCCACCCGACAACTCCTGACCGCCGGCAAACCAGCGGCCCAACTGCGTGGCATAGCCACGGTCGAGGCCTTCAATGAACGGCGCGGCCATGCCTTCGGCCGCTGCGGCCTGCCAGCGCGATTCATCGTTGAACGCCGAGGTATCCCCCACGCCGATGTTTTCGCCCACGGTGAACTGGTAGCGAATGTAGTCCTGAAAAATTACGCCGATACGCCGCCGCAACGTGTTCTCTTCCCAATCCTGCAAATCGCTGCCATCAAGCAGAATCCGACCCTGATCGGGCCGATACAGGCGCGTCAGCAATTTGATCAGCGTGGTTTTACCTGAGCCGTTCTCCCCCACCAGCGCCACGCTCTTGCCCGGCACCAGGTGCAGGTCGATGCCTTCCAGTGCTGCACGGCTGGCCCCCGGATAGCGGAAACCGACGTTTTCAAAACGCAGGCCATCACCCGGTTGTGCGCCAACGGTGAGATGACCGCAATCGGCCAACACCGGTTCGGCCAGATACTCATACAGGCTCGACAGGTACAGACCGTCCTCGTACAAACCACTGATCGCACTCAGGCTGCTGCTGACCGCACTCTGGCCCTGCTTGAACAACACCAGGTACATGGTCATCTGACCGAGACTGATATTGCCGTGCACCGCATCGATGACCACCCAGGCATAAGCCAGATAGAACGCCCCGGTGCCGAGCAAGCCGAGACCGAAACCCCAGCCATCACGCCGCAATGTCAGGCGCCGATCCTCGGCGTAGAGCTTGGCGAAGGTGTCCCGATAGCGCTGCAACAGCAACGGCGCAAAGCCGAACAGCTTGACCTCTTTGATATAGGCTTCATGGGACAGCAAGGTTTCGATGTAATTTTGCTGCCGACTCTCGGGGGCGCGGCGGGTAAACAAGCGGAAAGCGTCTCCGGAGAAATGCGCCTCGGCAAAGAACACCGGCAACGCGCCGATCACCAGCAACAACAGCGCCCACGGCGAAAAATGCACCAGCAGCACACCGAAGCTGATCAGCATGATCAGGTTCTGGATCAGCCCCAGCGACTTCATCACCAACGCCAGCGGCCGGGTCGAGGCTTCGCGGCGCACGCGCACCAGCTTGTCGTAGAACTCGGAATTCTCGAACTGCACCAGCGACAGGGTCTGCGCCTTCTCCAGAATCAGCGTGTTGACCTTCTGCCCCAACTGCACCCGCAACAACGACTGCTGCACCGAGAGCGCCCGTTGCGTACCGGACAACAACGCCAACACCCCCGCCTCCATCAGTACATAACGCAACACTGGCCACAGCGGCGCATCGCCTTGCTGCGCGTGCAACTGCATCGCTGTCACCACTGCATCGACAATGCGCTGGCCCAGCCATGCGGCCAGCGCTGGCAGCACACCCGCTATCAGGGTCGCCAGCACCAGGCCCAGAAACAACCCGCGTGAGGTCGCCCAGACCAAAAGCAAGGCGCGCCGGGCCTGATCGAACAGGGCGTTGAAGCGGGAAATCAAAGGCATGGCAGAACAAGCTCGATAGGTCGTACAGCGTGTCATGGTACTCCGCAGGTTTTATCCGTGCTGAAGCACGGCGTTTTCAGAAGAAAAACATCTGGAAAAACTCCGGCCGTTGCGGCGTCCAATGCTTTGCTATGGTTTAACCGCCTTTCGCGGAACCTGGCGAAAATCGCCTCTCTCCGCGCCTACTGCCAGGAACGCCGCCATGCGAATCAATCCTTACCTGATCTTCAACGGCAACTGCCGCGAGGCTTTCACCTTTTACGAACAAGCCTTGCAGGGCAAACTCGAAGCAATCATGACCTTCGGCGAAACACCCGCCGCCGAACACGTACCGAAAGAGCATCATCATCTAGTGATCCACACCTGCCTGAAAGTCGGCGACCAGATGATCATGGCCTCGGACACCACGCCTGACCGGCAGACCGGGGGCATGAGTGGTTGCTCGATCTCCCTCAACGTCGACAGCGTTGCCGAAGCCGAGCGAGTGTTTAATGCGTTGGCCAAGGACGGTCGCGTCGACATGCCGCTGGAGGCGACGTTCTGGGCCGCCCGGTTCGGCATGCTGGTCGATCGCTTTGGTGTGTCGTGGATGGTCAATTGCGAGAGTGACAAGTGACGCCGACGTTTCGTCAGGCATGAAAAAGCCCAACCTCTTCAGGTTGGGCTTTTTGATTTATCGCTGGGCCAGCTCATGCCGCACGCATTGTTCGTAATAGGTCTGCTTGACCGCTGCCGGCTTGAGCTTCGACGTGCTGTTGTAGGTCTGCTCGGTAATCCCCATCGCCGTCATGCGCATCCACGGTTGCTGGAACTTGCGCACCTGCAACTGCTTGCGCGCGCCATACAACGAGATCCCCGACAGCTTCGACTGCTGCGCCCCGGCGGCGATGTCCGAGCCCCACGTACAGGCAAACCGGTGACTCTTGCTCAACTCCCTCGCTTCAATGGCCGAAGCGAAAGCAGCCAGGGAAAGCGTTGCAACGGTTATGACAATCGTCCGCATATAGCCAACCTAACCTTTTGAAAAAAGGCGATTTTGCCGGGGAAGCCCAAGCCTGGGGGCCAGCAAATTGCCGCATTTGCTCAGAGCCAACCGTTCGTCCACCGACCAGCACCTTGGCATGACTGGCGTATCCAATGCGGTACACCCCTCTGCGCAAGGCCAGAAAAATGAACAAGATAATTGCAACCCTGACACTTGCAGGCCTGATGCTGGCTGGCTCGGGCTTGACACTGGCAACCGAAAACGCAGGATCAGCCGCCCCGCCCACTGCCATCCCGGGCGTAAATCAATCCAGCAATAAATCCGAATCCAACGAAGAAAAAGCCAACAAGAAAGGTGAAGAGGCTTCTGGTTCGAACTCGGGCGCAGAATCGAAAGAAACCGAGAAAGACGCGGCAACCTCCAGCGACTCGGAAGATATTCAGAGCAAGCCGAAACAGTAACCACTGGATTGAACGGCAGTGAACGCCGATCATGCTGGGGATTGCCAACACCTGCAGATGAATGACCGTATGCCCAGCAAAGAAGCGCTAACCCAGACACCAACGACCGCCGCTGACATAGAACGCTCGATCCAGGCCTTGAACAAAATGGCGGAACGCTTATGGGGCGATGGCCGAGAGGCAGAAGCCAAGGCGCTTCTCGATGCACTGGATGCATTGAACCGGGCGCTGGACCGGATCAGGATTGGTGAGAGCCGTAGGGTTCTGCATTGAGGCGTGGCCACTGGCTGCTCAGTGGTCCCGCAAAGCTCACGCGCATGAAAAAGGCCAATGTCATCAACATTGGCCTAAGTCATTGAATTATATGGTCGGGACGGAGTGATTCGAACACTCGACCCCTAGCACCCCATGCTAGTGCGCTACCGGACTGCGCTACGCCCCGACTGGTTTGAAACCTGCTCTTCATCTCGAAGAGCGCTCAAGAATATATCGCAAGCTTTTGAAAACTGGAAGTATTCAAACGCAGCTTTTTATTTCTTGAGAACCACCAGTACATCTTCAAGCTCAGCGATCATCTGGCGGATCATTTGCTTGTATTGGGTGGTGTCGTCTTTGGCTTCATCGCCGGACAAACGCAAGCGTGCGCCGCCGATGGTGAACCCCTGATCGTAAAGGAGCGCGCGGATCTGCCGGATCATCAGCACGTCCTGGCGCTGATAATACCGGCGGTTTCCGCGGCGTTTGACGGGGTTGAGTTGAGGAAACTCCTGCTCCCAGTAGCGCAGCACGTGTGGTTTTACCGCACACAGCTCGCTGACTTCACCAATGGTGAAGTAGCGTTTGCCCGGGATGACGGGTAGTTCGTCGTTATGACTTGGTTCCAGCATAAGCCTCAACTCGGGCCTTCAACTTCTGCCCTGGACGAAAGGTGACCACACGGCGAGCCGTGATCGGGATTTCTTCCCCCGTTTTCGGGTTGCGGCCAGGCCGCTGGCGTTTGTCCCGAAGGTCGAAATTGCCGAAACCGGACAATTTGACCTGCTCGTTGTCTTCAAGAGCGTGCCTGATTTCCTCGAAAAACAGTTCGACCAATTCCTTGGCTTCCCGCTTGTTCAGGCCCAGCTCTTCATACAGACGTTCCGCCATCTCAGCTTTCGTCAAAGCCCCCATACGTCACTTCCTTAACGTGGCGTTCAACCTTTGTTCGAGCGAGGTGAGGATATTTTGCGTCGTCGAATTCACCTCATCGTCATTAAGAGTGCGCGATGGATGCTGCCAGGTCAAGCCAACTGCAAGGCTTTTTCTATCAGGATCAATGCCTTTACCCTGATACACGTCAAACAGCCTGAGATCCGTGAGCCATTCGCCTGCATTTTCACGGATTACGTCCAGTACAGCCGAGGCCGCGATGTCTTTGTGTGCGATCAGTGCAAGGTCACGACGCACTTCAGGAAAGCGCGACAACTCGTGGAATTGCGGCATTTTTCCGGAAGCGACTTCAGCCAGAACCAGCTCGAAGACGAAGACCGGACGATCCAGGCCCAAGGCTTTGGACAGCTCAGGGTGAATCGCACCGATAAAGCCGACTTCACGCCCGTCCCGTTCGATGCGCGCGGTTTGCCCCGGGTGCAGCGCTGGGTGTTTGCCCGGAGCGAAAGTGAAGGTATCCAGCGCACCGGCAAAGCCCAGCACCGCTTCGACGTCAGCTTTCACGTCGAAGAAATCGACGGTGTCGCGACCCTGCGCCCAACCTTCCGGCAGACGGCTGCCGCAAACAACACCCGACAACATTGGCTCTTGCTTCAGACCTTCCAGCTGACCGACGAAGCGCAGACCGCTTTCGAACAGACGCACGCGATCCTGCTGGCGGTTCAGGTTGTGCTGCAACGCCTTGACCAGGCCCGGCCACAGCGAGGAACGCATGGCAGCCATGTCATTGGAAATCGGGTTGGCCAGCAACAGCGGCTCGACGCCCGGGTTGAACAGTTCGAACTGTTTCGGATCGATGAAGCTGTAAGTGATCGCTTCCTGATAACCACGAGCTACCAGCAGACGACGCAGTTCAGGCAATTCGCTGCGCGCTTCAGCTTTGGCTTGCGGCGCCAGACGCGCTTGCGGGTAACGAACTGGCAGACGGTTGTAGCCGTACAGACGCGCCAGCTCTTCGATCAGATCGACTTCCAGGCTGATGTCGAAGCGATGGCTTGGCACTTCTACGCGCCACTGCCCTGCGCCGTCAGCGGAAATCTTCAGACCCAAGGCGCCGAGCAGACGCTCCACCTGCGCCGAATCCATTTCCATCCCCAGCATCTGGGTGATGCGCTGCGCACGCAGGGTGATCGGCGCGATCGACGGCAGGTGCTGCTCGCTGACGGTCTCGATGATCGGGCCGGCTTCGCCACCGGTGATTTCCAGCAACAGGCCGGTGGCGCGCTCCATGGCTTCACGGGCCAGTTGCCAGTCCACGCCACGCTCGTAACGGTGCGACGCATCGGTGTGCAGGCCGTAGGAACGAGCCTTGCCCGCCACAGCGATCTGGTCGAAGAAGGCACTTTCCAGGAAAACGTCGCGAGTGGTTGCGGACACACCGCTGTGCTCGCCACCCATTACGCCGGCAATCGCCAGAGCGCGGGTGTGGTCGGCGATCACCAGCGTATCGCTACGCAGGCTGACTTCCTGACCGTCGAGCAGCACCAGTTTCTCGCCCTCTTCCGCCATGCGCACACGGATACCGCCATTGATTTCGGCGAGATCGAAAGCGTGCAGCGGCTGGCCCAGTTCGAGCATCACGTAGTTGGTGATGTCGACCGCAGCGTCGATGCTGCGCACATCGGCGCGGCGCAGACGTTCAACCATCCACAGCGGCGTTGGTTTGGACAGGTCAACGTTACGGATGACGCGACCCAGGTAACGCGGGCAGGCGGCAGGCGCCAGCACTTCTACCGGACGCACTTCGTCGTGCACAGCCGGAATGGTCATGACCACCGGGCGGGCGAGCGACGTGTCGTACAGCGCGCCCACTTCACGGGCCAGACCGGCCAGCGACAGGCAGTCGCCACGGTTCGGGGTCAGGTCGACCTCGATGCTGGCGTCCTCCAGATCCAGATACACACGGAAATCTTCGCCCACCGGCGCATCGGCCGGCAGTTCCATCAGACCGTCGTTGCCTTCACCGACCTGCAGCTCGGCTTGCGAGCACAGCATGCCGTTGGACTCGACGCCACGCAGCTTGGCCTTCTTGATCTTGAAGTCGCCCGGCAGTTCGGCACCGATCATGGCGAACGGAATCTTCAGGCCCGGACGCACGTTTGGCGCACCGCACACGACCTGGAAGGTTTCCGCGCCATTGCTGACCTGGCACACACGCAGCTTGTCGGCATCAGGGTGCTGCTCGGTGCTCAGCACCTCGCCCACGACCACGCCGCTGAATACACCGGCGGCCGGGGTCACACTATCGACCTCCAGACCCGCCATCGACAGACGAGCAACCAGCTCGTCGCGACTTACCTGCGGGCTAACCCAGCCACGCAGCCATTGTTCACTGAATTTCATCCTGCTCTCCTAAGAATTCGTTACGACTAGCGAAATTGCGCGAGGAACCGCAAGTCGTTGTCGAAGAACAGACGCAAGTCGTTCACGCCGTAACGGAGCATTGCCAGACGCTCGACGCCCATGCCGAAGGCAAAGCCGGAGAACTCTTCCGGATCGATGCCGGACATGCGCAGCACGTTCGGGTGAACCATGCCGCAGCCCATGACTTCCAGCCAGCCGGTCTGCTTGCAGACGCGGCAGCCTTTACCGCTGCACATCACGCATTCCATGTCGACTTCAGCGGATGGCTCGGTGAACGGGAAGTACGAAGGACGGAAACGTACGGCCAGCTCTTTCTCGAAGAACACCCGCAGGAACTCTTCGATGGTGCCTTTGAGATCGGCGAAATTGATGTCGCGATCGACCAGCAGGCCTTCGACTTGGTGGAACATCGGCGAGTGGGTGATATCGGAGTCGCTGCGATACACACGGCCTGGGCAGACGATGCGGATCGGCGGTTGCTTGGACTCCATGGTGCGGACCTGTACCGGCGAGGTATGGGTGCGCAGCAACATGTTCGCGTTGAAATAGAAGGTGTCATGCATCGACCGGGCCGGGTGGTGGCCTGGGATGTTGAGCGCTTCGAAGTTGTGATAGTCGTCTTCGACCTCAGGGCCTTCGGCGATGCCGTAGCCGATACGGGTGAAGAACTGCTCGACTCGTTCCAGAGTCCGGGTCACCGGATGCAGACCACCTGAGGTCTGGCCACGGCCCGGCAACGTCACGTCAATGGATTCGGCAGACAGTTTGGCAGCCAGTTCGGCTTCTTCAAACAGAGCCATGCGCGCATTGAGAACGCCTGTGACACGTTCCTTGGCAACGTTGATCAGGGCGCCGACTTGCGGACGCTCTTCTGCCGGCAAATTCCCCAGGGTCTTCATCACCTGAGTCAATTCACCCTTTTTGCCAAGGTATTGAACCCGGATTTGCTCCAGGGCATTGATATCTTCAGCGCTTTGCACAGCCTCTAGTGCTTGAGAGACCAGCGCATCCAGGTTTTCCATGTACAGACTCCAGATACAAAATAGGGGAAGAGCTTGAAGGCTCTTCCCCTATTTATGACGTTTAACACCTGGCCCCACAGAGGTGAGGCCGGGTGACTGTCGGGGGTACTTAAGCCAAGGTGGCTTTAGCTTTCTCGACAATCGCAGCAAACGCCGCTTTTTCGTTCACTGCCAGATCAGCCAGAACCTTGCGGTCGATCTCGATGGACGCTTTTTTCAGGCCAGCGATGAAACGGCTGTAGGACAGACCGTTAACACGAGCACCAGCGTTGATACGAGCGATCCACAGAGCGCGGAACTGACGTTTTTTCTGACGACGGTCGCGGTAGGCGTATTGGCCTGCCTTGATTACCGCTTGCTTGGCAACACGGAATACGCGGGAGCGTGCGCCGTAGTAGCCTTTAGCAAGTTTCAGAATTTTTTTGTGACGCTTACGGGCAATGACGCCACGCTTTACACGAGCCATGAGTTACTTCCTCTATTCTTGACTAAAATTAACGAAGGCGCAGCATGCGCTCGACTTTTGCCACGTCAGACGGATGCAGCAAGCTGCTACCGCGCAGTTGACGCTTACGCTTGGTCGACATTTTGGTCAGGATGTGGCTCTTGAAAGCGTGCTTGTGCTTGATACCGTTAGCAGTTTTCAGAAACCGCTTAGCAGCACCACTTTTGGTTTTCATTTTTGGCATGTTCGGATACTCCGCATTCAGTTGATAAACATAATCAGAAGGCCTGCCGTGCCCTGTTGATTACTTCTTCTTTTTCGGGGCGATGACCATGATCAGCTGGCGTCCTTCCATCTTAGGATGCTGTTCGACCGAACCGTACTCGAGCAGGTCAGCTTCAACCCGCTTGAGGAGTTCCATCCCCAGCTCCTGGTGGGCCATCTCACGGCCGCGGAATCGCAAGGATACCTTGGCCCTGTCCCCGTCACTCAGGAAACGTACCAGGTTGCGCAGTTTTACCTGGTAATCCCCTTCCTCCGTCCCTGGACGAAACTTGATTTCTTTTACCTGAATCTGCTTCTGGTTTTTCTTCGCTGCTGCAATCTGCTTCTTCTTTTCGAAGATCGATTTGCCGTAGTCCATCACCCGGCAAACCGGTGGGACTGCGTCAGCAGAGATTTCTACCAGATCAAGCTTTGCTTCTTCAGCAATACGAAGCGCTTCATCAATCGAGACGATGCCAATCTGCTCGCCATCAGCGCCAATTAACCGAACCTCGCGTGCCGAGATATTCTCGTTGATCGGGGCTTTCGGTGCAGCTCGTTTATCTTGTCTCATTTCACGCTTAATAATAATTACTCCGAATCTGGGCGACCACGCCGGGAAACCGCTTGCGCGAGAAACTCAGCGAACTGGGCGACGGGCATCGAGCCCAGGTCAGCACCTTCACGAGTACGCACAGCGACAGTCTGCATCTCGACTTCCTTATCTCCGATAACCAAAAGATAGGGAACCTTGAGCAAAGTATGCTCGCGGATTTTAAAGCCGATCTTTTCATTTCTCAAGTCGGACTTGGCACGAAATCCGCTTTCGTTGAGAGTTTTTTCTACTTCTGCAACAAAATCTGCCTGTTTATCAGTGATATTCATGATCACTGCCTGGGTTGGCGCCAGCCACGCAGGGAATGCACCTTCGTAATGCTCGATCAGAATCCCGACGAAACGCTCGAAGGAACCGAGGATCGCGCGATGCAGCATCACTGGGTGTTTGCGGCTGTTGTCTTCGGAGACGTATTCGGCGCCGAGACGGACAGGCAGGTTGAAATCGAGCTGCAAGGTACCACACTGCCAGACGCGACCGAGGCAATCTTTCAGCGAGAACTCGATTTTCGGACCGTAGAACGCACCTTCGCCCGGCTGCAGATCGTACGGCAGGCCAGCGCTATCAAGGGCTGCCGCCAGTGCCGCTTCGGCGCGATCCCACAGTTCGTCGGAACCTACACGTTTTTCCGGACGAGTGGACAGTTTCATCTCGACGTCGGTGAAGCCGAAGTCACGGTAAACGTCCATGGTCAGCTTGATGAACGCAGCGGATTCGGCCTGCATCTGCTCTTCGGTGCAGAAAATGTGGGCGTCGTCCTGAGTGAACGCGCGCACACGCATGATGCCGTGCAACGCACCCGACGGCTCGTTACGATGGCACGCACCGAACTCGGCCAGACGCATCGGCAGCTCGCGGTAGCTCTTCAGGCCCTGATTGAACACCTGCACGTGGCACGGGCAGTTCATCGGTTTGATGGCGTAGTCGCGGCTTTCCGACTCAGTGGTGAACATGTTGTCGGCGTAGTTGGCCCAGTGCCCGGATTTCTCCCAGAGGCTGCGATCGACCACTTGCGGCGTCTTGATCTCCAGGTAGCCGTTGTCACGCTGCACTTTGCGCATGTACTGCTCGAGCACTTGATACAGGGTCCAGCCGTTCGGGTGCCAGAACACCATGCCCGGTGCTTCTTCCTGGGTGTGGAAAAGGCCCAGGCGCTTGCCGATCTTGCGGTGATCGCGCTTTTCCGCTTCTTCGATGCGCTGGATGTAAGCCGCCAGCTGCTTCTTGTCTGCCCAGGCTGTGCCGTAAACGCGCTGCAATTGCTCGTTCTTGGCATCACCGCGCCAGTAGGCGCCGGACAACTTGGTCAGCTTGAAGGATTTCAGGAAACGCGTGTTCGGCACGTGCGGGCCGCGGCACATGTCGACATATTCTTCGTGGTAGTACAGGCCCATGGCCTGCTCGTTCGGCATGTCTTCGACCAGACGCAGCTTGTAGTCTTCGCCGCGGGCCTTGAACACTTCGATCACTTCGGCGCGCGGAGTGACTTTCTTGATGACGTCGTAATCCTTGTCGATCAGCTGGTGCATGCGCTGTTCGATGGCGGCCATGTCGTCCGGCGTGAAAGGACGTTCGAAGGCGATGTCGTAATAGAAGCCTTCGTCGATGACCGGCCCGATGACCATTTTCGCAGTCGGGTACAGCTGCTTGACCGCATGGCCAACCAGGTGCGCGCAAGAGTGGCGAATGATCTCCAGCCCCTCTTCATCCTTTGGCGTGATGATTTGCAGCGTCGCGTCGCTGTCGATGATGTCGCAGGCGTCGACCAGCTTGCCGTTGACCTTGCCGGCCACGGTGGCCTTGGCCAGGCCTGCACCAATGGATGCGGCGACCTCGGCTACGGAAACCGGGTGATCGAATGAACGTTGACTGCCGTCGGGAAGAGTAATAGTTGGCATGGCGCCTCCTCTCCTAGTGGTGACCCCTACCAAAGGTCACGTGGGTTGGGATGAGCCAGTACAAGATCCGATCCAGGCCATTCAATGACGAACGCCTGCCTTACAGCGGCAGGAGCCTTGCGGCCAACCGGAAAACCGAACCAGAGTGACTGGGATTCAAATCAGAATTTTTTCGCACGCTGACCGCTGCCGGGGCTGAAGGCCATCCGGAGCCTGAGAACGCTTGAGCCCGGCATGCTAGCACAGATGAGCGGTCATCGACGTCATCGAATTGAGGTGTTGCTGATTTGCGCATTTTTGCGGCGCGAAGTGAACTTGGGATATACGCTTTGCCTCAAATAAGCTGAGAATCGTCGCCGATATCAACCCAAGGAGTTTCCGACATGCGCCTTATCCGACTTTTTGCTTTCGCGGCCCCGCTGGCCCTGCTGCTGCTGCCGCTGAGCGCCAACGCGGCCTGGCCTGCCGGCGTCAAAGCCCAATACATGAACGACTGCACCGCCGCAGCCAGCAAGAGCGTCAATCCGGCCGAAGCCAATAAACATTGCGCTTGCGGTGCCGACGTTCTGGAAAAGAAATTCACCACGCAAGAGATCGCGCAACTGATGGACAAGAACACCCCGCCAAGTGGTGAACTGGGTCAGCGCGCACTGAAAGAAATCTCGGTTTGCCGAGTGCAGAAATAAGCACTGACGAATGTTTTTTCGGGCGTCCAGCAGGCTGAAAACCGCCAAAAAGACCCCGAAATCGATAATTTACGCAGGTTTTATAGCTTTTTTTACACCCTCTTCTTTCGGCTGAAAGCCACTGAAACCGGGGCTTGCAGACATTTCAGAGGTTGAAATCGA
The DNA here is from genome assembly GCF_024748795.1 of Pseudomonas sp. B21-051. Lineage (NCBI taxonomy): Bacteria > Pseudomonadati > Pseudomonadota > Gammaproteobacteria > Pseudomonadales > Pseudomonadaceae > Pseudomonas > Pseudomonas sp. B21-051. Next base: position 3,877,277 of record NZ_CP087166.1, read on the forward strand.
TGCAATATGAAAGCAAACAGCACGTCCGGGGGGCTACCAAAGCGAACATTTCGACTATGATACTCCGGTGTGCCCAGTTGGCCTGAGCAGCACAGTACTACTGAAAATATATGTTTCTTGGAGATACACCATGTCTAATCGCCAAACCGGCACCGTTAAATGGTTCAACGATGAAAAAGGCTTCGGCTTCATCACTCCTCAAGGTGGCGGTGACGACCTGTTCGTACACTTCAAAGCTATCGAATCCGACGGTTTCAAAAGCCTGAAAGAAGGCCAGACCGTCTCTTTCGTGGCTGAGAAAGGCCAAAAGGGTATGCAAGCTGCACAAGTTCGCCCAGAGTAATTTCCCGGCGCACTAAAAAAACCCCGTCCATGTGACGGGGTTTTTTATGCCTGCAACAAAAGCGCTCTGCGATCAGCCGCAGTTGACGCGGGTGACCACCAGGTTGTTGTCGGTGTTCAGATTCAAGCGATCGGAGCGGTACTCCAGAGTGATCATGTCGGTTGGCTTGAGGAAGCGGGCGTTTTGCGCGCCAGCCTTGGCACGAGCCTGATCGAGCAGTTCCGGCGAAGCCTTTTTACCGATGGCAAACTCCGCTGCCTTTGCTTCACAGCGGCTATGACCGGCATCGGTCGCCACAGGATCCTTTGCCGACTCGCTGGAGGTTGTGCTGCAACCGGCCAACATGGCAACGGCCATTAGTGCACCCAGAGACGCGAACTTCAAAGGCATGAAGCCTCCTTTTTTCAAATGGTTAAGCTGAGATCGTGCGACCGCCAATTCGGCGTTTGGTTTCACAGCCGGTGCCATCACCCTGCCCCACGACCCGGAAAAACGCTGAGTCTGCCTGAAGTGCGGGCATCGCATCCTCACGCAATCGTCACCGAATATTAACGACGCTCAATAGACGTCGATGTAATCAAGCGGCGGATTCGGCCAGTTGTCTTTCAGCGCGTTGAAAATCTGCATCACCCAGACTTCATCGCTGGCCGCGACGTTGCCGACATACCCCGAACCCTTGGCCCAGGTCTCCAGGCGAAACAGCAGGCCATCAATATCCTGCCCGCCGGTCACACCGGAAGAAATATAGGCAATCCCACTCTTGGTCACGCGCAGCTGCGTGTGCACATCATCGCTGGCCGACGCCAGCAACTGGCGCACAGCGTCGAGTGTGAGGCCGTCGGGGGTATTCAAATCGATCTGCACAGCACATTCCTTGGATCAGTCGGAAAAGACCAAGTGTCGCATAGCGTCACGCTCATGCCTAAGTCGCAGTGCCAAACGCCCGACAAAGTGGTTAACTCGCTTTCAGACATTCCCGACTTTTCGAGCGCACTCATGAACACCGTAAGCATCTCCGCCGACATCAAGGTTCATTGGCCGAAGGGGCACAGCTCGTACAGCCCGGGCAGTGCGGAGGAGCTGGCGTTGATCAGCATCGATCTGCTGGTCAAGACGATGGGAACCCAGGGCGCACAAACGTTTATCGCCCAGGTGTTCGAGCGGTACCAGCATGACGACGAGAACACGCAGGACACCGAGAGAAAATAAAAACCCGCAGGCTGGCACCTGCGGGTCACAGTCTTACTTCAAGCGCTTCAGACGCTCGGTCAGCAGATCGAAGAAGCCTTGAGCATCCCCATTTTCCACCCAGAAGGCGTTCTTCGGCGCCTTCAGACCGTCATACCAGTCAACGATGGTCTGGCCAAAAGTCGGACCTTCGCGACTATCCACCACAACGTTGACCGAACGACCAGTGAACAGCTCAGGCTTGAGCAGGTAAGCGATGACGGTAGCGTCATGCACCGGGCCGCCCGGGATGCCGTAGTGCTCCATGTCACCCTTGATGTACTCGTTGAGGATGTCGCCAACGATCTTGCTTGCGTTGTTGTTCAGTGCAGCGATCTGTTTCAGGCGTGCGTCGCTGGTGAGGATCTTGTGGGTCACGTCCAGCGGCAGGTAGGTCAGTTTCACGCCGCTCTTGAGTACCACTTCCGCCGCTTGCGGATCGGCGAACAGGTTGAATTCGGCCACCGGGGTGATGTTGCCGCCATTGAAGTGCGCACCGCCCATGATCACCACTTCCTTGATGCCATTGACGATCTCCGGCTCCTGGATCAGCGCCAGCGCCAGGTTGGTCTGCGGGCCAAGCATGGCGATGGTAATGCTGTGTGGTTTGGCTTTTTTCAGAGTGTCAATCAGGTAGTTGACCGCATTGCCTTCGGCCAGGCCTTTTTTCGGCTCATGCACGGTGACACCCGAAAGGCCTTCCTTGCCATGGATGTTCTCGGCGTAGATCGGCGTACGCATCAGCGGTTTCGGCGCACCGGCATACACCGGAACGTCTTCGCGCCCTGCCCACTCGCGAGCCAGGCGCGCGTTGCGCGACGTCTTGTCGAGGCGCACGTTGCCGGCCACGGTGGTCAGTGCGCGAATATTCAGTTCATCCGGCGAAGCCAGGGCGAACAGCAAAGCGACCACGTCGTCGGCGCCAGGGTCGGTGTCGATGATCAGGTCGATCTTTTCAGCAGCCTGAGCGCCGGTGGCGGTAATAAAAGACAAAAGCAGCAGACTCCGAAGCAATTGGTGGAGTTTTTGAGCATAGCGGTGCATGGCGCATTCCTTGTGCTGATGAAAATGAATGAGGCGAAAACCCGATTAGAACGTTACTCCGGCGACCAGCACGATGTTGCAGTACGGCTGACATTCGCCTGTACGAACAATCGCCCGTGCCTGGCGGCTGAGAACCTTGAATTGCTCATGAGTCAGCAGATCGCGCCGGCCGAGGGCGCCCTCTTCCTGCAACTCGTCCAGCGCGACCAGGGCGGTCGGCTGCTTGTCGAGGATTTCGTTGGCCAGCACATGGCTTTCCACCTGCATCTCGCTGAGCACGACTTTCAGGGTACTGACGAAATCCGGAACACCGTGGGTCAGCGCCAGATCAATCAATTCAACACCTGGTGGCACCGGCAGTCCGGCGTCTCCGATGACCACCATGTCACCATGGCCCAAGGAGGCGATCAGCCGCGACAACGCGACGTTGAGCAGAGGAGTCTTTTTCATGCGGGTTTGAACGCCTGTACGTCGGACATGGTTGGAATGGAAGGTTGTGCGCCGGCCCGGGTCACAGACAGCGCTGCAGCGACTTGCCCGTACCGGATCGCCTCGGCCTCGGATTTGCCACTGGCGAGCGCCGCCGCAAAACCGCCGACGAAGGTATCGCCGGCGGCGGTGGTATCGACCGCCTTCACTTTCGGCGCCGGGAAATGCTCGAAACCTTTGCCATGGGCAAACAGTGAACCTTGCGCACCGAGAGTAATGATGACCTTGCCCGCGCCCATTGCGATCAACTGGCTGGCAGCGCTTTCTGCGGTTTCCAACGAATCGACCGGCATCCCGCTCAACGCAGCGGCTTCGCTTTCGTTGGGGATCAGGTAGTCGATGGCGGCAAACCAGTCTGCCGGCAACGGACGACTGGCCGGCGCCGGATTGAGGATCACTGTTTTGCCCAGCGCACGTGCACGCTTGAGCGCATGCCCGACTGTCGCATCGGGAATCTCGAGCTGGCAGATAATCACGGCGGCCGCCTGCAGCACCGCATCAAATCGGTCGATCACTGCCGGGGTCATTGCACCGTTGGCGCCAGCAACGATCACGATGGCGTTCTGACTGTTGTCATCGACCACGATCAGCGCCACGCCACTGGAATCTTCAACCGTGCTCACCGCCTGACAATCGATCTGTTCAGCCAGCAATGCGTCACGCAATTGCAAGCCGTAGTCATCGTTGCCAACACAGCCGACCATCGCCACCTGCGCACCCAGGCGCGCAGCAGCGACTGCCTGATTGGCGCCCTTGCCGCCGGACACCGTGGCAAAGGAATGACCGATCAGCGTTTCACCGCCCTTGGGCAGCCGTGGTGCCCGGGTGACCAGATCCATGTTCAGGCTGCCTATTACCACTACATTTGCTGGCATACATCACTACTCGTCAATTCGGTTTCAGCGGTACTCGGTGAATACGCCGGACAGCGGCGCAGTCGATTCGCGCAAGACAATACTCGGGGTCACGATCCGTTGATCGGTGACCAGACTCGGGGTAGCAATCCTTCGCAGCAACACTTCGGCCGCCATCTCGCCCAACTGCAGGATCGACTGGCCAACGGTGGTCAGCGCCGGGTACACGTAGCGACTCATCTGGATATCGTCGAAGCCGATCACCGACAGCTCGCTTGGCACGCGCACATTGCGCTCGGCCGCCGCGCGCAGCACACCGATGCCGATCATGTCGTTACCGGCGAAGATCGCACTCGGCGGATTGCTTTCAAGCAGGATCGCCGCCGCGTTGTAACCGCCAGTGCTGGTGAAATCGCTTTCCAGCATGCGCTCGGCCCGCACCTTGATGCCCGCCTCCTGCAGCGCCCGGCAAAAACCGGCCTGACGCATTTGCGCCACGCTGGTGCTCGACGGACCACCGATGGTGGCGATGTCACGATGGCCCAGCTCCAGCAGATGCCGCGTCGCCAGATAAGCGCCATATTCATGGTCGATGCGCACCAGGTCGGCGTCGACGCCATCCAGCCCGCGGTCGACGATGACCATCGGCGTTTTCACCCCGGCCAGCCCTTGCGCGAGCCCGATGTCGCCACCGGCAGAGGCGACGATCAGGCCGTCAATGCGTTTTTCCAGCAGCACGCGCAAATAGCTGCGCTGTTTTTCCGGGTTGTCGTCAGAATTGCAGAGGATCACGCAGTAGCCGTTACGCTCGCAGTAATCCTCGATGCCCCGCGCCAACTCGGCAAAATACGGGTTGAGACTGTTGGGCACCAATAAGCCAATGGTCGCAGTGGTCTTGGCTTTCAGCGAACGCGCCACCGCACTCGGCACATAGTCGAGGCTTTTGATGGCCGCCTCGACCTTCAACCGCACTTCCTGGCTGACCGGGCGCGTCTTGTTCACCACGTGAGAAACCGTGGTGTAGGAAATCCCCGCGAGCGCCGCCACATCCTTGATCGTTGCCATCTGTCAGCCCCGTCGACTGGCGCGTTGGCTGCGATAGGTATCGAGCACCACCGCGATGACAATCACCGCGCCGGTGATGATGCGCTTGGTTGGCTCGGTCGCACCGATCTGCGCCAGACCGGCGGCCAGTACCGAAATGATCAAAACACCGAAGAAGGTGCTGATCACCGAACCACGGCCACCCATCAGGCTGGTGCCACCGATCACCACGGCGGCGATCACTTGCAATTCGAGACCGGAGCCGGCATTTGGGTCTGCCGCTTCCAGACGGGAAATCTGGAACAGCGCGGCGATACCCGCGAGCAGGCCCATCAGGCTGAACACCAGAATCTTGTACGGTTTTGGATTGATCCCGGCCAGACGCACCGCTTCTTCGTTGGTGCCGATACCAATCAGGTAACGACCGAACACGGTGCGGGTCAGCACCGCTTGCGCGATGAAGATCACCAGCAAGGCAATGATGAACGACGGCGAGATACCGAACGCGATCGGGTTCGACAGCCAGGCAAACGAATCACCAATGTACGCGGTGCGCGAACCGGTCATCTGGTACGCCAGGCCACGGGCCATTTCCAGCACACCGAGCGAAACGATGAACGACGGAATGCGCCACGCCACGGTGATCGAACCGGTCACCGTACCCGCCAGTGCCGCCACCGCCATACCGAGCAACGCGGCCGGCAACACGCTCCAGCCCCAACCGAGAATCGCCACGCTGACCGTCGAGGCGGCCAGTGCCAGTACCGAACCGACCGACAGGTCGATGCCGCCGATGATCAGTACAAAGGTCATGCCCACCGCCAGCACCATCAGATCGGGGATCTGGTTGGCCAGCGTGCTGAAAGTGTCATAAGACAGAAAGTGGCTGCTCATCATCGAGAACAGCGCCACCATCGCCAACAGGGCCCCGGCCAGGCCCAGATAGGTGCCCAGTCCGTAGAAATTGCCACTACGTTTGCCGGCGGAAGATGCAGTTTTCATGGGAGATCCCTAGGCGCCGCTTCATTGAGCAACGCATCACGTTTTTGGTAGCCGGCGAACGCGGCGGCAAGCAAATCATCCTGAGTCCAGCTGTCGCGCTCGAAGGTATCGATCAAGCGCCCTGCCGACAGCACACCGATCCGGTCGCAGATCAGCATCAGCTCGCGCAGGTCACTGGACACCACCACCAGCGCCTTGCCCTGACGCGTCAACTCGCCCAGCAAGGCGTAGATATCGAACTTGGCACCGACATCGATGCCGCGGGTCGGCTCGTCGAACAACAGCACCGAGCAATCGCGCTCCAGCCAGCGGCCGATCACCACTTTCTGCTGATTGCCGCCGGACAATTCCGACACCAGTTGAGTCGGGCTGGAACTGCGGATGCGCATGGCATCGATCTGACGCTGCGCCAAGGAAATTTCGTCGCTGGCATTGACGATTCCTGCCCTGGAAATCTCCGGCATGTTGCCCAAGGCGATGTTGGCGCTGATCGACTGACTGAGCAGCAAGCCTTCGCCCTTTCGGTCTTCGGTGATCAAGGCAATGCCATGGTTCACCGCATCAACCGGCGAACGCACACTGACCACCTGCGCCGGCGAACCCAGCGCAATCGTGCCGCTGTCGGCCAGATCGGCGCCGAAGATCAGTCGCAGCAATTCGGTGCGCCCTGCCCCGATCAGCCCGGAAATCCCGAAGATCTCGCCGGCACGCACTTCGAAGGAAACATCGCGCACCTTGTCGGAGCGGGTCAGACCTTTGACCGTCAGTGCCGGGGCGCCGATCTTGCGCGGCCCCATGTCGATGTGTTCGCCCAGTTCGCGGCCAACCATCAAGGTGACCAGTTGCTCGCTGTTGTAGTTGGCCATCGGTTCGACGCAGACCAGATTGCCGTCGCGCAGCACGGCAATGCGTTGCGCGACTCGCGCCAGTTCTTCGAGACGGTGGGAGATATAAATGATGGAGACGCCACGTGCCTGTAAGCGAGTGATCTGCTCGAAGAGCATTTCCACTTCACGCGCAGTGAGCATCGCGGTCGGCTCATCGAGGATCAGCACGTGGCAATCGCCGATGAGGTTGCGCGCGATCTCGACCATCTGTTGATGGCCGATACCCAACTCGCCGACCAGGGTGTCCGGATCGATGGCATCGAGGCCAACCTGCGCCATGGCTTCGATGGCGGCTTTACGCAATTGCTTGCGACTGATCCAGCCGCCGTTGCTCGGCAGGTTGTCGAGAAACAGGTTTTCCGCCACCGACAGGGTCGGCAGCAGATTGAGTTCTTGCATGACCATGCGCACGCCAAGCTCTTCGGCCTGGGTGCGACTGCCCGGACGGTAGTCCTTGCCCTGGAATTGCATCTGACCGGTGGTGGGCGTAACCAGCCCCCCAATGATCTTCGACAGCGTGCTTTTACCGGCGCCATTCTCACCGGTCAGCGCCAGCACTTCACCGCGCATCAGCGTCAAATCGATGCCCGTGAGCACCGGTTGCGCATAGGTCTTACCGATACCGCTGACCGAGAGGACAGCGTTCGGGGCGGAAACTGACATAAAAAACTCTCCATGCGCTCGTCCGGACGGACGAGCGCCGTTGTGTCGCCGGAAGACTTACTTAGTGACCAGCTCGACTGGCGTTTCGATCACGCCATTGGCGCCGCTGTCGACTTTCTCGCCCTTGAGGATTTTCAGCGCGGTCTCGATACCGAACACGGCCTGTTTGGCAGCGAACTGATCGGCCGTCGCCAGCACACGACCGTCCTTGAGCATCGGCTTGATCGCATTGATATTGTCGTAGCCGACCACTTGTACCTTGCCTGCCTTACCGGCAGCACGCACAGCGGAAACAGCGCCAACGGCCATGCTGTCGTTACCCGCCAGCAGCGCTTTCACATCCGGGTATTCGCTGAGAATCGAAGCGGCAACCTTGTTGCCCTTGTCGATCTCCCAGTCACCGGATTGCAAGGAGACAACCTTGATCTGCGCCGCCTCCATCGCATCCTTGAAGCCTGCGGTGCGTTGCTGGGCGTTGGTGGTGGTGGACACGCCTTCGATGATGCCGACTTCGTCACCGGCCTTCAGTTGCTTGGCCAGGTATTCGCCGACCAGACGCGCACCTTTGCGGTTGTCCGGGCCTACGAATGGCACGCTGATGTTTTTGCTTTTGACGATCTGCGGATCGAGCTGATTGTCGATGTTGATCACGGTGATGCCGGCATCGACGGCTTTCTTGATCACCGGCACCATGGCTTTGGAATCGGACGGTGCGATGACCAGCGCGTTGACCTTGGCCAGAATCATCTGCTCGACGATGCGGGTCTGCCCGGCGGTATCGGTCTCGTCCTTGATGCCGTTGGAGATCAGGTCGAAGTCAGCGGAGTGTTCTTTCTGGTAGGCCTTGGCGCCGTCTTCCATGGTCAGGAAGAATTCGTTGGCCAGGGATTTCATGACCAGCGCGACTTTGGGTTTTTCCGGGGATTCGGCGAACGCCGAAGAGACAGGTAGTGCAGCGGCTGCGGCAGCCAGCATAGCGACAGCAAGAAGACGTCCAGCGAATGGCAGCTTCATGGGTTCACTCCGATCTTATGATTATTGTGAGCAACGCTCGCGCTGGCGTAAGCTTCAGCGCTGCCTTCCGGATAACAATGCACCGGGGAAGCCGCGCAAACGTTTGCGTAGACCGAACTATGCGAATCCCGCCGACATTTGTCAACAATCAGAAATCGTCGATTATGGCAGGAGGACGAGTCTTGTGACTCGCCTCTCATTGCTTAGGCCGTGGTGCTGACCAGGTTGCCGCTGGTGGAATCCTTGGACATTTCCTTGACCAGTGCCGCGGCGACTTCCATCAGCGCACCGCTGGTTTGCGCGATCTGCCCCTGAACGGACATGACCGCCTGCGACTTGGCCTCGGGCGTCGGATAGCTCGCAGCCTGGGCCGCCGCCAACTGCTGTTGCTGCTCCTGCAGTTGCTTCTGCAATTCCTGCATGCGCTTGAGCAACATTTTCACCGTGACGCTCAAGTTATTGCCGCTGTCAGCGCTGTCCGCCTTCTCGGCTTCCTGTGCCGGACCACCGGTGCGAACTTGATTGCTCGGTTCTTTTTCAACGCCAAGCGCCTCGTCGGCTGCATCTGCTTCCGCCTGGTTCATTGCATTGATTGTCGCTGCGGTTTTACCGCCAATGGTGACTGAACCGGGATTGGAAAAACCGATCGTCAGTGACATGTGAACTCCCTAAATAAACGTTTCCTTCAACAGCCATCGGCCTGCTGACGGGTTTCTTTAGCAGAAACCCTGAACCGGCAAGCCATTTCGTTCGACAGGAGGTGTAGTCCCTTTCGGTGAACCGAACGCGAAAGCGTCCTTTGTTCGGAAACCCGGCCATGTCATTCGCCGCATAATTGGCAAACTCATAAAATCTTGATGTAAATCATCAGGTTAAACATTTCTCTAAAGCAAAGTAGCGCTGGTACAGATCCTGCTCCCTAGCCTGCACCCCAGGCATTCAGATCGGCTCGGGGCGCATCTAGATGAACCTGCATCAGCACCGTCTCACTACTAGAGAGAAAAATAATGAAATCTGCTTTCAACACTTTGGTTCCGGGCGCTTTGGCCCTCCTCCTGCTCCTGCCCACCGCCCTTCAGGCAAAAGAAGTCGAAACCCAGACCAAACTCGCCAACGTCGTAGTGCTTGCCACGGGCGGCACCATTGCCGGTGCCGGCGCCAGCGCAGCCAACAGCGCCACCTATCAAGCGGCCAAGGTCGGCATTGAACAACTGATCGCCGGCATCCCCGAACTGAGCAAACTGGCGAACGTGCGTGGCGAACAAGTCATGCAGATCGCTTCGGAAAGCATCACCAACGACAACCTGCTGCAACTGGGTCGCCGCGTATCCGAACTGGCCGACAGCAAAGACGTCGATGGCATCGTCATCACCCACGGCACCGACACCCTGGAAGAAACCGCGTACTTCCTGAACCTGGTGGAAAAAACCGACAAGCCGATCATCGTGGTCGGCTCTATGCGTCCGGGCACCGCCATGTCGGCGGACGGCATGCTCAACCTGTACAACGCCGTCGCCGTGGCCAGCAGCAAAGAAGCGCACGGCAAAGGCGTGCTGGTGACCATGAACGACGAGATCCAGTCCGGGCGTGACGTCAGCAAAATGATCAACATCAAGACCGAAGCGTTCAAAAGCCCTTGGGGCCCGCTGGGCATGGTGGTCGAAGGCAAATCCTACTGGTTCCGCCTGCCAGCCAAGCGCCACACCATGGATTCGGAATTCGACATCAAGAACATCAAGAGTCTGCCTGACGTAGAAATCGCCTACTCCTACGGCAACGTTGATGACACTGCCTACAAGGCTCTGGCCCAGGCCGGCGCCAAAGCGATCATCCATGCCGGTACCGGTAACGGTTCGGTGTCTTCGCGCGTAGTGCCATCCCTGCAAGCCCTGCGTAAAGACGGCGTGCAGATCATCCGCTCGTCCCACGTCAACGCCGGCGGCTTCGTCCTGCGTAACGCCGAACAGCCTGACGACAAGTACGACTGGGTGGTCGCTCACGACCTGAACCCGCAAAAGGCCCGCATCCTGGCCATGGTCGCCCTGACCAAAACCAACGACAGCAAAGAGCTGCAACGGATGTTCTGGGAATACTGATTGACCTTCGCCTGAGCCTTTCCGGGTCGGGCAACCTGCTCACCACTCGCCCGCGCGGCGGGTGGTGCTGCCACTTACGCTGAGCGCGACTTTTTCGTACAAAATAATCGACCCGACTTACACCAAAAACGGAAAAGCGCTGTCAGAGGATTTTCTTGAATTTTAAGCAGTTGCGAAAATGCTTACAGTTAAATACTGTATGCACGTACAGCTTAATAAGGATAACCTCGTGGCCACCTCTCCTGATGCTCCTGACGCTTACGAACGCATGGGCATGCGCGTTCAGAAAATCATCAATTCCCCTACCGCACAAAAAGCCAAAGCCGCACTGATCTTCCGTCTGCCGGACGAGCCTGTGGATGCATGGGAGCAACTGCTCGAGGAAATCGACGAGAACGACAACGTCACACTCGCCTATCGCGACGATGGCGGCGTGCAGATTTTTTGGGTTGTGCCGAAGGAAGATTGATTCAATGAGTGTCCGCTGTTTTGCTTTGCTGTTGCTGTTCATCGCTTTTGGCGCCCAGGCTGGCGCACCCCGCACCTTTACCGAGGCCAAAAAGGCCGCCTGGAAACTCTATGCACCGCAGTCCACCGAGTTTTACTGCGGGTGCAAGTACACCGGCAACAAGGTGGACTTGAAGGCATGCGGTTACGTGCCGCGCAAAAATGCCAAGCGCGCCTCGCGCATCGAATGGGAGCACATCGTCCCGGCGTGGGAATTCGGTCACCAGCGTCAATGCTGGCAGTCGGGCGGACGCAAAAACTGCACCCGCTATGACCCGAGTTACCAGAAAGCCGAAGCCGACCTGCACAACCTGGTGCCGAGCATCGGCGAGGTCAACGGTGACCGCAGCAACTTCAGTTATGGCTGGCTGCCGGTGCAAGCCGGGCAGTACGGCTCGTGCCTGACCCAGGTCGACTTCAAGGCCAAGAGGGTCATGCCGCGCCCGTCGATTCGCGGCATGATCGCACGCACCTATTTCTACATGAGCAAGCAGTACGGCTTGCGCCTGTCGAAACAGGATCGGCAGTTGTACGAAGCGTGGGACAAGACCTACCCGGTGCAGGACTGGGAACGTCAACGCAATCAGAGCGTGGCGTGTGTGATGGGACGCGGCAATGAATTTGTCGGTCCGGTAAACCTGAAAGCCTGCGGCTGATTCTTCAGCGCAAAAGAAAAGGCCTCGAACGTGATGTTCGAGGCCTTTTTTGTTTTTAGCTGCCAGCCTTGTTGTAGCGCCAATAGCCCATCAGATTGAGTGACTCACGCGAGATACCGCACTCCTTGATCAGGTATTTGCGCAGACGCATGACCGCCGCGCTTTCTCCGGCAATCCAGCCATAAAATCCTTCAGGGGCCGTGTTGGCGATCTCCCAGAGAATGTCTTTGTCGATATCGACTTCGGCGAGTTCGGCAGCTTGCCCGAGCGATGAATCCTCTGCCGGCAGGAACGCCTGCTGCACTGCCTCTACCATCAGCGCCCCAGCCACTACTTCTGGCGCCTGATCGCGAATCAGCCACTGCACCGACAGCCCAGGCCAATCCGGCACCGGGAGCATGTCTGGTGGGCTGTCCACTTCAAAGTAAGCCTGAGTCTGAGGCGGTTCAGCCATGGCAGCCAACTCGTCCAGAATGCCCATGGCGGCCGGCAATGCCGTGGCATCGGCCACCAGCAAAACCTCCTTGAGCACCTGCGGCGGTTTCCATTCAAACCCTCCGGCGTCCTGCGCGGAAAAACCGCTGTCGGGAGCGAGAATCTGCATCGACGCTCCCGGCTGCGCACGCAGCGCCCAGCGCGACGCGGGACCGGTCTCGCCGTGCAGGACAAAATCGATGTCTACTTCGCCTTGCTCGGCGCGCAAATGACGAATGGTGTAAGTGCGCATTGCTGGCCGCCGGCTCGCCAGCATAGAACGAAAACGCGCGTACCAGCCCTCCTCCTGCGCAAGACTTGCAGGCGATCCATCTTCAGCAGGGAAGAACAGTTTGACGCGCTGATCCGGCGCCCAGGTGGCCATGCCACCTATCGAAGGGTCGGCGAGCGTGATCCGCATCATGTGCGGACTCAACAACGTCTTGCGGTGCAAAACCGCATTGAAAAGTTTGTAGGGAGCGGCGGAGGCCATGCGGAGCTCCTTCGGGAAATCGTGATTGACTCGTATAAGACGAGTCACCGGCGATATCCTTTAGGTCGCTCCGCTGAAAGTGCTGCTTACGGCGCGAGCGGATGCTCGACGATCACCGACTCGACGTTCTGCTTCTTGGCCTTCACCAATGCCGCATCCACCTCTACCTTGCGCGCTTGCGCCTCGGCCTGGGAGTTGAACGGGCCAATCAGGATCCGCGTCTTGCCGCTGCTGTCCTTGATCACGGTCGGCACGAACGCATGCTCGATCAACCAGCCACTCAGGTCACTGACAGCCTGAGGCGTTTCGCCGCGTACTTCGAGGTCCCATTGCGGGGCGGACGCCGCCGCAGGTGCGGCCGCGACGGCCGTTTTCGGCTTCTGCACGTCTACACTCTTGCCTTCACCACATCCTGCCAATGCCAGGGCCGCGACCATCCAGACCAATTTGCGCACAACGCTTTCCTCGAAAATCACAAAGCGGCGATCTTAACATTCATAAATACTTCGCGAGGCCCGCAAAATGGGCACAAAACAACGAGATTGATGATTGCAGCCTCTGTATAGTTACGCCCTGGGAATTAATGCCGCATCTGCGCGTCAGAAAGAGGCACCCAAACCGTGAGACTTCGCACTAATCTATACGTACCACCGACCTCTGCACTGTCTGAATCAGGTGCCCTACAAAGCAATCAAGGAGAAGACCATGCTGATACTCACCCGCAAAGTCGGTGAAAGCATAAATATTGGTGATGACATTACGATCACCATCCTCGGCGTAAGCGGTCAGCAAGTCCGTATCGGCATCAACGCCCCGAAAAACGTTGCCGTGCACCGTGAAGAGATCTATCAGCGCATTCAGGCCGGCCTGACCGCCCCGGACAAGCCACAAACGCCCTGAGCCACCCCGCAGTCAGTAGCCAGTCCGTTTGCCTTCGCGTAAGACTGGCTAAAGATTCACGCGCCGTATTGCCATCCGCGCCCCACTCCGCTGGGCACGGCGCCTGACACTCTCCTCGCCTTTACTCCCTCTTCTGCTGCAGCGCGATACTACCTGCGACTACCCAGGCTGGCTGTCAGACGTTTCCGAGAGAACACAGGGAATTGCTCCTTGTTAGCCGAACGTCACACCGCGCGCCATGCCGCTAGCTGCAATCACCATCAGCACCAACAGCAGCGCCTCGACATGGCTGATCCGCGCGAATAGCTTTGCACGTCCGGTATCGAGCGCCTTGCCCCGCGCCAATGCGATCCGCCATTTGACCAGCGTGATCATCGGCGCCAGCTCTGCTAGCAGAATCAGCACGAACAACGTCATCTTCAAATGGAACAGCGGCTGATGCAGATAGTAGTCAGTGCCCTTTTCAAATCCGCCAAAAGCGCGCATACCGCCGGTGACCAGCAGAGTCAGCGCGGCAATCCCCCACAGATTATCCGCAAGCAGTACTCGCTTCGCCTCACCGACGCCAGCGGCGAGGCGACTGAACGCCGCGCCGCGGGTCAACACAGCCCAGAAGCCCAAGGCAAAAGCCAACAGATGGATAGCGGCAAGCAACCAATGAACCAGCATCGACGAACTCCTTTGAGAAAGCCCTGGAAAACGCCAGTCAGTAGTAGTCGAAAAAAACCGGATTCGCCTGCACACAGCAGTGGGACTGGAAAGCTTCGCGCAGGAAGCAAGGAGACAGAGCGGGGAATCCGCCAAATCGCAGGCAAAAAAAATCCCAAGCAGCTGATGGAAGCTTGGGATTTAAAAATGCATAAACCGTGGTGGTGAACGCGGGGCAGATGTTACTGAAGTTCACGAACAGCAACAACATTTTTTTGATAACCGGTCGGTTAAAAATGCCGGTAACCCGTTCAATATCCACACTTTTTCGACGGATCCAAAAAAAAGAACTGAACGCCATATCAGCAGGTCGTGTTATTTCGAAACACGCTAAGTGCTTGGGTAACGGAAGCGGCGAAGTGTCGAGGGGGTGCGCTGAGGTGGGGGTTTTGCAAAAGTTTTGCAAATCGCAGACAACAAAAAAGGGCCCACCTTTCGGTGAGCCCTTCCAGACCGCCCAGCAGAGCGGATTTTGTTTGGTAGGCGCGATTGGACTCGAACCAACGACCCCCACCATGTCAAGGTGGTGCTCTAACCAACTGAGCTACGTGCCTGCTGTGAGGCGGCATTCTACGGAATTCCGGAGGGGTGTCAACACCTTTTTTTCACCTAACCCTATGAATATGCAAAATATTTAATTTCGGGCCGGTGAAGAAGATTTTTCCGGTGGCTGGCGGAGGTTTTTCAACTCGGGTAGGATCGGCGCACTCGTAAAATATATTAAACAGAGGCTGCAGGATGGCGAACACCCCTTACCCAGAGTCTTATTACGCTGCGTCGGCCAATGCCGTACCGCCACGTCCGGCCTTGCAGGATGATGTGGAGACGGATGTCTGTGTGATCGGCGCCGGGTACACCGGGCTGTCCTCGGCGTTGTTTCTGCTGGAGAACGGTTTTCGCGTCACAGTCCTGGAAGCGGCCAAGGTCGGCTTCGGTGCGTCGGGGCGTAATGGCGGGCAGATCGTCAACAGCTATAGCCGCGACATCGACGTCATTGAGCGCACCGTTGGTCCCAAGCAGGCGCAACTGCTCGGGCAGATGGCCTTCGAAGGCGGCCGGATCATTCGGGAGCGCGTGGCCAAGTACAACATCCAGTGCGACCTGAAGGACGGCGGCGTGTTCGCTGCCCTCTCCGCCAAGCAGATGGGGCACCTGGAATCGCAGAAGCGCCTGTGGGAGCGCTTCGGCCACACCCAACTGGAACTGCTCGACCAGCGCCGCATTCGCGAAGTGGTCGCCTGCGATCAGTACGTCGGCGGCATGCTCGACATGAGCGGCGGCCACATCCATCCACTGAACCTGGCGCTCGGCGAAGCCGCTGCGGTCGAGTCCCTCGGCGGCACGATCTATGAGCAATCACCAGCCGTGCGCATCGAGCGCGGTGCCAACCCGGTGGTGCACACGCCGCAAGGCAAGGTCAGGGCCAAATTCATCATCGTTGCCGGCAACGCCTACCTCGGTAATCTGGTGCCGGAACTGGCGGCCAAATCGATGCCGTGCGGCACCCAGGTGATCACCACCGAACCGCTGGGCGATGAGCTGGCGAAAACTCTGTTGCCGCAAGATTACTGCGTCGAAGACTGCAATTACCTGCTCGACTACTATCGACTGACCGGCGACAAGCGCCTGATCTTCGGTGGTGGTGTGGTTTACGGTGCGCGAGATCCGGCGAACATCGAAGCGATCATCCGCCCGAAAATGCTCAAGGCGTTCCCGCAACTGAAGGACGTGAAGATCGACTACGCGTGGACGGGCAACTTCCTGCTGACCCTGTCGCGCCTGCCGCAGGTGGGGCGCCTGGGCAACAACATCTACTATTCGCAAGGCTGCAGCGGCCACGGCGTGACGTACACGCATCTGGCCGGCAAGGTACTGGCCGAGGCGTTGCGCGGCCAGGCTGAACGTTTTGATGCGTTTGCCGATTTGCCGCACTACCCGTTCCCGGGCGGGCAGTTGCTGCGCACGCCCTTTGCGGCATTGGGTGCGTGGTATTACGGGTTGCGTGACAAATTGGGTTTCTGATCAGTTTTCTTGACTGACAAACAACTGTGGCGAGGGAGCTTGCTCCCGCTGGGTCGCGAAGCGGCCCCTCTTTCGTCCAGGAAAGAAGGCCTGCTGCGCAGTCCAGCGGGAGCAAGCTCCCTCGCCACAAATTTGCAAAATCCAGATCAGAGCTGATCCCGGGCAATCCCGCTACGAATCCGCAAGATATCCGCCAGCACCGCCAAAGCAATCTCCGCCGGTGTCTTGCTGCCCAGGTTAAGCCCGATTGGCGCATGAATCCGCGCCAGCTCAACCTCCCCCAGCCCTCCAATCCTGCGCAAGCGCTCGAAGCGTTTCTGCGAAGTCTGCTGCGAGCCCATGACGCCGATGTAAAACGCCTCGGTGCGCACCGCTTCCATCATCGCCAGATCGTCGATGCGCGGATCATGGGTCAGCGCCACCACCGCGGTATCGCGGTGACAACCGCCATCGGCGATGAACACTGACGGCAACTGTCGACGAATCTCCACGCCATTCAGCACCACGCCTTCGAGCACTTCATCACGTGGATCGCAGAGAATCACTTCGAAGCCGAGACCCACCGCGAACTCGGCACAGGCCTGCGCCACGCTGGAGTAACCCGCCAGCAGCAAGCGCTGAGCGGCACCAATGCGAATCCGCACCCGATCGATCTCGCGCTCGATGCGCGCACCCTGCTCGCGATCAGCGAACAGACTGCGCGCACCACTGGCCAGATCGACCTCGCGAATCAAACGGCGCTGACCAAGCAGCGCTGACTCAAGCTCACGCAGATGCGCCTGCACCTCGCAGTCGGCGTCAAATTTCTCTACCAGTACGTCGAGAATGCCGCCACAGGGCAGGCTGACCCGCGAGCGCGGATCATCACCTTCGCCGTAACGCACGACGTTGACCGCATCGAGAAACGCGCCTTCAGCGACGCGCTCGAGAAAGTCTTCCTCGACGCAACCACCGGACAGCGACCCGATCCACTGGCCGTTATCGTTCACCGCCAGCAGCGAACCCGGTGCACGCGGCGCCGAACCGTAAGTGGTTAGCACCGTGCAGAGCCAAATGCGCTGCCCCGCCACCGACCACTCCAGTGCCCGCCGCACAACCTGTAGATCGAGATGCTGCATGTCAGTGCGCCTTGTGCTCGACGGCCGGAGCGTCAGCCTGCAGCTTCTGCACGTCGCTCACTGCCAACTCTGCCGATTGACCGCCCCAGCCTTGACGCAGGTAGTTCAGCAGATCGGTCAGTTGCTCAGGCTTGAGCTTGTCGGCGAAACCCGGCATCGGTTGCATGTGTTCGAATCCAGCGAATTTCTGTTCACCGATACCGTCCTCGATCACCCGCAGCAGGTTGCGCGGATCTTCCAGGCGCAGCGTGGTATTGCCGCGCATGGCCACGGCGATGTGCGGCTTGCCTTCACCACCGGCGGCATGACAACCGGCGCAGACGTTCAAATATTCCTGACGGCCGCGCTGGGCGCTCGGGCTGAGCTTGTCCAGCGACACTTCAGTCAGCTCTTTCGCCGCTGGCGGCTTGTCGCCAAGCAGGAACGTCGCCATCGCCGCCAGATCCTGATCGTTCAGGCCCTGAGTGCTGTTGTGGAACACTGGGAACATCTCGTTGAACATCGTGCCCTGGGCGCTCATGCCGTGTTTGAGGAACGTGCTCAGGTCCTGCTGATTCCATCCGCGCGCCGCCAGATCGGTGGCGAGCAGGCTCGGAGCCAGATAACCGTTGAGGATGCCGCCGGTCAAGCGCTTGTCCAGTTGCATCGCGCCCGGCAGGCCGCGTGGCGTGTGGCATTCGCCGCAGTGACCGAGCACTTCGACCATGTACTGGCCGCGTTTCCAGGCTTCGCTTTTGCCTTCGGCAGATTCCAGCTTCAAGGCCTTGCCGTACAGCATGTTCCAGCCGATCAGGCCCGGACGCACGTTGAACGGAAAGCTCAGACTGGTGACCGGCGCGGCGCGCTCGATCGGCTCGATGGTTTTCAGATACGCGTGAATCGCATCCGAGTCTTCCCGCGGGACCAGGTGATACGAGGTGTACGGCATCGCCGGATACAGATTCGCCCCGTCGCGACGCTTGCCTTCGGTCAGCGCTGCGAAGAATTCGTCATCGCTGTACAGACCAATGCCGTGCTCTTTGCTCGGGGTGATGTTGGTGCCGTAAATCGTGCCGAACGGCGAGACGATCGGCAGACCACCGGCAAATGGCGCGCCGCCCGGTGCGGTGTGGCACGCCATGCAATCGGCAGCGCGAGCAAGGTATTCGCCGCGCTTGACCTGATCATCAGCGTGAGCAAACAACACCGGCGCAGCCAGCCCGACCACCAGGGTCAGGCGGGTCAATAGATGCTTCATGCTCAACCCTCCTTGACCAGGCCGAGATCGGTCAGCACGTTGCGCGTGGCGTTGTAGTAACGCACGTATCCGGTGCAACGGCAGATGTGATGGCCGAGGCTGTCCTCGATGACTTTTTCCAGTTGGCTTTTGACGATCGGCTGGCGCTGCAGCTTCTCTACCAGCACCGTCGCGGCGTTGACGAAGCCCGGCGCGCAGTAGCTGCACTGGAAGGCGAATTCGTCGACGAAACGCTGCTGGATCGGGTTCAGCTCAGTGATCTGGCCACTCTCATCACGCTTTGCGTGACTTTCGATGGTGCGGACTTTCTTGCCTTCGAAGTAATGCGCGCCGGTGATGCAGGTGCGCACTTCTTCACTGGTGCCGTCCGGGTTGTCGACGATCACCACGCACGCGTGGCAGATGCCCTGGCCGCAGCCCAGGCGCGAACCGGTGAGGTTCTTGTATTCGTGCAGATAGTCGATCATCGGCAGGTCATCAGGGATGTCCACCGGGCCGACGGATTGACCATTGAGGGTCAGTTGAAGCGGACGGTTAGCCATTGAGGGCCTCCTTGATGCGCGCAGCAGTGATTGGCAGATCGCGAACACGTTTACCGATGGCGTGCGCCACGGCGTTACCGATGGCACCGACCACCGGGATCATCACCACTTCGGCGATGCCTTTGGACGGATCGCTTGGCGACAGCGGCGGCAGAATCTCCGCGGTCTGCTTCCACACCGCCACGTGACGGGCCATCGGCAGACGATAACGGTTGAAGTTCCAGTCACCCTCCCCCGGTCCACCTTCGTACAGCGGCATCTCTTCCATCAATGCATGACCGATACCCATGGCGATCCCGCCTTCGAGCTGGCCCTTGACCAGTTCTTCGACCAGCACCCGACCGCACTCGACCCACGAATGGTGGTTGAGCACTTCGACTTCCGCCGAGCCTTTGTTGACCTTCAATTCCACCAAGGTGGCCACCGGGCTGTAGTAAGTCACCGCCGCGTTGTTCAACTGGACCACCGGGTAGTTGATGTTCTGGCGATCCAGCAGGTGGAAACCTGCCGTGCTCATCAACGCTTTCTTCGCCTTCGGCGCGCCATCACCGTACTTCACCGCCAGACCGTCGAGTGGCAGACGTTCGCGCACGCCGTCGATACTGTATTCGGCCTCGGCCCAGCTCCAGCGGTTGAACGCGTGAACGGTGGCGCCGGTGACCAGACCACGTTCGTGAGCACGCTTGGCCAGCTCTTCGAAAGTCAGCGGCTGCATGCCGTTGGCAGTGAGTTTGCCATCGACCCAATGCGCATCTTCACGACGCACCACGTAAGGGTTGGCTTGACCGCCGTAAGGGCCCTGACGCCAGATTTCCATGGCCGCCGGCCACAACCCGTTGTTGAACAGCACGCGTGCCGCTTCACGGGTGGCGTGACTGAAGTAATAGGCCGAGTTGGTCGCGGACGAAGCGGACGCCAGCTTGCCGACCCAACGCGGATTGCGCAGCAGGTTGTCCTGCTCGGCCTGACTCATGATGTAAGGGTTGCCGCTGGTGATCAGCTGCATTTCCCTCCATTCGGTTTCGCCGGTCTTCACGTCATGCGCCGGGCTGCCGAGGAAATCGGCGACAACCAGTGCTTGCGAAGTGGACATGCCGGTGCCGATCTCGATACCGATGTGACGCAGGGTGATGCGCCCTTCAGCGGTGAATTCGATGCTGGCCATCGGCGCTTCGGAACCGGTGCCGAAGTCTTTCTGGCAAATGGCGAAACCCACGCCGTACCAGTTGTCCGGGTCAGCGGCTTCGCGCTGTTTCTTGATCGCGTCGCGGTTTTTCCAGACTTCGTGCACCGAGGCCTTGTCGAGAATCTCGTGCAGGCGCAGAGCACCCGCCGGGATCGCACCCTGGGTGTTTTTCATGCCCGAACGCAGGGCGTTTTTGCGACGCAGATCAATCGCGTCAACGCCGAGACGATTGGCGATTTCGTCGACCATCATTTCGGTCGAGGCCATGCTTTGCAGGGTGCCGTAACCGCGCATCGAACCCGCTTCAACACCACGCGAGTGATAAGCGGTGACCTGCAAATCGTTCTGCGGCATGTAATAGATCGACTGCGCTGCCGTGGCACCGACTGCCGCTACCGACGGGCTGTAGTTGATACGGCCACCACCGTCGACGCTCATCTCGGCACGGAAAATCTTGAAGCTGTAGTCGTTCTTATCCACTGCAAGTTGATAGCGGATATCGAACGGGTGGCGCTTGATGCCGCTCTGGAACTGCTCGTAGCGGTCATTCGCCAGACGGATCGGTACACCGGCGCCATACAGTGCAGCGAGGGCTGCGTAGTAGACGAAGATGTTGTGGTCTTTGGAACCGTAGCCCACGGTGTAACCTGGGTGCATGTTCAGGTTGTCCAGGCCGAAGCGCGACGGCGCGATCATTTTCGCGGTCTCGGTCGCCGCTTCCAGCGGGCACTGGGTGGCGACCACGAAGTGCAGGGTCTTGGTTTTCGGGTCGTACCAGCCGTTGCCGTTGTCCGGCTCCATGGCGGCTGGTTCGATCGATGGCGTCTTGTAGCGCTCGTCAAACACCAGCCAGTTGTCCGGCGGCGTGTCGATCTCTTTCTTCATCCGGTCGGCGTAGAACAGGCCGCGCTCGGTCAGGTTGCCGTGCAGGTTCGGCTGGGAATTCCACACCGGGCGCCGGTTTTTCAGCATCGGGAACAGGATCGAGTCTTTCAGGCTGGCGAATTCGTCTTCGTCGGCCGAAGTCGGGCCACCTACGCGCACGTAGCGGAAGCTGCCATAAGGGTCGCCTTCGTAGTACGGCACTTGTGCACCGTAACGAATCGCCTTGTCATTGAATTTGAGTTTGTTCTTGGCCTGACGGAAACGCTCGAAGTCGTTCCAGATCAGGATCGCCACCGGGTGACCGATGAACATCGGCACCTTGCCTTCCGGCAGCAATGGATCCGGCGCGTGTTCTTCAGGGAAGACAATGCCGTCCTTGTCCAGATCGGCCGCAGTGACGATGCGGTCAGGTTGCAAGTCGGCACCCAGCCACGACAGGTCGTAGCCTTCGTAAATTCGGTCAGCCTTGATGGTTTTCAGCAGCATGGCGTGGCCTTGCTGCTCAGGCCAGCCCGGCATGTCCTTGGAGCGAATGTCGCGGGCAAACACTTTGCTGCCGCAGACCTTGGACAGGGCGTCGTTACGTTGGCGTGCCTTGCCGTTGTTGCCGAGCCACTTCTCGGACGGCACGGTTACGCTGTTTTCCATCAAGGCAGCCAGCGCCTGACTGCTGAGCGGCGCGAGCGTGACGCTCACACCCGCCACCAGCCCGCCCTGGAGGAACGAGCGCCGGGATATATCACGGTTGGACATGGATCATCCTCTGGGCGGTTATGTGTCCGCCCTTCTGGTTATCTACTGGGAATCTCGAGTCTTGCAGAAGCCCTTCTTGGCGAAACAAAGGGCGTGTTGACAGTGCAAAGCTGACCTAAAGGTTAACTTTAAAGGTTTCCGGGCTCGCAGCAAACAACCAGTTACAAAAATTTGACTAAAGAATCAAAAAATCAATGCGACGTGGTACCGCAGCAGATCGCTGAACATATCGACACCCCCTGTGGGAGCGAGCCTGCTCGCGAAAGCGTTCTTTCAGCCAATACTGATTTTGAACGTGCCGACGCCTTCGCGAGCAGGCTCGCTCCCACAGGGATTTGCGCTGGATTGAGGAGGAAGGAAGAGAGGAAAGCCAAATTTCAGACACAAAAAACCCCGGTCTTTCGACCAGGGTCTTTGCTATCGATTCCGAAACAACCAGGGGTTGCTTTCGGTGTTTCAAGGCGTTCAGTGGTCCTTGAAACAGATATGGCGCAGCGGACGGGACTCGAACCCGCGACCCCCGGCGTGACAGGCCGGTATTCTAACCGACTGAACTACCGCTGCGTATCGCTTTGAGCCTGCGCTCAAGTAACTCGTTTTGACTGAAAGCTTCGGTGCTTTTCAATCGCGAACCAGACAATGTCTGACTCGTAAAATATGGCGCAGCGGACGGGACTCGAACCCGCGACCCCCGGCGTGACAGGCCGGTATTCTAACCGACTGAACTACCGCTGCGCGTCGGTGGAGGCACTTTCAGCCTACCTCTTGCTTAAGCAAGTTTCTCGGGGAGTGGTGGGTGATGACGGGATCGAACCGCCGACATTCTGCTTGTAAGGCAGACGCTCTCCCAGCTGAGCTAATCACCCGTTTGCATCTCCGAGGCCGCGAAATTTACGCAGGTAGCGAACCTAAGTCAATAGCAGGATTGAAGTTTTTCTGAAAAAGACAAAATTGCTTCCATCCTGCAAGACTGCATTCGCGAGCAAGCTCGCTCCCACAGGGGGATTGCATTCCAAATGTGGGAGCGAGCTTGCTCGCGAAGTCGGCAGCCCATTTGACGCAAATTCAGGAGAAGAACGCGATCTACTCGGTGTAAATCATCTTCTTGGTCATGCCGCCATCCACGACGAATTCCTGCCCGGTGACAAACCCGGCATTGCGCGACAGCAACCACGCGACCATAGCCGCGACGTCTTCGACTGTCCCTACCCTGCCCGCCGGATGCTGCGCATGATCGGCATCGGCCAAAGGCTCTGCTCGCCGCGCAGAAGGATCCCGGGCATCAATCCAGCCAGGGCTGACCGCATTGACGCGAATCTCCGGCCCAAGGCTGATCGCCAACGCATGAGTCAGCGCCAACAACCCGCCCTTGCTCGCCGCATACGCCTCGGAATCAGCCTCTGACTGCCGTGCACGGGTCGAGGCCAGATTGACGATCGAGCCGTTGTGCGCGCGCAGATACGGCGCACAGTGCTTGGCCAGCAGCATCGGCCCACTGAGGTTTACCGCCAGCACCCGATTCCAGTACGCCAGATCAAGACTTTCCAGGGTGATGTTGTGCGGGTCAGCGACTGCCGCGTTGCACACCAGCGCATCGAGACGACCGAATTGGCCGAGCACTTCGGCAACGCCGAGCGCGACCTGACTTTCATCCGCCACGTCCATGGCGATGAACCAGGCATTCTCGCCCAGTACCTTCGCCACTTTCGAGCCGCGCACCCGATCAAGATCGGTCAGCACCACTTGCCAGCCTTCGCTGATCAGCCAGGCCGCGATGCCCAGACCGATGCCGCGCGCAGCGCCGGTAACCAGCGCCACGCGGCCATGGGTGCCCGCCTTCGGAGTAGACAACTCGATCACAACGCCGCCAGACCGCGCGACAGATCAGTCTGCAGATCCGCCACGTCTT
The DNA here is from genome assembly GCF_024748795.1 of Pseudomonas sp. B21-051. NCBI lineage: Bacteria > Pseudomonadati > Pseudomonadota > Gammaproteobacteria > Pseudomonadales > Pseudomonadaceae > Pseudomonas > Pseudomonas sp. B21-051. The sequence continues at coordinate 3,901,330 of NZ_CP087166.1, forward strand.
CCAGACCGACCGCGATGCGGATCAGGCTGTCACGAATCCCTGCCGCTTCACGCTCCTGCGGCGCCAGACGGCCGTGGGAGGTGGTGCTCGGATGGGTGATGGTGGTTTTGCTGTCACCGAGATTGGCGGTGATCGAGATCAAGCGGGTGGCATCGATAAAGCGCCAAGCGCCCTCTTTGCCGCCCTTGACCTCGAAACTCACCACCGCACCGAAGCCCTTCTGCTGACGCTGGGCCAGTTCGTGCTGCGGATGACTCTTGAGACCGGCGTAATGGACTTTCTCGATGCCGTCCTGCTGCTCCAGCCATTCGGCCAGTTGCTGAGCGTTGGCGCAGTGCGCCTTCATCCGCAGATTCAGTGTTTCCAGACCTTTGAGGAAGATCCACGCGTTGAATGGGCTCAGGGTCGGCCCGGCGGTGCGCAGGAAGCCGACGACTTCTTTCATCTGTTCGCTGCGACCGGCCACCACACCGCCCATGCAGCGGCCCTGGCCGTCGATGAACTTGGTTGCCGAGTGCACGACGATGTCCGCACCGAGTTTCAGCGGTTGCTGCAAGGCAGGCGTGCAGAAGCAGTTGTCGACCACCAGCATCGCGCCTTTGGCGTGAGCGATTTCCGCCAGCGCGGTGATATCCACCAGTTCAGCCAGCGGGTTGGACGGCGACTCGACGAACAGCAGCCTGGTGTTCGGCTTGATCGCCGCATCCCAACCCGACAGATCGGCCAGCGGTACGTAGTCGACTTGCACACCGAAACGCTTGAAGTACTTCTCGAACAGGCTGATGGTCGAACCGAACACGCTGCGCGACACCAGCACGTGATCGCCGGCACTGCACAGGCTCATCACTACCGCCATGATCGCGGCCATGCCCGTGGCGGTGGCGACCGCTTGCTCGGCGCCTTCCAGCGCGGCAATGCGCTCTTCGAACGCGCGCACGGTCGGGTTGGTGTAGCGCGAGTACACGTTGCCCGGCACTTCTCCGGCAAACCGCGCAGCCGCATCGGCGGCGGTGCGGAACACATAGCTGGAGGTGAAGAACATCGGATCACCGTGTTCGCCTTCCGGCGTACGGTGCTGACCGGCACGTACGGCCAGGGTATCGAACGCTACGCCTTCGAGGTCGCTGTCCAGCCGACCGGCATCCCATTCCTGACTCATGCTGTCACTCCTTGCCCTGTTCTTGAAAATTAAAAGTCAGATACAAAACCGGCCCCTCAGGGCCGGTAGAAACTCAGTTGTTGTACAGATCGATGATCGCACTGACCGCCTGGGTCTTGACCTTGGAGGCATCGTTGCGTGCCTGCTCGATCTTGTCCAGGTAAGCCTCGTCGACGTCGCCGGTGACGTACTTGCCGTCGAACACCGCGCAATCGAAGTTTTCAATCTTGATCTTGCCGCCACCGACCGCTTCGATCAAGTCAGGCAGATCCTGATAGATCAGCCAGTCAGCGCCGATCAGATCCGCCACGTCCTGAGTCGAACGATTGTGCGCGATCAGTTCGTGAGCGCTCGGCATGTCGATGCCGTAAACGTTCGGGAAGCGTACCGCAGGAGCCGCCGAGCAGAAGTAGACGTTTTTCGCGCCAGCTTCGCGAGCCATCTGGATGATCTGCTTGCAGGTGGTGCCGCGTACGATCGAGTCATCGACCAGCATCACGTTCTTGCCGCGGAATTCCAGCTCGATCGCGTTGAGTTTCTGGCGAACCGACTTCTTGCGCGCCGCCTGACCCGGCATGATGAAGGTCCGGCCGATGTAACGGTTCTTGACGAAGCCTTCGCGGAACTTCACGCCCAGGTGGTTCGCCAGCTCCAGCGCGGCGGTGCGGCTGGTGTCCGGAATCGGGATGACCACGTCGATGTCGTGCTCCGGACGCTCGCGCAGGATCTTCTCGGCGAGTTTCTCGCCCATGCGCAGACGCGCCTTGTACACCGACACGCCGTCGATGATCGAATCCGGACGCGCCAGGTAAACGTGCTCGAAGATGCACGGCGTCAGCGACGGGTTGGTTGCGCACTGACGGGTGTGCAGCTTGCCGTCTTCGGTGATGTAGACCGCTTCGCCCGGGGCCAGATCGCGGATCAGGGTGAAACCGAGCACGTCCAGGGAAACGCTTTCGGAAGCGATCATGTACTCGACGCCTTCGTCGGTGTGACGCTGACCGAACACGATCGGACGGATGCCGTGCGGGTCACGGAAACCGACGATGCCGTAACCGGTGATCATCGCCACCACCGCGTAACCGCCGACGCAACGGTTGTGCACGTCGGTCACGGCGGCGAACACGTCTTCTTCGGTCGGTTGCAGCTTGCCGCGCTGGGCCAGCTCATGGGCGAACACGTTGAGCAGCACCTCCGAGTCGGAACTGGTGTTGACGTGACGCAGATCGGATTCGTAGATTTCCTTGGCCAACTGTTCAACGTTGGTCAGGTTGCCGTTGTGCGCCAGGGTGATGCCGTAAGGCGAGTTGACGTAAAACGGCTGCGCCTCGGCCGAGGTCGAGCTGCCGGCAGTCGGATAACGGACGTGACCGATACCCATGTGGCCGACCAGGCGCTGCATGTGACGCTGCTGAAACACGTCACGCACCAGGCCATTGTCCTTGCGCAGGAACAACCGGCCATCATGGCTGGTCACGATACCGGCAGCGTCCTGGCCGCGGTGCTGGAGCACGGTTAGCGCGTCATACAGCGCCTGATTGACGTTCGACTTACCGACGATACCGACGATGCCACACATGCGACGCAACCCCTACTTAATGGATCTGAACTGAACAACACTCACTGAGGCGTTTTGGCCGACGGCAAGAGTTGCTCCTTGAACGGAATATCAGCGGGTACGCTGATTCCGCTGGCAAGCCACTGACTGCTCCACCCGAGAATCAGGTTTTTGGACCAATCGGCGACCAATAGAAACTTTGGCACGAGCTGTGATTCTTTCCACCACCCGTCCTGCTGTACCGGCCCCAGGCTCAACAGCCCGACTGCCACGACCACCAGCAACACGCCACGCGCTGCGCCGAAGGCCATGCCCAGGAATCGGTCGGTGCCGGACAATCCGGTCACGCGCACCAACTCGCCGATAAGATAATTGATCATTGCGCCCACGATCAGTGTGGCGACAAACATGATGGCACAGCCCGCGATCACGCGAGCCGATGGGGTTTCGATGTATCCGGCGAGGTACTCGGACAGTGAGCCACCGAACATCCAGGCAACAGCTCCTGCGATGATCCAGGTCACCAGCGATAATGCTTCCTTGACGAAGCCGCGGCTCAAACTGATCAAAGCGGAGATGGCGATGATTGCAACGATCGCCCAGTCAACCAGGGTAAATGGCACAGTGCAGCCTACAGACGGATAAGGCGGCGCATTTTAGCAGAGCGCACCGCTGTCGGTAAGCTGCGATTTTCAGTGCATTTCAATCGAATCGATAGATCCTAGCCGCGCTCGGGCTGGAAGCGCACGACAAAACCCTTGAGGTTCTGCTGGCGACTCAAAAGATCACGCAGCCGATCGGCCTCGGCACGCTCGATCAGCGGACCCACGAACACCCGGTTCTTGCCGTCGGCGGAACGGATATAAGCGTTGTAGCCCTGACTGCGCAGGGTTTTCTGCAGGCTTTCGGCGCTGGCGCGACTCGACAGACTGGCCAGTTGCACCGACCAGCTGAACGACAGACCGTTGGCATCGACGCGACTTTGCGTGGTGTCAGGCTTGGTCGGGGCCGCTGCGATCGGCTGAGCCGGCGCCGTTGTCGGCTTGGCCGCCGGCACCGGTGCTGGAGCAACCGGTTTGGCGACGGGAGCAGGCGCTGGTGCTGGAGCCGCTGCAATCGGCATCGACGGCGCCGATTGCTCGGCGACTTCTTCATCGCTTGGTACCGGCTCCTGCGGCAGCGCTTGTGGCTCCGGCACGGCTACCGGCTCAAGCTGCACTTGCGCCATGGCAGGCGCTTGCGGCGCAGCCGGTGCATCGACCGTGACCTGACGCTGCTCATCCTGACGGGAAAACAGCATCGGCAGGAAAATCACCGCCAGCGCCACCAGCACCAGGGCGCCAACCATGCGCTGCTTGTACGCTTTATCCAGCAAAGCCATTTGCCGCTTCCTCCGTGGAGCGCCGGGCCAACCATTCAAGGGCCTCGGCGACACAATAAAATGATCCGAACAACAGAATCTCGTCGTCGCTGGTTGCGATCGCACACTGCCCTTCCAGTGCAGCCGCGACACTGTCATAGGACGTGACGGACGCGCCAAGGTTCTGCAATGCCGCGTGTAATTCACCGACCGGACGCGCGCGCGGCGAATCCAGCGGCGCTACCGCCCAGTGCTGGACACTAGCATTCAATTCGCCGACAACACCATCAAGATCCTTGTCCGCCAACAGGCCGAACACCGCCAGACGCTTGCCCGCCGGAGGCCGACTGGCCAGACGCCGCGCCAGATACTCCGCCGCGTGCGGGTTATGCCCCACGTCCAGCAGCAGGTTCAGGCGCTTGCCATTGAATTCGAACGAGCGGCGATCCAGCCGGCCGACCACGCGAGTGGCCTGCAAGGCCGCAACAATTTGCGACGGATTCCACGGCAAGCCGAGCAGCAGATACGCCTGCAATGCCAGCGCGGCGTTTTCCATCGGCAGATCGAGCAGCGGCAAATCATGCAATTCGACCACCTGACCCTGCGCGTCAGTGCCGCGCCATTGCCAGTGGTGATCGGTGATCCCCAGATCGAAGTCGCGTCCGCGCAGCGAGAACGGGCACGCCAGCTCGCGAACCTTGTCGAGCAACGGTTGCGGAGGATTCAGATCACCGCACAAGGCAGGTTTGCCCTGACGAAAAATCCCGGCCTTCTCGAAAGCCACGGATTCACGGGTATTACCCAGGTAATCAGCGTGATCGACACCAATGCTGGTGACCAGCGCGATATCGGCATCCACCACATTGACCGTGTCCAGACGCCCGCCCAGACCGACTTCCAGCACCACAGCGTCAAGTTTCGCCTGCTGAAACAGCCAGAACGCCGCCAGGGTGCCCATTTCGAAGTAGGTCAGGGAAGTGTCGCCGCGCCCGGCCTCGACCGCAGCGAAGGCCTCGCACAGCTGAGCGTCAGTGGCTTCGACGCCATTGAGCTGCACCCGCTCGTTGTAACGCAGCAGGTGCGGAGAATTGTAGACACCCACGTTCAGGCCCTGCGCCCGCAGCAATGACGCCACGAAAGCGCAGGTCGAACCCTTGCCGTTGGTGCCGGTGACCGTAATCACCCGAGGCGCCGGCTGGCCCAGTCCCATGCGGGACGCTACCTGTTGCGAACGCTCCAGCCCCATGTCGATGGCCGATGGATGCAACTGCTCAAGGTAGGCGAGCCACTCGCCAAGGGTACGCTCGGTCATACGTTGGCAGGCACCGGTGGAACGACGATTGGCTCGACAGGAGCGGCGACGTAGGTCGGGGTCGGCTGGCCGGTCAGTTGCGCCAGCAGATTGCCCAGGCGTGGACGCAGTTCGCGACGATCGATGATCAGATCGATCGCGCCATGCTCCAGCAGGAACTCGCTGCGCTGGAAGCCTTCCGGCAGTTTTTCACGCACGGTCTGCTCGATCACGCGCGGACCGGCGAAGCCGATCAGTGCCTTTGGCTCACCGACGATCACGTCGCCGAGCATCGCCAGACTGGCGGAAACACCGCCGTAGACCGGATCGGTCAGCACCGAGATGAACGGAATGCCTTCTTCACGCAGACGCGCCAGTACGGCCGACGTCTTGGCCATCTGCATCAGCGAGATCAGCGCTTCCTGCATGCGCGCACCACCGGAGGCGGCGAAGCAGATCATCGGGCAACGGTTTTCCAGGGCGTAGTTGGCGGCGCGCACGAAACGCTCACCGACGATGGCGCCCATGGAACCGCCCATGAAGCTGAATTCGAACGCCGAAACCACCACCGGCATGCCCAGCAGGGTGCCGCTGACGGAAATCAGCGCGTCCTTTTCGCCGGTCTGCTTCTGCGCAGCGACCAGACGGTCCTTGTACTTCTTGCCGTCGCGGAATTTCAGACGGTCAACCGGCTCCAGGTCTGCACCCAGCTCGTTGCGGCCTTCGGCATCCAGGAAGATGTCGATACGCGCCCGTGCGCCGATGCGCATGTGGTGGTTGCACTTGGGGCAAACGTCCAGGGTCTTTTCCAGCTCAGGGCGATACAGCACAGCCTCGCAGGACGGGCATTTGTGCCACAGACCTTCAGGCACCGAGCTCTTCTTGACCTCCGAACGCATGATCGAAGGGATCAGTTTGTCTACCAACCAGTTGCTCATGCTTTCTTTCTCCAGTACCGGCGGCCCGAACGCTCTGGTTCGCAGCCCCGCGTATGCCCTTCAGCTAAATTCATGTGTGTGGCGATGATTGATGGAACGCCGCGGTCAGCGCGGAACATGACCTGCGTGCAACTCCAGAAACCCTCAGCCTCGCCTGCTTTGTGCAAGTGCATTGATGGACGGCGGCAGTTCGCCAGCCGTCACATCGAAGTAGACGCTCCCTGCGAGCTGCTACGTACGGCATTGATGAACGCGCGGATCTTCGCATGATCCTTGATGCCCTTGCTCGCTTCTACCCCGCCACTGACATCGACCGCGTACGGTTTGACCCGCGCCACGGCGTCGGCAACGTTTTCCGGGGTGAGGCCACCGGCCAGGATCAGCGGCTTGCTCAAAGTTTGCGGAATCAAAGACCAGTCGAACGCCTCGCCGGTTCCGCCCGGCACGCCTTCGACGTAAGTGTCGAGCAGCACACCACTGGCACTCGGATAGGCATCGACGGCAGCCGCGATGTCATCGCCGGCCTTGACCCGCAATGCCTTGATGTACGGACGATGCCAACCTTCGCACTCTTCAGCGGTCTCGTCGCCATGGAACTGCAACAGATCCAGCGGCACGGCATCGAGGATTTCCCCCAGCTCGCAGCGGCTGGCGTTGACGAACAGGCCCACCGTCGTCACGAACGGTGGCAAAGCCTGGATGATCGCCCTTGCCTGCTGCACGTTCACTGCACGCGGGCTCTTGGCGTAGAACACGAACCCGATCGCATCCGCCCCGGCCTCGACCGCTGCCAACGCATCTTCTATGCGGGTAATCCCGCAGATCTTGCTGCGAACGGCTGACATATCGAGAAAAACTCCGCGTCAAATTCGGGAAAGTCCCGGATGGTAACAAATGCGTTCGAGGGCGTCAGCCGTCAAGTTCCGAGAAACCCGTAAGGAAATGTGGCCCGATAAAACGCTCGGGCAACGGAAATTCGTCGTGATACTCAACCTGCACCAGGTACAGCCCGTACGGATGCGCTGTCACGCCACCGGAGCGCCGCTCGCGACTTTCCAGAACTTCCTTCATCCACTCCACCGGGCGCTCGCCGGCACCGATGGTCATCAGCACGCCGGCGATGTTGCGCACCATGTGATGCAAGAATGCGTTGGCGCGGATGTCGAGCACGATCATCTTGCCGTGGCGGGTCACGCGCAGATGGTGCATTTTCTTGATCGGCGACTTGGCTTGGCATTGACCGGCACGGAAAGCACTGAAATCGTGAGTGCCGATCAGATACTGCGCGGCCTCGGCCATGCGTTCCACATCGAGTGGGCGGTGGTTCCAGGTGATTTCTTCGTTGAGATGCGCCGGGCGAATCTGATCGTTGTAGATGACATAGCGATAACGCCGGGCGATGGCTTTGAACCGCGCATGAAAATGCGCCGGCATCACCCGCGCCCAGCTGACACTGATGTCGTGGGGCAGATTGATATTGGCGCCCATCACCCAGGCTTTCAGCGAACGATCGACCTGCGTGTCGAAATGCACCACTTGTCCGCAAGCATGCACGCCCGCGTCGGTACGTCCGGCGCACTGCAGTGAAACCGGCGAGTTGGCGACTTTCGACAAGGCTTTTTCGAGCTCTTCCTGCACCGTGGCCACGCCGGTCAACTGACGCTGCCAGCCGCTGTAGCGCGAGCCTTTGTATTCAACGCCAAGCGCGACGCGGTAAAAGCCGTCGGGTGCCATTTCGGCGACCGGATTATCTATGTTTGCCAAGGTGGGACAGCCTGCTGATGTACAAAGGCGGGCATTATAAGGCTGTGAGTCGGGGATGCCAGTTTCGAGATCAAAAGATCAAAAGATCGCAGCCTTCGGCAGCCCCTACAGAGGAACGCAATCTCATGTAGGAGCTGCCGCAGGCTGCGATCTTTTGATTTTAAAAAGCAAACAAAAACGGCAGCCTCAATGGGCTGCCGTTTTTATTTACCGCTGGCTCATGCCAGGTGCGAAAGCATTTCCCTGGCCTCGCCACGCTGCTTCTCGTCGCCCTCGGTCAACACTTCGTTGAGGATGTCGCGCGCGCCGTCGCTATCCCCCATATCGATGTAGGCCTGGGCCAGATCGAGTTTGGTCGCGGCTTCGTCGGTGCCGGCGAGGAAGTCGAAGTCGTCTTCACCCAAATCATCACCCAATGCCGCATCGGCTTCGGTGAAGGTCGGCTCGGCAATGCTCTGCGACAGGCGATCCAGCTCGGCGTTGACGTCATCCAGCTCTGCCGCGAAGGCATCCGGTTCGGCCGGGTTCGTGTCCATCTCGTCAGCCAGCGACAGATCGAAATCCGCCGGCAGCTCCAGATCGTCCTGCGGCACTTCGTTGGCGACCACAGGCTCGACCGGCGACAGATCTTTCACGCCTTCGTCCAGATCCAGCAGGAAATCATCGTCCGCCAGATCCGCCGCCGGAGCTGGCGCAGGCTCGGCACCCAGATCCAGATCAAGGTCGAAGTCCGACAGGTCGTCGAGGTTCTCTTTGATCTCGGTCTGCTGTTGCAGCACCGACTCAAAGCTCAGATCGTCGTCGGCCGGGAATTCGTCCAGCTCTACCGGCGCTTCAGGTGCGACGACAGGGGCAGGCTCAACCGGAGTAATGTTGTCGAGATCGTCCAGGCTCAGATCGAACGCGCTGTCCAGGTCGTCTGCCGCAGGCTCAGGGGCAGGCGCCTCAGGCTCGTCGAGCAGCAGCTCCTTGACGTATTGCGCGTCCAGCTCGGCGGCGGCCGCCGCTGCAGCCAGACCCGCGACAGCGACTACCGCCATGGCCGGGAAGCGTTTTTTCAACTCTTCGACCTTGGCGAAGTTATCGCCGTTGGCCACCAGCTGACGCTCCTGAGCGACGAACGCATCGCGGTCGCCTTGTTGACCGTAGACTTCCATCAGCTTCAGGCGCAGGTCGCTGCGTTGTGGCTCAAGGCTGACGCCCTCTTCCAGCAGAGCTGCAGCCTGATTCAGGCGACCGGCATTGATGTGCGACTGCGCCTTGTCCAGCACGTCATCGGAACGCTCGGCGGACGGCGCAACCAATGGCGCGGCAATCGGCTCGGCCATCACCACCGGAGCCACGACCGCAGCAGGCGCTGGCGCAGGTGCCGGGGTGTTGAGCTTGACGCTGGCAGCAGGTGTTTCCAGGCCTTCGAAGCTGCTTTCCGGCAGATCCTGCTCCGCAGAGAACTCTTGCTCCTCAGCCAAAGCTCGAGCCATGCGCAGGTGTTTCTCGGCTTCCTGCTGGGCTTTGCGGCGACGGGCCAGCAGCAACAGCAGAAGCAGCAGTACCACCGCTCCGCCACCGATCAGACCCAGCAGGATCGGATTGGTCAGCAGTTCGTTGAAGGTTTTGTCTTCATCGACTACCGGTTTTGGCGCAACCACTGGCGTCTCGGCAGGCGTGTCGACCGGTGGCGCAATCGCCGATTCAGGTGTTGGCGCCGCTTCTGCCGGGGTGGCTGGCGGGGTCGCGGCCAGTTCGGCGGTGATCGCCGGTACGGCAGCGGTGGCGGCTGGCGCAGCGCCCGGGCCTTCGGCCTGCATCTTCGCCAGTTGATTGTTCTTCAGCTCGATCAGGCGTTGCAGCTTGTCCAGCTGGCTTTGCAGATCGGCCATGCGGCTTTTCAGTTCCTCGTTGTCACGACGGGTCGTGTCGAGGCTTTCCTGAGTCACCGCCAGCTTGTTGCTCAACGCCTTGGCATCGCCGGCCGGGCCTTTGCCACGCCCCTTGGCGCTTTCGGCAGAGACCAGGCTCAGGTTGTCCTTGGCGTTCTGGCCGGCGCCGACATTGCTGCGGCCACGCTTGGTGGCATCGAGCTGCTGCTGACCGGTGCCAGGCTTGGCCACATAACGACGGCCCTGACGCCAGGCTTCGTTCTGCGCGGCGACTTCGGCAATCGCTTTCGATTGCGGCAGCGCGGTGCTTTCCACCGAGTCCGGCAGACGCAGCACCTGACCGGTTTTCAGCCGGTTGATGTTGCCGTCGATGAACGCATCCGGGTTCAACGCCTGAATCGCCAGCATGGTCTGCTGCACCGAACCTCCGGTGCGCGCCTTCGCGGCGATTTCCCACAAGGTATCGCGCGGCGTGGTGGTGTATTGATTCGGGTGAGTCGCGCCGGTGGTCGGTGCGGTGATGGTCTGCGACGGCGCCGGTTGCGCGGCGGCATCAGCGGTCTGCGGCGAGAACTTCGACGGATCCAGCAGCACGCTGTAATCGCGCAGCAGACGGCCGTTCGGCCACATCACCTGCACGAGGAATTTCACCATCGGTTCCGACAGCGGCTTGCTCGAAGTCACGCGCAGCACGCTTTTGCCGCTGGCGTTGAGCACCGGGGTGAACGTCAGGTCGTTGAGGAAGGCCTGACGATCAACGCCGGCCTTGGCGAAATCTTCGGGTGAAGCCAGGCTCGGCACCACTTCGGCAGCAGTGAGATCCTTGACGTCGAGCAGCTCGATCTCGGCCACCAGCGGCTGGTTCAGGGTCGACTTCAGGGTCAGCTCCCCGAGCCCGAGGGCATGCGCCATACCGGAGGACAGCGCCGAGGCGGCCGCTATTGCTAACACCAGTTTGCGAACTTGAACCATAGCCTCATCCTTTGTTTGAACGTTCCTCGGCCAGCGAGAAGATGTTGATTGCCGCTGCCGTAAGGCATTGCGCGCGACGACGACAGACTGCCGCGCGCGATCATTTCTTTGATGCCCCGGAAAGTCCCGGAGAGTGACACGTTATCAAGCGCTCCGGGCAAGCATAGCGCTCACCTAGAATCAGTCGACAAATTGTTGCCAAGTATCTTTTACAGCAGGTCTTTTATCAACAATTCAGCGACCTGCACAGCATTCAGGGCCGCGCCTTTGCGTACGTTATCTGACGTCAGCCACAGATTAAGTTCCGCTGGGTCGTCGACACCGCTGCGCACACGGCCAACATAGACAACGTCCTGCCCCACCGCGTCACCCACCGCAGTCGGATAATCGCCGGCTTCAACCAGCTCGATACCGGGCGCCTCCTCAAGCGCAGCGTTGACCTTTGCCAGGTCGACCGCACTCGCTGACTGCAAGGTCACGCTATAGCTATCGCCAAAAAACACCGGGGCTTGAACGCAAGTGGCGGAAATCTTTAATAAAGGCTGCTTCAGCACCTGACGCAACTCGCGCACCAGACGTTTTTCCAGCAGCGTGTGGCCTTGAGCGTCAGGCGTGCCGACCTGGGCCAGCAGGTTGAAGGCCATCTGCCGATCGAAGAAGGTCGGCTCCAACGGACGCATGTTCAGCAACTCGGCGGTCTGTCGCGCCAGCTCGGTCACGGCTTCGCGACCTTGCGCGGACACGGCCAGATTGGCGGTGACGTTGACGTATTGCAGTTCGAGCAAATCGAGCAGCGGTGCCAGCACCACGGCCAGCGTCGTCGCCGAAGGGCTTGGGCTGCTGACCTGGAACGGCGCTTTCAGACCGGCGATCACCTCAGCGTTGGCTTCCGGCACAACTTGCGGCGCCTGCTCGGCCGGCAACGCGCCGGACAGGTCGATCAGCGAGCAACCGGCCGCGTGGGCACGCGCCGCGTAACTCAGGGAAACAGCAGCGCCCGCGGCGAAGAACACCAGTTTTACCTTGCTGAAATCGAACTCGTCGACTTCACGCACGCGCACGTTCTTGTTGCGAAACAGCACCGAGCTGCCAGCGGACTCGCTGCTGGCCAGCAGGTGCAGGTTGCCGACCGGGAAGTCGCGCTCTTCGAGAATCTGTACGAGGGTTTCGCCGACAGTACCGGTGGCGCCGACGACGGCAATATCAAGGGTCTGGGTCATGGTTCTACCTCTGGCGAAACGGGGGGAGCGGCACTTTACCGGGTGACTGGCGGTTCGGCAATTTAGAGCAAAAGATCGCAGCCTTCGGCAGCTCCTACATGAGTTGCGTGTGAACCCGATTCTGTAGGAGCTGCCGAAGGCTGCGATCTTTTAAAATGCCATAAAAAAACCCGCACCTCTCACAAGGCGCGGGTTCTTTCACGACTTCAAGCGATCAACGCTCAAGCAAGATCCGCAGCATGCGACGCAGCGGTTCGGCCGCGCCCCACAGCAGTTGGTCGCCGACGGTGAAGGCACCGACGAATTGCGAACCCATGTTCAGCTTGCGCAGACGCCCCACCGGTACGTTCAGGGTGCCGGTGACCTTGGTCGGGCTCAGCTCCTGCATGCTGATGTCGCGGTTGTTCGGCACCAGTTTGACCCAAGGGTTGTGCTGGCTGATCAGCCCTTCGATATCAGCGATCGGCACGTCTTTGTTCAGCTTGATGGTCAGCGCCTGGCTGTGGCAACGCATGGCGCCGATGCGCACGCAGATGCCGTCGACCGGGATCGGGCTCTTGAAGCGGCCGAGGATCTTGTTGGTCTCGGCCTGGGCCTTCCACTCTTCGCGGCTCTGGCCGTTCGGCAGTTCCTTGTCGATCCACGGAATCAGGCTGCCGGCCAGCGGTACGCCGAAGTTTTCGGTCGGGTACGCGTCGCTGCGCATGGCCTCGGCCACGCGACGGTCGATGTCGAGGATCGCGCTGGCCGGGTCGGCCAGTTGATCGGCGACAGCGGCGTGAGTCGCACCCATCTGCTTGATCAGTTCACGCATGTTCTGCGCGCCGGCACCGGAGGCCGCCTGATAAGTCATGGCGCTCATCCACTCGACCAGACCGGCCTCGAACAGACCGCCCAGGCCCATCAGCATCAGGCTGACGGTGCAGTTGCCGCCGATGTAGTTCTTGGTGCCCGCGTCCAGCTGCTGGTCGATGACCTTGCGGTTGACCGGGTCGAGAATGATGACCGCGTCATCGTTCATGCGCAGGCTGGAAGCCGCGTCGATCCAGTAACCCTGCCAGCCGGCCTCGCGCAGCTTCGGGAACACTTCGCTGGTGTAGTCGCCGCCCTGGCAGGTCAGGATCACGTCGAGGGTTTTCAGCTCTTCAATGCTGTAAGCGTCCTTGAGCGGAGCAATGTCCTTGCCCACGGACGGGCCTTGGCCACCGACATTGGAAGTGGTGAAAAACACCGGCTCGATAAGATCGAAATCCTGCTCTTCCAGCATCCGCTGCATGAGCACGGAACCGACCATGCCGCGCCAACCGATCAGACCTACACGTTTCATCGCAACTACACCTTCTTGAAAAGTGGGCCGCTGCTTTGTATTGAATTTCGCAGCGGGCCCGAGAGATTACAGATTCCGCAGCGCGGCGACTACTGCGTCACCCATTTCCTGCGTTCCGACTTTAGTGCAACCGGCCGAATGGATGTCACCGGTACGCAAGCCTTGATCCAGCACCACGCTGACGGCTTTCTCGATGGCATCGGCCACATCGTGCAGATTGAAGCTGTAACGCAGCATCATCGACACCGACAGAATCGTCGCCAGCGGGTTGGCAATGCCTTTGCCGGCGATGTCCGGGGCCGAACCGTGGCACGGCTCGTACATGCCCTTGTTGTTCGAATCCAGCGAGGCCGACGGCAGCATGCCGATCGAGCCGGTGAGCATCGAGGCTTCGTCGGAGAGAATGTCGCCGAACATGTTGTCGGTGACGATCACGTCGAACTGCTTCGGTGCGCGCACCAGTTGCATGGCGGCGTTGTCGACGTACATGTGACTCAGTTCGACTTCAGGGTAATCCTTGGCGACCTGCTCGACCACTTCACGCCACAGTTGGCTGGACGCCAGCACGTTGGCCTTGTCCACCGAGCACAGCTTCTTGCCGCGAACCATGGCCATGTCGAAACCGACGCGGGCGATACGGCGGATTTCACTCTCGCTGTACGGCAGGGTGTCGTAGGACTGACGCTCGCCGTTTTCCAGGGTGCGGGTGCCGCGTGGCGCGCCGAAGTAGATGCCGCCGGTCAGTTCACGAACGATCAGGATATCCAGACCGGCAACGATTTCCGGCTTCAGGCTCGAAGCGTCGGCCAGTTGCGGGTAGAGGATCGCCGGACGCAGGTTGCCGAACAGGCCCAGTTGCGCACGGATTTTCAGCAGACCACGCTCAGGGCGGATGTCACGCTCGATGGTGTCCCACTTCGGGCCGCCCACGGCGCCCAGCAGGACGGCGTCGGCAGCACGGGCACGCTCGAGGGTTTCGTCGGCCAGCGGCACGCCATGCTTGTCGATGGCGGCACCACCGATCACGTCATGGCTCAGCTCGAAGCCCAGGCTGTACTTGTCGTTGGCCAGCTCCAGCACCTTGACCGCTTCGGCCATGATTTCCGGACCAATACCGTCACCTGGGAGAATCAGAATCTGCTTGCTCATGCTTTCCTCGTGTCTTCAATCGGTGCGCCTCTGACAGGCGCGCCCGGAAAAATGCTTAGCGTTCGGCCATCAGTACGATCACATCTGTACTGAACGAGCCATCGGCATCAATCTCAAAATATTCGCGCACTTCGTTGCCCATCGACTGCTGCAACTGGCGGATCGCCGCGCGCATCACTTCGGGCGTGCGCATGCGCTCGACCCAACTGCTGTACTCCAGACGCAGGCGCTGACGGCTGGTGCTGCGGGTGTGCAGCCCGGCCTCGCTGACCTGACGCAACCACTCGCCGGCGGAATAATCGCGCACATGGCTGGTGTCGCGCAGCACTTCGACGCTCTGCAGATAAGTGTCGAACAACGGGCTGCCCGGCGACAACACGTCGATGAACGCTGCCACACCGCCCGGTTTCAGCACCCGACGCACTTCACGCAGGGCCACACCGAGGTCGCTCCAATGGTGCGCCGAATAACGACTGAACACGTAATCGAATTCGCCATCGGCAAACGGCAGGCGCTCGGCGGCGCCGTTGACCGTGGCAATGTTGGCAAAACCGCGATCCACAGCCGCAGCAGCCACCACGTCGAGCATTTGCTGCGACAGGTCGTAGGCCACCACTTCCTTTACCAGCGGCGCCACATGAAAACTCACATGACCGGCGCCGCAACCCAGGTCCAGCACCCTGGCCTCGCCCTGCCCTGCCAGTTCAGCCTGTAGCAGCGCGAATTCAGTGCCTTGCGCATGAACGGCGCTGCTCAGGTAGGCGGCGGCCTGTTCACCGAATTGCTTTTGTACAACCTGGGTGTGCTGGGCGGTGCTGGTCATGGTCACATCCTGCATTTGTGTTGTTTGAGCGGCCGTCTTCGCGAGCAGGCTCGCTCCCACAGGGGAATGCATTTCAAGTGTGGGAGCGAGCCTGCTCGCGAAGAGGCCGGCCCTGACTACATCAATCTCGAATCAATCACGCGTCGCGGAACAACCACGGCTGGCTCACACGATGCCTGGCCTCGAACGCAGCAATCGCATCACCGTCCTGCAAGGTCAGGCCGATATCATCCAGACCATTGAGCAGGCAATGCTTGCGGAACGCGTCGATCTCGAAGCGGTACACCTTGCCGTTCGGGCTGGTCACGGTCTGCTCGTGCAGATCGATCTGCAATTGATAGCCCGGCTCGGCCTCGACCTGCTTGAACAATTCATCGACTTCGGCATCGCTCAGGATGATCGGCAGCAAGCCGTTCTTGAAGCTGTTGTTGAAGAAGATGTCGGCGTAGCTCGGCGCAATGATGCTGCGGAAACCGTATTCTTCCAACGCCCACGGCGCGTGTTCACGGCTGGAGCCGCAACCGAAGTTCTCGCGGGCCAGCAACACACTGGCGCCTTGATAACGCTCGGCGTTGAGCACGAACTCCTTGTTCAATGGGCGCTTGGAGTTGTCCTGGTACGGCTGGCCGACATCCAGGTAACGCCACTCGTCGAACAGGTTCGGGCCGAAACCGGTGCGCTTGATCGATTTCAAGAACTGCTTCGGGATGATCTGGTCGGTGTCGACGTTGGCACGATCCAGAGGCGCGACAAGACCAGTGTGCTGGGTAAAAGCTTTCATGCTGCGCTCTCCTTCAGATCAATTCACGAACGTCGATGAAACGACCGTTCACCGCCGCCGCAGCGGCCATGGCCGGGCTGACGAGGTGGGTACGACCACCGGCACCCTGACGGCCTTCGAAGTTACGGTTGGAGGTCGAGGCGCAATGCTCGCCGGACTCCAAGCGGTCCGGGTTCATCGCCAGGCACATCGAGCAACCCGGCTCACGCCATTCGAAACCGGCTTCGAGGAAAATCTTGTCCAGACCTTCGGCTTCCGCCTGGGCCTTCACCAGACCCGAACCCGGCACCACGATCGCCTGCTTGATCGTCGAGGCGACCTTGCGGCCCTTGGCGATCACGGCCGCAGCGCGCAAGTCTTCAATGCGCGAGTTGGTGCAGGAGCCGATGAACACGCGATCCAGCTGAATGTCGGTGATCGCCTGATTGGCGGTCAAACCCATGTATTTCAAGGCGCGCACAATCGAATCGCGCTTGACCAGATCCATCTCTTTGGCCGGATCCGGCACGCTCTGATCAACGGCCAAGACCATTTCCGGCGAAGTGCCCCAGCTGACTTGCGGCTTGATCTGCGCAGCGTCGAGTTCAACCACGGTGTCGAACTTGGCGTCGGCGTCGGAAACCAGGTCTTTCCAGGCTTCAACCGCCTGATCCCACTGCGCGCCTTTCGGCGCGAACGGACGGCCCTTGACGTACTCGACGGTTTTTTCATCCGCGGCCACCAGACCCACGCGGGCGCCGGCCTCGATGGACATGTTGCAGATGGTCATGCGGCCTTCGACGGACAGATCGCGAATCGCGCTGCCGGCGAACTCGATGGCATGCCCGTTACCGCCGGCGGTGCCGATCTTGCCGATTACCGCGAGGACGATGTCCTTGGCCGTCACACCGAATGGCAACTGGCCTTCGACCCGCACCAGCATGTTCTTCATTTTCTTCGCAACCAGGCACTGGGTGGCGAGCACGTGCTCGACCTCGGAAGTGCCGATCCCGTGTGCCAAGGCACCGAAAGCGCCGTGGGTCGAGGTGTGCGAGTCGCCGCAGACCACGGTCATGCCCGGCAAGGTTGCGCCCTGCTCCGGGCTGATCACGTGGACGATGCCCTGACGGATGTCGTTCATCTTGAACTCGACAATGCCGTATTCATCACAGTTGTCATCGAGGGTCTGAACCTGCAAACGCGAGACCTGGTCGGCAATCGCGGCGATGCCACCCTTGCGCTCCGGTGTGGTCGGTACGTTGTGGTCCGGGGTCGCGATGTTGGCATCGATGCGCCAAGGCTTGCGCCCGGCCAGACGCAGGCCTTCGAAGGCTTGCGGCGAGGTCACTTCGTGGATGATGTGACGATCGATATAGATCAGCGCCGAGCCATCGTCGCGCTGTTTGACCAAATGCGAATCCCAGAGCTTGTCGTAGAGCGTTTTGCCGGCCATCAGACGGTTCCTCATCAGCTTGTTTCTATGCCCTGGGCTTATCAATAACCCTTTGGCTTGTGAGGCCGATCCTATGGGGTTAGATTAAATAACTCAAATTCATATTTTTTATGCTTTGGATAACCAACTGGAATACGATTCATGGATCTGGCCAACCTCAACGCTTTTATCGCGATTGCCGAGACCGGGAGCTTCTCCGGCGCCGGTGAACGCCTGCACCTGACGCAACCGGCGATCAGCAAACGCATCGCCGGACTCGAGCAACAATTGAAGGTAAGACTGTTCGACCGACTCGGTCGTGAAGTCGGCCTGACCGAGGCTGGCCGCGCCCTGCTGCCCCGGGCCTACCAGATTCTCAACGTGCTGGACGACACCCGCCGCGCCCTGACTAACCTGACCGGCGAAGTCAGCGGCCGGCTGACCCTGGCCACCAGTCACCACATCGGTCTGCACCGTTTGCCGCCACTCTTGAGGGAATTCACCCGCCGCTACCCACAGGTGGCACTGGATATTCAGTTCCTCGATTCGGAAGTGGCCTACGAAGAGATTCTCCATGGCCGTGCGGAACTGGCTGTCATCACCCTGGCGCCGGAGCCACATACGCTGGTCAAAGCCACGCCGGTGTGGGACGACCCGCTGGATTTCGTGGTGGCGCCGGAGCATTCACTGATCAGCAATGGCGCCGTGAGCCTGGCGGACATTGCCGGTCATCCGGCGGTTTTTCCCGGAGGCAACACCTTCACCCATCATATTGTCCAACGCTTGTTCGAAGCCCAAGGGCTGACGCCGAACATCGCCATGAGCACCAACTACCTGGAAACCATCAAGATGATGGTCTCCATTGGTCTGGCCTGGAGTGTTCTGCCACGCACCATGCTTGATCAACAGGTCGCGCGCATACCTTTGCCGGGCATACAGCTCAGTCGCCAGCTAGGCTATATCGTGCACACCGAACGGACGCTGTCGAATGCGGCAAGGGCTTTCATGGCCTTGCTGGATGCGCAAATCGATCTGCCAGGGACTTCAGGCTAACTTGTGCTACTCCTATAGAGCCGCTGTCCCTGTGCCTAACGCCACCATCAGCTCAAGGCCCGTTAACAATGCCGAAATCTGTTGACCGAATTCCGCCGATGCCGCGTATTCAGGCCATTGATCCGCGACGTTCCGAGCAGAGCTGGGAGAGTGCGCCGCAATTGCTCGCCGCACTCAACGGCGCCCGGCTCGGTGCCTGGTATTGGGACATCGAGCGCGGGCAGATCAGCTGGTCACGGGGCACCCAGGCGCTGTTCGGCTTCGATCCACGGCAACCGCTGCCCCAGGACCTGGAATATCTCGACCTGCTGCCGCCCGAAGACCGGGCGAAAACCGTGCGCGCCTTCCACGCGGTGATTGCCGGCGCCCCGCTGGAACAGGCAATGCACCACCGTATCCGCTGGCCCGACGGCAGCCTGCACTGGCTGGAAATCAGCGGCAGCCTGCTGCCGGACAAGCACGGCCGGCCCCGAATGATCGGGGTGATTCGCGAAATCACCCACCAGCGTCAACGTGAACAGGCTCTGAGCAGCTCGGAGAAACGTTTCGCCACACTTTTTCACCTGTGCCCGAACATGGTGCTACTGACGCGCCAGGAAGACGGCCTGATCACCGAAGCCAACCAGTATTTCGAAAGTCTGTTCGGCTGGCCGGTCCAGGACGCCATCGGTCGCACCACACTGGAACTGGGCCTGTGGGTGCACCCGGAGCAACGCGCAGAGCTGGTGAAAAAGACCAAAGCCAAGGGTGAGTTGGTCAGCATGGAAGTGCAGTTCCGCGCCAGCAACGGGCAGATTCATGACGGCATTCTCAGCGCACAGAAGGTCGAGCTCGAAGGCCAGCCGTATCTGCTCAGCACCTTTCTCGACACCACCGAACGCAAAGCCGCCGAACACGCCTTGAAAGACAGTCAGGAACGCCTTGATCTGGCGCTGGACTCGGCGCAGCTCGGCACCTGGGACTGGCACATCCCCAGCGGCATGCTCTACGGCTCGGCGCGGGCCGCGCAATTGCACGGGCTGGAGCCAATCCCGTTTCACGAATCGTTCGAGGAGTTCTTCGAAGGCGTGCCCGGCGAGGAGCGCGACAGCATGCGCGACGCCTACCGCAGCCTGCGCGAAGGCCCGGCCGGCAATTATCAACTGACCTATCGCGTGCAACTGGCGGATGGCAGCTCACGCTATCTGGAAAGCCGCGCCCGCCTCTACCGCGATGAAAACGGCGCGCCGCTGCGCATGGCCGGGACCTTGCTGGACATCACCGATCAGGTCGAGCGCGAGCAACGCCTGGTCGCCTCCGAAGAAAAATTCGCCACGCTGTTCCAGGTCAGCCCCGACCCGATCTGCGTTACCCGTCAGGACAGCGGCGAGTTCATCGAAATCAACAACAGCTTCACCCAGACCTTCGGCTGGAGCGCCGCCGACGTCATCGGGCGCACCGCCGAGGACATCGGCCTGTGGGACGCCTCGGCGAAAAGCCTGCAACGTATCGAGCGGGTGATCCGCGAACAGGGCCTGAGCAATGTCGCAATCATCGTCCAGCACAAGGACGGCCAGTCGCTGACGTGCGTGATTTCCAGCCGGCAGATCAGCGTCGGCAATCAGCCGTGCATCGTCACCACCCTGCGCGACATCACCCAACAGCAGCGCTCCGAGGCCGCACTCAAGGCCAGCGAAGAGAAATTCGCCAAGGCGTTTCACTCCAGCCCCGACGCGATCACCATCACCGAACGTGACACCGGGCGCTATCTGGAGGTCAACGACGGTTTCTGCCGCCTCACCGGCTATCGCGCCGAAGAAGTGGTGGGCAAAACCGTGTACCAGATCGGCATCTGGGCCGAAGAGAAACAACGCTCGGCGCTGCTTGCCGAACTGCAGATCAAGGGCCGCGTGCACCATCAGGAAATGCTCGGGCGCAACAAGCGCGGCGAATTGCTGACGGTGGAAGTGTCGATTGAACCGATCACCCTCAACGAAACCGCGTGCCTGCTGCTGACCGCCCGGGATGTCAGCCTGCTGAAGAACGCCGAAGCGCAGATCCGCCATCTGGCCTATCACGATCCGCTGACCAATCTGCCCAACCGCGCCTTGCTGATGGATCGCCTGAGCCAGCAGATCGCCCTGCTCAAGCGCCACAACCTGCGCGGTGCGCTGCTGTTCCTCGACCTTGACCACTTCAAGCACATCAACGACTCGCTGGGCCACCCGGTCGGCGACACGGTGCTGAAAATCATCACCGCACGGCTCGAAGCCAGCGTGCGCATGGAGGATACGGTGGCGCGTCTCGGCGGCGATGAATTCGTGGTGCTGCTCAGTGGCCTGGAAGGCACGCGCAACGAGGTCAGCGCACAAGTGCGGGAACTGGCCGACACCATTCGTGAGTTGCTCTCGGAGCCGATGTTCCTCGACGGCCAGCGTCTGCAAGTGACGCCGAGTATCGGCGTGGCGCTGATTCCCGATCACGGCTCGACCCCGACCGATCTGCTCAAGCGCGCCGACATTGCGCTGTACAGGGCCAAGGATTCCGGGCGCAACACCACGCAGATGTACCACAACACCATGCAGAAAGCGGCCAGCGAGCGGCTGCGCATGGAGACCGACCTGCGTCTGGCGTTATCGCGCGGCGAGTTCAACGTGCACTACCAGCCGCAGGTCGATGCGCGGGACAACCGCATCATTGGCGCCGAGGCGCTGGTGCGCTGGAATCACCCGGAGCTCGGCGCGCAATCGCCCACTGAGTTCATCAAGGTGCTGGAAGACAGCGGCCTGATTCTGGAAGTCGGCACCTGGATCCTCGATGAGGCCTGCGAAGCGTTCAAACAATTGATCGCCCTGAAACTGGTCGACCCGCTCAATTTCAGCCTGTGCGTGAACATCAGCCCACGGCAGTTCCGCCAGAACGACTTCGTCGAACGCATCGAGCACAGCATGAGCAGCCACGGTCTGCCCTGCGCGCTGCTGAAACTGGAGATCACCGAAGGCATCGTCATCCAGAACCTGGAAGACACCATCAGCAAAATGCGTCGCCTGAAAAAACTCGGTGTGAGTTTCGCCATGGACGATTTCGGCACCGGCTATTCATCGCTGACCTACCTCAAGCGCCTGCCGGTGGACACCCTGAAAATCGACCAGTCGTTCATCCGCGACGCAACCACCGACCCCAACGACGCCGAGATCATCCGCGCCATCGTCGCCATGGCCCGCAGCCTGGAACTGGAGGTGATTGCCGAAGGCGTGGAGACGCCGGAGCAACTGGCGTTCCTGCAGGGGCTGGGCTGCCATTTGTATCAGGGTTACCTGCACAGTCGGCCGGTGGCACTGGAGGCGTTGAAAAAAATGCTCAAATGACGGGCACAAAAAAAAGGGCGCCAGGGGCGCCCTTTTTTCTTGCTCGGCCTTATTGCAGAACCGGCTTCTGCGCTCCGTTGATCGGGATGCGCTTGGCTTTCGCCTCTTCCGGGATCACCCGCAACAGGTCGATGCTCAGCAGACCGTTGCTCAGATCGGCGGCCTTGATCTCGATGTGATCGGCCAGGCGGAAGGACAGCTTGAAAGCACGCTGGGCAATGCCTTGATGCAGGAAGGTCACGCCTTCGTTGGCATCACGCTTGCCGCCACTGATGGTCAGCACACCCTTCTCGACTTGCAGCTCCAGGTCTTCTTCCTGGAAACCGGCGGCCGCTACGACGATACGGTATTGATCGTCACCGTGTTTTTCCACGTTGTAGGGTGGGTAGGTGCTGCCTGGCTCGTTGCGCAGCGCGGTTTCGAACAGGTCATTGAAACGGTCGAAACCCACCGAGGAACGGAACAGTGGTGCCAGGGAAAATGCAGTACTCATGGTTCAAATCTCCTGAAAACAATCAGCAAGTTTTTGTGTCTCCGCGACCCGAATTCGGCATCGCGTAACCCTTAGATAGGGACCGCCAAAATGATTTCAAGAGAGTATTTGCAGATTTTTTTCAGGCTGCGGCGGCGACCGGCAAACCGAGCAAACGCGAGACCTGGTCCGGTTCTGTCTCGCGACGCAGCACGGTAAACAGCTCGGTGGCCTCGGGATAATTGCGCGTCAGCATCGCCAGCCATTGCTTCAAGCGACCCGGCGATTGGCGAGCGGTCATCTGCGCCTTGGCTTGCAACCAGAAGTCCTGAATCAGCGGCAGCAGCTCGGCCCAGGTCATCTCGACCACATCTCCACCGGCGCGCGCGGCAGCGATCTGTTTGGCCAGATCGGGGCGTGACACCAGACCGCGTCCGAGCATGATGTCCTCGACACCGCTGATCTCGCGGCAGCGGCGCCAGTCTTCGACGCTCCAGATATCACCGTTGGCGAACACCGGCACCTTGACCACGTCCTGCACCCGCGGAATCCACTCCCAATGCGCCGGCGGCTTGTAGCCATCAACCTTGGTCCGGGCATGCACCACGATGTGTTCGGCGCCGCCCTCGGCCAGCGCCGTGGCGCAGACCAGCGAACCGTCCGGGCTGTCGAAACCCAGGCGCATCTTCGCGGTAACCGGGATGTGCGCCGGCACGGCGCGACGCACATGCTCGACGATGGAGTTGAGCAGCTCCGGCTCCTTGAGCAGCACCGCCCCGCCCCGGGACTTGTTGACGGTCTTGGCCGGACAGCCGAAGTTCAGGTCGATGACTTGCGAGCCGAGTTCGCAGGCCAGCGCCGCGTTTTCCGCCAGGCACACCGGATCGGAACCCAACAATTGCACGCGCAGCGGCACGCCGGCACGGGTGCGGGCGCCGTTCAGCAGCTCCGGGCCGAACTTGTGGAAGTAGGCCGGGGTGAGCAACTGATCGTTGATCCGAATGAACTCGGTCACGCACCAGTCGATGCCGCCAACGCGGGTCAGCACGTCGCGCAGGATGTCGTCGACCAACCCCTCCATGGGCGCCAGGGCAATTTGCATGGGGAAAACACTACTCAGGAAGAAAAAACGTGCGGCAGTTTACTGGATTAAGCCGGTTAAACCCACGACCACCTGTAGGAGCTGCCGCAGGCTGCGATCTTTTGATTGTGATCTTTAAAAATCAAAGTCAAAAGATCGCAGCCTTCGGCAGCTCCTACGGGATCGGGTCAGGCCAGGGACAGGATCGCCGGGCCGTAACCCTCGATAAACTCCGCCGGCATGCGCTTGGGCTTGCCCGTGGACAGTTCGATGCAGACGAAGGTGGTCTGGGCGCGCAGCAGGGTGGCGTTGTCGCTCGGGCGGATCAGCTGGAAGTGCCGGGTCATTTTCAGGCGCTGGTCCCAATCGACGATCCAGGTCGCCAGTTGCAGTTCGTCGCCTTCGTAGGCCGCCGCCAGATAATCGATTTCGTGACGCACCACGGCCATCGCCCGATCCAGACGCCGGTACTCGACCAGATCCAGCCCCAGACGCTGCGAGTGGCGCCAGGCGCAGCGTTCGAGCCAGGTCACGTAAACCGCGTTGTTCGCGTGGCCCAGCCCGTCGATGTCCTCGGCGCCTACTTGCAGATCAATGGTGAACGGCGTTGCCCGATCCCAGCCCATGCCCCACTCCCGGTCAGATTATTCAACCGGGGCAGTGTAACGGATGTCAGGCCGATTGCCGCGCTTGAAGGCTGCGCCCTGCCAACAGTGATAACACGCCATCAACCACTCGAGGGTCGGCCAGCACGCGCTGGTGGCCGCCGCTTTCCAGGCGCAGCAGGCGACTGTCGAACCATGACTCGTGGATCAATTGCGATTCCTTGACCGAGACGAAGTTATCGTCCTCGGCATGCACGATCAGGCCCGGCATATCCAGTTGATAGTGCGCGACATCGAGGGTCGCGGCGCGCATGCCGACGTCCTGCTCGACCTGGCGGATGAACGCCGAGCGCGCCCGCGGTGGCATGCCGACGTAGCGGGCAAAACCGCGCAACACGCCGAGGATACGCGCGGGGGCTGCGATGCTGACCAGGGTTTCGGTGCGCAGGCCCAGTTGCACCGCGAGCATGGCACTGGCGCCGCCCATGGAGTGGCCGATGACGGCTTGAAGAGGAGGCAATTCGGCGGCCGCTTCGAGCATGGCGCGGGCGAACAGTACGACGTTGGCTTCACGCCCCGGCGAACGACCATGGGCCGGGCCATCCAGCGCGACAACGGTGTAACCGGCCTCGACCAGCGCCGTGATCAACGCCGCAAACTGGGTGGGCCGCCCTTCCCAACCGTGCATCAACAGCACCGCCGGTCCCTGCCCCCAGCGCAGCGCCGACAGGCCGAAGCGCAGCGTGATACGTTCTGAACTCGCCAGCAGCGGCAGCTCCCAATCACGCAGCGGCAACGTGCGCGGCGTCATGAACGCCTGACGCATTTTGTTCGCCACTCGTTGCGGTGCAATCCAGCCCAAGGTGCCATTAACGCCACGAACCCACTTCAACGTGTTCATCGCTCTCTCCTCAGGCGTGTTGCCTTCAGGTCAACGCACTGCCGATTTGGCAGCGCGCAGCAATCGATCGGATAAATCGCCCGGGCCCAGCGCACGTGCCAGCGCCAGACCACCCACCATCAACGCCACATCAGCCAACGCCTTGTCGGTGTCCTCGGGGCTGGACGCCAACTGCGCAATCATCAGTTCCAGGTGCTCGTTCAGCGCGATGCGGAAGGATTCCGGCAGACGCCCCAATTCGCCAATGGACGCCGGAATCGGACATGCGGCGTCACTGGAATCACGGTGCTTGCGTGACAGATAGAACGCAGCAACCAGGGCGCGACGCTCTTCACCGGTCAGCTCGGAGTCCATGTCGGCAATCAGGTCGCGTCGACGGCTGAGCAGTTGCTTGAACGCCTCTAGCATCATCGCGTCCTTGCTTTCGAAGTGCGCGTAGAAACCACCGACGGTCAGGCCGGCAGCGCCCATCACTTCGCCCACGCTGGGATCCGCCGGACCACGCTGCATCAGTGCGGCGCTGGCCGCCTTGAGGATGCGTTCGCGGGTTTGAGCTTTTTTATCGTTCATCGTTGCCTCCGAATATTACGACTAGAATATTATTCGCATAATAATATTCCGCAAGTCGAGGATATGACCGCTGGTCTGAAGCACAGTGTAAGGAAAAAGGAGAGTTGGCCAAACGCCAGACAAACAAAAGGGCCATTCAATAATTGAATGACCCTTATAAATCCCGCAGAGCGGGTAATCGTGGCGTCCCCTAGGGGACTCGAACCCCTGTTACCGCCGTGAAAGGGCGGTGTCCTAGGCCACTAGACGAAGGGGACACAAACCCTTCTATACAGCTGATCAGTGCTGAGATCTGATCTGATTCAAGGCCGGTGTGGCCAGACCTTGAACTGTAAAATTGGTGGAGCTAAGCGGGATCGAACCGCTGACCTCCTGCATGCCATGCAGGCGCTCTCCCAGCTGAGCTATAGCCCCGGATTTTTCGCCTCGCGGCGGAGTGACATCTTGCAACATCACTTCTGTAAAACTGGCGTCCCCTAGGGGACTCGAACCCCTGTTACCGCCGTGAAAGGGCGGTGTCCTAGGCCACTAGACGAAGGGGACGCAAACCCTTCTATACAACTGATCAACGCTGAGTGTTGATCGCTTCGGAGCCGGTGTGGCCAGGCTTCGAAGTGTAAATTGGTGGAGCTAGACGGGATCGAACCGTCGACCTCTTGCATGCCATGCAAGCGCTCTCCCAGCTGAGCTATAGCCCCTCATCGTTGATGTCATCGCTGAGGACGGGGCGAATCTTAAGGGCGTATCGAAAGCCTGTCAAACTTATTTTTGAAAAATTTCAAAGTTTTTTGTCGGCATAACAATCACTTACCGCCTCCCCCCGAAAATCCGGGAGGTTTACGCACACCGCGACCTGTAGGAGCTGGCGCAGCCTGCGATCTTTTGCTCTTGCTTCTTAAGAACAACGGCAAAAGATCGCAGGCTGCGCCAGCTCCTACAGGGAATCACAAGTGCTTAGGCGATAGCGCCCAGCAGCTTTTCCCACTCTTTGTTTTCTTTCTTCGACACGCCGCCCAACAGGTCAATCGCCTGGCGCAGACGGAAACGCGTCAGGTCCGGGCCGAGGATTTCCATTGCATCGAGCACCGACACCGAACTCGCCTGCCCGGTAATCGCGGCAAACATCAACGGCATCGCGTCACGCAGCTTCAGCTCAAGAGATTCGACCACCGCCTGAATCGTTGCGGTGATGCTGTCCTTCTCCCACTGACGCAGGCTTTCCAGCTTCCACAGGATCAATTGCATCAACTGACGCACCTGATCACCGGAAAGCTTTTTCGATTCGAACAGCTTGGCATCCGGGTTCACGCCACCGGCAAAGAAGAAGCCGCCCAGCGGTGCAACCTGGCTGAAGGTTTCCACGCGCCCCTGCACCAGCGGCGCGATCTTCATCATGTACTCGGAGTTGAACGCCCACTTCTGCACGCGCGCGGCGAACTCTTCCACCGGCAGGTCACGCAGCCACTGGCCGTTGAGCCACGACAGCTTCTCGATGTCGAAGATCGGCCCGCCGAGGGACACACGCTTGAGGTCGAAGTTGTCGACCATTTCCTGCAGCGAGAACTTCTCGCGCTCATCGGGCATCGACCAGCCCATGCGACCGAGGTAGTTGAGCATCGCCTCCGGCATGAAGCCCATGCGCTCGTAGAAGGTCACCGAGGTCGGGTTCTTGCGCTTGGATAGCTTGCTCTTGTCCGGGTTACGCAGCAGCGGCATGTAGCACAGCTCCGGCTGCTCCCAGCCGAAGTATTCGTACAGCAGAATCAGTTTCGGCGCCGATGGCAGCCATTCTTCGCCGCGCAGCACGTGGGTGATGCCCATCAGGTGGTCGTCGACCACGTTGGCGAGGAAGTACGTCGGCAAGCCGTCGGTCTTCATCAGCACTTGCATGTCCATGCGATCCCACGGGATCTCGACATCGCCACGCAGCATGTCCGGCACCACGCAGACGCCTTCGGTCGGCACTTTCATGCGGATCACGTGCGGTTCGCCGGCGGCCAGACGGGCGGCGACTTCTTCCTTCGACAGCAGCAGCGCGCGGCCGTCGTAGCGCGGGGTCTCGCCGCGCGCCATTTGTTCGGCGCGCATCTGGTCCAGTTCTTCTGCGGTGCAGAAGCATGGGAACGCATGGCCCATGTCGACCAGTTGCTGGCAATACTTCTGATAGATATCACCACGCTCGCTCTGCCGGTACGGGCCGTGCGGGCCGCCAACGTCCGGACCTTCGCTCCAGTCGATCCCCAGCCAGCGCAGGGCGTCGAAGATCTGCTGTTCGGACTCGCGGGTCGAGCGCAACTGGTCAGTGTCTTCGATGCGCAGGATGAACTCACCGCCATGCTGCTTGGCAAAGCAGTAGTTGAACAATGCGATGTAAGCGGTACCTACGTGGGGGTCCCCGGTAGGCGATGGCGCGATGCGAGTGCGGACGGTGGTCATGGCATGTCTCGAAAAGAATGAAAAGCAAAACAATCAAGCGGCGAATGGTAACAGGCGACACCCGCCCCGCTCCAGCGGGCAGGGCATTTAAGCCAAGTTTGCGTCTGTAACGCCCATAGACCGTGGTGACGGGCTGAATATCAGCCATCGGCATTTACCGTTTATCGGCGGTATGCCAGATTCAGCCGCAGATGACTTTCCTTACAATTCCTCGACTACAGTTTGCCTCATGCCTGCCCAACTCAAGCGTCGCCTGTTTATTTTCCTGCTCCTGGTGCTGTTGATTGCCGGGGGCTTCTTCGCCCATTGGTTTTTCAAGGGGCGCTTTTATGAAAGCACCGATAACGCCTATGTCCAGGGCGAGATCACCCGCGTCTCCAGCCAGTTGAGTGCGCGCATCGATGAAGTGCTGGTGCAGGACAACCAGCACGTGGAAAAAGGCCAGTTGCTGGTGCGCCTTGAACCCAATGATTTCCGCCTCGCCGTCGACCGCGCCAATGCCTCCCTCGCCACCCGCGAAGCCGAGCGTTTGCAGGCACAGAGCAAATTGACGCAGCAATCGAGCCTGATCGCCGCCAGTGACGCGCAAGTGGCGACCACCCAAGCCACGCTGGGCCGCTCGCAGATGGATTTATCGCGTGCTGAAACCCTGCGCAAACCCGGCTACGTTTCCGAAGAACGAGTGACCACCCTCTCCGCTGACGCGCATATCGCCCGTTCGCAAGTGGCCAAGGCCCAGGCCGATGCGCAGAGCCAGCGCCAGCAGGTCAACGCACTGACTGCCGAGATCAAACGCCTCGACGCGCAGATCGCCAACGCCCGCGCCGATCTAGCGCAAGCCGAGCTCAACCTGACCCGCAGCGAAATCCACGCGCCGATCAGCGGCATGGTCGGCCAGCGCGCCGCACGCAATGGCCAAGTGGTGCAGGCCGGCGCGTATCTGCTGTCGATCGTCCCGGACGAAGACATCTGGGTGCAGGCCAACTTCAAGGAAACCCAGATTGGCCACATGCAGCCCGGACAGAAAGCCGAGCTGACTTTCGATGCCTACAGCGACACGCCGATCGAAGCGCGGGTCGACAGTCTGTTCGCCGCCTCCGGTGCGCAGTTCAGCCTGCTGCCGCCGGACAACGCCACCGGCAACTTCACCAAAGTCGTGCAGCGGATTCCGGTGAAGCTGACCTTCAAGGCCGATAACCCGTTGCACGGCAAGATCCGCCCGGGCATGTCGGTCACCGCCACCGTGAATATCAAAGACGCCCCAGACAATGGCCGGTGATTCGCTGATCCGCCCGGTCGGCGAACCGACCCGGCGCGACTGGATCGCGGTGATGAGCGTGATGCTCGGCGCCTTTATGGCAGTGCTCGACATCCAGATCACCAACTCTTCGCTCAAGGACATTCAGGGCGCGCTCTCGGCGACGCTGGAAGAAGGCTCGTGGATTTCTACCTCGTATCTGGTCGCGGAAATCATCATGATTCCGCTGACCGCGTGGCTGGTGCAGTTGCTCTCGGCACGGCGCCTGGCGGTGTGGGTGTCGCTGGGGTTTCTGGTGTCATCGCTGCTGTGCTCGATGGCCTGGAGCCTTGAAAGCATGATCGTGTTTCGCGCCATGCAGGGCTTCACCGGCGGCGCGCTGATCCCGCTGGCGTTCACCCTGACCCTGATCAAACTTCCCGAACACCACCGCGCCAAAGGCATGGCGATGTTCGCCATGACCGCGACCTTCGCCCCGTCCATCGGCCCTACGCTTGGCGGCTGGCTCACGGAAAACTGGGGCTGGGAATACATCTTCTACATCAACATCCCGCCGGGGCTGATCATGATCGCCGGGCTGATGTACGGGCTGGAGAAGAAGGAAGCGCACTGGGAACTGCTGAAAAGCACTGACTACACCGGAATTCTCACACTGGGTGTCGGCCTCGGCTGCCTGCAGGTGTTTCTTGAAGAGGGCCATCGCAAGGACTGGCTCGAATCGAACCTGATCGTGACCCTCGGCAGCATCGCCCTCCTCAGCCTGATCACCTTCGTCATCGTGCAGATTTCGAAACCCAACCCGCTGATCAACCTCGGCATCCTGCGCAATCGCAACTTCGGCCTGTCGAGCATTTCCAGCCTCGGCATGGGCGTCGGGCTGTATGGCTCAATCTATCTGCTGCCGCTGTACCTGGCGCAGATCCAGAATTACAACGCCCTGCAGATCGGCGAAGTGATCATGTGGAT
Organism: Pseudomonas sp. B21-051; assembly: GCF_024748795.1. Taxonomy (NCBI): domain Bacteria; kingdom Pseudomonadati; phylum Pseudomonadota; class Gammaproteobacteria; order Pseudomonadales; family Pseudomonadaceae; genus Pseudomonas; species Pseudomonas sp. B21-051. The sequence continues at coordinate 3,931,652 of NZ_CP087166.1, forward strand.
GGGCGTGCCGCAGCTGTTCCTGATTCCGCTGGTGCCGAAGCTGATGAAGTTCGTTTCGCCGAAATGGCTGTGCACCCTGGGCTTCGGGCTGTTCGGTCTAGCGAGTTTTTCGTCGGGGGTGCTCAACCCGGACTTCGCCGGGCCGCAGTTCAATCAGATCCAGATCATCCGCGCGCTGGGTCAGCCGCTGATCATGGTCACAATTTCGTTGATCGCCACGGCGTACATCCTGCCGCAGGACGCGGGCTCGGCGTCGAGCCTGTTCAACATCCTGCGCAACCTCGGCGGCGCGATCGGCATCGCCCTGCTCGCCACGCTATTGGATGCACGGACCAAGACCTACTTCGATTATTTGCGTGAAGCGGTGGTGCCGACCAATCCGCAAGTGGCCGAGCGACTGGCATCGATGACCGACCGCTTTGGCAGTGACACGGCGGCGCTGGGCAAGCTGAGTGAGATAGTCCATCAGCAGGCACTGATCATGGCCTACAACGATGCGTTTCATTTTGTCGGGATTGCACTGGGGGTCAGCATGCTGGCGATCTTGTTGACCAAGAAATTGCCGCAAGGGTTGAAGGCTGGGGAAGCGCATTAAACTGAACACCACCCTACCTGTAGGAGCTGCCGAAGGCTGCGATCTTTTGCTTTTGATTGTAAAAAAACAAGATCAAAAGATCGCAGCCTTCGGCAGCTCCTACAGGTTTAGCATCAGGCTTCAGACAGCCAAAAGCCGCTCGCGCAACTTGGCAATCTCATCGCGCATCTGCGCCGCCGCTTCGAACTCCAGATCCCGCGCCAACTGGTACATCTTCTCTTCCAGTGCGCGAATGCGTTTGGTGATTTCGCTCGGCGAGCGCAGTTCGGCTTCGTACTTGGCGTTTTCTTCGGCAGCCTTGGCCATGCCCTTGCGCTTCTTGCTGCGTGAGCCGGGCACGGTGGCGCCTTCCATGATGTCGGCGACGTCCTTGAACACGCCCTTCGGGGTGATGCCGTTTTCCAGGTTGAAGGCGATCTGCTTGTCGCGACGACGCTCGGTCTCGCCGATCGCCCGCTCCATCGAGCCGGTGATGCGATCGGCGTAGAGAATCGCCCGGCCATTGAGGTTCCGCGCGGCCCGGCCGATGGTCTGGATCAGCGAGCGCTCGGAACGCAGGAAGCCTTCCTTGTCCGCGTCGAGAATTGCCACCAGCGACACTTCCGGCATGTCCAGACCTTCGCGCAGCAGGTTGATCCCCACCAGCACATCGAAGGTGCCCAGACGCAGGTCGCGGATGATTTCGACCCGCTCGACGGTGTCGATGTCCGAGTGCAGATAACGCACGCGCACGCCGTGGTCGGCGAGGTAATCGGTGAGGTCTTCGGCCATGCGTTTGGTCAGCGTGGTGACCAGCACCCGCTCCTCGACCGCCACGCGCTTGGTGATTTCCGAGAGCAAGTCATCGACCTGGGTCAGCGCCGGACGCACCTCGACTTGCGGGTCGACCAGACCGGTCGGACGCACCACTTGTTCGACCACGCGACCGGCATGCTCGGCCTCGTAGTTGCCCGGCGTCGCCGAGACGAAAATGGTCTGCGGGCTGACCCCTTCCCACTCGTCAAAGCGCATCGGCCGGTTGTCCAGCGCCGACGGCAGGCGGAAGCCGTATTCGACCAGGGTTTCTTTACGCGAACGGTCGCCCTTATACATCGCGCCGACTTGCGGCACGCTGACGTGGGACTCGTCGATCACCAGCAAGGCGTCGGCTGGCAGATAGTCGTACAGCGTCGGCGGCGCGGCACCGGCCGGACGTCCGGACAGGTAGCGCGAGTAGTTTTCGATGCCGTTGCAGTAACCCAGTTCGAGGATCATTTCCAGGTCGAAACGGGTGCGCTGTTCGAGTCGCTGGGCTTCGACCAGTTTGTTGTTGCTGCGCAGGTATTCGAGGCGTTCCTGCAATTCGACTTTGATGTGTTCGATGGCGTCGAGCAGGGTCTCGCGCGGCGTCACGTAGTGACTCTTCGGGTAGAAGGTGAAGCGCGGCATCTTGCGGATGACTTCGCCGGTCAGCGGGTCGAACGCGGAAATGCTCTCGACCTCGTCATCGAACAGTTCGATGCGGATCGCTTCCAGATCGGATTCCGCCGGATAGATGTCGATCACGTCGCCGCGTACCCGGAAAGTCGCGCGGGCAAAATCCATGTCGTTGCGGGTGTACTGCAGGTCGGCCAGACGCCGCAGCAAGGCGCGCTGATCGAGTTTGTCGCCGCGATCGACGTGCAGCACCATCTTCAGATAGGTTTCCGGGCTACCGAGACCGTAGATGCAAGACACCGTGGTGACGATGATCGCGTCCTTGCGCTCGAGCAACGCCTTGGTCGCCGACAGGCGCATCTGTTCGATGTGGTCGTTGATCGACGCGTCCTTCTCGATGAAGGTGTCGGACGACGGCACATAGGCTTCGGGCTGGTAGTAGTCGTAGTAGGAAACGAAATACTCGACCGCGTTGTTCGGGAAGAACGCCTTGAACTCGCCATACAGTTGCGCGGCGAGGGTCTTGTTCGGCGCCAGCACCAGCGTCGGGCGTTGTACCTGCGAGATGACGTTGGCGATGCTGAAGGTCTTGCCCGAGCCGGTCACACCGAGCAGCGTCTGGTGCGCCAGCCCGGCTTCGATGCCCTCGACCAATTGGCGGATCGCTTCTGGCTGATCGCCGGCGGGCTCGAAGCGGGTGACTAGCTGGAATTCGGACATACACACCTCTGGGATCGCGGCTCGCGCAGAAAACAGCCGAGCCGCGGGGATGACCGCAAACGACCGTTGTCGCCCAAGGAAAAACGAAGATTGTGCTCAATGTGGAGCCGATTGCCTCGCCTTTCAAGGCAAACGTCCTACATCCGGTAAAGTCTCTGACAGAGTCAATCGACTAACGGTCAAGAAATAATCGGAAAAACTTGCCGGAAAAGCTGAATCGCCTGTCGCCATTGCTCAGTGATGGCCTCTATACTAGCTCCCCGTTTGTGCACCGCTCTAGTGCATTCGGCTGGAGCGCGACACGTCCCTCCACTCTCCATTCAGAGCCGCCGTAATAATGAGCCTGTTCTCCGCTGTCGAAATGGCACCCCGCGATCCAATCCTGGGCCTCAACGAAGCATTCAACGCCGATACCCGGACCACCAAGGTCAACCTGGGTGTAGGTGTTTACTGCAACGAAGAGGGGCGAATTCCCCTGCTGCGCGCGGTGATCGAAGCCGAAACCATTCGCGCTGCTCAGCACGCCTCCCGTGGCTACCTGCCGATCGACGGCATCGCCGCCTACGACCAGGCGGTGCAAAAGCTGCTGTTCGGTAACGACTCGCCGCTGATCGCTGCCGGTCGCATCGTCACCACTCAAGCGGTCGGCGGTACCGGCGCGCTGAAAATCGGTGCCGACTTCCTCAAGCAACTGCTGCCGAACGCCGTCGTGGCGATCAGCGACCCGAGCTGGGAAAACCACCGCGCGCTGTTCGAAACCGCTGGCTTCCCGGTGCAGAACTACCGTTACTACGACGCCGCCACCCACGACGTGAATCGTGCCGGCATGCTCGACGACCTCAACGCCCTGCCGAACGGCTCGATCGTTGTGCTGCACGCCTGCTGCCACAACCCGACCGGCGTCGACCTGACCCCGGCCGACTGGAAAAACGTACTGGACGTGGTCAAGGCCAAAGGTCACGTGCCGTTCCTCGACATGGCTTACCAAGGTTTCGGCGACGGCATCGACGAAGACGCCGCAGCCGTGCGTCTGTTCGCTGAATCGGGCCTGACCTTCTTCGTTTCGAGCTCGTTCTCCAAGTCGTTCTCGCTGTACGGCGAGCGCGTTGGTGCATTGTCGATCGTCAGCGAGTCGAAAGAAGAAAGCGCGCGCGTGCTGTCGCAGGTCAAGCGTGTGATCCGCACCAACTACTCCAACCCGCCGACTCACGGTGCAAGCATCGTCGCCGCCGTGTTGAACAGCCCGGAACTGCGCGCCCAGTGGGAAGCGGAACTGGCAGAAATGCGCCTGCGCATTCGCGGCATGCGCGAGCAGATGGTTGCCCTGCTGGCCGAAAAAGCCCCGCAGCGTGACTTCAGCTTCGTCGGTCGTCAGCGCGGCATGTTCTCCTACTCCGGCCTGACCACCGAACAGGTGCACCGCCTGCGCAACGAGTTCGGCATCTACGCCCTGGACACCGGCCGCATCTGCGTCGCGGCACTGAACCAGAGCAACATCAAAGCGGTAACGGATGCGATCGTTCAGGTCATCTGATTTCGCCTGGCAATGAAAAACGGGAAGCCTTGGGGCTTCCCGTTTTTTATTTGTCCGAAGGAATGCAACATTCCCTCTAAACTGCACACAAATCTGAATTGTGGGAGCGAGCCTGCTCGCGAATGCGGTGGGTCAGTCGCCATTGTTGGTGGCTGACAGCATTCGCGAGCAGGCTCGCTCCCACAGGCTTCGTATACAACCAGGAATTTAATGAGAACCCAAATGAAAAACGACAACCTGCGCGCCGACCGTGACGACCTGGATGACTTCATCCCCCGCGCCACGGCCAAACGCGAAAAAAGTCTGGTGCTGCAAGTCGCCGCCGGGGTGTTTCTCGGCGGTCTCGCCCTGTGGCTGGTGCAACTGGCGGCCACCGCAGCGTACGCCAAATTGCTGCTCGGAACGATTACCTTCGGCAGTTAAGCCAGTTCGCTCGCGCGCTGACTCGCGGCATCGTCATACACGACGTACAGCGATTCGGCGATCTGGCTTTTGATCGCCTTGGTGCTTTCCAGGCCGAGCACGAAACCTTCGGCCTTGCCGCCAGCGCGATTGAGCTCCTCAGATGTGCCGGCCTGAGTGATTGCGTCGAAGAGTTTCTCGGCGTGGGGGCCAACACCCTTGGGCAGACTGATTTGCGCGATGCTCATGCGAGCACCTCGTTGTTGCGAATTGCAGGCTTCATGGCGCGTACCTTTTCGGCGAATGGCCGGCAGCGCGTGTGACCACTTCCGGGGCCCCATGGTAGACCGCCGATGGTTTTCTGGTAACCGCCAATCACTGACAAATCACCGTCCGTCCTGCCGACCGCAGAAAATTTACACTCGACGCTTGACTTCTCTTTTTGAATCAGTAACATACGCACCAATTCCGCAATAGCTCAGTTGGTAGAGCAAATGACTGTTAATCATTGGGTCCCTGGTTCGAGTCCAGGTTGTGGAGCCAAATAGCAAAGCCCCTGAATCGAAAGATTCAGGGGCTTTTTTGTGGGCGCTCGAAAAGTCAAAAGATCGCAGCCTGCGGCAGCTCCTGCATTTCGAATGCGCTCCCTGTAGGAGCTGCCGCAGGCTGCGATCTTTTGCTCTTCAAACCAAAAAGGCCGATCTGTCTCACAACAGATCGGCCTTTTCATCCAGTCAGCGATCAAACGTGTTCGCTGCTCTTCATCTGGGTCTTCGGCGCGCCATGCCCATGATCGTGATCATCAGGCTCGATCACCGGCACTTCCTTGCCATCGCAATCATGCAGCTTGCCGTCACTGAAGTAATCGCCCTCACGCAGCGCCGCCAGGTCGCGATAACGCAGGGTGCGCTCTTCCGCGGCGGCAAACACCGACTGCTGGTCCGAGTTGCCGGCAGTGAAGTGGTTGAAGGTCAGGTTCAGCACAATCGCCATGATCGCCGACGAGCTGATGCCCGAGTGGAAAATGGTCGCGAACCAGCTCGGGAAATGATCGTAGAAGTTCGGCGCGGCAATCGGGATCATGCCGAAGCCGATCGAGGTGGCGACGATGATCAGGTTGACGTTATTGCGGTAATCGACCTTCGACAGCGTGCGAATCCCGCTCGCCGCCACCGTACCGAACAGCACGATACCGGCGCCGCCCAGCACCGACGTCGGCACCGCGGCGATCACCCGGCCCATGAACGGCAGCAGACCGAGAATCACCAGGAAGATACCGCCTGTGGCCACCACAAAACGGCTCTTGATCCCGGTCACCGCCACCAGCCCGACGTTCTGCGCGAAGGCGCTCTGGGTGAACGAACCGAAGATCGGCGCAAACATGCTCGACAGCATGTCCGCGCGCAGACCGTTGCCCAGGCGTTTGGAGTCGACCTTGGTGCCGATGATCTCACCGACCGCCAGAATGTCCGCCGAGGTTTCCACCAGGGTCACCATGACCACGATGCACATCGACAGGATCGCGGCGAAGTGGAAGGTCGGCATGCCAAAGTGGAGCGGCGTCGGGAAGCCGAACATCGGCCCTTGGGTGACACTGGAGAAATCGGCCATGCCGAGGAACACCGCCACAACTGTGCCGATCACCATGGCCAACAGGATCGACAGACGCGAGATGGTCGAGCTGCCGACTTTGCTCAGCAGCAACACCAGCACCAGCGTCACGGCCGCCAGACCGATGTTCTGCATGCTGCCGAAGTCCGGCGCGTGGCTGTTGCCCCCCATGGCCCAACGTGCGGCCACCGGCATCAACGTCAGGCCAATGGTAGTGATCACGATGCCGGTGACCAGTGGAGGGAAAAACTTGGTGATTCGCGAGAACACCGGAGTGATCAGCAAGCCGATCAACGACGCGGCAATCACCGCGCCCAGCACCGACTGGAAGCCGCCCTCCCCGCCACTGCTGACGATCGCGACCATGGTCGCCACACCGGAGAACGACACGCCCTGCACCAGCGGCAACTGACAGCCAAAAAACGGTAGACCCAGGGTTTGCAGCAGTGTCGCCAGCCCCCCCGCAAACAATGAAGCAGCAATCAACAGACCAATGTCCGCCGGCGACAGCCCGGCCGCCTGGCCGATGATCAGTGGCACCGCAACGATACCGCCGTACATGGTCAGAACATGTTGCAGGCCGTAAGCCATATTCGCGCCGACCCCGAGATTTTCGTCCTCGGGCCGTTGGTGTGAAACATGGGGCGTTTTCATGTGGGGGTTCCCTGGTTTTTGTTATGCGCACACTGTATTCAATAGTCGGGACAAATGTCCATAGAGTTGTATACAACTTATCAGTCACATAATGGATAGGTAGCCACCCAAGCTTCTATCTCGCCACCTCCATCTCTCACAAATCCGGCAACACATCCCCTCCTGTCCCCGGTTTTTATCCCACTAGGCTGAAGTATTCATGGCGACCAGCGGTGCACCGGCGCTCTTTTTTATACATATAAAGTATGCATAATGAAGTCATTCGAAATTCAGTACGACAAAAGCAAGAACGCGGCCAACAAACTCAAGCACAGGGGAGTCAGCCTTGCCGAGACCGAGCCGGTCTTTCACGACGAACGCGCGCTGACGATCGAGGACAACGACCATGACGAACAGCGCTGGATCACCCTCGGCCTCGACGGCAGAGGGCGTTTGCTGGTGGTTGCGTACAGCTATCGCGAAGGCAACGTCGTACGAATCATTTCTGCACGTGTCGCCACACCGAGCGAACGTCGCGCTTATTTTCAGGAGGCATGAAGAACGATGAAAGACGAATACGACTTCTCGCAGGGCAAACGTGGTGCCTTGGCGCCCGCCAAGGGCAAGACCCGCATCACCATCATGCTCGATGACGCCGTCATCGAAGCCGCCCGTAGCGTGGCGGAAAACGAAGGCTTCGGTTATCAGACGGTGATCAACAACACCCTGCGCCATGCCCTGCTGGAGGCTGGCAGCAAAACGCAGGACGTCGAGCCGCCCCACTCCGGGCAATTCAAGAAAGGCATCACCGCCACCGACCTCAAGAGTCTGGAAAAAAAGCTGTCGGCGGCGGCCGGGGAAATCCGCCGGGTACTGGAGCCGGAGGCCAAGCCCTGAGATCAGGCCGGTACGAGCATCCGCGCCAGCGACTGGCGCACATGTAGCTGGTCAGGCAGGCGCAGATTGAACTCCTGCTCCAGCAGCGCAACCAGCTCATCGACATCCGCCACCTCGCGGCGCTCGCTGTCGGCGCCCATGTGGTGAATCGCGAAGCTGCCGTTGTTCAGGGTCCGCCGCCAGCCATCGCCAGTGCGCGCAACCATCAGCCGTTTGGCGAACGGTGAATCGGGATGGGTCGAGACGTACCAGTTGCCGAGGGTGTAATCGATGTCTTCCTGGCGCTGCAGATCAAACAGGTACATCGCGCGCCACTCGCCTGCGACATTGGCGCGCAGCATGTAGCCATCGGCCTGTTTCTCGATGCGATAGGACTCGTGCGGCGTCGGCTGTTCAGCCTCGGTATCGAGCAACAGCGGCGCGGTCGGCACCATACCGCCAAAGCCAACGTCGGTGATGTAGCGCTCGCCATCGATGATTACCAGGCTCAAGCGGTGGGTACGCGCCGTCCACGTACCTTCGGGTTGCGCCAGCACCACGCGCCCGGAAATGCCACGGGCCTCAAAGCCCAGTTCCTGCAACAACGCCAGAAACAGATTGTTCAGTTCGTAGCAGTAACCACCCCGGCCACCGTGAAGAACCTTTTGTTCGACCGACGCCAGATCGATCAGCACCGGCGCGCCAGTGATCGTCGACAGATTCTCGAAGGGAAACACGCCGGTATGGCGCAACTGCAACTGCCGCAGGGTTGCCAGCGTGGGGGCCGGTGGGGTGTCGAACCCCAATTGTTGCAGGTACAACGTCGGATTCGCCAGACGTGGCTCGCTCATTGCTCAGTCCTTTTGCATGTGGCCGCGCATTGCTGCGCCGATGGCCGACATGTATACGGGATCGCCCCCGGACTCCGACAATTGATTTCGCCAATCACCACTACCGCCGCTTGCGCGAACCGATGCGAATCCAGGTTGGGGCATGGTCGCTGGCGTGCGGTTCGTTGCGCACCCAGGCGTCGACCCCGGCCTCGTGCAGATACGGACTGAGTGCCGGGTTGAGCAGCAGATGATCGATGCGCAGACCGGAGTTGGTTTGCCAATGCTGGCGAAAATAATCCCAGAAGGTGTAGAGGCGATCGTCGGGATACAGATGGCGCAGCGAATCAGTCCAGCCCTGATCAAGCAAGCGTTGATAACACTCGCGGCTTTCGGGTTGCAACAGCGCATCCTTGAGCCAGGAGCGGGTGTTGTAGATGTCCATGTCAGTGGGCACCACGTTGTAATCACCGGCCAGCACCACCGGATGATCGCTGCTTTGCAGATCCTTTGCATAGCGGATCAAGCGTTCGAACCAGGCCAGTTTGTAGTCGAACTTCGGCCCTGGTTGCGGGTTGCCGTTGGGCAGGTACAGGCAGCCGACCAGCACCCCATGCACCGCCGCCTCCAGATAACGGCTGTGCTTGTCGTCCGGATCACCCGGCAGACCGCGGCGGCTCTCCAGCGGTTGCGCATCGCGGGCGAGGATCGCCACGCCGTTCCACGACGCCTGTCCGTGCCAGATCGCGCCGTAACCGGCGGCTTCCAGTTCCTCTGCGGGGAAGGCGCTATCGACTGATTTGAGTTCCTGCAGGCAAGCGATGTCCGGTTGCTCGCGCTTGAGCCATTCCAGCAGGTTCGGCAAGCGTGCGCGCAGGCCGTTGACGTTGAACGTGGCGATCCGCAGGTTTTTCATCGTTCAGGCTCCGGCGAACAAGGTGTGAAAATTGTGACCCTGTGCTAACGGCGGTGGTTGCATCGGATCAACTGGCTGCGGCGTAATAGGCGCTCGCCACTGCCCCGAACTGCCGAGACTCGACTCCATGCTCACCACGCTGCAAGGCCCGCGCGTCATCCTGCGTCCACTTCAGTACAGCGACGCCGACGCCCTGCTCCGCGCTGCCGCCGACGGCGAACTGTGGAACCTCACCGTCACCGTGGTGCCGTCGGCGAGCACCGTCGACAGCTACCTGAAAAAAGCCCTCGACGGCCGCGACGCCGGCAGCGTCATGCCGTTTGTTATTGTGTTGAAGGATAGCGGCGAAGTGATCGGCTCGACCCGGTTCTGGAAGATCGATCCGCTCAATCGCAAACTGGAAATCGGCAGCAGCTGGATTTCGGCACGCTGGCAGAAATCCTTCGTCAACACCGAAGCCAAATACCTGATGTTGCGCCACGCCTTCGAGGTGCTCGAATGCGTGCGGGTGCAGTTCACCACCGACGAGAACAACCAGAAGTCGCGCAACGCGATTCTGCGCCTCGGTGCGCAACAGGAAGGCATCGTGCGCCACGAGCGGATCATGCCGGACGGGCGCAAGCGCAACTCGGTACGCTTCAGCATCATCGATGACGAGTGGCCGCAGGTGCGTCAGGCGCTGGAGCAGAAACTGGCTGAGGATCGAGGCTGAGGCTCGACAACCGCTCGTCAGTCAATCGGCACCAACGGGTAAAAGAGTCAGACCAAAGTCAGGTAACCGACCCCTTCTGGAGACGTACCATGACTACACGCACACTCACCTCGTTGTTACTCGCCGGCCTGCTCGCCGCCACCTCGGCTGCCAGCTTCGCGGCGAACGACAGCTCTGGCACATCGAGTACCAACCCCGACGTCAACAAAAGTACGCCCAAGCCGCCGGACAACACCCCGGGCGCACCTGCCGGCAGTAACGGCGCGGGTAGCCCTGGTTCTGGCAACGGCACCGGCACTAACGGCGGCGCCATGGGTTCGGGCTCGGGGGCTGGCGGCGGCACGGGCGCGGCCGGTGGCGGAACCGGCGGTGCGGGCGGTGGCTCGGGCAGCTGAACGAACCGGCGTTACGGTTGGTGATAAGCCTGTGTGAGGGAGCCTGCTCCCTCACCCTTGTTCAAGCGTCGAAACTTCAGCGATCCGAACGCATCAACTCGGCAACCCCCGCCTCCAGCGACAACACCGCCGCGCGATTGCGTCCGGCATGTTTCGCCTGATAAAGCGCCGCGTCTGCACGCTGAATAAACACTTCCAGACTGTCATTGCCACTCGGGATGAACGAATAGCAGCCCAGACTCACCGTCAGATAACCGGTAGGCGAGCCACTGTGGGTGATGCGTTTATCCATCACGCTGCGGCGGATCTGCCCGGCGATCGCCAGTACGCCATTTATGTCGGTGTCCGGCAGCAACACCGCAAACTCCTCGCCACCGTAACGCACCGCCAGATCAGCCTTGCGCTGGCAGCAATTCTTCAACACCTGCGCTACCTGCGTCAGGCAATGATCGCCCGCCACATGGCCGTAGGCATCGTTGTAACGCTTGAAGAAATCGATATCGAGCATGATCAGGCCGACCGGACTCGACTGCCGGGCACCGCGGGCAAACTCAATCTCCAGCGAACGCTCGAACAGGCGCCGATTCGCCAGCCCCGTCAGGCTGTCGTGGGTCGCGATCTGCTCCAGTGCGCGCTGTGCCTTGCGCAAGTTTTTCTCGATACGCTCGCCATCACGCACCTGATGAATGAATACCCAACCGAACAGGCCGACGCCAAGAATCACCAGCGCCACAATCACGCTGGACTGAAAGGCCCGCTCGGACCAACCCTTGAGAATCGTGTCGCGCGACGACGCTGCCGCGACCACCAGTGGATACGAACCCAACTGACGGTAGCCATACAAGCGCACCACGCCGTCGACCACCGACTTGATCATCGCGGTACCGGCTGGAGCCTCGGGCAGCAACTTCTGATAAATCCTGCCTTGCGCCAGTGACGAACCGATCAGGCCTTCGTCGAACGGCCGCCGCGCCAGCAACGTGCCGTCCTTGAGCCCGAGAAACATGATGCCGTTGTCATCGAGGCTGAAGCTTTTGAAGAACCGGTCGAAGTACGCCATCTTGATCCCGGCCATCAGCACGCCCTGGAAATTGCCGGCACGGTCGTTGATGCGTTTGGAGATCGGGATGATCCACTCGCCATTTTCGCGGCTGCGAATCGCCGGGCCGATGTGCGCCACGGTGGAAACGTTCTGCTGGTGAAACCTGAAGTATTCGCGGTCGGCCACACCATTGCCACGGGGCAGATCGGTGAACGAGGTGATCACCCACTGGCCCTCGCGATCGAAGAGGAACATGCCGTGCAACTGCTCCAGTTGCTGCACCCGACGTGCAAAAGTTTTTTGCAGACGAGGTCGCTGCGCGGCACCGTAACCATCGTCCTCGACCCAATCGGCGAGACTGGTAAGCACCAGGTCGGCGGCCAGAAACGTGTCTTCGGCCTGCTGCGCCATGGCCCGGGTCAGGTTGGTGGAAGCGATCTGCGCATTGGCCAGATCCTGACGCCGTGTCTGCTCCAGTTGCAGATAGAGCAAGCCAGACAGGCACAGGCACACCGCAACGATGAATAGCGCTGCCGCCTTGCGAAGCGGCAGGCGTTTAAGCGTGCCGGGAGTCTGATGCGGGTCGTGAATGGGGATTGGCAAAAACGTGTCCTGGGCAGGTACGACAGGGGCCGCAGCCCGAAACCCTTGCTTTTCGTGAGCGTAGCCCACCGGGGTGTGCTCGGCAAACCCGCCGCGCCAACACACGCCCGCCCAGTTGTATCGGCGCGCGAGGGATTTGGATGACCTCCGCACGACGATTTATTTTCAGTTGTGGTTTTGCGGGTGATCGCCCTCGCGTATCTGCGCCGGGCACCGATGACGGTTATCGGGGTTTGTTGATTTCGCGCAGCAGATCCGCGACTGGCAGGTTCATGGTGTTTGAGTAGTAGGGTTTATAGCCGTACGCGGTGACGACGACTTTGCAGGGGATTTGTTGTTTGTTGGCGAGGAGGTGATTCAGTTCTGTTACTGAAAGATTTCTCTCAGAACTTCGGTTGCTGGAAGTTTCACTGAGGAATGCGCGGGTGAGATAGGAAAACTTGGCCTTGTAGTTTTCATTTTTTTCCGAGCGTATCAAGCCGGTGGCGGAAAACTGTATGGCTTTGCCTACCGAGAAATCATGATCATCTGCCAATGCGCAATGCAGCATGCCCGAAATCATTCCGACTCGTTCTCCGCGATCAAAAAGATCCAACACATCAACGTCCGACTGATACCGGATGACGTATAGCAACGACTTTTCTCTTTCCACAGACTCGAAGCTCAGGTTTGCGGGAGGCTTTGTGTGATCCTTCGCACAACCAGAGCAAATAGCGAGCAAGCCGCAAAGGAGTAACCTGTACATCATGGAAAATCCTTCGTGATTGAGTCAAAAAGCATATCGGCTGCAGATTTGCTCCCCGCGATACAGGCAGTGAACAACCCCAATGCATTTGCATGATTAGTGTCTACATTGACGTTCAATGAAGGGCCACAGGAGATAAGCCACTTTTCACCAATCCGTCGAAATTCACGTTCGGCGAGCCACTGGCAATCGGATTGGTGCCATGTCCCGGGAGTGGGCAGGCGGTTGGATCGGTGATGCGGGCGGCGGGTTTTCCGCTCATGAACAGCTCCTTGCAGTGTTGCGGGACATCCTTTTGGGGGCGCAAGCATGCGTGAATTTTCCGGGTGCTTCAAACCTTCAGGCAAAAAAAAGCGCCCGATCGGGGCGCCCTTTTCTGTTCGTGGGAACTGCTCACATCAACGCGAAGGCGGCACCCGAATATCCCCCGCCCGGCACTGGGTCTTCACGCCCTTGCCGCACTCGCCGAACTGCAGATCCTTGCCCATGCACACCCGCACTTCCGAGAGTTCCGGGCCGCTGCAGATCACCGCGATGCCATTGGCCGGGATCCCCGGGTTGGCCTTGCGGAACAGGTCGGCGATTTCCTGGGCTTCGAAGTAATACGAGGAGCTGAACGGTTGCAGCTCCTGCGGGATTTTCACCGCGCCAACCGCTTTGTCCGCTTCATCCAGATAACCCATCGCCCCCAGACCGCTGCAGGTGCCGTGTTTGGACCACTCGTGATCGAGCAATTTTTTGGTCGGGAACAGCGTAAGGCCCTTGGTGGTTTCCGCCGCCGACAACGTGGTCAGTGGCGGGCAGGATTCCGGCCAGCCGCCGTTGGCGTATTGCGGCCACAAGCCGTGCAGCACGAAGCCGTAGCCCTTGCCGGAGCATTGCACGTCATCTTTGTGGGTGAGGCAGAACGTTGGCGACCAGGACAGCGTCAGCAGGTAGTAATCGAACTGCCCCGCTACCGCTTCCGTTTGTACCTTGCTGGCGTTCGACTGACGCGCCGAACTCAGGCCGATGCTACCGGCCGTCAGCGCGATCAGCGCCAGAATTGTAAACAGCTTTTTCATGTACCCACTCCTTGGGACGCCTGCGTCCGTGGTTTTTGATGCTGACCAGACTTGGCCAGCGCTGATTTCGCCATGCTTGTGTTGCAAGCGCATGACGCAAGGCAAGGCCGTACGCCGTTGAACGGTCTACGATTAACAGGCAGACATCAAACCAAGGGATCCGAAATGAGTAAAGCAGACGAACTCGCCGCCAAACTCAAGCAAATCCGGCACACCCATGCGGATGCCGCGCTGGAGATCGATTGCTGGCCGGCGCAGGTCTACGATCTGTACCACCGCATCGAGGCCTGGCTGCAGCCAGTCACTGAAGTGGGCCTGAAAATCCGTCGCAACCCGACCCACGTTTGCGAAAGCTCACCCGATGGCGAAAGCCACGATTACGCGATCGACCAACTGGTGATTGAAGCCAACCAGCAAACCCTGACCTTTGATCCCATCGCCCGGTTTACCGAAGACGGCGCCGGCCGCGTGCAGATCACCCTGCCCGAGCGCAACACCTACCTGTTGCGCACCGTCGATGAACATCATGAAAGCCATTGGTGGTTGCAAACGGTAGAAACCGGGCAAGAACTGGATGCGATTGCGCTGACGGAGAACAATCTGTTGCAGGTGGTGCAGGAAGGGCTCGGCCTCTGACAGCGAGCTACCCATAGGGATCAGCGCCGGGAACGTGTTTAACTTCTCACTCCGATCCCTTTGAAGCCCGACAGACATGCCCATCAATAAAAAACTGCTCTTGCTCGGTTCATTGCTGGCGCTGAATTTTAGCGCTCAGGCCGCCGAGCAACCGTCACACCTCGACACCATCCAGCAACAAGGCCAGTTGCGCGTCTGCACCACTGGCGACTATAAGCCCTACACTTTCAAGCGCACCGACGGCGACTTCGAGGGCATCGACATCGCCATGGCGCGCTCGCTGGCCGATAGCCTCGGGGTGAAAGTCGAGTGGGTGCAAACCACTTGGAAAACCCTGATGCCGGACATGCAGGCCGGCAAGTGCGACATCGGCATGGGCGGGATTTCGGTGACGCTGGAGCGACAGAAAAAAGCCTACTTCAGCAACACCCTCGACAGCGACGGCAAGATCCCGCTGGTACGCTGCGCCGACCAGTCCAAATACCAGACCGTCGAGCAGATCAACCAGCCAAACGTGCGTCTGGTCGAACCGGCGGGCGGTACCAACGAAGCCTTCGTCCACGCCTTCCTGCCCAAGGCGCAACTGGCCTTGCACGACAACGTGACGATCTTCCAGCAACTGCTCGACAACAAGGCCGACGTGATGATCACCGACGCCTCCGAAGCGCTGTATCAGCAGAAGCTCAAACCGGGGTTGTGCGCGGTAAATCCGCACCAGTACATGCAGTACGGCGAGAAGGCGTACCTGCTGCCGCGTGATGACATCAGCTGGAAGCTGTACGTTGATCAGTGGCTGCATCTGAGCAAAGTGACTGGCAGTTATCAGAAGGTTATTGGTGAGTGGCTGGCGCTGCCGCAGTAATCTGCCAGGCACAAACATTTGTGGCGAGGGAGCTTGCTCCCGCTGGACTGCGCAGCAGGCCTTCTTTTGAGGGGCCGCTTCGCGCCCAGCGGGACCAAGCTCCCTCGCCACATTGATTTTCAGCCAGGAAATCTATCAGTCGTCATGCAACATCCCGGAACTGTACTGATTCAAGCTGCTGCCGATACTGTTGCCACCAAACTTGAGGGTCGTCGCATGACTGCCTCCCTCCGGCGACTGACAATCCGAAGAAAAACAACTGGTGGTGGTCAAACCCGCGCCCGAACAGGCACTCAACACCGATACCGCTGCAGCGATCAACAGCACTTTGATGACATTCAGGCGCATGGCACGATCCCCCTTGGGTTGAACACCGCAATCTTGTGCAACATCCTAGACATGCGTCGCGCACGGCAACATGAAACTTTGCTGATCGACAGCGCCGGTTCAGAATCGCTTATCCGCCGACAAGGACATCCCCATGCAATTCCTGCCCCTCACCAACGCCAGCCCCGCCATTCAGGCCCGTATCCGCACCCTGCGCAATCAACCGGATGTGCGCAAGTTCATGTACACCTCGCATGAAATCAGCGAACAGGAACATGCCAACTGGCTGGCTTCCTTGCAGGGCAACCCACGGCAACAAGTGTTTGTGGTGATCAAGGATGAGCAAGCGGTGGGCGTTGTTTCGTTGAATGCGATCAACGTTTTACACAAGAGCGCGGACTGGGCGTTTTACCTGGACGTCGGGTTACAGGGCAAGGGCTTGGGTAGTGTGGTCGAGTTCTGGATGCTCGATTACGCGTTTGATGTCGCCGGTCTGGAAAAGCTCAATTGCGAAGTGCTGGCGATGAACGCGGCGGTGGTGAAGATGCATCAGAAGTTCGGCTTCGAGATTGAAGGCGTTCGCCGGCAGAACATCTTGAGAGAGGGTGCGCGGATCGACGTTGTTCTGCTCGGTATCACCAAAAACGAATGGCAGAACAAGCGCCCTGCACTGGCGCCCGTGATCGAACGGCTCAACACCGTTTAAAGTCGCAAGGCCGTCACCTGGAGGTGACGGCCTTCGCTGCCAGTGAGCGTCAAGATTATGAGTAGGAGTCCAGCATCAAACCGCCCGCCACGCCTCCATCGGAATCTGCGCCATCGCCTCAAACGCCGGTTTGGCGAACCAGAAACCCTGCATCAGATAAATCCCGCAATCGGCCAAAAAGTCCCGTTCCTCCGGGTGCTCGATGCCCTCGGCAATCACCTCGATCCCCAGTTCAGTACACATGCCCACCACGCCCCGAACAATCGCCTGACGCACGCGATCACGGTGGATATCGCGGATCAGCGCCATGTCCAGTTTGATCAGGTCCGGCTGAAAGTCCGCCAGCAGGTTCAGGCCGGAATAACCGGCGCCAAAGTCATCGATGGCGGTCTTGAAGCCGAACTCGCGGTACTCGCGCAGGATGTTCATCAAGTGTTTGTTGCTCTCGACGTGCTCACCCTCGACCGCTTCGAAGATCAACCGATCGAGCGGGAACGCATGCGCGCGAGCCGCCTCCAGCGTGCTGCGAATGCACATGTCCGGACGATAAACGGCGTTGGGGAGGAAGTTGATCGAAAGAAAACCGGTGAGCCCCAACTGCGCGGCCGTGGAGATCGCCCGCACGCGGCACAGTTGATCGAAGCGATAGCGGTTCTGGTCATCGACCTGCTGCAAAACCGAAAGCGCACCCTCGCCCTGCACGCCCCGAACCAAGGCCTCGTGGGCGAAGGTCGATTGATCACGCACATCGACAATCGGCTGGAACGCGAAGGAGAACGCCATATCGGCCTCGCCTTTTTGCCGGCATCCTTGGCACCCCCCGCTGGGCTGGGGGAAAATTGGTGTATTGGTCATGACGCCCCCTGAGAGCGGGTTGCAACCATCCATGGCCCAGAAAAAAATCACTGCACGGACCGGGTGGCGCCGCTTGGCGGCCCCCGCTTATACAGGCTGACCGGTCAATTCCGGCCAAGTTCATTGCGAAATGCCATCAGGTGCGGAAATGCGCCGTCATGCGCTGCAGGTCCTGCCCCAGCGATGCCAGCTCAATGGTCGCGGCAGCACTTTCTTCGCTGGCGACGGCCGACTGATCGGCCACATCGCGCACACTGACGATGCTGCGATTGATCTCATCGGCCACCGCACTTTGCTGCTCGGCGGCGGCGGAAATCTGCAGGCTCATTTGCTGGATCGTGCCGATCGAATGGTTGATCTCGGTAATCGCCTGCTCGGCCTTCTGCGCCAGCACCACGGTGTCCAGCGTGCGCTCGCGGCTGGATGTCATCAGCGTAGATGCCGCTTGCGTGCCCTGCTGCAGAGTGACAATCAGCGCCTCGATTTCCTTGGTCGAATCCTGCGTGCGCTGTGCCAGCGATCGCACTTCATCTGCAACCACGGCAAAACCACGCCCCTGCTCCCCCGCACGCGCCGCTTCAATCGCCGCGTTCAGCGCCAGCAAGTTGGTCTGCTCGGCGACAGCCTTGATCACATCGATGACCTTGCCGATCTGCTCACTGTCCTGGGACAGCACGTTCATCGCCGCGCCCAACTCCTCGATCGCCACCGACAGTTCGCTGATCTGCATGGTGGCCTGCTTGACCACCGCACTGCCGTGACGTGCCTGCTGATCGGCCAGTGTCGCGGCGGCGGATGCGTCGGTGGTGTTGCGCGCCACCTCCTGCACGGTCGAGGCCATTTCGTGCATCGCCGTGGCGACCTGATCCACCTCGACTTTCTGCTGACGCACACCGGCGCTGGTCTGCTCGCTCATCGCCGAGAGCTTCTCGGCCGATGTCGAAATATGCGTCACGCCGTTGCCGATCCCCTGCACCAACGTGTTCAGACTTTGCGCCATGTCCTGCATCGCGTTTTGCAGATCGCCCAACTCATCCTTGCGGCTGGATTTGGCTTGCACCGTCAGATCGCCTTTGGCAATCCGTCGCGCCAGCTCCACCGTCAGCGCCAGCGGCCCGGTGATCTGCCGCGAGATCAGCACCGCAGCCAACAGACCGACCACCAGCGCCAGCACCGTCAGCACGGCAATCTGGATAAACGCACGCTGTTGATCGTCCCGCGCCAGATGCTGCTGCGTGTCCATCAGCCCGGTCATGATGCTGTCCATCGCCTGGCTCTGTTGATCCACCTGCTGGCGCAGGCTCTGCTTCTGCTCGAACAGCGCGGCGACCTGCACCAGCACCTCACGATAACGGCGCATCCCGGCCTGCGCCTCTTCAAGCTGACTCGACAGGGCCACCGGCAACCCGCTGCGCGCCTTGCTCATGTCTGCCAGGAACGCATCGATGGTGTCCAGCAGCACCTGCTTGTTGGCCTCACTCGGCACGGCGATATAACGCCGCAACATCAGCCGAAACATCGTCATGCCATTGCGCAGATCCGCCACCGTGCGCAAGTCCGCCACCCGTGCGCTATCGGCCGACGCCAACGCGCTGGCCGTGGTGCTCTCGAACATGCTGTTGAAGGTCTCGGCGTACTTGTCCGACATCGCTCCCAATGGTTTCAGCGCATCGCTGGTTGCCTTGTCCGCCTCAATCAAGCGCTTGACCTGCTGATCGTAAGCCAGCGTGGTGTCCTGCAAACGCTTCAAGGCCTGCTGGTTTTCTGCCCGCGTCAGGGTCTGCAACGCCTTGGCGATCAGCCCCTGCAACGCCGTCAGCTGCGACTGATAAGCCTCGGCATAAGCGACATCCGCCGCCGCTTCGTACTGCTTCTCCGACAGACGCATGTCCTGCGTCGCATTGTTGAGCGTGCCGATCAGACGCGTGGTGCCCAGGCGATCCACCAGCACATTGCTGCTGCTATAGCCAATGAAGGCCACCGCCCCCACCGCCAGCAAAAGAACGCCAAACCCGGCGCCCAACTTTCGGGAAACCTTGATGTTGCCCAGGAAACTCGATGCTTCTGCCATGTTCAGCCTCTAACGCCCTGACGTGATTCAGCGTCAGGCACAAAAAGTAGATCTCTGATAACCGGAGTTACCGTTCATATTCGGGGTCGTCGTCCTGGGCGAATACGGGCAGCTTCCACTGACCCGGCTGCAACAAACTGACGCGAAAAGCCGTACCGACGGCCCACGCACCAGCGGACAAATCCAAGACTGACGCTGGATTTATCGTTTCAGCAAAGGTGTTGGAACGGATGCTATAAATTTTGGGAAAAGTTGTACAACTTTATATTTTTGTATAATCGTTGAACTTTTTTGAGCACGTGATGACGCATTGCCATCATTTTTTGTGGCACATCGCTATTGCTGCGGATACAGGCTGAAAACCGCCATTTTCGGCGGTTGTTTTGCGCATCGACAGAACGCCCTCCGCGACCACGACCTCGTCGCTCGCCACGGAGGGCTGCGATCTACGCCTTGAGCTCGACGTTATCCAACGCCTGATTCACCGCCAACTCCCCCAACATCAACACCTGCGCAATGCCCTGCAGCGTCTTGCGGTGCGAGACATCCAGCAACGCGGCGAAGTCGTTGAGCATGGTCGTGGCGGAACCCAGGGATTCGCTGGCGTTGGCGAGCAGGGATTCAGTGTCGTAGGCCGGGTTGGCGAGGAACATCGGTTTGGATTGATCACCGCTGGCCATGATTTGGCTGGCCGGGGTGAGGTAGTGATCGAGGGCGCGCTCGGCGGCTTCGTGGAGTTTGCGGGAATCGAGGGATTCGTAGGGGGATGCGGGGTCGGATTCGGGTGGGTTGGGTGTTGGTTTGAACATGGATGGAGCCTCTAGTGCGAATACTAAAAGGAGCCATCACCCTCGCTACCAAACGATAGGTGGCGGCCATACGCGGGTTGGTAGACCGGTCGCACTAGAACCCGGCGCCCACGAATGAGCCCCACGCATGACCACCATGAAATCGAAGTCCCGGGAAGGACTGCACACGGTGACGCCATGAGTCTAGAAACGAAGCGGGCTACCAAACCCGGACACTGGTTTGCAGTGACATAGGGACGATAGAACCCACGAGCTAGACGCACAAGCCGGCGGATTCTGTCTTAGGTGTAGGGGATGGTGCAAGGCGTTGTAGGGCTAAGGTATTGCAGGCAACCACACTTTAAACAGACCGTATCTAAGACGTTTAAATTGAAGGCGCTGCCCAAGGCACGAGTCTAGGTAAGTCTGATAAAGTCAGCACCGGTTCATTCGTTGTCAGGGAGTCAAAAATGGCAAAGCCCGCCGCGCGTATCACCGATCCCACCAATTGTCCAATGCCCGGCACCGCCCCAAAAATATCATTTCTACATCCCTCGATATCCTTTCTGCGGACTTACAGCCACGCCAACTTTATTCACCACCAAACATTCGACGAATAAGCTGCCCGACCTTCAGATCATCCGTTTTCACGTCCCTTACAAACTCTGTGTAGATCGCCCACCCTCATCGGAAATTTTCTCAATAAAATCTGGAATCAATCTTTCACTAATCCCAGCCACTATTGCCAACAAAAGCAACTTCTTAACATCAGAGCTTAACAACTCAAAAAATACTCCAGCTTTACAAGCCAAGATAGCAACAACTCCGAAACAGCAACCTAAGCCAATGCGTACTACACCTTGCAAAACGATATGATGCAAAGGCTCGAAAGGAACAACCTTTATATCTTTTGAACGCTGCAAAACCGAAATCAATGCCCCAAGTAAGCCGCCAACCGCACCCACCAAAAATAACGGACTTAGTCCATCAAAACCAAAAACTTCCCACTTAAAATAAATAAAAGCGAAAACAAAAAAAAGTAACAACGAAAAAGCTATAACAGAATAGATCAACCTGGAACTGGCTTGCACCTCAATCACCTTCATTAAATATTGCTTTGCCGACTCATAGGCGCCACTTGTATCTGAAGAATTTTTACGCAACGCAACAACCAAACTTGACGCCAATTTAAAAACAAATAATTTCCGCTGACCATCCCCTAACATTAATCGCCCTAAAGCACTAAGCTCAGACAACTCAACAAAAATACCATCATCAAATTTTTTCCCATCCCTTACTTCATAAGCCACCTCTCCTTCCCTATCGATCCAGACGACAAAATCGTTTGACTTATCAATCACTCTGAATATTTCATCAGATGCATCTATATACTTTTCCAGTTCATCGAGCAGATAGCAAGCATCAGAGTCATCATGCTGCAAATCTCCTATTTTCTCACCGCTAAGCACTGCCGTAAAAATACGAACCTTATATCTGTCTAGTCTATTAGCGTGAACTCCTTTAAATTTATCCTTCGCCCTTTCAAGCAAAAAATTTAGCCGTGACATTAGGCGTCTTTCTACAAGCGAGACTCCTCTGGCAGCCCAGTTAATAATTGATTCATTCCTATAAACAATCGCTCTTGGACTGACATGATAAATATTCAAAATAAGCTCATCATTCAATCGATCACCAACTCTCATATCTCGATAATCCAAATCTGGACCAAGATAAAAGCTTCTAGACTTCTCAACCTGAGTCTCCTCCATAAAACCACAACCCTTATGCTTTGTACTTCATGATATAGAAACCGAATGAGATGGAAACAAAAAAACAACCACCTCAATAAAAAACCAAACCATTAAATTGGATGAACGCAACAAAGTTAACCAACAAAGCGACAAACTGGACGGATTAATTTGCCGCCGATCATTTACCGTCGAGCATCTAGCATTAAATAAATCCGTCGCTTTTTTTCATCCACGATGAATGATTGAGTCATTTATCGCGCCAACGACTCTGGAAATCCAATAAAGATCCGCATCTTGCAGAGCTTGCTGCTCCCCAGAAGACGTAGTAAGTACAATTGTATATATCGTCTTCTGCATAAGGAACCAAGCAAGACCTGCAAAAAACAAGACGACGGAAGCGGTATCTATACCTTTTTTATATCCGATAATCGCCCCGACAATCATCAGCAGTATGGGCCAAGTACGATTAGGATTTATTTGAGAGGTTTTCACTGCCGTGACTCCGCTCATCGCGAACGTCTTTTGCCCCGGAAGGATGAATCGGCTGTTGGTAACCTTTACTTCACGTTCGTCAAAAAAGACTTTTTCTTGCTGAGCGTCCATTGCTTCTCCCTGCACAGGCTTGGTTTTGTTGGTTTAGAAAATAGGGATTTAGCCATCAAATAGCCACCCTATGCTAGTCAGATGATTGAAAAAAGCACTCACAAATGTCGCAATCATCGCGGGAGAGCATCTGCAAGCCCGCCACTCTCAATCCTGATAAACTCCCCCACCTCCCAGCCCCACCCAATCCAGAACCGCCAATGTCCCCTATCTCCGCCACACCCGCCCCACTCTCCCGCCGCTTCTCCGTCGCTCCGATGATGGATTGGACTGATAGGCATTGCAGATACTTCCTACGCCTCCTGTCGAAGAACGCCCTGCTCTACACCGAGATGGTCACCACCGGCGCTCTCCTCAACGGCGATCACGAACGTTTCCTCCGTCACAATGAAGCCGAGCATCCGCTGGCATTGCAGTTGGGTGGCAGCGTTCCTCTGGATCTGGCCGCTTGCGCGCGCATGGCGCAGGAGCATGGTTACGACGAGGTGAATCTGAATGTGGGCTGCCCGAGTGATCGGGTGCAGAACAACATGATCGGTGCGTGCCTGATGGGGCATCCGCAGTTGGTGGCGGATTGTGTGAAGGCGATGCGCGATGCGGTGTCGATTCCGGTGACGGTGAAGCATCGGATCGGGATCAATGGGCGGGACAGTTACGCCGAGTTGTGTGATTTCGTCGGGACGGTGCGGGATGCCGGGTGTACCAGTTTTACCGTGCATGCGCGAATTGCGATTCTGGAGGGGTTGTCGCCGAAGGAAAATCGCGACATTCCGCCGTTGCGTTATGACGTGGCGGCCCAGTTGAAGGCGGATTTTCCGGAGCTGGAGATTGTGCTGAACGGCGGGATCAAAACGATGGAGGCCTGCCATGAGCATTTGCAGACCTTTGACGGTGTGATGCTTGGGCGCGAGGCTTATCACAATCCGTATTTGCTGGCGGAGGTCGATCAGCAGTTGTTCGGCAGCAGCGCGCCGGTGATCAGCCGGGCCGAGGCGCTGGCGCAGTTGCGGCCATATATTGCCGAGCATTTGCAGGCGGGCGGCGCGATGCATCACATCACCCGACATGTCCTGGGGCTGGGCACCGGGTTCCCGGGGGCGCGCAAGTTCCGCCAGTTGTTGTCGGTGGATATTCACAAGGCCAAGGATCCGCTGGCCTTGCTGGATCAGGCTGGCGAGTTGCTGCAAGGGCGTTGATGCCCTCCTTCCGTAAAACGCGCCAGGCGGGTTGATCCGCCTGGCGTGCGCATCACCCCGCCGCCGCTTCCGTCCAGTTCACCCAGCCAAACAACCACGTCGCCAGAATCAACAAGCCAAACGCGATCCGATACCAGGCGAACGCGGCGTAGCTGTGGTTGGCGATGAATTTGAGCAGGCCGCGCACGGCGATCATGGCGAAGATGAAGGCGATGACGAAACCGAGGGCGAACACCGGCAGGTCGCTGGCCTGGAACAGGTCGCGGTATTTGTAGCCGGAGTACACCGCGGCGCCGACCATGGTCGGCATGGCGAGGAAGAACGAGAACTCTGTGGCGGCTTTCCGGGACAAGCCGAACAATAAACCGCCGATGATGGTCGAGCCGGAGCGCGAAGTGCCGGGGATCATTGCCAGGCATTGCACGAAACCGATCTTCAACGCGTCTGACCAGCGCATGTCGTCGACGTGATCGACGCTCACGACATGGTTGCGCTGTTCGGCCCACAACATGACGATGCCGCCCACCACCAAGGCCATGGCCACAGTGATCGGGTTAAACAGGTATTGATGAATTTTGTCAGCGAACAGTACGCCGAGGACCACCGCCGGCAGAAAGGCAATCAGCAGGTTGAGGGTGAAACGTTGTGCATTGCGCTGGGTCGGCAGGCCTTTGACGATGTCGAAGATCTTCGGGCGAAACTCCCAGACCACGGCCAGAATCGCGCCCAGCTGAATAATGATGTTGAACGCCATCGCGCGTTCGCCGCCGAAGTCCAGCAGGTCGGCGACGATGATCTGGTGGCCGGTACTGGAGATCGGCAAGAACTCGGTCAGGCCCTCTACCGCGCCCAATATCAACACCTGGATAAAGGTCCAGAAATCCATTAATCCTCCGTCAGAGCGCTCTTGATGAGCGACCGGTCAACTGCATTCAGGAATTGAGTATCTGAAGTTAAACAATCGGTATAACGCGACACCCATTGCCTGATCAGGCGACGGAGAATATGTCTTATCAAAAGACACACTCAAGCCATGTTAATAAACGTCCGCCTACGAACTACACGAAAAATATTTAGGGCTATAGTAGAAAAAAGTTCGACTGGCCAATAAAGTGTGATCCAGCTCACATTGTCTCAGGATCGTCGACAGTGGCAATTGGACATGAATAAAGCCATCGCCATAGATTCAAAATAGTGGCACAATTCCACATCGCCATCATGTAACGACTAGTTCACAACCCCGAGAAAATCAACTAAAAGCTTGAAATGCTTAATTATTGTTAGAAAACTCGAGAGCCACGTCTAAAAATCGCGTGAATGTTACCAATTGTCAGTCACAGATGAGAACCGGTGCTTTAACATCCCGATGTCAGCACCTAATTCGAGTCAAAGCATGATGCTCTCAGGGAACTTGGCGACTAGAAGTCCGCGCCCGACAAACGACGCACCCGGTGTTCTTACTCTGGGTCGTACCCGTGGCGTGGCCGAACATTTCAGGACGCTGATCGCAAAGCACGTACGCACTGACATGGCACTTGAGGCCGGTTCGTACACTAGTTCCTATAACAATGAACTTTCTGGTTCGTATCGCGCCATCTTCATCGTTATCGACACTCCACAAGCCCTGGAAGACAATCTTGCGCTGATCGAGAGCCTGCGCAGCGACAACTTGAAGCCAATCATCTGCGCAGTCATTACCGGTCGCGGCGCCTTCAACAAGATCAAGTACTTCCTGGCCGGTGCCGACTTCTGTATCAAACTCAATACCCTTTCCGACGAGGGCGACGAGTTGCTCGGTGAGTTCTTCAACAGCGAAGAATGGCAGCGGGATATCAATCTGACGCTCGACCCGACGCGCATCTGCCTGCAGGGCGGCACCAGCCAGAAACTCGACATTTCGTTCGCCGAGATGAAGATCCTGGAAGCCTTTGCGCAGACCAGCAATCACATTCTCAGCCATGATGAAATCGCCAGCATCATGGGGCTCAATACCAATTTCTACGACCCGAGAGCGCTGGAAAAATCGATCAGCCGCTTGCGTGGAAAAATCAAGGACATGTATGGTACCAACGCGATTCAGAGCATCCGCGGCTACGGCTATCGCCTGATGCGGGGTCTGATATCGACTGCCTGACTCTCGGGCAGCCATCCTCTTTGCATAATCACGAAGGATCGTCATATGCAACCATACAGCTCAAGTTGTACTTCAAATCTACTAATAATCAAGCCATTGAATGAGCACGGCTACACCGAACCATAACAATAAACTTAACAACATAGCAGCAGAACGAGTGGAATTTATCGAGGCCATTTTGGGCCCAGACCCTGCCTGTCGGTTACTTCCAAGGAAGTTATTGCTCGCCTGCCGATTTACCTTTTCGCCCATTTTGGTGCAAATTTTAGGAGAGAGACATGGAAACTAGTACAACCCTCCCAAGAAAATATTTTGTCGTCGTGACCAACAGTACAACGTCGCAGCGTGAACTTGAGAGCATTCTGTCCAGCGAGCGCTTCAATTCGTTTGGCACGTCTCAGGCACAAATGTTTATTGAAGGTGCTACTTCGCCCTCTTCCGCTCCCATGCTGATGGAGTTCACTTACCCAAGGGGCACCCGGAAAAACGTTGCCCGCACGATTGAACACGACACCCAGCGCATATTGGCCACCCTCGAATCGGAATGGCTGTCCGCACAATCGGCGAAGCCGTTTCAAAGTGCAGAGAGCGACACCCGCACTGCCGCCATCGAAGACGCCGCCACCTGCAACGAAACCTGGCATCTGGATAACGATCAAGGCGCCCTGGTCAAGGAAGGCGTCGAGATCAGCCTGACCGGACTGGAAACCGCGCTGGTGCGCAAAATGCTCCATCACGAAGAACGTGTAGTCAGTCGTGATGACCTGATCCTCAGCATCGGCCGCGAGCCGGAGCAGTATCGGGGCCTGGAGATGTGCCTGAGTCGCCTGCAGGACAAGTTCAAAAACGCGAGTAATGGTGAGCGATTGTTCCGTGCCGTAAGAAACCGCGGTTATTGCCTCATTCAGGAAATCGTTGCGTAAATACCGCCGATATCCGCGAACAAAACAAACAGAAAACAGTGCGATTACAAAAACAACAAGAGCACTCTGTTTGGCTTCACCTCCCCTGGTAATAATAGCTCCCTGCCTCCACCCCTCCTACAGTAACAAACACAACATAATTTATTCACCCCCTGCTCTGCGACCTTTTCTAACACCCCTGTATTTGATTATTAAAAAGTTGGCACTGTGCCATCTTGTTAGAACTCGTCAGACACCCTCTCCGGCAATAACTTAGTCTATTGATTGACGACAGTTCGGCCTATCGACGTTGTTACCTCAGGACACTCGTCCAATAACAACAACAAGCCTATCTAGCAACTCGGACTTCAACTGTCGAAACCTGAATGGACGTATTTCTGGGGATATCTCATGGAACTTTCTCTACGGATCAATCGAAATAACGGCCTCAAGGGACTTACCTTCTGGGGCCAATGGGCATTGGCGCAGGCTTTCATTGTTGCGTTGTTATTCATACTGGCTGAACGGCACACAGGCACCGTCGAGTTCTATTACCGCATGTGCGCGACACTGGCGGTATTGGCCTCGGTACCGGCGTATACGTTCAGCGGCGTGTATCGCAAGCAGGACAACTACCTGACCGGTCTCGGACGTTTGTTCATGGGCTGGTCGATGACCATGGTGGCGCTGGCCGGCATCGCGTTCGTGTGCAAGGCCGACGAAGTGTTCTCCCGCGAGGTGACGCTGAGCTGGGCGGTCTACGGCTTCCTCGGTCAGGCGCTGATGTACGCGCCGCTGCATGCCTTTTCCAAGTACTACCAGCGTTCCCGCACCAGCGCGCAGAAGACGCTGATCGTCGGCACTGGCGAGCTGGCTCTGGGTCTGGCGAAGAAGATCAGTCAGGTGGAAAACCTGCCGCTGGTAGGTTTGGTCAGCAATGGCGCGACACCGAATCTGGATTCGGATGCACCGCGTGTGGTCGGTGATCAGGAAGATTTGCTCGAGCTGATCAAGGACCATGACATCCGCCGTTTGTACATCACCCTGCCGCTGGCCGAGGCTGCGAAAATCGAAGCGATGTACGTCGATTTGCTCGGCGCCAACGTCGACGTGGTCTGGGTGCCAGACTTGAACAGTCTGACCCTGCTCAACCACTCGGTGAAGGTCGTGGATGGTCTGCCGGCGATCTGCCTCAACGAAAGTCCGCTGACCAGCCGCCCTACCGCTGCGCTGAGCAAGAGCCTGGTGGAAAAAGGCGTGGCGCTGCTGGCGATCATCCTGCTGAGCCCGGTGCTGCTGTTCATCGCATTGGCGGTGAAGATCAACTCGCCGGGGCCGGTGTTCTTCAAGCAGGATCGCCACGGCTGGAACGGCAAGGTGATTCAGGTCTGGAAATTCCGCTCGATGCGCGTGCACGATGATCGCGAAGTGATTCAGGCCAGCCGTAATGACTCGCGTATTACCGCGGTCGGGCGCTTCATCCGCCGCACCTCGCTGGATGAGCTGCCGCAGTTGTTCAACGTGCTGCAGGGGCAAATGGCCCTGGTCGGCCCACGTCCTCACGCTGTAGCGCACAACCACTACTACTCGGGGAAAATCCTCGCGTACATGGCTCGCCATCGAATCAAACCGGGCATCACCGGGCTGGCGCAAATCAGCGGCTGCCGTGGCGAGACCGACACCATCGACAAGATGCAGCGGCGTGTGGAGATGGACCTGCATTACATCAACAACTGGTCGTTGTGGCTGGATCTGAAGATCCTGGTAAAGACGCCGTTTACGTTGTTGTCGAAAGATATTTATTAATGGGCTGGTGACAAGCCAGGCAATACCGCAAGGGGACGAAAGTCCCCTTTTTTGTGTGCGGTATTTGATGGTGGGTCAGGCGGTTGCGAGGGTGGCAGTGCCGACGCCTTCGCGGGCAAGCCCGCTCCCACAGGGTCCGGCGACGTTCACTCAAATCGGGCACACCACAAAATCACTGTGGGAGCTTGCCTGCAAGCGATAGCGGTGGGTCAGGCAACATGGATTTTGAATGGACTTACGCCTTCGCGAGCAGGCTCGCTCCCACAGGAATCGGGGTGTGGATCAAGATATTTGCTTCACCCTCGAACCACTGTGGGAGCGTGGCTTGCCCGCGAAAGCGGCGGGTCAGGCAGCACAGATGTTGAATGTGCCGACGCCTTCGCGGGCAAGCCCGCTCCCACAGGGTCCGGCGGCGCTCACTCAAATCGGGCACACCACAAAATCACTGTGGGAGCTTGCCTGCAAGCGATAGCGGTGGGTCAGGCAACATGGATTTTGAATGGACTTACGCCTTCGCGAGCAGGCTCGCTCCCACAGGGATCGGGGGCGTTCACTCAAATCGGGCACACCACAAAATCACTGTGGGAGCTTGCCTGCAAGCGATAGCGGTGGGTCAGGCAACATGGATTTTGAATGGACTGGCGCCTTCGCGAGCAGGCTCGCTCCCACAGGGATTGGGGGCGTTCACTCAAATCGGGCACACCACAAAATCACTGTGGGAGCTTGCCTGCAAGCGATAGCGGTGGGTCAGGCAGCACAGATGTTGAATGTGCCGACGCCTTCGCGGGCAAGCCCGCTCCCACAGGGTCCGGCGGCGCTCACTCAAATCGGGCACACCACAAAATCACTGTGGGAGCTTGCCTGCAAGCGATAGCGGTGGGTCAGGCAACATGGATTTTGAATGGACTTACGCCTTCGCGAGCAGGCTCGCTCCCACAGGGATCGGGGGCGTTCACTCAAATCGGGCACACCACAAAATCACTGTGGGAGCTTGCCTGCAAGCGATAGCGGTGGGTCAGGCAACATGGATTTTGAATGGACTGGCGCCTTCGCGAGCAGGCTCGCTCCCACAGGGATTGGGGGCGTTCACTCAAATCGGGCACACCACAAAATCACTGTGGGAGCTTGCCTGCAAGCGATAGCGGTGGGTCAGGCAGCACAGATGTTGAATGTGCCGACGCCTTCGCGGGCAAGCCCGCTCCCACAGGTCTCAAGGGAGTTCTCGGGTTTACTCGGTAATCTTCGAGAAGTTGCGGTAGAACATGTCACCCTCGCGGCTATCGGTCATCGAGTGCAGCTGGAAGCTGCGATTGAGCCTGGCGCCGCCGTCACGGGTCAGGGGGGCCCAGACCAGGTTGGCGCGGCGCATGGTCGACATGCTCATCATTTCGTCGAACGGGATCGACAGGTAGATGCCCTTGTCGAAACTACCCTCCCCGTACTCGGCGCTGCCAGCCGTGGTGATCGTGGCCCAGGCGCCGAAGCGCACGCCGTTGAAAAACTCGCGGGAGATGTCCAGCGTACCGCCCCAGTCGCCGGCCAGATAACGACCGACGCTGACTGCAGCCAGCGTGTCGTACGGCAAGTCGGTGTAGCCGGTGATGTGCCCGGTCCAGACCGAGTAGTCGCGCAGGCCGAAACCCTGGTCGAACTCGCGCTGGCGCACATAGTTCAGATCCGCCCCCACCGACCAGCGCTCACCGGTCGGCCGGAACAGCACCTCACCGCCGACGCCGGCAAACATCGACTCCAGATAGCCGCCGTAGACCATGCCATACAGGTCCTTGTCCAACTGCTCGGCATGGCTGACCTGGAACAACGGCATGGTCACTTCCGAGGTGGTCAGGTACTGACGCAAGTCGGTACGTACCCGTGGCAGGCCGCTCGGTGCATCGTAGGTGAACTTGTCGAAGTTGTTCACCAGGTTGGCACTGAGCAGTCCGTTCCACCAGGTGTTGCGGTTGAAGCGGTACTCGGCGTCCGCGTCGGCACTGAATTGATAGAGCAAACCATCCGGGCCGCCAACGTTCTGCTTGAAGCCCAGCCCAACGCCATAATTGAAGTGCTGCGGCGCTTCGCTGTAGAGGGTTTTCTCGTTGTGCGGCATCGCCGGGTTGATCTCGGTGGTGCGGTGCAGCGACTCCAGCGGCTCCTCGTTGTTGATCACTTCGCGGAAGGTCTGACGCGGCACGCTGGTCTCTTCCAGCGCCAGGTCGTAGCGCTTGTTGACCACGGTGAACCAGTTGATGTCGTCGTTCACACTGTTATCGAGAATCCGGCTCGCGCGGCCAACAGCCTTGGACGAATGGAAGTAGCGCTGCTGCTCGCCGTAGACGATCAGCTCGGAATCACGCTGACTGATGCGCTCGACCTTGTACCCGGCATTCTGCTGCAGGCGCTGCGATACGTTGGCCCAGTTGACCTGTTCCATCGGCGTGGTCGGTATCTTCGCCGGCAGTGGTTCCGGCGTCGGGTCGTAGATCTTGGCCGGCGCCTTGCGGCTGACGAAATTGGTGTGGAAGGTGATGCCGAACATCGCCGTGTTGCCACGTTCCCAGGCCGCGCTGACGTCCACCGAATCGGCCACCTTGAACACCGCGCCGAAGTTGATCGGCGAGTCCTGCTTGATCACGTTGTCCTTCGGCTCGTGCTTGTAGTCGTTGCCTTCGTATTCGAGTTTCAGGTTGAGTCGATCCCACGGCGTCTGATAGCTCACACCACCGAAGAACGACGGTCGGCCGCGAAAGTACGAGCCGGAGTTGACGTCACCGGTACCCTCAAGGGCCGGTCGGGTGTCAAAGCGATCACTGACGTAGCCCAGCGGATTGTCGAGATCACCGCGATTCCCGAGATAACCCCAGGCAATACCGGCGCTGAAATCGAAATTGTCGAAGCGTTTGTTGGCGACGAAAAATTCACTGGAGAACAAGCCCGTACCACCGATGTCTCGGAAGCCCAGCGCGACTTCCGGCGCCCAGTGGCTTTCCTGCCACAGCCGGACTTTGGCGTCGACCGCCTTGTCCTTGTAGCTCTGGCTGCCACTCAGCGCCTCGGAGCCGTACGGCCGGTTGGTGATCGCGGTGTAGCGGAACGAGCCTTCGAGCCAGTCCAGTGGCTGCAACGACACGCTGTAGCGGCTGTAAGGCTCGGTGCGGTTGGCGTTGACGCTCAGCTCTCCGGCCGGGGCCATGCGTGCAGTCGGGGTCTGCAACAGACCGGTGCCGCCGAAATCATTTTGGGTAATACGCGGCTCGGCATGCACCAGACCGCACGGCAATAACAACACAGCTGCAAAACGTAACTTCAACGAACCACCTCAGCCAGCTGCGTGGCAATCAATTCGGCCAACTGCTGATTCAGTTCAGGAACAGGCGGATCCAGATCATCGTTTTTCACCGGCACCAGAATCTTGCTGCCGGCCACGGGGAACTGCCCGCTCTCGCGATTCCAGTGCGCGATACCCACGCGCCGCACCGCACCATTGGGCTGGATCAGCCACAGGTAATCGGCCTCGGCATCGTCCAGCGGCGTACAGCTTTCCAGGTATTCGCGCGCCTCCAGCAAGGGCTGATAAGGCAGGTGACAGGTTTCGGCAACCGCGCCCAACACTTGCACCTCGTCGACCCGTTTCGGGTAGATCAGGCGATCGCCATCGTCGAGCCGAATGTTGCGCGCGAAACCGACTTCTACCGCGACCGGATCGAGGTCCGCGACCTGACGCCCGGTGACCGGCATTTGCCGCACCTGCTCAGCCAGGCGCAGCGCCAGCGCCGCACGACTCGGTCGGTCAAACAACGAAGCCATGCGCTGCAACACATCGAGATCGAACAACACCCCGGCCTTGAGCCGCGCCTGCTGTTCCAGCAACGACTGGCGCAGCAACACGCCGGCCAGCCAGTAACCTTCGGCATTCGGCACCGCCACGCTGATCACGTCGAGCAAGCGCCCGCCCGGAGGCAATTCCACCGGCCCCGGGTTGGCGACATCGCCGCTGACCGTGACCGTCGCCTGACTGACGCCGCTGAGCAACAGCAAACCCGCCGATAACATCCGTAGGCGCTTCACGGCAGATGCCTGCGATCAGGGGTCAGTTGCACGATGCGCACGCGCAGTTGCGTGGTCAGTTGCTGCTCGCTCTGCAGGATGAATCCGTCCAGCGGATCGACCCAGTAATGGTTGGTCGCGCGCAGCCCGATCGCCGGGACGTCGATACGTTCGTCGACACGCAGCACGGTGTATTCCTTGTCGAGAATTTGCAGGGTTTGCGTGGATCGGCGAGAGAACCGGCTGTTGACGATCAAGCCGACTTCCTGGCCCTTGTACAGGTCGATCCAGCGCTGACTGGTGAACCCGTCGGCGACTTGATGCAGGCCGCGTTTGAACGGCGCGTTGTCGGCCAGCCGCGTACCGTCCAGGTCGCCCTCGACGCCGAGGCCGATGGTGCGCACGGCGAGACCATCACGCAGCAGCAACACCTGTTTGCCGGAGGCGACCCAGAACTGCAGGTCTTCACGCTCGCGCACCAGCGCCAGCACCCCGGAGCCGGACGGCGTGGTCAGTTTGACTTGCGGATACTTGACCTCGGCCACCTGGGCCGCGCTCACGTCCAGCTCGTCCGGGCCGATCACCGCCGACTTGAGGTTGCGCACCGAAGCGGTCATCAGCGGGTTACAGCCACACAACATCAAGGCCGCCATCAGGCAGACGCCAACTTTCAAGGTTTTCACGGTCGGCCTTATTTGCTGTTGTTACTGAATTCGCTCCAGTTCTTCGCAGCGGAAGCCCCGGTCCCGACAATCGATGCCGACGGCACCAGTTGGCTGATGAAGCGGTTCCAGCGCGTGACGTTGGCCGGGCCGACGTACACCACGTCCTGTGGACGCACTTCAAAGTGCGAAGCGAGTGCCATGGCGGTCGGCGACTGGGCTTCCAGTTGATAGATCTTCGCCGGCTCGACATCGAGGTTTTCCACCCCGCGAATCACGTACACCGCGTTGCCGTTGGAGGTGGTCTGGCTCAGACCGCCGACCGAACCGAGCACGTCGGAGAGGTTCATCGTCGCGGTCTTGAAACTCAGCGCACGGGGCTGATTGACTTCGCCCATGACGTAGATGCGCTTGTTGTCGTTGTACGGCAGGTACAGCTGATCGCCGCCCTTGAGGAAGACGTGCTGCAACTCGGAATCCTGCTGGTTGAGCGAGTCGAGATTGAGCGGATACACCCGGCCATTGCGGGTCAGCAGCAGGCCCGACAGGTCGGCGTTATTGGTGTCGATGCCGGCAGTACCGAGGGCTTCGACCACGCTCAGCGGGTTGGTGGAAATCGGTTGTGGCCCGGCCTTGGCCACGGCGCCGGAAACCACCACTTTCTGACTGGCAAAACGCAGCACCGCGACATCCACCTGCGGCTCGGCGATGAACGCCGACAGCCGGGTTTCGATGTCCGAGCGCAGCTGTTGAATAGTCTTGCCGGCCGCCTGCACTTCCTTGATGAACGGGTAGTACAGCGTGCCATCGGAGCGCACCAGTCGACCGTTGGCGTCGATCTGCTGTTGTGCCCCCGATGGCGCGGTCAGCTCCGGATGATCCCAGACCGTGATGTACAGCACATCGTTGCTGCCGATGCGGTATTCCGCAGGCGTTGCCAACAGTTCCGCCGGCACCGTCTCACGCTTCTGCGTGGCACGGGTCATCGAGATCAACTTGGGCGTGATCGGGATCAACTCGACCCGACTGCTTTCGCTGGCGCCCTGGCGCGTGATGTCGCCGGTGCTCAGGTACTGGCCGGGGGAAAACATGCAACCTTGCAAAGCGATACTTGCCAACAGCAAAAGAGAAAAACTACGAGTCATAATGGCACTACGCTATTCAAGGGCGAATCTAAAAATAAAGTCACCCGACTTGCGTCGGGCGACCCTGTACTGCACTAACAAATGTTCCTGTTAGTTGTGCGTGCCGGTGGTGCCGGTAGTACCGGTGGTGCCAGTGGTACCGCCGTTGGCACTTCCGCCGCTGTTGGACGCTGCGACTGCACTGGCAACCATTGCAGTACTGGCAGCAGGCGCTGTAGAAGCCGCAACACTGCCAGATACATTGGTTACCGCAGTTAGCGGCGCTTCAGCAGCGGACGCCCAGTTGCTCAACATCGTCAACAGGGCAATCGCCATCACTTTTTTCATATCAACTCCTTTCTAACATTCGACCTGTTAAAAACCGGCCTGAGTTAGCGGTGGTAGCGTTCAAGTCCGCGAAAAGCGCGAACAAGATCCGTCGTTCTTTCACAGTCTTACCCAACTGATAAAAGTCGAACGGCAGGTTTATATCTACGGACTTGCAAAAGGCATTTCCAGCGTATTTTCCCGACGATATCTAACAGCTGACCGAAACTAACATTCAGTATTAGAACGACATCATTCGAGATAACCGCGCGGATGATTCGATTGCCAGCGCCAGGTATCGGTGACCATGTCCTGCAGACTGCGCGTGGCTTTCCAGCCGAGTTCTTTTTGCGCTTTCGAGGCGTCGGCCCAGCTCTCGGCGATGTCCCCGCTGCGCCGTGGCATCACCCGGTACGGCACGGGTCGCCCGCTGGCCTGTTCGAAGGCATGCAGCACTTGCATCACGCTGTAGCCGTCACCGGTGCCGAGGTTCCAGGTATGAATGCCCGGACGGTCGGCAATCGATTGCAAGGCTTTGAGATGGCCATCGGCGAGGTCGACGACGTGGATGTAATCGCGCACCCCGGTGCCGTCGATCGTCGGGTAATCGTCGCCGAAAATCGACAGTTCCTGCAGGCTGCCGACTGCGACTTGGCTGATGTATGGCAGCAGGTTATTGGGAATGCCGCTGGGGTCTTCGCCCATATGCCCGCTGTGATGCGCGCCGATCGGGTTGAAGTAACGCAGCAAGGCGATGCTCCAGCGCGGTTCGGCCTGACTCAGGTCGCGCAGCACGTTCTCGACGATCAGCTTGGATTGACCATAGGGATTGGTCGGAATGCCGGTGGGGAAATCCTCGCGTATCGGCATCTGCTCAGGCTCGCCGTACACCGTGGCCGACGAACTGAACACCAGCCGGAACACCCCCGCTGCGGCCATCGACTGACACAGCGTGATGCTGCCGCCGACGTTGTTTTCGTAGTAATCCAGCGGCTTGCGCACGCTCTCGCCGACGGCTTTGAGCCCGGCAAAATGCAGCACCGCGTCGATCGCATGCTCGCGGAAAATCCGGTCGAGCAACGCCCGGTCGCAGACATCGCCGCGAATCATCAACGCGCTTTTGCCGCAGATACCTTCTATCGCGTGCAATGCCGCATCGCTGCTGTTGCAAAGATTATCCAGTACAACAACTTCATAACCTGCTTCAAGCAGCGCAAGTGTGGTGTGCGAGCCGATATAGCCAGCGCCACCCGTTACCAGAATCTTCATAGCGCGGTCCGTCATTGGATAAGTGACAAGTAGCCTGTCAAGTCCCTTTCATTGATTCTGTGGCGCACCACACAAATAAGGACGACAACAGCCTTAAACAAAATTAGTTCAACCACTGGCAATAAATATTTTTGCAGGTCAAACTGTATTGCCCGGTACTTATTAGCACCCCAAGTACACTCATCACTATCAACAGATACCGACTAAAAATAACTAACAACGTCATTACCGACATCTCATAACATTGTCATGTTTTACCCCCTGCGCTAATTGCCATTAACAACCTGACTCAGGTATTAAAGTACTCGTTCAATAATCATTGAAACTTGTGCGCTTTGATAAGTGCGCGCACCCGTTGCCTGTGTTCCATGACTGTCCAGGATACTTTTATGATTCGTAAATGTTTGTTCCCCGCTGCCGGTTACGGCACGCGTTTCTTGCCGGCGACCAAAGCCATGCCGAAAGAAATGCTGCCGATCGTCAACAAGCCGTTGATCGAATACGCCGTTGAAGAAGCACGGGACGCCGGCCTGCAACACATGGCCATCGTCACCGGTCGGGGCAAGCGTGCGCTGGAAGACCACTTCGACATCAGCTACGAACTCGAACACCAGATCCGCGGCACCGAGAAAGAGAAGTTCCTCGCCGGCACCCGCGAGCTGATCGACACCTGCACCTTCTCCTACACCCGTCAGGTGGAAATGAAGGGCCTCGGTCACGCGATTCTCAGCGGCCGCCCGTTGATCGGCGATGAACCTTTCGCCGTGGTGCTGGCCGATGACCTGTGCCTGAACCTGGAAGGTGACGGCGTGCTGTCGCAGATGATCCAGCTGTACAAGAAATTCCGCTGCTCGATCGTCGCCATCCAGGAAGTCCCGGCCGACCAGACCCACAAATACGGGGTGATCGCCGGCGAGCTGATTTCCGAGGGCATCTACCGGGTCAATAACATGGTGGAAAAACCGGCGCCGCAGGACGCGCCGTCGAACCTGGCGATCATCGGCCGCTACATCCTGACGCCGGACATCTTCGACCTGATCGCCGACACCCAACCGGGCAAGGGCGGCGAGATCCAGATCACCGACGCGCTGATGAAACAGGCGCAGAACGGTTGCGTGCTGGCTTACAAGTTCAAGGGCCTGCGCTTTGACTGCGGCGACGCCGAGGGTTACCTGCAGGCGACCAACTTCTGCTACGACAACGTCTACCTCAAGGGCCGCTGAGACGGTCCCCGCCCACTTCTCTTTTCAGGAGGCAACCCATGAACATGGCACAGCATGCAGCAGAGATTGAACGGGAGGTGGGCAACCTCGGCACGGTGAGCTGGCTGTCACACCATCAGCCGTTGCCCAGCGCCAACGAGTCGTGGCTGGGCAGTATTTTGCTGGTGGAACGCATCGGCATGTTTCCCTCGTCCGGCGACATTCGCCGCACGCTGGCGGATCCCTATCCCCTGCTCGCCCATCTGAAAAGACTGTATGCCGAGCAGGCGCTGGAAATGGACGATCGTGATGGGCTGAAGGTGATCTTCAGCGACTGGCGCTTCCGCGTACGCCTGTGCTGCAACGAACCGGCGATCATCATCAATGTCGAGACCCGGTGTGCCACGCAACTGATGCCGCAGAAGACCGCGGAGCTCCTGAGCCAGATAGACCAATTCCAATAAGCGCTCCCCCTGTAGGAGCTGCCGAAGGCTGCGATCTTTTGATCTTGTTTTTAAGATCAAAAGATCGCAGCCTTCGGCAGCTCCTACAGGGATTTGGTGGGGTCGCAACTGTCTGTGTTGATGCCACTGACAATCCAGCGGTAGAAGTAATCAGCAATCACCTTCCCGCCCGTGGCCGGCTGCGGATGAATCTTGTCCGGGCCGATCATCGCCGCCGCATAGCGTTTGACGTCAGGGCCGAACGCGCATTGCAGATTGGCAAAGCCCAGCTGCTGCTCGTGCGCCCACGGCTGCAAGACCTGTGCATACGCCGACATCGGATAGGTGCTGGAACGCGTGGTGTCCTGACGCATGATCAGGTTGATGCTCGCCGCCGGTTGGATCTCGCGGATCATCGCCACCAGGCCCTGAACGTTGTGCAGGTACTGTTCGGGTTTGACCCCGAAGCCTTGATCGTTGCCACCGAGCATGATCAGGTAAACGTCGGCGGGGATCTTCGACACGGCGGCTTTCCACTGCACCTGCCATTGCGGATCGTTGTGATAAAAGTCCGCAGAGGCCGCGCCGGAGGCTGCCAGTTTCGAAACCCGCACGCCGCTCTGTTCGTTGCTCATCCACAAGCCAAACAAGGTCGGTGCGCCCTTCACCACTTCCAGTTTGAATGACCAGTCTGGCGCTGAAGAGAGACCTGCGAGCGGTACTTCCTGTACGCCCGAACCCTTGAGCGTCAATGGCTGCCAGTCCTCCGAGGGTGTCCAGCGGTAGCGCAGCTCACTGGCTTCGCCGTTGCCCAGATAGAGCAATTTCGCCTGGGTGACTTGGGTGTCGATGGCGGGTGTCGGGCTGGCATCGATTTGCAGCCAGGCGCCGGGCTTGCCGGTCACCGTGCGGCTGTCGGGGCTGGCTTGGCCGAGGCCGGACACTTGCCAGCCACCACCGAAGTATTTTTCGCTGCTGCGGGTGTATTTGAAATGCGTGCCGCCCAGCGCCGCGCCATGGTTGAAACCGACGTAACCGGGGCCGGCAAAACCCACTTCGCCGGCCACGCGCTGCACCAGTTTGTTCAGGTAGAAATCCTGCCCGGCGCTGTAGCTGTCGCCGATCACCGAGACCGACAAGACCTTCCCGGCCTTGCCTTCGCGCCACTGCGCAAAGCGCTCGCGGGCATCGCCCACTTCCACCACCGACGCCGCGACGGGCTGAGCGTCATTTACTGCCAACATGCATTATTTCCTTCAGTCTGGAATGGCCCCTTCGCGAGCAGGCTCGCTCCCACATTGGATCGACGTCATACGCCAATCCCCTGTAGGAGCTGTCGAGTGAAACGAGGCTGCGATCTTTTTGACATCAACATCAAAAGATCGCAGCGTGCCGCAGCTCCTACAGGGAATGGTGTACGACATTAAATCCGTTGGGTCTGCACCACCGGAGTAACGCTCGCCACCGTTTTTTTCTTCGCCGCACGCTCGCCGAGAAACAGCACCGAAGTGACATTGAAGCGACTGAAAATCATCGACAGCACCACCGGCCCCAACAGACCAAACAGCAGCCCACTGAGCACCAGAATGCTTTCGTCTTTCACCCCCAGCCGCCCCATGACAAACCGCGAAGTCGCCGCGAACAGCACATGGAACAGAAAGATCGCGTAAGAGTAGCCGCCCAGCCAGGTCAGCCACTTCGAGCGCATGTCACTCGACAGCAAAGCAATGCAGGACACACACCCCACGGTCAGACCGATCAGGCTGCGGCGGTCGACGATCAACTCACGATCAATCGCCGCCACGTACAGCAGCGTCAGCGAGATCAGCACAAACACCAGCGGCCCGATCACCTTGAACCGTTGCTTCAACGCCTCGACATTTTCCTGACCGATCATCCCCGCCACAAAAAACGGCAGCAGGTAAATCGCGCCATTGATGCCGAACGCATCGAGCTTGAACGGCGGCAACAGAAACACTGCCGCGGCGAAGGCGAACAGCAGATACAAGCGCGTCATCGAGCGCAGCATCCCGCGCCATTCCAGCAGGCCGACGAACATGAAAATGATGAACACCGCCTGCAGGAACCAGAAGTGATTGACCGGCACCCAGAACGATAACAACGCGTCGATCATCCCGACGTCCTTGTTCACCCCCGGCCCCACCGCCTGCAACACCGAGAACGGCACGCCGACACAAAACAGCGGCACGATCAGCCGTCGCACCTTGCCGCTGAAGAATGCGGAAAAGTCATTGCCGCGAATTTTGTAGATCGAATAGATGTAGCCGGAAATGAAGGTGAACAGCGGCATGCGCACGTACACCATCGAGTCGGCGATCACCCGGAACGGCGAGCCGAGATCGATCTTCAGGCCTCCGCCCAACGGGCCAATGACGTGATAGAGCACCAGCAGCAGGCACGCCAGACCCCGCAGGGTTTCGATCTCCAGCGATTTTTTCTTGCTCGACATAAACACCTGCCTCAATTCAGAACTCGTGATTCAACCCGCACCGGTTTGTTCGCGCGCAACATCAGGCCCAGACCGACAAACAACACCGGCACCACCATGGAAAAGTGCCGGGCGAAGGAGCCGAAGTCCGGCTCGAACAAACCCTGCACCAGCAGGAACGCCAGCGGAATCGCGATCAGTTCCTTGGGTTTGGTCTCGATCGGCGCGCCTTTGTAGTCGGTGGAGGTGATGACTTTGAACAGCAGCAACGCGGTCATGATCATCAGCGCGACGAAGATCACCTGGCCCGGCCCGGACAACAGAATCAGCTCCACCGGGAACGACAGCCGGAAGAAGATGATCATCGAGTCCAGCGCCTGCGAGACGAAGTCACTGCCGCTGAGCCACGAAACGATCAGCGATTTCGAACCCTCCTCCCCCGCCGTGCGCAACTCGTTGTTGCTGGCGCGAATCGATGACACTGGAAAGCCCAGGGCCAGCTGGATCGCCATGGCCACTGCCAGATAAAACAGGAACAGCATCAGGAAGAAGGTGAAGCGCGACACGTACTTCTTCATCACGCAGACGCCGACCCACGACAGCGAAAACAGAATCCAGTAAGGCCGGATCAGCACGCCGTAGATCACCGCTGAGAGGAAAAAGCCGCCGCGATATTTGCGCGTCAGCGAGCTGAACAAAATGCTCAGCACCGCTACCGAAACGATGATTTCCTTGGTCAGGTTTTCCAGAAAAAACGAACGCACAATCCCCCACAGACACAGGGTGCCGAAGATCGCGAGCGGCATGCGCCGGAACACCACCACCGGAATCGCCGTGAGGAAGAAATTGCAGAACATCCCGTAGGCCCAGGCGTTGGTCAGGTTGATCCCGGTGGGCCGCAGCAGGAAGGCCGAACACTCGTAGGAGGAGCGATCCGGCGAGAACGGGTTCCAGAAATTGCAGTTGTCGGCGCGGGCGTAGGACGACCATAGGGTCATGGCATCCGGGCCCGGAGCGCGCGGGATCAGCAGCGGCATCGCCACCGACAGGAACAATCCGGTGAACAGAATCAGGAACGACAGCGAGGAATCGAGTCTGCGGCCGCGAAACTCGATGCACGGCAACTTCAACCCCATGCCAGCGCCCCTTTGGCACGGGTCGCCCGAGTCAACACGGCGATCACCCCGAGCTGGACGATGATCGCGAAGACATTGCCCCACGCCGCGCCATAAATCGAATAGTGCTTGATCAGCAGGTAGCTGACCGGCACCGACACCAGCAGGCAGATCGCCGCGCTGGCGAATGACACCCGACTGTTTTTCGAAGCGATAAGACCGCCCCAGACGATGTCGCCGATGGCCCGCAGGGCAAAGGAAAAGATCAGCACGCCAAGGATCGCGTTATCCGGACGCGGCACGCTGCTGGCGACATAATCGAGCACCACGTTGAAGAACAGATAGATCAACACCGCCACCGCCGCCGACACCACCAACGAGCGCATCACCCATTTGTTGACGAACAATTGCTTGACCGTAAATGCCTGCTGATCCGCCTGAAAGCGCTTGGCCAACACCGGAATACCGACCACTGCCACCACTGCGTATGACAAGGCCTGCAAGGTGTTGGCCGCCGACCACGCGTACACGTATTTACCGAGGCTGGCGTAGGGTTCGAGGTCGGCAATCAGAAAGCGCTCGGCGTACTGACTCAGCGCGATCAAACCCGTACCAAAATAGAACGGCAGCCCGGCCTTCCACACGGTCGCGGTCGTCAGTGCTTCGCTGACCCGGCCCTTGTGCACGTTCACCACAATCAGGTAACCGGCAATGATCACCAACACGTTGGCGGCTACCCACAACCACAGCACACTGGCGATGCCGGAGACCCAGTCGAGCATCATCCCGCCCACGGCCAGCAGCGCCCAGAGGCCGGTCTTGATAAAGAACAGCAGCGCGCCCGCCGTGGCTTTCTGCGCGGAAAACACGAACGAATTGATCTCGAACGACAGGTGTTCGGTGAGCAACACCAGCGTCACGCAGAGGATCAGCGCGGTGCTCGCCTCGACCTGCTGAAACAGCGAGTAAATCCCCACTGTCAGCAGCGACAGCAGCAGCCCCACCGCCAGGTACAGCAGCAGGACTTTGTCGACCACCCGCCGCGAGCTGCCGCCGACGCTGATCAGCCGGTTGATCTCGGAACTGAAACCAACGCTGTAGAACTTCGAAGCGATCAGCGACGCGGCGACCACCACGCCATAAAACCCCAGCGCTTCGTAGCCCAGGTAATGGGTGATGGCCAACACCAGCAGAAACTTCGCGCCCAAGGCTCCGCCGCGCAGCAGCAAGCGAAATATCATCGAACGACGCCTTTGATGATCTCGTCCATCATCACCGTCTTGGCTTCGATTTCGCGGCAAGTGTCGGTCAGGCGCTTGCCGAAATTCGACAGGGCATTCGGCGCATAAACGGTGTCGATGATCTGGTCGACATTGATGTCGCCGCCATTGATCACCCAGTCTTCCACGCCCATGTCCTGATAGGCGCCAAAGCCTTTGCGCTCATAGCTGATGTGGTACGCCGGGACACCGGACAGCAACGATTCGATGGCGCCGTGCAGGCGCACCGAGATCACCAGGTCCGGCTGATATTTGGCAATCGTCGCCTTCAACGACAGCAGGTCCTCGCTGATGCCCAGTTCGCGATAGAACGCACCGTCATCGTTGCCGCGAACGGCGCTCTGCACCGCGCAGACGACTTTGCTTTTGTTCTTCAGGCGCTGCAGCAGCAACTTCAGGTTGGCGACGTAGGCGACCTTCTTTTCCTTGCTCCACTCCGGTGGCTTGCGCAGCACCACGCACACGGTGGCCGGCGACGCGGCACAGCGGGTGAACTTCGGTTGCTGAAGGATCTTGCTGGCCAGTGACTGCACCGCCAGATCCGGCGCGCGATAGACGTTTTCGCAGGCATCGAACATTGCCGAGGAGCGGTTATCGCGCACGAACACCGCGTCAGCGCTGGCGTAGTGATCGACGATCTTGCGGCTCTCGCCATGGAACGGGCCGATGCTTTGCGGCAGGTACACCGACGGCACTTTGCTGAGGATCGCCGTTTCCAGTTGCTTGGCGTGGCCGAGTTTGAGCTTGATGTGTTCGAAGGCACTTTTCGAGCGCATGTAGCCGCCACCGACGCCGACGATCAGATCAGTCTTGCGCAGCAGATCCGCCAGCCCGGCATACGACTGATTGAGAAACACTGCCTGCTTGACCCGCCCCAGGCCCTTGGCCGCCATCACCGGCGCGTCGAAACGCGGGTGCGGCAGGTAGGCGAAAGACTGCGGGTCGGATGCCACGACATTGATCGCGGTGTCTTCGCCAAAGTTGCGCTGCACCAACGCGATGGCCAGATCGACGAGCAGGCCGTCACCGGAGTTGGAGGCACTGTAGCCATGCAAAATCGTTACGTTCATAAGCTGAGTTCTACTTAATAGGTGGGAGCGCAATACACGTCGTAGGTCTGGCGGATCATCAGCGCGGCGCTGAAACGCTCGCGCACGATGTTCCGGCCTTCGCTGCCGAGGTCGAGCAACCGCGGCTTCTGGATTCGCGCCAGCACGTCGGCCAGCGCCTGATGATCACCGGTGGGAAAGACGTAGCCGGACACTTCATGGGTGACCAGTTCGGGCAGCGACGTGCAGTTGCTGGCGATCACCGGCAAACCCATGGCCATGCCTTCCAGCGGCACCATGGCAAAACCTTCCCAGCGGCTCGGAACGATCAGCGCGTCGGCCTGTTGATACAGCGCCTGCACTTCAGCCGGCGTGACCCACGGCAGGTACTCGACCGCGTCCATCTCGGGGCACTCGACCGTGTCCTCGTTGACCGCACTGCCGACCACTGTGAGTTTCAGATCACGGCGCTGCACCTTGGCGAAGGCCTTGAGCAACACGTCGAAACCTTTCTGGTAGTCGAGGCGACCGACGAACAGCAGATGAATCGGCGCGGGGCTCTCGGTCTTCGGTGTTTCGTCACGCTGGTGGATGCCGTTGTAGATCAGCTTCATGCGCGAGCGCTGAATGCCGAACCGCGCAGCCTTGTCCATCTCGTAGCGGCTGACGCAGATGATCACGTCGGTGACTCTCTGCAGGACCCGCTCGATCCATGCGTAGATCTTCTGCTTGGTCGGCGAGCTTTCCATCAGGAACGAAAAGGCGTGCGGGCAGTAGACGATTTTCGGCTTGCGCCACGGTCGCAGAAGCACACAGACCACGCGGCCGATTACCCCGGAAAAGGTGCTGTGCAAATGCACCACATCGGGTTTTTCCTTGAGCATCACTCGGGTCAGTTGCCAGGCAAATCGCAGCAGCGAACGCACATCCCGCCCGCTGCGTTCGAACGTGCGAATCTGCTGTGCATCGATGCCGTGCAGCTCTTGTTTCTGGTCGAGCGGCACCAGATAGACCAGCTCGTAATTCGAATCCTGGCCTTCGGGCGACGCCGAGATGGTGCGGATAACGGTGGCGACCCCACCTTTTATCGTTTCAGCCACGTGCAGTATTTTCTTCACAACCCACCCACTTTCATGCCTGTTGGAACGTCCCTGAATCTCAGGATTTGTCCGACGCGTATTCGTAGTTGTAATAGCCATAGCTGCCATTGCCGTAGTAGCTGGCAGCGCGCTTCTCGACGCCGTTGAACACTGCGCCCTTGAGCTCGATGCCGTTC
This sequence comes from Pseudomonas sp. B21-051, assembly GCF_024748795.1. Taxonomy (NCBI): domain Bacteria; kingdom Pseudomonadati; phylum Pseudomonadota; class Gammaproteobacteria; order Pseudomonadales; family Pseudomonadaceae; genus Pseudomonas; species Pseudomonas sp. B21-051. The sequence goes on from NZ_CP087166.1 coordinate 3,976,623, forward strand.
TGCGCGAAGCGGCGAATGGTCGCTTCAATTTCCTTGGCCGGGTTTACCGCAAACCGCGTGACGATCAGGCTGATCCCGGCTTCACGCCCGACAATCGCCGCGTCCGTCACTGCGAGCAGTGGCGGCGTATCGATGATCACCACGTCGTAGCGCTGACTCAGTTCGGCGAGCAGGTCGCGGAAGTTGGCATGCATCAGCAACTCGGAGGGATTCGGCGGAACCTGACCACGGCTGATGAAGTGCAGGTTGTCGATTTCCACCGTGTTGATCGCCTGCTCGATGCTGCAGCGCTTGACCAGCAGATCCGACAGGCCATTGGCGATCGGCACATTCAGCGTCTTGTGCAGATGGCCCTTGCGCATGTCGGCGTCGATCAGCAACACGCGCTGACCGCTCTGCGCCATGACCGCGGCGAGGTTGGAGGAGACGAAGGTCTTGCCGACCTGCGGGCTGGGGCCGGAGATCATGATGCGGTTGTTGGTCGAGTCCAGCGCGGCAAAGTGCAGACAGGTGCGCAGGCTGCGGATCGACTCGATGGACAGGTCGGTCGGGTTGCGCAGCGCCAGCAGATAGGCCGGTGTTTCGGCGGTGATTTTGGCCCGGCCCTTTTTCGTGTCCTCGTCGCGCTGCAAGGCGCTGTAGGGAATCGAGGCGTACACCGGCAGCCCGAGCTGTTCGATGGCTTCCGGCCCTTCCAGACCTTTGCTCAACGATTTGCGCAACAGCACCAGGGCTACGCCGACAAAGGCGCCGAGGAACGTTGCGATCAGCACGATCAGGGCTTTTTTCGGTTTGACCGGGCTGCTCAGGTCAACATCCGCCGGGTCGATCAAACGCACGTTGCCCACCGCACCGGCGCGGACGATGTCCAGCTCCTGGGATTTGTTCAGCAACTGCGTATAGATCTGCGAGGCGACTTCCACATCGCGGGTCAGGTTGAGCAGCTCCTGCTGCGTGGCCGGCAGATCGCCGACCTTGCCTTCCAGCGACTTCTGCTGCTGGGCCAACTCACCAATCTGCGACATCAAGGCGCGATACGCCGGATGCTGCTTGGTGAACTTGCGATCCATTTCCGCCTGCTGCATTTTCAGCTCGGAAATCCGCGTTTCCAGCGCCACGGACTGACCGAGCACCGACTGGGTTTCCAGGGAAATGTTCACCGTCTTGCCGTGGGTCTGATACGCGTTGAGCGCATCGCTGGCCTTGGCCAGATCACGCTTGACCTGCGGCAACTGACTTTGCAGGAACGCCAGGCTCTGCGCTGCTTCCGCCGAGGTGCGGCGCACGTTCTGATCCACGTAGAGCGCGGCGATCTTGTTGAGGATCTTCACCGCCTCGGCGGCATCGGCACTGGCCAGCGCCAGACGGATAATCCCCGACTCTTTACCTTGCTCGGAGATATCCAGCGCATCCTGGTAACCCTGAATGGTCACGATCCGTGGATTGCGCACCACTTCAAAGCGCGTGCCCGGGTTGGCTTGCAGGCGCTCGATCAAACCTTCGACGCCGTCCTGGGCGAAGGCTTCGCCGGCGACGCCCTCGACCAGCAGGTTGTCGTTGTCATCGAGCAACTGAAAGCGCTGTTGTTCACCAGCCACCAGGGTGAGCTTCTTGCCCAACAACTCTTTGGGCAGATTGAGCCGGGTAAATTCCAGACGCTCGCCACCCCAGGCGTAGCTGTTGAAGCCAAAACGCGGCGGCGCCACGCTGAACTCGGTTTCGCCGCGATAACGCCGGGCGAGAAAACCGCCGACCACCGGGAAGGTGTTGGGCGTGACGTCGATATCCAGGCGCAGGTCGTCGACGGTTTTGCCGATCACCGCCCGGGACTTGATGATGCCGATTTCGGTCACCGACGGCGATTGCCCGCCGAGCATGCTGCTGAGGTCGGAAAAGCCGAGCATGTCGTTCTTTTTCGGTTCGACCTGCACCAGCGCGTTCGCCAGGTACACCGGCGTCGCCAATACCGCATAGGCAACGCCGGCGGCCATGAATGCACCGGTGAATGCACCGATCAACCATTTCTGGTCGATTAAACTGCCAAATATGCCGAGAAGATCAATACTGTCTTGATCGTTATCACGGTTGGCGATTACTGACGGTAACTGCATAAGTCTTTCTTACCATTCACTGATCTGAAGAATGTTCATCAATGTCCGAGGCGCTGCGCCCACGAGCTAACAGCATCTTCAATCAATGCATGGGCATGAATAAAAGCGGCCTTACCTTGACGATACGGATCCTGTATTTCTCGTTCGCTCTGCCACTTGCCGAGAAGAAATACTTTGCCTCGGGCGTGCGAGGCAATCTTCAGCACCTGATTCACATGTTGTTTTTCCATGACCAGAATCAGGTCTGATTCATTGACGATATCGGCGGTCAATTGCCGGGCCCGGAAACCCTCGGCGCTGTGCCCGTGGTCTTCCAGCACCTGGCGCGCCGAGGCTTCCATGCCTTCGCCGACCCGCGCAGAGAGACCTGCGGAAGTCACCGAAATGGTTGAGGGGGTCAGCGCGTTACGCAGCAGAAGTTCTGCTGTCGGACTTCGGCAAATATTGCCAACGCACACGACGAGGATCTTTTTGAACAAGGTTTACATTCCTGTGTAATATCATTCTGCCAACATCTAGAGCGGATCTTAATGAACCCACTAGATCATTCTGCACTCAGAAATAGATTCGCCCTGTTAGTACCAGCGTATTAAGTACCACAGGGTCAAAAGCCGCCAAAACACAATTAACGGACTAAAAATAACTGTGATTTTCAGGTCTTGTTTTCCTGACAAAAAATAACATCGGCGCACTTAGTGCCATTGTCAGTTTCGAAACAGTTATCTCGAGATATCTTTTCGCCGTTGTCACTTCTCACCCGGAGAACCGACATGAAATCAGCCCATCTCAAACCCCTGAGCGCCCTGACCCTGTTACTGCTGGCGGCAACCGGCCAGAGCCAAGCCAATGAACTGTTCCCGGCATTGCCCGCCAATAAAACCATCGGGGTTCAGGTCAAGGTCCAGACCTTCTCCGCAGCCGACGCCGAGCGCGTCAAAGCCACCGGCTTCAGTTTCGTGCGCTTTGGCGTATGGACTGACAGCCTGCCCAGCGCGGCCTACCAGAAGCAGATCAGTGATGCCTTCGCCGTGGCCCGCGCGGCCGGTCTGCCGGTGTTGATGACCCTGCGCGCGACCAAGCCGTTACCGGCCAATGATCTGGCGAATGCGGGGGTCGCGTATGCCAACGCGCTGACCAGCCTGGCAGCGACCTATGGCTCACAACTGGTGGCGATCGAGCTATGGAATGAGCCGGACCTTGGCACCTACTGGCCGACCGGCAATTTCGATACGACGTTCGTGCCGTTCATGAGCGCTGCGTGCAAGACCCTGCAAGACAAGCCCCAGACCGTCCCGGTGATCGGTTTTGGCTTCGCCCGGCCGCCGACTGCCGGCTCGGCGTCCACCGTGGCACTCAACCGAATCGTCAGCGAATACCCCAAATGTCTCAACGCGGTTTCCTACCATCCCTACGGCATGAGCGGCACGCAGATCAGCAACGCCCAGGCGTTTATCCAGCAGAATTTCCATCTGCCGGGGGTGATCAGCGAATGGGGCATCTCGGCGCTCGCCTCCAACGGCGGGATTGAGGGTCAGGCCAGCAAAATCAGCGCATTCGTCGCCGATATCAAAACCCGCAACATTGCCCTGACCTCGATCTACGAATGGAAAAACAGCGACACCGGCAGCAATGACCGCGAGAAGAATTTCGGTCTGTTGACGTCCGATGGCCAGCCGAAACCGGCAGAAACTGCGGTCAAAACCCAGCTAAGCCAGCAATAACCTCCATCAATGTGCTCAAGGGGCGCTGGCCGTCAGTTGCTTTGAACCTGCGGCCGATTTTGGCATCGTATTCATCGATACCGCGCCCCACCGTTCAAACAGCCGTTCTCAGGTTGTTGCCCCCGGGGAACCCGTTGCGCCTTGATGCCCTTGAGTGGCTGTCAACGCTCGGGTAATGTCGTCAAACCCACAGGACAGAGCACACCCATGACTTCCAAGCTGGAACAACTCAAACAGATGACCACCGTAGTTGCCGACACCGGCGACTTCGAAGCGATCGCCCGGGTCAAGCCGGTCGACGCCACCACCAACCCTTCCCTGCTGCTCAAGGCAGCCGCCATCCCCGCCTACGCCGAGCTGCTGAACGCCTGCGTCAGCGACTGCAAGGGCGACGTGGGCCTGGCCAGCGACCGCTTCGGCGTCGCCGTGGGCCAGGAAATCCTCAAAGTGATTCCGGGCCGCATTTCCACCGAAGTGGATGCGCGCCTGTCGTTCGACCAGGACGCCGTGCTCAAGCGTGCGCATCGCCTGATCGAGCTGTACGACAAGGCCGGCATCGGCCGTGACCGCGTGCTGATCAAGATCGCTTCGACCTGGGAAGGCATCCGCGCTGCCGAGATCCTTGAGAAGGAAGGCATCCAGACCAATCTGACCCTGCTGTTCTCCTTCGCTCAGGCTGCCGCTTGCGCTGACGCCGGGGTGTTCCTGATCTCGCCGTTCGTGGGCCGCATCTACGACTGGTACAAGAAGGCTAACGGCAACGACTACACCGGCGCCGATGATCCGGGCGTGCAGTCGGTGACCCGCATCTACAACTACTACAAGGCCAATGACTACAAGACTGTGGTCATGGGCGCCAGCTTCCGCAACCTGAGCCAGATCGAGCAACTGGCCGGCTGCGATCGCCTGACCATCAGCCCGGACCTGATCGACAAGCTCGCGGCAGACACCGGCAAACTGGAGCGCAAACTCGCCCCGGGCCACGCCGGCGAAGCGCGCCTGAGCCTCAACGAAGCGCAATTCCGCTGGCTGTCCAACGAAGACGCGATGGCCACCGAGAAACTGGCTGAAGGCATCCGTCAGTTCGCCCGTGACCAGGAGAAGCTTGAGGCGCTGCTGCAGGCCAAGCTGTGATCTGAGTCGTTGAAATGCAAAAAGGGCGAACCCGGTTGGGTTCGCCCTTTTTTGTTGGCGTTGTCCAGTGCAAATGATGACTTACGGCAGTTGGCATCCCTGTGGCGAGGGAGCTTGCTCCCGCTGGGCTGCGAAGCGGCCCAATTGGCTATCCGAGTTTTTCAGAAACACCGTGCCGGCAGGTTTTTATGGCTGCTGCGCAGCCAAGCGGGAGCAAGCTCCCTCGCCACAGAGGCCACTCAGTGGCGTTCGAGAGCGTTCACCAGGTCATGGAAGGCTTCACGATTGGAGTCGTTCAGGCCCATGAGGATCTTGTGCGCTTCGAGCACCTTGATCCGCACCACTTCTTCTGACTGGTCCTGATCCGGCAGGTCGTCCAGGCACTCGGGGCACGGCACCGGGTGGTTGACGATGTTGAACACCTGCTCGAAGCCCATCGATTGCAGCAGACGGGTGATGTCTTCGTGGGTGGTGACGACGGTCGGCAGCAGGCCGACCTTTTGCCGCGACAGGATCGACAGTTTGGCCAGCAGGCCGAGGGTGGTGCTGTCGATGCTGCGGGTTTCGGTCAAATCGATCACGATCGCGTTGAAATTCAACGCGGTGAAGATTTTCTCAATAGTCGCATCCAACGCCGAACACAGGGTCAGGCGAACTTCACCGACGAACTTCAGGACGAAGGTGCCGTCCTGTTCGGCGAACTGGATTCTACCGGTACTCATTGAAGGTTCCTGCTCAACACCAACAGGGCGATATCATCCGGCATCTCCCCTAGCGTGGCCAATTCAAACACTTGCCGCAGACCATCCAGGCTGCCGCCCGCCGCCTTCACCCGTTGAGGCAAGGCAGCTTCTTTTTCCTTGAGCGTCGGTTCTGGCAACAGATCCAGAATGCCGTCGGACATCAGCGTCAGGCTGAAGGTCGGAGGCAGCTCAAGCACGTGATCTTCGTAGGTGGCCTCATTGAACAGGCCCACCGGCAAACCGCGGCCTTCGAGGTAACGAACACTGTCAGGCGTGTACAACACAGGCAACGGCAGATGGCCGCCGATGCTATAGGTCAACAAACCGGTCTCCTCGTCGATGACTCCACCGACCATTGTGACGTGTTTGCCCAGCTTACAACTGATCAGCCCCCGGTTGATATGACCCAGGACTTCCGAAGGCTTGAATTCCGGCAACGTGCCGTTGCGCTTGGACTCGAACAGCAGGCGCGTGGTCATGAACTTCAGCAGCACGGTGACGAACGCTGACGAGGCGCCATGGCCCGATACGTCGGCCAGGTAGAACGCCACCCGACGCTCGTCGACGCGGAAGTAGTCGACAAAATCTCCCGACAGGTACAGCGACGGGATGATCTGGTGGGCAAACTGGAATTCGTCAATGCGCCACGGACTTTCCGGCAGCATGTTCATCTGCACCTGGCGACCGGCGTTCTGGTCTTCCTGGAGCAGGTTCAGGCTGGCTTCGAGCTCGCGGTTGGCCTTCTCCAGCTTCTCGCGGTAGCGCTGGTTCTCCAGCAACAGGTGCGCACGATCAAGCGCACGACGCACCGAGTGCTCGAGCACAGCCAGGTCTTCGAGAGGCTTGATCAGGTAGTCCGCCGCACCCAGGCGCAGCGCCTCGACCGCGTCGTTCATCACGCCGGCACCCGAAACGACGATCATCGGCGTTTGCGGTGACCGCTCGGTGACCTGACGGATAAGTTCGAGACCACCCATCTGCGGCATGCGCAGATCGCAGATGACCAAGTCGGGCTTGTCTTGCTCGAATACCTGAAGACCCTGTTGGCCGTTGCTGGCCTGCAGGACGCTGAAACCACTGTCTTCCAAATAGGCCGCGAGGCTCGCGCGCACTACTTCGTCATCATCGATTATCAGCAGCGTGGCACTGGTTTTTGGCATGTGGGCAAACGGCGCCAGAATTAGGTTGGCGTAGCAGGCGGGGCATCGGCCCGGCTCAGACTACTGGATTCGCTTTCTAGCCTCTCTGCTGCACCGCTTTCGAGCACTGAGCCGGAACGCGGTTGCACCAGAGGTGCCCTTCTAAGGCGCAGACGGTACTCCCATCCGCGGGGCGTTTCAAGCATGCGCCGATGGTCGCTTGACGACTTTACTTGTCAAATCACCGAGAGTTATAAGAACAGCTCAAACCGTAACCCAATGGAAGGTCGAAGCCATGAGTCAAACCGGTCGGGACTACAGCGAAAAGCGCGATTTCATCCGCATGCGGGTCGATGCCGATGTGGTGCTGATTCATGAAGGCGATGAGATCGCCGGCGTGTGCATCGACCTCTCGAGCAGCGGCATGCAGGTCGAAGCGCCGCGCCAGTTCGCGGTTGGCGACCGCTTGAGCGTACGCATCGACTCCGAGCATGCCGCGTTGAGTGGGCTGGAAGCGGAGACCAAAGTGGTCTGGGTCAAGGCCCAGGAAGGCGATGGACAGAAGCTCGGACTGACCATTCTGAAGATGAAATAAGCGCACACAAAAAAGGCGGCCTCACGTGCCGCCTTCTTGTCATCGGTCGAGATTAAAAATCGTCTTCGACCTGACCATCCTTGACCTTGAACTCGCGGTTCTGCAGATAGGCGTTGCGGATGAAGGTGTACTTGTCACCGCTGATCAGCTTCTCGCTCGACAGCAGGCTGGCGCGGGTATCGACGATGTTCAGGCCAAAGACCGAGTTACGGACAGGCACGTCGTTGATGTAGCGGTACGGACCGGTGTAGCTGTCGACGTACTTGGACGGTGCATCACGCAGGGTGCTCGGGCCGAGCAACGGCAGCATCACGTACGGGCCGCTGCTGACGCCCCAGTAACCGAGGGTCTGACCGAAGTCTTCGTCGCTGCGATTCAGGCCCATTTTGGTGCCGACATCGAAGAAGCCCAGCAGGCCGAAGGTGGTGTTGAAGATGATACGCGCGGTATCGACACCGGCTGCTGCGGGCTTGGCCTGCAGAATGTTGTTCGCCAGGTTGGTGACGTCACCGACGTTGCGGAACATGTTGTGGATGCCGTCTTCGAGGAACTGCGGCGTCACGAACTCATAGCCCTGCGCCAGCGGCTTGAGCGCGTAGGTGTCGACGAAGTCGTTGAACTGGAAGATCGGGCGGTTGACGCTTTCCCAAGGGTCTTCTTCCGTTGCAGCGTTGGCGGCGAACGGAACCAGCAAGACGCTGGCACATACACATAGCTGAGCGAGAGGATTGCTCCAGCGCATAGAAAACTCCTTGGATTTTTACTGGCGCGGGCACCCGGGCCCAAGCGTTAAGAGCGCTAGTATAAGCGCAAAAGCCGTTTTGGGCAGTCTGCCCGTGAAGAGTAATGCAGGACGTTTCGAGAGCGCGTCTTCACACACCTGTCATCCAACTGTCATCGATGTCCCCTAGCCTCATGACTATTTCAGGGATGTTGCCATGACCCACGCTGAAGCCTTGCCTGTCGCCGCGCCCGGCCTGACCGCCGTGCTGTTCGGACTCAGTGGCTGTCTGGTGGATTTCGGTGCCCGTGCCCATCAACACGCCAGCATGCTGCCCGAGCACGCCGACGCCACACCCGGCGCCCTCGACAGCCTGCTCAGCCTGCAGCGCCAGCAGATTCCCTGTGCATGGATCGATGAACTGCCCCCTGCCCTCGCGCATCCCCTGGCGGCCTCTCTGCCGGCGTGGATCAAACCGACGCAATATTCAGCAACAATCAATCTATGGCCCGCGCCGAACGCCTGCTGGCAGGCGCTGATGGGCTTGAACGTCAGCCGTCTGGATGGCTGCGTACTGGTCAGCGGCGAGCCGCGCCTGCTGCAATCGGGCCTCAACGCCGGGTTGTGGACCATTGGCCTGGCGTCCTGCGGCTCGCTGTGCGGCCTGTCGCCGAGCGAGTGGCAAGCGCTGAGCCAGAACGAACGCGACCAACGACGCGGTAAGGCAACCCTGCAGTTGTTCGGGCTGGGCGTGCATTCGGTGATCGATCATCTGGGCGAACTCGACACCTGCCTGGCCGACATCAACCTGCGCCGCCTCAAGGGCGAAAAGCCCTGACCGGGATCATGCAGGTTGCAGCAGAGTGGATTAATCTAAAGGTCAGCCATAGACCTTTGGCGCGCGGCTGCGGTCAATGCCAGTGCCTCTTGATAAAAGGAACCCCACCATGCCCGCCCAAGAACTGCAAAAACAACTCGACACCCTGCGCGAGCAACTGGAGCAGAATCCGCCGCTGTCCGAAGCCGAACGTGAAGATCTGCATGCGCTGATGTCGCAGATCGAATCGGAAATCAAACTGGAGAGCGCCACTCAGGATGCCAGCATCGCCGATGGCGTGAACCTGGCGGTGGACCGCTTCGAACTCGAACACCCGGCCATTGCCGGCACCCTGCGCAATATCGTCAATGCGCTGGGTAGCATGGGGATCTGATTTCCCAGCCACACAAAAAAAGCCCTGCCAGCACTGGCAGGGCTTTTTCATTTCCACAATTTGAAACACAGTCCCCTGTGGGAGCGAGCCTGCTCGCGAAGGCGTCGTGTCAGTCGACATCATCGTTGAATGACATACAGCCTTCGCGAGCAGGCTCGCTCCCACATTGGATATGCCACATCCTGATTCTTTATTGACGGACCAGACGATGGTTCGGCAGTTGTACCGCTTCAGTGCTGCGATACGGATTGATATCCAGCCCGCCACGACGCACATAGCGCGCAAACACCGTGAGCTTCTCCGGCTTCAACAAACGCTGCAGGTCGAGGAAGATCCGCTCCACGCACTGCTCGTGGAAGTCCGAGTGCTGGCGGAAGCTGACGATGTATTCCAGCAGACTGGCGTGATCCAGCGCCGCACCACGATATTCCACCACCACGCTGCCCCAGTCCGGCTGACTGGTCACCGGGCAGTTGGATTTGAGCAGATGGCTGTGCACGCTCTCTTCGACAATCCGCGAATCATCGCAACGCAGCAATTCCGGACGCGGATGCTCATAGTTGCTGACGCTGATGTCCAGATCGTCGATGCACACGCCGGGCAACGCCACGACGCCTTCGGCCTCGACGTCCTTCAGGCTGCGTACCCGTACGCCGACCGGTTTGCCGGCAGCGGCCGACAGGTCCTTGATCAGCGTCGCTTCCAGGCTGGCGATGTCCACAAACGATGTCTGGTTCAGCGAATTCAGGTACAGCTTGAACGACTTCGATTCGATGATGTTCGGCGAATCCGCCGGAATGCTGAATTCACCGATCGCCACCACCGGCTTGCCCGACGGCAACAGCCACGACAGTTCGAAGCAGTTCCAGAAATCCACGCCTTTATACGGCAGGGTTTCGGCGGTCAGGCCCAGCTCGGCCCATTTCGCGGTGCGCGGAATCGGGAACAGCAGGGACGGCGTGTACGTGGCGATGTATTCGCTGGATTTGCCCAGCGGCGAATGTTCGGCTGCGGGATGCATGGCGGAAACCTGACTGAAGAATCAGCGGATTCTATCAGCCTTTGCGCCCGCCTTTGAGTGCTTACTGACTGACAGTCAGTTTGCCGACCATGCCCGCCTGGTAGTGACCGGGAATATTGCAGGCGAATTCCAGGCTGGTGGCCTTGCTGAAGGTCCAGGTCAGCTCGGCGGTCTTGCCCGGCTCGACCAGCACGCTGTTCGGGTCGTCGTGCTTCATGTCGTGGCCCATGCTGCCGTGATCCATGCCCGCCATGTCGTGGGACATTTCTTTCATCCCGGTAGGCGTGAGCATGCCGCTTTGCTGCATCTGCAACATTTCCTGCTGGTGTTGGGCATGCATCGCGGCGTCACCGAGGTTGAATTCGTGCAGCAACTGGCCTTTATTCACCAGCACAAAGCGAACCGTCTCACCGGCCTTGACCTGAATCGCCTTGGGATCGAACGACATGTCGTTCAGTACAACTTCGATGCTGCGGGAGGCCTTGGCCGCAGGGGCCGGCTGGCCGAAATCATAAGTGTGCGCGGGCGCGGCCCAGACAGGTGAACTCAGCGCCAGCAAACAGGCGGCGACGGCCAGAGGATTGCGCAAAAACATAGTCATACTCCAACAAGATAAGGTTCAGCCTGTGGGAAACTCTAGCCCGCCTGCGCTGGCAGCTACCTGACAGGCAGATTACAACTTTGTCAGGTTGGCGCGTGTCGCCTGCTCCCACGGTATAACGCCTTTGTTCCTACATCCCGAGCCGCCCATGAAACTGCTGATCGTCGAAGACCAACCGAAAACCGGCCACTACCTGCGCCAAGGCCTGACCGAGGCCGGGTTCAACACGGAACTGGTGGCCGACGGCGTCGGCGGTCAGCAACTGGCCTTGAGCGGTGATTATGCGCTGTTGATTCTCGACGTGATGCTGCCCGGGCGCAGTGGCTGGCAGATTCTACACGCGGTGCGCAGCGCCGGCCTCGACACGCCGGTACTGTTTCTCACCGCCAAAGATGCAGTCGAGGATCGGGTTCACGGCCTCGAACTCGGCGCCGACGACTATCTGGTCAAACCGTTCGCCTTCTCCGAGTTGCTGGCCCGGGTGCGCAGCCTGCTGCGCCGTGGCAGCGCCCTGCCCCAGGAAACCAGTCTGCAACTGGCCGACCTGCGTCTGGACCTGATTCGCCGTCGGGTCGAACGCGGCGGCCAGCGCATCGACCTCACCGCCAAGGAATTCGCCCTGCTGGAAATGCTCCTGCGCCGCCAGGGTGAAGTGTTGCCCAAATCGCTGATTGCCTCGCAGGTCTGGGACATGAACTTCGACAGCGACACCAACGTGATCGAAGTGGCGATCCGTCGCCTGCGCCTGAAGATCGACGATGACTTCCCCAACAAACTGATCCATACCGTGCGCGGCATGGGTTACGTGCTTGAAGAGCGTCCGGCCTGATGCGTCGCCTGTCCCTGAGTTCTCGTCTGGCGCTGCTGTTTGCCGCCTGCACCGCTGTAGTCTCGCTGTTCGCCGGGGTGCTGTTCAGCCGCGCCAGCGAGGCGCACTTCATTGAGCTCGATCAGCAATTGCTCGACGGCAAGTTGATCGGTTTGCGCCGTGCCCTGCAGGATGTGCAACCCGCTCAGCGAGAGGCGCGGCTGGCGGATGAGCTGAGCCGTCAGGCCGACCTGGCACTGCGTATTACTGGCAGTGACGGCCAGCGCTGGTACGACAGTTCGATCAATTTATCGCAGGACTTGCCGCAACAGCCGGGCCTGTCGACCATCAGCCATGACGGCGCCGACTACCGCGTGCTTAACGCCCCGCTCGATCCAGACCAATCCGATTCGCCGCAACTGACGCTGCTGCTGGACATCACCCATCACCAGCACTTTCTGCAACGCATGCAGCACCTGATCTGGCTGACCGTCGGGTTGTCGGCGCTGGCCACCGCGCTGCTCGGCGCCTGGGCTGCACGCAGCGGCTTGCGTCCGCTGCGACGCATGAGTGCAGTGGCGCGTGGGATTTCTGCGCATTCGCTCAACGCCCGACTGCCGGAAGCGCAAATGCCGCCGGAGCTTGCGGAAATGGCCCACAGCTTCAACGCCATGCTCGGACGCCTCGATGACTCGTTTCAACGGCTGTCGGCGTTTTCTGCCGACATCGCCCATGAACTGCGCACACCGCTGTCGAACCTGCTGACCCATACCCAGGTCACCCTCACCCGCCCACGCCCGCTCGAGGATTACCGCGAAGCCCTGCACAGCAACCTCGAAGAACTGCAATGGATGGCACAATTGGTCAACGACATGCTTTATCTGGCCAAGGCTGACCATGGTTTGCTGGTGCCCAAGCGCGAGTCGCTGGAGCTGGCGGACGAGAGCGATGTGTTGCTGGAGTTTTTCGCGCCATTGGCCGAGGACGCCGGGGTGACGCTGAGCCGCGAAGGTCATGCGCGCATGAAAGGTGATCGCAATATGTTGCGCCGGGCCTTGTCGAATCTGCTGGATAACGCGCTGCGCTTCACCCCGGCGGCGGGCAGCGTGCGCCTGTCCATCGTCGATCAACCGCATGCGGTGCAGGCGTCGGTGGAGAACAATGGTGAAGGGATTTCAGCAGAACTGTTGCCACGGCTGTTTGACCGGTTTTATCGGGCGGATCCGGCGCGGCAGGAAGGCAGCAGTGAACATGCGGGGTTGGGGTTGGCGATTACCCAATCGATCGTCCGCGCGCATGGTGGGCAAATTCATTGCGAATCGGCTGCGGGGTGGACGCGGTTTGTGATCGAGTTGCCCAAAGGAGAATGAGGTCGATAGGACCGGCCCCTTCGCGAGCAGGCTCGCTCCCACAATTGGAATGCATTTCCCTGTGGGAGCGAGCCTGCTCGCGAAGACGGTATTGGCGCTTACGAATATCTCAACGCGTGAGCCGGCTCGATCTTCGCCGCCCGCAATGCCGGGTACACCGTCGCCAAAAAGCTCAGAATAAAGCCCGCCGAGCAGATCAACAGCACATCCCCGCCCTGCAATTCCGAAGGCAGGTTGCTGACGAAGTACACGTCGGAACTGAAGATGTGCTGCCCGGTAACGCGCTCGACCCAGCCAACCATTTCGCTGACGTTCAGCGCAGCGATCACGCCGAGCACGCCACCAATCAATGTGCCGACAATGCCGATCACCGTGCCCTGCACCATGAAGATCGCCATGATCTGCCGTGGCGTGGCGCCGATGGTGCGCAAGATCGCGATGTCCGCGCCTTTGTCGTTCACCACCATGATCAGCGTGGCGATGATATTGAACGCCGCCACGGCGACAATCATCAGCAACAACAGGCCGATCATGGTCTTTTCCATTTTCATCGCGCTGAACAGGCTGCCCTGGGTGTGGGTCCAGTCGTCAGCCTTGAACTCGGCCCCGAGGCCTGTAGCGATGTCCGAGGAGACTTTCGGCGCGGCGTACAGATCCTTCACCGCCAGGCGAACGCTCTGTACCTGATTCGGCTGCCAGTGCTGCATGGTCGCGGCATCGGCCACGTGGATCAGGCCCATCGAGCCGTCCAGCTCGGCGCCGACCTTGAACACGCCGACCACGTTCAGGCGCTGCATGCGCGGGGTGATGCCACCCGGTGCGGTGCTGACTTCCGGGACGATCAGGGTGATCTTGTCGCCGACATTGAGTCGGAAGCGGCGCGCGGTGATTTCACCGATCACCACACCGAACTCGCCCGGCTTCAGGTCATCGAGACGTCCCTGCACAATGTGCTGGGCCACGATCGACACCTTGCCTTCCTGGGCCGGATCGACGCCGCTGATCTGAATCGGCTGCATCAAACCCTTGTAGGACAGCATGCCTTCCATCTCGGTGAACGGCACGGCGGCGGTCACTTCCGGATTTTTCAGTGCGGCGGCGGCGACCGGCTGCCAGTCATCGATCGGCTTGACGCCAACGATGGTCGCGTGCGGCACCATACCGAGGATGCGCGAGCTCATCTCGCGCTGGAAGCCGTTCATCACCGACAGCACCACGATCATCGCCAGCACGCCGAGGGCGAGCCCGATCATCGAAGTCATCGAGATGAACGAAACAAAGCGATTGCGGCGCTTGGCGCGGGTATAGCGCGTGCCGATAAAGATCGATAACGGTCTGAACATTCGCTGGGGCACCGTATAAAAAATCAAGCTTAAAAAAGCGGCCAATCGCTTGAGAGCGTAGCGAGCGAAGGAAAGACAAGGCAAAAACAGGCGAGGAAGCGGAGTCTACTGGCTGTAAATGAGCATTCCGAGCCTGTTTTTAACGCAGTATTTCCGAGCGCAGTAGCTCTCAAGTGATTGGAGTCAGGCAACCTTCCTGCAATTGCAGGACGCGGTCCATCTGGCGGGCCAGGTTCATGTCGTGAGTCACCACCAGGAACGCCGTGCGCATCGAAGTGCTGAGTTCCAGCATCAAATCCTGAATGCCTTCGGCGGTGTGCGAATCGAGGTTACCGGTTGGCTCGTCGAGCATCACCAGACCTGGATTGTTCACCAGCGCACGGGCGATGGCCACGCGCTGGCGTTCGCCACCGGACAGCTCGGCCGGTTTGTGCTCCAGACGATGGCCCAGCCCCACGCGCTCCAGCAACGCGGTAGCGCGCTGACGTGCTTCCGGGATCGCGGTCTTGCCGATCAGCAGCGGCATGCAGACGTTTTCCAGCGCGGTGAATTCCGGCAGCAAGTGGTGGAACTGGTAAACGAACCCGAGGGCACGGTTACGCAGCAGGCCACGCTTCTTCTCGCTCAGCGCCGACAGTTCTTCACCGTCGAGCCAGACACTGCCCTCGGTTGGCGTATCGAGACCGCCCAGCAGGTTGAGCAAGGTACTTTTGCCGGAACCGGATTTGCCGACGATCGCCACGCGCTCGCCAGGGTGCAACTCCAGTTGCAGACCGGCCAACACTTGCACCGACTCCGGGCCTTCCTCGTAGGATTTGCCCAGGTTGCGGCAGCTCAAGATTGCTTTATCACTCATGCCCGACTCACTCATAACGTAGCGCCTCCGCCGGCTGGGTGCGCGCGGCACGCCAGGCGGGATACAGGGTGGCGAGGAAACTCAGGACCAACGCAGCGGCGCAGACCATGACCACGTCCTGGCTCTGCACCTGCGACGGCAGGTAATCGATGAAATACACGTCGGCGTTGAGGAACTTGTGGCCGATCAGCCCTTCGAGGGCGGAAATCGCCGCACTGACGTTGAGCGCAGCGAGAATACCGAGCACCGCACCAATCGCCGTACCGACCACGCCGATCACGGTGCCCTGCACCATGAACGTGCGCATGATCGTCCCCGGCGTAGCGCCGAGGGTACGCAGAATGGCGATGTCGCTCTTCTTGTCATTTACCACCATCACCAGCGTGGAAATGATGTTGAACGCAGCCACCGCGACGATCAGCAGCAACAGCAGACCGATCATGGCTTTTTCCATGCGGATCGCCTGATACAGGTTGCCGTGGGTACGGGTCCAGTCGCGGGCGTAGTAATGGTCTTCGCCCAACTGCTGGGCGATGGTCCAGGCCACGCGCGGCGCCTGGAAAAGATCATCGAACTTCAACCGGATGCCCTGTACCTGATCAGGCTTCCAGCGGTGCATCTTCGCCAGATCCTGCAGGTTGGTGACGCCCAGATAGCCGTCCAGCTCACCGGCGCCGACATGGAAGATGCCGACCACGGTAAAGCGCTTCATGCGCGGGAACATCCCGGCCGGGGTCACGCTGACCTCCGGCGCGACGAAGGTGACTTTGTCACCGAGGCCCACGCCGAGCTTGGTCGCGGCCTTGTCGCCGATGACGATGCCGAAGCTGCCCGGCGTCAGGTCGTCGAGTTTGCCCTGCTTCATGAAGTTGTCGATGATCGACACATTGCGCTCGAGCGCGGGGTCGATGGCGTTGAGCAACACCTTGGACACCTGGCCGTTGTTGGTCAGCAAACCCTGCATCTGAGTAAACGGCGCAACGGCCGTCACCTCCGGGTTGCGTTTGACCTTGGCGGCCAGGCTCTGCCAATCGTTGATCGGTTCGCCGGTTTCAAGAGTCGCGTGAGGCACCATGCCCAACACGCGGGTGCGCATCTCATGATCGAAGCCGTTCATCACCGAAAGCACCACGATCATCACGATCACGCCAAGGGCGAGCCCGATCATCGAAGTCAGGGAAATGAATGACACAAAATGATTGCGACGCTTTGCACGGGTATAACGCGTGCCGATAAATACGAAGAGAGGTCTGAACATGTCGGGGCTTGTTCGGAGGGAAAAGGAACGTCCTTGTGGCGGGGGTCGATAACCAGCTTTACACTCAGACCACCGCCGCTACCATGGGTTCGCCATGTCGACATTAGATGAAGAAGATCGCCGCGAATACTACCGTATCGAGGACATGATCGCACTGGAAATTCGGCCCCTGTCCGCTCCCGAAGCCGCAGGCCAGGAAGTGTTGCAGGATGCTTCCCCGCTGTTCAACCTGCTCAGCGAACTGCACCTGAGCGAATTCGAATCGCAGCACCTGTTGCGCCAGATCAGCGAGCGCGACCGGGCGATCGCCGCGTTTCTCAAATCCCAGAACAAACGCATCGACCTGCTCAGCCAGGTGGTCGCCCTGACCGTGCTCGGCCATATCGGCGAGCCACAACCGGTGATCATCTCCGAAGGCGGGATCGACTTTCAGCACCCGACCCCGATTGCCACTGGCGCGCACCTGTCGGTAAAACTGGTGCTGATGCCGCAGGCGCTGGGCCTGCTGCTGCGCGCCCGCGTCACTCATTGCGACCGCAAGGGCGACGGCTATGACGTCGGCACTGAGTTCGAACACTTGACCGACGCCCAGCGCCAGTTGCTCGCCCGCTATATCTTGCAGAAACAGGCCCAGGAACGACGCCTGGCCCGTGAACAGAACGAATCAGGCATTTAAATTAAGGAAGCACCGTGACCCTCATCTACGGCCACCGCGGCGCCAAGGGCGAAGCACCGGAAAATACCCTGACCAGTTTTCAGGAATGTCTCAAGCACGGCGTGCGCCGTTGTGAACTGGATCTGCACCTGTCCAAGGACGGCGAGCTGATGGTGATCCACGACCCGACCCTCAAGCGCACCACCGACCGGCGCGGCAAGGTGGTCGAGCACACCGCCGCCGAACTGGTGACCTACGACGCGCGCAAGGGAGGCCCGGGCTGGATCAAGCCGTGCCCGATTCCGACCCTGGAAGAGTTGTTCGAGCAGTGTGATTTCGAGCACTGGCAACTGGAAGTCAAAAGCGCTTCACGCACCCGCGCCGCGACTACCGTACTGGCGATTCGCGAAATGGCTCAGCGTCATGGCTTGCTGGACAAGGTGACTATCACTTCGAGCTCACGGGAAGTGCTGAAAGCGGCGCTGGACCTGGTGCCGGACGTGTCGCGTGGACTGGTGGCCGAATACGCTTGGCTCGACCCGTTGAAGGTCGCGGCCAGCTATGGCTGTGAGATTCTGGCATTGAACTGGACGCTGTGTACGCCGGAACGCCTGCAGAAGGCGCAGCGTCAGGGGCTGCATGTGTCGGTGTGGACCGTCAACGAGCCTGCGCTGATGCGCAGACTCGCCGACTTCGGCGTTGACAGCCTGATTACAGACTTTCCCGGTTTGGCCACTGCCACCCTCGAGAATTGCTGAAATCGGTCTCCCCGGCCGGCTCAGGCCACCGGCCGGAGCCCGTCAAAAAAGCCGGTTGAGGCCATCGTACGCCGCTACCCGATAGGCTTCGGCCATGGTCGGGTAGTTGAACGTGGTGTTGACGAAGTACTTCAGCGTATTCAACTCGCCCGGCTGGCTCATGATTGCCTGACCGATGTGCACGATCTCCGACGCCTGATAACCGAAGCAGTGAACGCCCAGCACTTCCAGGGTTTCACGGTGGAACAGGATCTTCAGCATGCCTTGCGGCTCGCCGGCGATCTGCGCACGCGCCATGCTCTTGAAGAACGCCTTGCCGACTTCGTACGGCACCTTGGCTTGGGTCAGCTCCTGCTCGTTCTTGCCGATCGAGCTGATCTCCGGAATGGTGTAGATACCGGTCGGCACGTCATTCACAAAGCGCCAGCTACCGTTATCGACGATGCTGCCGGCCGCCGAACGACCCTGGTCGTGGGCGGCACTGGCCAGGCTCGGCCAGCCGATCACGTCGCCGGCGCCGTAGATGTTCGGCACGCAGGTGCGGTAAGCCTCGTCGACTTCGATCTGGCCACGGCTGTTGACCTTGACCCCGATGTTTTCCAGACCGAGCTGGTCGGTGTTGCCGGTACGGCCGTTGCACCAGAGCAAGGCGTCGGCCTTGATCTTCTTGCCGGACTTCAGATGCAGGATCACGCCGTTATCGACGCCTTCAACGCGATCGTAATCCTCGTTGTGGCGCACGGTGATGTTGTTGTTGCTGAAGTGATAGCTCAACGCCTGGGAAATTTCCGAGTCGAGGAAGCTCAGCAACTGACCACGGTTGTCCACCAGTTCAACCAGTACACCCAGACCGCTGAAGATCGAGGCGTATTCACAGCCGATCACGCCGGCGCCGTAAACGATCAGTTTGCGCGGGGTGTGGCCGAGGCTGAGGATGGTGTCGCTATCGTAGATGCGCGGGTGATTGAAATCGATGTCCGCCGGGCGATAAGGGCGCGAACCGGTGGCGATGATGATGTGCTTGGCCACCAGCTTCTCGACCACACCGTTGGCGCAGACCACTTCGATGGTTTGCTCGTCGGCGAAGCTGCCGGTGCCGAAGAACACGTCGACGCGGTTACGGGCGTAGTAGCCAGTGCGCGAAGCGACTTGTTTGGAGATAACCTTTTCAGCGCTTTTCAACACGTCCGGGAAGGAGAACCAGCGCGGCTCGCCGATCGCCCGGAACATCGGGTTGGTGTTGAACTGCATGATCTGCCGCACCGAGTGACGCAGGGCCTTGGACGGGATGGTACCGAGGTGGGTGCAGTTACCGCCGACCTGGCGACGGCTGTCGACCATCGCCACCTTGCGCCCTGCTTTGGCGGCGTTCATTGCCGCGCCTTCTCCCGCCGGGCCGGAACCCAACACCACCACGTCGTAGTTGTAGACAGCCATGCGTACTCCTCAGAACAGGCCGCGGTGCCAGCAGCACCGGCGGCTAAATCACGCCGAATCGCGGCGCGAAGGAACAATTGGGGGTCAGTAAAGAACCCGGACACAGTCTATAGAAGCGTCAACGCCGCGCACATTAACCCTTGGTCGCGTCGTAGGCTACTTTTGCCTGCACTACAACGCCAGCTTTCGTACTGTTTTCAGTCAACTTTTGCGCCACTGAGGCGTTCGAAAGCTGCACTGGTGCGGATAACAAAACCTGTATCGGCACGAATCACGAAGAATGCACCAATGTCATGTTTTTCGGCATAGTCCCAAGCCCTTTCAGGTCCGAGAATCAGCAACAGCGTCGATAGTCCATCGGCCATCAACGCTGAAGGATGAATCACCGTGACTGACGCCAGGTTGTGTAGGACTGGCGCCCCGCTCCGCGCGTCGAAGGTGTGGGAATAGCGCCGACCGTCCTGCAGGAAATAGTTGCGGTAATCACCGGAGGTGGACACGCCGTAGCCATCGACCTGAATGATCCGTTCGGCCACCTGTTGATCGTCACGCGGCTCCTCCAGCGCGATGCGCCATGCCGAGCCGTCGAGCTTCTTGCCCTTGGCCTTCAGCTCGCCGGTGGCTTCGGCAAGATAGTCATGGATGCCCATCGATTCGAGCCTGGCAGCGATAGTATCGACCGCGTAACCGGCAGCGATGCTGTTGAAGTCGACCTCGACAGCGGCGTCCTTGCACAAGCGGTCGCCGTCGATATGCAAATGGTGGTAGCCGACTCGCTGCACCTTTTCGGCCAACGCGGCGGGGTCGGGGACTTTCTCTTCACGCCCTTGCGGGCCGAACCCCCACAGGTTCATCAGTGGTTCGACGGTCAGGTCGTAGGAACCTTCGCTTTGCTCCGACAGTTGTTCGCCAACGCGGATCAATTCGAGCACGGCAGCAGGCATGGCTTGGCAGGTGTTCGCTGGCAGAGCATTGAAGCGCTCAATGTCGGAGTCATTGCGATAGGTCGACATCTGCTGGTCGACGTCGCTGAGGATTCTTTCAACTTCAAGTTGGACCTGCGCAGCTTCGGGAAGACCGCCGTGGCGCACGTACTTGATCGAATAGGTGCTGCCCATGGTCGGGCCGCCGAAGCTTTCCATGGAGTCGCCGTTGCCGCAGCCGGACATGGCGCCCAACAGCAGCAAAAGGCCAATCAGCCTCCTTTTAGCCAAATCCCCTACTCCCCACACAAAGCTGAAGATTATGCGCCAGAACCTGTAGGAGCTGCCGAGTGAAACGAGGCTGCGATCTTTGCTCTTGATCTTTGGAAGCAAGATCAAAAGATCGCAGCGTTCCGCAGCTCCTACATGAGTTCTTCATTCGCCAGTCAGACACCAAACGCCCCTGCTAATGGCTATATCGTTTAAGCAGCGCCCTAACCAGTTGTTGCCTAACGATCTTTATACACATATGGTTACAAAACTGTTCACGGGTACTGCCTGAGTTTGCCGCGTGACGGCGAGGACGTGTCTAGATCAGGGATTTCCAATAAGACAGCCAACAGAGAGTACGAACCAATGTCCTCCACCACGGGCAAAGGCAAAGCGATTTTTCGCGTTGTCAGCGGCAATTTTCTCGAGATGTTCGACTTTATGGTCTACGGCTTCTACGCCACGGCCATCGCCAAAACCTTCTTCCCGGCCGACAGCGCCTTCGCTTCCCTGATGCTCTCTCTGGCCACTTTCGGCGCAGGCTTCCTGATGCGTCCGCTGGGGGCGATTTTCCTTGGCGCCTACATTGACCGTCATGGTCGTCGCCAGGGGCTGATCATTACCTTGGCGCTGATGGCCGCCGGTACGATTCTCATCGCCTGCGTGCCGGGCTATGCCACCCTGGGTGTCGCAGCGCCGTTAATCGTGCTGTTCGGTCGCTTGCTGCAAGGCTTCTCGGCCGGCGTCGAGCTGGGCGGTGTTTCGGTGTATCTGGCGGAAATCGCCACGCCGGGCCGCAAAGGCTTTTTCGTCAGTTGGCAGTCCGCCAGCCAGCAGGCGGCGGTGGTGTTTGCCGGCCTGCTCGGGGTTGGCCTCAACCACTGGCTGAGCCCGGAACAGATGGGTGACTGGGGCTGGCGCGTACCGTTCCTGATCGGCTGCATGATCGTTCCGGTGATCTTCGTCATTCGTCGTTCGCTGGAGGAAACCCCGGAATTCCAGGCGCGCAAACATCGCCCTACCCTGCGGGAAATCGTCCGTTCGATTGGTCAGAACTTTGGCATCGTCATCGCTGGCATGGCGCTGGTGGTGATGACCACGGTTTCGTTCTACCTGATCACCGCCTACACCCCGACCTTCGGCAAGGCTGAACTGCATCTGTCGGACTTCGACGCGCTGCTGGTAACGGTGTGCATCGGTCTGTCGAACTTCTTCTGGCTGCCGGTGATGGGCGCGGTGTCCGACAAGATCGGGCGCAAACCCCTACTGCTGGCGGCGACCATTCTGGCGATCCTGACCGCCTACCCGGCGCTGTCGTGGCTGGTGGCGAACCCGAGTTTCAGTCATCTGCTGATCGTCGAATTGTGGCTGTCGTTCCTTTACGGTTCGTACAACGGCGCGATGGTCGTGGCCCTGACCGAAATCATGCCGGTGGAAGTGCGCACCACCGGGTTCTCGCTGGCCTATAGCCTGGCGACGGCGACCTTTGGCGGTTTTACACCGGCGGCGTGCACTTACCTGATTCACGTGCTCGACAACAAGGCTGCACCGGGGATCTGGCTCAGCGGTGCAGCGGTGCTGGGGTTGATTGCGACGCTGGTGCTGTTCCGTGGCAACAAACATGAACTGCGGACTGCGCAAGCGGCCGTGGCGGCTGGCGCCCGATAGGACGCCATCGCTGGCAAGCCAGCTCCCACAGGGGATTTGTGAATGACACAGATCTCCTTCTGGCACTACATTTTTCATCGACCTTAAAGAAAAGATCGCAGCCTTCGGCAGCTTCTACAGAATCAAATGCGATCCTCTGTAGGAGCTGCCGAAGGCTGCGATCCTTTGATCTTCTCCAAACAAAAACGCCCCGACCTAAGTCGGGGCGTTTTCATTTGCAGCTAAAGCTTAGCGCGGGAACGCTGGCGGGTTTACACCGGCCATGTCTTCCATCACGCGAACAACCTGGCAGCTGTAGCCGAACTCGTTGTCGTACCAGACGTACAGCACAACGCGGTTGTCCTGAACGATGGTCGCTTCAGCGTCGACCACACCGGCGTGACGCGAACCCACGAAGTCAGTGGAAACCACTTCCTGCGAGTTGACGAAGTCGATTTGCTTGTGCAGATCGGAGTGCAGCGCCATGTAGCGCAGGTACTCGTTCATCTCTTCACGGCTGGCGGCTTTCTCGAGGTTCAGGTTGAGAATGGCCATCGACACGTTTGGCGTCGGAACGCGGATCGCGTTACCGGTCAGCTTGCCGGCCAGTTCAGGCAGAGCCTTGGCAGCAGCGGTGGCAGCACCGGTCTCGGTGATGACCATGTTCAGCGCGGCGGAACGGCCACGGCGATCGCCCTTGTGGAAGTTGTCGATCAGGTTCTGGTCGTTGGTGTACGAGTGAACGGTTTCGACGTGACCGTTGATGATCCCGAACTTGTCATTCACAGCCTTCAGCACCGGCACGATGGCGTTGGTGGTGCAGGAAGCGGCGGACACGATCTTGTCGTCAGCGGTGATTTCGTTGTGGTTGATACCGTGAACGATGTTCTTCAGCTTGCCTTTGCCAGGCGCGGTCAGAACAACGCGGGCGACACCCGGGCATTGCAGGTGCTGACCCAGGCCATCGGCGTCACGCCATACACCGGTGTTGTCCACCAGCAGCGCGTCTTTGATGCCGTACTGGGTGTAATCCACCTCGGTCGGGTTCTTCGCGTAGATCACCTGGATCAGGTTACCGTTGGCGGTGATGGTGTTGTTTTCTTCGTCGATGACGATGGTGCCGTTGAACGGACCGTGTACCGAATCGCGACGCAGCAGGCTGGCGCGTTTGGTCAGGTCGTTTTCGGCGCCTTTGCGCACGACGATGGCACGCAGACGCAGACCGTCGCCACCACCGGTTTTCTCGATCAGGATGCGCGCCAGCAGGCGGCCGATACGACCGAAGCCGTACAGCACAACGTCGGTGCCTTTGCGGGCCGAAGCGTTTTGCTGGCCAACCACGTCAGCGAGTTCTTCACGCACGAACTGCTCGGCGCTGCGGCCATTGCCTTCGCTGCGGAATTTGAACGCCAACTTGCCCAGATCTACCGAAGCTGCGCCGAGCTTGAGCTCGCTCATGGCTTTCAGCAGAGGGAATGTTTCGTGGACGGAGAGTTCGCTATCGTCGGAGGAACGGTGGCGAGCAAAGCGGTGAGCTTTGAGAATCGCGATGACAGACTGGTTGATCAGGCTGCGGCCATAGATCGAGCTCACCACGTTGTTATTGCGGTAGAGCTGACCGATAAGCGGAATCATCGCTTCTGCGAGTGCTTCACGGTCGATCCATTCACCAAGACACTGGTCGGGCTTCTGAGTCACGGGAACCTTCCACATGTAGGGGCAGAAAAAAGGGGCTACATTATGCCGCCGAGAACCTCTTGTAGCAATGCGCGCTTGTCGCGCAATCGGTAACAAAATTCCGTTCAAAAAAATTACGCCCCGCGCCAGCCCAGTAAAACCGGGGCTTCCAGAGCAGTCAATTTTTCGACGACTGTTAGACGATGTCTGTAACCCTCCGTAACACCAGTCGATTTCGGCACTACATAACCACTAAAAAAGTGCTCGTTTTTATGGTTACCACTACATTTTGCGCAAAGCGCGAAGATAGACGCAGTCTGCAACTGACAGCCGGCACCGGACGCCGCTACAATTACCGACTTTGTCGCAAAGCCTGGAGCTCAACCTTCCGTGCCCGTTCTGCGTCTACCGCTACTCCCTGCCGCGGCAGGTAAACAGCATTGGGGCAACCTGCCCGGTGCTGCCCTCAGCCTCGCGATTGCCGAGGCTGCCAGCGCTGCCAAGCGCTTCACCCTGCTACTGACCGCCGACAGCCAGAGTGCCGAACGGCTGGAACAGGAGCTGAGTTTCTTCGCCCCGGATTTGCCCGTGCTGCATTTCCCCGACTGGGAAACCCTGCCGTACGATCTGTTCTCGCCGCACCAGGACATCATTTCCCAGCGTATCGCCAGCCTTTATAGACTGCCGGAGCTGGCGCATGGCGTGCTGGTGGTGCCGATCACCACCGCCCTGCATCGCCTGGCGCCGACCAAGTTCCTGCTTGGCAGCAGTCTGGTGCTGGATGTCGGGCAGAAGCTCGATGTCGAACAGATGCGCGCGCGGCTCGAAGCCAGCGGCTATCGCTACGTCGATACGGTTTACGAGCACGGCGAGTTCACCGTACGTGGTGCGCTGATCGACCTGTTCCCGATGGGCAGCAAACTGCCGTATCGCATCGACCTGTTCGACGACGAAATCGAAACCCTGCGCACCTTCGACCCGGAAAACCAGCGCTCCATCGACAAGGTCGAATCGGTCAAGCTGCTGCCGGCGCGAGAGTTTCCGCTGCAGAAAGATGCGGTCACCCGCTTCAAGGCACGCTTTCGCGAGCGTTTCGACGTCGACTTCCGGCGCTGCCCGATCTTCCAGGACTTGAGCAGCGGCATCACCCCGGCCGGTATCGAGTACTACCTGCCGCTGTTCTTCGATGAAACTTCGACGCTGTTCGATTACCTGCCGCAGGACACCCAGGTGTTCTCGCTGCCGGGCATTGAACAAGCGGCAGAAAACTTCTGGAACGACGTGCGCAATCGCTACGAAGAGCGCCGTGTCGATCCTTCACGTCCTTTATTGCCGCCCGCAGAATTGTTCCTGCCGGTGGAAGACTGCTTCGCCCGCCTCAAGAGCTGGCCACGCGTAGTCGCCAGCCAGCAGGACGTCGAATCCGGGGCCGGCCGCGAGCGCTTCCCGGCGCAAGCGCTGCCGAACCTGGCGATCGAAGCCAAGGCCACACAACCGTTGGCAGCGCTTTCGGCATTTCTCGACGAATTCCCCGGACGCGTACTGTTCACCGCCGAATCCGCGGGCCGGCGTGAAGTCCTGCTGGAGCTGCTGGAACGGCTGAAGCTGCGGCCGAAAACCGTCGACAGCTGGCCGGACTTTGTTTCGAGCAAGGATCGTCTGGCGATCACCATTGCCCCGCTCGACGAAGGCTTGATGCTCGATGACCCGGCGCTAGCGCTGGTGGCAGAGAGTCCGCTGTTCGGTCAGCGCGTCATGCAGCGTCGTCGCCGGGAAAAACGCGCCGACGCCAACAACGATGCGGTGATCAAAAACCTCACCGAACTGCGCGAAGGCGCGCCGGTGGTGCACATCGATCACGGTGTCGGGCGTTATCTGGGCCTGACGATTCTGGAGATCGACAACCAGGCTGCAGAATTCCTCACCCTCGAATACGCGGAAAACGCCAAGCTCTACGTGCCGGTGGCCAACCTGCACCTGATCGCCCGTTACACCGGCAGCGATGATTCACTGGCGCCGCTGCACCGCCTCGGCTCCGAGACCTGGCAGAAAGCCAAGCGCAAGGCTGCCGAACAGGTGCGCGATGTCGCTGCTGAATTGCTCGACATCTATGCCCGTCGCGCCGCGCGCGAAGGCTATGCATTTGCCGACCCGAAAGCCGATTACGCAACCTTCAGCGCCGGTTTCCCGTTCGAAGAAACCCCCGATCAGCAAGCGACCATCGAAGCCGTGCGCGAAGACATGCTTGCGCCGAAGCCGATGGATCGTCTGGTCTGCGGCGACGTCGGTTTCGGCAAGACCGAAGTGGCGATGCGCGCCGCGTTCATCGCCGTGCACGGCGGGCGTCAGGTAGCGATTCTGGTGCCGA
Organism: Pseudomonas sp. B21-051; assembly: GCF_024748795.1. Classification (NCBI taxonomy): domain Bacteria; kingdom Pseudomonadati; phylum Pseudomonadota; class Gammaproteobacteria; order Pseudomonadales; family Pseudomonadaceae; genus Pseudomonas; species Pseudomonas sp. B21-051. The sequence continues at coordinate 4,002,990 of NZ_CP087166.1, forward strand.
CCACCCTGCTCGCCCAGCAACATTACAACAGCTTCCGCGACCGCTTTGCCGACTGGCCGGTGACCGTGGAAGTGATGAGCCGCTTCAAATCGGCCAAGGAAGTGAATGCGGCGATTGCCGATCTGGCGGAAGGCAAGATCGACATCGTCATCGGCACGCACAAGCTGCTGTCCGACGATGTGAAGATCAAAAACCTCGGACTGGTGATCATCGACGAAGAACACCGTTTCGGTGTCCGCCAGAAAGAACAGCTCAAGGCCCTGCGCAGCGAAGTCGACATTCTGACGCTGACCGCCACGCCGATTCCGCGCACGCTGAACATGGCAGTGTCGGGCATGCGCGATCTGTCGATCATCGCCACGCCGCCGGCGCGACGTCTGTCGGTACGCACCTTCGTCATGGAGCAGAACAAGAGCACGGTCAAAGAGGCCTTGCTGCGTGAGCTGCTGCGCGGTGGTCAGGTTTACTACCTGCACAACGACGTGAAGACCATCGAGAAATGCGCGGCGGATCTCGCCGAACTGGTGCCGGAAGCACGGATCGGCATCGGTCACGGGCAGATGCGCGAACGCGAACTCGAACAGGTGATGAGCGACTTCTATCACAAGCGCTTCAACGTGCTGATCGCCTCGACCATCATCGAAACCGGCATCGACGTGCCGAGCGCGAACACCATCATCATCGAGCGCGCCGACAAGTTCGGCCTGGCGCAATTGCACCAGTTGCGCGGACGTGTCGGTCGCAGCCACCACCAGGCTTACGCGTACCTGCTGACGCCGCCGCGCCAGCAAATCACTTCCGATGCAGAAAAGCGTCTGGAAGCGATTGCCAACACTCAGGATCTCGGCGCCGGTTTCGTCCTGGCGACCAACGACCTGGAAATCCGTGGCGCCGGCGAACTGCTCGGCGATGGCCAGAGCGGGCAGATTCAGGCCGTGGGCTTCACGCTGTACATGGAGATGCTCGAACGCGCGGTGAAGTCGATCCGCAAGGGCGAGCAGCCAAACCTCGATCAACCACTCGGCGGTGGCCCGGAGGTCAACCTGCGGGTGCCGGCGCTGATTCCGGAAGACTATCTGCCGGACGTTCACGCCCGCCTGATTCTGTACAAGCGCATCGCGTCGGCCACCGACGAGGAAGGCCTGAAGGATTTGCAAGTGGAGATGATCGATCGTTTCGGTCTGCTGCCGGAGCCGACCAAGAATCTGGTGCGCATCACTGCGCTGAAGTTGCAGGCCGAGCAGTTGGGCATCAAGAAGGTCGATGGTGGCCCGCAGGGTGGGCGCATCGAGTTCGCCGCGCAGACGCCAGTCGATCCGATGACCTTGATCAAACTGATCCAGACTCAGCCAAAACGCTACAAATTCGAAGGCGCCACGATGTTCAAGTTCCAGGTGCCGATGGAACGCCCGGAAGAGCGCTTTAATACTGTAGAGGCGCTGTTCGAGCGCCTCCTCCCGAAAACTGTTTGAAGGACGCCGCATGCGCCTGTTTCGCTCACTGACTTTGCTACTTGCCTTGGTAGCCCCTTCGGTTTTCGCCGATGACCTGTATCTGGTCGAAATGATTCTGGTCCGGCAGAACGCTGTGCCGGCTATCGTCAGCCGTGCCGCGCCGGAAGACTGGGCCGCCGGCGCTCAACGCCTGGGCGATGACAGCCTGCGCACGCCTGCGCTCGGCGACGTTGCCAGCAAACTCAGCGCCAGCGGTGATTACAGCGTGCTGATGCACAAGGCCTGGCAGCAGACCCTCGGCGAGGCGCCGACCAAAGTGGCCGTCAGCGACGGCAAGGAACAGTTCGGCCAGTTCCCGATCGAGGGCACCCTGGAAATGAAACTCGGGCGCTTTACCGACGTGAACGCCGACTTCTGGGTCAACCAGATCGACGCCAACGGCATGGTCACTGCCAGCGAACGCCTGAAACAGGACAGCCACACCAAAAACGGCCAGCTCAACTATCTCGACAACGGCCACCTGGCGCTGCTGATCAAGATCACGTCCCTGACGGCGCCCGCCCCACGGCAAGCCCCTGAAGCGATTCCGGACTGATCGAAGTCCTTATGTCCCCGCCCCTGAGTAAACCGTTGGCACCCTCCTGGGTCAGCCGATTCAAGGAACAGAGCCTGGAGCGTGGCCGCCGCTATGCCCTGGAGAACCGTGTACGCATCGCGCAGGTGGGCGATGCGACCATTACCGCCAGTTGCGAAGGCTCTGGCGGTAACGTCTACCGTCAGACCATTCACCTGCGCGAGTCAGCCAAAGACACCCTGTTGCTGGTTGACGCCACTTGCACCTGCCCGGTGCGCAACAACTGCAAACACTGCGCCGCGGTACTCCTGCAAGTGCAGGAAACCCTCGAATACCCGGCCGCCGCGAAAGACGCCGAACTGCTGGAAAAACTTCAGGCCGTGCTGGAGAACCGCAGCCCCAAGGCGCCGCCGCAAGTGCTGGTGGACAACGTGCAACCGCTGCCGTGCCTGTGGCTGGCCAGCGTCGAGTTCAGCGCGTTTGAGCCACGCAACGGCAAGATGCAGCGCTACATCCAGCATCGCGCGGCGCTGTCGTTCAGCTATCTGGATGAATACGTCAGCGGGCAGAAAAACAGCGACATCCTGATCCGCCAGGAAACCCAGACGCTGCGGATAAAACGCCACCCTGAAGTCGAACAGTCCTACCGCGAACAGTTACGCATCCTCGGCTTTCGCATTGCCACACGTCAGAGCAAGGCCCTGCCGGAAAGCGCCGGTGAGCTGTACGAGATGGTCAACGACAGCGCCTGGCTGACGTTCACCCTCAACGAACTGCCGAAGCTGCGCACCCAAGGCTGGGAATTGCAGATCGACGAGGAGTTCGGTTTCGACCTGACCGCCGTCGACGACTGGTATGCCACCGTCGAACAGGCGCCGGAGCGCGACTGGTTCGATCTGGAACTGGGGATCATCGTCAATGGTGAACGCCTGAGCCTGCTGCCGATCCTGCTCAATCTGATGCGCTCGCACACGGAAATCCTCAACCCGGAACGCCTGGCGCGGCGCCGCGATGACGAGCTGATTCTGGTCAATATTCCGCAACGCAACAGCGAACACGGGCCGCTGCAGGTCGCCCTGCCCCTTGGCCGACTGAAACCGGTATTGGCGACGCTGGGCGAGTTCTATTTGCAGGAGCCGGGCGAAACCACCCTGCGCTTGAGCAAGGCCGACGCCACGCGCCTGAACTCGCTGGAAGGCATTCCCCTGCTGTGGGAGGGCGGCGAGCAGATTCGAAGTTTCGCCCAACGCCTGCGCGACATTCGCGACTTCAGCGCCAAAGCGCCGAAGGGCTTGAACGCGACGTTGCGGCCTTATCAGCTCGAAGGCTTGAGCTGGATGCAGTCCCTGCGTCAGCTTGAGGTCGGCGGGATTCTGGCGGACGACATGGGTCTGGGTAAAACCCTACAGACCCTGGCGCATATTCTCAGTGAGAAAAACGCCGGGCGCCTGGATCGACCCTGCATGGTGGTGATGCCCACCAGCCTGATCCCGAACTGGCTCGATGAGGCTGCGCACTTCACGCCGCAACTGAAAGTGGTCGCGCTGTACGGTGCCGGCCGTAAAAAGCATTTCGAGCATCTGGCCGACTTCGACCTGATCCTGACCACCTACGCGCTGCTGCCCAAGGACGTCGAGCGCCTGGCGCAACAGCCCTTGCACGTGCTGGTGCTCGACGAAGCCCAATACATCAAGAATCCCAACAGCAAGGCCGCGCAGGCCGCTCGTGAACTCAATGCGCGGCAACGGCTGTGCCTGAGTGGCACACCATTGGAAAACCACCTTGGCGAGTTGTGGTCGCTGTTCCACTTTCTGCTACCGGGTTGGCTCGGCGATATCAAAAGCTTCAATGCCGACTACCGCGTACCGATCGAAAAACGCGCCAGCGAAGTCAGGCTGCAGCACCTCAATGGACGGATAAAGCCGTTTCTGCTGCGCCGCACCAAGGAACAGGTGGCCACCGAACTGCCGCCGAAGACCGAAATCATCCACTGGGTCGATCTCAACGAAGCCCAGCGCGACGTGTACGAGACCATGCGTTTGGCGATGGACAAGAAAGTCCGCGACGAGATCACTCGCAAGGGCGTGGCGCGCAGCCAGATCATCATTCTTGAAGCCTTGCTCAAGCTGCGTCAGGTCTGCTGTGATCTGCGCCTGGTCAACGACGCCACCCTGCCCGCCCGCGGCAGCAGCTCGGGCAAACTCGACAGCCTGATGGAAATGCTCGAAGAGCTATTCGAGGAAGGCCGGCGAATTCTGCTGTTCTCGCAGTTCACCTCAATGCTGTCACTGATCGAAGACGAACTGAAGAAACGCAACGTGGCCTACGCCTTGTTGACTGGCCAGACCCGCGATCGGCGCACGCCGGTGAAGGAATTCCAGAGCGGCAAGCGTCAGATCTTTCTGATCAGCCTGAAGGCCGGCGGCGTCGGCCTGAACCTGACCGAAGCGGACACGGTGATCCATTACGATCCATGGTGGAACCCGGCCACCGAGAACCAGGCGACCGACCGCGCCTATCGAATCGGCCAGGAGAAACCGGTGTTCGTCTACAAGATGATTGCCCGGGGCACGGTGGAAGAAAAGATTCAGCACCTGCAGAAGGAAAAGTCTGACCTGGCAGCGGGCGTGCTGGATGGGCGCAAGGCCGGGGACTGGAAGTTGCAGAGCGATGATATTGAAGCGCTGTTTGCGCCGTTGCCGGATAAGCTCGACAAGCGCTGAGACCCTCCTTGCCAGTTAGAGGCTATCGCTGGCAAGCCCACTCCCACAAGGTTATGAGTCGAACACAAAACTGTGATTCAACTCGATACCTGTGGGAGCTGGCTTGCCAGCGATGGGGCCAAATCGGTCTCGGCAGACTCAGCCCTTGAGCACTCGCGCCAGCGTCGATTTCACCTTGCCCATCCCGTCATGCAGCGCCTGCTCGATTTCGGCCATGGTGATCACTGCGGTGGTCTTGCCCGCCGCCGGGTTCACCACCAGCGACAGGCAGGCGTAATCCAGATCCAGCTCACGGGCCAGTGCCGCTTCCGGCATGCCGGTCATGCCGACGATGTCGCAGCCATCGCGCTCCAGACGCACGATCTCGGCCACGGTTTCCAGACGCGGGCCCTGGGTACAGGCATACACGCCCTGATCGCTGTATTCGCACCCTTCGGCAGCCAGCGCGGCGATCAGTTGCTGACGCAGTGGCTCGCTGTAGGGGAAGCTGAAATCGATGTGGGTGACGTGCTCCAGATCATCGGCGAAAAACGTGTGCTCGCGACCGCTGGTGTAATCGACGATCTGGTGTGGCACGCAGAAATGCCCGGTGCCCATGGCCGGATGGATCCCGCCCACCGCGTTGACCGCAATGATCGCCTCGGCGCCGGCCTGCTTCAGCGCCCACAGGTTGGCGCGGTAGTTGACCTTGTGCGGCGGGAAACGGTGCGGATGGCCATGACGGGCGAGGAACAGCACTTCCTTGCCGGCGTATTCGCCGATCTGCACGTCGGCCGATGGCGCACCGTAGGGCGTGTCCACCGCCAGCGACTGGCGAATGGTCAACCCTTCGAGCTGGGTCAGACCGGTGCCACCGATGATTGCGTAAACCGTCATAGCAAAATCCTTAATCGATCAGTTGAGCGTCTTTGAGCGCGCCGATGGCGGTGAGCCAGCGCGGATCCTGGCGGTAATCGGTGCTGGCGAACGCCTGCCCGCGCATCCGCGCAATGCGCGCGGACGGCGTGACCTTCATCCGTTGCGCAGCACTCAGAGCCAGTTCGGCCGCAGCGCGATCGTTGCACACCAGGCCCATGTCGCAGCCGGCAGTCAACGCGGCTTCGATCCGGCTGGCGGCGTCGCCAACCACGTGGGCGCCGGCCATCGACAGGTCGTCGCTGAAGATCACGCCGTCGAACTGCAACTCGCCACGCAAAATATCCTGCAACCAGCGGCGTGAGAACCCGGCCGGCTGCGAATCGACTTGCGGGTAGATGACGTGGGCGGGCATCACTGCGGCCAGCTGTTTGCTGAGTCTGGCGAACGGCACGAGGTCGTTGGCGCGGATCTCGTCGAGGCTACGCTCGTCATTCGGGATCGCGACGTGGGAATCGGCTTCGGCCCAACCGTGACCGGGGAAATGCTTGCCGGTGGCGGCCATGCCCGCGCTGTTCATGCCACGAATGAAGGCACCCGCGAGTAATGCGGCGCGCTCGGGATCACTCTCGAACGAACGGGTGCCGACCACGGCGCTGCGCTGGTAATCCAGATCCAGCACCGGGGCGAAACTCAGGTCGAGGCCGACCGCCAGCACTTCGGTGGCCATGATCCAGCCGCATTGTTCGGCGAGGTATTCGGCGTTCGGGTTGTCGGCGATGGCACGCATCGCTGGCAGGCGCACGAAGCCCTGACGCAGACGCTGCACGCGGCCGCCCTCCTGATCGACCGCCAGCAGCAGATCCGGGCGAACGGCGCGGATCGCGGCGCTCAGCTCGCGCACCTGGCGCGGATGCTCGATGTTGCGGGCAAAAATGATCAGGCCGCCCACTTCGGGCTGACGCAACAATTGGCGATCTTCGGCCGTCAGCCAGGTACCGGCGACGTCCACCATCAACGAGCCTTGCAGGCCAGCAGTCATAGAGATTCCTTGAAAACGAAAAACCCGATCCGCACAACATCGCCACCGGGGGCAATGCCCGGCAGGCTGGCGATGTTGATCGGGAACGGGTTCAGAACGAGAGTCGGCATGGGCGGCTAGCTTAGCGGATGTAAACTGCCGCGCCCACCCGTGTGCGGTTAAACCTTGGCGGCCACCGGAGTCGACTTGCTGCGCGGGCGCAGCTGCGCAGTCGCCATCGCCGGGTCGGTGACACCGGTTTCGGCACGCATGCCGGCGGCGAGGAACGGCACCATCAGACGCATCACCTGTTCGATTGAGGTGTTGACGCCGAAATCGGTCTCGGCAATTGCGCGCAAGGCCTTGATTCCGGACATGCTAAAGGCCGCAGCGCCGAGCATGAAGTGTACGCGCCAGAACAGCTCGATTGGCGGAATGCGCGGAGCCGCTTCGTTGACCAACAGCATGTAGCGGCGGAACACCTTGCCGTACATGTCTTCCAGATAACGACGCAGGTGACCCTGGCTCTGGCTGAACGCGAGGCCGAGCAGGCGCATGAAGATCGACAGGTCGTTACCGCTGCGTGGCTGTACCACCAGCGCCTGCTCGACGAGAATCTCCAGCAGCTCTTCAAGAGTCGGCTTGTTCTCAGGCTTGGCCTGACGCCGCTCCAGCTCCTTGTCGAGGCTGATGCAAAACGGCCCGAGGAAGCGCGAGAAAACCGCCTGGATCAGCGCTTTCTTGGAGCCGAAATGATAGTTCACCGCCGCCAGGTTTACCCCGGCCTTGCTGGTGATCAAACGCAATGAGGTTTCGGCGAAACCTTTCTCCGCGAACAACTGCTCGGCAGCATCAAGAATGCGTTCAACGGTTTCCGACTGGGCCATGGCTACTCCGCCTGACAAACACTTGTTTGAAACATACGTTTCAGCCCCAGCCTTGTCAAGCCTGCCAGTTCGTTTTGGGAATGGTCGGTCAGCTATTTAACCACACTCGCCCGGCGCATTAATAAGCACGGCAACCGACCGTCCGGCGGCCTGCAAAAAAACGGGCATTGCCAAGACCGCTTCACTGTATATAATCCCAGTCACTGTATAAAAAGACAGAGCGATCAATATGCTAAAGCTGACGCCACGCCAAGCCGAGATTCTGGCCTTTATCAAACGCTGCCTCGAAGACAACGGCTACCCGCCCACCCGCGCGGAAATCGCTCAGGAACTGGGTTTCAAGTCGCCCAATGCGGCGGAAGAACACCTCAAGGCCCTGGCCCGCAAAGGCGCAATCGAGATGACCCCGGGCGCCTCCCGCGGCATTCGCATCCCCGGCTTCGAAGCCAAGGCTGACGACTCTACCCTGCCGATCATTGGTCGGGTCGCTGCCGGCGCACCGATCCTCGCCCAGCAACATATCGAAGAGTCCTGCAACATCAACCCTGCTTTCTTTCACCCGCGTGCTGATTACCTGCTACGCGTGCACGGCATGAGCATGAAGGACATCGGCATTTTCGACGGTGATCTGCTGGCGGTTCACACCACCCGCGAAGCACGCAATGGCCAGGTTGTCGTGGCACGGATCGGCGATGAAGTGACGGTAAAGCGCTTCAAGCGTGAAGGCAGCAAAGTCTGGCTGATTGCCGAAAACCCTGAGTTCACCCCTATCGAAGTCGACCTGAAAGATCAGGAACTGGTGATCGAAGGCTTGAGTGTCGGCGTAATCCGCCGCTAAAGGAGGCTTTATGCAGTTCCCACACACACCTCAGCAAACACAACTGCCTTTATTCGAAGCGTTTCTGGCACAACCAATGACGCCGATCCTGAAAGATGTGGTCGAACGCCCATGGATTGCCGAACCGGAAGTATTCAGTGAGCTGTCACTGCGCGGTGCGGCCGGGAACTGCCTGAACCTGCTCGCCCCGATCCTTCGCGAACTGAGCGAGGATCAGGATGCACGCTGGCTGACGCTGATCGCCCCTCCTGCCAGTCTGACCCAGATCTGGCTGCGCGAGGCCGGCCTGAATCGTGAGCGCATTCTGCTGCTGCAACCTCGTGGTGCGCAAAGCGCTCAGCAACTCGCCTGCGAAGCACTTCGCCTGGGTCGTAGCCATACGGTGGTAACCTGGCTCAACCCGTTGAACACAAGCTCACGGCAACAACTGATCAGCGCAGCCCGCACGGGCGACGCTCAGAGCCTGAACATTCGATTGGGCTGATTCACTTGTAACGCGCGCTGTGTGAAGCGCAGGGCTTCTCCAGGGACAGAGAAGCCGACTTATGCGGTAGCGGCAAGCGCCGACAGGCGGGGTCAGTGAAGAACCCGCGGCCCTTCTTCCTTATCAAATTCGCCTTCGACCATACGGCCGGCCATCTGTACGCCGACGCTCAACATCGCCTTGGCGATTTCCACGTGCTGGCCTTGCAGGAACGCCTTGGCATCCTCGGAGAAATCCAGCGTCACCAGAGAACCCTCGTCCTCAGCCCTGCGCAGTTCGATTCGGCCGTCTGGTAACTCGACAATTTCTAGAAAGGACGTTGGCATATAGGTCTGTTCTCCACGAAAGGCAGGGATTATATAGACATCATTCAGGCTTCGCTCGGGATCTTGACCGGCAGCATGTTTCAGATTGCCACCGTGTCAATTGCCGTCAGCATTCGTTCAAGCCTTCGCGAAAGCGGATGGCCAGACCTTTGAGATGCTGCCGCCAGCTCTCCAGCTCTTCCCGACTCAATTCCTGTGGCTCCTCTTCTTCATCCAGATTAACAGCCTGAATCAATGGCTGCGTCACATCACCCTTCGGCTTGTGTGGCACCCGTGGCGGCTGAAACAACGCCGAGTGCGCCGTCAGCAGTTTCGCCAGCCAGGTTTCAGGGTTACCAGCCAGCTCAACCATCTCGGCCAGCTCAGGGATCGCAATCGATTCCAGGACTTCGCGAGACAGCAACGCTTCAGCTCGCGATGCACTGGCCTGAGGCAGACGATAGAAACCGGCGATCTCGTGACACAGCCCCAGAAGCGCACCATAGAGGTGAAACAATGCTGATTCGCGGCCAGCCTGAATCAGCGCCAACGAATTCATCGCCCGCCCCTCTTCGGCGCGAGCCAGAGCCTCCAGCGACAGGCCGGCGAAATAGATCTTCTGATTGGTGCGGGTATAGAGTTCGTGCGCCATGCCGGCAGTCTCCACAGCGAAATAATTGCGTCACACAGACCCGACAGTGTCGTGGATCAGCGGATCCGACCGCAAGCACAAAACAAAAAGGCCGCATGAAATCCCGAGGGTCATCATGCGGCCTTTTGTGGATCAGGCTAACGCTTACTCAGCCTTGGCTTTCGTGCGCTTGTCTTCAACAGTCCACTTGCCACCGTCGTAGTAAGCCTTCCAGCCAGTAGGCTTGCCGTCGACCTCGGTCTGCACATATTGCTCCTTGGTCTTGCGGCTGTAGCGGATGACCGCTGGCAGACCATCAGGATCCTTCTGCGGTGCTTCGCAGAGGAAGTGGTACTTCGGATCGATCTCGTCTTTGTGCGGCAGAATCTCGATCACCAGCGGAGCACGGGTCTCGCGGTTTTTCGGGAACTGGCTGGCCGCCAGGAACAGACCGGAAGCACCGTCACGCAGGATGTAGGTGTCGTTGACCTTTTCGCACTTCAGCTCAGGCATCTTCACCGGGTCCATCTTCGGCGGCGCCGCATCACCGCTCTTCAGCAGTTTGCGGGTGTTCTTGCAGGTCGGATTGGTGCACCCGAAGAACTTGCCGAAACGGCCGGTCTTGAGCTGCATCTCACTGCCACACTTGTCGCATTCCAGGCTCGGACCTTCGTAGCCCTTGATGCGGTAGTTACCCTCTTCGATTTCGTAGCCGGCGCAATCCGGGTTGTTACCGCAGATGTGCAGCTTGCGTTTCTCATCGAGCAGGTAAGCGTCCATCGCCGTGCTGCAGATCGGGCAGCGATGCTTGCCGCGCAGTACCAGCGATTCCGACTCGCCCTCGTCATCCGCGGCAATCTCGTCGCCCGGCACCAGGTTTACAGTGGCCTTGCAGCGCTCTTTCGGTGGCAGGCTGTAGCCCGAGCAACCGAGGAACACGCCGGTCGATGCCGTACGAATCTGCATCGGACGACCGCACGTGGTGCACGGAATATCAGTCATGACCGGCTGGTTGGCACGCATGCCGCTTTCCGGGTTCTCGGCCACTTCGAGCTTCTTCTTGAAGTCACCGTAGAACTCGTCCAGCACGTTTTTCCAGTCGCGTTCGCCCTGAGCCACATCATCGAGGTTCTCTTCCATGCCGGCGGTGAAGCCGTAGTCCATGAGGTTCGAGAAGCTCTCCGACAGACGCTCGGTGACGATATCGCCCATCTTTTCCGAATAGAAACGACGGTTGTGCAGCGTCACATAACCGCGATCCTGAATGGTCGAAATGATCGCCGCATAGGTCGAAGGACGACCGATGCCGCGTTTTTCCATTTCTTTCACCAGACTGGCCTCCGAGTAACGGGCCGGCGGCTTGGTGAAGTGCTGCGACGGATCGAGCTTGATCAGCTTCATCGCGTCGCCCTGTGCCATGTCCGGCAGAACATCGTCATCACCAGGCTTGGCGATCTGCGGCATGACGCGGGTATAACCGTCGAACTTGAGGATACGGCCCTTGGCGCGCAGCTCGAAATCGCCAGCACCTACGCTGACGGTGGTCGACAGGTATTGTGCCGGGAGCATCTGGCAAGCGAGGAACTGGCGCCAGATCAACTCGTAGAGGCGCTCAGCATCACGCTCCATGCCTGCAAGCTTGCTTGGCGTGGTGTTGGCATCCGAAGGACGAATCGCTTCGTGAGCCTCTTGTGCGCCTTCCTTGCTGCTGTAGACGTTTGGCGTTTCCGGCAGGTACTTCTTGCCGAACTCGTCCTCGATGTAAGTGCGCGCCATCGCCACGGCATCAGCCGAGAGGTTGGTCGAGTCGGTACGCATATAAGTGATGTAGCCGGCTTCGTACAGACGCTGGGCCATCATCATGGTTTTCTTCACGCCGAAGCCCAGGCGGTTGCTCGCGGCCTGCTGCAGAGTGGACGTGATGAACGGCGCCGACGGCTTGCTGCTGGTCGGCTTGTCTTCGCGCTTGACGATGCTGTAGCTGGAGGACTTGAGCTTCTCCAGTGCGGCTGTGGCCTGAGCTTCGTTCAGCGGTTTGAAGGCTTCACCCTTCTCGCGCGCCACTTCGAAACGTACGGTCGAACCCTTGGCGGTGCCGAGGTCGGCATGCACTTCCCAGTACTCTTCCGGGTTGAATGCACGAATCTCGCGCTCACGCTCCACCACCAGCTTCACGGCAACCGATTGCACGCGACCGGCCGACAGGCCACGGGCGATCTTGGCCCACAGCAGCGGCGAGACCATGTAACCCACGACGCGGTCGAGGAAACGACGCGCCTGCTGGGCGTTCACACGATCGATGTCCAGCTCGCCCGGCTCGGAGAAGGCTTCCTGAATCGCCTTCTTGGTGATTTCGTTGAACACCACACGCTTGTAGCGGCTGTCATCACCACCGATGGCTTCGCGCAGGTGCCAGGCAATGGCTTCCCCCTCGCGATCCAAGTCGGTTGCGAGATAGATGGTGTCAGCATCCTTGGCGAGCCGGCGCAGCTCTTCGATGACCTTCTCTTTACCCGGGAGGATCTCGTACTGGGCTTTCCAGCCATGATCGGGATCGACACCCATGCGCGAGACCAGTTGCTTGCGCGCTTTCTCTTTCGGTGTGAGCACCGGCCCTTCGCCCGCGGCAGCCTTGCCGCGTTTGGCGGCTGGCTCTTTGCTGGCGCTAGCCGAACCGCTGGTGGGCAGGTCTCGGATATGGCCGATACTCGACTTCACCACGTATTGGTTGCCCAGATACTTGTTGATGGTCTTGGCCTTAGCCGGGGATTCCACAATGACCAGCGATTTGCCCATGGATCAGAAAATTCCTGAATTCTAGAAGTGAAAGGCGGTTGGCGCCTGACGCGGCACCGCTATATATAGTGGCTACAAGGTGAGGTCAAGCACAGGGTTCCGTGCGCACTCGCCTTATGCCTTGGAAAAAAGGCTCGGTTCGGCTTGCACCAAAGCAAAGCGTGGCACCTGCTCGCCGTCAACCTCGACCGACTCGACGAACATGCTCAATGGGCGTACCCAAAAGCCGTAATCGCCATACAGGGCTTGGTAAAAGACCACTTCTTCTTCGGTCTCGGAGTGCCGCGCAACACTGAATACGCGGTACTGCGGACCTTTGTAATGTTGGTAGAGCCCAGGTTGTATCGGCATGCTTCGGGCCTCACTCAAATTTTTTCAAAATAAATACAAAAATAAATCCGCAAAAACAAAAACCGGGGCACTTGGCCCCGGCTTCCATCGACGAGACGCTTAAACGCGTTCGAAGACGGTGGAGATGCCTTGGCCGAGACCAATGCACATGGTGGCCACCCCGAAGGTGCCGCCATTCTGCTTCATCACGTTCAGCAAGGTGCCGGAAATACGCGCACCGGAGCAACCGAACGGGTGACCCAGGGCGATCGCGCCGCCGTGCAGGTTAACCTTCTCGTTCATCTTGTCGAGCACTTTCAGATCTTTCAGCACTGGCAGGGCCTGTGCAGCGAAAGCTTCGTTGAGCTCGAAGAAGTCGATATCGTTGATGCCAAGGCCCGCACGCTTCAGGGCTTTTTGTGTCGCCGGCACTGGACCATAGCCCATGATCGCCGGATCCACACCCGCCACTGCCATCGAGCGGATCACGGCCATCGGCTGGATCCCCAGATCCTGTGCACGCTGCGCCGACATCACGATCATGCACGAAGCACCATCGGTGATCTGCGACGAAGTACCGGCAGTCACGGTACCGCCCTTTGGATTGAAGGCAGGCTTGAGGGCCGCCAGACTTTCCAGGGTGGTTTCCGGACGAATGGTTTCGTCGTAGTCGAACAGCTTCAGGAAGCCGTTTTCGTCGTAGCCCTGCATCGGGATGATTTCGTCTTTGAACTTGCCTTCCACCGTCGCTTTATGGGCGAGCTGGTGGGAGCGCACGCCAAAGGCATCCTGCTGTTCGCGAGTGATGCCGTGCATCTTGCCGAGCATTTCTGCGGTCAGACCCATCATGCCCGAGGCTTTCGCCGCGTACAGCGACATGTGCGGGTTCGGATCGACACCGTGCATCATGCTCACGTGACCCATATGCTCGACGCCCCCAACCACGAACACGTCACCGTTACCGGTCATGATCGCTTGCGCAGCGGTGTGCAGGGCACTCATCGACGAGCCGCACAGACGGCTGACGGTCTGGCCGGCCGAGGTGTGCGGGATCTGGGTCATCAGCGACGCCATGCGCGCGATGTTCCAGCCCTGCTCCAGAGTCTGGTTCACACAGCCCCAGATCACGTCCTCGACTTCAGCAGGATCGACCTTGGCGTTGCGTTCCAGCAGTTTGCTGATCAGGTGCGCCGACATGTCTTCGGCGCGGGTGTTGCGGTGCATGCCGCCCTTGGAGCGGCCCATCGGAGTACGACCGAAGTCGACAATCACGACGTCTCTAGGATTCAAGCTCATAAGTTCACTCTCACTCTAGTTGGGGGCGCTTAACCGAAGAAGCTCTGGCCGTTTTTGGCCATTTCGCGCAGCTTCGCGGTCGGGTGGTACAGCGCGCCCAAATCAGCGTACTGGTCAGCCAGGGCAACGAACTCGGCAACACCGATCGAATCGATGTAGCGCAGCGCACCGCCACGGAATGGAGGGAAACCGATACCGTAGACCAGACCCATGTCGGCTTCGGCGGCGGTTTCAACGATGCCGTCTTCCAGGCAACGCACGGTTTCCAGGCACAGCGGGATCATCATCCAGTTGATGATGTCTTCGTCAGTGACTTCGCGCTGCTCGTAAACGATCGGCTTGAGCACTTCCAGCACCGACGGATCGGCCACCTTCTTCTGCTTGCCTTTCTTGTCGGCCTCGTAGGCGTAGAAGCCCTTGCCGTTCTTCTGGCCCAGACGCTTGGCTTCGTAAAGCACGTCGATGGCCGAACGACGGTCATCCTTCATGCGATCCGGGAAACCTTCAGCCATCACGTCACGACCGTGGTGACCGGTGTCGATGCCGACCACGTCCATCAGGTATGCCGGGCCCATCGGCCAGCCGAATTTTTCCATGACTTTGTCGATGCGGACGAAATCCACGCCGGCGCTGACCAGCTTGGCGAAACCGCCGAAGTACGGGAACAGAACACGGTTGACCAGGAAGCCCGGGCAGTCGTTGACGACGATCGGGTTCTTGCCCATTTTCTTGGCGTAGGCAACGGTAGTGGCAATTGCCAGCTCGCTGGACTTCTCGCCACGGATCACTTCCACCAGCGGCATCATGTGCACCGGGTTGAAGAAGTGCATGCCGACGAAGTTTTCCGGACGCTTGAGGGCCTTGGCCAGCAGGCTGATGGAAATGGTCGAGGTGTTGGACGCGAGGATGGTGTCCTCTTTGACCTTGTCTTCGACTTCAGCCAGTACCGCTTGCTTGACCTTCGGGTTTTCGACCACAGCCTCAACAACCAGGTCGACGTGACCGAAGTCGCCATAGGACAGGGTTGGACGAATGCCGTTGAGTACTTCAGCCATTTTCGCAGCAGTCATGCGACCTTTGTCAACGCGGCCAACCAGCAGTTTGGCGGCTTCGGCCAGACCCTGCTCGATACCGTGCTCGTTGATGTCCTTCATCAGGATCGGTGTGCCTTTGGAGGCCGACTGATAGGCGATACCGCCACCCATGATGCCGGCGCCGAGTACGGCTGCCTGCTTCACGTCCTTGGCGATTTCGTCGTAGGCCTTGGCCTTTTTCTTCAGTTCCTGATCGTTCAGAAACAGGCCGATCAAGCTCTGCGCGGCAGAGGTCTTGGCCAGTTTGACGAAACCTGCAGCTTCGACTTCCAGCGCCTTGTCACGACCGAAGTTCGCGGCTTTCTGGATGGTCTTGATCGCTTCGACCGGCGCCGGGTAATTCGGGCCTGCCTGCCCTGCCACGAAACCTTTGGCGGTTTCGAAAGCCATCATTTGTTCAATGGCGTTCAACTTGAGTTTTTCAAGTTTTGGCTGACGCTTGGCCTTGTAATCGAACTCGCCGGAGATGGCGCGCTTGATCAGTTCAAGGGCAGCTTCCTGCAGCTTCTCTGGAGCAACCACGGCGTCGACGGCGCTGACTTTCAGCGCGTCTTCAGGACGGTTTTCCTTGCCGGCGGCAATCCACTCGATGGCGTTATCGACGCCAATCAGGCGCGGCAGACGCACGGTGCCGCCGAAGCCTGGGTAGATGCCCAGTTTGACTTCCGGCAGACCGATCTTGGCCTTGGTCGACATGACGCGGTAGTCCGCCGCCAGGCACATTTCCAGACCGCCACCCAAGGCGATGCCGTTGATCGCGGCTACGGTCGGAACGTTGAGGTCTTCGAAATCGCTGAAGATCTTGTTGGCTTCGAGATTGCCAGCAACCAGCTCGGCATCCGGCAGCTTGAAGTTGTCGACAAATTCGGTGATGTCGGCGCCGACGATGAACACGTCCTTGCCACTGCTGACGATCACGCCCTTGATCGAAGCATCTGCCTTGATGGTGTCCACGGCCTGACGCAGTTCGTTCAGGGTAAGACGGTTGAACTTGTTGACGGACTCACCCTTGAGGTCGAATTTCAATTCGACGATGCCACTTTCAAGAGCTTTAACCGTGATGGCTTTACCTTCGTAAATCATCAACTGATCTCCACGATATGGAAGCTGAACAGTACACGTCGGACGCAGGTAAACGGCTCGGCAGGACGCTTTTTCGTCGATGCTGACGCCAATCCACCCGGCACACCCGCCAACGCGATAGTCGGGATTCTGTAGGAGCAGTCTGTAAGACAAACGCTCAATTCATACGCCCGTTTGATTTGGGTACGTCACCTTCACGGAATTTCCAACAATTGTCAATCGCCCAAAATACGGGTTGAAATGCGACTTTGTGGTCATTTCCGTTGCACACAGATCCGCAACACGCAGCTGCATGCAAAGCCATTCATAGAATCAATAGTTAGAAAAGTCGCCCTAATTACCGGCGAGCCTTGTTTAACAGGCTACGCTGGCGGAATCCCGGCGAAAAATATGAACGCTTTTGGCGAATGCCCAGCGAAAGATCAGCCCACAGCGAATTACCGGCCTGCCTGGCCAACCCGCCCGATGATGTTGTCGGGCTTTTTATTGCTTGCGAAATGCCCGCTGTAGGAGCTGCCGCAGGCTGCGATTTTTTGATCTTGTTTTTTTAAGATCAAAAAATCGCAGCCTGCGGCAGCTCCTACAGGGGAACTCGTAATTCAGGCGAGGGCTTTGAGAGTGGCGTCGATGTGCCGCAAGACTTCAGTTTCGCCCTTCTCGCCCCAGTACAAGGCGATCATCTGCTTGTTGGCCTCGACCTTGAACACGTTGCCCGGCAACTTTTCGAAATGATCGAGCAGCAGGCGGTCCTCGCAGACCTCCTGCCATTGATTGACCCAGAGGCCCGGCGATTTCTGCCAGTAGGCCCAGCACGCCGGCTGGGTGCCACGCCGGGGCCGATGGTATTGCGCGCAAGGGCTGGGCGGCTCCTGAGACAGCCAGTGTGGCCACTCCTGAGGCGCCAGCTGCATAGCCAGCCCGATGCGCCGCGCCTCCATGCGCAGGGCCATCCGGCCGCTCTGCACGCGCGACGGGCGCAACCACGCCAGTGGACTCAAAACCACCAGCAGGATTGACACCACCAACCAGACCGTCATATCTCTACTCCCGACTTAAGGTGAGCGCATTGTGTCACTTTGGAACCAATGCGCTTGAAACCAGCCATACTTAACAATATTGAACCGTCACGAGGAGCACCTCATGCCCTACAACCATATCCTGGTCGCCGTAGACCTGACCGAAGAGTGCGACCCTGTGATTCACCGCGCCCGAGAGCTGTCGGCGAGCAATGGCGCCAAGCTGTCGCTGGTGCATATCGTCGAACCGATGGCGATGGCGTTTGGCGGCGACGTGCCGATGGATCTGTCACAACTGCAACAGCAGCAGTTCGATCAGGCCAAGGAACGCCTTGAGCGTTTGAAAGGCAAATACACCGAGCTCGAAGGCGCCAACTGCCACCTGACCTATGGCCAGCCACGCCAGGAAATCCATCATTTCGCCAAGGAAAACCAGTGCGACCTGATCGTGGTCGGCAGCCACGGCCGCCACGGTCTGGCGCTGCTGCTCGGGTCCACGGCCAACGACGTACTGCACGGCGCACCTTGCGACGTGCTGGCGGTGCACCTGATCAAACGCTGAAACACCCTTCCATGTAGGAGTGAGCCTGCTCGCGATAGCGTCCTGTCAGTCGACGAAAGTGGCGAATATAAGGATGCGATCGCGAGCAGGCTCACTCCCACAGGAACTGCGTTTACATATGAAAAGCCCGGCGCTCATCACTGAGCGCCGGGCTTTTTTGTTACCGGATCAATCAGGCATCCAGCTCGGCCCAGCGCTCCACCAGTGCATCCAGCTCAGCCTGCAATTGCTCCAGCGAAGCAATCACCTTGGCAGTTTCTGCCGGCGGACGCTGATAGAAACCGGCTTCAGCCATCTCCGCCTCGACCGCAGCGATCTGCTGCTCCTTGGCATCGATGTCGCCCGGCAATGCTTCCAGCTCGCGCTGCAGCTTATAGCTCAGCTTCTTCTTGGCTGCCGGCGCGGCAGCGGCAGGTGCGGCAGCCACGACAGGTTCAGCGGTGACCACAGCCGAATTCAGATCAGCCTTGCCCGACTTGCTCTCGGTCACGCCCAGCAGGCGCGGCGAGCCGCCCTGACGGATCCAGTCCTGATAGCCACCGACGTATTCACGCACCTTACCTTCACCTTCGAAGACCAGGGTGCTGGTGACCACGTTGTCGAGGAATGCCCGGTCGTGACTGACCATCAGCACAGTGCCGTTAAAGGTCAGCAGCACTTCTTCGAGCAGTTCGAGGGTTTCCACGTCGAGGTCGTTGGTCGGTTCGTCGAGGACCAGCAGGTTCGCCGGTTTGCTGAACAGTTTGGCCAGCAGCAAACGCGCACGCTCGCCACCGGACAGCGCCTTGACCGGCGTGCGCGCACGCTGCGGGCTGAACAGGAAGTCACCGAGGTAGCTCAGGACGTGGCGGCTCTGGCCGTCGATATCGATGAAATCGCGACCTTCGGCGACGTTGTCGATCACGGTCTTTTCCAGATCCAGCTGATGGCGCAACTGGTCGAAGTAGGCCACATCGATGCGCGTGCCCTCTTCCACCTTGCCACTGGTCGGTTGCAGACCGTTGAGCATCAGCTTCAGCAGGGTGGTCTTGCCGGTACCGTTGGCGCCGAGCAGACCGATACGGTCGCCGCGCTGCAGGACCATCGAGAAGTCCTTGATCAGGAACGGACCGTCCGGGTGATGGAAGCTGACATTTTCCAACACCATCACTTGCTTGCCGGACTTGTCGGCGGTTTCCAGCTGGATATTCGCCTTGCCGGTACGCTCGCGACGCTCGCTGCGCTCGACACGCAGGGCTTTCAAGGCACGCACGCGACCTTCGTTACGGGTCCGACGGGCCTTGATGCCCTGACGGATCCACACTTCTTCCTGGGCCAGACGCTTGTCGAACAGCGCGTTGGCGGTTTCTTCAGCGGCCAGCGCGGCTTCTTTGTGCACCAGGAAGCTGGCGTAGTCGCCGTTCCAGTCGATCAGGCCGCCGCGATCCAGTTCGAGGATGCGCGTAGCCAGGTTCTGCAGGAAAGAACGGTCGTGCGTGATGAACAGCACGGCGCCCTGGAAATCCTTCAGGGCTTCTTCGAGCCAGGCAATCGCACCGATGTCCAGGTGGTTGGTCGGTTCGTCGAGCAGCAGCAGATCCGGTTCGGACACCAGCGCCTGCGCCAGCAGCACGCGACGACGCCAGCCGCCGGACAACTCGGCGAGGGTCTTGTCGGCCGGCAGTTGCAGGCGGCTCAGAGTGCTGTCGACCAGGGTCTGCAAGCGCCAGCCGTCACGGGCTTCGAGGTCGTGCTGAACGTGCATCAGCTTGTCCAGATCGGCGTCGGTGACGATGTTCTGGCTCAGGTGATGGTATTCGGCGAGCAAGGCGCCAACGCCGTCGAGGCCTTCGGCTACCACGTCGAAAACGGTCCGCCCGTCGGCCACCGGCAATTCTTGCGGCAATTCGCCGATTTTCAGACCGGGGGCACGCCACACCGAGCCGTCATCGGGCTTCTGGTCGCCCTTGACCAGTTTCATCATGCTGGATTTGCCAGTGCCGTTTCGGCCGATGATGCACACCCGCTCACCACGGGCGATCTGCCAGGACACCTTGTCCAACAACGGCATCGCGCCGAATGCAAGGGACACATCGCTGAATTTGAGCAGGGTCATGAGCTTCTCCAAAAACCGGGCGCGCATTCTACCTGATTCAGGCCCTCAGCAGGCCGGCAATTTGTCTGCCGAAGCACTCTGCACAACATTTGTTGCGAACTTGTGCTGCGAGACCGGCAAAGCTTTCGCCCGTTGCTGGCAAAAGGCTAAGCTACAGACAATTCAGTGCTGGCCACGGCCGGTGCTTGTCATGATTTCTCTGCCCGGATGTCTCATGCGCAGTCGCCTTTTCAGTGTCTTGTCCTGTTTGCTACTTACCGCCGCTGCCGCTCAATCCGCCCAGGCGGTGGACCTGTCCACCCAACGCCAGTATTACGATGAAGCCAAACGCGCCTTGGCCAAGGGCGATACCGGCCCTTACTTCCGTTACAGCCAGGCCCTGGCCGATTACCCGCTGGAACCGTACCTGGCCTACGACGAACTGACCGCGCGTCTGAAGACCGCGAGCAACGAGGAAATCGAGAAATTCCTCGCCGAGCACGGCGACCTGCCCCAGGCCAACTGGATGAAACTGCGCTGGTTGCGCTGGCTCGCCGACCGTGGCGACTGGGCCACTTTCACCAAATATTACGACCCGAAACTCAACTTCACCGAACTGGACTGCCTCAATGCGCAGTTCCAGATCAGTAGCGGCCACAAGGCCGGGGGCTACGCCAACGCCGACAAACTGTGGCTGACCGGCAAATCACAACCGGCTGCCTGTGACGGGCTGTTCGGCATCTGGGCCGCCGACGGCCAGTTGACCGAACAGAAACGCTGGGAACGCACCAAACTCGCCGCCCAGGCGCGCAACTATCCATTGGCCAACAGCCTGGTCAACGGTCTGACCACCCTCGCCCCGCGCGGTCGTCTGCTGGTGGATGTGGCGCAGAAACCCGAGCTGCTCAATCAGCCATCGCGCTTCACCCCGGCCGACGAGCCGATGTCCGATGTGGTCAGCCTCGGCCTGCGCCGCCTCGCCCGTCAGGACCCGGACAAGGCCATGGCCCTGCTCGACGGATACGCCAGCAGCATGCATTTCTCCCGTGACGAGAAAGTCGCGATTGCCCGGGAAATCGGCCTCACCCTGGCCCGGCGTTTCGACAGCCGCGCGCTGGACGTGATGACCAAATACGATCCGGAGCTGCGTGACAACACCGTGTCCGAATGGCGCCTGCGTCTGCTGCTGCGCCTGGCACGCTGGGACGATGCCTACCAGCTGACCCGTCGTCTGCCACAGGATCTGGCGACCACCAACCGCTGGCGTTACTGGCAGGCCCGCAGCCTGGAACTGGCGCAACCGCAGAACCCGGAAGCGCAAAGCCTGTACAAGAACCTGGCGAAGGAACGCGATTTCTACGGTTTCCTCGCCGCCGACCGCTCGCAACTGCCTTACTCGCTGATGAACAAGCCGCTGGTACTCAGCCAAGCCACCATCAACAAGGTGCGTAACACTCCCGGCGTACGGCGTGCTCTGGAATTCCATGCGCGCGGGCAGATTGTCGACGGTCGCCGCGAGTGGTATCACGTCAGCCGACATTTCAATCGGGACGAAATGGTCGCTCAGGCCAAACTGGCCTACGACCTGAAATGGTATTTCCCGGCCATCCGCACCATCAGTCAGGCGCAATACTGGGACGATCTGGACATCCGCTTCCCGATGGCCCACCGCGACACCTTGGTGCGTGAAGCCAAGACGCGCGGCCTGCATTCGAGCTGGGTGTTCGCTATTACTCGCCAGGAAAGTGCCTTCATGGACGACGCCCGCTCCGGGGTCGGCGCCAGCGGCCTGATGCAATTGATGCCCGGCACCGCCAAGGAAACCGCGCGCAAGTTCAGCATCCCGCTGGCCTCGCCGCAGCAAGTGCTCGATCCGGACAAGAACATCCAGCTCGGCGCGGCCTATCTGAGCCAGGTACACAGCCAATTCAACGGCAACCGCGTGCTCGCCTCCGCCGCCTACAACGCCGGCCCCGGCCGCGTGCGCCAGTGGCTGCGCGGCGCCGATCACCTGAGCTTCGACGTGTGGGTGGAAAGCATTCCGTTCGATGAAACCCGCCAGTATGTGCAGAACGTGCTGTCGTACTCGGTGATCTACGGCCAAAAGCTCAATTCGCCGCAGCCACTGGTGGATTGGCATGAGCGGTATTTTGATGATCAATGACAGGTGCTGAATACTGAAATGAAAAATGCCCGCATCAATCGATGCGGGCATTTTTTTTGTCTTCATCAAAGGCCTGCGGCAGTTCTACACCGCCACCGCATGCCCATCATTGAACTGCAGCGCCGCTAGCCGCGCATACAGTGGATTGCTCACGATCAGCTCCTGATGGGAACCGATCGCCACCAGGCTACCCTGATCCATCACCGCGATCCGATCGGCGTTTTTCACCGTGGCCAGGCGATGCGCGATTACCAGTGTGGTGCGGTTTTGCATCAGGCTGGGCAAAGCTTCCTGAATCAAGTGCTCGCTCTGCGCATCGAGGGCGCTGGTGGCTTCGTCCAGCAGCAGAATTGGTGCATCCACCAGCAACGCGCGGGCAATCGCCAGGCGTTGACGCTGGCCGCCGGAGAGTCCGAGGCCAGCATCCCCCAAGTGGGTCTGATAGCCGTTGGGCATCTTCTCGATAAAGTCATGGGCGTGGGCAATTCTTGCCGCTTCCTTGACCTGTTCCAACGTCGCACCAGCATTGCCGTAACGAATATTCTCTTCGACGCTGCCGAAAAACAGCGCAGGCGATTGCGAGACCAGGGCGAAGTTGCGGCGCAGATCCAGCGGGTCGAGGCTGGTCAGCGGCACGCCGTCGATCAGAATCCGGCCTTCAATCGGGTCGTAGAAGCGCAACAACAAGTCATACACCGTGGACTTGCCGGCCCCGGAAGGCCCGACAAGGGCCAATGTCTCGCCGGCCCTGATGGTCAGGCTCAAGCCGTTGACGGCGTAGCTGTCCGGACGCGACGGGTAGGAAAAGTGCACATTCTGCAATTGCAGTTCGCCCTTGATCCGTTCTGGCAACTTCACCAGCCCGAGGGTCGGTGGCTGGATGATGTTCTGCGAACTGAGCAGTTCGGCGATGCGCTCAGCGGCACCCGCCGCACGCTGCAACTCGCCGATGACTTCGCTCAACGTGCCGATCGCACTGCCGACGATCAGGCTGTAGAAAACGAACGCCGCCAGTTCACCACCAGTGATGCGCCCGGCAATCACGTCCATGCCGCCGACCCACAACATCACCGCCACCGCGCCGAGCACCAGCACGATCACCACAGTGATCATCCAGGAACGCTGAAAAATCCGTTTGCGTGCGGTGTCGAACGCGTCCTCGACCGTCGTGGCGAAACGCCTCTCGTCCTGCACCTGATGGTTGTAGGCCTGCACGGTCTTGATCTGGCCAAGGGTCTCGGAAACATAGCTGCCGATGTCGGCGACCCGGTCCTGGCTCAACCGCGACAGATTGCGCACACGCCGACCGAAAATCAGGATCGGCGCGACCACGAACGGCAAGGCAATCACCACGATGCTGGTGAGTTTCGGGTTGGTGACGAACAGCAGGACCACCCCGCCGATCACCATCAACAGGTTGCGCAGAAACATCGACAGTGACGAGCCGATCACCGATTGCAGCAACGTGGTGTCGGCGGTCAGCCGTGACTGGATCTCCGAACTGCGGTTGTTCTCGTAAAAACCGGGATGCAGATACACCAGATGGTTGAACACCTCGCGCCGGATATCCGCCACACAACGCTCGCCGATCCACGACACCCAGTAAAACCGCGCAAATGTGCCGACCGCCAAGCCCAGCACCATCAGCATGAAGATGCCGATGCTCTGGTTCAGTTGGTGCGGCGACTGCGTCATGAAGCCCCGATCGACCAGCAATTTGATCCCCTGCCCCATCGACAAAGTGACGGCCGCGGTGACGATCAGCGCCAGCAGCGCAGCGCCGACTTGCCAACGATAAGGCGCCAGAAATCGGCTGGTCAGGCTCAGCGCTCGACGGTGCCGGGAAGAAAGCTTCGAGATCATTCAGGTACACATCCCTATTGGTGAAAGGGCTAGCCTAAACCTTCTATGGGGCGGAACTCTGTAAATCACAATGAGTCAGGTTAAATATGCCCCCAAAGACTAGGCCATAGTTGCTATTGGTCTAATGTCCCGGTTGAGACGAGCGGTCATTTCTGGTGGAGTGGAGATGCCGCTTTTGACAGACCCAAGGGTGTTGTCACAGCCTGGTCACGTGGCGGTTTTAATCTACGCGCACAACCTGATGAGGAGACAGGCCATGTCCTTGCAACACAGCAGCGATGACAAGATTCAAGTGATCCGCACCAAGCCCGGCCAACCTCTGGGATGCTCGATTATCGACAAGGATGGGCGAGAAGTACCGATCACTGAAGACATGATCCAGGACGCTTGCCGCGAACTGGATAAGCGATTGGTCAAGCCTGCCGAACAAAAGTGATATAGCCACCGTCTTCCTGACCCGGCCCCCATTTGGCCGGGTTTTTTCTGCCTGCCGTTCTCTCCTGTGTAGGAGCTGCCGAAGGCTGCGATCCTTTGATTTTGTTTCTCAGAGGCAAGATCAAAAGATCGCAGCCTTCGGCAGCTCCTACAGGATTTTCAGACAGCCACCGCCCCCAGCGCCGCCACAATCTTTTGCAACTGCGGCGAATCCCCGTCGATCCGCACCTTCAGCCCCTCGATCTCGCGTCGTACCGGATATTGCTTGCGCAACACATCGAACGCCGCACGCTGTTCAGCGACATTGCCTACAAGACTGCGGCGAAAATCCGCGTCATCACGGCGCGGGTCGTACACCCCGCGGCACAACATCGCCAGCGCCCAGGCCGGATCGCTGTCGGCGTGCAGGGTCACTTCTGACAGCCAGGGTGCCGGCAGCAGGTCACTGAGCTGGATGCTCGCAGGCTGACCGATCAATTCGCAATAGGCCTGATAAATCTGCGCCGTCCCGCGCTGTTTGCCATCGAGGCTGTAGCCGGCAATGTGCGGCGTGGCGAGCACGCAGAGTTCGGCGAGGGCGACATCGACTTCAGGCTCGGCTTCCCAGACGTCGAGCACCGCTTGCAGGTCTTCGCGCTCCAGCAGCACTTTGCGCAATGCGGCGTTATCCACCACCGGCCCACGGGCGGCGTTGATCAGCCAGGTGCCGGGTTTGAGCTGGAGCAAACGCTGCTCATCGAACAGGTGCCAGGTCGCGCCTTCGCCGGTACGGGTCAGCGGCGTGTGCAGGCTGATCACGTCGCACTGCTCGATGATTTGCTCGAGGCTGACGTAATCGCCGCCCTCGGCTGCCTGACGCGGCGGATCGCAGACTTTGACATTCCAGCCCAGGCCCTTGAGGACATTGATCAGCCGCCCGCCAACTTCACCGGCGCCGATCACACCGTACGTACGTTGCGGCAAATCAACGCCTTCGATTTCCGCCAGAGTCATCAGGCTACCAAGCACGTAATCGACTACGCCCCGCGCATTGCAACCGGGCGCACTGGACCAGCTGATGCCGGCCTCGTTGAAATAATCGAGATCGAGGTGATCGGTACCGATGGTGCAAGTGCCGACAAAACGCACCTTGCTGCCTTCAAGCAACGCGCGGTTGACGTTGGTCACCGAACGCACCAGAAGCACATCGGCCTGCTCGACCGTCGCACGGTCGATGGAACGGCCCGGCACCCGGCGGATTTCGCCGAAACCGGCAAAAAAGGCATCGAGCAGCGGGATATTTTCGTCGGCAACAATCAGCATGGCGGGCTCCTTGGGGGGATCGGCAGTTTAGGTGCAGATCCACCGTTGAGCCAGCGCAGACTGCAGTGTGGCGAGGGAGCTTGCTCCCGCTCGCCTGCGCAGCAGGCGGAAAGTCTGCAATCGGGTTTTTCCTGTTCCACCACACCGGATGGTTTTGGGGCCGCTTCGCACCCCAGCGGGAGCAAGCTCCCTCGCCACAGTGGATGGCATTGATGATTACAAATCCGCAACAGAGGATTTTTCCTGACTGTCACGTCAGCGGCGTAGAATGCGGCGCCTTGCGCATCAACACCTGTGGACGCTTTGCCTGTGAATTCTGTTACTGATCAACCTCTCGCTGCCTCACTCACCCGCCCCGCGCGAATTCGCCTGGAGTTCAGGAACCTGCTCGCCCTGGCCTTGCCGATCATCATCGCGCAACTGGCGACCACCGCCATGGGCTTCGTCGATGCGGTGATGGCCGGCCGCGTCGGGCCGAAAGATTTGGCGGCGGTAGCGCTGGGCAACTCGATCTGGGTCCCGGTGTTTCTGCTGATGACCGGCACCCTGCTGGCCACCACGCCGAAAGTCGCCCAGCGTTTTGGCGCCGGCACCCACCGCGAGATCGGCCCGATCGTGCGTCAGGCGCTGTGGCTGGCGCTGGTGGTCGGCCTGATCGCGACAGCAATGCTGGTCGCCGCCGAACCGGTGCTGCATCTGATGAAGGTCGATCCCGAGCTGATCGGCCCGTGCATGCAATACCTGCACGGCATTGCCAGCGGTCTGCCAGCGGTGGCGTTCTATCACGTGCTGCGCTGCACCAGTGACGGCATTGGCCGTACCCGCCCGGCGATGGTGCTGGGGCTGTGCGGTCTGGCGCTGAACATTCCACTGAACTACATCTTCATCTATGGCCACTTCGGCGTGCCGGCCATGGGCGGCGTGGGCTGCGGCTGGGCCACTGCCATCGTGATGTGGGTCATGGCGCTGGGGCTGGCCGGTTACGAGCGCTGGGCGCCGGCCTATCGTTCGAGTGAAATCTTCAGCCGCTTCGACTGGCCACAATGGGCGGTGATCAAGCGTCTGCTGGCGATCGGTCTGCCGATTGGCATCGCGGTGTTTGCCGAGTCAAGCATCTTTGCGGTGATCGCCCTGCTGATCGGCAGTCTCGGCGCCACCGTGGTGGCCGGGCATCAGATCGCGCTGAACGTCAGCTCGCTGGTGTTCATGATTCCGTATTCGCTGGGCATGGCCGTGACCGTACGCGTCGGCCAGGCACTGGGCCGTGAAGAGCCGCGTGAAGCACGCTTTGCTGCCGGCGTCGGCATGGGCACTGCACTGGCTTACGCCTGTATTTCGGCGAGCATGATGCTTTTGCTGCGCGAGCCGATTGCGTCGATCTATACGGCTGATCCAACGGTGATCCACATCGCGGCGATGCTGATTGTGTACTCGGCACTGTTTCAGTTCTCCGACGCGATCCAGGTCACCGCCGCCGGCGCGCTGCGCGGTTATCAGGACACCCGGGTGACGATGATCCTGACCCTGTTCGCCTACTGGGGCATCGGTCTGCCGGTGGGTTACGCCCTCGGCCTGACCGACTGGCTCGGCGAACCGCGTGGCCCGAGCGGCTTGTGGCAAGGCTTGATCGTCGGTTTGAGCTGCGCGGCGTTCATGCTGTCGATCCGCCTGACCCGCAGTGCGCGCAAGCGTATCCGGATCAGTCGTTCGGTGGGCTGATCAGCCATAAAAAAAGACCTGCACATGCAGGTCTTTTTTTTGCCCGAATTCAATTGGACTTCTTGCGGATCCAGTACAGATAAGTACCGGCCTCTTCGTGCTGCCCCACCAGTTCGTGGTCGAGAAACACGCAGAACTTGGGAATGTCGCGACGGGTCGAGGGATCGGTGGCGATCACCTTGAGCAGGCCGCCAGGCACCAGGTCGCGGATGTGCTGGTGCAGCATCATCACCGGCTCCGGGCAATTGAGGCCGGTGGCGTCGAGGGTGCCGTCGACCGGGGTATCGATCATTTCACTCATGATTCACTCCTGAAACTGGCCGGCATTGTCGCGCATTGCCGGGTGCTCAGTCATCTGTGGTGTTACGCCACACCCCTGTAGGAGCTGCCGCAGGCTGCGATCTTTTGACGTTGATTTAAGATCAAAAGATCGCAGCCTGCGGCA
Organism: Pseudomonas sp. B21-051; assembly: GCF_024748795.1. Classification (NCBI taxonomy): domain Bacteria; kingdom Pseudomonadati; phylum Pseudomonadota; class Gammaproteobacteria; order Pseudomonadales; family Pseudomonadaceae; genus Pseudomonas; species Pseudomonas sp. B21-051. Next base: position 4,030,941 of record NZ_CP087166.1, read on the forward strand.
GCTCCTACAGGGATCTACGGTGTTAGCGGGATTTGGCTTTCTTGATGTCATGCCGACGCAGATGGCAGGTCACTTCCTCGCGGTCGTGATACAGCTGCTTGCAGCCAATATCGACCTTGATCCCACGCGCCTTGAAGCCATCGGCGATGCGTTCGAGCAAGCGCTTCACTTCGGCATAGCGCTGTTTCATCGGCAGTTTGAGGTTGACCACCGCCTCGCGGCAGTGGCCGTCGCCAATCCACTCTTCCAGCATCGCCGCATTACGTGCCGGCTTCTCGACGATGTCGCAGACCATCCAGTCCACCGGCTGCTTGGGCTTGAAGGTGAAACCGTCGGCCATCAAGTGTTGCACCAGCCCGGTGTCCATCAGACTTTCAGCCATCGGGCCGTTGTCGATCGCGGTCACCAGCATGCCGCGGTTGACCAGTTGCCAGGTCCAGCCGCCCGGTGCCGCGCCGAGGTCGACGCCGGTCATGTCGCTGTGCAGGCGCTCGTCCCACTGATCACGCGGGATGAAGTGGTGCCAGGCCTCCTCCAGTTTCAACGTCGAACGGCTGGGTGCCTCGCGCGGAAACTTCAAACGCGGAATGCCCATCGGCCACATCGCCGAGTTGCCGGCATCCGCCATGCCGAGGAACACTTCGCGACCACTTTTGAAGGTCAGCAACAGGCGCGGTTTGTTCGCGTCGTCCACCAGTTTGCCGGCGCCGGTCAGCGCCTTGCGCAGCGGGCCTTCGAATTTTTTGCAGAAGTTCGACAGCTCTTTGCCGTCGTTGGTGTCGACCACTTCCAGCCACAGGCTGCCGCAGACCGGGAAGTCCGCCATGTGCTCGAGGATCACGCTGATGCGGTCGGTTTCCGGCAGATTGATGAAAAAGCCCCGCGCCCATTGCCGCGGGAAAATCAGCTCAGCGAAGCGTTGGCCGCGCATCAGGCGCTCGGCGCCGTCTGCTTCGCTGCAGACAAACTCGGCGTACGCGGTGGCCGGTTTGGCCTTGGCGTAACCGGCGACGTTGAGTTGGGCGGCGAGGTCGGAAATCTCCGAACAGACTTCGCCTTCGAAGCCTGGCCGGCAATGCATGAATAGGGTGTTCATTCTTACTCCTGGGCAGAGGGCGGACATTCGGCCCCTGCTGCTCAAGCCTTGCGGTGAAGCAAAGCCTGTCACGAAAACCGGCGCATGATAGCCGATGTCGGAACCTTGGACTTGCTCATAGAGTCCAGTTATTAGCCAGCTACTGAAAACAGGGCTACGTTGATAGCTCTGCCCGTCCCCTCAATCCGTAGCCGTGCGGATTCAAAGGAGTGATCGTAATGCCGTCCCTCGATAGTCTGAAATCGCTTAAAACCTTAAAAGTCGACGACAAGACTTACCATTACTTCAGCTTGCCGGATGCCGCGAAGAGCCTGGGCAATATCGACCAATTGCCGATGTCGCTGAAAGTCCTGCTGGAAAACCTGCTGCGCTGGGAAGATGAAAAAACTGTCACCGGCGCCGACCTCAAGGCCATCGCTGCCTGGCTCAAGGAGCGTCACTCCGACCGGGAAATCCAGTACCGCCCTGCCCGCGTATTGATGCAAGACTTTACCGGTGTACCCGCCGTGGTCGACCTCGCCGCCATGCGCGCCGCCATGGCCAAGGCCGGCGGTGATCCGCAGCGAATCAACCCGCTGTCGCCAGTGGATCTGGTGATCGACCACTCCGTGATGGTCGACAAATTCGCCACCCCGAGCGCCTTCGAACAGAACGTCGACATAGAGATGCAGCGCAACGGCGAGCGTTATGCGTTCCTGCGCTGGGGTCAGAGCGCCTTCGACAACTTCAGCGTGGTGCCGCCGGGTACCGGGATCTGCCACCAGGTCAACCTCGAATACCTCGGGCGCACGGTATGGACCAAGGATGAGGACGGCCGCACCTACGCCTTCCCCGACACCCTGGTCGGCACCGACTCCCATACCACCATGATCAACGGCCTCGGCGTACTCGGCTGGGGCGTCGGCGGCATCGAGGCGGAAGCGGCGATGCTCGGCCAACCGGTGTCGATGCTGATTCCGGAAGTGATCGGTTTCAAACTCACTGGCAAACTCAAGGAAGGCATCACCGCCACTGACCTGGTGCTGACCGTCACGCAGATGCTGCGCAAGAAAGGTGTGGTCGGCAAATTCGTCGAATTCTACGGTGACGGTCTCGCCGATCTGCCACTGGCCGACCGCGCGACCATCGCCAACATGGCCCCGGAATATGGCGCGACCTGCGGCTTCTTCCCGGTCGATGACGTAACCCTCGAATACCTGCGCCTGTCCGGTCGCCCGGCCGAAGTGGTGAAACTGGTGGAGGCCTACTCCAAGGCCCAGGGCCTGTGGCGCCTGCCCGGTCAGGAACCGGTGTTCACCGACAGCCTGGCGCTGGACATGGGCAGCGTCGAAGCCAGCCTTGCTGGGCCAAAGCGCCCGCAGGATCGGGTTTCGTTGCCGAACGTGGCGCAGGCCTTCAGTGATTTCATGGACCTGCAATTCAAGCCCACCAGCAAGGAAGAAGGTCGTCTGGAAAGCGAGGGCGGCGGTGGCGTGGCCGTGGGTAACGCCGACCTGGTCGGCGAAACCGAGTACGAATACGAAGGCCATACCTATCGCCTGAAAAACGGTGCGGTGGTGATCGCCGCGATCACCTCCTGCACCAACACCTCCAACCCGAGCGTGATGATGGCGGCCGGTCTGCTGGCGAAGAAAGCCGTGGAGAAAGGCCTGACCCGCAAGCCATGGGTCAAGAGTTCGCTGGCGCCCGGCTCGAAAGTGGTCACCGACTACTACAAGGCTGCGGGCCTGACGCAGTACCTCGATCAACTGGGCTTTTCGCTGGTCGGTTATGGTTGCACCACTTGCATCGGCAACTCGGGGCCATTGCCGGAGCCGATCGAGAAAGCCATTCAGAAAGCTGACCTCACCGTGGCGTCGGTGCTCTCCGGCAACCGCAACTTCGAAGGCCGCGTGCATCCGCTGGTCAAGACTAACTGGCTGGCCTCGCCACCGCTTGTGGTCGCCTACGCCTTGGCCGGCAGCGTGCGCACCGACATCAGCACTGAACCGCTGGGTAACGACCAGCAAGGCAATCCGGTGTACCTGCGCGACATCTGGCCGAGCAGCAAGGAAATCGCCGAGGCGGTGAATCAAGTGAACACCGCGATGTTCCACAAGGAATACGCCGAAGTGTTTGCCGGCGACGAGCAATGGCAAGCGATCCAGGTGCCGCAAGCCGCCACCTATGTGTGGCAGGACGACTCGACCTACATCCAGCATCCACCGTTTTTCGACGACATTTCCGGCCCGTTGCCGGTGATCACCGACGTCAAGGGTGCGCGGGTTCTGGCGCTGTTGGGCGATTCAGTAACCACTGACCACATCTCCCCTGCCGGCAACATCAAGGCTGACAGTCCGGCCGGGCGCTATCTGCGCGAAAAAGGCGTGGAGCCGCGGGATTTCAACTCCTATGGCTCACGGCGTGGCAACCACGAAGTGATGATGCGCGGCACATTCGCCAACATCCGCATTCGTAACGAGATGCTCGGCGGCGAAGAAGGTGGCAACACCATCTACATCCCGAGCGGCGAGAAAATGCCGATTTACGATGCCGCCATGCTGTATCAGGCCTCGGGCACGCCGCTGGTGGTGATCGCCGGTCAGGAATACGGCACCGGCTCCAGCCGTGACTGGGCGGCCAAAGGCACCAACCTGTTGGGGGTCAAAGCGGTGATCGCTGAAAGCTTCGAGCGTATCCACCGTTCCAACCTGGTGGGCATGGGCGTATTGCCGCTGCAGTTCAAGCTCGATCAGAACCGCAAGAGCCTGAACCTCACCGGCAAGGAAACCCTGGATATTCAGGGCCTGACCGGTGTCGAGCTGACGCCGCGCATGAACCTGACGCTGGTGATCACCCGTGAAGACGGGCGCCAGGAGAAAATCGAGGTGCTGTGCCGCATCGACACATTGAATGAGGTGGAGTACTTCAAATCGGGCGGGATTCTGCATTACGTGTTGCGGCAACTGATCGCCTCCTGAAAAGGCGTGTCCCTGTAGGAGCTGCCGCAGGCTGCGATCTTTTGATTTTGGCTTTCAAAAGCAAGATCAAAAAATCGCAGCCTGCGGCAGCTCCTACAGGGTGAGGTACTTTTCTGCAGGCGAAAAAAAACCCGCCGAAGCGGGTTTTTCCCAAGACCATTATCGACTCCCTGTCGGCAGCGATCCTTGCTATGGTCGATCATCCGTGATCCTGAAACACTCCCTGTGTCTCAGTTGATGGGTGTAGATTACGCCGTGGATCCAATCGGCAATAGTCGCAAAAGCTACCACCGCGTGTAAGACATTCGCTATAGAAGCCCTTCCGAAAACCCTTAGTCGTATCAGCCACCTTCACTTTCCCGAGCCTTGGCGCTTTCGGCGAGAAACTGTTCAAGTCGGCTCAACTGTTCCTCCCAGCCACGGCTGTCCATGTAGTATGCCTCCTTCTGCCGCACGTCGGGAATGTGCGCGAAGCCGGACTCAGACACTTTGAGCAAAGTGCCGCCCTCGTAATCCTGCAGCTCGAACTTGACCAGCGTCGTCGGCTCCTGTGAATAGTCGATCTTCGGATTGACCGCGTACGGGTGCCAGCGAAACGAAAACAACTGCTGCGGCTCGACCCGCTCGACCAAAACGTTCCACAAAACATGTTCATAACCGGGATAGGTGACCTGCCCCTGCGTCCATTCCCCGGCAATGAACCGCCTGCCCTCCAGCGCCACACCAAACCACTGGCCAAACGCCTCGGCATCGACCAATGCGCGCCAGACATAAGAACGCGGCGCCTTCAGCGTGATTTTGCGTTCGAAACTATTGGGTACCGGTTTCATAAGTCACCTCCTGTTTTGAACAGTAGGCTTGTATGACCACATGTCCAACCTGAAGTTGTATCAAAGCCGTGCACCTGTGCAGCGAAGGGAAACATTCGGCGGCATTTCCGATCGTTGAATCGAGCGCCCTCATCCGATGAACCTGTTACCTTTTCCTGCGAAATGGACACAGACAAGGACGAAGCATGCAGCCATCTCTCTCCGAACGTTATCGCGGCGCTCTGCTCGGCCTTGCCTGTGGCGATGCCGTAGGCACAACGGTGGAGTTCAAGCCACGGGGTTCATTCCAGCCGCTGACGGACATGGTCGGTGGCGGTCCCTTCCACTTGAAGCCAGGGCAATGGACGGATGACACCTCGATGGCGCTGTGCCTGGCAGAAAGTCTTCTGAGCAAAAACACATTCGATGCTGCAGATCAGATGGGGCGCTATCTCAACTGGTGGAAATGGGGCTATCTCAGCTCCACAGGTGAGTGTTTCGATATCGGCATGACGGTTAGCCAGGCGCTGTCGCAGTATCAGCAAACCGGCCAGCCCTTCGCGGGGTCCACCGACCCGTTTACCGCCGGCAACGGCTCGCTGATGCGTCTGGCACCCGTGGTGCTGTTTTACTTCCCTGATGCCCGGCAGATCCGCCAGTTCGCCAGCGACAGTTCGCGGACAACCCACGCTGCTCCCGAGGTCATCGAATGCTGTCAGTTGTTTGCCGAGGTGATCAACAAAGCCTTGCTTGGCGCGTCCAAGTCAGAATTGCGCAAACTGTCAGACTCAACCTTCGTTCAAGCAAAAGTCGCAGCCATCGCCCGAGGTGATTACCTCACAAAGTCGGCGGACGAAATCCGTGGCAGCGGCTACAGCGTCGAGTCCCTGGAAGCGGCGCTGTGGTGTTTTCATCACACCGACAGTTTCGCCGCAGCGATTCTGCAAGCGGCCAACCTGGGCGATGACGCCGACACCACGGCCGCTATCGTGGGACAAGTGGCCGGCGCCTATTACGGCGTTCGGGCGATTCCTGCCCACTGGCTGGAAATGCTCCATGACGGCGAGGAGATTGCGGCCACCGCAGATCGCCTGCTCGAAGCTTCCCGGCTACGCGTGCCTGAATAGAAGCCACAGAGTCGCTAAACTGCACTGTATTTTCATCCGACACAGTGAGATTACCCATGTCCCCACGCCTGCTTCTGGCCCTGACACCCTTTCTGTTCACCCCCGTCGTACATGCGGCCGTCGACTGCGCCAATGCCAGCGATCAGGCCACCATGAACCAGTGTGCCGGACAGGAATTCAAGGCGGCGGACAAGGAACTGAACGCGGTGTATCAACAGATCACCGGTCGTTTGAAGGACAACCCTGACAGCAAGAAGCTGCTGGTGGGTGCGCAGCGAGCATGGATCGGGTTTCGCGATGCCGAGTGCAGGTTTTCCGCATCCGGGGTCGAAGGCGGGAGTGTTTATCCATTGATCTACAGCAATTGCCTGACCGGGGTGACCAAGGTGCGGGTCGAGGCGCTGAAGCAGTATTTGAAGTGTCAGGAGGGTGACATGAGTTGCCCGGTGCCCGGGGCCTGATTTTGTAGGGGTTTCGGTCCTGCCGATAGATTTGTTGATTTCACACTTGGAGCACCTTCGGCGCGCTCGCGTACGAGTCGACTCCCCGGAGCATTACAAATAATTGGTCGAAGCCGCGGCAGAAAAGGATGCCGCGGTAACCTAATCAAAATTAATTATTGTAATTAGATAATTTTTAATCGAAAATTCGCTACCAAATTGTAACAACCAGGAATTTTCATGAGTACTCACATCAACGGATTGGCGCCGCAGCGCATGCATTGGATCGGCCTGCTGGCAGCGTTTCTCGTCTGGGTTCTGGGTGTGACGGAGGTCGGCGGCAACGCGACGATCTGGTTCTTCAAAAAAGATGAAATGCTGGCGGGCCTGCTCTATGCCTTTGCAGAAGGCTCGCCGCAATTGCTTGACCCGTTTGTCGAAGGCGCGCTGCTTGATCCCGACACCTGGCTGTCGTCAATGGTCACTGCGCTGATCGTTTTTCTGGATTTCCTGCCCGTTGTCCTGTCGGCTTACGCGTTATGGCTGACCGGGTTGTTTTTCTTGCGCTTGTCACGCGGCGAAACCTGGACCGATCGCAATATCGGAGTCCTGTGGCGAGTGGGGGTGCTGTGCATCGTTTCTCCGGCGGCTTACCCGCTGGTAGAGACTTTGCAAGGTCTGGCTTTGTCGATCGATCTGCCGCCGGGGGATCGCATTTTTCAGTTCTCGATCGGCCTGTCTTCCTCTTCTGCCTACGAGATAATCAAAGGCGTATTGCTCTGTTCGTTTTCAATTATCATGCGCGATGCAAAAGTACTCAGCGATGAGCAAAGTCAATACATATAGAACAACATAATGACCATTATCGTCCGCCTTGACGTTGTCATGGCCACGCAAAAAATTCGCTCGAAAGAGTTAGCCGCCCTGCTCGGGATCACCGAGGCCAATCTGTCATTGCTGAAAAACGGCAAAGTCAAAGGCGTGAAGATGGCAACTCTGGACAAGCTCTGCGCTGCGCTCGATTGCCAACCGGGCGATCTGCTGGAATACCAGAAAGACTGAGACTTTCCTCTGACGGCGAGTTTTTTATCGCAAGTCCCAATCGTTTAACTCTTTTCAATCCTTAGTTTCAAGGCGGCTTTTTCATGTCCCGTTATTTGTTATGCGCGCTGTTATTGCTGACAGCATCACTCAGCGGCTGCACCACACAATTTGACGTAGCGCTCAATGCAATACCTGATCCGGACTATCAGTTCGACCGAAAGGCAACCGTGCTGGTGACCTCGACCAACAGCACCGATGAGAACGCACTGAATGCACGCTACTATCTTCGCGATATGGTCAACGCACTGAAAGACAGGGGCTTCCAGGAGGTCTATACCGACGCCAGCCTGCCTAAAAATCACGCACCGATCAGAATGACCATCAGTCTCGATATCGGCAGCCGGCAAGTGTCTTACCGCTACACCGCCACCGACTATGGGCAAGTGCCAACCAGCACTACGACCGTTTGCAAGAACACCAAGAAAAAAGATGACCGACTGACCTGCACCAGTAAGCCTAATACGACCTATGGCCCGGTGGGTACTTCAGAGCGAATCGGCTACACCACCCTGAGTACTTTCATTGCCACCGCCCGGGATGAGACGAGTAAACGCACGGTGTATCTGCTGCGGGCATCGTCTTATAACGAGGACTGTCAGGCCGCCAAGGTCGAAGCGTTTCTGGTAGAGCAAGGCCTGCAGAACCTGAATTTTCAGGACCGCCTGCAACGCAACTACAGCGTCACGATGCCCGAGGGTTACAGCTGCAAATAGTCAGTTGCCCAGATTTCTGTCTCGACAGCTTCACCGCGCAGCCGATGTGAGCCGGCGCTGTGAAGCTGATCCAGGTTACACGTGCGGATCACCCGGCGGCTTGGCGGGCGCCGCGTATTGCGGCTTGAGGTGGCCGTCCTGATCCAGTAGCCAGGCGTCCATGATCTGCCGCACCACAGGGCCGGCCACTCGGCCACCGGCCTCACCGTTTTCGATCATCACCGAGATGGCGATCTTCGGGTGCTCTGCCGGAGCGAAGCCGACAAACAAGGCATTGTCGCGATGCCTTTCCAGGGTTTTCTCACGGTTGTAGCGCTCACCCTGCTTGATAGCCACCACTTGCGCAGTACCGCTCTTACCGGCAATGCGGTACTGCGCACCGGCCGCTGCGGCGCGCGCGATACCCCGGGCGTCGTGCATCACCATCTGCATGCCGTGGTTGACCTGATCCCAGTCACGCGGGTTCTTCAGCAGGATGTTCGGCATCGGATGCTCGTCAACCGGCGCCACGCCATCGACCGTCTTCGCCAGGTGCGGACGGTTCCATACGCCCTTGTTGGCGATCAGTGCGGTGGCCTGAGCCAGTTGTAGCGGCGTAACCTGCATGTAGCCCTGCCCAATGCCGAGGATCACCGTTTCACCTGGGAACCAGGCCTGACGGCGCGTGGCGCGTTTCCAGGCTTGAGATGGCATCAAACCGGGCGACTCTTCGAACATGTCCAGCGAGACCTTTTCACCGAGGCCGAACATCGCCATGTAGTCGTGCAGGCGATCGATGCCGAGCTTGTGTGCCAGGTCGTAGAAGTAGGTGTCGTTGGAGCGCATGATTGCCGCGTCCATGTCCACCCAGCCATCGCCACTGTGGTTCCAGTTGCGGTACTTGTGATCGAAATCCGGGAGTTGGTAGTAGCCTGGGTCAAAGACGCGGGTCTGCGGCGTTACGACACCGGTGTCGAGGCCGGCAATCGCCACTTCTGGCTTGATGGTCGAGCCTGGCGCGTACAGGCCGCGCAGCACACGGTTGAACAGCGGCCGGTCGATGGAATCGCGTAGTGCCGAGTATTCCTTGGAACTGATGCCCGTGACGAACAGGTTCGGGTCGAAGCTCGGATTGCTGACCATGGCCAGCACTTCACCGGTGGACGGGTCGAGAGCCACCACCGAGCCACGACGGTCGCCCAGTGCGGCTTCGGCAGCCTCCTGCAGTTTGACGTCGAGACTTAGAACGATGTTTTTGCCAGGCACCGGATCGGTGTGCTTGAGCACCCGCAATACTCGGCCCTGGGCGTTGGTCTCAACTTCTTCATAGCCAACGTGACCGTGCAGTTGCGCTTCGTAGAAGCGTTCGATACCGGTTTTTCCGATGGACTGCGTGCCGCGGTACTCTACCGAATCGAGGGTCTTGGACTCTTTTTCATTGATCCGGCCAACGTAGCCGATCGAATGCGCGAAGTGCGGACCCAGCGGGTAATGACGGACAAACTGCGGCTCCACATCCAGGCCCGGCAAACGGAATTCGTTGACCGCTAATACGGCGATCTGCTCTTCGGTCAGCTCATAGAACAACGTCACCGGGGTAAATGGGTGACGGGACTGCTTCATGGCCTTATCGAAAACCGTGCGATCCTCGGCGGGCAGGTGCAGGAGATTGATAACCTCGTCCAACTCCTGATTTACGTCAGTAGCGCGTTCGCGGGTGATGACCAAGTTGTAACTGGGGCGGTTATCCGCGAGCAGCACGCCATTGCGGTCGTAGATCAGGCCTCTTGTCGGCGGGATCGGCAAGACGTGGACGCGGTTATTTTCAGAGATGGTCGAGTGGTAGTCGTATTCAACCACTTGCAGGATGTACAGGCGTACCACCAACGCGCAACTGATGGCGAAGACGAACAGAGCGCACGCGATCAACCGCTTGTTGACCAGGCGCGTCTCTTTTTCGTGATCCTTGATCGGGATGGGTTCAGGCATTTCTACAGCAACTCTTTGACATAAATTGAGTGCCGATCCGTGGGCATGACATCAGTCCGTTAAAAAACGAGCTGCACCATACCAAAAACCGAGTGGTCACTTCAGAAGGATTTTCCCCAATGGCAGTCCCGGCGACGGCTGGAACGCTGGTTCCGTAAAATCCGACGAGCGCAGCACTTTCCTGCGGGCAAAACAAAACCCCAACTGCTTTCGCAATTGGGGTTTCGGAATTTAATCTTGACGATGACCTACTCTCACATGGGGAAACCCCACACTACCATCGGCGATGCATCGTTTCACTTCTGAGTTCGGGATGGGATCAGGTGGTTCCAACGCTCTATGGTCGTCAAGAAATTCGGGTACTGACTCGTGACCTGTTGGCCTCGCTTCAGCAAATCGGGTATGTGATACAGGTGTTTGTGAGCATCGCGAACTTTCGGTTCATTGCGTCTTCACACACCGCAATCTGGTCTCTTTCGAGCATTCAGATTGCTTGGGTGTTATATGGTCAAGCCTCACGGGCAATTAGTATTGGTTAGCTCAACGCCTCACAGCGCTTACACACCCAACCTATCAACGTCGTAGTCTTCGACGGCCCTTCAGGGAACTCAAGGTTCCAGTGAGATCTCATCTTGAGGCAAGTTTCCCGCTTAGATGCTTTCAGCGGTTATCTTTCCCGAACATAGCTACCCGGCAATGCCACTGGCGTGACAACCGGAACACCAGAGGTTCGTCCACTCCGGTCCTCTCGTACTAGGAGCAGCCCCTCTCAAATCTCAAACGTCCACGGCAGATAGGGACCGAACTGTCTCACGACGTTCTAAACCCAGCTCGCGTACCACTTTAAATGGCGAACAGCCATACCCTTGGGACCGGCTTCAGCCCCAGGATGTGATGAGCCGACATCGAGGTGCCAAACACCGCCGTCGATATGAACTCTTGGGCGGTATCAGCCTGTTATCCCCGGAGTACCTTTTATCCGTTGAGCGATGGCCCTTCCATACAGAACCACCGGATCACTAAGACCTACTTTCGTACCTGCTCGACGTGTCTGTCTCGCAGTCAAGCGCGCTTTTGCCTTTATACTCTACGACCGATTTCCGACCGGTCTGAGCGCACCTTCGTACTCCTCCGTTACTCTTTAGGAGGAGACCGCCCCAGTCAAACTACCCACCATACACTGTCCTCGATCCGGATAACGGACCTGAGTTAGAACCTCAAAGTTGCCAGGGTGGTATTTCAAGGATGGCTCCACGCGAACTGGCGTCCACGCTTCAAAGCCTCCCACCTATCCTACACAAGCAAATTCAAAGTCCAGTGCAAAGCTATAGTAAAGGTTCACGGGGTCTTTCCGTCTAGCCGCGGATACACTGCATCTTCACAGCGATTTCAATTTCACTGAGTCTCGGGTGGAGACAGCGCCGCCATCGTTACGCCATTCGTGCAGGTCGGAACTTACCCGACAAGGAATTTCGCTACCTTAGGACCGTTATAGTTACGGCCGCCGTTTACCGGGGCTTCGATCAAGAGCTTCGCGTTAGCTAACCCCATCAATTAACCTTCCGGCACCGGGCAGGCGTCACACCCTATACGTCCACTTTCGTGTTTGCAGAGTGCTGTGTTTTTAATAAACAGTCGCAGCGGCCTGGTATCTTCGACCGGCATGAGCTTACGGAGCAAGTCCTTCACCCTCACCGGCGCACCTTCTCCCGAAGTTACGGTGCCATTTTGCCTAGTTCCTTCACCCGAGTTCTCTCAAGCGCCTTGGTATTCTCTACCCAACCACCTGTGTCGGTTTGGGGTACGGTTCCTGGTTACCTGAAGCTTAGAAGCTTTTCTTGGAAGCATGGCATCAACCACTTCGTCACCCAAAGGGTAACTCGTCATCAGCTCTCGGCCTTAAGATCCCGGATTTACCTAAGATCTCAGCCTACCACCTTAAACTTGGACAACCAACGCCAAGCTGGCCTAGCCTTCTCCGTCCCTCCATCGCAATAACCAGAAGTACAGGAATATTAACCTGTTTTCCATCGACTACGCTTTTCAGCCTCGCCTTAGGGACCGACTAACCCTGCGTCGATTAACGTTGCGCAGGAAACCTTGGTCTTTCGGCGTGGGTGTTTTTCACACCCATTGTCGTTACTCATGTCAGCATTCGCACTTCTGATACCTCCAGCAAGCTTCTCAACTCACCTTCACAGGCTTACAGAACGCTCCTCTACCGCATCACTTGCGTGATACCCGTAGCTTCGGTGTATGGTTTGAGCCCCGTTACATCTTCCGCGCAGGCCGACTCGACTAGTGAGCTATTACGCTTTCTTTAAAGGGTGGCTGCTTCTAAGCCAACCTCCTAGCTGTCTAAGCCTTCCCACATCGTTTCCCACTTAACCATAACTTTGGGACCTTAGCTGACGGTCTGGGTTGTTTCCCTTTTCACGACGGACGTTAGCACCCGCCGTGTGTCTCCCATGCTCGGCACTTGTAGGTATTCGGAGTTTGCATCGGTTTGGTAAGTCGGGATGACCCCCTAGCCGAAACAGTGCTCTACCCCCTACAGTGATACATGAGGCGCTACCTAAATAGCTTTCGAGGAGAACCAGCTATCTCCGAGCTTGATTAGCCTTTCACTCCGATCCACAGGTCATCCGCTAACTTTTCAACGGTAGTCGGTTCGGTCCTCCAGTCAGTGTTACCTAACCTTCAACCTGCCCATGGATAGATCGCCCGGTTTCGGGTCTATTCCCAGCGACTAGACGCCCTATTAAGACTCGCTTTCGCTACGCCTCCCCTATTCGGTTAAGCTCGCCACTGAAAATAAGTCGCTGACCCATTATACAAAAGGTACGCAGTCACCCAACAAAGTGGGCTCCCACTGCTTGTACGCATACGGTTTCAGGATCTATTTCACTCCCCTCTCCGGGGTTCTTTTCGCCTTTCCCTCACGGTACTAGTTCACTATCGGTCAGTCAGTAGTATTTAGCCTTGGAGGATGGTCCCCCCATATTCAGACAAAGTTTCTCGTGCTCCGTCCTACTCGATTTCATGACTAAGAGACTTTCGCGTACAGGGCTATCACCCACTATGGCCGCACTTTCCAGAGCGTTCCGCTAATCTCAAAGCCACTTAAGGGCTAGTCCCCGTTCGCTCGCCACTACTAAGGGAATCTCGGTTGATTTCTTTTCCTCAGGGTACTTAGATGTTTCAGTTCCCCTGGTTCGCCTCTTGCACCTATGTATTCAGTACAAGATAACCATCTTATGATGGCTGGGTTCCCCCATTCAGACATCTCCGGATCAAAGTCTGTTTGCCGACTCCCCGAAGCTTTTCGCAGGCTACCACGTCTTTCATCGCCTCTGACTGCCAAGGCATCCACCGTATGCGCTTCTTCACTTGACCATATAACCCCAAGCAATCTGGTTATACTGTGAAGACGACATTCGCCGAAAATTCGCAAAACTCTTAAGAGTCACTCACAAATTTTACCTTAGCCTGATCCGTTACCAGTGAAAGTAACGTTCAGTCTATCTTTCTATCACATACCCAAATTTTTAAAGAACGATCTAATCAAAAGACTAGAAATCAGCATTCACCATCACAGCGATGGAATGCTCATTTCTAAGCTTTCAAACTTCAGAAGCAGTGGTGGTGGAGCCAAGCGGGATCGAACCGCTGACCTCCTGCGTGCAAGGCAGGCGCTCTCCCAGCTGAGCTATGGCCCCGTATCTCTACAGGTTTCCCACACAAAAATTGGTGGGTCTGGGCAGATTCGAACTGCCGACCTCACCCTTATCAGGGGTGCGCTCTAACCAACTGAGCTACAGACCCAATTTCGGGCTGCTTCTATCGTCTTCTTCAATGAATCAAGCAATTCGTGTGGGAACTTATGGAGCAGCTGATGTCGTCGATTAAGGAGGTGATCCAGCCGCAGGTTCCCCTACGGCTACCTTGTTACGACTTCACCCCAGTCATGAATCACACCGTGGTAACCGTCCTCCCGAAGGTTAGACTAGCTACTTCTGGTGCAACCCACTCCCATGGTGTGACGGGCGGTGTGTACAAGGCCCGGGAACGTATTCACCGCGACATTCTGATTCGCGATTACTAGCGATTCCGACTTCACGCAGTCGAGTTGCAGACTGCGATCCGGACTACGATCGGTTTTGTGGGATTAGCTCCACCTCGCGGCTTGGCAACCCTCTGTACCGACCATTGTAGCACGTGTGTAGCCCAGGCCGTAAGGGCCATGATGACTTGACGTCATCCCCACCTTCCTCCGGTTTGTCACCGGCAGTCTCCTTAGAGTGCCCACCATTACGTGCTGGTAACTAAGGACAAGGGTTGCGCTCGTTACGGGACTTAACCCAACATCTCACGACACGAGCTGACGACAGCCATGCAGCACCTGTCTCAATGTTCCCGAAGGCACCAATCCATCTCTGGAAAGTTCATTGGATGTCAAGGCCTGGTAAGGTTCTTCGCGTTGCTTCGAATTAAACCACATGCTCCACCGCTTGTGCGGGCCCCCGTCAATTCATTTGAGTTTTAACCTTGCGGCCGTACTCCCCAGGCGGTCAACTTAATGCGTTAGCTGCGCCACTAAGAGCTCAAGGCTCCCAACGGCTAGTTGACATCGTTTACGGCGTGGACTACCAGGGTATCTAATCCTGTTTGCTCCCCACGCTTTCGCACCTCAGTGTCAGTATCAGTCCAGGTGGTCGCCTTCGCCACTGGTGTTCCTTCCTATATCTACGCATTTCACCGCTACACAGGAAATTCCACCACCCTCTACCATACTCTAGCTTGCCAGTTTTGGATGCAGTTCCCAGGTTGAGCCCGGGGATTTCACATCCAACTTAACAAACCACCTACGCGCGCTTTACGCCCAGTAATTCCGATTAACGCTTGCACCCTCTGTATTACCGCGGCTGCTGGCACAGAGTTAGCCGGTGCTTATTCTGTCGGTAACGTCAAAATTGCAGAGTATTAATCTACAACCCTTCCTCCCAACTTAAAGTGCTTTACAATCCGAAGACCTTCTTCACACACGCGGCATGGCTGGATCAGGCTTTCGCCCATTGTCCAATATTCCCCACTGCTGCCTCCCGTAGGAGTCTGGACCGTGTCTCAGTTCCAGTGTGACTGATCATCCTCTCAGACCAGTTACGGATCGTCGCCTTGGTGAGCCATTACCTCACCAACTAGCTAATCCGACCTAGGCTCATCTGATAGCGCAAGGCCCGAAGGTCCCCTGCTTTCTCCCGTAGGACGTATGCGGTATTAGCGTTCCTTTCGAAACGTTGTCCCCCACTACCAGGCAGATTCCTAGGCATTACTCACCCGTCCGCCGCTGAATCCAGGAGCAAGCTCCCTTCATCCGCTCGACTTGCATGTGTTAGGCCTGCCGCCAGCGTTCAATCTGAGCCATGATCAAACTCTTCAGTTCAAACATCTTTGGGTTTTTAAGAAACCCTAAACTTGGCTCAGCAATCGTTGGTTACATCTTTGATTTCTCGCGGAGTAACTTGTGATGCTGATAATCTTGTTGACTATCAGTCTGACTCCACAAGCACCCACACGAATTGCTTGATTCAGTTGTTAAAGAGCGGTTGGTTAAGATCTTTCGTCTCAACCGAGGCGCGCATTCTACAGCAGCCTCATTTGCTGTCAAGTGATTATTTTCAGAAGTTTTCGAAGAATTCTTCAACAACTTCAACCACTTGCGCTTCCGATCTCTCGTTAGCGGGAGGCGAATTCTACAGCGTTACACGCTGCTGTCAACACCTCTTTTTCTCCGCTTCGACCGAGAAGATCGAACCGTCAAAAGAGCCAAACATCACCACTCCTTCAACTCCTTCCAGACCTCGATGAACTGAAGCAAGCCGCTGTCGAAAACTGCGTAACCCATTGAATCTCAAGGAGTTTTCCGTTTCGACTGCGCCGGAAGTGGGGCGAATTATAGACCTCCTGAATCTGCCGTCAACCGTTAATTTCAGTTTTCTATCAATGCACCGAAAAAGCCTGCTTCTATATAGACGCAACTGCAGCGAATGCGCAGTATATTGCCCAACACCTAAAACAATACCCCGCTCTCTCCTTCGGATGATGCCTCGCAATGACAGACCAACCTCGCTCTCTGGCCTCAACGCTGTTCCCGGTTGGCCTCTTGTTAATAGCCATGGCATCCATCCAGTCTGGTGCCTCTCTGGCCAAGAGCATGTTCCCGGTGGTTGGCGCTCAAGGGACGACCACTCTGCGCCTGGTCTTCGCCAGCGTAATCATGCTGTTGTTATTGCGCCCGTGGCGCGCAAGGCTGACCGCTCAGTCCCTGCGCACGGTGATCGTTTACGGAATGGCGCTGGGCGGGATGAACTTCCTTTTCTATATGTCATTGCGCACTGTGCCGCTTGGCATTGCAGTTGCGCTGGAATTCACAGGCCCGCTGGCAGTTGCCATTTACGCCTCCCGCCGCGCTATCGACTTTCTCTGGATTGCTCTGGCGGCAGTTGGCCTGCTCCTGTTGATCCCCACCGGAGCGACCTCCACGGGAATTGATCTGGTCGGTGCCGGTTATGCCTTGGGTGCCGGCGTGTGCTGGGCGTTGTACATTCTGTTCGGCCAAAAGGCCGGTGCCGACAACGGCGTAACGACTGCGGCTCTGGGCGTGATGATTGCCGCACTGTTTGTCGCCCCGATCGGCATCGTGCATGCCGGCGCGGCATTACTCACCCCGTCGTTGATCCCGGTCGCCATCGGCGTTGCCATCCTCTCAACCGCTTTACCCTACACGCTGGAGATGGTCGCCCTCACCCGCATACCAGCCCGCACCTTTGGGACGTTGATGAGCATCGAACCGGCCTTTGGCGCGTTGTCCGGGCTGCTGTTCCTGCAGGAATACCTCACGCTGTCACAATGGATGGCGATCCTGTGCATTATTCTGGCCTCCGTCGGGGCAACCATGACCATGGGCAGTAGCGCGAAACCCGTTGTAGCGGCAGATTGAAACAGGATTTGACGAAGGTCTGGCAATTGGCGTTCATTTAGGCCATGTTTAGGCCCCTTAACTCAGTGCCAGGCATGGATTTTTTCGGACAGGGATATCGAACCGCTTAAAGCGCAGGCGAATACAGGCAGACCCGAGCGCCAGACTCGCGGCTACCATAAGGACGTTAATGAAACGAATTTTGATACTGATCGCTGTATTGGCAGTAGCGGGGTGCGCAGCCACCTCCAAGACCCAAGTGAAGCACGGTAAAAAAGGGCTGCACATCAACTGTTCCGGGCTGTCGTCCTCTTGGGACAAGTGCTACACCAGTGCCGCCAATGCTTGCGCCCCAAAGGGCTACAAAGTCATCGCCAAATCAGGGGACGCCGTGGAAGAGCCCGGCGACTATCCGTTCGGCCTCAATCCGGCTGGCTACACAAGCCGTAGCATGATCGTCATCTGCAAATGAATCATGCTGGCTGCTCGCCTTGTCGAGCAGCCAGTTGACGCCCGATTTCCTCATGACTGGACTTCAATACGGTCCGTTGAATGTCCGGCGTCACCAGCATCCGCGCTACCACCAACGCTCCGACGCATTGCGACAGAATCGCCCACGCCAGGCTGTCGCTTTCCAGAATCTGTGCCCAACTTGCTTGCAGCCGACAAATCCACAGTTCTGCCTGCTCGCGAACCTGGTCGTCTGAACGGGCAATTTCCGCCCCCAGTGTCGGCAAGGCACAGCCCGATTCAGGTTGCTCCACATGAGCCATGCTCAGGTACTGCTTGAGACAGCGTTCCAGCCGCTCACGGTCCTGCCCTCCCTGCCCTCCCAGTCGCTCAAGGCTCTGACACAGTTCGCGCTCGACGATCGCCGTGAACAGCTCGTTTTTCGACGAGAAATGGCTATAGAACGCCGCGCCACTCAGGCCGATAGCCTTCATCAAGCCATCAACACCGACTGTGGAAAAGCCTGAACGCTTGGCTGACAACGCGCTGCTGTTCAGCAATTTTTCTCGGGTTTCCAGCTTGTGACCGGCGGAATACCGCATGTGATTGCCCTCTTGATCGACCGCCTTGACGTTGTCCGGATCCTAGCATAACGTTCGTTCACTTAACGATCGTTTACTAAAGGGATAGCCCGATGAATAACAAGAAGGTCGTGTTGGTGGTGGGTGCTGGCGATGCCACCGGCGGAGCGATTGCCAAGCGCTTTGCCAGAGAAGGTTTTATCGCTTGCGTCACCCGGCGCAGTGCCGACAAATTACAGCCGCTGGTCGAGGCGATTCAGGCCGAGGGTGGCGAAGCTCACGGCTTTGCCTGCGATGCGCGCAAGGAAGAAGACGTCATTGCGCTGATTGAAGAGATTGAAACCCGCCTCGGCCCGATCGAGGCGTTTGTCTTCAACATCGGCGCCAACGTGCCTTGCAGCATTCTCGAAGAAACTGCGCGCAAGTATTTCAAGATCTGGGAAATGGCCTGTTTCTCGGGCTTTCTCAATGCCCGCGAAGTGGCCAAGCGCATGGTCACCCGCAAACGCGGCACCATTCTGTTCACAGGCGCCACCGCCGGACTGCGCGGTGCTTCCGGATTTGCCGCGTTTGCCGGCGCCAAACACGGCATCCGTGCACTGGCACAAAGCATGGCGCGCGAGTTGGGCCCGATGAATATCCACGTCGCCCATATAGTGGTCGATGGCGCGATCGATACCGACTTCATCCGCAACAGTTTCCCCGAGAAGTACGCGACCAAGGATCAGGACGGTATTCTCAATCCCGAACACATCGCCGAAAACTATTGGTATCTGCACAGCCAGCCACGGGACGCCTGGACCTTCGAGCTGGATCTGCGGCCGTGGAACGAACGCTGGTAAGCCCCGCCTCCTCCATAACAATAATCAGAGAGCAGCGAAGATGACGAAAACCGTGGAGTTCTATTTCGACCTTGGCAGCCCCGCCACCTATCTGGCCTACACCCAGCTGCCGAAGATCTGCGCCGACACCGGCAGCCAGCTGATCTACATCCCGATGCTGCTGGGCGGCGTGTTCAAGGCGACCGGCAACGCATCGCCGGCGATGATTCCGGCGAAGGGCCGCTACATGTTTCAGGATCTGGATCGCTACGCCAAACGTTATGGCGTGCCGCTGAAATTCAATCCGCATTTCCCGATCAACACGCTGATGCTGATGCGCGCGGTCACCGGCATCCAACTGCGCCAGCCGGAACGCTTTCACGCATTTATCGATTGCCTGTTCAAGGCATTGTGGGTGGAGGGACGCCCTCTCGATGAGCCGGCAACTGTCGCTGCGGTATTGAGCGAACACGGATTCGACCCCAATGAAGTCCTGGCCCTGACCAACGACGAGACAGTCAAGGCAGCCCTCAAGGACAACACCGAGACAGCCATTAAACGCGGTGTATTTGGCGCGCCGAGCATGTTTATCGGCAACCAGATGTTCTTTGGACAGGACCGCCTCGACTTCGTCGAAGAAACCCTGCGCCAGGCTTAGAAAAAACAAAACCCGGACGCTGCCAGCAGCGTCCGGGTTTCAGCCATTCAGATCGCCACTGTGCGCGTGTTCAACCACTCCAGCGCGGCCCCATCGAGCAACGGACTCAGACGCTCTCGCACTTCAGCGTGATAGGCGTTGAACCACTGCTTCTCTTCCTGCGTCAGCAAGGACGACTCCAGGCAGCGTGTGTCGATCGGGCACAGGGTCAAGGTTTCAAACTTGAGGAACTCACCGAACTCGCTGCTCCCCGCCTCGCGATTCATTGCCAGGTTCTCGATGCGCACGCCCCAGCGACCCGGACGATAGGTGCCCGGCTCGATGGACGTGATCATCCCCGGTTGCATCGCCGTTTGCGGAGCCGCTGCGGCCTGATAGGCGATCACCTGCGGGCCTTCGTGCACGTTGAGGAAA
Organism: Pseudomonas sp. B21-051; assembly: GCF_024748795.1. Lineage (NCBI taxonomy): Bacteria > Pseudomonadati > Pseudomonadota > Gammaproteobacteria > Pseudomonadales > Pseudomonadaceae > Pseudomonas > Pseudomonas sp. B21-051. The sequence goes on from NZ_CP087166.1 coordinate 4,051,061, forward strand.
TAGCCGACCCCATGACCGGTGCCGTGACCGTAATCCACGTTTTCAGCCCAGATCGGGGCGCGGGCGATGGCATCGAGCAACGGCGACAGAATGCCTTTCGGGAAATGCGCCCGCGACAGCGCGATCACGCCTTTGAGTACGCGAGTGCAATCACGCTTCTGCTCAGCCGTCGGCGTACCGACCGGCACCATTCGAGTGATGTCGGTGGTGCCGCCCAGGTACTGGCCACCCGAGTCGATCAGCAGCAAGCCGTCACCCTCGATCACCGCGTGTTCTTCTTCGGTGGCGTGATAGTGCGGCATCGCGCCGTTGGCGTTAAACGCAGCAATCGTGTTGAAACTCAGCGACACATAATCCGGACGACGCTCCCGGGCAGCGGTGAGCTTTTCGTCGATGGTCAGTTCGGTGATGCGTTCACGGCCCCAGGCCGATTCCAGCCAGGCGAAGAATTCGCACAAGGCCGCACCATCCTGCTCCATGGCCTTGCGAATGTGCTGTGCATCGGCCTCGCTCTTCTGCGATTTGGCGAGAGTGGTCGGGTTCAGCCCTTCAACCAGTTTCACCGCGCTGTCGAGATTATCCAGCAAACCGCTGGTCACCCGCGCCGGATCCACCAACAGGCTGGCGCCGCCTGGCACGGCGCGTAGGGCGTCAGCGACTTCGCGGTAATCGCGCAGAGTCACGCCGTCCCGCTCCAGCACCGCGCGCAACTCGGCATCGACTTTGCTCAAGGCCACAAACAGCGTGGCTTGTTGTTGATTGATCAACGCAAAAGAAACAAACACCGGGTTGAACGACACGTCGCCGCCGCGCAGGTTGAACAGCCAGGCGATGTCATCGAGGGTGGCGATGAAATGCCAGTCGGCGCCACGCTCCTGCAGGGTCTCGCGCAGTTTGGCGAGTTTTTCAACGCGGCTGATGGTCGCTTGCGGTGGCAGATGCTGATAGATCGGCGCGCTCGGCAGGCTCGGGCGATCAGCCCAGACTTCCTTCAGCAAGTCGATGTCAGAGCGCAGACGCGCGCCACGCGCTTCAAGCTTGCCGCTCAGGGTCCGCGCCGAAGCCACGGCCATCACCGCACCATCAACCGCCACCACACCACTTTCCGGTGTCTGCTCGGCCAGCCAGTCCAACGGACTCGGCTGACCCGGTTGCAGCTTGACCAGCTCTATGCCGCTGCCCTTGAGTTCCTTGGTCGCCTGTTCCCAGTAACGACTGTCGGCCCAGACCCCGGCGAAATCAGCGGTGACAATCAAAGTACCGACCGAACCGTGAAAGCCCGATAACCATTGCCGCCCCTGCCAGTAACCCGGCAGGTATTCCGACAGGTGCGGGTCGGCCGATGGCACCAGCAACGCATGAATGCCTTCGCGGCGCATCAGTTCACGGGTGTGCGCCAGGCGCTGGGGAACCGTTCCTTCGGTCAAAGTCTGGGTACTCATCATGTCTCCTGCCAATCACTTCATCGTTATTGTTCGTAGCCGTGAAAATCGGCTGGTTAAAGCCCTGTCGCCCAGAATGCCGGGACACTGGCGCAGGCGCCTTTGATCAGTGCTGCCGCCTGATCGACATCATCGGCGGTGGTGAAACGGCCGAGGCTCAGGCGAATGGTGCGACCGGCCAGCCGGGCGTCGTGCCCCAGCGCCAGCAACACGTGAGAAGGCGTGTTGCTCGCCGAGTTGCAGGCCGAGGTCGCGGAAAACGCGATCGAATGGCTCAACGCCGCACTGTTGAACTCACCTTCGCTGAACGTCAGGCTCAGGGTATGCGGGATGCGCTGGCTGACGCTGCCATTGAGGCGCACGCCCGGCAGGCTCAGCAACGGTTCAAGCAACCGCTCACGCAGCGCCACGATGGACTTTTTCTCGGCATCGAATTCGGCTGCGGCCAAGGCGAACGCCGCGCCCATGCCGGCGATCTGATGCGTCGCCAGGGTCCCGGAGCGCAGGCCGCCTTCGTGGCCGCCGCCATGAATCTGCGCCTGCAAACGCTGCTGCGCGCGGGGGCCGACATACAGCGCGCCGATGCCTTTGGGGCCGTAGAGCTTGTGCGCCGAAAACGACATCAAGTCCACCGGCCACTGCTGCAGATCGATCGCCACTTTGCCGGCGCCCTGCGCAGCATCGACATGGAACAACGCGCCACGGCCGCGCGCGACTTCACCGATGGCCGGGATATCGTTGAGGGTGCCGAGTTCGTTGTTGACCAGCATCAGCGACACCAGAAAGGTGTCGTCGCGCATGGCTTCGCTGACCGCCTGCGGGGTGATCAGGCCTTCGGCGTCCGGCACCAGATAGGTCACCGCGACGCCGGCGTCCTGCAATTGCCGGGCAGTATCGAGAATGGCTTTGTGTTCGATCTGGCTGGTAATGATGTGGCCGCCGGCAACGCCGCGGGCCTGGGCCACGCCCTTGAGGGCGAGGTTGTTGGATTCGGTGGCGCCGGAGGTCCAGACGATCTGCCCGGACTCGGCGCCCACCAGTTCGGCGACTTGCCGACGGGCGTGCTCGACCGTGTGCCGGGCCTGCTGGCCGAAGGCATGGGAGCTGGACGCCGGGTTGCCGAAGTTACCGTGAAACCCCAGACAATCGATCATCACCTGGATGACCCGCTCGTCCACCGGGGTGGTGGCGGCGTAATCGAAATACAACGGACGTTTATTCATAAAAGACTCGCAGAGCGTGTTCCGGGATCAGGAGGCTCGTGTCTGCAAACGGCACAGCGCAGCCTTGTGAGCTGCGCCTGGGTTCGAGACCGTCATCATTACCTGATCGGATGCCGTTAAAGAAGAACAACTTCATTTAAAAGTGCGTAGGAACGCTCCTGAAGTCGAGCTTAACAGGCATCGGGCCGGCGGTTGAAGCAATGCGTCAGTGAAAGCTTTCGAGAAGTAGCGGGTACAGCGAAATCACCAACAGCGCCGCCATGCCCCAGTTGAACACGCGCAACCAGCGCGGGTCCTTCAGCACATTGCGCAGCAGCGTGCCGCACGCCGCCCAGACGCCGACGCTGGGCAGGTTGATGATGGCGAACACGGCAGCGATCACCACGACGTTGGTGAAATAACCCTGCATCGGCGTGTAGGTGCTGATGGCACCGATGGCCATGATCCAGGCCTTGGGATTGACCCACTGAAACGCGGCGGCACCGAGATAACTGATCGGCTTGGCCTCCCCTTCGACGCCTTCGCCGACCGGGCCCGAGTGGGCGATTTTCCACGCCAGATACAACAGATATGCGGCGCCGAGATAGCGCAGCACCGTGTAGAGAATCGGGTAAGTCTGGAACACCGCGCCCAGGCCAAAGCCCACGGCGACCACCAAGACGAAGAAACCGCAGGTGATGCCGAGCATGTGAGGAATGGTGCGGTTGAAGCCGAAGTTCACGCCCGATGCCAGCAACATGGTGTTGTTCGGCCCCGGTGTAATCGAGGTGACAAGGGCAAACAGGGCAAAGCCCAACAGCAGGTCAAGCGAGAGGGTCATGGGAGCAATCCGTCAGGGGTCATTCAGGTATTGACCCTATCGCACGGCGGCCGGCGAACCCACGGACAGTTACGCGAAAATTCGAGCAGTACAGTTTTCGATTAACTTGGACGACCGTGCAGCTGTATTGCACGCCCGGCGCTCATTTCAGCTTTCTTGTCGAATTGCGATTCGCCCAGCAGTGCAGCTTTCTTCGCGTGATATTCGTCGAAGGACAAGCCGCTGCGGTTCAGCGCTTCCATCGCCAGTTCGCGGGTTTCTTCGGCGGTGTACGGCCGTTGTTCGGGGGACACGTGGGTCGCGCAACCGGCGAGTACGGAGACAGCGAGCAGCAGCGAAACAGGCAGTAAACGATTCATGGGGAGCGTCCTGGCGAGCGGTGGTAGTCGATGGACAAAGGCTACGCCCGCGCCCGTCCGGGCAAAAATCAACGCTCTCAATAGTGGCTATCAGGATTTCAGCTTCAACACTCTCATATCTCTTAACGATCTATAAATATCGATTAACGTTCTTTTACGGAATAACCAGCAGCCGCTATAAATCCCTGCACACGGCGAACAACTGTTGCTCCAGCAACTGTTGCCCAGGCAACAGCAGATCAGCAAACCCGCCTGATATCTGCACAACGGACTCACGCCAGAGCGCTAAGGCCCAATTAAACCGGGCCTCTCAGGAATTGGTACAGCGCTTGCTCAAGCCTTGGCACTTACTCACTGCTCGCTGAGCAACTGTTGATAAAAAGGAACTCATCATGTCGCGTCCCCTGAAAGTCGTCGCCCTCTCCGGCGGCACCTGGCGTCCATCGCGCACGCTGGTGCTGACCCAAGCGCTGTTGGCCGAACTGGCCGGACACTTGCCGGTCGAGAGTCATCTGATCGAACTCGGTGATATCGCCCGCCCGTTGGGTGCTGCCCTGTCGCGTCAGGAGCTGAGCGCCGAGGTCGAAGCCGAACTGCAAGCCATCGAACAGGCCGATCTACTGATCGTCGCCGCGCCGGTGTATCGCGGTTCCTACCCGGGCCTGCTCAAGCACCTGTTCGACCTGATCGACCTCAACGCGCTGATCGACACCCCGGTGCTGCTCGCCGCCACCGGTGGCAGTGAGCGCCATGCGCTGGTACTCGATCATCAGTTGCGGCCGCTGTTCAGTTTCTTCCAGGCCGTGACCCTGCCCATTGGCGTGTACGCCACCGAGGCCGATTTCACCGACTACCAGATCACCAGCGAACCGCTGAAAGCGCGGATCCGCCTGGCCGCCGAACGCGCCGCGCCGCTGTTCGGCACGCAAATCAAACCGCTGCTGAAAATCGCGTAAGGAGCTGGTCATGGATGTTTTCTGGTTCCTGCCGACCCACGGCGACGGCCATTACCTGGGCACCACCCAAGGCGCGCGCCCGGTCACCCTGAATTATCTGAAACAAGTGGCGCAAGCCGCCGACAGCCTCGGCTACCACGGCGTGCTGATTCCCACCGGGCGCTCCTGCGAAGACTCGTGGGTGATTGCCTCGGCGCTGGTGCCGTTGACCGAACGCCTGCGTTATCTGGTAGCGATCCGCCCAGGGATCATTTCGCCAACCGTTTCGGCGCGCATGGCGGCGACGCTCGATCGACTGTCCAACGGCCGTTTGCTGATCAACGTGGTGACCGGCGGCGACCCTGACGAAAACCGTGGCGACGGCAGCTTCCTCAACCACAGCGAACGCTACGAAGTCACCGACGAATTCCTCAAGATCTGGCGCCGGGTGCTGCAGGGCGAATCGGTGGATTTCGAAGGCAAACACCTGAAAGTACAGAACGCCAAAGCCCTCTATCCGCCAGTGCAGAAACCCTATCCGCCGCTGTATTTCGGTGGCTCGTCCGACGCGGCGCATGACCTCGCTGCCGAGCAAGTCGACGTGTACCTGACTTGGGGCGAACCGCCCGCCGCTGTCGCCGAAAAACTCGCCGATGTGCGTGAACGCGCCGCTCGCCATGGGCGCAAGGTGAAGTTCGGGATTCGACTGCACGTCATCGTCCGCGAGACCGCCGAAGAAGCGTGGAAGGCTGCGGACAAACTGATCGAGCACATCAGCGACGAGACCATCGAGGCCGCGCAGAAATCCTTCTCGCGTTTCGATTCCGAAGGCCAGCGGCGCATGGCGGCGTTGCACGACGGGCGTCGCGACAACCTGGAAATCGCCCCCAACCTGTGGGCCGGCGTCGGTCTGGTACGCGGCGGTGCCGGTACCGCGCTGGTGGGCGATCCGCAGCAAGTAGCCGCGCGAATCAAGGAGTACGCCGACCTCGGTATCGAGAGTTTTATCTTCTCCGGCTATCCGCACCTGGAAGAGGCGTACCGCTTTGCCGAACTGGTGTTCCCGTTGCTGCCCGAGCCGTATGCAAGCCTGGCCGGACGCGGCGTGACCAACCTTACCGGGCCGTTTGGCGAAATGATTGCCAACGATGTGTTGCCCACCAAGTCCTGACCCGACACAAACTCTGTAGGAGCTGCCGCAGGCTGCGATCTGTTGATTTTGCTTGTAAAAATCAAAGTCAAAAGATCGCAGCCTGCGGCAGCTCCTACACGGACGTTGTAGAACATAGGAGATTTGGTGTGACCGCCAAACCACAAAGCACCCTGCTCTCCCCGCTGCAGAACGCGCGTCAACTGGCCGCCGAATTCGCCCTCACCGCTGTCGAGCGTGACGACCGCGGCGGTACGCCGAAGGCCGAGCGCGATGCCCTGCGCGACAGCGGCCTGCTGGCCCTGAGCATTCCCACGCGTTACGGCGGCCTCGGCGCGACATGGAGCGAAACCCTGCAAGTCGTGCGCGAGTTCGCCAAGGTCGACAGTTCCATCGCCCACGTCTTCGGCTTTCATCACCTGATGCTCGCCACCGTGCGCCTGTTCTCGCGGCCCGAACAATGGCAGCCGTGGTTCGAACAGACCGCGCGGCAGAACTGGTTCTGGGGCAACGCCCTCAACCCGCTCGACACCCGCACCGTGGTCAAGGACTTCGGCGGTTGGCGGGAATTTTCCGGAAAGAAAAGCTTCTGCTCCGGCGCCAGCGATTCACAGATGCTGATCGCCTCGGCCGTCGACGAAAGTGCCGGCGGCAAGTTGCTGATCGCCGCGATCCCCAGCGGTCGCAGCGGCATCACTCTGCACGACGACTGGAACAACATTGGCCAGCGCCAGACCGACAGCGGCAGCGCCACGTTCGAACGGGTGCGGGTCGAAGAATCCGAGCTGCTGCTCGATCCCGGCCCGTTGAGCACACCGTTCGCCTGTCTGCGTCCGCTGATTGCGCAACTGACCTTCACTCACATGTTCCTCGGCATCGCCGAAGGTGCGTTTGAGGAAGCGCGCCAGTACACCCTGAGCGAAACCCGGCTCTGGCACAAATCCGCAGCTCGCAATGTGCGTGAAGATCCGTATGTGCTCGCGCATTACGGCGAGTTCTGGGTCGCGCTGGAAGGCATCCGCCTGCTGGTCGAACGGGCCGCCGCGCTGCTCGACGAGGCCTGGGCCAAAGGCCCGAAACTGACTGCAGAAGAGCGCGGACATCTGGCCACGGCGATTGCCACCGCCAAGGTCGCCGCCAGTCGTCAGGGGCTGGAAATTTGCAGCCGCTTGTTCGAAGTCACTGGCGCGCGCTCGACCCACGCCTCGCTGCGTCTCGACCGACACTGGCGCAACCTGCGCACCCAGACCCTGCACGACCCGCTCGATTACAAACTCCACGAGCTGGGCGACTGGGCGCTGAATCAGGCGCTGCCGGTGCCGACGTTCTATTCCTGATCTTGCCTTTAATGGAGCGAGCCCCATGCAACTGCTGACCCTTCCGCCCTCACCCGCCCTGGCGACGTCGATCCGCGCCACCGCGCAGGTCTTCGAAGACCCCAAGTCCCAGGCCCTGCTGGCGCATCTGCAACAAGTCGCGCCGAGCGAAGCCAGCGTGCTGATCATCGGCGAAACCGGCACCGGCAAGGAGCTGGTGGCGCGGCACATCCACAACCTGAGCAATCGCCGGCATCGGCCGTTTGTCGCGGTCAACTGCGGCGCGTTTTCCGAATCGCTGGTGGAGGCCGAGCTGTTCGGCCATGAGAAAGGTGCTTTCACCGGCGCACTCAGCGCCAAGGCCGGCTGGTTCGAAGAGGCGGACGGCGGCACCTTGTTCCTCGACGAAATCGGCGATTTGCCGATGGCGATTCAGGTCAAGTTGCTGCGCGTGTTGCAGGAACGCGAAGTGGTGCGCCTCGGCTCGCGCAAGAGCATGCCCATCGATGTGCGGGTGCTGGCGGCGACCAACGTGCAACTGGAAAAGGCGATCAATGCCGGCAACTTTCGCGAAGACCTGTTCTATCGGTTGAACGTGGTCAATCTGGAACTCAGTCCGTTGCGCGACCGCCCCGGCGATATCCTGCCGCTGACCCGGCATTTCATCGAGGCCTACAGCCAGCGCCTCGGTTACGGACGGGTCAGCATCAGCGCCGGTGCCGAACAGAAACTGCGCAGCTACAGTTGGCCGGGGAACATCCGCGAACTGGAAAACGTCATCCATCACACCCTGTTGATCTGCCGCAACGGCGTGATCGAGCGCGATAATCTGCGCCTGTCGAACCTGCGCATCGAGCGCCCGGATGATCAGCAGTCGAACACCGACGATTCACCGGAAGCGCTGCTGGAGCGAGCCTTCCAGAAGCTGTTCGAACAACAGGCCGGCGCCCTCCACGAAAAGGTCGAAGACGCCCTGCTGCGCGCCGCGTATCGCTTCTGCCATTACAACCAGGTGCACACTGCCGCGCTGCTCGGTCTGAGCCGTAACGTCACCCGCACGCGGCTGATCAAGATCGGCGAACTGGCGGTGAACAAGCGGCGACTCACGGAGAACCTGCACGGTGAACGCCTGATCCAGTTGTCGATCTAGCCGACCAGGTTGCAGTGCAGCGCATCGTCATGACTGCGGGCGATGCTGCTCAACACCTGAAATGAATTGAAGGTCACGGTTTTCGCCTGATGGGCGCGGATCAGTTGCCAGAAATCCTGCTCGCCGCTTTCATAGCGACAGAACGCCGCCTCCCCGGCCTCGCGGCTCTGCCACTGCAGCAAGCTCAGCACCCGCCGACCGTCGTCGCTGACCTGGACGCTGGCGCTGACAAAGCCTGCGTAGCGCTGCGCCAGATGTTCGCTCTGCTGCGCCAGCGCACAGACCAATGCAGATTGCTGGCGCGGTTCGATCTCGAATTCGATCAATTGGGTAAAGCTGCGATTTTTCGCTGAGGTTTGCATGAGAAGTCCCCACTCATCGTAAGCCGAGTCTTGCGACTCGAAGGCCTGCAGGGTAAAACCTCTAGTTAAGTCAAGGTCAAGAGTCCTTTTGCAAAATGATCACCCCGGAAAACCTGCACAAACAGCTCACCGTCGGCGAAGTCGCTGCGCGCAGCGGAGTGGCGGTCACCGCCCTGCACTTTTATGAAACCAAGGGTTTGATCAAAAGCCAGCGCAATGCCGGCAATCAGCGCCGCTATCCACGGGCAGTGTTGCGTCGGGTGGCGCTGATCAAGGTCGCGCAACGCTTGGGCATTCCGCTGGCGGAAATCGGTGAGGCGCTGAAAACCCTCCCGGACGACCGCGCGCCTACAGCGGCAGACTGGAAAGTCCTGTCCGAACAGTGGCGACGGGAGCTGGACGAGCGGATCAACCAATTGACCCTGTTGCGCGACCGGCTCACCGGGTGCATCGGCTGCGGCTGTCTGTCGATGGAAGCCTGCCCGTTGCGCAATCAGGGCGATGTGCTCGGCGAACAAGGACCGGGGGCACACTTTCTCGGCTGACTGCTCGTCGGGGAAAAATCCTGGCCGCGCAGACAGTTCTATAGTGAATCTTCCACAAATCCGGTGGAGCCATACCTCGCAAAACAAAAACAGGGAGAACGTCATGAGCGTCAAACCCATTCCCGAGGGGTATCACAGCATTACCCCGTACCTCGGCATCCTCAAGGCTGCCGAAGCCATCGAGTTCTACAAGAAAGCCTTCGGCGCCACGCAGGTCATGCGCCTGGACATGCCCGGCGGGCGCGTCGGCCACGCCGAACTGCGCATTGGCGACAGCGCAATCATGCTCGGCACACCGTGCGATCAAGGGCCGTTGAGCGATCCGGACAATGCCGTGTCGGTCGGTTTACATCTGTATGTCACCGATGTCGACAAGTCCTTTCAACGGGCGCTGGATGCCGGGGCGAAAGCGGTGTCGGAGGTCAAGGATCAGTTTTACGGCGATCGCAGCGGGACGCTGAAGGATCCCTATGGGCATGTGTGGTTTCTGGCGACACGCAAGGAGGATCTGACCGAGGAGCAGATCAAGCAGCGGGCGATGGAGATGTTTCAGCAGGGTTGAGAATCTCAGCGCCAGAACTGGCTTCTTCGCGAGCAGGCTCGCTCCCACAGTGTCTACTGTGTGACCAGAATTGTGTTCACAACAGAGATCCCTGTGGGAGCGAGCCTGCTCGCGAAGAGGCAGACATTGAGCACACAAACCACACTTCATGAACCACCACACCACGCTTCAACCCTTGCCCCGGATGCCGAACACTTTCAGGATGCATCCCACCCGCACCTGAACAAGGATCAGCCCGATGTTTGCCGGATTCGTCAAAGACCAGCGCCACGTCAACGGCGTCGACATCGCCTATCGCCTCGGCGGCAGCGGCCCGGGGCTGTTGCTGTTGCACGGGCACCCGCAGACCCACGTGATCTGGCACAAGATTGCCGAACAATTGGCCGAGCACTTCACTGTGGTTGCCGCCGACCTGCGCGGCTATGGCGACAGCGCCCGACCGGCTGCCGATGAACAACATCGTAATTACTCGAAACGCGAAATGGCCAGGGACAACCTCGAGTTGATGCAGGCGCTGGGCTTCGAACAGTTTTCGATTCTGGCCCACGACCGTGGCGCGCGGGTCGGCCATCGCCTGGCCCTCGACCACCGCGCTGCGGTGCAACGGATGATGCTGCTGGACATCGCCCCGACCCTGGCGATGTACACCCAGACCAACGAAGCCTTTGCCCGCGCCTATTGGCACTGGTTCTTCCTGATCCGCCCGGCGCCGTTGCCGGAAACCCTGATCGAGGCAGATCCCGCAGCCTATCTGCGCAGCGTGATGGGCAGCCGCAGCGCCGGACTCGCGCCGTTCACCGAGCCAGCGTTCGGCGAATACCTGCGTTGCCTGCAACGTCCCGGCAGCGCCCGGGGCATTTGCGAGGATTACCGCGCCAGCGCCAGCATCGACCTGGAACATGACCGTGCTGACATCGTTGCCGGCCATCATCTTGACCTGCCGCTGCGGGTGCTGTGGGGCGCGCAAGGCACGGTCGGGCACTGCTTCGACCCGCTCAAGGAATGGCAGCACGTGGCAACCAACGTCAGCGGCAAGGCACTGCCCGCCGGGCATTATCTGGCCGAAGAAGTGCCGGAACTGTTGCTCGCCGAAGCGCTGGATTTCCTGCGCTGAATCGAGCCCTGTACAGCCGATGCTATGCTGGCGGCTTGTGCCGCCAGTGCTCCTTCCCACATGTCCCAGAACCAAGACCCCGTGCCCCTGCCCGAAGACCTGCGCGTGCTGCTGACCGTGATCCGCAAGAACGGTTTCGCCGCTGCCGCCGATGAACTGGGCCTGTCCCCGGCCTACGTCAGCAAACGCATCCAGATACTCGAATCGACCCTCGGCACCCGCCTGCTGCACCGCACCAGTCGCCGCGTGTCGCTGACCGAGGACGGCGAGCGGGTGCAGCGCTGGGCCTTGCGTATTCTCGATGACTTCCAGCAACTGCGCGACGACCTCGCCGACGCCCACGACAGCCCGCGCGGGCGCTTGCACATTTGCAGCAGTTTCGGTTTCGGCCGTAACCACGTGGCGCCTGCGGTTTCGCGGCTGGCAGAGCTTCACCCGCAATTGCAGATTCGCCTGGACCTGTTCGACCGCGCGGTGGACATCGTCAACGAGGGCTTCGATCTGGAAATCCGCGTCGGCGACGACCTGCCCGGTCAGCACATCGGCCGGCAACTGGTGAGCAACCGCCGGGTGCTGTGCGCAGCGCCCGCATACCTTGAACGCCGAGGCACACCGAAGACGTTGGACGATCTGCAACAGCATGACTGCCTGGTGATCAAGGAGCGCGACAACGCTTTCGGCGTCTGGCATCTGGATCGTGACGGCACGCAGGAAAGCGTGCGGGTCAGTGGGCCGCTGTCGTCCAACAACGGCGAGATCGTCCTGCAATGGGCGCTCGACGGACGCGGCGTGTTGCTGCGTTCATTGTGGGATGTGAAACCGTTGCTGGAACAGGGCCGACTGCTGCCGGTGCTGACCGATTACAGCCAGAGCGCCAACGTCTGGGCGGTGTACCCGACGCGACTGGCCAACTCCGGGAAGCTGCGGGCGTGTGTGGAGTTTTTGCAGGAGCATTTCAAAGCACTGTCACTGTAAAAACAGCCTCCTGCTCGCGAAAGCGTCGGGTCAGACAATTGAGTGCTGACTGACAAGACGCCTTCGCGAGCAGGCTCGCTCCCACAGGGTAAAAGGCGTGTCAGGCCAGCCATGGGTTGGCGGCCAGGTGTTCGCGCTCGAACGCCTCGATCTGCTGACGCCGCTGCAAGGTACTGCCAATCGCATCCAGCCCCAGCAACAGCGCAGTCTTGCGCAAATCATCAATCTGAAATTCGATGACTTCATCGTCCGCCAGACGAATCTGCTGCGCCTCAAGATCCACATTGATCAGTGCCGTTTCAGGCTGGCTCACCAACCTACCGATACGCTGCACCTGCGCTTCATCCAGCGTGATCAGCAACACCCCGTTGCGCTGGCAGTTGTCGTAGAAAATCCCGGCAAAACTGCTACCGATCAGCGCGCGAATGCCCATTTGCTGCAACCCCCACACCGCATGTTCGCGACTTGAACCGCAGCCGAAATTCGCCCCGACTACGAGAAAACTCGCGCCCTGCCAGGCTGGCTGGTTCAGCACGAATTCAGGGTTGGGCGTACCGTCGGCGAGAAAGCGCAGATCGAAAAACAGCCCACGATCCAGCCCCTGACGGTCGATACCCTTGAGAAACTGCTTGGGCATGATCACGTCGGTATCGACGTTGGCCGCGAGCAGCGGCGCGGCCTGGCCGCTGACTTGCGTGAAGGGTTGCAGGCTCATGGGCGTTCTCCGAAGTGGCGGATGTCGGTGAGGTGGCCACTGATCGCGGCGGCAGCCACCATCGCCGGGCTCATCAGATGCGTGCGCGCTCCGGCGCCCTGCCGGCCTTCGAAATTGCGGTTGGTGCTGGAGGCGCAACGGTCGCCGGGCGCGAGCACGTCATCGTTCATCGCCAGGCACATCGAGCAGCCGGACTGACGCCATTCAAAGCCTGCATCAATGAAGATCTGCGCCAGCCCTTCGGCCTCGGCCTGAGCGCGCACTTCGCTGGAACCGGGCACGATCATCGCCCGCACATGCCCGGCCACCTGCCGTCCACGCACTACGCTGGCGGCGTCACGCAGATCCTCGATCCGCGCATTGGTGCAGGAGCCGATAAAGGCATGACTGATGATGATATCGCGCAGCGCCATTCCCGGCTCCAGGCCCATGTAATGCAGGGCGCGGCGCATGTCCTGACGCAGGATCGGATCGTCGATACCTTGCGGGTCCGGCACCTGCGCACCGATCGGCGCCGCCTGATCGGGGCTGGTGCCCCAGGTGACCATCGGTTCCAGCAGGCTGGCGTCGAGGTGGATTTCGCGGTCGAACACGGCGCCGGGATCGCTGCGCAGTTCACGCCATTTTTCCACGCCGCGCGCCCAGCGTTCGCCTTGTGGTGCGCGGGGTTTGCCGTTGAGATAAGCAAAGACTTTTTCGTCCGGTGCCATGAAGGCGCCGCGTGCGCCCGCCTCTACGGCCATGTTGCAAATGGTCATCCGCGCTTCGACGCTAAGCGCATCGATGGTCGAACCGCAGAACTCAATCGCATAGCCTGTGGCACCCGATGCACCGATCCGGCCGATCAGCGCCATGATCACGTCCTTTGAAGTCAGCCCCGGCGCCAGCTCACCATCCACCGTTACACGCATACTTTTCAGACGCTTGTAGACCAGCGTCTGCGAGGCCAGCAGGTGCTCGATTTGCGAGGTGCCAATGCCAAATCCGAACGCCCCCAGCGCACCGTACGTGGTGGTGTGGCTGTCGCCGGCGGCGATGACCATACCCGGCAGAATAAAGCCCTGCTCCGGGGCGATCACATGCTCGATGCCCTGGCGCTTGTCGAGGATATCCAGCAGTTCGATGCCGAAGTCCCGGCAGTTCTCCGCCAGATACGACACCTGCCGCGCACCGCCGGCGTCAGACATCGCCGCCACCCGTTTAGGGGTGGTCGGGTTGACGTGATCGACCACCGCCAACGCCGTACCCGGCCGCCAGACTTTGCGCCCGGCAGCGCGCAGACCGCTGAAAGCCTGCGGGCTGGTGTATTCGTTGATCACCTGGCGATCGATATACAGCAGCACATGGCCCTGATCGTCGAGGCGGCACACGGTGTGCGAATCGATGTGTTTGTCGTAGAGGGTTCTGGGGCTCATCAGGGTGCTCACTCGGGGAATCCGGTGCTTTCCATCATAGGCAGCGCGAACCGGCCATCAATTGCCCGACAGTGAGAGCGCCATTCATGAATCGTGTTTGATCGCCTGCCCGCAAAAATCCTGTAGGAGCTGTCGAGTGCAACGAGGCTGGGATCTTTTGATCTGTTGTTTAAAGATCAAGATCAAAAGATCGCAGCGTGCCGCAGCTCCTACAGGGGGATCTCGTTGCCCCCTGCGAAGTGCGAAACATTTGCTTTCATATCACCTTTCGGGATTTGTCCGGCTCATCCGTCCTATAAAGATGCAGGCCGTTCGCGTAGGCAACAGCCACGACCGCGCCTTTCGGGGATACCCGCGCTGCGAAGCCCGTAGCCGCGTGCCCTTTCATCGAAATCAAGACGCGCAATCATGTCGAAGAAATCCCGTTCCAAACTGTGGTTCCTGGTGCATAGCTGGCTCGCGCTGCCGATCTGGTTTTTTGTCCTGATCGTCTGTGTCACAGGCACACTGGCGGTGGTCAGCCAGGAAATCGTCTGGCTGGCCAACCCGCAGATGCGCGCCAGCCAGCCATCGGATGACGCGCCGCTGCTCAGTTACGATCAGGTACTGGCCGCGATCAAACAAGCCGAGCCGCAAACCCTGGTACAAAGCATCAGCCGTCCCGACGAGTCACACTTTGCCCTGGACGTCGAAGTCAGCTACCCGGACGGTCGCTCACTGACGGTCTATGTCAATCCGTACACCGGGGTCATTCAGGGCACCGCCCCCGGTTTCGACTTCAAGGCATTCACTCGCGCCCTGCACGGCTGGTGGCTGGTGCCGTTCACCAACGGCTTCAGCTGGGGCTGGTATCTGGTGTCGTTTCTTGGGGTACCGATGCTGGTGTCGTTGATCACCGGGTTGGTGGTCTACAAAAAATTCTGGAAAGGTTTTCTACGCCCGACCCTGCGCATACGCCACGGCGCGCGGATATTCTGGGGCGACTTCCACCGATTGTGCGGCATCTGGTCGATCTGGTTCATCGCGCTGATCTCCATCACCGGCATCTGGTTCCTGATCCGCGCGATCCTGTTCGATAACCAGATATCCATCTCCAGCGAGCCGATCATTCCCGCCATGTCCCGGGAGAGCGTGCCGATATCGGCCGCCGGCACACCTGCTCCACGTATCAGCCTGGACCGCGCCGTCGAGATCGCCCAGCAGAAAATTCCTGGGCTGGAGGCCAGTTTCGTCAGCCTTCCAGGTAACGCCTACAGCCACATGAGCGTCGGCGGTCGCGGCTGGTATCCGCTGATGTTCCAGACCGCAACGCTCAATCCGTACAACGGCGACATGGCCGCGTCCCGCCTGCTGTCCGATCGCACCTCGCTGGAGTTTGTCACCGAGTCGATGCGACCGCTGCACACGGGTGATTTCGGCGGTATCTGGATCAAGCTGATCTGGTTCTTCTTCGGCCTGCTGCTGAGCATGATGGTACTCAGCGGCTTGCTGATCTGGACCAAGCGCACTGCGCTGGCCACCGCCAATGCGCTGAAGCGCGAAGAAAAGAAAAACCGCAAGGCACAACCGGCCCGTACCCGTGTGCCTTCGGAGGTGAGCCTGTGAGCAAGTCCAGCACGATCACACCGCCCTCCCGACTGGCCCGTTACTGGCACAAATGGCGCTTTCACCTCAATGTCCTGCTCCTGCTGATTCCGCTGGGCTTCATGCCCAAGTACTTCGCCGATGCCTCGCTGTTTCGCGGCGACAGCGGTTTGGGTCAACGGGAGATTGGCAACATCCAGGTCGGCCCCTGGAGCCTGCGACTGGCAGAATTGCGCAACGAAGCACCGACTCTCACGGGGCCGGCGGGCTATATGAAGGATTTCAGCGCCGCCCTGTGCGATACCTGTGCCGATCAGGTCAAGGCTACCTACCTGCGCATTGGCAAGCCGCGCAGCCTGCGCGCCGCTGGAACCATCTTCTTCGGTAGCCCGTACCGCATGGGCACACAAATGCCGATTCCGGAAAAGACCCGTCCCGACGCCGAACTGTGGATCACCATGGAAGGCTGGGACGGCAGCATGCATCAGGCCTCGATTCCCCTGAGCCAGGCTTCACCCGCCACCGTCGCCTGGCTGAACCAACAAGGAGCCAAACCATGAACCGCGTTCAACGCCCTTCCCGCCTGCGGTTGCGCGCCGCGTTGCTGCTGCTGTGCGCAGGTTTCAGCGCCGGCGCCCTGGCCCATAACCCGATGTGCGAATGCAAAGCCGTCGATGCCGAGCAGATCAAATGCACCGGCGGCTTCTCCGACGGCAGCGGCGCGCCGGGGGTGACCCTCGATGTGATCGGTTACGACGAAACCATCCTGCTGCCGGGCAAGCTCGGCGCCGACTCGACCGTGACGTTCAAGAAACCGGCGGCCGAGTTTTATGTGCTGTTCGACGCCGGCCCCGGTCACGTCGTGGAAATCGACCAAGCCGACATCGAGGCCCCATGAGCACGCCCACCACCCAAGTCGTACGTCCGGCCGGCGCCGGGCATGAAACCCTGAATGTCCTGATCTTGTGTTTGCTGATCCTTGCCGTCGCCGGATCAGTGGTGGCATGGCGCGGGGTGCCCCATGAGCCGGAGCCGGTTTCCAGCCATCAACTCGATGCACGGCGCGACCTGAGTGCCGCCGAGCAAGGCATTTATGCCGACCTGCGGGTGACCCTCGACGAGATCCGCCTGCTGCGTGAAGAGCAGCAAAGCCTGCCGACCCCGCAAAATCTGGCCGAGGAAGGTTTCGCCCCGTTCGCTCAGGACGCCAGCTCGGTCAGCCGTGGCGGCCATGCCTGGCAGTTACTGGCGGACAGCGCCTATTTCGGCCACAGCCAGGCGCCCGCCGTCGCCGGTTCGTTCGTGATGTTGCTGAGCGCCGACGCCAATGCCGCGCCGGACATCTGGCTTAACCGCGACGCCGATCTGAAAACGCCCGCCGAGCTGACCGATGCCGCGCTGTCCGCCGCTGGCTGGAAACAGATCGTCGCGCAGTTCGATGCCGGTGTAACCCGCGAGCATCGCCACTGAACCTTCGCCTTCACCCGAGAGAAGACCGCTTGCCCATGCTTATTTCACTGACTCGCCGTCCCCTCCTGCGCACCCTGCTGTTAAGCCTGTGCGCGTGCCTGCTGAGCCCGGCGAATGCCGATCCGGGCAAACGCCTGCGCATCGGTATAACCCTGCACCCGTATTACAGCTATGTGGCGAACATCGTCGGCGACAAGGCCGAGGTGGTGCCGCTGATTCCCGCCGGTTTCAACCCGCACGCCTATGAGCCACGCGCCGAAGACATCAAGCGCATCAGCGGATTGGACGTGATCGTGCTCAATGGTGTCGGCCATGATGACTTCGCCGACCGCATGATTGCCGCCAGCGAAACGCCGAACATCAAGACCATCGAAGCCAACGAAAACGTGCCGCTGTTGGCTGCCACTGGTACCGCGGCGCGCGGTGCCGGCAAAGTGGTCAACCCGCACACCTTCCTGTCGATCAGCGCTTCGATTGCCCAGGTCAACAACATCGCCCGCGAGCTGGGCAAACTCGACCCGGACAACGCCAGGACCTACACCCAGAACGCCCGCGCCTACGGCAAACGCCTGCGGCAGATGCGCGCCGACGCGCTGGCCAAACTGACCCAGGCACCGAACGCCGAACTGCGCGTGGCCACGGTGCATGCCGCGTACGACTATCTGCTGCGCGAATTCGGCCTGGAAGTGACGGCCGTGGTCGAGCCGGCCCACGGCATCGAACCAAGTCCGAGCCAGTTGAAAAAGACCATCGACCAACTGCGCGAACTCGACGTGAAGGTGATCTTCTCGGAGATGGATTTCCCTTCCACCTACGTCGAAACCATCCAGCGTGAGTCCGGCGTGAAGCTGTACCCGCTGTCGCACATTTCCTATGGCGAATACAGCGCCGAAAAGTACGAAAAGGAAATGACCGGCAACCTCGACACGGTGGTGCGGGCGATTCAGGAGTCCGGGGCATGACAGCAAAAGAAACCCTCTCTGACACCCCGCCATCCCCTGTGGGAGCGAGCTTGCTCGCGAAAGCGTCCGGTCAGCCAACATCTTTATCGAATGACACACCGCATTCGCGAGCAGGCTCGCTCCCACAAGATGACCGGCAACCTCGACACGGTGGTGCGGGCGATTCAGGAGTCCGGGGCATGACCTCGAAAGAAACTATCTCGAACCAACTCGAATCCCCTGTGGGAGCGAGCCTGCTCGCGAAGGCGTCGGGGCAGCCAACATCTTTATCGAATGACGCGCCGCATTCGCGAGCAGGCTCGCTCCCACAAGGATTGGGGCCGACTCTGGATTTTGCGGGAGTCTCTCTGACCCTCGGGCGCACCACGATCCTCGACAACGTGACCTTCCAGGTTCAGCCCGGTCACGTCCACGCCCTGGTCGGCCCCAACGGCGGCGGCAAGAGTTCGCTGATCAAGACCCTGCTCGGGCAAATGCCGCATCAGGGTCAACTGAGCCTGCACTGGCCCGGCCAACCCGGCACCATCGGCTACGTGCCGCAGGCGCTGGAATTCGATCGCGGCCTGCCGATGACCGTCGACGATTTCATGGCCGCCATGTGCCAGCGTCGCCCGGCGTTTCTCGGTTTGAGCAAGCATTACGCCAACGCCATCGTCGAGGCGCTGGAACGGGTCGGCATGCAGGACAAGCGCAAGCGGCGCATGGGCGCATTGTCCGGTGGCGAACGGCAGCGCGTGCTGCTCGCTCAAGGCTTGATCCCGGCCCCGCAATTGCTGGTGCTGGATGAGCCGATGTCGGCGCTCGACGAAGCCGGGATCCAGGTGTTCGAACGCCTGCTCGGCGACTGGCGCGCCGCTGGCATCACCGTGCTGTGGATCGAGCACGATCTGGAAGCGGTCAAGCGTCTGGCCGACCGGGTCACCGGTCTCAACCGCCGCGTGCTGTTCGACGCCACGCCGCAACAGGCGCTGACCCCGGAACGCCTGTTGAGTCTGTTTTCCACCCATCCACGGAGCGCGGTCTGATGAGTTACGAAGCCTTTCGTCTGATGGTTCAGGGCTGGGCGTCGTCCGGTTACCTGCCGGAAGCGCTGGCCTACGGCTTTGTGGTCAACGCACTGCTCGCCGGCCTGTTGATCGGCCCGGTGCTCGGCGGCCTCGGCACGCTGGTGGTGGTCAAGCGCTTCGCGTTTTTCTCCGAAGCGGTCGGGCACGCGGCGCTGACCGGCGTGGCCATCGGCATTCTGCTCGGCGAACCCTACACCGGGCCCTACGGCAGTCTGTTCGGCTACTGCCTGCTGTTCGGCATCCTGCTCAACTACCTGCGCAACCGCACCGGCCTGGCGCCGGATACCCTGATCGGCGTGTTCCTCTCGGTGTCGCTGGCGCTCGGCGCGAGCCTGCTGCTGATTCTGGCCGGCAAGATCAACGTGCACATTCTGGAGAACGTGCTGTTCGGTTCGGTGCTCACCGTCAATGGCAACGACCTGCTGGTGCTGGCCATCGTCGGTTCGCTGGTCATGGCCCTGGCGCTGCCGCTGTACAACCGGATCATGCTCGCCAGTTTCAACCCGCAACTGGCGGCGGTGCGCGGCGTGGCGGTGAAGACTCTGGATTACCTGTTCGTGATTCTGGTGACGCTGATCACCGTCGCGGCGGTGAAGGTCATCGGCGCGATTCTGGTCGGCGCGTTGCTGGTGATTCCGGCGGCGGCCGCGCGTTTGCTCAGCCAGTCGCTCAAGGGCTTCTTCTGGTGTTCGGTTCTGATTGCCACCGTCAGCACGCTGTGCGGGATTCTCGCGCCGATCGTCTTCGATCTGCCGATCCCGTCCGGCGCCGCGATCATCCTGGTCGCCGGCATCGCCTTCGCCCTCGCCGCCATTGCGCGCGGGGTTGTCCCGAGTCTGAAAGGGAACCTTGGATAAATGACTTTCTCACTGCGAAAACTGACCCTGGCCATGGCCCTGTGCGGCGTGGTCGGCAACCCGTTGCTGGCGGCTGAAACCCCCAAACCATTGCGCGTACTGGCCTCGCTGCCCATCACCTACGGCCTCGGCGAAGTGCTGCTCAAAGGTACCGACGTCAGCCTGGAGCGCGCGGCCCCGGCGAATTTGCCGGGCAGCCGTCAGACCGCGTACTTCACCGGTCGCGGCGCGCCAGCGCTGGGCAAACTGGCAACCGCTGCCGACGCGGTGATCGGCGTGCGCTCGCTGTGGGCGGATGATCCGCTGTACCCGATCGCACGGCGCAGCAACATTCGCATTGTCGAAGTCGACGCGGCGCGCCCGGTGGACGGCGCCCTGCCGGGGATTGCCGTGCAGCCGGGGCTGAAGGTCGATGGTTTAAACAGTCAGCCATGGCTGGCGAGCAACAACATGGGACGGATGGCCGACGTGATCGCGGCGGATCTGGTGCGCCTGGCGCCGTCGGCCAAACCGACGATCGAGGCCAATCTGGCAGCGCTGAAACAGCGCCTGCTCAAGCTCAGTGCCGACAGCGAAGCGCGTCTGGCCGAGGCCGACAACCTCAGTGTGATGAGCCTCAGTGATCACTTCGGTTATTTGATCGGCAGCCTGAATCTGGAGCTGGTCGGCCAGGATCCACGGCCGGATGCCGAGTGGACTACCGAAGACTTGAAAAAACTCACGGCGACGCTCAAGAACAACGATGTGGCGCTGGTGCTGCATCATCGTCAGCCGTCGGAAGCGGTGAAAGCGGCGATTGCCGAGTCGGGGAGTCAACTGCTGGTGTTGAGCACCGATGCCGAAGATCCGGTGGCGGAGCTGGAAGGGAATGTGGATTTGCTGCTCAAGGGTTTGAGCGGCGGGCCTTCGGCCTGAGATCAAAAGATCGCAGCCTTCGGCAGCTCCTACAGGGTGTGAGTATTCCCATGCAGGAGCTACCGAAGGCTGCGATCTTTTGCAGGCCATGAAAAAACCCGCTGCCTGTCACCAGTCCAGCGGGTTTGTTTTTGGCCGACAAATTACTGAGCAGCCGCCTGCCCTTCCATCTTCTGCCGCAGGCTCAGCGGACGCATGTCGGTCCAGACTTCTTCGATATAGGCCAGGCATTCCTTCTTCAAGCCGCTCTTGCCCACGGTGCGCCAGCCCTCCGGCACGGCTTTGTAATCCGGCCAGATCGAGTATTGCTCTTCGTGGTTGACCACGACCTGAAAGAGGATGTCCTCGCGGTCGAATACTGACGTCATGCTGGTTCTCCATCGCTGTAAGGGTGGGCTGCACCAGGGGTGCAGCCGGGTATGTAGTAAGAACGTTCGGCGCTGCGAAAAATTTACACAGCGGCGGTGGCGGCGGCCAAGGCCCGGCCGAAGATCTCGGCGACGCGGTCGATTTCGGCGGCGGTGATCACCAGCGGCGGCAGGAAGCGCACCACCGCACCATGCCGGCCGCCCAGCTCGAGAATCAGTCCGCGCTTGAGGCATTCGCGCTGCACCAGCGGTGCCAGACGCGCGAACGCGGGTGGGTGACCAAGAGCATCCGGCGCGCCGTCCGGGTCAACCAGTTCGACGCCGAGCATCAAACCACGACCACGAATGTCGCCCAGTTGCGGGAAGTCGCGTTGCAGGATGCGCAGGTGTTCGCTCAGGCGCTCGCCCATCGCCGCAGCGTGTTCGCAGACCTTGTGTTCAAGCAGATAACGCATCACCGCGGAACCTGCGGCCATCGCCATCTGATTGCCACGGAAGGTGCCGGCATGAGCGCCCGGCTGCCAGGTGTCGAGCCAGTCGCGATAGACAACCACCGCCAGTGGCAGGCTGCCGCCGATGGCTTTGGACAGCACCACCACATCCGGGACGATATCGGCGTGTTCGAAGGCAAACATCTTGCCGGTGCGGGCGAAACCGCTCTGGATCTCGTCGACGATCAGCGCCACACCGGCCTTCTCGGTGATCCGACGCAAGCCGCGCAGCCACTCGATATCGGCCGGGATCACCCCGCCCTCGCCCTGCACCGCTTCGACGATCACCGCTGCCGGCAACTGCACACCGGCTTCAGGATCATTAAGCAGGTTTTCCAGATAACTCAGGTTGGCTTTGACCCCTGCCGCGCCGCCGAGACCGAACGGGCAACGGTAGTCGTAAGGGAACGGCATGAATTGCACACCGTTGCTGAGCAGGGCGCCCAGCGGCTTTTTCGGCCCCAGGCTGCCCATCAGGCTCAATGCGCCCTGGCTCATGCCGTGATAACCGCCGGAGAACGACAGCACGGTGCTGCGGCCGGTGGCGGTGCGCACCAGTTTCAGCGCGGCTTCCACCGCATCGGTGCCGGTCGGGCCGCAGAACTGGATTTTCGCTTCGGCCGCCAGTGCTGGCGGCAGCAAACCGAACAGGTCCTGGACGAACTGATCCTTCACTGGCGTGGTCAGGTCGAGGGTGTGCAGCGGCAATTCATCCGCCAGTACTTGCTGAATAGCCTCGATCACCACCGGATGGTTGTGCCCCAAGGCCAGAGTCCCGGCGCCGGCCAGGCAGTCGATGAAGGTCCGGCCTTCGACGTCTTCGACATACAGGCCCTTGGCGCGCTTGAGTGCCAGCGGAATGCGCCGCGGGTAGCTGCGGGCATTGGATTCCTGCTGACTCTGGCGGGCCAGCAGCGGCGATTCGTTGAACTGATACAGGGTTTCCGCCGGCGCGGAGGTGATCCGGGCCGACGACTCTTCGATAAGGCTGGTGGCGACTGACATCTCTCGACCCTCAATACGCTATGGATAGTGACCAAAACAGCACACCGCACAGGTGCGCGTTCCGGTCGCGGGGCGCACATGCAGGTTTTCCTGTTCTGGAAACGCTTAAGCGGGGCGAGGATTTAGACCCTTGATCGAGATGTCAGTCGGACAATGGCAACAGCTTGTGCAGCGTAACGCGGTGCAAGCCCTGATCGCTGGCCCGTGGCACCGCATCGTAGTAGCCCAGATGCCGATAAAAAGCCGCGCCGCTGCGTGTGCTGGCGATGCGCGCCTGGGGAACACCACGAATCCGCAGCCAGCCTTCAAGGTCGGTCATCAGGGCGCGCCCTGCGCCACGGCGAAACCATTCCGGCTGCACATGACAAAAGCCTATCTCACCGCTGGCCGTGGCCATGCCGACACCCACCGGTTTGTCCTGCAACAAGGCGATATTCAGGTAGCAATGCGCGTCGGCAAGGTGCGCGCTGATGACGTCGGCAGATTGTCGGCCGATCCAGCGGCTGACCAGTTGCGGATCGTTGCGGTGTTCGAGCGCACAACCGACGCGAATCGAACGCTCGATGATGCGACTGATGATGCCGGCGTCGGCAGGTTTCGCCGGACAGATGCAGATCGATGCTTCCATGGCGCGTTCCCTCAATCCATTGAGTCAGAGCAGCCCCGACCTTAACGCCGCGATTGCCAAATCACCAACGCACAGACGTTACATTTGATGTGCCACACCACAAATCCCCTGTAGGAGCTGCCGCAGGCTGCGATCTTTTGATTTTGTTTTTCAAGATCAAGAGATCGCAGCCTGCGGCAGCTCCTACAGGGGGGTGGTGTTTTCAGAGGGATTGCAGCGGCATGGTCAGCTCGACGCGCAGCCCATCGGGCCGGCTGTCGAAATGCAGGGTGCAGGCGCAGCGCTGGACGATGGCTTGGACGATGGCCAGGCCGAGACCGCAGCCGGTGCTCTGGCCGTTGCGCCAGAAGCGTTGGGTCAGGTGCTGCAGATCTTCAGCCGCAATTCCGGGACCGTGGTCGCGCACCACAAAGCGGGCGCGCTGACCGACGGTTTCCAGACTCAGCTCCACCTCAGCATCCGCCGGGGTATGGCGCAGGGCGTTATCGAGCAGATTGCGCAACGCGGCAATCGACAGCACCGCCGGCATTTGTACCGGCGCACTGGAGAGCTGCTTGGGTAATTGCAGTTTGATGCGCTGACGCTCGCCGCCGGCCGCATCCTGCATCGCCAGTTTCGCCACCTGCTCGGCGCTGCACTGCACGCCGTCATCGAACGACAGACTGCCCTCAACCCGCGCCAGCAACAGCAGTTGCTCAAGGGTGCGGTGCATGCGGTCGGCGCCCTCCTCGGCCCGCGCCAGCGACTGATCGCGGGCGCTGCCCTCGGTCATGCGCGCCACTTGCAGGTGGGTCTTGATCGCCGTCAGCGGGCTGCGCAGTTCGTGGGCGGCGTCACCGGTCAGGCGACGCTCGCGTTCGATGGTCTTGCCAATGCGCTGGAACAGCTGGTTCTGCGTATCGAGCAGCGGCTTCAGTTCGCTGGGAAACGACTGCAATTGCAGCGGTTCAAGCGAGTCGGCGTTACGCCGCATCAGTGCTTCGCGCAGTCGATTGAGCGGCGCCAGGCCCTGGCCGATACCCAGCCACAGTAGACACAGGCAACCGAGCAACGCCACGCCGACCGGCACCGAAGCCGCCAGCAGGATCGACATGTTCAGCGCTTCGCGTTCGATCTGTCGATCGGCGGTGGTGATCCGCACGTCACCTCGCGCGAGAGTGAAACTGCGCCACGGCGCACCGTCGATCATCTGGTCATGAAAGCCCATCTTTTCCGCTTCCAGGGTTTGCTCGGGGCTGCTGTGGCTACGGGCCAGAATCTCCCCGCGCAACGAACTGACCTGACAAGCCATGCCGCCGGGAATGTTCAATTGTTCGGCGCTGAAATGGGTGCCCTCGCCCTTGCTCGGCAATGCCGGCAGTTGCTCCAGCAGCCCGGCGACCATGCGCGCCGAGGCTACCAGCCGCTGGTCGAGGGAAAACATCATCTGATTGCGCAAGTCGCTGAGCATCCACGCCGCGGCCAGCGCCCAGATCAGGGCGAACGCGGCGCCGAGGGTCAGACTCAGGCGCAGACGCAGACTCATCACTTCTGTTGCTCTCCACCATCGGCCGGCCCGAGGCGATAGCCCAGACCGCGCACGGTTTCGACAATGCCCTTCCCCAGCTTGCTGCGCAGGTGATGGATATGCACGTTCAGCGCGTTGCTCTCCAACTCGTCGTTGAAGCCGTAGACGCTGTCCTTCAGCTGTTCGGTGGACAGAACCCGGCCACGGTTGTGCAACAGCGCCTGCAACAGCGATTGCTCGCGGCGCGACAAGTCCACCGGTTGCCCGGCCAGGGTGGTTTCGCGGCTGCTTGGATCGTAGGTCAGCGCGCCGTGTTCGATCAGGTTGACACTGCGTCCGGCGACCCGGCGCAGCAGGGTTTGCAGACGCGCGAACAGTTCACGCAGATCGAACGGTTTGAGCAGGTAATCGTCAGCCCCTGCTTGCAAACCATCGACCCGATCGGTCACCGAGTCGCGCGCGGTCAGGATCAGCACCGGAATTTCCAGACCCTGCTGACGCAATTGTTGCAGCAACTTGAGGCCATCTTCGTCGGGCAGGCCGAGATCGAGCACCATCACGTCGAATTCGGCGACCTTGAGCATCGCCCGTGCTTTCGCGGCGGTGTTGACGTGCTCGACCGTCAGGCCCTGCGCCGTGAGACCGGCAACGATACCGCTGGCGATCAGTTCATCGTCTTCACAAACCAGTACGTGCATGGGGGCTCCATGAGCAAAAACGCCATTCAAGCAGCCGAAGATTAAGCCGCAGTTATGCCAAGTGTACCGTTTAACGAGAGAAACGCTGCGTAGCCGCACCACCACTGCAGTACGTCAGGTAAACAGTCCGGTCATCTACCTGCTTTCCAATCTGATCGACAACCGCCAGACGCAACTTTCAAATTGAAACATACCGGGCATATTAAAAATTAATCCATGCAACTAACATCGACCGTACACGCTTAAAAAACGCTTTTTTTCAACAACCACTCAATGGACTAAACATGTCTCGATTAGGAAAGGCCGTCGCTGTTGACTGGCGCTCGGGCAAAGACCAGATTTACTTCTTCTTCACGCACTACAACTTATATTCACGCTTCAGCCTGGCGGAAAACAAAGTACCTGAAAAGTATCCTTTGGAGGTATCCGGAAATTGGGATGCCTTTCATGACGCTTATCAATTGCGGTTTGGTTTTACGACCACTGGATTCGACACTGACAGAATAGACGGAGACTTCCTGTGGCTATTTCATTATGGAGAAGATCGACTCACTCCATATGTCACCAAATATGATCAGGACGACGAATGCTGCATCAGTACGGTTCCAGTTCAGGCATCACGCTGGCATAAACTTGTGCCTTACTTCGACCGGATCATTGCAGGAACCTGGTGGCAAACCAGACCGGGACGCGCACATTTGTTCCGTTTCCTGATGGACAACGGCAAGGCACTCAGGCTTGATTTTGGTTATGAGACACTTGTCCAAGAAACCATTGACGATGAAACATGGCCTGGGCTGGCCAAGTATCAAGACCGAATCATGACGGGGGCGCAAAACGATCGCACGCTGGCGGACAGTTACTGGTATCTGTTTTTGGACAACGATGAATACCTCCGCTACAACATTCAGGAAAACCAGGTTCAGTCCGGCCCCATCCCGATTAACGACGAAACCTGGCCAGGACTGCTGCGCGGCTGAAAACACTTTGTTTTAAGTAAGTTGTTGTTGGCGATTAAGCATCGATTAATCGCCACCGACACTGCGCACCTTGTCCCTACCCGCCAGAACATTCAAACCCGCACATCATCTCAATAAGCTTTATTCGGCGACCTTGAATAATTGGCAAACAGGAAGATGCCAGCGGCAACGAATCACTCCGAGATTTGAAATATTGCCTTTATGTTTATCTGAATGACAACCGGCCCGCAGATAGGATCAAGACGCGAAAAAAACATGTGGCCCGTATACAATCTCCGAAATCCGCTGGCCCGGGTTGCTGATAAACCGAGAACTCTTCGGGTCGCCCATCCGGCAGCGTGCGGGGCGGTTAATCATCGGTTAATCGCCATCCACCATTGTGCCCACACTTGCACAGGGACAAGGCTCCTCCATGCGTCACTTTTTTCTTTTGTTTGCACTGCTGATCTCCGGCCTGGCCCAGGCCGGGAACAATCCGTTCGAGACCAAACCGGAGTTTCTGCCGGTCGACCAAGCCTTCGTGCTCACCTCCGAACGCCTTGAATCCGGGGAAACCCAGCTGTTCTGGCAAATCACCGACGGCTATTACCTGTACCAGAAACGCCTGAAATTCGACGGTTTGACGACCGACCAACAGCCGGCGCTGCCCGAGGGTGAGTCGCACAGTGACGAGTTCTTCGGTGAACAACCGGTGTATCGCCAAGGGCTGGAAGTAAAAATTCCGGCCTCGGCCAGCGGTCAGATCAAGGTCAGTTACCAGGGCTGCGCCGATGCCGGCCTGTGTTACCCGCCGCAGACCAGGGTCATCGATCTGGGCGGCAAAGCAACGCCAACGACCAGCGCTGAAGCGCCGGATCAGGCCTTGGCCAGCAGCCTGCAACAACGGGCGCTGGGCTGGAGCCTGCTGGTGTTCTTCGGCCTCGGCCTGTTGCTGGCGTTTACCCCGTGTTCGTTGCCGATGCTGCCGATTCTGGCGGGCATGATTGTCGGCAGTGGTGCCACCCCGCGCCGTGGGTTCGCCCTGGCCAGCAGCTATGTGATCTGCATGGCGCTGGTGTATGCAGCGATGGGAGTGATCGCCGCGCTGCTCGGCGCCAACCTGCAAGCGTGGCTGCAAAATCCATGGCTGCTGGGTGCGTTTGCGGCGGTATTCGTAGTGCTGGCGTTGCCGATGTTCGGCTTCTTTGAATTGCAGTTGCCGGTGGCCTTGCGTGATCGCCTCGAACACGCTTCGCGCAGTCGCAATGGCGGCAGCCTGATCGGTGCCGGGGTGCTCGGCGCATTGTCCGGTCTGCTGGTCGGCCCGTGCATGACCGCGCCGCTCGCCGGCGCTTTGCTGTACATCGCGCAGAGCGGCAATGCGCTGCACGGTGGATTGATTCTGTTTGCGCTGGGCATCGGTATCGGGGTGCCGCTGTTGCTGTTGGTGACCGTCGGCAATCGCTTCCTGCCAAAGCCAGGCGCGTGGATGAACCTGCTCAAGGGCATCTTCGGCTTCCTGTTCCTCGCGACCGCGCTGCTGATGCTGCGCCCGGTGCTGGACTCGTCGCTGTGGCTGGGCCTGTGTGGCGCACTGCTGCTGATCGCCGCGTTCTGTGCCTGGAAGCAATCGGAAGGTTTCGGCCGGGTAGCACAGGTGTTCGGCGCCAGTTCGCTGTTGCTCGGTCTGTGGGGCAGCCTGCTGCTGATCGGTGCCGCCGGAGGCAGTGACGACCCGTATCAACCGCTGCAGGTGTACAGCGCCGGCCGAGTCGCCAGCACCACGCCGAGCGGACATGACGCGTTCACCACGATCAAGGATCCGGCCGCCCTGCAGCGCGAACTGGATAGCGCCAAGGCTCAGGGTCAGTGGGTGCTGCTCGATTACTACGCCGACTGGTGCGTGTCGTGCAAAGTCATGGAGAAACAGGTGTTCGGCAAAGACAAGGTCATGCAGGCGCTGAGCGATGTGCGCCTGCTGCGCCTCGACGTCACTGCCGACAATGCCGCCAGTCGCGAGCTGCTCGGCCGCTACAAAGTACCGGGGCCACCGAGTTTTGTCTGGATCGGCACCGACGGCGAAGAACGACGTAGCCAGCGCATCACCGGTGAGGTGGATGCCGAGACGTTCCTGCAACGCTGGACTACCACCCGAGACGCCAATTAATGCTGACGTTCACCCTCGGCACCTTCGCCATCGCGCTTAACCACCTGCTGCTGATCAGTGCCCTGGCGCTGGCGACCTTTGTCGGCTGGCGGGTGGCCAAGCGTGGTGGCGATAATCCCGAGTCGGCGCTGTTCAGCCTGTTCCTGCTGGGCATGCTCGCGGCGCGCGTGGCATTTGTCGCCCTGTACTGGGGGCACTATCGCAACGATCCGTGGCAGATCATCGACCTGCGCGATGGCGGTTTCCTCGCCTGGCCGGGGGTGATCGTGCTGCTGCTCGCCGCTCTCTATCGCGGCTGGCGCCGCCCCGGCCTGCGTCAGCCACTGGGTTTTGGCGTGGCCAGCGGCGTGCTGTTCTGGTTGTTGGCGACCCTGTCACTGAACATCTACGAACAAGGCACGCGCCTGCCGGAAATCACTCTGCGCAACGCCGCCGGGGAGACCATCCAGCTCAGCGACTATCAGGGCGGACCACTGGTGATCAACCTGTGGGCAACCTGGTGCCCGCCGTGCCGGCGCGAGATGCCGGTGCTGGAAAACGCTCAGCAACAACGCCCGGACCTGACCTTTCTGTTCGTCAATCAGGCCGAAAGCATGCAAAGCGTTGCAACCTTCCTTGAAACCCAGGGCCTGAGCCTGAACAACGTGCTGTTTGATCGCAGCGGCCGACTCGGCCAGGCCGTGGGTTCCATGGCGCTGCCAACTACGCTGTTCTATAGCCCTGACGGTCGCTTGCTGAGCAGCCACCTGGGCGAACTGTCGAACGCCAGCCTGGCCCGCGCCCTGGAAAACTTCGACATCCCGAATCCAACCGCCGCACCGGCCACCTCTGCAAGGAAACTGCCATGCCCCGCCTCCGCCACCTGCTGACGCTGACTCTGGGCACTGCCCTGCTGCACCTGCCGTCGGTGCAGGCCGCCGAAGAATTGCCCGCCGCGATCAAGCAGATCGAAGCCAAGGGCGCAAAAATCGTCGGCCAGTTCGACGCCCCGGACGGCCTGCGCGGTTATGCGGCGCAGTACCAGAACCGTGGCATGGCCCTGTACCTGACGCCAGACGGCCAACACGTGTTGCTGGGCAATCTGTACGACGCCGACGGCAAAGACCTGAGCAGCGAGCCGTTGCAGAAACTGGTCTACGCGCCGATGGCCAAGGAAATCTGGGGCAAGTTCGAAGCCAGCAACTGGATTCAGGACGGCAACAAGGATGCGCCGCGTACCGTGTACCTGTTCAGCGATCCGAACTGCCCGTACTGCAACATGTTCTGGGAACAGGCGCGGCCATGGGTCAAGGCCGGCAAGGTGCAGCTGCGGCACATCATGGTCGGGATCATCCGCGAAGACAGCCCGGCGAAATCCGCCGCACTGCTGGCGGCGAAAGATCCGGCCAAGGCCCTGGAAGATCACGAGAAGGCCGGCAAGGCCAGTACCCTCAAGCCATTGAAAGACATTCCAAAAGCAGTGCAGACCAGACTGGCCGCCAACATGCAGTTGATGGAAGACCTGGAACTGCAGGCGACACCGGCGATTTTCTACATGGATGACAAAGGAGAGCTGCAACAGCAGCAAGGGGCGCCTTCGCCGGAGAAACTGACGAAGATTCTCGGGCCTAAATAAGCCAGATCAAAAGATCGCAGCCTGCGGCAGCTCCTACAGGGGAACCGCAGGCTGCGATCTTTTTCAATGGCGCTCAGCCAGGAAGGCGAACAACACCTCAGTGACAAACTGCGGGTTCTCCAGACTGGAGATATGCCCCGCTTCCGGCACCAGCACCCACGGGCAACCGATCAATTCAGCCATTTCCTGTGCCTCCGACGGCGGTCGCGGTTTGTCCTGATCGCCGCACAGCACCAGGGTGGTTGCGGCATTCAATTCGCCCAGACGCGGCAACAGGTCATCCCGACTGAACGTGATACGTCCCATCGGCACAATGCTTTCGCGCAGGCGATCCGCCGTGTACGCCGCGAGTTTGGCGCGGAAGTCCTGATACAGCGCCGACTGCGGATCGATGCCCGGACGGAAGAAGATCGGCACCACGATGTCGAGCAACTGAGGCGCAATCTCGCCGCTTTCCTCGATTTGCTTGAACAGCGAGAAATAGTACTGACGGGTTGGCTCAGGCTCGACGCCGACGTAGGTGTCGAGCAGCACCAGACCGTTGATCCGCTGCGGTGCCGACAACGCCAGACGCACACCCCACATGCCGCCGACCGACAGCCCCGCCAGCGTGACCCGTTCGATCTGCAGGTGATCGAGCAAGGCCTCGACCTGTCGCGCAATGTCGTCCAGCGAGGTGGTGCCTGATGGCAGGCGCCCGGACTCACCGTGGCCCCACAGGTCCAGCGCAATCACCCGATAGTGCGGCGACAGCGCAGCGATCTGCGGCGCCCACATGGCCGTGTCCCACAGATAACTGCCCGCCAGCAACACGGCCGGGCCGGTGCCTTGATCAATGTAGTGCAGCGCTTGTCCGTCAACCGTGAAGAAAGGCATCGACCACCCCCGAGACAAAAAAGAGAACCGGCAGACTGAGCTGCCGGTTGTTGATCGTCAACCGTGTAAATGTCTGAAAATGTGCCGCCCCAATCGCGAGCAGGCTCGCTCCCACAGGGGATCTGTGATCGACACAAAACCCATGTGGGAGCGAGCCTGCTCGCGAAGGGGCCGGTACAGACGCCGAAGATTACAAGCCCTCCAGCTCCGCCATCAGATCATTCAAGCGATCCACCTTGTCCTCGGTCATGTCTCCGGCCGCCAGGCCTTCGATGTACTCGGCCAGTTCCTGCACCGTGCTGCACTCGAACATCGCCCGCAGCGGCACATCGCGTTGCAGGGTTTTCTGCACCCGCGAGGCGATCTGCGTAGCCAGTAGCGAGTGTCCGCCCAGCTCGAAGAAGTTGTCGCGCACGCCGACCTTGTCGACCTTGAGCACCTCGGCCCAGATGTCGGCCAGGGTCTGCTCCAGCTCGTTGCGCGGGGCCAGGTAATCCTCGCTCTGCAATTGGCCGATTTCCAGGGCCGGCAGGGCTTTGCGGTCGAGTTTGCCGTTGGCGTTGTGCGGCAACTGATCCAGCCACAACCAGTGCAGCGGCACCATGTATTCCGGCAGTTCGCTGCGCAGGCGTTGCTTGATCCGCTCCAGACGCTCGCTCGGGTTGAGCGCCGAATCCGCCGCGACCAGATAGCCGACCAGGTGCTTGCCATTCACGCCTTCCTGCACGCCGACCGCCGCATCGCGGACTTCCGGTTGTTCGTGCAGACGCGCTTCGATTTCACCCAGTTCGATGCGGTAACCGCGAATCTTCACCTGATGGTCGACCCGGCCAACGTACTCCAGCACCCCGTCACTGCGCCGCCGCGCGAGGTCACCGGTGCGATACAAACGCTCGCCCGGCGCGCCGAACGGGTTCGGCACAAATACCGGCGCGGTGCGCAGCGGATCGCTGACGTAACCGCGACCGACACCGGTGCCGGCCACGCACAACTCGCCCACCGCGCCCAGCGGCACCAGCTCCAGTGCGCCATCGACCAGGTACAGCAAGTTGTTGTCGGTCGGCGTTCCGATCGGCAAATAGCTGCCGCGAGTCGAAGCCATGTCCACACGGAAGAACGCCACGTCATCGGAGCATTCCGCCGGCCCGTAGGCGTTGACCAGACCGATGTCCGGGTAGCGCAGCAGCCACTGGTGCGCCAGTTCCGGCGGCATCGCTTCACCGGTCGGCAGCATCCAGCGCAGACCGTCGAGGCTCAGGCGATCGGAAGCGAGCATGCCCTGAATCAGCGACGGCACACTCTCCAGCACGGTGATGCCCTGCGCCTGCACATGCACCAGCAGACCCTGCGGATCGTGGGCGATGCTGTTCGGCACGATGTCCACCCGCGCCCCGAACAGCGGCGCGGCGAGGAACTGCCAGACCGAAATATCGAAGCTTTGCGAAGCGGTCTGCGCGATCACGTCGGCGTCCGTCAGTTGCAGGTACGGCACCTTGCTCAACTGGTTGTTGAGCATGCCGCGCTGCTCGACCATCACACCTTTCGGCAACCCGGTCGAACCCGAGGTGTAGATCACGTAGGCCAGGTTGTCCGGGCCACTGTAGATCCCCGGGTTTTGCAGCGATGTCGCCAGCGCCTGCACCTCTTCCCAGACCAACAGCCGTGGACGGTTGGCGCAGCTGAATTCATCGAGCAAAGTCTGCGCCTGTTGGCGGCAGGCTTCGCTGCACACCAGCACTGGCGTGCGGCTCAGCTCGATGATCCGCTGCAGACGCTGGCTCGGCAGGCCCGGATCCAGCGGCAGGTAACCGGCACCGGCCTTGAAGCTGCCGATGATCATCCCCAGCAGATCGAGATTACGCTCGGCCAGCAGCGCCACCGGTTGATCCATCTGCACCCCGGCCGCAACCAGTGCATGACCGAGACGGTTGGCGTTGTGGTTGAGCGCGGCATAGCTCAGTTGCTGATCAAGGCACGTAGCGGCGATGCGCTGCGGATGCGCCGCGACCTGCGCTTCGAACAGCGCCACGTAGCTCTGCTCCAGCGGATAATCGTGGGCGCTCTGATTGCAGCCGTGCAGCAGGAAGTCCTGCTCCTCGGCCCCCAGCAGCGGCAGATCAGCCATGTCACCGTGGAAACCATCGACCAGCGCCAGCAGCAGGCGCTTGAACTCGCCGAGCATGCGCTCGATGGTCGATTCGTCGAAGTAACGCTGGTCATACGACAGGTGCAGGCCGAGGTCATCGCCCGGGTAGCACACCGCCGTCAGCGGGAAGTTGGTATGGGTACGGCCCGAATCCGAGGTCGCGTTGAGGCTTTGCGCACGGTCCAGCACCGAGACTTCCACCGGCGCGTTTTCGAACACGAACAGACTGTCGAACAGCGGCTGGCCTTTCGGCAGTTCGCTCTGCTCCTGGATGTTCACCAGCGGCAGGTATTCGTACTCGCGCAGTTGCATGTTGCTGTCGAGCAGCCCGCTCAACCACTGGCGCACACTGGCACGCTGATCGTCCCCCGGGATCTGCACCCGCAGCGCAATGCTGTTGATGAACAGGCCGACTGTGCGCT
Organism: Pseudomonas sp. B21-051; assembly: GCF_024748795.1. NCBI lineage: Bacteria > Pseudomonadati > Pseudomonadota > Gammaproteobacteria > Pseudomonadales > Pseudomonadaceae > Pseudomonas > Pseudomonas sp. B21-051. The sequence continues at coordinate 4,084,881 of NZ_CP087166.1, forward strand.
GCATTTCCGGCATTTCCACCGGACGGCCGGCCACGGTTACGCCGAACAGCACGTCGCGATCACCGCTCAGACGGCGCAGCACCAAGGCCCAAGCGGCTTGAGCGAAGGTGTTGATGGTCAGTTGATGGGCCTGGGCCAGCTCGCGCAGACGAGCGCCATCTTCAACGTCGAGACGGGTGTAGCAGTCACCGACAATCATGCCGCCGCTTTCGCCCGCATGTTCGCGCAGGAACGGCCGGTCGCTCGGAATCGGCGTGGTGCGTTCGAAACCTTGCAGGTTCTGCTGCCACCACTGACGTGCCTCGGCCAGACTCTGGCGTTGCAGCCAGCCGATGTAGTCGCGGTAACGCGGCGGCACCGACAACTGTGCTTCGCGACCTTCACCGAGGGCGGTGTAGATCTCGAAGAAATCGTTCATCAGCAGCGAACGGCACCAGGCATCGATGAGGATGTGGTGGTTGCTCATCATGAACCAGTAGCGCGCCGCGCCGACCTTGATCAGGCGCAGGTGGAACGGTGCCTGATTGAGCAGATCGAACCCGGCTTCGCGCTCGCTTTTCAGCAGCGCCTGCAGCTTCGGTTCTTGCTCGACATCGCTGATGGCGCTCCAGTCCAGGTACTCGATCGGCGTACGGCCCGGGGTGTGGATCACTTGCAGCATGTCCTCGCCGACGTTCCAGCAGAACGACGCACGCAGCGCTTCATGACGGGCGACCACCGCTTGCCAGGCCTGGGCGAAACGCTCGGGATCGAGCTCGCTGTTGATGCGATAGCGATCCTGCATGTAGTACAGACCGGTGCCCGGTTCGAGCAAGGTGTGCAGCAACATGCCTTCCTGCATCGGCGTCAGCGGGTAGACATCTTCGATCTGCGCCGCCGGCACCGGCAGTGCATCGAGTTGCGCCTGGGTCAGTTTCGCCAGCGGGAAGTCCGACGGCGTCAGTCCGCCAGCGTCGTCCTGCAAACAATGTGCGATCAGGCTTTGCAGCTCGCCGAGGTAGGTGTCGGCCAAATCGCTGATGGTCTGCGCGTCATAACGCTCAGCACTGAAAGTCCAGCGCAGCAGCAACTCGCCGCCGTACACCTGACTGTCGATGCTCAATTCGTTGGGCAACGGCGCCTGCGGATCGTGGGCCGCACCGACCGGCTCATCCAGCGGACGGAACAGCGCATCGCTGGCGAAACTCTGATCGAACTGGCCGAGGTAGTTGAAGGTCACCGGGGCATTCGGCAACGCCGCCATGCTGCGCTGGCTGAGGTCATCGGCCAGATAACGCAGCACGCCATAACCGAGGCCTTTGTGCGGCACCGCGCGCAGTTGCTCCTTGATCGCCTTGATCGAGGCGCCCTGCCCGGCAGCCTCTTCGATGTTGTGCGGGGTCAGGCGTAATGGATAGGCGCTGGTGAACCAGCCGACGGTGCGAGTCAGGTCGATCTCGTCGAACAGGGTTTCGCGGCCGTGGCCTTCCAGTTGAATCAACGCCGACGGTTGCCCGCTCCAACGGCACAGCACACGGGCCAGCGCAGTCAGCAGCAGGTCATTGACCTGCGTGCGGTAGGCGCGCGGCGCCTGTTGCAGTAGTTGTTGGGTACGCTCGGCATCCAGGCGCACGCTGACGGTTTGCGCGTGACGATTCTGCTGTCCGCCTTGCGGGTTTTCGCACGGCAGATCGGCGTTCGGTCCGGCCAGTTGGGTTTGCCACCAGTTCAACTCTTCACGCAACGATTCGCTGCCGGCATAGGCCTGCAAGCGTGCCGCCCAGTCCTTGAAGGCACTGGTTTTCGCCGGCAGTTTTACCGACTGCTCGGCCTCCAACTGGCGGTAAACCGTTTGCAAATCGTCGAGCAGTACGCGCCACGACACACCGTCGACCACCAAGTGGTGAATCGCGATGAACAGGCGTTGCTGACCTTCGGGACCATCGACCAGCAAGGCGCGCAGCAGCGGGCCATTCTGCAGATCGAGACTGCGCTGGGCATCGGCAAACAATGCTGCGCACTTGTCCATCGCCGCCACCCGCACCTGCCACAACACCTCGGCGTCGGACACCGGTTGATGCGTTGCCTGCCATTGATCGTTGGCCTGAGTGAAGCGCAGACGCAGGGCGTCGTGCTGTTCGATCACTGCCAGCAGCGCCTGCTCCAGACGATGCGGTTCCAGCGCCACTGTCGGTTCCAGCAACAAGGCCTGGTTCCAGTGCTGACGCTCAGGAATATCAGAGTCGAAGAACCAGTGCTGAATCGGCGTCATGGCCGACTCGCCGAGCACCAGTCCCTGCTCGGCAGTGACTTGCTCGCTGCGGCTGGCGACAGCGGCCAGGGTCTGCACCGTCTGATGCTGAAACAGGTCACGCGGGCTGAAATGAATGCCCTGCTGCCGCGCCCGGCTGACCACTTGAATCGACAGGATCGAGTCGCCACCGAGTTCGAAGAAGTTGTCGTTGAGCCCGACCTGTCCGACGTTGAGCACCTCGCACCAGATCTGTGCCAGGTTCTGCTCCAACTCGCTGCTCGGCGCGACGTAGTGCTGACGGTTCAGCTCGGGATCCGGCGCCGGCAAGGCGCGGCGGTCAAGTTTGCCGTTGGCGGTCAGCGGCATGCTCGCCAGCAGAATCAGGTGCGTCGGCACCATGTAATCCGGCAGTTGCGCCTTGAGGTGTGACTTCAGTGCTTCACGCAGTTCGGCCTGTTGCGCTTCGCCTTGCTCGGCAACTTCGCTGACCAGGTAGCCCACCAGTTGCTTGCCGCTCGGCGCATCCAGCGCCAGCACCACCGCTTCGCGGATCGAGTGGTGATCGAGCAGACGGGTTTCGATCTCGCCCAGCTCGATGCGGAAACCACGGATTTTCACCTGATGGTCGATCCGCCCCAGATACTCCACCAACCCATCGGCACGCTGGCGCACCAGATCGCCGGTGCGGTACATACGCCCGCCATCGGCGGCAAACGGATCAGCCACGAAGCGCTCGGCGCTGATGCCCGGACGGTCGTGATACCCCTGGGCCAGACCGGCGCCGCCGACAAACAATTCACCGGTCGCACCTTGCGGCACCAGTGCCAGATCGGCGTCGAGAATGTACGCAACGCGGTCACCGATCACGCTGCCGATCGGCACGCTGCCGGCGCCCTCTTCCAGCACTTCCGGCGCCAGACTGGCGAGCGGCATGACCACGGTTTCGGTCGGCCCGTAGGCGTTGAAGAACAGACTCGGTTTGAATGCGGCGCGAATCCGTTGCAGGTGTTCGCCGGTCAGCGCTTCGCCGCCGGTGATGATCATCCGCACTGGCAGAACCTGGTTTTGCGTGGCGAGGAACTGCGCCAGCTGACTGCCGTAGCTCGGGGTGAAGCCGAGCACGTTGATCCGATGGGTGCGGATCAAGTTGCAGATCTCTTCCGCGTCCCACTGCCCTTGCGCCCGCAGCACCACCTGCGCGCCGCTGAGCAGCGGCACCAGCAGACGCTCGGTGGCGGCGTCGAAGTTGATCGAATAGAAGTGCAGCTCGCAGTCGTCCGGGCGCATGCCGAAACGCTCGATCACCGCCTGGCAATGCATGGCGATTTCACCGTGGGACACCACCACGCCCTTCGGCTTGCCGGTCGAGCCCGAGGTGTAAATCAGATAGGCCTGATGCTGCGGCAGGCTGATAAATGGCAGTTCGGTAGCCGGGTAATCGGCCAGCGCGGCGCTGTCATCTTCCAGGCACCAGCGCGCCACGCTCGACGGCAGATCGCCGAGGGTGTTGAACATCGCCCGGTCGCTGAGCAGCAGACCGATGCGGCTGTCTTCGATCATGTAGTGCAGACGGTCGAGCGGGTATTCCGGATCCAGCGGCACGTAGGCGCCGCCGGCCTTGAGGATCGCCAGCAGGCCGACGACCATTTCCAGCGAGCGCTCCAGCGCCAGACCGACCCGCACCTGCGGACCGACCCCACGCTCACGCAAGGCCCAAGCCAAGCGATTGGCGCGGGCGTCGAGTTCGGCGTAGCTCAGGGTCTGCCCGGCGAAGGTCAGGGCCGGGGCATCTTTGCGCGCCAGCGCCTGTTCGGCGAACAGGTGATGGAGGCATTGATCGAGACGACGTTCGCCCGGTTCAACGCCGAGGCTGTCGAGCAGTTGCTGTTGTTCAGTCAAGTCGAGCAGCGGCAATTGGCTCAAGCGCTGTTGCGGATCGGTGATCAGCGCTTCCAGCAGATTGCGCCAATGCCGGGCCATGCGTGCAATGGTCGGCTCGTCGAACAGATCGGTGCTGTAGGTCAGGCAGCAACCGAGGCGATGGTCGAGGTCGGTGACTTCCAGATTGAGGTCGAACTTGGTCGCTCGCGCATCGTTGGCCAGGTACTCGACGGTCATCCCGGCGAGCATGCGGCTCTGCTGGAATTCCCAGCGCTGCACGTTGCACATCACCTGGAACAGCGGGTTGTACGCCGCGCTGCGCGGTGGTTGCAGTGCTTCGACCAGATGATCGAACGGCAGGTCCTGATGCGACTGGCCTTCAATCACCGTGTGGCGCACTTGCTCGAACAACTCGCCAACCGACATCTGCCCGTCGAGCTGGCAACGCAGCACCTGAGTGTTGAGGAACGCACCGATCAGCCCTTCGCTTTCCGGGCGAATCCGGTTGGCCACCGGCGCGCCGATGCGCAGGTCGGTCTGGCCGCTGTAGCGGTAGAGCAAGGTGGCGAGCGCAGCGGTCATGGTCATGAACAGGGTCAGACCGTTTTGCGCATTGAACGCACGGACGCGAGCGGCGAGATCGTCACTGAGATCAAAACGGAACAATTCACCCTGATGACTTTGCACCGGTGGCCGCGGACGGTCCCCGGGCAGCTCCAGCAGCGGATGTTCGCGACCGAGTTGCGCAGTCCAGTAGTCGAGCTGGCGCTGACGTTCACCGGACTCCAGCCACTGCCGTTGCCAGACGCTGTAATCGAGGTACTGCACCGGCAACGCTTCCAGCGGCGAATCGCGCTCATCGACGAACGCTTCGTACAGCGCGCTGAGTTCGCGGGCAAAAATATCCATCGCCCAGCCTTCAGTGACGATGTGGTGCAATGTCAGCACGAAGTAATGCTCGTGCTCGGCGGTCTTCACCAGACAGGCGCGCAGCAGCGGTCCGCTTTCCAGGTCGAACGGCAGATGCGCTTCGTCATCGGCCAGTTGCTGGACCTGCTGCTCACGCTGGTCAGCCGGCAGTTTCGAGAAATCCTTCCAGCCCATGCGCACGCCGGTCTCGCCATGCACCTGTTGACGGGCCACGCCATCGACGCTCGGGAAGGTGGTACGCAAGGTTTCGTGGCGCAGGATCAACGCCTGCAACGCCGCCTCGAAATGCTCGACGTGCAACACGCCGCGCAGGCGCGCCATGCCGCCGACGTTGTACGCCGGGCTGTCCGGCTCCATCTGCCAGAGGAACCACATGCGTTGCTGCGAATAGGACAGCGGTACGGGTTGACGGCGGTCGACTTTGGCAATCGGTGGCTGTTGGTTGGTCTGGCCGCTGACCTGGATCAGACGGATCTGCTCGGCGAAGTCGCCGAGTTCGCTGTGCTCGAACAGGGCGCGCAACGGTAGCTCGACGTCACAGGCCTGACGGCTGCGGGAGATGATTTGCGTGGCCAGCAACGAGTGCCCGCCGAGGGCGAAGAAGTCGTCACGCAGACCGATCCGTGGCAGACCCAGCACTTCACGCCAGATCGCGGCGATCTGGTGTTCCAGCTCGGTGACCGGTTTGACGTGCTCACGCACCTGCCACTGCGGCTCCGGCAAGGCGCGACGGTCGAGCTTGCCACTCGGGCTCAGGGGCATCGCGTCCAGACGCATCAGTTGCGCCGGGACCATGTATTCCGGCAGTTCGCCGGCCAGTGCGGTTTTCAGGCGGGCGATCTGCACGTCCTGATCTTCGCTCGCATCGACAGCGGTGAAGTAGCCGATCAGCTGTGCGCCGGCTGCGGTTTCGCGCACCAGCACCACGGCCTGGGCGACGCCGTTTTGCGCCAGCAGCCGCGCTTCGATTTCTTCCGGTTCAACGCGGAAACCACGCAGCTTGACCTGCTGATCGAGGCGCCCGAGGTATTCGATCACACCGTCGGCGGTCCAGCGTGCACGGTCACCGGTGCGATACAGCCGTGCGCCCTGCTCGCCCAGTGGATCGACCACGAAACGTTCGGCAGTCAGTGCCGGACGACCAAGGTAACCCCGGGCCAGACCGATGCCGCTGATGCACAGCTCACCCGGCACACCGGCCGGCACGGGGTTGAGATCAGCATCGAGAATGCGGCAGATCACGTTGCCCAGTGGCCGACCAATCGGCGAGCGCTCGCCATCGGCCGTGGTGCAGTGCCAGTGAGTGACGTTGATCGCGGTTTCGGTCGGGCCGTAACGGTTGTGCAGTTGTACCGCCGGCAGTAGCGCCAACACGCGGTTGCGCAGTTCCGCCGGCAGCGCTTCACCGCCGGAGAACACCCGGCGCAGGCTAGTGCATTCGGCGCTCAGCGGTTCGTCGATGAACAGCGAAAGCAGCGGCGGCACGAAGTGCAGCGTGGTCACACCGTATTCCTGCACCAGTTGCGCGATGCGATGCGGATCACGGTGTTCGCCGGGGCCGGCAATCAGCAGACGCGCGCCAGTGATCAGCGGCCAGAAGCACTCCCAGACCGACACGTCGAAACTGATCGGCGCCTTTTGCATCAGCACGTCGCTGTCGTTCAGGCGATAGCTGTTCTGCATCCACTGCAACCGTTCGGCCAATGCAGCGTGGGTGTTGCCGACGCCCTTCGGTTGACCAGTGGAGCCGGAGGTGTAAATCACATAGGCGAGGTTGTCGCCGTGCAGGTGCAGACCCGGTGCCTGACTCGGCCAGTTTTCCAGGTGCAACGCGTCCATGGCGATGACGCTGACGCCGTCACTGGCTGGCAGACGGTCGAGCAATGCAGTCTGAGTCAGCAGCAGCTCGACACCGCTGTCGCTGAGCATGTAGGCCAGACGATCGGCCGGGTAATCCGGGTCCAGCGGCACATAAGCGCCACCGGCCTTGATGATCGCCAGCAGGCCGATCAACAATTGTGGCGAACGCTCGGCTGCAATTGCCACGCACACATCCGGGCCGACGCCTTTATCGCGCAGATAGTGCGCGAGGCGGTTGGCCTGGGCGTGCAATTCTGCAAAATCGAGACTGCCGCCGTCCCACACCAGCGCGGTGCGTTCCGGAGTCTGGCGCGCCTGTTCGTTGAGCAATTCCGGTAGCCAGTGTTGCGCCGGGGTGCACGGGGCGATGCTCCATGCTTGTTGCTGTTCGTGCTCGCATGGAGTCAGCAATGGCAGGTCGCCGATCGCCTGCTGTGGTTGCTCGCAGACGGCGCGCAGCAGATTGCTGAAGTGTTCGGCCAGACGCGCGATGGTCGCCGCGTCGAACAGTTCATCGGCGTAGTCGAAGGACAGGGTCAAGCGCCCGTTGCGATCTTCTTCGCTGTGCAGTTGCAGGTCGAACTTGGCTTCGCGGCTGTGCCACGGCAGTTCTTCGGCGAGCAGGCCCGGCAGGCGCTTGAGCGCACTCAAGTCGCGTTGCTGGTGGTTGAACATGACCTGGAACAGTCCCTGCTCGCGAGCCTGCGGGAAGGCTTCGAGCAGTTGTTCGAACGGCAGATCCTGATGGGCCTGCGCACCCAGTGCAGCGTCGCGGGTCTGTGCCAGCAACTCGACAAACGACAGCCGCGAATCAACCTCGGCACGCAGCACCTGAGTGTTGATGAAGAAGCCGATCAGGCCCTGGGTTTCCAGGCGCGGACGGTTGGCGTTGGGGATGCCGATGCGGATATCGCGCTGACCGCTGTAGCGGTGCAGCAGGCTCTGGAACGCCGAGAGCAACAGCATGAACGGTGTCGATTGATGCGCCTGCGCAGTCTGCTTGATCGCATCACTGAGGCTGACGCCGAGGCGCACACTGTGGCGCGCGGCGCTGTGCAATTGCTTGGCCGAGCGCGAGTGGTCGGTGGCCAGCTCCAGCACCGGATGTTCGTCGCCCAGTTGCGCTTTCCAGTACGCCAGTTGTCGCTCGCCCTCACCTTGCGCCAGCCATTGGCGCTGCCAGGTGCCGTAGTCGGCGTATTGGGTGGGCAGCGGCGCGAGTTCGGCGCGCAGGCCTTGAGAGGCGGCAGCGTACAGGCGCGAAAACTCGTCGATCAGTACGTTCAGCGACCAACCGTCGGCGATGATGTGATGCAGCGTCACCAGAAGCTGATGATCTTCATCGTCGAGGCGTACGAGTGTCACCCACAGCAGCGGGCCTTTTTCCAGATCGAACTGGGTGCGCGCCTCGTCTTCGCGGATCTGTTGCGCGCGGGCTTCACGCTCGTGCGCTGGCAGGTCGCTGATATCGATCAGTTGCAGATTGAATTCAGGTGCGGCGTCGACTTGTTGCAGCGCCACACCGTCGCGTTCGAAGAAACGCGTGCGCAGCGATTCGTGGCGCTCGATCAGTTGCTGGAAGCTGGCGCGCAACGCGTCTTCGTCCAGCTCGCCACGCAGACGCAGGGCGCCGGGAATGTTGTAGGCGCTGCTGTGCGGGTCGAGTTGCCAGGTGATCCACAGCCGGTTTTGCGCCAGCGATTGCGGCAGTGCTTCGCCGCGCGACAAGGTGTTGATTGCGCCTTGGGCGCTGCCGCCATCCTGTTGCTGCTGCGCCACCGCAGCGGCGAAGGCGGACAGGGTCGGGGTTTCGAACAACAGGCGCAGGTTCAGCTCAAGACCCAGTTCTTCGCGTACCTTGGCGATTACCTGAGTTGCCGCAATCGAGTTGCCGCCGAGCAGGAAGAAATGATCGTCGGCGTTGACTTGTCTGACGCTCAGTTGCTCGGCCCAGATCTTGCCGATCAGCGTTTCCAGCTCGGAAGCCGCCAGGGTCGATTCGGTACCTTGCAGCTCGGCGGACGGGAACACCGCGTAGCTGTCGAGGCTGCCATCGGCCAGACGATTGCGGCACGCCGAGCGTTGCAGCTTGCCGCTGGACGTCTTCGGCAGCGCGCCCGGGTTGAGCAGCACCACCACGCTCGGCGCCTCTTGATACGCCTCGGCAACTGCCTGGCGAATGGCTTTGATCAGCGCTTCGGGCGGCAGGATTTTTTGCACGCTGCGGCTGATTTCCGCCGCGATGCCAATGCCTTCTTCACCGTCCTGAGTGACCGCGAATGCCGCGACGCGGCCTTTGCGCACCACCTCCACTTCGTTCTCGACGGTCTTCTCGATGTCCTGCGGATAGAGGTTGTGGCCACGCACGATCAGCATGTCTTTCAGGCGCCCGGTGATGAACAGTTCACCGTCGCGGATAAAGCCCAGGTCACCCGTGCGCAACCAGGTGCGACCGGCGTGCTGGACGAAGGTCCTGGCGCTGGCCTCGGGGTTGCGCCAGTAGCCGTGGGCGATGCTCGGGCCGGCGGCCCAGACTTCGCCGACCGCATTGTCATTGAGTTCTTGCAGGCTGCCCGGATCGACGATCAGCACCGCGTGCTCCGGCTGGCTGATGCCGCAACTCATGATCGGGCTGCCGTCGCCCGGCTCGGCGCGGTTTTGCGCCAGCGCCTGATCATCGACGCGTAGCGCAGGAATGCCGGTGCCACGCGGTGTGCCGGCGACGAACAGGGTCGCCTCGGCCAGACCATAGGAGGCCATGAAGCTGTCTTCGCTAAAGCCGCACGGGGTGAACTTCTCGGCGAAGCGCTCGAGGGTGTCGAGACGAATCGGTTCGGAGCCGGAATAGGCCACGCGCCAGCGGCTCAGGTCGAGTCGCTCCAGCGCCGATTCGCTGACCCGCTCGCTGCACAGACGGTAGGCGAAATCCGGCCCACCGCTGATGGTGCCGCCGTATTGGCTGATCGCTTCAAGCCAGCGCAACGGGCGACCGAGGAAGTACGCCGGCGACATCAGGATGCACGGCACGCCGCTGAAAATCGGCTGCAGCAATCCGCCGATCAGCCCCATGTCGTGGTACAGCGGCAGCCAGCTGACGATCACGTCGTCGGGGTTCACATCGATGCCGAAACCATGGCGAATCAGCAGCTCGTTGGCCACCAGATTACCGTGGCTGACCTGCACGCCTTTGGGCAGCGCGGTGGAGCCGGAGGTGTATTGCAGGAAGGCGATGTGGTCTTGCGGCAAAGTCGGTTCGACCCAGCGCTCGGCCAGGGTGTTGTCGAGGGTATCGACGCACAGCAACGGCGGCGCGCCGTCGATTTGCTGCAAGGCATCGCGCAGGTCGGCGCTGGTCAGCAGCAGACGCGGTTCGGCGTCGGCAATGATCGACAGCAGGCGTTCCTGGTGATGCCGACGGGCGGACTCCGGCGGATAGGCCGGCACCGCGATCACCCCGGCGTACAGGCAACCGAAAAACGCCGCGACGTAATCCGCGCCGCTGGGAAACAGCAGCACCGCGCGATCACCGAACTCAGCCTGGGCCTGCAACGCGGCAGCAATGGTGCGCGCGCGTTGATCCAGTTCGCGGTAACTGAGCACCACGCCCTGCTCCTCGGTTTCGGCGAGAAAGCGCAGGGCCAGGCGATCCGGCGTCTGTGCCGCACGGCGCTGGAGGGCTTGGACCAGAGTGCTGGGGAGTTCGAACGCGTCGGTCATGAGGTTTCCTGCCTGAATTCGGCTTGCTAAGTGGAATCGGGTTGCTGCGTCACGCCGGTCGAGGGCGTGCAGGGCGCGGTCTGTGCCGACCGCGCGAGGCTGCTGAATGCTGTCTGGCCGGGGCTCGGTACCCGGAACCATTCACCAATGAGAACGGATGACGTCTTGAAATAATTAGTCGGCAGGCTGGATCGCCAACGGGGGCCGGGGTGTGGCGGTGTGTCGCAGTTCTCGATTCGCACCTTTACGGAGCATTAGTTCTCTTTCTCAATTGACAATCATTATCATTCAACATAATTTGTCGCTCGATGTGTAGGACGGCCCCGTCCCCCAGCCGTCCCACTAACCTATTGGCAGCAAGGTGATTTCCATGACGGAACAAGTATCCACAAGCAGGTGCGATTCACCGCTACTTCAGGCCTTTGTCGACAATCGACTGATTCTGGTGAAGATTGCAGCCCGCATTACCGGCTGCCGCTCGCGCGCCGAAGACGTGGTGCAGGATGCGTTCTTCCGCTTGCAGTCGGCCCCGCCGATCACGTCGTCGATCAAGGCGCAATTGAGTTACCTGTTCCAGATCGTGCGCAACCTCGCCATCGATCACTACCGCAAACAGGCGCTGGAGCAGAAGTACTCGGGCCCAGAAGAGGAAGGGTTGAATGTGGTCATTCAGGGCGCTTCGCCGGAAACCTCGCATATCAACTTCTCGACGCTGGAACACATCGCCGACGCGCTGACCGAACTGCCCAGCCGCACCCGCTACGCCTTCGAGATGTACCGTCTGCACGGCGTGCCGCAAAAGGACATCGCCAAGGAACTCGGCGTCTCGCCGACTCTGGTCAATTTCATGATTCGTGATGCGCTGGTGCACTGCCGCAAGGTCTCGGGCAGTCGTGGGGATGCGGCCTCGATGGGGCGTCGTTAATCAGCGAAAGCGTGGTAACCCCATTCGCGAGCAGGCTCGCTCCCACATTTGTCCTGTGTATGCAGAACCTGTGTGGGAGCGAGCCTGCTCGCGAATGCGGCCTCAAGATCACGTAGATCTTTGAGGCCTGAACCTCAGGCCAGCTTGCACCGATCAAAAAACCGCTCACGCCCCAGAATCATCAACGCCGCACGCTTGTGCGGAAAGTCGAATTCCTTCTCGCAGTGAAAGCACTGGTTCTGCATGTGGCCGATCATTTTCGCGTTGTCGGCACGCGGTTCAGCGACCACACGCTGGGTACGCGGATCGTCCAGAAACAAATAGTGCACCAGCGCCGACAACCAGCTCGCGACCTTGTGCGGGCCACGGTGATTCTCTTCCCCCACCAGCATGTGAATACCACGGTCGTAATTGTCGGCGTCGTAGAACGGCGCGATACGATCTTCCTTGGCCCAGTAGGCCTCGAAATAGGCAAACGGTTGATCATCGAAACAGCCGATCAGCGTCAGCGTATGCGGATCGACATCGAGCTTGTTCAAGTATTCGCGATGCTGTTCCAGGCCGCCCTCCTCCTGCCAGAAACTGGCGACTCGCGGACTGTTCTGCCAGCGATTGAACCGCGCCAGATCTTGCTCGATCTCCACCGTGCGCAGGGAAATCCACGCACCCAGACGCGCATCGAAGCGTCGATAGACTTCACCGCGCGGCTTGACCGGACGCAACGGATGGCGCTTGCCCTGGCTGATCACCATTTGTTGCGGGTAGCTGCCCGTCAGCGAGGTGCCCAGCCAGGGTTGTGGCAACTGCCAGAACAGGGTGCGTTCGCAGCGGTATTCGCCAGCCACGTCGGTGTTCACCAGCAGGCCGCTGAGCAACGCTTCGGTGGGTGGCTGATCAAGTTGCCAGATCAATTGTCGGCAGTCCGGATCACGGGCGAACAACCAGTAACAGGCAGCCCACAACGCCTGGCCCACAGGGAGCGCATAACGCTCGTCGAGCTGGATCGGGCCTTTGGCCAGGCGATCCAGGCGCAGGCGAATCAGCGGTTGCCCATCCAGACTCAGGCACAGACGGCTTTCGGTGGCATCGGCTATCAATTGGCTGCCCGAAGGCAAGGCCAGGGCAGTCAGGTCATTCAGATTGGACATGGGTCGGGCTCACGATAATCGTCGACAGTTAACGATGGGACGTGAGCCGAGGGGGGAAATTTAACCGCCGGGGTGAAAATCGCTCAGGGGTGCGGCACCGGCACTACGGCAATCTTGTACGGTTCGAAGATTTTCAGCATCTGGCCGCTGTCGCGCAAACCCTGCAGCAACTTGCTGAACGCCTCGCCGGTGATCGGTGCGTTCGGGCGCAGAATAGCGTAATGGTGGTAGATCTGATCGATGCGCTGCGACACCAGCAGCTCATCTTTGACCTTTTCGTTGCGCTTCAGATAATCGAACAGGTACGAGCGCGTCACCAGCGCTATGTCGGCCCGCCCGCGCAGGACCATCAGCAGGTTGCTGTCGTGGGAATAGGTCAGCGAGGCATTGAATGTATCAGCCAGGTATTTGGGATCGGCGTTGAAGTTGGCGAACTCATAGTGATAACCGCTGTACAGTGCCAGGCGCTTGCCCTTCAGATCGGCGAAATAGTTCTCCTGGCGAGCTTCTTTGCGTTGCGCGACGAAAATCTCGGCATCTTCCAGCCCCATATCGACCGTGGTGTGTGGAATGTCCTTCCAGCCCCACTCCGGGTTTTCGAAAATCGCCATGTCGGTGCGACCTTCCTTCAAGTCGCCGAAGCGCCGGGGAATCGAGGTCGGTACCAGGACAAACTGATACTCCGTTTGCAACGCATTCAGCGCTTCGACCAATTCCGGCAGCAGACCGGTGTCGGCACCGCTTTCCGGGCGGATGGTGTAAGGCGGAAAGTGCGCGGCGCCCACTCGAACCAGTTGCGCTGCCTGCGCAGGCAACCCTGAAAATGCCGTCAGCGCGACGAGTACCAGACCCGTGGCCGTCCGAATTGGCGAAGACTTCAAAACACCCCACTCCCCGAAAAAATACCGATCAATGCATTCAAGCTAGGCGGTTTCGCCCAGTTAGCCAGTTTCCTGACCTGTTGGAACGTGGGTTAACGCTCTTCGAGCACCAGAATCAGCGCTTCATCGGCCAACTGATCGAGGCTCAGGCTGCCGCCGGCACGGAACCAGGTGGTGGTCCAGGACAGTGCGCCGGTGAGAAAACGTCGGGTAACAAATACATCGCCACGGATGAAGCCAGCGTCCTTGGCTTCGCCCAGCACCTGCAGCCAGATGTCTTCGTAGACATCGCGCAGGGCCAGCACGCGGGCCTGACCGTCTTCGGACAACGAGCGCCATTCATAGACCAGCACCGCCATGGCTTCGCCGCTGCCGCCCATGATCGACTGCAACTCGCAGCGAATCAGCGCCAGCACCCGCTCGCGCACGTTGCTCGCTTCGGCCAGCGCGGCGCGCATCAGCGCGGTGTTGTAGCGGATGGTTTCTTCCATCACCGCCCGGAGGATTTCATCCTTGCTTTTGAAGTGATGAAAAATGCTCCCGGACTGGATCCCTACCGCCCCCGCCAGATCACGCACCGTGGTGCGCTCGTAGCCTTTGTTGCGGAACAGGTGAGCGGCCACTTGCAGCAGTTTGCCGCGGGCGCTGTCAGGGTCGGTCAACTGGCCCTGGTCGACCAGTTCGCGCATGACCCTCAGGGCTTTTTGCTCGTCCACCCGTTCTCTCCTACAGTCGATCAGTCTGTTGCCCCCTGAACGCGCAGGGTTGCGCGCAATTTAAGCCCGGGGCCGCAACCAAGCAAGCGCTTGGGCAGAGATATTTCAGCTGTTTACAAACCAAGCGCTTGCTTGGTAGCCTCCAGACACTTCTGTCGCAGGTTCCTGAGTCGGAGATAACCATGCCAACCACCGTCCGCATCGGATGCGCCAGCGCATTCTGGGGTGACACCAGTACCGCCGCCGCACAACTTGTTGCCGGCGGGCAGCTGGATTATCTGGTGTTCGATTACCTGGCCGAAATCACCCTGTCGATCATGGCCGGTGCGCGCATGAAGGACCCGCAGGCCGGATTCGCCGGGGACTTCGTCGAGGTGCTCGCGCCGCTGCTGCCGCAACTGGCCGAACAGAAGATTCGCGTGATCAGCAACGCCGGCGGGATCAATCCGAAAGCCTGTGCCGCCGCCCTGCAGGCTGCCTGCGACAAGGCCGGGGTCAGTCTGAAAATCGCCGTGCTGCTTGGTGACGATCTGCAACCGCAATTCAAGCAACTCGCCGCCCAGGGCATCCACGAAATGTTCAACGGCGCGCCGCTGCCGCCGATGTGCGTATCAACCAACGCCTACCTCGGCGCGCCAGGCATCGTTGAGGCTCTGCGTCTGGGCGCCGACATCGTCATTACCGGCCGGGTGGTCGACAGCGCGGTGGTCAGCGCGGCGCTGGTGCATGAGTTCGGTTGGGCCTGGC
Organism: Pseudomonas sp. B21-051; assembly: GCF_024748795.1. Taxonomy (NCBI): domain Bacteria; kingdom Pseudomonadati; phylum Pseudomonadota; class Gammaproteobacteria; order Pseudomonadales; family Pseudomonadaceae; genus Pseudomonas; species Pseudomonas sp. B21-051. Next base: position 4,099,919 of record NZ_CP087166.1, read on the forward strand.
ACGACTACGACAAACTGGCCCAGGCCGCGCTGGCCGGGCACATCATCGAATGCGGCGCGCAATGCACCGGGGGCAATTTCACCGACTGGCGCGACGTGCCGGACTACGAACACATCGGTTTTCCCATCGTTGAAGTCAGCGCCGACGGCCAGTTCATCGTCAGCAAACCCGAAGGCTCCGGCGGCCTGGTGACGCCGCTGACGGTTGGCGAGCAGATGCTCTATGAAATAGGTGATCCGCAGGCCTATCTGTTGCCGGATGTAGTCTGCGATTTCACTCAAGTGAAACTGCAGCAACAGGGTAAAAACGCCGTGCATGTCCACGGAGCCAAAGGCCTGCCGCCCAGCGATAAATACAAGGTCAGCGCGACCTGGCCGGACGGATTCCGCTGCACCGCCAGTTGCCTGATCGCCGGCATCGATGCGGTGGACAAGGCGCGCCGCGTCAGTCAGGCAATCATCGACAAGACTGCAGAAATGTTCAGCCAGCGCGGCTGGCCACCCTACAGCGAAGTCAACATCGAACTGCTCGGCAGCGAAGCCACATACGGCCCTCACGGCCAGCGTCGTGACAGCCGCGAGGTGGTGATCAAACTCGCGGTGCGCCATCCGCTGAAACCGGCGCTGATCCTGTTCTCCCGGGAAATCGCCCAGGCTGCCACCGGCATGGCACCGGGACTGACCGGCATCGTCGGCGGACGGCCGACGGTTTACCCGCTGATCCGTCTGTTCTCGTTCCTGATCGATAAAACCGCCTGCACCCTGCACATCGACATGGCCGGTGAACAGCATCCCTGCGCCCTCCCTGTGCAAATGCCGCTCGACAGCCATGACCTGCCAACCCCCGACCAGCCACCCAAACCCCTGGGCCGCGCCGACGCCAGTGTGCCGTTGGTGAAACTGGCGGTGGCGCGCTCCGGCGACAAGGGCAACCACAGCAACATCGGCGTCCTGCCGCGCCGCCCCGAGTACCTGCCGTGGATCGCCGAAGCGCTGACGCCAGCGGTGATCGTCGACTGGATGCGCCACGTACTCGACCCGATCCATGGCCGGGTCGAACGCTGGTACCTGCCCGGCACCCACAGCCTGAATTTTCTGTTGGAAAACGCCCTCGGTGGTGGCGGTGTCGCCAGTCTGCGGATCGATCCCCAGGGCAAGGCCTTCGCCCAGCAGTTGCTGGAAATCCAGATCCCGGTGCCGCAGAGCATCGCCGAACAACTCGACTAGAGGTTGGGCTTCATGGCTTACGCATCGATTTTCAAAGCCGATCTGTTCAGCGGCCAGACCATCATCGTCACCGGTGGCGGCAGTGGCATTGGCCGTTGCACCGCGCATGAACTGGCGGCGCTCGGAGCCACTGTGCTGCTGGTCGGGCGCAAACCGGAGAAGCTGCAAAAGGTCGCCGCCGAAATCAGCGAAGACGGTGGCCGCGCGCGCTGGCAGGCCTGCGACATCCGTGACGAAGACGCGGTGAAACAACTGGTCGCCGGGCTGATCGCCGAACACGGGCCGATCCACGGTCTGGTCAACAATGCCGGCGGCCAGTACCCCTCGCCACTGGCCGCGATCAACCAGAAAGGTTTCGAAACCGTTCTGCGCACCAATCTGGTCGGCGGCTTCCTGATGGCCCGGGAAGTGTTCAGCCAGTCGATGAGCAAACACGGCGGCAACATCGTCAACATGCTCGCCGACATGTGGGGCGGCATGCCCGGCATGGGCCATTCCGGCGCAGCACGCTCGGGGATGGACAACTTCACCAAGACCGCCGCCTTCGAATGGGGCTACGCCGGGGTGCGGGTCAATGCAGTTGCGCCGGGCTGGATCGCGTCCAGCGGCATGGACACTTATGAAGGCGCGTTCAAAGCCGTGATCCCGACCCTGCGCGAACACGTGCCGCTCAAGCGCATTGGTACCGAATCGGAAGTCAGTGCGGCGATCGTTTTCCTGCTCAGTCCGGCGGCGGCGTTCATCAGCGGCAGCACCTTGAAAATCGATGGCGCGGCCAGTCTCGGCAGCCGCGCATGGCCGTTGCAAAAGGCGAGCCACAGCGAGTCGTTCAACGGTTTCCATCGGGCGTACCTGCCCGACGTGCTCAAGGACAAGGAGTAAGCCATGCCGCAGATCCAGTCCCAACTCGATCCGCACAGTGAAGCTTTCGCCCGCAACTGCGCGGCGATGCTCGCGGCCATCGAGCACGTCCAGCAACTGGAACAGAACCTGCTGAACAAGGCTGCCGAAGCCAAGACGAAATTCGACAAGCGCGGGCAACTGCTGCCCCGTGAACGCCTGAACCTGCTGCTCGACCCCGGCGCACCGTTCCTCGAACTGGCGAGCCTGGCCGGCTACAAACTGCACGACGACAAGGATGGCAGCGCCGCCGGCGGTGGCCTGATTGCCGGCATCGGTTACGTGTCCGGCATACGCGCGATGGTGGTGGCCAACAACAGCGCGATCAAGGGCGGCACGATCTCTCCCACCGGCCTGAAAAAATCCCTGCGTCTGCAACAGATCGCCCTGGAAAACAAACTGCCGGTGATCACTCTGGCCGAAAGCGGCGGCGCCAACCTCAACTATGCGGCGGAGATTTTCGTCGAGGGTGCGCGCAGTTTTGCCAATCAGGCGCGGATGTCGGCCATGGGTCTGCCGCAGATCACCGTGGTGCACGGCTCGGCGACGGCGGGTGGCGCCTATCAACCGGGGCTGTCGGATTACGTGGTGGTGGTGCGCGGCAAGGCCAAGCTGTTTCTTGCCGGGCCGCCGCTGCTTAAGGCTGCGACCGGCGAAGTCGCCACCGATGAACAACTGGGTGGCGCCGAGATGCACGCCCAGGTCGCCGGCACCGCCGAATACCTGGCCGAGAACGACGCCGATGGCGTGCGCCTGGTGCGCGAAATCCTGCGCATGCTGCCGTGGAACGAACAGCTGCCGTGGCTGCCGGAGCCGCAATACAAGGCGCCGCTGTACCCGATCGACGAACTGCTCGGGCTGATTCCCGACGACCCGAAAAAGCCCTACGACGTGCGCGAAATCATTGCGCGGATTGCCGATGAATCGGAGTTTCTCGAATTCAAAGGCGAGTTCGATCAGCAAACAATCTGCGGCCAGTTGAAAATCCACGGTCGCGCCTGCGGCTTGATCGGCAACAACGGCCCGATCACTCCCGCCGGTGCGAGTAAGGCCGCGCAGTTCATTCAACTGTGCGATCAGAGCCAGACGCCGCTGCTGTTCTTCCACAACACCACCGGATTCATGGTCGGCACCGAGTCCGAGCAGCAAGGCGTGATCAAACACGGCTCGAAACTGATTCAAGCGGTGGCCAACGCACGCGTGCCTAAACTGACAATTGTCGTCGGTGGTTCCTACGGTGCCGGCAACTATGCGATGTGCGGACGCGGTCTCGATCCACGTTTCATCTTCGCCTGGCCCAACAGCCGCACCGCAGTGATGGGCGGCGCGCAGGCCGGCAAGGTGTTGCGCATCGTCACCGAGGCCAAACAGCTCAAAGAGGGCCTGGTGCCGGATCCGAAAATGCTCGACATGCTCGAACAGGTCACCGCGCAGAAACTCGATAGCCAGTCCACCGCGCTCTACGGCAGCGCCAACCTGTGGGACGACGGCCTGATCGACCCACGCGATACACGCACCCTGCTCGGTTACCTGCTGGATATCTGCCACGAAGCCGACATTCGCACGTTGCAACCCAACAGCTTCGGCGTCAGCCGCTTCTGACTGCATCGGAAAACAAGGAGAACAATAAAAATGATCTTCACCCCGGAACACGAAGCACTGCGCCGCACCGTCCGCCAATTCGTCGAGCACGAAATCAACCCGCACGTCGATGAATGGGAAAAGGCCGGGCGCTTTCCGATCCACGAGATTTTCCGCAAGGCCGGCGACCTTGGTCTGCTGGGGATTTCCAAACCGGAAAAATTCGGCGGCATGGGCCTCGACTACAGCTATTCGATTGTCGCCGCCGAAGAGTTCGGCACCATTCATTGCGGCGGTATTCCGATGTCGATCGGCGTGCAGACCGACATGTGCACCCCGGCGCTGGCCCGCTTCGGCTCCGATGAATTGCGCGACGAGTTCCTCCGTCCCGCGATTGCCGGCGAGCAGGTCGGTTGCATCGGCGTCTCGGAAGTCGGTGCCGGTTCCGACGTCGCCGGGCTCAAGACCACCGCGCGCAAGGACGGCGACGACTACGTGATCAACGGCAGCAAGATGTGGATCACCAACTCGCCAAGCGCCGACTTCATCTGCCTGCTGGCCAATACCTCGGACGACAAGCCACACATCAACAAGTCGCTGATCATGGTGCCGATGAACACCCCGGGGATCAGCCTCAGCTCGCACCTGGACAAGCTCGGCATGCGCAGCTCGGAAACCGCCCAGGTGTTTTTCGATAACGTGCGTGTGCCGCAGCGCAACCGCATCGGCCACGAAGGCGCCGGGTTCATGATGCAGATGCTGCAGTTCCAGGAAGAACGCCTGTTCGGCGCGGCGAACATGATCAAGGGTCTGGAATATTGCGTCGACAGCACCATCGAGTACTGCAAGGAGCGCAAGACCTTCGGTAATGCGCTGATCGACAATCAGGTGATCCACTTCCGCCTCGCCGAATTGCAGACCGAAATCGAATGCCTGCGGGCGCTGGTCTATCAGGCCACCGAGCAATATGTGAAAGGTCAGGACGTCACACGTCTGGCGTCGATGGCCAAGCTCAAGGCCGGGCGCCTCGGCCGTGAAGTCAGCGACAGTTGCCTGCAATATTGGGGCGGCATGGGCTTCATGTGGGACAACCCGGTAGCCCGCGCCTATCGCGATGTGCGGCTGGTATCGATCGGCGGTGGCGCCGACGAAATCATGCTGGGGATCATCTGCAAACTGATGGGCATCCTGCCGGGGAAAAAGAAATGAGCCCCCTGCCCGATTGCCAGACCTTACTGCTGGAACAGCACGGCGGCGTGCTGCACATCACCCTCAATCGCCCGGACAGCCGTAATGCGATGAGCCTGCAGATGGTCGCCGAACTGCGTGCGGTATTGGCGGGGGTGCGCGATGACCGCGGGGTTCGCGCTCTGGTCCTCAGCGGTGCCGGTGGGCATTTCTGTGCGGGTGGCGACATCAAGGACATGGCCAATGCCCGTGCCCAAGGGGCCGACGCTTACCGCGAGTTGAACCGCGCCTTTGGAGCCCTGCTGCAAGAAGCTCAGGACGCACCACAAGTGCTGATCACCGTTTTACAGGGCGCAGTGCTCGGTGGTGGTTTCGGGCTGGCATGTGTCAGCGATATCGCAATGGCCGATCATCAGGCGCAATTCGGTCTGCCGGAAACCAGCCTCGGTTTGCTGCCAGCGCAGATCGCTCCGTTCGTGGTGCAGCGCATCGGCCTGACCGAGACCCGCCGACTGGCGCTGACTGCGGCGCGCTTCGACGGCCATCAGGCGCGGCGGCTGGGGCTGGTGCATTTTGTCGAGCAGGACCCGCAGGCGCTGGCCGAGCGCCTCGATGAGGTGCTCGACCATGTTTTGTGCTGCGCGCCCGAAGCGAATGCGGCGACCAAAAAACTGCTGCTGGCCAGTGCCGGGCAGCCCTCGAATGAATTGCTGGATGATGCGGCGCGTTGGTTCAGCGAAGCGGTGACCGGGGCCGAAGGGATCGAGGGCACGATGGCTTTCGTGCAAAAGCGTAAACCTGGGTGGGCCCCTTAAAAGCTTCGCGAGCAGGCTCGCTCCCACAGGCTTTGTTAACGATGCAATTCCTTGTGGGAGCGAGCCTGCTCGCGAAGAGGCCAGCCAACCCACCGCCAAATACTCAGGAAGATCAACATGCCCGCCCTCCACAAAATCCTGATCGCCAACCGCGGTGAAATAGCCTGCCGCATCCAGCGCACCGCCCAGGCCCTCGGCTATCGCACCGTCGCCGTATTCAGCGATGCCGACGCCGATGCCCTGCACGTGCAGATGGCCGATCAAGCGGTGAACATCGGCGCCGCAGCGGTGCAGCAGTCCTACCTGAACATCCCGGCAATCCTCGACGCCGCGCGCCGCAGCGGTGCCGACGCGATCCACCCCGGCTACGGCTTTCTCTCGGAAAACGCCGGCTTCGCCCGCGCCTGCGCAGAGGTCGGCCTGACCTTCATCGGCCCCAGCGCCGACGCCATCGAGCTGATGGGCAGCAAGCGCCTGTCGAAAATCGCCATGCTCGACGCCGGCGTGCCGTGCATTGCCGGCTATCAAGGTGCCGCACAGGACGACACAACGTTGTTGCGCGAAGCCGAGCGCATCGGCTACCCGCTGATGATCAAGGCCAGTGCTGGCGGCGGTGGACGCGGCATGCGCCTGGTGCACAGCAGCGAAGATTTACCAGCGCAATTGCGCACCGCCCGCTCCGAAGCGCTGAACGGTTTCGGCAGTGACGAACTGATCCTCGAGCAGGCACTGATCGAACCGCGACACGTCGAGGTGCAACTGTTCGGCGACTGCCACGGCAACCTGATCTACCTCGGCGAGCGCGACTGCTCGGTGCAGCGCCGCCATCAGAAAGTCATCGAGGAAGCCCCCTGCCCGGTGATGACCCGCGAGTTGCGCCAGGCCATGGGCGAAGCGGCATTGAAGGCTGGCCGCGCGGTGAATTACGTCGGTGCCGGCACCGTCGAGTTTCTGCTCGATGCCCGTGGGCAGTTCTATTTTCTGGAAATGAACACCCGTCTGCAGGTCGAGCATCCGGTGACCGAACTGATCACCGGGCAGGATCTGGTCGCCTGGCAACTGGCCGTCGCCGAAGGCCAGCCGCTGCCGCTGACTCAGGATCAGCTCGCGCTGAACGGTCACGCCATGGAAGTGCGTCTGTATGCCGAAGATCCGACGCAGAATTTCCTGCCGCAGACCGGTCGTGTACAGGCCTGGGAACCGGCGTTGATTCCGGGGGCACGGATCGATCATGGCTTGCGCGAAGGTCAGTGGGTCAGTCCGTTCTATGATCCGATGCTCGGCAAGCTGATCGCCCACGGCGCCACCCGCGAAGAGGCACGGCGCAAGCTGCTGCGCGCGGTGCAGGACAGCGTGCTGCTCGGGGTCCAGAGCAACCAGCGTTTGCTGGTCAGCCTGCTGCAACATCCGCAGTTCATCAGCGGTGAATTCAGCACCGCGTTCATCGCGCAGCATTTCACTGACCACCCGTGCCTGCGCGCTTACGCACCCTCCGCCGAGGAACTGGCCATCGCCGCCGTGCTGTTTTATCAGTCTGGCGCGCAGGCACATCGTGCGCCGCTGAAGGGCTGGCGCAACAATGCGGGCGCGCCGCTCGATTACCGCTTAGGCTTTGAACAACAGGACTGGACTGTACAACTGCTTGCGGGCACAAACGGCATCTTCACCGTGAACACGATGGGGCATTCGAGGGAGCTGAAAGTCATCAATTGCGACGAGCGCTCGGTGATACTGGAAGTCGACGGCCTGCGCCAGCGTCACGCCTACCGGATCGATGGCGAAGAACTCTGGCTGTTCACCCACCCCGGCAACCTGCGCCTGGAGGATCGAACTCACGCGCTGATCAGCAGTCAGAGCAGCGTCAGCTCCGGCACCCTGAAGGCGCCGATGGACGGTGCCATCGTCGACGTGCTGGTCAGCGAAGGCAGCCTGGTCAGCAAGGGTCAGTTGCTAGTGGTGCTGGAGGCAATGAAAATGGAGCACCCGCTCAAGGCCGGCATCGACGGCGTGCTCAAGCGGGTGCAGGTCAAGGTCGGCGATCAGGTAAAAAATCGTCAGGTTCTGTTGCAGGTCGAGTGAGTCGCCAGGCGCAAACGCAAGGTTTGACTACGCTCTGATCTATCAGGACGCGTAAATCAGGAAACCTGCGATGCCCCATTGGCTGGTCATTGATCTGGAAGCCACCACAGATGAAGGTGGCTGGCCGGTTACGGAAATGGAAATCATCGAAATCGGCGCGACGCTGGTCGATCGCGCCGGTCGCGAGCAGGATCACTTTCAGCGGTTCGTCAAACCGACCCGGCGGCCGTTGCTGACGCCGTTCTGCCGTGAGCTCACGCACATCACCCAGGCCAACATCGACACCGCACAGCCGCTGAGCGAGGTCTGGCCGGCGTTTGAACGCTGGCTTGGGCAACATCAGACGCGCCTCGAAGGCTGGGCCAGTTGGGGCGATTACGACCGCAAGCAGTTGCTCCAGGAATGGCAGCACCTGCAACTCGACAGCCTGCTCAGCCGGGTGCCGCACATGAACCTCAAACAGCGCTTCGCCAAAGCCCGCCGCCTGGAGCGGCCACTGGGGCTCAACGGTGCGTTGCAACTGGCCGGCATGCAGTTCAGCGGTCAACAGCACCGGGCGCTGGAAGATGCGCGCAATACCGCGCGATTGCTGCCTTTGGTCTTGCCACTCTGAAGTCAGGTCGAGAACCCGCCGGACACGCTCCGGGCAGGTGACGGCGCCCGGAGCGTTGTGCATACTGGCCAGCCTTTTTTAACCCTTTTTTGCCCTTTTCGAGAGGAATCGCCCATGTTCAAAGTCAACGAGTACTTCGACGGCACCGTCAAGTCGATCGCTTTCGGCACCGCTGAAGGTCCGGCGACCATCGGCGTCATGGCCCCGGGCGAATACGAATTCGGCACCGCTCAGCGCGAGATCATGCACGTGGTCTCCGGTGCGCTGACCGTCAAACTGCCGGACAGCGGCGACTGGGAAACCTTCGCCGCCGGAAGCCAGTTCAACGTTCCGGCCAACAGCAAGTTCCAGCTGAAAGTCGCCGTTGATACCGCTTACCTGTGCGAATACCGCGGCTAAGCCCACGGTTTTTCCCGGTGCAAAAAAATGCCCGTGTCCATGGACACGGGCATTTTTCATTTCCGGCCTCGGTTATTCGAGAATTTCTACCGGCATTCCAACTTCCAGACGACCATTGCTGTCGTTGACCAGGTTCTGCCCGAACATCGCGCCATCGGCCTGCGCACGGTATTTCTGCAGGGTTGCCAGCGGTTCGCGATCAGCACTGCGTTCACCGGTCTGCGGATCGATGGTGGTCAGGATGCAGCGCGAGCAAGGCTTTACCACCCGGAACTCGACATCGCCGATGCGAATGCGCTTCCAGCCATCTTCGGCGAACGCCGCACTGCCTTCGATCACCAGATTCGGCCGAAAGCGCAGCATCTCCAGCGGTCGTCCGACCTTTTGCACCAGATCCTCAAGTGACGCTTCGCCAATCAGCAACAGCGGGAAACCGTCAGCGAACGCGACCTGATCGTCCTCACGGCCATAACCGGCCTGCGTCATGCGCGCGCGATCAAGTGGCACCTGCACCAGACGGGTCGGCTTGCCGATGAAATCGCTGACCCAGCGGGCCGCTGCATCACCGGCATCCGGCACGCGCAGGGTGTCACGCCAGATGGTCACGCCGCGCAGCTCGGCATCGTCCTGCGGCAACGGTATATCCTGCGCCGCGTGGTCGGGCGCACTGAGGGTCAGACCGCCCTGCGCATTCCACAGCGCCGACAGCTGGCTCATTTTCGCCTCAGCCCTTTGTGTCAGGAAGCGGCCGCTGGCCTCGTCCACCAGCATCCAGCGTCGGTCACCTTCAAGGCCGAGTTTGTCCAGGCCAATCGATTGCAGAATCTCGGGCTTGCCGGATTTCAACGGGTAACGATAAAGCGCACTCAGACGCAGCATGTCCAGCTTCCTGATGGGCAAAAATGCCACCCTATACGAGCTTTATCTGTGAATCAAAAGAGTTTGTGCACTGCAAACCTTGTGGGAGCGAGCCTGCTCGCGAAAGCGGAAACTCATTCAACACATGTGTCGATATGGAATCCGCCTTCGCGAGCAGGCTCGCTCCCACAGGAGGCTGAAGCGTCAGGATCAGGCAGGCACTTCATCGAGCATCAGACGCTGACGCACCACATCGACCAGTTTGTCCGGCTGGAACTTGGAGAGGAAGTTGTCACAACCGACCTTCTTCACCATCGAGTCGTTGAAGCTGCCGGACAGCGAGGTGTGCAGTACCACGTACAGGCCCCGTAGGCGCGGGTCGTTGCGGATCTCGGTGGTCAGGCGATAGCCGTCCATTTCCGGCATCTCCGCGTCGGTGAATACCATCAGCAGCTTGTCGGTCATGCTCACGCCGGTATCGGCCCAGGCCTTGAGCATGTTCAGTGCCTTCAGGCCATCACTGGCGATGTGCATCTTCACCCCGAGCTGGCCGAGGGTGTCGCGCAGTTGCGAAAGCGCCACGTTGGAGTCGTCCACCAGCAGCACTTCGCGGCCACGGGCACGCTCCAGCACCGGATCGTCAAGCTTGTCGCGCGAAACCTTGGCGTTGTACGGGACGATTTCGGCGAGGACTTTCTCGACGTCGATGATTTCCACCAGTTGATCGTCGACCTTGCTGATCGCGGTCAGGTAATGCTGGCGTCCGGCGCTGGTCGGCGGCGGCAGGATGGCTTCCCAGTTCATGTTGACGATGCGATCCACGCCACCGACGAGGAAAGCCTGCACCGAACGGTTGTACTCGGTGACGATGATGGTGCTGTTCGGTCCCGGCACCAGCGGACGCATGCCAATCGCCTGAGACAAGTCGATCACCGGAAGCGTCTGCCCACGCAGGTTGACCACGCCGCAGACAAAAGGGTGACGCTGCGGCATCAGGGTCAGCTTCGGCAACTGCAGAACTTCCTGAACCTTGAACACGTTGATCGCGAACAATTGGCGTCCGGCCAGGCGAAACATGAGAATTTCCAGGCGATTCTCACCCACCAGTTGCGTGCGTTGGTCTACCGTGTCGAGAATGCCGGCCATCAATGACTCCTGGGCTTGTTCTGATGAATTCACTATTGAGGGGTTATCGGCTGTTTATGGCGATTCTTGATCCCCGGAAAAATCACTATCAAAATGCCATACACAGGCATTGATGTCACATTAACATCATGGTTTACTGGCCCGGTGTTTTCATCTGCTACATTCTCTTCTGGCGCGACCACGGTTTGCGCCACAGGTTCCCGCGTGTAAGGGAATCCCCTAGGAACAATCAGGCCCAACCTGATGTTCGCAATATCCAATAGCCATTAATGTGACGCCATTCTCATTGCATGAACGGAGTCAGGCTATTGTGTGCGATCGCAGGTCAGTGGAACCCCACCCTCTGGAAAACCTCAGCCAGTGCACTTGCACGGCGGGGCGCGATCTGCCGACGGTTCATGATCGTCGACACACACGGCATTCCCTCATCAGACATGACGCTGTGGAGATAAGCATGCCAATCGATCGTAAAGACTGGGCAAAACGCTTTCCCGAATTTCTCGTCGAAGCTGAAACGCTCCTGGCCAAGTCCGAAGAATGCCTGAGCCACCTGCAACTGATCAGCAACGACAAGGACGCCATCGACTGCATGCGCAGCACCCTGCTCAAGCTTGCGAGCCGAGCTGAAGCACTGGCACTGGAGGCGATCTCCGAGTTTTCCCTGCACATTCATAGCCTGCTCGACCACGCGCCGGATCCTGTCGATCTGCATGCACAGGCCCTGGATGCGCTCAAAGACTGCTTCACCCTGATGGCCTGGCAGATCGAACTGGTCGATCAGAACACCGGTCAGTTGAGCCTGGATGGCAGCGAACAGACCTCCCTTATCGAAGCCCTCGCATTTCAGGTGGGTCAAAGCGAATTTCAGCCGCCACTGGCGACTCGAACGCTGCCACTCATGTCTTATTCGGAACGTCAGGCCTGATTCAGTGCTGACAGGCACAAATCGAGGTAACAAATCCGAAGTGCTGAACGTCGCAAATGAATAGTTCGTACCTGCCAGCGACAATTCGAATTAAATAATTTCACCTGACACCAGCGGAAATTTTCTCGCGGCCTCAGGGTTTGCCTGTGTCCGAGTAACGATCAACTTCGAGTAGCATCGATATCTGCCGAACACAATAAAGCGACTTTTTTCCATTATGGAACTCACGTCCAACATGGCGTCTTTCCTGACTCATTGGACATATATGGCGAACGCGACCAACGGTATCTTAAGTGGTATTATGCCGGCCATTAGTTGCTTTCAATTAATGGCACAGTGATTCACTGACAGTTATCCACCGAAGTTGACGGTCAAACATCGTTCACTGAACCTGGTTGAAACCAATAACATAATTGACAGCATTTTCAGACAGAGATCCGCCCGCCACCGGCCGATCTACCCGCAGCGAACATCCATTGGCTCCATCCGTTATGTACGCCAGCCTCAAGTCAATCACCACATGGCCACCGTCCCGGGAAAATGCACGCCGGTTCACACTCATACTGTGTGTCATCACCGCCGTCGGTAGCCTGCTGACCTACGGATTGTCTGCTCCGATCTCACTAGGCCTGCTGCTGCTGAATATCGCCGCCACCGCTTGCGTCTGGGTGCAATATCGACTGTCGCGCAAATCGATCAAGTTCCAGCCTCAGGAACTCGCCGACCGCTTGCTGGAAGTCCAGGAAAACGAACGCCACCGTCTCAGCCGGGAATTGCACGACGACATCGGTCAGTTACTGACAGCGGCCAAGCTGCAAAGCGAATGGCTGAAAAAACGCCTGCCACCCGACTTGCAAGCGCAATGCTCGACACTCTGCGACACCCTTGAAGAAACCCTCAACAAGGTGCGCGACGTTTCCGCCATTCTTAATCCGCGCCAACTGACCAGCCTCGGGCTGGAGGCCAGTCTGCGTGCGCACCTGCTCAAGACCCTGGCGAATACGTCGGTGCACTGGAGCCTCGATTGCCAGCAGCGGCTCAACGGCATTCCGGAAGAAATGGCGGTCGCGGCTTTCCGCATTACTCAGGAAGCGGTGACCAACATTCTGCGTCACGCGCAGGCCAGTAACCTGTTGATCCGCGTGCAACGCCTGCCACAAGGGCTGACGCTGCTGATCAGCGACGACGGCCAGGGATTTTCGCCTGCTGCGGATCCGGGCCGGGAAGGACAACGCGGGATGGCCGGGATGGCCGAAAGGATCGAACAGTTGGGCGGTACGCTGAACGTCATCAGCGAACCGGGCAAAGGCACTCAAATCGAAGCACTGTTCCCCTGGGCGCCCCGTGCACTCGAACGGGCCAGTACGAATAAGGTTATGCGTTGACTTGTAACTTACTTCTGGTGGATGACCACTCGCTGATCAGGGCCGGCGTGCGCGCTCTGGTGCTCGACATTCCCGGCTACGCAGTCGTTGGCGAGGCCAGCGACGGCTCGCAGCTGCTCGAAATGGTTGAGCAACTGGCGCCCGACATCGTGCTGCTGGATATCTCGATGAGGGAAACCGGTGGCCTGGAAGCCCTGCAACGGCTCAAGCGCGTAAGGCCTCATAGCAAGGTGCTGATTCTGTCGATGCACACCGATCCGGCGCTGATCATGCAGGCGCTGGAGTCCGGCGCACATGGTTATCTGCTCAAGGACACCACGGCCACCGAGCTGGAACATGCCCTCGAAGCCCTGCGCAACAACGAGCGCTACCTGAGCCCGGCGATCGCCCACACCGTGATCAATCAGGCGCTGACCCGCACGCAGAAAAACCAGCCGGAAGTGGCCGACTCTCACAACCTGACGGCCCGTCAGCTGGAAATCCTGCGGTTGATCGTGCGCGGCAAATCCACCCGGGAGATCGCCAACGGCCTGGGCCTGAGCATCAAGACCGTCGAAACCCACCGCTCGCAGATCATGAAGCGCCTGCAGATCTACGATGTGGCGGGCCTGGTGCTGTTCGCGGTGCGCGAGCAGATCATCAGCCTGGACGATTGATCGACCGGCCACCGCCCAACAGCGGCGAATGCTCGGGCAAGTGCACCCGCAAGGCTCCCGGACGCGCCTCGAAGCGCAGGCTTTCGCCCTCCAGCGGCTCGCCGTCAAGATTGATGCTCAGGCCTTCGGCGACCTTGATTTCGACCCAGGGCAAACGAGCACGGACAAACATGTTGTCGAGGCCGAAACCGTCGCTGAGCAGGGTCTTCAGTGTGCCCACCAACTCCTGCGGTGCCGGCAGGATGCTGATGTCCAGCAGGCCATCATCCGCCAGTGCCTGCGGACACAATTCATGTCCGCCACCCGCCTGACGGCCGTTGCCGATCCCCAGCGCCAGTAGTTCGCCACTCCAGTGAAAGTCCGGCCCCTGGAGTTCGCCGTAGGCCGCGTGCAACTCACTGAAGCGCGATAAACCGGTGAACAGATAGGCGGCCCCGCCCAGCACTTTTTTCAGATCCTCGGACGTATTGGCCGTGACCTGGCTACCAAAACCGCCGGTCGCCATGTTGAGGAAAATCTGCCCGCCGACGGCGCCCAGATCAATGTCACGCGGCGGTACATCGAGAAGCTCAAGCGCTTCGGCCGGCTCCAGCGGGATCCCCGCCGCACGGGAAAAGTCGTTGGCCGTGCCCAGTGGCAACAGCACCAGACTGGCCTTGTGCGCATGCGCGGAAAGGGCCTCAGCGATATCGCGCAAGGTGCCATCACCGCCCCCGGCGATGATCTGCCGGTAGCCACCCGCCAGTGCCTCTTCGACCAGACGCTGAGCGTCACCGGCCTCCCAGGTCAGACGTACCGCCAGTTCCCAGCCTTGCTCGCGCTTTGCTTCGACGGCGGCGCGAACCGCCTCATTGAGTGCCTGCTTGCCATGCAGAATCAACAGCGCCCTGCGTTCACTCATAACGGTTACTCCCCACAATTGAATCGGTATGAAACATCTTGACCACTGACGCACGCAAAAAAGTCGCAACAATTCCATTTAATTCAAGCCACCGATCTCTCGCGTCCTACACGGCGGTATTTTTTCTTACAACATGTGAGGAATCGGCTCAATTGACCGGGCCTGCTCATTGATTCACCGTGTGCAGGCTGTATCAATTTTCGACTCAACAACACAAGGATGTGCAGGTAATGATTGGATACACCCTCGGAGCTGGTGGCAGTCTGGATGACGGGAAGGCCGGTGCGCTTACATTTGAAACAGCCGATGGACATTTCCATGCAAAGCCATGAAGCCAGAATTGCAAATAGTCCGGTTGCCCCTCTGGACGAAAGTCGCGCCAGTCACAAATCCGATTTCAGAAAGAACGCCAGAACCGCTGGAGAAGTTGATATGGAACCGCGCGTGACCGAACTGGAAACCCACCTCAAATACATTCGTCGGGATATGGACGAAGTTCGCGGGGATGTAAAGACCATCAAGCACCGTCTCGCCTATTCAGCGGGTGCAACGGCAGTGGTGTTGGGACTGCTGGGGTGGGTTGCCAATAGCCGGTTCGATCAGTTGGTCACACTGATGAGCCATTGACAGAGGAATGCAGGCATCGACGCGGTATCGGTCGAGCCTGCAGTCACCCGGCGCGGATCAGCCGAGCAGGTCACTCAGTGGAATGAACCCAACCTCATCGCCCTCTACCAGCGTACGACCTTCCAGCACTTCCACCAGACCATCCGCCCACGCCGCGCTGCGCAGCACGCCGGAGCTTTGATTGCGGTAGATGATCGCCCGCCCCTGCTCGAGACGACCGCGCAGGTATTCGCGCCGATTGCCGGCCACAGGCCAGACAAAACCTGCCGGTACCGTAAACTTCAGGGGTTCGACATCTTGTACACCCTGACGCCGTAACAAGTAGGGCCGCGTGAGCAGAGCAAAGGTCACCAGTGTCGAAGCGGGATTACCTGGCAAACCGATGACCGGCACCTTGCGGAAATGGCCGAATGTCAGCGGTTTACCCGGTTTGATGGCCAGTTTCCACAGCGCCAGCTCGCCTTCTTCCCGCAATGCGAGGCCAAGAAAATCCGCTTCACCGACCGACACGCCTCCGGTCGAGAGAATCAGGTCGACACCCTGCAAGTCGCCAAGGCGCGCCCGTGTGGTCGCCAGATCGTCCGGAAGAATGCCGGCATCAATCACTTCACAACCCAGGCGCTGCAACCAACTGCACAACACCACCCGATTGCTGTTGTAAATCTGCCCCGCTCCCAACGGCTGGCCCGGCTCGACCAGTTCATCACCGGTGGACAGCACTGCCACTCGAACCTTGCGCACCACGTTCAGCCCGGCACAACCCAACGACGCCGCCAGACCTTGCTCGATCGGTCCCAGCCGGGTACCTGCCGCCAGAATCAACTCACCCACGGTGGTTTCCTGGCCCTGCGGACGAATGTTCTGGCCGACGCACATGGTTTCGATGAAACGCACACTGCCGTCGGCTTGAACCTCGGCGTTCTCCTGCATTTCCACACAATCTGCCCCGGCAGGCACTGGCGCGCCGGTGAAGATCCGTGCGCAGGTTCCGGATTTCAACGGTTCAGGCGCCTGCCCGGCGAAGACTTTCTGGCTGACCGGCAGCGGTGCACCGGTCCAGTCGGCCAGATTCAGGGCATAACCATCCATGGCGCTGTTTGGCCAGGGCGGCAGATCCAGGGTCGAAACCAGGTCTTCGGCGAGCACCCGCCCTTGCACCTCAGCCAATGGCAGAAACTCGCGTTCGACAATCGGCGAGGCTTCAGCCATTTCCAGCAGGCGGGCCAACGCTTGCTCGACAGGCATCAGGCTGCCGGTCTTGCCCGGCTTACCCACGGGATTCACAAGGCGCCGCCTGCTTCAGGTGAGGGACGAAGTTGCACGGACGGTGCCGCGAATCCAGCTGTTCGGCGAGAATGCCGTCCCAACCTGTACGCACCGCATTGGTCGAACCTGGCAGGCAGCATACCAGCGTGCCATTGGCCAGACCGGCCAGTGCCCGCGACTGCACGGTCGAAGTACCGATATCGGCCACCGAAATCTGCCGGAACAGTTCACCGAAGCCGTCAACCTGCTTGTCGAGCAGACAAGCCACGGCTTCAGGCGTGCTGTCACGCCCGGTGAAACCAGTGCCGCCGGTAATCAACACGACCTGCACTACGTCCTCGGCAATCCAGTGGGCAACTTGCGCGCGGATTTTGTACAGGTCATCTTTGAGCAGGACCCGTTCGGCCAAGCGGTGACCGGCAGCAGTCAGGCGGTCGACGAAGACCTGGCCTGAGGTGTCGGTTTCCAGGGTTCGGGTATCGCTGACAGTCAGCACCGCAATGTTCAGCGGCGCAAAAGGTACATCGGCCTTGGCTTTCATTAGGCTCGTCCAGTTGTAGGAGAAACAGCCCGGTGTTATATCACAGCGCTTGAATTTTTCGCCGCCCCGCTGGAGAGCTGCCATGACCTCGAATACGCCATTGCCCCCCTGCTCCATTCTGCTCCTGGCAGGCGGACGCGGCCAGCGCATGGGCGGCCAGGACAAAGGGCTGGTCGAATGGCAGGGTGAGCCGCTGATTGCGCATTTGCAGCGCAAGGTGCGACCGCTGACTGACGATCTGATCATCTCCTGCAATCGCAATCACGAGCGTTATGCAGCCTATGCCGATCAATTGGTCAGCGATGAGGAAGGCGATTTTCCTGGCCCCCTGGCGGGCATCCTTGCCGGACTCAAGGCCGCCCGCCAGCCACACCTGCTGGTCTTGCCCTGCGATGTGCCGCGAATCGACGCAGCGCTATTGCAGGACATGCGTGAAACCGCCGGCCAGTTTCCTGAAAAACCTTTAATGTTGCGTCACGACGACCACTGGGAACCCCTGCTGTGCGTGATCCCGGCAGCCCTTCTGCCGGCGTTCGAAACCGCCTGGAACGCTGGTGAACGCAGCCCCGGCCGGGTCATGCGCAATCTCGGCGCGACTGCCCTGCAATGCCCGGACAATGACCCGCGACTGGCCAACCTGAACACCCCCGAACTGTTAAATACGCACAACACTGTGTCAGACTGACAGCATTCAAGGAACTCTCACGCCTTGTATACGTCTCAAGCTCAGTAACCAAAAGTATTCCCATTCGGAGACACACCCATGACTCAACGGACCCTCGCCACTTTCATGCTCGCACTGGGCCTGGCTACCCTCGCTGGTTGCTCCTCGCCAACAGTGCTTACCTTGAATGACGGTCGCGAAATCCAGGCCGTCGACACCCCGAAATACGATGAAGATTCGGGCTTCTACGAGTTCAAACAACTGGACGGCAAAGAGACCCGCATCAACAAGGATCAGGTTCGTACCGTTAAAGAGCTGTAAGCTTTACGTCGATACCGGATACAGAAAAGCCCGCATCAATGCGGGCTTTTTCATGGGCGCGGGAAAGTGCCTGGCATCACCACTGCAGGGTGATCCGGCTCTCGAATTCACGATCCTCACCGGTCACCGGATCGACAAAGCGCAGCCCCTGCGCCAGCAGCTTGAGCGGATTGGCGTAATCATCCTCAATGTTTTTCAGCACATCCGGGTAAAACGGATCATTGCAGATACTCGCTCCCAGCGCGGTCATGTGTACCCGCAACTGATGCTTCTTGCCGGTTACAGGGTAAAGGCCATAGCGCCACAGATCGCCGTTCTTTTCCCGGACTTCCACCGCTGTTTCCGTATTGGCGTCGCCTGGCCCTTCCTGCATGCGGAAGAACGGTTCGCCATCGATCAGACGGCTTTTGTGCACAAGGGGAAATTCCAGCTCCGGCAGCGCACGGGCAATCGCTTCATAGCGTTTATCGATCTGCCGCGTAGGGAACAGCGACTGATAAGCGGAGCGGGTTTGTGGGTTAGCCGAAAAGATCACCAAGCCTGCCGTGTGCCGGTCAATGCGGTGCAGTGGCACCAGATGCGGATTATCGAGGCGGCGGATCAGACGACGCAGCAACGTCTGTTCGACGTACTCGCCGGCCGGCGTCACAGGCAGGAAATGCGGCTTGTCCGCCACCACCAGATGCTCGTCCGCATACAGGATCGACTCGACCACCGGGATCGGCTTTTCATCCGGCACTTCACGGAAGTAGTGAATACGCAGGCCTTCCTTGTACGGCAGATCCAGCGCAATCGGCTGTCCCTGCCCATCCAGTACCCGGCCCCGGGCGATCCGGTCCAGCCATTGCTCGCGACTGATCGCACTGAAATGCTCACACAGGCAATCCAGTACGGTAAGCCAGGCACCCGGCGGCAGGTAAAGGGTGCTGGCCTGATTCTGCGCAGCGGAAAATGTTGGAGTGGACATACGGAAATTCGAACCCTCAATGCAGGTCGGCATTATCCAACACTGAGCGATACGAACCTAGCGCCGATTCCACCGCCCGCCTCAGGCCGGGATCGACTTGAGCGCCGCAGCTTCGGTGAACTCCTTGAGCCAGCGCAGCACATCGACGGCCTCCCAGCGCCCCGGGTCATACAAGGCGTACAACAACCCCTGATAACCGACCACATCCAGTTGCTTGTGATAACCGGCACGCTGGAACAGCGCCTCGATCTCGGCAAAACAGGTGTTGAAATGCAGTTTGTTGAAAGGCGTCTTGCCCTCCGTGACCAGCCCGTCCAGGCGCAACTCGAGGACCGCCTCGCGCACCACGTCAACCGACATCCGGTTCACGCTGTTCTTCAACTGTTCGACATTGACCACGGGTTCGTCCCTCTGACTGCCGGATTCACCTGCTCAAGTCATGAAAAGCAGCAGGCCCATCCAATTACTGTATGCACATACAGTAACCGAATAATCGGCAAAGTGCCAAGGGAAGGATGCGCGCTCGCGACCGGCGGAAAGCAATGCCCCGTCACCGAAGAAACAGGCTCAGCGCAGGAAGGCCACCACCTGATCGGCACTGAAAGGCCAGCTCAGCTCCGCACCGGTGTCAATTCGGCGCAGTACCGGTATTCGCAGGCTGTAAGCCTCGAACCAGGATTCATCGTCGGCAATATCCACCAGTTCGACCAGCAGCCCATGCTCGACAAAAGGCATCAACTCGGCCTCTGCCACCTCACACAAATGGCATCCCAAGGTGCCGAACAACTGACATTCAGGAGGCATGATCGCTCAACCGGAAAAATGAGCATTCATTCTAGGCCTGCCTCTAAAACCCGTCGAGCCGCTGCCGCCCAAAGGCCCGAGCACGGCAACCAGTACGCAAAACCCTGACGCAAATCAGTCCACAGAAAAGCCAATCAGGCCATGCTCCCGCGCTTTTTGCCTCTACGCTTGAGAAGCCTGAGCCTGACATCGGAGTGCCTAGTGTTTGCCAACCTGCTGATCATTCTCGCCTCATCCCTGGTGATGATTGCCCTGTTTCGCCGCCTGCGCTTGCCGCCGGTGCTGGGCTATCTCTGCGTAGGATTGTTGGTAGGGCCCACTGCATTAGACTGGATCAACGAGAGCGAGCACCTGCCGGACGTGGCCGAGTTGGGCATAGTGTTTCTGCTGTTTTCGCTGGGCCTGGAGTTTTCCCTGTCGAAAATGATCGCGCTGCGCCAGGTGGTGTTTCGCCTGGGCAGTCAGCAGGTGTTGCTCAGCACGGCGTTACTGGGATTGGTGCTGATCCTGCTGGGCATGCCGATGACCCCGGCCCTGATGCTTGGCGCCGGGCTGTCTCTGTCGTCGACGGCGATTGTCACCAAGGAGTTGAGCAGCCTGGGCGAAGTGTTCAGCAGTCACGGGCAAAACGCTGTCGGGGTCTTGCTGTTTCAGGACGTGGTGGCGGTGTTATTGCTGACCCTGGTGCCGGTATTCGCCGGGAGCAGCGCGCAAGCCTGGTACTGGGCGCTGCCGCTGACGCTGGTAAAGACCGTGGTGCTGTTTTTCGGTCTGCTGCTGGCCAGCCGCTGGTTGCTGCCAAGGCTGTTCCACGAAGTGGCGGCCTCGCGCTCGGCGGAATTGTTCGTCCTGCTGGCGCTGGTGATTGTGCTATTGACCGCCTGGCTGACGCACCTGCTGGGCCTGTCCCCTGCCCTTGGCGCATTTCTGGCCGGGATGCTGCTCGGCGAGAGCCACTATCGCCATCAGATCGAGGCCGATATCCGGCCGTTTCGCGACATCCTGCTCGGAGTGTTTTTCGTCAGCATCGGCATGCTGATCGACCTGCAACTGTTTGTCAGTCACAGCTTGCTGATTCTCGGCCTGACCCTTGGTCTGATGCTGATCAAAGGCATTGTCGTCGCGCTGTTGGTGAAGTGGCGCGGCAGCGATCACGAAACTGCCTGGCGCAGCGGCTTGGCCCTGGCGCAGGGCGGGGAGTTCTGCTTCGCCTTGATGGCGCAGATGCAACAGAACCAGATGCTGCCTGCCGAGTTGGGCGCCCTGTTGCTCGCGGCCACCTTCTGTTCGATGCTGCTGACGCCACTGCTATTGCGCGCCGCTCCGCGCATTGCCGCGGGCCTGCACCGCAAGCCGAATCAGGAGGCGCAAATCGAGGAAATCAGCGCCCTCAACGCCGGGCTGGATCAGCACGTGGTGATATGTGGCTACGGCCGTGTCGGCCAATCCATCGGCCGCTTCATGCGCAATGCCAAGCAGCCTTATATCGCGCTGGACAACGATCCGGTGCGCGTGCAGGAAGCCGCGTCCGGCGAAAGCGAGGTGCATTACGGCGACTCGTCGCGCGGCGACCTGCTGACCGCGGTCGGATTGTTGCGCGCGCGGCTGCTGGTGATCGCCGTGGATCAGAGCGATGTCAGCCTGCGGATTCTCAAGGAAGCGCGCCGGCTTCATGCGCGGATACCGATCCTGGTGCGTACCCGCGACGACAGCCAATGGGCCGAACTCAAAGCCGCCGGCGCCACCGAAGTGGTGCCGGAGCTATTGGAATCGAGCCTGATGCTCGCCTCCCACGCCTTGATTATGCTCGGGCTGCCGGCGCATCAGGTGCAGGAGAAGATCGATCAGGTGCGCATTGATCGCTATCGCCTGTTGCACGGCTTCTACCCCGGCGCCGAAGACAAGGAAGCCTAGTCCTGACTGACCGCGCCGATCTTGTGCAGCGACAGATCGGCGCCGTAATACTCCTGTTCCTGACTCAGGCGCAGGCCGTGCAAGGCCTTGATCACGCCGTAGACGACGAATCCGCCGGCCAGCGCGACCAGCACACCCAGCGCAGTGCCGATCAGTTGACTGATCAGGCTGACACCGCCGAGGCCACCCAGCGCAGTCTGGCCGAAGATGCCGCAGGCGATCCCGCCCCACACCCCGCACAAACCGTGCAATGGCCACACGCCGAGCACATCGTCGATGCGCCATTTGACTTGCGCGGCGGTAAAGCACCAGACGAACAGCGCACCGGCAATCGCGCCAGTCACCAGCGCACCCACCGGATGCATCAGGTCGGAACCGGCACAGATCGCCACCAGCCCGGCCAGCGGGCCGTTGTGCAGGAAGCCCGGGTCATTGCGCCCGACGATCAGCGCCGCCACCGTGCCGCCGACCATGGCCATCAGCGAGTTGACCGCCACCAGACCGCTGACACCCTGCAAGGTCTGCGCGCTCATCACGTTGAAGCCGAACCAGCCGACAATCAGAATCCATGAACCCAGCGCCAGAAATGGAATGCTCGACGGCGCGAATGCCACCAGACGCCCGTCGCGATAACGGCCGTTGCGCGGGCCAAGCAGCAATACCGCCGCCAGCGCCAGCCAGCCGCCCATGGCGTGCACCACCACCGATCCGGCGAAATCATGGAACGCCGCACCAAAACGTGCCGTCAGCCAGGCCTGCAGACCGTAGTTGCCGTTCCAGACCATGCCCTCGAAAAACGGGTAGATGAACGCCACGATCAGCGCCGTCGCGCACAGCTGCGGAACGAATCGCGCGCGCTCGGCGATGCCGCCGGAGATGATCGCCGGGATGGCTGCAGCAAAGGTCAGCAGGAAGAAAAACTTCACCAGCCCATAACCGTGATCGGCACTCAGCACCGCCGCCGGTTGCATGAAGGTCACCCCGTAGGAGATCCAATAGCCTATAAAGAAATAGGCCAGGGTCGAAACGGCAAAGTCGCTGAGAATTTTCGACAGTGCATTGACCTGGTTTTTCTGACGCACCGTGCCGACTTCAAGGAAGGCGAAACCGGCGTGCATCGCCAGCACCATCACCGCACCGATCAGAATGAACAACGTGTTGGAACTATGAACCAGTGTGTCCACAGCGCTTTGCAGATTTTCCATAAAGAGGCAGACCTGAAGGCTAAAAAGGCACCAAAGCGGTTCGCGCGGACAATTCATGCACCAAGTTGCGACCGGTCGGTCTGCGCAGTGAAGCTGCGATGAACCGCTTTGGCGCACAAGGTCGATGTCCTGACACGAACCAGGATTATTTGAGTTAAGGTTTTGCTGCATGCACGCCCGCCAACAGCGCACAGCGGCAGCAGGACGCACCACGACATAGCAAAAGCTGTACCAGTCATTTCTACTGAACCTTCGCGCAAGGCTCATACTCGAACGCTTCAGACGTCACTTACGGAGATCCACCCATGGCCAGCATCAAGGCAAAGACTGCTCAAGAAATCCTGATGAACGACTTCCAGACTCTGGTCGCCGACACCGAGCGGCTGCTCGAACACACCGCGTCCCTGGCGGGCGATCAGGCTGATGAGCTGCGTGATCAGATTCACGACAGCCTGTTGCGCGCCCGGGAAACCCTGAAGCTGACCGAAGACACCCTGCGTGATCGCGGCCAGGCAGCGGTCACCGCCACCGAAGACTACGTGTCGGCCAACCCTTGGCAATCAGTGGGCATCGCCGCCGGGGTGGGCTTCCTGATTGGCCTGCTGGCCACTCGGCGCTGATCATGTCGATCGGCGAATCCGGCCTGGGGTCGGGCACTACTTCCTCCACGCGGCGTCTGGGCGCCGCTGTTCTGGGCTTGCTGCACAGCCATGTCGAGCTGTTCGGCATCGAATTGCAGGAGCAGAAAGCACGCACCGTCAGCCTGTTGCTGTTCGCGGGTCTGGCGCTGGTGTTTGCCCTGCTGTTACTGGTCGGTCTGTCGACACTGGTGCTGATCGTGTTCTGGGATACCTATCGCCTGGCAGCGATCATCGGTCTGTGCGTGTTCTACACCCTGGCCGCCGCTTTCTGCGGTTTACGCCTCAAGGCAGCAGTCTTCGATGAATCCTCGCCCTTCCACGGCACACTGGAAGAATTGGCCAATGATCGGGAGCGCCTGCTGCCATGAGCCTGCCTGAACTGCCACACAACAGCTCGCGCCGGGAAATGCGCAAAGCGCTGATCCGTCTGCGCATGGAAATGCATCGTCAGGAAATCCGCCACGAAGCCGGGCAAGTGCTGCAACCCTTGCAACGCATGCGCGGCATGACGCAAAACCTCCAAGGCGGTTTCGGCATCAAGCACGCGCCGCTCTGGGGCGTGGCCGCCGTCACCCTGCTGGGTTTCATCACCGGCAAGGGCGCAAAAAGCGGCGGTGTCGGCGGGCTGACCCGACTGATTCGGCTGGGCACCAGCCTCGGGCCGCTGATCAAACTGGTGATGCAGAGCTCAAGCAAACGCTGAGCCCACGCATCTGGCTGCATTCTTGCAATACCCGCGGGATTGAACCTCTTTACCAAGAGATTCAATCCCGCGTGCCTACCCGGTCGGCGGGTTCATCCAGAACAAGAACGACTAAGGAGGCTCCGTGATCGACGGGCAACCGCTCGCCTGCTTTCAGCCTTTCATCGATACCGCTACCGGACGTATTGCAGGCGTCGAAGCACTGGGTCGCCTGCGCCAGCCTGACGGCCAACTGGCCTCGGTCGGGCCGTTGTTCGCCGACGCGCGCACACCCGCCATCGCCCTGCGCCGCCTCGACCGACAGATCCGCGACAACGCCCTGAGCCGACTGCATGAAGCCCCCGCCGAGTGGTTTCTCAGCTTGAACATGTCGCCACGCTGGATCAGTCGCCTGCGCGCCGATCAGCCATTGCCAAGCCTCAAACAAATGCTGCGCCACGGCGTCGATCCGCAACGCATCGTGTTCGAGATCACTGAACTGGGCGGCAATGGTCAGCGCCTGGCCGAAGTGGTCGCGCGCTATCGCGAGGCCGGAGCGCGGATCGCTATCGATGACTTCGGCGCCGGTTACTCGCAGCTCGATCGGGTGCTGGCGTTGCAGCCGGACATTCTCAAGCTCGACATGCGCCTGTTTCAGGCCGCCGCGTTGGGCGGGCCGAGCAGCGATGTGGTCAAGGCACTGGCGCAAATGGCCGAGAAGACCGGTTGCTGGATCATTGCCGAAGGTGTGGAAACCGAGGCCCAGCTCAATTTCGCCCTGGAATGTGGTTCACGCTACGTTCAGGGTTTCCTGTTCGCCCGGGCGCAGGAAGCGTTTTACCCAACCGACGCCTTTGTGCAGCGCTTCGCCGAACTGCGCCAGCGTTACGTGCGGCAGAAACTGGCCGAACGCGGGCGCCTGATGCAGATGCGCCAGCAACTCGGCGAACTGATGGCGATCCTCCAGGCCTGGGCGCAGGCCCACGCGCCGCTGAGTGCGCTGCCGCAACTGGAAGCCTTCCCGTGGTTGCTGCGGTTCTACCAATGCGACCGTCACGGCACTCAACTCACGCCCAACCTCGAATGGCGGCACAACCGCTGGGTCGCCGATAACCGCTACCTGGGACACAACTGGTCATGGCGTCCGTACTTTTATCATTTGCTCGCCGAGGGCTGGGAAGAGCGACGCCTGACCCTGTCCAATACCTACCGTGATGCCACGAGCAACCAGTATTGCCTGACCGCCGGCCAGTTCTTCGATAACGGCGAACGCCTGCTGCTGATCGATATTGATGCTGCGGGTTTGTAGTTCCGCTTGCAGGGGCGTGGCTGAACCGGGAAGCTAGGGCAACAGTCATCCCAGTCACCGACGGAGAGAACCAGCCTTGGATTGGCAGACCCTGCTCAACCGCGAACGCCTTGGAAAACCGCTGCACAGCCCGCAAGAGCTGGGCCGCAGCCCGTTCCACAAAGACCACGACCGCATCATCTTCTCCGGCGCCTTCCGCCGTCTGGGCCGCAAGACCCAGGTGCATCCGGTATCGAGTAACGACCACATCCACACCCGTCTGACCCATTCGCTGGAAGTCAGCTGCGTCGGGCGCTCGCTGGGCATGCGCGTCGGGGAAACCTTGCGCAGCGCCCTGCCCGACTGGTGCGACCCGAGCGATCTGGGCATGGTCGTGCAATCGGCCTGCCTGGCCCATGACATCGGCAATCCGCCGTTCGGCCACTCCGGTGAAGACGCGATCCGGCACTGGTTCCAGCAGGCGGCCGGGCGCGGCTGGCTCGACGGCATGAGCGAAGCCGAGCGCGGCGACTTCCTCAATTTCGAAGGCAACGCGCAAGGCTTCCGGGTGCTGACTCAGCTTGAGTATCACCAGTTCGACGGTGGCACCCGCCTCACCTACGCCACCCTCGGCACCTATCTGAAGTATCCGTGGACCGCACGTCACGCCGACTCGCTGGGCTACAAGAAACACAAATTCGGCTGCTATCAGAGCGAACTGCCGCTGCTGGAGCAGATCGCCCACAAGCTCGGTCTGCCGCAACTGGAAGACCAGCGCTGGGCAAGGCACCCATTGGTGTACCTGATGGAGGCGGCTGACGACATCTGCTATGCGCTGATCGACCTCGAAGACGGCCTGGAAATGGAGCTGCTGGAGTACGCGGAGGTTGAATCGCTGCTGCTCGGTCTGGTCGGTGACGATCTGCCGGAAACCTATCGCCAGCTCGGCCCGCAGGATTCGCGTCGACGCAAACTGGCGATCCTGCGCGGCAAGGCCATCGAGCACCTGACCAACGCCGCTGCCAGGGCATTCGTCGAGCAACAGGATGCGCTGCTGGCCGGCACCCTGCACGGCGACCTGGTGGAACACATGCACGGCCCGGCCAAACGCTGCGTACTGAACGCCAAGGACATCGCCCGCAAGAAAATCTTCCAGGACAAGCGCAAGACGCTGCATGAAATCGGCGCCTACACCACCCTGGAAATCCTCCTCAACGCGTTCTGCGGCGCGGCCCTGGAGCAACATGGCGGCCGCACGCCGTCGTTCAAGAGCCGCCGCATCCTCGACCTGCTGGGCAACAATGCACCGGATCCCCACGGGCCGCTGCATACCTCGTTTCTGCGCATGATCGACTTCATCGCCGGGATGACCGACAGCTACGCCAGTGACATGGCGCTGGAAATGACCGGGCGCTCCAGCCACTGACAGTGGTACCTTCCTCAACCGGGTCAGTGCGACGCCCGGTTGAAGGATTGGTCCATTAAAGTGGCTCAGCGGTGTTCGATAGGCGCGCAGACCAAACGTAATCCGTTTAACGACGACAGAACTCAAACAAACGCTGTTTTCTCAATAATCCAACAGCAACTTAAAACATTCAGATAAACAAATAATCTAAACACTTCCTTACGCGACACAGAGTTTTGTCGTAGCCAATTTCTCTTTAGTGTGTAGGACTTATCCTATATTGCTGCTAGAGCCCTGTGAGTTCATGCGATCGCTCATTTATCTGAGCTAAGGTGCGCGCTTTATTCGCGTACGTATGGGATTTGATTATGAACTCCGTTTTTATTGTCGATGATCACCCCGTCATCCGACTTGCCGTTCGAATGCTCCTCGAGCATGAAGGTTACAAGGTCGTCGGCGAAACCGATAACGGGGTCGATGCCATGCAAATGGTCCGCGAATGCATGCCCGACCTGATCATCCTCGATATCAGCATTCCCAAACTCGACGGCCTGGAAGTGCTCGCCCGCTTCAATGCCATGGGCACTCCGCTCAAGACCCTGGTACTGACGGCGCAATGCCCGACCCTGTTCGGCATTCGCTGCATGCAGTCCGGCGCATCCGGTTATGTGTGCAAGGAAGAAGACTTGAGCGAACTGGTCAGCGCCATAAAAGCGGTACTTTCCGGTTACAACTATTTCCCCAGTCAGGCATTGAATCCGGTACGCAGTGACGATGTGCGTTACGCCGAGCTGGAATTGTTCAAAGCCGTCAATGACCGCGAACTCATGGTTCTGCAGTTATTTGCCCAAGGGCGCACCAACAAGGAAATTGCCAAGGGCATGTTCCTCAGTAACAAAACCGTCAGCACTTATAAAAAACGTTTGATGCAGAAACTGAAAGCCAGATCCCTGGTGGAACTTATCGAGATGGCCAAGCGCAACGCGCTAGTGTGAGAGCCTGAATGCCCAGTCGTTTAAAGATCTATCTCGCCATATTGTGCGCAAGCCTGTGCCTGACTACTCAGGCACAGGCCGACCTTGTCACAGCGCAGGATTATGTGCTGCGCAGCCGTTCGGGCCACGAAGCGCTGACCATGCACCTGCAGCCCGCGCAACGGCAATGGTTACAGACTCGCCGCGAACTGATACTGGGCACTTCCGCACCGGATTATCCGCCGTTCGACATGACCGCCAGCGGTCGTGATTACGAAGGCTTTACTGCCGACTATGCCGGCCTGCTCGAACAGGCTGTGGGGTTGCCAGTCCGGGTCAAGCGCTTTGCCTCACGGGAAGCCGCGGTACGCGCTCTGATAGCCGGACAGGTCGATATGCTCGGTACCGCCAACGGCTTCGAGGCCAGTAACGCCGACATCCTGCTTTCAACCCCCTACGCCATCGACCAGCCGGTACTGGTCACCCGCGAAGACGAGACGCGTACGCTCACCGAGGGCCTGGCCGGACTGCGTCTGAGCATGGTCTATCACTATCTGCCGCAGGACGAAGTCAAAGCGCTGTACCCCAAAGCCATCCTGACGTCCTACCCGTCCTATCAAAACGCAATCAACGCGGTGGCGTTCGATCAGGCCGATGTGTTTCTGGGCGATACCATTTCCACCCACTACATGATCAACAAGGGCTACCTGAACAACATCCGCATGGCCAATTTCGGTAAACAGGAAGCCCATGGTTTCAGCTTTGCCGTGCACGCCGACAACCCGCAACTGCTGGCCATCATCAACACCGCACTGCAGGCCATACCGGCCAGTGAACGCGACAGCATCGCCAAGCGCTGGAGCGCCGGCAGCGACATCCTGCTGACCGACCAGAAACTGCAATTGACCCACCACGAAGAACAGTGGCTCAAACAACATCCGGTGCTGCGCGTGGTGGTGAACGAGGCGTTCGCGCCGCTGACATTCTTTGACAGTGACGGCAATCTGCGCGGCATCACCGCAGACCTGCTCGAATTGCTGCGCCTGCGTACCGGCATGCGCTTCGAACTGGTGCGCAGCCGCAGCGACGGCGATATGGTCGAGCAGATCAATCAGCATCGGGCCGACCTGATCGCGGCGTTGCTACCCAGCCCGCAACGGGAGAAGACCCTGCAATTCAGCCGCCCCTATCTGGAAAACTCCTTCGTCCTGCTGACCCGCAAATCCACTGACAGCCCGACCCATCCGACGCAGCTCAAGGACAAATATCTGGCGATTGCCCAAGGCAGCCCCATGGTCGACTACCTGCGCCGCGAGTTCCCCGATATCCGCCTGACCGAAACCTCCGACACCTTCGGCGCCGCGACCTTGCTCGCCGAAGGCAAGGCCGATGGTGCCGTCGCCTCGCTAGTGATCGCCAACTATCTGATTTCGTCGCGGATCTTCGAGCATCAGCTGCAGATCACCACCACCCTTGGCACCCGTCAGGCAGCCTTTTCGCTGGCTACAGCCCGTGACAACAGCGAACTCGGCTCGATCCTCGACAAGGCACTGCTGAGCATCAGCCCCGAAGAGCTGGGGGTCATCAACAGCCGCTGGCGCGGTTTTTCCAATGCGGCGCAAAGCAACTGGCATCACTATCAGCGTCTGTTTTACCAACTGATCGGCGCAGCCTGCCTGCTACTGCTGTTATCCCTGATCTGGAACGCCTACATGCGGCGCCAGATCAAGCAACGCCAGGCTGCCGAGCGGGCACTCAATGATCAGTTCGAATTCATGCGTTCACTGGTCAACGGCACCCCTCATCCGATCTACGTGCGTGACCGCCGGGGCTTGCTGCAAAGCTGCAACGACAGCTACCTCGAAGCCTTTAACGCCAAACGCGAAGACGTGATCGGCAAAAGCGTCATGCAAGGCACCCTGAGCAATGCCTTCGAAGCCCGGGCCTTCGAGGCGGATTACCAGCGGGTTGTGGCCGAGGGAACGCCGCTGCTGCTCGACCGGCCGTTGCACATCGGTGGCCGGCGTCTGACGATCTATCACTGGATCCTGCCTTACCGCGACTCCTGCGGCGATGTACAAGGGATCATCGGTGGCTGGATCGATATCAGTGACCGCCGCCAGCTGTTCGATGAACTGCGCACGGCCAAGGAGCAGGCGGACAACGCCAACCGTGCCAAAAGTACCTTTCTGGCGACCATGAGCCACGAAATCCGTACGCCGATGAATGCCATTATCGGCATGCTCGAATTGACGCTCGAACGCATGACCGATCAGGCGCCGGATCGCTCGTCGATCGAAACCGCCTACTGTTCGGCCAAGGATCTGCTGGGGCTGATCGGCGACATTCTCGATATTGCTCGGATCGAGTCCGGACGCCTGAGTCTGACTCCCGAGCGGGTCAATCTGGTCGACACCGTCGCTTCGGTGGTGAGGATCTTCGACGGCCTTGCTCGTCAGAAAAACCTCGCCCTGCCCCTGACCGTCAATCCTCCGGGACTCGAAATCGATGTGGAACTGGATCCGCTGCGCTTCAAGCAGATCCTGTCGAACCTGATCAGTAATGCCATCAAATTCACCCAGAGCGGGCAGGTGCGGGTCACCCTGGACGTGCTGCCCAATGCCGCCGGCATGCGTTCGCTGGTTCAATTGACGATCCACGACACTGGCGTCGGCATCAGCATTGAAGATCAGCAACGCCTGTTCGAGCCGTTCGCCCAGGCTGACAGTGGCCGCCAGCAGGCCCGCAGTGGCGCCGGACTGGGACTGGTGATCAGCCGCAACCTCTGTGAAATGATGGGCGGTCAGCTGCAATTGAGCAGTCAGCCGGGGATCGGCACCCAGGTCTGCCTGTCGCTGCCCCTGCAAACGCTGCCATGCAGGGCGGCCACAGCGAAAACCGAACCGCCGATCCGCGTATCTGGCGCGCCGCTGAACATTCTGGTGGTCGACGACCACCCCGCCAATCGCCTGCTGATGTGCCAGCAACTGGAGTTCCTCGGGCATCGCTTCAGCCTTGCCGAAGAAGGCCGCAGCGGATTGGCGAAGTGGCAGGCCGGTGAGTTCGACCTGGTCATCGCCGACTGCAACATGCCGCTGATGAACGGCTACGAATTGGCGGCGGCTATCCGCCAGGAAGAACAAGCCAGTGGCCGCCCGTCCTGTACGGTTCTCGGCTTTACGGCCAACGCGCAGCCCGAGGAAGTGCAGCGCTGCAAAGAGGCCGGCATGAATGACTGCCTGTTCAAACCCCTGAGCCTCAGTGCGCTGAGCCAGTGGGTCAACGGGCTGCAACCGGCAACCCCTGAACCTGCGTTCAATCTCGAGGGTTTGAATCAATTGACGGGCGGCAATCCGCTTCAAGCCCGACGTCTGCTCGCGCAATTGCTCAAGAGCAGCCGCCTCGATCGTGAGGAGCTGCTGGCCTTGGCGCCGCACAATGATCGTGAGGCGTTGGCGGTGGTGGCGCACAAGATCAAGGGCGCCGCCCGAATCGCGCAAGCCTCGCGCCTGATCGTCTGCTGCGATGCGCTGGAACAAGCCTGTCTGCAGACAACTTCCGTGCCGGCCATCGTGCGCTGCATCAAGGCTACCGACGCGGCGATGGTCGAACTGGAGCAGGCGTTGCAGCAACAATTGGAACCGTTCGCAGAAAGCACAATGACCGAGCCTTAACTATGCTTGAACGCTGAGCAGTGTGTTTACTTCAATGGAGAGTCAGCAATGCCCAGCCCACTGCGCCCGGATCAACGCCGGTTCCCGTTGCACGTGCACATCAGCGTCATGTTCACCTTTCTGCTGTTGCTCACAGGCGTCGTGCTGGGGCTGTTCAATTATCGCCAGACCACCAGGATCATCCTGTCGAGCAGTGAAAACCTGTTCAATCGCATCGAACAGGACGTGCGCCTGGACCTGCATTCAACCTACGAACCGATCCGCCATCTGCTGAGCCTCCTGGCCGACAACCAGGCGGCCGGGGCTACGAACCTGCAACAGCGCCTGGCGCTACTCAAGCCGTTCAGTCAGTCACTCAAGGACAATACCGATCTCGCTTCGCTGTATCTGGGCTACGGCAACGGCGACTTCTTCATGGTTCGGCCGTTGCGTACCAGCGCCCTGAAAATCCTGCTCAAGGCGCCACCGACCGCGGCCTATCAGGTCTGGAGCATCGAGCACGATGCCAGCGGCGCTACGTCGTCGCAGTCACTGTTCTTCGACCAGGCGCTGACGCCCGTCGGGCGCCAGGACAATCCCGACGACCGCTATGACCCACGGACCCGCAACTGGTACAGCAACGCCCTGCAACAGGGAGATCAGATCACCACCGAACCCTATGTGTTTTTCTCCACGCACAACGTGGGCACCACCCTGGCCCGACGCAGCGGCGCAACCCGTGTGATCGGTGCCGACCTGACGCTGGAAGCACTCTCGGCCACCCTGCTCAAACACGTGGTCACCCCCTCCACCGAAATCGTGTTGTTCGATGCCGATGGCAACGCCGTGGCCTATCCCGACAGCCGCCAGCTGATTGTCGACGGCAGCAGCGCACGCCTGGCCAAGGCCGCTGACCTGAGTCCGAACCTGCACGCATTGCTGTCCACCACGCATCAGGGCAAACGGCTGAACGTCGATGGCCGCCACTGGATCGTCGCCCGCAGCCATTTGCAAGAGGGTGGGCCGAGAGGCCTGCAAATGGCCCTGTTGGTGCCAGAGGATGAGTTGCTGGCCGACGCCTACCGCATGCGCTGGCAAGGCGCACTGATCACCCTGGCGACCTTGCTGCTGTGCCTGCCGCTGGGCTGGCTGATCTCGCGGATTCTGGTCAAACCATTGCACGCGCTGGTCAAGGAAGCCGACGCGATCCGCAGTTTCGATTTCAACTTTCCGGTCACCCGCCGCTCGCCGGTGCTGGAGGTTGACCAGTTGAGCCTGTCGATGGCGCGCATGAAGGACACGCTCGCCAGTTTCTTCCGCATCACCGACAGCCTCTGCGCCGAAACCCGCTTCGCCCCGCTGCTGCAACGGGTGCTGTTCGAAACGGTGCAGATCGCCCAGGCGCAGGCGGGTTTGATCTATCTGCGCGAAAGCGATGGCAACCGGATGGAGCCTTACGGACTGGTCATTGATGGCGCCTCGCACGAGCCGGGCGAGTTCGCTGTGCTGGGCCGGGATCTCTTGGCCGATCAAGGGCCGGCGTGGTTTCAGCAACTGATCAACGCTGACAATGTGGTCAGCAGCCTTGGCTTCGAGCAGGCCGGGGACTTGCAGAAGGTCTTGTTGGCAATGGCGTCGCCGCGCATCCACCTGATCGGAATCCGCCTGCGCAACCGCCACAACGAAACCATCGGCCTGCTGCTTTTGCTGATCAACGACAGCGGCAGCGCTCAGGACCTGGAGAAACTGCGCCCGGACCGCATCGCCTTCCTGCAAGCAGTCTCGGGCGGGGCGGCGGTGAGTATCGAAAGTCAGCGCCTGCAAGCGAAGCAGAAGCAGTTGCTCGACGCGTTCATACAGTTGCTGGCCGGCGCCATCGACGCCAAGAGCCCCTACACCGGCGGCCACTGCCAGCGTGTGCCGGAATTGACCCTGATGCTCGCGCAGGCCGCGGCCGCCAGCCAGGCGCCGGCGTTCCAGAGCTATCAGCCCAGTGAAGACGAATGGGAAGCCCTGCACATCGCGGCCTGGCTGCACGATTGCGGCAAGGTCACGACACCGGAATACGTCGTCGACAAGGCAACCAAACTGGAAACCCTCAATGATCGCATCCACGAAATCCGCACCCGTTTCGAAGTGCTCAAGCGCGATGCCTGGATCAGTTACTGGCAGGCGCTGGCGCTGGGCGGCAATGAGGCGCAACTGAGCGAACTGCGTGACGCCACGCTGACGCAGCTGGACGCTGACTTTGCCTTTGTCGCGCGCTGCAATCTGGGCGGTGAGACCATGGCACCCGCCGATCTGCAGCGCCTTGAGCGCATTGCCAAGCACCGCTGGACGCGCACCCTCGATGATCGACTGGGGGTCTCATGGGAGGAAAACCGCCGCCAGGCGCAAACGCCGGCGGCGAATCTGCCAGTCAGCGAGCCACTGTTGGCGGACAAGTCCGAACACCTGATCGAACGCGCCGACAGCGAGCTGATTCCGGAAGACAATCCGTGGGGGTTCAAACTGGATGTACCGCGTTACAAATACAATCGCGGCGAACTGTACAACCTGAGCATTGCCAAGGGCACGCTGACCCGCGAAGAGCGCTACATCATCAATCACCACATGGTGCAGACGATTCTGATGCTCAGCCACCTGCCCTTCCCCGGGCACCTGGACAGCGTTGCGGAAATTGCCGGTGGGCATCACGAAAAGATGGACGGCAGCGGCTACCCCAAACGCCTGAAACGCGACGACATGAGCCTGCCGGCGAGGATGATGGCGATTGCCGATATTTTCGAGGCCCTGACAGCGGCCGATCGGCCGTACAAGAAGGCCAAATCCTTGAGTGAAGCCCTGGGGATCATGGCCACCATGTCCCGCGAGGCGCACATCGACTCCGAGCTGTTTGCGCTGTTCATCAACGATGGGGTGTACATGCAGTACGCCGCACGGTTTCTCGATCCGCGCCAGATCGATGCGGTGGATCCGGCCAGCCTGCTGCGCAAGGCTGGCCTGAGCGCCTGATCAGCAGTCGGTCAGACGCAGGAAGATTGCCGCCAGTTGCTCGATACCGGCCTGATCGTCAGTGCCGAAACGCGCCAGTTTCGGGCTGTCGAGATCGAGTACGCCGATCAGCCGACCGTCCTTGACCAGCGGCACTACCAGCTCGCTGTTGGAGGCGCTGTCGCAAGCGATATGACCGGGGAACGCATGCACGTCTTCAACGCGCTGGGTCTGCCGACTGGCCGCTGCCGCGCCACACACACCGCGACCGAACGGAATGCGCACACAGGCGATCTGCCCCTGAAACGGGCCAAGCACCAGTTCGTCGTTGCGATTGAGGTAGAAACCGGCCCAGTTCAAATCGTCGAGCTGGTTGAACAGGAATGCCGAAAACTGCGCGGCGTTGGCGATGAAATCGCGCTCGTCCGCCAGCAGCGATTCCAGTTGTGCGGCCAACATGCCGTAGCCTTCGAGGCCCTGGCCGCTTTGTTGCAAATCAATCATGCCTTGTGCTCCAACAATTTCAGTCCCACCCAGTAACGGGCGAATTGGTACGCGCAACGTCCGTTGCGATTGCCGCGCCCGGTGGCCCAGCGCACGGCGAGGATGTCGAGCTCTTCGTCGCGCTGCCAGCACAAGCCGGCCTTGGCGGCCAACTGGCCGATCCAGTGTTCGACGACGTTGAGGAAATGTTCCTGGGTAAACGGATAGAACGACAGCCACAGGCCGAAACGGTCGGACAAGGCGATCTTGTCTTCCACCGCCTCGCTCGGGTGCAGTTCGCCATCGACGCGTTTCCAGTTCTCGTTGTCGCTTTCCTTTTCCGGCACCAGATGGCGGCGGTTGGAAGTGGCGTACAGCAGAACGTTTTCCGGGGCCTGTTCGAGCGAGCCGTCGAGCACGCTTTTCAGCACGCGATAATCGCCTTCGCCGGATTCGAACGACAGGTCATCGCAAAACAGCACGAAGCGCTGCGGCAATTTGGCGACCTGCTCGACCACCCGCGGCAGGTCGGCCAGATGGTCGCGCTCGATCTCGATCAAACGCAGGCCGGCCTTGGCGTGTTCGGCCAGCAGCGCCCGCACCAGCGAGGATTTACCGGTGCCGCGCGAACCCCAGAGCAGCGCATGGTTGGCCGGCATGCCGTCGAGAAACTGTTGGGTGTTGCGGCCCAGTTGCTCCAACTGACGGTCGACACCGATCAGGTCGGACAGGCGCATGTCGAGGCTGACTTCCAGCGGCAGCAAATACCCGCTGCGCCCGTCACGCTGCCAGCGCGCGGCCAGGCAGGTTTCCCAGTCGATCAGCGGACGCGGCGCCGGCAGCAGGGGTTCGATCCGCGCCAGAACCGACTCGGCACGTTCAAGAAAAGCATTCAATCGGGAATCCACGTCTTCTCCTCGGGCACGTTCACAGTGATGATGTCGATCCAGCGACGACAGACAGACCTCAATCCCCGCTCAGGCCTTGTTACAAGGCGATTCGGGAACCTCGGTATCCATACATGATCGACTATGCTTGAGCAGCGAAGGGAAACGGAAGTGGTTCAACACCCCATGGATATCAAATTCACCCACCGGCTGTCATACAAGCAAGCCAGATTCACTGTGCTGGTCGGGTTCATTCTGGGCACGCTGCTCAGCCTGCTGCAGATCGGCATCGATTATGCCAGCGAAGACGCCTCCATCAACCGTGAAATCCTGTCTTTGCTGGAAATCAGCCACAATCCGGCGTCGCGTATCGCCTACAACATCGACGCGGAACTGGCGCAGGAGCTGACTCTGGGCCTGTTGCGTTCACCGGCGATCATCTCGGCGCAACTGACCGACAACAACGGCAATGTCCTGGCCAACGTCAAACGCCCGGAGCTGCAAAGCGGTTATCGGGTGATCAGCGACTTCCTGTTCGGTGCCAAGCGCCAGTTCGAAGACCGCCTGTACCTCGATCACCTGCCCGAAGAATCACTGGGCACGCTGAGTCTTGAGGTCGACACCTACGCGTTCGGCAGCCGCTTCCTGCGCCGCGCCGAAGTCACCCTGCTCAACGGTTTTGCCCGCAGCCTGATCCTCACCGGCATTCTGCTGGCGCTGTTCTACGTGATGTTGACCAAGCCGTTGGTGCGCCTGATCCGGGAACTCAGTGCGCGTGACGCACGCAGCGCGGAGCCGACCACCCTCGAATGTCCGGCCGGCCACGCCAATGACGAGATCGGCGTACTGGTCAAAGTCGCCAACCAGCAGTTCGACAATATCGCCACGGAAATCCAGCAACGGCGCAATGCGGAAAACCGTCTGACCGATTACCTCGGGCAACTGGAGCACATCGTCTCGGCCCGCACCGCCGAGCTCAAGGCCATCAACACCCGGCTCAGCCAGTCCAACGAAGAACTGGAGGTAGCCCGCAGCACTGCACTGGACATGGCCGAAGCGCGCTCGGCATTCCTCGCCAACATGAGCCACGAGATTCGCACCCCGCTCAATGGCCTGCTGGGGATGATCGCCCTGTCCCTCGACGGGCCGCTGAATGCCGAGCAGCAGCAACAGCTGTCGATTGCCCACGATTCGGGCAAAGTGCTGGTTGAACTGCTCAACGATATTCTCGACCTGTCCAAGTTCGATGCGGGGCAACTGGAGCTGGAACACATCCCGTTCGATCTCGGCTCGCTGATCGAAGACACCGCCAACCTGCTGTCGCAGAACGCCGCGCCCAGCGTCGAGCTGACCTGCCTGATCGACCCGTACTTCCCGGCGCTGGTGCTGGGGGATCCGACCCGGGTACGGCAGATTGTCAGCAACCTGCTGTCCAATGCCCTGAAGTTCACCCGCTTCGGCCGGGTCGATGTGCGTCTGTCAGCCCATGACGACGGGGTGCGCATCGAGGTCTGCGACACCGGCATCGGCATCGCTCAGGAAGCCCAGGTGAAAATCTTCCAGCCGTTCACCCAGGCCGGTGCCGGCATCACCCGGCAGTACGGAGGCACCGGCCTCGGCCTGGCACTGACCTACAACCTCTGCGAGGCCATGCAAGGCCGATTGACCATCAGTTCCGAGGCCGGTTTCGGCAGCCAGTTCTGCGCTGACCTGCCGCTGCCATGCCATACCCGAGCGGTCATGCCGCCACCGCTGCACGGCAAGGTACTGGCGATCACCGCGGCCAGCAGCGGCTTGGCAGAACTACTCAAGACATTGTTGCCAGTGTGGGGCGTGAGCTATGAACAGCGCACGATGGACGACCCATTGCTGGGCCTGTCACCCGATCTGCTGATCACCGACTGCCCGGAATGCCTGTTCAGTCTGCGCCCGACCCTCAGCGCGCCGATCCTCGTTGTCACCGCTTATGGCAGCTTCATGCCCAGCGAAGAGGCCGCCGCGCTGGCGCCATTGCAGCAACAGGCCCGACCACTGGCGCGCAACGCGTTGTATCAGATCCTGCGGCGCATCCTGCTGGCGGACGTCACCACGATCAACGATGCGCAGCTCGAGAGCCTGCCGGTTCGGCGGCGCGCAAAGGTGCTGCTGGTGGAAGACAATCCGGTCAATCAGCTGGTGGCCAAAGGCATGCTCGGCAAGCTTGGTTGCGAAGTGGTGGTCGCCGCCCACGGTGCCGAGGCGCTCGATCAACTGGAGCACGATGAGTTCGATCTGGTGCTGATGGACTGCAACATGCCGGTGATGGACGGCTACGAAGCGAGCCGACAGATTCGCCAGAGCGGGCGCTGGCCGCACCTGCCGATCGTCGCACTGACCGCCAACGCCATGTCC
Organism: Pseudomonas sp. B21-051; assembly: GCF_024748795.1. NCBI lineage: Bacteria > Pseudomonadati > Pseudomonadota > Gammaproteobacteria > Pseudomonadales > Pseudomonadaceae > Pseudomonas > Pseudomonas sp. B21-051. The sequence goes on from NZ_CP087166.1 coordinate 4,138,298, forward strand.
GAAGAACGCGAGCGCTGCCGTGCGGCCGGCATGAGCGATTACCTGGCCAAGCCGTTCCGCCGCGAAGAGCTGGCGGCCCTGCTTGACCAGTGGATTCCGACTACGTCAGCGCTTTGATCTGCCCCAGCAGGTGATCGAGGCCATTGCGCAAATCGTTGAGCCGATCAAGATCCACCCCGCTGTCGCACAACAATCGGGCCTTGAGCGGCCCGACCTGCTTGCGCAACGCCTGGCCTTGGGAGGTCAGGCTCAGATGCACTTCACGCTCGTCGCGCGCAGAACGCTGGCGTTGCACCCACTGCAATTGTTCAAGACGCTTGAGCAACGGCGTCAGGGTGCCGGAGTCCAGCGCCAGACGCTCGCCCAAGGCCTTGACCGTCGGTTGCTCCGGCGCACTGTCCTGCCATTCCCACAACACCAGCATCGCCAGATATTGCGGGTACGTCAGGCCGAGCTGATCGAGCATCGGCTTGTAAGCGCGAATCACCGCCCGGGACGCGGCATACAACTTGAAGCACAACTGACTGTCGAGCTTCAGCGAATCGTCGGGCAGGCTGTTCATTTGAGCAGGGCTTCGATCTCGCCGCTGATGTCCTGCGGCTTGGTGGTCGGGGCGAAACGCTTGACCAGTTGCCCATCCTGGCCGATCAGGAACTTGGTGAAGTTCCACTTGATGCCCTCGGAGCCGAGCAGACCCGGAGCGCGCTTTTTCAACTGCACGAACAGCGGATGCGCGTCAGAACCGTTGACGTCGATCTTCTTGAACAGCGGGAAACTCACGCCGTAGTTCAGCTCACAGAATTCGCTGATCGCGCCCTCGTTGCCCGGCTCCTGCTTGCCAAACTGATTGCACGGAAACCCCAGCACCACCAGGCCCTGATCCTTGTAGGTCTGCCACAGCTCTTCCAGGCCTTTGTACTGCGGGGTGAAGCCGCATTTGCTGGCGGTGTTGACCACCAGAACGGCCTTGCCGGCAAAATCGGCCAGGATCTTTTGCTCACCCTTGATGGTGGTGACAGGAATATTCAGCAGGTTGTCGCTCATGATCCGCACTCTGAATTCTGTAAGAAGGCGTAAACATAGCGAGCAATTAAATTGCGTGCAATTTAATTAATTGCACATAACCCCGTAGGAGCTGCCGAAGGTTCGGGCCGCGTTCGGACGATCTTTTGATCTTCAAGAATCAAGAGATCGCAGCCTTCGGCAGCTCCTACAGGGTGGATCAAGCGCACCGGTCGAGCGAGCAGTTCACTCGCGCGGCTCAAGATCCAGGCACACCGAGTTGATGCAGTACCGCAGGCCGGTCGGTGGCGGACCATCGGGGAACACGTGCCCCAGATGCGCGTCGCAGCGGGCGCATTTGACCTCGGTGCGGATCATGCCGTGGCTGGTATCGCGGATTTCGGTCATGGCGCTTTCCCCGATCGGCGCGTAGAAGCTCGGCCAGCCGCAGCCGGAATCGAATTTGGTTTTGGAGTCGAACAGCGGCTCATTGCAGCAGACGCAGTGATAGACACCGTCGGTTTTGGTGTCGTTGTATTTGCCAGAGAACGGTCGCTCGGTGGCGCTCAGGCGACATACGTTGTACTGCTCGGGGTCGAGCATCGCCCGCCATTCTTCCAAGGTTTTTTGCAACTTTTCCATCATCACACCTCTGCGGCTGAAAAAGCCCGATCTGTACCTTTTCCACGGATCGGGTGGCACGTATGATTGCGCCTCGTCACACGCCAGTCTGGCAGCCAGACCGGGCGCATTCAAACGGATTCTCGGCGCCACGGCGCAAGACTCCGCCTGTGCGAAGACGCAGGAATCCCAGTACGGTTGGCCATCCGCCGTCTGGATCGTTCATTTTCGGGATCACATCGCCATGCAGTTCAGCAAATCGAACAAGCTCGCCAACGTCTGCTACGACATTCGCGGCCCGGTGCTCAAGCACGCCAAACGTCTGGAGGAGGAAGGCCAGCGCATCCTCAAGCTGAACATCGGCAACCCGGCACCGTTTGGTTTCGAAGCGCCGGACGAAATTCTCCAGGATGTGATCCGCAACCTGCCGACGGCCCAGGGCTACAGCGACTCCAAAGGCCTGTTCAGCGCCCGTAAAGCGGTGATGCAGTACTACCAGCAAAAAAATGTCGAAGGTGTCGGCATCGAAGACATCTATCTGGGCAACGGCGTGTCCGAGCTGATCGTGATGTCGCTGCAGGCGCTGCTCAACAACGGCGACGAAGTGCTGGTACCGGCCCCGGACTATCCGCTATGGACCGCTGCCGTGAGCCTGGCCGGTGGTAACGCCGTGCACTACCTGTGTGACGAGGGTGCCGACTGGTTCCCTGATCTGGCCGACATCAAGGCCAAAATCACCCCGAACACCAAGGCCATGGTGATCATCAACCCGAACAACCCGACTGGCGCGGTGTATTCGAAGGAAGTGTTGCTGGGCATGCTGGAAATCGCCCGCGCGCACAACCTGGTGGTGTTCTCCGACGAGATCTACGACAAGATCCTCTACGACGACGCCGTGCACATCTGCACCGCTTCGCTGGCGCCGGACCTGCTGTGCCTGACCTTCAACGGTCTGTCGAAATCCTATCGCGTAGCGGGTTTCCGCTCCGGCTGGATCGCCATCTCCGGGCCGAAACACAATGCCCAGAGCTATATCGAAGGCATCGACATGCTGGCTAACATGCGCCTGTGTGCCAACGTCCCCAGCCAGCATGCGATCCAGACTGCCCTCGGCGGTTATCAGAGCATCAACGACCTGGTGCTGCCGCAGGGTCGCCTGCTGGAGCAGCGCAACCGTACCTGGGAATTGCTCAACGACATTCCGGGCGTCAGCTGCGTCAAGCCAATGGGCGCGCTGTATGCGTTCCCGAGGATCGATCCGAAGGTCTGCCCGATCCACAACGACGAAAAATTCGTCCTCGACCTGCTGCTCTCCGAGAAGCTGCTGGTGGTACAAGGTACGGCCTTCAACTGGCCGTGGCCGGATCACTTCCGCGTGGTGACCCTGCCCCGTGTCGACGATCTCGAGATGGCCATCGGCCGCATCGGCAACTTCCTCAAGTCCTACCGCCAATAACCGGTCTACGGTGCGCAACGGCCGAACGTTGCGCACTGTCTGATTCAGCAACACTTCTGCTCTCCCCGCCTCGCTGCGCCTTCTACACTTGCGGTTCGTATGGCCCACACGCCTCTGGCGTAGTGGCGGCGGGTGGCGGCTGACTGTCAGCCCTTTCGGTTTCAGTGGTGGGCAATGACCTGCAGACCAGGGAATCCGCTGTAGGACACAGTTTGAAATAGTCACTCAGTTGAATCACCCCGTGCCGCACCTTATATACCCCGCAGTACGCTACATCTTTAGCTTGAGGAGATTTCTACAACCATGATGCGCATCCTGCTGTTTTTGGCCACTAACCTGGCGGTCGTGCTGATAGCCAGCATCACCCTGAGCCTGTTCGGCTTCAACGGGTTCATGGCGGCCAACGGGGTTGATCTCAATCTCAGTCAGCTGCTGGTTTTCTGTGCGGTCTTTGGTTTCGCCGGTTCGCTGTTCTCGCTGTTCATCTCCAAGTGGATGGCGAAGATGAGCACCAGCACCCAGATCATCAGCCAGCCACGTACCCGGCATGAGCAATGGCTGCTGCAAACCGTCGAGCAACTGTCCCGCGAAGCCGGGATCAAGATGCCCGAAGTCGGTATTTTCCCGGCCTACGAAGCAAACGCTTTTGCTACCGGCTGGAACAAGAACGACGCGCTGGTCGCGGTCAGTCAGGGCTTGCTCGAACGCTTTTCGCCAGATGAAGTGAAAGCCGTTCTGGCCCACGAAATCGGTCACGTGGCCAACGGTGACATGGTCACCCTGGCGCTGATCCAGGGCGTGGTGAACACCTTCGTGATGTTCTTCGCGCGGATCATCGGCAACTTCGTCGACAAGGTGATCTTCAAGAACGAAGAAGGCCAGGGTATCGCCTACTACGTGGCGACGATCTTCGCCGAGCTGGTTCTGGGCATCCTCGCCAGCGCCATCGTCATGTGGTTCTCGCGCAAACGCGAATTCCGTGCCGACGAAGCCGGCGCACGTCTGGCGGGTACCAACGCGATGATCGGCGCCCTGCAACGCCTGCGCGCCGAACAGGGCCTGCCGGTGCACATGCCGGACACCCTGAACGCCTTCGGCATCAACGGCGGCATCAAGCAGGGCTTCGCCCGCATGTTCATGAGCCACCCGCCGCTGGAAGAGCGTATCGACGCGCTGCGTCGTCGCGGTTGATTCGACCGGTGTGACCATGAAAAAGGCCCGCAGTGATGCGGGCCTTTTTTGTACATGCGAATAATGGTTGTTGCTGATGACCTCTTCGCGAGCAGGCTCGCTCCCACATTGGATTCTTGTATACAGGTTCAGTGTGGGAGCGAGCCTGCTCGCGAAGGGGCCGGCACGGTCAGCAAAAATGTATCACCAGGAAACCCGGTAAACCCGCTCCTCCAACCGCGTCACGCCCGCCTGCAGGAACCTGACACTCTCCGCCAGCACATCCTGCTCTTCCAGCATCCGCACCTGCCAGACATCACCCATCAAGCGCTGCACCTCATCATCGCTCACCGCAAACGGTGGTCCCGACATCTGCGCCTGATCGTAATCCAGGGTAATCAACAGCCCTTGCACACTTTGCGGCAGGATTTGCTGCAGATGCGCCGCATAGCGCTCACGCATCGCTGGTGGCAAGGCGATCAGCGCTGCCCGGTCGTACAACGCAGCACAGTCCGCTACATCGTCTGCCGTCAGCGCAAAAAAGTCGCCGCACCACAACTCGATGGCGTCACCGCGATAGACCTTGAACGCACCCTTCTGGCTGATCTGCGGCTGCACTTGATGCTCCTTGAAAAAGTCCTCGATAGCCTTTTCCGACAGTTCGATCCCGAGCACCTGATGACCGCGCGCGGCCAGCCACGCCAAATCCAGACTTTTCCCACACAACGGCACGAGCACTCGCGCCGTTGCCGGTACCGCCCAGTGACGCTGCAGATACGGGTTCACCTCTGGCAGATGAAAGCCGATCTGATTGGATTCCCACTTCTTGTGCCAAAACTCAGGCTGCATGCATCACCCCAAAAAATTCGATCAAAAGGCGCTAAAACTTATATTAGATTTAGATCAATGATCTGACTGAAGATGAGGCCATCTTACCGCTCAGGAACCTTTCCATGTTTCCCAGCCTGTTTATCTCTCACGGCTCACCGATGCTGGCCCTGGAACCCGGTGCCAGTGGCCCGGCACTGGCGCGTCTGGCGACCGAGCTGCCCCGCCCCAAAGCCATCGTCATCGTTTCCGCGCATTGGGAAAGCCAGGAATTGCTGGTCAGCAGCCACCCGCAACCGGAGACCTGGCACGACTTCGGCGGTTTTCCCCGCGCCCTGTTTGAAGTGCAATATCCCGCACCGGGCGATCCGCAACTGGCGGCCGAAGTTGCCCAACTGCTGAATGCTGCTGATCTGTCGGCACGCCTTGATCCGCAACGACCGTTCGATCACGGCGTGTGGGTACCCCTGTCGCTGATGTACCCGCAGGCGGATATCCCGGTGGTGCAGGTATCGCTGCCGAGCCGCGGCGGCCCGGCACTGCAAACCCGTGTCGGACGTGCCTTGGCGAGTTTGCGCAATCAGGGCATTTTGCTGATCGGCTCCGGCAGCATCACCCACAACCTGCGCGAGCTGGACTGGCATGCCGGCCCGGAAAGCGTCGAGCCATGGGCCAGGGATTTCCGCGACTGGATGATCGACAAGCTTGCCGCCAATGACGAAGCAGCGTTGCACGACTATCGTCAGCAGGCACCCAATGCCGTGCGCAGCCACCCGAGTGATGAGCATTTGTTGCCGTTGTATTTTGCCCGCGGTGCCGGGGGTGAGTTCAGTGTGGCGCACCGGGGATTCACGATGGGTGCATTAGGCATGGATATTTATCGTTTCGGATAAATGCAACAGCAAAAGCAAAGATCGCAGCCTGCGGCAGCTCCTACATTTTAGAATGCGTTCTCCCTGTAGGAGCTGCCGCAGGCTGCGATCTTTTGATCTTGAAAGACAGGCAAAAAAAATCCCCGAACCAGTCGGGGATTTTTCATGTTCGATCAATCAGCCCAAGGGCGGATCAATCTTCGCGGTAGCGACGCAGTTTCAGCTGCTTGCCAGCGACGCGAGTGTCCTTCAGCTTGGTCAGGAGTTTGTCCAGACCATCTTCCGGCAGCTCGACGAGGCTGAAGCTGTCACGCACCTGGATGCGACCGATCGCTTCACGGGCCAGACCGCCTTCGTTGAGGATGGCGCCCAGCAGGTTCTTGGCGGCGATACCGTCACGCGCACCCAGCGCGGTGCGGCAACGGGCACGGCCTTCGCCCAGAGGCATTGGCGCGCGACGCTCGCGGTCACCACGCTCAGGACGATCACCGGAACGCTCAGGACGGTCGCCACGCGGTGCGTTGTTCGGCACCAGTGGACGTTCCTTCTCGATCGCAGCCAGGTTCAACGCTTGACCGTTGGTAGCCTTGCGCAGCAGAGCTGCAGCCAGGGCACGTGGGGTGCAACCGATGTCAGCGGTCAGGCGATCCAGCAGTTCGCCGTGAGTCGATTCGGCATCAGCGACCAGCGGCGACAGGCTGTTGGTCAGTTTCTTGATGCGTGCATCGAGAACAGCCTGAGCGTCTGGCAGACGCACTTCGGCAACCTTCTGACCGGTGACACGCTCGATCACTTGCAGCATGCGGCGCTCACGTGGAGTCACCAGCAGCAGCGCACGGCCTTCGCGACCGGCACGACCGGTACGGCCGATACGGTGCACGTAGGATTCCGGGTCGTATGGCATGTCCACGTTGAACACGTGGGTGATGCGCGGAACGTCCAGACCACGGGCAGCCACGTCGGTCGCGACAACGATGTCCAGGCGGCCATCTTTCAGCGAGTCGATCACGCGCTCACGCTGGTTCTGGGCGATGTCACCATTCAGCGCAGCGGCTTTGTAGCCTTTGGCGTCGAGGGCGCTGGCCAGATCCAGGGTCGCCTGCTTGGTGCGCACGAACATGATCAGCGCGTCGAAGTCTTCCACTTCCAGCAAGCTCAGAACGGCCGAAGTCTTCTGGTCAGCGTGAACCAACAGGTGAGCCTGTTCGATCGCGGTAACGGTCTGGGTCTTGGTCTGGATCTTGACGTGTTGCGGATCGCGCAGATGGCGTTCGGCAATGGCGCGGATCGACTGCGGCAGGGTCGCCGAGAACAAAACGGTCTGACGGGTCGCTGGCAGAGCCTTGAAGATGACTTCCAGGTCATCCATGAAGCCCAGCTTCAACATTTCGTCAGCTTCGTCGAGAACCAGGTGGTTCACGGTCGACAGCACTTTCTCGTCGCGACGCAGGTGGTCACAAAGACGGCCCGGGGTAGCGACAACAATCTGTGCGCCATTACGGATAGCCTTGAGTTGCGGGCCCATCGGTGCGCCGCCGTAAACGGCAACAACGGTGACGCCTGGCATTTGCTTGGCGTAGGTTTCAAAAGCGGTTGCTACTTGCAGCGCCAACTCTCGGGTTGGCGCCAGGATCAGGGCTTGCGGTTCGCGCTTGGCAGGATCGATGCGGTGCAGAATAGGCAGTGCGAACGCGGCGGTTTTACCGGTACCGGTTTGCGCCTGGCCAATCATGTCCTGGCCGGCCATGATGATCGGGATCGATTGCTGCTGAATCGCCGAAGGCTCTTCGTAGCCGGTCGCTGCGACGGCTGCAAGAATATTCGGGTTAAGATTAAAAGCGGCGAATCCGCCGGTTTCCTGGGTCATGGGTCTGCCTCTAAGTGCATCCGCAAAGACCCATGCTCCAAAGCTGCGCATGCCGTGTTGAGACTCAAGAGTCGCCCTGGCAGCTTTGTCGGCGGGGATTTGCGAAAACGAATGAATGAAAAAAAGAATCGTCCGGGAAGAGCCCGCAATGCGGACGTGCAGCCGAAGCTGACTTCGGGAAATTGCGCTACCTAAACGCGGCCCGGTTAAAGGCCGGCGCGCACTATACCGGATTTTGCCCAAAAAGGGAGCTTTTTTTATCGCCTGAATCCGTGTGTCAGCGCTGTTTAACGGGGTTTTGCGGATAATCGTGCGAAGGTCTATTTTTCAAAGGCCCGGCCTTGCGGGCGATGACGCTTAAACGATTCACCGATGTGCGGCATACCGTCGCTGCACCCGCCCTTCCCGCCCGAGGATCCCCCCATGAATCAGCCCTGCCCCGGCCGCGTCAGCCGTGAACGTCGTGGCCATGTCCACCTGATCGGCCTTGACCGGGCCGCCAAACGCAATGCGTTCGACCTCGATCTGCTCAACGAGCTGAGCCTGGCCTACGGTGAGTTCGAGGCCGACAGCGAAGCGCGGGTGGCCGTGGTGTTCGGGCATGGCGAGCATTTTACCGCCGGTCTGGATCTGCTCAACGCCAGCGCCGCCCTCGCCGAAGGCTGGCAGGTTCCGACCGGCGGTTGCGACCCGTGGGGTGTTTTCGTCGGACCGCGAGTGAGCAAACCGGTAATTGTTGCTGCCCAAGGGTACTGCCTGACCATCGGCATCGAGTTGATGCTGGCCGCAGACATCAACCTGTGTGCGAGCAATACCCGCTTCGCGCAAATGGAAGTGCAGCGTGGGATTTTTCCTTTTGGTGGCGCGACCTTACGTTTTCAGCAGATCGCCGGTTGGGGCAATGCGATGCGCTGGCTGCTGACCGGCGATGAGTTCGACGCACACGATGCGCTGCACCTGGGCCTGGTACAGGAAGTGATGGCCAGCGAAGACCTGTTGCCCCGGGCGATCGAACTGGCCGAACGGATTGCCCGACAGGCACCGTTGGGGGTGCAGGCGACGCTGATGTCGGCGCGACAGGCGCGGTATGAAGGTGAGACAGCGGCGGCGCAGGGATTGCCGGCGCTGGTGAAGAAGTTGCTGGGGAGTGAGGATGCCAAGGAGGGCGTCAGGTCGCTGGTTGAGCGGCGGCCTGGAGTCTTCAAAGGAATCTGATGAACTGCGCCCTGTAGGAGCTGCCGAAGGCTGCGATCTTTTGATCTTGTTTTAAAATCAAAGTCAAAAGATCGCAGCCTTCGGCAGCTCCTACAGTTGACCGCGTCGCTACTCAGGTGGCCGGGCGAATACTGTTGATCAACGACTGCAACGAATACCCCAACCGCGGCGCCAGCGCTTCGGCGCGGGCGGTCAGGGCCTGCATGTCCAGCTCCTGATCCAGATCCGCCGGCACAATCAGAATCACATTGCCCTCCTTCACCGGCAGCTCCCAGTAATGCCGGTGATAGAGCCCGCGCAGCAATGCTGCACCCAACGGCTTGCCGTCATCGGTGGCCCACTGATTGATCACCAGCCAGCCACCCGGACTCAGACGCTTCTGACAGTCGCCGAGAAAACTCCAGGCCAGATGCCCGACACCCGGTCCCACGTCGGTGTAGAGGTCGACAAAGATCAGATCCGCAGGCTCGGCCGTGGGCAGCAACTCCAGCGCATCGCCGACACGAATGTACAAGCGCGGATCGTCATCCAGCCCCAGATACTCGATGGCCAGACGTGGCACGTCCGGGCGCAGTTCGATGGCTTCGACGTCTTCCAGCGGCAGGAACTTGAGACAGGCCTGCGTCAGCGTGCCGGCACCGAGGCCGAGAAACAGCGCGCTCTCCGGTTGCTCATGGCACAACGCGCCAATCAGCATCGCCCGGGTGTAGTCGTATTCGAGCCAGCTCGGATCGGCGGTGAACACGCAGCTCTGCTCGATGGCATCGCCGAATTCCAGAAAGCGGTAATCGGCCACTTCCAGCACGCGAATCACGCCGAACTCATCCTGTACCTCGGCGAGCAACAGCTCGACGCGCTCCTCAGTCATTTCGTCTCCTGATGGTCACCGGGCGCGGTGACGCGATGGCACCGCTTCGGCGCCGTGGCAAAGCGGCGATTGTCGGTGATGGGGCGGGAGCAGGTCACGCACTAATTGCTGGTACCATGGGCTTCCCGTGCGTAGAACCAATTAGAGACCGTGATGAGCCAACCCTGGAGCCCTGACAGCTGGCGCGCCCTGCCGATCCAGCAACAACCCCAATACCCTGACGCGGCGCATCTGCGCCAGGTCGAGCAGACCCTGGCCAGCTATCCGCCGCTGGTGTTTGCCGGCGAAGCACGCGAGCTGCGCCGTCAGTTTGCCGAAGTGACTCAGGGCCGGGCGTTCCTGCTGCAGGGCGGCGATTGCGCGGAAAGCTTTGCCGAGTTCTCGGCGGCGAAGATTCGCGACACGTTCAAAGTATTGCTGCAAATGGCGATCGTCATGACCTTCGCCGCCGGTTGCCCGGTGGTCAAGGTCGGGCGCATGGCCGGCCAGTTCGCCAAGCCGCGCTCGGCCAACGATGAAACCCTCGACGGTGTGACCCTGCCCGCCTACCGTGGCGACATCGTCAACGGCATCGGTTTCGACGAAAAGAGCCGCGTGCCGGATCCGGAGCGCCTGCTGCAGTCGTATCACCAGTCCACCGCCACCCTGAACCTGTTGCGCGCCTTCGCCCAGGGCGGTTTTGCCGACCTGCATCAGGTGCACAAGTGGAACCTGGACTTCATCGCCAACTCAGCGCTGGCCGAAAAATACAGCCACCTCGCCGACCGCATCGATGAGACCCTGGCGTTCATGCGCGCCTGCGGCATGGACAGTTCGCCGCAACTGCGCGAAACCAGTTTCTTCACCGCCCACGAAGCGCTGCTGCTGAATTACGAAGAAGCCTTCGTGCGTCGCGACAGCCTGACCAACGATTACTACGATTGCTCGGCGCACATGTTGTGGATCGGCGACCGCACCCGTCAGCTCGACGGCGCCCACGTCGAATTCCTGCGCGGGGTGAACAACCCGATCGGGGTGAAAGTCGGCCCGAGCATGAATCCGGATGATCTGATCCGCCTGATCGACGTGCTCAACCCGGACAACGATCCGGGACGCCTGAATCTGATTGCGCGGATGGGTGCAAACAAGGTCGGCGATCACCTGCCGGCACTGATCCGCGCGGTGCAGCGTGAGGGCAAGCAGGTGCTGTGGAGCTCCGACCCGATGCACGGCAACACCATCAAGGCCAGCAGCGGCTACAAGACCCGCGACTTCGCGCAGATCCTTGGCGAAGTGAAGCAGTTTTTCCAGGTGCACGAAGCCGAGGGCACTTATGCCGGCGGGATTCACATCGAGATGACCGGGCAGAACGTCACCGAGTGCATCGGTGGCGCGCGGCCGATCACTGAAGACGGACTGTCGGACCGCTACCACACCCACTGTGATCCGCGGATGAATGCCGACCAGTCGCTGGAACTGGCGTTTTTGATTGCGGAAACCCTGAAACAAGTCCGCCGCTAGACCGCCCGCGCCCATCGCCTGTAGGAGCTGCCGAAGGCTGCGATCTTTTGATCTTGATCCTAAAAAACAAAATCAAAAGATCGCAGCCTTCGGCAGCTCCTACAGGGGTCAAGATCACCCAAAGATCTTTGTGGGAGCCAGCCTGCTGGCGATAAGGCCAGTTCAGTCACAGACAATTGCAGACATTGCCACCCGCAACCGCCCCGCACTCTCACGCTGACAATTAAGCTGCACTCGCTCAAGCCCCAGCCAATCGGCCATCTGCCGCAAATTCAACGCCAGCGCCAACATCCCCTGATCATCCAGCCCCGGCTCTTCCTCGTGCACCGCATGCACCGCCAGACGCCCCGCCGCCCGCTCGGCACGCAGATCGACCCGCGCGGCAATCCGCTCGTTGTGCAGGAACGGCAGCACGTAATAGCCATAAACCCGCTTGTCCTGCGGCGTATAGATCTCCAGCCGATAGCGGAAATCGAACAGCCGCTCGGTACGACTGCGCTCCCAGATCAGCGAATCGAACGGTGACAACAAAGCACTGGCGACAACTTTACGCGGGACTTTCGGCTGCGGCAGGCAGTAGGCGATCTGTCGCCAGCCGGCGACTTCGCAGGTCTGCAACTGCCCGTCCTCGACCAGCTCCGCCAGACGCGGGCGCGCATCGCCAGGGTTCAAGCGGAAATAATCGCGCAGATCCTTTTCCGTGCCGACGCCCAATGCCTGGGCCGCGTGCAGCAGCAGACCACGCTGGGCGTCGGCTTCATCCGGCATCGGTCGCTGAAGGATCTGCTTTGGGATGACCCGCTCCGGCAAATCATACAAACGCTCAAAACCGCGGCGACCGGCCACGGTCACTTCACCGGCGGCGAACAACCATTCCAGCGCATGCTTTTCCGCGCTCCAGTCCCACCATTGCCCGGCCTTGTCCTCGCGGGTCGACAGACTGCCGGCGCCCAATGCACCGCGCGCCTCAACCGCACTTAAAACCCGGCGCACAACGTCCTGCTGCTCAAGACCAAACTTCGCCAGTTGCTGATAAATGTCTCTGCCAGTTCTGGCCCGTTGCATGCGCCAACCCATCAGCGGGTACATCGTCAGCGGCAGCAACGACGCTTCATGGCCCCAGTATTCGAACAGCGTGCGCCGACGCCCCGAACTCCAGGCAGCCTGGTCGAGCAGATCGGAAGAATAGGAACCGAGACGAGAAAACAGCGGCAAGTAGTGCGAGCGCACCACGGCGTTGACGGAGTCGATCTGCAACAGCCCCAGCCGTTCGATCAGCCGGTTGAGGTGCGGCGCCTTGACGGTCGGCGGCTGGCGCCCGTTGAACCCTTGGGCAGCCAGCGCCAGACGTCGCGCCTGTTTGAGGGAAAAGGCCAGAGTCGCGGGCATGAACATCTCCTTGTCTGCTCGCAACCTACCTCACCTGAAAGTGGTTTGTGTAGTAAGGCCCTGATCATTTATGCATCGGATCGTCCCAGAACGGCCGAATGGCCTCGTGTTCGACGTCGGCACGGCTGACCCCGATGTCTTTCAGCGCTTCGTCGCTCAGGCTGGCAAGCAACTCACGCTCACGGTGCAGTTCGTACCAGCGGCTAAACTTGTGCAGCAGGTCGGAAACGATATGGCCGTGGCCGGAAAATTTTGTGTCGTCTACATAATCTCTTTGACCTTTCATCGTGTTGCCCTCCTTGTGGATGGCTCAAGTCTCGCGCTGGCGCTAAGATCAATCCAACGAATGTTTCTGATGGCATTCATCACGGAGATTCATCAATTGTCGGCCTACCCCAGTATCGATACCGATGTCCTGCGCACTTTCGTTGCGATTGCCGATCAGGGCGGTTTTACCCGCGCCGGCGAGATGGTCAACCGCACGCAATCGGCCGTGAGCATGCAGATGAAGCGCCTCGAAGAAGACGTGCTGCAGCGACAGTTGTTCGAGCGTGACGGCCGCCAGGTGCGCCTGACCGCCGAGGGCCAGGTGCTGCTGGGTTATGCGCGGCGTATCCTGAAATTGCACAGCGAAGTGTTCAACACGCTGCGCGAGCCGCACATGGTCGGCACCGTGCGCATCGGTACGCCGGACGATTACGTGATGCGGTTTCTGCCGGGGATCCTGTCGCGGTTCGCTCAGTTCTACCCGCTGATCCAGATCGAAGTGCATTGCGAGTCCAGCAAACAGCTGTTGCAGCGCACCGATCTGGACCTGTCGATCGTCACCCGCGAGCCGGGCAACGAGATTGGCCAGTTATTGCGCAAGGAGCGTTTCGTCTGGGCCGAGGCGCAGAATTTCAGCGCCCACGAGCAGACGCCGTTGCCGCTGGCGATGTTCAACAGTGATTGTTTCTGCCGTTTGTGGGCGTGCAATGCGCTGGACGCGATGGGCCGCGACTACCGCATCGCCTATAACAGCACCAGCCTGTCTGCGCTGATGGCGGTGGTGAGCGCGGGTCTGGCGATCACCGCGCAACTGGAAAGCCTGATCACCCCGGACATGCGCATTCTTGGCGCCGCCGAAGATCTGCCGCTGTTGCCCGAGGCCAGCATCATGCTGATCCGCAACCTGAACAATCCGTCGCCGATCACCGAATGCCTGGCCGAGCACATCGTCGAAGGCTTCAAACTTTAAACGCAAGCATCACCGCGCACAGCACCAGAAAGCCGCAAAACAGCCCGCGCAAGAGCCGTTCAGGCATGGCGTGGGCGACTTTCACCCCCCAACTGATGCTGGCCAGACCGCCGATGGCCAGCGGCAGGCCGATCATCCAGTCCACTTCGTGATGCACCGCGTACGTCACCAGGGTCACGCCGGTGCTCGGCAATGCCAACGCCAGCGACAGGCCCTGGGCAACCACTTGGCTGGTGCCGAACAGGCTGGTCAGCACTGGCGTTGCCACCACGGCCCCGCCGACACCGAACAAACCACCCATGGTCCCGGACGCTGCGCCGAGAACACCGAGCCATGGCCATGAGTAACGCATCTCGGAGGTCACGACGGTTTTTTTGCCGAACATCTTCAGCAGGTTGTACGCCGAGAGCACCACAAGGAACGCGACAAAGCCGATACGCATGGTCTGCGCATCGATGCCCACCGCCCAGATCGAACCGATCCACGCAAAGCAAAAACCCATGACCGCCAACGGCAGCGCATGACGCAGCTCGATGCGATTGCGCTGGTGATAGCGCCACAGCGCCAACATCACGTTGGGCACCACCATCACCAGCGCCGTGCCTTGGGCGATCTGCTGATCGAGGCCAAACCACACGCCCAGCAGCGGGATGGCGATCAAACCACCGCCGATGCCGAAGATTCCGCCCAATGTGCCAAGGGCGGCGCCAAACAGCAGGTACAACAAAAACTCGATCACAACGATTTCCTCATCCGTCAGGCGATTCATCCTACGCAGTCGAGGCTGGCGGGGAAACGCACAGCAACGCACAATGGCTATGCCAATTTCGCACAAGCACCGAAGCACTCATGAATCCCAATCAGTTGACCGAACAGCTCGGGCTGTTTCTCGATGTCCTGGAGAGCGGCAGTTTTTCTGCGGCTTCCCGTCGTCATCCGCTGACGCCTTCCGCCGTAGCGCGGCGCATCGACAGCCTGGAAAGCGCGGTCGGCAGCCAGTTGTTCATTCGCAGCACCCACGCCGTGCGGGCGACCCCGGCGGGTCTGGCGTTTGCCGAGCGAGCACGACGCATCGTCAGCGAACTGCAACTGGCCCGTGCCGAGGCGGTGTCGTTGAGCAGTGCGCCGGAAGGCTTGATCCGCATCGATGCCCCCGCCGCTTTTGGTCGCCGCCATCTCGCGCCGGTCATCGCCGACTTTCTGGTGCTGTACCCGGGCCTCGACGTGCAGTTGCACCTGATCGACAGCTTCATCGATATGCACGGCTCGAACCTAGGCAAAGTCGATCTGGTGCTGCGCGCCGGGCAAATGGCCGATACGCGCCTGGTCGCCACCCCGCTGGCGAGCATGGTGCGCATTGCCTGCGCCAGCCCCGACTACCTGAAACGCCGTGGCGCACCGCGCCATCCCGCGCAATTGAGTGAACATGACGGGCTGGATTGGGAAGGCCTCGCCCCACCCTTCGCCTGGCGCTTCGAACTGGACGGGCAAATGCAACTGCATCGCCCCGCACGCATCCGCATGAGCGCCAACAATGCCGAGGCGCTGGTGTGCGGTGCTCTGGCCGGGCTGGGCATCGCGCATTTGCCGACCTGGCTGGCCAGCGAATACCTGCTGCGCGGCGAACTGCTGCCGCTATTCTGCGAGAACGGCCTGCCGCAACCAGAGAGCACTGGCATTTATGCACTGCGCATGGAACAGCAGACCCACTCGCGCAGCCGTCTGCTTCTGGAATACCTGAAGACCCGCTTCAGCCCGGTGCCACCGTGGGATCTGGCGCTGCAACGCGAGCTGGGCCGGCACTAGATTCTGGATAATTATCTGGCGCATTAAACATTCGGGCGCTAGATTCAAGCCCATCATAGAACAAGGCTTTGCCATGACCACCGAACGCGACACCTGCGACGACCTGCTGCTGGATAATCAGGCGTGCTTCGCCCTGCATTCCACTTCGCTGATGATGACCAAGGTCTACAAACCGCTGCTGCAAGCGCTGGGCCTGACCTACCCGCAGTATCTGGCAATGATGGTGCTGTGGGAAAAGGACGGTTTGACCGTGGGCGAAATCAGCACGCGTTTGCTGACCGATCCAGGCTCGCTGACACCGCTGCTCAAACGGCTGGAAGGCGAAGGTCTGCTCAGCAGAACCCGCAGCCGTGAAGACGAACGGGTGGTGATCGTCGAACTGACCGCGCAGGGCCGGGCTCTTCGTGAGCAGGCCAAAAGCGTTCCGCAATGCATCTTGGGCGCCAGTGGTTTCACCCTCGAACGCCTGCAGGATCTTCAATCTGAGCTGCAAGCCCTGCGCAGCCATCTGCAAGACAGCCTGACCTGAGCCCACCTGACTTCCCCTTGTGGGAGCGAGCCTGCTCGCGAAAGCGTTCTTTCACCACACCTCCGCTGACTGGCACACCGCTTCCGCGAGCAGGCTCGCTCCCACCAGGATCCCCTGCTGATCTGAAGATATTGATGCCGTGAAAATTATTTTTTTGGCTTTGATACGTCTTCGGCCGCTCTAAAACAGACTTTCCAGCCAGCCATATCACCCTTCTTCATTACTGATCCGATTTTCTCTACAAATTTATCTTGCGCACTAAACATTAGCGAGCTACATTCATATCGCACTTACTTAGCGCGCAAACAATTAGCGCAAAAACAGACATCCAACGAGGCCCACACCATGCAAACTCTCTACACCGCAATCGCAACCTCCACTGGCGGCCGTGACGGTCGTGCGATCTCCAGCGACAACATCCTCGACGTCAAACTCGCTACCCCGAAAGAACTCGGCGGTGCCGGCGGCGCAGCGACCAACCCTGAGCAACTGTTCGCTGCCGGTTACTCCGCCTGCTTCATCGGCGCGCTGAAATTCATCGCCAGCCAGACCAAACGCAAAATCCCCGACGACGCCTCGATCACCGCGCACGTCGGCATCGGCCAGATTCCCGGCGGTTTCGGTCTGGACATCGACCTGCACATCAGCCTGCCGGGCCTGGAGCAAGCGGATGCGCAGAGTTTGGTTGAAGCGGCGCACCAGGTCTGCCCGTACTCCAATGCCACTCGCGGCAACGTTGACGTTCGTCTGCACACCACCGTGTAACTCAAGCAAAAGATCGCAGCCTGCGGCAGCTCCTACACTGATGTCTGTAGGAGCTGCCGCAGGCTGCGATCTTTTGATCTTTCTTGCACACACAAAAAAGCCCGACTCAATGGTCGGGCTTTTTCTTTCCGCGAAAAGCAGTGCTTATTTGGCACGGCCTTTGTAGGAACCGCCTTCGCGGGTATCGATCTCGATCATGTCGCCGATTTCGATGAAGTCAGCAACCGACAGCTCGGTACCGTTCTTCAGTTTGGCAGGCTTCATCACCTTGCCGGAAGTGTCACCGCGAGCGGAACCTTCGGTGTAGTCAACCTGACGCACGATGGTGGTCGGCAGTTCTACGGAAACCAGACGCTCTTCGAAGAACACGGCTTCGCAAACGTCGGTCATGCCTTCTTCAACGAAAGGCAGAACGCTTTCGATGTCTTCGGCGTTCAATTCGTACATGGTGTAGTCAGTGGTGTCCATGAACGTGTAGGTGTCGCCGCTGATGAAGGACAGGGTCGCTTCTTTACGGTCGAGGATCACGTCGTCCAGCTTGTCGTCCGCACCGTAAACGGTTTCGGTCTTGTAACCGGTCAGCAGGTTCTTCAGCTTGGTCTTCATGATCGCGCTGTTACGGCCCGACTTGGTGAATTCAGCTTTCTGAACCAGCCAAGGATCGTTGTCGATACGGATCACGGTACCGGGTTTGAGTTCTTTACCAGTTTTCATTGCGAATATCCGAATTTGGATGGGATTTACAAAAATCTAGGCCGCGTATCATATCCAATTTAGGTAAAACTGTACCAGCGCCGTGGCAAGATCCGCCTGCAAGCCTTGTTCCAGACACCACGCCTCGGCGTTTTCCTGCAGTTCTGGCCAGTGTTTACGGGCCTCCAGCCAGTGCCCGGCGATCGGTTGTCCGGCACTCCAGGCCCGCCACAGACCGTTCATCGCCTCTGCTGCGGTCGGCGAAAGCCCCTTCGTATACAACGCAAGGAACGCATCGAGCTTGTCGAGGTGGATGTCTTCGTCCTGCTGATAGATGTGCCAGAGCATCGGTCGCCCGGCCCACTGCGCCCGGACGAACGAGTCCTCACCGCGCACCGCGTTGAAGTGGCAGCACCAAAGCAATTGATCGTATTGATCCTGACGGACGAACGGCAGCACCTGCACCGTCAGCGCCTGACGCACATCCAGATCGCCGACAGCCAATGCATCGACCCCGAGCCAACGCGCAACATCACCGAGAATCCGCCCCTCCGGCACCAGCAGATGGGTCGGCGTGCTATCGGCCGCCAATACATCCAGCCAACTGGCCAGCCCGGCATTTTCGTAGGCAAACAACGAGATCAGTTGCGCGTCCGCTGCTCGATCGACGCCCAGGCCTTGCAGGAATTGTCGCTGCGCAACTGCATCCTGCTGAAATTGCCGACGCCGCTCAAGCAGACCGCTTTCACGTAGCAAGCCGCCCGTCCCCGACTGAAATCCGGGAAAGAAAAAGAATTTCTGCACCGACTTGTACTTCACCGACGGCAAACCGTGACAACCGCTGACCCAGTCTTCGGCGCTGAGGTAATCGAGGTTCATCCACAGCGGTGGCCGTTGCCGCTCGGCCATGGCGTCCATGTAAGCCGGTGGCAACTGGCAGGCAAATGCGGCGATCACCACATCGGCGGCTTCCGTTTGCGGCCATTCGCTCGGCCAGTGCCGCACCTCAACACCCCGCTGCGATTGTTGCGCAAGGTTGATGTCGATCTCGGGGCAGATACGTTCGAAGGCGCGCAGGTCATCGACCCACAAGCGCACCGCCAGTCCATGTTCGGCCACCAGTTGCCGGGCCAGACGCCAGGTCACGCCGATGTCGCCATAGTTGTCGACCACGGTGCAAAAAATATCCCAGCGGGTTTTCGGTACCGGCATGCAAAGACTCGCGTTGGCAAAAGGGATGATTGTCCGCATAAATGACCTCGCGCAGAAGAGCCGACGGCGATTAATCTTCGTGCGACAATCGCCACTTGCCCGCAACCATCCGCCAGGAGGCAGCCATGCCCTATCGTCCCAATCCGCGTCGCCCGTTGCCCGTTCAGCTTAGCGCGCTGCAACTGACCGGCAGCATTGCCCTGGGCATGTGGCTGGGCTTTCTGGCCATTGCCCTGACTTGCTGGCTGATTTCGCGGTTCGTGTTGACCGAGCAACTGGCACCGGTTGCCCAGGCCGTGCAGCAACTGGCCAAGCCGCCAGCGGCGGTCCAGGTGCAACCAGACATTCCGCCACAGAGTCCGCTGTTCGAGCAGTACGAAGAAAACCTGCGCAAGAACGAGCAGCAGGCACGGCTGGATCAGGCTCGCGGCAGCAGTCGCAACCAGTCGAATCCGAAATGCCAGTTCTGGCTGCAACAGGACCAGACCGCGCCGAGCGAAAAGAGCCGCGCCAACGTTTTGCAATTCTGCGATTGATCATGAACAAACACACCGTCCACCAACTGATCCTCGACAAACTGCGCGTCGACCTCGACATCGCCGAACGCGCCGCGCAGACCGCTTACGAAACCGCGACCCACGAAGAGAACATCGCCGAGAACAAGTACGACACCCTCGGACTTGAGGCATCCTATCTGGCAGCGGGTCAGGCGAAACGGGTCGAGGAAATCCGTCAGTCACTGGCGCTGTGCCAGAACCTGACGCTGCGCGCCTACGACGAAAACCGTGGCATCGAGATCGGTGCCCTGCTCGGTCTGGAGGACGAAAAAGGTCACGAGCAATGGCTGTTTCTGGCACCGGATGCGGCAGGCCTGAAAGTCGATGTGGTGGGTCAGCCGATTACCGTCATCACCCCGCGCTCGCCGCTGGGCAAAAGCCTGCTGGGCAAGTTCGAAGGCGATGAGGTGGAGATTCTGGTGGCGGGCACCCGGCAACAGTTCGCTGTCACCGAGGTGCTTTGAGGCAGGGTCTTAGTGGACCGGCAGTTCGACGCCGTCGAACAGTTCTTCCAGTTCCTGCTTGTTGTGGCACTGGATGGCTTTGGCCATCACTTCGCGGGTCAGGTGCGGGGCGAACTTCTCGATGAAGTCGCACATGAAACCACGCAGGAAGGTACCGCGACGGAAACCGATCTTGGTGATGCTCGACTCGAACAGTTCACTGGCATCCAGCACCACCAGGTCGTTATCGAGTTTGGTGTCGACCGCCATCTTGGCGACGATACCGACACCCAGACCCAGACGCACGTAGGTTTTGATCACGTCGGCGTCGGCCGCGGTAAACACCACTTTCGGCGTCAGGCCACGATGGCTGAAGGCTTCATCGAGTTTCGAACGGCCGGTGAAACCGAACACGTAAGTCACGATCGGGTATTCGGCCAGCGCTTCGAGGGTCAGCTTCGGCAGCTTGGTCAGCGGGTGGCCCTGGGGCACGACCACACAGCGATTCCAGCGATAGCACGGCATCATCACCAGATCACCGAACAGTTCCAGCGCTTCGGTGGCGATGGCGAAATCGACGGTGCCGTCAGCGGCCATCTCGGCGATCTGCATTGGCGAACCCTGGTGCATGTGCAGCGCCACGTCCGGGTATTGCTTGATGAAATTGCTGATCACCGGCGGCAGTGCATAACGCGCCTGGGTGTGGGTGGTGGCAATCGACAGGGTGCCTTTTTTCTCGTTGGAGAATTCCTGGGCAATCTGCTTGATGCTTTCAACCTTGCGCAGGATTTCGCCCGCGGTGGTGATGATGCGCTCGCCGGCCGGGGTGACGCGGGTCAGGTGCTTGCCGCTGCGGGCAAACACTTCAACGCCAAGTTCGTCTTCCAGCAGGCGGATCTGTTTACTGATACCCGGTTGCGAGGTGTAAAGGCTTTGGGCGGTAGCGGAAACGTTGAGGTCGTGGTGCGCCACTTCCCAGATGTAGCGCAATTGTTGAAGCTTCATATGTATCCCTCAAAGCAGGTAGACGCCACGGGCATCAGCGACGGTATATAACTATATTAATGGTTTGATGAATAAATCTAGAACTTTTTTATCAAAACGCCATTATTCCCGCTTCAGCGATCCTCCCGGCGCCGGCGCTCCACCAACGGCACCAGATAAACCGGCACCTTGGCCAATTGCAGGACCCGGGTCGCCGTGCGCCCCAAAGGCGTTTCCGCTCCTACGCCGTGGCTGTGAGTGCCTACGATCAGCAAATCCACAGAGAGTTTCTGCACCTGGTCGAGAATCACCTGCGCCGGATCACCCTGCACCACCCGAACCGCGCAAATCCGCTGCAGATCCTGCTCACCCTCGTCGCCCAGCTCTTCGCGAAAACTGTCCAGCACCCGTTGCTCGATATTGGCGATGACAGTTTTCAGACCCTGACTGTGAAATTCGTTCAATGCCTGTTCGTCGAGATAACTCTGCAACACCGATTCGGCAAACAGGCCCATGGGTTCCACTGCATGCACCACATACAAGTCGGCATTGAATGTCCGCGCCAGTGCCAGGGCATGCTGCATCACTAAAGGTGCGTACAGACCGAGGTCAGTGGCATACAGCATCGAACGAATCATATGACCTCCTCGCGTGCCAACTATGGCGGAGATTTGATTCAGCTTAGCAGTGCCTTGGCGAGTACGACGTGCGACGCAACGTCTTGAAGCACTGGGGCTTTAGATCGACGGTTCGTTGCTGATGCCATGCGGTACGTGACCGGTGGCGACCACTTCGCGGGCGGCCTCGCAGTGGCCGGTCTGATCGTCGAAGAACACATCGGCAGCGAAGGCTTCGAGAAACGCCGACTTGGTCAGCCCGCCGAGAAACAGCGACTCGTCGAGGCGAATATCCCACTCGCGCAAGGTGCGGATCACCCGCTCATGGGCCGGCGCCGAACGCGCGGTGACCAGCGCTGTGCGGATCGGGCAGTCGTCCTCGGGGAACTCGCGTTGCAGCGCATTGAGCGCCGCCAGAAAGCCCTTGAACGGCCCACCGCGCAAGGGCTCGCGCGCCGACTCACGTTCCTTGGCCTGAAACGCCAGCAGCCCACCGGCCTGATAAACGCGCTCGGATTCGTCGGAGAACAACACCGCGTCGCCGTCGAAGGCGATGCGCAACTCATCACTGGCGGCACGACTGGCCCCGCCGGAGAGAATCGTCGCCGCGGCAAACCCGGCGTCCAGCGCGGCGCGTACGTCTTCGGCATGCGTCGACAGAAACAAGTCACAGCCAAACGCTTTGAGATAGGGATACGGACTGCGTCCGCCGACGAAGGCCGCCCGCGAGATGTCCAGCCCATAATGATCGATCGAGTTGAACGCGCGCAGCCCGGTGTCGGCGCTGTTGCGCGAGACCAGAATCACTTCGACCCGGGCGCGGTCGAGGCGACTGTTGAGGCTCAGGAGTTTTTCCACCAGCGGGAACGCATCGCCGGGCGCGAGAATTTCGTCTTCGTGTTCGATCTGGTATTGCCGATAGGCTTCGACGCCGCTCGCCAGGTAGACCTTGTGACTCTCGCTCAGGTCGAACAGGGCGCGAGACGAGATCGCCAGCACCAGTTTGTCATCGATGTTCTTGGCCATGCCTTCCCCCACTCCCCAGAAAACCGACTCAGGTATTGCGCCGGTCGATGAAACTCAATGTGCGATACAGCGCTTCGATCCGTGGCAACTCACATCCTGCCGCTTTGGCTGCGGCCAATGGCCGGGCGTAAATCGCTTCCAGCTCCAGCGGCCGTTTATGCAGGAAATCGTGGTACATGCTCGGCCAATAGTCAGGCATTTTCTCGGTCATCATGAACAGGTACTCGGCGTAACCGGGCGGTATATCGTGACCACAGGCCTTGGCGCCCTGCACCACTTCGGCCATCAACGCCTGGATC
This sequence comes from Pseudomonas sp. B21-051, assembly GCF_024748795.1. Taxonomy (NCBI): domain Bacteria; kingdom Pseudomonadati; phylum Pseudomonadota; class Gammaproteobacteria; order Pseudomonadales; family Pseudomonadaceae; genus Pseudomonas; species Pseudomonas sp. B21-051. The sequence goes on from NZ_CP087166.1 coordinate 4,161,254, forward strand.
AGCGCGCGACTGTCAGCGTCAGCCATCAGCGGCGTAGTGCCGGCACCGAGTAACACCGAGAGACCGTTGTAGGGAATATTCCACACCAGTTTCTGCCAGCGTGCCTGTTGCAAATTGGGCATCGCCTGCGAATCGATACCGGCGGCGCGGAACAGACCGGCGCCCTCCTCGACCAGTGCCGTGCGCGCCGTTTCATCCGCCGCCGGGCCACTGTGATAACCGACATTCACCGCACCCAAGGCCTGATGAGTGATTTGCCCGGGACCTTCGCGATGCACGCAGATCAGGCACAGACCACCGAGTAGGTGCAGGGAAGCGGGCAGTAACTCGCGCAGGCTGTCTTCGACGTCCAGACCATTTTGCAGCACCAGCACTTTCGCGCCGGGCCTGGCCGCGGCAATGATCGCCGGGGCCAGACCGGCGCTGCTGGTGGTCTTGGCGCCGACCAGCAACCAGTCGCAAGCCGGCATGTCCTCGGCCTTCGCATAGGCCTGCACCGGGTTCAGCGTCAGGGTGCCATGCACGGCACTGTCCACCTGCAAACCACGTTCGGCCACCGCCGAGAATTCACTGCGCAGTAAAAAGCGCACATCGAAACCGGCCCGCGCCAGCATCAGACCGTAAAACCCGCCAATTGCGCCGGTGCCGATAATCCCGATCACCGGCTTGCTGTCTGCTCCCACCATCTATGGCAACTCCTCTGCATTTCGACCCAGCGCCTGCGCCACTGCCGCGTTCAGCGCAGCGGCGGTCAGGCGCGTGTGCAATGCCCCAAAGAACTCGCCGTCGCGCACCACAAACAGCGCCGGCAAATGAAAGACCTGATAGCGCTCCACCAACCCGCCGTTGTTGCCGGCATCGATCCAGCACAGGCGGTCCACCGCCAGCTCGAACCCGGGCAACACCTCTCTGGCATAGCGGCAGCTGGAACAGCCGACACTGGTGAAAATCACCAGCGAAACGCCGCTCATCGCCAGCAGCCGCTGGTCGGCGTCGAAATCGGTCAGCTCGGATTCGACCACTATACTGGGGGAAACAATGTCAAATGGCCGACACAGGGAGTCTGTGCTCATGGGACGTTTCATTCCTCATCCGGACGAAGTGCCGGTTGAATTAACCTTGCTCAAGCCCGAGTGTATTTCCAGGCAACAGCTGCACACTATCAGCCTCGGCGGGATCGCTTGCAATTATCACCGCGCCTGGCGCCACGGCACGGCGCTGCAAGTGCGCATGCCGACACTCAATGCCGACATCTGTTATCCAGGCTATGTCGCATGGTGTCTGCGGCGCAAAAAGGGCTATCTGCTGGGGATCGCGTTCACCGATGAGCAGACGCTGTTCAGCGCCCGAATGGGCGAACAGGTGTGCCAGATCGAACGTTATTGCCGCATGAACGAGGCCCACGACGATCTGCAGGATATTCAGGCGCTGGCCCTGCAATGGGTCGAACAACACGCCGACGAGTTCTCGCACGACAGCGTGCGCAAGGCTTTTGCCCAGCCAGTGCTGGATTAAAGCGGCGTTTGCCCATTGTCGAGCCGCGTCTGACGCGCTAAGGTTCGGCTCCCCGACGCGCTTAAATCTGCTGTGCTCCGCCGCGCGGGGATCGCTGGCGGCCGGCACCCGTGACCTGACGAGTAAACGATGGCTGATTTACCGATCAACGACCTAAACGTCGCCTCTAACGAGACCCTGATCACTCCCGATCAGCTCAAGCGTGATATCCCTCTGAGCGATGCTGCGCTGCGCACCGTCACCAAGGGCCGCGAAGTCATTCGCAACATTCTTGATGGCACCGACCACCGTCTGTTCGTAGTGATCGGCCCGTGCTCGATCCACGATATCAAGGCTGCCCACGAATACGCCGATCGCCTCAAGGTGCTGGCGGAGGAAGTCTCCGACACCCTGTATCTGGTCATGCGTGTGTATTTCGAGAAGCCACGGACCACCGTCGGCTGGAAAGGCCTGATCAACGATCCGTACCTGGATGACTCGTTCAAGATTCAGGACGGCCTGCACATCGGTCGCCAGTTGCTGCTGGACCTGGCCGAGAAAGGCCTGCCAACCGCCACCGAAGCGCTCGACCCGATCTCCCCACAGTATCTGCAGGATCTGATCAGCTGGTCGGCCATCGGCGCGCGTACCACCGAATCCCAGACCCACCGTGAAATGGCTTCCGGTCTGTCCTCGGCTGTCGGCTTCAAGAACGGTACCGACGGCGGCCTGACCGTGGCGATCAACGCCCTGCAGTCGGTTTCCAGCCCGCACCGTTTCCTCGGTATCAACCAGGAAGGTGGCGTGTCGATCGTCACCACCAAGGGCAACGCCTACGGTCACGTGGTGCTGCGTGGCGGCAACGGCAAGCCGAACTACGATTCGGTCAGCGTCGCCCTGTGCGAGCAGGCGCTGAACAAGGCGAAGATCAAACCGAACATCATGGTCGATTGCAGCCACGCCAACTCCAACAAGGACCCGGCCCTGCAACCGCTGGTGATGGAGAATGTCGCCAACCAGATCCTCGAAGGCAACCAGTCGATCATCGGCCTGATGGTCGAAAGTCATCTGAACTGGGGCTGCCAGGCGATCCCGAAAGACCTCGCCGACCTGCAATACGGCGTGTCGATCACCGATGCCTGCATCGACTGGTCTGCCACCGAGAACACCCTGCGCAGCATGCACGCCAAGCTCAAGGATGTTCTGCCGAAACGTCAGCGCAACTGATCAGCGTTTCACGGGCATAAAAAAACGCCGGGCATTGCCCGGCGTTTTTGTGTGTGCGATTCAGATCTTGGCGGCGCGGCGCTGATGACGTTCCATGTAGCGTTCGACGTAGGAGCACGACGGGATCACCGTGTAGCCCATTTCTTCGGCGTACTGCAGCGCGCTTTCGGTCAGCGCGGCTGCAATGCCTCGACCGCGCAGGGCGTTGGGCACGAAGGTACGATAGATATCCAGGGTCTGTTTCCCCAGATCCATATAGGTCAGGTAGGCACGATGACCGTCCACATTGGTCTCGAACTGATGACCAGCCTGGTCATGGTGGATGGACAACGCCTCGCTCATCACTACTCCTCGCGGGTCTTGAATTCTGACCCCTACCTTACCGATGTTTTTCCGGCGAAGGAACATCTACGCCACCCCGTGCCTGATGGACACCGAGAAAAACCACACCGATCTCGCGCAACCGAGCACGTGATAAATAGTAGGCACCATTGGCGAAAATGCTCAAGGTGCGCTCGTCATCATGCTCGTAGACCGGGTGACTCCGATGGACGCAGCGGCAGGCGCAGGGAAGATCTTCCCGAAGCGCTCACCGGAACATTGCCGAATGTCGAGACTTAAGACGCGGGTGCTTCTTTAAAGTCACCTCAAGAGCGACAAAGATATGTGAGGCGTCATGCAAAATCGGAACAAAAGTGTAGACGAATTCATCTAGGCAGACTTGGTGCAAGACGCAGAAACTGCATCAGGCAACGGGAACTTTTTCTCATTAACACGCTCAAGCCGGGGCTTGCAGCTGGATACTTTTTATACAGCCCGGTTAAAAGTTGCTCGAAAAAGAATCAACGCCTACAATTTTTTTTGCTTCTTGCGTTAGGTCAGTTTACTTACTACAAGTAATGGGTAGTATGTACGCCGGCTATTTCCTCAATCGGAGGAGAAAGCCACTTAATTGAAAGTCCTTGAAGGGGAACACGATGAACAACGTTCTGAAATTCTCTGCTCTGGCTCTGGCCGCAGTTCTGGCTACCGGTTGCAGCAGCGCATCGAAAGAAACCGAAGCACGTCTGACCGCTACTGAAGACGCAGCTGCTCGCTCCCAGGCTCGTGCAGACGAAGCTTACCGTAAAGCTGATGAAGCTCTGGCTGCTGCTCAAAAAGCACAACAGACTGCTGACGAAGCTAACGAGCGTGCTCTGCGCATGCTGGACAAAGCTAGCCGCAAGTAATAATCCCTCGGGATTGTTATCAAGCCGACCCATTTTTTGGGTCGGCTTTTTTATTGCCGGTGCTTTCCCCGGGCAATAAAAAAACCCGCCGACGCTTCACGCATCGGCGGGTTCGGATCGACCTTACTGCTGCAGGTCGATCGGTGTGCTCGAAACCATCGGCGCTGCCGCCCCCGGCGTACCGATTTCGGTAGGCAAGCCGTCTTCAGCCGCGACTACATCGCGCACCACGTCCCAGTTCACCCGAACGTTATTGGCAATATCCTCACGCTTGAGCATCGCATTGATCACCGCAGTGTGCTTGTCGACCACCGACGGGTTGCCCTTGTCATCGATCGGCGTGTGCGCCTCGAGATACACCTTGCCACCACTGCGACCGAACTTGTACGCGTCGTTGAGAATGCGCACGGAAGTACCGACCGGCACCATGCTGGCCATTTCCAGCACGTTGTTGTTGAACATGCGGAAGCAACCGTGGCTGGTGCGCATGCCGATGCCGAACTTCTTGTTCGAACCGTGGATCAGGTAGCCCGGCGTGCCCAAGGTGAACTTGAACGGGCCCAGCGGGTTGTCCGGACCGGCCGGCACCACGTTCGGCAGCGGATCACCGTCGGCGGCGTGCTCGGCCTTGATCGACGCCGGAGGGGTCCAGGTCGGGTTCGGCGTCTTGGCAGTGATCGAGGTGTGCGCGATTGGCGACCCCCAACCTTCACGCCCGATCCCCAGCGGGAAGGTGTACACCACGTTCCGGCCTTTCGGGAAATAGTAGAGGCGGTATTCAGCAAGGTTGATCACGATGCCTTCACGCGGACCCGGCGGCAGAATGAACCGGGTCGGCAGGACGATTTCGGTACCGGCGCCCGGCAGCCAGGCATCGACGCCCGGGTTGGCCGCAACCATCTCCGAATAGCCCAGGTCGTATTGGGTTCCCAAGTCAGCGAAGGTGTCTTCGTACTTGGCCTTGATCACCTGCACCTGGCCGATGATGTCCTCACCGGGTGGTGGCAGGGGAAACTCCAATGCAGCAACGGGACCGGCCACACACAGGGCGGCAAGTGACAGGCAGCGGGTGACGGCAGGAAAGCGCGGCAACATCCGGAAAATCCTTCGCATGATCAACAAGGGTATAAGAGCGCGATTGTACACCGCACCTCGAGAATTCGGGGAGATGCGCCGATGGGCAGCCAGAAGTCTTCATGTAGGAGCTGCCGCAGGCTGCGATCTTTTGATCTTAAAGCTCGAAACGCAACTCAGGCCAGATCGGCGAGGTGCCGCGCTTCTGCGACTCAAGGATCGCCCGGCACAACGAACACAGACGCTGATCCTGGAATACCCGGCGATCCACACTCGACCACCGCGGTTGCGCCGGCAGCAGGCTGCCACACAACGTCCGGTCTGCCGAGCCACCGAGTTCGAGCTGACGGGTCACCAGATGCACCCGCACTTCCTGGCAGGCGAACAGATCCAGCTGTTCGTCAGGCTCGATCAGTTGGTAGGCAAACAGGGACCAGGCAGGACGCGGCATCGGGGGCTCCAAATAAGGGGGCGCCACATTAGCCGAAAGCCTGCCGCTAGAAAAGCCTCATAACAGCGGTTTTAGCGTCGGCCAGACATTTTCCAGCAACTTGCCCTGAGCCCCGGCTGCCGGGTGCAGACCATCAGCCTGCATCAGTTCGGGATGCCCGCCTACGCCGTCGAGGAAAAACGGCACCAGCGGGATCTTTTTATCGTCGGCGAGTTTGCCGTAGACCTCGGCGAAGGCATCGGTGTAACGCTTGCCGTAGTTGGGCGGCAATTGCATGCCCAGCAGCAGCACCTTGGCGCCGCTCTGACGCGAGCTGTCGATCATCGCCGCAAGGTTTTGTTGCAATTGCGTTGGCGGCATTCCGCGCAGGCCATCATTGCCCCCAAGCTCGAGGATCACCAGTTCCGGCTTGTGCTCTGCAAGCAGCGCCGGCAGGCGCGCCTGGCCTCCGGCACTGGTGTCGCCGCTGATCGAGGCATTGACCACTTTGTCGTCAAAACCCTCCTGCTTGAGCCGTTGCTCGAGCAGCGATACCCACCCCAGGCGGGTATCCAGTCCGAAACCCGCGCTGATACTATCGCCAACGATCAGGACAGTACCCGCCGCTGCGTTCTGGGCCATGCACATCAAGGCCAGGCCAGCACTCAAAAACCAAACACGCATCGGATTCTCCATGGGCGCAAGCATTCTCACCGCGAAGAACCTCAGCAAAGTGGTTCCCAGCGCGGAAGGTGAACTGACTATCCTGCACGAACTCAGCCTGGAACTGAACCAGGGCGACAGCCTGGCCATCGTCGGCGCGTCCGGTTCCGGCAAATCCACCCTGCTCGGCCTGCTCGCCGGCCTCGATTTGCCAAGCAGCGGCGAGGTCATCCTCGCGGGGCAATCCCTGGGCAATCTCGACGAAGACCAGCGCGCGCGCATCCGCGCCGAACACGTGGGTTTCGTCTTTCAGTCCTTCCAGTTGCTCGACAGCCTCAACGCCCTGGAAAACGTCATGCTGCCGCTGGAACTCGATGGCCGCAAAGACGCCCGTGAGCGCGCCACTGAATTGCTGCAAAGGGTCGGCCTCGGCCAGCGCCTGACGCACTCGCCGCGCCAGCTCTCCGGCGGCGAACAACAGCGCGTGGCGATTGCCCGGGCCTTCGCTGCCGAGCCGGACGTGCTGTTCGCCGACGAACCCACCGGCAACCTCGACAGCCACACCGGCGAGCGCATCAGCGACTTGCTGTTCGAATTGAACAAGGAACGCGGCACCACCCTGGTGCTGGTGACCCACGACGAACGCCTGGCCCATCGCTGCCGGCGCCTGATCCGACTTGAAGCCGGGCTGCTGGTCGCCCCTCTGGAGCCTTGATGGCACGTCTGCCGCTGTTGCGTCTGTTCAGTCTCGCGCTACGTCAACTCATGCGCGATGCCCGCGCCGGCGAATTGCGCGTGTTGTTTTTTGCCTTGGTCGTGGCGGTTGCGGCGAGTACCGCCATCGGCTATTTCGGCGCCCGCCTCAACGGTGCGATGATGCTGCGCGCCACCGAGTTCCTTGGCGCCGACCTGGTGCTTGAGGGCAGCTCGCCGGCCCGCGACGAACAGATTCGCAGCGGCACCGAGCTGCGCTTGAATCATGCGCAGGTGGTGGAATTTTCCAGCGTCATTGCCACCGATAACGGCATTCAGTTATCGAGCATCAAAGCCGTCGACCGCGCCTATCCACTGCGCGGCGAGCTGAAAAGTGCCCCGGCTCCGTTTGCCGCTGAAACCTCGGGCGGCGAGCCGCAACCCGGTGAAGCATGGGTTGAAGCTCGTCTGCTGACTGCGCTGGATCTGAAGATCGGCGACAGCATCGACGTCGGCATGAAAACCCTGAAGCTGACCCGCGTGCTGACCTACGAACCGGATCGCGCCGGCAACTTCTACAGCCTCACGCCTCGGGTGATGATCAACCTCGACGACCTCGCCGCTACCGGCGTGGTGCAACCCGGCAGCCGCGTGAGTTATCGCGAACTGTGGCGTGGTGAACCGCAGGCACTGGAAACCTATCGACAACTGATCAAACCCGGCTTGGCCGCCAATCAGCGCATTCAGGATGCGCGCGACGGTAACCGGCAGATTGGCGGTGCACTGGGCAAGGCTGAGCGTTATCTGAACATGGCCAGTCTGGTCGCGGTGCTGTTGGCCGGTGTGGCCGTGGCACTGTCGGCCAACCGCTTCGCCAGTCGCCGTTTCGATGCCAGTGCCTTGCTGCGCTGCCTCGGTTTGTCGCGTCGGGAAACCATGCTGTTGTTCAGCATTCAACTGACCGTACTCGGTCTATTCGCTGCCCTCAGTGGCGCGGTGCTCGGCTGGCTGGCGCAGTTGGGACTGTTCGCTCTGCTGCATGATCTGTTGCCCGCCGATGTGCCACCGGGCGGCCTGTTTCCGGCGTTCGCCGGGATCGGCACCGGGCTGGTAGCGCTGGCCGGCTTCGCCCTGCCACCGCTTGCCGCGCTGGGTCGGGTGCCACCGTTGCGGGTACTGCGCCGCGACATGCTGCCGATTCCGTCGAGCACCTGGATGGTTTATGGCGCGGCGCTGGGCGCACTCGGGCTGATCATGTGGCGCCTGAGTCTGGATCTGCTGCTGACCTTCGCCCTGCTGGGCGGTGGCGTGGTCGCTGCGCTGGTGCTGGGTGGCTTGCTGCTGTTGTTGCTCAACAGCTTGCGACGGATGCTCGCCCGTGCGCCGCTGCCGTGGCGCCTCGGCCTGGGGCAACTGCTGCGTCATCCACTGGCCGCTGCCGGTCAGGCGCTGGCGTTCGGCTTGATCCTGCTGTCGATGGCGTTGATCGCCCTGCTGCGTGGCGAGCTGCTCGACACCTGGCAAAACCAGTTACCGAAAAACGCCCCCAACTACTTCGCCCTGAACATTCTGCCGGCGGACAAACAGGCCTTCACCGATCATTTGATCAAGGTGTCCGCACAAGCGGCGCCGCTGTACCCGGTGGTGCCGGGACGGCTGATCAGCATCAACGGCGAACCGGTGCAGCAAATCGTCAGCAAGGATTCGGCCGGTGACCGCGCGGTACAGCGTGACCTGAGCCTGACCTGGGCGGCCGACCTCCCGGCCGGCAACAAGCTCACCGCCGGTTCGTGGTGGACCGGGCAACCCTCGGATGACGTACCGGGCGTGTCGGTGGAAGGCAAAGTCGCCGAAAGCCTCAAGCTCAAACTCGGCGATCACATGGTGTTCAGCGTGGGCGGGGTCAATCGTGAAGCCAAGGTCACCAGCCTGCGCGAGATCAACTGGGACAACTTCCAGCCGAACTTCTTCATGATCTTCCAGCCCGGCACCCTGAAGGATCTGCCGGCGACTTACCTGACCAGTTTCTATCTGGCACCCGGTCACGATCAGCAGATCGTCGAGCTGTCACGGGCATTCCCGGCGGTGACCATCCTGCAGGTCGAAGCTCTGCTCGAACAGCTGCGCAGCATCCTCGCCCAGGTCACCCTGGCGGTGGAATACGTGTTGTTGTTTGTGTTGGCGGCGGGGATGGCCGTGCTGTTCTCCGGCTTGCAGGCAACGCTGGATGAACGCATTCGCCAAGGCGCGCTATTGCGTGCGCTTGGCGCGCAACGGCAGTTGCTGATCAAGGCGCGGCGCATCGAGTTCGGCTTGCTCGGTGCGGTCAGCGGCTTGCTGGCGGCCATCGGTTCGGAAGTCGTGAGTCTGGTGTTGTATCGCTTTGCCTTCGATCTGCCATGGCATCCGCATCCATGGCTGCTGATGCTGCCGTTGATTGGCGCCGCACTGATTGGCGGTGCCGGCGTGTTCGGCACGCGTCGGGCATTGAATGCGAGTCCGCTGACAGTCTTGCGCGAGGGTTGATAGACTCCAGCCTTCGTCACCACAAGAAGTTGCCATGAGCCGTTATCGCCCTCCCCGCACCGCCGGCACCGCGCTGATCACCCCTGAAGGTGAAGCGCGGATGCGCGCCGAATTCCATGAGCTGTGGCATGTGCGCCGCCCGCAGGTGACGCAAGCGGTCAGCGAAGCAGCGGCGCAGGGCGATCGTTCGGAAAACGCCGAGTACACCTACGGCAAGAAAATGCTGCGCGAGATCGACAGCCGCGTGCGTTTTCTCACCAAGCGTCTCGAAGCACTGAAGATCGTCAGCGAAAAACCCAGCGATCCGAACAAGGTCTACTTCGGCGCCTGGGTCACCATCGAAGACGAAGACGGCAAGCAATCGCGCTACCGCATCGTCGGCCCGGATGAACTGGATCTGAAACTCGGTCTGATCAGCATCGACTCACCGCTGGCACGCGCCTTGATCGGCAAGGCGCTGGACGCCGAAGTCCGGGTACAGACGCCAACCGGTGAGCAGTTTGTCTATATCGTGGCGATCGAATATCCCTGAGCATTTCAGCGGCGGGTGATCAAACCCTGCCGCGCAACGCGGGTCAAATGCTTGATCATTTCCGGAGCGTCTTCAGCGCTCGGTGCCTGAATCACCGCCAGGTCAAAACTGTCACTGGCAAACCGCGCCAGCGACTCGCCATCTTCAACGAACTGGATCAGGAACGCGGCAGGACCGCCGCTGCGACGTGGCCAGCCATCGAGATAACGCAACAGCGTCGGCTGATGTTTGCCGCCAAGCAGGATTTTCGGGTTGCGCTGGGTGATATGTGCCGTGATCGGCGCGGGACGTGCTGGAGGGCGTAGTGCATTCATCGTGTCGTGTCTCTGCCTCAAAAGTCTGCATGGCAGGTGAGAGGCAACACCGAACCAGCGCTTTAGCGGTATTTCGAAGCCCTGTTCCGGCTTCTGACGGCAACTGTCTGAGTCACCTGGCGCCCCGCAAGTAGCTGTTTAAATCGGCGCATGAGCAACATCCTAGATAACGTGACCAATGAGTGTCAAGAATCGGCCGCAACAAAAAAGGCCCGCACAATGCGGGCCTTTTTGCTTGATCCAGAGCGCTCAACCGGCGATGGCGCGGTCCACCGACAGCTTGCCGGCGCCTTCGATCATCACCGCGAGGCTGCCACCGAGCAGCGCCAGGGCAAACTCGTAACCGTTGTTGGCCATGAACAGACCGTTGCTGATGTGTACGGTGAAGATCGCCACCAGCGACAGGAAGGTCAAACCCAAGGCTGCCGGGCGCACCAGCAGGCCGATGATCAGCGCCAGACCAGCGAAGAACTCGGTACCGCCGGCCAGCGTGGCCATCAGGTAACCCGGGTGCAAGCCGATGCTGTCCATGTATTGCGCAGTGCCCGCCAGACCATAACCACCAAACAGACCAAACAGCTTTTGCGAACCGTGGGCGGCGAAGATCACGCCGACCGCGATGCGCAGAATGGTCAGGCCATAACCGGCGCGGGTGAACAGAACCTTGTTGATCAGAGAGCTCATGGGGCATTCCTTGTTTTGCGAGAAGTGTGTTGGGATTGGCCGCTATATTAATCAGTTAAATTCATGTTAAAAGCGCAATTATTCCGCCATAACAATCAAATTATTAGATCATTTCCGTGAGGCGACTTTCTGTCCCCGGGGCTCCAGTGACTCCCGCTCCCGGTCGAACGCCAGGTAATACTTGTTCACGCTATTAACATAGCTGACGGGGCCCATACCCACCTGCTCCATGGCGATGCGCTCGACCTGAAAGAACCACTGGTTCGGATTCAGCCCGCGCCGCCGTGCCTCGGCGCGCATGCCCTGCACCCGCTCCGGGCCGATATTGTAGGCCGCCAGGGTGAACGCCATGCGCTCGCGCTCATTGAGTTTCGGACTGTTGAAAAACTTGCGGCGGATCATCGCCAGGTACTTGGCCCCGGCCTGCACATTCGCATCGAGATTCTGGATGTTGCTCACCCCGACCCGCTGCGCCGCGGACGGGGTAATCTGCATCAACCCGGTCGGGCCACTGCCGCTGCGGGCGCTGGGTTGCAGGGCTGACTCCTTGAAGGCCAGCGCCGCCAGATTCAGCCAGTCCATGCTTTGCGCGTCGGCGTGTTTTTGCAGGGTCGGGCGCAGTTTCTCCAGACGCTGGCGGTCAGCCTTGGCCAGCGGATAGTGCACTTGGTAGAGCCGTCGATAGATCCGCAGAAACTCTGCGTCCTCGTTCACCGGCTTCTTGTAGCCGCCCAGAAAGCGATCGATGCTCGCCCGCAACATCGAGGCATCGCGGCGCACGAACCAGTATTCCTCACCCGGCTCGCTGATCATCAACTGCCGGTCGAAACGCAGCTTGGGCAGGATCTTGCCCCAACGTTCGGCGATCGGTTGCTCAACGATGGTCAGGTGGAAAATTCCGCCCTGCACCATCTCCAGCACGTCTTCGACCGCCAGTGTCGGGTCGACCCATTCGATTTTGATCGGCGCCAGTTTATGCAACGCCAGTTTCTGATTGAGCTGGCTGACCGCCTCCCCCGCCGCACTGCCGGTGGGCAAGGCCAGGGTCTTGCCGGAAAGCTGCTCGACCTTGGTGTAACGGCGCTCGCCTTTGATGCCGACCAGCACCAGCGGCACGTTGCTGGCGATCGGCTCACTGCTGGCCACCGCGTGGCCGGGTTGCAGATCGAGCAGCTCACCGGGCGCGACCAGATCACCTTCACCACGCTGCAACGCGCCGAGCAGCTGATCCTTGGCTTTGGAATGATCTTGAGGGTAATTTCCTGGCCGTCACGGGCGTGGCCATTGAGGTATTGCTCGAAGGCGCGCAGGCGATGGTATTCGATGCCGATGGCCTGGCCCTGGACTTCACCGGAACTGTTGCGGCTCTGGTTGACCAACACTCGCAACACGCGACTGCTGCGAATTTCCGACAGGTCGCGGACCTTGGCGGCCGGCACGGCTTGCAGGGGCCCGGGCAGACGCGCAACCGCCGTTATCGGCAGCAGCAGCGACGCGCACAACAGGAGCAAAACCGAGGGACGATGCATCCACTCTCCGGAAAGAATACGGGGCGATTTCACCGCTGAACGGTCGAAATCACCGACGAAAACAGAGCGCCTGGAGCGCTGGCAAAGTGCGAGAGACTGGCACAGTGATGGCTTTTCTGCCAACCCGGGCTGCGTCGCGGCATCAAAAGACAGCTATAACTCGTTGTAGTTCTTGGCTTTTCTTATAAATCTACAGCTCTGGTATGCTTTCCGGCCTTCGGCCCGAGGTAGAACCATGCAACTCATCGATATCGGCGTCAACCTGACCAACCCCAGTTTCGCCGAAAAACATCAGGCCGTGCTCGACCGCGCCTACGCTGCAGGGGTCTGCCAACTGGTGCTGACCGGCACCAGCGTCGAGAGTAGCGAGCAGGCGCTGGAGCTCTGCCGGCAACTGGATCAAAGCGGCCAGCGGCTGTTTGCCACCGCTGGCATTCACCCGCATTCGGCCAGTGACTGGAACGCTGACAGCGCGCGTCGTTTGCGCAGTCTGCTGCACGAGCCAAACGTGCTCGCCGTGGGCGAATGCGGGCTGGATTTCAACCGTGATTTCTCGCCGCGCCCGCAACAGGAAAAAGTCCTCGAAGAACATCTGGCGCTGGCGGTAGAACTGCAGTTGCCGGTGTTCCTGCATGAGCGGGATGCCAGTCAGCGTCTGCTGGAAATCCTCAGGGACTTCCGCGATCAACTGCCCGCCGCCGTGGTGCACTGCTTTACCGGCGAGCAAAAAGCCCTGTTCAGTTACCTCGATCTGGACCTGCACATCGGCATCACCGGCTGGATCTGCGACGAGCGCCGGGGCACGCATCTGCACCCGCTGGTCAAGGAGATCAAGCGCGGACGCCTGATGCTCGAAAGCGACGCGCCGTATCTGCTGCCGCGCACCTTGCGCCCAAAACCGAAGAACGGCCGCAATGAGCCGGCGTATCTGACCGAGGTGCTGCGCGAAGTGGCACTGCATCGCGGCGAGACCGAGGAAGATCTGGCGGCGCATACCACGGCGTGTGCCCGGGCGTTCTTCAACCTCCCCGCCCTTCCCTGACACACCAGAATCCCCCTGTGGGAGCGAGCCTGCTCGCGAAAGCGGTGGTTCAGATGTCAATGATGTTGGCCGACACGCCCTCTTCGCGAGCAGGCTCGCTCCCACAGGGGGGCGATGTGTTCTTTTGATATGTATCAAGATCTTCAGATCTGCATGGCGGCACAATGCTGGCACCTTGCCAAAACTGTTTCCGCTATCAGAGAAGACCTCCATGGGTGCCTGGCTTAGCAATATCTCGCTGAAATACAAATTCTGGGCGGTCAATGCGGTCGCTTTCGTCACCACCCTGCTGCTGGTGTTGTACGCCGTGCAACTTGAGCAGCAGGCCCGCAGTCACGCGTCGAAAACCTCCGCGCAAGCCCAGGCGCAATTGCTCAAGGCGTGGCCGGCCGGGCAGGCGCTGCCCAAGGCCGATCAAGTGCTGACCTTCAAACGCGGTGAAGCGCCGCGCATCAACGATCAACCCGTGCTGGAGATCGGCGACAGCAACGGCTGGAACGAGATCAATCATCTGCCGCTGTTCGGCAACAACCCGCTGCTGGGCGCTGAAGTGTTCAGTCGTGCCGACGGCGAGCAAGTCGCGGTCATCGCCTATGCCCCAAGTCTGGCGCAAGTGTTCAGTGAACGCTTTGCCAATTACGCCGTAGCGGTATTCATCCTGATGCTGGCGATGCTCGGCGCTTCGCAACTGCTGATCCGCTTCCTGCTCAGTCAGCTCAACACCTTGAAAGACGTGATGCTGCATGTCGAGAAGAGCGGTGATCTCTCGGCCCGCGTGCCGCTGGCCTGCAAGGACGAAGTCGGGCAAATGGCCAATGCGTTCAACGCGATGCAGGCCGGTTATCAGCGCGTGGTCACCACCGTCGCCAACACGGCGCGGCAACTCGACGTCGGCGCTGCGCGTCTGGCGGCGAGCATGAACGAAGTGCGCCACGGCATGCTCGGTCAACAGAGCGAGACCGATCAGGCCGCCACCGCAATCAATGAAATGACCGCCACGGTTTATCACATCGCCCAGCACGCCGGCGCCACCCGTGACCTGTCGCAGACCGCCGATGGTCTCGCGGGCAGCGGCCAGCAAGTGGTCAGCCGCGTGCAGCAGTCGATTGCCGGACTCTCCAGCGGTGTGCAGCAGACCGCCGAGATGATTCAGCGCCTGGCCGAGGACAGCCAGAAGATCAACGGTGTGGTCAGCGTGATCCACAGCATCGCCGAGCAAACCAACCTGCTGGCGCTGAACGCCGCCATCGAAGCGGCGCGTGCCGGCGAGATGGGCCGCGGTTTTGCGGTGGTCGCCGACGAGGTGCGCAATCTCGCCAAGCGCGTGCAGACCTCCACCGATGAAATCACCACCATGGTCTCGGCGCTGCAGGCCGGCACCCGCGATGCGGTGGACTTCATGCAGGAGAGTTCGTACAAGGCCGACGACTGCGTGCAGCAGGCGCAGGAGGCGGGCGAGGCGCTGGCGGAAATCACTGGCGCGGTGGCGCAGATGCGCGAGAGCAACACGCAGATTGCGGTGGCGGCGGAGCAGCAGAGTCAGGTGGCCGAGGAGATGAATCGGGCGGTGGTAAGCATTCGTGATGTGACCGAAAACACCGTGCAGCAGACGGTGGATTCGGCGACCACCAGTAATGAACTGGCGACGTTGGCCGGGGAGCTGAGCAAGGCAATCGGGCAGTTGAAGCTCTGAAGATCAAAAGATCGCAGCCTTCGGCAGCTCCTACAGTTGTAGTCATTTCAAGGAGCTGCCGAAGGCTGCGATGTTTTTTTGTCCATCATTACTATGATGCCAATAGCCAACCTTGATTCGCCGCCCTATCCGCCCCGGCCTATTCTTCAAGCATGTGTTCAACATGGATCGAGGAGTAGCCAACATGGGCAAACGTCACCCCAATCTTCCCGCGTGGCAATGGCGCGCGTACCCGAACAATCACCAGCACCCGACCAATCTGGTGTTGCACCTGATTGCCGTGCCGCTGTTCATCGTTGCATTTCTGCTGATCGTGTCCGGGGTGTTCAGCCTGAGCCTTGCGAGTGTCGCCATCGGTGTGATCGGTATTGTCGCGGCGCTGGGTTTGCAGCGGCACGGCCACAGCCTGGAGGCGCAAGCCTCCGAGCCGTTCAGTGATCGTAAAGATGCCGTGTCACGCTTACTGGTCGAGCAGTTCCTGACCTTTCCGCGGTTCTTTCTCAGTGGCGGCTGGTGGCGCGCCTGGCGGGAGCGCCACCGTCGGCACTGAGTGACTCAGGCAAAAATCGTCACGGTCTGGCGACTCATGGCGATCAACTCTCCCTCCGCGCTCCACAACTTGGCGGCGACATGGCCGTAGCCGTCGGCGGCGTATTCGATGTCTGCCAGGTATTTGCACCAGTCCAGGGTGCTCAACTCGCGTAACGGCTGCACGAATTCAATAGTCCAGGTCAGCGTGCTGCCCGGTGCCGGTTTCTTCAGGTACGGCAACAAGGCCGGTGGCCACGCATCCACCAGCGCCAGCAGATGCGCCTCATTGACCGGCTCTTCCTTCACATCGCCACGCAAACGCACCCAGCCGCCCATCTGTCGCGACTTGTTGCCGGTGAACGGCATGCCGCCAACGCTCCAGCGCATCGCCAGGTGACGCATGAACTCCGGGGTCACGCCCTTGATGTAGGGCAACTCCTGGCATTCCTCCCAGTGTTTCATTTCGACTGCAGGATAGGCGGCAACGGCCACTTCCGAAGGACGCGAAGCGCCAAAGCTGCCCTGCACGATCGTCACCACCTGACCGTTCTGCACAGCCCGGCCCAGCACTTGGCTGACCGCTTTGCCTTCGCGCAACACATTGACTTCGAAGCTCACCGGGACTTCCGGTTCGACCGGGCCGACAAAGGTGATCGCCAACGAACGCACCGGGCGCTCCGCCGGCACTTTCGCGCACATGGTTTCGTATTGCAGCGCCGCGACCAGGCCACCAAAACTGGCCCGACCCTGACCCCACTCGGCGGGAATGGTCACTTCTGGCTGGCGACGAACCGCCTCGATCAGATCGGAAAAGCGCATGACAACCTCGGCAAGCGAAAAAAGGAATGCAGCGATCTTAACCAGCATGGCAGAGCGCCGCAGCGTCTATTCCGGTCAAATGGACTGACAGAAAGGCCTTACTCCGATTTCCCATGCAAAGAAAAACCCCTGTAGGAGCTGCCGCAGGCTGCGATCTTTGTTTTTGAAAATCAAAAGATCGCAGCCTTCGGCAGCTCCTACAGGGGTCTGAGGCGTATTCAGGATTTGAAGCAGCTTGAACTGAGTTTATCCAGCACCCGATCGGCCTTGGCTTCAGCCTTGATCAGGCCCTCCTGCCACGTCGCGACGCACGGTTGCAGATCGCTTTCCAGTTCGGCCCGCGCCAGCCACTGCCAGCAATCGTGCCAGTCACCCAGCGCGCCCTGCGCCGACTTCAGCCGCGCCAGCGCCGGCTCAGGCAGGCGATCAAGTTCCGGATAGGCTTCGATGCCATACCGCACGCGCTTGATCAGCAAGCGCAGACGATGGCGGTCGTGTGCCGGATCGTGCAGGGCCTCGTCGAGTTTTTTCCATTGTTTGTGCAGGCGTTTTTCGATGCGTTTGCCCAGGCCCTTGAGCAGGCCCTGGCGCTCGGAGGCACGCAAAAATCGCGGGAAGGCATCGAGGATGATCAGCAGCGAAGCCACTTCGGCACTCGCCGCCAACGTCGGATAGGCCTCAGCCATCTGCGCCAGGCGCCGTTGCGCAGCGTGTGGTTGATCATGCTTGAGCAGATACGACGCCAGCACCTCGCGATCGCGCCATGGCGTGGTCAACTGACCGACCGCCGAGGCGGCACCTTCCAGTTGCTCGACTCCGGGCAAACCACGCAAGGGTCGCAACAGGCTGCGCAAGCGCCGCACCGTGGTGCGCAAGTCATGCAGCGCCTCGGGGTCGGTACGCGCGGTCAGTCGCGCCTGACAGGCCAGCAGCCGCACTTCCAGGCTCAGGACATGAGCCACCAACCGATCCACCAACGCAGACATCGCTTGCTCCTGATTCACATGGCTTGAAGGATGAGTCTGCCGTCAGAAGGCAGGCGCATCCTTGCGTCAAGTCAGCAGCTTAGCGTCCGGCGCGGGATTCGCGAATATAGAAACGGGCTTTCTCGGCCTTGTTGCTGCAGCCTTCAAACCCTTCGAATTGCTGTTGAGTCTTGGCCGCCGTCAGCAACGACAACGCCTTGGAGTAGCTGACCGTGCCGGCGAAACCTTCGGCCTTGGCCAGGTCCAGTTCATGCCACGCCGCATCGAGCTGACTGCCGCAGCTGTCACGATAAGCAGTCTTGCCAGCGCAACCGGCCAATGCCAGCGCGATCAACGGCACACAGATCCAGGCTTTCATCACTCACACCTCAAAATAGGTCAACAGTCGTGCAGGTAAGACGTTGCGGCGCGGGAAAAGTGCCTTGGCGCCCCATGAATCTGCGGTGACCAAAGCATAGCGCCGAGTGGTCACGGAGTATCGAAAAAACGACGCCCCGGCTGCCCCCAACGACCCTGGCGATTGTCGGCCGCCCCCGGATGGGTGCATTGTGGAGCCTTGTCGGGAGGAAGTTTGATGAAAAAGCGTGTCGCACTGGTGCTGGGCTCCGGTGGCGCCCGGGGCTATGCCCATATCGGGGTCATCGAGGAGATCGAAAGACGCGGTTACGACATCGCCTGCATTGCCGGTTGTTCGATGGGCGCGGTGGTCGGCGGGATCTATGCCGCAGGCAAACTTGACGAGTACCGCACCTGGATCGAAACCCTCGATTATCTGGATGTGCTGCGGCTGGTAGATGTGAGTTTTCGCCTCGGGGCGATACGTGGCGAAAAGGTCTTCGGGCAGATCCGCAAGATCGTCGGCGAGATCAACATCGAAGACCTGCGTATCCCCTACACCGCGGTCGCCGCCGACCTGACCAACCAGCAGGAAATCTGGTTTCAGGAAGGCTGTCTGCATCAGGCGATGCGCGCCTCGGCGGCGATTCCCAGCCTGTTCACCCCGGTGATGCAGGGCAACCGGATGCTGGTGGACGGCGGCATTCTCAACCCGTTGCCGATCGTGCCGGTGGTCTCCAGCCACTGCGACCTGATCATCGCGGTCAACCTCAACGCGACCAACCAGCGCCACTACAAATTGCCGGTGATTCAGCGCCCGCCAGCCTTTCGTTCGCGCTTCGACAGTTTGCTCAGTTCGCTGGGTTCGAAGATGCCGTTCCGCCGCAAACAGGCCGAGCAATTGCTGTTGCTGGAACAGGAAGCGCTGCGCGCCGAAGCCGCCGACATCAACCCGTGGCTGGAAGGCAGCGAACCGGAAAGTCAGCAACCGGCAGCGGCACCCGAGCGCGAAGGCGCGCCGAAGTCCGCCACCGGTTCTTTCATCATCGACAACGTCGGGCCGGCGTCACTGCTGGACCTGATCAACCAGAGTTTCGAGGTGATGCAGACCTCGCTGGCGCAATACAAGATCGCCGGCTATCCGCCGGACATCCTGATCAACGTGCCGAAGCGAGTGTGCCGGTTTTTCGAATTCTACAAGGCACCGGAACTGATCGCGCTGGGGCGGGAGATCGCGCGGGATACGCTGGATCGGTATGAGAGTGAGCAGGGTTGATCGGGCCTGATTTCTCGGGTGTGTTTGATGACATCTTCGCGAGCAGGCTCGCTCCCCACAGGGAATTTGTGAACGACGCAGATTCAGTGTGGGAGCGAGCCTGCTCGCGAAGAGGCCAGATCAGCCAACATCACTCAACAGCCGATAGCCAACCCCAGCCTCAGTCACAATAAACCGCGGCCGCGTCGGATCATCCGCCAGCTTCTGACGCAAATGCCCAACAACAATCCGCAGGTAATGACTGTCCTCGGTATGCGTCGGCCCCCAGATGTCCTTGAGCAATTGCTGCTGGGTTATCACCCGACCCGGATGCCGCGCCAGTTGCGCCAGCACCGCGTATTCCTTGCGGGTCAGCGCCACTTCGGTACCGTCGAGCAGCACTCGTCGATAAGCCAGATCCACTGTCAACGGGCCGAACGTCAGCGCCGCTTGCTGGGCCTCGCCGGCCGGCGCCTGACGCAACAAGGCGCGGACCCGGGCGAGAAACTCCTGAATGCCGAACGGCTTGGTCACGTAATCATTGGCACCGCCATCCAGCGCCTGGACTTTCTGCCCTTCGCTGGCCCGCACCGAAAGCACCAGCACCGGCGCGGTGGCCCACTCGCGAAACTCGCGCAGCACCTGCTGGCCGTCCATGTCCGGCAGGCCGAGGTCGAGCACCAGCAGGTCGGGCTTGTTCAGCGCCGCCTGGGCCAGGCCCTCGGCACCGGTGCCGGCCTCCAGCACTTTGTAGCCTTGTGAGGCGAGGCTGATGCGCAGGAATTTACGGATCTGCGGTTCGTCATCGATGACCAAAATGGTCGCGGTCTGGCTCATGAATTCACATCGACACAAAAGATTGGCAAGAGAGTAGCGCAGTCGCGATCAGGCTTCATTGTCCATCCCCGGTTGCGTCTGCAACGGCAGGTGCAGGGTGATGCTGGTGCCGCGCCCGTCAATGCCGTCGGCGACGCTGATCCGCCCGCCATGCGCACCGACCATGCCCTGACAGATCGCCAGCCCCAGACCGGTGCCCTGCCCACCGCGATCACCGCGTGCGGCGGTGTAGAACATATCGAAAATCTTCGCCCGCTCGTCTTCGGGAATCCCCGGTCCTTCATCGCTGACCGTGAAGAAGATCTCTTCGTCATTCGCCCCGGCACTCAATTGCAAACGACCGTGAGCAGGTGAGAAACGTGCAGCATTTTCCAGCACATTGACCAGCGCCTGCTCGATCAGCGCCGCATGCACGAACAGCAGCGGCAACTCGGACGGCACATCAGTGCTGACCTGCAACGGCGCGAGCACTGCACGCAGGCGATTGAGCGAACTGCCGACGATGTCCGCCGGCGCTACCCAGTCGCGCGCGAGCTTCAATGCACCGTGGCCGAGTCGGGTCATGTCCAGCAGGTTCTGAATGTAGCGGTCGAGGCGTTCGGCTTCATCGCGGGTGCCTTCGAGCAACTCGCGGCGATCCTCCAGCGGAATCGCTTCGCCGAGCGCCAGCAGGCTGTCGATGCTGCCGCGCATGGCGGTAAGCGGTGTGCGCAGATCATGCGATACCGAGGCCAGCAGCGCGCTGCGCAATTGCTCGGTTTCACCGTGCAGGCGCGCGGCTTCCAGATCGTCCGCCAGTTGCGCCCGCGCCAGTGCCTGCGCCAGCGGCTGACTCAACGCGGTGAGCAGACGTCGACGCTGGCCGCTCAAGGTCTGGCCCTCTTTGGCGCAGACCCCGAGTAGCGCCAGCGGCCCGTCCTCCACCGACAGCGGCCACCACCACCAGCGACCGAACGGCAGCGTGCCGGTGCCCATGCCGGCCGGTTGATCGTGTTGCCAGGCCCAGTCGGCAGCGGCACGTTCGGATTCGCTGAACTCCAGCGGCCCGCCGGTCTCGACTTTCCAGCCGCCCTGGCCGTCGCGGTTGAGCAGGCATAGTTGCAGATCGCTCCAGCCGTTGAGGTGCTGCGCAGCAGCGCTGATCACGGCCTGACGATCCGTCGCCGCAGTCAGTTTGCGCGACAGGTCGAGCAGCTCCGTGGTCTCTTCCTGCGTATCGCGCAACGCCTGCAACTGCCGCCGCTGACGCGCCGCAAGATTGCCGGTGAGCGCCGCCATCAGCAGGAAGAACAGCAAGGTCAAAACGTCTTCTTCGCGCTGGATGGCGAAGGAAAAATTCGGCGGAATGAACAAAAAATCGTAAGTCAGAAACGACAGCGCCGCGCAGGCCAGCGCCGGGCCCAGACTGCTGCGCACTGCCACCAGCAACACCGCTGCGAGGAACACCAGCGAGATATTCGGCAGCGGCAAAATGCTCGATACCGCCCATGCCAATGCACTGGCCAACAGTGTGGCAACCAGCGCCAACAGATAGTCGAACCAGACCAGCGTTGGCGTAGTTCTCAGGCGCGATTGCGGGTGTTCATGGTCGTTGTCGAGGACGTTGATTTCCAGGCCATGGGCCTGACGCAGCAAACGCGCGGCGAGCCCTCCACCGAACAGGCGACGGCGCAGACTCGGCCGCGACTGACCAACCAGCAGCAGACTCGCACGGCGTTCGGCGGCATGCTGGATCAGGGTTTTTGCCACTTCGCCGGCCCGCAACAACACCACTTCGCCGCCGAGGCGTTCGGCCAGTTGCTGGGCATTTTGCAGACGCAGGCGTGATTGCTCGTCGCGCACCGTGCCGTTGTCGACGTGCACCAGACTCCACGGCAAATGCCGACGCTGGGCCACCCGGCTGGCGTGACGTACCAGGCGTTCGGCATGCGCATCGCCATCGACGCCGACCAGCAAACGCCCGCGCACCGCCGGAGCCGCCTGACCAAGTTGGCGATAGCCTTGAGCGAGATCGTTATCGACCTGCGCGGCCGCCGTTTGCATCGCCAGCTCGCGCAACGCGGTGAGGTTGGTCTGGGTGAAAAACGCATCGATCGCCGCCCGCGCCTGTTCCGGCACGTAGACCTTGCCTTCGCGCAGACGCTCCAGCAATTCACGCGGCGGCAGGTCGATCAGCAGCAGTTCGTAGGCTTCCTGCAGCACCCAGTCCGGCAGGGTTTCGCGCACCTGCACACCGGTGATGCCGCGCACCTGATCGTTGAGGCTTTCCAGGTGCTGGACGTTGACCGTGGTGTAGACGTCGATGCCGGCGGCAAGCAGTTCCTGAATATCCTGCCAGCGCTTGGCGTGGCGACTGCCGGGGGCGTTGGTGTGAGCCAGTTCGTCCACCAGCACCAGCTTGGGTTTGGCCGCGAGCAGGCCGTCGAGGTCCATTTCTTCGAGCATCACGCCACGGTATTCCGAGCGCACCAGCGGCTGCTGCGGCAAACCGCCGAGCAGCGCTTCGGTTTCCGCACGACCATGGGTTTCGACGACACCGGCAATGATTTTCACGCCCTGGCGCAATTGCGTGTGCGCGGCCTGGAGCATGGCGTAGGTCTTGCCGACCCCAGGGGCGGCACCGAGAAAAATCTTCAGCCGACCACGGCCGTCGCGGGGCAGGTCTGCTAACAGCGCGTCGGCGCGGCCGGAGTCGCTCATGCTTGATGTTCTCTCTTCCAGATAGTTATGCGGTGTTCTTTCGGTCCTCTTCGCGAGCAGGCTCGCTCCCACATTTGGAACACGTATTCCTGTGGGAGCGAGCCTGCTCGCGAATGGCCGCGCCGCCGGTTCAGAGTTTTTCCAGCGCGATGTTCAGCTCCAGCACGTTCACCACCGGCGGCCCCACCAGCGGCTGTTCGATGTGCGCATCGAGCAGTTGCTGCAAGGTCGACACCGGCAAGTTGCGCGCTTGCGCGACTCGCGCCAGTTGATAGGCAATTGCCGCCGGTGGCAAGTGCGGATCGAGGCCGCTGCCGGAGGTGGTCAGCAACGCCAAGGGCACCGGCCCCTGGCCGGGCACCTGCAACTTGTTGGCGTCGTCGATCACCCGCGTGGCCAGCGCCGGATTGCTCGGCGCGAGGTTGCTGGCACTGCTGGAAACGGTCGCGAAGGCGCCCGCCGAAGGACGCGGATGGAACCACGCATCACCGACGAAATCCTGGGCGATCAGTGACGAGCCGCGCACCTTGCCGTCGGCATCGTGCACCAGGCTGCCATTGGCCTGTTCAGGGAAAGCGACCTGCGCAACGCCGGTCACCACCAGTGGATAGGCCACGCCAGTGATCAGGGTCATCAGCACCAGCAGGCTCAGGGCCGGACGTATCATTGTGGACATTGCAAAATCCTCGAATTCAGAAAGCGGATACCGCGTTAATTCAGGTGGACTGAGTCGACTTCATCGCCAGCAGGCTGGCTCCCACAGGGGATCGCATTGCAACTGTAGGAGCGAGCCTGCTCGCGAATGGATCACACCAAATGCAAAGCCGTGAGCAGCATGTCGATCGCCTTGATCCCCACGAACGGCACCAGAATCCCGCCCAGTCCGTAGATCAGCAGGTTGCGCCGCAGCAGTGCCGCCGCACTCGCCGCCTGCACGCGCACGCCACGCAGTGCCAGTGGAATCAGCACCACGATGATCAGGGCGTTGAAGACGATGGCCGAGAGGATCGCGCTCTGCGGACTGGTCAGGTGCATGATGTTCAGCACGCCCAGTTGCGGGTAGATTGCAGCGAACAGCGCCGGCAGGATCGCGAAGTATTTGGCGACGTCGTTGGCGATGGAAAAGGTCGTCAGCGCGCCACGGGTCACCAGCAACTCCTTGCCGATCTGTACCACGTCCAGCAGCTTGGTCGGGTCGCTGTCGAGGTCGACCATGTTCGCCGCTTCGCGTGCGGCTTGCGTGCCGTCGTTCATCGCCATACCGACGTCAGCCTGGGCCAGCGCCGGGGCGTCGTTGGCGCCGTCGCCGCACATGGCGACCAGACGACCGTCGTTCTGCTCAAGGCGGATGCGCGCCAGTTTTTTCTCCGGGGTGGCTTCGGCGAGCACGTCATCGACGCCCGCTTCTGCCGCGATGGCCGCAGCGGTCAACGGGTTGTCGCCGGTGACCATCACCGTGCGAATCCCCAGTTTGCGCAGCTCGGCAAAACGCTCGCGAATGCCTGGCTTGACCACGTCCTTGAGGTGGATCGCACCGAGCAGTTTGCCGTCAGCGCATACCAGCAACGGCGTGCCGCCGCTCTGCGCGATCTTGTCGATTTCCCGCGACAGTGCCGGGGCCAGATCGGAGCGTTGTTGGCCGAGGAAGGCCAGCAGCGAATCGACGGCGCCCTTGCGATAAACGCGGCCCTGATAGTCGACACCGGAGAGACGGGTTTCCGCACTGAACGGTACGGCCGTCAACGTATCCAGCGCCGGCTCGGTTTGCGGGTGCAGACCGCGCAGGTATTCGACGATGGATTTGCCTTCGGCCGTTTCGTCCGCCAGCGAAGCGAACAACGCGCCTTCGGCCAGTTCGCGACCATTCACACCCGGCGCGGCATACACTGCGCTACAACGGCGGTTACCGAAGGTGATGGTGCCGGTCTTGTCCAGCAGCAGCACGTGCACGTCACCGGCCGCTTCCACAGCGCGCCCGGATTTGGCGATCACGTTCAGGCGTACCAAACGATCCATCCCGGCAATACCGATGGCTGACAACAGGCCACCGATGGTGGTCGGAATCAGCGTGACCAGCAGCGCTACCAGGAACACCAGCGGCAGGCTGCCGTTGGCGAAGTGGGCGAACGGCTGCAGGGTCACCACCACCAGCAGGAAGATCAGGGTCAGGCCGATCAGCAGGATATCCAGCGCGATTTCGTTCGGGGTCTTCTGGCGTTTGGCGCCTTCAACCAGTGCGATCATGCGGTCGAGGGTCGATTCACCGGGGTTGGCGGTGATTTTCACCAGCAGCCAGTCGGACACCAGGCGCGTGTTGCCGGTGACCGCCGAACGATCACCACCGGACTCGCGAATCACCG
This sequence comes from Pseudomonas sp. B21-051, assembly GCF_024748795.1. Lineage (NCBI taxonomy): Bacteria > Pseudomonadati > Pseudomonadota > Gammaproteobacteria > Pseudomonadales > Pseudomonadaceae > Pseudomonas > Pseudomonas sp. B21-051. Next base: position 4,186,208 of record NZ_CP087166.1, read on the forward strand.
GCGCCGACTCACCGGTGATCGCCGCTTCGTTGACCGCGGCAATACCTTCGATGACCTCGCCGTCACCGGGGATCATCTCCCCCGCTTCGACGCGCACCACGTCACCTTTGCGCAGGCTGGCGGCGGGCACCACCTGGAAGCTGCCGTTGGCCAGTTTGCGCCGCGCGCTGAGGCCTTCGCTGCCAGCCTTGAGGCTGTCGGCGCGGGCCTTGCCGCGACCTTCGGCCAAGGCTTCGGCGAAGTTGGCGAACAGCACGGTGAACCACAGCCACAGAGCGATCTGCGCGGCGACGAACGTCGGCACGACGTTGTCCGGGATGAAGCACAGCACGGTGGTGAAAATCGCCGTCAGTTCGACCACCAGCATCACTGGCGAACGCACCAGTTGACGCGGGTCAAGCTTGACGAAGGCTTGCACCAGCGCCGGACGCCACAGGGCCGAGATCGCGGTTTTCGGTGCTTCTGCCGACTGGGTCGGCACCGCAGGTTTTGCAGGAACATGCATATTCATGATCGATTCCTTAGAAGCCCAAGCTCAGGTGTTCAGCAATCGGACCGAGCGCCAGAGTCGGCAGGAAGGTCAGGCCGCCCACCAGCAAAATGGTCACGGTCAACAGGGTCACGAACAGCGGGCCGTGGGTCGGGAAGCTGTTCTGGCTGATCGGTGCGGTTTTCTTCATCGCCAGGCTGCCGGCCAGGGCCAGTACCGGCAGGATGTAACCGAAGCGACCGATCAACATGCCCAGACCGAGCATCAAGTTGTGGAACGGCGTGTTGGCACTCAGGCCACCGAACGCCGAACCGTTGTTCGCGCTGGCCGAGGTGTAGGCATAGAGCAACTGGCTGAAACCGTGCGGGCCGGGATTGCTGATGGTCGCCGCCGGGCCAGGCAGAGCAGCCGCGATCGCACCGAGTACCAGCACGCCCACCGGCATCACCAGCAAGGTCACCACCAGCAATTGCACTTCCCGCGCCTGCAGTTTCTTGCCCAGGTATTCCGGGGTGCGGCCAATCATCAGGCCGGCGAGGAACACCGCGATCAGCACGTTGAGCAACATGCCGTAGAGCCCGGCACCGACGCCGCCGAAGATCACTTCGCCGACCATCATGTTGACCAGCGCGACCATGCCGCTAAGCGGGTTGAGGCTGTCGTGCATGCCGTTGACCGAACCGTTCGATGCCGCCGTGGTGGTCACCGACCACAGCACAGTAGCGGTGGTGCCGAAGCGCGCTTCCTTGCCTTCCAGCGGCGCGGTCTGTTCGACAGCAACGTTGTTCAGCGCGGGGTTGGGCTGATATTCGGCCCACAGCGAAGTCGCGCCGCCGATCAGGAACAGCGCGAGCATGCAGGCGATGATCGCGCGGCTCTGACGCTGGTCTTTCACGTAATGACCGAAGGTGAACACCAGCGCTACCGGAATCAGAATGATCGACGCGAGTTCGAACAGGTTGCTCCACGCGGTCGGGTTCTCGAACGGATGCGCCGAGTTGACACCGAAGAAGCCACCGCCGTTGGTACCCAGTTGCTTGATCGCAATCTGGCTGGCCGCCGGGCCGAGCGGGATCACTTGATCGACGCCCTGCATGGTGACGGCATTGACGTATTGCGCGAAAGTCTGCGGCACGCCCTGCCACACCAGGTACAGCGCCAGCAGCAGGCACAGCGGCAGCAGGCCGTAAAGGGTGGCGCGGGTCATGTCGACCCAGAAATTACCCAGGGTCTTGGTCGACTTGCGACCGATGCCACGGCACAGCGCAACCAGCACCGCCAGACCGGTAGCGGCGCTGACAAAGTTCTGCACGGTGAGTCCGACCATCTGGCTCAGGTAGCTGAGGGTCGCTTCACCGCTGTAGGACTGCCAGTTGGTGTTGGTCATGAAACTGACCGCGGTGTTGAACGCCTGAGTCCATTCCTGGCCCGGCAGATTTTGCGGGTTCAGCGGCAAGTGATCCTGAAACAACAGGATCGCAAACAGCAGCAGGAAACCGGCGAGGTTGAACGCCAGCAAGGCCAGCGTGTACTTCTGCCAGCTCTGCTCAGCCTGCGGATCGACCCCGGCAATCCGATAGCAACCACGCTCGACCGGGCCGAGGATCGGTGTCAGCCAGGTGCGCTGACCCTCCATCACCTTGTAGTAGAAGCGCCCGAGGAAAGGCGCCGGCAGCAAGACCACCGCAAAAAACGCGAGGATCAGCCAATAGTCATAACTGTGCATAGCCGCTCCTAGTTCCGATCCGCGCGCAACAGCGCAACCAACAGATAAATGAACAGCCCGGCTGCCAACAGCAGGGACACCCCGTCCAGAACGCTCATGGAAGATCTCCGTGTTACGGCGTATTGCCGCGTGTGGAGGCATTGTCGGAAAGGAGGCTGTAAAGGAACGAGACCGAGGGGGTTGGCTGGGCATAAAGAAAGCGTAAAGAGTCGGTTTATGCGTTCGTTACAGGTGGGTTTTGCGTCGTGTTGGCGGGCCTCTTCGCGAGCAAGCTCGCTCCCACAGGGGATTTGTGAACGCCACAGATCCAATGTGGGAGCGAGCCTGCTCGCGAAGACGGCATAACCGACAACATCGCACCCAACTGGCGCACAAAAAACACTCATCCAGCCGCGAACATCCCCGATACGACAGCTTTCAGCGCATTACGACCTGACTCACAGCAATGGCACGCCCACTGCACACGCCCTCCCCCGAGCTTTCCAAACCGTTCCGGGAGCATGCGCATGAACACACAACTCAAACCCACGCTGGGCACCTTGCACCTGTGGGGCATCGCCGTCGGGCTGGTGATTTCCGGCGAGTACTTCGGCTGGAGTTACGGCTGGGGCGTGGCTGGCACGCTGGGCTTTCTGGTGACCTCGTTCATGGTCGCGACCATGTACACCTGCTTCATCTTCAGCTTCACCGAACTGACCACGGCGATTCCCCATGCCGGCGGGCCGTTCGCTTACAGCCGTCGCGCGTTCGGTGAGAAAGGCGGGCTGATCGCCGGGCTGGCCACGCTGATCGAATTCGTTTTCGCGCCGCCGGCGATCGCCCTGGCAATTGGCGCTTATCTGAATGTGCAGTTTCCGGCGCTCGATCCGAAACATGCAGCGGTCGGTGCCTACATCGTGTTCATGACCCTGAACATCCTCGGGGTGAAACTGGCGGCGACGTTCGAACTGATCGTCTGCGTGCTGGCGGTGATCGAATTGCTGGTGTTCATGGGGGTGGTCGCTCCAGCGTTCAGCTTCAGCAGTTTTGCGTTGAACGGCTGGGCCGGCTCCGACGTGTTCGGGCCACCAGCGATTGCCGGGATGTTTGCCGCGATTCCATTTGCCATCTGGTTTTTCCTCGCCATCGAAGGCGCGGCAATGGCCGCCGAGGAGGCCAAAGATCCGAAACGCACGATCCCCAAGGCCTACATCAGCGGAATCCTGACCCTGGTGTTGCTGGCGATGGGCGTGATGTTCTTCGCGGGCGGCGTCGGTGACTGGCGCACCCTGGCGAACATCAACGACCCTCTGCCGCAAGCGATGAAGACCGTGGTCGGCGACAATTCCGGCTGGCTGCACATGCTGGTGTGGATCGGCCTGTTCGGGCTGGTGGCGAGTTTCCACGGGATCATCCTCGGCTACTCGCGGCAGTTCTTCGCCCTCGCCCGCGCCGGTTACCTGCCGGCGTCGCTGGCGAAACTCTCGCGCTTCCAGACCCCGCACCGGGCGATCATCGCCGGCGGCATCATCGGCATCGCCGCGATTTACAGCGACGGCCTGATCAACCTCGGCGGCATGACCCTCACCGCGGCGATGATCACCATGGCGGTGTTCGGCGCGATCGTGATGTACATCATGAGCATGCTCAGCCTGTTCAGACTGCGTAAATCCGAACCCAATCTCGAGCGGACTTTCCGTGCGCCCTGCTATCCGCTGATTCCGCTGATCGCACTGGTGCTGGCGGTGGTGTGCCTGATCGCCATGGCCTGGTTCAACGCGCTGATCGGGCTGATTTTCCTTGGCTTCATGGCAGTCGGCTTCGGCTACTTCCTGCTGACCGGGCAACTGCGCGCCGATGCGCCGGCCGATGCGATGCTCACGGGGCGATAACCCATCATGTAGGAGCTGCCGAAGGCTGCGATCTTTTGATCTTGTTTCTGAAAAAGCAAAGTCAAAAGATCGCAGCCTTCGGCAGCTCCTACAGGGAATTAAGGTGCACCGGGGATATCGGGCCTAGAATGGAACCACTGCGAAGTCATTTCGCTCATAAGTGGTATGCAGCGTCGCTGGCGAAACCCTCGCCCGCCGAGCTGCCATTAAGGAGAGCCGTTATGCCCTGGTATGCCTGGTTGATTCTGGTCGTTGCAATCGGCTCGATCGTTGGCGGATTGATGATGCTGCGCGACACCGCCAACAAGGTTGAACTGACCGACGAAGAACGCAAGCGCGTTGCGCAGCGCAATGCCGAAGCTGACATCAAGGACGCGCAGGATCGCTGAACGAAAAACCCCGCCTGAATCGGCGGGGTTTGTTCCCCCCTTAAGCAGTGCCATTGCTACTCAAGCCAGCCGATCAGCATCCCCCAGACCATTCCCCGATCCCCGACTCCGCACAATCACTAGTCTCAATATAAAAACAGCCGTCTTTGTGGTATTTTCCCGCGCAATGGAGTTTTGTTGCTACAGAGTTCCAATAGACGGCAGAGAAAGCAGATCGGTTAGTAACAGGCCAGAAGTTAATTTTTGCGTTACTGAAGCTTCAACGCTCAAGATGCCCGAAAAGCCCGCCGGCCTCGCAGATCAGGCCCCACGTATCACAACAGATCGCGCAGGTTCCCTGGTCTTTCGCCATTTAAAAAAACAAAGATACAGCCAATTTTTATACGAGACGGAAAATGGTATTCAGCTCTCCCACGTTCATATTGCTCTATCTACCCATTGTTTTCCTCGTTTACTTCCTGCTTAACAAGAGACGCCTGATACTCGCGGGAAAATGCTGGTTGGTAGCGGCAAGTCTGTTTTTCTATGGTTACTGGAGCGTTGCTTATCTACCGCTTCTGCTCGGTTCAATTTTTTTCAACTTCATGGTAGGCAGTGCCCTTTCGCCGGCCACGACTGGTTTGCGCCTCAAGCTATCCCGAAAAACCATTTTAACCTTGAGCATAGTAGTAAACCTGGGATTACTGGGCTACTTCAAGTACGCTAATTTTTTTATTGAAAACATCAACTCACTTTCTAATTTTGATATCCAGTTACAGCAGATAATTCTGCCTCTAGGGATCAGCTTTTATACCTTCACTCAAATTGCTTTCCTCGTAGACAGTTATCGGGGTGAAGCTAAAGAATACGACTTCATTAACTATGCGCTTTTTGTAACGTTTTTTCCGCACCTCATCGCTGGGCCAATCCTGCACCACAAAGAAATGATGTCGCAGTTCCAGTCCCGCTGGACGCTTGCCATCAGATACCGCTATATCTTGATGGGCCTGTTTATATTCAGCATTGGACTGTTCAAGAAAGTCATGATCGCAGATACGTTTGCGGTGTGGGCAGACGCAGGCTTCCAGCCTGGCGCACAGCATGATTTTTATAGTTCTTGGGCGACCAGTCTTTCTTATACTTTCCAATTGTATTTTGACTTTAGTGGCTATTGTGACATGGCCATTGGTGCTGCCCTTCTGTTCAACATCTGGTTGCCCATAAACTTTAACTCGCCCTACAAATCGTACGATATCCAGGACTTCTGGCGTCGGTGGCACATGACTCTCAGCCGCTATCTGCGCGACTATCTGTACATCCCACTTGGCGGTAATCGCTGCTCTTCGACAAGAATCTATATCAACTTGATGGCCACCTTTGTACTCGGAGGCCTGTGGCATGGCGCCAGCTGGATGTTCATTATCTGGGGTGCGCTGCATGGTGGGGCTCTGGTACTGCACAGAGTCTGGAAACAATGCGGTATGCGCATGCCAACACCGCTGGCATGGCTGACTACCTTCCTTTTCGTCAATGTAACCTGGGTGTTCTTCAGGGCGCATTCCCTTGATGATGCCAAGCGAATCCTTGCCGGCATGGTGGACTTTGGTTCTGTGGCGATCCCAGTTCAAGATGTCCCGACTTCAAGCTTTGCGTGGGGTGGCGTATTGGAAGACCATTTACTGACAGTGCTTCCGACCGGCATCGCGGCGAACGCCGTCTGCTACCTCATGATCGCTTTCGGTTTTATCCTCATCGCCCAGAAAAACTCTTTTGAATTGACGACTCAAGGCCGGATCAGTTGGCCAAAAATCGTTGGCATGTCGCTTCTGTTCAGCGTAGCCATCTACTCAACGATTTTGACGACCAGTTCTGTTTTTCTGTACTTCAACTTTTGATCGGCGAACTCATGAAAACCAAAATCCATGTATTTCTTGCCTTGGCCCTGATCTCGCTGACTTTGATTCCAGCCGCCAACCTTGTTTCTCATGGCACGCAAGCAGTTCAAAAAAACCAGAACTGGTGGTCGGTCAGCAATTTATACAACACCGACATCCTGATGCCATTGGTGGGCCGTGCGTTTTATGCCGCCGGTATCTCCATCGATCCCAAGCAGGTAATCATCGGCAAAGACGGCTGGTTTTATCTCGGCGATGCGTACGCCAAGTCGATTACCGTAAAAAGAGTCGGTGTGACACCCGAGAGTATTTTGACAAATCAGCTGGTTACTGATGCCACGAAGTCTTGGACGTCTTGGTACAAGGATAACGGTGTCAGCGCCTATCGAATTATCATCGGCCCCGATAAAGACACCCTCTACCCGGAGTTTTTGCCAGGCTGGGCGAAGCACTCGCCTTCGTCCCGGACCGAGTATCTGACCAGCAATGCCAAAATTGATACTTATGTGAATCCCACTGAAGCATTACGCCAAGCCAAGAGCGAAGGACATAGTCCTCTGTATTATCGAACAGACACACACTGGAATTTTGTGGGCGCAGGTATCGCCTTCCAGGAATTGGCAAAAAACCTGTCCATTACCCATCCTGAATTGAAGTGGCCGAGCAAAGATATCAGTCAGCCTACTGAAATCCTCGCCAGAACAGGCGGCGATCTGGCCAGATTCCAAAGAATTACCGACTCGGTTCCGGACGAAGAGGTCATATTGGACTTCATTTATAAAAATCCGATTACGATCGAGCAGTATGAATATCCATCCGGAAAGTTGCTTGCCTCAGGACGTAACTCCGCGCTGGAGGCATCACAACGGCCCCTGCTGGTCAAGTCAGAAAAAGCCCTGAACAAAAAGAAAGTGCTTTGGCTGCGCGACTCGTTCGGTAACGCATTGGCTCCGTACATGGCAGCAACTTTCAGCGAGACCCTGCAGTTGCACTACGCGTTCACCAGCCATCGAGAGATCGCAGAACTCGTAGAGGAATATCAACCGGATTATGTATTTGTAATGGGGGTAGAACGTGAAATCCTCAGCGAATTTTTCCAGAAACCCGCACCATCTTTTTCAATTTCGAAAAGAATCACCTCGTTCAAAAGGATCGCTCAAGGTTTACAGATCGGAGCCAATGATCTCGCTGGCAGAGAGCAGAATACCTACACTGTGACAGGTCCTGATCCGTTCATTGTCTATCGACTCGACTCTCCCGTCGAACCGGCTCAAGCGAGAAGAATCGTCTTCAACGTCCGCTGCCAGTACTCGTCCCAACGAGTACCGATTCAACTGTTCTGGCGCTCGCAAGGGACTCAGTTCAGTGAAGCAGACAGTGTACGGTTCTCGACCAATGGCGGATTGACTGCGCTGACCTTTGCCCCTGACTCCAGTTGGGCCAAAGGAGCCCCGATTACCGAACTGCGCCTTGATCTGGATGCTCCTGGGGCCTGCCCGGAGGTTTCGATTGCAGCACCCGAAACCGGTTCCAGCTCCTTGCCTCTATAGGAAAAAATGGTCGAGTGTCACAGGCACATGAACAGGTGCCTGTGCCGCTCATCACATCACGATTCAACTACAAAAACCTCCTACGCTCTCCCCATGAGGCCCCCAGCGGATAGCACCCACGCTGAACCGGGATCTATGCGCCTTAGCTATAGAAGTACAGTCGCCATCTTATTTAGATTGTTTAAGATGACGTATTGTTGGGGAGACTCCAAATGCGTTACTCGCTGAATCACAAAGCTCAGACACATCAGCGGATCATCAAAGAGGCCTCGATCCGATTTCGCAGGGATGGCATCAGCGCGACCGGCCTGCAACCGTTGATGAAAGCATTGGGACTGACCCATGGCGGCTTTTACTCGCACTTCAAGTCCAAAGACGAACTAGTGGAAAAGGCCCTGATAGCAGCAAGCGAGGAGCTGGACGCGCACTGCACTGTTCTTTTCGCAGAACACAACCCGCTGCATGCATTCATAGACAGCTATCTCTCGGATTGGCATCGAACCTCCCCCGGAGAAGGTTGCCCTCTGCCCACGATGTCATCCGAACTCGGGTTACGCGGACGACCCAGTCCAACAACTGATCGGGTACTCGATGCTCGCCTGGAACAAGTCCAAGCGACTCTCTCGGGCACCGACACGATTGATCGGTCCATTGTCATTATGGCAACTCTGGTAGGGGCGCTATTGTTATCACGCAGCGTAGAGAACCCCGAGACGGCTGACAGAATTCTAGAAGTCGTCGGCACACACCTTAAGCACACGCACATCAACCCGTGTGACGCATAGTCAATGATTGTGTTGATGATTTATCCCTGCGATTGCCCTTCCCAGAAAGTCAAAAGGCCGGTCAAAGACCGGCCTCTCTATTCACTCCGCGCTTAATTGATTTCGAGATTATCGCGATTTCGGTCAAGGATCGCCTTGCCGATGCCTTTCACTTCCAACAGTTCGTCGATCGATGCGAAAGGCCCGTTACTCTCTCGGTACGCAACAATCGCTTTCGCTTTAGCCTCTCCAACACCTGCAAGCGACTTTTGCAAAGTGACTGCATCGGCATTATTGAGATCTACTTTTGCCGACGACGATTGAGACACCGCCATTGGCGGAAGCGCACTGTCGATGGCGACTGGCGCAGCTGGCGCAACTGGCGCAACTGGCGCAGCTATTGCAGCAACCGAAGCGCCCGTCAACAACGCGAAAACCAACGAGTAAAAATAGCCTTTACGCATAAGTGAAGCTCCATGATACCGATTAGAAGAGACAGCTTTTCCAAAGCTGCCTCTCAAACTTAGGCGATATCAGGAAAGAGTCAAAAACCCGTTTATTGCAAGATGTGAAACAATCAAGGATCCAGATGCCGTTGCTGGTAGATCCAGTCGACTATTTCACCGTCTGGCGAGTAACCGCTGACGGTCTCGCGAAGGAGTTGACGCACGCGCGAGTAGTCGTCGTTTTCGACTGACTTCAATAGCTCATCAAGACGTCCCTTCAGAGCCTCCCAAGGCAAATGATCTTCGTTTGCGCTCATGATCATCGGATGTTGGGTAGCGCAAACGTTATCGCCAATCAGCAACTCTTCGTACAGCTTTTCGCCGGGCCTTAATCCAGTAAAATCGATCGAGATGTCACCATGAGGATTCTTTTCTGAGCGAATGCTCAATCCGGACAGATGAATCATTTTTTCTGCCAGTTCGACAATCCGCACCGGTTCGCCCATGTCCAACACAAAGACATCACCGCCCCGCCCCATCGACCCGGCCTGAATGACCAACTGCGCAGCTTCGGGAATAGTCATGAAGTAACGGGTAATTTTCGGATGTGTAACGGTCAACGGGCCCCCGGACTTGATCTGACTGTGAAACAGCGGAATGACCGAACCGGAAGATCCAAGCACATTGCCGAAGCGCACCATCGTGAAGCGGGTTTTGTTAACCCGGGAAACATTGGCCTTGTCACCAAATAGAACAGGGGCCAATTCCCGGCTCAACGCCTGGAGCGTCATCTCGGCAAGACGCTTGGTGCTGCCCATGACATTCGTTGGACGAACCGCTTTATCCGTAGAGATCAGAACGAAGTTGGCGACCCCCGATTGCAGCGCGGCCTGAGCCGTATTGAGCGTACCGATAACATTGTTCAGCACGCCCTCGGCAATATTGTGTTCAACCATCGGCACGTGTTTGTAGGCGGCTGCGTGATAGACAGTATCCACTCGCCAGGTTTTCATCACATCCAAGAGCTTATGGGGATGGCGAATGGAACCGAGGATCGGCAACAGGCGAACGGAAAGTGACTCACGAGAAACCCGCTGCTCCAGCTCGGACAGAATGCTGTAGAGATTGAATTCGCTATGGTCAAATAACAGCAGAGTGGTCGGACCCAAGGCGTAAATCTGCCGACTGAGTTCCGCACCTATCGAGCCACCGGCCCCTGTCACCAGCACAGTCTTGCCCTTGATACACCGTTCGAGCAGATCGGGCTGCGCCGGCACCGCATCGCGACCAAGCAAATCTGCAATATCCACTTCCTGGATATCGTCGACTTTCACCCGTCCACTGGCCAGGTCAGTGAAATTTGGCACACTGCGAACATGCAGCGGAAAGCCCTCCAGCAGGTTGAGAATCTCCCTGCGTCGCGCACGTGTGGATGAAGGCAGCGCGAGCAGAATTTCCTGAGCTCCGGTGACATCAATCATCTGCTGGATATTTTTGGGTTTATAGACTTGAAGCCCGGAAATGGAGCGGTCGGCAATACTGGCGTCATCGTCGACAAACGCAACCGGACGCATCACACGCCCCATCCTGAGCGCCGCTACAAGTTGATTGCCGGCAACACCTGCACCGTAGACGGCCACCTTGGTCAGGCCATCATCACGATTGGCAAAAGGCACATGCTGTGCGGCATTGAACCAGTCGCCCATGAAATACTGGCGCATGCAAAGGCGCAATCCGCCGATAACCACGAGGCTAAGCCACCAATAGTTGAAAATTATTGAACGAGGAACCACCGCTTCGTGATTGCTGTACCAATACACAACCAAGGCAAGGATCAGTGACGATAGGCTGACCGCTTTGATAATGGCGATAAGAGCATCGTTGCCGAAATAGCGCATCACCGCACGATACATACCGAACCGGATGAAAAGCGGGATTGCAATCACCGGAGCGCACGCGAAAAGCCAGAGGTGCACTCTCAAGGGGTTATACATGTCATCAATGCCGAGTCGGACAATAAAAGCCAACCACAGCGCCGCCCACACCAGCACCACATCAGTCGCGACCTGGATTAACCGCTTTTTGCGACGTGGCAGCCCGAGCAGAAAAACCCTGATTTTATCCATAACCCCTTCAGCCACCTCTTAATGCTTCCTGGAATGAGCCGGATCGCTACATTCAAACTGCCGAAACACCCATGGTACTCTAGACCCAAACCACCCGCGGATGCTTCGTTTCTATCGCTGATTTGTTTCCAGTTCCCCTGCTCGATACTTCAACGCGAGAAACACTAATGGTGCATAAGCAACAACGACCCCGACAAGGCCATCAAGTTCAAATTTCGATACGAGCAAAGCGACGGGGAGCAACCAGCAAATATTAATCATTCCGACCGCGAGCGTGACCGCCCTATGACTGCCCATCTTGCGAGAAGCGAATTGGTAGGCATGACTGCGATGCGCTTCATAGACTTTATCGCCTCGAAACAGTCGCCGAAGTAATGTGAAGGTCGCGTCGACGATAAACACACCCAGCAGGATGACCCACGCCCAGAGCATTTGAGGTTTTGTCCATGCTGCATGCAACGAAAGCAGGCCAAGTACGCCGCCCAAAAAGCCACTGCCGGCGTCTCCCATGAAAATCCGTGCAGGGGGGAAATTCCACCACAGAAACCCGATAACAGACGCCGCCAAAAATAATGGAAGCCAGATCAGTTCAGGCATGTCGCCAATCCAATACAGCAGGCACATCCCCAGACAGACGCATATGGCCTCGACACTGGCAATGCCATCTATTCCGTCCATGAAGTTGTAGAGATTCAGCATCCATACCAGATAGAACACCGCAAGGATGTCTCCGACCCAGCCCACATCGAAATCAAATCCCAAAACGGTGACAACTGGTAGGCCCCCCAACCAGAACAGCCCCCAGGATGCAGCGGCGAAATGCCCAAGAAGACGCCAACGCGCGGCGATATGGCCATGGTCATCCATGAACCCGATCACGGCAATCAACCCTCCCGTGCCAACGTACGCCGCAAAAACACCGAGCGAGATCACTCCCGTCGCAAACAACAGTGCAACAGCAAGCAAGAACGACAATACAATGGCTAACCCGCCGCCCCGAGGTGTTGGCACAGCATGGGAGCTACGGGCGTTGGGCACATCAACCAAGCGCTGGACAAGCGCGTAGTGTCGAAGCAGTTGCGTCAGGAAAAACGAGATACCGGCAATGACCGGAACCCACCATGCATTATTCATGAATGATCTCTTTCTGACAGAGGCACTGATACCTGCACAGTTTTATCCAATTGCGAGTCAGCATCAGACCAGAAGCAAGTACGCCGCTTGCCTGAAATCATTTGAACGACCACCGTTTATGCCCAATGTAACTGGTGAAAACCGGCACTGCGACCCCTACTGCGTGAGCGATCTCATGTTGAAACGAATTGACTCCGAGCGCAGGCAGAGCGTAATTGGCGAGTCCGAGACTGATAGCCCAGGTCTGTGCAACCGCGATGACATTGACTAATGTGAACCACAAGACCGATTGCTGAGTGGATTGTTCGCTCTTGGTAAAAACAAAGCATTTTATCAAGCAGAACGCAGTGATCATTCCGGTGATGTACGCGAGAATAACGGCAGTCGAAAAGTCAAACCACAGACTGTAGATAATTCTAGAGCCGAAGTTCACAGCCGCTGCCGTCCCGCCGGTCAACAGGAACATTAGAAACTGACGAGAAGCAAATTGCTTTATCAATGACTTGCATCCCGTGCCATTTTACGGCCGAAGCCGATACTTTCGGAAATACCCCGGTCTTCCGGGTAGTAGTACGAAGTATCCGCCACCCACAAACCCTCGACTGGAAGTGATACCGGTGGAAGACGGTTCAGATAGCCCGGATCGCAAATCGGTTGAGCATAACGATAGCGGCTTGCACGCACATCGATAAAATCAGAATCGGAAAGTTGCGGATTGATCTTCTTCAAATAAGTACGGACTTTTTCAATGAAAACCGCATCGGAATCTGAAAATTTTGGATTTTCACCGGGCATATAAAAAGGCACATATACAATATGCTGATCCAGCGGGCGCAGATTCGTGTACTCAACCAGACCTGGAATATCCATCTCCGGGTCATTGGTATTCAGCCAGAAATTTTCTGTCAACGCTTTTTTCAACTTCGCAATAACGCACACCACGGCGACGTTTTTCAGCGATGAAAATTTCGCCAGAACATCACTTGGCAAGTCAGGCATTATCCTGGGTACATAAGGAAGAGGAATCGTACTGATCACTTTGTCGAATCGCTCAACCTGCCCTGCAACTTCAACACCCTGAACCTTGTTCCCGTTCATGATGACTCGGGTTACCGGCGAACTCAGACGAAACTCCCCACCCTTAGACTCAATGTCTTTCTTCATGGCCTGAAGAAGCGTTTCGGAACCGCCATCAAGATAGCCGAGCTTCTCCCGGAACAAACTGTAACGAGAACGCCCGATACGTCTAATCCGACTCCAGATCCAGGCAGCCGAAAGATTGTCCGTGTACTCGTAAAACTTGAAATCGAACAGCCGACGCCAAAGTACCTCCCACGCCTCCGCTCCGACCCAGCGCTTGATCCAGCCTGTAGCCTCTACATTATCGAGAGGGTGCCAGTCATTTCGCTTGGTGCAAAGAAAAGCATGAAGGCCGTAGCGGACCTTCGCCACCAGACTCAAACCTCGGAACTTGAGCAGCGCCACAGGATTACCCCATGGCTGAAGGCGATTTTGATACCAGTAGCCCATCTTTGTTTCGGTCCAGCGCATTTTGTCAGCCAGACCAAGCTCACCCAGTACATTCAAAAAGTCATGGTCGGAAATACAATGAAAATGATAATAGCGCTCGATGCTGAGGCCTGAAAAATCAAACGCCGCTGTCATTCCACCGACGCGATCATCCGCCTCAAACACAATTGGAGTATGTCCGTCTCGTGCCAATTGATAGGCAACAGCCAATCCCATGGGACCTGCACCCAACACTGCAATACGTTGTCCCATGATTAAAACTCCAGAATTACTTTACCGTAGACCGCGTCATTGAATGTTTCGTTGATCGCCTCGGCAAAAGGCGTACAAGGTACGTTGAAGATGCCGGGCCAGTCGATTACTTCAAACTCATCTTTCGCACTGAGTGCTTCCAGCTGTTGAGTAGTGAACGGCGGATTTTTATCAAACAGGGACCATAACCAAATCAACAAGTAGAACAGTCTGTACGGAATATGCGCGATAATTGTCTTCGCGCCTGTGCTTTTCTTGATTTGCCGAATAATATCCACGTAGTCAATCTTTTCATGACCGGAAATATTATAGATACCCGCACCACGACGCGCCTCAATGCAACTCATGATTACATTGCAGAAATCCCCAACGTACAACGGCTGGCGCATGTATCGGCCATCACCTGGAATGGGAAACACCGGAACCCGCTTCATGAATCTGGATAACCAACCCAAGTGTTTGCGATCAAACCAGCCAAACATCAAGGTTGGTCGTAGTACCGGACAGGCAATGCCGCTCTCAAGCACGATCCGCTCTTGTTCTATCTTGCTCCGAGTGTAGAAGTCGTCCGCAACAGACTCCACTACAGACGAGCTCACGTGCACTAGATAGGGTGAGTTGCCCAACTTGATAGCGTCGAGGATCAACCGGGTGGCATCAACATTGTTACGAACGAAATCCTGATAATCGTTCCCGCCAATTTGCGCCTGAAGCATCACAACCACATCTGCTTCCGTGACACTCTTTTGCCAATCACCAGGTTCTGCAAGGTCAGCGTACTCAACGCGCACATCCGGCTGGACCTGCTTCAAAATCGCCAGGTTGGCCTTATGCTTATCGAATACCGTGATATCCGTATAGCCCTTTGCCCTTAACCGCGCGACCAGGTTCTGGCCGACCAGACCTGCCCCGCCCGGAATGACGATTCGACTGTTTAAATTGATAGCGTTCATTTACCCACCTGCAAATCTTTTTGGAACTGGCAATACTCCAGATGCTTGTCTACAACCCTGGCAATGCCAACGTGATAGGTTCCGGATGGAAGTGACGGGATCATCATGCCAAAACCGGATGGGCCAAGATTTGGAACCCCAAAGTACTCGTCTACGTCAACCCGCGGAAACTGCACTGCGTCGTGGTAAGAAATAGCCCCGGCCGCGTTTATTAATGTCACGTAAACGGCGTCAGGCAAAACGTTGTTTTTACCGGAGACGGTGGTCCAACCGCGTACTCTCACTGCGTGTTCGACCTCTACGCCCTCAGTTCCGACGTAATCAAGGCTGCCCTCGCAATCAGGTGTGTCTACCCGTGGGTAATCCAGCCCGATCTGTTGTTTCTGCACAGCCACATAACAGCCGGCGACCTCTGAAACCTTCCACTGCGGATCAGCAACGAGAGTGCTTAGATGCTGCACGTGCGGCTTTCTGGCATCAGGGCAGATGACTTCACCGCCCAGTTCCGCCTGCCCCAGGAACGACGACGGATTTTTCACAACTGCGTCGTAACCTTTGAACCAACTAGGTACGGTGAAGGATTTACGCTCCGAGTAATACGAGAGCGCAGAACTCCAGTCATTTCCGAATGCCACAAAAGCCTGATCACTGCGAAGGCTGTGTTTAAGCACCGAGGCGATGCCTAGATCCTTGGAGTTACCCGTGGTGTAGGTTTCCTTTATATTTGCGAAATAACCATTGGCGAATGCAATGTAGTTATTAATCATCAACGCGAGGAAGATGCAAAAAAACCATCCTCTGCCTTGCTGATTTGCTTGCAGGCGATCGCCAACGGCCAGTGCCAGTGCAAACACCAGGAACAGAACATTGGCACTTTGATAGTAATTATGTATCAAATGCAAATTGGTAAAAATGAGAAACGGTGCAAGCCCCAAAACCAACGACACTCCGATTGCGCGCTTGAGCATTACGGAGCGGGACCAGAACAGCGCTGCAAACACAAGCAGCACACCAACAAATCCGGAAAAGTTATCCTTTAAAACTCGTCCCCATAAGACGTCTTCGTATAGCTTCGAAGAAAAGCGCTGATCAAAAGTGCCCCAATTCCACTTGGACAGCGCAGCAGAAGTAATGCTGGTGCCAAATTCACTTCTGACTTTTACAATATCTGTGTAACGCGTCCAGCCATACCCTATCGCCAGTGGCACTGCGAACAACACCAGACACCAGAAGATATTCTGAGGGGTGATGGACTTCATCAAGCCTGAATTTTTATGAAGCTCATAAAAAAGAAATACGAACGCCATAACGGCCAACACCGCAAAACCAGTTGTAGCCTTCTGCAGAACCGACAGCACGATAAAAAAAACAAACAGGCCAGCATCCAGTTTTGCACGCGTACGTACAAAGGACACAAAGTAATCTACCGCTACCACTGCAAAAAACAGTGCAGCGGTTTCCATCATGAAGGTACGACCCCAAAACAAGTAGATCGGCGTCGAAAACAACAAAGCGACGAAGACACACAGGACTACATTGTCAATCGACAATTTCTTGCAGATTGATTTGGCCGGTAAAACGCACAATGCGAGAAAAACAAAAGACGTGACACGCCCCACCAAGCCCAGATCGAGGCCAGTCAGCATGGAAACGACTGAAACTATGTATTGATACAGTGGAAACTCAAAGGGAATGGTCCAAGGCGCGCCGCCTACGGGCGTCAGATAAGCAAGACTGAAACCATCCTTTATGAACCAATACGACGTCAGCGCCGTTTGCGTCTGCCGGAAAGCATGCTGTTCCAGCAGTGGCTGTCCGGAATAGTACAACGCGACAAACGCAGCGAAACCAAACGCCAGCAAAGCGACGAGCTTTACCCCAAGCTCAATCGTTATGCATTCCTTTAAAAAAACATTCAGTTTCAACACACACCCCTACTGAGTTTGGCTTACAGATTTATTCTTTTAAAAACGAAATTAGGTACAAGTTTGATAATCAGCATGATTAAACTCCAAAAACGCGGCGTGTAAAGAACCGCTTTTTTGCGCTGTAAGCCACTCAGAATCAATCGCGCCACGTCATCAGGCCTCGCAAGCAAGAGACCTGGTAACTTGAGACCTTGAGTCATCGGCGTATCAACAAAACCCGGTTTGATCGTCATCACGTGAACGCCAAGCTTGAACATACGCGCCTGCAAACCTTCACAAAACGTGGAGACCGCTGCTTTTGCAGTGCCATAAACGTAGTTTGACGGGCGCCCCCTATCTCCGGCAACGGACGAAATGATCGCCATGCTGCCGCAACGTTGGCGCTCGAACTGATTTGCCAACAACGTTAAAAGGCTGATCACCGAAGTGCCGTTATTAGCGAACTCTTTCAAAGCAACATTCACATCTTGCTCGCACGCCTTCTGATCAGGCAGCGTGCCATGAGCAATCAGCGCTATATCGATTTGTCGCAAAGACTGAACGCAACTTTCAACCAGAGTCGAGTGTTCCTCCAAATGGGCTAAATCCAACGTACAGGTGGTTACTGACTTGGCACCGCGCGCCCGCAGATCTGCTGCAGCCTGTTCCAGTTTTTCCGCGTTGCGCGCAACCAGAAAAAACTCGCTGCCTTCTTCTGCCCACAGCCGGGCACAGGCATTGGCGATCGCAGATGTCGCTCCGATAATCAAAACACGTTTCATGCTGTAACTCTTCTCCAAAAGAGGGAATTCAGGGACGGGTCTCGTAGAGCTTCCAGCTTCTCCCACGCCGGATAAAACCGACGGAAGTCACTACCTAGCATGTGCGCATCTTTAGCGGGATACAGGCGGCCGCCGGCCTCTCTGACGATGCAGTCAAGACGGGAAAACAAGTCTTTCTCAAGCCTCGAGTTCTGCGGAAAATCCAGTGCTAATGAAGTGCCTGGACGAGGAAAAGACAGCAAACCGGGAGATGAGATATCTCCGCAACGTTTAAGCACTGCCAAAAACGAACCTTGTCCCGAATCCGCGATGTTCTTTAGCAGTTCACGCGTAGCCGACTCTGCCTCGACATCAGGAATGACACACTGATATTGCTGAAACCCTTTACGACCATAGATTCGATTCCAGTGGAGAATTCGATCCAATGGATAAAAAAACGGTTCGTAGTTGACTCGTTTACGGGTAAGAGCTGCCGGATGTACCCGCCAGTACGTTTCGTTGAAAGCCTTCAAGCTGAGTCGGTTAATGAGCGAAACCGGGGGCGCTACCGGCACCATAAGCCTGGAGCGAGTTTCAGCCTCAAGACTGCCGTATTCGGCGTGATCACCGACAATAAATACGCCGCGTCCGGTTTGACCACCTTTAGCCAGACAATCAATCCACGCAACGCTGTATTCATGCTGTGGATCCAACTCGGAAGAAAGGGAAAAGAACTCTCCCAGATTGTCGAAGCGAACGACCGAACAATCAATTTGACTGGATTGTATCGGGATCAGCTGAATCTCGGCCCAGTTCACAATCCCTGTTAGCCCTAACCCGCCTATGGTTGCTGCGAACAAATCGGCATTCTGCGAGGGAGAGCAGACAACAGGTTCCTGGCAATTGCGCACCAGACCAAAACACCTGACGTGGTTTCCGAATGTGCCGCGGGCGTGGTGGTTTTTTCCATGCACGTCATTGGCAATTGCGCCCCCCAGAGTCACGAACTTGGTGCCCGGTGTCACTGCTAGAAACCATCCTCGCGGAATGGCAAGCGATAGAATTTCCGCCAACGTCACTCCCGCCTCTGCGCGAATGATCCCCGCTGCCCAGTCAACCTCGATAAATCGGTCCAACGTCCGCATGCAGAGCACGTGCCCGCTCGCAGCCATACAGCTGTCGCCGTAACTGCGACCGTTACCAAAAGGCAGTGTCGTGCCGTGGGTATCCACGATGCGCCGAAGTGCAACAGGCAAATCACTCTGCCACTGACAAGCCTCGCCAGTCAGCCGCTCATAAGGATAACGCCCCCAGGAATGGTACGAGGCACTCATGCTGCCGCCCAGAAAACGAGGCAGAACAATGCGCCTACCATCAGACTGACGCGATCCCGTATGGCGAATACAACCGGGTCATCATGCATCTGACCACGATGCGTCAGCATCCAGACTCGCGTCACCCAGAACAGCAAGAGCGGGCAAGCTAGCCAGATGATTTGCGGATGAGCATATAAACTGGTAGTGGCCTGATCATGGATATAAAGAGCCAAAACCATTACCGCGAGGTAACCGGATGATGCTCCCAATGAAGAGATCATCTCTAGATCGCCCGGGTAATATCCACGACCGCGGGTTTTCTGGGTAAGACCTTTGCGCCTGGCTTCTCCAAGCTCCGCGTAGCGCTTGACCAGTGCAAGACTAAGAAACATGAACATGGAAAACGCCAGAATCCAGAAGGTAAGCTCCAGACCGAAAGCCGCCGCGCCTGCGATAATGCGTAAAGTATAAAGTGCTGCCAATGCGATTACGTCCACCGCCATTTGCCGCTTCAGCCAGAGCGAATAAGCAAATGTGAGGATGTAATAGGCAACCAATGTGGCAACAAACGCCCAAGGTAAAAACAACGCGGCGCCGGCAAAGGCGCCGGTCAACAGTAACGGAAACACCATAATCCCGGAACCGATGCTCAAGCGACCGGACGCAAAAGGTCGAAACCTCTTGGTTCCATGGTGCCTGTCATCCGCCAGATCCAATAAATCATTGAGAAGATAGACGCTGGAAGCGCAAAGGCCAAAAAACAAAAAGGCCATGACTCCCTGCCAGATCAATAAATAATTACCCAACTGGTGTGCAGCCAATAGCGGTACAAAAATAAGGATATTTTTCATCCACTGATGTAGCCGCAACGCTTTGCGCCAGTCTTTGACGCCGGCCACGTTGGAGAGCATTACCTCCTTGACGTTACCTATTGCCTGAGCACGCCGCTCCACCCCGCGCTCAGGGTTAACGACATAAGCGTCACGCGACACTTCCCACACAGACAAGTCGTCCGAAGAGTTCCCTACATAGTCAAAGCCTTTCACACCAAAATGCTCGACCAGCAAATCTCGCTTTCGATGGGATGACAGATTGACCTTTTCGTCGGAGGCGAGCACCTGATCGAAAATACCCAGATGCTCAGCAATACGTTCGGCCAGGGAAATGTGGCTGGCCGTCGCCAAGACTACCTTTCGCCCGGAATTTCGCGCTGAATTAACAAGATCAAGAACCGCGGGGTCATAAGGCAAAACGGTGACATCAATGTCTACCGCGCGAGCAAGATTAGCTTTGAGCGTAGCCTTGCCCTTTACAAGCCATTTGAACAGTCGGAGAGCCTTGAGAGGTCGGTGGCGAACAAAGGCCATCCCGGTTTCCAAGAGTAAATCCGAGCGCAATAGGGTGCCGTCGAGATCGACAACGAGGGGGGTATTCAAGCTTTAACTTCCTTGAGTGCGACTCTGGTTGTGCCTGTTTTAAAGCGATCTTGAGCTAGAGACCCCCATCAGCCACTGATGAACAACCAAAGCAAATCAATTCGCCGTCTGCCAATCATTTGGGCGGAGAAATTAACACAAGAGATGACTTTTTTCACGGATTCGAGAGGGCAACAACTGCAGAACGGCCCGCAGCGAGCGGCGCCGGCCCAAAGCGCCAAGGCTGCAAAGATCACAAAAAAGGACGAAAACAGTTGGTAAATCAATCCACCAGACATTTATGCGAGGACACGCAGGCCAGGGACCGAGCAAGACCTGACTGGCAACACACATCGCGGCAAAAGCCGATCGTCGTCTACACCGTATGCGCATTGCCTGTCAGAGCAGTTGATCTCTATGTCAACCTCTCGAAAAAAGGCGTCGAATAGAACGTAAACGGCAAATCAAATTCCAGCTTTTCGATTTTTTTATTGATTCAAGCTCTTTTGCCAGGGCCAGAAGCTTGTTTTCACTTTCGACTGACGAAGCCTGCATTTGCGCCTGAATCTGGCCAACTAACTGATTAAGGTGATCAATCTGCTCGCGTCGCGAGTCATTTTGTCCCTCAAGCCATTTGATCTGAGCCAGATAGGTGTCGGACAAATCCTGTAGCTGGCCGACAAACTCAACCAAAGGTTGCGTCAGAGAGCGTGATCGATCAAGAAAAGTTGGTAATTGATGTGCCGACCAATCAGTGTATTTGACCGCTTCGTTTTTTTCGCCCGAGACAAAAGTCATGAATTGGGCCTCCCGGAGGGAGTACTCCTCAAACATGGATTCGGTAAAATCGACTCCAAGATGAGCAAAAACCACACAAAACAATTGCCCTTGATTCAACAGACGCATATCGGCAGGCACAGCAAAACTGGAAATCATCCGTACCAGAGTAGTCAGTGATCGATAGGCCAGATAGCCCAGCGAGATATCACCTTTTACTGACCACTCCTGATCGATAATCGCAGGAGCGACGTCAGACAGGATAATGTTCTGAGGAATGGTGTCCAGTAACTTACCTGATACTTTGACGAAAAGATCGAGTTCAGACCCTTCCGGCTCCAGACCGGCCGACTGGCGCACGATGTTCAGGTAAGTGGAGAGAAACCGGGCAATCTGTTTCGCCGTCCAACCCGGCGTCTGGACGATACGGACAAATTCAGCACTCATCGCCTGGCCGGAGGAGAAGGCCTCTGCTGGCAAAACATGCTGGTATTCATCTTCTGAACCCACAGCTATCGCATCAGGACATAGACGCTGATGCAACACACTGACCACCTCGCCCATCTGTTTGAATTCCGCAAACTTGCAGAAAGCCGCCTGCCGCTCGCTTGAATAATGAATGGCCAGGGTTTGGTTATCAAAGATGGGCTCATCACTATTCGCAGCAGGTGATACGGCGAACAAGAAGGAGTTCGCCATATCAGGAAACAGGCCATTCTGTGCGATAACTGGCCATACACATTCAAGTGAAAAGTTCAGGTATTCGGATGAGGTTTGTGCGTCCCGAGACGCGGTCTGAGCAGCAAGCACCGAGCCATTGAAGGAAGAATTTTCTGCACTGGCAGCAGGCAATACGACGCTGGATGGCAATTTGTAATCCGGAAGCGGGAGTGCCAGCTCAATGCGCTGAAAACCCGCCTGGAGAAATCGGTTGGAGAGCTCTACGCGACCAAATGTTTCAACACCAGGCCGCTGGTATAGACCCTGAATACCTACCATCGGAACACTTAGATGATCTTCCGGCGCTCCTGCGAAGTATTTAAGCCCCAACTGGTTTTCAATAGCGACAACAAGTATCCCTTCAGGCTTGAGCAACTTTCTGGCCGCCATAAGCATAGACTGAACCGGATCTGCGCCCGCGCCATAAACCCCGGAATATTCCAGAACACCAATCAATGTGATCACGTCAAAGCGTACTTCTGTCTCGAACAGATCAAAGTGATCGTTTATCACTGTGACATTCGGCAGGTCCCGCGTGCGCTCGGCAGCGATCATTGCACGACGACTGCTACCTTCGATTGCGATGATATTGCCACCATTTTCGCCCAGAAAACGGGTAATGGCACCACATCCAGCACCGATCTCAAGCACATCGCCCTTAAGACGCTGCGACAATGGTCGTAATAGATTTCCCCGCGAAGCGCTCAAATGATAGCGCGTGGGCCAGTCATTACACGCGTTACGCAGCTCTTTGGAAAAAATAGAAACGTCGGATGCTTCGTGGATAATCCGATACAGCTTATTTTCGGTTCCATCGCCATCACTGTAATTAAAGGGCGCCGGTGTTGTGCGTGCCCAGATTCGCTGTTCAGCCTGAAATGCATATCCCAGTTCGGCGAGATCAAGAGATGAATGGCTCATTTAATACTCATCCCCATGTTCAAATTTGTAAGTCCAAAAAAACGAGAGTCAGTTTTGACTGCAAAGTGGATTGAGTCATAACGTCGGTCGTGCGGGACGATTTCCTCACCCTCACGAGTTGCAAGACCTAGCGATATGAAAAAATCGCCGTCACCCAGATTACAGTTGAAAGAGATGTCCGCGGTGAGCGTCTTACCCCCTTCGTAAACGGTCTGAACACCATCACATTGTAGAAGCTCAGAGTTGCTGCCAAAAAGGGTAACACCATCTTTGGTTTTTATCGTCATGCCGAGGATCGGCCGCATCAACGGCTGGATAATTTTTATTGCAACTTTCAAATTGACCTGAGAACCATTGCTTATTAGCGCCGGAAACTCCACTCCTTCACTGAAAAACGAAAAATCAGTTATCTGAGCGCTGCCATCTCCCCAGCGATATTCGTAAGAATTATAAAGTGGACGCTTGCTAAAGCTGTCTACATCAAACGATAGCTGAGTAGTGTCCATCGGAACGGGCTCGGCTTCGCTGAGTTCGGACTCAACGTCCACTACATCTTCAGAAGGCGATGGTAGTTCTACTTTTTTCTTCTGTTCCCGGCCAAACAGCAAATCCAAGTAACTATTGATAACGTCTCGCGGGTTACCTTGCTGAACCATATGACCTTGATCAAGCAGCACGGCACTTGAGCAATGCGTCACTACCTGCTCACTACTGTGTGTCACAAGCAAAATACTAGTGCCGTTGTCTTTTAATCTTTTAAGTCGATCAAAACATTTCGCCTGAAACTTTGCGTCGCCTACTGCCAGTGCTTCGTCGACAATCAGAATCTCAGGATCAATTTGTGCCTGAACTGCGAAAGCTAGTCGCACCAGCATGCCACTGGAATAAGTCTTAACGGGCTGATCAATAAAATGACCGATATCCGCAAAAGCGGCAATGCTGTCAAAGCGATTATCGATCTCTTCCTGACTCAATCCCAGCAGCGCGGCGTTCATGTAAACATTTTCGCGGCCAGTGAATTCGGCATTGAATCCGGAGCCTAGCTCAAGCAGCGCCGCGACTCGACCATGACTGGCGACGGAGCCGTTGGTAGGTGTCAGTGTACCGGCGATAATTTGAAGCAACGTCGACTTGCCAGAACCGTTTCTTCCGACAATGCCGACTGTCTCACCACGAGGCACTTCGAAAGAAATGTTCTTCAGCGCCCAAAACTCTCTGAACAGGTTCTGCCGCCCACGAAAGATCATCTGTTTCAGACGATCCTGAGGATTGTCGTAAATATGGTAACACTTGCTAATATCTGAAATGATGATCGCGCTATCTGATGACATTACACAGCCTATATATTTCGGGAGCGGCAACACCACGCTCAATCAAACAATCGTTCCTAGAGCCGCTCAAAAACTGGCTCCTCACGACTCGGTTACGCCTTGATGTATTGCCTGAGCCACATTTTCAACAGCGAAAACAATGACATTCGCTGGACTCCGGCAACACTGACGGGCTCCGCGAGAGGCTGCTCAATCACAATATATTCAATGAAGCCGGCGCGAAGCTCGGCGCTATCCAGCAGAAGTAGCTCTGGCTCCATTACACCCTTGGCTTCCTGCGAGCTGATAAACTGCTGAATCATCCAATAAACTTTGTCGTTACCTTGGAGATTCACCGAATTATGCAATCGGTGGACGTCGACCAGCCAACTCTCGACGCTCGATCCCTTATAAAACAAATCACGTTCAAAACGCCGCATTCCAGTTGCCATCACCCAACAGATCTCAAACAGCATCCATGCTCGATTTGAAGAGATGGTGTTACTCCCGTGAATCCGGTATTGCATAAGCGCTTCAGGCAAAAGGACGCACTTCGACGTTTCAGCAGCACGAAACATAAAATCCCAGTCGTGGGCAAATCTGAGATTGCGCATACCGCCAACTTTTTCGTAAAGCTTGCGGGTGAATACTATATTACTAGTGGTCGATACAAAGTTTGACACGATCAAATTCAAGGAAAAATCGTCTGTCGCTGAAAATGATTTCTCCATATCCGGGATCGACCAAGGCAGCATGTTTTTCCATGCTTCCTTGACGCCTAATGGCTTACCATCGGCATTGATAACCTCGATCCACGTGGTAACCAGGTCAGCATTTTCACGCAGAAGTGCTTCGATGCAACGCTTCAACCTATCGGGATGAAAAATATCATCGGAGTTTAGGATGGCCAGATACTCACCTTGAGCAAGCGCCAACCCTCGATTGATTGCGTTATGTGCCCCCGCATTTTTCTGTTCAACAAGCTTGAATCGCGAGTCACTGATCTGCCGCAGATAAGACAACGAGTCGTCTGTCGATCCATCATCGATAACGATAAGCTCAAGATCGTGCTCACTTTGATTTAAAACGCTATCGACAGCCTTTTCAATATAGTGGCGGTGGTTATAACTTGGAATTACTACCGAAATCTTGGTCATCAGTTACGACTCAGATGGTTCTGAACCCAGTCCCAACTGCCAGGCAAGCCTGCAGCTAGAGTAATGGGTGAAAAATGAATGCAGCGACTCAGCTTTTCTACATCAAGCACGTTGTAAGCAACGTCAATCGCGCGCGCGTCCCTTCTTTCCAACTGCAGATTGTACCCCGCGCTTCTGACAATCGGCAAAACATGCTCTTCAACGAGCTGCAGAACCGAAGTCCCTACTCCGCTACCCACATTGTAAACTTCGCCAATCTGGCCAGCTTCGAGAAGCCCGATAATTGCACAGGCAATATCATTGACGTGCACATAATCACGTACTGCCCCGCCATCACCAAAAATCGTAATGGATTTGCCCTGCAGAGCAGACGCAAACGCCGTCGCCACCAAGCCTTGCCCCTTGAAAGGAATCTGGCCAGGGCCGTAGGCGTTTGCCGGGCGCACAACGATACCCGGCAAACCACGCTGCCGGCAGTACAAGTGCACCATATGCTCAATACAGAGCTTAGAGGTCCCGTAGAGAGAAATGGGCTGTGCTGCCGCGTCTTCTCTTAGCGGGCTTCTGGAATCCGGATTGCCGTAGACTGTGCCACCGGAAGAAACAAATATGAATCGGGCAACGCCAGCAGCAATACACTCCTCCATCAACTGGATAGCGGGTGCGATATTGCGCTGATACTCATCCGCCATATCGCAGGCCTGGTTCAGTTGCAAACTGTCATGAGCCAGATGAACTACCGCGTGTGCCCCTGATAAGACTTTCCGCAACAGCTCACGATCAGCATAATCGCCATAGTGAACATCCAGATTCTTAGTGACGGCGTCAGATTCGGAATGGCTGTTGCGACACAACATATCAACCTTCAGGCCATCTTTTAATAAGTGATGAGCAACGTGCTGCCCAATAAAACCGCCACCGCCGATCAGAACAACCTTCCTCATGACGCAGCCTCTTCATAACCTAGACTGGCTTTATTGAAGCAATCGATGTACTGATTGGCGATCTCAGCGCTAGAGAATCGCTGCAAAATATCATTTTCAAAAGCCAGCAGTGATGCCTTGTATTGGGCCAACGATGCTATCCATTCTGCATATGCGATGTCGCGCGATTCGCCGCCAAGCTCTACCGGGATAGTTCGCCCGCCAGCATAATCGTCCAGGACATTCTGAATATCACCTGTATCCGTGGCAAAAACAGGAACAGCAAAGTTCAACACCTCAATCATTGCAATTGGCAGACCTTCGTATGCCGATGTGATGATCAAGCCTTCCGTTACACTGGCAAGTTCAAGTGTATTTTCGACGTACGGAATACGCATGACATTATCGAGCTTTTCTCGCCGGATGAAATCAACGCACTCTTTCGCAAGTTCCCCATCACCGACAAGAACGTAGAATTCGTCCGGATATCCCTGGCGTGACTTCGCAATCTTCAGGAACTCAACAGGGCGTTTCTGATCAGTCAGGCGCCCGACAAATGTAAACAGCTTACTGCTTGCCGGCAGTCCCAACTTTAGTCGGACAGCCTCGGGGGTGCTCTGCGTCGCCTTGAAATCGATTATCCGCTGAATATCGACTGCCGAATAAATCAAATCAACCTTACTCGTGGGAATGTTCAAATCGCCCACGAAACGCTGACGAATCTTTTGATTGATTGCTATGAACCGATCAAAGGAACGAATACCAGGTTCATGGTAACGATTAATCCATCCTTCCTTGGCGTCATATACTTCTTGATCGACGATTGGAATATCGCGAAATAGCGCTCGCAGGTTCAATGCGTTATCGCAAAGCCATGGCGAACCGTTGCAAATCCATACCAAATCCGGCGCCAGCCAGTTTTTCAAGCGCAGGAGAATACGCAAATACTCGGAGTGCGGCGCAATTTCCGACATCTCGATTACTCTCGCACCCGCATCCTGGAACTGACTGGCCAAGCTACCCTGTTCATGGCGCAAACGCTCCATCGTGACGATTACAAAGTCATAGGAATCCTTGAGTCGTCGGATGACTTCGACCGTATTACGCTCCACCCCACCCACCGCAACAAATACCGGGAACACGAAAACAAGCGGGCGATTCTTTGGTGACTTTATCAGCGCGGGTAAAAAATGACCGGCTGATCGTTGTTTGAATTGGCTGGTCTGAAACCAGGAGTTATGCTCATTGAACTGTACGTCTCTACCTAGAAGCTTAGAAACGGATGAAATGTTATCCGCACTGACATGCCTGCACTCAGTTCGATACAGCTTTCCGCAAAACTCCACGCCCTTCAGGTCCTCGCGCAGAATATTGCTGCTAATGGCCCGCGAGAACACCATCTGATTGCGCAGCTGCCCATAACTAACGTTACCGTCATTGCGCAGGTCATAGGAAAGCAGCACGACGTCGCAAGCATTTTCGACAAGTGCGAGCCAAGCTCCGATCAGATGGTCGCGGTGCGGAAAATCGGCGAGGGTATTGGGCCAAAAATAACAGAACTCCTGCGCCGTATCGTCACTATCAACTTTTTCAGCAGACAACTTTCCGTCATTTTCAAGCCAGGATACCGAGGCGTCGGCGCCCATAATGCCCCGAAAACGCTCGATAATTTGCTCAGACTGCGTATTGTTGCGGTTTACGATCAAACGCAACGAAACCCGTGAGCCTGATGCTGGAAAATCTTGGACCTTCACTTGCGGTGCGGCGGTACGACGCTTCACGGCCTCATGTAGACGTCTGAAAAGATAACGTGGATCCTTGGCAAGGTAGTAGAGCGCCCGGCCAGCCTGTCGTTGGAGACGAACACGCGTGTTGTTATCAGCACTTGGCTGATTGGACAAAACAAACAGCATCTCTAGTTCATCGAACGCCTGGCGCTGCATTTGAGGCTGGAGCAACTCTGAGGCATCGTGACTGATATGAGCGGCAAATAAGTTGGACGTCAACTGGTCATCGAACTCCAGCGACTCTGATTTGTTCGCTTCCAACTGCGTCCAGTAGCTATTCCAGATCGGGCCAAAATGTCGCGACATTGCCAAGGCCAAAACTTGGTCACTACCCGAAATTCTTTGCAGGACGCCATATTCGTACATCGCCCGAAACAGTGTCGTATAAATAAAACTCAAATAAGCGCCGACCACCTTTCTGGCTTTCTTTCCATTTTTCTGGATTAAGCTTTCAAGATAATTGCAACGCTCAACGAGCCTATCCAGCCTCGCCTGCCACTCTGCCTGGCTTACCCCCTGACGCTCCGTTTTGGAGTTCTTCAATGCCTCCGCGAGCGTATCGATCCCGAGTATTCTACCTACGCCCGGGTGAGCGTCTCGAAAAACCACCGCCATACGACCGGCACAGATCTGGCGCTTGCAGAAACCTTCCACAACGTACGGATGATAATGATCGCCCTTGGCACTGGTACTGTAGTAAATCTTCATACCCTGCAAAGAAAGGCGATATCCCAACTCGATATCTTCAAATCCGTATTGATCAAAACGGCCATCAAAAATCGTTTCCTGAGAGGCAACGAGCTCCCGATCAATACAAATATTACAAGTATAAAAGTGCCTAAAATCCACAAAGGACTCGTCCGGCAACCGGTTATAACTAAATTGCTCATTACCGATTTCAGTAATGTGCTCCATCAAGTGGTTGACCGTCAGATCAGAAGCCCAATCAACAACGCCAAGCGTTGCAACATTGCGACCCAGTCGCTTTGCCAGATTTGCGTGGACATTCAAAAGATCCGGTGCGGGGAAAATATCATCGCCAATTATGAGCAAGCGCTCGCCTGCGGCGGCGCGTATGGCAGCATTTCTCGCTTTCGATGCACCACCGTGATCGTTTTTCAGAACCCTGATCGGAAGATTGGAGACCTGCTCAAGAAATTCGACACTGCCATCTTCCGAGCCATCATCCGAAAAAATAATCTCATACGGAAAATCAGTATGCCTATCAACAATACGCCATGCCTCGATTACCGTGGGCAACAGGCGCAGTCTGTTATAGGTCGGAATGATCACACTGATGTAGGGAACCAGGTTTGACGCAGTCGATGAAAGGATCGACGCGGTTGTATCCACATCCTTTTGCTCTGCAAGATGCTTGGCGTTTATCCATTCCAGATCCAGTGACGGATTGAGATGGCGGCCCTCATGACGCCCATGCAGCCAGTAGTGCACTAACGGAGGAACGCCCAAAGCGGCCACATCCGGATAACGGGTGAGATAGTAAGTCCCATCGAACTCCGCGCAGGGATCACGCATCTCTCTCCAGCCGACACTCAGGTAGTGTCGAAGCGGATCAACTCCCGCGGCGGCCACATCGGCATTTTGTGCTAGATACCAAGGGGCGTTGAACAGTGCGCTCGTCTCCAACGCAGCTTGCCATCGCCGCTGCTCAAGTTTTTTTCCCAATCTGGATGGGAGCGTTTTGAGGAGTCGTTTCATGGAATGTTCTCTACGAATACATTTATCGAACGGTTCGCTCATCCTTAAAGGACGTCGGCAAAACCTTTACGGGTTTTTTGGAACCACCAAAAGCCTGCCCACGCGACGACGATGCTCAATAAATAATAGCTAGCCAGTGGAACGATCGAAGGCAAAGTTCCCCAGATCAAAACCCCCCGGGATGTTTCGATAATGAAGGTCAACGGATTCAGGTAAAGAAGATATCTATATTGTTCGGATACGGCGGTCATAGGGTAAAACATCGGTGACAAAAACATCAGAACGGTAGTGATGATACCCGTGAGTTGGGAAATATCCCGAAAGTAGACGCCAGTTGCAGCCAGAAACCAAGAAAACCCCATGGTGAGTAACACCAGAGGAAACAACACGACCGGAAATAATATGGCTGTCCAGGGAATCGACCCCTTCAGCAACAACTCTGCTACCAGCAAAACAAACCAACTGATGGCTGTGTGAAACAGCGCAGCCCCCATCGAAATCCATGGCAGGATTTCTAAAGGGAAAATAATTTTTTTGACATAGTTGGGATTACCGACAATTTGACTGGGCGCGCGATTGAAACATTCTGCAAATAGTCCATGCACAATCATCCCCGAAAAGATAATGATAGCGAACTCACCTGTGTCATGAGTCTCCGTATTACCCCAACGAGACTTGAAAATCACGCCAAAAATAAATGTGTAAACAACCAGTAGTAAAATCGGGTTGAAAAAGGACCACGCCAGGCCCATGACCGAACCGCGGTATCTACCGATGACCTCTCGGACTGTCATTTTTTGGATAATGGATCGGCGCTCCCAAAAGGTGCGGACCATATCGAACATGCTGGAAGGTGACGGTGTATGGGGGTTCATTAGCGAATCCGAGGAAAAGCGAAGTTTGAAATGAAGAGCATCATCCTGGTATTACGTATGCGAAAGCCCGGCTTTTGACCTTTCGGTACGTCGAAGCACTGGCAGGCGCCTCTTCAAATACCGTCGAAGATTGCCGCGAGGATCAGGCCGATATTGCCCAAAAAAGTTTGTCGGTAGACTCCCGAGCGCCGCAGACACAAAAACCGCCTCACGCCCCGGTGCGCCCTCGCCTCCTTGAAACTGTTCAATATGCTACGGTTTTCTTCGCTCAATCGGTAGTCGATCGAGTCCAAGGCACGGATATTCGACTCATTCCAACTGCGAAAACGCCCTTTGAAGATCATGCGCAGCCGATCAATCCGTGAGAAAAATCCGGAATTCGAGCCAATTATATTATCATCGTGCTGCCGGTAAAGGATGGTGGGCGTGGCGTCATAAAGAATACGCCCACCTGCCCCGGTCACGGCCAGATAGGCCCACCAGTCGTGGGATACGATAGTCAGATCCTTGCCCGTTTCTCGCAAAAGGCGGCAGGCTGCATGATTAAACACCATCGTATTTCCCCCACCGATACTTTGTACCAATGCGTTGGAGAATGTGGCGGGACGATTGAATAACGGTGAGAGCCCGATGGATTGGCAATCCTCATTGATCAACTCGGTCCTGCCGCAATAAAGAGCGGGTACATCTTGAGGAATGGACCGAAGCTGATCGAGCGCGGTTTCAAGCTTATGATCACGCCAGATGTCATCCTGGTCAGCCCAGGCGTAAAACGCTGAATTAATTTCACCCCGGCAGGCCAGCGAAATGAAATTTAAAGCAAATCCCTGTCGTGGACCGGAAAAAATCTTGATTTTTTCCTCTCCCCACTTCTCTTTGTATTCCTGAAGAATCTCCAGAGTCGAATCCGTAGAGCCGTCATCAGAAACCGCAACAACCCAGCCAGAATACGTCTGCCGTGCAATTGATTCCAACTGTTCTCTCAAAAACCGCTCACCGTTGTAAGTACACAGGAGTACTGACACCAACGGGACTCCAGTGGAAGCATCTGAACCGAAGGATCCGGGACCCGACTCTTGCTGAACAGATGAAAAAGGGATTACCACCGAGCACTCCATCGCATAAAAATAAAAATAGCACCGTATTCATTCACTACACGAGCGCAGCAAGAGTACAAAGTTCTCGAAAGTCTCATCAATGAGCCAAGGCGACGCAATAAAGGTATTGTATCGAATTAAGCCTTGCCGTTAATAGCTCGATGACATCACCCTACGATTCATTTGATTTGCACATCCACGGATCGGCGACAAACACGACGCCTCGCTGCCCAGTCAGCTAGGGTATCAAAGCGCCCCACATTGGCAAAAGGGTAGCATTCTGCCCTTCTTGCGTTTCGATTTCCAAACGTGTCGACCTCATCTGCCCTGTCCGGCCGAAGACTTCTACCTCGTCGATTTTTGCAAGCCGCCAGACCAAGAAACGCAAGAGCTCAATGCACGCCATGTTGCAAGAACTCATTCGCTGTCCTGCACAAGGCTTGATCTATCTTCTCTGGAGGTGACCACTCCAATATCCTGCAGGTTTTCTGAATATCGACCTGCAACGAGCCGCACAACCGTTGTGCTATCGCAGGACGGCACACAAGAGACGCCCCCAACTGCAGCAGTGCTGGTGGAACCGCCACCAGCCGCGATTTCACACCCATGGCAGCGGCCACGCGCCGGAGCAATTGAGTGGTGCTCAAATCCTCGCCATCGCTGACTAAAAAAGTGTTGCCCGCAGCCGCAGGGTGAGCAATGCAGCGTTCAATCAGATCCACCAGATTACCAATAGAGACCAGGCTCCGATTATTGCACAGCCCACCTAATGGCAGTGGCACCCCCTTGGCGACCCAGCGCATCATGCTATGGAAATTGGCCTTTACCCCCGGCCCGTATACCAGAGGGGGACGGATGATGACGATTTCCATCCCCAACCGCATACCTAGCTGTTGCAGCGCTATTTCGGCCTCCAGCTTTGAGACACCGTAAGGATCTGCCGGGGCCGGCATATCGTCAGGCATGAACCTCCCGCCCCGCGCGGTACTCTCGCCATTCACCTTAATCGAACTCAGGTAAATGAACCTCTTCACTCCCGCCTCTGCCGCCAACCTGGCGAGCCTTAAAGTCCCCTCCACATTGACCTTGCGAAATTCCGCCAGTGCATCCGTCACAGTCTCATGCATCACGTGCACTCTTGCGGCAGCGTGCACGATTACCTCGACATCAGCGAGCGACGGCAAGGTGCGGGATTCGACGAGATCGAAGCGGACGACGGGACACAGTCCCTGTAACCGCGTCTCGCCGCGCACTGCGGCGATCGGCGTGAATTTCTTGCCCAGAAGCAGGTGAAATACCAACGCCTCACCGACGAAACCGTTCGCCCCCGTCACAAGCACTTTGGGCTTTATCATCAGTTCTTACTCCCAAAAACTGCAGCGGCCCAACAGACAAAAAAGAAAAAAAACTTGTCCCGAACCCGACGCCGACACTTCCAGGCACTGAAAGACAAACCAATTAGATGTCGACGGCGAAGCCCCAGCCATGGCTTTACAAACGGCTCATTCTGCAAACCGACCAGACAAGCTATGAGCTGCACCTGATGGAACCACCAGCCTTCATGAATCGTCTTGTAACGAACGACCAGGGAACTAAGGCCCTTGTTCGCCCCCACTTGGTTACGCTCATGCTGTCGGTAATTCATGGAGGGGACAGGGTCGATGTGCCAACGATAGCCATGACTTCGCGCAAAGGCGTAGCAATACCAGTCGTGCAGGCTGACGTCTTGCAATCGCTGCCAATGGGCAAGCATGTCGGTTTTCAGCGCAACGGCCATCTTGTTGCTCATGACATAAGTGCAGCCAGGCCCAGCCGCCTCGAACAGATAGTCCCAAGCGACCTGCGGCTGCGCCTTGTTCACTAGATGGGTATCGCCGTTGGGCCAGAATGCGGTGACATTGCTCGAGTACGCGTCTATATGGCCTGACTGGATGTAACGGGTTGCACGCAAGAGCTTGTCCGGGTGCCAGACATCGTCCTGATCAGCAAAAGCGACATAATCAAAACCCTGAAAGTCGACATCGCGAATCAGCCGGAAAAAGTTACGAGATGCACCGCCAAATTTACCTGCTGCCGGCAGAACAAGAACAGCTGGGTGCCGAGCAGCAAAGGCGCAGCACCATTCTTCCGTACCATCACTGGAGGGATCAATACTGATAAACAATCTGACGTCAACAAGCGACTGCCCGAGAATCGAAGCCAACTGCTCCTCGATCCATTGCATGCCATTGAAGGCCGCCAGCAAAACCGCAACCTTGGGATGTTTTACTGGCATGCCGTTCCTACTTGAACTGATTGAGCGCTACCGTTCGAAAAAAATGTTGTTTCGAATCAGTCAGAGGGCGAGTCCAGGAGCTTCTGCAGGTACTGACCGTAACCCGTCTTTTTCAAGGCTTCAGCCTGTGCAGCCAGTTGCTCGGGAGTGATCCAGCCGTTGTGATAGGCAATCTCTTCCAGGCAGGCGACTTTAAGGCCCTGTCGCTGTTCAATGGTATGTACGAAATGACTGGCTTCCAGCAGGGAATCGTGAGTCCCGGTATCGAGCCAGGCAAAGCCACGGCCCAACATTTCGACGTTAAGATTCTTGCGCTCCAGGTAGGCCCGGTTCACGTCCGTGATTTCCAACTCACCACGCTCGGAAGGCCTGATGTTCTTGGCGATCTCGACCACTTCATTGTCGTAGAAGTAGAGACCGGTCACCGCATAGTTCGACTTGGGCTTGAGGGGTTTCTCCTCAATACTCAAGGCCCGACCGTCTTTGTCAAATTCGACGACACCAAAACGCTCCGGATCGGATACGTGATAGCCGAATACGGTAGCCCCTTTCGCTTGCGAACTGGCGGAACGCAAATTGTCGGAGAAATGCTGACCATAAAAAATATTGTCGCCAAGAATCAAACAGCAAGGATCACTGCCGATAAATTCCTCACCGATGATGAAGGCCTGTGCCAGACCATCCGGACTAGGTTGCTCGGCATAGGTCAGCTTGATCCCGTAAAGACTGCCATCGCCAAGCAGCTTGCGAAACAACGGCAAGTCTTCAGGGGTGGAGATAATCAGAATCTCTCGCATACCCGCCAGCATCAGCACCGACAGCGGATAAAAGATCATCGGCTTGTCGTAGATCGGCAGCATCTGTTTAGACACGCCAAGAGTCAGCGGGTGCAGGCGCGTGCCCGAGCCCCCGGCGAGAATAATGCCTTTACGATTTGTCGTGGTCATTTGTTCAGAACTTCCCTAAGCATTCGGGTTACACCACTTTGCCAATCCGGCAAGTGTAGAGAAAAATTGTCGCGCAGCTTCTGGGTATTCAAGCGTGAATTCAAAGGCCGACGCGCGGGGGTAGGATAAGCGTTTGTATCGATCGCACTTATCGTGGTCACCGCAAGCTGTTCGCCATTGGCCTGAGCAAAATCGATAACGTAACTTGCGTAACCGTGCCACGACACTTCGCCAGCGGCTGCCAAATGATATAAACCTGACAGCCCCGGCCGTTGTAGCACCTGGCGAATCGTCAATGCGGTGACATCGGCAATCAGATCGGCACCCGTCGGCGCACCAACCTGATCGGCAATAACACTCAGCGTTTCGCGATCTTTCGCCAGACGCATCATGGTTTTGGCAAAGTTATTGCCTCGGGCGCCGTAGACCCAGCTTGTGCGGAAGATCAAGTGCTTGCATCCCGACACAATGATCGCCTGCTCACCTGCCAGCTTGCTCGCGCCATACCGGTTGACCGGAGCGGCTGCATCGGTCTCTTGCCACGGGCGGCGGCCTTCGCCGCTGAATACATAATCAGTAGAGTAATGAACCAGCAAGGCACCCAAAAGTGCGGCCTCTTCGCCCAAGAGCCGGCTTGCCTCACCATTCACACGATAGGCCAGCTCTACGTCGGACTCAGCCTTGTCGACTGCGGTGTATGCGGCGGCGTTGACAATGATATCGGGCTTGATCTGCCGAATCGTTGCGCGCAATGCTTCCAGATCGGACAAATCACCGCACAACCCATCCACAGAGTGACGATCCAGGGCGATCAATTCACCAAGCGGCGCCAAGGACCGTTGCAGCTCCCAGCCGACCTGGCCGTTCTTGCCCAGCAAAAGGATTTTCATGCCTTGCCCGAACGATCCGCGTAGTTCTGGTCGATCCACTGCTGGTAGCTTCCACTTTTCACGTGGGCGACCCACTCGAAATTGTTGAGGTACCACTCGACAGTTTTGCGAATACCGGTTTCGAAAGTCTCTTCCGGCGTCCAGCCCAACTCCCGCTGAATCTTGCTCGCGTCGATGGCATAACGCTGATCGTGGCCTGGACGGTCCTGAACGTAAGTGATCAGGTTGGCGTGCGGACGATAAGCCGAGTCCGGGCGCAGCTCATCCAGCAATGCACAGAGGGTATTGACCACCTCAATGTTCTGCTTTTCGTTGTGACCGCCAATGTTGTAAGTCTCGCCAATCACACCTTCAGTCACGACCTTGTACAGCGCGCGAGCATGATCCTCGACATACAGCCAATCACGAACCTGATTGCCTTTGCCGTAAACCGGCAGCGGCTTGCCTTCCAGTGCGTTGAGAATGATCAGCGGGATCAACTTCTCAGGAAAATGGCATGGGCCGTAGTTGTTCGAGCAATTGGTAACCAGTGTTGGCAGACCGTAGGTGCGGGCCCAGGCACGAACCAAGTGATCGGAACTGGCTTTGCTAGCCGAATATGGAGAGCTTGGCTGGTAAGGCGTAGTTTCGGTGAAGAGGTCTTCCGGACCTTCGAGGTCTCCGTAAACTTCGTCAGTCGAAATGTGGTGGAAGCGGAAGTTGGCTTTGCGCGTACCATCCAGCGCAGCCCAGTAATGGCGCGCAGCTTCCAGCAGTGTATAGGTGCCAATGATGTTGGTCTGAATGAACTCTGACGGGCCGGAGATCGAGCGGTCTACGTGGGATTCTGCCGCCAGGTGCATGATTGCGTCCGGCTGGTGCTCGCGCAGGACACGGTCAACCTGATCACGATCGCAGATATCGACGCGCTCGAAAGCGTAACGCGAGTTCTGGCTGACTTCTGCCAAGGACTCCAAATTGCCGGCGTAAGTCAGCTTATCGACATTGACGACAGAATCAGAAGTATTGGAGATGATGTGACGGATGACTGCCGAGCCAATGAAGCCGGCGCCGCCGGTAACTAGAATTTTCACGCGAAACGATACCCTTGAGCTGCGGACAGCGCTGCCTGCGAGCGCGGTCTAATCCATGAATGCAGAAGCCATCATCAGTTGGCATCCGTCAGAGTCAGTCTGAATCGACATGCATTTAGGCACGATCGAACAAGGGTGCATTTTAC
Organism: Pseudomonas sp. B21-051; assembly: GCF_024748795.1. Classification (NCBI taxonomy): domain Bacteria; kingdom Pseudomonadati; phylum Pseudomonadota; class Gammaproteobacteria; order Pseudomonadales; family Pseudomonadaceae; genus Pseudomonas; species Pseudomonas sp. B21-051. The sequence continues at coordinate 4,223,329 of NZ_CP087166.1, forward strand.
AGCTTAATGATGGTTTTACTAATGGATAAAGACAGGCCGAGGCGCAAATTCGACAGATGCCGTGCGCCTGTCGCTTTCAGACCAGTCGTTTGCGCGCTGCCTTGGACGAACGCCCCAGAAACCAGCCCAATACAGGGCCAATCATCATACCGATCAGCAATGCCAACACGGCAACAACCGACACTGGCAATTGCGGGCCGGAAAAGCCTAGAAACAAAAGCGAAACCGATTGCTGATTCTCCAGCACAAACGCCAGAACAACCAAAACCATCAACAAAAGAAAAATGCCTAGCAGTATGCGTTTCAGGTTACGCATTCAGACACCCTCGAATTTGAATAGCGAAGATCAAACCCCCTCCTCCTCTTCCTCATTCACCCGGTCACGCAATTCCTTGCCCGGCTTAAAATGCGGAACGAATTTGCCGTCGAGACTAACTGACTGACCAGTCTTCGGATTGCGACCGACCCTCGGCGCGCGATAATGCAGGGAGAAGCTGCCAAACCCACGGATTTCGATGCGATCACCGGTGGCAAGGCATTGGGACATTTGCTCAAGCATGGTCTTGATGGCCAGCTCCACATCCTTGGATGAGAGTAGCCCTTGATGGGTGACAATTCGTTCGATCAACTCCGACTTCGTCATATTTTTCCCTTCTTTTTCACGCAGCTAGATCAGCGCTTGAAAGGTTTTAGCACGCCCGGAAGATTTTGAACAGCCCAGGGATTGACATATCTTCCTTGGCGCCGGAACGCCCGTTTTCAGTACACAAAAACACCAAACCAAGGCAGCACACATTCAACGGCACATCACCAACATGGTTCGAGTGACATAGCCTGCGGGATTGAAGCCAAATGGAAACTCATCTTCGTCTTTAGCATCATCGGACCGGGTGATCACCCTGTAACCCGCACCCTTACACTCCTTCGCCGCGCGCCTTTGGCACTTCTCCCACCCCGACCCCAGACCAGAGCAGTCGATCTCGATACCGCTGACGCCGCGCACGGCATGCGTTTTGGCACTTGTGGTACATCCAGCCAAAACCACCACTGCAATCAACACAATAAATCTGTTCATCCACTTCCTTATGCCAGGCAACGCCCGACTACTGCACGACTAATACCCAGCTTAGTCGCGAATAGGCGATTGATCCGATTAAAGAAACAGACAACCCGTTGAAGGGATTGGTTTCACCGTAGCCTCGATACACGCAAACCGCGGCGCGCACCGCCACCAAATCGCAGGCACAAAAAAGGGCGACCGAAGTCGCCCTTTTTAATGATCAAGCAGAACTTAGTTCTGTTTGGCCATTGCTTGACGCAGCAGTGCCGCCATGGTGGTGTCAGCTGCTTCGCCTTCCGGAGCTGCTTTCAGGCTCTGGATGGCTTCTTTCTCTTCAGCATCGTCTTTCGACTTGATCGAGAGCTGAATTACGCGGCTCTTGCGATCAACGCTGATGATCTTGGCTTCAACTTCCTGGCCTTCTTTCAGAACGTTGCGCGCGTCTTCAACGCGGTCACGGCTGATTTCGGAGGCTTTCAGGGTCGCTTCGATGTCGTCAGCCAGAACGATGATGGCGCCTTTGGCGTCAACTTCTTTCACGGTGCCAGTAACGATAGCGCCTTTGTCGTTAACCGAGACGTACTCGGAGAACGGATCGCTTTCCAGTTGCTTGATGCCCAGGGAGATGCGCTCGCGTTCTGGGTCAACCGACAGGATGACGGTGTCCAGCTCGTCGCCCTTCTTGAAACGACGTACGGCTTCTTCGCCCACTTCGTTCCAGGAGATGTCGGACAGGTGAACCAGACCGTCGATACCGCCGTCCAGACCAATGAAGATACCGAAATCGGTGATCGACTTGATGGTGCCGGAGATCTTGTCGCCCTTGTTGAACTGGCCAGAGAAGTCTTCCCATGGGTTCGACTTGCACTGCTTGATGCCCAGGGAGATACGACGACGCTCTTCGTCGATGTCCAGAACCATGACTTCCACTTCGTCGCCGACTTGTACGACTTTCGAAGGATGGATGTTCTTGTTGGTCCAGTCCATTTCCGAAACGTGTACCAGACCTTCAACGCCTTCTTCCAGCTCAGCGAAGCAGCCGTAGTCGGTCAGGTTGGTTACACGAGCGGTAACGCGAGTGCTTTCTGGGTAACGGGCTTTGATAGCAACCCATGGATCTTCGCCCAGTTGCTTCAGGCCCAAGGAAACACGGTTGCGTTCGCGATCGTATTTCAGAACCTTGACGTCGATTTCGTCACCAACGTTGACGATCTCGGAAGGATGCTTGATGCGCTTCCAGGCCATGTCGGTGATGTGCAGCAGGCCGTCCACGCCACCCAGATCGACGAATGCGCCGTAATCGGTGAGGTTTTTGACGATACCTTTGACTTGCTGGCCTTCCTGCAGGGATTCCAGCAGAGCTTCACGCTCGGCGGAGTTCTCGGCTTCCAGGACGCTGCGACGGGAAACGACAACGTTGTTGCGCTTCTGGTCCAGCTTGATGACCTTGAATTCCAGCTCTTTGCCTTCCAGGTGCGTGGTGTCGCGCACTGGACGGACGTCAACCAGGGAACCTGGCAGGAACGCACGGATGCCGTTAACGTCGACAGTGAAGCCGCCTTTAACCTTACCGTTGATAACGCCCTTGACCACTTCCTCAGCTGCGAAGGCTGCTTCCAGAACGATCCAGCATTCAGCGCGCTTGGCTTTTTCACGGGACAGCTTGGTTTCACCGAAACCGTCTTCAACCGAATCCAGAGCTACGTGAACTTCGTCACCGACATTGATAGTCAGGTCACCAGCATCGTTGTAGAACTGTTCCAGCGGGATGAGTGCTTCAGACTTCAGACCAGCGTGAACGGTTACCCAGCGAGCCTGGTAATCGATATCAACGATAACACCGGTGATGATGGAGCCTGCCTGAAGGTTCAGGGTCTTTAGGCTTTCTTCAAAGAGTTCCGCAAAGCTTTCGCTCATTTTAATTCCTGTAGATGAGGGCGAAGAATACGCCCATCTCCACACCCCAGACGGTGTGGGTTAGTTTCATTTAAAAGAAGCGCTGCAGGACTATGACTGGTCCCCTGCGGCCTTCTTGGTCACCCGGCGATATCGCGAATGGCGATCTCGCTCATGATGCGTTCAAGCACCTGATCGATGGACAACTCCGTGGAATCCAGCTGGATCGCATCAGCCGCCGGCTTGAGCGGGGCTACTGCGCGCTGGGTATCACGCTCGTCGCGTGCACGGATCTCATCTAGCAGACTCGACAGACTAACACCCTCGACTTTGCCCTTCAACTGCAAATATCGGCGGCGCGCCCGTTCCTCGGCACTGGCAGTGAGGAAAATCTTCAGCGGCGCATCCGGAAAAACCACCGTTCCCATGTCGCGACCGTCGGCCACCAGGCCCGGCGCTTCCTGGAAAGCACGCTGGCGCTGCAGCAGCGCCTCGCGTACCGCCGGCAATGCGGCCACCTGAGAAGCACCGGAACCGACGCTTTCAGTACGGATGACATCGCTGACTTCATCGCCTTCCAGAATGATGCGCTGCAGCTGACCGTCGGTCGCCGCGATGAACTGCACATCCAGATGAGCGGCCAGTTTCTTCAGCAGCTCTTCATTGGTCAGGTCGACACCATGGTTGCGCGCAGCGAACGCCAGCAGGCGATACAGCGCACCGGAATCCAGCAGATTCCAGCCCAGACGCTTGGCCAGAATCCCGGCGACCGTGCCCTTGCCCGAACCGCTTGGCCCATCGATGGTGATGACCGGTGCAATGTTTTTCACGACTGAGCCTCTTGAGCCACACGAATGCCGACCTGCGCGCACAATGCGAGGAAGTTCGGGAACGACGTCGCGACGTTGGCGCAATCATGGATGCGGATCGGTGCAGTGGCGCGCAGCGAAGCGACGCTGAAGGCCATGGCGATACGGTGATCACCATGACCATGCACTTCCCCGCCACCGATCTGGCCGCCATCAATGATGATGCCGTCCGGGGTCGGCTGGCATTTGACGCCCAGTGCCAGCAAACCATCCGCCATCACCTGAATGCGATCCGACTCCTTGACGCGCAGCTCTTCGGCACCGGTCAGCACGGTACGGCCTTCGGCACACGCCGCCGCCACGAACAGCACCGGGAATTCGTCGATGGCCAGCGGCACCAACGCTTCCGGAATCTCGATACCCTTGAGTTTAGCAGCGCGCACACGCAGGTCAGCCACTGGCTCCCCGCCAACTTCACGCTGGTTTTCCAGAGTGATGTCCGCGCCCATCAGACGCAGAATGTCGATGACGCCGGTACGGGTCGGGTTGATGCCAACGTGCTCCAGCACCAGCTCGGAACCTTCGGCGATTGACGCCGCCACCAGGAAGAACGCCGACGACGAGATGTCGCCCGGCACTTCAATGTGGGTCGCCGTCAGCTTGCCGCCGGACTCGACCGACGCGGTGGCGCCATCGACGCTCACCGGGTAGCCGAAACCACGCAGCATGCGTTCGGTGTGGTCACGGGTCGGCGCCGGCTCGGTCACGGTGGTCTTGCCTTCCGCGTACAGACCCGCCAGCAGCAGGCAGGACTTCACCTGAGCACTGGCCATCGGCATGGTGTAGGTCAGACCCTTGAGCTTGTGCCCGCCACGAATGGTCATCGGTGGACGACCTTCGGCGGCGGTTTCGATCACGGCGCCCATTTCACGCAGCGGATTGGCCACGCGATTCATCGGACGCTTGGACAACGACGCATCGCCCGTCAGGGTGCTGTCGAAGTTCTGCGCCGCCAGCAGGCCGGACAACAGACGCATCGAAGTGCCGGAGTTGCCCAGATAGATCGGACCCGGCGCAGGCTTCAGGCCGTGCAGGCCGACGCCGTGAATGGTCACACGACCGTGGTGCGGGCCTTCGATGACCACGCCCATGTCGCGAAAAGCCTGCAAGGTCGCCAGGGCATCTTCGCCCTCGAGGAAACCTTCAACCTCGGTCACGCCTTCGGCCAGCGAGCCGAGCATGATCGAACGGTGGGAAATCGATTTGTCACCTGGTACGCGAATCCGACCGGACAGGCGGCCACCAGGTTGAGCCAGGAAAATCAGATCGTTGGAATTCATAGCGTCCACATAGGCCCTGCGGGCCAGGATTTTACTGAAATGCTCGCGGGCAACCCGGGCGCGCGTGAAGACGCCCAACAATTGGTGCCCATCCCCTGCATCGACCGCGTCGCGCAAGGCGTCGAGGTCGCTGCGAAATGTATCGAGTGTGCGCAGGACAGCCTCGCGGTTGGCAAGGAAGATGTCGTGCCACATCACCGGGTCGCTTCCGGCGATTCTTGTGAAATCGCGGAAACCGCCCGCAGCGTAACGGAAGATCTCAAGGTTTTCATTGCGTTTGGCCAACGAGTCGACCAGACCGAAGGCCAGCAGGTGCGGCAGATGACTGGTCGCGGCCAATACTTCGTCGTGGCGCTCGACCTGCATGTGCTCGACGTCGGCACCCAGTTCGCGCCACAAGCGATCGACCACCGCCAGTGCGGCCGGATCGGTCTGCTCGAGCGGCGTCAGGATCACCTTGTGCCGACGGAACAGCTCGGCGTTGGAAGCTTCCACCCCGCTCTGCTCGGAACCGGCAATCGGATGGCCCGGCACGAAACGCGCCGGCATACCGCCGAACGCTTCGGTCGCCGCACGCACCACGTTACCCTTGGCGCTGCCGACATCGGTCAGAATCGCCTGACCCAGATCAACGCTCGCCAGACGGGCCAGGACTTTCTCCATGGCCAGAATCGGCACCGCCAGCTGAATCACGTCGGCGCCCTGACACGCAGCGATCAGATCAGCTTCACAACGATCCACCACACCCAACTCGACCGCCAGCTTGCGCGATTGCGGGTCGAGATCAACCCCGACCACTTCGCGGCAGAGACCGCTTTCACGCAAGCCTTTGGCAAACGAACCACCGATCAAGCCCAGACCGACCACTACAAGGCGACCGATCATAGGTGCAGCAAATTGCAGAGCAGTGACATCACCCACGAGCGAGAACCTTGCGCAGCGCTTCGAGGAAGCGGCTGTTTTCCGCCGGCAGACCGATAGTCACCCGCAGGTGGTTCGGCATGCCGTAATTGGCCACCGGACGCACGATCACGCCTTCGCGCAGCAAGCCCTGGAAAATCGGCGCAGCTACCTGACCGAGATCGACGCAGATAAAATTACCCTTGGACTCGATCCAGCTCAGACCCAACTCACGGAACGCCGCCTGCAACTGTTGCATGCCGGATTCGTTGAGCTGACGGCTTTGCGCCAGATACTCTTCGTCTTTCAGCGCCGCACAGGCCGCGGCCAGGGCCAGGCTGTTGACGTTGAATGGCTGGCGCACACGGTTCAGCACGTCCGCCACCACCGCAGTGGACAGGCCATAACCGACGCGCAGCGCTGCAAGGCCATAGGCCTTGGAGAACGTGCGCGATACCAGCAGATTCGGGTACGCCGCGAGGAAGTCCAGACCGTCCGGCAGATCACTGCCTTCGGCGTATTCGATGTACGCCTCGTCCAGCACCACCAGCACGTGCTCCGGCACGTCTTGCAGGAACTCGTCCAGCGCTTCGGCGCCGAACCAGGTGCCGGTCGGGTTGTTCGGATTGGCTATGAACACCACGCGGGTGTTGGCGTCGATGGCTGCGAGCATCGCAGGCAAGTCGTGCCCCCAGTCTTTGGCCGGAACCACTTTGGCCTGCGCACCGACAGCCTGGGTGGCGATCGGGTAAACAGCGAACGCGTGCTCACTGAACACGGCGTTCAGGCCCGGCGCCAGATAGGCGCGCGCCACCAGCTCAAGAATGTCGTTGGAGCCGTTGCCCAGAGTCACCTGGTTCAGCTCGACGCGGCACTGCTCGGCCAACAGCGATTTCAGCGCGAAGCCGTTACCGTCCGGATAACGGGTCAGCTCGGCCAGTTCTTCGCGGATCGCCGCCAAGGCTTTCGGACTGGCGCCCAGCGGATTTTCGTTGCTTGCCAGTTTGACGATTTTCGCCGGATCCAGATCCAGCTCGCGCGCCAGTTCGTCCACAGGCTTACCCGGAACGTACGGCGAAAGTTGTTGCACGCCCGGCTGTGCCAGAGCGAGGAAGTTGCCACTCATTTGCTACCGCCCCTTAAAGAACTGCTTTCGGGTAGGAACCCAGCACTTTGAGTGCTACTGCTTCCTGACTGATCTTTTCCAGCACACCTTTGATCAGCGGATCACGGTGATGGCCGACAAAGTCGATGAAGAACACGTAGGTCCATTTGCCGCTGCGCGAAGGACGGGTTTCGATCCGGGTCAGGTCGATCCCGTTGTCATGGAACGGCACCAGCAGCTCGTGGAGCGCACCAGGCTTGTTGCTCATCGAGACGATGATCGAAGTCTTGTCGTCGCCAGTCGGCGGCACTTCCTGGTTACCGATCATCAGGAAGCGCGTCGAATTGTCCGGACGGTCTTCAATCTTCTCGGCCAGACGGGTCAAGCCATACAAGCCTGCAGCCATGTCGCCGGCAATCGCCGCCGAATTCCACTCACCCTTGACCCGCTTGGCCGCTTCGGCATTGCTCGCCACCGCTACGCGCTCGACATTCGGGTAATGCGCGTCCAGCCACTTGCGGCACTGGGCCAGCGACTGCGCGTGGGAGTAGATGCGACTGATGCTGTCGGTCTTGGTGTTTTCGCCGACCAACAAGTGGTGGTGAATGCGCAACTCGACTTCGCCGCAGATCACCATGTCGTGTTCGAGGAAGCTGTCGAGGGTGTGGTTGACCGCGCCTTCGGTGGAGTTTTCCACCGGCACCACGCCAAAATTCACCGCACCCGCCGCGACTTCACGGAACACTTCGTCGATTGCCGCCATCGGCTTGCTGATCACCGCGTGGCCGAAGTGCTTCATGGCCGCCGCCTGGGTGAAGGTGCCTTCAGGGCCGAGGTAAGCCACTTTCAATGGCTGCTCGAGCGCCAGGCACGAGGACATGATTTCGCGGAACAACCGCGCCATCTCTTCATTGCCCAGCGGCCCCTGATTGCGCTCCATCACTCGCTTGAGCACCTGAGCCTCACGCTCGGGACGATAGAACACCGGCACTTCGCCTTCGGCCAGCGAGGCCATCTTTACTCGCGCAACTTCCTGGGCGCAGCGGGCGCGTTCGCTGATCAGCTCGAGAACCTTGCTGTCCAGAGCGTCGATGCGAACGCGCAGTGCCTTGAGTTCTTGCTCGGACATCAGCCGTGTTCCTTCTCGAATTCAGCCATGTACGCCACCAGCGCGTTGACGGCGTTGATGTCGACGGCGTTGTAGATGGAGGCGCGCATGCCGCCCACGGAGCGGTGGCCCTTGAGGTTGAGCAAGCCACGCGCATCGGCACCGGCGAGGAACGGCTTGTCCAGGCGATCGTCAGCCAGACGGAATGGCACGTTCATCCACGAGCGGTCCGACTTGTTGATCGGGTTGCTGTAGAGACCGCTGGCGTCGATGAAGTCGTACAGCGTGCGCTGCTTGACGTCATTGAGTTTGGCGATCGCTTCAACGCCGCCCTGCTCTTTCAACCACTGGAACACCAGACCGGACAAGTACCAGGCCAGGGTCGGCGGCGTGTTGTACATCGAGCCGTTATCGGCCGCGACCTTGTAGTCGAGCATGGTCGGGCACAGCGCACGCGCCTTGCCCAGCAGGTCTTCGCGGATGATGTTGACGACGATGCCGCTCGGGCCGATATTCTTCTGCGCGCCGGCGTAGATCATACCGAAACGCGAGATGTCGACCGGACGCGAGAGGATGTCCGAAGACATGTCGGCGACCAGCGGCACATCACCGGTTTCCGGGATCCACTGGAATTCCAGACCACCGATGGTTTCGTTCGGCGCGTAGTGAACGTAAGCGGCGTCTTTCGACAGGCTCCACTCGTTCTGGCCCGGAATGGCGAAATAGTCGTAAGGCTTGGCGGTGGCAGCAACATTGACGTGGCCGTAGCGCGAGGCTTCTTCGATGGCTTTCTGCGACCAGATACCGGTGTCGATATAGTCGGCGCTGCCACCTTCAGGCAACAGGTTCAGCGGAATCTGCGCAAACTGCTGGCTGGCGCCACCTTGCAGAAACAGCACTTTATAGTTCGACGGGATATTCAGCAGGTCACGCAGGTCCTGCTCGGCCTGGGTGGCAATGGACACGAACTCATCACTGCGATGGCTCATTTCCATGACCGACAGACCCTTGCCGTGCCAATCAAGGAGTTCACCCTGGGCACGTTGCAGGACAGCTTCAGGAAGCGCCGCAGGACCGGCACAGAAGTTATAGGCTCGCTTGCTCACATCCAATCTCGCTCTGATTTGGTGGTATCACGCAATAAATCACACTACCGATCAACACAGCCCTGTGGGAGCGAGCCTGCTCGCGAATGCATCACCGCGGTGGGTCAGAGGTACCGCAGCGCCTGCATTCGCGAGCAGGCTCGCTCCCATAGGGGATCTCCATGATGTCGAAATTTCATTCCGGACAAATAACAAGGGGGCGAATTTTCATCCGCCCCCTCGCTTGTCCGCTTATTCCTGCGGCTCTTCGTCAGCTGCGGCGTCGAGTTGCTGATCCTCGGCAACGTCGTCGATCACGACATCCCCCTCGAACCCGGCACCCTCTTCACCTTCAAGCTCTTCGCCTTCGACTTCCGACGGCTCCTGAACCCGCTCCAGACCGACCAGGGTTTCATCCTTGGCCAGTTTGATCAGGGTCACGCCCTGCGTGTTACGACCCAGGCTCGACACTTCGTCGACACGGGTACGCACCAGAGTGCCCTGATCGGAGATCAGCATGATTTCTTCGCCGTCGAGCACCTGAACCGCACCGACCAGACGGCCGTTACGCTCGTTGCTGACCATGGCGATCACGCCCTGACCGCCACGCTTGTACTCAGGGAACTCGGTGATCGCGGTGCGCTTGCCATAACCACGCTCGGAAGCGGTGAGGATCTGGCTGCCTTCTTCCGGGATCAGCATCGAAATCAGCTTCTGCCCTTCCGGCAGACGCATGCCGCGTACACCACGGGCGGTACGCCCCATGGCACGCACGTCGGATTCTTTGAAGCGCGTCACTTTGCCGCCATCGGAGAACAGCATCACTTCACGCTCGCCATCGGTGATGGCTGCGGAGATCAGCACGTCGCCTTCGTCCAGCTCCAGCGCGATCAGACCGACGCTGCGCTGACGGCTGAAGGATTCCAGCGGGGTCTTCTTGACGGTGCCGTTGGCGGTCGCCATGAAGATGTAGTGACCTTCGGTGTATTCCTCGACCGGCAGCATGGTGGTGATGTATTCACCGTCATCCAGCGGCAGCAGGTTGACCAGCGGACGCCCACGGGCGGCGCGGGACGCTTCCGGAATTTCGTAAGTCTTCAGCCAGTACACCTTGCCCTTGCTGGAGAACAGCAGCAGCGTGGTGTGACTGTTGGCCACCAGCAGGTGAGCGATGTAGTCCTCATCCTTGACGCCGGTCGCCGATTTGCCTTTACCGCCACGACGCTGAGCCTGGTACGCAGCCAGAGGCTGGGTCTTGGCGTAGCCACCGTGGGAAATAGTCACGACGCGCTCTTCTTCCGGGATCATGTCGCCCAGGGTCAGGTCGAGGCGCGCATCGAGAATCTCGGTGCGGCGCACGTCGCCGTATTCGGCGCGGATCACTTCCAGTTCTTCGCGGATCACTTCCATCAGGCGCACGGCGCTGTTGAGGATGCGGATCAGCTCGCCGATCTGGTTGAGGATCTCTTGATACTCGGCCAGCAGCTTCTCGTGTTCCAGACCGGTCAGACGGTGCAGACGCAGTTCCAGAATGGCTTGCGCCTGTTCTGGCGACAGGAAGTATTTGCCTTCGCGCAGACCGTATTGCGGATCGAGGTTTTCCGGACGGCACGAATCGGCGCCGGCACGTTCCACCATCGCCACCACTGCCGAGGATTCCCAAGGCGTGCTGACCAGCGCTTCCTTGGCTTCCGACGGAGTCGGCGACGCCTTGATCAGGGCGATCACCGGGTCGATGTTCGACAGGGCAACGGCCTGACCTTCGAGGATGTGACCACGCTCGCGAGCCTTGCGCAGCTCGAACACGGTACGACGGGTGACCACTTCGCGACGGTGACGGACGAAGGCTTCCAGCAGATCCTTGAGGTTGAGGATGCGTGGACGGCCATCGATCAGCGCGACGATGTTGATGCCGAATACCGATTGCAGTTGAGTCTGGGCGTAGAGGTTGTTGAGGATCACCTCAGGCACTTCGCCGCGACGCAGTTCGATCACGACGCGCATACCGTCCTTGTCGGACTCGTCGCGCAGCTCGGTGATGCCTTCAAGCTTCTTCTCTTTGACCAGCTCGGCGATCTTCTCGATCAGACGCGCCTTGTTCAGCTGATACGGGAGTTCGGTGATAACGATCTGCTGACGACCACCGACCTTGTCGATGTCCTCGATGATCGAGCGCGCACGCATGTAAATGCGGCCGCGACCGGTGCGGTAGGCTTCGATGATGCCGGCACGACCGTTGATGATCGCAGCCGTCGGGAAGTCCGGACCGGGGATGTATTGCATCAGCTCATCGACGGTCAGCTCGGGGTTGTCGATGAGGGCCAGGCAACCGTCGATGACTTCACCGAGGTTGTGCGGCGGAATGTTGGTCGCCATGCCCACGGCGATACCGCTGGAACCGTTGACCAGCAGGTTGGGGATGCGCGTCGGCATCACCGCCGGGATCATTTCGGTGCCGTCGTAGTTCGGCACCCAGTCCACGGTTTCCTTGTGCAGGTCGGCCAGCAGCTCGTGCGCCAGCTTGGTCATGCGCACTTCGGTGTATCGCATGGCCGCGGCGTTGTCGCCGTCGACCGAACCGAAGTTGCCCTGACCGTCAACCAGCAGGTAGCGCAGGGAGAAAGGCTGAGCCATGCGGACGATGGTGTCGTACACCGCGGTATCACCGTGCGGGTGATACTTACCGATCACGTCACCGACAACACGGGCAGATTTCTTGTACGGCTTGTTGAAGTCGTTGCCCAGCTCGCTCATCGCGAACAGTACGCGACGGTGCACGGGCTTGAGGCCATCGCGCGCATCCGGCAGTGCACGGCCGACGATTACGCTCATCGCGTAGTCGAGGTAGGACTGTTTCAGCTCGTCTTCGATATTGACCGGGAGGATTTCTTTGGCCAGTTCGCCCATGAGAAGCCTGATTCCTTTTTCTGGTGAAACTTCGTCATGTCCATATGGGATGAACGAAGCTCGTCGGGGCAGGCTGAGTGCCATGCGCCGACTTACGACAAATCAACAAATCGAACCGTGGATTTGCGCAGTAAAGACAGCTCCGTGAAGCTGCCTCGGAAAACGCCGGATGTTATCACAAGAGCCGCCACGCACCTATCCCCCAGATGCGCATGGAGCATAGTTAGTTGACCGGTGACAGGCGTAAAGGGGACGAGAGAGGCTCAGAGCTTCTTTGAATGCAGTTTTGAGGTCAGGTTTTGCGATGTTTATTGACTTTCAGTATCCCTTCGCGAGCAGGCTCGCTCCCACATTGTTCTGTGGTGATCACAAAATCTGTGGGAGCGAGCCTGCTCGCGAAGAGGTCGACGCAGCCATCAAGCCAATCAATGCAGGCGCTTGCGACACATCAACTGGGCCATTTTCGCCGTATCCGGCCTCTCGACGATGCCTTTTTCAGTGACGATCGCGTCGATCAGATCCGCCGGCGTCACGTCGAACACCGGGTTGAACGCCTCGACGTCGGCCCCCACGCGCTTGCCACCCACCTCCAGCAACTCGGCACCGTCACGCTCCTCGATCGGGATGTCGTCGCCACTGGCCAGATGCATGTCGATGGTCGAACTCGGCGCCACCACCATGAAACGCACGCCGTGGTGCATGGCGTTGACCGCCAGTTGATAGGTGCCGATCTTGTTCGCCACGTCGCCATTGGCGGTGATGCGGTCAGCGCCGACGATCACCCAGGTCACGCCTTTGGTCTTCATGATGTGTGCAGCGGCCGAATCGGCATTAAGCGTCACCGGAATGCCTTCGTTCGCCAGCTCCCACGCGGTCAGGCGTGAACCCTGCAGCCATGGCCGGGTTTCATCGGCATACACCCGCTCGACCATGCCTTCCAGATACGCCGCACGAATCACCCCCAGCGCGGTACCGAAACCGCCGGTGGCCAGAGCACCAGTGTTGCAGTGGGTCAGGATCGCCTGGGCATTGCCCTGATGTTTGCGGATCAGATCGACGCCGAGCTGGGCCATGGTCAGGTTGGCTTCGCGATCGCTTTCATGAATGGCAATGGCTTCGGCTTCCAGCGCCACCAGCGGATCGGCATTGTCCTTCAGACGATCGAGCCGATCGTGCATGCGATTCAACGCCCAGAACAGGTTGACCGCCGTCGGGCGGGAATCCGCCAGCAGGGCGAAATCCTCTTCCAGCGCCGCGTACCAGTCGCCGCCTTCAGCCACGCGGGCGCGGGCCGCCAGCACAATGCCATAGGCCGCGCTGATGCCGATGGCCGGTGCGCCACGCACCACCATCGAACGAATCGCCTCAGCCACGCCGGCCGCGCTGGTGTAGGCAATCCAGGTTTCCTCGAACGGCAAAATACGCTGATCCAGCAGGTGGAGCGCGCCATCTCGCCAATCGATGGCCTTTACTTTCTCCGCAGCCAACAGTCGATCGCGCATCCCTCACCCCGCACTCATGAACAAAAGCCGCCGATTATAGCGATCCCCCCGCGAAGACGCTCGGGTATACTTCGCCATCCTTTACAAAAGCACTGGAACCGACCCTCGATGCCGAAACCTGCCATTGCGCTCGACTTATTATTGCTGCCGACCTGGCTGGTACCCGTCGAACCCGCAGGCGTTGTGCTCAAGGAGCATGGCCTGGGCATTCGCGACGGTCGCATCGTGTTTATCGGCCCGCGCGCCGAAGCATTGAAGTGTAACGCCACTGAAGTGCGTGAATTGCCGGACATGTTGCTCAGCCCGGGCCTGATCAACGCTCACGGGCATGCGGCGATGACCCTGTTCCGTGGCCTGGCCGATGATCTGCCGCTGATGACCTGGCTGGAAAACCACATCTGGCCGGCCGAAGCCAAATGGGTCGATGAAGATTTCGTCCGTGATGGCACTGACTTGGCGATTGCCGAGCAGATCAAGGGCGGCATCAGCTGTTTCTCGGACATGTACTTCTTCCCGAAAGTCGCCAGCGAGCGCGTGCACAACAGCGGCATTCGCGCACAGATCGCGATTCCGATTCTCGATTTCCCGATCCCCGGCGCCAGCAGCGCCGATGAGGCGATTCGTCAGGGTGTCGAGCTGTTCGGTGATCTGAAGCATCACGAACGGATCAAGATCACTTTCGGCCCACATGCACCCTACACCGTGGGCGACGAGAACCTGGAAAAAATCCGTGTGATCGCCGAAGAGCTGGACGCGTCGATCCACATGCACGTCCACGAAACCGCTTTCGAAGTCCAGCAATCGCTGGAGCATCGCGGCGAGCGGCCATTGGCCCGGCTCGGTCGCCTCGGCCTGCTCGGCCCGCGCTTCCAGGCGGTGCACATGACCCAGATCAGCGATGACGATCTGGCATTGCTGGTAGAAAGCAACACCAGCGTGATCCACTGCCCGGAATCGAACCTGAAGCTGGCCAGCGGTTTCTGCCCGGTGGAGCGCTTGTGGCAGGCTGGCGTGAACGTCGCCGTCGGCACCGATGGCGCAGCGAGCAACAACGACCTCGACCTGCTCGGCGAAACCCGCACTGCCGCGCTGCTGGCCAAAGCCGTCGCCGGCTCGGCCACCGCACTGGACGCTCATCGTGCGCTGCGCATGGCCACGCTCAACGGCGCACGGGCCTTGGGCATCGAGGCACAGGTCGGTTCGCTGGAGATCGGCAAGGCTGCGGACATTGTCGCTTTCGACCTGTCCGGCCTGGCTCAGCAACCGGTCTATGACCCGGTGTCGCAGCTTATTTATGCCACCGGCCGCGACTGCGTGAAACACCTATGGGTCGCCGGCAAACAGTTACTCGACGACCGGCGCCTGACCCGTCTGGACGAACAACAGCTGGGCGCCACCGCCCGGGCCTGGGGCCAGCGCATCAGCGGCCACACCGAATCGTAAACACCGCGGAGCAGACTCTGCGGCTACAGCCTTTTTCAAGTTTTTCGAGGAATAGATCATGAGCAACGTCGACCACGCCGAAATCGCCAAATTCGAAGCTCTGGCCCATCGCTGGTGGGACCGTGAAAGCGAATTCAAACCGCTGCACGACATCAACCCGCTGCGCGTCAACTGGATTGACGAGCGAGTCAATCTGGCCGGCAAGAAAGTCCTCGACGTCGGTTGCGGCGGCGGCATCCTCAGTGAAGCCATGGCCCAACGCGGCGCTACAGTGATGGGCATCGACATGGGCGAAGCGCCACTGGCGGTCGCGCAATTGCATCAGTTGGAGTCCGGGGTCAGCGTCGAATACCGGCAGATCACCGCCGAAGCCCTGGCTGAAGAAATGCCCGAGCAGTTCGACGTCGTAACCTGCCTGGAAATGCTGGAGCACGTACCGGACCCGTCGTCGGTGATCCGTGCCTGCTACCGCATGGTCAAGCCCGGCGGCCAGGTGTTCTTCTCGACCATCAACCGCAACCCGAAGGCGTACCTGTTCGCCATCATCGGCGCCGAATACATCATGAAGCTGTTGCCACGCGGCACCCACGACTTCAAGAAATTCATCCGCCCGTCCGAGCTGGGCGCCTGGAGCCGCATCGCCGGCCTGACCGTCAAGGACATCATCGGCCTGACCTACAACCCGCTGACCAAGCACTACAAGCTGGCCAACGACGTTGACGTCAACTACATGATCCAGACCCTGCGCGAGGAGTAAGCCGATGGCCATCAGAGCAGTCCTTTTCGACATGGACGGCACCCTGCTCGACACCGCGCCGGACTTCATCGCCATTTGCCAGGCGATGCGCGCGGATCGCGGCTTGCCGCCGATGAACGACAAGCACATCCGCGACGAAATCTCCGGCGGCGCCAAAGCCATGGTCGCCGTGACGTTCTCGATGGACCCGGAATCGCCGGGCTTCGAGGAGCTGCGCCAGGAATTCCTCGAGCGCTATCTGGCCGGGTGCGCGGTACACAGCAAGCTGTTCGACGGCATGGGCGAGCTGCTGGCCGATATCGAAAAGGCCAACCTGATCTGGGGCGTGGTCACCAACAAACCGGTGCGGTTTGCCGAGCCGATCATGCAGCAACTGGGGCTGGCCGAGCGCTCGGCGCTGCTGATCTGCCCGGATCACGTGAAAAACAGCAAGCCGGATCCGGAGCCGCTGATCCTCGCGTGCAAAATGCTTGATCTGGATCCGTCGACGGTTTTGTTTGTGGGCGATGATCTGCGCGATATCGAGTCGGGCCGCGATGCCGGCACCAAGACCTGCGCCGTGACCTACGGCTACATTCACCCGGACGACAACCCGCGGCACTGGGGCGCGGACGTGGTGGTGGATCATCCGCTGGAGTTGCGCAAGGTGCTCGACAGCGCGCTGTGCAGCTGCTGACCCGCCCCCCCCTGTCGCGAGGGAGCTTGCTCCCGCTGGGTCGCGCAGCGGCCCCATTTTTACCTGAGTCCGCATTTTCTCAGGCACACCGCACTGGCTGGCACCACGACTGCTCCGCAGCCGAGCGGGAGCAAGCTCCCTCGCCACAAAGTTCAGCATTCGCCTTATGGAGAGGTTCTTATGTTCGATTACACCGCCCGTCCCGAATTGCTCAAGGATCGGGTCATTCTGGTCACCGGTGCCGGCCGTGGCATCGGTGCGGCTGCCGCGAAAACCTACGCCGCCCATGGCGCCACCGTGCTGCTGCTGGGCAAGACCGAAGCCAATCTGACTCAGGTCTACGACGAGATCGAAGCCGCGGGGCATCCACAACCGGCGGTGATCCCGTTCAACCTCGAGACCGCCGTGCCCCATCAATACGATGAGCTGGCAGCGATGATCGAGAGCGAGTTCGGCCACCTCGACGGCTTGCTGCACAACGCCTCGATCATCGGCCCACGCACGCCGATTGAGCAGCTGTCGGGCGAAAACTTCATGCGCGTCATGCAGGTCAACGTCAACGCCATGTTCATGCTCACCAGCACCCTGCTGCCGCTGCTCAAGCTGTCGCAGGATGCCTCGGTGGTGTTCACCTCCAGCAGCGTCGGGCGCAAGGGCCGGGCCTACTGGGGCGCCTATGGCGTATCGAAGTTCGCTACCGAAGGCCTGATGCAGACGCTGGCCGACGAAGTCGATGGCGTAGCACCCGTGCGCTCCAACAGCATCAACCCGGGCGGCACGCGCACCAGCATGCGAGCACAGGCCTATCCGGGGGAAAACCCGCTGAACAATCCTACTCCGGAAGAGATCATGCCGGTGTACCTGTACCTGATGGGCCCGGACAGCACGGGCATCAATGGCCAGGCATTCAACGCGCAATAACTGCCATACGTCGCTTTTGTTGCCGTGGCGGATTACCGTCGCGGCACACAATTGCCACCTTGCGCCGTCACACTTCAGTCAAATATCCGCCACCCTCCCTCAAAGCAAAAAGCCATCCCGTTGATTCATAAAGGTTTTAATAAACCTGAACCGAATGGCACGACTTTCGCTCTAATTTTCCTCAAAGCATGCCGTGTGAAGGCACTGGGGCAAGGCCGATTTCGATAGCTGACTAATCGTCATCAGGCAGACTAAACTTACGCCAAATGTCCTACGGGACTGATGGATCAGTATGACGCGCAGCCCATAGCCGCTCTCACCCAGCCTGTAAGACAGACTTACTGCTTAGGGGCTCACGCCATATGAAATCACCCTCCCAGACCAATGCAATTGACTTTGACAGTGCCAAATTGCAACGCCTGGGCTTTGGTCAGCTGCCTCCGCTTCTGGAACGCCCGGCCAGCCTGGCGCAATTGCGTCAGCAAATGAGCCTGCAACTGCAAACCAGTCTTGAGCCGCAACGAATCCTTGGTCTGTTTTTCCGCGAGGTTCAGCGCCTTGTGCCGCTGGATGCCTTGAGCTACGTGCATTCGGGCAGCGACCTGCGCCTGGAGTTCGGTGCCCGCGGTCACCATTCGGTCAGCTACAGCCTCAGCCACGAAGGCGAGCACCTGGGCGAACTGGTCTTCCGCCGCAATCAGCGCTTCAGCGAGCAGGATCAGGGCAACCTCGAATCGCTGCTGTCGTCGCTGTTGTTCCCGATGCGCAATGCCCTGCTCTACCGTGCGGCAACGCAAAGTGCATTGCGCGACCCGTTGACCGGAACCGGCAACCGGATCGCCATGGAGCAGACCCTGCAACGCGAGATCGACATGTCACGCCGGCACCTGCAACCGTTGTCGGTGCTGATGCTCGACATCGACCACTTCAAACGGGTCAACGACAGCCACGGCCACAGCGCCGGGGATGACGTACTCAAAGCGGTGGCGGCGTCAATCAAGGGCCAGCTACGCAACGTCGACATGGTGTTTCGCTATGGCGGGGAAGAGTTTCTGATCTTGCTGTGCAACACCGGCCGGGAAGCGGCAGCGATGGTCGGCGAGCGTCTGCGCCATGCTGCGCAGACTGCGGAATACTTCGCGGACGGCAAATTGATCGACCTGACCGTGAGCCTTGGCTGCTCGACTCTGCTGCCGGGTGAATCAGCTGACAGCCTGTTGCGCCGGGCCGACAGTGCGCTGTATGTGGCCAAGCGCGAAGGACGTAATCGATTGGCAATGGCTGGCTGAATACTCTCAGACAGCACACAGCAGTGTGGGAGCGAGCCTGCTCGCGAAAGCGGTGAATCAGTCAAAACCGTGCTGACTGAAGCGCCGTCCTCGCGAGCAGGCTCGCTCCCACATTTTTTGCTACACCTCAGACCTTGAATCAGCTCTCTGCCAACGCCAGACGTTCACGACCGTGGATCGCGCGCTCCGTGTTCTCCAGTTGCATGCAACGCTCAAGGAACAGGTACATGTAGTCGTAGCTCTTGCACACCGCCTGACGCAGTTCGGTCTGCAGAGCCTTGCTCGGGTTCATGCCCGCCAGCGTGCAGATGATTTCCAGCGCTTCCCACGGGTGCGCGTCATCATATTGGGCGTGCATCTTCAGCCAC
This sequence comes from Pseudomonas sp. B21-051, assembly GCF_024748795.1. Classification (NCBI taxonomy): domain Bacteria; kingdom Pseudomonadati; phylum Pseudomonadota; class Gammaproteobacteria; order Pseudomonadales; family Pseudomonadaceae; genus Pseudomonas; species Pseudomonas sp. B21-051. The sequence continues at coordinate 4,242,495 of NZ_CP087166.1, forward strand.
TTCATTGCACGCTTGCGGTCTTCTTCCGGGAACGCTGCCGCGTACACGCCAGTGGAGCAGACCAGTGCCGACCACTCCCCGGTCGCCCCCTCGATAGCGTAGTTGGTCGCAGCGATGGCGACGATCAGCGAATCCGCCGAACTCGTATGCCAGCACCAGTGACTCAATGCATGCAGTTCCGGCGGTACTTGCTGGGCCTGCAGATCCTCCAGGCTGACGCCATGCGCGCGGCTCCAGTTAAGCCAGTAGTCGGCATGATTGAGTTCAACGCGGATGTTGCGCATCAGCCAGCGGCGCGCCATGTCCTCCCCAGGATGGCGAGCAAACTTGGTTTTGGTCAGGTTCTGCGCCATATACAACGCGAACTGTTCAACTACTGGCCAGCCCCCGATCAAGTACTGGCGCATGGTTTTGGCGCTGAGCTTGTTATCGCGCATGCGCAGGTACAGTTCATGTTCGACAACCCGGCGCTTGCTCTCGCTGCAATCTGCAATGAGCTGTTGTGCCCAGGCAGGATAACTTGCAGCTTCCATGAGTGGTCCGGTTCGGTTGAATGTGTCGATCACTGTTCGGCTCCTTTTGATTTGTGATTGTAAGGATCGGCAAGAGATTTCAACGGAACGTGCCAGGCGCCTTGAACAACAGCGGCTGCGGTCTGGCGGGCCGACTTTGCAAACTGTCGCAGGTAAACAACTGCGGGCGTTCGATGACATAACCCTGAGCGTAATCCACCCCGATTTCAAGCAATGCCTGCTCGATCTGGGTTGTTTCAACAAACTCGGCAATTGTCTGCTTACCCATGACATGCCCGATGTGATTGATCACCTCGACCATAGCGCGGTTAATCGGGTCGTCCAGCATATCCTTTACGAAACTCCCGTCGATCTTCAGGAAGTCTACAGGCAAATGTTTCAAATAAGCGAATGAAGACATTCCGGCACAAAAATCATCAAGTGAGAAGTAACAACCTAAGCCTTTGAGTTCATTAATAAATCTAATTGCGCTGCCGAGATTGGCAATTGCGCTGGTCTCAGTAATTTCAAAACAAATCATTTCAGGTGGTATTGCGTAACTAACAAACTGTTCACGCAGAAAGTGCAAGAACGCGTCATCTCCGATAGTAATGCCTGAAAGATTAATCGCACACATTGCCAACGGACCTTCATGTTGTTCGGCAATACATTGGGAAATCACTTTAAAAACATTCTCGACGACCCAACGATCCAGTTGACTCATCAGTCCATAACGTTCGGCCGCCGGAATGAAGCTGTCCGGCAAGATCATCCGCCCGGCTTCGTCATGCAGACGCAAGAGTATTTCGATGTGCCCCCCGCCTTGGGCTATAGCGCCCAGCGGAGCAATTTCCTGGGCATAGAGACAGAAGCGGTTTTCCTCCAGCGCCATGTGCAGGCGCTGCACCCAGGCCATTTCGCCGAAGCGCAGTGACAGTTCGGAGTCGTCGGCATGGTAGACCTGGACCCGGTTGCGGCCCTTTTCCTTGGCCATGTAGCAAGCCATATCGGCGGCGCGCAATGACGCTTCGAGGGTGGTCGGGGTCTGGGCGATGTGCACCAGGCCGATGCTCACAGTGGTCAGGAACGGCCGCCCCTTCCACACAAAGTGCAGGTTCTGCACGGTCTGGCGCAGGCTCTCGGCGATTTTTTCGGCGGCATCCGGGGCGCAGTTCTCCAGCAGAATGCCGAATTCGTCGCCGCCCAGCCGGGCCAGGGTGTCGCTCTCGCGCAAGCCCGATTGCAACAGTGTGCAGATGTGCCGCAGCAATTCATCGCCGGCGGCGTGACCGCAGGTGTCGTTGACCAGTTTGAACTGGTCCAGATCGAGGAACATCAGCGCATGCCGACCGGGCTGGCGCGTCAGATTGTACAGGGCCTGCTCCAGGCGATATTCGAACTCGCGGCGGTTGGCCAGACCGGTCAGGGCATCGTGGGTCGCCTGCCATGACAAGTTGGCGATGTACTGCCGTTCTTGAGTCATGTCATGCAGCACCAGCACCGTACCGATAACCTTCTCGGCATTACGGATCGGCGCGCCCACCAGCGTCACCGAGACCGTGCTGCCATCCAGGCGCTGAATCAGTTTGGAGTGCTCACTGCCGCCGATCAGTTGCCCGCTGAGAATATGCTCGATCAGCGTCAGCCCCTCGGTCTGCGCATTGTCATCGAGCAGATTGAACAGCGCTGCCAAGGGAAGACCCGCCGCGTGCTCGGACTTCCAGTGCGTCATGGCCTCCGCCGCCGGGTTCATGTAATCGATCGCGCCGTTGACGTCGGTGGTGATCACCCCGTCGCCAATCGATTGCAGGGTGATGTGTGCCCGATCCTTCTCCAACTGCAGCGCCTGGGCAAAGGCATGCCGTTGCTTGAGCAGTTTGTGGGTGCGCAACAGTGCCAGCACGATCAACCCCAGCGCCGTGGCCAGGTTGGTGAACAGCAGCAGGCGCAGGATCATCCGTGAACCTTCGCCCAAGGCATCGCTGAACGCCTTGGCTGCCGGCGTCACACCGTCATTGATGGCAAAGATCTGCGCTTTCCAGTGCTGGATATCAGCCGGCGTCGCAATGTTTTCGCTGATGCCCTGATGCATCTCGCGCGCGACATTGTCCAGTTGCACCAGATAGGCGTCACCGATGGTCCAGCGGTCGATCGCGGTTTCCAGATAGCTGAAATGACGGAAATTGAGGTACAGCCAGATCAGGCTCGACACATCATCGGGATGGTTGCCGCCCTTGAGGATCCCCTCCCGTGCCGCCTGCAAGTCCGGCGGCTGACGATCCAGCGCCAGGCGCAACTGGTGACCGCCCTGAGGCACGGCAATCGCTTCCTTGTATTTGAGGAAGATCGCCTCGTCGCGGCTGTCGGCATACAGGTTCAGATAATAGATGGCGTCCTTCTGCCCCTTGGACCAGAGACTCTCGCCGGCGACATAGCCGCGAACGGCCGACAGGACGTAAAGACTTACGCCCCCCAATAACGCCTGAAATAACACGACGGCAATAAATGGCCAGACGATGCCCAACAACCGTGGCGTTCCGAGAGTCCTTTTTTGCTTCATGAGGTCCTTTGCGCACGCACTGTCATCTTCAAGGGGAGACCGCCAGAGCCGGATCAGGGGGCGACCCCTTCCAGCAAGCCAGGACATTTTCAACCGGCGATACGTATGTACCGCACCCGCTGTTCGCCATGCTTCGACACTGACGGCTTTCAATCATTCCAGAGCCGTTTTCCATGCAGTCACCTTCTGCCACGCTGCAACGCCATACTGCCCAACAGAGCGAATACCGCGCAATGATCACCGCCCTGCGCGCAGCGCTCAGCGCATCGACCTCACTGCAAACCTACTACCTGACGCCCCAGACACATTCACGCCTGGGTGCAGCGCACGACCAGGCGCAAAACCTTCTGCAAGCGCTGTTCGATGACAGCCGCGAGCCACAATTGGCGGCGTACCTGCAAACGTCCAGAGGGTCACTGCTGCAAGTCGACGCCGCAGCCGGTCACTGCAGCTTTTCCTTCAACCGTCCCGATGGCAGCTGCGCCCGCTTCACCATCGAGGATGTCACCCGAGCCTCCAGCACAATTCAAGAATTTCAGCGAGCGTTGCTGAGTATAGGCGCACACCTGCGTTCCGACAGGCTGCTGCCGCTATCTCAGTTGCTGCGTGAGTCCGGGTTCACATTCCCGGACACACCGGACGCCAAGACGCTGGCCCGCCTGATCGGCAAGGTCGAAGAACAACGCGCCAGCCATCGACTGAATCTGCGACACCATGCGGCGCTGACGCTACTGATGAGCGACGATGACAAAGCTGCGATTCACGACCTGATTGGCGACTGGCTCACCGGCAAAACTCTGTCAGCCATCGACAGCCTGGCCAGCGAAGTAACGCCTCCCTTCACCCGCCAGCAACTGGAACAGCAGCCCGCCGCTTGCCTGGAGCGCCTGCTCGACACGCCCAAGGCGCGTGACCTGGGCCAGCGCTTGCTGCAGAAACTGCAATGGTATGGCGCGCGGCCCGATGAACCGACCGTCCCCGATATCGGCCTGCGTTTACTGCTCGAAGCGTTGTGTCTGTGGTACGAACTGCCCGGCGAAGGCAGCCCGACCGAAGTGGCCGGTTTTGCGCTGGAACAACGCGCTCACTACGGCGTCAGCTACGCCAGCATTCGCCGCGATTTTTTACAGCACCTGGAGGATTCTCACCGAACCTCGACCACCACCGAAAAACATATGCTGGGATGGGTATGCCTGGCGCAGTTCGGACTGGATTTTCAAGTGCGCGACATTCCTGACGACCTGCCGTACGCCAGCTCGGTGGTCTGGGTCAATTTCGTGCATGGCGTGCACCTCGCCCATGCCCTTGATCCACAGTTGCCGGAACATCTGAGCTTTCAGCAACTGGTCGATCTGCCGTTGCACAAAAGCGAAAACGCCAGCACCGACCTGCAAACCCTGATCGCCATGACCCGAGTGGCTGCCGCAAAGACCTGGACACTGGCTACCGGAGCGCCGGCCGCAGCGAACGAGACATCCGGCGATCACCCGGCCCTGCAAGCGCTGGAAGACCACAAGAAGCAAATGAACGCAGCGATCCTGCAACTGGACATCGAGCCGCCACGGCGACTCGCATTGGCAAAACAGCAACTGGACAAGGCACTGGCCAACGAGCTGTACGATCACACGGCGATTCGCCTCAAACGCCACCATCCTTCAGCGCCCAACCGTACCCGGCGCAGCATTATCGCTACCCCGGATGTGGCATTGCCGACCTGGCCGCTACTGGAGGTTTATGCCTCTGGTGGCCTGAGCAGCGACACGCGCTGGTACGTCAGCAACGATGGCCGCAGCGCCAGCGAATGGATCAGCCTCAACGCAGCAGGCAAACTGCAAAGCGGTTTTGTCGACATTGGACCTCCAGGCCGACGTCTTTCACGGTTTCCGAGCAACCGCACCTTGCCTGATATCAAGACCTTGTTCGACCAGCAGTTCGATGACTATCTGAGCGAGACCCGCAAAGCCTATGAATATCTGATCAAGTCGCTGCTGGTCACACTGCCGTGGCCTGACCGCCGGTCACTGGAACACGGCGAAGTGCGGATTCACAGCCTCAGGGATCCGACACGGCACATCGAATCTCATCTGGAAACACTGGAAAACATCCTGCCGTACAGGGCACGCATGGGCTTCGTGCTGCAGGCGACATATCAGGGCCCGCCACGCTTCTACGAATGCCTGCCACGCGCCGGCATCATTCGCCAACGCCCGGATCTGGATGGCACACATATCGGCGGTCTGTTATTGCGACCACTACCGCCCAAACGTGGACGCACCAAGGGCCAAAGCATTACCCGCATCGTCGCCCGCCGCCTGCCATTCGATCGACAAGCCCACTGGAACGGTTCAATACCCGCCCCCGACGCCAAATGCATCGCCATCCTCGAACCGCTGGGCAACCCCCTCGCCGCTTCGCTGATCCCGGCGACCCATCACGACAGTTCGCCGAACCTGAGCTTCACCTCACCGCGCACAGTGAAAATCGCCTCGTCCATTGCGACCGAGTTGTTCTATGTCGATGAGCAGGCGCTGCACAGTGAGGCCTGGGGTGATACCGGCTTCGAGCGCGACAGCCGCAAAAAGCACTGGATTCATGCCCTAAAGGGCTTCATTCCGTTCTGGGGCAGTCTCGAAGACCTGCAATCGGACAGTCCGGGCAAACGCGCACTGGGCGTACTCGGCCTGCTCCTCGATATCGTCTCGTTCGCGATTCCCTTGGGCAAGTTCGTCGCCGGCAGCATTCGCCTCGCGGCTGTGGCGGGGAAAATGGCGATTCGCGTCGCCCTGCCACGCATGGCGCAATTGTCGAAAAACCTGCTGGTTTCGAGCTTGAGAAACCTCAATCCGCTGGACGCTGCACCTGCCTTGCTCAAGCTCGGTGGCCGAGGCGCGCTCGGCGCAGTGCGGGCTGTGGCGCATCTGGAACAGCGCGCGGTTGCGCGTCTGAAAAGGCTGGCCGGCAGAAGCGCTGACTATGACCTTCTGCACAGCCTGCCTCAGGCACTGGATGCCGGGCGCTGGAAAGCGCTGAACCCGGCCGATCACCTGGCCGTGGTCAGGGGCATTGACGATGTGCCGGTGCGCAACGTCGGCGGCTCGCGGCATCACCTGCTCGATCCGCTGTCCGACCGCCCTTACGGGCCACAGTTGCTCGCACACGAACATGACTTTCTGCTGGGGCGCTCGCACTACAGCGCCGTGAAAAAAACCGACAATCAGATCGATATCGAACTGGCGCCGAACACCCGCATCGAGCTTGTCCCCGAGGCTGGCGGACGCACCACGGTATTGATCGATGATGTGCCTTATCGACTCGACGGTGATCAACTGCGCCGGGTCGATCTGCTCGATGACAGTCAGCACTGGACGCTGCTGCCGTGCCGGATACGCCGCGCACCGGGCGCGGGCGACTGCCGCGTCAGCTACATCACCGCCGAACCCGCTCCGACCCCCGCCCTCGGCACGATCGACAAGGAAAAGGGTTACGCACCGTGGTTCGGCGAGCGGGTTTCGGAGCCGGCCACCCTGCCCCGGCAAGACGGAACGTTCCTGGCGGTCGATGACAAGCTTTATCAAATCATCGATAACCGCCCGAGGCTGTTCACTGGCGATTTGCGTCGGCTGGGCTTCAATCAGGGCAGGCTGGTCCCAAGACAACAGGTTCAAGCCACGTTGCAGTTTCGCAAAGGCATTTATGCGCGGATAAAAACCGGCGGCAGCTATGACGGGATCAACGATTCACATCAGGTCGGCGCCGTGCTGATGCCGGCCATCGATGACTCGGCCTCCTACGTTTTTTTCCGAATCAACAGCCAGGAGTACTACCTGGCCAGCATCGCCAAGGGTCAAAAAGCGCCCGATCAATTGACCTTCAGGCGCCTGATGCCAAATGAACTGGCCGGCAACACCCTTGGAGCGGAACTGCTGACCGTCTACACCGGCTCGCTGCATGCCAACAACATGGTGCGCCTCCATGGCCTGGAATCAGTGCAGCGCGCGATGCACACCATGGAGCAGATCGCGATCCCCATCGGCAGCACCGCCAATCCCCCAGCCAGGATGAACTGGCTGAAGGTCGACACCAGTCCGGGCGAAGCACTGATGTTCGATCACTCGACGCGGATGATCATCACCCGCCGGGACAAAGGCGCCGCCACCTGGGCGCGCAGCGACAAAGCGCCGGAAGCCTTTCGGCAGAAAACCGCAGAGATTTTCGACACGCTGTTTCTATCACCGACGATCAACCCGGCCAACACCAACGCGGCCCTGCGCATCGACAGAGCCATGCAGAAACTGCACAACCTGTCGCCCGTGCATGAGCGGCCGGTCAACGCACGTAACATCGCCTATGCCGAAGTGACCACGCTCAGCGGCAAACGGGAGATCTACGTCAGTGTCTCCGGCGCGCAAGGCAGCACCCAGCGCCTGCCGTTGTTTCGCCACATGGGTGCCAATCACGTGCGGATCGGCGACACCACCTACATCAACATCGATTACAACCCGGCCTTCCCACGCACCTCGCTGGAGGTTACCGAGCAAGGACAATTGGTTGCCGTGCCGCTGACCATCAAGGACTTGAAAACCTATCAGCCGACGCAGACCAGCCGGCCGACCTCGCTGGACAGCGAAAGCAAACTGATCAGCGTGGTGCGCGAGAAATACCCCGATCCGAACGAGATCCGCGCGGTGGACATCGCCACGACCATGCGCCCGTGCGAATCCTGTTCGGTGGTGATGAAGCAGTTCGCCCATGACGGCAGTGAAGCGGCGTTGCAGGTGCTGTGGGGCTGATTACAGGCGCTGCAGGTGGCCGTAGAGCTTGGCGTAGAGGCCGCCATCGGCGATCAGTTGCTGGTGGTCGCCGTCCTCGGCCACCTGCCCGCCATCGAACACCAGCACCCGATCCGCCTGCTTCACCGCCGACAGGCGATGGGCAATGATCAGCGTGGTGCGGCCGCTGAGAAAACGCGCCATGGCCTGATGCAGGTTGTATTCGGTGGCTGCATCAAGGGCCGAAGTGGCTTCGTCGAGAATCACCACTTTCGGCTCGGCGAGGATCATCCGCGCAATCGCCAGACGCTGGCGCTGACCGCCGGACAGGCGCACACCGGAACGTCCGACGATGCTGTCGAGACCGTCCGGCAACGCCCGGATGGTAGTCTCCAACTGGGCGATTTCCAACGCCTGCCAGCAGGCTTCGTCACTGCGGGTGCGGCCCATGGTCAGGTTGGCCCGTACCGTGTCGTTGAACAGCGCCGGATGCTGCAGCACCACCGCGACGTTTTCACGAATCAGCTCCAGGCCGATTTCCTGTTGGGTCGAACCGCCGAAACGGATAGTCCCGGACAACGGCGTGTACAGCCCTAACAACAGTTGCACCAAAGTGCTTTTGCCGCCGCCGCTGGCGCCGACAATCGCGACTTTCTCACCGGGGGCGATGGACAGGTTCATCTGATCCACCACCAGCTCATCGCCGTAACCGAAGCTCAGTCCCTGCACCTCGAGACCCACGGTTTCCCGACCCTTGAACGGATCGACGCCACCGGGGTATTGCGGCTCGTCGGCCCGCGCCAGCAGTTCGTTGATCCGCGCCAGCGCGCCGCCCGCCGCGTAGTAGGCGTATTGCAGATTGAGCAGTTGTTCGACCGGGCCAATCATGAACCACAGGTAGCTGAACACCGCGAGCATCTGGCCGATCGACAGGTCGGAGAACAGCACGGTGAGCATCGCCGCCGCGCGGAAAATGTCGATGCCGAACTGGAACAGCAGACCACTGGCGCGGTTCGACGCATCGGTCTTCCACTGCGAGTTGACCGCATAGTTACGCACTTCCTGCGCGCGCAAGCCGAGTCGCCCGAGGAAGAAGCCCTGACGGTTGCCGGCGCGCACTTCCTGGATCGCATCGAGGGTTTCGCTCAAGGCTTGAGTGAAACGCGAGGTGCTGTCGTTCTCCAGTTTCTTCAGGTGCTTGACCCGCTTGCCCAACTGCACCGTGGCGTAGATCACCAGCGGATTGAACAGCAGGATCAGCAGCGCCAGCTTCCAGTGCATCCACATCAGGATGCTCGCGGTGCCGACCAGGGTCAGCATCGCCACCAGAAACCGGCTGAGGGTTTCGCCGACAAACTTGTCGAGGGTGTCCAGATCGGTGACCAGATGCGTGGTCACGGTGCCGCTGCCGAGGCTTTCGTATTCGCCGAGGGAAATCCTTTTCAGGCGCTCGATCAGCCGCACACGGATGCGGTAGACGATGTCTTTCGCCAGCCGGGCAAACAGCCGCGCCTGCAACACGCCAAAACACAAGGCGCTGCAACGCAGGGTCAGGGTGACCACCAGCATCAGGCCGATATAGCCCGCCGCTTGCTGCCACATCGACGGCAGCACGTGGTTCATGACTTTCAGCGCGGCGTCGCCATGCCCGAGCAGGACTTCGTCCACCAGCAATGGCAACAGCAACGGAATCGGCACGCTGCACAACGTCGCCAGCACGGCCACGCCGTTGGCGATCCACAGGGATTTTTTGTGATGCAGTGCCAAGCGCCGGACTTCTGCCCAGCTCAGCCGGTCGACACGCTTTACGGCTGGCGTGTCATCGGCCAGGTCAGGCACAGGTGGCGCGCTCCAGCCAGCGGCCGAGCAACGGCGACAGCTCACTGAGCGGTTGATAGCCGTTGGTCAGCAAGGCCAGTTGGCCATTGCGTTCGGCGAGCAGGGTCGGGAACCCGGCGATGCCCAGATCCTGCACCCAGGTGAAATCAGCCTGAGTCGCTTTGTGTTGGTCGGCATGATCGAACAAGGCAGCAAATTCGATGCGCGGCACGCCAGCCTTTTCAGCCAGTTCCACCAGCACACTGGCCTGAGTGACATCGCGACCTTCAGCATAAAACGCCTGCTGGATCAGGCCGACTAGCGTCCACGCGCAATCCGGCGCCAGGCTGCGCGCGGTGACGATTGCCCGACAGGCCGGTTCGGTGTCGTAGACGAAACCATCGGGTAGCGCGCCGTCGAACTTGAACGGCTGACCGGTAGCCTCGGTGACCGCCTGCCAGTGCTCAAGAATGTAGCGCCGCGTGGTCGGTTCCAGCGCCGCACCGCTGCCGGTGCGCAAGCCGCCGACCACCAGATGCAGCTCCACCCCGGCTGCCTGCGCCTGCTCGACCAATGCCTTGGCGACCGGAGCGAACCCCCAACACCAGGAACACATCGGATCCATCACATAGAGCAGGCGCGCAGTCATGATCAGGCCTCGGTGGATGCTTGTTTATAGTTGTAGCCGATCGGGTGCGGCATGTTGCGCGCCTTGGCCAGTTCGATCTGCTTCTGCCGATCGATGGCGCTGCGGCGGGTTTTCTCGCTCAGCTTGTCCCAGCAATGCGGGCAGCTGATGCCGGCCACGTAGTGCTCGGAGGCACGATCTTCAACACTGACCGGTGTGCGGCAGGCATGACATTGATCGTAGTCGCCTTCGCTGAGGTCGTGACGCACGGTCACGCGGTTGTCGAACACGAAGCAGTCACCCTGCCACTTGGTTTCTTCCTGCGGCACTTCTTCAAGGTACTTCAGGATGCCGCCTTTGAGGTGGTAAACCTCTTCGAAACCCTCGCCCAGCATGTAGCTGGAGGCTTTCTCGCAGCGAATGCCGCCAGTGCAGAACATCGCGACCTTCTTGTGCACGGCCGGGTCGAAGTGTTCTTTGATGTAGTCGGGGAACTCGCGAAAACTGGTGGTTTTCGGATCGATGGCGCCTTCGAAGGTGCCGATCGCCACTTCGTAGTCGTTGCGGGTGTCGATCAGCAGCACTTCCGGGTCGCTGATCAGCGCATTCCAGTCCTGCGGTTCGACGTAGGTGCCGACCTTTTTGTTCGGGTCCACGCCTTCGACGCCGAGGGTTACGATCTCTTTCTTCAGCTTGACCTTGGTGCGGTAGAACGGCTGCTCGTCGCAGTACGACTCTTTGTGGTCGATGTCGATCATGCGCGGGTCGTTCTTCAGCCAGGCGAGCAGGCCGTCGATGCCTTCGCGGCTGCCGGACACGGTGCCGTTGATGCCTTCTTCGGCGATCAGCAGGGTGCCTTTGATGCCATTGTCGACCATCGCTTGCAGCAGGGGCTCGCGCAGGTCAACGTAATCTTCGAGGGTGACGAACTTATACAGTGCCGCCACGACAATCGGTTGTGTCATGGGTATTTCTCCAGGTGGCTACCCTCGCAAAGGGTGAACCGGATTCAAAAAAAACGCGCCGGGTAAGCGGCGCGTTGCGGATTCTAGCAAAAAAGATCGCAGCCTGCGGCAGCTCCTACAGGGAACTCAATCCAATGCAGGAGCTGCCGCAGGCTGCGATCTTTTGATCTTAATGTTTGCTACCGCCGGCACAGGTCGGCGACGCCGGGGCGGCGCCGACTTCGGCCCATTCCTGCGGGGTGTAGGTGTGCAGCGCCAACGCATGGAACTCGCCCATCAGCTCGCCAAGCGTGCCGTAGACTTTCTGGTGGCGCTTGACCCGGTTCAGGCCTTCGAACTGCGCGCTGACCACCACCGCCTTGAAGTGCGTCTGTAACCCGCGACTGTGCATGTGGCTTTCGTCCAGCACTTGCAGATGCTCAGGCTGCAGCAGGCCCAGCGTCGATTCGATGCGTTGTTGCATGCTCATCACGAACTCCGCTTACTTCTTCTTGGCCGGCGCAGCGCCTTTCGGTGCCAGCTCGTTGGTCATGTCGTCGAGCAGCTTGTTGACGACAGGCACGGCGCTTTCCAGCTTGGCCTGGGTCATCTGGGCCGATTGCTGAGTCAGCTGCGGCATTTTTTCCAGGACTTTCTTGCCCAGTGGCGACTGGTAGAACGCGACCAGGTCTTTCAGCTCCGATTCGCTGAAGTTGCTGGTGTAGAGCTTGACCATGTCAGGCTTGAGCTTGTTCCAGCCGATGGCCTGGTCCAGGGCGGCGTTGGCCTTGGCCTGGTAGGTTTCCAGTACGGCTTTCTTGGATTCCGGAGCTTTGGTCTGCTCAAAACGCTGAGCGAACATTTGCTGCACTTGCATGTACACCGGAGTGCCCAGCTTGTCAGCGTGCGCCAGGGTCAGGAAAGCTTCAGCACTGGCGTTGTGGCTGGCGGTATCGGCAAGCACCTGGCCGCTGGCGCAAACCAGTGCAACCGCGGTGCAGATGGCACGAAGACGAGTCATCGAGTTTCCTTTTCAGCTAGGCGAGGTCAAACCCCAAGGGCGACCATTCTGCGCCTAAAAAACCTCGTGGCTCAACCCCCGAGCCTTGCCGTGCTTGATTGGCGGGGTTTTACCGGTCAACAATCGGTTCGAGGGAACCACCTGGGCCTGACCGGGCCTAAACTGCGCAAACGAACCAACAGGAGTGTGCACGATGAGCCGTATCGAAACCGACAGCCTGGGCCAGATCGAAGTCCCGGACGACGCTTACTGGGGTGCTCAGACGCAACGCTCGCTGATCAACTTCGCCATTGGTCAGGAACGCATGCCGCTGCCGGTACTGCACGCCCTGGCCCTGATCAAGAAAGCCGCCGCCCGGGTCAACGACCGCAACGGCGATCTGCCCGCCGACATCGCCCGCCTGATCGAACAAGCCGCCGACGAAGTCCTCGACGGCCAGCACGACGACCAGTTTCCGCTGGTGGTCTGGCAGACCGGCAGCGGCACCCAGAGCAACATGAACGTCAACGAAGTGATCGCCGGTCGCGCCAACGAACTGGCCGGCAACCCGCGCGGCGGCAAGACGCCGGTGCACCCCAACGATCACGTCAACCGCTCGCAAAGCTCCAACGATTGCTTCCCGACCGCCATGAGCATCGCCACTGCCAAAGCCGTGCAGGAACAATTGCTGCCGGCGATTGCCGAGCTGTCCGGCGGTCTGGCCGAGTTGGCCGCACGGCACATGAAACTGGTGAAGACCGGCCGCACGCACATGATGGACGCGACGCCGATCACCTTCGGTCAGGAGCTATCGGGGTTTATAGCGCAGCTGGATTACGCCGAACGGGCGATTCGCGCCGCGCTGCCGGCGGTGTGTGAACTGGCGCAGGGCGGCACTGCCGTCGGCACCGGTCTGAATTCGCCGCACGGCTTTGGCGAAGCGATTGCCGCGGAACTCGCCGCGCTGTCCGGTCTGCCGTTCGTCACTGCGCCGAACAAGTTTGCCGCGCTGGCCGGGCACGAGCCGCTGACCAGTCTGTCCGGCGCCCTCAAGACCCTCGCCGTGGCGCTGATGAAAATCGCCAACGACCTGCGCCTGCTCGGCTCCGGCCCTCGCGCAGGCTTTGCCGAAGTCAAATTGCCGGCCAATGAACCGGGCAGTTCGATCATGCCCGGCAAGGTCAACCCGACTCAGTGCGAAGCGCTGTCGATGCTCGCCTGCCAGGTGTTGGGCAACGATGTCACCATCGGCATTGCGGCGAGTCAGGGTCACCTGCAACTGAACGTGTACAAACCGGTGATCATCCACAATGTGCTGCAATCGATTCGCCTGCTCGCCGACGGTTGCAGCAACTTCCAGCAGCATTGCATCGCAGGGCTTGAGCCGGATGCGCAGGTCATGGCCCAGCACCTGGAGCGTGGCTTGATGCTGGTGACCGCGCTGAACCCGCACATCGGTTACGACAAGTCGGCGGAAATCGCCAAAAAGGCTTACGGCGAAGGCCTGACCTTGCGTGAGGCGGCGCTGCAGCTGGGCTATCTGACCGATGAAGAGTTCGATGCCTGGGTGCGGCCGGAGAACATGATCGAGGCTGGCGCCAAGGGCTGAGATTTGTAGCGCCTGAAAGTCCGTCTTCGCGAGCAGGCTCGCTCCCACAGTGGACCGCATTCCCATGTTGGAAAAGCGTTCTAATTTGGGAGCGAGCCTGCTCGCGAATGGGAGCAGCGCGGTCTAACTGGCTGCAATGCGCATCCGCCGCGCCTTCAACCCGGCAATCAGCGACGGCCCCAACGCCACCAGCGCCGACCCCAGCACCACCAGCACCGCCCCGCCATAACCCAGACCATTGATCTGCTCGGCATGCACATACTCCGGCCACACCCCGGCGGCAATCGCCACCGCGCCAAAGGTCACCAATGGCGTGATCGCCAGCGTCGCACTGACCCGCGATGCCTCCCAGTGCGCCAGCGCCTCGGCAAAGGCACCATAGGCAATCAGCGTGTTCATACAGCACGCCAGCAGCAGCCAGCCCTGCAACGGGCTTAACTCCAGCGCTTTGAGTGGATGCACCCACGGCGTCAACAGCAGCGCGCAGAACAGGTAGATCACCATCATCACCTGCAGCGAATTCCACACCGTGAGCAACTGCTTCTGACCCAACGCATAGAAGGTCCAGACCGTCGAGGCCAACAGCACCAGCAACACGCCGGCGGTGTAGTCCGACAATGAAGTGAGCAGTTCAGCCAGACGCTGATTGAAGAACAGCACAAAGCCGATCAGCAGCACCGCCAGGCCAATGCCCTGACCGATGCTGAAGCGCTCCTTGAACACAAACAGGCTGGCGATCAGCAACATGATCGGCCCCATCTGCACCACCAGTTGCGCGGTGCCGGGGCTGAGCAGGTTGAGGCCCATCAGATACAGCACGTAGTTGCCCACCAGCCCGAGCACCGCCATCAGCACCAGCCAGCCGCCCCGGGGGCCGAGCACCTTGCGGCTCGGCAACCGTCGGGTGGCCGCCAGGTAGATGAACAGGCAGCCGCCGGAGACCAACAGGCGGAACCAGGTCACGGTGATCGGGTCCATCACCTGCAATACCTGTTTGAGCTTGATTGGCAGGATGCCCCACAAAAACGCCGTCAGCAGCGCCAGGAACAGACCGTAAACCCAGCGACCGGATGAAATGTGCATGCGAACCCCAATGCCTGCTGACAAGAGCGATCATTCTAGGCGCGCCCGCAGACGCAACACAGGGACAGTTCGGGCCAGGCCGCGAATGAAACTGTGCAGGTCGCAGTATTAATTTGACGCTTTGCCGTTGATCGGCTGGCGAGGCGCGCCAAGTGCTTCAGGCATAAGCTGATTGGATCCCTGCAACGGATCACTCAAGGAGCCCGATCATGTACGGAATGCGCGCCGATGACAGCGCCCCCGCCACGCACTTTCGCAGCGACCGTTTGTGCCGGGTCAATGGCGAACTGTTTTTCAGCACGCGGGAGAACACCCTTGAGGGGCCGTTCGATTCCCCAGTGAAGGCAGAGCAGGAAATTCAGGCGTATATCGCGCGGATGCAGGCGCAGACTGCGTAAACCTGTGGCGAGGGAGCTTGCTCCCGCTGGGGCGCGCAGCGGCCCTAGTTTCAGGCTTTACCGGGACATTTCAGGCCTGCTCCGCAGCCCAGCGGGAGCAAGCTCCCTCGCCACAAGGATTGTGTTGGCCCGTCAGCGCACCGCTTCAAACAACCCCGTCGCCCCCATCCCGCCCCCCACGCACATGGTCACGATGCCGTAACGCAGATTACGCCGCTGCAACTCACGCACCAGATGCCCGACCTGCCGCGACCCGGTCATGCCGAACGGGTGGCCGATGGAAATCGAGCCGCCATTGACGTTGTACTTGTCGTTATCGATCTCAAGCCGATCACGGGCATACAGGCACTGCGAAGCAAACGCCTCGTTGAGCTCCCACAGATCGATGTCCGCCACCTGCAAGCCCTTGGCCTTGAGCAGTTTCGGTACCGAGAACACCGGGCCGATGCCCATTTCGTCCGGCTCGCACCCGGCGACGGTGAAGCCACGGAAAAACGCTTTGGGCTTGAGCCCCAGTTGCAGGGCTTTTTCCAGGCTCATCACCAGCGTCATCGAGGCACCGTCCGACAGCTGCGACGAGTTGCCGGCCGTCACCGAACCGTCCTCGGCAAACACCGGTTTCAGCCCGGCGAGACTTTCGTAGGTGGTGTCCGGGCGATTGCAGTCGTCGTGATCGACAATGCCGTCGAGGATCTGCACTTCGCCACTGTTCTTGTCCTCGACCCGGTACTTGACCGCCATCGGTACAATTTCATCATTGAACAGCCCGGCCGCCTGCGCCTGGGCAGTGCGCAGCTGGCTTTGCAGCGCGTAACGATCCTGGGCCTCGCGGCTGACGTCGTAACGGCGCGCGACCACTTCGGCGGTCTGGCCCATGGTGTAGTAGATGCCCGGCACCTGCTGCTTGAGCAACGGGTTGATCAGGTGGTCGGTGTTGACGCTTTTCAGGGTCAGGCTGATCGACTCGACGCCGCCGGCAACAATGATGTCGCTGCAACCAGAGGCGATCTGGTTGGCGGCAATCGCAATCGCCTGCAACCCCGACGAGCAGAAACGGTTGAGGGTCATGCCGGCCACACCGGTGCCCAGACGCGACAGCACCGCCACATTGCGACCGATGTTGTAACCCTGCGCGCCCTCGTTGGAGCCGGCGCCGACAATGCAGTCCTCGACGCTGGCCGGGTCGATGTCATTGCGCGACAGCAGCGCGTTGACGCAATGGGCCGCCATGTCGTCGGGGCGGGTCTGGTTGAACTTGCCGCGAAAGGATTTGGCCAGGCCGGTCCGCACGCTGTCGACGATCACCACTTCACGCATGGCATACCTCAATTGTTGTTGTCGGAGGAGAGTGAACCGAGCATAAGTCCAGCCCGCCGCCGACCGCGACAATCATTCACCCCGCGTATGCGGGTCCATCGGCTCAGTCCTTGTGTTTTTTTGCGCGTTTGTCGGACTTCGCGAACGCCTCTTCGAGGGCACGGTTGATCGTGCGCAGCACCTTGACCCGGGCCCAGCGCTTATCATTGGCCTCGACCAGCGTCCACGGCGAAATCTCGGTGCTGGTGCGGTCAACCATGTCGCCCACGGCAGCCCGGTAGGCGTCCCACTTGTCGCGGTTGCGCCAGTCGTCCTCGGTAATCTTGAAGCGCTTGAACGGAATCTGCTCGCGGGCCTGGAAGCGCTCCATCTGCGTGTCCTTATCGATCGCCAGCCAGAACTTGACGACGATGACCCCGGCGTCGGCGATCTGCTCTTCGAAGTCATTGATCTCGCTGTAGGCGCGCAACCAGTCGGCCGGGCTGCAAAAGCCCTCGACCCGCTCCACCAGTACCCGGCCATACCAGGAGCGGTCGAACACGGTGAACTTGCCCCGCGCCGGCAAATGCCGCCAGAAGCGCCACAGATACGGCTGCGCGCGCTCCTCTTCAGTGGGCGCGGCAATCGGCACGATGCTGTACTGACGCGGATCGAGCGCCGCCGCGACCCGACGAATCGCCCCGCCCTTGCCCGCCGCATCGTTGCCTTCGAACACCGCCACCAATGCATGGCGGCGCATGCGCTTGTCACGCATCAGCCCGGACAGCCGCGCCTGCTCGGTGATCAGTTGCTCTTCGTAGTCTTTCTTTTCCAGTCGCTGGTTCAGGTCGAGGCTGTCGAGCAGGTTGAGTTGATCGACCGCCGTGCCCAACGGGGCGGCGTTGACCTCTTCGGTATGCACCTCTGGGCGCTTGAGCGCATTCTGCAGGCCCTCCAGCAGAATCTTGCCAACCGCGAGGCTGCGGTAGTTGGCGTCCATGCCTTCGATGATGTGCCACGGCGCATAGTCGCGACTGGTGCGGCGCAGCACGCGCTCGCCGTATTGGACGAACTTGTCGTAGGTCTGCGATTGCTGCCAGTCCAGCGGGCTGATGCGCCAGCTGTGCAGCGGGTCGTCGGCCAGCGCCTTGAGCCGCGCTTTCATCTGCTTCTTGGACAGGTGGAACCAGAACTTGAAGATCAGCGCGCCTTCATCGCAGAGCATTTTTTCCAGACGCTCGGCGGCGTTGATCGCCTGATCCAGACGCGGATCCTTGAACAGACCGTGAACCCGGCCCTGAAGCATCTGGCTGTACCAGTTGCCGAAGAACACGCCCATCCGCCCCTTGGCCGGGAGCATCCGCCAGTAACGCCACGCCGGTGGCCGCGCCAGCTCTTCATCGGTCTGCTGATCGAAAGTACGCACCTCGATCAGGCGCGGGTCCATCCACTCGTTGAGCAACTTGACGGTCTCGCCCTTGCCCGCGCCTTCGATACCGTTGATCAAAATGATCACCGGAAAACGCTTCTGCTGCTGCAACTCGAACTGTGCTTCCAGCAGTGCTTCACGCAGTGCAGGCACCGCTGCGTCGTAAGTCTCTTTGTCGATGGCATGGCCGATTTCGGCGGATTCAAACATGGGGACGGCTCCTTCCAGGATTCAGCAAGACTAGCGGATTGGGCACAGATGCAGGGTAGAAATTCCCCACCACAACAAGCTGAAGGAACGAACCCCTGTGGCGAGGGAGCTTGCTCCCGCTGGGTTGCGCAGCAACCCGAAAACCTTTCACCCCGGTTACTCCAGTTAAACCGCGTGCGCCGGCTTTACGACTGCTGCGCAGCCGAGCGGGAGCAAGCTCCCTCGCCACAGAAAAGCTCACTTTCAGCCACAAACAGTGAATTGTCCTTGCCCCCCCTCAACCCAGCCTTGCCATGGATCAAGCACCCTGCGCCCGATCAGCTAGAATGGCCGCCTTGTCGTTGCCGAGCCTGCCATGAAACCTGTATTGCCCCACGCCCAACTCGACTGGGATGACCACGGACGTCCGCGCTCGCGGGTGTTCGATGATGTGTATTTTTCCGACCAGTCGGGGCTGGATGAAACCCGTTACGTGTTCCTCGAACAGAACCGTCTGGCCGAGCGTTTTGCCGCGCTGCCGGCGCACGGGCGGCTGGTGATCGGCGAAACCGGCTTCGGCACCGGGCTGAATTTCCTTTGCGCCTGGCAGTTGTTCGAACAGCATGCGGTGGCCGGTGCGCGGCTGCATTTTGTCAGCGTCGAAAAATACCCGCTGAGTCCGACGGATCTGCAACGGGCCCTGGCCCTGTGGCCGAACCTCAAGCCGCTGGCCGATCAACTACTGACGCATTACGTGGCGATCCATCAGGGCTTTCAGCGGATCGTCCTCGGCAACGGTCGGGTCACGCTGACCCTGTTGATCGGCGAGGCGCTGGAGCAACTGCCGCAACTCGATGCGCAGATCGACGCATGGTTTCTCGACGGTTTCGCCCCGGCAAAAAACCCCGACATGTGGACTGCCGAACTGTTCGCCGAACTGGCGCGACTGGCCGCGCCCGGTTCGACCATCAGCACCTTCACCAGCACCGGTTGGGTGCGGCGTCTGCTCAATGCGGCCGGGTTCAAGATGAAACGCACGCCGGGCATCGGCCACAAGTGGGAGATCCTGCGCGGCGAGTTTCTCGGCTGGCCGCAGGACGTCGCGCCACCGCTGCCGGACAAACCGTGGTTCGCCCGCCCTGCCCCGATAACCGGTGAGCGTCGGGCGTTGGTGATCGGCGCCGGGCTGGCCGGTTGCGCTACGGCCGCCAGCCTCGCCGCGCGCGGCTGGCAAGTCAGTCTGCTGGAGCGTCACGAGGCGGTGGCACAGGAAGCGTCGGGCAATCCGCAGGGCGTGCTGTACCTGAAGTTGTCGGCCCACGGCACCGCGTTGTCGCAACTGATCGTCAGCGGCTTCGGCTACACCCGCCGTCTGCTGGAAACCTTGCAACGCGGCACCGACTGGGACGATTGCGGCGTGCTGCAACTGGCTTTCAACACCAAGGAAGCCGAGCGTCAGGCGCAACTGGCCGCGGCGTTCCCGGAAGATCTGGTGCACTGGCTCGATCAGCCGCAAGCCGCAACTCAGGCCGGAATCGCCGTGGCCCATGGCGGGCTGTTCTACCCCGATGGCGGATGGGTGCATCCGCCCGCGCTGTGCCAGGCGCAAGCCGCGCAAGCAAACATCGAACTGCTCAAGCATCACGATGCGCTGGAACTGCGCAAGGTCGAGGGTCACTGGCAAGCCCTCGACGGCGACCGCCTGCTCGCCAGTGCGCCGGTGGTGGTGCTGGCCGGCGCTGCGGAGATCAAACGCTTTGCGCAAAGTGCCGAGCTGCCACTCAAGCGCATTCGCGGGCAGATCACGCGCCTGCCGCAAACCACCGAGAGCCAGGCGCTACGCACTGTGGTCTGCGCCGAAGGTTATGTCGCCCCGGCACGTCTGGGTGAACACACGCTGGGTGCGAGTTTCGACTTCAACAGCGATGACCTGACACCGACTACCGCCGAGCACCTGGGCAATCTGGCGATGCTCGAAGAAATCTCCAGCGATCTGGTGGCGCGTCTGCGCATCAATGAGCTGCCCCCGGAAACTCTGGAGGGACGCGCCGCATTCCGCTGCACCAGCCCCGACTATCTGCCGATCGTCGGCCCCCTCGCCGACCGCAAAGCCTTCGCTCAGGCCTATGCCGCGTTGAGCAAGGATGCACGACAAGTGCCGGACATCGTCTGCCCGTGGCTCGATGGCTTGTACGTCAACAGCGGCCACGGCTCACGCGGGCTGATCACCGCGCCGCTGTCGGGCGAACTGCTCGCCGCATGGCTGGACAACGAGCCGCTGCCGCTGCCCCGAAGCGTCGCCGAAGCCTGCCACCCCAACCGTTTCGCTTTGCGCACGTTGATTCGCGGCAAATGAAAAATCGCGACTGGCCGCTGGTCAGTCGCCCCCTCTTATAACTCATCGTTCTAAAACTCCCACATCTGCAGCGGGTCAGTTTCTGAGTACCGGCCATTTTGGCCTGACTTGAATCACCCCTCCCCAACGGAAAAACCGGTAAGGACTTTATGTGCGGATTAGCTGGCGAGTTACGTTTTGATCATCAACCTGCAGACCTTGCAGCGGTAGAGCGAATCACCCATCACCTGGCCCCTCGCGGCCCCGACGCGTGGGGCTTCCATGCCCAAGGGCCGATTGCCCTCGGCCATCGTCGCCTGAAAATCATGGACCTGTCGGACGGCTCGGCGCAGCCGATGATCGACAGCCAACTGGGCTTGTCCCTGGCCTTCAACGGCGCGATCTACAACTTCCCGGAACTGCGCGCCGAACTCGAAGCGCTGGGCTATGCCTTCTATTCCGGTGGCGACACCGAAGTGCTGCTCAAGGGCTACCACGCCTGGGGCGAAGCGCTGCTGCCGAAACTCAACGGCATGTTCGCGTTCGCCATCTGGGAGCGCGATGCACAGCGCCTGTTCATCGCCCGTGACCGTCTCGGCGTGAAGCCTTTGTACCTGTCGCGTACCGGTCAGCGTTTGCGCTTTGCCTCGGCCCTGCCGGCGCTGCTCAAGGGCGGCGACATCAACCCGATCCTCGATCCGGTGGCGCTCAATCACTATCTGAATTTCCACGCGGTGGTGCCCGCTCCACGCACCTTGCTCGCGGGCATCGAAAAGCTGCCGCCAGCGACCTGGATGCGCGTCGAAGCCGATGGCCGTACCGAGCAGAAAACCTGGTGGACCCTGCCCTACGGCCCACACGACGACGAGAAAAACCTGACCCTCGAAGACTGGCGCGACCGTGTACTCGACAGCACCCGTGAGGCGGTGGCGATTCGTCAACGCGCAGCGGTGGATGTCGGCGTGCTGCTTTCCGGCGGTGTCGATTCGAGCATGCTCGTCGGCCTGCTGCGTGAAGTCGGCGTGGAGAACCTGTCGACCTTTTCCATCGGTTTCCAGGATGCCGGCGGCGAGCGTGGCGATGAATTCCAGTATTCCGATCTGATCGCCAAGCACTACGGCACTCAACATCATCAATTGCGCATCGACGAAAAAGAGATCATCGAGCAACTGCCCGCTGCGTTCAGCGCGATGAGCGAACCGATGGTCAGCCACGACTGCATCGCCTTCTACCTGTTGTCGCGAGAAGTGGCCAAGCACTGCAAAGTGGTGCAAAGCGGCCAGGGCGCTGACGAACTGTTCGCCGGTTATCACTGGTACCCGCAAGTCGACGGTGCGGCCGATCCGTACGCGGCCTATCGCGCGGCGTTCTTCGACCGCAGCTACGACGACTACGCCGCCACCGTGCAACCGAAATGGCTGACCGCGAATGATGCGGCCGGCGACTTCGTCAAAGAACATTTCGCCCAACCCGGCGCCGAGGCTGCGGTCGATAAAGCGCTGCGTCTGGACAGCACGGTGATGCTGGTGGATGACCCGGTCAAACGTGTCGACAACATGACCATGGCCTGGGGCCTGGAAGCGCGCACGCCGTTTCTCGACTATCGACTGGTTGAACTGTCAGCGCGGATTCCCGGCCAGTTCAAGCTGCCCGATGGCGGCAAACAGGTGCTCAAAGAAGCCGCACGCCTGGTGATTCCAAGCGAAGTGATCGACCGCAAGAAAGGCTACTTCCCGGTGCCCGGCCTCAAGCACTTGCAAGGCGACACCCTGAACTGGGTGCGTGAACTGCTGCTGGATCCGAGCCAGGATCGCGGCCTGTTCAACCCGGCCATGCTCGACAAACTGCTGACTGACCCGCAAGGCCAACTGACGCCATTGCGCGGCTCGAAACTGTGGCAACTGGCGGCTCTGAACCTGTGGCTCAGTGAACAAGGAATCTGATTGATGAAACCTCACGCCACAGCGATCAATCAGCGCCTGTTACGCGGTCAGACACCGTCGTATGAACGCTTGCAGGCGCGTCTGGCCGAAGACGGCAGCGAACTCGGCGCCGACCCCATTGCGGTGCATTGCGGCTGGGGCCGGTTGCTGATCGGTCACACCTTTCCTGACCCGGCGACCCTGGCGCAAGAACTGCTCAACGAACAGCCCGGCGAACGCGATATCGCCCTGTACGTCGCCGCACCGCAGCAGATTCTCGGTCTGGAACCGACGCAACTGTTTCTCGACCCGTCCGACACTCTGCGCCTTTGGTTCAGCGATTACCGCCAGGCCACTCGCGTGTTTCGCGGATTCCGCATTCGCCGGGCGCAAAGCGAAGCGGACTGGCAGGCGATCAATCTGCTGTATCAGGCCCGCGGCATGTTGCCGATCGATGCCACGCGGCTGACCCCGCATCATCAGGGCGGTCCGGTGTACTGGTTGGCTGAAGATGAAGACAGCGGCGCGGTGATCGGCAGCGTCATGGGCCTCAATCACCAGAAAGCCTTCAACGATCCGGAACATGGCAGCAGCCTGTGGTGCCTGGCGGTGGATCCGCAGTGCTCGCGGCCGGGCGTCGGCGAAGTGCTGGTGCGGCACTTGATCGAACACTTCATGAGTCGCGGCCTGAGTTATCTGGATCTGTCGGTACTGCATGACAACCGTCAGGCCAAGAATCTTTACGCCAAACTCGGTTTTCGCAACCTTTCGACGTTCGCGATCAAACGCAAGAACGGCATTAACCAGACGCTGTTCCTCGGGCCCGGGCCGGAAGCCAACTTCAACCCTTATGCGGGGATCATCGTCGAGGAAGCGCATCGCCGTGGCATCGATGTGCAGGTGGATGATGCCGAAGCCGGGCTGTTCACTCTCAGCCATGGTGGACGTCGGGTGCGTTGCCGCGAATCGCTGAGCGACCTGACCAGCGCGATCAGCATGAGTCTGTGCCAGGACAAGAGCCTGACCCACAAAGTGTTGAAAGCCGCCGGGCTGAAGCTGCCTTCGCAGCAACTGGCGGGCAACGCCGACGACAACCTGGCGTTTCTTGACGAGCATCAGCGTGTGGTGGTCAAGCCGCTCGACGGTGAACAGGGCCAAGGGGTGGCGGTCGATCTGCAGAGCATCGAAGAGGTGCAGCAGGCCATCGAAGCCGCCAAACATTTCGACAGCCGCGTACTGCTGGAAAGCTTCCACGAAGGCCTCGACCTGCGGATTCTGGTGATCGGTTTTGAAGTGGTGGCGGCAGCGATTCGTCGTCCCGCCGAGGTGGTGGGTGACGGCCATCATTCGATCGGTGCATTGATCGAGGCGCAGAGCCGCCGTCGGCAAGCCGCTACCAGTGGCGAGAGCAAGATCCCGCTGGATCACGAAACCCAACGCACCCTGCACGCGGCCGGGTATGACTACAGCAGCATCCTGCCGGCGGGCGAGCATCTGTTCGTGCGCCGCACGGCCAATCTGCACACCGGTGGCACATTGGAGGACGTCACCGCGATTCTGCACCCGACGCTGGTCGATGCAGCGGTACGGGCGGCGCGGGCACTGGATATTCCAATGGTTGGCCTCGATCTGATGGTGCCGGCGGCGGATCAAGCGGAGTACGTGTTTATCGAAGCCAACGAACGCGCCGGACTGGCTAATCACGAGCCGCAGCCGACGGCGGAGCGGTTTGTCGATCTGTTGTTTCCGCACAGTCAGCCGGCTGTTTCTTGATCCTGCTTTGTCTGGACTGACGCCTTCGCGAGCAGGCTCGCTCCCACAGGGGAACTCATCCAAATGGTGGGAGCGAGCCTGCTCGCGAAGGGGCCGAATCAGGCACCACAAATCCCTTCTCATCGAAACCATCGATGCGCCTCAACTCATCAGGAGTTTCCATGACCACACAAATCCCTGAACCGGATCTGAACTACCTGCAAAAAGTCCTGCTGGAAATGCTCGCCATTCCCAGCCCTACCGGGTTCACCGACACCATCGTGCGCTACGTCGCCGAGCGTCTGGAAGAACTTGGTATCCCTTTCGAAATGACCCGTCGCGGCACTATTCGCGCCACGCTCAAGGGCAAGAAAAACAGCCCTGATCGCGCCGTCTCCGCGCATCTCGACACCATCGGTGCCGCCGTGCGTGCGGTGAAAGACAACGGTCGCCTGACCCTGGCCCCGGTCGGTTGCTGGTCGAGCCGGTTTGCCGAGGGCAGCCGCGTCAGCCTGTTCACCGACAACGGCGTGATTCGTGGCAGCGTGCTGCCGCTGATGGCCTCCGGGCACGCGTTCAACACCGCCGTGGACGAGATGCCGATCAGTTGGGATCACGTCGAATTGCGTCTGGATGCGTATTGCGCAACCAAGGCCGATTGCGAATCGCTGGGCATCAGCGTCGGCGACGTGGTGGCGTTCGACCCGCTGCCGGAGTTCACCGAAAGCGGCCACATCAGTGCCCGTCACCTCGATGACAAGGCTGGCGTTGCAGCCCTGCTCGCCTCGCTCAAAGCCATCGTCGACAGCGGTCAGGAGTTGATGATCGACTGTCATCCGCTGTTCACCATTACCGAAGAAACCGGCAGCGGCGCGGCGGCAGCATTGCCGTGGGATGTCAGCGAATTCGTCGGCATCGATATCGCGCCGGTCGCGCCCGGCCAGCATTCCAGCGAACACGCGGTGAGCGTGGCGATGCAGGATTCCGGCGGGCCTTACGACTATCACCTGTCGCGGCATTTGCTGCGTCTGGCCAGTGAAAACGAACTCCCGGTAAGGCGCGACCTGTTCCGCTATTACTTCAGCGACGCGCATTCGGCAGTCACTGCCGGGCATGACATCCGTACGGCACTGCTGGCCTTCGGCTGCGATGCGACTCATGGTTATGAACGCACGCACATTGACAGTCTGGCGGCGCTCAGTCGTTTGCTCGGGGCGTACATTCTGAGTCCGCCGGTATTTGCCAGCGATGCGGCGCCGGCCAATGCTTCGCTGGATCGCTTCAGTCATCAGATCGAACATGACACGCAGATGGAGAGCGATACGCGAGTACCGTCGGTGGACAGTCTGGTGGGGCAGCGTTCCGACAGTTGAATCCTTATTGGCAGACCAATCACCTTCGCGAGCGGGCTCGCTCCCACAGAGGACACGCATTCCAAATGTGGGAGCGAGCCTGCTCGCGAATTGGCACGCCACGAAAACTGGCGGGGATATCGTAATCGCCGTAGCATCCCGCCATTGATTTAGCCGAGGTGCCCATGCTGATTCCCTACGACGCTCTTGAAGTCGACACCCTCACCCGTCTGATCGAGGATTTCGTCACTCGCGACGGTACCGACAACGGTGATGACACCCCACTGGAAACCCGTGTGCTGCGCGTACGGCAGGCACTGACCAAAGGTCAGGCGCTGATTGTTTTCGACCCGGAAAGCGAACAATGCCAACTGATGCTCAAGCACGACGTGCCCAAGCACCTGTTCGAGTGAAACCTCAGCGAACCTTTTCCCTGATCTGTTTGCGCTGGATCCGCTCGTAGACTTCAGAGCGATGCACATTGACCTTCTGCGGTGCCTCGACACCAAAACGCACGCTGGAACCGTTGACTGACAACACGCGTACGGAAATGTCGTCACCGATGGAAATCAACTCGCCCACAACACGGCTGAGTACAAGCATGGAGTTCGTCCTTCAGGGTTAGCCAGCCCTGAAGATGCGCGGTGGGCACGCGCTCTACAATGGGTCGCGCGCAATTCAGTCTTGCCCTACACCGTGAGTCGCTGAGCCCTTCAGACGTTTCCTGCAAAAGGCTAAACAGTCTCGCCTCAAGCCGCGGAAAATCGCGGCCCGAACAGGATCACGCTGGCGCCGATCACGCACAGCGCCACGCCGATCCAGTCCGAACCCAGCGGGCGCACGCGCTCGACCACCGCCAGCCAGCCGATCGACGCGACGATGTAGATCCCGCCATACGCGGCATAGGCGCGCCCGGCGTAAGCCGCTTCGACGCGGGTCAATAACAGGGCGAACAGGGTCAGGCTGAGCAGCGCCGGGATCACCCACAAGGCACTCTTGCCCTGACGCAGCCACATGAAAAAGGCGAAACAACCGGCGATTTCAAACAGCGCCGCAAGGAAGAACCACAGGTAATTGAGCATTGATGTGTCTCGACAGGGTGACCATTGCGGCCACACTAACGACGCGACACCCTTCGGGCAAGTTCAGCCGTTGGTTTGTCGGGCCTTGGCGCGCATTTTATCGGCCATGGTGGTCATCTCGTTGTAGATCAGTTGCGGGTTCTTCTGTTTGATCGCCCAGGCCATGCGCCCCTGCTCGTGCGGCAGGATCATGAATTCGCCGGCGGCCACTTGCTGGTAGATATACTCAGCGATGTCAGCCGCCGTGATCGGCGAACTTTCCAGCAACTTGCCGACCTGGGCTTTCATGGCCGGCGTCGGGCCACGGAACGAGTCGAGCAAGTTGGTCTGGAAGAACGACGGGCAGACCACATGCACGCTGACTTCCTGCTGCGCCAGTTCGATCAGCAAACTTTCCGACAGCGCCACTACACCGGCCTTGGCCACGTTGTAGTTGCTCATCGCCGGACCTTGCATCAGTGCAGCCATCGAAGCGATGTTGATGATCTTGCCTTTGCTCTGCTCGAGCAACGGCAGGAACGCCTTGCAGCCCTTGACCACCCCCATCAGGTTGATCGCGATCTGCCAGTCCCAATCCTCCAGCGACAGTTCGCTGAAGAATCCGCCGGACGCCACACCGGCGTTGTTGACGATCACATCGATGCCGCCCAGCTTCACTTCGCAAGCCTGGGCAAACGCGGTGAGCTGGCTGTAATCACGCACATCGCAACGCTGGGTGAAACCGTCGCCACCGGCTTCGCGCACCAGTTTCAGGGTTTCCTGCAGGCCCGGCTCGCTGACGTCGGACAAGGCCAGCTGCCAGCCTTCACGCGCCCAGCGCAGCGCGATTTCGCGACCCAAACCTGAGCCCGCGCCAGTGATCATCATGCGATTTTGCATAGCAGACAGCCTTGTTGTTCCGTAGGAGATGGGCGGAGTGTAGCGAAGGTTGTGAGTGCGCCCACTCTCCATCAAGTTGCTGAATGGAGGATCAAAAGATCGCAGCCTTCGGCAGCTCCTACAGGTAGTTGATGTAGGAGCTGCCGAAGGCTGCGATCTTTTGATCTTGCGCTTAAAGGAAATAAGCCTGCGGACCAAATACCTTAAAAAAACATTGAATTTTCTGTCACGCGCACCGGTCGGAATTTGTAAGCCGTCTGGAATTAGTTAGCCTCCAGTCGCCCTTGAACACCAAGACTTCTCGAATACTTTCAACAAGGAAATCGACATGGGCACAATTCTTATTATTATCCTGATCCTGTTGCTGATCGGTGGTCTGCCGGTCTTCCCGCACTCCAGAAGTTGGGGTTACGGTCCTTCGGGCATTATCGGCGTGGTGTTGGTGGTGCTGTTGGTCTTGCTGTTACTTGGCAGGATATAAAACCCCAAGACAAAAAAAGAGGCCCTCAGGGGCCTCTTTTTTATGCAGCGGTTTTATCAGTCCGGCTTGCCGTTGATCACACCGGCAGTGTTGTCCATCAGGCTCTTGGTCGCCGTTTGCAGGAACGCTTCAAGCTTGAGCTTCAGTTCGGCGGTACGCGGTGCGTCCGGAATGATCTCGGCAGAAGGGTTCGCGCCCAGTTGGTACTGGTAGATCTTCGGCGCCATTTCCTTCTCTTTCGGCAGCACCAGGATCTGGTCGGCGGTGACGATGGCAGTGGTCTGCTCGCTACCCGACGGCTTGATCACACCGAAACCGGTGTCGCCGGCCGGCAGGTTCAGCAGGTCACGACCCCAGCACTGATGACGCACTTCGCCACCCAGGCGACCCATGATGGTCGGCACGATGTCGATCTGCGTACCCACGGTATGATCACGGGTACCGAACTTCTCCTGGATGCCCGGAGCGATCATCAGCATCGGCACGTTGAAGCGGCCCAGGTCCATTTCGGTGATCTGGCGCTCGTTGCCGAAACCGTGGTCACCGACGATCACGAACAGGGTTTCCTTGAAGTACGGCTCTTTGCGCGCCTTCTCGAAGAACCGACCGAGTGCCCAGTCGGCGTAACGCATGGCGGTCAGGTGCTCGTTGAGGCTGCCGCGATCGGTCACGCGCTCCACCGGCAAGGGTGTCGGCAAGGCATACGGCGTGTGGTTGGACAAGGTCTGCAGCAGCGCATAGAACGGTTTGCCGTTTTCCCGTGCCTTCAGTTCCACCAGACCACGGTCGAACATGTCCTGGTCGGACACGCCCCAGGTCGGATCGGAGAACACCGGGTTGACGAAGTCGTTACGGCCAACGAAGTTGGTCATGCCCTGGTTACTGAAGAAGCCCGACTGGTTGTCCCAGGCGAAGTCACCGTTGTAGACGTAGACGTCGTCATACTTGCGCGCACTGAGCAGTTGCGGCAGGCCGGAGAGCTTGTGGCTGCCTTCCGGAGTCTGCATCAGGTATTCGAAGCCCGGCAGGTTCGGGAAGCACGCCATGGTCGCGAACATGCCCTGGTGGGTGTGCGTACCGTTGGAGAAGAAGCGGTCGAACAGCAGGCCTTCCTTCGACAGTTTGTCGAGGTACGGCGTGATGTTGCCCGGTGCGCCAAGTGCGCCCACCGAGTGACCGGCCATGCTTTCCATCAGGATCACGACCACGTTCTTGATCGGCAGGGTTTTGTCCGCTGGTGGCGTGTAGTCACGGCGCACGGCGGCAATGTCGGCATCAACCAGTTTGTCGTCCGGCATCACCAGCATCTCGCGCACCACTTTCTGCGCCTGTTCCTGCGGCAGCGTGGCTTTCCAGATGTTGCTGCGATCCTCGCCCATGCGGTCCTTGGCAGCGGCGATCAGCGACAGCGTGCCGTTGAGGCCGAGCTGGTTGGCGAAGTTCGATTCGGTGGTGTACACGTCACCCCAACGCAGTGGCGGGCCCTGACGCAGGGTGCCACGGGCCGCCACCACGCAGATCAGCAGGCAAACCACGAACACCGCCAGGCGGGTGTACCACGGCGCCACCTGACGGGTGCCGACGTTGCCGCCACTGAACGGGCCGCGTGGACGGGTCGCACGGTCGGCGCCCTTGAACGCCAGGGTCAGGATCACGGTGCCGATGACCCACGCCAGCAGGTAACGCACTACCGGGAAACCGTACCAGAGCATGCTCATCACGGTTTTCGGGTCTTCCTTGACGTACTGGAACACCAGGCCGTTGAGGCGCTGATGGAACTCACGGTAGAAGTCCATTTCCATCAGGCCGAGGAACAGCGCGATGCTGGACGCCACGGTCAGCCACAGACGGAAGAAGCCACGCGCAGCCATTGCACGGGCGCTGAACAGTGCGAGCAGCAGCGGAACGCAGACGTAGACCACCAGGCGCAGGTCGAAACGCAGGCCGTTGGCGAAGGCTTCGAGGAAGGTCGAAGCCGGGGTATCGAGGATCATCTCGCGGTTGTAGACCAGCAGCGCGAGGCGCAGCACGGAAAACATCACCATCATGACCAAGGCACACAACAATGTGTAGGCCAGATGCGATTTGACGGTCGGTTGCAGCAGGCGAGTGGAAGATCGCTGCTGATTCAGGGCGTCCGGGTTTGCCATGTCGTTTTAGGACCCATTGGAAGTTGAAGTTGCAAAATACAGCGGCGCCATGCCCTCTTTTGGCCATTCCAGACCCCGGGGCGTGCGCGGTGCGCAAATGTTGCACGATCAACGACAGCATTGCCATTGATTACTGCCCTACTGCCCGACTCTTTCATATAAGCGATCGGACGGGGACAAGCTGAATTGCGCGGGCGAATTGTCGGGAAAGGTTTGTGAAAATTTCGTGCAGCGCATATCTGGAAACACAATATAGCGACAAAACAAAACGCCCCGAATCGGTCGGGGCGTTTTGCTGTCAGCGCGAAAAATTACTTCTCGGCGCGTTCTTTCAGGGCTTTAAGGGTATTGAAGGGAGCGTCGACCACGAACTTGTTGGCAATCATGCTCGGTACGCTGCCGCCGGGCTCAGTGTGCACCTGATAGGTCACTTCGACTTGGTCACCTTTGGGTACGAACTTCCAGAACCCTTTGACCTGAGCGACACGGACAAAGCCCTTCTCTTCGGGAAGGTACTTCGGCACGCCTTCGAGGTTGCGGGTCAGGCTGCCATCGGCGCCTTCGACGGTGGTGATGTGCAACACCGAATCACGTGGGGTCACTGGCCACGGCGTATTGAACTGGGTGTAGGTCCAGCTCTGATCGCCCTCGTGCTTGAGCAGCTTCTGGGCTTTGCACTCGTGAATCCAGGCGCAGGCTCCGGCCACGTCTTCCTGCAAGGCACGCAGTTTGGCAACGGTGGTCTTCATCAGGGCAACCCCCTGATAGGACTTGTAATCCGAACCCGGCACTTCGGCCAGCGAGACCTTGATCCCGTCTTCGTTCTTGGCGACCTTCCAGTCCTCAGCCTGAGCCACCGAAGTAGCCAGCACAGCCGTCAAACCACACAACACAGCGATACGATGCAGCGAACCCATAGTCTTATTCCTTATTGTTGAAGTTCCGTTCGTTTGACACATCACGCCGCCGTCATCTGCTCC
Source organism: Pseudomonas sp. B21-051 (assembly GCF_024748795.1). NCBI lineage: Bacteria > Pseudomonadati > Pseudomonadota > Gammaproteobacteria > Pseudomonadales > Pseudomonadaceae > Pseudomonas > Pseudomonas sp. B21-051. The sequence continues at coordinate 4,273,663 of NZ_CP087166.1, forward strand.
CACCAGCCGATCAGTTTTATCGCTTCCTCGGAGCTGCTGCCACAGACTTCGACATCGGCGGCAAATCCTGAACAGACCGCGGGACGCTCTGGCTGACCGAAAATGCTGCACAGGTTTTCGACCGAGAGTTGCACGCAACGTTCGCCGGCAGGTTTGCCGTTGGGCATGCCCGGAATGGCAGAACTGATGGACGGGGCAATGCAGCAAGCGCCACAGCCTTCACGGCATTTCATGACGAGCAAGTCCTCGCGACGGGCAATGTGTTAAAGAGACACGGACAGAGTAACCGCTAAAACGGTTGTTTCAAATTCCCTGAACCGGGGTTTTTACCGATAACTGAATGTGACTGACCAGTCTCCGACAAAGCGTCTGGTCTGCGGGTCACGGATCGATTGAATCTACTGCTTGAACTCGAAATCCAGCGCTGCGCCTTCGACTTCGCGGCGCTCTTCGTTGCGCAGCTGCAACTGCATTTCATTGCTGAGCAGCCGGCCGTTGAGCTGGAAGCCGCTGTTCTTCTCGCCAAACATCTGCGGCAGGATCGCGTCGTGTTTGGGCATCGGCACGGTGCCGGCAGGTTTGAGCTGCTGGACCATGTCTTTGGGCAGGCTCAGGTCCAGTTTGGCCGGCGGCAGTCTGGTTTTAGCCACTTCACTGGCCGGTTTTGACTTGGAGGCAATCGGGGACCGCTTCTTCACCGGGGCCGCTTTCTTCTGCGGGGCTTTCTTCGTCTGAGCTTTCTTGTCCGCAACGGGTTTGTTGCTGGCCGTTTTGCTCGCCGCAGCTGACGCCGCAGGCTTTTCCTGAACGGCGGCTGCCATGACACCGGGCGCATGGCCCATCGTCAACACACCAAGCAAAATCCAGGCAGCAGGCAAAATCGCTTTCATGAGCCCCACAACACTAACGGCAGAGGGCCATATGCTCGCCTGTTGAGCGTCACAAGACAAGCACGGTGCGCCACTCGTTCAGAAACCGCCTGCGGTTTCCTGACACAGTTGAGTCGCCAGCAAACCGAGGGTCATCAGCGCCCTTTCCGCCTCGCGATTCCACGGCGTGCCGCAGTTCAGGCGGATGCAGTGGTTGAACTGCTCGGTATTACTGAAGATCAGCCCCGGCGCAATACTGATGCCCTGCTGCAAGGCGCGGACATGCAATTCCTGGGTATTGACCCTGCCCGGCAGACTCACCCAGAGGATGAAACCGCCCGTGGGCCGGGTCATTTGCGTGCCTTCGGGGAAGTACTGCTGCACCGCCAACTGGAACGCGCTGAGGTTTTTTCGGTATTCCTGGCGGATGTACCGTAAATGCCGGTCATAACCGCCATTTTCCAGATAAGCGGCAATCGCCATCTGGGTCACACTACACGCCGAATGCGTGGTGAAGGTCTGCAGACGCTGGATTTCCTGCTGATACTTGCCGGCAATCATCCAGCCGACGCGTACACCCGGCGACAACGTCTTGGAAAAGCTCGAGCAGTAGATCACCCGATCCAGTCGATCGTAGGCCTTGAGGGCTTTGGTGCGGCCCTGTTCGAACATCAACTCGCCGTAGATATCGTCTTCGACGATCTGGATATCGAAGTCCGAGGCCAGGCGCAGCAGTTGTTTCTGCCGCTCTTCCGGCATGGTGCCGCCCAGTGGATTGCTCAGGCGAGTGGTCAGAACCAAGGCTTTGATCGACCATTGGTTCGCCGCCAGTTGCAAGGCTTCGAGGCTCATGCCGGTGGCCGGATCGCTGGGGATCTCGATCACTTTCAGGCCCAGCAGGTCGGCCAGTTGCAGCAGACCGTAATAGGTTGGCGATTCGGCAGCGATCAGATCACCTGGACGGGTCAGCACCCGCAGCGACATCTGCAGCGCATCGACACACCCGTGGGTAATCACCACTTCCGATGGATCGACGACGACCCCGGCATCGCGCATGCGGATCGCCACTTGCCGGCGCAACGGTTCGAAACCGGGGCTGAACATGTAGCTGAACGCCCGCGGACTATGAAATCGGGTGACCTTGGCCAGTTGTTGATGCAGCGCGCGAACCGGCAAGTAATCGACGCTAGGTACAGCGGCGCCCAACGGGAAAACTCCCTCGCGCCGGGATTCGACCAATACTTGCTGAATGATGCTGGCGCGGGTGACCAGGCCTGGCCGCTCGACCCGGGCGATGTCCGGGGTCGGCGCTGTCAGTGCCGGGGTCTGGTGCACGTAGTAACCGGACTGCGGTCGTGCACGTATCAGGCCCTGATCTTCGAGATTGGCGTAAGCCTGCAACACCGTTGCATGGCTGACATTGAGCTGCGAACTCATCTTGCGCACCGACGGCACGCGTTCTCCGGGCTGATAGACACCGCGCCGGATGTCTTCCGCCAGTTGTTGAGCAATACGTTGGTAGAGCAAGAGGTTGGTCATGACGCAGCACTCGATTTCACGGGCATTTTATTCTTGTGTGAAACAATACCGGAACAGTTTAGAAGTGTACTGGGACAGTTGCTACCATAGTCGACCGTACAGTGCAGTGTCAGCTACAACTGTACGGATTTGCGCGCTATTCGACAGACGTAAAAAAGCCCGGTAAATCCGGGCTTTCACACTCCTGTAGGAGCTGACGAGTGGAACGAGGCTGCGATCTTTTGATCTTGCTTGTGAAGCCGGATCAAAAAATCGCAGGCTTCGCCAGCTCCTACAGCGGTACGCGTCGTTCAGGAGACTGCGCCGAACCCGCAGTTCAGCGGGCGGCGCCGAGCTGGCCTTTTTCGTCGGAAAACACAATTTCCACCCGACGATTCTGTGCCCGCCCGCGCTCGGAAGCGTTGGCGTCCACCGGGTACTCGTCGCCGTAACCTTCGACCTGAATACGCTTGTCCTCAATTCCGAGGTCCATCAGTACATCGGCTACCGCTTGCGCGCGATCACGCGACAGCTTGAGGTTTTCCTGTTTGCCACCAGTGCTGTCGGTGTAGCCCTCGATGCGCACCACGCGTTTCGGGTTGAGCTGCAGGAACTGCACGATCTTCAGCACCACGCGGTTGGCCGAGTTTTTCAGCTCCGCCTCGCCAGTGTCGAACAGCACGTCACCGAGGGTCATCACCAGTCCGCGATCGGTTTGCGTGGTGGCCAGCGCGACGATCTGCTCCTCAAGCCACTTGCCCTGCTGCTGCACACTCAGCAGTTTGGACTCGCGCAGGGCCAGTTGCAGGCGTTGACGCTCCAGCTCAAGCTTCGCCGCGCGCTCTTCGTTGAGCACCAGATTGGTGTGTTCGCGGGCGATTTCGCTGTAGCGCTGACTCAGGTAGGCGTAATGCACCACGTCCGAGCCACTGCCCCAATAGGTGGACAGGCGATCGGCACGGGCCAGCGACTCACCGGCGCGGATCACATCCTTCGGCGCGATACGCAGCACGTTGGAATCTTCCTTGACCTTCTGGAAATCACTGCCGGCCTGTTGCAATGCGGCCTCACCGTGTTGACCGGCGCAACCATAGAGGCTCGCGCAACCGGCCAGAATCAATCCGCCGAGGGCTTTGGACTTCAGGCTCATTGGGCATCTCCCAGTTGCTTGCGCAGTCGGATGATGCGGGTGTTGAGCACGTTGAGTTGCTCTTCGCTCTTTTGCGTCAGCACCCTGGCTTCGGCCAGACGAGCATCCAGCTCGGCCTGTTCGGCACGCATGCGGGCGTTCTTGAAAGACTCGTCGGTCATGTTGCCCTTGGCCCGGTTGAACTTGTCTTCGGCCAGTTTCATTTCCGGCAGTTCATCGGCGGTCGCACCGACAGCCCTGGCCTGGGTGATGGCCTGCTCGGTCAGACGCATTTGCTCATTGGGTGCCGGATCGTTGGCGCAGCCGGCCAGGGCCAGAACGGCCATGGCCGCGAAAAGAGGTCGAATACTCACTAAGAATCCCTACTGTTTTGGGGCACTGACAGGTGGCTGCGGCTGTTGCTGCTGAGCCTTCCAGCGCTCGATGTTGCGTTGCAGCGCGGCTTCGGTCAGTCCGGACGCGGGCAATTCTGTCATCTTTTTTGCGAGCTGTCCGCGCAACCACGGATCGTTGCAGGCCGAGTTGTGCGAAACCGCGAGGAACAGTCCCGGTCGGTCGATCGGTTGCTCGAACGCCAGCAGATCATTGGCCATACCCAGTGCCTGCGCGGCGGCCATGCCCGAGTAGCGACCGGCGAGTACATATTCCACTTCACCCAGCAGAAGTTTCTGAAAGGCCTGGGTGATGTTTGCCGTCCGGGTCAGGGTCAGATTCTGCTCGGCGAAAGTGCCGAATGCCTGGGTCATTCGAGACTTTTCCGACAGCCCCCCGGTGTGCCCGTGCAGGTCCCTGGCTTCGCTGTAGACCAGCGTCGAGCCTTTGCGCGTCCACACCAGATAGTCGTTTTCCAGCAACGGCGGATAGATGTAGTCGAGGTTTTCCAGCTCGTTGAACATCAGCGGCGTGTCGGCCAGCATGTCCATGCGCCCGCTGCGCACTTCATCAAGGGCCTGCGCGCGTTTGCCGGCGTAGAGCAGCTCGACCTTGATCCCCAGATCCTTGGCCACTTGCTGCAGCAGGTCGGCACTGGCGCCGATCAAGTGCTTGGGATTCTGCGGGTCCTGCCACAGGTACGGCGGCGCATCCGGGCTGCCGGTGACGACGAGGCGCTCGCATTTGCCGGCAGCCGCAGCCATCCCCGGTAACAGGATCAATCCCAATAACAACCCGCGGCGCAGATCCATGGCAAAACACTCCCACGCAAATTCGAGACAAAAAAAGCCCGACCATAAGGCCGGGCTCTTTATAAGTGAAGCCGCCGGATTAGACCAGCTTCTCCAGCTCAGGTACCGCTTCGAACAGATCCGCCACCAGACCGTAATCGGCCACCTGGAAGATCGGCGCTTCTTCGTCCTTGTTGATCGCAACGATCACTTTGGAGTCTTTCATGCCGGCCAGGTGCTGGATCGCGCCGGAGATACCGACGGCGATGTACAGCTGTGGCGCAACGATCTTGCCGGTCTGACCGACCTGCATGTCGTTCGGTACGAAACCTGCGTCGACCGCGGCGCGCGAAGCACCGACGGCAGCGCCCAGCTTGTCGGCCAGGGCGTACAGGTGTTTGAAGTTGTCACCGTTCTGCATACCGCGGCCGCCGGAAACGACGATCTTGGCAGCAGTCAGCTCAGGACGATCGGACTTGGCCAGTTCTTCGCTGACGAAGCTGGAAGTGCCGGCGTCGTGCGCAGCAGCAACCGCTTCAACAGCTGCCGAACCACCTTCAGCGGCAACCGGGTCGAAACCGGTGGCACGCACGGTGATCACTTTGATCGCAGCGGTCGATTGCACGGTAGCGATAGCGTTACCGGCGTAGATCGGACGCTTGAAAGTATCGGCGCTTTCTACCGAGATGATCTCGGAGATCTGGTCAACGTCCAGCGCAGCGGCAACGCGCGGCAGGATGTTTTTGCCGTTGGACGTGGCGGCAGCCAGGATGTGGCTGTAGCCCTTGCCCAGCTCTGCAACCAGCGGCGCAACGTTTTCCGGCAGCTGATGCGCGTAAGCGGCATTGTCAGCGTTCAGGACTTTGCTCACACCAGCGATTTTCGCAGCGGCTTCAGCCACGGCGCCAGCGCCTTGACCCGCAACCAGCACATGGATGTCGCCGCCGATTTTGGCAGCAGCAGCCACGGTGTTCAGGGTGGCTGGAGCCAGCACCTTGTTGTCGTGTTCGGCGATTACCAAGATAGTCATGATCAGATTACCTTCGCTTCGTTTTTCAGTTTCTCGACCAGTTCAGCCACCGATTTGACCTTGATGCCTGCGCTGCGTGCAGCCGGCGCTTCGACTTTCAGGGTCTTGTTGGTGGAGGCGGTGGAAACGCCCAAAGCATCCGGAGTCAGCACTTCGAGAGGCTTCTTCTTGGCTTTCATGATGTTTGGCAGGGACGCGTAGCGCGGCTCGTTCAAACGCAGGTCGGTGGTGACGATGGCCGGCAGTTTCAGGGAAACGGTCTGCGCGCCGCCGTCGATTTCGCGGGTCACGGCAACGCTGTCGCCGGAAACTTCGACTTTCGAGGCGAAAGTGCCCTGACCGTAGCCGCTCAGTGCAGCGAGCATCTGACCGGTCTGGTTGTTGTCGCTGTCGATGGCCTGTTTGCCCAGGATCACCAGCTGAGGCTGTTCCTTGTCGACCACAGCCTTGAGCAGCTTGGCCACGGCCAGCGAAGTCAGGTCTTCAGCGGATTCGACGAGGATGGCGCGGTCGGCACCCAGAGCCAGTGCGGTACGCAGCTGTTCCTGAGCGGTGGACGGGCCGATGGAGACGACGACGATTTCAGTCGCAACACCTTTCTCTTTCAGGCGTACGGCTTCTTCCACTGCGATTTCGCAGAACGGGTTCATCGACATCTTGACGTTGGCGAGGTCTACGCCGGAATTGTCCGCCTTGACGCGAACCTTGACGTTGTAATCCACAACGCGTTTGACAGCTACAAGAACCTTCATGGATTCCTCGTTACTCTCCGGTGAAAAGAAAGTCGCCTAGGCGAACCTGGCGGATGATGCTCATCGGGCACAAGGGCACCTCTAAAAACGCCGGCGGGGGGCGATGACCGTTCGTCAGTGGTGACCAACGAGTCATTGATTCGCACGGTGTGTAAACTGCGCGCCGGACTTGCGCTGCGCATCACCTTGTACTGCCTGTGCCCTGTCTTTAGAGGTGCTCTTGAAACCGCCAGTCTGCCTACGGCGAGCGCAAAACCGCCCGTATCTTGACCGGAACGCCTATTCCGGTCAATACGGCAAAATGGCCGTTCATAAGCCGGGGCTTCTTTGATTTCTCTGGGCTGGAGCCGATTCAAACAAACGTTTGTATTGGACGCTCGGAGTGGTGTAGATATAATGCGCCGCCTAGAGAGAAAGGTGGTTTGCCCATTATTACCCTTGACGTTAACGTAAAGGCAATAACGGATACGACACCGAACCTCCAAATTAGAAAAAAAACTGTTGAGCCTTGAGTAGGAGATAGCCTGTGGAACGCGAATACATGGAATTCGACGTGGTCATCGTCGGTGCCGGCCCCGCTGGCCTGTCCGCCGCCTGCCGTCTGAAGCAGAAGGCCGCCGAAGCCGGTAAGGAAATCAGCGTCTGCGTGGTCGAAAAAGGCTCCGAAGTCGGCGCACACATCCTTTCCGGTGCCGTGTTCGAACCACGTGCTCTGAACGAACTGTTCCCGGACTGGAAAGAACTCGGCGCCCCGCTGAACACTCCGGTCACCCGCGATGACATTTTCGTGCTGAAAAACGCCGACAGTGCGCAGAAAATTCCTGACTTCTTTGTGCCCAAGACCATGCACAACGAAGGCAACTATATTATTTCCCTCGGCAACCTGTGCCGCTGGCTGGCCCAGCAGGCCGAGAACCTGGGCGTGGAAATCTACCCGGGCTTCGCCGCTCAGGAAGCGCTGATCGACGAAAACGGCATCGTGCGCGGGATCATCACCGGTGATCTGGGCGTCGACCGCGAAGGCAACCCCAAAGAAGGCCTGTACACCCCGGGCATGGAACTGCGTGGCAAGTACACGCTGTTCGCCGAGGGCTGCCGTGGCCACATCGGCAAACAACTGATCAAGCGTTACAACCTCGACAGCGATGCCGACGCCCAGCACTATGGCATCGGCCTGAAGGAAATCTGGGAAATCGACCCGGCCAAACACCAGCCAGGCCTGGTGGTGCACACTGCCGGTTGGCCGCTGGACATCATGGGCACCGAAAACACCGGCGGCTCGTTCCTCTATCACCTGGAAAACAACCAGGTAGTGGTCGGTCTGATCGTTGACCTGTCTTACAGCAACACTTACCTGTCGCCGTTCGACGAGTTCCAGCGCCTCAAGCATCACCCGGTGCTGGCTCAGTACCTGGAAGGCGGCAAACGCGTCAGCTACGGCGCCCGCGCCATCTGCAAAGGTGGCCTGAACTCGCTGCCGAAAATGGTCTTCAAGGGCGGCGCGCTGATCGGTTGCGACCTCGGCACCCTGAACTTCGCCAAGATCAAAGGCAGCCACACTGCGATGAAGTCCGGCATGCTCGCTGCTGAATCGGTGGCCGACGCGCTGTTCGCCGAAAAGGATGGCACCGAAGAGCTGACCTCCTACGTCGACGCGTTCAAGAAGAGCTGGCTCTACGACGAACTGTTCGCCAGCCGTAACTTCGGCCCGGCGATCCACAAGTTCGGCGCGATTGTCGGCGGTGGTTTCAACTGGCTGGACCAGAACATCTTCGGCGGCAAACTGCCGTTCACCCTGCACGACACCAAGCCGGACTACGCCTGCCTGAAACTGGCGGCCGACTGCAAGAAGATCGACTATCCGAAGCCGGACGGCAAACTCAGCTTCGACAAACTGAGCTCGGTGTTCATCTCCGGCACCAACCACGAAGAAGAGCAGCCGTGCCACCTGAAGCTGACCGACCCGAGCATCCCGATCAGCAAGAACCTGCCACTGTACGACGAACCGGCGCAGCGCTACTGCCCGGCCGGCGTCTACGAAGTGATCACCAAGGAAGACGGCGAAAAACGCTTCCAGATCAACGCCCAGAACTGCGTGCACTGCAAGACCTGTGACATCAAGGACCCTTCGCAGAACATCACCTGGGTCACGCCGGAAGGCGCTGGCGGCCCGACTTACCCGAATATGTAAGCTGTATCGCTGAACGACGAGGCTCCCGAAATGGGGGCCTTTTTGTTGCCCACAATTCCTCTGACACCACAAAACAACTGTGGGAGCGAGCCTGCTCGCGAAAGCGGTGTGTCGTTAACAATGATGTCGACTGATACACCGCCTTCGCGAGCAGGCTCGCTCCCACAGGGGATTATCGTCGAATCAGGCTACGCGCTCATCGCCAGGGCTGCGCTCGAAGTAGCGCTTGTACTCACGACTGAACTGCGACGTACTCTGATACCCCACCCGATGCGCCACCTGCGCCACGCCTAGCCCTTCGGCGACCAGCAAGGTCTGCGCCTTGAGCAAGCGTAAACGTTTCAGATACTGCACCGGCGACAACAGCGTGCTGCGCTTGAAGTGCTCGTGGAAGGACGAAACGCTCATGTTCGCGCAACTGGCCAGAGTCTCGACATTCAGCGGCTCGGTGTAATGCGCATGCAGGTGACTGATCGACGCCGCGACCCGGGCGAACTGCCCCTGCTGCTCGACCAGCGCGCGCAACACATCGGCCTGTGGCCCGCGCAACGCAGTGAACAACAATTCACGCACCCGCGCCGGCCCGAGAATCTGCCGCTCCAGCGGATCGTGCAGGCAACGCAACATACGTTCGACACAGCCGCGCATGTCATCGTCGAGCACCACCGAGGTCATCGACTCCGGCGTTTGCGCCGGAATGTGCCGCCCCGGCGCCAGCCCCATGGCCAGCACCAATTCACCGAGCAGCACCCGGTCGATCGCCACCGACACCCCCAGCAACGGCGCATCCGGCAAGGCAAAGGTTTCGCACTCGAACGGCACCGGCAGCGCCTGAATCAGGTAGTGCCCGGCGCCGTACTCCATGGTACGCGGGCCGAGGAACGCCAGTTTGCTGCCCTGGGCGATGATCATCAGGCTCGGCTCATAAATGTGCGGGCCACGCGCCACGTCGCAACTGGCGCGCAACACCTGCACGCCGGGTAACCCGGTCTGGCTGTAACCATCGCAGAGCGCCAGCGGCTCGATCAGCGAAACCAGTGTGGCATTGGCATCAAGGTGACGGGTCAACTGCATCGGAGGGGTCTTCAAAAAAGTCACGGAAAAAGGCATGCAAGCATCATCGCAGATCCTTTTGCCAATGCGCTTGCCCAGACCTGCATGCCGGAGGATTAGGCATGAGACCCGGAGGAATCGTCATGGCCGCAGCGGCAGACGGCGCCCAAAATGCGCCACCTCACCTGTCACTGCTTCTGCGAGGTTTCTCATGTACACCGCTATCGGTTATGCCGCCCAATCGGCCACCACTCCCCTCGCCCCGATGAAATTCGAACGCCGCAGCCCACGCGCTGACGACGTGGCGATCGAGATCCTGTATTGCGGCGTCTGCCACTCCGACATCCACCAGGCTCGCAACGAATGGGGCATCGCGGTTTATCCGTTGATGCCCGGCCATGAGATCGTCGGCAAAGTCACCGCCGTTGGTGCGAACGTCACCCAACATAAAGTCGGCGATCTGGTCGGCGTTGGCTGCATGGTCGACTCCTGCCGCACCTGCGCCGCCTGCCAGCAGAACCTCGAGCAATACTGCCTCGAGGGCCCGACCATGACCTACGCCACCCCGGACCGGGTCGATGGCAGCAACACCATGGGCGGCTACTCCGACAGCATCGTGGTCAGCGAGCACTTCGTGGTGCGCATCCCGGAGAAACTGGATCTCGCCAGCGCCGCGCCGATCCTCTGCGCCGGCATCACCACCTACTCGCCGCTCAAGCACTACGGGGTCAAGGCCGGCGACAAGGTCGGGATTCTCGGCATGGGCGGCCTCGGCCACATGGGCATCAAATTCGCCAAGGCGATGGGCGCGGAAGTCACGCTGTTCACCCGTTCGGCGAGCAAGGCCGAAGAAGGTCGTCGTCAGGGCGCCGATCACGTGATCGTCTCCACCGATGCCGAGCAGATGGCTGCCGCTGCAGGCCGTTTCGATTTCCTGCTCGACACCATTCCGGTGCAGCATGATCTCAATCCGTACCTGCAAACCCTGCGCTTTGATGGCGTGCACATTCTGGTCGGTCTGATCGAACCGATTGATCCGCCCGTGCACGCCGCCAACCTGGTGCTGGGCCGTCGCGTGCTGGCCGGTTCGTTGATCGGCGGCATCGCCGAGACCCAGGAAGTGCTGGACTTCTGCGCCGAGCACAACATCACCTGCGACATCGAAATGCTCGACATCCGCCAGATCAACGAGGCTTACGCCCGAATGATTGCCGGTGACGTGAAGTATCGCTTCGTGATCGACATGGCGACGCTCAAGGTCTAAGGCCTCAGACCTTCAAGCCAAGCTCCGCCGACAGCCGGGCTGTGACCCCTTTGATCAGGGGGATCAGCTCGGCCATTTTTTCCAGCGGCATGTACGGCACGGTGCTGGCGATACTGATCGCCGCCACAATGTGTTTGCTCGCATCACGAATCGGCGCCGCCACGCAGCGGATCGACGGTTCGTTATCCTCCAGATCGAAGGCGTAGCCACCGGCCACGTACTCGGCCATGCGCTGCTCAAGCTGTTCCCACGACTGCTGCGGATGCTGCGGCCAGAACTGACTTTTCCCACCCACCGGCAGGCTGATGTCGTACAGGCGCTGCCAATCCTGCGGCGCATCATCGAGCATCAATGCCTTGCCGATCCCGGTGCGCGCCAACGGCATGCGATGGCCGACCCGCGAGCGCATTTCCGGACCGTTACGCCCCGGATTCTTCAGCAGATACAAGACCTCGTCGCCCTCACGAATGCCCAGGTGCACGGTGTCGCCGGTCAGCGCCGACAACTCGTCCAGATACGGCCCGGCCAGACTCACCAGCGGCAACTCTTCGCGCGCCTGAAACCCCAGCTCGATCAGTTTTGGCCCCAGCAGATAGCCGATTTGTGGCACCACGCGCAGATAGCGCTCGTCGACCAGGCAACTGGCCAGACGATGGGTGGTGCTGCGCGTGGTGCCGATCAGCCGGGCGATCTCTTTCAGATCGCGGGCGCCACTGGCCACCGCCTGCACCACACCCAGGCCGCGAAGCAGCGTCTGGGTGCCGGTGGGAGCGGCGTCCTTGGTTTTTTCCGGGGCGTCTTCCTGCATATCCAGCCTTTACCGTTGAGCGAGGGAACGGGCGGCATTATGGTCGCCCGACGCTGACCACTACAACTCGATACGTTCGACCTTGCCCACCAGCAGCACGTAGGACAATGCACCGATCAGCGCCAGCACCGCGATGTAGGTGATCGCCGGGGCGAACGAATCACCGCTGGCGAGGAAACCGATGACAATCGGCGTGGCAATCGCCGACAGGTTGCCGATGAAGTTGAACACCCCGCCGGTCAGCCCCAGCAACCGCGCCGGAGCGAGGGTCGAGACCAGCGACCAGGTGATCGAGGCCAGACCGTTGCCGAAAAACGCCAACGCCAGGAAGGCAATCACCAGCGGTGTCGATTCAACGAAATTGGCGCCGATGATCGAGGTTGAAATCAGCAGCCCACCAATGATCGGCAACTTGCGCGCGAAGCCCACGCTGCAGCCACGGCGGATCAACAGGTCGGAAAAGAACCCCGAACACAGCACGCCGACAAAGGCCGCGAGAAACGGCAGTGAGGCCAACAGGCCGGACTTGATGAAGTCCATGCCACGGTATTTCACCAGGTAAGTCGGGAACCACGTCAGGAAGAACCACAGCGTCGAGTTCAGGCAGAACTGGCCGAGGTAGATGCCCCACAACTTGCGTTTGCTCAGGACGATGCCGAGGTCGGTCCAACTGAACGAGGCCTTGGCCGTTTGCGCTTGAATGTCCACCAGTCCGCCACCCTCGCGGATCAGGTCGATCTCCGCGTCGTTGGCGCCCTTGAAGTCTCGCGGTTCGCGATACACCGCGTACCAGATAGCTGCCCAGATAATGCCCGCCACACCGGTCGCGACAAACACCATGTGCCAGCCGAATTCATGTTGCAGCCAGGCCAGCACCGGGGTCAGAAACGCCAAGCCGACAAACTGCCCGGAGGTGTAAAAACCAATCGCCGTGGCCCGCTCACGCTCGGGAAACCAGGTGGTCACCACGCGGCTGTTGATCGGATACGCCGGTGCCTCCAGCGCGCCGACCGCCATGCGCAAGACGAACAGGGCAATGAAGCTCGCGGCGAAACCGAGCAACACCGTGGCCAACGACCACAGCAGCAGCGCGACGCTGTAGAGAATGCGCGGCGGCACCCGATCCACCAGCCAGCCGCCGGGAATCTGCATCGCGGCGTAGGTCCAGCCGAATGCGGAGAAAATCAGCCCGACATGCACCGGATCGATGCCCAGTTCACTGGTCAGCGCGGGCGCGGCAATCGACAGGTTGCTGCGGTCTAGGTAGTTGATGACCACGGTGATGAACAGCAACACCATGATGAAAAACCGCTTGCGGCTGGGCGTGACTAAAGACGCCTGCCCGGTGAGGGTTTGCGTTGGCATGGGGGGTGCCTCTTCTTATGATTATTTGAGGTCATTGACGCAAATCTCCCATCCATGGAGATCAACACTGTAGGAGCGAGCCTGCTCGCGAAAGCGTCGGGCCAGTCACATCGATGTCGGATGTGACATAGCATTCGCGAGCAGGCCCGCTCCCACAGGGGGACACAGGTGATTCAGGGTCTCACCACTCGGCAAAACTGCCATCGGCATGGCGCCAGATCGGGTTGCGCCAGCGGTGGCCGACCGCCGCACGTTCGATCACGTATTCCTCGTTGATCTCGATGCCCAGCCCTGGCCCGTTCGGAATCTTCACGAAGCCCTGGTCGTAGTCGAACACTCGCGGATCTTTCACGTAGTCGAGCAGATCGTTGCTCTCGTTGTAATGGATACCCAGACTCTGCTCCTGGATAAACGCGTTGTAACAAGCCGCATCCAGTTGCAGGCACGCCGCCAGCGCAATCGGCCCCAGCGGGCAATGCAGCGCCAGCGCCACGTCGTAGGCTTCGGCCATGTTGGCGATCTTGCGGGTCTCGGTGATACCGCCGGCATGCGAGGCATCCGGCTGGATGATGTCGACGTAGCCTTCGCTCAGCACCCGCTTGAAATCCCAGCGCGAGAACAGCCGCTCGCCAAGGGCGATCGGCGTGCTGGTCAACGGTGCCAGCTCTTTCAGCGCTTCGTAGTTTTCGCTGAGCACCGGCTCTTCGATGAACATCAGTTTGTACGGGTCGAGCTCCTTCATCAGCACCTTGGCCATCGGCTTGTGTACCCGACCGTGGAAGTCGACGCCGATACCGACGTTCGGCCCGACGGCATCGCGCACCGCAGCCACGTTGGCCAGGGCCAGATCGACTTTCTCGAAAGTGTCGAGAAACTGCAGCTCTTCGGTGCCGTTCATTTTCACCGCAGTAAAACCACGACTTACCGCCTCTTTCGCGGCACGCGCGGTGTCGGCCGGACGATCGCCACCGATCCACGAATACACACGAATCTTGTCGCGCACCTGACCGCCGAGCAGATCGCTGACCGACACGCCGAGGGCCTTGCCCTTGATGTCCCACAGCGCCTGGTCGATACCGGCCAGCGCGCTCATGTGGATGGCGCCACCACGGTAGAAGCCGCCGCGATACAACACCGTCCAGATGTCCTCGATGTTGCGTGGGTCTTTGCCGATCAGGTAGTCGGACAATTCTTCAACGGCAGCGGCGACAGTGTGTGCGCGGCCTTCGACCACAGGCTCGCCCCAACCGGTCACGCCCTCATCGGTTTCGACCTTGAGGAAGCACCAGCGCGGCGGGACGATGAAGGTGGTGAGTTTGGTGATTTTCATCTGTTTGTCTCTCTTGTTAGATGCAGCGCACGCAGCGCCGGATAAATCTCAGCGAAGGGCCTTCCAGGCAGCCACGTAGGCCTTGGCATTGGCCGCCACTTGCTCAACCGTCATGCCCGGTTTGAACAGGCCGGAACCGAGGCCGAAACCTTTCACGCCAGCGTCGATGAACGCTTGCATGTTGTCCGGGGTGATCCCGCCGACCGGCGCCAGCACCGTCCCGGAGGGCAACACCGCGAGCCACGCCTTGACCACCGCCGGGCCCATCTGCTCGGCCGGGAACAGCTTGAGAATGTCCGCGCCCTCCTCCAGCGCCGCAAACGCTTCGGTCGGTGTCGCAACACCCGGCGACAGGTACAGCCCCGCCGCTTTCGCCGCACGCAGCACTTTGGCGTCGCTGTGCGGCATGACGATCACCTGGCCTCCGGCCTCTTTCACCAGCTCGACCTGCTCCGGGGTCAACACCGTGCCGGCACCGATCAGGCAATCGGCGGGCAAGGTCTGACGCAGGATGCGGATACTTTCGTACGGCGACGGCGAATTGAGCGGTACTTCGATGACGCGAAATCCGGCGGCATACAGGACTTCTCCAACAGCAGCGGCTTCCTGCGGATGCAGGCCACGCAGGATTGCGATCAGACCGTTTTGTGCCAGTGCTTGCTTGAGCATGTCAGGCCTCCAGTCAGGGTTAACGGGATGAGGAATCGAGCAGCCCGGCGGCCAGCGCCAGTTGCCACAGGCCACGCTCGGTGGCCTGCTCGGCCAGCGTGACACGAGCGAAACCGCAGGCATCGAGGGCACGCCCGTAACGGGCGCAGAGTTGCGCGTTGCCGATGAGGATGATCGACGGCAGATGCACGCTGTTGCGGCGGCGCCGCTGGGCTGCGGCAAGCGCCACCAGTTCATGGCCAATCATCAGCCCGGAGAGGTAATCCGCTTGCGCCGTCGGCGCCAGCTCGCCGGTCAGGCCCAGGGTGCGGGCACTGAATAATGTGGAGAGCACACCCAGTTCGCCGTCCGCCGACAGCGCCACTTGCACGCCACGGTCAAATGCCACGCCGTCGAACGCCGCACCCTGTTGCTGGGTACGCCCGAGAATGCTGTGCTCACTGAGCACAGCGAACACTTCGCCGGTCATGAAGGTGTCGAAATGAGTGATGCGGCCCTCGACCACCTCCACCCACTTGGAGTGGCTACCCGGCAGACCGATCAACAGATCGCCGCCCGCCTCGGCCGGCAGGTTCTGCAGTACGCCGAGGACCTGGGTTTCTTCGCCGCGCATCACATTGGGCAGACGCGAACGCTGGATCACCCCCGGCACGATATGTACCCGCGTGCCGCGCAGACTGACCAGTGTTTGTAGGGAATTTCCGAGATTGGCGACGTTCGCCGGCGTCTCGCAGTAGGCGGCTTCGCGCCAGCCCTGGGCGCTGCCGACCATACCGCAGGCGATCACCGGCAGATCCGGCTGCGCATCGAGCCAGTCGCCGCACGCCTCTTCGAAGGCCAGTTCAAAACCGTCGGCGCATTCATCACCGTTGATGAATCGCGGCGTCTTCGGCAACTGCATGATCCCGGACGACAGCGCTCGCTGCTCAAGCACCACCCCGCCCGCCGCGAGTTTGTAAGCACGTAATGAGGTTGTACCCCAGTCGAGCGCGATCAATTGCGCCTGCATCGCTTCACCTGTTTTGTTTTTGACAGTGAGTGCGACGGACTATAGACCTCACAAGCACGAAATCTCAATATGTAATTTTACATCCCATATTTTGGGATGAAATCAATTGATTTTGTTCAACGCTAAACGACGTCCGTTCAGGTGCAGGCAGAACGAACACGTTAAAAAACCAGCAATCAGTAGCAGCCGGAATCCTCTCAGTTCCATCAATCGCGCTTCTCCTGAATCGCACGCACGATGTTAGCCGCTGGAATGAGCATTGGCTTCGAATAATACCCACCGAATGAATAAGCAGAAGTAAACACCTTACAAGAGATGACATTACGCTGACTTAACACCAGCAACAATTCACTGGCAGGCATAAAAATATTTGATACACCCTCATCTTCCTTTTTAAACGAGGACAATTTGGCCACATAAACATGCCCCGCTTCAGATCCAGAACTATCAAGCTCAACAAAATCCCCCACCAAATACTGAGCCAATTTATCAAAATCCTTAAACTCGACTTCCTTATCCAGAGAGCAGAACAAAGACTCGCCCAACTGACTTTCCCCGGTCGCATCCTGAAAAAAATTCAACAGATCGGTTTTCGAACCAAACTTAATACCTAAAGATGAGTGATCATCTCCACCACTGACAGAAATCAAGTCAATATCAATGACCGGAAGAACCGCTTGCTTAGTGCAAGAACAGCACAGCAGCAGCGTCAGAAAAACAAACAACGATTTCATTTCGAAGATTCCAAATACTGACTCAAACGTTCATACACAATATCGCATGCCGATTTACCACCCTGTAGCGTAGCGCCAAACATGACACCTGCCTGACGATGGTTGGCGTCTACCGCTTCGTTGATAGCTGGCCCAGCTGTCATAACCCAACGCTCGCCCATGCTGGCAACGTTATCAGATGAATCCGTTACCTTGGGAGAAGCCAATACATTCACCCAATAATCTGCCGAGGGCTTCGGTGTCGTGAAGTATATATCTGACACCATCCAGACACCTGTGCCACCGCCAACAGGATCAAGCGTTACCAATACCTTTACGGTGTAACCGCGTTCTTTCAAAATCGAAGTCAGATGTGCACCATTCCAACCACCCAAACTATGACCTACAACGACAATGTAGATCGACTTATCACCTTTCAAAGGACGCTCGACGTACTTTTTAATATCTTTTTCACCGCGAACGTCTTTGTAACTTATGTACGGCAGATTAACCTCAACTTTCTGCTCATTAGTGAGACGTTTCTCTAACTGCTTCCATGCATTCATCACGTTATGATGCGGCGGTTCATTTTGATAGTATTCTTCCTTATCCCCAGCCCCACCAACAAAGAACACTGCGACTTTTTTTACTTTAACCGCAGCCTGTTTTACGCTCTGATCAGTCTTGCAAGTCAACTCATGACCAGCCACTTCAGTTTTACAATCGTTGAGTGCGGGATTTTCGACTTCCATTTCGATCACTCTACGAACAGTTTAATAGTTTCGGCCAAATGCGAACTGACCATATGGGTAAAGCCCTGTTCATCGGTGATGCCATGCTCAACACGCCCATCACCTCGCTGAATCGCATAAGGGTGGTCGGGAATAGGTTCGCCCGTGGCTTCATTAACGACTTGCATCCGATCATTGAAATGCACTGGCATCGGCAACAATCCACTAAACGCCGCCCCTCCACCACTCTGTCCAATAATCACCGTGCCCGAACCTCCGACCACGACATTGCCGTGCCCACCGGTGCTGTCGAGGGTTGCGGCGTTCAGGCCGTTGATGAATACGGTGCCGGAAACAGCGCCGGTTATCGGGCTGCCACAGGCTGATTTGTCGGTCATGCGCGCGGCGGCAAGGCCGTCGAAGAAGACGTCGGGCGAGCCGGAAACGATCGGATTGGTGCCATGGCCTGGCAATGGGCAGGCGGTCGGGTCGGTGACGCGGGCGGCGGGTTTACCACTCAATTCAAAGCTCCTTGCTTCAGAGGTTCCGGGTGCGGCTGATGAATGTCGATGTCGGTCGCGGCGAAGCGCCAGCGATTGTCGACAGGGTCGAACAGTGCGTGGCAGTGCTCACGGCTGTCGGGGGATGTGGCAGTTTGCAGATGTCGCCAGGCTTCGTCGGTTTGCCAGGCCAATTCGGCCGGCGAGGCGTCGTCGAGCTCGTTGAGCCAGGCGTTGTAATTGCGCAGGTGATTACGCTCGTAGGTCGTTTGCAGCAGATCGGCCATTTGCACACCGAGGTCCAGATGATGTTCGGCAGTCCATTGGCCGATCTCGGAATAGACGTACCAGCCCATCGGCATCAACGTTCCGTCCTTGAGCAGCGAATGGTTGGCGGGGGCGACGAAACCGCAACAGATGTGCAGCGTCAGCCAGCCATGCTGCGCTTCGATAAACGCGTTCGGTTCGAATTGGCGTAATGCGATCACACGGTATTCATCCAGGCCGGCGCTGCGTGCCATGAGCTCGGCGTCGAGCCGCGACACAAACGCGCGAATGGCTTTGCCACCGGTGCGATTGACGATGCACAGGATGTCTACCGGTTGACGCTGAGGGTTGTCAGAGCAGCCTGAGTTTTTCACCAGGCCATACAGACGCATTGACGCCCGCAGTCCGCTCATCGCCGCTCACTCAGTGACGCAGCGAAGGCTCCACGGGCGTGGAGAAGTTTTGCCAGAAGCATTGCAGGTGTCGTCCGTGAGCGCGCAAAAATGGCGCGTAGAATGCCGGACTAGAGCGGTGGCGGCAATCAATTCAACATTGGATTGCCATCATGCCCTCAGCCTTCGGCAAATTCGCGCAACACCTTGCCATCCATGCGGTAGCGCACCCACTCTTCCTGCGGTTGCGCGCCGAGGGATTTGTAGAATTCGATGGCCGGGGTGTTCCAGTCCAGCACGCTCCATTCGAAGCGCCCGCAGTCATTGGCACAGGCAATTTTCGCCAGATGCCGCAACAGGGTTTTGCCGGCGCCGCCGCCGCGTTGTTCGGGGGTGATGTAGAGGTCTTCGAGGTACAGGCAATTGCTGCCGAGCCACGTCGAATAGCTGAAGAAAAACACCGCAAAACCGATCGGCACACCGTCACGCAGACAGATCAGGCCGTGGGCGGTGGCGCCTTCGCTGAACAGGCTGCGCTCGATGTCGGTGACGCTGGCGATGACTTCGTGGCGGGCCTTTTCGAAATCTGCCAGTTCGGTGATGAAGGCGAGGATTTGCGGAGCATCGCTGGGGGTCGCCGGGCGGATTTCGATCGTCATGGACGGGCCTTGTCGGAAAAAGGAAAACGCCATACTAAGGCCGTGGAAGGCGCTCGTCACACTCCATACCTGAAAGAGAACCTTGTGGTGAGGGGATTCATCCCCGATGGGTTGCGCAGCAGCCCTGAAAAATGCGAGTGCTTCGCACTCCATCGGGGATAAATCCCCTCACCACAGCAGTATCATTCGCTTCAAAAATTTGGATAAGACTTCAAGGATGCTCATGAACGCCACTGATTTCGCGCCGCTCATCTCACTCGCCGCCGAGTTGCTGCCCCACGCGCTGGAGCCGTCCGACGACGGCGCCCATGACCTCGCGCACCTGCAACGGGTCTGGCACAACGTCCGCACCTTGCAGGCCGAGGAAGGTGGGGACCTTGACGTGTTGCTCGCCGCCGTGCTGCTGCATGATTGCGTATCCGTCGAGAAGAACTCGCCGCTGCGCTCGCAGGCTTCGCGTCTCGCCGCAGAAAAAGCCGCCAACGTGCTGGCCGATCTGGATTGGCCCGAAAGCAAAATCAGCGCCGTCACCCATGCCATCGAAGCCCACAGTTTCTCCGCCAACATCACCCCACTCACCCTCGAAGCGAAACTGGTCCAGGACGCCGACCGTCTCGACTCGCTGGGCATGCTCGGCGTTGCCCGCACCTTCTACGTCGCCGGGCGCATGGGCAGTGCGTTGTACGACCCGCTCGACCCTGAAGCCAAGGAGCGCGACTACGATGACACACGCTTCTGCCTCGATCACTTTCAGACCAAGCTGCTGCATCTGGCCGATGGCTTCCAGACTGGCGCCGGTCAGCGTCTGGCGCAGATCCGCCATCAACGCCTGAAGGGTTTCATGGAGCAGTTCAAGGAAGAAATCGGCCTGGACTGATCATCCTGCGTCTCGACCGTTCGTCGTTCATCAGGCACCAATCCAATTCAAGGGCAGACCAAACACAGGTAAGGAATTCAATCACTGGAGAAGCCCTATGATCCCGTCAAGGTTGACTGCCCTCGTTTTCGCCGCCCTGCTGAGCCCTGCGGTTTTCGCCGCTTCTACCACCGCAACGGGCACAGGCCCCACCGATCCGGTTCCATCACCGCGCGCCCCGGCCATTAACAGTGCCCCAGGCATGAACACCGATGGCTCCGGGGTTCCGTTGATCAACCAGCCACCTGCCACCGGCACCGATCCCCGTACCCAAGGCAGTGACCCCGGTCGTCAGGGTGGCATGAACACCCCCGACTCCCCCGCAACACCCGATAACGCCGGCCCCGGCATTGGCTCGAAAACCACCACCGGTGGTTCGGGTTCAGAAGGCAGCGGCCAGTAGTTCGCCGACGCGAGCGTCCTATTCACATCCATGAAGAGGTAACCATGAACGTCGATAAAAACCTGGAAAAAGAAGTCCTCACCCGCCTGCTGCACGCCCATCCAAGCGGATTGGGCAAAGAGGTGCTGGACAATTATCGCGGCGAGAAAGTGGTGGCCAGTGCTCTCGCCGCCCTGCAGGATCGCGGACTGATCCACCATGGTCATGTGACCTGCAACGAGGCCGGCGAACATTCGTTGAATCTGCCGATCAAGCTCAGTGCGGCTGGCGTTGAAGCGGCGCGAAAGCTTGATGTCTAGAAGCTGTGGTTGTGTGAAAGCATGATCGTGTAGGAGCTGCCCCAGGCTGCGATCTTTTGATCTTGTTTTTTAAAATCAAAGGATCGCAGCCTTCGGCAGCTCCTACACATGAAACCCATCTACCGATGCAAGGAGAAATCCGATGCCTCGTGGAAGCAAAGACAAATACACCGCCGAACAGAAGCGCAAGGCCGAACACATCGAAGACAGCTATGAGAAAAAAGGCTTGTCGAAGGATGCAGCCGAAGCGCGGGCCTGGGCGACGGTCAACAAACAGTCGGGCGGCGGCGAAAAGGCTGGTGGTGCCGGACGCAAGAAACCGGCGAGTGCCAAGTCCGAAGATCGCAAGGAGTCGTCACGACGGGCAGTAGCCAGTCGCGAGGGGCATTCGCGTGACAGCAAGGCTTCGCGGGAGACGCAGACTGTCGACAGTCTGCGCAAAGAGGCGCGGGCGAAGAACATTGCCGGGCGCTCTTCGATGCGCAAGGATGAGTTGATTGCGGCGTTGCGCAAAGCGGGCTGATCCATATTTTTTGCTGAGCCGTATGGCCCCTTCGCGAGCAGGCTCGCTCCCACAGAGGGATTTGTGAACGACGCAAATCACCTTGTGGGAGCGAGCCTGCTCGCGAAAGCATCAGATCAGTCGCTGCTGGACTCGCGGATAAACCCATCCACTTCAGCCGCCCCCGGCGCAGTCGCCGGCCCCCAACGCGTCACCGCCAAAGCCGCCGCCGCATTCGCCCGCCGCGCCGCTTCATTGGCGTTCAAACCCTGCGCCAACCCGGCGACAAACACCCCTGCATGGGCATCGCCCGCCCCGTTGCTGTCCACGGCTTTAACCGCAAACCCCGGAACATGCCGACGCTCGCCACGCTGCTGAATCCAGCAACCCTGTGGCCCATCGCGCACCACCATCAGCACATCCTTGGGCAGATGATCCGCTAACCGGTCCAGCGCTTGAGCAATGTCTGCAGCCTCGGTAAAGCGCAACGCCTCGACGCTGTTGCTGGTCCACACATCAATGCGCGGCAGCAGCGCCCGCATCAACGGCGAGTCCGGCGACTCGACCAATGGCCCCGGATCAAACACCACGTTGATCGCCTGCGGCAGCGCCAGCGTCCAGTCCAGCAGGGCTTGCGCCTTACCGGTATGCAGCAGGCTGTAACCGCTCACATAAACGTAATCGCCCGCCTCGGCCGCCACGCTGTTCAAGTCCTCTTCGGTGACCTCACCTTCAGCGCCGATGTAGGAAATGAAGCTGCGCTCGGCCGATGAGTCGGTCAGCGCCACACACAATCCAGTGTCGCGCTGTGCGGGTTGTTCGATACCGATTTGAATGCCTTCAGCGTTCATCGCCTGACGCGCCAGATCACCAAAACGCCCGGTGCCGTGGCGACCGAGATAGACCACCGGCAAACCATTACGCACGGCAGCCGCCATCACGTTGAAACCGCCGCCAGCCTCGAAAGCGGCAGACTGCGCCAGCACATCGCCGCCGATTTGCGGCAGCTGATCCACGGCCATGACCAGGTCGATGATGACCTGGCCGGTGTGCAGCATCTTAGGCATGAGCATTCTCGACTTGCGCGGCGCGACGATCTTTCGCCCCGCCGAGAACCAGGTAAATGCCACCGGCGACTACGAAGGTCACGATCCAGCCCAGACCGTTGTGCCCCAGCCACGAGTCGGACAAAAAGCCCTTGAACCAGACGTTCTCGGCGGTGGTGCCGATGGTGGTAAAGCTGAAGCCGAGCACGATGGCAATCGCCCACGCGCCGAACGCGCGCCACTCGATGCCGCCGCGATACCAGTAGGCGCTGCTCGGGCTGACGTCGAGCAAGTCTTTGGGGCTGTAGTAATGACGGTGAAGCAGGTCAACGACGAAGATCCCGACCCACGCAGTGATCGGCACCGCCAGCAGCGAAATGAAGGTAATGAACGGGCCATAGAAGCTGTCGGCGATCAGCATGAAGTAGATCGAGCCGGCGAAGATCGCCACGATGTCGACCACCACCGCGTAGACGCGTTTGACCTTGAGGCCGAGGGTCAGCGTGGTCAAACCGGCGGAGTACACCGAGAGGTTGTTCGACAGCAGCAGGCCGCCGAATGCAGTGATCAGGTACGGCACGGCCATCCAGGTCGGCAGCATGTCGCGGATCGCCACGATCGGGTCAGTCGCCGATGCCAGATCGTTGTTGCCCACCGACAGCAGGCCGCCGAGGGTGATCAGCAGCACCAGTGGAATCCCCGCACCGAACGCCGCCGAGGCGACCAGCCGCACAGCCTTGACGCTGCGGTGTTGATAGCGCGACATGTCGGCACCGGCGTTGGCCCAGCCGATCCCGGTGCCGGCAGCCATGGTGCCGATGCCGATGATCATCGCGCTCAGCGGCGCCGGGGTGGCATTGAACACCGCGCTCCAGTCGATGGTGGCGCAGAGGAAGCCGCCAACCAGAATGTTCAGCGCGCCGAACACGTAGGTCGCCCACTTCTGGATCACCAGCAAGGTGGCGTGACCGAGGCCGGAAACCGACAGGGTCAGCAGAACGAAAATCGCGATGAAGATCAGCGTCAGCACTGGTGCGCTTTTCGCTTCAACCGGCGAGCCGAACAGGATCGAACACAGCGATAGCAGCACGAACGCGGCGGTGGTGGTGTTGACGGTTTCCCAACCCAGACGCGACATCAGCGAGACCAGCGTCGGGCCGATGTTGCCGCGCACGCCGAAGATCGCCCGCGACAGGGTCAGGCTCGGCGCACGGCCACGGCGGCCGGCAATCGAGATGATCCCGACCACGGCGAACGAACCGGCGGCGCCGACGATGGCAACGATTATCGCCTGCCAGATCGCCAGCCCGCGAAACGCCACCAGCGTGGCGCCCAATGGCAGACCGAGAATGGAAATGTTGGCGGCGAACCAGACCCAGAACAGTTGCAGCGGATGACCGTTGCACTCGGCTTCCGGCACCGGCTCAATGCCGCGGGTTTCCAGTTGCCCGGCGCTTGGCCCGGCGTTTGATGAACTCATGAACAGTGCTCCTGTTTGCCTTTATTGTGGTTGTGGCAATGACTCAAAATTTATTGCTCTTGTGGCGAGGGAGCTTGCTCCCGCTCGGCTACGCAGCAGTCGTAATCCAGACAATGGGGTATGTCTGACACAGGGTGCCGGCAGGGTTTGGGGCCGCTTCGCAGCCCAGCGGGAGCAAGCTCCCTCGCCACAGTTATATGCTCAACGCAGAGCCAACAGCCCCTGCACCAACGGTTCAAGCTCCAGATGATTGACCGCCTTGATCGTGGCAAGCATCGGCGCCGGCCAGCTCTCAAGGCCCAGGCAGGCCCCGAGCATGGCGCCAAGAATCGCCGCGATGGTGTCAGTGTCGCCGCCAAGGCTGGCGGCCATGCACAACGCTTCGAACGCACTCATCTCGCCAACGGCTACTTGCTGCGCCAGGGCGAACGACACCACCACCGATTCCTGCGAGGCCACCGAAGTGCCGATCACGTCGTACAGCAGATCCGCCAGCAGCGCCTTGTCACTGTCGACGCTGATGGTTCGCGCCCAACTGATGCGCGAAGCGATGCGCCCACCGGCCATCCAGTGCCCATGCGCCTCGGCCTGCTGCGCAATCTGCTGGCCGAGGTTCAATGCCTCGCCCAGATCCATGCCGTTGATCCCGGCCGAGACCACTGCCGCGACGGCCGCCGCGCTGGAAATCCCCAGCGTGGTGTTGTGCGTGACCTGACAGGCCTGGACCACGGCTGCGATGAAACGCTCGGGATCGGCGACGTCTCCCGCGATGCCCACCGGAGTAATGCGCATGGCCGCGCCGTTGGTGGTGCCGTAACGCCCGGCCTCCTCCGGCGAGTGACCGGCGAGGATCATTTCAATGGCGCGTTTGGTCGATGGCCCGAGCAGGTCCTGCGAACCCTTGGCCTGCATCTCGGCTTCCCACTCGATCAGCCGTTGGGCGAGGACTTCCGGCTCGATGCGGCCCTTGCCTTCGACCAGCAACTCGCCGACCAGAATTGCCTGTTCGGTGTCGTCGGTGATCGAGCCTTTGGGCATGTTGGCGGCGATCGGTTGCAGAGGACCGGCGTCCTGCAGGTCGGTGATCCGGCCGAAGCGGGTCTTGATCGTTTCGCGGTTCAGCGATTGTGTCGGCATGCCCAGCGCATCACCGAGGGCCAGGCCATAAAACGCACCGAGGGCACGGTTGAGCGCAGTCATTTCGATTCTCCAAATTGCAGGTGCAGGCGGAAATGCACCGGGTCGAGCAGGCTTTCGACCTGCTCCATGAAACGGTTCTGCCGGTCGTAGGTGGTACGCAGGGCCTTGAGGAACACGGTGCCGACCGGGCGCCCGAGCAGTTCGGCGTCTTCGGCGTTGAGTGGTTCGGCGCCGATCCACTGATCGCCGCGCTCGCCGATGTAGCCGTAGGCAGCGAGGGTGATGGTCAGCGAGTTGTCGATCAGACCGACCCGCGGCAGGCTTTCCAGGCCGCCGGTGGCCGGCATCAAAGAGCGTTCGAGGGACACCAGCGTGCCGTCGTTGGAACGACGACGGCGATCGAGGGTGATGAATTGGTCGGTGCCGAAGCGCGAAAGCAAATCAGGCCGCGTCACCGCTTCCAGGCGCAGCACTTCGGTGTTGATCAGCGCCCCGCTGTCGGCCAACGCCTGCGCCCAGCCGCTGCGCTGATCGAGCGCGACACCATCGAAGGTGACGATCGAGCCGACCCCGCTTTGCGTGGCGATGTAATTGCGCCGCTTCAGTTCGGCCAGCGCTTCGCGCAAGGTGCCACGGCTGACGTTGAATTCCTGAGCCAACTGATGCTCGCCGGGCAACAGAAAGCCGTCCTCCATGAGGCCGCTTTCGATGCGCCGGACGAGTTCGTCGACCACCCGTTGTTTCTTGTCAAATCGTACCTGTCTAATCATGTACAAAGTGATACCCGAAACGGGCGCAGAGGGGCAAGAGGTTTTTAGGGGTTCAGACAGAAGGAATGCATAACTGTGGCGAGGGAGCTTGCTCCCGCCGGGCTGCGGAGCGGCCCCAAAACCGGTGACAAGGGTGAGTCTGACACACCGCACTGTCCGGATTTGCGACTGCTGCGCAGCGGAGCGGGAGCAAGCTCCCTCGCCACAAAATTATGCTTCGACAGATAGAATCAGCGTTGTTTGAGGCGATCGATGACGACGGCCAGTAACAGAATCGAACCGCGAATCACATACTGATAAAACGTATCAATGTTCTTCAGGTTCATCGCGTTCTCGATGATCGCCAGAATCAGCACCCCGGCAATCACGTGGCGGATCATGCCGATCCCGCCGCTCAGCGACACGCCGCCGAGCACGCATGCCGAGATCACCGTCAGCTCGAAACCCTGGCCGATCATCGGCTGCCCGGAAGTCATGCGCGACGCCAGAATCACCCCGGCCAGCGCACCGATCACACCGTGCACGGCGAAGATGATGATCTTGGTCCGGTCAACGTTCACCCCGGCGAGCAACGCCGCCTCCTGGTTGCCACCGATGGCCATGGTGTTGCGCCCGTAGGTGGTGTAGTTCAGCAGCCAGCCGAAAAACAGGAAGCAGACGATGGTGATCAGGATCGGCACCGGCACGCCGAACAACTGGCCGTTGCCGAAGACGAAGAACGATTCCTGCGACACGCCCACTGCTTTGCCGTTGGCAAAAATGTACGCCAGGCCGCGAACGATCTGCATGGTCGCCAGCGTGGTGATCAACGCGTTGACCCGCAACTTGGCAATCACGATGCCGTTGATCAGCCCGACAATCAGGCCCATCACCAGCGCCGCGCTGACGCCGAGGAACACGCTGTTGGTGTCGCGCATCACCACCGCCGCCACCACACCGGCGCAGGCGATCACCGAGCCCACCGACAAGTCGAAGTGCCCCGACGCCAGGCAGTAGAGCATGGTGCACGCGGCGATGCCGGTAGTGGAAATCGCCAGGCCCAGCCCGCGCATGTTCAGCGGCGAGAGGAAGTTGTCGATTAGCAAGGTGCAGGCGACGAAGATGCCGATGGCCGCCAGCAGCATGACCCAGTCGTCGAGGAAGCGCCGCAGGTCCAGCGGTTTGCGGGGAGTCGGCAGCGCCTTGTTTTGGATGGTCATCATAGTCACCTCTCAGTTCGCCACGCCGTCAGCGCGATGGCGCGGCAAAGCCAGTTGCAGCAGGTTGGATTCATTGGCCTGGTCGCGGCTGACTTCGCCGCGCAGCGCGCCTTCGCAGAGCACCAGAATGCGGTCGGAAATGCCCATCACCTCCATGAGGTCGCTGGACACCACGATCACCGAAATACCGTCGGCGGCCAGGTTATGGATGATCTGGTAGATCTCGGCCTTGGCGCCGATGTCGATGCCGCGAGTCGGCTCGTCGAGCAGCAGCACCTTCATCGGCATCGACAGCCAGCGGCCGAGAATCGCCTTCTGCTGATTGCCGCCGGACAGGAATTTGATCTGCTGACCGGCGTGCGGAGTTTTGACTTTCAGCGCCTTGATCTGCTTGTCAGCGTTGCCCTTCTCCCACAGCCCGCGCAGCAGGCAGCCGAGGCTGGCATTGGCACCGCGCGCGCTGATGTTGATGTTCTCGGCAACGCTGGCCAGCGGGATAATCCCCTCCTTTTTGCGGTCCTCAGGGCACAGCAGAATCCCGGCGGCAATCGCGTCGCGCGGCGAACGCAGCTTCAGTTCATGGCCGCGCAGTTCGAGGCGTCCGGCGGTGTTGCGTTCAAGCCCGCTGAGCAAGCGAAACAGTTCGGTGCGCCCGGCCCCGACCAGGCCGAACAGCCCGAGAATCTCGCCCTTGTGCGCCTCGAAACTCACCGGCTCACGCAGCCCCGGACCGAGCAAACCGTCGACCTTCAACGCCACCGCGCCGCGTGGACGACTGCGGTAATCGTAGATGTCCTGGATGTCGCGGCCGACCATGCAGGTCACCAGTTGATCGTGGGTCAACTGGCTCATGTCATCGAAGGTGCGCACGTAACGGCCGTCCTTGAACACCGTCACCGCATCGCAAATGCGGAACACTTCTTCCATGCGATGCGAGACGTAGAGCACCACTTTGCCCTCATCGCGCAGGCGGCTGATGATCGCCATCAAACGGTCGATCTCGCGCGCCGAGAGGCTGCTGGTCGGCTCATCGAAGGCGATCACATGCGCGCCACGGGACAGCGCCTTGGCGATTTCCACCAGTTGCCGCTGGCCGAGCGACAGGCGCCCGACCTTGGTCTGCGGATCGATTTCATCGGCCAGGCCCTTAAGGCAGGCCAAGGCATTCTGGCGCAGCAGGCCGCGATTGATCAGGCCGAAACTGGCCGGCAGATGACCGAGAAACAGGTTCTCGGCCACGCTCATTTCCGGCACCAGATGCAGCTCCTGGTGAATCACCGCGACGCCGCTGCCGATGCTGTCGGCGGTCGACTTGAAGGCCATGGTCTGCTCGCCGATCTGCAGCTCACCACTGCTCGGGATGTAGGCGCCGCCGAGGATTTTCAGCAGGGTGGATTTGCCGGCACCGTTCTCGCCCATCAAGGCGTGCACCTGCCCCGGATGGGCGACGAAGCTGATGGCGTCCAGCGCCTTGACCCCGGGGAAGGTCTTGCCGATCCCGTTGAAGCGCAGGCTGCCGCCGGCGCTGCTTGCATGTGTCTGTACTTGCGCGTGCATCTGAGTCACCTCTTCACACCGATCGAGCAGCCATCAATTCCACAGGCCGATTTTTTCCAGCTCTTGCTTGAAGTTCTCACGGGTGATCAGGGTGACGTCGTCCATCGCTGTGTACTTCGGCGGTTCTTTGCCGGTGGTGACCCACTCGTACATCATCTCGGCAGTCTTGTAGCCTTCGATGTGCGGGCTAGGCAGCATCGAACCGAAGAAACCGCTGTTGGGCTTTTTCAGCTCGCCGATGGCGTCGGTGCCATTGATGCCGATACCGATCACGTTGGCCGCAGCGAACCCGGCGGCTTCGGTGGCCCGTACGCCGCCGAGCACGGTGTTGTCGTTCATGCCGCCAATGATCAGGTTCTTCGCTGCGCTGGGCAGCTTGACCAGCGCCGAGTTGGTGGCGTCCATGCTGCCCGGCACGTCGAGAGTTTTCAGCGCAGCGGTCAAGATGTGGTCTTTCGGCAGGCCGGCGTCTTCGAGCGCCTTCATCGAACCGTCGGTGCGCTTCTTGCCGGTATCGAGTTCGTTGTAGGTGTTGACCACCGCGTAGGTGTCTTTCCAGTCCCAGTTGCGTTTCTTCGCCTCGGCGACCATCGCGTTGCCCTGCTTCTGGCCTACTTCGAATGCGGCCATGCCGAGGTACGGAACGTCCTCCATGAACTTGCCGTTGGCGTCGACGAAACGATCGTCCACGGCAATCACTTTGAGGTCATTGAGTTTGGCTTTGGCCATGATCGCCGGGCCAAGCGAGACGTCCGGCGGGCAGATCACGAACCCTTTGGCACCGTTGGCGGCGAGGCTGTCGATGGCCGAGAGGGTTTTCTCGCCGTCTGGAACGGCGATCTTGATCAGTTCGAAGCCTTTATCCTTGGCGGCTTTTTCGGCGAAAGCCCACTCGGTCTGGAACCACGGCTCTTCAGCCTGCTTGACCAGAAAACCGATTTTCACGGCATCGGCAGCCAGCAGCGTACTGCTGAGACTGAATGCGGTGACCGCCAGCGCGGCACTGCACAGGGTACGAATCCCGAAACGACGTTTCATAAGCTGACTCCTTGTTATTTTTTTTGAGCAAATTAAACAGTTTGTGGCGAGGGAGCTTGCTCCCGCTGGGCTGCGAAGCGGCCCTCAAACCGGTTACCTCGGTCAATCAAACACACCGCGCAGCCCGAATTTACGACTGCTGCGCAGCCGAGCGGGAGCGAGCTCCCTCGCCACAGGTGTGGTGGCGTGACACGTACTGCTGCAAAGCCTGTTGAAAATAGTCATATCGTATGATGATTGGATTTCAGTCGGAGTTCACCGACTGAAACCGATCCTTTCAGTCGTGGTACATCACCGAGCGCCCACCATCGATGGTGATGCACGAGGCGTTGATGAACGGCGCTTCATCACTGGCCAGAAACACGGCGGTCATCGCCACTTCGAGCGGCTGGCCGATGCGTTTCGGCGGGTGCAGATCGAATGCTCGCTGACGCTCGGCGTGCGGATCGGCGAAGCCGTTCCAATAATCGACATTCAGTTGCGTCTCGATGTAGCCCGGGGCGATGGCGTTGACCCGAACGCCCTTCGCCGCGTATTCGATGCCCAGCGCCCGGGTCAGCCCAAGCAGGCCGTGCTTGGCCACCGGATACGGGAAGCAGCCGGGAATGATGTGGCTGGAATGGGTCGAGGCGATGTTGATGATGCTGCCGACGCCCTGCTCGATCATCTGTGGCAGCACGGCTTTGCAGCCGTACCAGGCGCCGTCCAGATCAATGGCGAAGCAACGACGCCAGTCTTCTTCGGTCATTTGCAGCGGGTCGCGGAACACGTTGACCCCGGCGCAATTGACCAGCACGTCGATGCGCCCGTGCAGCTCGATCGCCCGTCTGGCCATGGCGTGCAAGTCCTGCTGGTGCGAGACGTCAGCCTTGATCGCCTGCACGTCGTAGCCCTTGTCGCGCCACTGGGCGGCAACCTTCTCGACTTTCTCCGCCTGAATATCGCTGATCACCAGTCTGGCCTGCTGCGAGGCGAAGGTGGCAACGATGGCTTCGCCGATGCCTTGAGCGGCACCGGTCAGCAGCACCACTTTATTTTTCAAACGCTCACCCTTCGGCGGCGCGGGCACCGGCGGCAAGGAAAGAGGTTCAGCCATGGATCAGGACTCCTGTTCGTCAGCACAAAAAAACCGGGCATCTGTCGATGTCCGGTCTGGAAGACTGTGAAAACGAAACAGGCAGGCGCGGCGAGCGACGCCGGGCCGTTGCGAGACGCTGACTCCGCTGAGGAGTGCGATAGAGATTCGCTGCATCACTTCACCTGTTTTGTTCTTTTTAAGTGTGAGTGCGTGTTACTGCTGGAGCCGACTATAAACCCGACCGACAAATAATCTCAATATATAATTTTGCATCCCATATTTTGGGATTCAGCCTGCAAACCGCGTGCAGAGTTTGCCCGCCACATCGACGCGCATCGACAGGACTGCGCCATCCAGCGGATGGTTGTGCGGACTCTGGGCGCTGGTGATGTACAGGGTTTTCAGGTCTTCGCCGCCGAATACGCAACTGGTTGGCCGGCTGACAGGCAGATCGATTTTGCGGTCGACCTTGCCGTCCGGCGTCAGGCGCAACAGGCAACTGCCGTCCCAACGGGCGTTCCAGACATAACCCTCGGCGTCGACTGCCGATCCGTCCGGGCCACCATTCTGGTCAGGGCCATACCAGATCTCGGCGTTATCCAGATTGCCATCGGTGTGAATGAAATAGCGATTGAGCGCCCCGTCGAGGCTGTCGCCGAACAGCAGTCTGGTGCCGTCGTCGCTCCACAACAGCGTGTTGGGAATGCCGAGACCGAGCAGCAATGGCGTGACACGCTGGTCGGGATCAATGCGAAACAAGCCACCGGAACGACGCTCAATCGGCAGGTCTTCGCCGTTGTCGCCGATGTTGTTCTGCATGGTGCCGAGCCACAGTCGCCCCTGACCATCGCAGCGTGCCTCGTTGGGCCGATTGCCCGGTTGCGGGTCGGCGATGCAGAACAACGTCAGGCGTGGTTCGAGGCCCGGGGAATCGAGGTCCAGACGATAGACACCGCTGCTCAGGGTCACCAGCGCATCGCCGCTGGCACAGGGGATGAACGCGGAAACGTGCTCGGGCATCTGCCAGATCTGCACATTGTTGCCGATCAGCCGCAGCGCCTGCTTGCCAGCGATATCGACCCAGTACAGCGCCTGGGTCGGGGCGTCCCAGAATGGCCCTTCGCCGAGCTTGGCGCGGTGTTGGGTTACGGCGGTCAACGGCATATTGAATCCTTCATATTGTTTTAACTGTAGGAGTGAGCCTGCTCGCGATAGCGGTGTGCCACTCGCCATCAACATCATTGACCCACCGCTATCGCGAGCAGGCTCAGGCCTACAGGGGGATTTGTGTTCTCAGCTGGCTTTTTTGTCGGCCATCACCTGCGGGTAAAAGCGTTTGATCGCCAGGTCGGCATTGTCGATCAGGGTCATGCAGGCCCACACGCCGCGTGCTGAGTCACGGGCGGCAATGGCGTCGGCCATGTCTTTGTGGATCGGCAAGGTGCGCCGTAGTTCATCGGGGTCGGCAGCGGATACTTCAAACGACACGGCGAGCAAGGCGCCGAGGGCCGGGACCATTTGCTCGATGAACTGGTTGTGACTGGCGGCCAGAATGCATTCGTGGAAGGACTGGTCGGCACGGTTGTAGTCGATGCCGCTGTCGACCGCTCGCTCCAACGCGTTGTAGGCCAGTTGCACCGCGTGAATCTGCTCCAGGCTGGCGCGCTCGCAGGCCCAGCGCACGGCCATCGGTTCGATGGTACGGCGCAGGTCGAGCAGGTCATCAACAAAGTTTTCCGGCAGGCCGTTGCGTGAGAGCCAGCCGACGACTTGCGGATCGAACAGGTTCCAGCGCCGTACCGGTAACACGCGAGTGCCAACCTTAGGCCCGACTTCGAGCATGCCTTTGGCGACCAGGGTCTTGATCGCTTCTCGGATCACGGTGCGGCTGACACCTAACTGCTCGCCCAGATCCGCCTCGACCTTGATCGCCTGTCCCGGTTTGACCTGGCCCGCAGCAATCCAGCTGCCCAGCCAATCGACCGTTGACGCATGAAAGCTGCTGGACATGGAGACCTCAAAGCAGTTGGCGATGGGTGTCCACGCTAATGATCATATGATTAACAGTCAATCGGGATTTTAAGGTGATTCTCAAAACCAATGTGGGAGCGAGCCTGCTCGCGAAAGCGGTGTATCAGTCAACCTAAGTATCGACTGACTTACCGTCTTCGCGAGCAGGCTCGCTCCCACAGTGATTTGTGTTTAAGGTTCGAGGCCGATCCGGAAGAACTCGCCGCCACTCCATACGCCCAACCAGCGCTGCCCATCGATCTCACGACTGACCGCCAGTTCCACCAGTTGGTAAAACACATTGCGGTGAATCAGCGCTTCGAGGTTGGTGCGCACATGCACGTAAGGCGCAGGTTCCTGGGTTATTGGGTCGATCTCGACGCGGAGCGGATGCTCCGCCCCGGCTTCGGCGGTCTCTTCAACGTTGGTGGTGAAACGCAGGACCTGCGCCTCGCCCTCGCCTTCCACTTCCACGGCAATCGCCACGAACGGCGCGTCGTCGACCTTGATTCCGACCTTTTCGACCGGGGTAATCAGGAAATAATCATCGCCGTCGCGGCGAATGATGGTGGAGAACAGCTTGACCATCGGCTTGCGCCCGATCGGCGTGCCCAGGTAATACCAGGTGCCGTCGCGGGCGATGCGCATGTCGATGTCGCCGCAGAAGTCCGGGTTCCACAAGTGCACCGGCGGCAGGCCTTTGGTTTTGGGAATCTGCCCCAACAGGTCATTGGCTTTTTGCGGTCCACTCATGGCGTACTCCTTGGTTTATTGGTCGCCGACTCCCAGCAGGCTGCGCGCGTATTGCGCCAGCGGCGGGCCGATCAGGTCTTCCGGCTTGTTGTCGTGGAACGTCAGTAAACCGCCACGACTCTTGATCCGTGCAGTATCAATCAAATACTGGGTGCTGGTCTCGATCAACATGATCTGAATCACCCCGCCGTCAATGCCCAGGCGATCCACGGCTTCCTGATCGAGCCATTCGTCAGAGTTGCCGATGCGGTCGTCAGCCTTGGCGAAGCGGGTGTACAGCAGGTAGTGCGCGCCGGCATCTCGAGCTTCGCCCATCGCTTGGTCAAGACCTTCCGGGGCACGGGCGCGGCGGACCATCGGGAAGTATTCGACAAAGCCCTTGAACGCTTCTTCAGCCACCACGTTCGGCCGTGGGTAGGAGCCACCCGGCGGTGCGAATGAACCTTGGGCGATGTAGATGAACGAGTCCGGCTGAATGCGGAAATTGTTCACCCGACGGCTGTCGCTGTGATCCAGCAGCCCCGCGTCGCTCATCTGATAGCGAGTGCCTTCGGCCATATCGCTGACAGTCATACAGCCGCCGAGCGCCAAAACGGCCAGCAGCAAAACCAGGCTACGCATCCTCATCCTCCAGAAGCCGGTGACGGAAAACCGGCGAATGGCCGTTGGATGCAGCTTTTGCGCCAGCTCAGGATCTTTGTCGAATGATGGATTGCTTTCGCGAGCAGGCTCGCTCCCACAGGATTTCGAAAAACCCTGTGGGAGCGAGCCTGCTCGCGAAAAAGAGGGATCAGCCGCCGATGATCTTCATGACGGTCGCGCCACCGGAGAATGCCACTTCCTGCTTGTCGCCCAACGCCTTGACCAACAGACGCTGCAATGCCGGCAATGCCTGATGACGCGGCTTGTCGAGCAGATCACCGACATAGTGGCGGTTGCTCGACGACAGGCAGCCGTGCAGCCAGCCGGTCGACGACAGACGCAAGCGCGAACAGGTGCGGCAGAACGGCACGCTTTCGTTGGCGATCACGCCGAAATGGCCTACGCCCGGGATCGCATAGCGCACGGCTGTGGCATCCACCGGCGCATCAGCCTGGGCGTACTCGTAGCGCTCGCCGATCAGGCTCAGCAGTTGCTGCAGACTGACGAACTGTTGCAGAAAGGCATTCGAGTCGGTGGCGAGGTGGCCCATGCGCATCAACTCGATGAAACGCAACTCATAGCCCCTTTCCAGGCAGTAATCGAGCAGCGGCATCACCTGATCCAGGTTCTGCCCGCGCAACGGCACCATGTTGACCTTGATCTTCAGCCCCGCCGCTTTCGCCTGGTCCATGCCATCGAGTACGGTCGCCAGATCGCCGCCACGGGCGATGCTGCGAAACGCGCCGGCATCCAGGGTATCGAGAGAAACATTGATCCGGCGCAGACCGGCGTCCACCAGCAGCGACAGCTTCTTCGCCAGGAGTTGACCATTGGTGGTCAGGCTGATGTCTTCCAGGCCCATCTTGCCGACGGCGCTCATGAAAGATTCGAGTTTGGGGCTGACCAGCGGCTCGCCACCGGTGATGCGCAAGCGCTCGATGCCGGCGGCTTCGATCAGATAAGCCACGCCGCGGGCCATGGCCTCGGCCGACAGTTCATCCTGCGCAGCCACCAACCGCTTGCCGTTGGGCACACAGTAGGTACAGGCGTAATTGCAGGCTGAAGTCAGGCTGATGCGCAAATTGCGAAAACGCCTGCCTTGTCGGTCAACGATCATGATCACTCCGGCGATAGAATTTCGAGCCGCTAAAACTTGACTCACAAATCAAGTTTTAGCAAGCCCTATGCCTGAGTATATTCCTGCGGTACTGCGTCATGTAGCGAAATCATGGCGCAATAAGGCCGCTGAATGATTCAGCTGCTCGGCGTTTCCGGGTCGCGCTTGCGCTTGTTGCCCATGCGCACGCCGATGTCCA
Source organism: Pseudomonas sp. B21-051 (assembly GCF_024748795.1). Taxonomy (NCBI): domain Bacteria; kingdom Pseudomonadati; phylum Pseudomonadota; class Gammaproteobacteria; order Pseudomonadales; family Pseudomonadaceae; genus Pseudomonas; species Pseudomonas sp. B21-051. The sequence goes on from NZ_CP087166.1 coordinate 4,309,245, forward strand.
TCAGGAACTGGAAGAAACCTTCCTGATCTTCCAGCACATTGCTCCAGAACGGCGAGTGATACAGCGCCACCGCGCCGTGCACCAGCGCCCAGGACGCGCAGTAGTGGAAGTACGGCGGCACGTCTTCGAGCTTGCCTTCGCTGATCCGGCCCTTGATGAGCAGGGTCAGGCGTTCGAAGTTCGAGGCACGGATCTTGTGCAGTTCCTCGACCATTTCCGGCACCTGATTGCCTTTTACGACCTTCTCTTCAAGACGGTCGAACAGGCGGTAGCGCTGCGGGTCGCGCATGCGGAATTCGAAGTAGGCACGGGACAGCGCTTCCTTGTCCTTGTCGACATCGGCCGAATGCAGCAACTCATTCAGATCGCGCTCGTAATCGAGCATCAGGCGCAGATAGATCTCGGCCTTGGATTTGAAATGCTTGTAGATCGTGCCTTTGCCGATACCCACGGCATCAGCAATCATCTCGACGGTGACGCTGTCTTCACCTTGTTCGAGGAACAGCTTGAGCGCGGTATCGAGAATTTCTTGCTCGCGGCGACGAAACTCACGGACCTTACGAGGTTCTTTGTGCATAAGAAAAGGTCTGTAGGGGTCAAAATTCGAAGCCGCGTATTATGCCTAACTTGCACAAAAATGCACGGATCATCCGACCATATCTGCGTTTCTTGTTCATTTTGCGAACGCCAGGGGTGCAATGAGAACTCAACTGAAGCGCACGTATTCCAAATTTGTTTAAAAACCCCGACCGGCTAACTGGACTGAACGCCAGACTGATCAATACTTGAACTGTCGGGCGGCATCTCCCCCAAGTGCCGTGCCGGTAAAGGTACCAAGGGACCGCGTGCCTTTGTTTTACTCCTAATGGTCTTAACCCGGATTCACCCCCCAGAACCCGGGTTTTTTTTGCCTGGAATTTGGTGAAAAACCCCTGTCATTACGTACATCGCACCTGTAGGAGCTGCCGCAGGCTGCGATCTTTTGATTTTGATTCTTTAAAAAAAACATCAAAAGATCGCAGCCTGCGGCAGCTCCTACACGGTCAGCCTTTTACATGCGCCAAGGGAAACAGCCGCTTGAAGTTCTCGGTGGTCTGCTCGGCAAACCGCTCGTAGTTTTCCCCACGCAGCATCGCCAGAAACTCCGCTACTTCACGCACGTACTGCGGCAGGTTGGGTTTGCCGCGATAAGGGATCGGCGCCAGATACGGCGAGTCGGTCTCCACCAGCAGACGATCGGCCGGCACCTTGCTCGCCACATCACGCAGGGCGTCAGCGTTGCGGAAGGTGACGATGCCCGACAGGGAAATGTAATAACCCATATCCAGCGCAGCCTTGGCCATGTCCCAGTCTTCGGTGAAGCAATGCAGCACACCGGCCTGGGGCAACGCCGCTTCACGCAGCAGCTCGAGGGTATCGGCACGGGCGCCACGGGTGTGGATGATCACTGGCTTACCGGTCTGCTGTGCGGCTTGCAGATGCAAACGGAAGGACTCCTGCTGCAGCTCGGCGGCTTCCGGCTCGTAGTGATAATCCAGACCGGTTTCACCGATCGCCACCACTTTCGGGTGATTGAGCTCGTGTAGCAGCCAGTCCAGCGCCGGCGCCGCGCCCGGTTGCACATCCAATGGGTGCACACCGACCGAGCAATCGACGTCGTCATAGCGCTCGGCCAGGGCTTTGACGTCAGCGGCGTTGTCGGCACTCACGCCGATACACAGGAAGTGCCCTACCCCACGCTGGCGAGCCGTATCGAGTGCAGCATCCAGCGAGCCGTCATGGGCGGCGAGGTCGAGGCGATCAAGGTGACAATGGGAATCTACGAGCATAAAAGAGACTGCAACTTACATCGTATGAGTGGGACGGTCGGATTTCAGTGCTCCGGCCAGATGGGTTTCAATGCGACTGCGGGCGGTGTTGTCGCCTTCATTGAATTGCACGCCGACGCCGGCGGCACGATTGCCTTGCGCGCCTTTGGGGGTGATCCAGGCGACCTTGCCGGCGACCGGAATCTTCTCCGCCTCGTCCATCAGGTTCAGCAGCATGAACACCTCGTCGCCCAACTTGTAGCTCTTGTTGGTCGGGATGAACAGACCACCGTTCTTGATGAACGGCATGTAGGCGGCGTAAAGCACCGATTTGTCCTTGATGGTCAGGGACAGGATGCCGTTGCGCGGCCCGGGGCTGATGGCTTCATTCATGTTAACCTCCACTGCTGATGTTCAGAGTCTAGGTACACATTCTTATCTTTGACCAGGCAATCCCGCCCATTGCACCAACAACGCTTCCAGCAGCAGTGCCGGGTTGAGGTTGGCTTTGCTCAGGACTTTCTGCCGCTGGGCGAGAATCCAGTCCTGAATATCAAGGACTTTGCCTTGGGCGCTTTTCTGCGCCAGGTACTGCACGACTTTGCGCATATCGGTCAGACCGAGGCCGTTTTCATCCTGGGTCAGTTGATAACGCAGGATCAGGCTCGACCAGTCGCAGAACCAATCAAACAAACGCAGCATCGGAATGTTTTTCCATTCTTCGGCCAATTGCGTTGGCGACTGCTGTTGCTTGAGCAGCTTCTTCACCCCTTCGACCACCTGCGCCCGCTGTTCGCGCACGCCCTGGGACTGCAGGCTGACCGCAGCCAATGGCGAACCGGCCGCCAGCGTCAGCAATTCGACGCGTTCCTCTTCGGAACACTCCGGCAGCGCTTGCGCCAGCCACTGCAGGCTCATGGCCTCGCCCGGCAGCGGACATGCCTGCTGTACACAGCGGCTCTTGATTGTCGGCAGCAAACGGCTCGGCTGGTGGCTGACCAGCAACAACACGGTATCGCCGGAAGGCTCCTCCAGGCTCTTGAGCAAGGCGTTGGCGGCGTTGATGTTCATCGACTCCACCGGTTCGATCAGCACCACCTTGCGCCCACCGAGTTGCGCGGTCTGCACCACGAAACTGACCAGATCACGGACCTGATCGACCTTGATCGCCTTGTCGGCTTCTTCCGGCTCCAGGATGTAGTTGTCCGGGTGGCTGCCGGCCTTGAGCAGCAGGCAGGACTTGCACTCGCCGCACGCCTCGGGCGTCGGCCGCTGACAGAGCAAGCTGGCCATCAGGCGCTCGGCCAGAGCGCGCTTGCCGATCCCGGCCGGGCCGTGCAGCAGGTACGCGTGGGCGTGCTGACTACGTCCGGCCAGTTGCTGCCAGAGGCTGTCCTGCCATGGATAGGCCTCAGCCACGAATCAGCTCCAGCAAGTTCGGAATCAAGGTGTCCAGTGATTGCTGAACCTTGACCAATGGCTGACCGGCATCGATGCGCACATAGCGCGCCGGATCGGCTTCGGCGCGCTGCAGAAAGGCATTGCGTACCGCTTCGAAAAACGCCCGGCCTTCCAGTTCAAAACGGTCCAGACGGCCACGGGCAGTGGCGCGAGCCAGGCCGATTTCCACTGGCAGATCGAAAATCAGCGTAAGATCCGGACGCAGGTCGCCCTGAACGAACGTCTCCAGCGCAGCAATGCGTTCCAGAGACAAACCGCGACCGCCGCCCTGATAGGCGTACGTCGAGTCGGTGAAGCGATCGCACAGCACCACCGCGCCGCGAGCCAGCGCCGGGCGGATCACTTCGGCCAGATGCTGGGCGCGCGCGGCGAACACCAGCAGCAGCTCGGTGTCGGGGTTCATGACTTCATCGGCCGGGGCCAGCAGCACATCGCGAATCCGCTCGGCGAGTGGCGTACCGCCGGGCTCGCGGGTCAGCACTACTTCGACACCTTCGGCACGCAGGCGCTCGGCGAGGTATTCGCGGTTGGTGCTCTTGCCGGCGCCTTCCGGGCCTTCCAGGGTAATAAACAAGCCAGTCACAGGCAGTCCTTAATCAAAGTCATTGCGCGTTCTGCGGTGCGGTCGCGCCGGGTTCGGCAGCAGGAGCCGGTGTCGGCGCGGGGTCCTGAGCTGGAACCTGCGGCAGCGCTTCAGGCGCGGTATCCGGGGACGCGGCAGGAATCGCCTCCTCGGTCGCAGTGGCCGGAGCGGCCGGCGCATTCGCCGGGGCCGGGCTGGAGCGGTAATCGGCGCGGCGCTTGAGCTGGAACTCGCGCACTGCACTGTTGTGCGCATCAAGGTCATCAGAGAACACATGGCTACCATCGCCACGGGCGACGAAATACAGGCTGTTGCCTTCCACCGGATTGAGCGCGGCGTGAATCGCCTCGCGACCGACCATGGCAATCGGCGTCGGCGGCAATCCGGGAATCACATAGGTATTGTACGGCGTCGGCTCCTTGAGATGAGCACGGGTCAGCTTGCCGGTGTAGCGATCGCCCAGGCCGTAGATCACGGTCGGGTCGGTCTGCAACTGCATGCCCAGCGCCATGCGGCGCACAAACACGCCGGCAATCTGCCCACGCTCCTGCGGCACACCGGTCTCCTTCTCTACCAGCGAGGCCATGATCAGCGCCTGATACGGCTCACTGTACGGGGCATCGGCCGAGCGGTTCTCCCACTCCTTGGCCAACACTTCATCGAGACGATCAAAGGCTTTCTTCAGCAAGTCGACGTCGGAGAAACCCCGCACGAAACGATAAGTGTCCGGGAAGAATCGACCCTCGGGGAACAATCCGCGATGACCGATTTTCTCCATCACTTCGCTGTCGCTCAGACCCTTGAGGGTCTGCTCGATCTTTTCATCTTTGGCCAGCGCGGCGCGGACCTGGTGGAAATTCCAGCCCTCGACCAGCGTCAGGCTGTATTGCACCACATCGCCACGCTTCCACAAGTCGATCAGACCGTTGACGGTCATGCCCGGCTGCATGCGGTATTCGCCGCTGTGGATCGGCGTACCGGCCAGGTTGAAGCGCCAATAAATGCGCAACCAGAAGGCGTCCTTGATGACTCCATCGGTTTCGAGTTCAAGAAAGGTACGGGTCGGTGTCGAGCCTTTCGGCACATCCAGCAGTTCTTCCTGCGTGATGTTCAGGGGCTGTTCCAGCGCCGAATGAATTTTCCAGGCGCTGGCGCCCATCAGCAGCCCTGCCAGAACCAGTCCGGTTTCCAGCAGCAGCAAGAGTTTACGTCTCACGAATCAGGCATCCAGTAGCGCAAGGGCAATGGTTTGCAGTTTACGGGTGAGCGGGCCAACCGGCCAGCTCAGTGCAGCGTAGGCGCGGACCGGCCAGACGCCATACACGCTGTTGCACATGAAGACTTCATCAGCCCATTGCAGCTGTTCGAGGCTGATGTCGGTGATTTGAGTGGGGATGGCCAATGACTCGGCCTGAAACAATATTTCAGCACGCATCACACCGGCCACGCCACAGCGCTTCAGATCCGGAGTGATCAGCACGCCGTCGCGCACCAGAAACAGGTTGCTGAACACGCCTTCGATGACGCGCCCGGCCTGATCGAGCATCAAGCCTTCGGCGTGTTCGACATCGTGCCATTCGGCGCGGGCGAGCACTTGTTCCAGACGATTCAGATGCTTGAGACCGGCCAGCAACGGCTGGTTGGATAACCGCGTGACGCAGGGAAACAGGCGCACGCCCTGCTCGCCATGCACGGCAGGATAAACAGCAGGCGGGTTGCCTTGCAGAATGCGTCGGCCCTGCGCCGCAGGATCGGATGCGTAGCCACGCAAGCCGTCGCCTCGGGTCAGAATGAGCTTGAGCACACCCTCGCCCATCGCTGCCGCATAGCTCAGCAGCTCGGTACGAATCAGCTCGATATCCACCGCGATGGCCAGCCGCGAGCAACCCTCGGCCAGACGCGTCAGATGACGGTCCAGCAATACCGGCTGGCCGCCGTGCACGGCAATGGTCTCGAACAGACCATCGCCGTAAGCCAGGCCGCGATCTTTCAGCGACAGAGCGTCAGCCGGTTGACCGTCGACCCAGCTGTCCATCAACCGGCGAACCGACGGAACGCCAACGTGCCGTTGGTGCCGCCAAACCCGAAGGAGTTGGACAGTACGACATCGATATCCATGTTGCGCGCAGTGTGCGGCACGAAGTCGAGATCGCAGCCTTCATCCGGTTCGTCGAGGTTGATGGTTGGCGGTGCCACCTGGCTGTTGATTGCCAGCACACTGAAGATCGCCTCGACCGCGCCCGCCGCACCCAGCAGGTGACCGGTCATCGACTTGGTGGAGCTGACTGCCAGGTTGTAGGCGTGCTCACCGAACACGGTCTTGATCGCGTTGGCTTCGGCAAGGTCGCCGGCCGGGGTCGAAGTACCGTGGGCGTTGATGTACTGCACCTGGTCGATGTTGATCTTCGCATCGCGCAGCGCATTGGTGATGCAGCGGGCTGCACCGGCGCCATCAGCAGGCGGCGAAGTCATGTGGAACGCATCGCCACTGGTGCCGAAGCCGATCAGCTCGGCGTAGATCGTGGCGCCACGGGCCTTGGCGTGCTCGAGTTCTTCGAGTACCAACGCACCGGCACCGTCAGACAACACGAAACCATCACGGCCCTTGTCCCATGGACGACTGGCGCGAGTCGGCTCGTCGTTGCGGGTCGACAGCGCACGGGACGCGCCGAAGCCGCCCATGCCCAGACCGCACGCGGCCATCTCGGCACCGCCAGCGATCATCACGTCGGCCTCGTCGTACATGATGTTGCGCGCCGCCATGCCAATGCAGTGCGTACCGGTGGTACAGGCAGTGGAAATGGCGTAGTTCGGCCCCTGTGCACCCAGGTGGATGGACAGAAAACCGGAAATCATATTGATGATCGAGCCTGGCACGAAGAATGGCGAAATTCGACGCGGGCCCGTCTCATGCAGGGTACGGCTGGTTTCTTCGATGTTGGTCAGACCGCCGATGCCCGAGCCCATGGCCACGCCAATGCGCTCACGGTTGGCGTCGGTGACTTCCAGACCGGCGTTGCGAACAGCCTGAAAACCCGCGGCCAGACCGTACTGAATGAACAGGTCGAGCTTGCGTGCTTCCTTGACCGACAGGTATTCCTCGACATTGAAGCCCTTTACCGAGCCGCCAAAACGGGTGGAATAGGCAGAAAGGTCGGTGTGTTCGATCAGACCAATGCCACTGCGGCCAGCCAGAATGCCCTGCCAACTGCTCGGCACATCCGTGCCCAGTGGCGACAACATACCCATACCGGTGACTACGACGCGTCTACGCGACACAGCACTCTCCTTTTTCAAATGACGACTTTGCATCAGGCCTAAAGAAAAAACCGCACGCCATGATGGCAGTGCGGTTTTTCCATGACAGCAGACAACGATTACAAACTATTACGCCTGGTGGCTAGTAACGTAGTCGATTGCAGCTTGTACAGTAGTGATCTTCTCAGCTTCTTCGTCAGGGATTTCGGTCTCGAATTCCTCTTCCAGAGCCATCACCAGCTCAACGGTGTCAAGGGAGTCGGCACCCAGGTCTTCAACGAAGGAAGCAGTGTTGACCACTTCTTCTTCTTTAACGCCCAGTTGCTCGGCAACGATTTTCTTGACGCGCTCTTCGATGGTGCTCATACCTTGTTTTCACTCCTAATGGACAAATTCAGGCAGCTGGCCAGTGGGTAAGTGTATAGAAAGGCTTTTCAGCTTTTCAACTGAAAGCTTCACTCCTCAAACCCTGCGGCCCTCTGCCTATAAATAGATTGCAGCTTTATAACGGATTTTAGACAGCTCGTATGACATTTTTTTGAAGCAATCCGTCACATTTTACTTACATGTACATCCCACCGTTCACCGGGATTGTAGCCCCAGTGACGTATGCCGCACCGTCGGATGCAAGAAAAGCGACCACCGAGGCGATCTCTTGAGCTTGTCCCAGACGGCCCAGCGGAATCTGCGTCTGCAAGGCTTCACGCTGTGCTTCCGGCAGTTCGCGGGTCATATCGGTGTCGATGAACCCTGGGGTTACCGAGTTGACCGTAATCGAACGCGAACCGACTTCACGCGCCATCGCACGGCTGAAACCTTCCAGACCGGCCTTGGCGGCTGCATAGTTTACTTGGCCTGCGTTGCCCATGGCACCCACCACCGAGCCAATACTGATAATTCGGCCCCAGCGCGCCTTGGTCATGCCACGCAAAACGCCCTTGGACAGGCGATACAGACTGTTCAGGTTGGTATCAATCACGTCGTACCATTCATCGTCTTTCATGCGCATCATCAGGTTATCGCGGGTGATGCCGGCATTATTGACCAGAATCGCCGGCGCGCCGAACTGCTCCTGAATGCTCGCGATCACGGCGGCAACGGATTCGTCGCTGGTGACGTTCAGTTCCAGGCCGGTACCTTGAATGCCGTGCTCCTTGAGCGTGGCAGCAATCGCCTCGGCACCCTTGGCGGAGGTCGCGGTGCCAACGACGATGGCGCCCTGACGACCCAGTTCCAGTGCGATAGCCTGGCCGATACCGCGGCTTGCACCGGTGACCAGTGCAACTTTACCTTGCAGACTCATGCAAGTTTCTCCTGATTCAGGCCAGCGCTGCACGGGCGGCAGCGAAAGCGTCTGGGGTGTTGAGATTGGAAGTCGAAACGCCTTCGGCGCAACGTTTGTTCAGACCGGCCAGCACTTTGCCCGGGCCGCACTCGACCAGACTGGTAGCGCCTTTGGCAGCCAGCGTCTGAACCGATTCAACCCAGCGAACGGGCTTGTACAGTTGTTCGAGCAGATCACGCTTGAGGGTCTCCAGATCGGCCGGCACTTGCGCGCTGACGTTCTGTACCACCGGGATCTGCGGTGCCTGCCAGTCGATGGCGGCTATGGATTCGGCAAAGCGCTCGGCAGCCGGACGCATCAGTTCGCAGTGCGATGGCACGCTCACTGGCAACGGCATGGCACGCTTGGCGCCACGGGCCTTGCAGCCTTCGATGGCACGTTCAACCGCAGCCTTGGCACCGGCGATGACCACTTGGCCCGGCGAGTTGAAGTTCACCGCGCTGACCACTTCGCCCTGCGCCGCTTCGGCACAGGCTGCCAGCACGTCGGCATCTTCCAGACCGAGGATCGCAGCCATGCCGCCCTGCCCGGCCGGAACGGCTTCCTGCATCAACTGGCCACGGCGTTCAACGAGCTTGACCGCGTCAGCCAGGCTCAGGCTGCCGGCAGCAACCAGCGCGCTGTACTCACCCAGGCTGTGACCGGCAACGAATGCTGGACGCGCGCCGCCTTCAGCCAGCCACAGACGCCACAGGGCGATCGAAGCGGTCAGAATGGCCGGTTGGGTTTTATCGGTTTGATTGAGCAGCTCTTCCGGGCCCTGCTGGGTCAGCGCCCACAGGTCATAGCCCAGAGCATCGGATGCTTCTTTGAATGTTTCGAGGATCAACGGATATTCCGCGCCCAGCTCGGCGAGCATGCCGAGGGACTGCGAACCCTGTCCTGGAAAGACGAATGCGAGGGAAGCAGACATGTAACAAGCCCCTAATGATCTTGTCGTCGATAAATGACGCCCCACTGGGGGACGCAAGAAACTGACAGTTGGATGGCCCTTTGAACCGGGCGGTCACATTTAAGCATTGTCCGACGAAAACGCCTAAGACAACAAATCCTCCAGACGACCGTGGAGGCGCTCGGGCAGGTTCTCCTGAATCTCGATCAGCGCGCGCTGAATCGCGCTCTGAAAGCCCTGAACCCCAGCCGAACCGTGACTTTTCACCACGATACCCTGCAAGCCGAGGAAGCTTGCGCCGTTATGTCGCGCCGGCGCCAGATCAGCCTGCAGGCGCTTCATCAATGGCAGGGCCAAAGCACCTACCACACGGGAAGCAAAGCTTTTTTTGAACAAGGCCTCGATGCGCGCGGCGATCATCGTCGCCAGGCCTTCGCTGGACTTGAGCAGGATATTGCCGACAAAACCGTCACAGACCACCACATCCGCCTCGCCGCGATACAGGCCATCGCCCTCGACAAAACCGATGTAGTTGATGCCGCGCGCAGCCTGCAGCAGGGTCGCCGCCAGCTTGACCTGCTGATTGCCCTTGATGTCTTCGGTGCCGATATTCAGCAACGCGACACGCGGCCGGGCAATGCCCAGCGTCTGCGCGGCCACCGAACCCATCACCGCGAACTGCAACAGATGCTCGGCGCTGCAGTCGACGTTCGCACCCAGATCGAGCAACTGGCAGTAGCCCTTCTGCGTCGGAATCGCCGCCACCATCGCCGGTCGATCAATCCCCGGCAACGTTTTGAGCACGAAACGCGACAACGCCATCAAGGCCCCGGTGTTGCCGGCGCTGACACAGGCCTGGGCCTTGCCGTCACGCACCAGTTCCAGGGCGACACGCATCGACGAATCCGGCTTGCCACGCAAGGCCTGGGTCGGCTTTTCGTCCATGGTGATGACTTCAGACGCCGGAACAATCGTCAGGCGCGCGCGATCGGCAGCCGATTGGCCGTTGATCAGTTCTTCAAGTAGGGAGGGTTGACCGACGAGGGTCAGGTGCAGCGAGGGCGTAGCAGAAAGGCAAGCAAGGCTGGCCTGAACAATGCTGCGGGGACCGAAGTCCCCGCCCATTGCGTCAATCGCGATGACTTGAGCGAACAAGTGATTACTCGTCAGCGCCCTTGTCGATCACTTTACGGCCACGGTATACGCCTTCTGGCGATACGTGGTGACGCAGGTGAACTTCACCAGTGGTTTTTTCTACAGACAGGGTGCTAGCCTCGAGAGCGTCGTGCGAACGGCGCATGTCACGGGCAGAGCGGGATTTTTTGTTCTGCTGAACAGCCATAATTGATTAACTCCTAAACGTTTGGGTCACGCTTTAACTGCGCCAATACACTGAACGGGTTGGACCGCGTTACCTCGTCCTCGCTCGGTTCGGGTTCATCTGCTCCCGCCGGCTGCTGGCATTCTTCCGGATGATGAGCAGGCACAATGGGCAAGGCGAGCAGAAGCTCCTCCTCGATCAGTGACTGCAGATCCAATGGATCTTCGCCCAGTTCCAGCACGTCATAACCTTTCGGTAACGACTGGGTATTCGCACCCTCCTTCACTACAGCGTAACTGCATTCGCTGTGGATCGGCAGGGTGACCAGCTCAAGACAACGCTGGCAAACCATTTTGACTTCGGTGTCGATAAAGCTGTGGATCACCACAGATTTACGTTCATCTCGTTCAAAAACGAATTTGGCCTGCACCGTACCGACATCGTCGGAAAGCGGGTCGCAGAGTCTCTTCAAATCGGCCAGCAGCAGTTCACCTTGAAGGGTGGTGCCACGGTCAGCCAATTTGCGCGGGTCAACGTGAGGTGGAATCGGGTCATTCAACATAGGCGCAGCATTATAGGGATGCACCCACCCATGTCAAAGGAAATTGTGCCCTGTCCGTCACTTGCGTGCCTCCGCTAGAATTCGCGCCTGCCTCAGGAGACGCCAATGCTGCCTTTATTACTTGCTTCGAGCTCGACCTATCGCCGGGAATTGCTCGCCCGCCTGCACCTGCCGTTCGTCTGCAGTTCGCCGGATATCGACGAAAGCCACCGGCCGGGCGAATCCGCCATCGAACTGGTCAAGCGCCTCGCCGAACAGAAAGCCCGCGCACTGGCGGCCAGCCACCCTGCTCATCTGATTATCGGCTCGGACCAGGTCGCAGTGCTCGGCGACCGGATCATCGGCAAGCCGCACATCTTCGACAAGGCTCGCGAGCAACTGCTGGCCGCCAGCGGCGCCAGCGTGACCTTCCTCACCGGCCTGGCCCTGCTCAACAGCCAGACCAGCCACTGCCAGGTCGACTGCGTGCCGTTTACCGTGCACATGCGCCAGCTCGACGAAGCACGCATCGAGCGCTACCTGCGCCTGGAGCAGCCCTACGACTGCGCCGGCAGCTTCAAGGCCGAAGGTTTGGGCGTGAGCCTGTTCCAATCCACCGAAGGGCCTGATGCCACCAGCCTGATCGGCCTGCCGCTGATTCGGCTGATCGACATGTTGCTGGCCGAGGGCGTGCAAATCCCTTAAAGCAAAAGATCGCAGCCCGCGGCAGCGCCTACATTGATCTTGATCTCTGTAGGAGCTGCCGCAGGCTGCGATCTTTTGATCTACCGGTAATTTAACGCAACGAAGGCCCGTGGAACCCCATCCACATCGCCAACTGCTCAGCCACACTGGCGCCGAGCTTCTTCGAGAAGCGGTCGAACGGCGACTCCTGCACAGTGAAATCCACCAGTTCTTTCTCGCCAATCACATCCCGCGCCACCGAGCTGGCATTGCCCAGCCCATCGATCAAGCCCAACGGCAGCGCCTGCTCGCCGGACCAGACCAGCCCGGAGAACAGCTCCGGATGCTCCTTGTCCTTCAAGCGATCGCCACGACCCTGCTTGACGCTATTGATGAACTGCTTGTGCGTGGTATCCAGCACGGTCTGCCAGAATGCGGTTTCGTCAGGCTTCTGCGGCTGGAACGGATCCAGAAACGATTTGTGCTCGCCCGAGGTGTAAGTGCGACGCTCGACGCCCAGCTTGTCCATGGTGCCGACAAATCCGTAACCGGCCGCCGTTACACCGATGGAGCCGACCAGACTGGCCTTGTCGGCATAGATCTGATCCGCGGCACTGGCGATGTAATAGGCACCGGACGCACCGAGATCGGAAATCACCGCATACACCTTGGTATCCGGGTGCAGACCGCGCAGACGCTTGATCTCGTCATACACATAACCCGACTGCACCGGGCTGCCGCCCGGACTGTTGATCCGCAGGATCACGCCCTTGACCTTCTTGTCCTCGAAGGCTGCTCGCAGGCTACCGACGATGTTGTCGGCACTGGCAGGCTCCTTGTCGGCAATCATGCCGGTGACGTCGATCAGCGCGGTGTAGTTCGGGCCACGGGTGGCGCTCTTCTCCATATCCATCAGCGGCGTGAACAGGATCAGCGCAACAAACAGATAAACAAACGTCAGCAGCTTGAAGAAAATCCCCCAACGCCGCGAGCGACGCTGCTCCTGCACACTGGCCAGCAAAGTCTTTTCCAGCAGCTTCCAGCTTTTCTCGTCACCGTCGTCGGCACTTGCCTTGGCCGGTGCTTTCCATTCGTCGGTCATGCGCTGTACCCCAGCAAAAACGTATTAAGCCTGCTGCCCCAGCCAGGCGTGCAATTCACTAAAACGGTCGATCGACAGGCGCGGCTCGAACTGCTGCAGCGACTCGATCGACTGCGCGCCGTAGCTGACCGCAACCGACGCCATGCCCGCGTTACGCGCCATCAGCAGATCGAAGGACGAATCCCCGACCATCAGCGCCTGCTCGGGCCGTACGCGACAATGCGCGAGAATCTGCTCGAGCATCAGCGGATGCGGCTTGCTCGCAGTCTCGTCAGCGGCGCGGGTGATATCGAAATAATCTTCCCAGCCATTGGCCTTGAGCACCCGATCCAGTCCGCGCCGATTCTTGCCGGTTGCGACCGCCAGGTGATAACCCTGCTCGCGAAACGACGCCATCGACTCGACTACACCTTCGAACAACGGCGAAGGCACGGCTTCCGCCGCGATGTAGTGATCGGCGTAATACTCGCGAAACAAGGTCATTTCGGCATCGCTGATGTCCGGGTACAAGGTGCGGATCGCCTCGGGCAAGCCCAGGCCGATGATGCCCTTGACGGTAAAATCATCGCGCAACTCGAAACCGGAACGCGCGGACGCAGAATGCATCGCCTCGACAATCCGACCAATGGAATCGGCGAGGGTGCCGTCCCAATCGAAAATCAGCAGTTTGTAATCAGATGGGCGCACTCAATCGCTCCACGGTCTTGGCCCACATTTCATCCACTGGCGCCTGCAACTTCAGCTCACCGCCATCGGGCAGCGGCACGCTCAGCATGTAGGCGTGCAGGAACAGACGCTTGCCGCCCAGATCACGGATTTCCTTGCTGAAACCGTCATCGCCGTACTTGGTGTCGCCGGCAATGCAGTGCCCGGCGTGCAAGGTGTGGACGCGGATCTGGTGGGTGCGCCCGGTGATCGGCTTGGCTTCGATCAGGGTGGCAAAGTCGCCGAAACGCCGCAGGACCTTGAACACGGTCACTGATTCCTTGCCTTCCTCCTCGTCGACCTCGACCATACGCTCACCGGAGCGCAGGTTGCTCTTGCCCAGCGCCGCACGGACTTGCTTGATCGAGGTCGCCCAGTTGCCGCGCACCAGCGCCATGTAGCGCTTGTCGACACCGTCACCGCGCAAGGCGGCATGCAAGTGGCGCAACATGCTGCGCTTCTTGGCGATCATCAACAGGCCGGAGGTGTCACGGTCGAGCCGGTGAACCAGCTCCAGCTCCTTGGCGTCGGGGCGCAACTGACGAAAGGCTTCGATCACCCCGTAATTCAAGCCACTGCCGCCGTGAACCGCAATGCCGGCGGGCTTGTTGATCACGATCAGGGCTTTATCTTCGTAGACGATCGAGGCTTCCAGACGCTGCAACAGGCCCTGGGCCAGTGGCACCGGTTCGTCGCGCTCAGGCACACGAACCGGCGGCACGCGCACGATATCGCCGGCCTGCAGCTTGTATTCGGGCTTGATCCGACCCTTGTTCACGCGCACTTCGCCCTTACGCAAAATGCGGTAAATCAAGGTCTTGGGCACGCCTTTGAGCCGGGCTAGCAGGAAATTGTCGATTCGTTGGCCGGCATACTCCGGCGAGACTTCAAGCAGTTGAACGCCTGGAGTCGAAGGGGCAGTAGTTGTCATGCCGCGGATGATAACAATTTTTATGGAATTGAAGCACTTAATCATTGCTGCTATAGTCGCGAACGCCGCCAAAAGCGGCCTGGACAGCGGAACCACGGTCAAAAACCGGCCCTGACCAACGCAATTCACCAGGACGCGAGGCCGTCCTACGGGGCTTTCGCTACGTAACGGTGGAGTTTGCAGTTGTAACAAGCGCAGGTGACATGAGGCCTGAATTACACCGTCGAGCAGAGTTTTCACTCGCCTGACAGGCAAATATTCGAGGCCAGTTCACAAAGTGCAGTCAGCTGCAGATGACCCCGAGCGAAGGCTTCGGAAACATCGCCTGAATTAGCCATGATGCGTGACCTCCCCTTTCGGAGCTCACGGTAAATGCCAACCCGCTGCGGATTCTGCGCGCGGCAGCACCCGAATTATCAGGGATACGTGTAGGGTGGAGATGCACAACCGCCGGACTGTGTAGCAATAGGCTTTATCAAGACGCTTCATCTCGTCCACAGCCGCTGGTTGATTCCTCCTCCTGACTGAGTGCTTAAGTAGCCACAGCAAGCAGGACGCGTACGTCGCGATATCGGCCCAATTGGCCTGACATCGCTGGACACGGGAATGGCCAACCACTCCCGACGCACCTGACACCGACCGTGAGAAGTCGTGTGTGCCGAACGCCGTTTCCGGCAGCCCGGAAACCGACGGTACTACATGAAAAGAATGCTGATTAACGCAACTCAACCCGAAGAGTTGCGTGTTGCACTGGTAGATGGCCAACGCCTCTACGACCTGGACATCGAATCCGGTGCACGCGAGCAGAAGAAGGCCAACATCTACAAAGGCCGTATCACTCGCATCGAACCAAGCCTTGAGGCTGCCTTTGTCGATTTCGGCTCTGAGCGCCACGGCTTCCTGCCCCTCAAAGAAATCTCCCGCGAATACTTCAAGAAAGCCCCTGAAGGCCGCGTCAACATCAAGGACGTCCTGAGCGAAGGCCAGGAAGTCATCGTTCAGGTCGAAAAAGAAGAACGTGGCAACAAGGGCGCCGCCCTGACCACCTTCATCAGCCTGGCCGGTCGTTACCTCGTGCTGATGCCGAACAACCCGCGTGCCGGCGGTATCTCCCGTCGCATCGAAGGCGAAGAGCGCAACGAACTGCGTGAAGCGCTGAACGGCCTGGTTGCACCCGCCGACATGGGTCTGATCGTGCGCACTGCCGGCCTGGGCCGCAGCAGCGAAGAAATGCAGTGGGACCTCGACTACCTGCTGCAACTGTGGACTGCCATCAAAGAAGCCTCGCTGGATCGCTCCGCGCCATTCCTGATCTATCAGGAAAGCAACGTGATCATCCGCGCCATCCGCGATTACCTGCGCCAGGACATCGGCGAAGTGCTGATCGACAGCGTTGAAGCCCAGGACGAAGCCCTGACCTTCATCCGCCAGGTGATGCCGCAGTACGCCAGCAAGATCAAGCTGTATGAAGACAGCGTGCCGCTGTTCAACCGTTTCCAGATCGAAAGCCAGATCGAGACCGCTTTCCAGCGCGTCGTCGAACTGCCTTCCGGCGGCTCCATCGTCATCGATCCGACCGAGGCCCTGGTGTCCATCGACATCAACTCGGCGCGCGCCACCAAAGGCAGCGACATCGAAGAAACCGCTCTGCAGACCAACCTTGAAGCCGCCGAAGAAATCGCCCGTCAGTTGCGCCTGCGCGACATCGGCGGCCTGATCGTCATCGACTTCATCGACATGACCCCGGCCAAGAACCAGCGCGCCGTGGAAGAGAAAGTCCGCGAATGCCTGGAAGCCGACCGCGCTCGCGTGCAGATCGGCCGCATCTCGCGCTTCGGCCTGCTGGAAATGTCCCGTCAGCGCCTGCGTCCATCGCTGGGCGAAAGCAGCGGCATCGTCTGCCCGCGCTGCAACGGCACCGGCATCATCCGTGACGTCGAATCGCTGTCTCTGGCAATCCTGCGCCTGATCGAAGAAGAAGCCCTGAAAGACCGCACTGCCGAAGTGCGCGCTCAGGTGCCGATCCCGGTCGCCGCGTTCCTGCTCAACGAAAAACGCAACTCGATCACCAAGATCGAACTGCGCACCCGTGCCCGTATCGTCATTCTGCCGAACGATCACCTCGAAACCCCGCACTTCGAAGTTCAGCGTCTGCGTGACGACAGCCCGGAAGCTGCGACCAACCAGTCCAGCTACGAAATCGCTGCGGCTGCTGCCGAAGTCGAAGAAGTCCAGCCAGCCGCTGCCACCCGCACCCTGGTTCGCCAGGAAGCTGCGGTCAAGACTGCGCCGGCCCGTGCCAATGCGCCGGTGCCGACCGAAGTCGCCGCGCCTGCCGCTGCTGCACCGGCTCCGGTTGCCGCGCCAGAGCCAAGCCTGTTCAAGGGCCTGGTGAAATCGCTGGTCAGCCTGTTCGCGACCAAAGAAGAGCCAGCCGCTCCGGTCGTCGTTGAAAAACCGGCCACCGAGCGTCCGGCCCGCAACGAAGAGCGTCGCAACGGTCGTCAGCAGAGCCGTAACCGTAACGGTCGCCGCGATGAAGAGCGCAAACCGCGCGAAGAACGTGCACCGCGTGAAGAACGCGCACCACGCGAGCCGCGTGAAGAGCGTCAGCCACGTGAAGCCCGTGAAGTCCGCGAGCCGCGTGAAGCCCGTACCGAGGCGCCAGTCGCCCGCGAAGAACGCGCACCCCGCGCTCCGCGTGAGGAACGTGCACCACGTGCTCCACGTGAAGACCGCAAGCCACGTGGCGAGCGTGAAGAGCGTGTACGTGAACTGCGCGAACCACTGGACGCCGCTCCGGCTGCACCAGTAGCCGCTGCCGCTGCCGCTGTGGTCGCAGAAGAGCGTCCGGCCCGTCAGCCTCGCGAAGAGCGTGCTCCACGCCCACCGCGTGAAGAGCGTCAACCACGTGCCGAACAGGCTGGTGCGGTAGCCGAAGAAGAAGTGATTACCGGTGAAGAGCAGCTGTCGGAAGACGGTCAGGACAACGCTGAAGGTGATCGTCCACGTCGTCGCTCCCGTGGTCAGCGTCGTCGCAGCAACCGTCGCGAGCGTCAGCGTGATGCCAACGGCAACGTGATCGAAGGTTCGGAAGAATCCGAGTCCGGCGAAAACGCCGCCGCACCAAGCGCTGCCGATCTGGCTGCCGGCCTCGCCGTCACTGCTGCTGTTGCCAGCAGCGTGATCAGCGCTCCGGCCGAAGCACAGGCTCACGAGCAAGCCGAACGCGCCACCGCCGCTGTTCAGGAAACCGCTCCAGTGGAAGCGCCGGTGGTTGAGGCCACTACCCCAGTGGAAGTGGTTGCTGCTCCGGAAGTCGAAGTGGCACCGGTTCAAGAAACGCTGCCTCAGGTTGAAGCTGCTGCAGAACCTGCCATTGAAGCGCCAGTTGTGGCTGCTGAGCCGGCTGCTGAAACCGTCGCTGAAACCGTGACCGAAACCGTGCGTGAAGTTCGCGAAGAACAGACCGCGTTCAACTGGGTTGCCGAGCCTGCCGTCGCTGAAATGCCAGCGCCAGTCGTTGAAGCCCCAGTGGTTGAAGAAGCCAAGGCTGCCGCGCCAGTGGTCGAAGCCGCCGAACCTGCTCCAGCGCCAGTGGTTGAAACACCGGTGGTCGAAGCGCCAGTGGTTGCCGAAGCCCCTGCTCCAGTGGTTGAAGCCACTCCGGTCAGCGCCCTGACGCCAAACGGCCGTGCGCCAAACGACCCACGTGAAGTGCGTCGCCGCAAGCGTGAAGCCGAGCGTCTGCAGAAGGAAGCCGAACTGGCTGCCGCTGCTGCTCCGGCTGCTGAAGTGGTCGAAGTTGCTGCCGTGACTGAAGAAGCGGTGGTTGAGTCGGTGATCGCCGAAGCACCACGCTCCGTTCAGGACGCGGTCGAGCATCACCAAGCGGCCGAGGAAAAAGAACACGAGCCTAAACCGCTCGTCTGATTCCGAAAGCCAATAAAAAGCCCCGCCCGGTGAAAACCTGGCGGGGCTTTTTTATTCCATTTAGAAGATCAAAAGATCGCAGCTCCTGTATGAGCTGCCGAAGGCTGCGATCTGTTGATCTTGCCGTTATCTAAAAGCCAACGCCTCGGGCACATCGATATCCCACAACACCCCGGGATCATCCACCGCCACTTCCACCACCCGCCCCTGCTTGAACAACGGTCTGGCCCCGCGATCGCCACTCAACGTCTGCAACCCCGGCCCGAACGAACGCCCGAACCCCACCGGATGGCCGAACTCGCCCTCCTGCACCGGCACACTCACCGCATCCTCGGCAATCGCCGCCGCCACCCGTTCAATACTCGACGGCAGGATAAACGGCATGTCACCCAGTACGATCAACCAGCCATCCGCCTCGGGGCAGGCTGCGACGCCAGCCGCAATACTGTCACCCATCCCGGTCGATTCAATCGTGACCACCGCACAGCCATAGGCCTGCGCCATGCGCATGGCCTGCGGTCGTGCTTCAGTGGTCACCAGCACACGCTTGTCGAGATTGGCCGGCAGATTCACCAGCACCTGCTCGATCACCGAACGCACCGCGCCATCGCGCCCGGTGCAATCGGCCAGCAGCTTGTCCTTGTCGGCACCGGCAACCTGACGAAAGCGACTGCCCTCGCCCGCCGCCAGTACGATTACAGCGATGGATCGACTCATGCGCCCTCCACGACATTCTTCTGCTTCAACTCGACGCCGTTCTTGATCGCCACAATCTCCGCCAATAACGACAGGGCAATCTCCGCTGGCGAATGACTGCCGATGTGCAGACCAATCGGCCCGTGCAATCGCGCAATGGCTGATTCTGACAAGCCTAGCTGAGCCAGATTGTCCCGACGCTTCTGGCTGTTGACCCGCGAACCCAATGCACCGACATAGAAGGCCGGTGAATCGAGCGCGGTGAGCAACGCCATATCATCCAGACGGGGATCGTGAGTCAGCGCGACGATGGCTGTGCGTTCGTCCGTCTGAATGCTCAACACCGCGTCATCCGGCATACCCGGGACGAACCGTCCGTGGTGCTCTTCCCAACCGTAGACGAACTCGGTACGCGGATCGCAGATCAGCACTTCGAAATCCAGCAGCCGGGCCATATCGGCCACATAACGGGACAGCTGTCCGGCGCCGATCAACAGCAGCCGCCAGCGCGGGCCATAAATGGCGCGCAAGGTCTTGCCGTCGAATGCCAGCACATCGGATTTGCTCGCCGCCGACAGCACAACCTCACCGGTTTCGATGTTCAGCTCACGGGCGACAATTTCATGCGCTTCACAACGCGCGAGCAACTCGGCGACCCACGCCGGATCAGCGACCCGCTCCTCGGTCAGGCGCAGCGTGCCGCCACAGGGCAAGCCGAAACGCGCGGCTTCTTCCCGGGTGACGCCGTAGGTAATCAGTTGCACCGGTGGCCCGTCGCTGGCGATGCGCCCGTCGTGCAGACGGGCGATCAAGTCATCCTCGACACAACCGCCCGACACCGAGCCGATCACCACGCCGTCCTCGCGCAACGCGAGCATCGCGCCGGGTGCCCGGGGCGCGGTGCCCCAGGTCTGCACCACGCTGAACAGCACCACCCGCTGCCCGGCACGGCGCCATTCGAGCACCCTGCGCAGGACGTTGAGATCGGCGCTGTCCATCAGGCGGATATCCGCTGTTGAGAGTGCCAGACCTGAAGTTTCAGGTTAAACATGGGTTCACCCGCAGAGGGTTTCGGTTATGGTCGACGGTTTGCGTCAACCCCGCGATCAACAAAAAAGCCCTGCATTTTCTATTCGTGCAGGGCTCTGGGTGCTGCGTGAAAGCGTAGCCTCAATAGCGGTTCGGCTCCATTTCCAGCTCGACATTGAAACGTTCGGCAATATCTTTCTGGATGCGTTGCGCCAGATCGAGCAACTGCAGACCGGTCGCGGTGCCGTAGTTGACCAGCACCAGCGCCTGCAATTTATGCACGCCGGCATCGGCCTCACGGAAACCTTTCCAGCCAGCGCGCTCGATCAGCCAGCCTGCGGCCAGTTTCATCTGCCCGTCCGCTTGCGCATAAGCCACCAGATCCGGGTGCTGCGCCTTGATCTGCTCGACCAGCGCCGCTGATACCAGCGGATTCTTGAAAAAGCTGCCTGCATTGCCGAGTACCGCCGGATCCGGCAGTTTTTCGCTGCGGATACTGCAGATTGCGCGGCTGACATCGCTTGGCGTCGGTTGCTCGATGCCTTGCTCGGTCAGGCGCTGACGCACCGGGCCGTATTCCAGATGCAGGTGGGCAACTCGATCAAGCTTGAAGCGCACGCGCAGGATCAGCCAACGCCCCGGCTGCTGCTTGAACAGGCTGTCGCGGTAGGCGAAGTTGCATTCTTCCAGGCTGAAGTCGCGCAGTTCGCCGGTCTGGCGATCCAGCGCGGTCAACCCGGCGAACACATCCTTGATTTCGACGCCGTAGGCGCCGATGTTCTGCATCGGCGCAGCGCCAACAGTGCCGGGGATCAGGCTGAGGTTCTCCAGACCGGAGAAACCCTGCGCCAGCGTGTGCTGCACGAACGGATGCCACGGCTCGCCGGCCTCGGCCTCGATCACCACGCAGTTACCGTCGTCGCTGATCAGCCGAATGCCTCGGCTGGCCATGCGCAGCACCAGCGCCGGGATATCAGCAGTCAGCAGCAGGTTGCTTCCGCCGCCAATCACTAGCAACGGCAGGTTATGGGCAGTTGCATAGGCCAGGGCTTCGCGCACGTCGGCGTCGCTGTGGGCCTCGGCAAACATCTGCGCACGCACATCCACGCCAAAACTGTTGAACGGTTTCAGCGAAACCTGTGATTGAAGCTGCAAACTCATAACCGGCCCTTCACTTCGATCAACAATTGGTCGCACGCCGCCTCGATCAGATCCAGCACCTGCTCGAAACCCTGATCGCCGTCGTAGTACGGATCCGGCACTTCATCGACCACCCCGGCATAACGGCGCAGGAACAGATCCAGCTCAGCCTTGCCAGTGGACGGCTGCAGAGCCTTGAGGTTGCGCAGGTTGCTGTTGTCCATGGCCAGAATCAGGTCGTAACTGGCGAAATCGGCGCGGCTGACCTGCTGCGCACGTTGCGCCGACAGGTCATAACCGCGCACCTTGGCTGCAGCCTGGCTGCGTTTGTCCGGCGGATTGCCGACGTGCCAGTCACCGGTGCCGGCGGAGGCCACTTCGACCTGATCCGCCAGCCCCGCTGCGCGCAATTTGTGACGCAACACGCCTTCGGCAGTGGGCGAACGGCAGATGTTGCCCAGGCACACGAACAGAACGCGCATCAGGCCCCCAGCAGGCGACGAACGCGCTCGAGGTCTTCAACGGTGTCGACCCCGGTCGGCGGCGCGATCAACGCATCGGCAACATGAATTCGCACGCCATGCCACAGAGCACGCAGCTGTTCGAGGGATTCAGTGTTTTCCAGCCAGCACGGGCCCCAGTTCACGAAGTCCTGGAGGAAGCCGGCGCGGTAGGCGTAAATGCCGATGTGGCGACGGTACGGCACGCCTTCCGGCAACTGCTCGCGGCTCTTGGCGAAGGCGTCACGCGCCCATGGCAGGGTTGCGCGGCTGAAGGTCAGCGCCAGACCGTTGAGGTCGCTGACGACCTTGACCACGTTCGGGTTGAACAGGGTTTCGACGTCTTCGATCGGCTCGGCCAGGGTGGCCATGCGCGCTTCGGTGTGGGCCGCGAGATTGGCCGCGACCTGATCGATCACACTTGGCGGGATCAGCGGCTCATCACCCTGCACATTGACCACGATCGCGTCCGGCGCAAGACCCAGCTTCGCCGCGACTTCCGCCAGGCGGTCAGTCCCGGAATTGTGATCTTCACGGGTCAGCACTACTTCCGCGCCGAACACTTTGCACGCCTCGACGATGCGCGCATCGTCGGTCGCGACCACCACACGGCTGGCGCTGCTTTTGCTCGCCTGCTCCCAGACATGCTGGATCATCGGCTTGCCGGCGATATCCAGCAGCGGTTTGCCTGGCAGGCGGGTCGAGGCGTAACGCGACGGGATGACAACGGTGAAAGCAGTGGTCATTTATCCAGACGCTCGTCAGTGGTCAGGGTGCGCGCTTCGCTTTCGAGCATCACCGGGATGCCGTCGCGGATCGGATAGGCCAGACCGGCGCCCTTGCTGATCAGTTCGGTCTTGTCGGCGCTGAGCTTGAGCGGGCCTTTGCAGATCGGGCACGCGAGGATGTCGAGCAATTTGGTGTCCATGAACATTCCCTGGATAAAGAGTTAAGGCAAAAGACGATCGGGCAACAGGCGCATCAGCTGGGTGTCGAACCAGGCCACGAAGGCCGGTGACGGCACGGCATCGACCGCCAGATACCACCAGTCGTCTGCTGCGAAGGCACGGCACTTCACCGCGTCCTTTTCGGTCATCACCAACGGCAATGACGGTGTGAAATTCAAGGCCTGCACGCTGTATTCGGCGTGGTCGGCAAACGCATGGGGCACTGCGCGCCAGTCTAGCGCTTCGAGGGTATTGAAGAAACGTTGCGGATTGCCGATCCCGGCCACCGCGTGCACCGATTGACCGGGCGCAAAATGTGCCAGCGGCTTGCGCTCGCCGCTGCGCAGATTGACCAGTGCGGTCGGTTGCAGGTGAAAGGCGAAACCGTCTTCACGATCCGCAGTGGCACCGTTGAACAACACGCCATCGACGCTTTGCAGGCGCTCGATCGGCTCGCGCAACGGACCGGCCGGCAGGCAGCGCTGGTTGCCCAGGCCACGGGCGGCGTCAATCAGCACCAGCTCCAGATCCCGCGCCAAGCGGTAATGCTGCATGCCATCGTCGGAGAGGATCAGATCCAGCGGTTCACTGGCGAGCAACGCTTTGACCGCTGCGCTGCGATCTGGGTCGATCATCAGTGGCACGCCGGTGCGTTGCACGATCAGCAGCGGTTCATCGCCGGCGACGTCGGCGCTCTGCTCGGCGGTGACCCGCCACGGCAGTTGCGGCGGTTTGGCGCCATAGCCACGGCTGACCACGCCGACGCGCAGGCCGGCACGGCGGCAATGTTCGATCAGCCACAGGATCATAGGTGTCTTGCCGGTGCCGCCGACGGTGATGTTGCCGACCACGATCAACGGTACCGGTGGCTGATAGATCTGGCCTTCACCGTCGAGAAAGCGCTGACGCTTGTTGACCACCACGCGGCGGTAGAGCATTTCCAGCGGCCGCAGCAGCGTCAGGGCAGGATGCCCCTGATACCACGCGGCGAGCAAACGATCGGACAGGCTCATCAGGATTTGGGCGCCGCCTCGACCGTGGTCATGCGCAGATGGCTGAAACCGAGCTTGCCGGCCGCGTCCATGGCGGTGATCACCGACTGGTGTTGGGTCTTGCCGTCAGCGCTGATCGACAACGGCATGCTGGTGTCACCGTTGGCTTCTTTCTGCATGGCTTCCATCAGCGTCGCCAGGTCGTTTTTCGGCAGAATCTTGTTGTTCACCGAGAACACGCCTTCGGCGCTGATTGCGACGTCCAGCTGCTTGAGCTGCTGGTCTTCGGCGGGCGATCCGCTGACCGATTCCGGCAGATCGACGCGCAACTGGGTTTCGCGGGTGAAGGTGGTGGTCACGACGAAAAACAGCAACAGGATGAACACCACGTCGATCAGCGACGCGAGGTTGATGTCGATCGTTTCCCGGGGCTTGCGACGGAATTTCACGCTTTGTCCCCGGCCAGATCGACGTCACGGTCGCCCTGCACCACTTCGACCAGTTTGATCGCTTCCTGCTCCATGCCCACCACCAGCTCATCGATGCGGCGTTGCAGGAAACGATGGAAGAACACCGACGGAATACCGACCATCAGGCCCGCCGCAGTGGTAATCAGTGCCTTGGAAATACCGCCGGCCAGGACCGAGGCGTTGGTGGTCATGCCGGAACCGGTGAAGGCGCTGAAAATGTCGATCATGCCCAGTACCGTGCCCAACAGGCCCAGCAACGGCGACATGGCGGCAATCGTGCCCAGCGCGTTGACGTAGCGTTCGAGCTCGTGAATCACCCGCGCGGCGGCTTCTTCGATGCATTCCTTCATGATCTCGCGACCATGCTTGGAGTTGGCCAGGCCCGCGGCGAGGATTTCACCCAGCGGCGAATTGGCGCGCAATTCCTTGAGTTTTTCTTTATTGAGCTGCTTGTCCTTGATCCAGACCCAGACCTGACCCAGCAGATGCTCGGGGGTGACGCGGCTGGCGCGCAGGGTCCACAGGCGCTCGGCGACAATCGCCATGGCCGCGATGGAACTCAGAATGATCGGCAACATCATCCAGCCGCCGGATTTGACCAATTCCCACACAGTGACAGTCCCCTCGAAAAAGTGCGCCACTTTACCATACCGGTTCGCGATTAAGACCCGCTGCCCCGACGACCTGATGCCGCATTCGGCGATCCTGCGATCAATGGTGTTTCAGCGCCAGAAACGCCGTGGTTGACGCATCAGCCACGGCGACTGAAAGCTGCCCAGACGCAGATGGATGGCGCCGTGCTGCGCGCTGTCGTAGATGCGCAGCCCTTGCTGGCGATAACGCGCGAGCACCAGCGGGTGTGGATGACCGAACGAATTGCCCTGCCCCCGGGAGATCAGCACCGAATGGGGGCGTAATGCCCGCAGCAAAGCCATCGATGAGGAACTGCGGCTGCCGTGGTGCGGTGCTTGCAGCCAGTGCGTCGGCACCGCCAACGGACTCTCCAGCAGACCCCGTTCGGCAGCCGTGTCGATATCACCGGTCAGCAGCAGACGCTCGCCATTGGCCTCGATCTGCAACACGCAAGAGCGCTGATTGCTGTCATGGGCCGCCGACCATTGCCACAGCTGAAACCGGACCCCGTCCCATTGCCATTGGCGCCCGCTTTCACAGGCCTCGGCCTGCAGGATGGCGGGCAGCCCCGGCGGATCGCCGCTGATCACCCGCGTCACTTTCAGGCCCCGCGATACCGCCAATGCACCACCGGCATGGTCGGCGTCGGCATGACTGAGCAGCATCAGATCGATGCGGTTAACCCCCAGTTTGTGCAGCGCCGGCAGCACCACCCGCTCCCCCAGATCGAAATCGCCGAAGCGTGGACCGGCGTCGTAGAGCAACGCATGATGACGCGTGCGGATCAGGATCGCCAGGCCCTGACCGACATCGAGCTGCCAGACATCGGCCAGGCCCTCGGCCACTCGCTCGCGAGGCGGCGCCAGCAGAATCAACAGCAACGGCCAGCCCAACGGTCGCAATGGCACTCCGCGCGGCAACAGCAACAACACGGCGCCGAGACAGCCAATCAACAAGCCCCACCACGGCAGCGACGGCGAGATCCACGCCGGCCAGGCCCCGGCTATTACCGACAAGCCGCGAAACAGCCAGTCGATCAAACCACCGGCCAGCCACAACAAGCCTGCACCGACGTAAGGCACCGGCAACAACAGCGTGCCGAGCAGCGCCGGCGGCAGCACCAGCAGACTGACCCACGGCACCGCGAGCAGATTCGCCAATGGCCCACTGGGGGCGATCGGCAGGTTCAGCGCCAGCAACACCGGGCACAGCCCCAGCGCAATCAGCCATTGCGCGCGAGTCCAGGTCTGCCACCATTTCCACGCACCGAGTCGCCCGCGGAAGGTGAAAATCAAAATCCCCACCGCGGCGAACGACAGCCACAACCCCGGACGCAGACTGGCTAACGGGTCAAGCAACAGCAGCGCATCGAATGCCAGCAACAGCGGCCACCACGCGCCGAGATGGCGAAAGCGCAGGCGCCACAGCAACACCAGCCCGACCATCACACAGGCCCGTTGCACCGGCACGTCAAACCCGGCGAGCAAGCCGTAACCGAGCGCCGCAGCAAACGCCAGCCCACAGGCCCAAGGCAGCCAGGGCCAACGCAGCGGCCACAGTCCTAAACGCGCCAGCCCGGCGACCAACAAATAGATGACCGCCGCCAACATCCCGATGTGTTGGCCGGAAATCACCAGCAGATGCACGGTGCCGGTGTTCTGCAAGATCTGCCAGTCCTCGCGACTGAGCCCGGAGCCGTCACCGAGCACCAGAGCCGCCAATGCACCACCCCGGCCCTGCGCGTCCACTTCAAGCAAGCGCTGCCGAATGCTGTCGCGCCATGCCCAATTTGCCTCGGCCAAGCGCTGACCATCCTTGATCGTGCCGGTCGCGCCAATGCGTTGCGCCAACAGCCAGGCTTCGTAATCAAAGGCATCGGGATTGAGCAAACCACCCGGGCGCTTGAGCTTTACCGCCAGGCGCCAGCGCTCGCCACTGTTGAGCGGCGGCCCGGCGTACCACGCCAGACGCATCAACGAAGGCAGCTTCTCGTGACGCGAGCGGGCATCGGCCAGCTCGAAACGCACCACGCCCTCGCTGGTTTGCGGTAAGCCGATCACCCGCCCTTCGACCCAACGGGTTTCGCCGTCGAGCGCCTCAGGCAGGCGATCATTCAACGCCCATTGCGCACTGACGCACGCCCAGGTGAAACCGAACAGCAGCAACGCCAGGGGATAGCTGCGAAACGGCAGCAACATCAGTCCCACCAACGGCAACAACATCATCAACCCGACCGGCGGTAAAACCGGCAAAAAAACCGCAACCAGCAGACCGACTGCCAGCGCCATCATCCCTGTGCGCATAAGCCCGTCCTTGAGAGTTCCTGCATTAGGCGTAGCGGGTACGAAGGCGGGTCGTCGTCAACAATTGTCACAAAGTCTGAATGGGCGCTTCGTAGAATCCAGACATACTTGCCGCCTTAACCGACCGAGAAGCCTTATGCCCCGGCGCTTATTCAAACGTTACATGCCCGATCCGACGAGCATCAGGGAACACAAATCCTTACGCTTTCTCGGCAAGTTGCTGCATGACCCGAACCTCTGGCACCTCAATCGTCACTCGGTGGCCCGGGCGATGGCCGTCGGCCTGTTCGCCGCGTTCCTGCCGATTCCGGCGCAGATGCTGGTGGCGGCGGCACTGGCGATCACCGTACGAGGCAACATGCCGATTGCCGTCAGCCTCGTCTGGCTGACCAACCCGATCACTATGCCGGCGGTATTTTTCTGCACGTACCAGACCGGCGCCTGGTTAATGAATGTGCCCGCCCGCACCCTGCCCGATTCGTTGACCTGGGAATGGATCAGCGGAGAGTTGTCGACCATGTGGCAGCCGTTTTTGCTGGGATCGGTGGTATGCGGACTGCTACTCGGCATCCTCGCCTACTTCACGGTGATGCTGTATTGGCGTTGGTGGGTGGCGCGGCAATGGGCGCGGCGCAAGAAAAGCCGCAAGTCTTGAATGCAAAACGGCCTCCGCAAGGGAGGCCGTTTGGTTTTTTGCTGTCCGGTCTGACGCGATCGCTTGCAGATCGGTTCCACCTGTAGGAGCTGCCGCAGGCTGCGATCTTTTGACTTCAGGTATCAAGATCAAAAGATCGCAGCCTGCGGCAGCTCCTACAGGGATATTGCGGTCGATCAGGTGCGCATCCCGCGCCCACTCACCAGCAGCCGCGCGCAGCCGAGGTACAACACCACTGTCGCCACCAGCATGAAGGTGATCGCGATGCCGATGCGGATATCCGACACCCCAAGAATGCCGTAGCGGAAAGCGTTGACCATGTGCAGCACCGGGTTGGCCAGCGACACGGTCTGCCAGAACGGCGGCAGCAAGGTGATCGAGTAGAACACCCCACCGAGGTAGGTCAACGGGGTCAGCACAAACGTCGGGATGATCGAGATGTCATCGAAGTTGCGCGCAAACACCGCGTTGATGAAGCCCAGCAGCGAGAAGATCGTCGCGGTCAGGATCACCACCAGCAAGGTCACGCCGAGGTGATGCACCTGCAGATGGGTGAAGAACAGCGACAGAATGGTCACGATCACCCCGACCATCAAGCCACGCAGCACGCCGCCAATGGTGAAGCCGATCAGAATCGTGTGCGGCGACACTGGCGAGACCATCAGTTCCTCGATGGAACGCTGAAACTTGCTGCCGAAGAAACTCGAAACCACGTTACCGTAGGAGTTGGTGATCACCGACATCATGATCAGCCCCGGCACGATGTACTCCATGTAACTGAAGCCACCCATGCCGCCAATCTGCTTGCCGATCAGATTACCGAAGATCACGAAGTACAGAACCATGGTGATCGCGGGCGGCAGCAGGGTCTGCGGCCAGATCCGCGTGAAGCGTTTGACCTCGCGATAAACGATGGTCTGGAGGGCGACGAGGTTGGGTCGGAACTCGGAACTCATACCGCCACCTTCGACAGATTTTTCTCCACCAGGGACACGAACAGCTCCTCGAGGCGATTGGTTTTGTTACGCAGGCTCAGCACTTCGATGTTCTGCTGCGCCAATTGGGTGAACAGCGCGGTGATGCCCATGGATTTATCGACCTGAACCTCCAGGGTATGGCCGTCGAGCAACCGGGCGGGATAGCCGATCAATTGCGGCGCGGCGTGCAAGTCGTTTTTCAGGTCGAGCAGGAAGGTCTCCACGTGCAACTGGCCCAGCAGCTGTTTCATGCTGGTGTTCTCGACGATAGTGCCGTGGTCGATGATGCCGATGTTGCGGCACAACTGCTCAGCCTCTTCCAGATAGTGCGTGGTGAGGATGATGGTGATGCCCTTCTGGTTCAGCTCGGTGAGGAACGTCCACATCGAGCGACGCAGTTCGATGTCGACGCCAGCGGTCGGCTCATCGAGGATCAGCAGGCGCGGCTCGTGCACCAGGGCACGGGCAATCATCAGACGCCGTTTCATGCCGCCGGACAGCGAACGCGACGGCACATCGCGCTTGTCCCACAGGCCGAGCTGGGTCAGGTACTGCTCGGCGCGTTCCTTGGCGATCTTCGCCGGAATGCCGTAGTAACCGGCCTGGGTCACGACGATGTCGAAAGTCTTTTCGAACTGGTTGAAGTTGAATTCCTGGGGCACCACGCCGATCGAGCGCTTGAGCGCGGCGGGGTTCTTGTCCAGGTCATGACCGAAGATATTCACCGTGCCACTGGTCTTGTTGACCAGGGTCGAGAGAATGCCGATGGTCGTGGATTTGCCGGCGCCGTTGGGGCCGAGCAAGGCGAAAAAGTCACCTTCGGCGACGTCCAGATCGATACCACTCAAGGCCTGGAACCCGTTGCCGTAGGTTTTGGTTAGCTGCCGGATGGACAGAGCGGAACTCATATCGGATTTACGCACCAAGAAGGGAAGAAAAGGAAAGATTGGGCCGGGCGGCGAACAAAACAACCACAGCGCATGAGCGCAATGGTGCTTGCCGCCGCTACACAAGTACAGTCAAGAGTGTCGATAGTTATTATCAAGTCAACGCGGTCATGACCGCTTTCTGATAAGCCGGACGCTGCTTCAACCGTGCATACCACGCTTCCAGATGCGGCTGCGCGGCACGTTCGATGGGCATCTCGAACCAGGCATAAATGAAACTGCCCAGCGGAATATCGCCCATGCCGATTTCGCTGCCGGACAGGTATGGCTGGCTGGCGAGGGCCTGATCGGCCATGGCCAGCAGCGCCGTGCACTCCTTGATCGCGGCGTTGATCGCCGGCCAGTCCTGCTTGTCTGCCGGTGTGCGCAATACGCCCCAGAACACGGTGCGGAACGGCCCGGCAAAACTCGAGGTGGTCCAATCCATCCACTTGTCCGCGATGGCCCGGGCTTGCAGGTCTGCCGGGTACCAGGCGCTGTTCGGTGCATGCTTGGCCAGCAGGTATCGCACGATGGCATTCGATTCCCACAGCACGAAGCCGTCATCCTCGATCACCGGTACCCGGCCGTTCGGGTTCATCGCCCGGTATTCAGGCGTGTCGACCACACCGAAGGCGCCACCGGCGTCAATCGCCTCGTAGGCCAGGCCCAGCTCCTCGGCGGCCCATAGTGGCTTCCTGACATTCGATGAGTTTTTCCGTCCCCAGATCTTCAGCATGACCGCCTCTTTTCCAGTGCGTGGGCAGGCAGCATACGCCGGATCAGACCCGACTCAAATCACTCTGCATATCGCCCAAGACCTTCGCCTGATGTTCGCCGAACAGATGCGGGTAGCACTTTTCCAGGTGTTCGAAAAAGAACTGCTCGGGCACATCGGTGAACTGGCCGTGATCGACCAGATACTCCATCAGCAGTGCGCCGTCACGGTTGTACGGGTGGAAAACGCTGTCATTGATCCCGTCAAAGTCCAACGGTGCGACGTTGAACAGTTCGCACAGTTGCTGATTGAAGGCCGGCGTGGCTTTGACCCAGCGCTCGTTGAGGAACAGTTCGGTGTAACCGTGCATGGCGAACACATCGCTGCGCAGCAATTCCAGCAGACGCGGGGTCGACAGGTGATTCTTGACGTCGGCCAGACCGATGCGCGCCGGAATGCCGCAATGCCGAGCACACCCGGCGAGCAATGTGGCCTTGGGCACGCAATAACTTTCCCCGGCCGCCAGCGCATGACTGCCGCACAGGGTCTGTGGGTCGAGGCTGAAGGTATACGGGTTGTAGCGCACCGTTTCGCGCACGGCGTAATAGAGACTGATCGCCTGCGCGAGCGGGTCGCGGCTGGCACCACGCTGTTGTTCGGCGAACTCCACCACCGCCGGGTGGTCACTATCGATGAAGCGGCCGGGGCTCAGATACTCGCGCATGACGATGTTCTCCTGGGTGAGTCCCGAGTCTAGCGACAGCTCAAGCACAGAGATAACGACGTTTCGGCCAAACATGCACGCGAAGACGCGGGAACCGCGAACGATTTCCCACGGGTGTTGCCCACCGAACCTACGAAAACCATCCGGGGTTTCCCACGAGTTCAATCACCATGTTCTGACCACTCCGTTTTACAGATGCCGTCTAAGCTCTGGAGGGTCGGTTTGCCTTGGTTCACGGAGGATTACATATGCTGTTGTTGTGGATACTGGTTCTGATCGTCGGTGTGGCGTATCTCGCCCACCGCCGCAACGCCCCCCTGCCCGCGTTGGGTATCGTCGCCATTTACCTGCTGGCGATGGGCATTTTCAGCCATGCCCCGGGCTGGTTGCTGCTGGTGCTGTGGGTGGTGCTCGCGGCGGTTGCCGCGCCGTTGCTGCTGCCTGACCTGCGCCGCAAACACTTCACCGCGCCGCTGTTCAACTGGTTCCAGAAAACCCTGCCGCCGATGTCGCAGACCGAACGCGACGCGATCGATGCCGGCACCGTATGGTGGGACGGTGAGCTGTTCAGCGGCCGTCCGGACTGGGACAAACTGCTGTCCTACCCGAAAGCGCAACTGACCGAAGAGGAACAGGCCTTTATCGACGGCCCCACCGAAGAACTCTGCGCGATGGTCACTGACTGGCAGATCGGCCAGTCGATGGACCTGCCGGCTGAAGCCTGGAGCCACATCAAGGAACACGGCTTCTTCGCCCTGATCATTCCCAAGGAATTCGGCGGCAAGGGCTTTTCCGCCTACGCCCACTCGCAAGTGGCAATGAAACTCGCGACCCGCAGCGGCGACCTCGCCTCCACCGTGATGGTGCCCAACTCCCTCGGCCCGGCCGAACTGCTGCTGCACTACGGCACCGATGAGCAACGCAACCACTACCTGCCGCGGCTGGCCCGTGGCGACGACATTCCATGCTTCGCCCTCACCGGTCCGCTGGCCGGTTCCGATGCCGGCGCCATGCCGGACACCGGGATCATCTGCAAAGGTGAATGGGAAGGTCAGGAAGTCATCGGCCTGCGCCTGAACTGGGAGAAACGCTACATCACCCTCGGCCCGGTCGCGACCCTGCTCGGTCTGGCCTTCAAGGCCTATGACCCGGAACATCTGCTGGGCGACAAGGAAGATCTCGGCATCAGTCTGGCGCTGATCCCCACCGATACACCGGGCGTGGAAATCGGCCGTCGTCACCTGCCACTGGGTGCCGCGTTCATGAACGGCCCGAACTCGGGCAAAGACGTGTTCATCCCGCTGGACTACCTCATCGGCGGCCAGGAAATGCTCGGCAAGGGCTGGATGATGCTGATGAACTGCCTGTCGGTCGGGCGTTCGATTTCGTTGCCGGCAGTCGGCACCGGCGCGGCCAAGTTCACCAGTCTGGTGACCGGTCAATACGCGCAGATTCGTGAACAGTTCAACGTCCCGCTGTCGGCCTTCGAAGGCATTCAGGAAGCCATGGCGCGCATCGGCGGCAACGCCTGGATGATGGACGCGGCGCGCATGCTCACCGCGAACGCGGTGGATCTGGGCGAGAAACCGTCGGTGCTGTCGGCGATCCTCAAGTATCACCTGACCGAACGCGGCCGCGAGTGCATCACCCACGCGATGGATGTGCACGGCGGCAAGGCGATCATCATGGGGCCGAACAACTACCTCGGGCGCAGCTGGAACGGCGCGCCGATCTTCATCACCGTGGAAGGCGCGAACATCCTTTCGCGCAACCTGATGATCTTCGGTCAGGGCGCCATTCGCTGCCATCCGTTCGTGCTCAAGGAAATGGCCCTCGCCGGCCGCGAAGACAAGGAACAGGCACTGAAAGAATTCGATGGCCTGCTGCTCAAGCACATCGGTTTTGCCGTCGGCAACGCCGCCAGCACCCTGGTGCTGAACCTGGGCTTCGGCCACTTCGAACATGCGCCCGGGGACAAGATCAGTCAGGGCTACTTCCGTGCACTCAATCGGCAGGCAGCGGCTTTCGCCATGCTGGCCGACTTCAGCATGATGCTGCTGGGTGGCGAACTGAAGCGTCGCGAACGCCTGTCCGCACGTCTGGGTGATGTGTTGAGCAACCTGTATCTGGCCTCCGCTGCGCTCAAGCGTTATCACGATCTGGATTCGCCGGCGCATATGGAGCCGCTGTTCCGCTGGGCCATGGAGGAAAGCCTCGGCCAGTCGGAACGGGCACTGGATGAGCTGCTGAGCAACTTCCCGAACAAAGTGTTTGGCTGCCTGCTGCGAGTGATCGTGTTCCCGTTCGGCCGTCGCCACAAAGGCCCGTCGGACAAGCTCGGTGCCGAAGTGGCAGCGGTGATCGGTCGTGCCAAAGGCGATCCGACGCTCGAAGAACTGCTCGCCGGCTGCTACCGCCCGCAGTCCGCAGACGATGCCGTCGGTGCCCTGCAACATGCCAGCGATCTGCTGAATGCCGCACAACCGCTGCACAAGAAACTGCACACCTCGCTCAAGAGCGGTCAGGTCAAACCGGTCGCCGGCGAACACGCTATCGATGCCGCACTGGAGGCCGGGGTGTTGCAACCGCAGGAAGCACAGACCCTGCGCGATGCCGAAGCGGCACGGCGCAAGGTGATCGACGTCGATGATTTCGACAAGGAAGAGCTGAAGCAGGCTGAGGGCAAAGTCCGCTGATGCCGACGACCGTGTAGCTGTTTATTTGTGAAAAACGGGCACGAGAGCTTTATACTCCCGCGCCCGTTTTGCTCTTGAGGACTTATCTCGTGTCCAACGTCGTTGCCGATCATCTGGTTTTGCTCGACCATCTGCGCAGTATCCTGGTCGCCGTAGGTGAGGCCGAACAGGTTCCCGAAGAAAGCCATGCCTTGTTCCTGGAGCGCTTTGACGAACTGCTGGCGTCCCTGCCGATCGATCCGATCGAAAGCCAGTACCTGGGCCAGGACATCCTGACCCAAGTGATTACCCGCTATCCGCAAATTGCCCACCTGATTCCACGGGATCTGCTGTGGTTCTTCGCCGGCGACTGCCTGCACTACCTGTCCGATGAAGAAATCGACATGTATCAGGCACTGGAAGAACGTCGCTACGAGGCCGAACAGAACGACGAACCGTTCGACTGGAATCAGGAAAAACAGTTGCTGGCGATGTCTGCTCAGGACAGCAAGCACTGATTTAATGGTTTGAAGATCAAAAGATCGCAGCCTGCGGCAGCTCCTACAGGGAATCATGTGATTCATGTAGGAGCTGCCGCAGGCTCGGGCCGCGTTCGGACGATCTTTTGCTTTAAAGCAGCCCCTCGCTCTCCGGCAATTCATACGCCAGCGCCAGATTATTCGGCGCCCCCGCCTTGCCCGGCTTGCTCAACGTCGGCTCCTTCTCCAGGCACTCCACCAGATAGTCGATGAACACCCGCAGCTTCGGCGGCAGATAACGCGTCGGCGAATGCAGCAACCACAGACCGCCATGGTAGGAAGCGAGGAATGTCCATTCCGGCAGCACCTGCACAATCAACTTCTGCTCAAGCGCATAGCGCGCGGTGAAGTACGGCAGGCTGCCAATACCAATGTGCTGCAACACTGCCCCGAGCCGCACGCCGGTATGGTTGGCGGCATAACGGCCACGTACGCCGACGGTCACCGCTTTGCTGCCCTTCTTGAATTTCCATCGCGCATCGCTCGGGGTTTCCCCCAGATAGATGCAACTGTGATTGAGCAGATCGTGAGGGTGAGTCGGCGTGCCGTGTTCGGCCAGGTATTGCGGGGTGGCGCAGAGCAAATGGTCGATGGTCAGCAGCTGCCGCCCGACCAGCCCGGCCGGCGGACGGTCAGTAATACGAATCGCCAGGTCGACATGATCGTCGATCAGATCAACCTGACGGTCTTCCAGCAGCAACTCGACATCGACCTTCGGATAACGCCGCAGAAACTCGGGCATGTGCGGATGAATCACGAATCGCCCGACCGCTTTCGGCACACTGACCCGCACCAGCCCTTCCGCCTCGTGGGTGAATTGCCCACTGATCTCCATCACCGATTTGGCGGCGCTGACCATCTCCTGACAACGCTTGAACACTTCTTCGCCACCGTCACTCAGGCGCAGTTTGCGCGTGGTGCGCTGCAGCAAACGCGTGGCCAGGGCCTTCTCCAGCCGGGAAATGCTGCGACTGATCGCGGAAGGCGACGAGCCCAGTTGACGGGCCGCCTCGGAGAAACTGCCGGTCTCCACGACCTTGACGAAGATCGCCATTTCACCGAGCAGTGGCAGCGGAAGATTGATGTTCACAGCGCACAAGTCCTTTGATGTTTGAACGGATTATCACGTTATTGCACGATTCATATAATAAAAAAAGACACTTTAATAAGGGCATGGAATATGACGCTTCGCCTCTTTTTCCATAGTGATGACCTCAAGGCTAATGTGGAAGTCCTCGACTGCACGCCCCACGAGAACGAATTTGCCGTGGTGCTGCGCGCCACGCTGTTTCATCCGCAAGGCGGTGGTCAGCCTTGTGACACCGGCATGATCGGCGAAAGCCAAGTGCTGCGCGTGGTGCAGGAACCTGACCGGATCGTGCATTACGTCGATCGTCCGGTAAAACCCGGCATGACCTGTATTCACGTGGATGAACAACGTCGCCGCTACAACACCCGCATGCATTCGGCCGGGCACCTGATCGGGCATTTCCTGCAGGCCATGGGCTGGACGCCGATCAAGGCGCACCACTGGCCGGACGAGGGCCGGGTGCAATTCAAGCCGGGCGATGCCGCTCAGGAAGTCGACGCGCCAACCGTTCAACACGGTATCAGTCAGTGGATCGAACACGACCTGCCGCGCCTGACCTCGCTGCGCGAAGGCGCACGGGAAATCGGTTTTGGCGAGCTGCCGGCCTATGGCTGCGGTGGCACCCACGTACGCAGCCTGAAGGATTTGGGCACAGTCACGATCGCCTCGCTTTCGCAGAAGAAAGGCACGTTATCCGTCCACTACAGCGTGGATTAAGCATCTCGGACGCTGCTCCGCGCAGCGTTCGACGCCGGGGGGAGCCGCACTCGCCGGTTCCGTTGACTATCGATAGATGGACCTAAAAACAATGATGCTAGACGTCGAGCGTCTCGATGAGACGTGCATAAAAAAACTGGCCAACGAAGAAGTACTCGCCATCCGCGTCAAAGGCTTCTTGCCCGAGCCGCTGGCGATCGAGATTGGCGACAAGATTCTTGCTCCGGGCTTCGAGGGCTACATCAACGCGCCGAGCATCGGCCGCATCGGCATGGCGTTTTACGAGGCGGAAAACCAGCCGCTGCTGATCGAGGACTACTTCGAACGCGCCACCCGCAACATCGCCGAACTGCGCGAGCGCTGTGCGCCCTACTCCTCGCCGGTCGACACCCTGCGCTGCATGCTCGACGAGTCGTGGCCGGCCGGTGCCCACCTGGAAAACCTCTATGGCCGCAAGATGTATGTCGGCCTGTCGCGGGTGGTCAAACCTGGCGTGTGCTTCCTCGCCCACCACGACATTTTCGCCAAGGACGCCCCGGACAGCTTTCAGGCCCGCAGTCTGGAGGCGCAGTTCGCCTGCAACGTGTACCTGAACATGCCGACCGAGGGCGGCGCACTGCAGATGTGGGACGACGACATCACCCCGGATCAGTTCGACCAGATGCGTGGCGACAGTTACGGCATAGACCCGGCGCGGCTCGGCCCACCGACCCTGGAAGTGCGGCCGGAGCCGGGCGATTTCATCATGTTCAATTCGCGCTGCATGCACTCGGTGACTCCGGGCGTGGCGGATCCGCGTCTGAGCCTTTCATTCTTTGTCGGCTATCGCGGCAATGCTTCACCCCTGACCTTCTGGAGCTGAGATGTTATCGAACTACCTGGGCGAGTTTCTGGCGCTGGCCACCATTCACTTTCTGGCCGTGGTCGCTCCCGGTCCGGACTTTGCCGTAACCATTCGCCAAAGCGTGCGCTTCGGCCGACTGGTGGGAATCTGCACCGCACTGGGCATTGGTGCGGGCATTTCGGTGCACGTTCTCTACACCTTGCTCGGCGTTGGCGCCCTGATGCACACCACGCCGTGGCTGCTGACGGTGGCCAAGGTGATCGGTGGCGCATACATCTTCTACCTCGGCATCAGCCTGATCCGCAGTAAACCGAAGACCACGCTCGAGGGCGAAAAAGACGCTGACGAACCGCTGGTCGAGCAGTCGCTGTTCAAGGCGTTCAGCACCGGTTTTCTGACCAATGCCACCAACCCCAAAGCCACGCTGTTCTTCCTGGCGATTTTCACCACGATCATCAGCGCCAGCACCCCACTGGAAATTCAGGCGTTGTATGGGGTGTGGATGTGCTTCGTCAATGCGCTGTGGTTCGTGATCGTCGCGCTGTTTTTTTCCAGCAGCCGGGTGCGAACCCTGTTCATGCGCATGGGCCATTGGTTCGAACGCAGCATGGGGGTGATCCTGATTCTGTTCGCCGGCAGACTGGTGCTGTCGATGTAAACGCTGCGCCCAAAGACAAGGCCCGATCAGTTGCACACTGCTCGGGCCTTTTTCGTTTGTGCGCCGCTTTTGCATTTCTGTGCGACGGATCCCACTTCAGGGACTCCCCTTCAACACCTTCGTGGTGTTAGTTTGGAAAAGATTTGTTTCAACTTTCAAACACTTCCCTCTCAACTGCCTGCAAAGGAATGCCCACCGTAATGAATTTTTCTCTCAAGCGCCTGGCTGCTGCCAGCCTGGCTCTGGCCAGTCTTTCGTCGTTCGCCCTGCCTGCCCAGGCCAACATCACCCCTGAGCAAAGTGCTGCGATCCTCAAGACCTTCAGCGATACGACGGTCAGCGATTTTCGTCAGTTTCTCGGTGCCGTCGCGAAAAGCGATCTGAGCAAGACCGACAACCTCGCCCCGGCGATCAATGGCTTTCTCGACAACAAGACCCTGACCGCCGAGCAGCAGAACGAGATCAATCGCCTGCTGGGCATCTACACCCGAGCCAAGTACGGCAAAGCCGCCCTCGAAACCCTGCGCGAACTGGTGGAAATCCCGACCTTCCAGAAAGAAGGCGTGGCCCAGCACGACAACCCGGAGTTCATCAAGATCGCCGAAAAGATCAAGAACCTCGCCGAATCGTTCAACCTGAAGTTCCGCAACGTCGACAACCGCGTCTATGAAATTTCCCTCGACGGCAGCGGCGACGAAGTCGTGGGCATCCACGCGCATGCCGATGTGGTCCCTGTCACCCCGGAAAACTGGGTGCTGAAAGACGGCACCAAACTCGATCCGTTCAAAGTCACGCTGATCGGCGATCGCATGTACGGTCGCGGCACCGAGGACGACAAGAACGGCATCGTCGTCGCCCTGTACGCGATGAAAGTGATCAAGGAAGAAAAGCTGCCACTGGCACGCAATTTCAAACTGCTGGTGGACACCACCGAAGAAACCACCGGCGACGCGATCCCGTACTACTTCGAACACAACCCGACACCGAACTACAACATGGCGCTGGACGGTGGCTACCCGGTGGTCATCGCCGAGAAAGGCTACGGCACGGTCATGGCCAACTTCCCGCTGCGCAAGGCTGAAGGCAGCGGCGCAGAAATCATCTCGATGACCGGCGGCCTGGCGACCAACCAGATTCCATCGGTCTCGGTTGCGACACTCGTCACCGACAAGCCTGAGCAATTGGCGGCGAGCCTGCAGAAAGCCGGCAACGATTACGCGAAAAAACACGGTGGTGACTTCGAAGTCGCGGCCAAGGTTGACGGCAAAGACGTCAAGCTGAGCGTCACCGGTGTGTCAGCGCACTCCTCCGAACCCGAATCCGGCGTCAACCCGGTCGCGCGGATGCTCGACTTCATCAACAGCCTCGACGGCAAGGTGGCGCTCAAGCACAACCAGATCACCGACGCGGCACGCTATGCGTCCACCAACTGGGGCCTGGATTACCTGGGGAAAAAACTCGGCGTGGGCTTCTCCGATTCGTTCATGGGCCCGCTGACCACCTCGCTGACCTACGTCGGCGTGGACGACAAAGTCTTCAAACTGGCAGTCAACCTGCGCGTGCCGAAGGGCAAATCGCCAGAAGTGCTGAAGAAGCAAATCGCTGACAAGCTGGCGGCCTGGAGCAAGAAAACCCACGTTGCCGTGGACTTCACCTACTCGATCGCCGAGCCGATGTACCGCAATCCGGAAGGCGAATGGGTCAAAGCCCTGCTGGCTGTGGCCACTGAAAACCTTGGCATGAAGCACGAGTTCGGCACGTCTGCCGGCGCGACCTCGGTGCATGAACTGCCGAACGGCGTGCAGTTCGGCCTGGCCCGACCTGAAGTCAAATACACCGGGCATACCGACGGCGAATTCAAGACGGTTGACCAGTTCCTGCTCGACCTGCAGATCGTCACTGAGATGATGGGCCGTGTCGGCCAGCTACCGAAGCTCTGATAAGGCACAGGCCCGTGATTCAGCGGGCCTGAGTGAAAACAGAAAAGGACCCGAAGGTCCTTTTTTGTTGCGTGCTGAATGCTGCACAAAAAAAAACGCCGATCATCACTGATCGGCGTTTTTGTGAAATTGGAGCGGGAAACGAGACTCGAACTCGCGACCCCGACCTTGGCAAGGTCGTGCTCTACCAACTGAGCTATTCCCGCAATGGCGTCCCCTAGGGGACTCGAACCCCTGTTACCGCCGTGAAAGGGCGGTGTCCTAGGCCACTAGACGAAGGGGACAGGCTACAACTTTCACTAATAAAAACGCCGCTCACTGAGCGGCGCTTTTAGAATTTGGAGCGGGAAACGAGACTCGAACTCGCGACCCCGACCTTGGCAAGGTCGTGCTCTACCAACTGAGCTATTCCCGCAAATGGCGTCCCCTAGGGGACTCGAACCCCTGTTACCGCCGTGAAAGGGCGGTGTCCTAGGCCACTAGACGAAGGGGACACGCTACCCGGAACACATGGTGTGTGTTTCGGTGTCCAGATCCGCATCCGAAGACTTGGTTCTGGTTTCACTCAGCCCCGCCCGAAAGCAGTGCTGTTTAAAATTGGAGCGGGAAACGAGACTCGAACTCGCGACCCCGACCTTGGCAAGGTCGTGCTCTACCAACTGAGCTATTCCCGCAAATGGCGTCCCCTAGGGGACTCGAACCCCTGTTACCGCCGTGAAAGGGCGGTGTCCTAGGCCACTAGACGAAGGGGACACGCTACAACATTCACTCCCTGCGGCGTTTCGCTGTGTGCTTTACGCTGCAAGTGGCGCGCATTCTATGGATGGTTTGAGAGGTCGTCAACCCCCGAATATAAATTTATTTAAATCAATGACTTCGACCTGCTTTACGAGAGCATTCGGGCTTTTCCGTCGCCCGACGATTGACGCCTATATTCCGCCACTCGCCAAGGCGTTATAGTCCGCAACACAATGATGGCAATCTGCGCACCTTGCGCCAGCATTCATATAAGCAGTGTGCAGCCGATATAGACAGAAGCTGCTGAATCAACTCGTCGAGCGGCGCTGGGCGCCTGAATGTCCAGCCACTACACTCGCAAGCGAACCCTATAAAGAGGTCTTACCGGTGACACCACTCATGATCACCCTGCTAGTCATAGCCGGGATCGCAATTCTGATCGCCATTGGCTACATGAACCATGTGGTGGAAAACAACAAACTGGAGAAGGCCCGCACCAAAGTCGAACTCAACGACCGCCTGCGCCGCTGCGGCGAACTGACCGAGACCTTCCCCGGCCAGTTCATGACCCCGGCACTCAAGCTGCTGCTGACCCGTCTGGAACTGAACGTCTGCCAGCGCCTGCTGAACCTGGAAAAAACCAGTGCCACGACCAAGGCACGGATCACCGAACTCA
Organism: Pseudomonas sp. B21-051; assembly: GCF_024748795.1. Classification (NCBI taxonomy): domain Bacteria; kingdom Pseudomonadati; phylum Pseudomonadota; class Gammaproteobacteria; order Pseudomonadales; family Pseudomonadaceae; genus Pseudomonas; species Pseudomonas sp. B21-051. The sequence goes on from NZ_CP087166.1 coordinate 4,350,396, forward strand.
GCGCACTGGTGGCCCAGGGCGAATCGATCCCGGTCAACAACCCGCCGGCACCGATCCTGACTGAAGCCAAAGCCAAGGACGTCCGCTTCCTGCTCGAAGCCCTGCACGGCCAGATCACCCGCGCCGCCCATGACGGTTTCCTGCCACCGAACGAAGCCAAACACTGGATCAAGGAAGTCCGCCACATCCTGGTCCTGCTGCACATCGAATTCTTCAACAACCTCGGCCAACAATCCCTGCAACAAAACCAACCCGGCCAGGCCCGCCTCGCCTTCGAACGCGGCGTGCAATACCTGCGCAAACAGCAAGACCCGCAGATGTACGCGGAACAACTGCAATACCTGGAAAAACTGCTGGCCCGCGCCAATGCCCAGGTCATGGACAAGATTGCTCCGGTTGAAGGCGAAGTGAACCAGTTGACCGAAGGCCTCAAAGAAGTCGAAGCCGATGCGGACTGGAAGAAGAAAGTGATTTACGACTGATGGTCGAGAGTTGAGAGAAGCCACCGAGAGGTGGCTTTTTTGTGCATGATGGGTTGACTGCCATTGAGAACATTCAGTTAGAGATTGATCGGATGTCAGGCCGCAATCGCTGGCAAGCCAGCTCCCACAAGATCAAGATCAAGATCAAGATCAAGATCAAGATCAAGATCAAGATCAAGATCAAGATCAAGATCAAAAGATCGCAGCCTGCGGCAGCTCCTACACAGGATGAGCGCAAGCTCGGCTGCAGCTCTTGATCTTGCCGTGCCGGCCCCTTCGGCAGGCTGAGTGGAGGGGTTCATCCGGGGGTGGGAGCGCAGCGACCGTTTGGCGCAGCCAAACACATCGAGAGGAGGTGCAGCGAAGCAAACCGGAGGCGATGCGCACGGATGAATCCCGCAACGAAGGAACCCGAGCCTAAGCGAGGGCCGAACGCCGGGGCCAAGCCTTTTGGTTACTTTTTGGCGTCTGAAAAAGTGACTCGCCGTAAGGGCGAAACCGCCAGCCGCAACACCCAAAAAAACGGATATTCACCCAAAACCCCCAGAACCTGGTCGGCCCAGAGGCCGCCAAGTCAAAGCCGAAAATGCCCAACCATCCCCTTGAGCTCCCCTCCCAACCGCGCCAGCTCAACACTCGAAACCGCATTCCCCCGCATCGCAATCGAAGACTGATCCGCACTCGCACGAATACTCGTCACACTGCGATTGATCTCCTCGGCCACCGAACTCTGCTCCTCCGCCGCCGCCGCAATCTGCTGATTCATCTGCTGAATCAACGAAACCGCCGCCGCAATACTGCCCAGCGCACTCTCGGTCTGCAGCGCATCACTGACCGCCAGCTTCACCAAGTCACCACTGCTCTGAATCTGCTGCACCGACGAATGCGCTGCCGAGCGCAACGCACTGACCAGCCGCTCGATCTCCTCGGTCGATTGCTGTGTACGCCGCGCCAGGGCACGAACCTCATCGGCCACCACCGCAAAGCCCCTGCCCTGCTCCCCGGCCCGCGCCGCCTCGATTGCGGCGTTGAGCGCCAGCAGATTGGTCTGCTCGGCAACGCTCTTGATCACATCCAGCACGGTTCCGATGTTCTGGATCTGCGCACTGAGGCTTTCGATGCTCGAACTGGCCGACGTCGCCGAATCCGCCAGTTGCTCGATCCGCGCCATGCTCTGGCGCACCACCTGCTGTCCGCTCTCGACCTTGCCATCCGCGGTTTGCGCGGCCAGTGCCGCCTCCTCGGCGTTACGCGCCACGTCATGCACGGTGGCGGTCATCTGGTTCATGGCTGTGGCCACCTGCTCGGTCTCTTCCTTCTGGCTGTTGACCTCAAGGTTGGTCTGCTCGGTTACCGCCGACAGCGACTGTGCGGAACTGGCCAACTGCTCGATCCCTGCCTGCAAACCGCTGACGATCGTGCTCAGCCCAGTGCCCATCTGCTGCATCGCCAGCATCAGTTGACCGATTTCATCACGACGGGTGACCTCTATCCTCGCACTCAAATCCCCCGCCGCAATCTGCTGTGCGACCCGCATCACGCTGCGCAACGGCGCGACAATCAAGCGGGTGATGACCCACGCGGCAATCAGCCCGACCAGCAACGCCAGCGCCGAAGAACCGATGATCAACGCCGAGTTCTTCTTCAATTCCGCCTGCATCGCGCCGTCCTCGGCGCCATACGCCTGATCCACGCGCTCCATCACCTGCGCCGCACGCTGGTGCAACTGTTCGTAGACGGTTTTTTCCTGGGCCAGCAGGCCGGTGTACTCGGCGAGCTTGTCGTTGAATCCGGCGATGTGCCCGGACACCTCATTGAGTACCGTCAGGTAGCCCTCATCCTTGACCGTGGTCTTCAACTGCTCGGCCTGAGCCTGCGCCTGAGCGGCCTGCTCGATGTTGCCCTTGCCGGCGCTGTCGGCATCGCCCTTGCGGCTCTGGTCCAGACGAATCCGTGCCTCGTTCATCGCCTGCAACATCAGCCGCGACACCTGGCTGACCTGACTGGCCTGCTCGATGAATTGCGCACCGTCCTTGCCCTCGCTGTCCTTCAAGGTATAGGCGCCGTCATCGGCCAGCCCGGCTTGCAGCACGTCCAGGTTGTTGGCCACGCTGGACACCGACCAACTGGCCATTTCCAGCGCCAGATCCTTGGCCTGGGTCAGCGAGACAAACTCATCGAAAGCCTTGCGATAGGCGCCCAATGCCTGCTCGACATCACTCATCACCGCCACGTTGGCCGGGGATTGCGCCTTGAGTTGCGCCGCCTGGGCCAGCAAACCGTCTACGCCTTCGTGCAAGGCATCAACGGTTTTCGGGTTGCTGTGCAGCGCATAGTCCTGCTCCAGCAGCCGCACCTTGAGCAGTGCACTGTTGAGCGACGACATCTGCTTCAGCCCATCGAAGCGCTGACTGATGGCCTGCAGAGACCAGACCCCCATGGCGGCCACCAGCGCGGTCAACAACAGCACCAGCACGAACCCGATAGCCAGTTTCTTCGCCATACCGAGGTTGGCAAAACGTCCTTGCACGGCGGAAATCATTGCGCGAAGCCCCCTGCCAAAGTCTGTTGCCGAAGATTCGCAACGGCCATGGAGCAGCACAAGTCTCTGGCGTCTGAATAATGGCAAAAAGCTACGCACGCGTCGTTTTCAGAACGTTTGAGGTCGATTCACGCAGGTGCTGCGAAAAAACTGCCGGGCCCGTGGATCACAGGCATAGGCGACATTGATTCGCTGCCACTCACCGACTTCGCCACTCGGACTGAAAGCCCCCGGAGCACACAGGCGCACGCCACTGCACTGCGCCTGCCCGTGCAAGCGGGCAGGATCACTCAGCGGTGCACGGGCCCAGATGAACAGACCACCACAAGGTTTGCCGAAAACCTCCCAGTCGGCATCTTCCAACGCCTGCAACGCAGCAATCCTATCGGTATTCAGGCGCTGACGCTGACGCTGGACCATTTTGCGATACGCACCATTGGCCAGAAGACTGGCCAGCACTGCCTCATTGAAACTCGAAGTGCCCATGCTGCTGATCATCTTGACCCGCGCCAGACGCGCAATCAGCGGCGGCTCGGCATACACGAACCCGACACGCAGCGAGCTGCTCAGGGTCTTGGAGAAACTGCCGACATAGATCACTCGCTCATCGAGAGCCGCCAGGCGTGTGCCGTTACCATTGTGCAGATCAGCGTAGACATCGTCTTCAATTACGCGCACATCGTGGGCATTGCATAACAGCAGTATCTGTTGGGCTACGCCCAGGGTCAGACAGGAGCCGGTAGGGTTGTGGTGGTGGCTGTTGATGAACATCGCCACCGGCCTGAACTGCCGCAACAACGCCTCGAGTGCCTGCGGATCGGGCCCGCTCGGTGTGCGACGCACTTCCAGCATCTGCACGCCGTGCAGGCGCAACAACTCAAAAAGTGGCGCGTACCCGGGGGTTTCGACCACCACGCAATCCCCGGTCTTGAACAGCGTGCGCACAAGCAGATCAAGTGCATGGCTGGCACCGGAGGTCGTCAGCACCTGTTCATCCCGGGCCTGGAGGCTGATCAGCCTGAGACGCTTGATGATCTGTTCGCGCAGGGCCGGCAAACCCAGCGGGCTGCTGTAATTGAACAGACTTGCCATGTCGGTACGGGCTACCTGACGGATCGCATAACTCAAGTCATCGGACTCCCGCCAGCTTTGTGGCAAACCACCTTCTCCGAGTTTCAAGGCGCTCTCGGTCTGCTCGCATTCAGTTCCAGGCAACCCGCCGCCGGCCACCATGAATCCGGCACCCTGACGCGGAGCCAGAAGACCTTGCGCCACCAACCGCTCGCAGGCCTCAGCGACGCATGACTGGCTGAGCAGATTGGCCCGCGCAATCTGCCTGACAGAGGGCAGCCGCGTGCTCGGCGCCACACCACTTCGCGAGATCCACTCGGTCATGCCATCAACAATCTGCTGTACGACCGGCACCATTGCCTGTCGGTCAATTCTCAATTCCATGAGCACGCAAACTCCTGTCCGTTTTGCTGGCGGCAGTAAATCACAGCCACGGCCTACAGGCTGTGCGACAACGCCGTCAAAAGCGACAGTTCTAACTATTTGATACACATTGTTTAACGAATTCCGGGAACTGACGGGCAACAACAAAAAAACCCGCAGCAAGGCGGGTTTTCTCAAGTCTTGCGGCAACCCGTCAGAAGGCGGTGACGCCACCGTCCACAGCCAGGGAATGGCCGGTGGTGAACGCTGCGCCATCACTGCACAAATACAGCACGGCGCTGGCGATTTCCTCGACTTTGCCGATGCGTCCCACCGGGTGCATCGCATTGGCGAACTCGCCTTTCTTCGGGTCGGCCTCGTAGGCGCGGCGGAACATGTCGGTGTCGATCACCGCCGGGCACACGGCGTTGACGCGGATTTTCTTCTTCGCATACTCGATCGCCGCCGATTTGGTCAGGCCGATCACCGCGTGTTTCGACGCCGCATAAATGCTCATCTTCGGCGCCGCGCCAAGCCCCGCCACCGACGCGGTGTTGACGATCGCCCCGCCGCCTTGAGCGAGCAACAGCGGCAACTGATATTTCATGCACAACCACACGCCTTTGACATTGACGCCCATGATCGCGTCGAACTCGTCCATCGAGCCGTCAGCCAGCTTGCCTTGCTCGATTTCGATCCCGGCATTGTTGAAGGCGTAGTCCAGGCGACCGTAAGTATTGATCACCTCGTCCATCAGATTCTTCACTTCGCTTTCGACGGTAACGTTGCAGCGTACGAAGGTCGCTTCGCCACCGGCTGTACGAATCAGCGCCACGGTCCCTTCGCCCCCTGCCGCGTCCAGATCGGCCACCACCACTTTCAGACCTTCGGCGGCGAATGCCTGGGCGGTCGCCCGGCCAATACCGTTGGCCGCTCCAGTGACTACGACCACCTGGCCGGAAAACGTCATGCTCATTGTTATGTCCTCGAAGGGAGAGATGCAGGAGGTATTTGCAGAGTCGCAGCATAGCCACCGGGGCGCGCCCCCCGTCAGCACTATCAGAAGGCTGTTTATGCCTTCATCCGTCGCAGTGATAAAACCTGTCGGGGGACTATCACTGCACTGGATCATTGCGCATTCGCCGCATCAGCCGACCTTGCGGCATTGGCGTCGAGGGTCTATCAACAAGGCTTCATTCAGTTCGAGTGCCTGCCATGACCAGCCAGACCAATCGCCAGTTCCTCCTCGCCAAACGCCCGGTGGGCGCGGCGACCCGTGAGACCTTCACTTATCAGGAAGTCCCGGTCGGCGAACCGGGCGCAGGCCAGATCCTGGTGAAAAACCAATACCTGTCCCTCGACCCGGCCATGCGCGGCTGGATGAACGAGGGCAAGTCCTACATTCCGCCGGTAGAAATCGGTGAAGTCATGCGCGCCTTGGGCGTGGGCCAGGTCATTGCCTCGAACAACCCGGGCTTTGCCGTCGGCGACTACGTCAACGGCGCCCTCGGCGTGCAGGATTATTTCCTTGGCGAGCCCAGAGGTTTCTACAAGGTCGATCCGAAACTGGCGCCGCTGCCGGTGTATCTGTCGGCCCTTGGCATGACCGGCATGACCGCCTACTTCGCCCTGCTCGACGTGGGCGCACCGAAGGCTGGCGACACCGTGGTTCTTTCAGGGGCTGCGGGTGCGGTGGGCAGCATTGCCGGGCAGATCGCCAGGATCAAAGGCTGTCGGGTCGTTGGCATCGCCGGTGGTGCCGACAAGTGCAAATACCTGATTGAAGAACTGGGCTTCGACGGCGCCATTGATTACAAGCACGAAGACGTGCTGGCCGGACTCAAGCGTGAGTGCCCGAAAGGCGTCGACGTGTATTTCGATAACGTCGGCGGCGAAATCCTCGACGCTGTGCTCAGCCGTCTGGCACCGAAAGCCCGGGTGGTGATCTGCGGCGCCATCAGCCAGTACAACAACAAGGACGCGGTCAAAGGCCCGGCCAACTACCTTTCATTGCTGGTCAACCGTGCGCGCATGGAAGGCTTTGTGGTGATGGACTACGCCGCGCAGTACGCCAGTGCCGCGCAGGAAATGGCCGGCTGGATGGCCAAGGGGCAGCTCAAGAGCAAGGAAGACATCGTCGAAGGTCTGCAGACCTTTCCGGAGACGCTGATGAAATTGTTCAGCGGGGAGAATTTCGGCAAGTTGGTGCTGAAAATCTAAGACCACTCAGAAACCAATGTGGGAGCGAGCCTGCTCGAGAAAGCGGTGGATCAGTCGGCAAGGAATTCGACTGACACGCCCTATTCGCCAGCAGGCTCGCTCCCACATTTGGATCTTCGGTGTTGCTTAGGCGATTTCGGTCACGACCGAAGCCAGTGCCTTGGCCGGGTCAGCCGCCTGGCTGATCGGACGGCCGATCACCAGGTAGTCGGAACCGGCATCCAGCGCCTGACGCGGGGTCAGGATACGGCGCTGGTCATCTTGCGCACTGCCTGCCGGACGAATCCCCGGGGTCACCAGTTGCAGCGACGGGTGCGCCGACTTCAGCGCGGTAGCTTCCAGCGCCGAGCACACCAGACCATCCATCCCGGCCTTCTCGGCCAGCGCAGCCAGACGCAGCACCTGCTCCTGCGGCTCGATGTCCAGACCGATACCGGCCAGATCCTCGCGCTCCATGCTGGTCAGCACGGTCACGCCAATCAGCAACGGCTGCGGGCCGCTGCGCTTGGAAAGCTCTTCACGGCAGGCGGCCATCATGCGCAGACCACCGGAGCAATGCACGTTGACCATCCACACGCCCATCTCGGCAGCGGCTTTGACTGCCATCGCGGTGGTGTTGGGGATGTCGTGGAATTTCAGGTCGAGGAACACCTCGAAGCCTTTGTCACGCAGGGTGCCGACGATTTCCGCGGCGCAACTGGTGAACAGTTCCTTGCCCACTTTGACCCGGCACAGTTTCGGGTCCAACTGGTCGGCCAGCTTCAGTGCGGCGTCACGGGTGGGGAAATCCAGGGCGACGATGATAGGAGTCTGGCAGGCGGACATGGATGGGCTCTCAGGCAAGTCGAAATCGGCGCGCATTGTAGCGGAAGCGGCGCCAGCGCGGCACCCGATGATCGGTAAATCGTCGCCGCAAACGTGATCAGCATAGCGCTCGGTGCAATTGTGTCGAACCCGATACACAGCCGACATGCCGCCAACAAGCGCCCGCGCTAGCCTCGCCAGCCGCAACACGTCCTTACATCAGCACTTCCCGCCTCACGGCAGGACGCCTATGCTGAAACCACCACCTCGCAGCCCATCTTTGTGGTTGGCGGCCTACTGGCAGATGAACAGCCCCATGCACAACACCCAGACCACCGTGACTGATGAGCATAAAGACGACAAGCGCTGGAGCATCCGCGCGCTGATCGTCGATGACGATGTGCCGATTCGCGAGCTGATGATCGACTACCTCGCACGCTTCAACATCCACGCCAGCGGCGTCACCGACGGCGCGGCCATGCGCCAGGCGATGCAGGCCGAGCATTTCGACGTGGTGGTGCTCGACCTGATGCTGCCCGGTGAAGACGGCCTGTCGCTGTGCCGCTGGCTGCGCGCCGAATCGGACATCCCGATCCTGATGCTCACAGCCCGCTGCGAACCCACCGACCGCATCATCGGTCTGGAACTGGGTGCCGATGACTACATGGCCAAACCGTTCGAACCCCGGGAACTGGTGGCGCGGATCCAGACCATCCTGCGCCGTGTGCGCGATGACCGCACCGAACAGCGCGCCAACATCCGCTTCGACAACTGGCGCCTGAACAGTGTGCTGCGCCAGCTGATCGCCGACGATGGCCTCGTGGTGCCGCTGTCCAACGCCGAATTCCGCTTGCTCTGGGTCTTTATCGAACGCCCGCGCCGGGTACTCAGCCGCGAACAACTGCTGGATGCCGCCCGTGGCCGTTCGATCGAAGCGTTCGACCGCAGCATCGATTTGCTGGTGTCGCGCCTGCGGCAAAAACTCGGTGACGACCCGAAAGCCCCGCAGTTGATCAAAACCGTGCGCGGTGAAGGTTACCTGTTCGACGCGCGAGACATCGGCTGATGCGAGCGCGCTTCGACACGCTGTTCGGCCGCCTGTTTGGCATGCTGTTCGTGGCGATCGTCCTGGCGCACTTGCTGGCCTTTGCCTGGTTTCATCACTACGGCCCGCCCCCACCGCCGCCTCCCCCGGAATTTGCCGAAGGTGTCGACGGCCAGCGGCCGCCGCTGGATCCGCGTTTCGCCCATCGCCCGCCGCGCCCCTGGTTCGGCGGGCCGCTGGTGCCGCTGACCTTCCAGTTCATCTCGTTGATGATCGCTGCGTGGTACGGCGCCAAACTGCTCAGCCGGCCGATCCAGCGCCTGAGCGACGCCGCCGAACGCCTCAGCGAAAATCTCGACAGCCCGCCGCTGGACGAGTCCGGCCCGCGTGAGGCCCGACAAGCGGCGCACACCTTCAACCTGATGCAACAACGCATCCGCGAACAGGTGCAGCAACGGGCACGCATGCTCGGCGCCGTCTCCCACGACCTGCGCACGCCGCTGTCGCGGTTGAAGCTGCGCCTGGAACAGATCGACGACGAAAAACTGCAAGGTCAGATGCGCCAGGACCTTAACGACATGATCGGCATGCTCGACGCCACCCTCACCTACCTGCACGAACAACGCACCAGCGAAGCCCTGCAGTTGATGGATGTGCAGGCGCTGGTCGAATCGTTGTGCGAGAACGCTCAGGATCAAGGCGCAGACGTTGAAGTCAGCGGCCATTGCGCACCGCTGCAGGTGCAGCCGATGGCGCTGCGCTCGTGCATCAACAACCTGATGGACAACGCCCTGCGCTACGCCGGACAGGCGCGCATCGAACTGCAGGATCAACGCGAGCAACTGTTGATCCGCGTGATCGACCACGGCCCGGGCATTGCCGAAGACAAACGCGAGGCGGTGTTCGAACCGTTCTATCGCCTGGAAGGCTCACGCAACCGCAACTCCGGCGGCGTCGGCCTGGGCATGACCATTGCTCGCGAAGCCGCGCAGCGTCTGGGCGGGCAATTGAACCTGGAAGAAACTCCCGGCGGCGGCCTGACCGCGATCATCCGCCTGCCGCGCACCTGAGAAACATCAAAGCCATTTGCAGGAGCTGTCGAGTGCAACGAGGCTGCGATCATTTGATTCTGCTGGGTGCTGGATAGGGCAACGGCAAAAGATCGCAGCCTTCGGCAGCTCCTACAGGGGGATCGGGGCATCTGTGTACCACCCGGTACAAAACCCAAATACCCAGGACAAGTTGCCCCTTGAGTCTGCACAAGCCGGTACACCCACCGGTTTTACAGTCCAAGGAGTGAGCCCATGATCAGTAGCGTCAGCAACTACACGAGCTATACCAGCACCAGCAGCACCACCCAGAACGCCCGCAGCCAGCAACTGCAAAAGCAACTGTTCGCCAAACTCGACAGCAACGGCGACGGCGCAGTGGACCAGGATGAACTGAAAAGTGCGCTGTCGCAGAAGTCCGACGACGGCTTGCTGGTCAACCTGAGCAAACAATTCGGCGATCTGGACAGCGACGCCAGCGGCAGCCTCAGCGCCGAAGAAATGAGCGCCATGGCACCCCCACCGCCACCGCAGGATCAAGCCCCCAACACCGATCTGGCCGACGCCCTGATCAGCGCCCTCGACGCCGATGGTGATGGCGCCATCAGCAGCGACGAACTGAGCAACGGCCTGACCAGCGCCGGCAGTAGCGCCGACAGCAACGAAATCTTCTCGGCCCTGGACAAGAACAAGGACGGCACCGTCAGCCAGGACGAACTCACCGCCAGCCTCACCCCACCACCGCCACCTCCGCAACAAGCCTCCAGTGATGAACTGTTCAGCCAACTGGATGCCGATGGCGACGGCAGCATCAGCGCGACCGAACTGAGCAGCGCGTTGCAAAGCAGCGACAGCACCTCGACGAGTAGCTCGGATACCAGCGCTGCATTGCTCAAGGTTCTCGACAGCGACAGTAACGGTGGCGTGAGCAGCGACGAACTGAAAGCGGCGCTACAGGCAGGTCGGGAACGCCCGCCCGAACAACAGAGCGCCAGCACCCCGACCACCAGCGAAGCGCTGAACCGGATGATTGCCAACTTGAGCAAGCAGTATTCGCTGGACAATGCTGCGCCGGTGGGCAAATACCTGAATGTGGCGACTTGAGGTGATGGGGTGATCGTTTCCATGGATTGGTGTGGGAACGGTCATTTGAATGCAGGCAGTTAGAGAATGGTTGGCTCGCAGGCCGCCATCGCTGGCAAGCCAGCTCCCACAGTGGGGTTGGGGTTGGTCTGTTGGAGATTGGTCGGCTCGCAGGCCGTCTTCGCTGGCAGGCCAGCTCCCACAAGATCAAGATCAAGATCAAAAGATCGCAGCCTTCGGCAGCTCCTACACTGGCCGAGTGTCAGCTCGCCGAAAGCTCTTGATCTTGATCCACAGGCCCCGTCGGCAGGCTGAGTGGAGGGATTTATCCGGGGGTGGGAGCGCAGCGACCGTTTGGCGAAGCCAAACACAGCGAGAGGAGGTGCAGCGAAGCAAACCGTAGGCGCTGCGCCCGGATCGATCCCGGAGCGAAGGGACCCCGAGCCCCAGCGAGCGGGCCGAACGTAGGAGCGAGCGTTTTGGGTTACTTTTTAGGCGTTTGTAAAAAGTGACTCGCCGTAAGGGCGAAACCGCCAGCCGCAACACCCAAAAAAACGGATATGCCCGCCATCCCAAAAAAGCCTGCCGCGACGCCTAGACCCGAGCCTGACTCTTGCTCCAATCCGTCAACAAACTATAAGCCACCGCCAACAACGTAGGCCCGATAAACAACCCGATAAACCCAAACGCAATCAACCCGCCAAACACCCCGAGCAGCACAATCACCAACGGCAGATTCCCACCGCGACTGATCAGATAAGGCTTCAACACGTTATCCACGCCACTGATGATGAACGTCCCCCAAATCCCGAGAAACACCGCCATCCCGTACTCGCCCTTCCACGCCAGCCAGGCCGTGGCCGGAATCCACACCAACGGTGGCCCCATCGGAATCAGACTCAACAGAAAGGTCACGATCCCCAGCACCAGCGCCCCCGGGACCCCGGCAATCAGGAAGCCGATCAACGCCAGAACCGCCTGCGCCGCCGCCGTACCGATCACCCCGTTGACCACCCGCTGCACAGTACCGGCCACCAGTTCGATGTAATACCCGGCACGCTCGCCAATCAGCCGCTGCAGCAGACCGTGCACGAACGCCGCCAGCCGGGGCCCGTCGCGATAGAAAAAGAACACGAAGACAATGCTCAGGGTCAGCTCGAGAATCCCGCCGCCAATCTGCGCACTGCGTGCCAACAGCCAGTTACCCACCTGCCCCAGATACGGCTTGATCGACACCATCAGCGCTGCGCCCTGCTGATCAATGCTGTTCCAGATACCCACCAGCCGCTCGCCCACCAACGGCACGCTGCCGAGCCAGGCCGGCGCCTCCGGCAGACCATCGACCTGCACATCCTTGATGAACGCCGTGGCATCGCGCACGTGATCGGCCAGGTTGAACCCCAGCCACACCAGCGGCGCCGCCACCAGCAACATCCAGCCCAGGGTCAAAATAGCTGCGGCGAGTGATTCGCGGCCATTGAGCCAGCGGGTCAGCAGACGCATCAGCGGCCAACTGGCGAACGCCAGCACCGCGCCCCAGAACAGCGCCGACCAGAACGGCGCCATCACCCACAGGCTGGCACCGAACAGCACCAGCAGGAGGATTTGCACCAACAGCCGATCGTTATTGAGCATGTAAAGTCTCGAAGAAGTCAGTCGGTCAAAGAGTAGGCGAACACGCCACGCGTGCACGCCCGTGCAGCTTACCGCAACAGATCGATGCGCAGGCCAGAGCCATCGGCGCTCCCCGCCTCCATCCGCGCCGCCCGCACACCCTGACCGATCAGTGCCTGCCGCCAGGCCTCGGCCTTGGGTCCGGCAATCGTCACGCGCTGGGTGGTATCGAGGTTCAAGCCACGGGAAATCAGTCGTAGCCAGGTGTCATCCGGATCCCCGGTCAGCTTGGGAAAGTCCAGTTCACCGGTGCTTTTGAGCTGTCGCAACAGCGTGGCCGAGGTCGGCAGCAACTCGCCCAAAGGCGCGCCCGCTTCGAACTGTTCGACATGCAGATAGGCTTTGCGATTGCCGCGGGTGATGCTGTAGAGCGCCACCAGGGTGTTGTCCTTTGGTGCGGCCAGACGCAACAGCAGATAGGCCTGTTGCTCGTCGGCACCGTAGAGCTTGGAGTTGCCGAACACTTCATTGGCCCACAGGCTGCTTTCGCCACAATCGCGGGCCTGGCACCAGAACAGCAATTCGGCGTCCTGCTTTTGCAGGGCTTCGCGGGCGGCGGTGAAGGCTTCAGTGGCGGAATGCTCAGGCGGCAACTCGTAGGTGACCGAAGTGGTCTGGCCGCGCGCCGTGACCTGGCCGTCAAAGCGCAACTGGCCGCTGATCTTGCGGATCGCGCCCAGCGGATAGATCCGCTCAAGCTCCACGGGAGGGCGATAGTCGACGATCTGTGCATCGGCCAGACGCGGCACAATCTGCAGATCCTGGCTGCCGGGCACGTCGGCGGCGAACGAAACGGAACTGAAACAGCACAGCGCCAACAGACTGAGTGACCGCATAGTCAGGCTCATCGGATCGGCATGGCTTGGCGGGTCGGGGGCGCAGCGGTATAGAAATCCATCGTGTTTGTCTCCCATTTCAACCCGCCCAGCCTCGACAGTTGCCCGGTGCAAGTCAAGGAATGGCGAAGAAGCGATTGAAACAGTCTGCGACAAGGTCGGCACCGGACTCATCGTTGAGGTGCAAATGATGCCCGCCCGCCAGCTGTTCCTGGCTAAAGGGTAGACGCTCGAGCAACTCCGGATGTTTGGCCAGCATGCCGTCGGCGGCCACCACCAGTCGCGCCGGACAGGTAATGCGCTGGACGAAGGCCATAGCCTGCTCCTGGGTCAGGCGCAGCGGTGATGGCAGGGTCAGGCGATTGTCGGTGCGCCAGGTATAACCGCCGGGCACCGGCATCAGACCGCGTTGCGCCAACAGTTCGGCGGCTTCGCGACTGACCGCTACCAGCCCCTTCATCCGCGCTTCGATGGCGCGGTCGAGGGTGTTGTAGACCGGTTTTCGCTTCTCACGCAGATCCAGCTGCGCTTGCAGGGCCATGCCCATGCGCTCGGCGGCATTTTCGCCTTTGTCCGTAGGAGGAATCACCCCGTCGATCAACGCCAGGTGGCTGATGCGCTCCGGCAACGAACCGGCCAGCACCAGCGAAACGATCGCGCCCATCGAATGCCCGAGCAGACCGAAGCGTTTCCAGCCCAGTTGCTCGGCGACCTGCAACACATCGTGCGCGTAGTCCCACAGCGCATAACCGGCGCCGTTGGGTCGATGCCCGGAATGCCCGTGCCCGGCCATGTCCAAGGCGATGATGCGCAGGCCTTTGAGCTTGGGCGCCAGGCGCGCAAAGCTGTTGGCGTTGTCGAGCCAGCCATGCAGGGCAATCACCGGCAGACCGTCCTCCGGGCCGAACAAGTGCGCGGCCAGTTCGATATGCGGCAGGCTCAGGCGCACTTCTTCGAAGGTCGGGCTCATGCGCAGTCCATCTGTTGGCGGCGCTCCCAGCGCGTAAACAGCTCTTTGAGCAGGCGCGCCGTGTCTTGCGGACGTTCCAGCGGAAACATGTGCCCGCCGGGCATGCTCAGTGCTTCACCCTGCGGCAGGCGCCCGACGAATCGGCTGTGATGACGCATGACCACGCGGCTCTTGTGACCACGCACCACCGCCAGCGGCACCTGCAATTGGCGCGTACGGCCCGGACTGGTGTGCGGCACGCCGCGATAGATGCTGATTTCAGTGGCCGGGTCGAAGCGCAGACGCAGCTTGCCGCCGACCGTATGCAATCCGTGTTGCAGATAGGCATCGAAGCATTCCGGATCGAAACCGCGAAACAGGCTCTTGCCGGCAAAATAGCTGCGCGCCGTGTCGAGATCGGCGAACTCTTCGCGCCGCCCTAAAGTACGCCCGGCCGGGGTCAGTTTGTCGATGAAGCCGAAGCGTTTGGCCGCGCGGATCACCCACTGGTCTGTGCGAGTCAGCACCGGCGAGTCGAGCATGACCACGCCGCGATACAGCTCAGGGCAGCGCAATGCTGCGTGCAGGTGCAACACGCCGCCAAACGAATGGCCGACGCCCCACACCGGTTGATCCTGCTGCTGCAGATGGTGGATCAGTTCGTCGACCAGGTTGTACCAGTTGTCGTCCGCCGGGAAACGCGGGTCATGGGCATGCTGCTCCAGATGCGCAACCCGGTACTCGGGCGCCAGCGCCGCGAACAACTTGCCATAGGTGCCCGAGGGAAACCCGTTGGCGTGGGCGAAAAAGATCGGTTGCGACATGCGGGCTTATCCATGAACGGGAAACGTGATGTTGATTGTCCGTAAGACCACGATCGGCAGCAATGACCATAACTGCCAGAAAGGGTGGTGGAGATGTCGTGAAAAGCAAAAGATCGCAGGCTGCGCCAGCTCCTACATAGGAATCGCTTACATTCTGTAGGAGCTGCCGCAGGCTGCGATCTTGTGATCTTCAGCAGATCACCGCGCCGGCGGCTGCTCGCCCAGTGGCACCACCGCCATGGTCAAACGCGACACACAACTGGCCTTGCCTTCATCGCTGGTCAGGCGGATGTCCCAGACATGCGTGGTGCGGCCGATGTGAATCGGTTTGGCCACTGCGCTCACCCGCCCGCTGCGCAAACCGCGCAAATGGTTGGCATTGATCTCCAGCCCCACGCAATAGAACTTGCTGGCATCGATGCACAGGTAACTGGCCATCGAACCGACGGTTTCCGCCAGCACCACCGAGGCGCCGCCGTGCAGCAGACCGTAAGGCTGGTGGGTGCGGTGGTCGATGACCATGCTCGCCGTCAGCGATTCCTCGTCGAAGGACTCGAAACGGATATCCAGCACTTCGCCGATGGTGTTTTTCTGGATTGCGTTCAACTGCTCGATGTTCGGAGTGGTGCGCCACAAGGTCATCGCTGGCTTCCTTTGTTGTTTTGGTCGTCGCTCAATCCTGCCACAGCACCGCCTCGCTGCGCGCGCTCCATTCTTCAAACCGCGCGCCGTAGGTGTCTTCGATGACGTTGCGCTTGATCTTCAAGGTCGGCGTGAGAAAGCCGTTCTCCACCGCCCAGCTGTCCTTGACCACCACCAGCCGCCGCAGGCGTTCGTGCTTGTCGAGCACGGCGTTGACCTCTTCCAGCAGTTTTTCCAGGCTCGAATACAGACTGGCCCGCCCTTCGTCCTGATTGACCGTCGAGAGCACGCACAAGCCCAGCGGCGCACTCAAACCATCGCCGACCACACAGACCTGCTCGATCCGCGAATGCACTGCCAGACGGTTTTCAATCGGCGCGGGCGCCACGTATTTGCCTTTGCTGGTCTTGAAGATTTCCTTGAGCCGGCCGGTCAGGCGCAAGCGCCCCTCGGCATCCTGCTCGCCCTTGTCGCCGGTACGCAGGAAGCCGTCTTCGGTGAGGGTTTCGGCGGTTTTCTGCGGCTCCTTGAAATAGCCGAGCATGTTCGCCTGACTGCGCACCTGCACCTCGCCGGACTCGTCGATCCGCACCTCGACCTCCGGGCACGGTTTGCCGATCCAGCCCTGTTTGTATTGGCCCGGCAGACAGATGTGCGAGTAACCGCAACTCTCGGTCATGCCATACACCTCCAGCACATCGAGGCCGAGCTTCTGATACCAACTGAGTAAGGTCTGTGGCACCGGCGCCGCGCCAGACAGGGCAACGCGCAAGGCATCAAGGCCCAGGCCGGCCAGCACCTTGTGCCCGACCCATTTGCCAATGAATGGCAGACCGAGCAGGAAATCCAGACGCTTGGCCGGAATCTTGCCGTACACACCCATCTGGAATTTGGTCCAGATGCGCGGCACGCCGAACATCGCCGTGGGCCGCGCCCGGCGCAGATCGGTGATGAAGGTGTCGAGGCTTTCGGCAAAGAACACCGTTTGCCCGGTGTAGATCGACGCAAGCTCGACGAACATGCGTTCGGCGACATGGCACAGCGGCAGGTACGACAGCAGCCGGTCGTTCTCGTTGAGCCCGAATAACTGCGTCCCGCGAGTGGTGGCAAACCCCAGATTGGCAAAGCTGTGCATCACGCCCTTGGGCAATCCGGTGGTGCCGGAGGTATAGATGATGGTTGCCAGTTGCTCGGCCGCAGGACGCGGATCGTCCTGGATTGGCGAGCTTTTCTGCAGGTCATCCCAACTGAAATCGAACTCGCTGGGCGGGTGCAGCGGCAGGCTGATGGTCGGTAAATCCGCCGGCACACCGACGGACATGCCCGGCCAGTCATCAAGTTTGCCGATGAACGCCAGCACACTTTCCGAGTGCGTCAGGACCTGACTCACCGAGTCTGCGGTGAGGTTGGGATACAGCGGTACCGAGACGTGCCCGGCCATCCAGATCGCCAGATCGGCGATGATCCAGTGCGCGCAGTTTTTCGAGATCAGCGCGATATGGCTGCCCTGCGGTAATTCCCGGGCGCGCAGCCAGTGCGCGGCGCAACGGGCCTGATGACCGACATCGGCCCAGGTCAGGGTCTCGACCTGCCCGCCACCGATGGGCTGCACCAGAAAACGCTGGCGCGGGTGCCGGGCCTCGCGCTCGTAAAACACGTCCAGCGGCAAACGGAAGGCGGCAGACATGCGACTCGCTCCTGTTTTTGGGTCTGGAGCAAGCGTAGTCAACCAAGCAAGTGCTTGGTTGGATTTTTTACCAAAAGAAACAAGATCAAAAGATCGCAGCCTGCGGCAGCTTCTACACGGATCAATGTAGGAGCTGCCGCAGGCTGCGATCTTTTGCTTTTAAGGATGCTTCAGGCTGTTAAGGGTCATCGAGCCAATCAGCAATTCAGGGCTTTCCAGCTCGGCAAGGCCAGCGGTGCCGACCTTCTCCGGCGGATATCCGGCGCCGTGCTGCAGATAGCTCAGCAGGTTGCCCACCAACGGGTTATGGCTGACCAGCAGCACATTGCTCACCGACACCAGTTGATCGGTGACCTTGTCCGGATCGGTTTCCGGGGTCAGCCATTCGACAGTACGAATTTCCGGCTCGAAGCCCAGCGCCTCGCGGACAATCTGCGCGGTCTGTTGCGCACGCAGATAAGGGCTGGCATAGATCGCCGTCAATGGCTGACCGATCAATCGGGCTGCACTGTTCAAGGCCTCTTTGCGACCCTGCTCGGTCAACGCCCGCTCGGAATCGGGGCACGAGCCATAAGGCACCGCCTCACCGTGACGCAATACCCAGAGTTTCATAGCTTGGGTTCCTCATCGCGGGCCGGATGCGGCGCTGGCGGCACGGCGTGCGGTGCTTCGCCTTCCGGGGTACGCGGGGTTGGCCAGTCGGCAAACGGCCAGGGTTTCTGGTCGCTGTGAAAGCTGCCGAAGCGGCCGATCTGCGCGAGGAACTGACTCAGGCTGTCGCCGAAATTCATCAGGCTGGCGCTCGGCGCGCCGTAAATCAAACGATAGATCAGTTGCACCAGCACCACCGCGCCGAGGATGAACTGCGCCACTTGCCAGACCAGCACGTAGACGATCATCCACAGCACCCGCAGGAGGATGGATTCGTACTTGGCTTCGGTTTTCGGATCGTTCATGGCTCGCTTCCTGTTGAATCAGTTGAAACCGCTGGTGGAAATAAAGTCGACGTCGGTTTTCGGCTCGGCACGCATCAGTAGACCGATCACCTGCTCCAGCGTGCGTCCTTCAAACAAAATCGCATGCAGCCCGGCGACCAGCGGCATGTACACGCCAACCTCCTGGGACTTGGCCTTGAGCACCTTCAGGGTGTTCACGCCTTCGGCGACTTCGCCCAGACGCGACACCGCTTCATCAAGGCTCAAGCCCTGACCGAGGGCAAACCCGACCTGGTAGTTGCGGCTCTTCGGCGACGAGCAGGTCACGATCAGATCACCGACCCCGGCCAGACCGAGGAAAGTCATCGGGTTGGCACCCTGATTCACCGCGAACCGGGTCATCTCGGCCAGAGCGCGAGTGATCAACATGCTCTTGGTGTTCTCGCCCATCTCCAGCGCCACCGCCATGCCGGCGATGATCGCGTAAACGTTTTTCAACGCCCCGCCCAGCTCGACGCCGAAACGGTCAGCACTGGCATATACGCGGAAGGTGCGACCATGCAGCGCAGCCTGCACCTGTTTGCACAATTCTTCGTCTTCGCTGGCGACCACCGTGGCGGTCAACGCATGCTCGGCGATCTCCCGCGCCAGGTTCGGCCCGGACAGCACGCCGATGCGCGCCTGCGGGGCGATCTCTTCGAGGATCTGGCTCATCAGTTTGAAGGTCTGGGCTTCGATACCCTTGGTCAGGCTGACCAGCATCTTGCCGCTAAGACGCTCGGCGTGGGCGGCCAGCACCGTGCGCAGCGCGCTCGACGGCAGCGCGACGAAGCACAGCTCGCAGGCGTCGAGGGTGGCCTGCAGGTCAGTGACCGCAGTCACTCCCGGCAGAATCTTGATGCCTTTGAGGTAACGCGGGTTCTCGCGGTTGACCCGGATGGCCTCGGCCTGCTCAGGGTCACGCATCCACTGCCGGACTTGATGGCCGTTCTCGGCCAAAAGATTGGCCACGGCGGTACCAAAACTTCCGCCTCCCAGGACCGCAATCGGGCGCTGTTCAGTCATATGCAATCCGTTAATCCATACCAGTGGCGATGGCGGCATTATACGGGGCGACCGAAGCGCGGCCAGCCCCCGCATCAATTACAGACACTTGTAAGAAGAAGACCAATAAAACCGAGGAAAATGCCAGCATCGTGACTGGAAAAGTCACTGTCCTCGGTTAACATGCGCGCCAATTCTCTGCGATCAAGGCTGTGTCGTGTCTTTTGGCTCTCCCCCCTCGCGTTCGTCGCTGCTGCTGGCGCTGCTGTTCAGCCCGGTGTTGCAGGCGGATGACCTGTTTGTCGACAGTGAAACGCTGCCGCAGGTGCTGACGGCCACGCGCCTGAAACAGACACCGGCGGAAGTGCCGGGGAGCATGACCGTGCTCGACAGTGAGCTGATCAATGCCAGCGGTGCACGAGACATCAGCGAGTTGCTGCGGCTGGTGCCGGGGATGATGGTCGGCAACATCAGCGGCAATCAGGCGGCGGTCAACTATCACGGGACCAACGCCAGCGAAGCGCGGCGCATGCAGGTGCTGATCGATGGCCGTTCGGTGTACCGCGCAGGCCTGGCCACGGTGGACTGGAGTGATATTCCAGTGGCCATGGAAGACATCGAGCGGATCGAGGTTTTCCGTGGGCCGAACACCGTCAGCTACGGCGCCAACGCGCTGATGGCGGTGGTCAACGTCATCACCCGCAACCCGGCAGACAGCCACGGCACGCGCCTGAAGTACACCCGTGGCCAGCGCGGCATCAACGATTTCTACGCAAGCCAGGGCACTGGCTGGAACGGCGGCGACCTGCGTCTGTCGCTGTCCGGCCAGGAAGACGATGGCTTCGACAGCGACCGCACCGGCGCTGGTTATCGCGACAGCCGCCGTTTGGAACGCTTCAGCCTCGTGGTCAGCCAGACCTTGAGCGACAACCAGAGCCTCGACTGGCGGATCAACGCGAAGGACGGCAGCAACCAGCGGCCTTACACCTACCGCCCGGTGTTCTCGGGGATTACTGCTGCCGGGAACAATTCCGACGTGATCGCCAAGGATTACGCCGGCTCGGTGCGCTGGAATCTCGACATCAATCCCGAACACAGCCTTTATATACAGGGTTCGGCCCAGCACTGGGATCGCCAGCAAGTGTGGCGCGCCTGCGATGCCGAAGTGTCGTTCAGCCCGCAACTGACCCAACTGTGGCAGCTCAACCCGAACTACACCGAACGCCTGGCACGCAACATCACCCGCTTCACCGGACCCGGCGCAGCGCCGGGTACCCCGCAGGAAATGGCCCTGGCCAATCAGGTGCTGGATCAGTGGCGCAACGGTGCCGGCCAGACCTTGTGCGGAGACATCGATCAAAGCGCCCGCGAGTCGCGCTACGATCTCGAATTGCAAGACACCCTCAGTCTGTCCGACAGCCTGCGACTGGTCAGCGGCATGAACTATCGTTACGACCTGGCCGATTCCGAGACCTACTTTAACGGCACGCTGGACGACACCACCTGGCGCGCGTTCGGCCAACTGGAGTGGCGCGCCAGTGAACACTGGCTGTTGCAGGGTGGCGCCATGTTCGAAAACACCCAACTGATCGGCAGCTCGCTGACGCCCCGCTTCGCCGTCAACTACCTGATCAATCCGCGCCATGGCCTGCGCGCGGTGTACTCGGAAGCGATCCGCTCGCCGGACATGTTCGAGAACAACGTCAACTGGAGCTATCAGGTAAGTAACCTGCGGCCGTCCGCCTATGGCCAGTCTTCGGCGCGCTACTTCGTCAAGACTCGCGGCCCGGGCGATCTCGATCAGGAGCACATGCGTTCGCGCGAGTTGGGCTACAACGGCTATTTCGCCGAGCTGGGGCTGGCCGTGGACGTGAAGCTGTTCTACGACGAAATCACCGGGATGATCAGCGAGCCGCTGCGCAACAATCAGTACATCGCCAGCAACGCCAACAGCTCGCGCTTTCGCGGCACTGAAACCCAGCTCGACTGGCGCCTGAGCATGATCGATCGCCTGCGCTTCACCTACGCCTTCGTCGACGCCGAGGCGAGCAATCCACTGGATCGGCAATTCACTTCGCGCAACAGCGGGTCTGCCGGCTGGCTGCGTGATTGGGGCCACGGCTGGAACAGCGCCCTGTTCTATTACGGCGACAACGCGCTCAACGGCTACCGCTTCGAACGGGTCGACACGCGCATCGCCAGACACATCCCGCTGGGCAAGGCACAATTGCAACTGGCCGGCGTGCTGCAACAGCGGCTCGACAACCAGCCGACCACTTTCGTCGACAACAATTACGACGAACGCCGGGTGCTGTACTTCAGCGCCGAGCTGGAGTTCTAGGGTGCGCTACGCCACGGCAAACAAGACGCCAACCCTTGGCCACTGGCTGGCCGGTGTCTGTCTGTTTTTCACCGCGTGGCTGCACGGCGTGGCGGTGCAAGCTGCCGATATTCTGTTGACCGGTGCCGAAGAAAGCCCCGGGGTGCAAGCCTTCGTCCAGGCCCTGAGCGAGCTGCGCCCCACTGACAACGTGCGGTTCCAGCCACTGACCAGCCTGCCGGCGCCGGGCAAGTTGCCGAGCAATCTGCGGATGATTCTGCTCGACCTGCCCAGCCTCGACTGGCGTCTGCAGGAGCCCCAGGGCCCGGCGACGCTAGTGTTGCGCATCAGCCGACTGCAAGCGCGGCAACGCCTGGGTGGCGCACAACCGCCGCACTTGAGTCTGCTGTGGAGCGACCCGCCGCTGGGGCGGCAACTGCAACTGATTCGGCGGATTCTGCCGCAGGTGCGGCGGGTCGGCGTGCTGTTCGACCAACACAGCGAATTCCTGCTCAAGGAGCTGCATCAGGCCGCAGCGCCGCTGAATCTGCAAATCGTCAGCCAGCGTTGGGACAACACCCAGGACAGTCGCCCGTTGCAAAGCGTGCTGAGAAACAGTGACGTGTTGCTGGGCCTCGACGATCCCGATCTGTACAACCCGAAAACCGCGAAAAACCTGTTGCTCAGCAGTTACTCCCGGCAAGTGGCGCTGGTCGGGCCGAACGCGGCGTTCGTGCGTGCCGGCAGCCTCGCCAGCACTTACAGCGATCAGCCCGACTGGCTGGCGATCCTTGACCAGTTGCTCGATCGCCCGCCGGCGACGTGGCCGCGAACGCTCTACCCCGATCGCTTCAAGGTCTCAAGTAATGTGCAGGTCGCTCGTTCCCTGGGTATCGAGCCAATCGATGAAGCGTCTGTTGCCCGCCAGTTGGCTGAAGGAGAAAGCCACCCATGAATCTGCGTCGCCGCTGGGACATCAACACCCGCACGCAATTGATCAGCCTCGGCCCGGCCCTGCTGCTCACGCTGCTGCTGATCAGTTTCTTTACCTTCGTGCGGATTCAGGATTTACGGCAGGAGCTCAACCACACCGGGCAACTGATCGCCAACCAACTGGCGCCCGCCACCGAGTACGGGGTGATTTCCGGCAACAACGAGGTGCTGGAAAGCCTGCTCAAAGCGACCCTGGCCACACCGAACGTGCGTTTTCTGGAAGTGCAGGACAGCGCCAACCGGATTCTTGCCTACGTTGAACAAGCCGCCGACGCGCACAACCGCCCGCATCAGGTCGAGGTGTTCCAGGCCCCGGTGCGCCTGCAACGGATCGCCCTCAACAGCGATTTTTTCCACGACGCCAAAGCCAGCAACAACGTGACCAGCGAGGATTACCTGGGCCGGGTGATCGTCGGTCTGTCCAACGATGCCTTCAGTCAGCGCCAGCAGGAAATTCTGCTCAAGGCCGGGATCCTGGCGCTGTTTGCCCTGCTCTTCACGTTTGTTCTGGCGCGGCGTCTGGCCGGCAGTCTGTCGGCGCCGATCCGCGATATCGGCAATGCGGTCAAGGCGATTCAGCAAGGCGACTACAAGACTCCGCTGCCGATCGTTGATGACACCGAACTCGGCGCCCTGTCGCAACACATCAACAACCTCGCCCAGGCCCTGGAACAGGCCAGCCGCGAACAGCATCAGGCGATGGCGCAACTGATCCAGACCCGCGAAGAAGCGGAGAAGGCCAACAATGCCAAATCCGACTTCCTGGCGATGATGAGTCACGAACTGCGCACCCCCATGAACGGTGTGCTGGGCATGTTGCAGTTGCTGGAAACCACGGACATGACCGAGGAGCAGATCGAGTACGCGGCGCTCGCTTCCGAGTCCACCGAACACCTGCTGAAAGTCATCAACGACATCCTCGATTTCTCGCGGATCGAACGCTCGGAGCTGGAGCTTGAGCACATTCCGTTCAATCTGGCCGACCTGATCGGCGCGTGTGCCCAGTCGTTCCAGCACAGCGCGGTGCAGCGTGGCCTGGACCTGAACCTGCGGATCCCCGAGGACATGCGCGCCTTGCAGGTGCAAGGCGACCCGACGCGGATCCGGCAGATTCTGGTCAATCTGGTGGGCAATGCCTTGAAGTTCACCGAGCGCGGCCGGGTCAGCATCGAGGCGCAGTGGCAGGCGCTGGATCACGAGTTGCTGTGGTTCACCTGCTCGGTGCGCGACAGCGGCATCGGCATCTCCCCGGAAAGTCTGGAGTTGATGTTCAACGCCTTCCAGCAGGCCGACAGTTCGATTTCCCGGCGCTATGGCGGCACCGGCCTCGGCTTGCCGATCGCCCGCACCCTGGCCGAACGCATGGGTGGAACGTTGCGCGCGCAGAGCGAAGAAGGCCTGGGGTCAGTGTTCACTCTGGAAATCCCGCTGGCCTTATATAAGAAGACGCTGCCACAGCTGGCGCCACCGCGCGCAGCCAGCGGCAATGGGCATGGCGAAGGACGCAATGTGTTGCTGGTGGAAGACAACCCGGTCAACCAGACGGTCATCGAAGCCATGCTGCGCAGCCTCGGCTTTACTGTCAGCGTCGCCACTGACGGGGCGCAAGCGGTACGCAGCGCCGAAGGCAATGATTACGAAGTGATTCTGATGGACTGCCGGCTGCCGATCATCGACGGCTACGAGGCGACCCGGCAGATCCGCCTGCTGCCCGGACGCGGCGAGGTGCCGATCATCGCGCTGACCGCCAACGCGCTACAGGGCGACCGCGAAACCTGCCTGTCGGCGGGCATGAACGATTACCTGGCGAAGCCGTTCAAACGCAATGACCTACAACAGATTCTTCAGCGCTGGGTGCAGTAGTGACGGTTTTTCGACCATCTGCGACTGGCGTGAAAAGCGAAAGTGCGGCAGTCTTAGGCACCCGAACGAGCCTCAAAAGAGGCTTGAATAAAAATTTCAGTGCACAAGTGTACATTCATGTCCTTGGTGCTGTGACTTTCACCACAACGCAATAGTCTATGAGTAGGCTGCCGGTACGAGGCATGAACGCGTCGATCGGCCGGGAAGATTTGCCCCACCTGCCGCATGGGATTATTGAGGAGCTCGCATGACCAAACAAAACGCCTTTACTCGGGAAGACCTGCTGCGCTGCAGTCGCGGTGAGCTGTTCGGCCCAGGTAACGCGCAACTGCCCGCCCCGAACATGCTGATGGTGGATCGCATCACCCTGATCAGCGAAGAAGGCGGCAAGTACGGCAAAGGTGAATTGGTCGCCGAGCTGGATATCAACCCTGACCTGTGGTTCTTCGCGTGCCACTTCGAGGGCGATCCGGTGATGCCGGGCTGCCTGGGTCTGGACGCCATGTGGCAACTGGTCGGCTTCTTCCTGGGCTGGCAAGGCCTGCCGGGCCGTGGCCGTGCGCTGGGTTCGGGCGAAGTGAAATTCTTCGGCCAGGTCCTGCCGACCGCCAAGAAAGTCACCTATAACATTCATATCAAACGCGTCCTCAAGGGCAAGCTGAACCTGGCCATCGCCGATGGTTCGGTGACTGTCGACGGTCGCGAAATCTACACCGCCGAAGGCCTTCGCGTCGGCGTGTTCACCTCCACTGACAACTTCTAAGGGTTATTCGCATGCGCCGCGTCGTTATCACTGGTCTGGGCATTGTTTCGTGCCTGGGCAATGACAAAGAGACCGTCTCCGCTAACCTGCGTGCAAGCCGCCCTGGCATCCGGTTCAACCCGGAATATGCTGAAATGGGTCTGCGTAGCCAGGTTTCCGGCTCCATCGACCTCAACCTTGAAGAACTGATCGATCGCAAGATCTATCGTTTCGTCGGCCACGCAGCGGCTTACGCCTACCTGGCCATGAAAGACGCCATTGCTGACTCCGGCCTGACCGAAGAGCAAGTGTCCAACCCGCGTACCGGCCTGATCGCCGGCTCGGGCGGCGCGTCGACCCTGAACCAGATGGAAGCGCTGGACATCCTGCGCGAGAAAGGCGTGAAACGCGTTGGCCCATACCGTGTAACGCGGACCATGAGCAGCACCGTTTCCGCATGCCTGGCCACGCCGTTCAAGATCAAGGGCCTGAATTACTCCATCGCTTCTGCCTGCGCCACCAGTGCTCACTGCATCGGTACCGCCATGGAACAGATCCAGATGGGCAAGCAGGACATCGTCTTCGCCGGTGGCGGTGAAGAAGAGCACTGGAGCCAGTCGTTCCTGTTCGACGCCATGGGCGCCCTGTCCAGCAAGCGCAACGACACCCCGGAACAAGCCTCCCGCGCCTACGACGCCGACCGTGACGGTTTCGTCATCGCTGGCGGTGGCGGCATGGTCGTGGTTGAAGAGCTGGAACACGCTCTGGCCCGTGGCGCCAAGATCTACGCCGAAATCGTTGGCTACGGCGCGACGTCCGACGGCTACGACATGGTTGCCCCAAGTGGCGAAGGCGCGATCCGCTGCATGCAGATGGCAATGTCCACAGTCGACACCCCGATCGACTACCTGAACACCCACGGCACTTCGACTCCGGTCGGCGACGTCGCGGAAATGAAAGGTGTGCGTGAAGTGTTCGGCGACAAGGCCCCCGCGATCAGCTCGACCAAGAGCCTGTCCGGTCACTCGCTGGGCGCCGCCGGTGTTCACGAAGCGATCTACTGCATGCTGATGATGGAAGGCAACTTCATCGCCGGTTCCGCCAACATCGACGAACTGGACCCTGAAGTGGCCGATCTGCCGGTGCTGACCAAGACCCGCGAGAACGCCACCATCAACACCGTGATGAGCAACAGCTTCGGCTTCGGCGGCACCAACGCCACGCTGGTGCTGAAGCGCTGGGAAGGCAAGTAATTCCCCGCTGCTGAGCCACACCTGAAAACGCCCCGACTGGTTCGGGGCGTTTTTTTTGGTCCGCACAAAACTCATGGCCGCCACAAATCCCCCATGTAGGAGCTGCCGCAGGCTGCGATCTTTTGATCTTGTCTTTTAAAAATCAAAGTCAAAAGATCGCAGCCTGCGGCAGCTCCTATATAGGGTTGCGTCAGGCTGAAAATGAAACTTCTGTCATGAAACTCCCCGCCCTGCGACCGAATGTCGCGGATTACGCGGGCTGCAGCACTGTTGCAAAAACCGCAACAACACCTTGCGCAAATCAAGCGTTTACTTAGCAAGCTAACAAATCATATAAAAGAGCCCTGCACACGCCTTGCTGCAGATAACTTGAGATTTGGAGCTAGCAGATGACTGTAAAAGTAACTGAACGCGACGATTCACACATGTCCCATGAAGGCGTAGCCGCCGGAGTACGGATCTGGGATGTGCATCAACAAGATTTGCTGGTCGGCATGTTCCACAACGAGATCGACGCCCACAACTACAAGGCCGAACTGGAGCTGCAGGAACAGCAACGGAATCTGAAATCCGCTTAGGCGAATATTGAACCTGTGGCGAGGGAGCTTGCTCCCGCTGGAGCGCGAAGCGGCCCTGTTCTTTAACTCAAGAGCAGGGGGCCTGCTACGCAGTCCAGCGGGAGCAAGCTCCCTCGCCACAGTTTGTGTTGTTACAGCTCTATCGGTTTACCACATCAGGTCATCAGGGATCTGATAGGCCGCGTACGGATCGTCCTCGGCATTGACCTCTTCGGTCTGCACGTTGAGCTGCACGATACGCTGCGGGTCGCGCTCCTGGATCTTCAGGGCCGCTTCACGAGGGATCACTTCGTAGCCGCCGGCATGGTGCACGATCGCCAGCGAGCCGCTGCTGAGCTTGTTGCGCATCAGCGTATTGACCGAGATGCGCTTGACCTTCTTGTCGTCGACGAAGTTGTAGTAGTCCTCAGTGGTCAGCTTCGGCAGACGCGAGACTTCGATCAACTGCTTGACCTGCGCGGCACGGGCCTTGGCCTCGGCTTTCTCTTGCTGCTGACGGTTCAACTCCTGGTCGCGCTTGACCTTCTCGGCCATGGCCTCCTGGGCGGCGCGCTGCTGCGAATCATCCAGCTCAGCCTGCCCTTTGTGGGCCAGACGCTGTTGCTTCTGCTTGTCTTTGCTGACCTGCTTGGCCTGCTTTTGGTTGACCAGGCCTGCTTTGAGCAACTGGTCGCGAAGGGAAAGGCTCATTAATGCTTACTCACTTGGGCAACGGCTCAGCCGCAGCTGGGCAGATTCTTTTCCTGACGTTTGGCTTCACCCCACAGGGCGTCCAACTCTTCGAGGGTGCAATCTTCCATGGGACGACGGGTGTCGCGCAATGCCTGTTCGATAAAACGGAAACGTCTCTCAAACTTGGCGTTGGCGCCACGCAGCGCGGTTTCCGGATCGACCTTCAGGTGCCGGGCCAGATTGACCACGGAAAACAGCAGATCGCCGATCTCGTCGGCCACCGCTTGCGGATCATTTTCGGACATGGCTTCG
Organism: Pseudomonas sp. B21-051; assembly: GCF_024748795.1. Classification (NCBI taxonomy): domain Bacteria; kingdom Pseudomonadati; phylum Pseudomonadota; class Gammaproteobacteria; order Pseudomonadales; family Pseudomonadaceae; genus Pseudomonas; species Pseudomonas sp. B21-051. The sequence goes on from NZ_CP087166.1 coordinate 4,378,379, forward strand.
AGCACTTCATCGAGCTCTTCGCGCACCTTGTCCAGCACCGGCAACGCATCCGGCCAGTCGAAGCCGACCTGCGCTGCACGCTTTTGCAACTTGGCCGAACGCGACAGTGCCGGCAACGCGGCGGGCACGTCGTCGAGCAGTGACAGCTGCTCGGGCGCGGCGGATTTCTCGGCGCGTTCTTCGGCCTTGATCTCTTCCCAGCGCTGCTTGACCTGTTCTTCGCTCAGGCGCGGCACATCCAGCGGTGCGTACAGTTCGCCGGTGGGAAACACATGCGGATGACGGCGGATCAGTTTGCGGGTGATGCTGTCGATCACTCCGGCGAATTCGAAGCGCCCTTCTTCCTTGGCCAACTGGCTGTAATAGACCACCTGAAACAGCAGATCACCCAGCTCGCCCTGCAAGTGATCGAAGTCGCCGCGCTCGATGGCGTCTGCCACTTCGTAGGCTTCTTCGAGGGTGTGCGGGACGATGGTCGCGTAGGTTTGCTTGATGTCCCACGGGCAGCCGTACTGCGGATCGCGCAGACGGCTCATCAGGTGGAGCAGGTCTTCAAGGCTGTACATACAAAATCTCACTCAACCCTGTAGGAGCTGCCGCAGGCTGCGATCTTTTGATCTTAAAACAGAGTCAAAAGATCGCAGCCTGCGGCAGCTCCTACAGGGGACCGCGTTATGGGGTACGGTTACGCCGCGTCTCGATGATGTTCGGCAACTGCGAAATCCGCCCCAGCAAGCGGCCCAGCGCATCCAGCCCGGGGATCTCGATGGTCAGCGACATCAGCGCCGTGTTGTCTTCCTTGTTCGAGCGGGTGTTGACCGCCAGCACGTTGATCCGCTCATTGAGCAGCACCTGCGAGACGTCACGCAGCAGACCGGAACGGTCGTAGGCGCGAATGACAATGTCCACCGGATAGGTGAGCACCGGCACCGGGCCCCAACTGACCTGGATAATCCGCTCCGGCTCGCGCCCGCCCAGTTGCAGCACCGAGGCGCAGTCCTGCCGGTGAATGCTCACGCCCCGACCCTGGGTGATGTAGCCGACAATCGCGTCGCCCGGCAGCGGCTGGCAGCAGCCGGCCATCTGCGTCATCAGGTTGCCGACGCCCTGGATCTGAATGTCGCCGCGCTTGCCCGGCTTGTAGCCAGTGGCCTTGCGCGGGATCAGCTCCAGCTGTTCGTTGCCGCGTTCCGGCTCGACCAGTTGCTGTGCGAGGTTGACCAGTTGCGCCAGACGCAGGTCGCCGGCACCAAGGGCGGCGAACATGTCTTCGGCGGTTTTCATGTTGGCCTTTTCGGCCAGCTTGTCGAAATCCACCGCCGGCAGACCGAGGCGATTGAGTTCGCGCTCGATCAGGGTTTTACCCGCCGCGACGTTCTGGTCACGGGCCTGCAACTTGAACCAGTGAACGATCTTCGCCCGCGCCCGCGAGGTGGTGACGTAGCCCAGGTTCGGGTTAAGCCAGTCGCGGCTCGGCGTACCGTGTTTGCTGGTGATGATCTCGACCTGTTCACCGGTCTGCAGGCTGTAGTTGAGCGGCACGATCCGCCCATTGATCTTCGCGCCACGGCAGTTGTGCCCGATTTCGGTGTGCACGCGGTAGGCGAAGTCCAGCGGCGTCGCGCCTTTCGGCAAATCGATGGCGTGGCCGTCGGGGGTGAAGATGTACACTCGGTCCGGTTCGATATCGACCCGCAGCTGTTCGGCCAGACCACCGATGTCGCCCAGCTCTTCGTGCCACTCGAGCACCTGCCGCAGCCAGGAGATTTTCTCTTCATAGTGGTTGGAGCCGGACTTGACGTCGGTGCCTTTGTAGCGCCAGTGCGCGCAGACGCCGAGTTCGGCCTCTTCGTGCATCGAGTGCGTACGGATCTGTACTTCCAGCACCTTGCCTTCCGGACCGATTACCGCGGTGTGCAGCGAGCGGTAGCCGTTCTCTTTCGGGTTAGCGATATAGTCGTCGAATTCTTTCGGGATGTGCCGCCACAGGGTGTGGACGATGCCAAGCGCGGTGTAGCAGTCGCGCATTTCCGGCACCAGCACGCGCACCGCGCGCACGTCGTAGATCTGGCTGAATTCCAGACCCTTGCGCTGCATCTTGCGCCAGATCGAATAGATGTGTTTGGCCCGGCCGCTGATGTCGGCGTCGACGCCGGTGGCCTGCAATTCGTCCTTGAGCTGGGTCATCACATCGCTGATGAACCGCTCTCGGTCCAGCCGTCGCTCGTGGAGCAGCTTGGCGATCTGTTTGTATTGATCGGGTTCCAGGTAACGGAAGGACAAGTCCTCCAGTTCCCACTTGATATGACCGATGCCGAGTCGGTGCGCGAGCGGCGCATAGATGTCGAAGACTTCCCGGGCGACGCGGTTACGCTTTTCGTCGTCAGCGGTTTTCACCGCGCGAATGGCGCAGGTACGTTCGGCCAGTTTGATCAGCGCGACGCGAACGTCGTCGACCATCGCCACGAGCATCTTGCGCAGGTTTTCCACCTGGCCCTGAGTGCCCATCACCATCGACTGGCGCGGGCTGAGGCTGGCACTGATCGCCGCCATGCGCTGCACGCCGTCGATCAGCTTGGCCACCACCGGGCCGAAGCGCTGACCGACGGCCGCGAGCTCGATCTGGCCTTCGCGCACGCCGCGATACAGCACCGCCGCGACCAGCGAATCCTGATCGAGTTTGAGATCGGCGAGGATCTCGGCGATCTCCAGTCCCGTGCTGAAACTGCCGGAGCCTTCGGCCCACAGATTCTTCTTGGCATTGGACTGCTGTTCGGCCTCGCGAGCGAACTCGCAGGCTTCTTTCAAGGCTTCGCGATCCAGTGCCATGTCGACACTGACCGCATGATCGAGCCAAGCCTCGAGATTGATACTGCCGTCAGTGTTGATCGGCTGGTGTGCTCTCACCTGTACCATGCTGCTTTACCTTCCCTACGACGCAGATTCAATGCGTCAAATCGCTGACCCTCAATGCCCGTATGCGCTCGCGGGGCTAAAGCGAGCGCCGCCCGGACAGGTCAGACGGATTCAGACGAGCCATCCTGGCTCGCTTCAAATAACGCCATGGCCTCGACATGTGCCGTCTGAGGAAACATATCGAGAATCCCGGCACGTTTTAACCGGTAGCCCTGCTTGATCAATTCGACCGTATCGCGCGCCAGAGTTGCAGGGTTGCACGATACATACACCAACCTTTTGGCACCCAGGGTCGCGAGCTTGCGCACCACCTCGAAAGCACCGTCACGCGGTGGGTCCAAGAGTACCGCAGAAAAGCCGTTTCCGATCCACTGAGCATCGGTCAAAGGCTGGGATAAATCGGCTTGAAAAAACTTTGTGTTATGCAAATTGTTGCTAGCAGCATTTGCAGCGGCACGGTCGACCATGGTCTGCACGCCCTCCACTGCCACCACTTCGCGCACGCTTTTGGCCAGCGGCAAGGCGAAGTTGCCCAGACCGCAGAACAGGTCGAGTACCCGCTCGTCACCGGCCGACTTCAGCCAGTCCAGCGCCTGCGCGACCATGGCCTCATTGACCCCGGCGTTGACCTGAATGAAATCCCCCGGCCGCCAGGCCAGATCCAGATCCCATTGCTCCAGGCGATAGCCCAGCGCCTGCGTGGCATCCACCGGTTGCGGCTCGCCGTCACCATGCAGCCAAAGTTGCGCTGCATGGAACTGGCAGAAATCCTTGAGGATCGTCAGGTCGGCTTCGGACAGCGGCGCCATGTGTCGCAACAACACCGCCAGCGATGAACCACTGAACAACTCGACATGCCCCAACGCCTGCGGTTTGCTCAAACGACGGAGCATTTCCGGCAAACGGGTCATGATCGGCTGCAAGGGCTGTACCAGCACCGGGCATTCGTTGATGGCGACGATGTCCTGGCTGCCGGCGGCGCGAAAACCGACTTCAAGCTGCTTCGCTTTCATGTCCCAGCGCACGGCGATCCGCGCGCGGCGGCGATAGCCGAATTCCGGGCCAGTCAACGGCGCCGCCCATTCGTCAGGCGCGACCCCGGCGACCTTCGACAGCTGCTCGGCGAGCATGCGCTGTTTCAGGGCAAGCTGTTCGGCGTGGGGCAAGTGTTGCACGCTGCACCCGCCGCAGCGGCCGGCGTGCTGACAGGCTGCCGGGCGACGCAACTCGCTGGCCTTGAACACGCGCTCGGTGCGCGCCTCGACCACTTTGCCGTGGGCGCCAAGCACCCGCGCCTCGACTTCTTCACCGGCGAGGGCGCCGAGGACGAACCAGGTTTTGCCTTCGAAAAACGCGATGCCGCGACCGTCATTGGCCAGGCGCTCGATGTTCAAGCGCTGTTTTTTACCGGTCGGAATTTGCGCGGCCTTGCTGCCGCCGGTGGGCTGGAAGCGCAGGCCTCTCTCGTGCTTGGCCATCAGTTGGGCGCGTCGAAAATGCCGGTCGACAGATAACGGTCGCCACGGTCGCAGATGATCGCGACGATCACCGCGTTTTCAACTTCCTTGGACAGGCGCAGCATCGCTGCCACCGCACCGCCCGAGGATACGCCACAGAAGATGCCTTCTTCGCGGGCCAGACGCCGGGTGACGTCCTCGGCTTCGCTTTGCGCCATGTCGACAATGCGGTCGACGCGGTCGGCCTGATAGATCTTCGGCAGGTATTCCTGCGGCCAGCGACGGATGCCGGGAATGGCCGAGCCTTCCATCGGCTGCAGCCCGATGATCTGCACGCTGTCGCTCTGCTCTTTCAAGTAGCGCGAGACGCCCATGATGGTGCCGGTGGTGCCCATCGAACTGACGAAATGGGTGATGGTGCCCTGGGTCTGACGCCAGATTTCCGGGCCGGTGGTGGTGTAGTGCGCCTCCGGATTATCGCCGTTGGCGAACTGATCGAGCACCTTGCCACGGCCTTCGGCTTCCATCCGCTGAGCGAGATCGCGAGCGCCTTCCATGCCCTCTTCCTGACTGACCAGAATCAGCTCGGCACCGTAAGCGGTCATCGCCGCCTTGCGCTCGGCGCTGGAGTTGTCCGGCATGATCAGGATCATCTTGTAACCCTTGATCGCGGCGGCCATGGCCAGCGCAATCCCGGTGTTGCCCGAGGTCGCTTCGATCAGCGTGTCGCCAGCGTGAATCTGCCCGCGCAGTTCGGCACGGGTGATCATCGACAGCGCCGGACGGTCCTTGACCGAACCCGCCGGGTTGTTCCCTTCGAGTTTGAGCAACAGGGTGTTGCTGGTGGCACCGGGCAGGCGCTGCAAACGCACCAGCGGAGTGTTGCCGACGCAATCGGCGATGGTTGGGTACTGCAGGGTCATGGCGTATTCGCAATCCAGACGTGCGGGGGCGCCTATCATACCGGCAAACGTTCGCAGGCCATATCACGCAAAGTGCGGTGCTTATGGTTTATGGGAATAAGCAGATGGCTCAGCCTTCCTCTTCCCCTGCGACATTCATGGCATAGAACTCGTGCAATTTGGCTTGCAGCAATTGTTTGTCTGGCAACTGCACCTGATATTCCGCGATCAGTGCCGCAGACAAGCTGCGATTGAGGGCATATTCGACTACCTCGTCCTCCTTGCTGGCGCAAAGCAATACGCCGATGGCCGGATTCTCGTGAGGCTTGCGAACGCCGCGATCCAGCGCTTCAAGGTAGAAATTCAGCTTGCCCAGATATTCAGGTTCAAAACGTCCGACCTTGAGCTCGATGGCGACAAGACAGTTGAGCCCACGATGGAAGAACAGCAGATCAAGGGCGAAATCACGGCCGCCAACTTGTACCGGATACTCCGAGCCGACGAAGCAGAAATCGCGCCCCAACTCGATCAGAAACTCCTTCAGTCGCCCCAGCAAACCTTGGTGCAGATCGGTTTCGGCGTGTACGCCGGGCAGGTCGAGAAATTCGACCATGTAGGCGTCACGGAAGATCTCGAGCGCAGCGGGATGAGTCTGTTTGAGGACAGCAGAAGCCTTTGCTGGCTGGGTGACACTGCGTTCGAAGAGCGCAGCTTTGAGCTGGCGTTCGAGTTCGCGCTTTGACCACTTTTCCTGAATCGCCATCCGGACGTAGAACTCGCGCTCTTCTGGACGTTTGCTTTGGCTGAAAATGATCAAATTGTGAGACCAAGACAATTGTCGCACCAGTGGTGCGACTTTTTCTTCAGCGTGATAAGTCTCGTAGAACTGGCACATGCGGAACAAGTTCGAACGGGTAAACCCACGCAACCCTGGCTGCGTTCGAGCCAGATGTTCGGCCAGCTGCCTAACCACCGCATCGCCCCACTCAGCGCGAGCGATCTTGCGACTGATGTACCCCCCCACCTGCCAGTACAACTCGATCAGTTGAGTATTTACTGCTTGCACGGCTTGCTGCCTGGCGCTCTGAATCAGCGCCAGTACTTCATTGAATCGGTTGCCGGGGATGTCAGTTGCAGTCATGACCAGTTCCTTGAGGACGAGCGGAGCCTCGAGAGTAAACGGTCAAGGACGGGTTAAAACGTCGATAAACTCCTTTAGGAAAGGTCGTACAAAAATACGCGAACCCTCCCGCACGGGCTGACAGCGGTGAAGCGAAATTCCCCATCGCGAGCAGGCTCACTCCTACAGATGGCGTTTGCTATTCACACAATCTGCGGACGACCGACATCCACTGTGGGGGCGAGCTTGCTCGCGATAGCATCAGTCGATGCAACACCATCGTCAGCCACCAATCGCAAATTCAACCGCAACCCGGCCCCACCATTCTCCGCCCACAACATCCCACCCTGCCTTTGCACCGCATTCCTCGCAATGCTCAGCCCCAGACCAAACCCGCCATCCCCCGGACGCGAGCCGTCGAGGCGGGTGAAGGGCGCGAAGATCCGTTGCAGATCGCCCTCGGCCACCCCGCCGCCCTGATCCTCCAGCCACAAATGCCAGTAATCGCCGTCACGCCGTCCATCGAGGCGCACGATGCCGCCCTCGGGCGAATGCCGAATGGCGTTGCGCAGAATGTTCTCCAAAGCCTGCGCCAAAGTATTGAGGTTGCCGCGCACCCAGCACGACGCCGGCACCGCGCATTGCAATTGCAGGCTCGGCCAGCCGCTTTCATAACAGGCATTATCGGTGAGCATTTCCCACAAGGCCTGAATCTGGATCGCCTCGTCCGGCAGCGGCGCGCGCTCGGTGTCGAGCCAGGCCAGTTGCAGGGTGTCTTCGACCAGCCGTTGCATGCCGTCGACTTCACGTCCGATGCGCTCGCGCAGTTGCCGCAGATCCTGTTCGCTTTCACTGGCCACCCGCAGCCGACTCAGCGGCGTACGCAGTTCATGGGACAAATCGCGCAGCAGTTGCTGTTGCAAGGCTACGGTGGATTGCAGGCGTTCGGACATCGAGTCGAAGGCCCGCGCCAGCTCGCCGAGTTCGTCCGGGCGCTGGGTGATGCCGCTCGACAGGCGCACATTCAGTTGATCGGCGCGCCAGGCATTGGCCTGTTCGCGCAGGTTGTTCAGCGGCACCACCAGCAAGCGATACAGACCGACACACAGCAGCAAGGTGAACAATCCCGGAATCACCCCGTTGGTGATCACCCGCCAGAACACCCGGTATTTCCCCGGGAGGAATCGCTCGGGCAATTCGATCACCAGACTGCCGGCAGACGGGTCCTGGGGAAACGGCACACGCAGCCACGGCCGACCCTTCTTGTGGATCGGCCAGTCGAGGCCGCGCAAAAAGGTCAGGTGCTGGATTTCCTGTTCATCCAGCGGATCGCTGCTCAACGACTGCAGATTGCGGTCGATCACTCCGACCCAGGCGGCTTCGCGTAGCTCCATGCTCTGCAACCAGTTATCGACCCCGTCACGCTCAGCGCGCTGCCAGGCCCGCTCGGCTTCGCCGGCATAGCGGCTCAGCGTGCCGCGCGCCTCGTCGGAGAGGAACTGGTTGCGCTCTTCCATGTAGCGGCCCCACGACCAACTGAGCCAGATCATCAACAGACAGAACGCCACCAGCAAACACGCCAGTTTCCAGAACAGCGAATGCCGCCCCGGCAGGTCAGAGATTTTCATCGAATGCACTCAGCACATAACCCTTGCCCCACACCGTGCGCACTTCACGCTCGAGGTAACCGATGGCCTTGAGTTTGCGGCGGATCTGGCTGATGTGCATGTCGAGGCTGCGGTCGTGGGCCGCGTAGCCGCGTTGCAGAACATGCTGATAGAGGAAGGCCTTGCTCAGCACTTCTTCGTTGTTGCGATTGAGGGTTTCCAGCAAGCGATATTCGCTGCGGGTCAGGCCGGCGGCTTGCTGGTTATAGAAGACTTCGCACTGTTCGTCGTCGAAACGCAGCGCGCCGTGGATCGCAGCCGGTGCAATGGCTGCCGGGCGTCGATCCAGCGCTACACGGCGCAAGATCGCTTCGATCCGCACATGCAGCTCAACCATGCTGAACGGTTTGGGCAGGTAATCATCAGCCCCCAGACGAAAACCACTGATGCGATCGGCCTCGGCGCCCAGCGCCGACATCAGCAGCACCGGCGTCGAATGGCTCTGGCGCAATTGCGTCAGCACCTTCAGGCCATCGAGCCCGGGCAACAGAATGTCCATCAGCACCACGTCGAACGGCTGGTGACGCGCGATGTTCAGCCCTTCCTGACCGTTCTGGCACCAGGTCACCGCAAAGCCGCTACGGCCCAGATGTTCGTGAACGTAGGCGCCCAGCACCGGGTCGTCCTCGATGGCAAGAATACGTGGCGTATCGATGGAGACAAGAGTCATGAGTATCTGCAAATAATTCTCAGTTGGCCGATTATTCAAGATTGCCCGCCATCGGGCAACCCAAGGTTGACCGGCCGGACAAACGAACCGTGACCTGCTGACTGATGCCGAGATGATTTTTCCGAAGATTGCCTGCCTGCAAATCGCTACACTGCGCCCATGTCGCGTGCCGGACGCACGTGTGAGTCAACAGTTCAGCGGGATGCAGGAGATGGGTGTGCTCAAGAAACTGGGAATCAAAGGTCGCGTATTGTTGCTGACCCTGTTGCCGACCAGCCTGATGGCGTTGGTCCTCGGGGGCTATTTCACCTGGATGCAACAGTCCGACCTGCAGACCCAATTGATGCAGCGCGGTGAAATGATCGCCGAGCAACTGGCGCCGCTGGTGGCGCCCGCCATGGGCCACGGCAACACCGATCTGCTGGAACGCATCGCCACTCAGTCTCTCGAACAGCCTGACGTGCGCGCCGTCACCTTCCTCGCCCCCGACCGCACCCCGCTGGCGCACGCCGGCCCGACCATGCTCAATCAGGCGCCCAGCGGCGACAGTGCACAACTGCAACGGCGCAGCGGCAATGACGCCACCCGTTACCTGATGCCGGTGTTCGGCAAGCATCGCAACCTCGCCGGCGACGTGATTCCGCAAGAGTCCGAGCGCCTGCTCGGCTGGGTCGAACTGGAGCTGTCGCACAACGGCATGCTGCTGCGCGGTTATCGCAGCCTGTTTGCCAGCCTGCTGTTGATCGCCGCTGGACTTGCCGGCGCGGCCTTGCTCGCGTTGCGCATGGGCCGCACCATCAACCGCCCGCTGAGCCAGATCAAACACGCGGTCGCCCAGCTCAAGGACGGTCATCTGGAAACCCGTCTGCCACCGCTCGGCAGTCAGGAGCTGGACGAATTGGCTTCGGGCATCAACCGCATGGCCGGGACCCTGCAGAATGCCCGCGAAGAACTGCAACACAGCGTCGATCAGGCCACCGAAGACGTGCGGCAAAATCTGGAAACCATCGAAATCCAGAACATCGAACTGGACCTGGCGCGCAAAGAGGCGCTGGAAGCGAGCCGGATCAAATCCGAATTTCTCGCCAACATGAGCCACGAGATCCGCACGCCGCTCAACGGCATTCTCGGCTTCACTCATCTGTTGCAGAAGAGCGAACTGACCCCGCGCCAGCTCGACTATCTGGGCACCATCGAAAAGTCTGCCGACAGCCTGCTCGGGATCATCAACGAGATCCTCGACTTCTCGAAGATCGAGGCCGGCAAACTGGTGCTCGACCATATCCCGTTCAACCTGCGCGACCTGTTGCAGGACACCCTGACCATCCTGGCGCCGGCGGCCCACGCCAAGCAATTGGAGCTGGTGAGTCTGGTCTATCGCGACACGCCGCTGTCGCTGGTGGGCGATCCGCTGCGCTTGAAGCAGATCCTCACCAACCTGGTCAGCAACGCGATCAAGTTCACCCGCGAAGGCACCATCGTCGCCCGCGCCATGCTTGAAGAAGAGCATGAAGACAGCGTGCAGTTGCGCATCAGCATTCAGGACACCGGCATCGGCCTGTCGAGTCAGGATGTGCGCGCGTTGTTCCAGGCCTTCAGTCAGGCCGACAACTCGCTGTCGCGCCAGCCCGGCGGCACCGGTCTGGGTCTGGTGATTTCCAAGCGCCTGATCGAACAGATGGGCGGCGAAATCGGCGTCGACAGCACCCCGGGCGAAGGCTCGGAATTCTGGATCAGCCTGAGCCTGCCGAAAGCCCGCGACGACACCGAAGACCTGCCAGCGCCGCCGCTGCTCGGACGTCGCGTAGCGGTGCTGGAAAATCACGAACTGGCGCGTCAGGCGCTGCAGCATCAACTGGAAGACTGCGGCCTCGATGTCACGCCGTTCAATACGCTGGAGAGCCTGACCAACGGCGTCACCGGCGCGCACCAGACCGATCAGGCCATCGACCTCGCAGTGCTCGGCATCACCAGCAACGACATGCTCCCGGAGCGCCTGAACCAGCACATCTGGGACCTCGAACACCTGGGCTGCAAGGTGCTGGTACTGTGCCCGACCACCGAACAGACGCTGTTCCATCTCTCGGTACCCAACCCCCACAGTCAGCTCCAGGCCAAACCGGCCTGCACGCGCAAATTGCGTCGGGCGCTGGCCGATCTGGCCAATCCGCGCCAGCCGCGCAACGAGCCGGGCGAACCGCTGTCGAGTCGCGCGCCGAAAGTCCTGTGCGTCGACGACAACCCGGCCAACCTGTTACTGGTGCAGACCCTGCTCGAAGACATGGGCGCCAAGGTGCTTGCGGTGGAAAGCGGCTACGCGGCGGTCAAAGCGGTGCAGAGCGAATCTTTCGATCTGGTATTGATGGACGTGCAGATGCCGGGCATGGACGGACGCCAGACCACCGAAACCATCCGCCAGTGGGAAAGCGAACGGCATTGCACGCCGCTGCCGATCGTCGCCCTCACCGCCCACGCCATGGCCAACGAAAAACGCGCCCTGCTGCAAAGCGGCATGGATGACTACCTGACCAAACCGATCAGCGAACGGCAACTGGCGCAAGTGGTGCTGAAATGGACCGGTCTGGCCTTGCGCAATCAGGGACCTGAGCGGGCCAGCGACAGCACGGCGGGCAGCAGCGAACTGCCAGTGCTCGACCACGAGGAAGGCCTGCGTCTGGCCGCTGGTAAGGCGGACCTCGCCGCCGACATGCTGGCCATGCTGCTCGCCTCGCTGGAAGCCGACCGCGAAGCGATTCGCGCTGCCTGTGAAGCCCGCGATCAGAACGCACTGATCGAGCGCGTGCATCGCTTGCACGGCGCGACTCGATACTGCGGCGTGCCGCAATTGCGCGCGGCCTGTCAGCGCAGTGAAACCCTGCTCAAACAGGGCGACCCCAAAGCCGTGGCGGCGCTGGAGGAACTGGAGCGGGCGATCAATCGCCTCGCGACACAAGCCAGGATCAGCGCCTGATCCACGGCAATGCCGGCAGCGGCATTCGCCGTTAAAGTGGTGGCCGTCAACGCTGACTCGCCACCCGTTCCAGGAGGAATTCATGCGCACGCTCGTTTTCAGCAGCCAGACCTACGACCGCGACAGTTTCCTCGGCGCCGCCTGCCCGGCCGGGATAGAACTGCACTTTCAACCGGCCCGGCTCAGTCTCGACACCGCCGCCCTGGCCGACCAGCATCAGGTGGTCTGCGCCTTCATCAATGACGATCTCAGTGCACCGGTGCTGGAGCGCCTCGCCGCCGGAGGCACACGGCTGATCGCCCTGCGCTCGGCAGGCTACAACCATGTCGATCTGCTCGCGGCAAGACGCCTCGGACTGGCGGTGGTGCGGGTTCCGGCCTACTCGCCGCATGCGGTGGCCGAACATGCGGTGGCGTTGATTCTGGCGCTCAACCGACGCCTGCACCGCGCCTACAACCGCACCCGCGAAGGCGACTTTACTCTGCACGGCCTGACCGGTTTCGATCTGGTGGGCAAAACCGTGGGGATTGTCGGCACCGGGCAGATCGGCGCGGCGTTCGCGAAAATCATGCACGGCTTCGGCTGTCAGTTGCTGGCCTACGATCCGTATCCCAACCCCGAGGTGGTGGCCTTGGGCGCACGTTATCTGAGCCTGCCGGAGTTGCTCGCGCAGTCACGAATCATCAGCCTGCATTGCCCGCTCAACGCGCAAAGCAAACACTTGATCAACCGCGAATCACTGGCGCACCTGCAACCGGGAGCGATGCTGATCAATACCGGACGCGGCGGTCTGGTCGACACGCCGGCGCTGATCGACGCCTTGAAGGACGGCCAACTGGGCTATCTGGGACTGGATGTGTATGAGGAAGAGGCGCAGCTGTTTTTCGAGGATCGCAGCGACTTGCCGTTGCAGGACGACGTGCTGGCGCGGCTGCTGACCTTCCCGAATGTGATCATCACCGCGCATCAGGCGTTTCTGACCCACGAGGCGTTGGGCGCAATTGCCGCGACCACCCTGCACAACATCGCGACCTGGGCTGCAGGTGCACCGCAGAACCAGGTCGAAGGCTGAAGGCTTGTCGGTTTACTTCGGCGACAGCGAAGAAGCCAGGATCAACAGCGCCAGCCAGCCAAAACCGAAAAAGCGCTGTTTCATCGAGTGGCCGTTACGCAGCAGGAACCAGACAAAGACCATCGGCAACAGAAACACCATGATCTTCAACCAGCCTTCCACCGGACGCGAACCGTCGGCGTTGGGCTGAAGTTGAGGGGCTGGCTCGGGTTGCCGACGACGGCGGCCGAGCGCGGCCGGTGTGACTTTCGGCGCCGGCTCCGGGGCTGGCGCCGGGACAAAGGCCTCAGGCACGGATTTGTTGCGTGGCAGGCTGCCAAATGAAATCGTCGTCGCTGCAGCGGCGACCGTCGCCTGCTGCGGACTGTGACCGTGTTGCTGCGCCATCGGAGCACCACAATGAATGCACGCCTTGACTTCAGAGCTGATGCTCCGCTTGCATTCATAACATTCGATCAGCGCCATGTTCCGTTCCCTCAGAGTGAAGGGCGGCAGTTTGCCATGAGCGCCAGCCGATTTGAACCGGATCGAAGGTCGCACGCGTACGCCATCCTGCAATCAAGCCCGTGCTAGCATGTCGCGCAGATTTGGAGGACCCATGGTCGAACACGATTTCCGCTATACCCTGATGAACCCGCAACACACCCTCACCGAATGCCGCGCCCTCGTACCGGGCCGCTATCAGGTCACCGGCAACGGTGGCTCGATCCGCAACGGTGACGTCCTGTTGGTCACCCTCAAAGGCAGCAAGGACTTGTCCATGCGCCTGACCGTCGACTCCGTGCGCCACCTGATCAATCCGCCGGGCCAATGGACCGCGATGACCACCGGCCCGGTATTCGGCGAACTGGCGATCCACACCTGGCAGGTCAACTGCGACAGCTGCGCCAAAGAGCTGAACTTCGAGTTCGCCGTGGACGCCAGGCTGGGCAAGACTGCCGAGAAACCGGCCGCCACCGCACGCATCGCCGAGCTGGGCTGGAAAGCCGTCGGCGACAAGCACCTGTGCCCGACATGCCAGGAGCCTGCGTGATGAAACGCCTTGCCCTGCCGCTGCTGGTCGGTGCCGCTCTGGTGGGCTGCGCCGCAGAGCCTGTGCAATTGCAGCAGAACCGCAGCTACATTCTGGAGTGGATCGGCGAGCGGCCATTGATGGATTACAGCCACCTGACCGTGACCCTTGGTGACGATGGCCGCGCATATGGCAACGGCGGTTGCAACCACTGGTTCGCGCCGTACACCCTCGAAGGCGACAAGCTGAGCTTCGGCCCGATCGGCAAGACCCGCAAACTCTGCGCCCCGGCGCTGATGGAGCAGGAACAACGCTTCCTGCAGGCGCTGCAAGGTGTCGAGCGCTGGGACATCTCGCCGATCGAGCAGATGCGCTTCTGGCCGGCCGAAGGCAAGCCGTTGCGCTGGTGGCTGGAAGAGGGCTGATCGTTCAGCCGCAAAAAAGATCGCAGCCTGCGGCAGCTCCTACAAGGTCATGTGCCCACCTGTAGGAGCTGCCGCAGGCTGCGATCTTTTTTGAACGCCATTTACTGTGGCGAGGGAGCTTGCTCCCGCTCGGCTGCGCAGCAGTCGAAAAATCGTTAACCGCGCGTTGCCGCAGACACCGAGCCGGCAGGATTCAGGTCCGCTTCGCCGCCCAGCGGGAGCAAGCTCCCTCGCCACAAAAGCCCATTCAGCTCACTTTGTCGCCTGCAACGCCTCCAGCTTGGCCATCACCCCCGCCGCCGTCTGCTCGCCCATCAACTGCTCACGCACCTTGCCCTTGTTGTCGATGATGTAGGTCACCGGCAAGGCCTCACTGCGCGGCAGGTCGAACAGGTCCGCCGGATCCTGCGCCAGCACGGTGAACTTGATGCCCAGTTTCTCGCTGGCGCTTTTCAGGTCTTCACCCTGGACGTTGTCGAAGTTGACCCCGAACACACCCACATTCTTGCTCTTGAGTTCTTCAGCCAAATGATTGAGCTCAGGAATTTCCGTGCGGCACGGGCCACACCATTCGGCCCAGTAATTGATGACTACCCATTGCTTGTCCAGACGCTCGGACGCCACTTTCTGACCATTCTGGTCAATGCCGTAGTCGTTGCCGCAGCCCCCCAGCATCAACGCCCCGATTATCGTCAATGCCGCTGCCAATCGCCGTGTCATGTCATGTTCCCTGGTCAAAAATTGAAGGCGCCTGCGACCCATCGCCTCTGAAGGTTCTGGATTGCGCGCTGCACAGTTAGAATAGCCGCCACTTTACGCCAGAAGCGACCCGCCATGACCGATCTGACGCTTTATCACAATCCGCGCTGCTCGAAATCCCGCGGCGCGCTGGAACTTCTTGAGGCCCGTGGCCTGACCCCGAATGTGGTGCGTTACCTGGAAACGCCGCTGGACGCCGCGCAGATCAAGGCCTTGCTCGGCAAGCTGAACATCAGCGCGCGACAACTGCTGCGCACTGGAGAAGATGAATACAAAATGCTTCAGCTGGCCGATACGAGCCTCAGCGAAGCGCAACTGATCGCCGCCATCGCCCAGCATCCAAAACTGATGGAACGGCCAATTCTTGAAGTCGGCGACAAGGCCGTGATCGGCCGTCCACCGGAGCAGATCCTGGAGCTGCTGCCGTGAGCGCGCCGTACATTCTGGTGCTGTATTACAGCCGCAACGGTTCGACCAACGAGATGGCCCGGCAGATTGCCCGCGGCGTCGAACAGGCTGGCCTTGAAGCGCGCCTGCGTACCGTGCCGGCGATTTCCAGCGAGTGTGAGGCGGTCGCCCCGGACATCCCGGAAGACGGTGCGCTCTACGCCACCCTCGATGACCTGAAGAACTGCGCCGGCCTCGCCCTTGGCAGCCCGACGCGGTTCGGCAACATGGCCGCGCCGCTGAAGTACTTCCTCGACGGCACCAGCAACCTGTGGCTGACCGGCGCGCTGGTCGGCAAACCGGCTGGCGTGTTCACCTCCACCGCCAGCCTGCATGGCGGTCAGGAAACCACCCTGCTGTCGATGATGCTGCCGCTGTTGCACCACGGCATGTTGATCACCGGCCTGCCGTACAGCGAGTCGGCGCTGCTGGAAACCCAGGGCGGCGGCACGCCGTATGGCGCCAGTCATCACGCCGGGGCCGATGGCAAGAAAGGTCTCGATCAGCACGAGATGGCGCTGTGTCGCGCCCTCGGCCTGCGTCTGGCGAAAACCGCGCAAAAACTGGAGGGCTGAGGGTGGCGAAGAAGCCGAAAGTCCTGCCCTCCGTCGAGTGGCTCGAACCTCGCGTCAAGGCGATGCGGGTCGTCAGCCTGTTGTGCTTCTTCGGCCTCGCCGGGCTGCTCGCCGCTCACTACCTAGTGTTTGCCGACCTGCACGGCGCCCGACCGTGGGTGATCCTGCTGGTCGAGCTGATCCCGTGGCTGATCCTTGCGCCGGGCATGCTGATGGGCAACGCGCGTGCGCACTCGTGGATGTGCTTTGTGGTGAATCTGTATTTCATCAAGGGCGCATTGGCAGCGTATGACCCGAACCGGCAACTGTTTGGCGTGCTGGAGATGGCCGCGAGCCTGGCGCTGTTCTGCTCGGCACTGCTGTATGTGCGGTGGCGGTATCAGTTGAATCGCAAACTCGCGGGCGAAGGCGAGATTTCCGTCGCCTGATAGAAAAAGATCGCAGCCTTCGGCAGCTCCTACAGGGGGAACGCATTCCAAATGCAGGAGCTGCCGAAGGCCGCGATCTTTTAGCGATTCAATGATTGACGGTGTACGCCAGCATCATCGAAATCTGGCTCATCGGCCGCCCGCCACTCTGTTCATGCCACTGGTTGAACGCGTTCTGCACAATCGCCAGATCGCGCAGACTGGTCGGCACCTTGTCGACGATCTTCTGTGCATTCAACGCGGCGACCACGTCGTAACTCGGCACGAAGGTGTCCTTGCCGACCATACGCAAGAAGCGCGGCGCCGACAGCCCACCCAACTGACTCCCGTGCTTTTTCAGGTAAGTCCACAGACCGACGATATCGGTCACCGGCCAGTCGGCGATCAGCGCGCCGAAACTGCCCTTCTCCTGCTCGACATCGAGAATGAACTGCGCATTGCGCGGCACGCTCTTGAGCTTGCCCAGGTGACGAATGATCCGCGCGTCCTGCATCAGGCGTTCGAGGTGTTCGGCGCTCATCAGCACGACTTTTTCCGGGTCGAACTTGAAGAACACTTCTTCGAAGGCCGGCCACTTGGCGTCCACCAGACTGTGCTTGAGCCCGGCACGGAATACGCGCAGGGCCATGGTCGAGAGGTAACGATCGTCGCTGATCTTGCGTAATTGCGCGGGAGTCTTGGGAACGGGCAGATGGGCTTCCAGTTCAGCCGCCGAACCGAAGCGGTTCAGACAGTATTCGTGCAGCCACTTGTAATCGCGCATGCCCTCTCCTGGGAATTGAAACGAAAAAACTATTGTAGGAGTGAGCCTGCTCGCGATTGCGGTGTGTCATCCAACGATGATGCTGACAGACACAATGCAATCGCGAGCAGGCTCACTCCTACAGATGGTGATTAGAGGTTGACCACGTTGACGAAGCGCGAAGCCGCCGTCTCGTCGATCTTCAGGCTGGTGAAGTCGAACAGGTTGCGGTCGGCCAGTTGCGACGGCACCACGTTCTGCAGACTGCGGAAGATGCTTTCAGTTCGGCCCGGAGTCTTGCGCTCCCAGTCCTGAAGCATTTCCTTGACCACCTGACGCTGCAGGTTTTCCTGCGAACCGCAGAGATTGCACGGGATGATCGGAAATTCCTTGAAGTCCGAGTAAGCCTGGATGTCTTTCTCGTTGCAGTAGGCCAGCGGACGGATCACCACGTTGCGCCCGTCATCGGCGCGCAGCTTCGGCGGCATCGCCTTGAGGGTGCCATTGAAGAACATGTTGAGGAAGAACGTCTCGACGATGTCGTCACGGTGGTGACCGAGGGCCATTTTGGTCGCGCCGATTTCGTCAGCAAAGGTGTACAGCGTACCGCGACGCAGACGCGAGCACAGCGAGCAAGTGGTCTTGCCTTCCGGGATCAGTTCCTTGACCACCGAGTAGGTGTCCTTCTCGACGATGTGGTACTCGACGCCCAGCTCTTTCAGGTAGGCCGGCAGTACGTGCTCGGGAAAGCCCGGCTGCTTCTGGTCCATGTTCACCGCGACGATCTCGAACTTGATCGGTGCAACCTTCTGCAGGTGCAGCAGCACGTCGAGCATGGTGTAGCTGTCCTTGCCCCCGGACAGGCAGACCATGACCTTGTCGCCGTCTTCGATCATGTTGAAATCGGCGACCGCTTCGCCGGCCAGGCGGCGCAGGCGCTTTTGCAGTTTGTTCTGGTTGACCGTAAGAGTGCCCATGACGCGAAATCCGTGAGGTGTGACGAAAGGCGGGCATTTTACGCAAAAACCCACCAGCGGCGAAGCGTCCTGACGGACGCACCCTGTAGGAGCTGCCGAAGGCTGCGATCTTTTGATTGTAAAAAACCAGGATCAAAAGATCGCAGCCTCGTTTCACTCGTCAGCTCCTACAGGCATCAATACAAGAGCCGAAGGCGATTACGCCCCGTGTTTACAGCGCGATTTGCTCTAAGCCCCTAGTCCCTGTGCGGTTAAGTCCTTTCTATACTGCGACATAAGGTCGCACACATCTGAAGACCTGAATTTGCTCGGCCACCTTGGCCCGTAGGCGCTCCGTTGGGGGGCGATGGCAATAACAAGAGGAGTGACTGGCATGATCCATCACGTAGTGGGACTTTTTACCCACCCCGATCAGGAATGGAAGGAAATCCGTGGCGACCAAGAGGAAAGCATCAGCCACATGTACCTGACGCACACGCTGATCCTGGCGGCAATTCCGGCGGTTTCGGCGTTTATCGGCACCACGCAGGTCGGCTGGGTGATCGGCAACCGCGCACCGGTGATGCTCACCGTCGAAAGCGCGATCTGGATGACCGTGATGTCGTACCTGGCGATGCTGGGCGGGGTCGCGGTGATGGGGGCCTTCGTGCACTGGATGGCCCGCACCTATGACGCCAACCCGAGCCTGGCCCGTTGCGTGGCATTCGCCACCTACACCGCGACACCGTTGTTCGTCGGCGGGCTGGCGGCACTGTATCCGCACATGTGGCTGGGAATGATCGTCGGCACGGCAGCCATCTGCTACACGGTGTATCTGCTGTACGTGGGGCTGCCAACGTTCATGAACATACCGTCAGACGAAGGCTTCCTGTTTTCCAGCTCGGTGCTGGCGGTGGGTCTGGTGGTGCTGGTGGCCATCATGGCGTTCACCGTGATCGTCTGGGGCCTCGGCGTGGGGCCGGTGTATACCAACTGACAGGCTTTACCCCCGAGAAAAACAAGATCTGCCAATATAGGCCGCCGCAAGGCGGCCTTCTCGTTTGGCGGATGACCATTCGGCAGGTCAGCGATTCGCAAGTCCGGGAGGTTGCGGCATACTCGACGCCTCTGGAGATCCATCAAGCATGCCCGAGCAACTCAATACCCGCGTCGAAGACTGTTACCAACTCGCTGAAGCCTTTTTCAAACGTCATTTCCAACGCCCGGTCGTCAGCCTCAAGCTGCGCGGGCAAAAAGCCGGTGTCGCGCATCTGCACGAGAACCTGCTGCGCTTCAATCCGCAGCTGTACCGGGAAAACACCGAACACTTCCTCAAGCAGACCGTGGCACACGAAGTCGCGCACCTGATCGCCCATCAACTGTTCGGCGACCGCATCCAGCCGCACGGCGAGGAGTGGCAACTGATCATGCGCGGGGTTTACGAGCTGCCACCGGATCGCTGCCACACCTACGCAATCAAACGCCGCAGTGTGACCCGCTACATCTACAAATGCCCGTGCGCCGACAGTGATTTCCCGTTTTCGGCGCAGCGCCATAGCCTGGTGCGACAGGGGCGACGGTATTTGTGCCGTAGATGCCGCAACACTTTGGTGTTCAGTGGTGAAATGCGGGTGGAATAGCCGGTTTTTGTATTGCCCCGACTGGCCCCTTCGCGAGCAGGCTCGCTCCCACAAGGGGAACGCATTTCAAATGTGGGAGCGAGCCTGCTCGCGAAGAGGCCGGTACAGAAGCTAGAGAATTACTTTGGCCGCCCGCAATTGAGCAATCCGCTCAGCATCAAACCCCAACTCCCCCAACACCTGCTCAGTATGCTGCCCCAACCCCGCACCAACATGCCGCGGCGCCGGCAGCGCCTCGGAGAATTTCAGCGGACAGGCTAGCTGCGCTTGCGTCGTACCGTCCCCACGCGGCACCTGGGTCACCAGTTCCCGCGCCTGCAACTGCGGATGTTGCACCGCCTCGCTCAGGTTCAGCACCGGCTCGACACACGCATCGATCCCGGCAAACAACTCGCACAGCTCGGCAAAGTCGTGCTTCTCGAATTCAACTTTCAGCGCGTCCTTCAATAACCGCTGCTGCTCAGGCTTCGACGACAAGCCCTGCGCCGCCAGCTCCGGCCGGCCCAGCGCCGTGCACAGTTGCTGCATGAACCCCGGTTCCAGACTGCCCACCGACAACCAGCGCCCGTCGCGCGAGCGGTAGTAGTCATAGAAGCTGCCGCCATTGAGCATCTGCTCTTCCCAATGCGGTTCGTCGCCACAGGCCAGATAGCCGGCGCCAGCCATGGCGTTCAGGCTGAAGGCGCAATCGGTCATGCTCACGTCCAGATGCGTGCCCTGCCCGCTCTGCTGTCGGGCGATGACCGCCGCCAGCAGGCCGATCACCCCATGCAGCGAACCGCCCGCGATATCCGCCACCTGCATGCCCAGCGGCAACGGCCCGCTGTCGGCGCGGCCGGTGTAACTGGAAAGACCGGCCAGCGCCAGGTAGTTGATGTCATGCCCGGCGCGATCCTTGTACGGCCCGGTCTGGCCGTAGCCGGTGATCGACACGTAAATCAGCTTCGGGTTGATCGCTTTCAGCGCCTCATAACCCAGGCCCAGACGCTCCATCACACCGGGGCGGAACTGCTCGAGGACAATGTCGTATTCGCCCAGCAACTGCCTGACCACCTCCAGCGCTTCCGGCTGTTTGAGATCCAGCGCCAGGCTGCGCTTGTTGCGATTGAGGTAAGCGTGACTGGCTGACACACCTTGATCATGCGGCGGCAACACCCGCAGCAGATCCATGCGCGTGGGCGACTCGATGCGCAGCACTTCGGCGCCCATGTCCGCCAGCAACAGCGAGGCGAACGGCCCCGGCAGCAGGGTCGAGAAATCCAGAATCTTCAGTGAGGCCAGCGGCGCGGACATGGGCGATCTCCTTGGGCGATGCACCCAGACTAGGCAGCGCTGCCGCGCACGGCAATCACCGGATGCATCAGCGGCAGTGACCGTAATGCTCAAATCGCAGGCAATAAAAAACCTGCCAAAGCAGGTTTTTCAGGACACCTGTGGCGAAGGAGCTTGCTCCCGCTGGGGCGCGAAGCGGCCCCGCTCTTCAAAGAGGGGCCTGCTGCGCAGTCCAGCTGGAGCAAGCTCCCTCGCCACAAGGTATTACCAAATTGCAGTTATTTGACGTTGCTCGGGGTTGGGCCTTCAGCCACACCCAGATCGTCTTCCGGACGGGTATCAGCGATACCGCGACCGCCCGACGCCAGCTCGGATTGCAGCACGTCGGTGTCCAGCTCTTTCACCCACTTGGCAACCACGATGGTCGCGACGGCGTTGCCGACCAGGTTGGTCAGGGCGCGGGCTTCGGACATGAAGCGGTCGATACCGAGGATCAGCGCCAGACCGGCCACCGGCAGGTGACCGACTGCCGACAGGGTGGCGGCCAGCACGATGAAGCCCGAACCGGTCACACCGGCGGCGCCTTTGGAGGACAGCAGCAACACCACCAGCAGGGTGATCTGATGGGTGATGTCCATGTGCGTGTCGGTGGCCTGAGCAATGAACACTGCAGCCATGGTCAGATAGATCGCGGTACCGTCGAGGTTGAACGAGTAACCGGTCGGGATCACCAGACCCACGACGGATTTCTTCGCGCCCAGACGCTCCATCTTGATCAGCATGCGTGGCAGTACCGATTCCGAAGACGAGGTACCGAGTACGATCAGCAGCTCTTCACGGATGTAGCGGATCATCTTCAGCACGCTGAAGCCGTGCATGCGGGCGATGGCACCCAGCACGATCAGGATGAAGGCCAGGCAGGTGATGTAGAAGCAGGCCATCAGTTGGCCCAGCTGCACCAGCGAGCCGACACCGTAAGCACCGATGGTGAACGCCATCGCACCGAAGGCACCGATTGGCGCGAGCTTCATGATCATGTTGATGATGTTGAACATCACGTGGGCGAAGCGATCGATGAAGTCGAGGATCGGACGGCCATAGTCACCCAGGCGATGCAGGGCGAAACCGAAGATCACCGAGAACATCAGCACTTGCAGGATGTCACCGGTAGCGAACGCGCCGACGATGGTGGTCGGGATCACGTTGAGCAGGAAGCCGACTACGCTCTGGTCTGCACCTTGCTGCACGTAGGTCGCGACTTTCGACGCGTCCAGGGTGCTGACGTCGATGTGCATGCCGTTGCCCGGCTGCACGATGTTGACCACGATCAGGCCGACCAGCAGGGCGATGGTCGAAACGATTTCGAAGTACAGGAGTGCGTAACCGCCGGTCTTGCCGACCGACTTCATGCTTTGCATGCCAGCGATGCCGCTGACCACGGTGCAGAAGATGATCGGGGCGATGATCATTTTGATCAGCTTGATGAACCCGTCACCCAGTGGCTTTACCGCCACACCGAACTGCGGGTAGTAGTGACCAAGCGCAATACCGATGATGATTGCGACGATCACCTGGAAATACAGGGATTTGTACAGTGGCTGACGAGTCGTCATTGCAAGTTTCCTCAAGCGTCCCGCGGGCAACATCCATCTGTTGGGCGCAGAACCTGAATTGCGAACCCTCCTGCACTGGAGGGATTTGTTGTTCGAGCGGCACTATTCCCGCGGAATAGACGCACACTTCTGTCGCTCTTATCGCAAACGCCGTGCCACTTTGGTGCAATTCGCTGCAAGCCTTTTGATATCAGGGGATGCAGAGTATTTTTTGTCACTGCCCGGTGACGCCAGTGTGGCGGATTTCCGCCAACTCAGCGGATCTCGTCCTACAATTTGGCGGAAATCCGCCTTGTTGCCCTGCGCATGCCCCGGCTACCATCCGGCGTCTGAGGAAGGATCTGCCGCTTATGCGCGAACGTACCATCGCCAGTCATTTCGCCCGTGCCGCCCTCGGTGGCGCACGCCGTTCGGGGTTCGACTATGCGCCGCTGCTGCAGCAACTGGGGATCAGCCCCGAGTTGCTCGATGAGCCACGGGCGCGCATCGCCCCGGAGCAATTCACCCAGTTGATCCAGAGTCTGTGGCTGGCGCTGGATGACGAATACCTGGGCTTTGGCAGCGCGCCGAGCAAACCCGGCAGCTTCGCGATGATGTGCCACGCGCTGATCCACTGCCGCAATCTGGAGAAGGCACTGCAACGCGGTTTATTGTTTTATAGCCTATTCCCCGAGGCTCCGCGCCTGAGCCTGAACCGCGAAGACGAATGGGTGCGCCTGAGCCTCGATGATTCGCAGTTGTGGGACCCGGATCACTTTCTCAGCGAGAGCCTGCTGGTGATCTGGCATCGCCTCGGCAGCTGGCTGATCGGCCAGCGGATTCGCTTGGAGCAGGCCACCTTCAGTTATCCGAAACCGCCTCACGGTGCCGAGTACGACCTGTTATTCCCCTGCCCTTTGGTGTTTTCCGCCCAGCAGAGCAGCCTGTTGTTTCACAGCCGCTACCTGTCGATGCCGCTGTTGCAGGACGAACGCACCCTCAAGCACTTTCTCGAACGCTCACCCGCTGACCTGCTATCGCGCCCGGACGACGGCGACAGCCTCAGCAGTCGCCTGCGCCGCTTGCTCAGCCGCGACAGTGCGCAGTGGCCGGACCTCGAAGCGGTGGCCGCGCAGCTGCACATCAGCCCGCAAACCCTGCGTCGGCATTTGCGTGAGGAAGGCAGCAGTTTTCAGGAATTGAAGGATCAGTTGCGCCGCGACATCGCGATTTATCACCTGGGCCGGGCGGACCTGTCGTTGCAACAGATTGCCGAGCAGTTGGGGTTTTCCGAGCCGTCGGCGTTTCACCGGGCGTTCAAGAAATGGACCGGGCTGACACCGGGGGCGTATCGGGCGCAAGAGCAGTGAGGCTTGCGGTGAACTGACTGACGCCTTCGCGAGCAGGCTCGCTCCCACAGAGGGTTCAATGTGGGAGCGAGCCTGCTCGCGAATAGGCCGGCGAGGCCTGCAATTAAACCGCAGGAAACTGAATCCTGAACGCCGCCCCGCCCATCGGCGAATCCCCGAGCATCAGCTTGGCGTTGTAGCTCTCGATGATGTCCTTGACCACCGCCAGCCCGATGCCCTGCCCCGGATGCTGACGATCCAGACGCTCACCACGCTCGAGAATCCGCGCGCGCTGATTCGGCGGCACACCGGGGCCGTCGTCTTCGATGCACAACTCGATGCCGGCGAGGGTCTCGCGCACGCTGATGCGCACTTCGCCCAGGCACAGGCGATAGGCGTTCTCCAGCAGGTTGCCCATCATCTCCAGCAAGGCGCCCTGCTCGATCGGCACATAGCAGTGCTCCGGCAGATCGAACGCCACTCGAACATGTTTGTCGCGGTAAACCTTGTCCAGCGTGTCGCACAGGCTTTTGAGCACCGGTTGCAGCCGCACCTGATGGCGCACCAGGCCGCTCTTGCGCAGGCTGGCGCGCTGCAGTTGATAGCTGATCTGTTGACTCATGCGCTCGATCTGGGTTTGCAGCACCCAGGCCTGATCGCGATCTTCCGGACGTTGGGCCATGTCTTCACTGACCCCTTGCAGTACCGCCAACGGGGTTTTCAGGCTGTGCGCCAGATCATCGAGGGAGTCACGGTAGCGGCTGCGCTGCTGGCGCTCACTGTGCAGCAAACGGTTGAGCGAGCCGGTCAGGCGCAGCAGTTCCCGCGGGTGCTGTTCGGTGAGGCTTTCACGAGTGCCGCTTTCGATTTCGTCGAGTTCCTGACTCAGCCGGCGTAGCGCCTTGAGGCCCCAGGTCAGGCCGATCCACAACAGCGCCAGCAACACCAGCAACGCGGCGCCGAAACCCAGGTAGAGATTTTCGCGCAGGCCTTCGAGGGTATTTTCGTATTCGCGTACCGGTTGCAGAGCGACGATGCTGAATGCGGCACTTTTACCGCCGAGCAGTTTGACTTCGACGTCGTAGACGAAGAACTCCTGGCCATTGCTCTCACGGATCCGTGCGAACTCATTGCCCATGCCGTCGTAACGCGGCTTGTAGTTGATCTGCTCTTCCTGCGTGCCTTTCGAGCGCCAGACCAGTTTGCCCTCGCGGTCGTAGATGTAGCCGAGCAGACGGTTGTCGGTGAGATTGAAGCGCTCATCCGGCAGCTGCGCCGGCATCACCAGATGGCCACTGTCGACGCGTGCCGCCGAGATCAGCGTGGTGACGTCCGACGCCAGGCGCTGCTCGATCGAATCCTGCAGCGCCAGGCTGAACGCGCCCTGCATGGCCGGCAGCAAGCCGAGCATGAACAACACCGCCAACGTGGTGGCGGCGAGCATCAAGCGAACGCGTAGAGAACGAATCAAGTGCAGCGCTCATTGAACAGGTAGCCGAGACCGCGCACGGTGTCGATCGGCTTGAAACCGCCCGGGCCTTCGAGCTTGCGGCGCAGACGGCCGACCAGCACTTCGATCACATTCGGATCACGCTCGTCGTCATCCGGGTAGAGCTGCTCCATCAGGCGATCCTTGGGCACCACTTGCTGGTGATGACGCATCAGGTATTCGAGGATGCGGTATTCGTAGGCGGTCAGCGCCAGCGGCTCTTCATCCAGCGACGCCTGTTTGCGATTGAGATCGAGCAACAGCGGCCCGGCAACAATCGTCGACTGGGTGAAGCCACTGGAGCGACGCAGCAAGGCATTCAGGCGCGCGTCGAGTTCTTCGAACTGGAATGGCTTGACCACATAGTCGTCAGCGCCGGCCGCCAGGCCTTCGACCTTGTCCTGCCAGTTGCCACGCGCGGTGAGGATCAGGATCGGAAAGGTCTTGCCGCTTGAGCGCAACTGCCGGATCAGGTCCAGACCGCCCATGCCCGGCAGACCGAGGTCGATCACCGCCAGATCGAAGTTGAACTGCCCGGTCTGGTACAGCGCCTCTTCGGCATTGGCCACGGACTCGACCACGTGACCGCTCTCCGTCAGGCGGGTTTGCAGGTGATGGCGCAACAGCGCTTCATCTTCGACGACCAACAGTTTCATAACGCTCTCCCGGGTAAATCAAAAATCTCCAGACAACCCTCTGTGGGAGCTAGCCTGCTGGCGATAGCGTCCTGGCAGTCGACTAGAGGGTCGGCTGCCAAATCGCAATCGCCAGCAGGCTGGCTCCCACAGGGTACTGATGCGAACCGCCTTAGAAAGCGTAGTTCGCCGACAGGTAAGTCTGGGCGCTGCTGGTCAAGTCCAGCGAGCCTTGCTTGCTGCCACCGCTTTCTTTCATTTCGGTGCTGGCGTTGCTCATCAGGTAACGGTAACCGAGTTCCACCGAAACGTTCTGCGCCACTTGTTGCAGCACACCGAACTGGCCGCCGACGGCGTAACCGATGTCGCTGTCGCGGCTGTAGCCTGGCGAATCCTGAGTCAGCTTGGTCAAACCGGCCGTGGCGCCACCGAACAGTTTGGTGCTGCCGCCCACTGGATAGAACAGATCGTAGCTGCCCAGCAGGTTTTCCTGGCGCAGTTTAATGCCATTGTGCGAACCGGACACGTTGTCGTAGGTCGCGTAGTAACGACCTTGCGAGTTTTGCTGGCCGAGGCGCACGCCGTAAGTGTTGTTGCCGTCGATTGCGCCGCTGGCGTCCGGGTGGCCAAGGTTGTCGTTCAGCGCATGGGACTTTTTGATTTTGTCGCTGCTCTGGCCAAAGGTCAGGCCGGCAAAGTTGCTGGTGTCATCGGCGTGTGCCGCAATGCTGGAGCCCAACAAGGTAAAAGCCAGCAGCAGTTTGTTCAGACGATTCATCGCGTTTCCTCTTTCACAGTGCTGTTTGGGTATGGCGCAAGGTTACTGACCTGCCCCTGTACCGGCCCTGAACGTTCTCTGAACCTGCGCTGAATCAAATCGACTAGGCTGTCCTGACCACTTTTCGATAAGGAGACCGACCATGCGCCTGTTCCTCGCCCTCGCCTTGCTCGCTGCCAGCAGTCTGGCCAACGCCGCGATCAAGACTCAGGAGATTCCCTACCAGAGTGCCGACGGCACCAGGCTGATCGGCTACTACGCCTACGACGACGCGATCAAGGGCAAACGCCCGGGCGTGGTGGTGGTGCATGAGTGGTGGGGCTTGAACGACTACGCCAAACGCCGCGCCCGCGATCTCGCCGAACTGGGCTACAGCGCGCTGGCGATCGACATGTATGGCGAAGGCAAGAACACCGAACATCCCAAGGATGCGATGGCGTTCATGCAGGCCGCGACCCAGGATGCTGCGGCCTCCAGCAAACGTTTCGAGGCCGGGTTGAACCTGCTGAAAAAGCAGCCGCAGACCGACGTCAATAAAATCGCCGCCATCGGTTACTGCTTCGGTGGTGGCGTGGTGCTCAACGCCGCGCGTCAGGGCGAGCCGCTGGCGGGCGTGGTGAGTTTCCACGGTGCGCTGGCAACCACCACCCCGGCGACGCCCGGCAGTGTTAAGGCAAAGGTTCTGGTCGAGCACGGTGCGCTGGACAGCATGGTCACCGCGGACAACGTCACCGCGTTCAAGAGTGAAATGGACAAGGCCGGCGCCGACTACACATTCGTCAGCCTCGACGGCGCCAAGCATGGCTTCACCAATCCGGATGCCGATCGCTTGAGCCACGGTGAACACGGTGGCCCGGATATCGGTTACAACAAGGCCGCCGATGAAAAATCCTGGGCGGACATGAAGGCGTTCTTCCAGAAAATCTTTGGCTGATCCACATCCACCCTGTAGGAGCTGCCGAAGGCTGCGATCCTTTGATCTTAAAAAAGCAAGATCAAAAGATCGCAGCCTTCGGCAGCTCCTACAGGATTAGCGCCGCCAGATACAGGATTTGGCTCTACCCAGCATCCGCGCCAACCGGCAAAATGCCCGCCATGAATTCCAGCCCGCCTCTCCCCGCCTGCTGCACCCCGCTCGACGCCCACTGGCCGTTGCCTAACGTGTTGCCCGACACCGTCCTGCTCAGCACCTGTTTCGACCCGAAACAATTGCTCGGCGACGACTTCCAGCGCAGCGCCATCGAGCCGCCGCCGAGCATTCAGCGTTCTGTTGCCAAGCGCCAGGCGGAGTTTCTCGCCGGGCGGATCTGCGCCCGGGCCGCGCTGCAACAACTGGAAGGCTCAAGCGTGATTCCGGCGATTGGCGAAGACCGCGCGCCGGTGTGGCCGGCGCACATCTGCGGCTCGATCACCCACAGCACCGGGCGCGCGGCGGCGATTGTCGCCAACAAGCAGCACTGGCGCGGCTTGGGCATGGACCTGGAAAACCTGCTCGAGACCGAGCGCGCCGAACGCCTGGCCGGAGAGATTCTGACCCCTGCGGAACTGGCACGCATGGCCGCCGGTGCGCGGGAACAACTGGCGTTGCTGGTGACCTTGACGTTTTCGGTGAAAGAGAGCCTGTTCAAGGCGCTGTATCCGATTGTGCAGAAGCGCTTTTATTTCGAGCACGCCGAGGTGCTGGAGTGGACGGAGCAGGGTCAGGTCCGGTTGCGTTTGCTGACCGATCTCTGCGCTGAATGGCGTCACGGCACCGAGCTGGAGGCGCAGTTTGGTGTGCAGGATGGGCAGTTGTTGAGTCTGGTCAGCATTCCTGCCTGAAGGTTTGTCAGCGCCGGTGTGGGCCGAATCGCTGGCAAGCCAGAGATTGGGGCCGGCAAAACCACCACAAAATTCAACGACGTTCCTGATTCCTCGGCCAGCTCAGACTGAAACACGCCCCACCCAGACTTTTGCTCTTGTTGATCAGCGCCCGACCGTCATGCCAGTGGATGATCCGCCGCACAATCGACAGCCCCAGCCCGTGCCCACCAGAGGCTCGCGTACGGCTGTCATCCAGACGCAGGAACGGCGTGAATATCCGCTCCCACGCCGACTCCGGTACGCCCGGCCCGTCATCCTCGACATCGACCCGGCAGCGCAACTGCCCGACCTGATAACTCACCGTGACTTTCGAGCGCGCATGGCGCATCGCGTTGCTCACCAGATTCTGCAACGCACGATGCAGAAAGCGCGGCTCGGCCTCGACCCAGGCGCCGTCGTTATCGGCAGCGGACAGACACAACCCGCATTGCACCGTGACCTCGGCACGCAACGGCGCCAGTTCTGCGATCACCTGATTGACCAGCGCATCGAGGTCAATGCGTTGAAAGGTCAGTGCCGGCGAACCCTGCTCCAGCCGCGCGTAGGTGAGCATTTCATCCACCAGCTTATCGAGGTCCTCGATGTCGTGATCCATGCCCTCGCGGTATTTTTCCAGCGCCTGCGGAGTGGTGGCAGAGCCGATCATCTCCAGCCCGAACCGCAGGCGCGCCACGGGTGTACGCAATTCGTGGGACACCGCGCGCACCAGTTCGCGCTGAATTGCCAGCAACTGCTGCAAGTGCTCAGCCATGCCATTGAACGCCGCCGCCAGCCGCCCCACCGAGTCAGCACCGCGGGCCGGCACGCGGGTTTCCAGGCTGCCCTTGGCGATGCGTGTGGCTGCCGCTTCGAGTCCGCGCAGACGTCGTTCGAGCTGACGCACCAGCAGATACACGATCAGACCGATCAAGGTCAGGCCCAGGGCAGCGATCAACACCAGCCATTGCGGCGGATACGGATTCATCTGATACAGCGGGCCGATCTCCAGCACCCACGGCGTACCGACCATGCCGGCAAACACCCTGATCGAATCCCCGCCCTTGCCCAGCGCCATCACCGTATCGCCCTCGGACACGCGACGGCTCTGGTCTTCGTCCATGTCGGCTTCATTGACCGTGACCAGTCGCAGATCGAAACCGAAGCCCTTCTCTTCCTTTAACTGCGCCAGTCGTTTGGGTTGTTCGCCCACCGGAAAACGTACCAGTTCATCGGCCAGCAGATAAATAGTCGCGCGCGCCAGTTGCTCGCTGATCTGCTGCACGTCGCCGGTGAGCACCAATTGTTCTTTATCACTGACCAGTCTGTAGACTCGCGCCGCATGCGGGCCGGTCTGCTCCACCAAGGCCTGACCGCGCTGCACCCGAGCGCGCTGAGAGAGATCCAGATCGGTCTCGGAAAACTTCTTCAGCGCCAGCGGAATCCCCAGCAGACGCTCCCAGACCAACAACGCCCGATGGCGCTCGGTTTCGTTCATTGGTTGCAGGTTGTCGGCCATCAGCGAGAACGTGCCGTGGGCCAGGCGCTCGCGGTATTGCTCGCTGCGCACCTGATTGAGCAGGTGCAGCGCCAGCACACCAAGCACTGCCACCAGAATCAGCGCCGCGCACATGCCGCCATAGATGCGCAGGAAGATCGAGTTCACAACGCCAGATCCACACAGGCTTCAGGGACGAACAGATAGCCTTTGCTGCGAATAGTCTTGATCAGGCGCGGGTGATCGGGGTCATCACCGATTTTCGGGCGGATGCGCGAGATGCGCACATCGATCGAGCGGTCCTGGCCGTCGTAACCGATGCCCCGCAGCGCAGTGAAGATTTCTTCGCGAGAGAGGATTCGCCCGGCATTCGACACCAGCAGCCAGAGCAGGTCGAATTCGGCGCTGGTCAGTTCGATGCCGCTGTCGCTGAGCCAGGCCTCGCGCAAGGCGTTGTCCACCACCAGCGGGCCGAATTGCAGGCGACGGCTTTTTTCCGCGATCGGTTCGGCGCTGTCGCTGCGGCGCAGCAAGGCCTGAATCCGCGCCAGCAACAGCCGTGGACGCACCGGTTTGCACACGTAATCATCGGCACCGAGGTCGAGGCCTTGAATCTGGTCAGCGTCGTCGGTGCGCGCGGTGAGCATCAGGATCGGCCCGTCGTAACGATTGCGCACCTTGCGGCAAATGCTCAGGCCGTCTTCACCGGGCAGCATCAGGTCGAGGATCACCAGGTCCGGCTGCTCCTTGATGATCCGCGCCGCCGCCAGCGCGCCGTTGCCTTCGATCTCCACGCGCAATCCATTGGCTTGCAGGTATTCGCGGGTGAGTTCGGCCAGACGCTGGTCGTCCTCGACTATCAATACCTGCCAGGCTTCTTGCTCCACCGGTGACCTCTGCTTGCTGTTGTTATTAATAAAGGAAGAACCGTACGACGCAGCACATTTCATGTGGGAGCGAGCCTGCTCGCGAAAGCGTTGGATCAGCCAACATTGATGCTGAACCTACCGACGCATTCGCGAGCAGGCTCGCTCCCACAGTTCTAGATCCTCCCGACCTTTTGTCATCTTTCGGGAGGATAAGAACGGGTAAACACCGCCCGATTGTATAAACGGCGTACAGCCAGAACACAAGTCGGCAAATGCGTTCGGACAAGGCGGTTTTTTGTGATAGGGTTCGCGCCCTTAAAAATCCGCTGAAGCGTTTTTCCCGAGTGAAAAACAGTGACAAACGGTCTAGCTCAGCAGGTTCGCGGCCTACACGGGAATTCCTGGTTTCTTACACAATTTACGCACAGGTTTATCCACAGCTAGTACGTTGCAAGCCCTCTCGAAACGCATTATCTTGTAGCACGGCGCGAGGAGAGACCCTACATATAGGGTTTTCCGCTCAGACGACCAACCACATTTCGGACCTGAAACTCAAGCGCTTTATTGCCAGTTTCCGGTTGAACCAAGCAAGTTTTTCAAAGCCCAAACCGCACTTGCGGATGGCGCCGTTTTTCAGGTCGGAAACGACCGGAACGGTACGGGTGTTGCAGTCATTACTGTCATCCGGGAAGGAATCCGGCTCGAGCCCCTGGCTCGCAGCCAAAAACTTCGGCAAGGATGCGGCGTCATTAGCCTTTTTCCTACTGATCCGAAGTTGTTATGCCCGACGCCCGTCGGTTGTAGTGCTTCGGACCAGAACGGTGAGCACCATGATGGTGCTCAAACAAACATAGAGAATGTGGAGATCACCCCCCATGCAAACCGACACAACTCGCGAGAACCCGCAGGGCACCTTGCCGCAGGCCGCCGATTCGAATTCGGATCTGGCCGCCACCGCGCCTGGTCAACTGCGCGTGATCAAGCGTAATGGCACTGTCGTTCCTTACACCGATGACAAGATCACCGTCGCTATCACCAAAGCGTTTCTCGCAGTTGAGGGCGGCACCGCTGCCGCTTCGTCGCGAATCCACGACACCGTTGCCCGCCTGACCGAACAAGTCACCGCGACCTTCAAGCGTCGCATGCCTTCGGGCGGCACCATCCACATCGAAGAAATCCAGGACCAGGTCGAACTGGCCCTGATGCGTGCCGGCGAGCAGAAAGTCGCTCGCGACTACGTGATCTACCGTGACGGCCGCTCGAAAGAACGCGCAGCCCATGCGCCGGTAGAAGCTGCGGTCGACGCGCACCCGTCGATCCGCATCACCCGTGCCGACGGCAGCCTCGCGCCGCTGGACATGGGCCGCCTGAACACCATCGTTACCGAAGCCTGCGAAGGCCTGGCTGAAGTCGACGGCGACCTGATCCAGCGCGAAACCCTGAAAAACCTGTACGACGGCGTGGCTCTGAACGACGTCAACACCGCGCTGGTGATGACCGCGCGTACCCTGGTCGAGCGTGAGCCGAACTACTCGTTCGTCACCGCCCGCCTGCTGATGGACACCCTGCGTGCCGAAGGCCTGGGCTTCCTCGAAGTGGCCGAAAGCGCCACTCACCACGAAATGGCCGACCTGTACGCCAAGGCGCTGCCGGCTTACATCGCCAAAGGTATCGAGTTCGAACTGCTGAACCCTGTGCTGGCCACCTTCGACCTGGAAAAACTGGGCAAGGCGATCAACCACGAGCGCGATCAGCAATTCACCTACCTGGGCCTGCAGACCCTGTACGACCGTTACTTCATCCACAAGGATGGCGTGCGTTTCGAACTGCCGCAGATCTTCTTCATGCGCGTGGCCATGGGCCTGGCGATCGAAGAGAAGCAGAAAGAAGACCGTGCGATCGAGTTCTACAACCTGCTGTCGTCCTTTGACTACATGGCTTCGACTCCGACCCTGTTCAACGCCGGTACCCTGCGTCCACAGCTGTCGAGCTGCTACCTGACCACCGTTCCGGACGACCTGTCGGGCATCTACCACGCGATCCACGACAACGCCATGTTGTCGAAATTCGCTGGCGGCCTGGGCAACGACTGGACCCCTGTGCGCGCCCTGGGTTCGTACATCAAAGGCACCAACGGCAAGTCGCAAGGCGTGGTTCCGTTCCTCAAAGTGGTGAACGATACCGCCGTAGCCGTTAACCAGGGTGGCAAGCGCAAAGGCGCTGTGTGTGCCTACCTGGAAACCTGGCACATGGACATCGAAGAGTTCATCGAACTGCGCAAGAACACCGGTGATGATCGTCGTCGTACCCACGACATGAACACCGCCAACTGGATCCCTGACCTGTTCATGAAGCGTGTCTTCGATGACGGCAAGTGGACCCTGTTCTCGCCATCCGAAGTACCGGACCTGCACGACCTGACCGGTAAAGCCTTCGAAGAGCGCTACGAGTACTACGAAGCCCTGACCGAGTACCCGGGCAAGGTCAAGCTGTTCAAGACCATCCAGGCCAAAGACCTGTGGCGCAAAATGCTGTCCATGCTGTTCGAAACCGGCCACCCATGGCTGACTTTCAAAGACCCGTGCAACCTGCGTAGCCCGCAGCAGCACGTCGGCGTGGTTCACAGCTCGAACCTGTGCACCGAGATCACCTTGAACACCAACAAGGACGAGATCGCCGTTTGCAACCTGGGCTCGATCAACCTGCCGAACCACATCGTCGACGGCAAGCTGGACACCGCCAAGCTGCAACGCACCGTGAACACCGCCGTGCGCATGCTCGACAACGTGATCGACATCAACTACTACTCGGTGCCGCAAGCGAAGAACTCCAACTTCCGCCACCGTCCGGTCGGTCTGGGCATCATGGGCTTCCAGGACGCGCTGTACCTGCAGCACATCCCTTACGGTTCCGACGCTGCCGTCGAGTTCGCCGACAAGTCGATGGAAGCGGTCAGCTACTACGCGATCCAGGCGTCCTGCGACCTGGCTGACGAACGCGGCGCGTACGAGACCTTCAACGGTTCGCTGTGGTCCAAAGGCATCCTGCCGCTGGATTCGCAACAGATCCTGATTGAACAACGCGGCCAGAAGTACATCGACGTTGACCTGAATGAAACCCTGGACTGGGCACCGGTTCGCGCCCGTGTACAGAAAGGCATTCGTAACTCCAACATCATGGCCATTGCACCGACCGCGACCATCGCCAACATCACTGGCGTATCGCAGTCGATCGAACCGACCTACCAGAACCTGTATGTGAAATCGAACCTGTCGGGCGAATTCACCGTGATCAACCCGTACCTGGTTCGCGACCTCAAGGCTCGCGGTCTGTGGGACTCGGTCATGATCAACGACCTGAAGTACTACGACGGTTCGGTTCAGCAGATCGAGCGCATCCCGCAAGAACTCAAAGAGCTCTACGCGACCGCGTTCGAAGTCGACACCAAGTGGATCGTTGACGCGGCAAGCCGTCGTCAGAAGTGGATCGACCAGGCCCAGTCGCTGAACCTGTACATCGCCGGCGCCTCGGGCAAGAAGCTCGACGTGACCTACCGCATGGCCTGGTACCGTGGTCTGAAAACCACTTACTACCTCCGTGCCCTGGCCGCGACCAGCACCGAGAAGTCGACCATCAACACCGGCAAGCTGAACGCTGTTTCCAGCGGCGGCAACCACGGCGACGATTCGGTTCTGGCAGCTCCAGCCGGTCCAGCGCCAGTGCCAAAGGCTTGCGCGATCGACGAGCCGGATTGCGAAGCTTGCCAATAAGCTGAGCCGGGTCAGGCGTCGCGAGACGCCTGATTCTTCCAGACAAAAGAAACCCCCGACAGACTTCTGGTTTGTCGGGGGTTTTCTTTTGTCCGCCATTTACCTGTAGGAGCTGTCGAGTGCAACGAGGCTGCGATCTTTTGATCTCTACTGCTACAGCCAAAGATCAAAAGATCGCAGCCTTCGGCAGCTCCTACAGTGATTACGTGAATCTGACGGAGATTAGTTAGCTCGCGGGCCGCCATCGCCAGCAGGCTGGATTCCACAGAAGAGCAAAAGCCAAGCGCATGCTTTTCACCACTCAACAGGATGAGCGCAAGCTCGGCTGCAGCTCTTGATCTTGCCTTACCGGCCCCTTCGGCAGGCTGAGTGTAGGGATTTATCCGGGGGTGGGAGCGCAGCGACCGTTTGGCGAAGCCAAACACATCGAGAGGAGGTGCAGCGAAGCAAACCGTAGGCGATGCCCCCCGGATGAATACCGTAGCGAAGGAACCCGAGCCACGGCGAGGGCCGAACGCTGGGGCCAAGCCTTTTGGGTTACCTTTTCGCTGGGCCGGCACTCCGGCGCTTGGAAAAGGTGACTCGCCGTAAGGGCGAAACCCTAAGTAGCCGTTACCGCAGCAACGGATAAGCCCACAAAACAATAGCCCACAAAAAAGCCCCTCAAAAAGAGGGGCTCCCTTGCACAACCAGAAATCGCAATCAGGTCATCTGAATGATGGTCTGCATGATAGTGCTCTGGGTCGAAATGGTCTTGGCGTTCGCCTGATAGTTGCTCTGGCCCTTGATCAGGTCCACCAGCTCGTTGGTCAGGTTAACGTTCGACTCTTCCAGCGAGTTGGACGCGATCGAACCCAGCGTACCGGTTTCCGGCGCATCGTAACCCGGGATACCCGAGGCAAAAGTCTCTTTCCAGCTGGTACCGCCGACCGCCTGCAAGCCTTGTTCGTTGGTGAAGCTGGCCAGCGCAACCTGGCCGATGGCCTTGCTCTGGTTGTTGCTGAAGTTGGCGAACAACGTGCCTGTGCCGTCGATGGTCAGGTTGGTGATCTGACCAGTGGCGTAACCATCCTGAGTCGGGATCGAACGGGCGGTGTCAGCGTTGAACTGAGTGGTCTTGGCCATGGATATGGTCACGCCATTGGTGTTGGCAGACGCGCCGTTTGGCGTGAAGGTGCCGTTGGTCACGGTACCCGGTACCCAGCCGGTCAGCTTCAGGTCGCTGCTGATGATCGGCTTGGTCGGATCTGCCGGGTTAGGCGTGCTGACCTGAGTGAGATTGCCCGAACTGTCGAACGTCAGTGTCGAAGCAGTCGGGGCGGTCTTGGTTGGATCGCTGCCGGTTGCATCTGGATTGCGCCCGTCCACCAGGGTGTAGACTTTCCAGGTGTTTTGGCCGGTTTTCACCATGTACTGATCCATGACGTGCGAGTTGCCCTGAGAGTCATAGATAGGCGTGCTGAAGGACTTGGTGTAGGTTTCGAGTTTTGCCGGGTCGAACTTGCCTGCCGCCGCTGTGTCGTCGATCACGGGTGCCGACGAGTTCAGGTTGATGCTTGAAGTCACCAACGAAGTCGATTTCGGCGCCAGGTTTGAAGTGTCGATCTTCAGGTCGGTCAACACACCGTTGATGATCTTGCCGTTAGCGTCCACACCGTAACCTTGCAGACGCGAGGTGTAGTCAGTGTTGGTGATGAAACCGGCATTGTCGACCTTGAACGTACCGGCACGGGTGTAGGTGATCGCGCCGTTGTTGCTCATGGTGAAGAAACCGGAACCGTTGATACCCATGTCCAACACGTTGCCGGTGTTGTTGATGTCACCCTGGGTGAACTGCTGGGACACGTTGGCCAGGCGCACACCGTTGCCGATGACTTTGCTGCCGCTACCCAGGCGAGTGGCCGAGTAGACGTCTTCGAATTCTGCACGGGACGATTTGAAACCGGCGGTCGCGACGTTGGCGATGTTGTTGCCGGTCACGTCCAGTTGTTTGTTGGCTGCATAGAGACCGCTAAGGCCGATATTGAAAGACATATTCCACTCCTTTGTGCCGGTTAGTCGGCTCTATATACCAATGGTTTGTACTTTGGACAGGGCGACGGTGCCCTTGCCGGACAGGTTGAGCATCAGCTCGCCACCGGTCTGGCTGATGGTCACGCTGTTGACCGTGGCTGGCAGGTAGGTCGCCATATCGGTCGCGGTGCCATTGATCGAGGCGTTGGCTTTGACGGTGTAGGTACCGGTCTTCACCAGATTGCCGTCCTTGTCCTTGCCGTCCCAGGTGAAGCTTGCGCTGCCTGCGGCGCGACTGCCCAGATCGATGGTGCGAACCACCGTGCCGCTGCTGTCGGTAATGCTGACGGTGCCGCCGGCAATCGACGACGGAACGGTGACCGAACCGGTCATGCCTTTGCTCGGGTCGTCCAATTGAACGGTGTTGGTCTGCACGATCACGTTGCGGCCTACCAGCGACGACGCCTGCAGGGCCTGCGAGGAGTTGTAGTTGCCGGCCAGCGAGCTGACGGTGCTGTTAAGCGTGGTGATGCCTTCCAGACTGCTGAACTGCGCCAACTGCGCAACGAAGGCGCTGTTGTCCTGCGGGTCGAGCGGATTCTGGTTCTTCAACTGGGTAACCAGCAGTTGCAGGAACGCATCCTTGCCGAGCGCCTGGCCGCCGGTGGAACTGTTAGTCGCAGAAGCAATGCCATCGGCGGTCGAACTGGTCTTCTTCG
Source organism: Pseudomonas sp. B21-051 (assembly GCF_024748795.1). Lineage (NCBI taxonomy): Bacteria > Pseudomonadati > Pseudomonadota > Gammaproteobacteria > Pseudomonadales > Pseudomonadaceae > Pseudomonas > Pseudomonas sp. B21-051. The sequence continues at coordinate 4,415,961 of NZ_CP087166.1, forward strand.
ACGAGTTCGCCAGGATGTCATTCATGCTCAGGCTGCTGGTGGTATCGGTAACGCTCATGGCAGTCGCCCCTTATTACTGACCGAGGGTCAGTACCTTCTGCATCATGGTTTTGGCGGTGTTCATCATTTCGGCGTTGGTCTGGAACGAACGGCTGGCGGAAATCATGTCAGCCATCTCTTCCACCACGTTGACGTTCGGGTAGTAGACGTAGCCCTTGGCGTCAGCGGCCGGATGGTTCGGCTCGTAACGCGCTTCGAGGTTGCTCTGGTCTTCGACCACGCCGAGTACCTGCACGCCCTGCCCTGCGGCGTCCTGGCTCTGGAACAGCGAGTTGCTGCCAGTGTTCTGGCCGCCCTGGAACATGGTGGCGAACACCGGGTGACGGGCGCGGTAGGTCTGATCGATGCTCGACGAAACGGTTTCGGCGTTGGCGATGTTCGAAGCCACGGTGTTCAGACGCGTGGTTTGTGCGCTCATGCCGCTGCCGGCAATGTTGAAAACGCTGGACAGGGACATGGATTACTCTCCGCGCAGGGCTGACACCAGCCCTTTGAATTTGCTGTTGAGCAGGGTGAAGCTGGCCTGGAAGCCGACCGCGTTTTCCGCGTAGTTCGACTGCTCAAGCTGAGCGTCCACGGTGTTCTGGTCGATCGAAGGCTGCATCGGCGTGCGATACATCAGCGACTCGTCGCCATTGCCCAGGCCTTCAGCTTCGATGTGACGGCTGTTGGTCATGTTCAGGGCGATGGTGCCGTTGGCGTTCTTCTGGGTCTGTGCTTCGAGCACTTTGGAGAAGTCCAGATCCCGAGCCTTGTAGTTCGGGGTATCGGCGTTGGCGATGTTGTTGGCCAACACTTCAGCGCGCTGGGCGCGGAAGCCCAATGCCTTTTCGTGAATGCCGAGCGCTTTATCGAAGCTGATGCTCATGTCGGGAACCTTCGGGTGACCGGTTTTTCGTACCTGAGCTTTAGCAAGCGCCGTGCCAAACAGAACAACCCCCGTAAACCGGGGCTTTGCGAGGAGTCGGCAAAGCGGCAATGCCAGAAAAGCGGCAACCGGTTTCCGCTGGCTGCCGCTTTTCTGCCGCTAGCCTCCCCTGTAGGAGCTGCCGAAGGCTGCGATCTTTTGATCTTGTTTTTTAAAATCAAGATCAAGATCAAAAGATCGCAGCCTTCGGCAGCTCCTACATGAAACAAAGCATCAGGCATAAAAAAGGGAGCCCTAGGGGCTCCCTTTTTTATGCCTGATGCTTTGTTTCACTTCGCCTGGTAAATGATCCCCGGGCTGCACTGGACCATCTGGTAATGATCCGGCAAACCGTTCAGCGCTTCGGACGCGCCAAGGAACAGATACCCGCCCGGCTTCAGCGTGCTGTGAATGCGCAACAGGATGTCTTTCTTCACCTCGGCGGAGAAGTAGATCAGCACGTTGCGGCAGAACACGATGTCGAACTTGCCCAGACTCGCGTAGCTGTCGAGCAGGTTGAACGAACGGAATTCCACCCGGTTCTTGATCGGCGCCTTGATCACCCAGCGCCCCGGCCCTTTCGGGTCGAAGTAGCGCTGCAGACGATCGGCGGACAAACCGCGACCGATCGCCAGGCTGTCGTACTCGCCGGTCTTGCAGTTGGTCAGCATGCTGCCGGACAAGTCCGTGGCAACGATCTGCACGCCCATCTTCAACTGACCGAGGTTGCTGCGCTCGAACTCATCGATCGACATCGACAGCGAATACGGTTCCTGACCCGACGAGCACGCCGCCGACCAGATCCGCAAACGCTGGTTGGGACTGGCCTTGATCGCCTCGGGCAGCACCTTGTTCTTCAAGACTTCAAACGGATAGGTGTCCCGAAACCACAGGGTTTCGTTGGTCGTCATGGCATCGACCACCTGCTCGCGCAAACCGCTGCGCGGCTGGGTCTGGATGCGCTGTACCAGCTCACCCAGGGACTTGATGCCTTGCTGCTCCATCAGTTTGTTGAGACGGCTCGAGACCAGGTACTGCTTGTTTTCACCGAGCAAAATGCCACAGGCTTTTTCCAGGAAGACCCGGAATTGTTCGAAATCCAAATTACCCGTAGACAATGATGCCGCCTCTTAAATCGTGTTGACCGCCAGGGACAAAAGGTCCCTAGCTGATATCTGCTGCTTTGATCCGGTCGACTACCCGGGATGCCAGGTCATCAGGACGGAATTTGGCCAGGAAGTCATCGGCACCGACTTTCTTGACCATCGCCTGATTGAATACCCCCGACAACGAAGTATGCAGGATGATATGAAGCTTTTGCATGCGCGGGTCGCTGCGGATCTCCGCCGTCAGGGTGTACCCGTCCATCTCCGGCATCTCGATGTCGGAAATCATCATCAGGAACTCTTCTTCCGGCTTCTTGCCTTCTTCGACCAGCTTGCGCAGGTAATCCAGTGCCTGCTTGCCGTCGTTCAGCGCCACCACTTCGACCCCGATCGTCTGCAGGCAACGCGTGACCTGCTTGCGCGCCACCGACGAGTCATCGACGGTCAGCACCCGCAGCGACAACGCTTTGCTCTGGGTTTCGACATCGACCACGCCGACCGAAATCGCCTCGGGCGTCGGCGCGACTTCCGCCAGCACCTTCTCGACATCAATGATTTCGACTAACTGATTGTCGACCCGAGTCACAGCGGTCAAGTAGTGATCGCGACCTGTGCCCTTGGGCGGCGGATGGATCTCTTCCCAGTTCATGTTGACGATGCGCTCCACCGAGCGAACCAGGAAACCCTGGGTCTTGGTGTTGTACTCCGTGATGATCACGAACGGACTGTTCTTGTCTTTCAACGCCCCGGAACCGGTCGCCATTGCCAGATCAAGGATCGGAATGGTCGCCCCCCGGATATTCGCCACCCCGCACACGACAGGACTGGACTTGGGCATCAACGTCAGCGACGGGCATTGCAGCACTTCCCGCACCTTGAACACGTTGATGCCGTAGAGCTGTTGACCGTCGAGACGGAACAACAACAGCTCCAGGCGATTCTGCCCTACCAGTTGCGTGCGCTGGTTCACCGAATCCATTACACCAGCCATGCCCAGACTCCTACACCAACGCCAAGTGTTGTTGCGACGCACATTCATTGCTAAACGGCACGGCGCTTGCTTTTTAACTCGTATGAACGCTCAAACGACATTTTTCCGACGCCTGACCTCCCGCACCCGCAAAGCGCTGTGCGCGACGTCTGCCGTCTGTTTGTTTTTCGCTGGCAGCCCTGCCGGTGCAGATACGGTTACCTTGCCTGACATGCTTATCGGCGTCACCCAAGGCTTTCTTGAGTTCACCGTAGAAGACTATCTGGCTACCAGTCAAACGGAAGGCCGCTACGAAATCGAGGTCAACCAGCTCGATCCACGTATGCGCATGCCTATGTGCGACAAGGAATTGACAGCGTCGCTGGAGAGTCCGGCCCGTCCGCTGGGTCGGGTTACGGTCAAGGTCCGGTGCGAAGGAAGCTCGCCCTGGACGGTGTTTGTGCCCGCTCAAGTCCGCCTGTTTCGCGAGATTGTCACTACCACCCGACCGCTGAAACGCGCCGGAATTATCGAACCGCAGGATGTGACCTTGCGTGAACGCGACATCAGCCAGATCAATCAGGGTTTCCTGACGTCGGTGGATGAAGCCATCGGGCAGAAATTGACCCGACCAACGGTAGCCGATCAGGTGATTACCCTGGTGCATCTGGAACAGGCTGAAGTGGTGCGCAAGGGTGATCAGGTGGTCATCATCGCCCGTAGCGGTACGCTCGCCGTGCGCATGCCCGGCGAAGCCCTGGCCAATGGCGGTTTGAAAGAACAGATCCGGGTGAAAAACCTCAATTCCAACCGGGTGATCAAGGCGCAAGTCATCGCGCCGGGCCAGGTGGAAGTGGCCATGTAAAACGCTCAGGCAGAAAACTGGCGCCGGCCTCGATGCTTCCCTAAACTGTGCCGCAGCAGAACACGCTTCGGCACATGCAGCTCATTGCAAAGTGAGCCTAAAGTTTTCCAGGGAATGGCCGAGAACATGGCAAGCGTCCAAATTCCCAGAGGTTTTTAACATGGTCATCGATTTCAGCCGTTTGAACAGCTCCTCGTCACTTACGGGCAGTACACGTACCAGCAACGCCAAGGAAACCGCCGAATCCGGCACCTCCGCGCCGCTGAATACCCAGGCCGAAACGGCCAGTACCGCAAAAAGCGGGGAATCGGTACACCTCAGCAATGAGGCTCAACAGTTGCAGAAGGTCACTGACAAGCTGCGCGATCAGCCTGCCGTCGACAAAGCCCGAGTGGCCGAGTTGAAAGCAGCGATTGCCGATGGCAGCTATAAAGTCGACAGCAACCGTGTAGCCAGCAAACTGCTCAACTTCGAAGCCCAGCGCTAGGCTTTTGCCGGCGCCAGGCTTTTGGACGCTTAAAACCCAAGGCCAGCCATGCACGACACTAATTTATTGCAACTGATCACCGACGACTTTGCTCCAGCTCAACAATTGCTGGAGTTGCTGCAAACCGAGTCCCTCGCTTTGCACGGTCGTGACATGCCTTTGCTCGAAGACATTCTGGCGCGCAAACAGGCATTGATCATTCTGCTTGAACAGCATGGCCGCAAGCGCAGCGAAATCCTCGCCAGCCTCAACCTGCCGCTCGACCGTCAGGGTCTGGAGCAACTGGCCAGCCAGTCGAGCATTGGCGACCAGTTGCTGGCCCAGAGCGACGTGCTGACCGACCTGATTGCCCAGTGCCAGGCGGCCAACGTCAAGAACGGCCAGTCGATTCAGATTCAGCAGGCCGCCACGGCCAATCAGCTGAAAATCCTCACCGGGGGCGAGCCACCCGCGTTGTATGACGCCTCGGGCACTTTCGCCAAACCCACCAAGCCGCGTACGCTCAGCCAGGCGTGAGCCATTCGACGTGCCTGCACTATCAACCCGCGAAACATGCTGGCAAAATGCTGGCTAGTCGTAGTCAAATTTTGTCTGGAGATTGAGAAAACGTGCCAAACGCCCTAAGCGCGGATGATAGTCCGCAGCCACCAAAGGTGCTGACCACGCCCCTGGAAATCTCCAGCAACCTGCGCCAGCTGCAAGAAAGCCACGATCCGCTGATCATCACGTTCCACGAGCGTAGCCAGCGTTTCCAGAGCTACCTGATCAAGGTCGACCGCGATACCGCGACGATTGCCCTGGACGAGATGATCCCGCGCGATGGCGAGCGCTTTCTGCAGGCGGGCGAACCGTTCAAGGTCGAAGGCTTCCACGAGGGCGTGCGCATCGCCTGGGAATGCACCGGCACGCTGAACATTGAAGAGTCCGAGGGCGATCGCTTCTACACCGGCGAACTGCCGACCGAAGTGGTTTACCACCAGCGCCGCAACGCCTTTCGCGCGGCCCTGAAGCTGACAGACCTGGTCAGCGTCGAACTCGGTGGTGAAAAGCTCAAGGCGCCAATCAACGGCAAACTGCTGGATATTTCCGCCACCGGGTGCAAGCTGCGCTTTGAAGGCGACATCACCGACCGCCTGCAACTGGGTCAGGTCTACGACCGCATGATTGCCGCCCCGCTATTCGGCAATCAGCCCATCTCGGTCGAACTGCGTTATCTGCACTTCGAGGAAAAGCTCAACATCACCTTCGCCGGCCTGCGTTTCCACAACATCAGCGGCCAGGCGGCGCGCAACGTCGAGCGCTTCGTTTATCAGCTGCAGCGTGAAGCACGCCGGTTCGATAAAGACGATCTGTAATTCCTACAGGCAAATAGAAAGGGCAGTCCCTGGCGGGACTGCCCTTTTTTATGGCGGAAATTTTTCTGCCAGCACCGGACACCTGTGGCGAGGGAGCTTGCTCCCGCTGGGGTGCGAAGCGCCCCCGCCCTTTATCTGGCAAGCGGGGCCTGCTGCGCAGTCCAGCGGGAGCAAGCTCCCTCGCCACAGTTACAGTGTTTGCCTCTGAACAGCCTTACCCTCACCCGACTCAGGGTCTGGCCCCACTGATGTCCGGTGTCGGTTTATCGCCCTCATCAGCCGGATCAGTTTCCACCGCCGCTTCGGACTGCACTTCGGGTTCCGGCTCCGGTTCCGGTTCCGGCGTAACCGTGGTCTGCATCTGCTCCTGCACCACCTGCTCATCCACCCGTGGGTCGAGGGCAGCCACCAACGGCGAGCTGGACATGCTGTCCGGCATCGCCACGTGATGCAGCGGTGCGTCGTCGACCTGATGCAGATTGGTCACCGCTTTCGGGCGGATGCGCCACACCAGCACCAGCGCAAAGAAACTGAAGAACGCGTACAGGCTCTGACTGCCGAAGAGTTTCATCAGCACACCGGCCAGCAGCGGGCCGATGCTCGCACCGACCCCGTAGGTCACCAGCAGCATCGCCGTCAGCGACACCCGGCGATCGCCCTCGACGTGGTCGTTGGAGAACGCCACCGCCAGCGGATACAGGCAGAACTGCACCAGCGAACACATGAACCCGACGACAAACAGAACTTCCAGCGGCACCTGCGGCAGGATCGCCAGCGGCAACGCCGCCACCGCCAGGAACCCGGCAAAACAGCGAATCAGCAGTGCGCGGTCATAACGGTCAGACAACCAGCCCAGTGGCCACTGCACCAGCAGTCCGGCAAAAATGCAGCTACCCATGAACAGACCGACCTGCTCGGTCGACAGCCCCTGCTGCGAGGCATACAGCGGCGCCAGACCGTAGAACGAGCCGATGATCAGGCCAGCGCCCAGCACCGTGCTCAACGACTGCGGCACCCGCTTGATAAAGAAGCGCGGTTCCATCGGGGCCGGATGCAGCGGCGCCGGGTGAATCCGTCGGGTCAGCGCCACCGGCACCAGACACAGGGCAAAACACAGCGCGACCAGCATCAGCAGCTCCAGACCGAGGCCCGGGTGCATGACCAGAATCAGCTGGCCGAGTACCAGCCCCAGATACGAAGCGATCATGTAGCCGCTAAACACCAGCCCGCGCTGGTTGGCGTCGGCCTGCTCGTTGAGCCAGCTCTCGATCACCATGTACTGGCACATCATGCCCAGACCGACGATGGTCCGCAGCACCAGCCACGCCGGCAGCCAGTCGACCAGGCCATGCCCGAGCACCGCCGCGCCGACGATCCCGGCACACGCCGAATAAGCGCGAATGTGTCCAACCCGGGCAATCAGCCGGTGACCGATCTTGCCGCCCAGCACCAGGCCGAAATAGTTGGCCGCCATCAGCGCACCGACCCACAGTCCGTCGACATGGTCAGCGGCCAGGCGCAATGCCAGATAAGTGGATAGAAGGCCCGAGCCGATCAACATCATCAGCGAGGCGAAATACAGCGCTCGAAAGGATTTCCAGATTTGGCGCATCGGCGTTCCGAGCGGCTCCTTGCAGTGAGTATCGGACTATCAAGACGATAGCCCGACGGCGACAGTTAGTCAGGCCTGGGCTGCTAGAACACGCCGTTCCCAGGGAGTGATTTCATCAAAGAAGCTGGTCAACTCCATGGTCTTCGAAGCGATGTAGCCTTCGATGAACTCCTGTCCGAACAGTTCCCTGGCCAATTGGCTACGTTTCAGACGCTCGAGCGCGGCATGCAAGGTACACGGCAACGAAAGATTGTCCGGCACTTCGAATTCGCCCTGAATCGCCGCGGTCGGCTCCAATTCATGCTCGATCCCATGCAAGCCGGCGGCCAGACTCGCGGCAATCGCCAGATACGGGTTGGCATCGGCGCCGGGCAAGCGGTTTTCGACTCGCCGGGCCACCGGCGAACTGGCCGGAATTCGCAGCCCTGCGGCGCGGTTGTCATGGGACCAGCAGGCGTTGTTCGGCGACGCATACGGGTGACACAGACGCTGATAGGAGTTCACGTTCGGCGCAAACAGCGCGGTGAAATCGGCCATGCCCGCCTGCTGCCCGCCGATGAAATGGCGGAACATCGCGGTTGGCTGGCCACTCTCGTCACTGAACACGTTGTTGCCGGTGGCGATCTCGACCAGGCTCTGGTGAATGTGCATCGAACTGCCCGGTGTGTGCGCCAGCGGTTTGGCCATGCACACCACGCTCAGACCATGCTTGAGCGCGACTTCCTTGAGCAGGTGTTTGAACAGGAAGGTCTGATCGGCGAGCAACAGCGGATCACCGTGCAGCAAGTTGATCTCGAACTGGCTGACGCCCATTTCATGCATGAAGGTATCGCGCGGCAGACCGAGGGCTGCCATGCATTTATAGACTTCGCTGAAGAATGGCCGCAGACCATTGTTGGAACTGACGCTGAACGCCGACTGACCATCCTCGCGACGCCCGTCGAGGCCGACTGGCGGACGGAACGGCTGGGTCGGATCGGTGTTCGGCGCGAAGACGAAGAATTCCAGCTCGGTCGCCACTACCGGCGCCAGACCGCGTGCGGCGTAACGGGCGATGACTTTCTTGAGTTGGCCACGGGTCGACAGATTGGAGCTTTCACCGCTCAGTTCGTCGGCATCGCAGATGGCCAGGGCACGTGGCTCGTCGCTCCATGGCAGGGGATGGATCATGCTCGGCTCGGCCACCAGCGCGAGGTCGCCGTCATCGCTGCCGTAAAAACGCGCCGGCGGATACCCGCCCATGATGCATTGCAGCAGCACACCCCGCGCCATCTGCAAACGCCGCCCTTCGAGGAAACCCTCGGCGGTCATCACCTTGCCGCGCGGCACGCCGTTCAAATCCGGCGTGACACATTCAATCTCATCAATGCCGGTCAGTCGCTGCGCGAGTGAACGCTGGCCATCGGTTGTCATGACGCAATCCTTGTTATTGTGCGAGCCGCGAACGGCGACCGTACAAAATAGGCTCCGGCTGTTCGGAATATCAAGCAGCGTCAAACAAAAAAACCACCTGACATTTTTCCCTGTAGGAGCTGCCGAAGGCTGCGATCTTTTGACTTTGTTTTTAAGATCAAAAGATCGCAGCCTGCGGCAGCTCCTACAGGGGGCATGCCTTCAGGGCAGGTAGAGGCTGAACACCCCGCCACCCAATGGTCCGCCATTGCGAATTTCGGTGTGCCCGACCACGCCATTGCGCTGATGCAGCGCAGCAATGCGGCTGGCGAAATACAGACCCAACCCGGTGCTGCCGCTGCTGTGATTGATGCCCTGCACGTAGTCGGCCTGACGCTCGAGCATCTCGGCCGGGTAACCGTCGCCGTCATCGTTGATGCTCAACACCAGTTGTCCGGCCTCGTCACTGACGGTAATCAGCAGCGACTCGCGGGCATAACGAATGGCGTTGTTGATGCAGTTGCCCAATACCGACGCAACCAGTTCGCGATCAAAGAAACCCAGCGGGCTCAGCGGATCGACTTCGTAGGTGGCGATGATCCCGCGACTGGCGAACACCTCTTGATGCGCGGCCAGTTGCGCCTCGATGAAATCATCCAGCTCGTGATACGCCGGCTGCAGCGGCAACTGGTTGACGCCGAGCTTGTACAGCCCGAGCAACTGCACCAGCATGCCGTTGAGGTGGGCGAACTCGAAATCGATCACACCCTGCTCCGCCCCACCGCGCTGCCCTTCGGGCAAGCGCGCCAACCATTGGCTGTGGGCTTGCATCAGCATCGCCAGCGAGTTCTTCATGTCGTGAACGGTGGAGGCGATCACCGTGGAGAAATCCAGCGCCTGCTCGTCGTGATTCATTCGCCAAACGCCTTGCTTTTCAGCTTCTGATAACGCGCATAGCGCGCGTCGGTGTCGGGCATCAGGCCGACCATTTTCAGGCAGGCCCGACATTCTTCCAGCTCCGCCGACGGCACACTGGTGTCGGTGCCATGCAGCAGCGACTGGGCCATGTTCAGCGCGATACTGATGTTCTTCGGTTGCATCTTCAGCGCCTTGCGGAACACCTCGCGGGCCTCCACCAGGTTGCCGGTCTTGTACACGCGCACGCCCTGACGGTTGAGGTCGGCGGCGGCGTTGCTCGAACTGAGGATAGTCGGGTCGTCGGTGAGCTTGGCGATGTCTTTCATCACCGCCGGATCGTCGCCGTAGATCTCCGCACAGCTCTTGAGCATCGAAGTGCCTGCCTCGGCCTGACCGAGCATCTGCAATTGCTTGGCGACCAGCAGCGCCGCTTCAGGGCTCATGAACTGCTCCATGCCGTCGAGGCGCATCAGTGCTTGCTCGGTGAGCTTGTCGGCGGTCTCGGCATCGTTGAGTAGCAGACTGGTGGCCTTCATCAGGCGCGCACGAATCTGCAGGCCGGGGTCAGACGGGTTCTCTTTGGCGACGGCGCTGAGCGTGGTGTTGATCTCCAGCCGCGTGCGCGTGTCGAGGCCGCGCTCACTGCCCTTGCTGATCAAGGCATGGGCCAGGCCGAGGTTGCTTTCCGGATCCTTGAAACGCGACTGAGCGCCTTGCGCCACGGCCTGCCGATAAGCGCGGGACGCGGTGTCGAAGTCTTCGTTGGCCATTGCCAGTTTGCCGAGCAACGCCTGCCGGCGCACCGCCAGCGGCGACAAGCGAATCGCCTCCTCCAACACCCGCTGCGCGCCTTTGGTATCGCCCTCGGCGACCAGCACATCGGCCATGCCGTCGTACAGCGCCGGCATCATCGGGAACACTTTCAGCGCTTTTTCGTAGACACCCTTGGCCTGCGCCACTTGCCCACGCTTGAACAACAACTTGCCCAACCCGGCAAACGCCCACGGCAACGGCCGGTCAGCGATGATGCTGTCGTAGAGGCGCTCAAGGGCTTCGTTCTGGTTCATGTCGCGCAGCGCATCGGCGCGATAACGCAGGCACAGCGGCGAATAACGGATGTCCTGCTTGCACAGCGCAATACAGGCATTGAGCACCTCGACCGGTTTACCACGATCAAGCGCTTGCAGAATCGGTTTGAGCAACGTCTTGCGCTGCTCCAGACGCTCCAGGCGCTGGGCCAGGCCGGAACGGTTGAACGGCTTGGTCAGGTAAGCATCCGGCTCATGCTCCAGTGCACTGAGTACCATCGCCTGACTGGTCTCGGCCGTCACCATGACGAACACCGCTTCATGGCTGATGAGCTTTTCCGACATCAGGTCTTCGAGCACCTGCTGGCCGTTCTTCTTGCCGTCGCCGAGGTGGAAATCCTGCAGAATGAAATCGTAGGACTTCTGCGCACACATCTTCAGCGCCTGCTCGCCGGTATCGGCGGTATCCACATCCTTGACCCCCAGCTCACGCAGCATCGAGCGTACGGAACTGCGGAAATCCGAGAAATCATCGACGATCAGAAAACTCTTTTGGTGATACGACAGCATCGAGGATTTCCAGGCAATTGAAGTGAGGGCAATTTCAGGCGCGCAGATGATAGCTGCCGGCCAAATGCTATCAAGCGATTTCCACGCGACTTTTAAGTCACCGAGTGGGTTATCGGCCACAAGTGACGTTCTCTGAAGCGGACACTTCAAGATTCCTTGCGCAGCGATTAACCTGCGCACCGACTCACCTTTCCCCCTACAAGGTTTATCTCGTGTACATCAAAGGACGTTGCATCATGTCCGCCTGTGCGCTGCTGTTTTTCCAGCAGGCGATGGCGGGCGGAATGGATTGTGCGAAAGCGGCGAGTGCCGTGGAGAAGGCTGTCTGTGCGGATAAAGGGTTGTATGCGCTGGATGCGCAGATGGGTGCGTCTTATCGGGAGCTGATGAAGATCTCCGGTGATGAGCAATCTGAACTCAAGCGCACACAACGGTTGTGGCTCAAGACACGTAATCAGTGCGAAGCGGATATTGCTTGCCTTGAACAAAGTTATCGTGACCGGCTGAAGTTATTACAGGCGCAGCAGATGGATGCCATTGCGCACAGACCGACCGGCATCGACAAACAGGTTCTGGAAGATCTGCAACGCAGCATTCAAGCGGCCAGCGAGGGCGGCAATCGCGAGGTGGCGGCTGAACGAGTGCTGGCTTCACTGGCTTTCAACTCTGAAGAGACATCGTTTTCAGGCGACTCCGACAAAGAAAACCCCAGCGAGCAAACGCACTTTCCAGCTTCGATTCCCAAAGGCGTTACAGCGGATGAATGGAAGGCATTGACCGCCACCGAAATCGATGCGGCAGCAGAAACCGGTCAAACCTCCTACTCGTTGCTGGACATGGACGGCGACGGGCAACGAGACCTGATCGTCCAGACTTACGCCGGTGGCACCGGCATGTTTACCTACGTGGAAACCTGGCGCCGAGACGGTGACCATTTTGTCAAAAGGTCTCCTGAACCTGAAAGCGCGCTGTTCTATACCAATGATCGCGGAGCCAACCAATCGGCGTACTGGATCAAGGCTCGGGGTAATATTTACCTCGCCTACCGCAACGGTGCCTACGGCGCTGATCACATCTACTTGCTCAATCCATTGAAGATCAACCGTGAAGTCCCCACCGTAACGGTGCGATATGGCTACTACTTGAACGTGCCCACCACCCAACACAAGGATGACGGCACCAGCACCTTTGAGTTGGAGCCTGATCTGCGGCTTACGCTCAATCAGGCAATCACCAAGGCGAACGAAGCACGCCCCCATAAACCGGACACTCAGCGCACGCCTCTTTGCCCGATTCCTGCAACAGGCGCAGGCGAGAGCGATTACTACAGTTACGGCCCGGTGCATTACTCGGTGGAAGATGTTTTCGACCTGCCGGTGATTATCGGTAACGAATGCTACATCGGAAAACTGATTGACTGGTTTGGCAGCTACGACGAAAAACACGGCTTGTTTGCACAACTGGCACTGCGAAAACCGGACGTTGATGCAGATGGGCGCAGTTACGAGGTCAACGGGCGCCGGCATGTGATCGAAGTCAGCACCTCAATTGGCAAGGCCGACGGCGGAGCACTGAACTGAGCCACTTATTATGAGCATGAAAAAGCCCCGCCAGATCATCCTGTGCGGGGCTTTTTATTCGAACCGTTGCAAGGCTCTGAATGATGGTGTCCCAGGGCAGGTTCGAACTGCCAACCTTCCCCTTAGGAGGGGGATGCTCTATCCAATTGAGCTACTGAGACACTGAGTTGTCGCGGCCGGACACGGCGCGACGGACGGCGTGCATGTTAACGGCCAGCCCTTTATTTGTCATGTCGTCCGTGGGCTTTTTAAGTGTAGGCAGGCGCCTTGCAATGCTGCGGGAACATTTACCGTGCAATTTGCACTACCGCAAAAAGCCATCATTGCAGATTGCAACCCACGACTCATGAAAAACCCTTGCAAATGCTTGTTTTTAAAGGACTTCACAGCGGTTAGACTGTTGGCACGCCGGGTGCTTTGTCTGTTCTCATAACAGCACAAACGGAGTCCGCCCCATGAACAGCACTCTCTTGCTTGCAAACGCAATCGCACTGGCGGTTCTGGTCGGCTTTCATTTTGTTCCCGAGAGTGTTGAACCGGTGGCTCAGCGTATGCCGCATTACTTGCAGGTGCAGAAAGCACCGCAATGGGCGGTGTTGAGCGATCAGAGCGACTTCGCTGCGCAGGCCGTCAATGAGCCTGAGCAAGCACTGCCGACGCGCGACACCGAACGTCTGGTTTTTTGAAATATCTTCAGGAGTACAGCATGTCCAAATCAGCCGCAGGATTTCTGATCCTCGCCTTATTGAGTGGCGTTGTGCATTTTTCGCTGTTCGAGGAAACCTCAGTCACCCTGCCCCTGATTGGCTGCGGCGTGTTTGCAGTGTTGTTTGTGCTCGCCCTGGTGGCCGGGCGCAAAATCAAGTTTGATCCGGTGCTGCGTTAAGCCGGATCACGTCCAGCAGTTGCTTGACGGCGTCCCTCAGGTCGCCCGAGTTGTCGATCATGTGCACGGGCAAGTCAGTTGCCCTTCTATCCTTGAACAGCGCATTGCGCGCCAGTCTCGCGTCAATCTGCTCAGGCGTCTCCCGGCCACGTCTGAGCAGGCGTTCACGCAATACCTCATCCTTGACCGTCAGCAGCACCGGTAGCAGCGTCGGATAGCGCTCAAGCGCCTGACGCAGATTGGCGCGTGAGCCGTTCACCAGCACGGATCGTCCAGCGCGTAACCGTTCGTCCATTTCTGCCGGTATGCCATAGGCCAGCCCATTGGCCTGCCAGGAAAGCGAGAAATCTCCAGCTTGCTGGCGTCGCTCGAACTCTTCGGGCGTCACGCCGATGGCATCCTCACCCACCGATTCCGGGGATCGGGTAATCACCCTGCGAATGATTTCGCAGTTCAACGCACGCAAAGACTCACGCGCGGCCTCGATCAGGCTGTCCTTGCCTGAACCGGAGGGCCCCATCAGATAAATAAGCCTGCCATCCATCCTGAAAACGCCCTCCAACGGGTGTTTGCCCTAGTAAATCGGCAAATTGCCACTATCCTGTACACATAAGGAACAAGGATCGAAAGCCGCATAGCATGCACGTTCTGAGGTCTTCGGGCATCAACGGATGTGCATCAGGACGCGGCCAGTGATGCGGGTCGAGGCAAAGTTTTCCAACCAGTCCGCATTTCTGATAATTGGTGCTGGCATTACGCCTTTACCCAGCTCAATATTTGTCACAGAATTGACGCCAATGATCTGGCAATTTTGAGGCATGATGCGCGCCTCTTAACAATTCAGGTTGAACCATTTGGCGCGGATGCTTGTCCTACCACACATCCTGCGGCCAATCCCGAGAACCGCTCCCCTGAACTAACCGGTTAAATATATGCGCCCATTGAAACAGGCAATTTATTCCAGCCGTACGGCTGACAAGTTCGTCGTACGTCTGCCAGACGGGATGCGTGAACGCATTGCCGAGGTGGCTCGCAATCATCATCGCAGCATGAACTCCGAAATCATTGCGCGCCTTGAGCAGAGTCTTATTCAGGAAGGCGCACTGGGCGAAGAGCTGAGCATGCGCCTGGACAGCCCGGAGCTTTCGCTGCACGAGCGTGAGCTGCTGCAACGCTTCCGTCAGCTGTCGCACCGTCAACAGAACGCTCTGGTGTCGCTGATCGCTCACGACGCCGAGATGGCCGCAGACGCGTCCTGAGCTGTACCGAACATCTCAAGCCAGCTTAAGTGCTGGCTTTTTTTTGCCTGAAATCTGACCCTCACCACAATTAAATACACAGGCACAAAAAAGCCCGCCAATTGGCGGGCTTTTGCATTGCAGAGAATCAGAGCAGGAAGATCGTCGCCAGCCCCAGGAAGATGAAGAAGCCACCGCTGTCGGTCATGGCCGTGATCATCACACTGGCGCCCATCGCCGGGTCGCGACCCATTTTGGCCAGCGTCATCGGGATCAACACCCCCATCAGCGCCGCGAGCAGCAGGTTGAGGGTCATCGCCGCCGTCATCACCACGCCCAGCGACCAACTGCCGTAAAGCAGGTAGGCGACCACACCGATCACCCCGCCCCAGACCAGACCGTTGATCAACGCCACCGCCAACTCCTTGCGCATCAGACGCGAGGTGTTGCCGGTGCTGACCTGGTCGAGCGCCATGGCACGCACGATCATGGTGATCGTCTGGTTACCGGAGTTGCCGCCGATACCCGCCACGATCGGCATCAGCGCCGCCAGCGCCACCAGCTTCTCGATCGAGCCTTCGAACAGACCGATCACCCGCGATGCGACAAAGGCAGTGATCAGGTTGATTGCCAGCCACGCCCAACGGTTGCGCAGGGATTTCCAGACGGAGGCGAAGATGTCTTCCTCTTCGCGCAGACCCGCCATGTTGAGGACTTCGCTTTCGCTCTCTTCACGAATCAGGTCGACCATTTCGTCGATGGTCAGACGGCCGATCAGCTTGCCGTTCTTGTCGACCACCGGGGCCGAGATCAAGTCGTAACGCTCGAACGCCTGAGCCGCGTCATAGGCGTCTTCGTCCGGGTGAAAACTCACCGGATCGCTGGCCATGACTTCAGCAACCTGTTTCTCCGGGTCGTTGACCAGCAGACGCTTGATCGGCAGTACGCCCTTGAGCACGCCGTCGTAATCGACCACGAACAGTTTGTCGGTGTGGCCCGGCAGCTCTTTGAGCCGACGCAGGTAACGCAGAACCACTTCAAGGCTGACATCCTCACGGATGGTCACCATCTCGAAGTCCATCAGCGCACCGACCTGCTCCTCGTCATAGGACAGGGCCGAACGCACGCGCTCGCGTTGCTGCTGGTCGAGCGTCTCCATCAGCTCATGGACGACGTCTCGCGGCAGCTCGGAGGCCAGGTCAGCAAGTTCGTCCGCATCCATGTCCTTGGCCGCAGCCAGGAGCTCATGATCGTCCATGTCGGCGATCAGCGTTTCACGAACGGAATCGGATACTTCGAGAAGAATGTCGCCGTCGCGATCAGCCTTGACCAGTTGCCAGAGCGTCAGACGGTCGTCCAGCGGCAAGGCTTCAAGGATGTAGGCAACGTCGGCGGAGTGCAGATCATCGAGTTTGCGTTGCAGCTCGACGAGATTCTGCCGGTGAACCAGGTTCTCGACCCGGTCGTGATGCGCGCCTTCCTGGCGATGAGTCAGGTCTTCGACGACCTTCTGGCGCTGCAGCAGCTCAACGACCTGAGCCAGGCGATCCTGCAGGCTTTCCTGGGTTTTCTTTACTTCGATTTCGGACATAGGCGAACTCCACTCCCAGCAGCGGGGCACGCCGGAAGGATCAATCAGTCAATTCATGATTGGTGAAACGGGCTACTGAGTAACTACTGGGTAAGTCCATGGAGGTTTTCCATAAGCCCCGGCGGGGCTGACGGGCGCAATGATACACCGCCTGACGGTTTTAAACGTTAAAAAATCGCGGTCGAAACAAGTGCTTGCGCGACAAAGCTGAGCACTGTCCTGACCCGTGCAGATGCGACGACTCATCTTGAAAAGAAAACACACCGGCATTGAAAAATGTAGCGACTACCCTTGAGCGTAGACCGTCATGGAGGACGTCGAATGCTATCCAGAACATCCCGTTTTGTAGTCGCCAGCCTGCTCTGCCTGCCGCCCGCCGGGGCCGCCACCACCCTTCACCGTTGCGAAGCGTCCGACGGCGGTATCACCTTCACCACCATGAGTTGTGCGAACGACGAGCAGCGCTCGGTGCAGCAAGTTCACCCTTACTCGCCCGGGTCCGTCGTACCGATCATGCCGGAACACAACCACGAGGAAATATCCGGTATGACAATCAGGGGACGTGAACCGGGCATCGTTGGCCGCCTGGAGGATAAATGTGGAAACCTGATCGATGCCAGGCAGCGCCGTGCAGCGATCATCAATCAACGAGTGATTGCCGGCATGAGCCAGCAGGATGTCGAGAGCGCTCTCGGCAAACCGGACAAGGTGAACATTCGAACGTCGACGACGAGCTATCGCTATGACCTGAAACGAGGCCGCAGTGCTCAAGTCGATTTTGACGAGAAAGGATGCGTGAAAGGAAAAGCCAAATCGCAGACAACAAAAAGCCCGCGTTAAACGCGGGCTTCTTGAATATGGTGCACTCGACAGGATTCGAACCTGTGACCGCTCGGTTCGTAGCCGAGTACTCTATCCAGCTGAGCTACGAGTGCATTTTGTGTTTTTAGACCAGATCACAACTGGTTGAAGCCAAGCTGCCTGTATTGCTACAAACGACTCTTAAATGGTGCACTCGACAGGATTCGAACCTGTGACCGCTCGGTTCGTAGCCGAGTACTCTATCCAGCTGAGCTACGAGTGCATTTGTGTTTTTAAACCAGACCACAACTGGCTGAAGCCGAGTTCTTTATATTGCTATAAACAACTCTTAAATGGTGCACTCGACAGGATTCGAACCTGTGACCGCTCGGTTCGTAGCCGAGTACTCTATCCAGCTGAGCTACGAGTGCATTTGTTGCGCCGCATTATAGCCCGTCTAATCTCTATTCCAACCACTTTTTCTAATAAATTCAACAACTTACAGAAAAAGCCAGATTACAACGTACTAAGAAAATAATGGCGGAGAACGGGGGATTCGAACCCCCGACACCCTTTTGAGGTGTACTCCCTTAGCAGGGGAGCGCCTTCGGCCACTCGGCCAGCTCTCCGCAACACGGGGCGTATATTAACCACCTTCTTCCCCGTTTGCAAACATAAAAATCGATAAAAATTAATGGCTTGGTTCTTCGTCCTTCTCTTTCTTTATACGCAGGTAAATTTCCTCACGGTGCACGGCAACCTCTTTCGGGGCGTTGACACCGATGCGCACTTGATTTCCTTTGACGCCGAGCACGGTCACGGTGATTTCGCCATCACCGATAATCAGGCTTTCTGCGCACCGACGAGTCAGAATCAGCATACCTTTCTCCTCACGCATTTCATTTCAGGGACAACAGTCTGCAAAAAAAAGGCACCCGACCTACAACCGGAGCGATCGTAGCCCTACATGCCTGAGTATTGACCAGCGCGAGCAAAAGAACAGTTCAGGGCTCGCGCCATTCAAAAAATAAAGGGCGCGGTCAGACCGCGCCCTTCAGGTGACCGGATTACTCGCCCTGACGGGCCGGCGCATCCAGTTCGAAAGCCGTGTGCAGGGCGCGCACGGCCAGTTCCAGATACTTCTCTTCGATCACCACGGAAACCTTGATTTCCGACGTCGAGATCATCTGGATGTTGATGCTTTCCTTGGCCAGGGATTCGAACATGCGGCTGGCCACGCCTGCGTGGGAACGCATGCCGACGCCGACGATCGAGACCTTGGCAATCTTGGTGTCGCCCACCACTTCCCGGGCACCGATCTCGCGAGCGGTGTTTTCCAGCACGGTCTGTGCGGCCTGGTAGTCGTTGCGGTGCACGGTGAAGGTGAAGTCGGTGGTGTTATCGTGCGCGACGTTCTGCACGATCATGTCGACTTCGATGTTCGCGGCACTGATCGGGCCGAGAATCTTGAACGCCACGCCCGGGGTGTCTGGCACGCCACGGATGGTCAGCTTGGCTTCATCGCGGTTGAAAGCGATGCCGGAAATGATCGGCTGTTCCATGGTTTCCTCTTCATCAATAGTAATGAGGGTGCCCGGACCCTCCTTGAAGCTGTGCAGTACGCGCAGCGGAACGTTGTACTTGCCGGCGAATTCCACCGCACGGATCTGCAGCACCTTGGAACCGAGGCTGGCCATTTCCAGCATCTCTTCGAAGGTGATCTTGTCCAGACGCTGAGCGACCGGCACCACGCGCGGGTCAGTGGTGTAGACACCATCGACGTCGGTGTAGATCTGGCATTCATCAGCCTTCAATGCAGCCGCCAGTGCCACGCCCGTGGTGTCGGAACCGCCACGGCCGAGGGTGGTGATGTTGCCGTGCTCGTCGACGCCCTGGAAACCGGCGACAACCACCACGCGACCTGCTTTCAGATCACCACGAATCTTCTGGTCATCAATCTGCAAGATACGCGCTTTATTGTGCGCACTGTCCGTCAGGATCCGCACCTGATTACCGGTGTACGACACCGCCGGCACACCGCGCTTGATCAGCGCCATGGCCAACAGGGCAATCGTCACCTGCTCACCGGTGGAAACGATCACGTCCAGTTCACGCGGAACCGGTTGCACGTCACCACTGATTTGCTTGGCCAGATCGATCAGACGGTTGGTTTCGCCGCTCATTGCAGACAGCACAACCACCAGGTCATCGCCGGCATCGCGGAATTTCTTAACCTTGTCGGCGACCTGCTCGATTCTCTCGACAGTGCCGACCGAGGTGCCTCCAAATTTCTGTACGATCAAAGCCATTTCAAAGCCGCCTCTGCCCATGAAGGGCGCCCAATAAACACTCGAACAGCCGCCGGGCCCGCCACTAGACTGCGGGCCCGACGGACCGTCTTATAAACCCTGCTCGACGAATGGAACGGTCAGCGCCAGTGCGCCATCCAGTGCGCCGGCGTCGACACCGCCGCCCTGCGCCATGTCCGGACGACCACCGCCCTTCCCGCCCACTGCCGCAGCAGCCTGTTTCATCAAATCACCGGCTTTGAGTTGGCCAGTCAGGTCTTTGGTTACGCCTGCAACCAGTACGACCTTTTCCTCATGGACACTGCCGAGCAGGATCACTGCGCGGCCGAGTTTGTTTTTCAGCTGATCAACCAGCGCCAGCAGCGCCTTGCCGTCCTGACCATCCAGACGTGCGGCCAGAACCTTCACGCCTTTGACGTCGACTGCCGAGTTCGACAGATCGTCGCCCGCGGCGCTGGCGGCCTTGGCCTGCAACTGCTCGAGTTGCTTTTCCAGCGCGCGGTTACGCTCCAGCACGGCCGACAGCTTGTCGATCAGATTGTCGCGGCTGCCCTTGACCAGGTTGGCCGCTTCCTTGAGTTGTTCTTCTGCAGCGTTCAAGTAGGCCAGTGCCGCAGCACCGGTGACTGCCTCGATACGACGCACACCCGATGCCACACCGCCTTCGCTGATGATTTTCAGCAGGCCGATGTCGCCGGTACGGTTGGCGTGGATACCGCCACACAGCTCGACGGAAAAATCGCCGCCCATGCTCAGCACGCGCACGTTGTCGCCATACTTCTCGCCGAACAGCGCCATCGCGCCTTTCTGCTTGGCGGTTTCGATGTCGGTCTCTTCGGTTTCAACCGCGGAGTTCTTGCGGATCTCGGCGTTGACGATGTCTTCCAGCGCTTTGATCTGCTCTGGCTTGATCGCTTCAAAGTGGCTGAAGTCAAAGCGCAGACGCTGGCTATCCACCAACGAACCCTTCTGCTGAACGTGCTCGCCCAACACCTGACGCAATGCAGCGTGCAGCAAGTGAGTCGCGGAGTGGTTCAACGAAGTCGCGTGACGCACCTCGGCATCGACATGGGTTTCCACTGGCGCGCCGATGGTCAGGCTGCCGGAATCCAGCACGCCGTGATGCAGGAAGGCGCCGCCGGTCTTGGTGGTGTCACGGACGTCGAAACGCGCGTTACCCGCCTGAAGGAAACCGCAGTCGCCGATCTGGCCGCCGGATTCGGCGTAGAACGGCGTCTGGTTCAGCACGATCACCGCCTCTTCGCCTTCACTCAAGACGTCGACCGACTGGCCATCTTTATAGATAGCGATGATTTTTGCCGAACCGCTGGTGTCTTTGTAACCGGTGAACTCGGTGGCCACGTCAACCTTGACCAGGGTGTTGTAGTCCAGACCGAACGAGCTGGCCGAACGCGCACGAACCCGCTGGGCTTCCATTTCACGCTCGAAGCCGACTTCGTCGACCGTCAGGCCGCGCTCGCGAGCGATGTCGGCCGTCAGGTCCATCGGGAAACCGTAGGTGTCGTAGAGTTTGAACACCACGTCGCCCGGCACCACGGTGCCTTTGAGTTCCAGCAGATCCTGCTCGAGGATCTTCAGGCCGTGCTCCAGAGTCTTGGAGAACTGCTCTTCTTCGGCCTTGAGTACGCGCTCGATATTGCTCTGCTGCTTCTTCAGTTCCGGGAAGGCTTCGCCCATCTCGGCGACCAGCGCCGCGACGATCTTGTAGAAGAAGCTGCCGGTGGCGCCCAGCTTGTTGCCGTGACGGCAGGCACGACGAATGATCCGGCGCAGCACGTAGCCACGGCCTTCGTTGGACGGCAGCACGCCGTCGGCGATCAGGAAACCGCACGAACGGATGTGGTCGGACACCACTTTGAGCGACGACTGATCGCCATTTTCGCAGCCGATCGCTTCGGCCGAGGCTTTGAGCAGGTTCTTGAACAGGTCGATGTCGTAGTTGGAATTGACGTGCTGCATCACCGCACTGATCCGCTCCAGGCCCATGCCGGTGTCGACCGACGGCGCTGGCAACGGATGCAACACGCCATCGGCGGTGCGGTTGAACTGCATGAACACGTTGTTCCAGATCTCGATGTAACGGTCGCCGTCTTCTTCCGGCGAACCCGGTGGGCCGCCCCAGATATGGTCGCCGTGATCGTAGAAAATCTCGGTGCACGGGCCGCACGGGCCGGTATCGCCCATGGTCCAGAAGTTGTCGGAGGCGTAAGGCGCGCCTTTGTTGTCGCCGATACGGATCATGCGCTCGACCGGCACGCCGATTTCTTTGGTCCAGATGTCATACGCTTCGTCATCGGAGGCGTAGACGGTGACCCAGAGTTTTTCCTTCGGCAGTTTCAGGACGCCGGTCAGGAAGGTCCAGGCGAAGGTAATCGCGTCGTGCTTGAAATAGTCACCGAAGCTGAAGTTACCGAGCATTTCGAAGAAGGTGTGGTGACGAGCGGTATAACCGACGTTTTCCAGGTCGCTGTTCTTGCCACCGGCACGCACGCACTTCTGGCTGCTGGTTGCGCGGGTGTACGCGCGCTTTTCCTGGCCCAGGAAGCAGTCCTTGAACTGGTTCATCCCCGCGTTGGTGAACAGCAGGGTTGGGTCGTTGCCCGGAATCAAAGAGCTGGAGGCTACACGGGTGTGGCCTTGCTCTTCGAAGAAGCGAAGGAAGGCTTCACGGATTTCTGCGCTTTTCATTAGGTTCTTCCACGGAGGCTGCGGCCAAAGGCCTGTACGAAACGTCAACAGACGAAACGACGGCAAAGGGCCGCATTATATCGGCCCTTCGCGCGGGGTACAGCGTGTTTATACGATAGTAACGGTCAATTGGACGGCTAACGCTGTCACTTGCGCGAAAACTCGACGAATGTCGCGATCACTTGCTCGATTTGCGAGCGATTGACGTCCATGTGCGTGACCATGCGCAAGCGCGCAGCGGCGCTCAACTTGATCCCGCGTTCGGCGGCAAACGCCTTGAGCGCTTCGGCCTGATCGCCCATTTGCACGTAGACCATGTTGGTCTGCACCGGCTCGACGCTGAACCCGGCCTCGCGCAAGCCTTCGGCCAAAAACAGGGCGTTGGCATGGTCATCCGCCAGGCGCTCAACGTGGTGATCCAGCGCATACAGCCCCGCCGCTGCCAGCAACCCGGCCTGACGCATGCCGCCGCCGACCATTTTGCGCAGGCGGCGGGCCTTGCCGATCAGTTGCTCAGTGCCACACAGCACCGAACCAACCGGCGCGCCGAGGCCTTTGGACAGGCACACCGACACCGAATCGAAATGTTGCGTGATCTCGCGGGCATCCACCCCAAGCTTGACTGCCGCGTTGTACAGCCGCGCGCCGTCCAGATGCAGGGCCAGACCGTGCTCCCGCGTGAATTGGCGCGCGCGGGCCAGATACTCCAACGGTAACACTTTGCCCTGCATGGTGTTTTCCAGCGCCAGCAGCCGGGTACGGGCGAAGTGGAAGTCATCCGGCTTGATCGCGGCCGCTACGTGAGCTAGATCCAGCGAACCGTCGGCCTGCACTTCCAGCGGCTGTGGCTGGATCGAACCGAGCACCGCCGCGCCGCCGCCCTCGTACTTATAGGTGTGCGCCTGCTGGCCGACGATGTATTCGTCGCCACGTTCGCAGTGCGCCATCAGGCCCAGCAGATTGCTCATGGTGCCGGTCGGCACGAACAGCGCCGCAGCGAACCCCAGGCGCTTTGCCAGTTCCGCCTCCAGACGATTGACCGTCGGATCTTCGCCGTACACATCGTCACCGGTAGCCGCCGCCGTCATCGCGTCGAGCATGGCAGGAGTCGGTTGGGTGACGGTGTCGCTGCGAAGATCGATAACGCTCATGAACTTGGCCTCTGGTCAGCAGGGGAAATCCCTTTTCGAAGATGAATTACTGCGGTCATGGCGCCGATTAATCAACCCTTGAACGAGAAAAAGCACATTACTTCTTGAAAGGACGCAACCCAATGTGGGAGCGAGCCTGCTCGCGAAAGCGGTCTGTCAGTGACACATCTGCTGACTGACACATTGCTTTCGCGAGCAGGCTCGCTCCCACAGGTTCTGTGCAGGGCCGGAAAATATGTGATAAAAACGCTGCGCCGCCCGACAAAGGGCGGCAAAAACGTTCTCAGGGCGGGGTGCAATTCCCCACCGGCGGTAATTGCGCGCAATGCGCATAGCCCGCGAGCGCTTGGCGACCAACACGGCAAAGGCTGTGATCGGCGACAAGGTCAGCAGACCCGGTGTGATTCCGGGGCCGACGGTCATAGTCCGGATGAAGAGAGAACGGGATTGACGCCAAAGGGCCGCCTGCGCACTGCTGTGCTCGCGCGTACCCTTGAATCCCTTTCGATTCATAACGCCCTGTTTTTCACACAAACAGGAGTCAGAACATGCAACCCACCGCTATTGACAGCAAAACCAAACACCCTCACGGCGAGCGCGTCGCGTTCATCCAGGCCTGCTGGCACAAGGAAATCGTCGATCAGAGCCGTAAGGGCTTCGTCGCCGAAATGCTCGCTCAGGGTTATCAGGAATCGGACATCGACTTCTTCGAAGTCGGCGGCGCCTTTGAAATGCCCCTGCACGCCAAGTTGCTGGCCAAGACCGGTCGCTATGCCGGCATCGTCGCGGCCGCTCTGGTGGTGGACGGCGGCATCTATCGTCACGAATTCGTTGCCCAGTCAGTGGTCAGCGGCCTGATGCAAGTGCAACTGGAAACCGAAGTGCCTGTGTTCTCGGTGTCCCTGACCCCGCACCACTTCCATGCCGGTGAAGAACATCAGAAATTCTTCTTCGAGCATTTCGTGCACAAGGGCCAGGAAGCGGCGCGGACTTGCGCGGATACGCTGCAGAAGGTTCGTGCGCTGCGTCGCACAGAGCCGCGTGCTGTAGCGGTCTGATCCAAATGCAAAACCTGTAGGAGCTGTCGAGTGAAACGAGGCTGCGATCTTTTGATCTTCTAAAAACAAGATCAAAAGATCGCAGCCTTCGGCAGCTCCTACAGGGATTTTTGTCAGGCGAGATTTTCGTCAGTGGCTGGCACGATCAGGATGCCCGCGCGCAAGCCGTTCTTGACCTTGGGATTAGGGAAGATGATCCGCGCGCCCTCCTCCTCAATGACCCAGCGGGTATTGGCCAGATCTTCGGCCAGCACATAGCCCACATCCAATTCAGAAAAGTTCTCGATGTCCGCCGGCAGGTTCAGGCGGAACGCATCGCTGTGCTTGATGATTTCCCGGGCGACGCTAAACAGCTGCAAACCATCCAGTCCCTCCGCGGCCAGGTCCGGCTCATTGCCTTCGATGATCTGCTTCAGACGAGTTTCCAGACGTGAAACATCCACCCCTTCGTTCTGCCCGAACGGCCGTGCCTTGCCCAGCTCCAGGGTGAAAGCCTCGGCGCCGAGCTTGTCGTAGGTGTAGGAACTGAAGACGATCGACGGTTTGTTCTGCAGCAGCACCGCTTCCATCCCGGCGGCACGCAGGCGCGCCAGTTCGCGGCGCGAATGCTGGCGCCCTTCTTTCCACGGGTACAGGGCGAACTGCTCGATCTTCGAACCACGAATGGCGGTGTGCAGGTCGTAGTGCAGACGCTGACGATCCGCCAGGCTGAAGAAGCTCGCCGCCAGCCGTTCCAGCTCGCAGGCGCGGATGGCTTCGGAACCGCTGGTTTGTTCATGACGGCCGTTGAACAGCCGATTGACGTCCTGCTCGACGAAGCGCTCGCCCTTGCGAATCGCTTCCGGGTTGCCGAACAGGAACAGAATGCGTGCACGCGGCTTCAGATCGCCGCGAGCGATGTCATGCAGCAGCCGATCGAGCAACTCGATCGGCGCTGTTTCATTGCCGTGGATGCCTGCCGACAGCAGCAGGTCCAGGCCATTGTCGCGCGCTTCGGGCGGCCGGACTTCCAGCGCACCCTCGCTCAACCAGCGCATGCGCACGCCTTCGACAGTCAGTTGAGTCTTCTCCGCCGGTTCGCGGCCGGCGAGGGTCAGTTCAAGCAGTTTGCCGAGGGCGAGCATAGAGCGGTTTCCTTAGTGATCGTGATTGCAATCCGGGCCGTGCACGTGGTCTTCGTCACCGACTTCAGCCGGTTCCATTTCCAGTTGCAGACTTACCAGATTAGTTGCCAATGGGCGCAGCAGCAGGTTGGCGTACTCTTCGTCACCTTCCTCGACGTCCACGCCGATCAGCAGTTGGCCACGGCCGTCCTGCTGAATCCACAGCTCTTTGCCTTGCCACATGACCGCGACGCGGGTGCAGGAGGTTTGCAGTTGCGTGCCGTCGGTGTCTTCAAGGATCAGCTGCAGGGAATCGCTCATGTTTTTACTCTCTTGGGTAGACAAGCCGCGCGTCGCGTTCAGGCGACGCGCCGGCCATCAATTGATCTGGAATGGATAAACCGCGCCCAGTTTAAGGATTTGCGTCAGTTCATCCAGTGCCGTCCGGCATTCAAGCAGCAACTGCGGGTCCGCCAGATCGGTTTCGCTCAGGCGGTCGCGGTAGTGCTTTTCAACCCATGCGGTCAACGAACCGTACAACGGGGCCGTCATGATAACCCCTGGGTTGACGGCTGCCAGCTCGGTTTCGTTGAGCGCGACGCGCAGTCGCAGGCACGCCGGGCCACCGCCGTTCTGCATGCTCTGCTTGAGGTCGAAGACTTTGACTTCGCGGATCAGCCCGCCGGAGCTGGTCAGACCTTGCAGGTAGTTCCACACGCGCTCGTTGCCACGGCATTCTTCCGGCACGATCAGCAGCATCGAGCCATCAGGACGCGACAGCAACTGGCTGTTGAACAGGTAGGAGCGCACCGCGTCGTCGACGGTGACCGCCGAACGCGGCACGCAGACCGACTGGAACTGGCCGCCGACCTTGGCCAGTTTGCCCTGCAGCTCGGCCAGCATCTGTTCGGTGCCGAGGAACGCGTCCTCGTGATAGAACAGCACCTCGCCGTTACCCACCGCGATCACGTCGTTGTGGAACACGCCCTGGTCGATCACCGCCGGGTTCTGCTGCGCGTAAACCACGCCTTCCTCACGCAGACCGTGCAGACGGGCCACCGCTTGCGAGGCTTCCAGAGTCTGGCGCGCCGGGTACTTCTGAGGCGACGGGTAACGGGTGTCGAACGCGCTGCGCCCGAACACGAAGAACTCGACACCGGCCTCGCCGTACTCACGGCAGAAACGCGTGTGGTTGGCTGCACCTTCGTCACCGAACTGCGCCACCGCCGGCAGCGCGGCGTGGTGGGCGAAGTGTTGCTGATCGGCGAACATCGCACCGAGCACGCGGCTGGTGGTCGGGTGTTCGATGCTGCGGTGGTATTTGCAGTTGAGGTTGGCGGCGGTGAAATGCACGCGACCGTCAGCGGTGTCGGCACTCGGGCTGACGGTGGCGGCGTTGGCCACCCACATGCTTGACGCCGAGCAACTGGCGACCAGCAACGGCATGGCTTCCTTCGCGGCGCGCTCGATCACTTGCGCGTCGGTGCCGCTGAAACCCAGACGGCGCAACGCGGCCACGTCCGGACGCTCCTGCGGCGCCAGCACGCCTTGCTGAAAGCCCATTTCCATCAGCGCTTTCATTTTCGCCAGACCTTGCAGCGCCGCTTCCTTCGGGTTCGAGGATTGCTGGCTGTTGCTCTGGGACGCGACGTTGCCGTAGGACAGACCGCCGTAGTTATGGGTCGGCCCCACTAGACCGTCAAAATTGACTTCATAGGATTTCATCAGCGAGGCTCCACGAGAATCTGTTGTTATAGGCTTCAGTAACTAACTGTTCAGTGCGACCGCGTTGCGGCCTTCGCGAGCAGGCTCGCTCCCACAGGGATCTCATCGCCCTTGTGGGAGCGAGCCTGCTCGCGAATGGGCATCACACCATTTTGATGCCAGGCGTCAGGGCCGACGGCAGCGTCAGGCTCGGCGTTTCCAGCGAGGCCACCGGGTACGCGCAGTAATCCGCCGCGTAGTAGGCGCTGGCGCGGTGGTTGCCCGAAGCACCAACACCGCCGAACGGCGCGCTGCTCGCCGCACCGGTCAGCTGTTTGTTCCAGTTGACGATACCGGCGCGGCTTTCCAGCCAGAACTGCTGATAACGATCTTCGGAATCCGACAGCAAGCCAGCCGCCAAGCCATAAGCGGTGTCGTTGGCCTCAGCGATCGCCGCAGCGAAATCGGCGTAGCGGATCACTTGCAGCAACGGGCCGAACAGTTCTTCGTCCGGGCGCTCGGCCACGGCGGTCACATCAAGAATGCCCGGGGTCAGCAAGGCCGACTGCGCCTGTGGCTGAGTCATCGCCAGCAGCGACACCGCGCCATTGGCCAGCAGGTGTTGCTGGGCATCCATCAGCGCTTTCGCCGCGCCAAGGGAAATCACCGATCCCATGAACGGCGCCGGCTGCTGATCGAACGCACCGACTTCGATGGTCGCGCTGACTTCCACCAGACGCTTTAGCAGGCTGTCGCCCCACGCACCTTGCGGCACCAGCAGACGACGCGCACACGTGCAGCGCTGACCGGCGGAGATGAACGCCGACTGAATGATCGTGTAGACGGCTGCATCCAGGTCAGCCACCTGATCGACCACCAGCGGGTTGTTGCCGCCCATTTCCAGCGCAAGAATCTTGTCCGGACGCCCGGCAAACTGCTGATGCAGATGATTGCCGGTGCGGCTCGAACCGGTGAAGAACAGACCGTCGATGCCCGGGTTCGCCGCCAGCGCGATGCCGGTTTCGCGAGCGCCTTGTAGCAGGTTCAACACGCCGGCCGGCAGACCGGCTTCGATCCAGCACTTGACCGTCAGCTCGGCAGCTTTTGGCGTCAGCTCGCTTGGCTTGAACAGCACGCTGTTACCCGCCAGCAGCGCCGGCACGATGTGCCCGTTCGGCAAGTGGCCTGGGAAGTTGTAAGGGCCGAACACCGCGACCACACCGTGTGGCTTGTGGCGCAGCACGGCGGTGGCGTCGCCCAGCGGGCCGCTCTTCTCGCCGGTACGTTCGCGGTAGCTTTGCACCGAGATCGCGATCTTGTTGACCATGCTGGTGACTTCGGTCGCGGCTTCCCACAGTGGCTTGCCGGTTTCCTCACCGATGGTGCGGGCCAGTTCGTCGCTGTGGTTTTTCAGTGCCGCAGCGAAAGCTTCGAGCACGCTGATACGCTCGTCCAGCGAGCGCTGCGCCCAGCCCGGGAAAGCCTGACGCGCCGCTTGCACGGCCGACTCGACCTGAGCGGCAGTGGCGCCCTCCCCCGACCACAGCACTTGCTGGGTCACCGGGTTCAGCGACTGAAAGGCTTCGCCTTGACCGGCCAGCCATTCACCTGCGATGTATAGCGAATTCATTATTTCGACTCCCGAGCAGCAGACAACGCCACGGCGCGCACTTGATCGCCGGCGTTGAGTTGAAGACGTTTGGCGGTCAGCGGATCGACCACCAGCGTGCCCGCAGCCAGACGGGCCGGCGCAGCAGTGATGCGGCAATCTTCGCGCTTGCGGTTGTGGATGATGAACGGCGTGGCGTCATCGCCCGGTGTACCGATCGCCAGCACCAGCGCTTCGCTGTCGCGGACTGCGCGGATCTTGCTGGTTTCGCACTCGATGGCCGGGCCGGCGTCGAAGATGTCGACGTAGCCCTGATAGCTGAAACCTTCGCTCTTGAGCATCGCCAGCGCCGGTTCAGTGTCGGGGTGCACCTGACCGATGACGTTGCGCGCATCCGGCGACAGGAAGCAGGTGTACAGCGGGAATTTCGGCATCAGTTCGGCAATGAACGCCTTGTTGCCAACACCGGTCAGGTAGTCGGCCTGGCTGAATTCCATCTTGAAGAAGTGCCGACCCAGACTCTCCCAGAACGGCGAACGACCGGCTTCATCGGAGACGCCGCGCATCTCGGCGATGATCTTGTTGCCGAACAGTTCCGGGAACTCGGCGATGAACAGCATGCGCGCCTTGGACAGCATGCGGCCGTTCAGACCGCTGCGGTAATCGGCGTGCAGGAACAGCGAGCACAGCTCGGAGTTGCCGGTCAGGTCGTTGGCGAGGAACAACGTCGGAATCTCGCGATAGATGTTCAGCTCTTGCGAGGCGCTGACGGTCAGACCGACGCGGAAGTTGTACCACGGCTCGCGCATGCCCACGGCACCGGCAATGGCGGAAATCCCCACCACGCGACCGTTGTCGTCTTCGAGCACGAACAGGTAGTCCGCATCGCCACGGCCGGCTTCGCCGCGAAAGGTCTTCTCGGCCCAGCCAACCCGATGGGTCAGGCGTTCTTCGTTGGCCGGCAACGTGGTCAGGCCGGTGCCGGTGCTGCGGGCCAGGTCGATCAGCGCGGATAAATCGCTGCTGCGTACGGGACGAACAATCATGCTATCTCCTCAAACGGGCCGCCTTCGCCACCCGTGAAACTCGCTAAGGCGTTAAACCGCCACCAGGCGCACGCTGGCACCTTCACCGACGCCCAGGGCTTCGGCTGCTTCCAGATCCAGGGTCACCGGTTTGCCCGGCGCGTAATCCAGTTCCAGCAGCACCGCGCGGTAATCCTGCAACTGCGCGTTGGCCACCAGATACTGGCGCCCGGCACCTTTGACCGGCTCGCCGATCTTCACCGGCACTACGCGGCTCTGGGCGATCGAACGGATCCCCGAAACACGCGCATGCAGGGTCGGGCCACCGTCGAAAATGTCGATGTAGTGATCGGTCTCGAAGCCTTCGCGCATCAGGATGTCGAAGGTGATCTGCGCACGCGGGTGCACCTGGCCCATCGCCTCTTGAGCGGAATCCGGCAGCAATGGCACGTAGATCGGGTAATGCGGCATCAGTTCGGCGAGGAACGTGCGACTCTTCAGGCCACACAGGCGCTCGGCCTCGGCGTAGTTGAGGTCGAAGAAGTTGCGACCGATTGCGTCCCAGAATGGCGAGTCGCCGTTCTCGTCGCTGTAACCGACGATCTCGGTCACCACCGAATCAGCGAAACGCTCCGGGTGGCTGGCGACGAACAGCAGGCGACCACGGGAGTTGAGCTCGGCCCACGGCGACCCCACCAGCTCGCGCTGCACGTAGAAACTGGTCAGCAAGCTGTTGCCGGTCAGGTCGTGGCACTGCGAAAGCACGTGGATCTTGTTGTGGATCTTCAGCTCGCGGGAGGCGTGGACGAAGGTCTCGTTACGGAAGCTGTAGAACGGCTCGGAGTAACCGGCCGAGGCAACGATCGCCGAGCAGCCGACCAGTTTGCCGGTGGCGGTGTCTTCGAGGACGAAGAAGTAGCTCTCTTCACCGTTGAAGCTCACTTCGGCAGCGAACGAGGCTTCGCTTGCAGCGATCTTGTCGCTCAGACGTTCCACGTCATCCGGCAAGGAAGTGACACCAATCGGACTGTCCGCAGCCAGACGCTGTACCTCGCCCAGATCAGCCATTTGCGCAGGGCGCATCACCAGCATGGTGTCACTCCTTTCTCTTATAAAAATCACAGAAAAAACACCGGACATTGTGGGAGCGAGCCTGCTCGCGAAAGCGATCTATCTGTCAGCAAAAATGTTGACTGACACGCCGTCTTCGCGAGCAGGCTCGCTCCCATAATGGAACTCGCCCGGTATCAAAATTGGGTTCGACGCCCGAGAAGCTCAGGCGTCGAAGGTTCTATCAGGCTTGCGTCAGTGCTGCTGCAGCGCGTTCGAAGCGGTCCAGACCGGCGTCGATGTCGGCGTCTTCCACCACCAGGCTCGGGGCGAAACGGATCACGTCCGGGCCGGCCTGCAGAATCATGAGGCCTTCTTTTTCAGCGGCGTTGAAGATGTCCTTGGCCTTGCCTTTCCAGGCATCGCTCAGCACACAACCGATCAACAGACCGAGGCCACGCACCTGAGTGAACAGGCCGTACTTCTCGCCGATCTGCTGCAGACGGGTCTTGAATTTGTCGTGCTTGGCGTTGACGCCGCTCAGCACCTCAGGGGTGTTGATCACGTCGATCACCGCTTCGGCGACGGCGCACGCCAGCGGGTTGCCGCCGTAAGTAGTGCCGTGGGTACCGACGACCAGATGTTTGGCCAGCGCTTCAGTGGTCAGCATCGCGGCGATCGGGAAACCACCGCCCAGGCTCTTGGCGCTGGTCAGGATGTCCGGGGTCACGCCGTAATGCTGATAGGCGAACAGGTGGCCGGTACGGCCCATGCCGGTCTGCACTTCGTCGAACACCAGCAGCGCGTTGTGCGCGTCGCACAGTTCACGGGCACCTTGCAGGTAAGCCAGTTCGGCCGGCAGTACGCCGCCCTCGCCCTGGATCGGTTCGAGCACGACCGCACAGGTCTTGTCGGAAACCGCCGCTTTCAACGCGGCCAGATCGTTGTAAGGAACGTGAGTGATGCCGGTGATTTTCGGACCGAAACCGTCGGAGTACTTCGACTGGCCACCGACGTTGACGGTGAACAGGGTACGACCGTGGAAGCTGTTGAGCGCGGCGATGATCTCGTACTTCTCGCTGCCAAAACGGTCGAACGCCACGCGACGGGCCAGCTTGAACGCGGCCTCGTTGGCTTCAGCGCCGGAGTTGCAGAAGAACACGCGCTCGGCGAACGTGGCATCGATCAGCTTGTGCGCCAGGCGCAGGGCCGGCTCGTTGGTGAACACGTTGGACACGTGCCACAGCTTGTTCGCTTGCTCGGTCAAGGCACCGACCAGCGCCGGATGCGCGTGGCCCAATACGTTTACGGCAATCCCGCCGGCGAAGTCGATCAGCTCGCGACCGCTCTGGTCCCAGACGCGGGAACCGGCGCCACGCACCGGAATGAAAGCGGCAGGCGCGTAGTTGGGAACCATTACCTGGTCGAAATCGGCGCGTTGTACCGCAGCGTGCTCAACGGACATCGGAGTCTCCTGAAGAGGAACACCCGCCTGAAACTGGCGAGCGATGGGGGGATTGTAAGGACAGTTTTCAGCCCGGCCTTGCCGCCAAGCGACAACTTCTTATAGCGCAAACCCCGGATTTTCCCGGGTTTACGGCAATGCGACATATAGCGTCGCAAAGGCGCAGTTTAAACTGCACGCCGCCATTTGCGCAGACGTACCGGAGATCTTAATCAAGAGAGTTTTGTGGTGTGCGGTATATATGTACCGCACATCGAATCAATGGCCGGTGTTTGCTAGGGACCTTTCTCCAGGCAAACGGCCTCACCCCCATGATTCAAGAAACCACACCCGCCCTCGCGACACTGCCCGACCCACTGCTGCTACCCAGGCAGGACGCACACTATCAACCGCTGCTCCAGTCCATCCCGACATGGCTGAGCCAGGCTTCGGCACACAAGCGCGCGGCCTTGAAACGAGCCAGTCCGCTACTGCCCGCCAACCTCAAACAGGCATCACGCAACGAGCATGCAAAACTGCGCGCGCTGCATGCCGCGCACTGGACCGCACACAACCGCGTCGAACGAAGCCTTGCCCGGCTGCAGGATGCCAAAGCGTTCGCCGAACCGTTGCTGCGCGCCGAACTGGCAAAGCGCTTTGGCTTGAATCTGGATGTCCGGCAGACCTTCCTGCGCCTGTACCTGCCCGACCATGTTCCGTGGCTGCGCATCAAATCCGGCGCCGCGCGCACCTGGACCGTCTCGTTGCTGGACGCCGCGCTGCACAATTTTGAAAACAGCGAGACCGCCGCTGACGCCTTTGAATCAGCCTCGGGCTATGTCAGCCAGCCCTCCCCCGAAGGACAGTTCAACGTGCTGCCGAACATCCTCAAGGCGATGCCGATCCCTGCCTTCACCCGCCTGTGTCGCGAACTGGATATCGGCCGCCGCTACAACACTTATCTGCAAGACAACCTGGGCGTCAGCAATCCGCTGGTCGCAGCCGTGCTGCAACCGCAGGTTTGCACGAGTGACAAAGCCGCACTGGTCGCCGCCCTGCAAATGGCCTACATGCAAAAGCTGCTGGGGGTCGATGTCCATCGCCTGATTCTCGGGCTGCTCGATGGTTTGCAGCATTTGCGCCTCAATCGTCAGGTGTGGCATTGCCATGCGCTGACGATGATGAAAGTCAGCCTGACCGGCATCGTACTGTTCGCGCCGAATCTTGAAGCTGCAAACGCAGCAGCGCGAGTCGTGGTTTACATTCCCGATGATCCGCAACACCCGGTCAAGGAATACGCCAGTTCCGCTGCCTTCGCTGAGGAGCTGGCGCGACGCTTGCGCGATCCGGACTATCAGGTCTTCTTCAGCCGTTTCATCGACCATGCCGAGCGCGGCGCTTTCTTCGGTCAGTTGCGGGCCTTGCTCAGCCCCGTCACCTGGCAACCCGTGCCGACCGGCGATCCACGCCCCACCTGGCGCGAGCATCCGGCCGCGCGACCTTTTCTGCAGATCGTCGCGACCCCGATACGTGGTGATCTATGGGTGTTTCTCTACCAGCGCAAGCTCGACAAGATGCTCAACGATGCCCGCGTCATCGCCGTCTCGACGGCCATGGTCGATCGCAAGGCGCGCTGGGCACTCTGGGATTCCTTCACGGATATCGCACAGTCGCTGCTCAACCTCGTCGCGTTTGTCGCCTTGCCATTCGTGCCATTTCTTGGCGAGCTGATGCTTGCCTACACCGCCTACCAACTGCTCGACGAGACGTTCGAAAGCATCGTCGACTGGGCCGAAGGACAACCCCGCGAAGCGTTCGCGCACTTGATCGGTGTAGTGGAGTCCATGGTGCAGGTCGGTACTTTCGCCGCTGGCGGCGCGATCGCCGTCAGCGAGTTTCGCGCGCTGTTGCCTGCCGATGTCGTGCAATTCATCGACCGCTTCATTCCGGTGAAGACGGCTAATGGCAAGACCCGCTACTGGAAACCCGACCTGCGCCCTTACGAGTGGCCCGGCACGCTGCCCAAAGACGCCAGAACCGATGCACTGGGCCTGCAAGTCCACCAGGGCAAGAGCCTGCTGGCCCTCGAAGACAAGTTGTATGCCGTCAGCCTCGCTCCCGAAACGGGCGCCTATCACATCGACCATCCGACGCGTCCCGAGGCTTACAAACCCGCACTCAGGCACAACACCGCAGGCGCCTGGCAAACCGAAATTGACCAGCCACTGGGTTGGGATCGCGCCACCGTGCTGAGCCGCAGCAGTGCGCAGATGCAGCGCCTTCCCGCCGCTCTGCGGGAGCGCCTGCTGAACATCAGTGGCTGCGAGGAAAATAGCCTGCGCCAGATGCACGTCGAGCGCGATCAGTTGCCACCCTTACTGAGCGATACGCTGCAGCGCTGGCAGATCGATCAGGACATTCAATTGTTCATCGAACAGATCGGCAGCCCGCATGCCGAGGATTACCTCAAGGCCGACCCTGCCACACAACTGCAACTGCTGTTCGACACCGGCGAGTGGCCTGCAGAGCGGGGCCTGCAACTGATCGATCGCCAAGGCAGAACCCTGTGGCGCAGCCCTGTCGTCGATGTGCCCTTCGTACAAATCGAGGGCTCACGACTGGACGATGGCGACCTGCTCAAGACCTGTCTGCAACGCCTGACAGAATCGCAAAGAAGGCGGCTATTGAGCGAAGCATCACATACGCCCGCTCCTTCGGCCGAGACCCGCGCAACTAGCCTGCGGCGCACCGTCGCCGAGCTGGCACAGCGCAAACGCCAAAGCCTGTTCGAGGATCGATATCGTCAATTGCAGCGCGGCGCCAGCCCGCCGGTACAGGTACTGATGGATGCCGAACCCGGCCTGCCGAAGGCGTTGGCGCAATCGGTACTGGAAACGGCAAGTGATGCCGAATACCTGCAATTACAGCGCGGAACACTCTCCGCAAGACTGGCCGCACTGACCCAGGAGATGGGCCTGCAAGTGCGCGCAACCCGCGCCCTCGAAGGACTGGAGCTGCAAGCGACAGTCAATAATCTGGATACCGATCGGCTGGCCCTCCATTCCTTGCCTCGGTTGCCGGGCTGGTCGCAGACCATACGACTGGAGCTCAGGCACTACAGCCATAGCGGGCAACTGATCAACAGCCTCGGCGCGCAGGACGCCCTCACTCGTAAAGTACTGGTACTGACCGAACAGGGTGACTATCAGCCGTTCGACGCCACCGGTGAGGCGCTCAGCGCGCCGGGGTCACTGTATTCAAGCCTGCTGCATGCCCTGCCCGACGCAGAACGTTCGGCGCTGAACATCCACATCACGCAAGACCTGCAGCTCAAGCAGTTGATTCGTGACCACGCGCTCGACCGTCAAGCGTTGCTGGAGCTATTGTCGCAAAACCCGATTCGCAAACCCGCTTACGACCCCACCGTGATGCGCCTGCGTGGCGGAACCAGTGGCTATCGACGCATGCCTACCAATACGCCGACGCTGCACGCCCATGCCCACTGGCTGCTGCCGCACTTGCTGCCTGAAGAGCTCAACGCGTTCGTCGAGCGCCTGCAACGCCATCCGAACGGCCCGCGAGCGGAGCTGAGCCGCCTGATCGCTGAACGCAACCGCCTCGACGCGGTGCTGAATCCGTGGGCTGAGAGTATTCCGCTCGCTCATCCGGAGACCGGCGCCAGCCTTACCACCGAGCAATATGCGATCCAGCGTCATCGCCGACGGCAGATGCGCGTCGACATCCTGGACTGCTGGAAGCAGCAGGTTTCCTTGCCGGAGAACACCGAGCAGACCATCGACCTGCGCCTGTCACAGCCAATCACGGGAGAGCTGCCAGCGCTGGAGGTAAACTTCAGTCACGTGGACTACCTGACCATCGAGGGGGTCGGCAGCACTCAGGGTATACACGGCTTTCTGAACTGCTTCTCCGGCTTGCGTCGTCTGGCGCTGCGCAATTTCCAGTTGGGCAGCCTGCCGGAGTCGATCAGCCAGTCGCCACAACTGCGCGAGCTGATTCTCAGCGACTGCGGCATCACCCTGACAGCCGAGAGCCACACCACACTGGCGGCCTTGACTCACCTGAGAACCCTGGACCTGTTCAGGAACCCGCTCGGGCTCACCCCCAATGTCGAAAAAATGCCCCGACTCAATTACATCGATGTATCGGAGACCGGCATTTCCGAACTGCCACCCGGCCTGCTCACGCGTCCGCTCTTGCGCACTGCGCTGCTCAACGACAACCAGATCCGGTCGTTGCCTCCCGCCCTCTTCGAGCTGCCCAGCGACGTTCCGGAAGGCTTCGATCTGAGCGGCAATCCGATTGCCAGCGCAGACCGGGAGCGCGTCAAACGCCACTTCAACGACACACGACAGGACTTCGGCGTAATGGCGGAACAGACTGATCTGTTGCGCGTACAGGCGCTGTACACGCACATGGATCTGGAACAGGCCAGTGAGTTTTTCTATCTGCTACCCGGCACCCTGGCCGAGGGTCGAATCGAACTTGCACGACTTGAGAGTGAATACAGCGACTTGAGTAGCAACCTCGCCAACTGGACGACCGACCACCCTGCCCTGCACCCGATCAGTGGCGAGCCCTTCACGATCGAGCAGGTGTTGAACGAGCGTGCAGCACGTCAGGAATTCAAATCCCTCATTGAGCAGTGCTGGCGACGGGAAACCGAGCAGGACGAACCGGATCAGAACCTGCAGCCACTGCATGACTTGAACCTGGCGACGATCATCAGCGGCGACTTGCCCGTACTCAATGCCGATTTCAGCCATGTCACGCATCTGTACCTCAGAAGCCTGCCGGGCCAGACGTTCGGGGTGGACAGGTTTGTCGAGACGTTCGCCAGTCTCAGAGGACTGACGATCTACCAATATCGACTGGAACACATTCCGCCGGCCGTGTTTCGCATGACTGAGCTGACCTATTTGTCGCTCTCACATTGCGAGCTGACGCTCACGCCGCAAAACGCCCTTGAGCTTGCGCAAATGGAGCGCATGGATCACCTGGACCTGAGTGATAACCCGTTGGGCGAGACCCCGGATGTCAGCCAGATGACCAATCTGTCGACGCTAATGCTGGACAACAGCGGCATCTCCAGCCTGCCGCCGGGCTTGCTGCAACTCGAACACCTGGAAATCGCCGACCTGAGCGACAACGCAATCACCCAGGTTCCCAGCGATATTCTGGAGTTGCCAGAAGAACGTGCGGACAAATTCAGCCTGCGGGGCAATCCGCTCTCTGAGCTCAGCCTGCAACGGCTGATCGCCTACTTCAGAAAGCACCGCATCGATTTTGGCGTGGAGGACGTCATCGAACGGGCGGAAATGGAGGTGTCCACGTCCGAAGATTCAGGGGTCGATGAGTGACGTTCAGCGGAGTCTGCCGGGGTGCGTCAACCGCGCTCCGGCGGCACCGACGACAGCTCGAACGGACTGCTGCTGCGCCGCTGGTTGCGATCTTCGCGCGGCGTGGCGCCGAAGAAGTTGCGGTAGGCGCTGGAGAAATGCGGCCCCGAGGAGAAACCACAGGACAGGCCGATCTGGATGATCGACTTACTGGTTTGCATCAACATCTGCCGGGCCTTGTTCAGGCGCAGTTCCAGGTAGTACTGGCTCGGCACGCGGTTGAGGTATTGCTTGAAGATCCGCTCCAGTTGCCGACGGGACACGCACACGTGCTGGGCGATTTCGTCGGTGGTCAACGGCTCTTCGATGTTCGCTTCCATCAGCAACACCGCCTGGGTGAGCTTCGGATGGCTGGAGCCGAGGCGGTTCTGCAGCGGAATGCGCTGGCGTTCGCCACCCTCGCGAATGCGCTCGACCACCAGCTCTTCGGACACCGCCCCGGCCAGTTCAGCCCCATGATCACGGGCCAGCACCGCCAGCAACAGGTCGAGTACCGACAGGCCGCCACACGCGGTCAAGCGATCACGATCCCAGTCGAACAGGTGACTGGTGGCGATGACTTTCGGGAAACGCTCGGCGAAATCGTCCTGCCAGCGCCAGTGCACGGCCGCGCGATAACCGTCGAGCAAACCGAGCTGCGCCAACGGATAGACACCGGCCGACAGACCACCGATCACGCAACCGGCACGCACCAGTTGCTTGAGCGCGCTGCTGAGGGCCGGGGCCAGGGTGGTCGGTGGCTCGTCGGCGAGCAGGAACAGTTTCTGGAAGTTTTCCAGCTTGCCGGTCCAAGCCTCGCCCGGCAGTTGCCACGCCCCCTCGGCCGCAACGTCTGTCACGGTTTCGGCCTGGAGGAACGACAGTTCGTAAACCACCTCCGGATGCACCCGCTGCGCAACACGCAAGGCCTCCTCCGCCAGCGCCAGCGTCAGAGCTTTAGTGCTGGGCCAAATCAGGAAACCAATTCGATGGGCAGTCATGGGCGGGCAATCCGAAACGAAGAACGGTGATGAAGGCATGGGCCAATGCTAGCCCGTAAATGAACGCAAATCTCGAAACCTGCGAAGCTCCCACTGTAGGAGCTGTCGAGTGAAACGAGGCTGCGATCTTTTGATCTTGTTGTGAAGATCAAAAGATCGCAGCCTTCGGCAGCTCCTACAGGGGATTGGAGCCAGCCTTCAGGCTGCGAAGCATGCACTATTTGGGTGCATATCGGCAGCTCTGATTACTTCAAGCTGCCCGAGAGGAATTGCTGCAAGCGCTCGGATTGCGGATTGACCAGCACCTCGCGCGGGTTGCCGCTCTCTTCAACGACACCTTTGTGCAGGAACACCAACTGGTTCGACACTTCACGGGCAAAGCCCATTTCGTGCGTAACCACCACCATGGTGCGGCCTTCCTGAGCGAGGGCCTGCATGACTTTCAGCACGTCGCCGACCAGTTCCGGGTCGAGGGCCGAAGTCGGTTCGTCGAACAGCATCACTTCCGGCTCCATCGCCAGCGCACGGGCAATCGCCACACGCTGCTGCTCGCCACCGGACATGTGCCCCGGGAACGCGTCTTTACGATGGGCCACGCCAACCTTGTTCAGGTAGTGCTCGGCTTTCTCGCGGGCTTCAGCCTTGGACACGCCGAGTACGTGGACCGGCGCTTCCATGATGTTTTCCAGAGCAGTCATGTGCGACCACAGGTTGAAATGCTGGAACACCATCGACAGGCGCGAACGCATGCGTTGCAGCTGTTTCGGATCAGCGGCTTTCAGCGCGCCATCCTTGTTCGCTACCAGTTTCAGCTCTTCGTTGTTGAGCAAGATCTTGCCCGCGTGCGGCTGCTCGAGCAGGTTGATGCAACGCAGGAAAGTACTTTTGCCGGAGCCACTGGAGCCGATGATGCTGATCACATCGCCGGCTGCCGCTTTCAGGGACACGCCCTTGAGCACTTCGTGACTGCCATAGCGTTTATGCAGGTCTTGGACTTCAAGTTTGTACATGCGGTCGGTTCTCACAAAAACAGTCAGTCAGTCGTTGAGCAAGCGCCCGTGACGCAGCGCTTCGCGCCCCGCCACCTTGGCCAGCCAGAAACCGGGTTGGGCATAGCGCAGCCGTTCAATGGCAAACAGCACCCCGGACGTACCAGCACACACCGTGCTGACCCGATCGGACACAGGGTCGATCACTTCGAAAATCTCATCTCCGACGTCAACCCACTCGCCGGGTTTACGCAGAAAACTCACCACACCGGGGTGCGGTGCTAACAGTAATTCAGTGCCTTCGAACGGCATGCCTTCGCACGCTTCGTTGGCCGGTTTCGGCCACTCGCCCGTGATCAGGCCCTGCTCGGCAAGAAACGCCAGAATGCCTTCAGCCCAGGCCACCGCATCAGCGCGGTCGGTATTGGCCTGACCGCCGAGCTCGACGGTAGTCGCCAGGCACGCCAGCGGAATCTGCGCGTCCGGGAACTGCCGCGACAGACGCAGCCACGGCAACGAGCACGCTTCATCGAAGGAGCTGCCGCCGGAATCTTCCGCCAGCAAACCGACCTTCACATTCAGGTGCGCGGCCAGCGAACGCCACTGCGGCCAGTGCTGCGGCAGTGCATACATGTGCAGCGCGGCTTCAGCGTCGCAGTGCAGATCGAGCACCACATCGGCGGTGCAGGCGTGGCTGAGCAGTACGCGCTGCATGCCTTGCAACTGGCTGCTCGCCTCGGGCAATGCCGCCAGATGATCAGCCATGGCCTGACGGATCAGGCGAATGTTGGCGTGCGGATCGTCACCAAGGCTGTCAGCCAGTGCCGCCGCAACCGGCGCGCTCAGCTCGACGAAATCGCGGTTGAAATTCTTGCCGCTGCCCGCCTCGAAACGCCCCTGATGATTGCCTTGCAGCAACTGGCCGAGGCCCAGCGGGTTGGCGACCGGCACCAGCTCGATCACGCCGTTGAGCAGACCTTGGGCTTCGAGTTCGCCGAGGCGCTTTTTCAGCTCCCAGGCGGTGCGCATGCCCGGCAGTTCGTCGGCGTGCAGGCTGGCCTGAATGTAAGCCTTGCGCTCGCCGCTCCCAAACCGGAACACCGAAATCTTGCGCTCGCTGCCCAGATGGCTCCACGGCAATACGTGGTCGATGCGTTCCATATCAGTGCTTCCGCGGGGCCAGGTAGCTCAACCAGCGGCGCTCGGCCAGCTTGAACAGCTTCACCAGAATGAAGGTCAGGCACAGGTAGAACACGCCAGCGGTGATGTACGCCTCGAACGGCAGGTAATACTGCGCGTTGACGGTACGGGCCGCACCGGTGATGTCGATCAGGGTCACGATGGACGCCAGACTGGTGGTCTGCAGCATCATGATCACTTCGTTGCTGTACTGCGGCAGCGCCCGGCGCAGGGCCGATGGCAACAGAATGCGCTTGTACAGTTTGAAGCGCGACATGCCCATGGCCTTGGCGGCTTCGATCTCGCCGTTCGGCGTGGCCTTGAGGCTGCCGGCGATGATTTCGGCGGTGTAGGCGCTGGTATTGATCGCGAACGCCAGGCACGCACAGAACGTCGCGCTGGACAGCCACGGCCACAAGAAGCTTTCACGTACCGCTTCGAATTGCGCCAGACCGTAGTAGATCAAAAACAGCTGCACCAGCATCGGCGTGCCGCGGATCACGTAGGTGTAGAGCCACGCGGCGCCGTTGACGATCGGGTTCTTGGAGACGCGCATCAGGCCCAGCGGCAGTGCCGCCAACAGACCGAACAACAGCGACAGCGCGAGCAGTTTGAGGGTGGTCAGCAGGCCGCCGAGGTACAGCGGCATGGCCTCCCAAATGACGTTGTAGTCGAAGATCATAGATCAGCCGCCCTTACGCCTACCGAGTAGCGCTTCTCAAGGTGACGCAGCGCCAGCAACGAGACACTGGTGATCACCAGGTACATCGCCGCCACTGCGAGGAAGAAGGTGAAAGGCTCGCGGGTGGCATCTGCCGCCTGCTTGGCCTTGAACATCATGTCTTGCAGACCGACCACCGAAATCAGCGCGGTCGCCTTGGTCAGAACCAGCCAGTTGTTGGTGAAGCCAGGAATCGCCAGGCGAATCATCTGCGGCACCATCACCCGGAAGAACACCTGAAAACTGCTCATGCCGTACGCCATGCCCGCTTCAGCCTGGCCCTTGGGGATCGCCATGAACGCACCGCGGAACGTCTCGGACAGATATGCACCGAAAATGAAACCGAGGGTGCCGATACCGGCGGCCAGCGGGTTCAGGTCGATGTAGTCGTCATAGCCGAGCATCGGCGCAACGCGGTTGAGCAGGTCTTGACCGCCGTAGAAAATCAGCAGGATCAGCACCAGGTCGGGAATCCCGCGGATCACCGTGGAATACAGATCGCCCAGCCACGCCAGCCAGCGAATCGGCGACAGGCGCAATGCGACCCCGATCAGCCCGAGAACGATGGCCAGGGCCATGGACGACAAGGCGAGCTGAAGCGTCAGCCATGCGCCATCGAGGATGACAGCCCCGTAGCCTTTCAACATGATTCAGGTCCTCGAAAGTTGGGATGAAAAAATGGCGCAAACCGCAGAGATCCTGTTGCTTGCGCCATTTCTGACTTGTCGCAGAGACGTGTTACTTGCCGTAGATATCGAAGGCGAAGTACTTGTCCTGGATAGCTTTGTATTTACCGTTTTCACGGATGGCCGCGATGGCCGCGTTGATCTTGTCTTTCAGCGCGTCACCCTTGCGCACCGCGATGCCTACGCCGTCGCCGAAGTATTTGACGTCGGTGAACTGCGGGCCAACGAAGGCGAAGCCTTTGCCGGAATCAGTGTTCAGGAAGCCGTCCTGCAGCAGGGTGGCATCAGCCACGGTACCGTCGAGGCGACCGGCGGCCACGTCGAGGTAGATTTCGTTCTGCGAGCCGTATGGCTTGATCTCGGCACCCAGCGGGGCCAGGACTTCGCGAGCGAAACGCTCGTGGATCGAACCACGTTGCACGCCGATGTTCTTGCCTTTGAGCTCAGACAGGTTGTCGCTGACAACGGTACCTTGCTTCATGACCAGACGGGCCGGGGTGTTGTAGTACTTGTTGGTGAAGTCCACGGACTTCTTGCGGTCTTCGGTGATCGACATGGACGACAGGATCGCGTCGATCTTGCGCACTTTCAGCGCCGGGATCAGACCGTCGAACTCTTGCTCGACCCACTGGCACTTGACCTTCATTTCTTCACACAAGGCGTTGCCGATGTCGTAGTCGAAACCGACGATGCTGCCATCCGGCGCTTTGGAAGCGAACGGAGGGTAAGCCGCTTCGATACCGATCTTCAGAGGTTTTTCATCAGCGAAGGAATTCAGCGACAGCACGGACAGTGCCAGGGCGCCAAGCAGCACAAGTTTCTTCATCTTGGGACTCCATCGGTAAAGGGCAAAAACGGCAGAGTGAGCGACAGCCCAATATGCGAATGGGTGAATCGGGAAAGCGGTGCAGCATCGGTGGGAAATTTCCCATTGAAACCCTCGGGGTTTCAACGTCAGCCACGATGAGCGAGTGATCGGCATTCTAACGACAGGCCCGAAGCCGATATTTCTTCAATGCGACAACTAATTACAGATGCACAGAGAAACCCGCTTGAGCACATTGACAGCCTTGCAAATTCATGCAATAGCGAAAGACAGTGAACCGATCTATGCTGCAAATTGCGGGCCTATTATTCGCAAACCCTTCTAATCCGGCAAGCGCAGCGTTGTGTCTTATTTTTCACCGGGGTTTTTGAGGCTCTAAAACGGGGCGTTGCGTTTCCCTTCGCCCCGGTTTGACGCGGGCGGTTACACATTCGGTTACGTGGAAAGCAGGCGGTAACAGCGGGAAATGTCTTACGGGGGAAATCGATAATTATTGGTGGGTGGGGCCTGCGTT
The DNA here is from genome assembly GCF_024748795.1 of Pseudomonas sp. B21-051. Taxonomy (NCBI): domain Bacteria; kingdom Pseudomonadati; phylum Pseudomonadota; class Gammaproteobacteria; order Pseudomonadales; family Pseudomonadaceae; genus Pseudomonas; species Pseudomonas sp. B21-051. Next base: position 4,459,801 of record NZ_CP087166.1, read on the forward strand.
CCGACAGCGGGCTACACGGGCGTCAGCCAAGTTGCCTTCGCGAGCAGGCTCGCTCCCACAGGGTTCTGCATTTTGTCTGAAGGTACTCAGTCAAACTGTGGGAGCGAGCCTGCTCGCGAAGAGGCCAGCCCAGCCCCCACAAAAACTCCAGATACAAAAAAGCCCCACCCGGCATACACCGGACGGGGCTTTGTTCTTTTCAGACGTTCTACTTAAGCCACATTCATCGTCTTGTGCGTATCAATCAAATGCTGCACCACACCCGGATCCGCCAGGGTCGAGATATCCCCCAACCCATCGTACTCAGCCGTCGCAATCTTGCGCAGAATCCGCCGCATGATCTTGCCCGAACGGGTCTTCGGCAGCCCCGGCGCCCACTGGATCACATCCGGCGAAGCAATCGGGCCAATCTCTCTGCGCACCCAGTTTTTCAGTTCCAGGCGCAGTTGCTCGCTTGGCTCCTCGCCGTTTTTCAGGGTGACGTAGACATAAATGCCCTGCCCCTTGATGTCATGCGGCACACCGACCACCGCCGCTTCGGCGACTTTCGGGTGGGCGACCATCGCGCTTTCGATCTCGGCGGTGCCCATGCGGTGGCCGGAGACGTTGAGCACGTCGTCTACGCGCCCGGTGATCCAGTAATAACCATCGGCGTCACGCCGCGCACCGTCACCGGTGAAGTACATGCCACGGAAGGTCTTGAAGTAGGTGTCGACGAAGCGGTCATGGTCGCCATACAAGGTGCGCGCCTGACCCGGCCACGAATCGAGAATCACCAGATTGCCCTCGGCCTCACCCTCGATGATGTTGCCGAGGTTGTCGACCAGCGCCGGTACCACACCGAAGAACGGACGTGCCGCCGACCCCGGCTTCAGTGCATGCGCCCCCGGCAGCGGGCTCATCATGTTGCCGCCGGTTTCGGTCTGCCACCAGGTATCAACGATCGGGCAACGCGACTTGCCGACATTCTTGTAGTACCAGTCCCAGGCTTCCGGGTTGATCGGCTCACCCACCGAACCGAGCAGACGCAGGCTGCTGCCATCAGCGCCCTCAACAGCAGCGGTACCCGAAGCCATCATCGCGCGGATCGCGGTCGGTGCGGTGTAGAGGATGTTGACCTTGTGCTTGTCGACGATCTTCGCCACCCGGGTGATGTCCGGGTAGTTCGGCACGCCTTCGAACAGCAGCGTGGTCGCGCCATTGGCCAGCGGGCCGTAGACGATGTAGCTGTGGCCGGTGACCCAGCCGACGTCGGCGGTGCACCAGTAGATTTCGCCTGGACGGTAGTCAAACACGCGCTCATGGGTCATCGCCGCGTACAGCAGATAACCGCCGGTGGTGTGCTGCACGCCCTTCGGCTTGCCGGTCGAGCCGGAGGTGTAAAGAATGAACAGCGCTTCTTCGGCGCCCATCTCTTTTGGCGCGCAGACGGTGCCCGCCACTTTCATCAGGTCTTCGTACCAGATGTCGCGATGCTGGTTCCACTTGATGTCGCCACCGGTGCGCTTGCACACGATGACTTTCTGGATGCTGCTGGTTTCCGGATTGGTCAGCGCGTCGTCGACGTTGGCCTTCAGCGAGATCTTCTTGCCGGCACGGATGCCTTCGTCAGCGGTGATCACCACTTTCGATTTGCAGTCGATGATCCGCCCCGCCAGCGCTTCCGGCGAGAAGCCGCCGAACACCACCGAGTGAATCGCGCCGATCCGGGTACAGGCCAGCATGGCGACCACGGCTTCGGGGATCATCGGCATATAAATAGTCACCACATCGCCGCGGTGCACGTCCTGACCACGCAGGGCGTTGGCCAGTTTGCAGACTTGTTCGTGCAGTTCGCGGTAGGTGATGTTGCGGCTTTCGGAAGGATCGTCGCCTTCCCAGATGATCGCGATCTGATCGCCGCGCTCGGCCAGATGACGGTCGAGGCAGTTGTAGGAAACGTTCAGGGTGCCGTCGGCGAACCATTTGATGTCGACATGGTGATCGTCGAAAGAAGTCTGCTTCACCGTGGTGAAAGGCTTGATCCAGTCAAGACGCTTGGCTTGCTCGCGCCAGAAACCGTCAGGGTTGACGACCGACTGCTGGTACATGGCTTTGTAGGTCGCCTCGTCAGTCAGCGTATTGGCCAGAACCTCGGGACGAACGGGATACAGAGAAGCCGCACTCATCTTTCTTACCTCGGTGGAATAGTTGTTTTTGTATGACCCCGTTGTAGCCGGGCCGGCCCCATAGAACCATTCGACGATGGTTGTAGGAGCTGCCGCAGGCTGCGATCTTTTGATCTTGCCTTGCAAAATCAAATACGAAAGATCGCAGCCTTCGGCAGCGCCTACAAGGGTTGGGCGGTGTTTTGTGTGGATTGTTACCAAAACCGCGAAAAGTGTTTATCAAAACCCCACCTGTTTACCCCCACCCCACCTCCCTAAAATCCGCATCGCCGACAAGGCAAACGCGATTAACAACGTTACAGCCCCCACGAAGGCCGTTAATCCAGCTCTCAAGCAATAACTGCAAACGATGAAGTTCCACACGCAACCCTAAAAAGGTTGCATGACCCCACTCGACCTCAAAAAGGTAAATCTGAAATGAAAGCTTTATTGGTTCTGGCCCTCAGCAGTCTGTGCGCAACCGCCATGGCAGACGAGGTCCCGACTGATGTCGCACAGCAACAACCGGTGATCGAGGAATACACTTACTCCACTCACCTGGACATCGCCAACGTAGTGTCCATGAGCGAAGTTCCAAACGTCTGCGAAGTTGTCCCGATGAAAATGGAATACGACGACTCCAAGGGTCAGCGTCATATCCTGCGTTACAGCGTGATGGGTAACGGCTGCACCAATTGATGATCGAGACTGCACCGAATCGGACCACTCAGCGTCTCGTTTGAGGGTCGATTCCAGCCCGACTTCGGTCGGGCTCAGTTGTGTCTGGAGTCGCTCAAAAGGGTTGCAAAACACAAGATATAGTGAAAAACCCGGTTTTTTGCTCATTTCTTGAGCAACCGAAGCCTAGCAAAAAAATTAATGAAAAAAAATTCTCGCAGGCCAATCCCAGCGAAAGCCCTGTAAACCCTCGCTCCAATCGAAATCACCCGGCCAATCGAACGGCCTGCGGTGTTTCGCCCTCCCCCACGCCCGCGTTTTTTTCCCTATAATGCCGCCCTAATCGGGTCAGCAATATTCCCTTACAGGGATCAAAGCCATTCTGAAGCCCCGCAGCAGCCCAAACGCTGATCTGCGCCCGTCAGAGGCTCTCGGAAACCCGTACAAAATTCTGTTTTATTGCCTGCCTTGGCTGCCGCAAAAAACGATTCCTTAAGATCCAACGCGGTCTGTACGACCGTGTGAAAAACCAACCAATCAGGTTTCACACGGGGCGACAGGCCCTCACGCAGGAGACGACACGTCATGCTGAGCTGGGACGAATTCGACAAAGAAGACAGTGAAGTAGCAACCGTGAAAGGCGCCAACGCCGGTCACGCTACTGAAGCCAACATGGACCGCCTCGACAGCGCCGGCGGCGCCGCAGCGCTGGAAGCCCGCGCCGTGACCGCCGACGACTCGGCCGCCGTGGCCCGCGCCAAGGCCGCACTGGATTCCCTCGACGTCGCCGAAGGCCTCGCCGAACTCGAAGGCGCCTCCGCCCGTGTCGCCGTTGACGAAAAGCGCATGATCAACTGCCGCGCCGACCTTAACCAACTCGTGCCATTCAAGTACGACTGGGCCTGGCAGAAGTACCTGGACGGCTGCGCAAACCACTGGATGCCGCAAGAAGTCAACATGACCGCCGACATCGCCCTCTGGAAAAACCCGGAAGGCCTGACCGACGACGAGCGCCGCATCGTGATGCGCAACCTCGGCTTCTTCTCCACCGCCGACTCCCTGGTTGCCAACAACCTGGTGCTGGCCGTGTACCGCCTGATCACCAACCCGGAATGCCGCCAGTACATCCTGCGCCAGGCGTTCGAAGAGGCGATCCACACCCACGCTTACCAGTACTGCATCGAATCGCTGGCCATGGATGAAGGCGAGATCTTCAACATGTACCACGAGATCCCGTCGGTCGCGAAAAAGGCAGCCTGGGGCCTGAAATACACCCGTTCGATCTCCGATCCGAAGTTCGAAACCGGCACCCCGGACACCGACAAAGAACTGCTGCGCAACCTGATCGCCTACTACTGCGTTCTGGAAGGCATCTTCTTCTACTGCGGCTTCACCCAGATCCTGTCCATGGGCCGCCGCAACAAAATGACCGGCGTCGCCGAGCAGTTCCAGTACATCCTGCGCGACGAATCCATGCACCTGAACTTCGGCATCGACGTGATCAACCAGATCAAAATCGAAAACCCACACCTGTGGGATGCCGAGATGAAAGAAGAAGCGACCCAGATGATCCTGCAGGGTACGCAACTGGAAATCGAATACGCGCGCGACACCATGCCTCGCGGCGTACTGGGCATGAACGCGGCGATGATGGAGGACTACCTGAAGTTCATCGCTAACCGTCGTCTGTCGCAGATTGGTTTGAAGGAAGAGTACCCTGGGACGACTAACCCGTTCCCTTGGATGAGCGAGATCATGGACTTGAAGAAAGAGAAGAATTTCTTTGAGACGCGGGTTATTGAGTATCAGACTGGTGGTGCTTTGAGCTGGGATTGATTTTCTGAGTGCGCAGCCTGAAACATCGACGCGGTTGTCAGCCCTTGATGTTTTTTTGTGAGTTTGAAATAGGTCAGAATGAGGCCGCTGCGATTGGGATTAGCGGCTTCAGTTTGACGTATCTGGCAAACGGCAGCTGCTAACCACTCAGCATTTAGCACAGAAGTAGCTACGAGTAGCCTCGGCGTCTGCTTTCGAGAGATTGCGGAGAAGATGAAGGGGCAAAAACAAGAAACCCACAGCAACCGTTGGCGCGGATGCTGTGGGTCTTGACCGTACTGGTGAACAAAGCCCACTCGTACGGGCCGTAATCGGGGTAGCCCACAATCACGAAAGCATTTGGGAAATGCGGGGCGTGATTATGGACGACCTTTGAGCGGTGTCAACGGCTGATCGTCGGAGATTGGGTTTCGTACGAAATCTTATTTCCATAGTAAATCGGCAAGCTAGGCAATTTTGCCAAAGCTTGGACATCCACATTGCGAGGACTTTTATCATGCCCAAGAAAAATCAGCATGTAGTTCCACATGGAGACGACTGGGCCGTCAAAGGCGCGGGCAACTCGAAAGCAACAAAAGTTGTGAACACGCAAGCAGAGGCTATTCAGCTCGCGCGCGAGATCGCAAAGAACCAAGGCAGCGAAATGTTCATTCACGGACAGAATGGGCAAATTCGAGAGCGCAACACCTACGGCGATGACCCGTTTCCTCCCAAGGGCTAATCGCACCGGCTCAAGGACGAGCCGATTTCTAGCTACATAACCTCCAATGTTCATCGAACTGACCCAACCATCTCCGCCTTCACCATCATCAAACTGATTGGTCCAGAGCGATAACGCGTAATTTCTCCGCCAACCCCTCCAAAGTATAGGGATCGTTCTTGAGAAAGCATTCCCAAACTATCAGAACATGCCAGCCGGCAGATTCCAGAGCGTCGATGTTGGCTAAATCTCTGTTTACATTCTTCTGAAATTTTTCCTCCCAGAATTCATGGCGTGTTTTCGGAGTAGTTGCGTAAACGCACCCCGGATGACGATGCCAGAAGCATCCATGGACGAAAATGCAGACTTTCAGACGGGAAAGTACAAGATCTGGCTTTCCAGGAAGGTCTTTCCGGTGGATTCGGTACCGATAACCTCGCGCATGCAGGAATCTTCTGACCTGCATTTCCGGGGCGGTATTCTTTCCGCGAATACCGGACATCATTCTGGAGCGAGTTGACGAGTCAACTATGTCCATGCCAACTCTCCTAGAAACCTCGTTGCCAATCAAGACTCAGCTAATAACCTTATGCGTCGAGAAGAGACGCGGAACGAGCATCCTCTATCCCCCCTCGAAGGCATCATTGATCAGGTGTGTAGTCGTATATCTTTAGCTTCCACAATAAAGTCATTCAGCGTCATAAGCTTTTCACGCACCTCATCTGGGTATTTCGTATGCAGTGGCTTAGGAACCACTAACTTTACGTTCGCGTCCTTCATCTCTGCGAATTGATGAGGAGAGACGCCCTCCTGAAGCGTAAAAAGGTGAATCTGCTCCACTCTGTTGGCTTCATTCAAAACCTGACGCCAGCGGTCTTTGCACGTTGTCTTGACAGCCAGCATTCGCAGATTCTGTTCAGGGTACGCGGGGTCATGATAGTCAGCACATGAAGGGAAGATAAAATCTGGCCGCTTGTTACCTTCAGTTCTGCACTGGGTACTAAATTGCTCAAGTCCGAACTGTCGAAATAGATGCTCGAGATGTATCTCTAAAGATCTTCCAGACCTCGATTTACGCCTATTGCTGACCGAGTTCGCCACCTGCATGAACTCGTCTACGGAACCGAACCCCTGTTGAACTCTGTGCAGAATATGGAGTTCTTCAATCTGGCGGAACAGTTTGTACTCGCTGTCACGCCTTTCAATGATGAGTTCATCGGGTGTTGTCTTGCCGAAACGAAAAACCGTGGGAAGGTAGGCAATAATCTCCTCGCCACTTGGGAACCTGTCTTCCCAAAGTGGAGGAATCACAACATGGCTAGGCTCTTTATCTGATCCAGCAGCGAAGCCAGCAAACAACCGGTCCCCTCTGTCAAAAAGTGAGCTGCCGGGAATCACTTCGCCGATCTTGCTCTCGACGAACTCCTCCTCCTCCAATCCTTTGCAGATCCAGATATCCAAAAATTCGGAATCTCTGCCCAAATGGGGCACATGAAAAGCAAAAATTGCTAAGGCACCAGTATTCTCGGGATCTTGGGCAGGACTGTTTCTAAAATCTGTATTCCATCTAGTCAATCGATGTTCGTTGCGTGACCCAGGGCCTTCGAAATGACGATTGTTGTAGTAGATGCCCCTCAGCGTTTGCTCTGGAAGACCGTGTGAGGTGATCCGTGCTGTCAGACTGCAATCAGGATTCTGAGAACAGGTGCTTGAAATGGACGGTAGCGCTGTCGCTACAACAGCTTTGGGCACATAAATACCTACCCCGTTGCCCCCCGTTAGCCCTGTGTCATTGGCTGATAGACGCTTGATGAATATCCACCATTCGTCTCGATTCTTGTCTTCAATCCATTGGGAAAAGCTAGTCATGGGTAAGGCCGCTGAACAATTGATGAGTCGAAATTAAAGTGTTTCCGACAGGTTCGCAGAATTGCCTTTCCGAGAGAAGCCTCAAACGGAGGGATAATGCAATGACCCAAAGCCCTGCAACTGGTGTCAGGACTTTGCGCATCTAATCATCGAGAGCGAAGGCGATAAGACTGATTACTCAGGAAGAGTAAATTCCAGCTGTGGTCGCTCCTTGTCAGCAGTTTTTTCCTTTGCCGCCAAAATGCGTTCCTTCATCAACCGAGCCACCGCCTCAAAAACGGGGACTGCCACTGAGTTACCAAACTGCCGATACGCTTGGGTATCGGAGACAGGAATCACAAATTTGCTTTCCCCCGGCTTGTCAAAACCCATCAGGCGCGAGCACTCATGCGGAGTCAATCGGCGCGGGCGATTGAGCTGATTCAATTCACTGTTGAAATCCAAGGTATCCACAAACCCGCGGTCAACCAGGATTTCCGAACCATCCTTGTGATATCTCGCCGAAAGCGTACGAGCAACATCGTTTGGACGGGTAAGACCAAAGCCAAAACCATTACCCTTTTCGCGATGTTTCTCGGCATATCGGTAGAGGTAATCCCAGAGCTTCGGAGTAAGGATGTATTTTTCGTCCACATCCTTATCGAGCAGATCACCGAAGCTAGGTCGCTGCTTTGGTATGTGCTTGCTGATGTCACGCAGGGTGAACCCTTGGTGAACATTCAAGTCACGACGGAAACCGACCAGCACTATTCGCTCACGATGCTGAGGGACAAAATGCTTGGCATCAATGACCTTCGGGTCTGAGCCTTTCGGTGCGTTAACGTCTGCAACCTCATAGCCCAGTTCATCCAGCGCTTCGCAAATGATCCGGAACGTATTGCCCTTGTCATGGCTTTTCAGGTTTTTCACGTTTTCCAGCAAGAATGCGGCCGGGCGTTTCGCGGCAATTATCCGCGCCACATCGAAAAACAGAGTGCCTTGGGTCTCACACTCGAAACCATGTTTGCGTCCCAGAGAGTTCTTCTTGGAAACACCCGCAAGCGAGAACGGCTGGCATGGAAAACCCGCCAACAGGACGTCGTGATCAGGAATTTCGCGATCAATATTCTTGTACGCTTCTTCGTCGCTGACCTCGGGCTTGTCCGAAAGCGTGACCGAGCGGATGTCGAGATTGAAGCGGTGACGAGCCGGATCGCAGAAGTGGTTGGCCTTGTAGGTCTTGACCGCGTACTTGTTCCATTCGGACGTGAACAGGCACTCGCCGCCGATGGCTTCAAACCCTTTTCTGATACCGCCGATACCGGCAAAGAGATCGATAAAGGTGAATGAAGGTTTGTGGTTCAAACGCTTGGGCAGCAGATCCTTGAGGCGAGTGAACTCAATGTGGGAAAGCTTCGGCGAAGCCTTGCCCTTGATCCATCGATTGATGGTTTCACGGCACCAATGACTCGGGCTCACATCGTTGAGAATTTCGGCCAACTGCCCTTGGTCGTAGATCTCCAGCAGCTTGTGCAGTAACGCAAGGTCGGTAACAGGATGGGTATCAGGCTCATAAGAATCCGAGGTCGTTTCGCTCAAGGATTCAAAAGATGCTGTTTCAAAAAGATTCATGAGCCGGAATTTCCTCTGGGTCAAAGCTGTGACGAATGGTCACCATTCTAGCCCTAGAAACTCCAAAGTAAATGAAATTTCCCGTAATCCGTGAGATCAGTCATGGCGACACGGGTTGGGTGAATTGGAAGAACAGCGGCGACCAAATACTGGATATAAACACAGCATAATTTACTCTGCGCCATTGTCCAGATTTCGTTTTACCTCACGATAAGTAGGAAAAGTCGCTGGTTGACGACCATCCCTGTTCCCCCTACCCTCAGCTCCGAGCCTAAGAAACTCTACAAACCAGAGCGGCCCTCCGCACCCGACAGTCATGCGGCTTTTTTTCGTCTGCGGTTTTTCTACGCCTGCGAAAAGTCCCGTTATGTCGGGAGTGGGCGAATACAAGACCCGAAAGGGGAATATGTCCGGCCCGTCTCTGGTGGGTTTCTTAGCTCCCGACACCCTAACGAATGCCCTAAGAAAGCAGCCAGAGGTAAATGGAAATGCCTGAATACTCAGCCTTCATGATGAAGGTGAATCGCTGTACCCACCGTTCGAATCCCGTGCTTCCAGGTCTGGAGGCATGCCATGTCTGAACCACTTTTCCCGACTCGTTTCACCCGCAACAAAACCCATCTGCACGCCCTGCTGGTTGAGAACCAGGCGTGGTTCTGCGTCCAAGAGCTGGGCCGGTTGATGGGCAAACATCTTGATGAACGCCAGTTGCGCAAACTCGACGCTGATCAGCGTCAGATGATGTGCGTGGAAACCTATGGCGAAGCTGAGGAACACATGATGGTGAGTGAGTCCGGCGTGTATGCACTGCTGATCTATCACTACTGTCCTGAGTATCGGCAGCTTCGTGAGTGGCTGACGCATCAGGTCGTGCCTGCGCTGCGTGATGCTCGTCCGGCGCGCTCGGTTGAGCGTCCGACGTTGAGTGTTTTGAGTTGGCCGCAGATGTCGCTGAGCACTTTGCATTGGCAGGACGAGCCGTGGATTCGGTTGCGGGATATGCCTTGTTTGCTGGCGGAGGATCCGTTCAATCGACAAGAATCCTGGTGGCGTAGGGCCTCGCGATTGTTGCGTGGTTGCTGATGGTTTAAAGATCCGCTGTTTGAGGTTCAAGCAGCGGTTTTTTTGTGCCTCAAAATGCTTGGGGCTGCTTCGCAGCCCAGCGGGAGCAAGCTCCCTCGCCACAGGGGTGATGTGCTGCCTGCAGTGGCGGGGTGAGGATTGAAATCTGGTTGATGCCTGGAATCGTCAGCAGGATGGCTCCCACAGATTCCGCATCATCCTGAAAACAATCAGTGCAACCCGCGCCGCCTCCCGCTATTAATACCCCTCCCCCACTCAAGGATCCGAGCCCCGCCATGAAATTCGATCTCGCCTACTGCCTCAGTCTCGACGACAAGTTGTCGATCTATGACGTTCGCGATCTCAATTTTGATGAGACGGTGGCGTTCGATTCTGCGAAGGAGCATTTCCAGTGCCCCAACGACGCCTGTCGTGCGGCGTTCGATGCGTCCAACGAGTTGGGCACGTTCAACGCCAAGAACGTGAATTACGTGCGTACACCGCACTTTAAGAATCTACCCGCGACGCAGCATGTGGCGGGTTGTCCGTATGTGAGCTTAAAGGCGTCAGCGTCCGGGGTTGAGACGGCGGATGGTGACGTGGATGACGCGCGGGAGGAGCATTTTCCGTCGGAGTTGTTGCTGACGCGGCGTGAGTATGTGCGCAAGCCTGTTGCGCCAGTGGATGCGGCGGATGTGTTGCGCGATGATCCGGTGCGGTTGGCGCAGGTGAGTTCCAGGGAGTCGCCGGGGCGTGAGACGGCGCCGGACAAGACCAGTGTGTTTGCACATCCGGTGGAGTGTTTTGTGTCGAACTTCGCCGACAAGGAGTTGCTTAAGCGCATGCCGTTGAAGATCGGCGAGCACACGGCGCCTTATGGCTCGTTCTTCAAGAAGATTGAGTATCTGATGGACAATAAAGGGCTGATTTACTGGGGCAAGATCAAGGAGATCAAGGATTACACCCAGAGTTTTCGCATTGATTTCGAGCAGAAGGTCTGGTTCAAACAGGCGGATGAGGCGAAGAAGAAGCCGTATTCGGTGAACGTCTACTTGAGCAAGAAGTTGATCGACAACTACCGCAAGCGCAAGGCGTTTCTGGAAGAGATCAAGCATGCGATCGACAGCGACAAGGAGTTGTTCTGTTTCTTCTATGGCGTGACGCCGGAGTTGAAGCAGGTGCCGAGCAAGAAGAACCCCGAACAGACGTTCGGGGTGTTCAGTGCCAACATCGAGAACCTGGATCACTTTATTGTGCGGGAGGCGCCGGGGTTGGCGTGATGGTTAGCCTTTGGGCAGTTGAAGTTCGACCGCGCCTGGGTGTTGGTTGACGACGGAGTACGGCAGGATCGACCAGTCTGGCCTGTCGCAAGAGCGTTGTACTCGAGCGAAGTAGGCGCCCAAGTAGAGGCCCTTATCAGTGAAGTACCACGGCGTAGTTCCCCAGATGCTTTCATCTGTGAAATCACAGTCGTCATCTTGCGCCGGTTTCTTCATTTCCGTGGGGTACAGAGCGGTGAATTGCTGGATGACCCAAGGCACCAGCTCTTTGCTGACATACCGATAACGCGCGTCACTCTCGGCCTCGCTCAGCGGTTTGTCGCCCAGGCTGTCGCGCTCGGCGTGTAGCAATGGTTTGCCTTCACCGACCCACAGCACATCTTCAAGCGACAGTGGGTGGCCGGTTTTCACGTCGATGTTGAGCGGGGAATCACCGAAATCCGGATGCGCGCCGCCGCAGTAGTAGCTGGTGGAGATGTTCAGGCTGACCACGGCTGGCGAGATCATTTTCGGTTCTGCCTGCTGCATGAATTCGACGTTTTCTCCGCCCCGCAGCTGGCAGCTGTGGTAACTGATGACCTCATTCCAGAGTCGCCCGAGCAACTGCTGGTTTACCCGTTGCTGATCATCTTTCGACAGTCCGGACTCCACGCTGAACAGCGAGATCTTTGTCTCAGGCTCCGTCCACCATTGCAGGTCGTAGCCCATGAAGTTTTCTTTCTTCGCCGGTTTCAGTTTGAGTCCCAGCAGGCGCAGATACTCGTAAGGCTCGTCGTATGGCAGCGCGGCAATGAACGGCAAAGTTGCGGACGTTGGCGCGGGAAGTCTGGCCTCTGCAAGTTTAACCGGCAGTTTCTTTCCCTGCGGACTTTGCCATTCACCCTGCCAGCCATTGGCAGTTTCTTCCAGCTTCAAGGTTGGCAACGGTTTGTCGTCACCATAGCGGTTGTTGCCTTCAACAAGGTTCAACGTGCTGTCCTGCAGCGAGCCACTGAGCTCCAGGTCCCGGTGATACTTCTCATAGAAGTAGCGGCCGGTAACTTCGTCCTGCTGCGTAGTGTTGAGCTCCACCACAATCGGCATCTTGCCCAGCGTACCGGTGAACACGCGTCGGCCATCTTCGGCATTGGCGGTGGAGATAAGTGTAAACAGCGCCGCAGCGTATGGCGCAAGGCGCAGCAGTCCCTTGAGCATGGATCGATCCCTGAATGAATGAGGCTGCGGAGTATGCAGAGGATGCGCGCAGGAATCGAGGCTCTACTTGAGCAGCATGCCCAGCATCACGAAGATCAGCAGCGCGATGTACACCCAAGCATGCACCCGATCCGGTATCCGCCCGATCCACGGCGTGGCCATTCGAATCCCGACCAACGACCCCAGCGTCAGCACCGCAAACGCCAGCAAATCCACATACCCGACAAACCACGCGCCCAGATCCGTCTCGCTGAAACCGGCCAGTGCCATGTAGGTCAGCGTCCCAGCCACTGCCACCGGCACGCTCAGCGGATTGGCCATGGACGTGGCCTGGGACATGCTCAGTCCGCAGCGGCGCAGGAGCGGCACGGTCATGATGCTTCCTCCTACGCCGAGGAACGTGGCGATGGCGCCGATGCCTACACCACCGGCGGATATTTCCTTGCGATCCAATCGGCGTGGGACGACGCCCTCACTGCGGGTGAGGAAGCCGCGTCTGAGCAAGCAGTCGATGATAGTCACGCCGAGGTAGGCGATGAAGGCGTAGCGGATGACCTCGCCGCTGACCCACACCGCGGCGATCGCGCCGATGATCGCGCCGAGGGCGATGAAGCCGCCGAGGGGCCACAGGTAATGGCGGATCAGGTTGCCGGCGCGGCGGTGTTTGTCGGTGGCGATCAGGGCGTTGACGATCATCACGCAGGTCGAGGTGGCGACGGCAATGTGCATGGCCGATTGGCCGATGGGGTCGTCGGCGCCATGGCTGGCGCTGAGCATGCGATAGAGTAGCGGCACGACGACGAAGCCGCCGCCGAAACCGAACAGGACGGCGGTGATGCCGGTCAGGCAGCCGAACAGGGTCAGCAGGAGGTAGAACATAGCGCGTCTTCCGGTGGTGGCGAGCGGGCGACGATAGAGCGACGTGGCTTGGCCTGCTTCAGCAACTCAGCCAATAATGTTTGCGTTTACGCCAACTACCGGGAAACGCTCGATGCGCAATGTTTCGATCAATCAGCTGGATGACACGCCGCGCCCGGTGGTGGCGATCGGTACGGATTATTCCCACGGCCATCTGTTGCCATTTCATACGCATCGACGGGCGCAATTGTTGTACGGAGCGACCGGGGTGATGCAGGTCTGCACCCATGACGGTAACTGGGTGGTGCCGCCGCAACGGGCAGTGTGGATTCCGCCGGGGGTGGCGCATGAGGTGCTGATGCTCGGCGTGAGTACGCGCAGTTTGTACATCGAGCCGGGGGCGGTGGACTTGGGTGGGCGCTGCCAGGTGATCAGCGTTTCGCCGTTGATGCGGCACTTGTTGATGGAAGCCGTGGAAGTGCCGCTGACTTATGACCTCGAAGGACGCGACGGTGTACTGATCGATCTGCTGCTGCATGAACTGGCGCGCAGCGCGCCCCTGCCCTTGCACATTCCGTTGCCGACTGACGGAAAACTACTGGCTTTGTGTCAGACCTTTCTGCTTCAGCCGAACGCTCATCAGTCGCCACAACACTGGGCCGAGCAGTTGCACATAAGCTTGCGCACCTTCAACAGACTGTTTCGGCAGCAGACCGGGTTGAGCTTCAGCCAATGGCGGCAACAGGCTTGCGTGGTGCTGGCGCTGGCGCGTCTGGCGGCCGGTGACGCGGTGACGCGGATCGCCCTGGACTTCGGTTATGAAAGCCCGGCGTCGTTCTCGACGATGTTCCGGCGCATCCTCGGACAGGCACCGTCCGTCTGGTTGGAGGCGGCGAACTAGGGCAAATCAAAAAATGCGTTTGATCTCGGCCAAAAACAACTGTACAAAAACACAGTACATTTTCAATCAGCACTCTTGAGCCCGGAGCACACCATGGCCTCTCTTGCGATGAACCACATCCTCGAACGCATTGCCCTCTTCCAGTTCACCCCGACGCACTGCGTCCAGGCCCGAGCGATGCTGGGCTGGAGCGTGGAACAGTTGTCGCGCGAGGCGGAGGTTGCGGTGGACGATATCCAGCGGTTTGAAGCGCAGCAAGATGTGGCGGATGCGGCGCGGCTGGCGTTGGCTTATCGATTTGAGGCGCAGGGGTTGGTGTTCTTTCCCGGATTTGCGCCGGGTCGCAGTGTGAGTATGGGCGCGCCATCGGATGCGGTGGGGCGTGGGGATTATGCGATGGCTGAATAAGGACGTAGAAATTGAGTGAAATCGAAGAAAGCAAAGGTTGCGTTTATAAGGATCTGGAAGGCGTGGATACGGGTGACATGCAAAATAAGGCCCGGTATGTCACACGATTGGCTGCACTCATAGAAACAGCTCCCGTGAGCAAAGCCGACGTAGCTCAAAGACTTGGTTTGAATCCGGAAAGTCTGGAAGAGATTCTCCGGGGGAAATTCCGCGACATAAACGTTTCCACGTTGGTGAGCTATGGTGACTTGATGTCGGAAAACAATCTCGAAAAATAAGGTTCGCCTCTATAGAGGCGAACCGGTTTTAACTCATCAGGCGTTCTGCACCACCCCTTCACTCTCCCCTTCAACCGCCAACCACCACGCACTCCCGCGCTGTGGTTGCATCAGGTTGAACGCCTCGCCCATTCGTGGCGTGGTGATCGAAACACTACGCTCCCACGCCAGCGCCAGAATCCGGTCAAACGGTTCATGCCAGGCGTGCATCGCCAGGTCGAAGGTGCCGTTGTGGATCGGAAATAGCCAGCGGCCCTTGAGGTCGAGGTGCGCTTGCAGGGTTTCTTCGGGTTGCATGTGCACGTGTGGCCATTCGACGTTGTAGGCGCCGGTTTCCATCAGGGTCAGGTCGAACGGGCCGTACTGTTCGCCAATGCGTTTGAAGCCGTCGAAATAGCCGCTGTCGCCACTGAAAAAGATCCGCGTGTCGCCGTCGATCATCACCCACGAGGCCCACAGGGTGCTGTTGCTGTCGAACAGGCTGCGGCCGGAGAAGTGCTGCGAGGGAGTGGCAACGAAGCGGATGCCGGCGATTTCGGTGCCCTGCCACCAGTCGTACTGGCGGACCTTGCTGGCGTCGATCCCCCATTTGATCAGGGTGTCGCCGACGCCCAGCGGGGTCAGGAAGTAGTTGGTCTTGGCCGCCAGTTTCAGCACTGCCTGGTAATCGAGGTGGTCGTAGTGGTTGTGCGACAGGATCACCGCTTCAATCGGTGGCAGCTGGTCGATGCTGATCGGCGGCTGGTGAAAGCGTTTCGGGCCGGCCCATTGCACCGGCGAGGCGCGCTCGGCGAAGACCGGGTCAGTGATCCAGAATTTGCCGCGCATTTTCAGCAGCAGGGTCGAGTGACCGAGGCGATAGACGCTGTGGTCAGGCGCGGCCAGCAGGTCTTCACGGGTCAGCGGTTGCACCGGGATCGCGGCGGCCGGTCGGGTATTGCGCGGCTTGTTGAAGATCATGTTCCACATGATCCGCAGCATCTTGCGCCCACCTTCGCGTTGCACCGGCGCATGGTTACGGAACAGCCCTTGATCCTGGCGAGAGGCTTCAGGCGTGGAAGTTTGATCCGCAGAAAAATCTGGATTGGCCATGACTGAGAGACTCCAGAAAAACCGCGCAATTCACGGTTTTTCACGGTGGGACGATAAATGGCCAAGGCACGCACGCATCAGCCGAACTGTCTGGTTTTTAGGTTGTGCGGATTAACGCAACATTACACTGGGCGGTGTAGTTTCTAGGTTGCATGAAACTGGATGACAAGTAAACTGCCAAGTGTAATTCCACCCCCTCTTAGCCAAAGCGTACTTATGACAGTTCCGAAGCGCCTCACCGACCGCAAACGCGAAGCCATCATCCAGGCGGCGATTGCCGAATTCCGGGCCAACGGGTTCGAGATCACCAGCATGGACAAGATCGCAGCCACCGCCGCGGTGTCGAAGCGCACGGTGTACAACCACTTCCCCAGCAAGGAAGAGTTGTTCGCCGAAATTCTCAACCAACTCTGGGCACGGATTACCGACGAGCAAGCCGTGACCTATCGCGCTGAACAGCCGCTACGCGAGCAACTGCTGCCCATGTTGCTGGCTAAACTGCAGATGATGGCCGATGACAACTTTCTCGGCCTGGCGCGGGTGGCGATTGCCGCCACCATCCATTCCCCGGAGCGCGCGCAGGACATGGTGGCGCGCATGGGCGAGCGCGAAGAAGGCCTGACGGTGTGGATTCGCGCGGCGCTGGCGGATGGTCGACTGAAAACCGTGAACGCAGAATTCGCCGCGCAGCAGGTGCAAGGGCTGTTGAAGTCGTTCGGTTTCTGGCCGCAGATTTCCATGGGCCTGCCGCCGCTGGATGCAGACACGCAAAAAGCCGTGGCCGAGTCGGCCATGGAGATGTTTCTGGCCAGATACCAGCTCTAAACCGGCCCTCTCCTGCGCCCCGCCACGATTAAATGGCTCGGAAGGACACTGATTATTCCCGGTGGAATAAATGACAATGTCCGACAATTGACCGACGAACGGTCAACCTGAAAAAACACTTCAAAGTATTTCAGGATGAATCTGGCGCAGGACATCATGGAAAATCAACGCGGCAAAGGCTTGTCATTCGCCAGACGCATTTATCTGCCCAGGATCATCGGTCTGGGTGTCGGCTTTTTCAGCGTCGCGGCCGCGCTGTATCCGTTGCACATGCCGACCTGGCTCTGGGCGCTGCTGGTGTTCAACGGTTTTATCTGGCCGCATCTGGCCTATCAGCTTTCGACCCGCTCGACTTTCCCCTACCACGCCGAACGCCGCAACCTGTTGTACGACTCGTTGTGCGGCGGCTTCTGGACCGCGTGCTTTCAGTTCAATCCGCTGACCACGGTAACCATCCTGTCGATGATGACCATGAACAATGTCGCCGCCGGTGGACGACGTCTGTTCCTGCTCGGCGCTCTCGCCCAAATCGCCGGCGTGCTGCTGGGCTGTTTACTGTTCGGCTTCAAGTTCAGCCTGACGATGACGCAAATCGAGGTTTGGGCCTGCCTGCCGATGCTGACCTTGTACCCCTTGGCCCTGGGCATGGTCTGTTACCAACTGGCGATCAAACTCGCGCAGCACAAGCGTGCACTCAGGGACCTGAGCCGCACCGACAGCCTCACCGGGCTGCTCAATCACGGTGCCTGGAAGGATCTGCTCCATACGCGTTTCACCCGGTGCCGAGATAACAACACCCAGGACATTCTGGCGCTGATCGACATCGATCATTTCAAGACCATCAACGACAACTATGGGCACATCGTTGGCGACGCCGTGCTGCGCGAGCTGAGCCAGGCACTCAAAGGACTGCTGGCCGAAGGTGAACGGGCCGGCCGTTATGGCGGCGACGAGTTTTGCCTGATCCTGCCCGACCAGCCACTCAATAAAGCCGAGGCGCAAATGGAACGATTGCGTCAGGCGCTGGATCAATATCGGCACCCGGATGTACCAGAGCTGCGCGTCAGCCTGAGTATCGGTCTGGCACGCTTTCAGCCATCGTACAGCGACGCGGTTGCCTGGCTGGATGACGCCGATAAGGCGCTGTACACCGCCAAACACACGGGGCGCAACACCATCAGCGTTGCGCTGAGCAGTCCGAGCTAAGAAGACGCCCCCCCCCCGCCCTCAGCCTTGAAAAAACTGATTCGCAATTTCTTGTACAACTCCAAGTAGTTTGTATAAGATCGGCTCGTCAGCCTGGATGCTGGCACTTTGCAGTTAATGACCAATGCCGACCCGGCATTTGCTCTGCCAGCGCGGAAACAGGGACACAAACCTCGTCTTTCCCTACTTCCAGGTACTGCCCCTATGTTTTTCAAACGCCACCAGTCCGAACTCAACAACCTTCAACACACCATCACCGAACAGAACGGCCTGCTTGAAGCGATCAATCGCTCCATGGCGGTGATCGAGTTCGACCTTGAAGGCGTAGTGTTAAAGGCCAATGACAACTTCCTCAAAACCATGGGCTACCGCGCCGAACAGGTGATCGGCCAGCCGCATCGCTTGTTCTGTACCCCGGAGTTTGGCCGCAGCGCGCAATATACTGAACTGTGGTCGCGCCTGAAAAACGGCCAGTTCCAGTCTGGCACCTTCGAGCGGATCAACAGCCAGGGCCAGCCGGTCTGGCTGGAAGCCAATTACAACCCGATCAAGGATGCGTCGGGACGCGTGGTCAAAGTGGTCAAGTTCGCCATGGACGTGACGACCAAGGTTCAGCAGGAAAGCGAGGCCAATGCCAAGCTGCAGGCGATCGACCGGGCGATGGCGGTGATCGAATTCGACCTCAACGGCGGCATTCTCACCGCCAACCAGAATTTTCTGACGCGCATGGGTTACACGCTCGCTGAACTGAAGGGTAAACATCACCGCTTGTTCTGCCGCGCGGAGCTGGTCAACAGCAGCGCTTATGAGGATTTCTGGCGGCGGTTGAATCAGGGTGAGCTGTTTCAGGGTCAGTTCGAACGCGTCGACAAGCGCGGCCAGAGTGTGTGGCTGGAGGCCAACTACAACCCGGTATACGACGCTGCCGGGCGGTTGTGCAAAGTGGTGAAATTCGCCACGGACGTCACCGCCCGTGTCGAGCAGCACGAGCACGATGCGCGCAGCGCCAGCGCTGCTTATCACATCTCCGTGGAAACCCGGAAAGTCGCCGAGCAAGGCACTCAGGTGATCCAGCAGGCGGCCAGTGAGATGCGCGAAATCGCTGACGATATCGCACAATCTTCTACGTTGATCGCGCAACTTGGCGAGCGTTCGGAGCAGATCACCGCGATCGTCAACACCATCCGTGCGATTGCCGACCAGACCAATCTGCTGGCGCTCAACGCGGCGATTGAAGCGGCGCGCGCCGGGGATCAGGGGCGGGGGTTCGCCGTTGTAGCGGACGAAGTGCGGCAACTGGCGGCGCGTACCAGCGGCTCGACGGCGGAGATTTCCAACATGATCGGCCTGATCCAGAGCGAAACCCGTCAGGCGATCAAGAGCATGGAAGGCACTCGCGGGCGGGCGGCGCAAGGCGTTGAACTGGCGGATCAGGCCGGCAGCGTGATTCTGCAGATCCGCGACGGCGCCAGTGAAGCGGTGCAGGCGGTGAGCATGTTTGCCAATGAGCGGGCGCCGGGCTGAGAGACCGCGTCGCGGCCTTCGCGAGCAGGCTCGCTCCCACATTGGAATGCGTTCCCCTGTAGGAGCGAGCCTGCTCGCGAAAGGGCCATAAGCCTCGATGCAGGACTATAGTGACCTTCAGTCCCAAGTCCTGCCGAGTCCATCATGACCACAGAAAAACCCGACGTCCCCGCGCCCGCCCCTGTCGACCACCTGCGCTTCCACCGCCCCCACGCCCACCTCAACACCACCTTCGGCAACGACACGTTCGCCTTGCGGGCCGAGGCCTTCGCGCGGTTCTTCGGCACGCCGACCTTTCTTGGCGCACAAACCCTGATCGTGCTGTTGTGGGTGTGCCTCAATACGACAGGCATCACCACTTTCGACGTGTACCCGTTCATCTTGTTGAACCTCGCGTTCAGCCTGCAATCGGCTTATGCCGCACCGCTGATCCTGCTGGCACAAACCCGGCAAGCCGCGCGGGACAAGGCGCAATCGGACGCCGACGCGCAACACCGTGAAGCGCTGGCGGTGGCCAACAGCGAGCGCCAGGCGCAGGCCGCGCAGACCACCGCGCAATTGCTCGAACTGCTGGAACAGAACACCCGTCTCACCGAAATGACCAAGAGCCTGACCGAACGCATCGAAGGCCTGACCCGCGAACTGCATGCGCACATCTGCCAGAACCCGCAACGTTGATCACGGCAACCGCAGCGCCCGCCCAAGCTCATCGAACAGCGTGACCACCGAGCGCAATGCCCGGCAATCCGGGCGGGTCAGCAACCACAGCGCGGTATCGTAGCCGTGCAACGGTTCGCTGAGGGCCTGCAAACCTTCAGTGATCAGAAAGTCCGGCAACGCCGCCACCCCGAGTCCGCCACGCACCAGTTCCGTCACCGAGAGCATACTGTTGCAGCGATAAGCCGGGGTCACGCCGGGCAACTGCTGGCGACGCCAGGCGACGGTCGGATGATCCGGCAGAAACTCGTCCGGGGCGATCCAGGTCAGCGCCGCCAGATCCGTCGCATCAACATTCTGCAGATAACGCGCACTGGCGCAGACCCGGTAGGAAATCTTCGCCAGTTGCCGTCCGACCAGATGCTCCGGCGGTGTACGCGTCAGGCGCAGGGCGATGTCAGCATCGCGGCGGCTGAGGTTGGCGAAATCGTTGGAGGTGCTCAGTTCGAGGGTCAGCGCCGGGTAGTTCGGCATGAACTGCGCCAGCGCCGGCAACAACAGCCCTTGCAGCACCGAATCGGTGCACGTCAGGCGCACCGTGCCGCTGACCACTTCACCGCCCTGCTCGACACCGATCCGCGCCGCTTCCAGTGCCTGCTCGGCGCGTTCGGCCTGCTCGGCCAAGGTCTGCGCGAGGGTGGTTGGCAGGTAACCGGCGCGGCTCTTTTCGAATAACTGCTGACCGAGCGCCGACTCCAGCCGCCGCACTGCGCGAAACACCGTCGACACATCTACCCTGAGCAGCTGCGACGCCCGGGCCAGAGAGCCGCCCCGCACCAACGCGAGGATCAGCGCCAGATCCGGGTAGTCGAGTCGATAGTGCGTCGCTGCATTGATCACTTGGGGAAACGCCAATATTGAGTGCGTGAACGCCAATCTATAGTGAGCCCCGGTGATCGACAACTGCACACCCTCCCCCAGAGGTTCATCACTCACTCAAATCAAGGAAATCCCATGGACGCCATTTCCATCGCCCTGATCGGCGATCACGACCCGCAAGTCACCGCTCACCAGGCGATCCCCGTTGCCCTCGGAATGATCGCCGAGCAGTCCGGCCACAATGTGCAATTCGAATGGCTGCCTACGGAGCAGATCCACGCCGACACTGCGCTGGATCACTTTGACGGCTTCTGGTGCGTCCCGGCCAGCCCCTACAAAAGCGAAGCCGGTGCGATCAGGGCCATCCGTTTTGCCCGCGAACAACAGCGCCCTTTCCTCGGCACCTGCGGTGGTTTTCAGCATGCGCTGCTGGAGTTTTCCCGCAATGTGCTGGGCTGGGCCGATGCCGAGCATGGCGAAACATCACCGGATTCACCGCGAGCGGTGCTCACACCGCTGACCTGTTCACTGGTTGAAGCGGTGGACAGCATTCAGCTGGTCGCCGGCTCGTTGATCGCAAAAGCGTATGAAACGTCGGAAATTCATGAAGGCTATCGCTGCCGGTTCGGTGTGAATCCTCAGTTCGAACGCGAGTTGTTGACCCATCGGCTAAACGCCGTGGGGCACGATTCGGCGGGCGACTTGCGCGCAATCGAATTGACTGACCATGTGTTTTTTATCGCGACGCTGTTCCAGCCGGAACGTGCGGCGCTCAAGGGCCAGATCCCGCCCCTGGTGCGGGCGTTTGTCGAAGCGTGTGCGAAGCAACATCCATGAAGCCGAACGAGCCTTGCTTTGCGGTGATTTTCACCTCGACCCGCACCGAGGGTGACAACGGTTATGCCGCAGCCTCCGAGCGCATGATGGAGCTGGTCAGCGAGCAACCGGGATTTCTCGGCATTGATTCGATTCGTGGGGAAGACGGGGTCGG
Organism: Pseudomonas sp. B21-051; assembly: GCF_024748795.1. NCBI lineage: Bacteria > Pseudomonadati > Pseudomonadota > Gammaproteobacteria > Pseudomonadales > Pseudomonadaceae > Pseudomonas > Pseudomonas sp. B21-051. The sequence goes on from NZ_CP087166.1 coordinate 4,481,797, forward strand.
GATCACCATTTCCTACTGGCAGAGCGAAGCGGCGATTCTGGCCTGGCGCGAGCATCCCGAGCACCGGGTGATTCAGGCGCGCGGACGGGCGCAGTGGTATTCGAAGCTTCAGACCCGGGTGTGTCGGGTGGAGCGCGAATACCTGTTTGGCCAGTGAGTTGGGTGGTGTTCTCACTGGCCTCATCGCTGGCAAGCCAGCTCCCACAGGAACTTGTGAACGCCACAGATCCAATGTGGGAGCGAGCCTGCCCGCGAAGAGGCCGGCACAGCGACTACAAAACTTCAGCCCTTCACCAGACTGCGCACCGCCACAATCTCTGGCACCTCAACCTTGCTCATGTACACCCGCAACGGCTCGGTGATGTTGATCCGCTCATCGATGTTCTGGTCCAGCAGCAACTGAATCAGCTCGCGTTTAAGCGTCATGGTCTGCGGCGTTGCCGGCGCCCAGACGAATTCATTCACAGGAATGATGCCGTCATCGGCCACGTCCATGCCGAACGAATCTTCGCTGAAACGCACGATGTACTGGCCGGTCTTGCGATTGAGGCCGACAAAACCCTTGAGGTCATCGGCGGCCTGACAGATGAGTTGGGAAGTGATGCGCATGGTAAACCTCACGAAAAATCATCGATGGTTTACACGCAGGGCAACAGAATCGGCGCGCCCTCTGCCGGGGCGTCTGCCGAGGGCAAGCGTACTGCAAACCGCGCCACAAAAGTGCAGGAAAAATCGCTTTTAATACGTTTATGTCGGTCTGGCGATAGCACCCAATCGATTCAGTTGTTAAAAGGTACGTCTTTGAAAATGCCCTGCGAAAGGAACTCGAACATGCCCGCCACTTTCACCAGAAGCGCCCTCATGCTGAGCCTGATGCTCGGTCTCGGCCAGGCCCACGCCGCCCAGACTGACGTCAATGCGCTTGCCGCCGCCCATGGCATCCCGCATCCAGCCGTGATCGCTCACCGTGGCGCGTCTTTCGATGCACCGGAGTCCACCGCCGCTTCCTACAAACTGGCCCGCGACCTCGGCGCCGACTACCTGGAAATGGATTTGCAGCGCAGCAAGGACGGCGTGCTGTTCGCCCTGCACGACAACAACCTGCAACGCACCACCGATGTCGCGACCAAGTTCCCGGAGCGTAAAGACAGCCCGGCCACCGCCTTCACCATGGCCGAACTGAAAACCCTCGACGCCGGCAGCTGGTACAACAAGGCTTACCCGGATCGCGCGCGTCCATCCTACGCCGGGCTGAAAATCCTCACCCTCGATGAAATCATCGACATCGCCCAGGCCAATCCGAAACACAAGCCGGGCCTGTACATCGAAACCAAAGAGCCGCAACTGTTCCCCGGCATCGAGCATGACCTCAAAGAGAAGCTGCAGGATCGCGGCTGGCTGAGTCCGGCCGGTTCGAAGCTGGCCAAGAGCGAGCTGGGCGTCGGCCAGGGCAAAGGCAAGGTGATCCTGCAGACCTTCGAGAAGAACAGCCTCGAACTGCTGCAGAAGGAAATGCCGCAAGTGCCGAAGATCCTGTTGCTGTGGGTCGGCGAAGGCAGCATCGAGCCGAAATCGAAGGTGACCTTTGCCGAATCCGGCGAGAAGGACAAGAACGTGTTCTACGGCAAGCAGGAGCCGAAGTCCGAAGCCGAATTCAAGCAATGGGTGGATTTCGCCAAGTCGCAGGGTGCCATCGGCACCGGTCCTTCGGCCAGGCTGACCAAGGGCGGCGACCAGAGCTACTCGGATCTGGTGCAACCGTGGATGAACCAGTACACCCACGATCAGGGCATGCTGGTACACGTCTACACCGTCGATGAGCCGGTGGATTTCGAGAAAGTCATGGCGTCTGGCGTTGATGGCATCTTCACCAACCGCGCCAGTGAGCTGCTGAAGTTCTACAAGCGTCCGGCCAGTGCCAGTGTGGATCAGGTGTTGAAGAACAACGGGTTCTGATCTGCAGTCCGGGTTGTCCGCATCGCGAGCAGGCTCGCTCCCACAAGAGCGCTGCACGCGATGTGGGGTTTTAAGGGTGAATTAAGTTGCGGTGGTTAACCTGAGCCCACTTCAACGAACAACCCAAGGAATGACCCGATGAAAACTTTGACTGCCCTGTTTACCGCTGCTGCCCTGACCCTGACTGCTGGCCTGGCCCAAGCCGATGTGCGTGTCGACCAGATCCCGCAACTGGTGAAGGAAGGCAAGATCAAGTCGCTGGAGTCGATGAACGCCGAGGCACTGAAACTGCACCCCGGCGCAACCATCACCGACACCGACCTGGATAACCACTTCAACGGTTACGAGTACGAAGTCGAGCTGAAAACCGCCGACGGCAAAGAGTTCGACGTCGACTTCGATGCCACCACCGGCAAAGTGCTGAGCAACAAGCAAGACACCTGATACACCGCCAACGCAAAGCCGCACGATCAGCGATCGTGCGGCTTTTTTGCGTCCGTTGCCCGCCGAATCACGTGGATATTGCCTGAAGGGATGCCAAAACCGCCATCAGACCGCTAGTATGGCGACCATCAGATAAACGATTGCAGCCGAGAGCGATGGGCATGGGGCAGACAGCGGCAGCAGACATCGCGACAATCGGACGGATCAGCGCGGTTCCGGCGATCCTTCAGGTGATCCGCGAACTGACCGGCCTGCGCTTTGCCGCCGTAGCGCGGGTGACCGAAGATTCGTGGACAGCCTGCGCCGTCCTCGATCAGCTGGATTTCGGCCTGCAGGTCGGTGGCGAGCTGGATCTGGTCACCACGCTGTGCCACGAAATCCGTGCTGCACACACCTCGGTGGTGATCGACAAGGCCAGCGAAGACCCGCTCTACCGCGACCATCACACCCCGCGCCTGTACAAGTTCGAGAGCTATATCTCGGTGCCGGTGTTCCGCACTGACGGACGGTTTTTCGGCACGATCTGCGCGCTCGATCCGAACCCGGCGGAGCTAAAGTCCAGCAGCATCCAGAGCACCATGGAGTCGTTCGCGCGGATGCTCGCGTTGCAGATCGAAGCCGAGGAAAACGCGCAGCGCACCGAAACCGCGTTGTTGCAGGAGCGCGAAACCGCCGAGTTGCGCGAACAATTCATTGCCGTGCTCGGCCACGACTTGCGCAACCCGTTGTTCGCCATCAGCGCCGGCGCCGAAATGCTTCTGCGCAAGCATCCGGATCCGGCCATCGAGGTGCGGTTACGCAATATCCTTGGCAGTGCGCAAAGGGCAACGCGGTTGGTGGATGATGTGCTCGACTTCGCTCGCGGGCGCTTGGGCAAGGGCATTCCAGTGGATATCCAGCCCTGCGCGGAATTGACCGAAGCCGTGCAGCAAGTGGTGACGGAGATTCGCAACGTGCATCCGCAGCGCACGATTCATGCGTCCATCGGTGACTTGCAGGGTGTGTCCTGCGACCGGGCGCGGATCGCTCAACTGCTGTCGAACCTGCTGGCCAATGCCGTGGCCCATGGCGACCCGGCGGGTGACATTGAGGTCATCGCGCAAGTCGAGCACGGCGCGTTGATGCTGGGGGTGAAGAATCAGGGGCATATTCCCGAGGCGATCCTGCCGCACCTGTTCCAGCCTTACTCGCGCCCGACCGGCAGCGCGCCCCAGGCCGGGCTCGGTCTGGGGCTGTATATCGCCAGCCAGATCGCCCAGTCCCATGGCGGGCATTTGCATGTGGCGTCCACCGCACAGAGCGGCACATTGTTCACCTTCAGCCTGCCAACCCTCTGAAACACCACAAACTCAAATCCACCACAGCTCCCTGTGGGAGCGAGCCTGCTCGCGAAAGCGGTCTGTCTGCCACATCTGAGGCGACTGGCACTGCACCTTCGCGAGCAGGCTCGCTCCCACCTTGGACCTTCAGTGTTTTTTGGTGATCAGGCCGAAGTGCTGACCAGCGAGCCCGAGGTGCTACCGCCCGACTCCTGCAACGCCTGCAACAACGCCGCCGTGGCCGTCTGCAAAGAAGCCGAGGTGCTGGAGATCTGCGACTCGGCAGAGGCCACGTCAGCCGCTTTGGCATCAGCGTCTTCCTGCTTGGCCTGGGCCGCTTGCAGCGCTTGCTGCTGTTCCTGCAATTGCTTTTGCAGCTCGGCGATCTGCTTGCGCAGTTCTTTTACCGAATCCGATTCCCCGCTGCTGTCGGAACTGCTGTCGCCTGCCGGAGCCGCGCCCCCACCGGCCGCCACTTTGCTGGTATCGGCGCTGACGCCCGCGCTGCTGGTTGCAGGGGTCGAGGTGTCGTCACTCGCGTCGCTGATCCTGGTCTTGCTGGTGGCGGTGCTGACGGTCTGATTGATCGAAACGGAGGTGATGCTGACCATGGGATGGCTCCAATGCCGGTTTTAGATAACCGGCCATCGGCGGCACTCGCACGGATTTGAGATCGACTGTGTACCGACTCGGTAACCGAACCGGTACACGTCAGCTGACGTCAGGCGCTCAGGCGCGCGGTGACTTCGTTGAGTTGCCCGGACAGGCCATGCAGGTTCTGGCTGGCGCTTTCGGTGCGCTGCACGCTGTTGAGGTTGGTGCTGGCGATCGAGGTGATTTCGGTCAGGTTGCGCGAGATGTCTTCGGCCACCGAGGTCTGCTCTTCGGCGGCGGTGGCGATCTGGCGGTTCATGTCGCGGATCGCCTCCACCGCGTGGGTGATGCGCTCAAGCATGGCGCCGGCCTGGGTCACTTGCTCGACACTTTCGTCACTGCGCGCTTGACCGCTTTCGATCGCTTGCGCCGCGTCCACGGCGCCGGTCTGCACGTTTTGAATGATCTGGTTGATCTCGATGATCGACTCCGCCGTACGCTGCGCCAGATTGCGCACCTCGTCGGCGACCACCGCAAAACCGCGTCCGGCTTCACCAGCACGCGCCGCTTCAATCGCCGCGTTAAGCGCCAGCAGGTTGGTCTGCTCGGCGATGCCGCGAATCACTTCCAGCACCTTGCCGATGCGGCCGCTGTCGCTTTCCAGACGACGAATCACGTCAGCGGTGTTGGCGATTTCGCCACGCATCTTAGTGATGGTGTGGATGGTGCCCTGCATGACCTTTTCACCCTGCTGGGCAGACTGGTCGGCATCGTCGGCAGCGCGCGCCGCATCCGCCGCGTGACGGGCGACTTCCTGGGCAGTGGCAGACATTTCGTTCATCGCCGTGGCCACCTGATCGGTGCGGTTGAACTGCTCGTTGGTGCCGCCGGCCATGGTCGTGGCGATCGCATTCAGTTCGCCGCTGGCGCTGTCCAGATCACTGGCGCTGCGTTGCAGATGAGTGAAGGTTTCGGCGAGGAAATCACGCAGGGTATTGGCCGCGGCGGCAAGGTTGCCCAACTCGTCCTGACGGTCGTTGGCGACGCGTTCGGCGAGGCGCCCACGGCTCAACTGGGTGACGTAGTCGATCAGCTTGCGGATCGGCTCGATCAGGTTGCGGTTGACCAGCCACAGGCTCAGCAAACCGATCAGCAGACCCGAGCCGAGCATCACCAGAATCCCCAGCAGCACGGTGCTGTCAGCACTGGCGCTGATTTGCGCCGACTGTTCGGTGCCCTGCTTGCGCAGCTCGGCGACCAGTTCGCTCATCTGATCGCTGGTGGCGCGATCCACGCCTTTGACGGCGCTGTCGCCAGCCGTTGGATCGGCACCCGCAGCGACGTAGGCATCGCGGCCCTTCTGGTAAGCGCTGCCGAGTTGGCGGTGCTCATCACGCAAGCGTTCGATGCGGGATTTCAGCGCCGGCTCAAGGCCTTTCTGCCCGGCCAATTCACCGAGAATGTTCTGCACATCGCGCTGACGATCTTCGAACTGGCTCCAGTACTTGGCCAGGTCCGCCGGTTGCTTGCCGCGCAGCAAGACGTTTTTCCACTCCTGCACCTGCACTTTGAATTGCAGGTTGGCCTCGTCGATCAGTTGCGAGGTGTGCAACGGGCCGGCGATCAACTGGCTGTAGTTCTGCACGCCGTTGGACAGGAAATGAAAGCAGGCCAGTGCGATCAACAGCATCGCCAGCAGGCTGCCGCCCAGCAGGGCGAGAATTTGTGCTCTCAAGGATTTTTGCAGCATCGCGAGATACTCAGGACAGGGATGAGGCACGCCCGGTAAGGCGTGGAATTTTGCCGGACATCCGTGTCGGCGAGCCTTGGCTCATGGCCAAGCGCGCGCAACGTAACCCAAGCGTGATCGGCGTACCAGAGCGCTTCTTGAAGAAAATCCGACCGCCGGTAAGACATTGATCTGGCGTCACTTTGTCGTCACACAAGTGTCATCTGCGGTTGCGATGATGCGGCTCAGTGAACCTGCCATTCCGCGACCGGCGTCCCCTCCTCGCAGCGAGCCTCCATGAACCACAGCCTTGATCTCAGTCATCGCGATCCTGATTTGTTCGGTCTGCTTTACGGCTTCCGTTTTCGTCCCGGTGAACGTGGCCGCGAAGTCGATTCGGCAACCGCCCTGCGTTGTCTGCAAGACGACAGCGACACTGATGAATTCCTCTGGCTGCACCTGAACCTGGCGCACGCCGCGTGCGAGCGCTGGATGAAAAGCCATCTGCAATTGCCCGAAGAGTTTTTCGAGGCGCTGCACGAAGGTTCGCGCTCGACGCGCATCGAGCACGTGGACTCGGCGTTGCTGGCAGTGGTCAACGACGTGGTGTTCAACCTCAGCAGCATGGTTTCCTCGGACGTGTCGACGCTGTGGGTCTGTGTGCGCAGCAAACTGATCGTCAGCGCACGCCTGCAACCGCTGCACTCGGTGGACAAGTTGCGTTCGTCGGTGAAGGCCGGCGAATGCTTTCGCTCACCGTCGGAACTGCTGGTGCACTTGTTGCGTGATCAGGGCGAAGTGCTGACGCAGATCGTGCGCAAGACCAGCATGAGCGTCGATCAGGTCGAGGACGAATTGCTCTCCTCACGCCTGTCGACCAACCGCGCCGAACTCGGCGCCAATCGCCGGGTGCTGGTGCGCCTGCAACGGCTGTTGGCGCTGGAGCCGGGTTCACTGCTGCGCCTGCTCAACCGGCCGCCGCCGTGGCTGCAGAAGGAGGACGTCAAGGAGCTGCGCAAATCCACCGAGGAGTTCGCGCTGATCATCAACGACCTCACCGCCCTCGGCGAGCGGATCAAACTGCTCCAGGAAGAAATCGCCGCCAACCTCAACGAACAGAGCAACCGCACACTGTTCACCCTGACCGTGGTGACGGTGCTGGCGCTGCCGATCAACATCATCGCGGGTTTCTTCGGGATGAACGTGGGGGGTGTGCCGCTGGCGACGGATCCGGAAGGGTTCTGGATATTGGTGGCGCTGGTGGCGACGTTTACCGTGATTGCCGGGCGATGGGCGTTTCGCAAGCGTGGGGATTATTGACCCCCGAACCTGATGTCCAGCACAGTTCCCCTGTGGGAGCGAGCCTGCTCGCGAAAGCGATCTGTCATTCAACAATGATGGTGACTGACACGCCGTCTTCGCGAGCAGGCTCGCTCCCACAGGGGACCTCATTGACCTTCAGATCGGTGGTCTGGTTATTCAGCCAAACACTGACCTGCCGCAGTCTCTCTGTAATATTTAGCAACGATCATGACCGACACTCCTTCCCTCGCTCAGGATTGTCCGCTCATGGCTACTCCCTCCCTGACCGCCGCCCGCCCCACGTCCGCCCACGGCGGCCGGCCGGCACTTGATAAAAAAACCGGGCCGTTCACTTACGTGGTGTTCTTCGCGGTGCTCGCGATGGGGATGCTGTTCACCGCTTACAGCCTGATGCACGACATGCATGAGCTGGGCACCACCGTCACCACCTGGACCCCGTTCCTGCTGCTCGGCGTAGCGCTGCTGATTGCGCTGGGCTTTGAGTTCGTCAACGGTTTCCACGACACCGCCAACGCGGTCGCGACGGTGATCTACACCCACTCGCTGCCGCCGAATGTGGCGGTGGTCTGGTCGGGGTTCTTCAATTTCCTCGGGGTGCTGCTGTCCAGCGGCGCCGTGGCGTTCGGCATCATCGCCCTGCTGCCGGTGGAGCTGATTCTGCAGGTCGGTTCGTCCGCCGGGTTCGCGATGATCTTTGCCCTGTTGATCGCGGCGATTCTGTGGAACCTCGGTACCTGGTGGTTGGGCCTGCCGGCCTCCTCATCCCACACCCTGATCGGCTCGATCATCGGCGTCGGCGTCGCCAATGCCTTGATGCACGGGCGCGACGGTACCAGCGGCGTGGACTGGGCACAGGCGACCAAGATCGGTTACGCCCTGCTGCTGTCGCCGCTGGTGGGCTTCGGCTGCGCGGCGCTGTTGCTGCTGGCCATGCGCGCCTTCATCAAGAATCGCGCGCTGTACAAGGCACCGGAAGGCAACAACCCGCCACCGTGGTGGATTCGCGGTTTGCTGATCGCCACCTGCACCGGCGTGTCTTTCGCCCACGGCTCCAACGACGGGCAGAAAGGCATGGGCCTGATCATGCTGATTCTGGTTGGCACCTTGCCGATGGCTTACGCGTTGAACCGCACCATGCCCGCCGATCAGGCGCTGCAGTTCGCTGCCGTCGCCGAAGTCACCCAGCAAGCGCTGGTGAAAAACACCCCGCTGCCAGCCCCGGTGGATCCGCGTCCGGTACTGTCCGATTACGTGCGCAGCAAGCAAGCCACGCCGCAACTGATCCCCGCCCTCGCCGCTCTCACCGGGCATATTGGCGAAGAGGTGAAAGGCTATGGCTCGCTGTCGAAAGTCCCGGCCGAGGCCATGGGCAACGTGCGTAACGACATGTACCTGGCCAGCGAAAGCATTCGCCTGATGGACAAGAACAAGGTCGGCAATTTCGACGCCGACACCACTGACAAACTGCAACTGTTCAAGCAGCAGATCGACAACGCCACACGCTTTATCCCGCTGTGGGTGAAGATCGCCGTGGCCATCGCTCTGGGCCTCGGCACCATGGTTGGCTGGAAACGAATTGTGGTGACGGTCGGTGAAAAAATCGGCAAGACCCACCTGACCTATGCCCAGGGCGCCTCGGCGGAAACCGTGGCGATGCTGACCATCGGCGCGGCGGACATGTTCGGTTTGCCGGTATCGACCACCCACGTGCTGTCATCGGGTGTCGCCGGGACCATGGTCGCCAATGGCGGTGGCTTACAGATGAAGACCATCCGCAATCTGCTGATGGCGTGGGTGCTGACCTTGCCGGCGGCGATTCTGCTGTCGGGTAGCCTGTACTGGCTGTTCACCCAAATCTTCTGATCCCCACAAATCCCCTGTAGGAGCTGCCGAAGGCTGCGATCTCTTGATTTTGCTTTAAAAAACAAGATCAAAAGATCGCAGCGTGCCGCAGCTCCTACAGGGAGAGTCGGTCAGAGCGTCGAGCGGATGACATCGCCCAACCACTCCATGAACACCCGCACCCGCAGCGGCAAATGCCGTTGCCGTGCATACAGGATTGAAATCGCCATCGCCGGCGCGGTGAACTGCGGCAGCACAGTCACCAGTTCGCCAGTTTCGAGGTGCGGCTGCATGCCGGTGCGCGGCACCTGGATCAGACCAAAGCCACCCAGGCACGCCGACTCGTAAGCATCGGTGCTGTTGACCGTGACGCTGCCAGCCATCGGCAGGCGCCGCACCTGTCCGTCCTGTTCATACACAAACCCTTCCGAGCGTGAACCGAGCACGCCGACGTAGTGCACCAGCCGATGCTGCGCCAGATCCTCCAGCGTCTGCGGCACGCCGTAGCGCTCAAGGTACGCCGGGCTGGCGCAGTTGATCATCGGGAAGTCGCCCAAGTGCCGCGCCACCACCGACTGATCCGGCTGCGCGCCGATGCGTACCACGCAATCGAAACCTTCGCTGAGCAGATCGACGCGGCGGTCGGTGCTGCTGATTTCCAGTTCCAGATTCGGGTGCCGCGCCATGAACTCCGGCAGCAGCGGCATGATCAGGCGCCGCGCGAGGATGTTCGGCATGTCGACACGAATCCGCCCGCTCAGCGAGGCCGGATCCTGCCGAAACAGCCCCTCGATCTCGTCCATGTGCGACAGCAGATCCTTGCTGCGTTCGTACAGCACCAGGCCGTCCTGAGTCGCCTGCACCTTGCGCGTGGTGCGTTGCAGCAGGCGCGTGCCGAGCAAGGTTTCCAGCGCTTGCACATGCTCGGACACGGTCGAACGCGGCAGCCCGAGACTCTCGCCGGCCAGGGTGAAACTCGACAGTTCGCTGACCCGGGCGAAGGTGCGCAGCAGTTCCAGTTTGTTCATCAGGACACCCGTTGATTGTTCGGCGGAGTCGATCAGTGATTCCGGTTTCAGTCTGTTTATCACCCCGTGGCGGATAAATAAACTTTGCTCATCACCACTCACCGCAATCGAGGATTTCACATGAGCCGCAAAATCGCATTGATCACCGGCGCCAGCCGTGGCTTGGGCAAGAACGCCGCGCTGCACCTCGCCGCCGAAGGCGTGGACATCATCGGCACCTACAACAGCCGCGCCGATGAAGCCCAGGCGCTGGTGGCTGAACTGGAACAACGCGGCGCCAAAGCCGTGATGCTGCAACTGGATGTGGGCCGCAGTGAAATCTTTGCCGAGTTCGCCACACGGGTTGAGCAAGCGCTGCAGCAACTGCAGCGTCCGCGCTTCGACTTCCTGATCAACAACGCCGGGATCGGTGTGCACGCGGCGTTCGCCGAGACCACCCCGGAACAGTTCGACCTGCTGATGAATATCCAGCTCAAAGGGCCGTTCTTCCTGACTCAGCAACTGCTGCCGCTGATCAATGACGGCGGGCGCATCATCAACATCTCCAGCGGCCTGACCCGCTTCAGCCTGCCGGGTTATGCCGCCTACGCGGCGATGAAAGGCGCGATGGAAGTGCTGACCCGCTATCAGGCCAAGGAGCTGGGTGCGCGGCAGATCGGCGTGAATATTCTCGCGCCGGGCGCCATCGAGACCGATTTTGGCGGCGGCGCGGTGCGCGACAACGCGGCGTTGAACGCGATGGTCGCGAGCAATACCGCACTGGGTCGCGCCGGGCAACCGGATGACATTGGAGGTGCGCTGTCGATGCTGCTGGCGCCGGGTGCGCAATGGATCAACGGGCAGCGGGTTGAAGCGTCGGGAGGAATGTTCCTCTAACTTCAAACACTGTCCCTGTAGGAGCTGCCGCAGGCTGCGATCTTTTGATCTTGCTTTTAAAAAATCAAAGTCAAAAGATCGCAGCCTTCGGCAGCTCCTACAGGGGTTCGGGTTAGCTATGGCAGGCGCTGCGCTGCACAAACCGCTCCCGCACAACGTCATACCCCCAGTGATACACGTAGGTGTAAGGCAGGAAAAACAGCAGCACACCAATGTCCAGCAAGAACGCCTGCCACAGGCTGACCGACAACCACCAGGCAATCAGCGGCACGCCCATCACGATCAATCCACCCTCGAACAGCAGCGCATGAACCACCCGGGTCCAGGCGTTGTGCGCGACGTGCAGGCGTTTGAGCATGCGGTCGAAAAAGCCGTTGAACAGCACGTTCCACGCCAGCGCCAGCAGAGCGATCAGCACGGTCACCGCGCCCATGTCCAGCAGCGGTTTGTTCATGATCCACGCCAGTAACGGGGTACAGATCAGGATCGCCAGAAACTCGAAACCGATGGCCTGGAAGATACGTTCAGTGATGGATTTGTTGGCAGTCATGGCCTGACTCCTTGAGTGAAGATGGTTGCCATGATCTGCCCTCACACCGATACTTCATAACCAATAACCATCGATCAAGGCGATAGTTCATGGCTTCGCAAGAAGTGTTGTTGGCGTTTGTTCAGGCGGCCACTCAGGGTTCGTTTTCGGCAGCGGCGCGCAAGCTGGGGCGCAGTCAGTCGACCATCAGTGCCGCAGTGGCCAGCCTGGAAATCGATCTGGACCTGATTCTGTTCGACCGCAGCAGCCGTAAACCGACCCTGACCCCGGCCGGGCATGTGATGCTGCAACGGGCCGAGGCGATTCTGGCGGCCACCAGTCGTATGGAAATGAGCGCCCGACAACTGGCCCAAGGCGTCGAGCCGAAGCTGACCGTGGCGATTTCCGATACCTATCAGTCGTACCGTTTTGAAGCGGCACTGGTCGGGTTTGAGCAGCGTTATCCGGATCTGGAACTGGAATGTCTGATTGCCGAATGCGATGACTTGATCGAATTGGTCCAACGTGGTCGCGCGCACTTGGCCTTCGCTGAGATGCAAGAGAACTATCCGCCGGATCTGGTGACGTCAACAGTTGCCGAGCGCACGGAAATCGCCTTGTTCGTCAATCGCGACCATGCGCTGGCCAGGCTCGATCACATCGATCAACACATCCTGGAACAGCACCGTGAATTGCGTCTGGCAACCATCGTCAATCCGTATGACAGCCGTGGCAAAGGTCGCGTGTGGTCGGCGCCGAGTTATCTGATGTTGTTGGAGATGGCCGAAAAGGGTTTTGGCTGGGCGCCGCTGCCGCGTTGGCTGGCACAGCGTTATGGCAATGATTTGCTGGTGGAGCTGAACGTGCGCGGCTGGCCGAAACCGGTGTTTGTCGATGCCTTGTGGTCGCGGCTGTATCCGCCGGGGCCGGCGGGGAGCTGGTTGTTGAGCAAGATGCTGGAATAGCGGCGCCACCATTCGCGAGCAGGCTCGCTCCCACAGAGAAATGCATTCCAAAGGTGGGAGCGAGCCTGCTCGCGAAGAAGTCGGCAGTGCCCGCGAAAAGTTCAGCTCAATCCAGCTCGCTCAGCCGCCCCTCGATAAATCGCCGCTCCGGCTCTTGCCGGGTCAGTTCCAGTGCTCGCCGATACGCCGCCCGCGCCTGCTCCACCCGACCCAACTGCCGACAAAACTCCGCCCGCGCCGAATGCGCCAGGTGGTAATCCTGCAACTCGCCGCGATCCAGAATCCCCTCGATCAGCGTCAGCCCGGCCAGCGCGCCATCGCGTTTGGCCACTGCCACTGCGCGGTTCAACTCGATCACCGGCGACGGCACTGCGCGCAACAGCACGTCATACAGCCCGACGATCTGCTGCCAATCGGTTTCTGCCGCTGACGGCGCTTCTGCATGCACCGCGGCAATCGCCGCTTGCAGGCAATACGGCCCGAACCTTCGGGTGGTCAGCGCCCGCTCCACCAGCGCACAACCTTCGGCGATCAACCCGGCATCCCAGCGCGAGCGATCCTGATCATCCAGCAGGATCAACTCTCCGCTGGGTGACGTGCGCGCCGGCCGCCGCGACTCATGCAACAACATCAACGCCAGCAGGCCCATGACCTCCGGCTCCGGCAGCAATTCCATCAGCAGCCGCCCCAGCCGAATCGCTTCGCGAGTCAGATCTTCGCGGGTCAGCTCGGCGCCCATCGACGCCGAATAACCTTCGTTGAACACCAGATAAATCACCCGCAACACGCTGTCGAGGCGCTCGGGCAGTTCGCTCAGGCTCGGCACTTGATAGGGGATTTTTGCGTCGCGGATCTTCGCCTTGGCGCGGACGATGCGCTGGGCAATCGCCGCCGGCGCCGAGAGAAACGCGCGGGCGATTTCCTCGGTGGTCAGGTCGCAGACTTCACGCAGGGTCAGCGGCACCTGCGCATCCGCCGCCAGCGCCGGGTGACAGCAGGTGAAGATCAGCCGCAGGCGGTCGTCTTCCACGTCTTCGCCACTCCAGTCGGCCTGTTCCAGTTCTTCGAGCTGCGCCAGCAACAGCGGCTGCGAGGCCTTGAAGCGGGCGCGGCGGCGCAACACATCAATGGCCTTGAAGCGCCCGGTGGACACCAGCCAGGTGCGCGGATTGTCCGGCACGCCATCGCGCTGCCAGCGCTCGACCGCGACGAAGAACGCCTCGTGCAAGGCTTCTTCGGCGAGGTCGAAATCCCCCAGCAGACGAATCAGCGTCGCCAGAATCCGCCGCGAGTCTTCGCGATAGACCTGCTCGACCCGCGCCCGGACTTCAGACATTCAACTGCCGCACCGGACGCACTTCGACGCTGCCGACCCGAGCCGCCGGAATGTGGCCGGCGACCTGAATCGCTTCGTTGAGATCCTTGGCATCGATCAGGTAAAACCCGGCCAGTTGCTCCTTGGTTTCAGCGAACGGGCCATCGGTGATCGACAGCTTGCCGTTGCGCATACGCACGGTGGTCGCGGTCTGCACCGACTCCAGCGCTTCGGCCGCGACCATCCGCCCGCTGCCCTGAATCGACTCGGCATAGGCCCAGCACTCGGCGTCTTCCGGGCTGTCGGGCGAGGTGTGCAGCAGGCGCTCATCGCTGTAGACCAGGCATAAATACTTCATGGTTTTCTCCTGATTCGAACGGATCAACTATGGCTGAAGATCAGGGCTGCACATCGAACAGCGTGCTGCCGCTCATCGGATCGAACGGCGCCGACCAATGCTCGTGGGCGATTTTCCACGTCCCGCCGACCTGCCGATAGCACGCGGTAGCGCGCATCCAGCAACTCTGGGTTTCGCCCTTGTCGTTGGTGCCGCCGCAATGCGTCACCCAATGGGCGAAGGCGAGGTTGTCGGCGGTCTCGATGGCGATCTCGTGAAACTCGAAAACGTGCGGGCCGGAACACATTTCCATGCAGGCTTCCCAATGTGCACGGTAGGCCGCTTTGCCCTTGAATTGCAGGGCCTTGATCGCATCGAAGGAGACGATGTCGTCGGTGTACAACGTCATGACCTTGTCGACGTTCTTGGTCATTACCGCGTCGCGGTAGGTGTTGATCAGGGTCTGGATTTCAGTCTGTGCGCTCATGGTGTTCTCCGTGTTTTTGTTGTGAAGACACCCTTAGTCGTTCGGCAAACAGGCAGATCGACAGACGAAACAAAAAATTTCCGCAGAACACAAAATCGCTAGAATCCGAGGCTCATCTTTGTAGGAAAAAGGAAATTCCCGTGTCAGCCCAACTCGTGCCGTACGACCGCCTGAACGCCTTGCAGCGTCAACAAGTCGAGGCGATTGAAATCCATCCCGAGCAGATCAAGTTCTCCGGCGACATCCATGGCGCGCTGCACACGCTGCTGTCCAAACCTGGTCCCGGCGTCAAAGGCTTTGCCCTGCTGGCCGACCAGGTGCCGGTGGCGTTCCTGCTGCTCAAGCGCCCGCCCGTGCTGCCGGCCTGGGCCGATGAACACAGCGCCACCCTGCATGCCTTGCAGGTCGATCACCGCGCGCAGGGCAAAGGGTACGGCAAGGCCTGCCTGCAAGCGTTGCCCGCCGTGGCGCGTGAAGCATGGCCGGAGATCAAGGGACTGGAACTGTCGGTGGACGCCGATAACGATGCCGCCATCGCGCTGTACGCCAGATACGGTTTCGTCGACAGCGGCGAAGCGTACAAGGGCCGAATCGGTTACGAGCGGCGCATGGGGCTGTTTTTCTAAAATCATCGAGAGATGCACGACGATGTTTCGGCCTGCCCACGACCGAAAAAAGTACGTGCTCCCCTTGTAGGAGCTGCCGCAGGCTGCGATCTTTTGATCTTGATCTTCTTAACTGCAAGATCAAAAGATCGCAGCCTTCGGCAGCTCCTACAGTTTTGAATGGTGTTGGCTTAGAGGGTGAGGATCATCTCGTGCCAGGCCATCCCGCCATGGTCTGACTCTGACGGCTTGATATAGGCAAAGCCGAAACCGGCATACAACGCAATGTGCTTCTCTTTGCACATCAGGTGAATCGTCGCTTTATCCAGCCCGCGCATGCGCTCGATGAATTCGGCCATCAAGCGCTTGGCCAGGCCCTGCCCCTGATAGTCCGGGTGCACCACCACTGACATGATCACCACATTCGGCCCTTGCGGGTCGTGGCCGATCAGTTCCTTGAAGGCCTCGTCGGACATCTGCACGTCAAACGCCGCGCCCGAGTTGATGAACCCGGCGACCACACCGTCCACCTCGGCGACGATGAAACCCTCGGGCCAGGTGGCAATGCGCGTGGCGATCTTCTCGCGAGTGGCGGCTTCATCGCCTTCGTAGGCAACGGTTTCGATGGCGTAGCAGCGATCCAGATCGGCGGCGGTGACGTTGCGGATGACGGTGTTCATGGCAGCTCGGAAATCAGCAGAAGAAAGTGCCGAAAGCATAAAGGAATAAGGCGGGCATATCGATCTGCGCGGGGGGCGTAAAGCTTGCGTATAAGCGCTTTTCTTCGGGTTCGGGGCGGGCTATTTCTCAGGGGTATCTCTGATCACCCTTGGGGGAAACCGCTTATGAGCAGCGTTGAAATCGGCTTGTTGATGGTATTGGGCATCAGTACGTTCGGCTTTATCACCTTGGGCATCGACCTGTTGCGGGCGCGACGGCTGGGCAAGGGTAAACGCGGTTGAGCAGCATGAGGCGGATCAGTGATCCGCCTCATCGTCATGGGCTCAGGCTTTGCTGTCGACCGGCACGCAGATTTCCAGTTTGCCGGTGTGCAGTCGTGGATTGAAATCGGCGCTGTAGCGCTCCAGCTCCGGAGCATTCAGTTCCACATAGTGTGAGGTCGGCAGCCAGGTCTTGTAGATGTATTGCAGGGTCTGCGGCAACTGATCGAGCGGGCCCTTGTGCTCGAACACCGCGTACTGCCGGGGCAGCACTTCAACCCACTGGTAGATCTTCTGGTCCAGGTCATCGAGCTTGCTGATTTCCACCCCGGCGATGTAATCAAAGCCACCCTTGCCGTCGAAATTGCTGCAGACGCCGTAGGTCACTTCGTTTTTTTGTCCCTGAATCTTGCCCAGGTGTGGCAAGAACTTTTCCCACAGCGCGGGGATGTCCTTGGCAGTGTCCTGGGTAAATCGACCACGAAATCCTGCGATCAGCAGGAAGTGTCCATGTTCGAAGCGAGGTTCAGCCACTTCGACGCGTTTTTGCTCATCCATGACTCGACTCCTGGCACAAAAGTAGGGGTTCGGCTGCTGAGTATAGAAGCCAAACCCGATTCGCAATGTTACAAGGCGTGCAACTGGTCGGCGGCCCCGGAGCCAACGAACTCGTTATAACCGGATACGATCACGTAAACCGCGAAATAGCAGAAGATCGCCGCCGATGCCATGTAGGAGTAGCGCAGAAGCCTGTCGCCGAGCAACTTGCCGCCGTGGCTCGCGGCAAAGCACAGGCCGGCCGACCACAGCAGACCGGCGCAGAGAAAACCGCCGAGGAACAGCGCCGAACTCAGCGGGCCGCTGCCACCGGAGCGGGCGATCAGGGTACCGCCAACCGCGGCGAACCAGAGGATCGCGCTTGGCGAAGACATGGCGAGGAAAATCCCGCGGAAGAACTCCTTGCGATGCGAGTTCTGCCCCACCTCCGCCGTCGCCGCCAGCTGCGCTTCGTGGTGAATCGCCGAGTAGATCATCTTCGCCGCAAAGTAGATCAGCAGCGCCGACCCGCCGATCCACAACACCCAGCGCACGGTTTCGTATTGCAGCAGCACGGTCATTCCGGCCAGCGCCAGCACAGCGTAGATCAGGTCACCGACGCAGGTGCCGAGGCCTAGCGCGAAGCCCTGAAAGTAACCGCGCTGCATCGCCAGGGTGATCATTGCGATGTTGGCTACGCCGATGTCCAGGCACAGCGAAAGGCTCAGCAAGAAGCCGCTGGTGAATTCCATTAAGCATTTCCTTGGAAAAAATTATTGTCGTGCACGCTGGACAGTCCGCCATCGCTGCCCTTATCTTCCGCCACAGGTCACCGCAGTGACCAGCGTCGCTCGGACGGTTCCGGGCGCTTACGTTATCCGAGGCAACAATGGCTGAACAAGGTTCGCCGCGCCGCTTTGCGCGCATTGATCGACTCCCCCCTTACGTTTTCAACATCACCGCCGAGCTGAAGATGGCCGCGCGGCGTCGTGGTGAAGACATCATCGACTTGAGCATGGGCAACCCCGACGGGGCCACGCCGCCGCACATTGTCGAAAAACTCGTCCAGGTCGCCCAGCGCGAAGACACCCACGGTTACTCCACGTCCAAGGGCATTCCGCGTCTGCGCCGGGCGATTTCCAACTGGTACAAGGAACGCTACGCGGTCGATATCGATCCGGAAAGCGAAGCCATTGTCACCATCGGTTCCAAGGAAGGCCTGGCGCATTTGATGCTGGCGACCCTGGATCAGGGCGACACGGTGCTGGTGCCGAACCCGAGCTACCCGATTCACATCTACGGCGCGGTGATTGCCGGTGCGCAGGTGCGTTCGGTGCCGCTGGTGCCCGGTGTGGACTTCTTCGATGAACTGGAGCGGGCGATTCGCGGTTCGATCCCGAAACCGAAAATGATGATCCTCGGCTTCCCGTCCAACCCCACCGCACAGTGCGTGGAGCTGGATTTCTTCGAACGGGTGATCGCCCTCGCCAAGCAGTACGACGTGCTGGTGGTGCACGACCTGGCTTACGCCGACATCGTCTACGACGGCTGGAAGGCCCCGTCGATCATGCAGGTGCCCGGCGCCAAGGACATCGCGGTGGAGTTTTTCACCCTGTCCAAGAGCTACAACATGGCGGGCTGGCGCATCGGTTTCATGGTCGGCAACCCGGAGCTGGTCAACGCCCTGGCACGGATCAAGAGCTACCACGACTACGGCACCTTCACCCCGTTGCAAGTGGCGGCGATTGCCGCGCTGGAAGGCGACCAACAGTGCGTGCGCGACATCGCCGAGCAGTACCGCCAGCGCCGCAACGTGCTGGTCAAAGGCCTGCATGAGCTGGGCTGGATGGTCGAGAATCCGAAGGCTTCAATGTATGTCTGGGCGAAGATTCCCGAGGCGTACGCGCATCTGGGTTCGCTGGAATTTGCCAAGAAGCTGCTGGCTGAGGCCAAGGTCTGCGTCTCGCCGGGGGTGGGCTTTGGTGAGTATGGCGATGATCACGTGCGCTTCGCGCTGATTGAAAACCTGGACCGGATTCGTCAGGCGGTGCGCGGGATTCGCGGGATGTTCCGGGCGGATGGCCTGGCCCCGAAAACCGCCGGCTGACACATCCCCCTGTAGGAGCTGCCGCAGGCTGCGATCTTTTGATCTTGATCTTTAAAATCAAAAGATCGCAGCCTTCGGCAGCTCCTACAGGGTTAGCACTTTCGCCTGACCCACAAAAAAACCGCATCGCTGCGGTTTTTTTGTGTCTGCAAAGCGCCGCTTACACGAACAGCGACAACAGCAGGATAAAGCCCAGGCCCACCACCGACAGGATGGTTTCCATCGCGGTCCAGGTCTTGAAGGTCTCGGCCACGGTCATGTTGAAGTACTGCTTCACCAGCCAGAAACCGGCGTCGTTCACATGGGACAGGATCAACGACCCGGCACCGGTGGCCAGCACCAGCAGCTCACGGTTGACGCCCGGAATCATCCCCACCACCGGCACCACGATGCCGGCGCCAGTGATGGTCGCCACGGTGGCCGAACCGGTAGCGATACGAATCACCGCCGCCACCAGCCACGCCAGCAGGATCGGCGAGATCTGCGCGCTGACCGCCATGTGGCCGATCACGTCGCCCACGCCGCTGGTCACCAGCATCTGCTTGAAGCCACCACCGGCACCGATGATCAGGATGATCGCGGCGGTTGGCGCCAGGCTCGCGTCCAGCCACTTGAGCATCTGCTGCGAACCGATGCCCTGCTTGTGACCGAAGGTGTACAGCGACAGCAGCAAGGCCAGCAGCAGTGCCGAGATCGGGTGACCGATCATGTCCATCCAGGTGCGGAAGAAGTGACCGTCCGGCAGTGCCACGTCAGCGAAGGTTTTCAGCAGCATCAGGAACACCGGCAGCAGCACGGTGATCAGGGTAATGCTGAAGCTCGGCAATTTGGTTGAGTCGTCGCTTTCACGGGCCAGTTGATCGACCAGCTCCTGATTCGGCGTGCCGGGAATGTGCTTGGCGATGAAGGTACCGAAGATCGGACCGGCGATGATTGCCGTCGGCAGCGCAACGATCAGACCGTAGAGGATGGTCTTGCCAATGTCGGCGCCGAACACCCCGATCGCCAGCAGCGGGCCCGGGTGCGGCGGCACCAGACCGTGTACTGCGGACAGGCCGGCGAGCAGCGGGATACCGATCTTGATGATCGACACACCGGTGCGGCGGGCAACGATGAACACCAGCGGAATCAGCAGCACGAAGCCGATTTCGAAGAACAGCGGGATACCGACCAGGAACGCGGCGAACATCATCGCCCACTGCACTTTGTCCTTGCCGAAGGCGCGGATCAGGGTCTGCGCGATCTGATCGGCACCACCGGATTCGGCCATCATTTTGCCGAGCATGGTGCCCAGCGCGAGGATGATGCCGACGAAACCGAGCACGCCACCGAAGCCGTCCTGGAAGGCCTTGATGATGGTGCCGATCGGCATGCCGGACGTCAGGCCGAGGAACGCGGCCGCGATGGTCAGCGAGATAAAGGGGTGAATCTTGAATTTGGTGATCAGGATAATCAGGCCGATTACCGTGACCACTGCATCGAGCAGCAGGTAGGCGTCGTGGGACATGCCAAACATTGGGGGTGTCTCCTGGCTTGTTGTTGTTATTAAAGCGGGTTAAACAGAATTCGTGAGGACAGCGCTAGCTCTTTCAACACACTCATACCGCCTGTTTCAGACCGTGGGCTTGCCACCAGACGTGCGCCTGGGCAGCCAGCTCTTCAACGCTGTGGATCGAAGCATTCAGCGCCAGGGTCAACGGCTCGCCGACCGGCGATTCGAGGGTGGCGAACTGGCTTTCGATCAACGTCGCCGGCATGAAGTGGCCCGGGCGATGGGAAACGCGGTCGGCAGCCACTTCAGGGGTCAGCTCAAGAAACACGAAGCCCAGGCCCGGCAAGGCACTGCGCAGCACTTCGCGATAACTGTGTTTAAGGGCCGAGCAGGTCAGCACCGGGCGTTTACCCGATGCATCGACGCGACGCAGTTCATCGCACAGGCTGTCGAGCCAGCCGGCACGGTCGTCGTCGTTCAGGGGGATCCCCGCGCTCATCTTTTCGATGTTGGCGGCCGGATGAAAAGTATCGCCTTCAATGGCAGTGGCGCCGCTCAATTGGCACAGGGCCTCGCTGACGCACGTCTTGCCGCAACCGGCAACGCCCATGATGACCAGGGCGGTGATGGGATGACTCATATAACACCTCAGCGCGCAGACAGCGCTACCTTTGCTAGCTATGACTCTAGTGCACAGGCAGAAGTTGCCGACGCCTTCTTGTCGTTTTTTTGGGTTGCAGCAGGTTTGCTCCCAACGCCAAAAAGCGAGGATCAGGCAGGACCTCGCTTACGCATTTGCAGCTGCATCAGGACAGCGCTACCTTAGTGCCTTGATTTTTGTTTGGCAAGCCGCCCGATGACCACCCCTAAAAACGATAAAAACACTCGCACCACCGGCCGTCCCACCCTTAATGAAGTTGCCCGCCTCGCCGGCGTGAGCCCGATTACCGCCTCCCGCGCCCTACGCGGGGTCAGCACCGTGGCCACGGAGCTGGTGGAAAAAGTGCAGAAAGCAGCCAGTGAACTCAACTACGTGGTCAACCCTGCCGCCCGCGCCCTGGCGTCGGCGCAGAGCCATTCGGTGGTGGTGCTGGTGCCGTCGCTATCCAACCTGTTGTTCATCGATACGCTGGAAGCCATTCATCGGGTGCTGACGCCCAAAGGCTTCGAAGTGCTGATCGGCAACTTCCATTATTCGCGCGATGAAGAAGAAAACCTGCTGCGCAACTACATGGCTTATCAGCCGCGTGGTTTGCTGCTGACCGGGTTTGATCGCACGGAAAGTTCGCGGCGGATGATCGAGGCCAGCAATATTCCCTGCGTGTACATGATGGAACTCGACAGCGCTGCCGGAGTGAATTGCGTGGGTTTCTCGCAGCTCAGCGCCGGCGAAACCGCGGCCGAACATTTGCTCTCGCGCGGTCGCAAGCGTCTGGCCTACATCGGTGCGCAACTCGATCAGCGCACCTTGTTGCGCGGTGAAGGTTTCCGCAAAGCCCTGCAGAAGGCCGGGCGCTACGACCCGGATCTGGAAGTGCTGACCCCGCGCTCCTCGTCCGTGGGCCTGGGCGGTGAACTGTTCCTGCAACTGCTGGCGGCGCATCCGGATGTCGATGCGATCTTCTTTGGTAACGACGACCTGGCGCAGGGCGCCCTGCTCGAAGCGCTGCGCAATGGCATCAGGATCCCCGAGCAGGTGGCGATCCTCGGCTTCAATGACTTGCCGATGTCCGAACACATGGTCCCGCGCCTGAGCAGCATCAACACCCCACGCGAGGCGATCGGCCGGCGCGCGGCGGAGCAGATGTTGACGTTAATGGCCGGTAATAGCGTGGCGCGGCCGGTTGAGGATATGGGTTTTGAACTGAAGATTCGCGAAAGTACCTGACCTGTTGCCCCGCAATATTGCGGCCTTTTATATAAAGCTATTAAAGGCCGCCTCTTGTTTGAAACTTCCACAACTTGCCTCTATACAACTTACACACTGCAATCAATTGCGACTTTCGTTAACGCAGCTTGCTCTATAGATTCCTTGCACGCGCTTCCAGATTTCGAAGTCGCGTTTGAACTCATTCAAGGAAGAATTATGTACACCACAATAAAACACCTGATCGCATTGGTTGGCAGCAGCTTGCTGCTCGCCGGATTCTCCACAACCGCACTGGCAGAACCCGCAGGCCTGTGGCGCGCACCAGCCCCCATCGTCAAAGCCGGTAGCAACTACAGCGTGATTCTCGATCGCGGCGAACTGAAGAAAGCCATTGCCGGCAGCAACAATAACTATCTGTTTACCGACACCGGCGCCGGCGTACAGTCATTGGTATTGATCGGCACTTCGACACAACTCATCGAGTTCCTGATCAAACACAAAGACCGTCAGATCGAGAATCGCATCAGTCAACTTCCCGACATTTATATGGGCATCGCGCCCTTTACGCCACAAAGCCGTTTCTCCGGCTTGTTCCCCTTGGGCGATGCTGTGACAGATATCGTCACGCAACTGACCAACTTCATTCCCGGTGGCGGCGCATGGCGCGACATCGCGAGCATTCCCGGCACTCTTACCGGTCTTCAGGCTGGCATCGACAAACTCAGTGAGGTACAGAAAGCGTCCGGCAAGTTGCTCTACGTAAAATTCAGCTACTTGCCCGAAGAGCGCATGGCCAAGCTGGGACGCAATGCGGTCAGCTTCAATCAAGTGCTCAATACGCTGCAGGATAATTACCTGCTGAAAAAGCCTTGATCCGCGCTATTGGTGCTGACTCAGCAGTTGTACAAATGCTGCCGCGCCCTTTTGCAGTGGCTGGCTCTTGAGCCAGACGGCATGCACAGGTAATACCAGGCCGTTCTCGATATTACGGAAACTCAAACGCTTGAGTCTCCCCGTATCGAGCAACGGCTGCACCACCGATAGCGGGAAATTGCCCCAGCCCAGCCCCGCCTCGACCATCTCCAACGCGGTCTCCAGCGTGTCGGTGCGCCAATGCGATTCGGCCACCAGCGGCCGGGTTTCGCTGATCGGCAAGTCGCGGCTGGCAACGAAAATCTGCCGCACATGCACCAGGTCTTCGAGAAACAGATCCTGCCCCTGCAACAACGGACTGTCCGCCGCGAGCGTGGCGATCATCCGTTCGCTGCCGACAAACTGAAAACGCTCCAGCACGTTCATGCTCAACCCGGCAAACGCCAGGCACACGCTGACGCGGCCACTGTGCAGCATCGCCAGCACGTCGTCCTGCGGCGCGGTCAGCACTTCGATGTCGAGCAGCGGATGACGCTCGGCAATCACCTTGATCGCGGCGAGCAAACGCCGACGGTCGATGTCCGCGACCACACCAATCGACAGCTTGCTCTCCAGCCCCAGGGACAACTCCACCGCGTGCACCTGCAGTTGCTTGAGCTGCTCGGCGATCAGCCGCGCGTGGGGCACCAGTGACAGCGCCATGGCCGTCGGCTGCGGTTCGCGGTGGCTGCGATCGAACAAGGCATAGCCAAGCTCCGCCTCAAGGTTGCCGATGCCCATGCTGACCGCCGAAGGCACACGGCCCAAAGCGCGTGCAGCTGCGGAGAACGAGCCACGATCAATCACCGCAAGGAACAGTTCGATGCTGTCGCTGTTGAAATTCACTTCACCTACCTATCAGCAAAACTGAAAGCTACTGACTTTTTCTGTCACGCCTATTGAAGCTATCTTTCGCCGTCTTCGCCAGTCCCGCTGGCCAACACGTTGCAAGAAAGAGGCAAATCCCCATGCAAGGCGTCAAACGCAAACTGGTCTACGTGTCGCTCTACGAAGTGATCGGCATGACCTTCTCCGCCCTCGGCCTGGCGCTGTTGTCCGGCACTTCGCCGGGCAGCACCGGCCCACTGGCGGTGATCATCACCACCATCGCGGTGACCTGGAATTTCATCTACACCTCGCTGTTCGAGCACTGGGAAAGCCGTCAGAAGTCGCGCACGCGCACGGTCAAACGGCGCATCGCCCACGCCGTGGGTTTTCAACTGACGCTGATCGTGTTCCTGATCCCGCTGATCGCCTGGTGGATGAACATCAGTCTGGTGCAGGCGTTCCTGTTGGATCTGGCGCTGATCATCTTCATCCCGTGCTACACGTTTGCCTTCAACTGGCTGTTCGATCGCGTCTTCGGCTTGCCGGCGTCGGCGCTGCCCGATTCGACTGCTGCGGCATAAAACGTTAATTGGTGAGCAGTTATTGCAAAAAATCGGCGGTATTCCCGGGCAAACCGCCGATATTCACAACCCATCAACTCCGATAGCAGGCTAAGCTTTTCCATCAATAAAAAATGGATTCGCCGATGACTGCTCACGCCCCTGCCGCCGCGCAACGCGACGGTATCGACCCGATACGCGCCGCCGAGATTTCCGCCCGCATCGACCGCCTGCCCGCCGTCGCCACGATCTGGCGGCTGGTGGCGTTGTTGTCGATCGGCGGCTTCTTCGAACTCTATGATTTGTTCCAGACCGCCTACATCAGTCCGGGGCTGATCCGTGACGGGATCTTCGCCACCGGTAATCAAGGTGTGTTCGGCTTCTCCGATCAGGCAGCGTTCGCGTCGGCGACCTTCCTCGGCCTGTTCCTCGGCGCCAGCCTGCTCAGCCCGTTGGCCGATCGTTTCGGCCGCCGCGCAATCTTCACCTTTGCGCTGGTCTGGTACACCGTGGCCACGGTGCTGATGGGCATTCAAAGCTCGGCGCTGGGCATTATCTGCATGCGCTTTCTGGTGGGCATCGGCCTCGGTATCGAGTTGGTGACCATCGACGCCTACCTCTCGGAACTGGTGCCCAAACGCATGCGCAGTTCGGCGTTTGCCTTCGCCTTTTTCGTGCAGTTTCTCTCGGTGCCGGCGGTGGCGTTGATGTCGTGGTGGCTGGTGCCGCAGGCGCCGTTCGGCGTGTCCGGCTGGCGTTGGGTGGTGCTGGCGAGCGCGGTGTTTGCGCTGTTCATCTGGTGGTTGCGCAAGCGCCTGCCCGAGTCGCCGCGCTGGCTGGCGCAGCATGGGCGGTTCGATGAGGCTAACAGGATTCTCGACGACATCGAGGTCCGCTGCGAGAAGGATCACCGTCAACCGCTGGACGCTCCGGAAACGGTGCCCGTCGATGTCGAGGGCAAGGGTCGCTTCGCCGATATCTGGCAGCCGCCATATCGGCGCCGGGCATTGATGCTGATCGTGTTTCACGTGTTCCAGGCGATCGGTTTCTTCGGTTTCGGCAACTGGCTGCCGGCGCTGCTGTCCGGCCAGGGCGTGAGCGTCACCCACAGCCTGATGTACGCGTTCATCATCACCCTCGCCTACCCGCTCGGGCCGTTGCTGTTCGTCAAGTTCGCCAACCGTTTCGAGAACAAGTGGCAGATCGTCGGCTCGGCGCTGGGCGCGATGACTTTCGGCACTTTGTTCGCGTTGCAGACCAGCGCCTTCGGCCTGATCTTCTGCGGGGTGATGATCACCTTCTGCAATGCCTGGCTGAGCTTCAGTTATCACTCGTACCAGAGCGAACTGTTCCCGACCAACATCCGTGCCCGAGCGGTGGGTTTCTGCTATTCGTTCAGTCGTTTGTCGACGGTGTTCAGCAGCCTGCTGATCGGGCTGTTCCTCGACAACTTCGGCACGCCCGGGGTGCTCGCGTTCATTGTCAGCAGCATGCTGATCGTGATGCTGACCATCGGCTGGTTCGGCCCGCGCACACTCAATCTGGCGCTGGAAAACATTGCCCATCGCTGAGGCCACACGGTCATCCTCTGCCGCCTGACGGCAAGGGATGACCGCTTTGCTGCGCATGCCACAACAGCAACGCGTTGCAATTGCGGGATTTGCCGCAAAGGCACGCTAATTGCTGCGACAGGCCTGTCAGCAATAACTCAAAGGTCTCCTTCATGATGTTGGTCAGTGCCAAACAGCAGCAGCTCATCCACCTGCCCAAGCGGCTGGCGGATGACGCGACCACGACCGCCGCTGCCGGTCTGCAAAGCGGCCTGCACGGCGCCATGCTGCAATCGCTGCAGAACCAGGCCCAGTCGCAGGCCACCGACGCGACCTCCAGGGTCGAGGATTCGGCCACGCAGATCGCCACCCAGCAAGTGGCTGCCGCTACGCGCATCAGCGATAACGTCGACGAAGCCTTCGCCAAGACCCGCGTGGGTCTGCAAACCACCGATGCCACGGCTGCCGGCAGCACCACCGGCACCTCGGCCACCGACGCGTTCAAGGACTACATGAGCAAGTCGCCGGAACAGCGTCTGCGCGACAGTATCCTTCAGAGCATGGGCATCACCGAAGACGACATCAAAGCCATGCCGCCGGAGAAACAACTGGCCATCGGCAAAGAGATCGCCGAGCGTCTGCAGGACAAGATGAAGCTGGCGCAAGCGGAAAAAGACAACGCCAATGACGTCAAGGACAGCGACAAACTGGCGGACAAGTTTCTCGCGGCGCTGTGATCTGAAAGTTGCGGAGTAACCCTGTAGGAGCTGCGGCACGCTGCGATCTGTTGATCTTGATTTTAAAGATCAACAGATCGCAGCGTGCCGCAACTCCTACAGGTGTTTGGCGTAGTTGCTAGTTCAACTGCAACGTCGCATTGAACTGCCCGATCGCATCCACCACATGACGCGATCCCTGCTGAATCTCCAGAATCACCTCCCCCGCCTCGTTCGCCAGTTCCACACCCAGCCCGGTGCGGCTCAGGCTCGACTGCATGCTCGATACCGCGCTCAGCGACAGGTCATGGTTTTTGCGCACCACCTCGACAATCTCCAGGGTCGCCTGACTGGTCCGCGCCGCGAGGCTGCGCACCTCATCCGCCACTACCGCAAACCCGCGCCCGTGCTCACCGGCCCGGGCCGCTTCGATGGCGGCATTGAGCGCCAGCAGGTTGGTCTGATCGGCGATCCCGCGAATGGTCTGGACGATGGTGCCGATGATGTCCGATTGCTTGCTGACCGCATCGATGCTCAGCGCCGCTTCGTTGAGGTCGCGGGAAATGTCCTGAATGATCTGCACCGTCTGCTGCACGACCTGTGAGCCCTTTTGCGCGCAGGCGTCGTTTTGTACCGAAGTGCTGTGGGCTGATTCCGCGGCGTTCTGCAGCGTAGTCATTTGTTGGGTGATGTCGCTGGCGAACTTCACCACCTTGTACAAACGACCCTTGGTGTCGAACAGCGGGTTGTACGAGGCTTCGAGATAGACCATCTGCCCGGACTTGTTCTTGCGTTCGAAACGGTGCGAGTGATATTCGCCGCGATTGAGCGATGCCCAGAACGCCTTGTACTGCGCCGATTCGGATTCGGAACGGTGACAGAACATGCTGTGGTGATGGCCGACGATTTCGTTGAGCGAGTACTGCATGGTTTTCAGAAAGTTGTCGTTGGCGGTAATCACATTGCCTTCGGGCGTGAACTCGATCACCGCCATCGAACGGCTGATCGCCGCGAGCATGCTTTCTTCTTCGTGTTCTTTGTTGACCCGGGCGGTGATGTCCGACGCCACTTTGATCACACTTTTGACTTGTTTGTCCGGGCCGTACACCGGCATGTAACTGGCTTCAAGCCAGATCTCCTTGCCGGACTTGTTCAAACGCAGAAACGTGCCGCTGATCGCCTCACCCCGGGCCAGGTCGCGCCACAACTTGGCGTACTCCTCGCTGCGGTAAAACGCTTCTTCGCAAAACACCCGGTGATGTTTGCCACGCACTTCCTCGGCGCTGTAACCCATGGTCTTGCAGAAGTTTTCGTTGGCATCCAGAACAATGCCTTCGGGGGTAAATTCGATCATCGCCATGGAACCGCTGATCGCTTCGAGCTTGGCGTTGGCTTCGGTCAAGGCGCAGCTGAAACGCTCGATTTCCTGCAGGTCAGCCTTGTGATGTAGGTTGAACATGGTTGTATCACCTTCCGCGCGGTCTTTTGATTTGATGAAAGTCAGGTCTTTCAGCATCCACCACTACGTTCCACAGAACAGGCACACGCATTCCTCCACGGGAGGAAGTTGTCAGGTGATAAATGATGTTTTAATCCGAGGGTCCATGCAGCAACGCTCTAATCAAGACATCCTTCTCTTGATAGCCCAGCAGCGGGCCAGCCCTAACGTGCAGAAAACTTCCATGTACAACTTGCTCCTTGTTGGTTCAGTGTCCGGTGCCTTGGGTTGCGCACTCTGGCAGCGTTGAAATCACGGCTAACAGATGACGGTCGACATAGTTAGTTACAGCTAGCATAGCCATCGCCATGCCGTGCGCAAGGCCACTAGTCGGCCAGTATCTGGCACTTTTTGCACAAGAAACGGTTCAGCGAGCTGTCGCGACCGCCGTCTCCGCCACCAGATCCAGCAACGCCTGCACCGTCGCTGACGGCGTCTGCCCCGCAGGCAGCACCAGCGAAAACACCCGTTCGATACGTGGCTGCAGGGCAATCACGCGCAAGCCCTGGCGCTCGGCCGGCAAGGTCATTTCCGGCACCAGGGTCACGCCGAGGTTTTCCCGCACCAGAGTGAAGGCGCTGCTCCATTCACGCACTTCGACCCGCACATCCTGCAACTGCAACCCGGCCTCGGCGGAGAGGCTGCGGGCGTTGGTCGAGCAACCGCCGGTGGCCAGCACAAAAGGCAGCGCCGTCAGTTCTTGCAGGCTGACGCCCTGCTCGATCCCCCGCAGCGCCAAAGGGTGCCCTGCCGGCACCACCGCTACCCATTCATCACGGCCCAACGGCCCGGCATTGCGCTCGGGCGCCGGGTTGAGCACCACGCCGACATCCACCAGACCGGCCGCGAGCAGGGTTTCCACCTCGTCATCGCTGACCTCCAGCGCCACCACTTCGATCCCCGGGTACAGCCGATTGAACTGGCGCAACAGCGGCGGCAGAAAACTCGCCAGCACCATGGGGAAACTCGCCAGACGAATCGTCCCGCGCAGCATCGGGCGCACGCTGTCGACGGTCTGGCGAATGGTCTGCAGCGCGCCGAGCATCATCCGCGCCTGCTCGATCACCGGCAGGCCGATGGCGGTGGGCAAGGTCTGTCGGCTCTCGCGGCTGAACAATTGCACGCCGAGGGTTTCTTCCATCAGCGCCAGGGCCTGGCTCGCGCCGGACTGGGTCATGCCGACCCGTTCTGCAGCGCGGGTGATGTTGCCGTGATCGGCGACGGCGACCACCAGCCGCCAATGCATCAGGTTCATCATGGCAGTAGCTGTCCTTATGGCTGCTTTCTGAAAGATTAATTTTACCGAGGGTGCGGCGCACTATGACACTGGCGCCAAATCCTCACCAGAGCACTGCAGATGAAGCTGTATTACGCCCCGCAAGCCTGTTCACTGGCGCCGCACATTGTGTTGCGCGAACTGAAGCTGCCCTTCGTGCTGATCCGCGTCGACAACCGCAGCAAGCGCACGGCCAGCGGCGAAGACTTTCTCGCGATCAACCCCAAGGGCTATGTCGCGGCACTGCAACTGGACAACGGCGCGGTGCTGACCGAAGGCCCGGTGATCCTGCAATATCTGGCGGATCTGCAACCACAGTCAGGGTTGGCCCCGGCAACCGGCAGTTTCGACCGGCTGCGTTTGCAGGAGTGGCTGAATTTCATTTCGAGCGAGATCCACGGCGGCCTTGGTGCACTGTTCGATGAGCGGCTGCCGGCCGAGGTGATCAAGGAGAAGTTGTTCAAGCGTTTTGCGGTGTTGGTCGCGGTGCTGGAACAGCAGGAGTATCTGCTGCCGAGCGGCTTCAGCGTGGCGGATGCGTTGTTGTTTGTGGTGCTGCGCTGGGCCGGGTTGTTCGGGATCGAATTGGCGCAGTGGCCGGCACTGGCGCGGTTTCAGGCGCGGATTGAGCAGCGGCCGACCGTGATAGCGGCGTTGGCGGCGGAAGCGGTGTAAGGCTGCAGATCCTTCGCGAGCAGGCTCGCTCCCACAGGAGGTTGTGCAGGCCAAAATCCCCTATGGGAGCGAGCCTGCTCGCGAAGGCGTCAGTTCAAACAACGCAGATCAACCGGCAGAAACTCACAGCCCCGCCGTCACCTTGCTCGCCACCTCCCCCGGCACCCACGCCCTCCACACCTGCGGCTGATCGCGCAAAAACGCTTCGGCTACCTGCCGTGGCGGCTGGCGTTTTTCGCTCATCCCGGCCAGCGTCTGGTTCAGCAGATCAATCGGCAAATCGACTTTCTCGAAGAACGTCACCAGCTCCGGGTATTGCGCCTTGAACGGCGCCGACACGCCAATCGCCAGGCTGGCCGGCATCGAGCGGGTGCCCTTGGGATTCGGGTTGTTGGCATCGGCCAGGGTTTTCCAGGCTTCGGCATCGAACGGTGGCTCTTCGAGCTTCACCAGTTTGAAGCGACCGAGCAACGGCGTCGGCGACCAGTAGTAGAACAGCACCGGTTTGCCGCGTTTGATCGACGACGCCACCTCGGCATCCAGCGCCGCGCCGGAGCCGGTGCGGAAGTTCACGAAGCTGTCGGTCAGCGCATAAGCCTTGAGCTTCTGGCTGTTGACGATCTCCGAGGTCCAGCCGGTCGGGCTGTTGAGGAAACGCCCACGGCGCGGGTCTTCCGGGTCGCGGAATACGTCCTTGTAGCGCGGCAGGTCGGCCACCGATTTCAGCTCCGGGGCCAACGGTTTGATGCCGCGCTCGGGGTCGCCCTTGATCACGTATTCCGGCACCCACCAGCCCTCGGTCGCGCCTTTCACCGTATCGCCCAGGCCAAACACCTTGCCTTCATTGGCGGCCTTGACCCACGCCGGACTGCGTCCGGCCCATTCCTCGCCGATCACCTGAATATCGTTTTTCGCCAGTGCTGCTTCCAGGCTGACGGTGCTGCCCGGCAGCGTGTCGGTCGGGTAGCCGTAGCCTTTTTCGACGATCAGGCGCAGCACTTCGGTGATGAAACTGCCGCTCTCCCAGGTAATGTCACCGAAGTGGATCGGCGCGGTTTTCTCCGCCGCCGAAACAGCGCCAACGCTCAGGCTCAGCGCCAGCAACGAACGGCCGAGCAGGGTTTTGATCGATCTCATGCGGACCTCTTGTCTGTCAGGATTTGATTGGCGCTGTGGCGATCGCACAGGGCCTGGGAACGGCTCATGTAAGCGCTGACCGAACGCTGGGAAATGCCCAGTTCGGCGGCGATTTGCGGGTAGGTCAGGCCATCGATCCGCGCCAGCAGGAAGGTCGAACGAACCTTGCCGGGCAGGCGTTGCAGGCTGTGGTCGAGGCGTTTGAGGGTCTGGCTCAGTTGCGCGAGTTCTTCAGGCGAAGTGGCAACGTCGACGTCGATCTGCTGCGCATGCCGGCGCTCCAGATCCGCCCGGCGCCAGCGCTGATAGAGCAGGCGCTGGGCAATCGTGGTGAGCATCGCGCGGGGTTCACGGATCGCCGTGACACTGGGTGACTGAAGTAATTGCGCGAAGGTTTCGGCGGCGATGTCTTCCGCGCCTGCGGCGTCGTGCAGATATCGGCGCAAGTAAGTGCACAGCCAGCGGTAGTGGGCGCGGAACAGAGCGTCGAGATGATTGTGGTGAGCGGTGTCGGCGCCGGACATAAGGGCTCCTGGGCAAGGGTCGCTGAATGTCCGGTGATCCGGTGGCGCGATCGTAGCAAGGCGCCTTATGCATTAATAAGATTTATATTTCATTTTTATATTCTTTTTAGAGATATAAGAGCCAAAGATCGCAGCCTTCGGCAGCTCCTACATTGGAATGCATTCAACCTGTAGGAGCTGCCGAAGGCTGCGATCTTTAGCGCAAGCGGCCATAGCCCAACTCTTCAGCCTCACGCTGATAGTCGAGCACAACCTGATAATCGCTTTCACTGGCTGCCAGAACTTCAGGCAATCCAAGGATCTGCGCCACATCCGGCAACTCAAGCAGCGTCAGATTCATCACCTCGCGCAAGTGCTCGATCTGTTTATCCGTAGTAGATACGGCGGTAATAAACGGCAACGTCGGGCTGAACGCACTACGCGCCACAACTCGCAATCCGTTGACCTCCTCAGGTGCGTATTGCGCAAGGCAGGCATAGGTCACGCTGTCGATCGCCGCCAGATCAGCGCGCCCCTCACGCACCCAACGCAGACTCTCGCGGTGCGCGCCACTGATGCCGACCGCGCCGAAGAACTGCCCGTCGCGGTGCAGCGGCGCCAGACAATGGCGCAACAGGTTCATGCCGCTGTTGGAATCTTCACTGTTGATCACCCCGCGACTGCCGCGAAAATCCGCCAGGGTTTTGCGCGCATCGTCTGCACGGCTGAGAATCAGGCTGCAGTGATTGCCGGCAGTGGCATCGGGCAGTTCGTAGCGCGGGCGACCGACGATGCGTACCTGATCGCGCAGCAAGGTCATCAGCGGATAACCACAGGTCTGGGTCAGCAGCAGATCCGGCGACAACCAAAGCTCGGGGAGCGACAGGCTTGCGGCGTTCAGGCGGGAGTGGCCGAGGTGTTCGAGGATGCGGGCGATCCAGCGTTCGTTGGCCGCGCGAATGGGTTCGGGCGCGGTGTACATCAGCAGTTCGAGGTGGTGTTGGGTCATACACTGCCTTTCATAACAATACATAACCTGTGGGAGCCAGCCTGCTGGCGATTGCAGATTATCAGCCGAAGACCATATCGATTAGCCCACCGCTTTCGCTAGCAGGCTAGCTCCCACAGGGGTTATCAGATGGTCCTGAGTCAGTGGAAGGGATGCTGCGGACTGTCGATCGGCCTGAATCCATGCTGCCGCCACAACTGCCCATAACCCTGCACCAGAAACCCGCCACTGCGCGCCACCCACTGCTCGCGGCGCATCCGGTAGGCCGCTGGCAAGTCGTACCACGCCAGCCCCGGCAGGTCGTGATGCACCAGATGAAAATTCAGATTCAGAAAAAGCCAGCGCCACGGCCAACCGGCTTCGTTGATCACGGTGCGCTGCTCCGGCTGTGCGTGCGGGCGGTGTTCATAGTAGGAGCGGATCATCGCGATCGACAGTGCCGGTACACTGATCAGCAGCAGGTAATGCCAGACCGGCAACACGCTGAAGCGCGCGACAAACCACAGCATCAACACGCTGAACGCACCGTGGGTCAGCCACATCAACCAGGCCTGACGCTCGCGGTTTTTCAGGCGTTGCAGTTCTTCGGCGGCCAACGCCAGTAGTCCCAGCGGCGCACCAATCGCAAAACGCCCGAGCACGGTTTTGTTCAGCCAGTGCAGGCCTCGCTCGAACAGCGAACTGCCCTGCCAGTGCGACGTTGTCAGGTAACGGCTTTCCGGATCGATGCCGGGCACGGTCAGGTGTTCATCGCGGTGATGCAGCAGATGGCTGTCGCGATACAAGGTGTACGGGTACCACACCGCAAAGGGTGCATAGCCGAGGATTTTATTGAAAAGCACCGAGCGGGTCGGATGCCCATGCAGCAATTCATGCTGAATCGACAGCCACAGCACCAGCAGCGGAATCAGCAGCAATGTGCTCAAGCCGCGACCGAGCCACTGACTGTTGAGGATGATTGCGAACCAGCCGCCATACACCCCGATCAGCAGCAGCCACGTCGGCCACTCGGTGCGGGCGGTGAAGCGCTGGCGCAGGGTTTCGATCTGCTGGCGATGGTCGGCGTCGAAGTAATTCGGCATGGCGTGGCTCGGAACAGGAATCGTCCCCTTCTGTGCAACGAAGCCGAGCAATCTTGCAGATTATTTTTGCGCTGAAACGGGAGCCCGGGGGACGGGCTCCCGAAGGACGTGATCAATGACCGAAAATATCGACCTTCTTGGCTTTCTTCTCTGCACGTTTTTCAATCGCTGTCTTGGCCGGTTTCTTCTTCGCGGCTTTCTTTGAATCCATACCTTTGGACATGATGCGTACTCCACTCACAGGGATGTAGGCTCAGGTATACACCTATCGCGCGTCGCGCGTTCTTTTATAATCGGCGCTTTGCCCGCCGCCAGTCCGATCCCATGCCCGATACCCGATACAGCCTGCTCGATGAGCCTTTGTGGCCGTTGATGAACAAGTTTTACCGCCGCCACCAATCGTCGATGAAGGCGGTGCGCGATGCGCAGTTGTGGGTGGCGCGGCGCGAGGACATCGTCGCCGCGCTGTGCCTGCGGCCAGTGGCGGGCGGGTATTGGCTGACCGGGCTGTTTGTCGATCCGGATTGCCGTGAGCAAGGGATTGCCGGGCAGTTGATTGCGGCGGCAGTGAAGGATCTGCAGGACCCGGTGTGGCTGTTCTGCCATCCGGATTTGCGCGGGTTTTACGAGCGGCGTGGCTTCAGCTTCGACCCTGCCCTGCCCTACGCGCTGGCCGAACGGTTGAGCAGGTATGCGCGGAGCAAGCCGATGATTGCGATGGGGCTTGTTTGAAGATCAAAAGATCGCAGCCTGCGGCAGCTCCTACAGAGATCGGTGTAGGAGCTGCCGAAGGCTGCGATCTTTTGATTTTTGCTTAATCGCCGGCTGTGGGATCGAGATCCGGGAACATCACCTCGGTAAAGCCGAACTTGCTGAAATCGGTAATCCGCGACGGATACAAGCGGCCGATCAGATGATCGCACTCGTGCTGCACCACCCGCGCATGAAAGCCTGACGCCACACGTACGATCGGCTCGCCCTTGGGATCAAAGCCTTCGTAGCGAATCTGCTGAAACCGATCCACCGCGCCGCGCAGGCCGGGCACCGACAGACAGCCCTCAAAGCCCTCCTCGGTCAGCGGACTCAGCGGCGTGATCAGCGGATTGATCAGGATCGTCTGCGGCACCGCTTCGGCTTCCGGATAACGTTCGCTGTGCTCGAAACCGAAGATCACCAGTTGCAGGTCGACGCCGATCTGCGGCGCAGCCAGGCCCACGCCACCGACACTTTCCATGGTCTGGAACATGTCATCGATCAGTTGCCACAGCTCGGGGCTGTCGAACATTTCCGGCGGCACCGGTGGAGCAATGCGCAGCAGGCGTTCGTCGCCCATTTTGAGGATTTCACGGATCATGGTCGGGCTTCGTCAGTGTCCGGCTTGAGCGAGTGGTCACGCCCCAGGCCAGAGACATGTTGTTTGGGATGTTCATCGAGTTCGCCGGGGACTTTCTCGCCCTCATCCTTGCCCTCGCTGGACATGTGTTCGATCACCGCATTCATCTCCGCACCGAGCAGCAGCACCGCCGAGGAAATGTAGAAATACAGCAACAGCACGATGATCGCCCCGATGCTGCCATACATCGCGTTGTAGTTGGCGAAGGTTTTGACGTAGAAAGCAAAGCCCAGTGAGGCGATGATCCACACCACCACGGCGAGTACCGAGCCGGGGGTGATGAAACGGAATTCCTGTTTGACGTCGGGCATCACGTAATAGATCAGTGCCACGGCGACCATCATCAGGATCACGATCACCGGCCAGCGCGCAATCGTCCACACGGTGACGATGAAGTCTTCCAGGCCCACCTGCGCGGCAATCCAGCCCATCACCTGCGGCCCGAGCACCATCAGCGCGGCTGCCACCAGCAACATGCCGGCAATGCCGACGGTGTAGAACACCGACAGCGGAAAACGCTTCCAGATCGGCCGGCCCTCGACCACGTCGTAAGCGGCGTTCATCGCACTCATCATCAGGCGCACACCGGCAGACGCGGTGTACAGGGCGATGACGATACCGACCGAAAGCAAGCCGCCCTTGGACTGCTGCAACTGATCGATCACCGGGTTGACCTGTTCCAGCGCTTGCGGTGGCAGCACCAGTTCCGACTGCAGGCGCAACCAGGTGAAGAAGTCCGGCAGGTGCAGGAAACCGATCAGGGCAATCAGGAACAGAATGAACGGGAACAGCGAGAACAGCATCTGGTAGGCCAGTGCCGAGGCGTAGGTCGACATCTCGTCGTCGACGAATTCAGTGACCGTGCGCACCATTACCCGGTGCAGTGGCAGACCTTTCATGTCTGGAAAAATCATTCGCGTCTCCTTTCGCCGCATTACAGGTTGAAGTCGTGGCGACTCAGGGGCCGTTTTCTACATCACGGTAGCCTACTTGGCGACCTTCGTGGATGGCTGTCGGGTTTTGACACAAAAACGGCCATCCTTGGATGGCCGCTCATGTGTTTCGTTCAAGGCGGGATTACGCCTTGTCGACACCTTTCTTGATGGCGTCTTTGGCTTTGCCCACTGCTTGTTGAGCTTCGCCTTTTTTCTCTTGAACCTTGCCTTCGGCCTGCAGCTTGGTGTTGTCGGTTGCTTTGCCGACGCCTTGCTTGACGTTGCCGACTGCTTCGTTGGCCATGCCTTTTACTTTATCGCCTGTGCTACTCATGGTGTTTCTCCTTGGTGCATTGAAGGGGAAAAGTCAGTACGTAATGATTGACCGGGCGGGTTTGCCACGAGTTTCATTTATTTTTGCCGTTCATTTCGTCGTGCCATGCAGGTTGGGCTTTATGTTTGCCCCGCAAGCCCCGAGAATGCGCACCTATGGGCGCCGTGCGCCAACGATCAGATCCCGCAGGAATGTTATGAAACTCGATAAAAAGCAGGCCATTGCCCGTCGCAACCAGGAACTGGGCGGCGCTGTGCTCGGCACCAACAACTGCCACTTCGCCGAACTGAACCGCAACCGCAACATCTGGTGGTTCGACCTGCCGGTGTCGCGCCTGGCCGTCGGTCAGTACGAGTGGATTCACTTGCTGATGCACACCCCGGCCACCGACGAACTGCTGCACCTGAAAGTGCCGACCGTATTCCTGCGCGAAAAGCTCGAAGGCCTGGTGATTCGCAACGAAGGCAAGCGCAAGGCGGCGTTGAGCCTGGAATTGAGTGCGGACAAGGATTCGTACCTGCAGGACATGCGTCCGGCGGGCACCAACGTGAATTTCGCGCCGTTCCGGCAGTAACTACCGCATAAAGCAAAAGATCGGACGATCTTTTGATCTTCAATAAAAAGCCCCGCATCTGCGGGGCTTTTGGCTTCAGGCGGCGGACTTGGCCTTGATCTTCTTCAGCTCTTCGTCACGCAATTCGCGGCGCAGGATCTTGCCGACGTTGGTGGTCGGCAACGCATCGCGGAATTCCACCGAACGCGGCACCTTGTAACCGGTGACGTTGGCACGCATGTGTTCCATCACGGTTTCCTTGGTCAGGGTCACGCCCGGCTTGGCC
Source organism: Pseudomonas sp. B21-051 (assembly GCF_024748795.1). Lineage (NCBI taxonomy): Bacteria > Pseudomonadati > Pseudomonadota > Gammaproteobacteria > Pseudomonadales > Pseudomonadaceae > Pseudomonas > Pseudomonas sp. B21-051. The sequence goes on from NZ_CP087166.1 coordinate 4,519,340, forward strand.
ACGATGAAAATCTTGATCGCCTCGCCCGACTTCTCGTCCGGCACGCCGATGGCCGCGCACTGCAACACGCCCGGCAGGGTCGCCAGCACGTCTTCCAGTTCGTTCGGGTAGACGTTGAAACCGGAGACCAGGATCATGTCTTTCTTGCGATCGACAATGCGCATGTAGCCATCGGGCTGGATCAGCGCGATGTCACCGGTCTTCAGCCAGCCTTCGCTGTCGAGGATTTCATCGGTGGCTTCCTGACGCTGCCAGTAGCCCTTCATCACTTGCGGGCCCTTGACGCACAGCTCGCCGATTTCGCCCATAGGCTGCTCGACACCGGCATCGTCGATGACTTTGCACAGGGTCGACGGCACCGGAATGCCGATGGTGCCGATCTGGATGTTCTGGATCGGATTGACCGTGGCCACCGGGCTGGTTTCGGTCATGCCGTAACCTTCGCAGATCGAGCAACCGGTCACCGCTTTCCAGCGCTCGGCGGCCGCCAGTTGCAGGGCCATGCCGCCGGACAGGGTGACTTTCAGGTTGGAGAAGTCCAGCTTGCGGAAACCTTCGTTGTTGCACAGCGCCACGAACAGCGTGTTCAAACCGACAAAGCCGCTGAACTTCCACTTCGACAGTTCCTTGACCATCGCCGGCAGGTCGCGTGGGTTGCTGATCAGGATGTTGTGGTTGCCGATCAGCATCATCGCCATGCAATGAAAGGTGAACGCATAGATGTGGTACAGCGGCAGCGGGGTGATCAGGATCTCGCAACCTTCATTGAGGTTGGAGCCCATCAGCGCCTTGCACTGCAGCATGTTGGCGACGAGGTTGCGATGGGTGAGCATCGCGCCTTTGGCCACGCCGGTGGTGCCGCCGGTGTACTGCAACACCGCGACATCGCTGCTGTGCGGATTGGCTTCGGCCACAGGCTGGCCCTGGCCCTTGCTCAGCACGTCGTTGAACTTGACGGCTTTAGGCAGGTGATAGGCCGGGACCATCTTCTTCACGTACTTGATCACGCTGTTGATCAGCAGGCGCTTGACCGGCGGCAGCAGGTCGGCGACTTCGGTGACGATAACGTGTTTGACCCCGGTTTTCGGCACCACGGCTTCCGCCAGGTGCGCCATGTTGGCCAGGCAGACAAGCGCCTTGGCGCCGGAGTCGTTGAATTGGTGTTCCATTTCCCGCGCGGTGTACAGCGGGTTGGTGTTGACCACGATCAGCCCGGCGCGGATTGCACCAAAGACGGCGACCGGGTACTGCAGAACGTTGGGCAGTTGCACGGCGATTCGATCACCGGGCTGCAAGTCGGTATGCTGTTGCAGATACGCGGCAAACGCACCGGACAATTCGTACAGTTCACCGTAGGTGATTGTCTTGCCCAGGTTGCTGAAAGCCGGCTTGTTGGCGAAGCGTTGGCAGGATTGCTTCAACACTGCCTGAATATTCGGGTACTCGTCTGGATTGATGTCGGCAGCAATTCCAGCCGGGTATTTATCCTTCCAAAAGTCTTCGATCATGGAAGCCCACTCCTCAGCAACGCGAATTCTTCACCGCATTTGATGCGATTATTATTGGTGTGTGTTTTGTATTGGTGAATCTGGCTTTTCTACAGGCCGAGAAGTCACAAAGCGCGCCGAGAGTAGCAGCTTTGCCGAGGGCCGACTAGAGCCAAAAGCGGCCTCCATGGTCACTTTAATGACTCAAGACTTTCTAATAGTCATTTTAGAGCAAAAATCCTATACCGCCCTGAAAGCTCCGGTTTTCCGGGCCTTGAAAGCAAAAGATCGCAGCCTGCGGCAGCTCCTACATTGAATTGAGTACACCCTGTAGGAGCTGCTGTGTTGTGGTCGAATTTTTTTAGACCATGATGTAGGAGCGTCGATTTAAGGAAGCATCATGGGATATCGGGTTGTCACGTCAGAGGAAAAAGCAGAAGCCATTCGCTTGGTCGTGGAGATGAATTACTCCATCCCTAAAGCCTGTGAAGCTACTAATGTGGGCCCTACGGCCCTGCGTCGCTGGGTTTCGCGCTGGCGTCGAGAGCAGGAAGGCATGTCGCAGCCACCGCGATTGCAGGATCAGGAACTGATCGAATCGCTCCAGGCAAAGCTGGCACTGCTTGAAGCCGAGAACCAAGTGCTAAAAAAGCAATTGCCCTCTCATCTAAAGGTTCTGTTCGGTCGAACCAAGTGATTGATGGCGTTCGAGGTGCAATGTCGATTCGGCGCATGTGCTCAGTGCTTGGTGTTGCCCGAAGCAGCTATTACACCAAGCGTAAACCCAAGCGCCTGAAGCCTGAACTGCGCTTGCTGAGGCGTAAACTTCGTGCGATGCATAAAGAACATCGTGAGGCGTTAGGTACTCGTGGGTTTTCCAGAGAGCTAAGAAAAGAGGGGATTTTTATTGGGCGCTGTCGAATGCGCACGCTGATCAACACCTTTGGCCTACACCGACGCAGACCGTGTTATGCCCACTATCGACGCGCTACGAAACCAGCGATTGTTGCACCGAACATACTTGATCGGCGTTTTAATCCGACCCAGCCAGACACCCTTTGGGCCGGCGACATTACCTACATCCGAGTCGGAAATAGCTGGCTTTATCTGGCGGTGGTGATGGATCTGTTTTCACGCAGAATTGTGGGGTGGGCCTGTTCCCGAACTGCCGATGCTGAGCTGTCTGCAAGGGCGCTAAGGTTAGCAGTGTCACTACGCCGTCCGATGCCTGCGTTGCTATTTCACTCAGACCAAGGCTGCCAGTACACCGCTGATCGATTTGTTGGCTGCTTGGCAGAAAACCGGATCGTTCAGAGCATGAGTCGTCGAGGGAACTGCTGGGATAACGCAGTTGTTGAGCGCTATTTCAGGACGTTGAAACACGATTGGATGCCGGAAAACGGCTACCAAAACCATTTCGAAGCGGAGAAGGATGTGATGGATTTTGTTCATCACTACAACCATCGTCGTTGCCACTCTGCCTCGAACCAATTGCCGCCTGCGCTATTTGAGCAGCAGGCGGCCTAATACTCCTACGGAGTGGTTTAATAAAACTGAACCACTACACTGAAGGCTGCGATCTTTTCGCTTCTGCTCTTTAAGCGATGTCGCGCAACTCCCGCCGCAGAATCTTGCCGACCGGCGTCATCGGCAACGACTCGCGCAGCACGATGTGTTTCGGCACCTTGTAAGCGGTGAAATTCTCTTTGCAATAAGCCTTGAGCTCTTCGAGGCTGACCCCGGTTTCCCGCGCCACCACGAACAGCTTCACCGCTTCGCCCGAACGTTCGTCCGGCACGCCGATCACCGCACAGTTGGCGACTTTCGGGTGAGCCATCACCACGTCCTCAATCTCGTTGGGGTACACGTTGAAACCGGAGACGATGATCATGTCCTTCTTGCGATCGACGATGCGCACGAAGCCGTCCGGGTCGATCACCGCGATATCACCGGACTTGAACCAGCCTTCGGCGTCCAGCACTTCGGCGGTGGCTTCGGGTTTGTACCAGTAGCCTTTCATGATCTGCGGGCCCTTGATGCACAACTCGCCGCGCTCGCCCATCGGCTGCTCGACACCCTCGTCATCGATGACCTTCAGCAGCGTACCCGGCACCGGCAGACCGACCGTGCCCAGACGCGACTGGTCGCCATACGGGTTGGTGCAGGCCACCGGCGACGTTTCCGTGAGGCCGTAACCCTCGGTGATGCGGCAACCGGTGATCTGCTCCCAGCGCTCGGCGGTGGCCTTGACCAGCGCGGTACCGCCGGAGTTGGTCAGCTTGAGGCTGGAAAAATCCAGGGTCTTGAAGTCCGGGTGCTCCATCAGCGCGACGAACAACGTATTCAGTCCGAGCAACGCCGAGAAGCGCCAGTTCTTCAGCTCCTTGATGAAGCCTGCGATGTCCCGCGGGTTGGTGATCAGCACGTTGTGGTTGCCGGACACCATCATGCACATGCAATTCGCGGTGAAGGCATAGATGTGGTACAGCGGCAGTGGCGCCACCATCACCTCCTGCCCTTCGCGCAGCAGCGGCTGACCGTCAGGCCCCAATTGCGCAAGACACGCGCGCACCTGCTGCATGTTCGCCACGAGGTTGCCGTGGGTCAGCATCGCGCCCTTGGCCAGGCCGGTGGTGCCGCCGGTGTATTGCAACACGGCGATGTCGTCGAGACCGACTTTCAACGGCTTGATCCCCAGACCACGGCCCAGGCGCAGCGCACTCTTGAACGAGATCGCCTGCGGCAGCGAATAGTCCGGGACCATTTTCTTCACTTTGCTGACCACGGTGTTGATCAGCCAGCCCTTGGCGGTGGGCATCATGTCGCCCATCTTCGCTTCGATCAGGTATTGGATGTCAGTGTCCGGCAGCACTTCCTGGACCTTCTGCCCGAACATGTTCAGGTACACCAGCGCGCGGGCACCGGAGTCCTTGAACTGGTGGCGCATCTCGCGCGCGGTGTACAGCGGGTTGGTGTTGACCACGATCAGCCCGGCGCGCAAGGCACCGAACACGGCAATCGGATATTGCAGCACGTTGGGCATCTGCACCGCGATGCGATCCCCCGGCACCAGATCGGTGTGAGCTTGCAGGTAACCGGCGAACGCCGCGCTGTAGCGTTCGAGTTCAGCGTAGGTCAGGGTCACGCCCATATTGCTGAAGGCCGGACGGTCGGCGAATTTCTTGCAGGAACGCTCAAACACCTCGATCACCGACTTGAACTCGCCCATGTCGATGTCCAGTGGTACGCCGGCGGGGCGTTTGTCATTCCAGAAATCAGGTTGCATTGTTCTTGTCCTCTTTACCTGAATCGATCCGGGAGCCGCTTTTCTGTGGTTTCGCGCTGATCCCTGAGGGCACAAAGCAAAAAGCGGAGCTTCACGGACACTAGCAGTTATGGCCATTGAGGCAAATATGGGCGATGGCGACATTGATCGTATGAATCTTCCTGCCGTGGCGTGAGCTGATCGGACGCGCTATACAATGCTACGACTGCGGGCCGATACCGCTCGATAAAAAGGAATTGCCATGATCCACCGAGGCTTTTGGCTGGACGCGAGTGACCGCAGCCGCCTGTTCGTCAACCAGTGGCTGCCGGCTGCGCCCTTGAAAGCGCTGATCCTGCTGGCCCACGGCATGGCCGAGCACAGCGCTCGCTACGAGCGGCTGGCGAACGCGTTCTGTGCTCAAGGCTACGGTGTGTACGCCCCGGATCTGCGCGGCCATGGCAAAACCGCCGAACACGGGACACTCGGGCATTTCGCCGATGACGACGGCTGGTGCAAGGTGATCGGCGATCTGGCCAATCTCAATCAGCACATCGGCCAGCAGCATCCCGACGTGCCAATCATCCTGCTCGGGCACAGCATGGGCAGCTATCTCGCCCAGGGTTACCTGCTGCATCACAGCGCCAGCCTGCACGGGGCGATTCTCAGCGGTTCGAACTTCCAGCCGGTGGCGCTTTACGGCGCGGCGCGACAAATCGCCCGTTTCGAAAAACTGCGTCAGGGGGGCAAGGGCCGCAGTGCGCTGATCGAGTGGTTGTCGTTCGGCTCGTTCAACAAAAAATTCAAACCGGCGCGCACGCCGTTCGACTGGCTGAGCCGCGACCCGGTCGAGGTCGATCTGTATGCCAACGACCCGTTGTGCGGCTTCCGCTGCACCAATCAATTGTGGATCGACTTGCTCGGCGGCTTGCAGCAGATCAGCAAAGCGTCCAATCTCGCCCAGATCGACCCGGGCCTGCCGCTGCTGGTGATCGGCGGTGAATGTGATCCGGTGAGCGAAGGCAAGCGTCTGACAGATCTGGCCGAGGCGTTGCGCTCGGCCGGCAGCCAGAACCTGCAACTGAAGATCTACCCGCAGGCGCGGCACGAATTGTTCAACGAAACCAATCGCGACGAAGTGATTGCCGATGTGCTGACCTGGATCGACCAGGCGCTGAGCCATCGCCGTCCGCATCGCAGCGAATAATTTTTTGTGGATTCACTTTAATCCGTCACAGGAATCAAGACCGATGACCCAGGTTACCAACATCCCTTACGAAGCCCTCGAAGTCGGCCAGACTGCCAGCTACAGCAAGACTGTCGAAGAGCGCGACATTCAGCTGTTCGCCGCAATGTCGGGCGACCACAACCCGGTGCACCTGGACGCCGAGTTCGCTGCCGCCAGCATGTTCAAGGAACGCATCGCCCACGGCATGTTCAGCGGTGCCCTTATCAGCGCGGCGGTTGCCTGCGAGTTGCCTGGCCCGGGCACCATCTACATCGGTCAGCAGATGAGCTTTCAGAAGCCGGTGAAGATTGGCGACACCCTGACCGTGCGCCTGGAAATCCTCGAAAAGCTGCCGAAGTTTCGCGTGCGCATCGCCACTCGCGTGTTCAACCAGCGCGATGAACTGGTGGTGGATGGCGAGGCTGAGATTCTCGCGCCGCGTAAACAGCAGACCGTAACCTTGCCGACGTTGCCGGCGATCAGCATTGGCTGATTAAAAGATCGCAGCCTTCGGCAGCTCCTACAGGGGAACGCATTCCAATGTAGGAGCTGCGGCAGGCTGCGATCTTTGGCTTTCCCCTCACGCATAAAAAAACGCCAGACCAGCTGGCGTTTTTTTTAACCTGCGAACGCTTACGAACGAGCGCGAGCCTGGTTACGCAGGGCTTTCACCTGGTCGTGGTTGCGTTGTACGCCGTGGTACTGACGCTCAACCAGGTCACGGATGCCGACCAGGCCGTGTTTGTTGATTTTCTCGATGGCTTCACGATAAGCCTTCAGGGCGTGGTCTTCACCGCGCTCGGCTTCGTTCAGCACAGCCTCTTCGTCCTTGCCAGTGAACATGGCTTTGACGTCGACCCAACGACGATGCAGGTCACCGCTGACGCTGGTAGAGGTTTCCGGATCACCGCCCAGTTTACGCACTTCAGCCTGCAGTTCTGCGGCGGCAGTCGCGCAATCGGCAGAACGGGTCACAAACAGAGTCTTGAGTTCCGGGTGCTTGATGTCTTCAGCGCAAGTCTTGAACCCTTCCTGGCCGTCCTTGCAGGTTTCGATCAGGTCGTTGAGTACAGAGATGGCTTCTTTATTCATGTCAGTCATTTTTCAATTCCTTGCGGTTGGTTGAAGATGCAAGGGTTATTGCAGTGTGCGTGCCAGCTTTTCAAAAAGATTATTTTCTTTATTTTTCAATGACTTAAAAATAAATGAACCATCTGTATCACGGTTATTTGCATGATCTGTCATTTGGCCTGCATGCAGAATGCCTGTATTTTCCTGACTGATTGAATCCAGATGATCGCCATTGATGAATCCTGAAAAACTTGAACTGTTGATCACCCGTGAAATGCCCTTCGGCAAGTACAAGGGCCGGATCATTGCCGACCTGCCGGGGCCTTACCTCAACTGGTTTGCTCGCGAAGGCTTTCCTCACGGCGAACTCGGCGGACTGCTGGCGCTGATGCAGGAGATCGACCATAACGGCCTGTCGGACCTGCTCGAACCGCTACGCGCCAAACACGGCAAACCTGCCCCGCGCCACTGAAGCGCCCTCCTCCCTAGAGCCTCGACCATGCCTGACAACACCCGCCGCGCCCGTGACGAAGCTTTCTGGCAAACCTTCGCCGATCGCTACGAAGCGCAAACCGGCCCGCTGAACCTGGAGAACGGTTACTTCGGACGCATGTCGCGCACGGTGATCGAGGACTACCAGCGCAACATCGAGCTGATCAACACCAGCAACTCGGTGTATGTGCGCCAGCGTTTCGAACAGCACGACAGCCTCGACATCCGTGCGCAACTGGCCGAGCTGATCGGCGTGCGCGCGCAGAGCGTGGCGTTCACCCGCAACGCCAGCGATGCGCTGCAGTCGCTGATCCGCAATTACAATCGCCTGCTGCCCGGCGATCAGGTACTGATCAGCGACCTGGAATACGACACGGTCAAGGGCGCGATGCGCTGGCTGTCACGCCATCGCGGCGTCGATGTGATCGAGATCAACCATGCGCATCCGGCCAGTTTCGACAGCCTGCTGGACAGCTATCGCGAAACCTTCATCCGCTATCCGAAACTCAAGCTGATGGCCCTGACCCATGTCACCCACCGTACCGGGCTGGTGATGCCGGTGCAGGCCATCGCCGAACTGGCGAAACAGCATGGCGTGGACATCATCCTCGACGGCGCTCACGCGCTTGGCCAGATCGACTTCAATCTCGAAGCGATGGGCATCGCCTTCGCCGGTTTCAACCTGCACAAGTGGATCGGCGCACCGCTGACCCTGGGCTTTCTGTACATCGCCCCGCAGCGTCTGGCCGACATCGATCCGGACATGGGCGAAATGCACTTCCCCGCCAGCGACATCCGCGCGCGCACGCCGTACAGCACGCCGAACATTCCGGCGCTGATGTCGCTGCCGCTGGTGTTCGAGGAGCACCGTTCGCTCGGTGGTGCCGCAGCCAAAGGTGCACGGCTCAATTACCTGCGCAACCTGTGGGTCAGCGCGGTGCGACACCTGCCAGGAATTGAGGTCATGACTCCGGACGATCCGCGCCTGTATTGCGGGATCACCTCGATGCGTTTCACACGCCACGCCGATCAACAGGCAATGGTCGAGCGCCTGCTCAACGAGTACAACCTGTTCACCGTGGTGCGCAACGGCGCAGCGAGCGGGCCGAGCATCCGCATCACGCCGGGGCTGACCACCACTGCGGCTGACATGCAGTCGCTGACCCGTGCACTCAACGAGCTGCGCTGATCCGCTTACACGGTGAACTTGTCGAAGTCCTCGGGCTTGATCTGTGCCGAGGCGGCGAACGTATCGATGCCGATGGTCAGGTGGCCGAAAAATCCGTCCTCGTGAGAGTCGCGGCCGATCGGCCACACGGTCAGGGTCGAATCTTCGCCGCGCATGTTGCTGTAGTAGCTGTCATCGGCGTTGTTCAACGGTGCCGAGGCACGCCCGCGATAGTCCCGGGCATTGAGCACCGCGCGTGACACCACTTCGGGGAAATACAGCTGACCGACCCAGGCCACATTGCGCTCCTCCAGATATTCACTGCCGCTGACCATGCGCACCGCCACATGAATGTGCAGCGCCCGACCGGCATAGAAACCCGGATAGATCGTGGTGAAGCGCACCCGCCCCTGCTGATCGCAGAACTGGCTGCCGCGCAGGTAAGTGTCATCGTCGGTGCGCGGCACCGAGCCGATGGCATCGGAGTCGACCTCCAGATCCGGATTGATCCGGCTCCACCCCGAATAGGCGCCCCGTGCATTGCAGTGCCAGATGTCCACCAGTGCCCCGCTCACCGGTTGACCGGTCATCGCGTCGACGATGCTCAGGCGCAGCAGCAAGGGCAGCCCCTCGGCGCCATCGCTGATGTTGCGCCGCAGCAATTTGGGATTGCGAAAGTACGGCCCGGCGATCTGCTCGGGGGCCAATTGATAGATCGATGATGAAGGTGCGGTTGAAGTGTCTCGTTCCATGACCCGTTCTCTCTTCCATAAGAGAACGCAGATTAACGGCGCACGAGGTTGTCGGTGCGGTAACTATGTATCGCAGCGTAACGGTGATCCCGCACGCCCCCACTGTAGGAGCTGCCGAAGGCTGCGATCTTTTGATCTTGATTAAAAAACAACATCAAAAGATCGCAGCCTGCGGCAGCTCCTACAGGGGTTTGGTTTTTCTCGGGCAAAAAAAAACGGTGCACCGACCAAGCGCACCGTAAAGCCGTAGAACACACAACGAAGTGTCAGGTAAAACTTTTAGTCGAGCAGCGCCAGGGCCTCGGCGGTGCATTCCTGAATGCGCGCCCAGTCGCCGTTCTTGATCCACTCGGGATCGAGCATCCAGCTGCCGCCCACGCACATGACGTTTTTCAGCGCCATGTAGCTCTTGATGTTGGCCGGGCCGACGCCACCGGTCGGGCAGAATTTCACTTCGCCGAACGGGCCGCCGAGGGCCTTGATCGCTGCCACGCCACCGCTGACTTCCGCCGGGAACAGTTTGAAGCGGCGATAGCCCAGGCCATAGCCTTCCATGATGCCGGAGGCATTGCTGATGCCCGGCAGCAGCGGAATCGGGCTGTCGACACTGGCTTCGAGCAGGTCACGGGTGATGCCCGGGGTGACGATGAATTGCGAACCCGCCGCTTCCGCTGCTGCAAGCATGTTGCGGTCGAGCACGGTGCCGGCACCGGTCACCAGCTCCGGACGCTGCTCACGCAGGATCTGGATCGCCTTGAGACCGAACTGCGAACGCAGGGTCACTTCCAGCGCGGTAAGGCCACCGGCGGCCAGAGCGTCGGCCAGTGGCAGCACGTCCTGTTCACGGGCGATGGTGATCACTGGCAGGATCCGCGCCTTGGCGCAGATGCTGTCGATCAGGGCAACTTTGTCCGCCATGGAAACGGTCGGGGATGGGGTTGTCATAGCGGCTGTTCCTTGGCTCATGGGCACCAGTAAATCTCTAACGTGGGTTGCAGAAACGCGCGCACCGGCATGGCCGCGACGTCGTCGGATGCCAGTGCGGCATTCAGAGTGGTCAGTTTCGACTGACCGGAAATCGACAGAATCTTGTGCTTCGCCGAAGCCAGCAGCGCACGGCTCATGGTCAGGCGTTGACGCGGCACACTCGGCGCCAGCATCGGCCAGCAGCGACGGCTGCCGTCAGCCTGCAAGGCTTCAGTCAGGTTCGGGCTGTCAGGGAACAGCGACGCTGTGTGACCGTCATCGCCCATGCCCAGCACCAGCACGTCAATCGGCGGTAATTCCGCGAGCAGACGGTCGGCCTGTTCCGCAGCCTGCTCGACGTTGGCCGCCGCGCTATAAAGGCTCAGGAACTTTGCTTTCGCCGCCGGCCCTTTGAGCAGGTACTGCTTGAGCAGACCAGCGTTGCTATCGGCGTGTTCGACCGGTACCCAGCGCTCGTCAGCGAGGGTCACGACGACCTTCGACCAATCCAGCTCCTGCTTGGCCAGGTGCTGAAAAAACGCTACCGGGCTGCGACCGCCAGAGACCACCAGCACCGCGTTGCCGCGTGCGGCGATGGCATCGCTCAACTGCTTGGCGACGTTCAGCGCCAGACCTTCGGCCAACAGCACCGGGCTCTTGAATTCGTGGGCATTCACGCCCGCCGGCAGTTTCACATCAGATATCGCCATACCACGACCTCCCGTCCCGCGTGATCAGTGCAATCGAGCTCATCGGCCCCCACGACCCGGCCGCATACGGCTTGGGCGCGTCACCGGACTTCTTCCAGCCGGCGATCAACTGGTCACACCACTTCCACGCGGCTTCGATTTCATCTTTACGGACAAACAGGTTCTGATTGCCGTTCATCACTTCCAGCAACAACCGCTCGTAGGCATCGGGGATCCGCGCGCTGCGCCAGGTGTCGGAGAAATTCAGTTGCAGCGGCCCGCTGCGCAGCTGCATGCCTTTGTCCAGGCCCTGCTCCTTGGTCATCACACGCAAGGAAATGCCTTCGTCGGGTTGCAGACGGATGATCAGTTTGTTGCTGATCTGCAGGCGTTGCTCCGGCGCGAAAATGTAGTGCGACGGTTCCTTGAAGTGGATGACGATCTGCGACAGCTTCTGCGGCATGCGCTTGCCGGTACGCAGGTAGAACGGCACGCCGGCCCAGCGCCAGTTGCGGATGTCGGCACGCAGGGCGACGAAGGTTTCAGTATCGCTCTGGGTGTTGGAATTCGGCTCTTCGAGGTAGCCCGGCACGGACTTGCCTTCGCTGTGCCCTGCGATGTACTGACCGCGCACCACTTGCGTGGTCAGGCCTTCCGGGCTGATCGGTGCCAGCGCCTTGAGCACTTTTACCTTTTCATCACGGATGCTGTCGGCGGACAGGTCGGCTGGCGGGTCCATGGCGATCAGGCACAGCAGCTGCAACAGGTGATTCTGGATCATGTCGCGCAGCTGGCCGGCCTTGTCGAAGTAGCCCCAACGGCCTTCGATGCCGACCTTCTCGGCCACGGTGATTTCCACGTGGGAGATGTAATTCTGGTTCCACTGGGTTTCGAACAGGCTGTTGGCGAAACGCAGGGCGATCAGGTTCTGGACGGTCTCTTTGCCCAGGTAGTGGTCGATGCGGTAGGTGCGGTTCTCCGGGAAGAACTGCGCGACGGCGTCGTTCACTTTGCGCGAGGATTCCAGATCGGAGCCGATCGGCTTTTCCAGGACGACGCGAGTGTTTTCTGCCAAACCGACTTTTGCCAGGTTCTCGCAGATCGCGCCATACACCGCTGCCGGGGTGGCGAAGTAGGCAATCATGCGTTGCGTGCTGCCGGCTGCTTCGGCCAGCGCCACATAATCTTCAGCCTTGAGGAAGTCGACGTGCAGGTAGCTCAGGCGCGCCAGAAAGCGCTCGGCTACGGCCTCGTTCAGCTCTTTGCCGACGTAACGGCGCAGTTCGGCGGCGATGAATGCCAGGTGCTGCTGCTCGGAGCCGGGTTCACGGGCCAGCGCGATGATGCGCGTGTCCTCGTGCAACAGGTCGGCGCCATCGAGGTGATAAAGGGCAGGAAACAGCTTGCGCAGGGCCAGATCGCCCAGAGCGCCGAACAAGGCAAAGGTGCACGGTTCAACCGTAATCGAAGGCATGATGTTTGTTCTTTTATCAAGTTAAGCTACAAATACCTTTTTTCAAGGCATCACTCAAGGGAAAATGTAGTAATAACCACAACATTTTCGCAAAATACAGATTCCGAGTGGTGGTCGGTCGGAGCCACCAGTAGGATAGGCCACCGTTACGGGCCACATCAAAGGCCCAATTTGCATAGCCCGGCGCACCTTTGCGCAGGTGAATTAGGAATTCCATATGGACCGCGTGCGAAATTTACTGGAACAGATCCAGAGTCGCCTTGAAGAGCTGAACAAGGCCGAACGCAAAGTCGCCGAGGTGATCCTGCTCAACCCGCAGCAGGCCACCCGCTTCAGCATCGCCGCCCTCGCCCAGGCCGCATCGGTGAGCGAGCCGACGGTCAACCGCTTCTGCCGTTCGTTCGGCGTCAGCGGCTACCCTGAACTCAAGCTGCAACTGGCGCAGAGCCTGGCCAGCGGCGCGGCGTATGTCAGCCGTGCGGTGGAGGCCGATGACAATCCCGAGGCCTACACGCAGAAGATTTTCGGCAGCGCCATCGCTTCGCTGGACAGTGCTTGTCAGGCGCTGGATCCGAACCTGATCAGCCGCGCCGTCGACCTGTTGATTCAGGCCCGGCAGATCCACTTCTTCGGCCTCGGTGCGTCAGCGCCTGTGGCTTTGGATGCACAGCACAAGTTCTTCCGCTTCAACCTCGCCGTCACCGCGCATGCCGATGTGCTGATGCAGCGGATGATTGCTTCGGTGGCGCACACTGGCGAGCTGTTCGTGATCATTTCCTACACTGGCCGCACCCGCGAGCTGGTGGAAGTGGCGCGCATCGCCCGGGAGAACGGCGCTTCGGTGCTGGGCCTGACCGCCGAGAATTCACCGCTGGCCAAGGCCAGTACACTGAGCCTGAACATTCCGCTGCCGGAAGACACCGACATCTATATGCCGATGACTTCGCGGATCATTCAGTTGACGGTGCTGGATGTGCTGGCGACCGGCATGACGCTGCGTCGCGGAGTGGATTTCCAGCCGCATCTGCGCAAGATCAAAGAGAGCTTGAATGCCAGCCGGTATCCGGTGGGTGATGAGTTCAATTAAGACGCTTCGCGTAAAAGATCGCAGCCTTCGGCAGTTCCTGCAGATGTGTACGCCACCTCAATGTAGGAGCTGCCGGAGGCTGCGATCTTTTGATCTTCAGGCAGCAGCCCACGCCTGCAAACTCAAATGCGCCTTCTCCCCCGGCGCCAGATGCAGGCTGTCGGTGCCCCCCGCCGCCGCTTCGACACAGACAAACTCCGTCACTTCATCCCAGCTCACGCCCAACAGGGGTCGCGAGCCAGGATGCCAGACCACAGTGTCGCCGCTGTCCCCGGTATCGATGCACAACTCGCGCTGCCAGGCGTGATCCTTGAGCTGTAATTCACCGTCGTGCTGGAACACCCGCTGACAACCGCCATCGACCCGCAACTCGCCTTCCTGCTGGCAGGACTGGCGGCTCAACTGGTCGTAACCCTGTGCGCCTTCGAGGCCAGACAGCGCTATCTCACCGACATCGCCAATACGCCAGTAAGCGTGCAAAGCCTGGCTCAACTGGCACGGCATGTCGTCCTGATGCTCGGTGCTCAGGCGTAATTCCATGCGTTCACCGAGGTGCGCATGCAGGTCGACCTGCCAGTCGCACAGCTGCAATTGCCAATGCAGTCGCACGCCATCCTCGGCGCTGCTGCTGTCGAGCAGCTTCCAGTCGAGCAGCCGCGCCCAGCCATGGGACGGCCAGGCGTTTTCGCTCGGATGCCGGCCATACCACGGCCAGCACACCGGCACGCCGCCACGAATGGCGCCAACGTGCGGCCACTTCGCCGCACACCACAACCACGGTTTCTGCCCGCGCGGCTGAAAGTGCAGCAACTGCGCGCCCTGCCGACTGAACACTGCCTGACACAGCGGATGGTCGATCACCAGCACATCGCGCATCTGATAGCGCTCCCAGGCAAACACCGGTCGCTCGCGCAGGGATTTGAAGAAGCGTTGCAGCGGATGCTCATGCATTGGCCACGGTCCTGAAAATCATGGGGGTACTCAACAATCCACATTGCTCTTGTGGCGAGGGAGCTTGCTCCCGCTGGGCTGCGAAGCGGCCCCAAAACCATTCACTGCGGTGTGTCATTTAAACCTCATCATCAGGATTTACGACTGCTGCGCAGCCGAGCGGGAGCGAGCTCCCTCGCCACAAATGGGCACGACACAAACCTTGTATTCAAGTCGCAAAAAAAAGCGGACAGCCTTGGCTGTCCGCAAATATGCGCACATGGAGAGGAGCTTATCGCAACAACGTTAGAACGTAGACTGAATTTTCAGGCCAGCGACCAAAGCGTTGTCCACTTCATCCACACCACCCGGGTGAGTGATGTATTGCAGGTTAGGGCGTACGGTCAGCCAGTTGGTGACGTGGAAGCCGTAGTTGATCTCGTAGTTGTATTCGGTTTCACGAATTGGCGAGAACACCGGGTTGTCGTAGTCCGAAACACCGTTGGAAGCATTCAGGAACTCGGCGTTTTTCTTCACGTCATCGTTGACGTGGATACGCGCCGCACCGATACCCACGTCATCTTTAGGACGCGCGTCGAACGGGCCCTTGTAGACAAACATCACCGACTGATAGTTGTCGATGAAGTTGGTGTCCTTGTCGTGGAACGTGGCGTTGGCCGCGATGTTCAGACCGCGAGAAGCGTCACCGTTGTGGCTGGTGAGTTGCTGCTGTGCGACGAACCAGTAGCCGTGTTTGCTGCTGTGGGTCTTGTACGCGTCACCGGTGGTCGCTGCGTCGAAGCCGTTGACGTCTTCGCGGACGTCATTGGCGTCAGCCGTGCTCTTGTAGTAACCGACGCGGTATTCGCCCGGCAGGCTGTTGACCTTCGGCGACCAGACCAGTTCGACTGGCAGAACGGTGCCCTTGGTGCCACTGCCGCTGAGTTTGAAACCGTTGCCGTGTTCCAGTTGCGACGGGTTCTGGTTATACGCACCGATCTGCGCGTAGAGCTCATCGTTGATGTTGTACTTCACGCGGATCGCGGCCTGGCTGACGGGCCAGTTGTACCAGATGTTGGTTGCCCAGTTACCCACTTGCGAACCGCAGAACGCCAGGTTCTGGAAGTCGCACGGGAAGGTGTTGAAGTCTTCGCCTTCACCGAAGTAACCGGCCTTGACGTCGAGCTTGTTGTCGAAGAACTGGTGCTGAATCCACAACTGGGTCAGACGCACCATGTGGCCACGACCGTAGACTTCCTGCGAGGAAGACAGAGTGCCGGCACGCGGATCGCCAACGCGGTCGTTGGAGATGTTTTGCCCGTTACGGTTGGTCAACTGGATCTTGGCCTGAGTATTGTCCCAGCCCCAGAGTTTTTGCAGATCCAGCGCCACGCCCAGACCGAACTGATCGCTGTAGCGACCGGTCTTGTCGTCGTTGTAGCCGCCATGCAGGTTGGCGCCCATTTCCCCAACGTAGTCAGCCTTGATGTCGATACCCTGCTCGATCAGCTTGGTCCGCTCGCCACCCCAGTCACCGGTCATCCATTTCGAATCGGAGCTGAATGCATCGGCAGCCATTGCATTGCCGGCCAGCACCAATGCCGCCGCAGCTGACACTTGGCAGATCAACCGGGCATTGACGTGTTTCTTTTTCATCCCTACATCCTCGTCTTTATTGTTATTAACTGTTTTTTTCCAGCGCGGTTTACATAAATTGCGCTGGATTACAGGCAATCCAGCGCGTGCTCCTTTGTGGGAGCGAGCCTGCTCGCGAATGCGGTGTATCAGGCGACATCAATGCTGGATGTCAGACCGCTTTCGCGAGCAGGCTCGCTCCCACATTTGTTCCTCAGCGCCCCTTGAACTGGGCGACGTTCGCAGACCGCGCATCGGTCTGTGGTTGGCCGGCAGTGCCCAGACGCTCGCCAGTCTTGGCATCGAACAACAACACTTTCGACGGATCGAATTGCAGGGTCAGGGTCTCGCCCACCTGTGGCGCCACGTCCGGTGCCAGGCGGCAGCAGACCTTGGTTTCATTGAGGTTGACGAACACCAGGGTGTCCGGACCGGTCGGTTCGGTAACCTGCACTTCGGCCTTGATGCTCGGCAGGCCATTGCCATCGCCGTTCGCCAGCACGATCTGTTCCGGGCGCAGGCCGAGGATCACTTCGCGATCTTCCAGCCCTGCATCCTGCATGCTCATCGGCAACTCGCAACGGGCCTGGCCGCTGTCGAGCAGTGCCAGCAGACGACCGTCCTTGCGTTGCAGGCGCAGCGGAATGAAGTTCATCGGCGGCGAACCGATGAAGCTTGCGACAAACAGGTTGGCCGGATCGTTGTAGATCTCTTTCGGCGTGCCGAACTGCTGAATGATCCCGTCCTTCATCACCGCCACCTTGTCGCCCAGGGTCATCGCTTCGATCTGGTCGTGGGTCACGTAAACGGTGGTGGTTTTCAGGCGCTGGTGCATCAGTTTCATTTCGGTGCGCATCTCGACGCGCAGCTTGGCGTCGAGGTTGGACAGCGGTTCGTCGAACAGATAGATCTTCGGCCGACGCGCCAACGCACGGCCCATCGCCACACGCTGTTGCTGACCACCGGAGAGTTGGCCCGGCTTGCGGTTGAGCAGGTGTTCGATCTGCAGCAGCTTGGCCACGCGCGCGACTTCTTCGTCGATCGCCGACTGGCTCATCTTGCGGATCTTCAGACCGAACTCGATGTTCTCGCGCACGCTCATGGTCGGGTACAGCGCGTAGGACTGGAACACCATGGCGATGTCACGATCCTTCGGGCTCATGCCGCTGACGTCCTGATCGCCGATCATGATCGCGCCACCGGTGATGGTTTCAAGGCCGGCGATGCAGTTCATCAGGGTCGATTTGCCGCAGCCCGACGGGCCGACCAGGATCAGGAACTCACCGTCCTTGATCGACAGTTCGATGTTCTTCAGGGTGTCCGGCAGGCCGGCACCGTAGGTCTTGTTGACGTTGCGAAGTTCGAGCGTTGCCATGATTACCCCTTGACTGCGCCGGCCGTCAGCCCGCGCACGAAATACTTGCCTGCGACCACATAGACCAGCAGGGTCGGCAGGCCGGCGATCATCGCCGCTGCCATATCAACGTTGTATTCCTTGGCGCCGGTGCTGGTATTGACCAGGTTGTTCAGCGCCACCGTGATCGGTTGCGAATCACCGCTGGAGAACACCACACCGAACAAAAAGTCGTTCCAGATCTGGGTGAACTGCCAGATCAGGCAGACCATGATGATCGGGGTCGACATCGGCAGAATGATCTGCCGGAAGATCGTGAAGAAACCCGCGCCATCCAGTCGTGCTGCCTTTATCAGCGCATCGGGAATGCTCACGTAGTAGTTACGGAAGAACAGCGTGGTGAACGCCAGACCATAGACCACGTGCACGAACACCAGGCCGGTGGTGGTGCTCGCCAGGCCCATCTTGCCAAGGGTGAACGAGGCCGGCAGCAGCACGGTCTGGAACGGCAGGAAGCAGCCGAACAGCAGCAGACCGAAGAACAGCTGCGAACCGCGGAAGCGCCAGAACGACAACACGTAGCCGTTCAGCGCGCCGATGGCGGTGGAGATGACCACGGCCGGCACGGTGATCTTGATCGAGTTCCAGAAGTAACCGTCAACCGTGGCCCAGGCCTTGACCCAGCCGATGCCGCTGACCACGGTCGGCCAGCTCAGCAGGTTGCCGGTGCTGATGTCTTCCGGGGTCTTGAAACTGGTCAGCAGCATCACCACCAGCGGAATCAGGTACAGCAGGACCGCGAGGATCAGCACCGCGTAGATCGCGACGCGACTCAGGCTGAAAGCGGGTTTGGCAGCGAGACTAGTCATTACGCTTGGTCCTCAGCTCGGAGTACAGGTAAGGCACGATGATCGCGAGAATCGCACCGAGCATCAGAATCGCACTGGCCGAGCCCATGCCCATCTGGCCGCGACTGAACGTGAATGAGTACATGAACATCGCCGGCAGGTCGGAGGAATAACCCGGGCCACCGGCCGTCATCGCCGCGACCAGGTCGAAGCTCTTGATCGCGATGTGCGCCAGGATCATTACCGCACTGAAGAACACCGGACGCAGGCTTGGCAGCACGACTTTCCAGTAGATGGTCGGCATGCTCGCGCCATCGATCTGCGCGGCACGGATGATCGACTGATCGACCCCGCGCAGGCCGGCGAGGAACATCGCCATGATGAAGCCCGAGGCTTGCCACACGGCGGCGATCACCAGGCAGTAGACCACGCGATCCGGGTCGATCAGCCAGTCCAGACGGAAGCCTTCCCAGCCCCAGTCACGCAACAATTTGTCCAGGCCCATGCCCGGGTTGAGCAGCCATTTCCACGCGGTACCGGTGACGATCATCGAGAGCGCCATCGGGTACAGGTAAATGGTGCGGATAAAGCCTTCGCGACGGATGCGCTGGTCGAGGAACACCGCCAGCAGCACGCCGATCACCAGGGTGATGCCGATGAAC
This sequence comes from Pseudomonas sp. B21-051, assembly GCF_024748795.1. NCBI lineage: Bacteria > Pseudomonadati > Pseudomonadota > Gammaproteobacteria > Pseudomonadales > Pseudomonadaceae > Pseudomonas > Pseudomonas sp. B21-051. The sequence continues at coordinate 4,538,448 of NZ_CP087166.1, forward strand.
ATGCCACCGAACACCGCGAGGTTCTTGCTCGCCACCCACCAGCGATCGTTGTCGAACAGCCGGGCGTATTGCGCCAGGCCGGCCCACTTGTAGTTGGGCAGGAACGTCGAGGTGGTGAACGACAGCACGAACGTCCACAGGATGTAGCCATAGAAGCCTACCAGCACGATGAACATGCTCGGCGCCAGCACCAGTTTCGGTAGCCAGCGCTGCAGTGCATCGAACGGCGAGGCTTTGCTGAACACAGCAACAGAACTCATGGGGAAATCCAGTACAGGGAATAAAAACTACAGTGAGATCCCTTGTGGGAGCGAGCCTGCTCGCGAAAACGGTGTGTCAGTCGACGGATGTAGCAACTGACATGACGCCTTCGCGAGCAGGCTCGCTCCCACAGGGTTCGAGCCTGCTTTTAGTTATTTGGCCGACTGAACCGCCGCACCCAGTTTCTTGGCCGCATCGGCCGGGTCGGCTTTCGGGTCGTTGATGTAGTTGGTCACGACATCAAAGAACGCGCCCTGCACCGCCAGCGTGGTCGCCATGTTGTGCGCCATGCTCGGCTGCAGGCCACCGGACTTGGCGTCTGCCAGGAAGTCCTTGGCAGCGGTCTGCGCGCAGGAGTCGAAACCGAGTTTGTCCATGTTGTTCAACATGTCGTTACGTACCGGGATCGAGCCTTTGTTGATGCTGAAGACTTTCTGGAAGTTTTCACCCAGCACGACTTTGGCGATGTCCTGCTGACCGGCCGCAGTGCCTTTGTCTTTCTGCTTGAACACCGCGAGGGAGTCGATGTTGTAGGTGAACGCCTTGTCGGTGCCCGGGAACGCTACGCACTCGTAGTCCTTGCCGGCGACTTTCTTGGCGGCGGTCCATTCGGACTTGGCCCAGTCACCCATGATCTGCATGCCGGCCTTGCCGTTGATGACCTTGGCCGCTTCCAGGTTCCAGTCCTGGCCCTTGCCGTCGGCGTCCATGTAGGTCGCGACTTTCTTCAGCTCGGTCAGCGCCTTGACCATTTCCGGGCCGGTCAGCGCCTTGTTGTCCAGATCGACCAGGGCTTTCTTGTAACCATCAACGCCCATGACCGAGAGCACCACGGCTTCGAACACGGTGCTGTCCTGCCAAGGCTGACCGCCGTGAGCCAGCGGGATGAAGCCCGCAGCCTTGAGCTTGTCGCCGGCCGCGTAGAATTCTTCGAGGGTGGTCGGGTTCTTGGTGATACCGGCCTTTTTGAAGACTTCCGGGTTGATCCACAGCCAGTTCACCCGGTGAATGTTCACCGGTACGGCCACGTAATCACCGTCGTACTTCACGGTATCGGAGACTTTCTTGTCGAGCAGGCTGTCCCACTTCTCTTCTTTGGCCACGTCTTTCAGGACGTCGGTGTCGAGCAGACCGGTGGAAGCCCATTCCTGGATGTCCGGGCCCTTGATCTGGGCGACGCCCGGCGGGTTGCCGGCAACGGCGCGGCTTTTCAGCACGGTCATGGCCGTGGCGCCGCCACCGCCGGCGACAGCGCCGTCTTTCCAGGTGAAACCGTCTTTTTCAACTTGCGCCTTGAGCACATCGACAGCGGCTTTTTCGCCACCGGACGTCCACCAGTGCACGACTTCGACCGAACCTTTGGATTCGGCAGCGGAAACACTGAGAGGCAGAATTGCGAGCGGGAACAGGGAGGCGACAGAAATGACAGTAGCGAGGCGAGAAATCGCATTCATCTGAGATGTACCTTTCTTGTTGTTATGCATGCAAGTCTGGTGCTTGCGCTGCACAGGAGTTTAAACAGGGCGATTCCCTTCGCAGGTAACGAAGGGACGCGCAAATGTCACCACATGGTTACACAGGAACAGCCCGGGATATTTGCGCCAGAGCTGTCGCCATACTCGGTGACAAGGGTAGACGAGGGATCAGTACTGCCTGCCAGGCATGATACAGATCGGGTTTGCCCGGCCAGATATCGGCGCTCGGGCGGTTTTGCGGATCGAGTTCGTGATGCCAGCTGCCGTCACAGCGATCGATGAAATGACCTTCACAGAACTCCCAGAACCGCCGGTACCAGGTTTCGTATTGCCCATCACCGGTGCGTTTGAGCAAGGCACTGGCCGCCGCGCTGGCTTCGGCATGGGTCCAATGCAAGCGATGACGCACCACGGCTTTATTGTCCCAGTCGAGGGTGTAAACGATCCCCGGCGCGCCATCGACGTCCCAGCCGTTTCGGCAATTCTGCTCGAAGAGTTTTTGCGCATCGGTCGCCAGCCAACCGGGCGTGAGCATCCCGGCCTGAACCCGCGCGGCTTCGAGGTGCAGCAGCAGCCGCGCCCACTCGAAACCGTGGCCCGGGGTGGTGCCGTAAGGGCGGAAGCCGTCAGCGGGATTGTCGTGGTTGTACTCGCGCAGCGGTTGCCAGTCGCGATCGAAATGCTCGATGACCATGTAGCCGTTGGCGGCGGCGTGACCGTGAATCACCCGCTCGACGATGCGCTGCGCACGCACCAGCCAGCGCGGATCTTCAGTGACATCGGCCAGCGCGAGGAACGCTTCGGTGGCGTGCATGTTGCTGTTGGCGCCGCGATAGGCTTCTTCTTCGCGCCAGTCGCGATTGAAGAATTCGCGCATCGCGCCCTCTTCTTCGCTCCAGAAATACGTGTCGATGATGTCGATCGCATCATCCAGCAGCGCCTGGGCGCCGGGACGTTGCGCGACCACCGCCGAGCTGGCCGCGAGCGCGACGAAGGCATGCAGATAGGCGTTCTTGCCGGTGTTGCCGTCGCGATGTTCGGCGACCGCAAACCAGCCGCCGTGCAGCGCATCCCGCAGCGGCCCGCGCAGCGCCGCGATACCGTGATCGACCAGCTCCGCAAACCCCGGCAGGCCCTGAATATGGGCCATGGCGAAACTGTGGGTCATGCGCGCGGTGTTCATGGTTTCGGCTTGCGCATGCGCCGGCAAACGGCCGCGTTCGTCGAGGTTGCCGAAACCTTCAGGCAGCTTTGCAGCCTTGGCGAATGCCAGCAGGCGCAGACCTTCGTCGGCGAGCCATTGCTGGTGGGCAGGGGCGTTCAGCCAACTGCTGAAGCCTGGGTGGAAGGTGTCCATGAGTGGCCCTTTTTTGTTGTTATGACTGCGGGCAGTCTAAACAACGGGCCGGGGTGGGCTTGTAACGAAGGGGACGGGTTTTGTCACCAAGCAGTGACATTAGAAAAGCAAAGTCAAAAGATCGCAGCCTTCGGCAGCTCCTACAGAGTACGGTGTAGGAGCTGCCGAAGGCTGCGATCTTTTGATCTTCATTCTACTGAACGCGGTAACTGCAACGTCACCCGCAACCCGCCCTCACGCAAATTCTGCAACGTCACCTCACCGCCATGGCTGTGGGCAATGTTGCGCGCAATGCCCAACCCGAGACCATAACCCTGCTGCTGCCCGGCCAAGCGAAAGTGCGGCTCGAACACCTGCTCCAGCCGCTGCTCCGGTACGCCCGGGCCTTCGTCGTCGACGTGCAGGACGAACGCGCGCTCATCGTCGTCGATGTGCAGATGCGCGTTCTGCCCGTACTTCAGCGCATTGTCGATCAGGTTGCCGATGCAGCGCTTCAACGCCAGAGGTTTGCCTGGATACGCCGCCAGCGCCTTGCCTTGCTGGGTCACGCGGCCATTGCCGTTGGGCGCCAGGTACGGCTCCACCAGACAATCGAGCACATGATTGAGATCCACCGGCTCGATGTTCTCGTGGATGTCGGTGTCTTTCACGCACTGCAGCGCGCCTTTGACCAGCAACTCCAGTTCATCCAGATCGCGGCCGAACTTGGCTTGCAGCTTCTCGTCTTCGAGCAGTTCGACGCGCAAGCGCAGACGGGTGATCGGCGTGCGCAGGTCATGGGAAATCGCGCTGAACAACTGGCTGCGTTCGGTCAGGTAACGGCTGATGCGCTCGCGCATGGTGTTGAACGCACGGCCCACTTCCACCACTTCACTGCCGCCGCCCTCGGCCACCGGCTCGACATCGGCACCCAGCGACAGATCCCGCGCCGCCCGCGCCAGACGCTTGAGCGGCCGGCTCTGCCAGTGCACCAGCAGGCCGATGAACAGCAGCAAAAAGCCGCTGGTGAGGACGATGAACCACACCTGCTGCGCCGGCAGGCCTTGCTCTTCGAGACTGGTGTAGGGTTCGGGCAACAACGAGGCGATGTACAGCCATTCGCCCGGCGCCATCTGAATCTGCGTGACCAGCACCGGCGGATTCACCGGTTCCAGGGTCAGCGCGTAATGCGCCCACGAGCGCGGCAGCTCATCGAGTTTCAGCCCCGCATTGAAGATCCGCAGATCCTCGGGGCTGACGAAGGTCACCGAGATATCGGTATCGTGGCCCAGCGACTGGCGCAACACTTCGTCCACCGCCTGAATCACCGCAGCCTTGCGCGGGGTGATCGGCAACACGTCCATACCCAGCGGTTTGTCGTTGAGCGTCACCACGAACCGGGTGCCGCCCATGCTGCGCAACTGGTCGAGCACCAGCGGCCGATACGCCACCGGCAACGAGCGAAAATAACTGACGCTGGCGGTCATCGAATGGGCGAGGCTGCGGGCGCTGGTGACCAGGCCTTCGAGCTGGGTGGCGCGCAGTTGCGAGACCCAGATCACGCTCGACAACGTCTGCGCGAACAGCACCGCCAACAGGGTCAACAGCAGCATCCGCCCGAGCAGCGAACGCGGCACCGGGACTTTGCTGGCGAGCCGGCGCAGCGACTCAGTGAGCATTGCCGGCAACCACATTGGCTGCCAGTTGGTAGCCGCTGCCGCGTACGGTGCGGATCAGGCGCGGCGGTTTTTCCGTGTCGCGCAGGCGCTGGCGCAAGCGGCTGACGGCCATGTCGACAATCCGGTCGAGCGGCATCAGGTCACGGCCCCGGGTGGCGTTGCCGATGGTGTCGCGGTCGAGGATTTCCTGCGGATGATCGAGAAACAACTTCAGCAGCGCGAAGTCCGCACCGGAGAGAATCACTTCTTCGCCGTCGGTGTGGAACAGCCGATGGCTGACCATGTCCAGCCGCCACTCGTCGAAGGCCAGCACATCGCTGCCGCTGCGTTCCTGGCCGAATTGCGCACGGCGCAGCAGCGCCTTGATTCGGGCTTGCAGTTCGCGGGGGCTGAAAGGTTTGCCGAGGTAATCGTCAGCGCCGAGTTCCAGCCCGATCACGCGGTCGGCTTCGTCGGAACTGGCGGTGAGCATGATGATCGGCACCTGCGCCTGACGCGGATGCTGACGCACCCAGCGGCACAGGCTGAAACCGTCTTCATCGGGCAGCATCACATCGAGGATCACCAGATCGCTGGGCGCCTCGTTGAGGGCCTGGCGGAAACTGGCGCCATCGGCCGTGGCCCGCACCTGAAACCCGGCGCGGGTCAGGTAGGTTTCCAGCAACTCGCGTATTTCCTGATCGTCATCGACCAACAATATCGACTTGTTGACTGAGCTCACTTCGAAGGCATCCTTGTTGTTGGAATTGGGGCGGATTATGCCTTAAGCATCGAACTTGCAAACACCACGGAACCACTGTGGGAGCGAGCCTGCTCGCGAATCGGTTTTAACACTCAACAGATCTGTTGATCTGACACACCGCTTTCGCGAGCAGGCTCGCTCCCACAATTGGATTGCATTTCAGGTCGGGATTGCTTGCTCCAGTGCCACACCGGCCCCCACCAGCCCGGAATACGGCGCCGTCACCAGCCACACCGGAATGCCCTTGAAGTAATCGCTCATGCAGCCCTTGTCGGCAAAGCTGCGGGCGAAGCCGCTTTCGACGAAGAAATCGGCAAAGCGCGGAATCACCCCGCCAACGATGTACACGCCGCCACGCCCACCGGTGGTCAGCACGTTGTTGCCGGCCACGCGGCCGAGCCAGCAGCAGAACTGCTCCAGCACTTCCTGGGCGATCGGGTCACCGGCCAGGCCGGCCGCGGTGATCGCTTCCGGCGTATCAAGCTTTGGTTCATGTCCGTCCACCGCACAGATCGCCCGGTACACACGAGGCAAGCCGCCGCCGCTCAACGCAGTCTCGGCGCTGACGTGGCCAATCTCGTTGTGGATGTGCTGCCACAGCTGGGTTTCACGCGGGCTGCTCAGCGGCAGATCGACGTGACCGCCCTCCCCCGGCAGCGCGGCAAACCGGCCTTCGCCGAGATCGAGCAAGGTGCCAACGCCCAAGCCAGTGCCCGGGCCGATCACCACCGCCGGGCGCAAAGGCTCCGGCGTGCCTTCGCAGACCACACGGAATTCGCCGGGCTGCAAACGGGTCATGCCCAGCGCCATCGCCGAGAAGTCGTTGATCAGCAGCAGTTGCTCGACCTGCAAGGTCTTGCAGAACGCCGTGCGGCTCAGGCGCCAGTGGTTGTTGGTGAATTTGAATTCATCACCACTCACCGGCCCCGCCACCGACAGGCATACCGAACCGATCGAACCCGGCGCCAGACCGAGGCCGCTCAGGTACAGGCTGATCGCCTGTTCCGGGCTGGCGTGGTCGGCTGTCGCCAGCACCTGAACCGATTGCAGCTGCTGGTTTTTCCACAACGCGAACCGCGCGTTGGTGCCTCCGATATCACCGACCAAAGCCAGTTTCAATTAAGCGTCTCCAGGGCAGAAGTGAAGGCGCTGGCGCCCTGCTCCGCCGAGCTGAAGGCCAAACGCATGAAGCCAAACAGTTCGCGACCGCTGCCGATGTTGTTGCCCAACAGGCCTTTGGCGGGTTCGCGCGCTGCAAATTCGGCGGCGTCGACCTTGAGTTCCAAAGTGCCTTTGACGCCATCGACGCGGATGATATCGCCCTCTTGCACTCGCGCCAAAGCACCGCCGACATAAGCTTCAGGGCTGACGTGAATCGCCGCCGGGATTTTCCCCGACGCACCGGACATGCGCCCGTCGGTGACCAGCGCGACTTTGAAGCCGCGATCCTGCAGCACGCCGAGGAACGGCGTCATCTTGTGCAGTTCCGGCATGCCATTGGAGCGCGGGCCCTGGAAGCGCATCACCGCGACAAAATCTTTCTCCAGCAAACCGGCCTTGAACGCATCGGCCAGATCCTGCTGATCCTGGAACACCATGGCCGGTGCTTCGACGATCTGGTTTTCCAGCGCCACGGCGGAGACTTTCATCACCCCGCGACCGAGGTTGCCTTCCATCACCCGCAGACCGCCCTCCGGTGAGAATGCACGGGCGACCGGGCGCAGGATGTTTTCGTCGAGGCTTTCGATCGGCCCTTCGCGCCACACCAACTCACCGTTATCGAGGAACGGCTCTTTGGTGTAACGGCTCAAGCCATGGCCGAGTACGGTGTTGACGTCTTCGTGGAGCAGGCCGGCTTCGAGCAGTTCGCGGATCAGGAACGACATACCGCCAGCGGCCTGGAAGTGGTTTATGTCGGCTTTACCGTTCGGGTAGACGTGGCTCAGGGTCGGCACGACTTCGGAGAGGTCGGCCATGTCCTGCCAGGTCAGCTGGATGCCAGCAGCCATGGCGATCGCCGGCATGTGCAGGGTGTGGTTGGTCGAGCCGCCGGTGGCGTGCAGCGCGACGATCGAGTTGACCAGCGCCTTCTCGTCGACGATTTCGCCGATCGGCATGAAGTTGCCGTTCTGCTTGGTCAGGCGCGTCACCTGATGCGCGGCTTCGCGGGTCAGGGCATCACGCAGCGGTGTGTTCGGATTGACGAACGACGCGCCCGGCAAGTGCAGGCCCATGACTTCCATCAGCAACTGGTTGGTGTTGGCGGTGCCGTAGAAGGTGCAGGTGCCCGGGCTGTGGTAGGACTTCATCTCCGATTCCAGCAGCTCTTCGCGGGTCGCCTTGCCTTCGGCGTACTTCTGCCGCACGTCGGCTTTTTCCTTGTTGGAAATCCCCGAGACCATTGGCCCGCCAGGGACGAAGATCGTCGGCAGATGGCCGAAGCGCAGCGAGCCCATCATCAGCCCCGGCACGATCTTGTCGCAGATGCCGAGCATCAGCGCGCCGTCGAACATGTTGTGCGACAGCGCCACCGCCGTGGACATGGCGATCACCTCACGGCTCGGCAGGCTCAGCTCCATGCCCGGCTCGCCCTGGGTCACGCCATCGCACATCGCCGGCGTACCACCGGCGAACTGGCCGACCGAGCCGATTTCGCGCAGGGCGTTTTTGATCTGCTGGGGAAAGACTTCGTACGGCTGGTGCGCCGAGAGCATGTCGTTATACGAAGAAACAATGGCGATGTTCGCCGAGTTCATCATCCGCAAGCTGTGCTTGTCTTCGCTGCCACACCCGGCCACGCCGTGGGCGAAGTTGGCGCATTGCAGCTTGCCGCGCATCGGCCCGTCGGTGGCGGCGCCGCGAATCAGTGCAAGGTAAGCCTGACGCGTGGCGCGGCTGCGGGCGATAAGCCGTTCGGTGACCTCAAGAACGCGGGGATGCATGTGTAGAACTCCAGGCTAACGGATGTGGCGACCTGATTGTCTATGCTGATCAAACGCCGTTGTTGTTGGAATGACAGACGGCTTTTTTGACCATTCGGACCAGTTGATTCAGGTCACTCGTTGTAGATAAAACAAAATATTGCCACTAAAAAGGCTTGTTTTCTATTTTTATGCGAATAATCTTGTAATTCCAACAACAAAACGACGGCGGCGCTGTTCAATGACTCTTCGAATCGCAATCAATGGTTTTGGCCGCATCGGCCGTAATGTCCTGCGCGCACTGTATACCCAAGGCTACCGACAGGATTTGCAGATCGTCGCCATCAACGATCTGGGCGACAGCGCCATCAATGCCCATTTGCTCAAATACGACACCGTTCACGGCACATTCGACGCCGAAGTGGCTCATGACAACGAAAGCCTGACGGTCAATGGCGACCGTATTGCGGTCAGCGCCATTCGCAACCCTGCCGAGCTGCCATGGGCGGCGGAAAAGATCGACGTGGTGTTCGAATGCACCGGTCTGTTCACCGACCGCGCCAAAGCGGCCGCGCATCTTACTGCCGGCGCGCGCAAAGTCATCATCTCGGCCCCGGCCAAAGGCGCCGACGCCACTGTGGTTTACGGCGTGAACCACGACATTCTGCGCCAGTCGCACCAGATCATCTCCAACGCGTCGTGCACCACCAACTGCCTGGCGCCGGTGGCGCAGGTGCTGCACCGCGAGCTGGGCATTGAAAGCGGCCTGATGACCACGATTCATGCCTACACCAACGACCAGAACCTGACCGACGTTTACCACACCGACCCGTACCGCGCGCGTTCGGCCACGCAGAACATGATCCCGAGCAAGACCGGCGCCGCTGAAGCGGTAGGCCTGGTGCTGCCGGAACTGGCGGGCAAACTGACCGGCATGGCCGTGCGCGTGCCGGTGATCAATGTGTCGCTGGTGGATCTGACTGTGCAGTTGAAGAAGGAAGCCACGGCCGACGAGGTCAACGCGCTGATGAAGGCGGCCAGCCAGCACTCGAAAATTTTGGGTTACAACACGTTGCCGCTGGTTTCCAGCGACTTCAACCACAACCCGCTGTCATCGATCTTCGACGCCAACCACACCAAAGCCAGCGGCAAACTGCTGAAGGTACTGGCCTGGTACGACAACGAATGGGGCTTCTCCAACCGCATGCTGGATAACTGCCTGGCGCTCTGCAACGCGGAGTAACCGACAACTCCTTGTAGGAGCTGCCGAAGGCTGCGATCTTTTGATCTTGTTTTAAAAGCAACATCAAAAGATCGCAGCCTTCGGCAGCTCCTACATTTGTCTGCTTCGTTCAAAACAACACTTGACCACTCGACTAGATGATAAGCATTATCATTCGCTCGAAATGGATCAGGTTCCCCCGTGAGTCAATCGCGCTTCAATCATGTCTTCCTCTCTCAGCGCACCTCGCTGCTGCGCACGATCGAGCGGATGGTCAACAACCACAGCACCGCCGAAGACCTGCTGCAGGAGACCTACCTGCGCGTCACGCGGGCGCTGAGCGAGCGCGCCATCGATCACCTTGAACCCTTCGTGTTCCAGACCGCGCGCAACCTGGCGCTGGATCACCTGCGTGCGCGCAAGATCCATTCGCGGACCATGGTCGATGACGTGCCACAGGACGTGGTGCACAGCGTCGCCGCACCCGCCAGCAGCGCCGAAGACGCCGCCCACGCCGAACAATTGCTGGAGCGCCTGAACGTGAGCCTCAGTCAACTCAGCCCGCGTCAGCAGCAGATTTTCATCCTCAGCCGCCTGCACGGGCACAGCTACCAGGAAATCGCCGACGAATTGAATGTGTCCCTCAGCACCGTGCAGAAGGAACTCAAGCTGATCATGTCGATCTGCATCGGTGTCGCCGAGCGCTTGAATGGCGACTGAGGCCAAAGGCGTTTGCTGTCATCCACAGGATCGACTGCACTGATCATCGGGCTTTGCTACCCTTGCCCGACTTTTACGCTTCACTAAAAAAACAGCCGTGCACAGACACTGCCGAGGACACACCGTGACGGACACCCACCGCCCGCCTTCGCCTGCAACGGCGCAGGACGCCGCCCGTGCAATGGACCAGGCTCTGGACTGGCTCATCGTGCTGGGCAGTGCGGACGAAAAGCAGACCCGGCAATTTCACGCATGGCTGGCGGCCGATCCGTTGAATGCCGAGGCGTTCGCCAAGGCTCAGGCGATCTGGGACGGGCCGCAAGTGGTGCAGTGTGCGCAGAGTCTCGCGGCGAAGTCTGCGAAAGTCACGTTGCTCAAACGTCTGCGTCCGCACTGGAAACCGTTGGCGACTGCTGCGGTGCTGGTGCTCGGTCTGTTCAGTTTCAGCAACCTGCCGATGCGCCTTCAGGCCGATCACCTGACCGTGGTCGGCGAGCGTCAGCGCCTGCAACTGGAGGATGGCTCCAAGGTGCTGCTCAACACCAACTCGGCATTCTCCAGCACCATCAATGACCGGCAGCGCGTGGCGCGGCTGTATCAGGGCGAAGCGTTTTTCGAGGTGGCCGCCAACCGTGCTCAGCCGCTGCAAATCGATGCCGGCCCGGTGCAGGCCAGCGTGCGCGACACCGCGTTCGCCGTGCGCTATCTGGACGGCGTTGCGCAGGTCAATGTGCAGCGCGGCGATGTCGATCTGCGTGCCACGCACAACGACGCGCGAGTGCGTTTGAGCGCCGGCGAAAGCATTCGCATCGGCCCCAACGGCTTCGATCATCCGGCCAAACTGGATACCGCCACCGACCTCGCCTGGGTTCAGGGCCGGTTAATCTTCGAGAACTGTCCGCTCGACAAGGTACTGGCCGAACTGCGCCGCTACTACCCGGGCTGGATCATCAATACCAATGAGCAGTTGGCCGACGTCAACGTTACCGGCAACTACCGCCTCGACCAGCCGCTGGACGTGGTGCGCTCCCTCGCTCACATCACCTCGGCGCGACTGCAGGAATTCCCCGCGCTGGTGATCCTCAACTAAATGAGAATTATTTTTACTCGATAGCCAAAGCCCGTTCGTCTCGTTATAGCCAATGCAATTGATTCGCATCTTCGGAGGCGAATCAGCACCTATAAAGATTCGTGCGACACGGAGCGCTATCGATGTCCTCTCGCCTTACCCGCCAGACTGCTTCCCCTTCCCGCGTATTGTCGCTGCTGACGGCCGCCATCCTCATGGTCGGCACTGCACCGCTGATGGCTGCCAGCGAACAACCGGCGCGCAACATGGGTGATTATTCGTTCTCGATCGGCCAGCAACCGCTGGTGTCGGCGCTCAATGCCTTTACCAGTGTCACCGGTTGGCAGGTCGGCTTGCCGGCAGAACTGGGTCAAGGCGTGTCGTCGCCGGGCGTGCACGGTTCGCTGCCGCCGGAGAAGGCCCTGGAGCGTCTGTTGGTGGGGACCAACCTGAGCTTCCGCAAGCTGAGTAACAATAACGTGGTGCTGGAGAAGCGCAGCTCCAGCGGCGCACTCAATCTGGATCAAGTGACCATCAGCGCCACCCGCCAGGAACAGTCGGTCAATAGCGTTCCGGCCACCGTGACTGTGCAGACCCGCCAGGATCTGGATCGCAACAACGTCAACACCATCAAGGATCTGGTGCGTTACGAGCCGGGCGTGTCCGTCGGCGGCGCCGGCCAGCGTGGCGGCATCAGCGGCTATAACATCCGTGGCATCGACGGCGACCGCATCCTGACGCAGGTTGACGGCGTCGAAGTGCCGGACGGTTTCTTCAACGGCCCGTACGCCAAGACCCAGCGCAACTACGTCGACCCGGAAATCGTCAAACGCGTGGAAATCCTCCGGGGTCCGGCCTCGGTGCTGTACGGCAGCAACGCCATCGGCGGCGCCGTCAGCTACTACACCCTCGACCCGGACGATATCATCAAGCCCGGCAAAGACGTCGGCGCTCGCCTCAAAACCGGTTACAGCTCCGCCGATGAGAGCTGGCTGAAATCCGCCACCGTTGCCGGCCGTGCCGAGCAGTTCGATGGCTTGTTGCATTTCAGCCAGCGCGATGGCCACGAAACCGATTCCTACGGCAGCAACAACGGCACTGGCCTGGCGCGCACCGCTGCCAACCCGGAAGACGTCAAGGCCACCAACGTCCTGGCGAAGATCGGCTGGAACTACAACGAAGATTCGCGTCTGGGCCTGACCTACGAGAAGTACAAGGACGATCGCGACACCGATCAGAAAAGCGCTTACGGCGGCCCGTACTTCAACGGCGCCCCGACCATACCGAATAGCGTGCTGCCCGGCGGCATGTACCAGTGGCGCACTGGCAACGACACCATCACCCGTGAGCGTTTCGGCATCGAACACTCGTTCGCTCTCGACAGTCTGCTGGTCGACAACGTGAAGTGGAGCCTTAACCACCAGATCGCCAAGACCGACCAGAGCACAGAAGAGTTTTACTACCCGATGACCCGTAAAGTGCTGCGTACCCGTGACACGATTTACGAAGAGAAGCAGTGGGTATTCGACGCACAACTCGACAAGGCCTTCGCCATCGGTGACACCGATCACGTGCTGACCTACGGCACCACGATCAAACAACAGAAAGTCACCGGCTCGCGCAGTGGCGACGGCAAGTGCCTGGCGGTCGGTCGCGGTTGCACGGCCATTGGTGCGACCAGTGCCGCTGACGTATTGGCCAAAGCCACCGACTTCCCCGACCCGACCATCAACACCTACAGCCTGTTCGCTCAGGATCAGATCAGCTGGAACGACTGGACCTTCCTGCCGGGCCTGCGCTACGACTACACCCAGCTCAAGCCGCACATCACTCAGGAGTTCCTCAACACCGTGGCCGCCGACGGCCAGGGCACCGTCAGCGACGAGAACAAGACCTGGCATAAAGTCTCGCCAAAATTCGGCCTGACCTACGCGCTGAGCGAAAACTACACCTGGTACGGTCAGTACGCTGAAGGCTTCCGCACCCCGACCGCGAAAGCGTTGTATGGCCGATTCGAAAACAACACCACGGGTTACAACGTCGCGCCGAACCCGGATCTGGAACCGGAAAAAAGCAAAAGCTATGAGACCGGTCTGCGCGGCAATTTCGAGCAGGGCTCGTTCGACGTGGCGGTGTTCTATAACAAGTACCGCGACTTCATCAACGAAGACGCTGTCACCCCCGGCTACGATGAGCTGACCTTCCAGTCGAGCAACATCAAGCACGCCACCATCAAAGGTGCGGAAGTCAAAGGTCGCCTGAATCTGGATGCGTTCGGCGCGCCCCAAGGCCTCTATACCCAGGGCTCGATTGCCTACGCCTACGGTCGCAACAACGACACCGGCGAACCACTCAACAGCGTCAACCCGCTGACCGGCGTGTTCGGTCTGGGTTACGACCAGGACAACTACGGCGGCCTGCTGAGCTGGACCGTGGTGAAGAAAAAGGATCGCGTCGACGACAGCAACTTCAAGTCGCCGGACGGCGTCAGCAGCCAGTTCAAAACCCCGGGCTTCGGCATTCTTGACCTGGCCGGCTATTACAAAGTCACCGACGACGTCACCGTCAGCGGCGGCATCTACAACCTGACCGACAAGAAATACTGGCTGTGGGATGACGTGCGCGGTTACGACAGCGTCGGCGAGGCATCGGTCACGCAACCGGCCAACCTCGACCGCCTGACCCAACCGGGTCGCAACTTCGCGATCAACCTGATCTGGGACATCTGATCCGCACGGCCCTGCGGCGCGCACTGCTCAGCGCGTCGCGGGGCTTTTTTTACGGTTTGGCACCTGCCCGTTCGTCTCGTTATCAAGCGCCTCTTTTATCAAGGACACCCCCATGACCACTTCGGAAAAAGCCCTGCGTTCACAACGCCTGAACCAGATCACCCACGAGCCGCACAGCAAGCTCGACGCGCTGGTCAAAGCTCACGCGCCGTTCGATACCCGCGCCAACTTTGCGCGTTTCGTGGTCGCGCAATACCTGTTCCAGTCAGAGCTGGTCGATCTCTATAACAACGCCGAACTGGCTGCCATCGTCCCGGATCTGCCGGCCCGTTGCCGCGCGGAAGCGGCCAAGGCTGACCTGGCGGATCTCGACACCGACATCCCGGCACCGGTGGCCGGTGCGCTGAAAAACCCGAGCAAGGCCCGCGCCCTCGGCTGGATCTTCGTCTCCGAAGGTTCGAAGCTCGGCGCTGCGTTCCTGATCAAACGTGCGGTGGCGCTGGAGCTGAGCGAAACCTTCGGCGCCCGTCACCTGGGCGAACCGGAAGGCGGCCGTGCTGAAGGCTGGAAAAGCTTCGTGCGCACCCTCGACTCCCTGCAGTTCACAGCCGAGGAAGAAGCTGAAGTCGAGCAAGGCGCAATCGACGCGTTCAACCGCTTCACCGTGCTGCTGGAACAGGCTTACGCCACAGAAGCCGAACCGGCCTGACACAAAACCTATTCCTTGTGGGAGCGAGCCTGCTCGCGAAGGCGGCAGCACATTCAAGATTAATGTGACTGATCCACCGCTTTCGCGAGCAGGCTCGCTCCCACATTGGAACTGCAACAACCTGTAAGATCTCCCTTCCGCTTCAAAAGCAACCGCCGAGCCCATGCCACAACCCGCCACCTCAAAACTCGCCCGTCTGCTGTTCGGCCTGTTGGCCTACGTCAGCCTCGGCATTGGCCTGATCGCCATCGTCGTGCCCGGCCTGCCGACCACCGAGTTCATCCTGCTCGCCGCCTGGGCCGCGACTCGCAGCTCGCCGCGCCTGAGTGCCTGGCTGGAAAACCATCGGCTGTTCGGGCCGATCCTGAGCAACTGGCGCAACGGCAAGATCATCGCGCGCAAGGCCAAGGTCAGCGCCACCGTCAGCATGCTGCTGTGCGCGACGTTGATGCTGGTGATGCTCGATCACGGCTGGCCGGTGTACCTGGCGATTGCCGGGATGAGTCTGGGCAACCTGTGGATATGGTCACGCCCGGAAGCGCTCCCCTCCTCCTGACTCACAGACTCCCCTGTGGCGAGGGAGCTTGCTCCCGCTCGGCGGCGAAGCCGTCGCAAAACCTCCGCATGCGGTGAATCGGCAAGCATGCTGGGGAGCGCTGCGCACTCCAGCGGGAGCAAGCTCCCTCACCACAACAGCCTTATCATCACCAGCTCCTCGGCGGTCATCAGGCTGAAACTTCCCTGTAATTAATCGCCTTTTCAGCACATTCCCCTGCGCAAACGTTTAGCGTCGACCGTTCGTCGGCAAGCGCCTCATGCAGTTTCGCCACGCGCCGATGAGCAATGCATGGCGCTGAATGGATTTGGCGAACCGGGTAGTTCATCCCGTGGCCACCTGCTCATTCATTCACGAGATCGCCCCATGTTCGACTCTCTTTCCATTCGCCTGAAAATCGTCCTGCTCTCCGGCCTGTGCCTGCTGGGTGTGGTTGCGCTGATCGTCGGCATGAACATTTACCAGACCAACCAGAACGACGAACTGGTCAGCAACTCCAGCAACCAGTTGCTCACTGCCAGTGTGCAGAACCTGTTGCAGGCCAAAGCCGCTGAACAAGCAGTGCGGGTGCAGAAGACCTTTGGCGAAAGCCTGACGGTGATCACTGCGCTGGCCGATCAGATCAAGGACATGCGCGTGCTGGCCGCCAAGCGTTCGCTGGACGCCGGCGCCCTGCGTGAAGAGTTGAACCAGAGCCTGAAAACCGCGTTCGAGCGCAACGACAAGGTGCTCGGCATCTGGCTCGCCTTCGAACCCAACGGCCTCGACGGCAAGGACAGCGAGTTCGTCAACGACGCCGCGCGTCAATCCAACGAAGCCGGGCGTTTTGCGACCTACTGGAGCCGCGCTGCCGGCTCGGCGCTGAACACGATCATGGTCGAAGAAGACATGACCAAGACCACCCTCAGCGTCAGCGGCACCCCGTACAACAGCTGGTACACCTGCCCTCGCGACAACAAGCGTACTTGCCTGCTCGACCCGTATGCCGACACCGTGGGCAGCAAGGAAATGTTGATGACCACCATTTCCGTGCCGCTGATCGTCGACGGCAAGGCGATCGGTGTGGTCGGCGTCGACATCGCCCTCGATGCCCTGCAAGCGGCAGCCGTGGAGTCGCAGCGCAATCTGTTCAACAACGCCGGGCACATGCTGATCGTCTCCGGCAGCGGCGTGCTCGGCGCCGACAGTTCTGATGCGACCAAGGTCGGTAAAAAGATCAGCGATACCCTCGGCGCCGACGGCAAGGACCTGCTGCAACTGGTCAGCAGCGGCACGCCGAAGATTCTCGAACAGGGCGAGCTGATTCGCGCGGTGTATCCGGTCGATCCGATTGGCAACTCACGGGCCTGGGGTGTGGTCATCGACCTGCCGAAACAGGTGCTGCTGGCCGACTCGGTCAAGCTGCAAGCGGTACTCGACGATGCACAGGAAACCGGTGTGCTCACCGCATTGGCGGTGGCTGCAGTTGCCGGTTTGATTGGCTTGCTACTGATTTGGCTGACCGCCTCCGGTGTCACACGCCCGATCAACAATGTCGCCGAGATGCTGAAGAACATCGCCAGCGGTGAAGGCGATCTGACCCAGCGCCTGAACTACAGCAAGAA
Organism: Pseudomonas sp. B21-051; assembly: GCF_024748795.1. Classification (NCBI taxonomy): domain Bacteria; kingdom Pseudomonadati; phylum Pseudomonadota; class Gammaproteobacteria; order Pseudomonadales; family Pseudomonadaceae; genus Pseudomonas; species Pseudomonas sp. B21-051. Next base: position 4,555,471 of record NZ_CP087166.1, read on the forward strand.
AGATGAACTGGGCGAACTGGTGAACTGGTTCAACCGCTTCCTCGACAAGCTGCAACCGACCATCGCCCAGATCAAACAGAGCATCACCGAAGCGCGTGGCACCGCCGATCAGTCTTCGGAAATCGCCCGCCAGACCAGCGAAGGCATGCAGGTGCAGTTCCGCGAAATCGATCAGGTCGCCACCGCCTCCAACGAAATGAGCGCCACCGCACATGACGTCGCCAACAGCGCGTCGAACGCGGCCAACGCCGCCAAAGGCGCCGACCAGTCGGCCAAGGACGGCATGTCGATCATCGAGCGCAGCACCCGCGACATCAATCAACTGGCCGATGAAGTCAGCAAAGCGGTGACCGAAGTCGAAGCGCTGGCGGTCAACAGCGAGCAGATCGGTTCGGTGCTGGAAGTCATCCGCAGCATCGCCGAACAGACCAACCTGCTGGCGCTCAACGCTGCCATCGAAGCGGCCCGCGCCGGGGAAAGCGGTCGTGGTTTCGCGGTGGTGGCCGACGAGGTGCGCAGCCTCGCCAAGCGCACTCAGGATTCGGTGGAAGAAATCCGCATCGTCATTGAGCGCATCCAGACCGGCACCCGTGGCGTGGTCGCGACCATGCATTCAAGCCAGACCCAGGCGCACAACAACGCCGGGCAGATCCGTCAGGCGGTGGATGCGCTGGGCAAGATCAGCGATGCGGTGACGGTGATCAGCGACATGAACCTGCAGATCGCCAGCGCCGCCGAACAGCAGAGCGCCGTGGCCGAAGAGGTCAACCGCAACGTCTCGGCGATTCGCACCGTGACTGAAACCCTGACCGAGCAAGCCACCGAGTCGGCGGCGATCAGCAGCCAGCTCAATGCCCTGGCCAGTCAGCAGATGAAGCTGATGGATCAGTTCCGCGTCTAGCAAACCGCAAAAATCCCTGTAGGAGCGAGCCTGCTCGCGAAGACGGCAGCACTTTCAACATCAAAGTGACTGATCCACCGCTTTCGCGAGCAGGCTCGCTCCCACAGGGGTAAGTGTTCACCTGCCGGGATTTCATCTGGCCCGAGATTTTTTTGCACTATCATCGCCCTCTCTCCCGGAGGGCCTTCGATGACTGATTTACTCACGTCCATTCAAGTCGCACTCGGCTTGCCCCACACGCCGATTCCGTTCACCGCCAGTGGCACCCTGCCCTCGGCGTTTGCCGTCACCGACCTGGCCTGCGCCAGCATCGGCGCTGCCGGTCAGGCCGTCAGCGAACTGCTCCGGCAACAGACCGGGCACTTGCCCGCCGTGGAAGTCGATCGACGTCTGGCCTCGTTCTGGTTTGCCACCTCGTTGCGGCCGATCGGCTGGGAAGTCCCGCCGCTGTGGGATCCGGTCGCCGGCGACTATGCGACAAAGGACGGCTGGATCCGCCTGCACACTAACGCCCCGCATCACCGTGCCGCGGCTGAAAGCGTACTCGGTGCCTGCGCCGATCGCACAACGATGGCGGCGAAAGTCGCGCAATGGCGCAGTGCTGATCTGGAACAGGCGGTGGTCGACGCCAAAGGCTGCGCCGCCGAAATGCGCAGTTGGGCGCAGTGGCAACAACACCCGCAGGGATTGGCCGTGAATGCCGAGCCGCTGGTGCACTTCAGCACTGATCAGGACGAAATTCTCAAACCATGGCAGGGCTCGGTGGCGCAACCGCTGGCCGGGCTCAAAGTGCTGGACCTGACCCGCGTGCTCGCCGGCCCCACCGCCAGCCGTTTTCTCGCCGGTCTCGGCGCCAATGTGCTGCGCATCGATCCGCCGAGCTGGAACGAGCCGGGCGTCATCCCTGACATGACCCTCGGCAAACGCTGTGCGCGGCTGGATTTGCAGCAACCCGCCGATCGTGCGCTGTTCGAAAACCTGTTGAAGGACGCCGACATCCTCGTACATGGCTACCGTGCCGATGCCCTGGAACACCTCGGTTTCGGCGCCGAACGCCGCCGACAACTGGCGCCGGGGCTGATCGACGTCTGCCTCAATGCCTACGGCTGGAGCGGCCCATGGCGCAACCGGCGGGGTTTCGACAGCCTGGTGCAAATGAGCAGCGGCCTCGCCGAGGCCGGGCAGCGCTGGAAGCACGCAGACAAACCAACGCCGCTGCCGGTGCAGGCGCTGGACCATGCAACCGGTTATCTGATGGCGGCGAGTGCGATCCGGCTTTTGACGGAGCGTTTGAAGACCGGACGCGGTGGCTCGGCGCGCTTGTCGCTGGCGCGTACCGCCAAGCTGTTGATCGAGCACGAACCAGGAACGAGCGAAGCGTTACGCATCGAGGATAAACAGGATCAAGACTCGCGAGTGGAGCAGACCCCGTGGGGGCCGGCGCACCGCTTGCTGGCACCGGTGACGATCAGCGGGACGCCGCTGCAATGGGTGTTGCCCGCCACCGAATTGGGTTCACATCGCCCGTTGTGGTGAATTTGAAATCGCTATCGCGAGCAGTCTCACTCCCACATTTGAAACGCGTTCCCCTGTGGGAGCGAGCCTGCTCGCGAAGAGGCCTGCACTGACACCAACGATTCAGGATCAACCTGCCTCACAACGACAAAACCCCGCTGTACAAACCATACGCCGCCAGCCCTGCGCCGATCAGCACGCAGGCGAAAATGCCCTTCTCGACATGCGTGAACAATGGCTCGCCCTGCTCATGCTTGGCCTTGGCGAACAGCACCACCCCCGGCGCATACAGCAGCGCCGACAGCAGCAGATACTTCACCCCGCCGGCATACAACAACCACACCGCATAACACAGAGCAATCCCGCCAATCAGCAGATCCTTGGTGCGTTCGGCCGAGGCATGTTCGTAGGTTTCGCCGCGCCCGCTGAGCAACACCGCGTACGCCGCCGACCACAAATACGGCACCAGAATCATCGACGAGGCGAGGTAGATCAGGCTGGTGTAGGTACCGGCGGAGAACAGCGTGATCAGCAGAAAAATCTGGATCATCACGTTGGTCAGCCACAGCGCATTGACCGGCACATGGTTGGCGTTTTCCTTTTTCAGGAACGCCGGCATGGTTTTGTCCCGGGCCGTGGCAAACAGGATTTCCGCGCACAGCAGCGCCCACGACAACAACGCGCCGAGCAAGGAAACCGCCAGACCGAGGCTGATCAGCAGCGCGCCCCACGGCCCGACAATATGCTCCAGCACCGCCGCCAGCGACGGGTTCTGCAACTTGGCCAGTTCGGGCTGGCTCATGATCCCCAGCGACAGCACGTTGACCAGCACCAGCAGCGCCAGCACGCCGAGGAAACCGATCACCGTTGCGCGCCCGACATCACTGCGTTTCTCCGCGCGCGCCGAATACACGCTGGCGCCCTCGATGCCGATGAACACGAACACCGTGACCAGCATCATGTTGCGCACCTGATCCATCACCCCGCCGAAGCTCGGGTTGCTGCGGCCCCAGATGTCGCGGGTGAAAATGTCGGCCTTGAACGCCACGGCGGCAATCACGATGAACATGATCAGCGGCACGATCTTGGCGACCGTGGTCACCTGATTGATGAACGCCGCCTCCTTGATCCCGCGCATCACCAGAAAATGCACCGCCCACAACAGCACCGACGCGCAGCCGATGGCGATTGCCGTGTTGCCTTGACCGAATACCGGAAAGAAGTAACCGAGGGTGCTGAACAACAGGACGAAATAACCGACGTTGCCCAGCCACGCGCTGATCCAGTAGCCCCAGGCCGAGGAAAACCCCATGTAGTCGCCGAATCCGGCCTTGGCGTAGGCGTAGACCCCGGAGTCCAGCTCGGGCTTGCGGTTGGCCAGGGTCTGGAACACGAACGCCAGGGTTAGCATGCCGATGGCGGTGATCCCCCAGCCGATCAGGATCGCCCCGGCATCGGCGCGGGCCGCCATGTTCTGCGGCAGGGAAAAAATCCCCCCACCAATCATTGAACCCACCACCAGGGCGATCAACGCACCCAGTCGCAGCTTTTGCGTCGGTTGCGACATTCTTGTCTCCCTTCATTCATTTGTAACAACTATTAACTAAACGCCTGATAGCAGATGACGTTTATCAGGTAATGCCGACTAACACCCGTTTATATATAGCGACTGACGCTAACGCCTAGCACGCTAAGACAGTTTTGTGCGCGAATCCTAATAAATCAATTCTGTACTGAAAACAGATGCCCAAAATTTGCCAAAAGCTGAAAAAGAACTAGCGTGATAACTCTAAAGTAATAAGACCAATTCCCAACCACATCAGGCAAAAGCCTCTAGGACGGGCTTTCCAGGCGATAGCGTTATGCCTCCAGTTGTTTCTTAAGTCATTCATTAACAATGGAATGTGGCCATGCACTGATCTATGTCAGCTGATTAAACAGACAACAGATCTACGCTGTGAACTCTTCTCTCCTGCAATGGAGTCATGCAATGTCTGAAGCTCCCGGAAAACTACGACTCGGTGCACTGGTTGCCTTGGTAGTCGGCTCAATGATTGGTGGCGGGATATTCTCTTTGCCACAAAACATGGCCGCCAGCGCCGACGTCGGCGCGGTACTGATTGGCTGGGCCATCACCGCTGTCGGCATGCTCACCCTCGCTTTTGTCTTTCAGACCCTCGCCAATCGCAAGCCTGACCTGGACGGCGGTGTCTACGCCTACGCCAAGGCCGGATTCGGCGATTACATGGGTTTCTCGTCCGCCTGGGGTTACTGGATCAGTGCCTGGCTGGGCAACGTTGGCTACTTTGTTCTGTTGTTCAGCACCCTCGGGTATTTCTTTCCGGTTTTCGGCGAAGGCAACACGGTGGCCGCCGTCATCGGCGCCTCGGTGCTGCTGTGGGCCGTGCACTTTCTGGTACTGCGCGGGATCAAGGAAGCGGCGTTCATCAACCTGGTGACCACCGTCGCCAAGGTCGTGCCGCTGCTGCTGTTCGTGCTGATCGCGATCTTCGCTTTCAAACTGGACATCTTCACCGCCGACATCTGGGGTGTGAAAAACCCGGATCTGGGCAGCGTAATGAACCAGGTGCGCAACATGATGCTGGTCACCGTGTGGGTGTTCATCGGCATCGAGGGCGCGAGCATCTTCTCGGCGCGGGCGGAAAAACGCTCCGACGTCGGCAAGGCCACCGTCATCGGTTTCATCACCGTGCTGCTATTCCTGGTGCTGGTCAACGTGCTGTCGCTGGGCATCATGACTCAGCCGGAACTGGCCAAATTGCAAAACCCGTCGATGGCCGCCGTGCTTGAGCATGTGGTCGGTCACTGGGGCGCGGTGCTGATCAGCGTCGGCTTGATCATCTCGCTGCTGGGCGCGCTGCTGTCGTGGGTGCTGCTGTGTGCGGAGATCATGTTCGCCGCCGCCAAAGACCACACCATGCCGGAGTTCCTGCGCAAGGAAAACGCCAACCACGTACCGGTCAACGCGTTGTGGCTGACCAACGCGATGGTCCAGCTGTTCCTGATCATCACCCTGTTCTCGGCCAGCACTTACCTGTCGCTGATCTACCTCGCCACCTCAATGATTCTGGTGCCGTACCTGTGGTCGGCGGCCTATGCCCTGCTGCTGGCGGTACGCGGCGAAAGCTACGAAGGCTTCGCGGCCGAACGACGCAAGGATCTGATTATCGGCGGCATCGCGCTGATCTACGCGGTGTGGCTGCTGTATGCCGGCGGGGTCAAGTATCTGCTGCTCTCGGCCCTGCTCTACGCACCCGGCGCGATCCTGTTCGCCAAGGCCAAGCTGGAACTCAAACAACCGATTTTCACTAACGTCGAGAAGCTGATTTTCGCCGCAGTGGTCGTGGGTGCCCTGGTGGCTGCCTACGGTCTCTACGACGGCTTCCTGACCTTGTAACCCTTGATTTGTAATCTGGAGGATCACTGCAATGACCACGGAAAAAGTTAAGTACGGCGTCCATTCCGAAGCCGGCAAACTGCGCAAAGTCATGGTTTGCTCCCCAGGTCTGGCCCATCAGCGCCTGACCCCGAACAACTGCGATGAACTGCTGTTCGACGACGTGTTGTGGGTCGCCCAGGCCAAGCGCGACCACTTCGACTTCGTGACCAAGATGCGTGAACGCGGGATCGACGTGCTGGAAATGCACAACCTGCTGACCGACATCGTCGCCATCCCGGAAGCGCTGGACTGGATTCTCGAGCGCAAGGTCACCGCCGACTCGGTGGGCCTGGGCCTGATCAGCGAAGTGAAATCCTGGCTGAAAAGCCTTGAGCCGCGACACATCGCCGAATACCTGATTGGCGGCGTGTCGGCCGATGATCTGCCGGACAGCTTCGGTGGCAAGACCATCCAGATGTTCCGCGACTTCCTCGGCCACTCCAGCTTCATCCTGCCGCCGCTGCCGAACACCCAGTTCACCCGCGACACCACTTGCTGGATCTACGGTGGCGTGACCCTGAATCCGATGTACTGGCCGGCGCGTCGTCAGGAAACCCTGCTGACCACCGCCATCTACAAATTCCACCCGCAGTTCACCAATGCCGATTTCGAAATCTGGTACGGCGATCCGGACAAGGATCACGGCAGCTCGACCCTCGAGGGCGGCGACGTGATGCCGATCGGCAACGGCGTGGTGTTGATCGGCATGGGCGAACGCTCATCGCGTCAGGCCATCGGCCAACTGGCGTTGAACCTGTTCAAGAACAAGGCCGTGGAAAAAGTCATCGTCGCCGGCCTGCCGAAGTCCCGCGCCGCGATGCACCTGGACACCGTGTTCAGCTTCTGCGACCGCGACCTGGTGACGATTTTCCCGGAAGTGGTCAACCAGATCGTCGCCTTCACCCTGCGCCCTGACGAAAGCAAACAGGGCGGCATCGACATCCGCCGTGAAGAAGGCAGCTTCCTCGACACTGTCGCCGCTGCGCTAAATCTGCCGAAGCTGCGCGTGGTGGAAACCGGCGGCAACAGCTTCGCCGCCGAACGCGAGCAATGGGACGACGGCAACAACGTGGTGGCGGTGGAACCGGGCGTGGTCATCGGCTACGACCGCAACACCTACACCAACACCCTGCTGCGTAAGGCGGGCGTGGAGGTCATCACCATCAGCGCCGGCGAACTCGGTCGCGGGCGTGGCGGCGGCCACTGCATGACCTGCCCGATCATCCGCGACCCAATCGATTACTAAACGACCATCTCCCCGGCCGCACTCACCCTGTAGCGGCCGGGCCGATTACCGAATCCAAGGAGAATCATCATGGCGTTCAACATCCACAACCGTAACCTGCTCAGCCTGGAACACCACACCCCACGTGAGCTGCGTTACCTGCTCGACCTGTCCCGCGATCTGAAACGCGCGAAATACACCGGCACCGAGCAGCAACACCTGAAGGGCAACAACATCGCCCTGATCTTTGAAAAAACCTCGACCCGCACCCGCTGCGCGTTCGAAGTGGCGGCGTATGACCAAGGCGCCAACGTCACCTACATCGACCCGAACTCGTCGCAGATCGGCCACAAGGAAAGCATGAAAGATACGGCCCGCGTGCTGGGTCGCATGTACGACGCCATTGAGTACCGTGGCTTCAAACAGGAAATCGTCGAAGAGCTGGCGAAGTTCGCCGGGGTGCCGGTGTTCAACGGTCTGACCGATGAATATCACCCGACGCAAATGATCGCCGACGTGCTGACCATGCGTGAACACGCCGACAAGCCGATCCACGAAATCAGCTACGCCTACCTCGGCGATGCGCGCAACAACATGGGCAACTCGCTGCTGCTGGTCGGCGCCAAGCTCGGCATGGACGTGCGCATCTGCGCGCCGAAAGCCCTGTGGCCGCATGACGATCTGGTCGATCGCTGCAAGAAATACGCGGAAGAATCCGGCGCGCGCATCACCCTGACCGAAGACCCGAAAGCCGCAGTCAAAGGCGTCGATTTCATCCACACCGACGTCTGGGTGTCGATGGGCGAGCCGGTTGAAGCCTGGGCCGAACGTATCCAGCAACTGCTGCCGTACCAGGTCAACAAAGAGCTGATGAAAGCCACCGGCAACCCGCGCACCAAGTTCATGCACTGCCTGCCGGCGTTCCACAACAGCGATACCAAGGTCGGCAAACAGATCGCCGAACAGTATCCGCACCTGGCCAACGGCATCGAAGTGACCGACGACGTGTTCGAGTCGCCCGCCTGCATCGCCTTCGAGCAAGCGGAAAACCGCATGCACACGATCAAGGCGATCCTGGTCTCGACCCTGGCTGATCTGTAACAGCTGATCGGGATTTCCTGATCAACCACTGACCTGTAGGAGCTGCCGAAGGCTGCGATCTTTTGATTTTGTTTTTCAAGATCAAGATCAAGATCAACAGATCGCAGCCTTCGGCAGCTCCTACAGGGTCATCGAATTCTTAAAGGATTGCACCATGCGTATCGTCGTAGCTCTGGGCGGTAACGCCCTGCTCCGTCGTGGCGAGCCGATGACCGCTGACAACCAGCGCGCCAACATCCGCATCGCCACCGAGCAAATCGCCAAGATCCATCCCGGTAACCAACTGGTCATCGCCCACGGCAATGGCCCGCAAGTCGGCCTGCTATCGCTGCAGGCAGCGGCCTACACCTCCGTCACCCCTTACCCGCTGGACGTGCTCGGTGCCGAAACCGAAGGCATGATCGGCTACATCATCGAACAGGAACTGGGCAACCTGCTGGACTTCGAAGTGCCGTTCGCCACCCTGCTGACTCAGGTTGAAGTCGACGCCAAGGACCCGGCCTTCCAGAACCCGAGCAAACCGATCGGCCCGGTCTACGACAAGGCCGAAGCGGAAAAACTCGCCGCCGAGAAAGGTTGGGCCATCGCTCCGGACGGCGACAAGTTCCGCCGCGTGGTGGCCAGTCCACGGCCGAAACGCATCTTCGAGATCCGTCCGATCAAGTGGCTGCTGGACAAGGGCAGCATCGTCATCTGCGCCGGTGGCGGCGGGATTCCGACCATGTACGACGAGCACCGCAACCTCAAGGGCATCGAGGCGGTGATCGACAAGGATCTGTGCTCGTCGCTGCTCGCCGAGCAACTGGAAGCTGACTTGCTGGTGATCGCCACCGACGTCAACGCGGCGTTCGTCGACTATGGCAAGCCGTCGCAGAAAGCCATCGCCGAAGCCCACCCGGATGAACTCGAACGCCTCGGTTTCGCCGCTGGCTCCATGGGGCCGAAGGTCCAGGCAGCCTGCGAATTCGCGCGCCATACTGGCAAGGTCGCGGTGATCGGTTCGCTGGCGGACATCGAAGCGATTGTCCAGGGCACTGCCGGCACACGCGTCAGCACGGCGAAGCCGGGCATCAGCTATAGATAATCAGAAACTCAAGGGCAGGCCCAGGGTCTGCCCTTCTCCCATGCCTTGAAAGGAGAAGCCCATGGCTCAGTTCGAACCCGGTCATTTGCACATCGAGCGGCACGCGTTGAACAAGGACGATGTCAGTTACGACCTGTGCCTCGACTATCAAGTGTTCACCGATCCCAAGGACGGCAAAGGAATGCAGTTCACCCTGCACGGCAGCATTCAGGGCAAGGACATGAAGGAAACGTTTTTCCTGCCCAAGGACCAGGCCTACAACTTCGCCAGCAACGTGACCAAGATTGCCGAAAAGTATGGCATTCCCAAGACTCACAGCAGCATCGGCTCGCAGCACAAGCATTACGACCTGATGTTTGAGGATGTGCGGGTGCAGTTGAATATGAAATCCGGGGACCCGGTGAAACCGGAACACCTCGAATAACCACCAGAATCATAAGATCGCAGCCTTCGGCAGCTCCTACATTGATCGCTTTTCTGTAGGAACTGCCGAAGGCTGCGATCTTTTGATCTGATTTCACCATTGCCCCGCCCCAAGGCATACTTGCCACCCTCCACACCTCAGATCACTGAACCGCCCCCATGCGTATCCACGTCAGCTTCATCGACCGCGTCGGCATCACCCAGGAAGTCCTGGCGATCCTCGGTGGGCGCAACCTCAATCTGGATGCGGTGGAGATGATCCCGCCCAACGTCTATATCGATGCACCGACTTTGAGCCCGCAAGTGCTCGAAGAACTCAAAGATGCGTTGTTCCGTGTGCGCGGCGTGGAGGCCGTGGTGGTGGTCGACATTCTTCCGGGCCAGCGTCGGCACTTGCAGCTGGATGCCTTGCTCGCGGCGATGACCGACCCGGTACTGGCCCTCGACAGCGCGGGGAAAGTGCTGCTGGCGAACCCGGCGCTGATTGCGCTGTACGGCCGCGAACCGGCGGGTGAAAGCGTCGCTGAACTGTTCAACGATCCCGGCCTGCTGGACACCCTGCTCGAACAAGGCTTGCGCCTGTCACTGCGGGAAATAACCGTCAATGGCCAGACCCTGTTGCTCGACGCCACGCCGATCACCGACGCCGGCGCCTTGCTCACGCTGTATCAACCGAACCGCATTGGTGAACAGCTCTCGGCGTTGCACCATGACCATGCCGAAGGTTTCGATGCACTGCTCGGCGAATCCCCGGCAATCCGCACGCTGAAGGCCCGCGCGCAACGAGTCGCAGCCCTTGATGCGCCACTGTTGATTCAAGGCGAAACCGGCACCGGTAAAGAACTGGTGGCCCGCGCCTGCCACGCGATCAGTGCGCGGCACAGTGCGCCGTTTCTCGCCCTGAACTGCGCGGCCCTGCCGGAGAACCTCGCCGAGAGCGAGCTGTTCGGCTACGCCCCCGGCGCCTTTACCGGCGCGCAGCGTGGCGGCAAACCGGGGCTGATGGAACTGGCGAACCAGGGCACGGTGTTTCTCGACGAGATCGGCGAAATGTCGCCGTACTTGCAGGCCAAACTGCTGCGTTTTTTGAACGACGGCAGCTTCCGTCGAGTGGGCGGTGATCGCGAGGTGAAGGTCAACGTGCGGATCCTCAGCGCGACCCACCGCGACCTGGAAAAAATGGTCAGCGAGGGACTGTTCCGCGAAGACCTGTTCTATCGCCTCAACGTACTCAACGTCGAAGTACCGCCGTTGCGTGAGCGAGGTCAGGACATTCTGTTGCTGGCGCGTTACTTCATGCAGCAGGCGTGTGCGCAGATTCAGCGTCCGGTGTGCCGACTGGCTCCAGGGACTTATCCAGCGCTGCTCGGTAATCGTTGGCCGGGTAACGTGCGCCAGTTGCAGAACGTGATCTTCCGCGCGGCGGCGATCTGCGAAAGCAGCCTGGTCGATATTGGTGATCTCGACATCGCCGGCACCTCAGTGGCGCGGCAGACCGACAGCGACGTCGACAGCCTTGAACAAGCCGTCGAGTCCTTCGAAAAATCGCTGCTGGAAAAACTTTACGTCAGCTACCCCTCGACCCGCCAACTGGCCAGCCGCCTGCAGACCTCGCACACCGCGATTGCCCATCGCCTGCGCAAATATGGCATTCCAAGTAAGTCTTAAATTCACCCTAACCCCCCCTGTAGGAGCTGCCGAAGGCTGCGATCTTTTGATCTTGATCTAAAAACAAAATCAAAAGATCGCAGCCTTCGGCAGCTCCTACAGTTGAGCAACAATTTTCAAGATTTACATTTCAGCGTGAAAACCGACCTCCATCTGTACTGAAAGCGCTACAGCGGAACGATATCGCTACACCCACCTCCGATCACCGCTGTACAAGGCTTTGATCCGCTTCAGCTTTTCTCCCCGCCCCAAGCTGTAGCGATTTCGCTACAGCCATTCGATTCCGGCCACTTCAAAAATCATCCAACCGCCTGATTTATATAGATAAATCCAAGATGGCCGCGTTCTTGCTAAGTAACCGCTCATAAAATCAGGGCTTTCTTGCCCAAGCCTTCCACCGCGTCCACCAGACGAGTCTGGCCCCCTTAGGAGTTTCCATGAGCGAGTTGCGTTTTACTGAAGATCACGAATGGCTGCGCACCGAAGCTGACGGCAGCGTTACTGTCGGCATCACCGCTTTCGCGCAGAACGCTTTGGGCGACGTGGTGTTCGTGCAACTGCCTGAGCTGCAGGCTTACGAAAAAGGCGCCGAAGCCGCCACCGTGGAATCGGTGAAAGCCGCCAGCGGCGTGTACATGCCCCTCGACGGTGAAGTTGTGGAAGTGAACCCGGCACTGGATGGCAGCCCGGAACTGGTCAACGAAGATCCGCTGGGCGAAGGCTGGTTCTTCCGCTTCCAGCCAAGTGACGCCGCCGCTGTCGGCAAACTGCTCGATCAAGACGCCTACGACCGCCTGATCAAAGCCCAAGCCGAAGCCTGAGGAGTAACGACATGACCCAAGTAAACCTCGGCACTGCCAACGAATTCATCGCCCGTCACATCGGCCCGCGCGCCGGTGACGAGCAAGCCATGCTCAACAGCCTCGGCTTCGACTCGCTCGAAGCCCTGAGCGCCAGCGTCATCCCGGAAAGCATCAAGGGCACCAGCGTGCTCGGCCTGGACGACGGCCTGAGCGAAGCCGATGCTCTGGCGATGATCAAATCCATCGCCGGCAAAAACCAGCTGTTCAAGACCTACATCGGCCAGGGCTACTACAACTGCCACACGCCGTCGCCGATCCTGCGCAACCTGCTGGAAAACCCGGCCTGGTACACCGCTTACACCCCGTACCAGCCGGAAATTTCCCAGGGCCGTCTCGAAGCGTTGCTGAACTTCCAGACCCTGATCAGCGACCTCACCGGCCTGCCGATCGCCAACGCCTCGTTGCTCGACGAAGCCACCGCCGCTGCCGAAGCCATGACCTTCTGCAAGCGCCTGAGCAAGAACAAGGGCAGCCACCAGTTCTTCGCCTCGATCCACAGCCACCCGCAAACCCTCGACGTGCTGCGCACCCGTGCCGAGCCGCTGGGCATCGAAGTGGTGGTCGGCGATGAGCGTGAACTGAGTGACGTGACGCCATTCTTCGGCGCGCTGCTGCAGTACCCGGCGAGCAATGGTGATGTGTTCGACTACCGCGAACTGACCGAGCGTTTCCACGCCGCCAACGCGCTGGTGGCAGTGGCTGCCGACCTGCTGGCCCTGACCCTGCTGACCGCTCCGGGCGAGTTCGGCGCAGACGTCGCCATCGGTTCGGCGCAACGCTTCGGCGTGCCGCTGGGCTTCGGTGGCCCGCACGCGGCTTACTTCTCCACCAAGGATGCGTTCAAGCGCGACATGCCGGGCCGTCTGGTCGGTGTTTCGGTTGACCGTTTCGGCAAGCCGGCCCTGCGTCTGGCGATGCAGACCCGCGAGCAACACATCCGCCGTGAGAAGGCCACCTCGAACATCTGCACCGCGCAGGTGCTGTTGGCCAACATCGCCAGCATGTACGCCGTGTACCACGGCCCGAAAGGCCTGACCCGGATCGCCAACCGCGTGCATCACCTGACCGCGATTCTCGCCAAGGGCCTGAGCGCACTGGGCCAGACCGTCGAGCAGACAAGCTTCTTCGACACCCTGACTCTCGCCACCGGCGCGCAAACCGCCGCGCTGCACGACAAGGCGCACGCTGCACAGATCAACCTGCGGGTCATCGATGCCGAGCGTCTGGGCCTGTCGGTGGACGAAACCACCACCCAGGCTGACATCGAAACCCTGTGGGGCCTGTTCGCCGACGGCAAGGCCCTGCCGGACTTCGCTGCGCTGGCCGCTTCGGTGCAAAGCACCATCCCGGCGGCGCTGGTCCGTCAGTCGCCGATTCTCAGCCACCCGGTGTTCAACCGTTATCACTCGGAAACCGAGCTGATGCGCTACCTGCGCAAACTGGCGGACAAGGACCTGGCACTGGATCGCACCATGATCCCGCTGGGCTCGTGCACCATGAAACTCAACGCCGCCAGCGAAATGATCCCGGTGACCTGGGCCGAATTCGGCGCCCTGCACCCGTTCGCTCCGGCTGCGCAGAGCGCCGGTTATCAGCAATTGACCGACGAACTGGAAGCGATGCTCTGCGCCGCCACCGGTTACGACGCGATCTCGCTGCAACCGAACGCCGGCTCGCAGGGTGAATACGCAGGCCTGCTGGCGATTCGCGCCTACCATCAGAGCCGTGGCGACGAGCGCCGCGACATCTGCCTGATCCCGTCGTCGGCCCACGGCACCAACCCGGCCACCGCCAACATGGCTGGCATGCGCGTGGTGGTGACCGCGTGCGATGCGCGCGGCAACGTCGATATCGAAGACCTGCGCGCCAAAGCCATCGAGCACCGCGAACACCTCGCGGCGCTGATGATCACCTACCCGTCGACCCACGGCGTGTTCGAAGAAGGCATCCGCGAAATCTGCGGGATCATTCATGACAACGGCGGCCAGGTGTACATCGACGGCGCCAACATGAACGCGATGGTCGGCCTCTGCGCACCAGGCAAGTTCGGCGGCGACGTGTCGCACCTGAACCTGCACAAAACCTTCTGCATTCCCCACGGCGGTGGCGGCCCGGGTGTCGGCCCGATCGGCGTCAAGTCGCACCTGACCCCGTTCCTGCCGGGTCACGGCCAGATGGCACGCAAGGAAGGCGCGGTCTGCGCAGCACCGTTCGGCAGCGCGAGCATTCTGCCGATCACCTGGATGTACATTCGCATGATGGGCGGCGCCGGTCTGAAGCGTGCTTCGCAACTGGCGATCCTCAATGCCAACTACATTTCCCGTCGCCTCGAAGAGCACTATCCAGTGCTGTACACCGGCAGCAACGGGCTGGTGGCGCACGAATGCATCCTCGATCTGCGTCCACTGAAAGACAGCAGCGGCATCAGCGTCGATGACGTCGCCAAGCGTCTGATCGACTTCGGCTTCCACGCCCCGACCATGTCGTTCCCGGTCGCCGGCACGCTGATGATCGAGCCGACCGAAAGCGAATCCAAAGAAGAACTGGACCGCTTCTGCGACGCCATGATCCGCATCCGCGAGGAAATCCGCGCGGTGGAAAACGGCACGCTGGACAAGGACGACAACCCGCTGAAAAACGCCCCGCACACCGCAGCGGAGCTGGTCGGCGAGTGGACCCACCCGTACAGCCGCGAGCAGGCCGTTTATCCGGTAGCGTCGTTGATCGAAGGCAAATACTGGCCGCCGGTCGGTCGTGTTGACAACGTGTTCGGCGACCGCAACCTGGTCTGCGCCTGCCCGTCGATCGAAAGCTACGCTTAACCGAAGAAGGGGCAGGTTTATCTGCCCCGCTCCTTCCCTGTAGGAGCTGCCGAAGGCTGCGATCTTTTGATCTTGATCTTGCTCTTGTTTCTAAAAAACCAGGATCAAAAGATCGCAGCCTTCGGCAGCTCCTACAGGGGGATGTACCCAGCCTGATATTCCGCCAATTCCTATAACAAGAAACCGGAGAACCACTCATGTCGTTAAGCGTGTTCGACCTGTTCAAGATTGGCATCGGCCCTTCCAGCTCCCACACCGTCGGCCCGATGCGTGCCGCTGCGCGCTTCGCCGAAGGCCTGCGCCGGGAAAACCTGTTGACCGCGACCGCCAGCGTCCGGGTCGAGTTGTACGGCTCGCTTGGCGCCACCGGCAAGGGTCACGGCAGCGACAAAGCCGTGCTGCTTGGCCTGGAGGGCGAACACCCGGACACCGTCGACACCGAAACCGTCACCGCGCGCCTGCAGGAGATTCGCGGCAATGGCCGGCTGAACCTGCTCGGCGAACACAGCATTGCCTTCAACGAGAAAGAACACCTGGCAATGATCCGCAAACCGTTGGCCTACCACCCCAACGGCATGATCTTTCGTGCCTTCGATGCGGCGGGATTGCAGATCCGCAGCCGCGAGTACTACTCGGTCGGCGGTGGTTTTGTGGTCGACGAAGACGCGGCCGGAGCCGACCGCATCGTCGAAGACGCCACCCCGCTGACCTTCCCGTTCAAAAGTGCCAAGGACCTGCTCGGCCATTGCGCCACTTACGGGCTGTCGATCAGCCAGGTGATGCTGACCAATGAAAGTGCCTGGCGCCCTGAAGCGGAAACCCGCGCCGGTCTGCTGAAAATCTGGCAAGTGATGCAGGACTGCGTTGCCGCGGGTTGTCGCAACGAAGGCATTCTGCCGGGCGGGCTGAAGGTCAAACGCCGGGCGGCGGCGCTGCATCGACAATTGTGCAAGAACCCGGAATCGGCATTGCGCGATCCGCTGTCGGTGCTGGACTGGGTCAACCTCTACGCCCTCGCCGTCAACGAAGAAAACGCCAACGGCGGCCGCGTGGTCACCGCGCCCACCAACGGCGCGGCCGGGATTATTCCGGCGGTGCTGCATTACTACATGCGGTTTATCCCGGGTGCGAACGATGACGGCGTGGTGCGCTTTCTGCTGACCGCCGCCGCGATCGGCATTCTGTACAAGGAAAACGCCTCGATCTCCGGCGCCGAAGTCGGCTGTCAGGGTGAGGTCGGCGTGGCCTGCTCAATGGCGGCCGGCGCGCTGTGCGAAGTCCTCGGCGGCAGCGTGCAGCAAGTGGAAAACGCGGCGGAAATCGGCATGGAACACAACCTCGGCCTGACTTGCGACCCGATTGGCGGGCTGGTGCAGGTGCCGTGCATCGAGCGCAACGCCATGGGCTCGGTGAAAGCGATCAACGCGGTGCGCATGGCCATGCGCGGCGACGGGCAACACTTCGTCTCCCTCGACAAAGTCATCCGCACCATGCGCCAGACTGGCGCCGACATGAAAAGCAAATACAAAGAGACCGCCCGCGGCGGTCTGGCAGTCAACATCATCGAATGCTGATTTATGTCCTCTCCTTTTGGTAGAGGACCGCACTTAGCCCACTCTCCCTCCGGGAGAGGGCTGGGGTGAGGGGCTTTTGATCTTGATCTAAATCCAGCCCCATACCCCCAAACTCAAACTTTCAAGGAGCCACGCATGTCCACCGAACAACTGTCAAAAACCCCGCTGCACGCTCTGCACCTCGAACTGGGTGCCCGCATGGTGCCGTTCGCCGGCTACGACATGCCGGTGCAATACCCGCTGGGCGTGATGAAAGAACACCAGCACACCCGCGAGCAGGCCGGGCTGTTCGATGTCTCGCACATGGGCCAGATCCGCCTGACCGGCGCCAATGCCGCCAAGGCCCTGGAAACCCTGGTGCCGGTGGATATCATCGACCTGCCGGTGGGCATGCAGCGCTACGCAATGTTCACCAACGACAAAGGTGGCATCCTCGACGACCTGATGGTCGCCAACCTGGGTAACGACGAGCTGTTCCTGGTGGTCAACGCTGCTTGCAAGGATCAGGACCTGGCGCATCTGCAAAAGCACATTGGCGATCAGTGCACCATTACGGAGCTGTTCGAAGCGCGCGCACTGCTGGCGTTGCAGGGTCCGGCGGCGGTCACCGTGCTGGCGCGTCTTGCGCCAGAGGTGGCGAAGATGACGTTCATGCAGTTCAACCGCGTACAACTGCTGGGCGTGGATTGCTTCGTCAGCCGTTCGGGCTACACCGGTGAAGACGGTTTCGAAATCTCGGTGCCCGCCGCCGACGCCGAAAAACTCGCCCGTGCCCTGCTGGCCGAACCGGAAGTTCAGGCCATCGGCCTCGGCGCCCGCGACTCGCTGCGCCTGGAAGCCGGCCTGTGCCTGTATGGCCACGACATGAACACCGAGACCACGCCGATCGAAGCCAGCCTGTTGTGGGCGATCTCCAGGCCACGCCGTGCCGACGGCGCGCGGGCCGGTGGTTTCCCGGGGGCAGAGCAGGTATTTGCTCAGCAGCAGAACGGCGTCGCGCGCAAACGTGTCGGCCTGCTGCCGCAGGAACGTACACCAGTGCGTGAAGGCGCAGAAATCGTCAACGAAGCCGGCGAAATCATCGGCGGTGTGTGCAGCGGCGGCTTCGGTCCGACCCTGGGCGGTCCGTTGGCGATGGGTTATCTCGACAGCGCTTATGTCACCCTGGATACGCCAGTCTGGGCCATCGTTCGTGGGAAAAAGGTGCAAATGCTTGTAAGCAAAATGCCATTTGTTCCACAACGCTACTATCGTGGTTGATTGACTGTTTCTATAAGTAACGCGATTGCGTTATGCGTGCACTAATGTGTAACGCAATCGCCACAAAAAAGTGCATTTTCTAACATCTGATTCGATTATGAACTTTGCTTATAACGTTCGAAAACTTTTGAACAAGCTATTCGTCTAAGCCGCACTATCAGACTGACTAACTGCCAGCAGGGGCAGGAAAACCGGGGCCTTCGCGGGGCTTGTTTTTTCTCCCGTAGTTGGCGTAGAGTTTGTCCACTGTGTTTGCATGGGTCAGCTTGGAATCGTGACCTGGGCAGTAGCCTACAAGTTAGCTACATCCCGCTCGACGTCTTCTTACTCTCCTGCAACCAGCCCCAGTACTCTTTCATGAGAAAGAGACTGTCATCAATTTATGCGTCAAAGGAAATAAGAAATGTCCCAACGTCAGAGCGGTACCGTCAAGTGGTTTAACGACGAGAAAGGTTTTGGTTTTATCACTCCAGAAAGCGGTCCGGATCTGTTCGTGCATTTCCGCGCTATTCAGGGCAACGGCTTCAAGAGCCTGAAAGAAGGCCAGAAAGTGACCTTCGTTGCTGTGCAAGGCCAGAAAGGCATGCAGGCTGATGAAGTACAAGCAGAAGCCTGATCTTCTGTAACGAAAAAGCCCCTGATATTGATATCAGGGGCTTTTTTGTGCGCGCGAATCCGTAAAATGGCGCTTCATTTTGCGTCCAGAGGCTGCCATGTCGAAGAATCTGCTCACTCCCCAGGGCGACTTTCCTGCTGTTGGCCTCGGCCGGCGCCTGGCCGCGATGTTCTATGACTTCCTGTTGTGCACTGCCCTGCTGATCGTCACCGGATTCGTCTACAAGTTGATCCAGGCAGCGATCATCGGTGAAGAGCGCCTGCGCGTGCTGACCGACGCCGGGAAAATGGATGGCGATCCGCTGTATTCAACAGTGCTGCTGTTGGTGCTGTTTGCTTTCTTCGCCAAGTTCTGGACCCACGGCGGGCAGACACTGGGCATGCAGGTGTGGGGCATTCGCGTACAGAACGCCGATGGCAGCGCGATCAGCCTGTGGCAGGCGCTGCTGCGCTTCATGGTGTCGATCGCTTCGTGGCTGTGCGCAGGGCTTGGATTCTTCTGGTCGCTGTACGACAAGCAGAAGCGCACCTGGCACGACATCTATTCCGATACCCGCGTGGTGCGAATTCCGAAGAAGAGCAAATAACTTCCTGACACCGAATACCACTGTGGGAGCGAGCCTGCTCGCGAAAGCGTAGTATCAGCCGACATTTATGTTTGCTGATTCACCGCCTTCGCGAGCAGGCTCGCTCCCACAGGTTTTGCGCTGTTTCTGAAGGACCTCAGGCGTTACCCGCCAGCTTCATCCGCGCCGCCTGGGTGAAATCCAGCATGCGCTTCAACGGCCGGATCGCCTGCGGAATCAGCGCCGGATCGACAAAGATCTCGTTCGTCCCTTCCTTCAGGCTCTTGAGCGTGCGCTCAAGGGTATTCATGGCCATCCACGGGCAATGTGCGCAACTGCGGCACGCTGCACCGTTACCGGCGGTTGGCGCCTCGATGAAGACCTTGTCCGGGCACAGCTGCTGCATCTTGTAGAAGATGCCGCGGTCGGTGGCGACGATCAGGGTCTTGTTCGGCAGGCTTTGCGCGGCAGCGATCAACTGACTGGTGGAACCTACAGCATCCGCCAGTTCGATCACCGAGGTCGGCGACTCCGGGTGCACCAGAATCGCGGCGTCCGGATACAGCGCCTTCATGTCTTCGAGCTGCTTGGATTTGAACTCTTCGTGGACGATGCACGCACCGTCCCACAGCAGCATGTCGGCACCAGTCTTGCGCTGAATGTAAGTGCCCAGATGCTTGTCCGGGCCCCAGATGATGGTCTCGCCGTTGTCCATCAGGCTTTCGACGATCTCCAGCGCGCAGCTCGACGTCACCACCCAGTCAGCGCGGGCTTTGACTGCGGCCGAAGTGTTGGCATATACCACCACCGTGCGCTCCGGGTGCTGATCGCAGAACGCCGAGAACTCGTCTACCGGGCAACCCAGGTCCAGCGAGCAGGTCGCGTCCAGGGTCGGCATCAGCACGCGTTTTTCCGGGTTGAGGATCTTCGCGGTCTCGCCCATGAACTTCACGCCGGCGACCACCACGGTCTTGGCCGGGTGAGCGTTGCCGAAGCGCGCCATTTCGAGGGAGTCGGACACACAGCCGCCGGTTTCTTCGGCCAGGGCCTGAATCACCGGATCGCAATAGAAGTGAGCCACCAGCACCGCGTCCTGAGCCTTGAGCTCGGCGGCGATAGCAGAACGGTAGTAGGCCTCCTCCTCGGCCGTCAGCGGTTTGGGCTGTTTGGCGTCGAGGTGGGCTTGAACCAGAAGGCGTTCGGAAATCTGCGTCATGTTCGCAAGACCTGCAGGCGCTTTCGCGCGAAAGTCGAGTATACACCCGGCTCCGGACCACATGAGGGTACCGCCGGGAGAGTGAGTTTTATCAGGCACGGACAGCGTTGAAGCTGCGCAAGGCTACAGAATATCCCGTTGATACAAAAGATGATTCTGACCTGTGTCAGCACAGGCAACGATGAACAGAGCGGTGCCCGAATCGCAGGCAAAAAAAAACCCGGAAATCCTCACTTTCGTGGGCCTTCCGGATTTTCTAAACCGCCAAATATGGTGGGTCGTGTGGGATTCGAACCTACGACCAATTGGTTAAAAGCCAACTGCTCTACCAACTGAGCTAACGACCCGCTGTGTGGTGGCGCGTATAATACTGATTTTTAAGGACTATTCAACACCTTTTTGAAAAAAATCAAAAATAAGGTGTTGGATCGCTTACACCGGCCGCTGCGAAGCCTTCTGCACGCAGGCGGCAGCTGTCGCATTTGCCGCACGCGCGGCCTTCATCGTCCGCCTGATAGCAGGAAACGGTCAGGCCGTAATCCACGCCCAGCTTAACGCCCGCCTGGACGATCTGCGCCTTGCTCAGGTTCTGCAGGGGTGCCTGGATGCGGAAACCGTTGCCTTCCACGCCCGCCTTGGTCGCCAGATTGGCCATGCGCTCGAACGACTCGATGAACTCCGGACGGCAATCCGGGTAACCGGAATAGTCCACCGCGTTGACACCGATAAAGATGTCACGCGCGCCAAGCACTTCAGCCCAGCCCAGCGCCAGCGACAGGAACACCGTGTTGCGCGCCGGCACGTAGGTCACCGGGATGCCCTCGCCCAGCTCTTCCGGGATGTCGATGCTGGTGTCGGTCAGCGCCGAACCGCCCATACCATTCAGGTTCAGGCCGATCACTTTGTGCTCGACCACACCCAGATCGCGAGCGACGCGCGCTGCGGCATGCAGCTCCGCATGAGAGCGCTGGCCGTAATCGAAACTCATGGTATAGCAGGCGTAGCCTTCAGCCCGGGCCATCGCGACCACAGTGGCCGAATCGAGGCCACCCGACAGCAGGATTACTGCACGTTTTTCGTGAGTGTTCAGTTGTTCAGTCATATCAGCGCCCCGGCTCGTCATTCCATAGATATTTATGCAACTGCAATTGCAATCGCACCGGCAGGTTGTCTGCCACCACCCAGTCCGCCAGATCCCTGGCATTGAGGTCATGATGACTTGGGGAAAACAGCACTTCACCCGCACGGCGATCAAGACCGTACTGGATCAGCTTCGAGACCGCCCAGTCATAGTCGTCCCGCGAACAGATGACAAACTTCACCTGATCGTTGGGCGTCAACAGTTCGATGTTTTCGTAGCGGTTGCGGTGCGCCTCTTTGGAGTCCGGCGTCTTCAAGTCGACCACGCGACTGACGCGCGAATCTACCGCCGAGATATCGAGCGCACCACTGGTTTCCAGTGACACTTCGTAACCGGCATCGCACAACTGCTTGAGTAAAGGGATGGCATTGGGCTGCGCCAGCGGTTCACCGCCGGTCACACAGACGTAGCGCGGGCGAAACCCGGCCACTTGTTCGAGGATATCGTCGAGGGTGCGGATCGTACCGCCGCTGAACGCATAGGCGCTGTCGCAGTATTGGCAACGCAATGGGCAACCGGTCAGGCGCACAAAAACCGTGGGCAGCCCGGCAGTCCGCGTTTCCCCCTGCAGCGAGTAGAAAACTTCGGTAATTCTCAATGTGTCTTGCATAGTCGCCACGGGCGTAACAGCTAAACAGGCTGTCCGCCTCCGTCAGGCACTTCCGGCAACCCCGCCAACGCGTAGATCACCAGAAGCGTGTTTCAGAAAAAGGGCGTGAATTCTAACGAAAAAACCCGCGACAAGCGCGGGTTTCTTCCAAACGGGTCAAACACACTTACATGCGTTGCAGATCGCGTTGGGCCAACTGAGCAGCGGAGGTCCCCGGGTATTGGGAAACCACCTGTTGCAGAATGCCTTTGACCTTGTCGGTGTGACCGAGGCGGCGCTCTACATCAGCCAGCTTGTACAGCGAATCCGGCACTTTGGCGTGCTTGGGATAGAGCTGCGACACCTTGGCGAAAGCCTGACCTGCACCTTGCAGATCGCCCTTGGCCAGGTTCACTTCGCCCAACCAGTACTGGGCATTGCCCGCGTATTGGCTGTTCGGGTATTTGCGCAGGAATGCCGAGAAAGCCTGGCTGGCCTTGTCGAAATCCTTGGCCTTGATCAGGTCGAAAGCGGCATCGTAATACAGCTTTTCCTTGGCCGGATCACCCGGTTCGCTACTCGCAGCAGGTGCCTGGGCGGCAGCAGCCCCGGCGCCAGCGGCAGCGCCGGCAGCAGCACTTGCATCGCCACCGGCAGAAGAATTCTCAGGAGTCGCGGCAGGTGCAACGCCGGATCCTATGCGCCGATCAAGATCCTGGTATCGCTCCAGGGATTCCTGTTTCATGCGCGCAACCTGATTCTGCAGTTCTTCGATCACACCTTGTTGGCGCGATATCTGATCCTGCATCTGTTGCAGTTGGTTGAACAGCATGCCCTGTGCCGAGGCAGGGGCCGAAGCCGCTCCCCCGGCATAGGCGCCGTTCGTACCGTAACCCGCAGGCGGATAACTGCTCCCGCTATTGTTATAACCGGAGTTGTCATCGACCACAGGAACCGCAGCCCACACCGCAAGCGGTGCGAGACTGAGAGCCAGAACAGTTACAGCACGACGGCACGTTCGCATATCGAATTACTTACGCAGTTCGACGCGACGGTTTTGAGCCCAGGACTGCTCGTCGTTGCCGGTAGCAACTGGACGCTCTTCGCCGTAGGAAACCAGTTCCAGCTGAGCTGGGGAAACACCTTGCAGTACCAGGTAGCGCTGAACGGCTTTCGCACGACGCTCGCCCAGTGCCATGTTGTACTCACGAGTACCACGTTCGTCGGTATTGCCTTCCAGAACAACGCGAGCGCCGTTTGCTTTCAGGTCTTTGGCGTGAACGTCCAGAGCGCGCATGGCTTCTGGCTTCAGGTCCGAGCTGTCGTATTCGAAGTAGAAGGTGGTGATTGCGCGCAGAGCAGCTTCTTCGCTCAGGGAACCGTCAACGGCACCAGTGTTTGCGCCGTAACCAGCGTTTGGATCAACAGCGCCTTCACCGGCGTTGTCGCCGCCTTTGGACGAGCAACCTACAGCTACAGCCATGGCCAGAGCCAGCGCAGCAAATTTACCAAACTTCAGCATTTCCATCGTGAAACTCCTAATGAACCCCAGTGTGTTAAGTAAAACGTAAAGCGCCGCGTCAGTTCAGGTAAGGGGACCAGGACGGTTCTCTGACTTCGCCTTGTGCGGTAGGAAGCGGGAGCCTCACGCGTCCATTAATGGACACGAGCATCAAGACTCCCCGGCCCTGCTGGCGGGTGGCGTAGATTACCATGGTGCCGTTGGGCGCAACAGTAGGTGACTCGTCCAGAGTGCTATCAGTGAGGATCTTTACACTACCTCGCTGCAAATCCTGGGCCGCCACCTTGAAATTGGTGAATCCGTCCTGGCGATGGATCATCACCAGCGTCTTTTCATCAGCCGAAAGCTTCGGGTTGGCGTTGTAGTTGCCAATGAAGGTCACACGCTCGGCACCACCGCCGCTGGCGCTGGTTTTGTAGATCTGCGGCTTGCCGCCACGGTCCGAGGTGAAGTAGATGGTCGAACCATCCTTGCCCCAGTACGGTTCGGTGTTGATGCCAGGACCTGCAGTCACGCGAGTGATCTGACGCGAACCCAGGTTCATCACATAGATATCCGGGTTGCCGTCTTTCGACAGTACGAAAGCCAGGCGATTGCCATCCGGCGACCAGGCTGGCGCGCCGTTCAGGCCTTCGAAGTTGGTGATCTGCTCACGGCGACCGGTGTCGATGTTCTGCATGAAGATCCGTGGACGCTTCTGCTCGAACGACACGTAGGCGATGCGCTTGCCATCCGGGGCGAAACGCGGCGACAGGATCGGCTCGCGCGATTGCAGCAGAGTTACTGCACGGGCACCGTCGTAGTCCGAACGCTGCAGGGTGTAGCGAGTGTTCTTCTCGGAGAATCGCTCGGCTGTCACGTACAGCAGACGGGTCGAAAACGCACCTTTGATACCGGTGAGTTTTTCGAACGACTGGTCAGAGATGAAGTGCGCCATGTCACGCAGTTGCTCGGTGGTACCGGAGACACTGCCGTCAGCCACTTTCTGCTCGGTGGCCACGTTGAACAGTGCCCACTGCACCTGCAGACGACCGCCCGCTGGAGCAATGCTGCCGACCATCATGTACTGAGCACCTACCGCCTTCCAGTCACGGAAGATGATTTCGCTCGGCTGGCTTGGCTGACTGATCATGTTTTGCTTTGGAATCGGCGAGTAGTAGCCCGAGTTCCGCAAATCGTTACCAATGATTTCAGCCATATCGTCCGGCAGCACCGCACCGCCCTGCATGCCGAACGGTACGACGGCGATCGGGGTGGCCCGATCGCTGCCGCTGGTGACCAGAATGTTCTTTTCATCAGCCATCGCGATCCCTGCCATGCAGCAGATCACGACCAGCATTCCTCGAAGAAGGTTTCTCACAAGGCTAGATCCTCAGGTGTGAATGTCATCTTGAATGAACGATACGGAGCGAAATCGCTCGGCTTCATTCCCTGCATTTCTGTTAAACGTCCAATATTCTTCACTGCCGCGACTGCCGACGCATCGAACGGACCATCGCCACTGGACTTGGCCACGCTGACCGAAGTCACCGTACCGTCCGGCAACATGCCGATTTGCAGCACGACCGTCATGCCTTTGCGTGCCGAAGGAGGACGCGCCCAACCTTCCGCTGCCCGCGCACGAATCAGGTCATCGAAACTGCCCGCGACTTCGTCACCCTGCTCATCGGCCAAGGCCTGCTGACGCTGTGGCGTGTCGGAAAGCAAATCTGCCAGGGCCTGAGCCTTTTTCTCTTCGGCGGATTTACGTGCCGCTTCCTGCGATTTTTTCTTCGCAGCATCGGCAGCAGCTTTCTTCTTCGCTTCGTCGGCGACTTTCTTCTTCGCCTCTTCAGCTTCAGCTTTTTTCTTGGCGTCTTCGGCGGCTTTCTTCTTCGCGTCTTCGACGATCTTCTTCTTGGCTTCTTCAGCGGCCGCTTTCTTGGCCTCTTCTTCAGCCGCCTTCTTGGCTTCTTCTTCGGCTTTCTTCTTGGCTATATCAGCCAATTGTTTCTCTTCTGCCTTCTTGGCCTCGGCTTTCTTCGCGTCGTCGGCTTTCTTGGCTTCATCAGCCTTTTTCGCCTCGTCCGCTTTCTTCGCCTCGTCGGCCTTCTTGGCTTCCTCGGCCTTTTGAGCCGCTTCTTCTTTCTTTTGTTCCGCAGCCTTCACCGCTTCCTGCTCGACCTTTTTCTGTTCCATCTGCTCGACTTCGGTCTGGCGCGCGGCGGATTTCTTCGCCTCACCCGCAATCTTCTGATTGGTCTGGGTGGTTGCCTGACTTTTCGATTTCAACTGGTACAGGGTCGCCTGGACAATCGGCTTGGCCGGCGGCAACTCGGGTGTGAAGGCAAAACTGACGAACAGCATGCCGAACACCAGCACGTGCAGGACAATCGCCAGAACACTGGGCCAGAAGTAGCTTTCCGAGGCGGACGGCTCTCGCTGTTGCTGCATCAGGGGGCCTCGGTAATCAAACCAACATTACCGACCCCGGCTTTCTGCAACCCGCCCATGGCACCCATGACGGCGCCGTAGTCGACCGACTTGTCGCCTCGGATAAAGACCTGGGTACGCTTGCCGCCTTCGGTGCCGGCGCGAATGATCTTGGTCACCGCGTCAGTCATCTGCGGCAGGGTCATTGCCCTGTCCTGCTGCTTTTCAGTATCGACTTCGCTGCCAAGGTTCCAGTAGTAGGTCTTGTCAGCCTTGATCGAAATGGTCAGCACCTGAGTGTTGTTGTCCTGCGGCAAGGCTTCGCTGGAAACCTTGGGCAGATCCACTTTCACGCCCTGATTGAGCATCGGCGCGGTCACCATGAAGATAACCAGCAGCACCAGCATCACGTCGATGTATGGCACCACGTTCATCTCGGCGACCGGCTTGCGCTTGTTTCGGGCTCGAGCGATTAAAGCCATCGGGAAATACCTGCTTATTCTTCGCTGGTGTGCACTTTGCGGTGCAGGATCGCCTGGAACTCATCGGCGAAGGTGTAGTAGCGGCTCAGCAAGGTTTCGCTGCGGGCAGAGAAACGGTTGTAAGCGATAACGGCCGGGATCGCGGCGAACAGGCCGATCGCGGTAGCGATCAGGGCTTCGGCGATACCCGGGGCCACGGTGGCCAGAGTCGCCTGCTGGGCGCTGGCCAGACCGCGGAAGGAGTTCATGATGCCCCACACGGTACCGAACAGACCGATGTACGGGCTGACCGAACCAACGGTAGCGAGGAATGGCAGGCTCTGCTCCAGCTTCTCTTCCTCACGGGAGATGGCAACGCGCATGGCCCGCGCCACACCTTCCATCACCGCTTCCGGGTCAACACCTGGCTGCTGACGCAGACGGGAGAATTCCTTGAAACCGGCACGGAAGATCTGCTCCACGCCCGAATCCGGATCCGGGTTGCTGCCGGCCTGACGGTACAGCTTGGACAGATCGATACCCGACCAGAAGCGCTCTTCGAAGCTCTCCAGGGCGCGTCGACCGGCACGCAGCAGATTGCTGCGCTGAAAGATCATGATCCATGAGGTCACCGATGCGGCCACCAGGGTCAACATTACCAACTGCACCACGATGCTGGCATTGCTGACCAGGCTCCACATGGAGGAATGGTCGACGACGTTAGCTTCCACGCTTTATCTCCTGCTTTGAGTGTGTACCCGTGCCGCCCGCGTCGGCAAAGGCCGCACGCAAGGATTCGGGCATGGCCCGGGGTTTCAAACTGTCGGTGCGCACACAGGCCACCAGAAACTGCCCTTCACAGAGCAGCACATTATCCGTGGCCCGCCTGACCTGCTGTTTAAAGCGCAGGCTGGCACGGTTCAATTCGATTACATCAGCGCTTACCAGCAGTTCGTCGTCCAGTCGCGCCGGCGCGTGATAGCGCGCTTCGCTGGAATGCACGACAAACAACAGGTCCTCCCCGGCCAGTTCCGACTGGGCAAAGCCCAGCGTCCGGAGCCGCTCGGTTCGAGCCCGTTCCATAAACTTGAGGTAATTAACGTAATACACGATGCCGCCCGCATCGGTGTCCTCGTAATAAACGCGACAACGATGTGCGAACGGCTCAAGCCCGTTTTGCGCGCGCATACTCTAGTGCTTACTCCTCAGGTTGCCAATCCGGCCAGGCAACTGTTTTTTCAGTGTTTAAGGCTTTACCGCAAAAGTACCGTCCTGTGACAGTACAAACGCTGAATAAATCGCCAAAAAATGTGTATCAATCATCCACGGCATCGAGAAACTCGTCTGCCACAGGCATTTCGCCCATTCGTGACGGAATGTTCAGACCGAAATGCAGGTACGCATGCCGCGTCACCACCCTGCCCCGTGGCGTACGCATGATGTAACCCTGTTGAATCAGGTACGGCTCCAGCACATCTTCGATGGTGTGGCGCTCTTCGCTGATCGCCGCCGCGAGGCTGTCGATACCCACCGGGCCGCCATCGAACTTCTCGATCATGGTCAGCAGCAAGCGCCGGTCCTGATGATCGAAGCCATGCTCATCGACATCCAGCAGATTCAACGCCAGATCGGCAACCGACTTGGTGATATGGCCCTTGGCCCGTACTTCGGCAAAATCGCGCACCCGACGCAGCAGTCGGTTGGCGATCCGCGGCGTGCCGCGAGCACGACGAGCGATTTCGAAAGAACCCTCCGGATCCAGTGGCAGACCGAGAATCGCCGCCGACCGACTGACAATCGTCGCCAGATCCGCCGTACTGTAGAACTCAAGACGCTGGACGATACCGAAGCGGTCACGCAACGGGTTGGTCAGCATGCCGGCACGAGTCGTGGCGCCAACGAGGGTGAACGGTGGCAGATCAAGCTTGATCGAGCGCGCTGCCGGCCCTTCACCGATCATGATGTCGAGCTGGAAGTCTTCCATCGCCGGATACAGCACTTCCTCAACGATGGGCGACAGACGATGGATTTCGTCGATGAACAACACGTCGTGCGGCTCAAGATTGGTCAGCAGTGCCGCCAGATCTCCCGGACGCTCAAGCACCGGGCCCGACGTGCTCTTGATCGACACGCCCATTTCCTGGGCAATGATGTTGGCCAGCGTGGTTTTACCCAGACCCGGCGGGCCGAAGATCAACGTGTGATCCAGCGATTCACTGCGACCACGCGCAGCCTGGATGAACAGTTCCATCTGCTCGCGCACGGTCGGCTGGCCAATGTAGTCGGCCAGACTGACCGGGCGAATGGCCCGATCCTGGACTTCTTCGCGCTCGCGCGGGCTGTGCGCGGCGGCGATCAGACGATCAGCTTCAATCACTTAAATCATTCCCTTCAGGGCGCGGCGGATCAGGTCTTCACTGCTCAAATTCTTGTCCTTGATGGCGGTAATCGCCTTGCTCGCTTCCTGCGGCTTGTAGCCCAGGGAAATCAGCGCACTGACCGCATCGTTTTCAGCGGTGTTGACCGGCGCCGGGCCGTCCGGCTGATTCGGCACCAGGGCGAACATGGCCGGCGAGGTTTCCCAGGCCTTGAAGCGATCCTTCAGTTCGACCAGCAGGCGTTCGGCGGTTTTCTTGCCGACCCCCGGGACCTTGGTCAGCGCCGAGGTGTCCTGGGATTGAACGCAGCGAATCAGTTCATCGACTTCCAGGCTCGACATCAAGGCCAGGGCCAGTTTCGGCCCGACACCATTGAGACGGATCAACTCACGAAAAAAGTCTCGCTCACGCTTGCCGGCGAAGCCATAGAGTAACTGCGCGTCTTCGCGTACGACCAAATGGGTGTGCAGCGTCAGCGGTTCACCGACCGACGGCAGACGATAAAGGGTGGTCATGGGCACTTCCAGCTCATACCCGAGGCCGTTTACATCCAGAATCAGGTGCGGCGGCTGTTTCTCAGCCAGGGTGCCGCGCAAGCGTCCAATCACGTTTCAGATCCTTGAGCGTTGGCCAGCCGTGGGCTGGCGACAGATGGAAGGCGGGAATCGGGCCGACGACCCAGGCGCGAAATCCGCATTCCGCAAAAATGATTGCTGATGCTATCAGAGACGCAGGCGCCCGCCACGACTGCGTGCGGTACCCAGGCCATGCGGCAGCAGGCTGGAACGGGTATGCGCATGACAAATCGCAATGGCCAGCGCATCCGAGGCATCGATCTGCGGTTTGCTGGTCAGCTTGAGCATGTGCATGACCATCATCTGCACCTGTTCTTTATTGGCAGCGCCGGTGCCGACCACGGCTTGTTTGACCTGGGTGGCGGTGTATTCGGCAATCTCCAGGCTTTCCTCGGCGCCAGCCACAATCGCCGCACCGCGAGCCTGCCCGAGCTTGAGCGCCGAGTCGGCGTTTTTCGCCATGAACACTTTTTCGATGCCCATGGTCACCGGGCCATAGGTCTGAATGATTTCACGCACGCCGCGATAAACGATTTGCAGCCGCTCATGCAGCTCGCCGGCGCCGGTACGGATGCAGCCCGAGGCCACATAGATGCAGCCGCCGCGTCCGGTATCGCGAACAATCCCGTAACCGGTGATGCGCGAGCCGGGGTCGATACCCAGAATTAAAGTCATAACGCCTGCAGAAATTGATGCGAAAGCTGAGGGTACATGTAGGAGCTGCCGAAGGCTGCGATCTTTTGATCTTTAAAAACACAAAGATCGCAGCCTTCGGCAGCTCCTACAGGTTAATTGTAGAGCCATCAAAAACTGCGACCTTGGTATTTTGCATCAACCGAGCTGTGCGGCCACGTCTTCCGGAATGTCTGCGTTGGAGTAGACGTTCTGTACGTCATCCAGATCCTCGAGCATGTCGATCAGCTTGAGCACCTTCTCCGCGCCTTCCAGATCCAGTTCGGCACTGGTGGTCGGCTGCATGACGATTTCTGCGTCGTCACCCTTGAACCCGGCCGCTTCCAGCGCGTTACGCACCGCGTAGAAGCTGGTGAACGAGGTGAACACGTCGATCGAGCCGTCTTCATGGCTGACCACGTCGTCGGCATCGGCTTCCAGCGCCGCTTCGGTCAGGGCGTCTTCGTCGACGCCCGGGGCGAAGCTGATCTGCCCTTTGCGTTCGAACAGGTACGCGACCGAACCGTCGGTGCCGAGGTTGCCGCCGCATTTGCTGAATGCATGGCGCACGGCAGCTGCGGTACGGTTGCGGTTGTCGGTCATGCATTCGACCATCACCGCCACGCCGCCCGGGCCGTAACCCTCGTAGGTCAGCTCTTCAACGTTGTCCGCTTCGGTCGCACCGGCGCCACGGGCGACGGCGCGATCGATGATGTCGCGGCTCATGTTCGCGCCAAGGGCCTTGTCCAGAGCCAGGCGCAGACGCGGGTTGGAACCCGGATCGCCGCCGCCCTGACGGGCCGCAACGGTCAGTTCACGGATCCACTTGGTGAAGATCTTGCCTCTCTTGGCATCCTGACGTTCTTTGCGGTGCTTGATGTTCGCCCACTTGGAATGACCTGCCATAACTCGCTCCGAATTCTCTTGAAACGTTGCCCGCCCTGCTGATGCAGCAGCCAGCAAACAAAAAATCTCGACCTGCTCTCTATAGAAAGAAAAAAGGCGCATCCGAAGATGCGCCTTCAGGCCCGTCTTACTCAGCCTTTGGCGTTTCGCGCAAACGAATATGCAGCTCGCGCAGTGCCTTGGCATCCACCACACCCGGCGCTTGCGTCATGACGTCCGCAGCACTCTGGGTTTTCGGGAAGGCGATCACTTCACGGATCGACTGGGCGCCGGTCATCAGCATCACCAGACGGTCCAGACCGAAGGCCAGACCACCGTGCGGCGGTGCACCGTACTTCAGTGCGTCGAGCAGGAAGCCGAACTTCTCTTCCTGTTCCGCTTCATTGATACCCAGCAGACGGAACACCGCTTGCTGCATTTCCTTGCGGTGGATACGGATCGAACCGCCACCCAGCTCGGTGCCGTTCAGCACCATGTCGTAGGCGCGGGACAGAGCGCCGGCCGGGTTGGCTTCCAGCTCCTCAGGGGAGCACTTCGGTGCAGTGAACGGGTGGTGCAGCGCAGAGAAGCTGCCGTCGTCATTCTCTTCGAACATCGGGAAGTCGACGACCCACATTGGCGCCCACTTGCAGGTCAGCAGGTCGAGGTCGTGACCGAGTTTGATACGCAGCGCGCCCAGGGCTTCGCTGACGATCTTGGCCTTGTCGGCGCCGAAGAACACGATGTCGCCGTCAACCGCGCCGACGCGATCAAGGATCACGTTGAGGTTGGCTTCAGGGATGTTTTTCACGATCGGCGATTGCAGACCTTCAACACCGGCAGCGCGCTCGTTGACCTTGATGTACGCCAGGCCCTTGGCACCATAGATGCCGACGAACTTGGTGTAGTCGTCGATCTGCTTGCGCGGCATGCTCGCCCCGCCTGGAACGCGCAGTGCAGCGATACGGCATTTCGGATCGTTGGCCGGGCCGCTGAACACCTTGAATTCGACTTCTTTGAGTTGATCGGCAACGTCAACCAGTTCCAGCGGGTTACGCAGGTCCGGCTTGTCGGAACCGTAACGACGCATGGCTTCTTCAAAGGTCATGTGCGGGAATTCACCGAATTCCAGATCCAGCACTTCCTTGAACAGGTTGCGGATCATGCCTTCGGTCAGGCCCATGATGTCTTTTTCGTCGAGGAAGCTGGTCTCGATGTCGATCTGAGTGAACTCAGGTTGACGGTCGGCACGCAGGTCTTCGTCGCGGAAGCATTTGGCGATCTGGTAGTAACGGTCGAAACCGGCAACCATCAGCAGTTGCTTGAACAGCTGAGGCGATTGCGGCAGGGCGAAGAACGAACCGGCGTGAGTACGGCTCGGCACCAGGTAGTCGCGAGCGCCTTCCGGGGTAGCACGGGTGAGGATCGGCGTTTCGACGTCGAGGAAGCCGTTCTCGTCGAGGAAGCGACGGATGCTGGTGGTCATGCGCGAACGCAGACGCAGCTTCTCGGCCATTTCCGGACGACGCAGGTCAAGGAAGCGATAGCGCAGGCGGGTTTCTTCGCCGACGTCGGAGTATTCGTTGAGCGGGAACGGCGGGGTTTCCGACTCGTTCAGCACTTCCAGCTCGTAGCCCAGCACTTCGATCATGCCCGACGCCATGTTGGCGTTGGTCGCACCGGCCGGACGCAGACGCACCTTGCCGGTGATCTTCACGACGTATTCGCTGCGCACGCGATCGGCGGCGGCGAAGCTCTCGGCGCGATCCGGATCGAACACCACCTGAGCCAGACCATCACGATCACGGATATCGAGGAAAATCACCCCGCCGTGGTCGCGACGACGGTGAACCCATCCGCAAAGGGTAATTTCCTGGCCTTCCAGGCTTTCGTTCAGTTGGCCGCAATAATGGCTGCGCATCATGGTAGTGGTTTCGCTTCTCGTAATTCGAAATTCGGTGGAGATCCCGTCGCACTCAAGCACTGCGGAATCTCACGCGTGTCGTTCGACCTGGGCCTGAACCCTAGTCAGATTTGTCGCCACCGGCCAGATTCTTCTTGGCTCCGGTCTTGAAATCGGTTTCGTACCAACCGCTGCCGCTGAGGCGAAAACCCGGCATGGACAGCTGTTTCTTGAGCTCTGGCGCCTGACAGGCAGGGCAGTCGACCAGCGGTGCCTCGCTGATCTTTTGAATGGCTTCCAACTGATGACCACAGGAAGCACATTGATAATCGTACATCGGCATGGGGGTGTCTCGGCGATCAGATTGCCACCGCGCGCAGGGCTTTGCGGCGAAAGAGCGGGATTATATCCATTAAATGCGGGCTGTGCAGCCGTAAGACTGCACAGCCCGCCACGTCATTTCAAGTATTGGTCGTTCAGGGCATGACGGCCGCCGGGGTATCGCGCAGGCCATTCATCACACACACCACCCGTACCAGACCGCTGAAGTTTTTCACCCCGCCATGACGCAGGTGCACCTGGCGGTCCACATGGGACAGCAGCGTACTGACCGAGCAGCCATTGTGCCCAGCCATGTCACCGAGAATGTTCCAGTAAACCTGCTCGAGCCTCAAACACGTGGCAAACCCGTTCAACCGCACTGACCTGGCCAGCGGCCGGATCAGCTCAAAATCGAAATCGCGGACAAACGGATCGACCTTCATACCCTGCTGCGAAGCGCCATGTTCGCTTTGCCTGTCTGCACCCACCATATCGCTGACACTCCTTTGTCATCGCTGCTTTTATAAAGACAACATCCTGTGCCTTCATAAAAACGCAGACGCAGAGCCAGCGCCAGATGACTAGTTGCCCAGCAACGTAGGATAAGCCGACATGTTCAGTAAGATTTGAAACAGCACGCGGACATCCACCACCGGATATCCGCGCACCGGACTATCAGGCCTCGAGCAACGCGCGCAGCATCCAAGCAGTCTTCTCGTGTACTTGCATGCGCTGGGTCAACAGGTCGGCCGTCGGCTCGTCACTGACTTTGTCCAACAACGGGAAGATGCCGCGAGCGGTGCGCGTGACCGCTTCCTGGCCGTCGACCAACTGCTTGATCATGTCCTCGGCACTTGGCACGCCGACTTCTTCTTTAATAGAGGAGAGACGTGCGTAAGTCGCGTAGGCACCCGGTGCCGGGAAACCCAGAGCGCGGATGCGCTCGGCGATCAGATCCACCGCCAGCGCCAGCTCGTTGTATTGCTCTTCGAACATCAGATGCAGGGTCCGGAACATGGGACCTGTGACGTTCCAATGGAAGTTATGGGTTTTCAGATACAGCACGTAGGTGTCCGACAGCAGCCGCGACAGCCCCTCGACGATGGACTTGCGGTCTTCTTCACTGATACCGATATCGATTGCCATGTTTACCCCCTAAGGCGATTGAATTCATCCAACAGGTGCAGACCCCACTCTAGCAAGGCAACCGCCACCACGCAGCCGGCAATCTTCACTCGCCGTGCGACAAATCGACCGGGCCGGTGCCGCTGGCCGGGGTAATTTGAGTAGCTGCAGGCTTTGCTGTTAAATAGGCAGTGTGTCGCTACGCCCCATATTTCGGGGGTGTCGCGCATAGGCTGATGCCGGGCACGTGTCCAACGCCTCTTTATTGTTCCGAAGCGAACCGTGCGCCTTCAGCTCTTCCTTGTGAGCCGTCATAACGTGAGCCAATCAAAATGTTGAAAATCGTCCACCTGCTAATGGGCGCAGCGGCCTTGCTGCTGTCGTTCATACCTAGCTTGAAATCCGAAGCCGTTCCTTACCTGCAACAACCCGATGCACTTTACCTGGCCTTTTTCGGCCTGTTGAACCTGGTCATCGCTCCAGTGATTCCTTACTGGAACAAAGGCCCGCGCCAGCATCTGCAAAATCTGGTCAGCGCTCTTCTCGTGCTGACTGTCGTCCTGCAAACCCTGACCCTGATCGCACCGATGCCTGTCATCGCCGGTCAACCGGCCGTGCTGTTCAGCCTGGTGATCGCCCTGGTTGCCGTGGTTGTGCATCTGGCGGTGAGCTTCTACAAATCTTCACCGGCTGCCGCACCTGTCAGCTATGACATGAGCAACCGCGATACCGGCACCGTCAAAT
Organism: Pseudomonas sp. B21-051; assembly: GCF_024748795.1. NCBI lineage: Bacteria > Pseudomonadati > Pseudomonadota > Gammaproteobacteria > Pseudomonadales > Pseudomonadaceae > Pseudomonas > Pseudomonas sp. B21-051. Next base: position 4,590,492 of record NZ_CP087166.1, read on the forward strand.
GGTTCAACACCTCCAAAGGCTTCGGCTTCATCTCCCGGGATTCCGGCGATGATATTTTCGTGCACTTTCGTGCAATCCGTGGCGAAGGCCACCGCGTACTGGTCGAAGGCCAGCGTGTGGAGTTCTCGGTGATGAACCGGGACAAAGGCCTGCAAGCCGAGGACGTGATCGCCGCCCTGCCGCGTCGCTGATCCAAGGCAATAAAAAACCGCGAGCAGCCAGGCTGATCGCGGTTTTTTTACGCCTGCACAAACGTGTTGGCATCAGTAATGCGGCGGTGGCGCCTCTTCCTCGAAAGAATCGAACTGCCCGACCATCTCCTCCTGACGCTTGAGCAACGCCGCCATCTGCAGTTGCAGGCGCTCGATCACCCGCTGCTGCGCCACCAGTTCGTCGTTCAACGCCTGAATGGTGTCATCCTGAAAAGCCAGACGGCTTTCCAGATCGGTGACGCGTTCTTCAAGGTTCATGGTTCAACCCTCCAGAAACGTGAAGTGTTCGGTCAGCACCAGACGCAGCCGCTCACGAATGCTCGCGACCTGCTCGGCGCTGTAGGGTTTGGCCGGGTGTTTACCCCAGACCGGCGCCGGCCATGCCGCGTCGTCACGCTTGCGCACGATCACATGCATATGCAACTGGCTGACAACGTTGCCCAGCGTCGCGACGTTCAGCTTGTCGGCATCGAACAAGTCCTTGAGCAACTCGGCCAGCGCCGTGGTTTCCTGCCACAACTGCTGCTGGTCGGCGACATCCAACTGAAACAACTCGCTGATATCGTCGCGACGAGGCACCAGGATGAACCACGGGTAATTGGCATCGTTGGACAGCAGCAGCCGGCAGAGCGGGAAGTCGCCGATGGTCAGGGTGTCCTGTTGAAGTCGTGAATCTAAAGCAAACACTGCGTGCACTCCCGGCTGATCTACACAATTCAGCTTAGCGGCCATCCAGACAGGCATGGCGCCAAGCGACAGGCAGGCAGCATACCTGCGAATGCGCCGGGCTTCACGACGACAGTACTCGGTCCGACCACCACAGCCCCGGCAAGAGACATTTAAAAGATTTGTGCACCATCCCGGAGCCTGGACCGGCATCGAACCCTAGCAACGGCTGGAAATAGCCTTGGACACCCGGTAGCAGGCTCACCGCAAGCTGTATGAATCCGGTACAGCCTGTAATTTTTTTGCACCAAAACCGCACAGTGCGTCTACGCTCAGTGCGTCGGGCATCCGCCAAATACTCACTGACGGGGTGAACCGGTAACGTTTTTGGTTGTCATGGCCCCACGCGAACCTGACAACACGATGCAAAGGTGTGCGTCAAGCCCCTGATACAAAAGGGCTTGAACCCCCGTTTTTATGAGGTTTTTACGGCTACAGGCGGGTGTTCAGAAAAATAAACGCGGCAACCCTGCACTTTGTGCACGCTTGTTGCATTGGGACACACATGGTCTATAAGCGCAGCACGTGAAGTGGCAGCTTGAGACCAACCAAACACGGTGGCAGGGTTGCCCCAATGGAGATTCAAGTGTTTTGCCAGGGACTCTTTTTTACCGATGCAAAAAGGCAAAAAAACAGCGATAAAGTTGTCAGCCCGGCTGCATGGGTACTGTGAATTTGCGACATCAACCCAGCTGTTTGCGACGTCGTCGTAAAGATCATGAAAGGTTGTATGAGCAAGTATCGCCAACATTGTCGGCGTGATATAAGTTTGCGCCGACACAAAAAGAAAGAGCCGCCCAGATAATAAAACAGGTGGGACGGCAGTACTCTTCTAAAACCAAAGGAGCAAATCACGATGCGCGTGATGAAGTGGAGCACAATCGCACTGGCAGTTGCAGCAGCAGCCAGTACTCAGTTGGCTACGGCCGCCCCGTTTGTTAGTGACCAGGCAGAAGCCAAAGGTTTCGTTGAAGACGCAAAACTCACCGAAACGTTGAAGAACTACTACTTCAACCGCGACCGGAAAAACGAAGCCAACGATCAAATAGACTGGACACAGGGTTTCCTGGGCAACTTCAGCTCTGGCTACACCCAAGGTACTGTCGGTGTTGGTGTTGATGCATTCGGTTACCTGGGCATCAAACTGGATGGCGGCGATGGCACCGCCGGTTCGGGCAACACCAGCGTCGACTCCCAGGGCCGCGTCCAGAACAACATGGGCAAAGCCGGTGCAGCAATCAAGGCACGCATCTCCAAAACCGAGCTGAAATTCGGTGAGTTCCAGCCAAGCACCTCTCCAGTATTCGCTGTTGGCGGCTCGCGTCTGATTCCTCAGACCGCTACCGGCTTCCAACTGCAGAGCAGCGAAGTCCAGAACCTGGACCTGGAAGCAGGTCACTTCTACTCGGCCTCCAGCCAGGACGAGATGAACAGCGACGGCGAACTGCACTCGCAATACTCCAGCACCACCAGTAACCCTGTTACCGGCAAGACCATGGACTTCGCCGGCGGCAAGTACGGCATCACCGACAACCTGAGCGTGTCGCTCTACGGTTCGAAGTTCAAGGACATCTGGAACCAGTACTACTCCAACGTGAACCTCACCACCCCGATCAGTGGTGATACTTCGCTGAACACCGACTTCAACATCTACCGCACCACCGACACTGGTAAGTCCAATGCCGGCGACATCAACAACACCACGTTCTCCCTGGCGACTGCGCTCTCGTTCCTGAAAGCTCATACCGTTACCCTGGCCTTCCAGAAGGTTCACGGTGATACGCCATTCGACTACGTCGGTGTGGGTGACAACAACCGCGGTGGCGATTCGATCTTCCTGGCCAACTCCATCCAGTACTCCGACTTCAACGGTCCGAACGAGAAGTCTGCACAGGTTCGTTACGACCTGAAAATGGCCGAGTACGGCGTACCGGGTCTGAGCTTCATGGCACGCTATGTTAAAGGCTGGGATATCGACGGCGACAAAATGGCGATTGACAGCCCATACCGTTCGTACGGTTACGGTGAAGATGGCAAACATCACGAAACCAACCTTGAAGCCAAGTACGTAGTTCAGACCGGCCCAGCCAAAGATCTGTCCTTCCGTATCCGTCAGGCATGGCACCGTGGCAACACCGACCAGGCTGAAGGCAATATCAACGAGTTCCGTCTGATCACCGAGTACCCACTGAACATCCTGTAATTGTCAGTGGTTAGTTTGGAAGCATAAAAAAAGGCCCATCTTCGATGGGCCTTTTTTATTGCCTGTCACTTGTAATAAATGCCTGACCAACAAGTCAGGCATTTAATTAGCAACCTATCATTGTGTTGCCGATTCCTGAACCACACGAATCACACGCTGTGGAAACGGAATATCAATACCGGCAGTCTTTAAACGATCACGCGACTGTTCGTTAAACATGAACATCACATCCCAGTAGTCTGCAGTTTTAACCCAGACGCGCAGGGAAACAGTGATCGAACTGTCACCCAACGTCGAAATGACCGCTTGTGGCGCAGGGTCCTGCAACACACGCTCGTCCTTGGCCAGATCCAGCAGCACCTGACGGGCTTTCTGCAGATCCGCTTCGTAATCCACACCCACGTCGAACACCACTTTGCGGGTTGGCTGACGGTTGGTGTTGGTGATGATGCCGTTCGACAGATTGCCGTTCGGAACGATGATGGTCTTGTTGTCACCGGTACGCAGCACGGTGTGGAAAATCTGGATGCTGTCGACCGTACCCGCCACGCCTTGCGCTTCGATCCAGTCACCGATACGGAACGGACGGAACAGCAGAATCAACACGCCGCCGGCGAAATTCGCCAGGCTACCTTGCAATGCCAGACCGATCGCCAGACCGGCCGCACCGATCGCGGCCACGAACGAGGTGGTTTCCACGCCGATCATCGAGGCCACACTGACAATCAGCAACACCTTGAGGATGATGTTCGCCAGGCTGCTGATGAAGCCTTGCAGCGCCAGGTCGGCATTGCGCAGGGCCAGCAGGCCACCAAGCTTTTGCGTGACCTTGTTGATCAGCCACCAGCCGATGGCCAGGGTAATCACCGCCAGCAGCACGCGGCTGCCGTATTCCATGATCATCGGAATCCACGCCTGGGACGCCTTGACCAGGTTGTCTACCTCAGCATTCAAATCCATCATCCATCTCCTGATTTCCGGCCATTCGGCACGCGAAAGATAAGCGGCAGAAATCCGCCGGGGTGCACATAAATCAAATGTGGGAGCGAGCCTGCTCGCGAAGGCGGTGTGTCATTCAGCAAGGAGGTTGACTGACACGCCACCTTCGCGAGCAGGCTCGCTCCCACAAATCTTCTGACCGGACTTAGTCGCGGAAGTTGTTGAACTGCAGTGGCATGCCGAATTCCTTGGCGCGCAGGGCCGCGATGGCTTCCTGCAGGTCATCACGCTTCTTGCCGGTCACACGCACCTGCTCGCCCTGAATGGCGGCCTGCACCTTGAGCTTGGCGTCCTTGATGTGCGCGACGATTTTCTTCGCCAGCTCCTTGTCGATGCCTTCCTTGAGGATCGCGTCCTGCTTCATCAGCTTGCCCGAGGCGTAAGCGTCTTTGACTTCAAGGCACTGCACATCGATCTTGCGCTTGGTCAGGGCCAGCTTCAGGATCTCGATCATCGCTTCCAGCTGGAACCCGGCTTCAGCGGTCAGGTTGACGGTCAGGTCCTTTTCCTTGAACTCGAAGCTGCCCTTGCCTTTCAGGTCATAGCGACGATCGAGTTCCTTCACGGCGTTCTCGACCGCGTTGGTCAGCTCGTGTTTGTCCAGTTCGGATACCACGTCGAACGACGGCATGTAATCTCTCCAATAAAAAGGCGCGCTCGATGAGGATGGAGCGCGCTTGGCTTGCGGTTAAAATCCGGCTCATTATAACGGGTCTTTTCCCACCGATACGGCGAGCCTTGCATGCCAGTACCTTACCGAGTGAAAAACTGATGTCCACCCCCTGGCACGTTCTCGGCGCCGGCAGCCTCGGCACCCTCTGGGCCACGCGTCTGGCGCGGGCCGGGCTGCCGGTGCGGCTGATCGTGCGGGATGCCGAGCGCTTGCGCAGATATCAGGTGGCCGGCGGCCTGACGCTGGTCGAACACGGCGCAGCCACTACCTATGCCGTCCCCGCGCAAACGGCGGACGACCCGGAGCCGATCCGCCGCCTGCTGGTCGCCTGCAAGGCCTATGACGCCGAAAGCGCCGTCGCCCGCCTCGCCCCGCGCCTGAGCGCAGATGCCGAGCTGATCCTGCTGCAGAACGGCCTCGGCAGTCAGGACGCCGTCGCAGCGGTGGTTCCGCAGGCACGCTGCATCAGCGCCTCCAGCACCGAAGGCGCGTTCCGCGACGGCGACTGGCGCGTGGTGTTTGCCGGCCACGGTTTCACCTGGCTGGGCGATGCCGGCCATCCGGTAGCGCCGATCTGGCTGGACGATCTCGACGCAGCAAAAATCCCCCACGAATGGAGCACCGACATCCTCACCCGGCTGTGGCGCAAACTGGCGCTCAATTGCGCGATCAATCCGCTGACCGTGCTCCATGATTGCCGTAACGGCGGGCTGGAGCAGCATCAATGCGAAGTCGCCACACTGTGTGCGGAACTTGCCGAATTGCTGGAGCGTTGCGGTCAACCGGCAGCCGCAGTCAATCTGCAACAGGAAGTCGAACGGGTGATCCACGCCACGGCGGCCAATTACTCGTCGATGTATCAGGACGTGGCCAACCAGCGCCGCACCGAAATCAGCTATCTGTTGGGCCACGCCTGCAAAGTCGCCAGCCGTCATCAGTTGAACCTGCCGCACCTCAAGCAATTGCAGCAACGGCTGGTCGGCCATCTGCGCAGCCTTGGATTGCCCAGCGACTGAGCAGCGGCTACGCTGCCCACTTGTTCCTTTGCTGCGATAAACCTGATGCCATTGCGCCAGCGCCTTGAAAACCTGCCGGTCGGCCAGAAACTGCTGGCCGCCCTGCTGGTGTTGTTGACCACCGTCCTGCTGGTCGCCAACCTGACCTTTATCAGCGCCGCCTATTACATCTCCCAGGAAAGCATGGCGCCGCAGGCCCTGCAGACCATCGGTCGGCTGATCTCCAACCCGAGCCTGGTCGCACAAGCCCTCGAGTCACCACAAAGCGCCGAACGCCTGCTCAAGGAACTCGACAGCTATTCGCCGCTGCGTGCGGCGGCGTTGTACGACGGCAAGGGTGACCGACTGGCCCAGGTGCAGCGTGGCGACAAGCTCAATCTGCCGGAACGCTATCGGCACATCGAAGCCTGGCAACTCACCGAGTTTCGCAGCAACCAGTTGATCACCCTGCCCCGCCCCGGCACCGCGCCTGGGCACTTGCTGCTGGTCGCCAGCAGTGAACTGCCGATGGCGTTCTACACTGGCACCCTGACTGCCAGTCTCGGCATCCTGATTTTCAGTGTGCTGCTGTGGCTGGTGATTGCGCGGCAGATCAAACGCCTGATCACCCGCCCGATTCATGAGCTGGAAGAGCTGTCGCGGCAGGTCACGCGCGAAGAGAACTACGCCCTGCGCGCCTCACGCGGCAACCACGATGAAATCGGCAGCCTCGCCGAGGCGTTCAACACCATGCTCTCGCGCATCGAAGCCCGCGAACAGCAACTCAAGCGCGCCCGCGATGACTCGCAGGCCGCCTACGATCAGGCCCAGGGCCTGGCCGAAGAAACCCGCCACACCAACCGCAAACTGGAACTGGAAGTCCAGGTTCGGAGCAAGATCGAAAAGAAGCTCACCGGATTCCAGAACTACCTCAACAGCATCATCGACTCCATGCCCTCGGCGCTGATCGCCCTCGACGAGCAGCTCTACGTGACCCAATGGAACCAGGAGGCCAGCGCCCTCTCCGGCACGCGCCTGGATGAAGCGCTGAACCAGCCGATCTTCCTCGCCTTCGAACCGCTCAAGCCGTTTCTGCCGCAACTCAAGCAGACCGTGGAAGAGCACACGGTGGCGAAGATCGAGCGGGTGACCTGGTTCAAGGATGACGAACCCAAGCATTACGCCCTGACCTTTTACCCGCTGATGGGCGGTGCCGGGCGCGGTGTGGTGATCCGCATCGACGACATCACCCAGCGCCTGTCGCTGGAAGAAATGATGGTGCAGTCGGAAAAAATGCTCTCGGTCGGTGGCCTCGCCGCCGGCATGGCCCATGAGATCAACAATCCGCTCGGCGCGATCCTGCACAATGTGCAGAACATTCGTCGACGGCTGTCGGCGGATCTGCCGAAGAACCTCGAAACCGCTGAACAGCTCGGCATCGAACTGGACACGGTCAACCGTTACCTGCAAAGCCGCGAAGTACCGAAACTGCTCGACGGCATCCAGCAGGCCGGCGCCCGCGCGGCAAAAATCGTCACGCACATGCTCAGCTTCAGCCGGCGCAGCACCCGGCAAATGGCCCCGTGCGATCTGCCCGCGCTGATCGATCAAGCGGTGGAGATTGCCGGCAACGACTTCGATCTGGCGATCGGTTTCGACTTCAAGGGCCAGGCGATCATCCGCCAGTTCGACCCGGCGCTCGGCCCGGTGCCGGGCACCGCCAACGAACTGGAACAAGTGCTGCTCAACCTGCTGAAAAACGCCGCGCAAGCCATTCACCAACGCGAAGACGACAATGAGCCGGGGCGAATCATCCTGCGCACAAAGCTCAATCCGCCATGGGCCGAGATCCAGGTCGAGGACAATGGCATCGGCATGAGCGAGAGCGTGCGCAAACGCACCTTCGAGCCGTTCTTCACCACCAAGGAAATCGGCCAGGGCACGGGACTGGGGCTGTCGGTGTCGTACTTCATCATCACCAACAACCACAAAGGCCAGATGGAAGTGCAGTCGGCGCCCGGTCAGGGCACCTGCTTCACCCTGCGCCTGCCGCTGGCACAACCGGCAGCCATCGCCGCCGAAACCAATCAACTACCGAGGTAACCCATGGGCTTTCGCTTGTCGAAGATCTACACCCGCACCGGCGACACCGGCGAAACCGGCCTGGGCGATGGCCGCCGCGTCCCCAAGGATCACCCGCGGATCGAAGCCATTGGTGAAGTCGATACGCTGAACAGTCAGGTCGGCGTGCTGCTGGCCGGGTTGATCGCCGAACGTGAGGCATTCCCGGGTTTGAATGAACTGATCGACGTGCTCGCGCCTTGCCAGCATCGTCTGTTTGACCTCGGCGGTGAGCTGGCGATGCCGGAATATCAGGCGCTGAACACGGCAGAAATCGAGCGCCTGGAAGCGGCGATTGATGTATGGAACGAGGAATTGGGGCCGCTGGAGAATTTCATTCTGCCCGGTGGGTCGATGCTGATTGCCCAGGCCCATGTGTGCCGCAGTCTGGCGCGCAGTGCCGAGCGCCGTTGTCAGCACTTGAACGCGATCGAGCCGTTGGCCGGCGTTGGTTTGGCGTATATCAATCGGTTGTCGGATCTGTTGTTCGTGGCCGCAAGGTTGATTGCGCGGCGGCAGGGGATTGCGGAGATTTTGTGGCAGCCTGCTGCGAAGCCTGCAGAAATCTAGCGCCTGAACGGCGCCTTCGCGAGCAGGCTCGCTCCCACAGTTGATTGGGTTCATCCAGTTGGAATGCAGTCAGATGTGGGAGCGAGCCTGCTCGCGAAGAGGCCAGCAGCCTCTACAGAGAATCCGGCCAGAATGCGCGAATCCCCGCCACACCCTGCGCGCCAACACCCCAGGCCTTCTCACGTTCCGCCGGGCCAACCCCACCCAACAGAAACACCGGCTTACTGAAGCCCTCGATCAACGTCGAAGCCTGCTCCCAGCCCAACGGCTGCGCATCCGGGTGGGTCAAGGTTGGTTGAACCGGCGACAGGGTGACGAAATCCACGCCCATCTGCTCGGCCAGCGCCAGTTCTTCAGCGTTATGGCAGGACGCCGCCAACCAGCGCTCGGCCGGCAACGGTCGCCCTGCTGCGGCGTATTTGCGCAGTTGCGCGGCGGTGATGTGCCAACCGGCCGACGGGAAATCGCCGAGCCATTCGAACGGCCCCTTGATCATCAACTGCGCCTTGCCGGCGCACAGACCGGCTGCATCCACCGCCAGATCGCGGTATTTGGGGTCATAGCCGTTCGGCGCGCGCAGCTGGATCAGTTTGATCCCGCCGGCAATCGCCTTCTGAATGCCGCGCAGCAAGGCCGGAGCTTCCAGATCTTCCGGAGTGATCAGGTATTCAGCAGGCAGGCGCGCTGCGGCCACGATCGGCTGATTGGCCGCCGGGAATTCATAGTTCAGCAGATCCTTGGCGGTCACCCAGGCCAGTGGCTGACCTTCGGCACCGTGGGGTTCACCGCTGAAGCTCGACACTTCCCAGACATCCAGCAACACCTGTTTGTCCGGGTAATCATGGCGAACCTTGATCAGTGGACGAGCGGCGCCAACGACAATGCCCAGCTCTTCCTGAAGCTCGCGAGCCAGCGCGCTTTCGACCGATTCGTCAGCCTCGACCTTGCCGCCGGGAAATTCCCACAAGCCGCCCTGATGCTGGGTATCGGCACGGCGGGCGATGAGGATTTTGCCGCTGTCGTCCCGAATGACGGCAGCCGCGACGTGTACGCGTTTCACGGATTCAATTCCTCCAGTCCAGCCTTTTGCCACGCCTTGAAGGCGGGCCATTGGTAGATGGTTTCAACATAGGCTTGATCAACCGCCGGCAACTGCACCTGGTAAGTCCGCAGGCGCACGGCAATCGGGGCGAAGAACGCGTCAGCCAGACTCACCCGGCCAAACAGATACGGCCCAGGTTCCGTGGCGGCAGCGCGGCATTCAGCCCACAGCGCGAGCATGCGTTCGATGTCGACCTTCACCTCTGGCGGCACCGGGTTGAGCGGTGCATCGTGGCTCAGGTTGAACGGCATGTGATTGCGCATCGCGAAGAAGCCGCTGTGCATCTGCGCGCAGGCGGATCGCGCCTGGGCACGGGCAAACAGGTCGATTGGCCAGAGCTGTTCGGACGGGAACTGCTCGGCCAGGTATTCGGCGATCGCCAGAGAGTCGGCGATGGTGCCGCGAGAAGTTTGCAGCAGCGGCACCTTGGCGGTCGGCGAATGCTTGAGCAACCGCTCGCGGGTGTCGGGCTTGCCGAGCCTGATCAGTTCTTCGCTGTAGGGAGCGCCGGTCAATTCCAGCGCCAGAGCGGCGCGCAAGGACCAGGAGGAAAGCAGTTTGTCGCCGATGATCAGGTGCAGAGACATGGTGTGGCGCCTTTTCGTCAGTGGAAAGCTTCAAGACTTGTAGTGACCGGGCCGACGCTTTCGCGGGCAAGCCCGCTCCCACAGTAGTTTCGGTCGTGCACAAATGTCGTGTACACCACAGAACCCTGTGGGAGCGGGCTTGCTCGCGAAGAGGCCGGCACATTCAACATTGATATTGCCTGACACAACGCCATCGCGAGCAGGCTCGCTCCCACATTGGATCGTGTTGTCACAAATCCCCCTGTGGGAGCGAGCCTTCTCGCGAAAGAAGCGACCCGGTCTTGGATCAGGTGCGGTACTCGGCGTTGATCTTCACGTATTCATGCGACAGGTCGGTGGTCCAGATGGTTTCGCTGCAATCACCGCGACCCAGCTCGATGCGGATGGTGATCTCTTCCTGCTGCATCACCGCCGAGCCTTGCGCTTCAGTGTAGGTCGCTGCGCGCGCGCCACGGCTGGCGATGCACACGTCGCCGAGGAACACGTCGATCTTGCTCACATCAAGATTCGGCACGCCGGCACGGCCGACAGCGGCGAGAATACGGCCCCAGTTCGGGTCGGAAGCAAACAGCGCGGTCTTGATCAGCGGCGAGTGGGCCACGGTGTAACCGACGTCCAGGCATTCCTGATGATTGCCGCCGCCGTTGACTTCAACGGTAACGAACTTGGTCGCGCCTTCGCCGTCACGCACGATGGCCTGGGCCACATCCATGCACACTTCGAACACAGCCTGTTTCAGCTTGTTGAACAGCTCGCCTTCGGCGCGGGTGATTTCCGGCAGTGCAGCCTTGCCGGTGGCAATCAGCATGCAGCAGTCGTTGGTGGAGGTATCGCCGTCGATGGTGATGCGGTTGAACGACTTGTTCGCGCCGTCGAGCATCAGGTTGTGCAGCACGTCGCGGGAGACTTTGGCGTCGGTAGCGATGTAGCCGAGCATGGTCGCCATGTTCGGGCGAATCATGCCTGCACCTTTGCTGATCCCGGTGACGGTAATGGTCACGCCATCATGCTCGAACTGGCGGCTGGCACCCTTGGGCAGGGTGTCGGTGGTCATGATGCCAGTGGCGGCAGCTTCCCAGTTGTTTTCCGACAGATCATCCAGTGCGGCCTGCAGCGCGCCTTCGATCTTCTCGACCGGCAGCGGCTCACCGATCACGCCGGTGGAGTACGGCAGGATCTGGCTGGCATCGACACCGGTCAGCTCGGCCAATTTGGCCGTGGTGCGCTCGGCAGCCGCCAGGCCCGGCTCACCGGTGCCGGCGTTGGCGTTACCGGTGTTGGTCAGCAGGTAACGCACGTCGTTCTGCACACGTTTTTTCGCCAGGATCACCGGCGCGGCGCAAAAGGCGTTCAACGTGAACACACCGGCCACGGTCGAACCTTCGGCACAGCGCATCACTACCACATCCTTGCGCCCCGGGCGCTTGATGCCGGCCGAGGCAATACCGAGTTCAAAACCGGCAACCGGGTGCAACGTTGGCAAAGGACCAAGACCAACAGCCATGAATGCGCTCCTTACTCAATGATGTCAGCACCGCTCTCTTGCCGTTTTCGACAGAAGGGCGGTGGATTGAATGGCAAAACGCCGCGACGGCAGGAGCCGGTCGCGGCGCGGGTATTTCAGCGATTGAAACGGGGGGTTACTGGATCTGCCCGTGGCAATGCTTGAATTTCTTGCCCGAACCGCAGTAGCACAGTTCGTTGCGCCCCAGCTTCTGCTCGTTGCGTACCGGCGCAGTGGCGAGGGCTACATCGACCTCTTCACCCAGCACTTCCGGCTGCTCCAGACCAGGGGCCTCGGCGTGTTCGAACTGCATGCGGGCGGCCAGTGCTTCGGCCTCCTGACGCAGACGTTGCTCTTCGGCTTCCGGATCTTCGCGGCGTACCTGAACGTGCGACAGCACCCGGATCGAATCGCGCTTGATCGAATCCAGCAGCTCGGAGAACAGCGTGAACGACTCGCGCTTGTATTCCTGCTTAGGGTTCTTCTGGGCGTAGCCACGCAGGTGGATGCCGTGACGCAGGTGATCCATGGTCGACAGGTGGTCTTTCCACAGATCGTCCAGCACGCGCAGAACGATCTGCTTCTCGAACGAGCGCAGCGCTTCGGCACCGGCCTGATCTTCTTTCTCGTTGTACGCCGCCATCAGCTCGACCATCAGCTTCTCGCGCAGCGTCTCTTCGTACAGGTGATCGTCTTCGTCGAGCCATTGCTGGATCGGCAGTTTCACCCCGAAGTCGCTTTCCAGCGAAGCTTCCAGACCGGCCACGTCCCACTGCTCTGGCAGCGATTGCGGCGGAATGTGTGCGCTGACGGTGGCGTTGAGCACGTCCTGACGGAAGTCGGCAATGGTTTCACCGATGTTGTCGGCGGCCAGCAACGTGTTACGCATGTGATAGATCACTTTACGCTGTTCGTTGTTGACGTCGTCGAACTCGAGCAGTTGCTTGCGGATGTCGAAGTTGCGACCTTCCACCTTGCGCTGCGCCTTCTCGATCGCGTTGGTCACCATACGGTGCTCGATCGCTTCGCCAGGCTGCATGCCCAGGGCTTTCATGAAGTTCTTCACCCGATCGGAGGCGAAGATGCGCATCAGGCTGTCTTCCAGCGACAGGTAGAAGCGGCTGGAACCGGCATCACCCTGACGACCGGCACGGCCACGCAACTGGTTGTCGATACGACGGGATTCGTGACGCTCGGAGGCGATCACCTGCAGACCGCCGGATTCCAGCACCTGCTGGTGACGCTTCTGCCAGTCGGCCTTGATCTGGGCGATCTGCTCGGGGCTAGGGTTTTCCAGCGCCGCGACTTCCACTTCCCAGTTACCGCCCAACAGGATGTCGGTACCACGACCAGCCATGTTGGTGGCGATGGTCAGGGCGCCCGGACGACCGGCTTGCGCGATGATCTCGGCTTCTTTTTCGTGGAACTTGGCGTTGAGAACCTTGTGCTCGATGCCTTCCTTGTTGAGCAGGCTGGACACGTGCTCGGAAGTTTCGATGGTCGCGGTACCCACCAGGATCGGACGGCCCTGGGCCATGCCTTCCTTGATGTCGTTGATGATCGCCGCATATTTCTCTTCGGCGGTCAGGAACACCAGGTCGTTGAAATCTTTACGCGCCAACGGCTTGTTCGGCGGGATCACCATGACCTGCAGGCCATAGATCTGGTGGAATTCGAACGCTTCGGTGTCAGCAGTACCGGTCATGCCGGACAGCTTGGTGTACAGACGGAAGTAGTTCTGGAACGTGGTCGAGGCCAGGGTCTGGCTCTCGGCCTGAATGTTCAGACCTTCCTTGGCTTCGATGGCCTGGTGCAGGCCTTCGGACAGACGACGACCCGGCATGGTACGACCGGTGTGTTCGTCGACCAGTACGACCTGACCGTCCTGCACGATGTATTCGACGTTGCGGTGGAACAGCTTGTGCGCACGCAGACCCGAATAGACGTGGGTCAGCAGGCCCAGGTTATGCGCCGAGTACAGGCTCTCGCCTTCGGCCAGCAGACCGACGCCGGTGAGCATTTCTTCGATGTACTGGTGACCGGCTTCGTTGAGTTCGACCTGACGGGTCTTCTCGTCGATGGTGTAGTGACCGGCCTTGGTGACCTGGCCTTCGACTTCTTCGACGTGCAGTTCCAGCTGCGGGATCAGTTTGTTGATCTCCATGTACAGCTTGGAACTGTCCTCGGCCTGACCGGAAATGATCAGCGGGGTACGGGCTTCGTCGATAAGGATGGAGTCGACTTCGTCGATCACGGCAAAATTGAGTTCGCGCTGGAATTTCTCTTCCATGCTGAACGCCATGTTGTCGCGCAGGTAGTCGAAACCGAATTCGTTGTTGGTGCCGTAGGTGATGTCGGCAGCATAGGCGGCGCGCTTCTCTTCCGGCGGCTGGAACGGCGTCACGACGCCGACGGTCAGGCCGAGGAATTCATACAGCGGACGCATCCAGTTGGCGTCGCGGCGGGCCAGATAGTCGTTCACGGTCACAACGTGCACGCCCTTGCCGGACAGCGCGTTGAGGTAAACGCCCAGGGTCGCTACGAGGGTTTTACCCTCACCGGTACGCATTTCGGCAATCATGCCTTCATGCAGGGTCATGCCGCCGATCAACTGGACGTCGAAGTGGCGCATGCCCATGACGCGCTTGCCCGCTTCACGTGCGACCGCGAAGGCTTCAGGCAACAGCTTGTCGAGGGATTCCCCTTTGGCGATACGGGCCTTGAACTCGTTGGTCTTGGCGCGCAATTGATCGTCCGAAAGGGCCACCATTTGCTCTTCGAAGGCATTGACGAGCTGCACCGTCTTGAGCATGCGTTTGACTTCACGCTCGTTCTTGCTTCCAAAAAGTTTCTTTAACAAAGGCGCAAACATATCGGCAGGATCTTCCACACTAAAGGGATGGAGGGCGGCCCCGTGAGTCGCCCGTGCAGCCCTCATGGCCGCATGCGAACGAGCATTCTACCCGGAAACGGTGGTGAGGAAAGTGGCGATATTCCACGATGCTGGCACTGCGCTTTGACGGGGCTCACTTAAAATAGGGGCGTTTTGCTCAACTTCAACCCATACGGGAAAGAAGTTAGTCGTTGATTTAATGAACAAAGCAGGGACAAAAGCAATGGGCGAGTGGTTCCGTTGCTTTCTGCTACCATGGCGCCTCTGTTACTTCAGGTGTTCGATCATGGCATTTCGCCCCCTTACAGCCAGAGCGCCCGCCGTTCTGCTACGCGAAGCCAAGCCGCTCAAAGCCATTCTTGGCCATGCCCAACGCCTCGCTCATCTGCAACGCCTGCTTGAAAGCCAACTGCAACCCGCCGCTCGCGCACACTGTCATGTGGCCAAGTGGCGTGAAGGCGAACTGTCACTGGTGGTCACCGACGGCCATTGGGCCACACGCCTGCGCTACCAGCAAAAACGCCTGCAACGGCAACTGCAGCTATTCGAAGAGTTCGCCAACCTGACGCGAATCAAATTCAGCGTGCGACCACCAATCGTCCAGCCTGGGGCTGTCGGGCACACGATGGACCTGTCGAGCGATGCGGCGGCGACCATTCAGTCCACGGCCGACGGGATCAGTGATCCTGGCCTGCGCGCGGCGCTTGAGCGTCTGGCGGCGCACGCTAAAGACAAGGCCTGAAGCAAAAGCAAAAGATCGCAGCCTGCGACAGCTCCTGCATTGGGAATGCGTTCCCCTGCAGGAGCTGCCGCAGGCTGCGATCTTTGCTTTTAGCGGCGTTTACTGCCGCCGAGCAACGAGCCCATCAAACCGCGCACCAGTTGCTTGCCCAGATTGTTGGCCGCCTGGCGCATCGCCGACTTCAAGGCCTGCCCCGCCGCCGTGCCCAGAAACTCTCCGGCACGATCAGCCAGGCTCGGCTCTTCGGCTGCCGGCTTACCCGCTGGCGCATCCGCCTCCGGCGCCAGATCCTTGCGACCCATCAGGATTTCATACGCCGACTCACGATCGATCGGTTTGTCATATCGGCCCTTGAACGGCGACCCGGCAATCAGCATCGTGCGTTCGGTTTCGCTCAACGGCCCGATCCGCGACTGTGGCGGCGCCACCAGCACCCGCTGGACCATCTCCGGCGTGCCTTTTTCCTGCAGCGTCCCCACCAGTGCTTCGCCGATACCCAATTCCGTCAGTACCGACAAAGTGTCGAACGCCGGATTTGGCCGGAAGCCATCGGCTACCGCCCGCAGGGATTTCTGTTCCTTGGCGGTGAATGCACGCAAGCCATGCTGAATCCGCAGGCCAAGTTGCGCCAGCACGTCATCCGGCAGGTCGCCCGGCGACTGGGTGACGAAATACACACCCACGCCTTTCGAGCGAATCAGCCGCACCACCTGCTCCAAACGCTCCTGCAACGCCTTGGGCGTATCGCCGAACAGCAAATGCGCTTCATCAAAGAACAACGCCAGCAACGGTTTGTCGGCATCGCCGCGCTCCGGCAACTGCTCGAACAGCTCGGCCAGCAGCCACAGCAGGAACGTCGCGTAGACCTTCGGCGCCTCGTGTACCAGACGGCTGGCATCGAGCAAATGAATCCGTCCACGGCCATCGGCGGCCGGTTGCAGAATGTCTTCCAGTTGCAGCGCAGGTTCGCCGAACAAGGCTTCAGCGCCCTGCTGTTCCAGGGTCGCCAGCCGACGCAACAGTGCCTGGCTGGAACCGGTGGTCATCAGCGCCGCGTCTTCGCCCAGCAACTGCGGGTTGTCCTTGAGGTGATTGAGCAGCGCCTTGAGGTCTTTCAGATCCAGCAGCAACAGGCCTTCGCGATCGGCCACTTTAAATGCCGCGTACAGCGCCGACTGCTGGCTGTCGGTCAGTTCCAGCAGGCTGCCGATCAGCAACGGGCCCATTTCACTCAAGGTGGTGCGCAACGGATGACCGGATTCCCCGTGAATGTCCCACAGCGTCACCGGATAAGCCTGCGGCTTGTGCTCGAGCCAGGGCATCCCGGCGATGCGCTCGGCAACCTTGCCCTGCGGATTGCCGGCGGCACCGAGGCCGCACAGGTCGCCCTTGATGTCGGCGGCGAACACCGCCACGCCGGCATCACTGAACGCTTCGGCAAGGCGTTGCAAAGTCACGGTTTTGCCGGTCCCGGTCGCTCCGGCGATCAGCCCGTGGCGGTTGGCCAGGCGCATGGCCTGAGCAATCGGTTGCCCCGCCAGATCGGCGCCGATAACGAGTTGCGATGTGTCAGGCATTTTGTCACCTATGGTTAATCTTTCATTCGCTGTGGCCGATAGATAAGGGCGAGAACCTGACTGAAAAGTCGGTCGGACATTTCCCTAAGGAGAGTCGGAAATATCAGTTTGTTTCACCCTTGCCCATTTTGCGCGTCTTTATAAAAGCACGCCCAGGACATTAAGACCTTAGCGGAACCCCAAGCCATGAACAAAAACCTGCGCTTCAGCCATAAAATTTTGCTTGCCGCCGCCCTCATCGTCATCGCCGCTTTCGCCTCGTTTACGCTGTACAACGATTGGCTGCAACGCAACGCGATCCGCGATGACCTGAACAACTATCTCAACGAGATGGGCGAAGTCACCGCCGACAACATCCAGACCTGGCTCAACGGGCGCATTCTGCTGGTCGAGAACGCCGCCCAGAACATCGCCATCAATCCGGAACCGGCCAACGTCGCCAGCCTGCTGGAACAGAAATCCCTGACCTCGACGTTCATGGCCACTTACCTGGGCGATGCCACCGGTCACTTCACCATCCGCCCGGACGTGAAGATGCCGGACGGTTTCGATCCACGGGTGCGCCCTTGGTACAAAGGCGCCGAGAGCAGCAGCGCCTCGACCCTGACCGAACCGTACATCGACGCCGCCACCGGCCAGTTGATCATCTCGATCGCCACCGCCTCGAAAAAGGCCGGCCAGAGCGTCGGCGTGGTGGGCGGCGACCTGAGCCTGCAAACCCTGGTCGACACCCTCACCGCCCGGGACTTCTCCGGCATGGGCTACGCCTTCCTGGTCAGCGCCGACGGCAAGATCCTCGTGCACCCGGACAAGGCACTGGTGATGAAATCACTGAAAGAAGCCTATCCGCAGGACACCCCACGCATCAGCAGCGACTTCAGTGAAATCACCGTCGATGGCAAGACGCGCATCGTCAGCTTCACCCCGATCAAAGGCCTGCCGTCGGTCAACTGGTACATCGGTCTGTCGGTGGACAAGGACAAAGCCTTCTCGATGCTCAGCGAGTTCCGCACCTCGGCGGTGATTGCCACGGTGATTGCGGTGGTGATCATCATCGCGTTGCTGGGCATGCTGATTCGCCTGCTGATCCAGCCGCTGCACGTCATGACCCGCGCCATGGAAGACATCGCCGACGGTGAAGGCGACCTGACCAAGCGCCTGACCATCGTCAACAACGATGAGTTTGGCGTGCTGGGTACCGCATTCAACCGTTTCGTCGAGCGTATTCACGGCTCGATCCGCGAAGTGTCGTCGGCCACCGGGCAGGTCAACGAGGTCGCGCTGCGCGTGGTCGCGGCGTCCAACTCGTCGATGTACAACTCCGACCAGCAAGCCTCGCGCACCAGCAGCGTCGCCGCCGCGATCAATCAACTGGGCGCCGCCGCACAGGAAATCGCCCGCAACGCCGCGCAAGCCTCGAACCAGGCCAGTGATGCCCGCGGCCTCGCCGAAGACGGCCAGCAAGTGGTGGATCGCAGCATCAAGGCGATGAATCAACTGTCGAGCATGCTCAGCGCCTCCAGTACCAACATCGAGTCGCTGAACAGCAAAACCGTGAACATCGGGCAGATCCTCGAAGTGATCACCAGCATCTCCCAGCAGACCAACCTGCTGGCACTCAACGCCGCGATCGAAGCGGCGCGGGCCGGTGAAGCCGGACGCGGTTTTGCCGTGGTCGCCGACGAAGTGCGCAATCTGGCGCACCGCACTCAGGAATCGGCGCAGCAGGTGCAAACCATGATCGAGGAGCTGCAAGTCGGCGCCCGTGAATCGGTGAGCACCATGAGCGACAGCCAGCGCCACAGCCAGGACAGCGTGGAAATCGCCAACCTCGCCGGCGAACGCCTGAACAGCGTGACCCAGCGTATCGGCGAGATCGACGGGATGAACCAGTCGGTGGCAACAGCGACCGAGGAGCAGACCGCAGTGGTGGAATCCATCAACGTCGACATCACCGAGATCAACACGCTGAACCAGGAAGGCGTCGAGAACCTGCAAGCGACCTTGCGCGCCTGTTCGGATCTGGAGCAGCAGGCTTCGCGCCTGAAGCAGCTGGTCGGCAGTTTCCGCATCTAAGATCAAAAGATCGCAGCCTGCGGCAGCTCCTACAGGGTGAACACACATCCTGTGTAGGAGCTGCCGCAGGCTGCGATCTTTTTACCCTTGAGACCCACCGCCAATTCCCGACCGAACATCTATTCTGGATAAAGGTCAACCAAGGGAGTGCAACGCAGCGGAGGGTTGATCACTGTGCATATCGCCGACATCACCATGTTCTACGCCCCGGCCAGCGGCGGCGTACGCACCTATCTGGACGCCAAGCATCGTCGGCTGGGCGTCAAACCCGGGATTCGCCACAGCCTGCTGATCCCCGGCGCGCATTTGAGTGAACACGATGGCGTCTACACGGTTCCGGCCCCCGCCCTGCCCTTTGGCAAGGGTTATCGCTTTCCGTTGCGTCTCGCCCCTTGGCGCAATGTCCTGCAGGATTTGCAGCCCGATCTGATCGAAGTCGGCGATCCGTACCTCACCGCGTGGGCGGCGCTCGACGCACGGCGCCAGCTGGATGTACCGGTGATCGGCTTTTATCACTCGGATCTACCCCTTCTGGTCGGCAATCGCATGGGCCATTGGGTCACGCCGAATGTCGAGGCGTACGTCAGCAAACTGTATGGCAACTTCGACCGGGTGCTGGCGCCGAGTCAGGTGATGGCCGACAAGCTCGGGGGCCTGGGGGTGCGCAACGTTTTCGTCCAGCCGTTGGGGGTGGATCTGCAAACTTTCCGCCCCGATGCCCGCGACAGCGGCCTGCGCGCCGAACTGGGGATTGCCGAAGACACGCGTCTGCTGATCTTCGCCGGACGCGGCTCCAAGGAAAAAAACCTGCCGGTGCTGCTCAAGTGCATGCAACGCCTCGGTCCACGCTATCACCTGCTGCTGGTCGGCTCGTCGATGCCTGCCATGGTCCCGGACAATGTCAGCGTGATCGACGGATTCTGCCCGGCTGCCACCGTGGCCCGGTTGATGGCCAGCGCCGATGCGCTGCTGCATGCCGGCGATCAGGAAACCTTCGGTCTGGTGATCCTAGAAGCCATGGCCTGCGGGATTCCGGTAGTCGCCGTGGCGGCCGGAGCGTTTGAAGAAATCGTCGCCGAAGACTGCGGTTTGCTCTGTGCGCCGAACAACCCGCAAGCCATGGCCAATGCGGTGCGCGAGCTGTTCAGTCGCGGCTGCGTGAAACTCGGCCAACAAGCACGGCAACACGTCGAACGGCGTTATTCCTGGGACAGCGTGGTCGACAGCCTGCTCGGTCACTATCACGCGGTCCTCGGCCATGCGCTGCCTCGGGTGGCCAATGGCTGACTCCCTGAACCGCCGCGCCGTATTGCTGGTGCTGCACGACGTGGCGCCATCGACGTGGGCGGATTATCGGCCGTTTGTCGAGGCGGTCGACGCAATGGGTGGCGTGCCGATGACCTGGCTGGTCGTTCCGGATTTCCATGGTCACGACGCACTTGAGGATCATCCCGCGTTCTGCCGAATGCTCGGCGAGCGGCTGGCCCGTGGCGATGAACTGGCCTTGCACGGCTATTACCATGACGACCGCGAGCCGGCACCGACCACGCCGCGCGACTGGTTCATGCGCCGGATCTACACCCACGAAGGCGAGTTCTATCACCTGTCCCGTGAAGCTGCAATTGCTCGCCTGCGCGAAGGCATCGAACTGTTCCGGCGCAATGACTGGCCATTGCACGGTTTCGTCGCCCCGGCCTGGTTGATGAGCGAGGGCACGCGCCAGGCCCTTCGCGAAACGCCATTGCGCTACACCAGCGACCCGCAACATCTTTATCAATTGCCGGATTTCACCGTCATCAACGCCCCGGGCCTGGTCTGGAGTGCGCGCAGTGCCTGGCGCCGGGGTCTGTCAAAACTCGTCAGCGACCAACGCGAACAGCAATGGCGCGACGCGCCGGTGATTCGTCTAGGCTTGCACCCGGTAGACATGCGCCACGCCTTCGCGCGTGATTACTGGCTACGAACCGTTGAACGACTGCTGGCAGAAGGGCGCACGCCCATGACCAAAATCGACTGGCTCACCGAGCACCGCGGGCGAATGGAGCGCGCTGCATGAGTCGCGGCATTGTGCTGTTGATCGGCCTGCTCGCCGCTGTATTGATCCCGGTGCTGCTCGGCGGTGGCGAGATCGGTGCGCGCCTGCAAAATTTTCCGCTGCAATGGCTGCTGATCATGTTCGGCATGATTCTGCTCTGCTGGGGCATCAACACCCTGCGTTTGCGCCTGCTGCTGGGCGATCAACGCGATCGGGTAACACCGCTGAAAAGCCTCGGCGTGGTGATGGCCGCGGAATTTGCCTACTGCGCCACGCCCGGCGGCAGTGGCGGGCCGCTGACGATCATGGCGTTGCTGGCGCGCAGCGGCGTGCGCCCGGCCCGCGGCAGTGCGGTGTTTGCCATGGATCAGTTGAGTGATCTGTTGTTCTTTCTCTGCGCCCTGAGCGGCATCCTGATTTACGCCTTGTTTCAGCACCTCAGCGATCGCATGGAATGGTTGCTGATCGTCAGCGCCGTGTCGCTGTCAGGCGGGCTGTTGAGTTGCGTGCTGCTGGCGCGTTACCACCGCCGGCTGATCCGTTTGAACGGGCGCCTGCTGGCCGCCCTCAACGTGCAACCGGCCACGCGTCGGCGCTGGGCGCGCAAGCTGCTGCATTTTCTCGACGCGTTTATCGACACCCTCAAGCTGCCGTGGCAGACGCTGGTCAAGGTGTTCGCCCTGACCTGCATGCACTGGTTGCTGCGCTACAGCGTGCTGTACCTGGCCTTGCGCGGGCTGGGTGCAGACCTGCAATGGGCGTGGAGTTTTCTGGTACAGATGCTGTCATTGGGCGCCGGGCAATTGAGCCTGCTGCCCGGCGGCGCGGGCGCGGCGGAACTGACCTCGGCGGCGCTGCTGGCGCCTATGGTCGGCAAATCCACTGCAGCGGCGGCGATCCTGATCTGGCGGGTGGTGACGTTTTATTTCTACCTGGTGGTGGGTGGGCCGGTGTTTCTATTGATGCTCGGGCGGCCATTGCTCAAGAAGTTGCTGAAGATTCGACAAGCCTGAAAAGATCGCAGCCTTCGGCAGCTCCTACATGAAATGCGATCCCTGTAGGAGCTGCCGCAGGCTGCGATCTTTTCAGGCCTCTTCACCCGGTTCGGGCTGCAGCTGCTGCCACAGCTCGGCGGCCCCGGGAAACTCAGTGCCATCCTCCGGGCTCAGGTCATCCGGGTCGTAGCGGCTCAGACAACCTTCGCCCAAAGTGGCAGGCGCTTTGGAAGTGGCTTTGTCCAGTGGATCGCTCACAGGCAGTTCCTCAAGGGCTGAAACGAAAAAAGGGCCTGGGACGATTGAACGCCCAGGCCCTTCTTTATTCAAGTACGCGCAGGTTCGATCAGAACACCACGGTCTTGTTGCCGTGCACCAGCACGCGGTCTTCGAGGTGATAACGCAGGCCACGGGCCAACACCATCTTCTCGACGTCACGGCCGAAACGCACCATGTCTTCGATGCTGTCGCTGTGGCTGACACGCACCACGTCCTGCTCGATGATAGGACCGGCGTCCAGCTCTTCGGTCACGTAATGGCAAGTCGCACCGATCAGCTTCACGCCGCGCAGCGACGCCTGATGGTAAGGTTTGGCGCCAACGAACGACGGCAGGAAGCTGTGGTGAATGTTGATCACCTTGTGCGCGTATTCGCGGCACAGCGCCGGCGGCAGGATCTGCATGTAGCGCGCCAGCACCACTACTTCGGCATCGTGCTGTTTGACCAGACGCGAGACTTCGGCGAACGCCGGCTCCTTGTCCTGCGGATTGACCGGGACATGGTAATAAGGAATGCCGTGCCACTCGACCATGCTGCGCAGGTCGTTGTGGTTGGAAATCACGCAGGAGATTTCGCAATCGAGCTCGTCGCTGTGCCAGCGGTGCAGCAAGTCGGCCAGGCAGTGGGATTCGCGGCTGGCCATCAGCACCACGCGTTTCTTCTGCTCGGTGTCGGTGATGCGCCAGTCCATCGAGAACTCTTCGGCGATCGGCGCAAACTTCTCGCGCAGCACTTCAATACCGAACGGCAGCGAATCGGCGCGGATCTCGTGACGCATGAAGAACCAGCCGTTCTGATTATCCGAGTGGTGGCTCGCTTCGGTGATCCAACCGTTGTGGGAGGCCAGAAAGTTACTGACTTTGGCAACGATGCCAACGCGGTCAGGGCAGGAAATCACCAACCGAAAGGTGCGCATGGGGGGAAAACTCCAGAACTTCGCAAAGGCGGCCATTCTAGCGACTGTGCGCGGAAACTGCAGTATTGATGACCACATGTCCGCACGCAGGCCCGATTCCCGGCACTGACACCACGCGCGGCAAAACGATAGTCCTGCAGTGAAGCTGTTCGGCCAGATAATTGTGAATATTCGTGATGACTGCATCACATTATTTAAATGACCATTCAATTTACCGGTTATTCCACGTAACTAATTCAAATAAAAAACCGGTTAAATGTTTACTTGATGAAACAGCCTGACTATTATTGCGGCACTGTCCCTGCCATTCAACACATCCGCATAAGGTAGTTACCATGTCCTTGATCAACGAATATCGCGCCACCGAAGAAGCAATCAAAGAGCTGCAAGCGCGTTTGAAGAACCTGTCGCAAGACGACAAATTGCAAGCCGAGCTGGAATTCGAAGGCAAACTGCGCACCCTGATGGGCGAATACTCCAAGTCCCTGCGCGACATCATCGCCCTGCTGGATCCGGAATCGAAAACCAAAGGCACCCGTGGCGCCGCAGTCAAAACTACCGGCACCAAGCGCGCGCGCAAAGTTAAACAATACAAAAACCCGCATAACGGCGAAGTCATCGAAACCAAAGGTGGCAACCACAAGACTCTGAAAGAGTGGAAAGCCAAGTGGGGCGGTGACGTGGTTGAAGGCTGGGCTACCCTGCTGGGCTAAGCCGCAACGCCTGTCGCAGACTGATTCTGCGGCCCATGAAAAACGCCAGCGTACGCTGGCGTTTTTTTATGCCCGGCATTTCATGGGCACACTATGTTCGATTTCAAAGATTCAAACGTTTGCGCAATGCCTCGACATAATTCTGCCACTCACTGAGCACTTGATTCTGTTTCGGCGTAGCACTAAGTGCCCATTGCTGCGCGGCCTCGGCAAAAGATTGCAGGGTATTAGGCGCGCCCAATTGCGGCTCGGACAAACGCTGCTGACAGAATATTCTCCAGCGTTCTTGCTCCTCGGAATTCAACGTGTCGGGAAAGTTGCGTGCGCGATATCGAAAGAGTAATTCCGGCAGACGTTCATCATCGAACGGCCAGTGCTCTTGCGCTAATTGCGCCGGATCCGCCGTTCTCACTTGCTCGCATAGACGCCGATCGCGATCACCGATAAATCCATCGTACAACTGCTGTTCCGGATCTTCGCTGGGCGTGAAGTCTTCGCTGGCGTAAATCGCCGCGACTTTATCTTTCCAAACTTGTTGTGCGTCACTTAGCCGCAGTGCACGTGTCTGATACAGCGCCATGTCCAGGCCCAGACGCTGCTGATCGTCGGCACGCAACACCGACAACGGCGCCACCACCGGGCAGCGATTGATGTGAATCAGTTTCAGCGTCACCGGCAGTTCACCCTCGGCGAGGTCGTCGCGGCGGGTGTACAGGCGCTGGCGCAGGGTTTCGGCGTCAAGGTCCAGCAAGCCTTGCGGATCAAGGTGCAGGTCACAGACGATCAGCGCATTGCGATTGCGCGGATGCCAAGCCAATGGCAACACCACACCGACATAGTGGCGCGCCGCCGAAAAGCGTCCGGAGATATGCACCAGCGGTTGCAACAGGCGAATCTGATCCATGACCTTCTGCTTGCTGCGCAGTTGAAACAGCCAGTCATACAACTTCGGCTGTTTCTCGCGGATCAACCGCGCGAGCGCAATGGCGGCGCGCACGTCCGAGAGCGCTTCGTGCGCATGCCCATGGTCGATGTTGTTGGCCGCCGTCAGGCGTTCGAGCTTGAGGGTCACCTTGCCTTGATCGTCGGTCGGCCAGACCAGACCATCGGGACGTAATGCGTAAGCGGCGCGTACCACGTCGATCAAGTCCCAGCGACTGTTGCCACCCTGCCATTCACGGGCGTACGGGTCGAAGAAATTGCGATAGAGACTGTAGCGGGTCATCTCGTCGTCGAAACGCAGCGTGTTGTAACCCGCACCACAAGTGCCGGGCGCCGCCAGTTGCGCGTGCACGCGGGTCATGAAGTCGGCTTCGCTCAAACCCTGTTCGGCAAGACGGCTCGGGGTGATACCGGTAATGGCGCACGCCGCCGGGTGCGGCAGGATGTCTTCGCTGGGCTGGCAGTAGAGGTTGACCGGTTCGTCGATTTCATTGAGGTCATGGTCGGTGCGAATCCCGGCGACCTGCAGCGGACGGTCGTTGCGCGGATTGATGCCGGTGGTCTCGTAGTCGTACCAGAAGATTGAAGTCACGGGCGGTTCCTGAACTGAAGATCGGCAAAGTCTAGGCGTTGAACCGCGGTCGCGGCCAGCGCTGTGTCATTCAACCAGCGTGCGCCACACGCGGTGCAATACATAGTTATGTCGTTTTCCCCCAAGAGGCTGCTAGCATCGGACGGACTTCGCATCCCGATCCGGCCCCATCAGGTAGCCCATGCTCGAGAACACAGCACTGCCACGGAAAGCACCGCTGAACCCGCCACTCGATACCCGCTATCAAGTGGAAACCCCGGAGGGCATCGACCTGCCGTTGCGCCCGGCCGGTCTGATGGTGCGCAGCCTCGCCTTCAGTATCGACCTGGGCATTCGCGGGGCCATCCTCGGCGTGCTGTTCCTGCTGCTGGCGTTTCTCGGTCAGCTCGGCATGGGCCTGGGTTCGCTGCTGCTGTTTGCCGTCAGCTGGTGGTACATGGTGCTGTTCGAAGTGTTGCGTCAGGGCCGTTCGCCGGGCAAGCAATGGATGGGCCTGCGGGTGATCCACGATGACGGCACACCGATCGGCTGGTCGGCCTCGCTGCTGCGTAACCTGCTGCGTTTTGTCGATCTGCTGCCGTTCGGTTATTTCCTCGGCGCCATCAGTTGCCTGCAACACCCGACCTTTAAACGCCTGGGCGACATCGCAGCCGGCACCCTGGTGGTCTACAGCGAACGCGCCCTGCTCCGCCCGCAGTTACCTGACGCCCAGCCACGCAGCTCGCCCGTGCCGCTCAACCTCGGCGAACAACGCGCCTTGCTCGCCTTCGCCGAACGTCAGGCTGAACTGTCGCCGGCGCGGGCCAACGAACTGGCCGCGCTACTCGCCCAACCGCTGCATATTTCGGCGCCCAAGGCGGTCAGCGAACTCAATGGCATCGCCCGTGGCTTGTTGGGTCCGATATGAAGCAGAGTCTTTTCGAAATCCGTCACAAGGCCGAATGGGAGCGTTTCACCCTGGCCCTCGAACGCCTCGAACATGGCAAGGACACCTCTCAGGTAGCCAGTTTCCCCAAGGCTTATCGACGCCTCTGCCAGCATCTGGCGCTGGCACAGGAGCGTGGTTACAGCAGTTTTCTGATCGACTCGCTGCAACAACTGGTGTTGCGCGGCCACCAGCAGCTGTATCGGCACCGCAGTCGCCTCGGCGCCAACCTGCTGGGGTTCATCCTCGCTGACTTTCCTCGACTGGTGCGCGCCGAATGGCCGTTCGTGCTGGCCGCCGGCCTGGTGTTTTTCGGCAGCCTGATCGGCTTTGCCTTGCTGGTGTATGCCTTTCCCGAACGGGTCTACAACCTGATCCCCGCCGAACAGGTGCGCGACATGCAGAGCATGTACGACCCGGTGGCCGGGCACCTCGGGCGCTCGGCCGAACGGGCCGCCAGTGAAGACTGGGTGATGTTCGGTTATTACGTGATGCACAACATCGGCATCGCCTTCCAGACCTTCGCCAGCGGTTTGCTGCTGGGCGTGGGCAGTGCGTTTTTCCTGTTCTACAACGGGCTGATCATCGGCGCAGTGGCCGGGCACCTGACCGAGATCGGTTTTGGCCAGACGTTCTGGTCGTTCGTGATCGGCCACGGCGCCTTCGAGCTGACTGCTATTGCCCTGGCGGGTGCGGCGGGGCTGAAACTGGGCTGGGCAGTGATTGCGCCGGGGCGGCTGACCCGTGGTGAAGCGCTGGTGGAGGCGGCGCGCAAAAGCGTGCTGCTGGTGTGCGGCGTCATGCTGTTCCTGCTGATCGCGGCGTTCATCGAAGCGTATTGGTCGTCGAAGACCGGGGTCACACCGCCGATCAAATATGCGGTCGGTGCCTCGTTGTGGATCGCAGTGGCGACCTATCTGCTGTTCGCCGGAAGGACACGCCATGCGCCTGAGTGACGCCACCGTGGCGATCCGCCCGCGCAGCACCTGGGAAGCCATGGACCTGGGCGTGCTCATGAGCCAGCAGCATCGACGCCTGCTGATGACCAGTTGGGCCATCGTCACCCTGCCGCTGTTCGCGGTGCTGACGTTGTTGCTATGGGATTCGCCGTCGCTGGCGGTGTTGATTTTCTGGTGGCTGAAACCGGCGTACGAACGCCTGCCGCTGTACATCCTGTCCAAGGCCCTGTTCGGCGAAACACCGACACTGAAACAGGCCCTGCGCGAATTTCCTCGACTGCTAAAACCGCAATGGCTGGCCAGTCTGACCTGGCGCCGGCTGAGCCTGAGTCGCAGTTTCCTGTTGCCGGTACTGCAACTCGAAGGCCTCGACGGCACTGCCCGTCAGCAACGCTTGCAGGTGTTGCTGCAACGCAATGCCGGCGCCGCGCAATGGCTGACGATCATCGGCATGCATCTGGAGACCGCACTGTGGATCGGCCTGATGGTGCTGTTCTACATGCTGCTGCCACAGCAGATCGAAACCGACTGGGACTGGCAATCGCTGATCCTCGATGCCGATCACCACTGGCGTTGGCTGGAGCACCTGACCAATGCCTTCTACGCGCTGGTGCTGGTGGTCTGGGAACCGATTTATGTCGCCTGCGGTTTCAGCCTGTATCTGAACCGGCGCACCGCACTGGAGGCGTGGGACATCGAGCTGGTGTTCCGCCGTTTGCGCCAACGCCTGAACAGCAGCGCTTTGGGTTTGTTGTTGGCGCTCTGTCTTTTGCTGCCGGCGATGCCACCCGTATGGGCTGCGGCCGATCCCGCCAGCGCACCGGAGGCACCCCGCCTGCTGCACCAACCGCTGACCAGTCAGGCCGCGCACGACAGCATCAAGGCGCTACTCGAACAACCGCCGTTCAAGAACAAGGAAAGCGTGACCCGCTATCGCTTTGGCGACGACCCGGCAGCCCCGGCCGAAGCCAAACCCGGTGAGGCGCCGCAATGGCTGAAAACCCTGCTCGGCTGGCTCGACGGTCAACGCTTCAATGCTTTGGCGGTGTCGATCGAAGTGCTGCTGTGGGGTGCATTGCTCGCGGCTATCGGCTGGCTGGTCTGGCGCTACCGGGAGTTCCTGAGCACCTTCGTCAGTCGCCGGCCGAAGTTGCCCGCCCGCGTCAGGCCACCTGCACCGCAGAAGGCATTTGGTCTGGATCTGAACCCGCAATCCTTGCCCGACGACATCGCCGCCAGTGCCGAACAACTCTGGCAAACCCAGCCACGCGCCGCGCTGGGTCTGCTCTATCGCGGATTGCTCAGCCGTCTGCTGCACGATTTTGCCCTGACCTTGAAACCTGCCGACACCGAGCATCAGGTGCTGCTGCGGGTCGAGCAACTGCAGCGCCCGGAACTGCTGGCGTTCAGTCGCAGCCTGACACAGCACTGGCAGAACATGGCCTACGGGCACCGCGTACCGGCGGCACACCTGCAACAGGAACTGTGTGACGGCTGGCGTGCCCTGTTCGGCTCGGGAGCGCGCGCTTGAACCGGCGCAACGCGTGGCTGCTCGGCGGGCTGATCGTCGCCCTGCTCGCAGCGTTGAGCGTTTATCTGTACCTCAAGGCCCGGCCCTATCAGGAAGTGATCGATCACGGCCCCTCGCCCCAGGCGCAGGCCAATCCTTATCTGGCGGCAGAAATGTTTTTGCGTGAACGCGGGCTCAACGTCGGCCAAGCCGAAACGCTGGCAGTGCTGCCCGAGATCGATCCGCGTCGACACACTCTGCTGTTATTCGGCGAACGTTCGCGCATGACCCCGCGTCAGGTCGATCAGGTGTTGAACTGGGCACGCGCCGGTGGGCGTCTGGTATTCGTGGCCGAAGCGTTGTGGGACAAGCAGGCCAGACAAAGCGATGATCTGTTGCTGGATCGGGTACAGTTGCACCAGTCACTGAGTAAGGATCTGAAGGAGCCGCCGGCGGAGCTGGCCGATGATCCGTACCCGAACCTGACCAAACTCTACCTGGAAGACGAGGACGCTCCCGCTTACGCCGGTTTCGACACCGCGTTCCATCTGGAGGACCCGATAAATCTCGCCCAGGCCTGGGCCAACAGCGCCAAGGCCACGCACATGATGCAACTGCCGTACGGCGTCGGTTCGATCACCGTGGTCACCGATGCCGAACTGTGGAAAACCCCCGCCATCAGCAAGCATGACAACGCCTGGCTGCTCTGGTACCTGAGCGCCGACACCGACGTCACGCTGATTTTCAACACGGCGCACGATGATCTGCTGACCTTGCTCTGGCGTTACTTCCCGCAAGCCATCGTCGCGCTGCTGGCGCTGATCGGCCTCGGCCTGTGGCACGTAGCTGTGCGCCATGGGCCACTGCAGGCACCCGCTCCGAGTGGCCGGCGTCAGTTGCAGGAACACCTGCGCGCCAGTGCCGATTTCATCCTGCGCCACAACGGTCAGCACACGCTGTTGCAAACCTTGCAACAGGACGTGCTGCGCCGCGCCCGCCGCCGCTATCCCGGCTTCGACCAATTGAACGTGGCCGAGCAATGGCTGGTGCTGTCGCGCCTGACCCGCCAGCCAACCCGCGCCATCAGCCAGGCCCTGAGCCCGGTGCCGAAACAGCGCATGAGCAGCGCTGATTTCAGTCGCCAGGTGGCCCACCTGCAAACCTTGAGGAACACGCTATGAGTGAACAGATCGAGCCCGGCAGCGCCAGCCACGCCGCCCAGCAACGCCAGCGTGCCAGCCAGTTGGCGCAAGCGCTGCGCGGCGAATTGCAGAAGGCCCTGATCGGCCAGAACAGCGTGATCGACGATGTGCTGACCGCGCTGATCGCCGGCGGCCATGTGCTGCTTGAGGGCGTTCCGGGGCTGGGCAAGACCCTGCTGGTGCGGGCGCTGGCGCGGTGCTTCGGCGGCGAGTTCGCGCGCATCCAGTTCACCCCGGACCTGATGCCCAGCGACGTCACCGGCCACGCGGTGTACGACCTGCACACCGAGCAGTTCAAGCTGCGCAAGGGGCCGCTGTTCACCAACCTGCTGCTGGCCGACGAGATCAACCGCGCACCGGCGAAAACCCAGGCGGCGTTGCTCGAAGCGATGCAGGAGCGCCAGGTCACCCTCGAAGGCCGGGCGCTGCCGATCGCCCAGCCGTTCATGGTGCTCGCCACCCAGAATCCGATCGAGCAGGAAGGCACTTATCCATTGCCGGAAGCCGAGCTCGACCGTTTCATGCTCAAAGTGCGCATGGACTACCCGGAGGCCGAGCAAGAGCTGAACATGGTGCGTCAGGTCAGCCGCTCGACCCGTGCCGACATGCTTGATGTGCAGCCGCTGCGCACGGTTCTGCAAGCCAAGGACGTGCAAGCCCTGCAACGCATTGCCAGCGACCTGCCGATCGACGATCAGGTGCTCGATTACGCGGTGCGCCTGGCGCGCAGCACTCGCTCCTGGCCCGGCCTGACCCTCGGCGCCGGGCCGCGT
The DNA here is from genome assembly GCF_024748795.1 of Pseudomonas sp. B21-051. Classification (NCBI taxonomy): domain Bacteria; kingdom Pseudomonadati; phylum Pseudomonadota; class Gammaproteobacteria; order Pseudomonadales; family Pseudomonadaceae; genus Pseudomonas; species Pseudomonas sp. B21-051. The sequence continues at coordinate 4,621,313 of NZ_CP087166.1, forward strand.
GCCTCGATTGCGCTGGTGCGATGCGCCCGCGCCCGCGCGTTGCTGCGTGGCGGCGAGTTTGTGATCCCCGATGACATCAAGGGTTGCGCGCTCTCGGTGCTGCGCCATCGGGTGCGGGTGGCGCCGGAGCTGGACATCGAAGGTCTGCAGGTCGATCAGGTGTTGCAGCAATTGCTCGACCAAGTACCGGCGCCGCGCTTGTGAACATTTTGAAAAGAGCAAAAGATCGCAGCCTGCGGCAGCTCCTACAGGGAGCGCGATCCCCTGTAGGAGCTGCCGAAGGCTGCGATCTTTTCAGCAGACAACTTGGTACAGCGAGATGAAACCCTCCCGACTGCTATTGATCTGGCTCGCCGTTTTATGCGCGATTGGCATGTTGACGGGTTCCCTGCAAGCCCTCGACATCGACGTGCCCGCCACGCTGTTGTCGATCAACTGGGGCTTGCTCCTGGCCCTGCTGGTGCTGGCGATCGTCGATGCGCTGCGCCTGAACAACCTGCCCTCGCCGCGCATCCAGCGGCAGATGCCCGGCAGTCTGGCTCTCGGCCGTTGGAGCGAGGTGCGGCTGCAGCTGAGCCATGACTTCAACGAGCCGGTCGCGGTGGAGATTTTCGACCATGTGCCACAGGAGCTGAGCTTTGAAAACCTGCCGCTGGCAGTTGAACTGCAACCCGGGCAATTCAGCGAGGTCGGCTACCGTCTGCGCCCGCTCAAGCGCGGGCACTTCAGCTTCGAGCATTGCGAAATCAACCTGCCCAGCCCGTTCGGTCTGTGGACAGGCAAACGCCTGCTCGCCGTGAGCGGCAAGATCCGCGTCTACCCGGACTATGCAAAGCTCTACGGTGGGCAGTTGCTGGCGGTGGACAATTGGCTCAGCCAGCTCGGCGTGCGCCAGCGCCAGCGTCGCGGGCAGGGTCAGGAATTTCATCAGTTGCGCGAATTTCGCGAAGGCGACAGCCTGCGCCAGATCGACTGGAAAGCCACCGCCCGCCAGCGCACACCGATTGCCCGCGAGTACGAGGACGAGCGTGATCAACAGATCATGTTCATGCTCGATTGCGGGCGGCAAATGCGCAGCCAGGATGGCGAGCTGTCGCATTTCGACCATGCGCTGAATGCGTGTCTGCTGCTGAGCCATGTCGCGCTGCGTCAGGGCGATGCCGTAGGGCTGAGCACATTCGCCGTCGCGCAACCGCGTTTTCTGGCGCCGATCAAGGGTTCCAGCCAGCTCAAGGTCCTGCTCAACGCCGTTTATGATCTGGACAGCAGTCAGCGTCCTGCCGACTATTCAACCGCGACCAGCCAGCTGTTGGCCCGGCAGAAGCGCCGGGCGCTGATCGTGCTGTTGACCAACCTGCGTGACGAGGACACCGAAGACCTGCTCGCCAGCGTCAAACGTCTGAGCCAGCAACATCAAGTACTGGTGGTCAGCCTGCGCGAGGAAGCCCTCGACCGCGTGCGCAATGCCCCGGTACAAACTCTGCCCGAAGCACTGGCCTATTGCGGCACGGTGGATTACCTCAATGCCCGGGCCGAGCTGCATGAGCAGTTGAATGCACATGCAGTTCAGGTGCTGGATGTGCGCCCCGACGAATTGAGCATAAGGCTGGTCAATCGTTACCTGGACTGGAAGCGCGCAGGGGTTATTTAGGGTTGCCGGATTACCAGTACAGATGCAGAGGCCTTTTCAGGTTGACCAACGGGATTTCGAACTTCCACTTTAAAGCTGACCACACCCGGCTCATGAGCCCAGTACTCCGCGATGATCTCTCCGGTGGCCCCTGTGTAGCTTAGCTTGAAGGCTTCGCCGTTCATGCTGGTATAGCATTCTCGTCTGGGCAATGGCTGGCCGGAAACACTTGAAACCACGGTGCCTCTGAACTGCGCGACCGAGCCCGCGTTAATCGGACTTTTCAATTCGCGCAAATCCCTGATCGTGGCATGGTCAGGATGCGAAGCAGGATCCAACACTTTGATGTTCAGACTTCGGCTGCTTTCGACTTCCGCCAGGATGCTGGCCGTTAGCGTTATGTCACCGATAACCATGGGTTCGGCCAACAGATACGCTTTGCCATCCACCTGTGTCACGGAAGGCGCAATGATCTGTGAACCAAGTCTCCAGGAAACGGACGCTTGCTCAAACGGCCCTCCGGAATGCCGGCCTTCGACAAGGGCCCATATTGGTAATGTTTCTCCCTGATAGACGCTCGATGCATCCGAGTGTAACTCCACCAATACCGGCTCATCTTCCATGACTTCGACCCACGATTGAGCGGAATCCCAACCGCCCAATCCACCACGCACCATGGCCTCCAGAACACCGCTACGCAATGGCAATTTAAACGTTGTCCGTGCTCTGCCTTGGGCGTCGCTCCGAGCACTGGCAATCGTTGCTCCCGGCAGATTCCACATGACTTCAATGCCTGCGAGAGGCAGGCCGGTCAATGCCGAAATCACTGTAGCCATCGCCTCGACTTCCTCAGTGGGGTATCCCTGCGCAGGCGCCACCACGACGTCGACAATTTCGCGAGGAACACTCAGCGAATACGAGATCGAGATTGACTCCGAATAAACCGCATCCCCCACCGTCGCCGTCAGCACCGCCGCGCCCGGTGTCTGCGGTTTGAAGCGCACAGTGGCGACACCATAAAAGTCGGTCAGACTCGTGACCGTCCCCAGATCCTCATTGCGCCAGGTCACCCATACTCCGGCGATACCTTGACCGGAAATGGACGACACCACTGCCACCTGCTCGACCAGTTCCTGCTCCCATTCCACCACTTGCTGAACGCTACTATTGGAGAGGAGTTTCCACACCTGCGCGCCCTCTCCCAGCGACATTGCGTTGGCCGGTGACAGGCTGGCGAGGCGCTCGGCTCCCAGGCGCAGCGCGAAGCCACCGTCCTTCAGGTCAGCGCAACGCAGGAAATAACGCAAACCGAATGCCAAGGGCCGGCGCGATGCGCCGAGCGCAGGTTCGAAACTCAGACCCAGTTCCGCGGGGCCGGTACCGGTCAAGCCCAAGGTCAGTTCCTGGTCGAGCAACGGGCTGCCCTCCGGGAGCAGTACTTCGATGGTATGTGAGCCATTGCGGCGCGGAAAGTAGGTGTGACTGCCCCATGGATGTTCATCATGCCCATCGAAACGCACCCGCACATCCTCCCAAGGGTTATGGGCAAGCGCCTTAAAGGACAGGGCACGTTGCTCTTCGTAGCCATCGAACGGGCTGTGCACATTGGCCACGACGTTCTGCTGACTGTGACTGCTCGGCACCAGGCCAAACCCGGACCAGCCCAGTTCGTCGCTGACGACGCTGTCTGAACTGTCAGCGGACTTCCACTGCACCGCCACCTGCGCCACCGCTTGCCCGGTGAACGCCGAAACCACCCTGACCCAGCTCCAGGCTTTATCCTTGCCGATGACGGCGTCAACCGCTGACTCACGCCAGTCTTCGATTCGCAGCTTGTTGTGAGCGAGCTGCATCGGATGGGTGCTCATGGAGCGATCCAGGGCAGACAGGAAAAGCCCCACACCAAAGGCGCCGGAGACCTTGCTCGAGGTGAAATCCAGACTCCAGCCAACATCACCGTCACTGATTTTTTGAGCTTGATCGAGTGGCGGTTCAATGCTCGCTTCCAGGTCATCAGCCGGCGTGCCTTGCCACACCAGCGTTGCCTGCAAACCCACCAGCGGACTCAAGGCCTTGGGCAGATAGCGCAAGATGTGTTTGGCGCCAATGCACGGGAACAGTGTCTGACTCGCAGTGGCGGTCACCTGATCCAGCATCAGCGTCAATTCGTCCATCAGTTGCGTGGAAATCAACCGACCAAACAATTCCCGGGGTGATGCAAGCCCCGGGGTCTCCAAGGCCAGACTGAACAGGCTGCTGGTACTCGACTCGATCTGCGAACTGAAGCGCCATTCCAGCCCCAATGGCCCAAGCCTCAACGGCTTGTCGATATCCGAGACGATCAAGCCGATCCCCGGCGGCTCACCACGCCATTTCAGCGTGACCATCTCGCCATTCAGCGAACTGCCGGGCGTGATTTCTAGCCGCAAGGTATGCGGCTCACCGCGCCAGCACAGCAGGCCCAATTCGGACAGGTCAACCTCATTGCCGTCGAACAGGATCTTGATCTTGCCTTTCCAGGGACTGCTCTGCAGCGCCCTCACTGCAAACGGTCGCTCCACCGGCACTGCTTCGTCATGCGCCCGCACGCGGGCGGTCACCTCCAGCTCCCCGGCGCGGCTCGGTTGATACAGCACGCTGGCCCAGCCACCGATACCCGATCGGGTGGCAATCGTGCCTTCGGGTGTCTGCCAGTCCACCCGTGCATTGTTGACCGGATCGCCGTCGCCGCTGGCGACCATATGCACCACTTGCACACGCAGCAGCACGCTCTCGCCTTCGTCCACCACGGGAAACTTGTTGGCCTCCTGAACGTCGCCAATGCGCACCAGATTGCGTGCCAGTGACATCGGTTTCCTGTCTGAACGCAGTAGCAACTTCGAGCACGACAGCAGCAGCTGGAAAAGCCCGTCGAGTTCGTCCCGGCAGATCAGTTCCCAGTTGAGATCCGCGGTACCGACGGGGACGAATGCCTCCAGCTCAGGACGGACCTGTACGCCTAACTGTGCAGCGGAATCTCCTTTCCAGTGCACTGCCAATTCGGTGCCGCGCAACACTTCAGGCACCCGAACACTCAGTTGATAGGTCGAGCCACGGTTGGGATAACCAGTCTTTTGCGCCCAGGGCAAGGCGTTGCCTTCTACCACCGCCAGTACGTCCTTCCATGGATCGGTCTTCAGCACACGAACGTCCAGCGTCGTGGTCTCGACCCCGCTGGCGTAGTAGGGGCTCGACACCGAGGCCTGGATAACAATGTCGCCTTCAGCATTGGGCAGGTAATCGAAAAACGCCCAGCCCTCGGCGTCGGTCAGTGTCGTGCTCAGCACTCCCAGCCCCTCACTCGCCCAAGTCACCGTGCGCCCGGCCAGAAACTGACCGGTGTACCAGGAGGCCACTCGCACCCCCAGACGCACCGATTGCGTCAGCTCCAGCACCGGGAAATACGCAGCCTCCAGCACCTCGCGAAACACCAGCCGGTGATGCCCCAGCGAGACCTGCATCGAGTACGGCTCGGCGGTGTACTGGTTCACCAGTTGCAACGTGAACAGGTAAGGATCCTGATCACCGATCAACGGGCATTGCAGGAGCCACGGTGAATCCAGCGGTTGATCGACCCCCCAGCCGGGCGTCGCAATAACCGCGCCTTGTGGATTGTCATCACTCACCAATGCAGCCTTGGTGTGCAACCAGGGGCTGTCGGGGGCGAACAGGAATTGCAGCCGGTGCTGAAAGCTCTCATCCGCGCCCAGACAGAGGTAAACCAGCTTGCCGGGTGACAACTGCTCCGCGTCTACCTTCACCGTCTGTATCCGCGCTGGCTCAAGTTCCACGTCCAGGCGAATACGAGTGCTCAAAACCTGTAGACGATAGTCCGTGGGATCGGCATTACCCGGAGCGACCACTGTGACGCAAATCTTGTCCTGGCGCTGCAACGGCAGATCGAGCGGAGCGTCGTAGGGCGTCGGCTTGAAAACCAGCGGCTGCCCGCTGTCGATCCGTGCCTGATCCTCTGCAAGGTTGCGCGGAGTGCCCGGCGGCAACGGGATTTCTTTCAAAGGGGTGCCGTCTTCAGCGGTGATGAGCATTCTGCCCGGTTCGGTATGCCGTGTTTCATACAGGAAACTCAGCACATACCTGGCTCCGGCGCTCGGCGTTGCAGGTAAGGTCATTTCCTGAATGGCAGAGCCAAGGTTTGCTACTGAAAGCATCCTGACCTGTGTGCCTTCATACGGCTCGCCCACGACCGTAACCCAGCGGCTGTTAACCGGCCCCTTTTCCCAATGGCTCAAGGCCTCACGGAAATCACCATTGAGCACCAGACTTTCATTAGCCTGAATGACGGGTTCAACCATGATGGCCTGCTCCTTTGACATTGCCTGACTGGCGGGACGTGATCGCCCGGGTGACCAGGTCTTTGACGGCGAGGGTAAACGTCGGCTCGCCGGCCTTGGCCGTGTAGCGGACGCGCACAATGATGTCGGTGAGTGATTCGAGCATCGACGCTTGCCGCTTGCTCTGGGGCCAGGGAAAGTGCAATTGCCAGCGCGAGATCGCACCGGTGTTCTCGAACGGGTTGAGCAAGCCTTCGTCCGGTTTGCCGGCGTTCATGCCGGTGTCGGCGATCCCCACCGATAACCCGATCTGCTGGCCACTGCGCAGATTGAACAGCACCTCGACCGGCGCCACACTGCCCGCCGGCTGATGCAGGTACTCGACCGAGCGTGCCGAGGCCTGGGTAGCGGTCATGCTGCCGACCTGCAGCAGCGTCGCCTGTACATCCTGATAAGGTCCGAGCAGTACGGGCAGATCGACCTCGACCAGATTGAGCAGCCGGCAATACTCCCCCGGGTGATCGCGATCGAATGACAGCTGCGTCAGCTGGAATTCCAGCATGCCCTTGTCGATCAACTCATCCCGTGCCTGGGTCCAGTCGGAGAATCCCGTCTGCGGATCAACCTTGTCATCGAACAGCTGTCGCAACGAAACGGTCTTGACCCGCTCCAGACGGCGCTCGTGACTTTGCAGGTACAGGCGATCCATGCGCAGCAGGTACTCGCGCAAGTGTTCACCGGCGGTCAGCCCGTGACGGTTGTCCAGCCAGACCTGCGGCAACGCCTCAGCGGTTTCGTAATCGCCGGTTTCCGCACTCAACGACGACCGGGCACTCAGGCACAGACTGACCACCGCATCGTAAGCCTGATAGTGCAAGGCCTTGAGCTGGCCCAACAGCCAGCCGAACAATTCTGCGTTGGTCGCGCGTTTCTTCAGGTAGTTGTAGAGCGCCAGTGCCTGACCGTTGGCCAGCAAGGTTTGCTTCAGACTCGTCCTGGCCGCCTCCAGGGCAAATGTCTGCGCAGTGATCTGCCCGGCGATCGCCCCGACCTCGGCCAGTGCCTGATCCCGTTGCAACTCCCACTCCCTGCGGCGCAGGCGGTAGCTTTCGGTGATGGCTTGTTTGTCGGCGTCGATCTGCAACAGCATCGCGCTGATTTCCAGACCAAAGACCACAGCATCCGCAGCTTTTTCCAAACGATGTCCACCGACGGCCGCGCCGCCAATGTTCGGCGCAGTTGCCGCTGCAGCGCCTACAGACTTGATCCCGTGCAACCCGGTGTTGATCCCTTTGACCATCGCCAGTTTGTCCATGATCTGATATTCGGTATCGCTGATGTGTTCGTCGTACCAGGCCTTGTATCGATCGGCCCGTTGCTGGGCCATGGCCTGACTCTGGCCGAGGGCCGTGAGGCTGGCTTCAAGCTGGGCAATGGATTGCTCTTGAACCTTACGGGCGTAGTCGCCCAGTTCTTTCAGATGCTCTTGCTGCAGTTCTTCCTGTTCGGCCCGATCACGCTGTTCCAGCAGACGCAATACCTGGCTGCCATACTCCTGCAGTGTCTGCACGGCGCGCAACGCCGCCTCGTAGCTGACGCGCCAGCGAAAGGCGCCCACCACCAGACGTCCGCCCATCGGCCGCGGCATGCCCAGCCCACCAGCGGCCAGATCGCGCAACAATTGATTGGGATCGGTGGGCGGGCTGAACAGCGGAACGTCCAGTGGTTTACCGTCGAGGGTCAGGTTGTTGCGCAAGTTGCTCAGGCGCTGCCCCGGCAAGTCGAACAGGTCAAGCAATTGCTCATTGATCGGCAGTTTGAACGGCTCGTTCGCCAGCCGGCCCATCAACGGTGACGCTTCGGCAGCTGGAGGAATGTCAGCCAGGGAAAACTGCAGCTCCTGCTCGAACTGCTCAAGCGCCGGGCGGCTCGCGCTCTTGCTCATCAAGGCTTCTACCGTCTGCGCTTGCCAGCGGGTTACTGCCCGGGCAGAAGGCGGCTTGCCCATCAGAAACTGCGCCTGCACGTAACACAGTTTCGCCGCCACCAAGGCATCCCGGGTGAGCTGGCGGTAGTACCAGTCGCCCCACGCGACCAGGTTCTTCACATACTCGGTGAACACCAGAATCTGATAATGCCTGGGTGCGGCATAGGCAATCGCGTCCGGATCGGTCGGCGTCAGGGCTTCGAAGCCCACATTCCCGGCAGCGGCCAAAGGCCGGCAACGCCAATATTTGGGTCTTGGCGGCACGCTTCGCGGTTTTACCGGATTTCGCGGATCCTGCAAATCTTGCGAGTCTTGCGGATCGAACACGTGATGCGACCAGCTTTGCGCTTCCAGATAGCGATCCTCGGCCCGCAGACGGGCCGCCACCAGATGTGGCAGATGAAAATACAGCTCCCAGAAATACAGACCGTTGGCGCCGTCGAACGCCCCGTTCGGCTCGGTGATCGACCCCGCAGCTGGAGGCGGTTCGGTCAGGAACTGGGTGTCCCAGTGCAGTACAGCATCCACGGAAATATTGCTCAGTTGCACCAGCTCAGGGCCGAACAGCGAGTTCAAGCGCGCGCGCTGCAACATTCCGGACTGCCCGAAACCGATGAACTGCGCCGCATCCAGCGCGTTCTTTTCCAGAGTCGGCGGTACGAAACGGGTGATCTTGGTGAGTGAAACTGTAAAGGTCTTGCTGCCTTGGTCCTCGCCGCTCAAGGTGAACTCGACCAACCCGGTGAAACCGCCCTTCGTGCGTTCCATTTGCATCCAGTCGGTGGCCCACCCGCCCGCTATGGATTTACTGGGTTCGAGAGGAGACGGGTCGCCTGCTGCGCCATCGTGGAGCTCCAGCTTGAAATCCTGAGTTTTGTCGCTAGGCACACTCTTTGCGCGGCACAGACCCCTTACCCATAGAAAGTCCTTACCTCCCTCCTCGAAAAAAAGTGCCTGAAGGCCGAAATAAGCCATCAGAGCTCCCTCGGTCCCACCGTTGATCTCGACCACTGGCTGATTTTTCGGCGTCAGCGCATGCTGCAAGGTCAGGACATCGGTGAAGCGATGAATGGCCAGATATTCAAGCCAGCTGCCGTCGTCTTCAGGCAACGGACGAAAGAACACATCACGGGTGGCGCTCACCCTCAGACCCGCCGGGCTGATAAGCAATACTCCCAAGCGCCCCCTGGGATGAATCGCATCGGAAAAAGTTGTTGCAAGCAGCCGGGCATCTGCGCTGATGTCGATGTCTTCGTCAGCACTTTCCTGATCAGCGCCATACAAGCTCAGCGGTGCCGACCATTCTGCATTCTGGCTCATGAACGCCAGGTTGATGTCCAGCCTCGGAGCCAGGTAGCCCTCTTTGTCCTTGATACCCACCTGGTCGCGCCATTCGGCCCACACCAGACACAAGCGTCCGCCCCAGAACAACGGCCGCATATCCAGAACCCGGTTCCCCACCGGAATGTCGACAGGTTGCCATTCACTCCATGCCGCCGGGTTGACCGGATTGCCGGAAGCGGTGAGTTCGATATCAGCCTTGCGCCAGAAATACTGAAACGGCTGCACCCGCTGCCGGCCGACGAAATAGTAAGTGGCACGGCTTGCCGAATCGCCATCCAGACAAGCACTGATGACATCCAGGTTGCAGGTCTGCTCGAATGCCTTGAGGTATCCCTGCAAGGCACGCTGCACCGAATCACCGGTCAGCCGCGTCTGATTCAAGTCATTTTCCAGTGCCTTGAACAGACGGGTCTTGCGCTGCCGCACAAAGGGGTTGATGAAGTTTTCCGGATAGACCGCGATCAACGCCAGCGCTGCCCAGTCGGGGTAATTGCTGTACAGCTCCCAGAGTTTCAGGTGCTCTGTCGGGAAAACAGTTTTTTCGTAACCCGGCTCGAGCTTGCGATAGGCCGCATGAATGAATTGCTGTGCGCAACTGATCGCCTCGGCGACCCACGAACTTTGCACCGGGTAGTTGTCCAGCGGGTCCATGCGCAATAACTCGAACAGATCCTGCGGCGTTTTCACGAAGGAGTAGTTGCGCCTGGCAGCTTTGCCGATGCAGTACTCGACCAAGGCTGCGCGGCGTTTTTCCAACAATGGAGCCAGATTGCGTTGAGTCATGATCTTGTCCTGCATCCTGGGGTGAACGCTGCCCCCCGACCAACACGGTTATTGGTGAGTCAGCAATTCGTTGAAGGTGATAGGGTCAAAAAATGTTTCGTTGTCATTGGCCTCGCAACGCACGCTGAAAATGAATTTGCCGCCGGACGGGCTTGATACGTACACCCGTGTAACGCCCTCGAAGTCGGCATGATTCTGCTCGGGGCGAATCACCACCGAGCCGCTGCTGCCGCTGGCGGGTTCGGCGAACCAGCGCACCAGACGGTTGCGCCCGGGGTTTAGATAGTTGTCGCGCAGCGTGGCGTACAGCTCGACTTCCTGCCCCGCCGGAACCGGCTCCAGCGGTACCTGTGCCGTCAAGGGGCCCGGGAAGAACAGCGTCTCGGCGTCATCGGAGACATGGATGGTCGGGGCCTGTTGCGCGTCGATCAGGTCAAGCCAGAACAGTGGCGTTTCCTGCCCCATGACCTTGCCCGGCAGATACTCGACCGTCACCGTTCCATTGACTTCGGTGGCCTTGGCCACAATCGTGCCGAGGCTTACCTGCCAGTACACATTGACGCCGCTCAATGGCTGGTTGTCGGCGTCCTTGAGGGTCACGGTCAACAGGACTTTCTCGCCAGGCTTGCCGGCCACCACCTCGGTCTTGTCCACAACACAGGCCATGGTGACCAGGGGTTGCGTCACCTCATCGGCGAAGGTAACCACCGACTCGCGGCTGTTTGAAAGGCTGAGCAGCGCGCGCTCGGCGGCGGTTCGATAAGCGGCTTTGTCTACGTCCTCTGGCAGATTTCCCACGAGGAAAATCGTCAGGGCGTCCATGCCGCTGTGCCGGGCCAATACGCGGATACGCATCAGCAAATCGAGCTGGGGCAAAGTCTTGAGAATCTTCAATTCAGGGTCGATGCGGCTGACGCACTCGCGCACCTCCTGCACACTCCAGTCGAAAAACGCCGCCAGCCGTAACGCTGCCGCGTCCTGTGCCAGCCGTAGCGCATGGCCTGTCAAAGGATTGGGCAATGCGTTGACCTGACGCAGGTAATCGAGCAGTTTGTCGGCCGGTTGCTCGCTCAACTCGAAGGCCCGACCCAGCGCACTCAGGTAATACAAGGTGCGGATCGACAGCAGGTGCCGATCATCCTGAGCCATCCAGGCCCTGTGGCCGTATTGCAGAAAGTCTTCGAGCAACACCGCAGACAGTTCCAGCTTGCTCGCCACCGCACTGCGACGTCGCACATCAGCCAGCAAGCTCAGCAGCGGGTCAGGTTGCTCGGCAGTGCGCCTGAGCGCATCAACTGCATCAAGATCGGCACGCTCGCTGACCAGCGACAACAACTGATAAACCGTGGCCTGCGCCCAGGTCAGCACGAGCAATCCGCGTTCGCTGTCAAGGCCGGTGTACACCGCCAGACACTCCCGTGCGACCGAGACCTGCGCTTCCCGCGCCTTCAACAACACGCCGAGCATTCGCTCTACGAGGATGCCCCGCTCACTGGCGTCGCCCTCGCCCAACCCTTCCCTGATTGCCTGGTCGAACGTTTCCCGGGCTTGTTTCAGGTAATCGGCCTCGGGTAATTGCAGGTCGATGACCAGACCCGCAGGGTCGACCAGTACGGTCAACAACCGCAGCCAGTCCAGCCCCTCCAGCGAGGGAACGCCAGCCATCGACAGCCCGGCATTGTTGAACAGCGCGGCAGGCAGCAGGTTGCGGATCTGCTCGAACAACTGCTGCTCAGCCTGTGTGGCAACCGCCAGGGCCTGCAGCGGTGCCACTTGCTGCAGCATCCACAGCACGGGAAGTTCGCGATCCTTGCACCAGGACACACAGGAGTGCAGTGCATCAATCAGATTGAGCACGTCCGGTGTGGTTTCGCTATTGAGCCGTGAGTGCACGCGCGGCAAACCTGCCAGCCCGTTGACCCAGCTCTCGCCGCCCAAGAGGGTCAGCATCAGCACGCCTTCGACCGGGGTGATCCCCAGCAACCGTGGCAACTTCACCAACCGGTAGAAACTCGATATGACTGCCGTGGTGCGCTTCAGCGTGCCGCTGAACCTGTGCGCCCGTTCGATCGCTACTGCCAGGTAGGCATACGTCTGCAGATCGATGCCCAATCCGCTGCACAACTGGCTGATCGTCAGCTCCTGCTCGCCCGGCACCGGCAGCGTCGCAAACGGTGCGTCATCCAGCAGCAGGGGCTGACGATAATTGCCCTGGCCATTGAAAGTGCGATCGAACAGTGACAGCGCATTCGCACGCCCGTAAATCGAGATTTCATCGATGAATGCCGCGAAATCCTCTGCCGAACAGCCATAGCGTTCACGCAGCGACTGAAACAGGCCCAGCGCATGCACCTGATGGGTGGATATCCACCACGGATCTTTCGGTGTCGCGTGACGGGCCTCCGCCCTGATCGCCGCCGTCAACAGCGCATCCACCTGCTCGCCGGGTAGCTCCAGCCATCGATCCAGGCGCAACTTGCGATTCATTCGTTCGTAGCGGTCAATGACAATCGGGTCTTGTGTCAAACGATGCAGAAAGGCTTCGCTGTCTTGCCGGTAATCAATGTCGAGGGCCGGAATGGTTGCCGCGTTGAGATAGACCGAGCCGGATCGCTGGCTCTCGTCAGCGCCCGGTTGCTCGCTCTCATACACCCTGACGTTGGCCGAACGCGTCGGGGCGAATTCGCGAATCGACAGCAACGCCTCGATATCCCGGGTGTCCAGCCCCGTACGCTCGCCAAAGAATTTCACCTGATTGAGATTCACCCATTCCAATCCGATCGCACCGAAGTTGCATTCGTAATAGGCGTCTCTTGACTCCTGATCGTCCCGTTCTATCGGAGCCTCCGTCAGCAATTCACGCTGATAAGGCCCCAGTCGCGATGCATGGGTAAAGGCGCGCCCGGCATCGTTGTCCCACGCCTCGGGCTGCAGGAAGTAGGGATAGGCCAGATCCACCATGTGGGCAATGTTGCCCACTGACAGGCCATGCTCACGGGCGACAAAATCAAGCGTGACCCAATGCTGGTAGTACGGCAGGCCGTTGGGGTAAAGGGTCTTGATCAGCGCATCTTCGAGGTCTGTATCGCCATCGTTTTCCTCGATAAACGCCTCGAGCACTGGAACGATGATGTCCAGCGCAGACACCGCCTGATGCACGGCATTGAAGTCGACCAGCAGCCTTTTCAGATCCTGACGGCGCTTATGCAAATCGAGTTTTCCCTCGCCGCCAACGGTGTGGATTTTGTCCTCGATCCAGCGCAATAACTCGATCAGGTAGGCCACCGGGGACGCGATTGATTCCAGCGCCTGCGGTGGGCACAAGCCATCGAAATCGGTCGAGAACAACCCCTCGTAGCTCGGCCCTGCGACCATCGACAACAAACCACTGTCGGGCCGCGTGACCCGGGCTTGCGAACCGCGCAACGAGTGTTCGATGAACTGGCGCCGGACAAACACAGCCAGGCTATTGGCTCTGCGTAAAAAGGCCTGCGCGTCGTCGGGATTCATCCGGTAATGGCTGACCAGCCCCTGAACGCCTTGCTCGACCAGAGGAAAAATCGAACCACCGTTTTCGAGGTAACTGCAAAAATCGGTATAGGTTTCGCGCTGTTCATCGCTGAACACTTGCCTCAGCAACTGCTGCACTGGGCGGATCACAGGTTCGGTCATGATCTTGCTCCCGATGAAATCGAATTCACCTCGAAACGCTCGCTTTCGACCCAGTCGGAAACGGTCAAGCCATCCGCAGCGTCGGTGATGGTCTGGTTGAATCCGCACCAGTGGCCGCCAGGGAGCAGGGGTTGCATCGCCTGAGCGCTCCAGGATCCGGAGATGACGGCAATGTTTGCGCTCAGGGATATCTCAGGGTTGAACCAGGGCACTACGCGCCCGACGCCCGTACGGCCTTTACCGAGGAAGCCAAGCGGATTTTCTTTCCAGCTGCCCGGCGTCGGCTCATCGATAACAGGCAAGTAAGTGCCCAGTTCTACGGGATGTGGAGCCGAGGGGGCAGACTCGAAACCATCACACGAGGACACCGCCACCAGCTCCGCAGTGCCGCCGGACTGCCCCGTTTCAAGGGTCAGCGACCAGGTACGATCCTCGAGTACCGGAGTGCTTGCGCGCACCGTGCCCTTGCTGCTTGTCAGCCTCACCGCAACCATGTCGCGTGGATGACCGAAGCCGGACACAACAACCCGACGACCGACGTGCACGCCCCGTCCGGGGCTTTCGATAACCGGCGCTGCGGGCACCACTTTGTAAGTGCGCGGGGGGCTTTCCTTCGATTCATGAGTGTCGAAAAATTGCCCCGCCTTCAGGGTGTAGTTACCGACCGGCAGCGTTACTTCGACATGCCAATCGCCCTGGGCGTCGATCGGGACTCTTTCGCGCAGGATTTCGCTCGGATTTTCACGCCAGATCGTCACGTGCCCAAGGGGTTCGCCGGTGCCCGAAAGCGTCGAAGTGCGCGCCAGCGATTGATTCTCCTCCGGCACCTTGATGACCGGCGGTACCAGCACCACAAAATAGCTGCGCACATCACTGCGAGAAGATGGCCTGTCAGCGATGGTTTGCATGGCATCGATCTGGTATTTGCGGAACTCGAGTTTTTCCAGCTCAATGAACCAGGCGCCATGAGCGGTCAGCCGTTTTGGCGCCCCCAGCGGCCGGTCGAATTGCGCATCACGCAACTGCAACGTGGCACCGCTATAGCCGTTGCTGCCGCGCACGGTCATGTCGTAGTGGGTGTCTGCGTTTTCATCCGGCTCGGTAATGACCGGTTTCTCCGGGCGGACCGAGAACGTTTGCGAGGCTGGCGGTGACGGGTGTCCGGCAACTTTCTGGACCAGCGTCACTCTGTGCCCCCTGTCCGGAGCGAACACGGCGTCGCGCCTGAAGGTCCATGTGCCGCTGCTTCCATCAGGTCTGTGCTCGGTCGCACTATCACTGAAGGTCAGGCTCAATATCGCGCCGGGCCAGCAGGTGCCGGAGATTTTCGGTGAGAGTCCGTCGTCTTCGATCGCAGTGATGACGGGGGCCAGCAACGGTACGGTGATGCTCATTTCCACCGGATCGGACGCGAAGGCGTCTTTGGTCTGCACTACCAACACGATTCTGGTTGTATTCGGCTCCCAGGGTGTCGCTGCCTCTGCCGCCCAGCCCTGGCCCGTCACGGGCGCGGGTGGAGCAATGGCAGCGCCGGTCTGCTTGTCCTTCACTTGCACTGTGGCGCCGACTATCCCTCTGCCAGTGATTCGCGGTTTGTAGGCGACCACGGTAAACGCCAGTTCGGTCGGCGGTGGGAAACGGTCGATATTGATGACCAGCTCAACAGCTTCCGACACTGCTGCACCGAGCTTCTGCACCACACGAACGGTGCGGGTCGAACCCGGTGTCCACGCCTCGAAAGCACGGGTCGACCAGCCCTGATTCGTGACCTGCACCGGGGGAGCAAGCGCAGCGCCGGTTGTCCTGTCGGTGACCTCAACAGTTGCCCCTGCAATACCTTCACCGATGACGGTCGGGGTGTAGAGGTCATTGGTGTATCTCACTGCAGAGGGCGGTGGAAGTTTCGATGACGTCTGGAACAGGTAATCCAGCGAGGGAATCCAGCCCCCGGCATTATCGGAAACCCTCTGCACGACCTTCAGTTCGTAGTCGCCGATGGGCCAGTTCTGTGAAGTCGTTCTCCAACTGCCTGCGGTCACGATTACGGCAGGCGGCAGCGTCGCACCTGCCGGACCTCGGACAATCGTGATCTCGACCGTGGCGCCGGTAAAACCTGCGCCGGAAAACTCGATGGTGGTTAGGGATGGGTAGGTGATGTTGACGAGCGTCAATGCTGGAGGGCGGATTTTGAACGTTCGCGGCAGGCTGCGTCCGGATGGCCGACCTTGAAACGTTTGTTCCGCCGCGATCGTACAACTGCCAGGGAGCAACTGCTGCGACGCGTACGTGAGCCACTTTCGATTAGTACCTACCGTTGCCCTGCCAACGACTTCCGTTGTCCCGTCCAGATAAACGACCACGGCAGCCCCAGCTGTCCCGTCTCCTTCGAATAAAGGTGTACGGGTCTCATAATCGCCTGTAGCAGGAGCCAGAATTATCGGAATACCAAACTCTACAACGGTGATCGGCACCTCATTCGACCATTGCAAAAATAGATTGGAAGCCCATGATTCGGCTACCAGAACAATTCTGCGAAGCGGAAGTTCTACGTCCAGTTTCACGTTGAATCGAATGTTTTCAACAGTGGTGCTGCCGTATAGAACCACCCCGCTGCCGGCTTCGTAAATCCGTATTTCCGTGCCACTGTGCCCCTCTCCAGAAATAATCGGCAGACGTTCATTGACCAGCACATCATCGCTGGCCGGCGAAGTGATTTTCACGGCTTTTGCTACGGTGACGGGTACCAGCGCCGATTCGTCGGACCGCAATAAATTGACAATCTGCAGAGCGCCAAACTGATGTGACCCTTCCTCAAGACGATCGACTTGAACCGACCAACTACCGTCCCCCGAAGCAGTTCCTCTCCAGGTTCTATTGTTAGGTACCCGGTATACTTCGATGCTGGCGTTAGAATAGGCACCCCATCCGGAAATAACGGGATTGGGGCCCACCAGTGCCGGAGGGGCATTGACAGTTATGGGCTTGATAACGCGAAACTTCCCAGAAAACCCCCAATCAGACCACACACCCTGTGCATCGAATTGGGTATGTATTTCACAGTCCGGGCCTTGTTCGAATTCATCAAGGGTGAACTCATAGTAATAACCGTCGTGCGTACCCGTGATTTCCCGTTTATAGCCCGGGTTGTAAATATGGACTTTCCATTTGCCATTGCGATTGAATCCGAAATTGCAGCGAACTCGTAATGGCATTTTTTGCATGGTTCCAGATAGCGGGACGGAAAACGTTGGGGCAGCCCATCCGGTTACAACGGGATCATCTGGTTCGTCGCTCATGACACGTGATCTCCTGGACTGTTTGACGGGCTGGTCTTGCTCCGTTTTGTATCGCCGTTGAGGAGTAAGCCACACCTGTAAAATCTGACAGTCCCGACGAACGGCAACCTTCCAGCAACGTGTATTTCCGGGTGTTTCCCCTGTGTGCCGGGAGGCTACAACGCCTTGCGCTTTTGCCTACAGATCCGCCAGAATCCGCCGGCTTGTGCGCTTTGCCGATGCCCCGTAACGTGGTCCGTGCCGCTGCCAATCAGTGGTCGGGTTTAGTCGCCCGGGGGTTTCACCAATGTGCATAAGCGTCATCAAGTCGGGTATTCCCTATCCCCGCACTCGATGGTGGCTGTTCGCAGGGCGCCTTCGGGCGCGCCGGTTCTTGGTGATGCTTTCCCCCGGTCGACTAACCTGCGTTCAGCCGCCACCCTCTCGTTTAGTCGCGAGATCGTGCTGGCATCACTTAAGGGAAAATCACCGTGTTCAAACCAACTCCTAATCCACCCGAAACAAATCCAGCCGATACTTCGCCCTACGAATCCCCCGATTCAAAAAAACTCCACGAAGCCGCCGAGCGCGCCCTCGATCACTACCTCAAGCCCGAACCGCCCTCGCGCAATTCCGTGGATCGTGGCATGCAGATGTTCCGCGTCGCGCCCGACATCAACCCCGAAGCGATCGCCATCCAGACCTACGAAACCTTTTCGTCGGTGAGCATTCTGTTGCTGGATCTGGCGGACAGTCTGGAAGACAAACCACGGCATCTGGCAATGGCGATTTATCAGTTGAGCGAGATGGGGTTGTTGCTGGCGGAGAAGACGCTGGACAGTGAGCGGGCGATTGCCTTGATGGCTTGAAGATCAAAAGATCGCAGCCTGCGGCAGCTCCTACAGGGGATCGATGTTCTCCGCGATGGTGCGGTGAACATCAATCCTTACGTTCATCCGTGTTAACAGCGGCGAACGCGGTCAATGTAGGAGCTGCCGCAGGCTGCGATCTTTTGCTTTGGCTTGTGCTGTATCAGGCCGAAGCCGGCAATGGCTGGAAGCTGAAGTACTGACGCAGCGCCTCGACCAGTTGCGCATATTCCGGGGGGGGACGCTGCAGGCTGAACCCGGCGTCGTAATGCAGGGGCGTCGCGTCTTCGTGGCACCACAGGCAGCACGCCGTGAGGTCGATGACCTGTTGGCAGCCGTCGCTGAATGGCAGTTTGAGACGCAGACTGAAATCGACGCCGATCATCATCGGCAACTGGCTGATGAGCATCAGCCCGTCCTCGGACACGTTGCCCAGAAAACCGATGGGTTTGTCGGTGACGCTGTTGTACACCCGCAGGAAGTACGGCAACTGGTGCCGTTCAATTCGACGATCGGTAAACATGCGCAGTACGCCATGCAAGGCTCAATCAGAGAGCCGCACCTTTGCTTCGGAACGTGTCTGTATCGCAGACGCGCTCTCCCCGCTTCCGGTGGGATGGTCGCCAATACGCCATCACCTCAACAACGACCAGTCGCAGGTGTTGCCCCGGTCCAGAGTCAGGCTCTGAACCGGATCACTGGACTATAGCTCAGCTTGTACAGTCGACCAGCGTTTGTATGACAACCAGCATCAGAATCGTTGCGGACTTGGTGCTGCCGCTGCGCTGCGAGTCGGGTAATGTCCCAGGCTCTGCAGGGTTTCCAGGCGGGCGCGAGCGCGGAAGGCGTATTCGCTGTTGGGGTACGAAGCGATGATGAACTGGTAGGTCTGCGCCGCATCGATGTACATTTTTTGCCGTTCCAGGCACTGGCCGCGCATCATCGACACTTCCGGCCACACATACGGGCGGGCCCGGCTGGCGCGTTCGACCTTGGACAGTTCGAGCATCACCTGCTCGCAATTGCCCCGGTCGTAGGCGCTGTAAGCGTTGTTCAAATGATGGTTCATCGACCAACGGGTGCAGCCCGTGACGGCGAGGACGCTAAGGGCAAGGGCGGCAATGGGCAACAATCGCATGGGGAGGTTCTCCTGTCTTGAGCTCTGTATCGACCCCTGGTCGGAAATCTTCAGGCGCGTTTGTCCCAAAGTTGCCACGTTCAATAAAGAAAACGATAAGTAGTGCATTCGAACAATGACTACACCCCAAGAGCATAGTAGCCTTCGCTGGCGCTTGAACTCAGGAGTCTTTGCATGTCCGTCCGTCGTACCAAAATCGTCGCTACCCTTGGCCCGGCCAGTAACTCGCCGGAAGTTCTCGAACAGCTGATTCTGGCTGGTCTGGACGTCGCCCGTCTGAACTTCTCCCACGGCACCCCCGACGAGCACAAGGCTCGCGCGAAGCTGGTGCGTGACCTGGCGGCCAAGCACGGCCGTTTCGTCGCCCTGCTGGGTGACCTGCAAGGCCCGAAAATCCGTATCGCCAAATTCGCCAACAAGCGCATCGAGCTGAAGATCGGTGACAAGTTCACCTTCTCCACCAGCCATCCGCTGACCGAAGGCAACCAGCAAGTGGTCGGCATCGACTACCCGGATCTGGTGAAAGACTGCGGCGTGGGCGACGAGCTGCTGCTCGACGACGGCCGCGTGGTGATGCGCGTCGAAACCGCCACCGCAACCGAACTGCACTGTGTGGTGACCATCGGCGGCCCGCTGTCCGACCACAAAGGCATCAACCGTCGCGGTGGCGGCCTGACCGCCCCGGCCCTGACTGAAAAAGACAAGGCCGACATCAAGCTCGCCGCCGAAATGGAAGTCGACTACCTCGCGGTGTCCTTCCCGCGTGACGCTGCCGATATGGAATACGCCCGTCAACTGCGCGACGAAGCCGGCGGCACTGCCTGGCTGGTGGCGAAGATCGAACGCGCCGAAGCCGTGGCCGACGACGAAACCCTCGACGGCCTGATCAAGGCTTCCGACGCAGTGATGGTTGCCCGTGGCGACCTCGGTGTGGAAATCGGCGACGCCGAGCTGGTCGGCATTCAGAAGAAGATCATTCTGCACGCACGCCGCCACAACAAGGCGGTGATCGTTGCGACCCAGATGATGGAGTCGATGATCCAGAACCCGATGCCGACCCGCGCCGAAGTGTCCGACGTGGCCAACGCCGTGCTCGACTACACCGACGCCGTGATGCTCTCGGCCGAATCCGCCGCTGGCCAGTACCCGCTGGAAGCCGTGCAGGCAATGGCGCGCATCTGCGTTGGCGCTGAAAAGCACCCGACCGGCAAGACCTCCAGCCACCGTATCGGCAAAGAGTTCGAGCGCTGCGACGAAAGCATCGCCCTCGCGACCATGTACACCGCCAACCACTTCCCGGGCGTGAAAGCGATCATCGCCCTGACTGAAAGCGGCTACACCCCGCTGATCATGTCGCGTATCCGCTCTTCGGTGCCCATCTACGCCTACTCGCCGCACCGCGAGACTCAGGCGCGTGCAGCGATGTTCCGCGGCGTCTACACCATTCCGTTCGACCCGGCTTCGCTGGAACCGCATGAAGTCAGCCAAAAGGCGATCGACGAACTGGTCAAACGCGGCGTTGTGGAAAAAGGCGACTGGGTCATCCTGACCAAGGGCGACAGCTACCACACCACCGGCGGCACCAACGGCATGAAGATCCTGCATGTGGGCGACCCGCAGGTCTGAGTGATTCGCTGAAAAAACAAAGCCCCGGCATGTGAGTGCCGGGGCTTTTTGTTTGCTGCTCTTGAAGATGTGTCAATTGATCCTATCTCTTCGCGAGCAGGCTCGCTCTCACAGGGAACGCATTCCAATGTGGGAGCGAGCCTGCTCGCGAAGGGGCCGGCACAGTCAGCGAAAATCTCAATGCCGTTTGATGAATCCGGTCAACGCCGCCAACGCCTCCGGCGAGCGCAAACGCTGGGTGAACAGCGCGCCCTCCTCCTCGATCACTTTACGGATCAACTCGCGATCCGGCGCTCGCATCAATTGCTTGCTGATACGCACCGCTTCGGCTGGCAGTTCATCGAAACGCAACGCCATCTCCCGCGCCTTGTTCAGCACCGCTTCGCCGCTGCCCAGCGCCTCGGAGGCAATGCCCCATTGCGCCGCCTGTTCACCGCTGAATCCTTCGCCGAGCAGCAACAGTTCTGCCGCTTTCGCATGCCCGAGCAAACGCGGGAGGATCAGGCTGGAGCCAAACTCCGGGCACAGCCCCAGATTGACGAACGGCATGCGCAACCGAGCATCGCGGCTGACGTAGACCAGATCGCAATGCAGCAACAACGTGGTACCGATGCCCACCGCCGCGCCAGCCACGGCGGCGATCACCGGTTTGCGGCACTTGAGCAGATTGAGCATGAAGTGGAACACCGGGCTGTCGAGATCGCTCGGCGGTTGCTGGATGAAGTCGGCGATGTCGTTGCCGGCGGTGAAACACTCGGCGCCGCCGGTGATCAGCACGGCGTTGGTGTCAGGATCGTTGTCGGCCTGCTTCAAGGCCTCGGCAAGGCGACTGTACATCGCGCGGGTCAGGGCGTTTTTCTTGTCCGGTCGATTGAGGCGCAGGGTGAGCAAACCGCGTTCGCGTTCCAGCAGGATGGCTTCGGTCATGGCGTGTCTCAACATGGCTGGTTACAAGGTTAATCTGTGGCGAGGGAGCTTGTCGGATCGCCGCACCGTCCCGCTTGAGTGCGCAGCGCTCACAGGCTTTTGAGGCCGCTGCGCGGCCTAGCGGGAGCAAGCTCCCTCGCCACAGAAGCGCCCTCAACCGATGAAGGATCTGCGCTTAACTGCGGGCCAGAAACACATCGGCCAGCAGTTGATTGCGCGGCAATCCGGCCAGGTACAGACGCTTGGCAAACGCATCGACGCTGGCAGTCGAGCCGCAGACTAAGGCCAGGGTTTGCCGGGAAACAAGGCGCAGTTGCGCCAAAGCGGCGGCTGAGTCGGCCGTCGTCCATAGTTCGACACTGAGGTTTTCGCGCTGCGCGGCAAGCGCCGCCAGGGGTTTGGCCAGATAGTGCTCGCGCGCGTCATGGGCCAAGTGAATGACGCGGATGGCGCCCTGATGATCCTGACGCAAGGCTTCGCGCAGCACGCCGAACAATGGCCCCAGCCCGGTGCCAGCCGCCAGCAGCCACAGCGGGCGCGAGTGCCAGTCCGGATCGTAATGCAGCGCGCCGCCGCGCAGCTCGCCGAGGCGGATCGGGTCGCCGATCTGCAGGCGTCGCGCCGCATCGCTGAATTCGCCAGGCTGGCGGCAGTCGAGGTGGAATTCGAGAAAGCGCTCTTCCTGCGGCAGGCTTGCCAGCGAATAGGGTCTGGCAATCTGATTGATCCACAGCACCAGATGCTGCCCGGCGGCGTAGCGCAGCGGGCGTTGCGGGGTCAGGCGCAAACGCAGGACGCTGTCACTGAGCCAGTCCAGCGCCTCGACCAGCGCCGGGCGCCCATCGGTGACCGGATCGAAAGTGTGCACCTGCAGATCTTCCGTGACCTGACACTGACAGGCCAGCCGCCAGCCTTGCTGGCGCTGTTCGGCGCTCAGGGCATCCGGGCGACTGTCGGCGGGCAAGCCGTTCACGCACTGCACCAGACAGGCATGGCAACTGCCGGCGCGGCAGCTGTAAGGCACCGCGACGCCGTGCTGATTCAGAGCATCCAGCAAATTGCTGCCGGCCGTCACCGACCATTGCCGGTCACCAACGCGAAGTTCAGGCATCCACATTCTCCCAGGCCGCCGCACAGCGATTGCGCCCGTCGCGCTTGGCCCGGTAAAGCGCCTGATCGGCACGCTGCAAGGCATCGTCAAGATCATCGCCCAGTTCCAGCAAGGTCATGCCTGCCGACAGGCTGAGGTTACGCACGTTCAGGCCTACCAGCTCGACGTCGGTGAACGCGATGCGCAGACGTTCACAACAGGCGGTCAGGCGTTCGGCATCGCAGTCGGGCAGCAACACTACGAATTCTTCACCACCGTAACGCGCCAGCACGTCGCCGTCACGCAGGCAGGCCCCCGCCACGCCGGCGAACGCCTGCAACACCTGATCGCCGGCGGCATGGCCGTGCAGGTCGTTGATGCGTTTGAAGTGATCGAGGTCGATCAGCGCCAGACCATGCACCACGCTCGGTTCCATCTCCGCCAGTTCCCGTGAGGCCAGGCGCAGAAAATGCCGGCGATTGAACAGTCCGGTCAACTCATCGGTGGCCACCAGATCTTCGAGCTGGCGCATCATCCCGCGCAGAGTGTCCTGATGCGCCTGCAAGGCAAACCGGCGCTGGCGCATGCGCTGGCGTGAAACCTGGACAAAGCGTGCGTAAATCACCAGCCAGGCCAGGACCATCGCCAGGATGCACACCTGCAACGCCGCCAATGCCGGATCCGGCAAACGGAAGTGGAAGCCGTCCCAAAGGGTGATCGCACAGAAACTGAAGAACACCAGCAGCGCGCAACGAATGAACGCGCGCCGGGTTAAATGGAACAGCCCGAACAGCAGGATCAGCACGTAGAACACCAGAAACGCGCCGCGTGCTTCATCCAGATGGGCGATCAGCCAGGTCTGCCAGCCGAGCCCGAGCAGCACTTGCGCTTCGGTCAGGCTGGGGTCGGAAAAGCGCTGGTTGCGCCCGGACCAGAACAGCGTAAACAACGTCGCCTGACAGATGACCACCAGCGCGCTGCCGATGGCCACGCTGTTCAATGATTGCGGGTAATGCCCGGTGAAAAACGCCAGCCACAGCAGCAGCAAAGCCAATCCATAGGTGGCTGCAGCGAGTGCAAAGCGTTTGAGCAAAAGACGTTGAATAGCGTTATGGGTCAATCGTTGACTCACC
This sequence comes from Pseudomonas sp. B21-051, assembly GCF_024748795.1. NCBI lineage: Bacteria > Pseudomonadati > Pseudomonadota > Gammaproteobacteria > Pseudomonadales > Pseudomonadaceae > Pseudomonas > Pseudomonas sp. B21-051. The sequence continues at coordinate 4,645,118 of NZ_CP087166.1, forward strand.
GTGCGATAGGAGGCTGACCGAGTGTCCTACTCTACAGACCGGATGCCACTTTAGAGGGGCGGTCGATAAATGACCACCGATTTTCGGGCCTGATAATTGACGTCAAAAACCCTTGTACATTGCCCTGTAGGAGCTGCCGAAGGCTGCGATCTTTTGATCTTGCTTTCAAAAGAAAAAGTCAAAAGATCGCAGCCTTCGGCAGCTCCTACAGAGATTGTGCGCCGACCATGCGACCAACGAATGACTGCCGGCGCGTGTATGCCCCGAAGAGGCGCGGTATACTGCCGCGCCTTTTTAGCGTCGCGCCAGCAGCCCCGGCGTGCCTTGAAAGGTGCTTGCGACCGACCGATGCACCCAAGCCGCAGGCACCTTATTGAATGTTCCCGTCTTTTAGAGGAGCGCGACTCATGACCGTGATCAAGCAAGACGACCTGATTCAGAGCGTTGCCGACGCCCTGCAGTTCATTTCCTATTACCACCCCGTGGATTTCATCCAGGCGATGCACGAAGCCTACCTGCGCGAAGAATCGCCAGCGGCCCGTGATTCGATCGCGCAGATCCTGATCAACTCGCGCATGTGCGCCACCGGCCACCGGCCGATCTGCCAGGACACCGGCATCGTCACCGTGTTCGTGCGGGTGGGCATGGACGTACGTTGGGATGGCGCGACCATGAGCCTGGACGACATGATCAACGAAGGCGTGCGCCGCGCCTACAACCTGCCGGAAAACGTCCTGCGTGCCTCGATCCTCGCCGACCCGGCGGGCGCTCGCAAAAACACCAAGGACAACACTCCGGCGGTCATCCACTACTCCATCGTCCCGGGCAACACCGTGGAAGTGGACGTGGCGGCCAAGGGCGGCGGTTCCGAGAACAAGTCGAAAATGGCCATGCTCAACCCGTCCGACTCGATCGTTGACTGGGTGCTCAAGACCGTTCCGACCATGGGCGCCGGCTGGTGCCCACCGGGCATGCTCGGCATCGGCATCGGCGGCACCGCCGAGAAAGCTGCGGTGATGGCCAAGGAAGTGTTGATGGAATCCATCGACATTCACGAACTGAAAGCCCGTGGCCCGCAGAACCGCATCGAAGAGATCCGTCTGGAGCTGTTCGAGAAGGTCAACCAGCTGGGCATCGGCGCCCAGGGCCTCGGTGGCCTGACCACCGTGCTCGACGTGAAGATCATGGACTACCCGACCCACGCCGCTTCCCTGCCGGTGTGCATGATCCCGAACTGCGCCGCCACCCGTCACGCGCACTTCGTGCTCGACGGCACTGGCCCGGCCTCGCTGGAAGCGCCATCGCTGGACGCTTACCCGGAAATCGTCTGGGAGGCCGGCCCGTCGGCCCGTCGCGTCAACCTCGACACCCTGACCCCGGAAGAAGTGCAGAGCTGGAAGCCGGGCGAAACCGTCCTGCTCAACGGCAAGATGCTCACTGGTCGCGACGCGGCGCACAAGCGCATGGTCGAGATGCTGAACAAGGGTGAAACCCTGCCGGTGGACCTGAAAGGTCGCTTCATCTACTACGTCGGCCCGGTTGATCCGGTCGGTGACGAAGTGGTGGGTCCGGCTGGCCCGACCACCGCGACGCGGATGGACAAATTCACCCGCCAGATCCTTGAGCAGACCGGTCTGTTGGGCATGATCGGCAAATCCGAGCGTGGCCCGACCGCGATCGAAGCGATCAAGGACAACAAAGCCGTGTATCTGATGGCCGTGGGCGGCGCCGCTTACCTGGTGGCCCAGGCCATCAAGAAGTCCAAGGTGCTGGCCTTCGCCGAGCTGGGCATGGAAGCGATCTACGAGTTCGAGGTCAAGGACATGCCGGTCACCGTCGCGGTGGACAGCAACGGTGAGTCGGTACACATCACCGGCCCGGCGATCTGGCAACAGAAGATTGCCGAAAGCTTGGCGGTAGAAGTGCAGTAAGCGTTTCGCAGCTGTAAAAAAGGCCGGCCCGTCAAACGACGGGCCGGCCTTTTTTGTGCCCGCCTGTCCGTGCGGGGCACCCTGCACATTAATGGTTCTTTGGCACCTGTCAGATCTGACAGGTTACGAAATCTCCACTTGTTGGTAGCGTCTGTCCACGCACGTGCTTCGCGTGTGCAATGGATTCGACCATGGCCGATCAAGAGCTGAGCATCATCACCCCGTCCATCGCCAGCAGCGCGTCGATCACCACGATCGGCAAAAGCTGGGGAGCGGTCGGCGCCACTGGCGCGGCGTCTTTTGAATTGCCAGTGCCTCTGTCCACCGGTCGTGGCTGGGATCCGCAACTGGCGCTGACTTACAGCAGTCAGGCCGGCAACGGGCCGTTTGGCATCGGCTGGAGCCTGGGTATTGGACAGATCAGCCGTCGTACCCAAAAAGGCGTGCCGCGGTATAGCGATCTCGATGAAATCATCGGTGATGACGGTGAAGTGTGGCATCCCGAACTGAACAGTGATGGCACAGCGAAGTCGCGTCCCGAAGACAGCTACAACGCAATTTCCGTCGGCGCTCATCACGTGGTGCGCTTCTGGCCACGGGTAGAGAGCGATTTTACCCTGCGCGAACGCTGGCAGCCCGTCACTGCGGACGGTAAACCTGAGGGGCCGCCATTCTGGCTGATCCACGGCGCGGACGGCGCCTTGCAGGTATACGGCAAGACCCGCGCGTCGCGCCGCGCCGATCCGGACGATCCACTGCGCGTCGGCAGCTGGCTGCTGTGCGAGAGTATGAACCCGCACGGCGAGCACATCTGCTTCGCCTACCTGGCCGATGATCAGGACCCCGACCCGACTGACGATTACCGCGCCCAGCGCTACTTGCGCGCAGTGTTCTATGGCAACGTCACTGCCAGCCAACATTTGTATAGCTGGACCGCGGATGATCCGGCCGAACTGGATTGGCATTTCCATCTGCTGTTCGATTACGGCGAGCGCACCTGTTCACTGACAGAGGCTCCGGTGTACGGTGGCGTCAGCCTGGCAGTCTGGGATAAACGCCAGGATCCGTTCTCCACCTTCGGTCAGGGTTTCGAGCTGGGCACACGGCGTCTGTGCCGGCAAATCCTGATGTTCCACAACTTCTCGCGACCTGCCGCAGAGGAGCCGCTGCTGGTGCGGCGCCTGCTGCTCGAGTACCCATCGCCCTCTGATCCGTGGACTTACAACCGGATCATCGCCGCGCATTATCAGGCCTTCGATGCCAGCGGCGCGCTGGAGACGACACCGCCGATGGAGTTTGATTACTCGCCCTTCGAGATCAATAAAACCCCGTCACGGATGTTCGCCGAAGACACCATGCCGGGCCTCGAGGATGGGCAGTTTTATCAGTGCGTCGATCTTTACGGCGAAGGTGTACCGGGTTTTCTCCGCCGCGACAATCAGTGCTGGTATTACCGCGAACCGCTGCGTGGAAAGTCTGGACCAAACGCCATCACCTATGCGACCTGGACTGAACTGGAACAGATCCCGATGGCCAGGCGCGACGCCGCCGCCCGGCAGATCTTGCTCGACCTGATCGGCAACGGGCGGCTGGACTGGATTTTTGCCCAACCGGGCATCAGCGGGTATCGCACGTTGAATGCCGACCGCAGCTGGTCTCCGTTCGTCGAACTTTGCCGCATGCCGCTGGAGTTTTTTCACACCCTTGCGCAACTGGGTGACCTGGAAGGTGATGGCCTCAACTCGCTGGCAATGATCGGTCCGCGTGCGGTGCGCTTGTATGCCAACCAACGGGAACAGGGTTTTTCCAGCGCCAAAGACGTGCTTCGCGAACACGATGAGGACAATTTGCCGCTGTTCGGCAACGCCGCCACAGAGCTGGTGTTTCTGGGCAACATGCTCGGCAGTGACATGAGCGAGCTGTGCCGGATCAGGCACGACGAAATCAAATGCTGGCCCAATCTGGGGCATGGCAAATTCGGCAAAGGTCGGGTCATCAGTGCCCTGCCCTTCCTGTATGACGAATTCGACGTCGCGCAAGTGCGGATCGCCGATATCGACGGCTCTGGTGCGCCGGCCTTGTTTTATCTGAAAACTGCCGGGTTCGAGATCTACCTCAATCGCGGAGGCTATGGCCTGGAACAAACGCCAGTCTTCGTGCCGTGGCCGGAAGGCGTGAGCTACGACCGCCTGTGTCAGGTCAATTTCGCCGACCTGCAAGGCCTGGGTTGTGCCAGCCTGATCCTGACAGTGCCGCACATGTCCCCCGAGCACTGGCGCTACGACTTTGTCGCGGCCAAGCCTTACTTGCTGACCGCTACCAACAACAACATGGGCTGCGCCACGCAGGTGGTCTATCGCAGCTCTGCACAGGAATGGCTGGATGAAAAACAGCAACGGCTTACCGAGCATCCCGAGGAAACGCCGGTGTGCCATCTACCGTTTGCGGTTCAAGTCGTCAGCCGGCAACGCCAGCTGGATGAAATTACCGGTAATTGCCTGACGCAATCATGCCTCTATCGCGAAGGCGTCTACGACAGCATCGAGCGTGAGTTTCGTGGCTTCGGCTACCGGGAACAGACCGACAGCGAACGTGCGACGGGCGATGACGAACTTGGATTCACAGCACCGGTGCGCGTCTGTACCTGGAACCTGACCGGGCAGGCGATGGATCGGCCAAGAAACGGCTACTTCGACGGTGACAGTGATGCCGTTGACTTGCGCCCAACAGTCTTCAGCCGCTATCACCCCAGTGATGAATGCGATGAACCGGTAACGCCAGTCAACGGCGACATACGCTATAAAATCGCACGCGCGCTGGTCGGTGCCGTCGCCCGTATCGAAACCTGGACCGGCACTGACGAGCCAGCCAATGCGCGGCTCTACGCCGTACAAGAATTTCGTTACCTGGTGCGTGATGTCCGGCCCGCCGATCTGCCTGAGCCGGCAGGCGTGCTGCTGGTACAGATCCTGGAAAAGCTCAGCTATCAATACGATGGTTTCATTGACGACCCGTTATGCCGCCATGAAGTCTTGATCAACAGCAGCAAATACGGCCACGCCACTCACAGCCTGACGATCAGCTATGCGCGACGGCGCCTGCCCGGCGATCCCCCGCCCTTCAGCGACCCCGACGAGCAACAGTGGTGGCGGGACGCGCATGACCCCGCGCAGCATTCGTATTATTTAGACGAAACGTGCGCGCGCTCGATCGATCTGGACAAGAACCATCAACAATGGCGCGTGGGCCTGCCCTGGCAGCAGCGCAGCAATGCGCTGGTACTGCCCAAAGGTGATCTGCCATCGGGCCTCAATCCACAAAAGGTGACATGGGATTTACTCAAAGAGCATGTTCGCTCGCCCGAGTGGAACGCTCTCCGGGTGCTGACCGGGCAAACCGTGCAGCGCTATTACAAAACGATAGATGGCAGCTTGTTGCCCGACGGCTCAGCCGACTTCGAAGCGCTGAACGCGCCGACGGAATTGACGCACTTTGACCGGACGGCCCTTGCCGCCTACGACGTTTTACCGCCTCCGTTCGATATCCGGCAGGAGCTGGCGAAAATCGGTTACACACTGATGCCGCTGCTGTTCGAAGACACAGCGGTAAACGCGGACGCAGAAAGCCTCTGGTCCGCGCATTACAACTACGCGAAGTACGCCGCTGCCAAGGATTTCTTCCGGATACTTGAATACCGCGAAACCCTTAGCCACGGCTGGACCAAGGCGCAGTACGACGAGTATCGCCTGCTGGTCATCAGCGTCGAACTGCCGGATGGCTGCATCACCCGCTGCGAATACGATTACCACGCCCTGCAGCCGGTGCGCATCATCGATGCCAACGAGAACATACAGGAAGCGCTTTACGAACCCTCGGGCCAACCGTTGGCGACCAGTTTCCACGGCACCGAAAATGGCATTGCCGCCGGCTTCCGCCCACTCAGCGAATACGTTCGCCCGGCAGATCCACGCCCGGACGCGGCCATCGCCGACCCGCAAGCGGCCGTGCAACAAGCTGCCAGCACCTTGCGCAAGGATTTGTTCAGCTGGATGGGACAATTGCCTGCGGCGGTCAACGCAACGCCGCAGTTGCTTGAACAATGGCTGGCCAGCGGCGATGTGTTGCCGAGCCTGCACATTCGCGCCAGCGCGCGCCGACGGCTGGCGCAATTGACGTCGCCGACTCCCGCCGAACAGGCACTGCGCGAACTCATCAGTACGGTAGCACGCACTCCGGCGCACAGCGTGGAGCTCAGTGCCGACCGTTACCCCAATGATCAGGTGGCGGCACAAGTGCAGATCATCCTCAGCTACGTGGACGGCTTTGGCCGCGCGTTGCAAACCCTGCAACGGGTCGAGCCCGGAATCGCCTATGCGGTCGCTGCCGATGGAACGCTGATCGTCGATCGCGGACAGCTGCGCGAGGAATATGCCGAGTCGCGCTGGCGGGTCAGCGCGCGGGTCGAGTACAACAACAAAGGGCTGGCGGTGCGCCAGTTCCGGCCGTTTTTTGCCGACGCCCATGGCTATGTCAATGATCAATCCCTGCGACGGTATGGTTACTTCGATCAACTGTTCTATGACCCGCTCGGGCGTGTGGTCAAGTTGATCAATGCCAAGGGCTATTTTTCCCGCGAGACCTATCATCCTTGGTATCGCGCCAGTGAGGATCCCAACGACACCGCCATAGAGGTACCTCTACATTGAATATCCACCGGCGTACCCCTTTGCTGGAAGCGACCGACAGTCGTGGACTCGCGGTGCGTCGGATCGCCTATTGGCGCAGCGATGCCGAAGCTCCACCGGTGACACTGGTGACTCGTCTGGAACATGATTTGGCCGGAAGTAATACCGCCCAATGGGATCCACGTCTGCCCATCCCCAGTCTTATGACTGTCTACACGCTGACGGGACAGCCTCTGAAGACCCAAAACGTTGACGCTGGCACCCGCCTGAGCCTGCCAGGGCTGGCAGGACAGACACTGCAACGCTGGGATGGTCGAAATGCAACCTGGCTCATGACGTATGACCACCAATTGCGCCCACTGACCATCAAGAATTCCAGCAGCCCGGCAGACGATGAAACGTTCACTTACGCTGATGCGTCGGCCGATGCCGGATACAACCTGCGCGGGCGAGCGCTGAGACAAGATGATTCTTCAGGTTCTTTGCAAGTGCAAAGCTATAACCTCGTCGGTCAAGCCGTTAGTGAAAAACGTATCTTTTTCGACGAGAAAACCTTTACCAGTCAACGCACCTATAACCCGCAGGGCCTTTTGGTGGAGCAGACGGATGCAGGTCAGCATCGACAGCAGATGCGCTACGATCTGGCCGGTCAACTCAAAGCCACACATCTGACGTTGAAGGGTGGAGTTCAGTCGTGGGAAGTGCTGCTCGACGCTCAATACAACGCCGCCGGACAGCTTGTCCTGCAAAGGTATGGCAACGGCGTGAGCGAGCACTGGCAGTACGATCCGGCCAATGCTCGCCTGTTCAGGCAATGGGCACAAAAAGACAGTGAGCCTCCCATTCAGGACTTCGAATACACCTACGATCCTGTGGGACTGATCACCCGAATCGTCGATGCAGCCTTCAAGCCGGTCTTTTTTGCCAATCAACGCTCCGACGGCACCCGTACGTTCAATTACGACTCCCTCTACCAACTGATTAGTGCCACCGGTTGCAGTGCCGCAGCACACCCGCAAGGCCCGACCTGGCCGCACCCCACCGACCCCAGAGACCTGCGCCAATACCGACAGACCTACGAATATGATCATGGCGGCAATCTGATCAAAATCATTCAGGTGCGCGAGGGTGCGAGCCGTACCCAGCAGATGTTCATCGACCTGCACAGCAATCGCGGCGTATGGCATGAGCCGGGGGATCCGCTCCCGGACCTCTCCCGCCTGTTCGATCCGCACGGCAACCTGATGGAAAGACTGCCTGGGCAACCGCTGCTATGGAATAACCGCGATCAATTGCAGTCAGTGGTGATGGTCTCCCGTCCCGACGCCCCGGACGACGCCGAACACTACCTGTATAGCCAGGGCATGAGGATCTATAAACGTCACGACCGCTTCGGTACAAAAATCAGCCACTTTCACGAAGTGCGCTACCTGCCGGGCCTGGAGATATCCTGTAAGGAAAATGGTGAAGAACTGCATACCATCACCGTCACGACCGGCGCAGGCACTGTTCGTTGCCTGTACTGGGAAAGCGATCCTTCGAATATCGGCAGCACGCAACTGCGCTACGGTCTGAACGATCACCTGAGTTCGTGCCATATCGAACTTGATCAGACAGCACAGTTGATCAGCCACGAACGATTCTTCCCGTTTGGCGCGACTGCCTCGTTCACAACGCCTTCAGATGTCGAGGTCGACTACAAAACCATCCGCTACAACGGCAAAGAGCTGGATCGCAGCGGGTTCTATTACTATGGCGAACGGTATTACGCTCCGTGGCTGGGGCGCTGGACGCAGCCGGACAGGCATGGCGTGGTGGATGGGTTGAATCTGTACTGCATGAGCGGTAACAACCCGATCAACTTTGTCGACCGGCAAGGTGCGATGGCCGCGCCCGCACAAACTGCAATCAATATGCCTTCTCCCGGCCCCACTCGCAGATCGTCAACGCAAAGCACAACGGCACAAGCACCCGCTGTGCCGGCATGGGTGGATAACCCTCAAGATAATCCACCTGGCCACCTTCCCCCAAAACCCGAGCAAACATGGCGCCAGTGGGGCAAGGCGACCGTACTGACAGCCGTCAACTCCAGGGTGGGGCTGGCCCTGCTACCCGTCAGTACATCGTCGCCTGCCAACGCAGTCGTCGTTGCAACAGTTTTGACAGCTGCTGCTCAATTCACACTAGGCGCCACGCTGTTCAATCCAGGCTGGTCCCCACCGGGGACATGGAATCCGGGTGGAGACGGCTCGCTGCCGCCCCCCGATGTTACTCAGCAAATCAACCGGACGTTCAACATGACCACGCTCGGCGTCACGACTACTGCGATGATTGGCGGCATGATACTGGGGCCGATAGTGGGCGGCTATGTCGATGAGTTGAGGGGCACCAAAGACAAGGCGGCGAAAAACGCTCAAGCAGGAAAATGGCTCGACAAGACCGACGAATTGATTGCGGAAGTGCGATTGCAAGAGCGCGTTTCTCACAAGGCACTGGATGCGTTGCGTGACCAGGTACTGGAGTCCGAGGCATTGACCGGGATAAGTTGGCGAAGCATGGACATGCTCGAGAAAATTACCCGAATGCGACCACCCAAGGCCAGCCAATTGTCGCGCAGGAACTCAGCGCCTTCTGTTTTCTCTCTGAACACCGATTTTCAGCGAGGTGATGCTTCTCGTATACCGCGTAGACGTAAACCCGCGACGGCTATGTAGAATGAGCTAACGCTTAGCCGCGCTTATCCTTTCGGGCCGGGGCCATGCTATGGTCTCGGCCCGACTTTCTGACTGTTTGCATCCAGCATGCTGCCGACTTCCCGTACCCTGCGTTTGTCGTTGTACACCCTGCTGATCATTGCCGGTGCGGCCCTCGCTGCGACCCTTGCCATCCGCCACGCTGAACGTCAGGCGCTGGAGGAAGACGCCACTCGCGCCAGCCAGCAGTTGGCGCTGTACGCCAACTCGCTGCACACCCTGATCGACCGCTACCGCGCCCTGCCCGCCGTGCTGGCGCTGGACCCGCAATTGCGCGGGGCGCTGGCCGGGCCGGTGGGTGCCGAACAACAGAACGCGCTGAATCTGAAGCTGGAGCAGATCAACGGCGCGGCGCAGTCCTCGACCCTCGAACTGCTCGATCACAGCGGCCTCGCGGTGGCCGCCAGCAACTGGCGCCTGCCGAGCAGTTACGTCGGTCACAACTACGGTTTTCGTCCGTACTTCAGTCAGACCCGCACTCAGGGCAGCGGACGCTTTTATGCGGTGGGCGTGACCAGCGGCATCCCCGGTTATTTTCTGTCCAGCGCGGTGCTCGGTGACAATGCCGAGTTCCTCGGCGCGATGGTGGTCAAGCTCGAGTTCCCCGAGCTTGAGCGCGAATGGAGCCAGGGCAGCGATACGCTGCTGGTCAGCGATGCGCGCGGGATCATCTTCATCGCCAACCAGCCCGGCTGGCGCTATCGCTCGTTGCGACCGCTCGATAGCCGCGATATGGCCGAGATCAAGCGCACGCGCCAGTACGACAAACAATCGCTGATCCCGCTGACGCATTTGTCGCTGCGTCACTTCGACGACAACAGCGACCTGCGCCGGGTCGAAGGCCCGGACGGAACGGCGGATTACTTGTGGGAATCGCTGCCGCTGACCACCGAAGGCTGGACCCTGCACCTGTTGCGGCGTCCGCAAGTGGCGTTCGAAGACTTGCGCAACGCCGGGCTGGCCGCTGCGGGTGTGTGGCTGGCGTTGGTGTTTTTGCTGTTGTTCCTCAATCAGCGCTGGCGCCTGTCGAAAATCCGCCAGCGCAACCGCGAAGAACTCGAACAACTGGTCGAAGAACGCACCCGTGATCTGCGCACCGCCCAGGACGGTCTGGTGCAATCGGCCAAGCTCGCGGCGCTGGGGCAGATGTCCGCCGCACTGGCCCACGAAATCAATCAACCGTTGACCGCGCAACGCATGCAGCTCGCAACGCTGCGCCTGCTACTTGAGCATGGCCGCGTCGACGATGCGTACAAGGCGCTCAAACCGGTGGACGACATGCTCACGCGCATGGCCTCGCTCACCGGCCACTTGAAAACCTTCGCCCGCAAAAGCCCCAGCGGCTTGCGCGAACGGCTGGATCTGGCGACCGTGGTCGATCAGTCGCTGCAACTGCTCGATGCGCGCCTGCGCGACGAACAGGTCAGCCTGGTGCTGCACCTGACGCGTCCGGCCTGGGTGCGAGGCGATGCGATTCGCCTCGAACAGGTGCTGATCAATCTGTTGCGCAACGCCCTCGATGCGATGCAGGGCAAACCGTGCAAACGCCTGGAAATTCGCCTTGAGACCGATGAACAGCTGTGGCGCCTGAGCGTGATCGACAATGGCGGCGGGATTGCCGAACAGCACTTGAACCAGGTGTTCGACCCGTTCTTCACCACCAAACCGGTGGGTGACGGCCTCGGTCTGGGGCTGGCAGTATCGTTCGCCATCGTGCATGAATCCGGCGGGCGTCTGAGTGTTGAAAATGGCGAGGCCGGCGCAGTGTTCAGCCTGACCCTGCCGATCGATCTGGAGGCACACATCTGATGCTCAACTCAGTGATGGTGGTCGATGACGAAAGCGGCATTCGCAGCGCCGTCGAGCAATGGCTGAGCCTGTCGGGGTTCGAGGTGCAGCTGTTCAGCCGCGCCGAAGATTGTCTGGCGGCACTGCAGGCGCACTTTCCCGGGGTGATTCTCAGCGATGTGCGCATGCCCGGGCTCAGTGGTCTGCAGTTGCTGGCCGAAGTGCAGAAACGTGACGCCGATTTGCCGGTGATTCTGCTGACCGGTCACGGCGATGTGCCGATGGCGGTCGAAGCCATGCGGGACGGTGCCTACGATTTTCTGGAAAAACCGTTCAGCCCGCAAACCCTGCTCGACAGCCTGCGCCGGGCACTCGACAAGCGTCGCCTGGTTCTGGAGAACCGTGCACTGCACGAGCAGGCCGACCACCGCGCCAGACTCGATGCGACGCTGCTCGGCGTGTCCCGTGGCATGCAGACTTTGCGTCGACAGGTGCTGGATCTGGCGGCGCTGCCGGTCAACGTGTTGATCCGTGGCGAAACCGGCAGCGGCAAGGAACTGATCGCGCGCTGCCTGCATGATTTCGGCCCGCGCGCGGACAAGCCTTTCGTGGCGCTGAACTGTGCGGCGATCCCCGAGCAGTTGTTCGAAGCCGAGTTGTTCGGCCATGAAAGTGGCGCGTTCACCGGCGCGTCCGGCAAGCGCATCGGCAAACTGGAATATGCCGATGGCGGCACGTTGTTCCTCGATGAAATCGAAAGCATGCCGCTGGCTCAGCAAGTGAAATTGCTGCGGGTGTTGCAGGAGCAGAAGCTGGAGCGCCTCGGCTCGAACCAGAGCATTCGCGTGGATCTGCGGATCGTCGCCGCGACCAAGCCTGATCTGCTGGATGAGGCCCGGGCCGGACGTTTTCGCGAAGACCTGGCGTATCGCCTGAACGTCGCCGAGCTGCGCCTGCCGCCGCTGCGCGATCGCCGCGAAGACATTCCGCTGCTGTTCGAATCGTTCGCCTTCAGCGCTGCCCAGCGCCTCGGCCGCACGTTCCCGCCGTTGAGCGGCGCGCAATTGAGTCATCTGCTCAGCCATGACTGGCCGGGCAACGTGCGCGAACTGGCAAACGTTGCCGAGCGGCAGGTGCTGGGGCTGGATGAGCCGGTGCAAGGCATCGATCCGGGCCAGTCCCTCGCGGCGCAGCAGGAAGCCTTTGAGGCGCAGTGCCTGCGCGCGGCGCTGACCCGGCACAAGGGCGATGTGAAAGCGGTGCTGGAGGAGTTGCAGCTACCGCGGCGGACCTTCAATGAAAAGCTGCAGCGGCATGGGTTGAGTCGGGAGATGTTTGTTCCGGGCAGCTGATTTATTGATTGTCGCTAGTGGCCCCTTCGCGAGCAGGCTCGCTCCCACATGGGATTTTTGCTCACCGCGTCTTCCTCTGTGGGAGCGAGCCTGCTCGCGAAGGGGCCCGTTGAGCCGCAGCAAATATCCACTCTAATGAGCGATTTTCCGCTCAATCAAATCAGGCAATAAGCGGATTTCCGCTCATAAAATCCTGCCACCCCCTCTAAACCGCCCCTCTCCCCGTTGGCACAGCTCCTGCTATAGCCCAGGCAGGCTGCGTTTCTACGCGCTCCACAAAAACAATTAAACGAAGGATCCTTCAATGGATAACTCCAACGCCCTGCCCCTTGGGTCGGCTGCCGCGCCCACCAAAGAAAGAACCACCGCCAGCCGGATCAAATCGATCTTCAGCGGCTCGGTCGGCAACATGGTCGAGTGGTACGACTGGTACGTCTACGCCGCTTTCTCGCTGTACTTCGCCAAGACCTTCTTCCCCGCCGGCTCCACCACCGCACAACTGATGAACACCGCCGCGATCTTCGCCGTGGGCTTCCTGATGCGCCCGATCGGTGGCTGGCTGATGGGTCTCTACGCCGACAAGGTCGGTCGCAAGAAAGCCCTGATGGCCTCGGTCTACCTGATGTGCTTCGGCTCCTTGCTGATCGCCCTCAGCCCGAACTACGAAACCATCGGCATCGGCGCGCCGATCCTGTTGGTCTTCGCCCGCTTGCTGCAAGGCCTGTCGGTCGGCGGCGAGTACGGCACCTCGGCCACCTACCTGTCGGAGATGGCGACCAGGGAACGTCGCGGCTTCTTCTCCAGCTTCCAGTACGTGACCTTGATCTCCGGCCAGCTCATCGCGCTGGGCGTGCTGATCGTGCTGCAGAACATGCTGACCACCGAACAGCTGTACGCGTGGGGCTGGCGTATTCCGTTCGCCATCGGCGCACTGTGCGCGATCGTCGCGTTGTACCTGCGTCGCGGCATGGAAGAAACCGAATCGTTCACCAAGAAAGAGAAGTCCAAGGAAAGCGCGATGCGCACCTTGATGCGCCACCCGAAAGAACTCCTGACCGTGGTCGGTCTGACCATGGGCGGTACGCTGGCGTTCTACACCTACACCACCTACATGCAGAAATACCTGGTGAACACTGTCGGTATGAGCATCTCCGACTCGACCACCATTTCTGCCGCCACGCTGTTCCTGTTCATGTGCCTGCAACCGATCATTGGTGGTCTGTCCGATAAAATCGGTCGTCGTCCGATCCTGATCGCCTTCGGCGTGCTCGGTACGATCTTCACCGTGCCGATCCTGATGACCCTGCACACCATCCAGACCTGGTGGGGCGCGTTCTTCCTGATCATGGCGGCACTGATCATTGTCAGCGGCTACACCTCGATCAACGCCGTGGTGAAGGCCGAGTTGTTCCCGACCGAAATCCGCGCGCTGGGCGTCGGCCTGCCGTACGCACTGACCGTGTCGATCTTCGGCGGCACCGCCGAATACATCGCGCTGTGGTTCAAGAGCATCGGCATGGAAACCGGTTACTACTGGTACGTGACCGCGTGCATCGCGGTGTCGCTGCTGGTGTACATCACCATGAAAGACACGCAGAAACACTCGCGGATCGTGACTGACTGATCGGGTTTTCACAGCCACTGCAACGGTGATTGTGATGGCCCCTTCGCGAGCAGGCTCGCTCCCACATTGGATCTGTGATCGACACAAATCCCTTGTGGGAGCGAGCCTGCTCGCGAATGCCGCGACTCGGTATCAAGTCAACTCGGCCACCGGCGGCTTGCCATAACGCTTCTGCGCATACGACGCGCCGACAATCATCACCAGCAGAATCCCCGCCAGCACTGCCGACGAGCCGATGGTGCCGAAATCCAGGCCACCCTTTTCATGGGACTTGGTCATCAGGTCGCCCAGGGTCGCACCGAACGGCCGGGTCAGCACAAACGCCACCCAGAACAACAGCACCGACGAAATCTTCGTGAAGTATTTGAGTGCCACGACCACGGCAATGGTCGAGCCGATCAGCAGCGCGCCACCGGCAAACCCCAGGCCCGAATCATCGGCCAGATAGTCGCCGAGCGCCGTGCCCAGGGTGTTGGAAAACAGAATCGCCATCCAGTAGAACATCTCGCCACGGAAGGTCTGCACCTTGCTGACGTTCAGCGAATCGCCGCTCAGGCGCCAGGCCGCGAAGATCGCCAGCAGAATCGCAATCAGGATCATCGACCCGGTGGCATAGCCGAGCCCGAGGGTGCGGTCCATGAAGTCGGACATGGTAGTGCCGGCGGTGCTGGTGGACAGAATCACGATCCAGTACAGCAGCGGCTTGTAGGTCTTGGCCATCAATTGGCTGATCAGGGTCAGCACGAACACGCTGATCAGGATCAGCGAGCTGAGGGCGTAACCAACGTTGAGGGTCATCGACAGCAAATCCCCCGCGGTTTCCCCCAGGGTCGTCGCGCAGATTTTCATGACCCAGAACGCCAGGGTGATTTGAGGCAGTTTGTCCATCGCAAGCAAAGCTCCAGTGTGGGACGGCCGGTTCTTGGTTTTCTGGCCGTGGGCAGACTGGCGTTGCGCCGGTGAAAAAGCGGTCGGCAACAGATGAAAAATCCGTCATATCGCGAAAAACAGCGATTAATCCCCCATTAATGCTGCCCCGGCATCCTGCCAATACCTGATCGATGACCTGCGCGGCGTTCGCTCCCGACAGTGGCAGCCCATTCAATGCGCCGCCCTTAATATCAATTTAATCGATTGTTTTTAGCATTATTTTGCGCTTTTTAATCAATTTAGTTGGCGTAGCATTAAACCCAAGCAAGACACACCGCCAACCCATCCGGAGTCACGAACATGAAAACCAAACTGATCCTCGCCCTGACCCTCTCCGTACTGGCCGCCAATACCTTCGCTGCCGATGGCTCGGACAGAACCAAATCGGCCGACTTCATCTCCGGCGGCACCGCTGCCATCGAAACCAGCCATTCGGGCACTTACGCCGCTGACGGTTTCGATAAAACCAACATCGGCAAAACCGTGGCCGCCGATGGTTTCGACAAGACCGGTACTGCCGCAGCCATCAGCTGAATATCAGCAGTCCTTCCACAGCCCGGCTTAGGCCGGGCTTAGTCATTTCTGAAGCCGCACAATTCTCAAATCCACCAAAATCCCCTGTAGGAGCTGCCGAAGGCTGCGATCTTTTGATTTTGTTTTTAAGAGCAAGATCAAAAGATCGCAGCCTTCGGCAGCTCCTACAGGGGATCAGCGTCTGGCTGGAAATATGCGGGGCGTCCTTGCACTATGGCTGCATCCAAACGCAGCCTCAGGAATTCATTCATCATGTCCGATGACATCCACTACTACGAACCCGCCAACGGCCACGGCCTGCCCCACGATCCGTTCAACGCCATCGTCGGCCCGCGCCCTATCGGCTGGATTTCTTCGCAGGATGCCGACGGCCAGCTGAATCTTGCGCCTTACAGTTTCTTCAACGCGTTCAACTACATTCCGCCGATCATTGGTTTTTCCAGCGTCGGGCGCAAAGACAGCCTGAACAACATCGAGCAGACCGGCGAGTTCGCCTGGAACCTCGCCACCCGGCCGCTGGCCGAGCAGATGAACCAGAGCTGCGCGATGGTCGCGCCTGAGGTCAACGAGTTTGAACTGGCGGGGCTGACGCCGGCGGCGTCGAAGGTGATTGCGGTGCCACGGGTAGCCGAAAGCCCGGTGTCCTTCGAGTGCAAGGTCGCGCAGATCATTCAGTTGCAGCGCGCCGATGGCGAAACCGTGCCGAGCTGGCTGATTCTCGGCGAAGTGGTCGCCGTGCATATCGCCAAGTGGCTGTTGAAGGACGGGATCTACGACACCGCCGCGGCAGAACCGATTCTGCGCGGCGGCGGGCCGGCGGATTATTTCCAGTTGGGGCCTGAAGCCCTGTTCAAGATGTGGCGCCCGGGGGCGGGCAAGTAAGCGCGGTTACCAGATCAGCTCGGCGTCATCGGTGACGCCCTTGAGGCGGTCCAGCTCATTGATGGCAGCCTCATCGGCAGCGATGGCGCCGGGGAATACCTGATCACCCAGCAATTTGTGAAAGCGTGGCGCACCGCCATCGACCAGGGCCTTGACCGCGATTGCCGCGTGATAACCCTTGTTGCCGCCCAGCTCGACGGGGACAACTGCGGAGACTGCTTCGAAGTGTTCAAACTCTTTACGTGCCATGGCACACATCCTGGCTCAGACCAATAAGCCGGACATTAAACCCTCAACCGGCGAGTTTGTGTATCGGTGCCGGGCATTGTCCGAGCGCCTGCGCCGCCGACACCTCTTTGAAGGTGTGGAAATCCAGGCTGTTGACCACCAGGTCCTGGACCAGTTCGGCAAAGATCTGCATCGACGGGCTGTTGAAATACGCGGTCATCGCCTGTTGATGGCTCCAGAAACCGGAAACCAGCCACAGCTCCGGATCGCATTGCGAATGCTGCAGGGCAAAGTTCAGGCAACCGGGGGCGTTGCGTGACGGTTCGATCAATGCACTGAGGCGTACACCCAGTTCGGCGGAGCGTCCGGCGCGCGCTCGAACGAAGGCCATATGACTGACGGGAATCTGCTTGGACATGTTCAACCCTCCCAGGGAGTCGCGTGGCAGCCGGGGGACGGGCTGCGACAGGATCCAAGATTAAGGGCCGCGCGCAAGGTACCGTTAGTCGATTCCTGTCGCTGCGTTGCACAATCCTGCGAGACTGCACAAATGCCCGGCATCGATGGGTAGAAACCTGTCACACCGCTGTCACAACGCTTTTGTGTAGGAGCTGCCGAAGGCTGCGATCTTTTGACTTTTGTTTTTAAAATCAAAAGATCGCAGCCTTCGGCAGCTCCTACAGGGGGATTCGACCCAAGGGGTAAGGTGGCGGTCGCGGGCTGATGGCCGGCACGCAAAAGCAGCCCATGCAGAATCAGGCAAGCATTTGACAGGATGTGTCTACCGCTGGCGCTTGCACAAATATAGGCTCTGCCCCATTCCAGATTCCTTGCCGAGGATGCCGTGCATGACGTCATTCGATCGTTTCCAGTCTCCGCCCGATGCCGACATGGAAAAACAGCGCGCAGAACTCGCGGCGATCATCCGCCGCAACACCACGGACGACGGCAGTTATCAGACCGCCATCGGCTCGCTGTTCATGTCGCGCCACACAATATCCCATGACTTCGCCCCGGTGCTGGCGCAACCGGCGCTGTGCATCATGGCTCAGGGCCGCAAAGAGGTGCGCCTGGCGGATGAGTTCTTCAATTACGACCCGCTGAATTACCTGGTGGTCTCGGTCTCGATGCCGCTCAGTGGGCGGGTGGTGAATGTCTCGCCGGAGGAGCCGATCCTCGCCGTGCGCCTGGACATCGACCCGGCGGAAATCACCGCACTGATCGCCGACGCCGGCCCCATGGGCGTGCCGACCCGACCGACCGGGCGCGGCCTGTATGTGGAAAAGATCGACAGCGCGATGCTCGACGCGGTGCTGCGTCTGGCGCGACTGCTGGACGCGCCGAAAGACATTGCCATGCTCGCGCCGCTGATTCGCCGGGAGATTCTCTATCGCCTGCTGCGCAGTCCGCAGGGTCACCGTTTGTATGAAATCGCGATTGCCAACAGCCAGAGCCATCGCATCAGCCAGGCGATCAAATGGCTCAACGGCAACTTCGAACAGCCGCTGCGCATCGATGATCTGGCGAAAGAAGTGAACCTCAGCGTCTCGACCCTGCATCACCGCTTCAAGGCGATGACCGCGATGAGTCCGCTGCAGTATCAGAAGCAATTGCGCCTGCAAGAGGCGCGGCGCCTGATGCTGGCCGAAGGGCTGGAAGCGTCGGCGGCGGGCTATCGAGTGGGTTACGAAAGCCCGTCGCAGTTCAGCCGCGAGTACAGCCGCTTGTTTGGTGCGCCGCCGTTAAGGGATCTGGCGCGGTTGCGGCAGTCGGTCTGATCCGGACTTGGCGTTGCTGCATCTGGTGCTTTCGCGAGCAGGCTCGCTCCCACAGAGGAACGCATTTGCAAATGTGGGAGCGAGCCTGCTCGCGAAGAGGCCAGCGAGGGCAACATCAAATCCTGATCAAGCCCCCAATACCCGACACGCCTCACTCGGCAACGTCACAGACACCGGATGCCCGATCCCCAAACCGATCCCCTGACACGGCGTGCTCAACGCCGTGAACGTCACCCCGGAACACTCCACCGTGGTCTCGATGGTCGCGCCGATATCGCGCACGAACGTCACCTTGCCGAGCAAGCGATTGCCCGCCGTCGCCTGCGGTGCGGACAGTTGCAGGTCTTCCGGACGAATCAGCATCTTCACCTTCTGCCCCGCCTCGATGCTGCTGCAGATCGGCACTTGCAGCGCGTCACCGCCCGGCAGGCTGACCTTGCCGTCGCCCAGCGCCGTGGCCGGAAAAATGTTGCCCGAACCGATGAAATCGGCGACGAACTCGTTGGCCGGGTGCCGATAGATTTCGATCGGCGTGCCCACCTGCTGCACCTTGTGCTCGCCCAGCACCACGACGATGTCGGCCATGGTCATGGCTTCGCGCTGGTCGTGGGTGACCATGATCGTGGTGATGTTCAAGCGCTGCTGCAACTGGCGGATTTCCACCTGCATCGACTCGCGCAGCTTGGCGTCCAGCGCCGACAACGGTTCGTCGAGCAGGAGAATTTTCGGCCGCGAGGCGATGGCCCGGGCAATCGCCACCCGCTGCCGTTGCCCGCCGGAGAGTTTCGCCACCGGCCGGTCGATCATCGCTTGCAGCTGAATCAGCTCCAGCAACTCCACCACCCGCGCCTGCTGCTCGGCCTTGCTCACGCCGCGCAGTTTCAGCGGATAGGCGATGTTCTCGCCGACAGTCATGTGCGGGAACAGCGCCAGCGACTGGAACACCATGCCGAAGTTGCGCAGGTGCGCGGAGGTGTGGCCGATGTTCTCGCCATCCAGGCGAATCTCGCCGCCGGTGAGGGTTTCCAGCCCGGCGATCATCCGCAGCAAGGTGGTTTTTCCGCAGCCCGAGGGGCCGAGAAAACACACCAGTTTGCCTTCCGGCAAATGCAGATTGACGTCCTGTACCGCGCAAGCCGAGCCGTAGAATTTCTCGACGTTTTCCAGAATCAGACCAGTCATGTTGCACCTCAAATCAAAAGGAAACGCCGCCCTCGCCCACCAGCTTCTCCAGCGCCCAGATCAGGACGAAGTCGATCAGCACGATCAGCACGGCAAACGAGAACACGGTAGGGTCGAGCGATGACACGGTGCGGCTGTACATCCAGATCGGCACGGTCATGACGTCGATGGTGTAGAGGAAATAGGTCACGGTGAATTCGTTGAACGAGACGATGAACGCCAGCAGCATCCCCGCCAGAATCCCCGACTTCATCAACGGCACCACCACATCGACAATCGCCCGCAGCGGTGAAGCGCCGAGCATCCGCGCCGCCTCCTCGACTTCGCTGCCGATGGAGAGCATCGCGGCGGTGCAGTTTTTCACCACGAATGGCAGTGCCAGAATCACGTGGGCAATCACCAGGCGCGAAGTGGTCAAGTGAAACGGCAGGCTGTCGAACACCAACAGCAACGCCAGACCCAACACCACCATCGGAAACACCAGCGGCAGCGACATCAGTTGCAGCGCCACGGCTTTGCCGCGGAACTCGCAGCGGGTCAGCGCATAGGCGGCGGGCACCGCGATCAGCGTGGCAAAAACCATCGTCAGGCACGACACCAACAGGCTGGTGGCCATGGCCTGGCCGAGGCTCAGCACGTCGCTGGCGTCCGGCGAAACGAAGGTGTGCCAGGCCGCCTTGTACCACTGCAGGCTGTAGCTGCTCGGCGGGAAGTCGAGGTTCGACGCACCGCTGAACGACATCACGATCATGGTCAGGATCGGCAACACCGCCAGCAGCAAAATGGACCCGGAAAGGATCCCGGCGAACTTGCCGGTGTCGCCGGGCAGCAGCGCCATGCGCTTCTTGATCAAAGTACTCATTGCGATGCCTCCAGCAGACGCCGACGACGGCCGGTGATGTATTCGGACAGGGTCATGATCGCCAGCGTGGTGACGATCAGCACCACCCCGGCCGCCGATGCCGCGGGCCAGTTCATCAGCGGCGCGATCTGGTCATGCACCATCACCGCGAGCATCGGCACACGGCGGCCACCGAGTAGCAACGGCACGACAAAACTGCTGGCGTTGTAGGCGAACACCAGCGTCGCCCCGGTGATGATCCCCGGCAGACTCATCGGCAACACCACCTGACGGAACACCTGAAAACGGCTGGCGCCCAACGTCGCGGCGGCTTCTTCGTAGGTACGCGCAACACCGCGCATGGCGCTGGCAATCGGCAGCACGGCCAATGGGAACGCGGTCTGCACCAGGCCCATCAGCACGCCGTTCTGGTTGTACAGCAGCATGATCGGGCGTTTGATCAGGCCCAGGCCCATCAGCGTCTGGTTGAGCATCCCGCCCGGGCCGAGAATCACCAGCCAGCCGTAGCTTTGCAGCAGCAGGTTGACCAGCAGCGGCAACAGCACCGCGGCGAGGAAAATCCGCCGCACGAACGGCGAGGTCAGCCGCGACATGGTGTACGCCACCGGGATCGCCAGCAGCACCGCGATCACTGCACTGATCAGCGCCAGACGCAGGGTCAGCAGCAGGGATTTCAGATAGTAGGGTTCGAGCAATTGCGCGTAGCTGGCGAGGCTGAACCCGCTCCACTCCGCGCCTTTAGTGCCGACACTCATGCGCAGCACCAGCAGGCTGGCGGCGATCAGCACACCGAGAAACAGCATCGACGGCGTGAGGAAAATCCACGCCCGGGCGGTCGGCGAAACACCGCGCGGCGGGCGCAAATCAGCGGCGCCAACCGGTTGGGTCAGGGATTGATGTTCCATAGCAATGATCTCGTCAATGGAAAAACAACAGGATTGAAATCCGGGATAAACCCTGTGGCGAGGGAGCTTGCTCCCGCTGGGTCGCGAAGCGGCCCCATGAATGGCTAGACGCATTCGCAAGGTTGCCATTCAGATTGCGGCTGCTTCGCAGCCGAGCGGGAGCAAGCTCCCTCGCCACAAAAGATTTTCAGTCCTCGGAAATCAGGAAGAAAAAATTTCCGTATAGCGACGAATCCATTGGTCATGCACGGTCGCCAGGAAGGCGTTGTCGTGCATGATCGCCTTCTCGGCAATCTGCTCCGGGGTGAGGATGTACGGGCTCTTGCGCGCTTCGGCGGAGATGATCGCCTTGGCGTTGACCGGGCCGTTGAAGATGTCTTCGGCCATCTTGCCCTGCACCAGCGGGTCGAGAGAGTGGTCGATGAAGGCGTAGGCCAGGTCGGTGTCGCCCGGCCGGTTCTTCGGCATCACCGAGAGCATCAGGTCGGTGTAAAAACCTTCCTTCATGCCGAACGTGGCACCGAGGCCGTAGTTCGGATCGCGGATCTGCTTGGGGAAAAATGCCGGGGCGTACAAGCCGCCCATGTCCAGGGACCCGGTGCGGAACAGCTCGGCGATCTGGTTCGGGTTCTCGCCCAACGTCACCACACGATCCTTGAGCTCGGCGAGTTTCTTGAAGCCCGGTTCGATGTTGTGTTCGTCACCGCCGGCGAGTTTCGCGGCGATGATGATCAGGTCCATGGCCTCGGTCCAGTTCGGCGGCGGCAAGAAAATGTTCGGCGCCAGATCGGCATCCCACAGCGCGGCATAACTGTCCGGTGCCTGTTTGAGGGTGCGGGTGCTGTAGACCAGACTGTTGCACCACAGCAAGTAACCGATGCCGTGCCCGTTGGCGCCGGTGCGGTATTTTTCCGGTACGTCGATGAGGTTGGGAATCCGGTTGAGGTCGGGCTTTTCCAGCAGTCCGGCGGCGGCCAGACCTTCGGCGCCGACCCCGGCCAGGGTGATGATGTCGTACTGCGGACGGTCACCGCCGGCCTTGAGTTTGGCGACCATTTCCGAGGTGCTGCCGGTGCGGTCGGCAATGACCTTGGCGCCGGTCTTGGCCTCGAAGGTGGCGGCGATATTGCGCAGTGCGGCGAGGCCGGTGTCATCCGACCAGGTCAGCAAACGCAGAGTCTTGCCGGCGAACCGCGTGTCGCTGGCGCTGGCCCGGATGAAGGGCATGCTCAGGGCCGCCGCCGCTACCGAGGCGACGCCGACGGTTTTAATGAATTGACGCCTGTTCAGATCGTGCTCGCCCATGACGGACTCCCTTTGTTCTTTTAAGTATGAGGTTGGTCGCAACCGTTGCATCCGCGCAGCCGGATCCGCTGCAGGCCTTGTATTAAAAGGCCTGCAGCGCTGCCGACGGGTTCATCCTGAGGTCGTGCAATACACCTGACTATCGATAAAAACTCATCGAAGCCATGACACCGACGCATGCCTCGTTGCGAGGCATGCGCTCACCTTTTTCGGGCGTTCAGAGCGCCTGGATCACGTGTTTGATTTCCTGAAACGCGGCCAGGCCCCACGGCCCCAATTCGCGGCCGATGCTGCTCTGCTTGTAGCCGCCCCACGCCGTCTGCGGGAAGATCACTTGCGGCGCGTTAAGCCACACCAGCCCCGCCTGCAGGGCGTTGGCGACGCGGTCGGCAGTCTCGGCGTTACGCGTCACCACACTGGCGACCAGCCCGAACTGGCTGTCGTTGGCCAAGGCAATCGCCTCGGCTTCGCTGCTGAAACTGCGCACGCAGAGCACCGGGCCGAAAATCTCTTCACACCACAACGCACTGTCGAGGGGCACGTCGGTGAACACCGTCGGCTGCAAAAAATAGCCGCGCGGCAGATGCGCCGGACGATTGCCGCCGCACACCAGCTTCGCCCCGGCGCTCAGGCCACGGTCGATGTGGCCGAGCACGCGTTGGTATTGCGCCTGATTGACCAGCGCGCCCATCTCCACGTCCGGGTCGAACGGATCGGCCACGCGAATCGCTTGCGCGCGCTTTTGCAGACGCTCAAGAAAATCATCGGCCAGCTCATCGGCCACCAGCACGCGACTGGTGGCCGAACACATTTGCCCGGCGTTGAAAAAACCGCCGCCGCAAGCCAGTTCCACCGCCAGTTCCAGATCGGCGTCTTCGAGCACCAGCAACGAAGATTTGCCACCCAGTTCCAGGCTCACGCCCTTCACCGTTTCGGCAGCACGCTGCATCACTTGCACACCGACGGCGTTGCTGCCTGTGAAAGATATCTTGGCGATGCGCGGATCCGCCGACAGCGGCGCACCGACCGCCAGACCAGTGCCGCACACCAGGTTGAATACGCCATTGGGCAGACCGGACTCAGCGATGATCGCCGCCAGTTCCAGCTCCGGCAGCGGCGTGACTTCCGACGGTTTGAGTACCACGCAGCAACCGGCGGCCAGCGCCGGCGCGAGTTTCCATGCGGTGGTGACCATCGGGAAATTCCACGGCACGATCAGCCCGACCACACCGCACGGTTCACGACGCAGACGCGCGCTGAAGTCATCGCTGGGCAGCGCCACGTTGCTGTCGAGTTGTGCGTCGAGGCCTTCGGCCAATTCGGCGTAATACTCGAAAGTGGCGATCACATCATCGACGTCGATCGCCGCTTCGAATTGCGGTTTGCCGTTGTTGCTCGACTGCAATTTCATCAGGTGATCGCGACCGTCGCGCACGCCATTGGCGATGTTGCGCAGGACCGCAGCGCGCTCGGCACCGCTGGTTTTCGACCAGCGCTTGAACGCTTCAGTGGCGGCGCTGACGGCCAGATCTACCGCGCGTTCATCGCCGCCATTGACCGTGGTCAGCAGCGCTTCGGTGGCCGGATTGATCACCCGCAGATGCTCACGCCCGGCCGACCATTGGCCGTTGATGTACAGGCCATCGAGTGTGGTTGGGAAATTGATCATCGGGCCACCGCCTGCATCCATTGGGTCTGGTCGATTTCGATCACGGTCGGGCCTTGGCGATCAGTTGCGGCACGCAGCGCGCCGCGCAATTGCTCAACCGAGCTGATCGCTTCGGCGGCGCAGCCCAGGGCCTTGGCCACACCGATGAAATCCGGGGTGTAGATGTCGACGCCGACCGGTTCGATGGCGCGGTTGACCATGTACTTCTTGATCTCTTCGTAGCCCTGGTTATTCCACAACAGAATGATCACCGGCGTGCGCGCTTCGACCGCGCTGGCCAGTTCCGGCAGGGTGAACTGCAAGCCGCCGTCGCCGATCAGGCACACCACTGGCGGACGAGCACCGTCCTCGACGCTACCGCCGAGCCACGCGCCAATCGCCGCCGGCAGGGCGTAACCGAGGGTGCCGTAACCGGTGGACGAGTTGAACCAGCGCCGTGGACGTTCTGGGTTGAACGTGAGGTTGCCGGTGTACACCGGTTGCGTGGAGTCGCCGACGAATACTGCGTCCGGCAATTCGTGCAGGACGGTTTCGAGGAAGCGTGTCTGGGCCAGGGTTGGCACGTCCCAGGTCGCGGCCAGATCATCACGCAGACGCGCTGCCCGCACCTGGCCCCAATCGTTGCGCCGCTCGGCCAGCGCCTGCTGCGACAGTGCGCCGAGCAGCCCTTGTGCGGCGTTGCGCGAGTCGGCGACCAAGGCCACGTGCGGCGGATAGTTGCGCACGGTCTGGTCGGCGTCGATGTCGATGCGCAACAGCTTGCCGGGAATCTCGAAGCCGCCGGCGAAGGTCACGTCGTAATCGGTTTCGGCCAGTTCGGTGCCGATCGCCAGCACCACGTCGGCATCAGCGACCAGTGCGCGGGTCGCAACCAGGCTTTGCGTTGAGCCGATCAGCAGCGGATGGCTGGAGGGCAGCATGCCTTTGGCGTTGATGGTCAGCGCCACCGGGGCGTCGAGCAGTTCGGCCAGTTCGGTGAGTTCGGCGGCGGCATCGATCGCGCCGCCACCGGCGAGGATCAACGGACGCTGAGCGCCGGCCAGCAACTCAGTCATGCGCCGTACGGCAGCCGGTGCGGCCCCGGCGCGGTCGATGTGCACCGGAATGCTGGCGAGCAGTTCATCGGCTTCTTCCACCAGCACGTCCAGCGGAATCTCGATGTGCACCGGACGTGGACGCCCGGCCTGAAACAGCGCGAAAGCACGGGCCAGCACGCCGGGCAATTCCGCCGCCGACATCAGGGTGTGGGAGAACGCCGCGACGCCGCCGACCAGCGCACTCTGGTTCGGCAGCTCATGCAGCTTGCCGCGACCGCCGCCCAACTGGCTGCGGGTCTGCACGCTGGAGATTACCAGCATCGGGATCGAGTCGGCGTAGGCCTGGCCCATCGCGGTGGTGATGTTGGTCATGCCCGGACCAGTGATGATGAAGCACACACCCGGTTTGCCGCTGGTGCGCGCATAGCCGTCAGCCATGAATCCGGCGCCCTGCTCGTGCCGTGGAGTGACGTGGTTGATGCTCGAACGGGCCAGCCCGCGATACAGCTCCACGGTGTGCACCCCGGGAATGCCGAACACCTGCTCGACCCCGTAATCCTCGAGTAACTTGACCAGTACTTCGCCACACGTCGCCATGTCGATTGCCCTTCTGTCAGCTAAAAACACAGATCCATTGTGGGAGCGAGCCTGCTCGCGAAAGCGCTGGATCAGCCAACATCAATGCTGAATGTGAAACAGCCTTCGCGAGCAGGTTCGCTCCCACATGACCTGAACATGGGCTCATTGAACGGGCGGCAGGTAGCGGCAACAATCGATTAAAAGTCATACTAGCCATGTCCTCACGTCATACCTTGGATCCACATGAAACGACTGCCTCCCCTGCCCGCCCTGCACACGTTTCTGATCACCGCGCAGTGCTGCAACTTCACCCGGGCCGCCGAGCAGTTGCACATCACTCAGGGCGCGGTGAGCCGGCAGATTGCCGGGCTGGAGGATCATCTGGGGTATGAGTTGTTCATCCGTCTGGCGCGAGGCCTGGAGCTGACCGCCGAAGGTCGTGAATGGCTGCCCCGGGTGGAAAAAATCTTCGGTTTGATCAGCGAGGCCACCGAGCAGATCGGTCGCAAGCGCCAGACTCTGCAGCTCAAGGCGCCCAGCTGCGTGATGCGCTGGCTGGTGCCGCGCCTGCTGCAATGGCAAAAGGAACGCCCGGACGTGCCGGTCAAACTGACCACCACGCTGGCCCATGGCGTCGACTTTCAGCGTGAGCAATTCGATGCGGCGGTGATCTACGGCACGCCGCCGGACAACTCCTCGACCGCCCTGCATCTGTTCGATGAGCAACTGACCCCGGTGTGTTCGCCAGCGTTATTGAAAGGCCCGCCGGCGCTGAGCGAACCGGCCGATCTGCAACAGCATCTGCTGTTGCATCCGACCCGCGATACGCAGGACTGGACGGTGTGGCTGACCGCCGCCGAATTGCAGTTGAGCAACGTCAACACCGGGCAGCATTTCGAGACACTGGATCAGGCGATGTCAATGGCGTCGCATGGGACGGGTGTGGCGATTGGCGACTGGTCGCTGATCGGCGATGACCTGCGCGCCGGACGGCTGGTGATGCCGTTTGAGCTGAAGGTGAAGACGGGGCTGGGTTACTACGTGGTGATGCCGCAGGGTGGGGAAGCATCGCCGCAGCTGGAGGAACTGATGATCTGGCTGGTGGAACAAGCCCATACCCGCTGAATCAACGCATTCCCCTGTAGGAGGTGCCGAAGGCTCGGGCCGCGATCGGACGATCTTTTGACTTTGATTTTAAAAAAACAAGATCAAAAGATCGCAGCCTGCGGCAGCTCCTACACGGATTGCGTTGCAGGTCAGTAGCCGACCGTAAACCGCTGACGCGAATGCTTCGGCGTTTCCACTTCGTCAATCAGCGCAATCGCATAGTCGGCGAAGGTGATCCAGCTGCGACCTTCAGCACTGAACAGCAAATGATCCTTGCCAACGCGGAAGGTGCCGGTGCGCTCACCTTCGACGAACTCTGCCGACGGCGAGAGGAAGGTCCAGTCCAGATCCTTCTCCTGACGCAAGGCATCGAGGAACGCTGCGCCAGCGCTGGCCTCGGTTTTGTACTCAGCGGGGAAACCGGCGCTGTCAATCACTCGGGTGTCGTCCGGCAGCAACAGCGAACCGGCACCACCGACCACCAGTAGACGTTTCACGCCCGCCTGCTTCACCGGGCCAACCAGAGCGCTGGCCGGTACGCTGGCGAAATGCGCGGCGCTGATCACCACGTCGTGACCGGCCACTGCCGCTTGCAGCGCCACCGAATCCAGCACATCGACATTCTTGCTGACCACACCGGCACGCGCGCCGATCTTCGAAGTATCGCGGGCGATGGCGGTGACGCTATGGCCGCGACGCAGGGCTTCTTCCAGCAGTTGACTACCGGCACGGCCGGTGGCACCAATGATTGCGATCTTGCTCATGACATTCTCCAGTTGGCTTGAGAGTTTCAACGACGGCATAAATCTAATCTTGAAGCGGTATTCCCTGTGGCGAGGGAGCTTGCTCCCGCTGGAAGGCGAAGCACTCCCCGCCTGTTTCAGATACAACGCATGGGCAGGTTTTACGCCCGCTGCGCAGGCGGGCGGGAGCAAGCTCCCTCGCCACACAAGTTCTCTCGACCTCTGTTTCAGATCAATCGGGTTACCACTTCATCTCGCCCTTGGCGACTTTGGCGCTCAGCTCCAGCGAGCTTTCTTCGCCGAGTTTCAGGTAGCGGTTTTGCATGGCCTTGATCAGTGCGGCGGAATCCTTGGCCTTGGCGGTTTCTTCGTCGAAAGCCTTAATGTAGTCGGCGGTGAATTTCACGCTGGCCAAAGAGCGACTGCTCTCGCCCAGGTAGTGACCGGGCACCACGGTTTTCGGCTTCAGGGTTTCGATCGAGTGCAGGGTTTGCAGCCAGTCGGCGTGGGATTGCGCGGTCTGGGTATCGGCCATCCACACATGAATATTCTCGGCGACCACAACGCCACCGACCACGGCCTTGAGCGACGGAATCCACACGAAGCTGCGATCCGGTTGTTTGCCTTCAAGACCGACCACCTGCAGCTTCTGCCCTTCGAGCATCAGGCTGTCGCCCTTGAGCACGCCCGGCACGATGGTTTTGGCCGGTACGTCAGCGCCCATTTTCGGGCCCCAGAAGGCAAGTTTGCCGGCGACGGTTTTGTTGATGTGATCCACGGTCGGCTGCGAGGCCAGCACTTCGGCGTCGGGGAAGGCCTTGGTCAGGGTGTCGAGGCCGAAGTAGTAATCCGGGTCACCGTGGCTGATGTAAATGGTGGTCAGGTGCTTGCCGCTGGCGCGGATCTTCTCCACCACCTGCTCGGCCTGGGCCTTGCCGAATTGTGCATCGACCAGAATCGCGTCTTTCTCGCCGCTGACCAGCACCGAAGTCACCGGGAAGATTGCCTTGGTGCCAGGGTTGTAGACATCCAGGGTCAGGTTGGCGGCAGCGGCGTGGGCCGCGAAACCGAGGGTGGCGGTGGCCAGCAAAACGCGCTTGAGGGTAGTGAAGCCGATCATCTGTTGCTCCGTGGTCCGAATGCCGTGTTTGGCGATGGGACAGAGCTTAGTTGCCTGACTCGGTACAAAAAATGCGATGCTTGGACATAGTTTGTTTCTGAAAGCGGGCAAATCATGGATCGTCTTCAAGCAATGCGGGTGTTTGTCACAGTGGTGGATCTGGGCAGCCAGTCGGCGGCGGCCGATCATCTGGACCTGTCGCGGCCGGTGGTGTCGCGCTATCTGGCGGAGCTGGAAGACTGGGTCGGCGCGCGCCTGATGCACCGCACCACACGCAAATTGAGCCTGACTGCCGCCGGCAGCGAAATCCTGCCGCGCTGTCGGCAGATGCTCGAACTCTCGACCGACATGCAGGCCGCCGTCAGCGAACCCGACGAGGCACCGCGCGGACTGCTGCGCATCAGTGTCAGTACGTCGTTCGGTCAGGCGCAACTGGCCGATGCAATGGCGGCGTACGTCAAGCGCTACCCCGGGGTCAGCATCGACCTGCAGATGCTCGACCGCACGGTGAATCTGGTGGATGAGCGCATCGATCTGGCGATCCGCACCAGCAATGACCTGGACCCGAACCTGATCGCCCGGCGCCTGACCGTGTGCCGCTCCGTGGTCTGCGCCGCACCGGCTTATTTGCGCGATAACCCGCCACCGCAGCGGGTCGAGGACCTGAGCCGGCACAACTGCCTGACGCACTCGTATTTCGGCAAGAGCCTGTGGCATTTCGAGGAGGACGGTGAGCCGGTGTCGGTGCCGGTGCAGGGCAACATCAGCGCCAACGAGGCCAGCACACTATTGCGCGCCACCCTGGCCGGTGCCGGCGTGGCGATGCTGCCGACCTATCAGGCCGGGGTGCATGTGCATGCCGGTGAACTGGTGCGCCTGCTGCCGGATGCCGAGCCGCGGCAGATGAACATCTACGCGGTGTACGCCTCACGCAAGCATATGCCGGCGGCGCTGCGCAGCATGCTGGACTTTCTGGTGCAGCGGTTTCCCGAGAATCCAGAGTGGGATGTGGGGTTGTAGAAAAGCAAAAGATCGCAGCCTGCGGCAGCTCCTACCCATAACCCTGTAGGAGCTGCCACAGGCTGCGATCTTTTGATCTTGTTCTATGCTGAAAGTAATACCGCAGGGTATGCGTTCAGAGGTCAACGCCATGAACATCAGAACAAGAAGGTACTTCGCGATTTTCATCACCTGCGCCGCCACGCTGGCGCTGTACGGCACCGCGGCCTGGCGGGTCGAGCAACTGCGACAACTGCCGCGCGAATACGCCAGCTGCAATTTCGAGCGCTGCATTCCGCACAATGCGACGCTTAACGCATTGCGCTGAATGATCTGAGCTGGAATGCGATCCTGTGGGAGCGAGCCTGCTCGCGAAAGCGGTGTGTCAGCCAACAATAATGCTGAATGAAAAACCGCCTTCGCGAGCAGGCTCGCTCCCACAGGATTTGCAGCGTTTACAAGATTACTGTTCGGCCTTCAGCCGGTCACGAAAGGCCTTTGGCGAAATCCCCACCCTGCGCCGGAACAGGCGCGTGAAGTTGGTCGGATCGGAAAACCCCAACAACTCCGACATCTCGTAAATGGTCATGCTGGTGTAGGTCAGCAAACGTTTGGCTTCCAGCAACTGGCGTTCGTGCATGATCTGCAGCGCTGGCTGCCCTGCCAGTTCGCGGCAGGTGCCGTTGAGGTGTGACACCGAAATCCCCAGACGATGGGCGAGATCTTCGACCTTCACATGCTGGCGGTACGTCTCCTCCACCAATTGAATGAACCCGTTGAGGTACTCGCGCTGGCGTTGCGGCCGCTGGCTGGCGTTATGGCGCACGAGCGCCTGCCGGCTGACCCAGACCATGATCACGCTGACCAGCGAATGCATGAGCATTTCCCGCGCCGGCTGATGGCCGTTGTATTCGCCCTGCAACGCGGAAAACAGACTGTTCAGGTACTGCGCATCCTTGCCCGCCGGGTAGTGCTCGGCCTGGGCCAGTGCGTGCACCGAATTGCCCAGTTGCGCCTGCAGGTGATTGATCAGCGGATTGGCGAGGGTGACGACGAATCCTTCGACGTCCTCGGAAAAACGAAAGCCATGCACCGACAACGGTGGCAGGACTTGTATGGCGGGTTGGTTGAGCTGCGTGCGTTGACCTTCGATTTCAAGCTCTGCCTGACCTTTGAAGACGAAGAGCAACTGGCACAAATCGGCGTGGCGGTGGGGTTTGATTTCCCATTGATGTTCGCGGCTGCGTTTGGAAATGGTTTCACAGTGCAGCAAGTCAGGGGTCGGCCAGTCCAGGCTTTCACCGTAGAGCTTGAACACCGGAATCGAAGGCAGGGCAGGCTTGTTCATCACTTCAATCCAGGCCTCGAGGTTGCGGGCGATAATCGCACCGATTGGCAGAATGTACAGGTATCGGCTCAGTTTTCACCTTCAATTGACAGACCCGCAAGGGAAAAATGCAAGCACTCGATCCATAAAAATCATTCACCGGCGCCTGTCGCGTGAAGCTTGCGAGTCATAAAAACAATGAAAACGCTGAAAACCCAAGTCGCCATCATTGGCGCCGGTCCGTCCGGATTGCTCATCGGTCAGTTGCTGCACAACGCCGGCATCGACACCCTGATTCTCGAACGCCAGACACCCGACTATGTCCTCGGACGAATTCGCGCCGGCGTGCTTGAACAAGGCATGGTAGAGCTGTTGCGCCAGGCCGGCGTAGGCGCGCGCATGGATGCCGAAGGGCTGGTGCACGCCGGCTTCGATCTGGCACTGGATGGGCGTCTGGCACACATCGATCTGCAGGGTTTGACCGGCGGCAAAACCGTCATGGTTTACGGTCAGACCGAAGTCACGCGCGACCTGATGGCCGCTCGTCGGGAGGCCGGCGCACTGTCGTTTTATGAAGTGAGCCACGTCGTTCCTCACGGCATGAAAAGCGACGAGGCTTTTGTCACCTTCGAAAAGGACGGCGAAACCTGGCGCGTCGATTGCGATTACATTGCCGGTTGCGACGGCTTTCATGGCGTGGCCCGGCAGTCGATTCCCGAGGACTGCCTGAAGATTTTCGAACGGGTCTATCCGTTCGGCTGGCTGGGGATTCTCGCCGACACCCCGCCGGTGCACGAAGAACTGGTCTACGCCCGTCACGAACGCGGCTTCGCTCTGTGCAGCATGCGTTCGGCCACCCGCACCCGTTATTACCTGCAGGTCCCGGCCGAGGAGAACGTCGCCGACTGGTCCGATGAGCGCTTTTGGGCTGAGCTGAAAACACGTCTGCCTGCCGCGCTTGCCGAGAAACTGGTGACTGGCCCGTCGATTGAAAAAAGCATCGCGCCGCTGCGCAGTTTTGTCGTCGAGCCGATGCAGTACGGGAGGATGTTTCTGCTCGGCGATGCTGCGCACATTGTGCCGCCCACCGGCGCCAAGGGCCTGAACCTGGCCGCCAGCGATGTCAGCACGTTGTTCAACATTCTGCTGAAGGTTTATCGCGAAGGGCGCACCGATCTGCTGGAGAAATACTCGGAAATCTGCCTGCGCCGGGTATGGAAAGCCGAACGGTTTTCCTGGTGGATGACCTCGATGCTGCACCGTTTCGACGAGCATGATGATTTCAGCCAGCGCATCAGCGCCTCGGAACTGGACTACTTTGTCAGTTCAGAAGCCGGTCGAAAAACCATTGCAGAAAATTACGTCGGACTTCCGTACGAGGCTATCGAATAGCCTGCTATCGACTTACACTGGCGAGCATCCCCGCTCGCCTGACGAACTGCGGGACTCTCACTGCCCGCAGGTTTCGCCCGTGACCAATCTTCACCAGCCTGAAACACCCAAACCGGCCATTCGCAGCGTGCTGGTCGCGTTGATGATGGCGATTTTTCTCGGCGCGCTGGACCAGACCATCGTCGCCGTCTCGATGCCCGCCATCTCCGCACAGTTCAAGGACGTCAGCCTGCTCGCCTGGGTGATTTCCGGGTACATGGTGGCAATGACCGTGGCGGTGCCGATCTACGGCAAGCTCGGAGATTTGTACGGGCGACGCAAACTGATGCTGTTCGGCATGGGCCTGTTCACCCTCGCCTCGCTGTTCTGCGGCATGGCGCAAAGCATGGAACAACTGGTGCTGGCGCGGATTCTCCAGGGTATCGGCGCCGGCGGAATGATCTCGGTGAGTCAGGCGATCATCGGCGACATCGTCCCGCCGCGCGAACGCGGGCGCTATCAGGGTTACTTCAGCAGCATGTACGCGGTGGCCAGCGTCGCCGGGCCGGTGCTCGGCGGCTACATGACCGAATACCTGTCGTGGCGCTGGGTATTCCTGATCAATCTGCCACTGGGGCTGGGCGCTTGGTGGGTTGCCAATCGCAACCTGCGCGGGCTGCCGATTCCGCAGCGCAAACCGATCATCGACTACCTCGGCACGCTGTTGATGATCATCGGTTTGACCGCCTTGCTGCTGGCCATCACTCAGGTCGGTCAGGGCCATTCGTGGCGCAGCAGCGAAGTGCTCGGTTTGTTCGCCTGTGCGGTGCTGGTGTTGGCGGTATTCGTCTGGCATGAACGTCGGGCGCGCGAGCCGCTGCTGCCGATGCACCTGTTCACCAACCGCAACGCGTTGCTGTGCTGGTGCACGATTTTCTTCACCAGTTTTCAGGCGATCTCGCTGATCGTGTTGATGCCGCTGCGCTTTCAGAGTGTCACCGGCGCCGGGGCCGATAGTGCCGCGCTGCACCTGTTACCGCTGGCCATGGGCTTGCCGATCGGTGCCTATTTCGCCGGCCGGCGCACGTCGATCACCGGGCGCTACAAACCGCAGATTCTGACCGGCGCGATCCTGATGCCGCTGTCGATTCTCGGCATGGCCTTCAGTCCACCGGAAGCGACGTTGCTCAGTGGCGTGTTCATGCTGCTCAGCGGGATTGCCGGCGGCATGCAGTTCCCGACGTCGCTGGTCGGTACGCAGAACTCGGTGGAACAACGCGACATCGGCGTCGCCACCAGCACCACCAACCTGTTCCGTTCACTGGGTGGCGCGGTGGGTGTAGCGTTGATGTCGGCGTTGTTGCTGGCCTTGTTGCAGGATTCAAGTTTTGCCCACTTGGCGAGCAACTCGCTGCTCAGCGAAGGTCATTCGGGCAATGTGCTGCTCGACGGTTTGAACGCCGCACCGGGTGATGCACAGAACGCCTTGCGCGCCGAGCTTTCGGTGACGTTCCGGCATCTGCTGTGGGTGAGTACGGCGGTGTCGCTGCTGGGGCTGGCGGCGGCGATTGCGATGCCGAACAACCTGCTGCGCGGGCGCGAGCATGGCGCCAAATAACAGCAAGAGATCGCAGCCTGCGGCAGCTCCTACAGGGATGCATTCCCATGTAGGAGCTGCCGAAGGCTCGGGCCGCGTTCGGACGATCTTTTGATCTTCAAGGGCTGTAGTAACCCACCGCCACCAGAAAATGCCCGACCTTCTTCAGGTAGGCGTGCTTGTCTTCGACCTTGCCGGTCACCGGGTTTTTCCAGCGGTATTCGTATTCACCGTCATCCTGTTTGGCGATCAGCGCCAGGATCGGCTCGCCCACCGGTTTGCCTTCCGGGTCCTTGATCTTGCTGAAATCGGTATTGATCAGCCGCAGGTTGGTACCGTGGGCAACGTAGCGTTGGGTGTCCAGATCGACCACGAATACATACAGGTCATCCTGCAGATACCCGCCCTTGAGCGAGTTGATGGCTGTCAGCGTGCCCTTTTCGTTTTTCCCCAGATCGGTTGCAGCCTTGTCGCGAAGTGCCTTGGCCTGCTCGGCTGAAGCACGCGGCAGGTAATAACCGACTGCCAGAATGCGCTGACCGATACGCTGGTAATACACATGTTTGCGCTCGACCTTGCCGTCGGCCCAGTTCTGCCAGCGGTATTCGGCTTGCTGGATGCCGTTGCCTTCCGGCACCAGCAGGGCGTCCTTGAAAGCTTTCTGCAAATCCGGCGCAAGCACTTCGCTGACATCACGGCCGATCAAGGCAGAGGAAGGCCCACCGCTGGCGAGCATCACGCCTTTGGTATCGACCACGAACACGTAGCGATCCTTGTCGACGAACTCACCCTGACGGCTGAACGCGGCGAAGGCCTTGTCACCATTGTCGTGGTAATAGGCCAGAGCCTTTTCCAGCAAAGCGATGGCAGCCTTGCTGTCGTCCTTTTGTGTAGTGGCGGCGTTGACCTGCCCTGCCCCCACAAAAAGCATCACCCCGAGCCACGCCACTTTATGCCAAAACCCCATAACGCATCCCTCGTTCTTGTTGGTGTTTCAAGAGCGTAGACGGCTTGGGGTCGGACGGAGGTCGAAGATGAATCCAGAAGTTGCCGCATTCCCTGTGGCGAGGGAGCTTGCTCCCGCTCGGCTGCGAAGCAGTCGCAAAACCTGCAAATGCGCTCTACCTGAACGAAAGCAGGGGAGCGCTTCGCACTCCAGCGGGAGCAAGCTCCCTCGCCACAAAGGTTCCTGAGTCAGGTTCTACGGCCGGGCATTGATCTGCTGCTGCAGGTTCTGGATCTGCGCCTGCAGGGTGTTGATGTTGCGGGTCATCTGTCCCCGGAATGCGTCGAACTCGGCGGTATTGCCGCCACCCTGCGCAGTGGCCGGACGGTTGTCCTGTTCACTCTTGAGAACGACGATTTCCTGCTCCAGACGCTCGATCGCTGCGTTCGAGTTGCCCTGCTTTTTCAGCGCAGCGATATCAGCGCCGAGGCTTTTCAGTTGAGCGTCATAACTCTTGAGCTGCGCATCGACCTTGCCGGTGTCGGCCGGGGCGCTTTTCAGGGTCGCCAGTTCGGCGCTCAAGGCTTTGACCTGAGCCTGCAACTGGGTATTGGCGTTCTGTTGTTCGGTGGTCTGCGCAGTCATCTGCGCCAGACGTTTGTCCAGATCGCTGGCCTGACCGACCACGCCTTGCTGCTGTTTGCTTTGGTCCAGCAACTGGGTTTCCAGCTGTTTGATCTGCAGCTTCAACGCTTCGCTGTCGCTGTTGACGTTGCTCTGGCTGGCGACGACCTTGCCGGAAATGTCCTGCAGGCGCCCCGCCGCTTCCTCGCTGATGCGCGCAAAGCTTTCCTGGGTCGCGACCAACTGCTGCTCCATCAACGAGATCTGCTGGAAGCTCCACCAGGCCAGACCGATGAAGGCAAAGAACAACGCGCCGACCAGTGCCCACAGCGGCCCGGTACTCGCAGCCTTGACCTTGACCACCGGCGGCGTGCGCGAGTGCACCGAGGTGCGGGCGGTGGTCGGAATGTCATCGTCGTCAAAGGTGTCGGCCCGCAGGCTCGGTACATCGTCGAAATCGTCGTTGGCATCGTTACGCATGGACATTGAGGCAACCTTTGTGGAACGCGGTGATGGCTAAATGCTGCGAAGTATAACCGCCGCAGCCGCAGGGATTGACCCTCAAGCGGCAGTGCGGTTCATTGCCGGCCGGGCGACTTGTATCAACGGATGTCCTGAGCTTTCCACCAGCCACAGAACTCGTCGAGGGCCGACCACAGGCTGACTTTCGGATCGTAGTCCAGATAATGCCGGGCGCGGCTGATGTCGAGGGTGAAATTTTTCTTCATGACCTGCATGCCCAGCCGCGACAGGGTCGGCTCCGGGCGGCCCGGCCAGAGTTTGCACACGCCTTCGTTGAGCCCCGCGACGCTGTAGGCCAGGCCGTACGAACGGTATTTGCTGACCTGCGGCACTTCCATCTTGCGCATCACGTAATTGACCACATCCCACAGCGGCACAGGTGCGCCATTGCTGATGTTGTAAGCCTTGCCCAACGCGGAACCGGCCGCCAACAGGCTGCTGAGCAGCGCTTCGTTGAGGTTCTGCACGCTGGTGAAGTCGACCTTGTTCAGACCGTCGCCAATGATCGCCAGACGCCCCTTGCGCTGCATGTTCAGCAGGCGCGGGAAGATGCTCATGTCGCCGGCGCCAGTGACGAAACGCGGGCGCAGGGCGATGGTTTCCAGACCGAATTCCTGTGCGCCAAAGACCTTTTGCTCGGCCAGGTATTTGGTCGCCGCGTAGTGATGTTTGAAGCGCTTGGGCACTTGCTCTTCGGTCAGGCCGAGGTGATCGCGGCCATCGAAGTAGATCGACGGCGACGACAGATGCACCAGCCGCCGCACGCGCTGCTTGAGGCAGGCTTCGACGACGTTTTCGGTGACCTGCACGTTGCCCTGATGAAAGTCCTGATAGCGCCCCCACAAACCGACGGCGCCGGCGCAGTGCACCACGGCTTCGACGTCGGCGCAGAGCTCACGCACCAGATCCGCATCGGTGAGATCGCCCGGGACGAACTCGGCGCCACGGCGCACCAGATGCTCGACGCTTTCGGCCCGGCGACCGTTGACCCGCACGTCCAGGCCCTGCTCCAGGGCGAAACGCGCAAAGCGTCCGCCAATGAAGCCGCTTGCGCCGGTGACCAGAATTTTCATGTAACGCTCCGATGTCTTTCGTTTACCTATACGTCTGTCTTGACGCTGACCATCAACCCAAGGGCACCAGCCAGCGCGGTGAAGAACGTAGCAATTGCTCGGTCAGCAAGGCCAGCAGCTGACCGCCATTGCGCCAATGATGCCAGTACAACGGCACATCGATCGGTTTATCTGGCAACAGTTCGCGCAATACGCCGCGTTGCAGCTGATCACGCACTTGCAGTTCCGGCACCAGACCCCAACCGAACCCGGCTTCGGTCAGGCGCACAAATCCTTCGGAGGACGGGCACAAATGATGCTCGAAACCACCATCGACACCGAGCGATGCGAGGTAGCGATGCTGGAGAAAATCGTCCGGGCCGAACACCAGCGCCGGGGTGCGCGGCAATTGCTCGGCGCGCACGCCGTCGGGGAAATGCCGCTCGATAAACGCCGGACTGGCCAGCGCCCGATAGCGCATCGCCCCGAGCAACACGCTGCGCGCACCGGCCACCGGGCGTTCGCTGGCGCAGACACACGCCGCAACCTCCCCGGCACGCATGCGCTTGAGACCGACGGTCTGATCTTCCACCACCAGATCCAGCAATAAATGCTGTTCGGCGCAGAAATCTCCCACCGCTTCGGCCCACCAGGTGGCGAGGCTGTCGGCGTTGAGGGCGATGCGCAAACGCTCCGGCAGGCCTTCTTCGTCGAGCGCCGGCACCAGGGTCTGCAAGTCACGTTCGAGCAGGCGCACCTGTTGGACATGGTTGAGCAGCCGCCGGCCGATCTCGGTCGGCGATGGCGGCGTGCCGCGTACCAGCACCGGTTGGCCGACCCGCGCTTCCAGCAGTTTGATCCGCTGGGAGATCGCCGACTGCGACAGGCCCAAAACCTGCGCGGCGCGTTCGAACCCAGCCTGCTCGACCACGGCGGCCAGAGCGGAAAGCAATTTGTAGTCGAACATCAGTTTTCCTAATGAGCGATCAGCACTATTGGTTTTTCTTATACCGCTTTCGACCGGAGAATAGCCAGCAAGCACTCTTTATCAAGGAACACGGCAATGGCTGGCGAAACCTCACTCACAACTCTGCTGCGCAGCATGAGCCCGCAGCTCAATGCCGGCGAATATGTGTTCTGCACCCTGCGGGACGCGCAGTTGCCGAGCGGTTTGGAGATTGTCGGCAGTTTCCGCGAGCAGGAAGGCCTGACCGTGATTCTCGAGCGCTCCCAGGCTGAACACGCCGGGTTCGCTTTCGATTATGTCGCGGCGTGGATCACCCTCAACGTGCATTCGGCACTGGAAGCCGTTGGCCTGACCGCTGCGTTCGCCAGCGCACTGGGCAAGGCCGGGATCAGTTGCAACGTGATCGCCGGTTATTACCACGACCATTTGTTTGTCGGTCAGGCCGACGCCGAACGCGCCATGCACGTGCTGCGCGATCTCGCAGCCAACGCGGAGTAAATTTTATGTGGCAAAGCTATGTGAACGGCCTGCTGGTGGCCTTGGGGCTGATCATGGCGATCGGCACCCAGAACGCTTTTGTGCTGGCGCAGAGTCTGCGCCGCGAACATCACCTGCCGGTGGCGGCGCTGTGTGTGGCGTGCGATGCGCTGCTGGTGGCGGCCGGGGTGTTTGGCTTGGCCACCGTGTTGGCGCAGAACCCGACATTGCTCGCGGTGGCACGCTGGGGCGGCGCGGTCTTTCTGATCTGGTATGGCAGTCAGGCGCTGCGCCGGGCGTTCTCGAAACAGAGTCTGGATCAGGATGAAAACCACACCGTACGCTCGTTGCGCGCGGTGATGCTCAGCGCGCTGGCAGTGACGTTGCTCAATCCGCACGTTTATCTGGACACGGTGTTGCTGATCGGCTCGCTCGGTGCGCAACAGTCAGTGCCGGGCGCTTATGTCGTGGGCGCGGCAAGTGCCTCGCTGCTGTGGTTTTTCACCTTGGCACTAGGTGCCGCGTGGCTTGCACCGTGGCTGGCGCGGCCGAGTACCTGGCGGATTCTTGATCTTCTGGTCGCAGTGATGATGTTCACGGTGGCGGGCCAATTGATTATCGCCAACTGATTTATTCCAAAAGGCTCTGGAACCTCTATCCCACACAGTTGTTGCGTGGTTAAGCCTTGACCCCGGTGCTATGATCCGAACCCTGCGCCGCAAAGAGTAAAAACTCGTCGGTGCATTTCTGGCCGCCCGTGATCGGCCTTGCGCTCACCGCAACAGACCTGATTAGGAGAATCATCATGGCTTTCGAATTGCCGCCGCTGCCTTACGCACACGATGCCCTGCAGCCGCACATTTCCAAGGAAACCCTGGAATTTCACCACGACAAGCACCACAACACCTATGTCGTGAACCTGAACAACCTGGTGCCAGGCACCGAGTTCGAAGGCAAGACTCTGGAAGAGATCGTCAAGACTTCCTCGGGCGGCATCTTCAACAACGCCGCTCAGGTCTGGAACCACACTTTCTACTGGAACTGCCTGGCGCCAAACGCCGGCGGTCAACCAACCGGCGCACTGGCTGAAGCGATCAACGCAGCCTTCGGTTCGTTCGACAAGTTCAAGGAAGAGTTCAGCAAAACCTCGATCGGCACCTTCGGTTCCGGCTGGGGCTGGCTGGTGAAAAAGGCTGACGGTTCCCTGGCCCTGGCCAGCACCATCGGCGCCGGCAACCCGCTGACCAGCGGCGACACCCCGCTGCTGACCTGCGACGTCTGGGAACACGCTTACTACATCGACTACCGCAACCTGCGTCCGAAGTACGTTGAAGCGTTCTGGAACCTGGTCAACTGGAAGTTCGTGGCCGAGCAGTTCGAAGGCAAAACCTTCACCGCTTAAGCTGCGCGCCAGATAAAAAACCCGGCTATGGCCGGGTTTTTTTATGCCTTTGATTTCTGTAGGAGCTGCCGCACCGTGCCAGAATTTCTGGCGCCTCTGTTTTCCTGTAGGAGCTGCCGCAGGCTGCGATCTTTTGACTTTGATTTTTTAAAGCAAGATCAAAAGATCGCAGCCTTCGGCAGCTCCTACAGGGAATTGCGTTTTTCTCACGATGAACGTTGTCTCCGGCGGCTTGCCGGGGCAGCACAGCGGACTAACATCAAACAGAGGAAAAATTGTCCCGCACCGCTCAAGTTGAGGGTCGAAACTACCGACACAGTACAAATAGAGCTGACACTCCAGACAGCAGTATTTCGGCCAAGGCCACGGGCAAATGTTCCGAGGCTTGATTGTCCCTTTGACTGCCAACACGGGATTGCCAATACTCATGGCAACTTGACGCTACCCGCACGGAACAAGGAATAACCCTTTGAAGCTGGAACTCAAGAACAGCTTGTCGGTGAAGTTGCTCCGGGTCGTGCTCCTTTCGGCATTGATCGTCGGTGTGGTCTTGAGCTGCGCCCAGATCGTTTTCGATGCCTATAAAACCCGCCAGGCGGTGGCCGGCGACGCCCAGCGTATCCTCGACATGTTCCGTGACCCCTCGACTCAGGCGGTCTACAGCCTCGACCGGGAAATGGGCATGCAGGTGATCGAAGGCCTGTTCCAGGACGACGCGGTGCGCCAAGCCTCCATCGGCCATCCCAACGAAGCGATGCTCGCGCAGAAGTCCCGTGAGTTGCAGCACTCCAACAGCCGCTGGCTGACTGACCTGATTCTCGGTCAGGAACGCACCTTCACCACCCAATTGGTCGGCCGCGGTCCCTACAGCGAGTATTACGGCGACCTGAGCATCACTCTCGACACCGCCACCTATGGCGAAAGTTTCATCGTCAGTTCGGTGATCATTTTCATTTCCGGCGTCTTGCGCGCCCTGGCCATGGGCCTGGTGCTGTATCTGGTTTATCACTGGCTGCTGACCAAGCCGCTGTCGCGGATCATCGAGCACCTGACCGAAATCAATCCCGATCGC
Source organism: Pseudomonas sp. B21-051 (assembly GCF_024748795.1). Classification (NCBI taxonomy): domain Bacteria; kingdom Pseudomonadati; phylum Pseudomonadota; class Gammaproteobacteria; order Pseudomonadales; family Pseudomonadaceae; genus Pseudomonas; species Pseudomonas sp. B21-051. The sequence continues at coordinate 4,686,468 of NZ_CP087166.1, forward strand.
CCCAGCGAGCACAAGATTCCGCAGCTCAAGGGCCACGAAAAAAACGAACTCGGTATCTGGATCAACACCGCCAACCAGTTACTCGAATCGATAGAACGCAACACCCACCTGCGCCACGAAGCGGAAAACAGCCTGCTGCGCATGGCCCAGTACGACTTCCTCACCGGCCTGCCGAACCGCCAGCAATTGCAGCAGCAACTGGACAAGATTCTGGTCGACGCCGGCAAGCTGCAACGCCGGGTCGCGGTGTTGTGCGTGGGGCTGGATGATTTCAAAGGGATCAACGAGCAGTTCAGCTACCAGACCGGCGACCAGTTGCTACTGGCGCTGGCCGACCGGCTGCGCGCCCACAGCGGTCGCCTCGGCGCCCTCGCCCGTCTGGGCGGCGACCAGTTCGCACTGGTGCAGGCCGATATCGAACAACCTTACGAAGCGGCAGAACTGGCGCAAAGCATCCTCGATGATCTGGAAGCGGCGTTTGCCCTCGACCATCAGGAAATACGCCTGCGCGCGACCATCGGCATCACCCTGTTCCCCGAGGACGGCGACAGCACCGAGAAGCTGTTGCAAAAGGCTGAACAGACCATGACGCTGGCCAAGACCCGTTCGCGCAATCGCTATCAGTTCTACATCGCCAGCGTCGACAGCGAGATGCGTCGCCGTCGCGAACTGGAAAAAGACCTGCGCGATGCGCTGATTCGCGACCAGTTCTACCTCGTCTATCAGCCGCAGATCAGCTACCGCGATCACCGCGTGGTCGGGGTCGAAGCGCTGATTCGCTGGCAGCACCCGGAACACGGTCTGGTGCCGCCGGACCTGTTCATTCCGCTGGCCGAACAGAACGGCACGATCATCGCCATCGGCGAGTGGGTGCTGGATCAGGCCTGCAAGCAATTGCGCGAATGGCACGATCAGGGCTTCGTCGATCTGCGCATGGCGGTCAACCTGTCCACCGTGCAACTGCACCACGCCGAGTTGCCGCGAGTGGTCAACAACCTGCTGCAGATCTACCGCCTGCCGCCGCGCAGCCTGGAGCTGGAAGTCACCGAAACCGGCCTGATGGAAGACATCAGCACCGCCGCCCAGCATCTGCTGAGCCTGCGCCGCTCCGGGGCGCTGATCGCCATCGACGACTTCGGCACCGGCTATTCATCGTTGAGCTATCTGAAGAGCCTGCCGCTGGACAAGATCAAGATCGACAAGAGCTTCGTCCAGGATCTGCTGGATGACGACGACGATGCGACCATCGTTCGCGCCATCATTCAGTTGGGCAAAAGCCTGGGCATGCAGGTGATCGCCGAAGGTGTGGAAACCGCCGAGCAGGAGTCCTACATCATCTCCGAAGGCTGTCACGAAGGTCAGGGCTACCACTACAGCAAGCCGCTGCCTGCCCGGGAGCTGACTGCGTACCTCAAGCAAGCCCAACGCACCAATGCTGCCATTCTCTAGAAGATCAAAAGATCGCAGCCTGCGGCAGCTCCTACAGGGATCGCGTGCCCCTGTAGGAGCTGTCGAGTGAAACGAGGCTGCGATCTTTTGATCTGCGCCATCACACTGGCGTAAACAAGAAATATTTCCAGCCACAGCCCTTTACACATAATGCGAAAGATTTGCATTATGTCGCAGCTTTGCGCACCCCCGCGCCCTGTCCATTCCATTACCGAAGCAGGATGTTCGCCATGATTCGTATGCCTCTGGCTACCGCCAGTCTGCTGGCCATCGCTATTTCCCTCGCCGGTTGCGGCGAAGGCAAAGACAAGGCTGCCGCCCCGGCCACGCCGACGCCGGCCGCCAGCACCGCTGCCGCGCCAGCACCTGCCGCTGCCGGTAAAGTCGATGAAGCCGCCGCCAAGGCTGTGGTCGCGCACTACGCCGACATGGTCTTCGCCGTTTACAGCGATGCCGAATCCACTGCGAAAACCCTGCAAACAGCCGTCGACGCGTTCCTCGCCAAGCCGAACGCCGACACTCTGAAAGCCGCCAAGGCTGCCTGGGTCGCCGCGCGCGTGCCTTACCTGCAGAGCGAAGTGTTCCGCTTCGGCAACACCATCATCGACGACTGGGAAGGTCAGGTGAACGCGTGGCCGCTGGACGAAGGCCTGATCGACTATGTCGACAAATCCTACGAGCACGCGCTGGGTAACCCGGGTGCCACCGCCAACATCATCGCCAACACTGAAGTGCAGGTCGGCGAAGACAAGGTCGACGTAAAAGACATTACTCCGGAAAAACTCGCCAGCCTCAACGAGCTGGGCGGTTCCGAAGCCAACGTCGCCACCGGCTACCACGCGATCGAATTCCTGCTCTGGGGCCAGGACCTGAACGGCACCGGCCCTGGCGCCGGCAACCGTCCTGCGTCGGACTACCTGGAAGGCGCAGGCGCCACCGGCGGTCACAACGATCGTCGCCGTGCGTACCTCAAAGCCGTGACCCAACTGCTGGTCAGCGACCTGGAAGAAATGGTCGGCAACTGGAAGCCGAACGTGGCTGACAACTACCGCGCCACCCTGGAAGCCGAGCCTGCCGAATCCGGCCTGCGCAAAATGCTCTTCGGCATGGGCAGCCTGTCCCTGGGCGAACTGGCGGGCGAGCGCATGAAGGTTTCGCTGGAAGCCAACTCCCCGGAAGACGAACAGGATTGCTTCAGCGACAACACCCACAATTCGCACTTCTACGATGCCAAAGGCATTCGTAACGTGTACCTGGGTGAATACACCCGCACCGACGGCACCAAGCTGACCGGTGCCAGTCTGTCGTCGCTGGTGGCCAAGGCCGACCCGGCTGCCGACACCGCGCTGAAAGCCGATCTGGCCGCGACCGAAGCGAAGATCCAGGTCATGGTCGATCACGCCAACAAGGGTGAGCACTACGACCAGTTGATCGCTGCGGGCAACACCGCCGGCAACCAGATCGTGCGTGACGCTATCGCAGCTCTGGTCAAGCAGACCGGTTCGATCGAAGCCGCTGCCGGCAAGCTGGGCATCAGCGACCTGAACCCGGACAACGCTGATCACGAGTTCTGATCACGCGCGTTTGACTGAAAAAGGCGACCTTCGGGTCGCCTTTTTCATGCCTGCCGTACACAAAACACTGCTCCATGGTGTGTTCGATATCAGGTACACCACCAAACCCTGTGGGAGCGAGCCTGCTCGCGAAGGCGTCATCGGGTACAACATCGTCAGCGCGGCGGACACCGCTTTCGCGAGCAGGCTCGCTCCCACAGGGTTTGCATGAGTTTCAAGGCTTGCGCCACATCAAGCAAACGATAATTCCTCTTATTCAAACTCATTCGCCCTGTTAGACTTTGCGCCTTTGTTTTCGCCCGTCCGCAGGATGTCTGATGCCCTCGCTGCCGCTTCGCTTGTCCGCACTGTTTCTGGCCCTGGGCCTGAGTGCCTGCGATGACGCCCCGCGCTTTACCAAGGCTGAGCCGGGTGAAGCGCGTTCGGGCGGGGCGGCGACCGTGCGCAAGACCGATCAGAATGCGTTCTCGTTGCCTTCGGCCAATCTGCCGCCGTCGCGTCGGGTCGACTTCAGTGTCGGCAACAGCTTCTTCCGCAGTCCGTGGGTGATCGCCCCGTCGACCACCACCGCGCGCGATGGCCTCGGCCCGCTGTTCAATACCAACGCCTGCCAGAACTGCCACATCAAGGACGGTCGCGGACATCCGCCCACGCCGGATGCGGCGAACGCGGTGTCGATGCTGGTGCGTCTGTCGATCCCCGATTCGCCGGCCTATGCCAAAGTCATCGAGCAACTCGGCGTGGTGCCGGAGCCGGTCTACGGCGGCCAGTTCCAGGACATGGCCGTGCCCGGGGTCACACCCGAAGGCAAGGTGCGCGTCGAGTACACCCCGGTGCCGATCCGTTTCAAGGACGGTACCGAAGTCGAGCTGCGCAAACCGGTTCTGCAATTCACTCAGTTGGGCTACGGCCCGATGCACCCGGACACGCGTTTCTCGGCCCGGGTCGCGCCGCCGATGATCGGCCTCGGCCTGCTCGAAGCGATTCCCGAAGAAGCGATCCTCGCCAACGCTGCCGCGCAAGCCAAAGAAAACAACGGCATCAATGGTCGACCGAATCAGGTCTGGGATGACGCATTGCAGAAGACCGTCATGGGTCGATTCGGCTGGAAAGCCGGGCAACCGAATCTCAATCAGCAGAATGTCCATGCGTTTTCCGGAGACATGGGCCTCACGACCAGTCTGAGGCCGTTCGATGACTGCACCGACGCGCAAACCGCGTGCAAGCAGGCGCCGAACGGCAATGGCCCGGACGGCGAGCCGGAAGTCAGCGACAACATCCTGCGTCTGGTGTTGTTCTACACACGCAACCTCGCAGTGCCGGCGCGCCGTGGCGTCAACGACGAACAAGTGCTGGCCGGCAAGAACCTGTTCTTCCAGGCTGGCTGCCAGTCCTGCCACACGCCGAAATACACCACCGCCGCCAACGCGGCCGAACCTGAACTGGCCAATCAAGTGATTCGCCCGTACAGCGATCTGCTGCTGCACGACATGGGCGACGGTCTGGCCGACAACCGTACGGAATTCCAGGCCTCCGGCCGCGACTGGCGCACTCCGCCATTGTGGGGGATCGGTCTGACGCAGGCAGTCAGTGGTCACACTCAGTTTCTGCATGACGGCCGCGCCCGCAACCTGCTCGAAGCCGTGCTCTGGCATGGCGGCGAAGCGGAGAAGGCGCAGCAACAGGTTTTGTCTTTCAACGCCGAGCAGCGTGCTGCGCTGCTGGCGTTCTTGAACTCACTTTAAACACTTAAAAGAATCGGGAGCCCGACATGTTCCGTCCCAAGTTGTTGTTCACCAGCCTTGCCGCACTCGCCCTCGGCGCCTGCTCGCCGCAGGACCCGCAAGCGGTCACGTCGGCGGCCATCGCCAAATCGGTGATCCTGCCGACCTATACCCGTTGGGTCGAAGCCGACAAGCAACTGGCCGTGAGCGCCCTCGCCTACTGTCAGGGCAAGGAAACCCTGGAAACCGCCCGCGCCGACTTCCTGCATGCGCAGAAAGCCTGGGCCGAGCTGCAACCACTGCTGATCGGCCCATTGGCCGAGGGCAACCGTTCCTGGCAGGTACAGTTCTGGCCGGACAAGAAAAACCTCGTCGGCCGTCAGGTCGAGCAACTGGTGATCGCCCAGCCGCAGATCGACGCCGCCGCACTGGCCAAATCCAGCGTGGTGGTGCAGGGCCTGTCGGCTTACGAGTACATCCTGTTCGATGAAAAGCCTGACGTCGCCAACGCTGAGCAGAAAGCCAAGTATTGCCCACTGCTGATCGCCATCGGCGAGCGCCAGAAACAACTGGCCGAAGAGATTCTGCAGAGCTGGAACAACACCGACGGCATGCTCGCGCAAATGAGCAAATTCCCCAACCAGCGCTATGCCGACTCCCACGAAGCGATCGCCGATCTGCTGCGTGTGCAGGTCACCGCCCTCGACACCCTGAAGAAAAAACTCGGCACACCAATGGGCCGTCAGAGCAAAGGCGTGCCGCAGCCGTTCCAGGCTGATGCATGGCGCAGCCAGTCGTCGCTGACCGCGCTGGAAGCCAGCCTCGCTGCAGCCAAAACCGTCTGGGAAGGCGTCGACAACAAAGGCCTGCGCGGTCTGCTGCCGGCCGAGCAGAAACCGTTGGCGGACAAGATCGACGCCGCCTACGCCGCGTCGCTGAAACTGTTCGACAGCAGCCAGCGCTCGCTGACCGAAATGCTTCAGGACGACGCCGGTCGTCAACAACTCAACGATCTCTACGACAGCCTCAACGTCGTCCATCGCCTGCACGAAGGCGAACTGGCCAAGGCGCTGGGCATTCAATTGGGCTTCAACGCCAACGACGGTGACTGATGAGGGCAAGTGCCATGCTGCGACGCCAGGCTCTGACTTTAGGTAGTTTGCTGCTGGGAGCAGTGACACTGGGCGGCTGGACGCTGTTCAAGCGCAAGGATCAGAGCCCGCTGTTGCTCTCGGCGCGCGACGACACCGACGGCAAGCATTACGCCGTCGGTTATCGGCTGGACGGTACGCGAGTGTTCGCCACCGAAGTCGGCCAGCGCTGCCACGACATCATCAACCACCCGACGCTGCCGATCGCGCTGTTCGTCGCCCGCCGCCCGGGCACCGAGAGCTACCTGATCGACCTGCGCGACGGGACGTTGCTGCAAACCGTGACGTCGCAGCCGAACCGGCATTTCTACGGCCACGCCGTGGTGCACAAGGACGGCGAATACCTGTACGCCACCGAGAACGACACCACTGATCCGGGGCGTGGCCTGCTCGGGGTGTACAAGTTCGAAGGCGAGCGGCTGGTGCACAGCGGCGAGATTTCCACCCATGGCCTCGGCCCGCATCAGGTGTCGTGGATGCCCGATGGCGAAACCCTGGTGGTGGCCAACGGCGGGATCCGCACCGAGGCCGAAAGCCGCGTCGACATGAACCTCAACGCCATGGAACCGAGCCTGGTGCTGATGCAGCGTGACGGCACCCTGCTGAGCAAGGAAACCCTTTCCCAGCAAATGAACAGCGTGCGTCACTTGGGCATTGCCAGCGACGGCACCATCGTCGCCGGCCAGCAATTTATGGGCGCCTCGCATGAGCGCTCCGAGCTGTTGGCGATCAAGCGTCCGGGCCAGCCCTTCGTGGCATTCCCGGTGCCGGAGCATCAGTTGCAGTCGATGGGTCATTACACCGCCAGCGTCGCAGTGCACAGCGATCTGCGGCTGGTGGCGCTGACCGCGCCGCGTGGCAATCGCTTCTTCATCTGGGACCTGGACAGCGGCGAAGTGCGTCTCGACGCGCCGCTGCCCGATTGCGCCGGTGTTGGTGCGGTGCAGGACGGCTTCGTCGTGACCTCGGGTCAGGGCCGTTGCCGCTACTACGATTGCCGCCAGGATGAGCTGCTGGCCAAGCCGCTGGAATTGCCGGCGGGGCTCTGGGATAACCATCTGCATTTGATGGCGTGACCCGCCTTTAAAAGATCGCAGCCTGCGGCAGCTCCTACAGGGATCGCATTCCAATGTAGGAGCTGCCGCAGGCTGCGATCTTTTTGCGCCTCCCTGTAAAAACTGGCAGTTGGAATCCCCACCTGACTCGGAGTAATGTGCCCGCCTGTCTCACCTGATTTATCCAAGGAACTGGAAATATGCTGCGTCGCCGCATGCTGATCATGTTGGGTGTTGTCTTGCTGGTCGTCCTGGTATTGGGCGGGTACAAAGCCTTTTCGATCTACACCATGATCCAGGGCTTCTCCAAACCGAAACCGCCGATCAGTGTCGCCGTGGCCCGCGCCAGCGAACAGCCGTGGCAGATGCGTTTGCCCACCGTCGGCTCGCTGAAGGCCTTGCAAGGCGTCGAGCTGAGTCTGGAAGTCGCCGGCACCGTCACCGAACTCAAATTCGAATCCGGACAGAAGGTCAAGGCCGGGCAGCCACTGCTGCAACTCGACAGCGCGGTCGAGACCGCGCTGCTGGAAACCGCCAAGGCTGACCTGGGACTGGCGCAACTGGATTTTGGTCGCGGCAGCCAACTGGTCGACAGCCGCGCGATCTCCAAAGGCGAGTACGACCGTCTCTCCGCCGTGTTGCAAAAGAACAAGGCCACGGTCAATCAGCTCAACGCCTCGCTGGCGAAAAAACGCATCCTCGCGCCGTTCAGCGGCACCATCGGCATCCGTCAGGTGGATGTCGGCGACTACCTCGCCAGCGGCACCAAAATCGCCACCCTGCAGGATCTGAGCAGCCTCTACGCCGACTTCTATGTGCCGGAGCAATCGGTGCCAAAACTGGCCATCGGGCAACCGGTGCAGATCGGTGTCGCAGCCTATCCCGGGCAGAACTTCCCCGGCGCCATCAGCGCGATCAACCCGATTGTCGAGAGCACCACGCGCAATATTCTGGTGCGCGCGACTTTGGCCAACCCCGACGGCAAGTTGCTGCCGGGCATGTTCGCCAGCCTCAACGTGTTGCTGCCCGATCCGCAGAAACACATCGTGGTCCCGGAAAGCGCGATCACCTACACCCTCTACGGCAACTCGCTGTACGTGGTCGGGCAAAAGAAGGCCGAGGACGGCAGCGTCGAAAAAGATGACAAGGGCCAACCGGTGCTGATCGCCGAACGCCGTTTCATCGAGACCGGCGAACGCCGCGATGGCCTGGTGATGATCAACAAGGGCGTGCAGAGCGGCGAACAAGTGGTGACCGCCGGCCAGATCAAACTGGACAACGGCGCACACATCGCCATCAGCGACGACAAGACCCTCGGCGAGCAGAACAGTCCGCCTCGCGCCGACTGATCAAGGAATCCCCATGGCTTTTACCGATCCGTTCATCCGCCGCCCGGTGCTCGCCACCGTGGTCAGCCTGCTGATTGTGCTGCTGGGTTTCCAGGCCTGGAGCAAACTGCCGCTGCGCCAGTACCCGCAAATGGAAAACGCCCTGATCACGGTGACCACCGCCTACCCCGGGGCCAACGCCGAGACCATTCAGGGTTACATCACCCAGCCGATGCAGCAAAGCCTGGCCAGCGCCGAGGGCATCGACTACATGACCTCGGTCAGTCGCCAGAACTTCTCAGTGATATCGATCTACGCGCGCATCGGTTCCAACACCGACCGTTTGTTCACCGAACTGCTGGCCAAGGCCAATGAGGTGAAGAACAAACTGCCGCAGGACGCCGAAGACCCGGTGCTGAGCAAGGAATCGGCCGACGCCTCGGCGCTGATGTACATCAGCTTCTTCAGCAAGGACTTGAGCAACCCGCAGATCACCGACTACCTGTCGCGGGTGATCCAGCCGAAACTGGCGACCCTGCCGGGCATGGCCGAGGCGGAGATTCTCGGCAATCAGGTATTCGCCATGCGCCTGTGGCTCGACCCGGTGAAGCTCGCCGGTTTCGGCCTCAGCGCCAGCGACGTGACCAACGCCGTGCGCCAGTACAACTTCCTCTCCGCCGCCGGCGAGGTGAAGGGCGAGTACGTGGTCACCAGCATCAACGCCAACACCGAACTGAAGTCCGCCGAAGCCTTCGCGGCGATTCCGCTCAAGGTCAGTGGCGACAGCCGGGTGCTGCTCAGCGATGTCGCCCGGGTCGAGATGGGCGCGGAAAACTACGATTCGATCAGCTCGTTCGGTGGCACGCCGTCGGTGTACATCGGCATCAAGGCCACACCGGGGGCCAACCCGCTGGACGTGATCAAGGAAGTGCGCAAGCTGATGCCGGAGCTGGAAGCGCAATTGCCGCCCAACCTCAAGAGCGAGATTGCCTACGACGCCACCCAGTTCATCCAGGCCTCGATCGACGAAGTGGTGAAAACCCTGTTCGAAGCGGTGCTGATCGTGATTGTGGTGGTGTTCCTGTTCCTCGGCGCGTTGCGCTCGGTGGTGATCCCGGTGGTGACCATCCCGCTGTCGATGATCGGCGTGATGTTCTTCATGCAGATGATGGGCTACTCGATCAACCTCCTGACCCTGCTGGCGATGGTGCTGGCCATCGGTCTGGTGGTGGACGACGCGATTGTGGTGGTGGAGAACATCCACCGGCACATCGAGGAAGGCAAGACGCCGCTTGAGGCCGCACTGGAAGGTGCGCGGGAAATCGCCATGCCGGTGGTGTCGATGACCATCACCCTGGCGGCGGTGTATGCGCCGATCGGCTTCCTCACCGGACTGACCGGGGCCTTGTTCAAGGAGTTCGCCCTGACCCTGGCCGGCGCCGTGGTGATCTCAGGGATCGTCGCCCTGACCCTGTCGCCGATGATGTGCGCCCTGCTGTTACGCCACGAAGAAAACCCCAGTGGTCTGGCACACCGCCTCGACCGCATTTTCGACAGCCTCAAACGCCGCTACCAGAGCGTGCTCCACGGCACATTGAACACGCGGCCGGTGGTGCTGGTATTCGCAGTGATCGTGCTGTGCCTGATCCCGGTGTTTCTCAAGTTCACCAAGTCGGAACTGGCACCGGATGAGGACCAAGGCATCATCTTCATGATGGCCACCGCCCCACAGCCGACCAACCTTGATTACCTGAGCACGTACACCGACGAATTCATCAAGATTTTCAAGGAGTTTCCGGAGTACTACTCCTCGTTCCAGATCAACGGCTACAACGGCGTGCAAGCGGGCATCGGTGGCTTCCTGCTCAAGCCGTGGAACGAGCGCAGTCGCACGCAGATGCAGATCCTGCCCGAGGTGCAGGGCAAACTGGCGAGTATCCCCGGCCTGCAGATTTTCGGTTTCAACCTGCCCTCCTTGCCCGGCACCGGTGAAGGTTTGCCGTTCGAATTCGTCGTCAATACCGCCAACGACTACGAATTGCTGCTGCAAGTGGCGGACCGGATCAAGAAACGTGCGATGGAGTCCGGCAAGTTCGCCTTCGTCGACCTCGACCTGGCGTTCGACAAACCGGAAGTGGTGGTCGATATCGACCGTGCCAAAGCCGCGCAGATGGGCGTGTCGATGCTCGACCTGGGCGGCACCCTGGCGACGCTGCTGGGTGAGGCGGAGATCAACCGTTTCACCATCGAAGGCCGCAGTTACAAAGTGATTGCCCAGGTCGAGCGACCGTACCGCGAAAACCCCGGCTGGCTGAACAACTACTACGTGAAGAACACCCAGGGCGAGCTGCTGCCGCTGTCGACCCTGATCAAGGTCAGCGACCGGGCGCGACCGCGCCAGCTCAACCAGTTCCAGCAACTCAACGCGGCGAAGATTTCCGGATTCCCGCTGGTCAGCATGGGCGAAGCCATCGACACCGTGCTGCAGATCGCCCGCGAAGAAGCGCCAGCCGGGTTTGCCTTCGACTATGGCGGCGCCTCGCGCCAGTACGTGCAGGAAGGTAGCGCTCTGTGGGTAACCTTCGCCCTGGCGCTGGCGATCATTTTCCTGGTGCTGGCGGCGCAGTTCGAAAGCTTCCGCGATCCACTGGTGATTCTGGTGACGGTGCCGCTGTCGATCTGCGGTGCGTTGATTCCGCTGTTCCTTGGCTGGTCGAGCATGAACATCTACACCCAGGTCGGGCTGGTGACCCTGATCGGGCTGATCAGCAAGCACGGGATCCTGATCGTCGAATTCGCCAACCAATTGCGCAAGGACAAAGGCCTGACCGCGCGCGAAGCGGTCGAGGAAGCGGCGGCGATTCGTTTGCGCCCGGTGTTGATGACCACGGCGGCGATGGTGTTCGGCATGGTGCCGTTGATTCTGGCGACCGGCGCGGGCGCCGTGAGCCGGTTCGATATCGGGATGGTGATTGCCACGGGGATGTCGATCGGCACGTTGTTTACGCTGTTCGTGCTGCCATGCATCTACACGCTGCTGGCAAAGCCCGATCCCAAATCATGACCCTGACCATTCCTCTAGCCCTATCCCTGTAGGAGCTGCCGAAGGCTGCGATCTTTTGCTCTTGATCTTGAAAACAGAGAGCAAAAGATCGCAGCCTTCGGCAGCTCCTACAGAGTGAATTTGTATCAAAGGGGATTTTGTATTCATCCATAAAAAAAGGCCTCGCATCTGCGAGGCCTTCATTTTGGCTTCAATCGGTTCAACTCTGTGGCCTCATCCCTTGAGAAAGTCCGAACATGAACAACAACAGATCATGGTCAGGTTTAGTCGCCACGGAGGCTTTCGCCACCCGTGGTACTGCGCAGTGAGCATCGCCTGTGGTAGCACCGATCACCTGCATGCGGGGCTGCTCCCAGGCCGCCACCGCCAATGAAGCAACTGCCAAGGCTCCAACCAAAAACAAACCTCGTGCAATTTCGAGTTTCATCGCTATAAACCTTTGATAGCGCTGCCAAACGCCGTCTCATAAAAGTAGACGAGTTTTTTCCAGTCCGTGTCGCTGAACGACGAATGGCGACGCAATTGCTTCATGTCATGGGAGGCCGCGCGATAAGCGGTCAGACGCTGGCGGCACTTCTCCAGATCGATCAATGCCACTTCGACCTCGGCCGAATCACCTTCGCCGGTCACCCGTACAAAAACGTGTTTGATGTAGATACAGCTGTGCTGCCAACGGCCCTTGTGCATGCGCGCGAGGTTTTCGGCCAGGTCTTTGAGGACGCGCTCGTAAACGGCTTCGCCATATTGGGCACGGCCGCCGGCGGCTTCCCACTTCTCGAGTTCGTCGAAACCGTCCAGCGACTTGGTCACCAGCAGCGCACGCCACTTGTGTTGCGGATCTGGCTGCGCACCGCAGAAGACGATTTGCGGGACGCGTACGCCGAGGCGGCTGACACCGGTCAGGGCATCCAGCTCACGCAAGACTGTCGGCCGGCCGAAAGGATGCAGCCAACTGCGATAGATATGTCCGGTCTGGCGCTTGGCATACAGTAACTGGCCGTCACGGCCCACGACTCGTTGCACACCACTTTCCCCGCCACGGCGCACGTTGGGTTCTTCCACCCATTCACCGCGCTGGTTCCAGTAGTAATCGAAGCGATCCTGGGGAGCGACTTCCGTTTCTGCTGCTATTTGCACCGCCATCCTGTTACCTCTTGCGTAATACGTAGACCCGCCACATGGCATACAGCGGAATAAAATCCAGTTGTTCCTGAATGCGAAAACCTGCCGCTTCAAATTCTTTTTCTACTGTCACAGTCGGTAACACAAACCGGTTCTGGTAACCTTCCTGCCCACGGCGCTGCTCGGCGCGTTTGCGTTTCCAGGCCTTGAAATTACCGTCCACCCACAACGAAATGATCACGCTGTCACGGGTGACACGCTCGAATTCGCGCAAAATCGTCCGTCGATGTTCGGCTTCACCGATGTGATGCAGCAAACGCATACAGAAAATGCTGTCGACGGCGTTATCCGGCAAGGCAATGTCGAACGCTGACGTGTGCAAAGGTTGTACCCGTTTCACCACATCAGCCGGTTGCGCCTGCATCGCGGTCTTGATCATAGACTCGGAATTGTCCGCGCCAATGATCACCCGATTGGGTTTTTCCGCCAGCAACGGCCAGAAGCGTCCTGCACCGCAGGGCAAATCCAGCACCAACCCCGGCTCGCCCGCCAGCGTCAACGCCTTGCGGGCCAATTGCTCATCCCGCCAATGTGACAACCGACGACCGAGACCGTCCTGGTGCTTGCGCAAATATTTTTGTGCATGCTGGTCATCATACTTTTCGGAAAAATCGAGCTTGATCGGACTGCTCATTTCAGGACTCCTGAATAACTGATGCCCCTACCATAGGTAGTGGCATGTCAGCGTCAGGTCGTCCCTTTGTGAAAATTACGTCAGGTAAACCGGCAAACTATTACAGGGTTTTACAGGGAGAAAGCAATAGCGCGGGGCCATCAGCTGAATCCGGCGGCCACTGATGATTCAATACTGCCGTTCAACCCCCTTCGCGAGCAGGCTCGCTCCCACCTTTGTACCGCAGATCTCTGTGGGAGCGAGCCTGCTCGCGAAGGCGTCATCAAATACCAGCACTCAGGGCGCGGCCGCTTGGGTTGGGGTTCAACGCTGACCCAGCGTTACCTCGAAACGGCAGCCATTGGGCTGCATGGTGCTCAACGTCACCTCCCAGCCCTGGTTCTCGCAGATCCGCTGCACCAGCGACAAGCCCAGGCCCAGGCCTTCGCCGCGCTTTTCATTACCGCGCACGAAGGGCTGGAACATGGCCTCACGTTTTTCCTCGGGAATGCCGACACCCGAATCTTCGACGACGAATCCATTGTCGTTGAGCGTCAGGCGGATGAAGCCCTGCTCGGTGTAGTGGCAGGCGTTGCGCAGCAAATTGCCCATGACCGCGCTGAGCAGAGTCGCGTTGAAGCGAGTGTCCGGCGGATTGCCCGGCTCGAACATCAGCCGCAGCCCTTTCGATTCGATCGGTTCACGCCAGATACTCAACAAGCCATCGGCCACCTGGCTGATGTTCTGCTGCGGCGCTGAACCCGCGTCTTCGCGCTGGGCGCGGGCGAGCATCAGGAAAGTCTGCACCAGTTCGCGCATTTCTTCGCTCGCGCGGGCGATGCGCTCGACCTGGGCACGACCGCGCTGATCAAGCCCCGGATTTTCCAGCAGCAGTTCGCAGGAACTGGCCAGCACCATTAACGGCGTGCGCAGTTCGTGGCTGACATCGCTGGTGAACAGCCGCTCGCGAGTCAGCGCCTGACGCAGGCGACCAAGCGTGGCATCGAACGCCACCGCCAGTTCGCCGACTTCGTCAGCCGCATAGTCCGGCGCCAGCGGCGGCGCCAGACCGAGCAACTGATCGCGATGCCGTACTTGCCGAGCCAGGCGCACCACCGGTGCCATGACTTTGCGCGCCAGCACCCAGCCGAGGAATACCGCCAGCGCCAGACTGAGCACAAAGCCCACCAGCACCACGGCAAACAGCACGCGTTCACGTTCTTCGAAATCGCTTTGATCCTGCAGCAGGACATAGCGACGACCGTCGACGATCTCGACCATCGCGTGATACGACAGCTGCTCGCGGAACACTTCGTGGAAACCGGCATCGAGGTGACGCAGATCCTTGGGCAGCTCGAAATCGCCCGGACCACCACTGAAGTAGAACAGTTGATCCGGTTCCGGGCGATGGCTCCAGTCCGAGACGTTGTCCATCAGCAGCAGACGCTGCAGGTCGCCGCCCAGCCCCGCCGAAATCAGTTTCTCCTCCACCAGGTGCACGGTCGCGACGATGCCCATGGCGAAGGCCCCGGCCACCAGCGCACTCATCAGCGCAAAGGCGATGATGATCCGCTGGGAAAGGCTTTGCTTAAACTCCATCACGCCCCTCGGCCAGGCGGTAACCCACGCCGTGCACGGTTTGCAGCAAGGGTTTGGCGAATGGCTTGTCGATCACCTGACGCAATTGGTGGACGTGGCTGCGCAGACTGTCACTGTCCGGGCAGTCATCGCCCCACAGCGCTTCTTCGAGAATTTCCCGGCGCAGGACATGCGGACTCTTCTGCATCAAGACTGCCAGCAGCTTGAGGCCGACCGGGTTGAGCTTGAGCAGCTTGCCCTCGCGGGTCACTTCCAGCGTGTCGAGGTCGTAGGTCAGGTCACCGACCTGCAACGCACGGCGGCCGCCGCCCTGGGTGCGACGCATCACGGCTTCGATGCGTGCCGCCAGTTCCGACAGCGCAAACGGTTTGACCAGATAATCGTCGGCCCCGGACTTGAAGCCCTGCAGGCGGTCGTCCAGTTGATCGCGGGCGGTGAGCATGATCACCGGCGTATCGCGTCGAGCGTCTTCACGCAGGCGCTTGCACAGGGTGTAGCCGTCAATGCCCGGCAGCATGATATCGAGCACGATCAGGTCGTAATGCTCGGTGGCAGCCAGATGCAGGCCCGACAAGCCGTCCTGGGCGCAATCGACGGTATAGCCTTTGAGCCCCAGGTAATCGGCCAGGTTGGCCAGGATATCGCGGTTGTCTTCGACCAATAGAATTCGCATTGGCATCTCCTCCGTACACAGTGACGGCCGTCATGGCCCGCGCAGCTTAAGGCCAACGCCGTTTCAGGGCTAGGGCCGACAGGCGTGCAAATCAATTTGCCCAGGCAAATTAAATGTTTAACAAAGTTTTCACTATCGATTCACAACCTGACTACAGTGACGCCGCGAAACTCGCGCGCCATTGATATAAGGAAAACTAGACAATGGACCCTCTCAAGACCGCGCCCGTGCGCTTTCTGCTGCTCATCACCGGCGCCTGGCTGGTCATCTTTCTTCTGACTCGAGCGGTACTGCTGCTGACTCACCTGGATGAGGCCGGCGGCTTCGCCCTGTCGGTGTTCGGCATCGGCGCGCTGTACGACCTGGGTTTCCTGGCCTATGCGGCATTGCCGATGGGCTTGTACCTGCTGCTCTGCCCGCCGGGGCTGTGGCGGCGTCGTGGACATCGCGGGTTCCTGCGCGCCCTGCTGACCATCAGCCTGTTCGCCATGCTGTTCGTGGCGGTGGCTGAATGGCTGTTCTGGGACGAGTTCGGCGTGCGCTTCAACTTCATCGCCGTCGATTACCTGGTGTATTCCGACGAAGTGCTGAACAACGTCCTCGAGTCGTACCCGATCGGCAAACTGCTGAGCCTTCTCGCGGTACTGGCCGTGGTGATCAGTTTTGCCTTGGGCAAGCCGTTCAATGCCGCCATGAATGCGCCGCTGCCAGCGCTGCGCGGGCGTCTGCTCAGTGCCTTGGGCCTGTTGATCGTCGCGGGCCTGAGCCTGCAACTGCTCAGCCAGGACGCCCCGCGTGCCCAGGGCGGCAACGCCTACCAGAACGAACTGGCCAGCAACGGTCCGTATCAGTTCTTCGCCGCGTTCCGTAACAATGAACTGGACTACACCCAGTTCTACAAGAGCCTGCCGGCAGAAAAAGTCGCCAGCCAGATCCGCGCCGAGCTGAGCGAAAGCGACGCGCGCTTCATCGGCAAGGATCCACAGGACATTCGCCGGGTGATCGACAACCCGGGCACCCCGCGCAAGCCGAACATTGTACTGGTGACCATCGAGAGCCTCAGCGCCAAGTACCTGGGCAGCAATGGCGACGGTCGCAACCTGACGCCAAACCTTGACGCCTTGCGCAAGCAGAGCCTGTACTTCAATAACTTCTACGCCACCGGCACCCGCACCGACCGCGGTCTGGAAGCGATCACCCTGGCCATCCCGCCGACACCTGGCCGCTCGATCGTCAAGCGCATCGGCCGTGAAAGCGGTTTCGCCAGCCTTGGCCAGCAGTTGAGCGCGGTGGGTTACGACAGCGTGTTCGTCTACGGCGGGCGTGGCTACTTCGACAACATGAACGCGTTCTTCAGCGGCAACGGCTATCGCGTCGTCGACCAGAGCAGCGTCGATGAAGCCGAGATCCACTTCAAGAACGCCTGGGGCATGGCCGACGAAGACCTGTATCGCCAGACCCTGAAACTGGCGGATGCCGACTACGCCAAACAGCAACCGTTCCTGCTGCAACTGATGACCACCTCCAACCATCGTCCTTACACCTACCCGGACAACCGGATCGACATCAAGTCCGGTAACGGCCGCGATGGCGCGGTGAAGTACACTGACTACGCCATCGGCCAGTTCCTCGAGCAGGCGCGGCAGAAGCCGTGGTTCGACAATACGATCTTCATCTTCGTCGCCGACCACACCGCAGGCAGCGCCGGCAAAGAAGACTTGCCGATCGCCAACTACCAGATCCCGCTGTTCATCTACGCGCCGAAAATGATCGAAGCTCGCGAGAGCGCGCAACTGGCGAGTCAGATCGATCTGGCGCCGACGCTGCTGGGCTTGCTCAACCTGGATTACACCTCGACGTTCTTCGGTCGCAACCTGCTGCAGGACAACCCGCTGCCACCGCGTGTGGTGGTCGGCAACTATCAGCATCTGGGTCTGTTCGACGGCAAGGATCTGGCGATCCTCAGCCCACGCCAGGGCTTGCGCCGGCATGACGACGCATTGACCGAGAGCCGCGAGTCGCGGGTCAGCAGCGACGATCCGCTGGTCAGCCGGGCGATTGCGTATTACCAGGCGGCCAGTTATGGCTTCAAACAGCAGTTGTTGAGCTGGAAGCCTGTGAAGGACAGCACTGTCCAGGTCAGCGAACAGTAACTGTCAATAGAAACGCCCCGGGCTGATGCACCGGGGCTTTTTTTGCGCAACCGGTTATCACAGGCAATCCAGGTCCCAATGTGGGAGCGAGCCTGCTCGCGAATGCGCTGTATCAGTCACAGATGTAGTGACGGTGTGATTGCTTTCGCGAGCAGGCTCGCTCCCACAGGGGACGGTGTGAAGCTTGAAATCCAGGCAATAAAAAACCCCGCCTGCTCATCGCAGGCGGGGTTTTTCGTCACAGGGGTAAGGCTGGCTTACATCATGCCGCCCATGCCACCCATGCCGCCCATGTCTGGCATACCGCCGCCAGCCGAGCCTTCTTTCTTCGGTGCATCAGCAACAGCCGCTTCGGTGGTCAGGATCAGACCGCCGATCGAGGCTGCAGCTTGCAGAGCGGAACGGGTTACCTTGGTTGGGTCCAGGATGCCCATTTCGATCATGTCGCCGTATTCGCCCGAAGCAGCGTTGTAACCGAAGTTACCTTTGCCGTTCTTCACTTCGTTGACGACTACGCTTGGCTCGTCGCCGGAGTTGGCAGCGATCTGGCGCAGCGGCGCTTCAACAGCGCGACGCAGCACAGCGATACCGACGTTCTGGTCAGCGTTGTCGCCGGTCAGTTCGGTCAGGGCTTCCAGAGCACGGATCAGCGCAACGCCACCGCCAGGTACCACGCCTTCTTCAACGGCTGCACGGGTCGCGTGCAGGGCGTCTTCAACGCGGGCCTTCTTCTCTTTCATTTCAACTTCGGAACCAGCGCCAACCTTGATCACTGCAACGCCGCCGGACAGCTTGGCCAGACGCTCTTGCAGTTTTTCACGGTCGTAGTCCGAGGAAGTTTCGGCAACCTGGGCGCGGATCTGAGCGATACGGGCTTCGATGTCACCTTGTACGCCAGCACCGTCAACGATGATGGTGTTTTCCTTGGACAGGGTCACGCGCTTGGCGTTACCCAGGTGCTCCAAGGTGGTGCTTTCCAGGCTCAGGCCGATCTCTTCGGAGATCACGGTACCGCCGGTCAGAACGGCGATGTCCTGCAGCATGGCCTTGCGACGGTCGCCGAAGCCTGGAGCCTTGACGGCTGCAACCTTGACGATGCCACGCATGTTGTTCACGACCAGAGTCGCCAGGGCTTCGCCTTCAACGTCTTCGGCAACGATCAGCAGTGGACGGCCGGCTTTGGCAACGGCTTCCAGCACTGGCAGCATTTCGCGGATGTTCGAGATCTTTTTGTCGACCAGCAGGATCAGCGGGCCGTCGAGCTCGGCAACCATGGTGTCCGGCTTGTTGACGAAGTACGGGGACAGGTAGCCACGGTCGAACTGCATGCCTTCTACAACCGACAGTTCGTTTTCCAGGCCCGAGCCTTCTTCAACGGTGATCACGCCTTCTTTACCGACTTTTTCCATGGCTTCGGCAATGATGTCGCCGATGGAGTTGTCGGAGTTGGCGGAGATGGTACCTACCTGAGCGATAGCCTTGGTGTCAGCGCATGGCTTGGACAGGGCTTTCAGCTCTTTGACGATCGCGATGGTCGCTTTGTCGATACCGCGCTTCAGGTCCATCGGGTTCATGCCGGCAGCGACGGCTTTCAGGCCTTCGTTGACGATCGATTGAGCCAGAACGGTCGCAGTGGTAGTACCGTCACCAGCGTCATCGTTGGCACGGGAGGCAACGTCTTTGACCAGCTGCGCGCCCATGTTTTCGAAGCGATCTTCGAGTTCGATTTCTTTGGCGACGGAAACGCCGTCCTTGGTGATGGTCGGAGCGCCGAAGCTCTTCTCGAGGATCACGTTACGGCCTTTCGGGCCCAGGGTCGCTTTTACCGCGTCAGCCAGAACGTTGACGCCTTTGAGCATCTTGGAGCGGGCGGCATCGCCGAACTTAACTTCTTTAGCAGCCATGATCGATATTCCTTAAATACTTTGTAGTAACGGGAAAATGAGCGGGAAATCAGCCTTCCAGTACAGCGAGAATCTCGTTCTCAGCCATTACCAGCAGGTCTTCGCCGTCGACTTTCACAGTGTTGCTGCCGGAGTAAGGACCGAACACAACCTTGTCGCCGACTTTAACGGCCAGCTCACGCACTTGTCCGTTTTCCAGAACCTTGCCTGGGCCTGCAGCGACGATCACACCGTGGTTGGCTTTTTCAGCAGCCGAACCTGGCAGGACGATACCGCCAGCGGTTTTCTTTTCTTCTTCGCTGCGACGGATGACGACGCGGTCATGCAGAGGACGAAGCTTCATTGTCGATCTCTCCTAATTGTGGTTTTCATCGGCCGGTGTAGTCCCGGCGGGTTTAACAAATCCGGCCTGCGCCGGTTGCGGTTCGTCGAGCGAACCGCGGAAGTCTGTCCGGCTTGAATGCCGGAAACCTTTCGGTGACCGATACATAAGGGCGCATAAGCTGATTACAAGGGCGGGGGCAGAAAATTTTTCATCATTTGCCCCTTGAATGCCGCGCATAAACAAACGGCACCCGAAGGTGCCGTGTCGATGCAGGGGTTACTTGCTGTCGCGATGTTCGAACTCGCCTTCGATCACATCACCCTCGCGGCCAAGAGGCTGGCGCGGTGCAGGACCGCCACGGGGTTGCAGGTCATCGGCGAAGGCCCGCTGACGCATCGCCTGTTCTTCGGCGCGCTGGCGCATTTTATTGGCCAGCAGACGACGGGTGAATGGCAAAAGCATCACCAGACCGACCACGTCGCTGACGAAGCCCGGCAGGATTAACAGGCCACCGGCCAGTGCCAGCATCAGGCCTTCGAGCATGGTCTGTGCGGGCAACTCACCGCGATTCAGGCTTTCACGGGCACGCAGGGCGGTGGCCAGACCGGCGACGCGCAGTACGAATACACCGAACATCGAGCCGAGAATGATCAGCAGCAGGGCCGGGAAAAACCCGATCGCCCCTGCCACTTTGACGAATACGAACAGCTCCAGCACCGGAAACAGCAGAAAGAGCAACAAAAAAGGGCGCATCAAAGATTCCTCAACGCAAGAAATGCCTTGCAGTAAGCCTTAGATGACGTCGCCCTTTCGTGAATTCAAGCGTCGGCCACCGCATTTTTTGGCCAGACCTCGGCGTGAGCCAGAAAAACCAAGGCTTCGCGCACTTGTATCGGCGTATGACAAGGCGCTGGAAACGGCAGCCAGTACAACGCCTGACCGATGCGCAAGTGCATGCCTTCGCTGTCGATTCCGGCCAGATGCGCCGGTACGGTTTTCGGCAGGCCGGTCAGCTCAACGTAATGGGCGATGGCTTTGGCGTGATCGCTGTTCATGTGCTCGACCATGCTGATTTCCGCCTTGCCGGCGAACGGGTTGGCCAAGGTCAGTTGATCGACCCAGTGAATCGCGCCGAAACCGCCGATGTAGCGGTGACGCACCGGATTGAGCACCCAGAAATCAAAATCGTGGGCCTTGTGGTAGTTCTGCGAGTCGGGGAAATACCGGTAATAACGCTCGGCCGCGGCTTCGATGGCAGCCGGCTCTTCGAGCTTCTGCGCTTCGGCCAGATAGGTCAGACGACCAACGGCCTGCACGTCGTCGGCCTCGCGCTCGCCCACCAGCAGCGAACATTTCGGATCTTTCTGCAGGTTGTGGGTGTGCTGGGCGATGCGGCTGATCAGGATCAGCGGGCGGCCCTGCTCATCCAGGCAATACGGCACCACCGAGCCGAACGGGAAACCGGGCATCGATTTGGAGTGGGTGGACAATACGCCACGGTATTCCTTGAGAAGCAATTCTCGGGCATTCTTGGCCGCTTCAACGCTCAATTTATGACTCCTTAAATAGAATCCGTCGAAAAAACGGACAGGCGCCTGGGGATAAGTCCCGGTCACGCCATCAGGCAATGCTCATGTGCAGATCGAGCGTCGCCAATAACAAAAACCACTCAGACCGGCTATCGGGGCATGCGAATGCAACTCAACGACAAAGTAATCATTATCACCGGCGGTTGCCAGGGTTTGGGCCGTTCCATGGCCGAGTATTTCGCCGGCAAAGGCGCGAAGCTCGCGCTGGTCGACCTCAATCAGGAAAAACTCGACGACGCGGTGGCCGCCTGCAAGGCCAAGGGCGTCGAGGCGCGCAGCTATCTGTGCAACGTTGCCAATGAAGAACAGGTTGAGCACATGGTCGCGCAGGTCGCCGAAGATTTCGGCGCGATCCATGGCCTGATCAACAACGCCGGGATCCTGCGTGACGGCCTGCTGCTCAAGGTCAAGGACGGCGAAATGACCAAGATGAGCCTGGCCCAATGGCAGGCAGTGATCGACGTCAACCTGACCGGCGTGTTCCTGTGCACCCGTGAAGTGGCGGCGAAAATGGTCGAGCTGAAGAACGGCGGCGCGATCATCAACATCTCTTCGATCTCCCGCGCCGGTAACGTCGGCCAGACCAACTACTCTGCCGCCAAGGCTGGCGTGGCCGCAGCCACTGTGACCTGGGCCAAGGAACTGGCGCGCTACGGTATTCGTGTCGCGGGCATTGCACCAGGCTTCATCGAAACCGAGATGACCCTGGGCATGAAGCCGGAAGCGTTGGAGAAGATGACCTCGGGTATCCCGCTCAAACGCATGGGCAAGCCGGAAGAGATCGCCCATTCGGCGGCGTATATCTTCGAGAACGGCTATTACACCGGGCGGATTCTGGAGATGGATGGCGGTTTGCGGATCTGACTGCCAATCAGAAACCAATGTGGGAGCGAGCCTGCTCGCGAAAGCGGTGGATCAGACAACTCATCGGTTGAATGACACGCCGCATTCGCGAGCAGGCTCGCTCCCACAGTGTGTCCTGAGTTTACAAAAAAGACCTCAATCGTCACTGATGCTGATATTAGGCATCGCCGGTGTCGCCGCTTCCTGCAACACAATGCGCGCGCCGACGTGGCGGGCCAGTTCCTGGTAGACCATGGCGATCTGGCTGTCCGGTTCGGCGATCACCGTTGGCTTGCCGCCATCGGCCTGCTCGCGGATCAGCATCGACAGCGGCAGCGAGGCCAGCAGTTCGACGCCATATTGGGTCGCCAGTTTCTCGCCGCCGCCCTCACCGAACAGGTGTTCGGCATATCCGCAGTTCGAGCAGATGTGCACCGCCATGTTTTCCACCACACCCAGCACCGGAATGTTGACCTTGCGGAACATTTCCACGCCTTTGCGCGCGTCCAGCAGCGCCAGATCCTGCGGGGTAGTGACGATCACCGCACCGGCCACCGGGACTTTTTGCGCCAGGGTCAGCTGGATGTCGCCGGTGCCTGGCGGCATGTCGATGACCAGATAATCCAGGTCGCCCCACGCGGTTTGCGTAACCAGTTGCAGCAGTGCGCCGGAGACCATCGGCCCACGCCAGACCATCGGCGTATTGTCGTCGGTCAGGAACGCCATCGACATGACTTCGACACCGTGGGCCTTGAGCGGCACGAACCACTTCTGATCCTTGACCTCGGGGCGGGTGCGCTCGGGGATGCCGAACATGATGCCCTGGCTCGGGCCATAGATGTCGGCGTCGAGAATCCCCACCTTGGCGCCTTCGCGGGCCAGCGCCAGCGCGAGGTTGGCCGCCGTGGTCGATTTGCCCACACCGCCCTTGCCCGAAGCCACGGCGACCACATTCTTGACGTTGGCCAGCCCCGGGATCTGGGCCTGGGCCTTGTGCGCGGCGATCACGCTGTTGACCTCGACCCTGGCGATCGTCACTCCATCGAGGTTTTCGATGGCCAGTTGCAGCAACTGTGCCCAGCCGCTCTTGAACAGACCGGCGGCGTAACCGATTTCCAGCTGCACGTTGACGCGATCACCGACGATCTCGATGTGCTTCACACAACCGGCGCTGACCGGGTCCTGGTTCAGGTAGGGGTCGGTGTATTGGCTGAGGACGGCTTCCACCGCTGCGCGAGTGACGGCACTCATGGGCAACTCCGATAACAAGACTGGGAAAAATGATGAGTATCGTACCTGAAAAGATCGCAGCCTTCGGCAGCTCCTACAGGAGATCGGCGTACAACTGTAGGAGCTGCCGCAGGCTGCGATCTTTTCTGTCTGCTCATCCAATGAAACAGGTGCACAGGGTGAAAAATATGCGCCAGCGCTTTATAGTGGCCGACCTCCGTTTCATCAAGTAGCGAAGCCCCACATGTCCGAACCACGCAAGATCCTCGTCACCAGCGCCCTGCCCTACGCCAACGGTTCGATCCACCTTGGCCACATGCTGGAATACATCCAGACCGATATGTGGGTGCGCTTCCAGAAGCATCGCGGCAATCAATGCATTTATGTCTGCGCCGACGACGCCCACGGTTCGGCGATCATGCTGCGCGCGGAAAAGGAAGGCATCACCCCGGAACAACTGATCGCCAATGTGCAGGCTGAACACAGCGCCGACTTTGCCGAGTTCCTGGTCGATTTCGACAACTTTCACTCCACTCACGCCGAAGAAAACCGTGAGCTGTCGAGCCAGATCTACCTGAAGCTGCGCGACGCAGGGCATATCGCCCAGCGCTCGATCACTCAGTATTTCGACCCGGAAAAGAAAATGTTCCTGGCCGACCGCTTCATCAAGGGCACCTGCCCGAAATGCGGCACTGAAGACCAGTACGGCGACAACTGCGAAAAATGCGGTGCGACCTACGCCCCGACCGATCTGAAAGACCCGAAGTCAGCCATCTCCGGCGCCACTCCGGTGCTCAAGGATTCGCAGCACTTCTTCTTCAAGCTGCCAGACTTCCAGCAGATGCTGCAGACCTGGACCCGCAGCGGCACCCTGCAGGACGCCGTGGCCAACAAGATCGCCGAGTGGCTGGACGCCGGCCTGCAGCAGTGGGACATCTCCCGCGATGCGCCGTACTTCGGCTTCGAGATCCCGGACGAGCCGGGCAAGTATTTCTACGTGTGGCTGGATGCGCCGATCGGCTACATGGCCAGCTTCAAGAACCTGTGCAACCGCACGCCGGAGCTGGACTTCGACGCGTTCTGGGGCAAGGACTCCACCGCCGAGCTGTACCACTTCATCGGCAAGGACATCGTCAACTTCCACGCCCTGTTCTGGCCTGCCATGCTCGAAGGCGCCGGCTTCCGCAAGCCGACCGGGATCAACGTGCACGGCTACCTGACCGTCAACGGCCAGAAGATGTCCAAGTCCCGTGGCACTTTCATCAAGGCCCGTACCTACCTGGATCATCTGTCGCCGGAATACCTGCGTTACTACTACGCGGCCAAACTGGGCCGTGGCGTCGATGACCTCGACCTGAATATCGAAGACTTCGTGCAGAAGGTCAACTCCGACCTGGTCGGCAAAGTGGTCAACATCGCCAGCCGTTGCGCCGGTTTCATCCACAAGGGCAACGGCGGCCTGCTGGTCGACAATAATGCTGCGCCAGAGCTGACCGAGGCCTTCCTCGCCGCAGCACCAGGCATTGCCGACGCCTATGAAGCCCGCGACTTTGCCCGCGCCATGCGTGAAACCATGGCCCTGGCCGACCGCGCCAACGCCTGGATCGCCGACAAGGCCCCATGGTCGCTGAACAAGCAGGAAGGCAAGCAGGATGAAGTCCAGGCGATCTGCGCCACCGGCATCAACCTGTTCCGCCAACTGGTGATCTTCCTCAAACCGGTGCTGCCACTGCTGGCCGCCGACGCCGAGGCATTCCTCAACGTCGCCCCGTTGACCTGGAACGACCACACCACGCTGCTGGCCAACCATCAGCTCAATGAATTCAAGCCGTTGATGACCCGCATCGACCCGGTGAAAGTGCAAGCCATGACCGACGCCTCGAAAGAAGACCTGACCGCCAGCCAGACCGACACCGGTGCCGCCGCGCCTGCGGGCAACGGCGAACTGGCCAAGGATCCGCTGTCGCCGGAAATCGACTTCGACACCTTTGCTGCTGTCGACCTGCGCGTGGCTTTGATCGTCAAGGCTGAACACGTGGAAGGTGCCGACAAGCTGCTGCGCTTGACCCTGGACATCGGTGACGAGCAGCGCAACGTATTCTCCGGGATCAAGAGCGCTTACCCGGATCCGTCGAAACTCGACGGTCGCCTGACCATGATGATTGCCAACCTCAAACCACGGAAAATGAAGTTCGGTATTTCCGAAGGCATGGTGATGGCAGCTGGCCCTGGCGGTGAAGAAATCTACCTGCTGAGCCCGGACAGCGGCGCCAAGCCGGGTCAACGCATCAAGTAAGACCCAGCGCTTAAACGATCCCACAGGCATGTTCTGCAGGCCTGTGGGATTTTTCATATCTGGCCCGCCCATCGCGGGTGCCGGATAATGCCTAACCTTAAGTGACACTCGCCCGTTGCTGCCGGCAGAACCATGACCGAACTTGCACTTACGCTGATCAGTGCCGCCCTGCTCAACAACTTCGTGTTGCACTGGCCGCTGGGCGTCGATCCGTTGCTGGCCGGCAGTCGGCGCCAGGTGCATGCGTTGGGGCTGGCGACGGCGTGCCTGATGCTGAGCGTCGGCTTCATCGGTTATGTGCTGTGGCACTGGCTACTGGTGCCGCTGCAACTGCAGGCCCTGCAGCTGTTTGTGTTCTTGCCGCTCAGCGTGCTGCTGATCGCACCGCTGCTGAAGCTGCTGACTCGCGCGCTGCCTGACTGGCCCTTCGATGGGCTATGGCCGTTGTTGCTGAGCAATGCCGGCGTGCTGGGGCTGGCCTTGGTCAATGCACAAAATGATCGCGGCCTGCTGCAGACAACGGCGTTGAGCGCGGGCGCCGGGCTGGGTTTCTGGCTGGTGCTGAGCCTGTTCAGCGACTTGCGTGAACGCACGGCGGACAATGACATTCCCCTGCCCTTTCGCGGCTTGCCGATCGACCTGATCGGCGCCGGACTGATCGCAGTGATTTTTCTCGGATTCAGTGGACTGATCAAAACATGAGTCTGATTCAACTCATCGATGCCCTCCTGCCGCAGACCCAATGCGGCAAATGCGGCCACCCCGGGTGCAAGCCCTATGCGCAAGGCATCGTCGACGGCGAACCGATCAACAAGTGCCCGCCCGGCGGTGACGAAACCGTCGCCGCCCTGGCTGAACTGTTGAACGTGCCGGTGCTGGAGCTGGACGTCAGCCGTGGTTCGGCACCGCCGCAAGTGGCGTACATCCGCGAGGCCGAGTGTATCGGCTGCACCAAGTGCATCCAGGCCTGCCCGATCGACGCCATCGTCGGCGCGGCGAAACTGATGCACACCGTACTGATCGACGAATGCACCGGTTGCGACCTGTGCGTGGCGCCGTGCCCGGTGGACTGCATCGAGATGCATCCACTGCCGCTCGGCACCTTGCCGGTAGTCGGTGGCCTGGCATCCAGCCTTGAAGAACAGCGCGCGCGCGCGGCCAAGCGCGATCATGCGCGCCAGCGTTTTGAACGCCGCAATGCCCGCCTGCAGCGCGAAGAACAACAGAAACAGGCTGAGCGCGAAGCCCGGGCGCAGCGCGCAGCGCAACCCGCGGTGGCCACTCTCGATCCGGTGCAGGCCGCTCTGGAACGGGTGCGCGCGCAGAAAGCCGCGACCGCCGACGCGGCATTGAAGAAAGCCAAGATCGATGTCGCCATGAGTCGCGCGCAATTGCACAAATCGCTGAAAGCCTTCGGCCATCCACCGACCTTCGAACAGCAATCGCAACTGATCGTGTTGCAACAGCAGTTCGAAGCCGCCGAACAGGCGTTGGCGAAACTCGAAAGCAGCGCCGCCACCGCTCCAGCCGCTGCGGCCCCGGTTCCGGCGAAAGACGCCGACCTGAAGCGGGCGAAAATCCAGCTGGCCATGCGTCGCGCCGAATTGAAAAAGGCCCAGACCGCTGAAGCGCCAGCCGAGCAAATTGTCACGCTGGAACAGGCACTGCGTGACGCCGAGCAAGCCCTTCACGCGGCCGAGGCGGCCAGTGAGCAGCCTGCACCCGACCTGGTGCGAGTGGAAAAGCGCCCGATCGACAACCAGCTCCGCCAGTTGAAAACCGAACTGGCCTACGCCCGCGCCGACCTGAACAAACTTGAACGCCGCGCCGACACTCCGAACGACATCCTCGACAAGGCCCGCGCTCGCCTGCAGGCCGCCGAGCGTCAGGTGCAAGATCATGTCGCCCCTTGAAGCACCGGACGATCGCCTGCAACAGGCGATGAAGCGGGTGCTGCTGGCCACGCTGCCGGGGCTGTTGGCACTCTTCTGGTTTTACGGCTGGGGCGTGTTGATCAACCTGATCCTGGCGGCGAGCACCGCGCTGCTGATCGAGGCTGGCGTCGCCCGCCTGCGCCGACAGCCACTGCAACCAACGCTCAGCGATGGTAGCGCACTGGTCAGCGCGACACTGCTGGCCGCTGCGCTGCCGCCTTATTGCCCATGGTGGCTGACAGTTACGGCGGTGGCTTCAGGTCTGCTGTTCGGCAAGCATTTGTACGGTGGCATCGGCAAGAATCCGTTCAATCCGGCCATGCTCGGTTTCGCCTTGGCGATGCTGCTGTTCCCGCAGCCAATGACCCACTGGCCGGCGCATGGCATGAATCTGCAGGCCGCTTTTGCACAAATATTGAATCTGGGCCAGGCCCCGGACGCTTGGGTGCAGGCCACCGCGCTGGACAGTCTGCGCATCAACAAAAGCCTGACCATGGATGAATTGTTCGCGGCCAACCCGGCGTTCGGCCGTTACGGTGGACGCGGTGTGGAGTGGATCAATCTGGCGTTTCTCGCCGGCGGGCTGCTGCTGTTGCAGCGCCGGGTGATTGCCTGGCAAGCGCCGGTCGGCATGCTGGCCAGCCTGTTTGTCGTCAGCCTGCTCTTCTGGAACGGCTCGGGTTCCGATTCCCACGGCTCACCGCTGTTTCATCTGCTGAGCGGTGCAACCATGCTCGGTGCCTTTTTCATCATTACCGAACCGGTGTCGGGTGCCAAAAGTCCGCTGGCCCGGCTGCTGTTCGGCGTGGGTGTCGGTTTGCTGACCTACCTGATCCGAACTTGGGGCGGCTACCCGGACGGTGTTGCGTTTGGCGTGTTACTGATGAACCTGTGTGTACCGGCCCTGGAACGTTTTGCCGCTGCCCGCCAGACGCAGGTGCAATCATGAACCGCGTGGCTGCAGTCGTGACGCTTGTACTGCTGGCCGGCGCCGGTCTCGGCCTGACTTATGTGGTGCAGCGTGCCAGTGCGCCGCAGATTGCCAGCGAGCAACGGCTGCTCGACAGCCGTAAGTTGCTGGCTCTACTCGCGGCCGATGCCTACGACAACCAGCCGCTGGAACAGCCACTGACGTTGACTGATGCGACGTTGAGCCACAGCACTTTGCTGGCAGGCTACCGCGCGACCAGACTCGGGCAGCCGGTGGCAGTGTTGTTGCGCACGCAGACCGAGGGCTATGCCGGCGTTATCGAACTGCTGATCGCCATCGATGCCAACGGCAGTCTGCTGGGGGTGAAAACTCTGCGGCACAGCGAAACGCCGGCGCTCGGCGGACTCATTGGCGACTGGCCGAACCACTGGCTGGCGACGTTC
Organism: Pseudomonas sp. B21-051; assembly: GCF_024748795.1. NCBI lineage: Bacteria > Pseudomonadati > Pseudomonadota > Gammaproteobacteria > Pseudomonadales > Pseudomonadaceae > Pseudomonas > Pseudomonas sp. B21-051. Next base: position 4,715,528 of record NZ_CP087166.1, read on the forward strand.
ACCGGCAAGTCACCTCACGCACCCGACGACGCAGGCTGGGCGCTGGAAAAAGATCAGGGACAGTTCGATCAACTGGCGGGAGCCACCATCACGTCCAGGGCCACCGTCAATGCGATCCATGACGCCCTGCGCTACTTTGATGAGCACCGTGCAACCTTGCTCGGGAGCGGATCATGAATCGGTCGACGAACCTGACAAATGCGCTTGTGCTGGTTCTGATACTTGGCACCACTACGACACTGGCGGGCGCACTGGGCATGCTGCTGATGTCGGGCGCAGTGGGGGTGGTTTACGGCGCATGCGCCGGTCCGCTGCGCCCGCGGTTGTCTGGCAACAAACTGATGTTCGCCAGTCTGCTGCTGGCCGCCACTCTGACCAGTTGCGCCAATATCCTCGCGCAGCGCTGGGCGTTGCAGTGGCAACAGTCAGTCGGAATCTATGCCGGGCTGATCGCCTTGCAATGCGTCGTGCTGGAATACAATGGATTCTTTCGTCAGGTGCTTGCCCAGCGCCTGAAGTTTTTTGGCCTGTCGAGCGGGCTGCTACTGGCGCTGGCGGCACTGCGTGAACTGTTCGGTCAGGGCCACATCGGCCGTGGCCTGTCGGAACACTGGCAAGGCCTGATTCTGTTCAACGAAGGGCTGCACTTGCTCACCCTGGTTCCCGGCGCATTCATCGTTCTCGGGCTACTGCTCGCCGCCCGCCAGGCCTGGACCCGCTCGAACGCTCTCTCCAAGGAAACACATCATCCATGAATGCCGCAAAACGTCTGGAAATCTTCCGCAGACTTCATGAAGACAATCCCGAGCCGAAGACCGAACTGGCCTATTCCTCGCCGTTCGAGTTGTTGATCGCGGTCATTCTTTCGGCGCAATCAACCGACGTCGGCGTCAACAAGGCCACAGCCAAACTGTTCCCGGTGGCCAATACCCCGGCGGCGATCCACGCGCTGGGCGTCGAAGGGCTGTCCGAATACATCAAGACCATCGGCCTCTATAACAGCAAAGCGAAAAACGTGATCGAGACCTGTCGCATGCTGGTCGAGTTGCACAATGGCGAAGTTCCGCAGACGCGTGAAGAACTGGAAGCGCTGCCCGGCGTCGGTCGCAAGACGGCCAACGTGGTTCTCAATACCGCTTTTCGCCAACTGACCATGGCGGTCGACACGCACATTTTTCGCGTGAGCAACCGCACCGGCATTGCCCCGGGTAAAAATGTGGTTGAAGTGGAAAAGAAGCTGATGAAGTTTGTGCCAAAAGACTACCTGCTGGATTCTCACCACTGGCTGATTTTGCACGGTCGCTATGTGTGTCTGGCGCGCAAGCCACGCTGTGGCAGCTGCCGGATCGAAGATTTGTGCGAATACAAACACAAAACTTCGGACGATTGATTGGCTATTGGAATAATTGATTCGTCGATTGAAAAAATCTTTTTTACCCGCAGCAGGAATATCGATATAAGGGGCGCCAAAGGCAGTCTTAGCCTGGAGTTCACCTTATGACTGACAGCAAAGAACAACTGGACGTAGATGACGATTTTACCGCTGTGGAAACCGACGACGCCGAACCGGTGGTCGAGGTCGCCAAGACCAATCTGAGCAAACGTCGCACCATCGATAACCTGCTTGAGGAGCGCCGATTGCAAAAGCAATTGGCCGATTACGATTTTGATCTCTGACACTTGAAAGCCTCCCGAACCGGAGGCTTTTTACTGTCTGGAAATCCGACGCTGAGCGGCCCATGACTCCTCTGCAATCAGGAGCATCAGACCAGCCCGTTGCGCTGCGCCAACTCAATCAAGTCAACCAGTGAGCGGGCATTGAGTTTCAATAACAGACGGGTCTTGTACGTGCTGACCGTCTTGTTGCTGAGAAACATGCCGTCGGCGATTTCCTTGTTGGTCTTGCCCCGCGCCAATTGCTGCAGCACCATCATTTCCCGACCGGAAAGGCGATCCACCATATCGGCTTCACTGGCGTTGCCCAGACTGGTTCGCACGGTATGCAGGGCCTGGTTTGGAAAATAGCTGTATCCGGACAGTACGGCTTTGATCGCACTGAGCAATTCAGTCAGATCCTGTTGTTTACAGACATATCCCGCCGCACCTGACTGCATGCAGCGCATCGAAAAATGTCCCGGTGCCTGGGAAGTCAACACCAGAACTTTCAATGGCATCGGTGTCGAGTTCAGACGCGCGATAACTTCCAGTCCATCGAGCTTGGGTATACCTATGTCCAGAATAACAATATCCGGCATCTGTTCACGAGCAAGTTGCAACGCGTCCACGCCATTATCTGTTTCGGCAATAACTTCGTAGCCATGACGTTCCATCAGCATACGCACAGCAAGACGAATGACGGGGTGATCATCCACGATCAGCACTTTATTCATGGGCAAGTCCAGTTTCGCTGTTCGAATTTTTAGAGCACGCACAATAGCGTAGTCATTTCCGACATGGCACAAGAGAGTTCCTTTGCACGCCCAGCCAAAGACATTCCCTACGACAAATAAAGACTATTCCTACAAAAAACCGACTCTGGCAATATTTTCATGGCACGACTGTTTTCCCGGCCTTTGCATCGACCTGAAAAATACTACGCCCTGAAGCCTTGCACATAACCCTTTCAGGGCAGACAGCACATCGAAGAAGACGAGAATGCTGCCATTCAATGAATGCCCATTTCTCGCCTGTAGTCAGTGCCTGGCAAATTACCAATTGTAAAAAACAACATAAAAACCATTCCAAAAGCTTTAACCAATCAACGTCTGAAACAAGATACTTCTACCCAACTGATTTCTTTTAATATAAAAATAGCCTAAACCACAAACTTTAACCCACATACAAAACCACTCAACCATCGTATTGGAATACATACTTAATGAGCACTTCCCATGATAAAAGTCAGAAAAAAGATCACCAACCCCATGACTATAATTGCGATATTTGCATTTATTTCCGAATCATCGGCTGCCATTTCCTTACCTTTTCTTGATAACGACGAAAGGGAGGTCTATGTCTGGTTCCTGATCAGCTTTCCGTTTTACTTGCTGCTGCTGTTTTTTTTGACACTAAACTTCAACTACCGCTCTCTGTATGCCCCCTCTGATTTCGACAAAGACGACAGTTTTCTAAAAGTCTTTGAGGAGTTGAAGGCCTCCGAGAGCAACCCGGGTCTGTCTTCGCCAGACACTTCTGTTGCAACTGGCGGGAGAGCAAATTCGAATACACATGAATGGACGCTACCTGAGCACAGCACTGGCCAGCAGCAATCCCATCGGGCAGCTGACGCATCCTGCCCGGAAGAACCGTGGATCGAGCACAACATTCAGCTGCCCAAACCCATGGGCACGTTGCGTGCAATAGATGTACGTCCGATGAACAGTGCACAGGCGTTCAACAAGCTGGCCGAACACCTTCCGCGTCTAGGCAAGCAATCGGCCAAGGCAGTGGTATTTTTGACTGACTCGGCATCCGACGTTTTGCTCAAGCAAATTACGCTCAGTCTTATCAGACAATCAAAGAAAAGCGGCGGCGCGAAACTCTTCATCGCCTACAACGTGAGTACACAGAGCACCACGGTTCTGAGAGGAATATGAAACGCTGGGCAGATGCCTGAAATGGACATTCAGGAAAATTCTGGAATGGGCCGTAACGATCAACACTTCCGGGGAGCGTCAGACGAGCACAGAAGAAAAAATGGCGGCTTTGTCACAAGGACAAGCCGCCATTTTTTACAGGCCTGCGTGATTTAGAACAGCTTGCGGCCCTTGTTGGCAGCAATGCGCATGCGCAGCGCGTTGAGCTTGATGAAGCCCGCCGCGTCGGCCTGGTTGTAAGCGCCGCCGTCTTCTTCGAAGGTCGCGATGTTGGCGTCGAACAGCGAGTCGTCGGACTTGCGACCGGTAACGATCACGTTGCCTTTGTACAACTTCAGGCGAACCACACCGTTAACGTTGACCTGCGAAGCGTCGATCATCTGTTGCAGCATCAGACGCTCCGGGCTCCACCAGTAACCGGTGTAGATCAGGCTGGCGTATTTCGGCATCAGCTCGTCTTTGAGGTGAGCGACTTCGCGGTCCAGGGTGATCGATTCGATGGCGCGGTGCGCGCGCAGCATGATGGTGCCGCCCGGGGTTTCGTAGCAGCCACGGGACTTCATGCCCACGTAACGGTTTTCAACGATGTCGAGACGACCGATACCGTGAGCGCCACCGATCTTGTTCAGCGTTGCCAGTACGGTGGCCGGAGTCATTTCGACGCCGTCCAGCGCGACGATGTCGCCGTTGCGGTAGGTCAGTTCCAGGTATTGCGGGGTGTCGGGGGCGTTCTCCGGGGAGACGGTCCAGCGCCACATGTCTTCTTCGTGCTCGGTCCAGGTGTCTTCCAGCACGCCGCCTTCATAGGAGATGTGCAGCAGGTTGGCGTCCATCGAGTACGGGGACTTCTTCTTGCCGTGACGCTCGATCGGGATCGCGTGCTTCTCGGCGTAATCCATCAGCTTCTCGCGGGACAGCAGGTCCCACTCGCGCCAAGGGGCAATCACTTTCACGCCTGGCTTGAGCGCGTAGGCACCCAGTTCGAAACGCACCTGGTCGTTGCCCTTGCCGGTGGCGCCATGGGAAATGGCATCGGCGCCGGTTTCGTTGGCGATTTCGATCAGGCGTTTGGCGATCAGCGGACGTGCGATGGAGGTACCCAGCAGGTACTCGCCTTCGTAAACGGTGTTGGCGCGGAACATCGGGAACACGAAGTCACGCACGAATTCTTCGCGCAGGTCGTCGATGTAGATTTCTTTGACGCCCATGGCCTGAGCCTTGGCGCGTGCCGGCTCGACCTCTTCGCCCTGACCCAGGTCAGCAGTGAAGGTCACCACTTCACAGTTATAAGTATCCTGCAGCCACTTGAGGATCACCGAAGTGTCCAGGCCGCCGGAATACGCCAGAACGACCTTGTTTACGTCCGCCATGCCATCACTCCACGGGGTTCTACGGAAAGCCGAGGAGTCTACCGCTCAAATCCGATAATTTACAGAGGCGCGACAGCTTAAGACGACAAAGCGACAGAATCTGTCGACAGCGCGACGATGACCGGCAGGTCAGGAAGTCGCCGCGGCGTTGGCAGGCGTACTGGCTTGTGGCGCTGGCACGGTGGTCGGCGCGACCCGTGCCAGCTTCACGCTGACCCGGCGATTCTTCGCCCGGTTAGCCGCATTGGTGTTCGGCACCAACGGGTATTGCTCGCCGTGGAAACGCACAGTGATCTGCGATTCGGCGATGCCGTTGGCCTTGAAGAAATCGACCACCGCCAGCGCCCGACGCCGCGACAGCTCACGGTTGGTCAAACGGTTGCCGCTGTTGTCGGAGTGGCCGTCGAGTTCGATGTGATTGACCGTCGGATCGGCCTTCATGAACTCGAGCATCACCTGCAGCTTGGCTTTGGCGGCGGCATCCAGATCGGTGCCTTCGCCGGGGAAGCCGATCTGCGACTGTTTCACCTGATCGAAATTCTGCGGCAGCAACTTCGCCACACACGTCTGGTATTCGTTGAACGCCTTGCTGAATTTGACCGGCAATAGACGCACTTCAGAAACCCGGCCATCGCCGGACGCACGGCGCACCACCGGACTGCGACCGTCCAGCAAACCGCTGATCAGCCCGCCGGCCTGCGATTGCGAACTGTTGAACAGCACGTTGCCGGTGCCGATCCTGACGCTGCCCAGATTGATGTCGTTGCGCCCCGGCTGCCATGGCGCCGCCGCCGCAAGCAACGTCGCCGAACCGCCGCCGAGCATGGCGTTGTAGGCATTGAGGCGGAATATCGCCTGCTCGCCGGCCTTGCGCACGAACTGGCCCGAGCCGAAATCGGTGATCGGCTGGGTCAGGCGGCACTCGAACTTGTCGCCCTCGACCGTCCACTCAATGTTCTCCAGACGCGTCTGGTAGGTGAGCGCCATCGCGGGGAGGCTGGCAAACACACTGAGCAAGGCTAAATATCGCTGGCGCACGGGAGGCTCCATTGGCTTCTGTAACACAAAGACCGATTCACACTATGTTTACGGCATACCTACGGGATATCGGAAGGATCCTGCAAAACTTGATAGCGAGTGCCTGCAAGAGTCTTTTCCGGTAGCATTCCCCTCAGTTTGACCCGCCTGGAATCCCCTCATGTCCGACCGCCTGACCCTGCTGCGTCCCGACGACTGGCACATTCATCTTCGCGATGGTGCCGTGTTGACCAATACCGTTGCCGATGTTGCGCGCACCTTTGGCCGCGCCATCATCATGCCCAACCTGGTACCACCGGTGCGCAACGCCGCTGAAGCCGACGGCTATCGCCAGCGGATTCTCGCTGCCCGCCCGGCCGGCAGTCGTTTCGAACCGCTGATGGTGCTGTACCTCACCGACCGCACCCAGCCAGAAGAAATTCGTCAGGCCAAGGCCAGCGGTTTCGTGCACGCCGCCAAACTGTACCCGGCCGGCGCCACTACCAACTCCGATTCCGGAGTGACCAGCATCGACAAGATCTTCCCGGCGCTGGAAGCCATGGCCGAAGTCGGCATGCCGCTGCTGATCCATGGCGAAGTCACCCGTGGCGATGTCGACGTCTTCGACCGCGAAAAGATTTTCATCGATGAGCACATGCGCCGTGTCGTCGAGCGTTTCCCGACGCTCAAAGTGGTGTTCGAACACATCACCACCGGCGACGCCGTGCAGTTCGTCAACGAGGCTTCGGCCAACGTCGGCGCAACCATCACCGCGCATCACCTTTTGTACAACCGCAACCACATGCTGGTGGGCGGGATTCGGCCGCACTTCTACTGCCTGCCGATCCTCAAGCGTAATACCCATCAGGAAGCCCTGCTCGACGCCGCCACCAGCGGCAACGCGAAGTTCTTCCTCGGTACCGACTCGGCGCCGCACGCCCAGCACGCCAAGGAAGCCGCCTGCGGCTGCGCCGGCTGCTACACCGCTTACGCCGCCATCGAGCTGTACGCCGAAGCGTTCGAACAGCGCAACGCGCTGGACAAGCTCGAAGCGTTCGCCAGCCTCAATGGTCCGCGCTTCTACGGCCTGCCGGTCAACAACGGTCGCATCACCCTGGTTCGCGAAGAATGGACCGCCCCGACCAGCCTGCCGTTTGGCGAGCTGAACGTTATCCCGCTGCGCGCCGGTGAAAAACTGCGCTGGCGCCTGCTGGAGGAACACGCGTGAGTGAAGACCATTTCGACGACGAACTGGACGGTCAAGGTGGCGGCGGCGGTTCCCGTCACCCGATGGCAGCACGTTTTCGCGGTTACCTGCCGGTTGTCGTCGACGTAGAGACCGGTGGCTTCAACTCGGCCACCGACGCTCTGCTGGAGATTGCCGCGACCACCATCGCCATGGATGAAAAAGGTTTCGTCTACCCGGATCACACGTACTTCTTCCGCGTCGAACCGTTCGAAGGTGCCAACATCGAAGCGGCAGCGCTGGAGTTCACCGGGATCAAACTCGATCATCCGCTGCGCATGGCGGTCAGTGAAGAAACCGCGCTGACCGACATCTTCCGTGGCATCCGCAAGGCGCTGAAGGCCAACGGCTGCAAACGCGCGATTCTGGTCGGGCATAACAGCAGCTTCGACCTCGGCTTCCTGAATGCCGCGGTTGCGCGCCTGGACATGAAGCGCAACCCGTTCCACCCGTTCTCCAGCTTCGACACTGCGACACTGGCCGGTCTGGCTTACGGTCAAACCGTTCTGGCCAAGGCCTGTCAGGCAGCCGACATCGACTTCGACGGCCGTGAAGCGCATTCGGCGCGCTACGACACCGAGAAGACCGCCGAACTGTTCTGCGGCATCGTCAACCGCTGGAAACAGATGGGCGGCTGGGAAGACTTCGACGACTGATCCTCGTCGGACAAATCACGCGCATAAAAAAACCGGCCACATGGGCCGGTTTTTTTGTACCGCGACGTTGCGCCTTACAGGGCAGCAGCGTTCTCGGTCAGGTAAGCCGCAACGCCTTCTGGCGAAGCGTTCATGCCTTTGTCGCCTTTTTTCCAGTTGGCAGGGCAGACTTCGCCGTGCTCTTCGTGGAATTGCAGCGCATCGACCAGACGGATCAGCTCTTCCATGTTACGGCCCAGCGGCAGGTCGTTGATGATCTGCGAGCGAACAACGCCCTTGTCGTCGATCAGGAACGCGCCACGGAAAGCCACGCCGCCTTCGGACTCAACGTCGTAGGCCTTGGCGATTTCGTGCTTCATGTCGGCAGCCATGGTGTATTTCACCTGGCCGATGCCGCCGTTGTTGACCGGGGTGTTGCGCCAGGCGTTGTGGGTGAAGTGCGAGTCGATCGACACGGCAACCACTTCCACGTTACGCGCTTTGAAGTCAGCCATGCGGTTGTCCAGAGCGATCAGCTCGGACGGGCAGACGAAGGTGAAGTCCAGTGGGTAGAAGAACACCAGGCCGTATTTGCCTTTGATGGCCGAGGACAGGGTGAAGCTGTCAACGATCTCGCCATTGCCGAGTACGGCCGGGACGGTGAAGTCAGGGGCTTGTTTGCCTACGAGTACGCTCATGGATATCTCCTGGTGAATAACTTGAAGTTCAGGGTCCGGGCCAGCCTGCCACCCTGAGGCGACAGCCCTGTGACACGAACCCTCTTCGCAAGGGCCGACCATCATACACTGCGTTTTTCGCCTGTCCTTAACGGTTTTTTGCCCAAGGCGGATAACGGACCAGCATTTTCGGGGCCAGGCAATTCGCCATTAATCACCGTTCGTCAGTGACCCGCCTTTCGATCGAAAACCATTCAGAAAGCACTTTGACAATCATTCTCGTTAACATTAAGATCCATCGCAATTGAGTCACAACCAGCGACGGTTCTCACTTATGTATGTTTGTCTCTGCACTGGCGTCACCGACGGACAAATCCGCGAAGCGATCTATGAAGGTTGCTGCAGCTACAAAGAAGTCCGCCAGGCCACCGGCGTCGCCAGCCAATGCGGCAAATGTGCCTGCCTTGCCAAGGAAGTGGTGCGTGAAACCCTGACCAAGCTGCAAACCGCTCAGGCTGCGATCCCCTACCCTGTAGAATTTACGGCGGCGTAATTACCCCCCATTTCAAAAAACCGGGCATATGTCCGGTTTTTTTATGCCCGCAAATCAAGCGCTTAGACGCTAGACGCGGAACACAAACATTCTTATTCAGATTTAATTTCATTTATTATTCAATAACTTAGGTTTGACACTTATAAATACCAAGCTCAAACTCCGCCTTATATACAGCTAATACAGGGCAGGACTCCCATCATGAAAGGCGACATTACAGTCATCCAGCATCTCAACAAGATCCTTGCCAATGAGCTGGTCGCGATCAATCAGTACTTCCTGCATGCCCGCATGTATGAAGATTGGGGCCTGAACAAGCTGGGCAAGCACGAGTACCACGAATCCATCGACGAGATGAAACACGCGGACAAGCTGATCAAGCGCATCCTGTTCCTCGAAGGCCTGCCGAACGTGCAGGATCTGGGCAAGCTGCACATCGGCGAGCACACCCGGGAAATGCTCGAGTGCGACCTGCGTATCGAGAAGACTGGCCACGCCGATCTGAAAGCCGCCATCGCCCATTGCGAATCGGTTGGCGACTTCGGCAGCCGTGAACTGCTCGAAGACATTCTCGAATCCGAAGAAGAGCATATCGACTGGCTGGAAACCCAACTGGGCCTGATCGATAAAGTCGGTCTTGAGAACTACCTGCAATCGCAGATGGGCGAAGAGTAGGAGTTGCTGCAGGCTGCGATCTTTTCAGATTGCACCGGCAACTCGCGTTAACTTTTCCAGCGCACTAAAAAGCCCCGCCCTCTTACGAGGTGCGGGGCTTTTTATTGGCTGCAGATCCAAAGATCGCAGCCTCGTTTCACTCGACAGCTCCTACAGAAGAAACCAGCGCCGAATGAAGCCGGGATCAGGCTTCGGACTTGTTCGCAGCAGCCGCTTCAACAGCCGCCTTGATGGTGCTTTGCAACGAACCGTCTGCAGCCATCTCGGTCATGATGTCGCTACCGCCGACCAGTTCACCGCCGACCCACAGTTGCGGGAAAGTCGGCCAGTTGGCGTACTTCGGCAGGTTGGCGCGGATTTCCGGGTTCTGCAGGATGTCCACGTACGCAAACTTTTCGCCACACGCCATCACGGCCTGCGCAGCTTTCGCGGAGAAGCCACACTGTGGGGCATTCGGCGAGCCTTTCATGTAAAGCAGAATGGTGTTGTTGGCAATCTGCTCTTTAATCGTTTCGATGATATCCATGGAGCACCTCGGCTGAACTTTCCGACTCATGGGTCGGCACGGTGACGCATTGTAACGGAATCCCGAGCGCCATGCTCGGTCTCCCCGACGGTCTCGTTCAGGCCGCCGCCACCGTCACTGGCACGCCATTGAGCGCGGCGTTGCCCGACAACTCGTCGAGCTGGCATTCATCCGTCAGGTCGTTGGCACTCGACCCCGGCTGGCCACTGGCAATCGTCATTTGCACCCCAGGTCGCGCATGCCCCCAGCCGTGCGGCAGGCTGACCACGCCCTTCATCATGTCCAGACTGCCGAGCACCTCGACCTCGATCTGCCCGACCCGCGAACTGACCCGCACCCACTGCCCATCACTGAGCCCGCGACTGGCGAGGTCATCCGGATGCATCAGCAATTGATGCCGTGGCTTGCCCTTCACCAGACGATGATAATTGTGCATCCAGGAATTGTTGCTACGCACATGCCGACGACCAATCATCAACAACTCATCAGCGGCCGGCGCCTGCAAGGCCGCAAAGCGTGCGAGATCAGCGAGAATTTCCGGCGGCGCAGCCTGCACCCGTTGACCTGGCGTCTTGAGACGAGCTGCAAGATTCGGTTTCAACGCCCCTAGATCAATCCCGTGCGGATGATCGAACAATGTCGCCAATGACAGCTTTTGCTCGGACGCATCGCCATACAGGCCCATGCGCAGGCCCATGTCGATCATCTTCGCCGGCGGCATCGTCGGTTTCAGTTCCTTGCCGGTCTTCTCGGCAAACGCCTTGGCCAGGCCGACGAAGATCTCCCAGTCGTGCAATGCGCCCTCAGGCTTGGCGAGAATCGCGCGGTTGAAGCGAGTGACGTTGCGCACCGCGAACAGGTTGAACGTGGTGTCGTAGTGATCGTTCTCCAGCGCCGAGGTCGATGGCAGGATCAAGTCGGCGTAGCGCGTGGTTTCGTTAATGTACAGATCAATGCTGAGCATGAACTCCAGGCCATCCAGCGCCTGCTCCAGTTGCCGGCCGTTCGGCGTCGACAACACCGGATTGCCGGCGACGGTGATCAGCGCACGAATCTGCCCTTCGCCTTCGGTGAGCATCTCCTCAGCCAGCGCCGATACCGGCAGCTCGCCGCCGTACTCGGGCCGACCGGACACCCGGCTCTGCCACTTGTTGAAATGCCCGCCCGAGGTCGATGCCACCAGATCCACCGCCGGCTCTGTGCACAAGGCACCGCCGACGCGATCGAGATTGCCAGTCACCAGATTGATCAACTGCACCAGCCAATGGCACAGGGTGCCGAACGCCTGAGTCGAAACGCCCATGCGCCCGTAGCACACCGCGCTCGGCGCCGCGGCGAAATCCCGCGCCAGCTGGCGGATCTGCTCGGCCGGCACCGCACACAGCGGACTCATGGCTTCGGCAGTAAACGTTGCAACGGCTGTGCGCACTTCATCAAGGCCATCAACCGGCAAGTGACTGTCACGGCTCAGGCCTTCACTGAACAAGGTGTTGAGCACCCCGAACAGCAAGGCCGCGTCGCCACCCGGCCGCACAAACAAGTGCTGATCGGCGATAGCCGCCGTTTCGCTGCGCCGGGGATCGACCACCACCACTTTGCCGCCGCGCGCCTGAATCGCCTTCAGACGCTTCTCGACATCCGGCACGGTCATGATGCTGCCGTTCGACGCCAGCGGATTACCGCCCAGGATCAGCATGAAATCGGTGTGATCGATGTCCGGGATCGGCAGCAGCAAGCCGTGGCCGTACATCAGGTAACTGCTCAGGTGATGCGGCAACTGGTCGACCGAAGTCGCCGAGAAGCGGTTGCGCGTCTTCAGCAGGCCGAGAAAGTAGTTGCTGTGGGTCATCAGCCCGTAGTTGTGCACGCTGGGGTTGCCTTGATAAACCGCCACCGCGTTTTGCCCGTGACGCTGCTGAATCGCCGCCAGACGCTCGGCCACCAGCGCAAAGGCCTCGTCCCACTCGATCGGCAGCCATTCGCTGCCGACCCGGCGCATCGGCTGGCGCAGGCGATCGGGATCGTTCTGGATGTCTTGCAGGGCTACGGCCTTGGGGCAGATGTGCCCACGACTGAAGGTGTCGAGGGCATCGCCCTTGATCGAGGTGATCGCAACGTTGCCATCGGTTTCGCTGGTCTCGATGGTCAGACCGCAGATGGCTTCGCACAGGTGGCAGGCACGGTGATGGAGAGTCTTGGTCATGGCCAGTCTCTGTGTTGTTCTGGGCAGGCAACGGGCATGCCTGCGGGAACAAAACTATGGCCCGTGTACGGGAGCGACGCCAGCGATGTTCGTCTTGTGAATCGACGGCTATCAGGCGAGCCGATAGCCCGTCAGGCTCAATTGGACGGTAGCTGCGGCGGCGCCTGCAGCTGGATTTCCTGAATGGTTTCGATCTGCTCGTGGGCGACATGTACGCCGGTGAGTTCGCCGATCAGTCGCCAGTGCTCGTCGAGCCCGGCACTGATGGTCGCCATGCGGTCGATCATCTGCCGACTGGCGGCCTTGACCACGTCATCTTCACTGCGCAGCAGTTCAAAGGACATGGAGGTCATCGAGGCGGTGAGGTGGGTCAATGAGCGTGCCGTGTGGCCCAGCAGTTCCATTAACAGTTTTTCTTTCGATTCCATGCGGAGGCTTCCTGCGTCGCTCGAAACTTATTTATAACCCAGCACTTTGCTTTAGCAAATGTTTCAGTCTGAGCATCCGACCAAGTGATGGCATGGCGCCACGGTCGTAAACCGACCTGGTCGACGTGATCCCCGCCACGCCGCATTGCCAAGCCCCGCGAGGCCAGTGTACAAAGAGAAGCGCTGCTGTCCTGAACCCGGCTTCAAATGCGTACTGCAACATCCCGTGCGCTCCCCGAATCCCGCAATAACCGTAGCCTATTGGAAAAACGCGACATTTAGTGTCAATATCGCGCCTCCCCCTATTTCGTCGCCCCGTGCGGCTTACGCCGCAGGTCTCGCCCGTTGTTCCGTTAAACAAGGCTTTGAGCATCTGCGGTCTGTAGCAAAAAGGTAGTCAATGATGAGCGCAAGGCACTTTCTCTCCCTGATGGATTGCACGCCCGAAGAGCTGGTCAGCGTGATCCGTCGAGGCGTTGAGCTCAAGGACCTGCGTAACCGCGGCGTACTGTTCGAGCCTCTGAAAAACCGCGTCCTGGGGATGATCTTCGAGAAATCATCGACCCGTACCCGGATCTCCTTCGAGGCCGGCATGATCCAGCTCGGTGGCCAGGCGATCTTCCTCTCGCCACGTGACACCCAGCTGGGCCGTGGCGAGCCGATCGGCGACTGCGCCATCGTCATGTCGAGCATGCTCGACGCGGTGATGATCCGTACCTTTGCCCACAGCACCCTGACCGAATTCGCCGCCAACTCGCGCGTGCCGGTGATCAACGGCCTGTCCGATGACCTGCACCCGTGCCAGTTGCTGGCCGACATGCAGACCTTCCTTGAACACCGTGGCTCGATCCAGGGCAAGACCGTGGCGTGGATCGGCGACGGCAACAACATGTGCAACAGCTATATAGAAGCGGCGATCCAGTTCGACTTCCAGTTGCGCGTTGCCTGCCCGCAGGGCTACGAGCCTAATCCTGAATTTGTCGCCCGCGCCGGCGATCGCGTGACCATCGTCCGCGATCCGCAGGATGCCGTGCGCGGTGCGCATCTGGTGAGCACCGATGTCTGGACTTCGATGGGTCAGGAAGAGGAAACTGCCAAGCGCCTGAAACTGTTCGCTCCGTTTCAGGTGAACCGCGCCCTGCTCGATCTGGCGGCCGAAGATGTGCTGTTCATGCACTGCCTGCCGGCGCACCGCGGTGAAGAAATCAGCCTCGACCTGCTTGATGACCCGCGCTCCGTCGCCTGGGATCAGGCAGAAAACCGTCTCCACGCACAGAAGGCCCTGCTCGAGTTCCTCGTCGAACCGGCATATCACCACGCATGAGCCATGAATTACTGCTGAACCTGCGCAACCTCGCTTGCGGCTATCAAGATCAACGCGTGGTGCAGAACCTCAATCTGCACCTCAACGCCGGTGACATCGGCTGCCTGCTGGGCTCGTCCGGCTGCGGCAAGACCACCACCCTGCGCGCGATTGCCGGTTTCGAACCGGTACACGAAGGGGAAATCCAGCTTGGCGGCGAGACCATCTCCAGCGCCGGTTTCACCCTGGCCCCGGAAAAGCGCCGGATCGGCATGGTGTTCCAGGACTACGCGCTGTTCCCGCACCTGAGCGTCGCGGACAACATCGCCTTCGGCATCCGCAAGCACCCGAACAAGGAGCGCGTCACCGAAGAGCTGCTGGAACTGGTCAACCTGAAGAATCTCGGCAAGCGTTTCCCGCACGAACTCTCCGGCGGCCAGCAACAGCGTGTCGCCCTCGCCCGCGCCCTGGCGCCGGAGCCGCAACTGCTGCTGCTCGACGAACCGTTCTCCAACCTCGACGGCGAACTGCGGCGCAAGCTTAGTCACGAAGTACGCGACATCCTCAAGGCCCGTGGCACCAGCGCGATTCTGGTGACCCACGATCAGGAAGAAGCCTTCGCCGTCAGCGATCACGTTGGTGTATTCAAGGAAGGTCGACTGGAGCAGTGGGACACGCCCTACAACCTCTACCACGAGCCGGCCACGCCGTTTGTCGCCAGCTTCATCGGTCAGGGTTATTTCATCCGCGGTCAGCTCGGCAGCCCGGAATCGGTGCAGACCGAGCTCGGTGAACTGCGCGGTAACCGGGCCTACACCTGGCCGGTGGGTGGTGCGGTGGATGTACTGCTGCGTCCGGATGACATCGTTTATGCGCCGGACAGCGGGTTGAAAGCGCGGATCGTCGGCAAGACTTTCCTTGGTGCCTCGACGCTGTATCGCCTGCAACTGCCGACCGGTGCGCAGCTGGAATCGATCTTCCCGAGCCATGCCGACCATCAGGTGGGTGCGGAGGTGGGGATTCGCGTCGCCGCCGAACACCTGGTCCTGTTCCAGGCCAGCGGCAGTACCGCGGCACAAATCCCGGCGGCGGAAAACGGCGTCCGCCGCTACAGCACCGCCCTCTAAGATCAAAAAATCGCAGCCTGCGGCAGCTCCTACATTGATCCCTGTAGGAGCTGCCGCAGGCTGCGATCTTTTGACTCTAAGCTAACAGCAACGTGCCGCTGGCCACCAGCGTCGCATTCCCGCCGATCTTCACCCGCTCCCCCTCCAGCCGACAGAACAACTCCCCACCCCGTGCCGAGCGCTGACACGCGGTCAGACTGGATTTGCCCAGACGTTTCGACCAATACGGAATCAAGCTGCAATGCGTCGAACCGGTGACCGGATCTTCATTGATGCCGATCGCCGGGGCGAAATAACGCGAGACGAAATCGTGCTGATTGCCGCGCGCCGTCACGATGGCGCCGAGCCACGGCAGTTTTGCCAGTGCAATCATGTCCGGCTTGCAGTCGAGCACCGCCTGCTCCGACTCCAGCACCACGAACAACTCGTTGGAACCGAGCACATCCACCGCCTCGACGCCTAGCGCGCGCTCGACATCCAGCGTCACGCCAATTTCTGACGGCACAATCGACGGGAAGTCCAGCCACAGGCGATCGCCCTCGCGGCTGACGCTCAACGGTCCGGACTTGCAGGTGAAGTCCAGCCGCTCGGCGTTTTCCTTGTAGATCTCGAATAACACATAGGCGCTGGCCAGCGTCGCATGCCCGCACAGCGGCACCTCGGTGGTCGGGGTGAACCAGCGGATGTGCCACGCCGCGCCTTCGCGCACTACAAACGCGGTTTCTGCCAGATTGTGTTCGGCAGCGATCTTCTGCATCAAATCGTCCGCGAGCCATGCATCGAGCCGATACACCATCGCCGGGTTGCCACTGAACGGCCGATCACTGAACGCATCAACCTGATGAAATTCGAGCTGCATAACCTTCTCCCTAAGTCTGTGGGCAGAGCATGCAGCGCCGGCCGGATCTGTACCAGTGACAGAACCAGCCAATTTTCTGCATACAGAAATCAGCGTTACGCGCGACCGATCTCGGCGAATTTGGCCTGGGTGTGTTCAGCCAGAACCGCCGGCGCCAATTCGACTTCCAGACCGCGTCGGCCAGCACTGACATAAATAGTCGCAAAGCCCTGGGCCGAGTTATCGATGAAGGTGCGCAGACGCTTCTTCTGCCCCAGCGGACTGATGCCGCCCAACAGGTAACCGGTGGAACGCTGTGCCGCAGCCGGGTCAGCCATTTCGACTTTCTTGACACCCGCCGCGTGTGCCAGGCCCTTGAGGTCAAGGCTTCCGACGACCGGCACCACCGCCACCAGCAATTCACCTTTTTCGCTGACAGCGAGCAGCGTCTTGAACACCTGCGCCGGCTCCAGCGCCAGTTTCTCTGCGGCCTCCAGCCCATAGGACGCGGCCTTGGGGTCATGTTCGTAACTGTGCACGCGATGTTCGGCACGAACTTTTTTCAACAAGTCCAACGCAGGGGTCATGGCAGCTCCAGATTCGGCATCAACAGAAAAATCCTGCGCCGGATTCTAGGCCATCACATCGCAAAAGGCTCTAGCGCAGGCCCCGTTTTCCGGGCATTGCAGGTGAATCGCCGGGCTATCGCCGCCGTCCTCCGCAGGATCATTCAGCAGGCTGATAGTTTAATTGTGACCGACGGTTCACTTTCGACCTTTGACAGGTTTGTTTCTTGTCTATATTTTTTCGAATCTGAATAATGTAAGAATTATCATCATTGCAGCACCCAGCAGTAAACCGGGAACAGGATGGGGATCCTGCCCCGGGGAAAATCGCGCCTTGCCCTGACGGCAAACGCGCCAGACAACAACAAAAATCGAGGTTTTCAATGACAACTGCTTTACAGCAACCATCGCTTTCCGGCCAATGCCTGGCTGAGTTTCTGGGGACTGCACTTCTGATCTTTTTCGGCACTGGCTGTGTCGCCGCGCTCAAAGTCGCGGGCGCCAGCTTCGGCCTGTGGGAAATCAGCATCATCTGGGGCGTTGGCGTGAGCATGGCGATCTACTTGACCGCCGGGGTTTCCGGCGCGCATCTGAACCCCGCCGTCAGCATTGCCCTGAGCATTTTCGCCGACTTCGAAAAGCGCAAACTACCGTTCTATATCCTGTCGCAGATCGCCGGCGCGTTTTGTGGTGCGCTGTTGGTGTACACGCTGTACAGCAATCTATTCTTCGATTACGAACAAACTCATCACATGGTGCGTGGCACCGCCGCCAGCCTTGAATTGGCCTCGGTATTCTCGACCTTCCCCAATCCGGTGCTGTCCACCGCCCAGGCATTTCTGGTCGAGATGATCATCACCGCGATCCTGATGGGCGTGATCATGGCCCTGACCGATGACAACAACGGTCTGCCGAAAGGCCCGATGGCTCCGCTGCTGATCGGTTTGCTGATTGCCGTGATCGGCAGCTCGATGGGCCCGCTGACCGGTTTTGCGATGAACCCGGCGCGTGACTTCGGCCCGAAACTGATGACTTTCTTCGCCGGCTGGGGTGAAATTTCCTTCACTGGCGGCCGCGATATTCCGTACTTCCTGATTCCGATTTTTGCACCGATTGTCGGTGCCTGCCTCGGCGCTGCCGGGTATCGCGGGCTCATCGCCCGTCACCTGACCGGCGCCACACCTGCTACAAAGGATGCAGAACCGGCCATTGACGGCAAACCAAGAACTTCTTGAAACAGTCGGCGCGGGCTCCTGCCCTTTTAGAGCCCGCGCCACGGCCCACTCTCCCTTATTTCGTCCAAGGCAATCGACATGACCGACATTCAGAATAAGAACTACATCATTGCCCTCGATCAGGGTACGACCAGCTCCCGCGCGATCATTTTCGACCGCGACGCGAACGTGGTCTGCACCGCCCAGCGCGAATTCGCCCAGCACTACCCGCAAGCCGGTTGGGTCGAACACGATCCAATGGAAATCTTTGCGACCCAGAGCGCGGTGATGGTCGAAGCACTGGCCCAGGCCGGTCTGCATCACGATCAGGTTGCCGCCATTGGTATCACCAACCAGCGTGAAACCACCGTGGTCTGGGACAAGACCACCGGTCGTCCGGTGTACAACGCCATCGTCTGGCAGTGCCGCCGCAGCACCGAGATCTGCCAGCAGCTCAAGCGCGATGGCCACGAAGAGTACATCCGCGACAACACCGGTCTGGTTACCGACCCGTACTTCTCCGGCACCAAGCTGAAGTGGATCCTCGACAACGTCGAAGGCAGCCGCGAGCGTGCGCGCAACGGCGAACTGCTGTTCGGCACCATCGATAGCTGGCTGATCTGGAAATTCACCGGCGGCAAGGTACACGTCACCGACTACACCAACGCCTCGCGCACCATGCTCTTCAACATCCATTCGCTGGAGTGGGATTCGAAGATGCTGGAGATCCTCGATATCCCGCGCGAAATGCTCCCGGAAGTCAAAGCCTCTTCGGAAATCTACGGTCGCACCAAGAGCGGCATCGCCATCGGCGGTATCGCCGGTGACCAGCAAGCGGCACTGTTCGGCCAGATGTGCGTCGAGCCGGGCCAGGCGAAAAACACCTACGGCACCGGCTGCTTCCTGCTGATGAACACCGGCGACAAAGCGGTGAAATCGCAGCACGGCATGCTCACCACCATCGCTTGCGGCCCGCGTGGCGAAGTGGCTTACGCCCTTGAAGGCGCGGTGTTCAACGGTGGCTCGACCGTGCAGTGGCTGCGTGATGAACTGAAGATCGTCAACGACGCTCACGACACCGAATACTTCGCCAATAAAGTGAAGGACAGCAACGGCGTGTACCTGGTACCGGCCTTTACCGGCCTGGGCGCTCCGTACTGGGACCCGTATGCCCGGGGCGCACTGTTCGGCCTGACGCGCGGCGTGCGCGTGGACCACATCATCCGCGCCGCGCTGGAATCGATCGCCTACCAGACCCGCGACGTACTCGACGCCATGCAACAGGACTCCGGCGAACGCCTCAAGGCCCTGCGCGTGGACGGCGGCGCGGTCGCGAACAACTTCCTCATGCAGTTCCAGGCCGACATCCTCGGCACCCAGGTCGAGCGTCCGCAAATGCGTGAAACCACTGCACTCGGCGCGGCGTACCTGGCCGGTCTGGCGTGCGGTTTCTGGGGCAGCCTGGACGAACTGCGCGGCAAGGCCGTGATCGAGCGCGAGTTCGAACCGAGCCTGGAAGAAGTCGAGAAAGAGAAACTGTACAAAGGCTGGAAAAAAGCCGTCAGCCGCACCCGTGACTGGGCGCGTGAAGACGCTGAATAAGCCAACCTGAGGACTGACTAAAGCTGTCCAAACAGCGTGAAAGCGTAGCGAGCGAAGGCAAGACAAGGCAAAAACAGGCGAGGACGCGGAGTTTACGGGTTTGTAAATGAGCAGTCCGAGCCTGTTTTTAACGCAGGATTGCCGAGCGCAGTAGCTTTCACGTTGTTTGGAAACTGGTAGGGAGTGGATTCCTGCGTCATCATGGGCAAATTTTGCACGGCAGCCCAAAGGAAGCCCCATGAATCTGCCTCCCCGTCAGCAGCAAATCCTCGAGCTGGTCCGCGAACGCGGCTATGTGAGCATCGAGGAAATGGCCACGCTGTTCGTTGTTACCCCGCAAACCATCCGCCGCGACATCAATCAGCTCGCGGAAGCCAATCTGTTGCGTCGCTACCATGGCGGCGCGGCTTATGATTCCAGCGTCGAAAACACCGCTTATGCGATGCGCGCCGACCAGATGCGCGACGAAAAACAACGCATCGGCGAAGCCATCGCCGCGCAGATCCCCGATCACGCCTCGCTGTTCATCAACATCGGCACCACCACCGAATCGATTGCCCGCGCCCTGCTCAACCACAACCATCTGAAGATCATCACCAATAACCTGCACGTCGCCTCGATGCTCAGTGCCAAGGATGATTTCGATGTGCTGCTGACTGGCGGCAACGTGCGCCGTGACGGTGGCGTGGTCGGTCAGGCGAGCGTGGACTTCATCAACCAGTTCAAGGTCGATTTCGCGCTGGTGGGTATCAGCGGCATCGACGAAGACGGTAGCCTGCTCGACTTCGATTATCAGGAAGTGCGCGTGTCGCAGGCGATCATCGCCAATGCGCGGCAGGTGATTCTGGCGGCGGACTCGAGCAAATTCGGGCGTAACGCGATGATCCGCCTCGGTCCGATCAGCCTGATCGATTGCCTGGTGACCGATCAGCAGCCGGTGCCGGCACTGGCGCAACTGCTGAGCCAGCACAAGATTCGTCTGGAAGTCGTTTAATCCCCACTTGGCGCAGCTCCCCTGTGGCGAGGGAGCTTGCTCCCGCTGGGCTGCGAAGCGGCCCCAAAACCATATAATCCAGCGCCTCCAGCCACGCCTTGCGCATCGGATGTACGACGGCTCTGCCGCCGAGCGGGAGCAAGCTCCCTCGCCACAAAGATCATCTGCGCCTCAATAATGTTCGAATATTTTCTTTTTCCCGTCCTTCGATGAGTTTTTTCAATCGAACGCGACTGGCTGCGCGCGTCTTTATGGGCTACCATTTTCGCAAATGAACATTTATGTTCGATTTCCAAGACAGAAAATCAAAAGAGCCCGAGGCCAGCCGATGTCCACATCTACCTTGCGTACGCCCCCTATCTCCGAGATCTACGACGTTGCCGTGATTGGCGGCGGGATCAATGGCGTGGGGATCGCAGCGGATGCCGCCGGTCGCGGTCTCTCGGTGTTCCTTTGCGAAAAGGACGACCTGGCCAGCCACACCTCATCAGCCAGCAGCAAGCTGATCCACGGTGGCCTGCGCTACCTGGAACATTACGAATTCCGTCTGGTGCGCGAAGCGCTGGCCGAGCGCGAAGTGTTGCTGGCCAAGGCGCCGCACATCGTCAAGCCAATGCGCTTCGTATTGCCGCACCGCCCGCACCTGCGTCCGGCCTGGATGATCCGCGCCGGTCTGTTCCTCTATGACAACCTCGGCAAGCGTGAAAAGCTGCCAGGTTCGAAAAGCCTGAAGTTCGGTGCCGACAGCGCACTGAAAAGCGAAATCACCAAGGGTTTCGAATATTCCGATTGCTGGGTCGATGACGCCCGTCTCGTCGTCCTGAATGCCATGGCCGCCCGGGAAAAAGGCGCTCACGTGCACACGCAGACCCGTTGCGTCAGCGCCCGCCGCGCCAAGGGCCTGTGGCACCTGAATCTGGAACGCGCTGACGGCAGCCTGTTTTCGATCACCGCCAAAGCACTGGTGAACGCCGCAGGCCCGTGGGTCGCCAAGTTCATCCGTGACGACCTGAAAATGGAGTCGCCATACGGCATCCGCCTGATTCAGGGCAGCCACATCATCGTGCCGAAGCTGTACGAAGGTGATCACGCGCACATCCTGCAAAACGAAGATCAGCGCATCGTCTTCACCATTCCATACCTGAACCACTTCACCCTGATCGGCACCACCGACCGCGAATACACCGGCGATCCGGCGAAAGTGGCAATCACCGACGGCGAAACCGATTACCTGCTGAAAGTGGTCAACGCTCACTTCAAGCAGCAGATCAGCCGCGACGACATCCAGCACAGCTACTCGGGCGTCCGTCCGCTGTGCAACGACGAATCCGACAACCCGTCCGCCGTGACCCGCGATTACACCCTGGCATTGTCTGGCGAGGGCGAAGAAGCACCGCTGCTGTCGGTGTTTGGCGGCAAGCTGACCACTTACCGCAAACTCGCCGAGTCGGCGATGGCCCAACTGATGCCGTACTTCACTCAGATGCGCCCGAGCTGGACCGCCACCGCGACACTGCCCGGCGGTGAAGATATGACTACGCCGCAAGCCTTGAGCGCGCAGATCCGCGACAAGTTCGACTTCGTCCCGACCGAGATCGCCCGCCGCTGGGCCACCACCTACGGCAGCCGCACCTGGCGCATGCTCGAAGGCGTAGAGTCGCTGAACGACATGGGCGAACATCTTGGCGGCGGGCTCTACACCCGTGAAGTCGATTACCTGTGCAGCGAAGAATGGGCGACCACCGCCCACGACATCCTGTGGCGCCGCAGCAAACTGGGCCTGTTCACCACCCCGGCCGAGCAAGAGAAACTGGCGGCGTACCTGGGCAAAGTCGAGCAGAACCGCAAGATTGAAGCGGCGTGATTTGAACATCGCTTAAAACGGAAGCCCCTGAATTGAAAGATTCAGGGGCTTTTTTGTTTATCCGCACCGGACACTGAACCTGTGGCGAGGGAGCTTGCTCCCGCTGGGTCGCGTAGCGGCCCTTTCATATAAGCGGGCCTGCTGTGCAGTCCAGCAGGAGCAACCTCCCTCGCCACAACAGCGTTCGGTTTTCCGAACGCGACCTTCCGGTCAATTCGGATAACCGGATCAGTTCCAGCCAAAAACACCGACACAAAACTTTAATCACCTTATTAATCAAGCCATTAGCCACTATCGACTGCTCTGGCACGACTCATGCTCTACACTCTCTCGACGAATGCCTGGCGTGCCAACACTTCAGGAGCCGTCAGGCATTCGAAGCACAAAAGGGCCGACGAACTGGCTCCATAAAAAAAACAATTCGAGGAAAATTTGATGCGCATCGTTCCCCATATCCTGGGCGCAGCCATTGCTGCCGCTCTGATCAGCACACCAGTTTTCGCCGCCGAACTCACCGGCACCCTGAAGAAAATCAACGATTCCGGCACCATCACCCTCGCTCACCGCGACAGCTCTATCCCGTTTTCCTACATCGCGGATGCTTCCGGCAAGCCAGTGGGCTACTCCCACGACATTCAAGTGGCCATCGTTGAAGCCCTGAAAAAAGACCTGAACAAGCCAGATCTGCAGGTCAAGTACAACCTGGTGACCTCGCAAACCCGTATCCCGCTGATCCAGAACGGCACCGCGGATATCGAGTGCGGTTCGACCACCAACAACGCCGAGCGCGCCCAGCAAGTCGACTTCACCGTCAACATCTTCGAAATCGGCACCCGTCTGCTGGTCAAGAAAGACAAGGATGGCAAGCCGTCCTACGCTGACTTTGCCGACCTCAAAGGCAAAAACGTCGTGACCACCGCCGGTACCACGTCCGAGCGCATCATCAAAGCGATGAACGCCGACAAGCAGATGGGCATGAACATCATCTCCGCCAAAGACCACGGCGAATCCTTCAACATGCTGGAAAGCGGCCGCGCCGTTGCCTTCATGATGGACGACGCCCTGCTGGCCGGCGAAGAAGCCAAGGCCAAGAAGCCGGACGACTGGGTCATCACCGGTACTCCGCAATCCTTCGAAGCCTACGCGTGCATGGTTCGCAAAGACGACCCGGCCTTCAAGAAGGCTGTGGATGACGCCATTGTCGGCCTGTACAAATCCGGCAAGATCAACGAGATCTACAAGAAGTGGTTCGAAACCGCGATTCCGCCAAAGGGCCTGAACCTCAACTTCCCGATGAGCGACAAGGTCAAGGAACTGATCGCCAACCCGAGCGACAAGCCGGCGCCTGACGTAAAAATCTGATTCCTGACTAACCTTATCCCCTGAGGGAGCCACCCTCCCTCAGGCGTCTGTTACCTGCTGGTTTTACAGTGGAACACTCGACCTGGCGGTTTTCGAGCCGATCGTGTGTGCCCGGCGTTCAACGTCGGACGGGAAAGGATCTTCCCCAAGCGGGTGCTTGTACATCGATCGATTTCGAGGGGAGACCCTAATGAATTACAACTGGGACTGGGGCGTGTTCTTCAAGTCCACCGGCGTGGGCAGCGAGACTTATCTCGACTGGTACATCGCCGGCCTGGGCTGGACCATTGCCATCGCCATCGTGGCATGGATCATCGCCTTGCTGCTGGGCTCCATTCTGGGGGTCATGCGCACGGTGCCGAACCGCCTCGTATCGGGCATCGCCACCTGCTACGTCGAACTGTTTCGCAACGTGCCGCTGCTGGTGCAGTTGTTCATCTGGTACTTCCTGGTGCCCGATCTGCTGCCGCAAAACCTGCAGGACTGGTACAAGCAGGATCTGAACCCGACCACCTCGGCCTACCTGAGCGTGGTCGTGTGCCTGGGTCTGTTCACCGCCGCCCGGGTCTGCGAGCAAGTGCGCACCGGCATCCAGGCGCTGCCACGCGGCCAGGAATCCGCCGCCCGCGCCATGGGTTTCAAGCTGCCGCAGATCTACTGGAACGTGCTGCTGCCCCAGGCCTACCGCATCATCATTCCACCGCTGACCTCGGAATTCCTCAACGTGTTCAAGAACTCCTCCGTGGCGTCCTTGATCGGCCTGATGGAACTGCTGGCGCAAACCAAACAGACCGCCGAGTTCTCGGCCAACCTGTTTGAAGCCTTCACCCTGGCCACGCTGATCTACTTCACCCTGAACATGAGCCTGATGTTGCTGATGCGCATGGTCGAGAAGAAAGTCGCAGTGCCCGGCCTGATCTCCGTGGGGGGTAAATAATGGACTTCGATTTCAGCGGCATCATCCCCGCGATCCCTGGCCTGTGGAACGGCATGGTCATGACCTTGCAGCTGATGGTCATGGGCGTAATCGGCGGCATCGTGCTGGGGACCATCCTCGCGTTGATGCGCCTGTCGTCGAGCAAACTGCTGTCGCGCGTCGCCGGCGCCTACGTGAACTACTTCCGCTCGATCCCGCTGCTGCTGGTGATCACCTGGTTTTACCTGGCGGTGCCGTTCGTGCTGCGCTGGATCACCGGCGAAGACACCCCGATCGGCGCGTTCACCTCCTGCGTCGTGGCTTTCATGATGTTCGAAGCCGCGTACTTCTGTGAGATCGTCCGGGCCGGCGTGCAGTCGATCCCCAAAGGCCAGATGGCCGCGGCCCAGGCGATGGGCATGACCTATGGCCAGACCATGCGTCTGATCATCCTGCCCCAGGCGTTCCGCAAGATGACCCCGTTGCTGCTGCAACAGTCGATCATCCTGTTCCAGGACACCTCGCTGGTCTACACCGTGGGCCTGGTGGACTTCCTCAATTCCGCCCGTTCCAGCGGCGACATCATCGGTCGCTCCAACGAGTTCCTGATCTTTGCCGGTGTCGTCTACTTCATCATCAGCTTTTCCGCCTCGCTGCTGGTCAAGCGTCTGCAAAAAAGGTTTGCCGTATGATCTCCATCAAGAACATCAACAAGTGGTATGGCGACTTCCAGGTGCTGACTGATTGCAGCACCGAGGTCAAAAAAGGCGAAGTGATCGTGGTCTGTGGCCCGTCGGGTTCGGGCAAGTCGACCCTGATCAAGTGCGTCAACGCGCTGGAGCCGTTCCAGAAAGGCGACATCGTCGTCGACGGCACCTCGATTGCCGACTCCAAGACCAACCTGCCGAAACTGCGCTCGCGCGTCGGCATGGTGTTCCAGCATTTCGAACTGTTCCCGCACCTGACCATCACTGAAAACCTGACCATCGCGCAGATCAAGGTGCTGGGCCGCAGCAAGGAAGAGGCGACCAAGAAAGGCCTGCAACTGCTGGAACGCGTCGGTCTGTCGGCACACGCCCACAAGCACCCGGGGCAATTGTCCGGCGGTCAGCAGCAGCGTGTGGCGATTGCCCGTGCGCTGGCCATGGACCCGATCGTCATGCTGTTCGACGAACCGACCTCGGCGCTCGACCCGGAAATGGTCAACGAAGTGCTCGACGTGATGGTGCAACTGGCCCACGAAGGCATGACCATGATGTGCGTGACCCACGAAATGGGCTTCGCGCGCAAAGTGGCTGATCGCGTGATCTTCATGGACGCCGGCAAGATCATCGAAGACTGCCCGAAAGAGGAATTCTTCGGCGACATCAGCGCCCGCTCCGAACGCGCGCAGCACTTCCTCGAGAAAATCCTGCAGCACTAAAAGCAACACCGCCGCTCTCTCTGTAGGAGCTGCCGCAGGCTGCGATCTTTTGCCTTTACAAAGCAACAGCAAAAGATCGCAGCCTGCGGCAGCTCCTACAGGAGATTGGTGAGGTTTGTGGTGGTGGTTGACCCAAGGCAACTGTGATGAAATGCGACCCCAATCTCTATCGCGCAGCGCCGCCATCACTTGCCGTGAAGCCCCGTCTGATTCGCCATCTGTTCCTGCCGCCGCTGATCATCATCCTGATGATCGGACTGGGTTACATGGGCTTCTGGACCAGTGAACATTTCGGCATCCGCAGCCTCAGCGAAAACGGCCAGCGTCAGCTCGAACTGCACGCGCGCACGGTCGAAAGCGAGATCAGCAAATACACCTACCTGCCCAGCCTGCTGGAACTGGAAACCAGTGTCCCGCAACTGCTGGCCGACCCGACCCCGGAACACCGGCAAACGGTCAATGCCTACCTTGAAGGTCTGAACCGGCGCAGCCGCAGTCGGGCCATCTACGTCATGGACACCACCGGCCGCGTCATGGCTACCAGCAACTGGCGCGACGTCGACAGTTATCTGGGTGAAGACCTGTCCTTTCGCGCCTATTTCCAGAACGCCGTGCGCGGCGAGCCCGGACGTTTCTACGGGATCGGCAGCACCAGCGGCGAACCCGGTTACTACCTGGCCCATGGCCTGGAAGAACACGGCAAGATCATCGGCGTCGCCGTGGTCAAGGTGCGCCTCGAAGCGCTGGAAGAGCGCTGGCAACGCGCCCGCCTGGAAGCCTTCGTCAGCGACGAGAACGGCATCATCATTCTTTCCAGCGATCCGGCGCGGCGCCTGAAATCGGTGGTGCCGTTGAGCGATGAAACCAAAGAGAAGCTCGCGCGCAGCCTGCAGTATTACTGGTTCCCGCTCAACGAACTGCAACCGCTGGCCCGAGAAACCCTGGCCGACGGTGTGGAGAAACTGACCTTCCCGGCCAACAGCGAACTGAGCGCCGATGACGACAGCATCAGCTATCTGGCGCAGACCCGGCCGCTGAGCGACACGCCATGGAACTTCACCCTGCTCACGCCGTTGCAGGACTTGCGTCGTGAAGCGATCAATCAGGGCATCCTGGTGGCCGTGGCCTTCGCCCTGGTGGCGTTCCTGCTGATCGCCTGGAACGAACGGCGCAAGGTCATCGCCACCCGCCTCGCCGCCCGCGAAGCCTTGCAGGAAGCCAACAATCAGCTGGAGCGTCGGATTACCGAACGCACCGGCGACCTGCGCGCCAGCAACGAACGTCTGAAGAGCCAAATCCGCGAGCGCCGCCAGGCCGAAGAAACCCTGCGCCGCGCCCAGGACGAACTGGTACAGGCCGGCAAACTCGCGGCCATCGGCCAGATGTCGACCAGCATCGCCCACGAACTGAACCAGCCGCTGGCGGCGATGCGCACCCTGTCCGGCAACACCATTCGTTTTCTGGAACGCGGCCAGCTCGACGTCGCCAGCACCAACCTCAAGACCATCAACGACCTGATCGACCGCATGGGCCGGATCACCGCCAGCCTGCGTTCGTTCGCCCGGCGCGGGGATGACAAGGGCCAGGCCAGTCTCGGCAAAGCGGTGGACGCGGCCCTGCAACTGCTCGGCGCGCGGGTCGAGGGCATGGCGCTGCAACTGCACCGGCAGTTCAGCGACGTACAGGTGCAGATCGACCAGACCCGCCTCGAACAGATTCTGGTCAACCTGATCGGCAACGCCCTCGATGCAATGCAGGCGCAACCGTCACCGCAGCTGTGGCTGGAAGGCGAAGAGTTCAACGGCAAATATCGCCTGCGGGTGCGCGACAACGGCCACGGTGTCGACGCCGAAGCACGCAAGCATCTGTTCGAGCCGTTCTTCACCACCAAACCCGGCGAACAGGGTCTGGGCCTCGGCCTGACCCTCTCCGCCAGCCTCGCCGCCGCCACCGGCGGGCACCTGGGTGTCGAACACCCGGCCAGCGGTGGCACCACCTTCGTCCTCAGTTTACCGTTGGTAAGCCCTACTCCTGCCGAGCCAATATGAACCACGACCTTAGTGTGCTGATCGTCGAAGACGACCCCCATGTGCTGCTCGGCTGCCAGCAGGCGCTGACCCTGGAAGACATTCCCTGCATCGGCGTCGGCAGTGCCGAAGAAGCGCTGGAGCGGGTCGGCGACAACTTTGCCGGGATCGTCATCAGCGACATTCGCCTGCCCGGCATCGATGGCCTGGAACTGCTGACCCGCCTCAAGCAACGCGACCGCAGTCTGCCGGTGGTGCTGATCACCGGTCATGGCGATATCTCCATGGCGGTCGGCGCGATGCAGAAAGGCGCCTACGATTTCATGGAGAAACCGTTCTCGCCGGAGCGTCTGGTGGATGTCGCCCGTCGCGCACTGGAGCAACGCAGCCTGGCCCGGGAAGTGTCTTCGCTGCGTCGGCAACTGGCCGAACGCGATTCCCTCGAAGGCCGGATCATCGGGCGCTCGCCAGCCATGCAGAACCTGCGCGAGCTGATCGCCAACGTCGCCGACACCTCGGCCAACGTGCTGATCGAGGGCGAGACCGGCACCGGTAAGGAACTGGTCGCCCGCTGCCTGCACGACTTCAGTCGCCGGCATGCCAAGCAGTTCGTTGCGCTGAACTGCGGCGGCCTGCCGGAAAACCTCTTCGAAAGCGAGATCTTCGGTCACGAGGCCAACGCCTTCACCGGTGCCGGCAAACGGCGCATCGGCAAGATCGAACACGCCGACGGCGGCACGCTGTTCCTCGATGAAGTGGAAAGCATGCCCCTGCCGTTGCAGATCAAACTGCTGCGGGTGTTGCAGGAACGCACCCTCGAACGCCTCGGCTCGAACCAGAGCGTGGCGGTGGATTGCCGAGTGATTGCCGCAACCAAATCCGACCTCGACGAAGCGAGCAAGGCCGGCGAGTTTCGCAGCGACTTGTACTACCGCCTCAACGTGGTGACGCTGGAACTGCCGCCGCTGCGCGAGCGCCGTGAAGATATCCTGCAACTGTTCGAACACTTCACTCAGCAGTCGGCGCTGCGTTTCGACCGGGTGTTGCCGGAGCTGGACAACCAGACCCTGTCGAACCTGATGAGCCACGACTGGCCGGGCAACGTGCGTGAGCTGCGTAACGTTGCCGAGCGCTTTGCCCTCGGCCTGCCGGCGTTCAAGAAGTCCGGCGCCAGCGGCGGCGGTCAGGGGCTGGCATTTGCCGAAGCGGTGGAAGCGTTCGAACGCAACCTGCTCAATGACGCCTTGCAACGCAGTGGCGGCAACCTGACCCAGGCCAGCCTGGAATTGGGCATGGCCAAGACCACGCTGTTCGACAAAGTGAAAAAGTACGGGTTGAGCCACTGATGGATCTGATTCTCAAAGCCGCCCTTGGCGCCGCAGTGGTGGTGATTCTCGCGGCGCTGTCGAAGACCAAAAACTATTACATCGCCGGGCTGGTGCCACTGTTTCCGACCTTCGCGCTGATCGCCCATTACATCGTCGGCAACAGCCGTTCGATCGATGATCTGAAGGCGACCATCGTCTTTGGCATGTGGTCGATCATTCCGTACTTCATCTACCTGGCGACGCTGTACGTGATGGTTGACCGGATGCGCCTGGAGGCATCACTCGCCGTGGCCGTTGTCGCGTGGTTGATCGCCGCCAGCGTACTGGTTTCGGTGTGGGTGCGCCTGCACACTTGATCGTTGTAGGAGCTGCCGCAGGCTGCGATCTTTTGCCTTTAAAGAGCAGGATCAAAAGATCGCAGCCTGCGGCAGCTCCTACAGGGTTGGCATTCAGTTGTTGACGGCGCCGCCCCGGGGTTGGCATTCAGTTGTTGACGGTGCCGCCGCGAGCTTCACTGATGATCTGCCGGATCGCTCCGACAAAGGTGTCCACCGGTTGCCCGCCCGTCACCGCGTACTGACCGTTGAACACCACGGTCGGTACGGAACTCACGCCGCGTTGCAGCCACTGCTGCTCTTGTGCACGCACTTCATCGGCAAACTTGTCAGAGGCCAGAATCGCTTCGGCACGTTGCCGATCCAGACCCACGCTTTGGGCAATCTGCGCCAATTGCGCATGATCGGACGGATTGCCGCCATCGGTGAAATAGGCCTTGAACAGCGCTTGCTTCAACGGCAACTGCAACCCCTCAATGCCGGCCCAATGCAACAGACGATGGGCATCGAAGGTGTTGTAGATACGGCTGTTGCCATCGGTGCGAAAGGCAAATCCGACCTCGGCGCCACGGGCACGAATCGCCTCGCGGTTTTTCTGTGACTGCTCCGGGGTCGAGCCGTATTTTTCACTGATGTGTTCGGTGATGTTCTGCCCGTCCGGGCCCATCTTCGGGTTCAGTTCGAACGGCTGGAAATGAATCTCGGCCTGAACTTCATCGCGCAGAATCTCCAGCGCCTGCAGCAGGCCATTCAGGCCGACGACGCACCAGGGGCAGGAAACGTCGCTGACAAAATCGATTTTCAAAGCGGAATTCATCACACACCTCGCGGACAGATCGCACATCGCAAAGTCCGAAAGATACACCTGTAGGAGCTGCCGAAGGCTGCGATCTTTTGATCTTCAAAAGCAAAAGATCGAAGCCTTCGGCAGCTCCTACAGAGAATGCCTGCCAATGTGGGAGAGGGCTTGCTCGCGAAGGCCCGAATCACCACCGTCAAAACCTCGCCTACAGCAGGTTACCGCTCGCCGCCGGCTCGATCTGCGCCCAGTGCGAGGTGTCTTCACGGTGCTCTTGCAAATACGGCAACACCGCCGCCAGCAACGGCGCCTTGAACGCCTCTTGAAAACGGTGGGCCAGCCCCGGAATCAGCTTCAGCTGACTGCCACGGATGTGCGCCGCCAGGTGCACGCCATGCATCACTGGCAACAGCGGATCGGCCGTGCCGTGTACCACCAGGGTCGGCACACGCAGTTGATTGAGCAAGGTGACCCGGCTAGGCTCGGCGAGGATCGCCATGATCTGGCGCTTCACGCCTTCAGGGTTGAACGCCCGGTCGTAGGCCACCGCTGCCTGATGCAGCAACGCCTGCCGATCATCAGCTACTGCCGGGCTACCGAGCGCCGCCAACAGATCAGCCTGCTGCTCCAGTGCCACCTCGCGATTCGGTGCGCCGCGCCGTGCCAGCAATTGCACCAGCGCCGCACTCGGCGCCGGCAAACCTTCGGCGCCGGAACTGGTCATGATCAGCGTCAGACTCTCCACCCGTTGCGGAGCCATCGCCGCCAGATGCTGGGCGATCATTCCGCCCATGCTCGCGCCCAGTACGTGAAACTGGTCGACGTGCAGCGCGTCCATCAAACCCAGCGCATCGTCGGCCATGTCGGTCAGCGAGTACGGCGCCGACACCGGCAAGCCGAGCTTGTAGCGCAGCACTTCAAACGTCAGGTTGGCGTCGGCCGGGGCCTGCCGCCAGGTCGACAAGCCGACATCGCGGTTGTCATAGCGGATCACTCGAAAACCCTGCTGACACAGCGCAACCACCACCTCGTCCGGCCAGTGGATCAACTGGCCACCCAGGCCCATGACCAGCAACAGCGCCGGATCCGAAGCACGGCCGATGCTCTGGTACGCCAGGCTCACCTGTGCCAGATCGACCCGTTCGGTCGGTACATTGACGTCGCAACGCGAAGCCGCCATCGACGGCAGGCCGAACAACAGCGCGGCCAACAGAAAAAATAAACGCATGAAAAAACACCGAAACGCAGAACCCCAGTAGAGCGCGAGTCTGATGAAGTTTGTTCAAGCGCGCTGCCACAGTTGCATGACAGTTTGATGAAGTTTGCCGAGCGGTCATTTGTTGGCAGCCGCAACCGTTCGTTGCAACTGTCATTTCTGTCAGTAGTGCGCACGCGTGCTTTTCGTTGCACTGCGACCGGGACAACACAATCTGTCCTGGAGGAAAGTTGATGAGAATCCGGTTCGTTGCACTCGCACTGTTGCTCTCTGCTTGCAGCACGCCACCGATGGAGGTCACCCAGGTACTGCAGACGCCTTCAGGGAGCGGCATCGAGGTCGCTGCCGAACTGCAAAAACGCTATGACGAAACCATCAGAATGTGTAACGGCGCGCCCAGCCAGCCTTTCTCTGCTCCGGCCTGATGTTGCGCGCCACCGACACCCCGAACGGTTTCCATGTCTGGGATCCGAGTCCCGATGCCACTAAGCTGGGCGGAATGTCGTTCTCGTTTTTCCGCAAAGACGCCAGTTTCAGGCACCTGCCCTGAGACCGGAACAATGGCTACATCATTTACCCGGTATTGAAACGCCCGGTGGGCACTTTGCAGACCATGGTGCTGTGCGTGTTTCCCATCGACGGCGCAACAATGGAAAGGGATAAACCAGGCTGTGGTGCATCCAACTCTTACCCTGTCGTCAGTAAACGCTGCCAGTCCCAGGACATCACCACGGCCGAACAGTGGGTCGCCCACACCTTAACCCACAACGTCGATTATTTCCGCTATCAGTGCAGCTTCGATGTGCGCGACCAAATGAATGAGCTTGCCGCCGACTCGTTTTATCAAGCCATCCGCGCGATCGCGCGCAAGCCCGTCGGGCGTCCGGGGTTCAATGAATTCAGCGAACTCATCATCGCGACCTGGAAGAGAGGCATCCCGGAGCAACTGCCCATCGAAGCGTTTTTCTACGTGGATAGCGGACTGGCCGTGGCGAGGCATAACCAATGCGACTTCTACAAAGAATCAAAGGGCAAAATCGTCCCGATCATCAAACTGACGATGCCGACCTCTGCTAAAAATGCGCGGTTTGCATTCCGCGAGACAGATCAGAACGTTGGTGAGTCCTGCCGGCTTTGATCATTTGAGGTATTGGTTGATCGCCCATGACCTGAGGTGGACACCCACTGAAACGAATGCGCGAGCAAGCGATAACTATGTACCGCAGGGCCCTGTGACGGCTCGCCTCTAATGGCATGTATGCCCGGAAATTCCCGGCCTGCATGCCTTTTGGAGCCTTGTCGCATGTCCCACGCACTGCCCCCTGCAACGGCCGATTTCGGCCTTGATCATCGGCTACAGCCATACGTCGATCAAACGCTTTACCTGTCGGCGACGGCTCGTTTGAACGACTGTCACCAGCAATGGCTGGATCTCATGGCCCACCATCCCCAACAGCCCGAAAGCGCCTGGTGGGGAGCCCGCGCGCCCGGCACTGCGGTGTCGCGGCGCGAGCATGCCCTGAGTCTCTATCACCTGCATTTCGAGGCCGCGCTTCAATGGGCGGAGGTCGAAGGCAAGCTCGACGCCTCACAACGACACAGGCTGGCGCAGCTCCTCACTCCTTCGAGGAAGGTCGGGGCGGACCTGCGGGTCGCGCAACCGGTACTCAACCGCGT
This sequence comes from Pseudomonas sp. B21-051, assembly GCF_024748795.1. Lineage (NCBI taxonomy): Bacteria > Pseudomonadati > Pseudomonadota > Gammaproteobacteria > Pseudomonadales > Pseudomonadaceae > Pseudomonas > Pseudomonas sp. B21-051. The sequence continues at coordinate 4,749,045 of NZ_CP087166.1, forward strand.
CGATAACAGCCGTCTGCGCGTGTACGGCACGTTGCTGATCCAACTTGAGAAAACCCTGCTGCTTTATCTGCCCACTTTCCCGCAACCGTTGATGCGTTTCGAACAGCAGACCGCTCTTGAACGCTGGCTGATTGACCAGCTCCCGGGTCCGCTACGCACCACCTCGCTGGACTTCATCGAGTTCGGTAACGATCCGCTCAAACGCGGAATTGAACCACTGATGTCCACCTCGACAAGCACTGGTGCCAATTGGGCCGTGCTCGACAAATTTTTCCCGGTAGCATCCGCTCCGCCGCAGGATGCCGGGCCAACCGTCGATGAGGTCGCACCCTTCGGCTTGCTGGTTGCCGACATTCCCCTGGATCTGCGCCGACAGACGCTGGCGCTTGAACAACGTGCGCTTGAACGCTTGTTTGGCGACGCCGATCCGGACAGTCCGCAACGCCAACAACTGGCGCAACGATTCGATGCTTTGAGCGACGCGCAGCAAGCCAGTCATGACGCGGCATCCGCCCTGCTCGACAGCCAGCATCCACTGACGATGCTCGAACTGCGCCAGGCCAGCAACGTGCACTACCATGCCCTGCTGCAGGCGCGTATCGCGGGACTGCGCGCCGAGGTCGAACTGCAACGGGCGCTGGACCATCTGACCGTCGAAGAGCATCGACGCGTCATCGCGTTACTCGACGCACCGGGGCACAACCTGCCGACAGCGGACGGGGTTATCGCCCGCGTATCGTTGGCGGCGGCAGATCAGGACATTACTGCCGTCGAGGATCTTCGAGGCGTACTGATCATCGCGACGACGGCGGCGCTGGCGTCCGACTCAAGCGACAGCCTGCTGCTTTACTGGCCCGGCCAGTTCGGCGGGCTGACCCTGTATCTCACACCTCTCACTAATGACCCGCTCGCCTGGTCCCTCGATCAACAGCTTTATCAATGCGAACAGCAGGCCGCGCAGATCCTGCGCGACAACCCGCTGCCCGACCGTGCCGACGAACGCCGGGCCGAGATGGAAATGCTGCGCGAACAACACCTGCCACGCCTGACCGTACCGGTCGCACAGGCCCGTGAACGGGCATTTACCGAACGTCAGGCGCAAGACCGCAGCGCGGCGCTGGCCGGCAACCTGCCTGCATGGTTTGAAAAGCTGGACCACGCGCCACGTGCACGGATCAAAACGCTGATCAGCCAGTACCTGGGCGCCATGCAACGCGCCCACACCTTGCTAGAACGGGAATTACCGCCGCGTCAGGCCTTCGCCGAACAGCGCATCGACGCCCGCTTGCGTACAGACTTCGCACTCAGACAAAGCGTGAGCGTGAGCCTCGATCTGCCCGATTCGACCTCCTGGCAAAAAACCGTGATGGAAGGCGCCGCGCCTGGCACACCGCAACGCAATGTCCTGACCGCGAGCGACAAGCGCGGCGACCTCAGCCTTGAACAACTGGCACAGGAAAATATCGATCAGGACATGTGGCTGCGCCTCTCGTTCATGCGCGCCAGAATCAGCGCCGAGAATCCCACTGATCGACAGAGCCTCGAAGCCGGGATCACTCCGGCCTATTTAAGCAAACTGGTGACAGAGCTGGATCTGCCCGGACGTTACGAAGAACTGATTCGCCAGGCGTTTTTCGGCGCGCCGGCAGAACCGGCGTTTCAGCAGGCCTGGCGCCGTGAATGCCTGAGCGAACCGTGGCGGCTGATGCTCCGGTTGCAAGGTGAATTCGCCCTGCTGCAACGGCACATCGACAGTGCCGGCCATGCCGTGCTGAAGGTCGCCATTGAGGCGACTACACCTCAGGCGTATGCCGTTAATGGACAACGTATCGCGCTGCTGCCGGTGCACCTGACCGTCGGTGGTGAAGACACCGCGCATCAGGGACCGAGCACGCTCGCGGGTGTCACGTTCATTGTCGAGCAAACCAGTGGCCTGACCCTGCTGTACCTGCCCGACAGCACCGACGCGATCTTCCTGCGTCAATACGAAACACTGGAACAGGCGCGAGTGGATCTGTTCAGGCGTTGTGTGGACAGCAACGTGGTCAGCTACCTGGCCGGACGCGCCGTGAGCGGCGATTTTGCCAGCCATGTCAGCCGGATCAACCAGGCACAACTGCGCAATTTCGATGCGTTGATCGGCATCGGGATGGCCTGGCCGGCGACCACCTCGCTGGCCTTTCATCTATTGAACGTGCACATGGGCCGGTTGCTGGAGGCCCATCGCAGCAGTTCGCGGTCCAACGATGCGTTGTATCTGGAACGCTGTGCACTGAAGTCCGGGGCGTTGTTCAACTATCTGAAAATGGCCATCGGCATGTTGCCGTTCGTGGGCACGGCGGTGGCCCTGTATGACGCCTGGAACAGTACCAATCTGGCGGTCGCGGCGTTCTTGCGCGGCGAGCTCGGACATGGTCTGGCGGAGGTGGAAGCGGTGCTGCTGTCGCTGATCGACGCGGCAATGGATGTGCTTCCCGGAACAGTCTCGGCACCCGCAGCCGCACGTCTGGCCAGCCGCCAGCGGCAACGCGCGGTACTGGGCAGATCCGCCGCGATGTCGACGTCCTGGCAATGGGCACGGCAGTCGCTCGAGCGCTTCAAGGGTTACGAGTACGAATTCGAAATCTCCCTCGCCGGCCTGCACCCGGCCACCCACGGTGTCTATCGCAACGTCTACCGCCACGCCGATGGCGACTTCATCCTTCGTCAGGGCCGCATCTATCGGGTTCAGCTCAGCGATGCGCCGCGTGGCTGGAGGCTTTATGGCTCACGGATGCGCAGCTACAAACAACCAATCGCCCTCGACGAAAACGGCCAGTGGAACACCCATTACGCGGTGTACGGCACCGTTATGGACGGTGGCGGTGCCGGCGGCGGCGCGGTGCTCGGACATCTGGCCGACGGCATGGACCCTCTTTGGCCCGCGCCAATTCGCCAGTGGTTGCCGCGCTGGTGGACCGATCGGCAGTTGCGCAGGCAATTGACCCTGACCAACACCGCCGACGCCTATACCCGGCGCCTCGACACCCAGACACGCGCTTCCAACCAGTTACTGGAGAACTACCAGAAACTCGACGTTGCCCTGCGCAAGCCACTACAGGCAGCGGTCGACACAGCGTGCCTCAACGACATCGACATCGCGATCGCCCAATATGACAACCTTGCCGAACTGTTGCCCCTGAGCCACGGCCGCAAGCGTCTGCAAATCGAAGACATCCAGAGCCGCTGTGCCTGGATCGTGGTCGACCGCGCCGTACAGCGCGTCACCGTCGCCCGCGATCGCCTGCTGGAACACCTGAACCGGATCGACGCACTGGTTGCCGAGTCCGATGCCACCCCTTTCGGCAATACAGCGGCCCATATAAAACTCATGGCCCGGCGCAAGCTGGTACGCAAGGATTTCCTCAAGGAGTTCGATCAACTGCACGCAATCACCGGGCAGGCCAACCTGTGGAACAACCGCATCAGCAATCGCGCGCAGAAAGCCCGAATGGCGACAGACATGAGCAATCTCAACCGCAACCTTGGCGACAACACGCACCACTACCTGAGAACTGCACATCTGCTGGAAATCATTACTCGCTACGATGCGGTCAGCGACCTGTCCTGGGTGTATTTTCATACCCAGCTCAAAGACGCCCGGGTCAAGGTCGGGCGCGCGCTGCTGACTCAGCATCACCTGCCAGAGGTCAGCGCCAGCGTGGCCCAGCGCAATCGGGTGATCGAGGATTGTCTGCAGATTTATGCCGGTTTCCGCCGTCAGCTCAACGCCTGGGCGCTGGGTTATGCGCAGCATCTGGATCTGGAACAGGTCGGGCCGTTTCTCGACGGTCTGAGCAAGGTTGAAGAACACGCGCGGCATGCGATCAAACAGCGTCCGCCAATCAAGCCGAAAGAGCCCGGCGGCAGGCAACTGTTCGAAACCGAGGACAACCAGTTGTTGATCGGCACGGAAACTATCGACGCCGGCACCCGGGAAAAACGCTTCACTGTCGAAGGCATCGACGGGTTCCGCGAAACCTGGCTGCCGCGCTCCACTGGCAAGTACCACTTGCAAGCCCAACCCGCGCCAGCCGCTGCACCACTGCCGACCGATGTTCAGCCGTTGCTGGCCGAGGCGCGAAAACGTCTCGCGGCGGTTCCGGCCTACAGCAACCGGGTTCAGGCCTACGCTCCCCAGGACATGCTGCCGGTGGATCTGGAACACATGCTCGTCAGCGAAGCAACAGAGCTGAGCACCCGCGCGCAGACTATCGAGCGATTGTCACCGACTGAACCTGTGGTGCGACAACTGCACGACACGGCCGCAGAACTTCAGCGTACCGGCCGCACGCTGCGCATCGATCAATCACTGCGCAGCAAGACGCCTACCGAAGGCTATCTGGATTATTTGCTGCAACAGCAGGTGGTAGAGATTCGCAAGGAAGGATCGCTGCGGGCACTGGGCAAACGCGCTGACGGGCGCAAGGACTTTCTTCAGGAATACGAGGTGCGCGACCTCACCAGCACGCCGCCGCGCACGCTGTGGTATGCGCACTTTCACTACACCTCGGACAAGGTGCCGTTCGCCGACTTCGTCAAAGCCCATCTGAAATTGCCGGAACAACGCAATCTTGGCCTGCAATGGCAGCAGGCCCAAGCCGCCGGCGGTGCGCAGGTCGAGGCGATCTGGCGTGGCGATATCGGCAAACCGCTGGGAATCCGGCATTTCGCTGATCTCTAGCGCAAAACCAGCGGGGCACTGACTGTGCCCCGCTGCTGCTTGAGCGGTCGACAGCGCCGTCAACATGAGACAAACTCACCGTTTTCGTCATGATCACAAATTTTCTTCATGGGGCCAGCAGTGCTTGAAATCCGTCATCTGAAAACCCTGCACGCCCTGCGCGAGGCCGACAGCCTGGTCGATGCCGCCGACCGTCTGCACCTGACCCAATCGGCGCTGTCGCACCAGTTCAAGGAACTGGAGGAACGCCTGGGCATGCCGTTGTTCGTGCGCAAGACCAAACCGGTGCGTTTCACCAGCGCCGGCCTGCGCCTGCTGCAACTGGCTGACGCGACCCTGCCGCTGCTACGCGCCGCCGAACGCGACATCAGTCGTCTGGCCGGTGGCACCGCCGGGCGCCTGCACATGGCGATCGAATGCCACAGCTGTTTCCAGTGGCTGATGCCGACCATCGATCAGTTCCGCGACGCCTGGCCGGAAGTCGAACTCGACCTCGCCTCGGGCTTCGCCTTCGCCCCGTTGCCGGCACTGGCCCGCGGCGATCTGGATCTGGTGGTGACCTCCGATCCGCTGGACATCGCCGGCATCACTTACGTGCCGCTGTTCACCTACGAAGCGATGCTCGCGGTGGCCAACCAGCACCCACTGGCGAGCAAACCGTACATCGTCCCCGAAGACCTGCTGACTGAAACGCTGATCACCTACCCGGTAGAACGCGATCGGCTGGACATCTTCACCCGCTTCCTCGAACCGGCCGACATCGAACCGGCGCAAGTGCGTACCTCGGAGCTGTCGGTGATGATGATGCAACTGGTCGCCAGCGGCCGTGGCGTCTGCGGCATGCCGCACTGGGCGCTGCACGAATACAGCTCGCGCGGTTACGTGAAGGCCAAGCGCCTGGGCGAGAAGGGTCTGTTTGCCACGCTGTACGCGGCGATCCGCGCCGACATGCTCGATGCGCCGTACATGCGCGATTTCCTGCTGACGGCCAAGGACACTTCGTTCTCGACGCTGGATGGGGTCAGCGCGGTTCGTTGAGGCTGGCGGTTGGCACGAAAGGCGCGGACCACATGTGGATCTTGTCGAAGTAGTCCTCGCCGACCCGCACTGCCATCGGCTCGAGGCCGAACTGGATGAAGCCGCAGCGCTGGTACAGATGAAATGCTGCGTCGTTGCCAGCGGTGACGGTCAATTGAATGACTTTCAGCGCCGGATGCTGCTGCGCTTCGCCCAGCACGGCCTCCATCAATTTCAGCCCCAGCCCGCGCTGACGAAATTCCGCCGACACGTACATGCCGAATACCGTTGCCTTGTGCCGGGCCTTTTCCCGAGGTTCGAACGCCAGGCCGACGATGCCCACCAGCCGACCGTCTTCGAACGCGCCGAACACCGCGTCGAGCTTGCTGGTCAGCCGCGCTTCCCACCAGCTCAGCGGCATCACCGCGCGCTCGCGCACGCTGGAGGTGAAGGCCTGCGGATGGCGGTCGTAGGCTTCGAGCATCAGCTCGCGGTAAGCCAGCGCATGACTGGCGTCGAGGCGTTCGATCCACATGTTCAGGCCGTCCTGCGTTGTTCAAGCATCAGGCGCACCGCCAGACCGGCGAGTACAAATCCCATGAAATAACGCTGCAGCGCCAGCCATGTCGGGTTGCGCACGAACCACGAAGCGATGCCCGCCGCGAACAGCGCGATCAGCAGATTGACGCTGAAACTGACGCTGATCTGGGTCAGGCCAAGAATGATGCTCTGAGTGAACACCGAACCGTGTTCAGGGCTGATGAATTGCGGAAACACCGAGAGGTAGAACACGGCGATTTTCGGGTTCAGTGCGCTGGTAAGAAAGCCCATGGTGATCAGTTTGCGTGACGAATCCGCCGGCAGTTGCTGCGCTTCGAACGGCGAGCGCGCACCGGATCTGACCGCTTGCCAGGCCAGCCACAGCAGGTACAGCGCACCGGCCCACTTCAACACTTCATAAGCCATCGGCACCGCCAGAAACACTGCTGTCAAACCGGCAGCCGCGGCAAACATATGCACGAAAAATCCCGCCACCACACCGAGCAACGAGGTGACTCCGGCCTTGCGTCCCTGACAGATCGAACGCGAGATCAGGTAGATCATGTTCGGCCCCGGCGTCAGTACCATCAACAGCGCGGCGGCGGCGAAGATCAGCAGGTCTTGAAGCGGGATCATGGCGATATCCTTTGCGTGAATGATCAGGCGAGCGCCGTCAGTGATCTGCGATAAAACGGCAGGATCAGGTCGCGTGTCAATGGCGCCAGAACCAGACCCGTTTCAGTCGCCGGATCGATCCAGATCACTTCCTCGATTTCGGCAGCGGGCGTCACATCGGCGTCGATGGTCAGCTGAAAAATCTCCGCTTGCACGACGAATCCCGGCTCATTGGCCGCCGGCGCCGAGAACTGGCCAAGGAAGGATGCCTGCGCCGGGTCGATCTGCAGGCCCAGCTCTTCCTCCAGCTCGCGGGCCAGTGCGTGCACCGGCAACTCATGGGCTTCGATCTTGCCGCCCGGCTGCATGAACGCCGTGGTGCCGCGTTTGCGCACCAGCAGAGTCTGGCCTTCGGTGTTGAGCAACAGCGCAGCGGCGATACGGATGAGGCCGGAAGGTGGAGCGGAAAAAGTCGACATGTCAGACAAAGCCTTCACAAAAACGGCAAGCATCACATGCTTGCCGGTGTGCAGCAAAGCCGCTGCCGAGATCTTACGTGGCTTCCTGAAAATCCATCTCCGGAGGCTGACGACGAAAGCCGCCCGTGAGCACCGCCAGATACACCACGCCAATCGCCAGCCAGCTCAGGCCCAGATACACCGCCAGGTGATCCAGGCTGACCATCAGCCACAAGTCCGCCACCAGCCCGATGAACGGGAAGATCAGAAACAGCACCAGCTCACGCGGGCCTTTTTTCTCGCCGCCGATCCAGTAGTGAAAAATCACCGACAGGTTGACCAGACTGAACGCCAGGAACGCGCCGAAGTTGATGAACGAGGTCGAGGTGGTCACGTCGAGTTTCAGTGCCAGCAACGCCACCGCTGCACACAGCAGGATGCTGTTGACCGGTGTGCCGAAGCGCGCATGCAAGGTGCCGAAAAATGACTTGGGCAACACGCCGTCGCGGCCCATCGCAAACAGCAGGCGCGAACCACTGGCCTGAGCGGACAGCCCCGAGGCGAACTGGCCGACGATCAAGCCAATGAGGAAGATCGAGACGAACAGGTCGCCGCCGATGTTGCGCGCAATTTCATAGGCCGCCGAGTCGACGCTGTCGAACTGGACCGACGGGTGGGCGATCTGTACGAAGTACGACACGCCGACGAAGATCAGCCCGCCAATCAGGGTGATCAACATGATCGCCCGTGGAATGGTGCGGCGTGGGTCGCGGGTCTCTTCGGTCAGAGTGCTGACCGCGTCGAAACCGAGGAACGAGTAACAGGCGATGGCCGCGCCACTCATGATCAGCGGCATCTGCATGTCGCCGTTGAAGAACGGTTTGAGCGACCACAACGGCGTGCGCGCATCGCCACCGACGTAGTGCACGCACAGCGCGACGAAAGCGATCAGCACCAGAAATTGCACCAGCATCAGCAAGGCGTTGATGCCGTTGGCCAGTTTCAGGCCGATGATGTTGATCGCGCTGGTGATGCCGATGAACGCCAGTACCCAGATCCACTGCGGGATCGACGGGAACGCCGACGCCAGAACGCCGCGCCGATCAGCCAGATGGCCATCGGCAAAAACAGGTAATCGAGCAGCACCGCCCAACCGGCGATGAAGCCGAGCTTGGGGCTGATCGCCTTGCGCACGTAGCTGTAGGCGGAACCGGCGACCGGGAACGCAGCGGCCATGCGCCCGTAGCTCAGGGCGGTGAAGAACATCGCCACCAGTGCTGCCAGATACGCGGCCGGAACCATGCCGGCAGTGGATTGCGCGAGGATGCCAAAGGTGCCGAGGACAATGATCGGCGTCATGTAGGCGATGCCGAACAGCACCACCGAGCCTAATGACAGGGTGCGTTGCAAATGGGCCATGGGCGACTTACTCCGGATTTTATTGGATTTATGGCAGAGCCGAGTTCGGCGAATGTTTCGGGTGTGGCTTTGTTGTTTTGAGTGAGTCAGATGAATCGATAAAAGATCGCAGCCTTCGGCAGCTCCTACAGGAGTACGCATTGCAATAGGCTGCGATCTTTTGATCTTCAGCGCGCAGGAATCAGCAACTCACGCAATCCGCACGTGTGCTCCACCACCTCCCCCGGCAGCTTCAAGCGCTGATCATCCAGATAGCGATAATCCTTGCGCGCAATCTCCAACCGGTCGAAATCCAGCTCGACGCTGAACTGCCCCTCCTCACGCCCCGCCTCGAACAACAGCGTTCCCAGCGGATCGACCAGCGCACTGCCGCCGGCAAACATCAAACCGTCATCCCCGGCCTCGACGCGGTTGACCATCAGCGCAAACGCCTGGTTTTCCTGGGCGCGGGCCATGATCGCGGTGCGGTGGGTCGGGGCGTAGGGGTCCATGTTGCCGTTGGTCACGATCAGTAACTCGGCGCCCAGTTGCGCCAGGGCGCGGGCGGATTCGGGGAACTCGATGTCGTAGCAGATCAGCAGGCCGACGCGCACGCCGTTCCACTCGCAAGTGGCATAGCGGTCGCCGGGTTCGAACACGCCGCGATCCGACGCCCAGAGGTGGGTCTTGCGGTACTTGAGGGCGATGCCTTCCGGGGTGATCAGCAGCGTGGTGTTGTAGAAGCGCCCGTTGTCGCTTTCGGCCATGCCGATCACCACAGCGATGTTGCGCTCGCGGGCGGCGGCCAGCACCGCGCTGACGGTCGGGCCATCCAGCGGCTCGGCGATCTGCGCCACGGTGTCGGCGCTCGGGAAGCCCATCAGGTGGGTTTCCGGGAACACGATCAGTTGCGTGTCGGCCGCGCACGCGGCAATCGCCGCGAGGGCACGTTCGAGGTTATACGCCGTGTCTTTGTCACGGCCCGCCAGTTGGGCGAGTTCGACTTTCATCGCGAGTCCTTGTGGTCATGGCCGGGCGCTGAAAGATTGCCCGGTGGCTGTCTGTGGGCCAGTATGCGCAGCAAGCAACCGGCCAGGGAATCACGCGGCCGGGGTAACCCGATAGGGGTAGTCCATGTCCGTTTCGTTTGATGACATCACCTGGCACCGCGCCGTCGGCCAACTGATCGACGCGCTCGACAAGCCGAATTTCTGGGCGCAACTGGTGCGCCTGCTCGACCAGTACGTGGCGTTCGATAGCTGGGTGGTGCTGCTGTTCAGCGCCGATCAGCACCCGCAGGTATTCGCCGAATGCCCCGGCGCGGACGGCAGTCCCGACCCGTTGTTTCAGGATTATCTGCGCGGGTTGTACCTGCTCGACCCGTTCTACATCGCCTGTCGCGAGCAGTCGCGCACCGGGTTGTACCGCCTGTCCGAGGTGGCGCCGGAGCATTTCGAGCTGACCGAGTATTACCAGCGATACTTTCGTCTGAATGTGGTCGCCGACGAAATCCAGTTCAATTGCCAGCTCGAAGGCGAACGCACGTTGTGCCTGTCGCTGGGCAGTGAAAAACGTTTCACTGGCGAACAGATTGCCTTGCTGTCATTGATCCAGCCTTGGGTGCTGGGCCTGTTGCGTCAGCGCCTGCCGTACGAGATCAACCAGACCGTGGCCCTCGCTGCCGCGCCTGCATCGGCGGACTGGCGGGTGCAGCTGGAGGCGTCGGTGCAACAACTCAAGGGCGCGCAACTGACCGCCCGGGAGCTGGATGTCGGGCGTTTGATGCTCAGCGGTTGCTCCAGTAAAGAAATCGCCCGTAAGCTGGAAATCTCCGTAGAAACCGTGAAAGTCCATAAGAAACACATGTACAGCAAGCTGGGGATCAAATCCCAGTCGGAGCTGTTTTCGATTTTTCTCCAGGCGCAGAACGCCTGAAAAGCCTTGGCACGCAGGAGATCTCTGAAGCTTGGAATCCCCTGTGGCGAGGGAGCTTGTCGAATCGTCGCACCGTCCCGCTCGACTGCGCAGCAGTCGCAAAATCTGGACACGCGATGCAGCAGACAGACCGTGATGCCAGGTTTGGGGCTGCTGCGCAACCCAGCGGGAGCAAGCTCCCTCGCCACAAGAGCAAGCCAGTCTGCGCGCCACGGGTAAACCATTGAGTCCGAACCAAGGAAACCGTATGAGCCTGTCACTCCTCAGCCGCTACGCCTTCTTTGCCGTCTGCGTGATTTTCACCCTCGCCAGCCTGCCCTTTCTCGAACACGACTGGCTGTGGCCGATCACCGCCGTCACCGGCGTACTGAGCCTGCTTGGTCTGTTCGACCTGCTGCAGAGCCCGCACGCGGTGCGCCGCAACTACCCGATCCTGGGCAACATCCGCTATCTGGTCGAAGGCATCCGCCCGGAGATCCGCCAGTACCTGCTGGAATCCGACAGCGACGCCCTGCCCTTCTCCCGCGCCCAGCGTTCGCTGGTGTATTCGCGGGCGAAAAATGAAAGCGCCGACAAACCCTTCGGCACGCTGATCGACGTCTATCAATCGGGCTTCGAATTCATCGGCCACTCGATGCGCCCGGCGCCGTTGAGCGACCCGAGCAGTTTCCGCGTCACCGTCGGCGGCCCGCAGTGCACCCAGCCGTATTCAGCCTCGGTGTTCAACATCTCGGCGATGAGCTTCGGCTCGCTCAGCGCCAACGCCATCCGCGCCCTGAATCAGGGCGCCAAACTCGGCAACTTCGCCCACGACACCGGCGAAGGCAGCATCAGCCCGTATCACCGCGAACACGGCGGCGACCTGACCTGGGAACTGGGCAGCGGCTACTTTGGCTGCCGCACCAGCGACGGCCGTTTCGACCCGGAACGCTTCGCCGCCCAGGCGCAGAATCCACAAGTGCGGATGATCGAAATCAAGATGAGCCAGGGCGCCAAACCCGGCCACGGCGGGATCCTGCCCAAGCACAAGGTCACCCAGGAAATCGCTGACACCCGCGGCATCATGATGGGCGAAGACTGCATCTCGCCGTCACGCCACAGCGCGTTTTCCACGCCGATCGAAATGATGCATTTCATCAAGCAACTGCGCGAACTGTCCGGCGGCAAACCGGTGGGCTTCAAGTTCTGCCTCGGGCATCCGTGGGAGTTCATGGGCATCGCCAAGGCCATGCTGGAAACCGGAATTCTGCCGGACTTCATCGTGGTTGATGGCAAGGAAGGCGGGACCGGCGCTGCGCCCGTGGAGTTCACCGACCACATCGGCGTGCCGATGCGCGAAGGTCTGCTGTTTGTGCACAACACCCTGGTCGGCCTGAATCTGCGCGACAAGATCAAACTCGGCGCCAGCGGCAAGATCGTCAGCGCCTTCGACATCGCCAGCGTGCTGGCCATCGGTGCCGACTGGGCCAACTCCGCGCGCGGTTTCATGTTCGCCATCGGCTGCATCCAGTCACAAAGTTGCCACACCAACAAATGCCCGACCGGTGTCGCCACGCAAGACGCCCTGCGCCAACGCGCCCTCGTCGTCCCGGACAAGGCCCAGCGCGTCTACAACTTCCACCGCAACACGCTCAAGGCACTGGCGGAAATGTTGGCGGCGGCCGGTCTTGAGCATCCATCACAACTGTCGGCCAAGCACCTGGTACGACGCATGTCGGCGACCGAAATCAAACTGTTCTCGCAGCTGCATGTGTTTCTGAAACCGGGGGAATTGCTCACGGGTGAGGTGAATGGCGAGTTCTATTCGCGGATGTGGCAGATGGCGCGGGCGGACAGTTTTGAGCCGCAGGAGATAGCGGCGGCATAACTTGTTGCAGACGTGCTGGCCTGCACGATGGCTGGCGCGTCTGGCGTGAACAAGTAAAGGGAAAAACTTACACCATCAAACACGAGTGAGGGTGTTCGCCTCTGCTTAAAAAGAGGCCAGCCATCGGGCAGGCTTGAATAGGTAATCCACCAAACTCTTCGGCTATGAAAATCGACGTTCGTTACACCATCGATAAAGACTCGCGCAGCCGGATCGTCTATCAGACTCAATGCGCCACGACTCGTAAGTTTTAGAAAGCTGTCGATCGATAACTTGGTAGCAATTTTGGGCTTAATGCCTGTCGTGTTGTAGTAATCGACCGATATGATCCAGAACTCCGTGCTGACAATAATTTCGTCCCCCGGACGGGCGTTATGACTCATTTGAGTCATCAAGGTGCTGAACTCACTCTCTCTTCGAGCTCCAGTCCCCTCAAGGCCATCGGTTTGTCGGTAAACCATAGTCAGCCCATGTAATTGCGCAACAACACAAATTAATAACACTGTTTTGGACAACAAAGCGCGACGCGAACCCCATCTATCCAGCGCGACCGCTGTCATCATTGCCAAGGCTGGCGCCGAAAACTGCAGGTATCGAGTTACAAATAGTGCATGAGTCAAGGCAATCAGATAAAGGGCTGTTAATGGCACAAAAAAATAATTGACCAGAAGCCAGCCAATAGGCCGCTCACTGGTCTTGCTTGAAGTGATTGTTACCGCGAACAGCAGCATTAACACCAGTGGAACCAACTTCCACACCGGCGACTGGAGGGTGTCATCGCCCATCACTGTGAACTGCCAAACAAGCGCCAAAGCTTTCTGCAAAGTCACGGGCTCTATCCAATTCAAGAGTTCCGTATCAGCTAATTGGTAAAGGAGATGAGGAATCCAGGGCAAGTACCAGAACACGATGGCAATATTGGCCAGAAACCAATACTCGATCGCGATTGCCGTCCCGGCGTGGATACCGCGGCTCTGCCACCAGAACAGCCAATGCACCAGCACACACAATCCTGCGAAGTAGTGGGTATAAAACGCGGCAGTCATCAGCAAAACGTAGATCAACGCAAAGCGTTTTTGCTCAGGCTGTCTTGCCCAACATAGCAATGCCACGGTTGCAGCAATCAGCCAGAATCCAAGCAATGTGTACATCCGTACTTCTTGACTGTAACGCACTGAAATCGGTAGTAGCGCCAGCAGTACCGCAGCAATCCAGGTAGCCCTGCGTGTCGAGATCAGACTCATCAGCTTGATGCAAAGCAGCAACGTGCCGATATCGGCCAACACACTGAATGCACGAGCCGCCAAAGGAGACTCTCCCCACACTGCCACCCAATAATGCAGCAGCACATAATAAAGCGGCGGATGCACATCCAGAGCGGTCAACGCCCAGATGCGCGCCGGCGTTTCTCGAGCCAGCAGCAGACTGTAGGCCTCGTCATTCCAGATCGCGGGGACTGTAATGGAGTAGAACCGCACGCACAGCGCAATAATCAGAACGGCCGCCAGAGCCAGCAGATCAGCCCGCACTGAAACATTTGCATCTTTGAAAAAAGGTACGGCCACCAAAGCTTTCATGTCCGTTGTCCGCGAAACAGCGCAAACCGGAAAAAGCCGTAAGCCAACGTCAGGTTCAGCGCGGTGAACACCGTGACCGTCAGCAGACCACTCCAGTCACGCGCATCGGCAATCGCACCGATGCCGAAACTGGCTCCGCCCATCAGCCCGATAAACAGCAAATAGCCGAATACCGGCGTTTTGCTGTCGAAGGTGTAGAGCATATTCACGTAAAACGAGAACGCCGCTGCCACGCAGAACGCGGCGAAGTTACTGGCTGCCTGGGTCAATCCGATGGCGCTGCACAGGACGAAAAAAATCTGCCAGTGGATAAATGCATCAGCGATTCCAATCACTGTCAGCGCAGGAAATCCTTTCATTACGGTTCCTTGTCATGACTTGGTCCGGCTGACTTTCGAAGCTAAGGCAAGGCGCTTGAGTGGTCTACTGTCAGAAATTACAGGTGCGGGGTGGATTGCGACGGACGGTCAGGGTTACCACTGCAGCAATCTGCCGTGAGAGGGCTCTTTCATGACAATGAAGCCGTAATCGCCAATCAGGTAAATCCGGTAATACAGGCTGTCCACCAGCGCTGGAAAACCCTGATAACCGACGTGGGTGGCGTTGCGCCGTTCGCGTTCGGCGACCACGTTGGTGATGCCCGCTGACGGCAGGCTTTCCGCGAGGATGAAGTAGTCGACGTTGAGCAGGTAGTGCAGCACCGGCAGCTGTTTGAATGAACCGGTCGCACTGGCCAGCCAGCGATCGGAGTAGCTCACCGAGAGGTAAATCCGCTTGGCTTCACGCAGCTCGCGATGGGCGGCGATGTCGTGGCTCAGGCTGTACAGCGCGCTGCTGGCGAAGGTTTTCTGCAGGCTCAGTACCCGGCCATACGCGAAGGACAGCGAGAGTGTCGCCAGCAGCGGGATGATCAGCAGCAAGGGCCAGCGGCGGTGCCAGGATGCCAGCGCAACGTGCGCCAGATAGAACAACCCCAGCAACAACACGCCGAAGCCCATCAGGGTGCGCGCGCCCTCATTGAAGTCACGGAACAGCAGCGTGATCCCCGGCACCAGCAAGACCAGCACTGGCAGCGTCAGCAAGCACAGCAACAGGGTTGGCCAACGGCGTTGGCGGCACTGAATCAGCCGCACGCAGCCCGCAATCGCACACAACACCAGTGCAGCGAAAACCCACGGGTAGCCGCCGTGAAACAACAGCGCAACTTTATCCAGGACCCGAGCGAAATTGATGCCGATCTGCAGCAGCGGGTTGGTGTCCAGGTTCAACAGATCCGTTTTTCGCAACGGTTCCATGAACGGGTAAGCCGTGACGCTGTAGATCAGGATCCCCAGGCCTGCTTGTGCGAGCTTCCAGCCCACCATCCGCAGGATCTCCGGCCACGGCGTTCGCCGCTGAACAGCCCTGATCAACTCGACACAACACAGACCGAGAAACACATTGAAGCTGATCTGATACAGCCCGATCGCCAATCCCAGCAACGCCGCCGGCACCAGCCAGCGCTGCACCCGCGATGAACCTTCGAACGTGATGGCGAAGATTACCGCGACCATGCTCAGGGCCATGATCGGGCCGTCGTATTGATAGGACAGGTTCTGCAACAGGAAGGGGTTGTACCAGAGCGGCAACGGCACCAGACAGCAGGCCAGCGTCGGTTCGGCGAAGTAGTGAAAGGTCAGTCGCGTCAGGGCCAGGCTCATCGCTAAGACGGCGAGCAACAGCGGCAACGGAAAGATGTTCGGCGCGGCGCCCGTGAAGGTCAGCGCCTGAAAAAACCAGTCGGCAAACAACCGCCCCTGCCCGGCCCAGGCATTGCCGGCGGCCAGCGTGCGCCAGTTGTCGTCGATGTAGGGGAAGTCGGCGAGGATCAGGGGCAGGACGTACAACGAGGTGGCAAGCAGGAAGAACAGCACGGCCTGCCGGTGACTGAGCTCTCGTTGGAGAAATGCGCTCGCCTTCATGTCTGCGCCCCGGTTCACTGCCGCGCGGGATTGCAAAGTGATACAGGTTTGAGCCTTGCTTGCGGGTTTGTATCGCTCTTTCAGACCGGTGGTAAAACGGCAAAAGATCGCAGCCAGCGGCAGCTCCTAAACGGGAAATCTATTCACCCTGTAGGAGCTGCCGCAGGCTGCGATCTTTTGCTTTTGCTATCGCGCTACATCAAGTGGCCGAACGCACCGCACCCTGCGTTTCACCGGTCGGCTGCAGTTTGAACACGTAGAACAACACCGTCAGCAACACCAGAAACACCGGCCCCACATACAACGCCACGCGGGTGTCCGGGAAGTACGCCATCAGGCCGACCACCAGCACCAGGAACGCCAGCGCGAAATACGAGCTGACCGGGTACAGCCACATCTTGTATTTCAGGCCGGCACGTTCGCTGGCGCTCAGGCCTTTGCGGAATTTCAGTTGCGCCAGCAGGATCATCACCCAGGTCCAGATCGCGCCGAAGGTGGCGATCGAGGTCACCCAGACGAAGACTTTCTCCGGCACCAGGTAGTTGAGTAGCACGCCGATCAGCAGCGCGAAAATCGACAGCAGCAGCGCGCGGCGTGGCACGCCGTTGGAGGTTTTGGCAAACCCGGCCGGGGCCTGGCCGTTCTGCGCCAGGCTGTAGAGCATGCGCCCGGTGCTGAAGATGCCGCCGTTGCACGACGACAGCGCCGCAGTGATCACCACGAAGTTGATGATGCCGGCGGCGGTCTTGATGCCCAGACGCTCGAAGGTCATCACGAACGGGCTGCCCTGAGTGCCGATTTCGTTCCACGGGTAGATCGACAGGATCACGAACAACGCGCCCACGTAGAACAGCAGAATGCGCCAGAACACCGAGCCGATCGCGTTCGGAATGGTCTTTTGCGGATTCCGCGCCTCACCGGCGGTCAGGCCGATCATCTCGACACCGAGGTAGGCGAACATGACCATTTGCAGGGACATCAGCACACCGGTTACGCCATTGGGCATGAAACCGCCGTGGGCCCACAGGTTGGAAATCCCCAGCGCCACACCATCGTTGCCGAAACCGAAGGCGATAATGCCGACGCCGCCGATCACCATGGCAATAATGGTGACGATCTTGATCAGGGCGAACCAGAACTCGAATTCACCGAAGGCCTTTACCGCGATCAGGTTGATCGAGCCCATGCTGATCAGCGCCGCGAGGGCCCAGATCCAGCGGGGCACATCGGGGAACCAGATGCCCATGTACACGGCGACGGCGGTGATTTCCGCGACGCAGGTCACCAGCCACAGGAACCAGTAGTTCCAGCCGGTGAGAAAGCCCGCCAGCGGACCGAGGTAATCCTGGGCATAGCGGCTGAACGAGCCGGCCACCGGATTGTGCACGGCCATTTCACCGAGGGCGCGCATGATCACCAGGATCGCCAGGCCGCCGAGAATGTAGGAAAGCATGATCGCCGGGCCGGCCATTTCGATGGCCTTGGCCGAACCCAGGAACAGGCCGACGCCAATACAGGCGCCGAGCGCCATCAGGCGGATATGCCGTTCACCGAGTTCGCGTTTGAGCGGGCCGCCGTGAGCGGTCTCGCCATGGGGCAGGTGATTGCCGACTGGCATAGGGATACAACCTCGTCTTGTTATTGGATATGACCACCGAGTGGCGAAGCGTCGACCGATAGGCCTGGCTTGCCGAAACCGCGCCTGCCTCGTGGGCAAACGCGCCTTGCAGGTCCCGACCTGCAAGATCAGCGGGGCGTGCAGTATAAAAAGCTTGTGACAGGGCTTTTCACTCTATAAACCACAACATTCAGCGGGAACTCTCGGCAGAAAGCCGGTTTACGGAGAGGCATTAACTGCTTTACGTAGGAATAGTCGCCACCAAAAAGGCCGCCGAGTATTGCACAGCGTTGGTGCATCGTCATGTACCTGCGTTGGTGGTATTGCACAGGGGATGCCTCTATTCAGGCTGTTTCGATGAACTTGACGGTCTAGACCCCTGTGGCGAGGGAGCTTGCTCCCGCTCGGCTGCGAAGCAGTCGTAAAACCTCGTACGCGGTGTTTCAGACAGATCGCGATTAGTGGGATTGGGGCTGCTGCGCAACCCAGCGGGAGCAAGCTCCCTCGCCACAGAGGATCCGAAATCTGGAAATTTTCGGAAATTTCGTACAGTCATCGCAGACCCAATTATTGAATGCTGCGACTAGCGTGAATAAGGATTGAACTCGCGAAGGACGCAACGGAATGCGTAAACATCTACATTCACACAGGCTACGCCGAGGGCGCTATTCGGAATCGGGTCGTGCCTATCTGATAACTGCAGTGGTGTATCAGCGCCGCAGGATATTCAGCGATTGGCAGGTGGGTCGTTTATTGGTAGCGGAACTCAGGCGAGCTCATGATCAGCGATGGATCGATTCGATAGCCTGGGTGGTGATGCCTGACCACTTCCATTGGTTGGTCCAGCTGGAAGAAATGCATATTGAACGTCTGATGCAAGCGGTGAAATCCCGCAGCACATTGTCGATTAATCGCGCCCTGAACCGAAAAGGCGCGTTCTGGCAAACCGGCTATCACGACCGCGCCATCCGTGATGGCGAAGACTTGAAACCGTTCGCCCGTTACATCATCGCCAATCCGCTACGGGCCGGATTGGTGGAGCGGATTGGCGATTACCCGCTTTGGGACGCCTGCTGGCTCTAAAGCTCCTACTCTCCCTGTGGCGAGGGAGCTTGCTCCCGCTTGGCGGCGAAGCCGTCGTAATACCCGCGCACGCGGTGTTTCAGACAGATCGCGATTAAAGAGATTGGGACTGCTACGCAGTCCAGCGGGAGCAAGCTCCCTCGCCACAGGTGCAGTTTTCTTCAGAAACCACCCCACTCAAACCCCGCACTTTTTTTCCCCCATCCGCCACCACCGTCTAAGCTTCAGTCAAGTCCGATCAATCTGCGTGAATGGATCAATCGACTATGGGCGCTTTGTGGCAAACCGATTCGAGTAAAGCCGTGGTTCCGACTGAACGTGTGGATGAAGCGCCTGTTCCCCCCCAAAAAAGCCGCAGCCGACATGGCTGGAAGGCGTTCTGGTTATTGCTGCTGATTATTGCCGTCGTGGTGGGTCTGGCCGCGAGCAAGGAAATGCGCACCTCGCGTTTCCAGTCCCGGGAGTTGAGCCAGTACGCCGCTTCGCTCAAATACCAGCTGGAACCCGGCCCCAGCGAAGCGATCCGCTATCCGGGCAACGGGCCGTTCGATTTGCGTCTGGGCTACAGCTCTCTCGATGAATTCCTGCCACGCCTGCTCAAGCGCAATTATGTGATCACCGAGCAGACGCGATTTTCACCCGCGCTGCTGAGCTACACCGACAAGGGCCTGTTCGTGCCCTATTCGGAAAAGATCCAGGCCGGGCTGTCGATTACCGATTGCCGCGCTGCGCCGTTGTATCAGTACAAGTATCCGCAGCAGCTGTATTCGAGTTTTGCGGCGATTCCGCCGGTGGTGGTCAGCAGTCTGCTGTTCATCGAAAACCGCTTTCTGCTCGATCCCAAGCAACCACTGGCCAACCCGGCGGTGGACTGGCCGCGTTTCGGCATGGCCGCGTGGTCGCAAGTGGCGAAGTTGCTCCATCTGCCGGGGCAATCGGCGGGCGGCAGCACCCTGGCAACGCAACTGGAGAAGTACCGGCATTCGCCTGATGGCCTGACGGTGTCGGGCGCCGAGAAGATCCGCCAGATGCTGTCCGCCAGCGTGCGCGCCTACCAGCCCGGCCCGGAAACCCTCGGCGCGCGCCAGAACATCATCCGCGACTACCTCAACAGCGTGCCGCTCTCCGCCGTGCCGGGGCATGGTGAAGTACACGGCATGGCCGAAGGTTTGCGGGTCTGGTACGGCAGCGATTTCAACCAGGCCAATGCGCAGCTGAACAGCCCGGCCACCGATCCGAAAACCATGGCCGAGAAAGGCCTGGCCCTGCGCGAAATGCTCTCGCTGATGATCGCCCAGCGCCGCCCTTCGCATTACCTGACCAAAGGCCGCGAAGAACTCGCCGACCTCACCGACAGCCACCTGCGCCTGCTCAAACAGGGCGGCGTGATCGACAGCGCCCTGGCCGATGCCGCACTGGCGAGCAAGGTCACTTACCGCGACTGGCAGACCCAGCCGACCCTCCAGCCGATCGAAACCAACAAAGGCATCAGCGTCGCCCGCAGCCGTCTGGCGAGTATGCTCAATCGTCCGCTGTACGACCTCGATCGCCTCGACCTGTCGGCCACCAGCACCTTGCAGGGCGAGTTGCAGACCCAGGCCACCGAGTACCTGAAAAAACTCGCCGATCCCGCGTTTGCCGGGCAGATCGGCCTGATTGGCGAACGCCTGCTCACCCCGACCAGCACCACCCAGGTGCGTTACAGCTTCACCCTGTTCGAGCTGACCCCGGACGGCTCGCGGGTACGCGTGCAGACTGACAGCACCGACCAGCCGTTCGACATCAACGAGGGCAGCAAGCTGGAGCTCGGCTCGACGGCGAAGATGCGCGTGCTCACCACTTATCTGCAGATCATCTCCGAACTGCACGACAAGTACGGCGCCATGAGCGTGCCGGAACTGAAGAAGGTCGAAGTGCCGGATCAGGATCGCTTGAGCCAGTGGGTAATCGATTACCTGATTCAGAACAAGGACCATGATCTGTCGAAAATGCTCGGCGCCGCGCTCGACCGCAAATATTCGGCCAGCCCCGGCGAGGCGTTCTTCACCGGTGGCGGCCTGCATGTGTTCCACAACTTTCGCAAGGAAGACAACGGCCGCCTGCCGACCCTGCGCGATGCGCTGCGCGAGTCGATCAACCTGCCGTTCATTCGCCTGATGCGCGACGTGGTGCGCTACGTCACCTACTCCGGCCCCAACAGCAGCGCCGAACTGCTCAAGGACGACCGCGACCCGCGACGTCAGGAATACCTGGCCAATTTCGCTGACCGCGAAGGCACCTCGTTCCTGCTCAAGTTCTGGAAGAAGTACAAGAACAAGGACACCCAGGCGCGCCTCGATACCTTCCTCGACAGCATGCGCCCGACCCCGATCCGCATGGCCGCCGTGCACCGCTACCTGCTGCCCAATGCCAGTCAGGAAGATTTCAACAGTTTCGTGCGCGCCCACCTCAAAGGCGCCAAGCTCACCGAAAAACTCACCGACGATCGTTTGATCCGGCTTTACGACGCTTACGGCCCGGGCACCTACGATTTGCCGGATCAGGGCTTCATTGCCAAAGTGCACCCGCTGGATCTGTGGTTGATGGGCTACCTGCTGCACAACCCGGACGCCACCTTCAGTCAGGTGGTCAAGGCCAGCCAGTTCGAGCGTCAGGAAGTCTATAGCTGGCTGTTCAAGAGCAAGCACAAGGGCGCCCGCGACAGCCGCATCCGCACCATGCTCGAGATCGAAGCGTTCCTGGAAATCCACCAGCGCTGGCAGAAGGTCGGCTATCCGTTCGACCATCTGGTGCCGTCGCTGGCCACCGCCATCGGCAGTTCCGGCGACCGCCCGGCGGCACTTGCCGAACTGATCGGCACCATCCTCAACGACGGCGTGCGCATGCCAACCCTGCGCATCGACAGCCTGCACTTTGCTGCAGACACCCCGTATGAAACGCGTCTGACCAACGACCCGCATGTGGGCAAACGGGTGATGCCATCGGAAGTTGCCACGGCGATGCGCGAGGCGCTCTCGCAAGTGGTGGACTCGGGTACGGCGAAACGCGTTTCCGGCAGTTTCAAAACGGCTGACGGCACCCCGCTGGTGATGGGCGGCAAGACCGGCACCGGCGACAACCGCATCGAAGCCATCGGCTCCGGCGGGCGGATCCTCAGTTCGAAGTCGATCAACCGTACTGCGACCTTTGTGTTCTACATCGGCAACAACCACTTCGGCACGCTCACCGCATTCGTCCCCGGGCGCTCGGCGGAGAACTTCAAGTTCACCTCGGCACTGCCGGTGCAGGTGCTCAAGGGTATGGCACCGATCCTCTCGCCGTACCTGCAACCGGGCACGCACACGATGTGCCAGGCACCGGAGGTCACCGCCGCCCGCTAAGCCACGAAAGCACTGCGACGTGGTGGTAACTGGGTATTTTTCACTCCGTGTTTTTCGAAGCCTCCGTGCGCAACCCCGGCGCTTTCAACCGGGTATTTGCGCTTTTTTCACCCTCGGTCGTTGCCTAGGCTGATCGCTCCATTTTTGATCAAGGACGATCCAGCAATGCCCACCCTTTCCCCGCAGGGGCAACCGCCACGCACGGCGCACCTCGTCTCACCGGATGTCAGTGTTCATTATCAGACGATCGAAAAAGCCATCCCGGCCTGGCTGCGCGCAAGCTCAGCAAAGCGGGTCAATGAATTGCAGCTGCACCGACTGAAACTGCCGGCCTGGTATCAAGAGGTATCGGACGCCGAACATCGGCGTCTGCAACAGCAGATGCAGAATGCCTGGAAAGCACAAAACGAAGTGGACAAGGCCTTGAGCCGTCTGCAAGACGTCTACGCCTTCGCCAAGCCGTTATTACAGCAGGCGTTGCGACAGCGCTTCGGCGTCGAAGACGATGTCGAGAACACCTGGCTGCGCCTGTACGCCCCCGTCAACAGCGCGTGGTGGGCCCATGACTTTGCCGGTGCAACCACCAGCCGCACCGTCTCGCTGCTCGACGCTGCATTGCATAATTTTTCCCGTGATGAAGCGTTCAGCCCGGACTCGGAGTTCATCACCCGCCCCGATGCCAACGGCCACTTCACGGTCAGGCCGCTCAAGCACAAACTGAGTATCGAGCAGTTCAAGTCACTGTGCCGCGAGCTGAATATCGGCGCCCGATACGAGCAGCATCTGAACGAGTTTCTGCGCTCGGGCAACCGTGTGGCCCGCCAGGTTTTGCAGTACCGGATCATCTTCAGTCAGAAAAGCACATTGAGCGTCTGTGCCCAGCTGGCCCTGGCGAAAAAGGACATTGACCGCGACGCCTACGAGGTCATCCAGGGCATGCTCGATGATCGGCGCAACCTGCGCTGGCGCGGGCGTGCGATCAACTACTACAACCTCGCCATGATGGATACGGCGCTGACCGGTATCACCCTCATCGCCCCTGACGTGGACTCCGCCAACGCCCCGGTTCCGGTGATTGCCTATGTGCCCCACGACCCGGAACATCCGCTCAAGCAATACCCCTCTGCGCTGGAGTTCATGACGGAACTGACGCGGCAACTGCGCGACCACGATTCTGCCGGCAGCTATCAGCGGTTTTTCAGCCAGTTCGTCAACCATCAGCAGCGCGGGCATTTTTTTGCAGGCTTGAACGCCCGCCTGAGCACCGTGAAATGGCACGCCGTACCGCCGGGAACCCACCTGCCCAGTTGGCGCGAAACCCCTGTGGATCACCCCGACCTGCGCTTTCGCCTGACGAAAATCCAGGACGACCGCGATACCCGTTACACCGGCAGTCTCTGGGCTTACTTCCATCAGCAAAAGCTCAACAAGATTTTCAATGACGCCCGGGAGATCGCCATTTCCACCGAGTATGCCGACCGCATGGCCCGCTGGGCCTGGTGGGACAACCTGGGAAAAATCCTCTCGGATATCTTCAACGTGGCGCTGCTGGTGGTGACCCCGCTGGTGCCGGGGCTTGGCGAATTGATGCTGGCCTACACCACGTACCAACTGCTCGACGGGGTCTTTGAAGGCATCGTCGACATGGCCGAAGGGCACTTGGCAGAAGCGGGTGAGCAAGCCATCGGCGTGTTGCAAAGCATCGTCCAGCTCGGTGCCTTCGCCGCTGGCGCCAGCCTGGGACGTGTCGCACGGGCCAAGCTGTCGTCGTTTGTCGAAGGCCTGAAACCGGTGCAGTTGGCCGATGGCCAGACCCGCCTGTGGCACCCGGATCTGGCGCCCTATCGCCTGCCGGAACAGACACTGCCGAGCCCGGCCCGTCCCGATGCGCACGGCGTTCATACGCTGGGGGACAAACAATTGCTGCGCCTGGATCAACACGTCTTCGAGGTGACCAAGGATCCGGTTTCCGGAAAACACCGCCTGCGCCATCCGCGACGTCCCCGGGCCTACGCACCGACGCTTGCGCACAACGCCGACGGAGCCTGGGTCTGTGAAACGGAAAACCCGCGTCTGTGGGACAGGCGAAAACTGCTGCGGCGCATCGGCCATCGCACCGATGGTTTCAGCGATGCGCAACTGGAGCATCTGCGCCTGCTGACCGGCACCGACGAGGGCATGCTGCGCCGCATGCATGTCGACAACACCCCGCCGCCGCCATTGCTCAGCGATACGCTGGATCGTCTCGGCCCGGCGCGCCCGCTGCAGCCCGCCGCGCAACCGTCGCCGGCGGCCAGCCAGGTGCTGGTGGATTGTCCACAGTTGACGCCGGTTCTCGCCGAACGGGTGGTTACCCATGCCAGACCGATGGAACAGCAGCAAGCCACGACGCAACGCCGTTTGCCCTTGCGTCTGCGCACGACCGCCCGCGAGGTGCAGTTTGAATTGCAGTCCGTGCGCGCCGCCCAGGGTCTGCAGCAGGAGGCCCTGAGCAATATCGACAGCGAACGGCTGATCCTCGGCGCGCTGCGGCATTACAGCGATACCTTCGGGGCGCTGCGCATTGAAATCCGTGAAGGCACGTTCGACGGCGCGTTGCGTTGCGAGGCCGGTGCGGCGGTCGCCGAGCGTGTCCGGGTGCTGGTGCGGGTCGCTGCCGACCGCTATCAAGTGCGCGATGGCGCGGACCAGCCGATCCATCCCGCCAGTGGTTTGTACGAGGCAATCCTGCAGGCGACCAATCACGATGGCCGCAGTGCCCTGGGGTATCGCACCGACGACATCGAACCGTTCAAGCAATGGATCCTCGCCAGAACCCAGGCCCCCAGCGAGCGGCGCACGCTACTCGCCAGCCCGCCGATCCGCCCGATCGCTGAATACAACACCCTGTTTCTGGTGCGCGGCCCGGGCCTGAGCCGCAATGCCGCCACGCTGGAGCAACGTATCCAGGATCTGCATCCGCATTTCAGCCCGAGCGAGGTCGAAGCGTTTGCCAATGCCCTGACCGCACGCGGCGAGCCACTCAAGGCCATCGAGGCACATGAAGACGAACTCGATGAGCTGCGGGTCATTGTCCATCGCTGGCGCTATCAACAACCGCAGACCTGGGGGCCGGGCAGTCAGGGATTCCGGGACGGTGGCGGGCTGCATATTTATGAAAGACTGCTCGACTGTTTCGAGCGTAAGAACGAGTACCTGGGCAACCGCGCCGATCCGTCGACTTATGCGCTAGACCTGTCGCGGGAACTGCTGTCCACGGATCTGGAAACCTGGTGGGCGAAACGTCCGCCGCTGAAGAAGTTTCTCGACAAGGTCACGGTGCTCAATGTCGACAATGCGCGCTTCTCCCCCGACGCCAACGGCCTGCTCAAAGACTTTCCGAACGTGGTCGAGCTCAGTGCCAAATTCTGCGAGCTGACGCGCTTGCCGGACCGCATCGGAACCACCATGCGCCGCCTTGAACGCCTGCGTCTGAACAACAACCACATTGTGCTGGATCGCGCCGCCGTCGAACGGCTGGGTAGCCTGACCTACCTCGAAGTGCTGAGAATGGACGACAACCCGCTGGGGCTGTCGCCTGATCTGTCGCGCATGCCGCGCCTGAAGGTGGTGACGCTGAAGAACACCGGGCTGACCACCTGGCCGGACGGCATTCTGGCCAAGCCACGGCCACGCGGTTTGCTGCTCGATCTGCGCGGCAACCCGCTGACCGTGATACCCGAAGTGCCGAGCGGTTCCGATGGGCAATGGCTGGTGGCGCGCACTCGTCTGGACGTCGCGGCCCTGTCGGACCTCAACCAGCTGCGCTATCAGGACAGTCGCCGTTCGATGGGATTGCCACCGGAACCGATCATGCCAGTTGTTTCCGCGGGTACCTCGATCATCTCCAATTTTGGTGCCGACTATTGGGCCGAGGTGCCGGGCTGGGGCGTTGATCGCGAAACACCGTGGACAGAGCTGGTGGAAGACCCCATGGCCGCACCGTTCATGGCGACCTTGCTCAGCGTGCGTGAGTTTGCCGATTTCCGCGCCGGCGGAACGGCGCGCGAGCAGTTGATGCAACGCGTCTGGCGCATGCTCGACGCCGTGCATGTCGACAGCCGCTTGCGTGAAAAACTGTTCACCATGGTGGTGGCGCCGGTGGATTGCGCCGATGCCGGTGCGCAGCTGTTCAATCACATGGGGGTGAACGTGCTGGCCTACGAGGCGCATGCCTATTCGGTCGAGCCGAAGGAACTGGAACTGAAACTGGTGACGCTGGCCAAAGGCGCGGCGCGCCTGGAACAGGTCAACGAAATCGCCCGGGCCGATGTCGCCAGCCGGGGCGGCAACCCCGACGACGTGGAGGTTTATCTGGCCTACCAGACCGGCCTGGCCAAACGTCTCGGCTTGCCCTGGCAGTCCGAGGGCATGCTGTACCGGCCGGTGTCCGGCGTCACTGACGCGATGATCGATCAGGCCTACGACACGGTACTGGCGCTGGGAGAAGGCGACGGCCTGGTCAACCAGATGCTTGAGCTCGACTTCTGGAAAGAGTACCTGAGCGAGCGCTATCCCGTGCGCCTGGAAAGCAACAAGCGTCTGTTCCAGCGCCGCTATGAAGCACTTGAATCGCTGCGCGAAATCCAGCGCCAGTGGGTGCAATCGACCCAAGCCGAGGAACGCGCAGCCCTGCGCGAACAGCTCAAGACATTGATGAACGATCTGCCAGTGCCGGCAACGGTGGTGTTCAATGACGAGCCGATCAGCGACACGCTGTTCGAGCGGCTGCTGGTCGATCTGGCAGATGACGAGAAAGAACTCGCACGTCGCCTGACCCGTGAAGCCCTGACCCGCGCCGGGCTTTGATAACGGCGCGCCGGTCTGCCCGTTGCACTTCGGGCAGGCCGGGCAACCTCAGGGTGCCGCCGCATTGAAGATCAGGTGCACGTTGCCGTAATAATTCCCCGGCTTGTAGCCGCTGGCGGGCGTTATCGGCTGGATCTCCAGCGCGTAACGCCCGCCGGCCCTAGCCTGCTCCGCCGAGACCACCTGACGCGGCGTCTCGTGAGTCAGCACGGTATCGGCGAAGCTGACGCGCAGATAAATGTTCTGCTCGTCGCGACCATTGGACAGAAACGCTGCGCTCTCCAGCCGGGCCTCGATGGCACTGGTGTCGTGCCGGACATCGAAGTGTTTGCGTAAACCGTCGAGGCGCTTGGTGCTGATATTCCACGGCAGAATCTGCGCACGATGAATCCAGTCCGTTTCGGCCGGTATCACATAAAACCCCAGCGTCGGAATATCCACCGACACCTCGAACCGATGTTCTTCGCGCGCCGCAAACGATTCCGCGCTGAACAGCGTCAGCACGCTCGCGCACAGGATCATCAACGATTGTTTGATCATTTCGGGCCATCCCCTGATGAGTGGCCGGCTACGCGCAGGGACTTCTTGCTGTCGCCTTCCACCAGATTGAAGCGGTATTCGCGTCCGGCCTGCTTGTCGAACTCGAAACTGCTGCCTGCGCGAATGTGGTGTTTGGTGGTCGGCTCACAAGCGGTTTCGTCCTTTAGCGCACAATTGCGAAACTCGTCGATCAGCACCACGGTGTTGCCGTTATTGCGCACCCGATACGACGCTGGGGTGTCTTCGATCACGCTGTCGAAACGGCTGTCTTTCGGGCGCACAAAGAACACCGTGCCGAAACCGGTCATGACGTTGACCCCGGCCGACAAGGTGGTTTTGTATTGCTCACGCTCCTCGGCGGACACAGCGAATTCGTCTTCCTTTTCCGGAACCACCGGAATGAACCGCACGCGGAAATAGCGCTCCCGATCACGCTCGCCCATCATCAACAGACGCGTACCCTGCATGCCGTTGGCCGGCACGATCAGCCGCGCGGGGCTGGCCATCAGGCCGTCTCGACTGCTCATGTCGGCCTGGCTCCTGACCTCGATTTCCCGCGAGGTGCCGTCGGCGTCGTAGATGATTTCGAGAATGTTGACCTTGACGAATGCCGTGCTGTCGCCACTGTTGAATACCCGTTTCAGGTACGTGCTCTTGTCGCCGTCGAGGTAGTCGTAGACCGTCCCGACATTGATTTGTGGGCCGGCTTGCAGAGCGAAGGAAAACCCGCTCAAAACCATTGATAACACCAGACGCTTCATCACCTTGCTTCCTTGGTCGTTGAATACAATGCCGACTCGACTCATCGCTGAATGGCCCATCAGATATCCGAGTCCCAGATCACCACGACAATGCCGGAATAGCTGTCGCTCACCCCGGGCTGCAGCATGCTGGCCATCGAATGTGGCGGCACCTCGAAATGCAGGGTTCCCGGGGCTCGATCCACATAAAAACCCGGTTTGAAATACAGCGCACTCCCAGCGCCGGGCTTCAACGGCATGCGCCGCACCGGCTGGCCGGCCAGATCGGTTATGCCATTGGGCATGCTGACGCTGATGTGCAGCTCGACTCGACGGCGCCCCGAACTGTCCTGCAATCCGCATTCGCCATTGAATCCGGGGCCGCAACTGATCAGCATCTTGAAACGTGAAGACGCCGAGATATTGAAGGTCTGGTCACGGAACAGACCCACCGGCCGCCGGCCGGCCTGCAGCCAGCTCTGCCAGCCACCAATGGGGACCAGGCGGACTTTCTCGCCACCAGGTGGGATGTCGACCTTGAGGGTGTGCTGTACATTCAGATTGAAATTCAAGGTCAGAGACGAACTCGACGGCAACATCACATCGCCAAAATCGAAATCCGCATTGGGCCCGACGCTGTAGGTCAGCGAACCGCTGTAGTCCCCCGACGACATCCCAAGCGGGTCGGGGGTGACCAGTTCATAGGCAAAATCGAGATATTCCAGACGCAACCACGGCACATCGAACTTCGCCTGTTTGGTGCAGGCAGCGGCCGCTGGAGTTTTCCAGAAAAACGAGTATGCATTGGGGGAGTACCAACCCACACCACTGTACTGACAGGGCGCCGGAGCATAGACCCAACTTTGTCCCCACAACAGGTTGTGGGCGATGCGATCGTCTTCGGCGCCCTCCACCAGTTTCATCACATTCTCGGTCACATAGCGCGAACCGATACCGACGATCCGCACCTTGACGATTTTTGGTTCGTGGGTGGTCTCGTGATAGACCGTCAGCTCACGCCACTGCACGGGTACCTGAAACGTTGCCCCTTGCCGCGGCGAAGGGTGATTCGCCGCAATCGGCGCACGGGCGTTGAACTGGATCGGCACCTGCAAGCTGAATATCTCGTTCTGCTCGCACTGCGCCGGGTCGTAGGTGCAGTAACCACTGGAGGGCGTGGTGTTCTGGAACTTGTTGCGGTGTGGATAAGACGAGTCCGGTTTGAACTCGGCGGTGATCGACACCTGTTCGGCGTGAGCCGCAGATAGCGTGCCAGCGACCAGCACAACAGCGGCCAGCCAGCCCCGCAGGGATGTAGCCAAGGGTGAGACGTTCATGTCTGCAAAATCTCCTGAAGCAGGCCGTATCAACCCGCGGTGTGGGCCTTTTGGGTGACGTCGGCCAACGTGTCCGGCGAGCAGCGCAAATCGCCGATCATCAGCACGTTGTTTTCGCTACGGTGTTGGTCGGGGTCGAGCCGGAACTGGCACAGCAGTTGATCGGCGTAGCGCACTTCGAGGGTCGGTGAGCCGGCGTGCATTTCCATCGAGAAAAACCCGTCGACTTCGCTGACCCCACGGCTGGCGTGATTGATTACGTGATGGCCCTTGAGCGGCTGGCCCTGCGGGTCGAGCAGGCGTCCGAGTACGGTGACGGTTTTCATCACCCGCACCTTGTGGTACGCCACGCCGCCCTTGTTCAGGTGATAGCGGGCGCGAGACGGTTCGATGTTGGCGGCCGGAACGTGATTGCCTTCGAAATCGAAGCCCACCGAACTGTTGCGGTACGCCGTGAGCGGGATGAAATTACGCCCCGGCCGCAGCGCTGAACTGCCGCCGCTGAGGTCGTCGGCGCGCAGGGTGACGTCGGCGATATCCGACTCGACATCGACGATCATTCCGGCGCCACGGCCCTGATGCTGGCTGGTCATGACCAGTCGCTGACCGCCGACGATCACGCTGCTGTCGAGGTTCACGCCACCGGTGAAGTTGCCGTTGTAGGACGAGCGCTGCACAAAGCCATCGCCATTGACCCAATCAGTACGGAAGTTGGCCAGGCTCGCCAGGCCGACGCCATAGGTGTCGGTCAGCGCCGTGACGGAAACGCTTTGCAGAATGTGATCCTGCAGATCCTTGCGATAGCCGATCGAGCCATTGTTGTCGCGCCCGCCATCGCGAGCGGTGCGGCTGCCGATGCTGCCGGAAATCTGCTGGCCCGGCCCGCCCAGCGCCATGTTGATGCTCAGGTCGATTCCGCGATTACGCGCCTCGCCGCTGCTGTAGCTGCCCGGTCGGTCGAACAGCGACAAGCGCCAGTTGGCATCACTGCCAAACAGCTCGGTGCGCTGCGTCCAGCCCAGGTCCATGCCCACGCCTTCGACGTTGCCTTCGCTGTGCGAGACCCGCGCACTCAGCGAGTTCTTGCGACTGATGCGATGGTTGAGCGCCAGCGACGAGTTACTGGTTTCGCCGGTGAACACATTGCGTTGGCGTACGCGAGTCCCGTCGGGCAGCGTGTCGTAAGTGTTTCGGGTGTCGAGCCAGCTGCGGTTGTGGCTGACCATCAGGCTACCGGCGCCGTAGTTGTACAGGCCCTGCACATCGGCGCCGGTGCCATGGTCTTCGGTCTGATAGAGGTTGGCGAAGAGGCTGATGCTGTCGGCCAGGCTCCAGTCGATCGAAGTGCCGTACTGCAAGGTGTCGCGCACCTGACGCGCCGACAGGCCGAGGATCACGCGCGGGTGCAGCAGGTAGTTGAGCGCGGCGCCGGCGGTGAGATCACCGCTCTGCTGTTCCTCCCAATTGCTCAGCAGTTTGCTTTCCTGACCGGCAAACACGTTGTAGCGCCAG
Source organism: Pseudomonas sp. B21-051 (assembly GCF_024748795.1). Taxonomy (NCBI): domain Bacteria; kingdom Pseudomonadati; phylum Pseudomonadota; class Gammaproteobacteria; order Pseudomonadales; family Pseudomonadaceae; genus Pseudomonas; species Pseudomonas sp. B21-051. The sequence continues at coordinate 4,780,194 of NZ_CP087166.1, forward strand.
CGCTGGTCGAGGTTTTGCCAGTTCACCGGTTTGTAGACCAACTCCTGAGTGGTCGCGGTGGTCTGGCCATCCTCGATCAGACGGACTTCAACTTCGTAGATGCCACCGGGCAAGGGCCGGGTGTCCAGTGTCTGCAACCCGGCCGGCACCGCTTGCGTGTTGATCAGCAGGCCATCGCGATAGATCTCCACCGACGCCTGGCGATTGGCCGTGACGAAAATCGGGTAGACGCTGGGCCGTGGGCTGTCGACCGCCAGGCTGTCGGAGCTGCCATACATCACACCCACCGCCGTATCGGGGCTGGTGCCGAAAGATCGGGGCTGGCGGGTCAGGCCTTCGGAATTGGGGGTGAAATAGCCCAGGCGGAAAAAACTGCCCTGCAGTTCGCGCTGGGTGTAGAGCTCGTGTACCGCATGATAGGTCTTGGTGTCCGGCCCGCCGAGGCGCGCCAGTTGCATATTGAAGGACTGGCTCCAGTTGCCGAGACTGGCACTGGCTTCCAGACCGAAACGCCCGCCCAGATCCTGATTCTGGCCGCCATTGAGGTTCAGCTGATTGCGCAGCATCAGACCGCTGCTGCCACCCTCGGGCTGTTCATGGAAGCGTTGCGTCTGCAGATCGCGCTCGGCGTTTTCGGTGGCGATCGACAGCAGTGAATTTTCCAGGTTGTAATGCACCGCCAGCAGTTGCTCAGGGCATTGCCCGCTGCAGCTGCCCAGGGCTACGCCGGATTTGAGGATGCTGGCCCAGGTTTCGCGCTCGACGGCACTGATACGGCTGTCACTGGTGTCGGTGAAGTCGAGCAAGGTAATGCGGTCATCGCGCGACAATATAATCATCGCCTCGCCCAGCGGTTGTTGATCAAGTTCGACACGAACCGCCAAAGGCACATCAAAGAAATGCTCTTCAAAGTCCGCCGGAAGACCTTTCGCCTGAGCCAGCAAACTTCGCGGGGTATTATCGACTGGAGGCGGCGCCGCCAGTACGCTGCTGCTCAAAAGCAACGCAAGCGCAGCCGCGATGGGCGTCATCGGATACATGAATTAATACTCTGATTACCGGAAGTAAAAGCCCGGCCGGGCAACTTCAAAGTTGCCGGCCGGTTACGTTACTGGACAAGTAACGTCAGGTATTGCCGTTATGACTCAAACCGAAGGTTCGACGACCAGCATGACCACACCGGTGTAGTCGCCCGCGGCCGGTTTGGCACCGGTGGCGCTGATCTTGAAGGGCGCGCGATAACGCGTATTGGACTCGGTATCGCCCACGACTTCCTGCGAAGTGGTGGTCAGCGTCTTGCCGTTGAGTTCGACTTTCAAGTCGATGGTGTTGTTACCGCCAATCAGCTTCGGCACCCCTTCCAGACGTGCATGAACCTTGCCGGCAGTGTGCAGCACATCGAAGTGCCCGTTGACTTCGCGCATCGAATTGGTGGCCGGGTTAAAGCTCATGTCCTGATCCTTGTTGACCAGATCGGCATCCACCGGCACCGCATAGAAGTCGTCAGCCGGTACGTGCGCCACGATACTGATGGAGTGCTTGGCTTCAGTGGCGGCAAACGCCATCGAGGCGCTCATGGCCAGGACAGTCAGAGGGGCGGCAAAGGCGAGTTTCTTGAGCATCATTGAATACCTGTCTTATATAAATTAGTTGAGTCGTCGAGCAGTCAAGGCGAACTGAACAGTCACGAGCAGTCAGTGCTCACCGTTAACTTTCAACGCCGAAGAATGTTCAACCAATTTATCTTTAAAGTAAGCAGGCAACGTCCTGCGACCTTGTAGCCTGGACGCCATTAGATGGGAAAGAAAAAACCGTGAAATTCAGGAAAGTTCCTGTCCAACTGTAAGATACAGACTACAGTGCGCCAGCCGAATGACTGTACGCGCCACAACTTATTAGCAACTTCCGTAAGACATGTACCACACTTTCCCGGAAATAAAGGGCGAAACGGAATATTAGAGAGTCAGCACTAATCTGCACCTTTGCCGGAGGATTTAATACTGCGTTTTCTTGATCATTTTCCGGGTTTTGCCGCCGCAGATTCGATCGGTCAGGTGCGCGCCGTTGGTCAGGAACCCTTGCACGGCCTTAAAGATATATCTTAAGTTGTATCTAAACACGACGAGAGAGCAGGCAAATGAGAGACCATCATTCCCCCCATCACCACCGCGAACACGGCGACGGCCGTGACGGCTTCGAAAAACGCCCCGGGCGTGAACGCGGCGGACGCGGCCCACGGGTCTTCGCCCCCGGTGATCTGAAATTGTTGCTGCTGGCGCTGATCGCCGAGCAGCCATGCCACGGTTATGACCTGATCCGCCAGATCGAAGGCATGTTCGACGGCGCCTATAGCCCCAGCCCCGGCGTGATCTACCCGACCCTGACCTTCCTTGAAGAAAGCGACCTGATCAGCGGCGACGCCGAGGCCGGCAAAAAACGCTACAGCGTGACCGACGCCGGCCGTTTGTCCTTAAGCGAGCAAGCAGTAGCGCTGGATGGCGTGCGCATGCGCATCGACGTCAGCAAACGTTCACTGCGCGGCCATGACCGGCCGCCGGAAATCCACGAGGCGGTGCACAACCTGCGTCACGCCCTGCAACTGCACCATGGACGCTGGAGCGCGGAAGAAATCCAGCGGGTTGCCGCGCTGCTCAACGACACCGCCAAAGCCATCGTCGACGGCCCTGCCGTTCAATCTGCCCCGGAGAAAGCCGAATGACTGCAGTCGATACCCAAACCATTCACCGCGTGATGCACGAAATCAAACGCCGCAAACTCGAAGTCCTGCGCGTGGTCGACCTGACCCCGCGCATGCGCCGCATCACCCTCGGCGGGCCGGAACTGGCCGGGTTCATCAGCCTGGGCACCGACGATCACGTGAAATTGCTGTTCCCGCAGAATGCCGAACAAACCGCTGCGCTGGAGACCATGGTGCTCGGCGCCGGCAAGGACAACGGCCCGCTGCCCGAGATGCGCGACTACACCCCGCGTCGCTATGACCTGGAAAAACTCGAGCTGGACATCGACTTCGTCCTGCACGGCGACGGCCCTGCATCGACCTGGGCCGAACAGGCCCAGCCTGGGCAATTCCTGCACATCGGCGGGCCACGCGGCTCGATGATCGTGCCGGACATCTTCGACAGCTACCTGCTGATCGGCGATGAAACCGCCCTCCCCGCCATCGCCCGCCGCCTCGAAGGTCTGGCGAGCAACCGCAAGGCGCTGGTAGTGATCGAAGTGGAAAACGGTGCGGAGCAACAGGTGCTGGAAAGTGCGGCGCAGGTCAATGTGATCTGGGTCCTGCGCGAAGGTGGCCAGGACAACCTGCTTACCACCGTCAAACAACTGCAGGTGCCCAAGGGCAATCTGTATGCGTGGGTGGCGACCGAGACCAAGGTCTCGCGGCAGATCCGTCGGGTGCTGCTGGATGAGCATGGGCTTAATGAACAGTTCGTCAAAGCCGTCGGCTACTGGCGGGCCGAAGGTTCCACAGAAGAGTGATATCCCTTGTAGGAGCTGCCGCAGGCCGCGATCTTTTGATCTTGTTTTTGAACAATCAACGTCAAAAGATCGCAGCCTGCGGCAGCTCCTACAGGTGCTCTAACTTCGAGCAAATCTCCAGCGATCCAGGCCGATGACCAACAACCCAATCACCACAAACCCCACCAATATCCCCCCGGCATTGATGAACACCTGTGCATAACCGAGCATTGCCACATCAATGAACGGATACGCGTAGGCGCCAAGCAGATGCCCGCGCAGCAAGGCGTAAACGAAGTACACCAGCGGATAGATCAGCCACAACGCCAAGTGCTTCAGGCGCAACGTCCCCTTGGGCACGCAGCACCACCAATAGCCAAGAAACAGCAGCGGCATCACGTCATGCAGCAATTCATCGGCGACAAACTGCCAGCCTTCGGGGTGCCACAAATGCCGCAGCAAAATGCTGTAGGCCAGCCCCACCACAGCAATGCTCACTGCCACCCCGCTACTGACCCACGGTTGCAGAAACCAGCGCTGCGCAGCGGATTCACGCCGGGTGACCGCGCAGGTCAGCACCGTTGCCACCAGCGTGTTGGTCAACACCGTGAAGTAACTGAAGAAACTCACCAGCCCGCCCAGCAGGCTGGCGTCGACACTCAGCCGCGCAAGGAAAATCAGGTACAGCTGGATACTCAGCCCGGCCCAACCGAGCGTGGCGATGAGCGTGATCAGGCGTCGCCGCGTAACGGCGTCCATATCAGACCGGTCGCTTGGTGCGCATCAGTTTCACGTACAAGCGCTCGACCTTCTCCCGCGCCCACGGGGTTTTGCGCAGGAAGGTCAGGCTCGACTTGATGCTCGGGTCGCTCTTGAAGCAGCGGATATCGATGCGCTCGGCCAACCCCGACCACTCGTAATGCGCCACCAGCGCATTGAGGATCTGTTCGAGGGTTACGCCATGCAGCGGATCGGGAGTGTGGTCGTTCATGCCAGGCCTTTGGACGGAGTGAAAATGCACAAGCCGCGCACCTTAGCCGAGGGGCTGGCGCGGTGGAAGGGCTTCCTTCAAATGTAGGTCAAGGTCAAAAGATCGCAGCGTTCCGCAGCTCCTACAGATGTAGGCATTTCAATGCAGGAGCTGCCAAGGGCTGCGATCTTTTGCCACTGTTACAGATTGCGAAAAGCTGCATGTCCACAAAACCCCTTTGTCTTTTCGTTACAGATCATTATCCTGCCGCCCTTCAGCTGAATCGCTTCACTGCCTGCGTCAAATTGAAGCGCTCGGTTTACCCCCGTAAAACACCAAAAAAAGACTGACCCATGCCTGATTTTTCCTTCTCCCGAGACAGCGCTATCTCAGCCCTGCGCCTGCTCGGTGGCTGCACCGCGCTCGGCTTCGCCACCTACGCCCAGGCGACCCCCGCCTTCGACAGCGATTCACCGTGGATGCTCGGTGACTGGAACGGCACGCGTACCGAACTGGCGGAAAAAGGCTACGACTTCAAACTCGATTACACCGGCGAAATGGGCAGCAACCTGCACGGCGGCTATGACCACGATCGCACCGCGCGCTACAGCGATCAGTTCGGTCTGGGCACGCACCTGGACCTGCAAAAAATCCTCGGCTGGGACGATGCCGAATTTCAGCTGACCATCACCAAGCGCAGCGGCAACAACATCAGCAACGACCGGATCAACGATCCACGCGTGGGCGGCTTCACTTCGGCCCAGGAAGTCTGGGGCCGTGGCCAGACCACGCGCCTGACGCAGATGTGGTACCAGCAGAAATTCTTCGACCAGAAGCTCGACATCAAGGTCGGCCGCTTCGGTGAAGGCGAAGACTTCAACAGCTTCCCGTGCGACTTCCAGAACCTGGCGTTCTGCGGCTCGCAAGTCGGCAACTGGGTCGGTGGCATCTGGTACAACTGGCCGGTCAGCCAATGGGCACTGCGGGTCAAATATCACCTGAGCCCAGAGCTGTACGCGCAGGTCGGCGCCTACGAGCAGAACCCGTCGAACCTCGATCGTGGCAACGGCTTCAAACTCAGCGGCAGCGGCACCCAAGGCGCCGTACTACCGGTGGAGCTGGTGTGGACGCCGAAACTCAACGGCCTGCCGGGCGAATACCGCGCCGGTTACTACTACAGCAGCGCCAAGGCCTCTGACGTCTATAAAGACCAGAACGGCCAGCCTGCCGCCCTCAGCGGTGAAGCCTACCGCAGCGCGTCTAGCAAACACGGCGTGTGGTTCGGTGCGCAGCAGCAAGTCACCAGCCTCGCCAGCGACCATTCGCGTGGTCTGAGCGTGTTCGCCAACGCGACGATGCACGACAAGAAAACCAACGCCATCGACAACTACGTGCAGGCCGGCGTGGTCTACAAAGGCCCGTTCGATGCCCGCGCCAAGGACGACATCGGTTTTGCCCTGGCCCGCGTCCACGTCAACCCGGCCTTTCGCAAGAATGCCGAGGCGAGCAATCAGGCGCAGGCGGTTTACGACTACGACGATCCGACATTCCTGCCGCCACAGCACACCGAATACAGCGCCGAACTGTATTACGGCGTGCACGTCGCCAACTGGCTGACCGTACGCCCGAACCTGCAATACATCCGGCATCCGGGCGGTGTGGACCAAGTCGATGACGCGCTGATCGCGGGGATCAAGATCCAGTCGTCGTTCTAAAAAACACTGAAGAAACCTGTGGGAGCTGGCTTGCCAGCTCCCACAGGGGAACTCATGAATTTCGTTAGCTAGACAAGTTTTTATCTGAACCATACCTGTGCCCAATCGTCATCTAAAGTGACTACAGCGCGGGACTACATAAACGTCACGGAGAATCACACTATGAGCACCGAAAGTGCTTCGAGTCGGGGCCGTCTGCTACCGAGCCTGCTCGGCATTCTGCTTCTACTGATGGGCCTGGCCATGTTGGCCGGGGGAGTCAAGCTGAGCATGCTCGGCGGCTCGCTGTACTACCTGCTGGCCGGTATCGGCATTGCGCTGAGCGGCATTCTGTTGCTGCTGCGTCGTCGTGCAGCGCTGGGCCTGTACGCCATCGTGCTGTTCGCCAGCACGGTCTGGGCCTTGTGGGAAGTCGGTCTGGACTGGTGGCAACTGGTGCCGCGTCTGGCGCTGTGGTTCGTTCTCGGCATCGTGATGTTGCTGCCGTGGTTCCGTCGTCCGCTGCTGCTCAATGGCCCGGCGCCGATGGGCACTGGCGGTCTGAGTGTGGCCGTGATTCTGGCCGGCGTCACTGCCCTGGCCAGTCTGTTCACCCACCCGGGCGAAACCTTTGGCGAACTGGGCCGCGACACTGCGGACATGACCAGCACCGCGCCGCAAATGCCTGAAGGCGACTGGCAGGCCTATGGCCGCACCGAATTCGGTGACCGCTACTCGCCGCTGAAGCAGATCACCCCGGCCAACGTCGGCAAGCTGCAAGAAGCCTGGCGCATCCAGACCGGCGATCTGCCGACTGCCGATGACCCGGTCGAGCTAACCAACGAAAACACCCCGCTCAAAGCCAACGGCATGCTCTATGCCTGCACCGCGCACAGCAAAGTGCTGGCACTGGACCCGGACACCGGCAAGGAAATCTGGCGCTTCGACCCGCAGATCAAGAGCCCGGTGGGCTTCAAGGGCTTCGCCCACATGACCTGCCGTGGCGTGTCGTACTACGACGAAGCCGCTTACGCCAAGTCTGAAAACGCCGCTTCCGCCGTCATCTCCGAAGCCGGCAAAGCCGTTGCTCAGGCCTGTCCGCGTCGCCTGTACCTGCCAACCGCTGATGCCCGTCTGATCGCCCTGAACGCCGACACCGGCAAGATCTGCGAAGGCTTCGGCAAAAACGGCGTGGTCGACCTGACCCAAGGCATCGGCCCGTTCACCGCCGGTGGCTACTACTCCACCTCGCCAGCGGCGATTACCCGTGATCTGGTGATCATGGGCGGTCACGTCACCGACAACGAGTCGACCAACGAGCCATCGGGCGTGATCCGCGCCTTCGACGTGCGCGACGGCCACCTCGTGTGGAACTGGGACAGCGACAAGCCGGACGCCACCGAGCCATTGGCACCGGGCGAAACCTACAGCCGCAACTCGGCCAACATGTGGTCGCTGGCCAGCGTCGACGAAAAACTCGGCATGGTTTACCTGCCACTGGGCAACCAGACTCCAGACCAGTGGGGCGCTGACCGCACCCCGGGCGCCGAGAAATTCAGCGCCGGCATCGTTGCCCTCGACCTGGCCACCGGTAAAGTGCGCTGGAACTACCAGTTCACCCACCACGACCTGTGGGACATGGACGTTGGCAGCCAGCCAACCCTGCTCGACATGAAAACAGCCGACGGCGTGAAACCGGCGCTGATCGCCCCGACCAAACAAGGCAGCCTGTACGTCCTCGACCGTCGTGACGGCACGCCGATCATCCCGATCAAGGAAATCCCGGTACCGCAAGGCGCCGTGAAAGGCGACCACACCGCACCGACCCAGGCCCGTTCGGACCTCAACCTGCTGGCCCCGGAACTGACCGAAAAAGCCATGTGGGGCGCCAGCCCGTTCGACCAGATGCTGTGCCGCATCCAGTTCAAGGAACTGCGCTACGAAGGCCAATACACGCCTCCGTCGGAACAGGGCAGCCTGATCTACCCGGGTAACGTCGGCGTGTTCAACTGGGGCGGCGTCTCGGTCGACCCGGTTCGCCAGATGCTGTTCACCAGCCCGAACTACATGGCCTTCGTCTCGAAAATGGTGCCACGCGAGAAAGTCGCCGCCGGCAGCAAACGCGAAAGCGAAACCGCTGGCGTGCAGCCAAACACCGGCGCGCCATACGCGGTGATCATGCACCCGTTCATGTCGCCACTGGGCGTACCGTGCCAGGCCCCGGCCTGGGGCTACGTCGCCGGTATCGACCTGACCACCGGCAAAGTCGTGTGGAAACGCAAAAACGGCACCAGCCGCGACAGCTCGCCGATCCCGATCGGCTTCACCCTGGGCGTACCAAGCATGGGCGGCTCGATGGTCACGGCCGGCGGCGTCGGCTTCCTCAGCGGCACCCTCGACCAGTACCTGCGCGCCTACGACGTGAACACCGGTAAAGAACTGTGGAAATCGCGTCTGCCTGCCGGCGGCCAAGCGACCCCGATGACCTACACCGGCAAGGACGGCAAGCAATACGTGCTGCTCGTGGTGGGTGGTCACGGCTCGCTGGGGACCAAGATGGGTGACTATGTGATTGCGTACAAACTGCCGGAATAATTTTTAGCGGCGGTAAAGGAAGGCGATGTTCCGTAAGGGGCATCGCCTTTTTTGTGCCCACCATTTCTGCATACACCTGAGAACCCTGTGGGAGCGAGCCTGCTCGCGAAGGCGTCAGCACATTCCACATCTACGGTGCCTGACACAATGCTTTCGCGAGCAGGCTCGCTCCCACAGGTTGAAAAGTGTTTGTCTGTGGGAATGTGCTCGTCCTACAAATGCTGGTGATTGCACGGAGTTTTCCGACAGGTCGCGTCGGTTGTGCCTCGGAAATCGACTGGATAGGCTCTGAGGGTCGCTGCAAATTCAGCGAGCGGGCGTCGCGGCCCGAGCAGTTCATTCGATTTGATGCATAATCGCCAGCCCAAACGGGAGCGCTCAGGTGTTCTGTGTTTGGTTTGATGGTGGCTGTGCGCGGGATACCTTCGGGTATGCCGAGATTGCCGAATGGCTCGGTCCGCGAACCCGCGTACAGCTGCCTCCTGTTATCGCGTCGCGGCGATATGTGGCAGCTCCACTTCTCATTCGGAGCTTCACCATGATTAAACCAACTCCCAATCCGCCCGCAGCGGAAAGCACATCCCCCTACGAATCCCTCGATTCCAGAAAGCTCCACGACGCCGCCGAACGCGCCCTCGACCACTACCTGAAGCCCTCCGCCGCCGCAGTGAGATTCCACAAACCCAGTAGCATGTTCCAGGTCGCCCCGGATATGGACAACGAAAGCCTGCTGGTTCACGCCTGCGAATCACTGGCCCAAGCCAGCCTCATGACCAGCGACATCGCCGCGTACATCGACACCCCGCAGCGCCGGACGATACTGGCCATTCAGCAAATCATCATGCTCGCCGAACTGGCGGTGAATCGAGTACTGGATAATGTAGAAGTCAGCCAATCTGCAGCACACAACTGACCCCTTGCTGGAGCAGGCTTACTCGCGAAGCCAAGCCATCACACGATGTAACTGTGTAGGAGCTGCCGAAGGCTGCGATCTTTTGATTTTGAAGATCAAAAGATCGCAGCCTGCGGCAGCTCCTACAGTGGGATTGGGTGCATTCAGTTGGAGATTGGTCGGCTCGCAGGCCGCCATCGCTGGCAAGCCTGCTCCCACAAAAGAGCAAAAGCAGAAATAAGATCAGAAGATCGCAGCCTTCGGCAGCGCCTACAGGGAAAATAAGTACAACCCGCACGCGGCGCAGCCGCCCCACTCAACAGGATGAGCGCAAGCTCGGCTGCCGCTCTTGATCTTGATCTTGATCCTCGGGCGACGTCGGAAGGCTGAGTGGAGGGATTGATCCGGGGGGTGGGAGCGTAGCGACCGTTTGGCGCAGCCAAACACAGCGAGAGGAGGTGCAGCGAAGCAAACCGTAGGCGCTGCGCCCGGATCGATCCCGGAGCGAAGGAACCCCGAGCCCCAGCGAGCGGGCCGAACGCAGGAGCAAGCCTTTTCGGTTACCTTTTCGGCGTCTGGAAAAGGTGACTCGCCGTAAGGGCGAAACCGCCAGCCGCAACACCCAAAAAACGGATATGCCCCCAAAACCCCAAGAACCTGGTCGGCCCAAAGGCCGCCAAGCCCAAAGCGTGCCCCCTGTCAAAACCCTGAACACACAAGCGGAAACACCGCCCCCCATTGAAACCACCCAAAGCCTGCCCCATCTAAGACCCATACTCCATTGCGCAGGTGCCCCAATGAGCGACCAGCAAGAATTCCCGGACAACCCAGACGACTACACCGAAGCTGAACACATCGAGCACACTTCCTCCGGCAAAGGCCTCGCCCTGCCCGGCCAGAACCTGCCGGACAAGGTCTATGTCATCCCGATCCACAACCGCCCGTTCTTCCCGGCCCAAGTGCTGCCGGTCATCGTCAACGAAGAACCCTGGGCCGAAACCCTCGATCTGGTGAGCAAATCCGACCACCACTCTCTGGCCCTGTTCTTCATGGACACGCCCCAGGAAGACCCGCGCCACTTCAACACCAAAGCCCTGCCGGAATACGGCACGCTGGTGAAGGTGCACCACGCCAGCCGCGAAAACGGCAAACTGCAATTCGTCGCCCAGGGCCTGAGCCGCGTGCGCATCAAGACCTGGCTCAAACACCACCGCCCACCGTACCTGGTGGAAGTCGAATACCCGCACCAGCCGACCGAGCCGACCGACGAGGTCAAGGCCTACGGCATGGCGCTGATCAACGCGATCAAGGAACTGCTGCCGCTCAACCCGCTGTACAGCGAAGAGCTGAAAAACTACCTCAACCGCTTCAGCCCCAACGATCCGTCCCCGCTGACCGACTTCGCCGCCGCCCTCACTTCGGCGACAGGTAATGAGCTGCAAGAAGTGCTCGACTGCGTGCCGATGCTCAAGCGCATGGAAAAAGTCCTGCCGATGCTGCGCAAGGAAGTCGAAGTAGCGCGCCTGCAGAAAGAGATCTCCGCCGAGGTCAACCGCAAGATCGGCGAGCATCAGCGCGAGTTCTTCCTGAAAGAACAACTCAAGGTCATCCAGCAGGAACTCGGCCTGACCAAGGACGACCGCAGCGCCGACCTTGAACAGTTCGAACAACGCCTGGAAGGCAAAGTCCTCTCGCCACAGGCGCAGAAACGCATAGAAGAGGAAATGAACAAACTGTCGATCCTCGAGACCGGTTCGCCAGAGTACGCGGTCACCCGCAACTACCTCGACTGGGCGACCTCGGTGCCGTGGGGCGTGTACGGCGAGGACAAACTCGACCTCAAACACGCACGCAAAGTGCTCGACAAACACCACGCCGGCCTCGATGACATCAAGGATCGCATCCTCGAATTCCTCGCGGTCGGTGCCTACAAAGGCGAAATCAGCGGCTCCATCGTATTGCTGGTCGGCCCGCCGGGCGTGGGTAAAACCAGCGTCGGCAAATCCATCGCCGAATCCCTTGGCCGCCCGTTCTACCGCTTCAGCCTCGGTGGCATGCGTGACGAAGCCGAGATCAAGGGCCACCGCCGCACCTACATCGGTGCGCAGCCGGGCAAACTCGTCCAGGCGTTGAAAGACGTCGAAGTGATGAACCCGGTGATCATGCTCGACGAGATCGACAAGATGGGCCAGAGCTACCAGGGCGACCCGGCCTCGGCGCTGCTGGAAACCCTCGACCCGGAACAGAACGTCGAATTCCTCGATCACTATCTCGACCTGCGCATGGACCTGTCGAAAGTCCTGTTCGTGTGCACCGCCAACACCCTGGATTCGATTCCCGGGCCGTTGCTGGACCGCATGGAAGTGATTCGCCTGTCGGGCTACATCACCGAAGAAAAGGTCGCCATCGCCAAGCGCCACCTGTGGCCGAAGCTGCTGGAAAAGGCCGGCGTGTCCAAGGGCAGCCTGAGCATCAGCGACAGCGCGCTCAAAGCCTTGATCGACGGTTACGCCCGTGAAGCCGGGGTGCGCCAGCTGGAAAAACAGATGGGCAAACTGGTGCGCAAAGCGGTGATGAAGCTGATCGACGACCCGAAAGCGGTGATCAAGCTCGGCCCGAAAGATCTGGAAGCCTCGCTGGGCCATCCAGTGTTCCGCAACGAACAAGTGCTGTCCGGCACCGGCGTGATCACCGGTCTGGCCTGGACCAGCATGGGAGGCGCGACCCTTCCGATCGAAGCCACGCGAATTCACACGCTCAACCGTGGTTTCAAACTCACCGGGCAACTGGGCGACGTGATGAAAGAGTCGGCGGAGATCGCCTACAGCTACGTCAGCTCGCACCTCAAACAGTTCGGCGGTGATGCGAAATTCTTCGACGAAGCCTTCGTTCACCTGCACGTGCCGGAAGGCGCCACACCGAAAGACGGCCCGAGCGCCGGCGTGACCATGGCCAGCGCCCTGCTCTCGCTCGCCCGCAATCAGCCGCCGAAAAAAGGCGTGGCGATGACCGGCGAACTGACCCTGACCGGGCACGTACTGCCGATTGGCGGGGTGCGCGAGAAGGTGATCGCGGCGCGGCGGCAGAAGATCTTTGAGTTGATTCTGCCGGAACCCAACCGGGGTAACTTTGAGGAGTTGCCGGATTATCTGAAGGAAGGGATTACGGTGCACTTTGCCAAGCGCTTTGCGGATGTGGCGAAGGTGCTGTTCTGATCATCATGTAGTGTCCTGATATACCGCTTTCGCGAGCAAGCTCGCTCCCACAGGGTTTAGGGTGGACACAGGATTTGTGGACACTGCCGGCTACTGTGGGAGCGAGCTTGCTCGCGAAGGCGTCCGTCCAGACACCTCCACTCCTGACTGTCACACTTTGTCTCATTCTCAGTTATGCTCGCCGTTCGTCGTCAACGCCGGAGCCACTGAGCCTATGTCCGCCACTCGCCTGTTTGTCCCTCTCGCCCTCTCTTTACTGGCCGCCTGCGCCACGCAGCCAAAACAGAACGTGACCGTGGAAAACCAGAGCGAATGCCCCGTGCAGTTGACCAACGGACAAAATCTGATCGTCATGCTGCCGAGCAACCCGACCACCGGCTATCGCTGGGCAATTCAGGATTCGGCCGGCGGCGTGCTGCATGCCCTCAGTCCCGAGGTTTACAGCAGCCCGAAAGACTCGGGCATGGTCGGTGCGGGCGGTTTCTCCACCTGGCGCTTTCAGGCCTTTGCCACCGGCACTGGACGCCTGCGCCTGACCTCACAGCAGCCGTGGGAACCGGAAGTCGAGCCGGCAGAAACCTTCGACTGCGCCATTTCGGTGAACTGATCGTGGGCTGGCTGATTCTGGCGCTGATGGGCGCGGTGACCTTTCTCTATGGCGTGAGCACCCATGCGGCGCTGCTGTGCCTGTTGGTCAAACCGTTGCCGGTGCTGGCGTTGCTCGGCTGGCTGCACGATGCGCCACCCAGCGACTATCGGCGCTGGATCAGCCTGGGGCTGATTTTCTCTGTGCTCGGTGACGTGTTGCTGGCCTGGCCAGGGGATTTGTTTGTGTTTGGCCTCGGTGCGTTTCTGGTCGCGCATCTGGCGTACCTCAAGGCTTATCTCAGCGATTGCAAACGGCTGGCGCTTTTGCCGCTGGTGCTCGCGCTCGGCGTCGGCGCGGTGCTGCTGGGGATTTTGATTTCCAGTGGCCTGGGGCCGTTGCTGGTGCCAGTGCTCGTCTATGGCGCCGCGATCAGCGCCATGCTCTGGCGCGCCCTCGCCCGCCTCGGCACCGATGTGCCCAAGCGTTCGGCGCTGCTGGCGGCGGCGGGTGCGCTGGCGTTCGTGTTCTCCGACAGTGCGATTGGCATCGACCGCTTTGTGTCGCCATTCCACGCGGCGCCGTACGTGATCATCATCAGTTATTGGTTGGGACAATGGGGCATTACCGCCTCTGCATTCAATAAAGATGAATAAATCGCCAAACTCACATAATCAAATCAAGTCTCATACCAAAACAATATAAGAGACTGTCAGAACTGACAGTAGTTAATTTTTTTATGCCTACCTAGTATGCAGATGGCTTTACCTACCATCCATTTGCATACAAGGAAGACCACCATGACTTTCTTTAAAAGCAATAACGCAATTTCTGCCAACTCTGCAGATCCTTTCATCACTGTTAGCGCGGAAACAATTGCCACAATTTCTGGTCGAGTAAAATTTGAGAGCCAGATTGTTGCATACGAACCTGACCCTTGCGGGAGCGACAATATCGCACTGGTGACTCGCGCGAATGCTTCGGACTATTCACGAGGATGCAAAAAAGGTCTGGTACTGGTATTCGATAAAAACATCAAACCTGGCACCTATACAGTTACCGATTCTAACTTTCCTTTCCTTAATGCCTATTACTTCGAAACCAGTACCCGCCCAGGTGACATCAGATCTCACAACTATGATGCGAAAAGTGGCTCCATCACGATTGAGAGTGCAGTAGTCAGTTTCGATAAACTGAATTACAAACTCTCTTTTAATTTCAAAGGTGTCGACAAGCGAAATCGTGAGCTTAATATCAAGGGCACATCCGACTGCACCGTGTTAATCGATTTCGAGTAATCCGCATTAATTAATGGATGGCCAAGCCTCATCTTGGGCCAGGTCATCCATTTTCCTCATCTGCTTCACGCTTTATCAGACAACCCAAGCATCCCCGCTCCAGTTTGGCTAAAATGCCGGCCTTTTCCACCGACACCGCCGGAACCGCCGTGAGCAAAGAACCCGATCGCATTTTCGCCCAGCCGATGGCCCAGGTGCCTGACTTCGCCTTCAACGAGGACGTGGTGCGGGTGTTCCCGGACATGATCAAGCGCTCGGTGCCGGGTTACCCGACCATCGTCGAAAACCTCGGCGTGCTTGCGGCGCAATTCGCTCAACCAAACAGCGTTCTGTACGACCTCGGCGCTTCGCTCGGCGCCGTGACTCAGGCCTTGCGCCGTCACGTGCGCACCGATGGTTGCCGGGTGATCGCGGTGGATAACTCGTTGGCGATGGTCGAACGCTGCCGCGAGTACCTCAACGGTCAGGATTCGATGTTCCAGGAGCTGCTCCCGGTCGAGGTGATCGAAGGCGACATTCTCGCGCTCGAATTCAAACCGGCCTCGGTGGTGGCGCTGAACTTCACCCTGCAATTCATCGCCCCGGAGCAGCGCACCGCATTGCTCTCGCGCATCCGCCAGTCGCTGCTGCCCGGCGGTGCGTTGATCTTGTCGGAAAAACTGCGTTTCAACGATGCGCAAGAGCACGCGCTGCTCACCGACCTGCACGTCGCGTTCAAACGCGCCAACGGCTACAGCGAACTGGAAATTGCCCAGAAGCGCAGCGCCATCGAAAACGTCATGAAGCCCGACAGCCTCGAAGAACACCGCGAACGCCTGCTGGCCGCCGGGTTCTCGAAAGTCGTGCCGTGGTTCCAGTGTCTTAACTTTGCCTCGTTGATTGCCTTGCCATGATTGATCTGTCCCCCCTCGCCCGCCGTCTGGCCGGTACCCCGCTGGCCGATTGGGCCAACACCCTGCAAGTGCAACTCGACAAGAAAATGGAGAAGGGCCACGGCGACCTCGAGCGCTGGCAGAGTGCGCTGGACGCGCTGCCGAAGATCCAGCCGAGCGAAGTCGATCTGCTCAACGGCTTGAAACTCGATACCGCTTGCGACGACGAAACCCGCGCGCAAATGCGCACCGCGCTGATGGGCCTGTCGCCGTGGCGCAAGGGGCCGTTCGATCTGTTCGGCGTGCACGTCGACACCGAATGGCGCTCGGACTGGAAGTGGTCGCGGGTCGCCCCGCATCTGGACCTGAAGGGCAAACGCATCCTCGACGTCGGTTGCGGCAACGGCTATTACATGTGGCGCATGCTCGGCGCCGGTGCCGACAGCGTGATCGGCGTCGATCCGAACTGGCTGTTTTTCTGCCAGTTCCAGGCCGTGCAGCGTTATCTGTCCGAGCCGAATGCCTGGCACCTGCCGTTCCCGTTCGAAGACCTGCCGCCAAACCTCGAAGGCTTCGACACGGTGTTCTCGATGGGTGTGTTCTACCACCGTCGTTCGCCGATCGAGCATTTGCTGGCGCTGAAGGATTGCCTGGTCAAGGGCGGCGAGCTGGTGCTGGAAACGCTGGTGGTTGAAGGCGACAAGCATCAAGTGCTGGTGCCGGAGGATCGCTACGCGCAGATGCGCAACGTGTGGTTCCTGCCATCGGTACCGGCGCTGGAATTGTGGCTGCGCCGAGCAGGCTTCACCGATATTCGTTGCGTGGACGTCAGCACCACCACCGTTGAAGAACAGCGCGGTACCGAGTGGATGAAGTATCAGTCGTTGAGCGACTTCCTTGATCCCGAGGACCACAGCAAGACCATCGAAGGGCTGCCGGCGCCGATGCGGGCGGTGATTGTCGCCCGCAAATAAAGCTAAATCAAAAGATCGCAGCCTTCGGCAGCTCCTACAGATCTCGTTGTAGGAGCTGCCGAAGGCTGCGATCTTTTGATCTCAATCCCGACTTGCCCGCCGGGCGCGGAAGAACTCGGTCAGCACCGCCCCACACTCCTCCGCCAGCACCCCACCTTCATACAACACCCGGTGATTCAAAAAGCCCTGGGTAAAGAACTGTCCCTGACTCTGCACGATCCCGGCCTTCGGCTCCAGCGCGCCATACACCACACGGGCAATGCGTGAATGCACGATCAGCCCGGCGCACATGCTGCACGGTTCCAGCGTCACGTACAGCGTGCTGCCCGGCAGGCGATAGTTGTTTACGGCCTGGGCAGCGGCGCGGATCGCGACCATTTCCGCGTGGGCACTCGGGTCGCTGGTGGTGATCGGGCAGTTGTAGCCACGCCCGATGATTTCGCCGTCCTGCACCAGCACCGCGCCCACCGGCACCTCGCCGAGGGTTGCGCCCTGGGCGGCGAGGCTCAAGGCTTCACGCATGAAATCGCGGTCACGGCTGCGGTCGATGATCGCGGCGGGGCGAATCTGGCGCATCACTTCACCTCGATGGCGGCCATCAGGCCGGTTTCCATGTGGTCGATCACATGGCAATGGAACATCCACACCCCCGGGTTATCCGCCACCAGCGCCACTTGCGCACGCTCGTTCTTGCCCAGCAGATAAGTGTCGGTGAAGTACGGAGTGATCTTGTGCCGGTTCGACGCAATCACCTTGAAGCTCATGCCGTGCAGGTGAATCGGGTGCTGGTACTGGGTCATGTTCTTCAGTTCGAAGATGTAGCTCTGGCCCAGCTTCAGGCTGGCAATCGGCCGATCGGCGCAGGTCTTGTCCGTGATGTCCCAGGCCTTGCCGTTGATCTGCCACAGGCTCGGTGGCTTGCCGTTTTCGACATTCACCGACACTGAGCCGACCCATTCGAAATTGAAGTTGAGTTTCTCGGCATTCGCCAGATCCGGCTCGGCCACCGGGTTGGCGGGCAAGGCTTTCGGCCACTCGGTCGGCGCATCGTTATTGGCCACCGAGCGCAAGGTCCCCAGACGCACCGGGCCGTTGCGCAGCGACAACTCTTCACCGGCCGGCGGTGCCTTGATCGCCAGGCAAATGCGCATGCCGGGGCCGAGCCAGTATTCCTTGCCCAGCGGCCGCGGCTCGATCGGGTTGCCGTCCAGCGCATAGATCTGCGCTTCAACACCGGGGATGTTGATCCGATACGTCAGGGTGTTGTCGAGGTTGAGCAAACGCACCCGGGTGATCTGCCCCGCCGGCAACTCGATCACCGGCGTTGGTACGCCATTGATGGTCGACAAGCGCCCCGCCGTACCGCCACGCGCCGCTTCACGAGGGATGCTGAACTCGACGAAATTGCCTTGCTCGTCGATGTGCCAGTTCTTCAGGCTCAGGGTCTTTTCGTACTTGAAACCGGTCGGCTCGCGCTCTTCGACAATCAACGGCCCGACCAGCCCGCGCCCCAGCTCTTCGCTGCTGCTGACGTGCGGGTGATACCAGTAGCTGCCGGCGTCCGGCACGCGGAATTTGTAATCGAAGTATTCACCGGGCAGCACCGGCAATTGCGATACGTACGGCACACCGTCCATCTCCAGCGGCAGACGGATGCCGTGCCAGTGAATGGTGGTCGCCACCGGCAGGTGGTTGATGAAACGCACCCGCAACCACTCGCCCTGACGCACACGCAGTTCGGTGCCCGGCGCCGACGGGCCGAACGCCCACGCTTCGGTCTTGTGCCCCGGCACCAGCTCGACGTCCAGTGGCGCCGCGATCAGCTCGTAGTCGTGGCCCGCGTCAGCGTCGGCCATCTTGCCCAGCCAGTAACGCGACGCGCCTCCCGCTCCGACACCAACGACAACAAGACCGGCCAGGCCACCGAGGATTTGGCGACGGGTAAAGGACATGAACTCAACTACCTCACGTATCTGCGTCGGGCACCGGGCCCGCAAAAGGCAAATACGATACACCTGCAATTGCGAAACAGTAAGGGCAGCGCGGCGGATGGACGCAGTTGCGCCTCGCGCGTACACGATTTCGATCGCTCAAGTGACATAACTATGTAGTGCACATGCAGCGAACAGCCGGGCCATCCTGTGCCACCCGTTTCTCAAGGACAGAGAGCCTGAACACATGCCCAACCCGATGCCCAACGCCGCCGACAAGGCCGCGCTCAAGGCGATTGCCGCCACCGTCATCCAGACCTGCCCGATCCTGCAGGACGCTGCTCGACAGGTCGCCAGCGACTTGTTGATCAAATACCGGATCCACGGCCTCGACCCGGATCAGGTGTATTTCCACCGCTTCGACGCCTCGCAAAGCAGTGCAAAAGCCTTCACCGGCTGGGAGCATGTGCACGCCACGCCCACGTCAAGCATGACCCTGACCCAATTGGTGATTCACCGCTTCCGCGTCACCGACCAAGACAACGCCGACCTGCTCGACGTTTATGGCGGTTTCTACACTGCCGGTCCCGATGCCCGCACCTTCGATGAACGCAATGAAGTACGCCTGCATGGCAACGACGTGCTCAAGGACTTCTGGAGCACCGACTTCAGCGCCCTGTACGACGCTCAACTGAACGCATTCTGGAACACCAGCAGCAGCGACTTTCGTACCCTGGCCAAGTGCAATTTCCTGATCAAAGCGCTGCAGGCGCGGGACAAACGTCAGCTGAGTGACGAGGATTTCCTGTTCGTCACGCAAGCGGTGATCGGCCCACTGACGTGGCCGGTCAGCCTGCCAATGCTGCAGGCCCAACACCTTTGCCCAAACAGTGTGCGCACACTGGATCTGAGCGGTTACGCCGCTACCAACGTCCTGCGTTTCGTCATGCCCCAAGGTCGGCAGATCCTCTACCTGCCCGGCGACAGCGATGCCTTCCAGGTATTGGAAAGCAGCACCGACCTGCACTTCTGGATCCTGCAGCGGATGAACACATCCGCCGCCCGCGAGACATTCCTTGCGCATTTCTCGCTGGCCGACCGGCAGCAGATAAACGCCAATCTTGGTGACTTGATGAATCGCCTGGTGGCCACGTGGGGCCGCTACGACCATTCGCTAATCAATCAGGACAACCGCGCGGTCAGTGGCGACGCCTTCACCTGGCTGAGTGACTCGACCCGCGTGGCGATGTTTGCCGAGGCCAGCCTGTCCCTGACCTCCAACGGTGACCTGCGCAAGAAGCTGTGGATCGGCTACCTCAGCGCCGGGGTCAAGGTGTTCGGGCCAATGGCCGTGGTCGGCTGGCCAGTCGCATTGCCGGTGATCGGCGCCAGCATTGCCAACATGGGGCTGAACATCGATCAGGCGGTCAATGGCAAAACTGCCGCCGAGCGCAAGGCCGGGATTCTCGGCGCGGTGCTCAGCGGCATCGACATGCTGTTCAACCTGCTGGTACTCAAAGGCCCGGGGTCGCTGACCGAGGTCGGCCCCGAGGTGGATGCCGCCGAGGCGGCGGAAATGACCGATCTGACCGATAAAGTCGGGACGCCGATGGGTGGGCCTCAGCCGCCGATTGCCACGACCCTGATTGACACCCCGCGACCGGTCATTCCGCCGAGCTGGCAAGCCAACGAGTTGCTCGACGGCATTACGCCGGTGAGCGAACCCGGAAAATTCCAGGGCATTTATCTGCTCGATTCGAACCCCTCGACCGCCATCATGATGGACGACACCGCCTATTACGTACGCTACGAAGCCGACATCAACGGCAGCGGACGCTGGGCGGTCATCGATCCCGAGCATCCCCACGGTTTTACTCGCTCGATCCCGGTACGCCTGAACCCTGAGGGTGAATGGGAAACCATGTCCCGCGCAGGACTCAGCGGCGGCGGCAAGTCTTCCGGTCTGGCCGGTTCAAGCAGCCGCAACCCGGTGGCCACCCTGCCCGCCTCGCAATACGACGTGCCAGCCCCCCTCAAGACGCATCTGGAGGAAGGCGCAGCGGGACTGAATGACGAAGCCTTGCGTGACTTCTACGACAGCTTGAACGAGTTCGATGCCTACCGCGATTTCAAGGTCATCCGCAAACGCCTGTATCGCGACGCACTGGATTTTTACAGCACCTTGCGCCTGCCCGAACGCCCTCCGGTGCCAACCCTGGCGGCAGATGCAACTGCTGAAGAGATCATTGAAAAAATCCTCGAACATGCCCGAGGCCTGGTGCTCGGCGAGAGCCACACGGCCATCGGCAGCAAGCAATGGCTGATCGAGAACATGCAATTGCTCGCTAGCAAACAGGTGAAGAGCCTGTACATGGAGCACCTGCTGACCGACTTCCATCAAGCCGCGCTGGATGAATTCTTCCGCACCGGCAACATGCCGCAAAAACTCGAGGCCTATCTCAAGGCACTCGACGTCGGCAACATGACCGATCCGCTGGAGCGCTACACGTTCCTGGAATTGGTCAAGGAAGCCAGAAAGCAGGGGATCCATGTACAAGCCATCGATTGCATGGCGAGTTACCGACTCAACGGCATGGACTTGCCATTGGGCAACAACACCGCGCGGCAGAAAATGATGAATTACTTCGCCCGCCTGATGATCCGTGCCGATCAGTCCGCACGCGGCGCACACAAATGGGTGGCGCTGATGGGCAACTCTCACTCCAACACTTTTGATGGGGTTGCCGGCGTCAGCGAACTGGAAGAGGCGATCGGCATTCGCGTCGAGGATGTCGCCGAAGGGACTTCACGGGGCATTGAAGTCGATCCCGGGAGAATCCTGCCCTTGGGTGGTACGGCGCACGATCGTTCCGCGCTGGTCAGAGGCGACTTGCGCCTGCAAATCGAAACACCCTGGACCGCGCACACCATGACCGAATTCGAAACCTTGTTACCTCGCCATGGCATGTACTCCCTGAAGCAACAACCCAATCTGACGTTCATCGTGCACCGCAGTCGTTCGCGAGAACTGGTACGGACCGTCATCGACACCGACGGCAAACATTTCTCCATCGAACGCCCCGGCTGGCCTTCGGTCAGCGGTAAACGCTACCCGAGCATGAAAGCGCTGCTGCAAGCGCTGGACGATTTGGGCATGCAACTGGGCGGATGGTCAAAACCGCTATAACGCAAAAACAGAAAAGCCGTGTGAAACGAATTTCACACGGCTTTTCGGTTGCAGCGCTCAAGCCTTCACGGCTTGCGCGGGATCACTCCCACTCAATCGTCGCCGGCGGCTTGCTCGACACGTCGTAAGTGACGCGCGAAATACCTTCGATTTCATTGATGATGCGGCCGGAGACGGTTTCCAGCAGTTCGTAAGGCAGGTGTGCCCAACGTGCGGTCATGAAGTCGATGGTTTCCACGGCACGCAGGGCCACGACCCAGGCGTAACGACGGCCATCGCCGACCACGCCAACCGATTTCACTGGCTGGAACACCACGAAGGCCTGGCTGACCTTGTGGTACCAGTCGGCTTTGCGCAGTTCTTCGATGAAGATGTGGTCGGCACGACGCAGCAGGTCGGCGTATTCCTTTTTCACTTCACCGAGGATGCGTACGCCCAGACCCGGGCCCGGGAACGGGTGACGGTAGACCATGTCGTACGGCAGGCCCAGTTCCAGACCCAGACGACGGACTTCGTCCTTGAACAGTTCGCGCAGTGGCTCGACCAGTTTCAGGTTCATCTCTTCCGGCAGGCCGCCCACGTTGTGGTGCGACTTGATCACGTGCGCCTTGCCGCTTTTCGCGCCGGCCGACTCGATCACGTCCGGGTAGATGGTGCCTTGCGCCAGGTACTTGATGTTGTCCAGCTTGCAGGATTCAGCATCGAACACATCGATGAAGGTACGGCCGATGATCTTGCGCTTCTTCTCCGGGTCGGCTTCGCCGGCCAGGTTGTTGAGGAACTGCTCTTCAGCGTTGGCGCGGATCACCTTGACGCCCATGTTCTCGGCGAACATGGCCATCACTTGCTCGCCTTCGTGCAGACGCAGCAGGCCGTTGTCGACGAAGACGCAGGTCAGTTGGTCGCCGATGGCCTTGTGCAGCAGCGCCGCAACCACCGAGGAGTCAACGCCGCCGGACAAACCCAACAGCACGTTGTCGGTGCCGACCTGTGCGCGGATGTTGGCGATGGCGTCTTCAGCGATCTTCGACGGGGTCCACAGGGCTTCACAGCCGCAGATGTCGAGCACGAAGCGCGAGAGGATGCGACCGCCCTGCTTGGTGTGGGTCACTTCCGGGTGGAACTGCACGCCGTAGTAAGCGCGTTCGTCGTTGAACATGCCGGCGATCGGGCAGCTTGGGGTGCTGGCCAGGATGTGGAAGTCTTCCGGCATCTTGGTAACTTTGTCACCGTGGCTCATCCACACGTCGAGACCGAACAGGCCATCGGCGTCGATGTGGTCTTCGATGCCGTCGAGCAGGCGGCTCTTGCCGACTACGTCAACGCGGGCGTAACCGAACTCACGCAGTTCGGAACCTTCAACCTTGCCGCCCAGTTGCTCGGCCATGGTCTGCATGCCGTAGCAGATACCGAAGACCGGCACACCCAGATCAAACACCGCTTGCGGGCAGCGCGGGCTGTTGGCTTCGTGCACGGACTCGGGGCCGCCGGCGAGGATGACGCCTTTAGGTGCGAATTCGCGGATCGCCTCTTCGTCCATGTCGAACGGGTGCAGCTCGCAGTACACACCGATCTCGCGCACGCGGCGGGCAATCAGTTGGGTGTATTGCGAACCGAAGTCGAGGATCAGGATGCGGTGAGCGTGAATGTCGAGGGCCATGATTCAGTCTCGTCTAAGTAATTCAGAAACAGTCGTGATTCAGAAACAACTCGGGGCTGAATAAAACAGCCCCGGTTGCTTAACGATTTGCTTGAAGCCTCAACCTACGCGGTAGTTTGGCGCTTCTTTGGTGATCTGCACGTCGTGAACGTGGGATTCGGCCATACCGGCACCGGTGATCCGCACGAACTCAGGCTTGGTGCGCATTTCTTCGATGTTGGCGCTGCCGGTGTAACCCATCGAGGAACGCAGACCACCCATCAACTGGTGGATGATCGCCGTCAGGGTGCCTTTGTACGGCACACGGCCTTCGATACCTTCCGGAACCAGTTTCTCGGCGCCTGCCGAGGAGTCCTGGAAGTAACGGTCGGAAGAACCTTGCGCCTGGGACATGGCGCCCAGCGAACCCATGCCGCGATAAGCCTTGTACGAACGGCCCTGGAACAGTTCGATCTCGCCCGGGGCTTCTTCAGTACCGGCGAACATCGAACCCATCATCACGCAGGACGCACCGGCTACGATGGCCTTGGACAGGTCACCGGAGAACCGGATGCCGCCGTCGGCGATCAACGGCACGCCAGTGCCTTCAAGGGCAGCGGCGACGTTGGCGATGGCACTGATTTGCGGCACGCCGACACCGGCGACGATACGGGTGGTGCAGATCGAGCCAGGGCCGATACCGACCTTGACCGCATCGGCGCCAGCTTCGGCCAGGGCCTTGGCGGCTGCGCCGGTGGCGATGTTGCCGCCGATCACCTGCACTTCAGGAAAATTCTCTTTGACCCAGCGAACGCGGTCGATCACGCCCTTGGAGTGACCGTGTGCGGTGTCGACCACCACCACGTCCACACCGGCATTGACCAGCGCGGCAACGCGGTCACCGGTGTCTTTACCGGTACCGACGGCAGCGCCAACGCGCAGACGACCTTGATCGTCCTTGCTGGCCAGCGGGTAGGCTTTGGCTTTTTCGATGTCTTTGACGGTCATCATGCCTTTGAGGGCAAACTTGTCGTCGACGATCAGGACTTTTTCCAGGCGGTGCTTGTGCAGCAGCTCGCGGACTTCGTTCTTGTCGGCGCCTTCACGCACGGTGACCAGACGCTCTTTAGGCGTCATCACTTCACGTACGGTGGCTTCCAGACGGGTTTCGAAGCGGACGTCACGGGAAGTGACGATGCCGACCAGGTCGCCATCGTGCAGCACCGGAACGCCGGAAATGTTGTGCATGCGGGTCAGTTCGAACAGGTCACGCACCGTGGCATCGGCCTCGATGGTGATCGGATCTTTCACGACGCCGGCTTCGAACTTCTTGACCTTACGCACTTCGGCAGCTTGCTGCTCGATGGTCATGTTCTTGTGGATGATACCGATACCACCTTCCTGAGCCATGGCGATTGCCAGACGGGCTTCAGTGACGGTGTCCATGGCGGCAGAAACCAGAGGAATATTCAGCTCGATGCCACGGGTAAGGCGGGTCTTGAGACTGACTTCGTTAGGAAGCACCTCGGAATAACCAGGCACTAGGAGAATGTCGTCGAATGTCAGAGCTTCTTGGCTGATACGCAGCATCGCGGGGGCTCCCGAGCGGGAAAATGGAAGCGCGCCATTATAGTCAGACACCCCCAGCTGTTCAATGTAAAACTCAGCCTAATTGATGTACGGGGCCCGCTGTTTTCTGTAGGAGCTGCCGAAGGCTGCGATCTTTTGATCTTGTCTGTAAAAAACAACGTCAAAAGATCGCAGCCTTCGGCAGCTCCTACAGGGCCGAATGCAGGTCAGAGTTCGACTTTCACCCAACTGACAGGCTGGTCGAGCCAATCGGCGAACTCATCGATAAAGCTCTGCTTGAAACCGGCTTCCAGCCAGTTGTTGAAGATGAAACCCAGGTTGGAAAACGCACATTCCTGCAAGTACAGAAAGCCGTTGATGTCGTCTTCATGCCCGCATTCCGGGCAGGTAAAGTTGTCGGTGCGGCCTGGAAACCAGTCTTCGAGGCTTTCGAACAGCGCTTCGCCGACTTCGCGGCGGCATTCGGCGCACCCGGCTTCTTCGAGAAAGCCCTTGGCCGGCGTGTAGATGCAGCGCTTGGTGACGATCTCCAGGCCGTTGATGGGCTCACCGAAGGGCAATGCTTGCGGGTGCAGCACCACCGCACGCGCGCCATCGGCGATCGCGTAGGCCATGCGATTGCCGGTGCGGCCGCAGGTGCTCAACTCTTCCTTGACGATATTCTTGCGCACCAGCCAGCGCACGATCGCCCGCGCCCGGGGTTCGTGCACCGGCAGGGTGGAGATTTTCGGGACGATGATGCTTTGCGAATTCATGGAAAGTCCTGCGGTATGGCTTCTGACGCCTTCGCGAGCAAGCCCGCTCCCACAGGGATATGCATTCCAATGTGGGAGCGGGCTTGCCCGCGAAGGGGCCCTAAAGGCCGGCAGCTTAATCCCTGACGAAATCCGGTCAAGTGCTCACGCCATACTAATAATGTAGCGCCCGATCAACGCAATCCCGCTCGCCAGCACCAGCCACGTCACCAATCGCACAAACGCCTCGCGCGACAAGCGCATGGTCAACCGCCGTCCGATCCACAGCCCCAGCGCCATGGCCGGCAACAAACACAGCGCCAGCATCAACAAGGGTAGCTCGGCATACACCCCGGCGATGGCGAACAGGCTCAAACGCACCACAGTGCTGCAACTGATCAGCGCACTTTGCGTGGCCCGCGCCGCGTCCTTGGGCAAACGGCTGTTGAGATAGATCGCATATAAGAAGCCGCCACTGCCAAACAGCGCGCCAAACAGACCGCCTACCGTGCCCATCGGTAGCGCCCATGCGGCGGATAACTGCGTCGGCCGGGTTTTCACCCACAGGCTGTAAACCGCGTAGGCACTGATGAACAACCCCATCAACAGCAACAACAGATCGGATTTGAGATTAAGCAGGAAAATCACCCCCAACGTGCACCCCACCGCCATGCACGGCAGCAGCCGTAACAATTCGGGTTTCGCCACATCCCGGCGCGAAGGCAACAGATTGCCGAATGCCGCGACGAAATCCAGCAGCACCAGCAGCGGCACGATTTTCGACAACGGCATGAACAGAATCAGAATCGGACCCGCGACCAGTGCGGTACCGAACCCGGCAATCCCGAAGACGATATAGGCCAACGCGATTCCCAGGCCGATTACCACCCAGCCGCCCGCGCCCCACGTCCACTCGCTTAACAACCCCGCCACGCTCATCGGTCCGCTTCCTTTATAAGCCTGTGATGACTTTAGCCAGCGCCAAGCCTTGCGACTAATATGTTCAAAGCCACTTACTCATCTCGAAAAGGCATACCTGGTGCTTTCAACCCGTCAATTGCGCTACTTCTTGGAAATCGCCGAATGCGGCAGCTTCAGTGCTGCGGCGGAACGTCTGTTCATCGCGCAGTCGGCCCTGAGCCGGCAGATCAAGGACATGGAAACCCGCCTGCAAACCCCGCTGTTCGAACGCACCGCACGCCAGCCCCGACTCACGGCGGCCGGCGAGGCGTTTCTGCCCCGGGCCAGAAACCTGCTCAATGAACTGAGCAAAGCCAGCGCGATGGCGACCGAAGTCGGTAACGGACAATTGGGCACGCTGCGTCTGAGTCATTCCAGCACCGTGTCGATCAGCGGGCATTTATTGGGTCGGATCAGCACTTATCTCGATCAGCAGCAAGGCGTGTCGCTGGACATCGGCAAGCTGTCCTCCGAGGCGCAGCTTGAGGAACTCGCGGAAGGACGCCTCGACATTGGCCTGTTGCGCCTGCCGGTGCTGCGTCAGCGTGAAGGCATTCAGGTTGTGCCATTGTTCACCGAGCGCCTGCTGCTGGCGGTGCCGAACGATCATCGACTGGCCGATTCATCCTCCATCGAACTGGCGCAACTGCAGGACGAAGCCTTTATATCGATCCCGCATCCACAACGCGGTGGCCTCAGTTATCTATGTGCCGACCTGTGTATGCGTCAGGGCTTTTTCCCCAAAGCGGCGCGGGTGATGTCACGCAAGACTACGCAGTTGCAGCTGATCCAGGCTGGATTCGGCATCGCCTTGCTGCCCGAATCGATGCAGGACATTGCCCCGCCCAGCGTACGATTTCTGCCGCTGAGCGATCCCGATTGCCAAAGCACCGTCGCCCTCGCCCACCGGCAAAATCCCACGCCACTGACTCAACACTTCATCCAGACCTTCACAAATCCCCTGTAGGAGCTGACGAGTGAAACGAGGCTGCGATCTTTTGATCTGGCTCTCCAAAAAAAGATCAAAAGATCGCAGCCTTCGGCAGCTCCTACAGGGATTCGTGTATTGCGTCGGAAATTAGCTTTAAACTGCGCCCCATGATTAAAGATCCCTTTGCAAGACTTGGCCTGGACCGTGAAGTCCTGACCGTCAGCCAGCTCAACGGCCGCGCGCGGGTGTTGCTCGAAGACGTGTTCAGCAACATTTGGGTCGAAGGCGAAATCTCCAACCTCGCCCGCCCGGCGTCCGGCCACGTGTATTTCACCCTCAAGGACAGCGGGGCGCAGGTGCGTTGCGCGCTGTTCCGCAATAATGCGGCGCGGGTGCGTCAGGCGCTGAAGGACGGTCTTGCCGTGAAGGTACGCGGCAAGGTCTCGCTGTTCGAAGGGCGTGGCGACTATCAGCTGATTCTCGACACCGTGGAGCCGGCCGGTGACGGCGCACTGCGCCTGGCCTTCGATGCACTGAAGGAAAAGCTCAGCGCCGAAGGTCTGTTCAGTGCCGAACGCAAAGTGCCGTTGCCGGCGCATCCGCAACGCATCGGCATCATCAGTTCGCCGACCGGCGCGGTGATTCGCGACATCATCAGCGTGTTCCGCCGCCGGGCGCCGCAGGTGCAACTGACGCTGATCCCGACCGCCGTGCAGGGCCGTGAAGCCACTGCACAAATCGTCCGCGCGCTGAAACTGGCCGACGCCCGTGGTTTCGACGCGCTGATCCTCGCCCGTGGCGGTGGTTCGCTGGAAGACCTCTGGTGCTTCAACGAAGAAGCCGTGGCCCGCGCGGTCGATGCCTGCGTGACGCCGATTGTCAGCGCGGTCGGGCACGAAACCGACGTGTCGATCAGTGACTTCGTGGCTGACGTGCGCGCCCCAACGCCCTCCGCCGCCGCCGAACTGCTGGCCCCGGATTCGAGCCACCTGATCCGTCAGGTCGAAAGTCTGCACCGGCGTCTGGTGATGCGCATGCGCGACCGGCTGATGCGCGATCGTCTGCGCCTGGAAGGCATGGCCCGCCGCCTGCGCCACCCCGGCGAACGCCTGCGTCAGCAAGCGCAACGCCTGGATGACCTGGACATGCGCATGCGCCGGGCTTTCGAGCGCCAGCTCAACACCCGCCGCGAACGCCTGATTCGTCTGGAAACCCGCCTCGCCGGGCAACATCCGGGACGCCAATTGGCGATGCTGCGCCAGCGCCTCGACAGCCTCGCCGAACGTCTGCCGCGAGCCATGCGCGAAGGCCTGAAAAACCGTCGCCTGCAATTGCACAGTCAGATGCAGACGCTGCATGTGGTCAGTCCGCTGGCAACCCTCGGCCGTGGCTACAGCATTCTGTTGGATGAGCGCGGGCACGCCATTCGCAACGCCGCGCAGACCCACACCGGCCAGCGCCTGAAAGCAAAACTGGGCGAAGGCGAACTGCAAGTGCGCGTCGAGGACAACCACCTGACGCCTGTCACTCTTTCTTTACTGGACTGATCCATGCCGCGTTTTTTTGCTCCGTTATTGTTGCTGTGCCTGACCTCCTTCAACGCGCACGCCGACAGCTACATCACCCGTTTGCTGAACAAACCGGTGCCGGGCGGCGTCGCGGTGGTCGATCTGGGCAGCGCCGCGCAGGCACCAAAAGCCACCTATCAAGGCAAACCGGTGCTGGTGGTGAAAGAACAGAACAACTGGCTGGCGATTGTCGGCGTGCCGCTAACGGTCAAACCCGGCAGCCAGCAGATCAGCAGCGGTGGGCGCAATCTGCCGTTCACGGTTGGCAACAAGAAATACCCGGAACAGCACATCACCCTGAAGAACACTCAACAGGTCAATCCGAACCCGGCCAACCTCAAGCGCATCGAGGGTGAACTGGCCGAGCAGATCAAGGCGTATCGCAGCTTCAGCCCGAACACCCCGAGCAACCTGCTGCTGGACAAACCGGTCAACGGGCCGCTGTCGAGCAAGTTCGGTGTGCGCCGCTTCTTCAATGGTGAAGAGCGCAACCCCCATGCCGGCCTCGACTTTGCAGTGCCCGCCGGCACGCCGATCAAGACCCCGGCGGCGGGCAAGGTGATTCTGACCGGCAACTACTTCTTCAACGGCAACACCGTGTTTGTCGATCACGGACAGGGCTTTATCAGCATGTTCTGCCACATGTCGAAAATCGACGTGAAGGTCGGCGATCAACTGGCCCGGGGCGCGGTGGTGGGCAAGGTCGGCTCGACCGGCCGGGCGACCGGGCCGCACATGCACTGGAACATCAGCCTGAACGATGCGCGGGTGGATCCGGCGATTTTCATTGGTGCATTTCAGCCTTGATAGTTGTTTGAGGCGGCCGGCCCCTTCGCGAGCAGGCTCGCTCCACAAAGGATCTTTGAGCGACACACATCCAATGTGGGAGCGAGCCTGCTCGCGAAGACGACTCATCCCACACTGCAAACACCGCTGACACCCCACCAATTTCAATTGCGCTCCAATCACCCCCTGCGCAAAAACAAAAACGATCTCCTGCCTCAAGCACAATAAAATCGCGCAAATCCGCGCTTTTCGAGTATTCCTCTCAATTTTTTTCGACTGCTTGCCATCCTCTCCCCTCGCGGTTAGGGTTGAAGGCATGAAAACCTCTCACACCCTTATTCAGCTTCGCCAGCACCGCAGTCTGTGCCTCGTCAGCGCACGACTGCCGGGCTGAATCGCTGCGCCTCGTCCCAAGCTGTTCCCCGAACATTCGTTCCACCGGCAGGCCGCCTCTTTTCGGCCCAGACAATAAGGATTTTCCCGATGAGCATGCTCAAAGACCCGTCTTCGAAATACCGCGCGTTCCCCGTCATCAATCTGCCGGATCGCACCTGGCCGTCGAAAACCATCGACGCCGCGCCGATCTGGTGCAGCTCCGACCTGCGTGACGGCAACCAGTCGCTGATCGAGCCGATGGACGCGGTGAAGAAGCTGCGCTTCTGGAAAACCCTCGTGCAAGTCGGCGTGAAGGAAATCGAAGCCTCGTTCCCGGCCGCTTCGCAGACCGACTTCGACTTCGTGCGCACCTTGATCGAAGAAGGCCACATCCCGGACGACACCACCATTCAGGTGCTGACCCAGGGCCGTGAAGACTTGATCGAGCGCACCTTCGAATCCCTGCGCGGGGCGAAGAAAGCCATCGTTCACCTGTACAACGCCACCTCGCCGTCTTTCCGTCGCATCGTCTTCAACCAGGACAAGGACGGCATCAAGGCCATCGCGGTCAACGCCGCCAAGCTGTTCGTCAAATACGCGGCGATGCAACCGGACACCGAGTGGACCTTTGAATATTCGCCGGAAACCTTCAGCGCCACCGAGCTGGAGTTTGCCAAGGAAGTCTGTGACGCGGTGATCGAGGTCTGGAACCCGACGCCTGAGCACAAGATGATCCTCAACCTGCCGGCCACCGTCGAATGCGCAACGCCGAACGTCTACGCCGACCAGATCGAATGGTTCGGCCGCAACATCAACCGTCGTGACAGCGTGATCATCAGCCTGCACACCCACAACGACCGTGGCACCGGCGTCGCCGCCACCGAGTTGGGCCTGATGGCCGGCGCGGATCGCGTCGAAGGCTGCCTGTTCGGCAACGGCGAGCGCACCGGTAACGTCGACCTCGTCACCGTGGCCCTGAACATGTACACCCAAGGCGTTGACCCTGAGCTGGACTTCTCCGACATCGACGGCGTGCGCAAAGTCGTTGAAGAGTGCAACCAAATCCAGGTGCACCCGCGTCACCCGTACGTCGGCGACCTGGTTCACACCGCATTCTCCGGCTCGCACCAGGACGCGATCCGCAAGGGCTTCGCCCAGCAGAAACCGGACACCCTGTGGGAAGTGCCGTACCTGCCGATCGACCCGGCCGACATCGGTCGCAGCTATGAGGCGGTGATTCGTGTGAACAGCCAGTCGGGCAAGGGCGGTATCGCCTACCTGCTGGAGCAGGAATACGGCATCAGCCTGCCGCGTCGCATGCAGATCGAGTTCAGCCAGGTGGTGCAGCGGGAAACCGATCGCCTCGGCCTGGAAATGACCGCCAAGCAGATCCACTCGCTGTTGATCAGCGAATACCTGCAAGCCAACACCCCGTACGCGCTGGTCAGCCATCGCCTGCAGGAAGAAAACGGCAACAGCGCCGTCGAAGTGGAAGTGGCGAGCAAGGGTCAGGGCGAAACCAACCTGCACTGGCGCGGCAAGGGCAACGGTGCGCTGGAAGCACTGGTGGCCGGCCTGCCGATTCCGGTGGAGATCATGGACTACAACGAACACGCGATCGGCGCGGGCACCAACGCCAAGGCAGCCGCATATATCGAGCTGCGCGTGAACGGTGAGCGTGCGGTGCACGGCGTGGGTATCGATGAAAACATCACCACCGCCAGCTTCAAGGCGCTGTTCAGTGCGCTGAACCGCTCGTTGAGCCAGCCTGAGGCGAAAGCGGCTTAAGCCTTCGCTGACATGCAAAAGGCCCCGGAGTGTGGACTCCGGGGCCTTTTTATTGAGGATCAAAAGATCGCAGCCTTCGGCAGCTCCTACAGGATGTACGCCGTCCCGATGTAGGAGCTGCCGCAGGCTGCGATCTTTTGCTTTTCAGGTGAACTCGAAGGTATCCGCATCCAGATTCGCCGGAAAGCGCTCCCGATACGCCGCCAATGGCGCGGCCTCCAGCACGACCTTGAACACCCCGTCCGCCTCCCCCGCCGCCAGCAACGTCTCGCCCTGAAAATCCAGCACCTGACTGTCGCCGGTATAGGCAAAGCCCTTGCCGTCGGTGCCGATCCGGTTCACCGCCGCCACATAACACAGGTTTTCAATCGCCCGCGCCGGCAATAAGCGGTTCCAGTGCAGACGCCGCGCCCCCGGCCAGTTGGCGGTGTATAGCAGCAGATCGGTGTCTTGCGCATCGCGACTCCACACCGGGAAGCGCAGGTCGTAGCAGATCAGCGGGCGGATACGCCAGCCCTTGAGTTCGAACTGCACCTGGCGCTCGCCGGGGGTGTAGTGGTTGTGCTCACCCGCCATACGGAACAGGTGGCGCTTGTCGTAATGCCAGACTTCGCCGTCCGGGCGCGCCCACAGCAGGCGATTGCGATGGCTGCCGTCAGCCGCCTGAATGATCACGCTGCCGGTGATCACCGCATTCAGTTTCGCGGCCTGCGCCTTCATCCATTTGCTGGTCGGGCCATGTTCGGCTTCGGCGAGGGTTTCCGATTCCATGGAGAAACCGGTGGTAAACATCTCCGGCAGGATGATCAGGTCTGCGCCCCGGGCCTGCTCCAGCAGCAACTCGAAGTGCTCGAGGTTGGCCTGACGGTCATGCCAGGCCAGGCTGGTCTGGATCAGCGCCAGATTGAGATCGGGCAATGCACTCAGATCACGCATAGTTTTGCCGCTGCTTCGCGCAGCGTCTCCTCGCGCTTGGCAAAGCACAGGCGCACCAGGCGCTGGCCTTGCGGTGGATTCTGATAGAACACCGACACCGGAATGCTCGCCACGCCATGTTCGCGGGTCATCCAGATCGCCATGTCGACGTCGTTCAAGTCAGGACGGATCTGCGAGTAGTCGACCAACTGGAAATACGTACCGGTGACGCGGGTGAAGGTGAAGCGCGACGGCGTCAGCAAATCGCAGAACAGGTCGCGCTTGGCCTGATAGAAACCCGGAAGCTCTTCGACGTGTTCCGGGTGCTCGGCCATGTAATCGGCCAAGGCGTATTGCAGCGGCGTGACGCCACAGAAACTGACGTACTGGTGCACCTTGCGCAGCTCGGCGGTCAGCGCCGGGGGCGCAACCACGTAGCCGGTTTTCCAGCCGGTGACGTGGTAAGTCTTGCCGAACGAACTGACAACGAACGCGCGCTGATACAGCTCTTCGTGGGCCAGTACGCTGACATGCGGCACGCCGTCGAACACCAGGTGTTCGTACACCTCGTCGCTGATCAGGTAGATGTCCCGCCCCCGAATCAAATCCGCCAGTTGATCTAGTTCGGCACGGCTGATCAGCGCCCCGCTCGGGTTGTGCGGGGTGTTGATGACGATCATTTTCGTACGCGGGCTGAGGGCCGCGGCGAGCTTGTCGAAATCGATGGAGAAATCGTGCGGGTTCAGCTGCACATGCACGCAGCGGCCACCCGCCAACTGCGTCGCCGGGTCATAGCTGTCGTAGCACGGATCGAACACGATGACTTCGTCGCCGCTGTGGATAACCGCCTGAATCGCACAGAAGATCGCCTGGGTCGCACCCGGCGTCACGGTCACTTCGCTGTCGGCATCGACTTTCACACCATAGCTGCGGGCGATCTTCGCCGCGATCTGCTCGCGCAGGGCCGGCAGACCGGTCATCGGTGAATACTGGTTATGGCCGCTGGCGATATGCCGACCGACCGCGTCACGCAGGGACTGCGGGCCGTCGAAATCAGGAAAACCCTGGGACAGGTTGATCGCTCCGGTCTGCGCCGCGAGCTGAGACATCTGCGTGAAAATAGTGATGCCGACATTCGGCAGCTTACTGGTGATCATCGAGGGGTTCCCTGCTCTACACCCGGCTCTGACGGCGGCGCGGGAGAGCCCGAGAATAGCCCATCCGGCGCCCATAAAAAAAGGGCGCTCAACTGAGCACCCTCTTTATCGCCGAACCCTGTAGGAGCTGCCGCAGGCTGCGATCTTTTGATCTTGCCTTCAAAGCAAAGTCAAAAGATCGCAGGCTTCGCCAGCTCCTACAGAAGCGGTTGAGCGTTCCCACTCAATTGTGGGAACAATCAACCTTGATCACTTCTTGTCGCGACGTTTCTTGCTGGCTTTCTTGTTGTGCGACATCAAGCGACGCTTCTTGTTGACCTGGCGGTCGGTCAGCGTGTTCTTGTTGCCTTCGTACGGGTTCTCGCCACCTTTGAACTCGATGCGGATCGGCGTACCGACCAGCTTCAGCACACGGCGGTAAGTGTTTTCCAGATAGCGCACATACGACTTCGGCACTTTCTCGATCTGGTTACCGTGGATCACGATGATCGGCGGGTTGGCGCCACCCAGGTGAGCGTAACGCAGCTTGATCCGGCGGCTATTGACCATCGGCGGCTGGTGCTCGCTGACCGCATCTTCGAGAATCTGCGTCAGGCGGCTGGTCGGCCAGCGGGTGACCGCGGACTTGAACGAGTTCTGCACCGAGGCGTAGAGGTTGCCCACGCCAGTGCCGTGCAGCGCCGAGATGAAGTGGATATCGGCGAAGTCGACGAAGAACAGCCGACGCTGCAGCTCGACCTTGACGTAGTCGCGCTCGCTCGGGGTCATGCCGTCCCATTTGTTGATCGCGATCACCAGCGCACGACCGGCTTCGAGGGCAAAGCCCAACAGGTTGAGATCGTGATCGACCACGCCTTCGCGGGCGTCCATCACGAAGATCACCACGTTGGCGTCTTTGATCGCCTGCAGGGTTTTGACCACGGAGAATTTTTCGACTTCTTCGTGGATCTTGCCGCGCTTGCGCACACCGGCGGTGTCGATCAGCGTGTACTTCTCGTCGTTACGCTCGAACGGGATGTAGATACTGTCGCGGGTGGTGCCGGGCTGGTCATAAACGATTACCCGGTCTTCACCGAGCATGCGGTTGACCAGGGTCG
This sequence comes from Pseudomonas sp. B21-051, assembly GCF_024748795.1. Lineage (NCBI taxonomy): Bacteria > Pseudomonadati > Pseudomonadota > Gammaproteobacteria > Pseudomonadales > Pseudomonadaceae > Pseudomonas > Pseudomonas sp. B21-051. The sequence continues at coordinate 4,815,428 of NZ_CP087166.1, forward strand.
ACTTGCCGACGTTCGGACGGCCGATGATGGCGATCTTGATCCCGTCTTTTTCGCTCGGGCCAGGAATGCGCTTGGCTTCCTCGCCTTCGGCAACGATCTCTTCCTCTTCGCCTTCCGCCGGCTCGTCATCATCACGCGGGAAATCGCTCAGTGCCGCTTCCAGCAGTTGAGTGATACCACGGCCGTGAGCACCGGCGATCGGGATCGCGTGGCCCATGCCCAGCGGGGCGAATTCAGCGCGGGCCATTTCCGGGTCGATGTTGTCGACCTTGTTGGCAACCACGTGGGAACGCTTGTTACGCTTGCGCAAGTGTTCGGCGATCATCTGGTCGGCGGCGGTGAAACCGGCCTTGGCATCTACCAGGAACAGCACAACATCCGCTTCTTCAATGGCCAGCAGCGACTGCTCGGCCATTTTTTCGTCCATACCGTGTTCGTCACCGGAGATACCACCGGTGTCGATCAGAATGTAGGAACGCCCTTGCCACTTGGCCTCACCGTACTGGCGATCACGGGTCAGACCGGACAAGTCGCCGACGATGGCGTCGCGAGTCCTGGTCAGGCGGTTGAACAAGGTGGATTTGCCGACGTTCGGTCGGCCCACCAGGGCGATTACGGGAACCATGCGGCTCTCCACTTCGTTATTTCAGAAAATACAAAAGCCGCTGCGAGGCAGCGGCTGGTGCTCGGGGCAACGCCGGTTAGCGCTGCAAGCCCCGGAAATCCGGGGCCGCTTGGGGGTTAACCCCAAGCATAGTTGTTACTTGATGGTCAGGGCTTCCAGTTTGCCGCTGTTGCCATACACATAGATCGTGTTGCCCACCACCAGCGGACGGGCACGCAGGCCGTCACTGTCGATACGCTCACGACCCACAAAACGACCGTCCACCTGGCTCAACAGGTGCAGGTAACCTTCCAGGTCACCGACGGCTACGTAGCTGGAGAACACTTCCGGAGCCGACAGTTGGCGGCGAGCCAGCGAGTCGTTGCTCCACAGTGCAGTGGTCGAACGCTCGTCAACGCCTTCAACGGTGCCCGAAGACAGGCTCACGTAGACGTTGCCGAACCCTTGGGCGACACCGGCATAGCTCGACGCATCGCGCTGCCACAGTTGGCGACCGCTTTGCAGATCAAGTGCCGCAACGCGACCCTGGTAGCTGGCAACGTACAGGGTTTCACCGGACAGCAGCAGACCGCCGTCGATGTCGACCACGCGCTCCAGTTCCGAACGACCGGTTGGAATCGCGACCCGTTGTTCCCACACCGGCACGCCGTTGGAAATGTCCAGGGCAACCACTTTACCGGTCGACAGGCCAGCCACCGCGAGGCGGTTGGTCACGACAGGGGCGCTGGTGCCGCGCAGGGTCAGGACCGCAGGGGTGCTGTCATAAGTCCAGCGACGGTCGCCGGTAGCAGCGTCCAGACCGATCAGACGATCGTCCTGAGTCTGTACCACGACAACGTCACCGTTGTTGGCCGGTGGCGCGAGGACTTCGCTGGATACCCGGGCGCGCCACTTCTCTTCGCCGTTGATGGCGTCGAGGGCAACGATTTCACCCTTGAGGGTACCGATCGTGACCAGACCGTAACCCACGCCAACGGCGCCGGAGACAGGCAGTTCAAGATCCTTTTTCCATTTCACGTCGCCATTGCTGCGATCCATGGCCATCAGCACGCCGGTCACATCGGCCGCGTAGATGGTGTCACCATCGATCGCCGGCACCAGCATGTTGTAGGTTTCGCCCTGACCGTCACCGATCGAACGGCTCCACTGCTTTTGCAGAACCACTTCTTCTTTGAAGTCGGTCAGCTCGGCCGGTGGCAGTTCTTTTTTGCTGTTGCTGCTGCAACCCGCGGCCAGAATGGCCAGAGCCAGCAATGCTGCATGCTTCCAACGGATCACGTCACGCATCCCCTTTGGCCAGGTCGTCGAGCTTGATTTGAAGGCCGCCGACTGCCGCTTCATCCGACAGTGCCGCCTTGGCTTTTTGATACGCGGTGTTCGCCTCGTCGGTACGACCCAGCTGAACCAGCAGATCACCCTTGAGCTCTTCGCGAGTGGCCAGGAACGCCTTGTCGGCATCACCGTCGAGCAGCTTCAGGGCTTCGTCGGCCTTGTTCTGCGCACCCAGCACCTGCGCCAGACGCTGACGGGCGATTTCGCCCAGCGCCGGGTTGGCCGGTTTGGCAACGATGGCTTTGAGTTCAGTCGCAGCGTCGTCCAGCTTGCCGCTGTCGACCGCTACTTTGGCCACGAACAGGCTGCCGTACTGCGCGTACGCAGTGCCGCCGAATTCGCTATTGAGCTTGCCGGCCAGATCCGCAACGCGGGCAGCGTCAGGCTTGCCGTCCGGGGTCAGCGTGGTTTCCAGCAGTTGCTGATAGAGCACCGAGGCGCCTTGCGACTGGTTGCTCTGATACTTGTGAAAAGCCTGCCAGCCGAACACGATGACCAGCGCCAACAGGCCGCCGGTGACCAGAGGTTTGCCGTTGCGTGTCCACCAGTCCTTCAAATCCGCCAACTGTTCGTCTTCGGTACTCGACACCCCAATACTCCTTAATCGCTAAATCGGCTGTTTAGACAGCTTCAACCCTGCACGACGCAGGTGGCCAGGTGAGCGGCGAGCGCATCCCAGGCAATGCTTTGTTGTTCGCCCTGGCCACGCAGGGGTTTGAAACCTACCACTTGCTGGGCCATTTCGTCGTCACCGAGGATCAGTGCGTACAGCGCACCGCTCTTGTCGGCTTTCTTGAACTGGCTTTTGAAGCTGCCGGCGCCGGCATTGACTTGCAGACGCAGGTTTGGAAGCTGGTCACGTACACGCTCGGCCAGGGCCAGACCGGCCAGTTCGGCCTGCTCGCCAAAGGCGCAGAGGTACACGTCGACCTGACGGGAGATTTCTTCCGGGATCTGCTCCAGGGTTTCGAGCATCAACACCAGACGCTCGATGCCCATGGCGAAACCCACGCCGGTAGTCGGCTTGCCGCCCATCTGCTCGACCAGACCGTCGTAACGACCGCCCGCGCAGACAGTGCCCTGGGCGCCGAGCTTGTCGGTGACCCATTCGAATACGGTTTTGCTGTAGTAATCGAGGCCGCGCACCAGTTTCGGGTTAAGCACGTACGGGATGCCAACCGCGTCCAGACGCGCCTTCAGACCTTCGAAGTGCGCACGGGATTCGTCGTCCAGGTAGTCGGCCATCTTCGGCGCATCGACCAGTACCGCCTGAGTGTCGGCATTTTTGGTGTCGAGCACACGCAGCGGGTTGCTTTTCAGGCGACGCTGGCTGTCTTCGTCGAGCTTGTCGTGGTGCGCCGAGAGGTACTCGACCAGCGCTTCACGATAGCGACCGCGGGATTCGCTGGTGCCCAGGCTGTTGAGTTCGAGCTTGACCGCATCACGGATGCCCAGCTCGCCCCACAGGCGCCAGGTCATGATGATCAGCTCGGCGTCGATGTCCGGACCGTCGAGGTTGAATACCTCCAGACCGATCTGGTGGAACTGGCGATAACGGCCTTTCTGCGGACGCTCGTGGCGGAACATCGGGCCGATGTACCAGAGTTTCTGCACTTGGCCACCGCCGGTGATGCCGTGCTCGAGCACTGCACGCACGCACGCCGCGGTGCCTTCCGGACGCAGGGTCAGGGAGTCGCCGTTGCGATCTTCGAAGGTGTACATCTCTTTTTCGACGATGTCGGTCACTTCACCGATCGAGCGCTTGAACAGCTCGGTGAATTCGACGATCGGCATGCGGATCTGCTTGTAACCGTAGTTATCCAGCAGACGCGCGACAGTGCCCTCGAAATAACGCCACAGCGGGGTCTGTTCGGGCAGGATGTCGTTCATGCCACGAATGGCTTGCAGAGACTTGCTCACTTTAAATCCTTAAATTCGTTCGGCTTTCAGTCAGGCTCAGCCGCGCGCGATGACCGCTGCGTCAGCTTCGACCTTCTCGGCCGCTTTCTCGCGGATCAGCTTTTCCAGCTCGTCCACCAGATTGTCATTCGTCAGTTTCTGCGACGGCTTGCCGTCGATGTAAATCAGGTTTGGCGTGCCGCCGGTCAAGCCGATATGGGCTTCCTTGGCTTCGCCGGGGCCGTTGACCACGCAACCGATCACCGCGACATCCAGCGGCACCAGCAGGTCTTCAAGGCGCCCTTCCAGCTCGTTCATGGTCTTGACCACATCGAAGTTCTGCCGCGAGCAGCTCGGGCAGGCGATGAAGTTGATGCCACGGGAACGCAGATGCAAAGACTTGAGAATGTCGTAACCGACCTTCACTTCCTCGACCGGATCGGCCGCCAGCGAGATGCGGATAGTATCGCCAATACCCTCGGCGAGCAGCATACCTAGGCCTACGGCGGATTTCACTGTGCCCGAACGCAATCCACCGGCTTCAGTGATGCCGAGGTGCAGCGGCTGGACGATTTCTTTCGCCAGCAGACGGTAGGCTTCGACGGCCATGAACACGTCGGAGGCTTTCACGCTGACCTTGAAGTCCTGGAAATTCAGGCGTTCGAGGTGCTCGACGTGACGCAGCGCGGACTCGACCAGTGCGGCCGGGGTCGGTTCGCCGTATTTCTTCTGCAGGTCTTTTTCCAGCGAGCCGGCGTTGACGCCGATACGGATCGGAATCCCGCGATCACGGGCGGCATCGACCACGGCTCGCACCCGGTCTTCACGACCGATGTTGCCCGGGTTGATGCGCAGGCAGTCCACACCCAGTTCGGCGACGCGCAGAGCGATCTTGTAGTCGAAGTGGATGTCGGCAACCAGCGGCACCTTGACCAGTTGCTTGATCCTGCCGAACGCCTCGGCGGCGTCCATGTCCGGTACCGAAACACGGACGATGTCGACGCCGGCCGCTTCCAGACGATTGATCTGGGCGACGGTGGCAGCCACATCATTGGTGTCGCTGTTGGTCATGCTCTGCACAGCGATAGGCGCATCGCCGCCAACAGGTACGTTACCGACCCAGATCTTGCGCGAAACGCGACGTTTGATTGGAGATTCGCCGTGCATGACTTATTGACCCAACTTCAGGCGAGCAGTCTCGCCACTGGTGAACGGAGCGATATCGACCGGTTGGCCGTTGTAGCTGACCTGTGCGGCGCGAGCCACACCCAGGCGTACCGCCAGTGGCGGCTTGCCGGAAACCGAAACGCTGTCGCCTTTATGTTTCAGACCGCTGAACAGTACTTTGCCGCGACCATCGGTGACCTGTGCCCAGCAATCGGCGGTGAACTGCAGTTGCACCTGGCCATCGCCGGCCGCTGGGACAGCTGCGTCTGCGGTCGGCGCAGGGGTAGCCGCGACCACTGGTGCGGTGACAGTCGGCGCTGGTGTGGCCGGGGCATTCGGTGCCGGAGTCGCCGGGGCAGCCACAACCGGAGCCGGTGTATGAACCGGTGCGGCTGGCATGGCTGCAGCCGGGGCAGCTGGTGCGGTTGTCGGAGCAACCGGCTCGGCACCGGTCGATTCAGCGGTGGTTTCCGATTGCGGGAGGGCCAGCGCGGTTGCGCCTTCGGCCTGACCTTCGGCAACGGCCTGGTCTTCCGGCTCGTCGATCGGGTGAATCTGCGTGGTGCCGTCGGCGCCTTCGACTTCAACGTGCTCCGGGGCCAGGCTGGTCACGTCCTTGCTGCGCTGCGAGGTCTGATCCTGCCACCAGACGAAACCGCCGCCGATGACCGCGACCAGCAACAGCAGGCTGACAATACGCAAAATAGTGTGTGAAACCCGCACCGGCTCTTCGATACGACCCAGCGCATGCACGTTGCTGCCCTGTGAGTCGGTGCCGGTGGACTGGTCGAATTGCTGAACCAGAACAGTCTGATCCATCCCGAGCAATTTGGCATAAGCGCGAATGTAACCGCGAGCGAAGGTATGCCCCGGCAGCTTGTCGAAAGCGCCAGCTTCAAGATTGCTCAGGGAAGTCACGGTGAGGTTGAGCTTGAGGGCCACTTCGGCCAGCGACCAGCCATTGCTTTCGCGGGCCTGGCGCAAAGTCTCACCGGGATTAACGCGAGTCGCTGCTACAACTTCGGGATGCGCCGCTTTCATCATTGCTCCGACAGGTATTGCTGATATTCCGGCGTACCGGGATAGAGTCGTTTTAATTGCAGGCCATAACTGGCGGCCTTGTCGCGATCTTCAAACACTTTTGCCAGCCGAACGCCGAGCAATAGACTACGTGCATTTTGCTCGGTTAGCAGGCTGAAACGGTCGTAATAGTCACGCGCGGGCACATAATGCCTGTCTTCGAAGGACAACTCAGCCATTTCCAGCAAAGCGCGCGGTTGTTGACGGTTCAGCCGCAGGGCTTTTTCCAGTTGCTGCTGCGCCAGATCCCGTTGCCCGAGTTTCGAGGCGGTCATGCCGAGGTTCTCGAAGACTCGCGAACGCTCAGGATACAGGGTATCGGCGGCGGCCTGCTCAAAACGCTCGTAGGCTTCCTTGTAACGCTGTTCTTCGTAGAGAAAACTGCCGTAGTTATTGAGGATTCGTGCATCGGTGGGACGCGAAGACAGGGCTTTGCGGAAATGTTCGTCGGCCAGCTTCGGCTCCATTTCGGCCTGGAACACCAGGCCGAGGGCAGCGTTGGCATCAGGATCGGAACCGTCCAGCTCCAGCGCCTTCTTCAGCGGCACCTTGGCGCGCTCGGTCATCCCTTGCTGCAAGTATCCCAGTCCCAGCTGCACGTAGGCGGCACGCGCTTCGTCGCGGCCCTTGCTGGTCTTCATCGGGTTGTAGTCACCCGACAGGACACAACCAGCACACAGGCTGGCCATCAGCAACAGCAGCGCAAAGCGCAGGGACATAGAGATCCTCTCTTAGTTAGTGTTCGCGGCGTTCTGTGCCAGATCGCTGTCGGCGCTCAACTCGCGCACGGCGATGTAACGTTCACTGCGACGGGTGCGATCCAGCACCTGCCCTACCAATTGACCACATGCGGCGTCGATGTCTTCACCACGGGTGGTGCGGACAGTGACGTTAAAGCCGGCCTGATGCAACTGATCCTGGAACCGACGAATGGCGTTGTTGCTCGGCCGCTCGTAACCGGAATGCGGGAAGGGGTTGAACGGAATCAGGTTGATCTTGCACGGAATGTCTTTGAGCAGCTCGATCATTTCCACGGCGTGCTCAAGCTTGTCGTTGACGTCCTTGAGCAAGGTGTACTCGATGGTCAGCACACGTTTCTCGCCCAGGGCGGACATGTAGCGCTGGCACGACTCGAGCAGCATCTTAAGCGGATATTTCTTGTTGATCGGCACCAATTGGTTACGCAATGCGTCATTCGGTGCGTGCAGGGACAACGCCAGGGAGACGTCGATGTGCTTGGCCAGCTCATCGATCATCGGCACCACGCCCGAAGTGGACAGGGTCACGCGGCGCTTGGAGATCCCGTAGCCCAGGTCATCCATCATTAGATGCATGGCGGCCACGACGTTGTCGAAGTTCAGCAGCGGTTCGCCCATGCCCATCATCACCACGTTGGTGATGGCGCGGTCGATGGTGGCGGGAACACTGCCGAAGGATTTGTTGGCAATCCACACCTGACCGATGACTTCGGCGGCGGTCAGGTTGCTGTTGAAGCCTTGCTTGCCGGTGGAGCAGAAACTGCAGTCCAGGGCACAGCCTGCCTGGGACGAAACGCACAGAGTGCCGCGTTTGCCCTGAGGAATGTAGACGGTCTCGACACAGCTGCCGGACGCCACGCGCACCACCCACTTACGGGTGCCGTCGCTGGAAATGTCCTCGCTGACCACTTCGGGACCACGGACTTCAGCAATAGCCTTGAGCTTGTCGCGCAAGGCCTTGCTGACGTTCGTCATGGCGTCGAAATCATCGACGCCAAAGTGGTGAATCCATTTCATTACCTGACCGGCACGGAAACGCTTCTCCCCGATTGAGTCGAAGAATTTTTCCATTTCCGGCTGGGTCAGACCCAGCAGGTTTGTTTTAACAGTCGATGTAGTCATGGATTCACCTTCACTCTTCAAGCAATGCTTAGCGAGTGGTTACTTCAGTAGCTGCGAAGAAGTACGAGATTTCGCGAGCAGCAGCGGCTTCGGAGTCCGAACCGTGAACGGCGTTGGCGTCGATCGACTCAGCGAAGTCAGCACGGATGGTACCGGCAGCAGCTTCTTTAGGGTTGGTAGCGCCCATCAGCTCACGGTTGCGAGCGATAGCGTTTTCGCCTTCCAGAACCTGAACAACAACAGGACCGGAGATCATGAAAGCAACCAGGTCGCCGAAGAAACCGCGCTCTTTGTGCTCAGCGTAAAAGCCTTCAGCTTCGGCTTTGGACAGCTGCTTCAGTTTCGAAGCTACAACGCGCAGGCCTGCTTTTTCGAAACGAGTGGTGATCTCGCCGATGACGTTTTTTGCAACAGCGTCAGGCTTGATGATGGAGAAAGTACGTTGAACAGCCATGGTGTAACTCCAGAAACAGTAATTTGCGAAAAATTAAACCCGCGAATTATACGCGGGTTCTTGGGTATTGCCTAACCTGCGAGACGATCAGTCCAATTCTGCGGCCCAAAGCTCCTGAACCCTTTCCAACACCTTCTCGCCAACGCGGCCAGAAGTCTTATCGAAGTCAGGCAGTTCCTCGATCATATGCTGCAGACGGACGAAACCTACAGAGTACGGATCGAGTCCCTCATGGGTCTCGGCCAATTCTTCTGCAATGCGTTGAACATCATTCCAACCGTAGCTCATGACAGTCTTACCAGTCAGTGCGGCGCTTCGGCCGCATGGTTAAGCGAATATTTCGGAATCTCGACGGTGATGTCTTCTTCACCAACGATTGCCTGACAGGCCAGACGCGATTGCGCCTCCAGACCCCAGGCGCGATCGAGGAAGTCTTCTTCCAACTCGTCAGCCTCTTCCAGCGAGTCGAAACCCTCGCGGATGATGCAGTGACAAGTGGTGCAGGCGCAGACGCCGCCACAGGCGCTTTCCATCTCGATGTGGTGTTCGTGAGCAAGCTCGAGAATCGAAGTGCCGGGTTCGGCCTCGACAACCATGCCTTCAGGGCAGAACTTCTCGTGGGGCAGAAAAATGACCTGCGGCATCAGATATCCTCGATTTCATTCAGGTTGCGCCCCGACAGAGCGGCTTTCACCGTCAGATCCATGCGGCGGGCAGCAAAAGCATCGGTCACTTGCGACAGACGCTTGGTCTGCTGCTCGATGGCGTAACCATCGGTGCCTTTCATCAGTTCGGCCAGTTCCTGCATCTGCAACTCGATGACCATGCGCTCTTCGGCGTCGAGCAAACGCTCGCCATCGGCCTCCAGAGCGCCCTGCACCGCTTCGATCAGGCGCTGGGCATCGACTTGCTGCTCACGCAGAACGCGGGCGACCTTGTCATCATTGGCGTGCTGGAACGAGTCCTTGAGCATCTTGGCGATTTCACCGTCGGTCAGGCCGTAGGACGGCTTGACCTGAATGCTCGCCTCGACGCCCGAACCCAGTTCACGGGCAGACACGCTGAGCAGACCGTCGGCATCGACCTGGAAGGTCACGCGAATCTTCGCCGCACCAGCCACCATCGCCGGAATGCCGCGCAATTCGAAGCGCGCCAGGGAGCGGCAGTCGCTGATCAGCTCGCGCTCGCCCTGCAACACGTGGATCGCCATGGCCGACTGGCCGTCTTTATAAGTAGTGAAGTCCTGCGCACGGGCGACCGGGATGGTGGTGTTGCGCGGAATCACCTTTTCCATCAGCCCGCCCATGGTTTCCAGCCCCAGGGACAGTGGAATCACATCGAGCAGCAGCAGTTCGCCGCCATCACGCTTGTTGCCAGCCAGCGTATCCGCCTGGATCGCGGCCCCGATGGCCACCACTTGATCCGGGTCGATTTCCGTCAATGGCTGACGACCGAAGGCTTCGGCAACGGCTTCACGTACACGCGGGACGCGGGTCGAACCGCCGACCATGACCACGGCATGCACCTCTTCCAACTCAATACCGGAATCACGCACGGCGCGACGGCAGGCTTTCAGGCTGCGCGCGACCATTGGCTCGATCAGCGCATCGAAGGATTCGCGGGTCAGCTGCGCTTTCCAGTCACCGTAGGCAACTTCGACGCTGGCAGCATCGGTCAGGGCTTCTTTTGCCGCGCAGGCGGTTTGCAGCAGATTGCGTTGTGCGCCCGGATCGAGATCAGCGGACAGGCCGGCGCTCTCAATGATCCAGCCGGCAATCGCGTGATCGAAGTCATCCCCGCCCAGCGCGCTGTCGCCGCCCGTGGCGAGCACTTCGAAAACACCGCCAGTCAGACGCAGAATCGAAATATCGAACGTACCGCCGCCCAAGTCGTAAATTGCGACCAGACCTTCGGCGTGCTGATCAAGACCATACGCCACGGCGGCAGCGGTCGGCTCGTTGAGCAAACGCAGTACATTCAGACCGGCGAGTTTCGCCGCATCCTTGGTGGCCTGGCGCTGAGCATCGTCGAAATACGCCGGAACGGTGATCACCGCACCGACCAACTCGCCGCCCAGGGTCGCTTCAGCACGCTGACGCAGGACCTTGAGGATATCGGCGGAGACTTCGACCGGGCTTTTCGGGCCTTGCACGGTGTCGATGAACGGCATGTGCGATTCGCCACCGACGAAGCGGTATGGCAGTTGCTCGCCCAATTGCTTGACGTCGGACAGGCCACGACCCATCAGGCGCTTGACCGACAGCACAGTGTTCAAGGGATCGGAGGACGCGGCCAGTTTGGCCGACTCGCCAACCTCGACGCGGTCGGCGTGATAACGCACGGCGGACGGCAGGATGACCTGCCCGTCAGCGTCGGCCAGTGGTTCGGAAAGACCACTGCGCAACGCAGCAACCAGCGAATTGGTAGTGCCCAAGTCGATCCCCACAGCCAGACGACGCTGGTGCGGTTGAGGACTTTGGCCGGGTTCGGCGATCTGCAGTAGGGCCATCGTGATCAGGACTTATCTGTATATCAGGCGTGCGACCGGAGCGGCACTGGGTTAATCGTCGAGGCGCTCTTCTAACTGGCGCACTTCGTAGGTGAGCTTGTCGAGGAACTGCATGCGCCGCATCAGGCGTTCGGCCTGTTCGCGTTGCGCTGCATCATCCCAACAGGCTGCGAAGCTTTCGTTGAGTTCTTCCTGAGCCACTTTCAGGCGCCGCTTGAATACCGCGACACCGTCGAGGTCGGCACTGTCCTGAAGGTCTTCGAGCTCTTCGCGCCATTGCATCTGCTGCAGAAGAAACTCAGGATCATGGACCGTGACTTCCATCGGCACTTCATGCCCGCTGATGGTCAGCAGGTAGCGTGCACGCTGGGCCGGACTCTTGAGCGTCTGGTACGCGTCGTTGAGCCGCGCAGACTGCTCGAGCGCCGAACGCTGCTCGCGCTCGGATGCGTCGGCAAAGCGGTCAGGATGAACGCCACGCGCCAACTCACGGTAGCGCGTGGCCAACTGCTCGAGATCCAGGCGAAAGCTCGGCTGCAGCTCGAATAAAGCGAAATGACAAGGAATACCCACGACAAGCCTCAGATGTTGAAGCTTTCGCCGCAGCCACATTCACCGCGTACGTTGGGATTGTTGAACTTGAAGCCTTCGTTCAACCCTTCCTTGACGAAATCGAGCTCGGTGCCGTCCAGGTAGGCCAGGCTTTTCGGGTCGATGATCACTTTCTCGCCGTGACTTTCGAACACCTGATCCTCGGCAACCACCTCGTCGACAAACTCCAGCACGTAGGCAAGGCCGGAACAGCCTGTGGTGCGAACACCCAGACGAATCCCTTCACCTTTGCCGCGCCCGTCGAGGGAGCGTCGCACGTGTCGAGCAGCCGCTTCTGTCATGCTGATAGCCATCGTTGACTCCTTACTCGTCGCGCAATGCTTAGATCAAGCCTTTCTTCTGCTTGTAGTCGCGAACAGCCGCTTTGATAGCGTCTTCAGCGAGTACCGAGCAGTGGATTTTCACTGGCGGCAGAGCCAGTTCTTCGGCCAGCTGAGTGTTCTTGATGGTCTCGGCTTCGTCCAGCGTCTTGCCCTTCATCCACTCGGTGGCCAGGGAGCTGGAAGCGATTGCCGAACCGCAGCCGTAGGTCTTGAACTTGGCGTCTTCGATAACGCCCTGATCGTTGACCTTGATCTGCAGACGCATCACGTCGCCGCACGCCGGGGCGCCGACCATGCCAGTGCCGACATCCGGGTCTTCCGCATTCATCTTGCCGACGTTGCGCGGGTTTTCGTAGTGGTCGATGACCTTTTCGCTGTAAGCCATGGTGCTTAATCCTCACTCATCAGAGAGTCGCTCTTTAAGCCCTGCAACCTGGAGTCGCAGGGCCGGTTCGCGGCGACTTGAAATCAGTGTGCCGCCCACTCGATTTTCGAAATGTCGACACCGTCTTTGTACATGTCCCACAGCGGCGACAGAGCGCGCAGCTTGGTAACGGCCTCGCAGACTTTCTGCGCGGCGTAGTCGATTTCTTCTTCGGTAGTGAAACGGCCGAAGGTGAAACGGATCGAGCTGTGCGCCAGTTCGTCGTTGCGGCCCAGGGCGCGCAGTACGTACGAAGGCTCCAGGGACGCCGAGGTGCAGGCCGAACCGGACGATACCGCCAGATCCTTGAGCGCCATGATCAGCGACTCGCCTTCAACGTAGTTGAAGCTCAGGTTCAGGTTGTGCGGAACGCGGGCGGTCAGGCTGCCGTTGACGTACAGCTCTTCCAGGTGCTCGACCTGCTTGTAGAAGCGGTCGCTCAGGGCTTTGATGCGCACGTTTTCGGCAGCCATGTCTTCCTTGGCTACACGGAACGCTTCGCCCATGCCGACGATCTGGTGGGTCGCCAGCGTGCCGGAACGCATGCCGCGTTCGTGACCGCCGCCGTGCATGGTCGCTTCGATGCGCACACGCGGCTTGCGGCTGACGTACAGCGCGCCGATGCCTTTAGGGCCGTAGGTTTTGTGGGCGGAGAACGACATCATGTCGACTTTCAGCTTCTGCAGGTCGATGTCGACCTTGCCGGTGGACTGAGCCGCGTCAACATGCAGCAGAACGCCCTTGGAGCGGGTCAGTTCGCCGATGGCAGCGATGTCGTTGATGGTGCCGATTTCGTTGTTCACGTGCATCACCGACACCAGGATAGTGTCTTCGCGCAGTGCCGCTTCGATCATCGCCGGAGTGATCAGACCGTCTTCAGTCGGCTCGAGGTAGGTCACTTCGAAACCTTCACGCTCCAGTTGGCGCATGGTATCGAGGACAGCCTTGTGTTCGATCTTGCTGGTGATCAGGTGCTTGCCCTTGGAGCCATAGAAATGCGCCGCACCTTTGATCGCCAGGTTGTCGGATTCGGTGGCGCCGGACGTCCAGACGATTTCGCGCGGGTCGGCGTTGACCAGATCGGCCACCTGACGACGGGCGTTTTCGACGGACTCTTCAGCTTTCCAGCCGAACACGTGGGAACGGGACGCCGGGTTACCGAAGTTTCCGTCGACCAGCAGGCATTCACTCATCTTTTGCGCAACGCGCGGATCGACCGGGGTGGTCGCAGAGTAATCAAGGTAAATCGGCAATTTCATGGACTATCTCCTAAATCAGGCTGGCTGGCGTGCCGCTAGCTCTTTGGCTGTCATTCGACGGCGGACGCTTCAATCTTGTCCAGGCGCGGCGCCTTGCCATTGCAACGACGCTGATCCTGACGCTGGGCCACTTCCTGCACCTCACGGCGAGTTACGAGGTCGGCCAAGCTGATACCGCTGAGAAATTCGTGAATCTGCAGGCTCAGATCGCACCACAGGTGATGAGTCAGGCAGGTGTCGCCAGAATGGCAATCGCCCTGGCCCTGGCACTTTGTAGCATCGACCGATTCGTTGACCGCATCGATCACCTGAGCCACCTGGATGCCCTGCATGTCGCGGGACAGCTGGTAGCCACCGCCTGGACCGCGAACACTGGAAACCAGGTTACTGCGGCGCAGCTTGGCGAAAAGCTGTTCGAGATAGGACAGGGAGATGCCTTGGCGCTCGGAGATATCGGCCAGGGACACCGGCCCGTGCTGCGCGTGCAACGCCAGGTCAAGCATGGCGGTCACGGCGTATCGGCCTTTTGTAGTCAGTCGCATGGACAATTACCACGGAGTTCGGAATGGGCGGGAGTATGCAATTCCCGAGCATTTAAGTCAACTATAAGACCTAGTGCTTTAGTCGGGTTTACCCGCAAAAGAGCGCGCGCATCATAGCAGGGTCTGCGGCTTAATGGCACACCGGTTGCCGCATGCCTGTGTAGGAGCTGCCGCAGGCTGCGATCTTTTGATTTTGCCTTGAAAAAGATCAAAAGATCGCAGCCTGCGGCAGCTCCTACAAAAGCTTGTCAGCCGGCTTTGGATTCGTCTTTGCCTTTGACGCAGGCGAAGTCTTCTTCGCGCAGCTCAGGCAGATCTTTCGCACAGTAATTACTGCCCAGATCCTTCAGCGCGCCGCACATCCCCTCCAGCCGCCCGTCCACCGCTTGCAGGTGATCGAGCAACTGACCGATGGCGCGAGCCACCGGGTCAGGCATGTCTTCGCTGACCCCATAGGCATCGAAACCGATCTTCTCGGCCATCGCCTTGCGCTTGGCGTCCTGCTCTTCATCGGACTTGACGATGATCCGCCCCGGAATCCCCACTACTGTAGCGCCCGGCGGCACTTCCTTGGTCACTACGGCGTTGGAGCCGACTTTCGCGCCAGCCCCTACCGTGAACGGCCCAAGCACTTTGGCGCCAGCACCAACCACCACGCCATCACCCAGCGTCGGGTGGCGCTTGCCTTTGTTCCAGCTGGTGCCACCAAGGGTCACGCCCTGGTAAATGGTCACGTCATCACCGATCTCGGCGGTTTCACCAATGACGATGCCCATGCCGTGATCGATGAAGAAACGCCGACCGACCTTGGCACCCGGATGAATCTCGATCCCGGTCAGCCAGCGACCGAAGTTCGACACCAGCCGCGCCAGCCATTTCAGCTCGTTGCGCCAGAGCATCCCGGCCAGCCGGTGAATCCAGATCGCATGCATACCGGGGTAGCAGGTCAGAACTTCAAAAGCGTTCCGCGCCGCCGGATCTCGATGGAATACGCTCTGGATATCTTCACGCAAACGCTCAAACATCATTCAGTCCTTCCGCTTAAGAAGCTCACCACGGGCCGCTTTTTGGGTTTCCGTGAGGATGCCACGCAAAATATTCATTTCCGCCCGGCTGACCGAGCTGCGTCCGTACAACCGGCGCAAGCGCGCCATCAAGTGCCGTGGCTTTTCCGGATCAAGAAATTCGATGGCGACCAGCGTCTGCTCCAGATGCTCATAAAAGCGCTCCAGCTCATCCATGGTCGCGAGCTCGGCGCTTTTCACCGAGGCCACTTCTTCTTTCTCGATCTTGGTCGGCTGCCCTTGAGCGGCCAGCCAGGCCATGCGCACTTCGTAGCTCAACACCTGCACCGCCGCCCCGAGGTTCAGCGAGCTGAACTCAGGATCGGAGGGGATGTGCACGTGAAAGTGACATCGCTGTAGCTCCTCGTTGGTCAGGCCGGAGTCTTCACGACCGAATACCAAAGCGATTTGCGCGCCCTGCCCCGCCTCCTCGACCACTTTGCTCCCGCATTCGCGCGGATCGAGCAGCGGCCAGGGAATGCGGCGGTCACGGGCGCTGGTGCCGAGCACCAGATTGCAGCCGACCAAAGCGTCTTCCAGGGTGGCGACGACTTGTGCGTTTTCAAGGATATCCCCGGCACCGGAAGCTCGCGCATCGGCTTCGTGATGCGGAAACAGGCGCGGCTCGACCAGCACCAGCCGCGACAGACCCATGTTTTTCATGGCGCGCGCGGCCCCGCCGATATTGCCGGGGTGGCTGGTATTGACCAGGACGACACGAATGTTCTGCAGCAAGGGAGGCGCTCTCGGACACAGGAAAGGGGTGCAAATCTTACAGAACAGCCTACCGTTAAGCTATGAAAGCGAACAGCGACCTTCACCTGAAGAAAAGTTCTGATAGAATGCGCGGCTTTCTTTAACAACCTTAGGTGACACATCCATGCAGCCCATGCTGAATATCGCGCTGCGCGCCGCCCGCAGCGCCAGTGAACTGATCTTCCGCTCCATCGAGCGCCTGGATACCATCAAGGTCGACGAAAAAGACGCCAAGGATTATGTATCCGAGGTCGATCGCGCCGCCGAACAGAAAATCATCGATGCTCTGCGCAAGGCTTACCCGAATCACTCGATCCAGGGTGAAGAGACCGGCATGCACGTCGGTAACGGTATCGAAGGCGAAGAGTACCTGTGGATCATCGACCCACTGGACGGCACCACCAACTTCCTGCGCGGCATTCCTCACTTTGCTGTCAGCATTGCCTGCAAATACCGTGGTCGCCTGGAACACGCTGTGGTTCTGGACCCGGTTCGCCAGGAAGAATTCACCGCCAGCCGTGGTCGCGGCGCTCAACTGAACGGTCGTCGTCTGCGCGTCAGCGGTCGCAACAGCCTCGAAGGCGCCCTGCTGGGTACCGGCTTCCCGTTCCGCGACGATCAGATGGACAACCTCGACAACTACCTGGGCATGTTCCGCGCCCTGGTTGGCCAGACTGCCGGCATCCGCCGCGCAGGTTCCGCCAGCCTGGACCTGGCCTACGTGGCTGCCGGTCGTTTCGACGCATTCTGGGAATCGGGCCTGTCCGAGTGGGACATGGCTGCAGGCGCCCTGCTTATTCAAGAAGCCGGCGGCCTGGTGAGCGACTTCACCGGCGGTCACGATTTCCTTGAAAAAGGCCACATCGTTGCCGGTAACACCAAATGCTTCAAGGCAGTACTGACGGCGATCCAGCCGCACCTGCCGGCTTCGCTGAAGCGCTAAGCTTCCCGCGAAACGCAAAAAGCACCCTTCGGGGTGCTTTTTTTATGCCCAAAATCCCCCCCTGTAGGAGCTGCCGAAGGCTGCGATCTTTTGACTTTGTTTTTTAAGAGCAAGATCAAAAGATCGCAGCCTTCGGCAGCTCCTACAGGGGGATTGGTTTAACTGCAAGCCACAAAAAAGCACCCCGCAGGGTGCTTCTTCATTAAACGATCGGACGGTTATTGAGCTGGCTGATTCTGCGACAGAATCAACTTGCCTTCCTTGTCGACCGGAATCTGGTTGCCCGGATCGCGATCCATCCGCACTTTGCCTTCCTTACCATCGAGCGAATAACGCACGTCGTAACCGACAACCTTGTCGCTGATGTCATTCACGGTGTTACAGCGAGTCTGAGTGGTGGTGTAGGTATCGCGGTTCTGCATGCCTTCCTGCACCTTGTTACCGGCATAACCGCCACCGACCGCGCCAGCGACCGTGGCAATCTTCTTGCCGGTACCGCCGCCGATCTGGTTACCCAGCAAACCACCCGCTACCGCACCAATCGCGGTACCTAGGATCTGGTGTTGATCCTTGACCGGCGCCTGGCGGGTTACAGCAACATCCTTGCACACTTCACGTGGAGTCTTGATCTGTGTTTTGACCGGTTCTACGGCCAGCACTTGCGCATACTCAGGGCCGCTTTTAACCAGGCTGTAGGTGGCAACAGCACCCCCGGCAGTCACACCGACAGCACCCAATACCGCACCAACCAGCAACGACTTGTTCACATGAACCTCCTGACCATCACATGCGGGACGCGCCCGCGCTTCTCCCAGCCTTGGAGCATAAAAAAAGGCGCGAGTTCAACTCGCGCCTTTTTCGGGCTGACAACCGGTGAAGCGATGGCCGTTATGGACGGTCGTCGACTTCCTTCTCGGTGTTGGCCGGAGGAATCAGATCCTCGGTGCTCAGGTTCAGCCAGATCAGTACCACGTTCGCGATGTAGATCGACGAGTAGGTACCCGCCAGAACACCGATGAACAGGGCGATGGAGAAGCCGAACAGGTTGTCGCCACCGAAGAACAGCAGCGCAGCGATCGCCAGCAAAGTGGAGATCGACGTCGCCATGGTCCGCAGCAAGGTCTGGGTGGTCGAGATGTTGATGTTCTCGATCAGCGAAGCCTTGCGCAGCACACGGAAGTTCTCACGAACCCGGTCGAACACGACGATGGTGTCGTTCAGCGAGTAACCGATGATCGCCAGTACTGCCGCCAGCACCGTCAGATCGAAGGTGATCTGGAAGAACGACAGGATACCGACAGTCACGATCACGTCGTGAATCAGCGAAACGATGGCGCCGACCGCGAATTTCCACTGAAAGCGAAAAGCCAGGTAGATCAGGATGCCGCCGAGCGCCAGGAGCATGCCGAGACCACCCTGGTCGCGCAGCTCTTCACCGACCTGCGGGCCGACGAACTCGACACGTTTGACCGTCGCCGGGTTGTCGCCACCGACTTTCTGCAGCGCGTCTGCTACCTGATGGCCCAGTTGCGGGTCTTCACCCGGCATGCGCACCAGCAGGTCGGTGGTCGCACCGAAGTTCTGCACGATGGCTTCGTGGTAACCGGACGTCACCAGTTGCTCGCGCACTTTGGTGACGTCAGCCGGACGCTCGTAGGTCAGCTCGATGAGCGTACCGCCGGTGAAGTCCAGACCCCAGTTCATGCCCTTGTGGAAAACGCTGAACAAGGCCAGAACGGTGAGAAACACAGTGACGCCGAACGCAAAGTTGCGAACGCCCATGAAGTTGATTGTACGTAACATGGCAGCCCCTTAAATCCACAACTTCTTGAAGTCACGTCCGCCGAAGATCAGGTTGACCATTGCGCGGGTCACCATGATGGCCGTGAACATCGAGGTAAAGATCCCGAGGGACATGGTCACTGCGAAGCCCTTCACCGGGCCGGTGCCCATGGCGAAGAGGATGCCGCCGACCAGCAGAGTGGTCAGGTTGGCGTCGAGAATCGCGGTGAATGCCCGGCCGAAGCCTTCGTTGATTGCACGCTGCACGGTCATGCCGGCGGCGATCTCTTCACGGATCCGCGAGAAGATCAGCACGTTGGCGTCGACCGCCATACCCATGGTCAAGACGATACCGGCGATACCCGGCAAGGTCAGTGTTGCACCCAGCAGCGACATCAGCGCCAGCAGCAGCACCATGTTCACCGCCAGTGCGACCGTGGCGATCACGCCGAAGAAACGGTAGATCGCGATGATGAACAGCGAGACGAACAGCATGCCCCACAGCGATGCATCGATACCTTTGGTGATGTTGTCAGCACCCAGGCTCGGACCGATTGTGCGCTCTTCAGCGAAGTACATCGGAGCGGCCAGACCACCGGCACGCAGCAGCAGCGCCAGCTCGGACGATTCGCCCTGGCCGTTCAGGCCGGTGATACGGAACTGCGCACCGAGCGGCGACTGAATGGTCGCCAGGCTGATGATCTTCTTCTCTTCCTTGAAGGTCTGGACCGGCACGTCTTTCTCGACGCCGTCGACAACCTGCTTGACGTAGCTGGTCACTGGACGCTGTTCGATGAAGATCACCGCCATGCTGCGACCTACGTTGCTGCGGGTCGCGCGGTTCATCAGATCGCCACCGTGACCATCCAGGCGGATGTTCACTTCAGGCGTACCGTGCTGAGAATCAAAACCGGCCTTGGCGTCAGTCACCTGGTCACCGGTGATGATCAGGCCACGCTCGATCTGCGCAGGAGGACGCTTGCCTTCACGGAACTCGAAAGTTTCGGAAGTGGCTTTCGAAGCACCCGGCTCTGCAGCCAGACGGAACTCAAGGTTGGCCGTCTTGCCGAGAATACGCTTGGCTTCGGCAGTATCCTGCACGCCCGGCAGCTCAACCACGATGCGGTTGGCGCCCTGACGCTGAACGATCGGTTCGGCAACACCCAGCTCGTTGACGCGGTTACGTACCGTGGTCAAGTTCTGCTTGATGGAATATTCACGGATTTCCGCCAGCTTGGCCGGGGTCATCGCCAGACGCAGCACCGGTTGACCGTTGAGGTCGGCCGGAACAATGTCGAAATCGTTGAAGTTCTTGCGGATCAGCGCACGAGCCTGTTCGCGGGAGTCAGCATCGCTGAAGCCCAACTGAATGGCACCGCCCAGTTGCGGCAGGCTGCGATAGCGCAGCTTCTCTTTGCGCAGCAGGCTCTTGACGTCGCCTTCGTAGACTTTCAGGCGGGCGTCGAGGGCTTTGTCCATGTCCACTTCCAGCAGGAAGTGCACACCACCGGACAAGTCCAGACCCAGCTTCATCGGGTGCGCGCCCAGATTACGCAGCCATTGCGGGGTGGTCTGTGCCAGGTTCAGTGCGACGACGTAGTCATCACCCAATGCCTTGCGCACAACGTCCTTGGCCGGGAGCTGGTCTTCAGCCTTGGTCAGACGGATCAGACCGCCCTTGCCGTTGGCGGCCAGTGAGGCTGCCTTGACGTTGATTCCGGACTCACGCAGCGCGGTGCTGACGCGATCCAGATCGGCCTGATTGACCTGCAGTGCCGTGCTGGCGCCGCTGATCTGAATGGCCGGGTCATCGGGGTATAGATTGGGAGCGGAATAAATCAGACCGATCGCCAGCACCGCCAGGATCAGAATGTATTTCCACAGAGGATATTTGTTCAGCATCACGCCGCCCGTTATGAACGCGGGGCGCCTTGCGCGCCCCGTCGATTGAGTAGAAGTTGGAACCTTAGATCGCTTTCAGCGTGCCTTTTGGCAGCGTGGCGGCGATGGCGCCCTTCTGGAACTTCATTTCCACGGTGTCGGAAACTTCCAGAACCACGAAGTCATCGGCCACTTTGGTGATCTTGCCGGCGATGCCGCCGGTGGTAACCACTTCGTCACCCTTCGCAAGGCTGCTCAGCAGGTTCTTCTGCTCTTTGGCGCGCTTGGCCTGTGGACGCCAGATCATCAGGTAGAAGATGACCAGGAAGCCGACCAGGAAAATCCACTCGAAGCCGCCGCCCATTGGGCCTGCAGCAGCCGGTGCAGCTGCGTCAGCCATGGCGTTAGAGATAAAAAAGCTCATTTAGCACTCCAGTTGCAAATGTTGAATCTTGGGGTCAGAAAACTCAGTCCAAAGGCGGAACGGGGAGCCCGCGTTTGGCGTAGAAGGCATCGACAAAGGCGGCCAATGTACCCTGTTGAATAGCCTCGCGCAAACCAGCCATCAGCACCTGATAATGGCGCAAGTTATGGATGGTATTGAGCATGCTGCCGAGCATTTCGCCGCACTTGTCCAGGTGATGCAGATAAGCGCGGGAGAAGTTCTGGCAGGTATAGCAATCGCAGGTCGGATCCAGCGGCGAATCATCATGGCGATGGAACGCGTTACGGATCTTCAGCACGCCTGTATCAATGAACAGATGCCCATTGCGGGCATTACGGGTTGGCATCACGCAATCGAACATGTCCACACCGCGGCGCACACCCTCAACCAGATCTTCCGGTTTGCCAACGCCCATAAGGTAACGAGGTTTGTCAGCCGGCATCATGCCCGGCAGATAATCCAGCACCTTGATCATCTCGTGCTTCGGCTCGCCCACCGACAGACCGCCAATGGCCAGGCCATCGAAGCCGATCTTGTCGAGGCCTTCCAGCGAACGCATGCGCAGATCCTGGTGCATGCCGCCCTGAACGATACCGAACAGCGCCGCGGTGTTGTCGCCATGCGCGTTTTTCGAGCGCTGAGCCCAACGCAGCGACAGCTCCATGGATACGCGGGCGACGTCTTCGTCAGCCGGGTACGGCGTGCATTCGTCGAAGATCATCACGATGTCGGAACCCAGATCGCGCTGCACCTGCATCGACTCTTCCGGGCCCATGAACACTTTCGAGCCGTCAACCGGGGAGGCGAAGGTCACGCCCTCCTCCTTGATCTTGCGCATCGCGCCCAGGCTGAACACCTGGAAACCACCGGAGTCGGTGAGGATCGGGCCTTTCCACTGCATGAAATCGTGCAGGTCGCCGTGCTCCTTGATCACCTCGGTGCCCGGGCGCAGCCACAGGTGGAAGGTGTTGCCCAGAATGATTTCCGCGCCAGTGGCGACGATGTCACGCGGCAACATGCCCTTGACCGTGCCGTAGGTGCCCACCGGCATGAACGCCGGGGTCTCGACGGTGCCACGCGGGAAGGTCAGACGACCACGACGAGCCTTGCCATCGGTGGCAAGCAGTTCAAAGGACATGCGACATTCGCGACTCATTCTGTTTCCTCTGGGCCTGTGTGTTCAGGGGCAGTCGGGGCGGGATTACGGGTGATGAACATCGCATCACCGTAGCTGAAAAAGCGGTAGCCGTTGTCGACGGCGGCTTTATAGGCGGCCATGGTTTCGGGATAACCGGCGAACGCCGAAACCAGCATCAACAGCGTGGATTCGGGCAAATGGAAGTTGGTGACCAGGGCGTCGACCACATGGAACGGCCGGCCCGGGTAGATAAAGATGTCGGTGTCGCCACTGAACGGCTTGAGCACGCCATCGCGCGCGGCACTTTCCAGCGAACGCACGCTGGTGGTGCCCACGGCAATCACTCGCCCGCCGCGCTCACGGCACGCGGCAACGGCGTCGACCACATCCTGGCCGACTTCCAGCCACTCGCTGTGCATGTGGTGATCTTCGATCTTGTCGACGCGCACCGGCTGGAACGTCCCCGCACCGACGTGCAGCGTGACGAACGCGGTCTCGACGCCCTTGGCGGCAATCGCCTCCATCAGCGGCTGATCGAAATGCAGCCCCGCCGTCGGCGCCGCCACCGCCCCCAGACGCTGGGCGTACACGGTCTGATAGCGCTCGCGATCCGAACCTTCGTCCGGGCGGTCTATATAAGGAGGCAACGGCATGTGCCCGACGCGATCGAGCAGCGGCAGCACTTCTTCAGCGAAGCCCAGCTCGAACAGCGCATCGTGACGCGCAAGCATCTCGGCTTCGCCACCGCCGTCGATAAGGATCTTCGAACCCGGCTTCGGCGACTTGCTTGAGCGCACATGGGCCAGCACGCGGTGCGAATCGAGCACGCGCTCGATGAGGATTTCCAGCTTGCCGCCCGAGGCTTTCTGCCCAAACAGCCGCGCCGGAATCACCCGGGTATTGTTGAATACCATCAAATCGCCCGGGCGCAAATGCTCAAGCAAATCAGTGAATTGACGGTGTGCAAGGGCGCCGCTCGGCCCATCAAGGGTCAGCAGGCGACTACCGCGACGCTCGGCCAGAGGGTGGCGGGCGATCAGCGAATCAGGGAGCTCGAAGGTAAAGTCAGCAACGCGCATGATGGGGTTCGTCTAGCAGGGCCAGAAAGTCTAGCGGAATTATCAAAAATTGACCATGAAACGTGATTGACCAACGGTAATCACCTCTCTATACTTCGCCGCCATTGAGCCCTGATGGCGGAATTGGTAGACGCGGCGGATTCAAAATCCGTTTTCGAAAGGAGTGGGAGTTCGAGTCTCCCTCGGGGCACCACATAGCAGTATCTGAAAGTCTCTACCAGCCTCTCAGACCCAGAGAAACCGGCCACTTGGCCGGTTTTTTTGTGCCTGTCTGTCTATCCCTGTCTCCCCTTATCCGTTGTATCCCTGTATCCCTGCTTGTATCCTGAGAAAAATACCGAACTTTGGGATACAAGGATGAAGCGCGCAGACATCAAGCGCCGCCCTCTCGCTGACACGACACTTGCGGGATTGGAGCCGGAATCAAAGGAATACAGGGAGCTGGACGGAAACGGCCTCTACTTCAGGGTTAAACCTGATGGTGGTAAATCCTGGCAACTCCGCTACAAACGTCCGGCGGGCAATTGGGCTTGGATGGGGCTCGGGGGTTACCCGGAAGTTAGTGGCGCGTTGGCAAGGGACAAAGCTGCCGATCTACGCAAAGTAGTGAGTAGCGGTGTCGACCCCCTTGAACAAAAGCGATCCGCGAAAGCTGCTATCGATGCGGCCAAGACCCGAACCTTTCGAGCTGCCGCTGATGCCTGGCTGAAGGCAAAAGAGGAAAAGGGTCTCGCACCCTCCACTCTCAACAAAATCCGCACCTACCTCGACAAAGACATACTCCCGGCACTGGGAGATAAGCCTCTAGACGAAATCACCCGTACCGACTGCGCGGAGCTCCAAGCATCCATCGAAGCCCGGGACGCACACAACGTAGCGGAAAAGTGTCGCACTTGGATCAATCAGATATTCGGGCGAGCCATCGGTTTGGGCCTCACGGAAAACGATCCGGGCAGTCGATTACGAGATATTGCAGCTCAAGCTCCGAAGACTCAGCAGCATCCCCATTTACTTGAGCCTGAGTTGGCAGAGTTCCTCCAAGCACTCAAAAACACTCCTAGCAGGCTGACGGCCCGGACTGCAGCATGGCTCTGTATCTGGACCGCATCTAGACCGGGCATGGTTCGGTTAGCTGAATGGAAAGAGTTCGACCTCGATAAAGCGTTATGGACGACGCCTGCCGCCAAGATGAAGATGCGCAGGGACTTTGTATGCCCACTCCCTAAGCAAGCGCTTTCCGCTCTCAAAGAACTTCACTGCCTCACTGGCCGCAGCCGTTGGCTTTTCCCCGGAGTGGGCGCGAAGAATCCAACGATTAGTGAAAACACAATCAATAAAGTCTTCGCGACGGTTGGTTACAAAGGCCGCTTGGTTGGGCATGGGACTCGTCACACCGCCAGCACTTTGCTCAGAGAACACGGCTGGCCGAAAGAGCATGTCGAAGCGCAGCTTGCTCACAAAGAAGAGGGAATATCCGGGGTTTACAACAAGGCTCAATACCTAGAGCACAGGGTGAAGATGATGCAGTGGTATGCAGATCACCTTGATGCGTTGGCAAACGACCAGGTGACCAAGGGACAATTTGGAAAAGCGGTATGAATGCACCTATCCATACCACCTCCAAAATCCATGTTACGAGTGTTACTCGTGTAACGATGCCCGCCAAACACCCGGATTCATTGGCTTTGAACCCCGTTACACTCCAGCAAGCCATTCCGTACACTCGATGTAACGCACACCGATTGTGTAACGCCACAACAGGCCCCTTGCCTTCTGCGGGCCGACACTCCCTCACACTTGGCCATAGCGCAAAGCCCGCTGGCTACGCTTCCAGCTCGCAGGGCGCGGGACAGCGCGTTGCCCATCGAGAGCCATTCGCATGATTGATACCCACCCGATCTTGCACTCGGCACTAACCGCTGGCCTGATCCAATATCTCTCAGAGCAGCCACTCTACGAGTTCTGCAATGAACAGATCACTGACGTGTGCGGACTGATCAATCAGTGCTGCATTCGCATCCAGACCGGCGACATCAGCAGCGACATGAGCAACATGTGCATCCAGACAACGATGCATGAGGAAGCTATTTTTCAGTACGCCTCAACCGACAAAAAAAATCGTCTCGGTCATTGGGTTCGCCAATACAGCAAGTGTCATTCAGCATCGGAACGCGAGGCTTATGCAGCCTACGTCATGGCCTGCGCGGTGAAAGCGCTGAGCGCCTTAGCTGACTGGATGCGTTCCACGGAACAAGAGGCTTGGTCTCATGTTGCCGAGCCGCCGACGGATTGGCCGTGGGACCTTTATTGTCAGGTTGTGGAAAGGCAGGTCGATCCTAACGAACGTATTGAGGTACTGGACCAGTACGTGCTGTTTCTGGAGCCCATAACATCCCTACCCTGCTTGATCAGTGACGAGCTGACCCCAATCGCTTACAGGGCAATCGAGAACGCTATCCGCACTAAGGGCGGCATCATCAGCGGAATGGAGCGTAACGAAGAAATCGGCGCACGCGATAAAGCAATCATTAGGCAAGGTCGACACTACGTGTCTAGCGGAATGTCACGGCGAAACGTGACCACGGCGGTTCACGCCTGGCTGGAACGAGAGGTCTCCAAACCACTCAAACAGCGCGCTGAATGGGTGACAATGGAAACCGAAAAAGCTCTAACCCGCAAAAGCGTGGAGGGAATCCTCAAGCGCAATTTTGTGGTGTGACCAATATTTCAATGTCATTTCAAATGGAAGTGAACTGCTCACCGCCGACCAATTTCTAGACGATTGCTCTCGTTGTCCAAACCAATCGAGAGCAATACCTATGAACACCTCTGTCACCGATTTTCCCCGCAAGACTCCCGCCAACGCCGCCTCACTTTTTGATGCCGCTTCAACTTTAATCCGCATGCGTGAAGTGGAAGGCATCGTGGGGATGAAGCGCTCGACCATCTACAAACTGATGCAGCGCACCGACTGCGGCTTTCCGCAGCCCGTCAAACTGAGCAACAGCAACGCACGCGGCGCCCCTGTCGCCTGGGTCCTTTCCGAAGTTCAAGCGTGGGCGCGCAGCCGCATCGAGGCGCGTGATCAGGTGGCTGCATGAGCCACAAGACTGCAAACAACGCTTTGATGCACCCCTTTTCCGTGTTGCGTCGGATCGGTTTCTCGCCTCGCGTCATGCAGCGTCTTGAACGCTACCGCAGCCAGCAGGACATGCAAGGTCGCGTTGTCAGCGTGCTCAGTTGGGCCGACGGTACCTGGTGCGCCCTCTCCCTACATTGCGAAAAGACCGGAGCCGTTGTCGTCGACGAAGGCCAGCAGGTCGACGCCTACGAGGACGCCCGCTCCATGCTCAGCGGCGGATTTCTACCCCTTCTCTCCCTGCGCTGGGAAGCCCACGCCTGAAACGAAAACGCCTCCGGGGGCGATCCGGAGGCGTTGAGGTCAATCTACATGCACGAACAATTTATTCCGCACCTGAAAAATCCGCAAGCTATCAGCACAGTTGCACTTTCGAAACACGGACGTTACTCTCTCGCCGTCGCTGCAAATTCAGCGACCGGGTTTGGCGACCCGAGCTCATACAGGCGCACAGGCGCCCCCATACCGATTGCAGGCGCTTTTTTTGTGCCCGCATTCCTGCTTTATGGCGGCTGTGCGTGGGAGACCTTCGGGTCTGCCGGGGTCCTGTATGCCCGGTTCGCCAACCCGCGCACAGCTGCCACCCTTACATCGTTTGGCGACGATCAGTGGCAGCTCCTCACATACAGGAGCTTCACCAATGCACACCCTCAATCCGTCCAAAACTCGCGCCGCTGCACACCGTGCAATGGCTCTCGCCGCTTTACACGCCAACTCCAGCCTCGCAACACGTCTCTCCCGTTACAACGCTCACATGGCCAAAGCCCGCGCACTCGAAACCGCAGGCGGTGCCCAATGAACAATACCCTGAGCTTTGCCCTGCCCGAAAACCTGCTTTGCGTGAATCCAGCCGCAGAGGCCGGCATTCCTATCGACGCCATCACCTGCGCCATTGACCGTGCTGACTCGGTGCTGACGCTGCTGGAAGACCACTTCGAAAACGAATCCTCGCGCCTTGCCAATCACGTCATCGCCGCCGTCCTCTGGGACGTGCGCGGCACCCTCGGACTGATCAAGACGCTCGCCATGCACGGCGATAACACCTCAACGCCTGCGGTGCAGAAAGGTAGTGCGCTATGAGCATTTCCACGACACCGGGCCACGCCACCTTTTCTCGCGTTAATGCCACCGACCTGAAGCTATTTCGGGTGAATGCCGGAGTACCCGTCGAAGACGCGCTGGAGATGGTGTCGTTGCTGCAACATCACGCGAACCAGCTCAGTTTCGACGCGGCCATGAGTGACCACGGCGAGCGTTTCAGTTGGCCCGCCTTGTACCTGGGCGAGATGGCCAAAGCCCTGATCGACGACATCAACGATGCGCTGTTTCTGCCGAGGGCTGACACATGAGCCAACGACCGAACAACGCTAAACGCCCGAGCTTCGCCGACGTGAAAACCGCCGCGCTGAAAGACATTGAGCGTGTCTTGTCGCACTGGCTGCCCAACGGAAAACGCGTGGATGGCGGCAAGGAATACACCGCTCCAAATCCGACCCGCAGCGACAAGCGCGCCGGTTCGCTCAAGATCAATTTGAGCAAGGGCACCTGGGCGGATTTTGCCACCGGCGACAAGGGCGGCGACCTGATCGATCTGGTGCGCTATCTGGATGGCAGCACCGACGTCGAGGCGTGTAACAAGCTGGCTGAATGGCTGAACGTTGCGCCCGGCGCTGCCCAGACGAAAGCGGCACCAACCAAGCTCAAGGCGCCGACATGGAACGCAATTCAGCCGATCCCGGCCGAGGCCATGAAAAAGTGTCCGGCCAAGCACCGTGAACACGGCGTGCCATCCAAGGTGTGGATCTACCGCGACGTGCAGGGTCAGCCGCTCATGGCGCTGTATCGTTTCGACCTCGGCCCGGATGAAGACGGCAAGCCGAAGAAGGTCTTTGCGCCCCTGACATGGTGTCAGCGCGCCGATAGCCAAACCAAGCAATGGCGCTGGCAGGGGCTGCCGGATCCGCGTCCGCTGCTGCACCTTGATGAGCTGGCCCAGCGCACTGACGCACCGGTGGTTCTGTGCGAAGGCGAGAAAGCCGTCGTTGCCGCCGCCAAGTTGCTGCCGAACTACGTGGCCACGTGCTGGCCGAACGGCTCCAACTCCTGGCACAAAGCCGACCTGACGCCGCTCGAGGGACGCGACGTTTTGTTGTGGCCGGACAACGACGACAGCGGTAAAGCCTGCATGACTGCCGTTGCCGAGAAACTTCGTGAAATCGGCGCCGCTTCGGTCCGGGTCATCGCGTTGGAGGTGTTCAAACGCAAGCCGACGCTGAAGAACGACAGCGCCGCGTTCGCCAAAGGTGGTCAATGGGACGACGGCGACGATGCCGCCGATGCGCTCGCCAAAGGCTGGACCGCCGGCCACTTCGTCGAACTGGAAAGCAGCGGCGAACTGTTCGGTGTGATCGAAGAAAAACCGGTAGTTGCCCAGGTGAAACCCAAGCCGGAACCAGAGCCGGAAGCGAAACCAAAAGCAGCAGCCAAGCGTCCGGCAAAATCGAAAAACGACCTGATGCCCGGTGGCTTTCGACTGACGCCCGAAGGTGTGTTTTATGCCGGCGATGACGGCGAAGCACGTCCGGTGTGTTCGCCGCTGGCGATCCTCGCGCGTACCCGCGACGAGAAGGGGCACAACTGGGGCTTGCTGGTCGAGTTCGACGACCCCGACGGGACCAAGAAACGCTGGAACATCCCGGCGCGCACCATGACCGGCGACTTCGGTAAAGACGTACTCGGCCCGTTGGTGGATATGGGGTTGCGTCTGGCCGGCAGTCGTTCGGGGCGCAACGCTCGCAACGATTTGCAGAGTTACTTAGGCGGCTTCGATAGCGCGCAACGTGCACGTCTGGTCACCCGTTTAGGCTGGCACGACAACGCCTTTCTGTTGCCCGAGCAGCAGGTCGGAATGCACGCGGAACACCTGCACTTCTACGAGGCCGGCGCGCAGCTTCCGCCAATCAGCGAAGCAGGCACGCTGGAACAATGGCAACAGCAGATCGGCGCGCTATGCATCGGCAACCATCGCTTGGCGTTTGTCGTCGGCGTGGCCTTCGCCGGTCCGCTGCTGCACATGCTCGGCCACGAATCGGGCGGCTTTCACCTGTACGGCGACAGCTCCGGCGGCAAGACCACGCATCTGCAAGTTGCCGCCTCGATCTACGGCGGACCGCGTCTGGTGCGTTCGTGGCGTTCGACCGACAACGCGCTCGAGTCGATCGCTGCCGCGCATTCCGACGGGCTTCTGGTGCTCGATGAAATCGGCATGTGTGATGCCCGCATCATCGGCGAGACCGTGTACATGCTCGGCAACGGCACCGGCAAGGCCCGCGCCAATGATCGAGGCCAAGCGGGCCGACAGGTGCAGGAATGGCGCCTGCTGTTTCTCTCCACCGGAGAGAAGACCTTGGCCCAGCACATGGCCGAGGCCAACAAGGAGCTGAAAGCCGGCATGGAGGTACGCATGCTCGCCGTTCCGGCGGATGCCAGCAAAGGTCTTGGCATGTTCGACACGCTCAACGGTTTCGAAGATGCCGCCGCCCTGTCCGACGCACTCAAGGCTCGCGTAGCGAACTATTACGGCACACCGCTTACCGCGTTCCTGACTGCGCTGTGCGAACCCGGCAAGCGCCACGGCTGGGCGGCAATCCTGCGCCGCACGCTGGAAGGCTTTATTGCCCAAGCGCTCCCCGCCTCTGCCAGTGGACAGGCACACCGTGCCGCAGCGCGCTTCGGTCTCGCGGCTGCTGCGGGCGAGCTGGCCACCGCGATGGGCATTACCGGCTGGCCGGACGGCACGGCCACCACAGCAGCTCGGGTGTGCTTGAACGCCTGGCTCCACGAGCGCGGTGGTGCCGGTAACTTCGAGGGCGATGCGATCTTGGCGCGACTGCGTCAGGTCATCGAGCGCTTCGGCGAAAGCCGTTTCACCCGCTGGGAGTCGGCGGCCGCCAAGATCGACGAACACGGCCCGCGCACTATCGACCGCCTCGGCTTTCGCAAGACACTGGAGCACGGTATGGGCGACACCATGCACACCAC
The DNA here is from genome assembly GCF_024748795.1 of Pseudomonas sp. B21-051. Classification (NCBI taxonomy): domain Bacteria; kingdom Pseudomonadati; phylum Pseudomonadota; class Gammaproteobacteria; order Pseudomonadales; family Pseudomonadaceae; genus Pseudomonas; species Pseudomonas sp. B21-051. The sequence goes on from NZ_CP087166.1 coordinate 4,845,802, forward strand.
CAACACCTACTACGTGCTGCCCGAAGCATGGCGCTCCGAGATCTTCAGGGGCATGAACATCAACGCCGTGAACAAGGAGCTGTTGCAGCGTGGCGTGCTGGAGCCGGCCAGCGATGGCAAGGCATCGAGTCTGGTCCGATTGCCAGGACTTGGGCCCCAGCGCTGCTACATCGTGAAGAGGATTCCGGGAACGGATGAGAGCGAGGCTCGGGCTGCCTGAAGGCACGTCCGCTGATCGAGGTAGCGCCGGCTTATTCCCGGCCTCGCCAGCCGCTCATTCAACCCAAACCCATTTTTCGAAGGAACAAGACAGATGAACGAATTCCAAACTTCCACCGAACAACACGAACTGCTGGCCCGCCGCGAGATCACGGGGCTGGCACAGCCGGTTTCAGACAACACTACAGCGACCGGCCATAGCGCCAAGAAACAACGATTGATCGACGAGATCAACCAACTGACCGCCCAGCGCGATGAATATCTGCGAGAGGCTGAAGAGCACTACGCCAAAATGGCGCCGCTGGAAGCGCTACTGGAAGGCGATGAGGTCATTGAGGCGGACCGGTTAAACAAAATCCGCAACGAGCACAGCAGCCTGAAAGTTCCATACGACGCCAGAAAACACCGTGCCTGGCTGCTCAATGCAAAGATCACTCGGCGCGAGCAACTGCTCAATCATGAAACCCTGATGGCGGGCTACACCGAGTCGATGGCGAACTGGAAAGCCGATGAGCTAGAGCTCAACGAAAAACGCGACAGCCTCAGCACTCGATTGGCACAAATCCAGCAGCAAGCGGAAGAAGACATGACCAAGGCCCGGCAGGCCGAAACCGACGCCGCCACCGCTTATGCGCAGGCAGTGGCCTGGGGCGATATCGAGGGCGAAAAGAACGCCAACGCCGATGCGCAGAAGGCCGCGAAAAACCTCGCAACGGCGACCGAACACAATCGCCGCCAACACCTGATCATCACTGCGTTGGAACAGGAGCTGGCCATCGTCGACCAGCACATCGCCGAGGCGCAAAGCGAACATCAAACCATCCAGAGATCAGCCATGTCGCTAGCCCGCACGGTTTTGGAAGAACAGTGGAACGAACAAGCGCAAGCGCTGATGGAGTTGGGCGGCAAGCTGTGGAATGTGCAAGGCATGTTGGGAGGCGAACACCTCAGCCTAATGAAGCTGGTACTTCCACGAGAAGGCGAAGACTTCCACAGCTGGAACTGGCGCGAGCTGTTGGATCGATCCAGCCAGTACAGCGTGCAAGACATCCTTTCGCTGTAACGCGCTGAGCCACCGAAAAAGCCTACGCAGGTAGGCTGTTTAAACCTCCACAGGTTACAAAATGATCATTCATATAGACCTCAGAAATACTCCCAACTGGAAAGACCTACTGAAAGCACGAATAGGCTCTTTAAAGGAAATGCTGGAATTCGTGGACAAACCCCGCATAAAAACGAAAGTCGAGATTCTCACTGTAAAATTGATCAAGGCAGAGATCATCAGCATCCGAGAGTTTTTGAAACTTTCAGAATAGCGCTGAACTTGTGAGCCGTACGAACATTCAAACTGTCATCAAATAAATATAGGAAACAAAAAATGTCCAAACTTGCCGAATACCGTCAGCTGGAAAAAAACCTCGCAGAGCAGCTCCAGGCACTGGAGACGATGAAGAGCGACGGCGCGCTGAAAAAAGAAATCGAGTTCGAGACCAAGCTGCGCGAGCTGCTGAATCAGTACGGTTTCAGCCTCAAGCACATCATCAACCTGCTGGACCCACAGAGCACGAAGCGCGCTACAGCGCCGGTGGCGGCAGCTGGCAAACGCAAGCCTCGCGATCTCAAGGTATACAAGAACCCGCACACCGGTGAAGTGGTTGAAACCAAAGGCGGCAATCACAAGACGCTGAAGGAGTGGAAAAACCAGCACGGTTCCGATGTAGTCGAGAGCTGGCTGACGAGATAACATCCGGTGAGAAAAAGGCCTCCACTGAGGCCTTTTGTTTATCCCCATCAGCTATTTTTTCCTACAAACCTCAACGTCGTATTGAGTTTTCAGATCGGTGTCGATTCCGAGCAGATATCTGCAGTAATCAATGATCCAGTTACGTTCCTCCTCCGTGAGCTGTTCGACTTTGCGAATCTCCCCGTCATTGGCGTGGATGTTGTAAAACTTTATCTGAAACGTCGGATGCTTCTTGATAAACAGTATGGTGTCGATTTCTCCATCTTCCAGCGCTTCGTAATACCCAACATAGAGCACAGTTACCAGAACAAAAACGATCAGGGCAATCAGCTTATTCATTTCGCGGCGCTGTGTGAGCAGCAGAGTCTTGGTTCCGATGCTACTAACTAGTTGCATGACCTTGCTAACGGGACAGACGCTCCCCTTCGATGCCTGGTCAGCGAATTCCCAATGCTCAAAAAAACCTGATCAACAAATTCGTCACAAATCAGCTAAGAGTATAATCTATGAGCTTGAAAACACGTCGAATCTAAAGTATTTAACGGCGCACTTCTGCAGTCGATTCGTGCTTTCGCATCATTAAAAAGATGTTGAGTTTTTGCAAATGACAAAAATGTAGCGAAATTATCATGCGGCAAATGATCGGCAAACAGCGACAATATGGCAGCCGGAAAACCTACATGAACTGTTGGAATTCTAACTCTCACAAGATCCTTCCATTCTTGAATCACACGATCAAACTTTACATCCGCAAGCTCTTGAACTGAAAAGCTAGAAGAACCTAATTGCGCGTGAAATATCGGATGTGCCGCACCGATCTTATACTCATAGTCATAATGCAATCCCAACGTCGGAACTGCCTCTTCAGTATGAGCATTAAAGTACATTATCTGCACAGTAGATTTCACAAGTCGAAGTGTATCTTTTTCATAGATCTCTGTAGAACGAATTAATATATCAAGCTTCTTTGAGGCCTTTTTTGACCCAGAACTATATGGCCACTCTTTTAAGTAAAAAAAACCAACCACCTCAGTATGGGGTTCGTCATCTTTCGTTGGAGCGAGCATCGTGGAAGAAGCGTGCACCGTTCCACCGGCGGCTCTTGCTTGACGAATAAATTCGTCCACAAGTGATCTATACTGCAAGCGCAATTTGTCTATTCGCATGTGAGTCCCTTACACGCTAAGCCACGGAGATAGCTCGTCATATACCGGTTCGGCTAATCTTGCCAAATCCGCACCCGGTGGGAATGTACTAATATTCCCTACGGATCGTTCAAAGCTTACTGGCATCTCCGTTACCATGCAGTAATACCCAGCTTCCAAGCTCTGATCCACAGAGCACATACATGGAGATACGTTCAGTCCATGGATTTCAACTAACTCCAGTCCGCTATCCACGTTTGAATTTGCGAGCAGTCGATCAATTTCGTCCCTCCAATACAGAGGGGAATGCTCATCTGCAAATGGTCCAAAATATTTACACTTTTCAAATACAGCCCTAACATCCTCACGATTAAAATCGTCTACTGAAATATTTAGATAGCTAGCGGCAGATACGCAATTAAGAAACACGCCAGGATATCTCATGAGAGAATCGTATATCCAAGTGCCGAATATAGTCGCATGCCGCTTTATACGTCCATCCTTGGGACTAGAAAGGATTTCTGCGGCGATACGTTGATCGCCTGACAAATATAGATTAATTCTGTCGGCAGTCTCCTTGCGACCTATCAGCTGCGCTATTAGATCAGCAGGCGATTGAGGGCGCTTATCTACCGGGTTAGCTGCAATTTCCTCCATCAGGGCGTTTATAGACTGAAAGCCATTTGCCAAGACACTGATACGCTGAGCAATCTGCTCATAATCGGTTGAACCCAACAGAATTCGTCCATCACCGGCCTGATCCAACCGCCTGCCTTCAGAACCACTCAGAGCTGTACTGTAATAGGCCGTCGGCAGACCTAATTCGTGAGCCACTCGAAATATTACTGCATCGGTAAGCCCTTTGAACTTATCAGTCTTTGACAAATCCATATCTGAAACTATTAATAGTATTTCATGATAATGATTTAGCTCTAATGTAAGCCGCTCAACAAAAGACTCACTAGAGTCGTTATCTTTAGCAGAGAATATCTGAACATCAAAATCAGCTGAAAGCTTAGCTAGATTACGCTCAAGGCTACTCGCGTTATCAATAGTGTCTTCAAAAATCAAAATAACTGGCTTATTATTCATTTGCTCACCGAGAATGGGAAAGTTAGGCGAAAACAAGTCGCGTACGAATCGGGAGGTGTGGCCAGTTCAATCTTTCCTCGCGCCTGCTCCACTAGCTGCTTAACTAGTGACAAACCCAGCCCCATGCCTGAACCCAAAGGATTGTTAAGCCGCGAAGTAGTAGTGAACAAAGGATCCCATATTCTTGCCGCGATATTTTTCGGAATCCCAATACCAGTATCCATCACTTCAACTATGTGATGCGTCGAGGTAGATCTTGCTCTAAAGCAAATTTCCAAAGGACCTGATGATGAGTCCTTAGCCAAGACAGCCTTTAATGCATTAGTATATAAATTAAGGAGAATACCACTATACACAGTAACCGGCATAGGAGGCACAGCAACATCACTCGCAATATCTATATTAACTAAAACACCTCGATCCTCAGCAAACTTCCCAAACTTCTCAGCAACCCTCCGAACTTGCGGCGCACACTTAAACGAAACCGCTTTAAAGTTATGAGTCGCATCAACAAATAGTTTTGTATACTCAAGATGAGACCGCAGCGCATCGTAACTCTCATTGATTATCGCTAAATAAGGCTCAATCTCAGCATGAGTTCTAGATAGATTTTTTAAAACCTCGGAAACCTCCTGAATTGTACTTACAATTCTTGAAGCCTCGTGAGTTAGAAAGCCAGCAACAACTCCTAAAGACCCCATTACCTCAAGTTTGCGTCTAGCCTCTCGATCATAATCTTCTACATCATCAATCTTTTTGGATAGCGTACTATAGTCTTTTACAAGCCGCGTTTTTTCAGCTATAGAAAGAGTAGGCACGCTTTGAACGTACTCAATTGCCGCCTTGTATTCATCTTTAACCTGCTGAGCCGCTTCACGAGCGAATCTCTCTTGCTCCTCTAGGGATCGCGTTTTATCCACGCGAGCTAGAAACTCGATCCCAGCTCTCACAATTTCATTTAAATGCTCGAATCCATCAGTGCGAAGAAACCCCTCACGGTCGGTTGAAGGGATTATATCTTCCTCGTGATCGGTCTTTTTGTTCGAGGAGTGAACAAATACAGCGCCAACGAGCTGATGGTTAGCAGGCAAATTTAACGCTGGGTTAAGTGCAGGATCATTTTTTTCTCGGCTAGAGATGGGGAAGTTTTCGTTAGCTATAAACGATCTCCACTCTCGTGCATTTGCAGCAGAATCTCTATCTAAACGTAGCCAGTCATCGTCAGGGTCACCGTAAGGCTTCACTCGAAAGCCACGATCAACTACTACAACACCGCTATTATTTCTCACCCAAGTATATGCCGTTCGTCCATCTACGCCTTTGCCGGAGAACAAACCTGCACGTCTTGGAAAAAAGCGGATGTCTGCATGCAGACCTGCAGAAATCATTGATTTACAAGGGAGAAAAAGTTCGTATTTCTTTTTTTCACCAAAAAACTGGACAATATATTTTAACTCGTCCTCATAGAGATCGACTGACAGCGTAGCCCACGCATTATCAAGGACGTATTTAGCTATATCAATTTTCGATTCTTCATCATTCCCTGGCAGACTTGCACTAAAGCCAGGATCCATTGTGCCTTGATCAGTGTTTCTTTTGAATCGGCCTCTATCCAACCCAGAGATCGGACTTACGATATTCAGGACACTTGATCTAAACTGTGGAGTCCACGCGAAATCACCGCCTCGTCGCAACCCTGCAACATATAGAGTAGTCCCCAATGGCTCATCGTCCTCAGCTTTGTAAAGCTTATAAGGAATGGAAGTAGCAACTAGAGAGGGATTCTCATCAATTTTATGCCAATCAAAATCCGCGACTAAACGGGTTCTGCACTGACGACTGGCGTCAAACGCCACTGATACTACCTGTAGCTTATTTCCTAGAAAGCGGACAGCGAATCGACCGATACCCTTCTGCCCGGTCAAGTCACGCTTATAACTACGGGAGACTCGCTCTTCAGCTTTTTTTGATGTAGCGATTGTCATCCATCGACTCTCAAACTCATCCTTCGTCATGCCGTGACCATCATCGGTTACAACAAGAGTCTTCTTATCAGCAGAAAATCCAATAATGCACTGCGTAGCGTCGGCGTCGTAAGAGTTCTTTATAAGTTCAACCAATGCCACTTCAGGTTGAGCGACCAACCTCTCCCCTAGCTCTTGTAATAATCTAGCCTCTGCATGAAATGAAAGACTTCCTTGATCAAGTTGCGCGGCATTATTTTCCGTCACAGTGAGCCTTCCTTTGATGGTTCTTTTATGCGAGAACCCGTTGTATAAATGTGTTCATCTGGTTTACCTCAATCTTGGTAAACCCTCTTGACACAGCCACAACCTCAGTCCTGATTACCGAGCTCTTAAGTGCGGCAATCAGATCCCCCGAAAATTCTTTTGAATCCGTATGGATGCCACATACAGAACCTACAGCAATAGCATTCACTTCATTAATAAGCGCTTTTGGCCTATCCCCTCTGAACCCGGAACTATAGATTATTGAAGGAACTCCAGGAAGAGTATATTCCCACCAAACTTTTCGCTTATTGCAAGTATAGTTATCTCGCTGCGCAGGATCGACGCTTTCTAAATACCGACGTAACGCAGCGCTCATTTTTTTACTTGGAAGTATCAGCCAGCATTTTTTCCCTTTACTTACATACTCAGCCCTAAACAGCTCACCATTTAATACGTCAGTATTGGTGTCCACATGCCTCAATGTTGTGACGCACGGCAACACATCGATGCCTTTCAACAAACCAAATGAGACGCGCTGCTGTTCCGTTAAAATAAAAACAGACTGTCCGCCAGGGCTCAGCCCCCTTTGGGCATATGCTGATCGAACGCGCGACTGATACTTCAGAGGGGGGAGATTTGACTTCGTCGCACTTACTAATGGGCGCACTGCACCCTGATTATCAATAGCAAAATATGAGGTTTTATGATTACGCTGACTTTTATCAATCACGCTTATTGATGCCGTAGTCAAAACTCTCGGAAATGGCTCCACATCAAACTTGTAGACATCCAACGCCCACCCTTGCGCTTTTATATAGTCTCTAAGTTTTTTAGCAGCAGGTTTTTCCACCCATTCAAACGGTATAACTAAAGCGATTAATCCATCAACTTTTGTAGTAATTATGCTTAACCAAAGAAAATATAAATACGCATTAGAGAGACCGCTTGGCTTTTGGCCAGTTTTATGTTGAATCCATCTTGAAATATTAGCTCGCCAGTCATCGCTAAGATCATGATGACGAACATACGGAGGATTACCAATGCTTAAATCATAATGAAGATCCACGGCATTAGAAAATGCACAAGCCCTAATAATCTCTGCCCTTTCCGGAAGGTCTTGGCATGGCACGCGCTTGGGATCTATTTCATACCCACAATAGTTAGTATAAGTCCCTTGCTTTGAAAATCTACCATCTCCAGCACCGGCATCCAATACAAATTCGAAACTTTTACGATAATTATGAGCAATCTTCCACACTATAGAAACTATATCTACCGGAGTGTCAACTTGGCAACGAGTAAGGTACTCAGCATTATCGATTAAACCATAGCCGTGAATACTGGATTGATTAACATCAACATCAACTGTCGAATTTTTTTCAATAAAATTTTCTAAATATGACATGTTTCCAGTATCTCGAACGATTCGACAGTCTACGGCTCTAGGTATCGAGCCTTGGACAGTCTACCCATTACACCGGCTGACACAAGGAAACTGACAGTGAAAAGGGACCAATGCCCCGCTTTTCGTGGCAGTCCAACGCCTGCAATATAGTTGGCGTGAGACGGCTTGCCATCCTAATGGCGCGACTCTAGGAGGATGAACCCGCTTGATGCGGGCCAGGGGGGAGTGTTTTCAGCAGCCGCTACCTCCCTCGGCAACATCCATTGCCCGCCGATAGCGGCCGATCAATTGCGCTCCCATGCCCAACGTTACACAAGACCCGCCAGTAACACCTCTCTGAATCAAGGAGATGCACGCGTGTTACTTAAAGATTATCGAATGATTACAGTGCCTTAGGGCAGCTCGTTACACCTGTAACCAGCGTAACACGGGTTTCAGTGACGCAGCTCCACCCCGCCCCCCGATTGACTCAATTCCCCCAGCGAGATTTCGACCGTGCTGTCGAAGAAGTGCCAGAGTCCCTGAAGTCATCGTTTCGACACGAGGTCGGAAAGCCGTCGATCTTGACAGCGTGAGCACTTCATTCTTAGTGAACAAGTGACCCCGGTGAACTGCTGGTTCACCAGTGCATTTGCCCTATGAAACAGGCGATCCAAGACCACCTTTACCGGAACCGTAACGATCCCCTTTTTTCTTCAAGATCCTTTCAATTTCAATACTGAAATTTGAGTAAGCTGGGAGACCTGCTGCTAACGAGATCCCGCGGGTTTCCGACCCCGTGTTATTAGGAATCTGCCAGGGTCCCCAGCGCCTTTTTCAACAGAACCCGCCTGAACCCCTCCTTCGCATGGGCTGTATCGCAGCTACGCTCATTGCTTTGCATCCAAGGAGAAAATCATGGAAGACATTTCGTTGCTCGCGTCATTGCTGAGTCGGCTCAATGAGAACCAGATTGCGCTAGGTGCTGCTGTCGAAGAGCTTTCAAAATGGGTTGGCGAGCGCGGGTCAACCGATGTGGCGGAAAATGTATCCAGTGCGCTTGATGCTCTGGATAGAAACGCAGGATTTATAACTATGGCTCTGATTTCAATCTCAGCTGAAGGTAAGCGCTCAAGCTGATCCGACGATGGAAGGGAATTATGGAAGGCCGTCTTTATAAAACGCTTGAGCAGGAGTCCCTCGTCATTCGCTCCTGCCTGGCCACAGGACTGACCGAATTGCGTAATGCGAACCTGAATGAAAAAGGCCGCTACTACTCCGCGTTTTTTCAATTGGCAATCGGCATTGAACGTCTTGCAAAGCTTGCTTTGATTCTCGACCACATGGCCCGAAACAGTCTGCAGGCCCCAGGCCAATCAACCGTCAAGGGATACGGTCATGATTTGCGAATACTGGTATCAAAAGCCTCAGCAGTAAGCTCACTCCGGATTCTGCTAACCCCCCTATGCACGAAGATAGTTTCTTTCTTATCTGACTTCGCAATGGGGATGCGGTACGCGAATCTGGATGCATTGGCGACTGGCAGAACTCAAAGAGATCCTTTTAGCGAGTGGAACGATATATTGCAGGAAGTCATAGCAACAAAAATCAGGAGATCGACACACCATCGAATTTCCAGAGCGTCCAATTCTCTCGCAGGGCTTCTTGGCAGCAATACAATGGTTTTAGCAAGTGATCTGGCTGGTGAGCCACTCACACTGAGCTCGTTCTACTCAGAACCTTCGGTGCTCGACACAGCATCGAAACACTTGGTGTGGGAGGTAGTAACACTACTCGGCCCGCTTCGAGATGTTGTGGTGCAGCTGGGTGAGACAGTGGATAGCATTGCAGCCTCCAGACAACCACCAAGTGACCGGGTACCTTATCTAAGTGAGTTTTTTGATTTTATCTGGGTGGATCGCCCTTACGTGATGCGCAAGAAGCGCTGGCCATAGCACGACGATGAGCTTCTGATTATGCCCCTCGGCCGACACACGATTAGCGTTCACCCGAATGACGAAGTATGGCAAGGTAGCGCCTAGCAAACCTTACCGTGTATCCCTGCTTGTATCCCCCGAGCCGAAATCAGGCCGTAGGCCACGGTTTATATAGCGCACTCGAGTCTCCCTCGGGGCACCAAAATCAAGAAAGGTCTTGCTTAGCAAGGCCTTTTTTTTCGCCTGCTGAAAAATTGGGCAATTATTGTTGCGTAACCGTGCTACGAAAAATGTGGGCTAAACGATGGGCGATTAATCACAGCAATATGCAAGAGAATTTGCAGCTATGACTTTGGCGCCATGCCGTGGCAATGGGCGACTGGTCGAATCGGTTGAACGTGCTGCAGGTTGTGCCACAACTGAGTCCTTTTCATGGTCACCTGGTCCATTGAACGCTTGGGTTCAAAGCCTACTGGCGATTTCCTTCCAGATGTAGGCGTAGTTGTATTTCAGCCAACGAACCAGCACTTTATCGAACTGCCTACGACACCAGTTGCGCTCTCTAGCTGCCAACCTTTCTTCTATCGACTGTCTGAGCCTGTCGGGGTCGAACCCAGTCCAAATCGGAGGCACAGCTGCAACGAGATTGGTAAAGCACACCGGCGCAACCTCTGAATAGAGAATTTCGTAAAGGGTTTCCGGGGCGACGCCTCTTACCTGATTCGCCACATAGTCATATTCGACGGGAAAATCGTTGAATGACTCAGAAAGAGCAGCTCTCACTATTGTCAGTTGTGGCTCAGTCAGAAAATGCTCCAACGGAGAAACTCCTCCAGTTGCGTTCCACTGGCGCGGCCCGAATCAAGTGATCAGCCAAACCAGAACCTCAGATATCCGGGTCAGACACACGCTCGGCTTGAACACCTCCCCCAAACAAACGCTCAGCTATCTGACGACCTCGTTCCTGGCCCTCCTCCGTCAACCAGATCGATTTGTTCCTGTTTACCGGATTACTGATGAGACCCTGCTCATGCAATCGGTTCATGACCTCAAAATCGAAGCCTTTCCATGCATTGCCGTCGTCGGAACTGAACGCGACCAACAGGGCAAGCACAGCCTCTTCAATCAACTTTTCATCATATTCCATGATCGTCGCTCCGCTCATGTGTCTGAATTAACGTTGAGTTTGTCTGGCACCTCATACTCGCTGGCCACCTTGAGAAACTCGTTCTGTTACTTAGGTCATTGAATGTCTCGGCGCTGTCCGTGCGACCTGTTTTGCCTAGGGACTGCACCTGATGCGTCCACTCAGTATAATCACCCCCCGCCTACAGGCGGTCTGCCGCCCGTTGCGGCTTTCGTTGGTCGTACCGAATTTCAAGACTCATGCTCAAGGACCTCCAAGGCCAACCATGGAAACGTCACTGGAAACCGTCGCCCTGTTCTCTCTCAAACTCGCTTACGAGGAGGAAGGCCTGAGCCCGATTCTGCGGGATGACATGGTTATGGGTGACTATCAGAAAGACGTTTTCGAACTGCTGGTGCGCCGGGGTGATGTCGAGACCATCCAGTTCAAGATGAACGAGTGCCTGGGCTTGGCGATGGATGCGTTGGGCGGTGTCGAGAAACCGCTGGGGCGGGAGCTGCACAAGCTGTCAGCCGATTTCAGTCAGGCGCAGTCGCTGGAGCAGCTTGATCAGCCGCTCCTCGCGCTCAAGGGTTATCTGAAAGACATTCTCTGATCAGTTGCTTCACGCGCTGACCTTTCAGCGTCGAGCCTTCAAAACCCGAATATCCGTGGGAAATCCATCCACCCCCACAAGCTTCTTCCAGCCCACATACTGAAACTCGCCCCGCTCATCGATGTAATCGCCCTTCTCCACCGACCGGCCGCCGACAACCGCCATGCGTTTTTCCTCGCCACAGCCGCCATCCGACGGGCGCACGGTATAAATCACATACGGCTTCACATATTGCGTGGCGCGGAAGTGTTGGCCGCAGATTTCGTCGACCGTGATCAGCATGGTTTTCAGGCGGGCTTCGCCGTCCATGTCTTCGTGGAGTTTGAGGAAGGAGATGTCGCCGACGTCGCTGTAGCCGAGTGAACGAGCGCGTTTGTATTCGGGGGAGTTCTGGTGGGCGATGCGGCCTTGCTCGGCGGCCTGGTTCATTCTGGCGGCGAACTCGGCACTGCCTTGAGCAATGGTTGCCTCGGCCTGGGCGGCGACATTTTCGCATTGCGCGAATTCGCGGGAGCCGAGGTATTGGGGCGTCAGGTTCGAGCGGCGCTGGTTCATGCTCCGCAGGCTGTTCTCCAGATCGCCGATCACCTCATAGGCGCTGGGTACGCGACCGCTCTGGACGTCGGCGATTTTTTCCTGCATTCGCTTGCAGTTGGCGAGGTAATACTGCCAGCTGCTTTCCGGGGGCTCCTTCCACTCGGCGAATGCCGGGGTAATGACAGCGGCGCAGGTGATTGCACAGAGCAAGCGCAGAACAGAAGCGGCTTTTGGCATGAGTAGTCCATTACAGGAATCAAGAAAGTGGCGCGAAGCTACTATTTTGATATCTTGCCGTCCACTCTCGCTGGAGGCCGCTCAATCGCCTCTGTTATCGCGCACTGGGGATAAACCAATGGATGCTTTGTTGTGCTTGCTAGTGATGGCCGGAACCTGGTTTTGGGTAGTGAAACAACGGGGTGAGTGGAGTTTGCTGCTGGGCAACCTTGCTGGTGCCGGAAGTAGCGTAGTCACCGGCATTGTGTTCACGCTGATTTACGACGCGGTCATTGGTACATCGATGGCGGCACCCAACTTGAATCGCAGTCTGGTGGTGTTCACCACAAGCGCAGGCGTTCTGGCGGGGGTGTGGTTGTGGATTGCCAATCGCCATCAACCCGAACACCCGGTTGCACGTCAATTGCTGGGCGCGGTGTGTGGCTTTGCCGCCGGCATGGTGGCACTGCTGGTGCTTGCTGTGAATTTTTTCCCCAACACATGATCGAGCGGCGTCACTGTTTTGTTATCTTGGCGCCCTTCGTCAGCGCTCACTTCGGTGTGCGTTGATTTCAGCTTTCGAAATTAAGGAAAGGATCGAATGGCGTTTCTGAGTTTTCTGGCATTTATCGCCGCCTGGGGTTTCATGTGGCGCTGGGTGGTGAAAAACCGCGGCAGCTGGAATCTGTTTTACGGCAACATCGTTGGCGCGGCGGGCGGTTTTATCGTCGGTCTGGTGGTGCTGTCGATCCTCCTGTCGCTGTTCCCGTCAGCGCATAAATCCGAAAAAGCGCCAATCGAAGACGTGATCACACAGAGCGATGTCACCACCAGTCTGTTGCCCGAAGCCGAGTCGGATTCGACGTCTGCGGAGCTGGAAAACGCGCCGGGCTTTGCCGCGATCGAGCCGGATAATCAGCCTTCTCCGCCGGATTCCGCACTGCTGCCGAATTACGCCAGCCGGGCACCGAAATCGATATCGGAAAAAACCGTCCTCGATCAGAGCGACGTGCAGGGCCGTAAAGCGCTCACCGCGCTGCGCGACAAGCTTGGGCAAAATGCCGACAGCGATAAATCGATGCTCGCGTATGTCATGTGCGGCACGGTGGTCACCAGCACACTACGCTTCCCGGCGTCGGAGCGCTTCGCCGACAGCTCTGCCATTGTCACCAAGCGCTTCAAGGATCAGGTCTACACCCTCAGCAACAAGGTCACCGCGCGCAACATGAACGGTGATGACGTCACTTATCGCTTCGACTGCTCGGTGCAGGAGCAATCCGCGTCCGCCGAATGGCGACTGCTGGCGCTGAAGCTGCAGAAGGCTGACTCTTAAGCCTCGTTTAAGGGTTCAAGGCGCCGGCTGCGCTATCATCGCCAGCCTGTGCGTCTTGAGCTTTGCCCCTGAATGTCCCCGATACCTGCTGACCTGAATCCGCTGCCTCCCGTCTTGGCCGGCCCGCTACTGCGACGGCTGGAACCAACGCGAGTGGTGCTGTGGTTGGTCGGTACGCGTCAACTGTCGCTGAGCCTGCGCTTGCAGGGTGTAGGAGACATTCCTCTCGATGCCGGGAAATGCACGGTCATTCCTGTAGGCCGTCATGCGTTCGTCCAGTTGATTGACGTTGCGCTCGACAGCGCCCTGCCCTGCGACACGCGTATCGACTATGACCTGCTGATCGACGGCCAGACGCCCATCTCCGAATGGGCGCCGCATCTGCTGTACGGCAATGCCCGCTGTCCGAACCTTGTCGTGCGTTCGCGGATCGATCAGTTGCTGCACGGCTCCTGCCGCAAACCGCATCATCCGGCGGCAGACGGTCTGCTGTGCGTCGATCAACTGCTGTCTGGCGAAACCGATCCGCAGCAACGCCCAGCGCTGCTGATGATGAGCGGTGACCAGGTTTACGCCGACGATGTGGCCGGCCCGATGCTGCGGGCGATTCATGCGTTGATCGAGCGCCTCGGTCTGTTCGACGAACACCTCGAAGGTGCCGTGGTCAGCGACAGCGCCAGACTCTACGAACACCCGGCCAGCTACTACCACCGCGCGGATCTGTTACCGGCGCTGGAGAGCAACGAGACCTTGCGCGAGCGATTTTTCGGCGGTGCGCGCAAGCCGATTTTCACCAGCAGCAGCGCCGACAATCATCTGGTGACGTTCGCCGAAGTGATGGCGATGTATTTGCTGGTGTGGTCGCCGATTGCCTGGGGGTTGATCAATCCTGCTGCTCCATCGCTGACGCCTGAACGCTTGAAGCGCTACACCCTGGAGCAAACCCGCATTGATGGCTTCAAGGCCGGGTTGGGCAAGGTCGCCCGAGCCTTGGCGCACCTGCCGAGCCTGATGATTTTCGATGACCACGACATCACCGATGACTGGAATCTTTCCGCGCAATGGGAGGAAACCGCCTACAGCCATCCGTTCTCCAAACGCATCATCGGCAACGCCTTGATCGCGTACATGTTGTGCCAGGGTTGGGGCAACAATCCGGACGCGTTCAAGGATCTGCTGGAGAACACTCGACGCCTGAGCGCCAGCGGCGATGATCGTTATCTCGACAGCCCGGTGCAGGACGCGCTGATCGACGACTTGCTGCGCTTTCAGCATTGGCATTTCGTGCTGCCGAGCAGCCCGGCGCTGGTGGTGCTGGATACCCGCACCCGGCGCTGGCGCAGCGAGATGGCACTCAAGCAACCCTCCGGTTTACTGGACTGGGAAGCGCTGAGTGAACTGCAGCAGGAACTGCTCGATCATCCGTCAGCGATCATCGTTTCACCGGCGCCGATCTTTGGCGTGAAGTTGATCGAAACCGTGCAGAAGGTTTTCAGCTGGTGCGGTTATCCGCTGCTGGTCGACGCGGAAAACTGGATGGCCCATCGCGGCGCGGCGCAGGTGATCCTGAACATTTTCCGACACACCCGCACACCCGGAAACTACGTGGTGCTGTCGGGCGATGTGCATTACTCCTTCGTCTACGAAGTACTTATCCGACACCGCAAGGCCGGGCCACGGATCTGGCAAATCACCAGCAGCGGGATCAAGAACGAGTTTCCGAAAACCCTGCTGGAATGGTTCGACCGCCTCAACCGCTGGCTCTACTCGCCGCGCTCACCGTTGAACTGGTTTACCAAACGCCGACGCATGCGCATCGTGCCGTACACCCCGGAACATGCCGAAGCCGGTGAGCGGCTGTGGAATTCGGCGGGGATCGGGCAGGTGTTTTTCAATGCGCAGGGACAGCCGAGCGAGATCATTCAGCACAATTCGAACGGGGCGCTGAAGACGCGGATGCTGGCGCCGGAGTTGGGGGATTATCCTGATTGATAAGGCCTCTTTTGCCCACAATGAGATTGCAATGACGACACCTTCGCGATTACTTATCACCCGCGACAGCGTACATGCCGGCGATGATTGCGAGGCTCCCCATGCGCGCTGGATCAACCTGCAAGAGAGTGAAACCCTGGAGGATGCCCTGCGCCTACTACTCCACAATGGTTATCTGCCAAGCATTGCTGGTGGATGTGCGACCTGGATCGTACGCGGCCCTCAGGCCCTAGCTGTAGTCGCCCAGCAATGGCGGGAGCCGCGTTTTCTGGTCGATGCACGGTCGACACTGGTCAATTTGGAAGAGTTGAGGTTTGTATATTGGTGCCAGGTAGATCCAGAGCTTGTTTTCGACTGCCTGCTAACAGGCACCGAACTTCCTGACAGATACAGCGGATTTAAGACGTCAAAGTAGTCGGAAAGGGATTACAGTTTTTAAGGAAACATCTCTGGAATCGCTGGTTCATACTCTGCCTCCCTTACACAGGAAGCAGAGCCATGCGAAAAAGACAGCCAGACCCTTTAGAAATCGATACAACGACTTACCTTTTAAGCTCCCCGGCCAATGCTAGAAGGCTGCTGAGATCTATCGCAGAAATGCACAATGGAATTCGTGCAAATACGGACGCCTCTTCGTTCAATTTCGTGCCTCTCAGTCAGTTGAGACCGCCAGCCCCACACCTCTGACAATCATCCCCACCTCCCGCTCATCAATCGTCAGCGGCGGCAGCAGCCGTATCGTCTTGCCGCGTGTAACGTTGATCAGCAGCCCATGATCCCGCGCAGCAATCAGCGTCAGATCGCGGATTGGCTGTTTCAGCTCGATGCCGATCATCAAGCCCTGCCCACGAATTGCCAATACATTGGGGTTGTCTGCCAGTTCGGCGCGCAGGCGGGTCAACAGATGCTTACCCTGCACTCTGACGTTCTCCAGCAGCCCCTGCTCTTCGATGATATCCAGCACCGTGCAGCCGACCCGGCAGGCCAGCGGGTTGCCGCCGAAGGTGCTGCCATGGCTGCCGGGGGTGAACAGGTCCGCCGCCCTGCCCCGCGCCAGACAAGCGCCGATCGGCACGCCGTTGCCGAGGCCTTTGGCCAGGGTCATGACGTCGGGCACGATGCCTTCATGCTGGAACGCGAACCACTGGCCGGTGCGGCCGATGCCGGTCTGGATTTCGTCGAGCATCATCAGCCAGGCGTGCCGATTGCACAGGTCGCGCAGAGCTTTGAGGTAGCCGGGCGGCGCCAGTTGTACGCCGCTTTCGCCCTGGATCGGCTCGACCAGAATCGCCACGATACGCGCGCCATGTTTTTGCTGCAGCTGATCCAGCGCAGCCAGATCACCGAAGGGCACTTTGACGAAATCACCCGGCAGATCATTGAAACCCAACCGCACCGCCGGGCCATCGCTGGCCGATAAAGTCCCCAACGTGCGGCCATGAAATGCGTTGGCCATGACCACCACCAGCGGCTGTTCGATGCCTTTGCTCCAGCCGTACAAGCGCGCAAGTTTCAGTGCAGTTTCATTGGCCTCGGCGCCGGAGTTGTTGAAGAACGCCCGCTCCATTCCCGACAGCTGCGTGAGTTTCTGCGCCAGCTGTTGTTGCCAGTCGATGCTGTACAGGTTGGAGGTGTGCAGCAGCATTCCGGCCTGCTCACTGATGGCCGCGACGATCCGTGGATGCGAGTGCCCTACGTTGGTCACCGCAACGCCCGCAACAGCATCCAGGTATTCACGACCGGCCTGATCCCACAGGCGCGTGCCCAGGCCTTTGGTGAAGCTCAGGGCCAACGGTTGGTAGGTGTTCATCAGGGCGGCGGTCATGACTTCAAACTCCAGTGAAGGTCGGTGTGCTGGCAGTATGGTTAGCCACCGAAACTGGATAAACTCGGCAAAACTTCTTTCATTTAAAAGCCGAGCTTGATAATGGACCTGTTGCAGGCGATGAGCGTCTACGTGAAAGTCGTGGAAGCCGGGAGCATGACGGCCGCTGCGTTGCAATGCGAAATGTCCACGACCATGGTCGGAAATCACCTGCGCGCACTGGAGCAACGGCTCGGCGTGCAATTGTTGCAGCGCACCACCCGCCGGCAGCGGCTGACCGAATTTGGCAGTGTCTACTACCAGCGCTGTCTGGATGTTTTGGGCCTGGTGGCCGACTCCGAACGCCTCGCCGAACAGGCCCTCGACGAGCCGCGCGGCTTGCTGCGTATCACCGCGCCACTGACTTTTGGCGTCGAACGCCTAGCCCCGGCGCTCAGCGAGTTTTCCCTGCAATACCCGCAGGTGAAAATGGATGTGGTGCTGACCAACCGCCGCCCGGATCTACTGGAAAGCGGTCTCGACGTGGCATTCAGGCTGGGGCATTTCGAGCAGTCGAACCTGATCGCCCGACCGCTGATCGACTACACCCTCACCGTGTGCGCCTCGCCGGCCTACGTCGCCCGGCGCGGCATGCCGATCACTCCGCAAGACCTGCAGCAACACGACTGCCTGTCGTTCGCCTACCCTGCCGGCGACGATTGGCAATCGGTGGAAAAACGCTGGCGCCTCAGCGGCCCGGATGGCGAAATTCTGGTGGATGTCAGCGGCCCGATGCTGATGAACACCTCCGCCGGCCTGCATCAGGCAGCGCGCACCGGCATGGGCATCGTGATGCTACCGGATGCGCTGGTGGAACAAGACCTGCGCGACGGCAAACTGGTGACGGTGATCCCCGATTATCAGCCCCCAAGCCGCCCTTTGCATTTGCTCTATGCCCCGGATCGTTATCGTTTGCCCAAGCTGCGGCGCTTCGTCGAATTCGCAATGCAAACCTGGGGCAGATCCTGACTCAGTTGCTATCGACTACGCTCCGGTGATTGCCGACAAGGATGCTGCCACGTGATGAAAAACGACCTTACCGTACGCGACCTGTTGCCCGACGAAGTGGAGCCAGTGCGGCTGTTTCTCGGCCTACATGGCTGGGGACACCGAACAGGCTCCAGCGACTACTTCGCCCAACTCATCGAAAACTCGCAACGCACTGCGGTCGCGCTGAGCGGCGAACAAATCATCGGTTTTGCCCGAGGCATCACCGATGGTTTGTCCAACGGCTATCTGTCGATGGTCGTGGTCGATGACCAGTATCGCCGTGCTGGCGTCGGGCGCGCACTGGTCGAGCATGTCATGGGGGATAACCCCGAGATCACTTGGGTCCTGCGCGCCGGGCGCGAAGGTGCGGAGGCGTTTTTTGCCAGTTTGGGGTTTGAAACATCAGTGATTGCCATGGAGCGCCCAAGGCTCAAGTAACACGTGAGAATCAACTCCCGCTTTTCACCAACATCGGCTTCTCCTGATAATGCTGCGCGAACAACTGCTTCAACTGCGCCACCTTGGGCATGTCGTTGATCACGATGTACGGATAGCTCGGGTGTTCGGTGAGGAAATCCTGGTGATAGTCCTCCGCCGGGTAGAAGCCGTTGTAGGTTTCCAGTTGGGTGACGATCGGTTTGCTGTAGGCATGCGCCGCGTCGAGTTGAGCGATGTAGGCCTGGGCCATTCGTTGTTGATCGGCATTGACCGGGAACAGCGCCGAGCGATATTGCGTGCCGCTGTCCGGCCCTTGGCGGTTGAGTTCGGTCGGGTTGTGGGCCACCGAGAAGTAGATCTGCAGCAGGCTGCCGTAACTGACTTGCGTCGGATCGAAGGTGACTTGCACTGACTCGGCATGACCGGTATCGCCTTCACTGACCCGCTCATATTGCGCCGTGTTCGCCGCACCGCCGGCATAACCGGAAACGGCTTTCTGCACACCTTTGACGTGTTGGAAAACCCCTTGTACGCCCCAGAAACAACCACCGGCGAACACCGCGGTTTCACTATGCGCCTGAGTGGTTTCGTCGAGGGCCGGTGGCGGGATGGCCACCGCGTCTTCGGCGCCGAAAGAGAACGCGGAGCACTGACCGATCACACCGGCCATGGCGACGCCGAGCAATGCACGGCGCCAGTTGTTTTGAGCTTTCATGTTGCGCACTCCCGATCAGCCGAAGGTGAAGGCGTAAGCCGATACGCCCGGGTCAAGAAATTCGATGCTGAAGGTGCGATCCTTCACTGCATCGGTTTGCCGCACCAATTGGTACAGGCGCTGCTCAGTCACGCTACCGCTGCCATCCGCGGCGACATCGACACCGTGCGCCTCACCCGGCGCCTGACCGTCGATCGACACTTTGAAACGCACCGGTTTGCCATCCGCGCCCGGCCCCAGGACCAGATGCAGATCGCGGGCGTGGAAGCGGTAGACGATGCGGCTGGCCGGTGCACTGGCGGTGGCGCGCTCGGCACCGACGGCCCATTGGCCACCGAGGCTCCAGTCATTCAGGGTCAGGTTGGCCGGTGGGTTATAGGTCGCCACCTTGTCCGGCACCAGGTCGGTTTGCGCTACGAAATGTTCCGCACGCTGGTAGCCGACATAGGTTTCCGGCGACAGCACCTGATTCATATCCGGGGCCAGTTGCACGCCTTGGGCGTCGGCGTTGATCAAGCCATCGGCCACAGTTTTCGCCCCGGCTTCACGCAGCAAATGCTGTATGACCCGTTCCGATTCGGCGTAGTCCCCTTCGCCAAAATGGTGGTAACGAATCCGTCCCTGAGCATCGGCAAAATAATGCGCCGGCCAGTATTCGTTGTTGAAAGCACGCCAAATTTTGTAGTCATTATCGATGGCCACCGGGTAGTTGATACCCAGCTCCTTCATGGCTTTAGTGACATTGCCCACATCGCGCTCGAAAGCGAACTCCGGGGCGTGCACACCGATCACCACCAGCCCCTGATCACGGTATTTTTCGGCCCAGGCTTTGACGTATGGCAAGGTGCGCAGACAGTTGATGCAAGAGTAGGTCCAGAAATCCACCAGCACCACTTTGCCCTTGAGTGCCTGGGCGTCCAGCGCTGGCGAATTGAGCCATTGCACGGCGCCGTCAAGCGGTGGCAACTGGCCTTCGACCGGCAATGTACCCGGAGCCTTGTCGGCGACTTTCATCGCCCCGCCGGCAGCAGGAATCTGCGCCATCATGGTTCCGTTGCCCGTCGGCGATTTGCTGGACAGCTTGCCGACCAGCGCCTGTTCAATCCCGCCTGTGGACGCTGTCGAAATCCGCGCCAGAATACCGGTGTCGAGACCCAGGGCAATCGCTGCGACACCCGCGAGCATTGCCGCCCCCAACCCGCGCCGGATCCATTCACCAGTGCCAATCGAGCGCTTCATCAACGCAAACACCTTACCGCCCAGCAGCAGCGCCGCCGCCAGTGAAGTCGCAGCGCCCGCCGCGTAGGCGAGCAACAACAGCGTGGTGGCGATGCTTGCCCCTTGCAGCGCGGCTCCGGTCAGAATCAAACCGAGGATGGGCCCGGCGCACGGCGCCCAGAGCAGCCCCGTGGCGACGCCGATCAGAAACGAGGCACCGGGACGCGGACGATTGTCCTGGCCCGCGGCTTCGGACAGCCGACTGCCGGCCGACACCAGCGGCCGCGTCAGGCGCTCGGCGAGGCGCGGCAGCAGCAGCGTCAGCCCGAACAGTGCAACGAACAGCAACGCGAGCCAGCGCCCGTACTGATTGACTTGCACCACCCAACCGCCGCCCACCGCCGCCAGTGTGGCGACGAGGGCGAAAGTCAGCGCCATCCCGGCCAAGAGCGGCAAGCCACTCTTGATAAACGGCTGCCCGGTGCGAGCGAAGACAAAAGGCAGAACAGGCAGGATGCACGGACTGACGATCGTCAGCACACCGCCCAGATAAGCGAGAACCAAGAGCCACATGGTGTCGTCCTGTAGAAAGTGAACATCGAAAAATGGCCATGCCTCATGCCGCCACGGGTTTGAACGTCATCGCCAGGCCATTCATGCAATAGCGCAGGCCGGTGGGTTTCGGGCCGTCGTCGAAGACATGCCCCAAGTGCCCGCCGCAGCGTCGGCAGTGCACTTCATTGCGTGACATACCGAACGATCGGTCCTGACGCGTGGCCACCGCCTGTTCCAACGGTGCCCAGAAACTCGGCCAGCCCGTGCGGCTGTCGAACTTGGTCGCCGATGAAAAAAGCGCCAGGTCACAGCCCGCGCAGGCGAATGTGCCGCTGCGATGTTCGTTGTTGAGCGGGCTGGTATAGGCCCTTTCGGTGCCCTCTTCGCGCAGGATGGCGTATTGCTCAGCCGAGAGCAGCGAGTGCCATTCGCTGTCGCTATGGGTCACCTCAAACGCCTCATCGGCTTGCGCCTGCTCGACCAGCGCGGTGTCCAAGGACAATTTTGGCAATACACCCGCCACCAGGGCTGCGAGCCCCAGCCCGCCGCTCGCTACGAGAATCTGTCGCCGTGAAAACATGGCCGTCTCCAAAAATTCCAGGTGCCTGTCATGGAACACAGCCTAGGCTTGGGTTGATCGCCAAATCCTCACGGGAAGTTAACGAATTCGTGATAACTCGCCCCGAGGAAAACCCGCACAATGCGCTCACTGCGCCGAAGGATTGAGCTTGATGGAACTGACCAGACGCATCCTCGTGGTCGAGGATGACCAACACATCGCTGACCTGATTTGCCTGCACCTGCGCGATGAGCATTACGACGTCGTGCACAGCGCCGACGGCGATCAAGGCATGCGCCTGTTGCAGCAAGGGCAATGGGATGCACTGATCCTCGACCTGATGCTGCCGGGGGTCGACGGCCTGGAAATCTGCCGCCGCGCCCGGGCGATGGCGCGCTATACGCCGATCATCATCACCAGCGCCCGCTCCAGCGAATTGCACCGCATCCTGGGTCTGGAACTGGGTGCCGACGATTACCTCGCCAAACCATTCTCGATGCTGGAACTGGTGGCGCGGGTCAAAGCCTTGCTGCGCCGGGTCGACGCCATGGCGCGCAACCTGAAGATGGACGCCGGCAGTCTGAGTCTCGAAGGCCTGAACATCGACCCGATCACCCGCGACGTCGCCCTCAACGGTGCGCGGCTGGACCTCACTCCGCGAGAGTTCGACTTGCTGTATTTCTTTGCCCGACAACCAGGCAAGGTGTTCTCGCGCATGGACCTGCTCAACGCGGTATGGGGTTACAGCCACGAAGGCTACGAGCACACGGTCAACACCCACATCAATCGCTTGCGGGCGAAAATCGAAAGCGATCCGGCGCAACCGACGCGCATCCTCACGGTGTGGGGTCGCGGCTATAAATTCGGCACGGAACAACCATGAGACTGAACCTGTCGCAGCGCCTGTCGCTGGTGTTCGCCGTTTTGCTGCTGGTGTGCTGCGGCACCTCGGCGTGGCTGCAGGTGCGCTCCAGCAAGATGCATGAACTGGAAGTGGTGCAAGGCCTGTCGCGGGACCTGGCGCAGCACATCGCCCATGACACGGTGCTGATGGACAGCAATGGCCTGATGCCCGGCGCCGTGCGCGAACTGTTCAGCAAGCTGATGCTGGTCAACCCGAGTGTCGAGGTGTACCTGCTCGACAGTGAGGGGCGGATTGTCGGCAATGCGGCGCCCGAAGGCCATCTACGCCGGGAGACCGTCGATCTGGCGCCGATCCGCCGCCTGCTCAATGACCAGCCGCTGCCGATCCTCGGCGATGACCCGCGCAGTGCCGACGGGCGCAAGGTATTCAGCGCTGCGCCATTGAAGGTCAACGGCAAACCTGCCGGTTATCTGTACGTGGTGTTGCTCAGTGAAGAACACGATCGCTTCGCTGAACGGGGCGCGACCAGTGCTGCACTCAATACGGCGTTGCTGTCGATCGGGCTGGTGGCGCTGTTGTGCCTGATCGCGGGTCTCACGGCGTTCAACCTGATCACCCGGCCACTGCGCCGATTGACCGAAACCGTCAGCCGCTTCGACATTGATGGCTCGCCGCAACCTCTGCCCGCTCCATCAGCTGCTGTGGATAAAAGCGCTGACCCGGATGAGATCGCCGTGCTTGATGGCGCCTTCCGCCAAATGCAAAAACGCCTCGGTGAGCAGTGGCGCTCGTTGACCCGTCAGGATCAGGAGCGCCGCGAACTGGTGGCGAACATTTCTCACGACCTGCGCACACCGCTGGCCTCGTTGCACGGCTATCTGGAAACCCTGTCACTCAAGGACGCCACACTCACCGCCGAAGAACGCCGGCGTTATCTGGGCATTGCCCTCGATCAAAGCCGCAAGGTCGGCGGGTTGGCGCAATCGCTGCTGGAGCTGGTGCGTCTGGAGCACGGTTTCGTGCAACCGGTACTGGAGCGCTTCTCGCTGATCGATCTGCTGCAGGACATCTTCCAGAAATTCGAACTGGCCGCCGAAGCTCGGCACGTTGAACTCAAGGCCAGCTTCGGGCCGAACCTGCCGACGGTGTGCGCCGACCTTGGGTTGATCGAACGGGTGCTGACCAATCTGGTGGACAACGCCTTGCGCCACACGCCGCAGGGCGGCGAAATCGAGCTGGATATGAAACCCCAGGGCGTCTTGGTCGAAGTCACGGTCAGCGACACCGGCCCCGGCATCGCCCCAGAGTTGCGCGACGGTCTGTTCCTGCGTCCATTCAATATTGGTGGTGCGCGACGCGACGGTGGCCTGGGTCTGCGCATCGTCCACCGTATCCTGCAACTGCACGGGCGTGAGATTCAGTTGATCGATGTCGCCGGGCGCGGGGCGACTTTCCGCTTCACGCTGCCGACCGATCAGCAAACCGCAGAACAGTGGATGGTGCGCTCAATGAACCTGAACACGCCGGACAAATAATCCGCACCACCGGACTGTTGTTCCGTGACAACGCCGCCCCGCTCCCCTAAATTAACCGGCCTGAAAAAGACCTCGCGCTTTCTCGTTTCCACTCAAGTTAAAAAAGTAGTGAAATTTCAATGTCCGATTTCAACACCGCTGAATCCGTAGTCACCGAATCGTCCAAAGCGGAATACGAAAACTCCATCAATCTTTCACAACACCTTCCACAAGCCAAGATCATCAGCGAGATGGTGCTGGATGCTTTCCAGTCGACGCGCGAAAGCGACCAGATTCGCGAGCTGCGCGCCGCGATCCGCCAAGCGCACGACAGCTTCGATGACGACAAGGCCTACGAGCTGATGGGCCAGCTCAAGGCGCTGAAAGACGCCGAGGCCGCCGACCTCGCCGCCCTCGAAGACCTGAGCAGCAAGTTCTCGATCGGCCGCATTCTGTCCTGCTTCAAGGACGATCCGGCATTCCAGGAAATCGTCTACGGCCTCGCGCTCAAAGTGCTGAACCAGACCCATCAGGCGATCAGCAACCCGAGCGGCGGCAAGGGCAAGGCTGCCAAGAAGAAAGAACTGGAAATCTTCACCATCAGCAAGGACGGCAACAGCGTGACCCTGCCGCTGCGCACTCCGCGTTCGCGCCTGAACGTTGACCGTGAAGCGCTGGAGTTCCTCGGTTTCACCTTCGTCGGTGAAGGCGAAGAAGCCGAGCTGGAGGGCGAAACCTTCCTCGACAACGCCGGCACCGAACACGCGATCAACCGCAAGAACATCATCACCGCGCTGCAACAGCAGATCGCGTTCGATGGTTACAGCATCGCCGCGCAGTAATCCCGACGCCGACAAAAAAGCCCCGCTCTGAGATTCAGGCGGGGCTTTTTGTTGCGCGGCGTAACGGTCAGACTTCCGGCTGCACCGCCGCGATCATGTCGACTTCAACCGCGGCGTTCTTTGGCAACTGATAGACACCGACCGTAGTGCGAGTGTGCCGACCGGCATCACCGAGCACATGGCTGAACACGTCTGATGCACCGTTGGCCACTTCGCTCAGGTCAACGAAGTCCGGGGTCGACTTCACATACACCGTGACCCGCAACAACGCCCGGATCTTGTCCAGCGAACCCACCGCATCGACGATCAGCGCCAGGCAGCGCATGGCACTGATGCTCGCGGCTGCCTGGGCATCCTTGAGCGTCAACTCCAACCCGACGCGACCGGGATACAGAATCTTGCCATTGACCCGCGGCACCATGCCGCTGATGTACAACTCATCGCGATGGCGGATCAGCGGCGCATAATTGCCGCCGGCGGTGTTCTCGCCATAGATGTCGTAGTTCAGCTCTTGTGCCAGGGCAATGAAGCGTTCGTCGCAGGTCATCCTCTCAGTCATTTCGCCCAGCCTTTTGATCGATGCATAAAGAATCGCGGAGTGGAACAGTTGAGCGCCCAAAAAGTGGCATGGCGCTATCACTGAAGACTGGATCCAAATCTAGGTGGTTTGCGGCGATACCGCAACCTGTCGTTCTGGACGAAAAACCCCGCGACTCTATCGAATCGCGGGGCTTGATGACCTATATCAACGAACTATCTACACAGCGCCCAAGCGCTCAACCATATCAGGGAATTTCTCCACCAAGCGGATCAACAGTGCCGCCTGAGCATTGGGCTTGGACTTCTCCTGCTCCCAATTCCTCAATGTGCTCGGGCTGGTCCTGATTCGCTTTGCAAATACCGCTTGTGACATGTGCAATTTTTCACGCAGTGCAACGATCTCTTGTGCACCAACCTCGGGAACCGGTTTGTCCTCGACGACCGTATTGCGCAGCGTAATTTTACCTTCGCGATGGGCCGCCATCTCTTCAACGCCCTGCATCAATTCCGCAAACAGGTCGCGTTTTTTCATGAAGCACCTCTTTTTCTCAACTCTATCTCAATGGCTTTTTTGAGCGCCTTCTCTTTCTCGGCGGACAGATTCTCAAGCTCATCTTTGTCATAAATCGCAAACATCCAGAACTGACGATCATTCATAAGCCAATAGTAGATGACCCGCAAGCCACCTCGTCGGCCTTTGCCACGCCGGGCGTCAGACCAACGTAATTTCCGGAAGCCGCCAGTCCGCGGTATTACGTCGCCCGACGCTGGATTGCACTGCAGATAATTCTGCAACTCCCGATACTCATCGTCCGTCAGGTAATGACCAACGCTCGCGGTGAATATTGTGGTTTCAAAAAATACAGTTCGCATGGGCAAACTATAGGCAACTTGCCCATGGAGAGACTATCAACAAATTCGACCTTTGATAAACATCCGATCAACAAAAAACCCCGCACATCTCTCAATGTGCGGGGTTTTTCGTGAAGCCATACTGCCTTACGGCGCGTACGTCAGCAGCAGCTCGGCCGGCACCTTGAAGTCCAGGGACATCATGACGCTCAGGGCGGTGATGGTGAAGATCGAGAACACGAACAGCTTGCGTGCCCAGACCGTGTCATCCACCGCCTTGTAGCCGGTCCAGGCCATGTACAGCCAGTACATGCCCATGGCCGCGGCGACGGCGAGGTAGCTCATGCCGGCATAACCGCTGAAGGTCAGCATCAAGGTCGCCACGAGGAACGCCAGGATGTAGAGCAGGATGTGCTTCTTGGCCACTTCGATTCCGCGCTTGACGGGCAGCACCGGAATCGATGCGGCCAGGTAGTCGTTGAAACGGAAGATCGCGATGGCGTAGGAATGCGGCATCTGCCACAGGCTGAACATCACCAGCAGGGTCAGTGCGGCCATGTCGAAGCTGTTGGTTACGGCAACGTAACCGATCACTGGCGGCATGGCGCCCGACAGACTGCCCACCAGCGTGCCGTGAACCGACTTGCGCTTGAGGTACAGGCTGTAGAAGCCGACGTAGATGATGAAGCCGATTACCGCGAACAGGGCGGCCAACGGGTTGGCCACCTTGTACAACAAGGCAACGCCGAGAACACCCAGGATGGTCGCGTAGACCAGGGCCAGTTTCAGGGAGATCAAGCCCTGCACCAGCACCCGGTTCTTGGTGCGTTCCATCTTCAGGTCGATGTCGCGGTCGATGCAGTTGTTGAACACGCAACCGGAGGCCACAACCAGGGATGTGCCGATCATGGCGGCCAGGAACACCGCCAGATCTACATGCCCTTTCGAGGCCAGGAAGAACCCGCCTGCCACAGAAAGCACGTTACCGAAAATGATCCCCGGTTTGGTGATTTGGATAAAGTGCTTGAGCGACATCGGGTCTACCTCACTTCGCCATCATGTACGTGTGGATGCTGAACATGATCCACAGCGACAGGCCAACCAGCAGCAGGATCACGATGGCCGTAAAGACAAACGCGATCACGTTGTTACGTTGTGCAATCGAACGGTCCAGGTGCAGGAAGTAGTACAGGTGAACAATCACCTGGATGACTGCGAACAACAGAACGATTGCCAGCGTGGTCGACTTCGGCAAGGTCGGGAACATCACCAGGCCGAACGGGATGGCAGTCAGGATCACCGACAGGATGAAGCCGATGGCGTACGACTTTACGCTGCCGTGGCCAGCATCATGGCTGTCATGGGAGTGTGCATTAGCCATTACAGAGTCCCCATCAGGTAAACAACGGTGAATACGCAGATCCACACCACGTCCAGGAAGTGCCAGAACAGGCTCAGGCAGCTCAGACGGGTCTTGTTGGTCGCCGTCAGGCCGTGCTTGTTGACCTGGTACATCATGATGCCCATCCAGATCAGACCCGCAGATACGTGCAGACCGTGGGTACCGACCAGGGTGAAGAACGCCGACAGGAAGCCCGAACGGCTAGGACCGAAGCCCTCGGAGATCAGCAGGTGGAACTCGTTGATCTCCATGGCGATGAAGCCTGCGCCGAGCAGGAAGGTCATGAACAACCAGCCCAGAACCTGCTGCTTCTTGCCTTTGTACAACGCCAGCATGGCGAAGCCGTAGGTGATCGAACTGAACAACAGCAGAGCGGTTTCGCCCAGCACGTATGGCAGTTCGAAAATGTCGTGGCCCGACGGGCCACCGGCGACGTTGTTTACCAGTACTGCGTACACCGCGAAGATCGACGCAAACAGAATGCAGTCGGTCATCAGGTAGAGCCAGAAACCGTATACGGTCATCTCGCCCGAGTCGTGGTGATGGTCATCGTGCCCATGGTCACCATGGGCGTGTCCAACATTGGTCACTAAGTTCGACATGGTTTAAGCCTGTTCCAACGAGGTTACACGGGTGGCATTGGCCGGGATTTTCCCTGCCGCGACCAGACGCTTGTGCTGCTCGGCTTCGATGCGCTCGATCGTTTCAACCGGAACCATGTAGCCCTGGTCGTCACGTGCGGCGTGGATCACGAAGTAGATGACAGTGCCGGCCAGGCTGGCGATCGCCAACCACCAGATGTGCCAGATCATCGCGAAACCGAAGACGGTCAGCAGTGCGCCCATCACCACGCCAGTGGCGGTGTTGTTCGGCATGTGGATCGGCTCGTACTTGGCCGGAGCCTGGTACGCAGTACCGTTTTCCTTGGCTTCGGTGAACGGGTCGATGCAGTCAGCCTTAGGCAGCACAGCGAAGTTGTAGAACGGAGGTGGCGACGAGGTCGACCATTCCAGAGTGTGGGCATTCCACGGGTCACCGTGTTCGCACATGTTCTCTGGCTTGTTGCGGTCACGCACACTGACGTACAGCTGGATCAGTTGGCAGGCGATACCGACAGCGATCATCACCGCACCGAACATGGCCACGTACAGGTACGGTACCCACTCAGGGTTGGTGGTGGCGTTCAGACGACGGGTCATGCCCATGAAGCCCAGTGCATAGAGCGGCATGAACGCGACGAAGAAGCCCGAGATCCAGAACCAGAACGCTGCTTTACCCCAGCCTTCGTGCAGCTTGAAGCCGAACGCTTTCGGGAAGTAGAAGCCGAAACCTGCGATGTAGCCGAATACCGCGCCGCCGATGATCACGTTGTGGAAGTGCGCGATCACGAACAGGCTGTTGTGCAGAACGAAGTCAGCACCCGGGATGGCCAGCAGTACGCCGGTCATGCCGCCGATGGCGAAGGTCACCATGAAGCCCAGGGTCCACAGAACCTGGCTGGTGAAGCGCAGACGGCCCTGGTAGATGGTGAACAGCCAGTTGAACAGTTTCACACCCGTCGGGATGGAAATCAGCATCGTCGCCAGACCGAAGAAGGCGTTGACGCTGGCACCCGAACCCATGGTGAAGAAGTGGTGCAGCCAAACCATGAAGCCCAGTACCGAGATCGCGCCCGAAGCGTAGATCATCGAGTGGTGGCCGAACAGTTTCTTGCCGGTGAACGCCGAGATCACTTCCGAGAAGATGCCGAATGCCGGCAGGATCAGGATGTAAACCTCAGGGTGGCCCCAGGCCCAGAACAGGTTGACGTACATCATTGGATTGCCACCAAGTTCATTGGTGAAAATGTGGAAATCCATGTAACGGTCGAGGGTCAGCAGTGCCAGGGTAGCGGTCAGGATCGGGAACGAAGCCACGATCAGGACGTTGGCCCAGGTGCAGGTCCAGGTGAAGATCGGCATGTCCATCAGTTTCATGCCAGGGGTACGCATTTTCAGCACGGTGGCGAGGAAGTTGACCCCCGTCAGCGTCGTACCTAACCCGGATAGCTGTAGCGCCCAGATGTAGTAGTCCATCCCCACGCCAGGGCTGT
Organism: Pseudomonas sp. B21-051; assembly: GCF_024748795.1. NCBI lineage: Bacteria > Pseudomonadati > Pseudomonadota > Gammaproteobacteria > Pseudomonadales > Pseudomonadaceae > Pseudomonas > Pseudomonas sp. B21-051. The sequence goes on from NZ_CP087166.1 coordinate 4,875,820, forward strand.
ACTGCAGACCCGACAGCGGCGGATAGGCAACCCAGCCGGTCTTGGCGAATTCGCCGACGCCCAGGGACAGGTTGATCAGCACCACGCCGGACACCAGCAGCCAGAAGCTCAGGGAGTTCAGGAACGGGAAGGCAACGTCACGCGCGCCGATCTGCAGCGGCACTGCAAGGTTCATCAGGCCGGTGAAGAATGGCATCGCCATGAAGATGATCATGATCACACCGTGAGCGGTGAAGATCTGGTCATAGTGTTCAGGTGGCAGGTAGCCAGGCGAACCCTCGGTGGCCATGGCCAGCTGGGTACGCATCATGATGGCGTCGGCAAAGCCACGCAGCAGCATGACCATGGCAACGATGATGTACATCACACCGATTTTCTTGTGGTCGACCGACGTCAGCCACTCGGTCCACAAGTAGGTCCACTTCTTGAAGTAGGTGATTGCAGCGAACAACGCCAGACCACCGAGCGCGATCATCGAGATGGTGACCATCACGATCGGCTCGTGGAAAGGGATCGCTTCCCAACTTAATTTACCAAACATCGTTTACTCCTCTGCCCCGGCAGCTGAATGCGAATTCGAGTCCATGTCCGTTGCCGCCACTTCTTTCTCTTTCTTCTCGTGCTTCAGCGGCTTGCCCGGTTTCATGCCTTCGTACTTGTCGACGATGGTCTGGAACAGGTTCGGCGTGACCGAGGAGTAGAGCTCGACTGGATTGTTCTGGCTTGGCTTGGCAAGGGCTGCGTATTCAGCTTGTTCAAGCTGTTTAGGTGCCTTTTTGACTTCACTTACCCAGGCGTCGAAATCTTCCTGAGAAGTTGCGATCGCTTTGAATTTCATACCGGTGAAACCAGCGCCGCTGTAGTTGGCGGAGATACCGTCCATTTCAGCGTTGCGGTCAGCGATCAGGTGCAGCTTGGTGGTCATGCCCGCCATCGCGTAGATCTGGCCGCCCAGGCCCGGGATGAAGAACGAGTTCATCACGGCGTCGGAGGTGATCCGGAAGTTGACCGGGGTGTGCGCCGGGAACACGATCTTGTTGACCGTGGCAATGCCTTGTTCCGGGTAGATGAACAGCCACTTCCAGTCCAGCGCAACGACTTCGATGGTCACCGGCTTGACGTCGGATTCAATCGGACGGTACGGGTCCAGTTTGTGGGTCGAAATGTAGGTGATGTAACCCAGGGCGATGATGATCAGAACCGGGATGGTCCAGACCGCCACTTCGATTTTGGTCGAGTGCGACCATTTCGGGGTGTAGACGGCATCCTTGTTGGACGCGCGGTACTTCCAGGCGAACAGGAAGGTCATGACGATAACCGGCACAACGACCAACAGCATCAGCAGCGTGGCGGTGATGATCAGGTTGCGCTGTTCCAGGCCGACCTGGCCCGTTGGATTGAGCAGGGTCATGTTGCAGCCTCCCAGCAACAACGTGCCGAGCAGCGGCACTAGGCCTAGTAATCTGGGGTACCTGTTTTTACTCATCTCACGACCTCTAAAGCAGCTTGCGCAATGCAGTTGGGTTTTGATCGCCAACACTTCACCCTGCCAAGGGTTGGCATTTTCTTTGGATTGAATAAGGGCCGCCCGTCGCGCGTCAGACGCTCGACAAAACCTTGGGACAGCGGTCAGTTCTTATTCGAATTCGTGGTCAAAGGCCTTGTTACAGACCAATTCCATTTGGTGCGGAAAGTTGGAAGGCACCGACACCTGGGTGTCGCAAAAGCCTTTCGGCCCGCTCGACACCCGACTTCCTGTCCAGTTCCTTAATAAAGGCTGAACAGTGCCGGGAATTCAGTGCGGGCGATTGTAGATAGGTAGCGCCCTATACACCATGTCTTATCCCGAAATAATTTTTATCGCTCAGAGCAACAATCCATCACCGTTTTTGCAAAAGTTCCGCATGTTATCGAAATCGATTCTCAACAAAAACACCAAAAAATGTAGGCCTATACACCTCAGTTCAGACAGCTCCGAAGGCTTTTTCCCGCCACCGAATCGGCGCAAAGCCCGATATTCAAAGGCCTCTGGCCATCTGCCAGAGCCTGTTAAAACTGCCTGATCTGGCACCTGCGTGCAAAACCAGAAAATTGCCGAAACAGACCAATCCTTTTTTGTAACATTACGCCAATCCGGGTCGCCGAAACGCCCTGCGACAGGGCGCGTGTGACAACATGTCGCACACCTGCCGCACTCTCCATTGCCGTTCGTCACGGTGATTTCACAAACACTCTGAAATGCAAAACGCCCCGAGCGGCTGATCCGCAAATCGGGGCGTTTTCTGTATCGGCCAATTTGCCGAAGAGTTGATTCAGCGCAGTGCTTTCCGGTTACGCGAGGTCAGCAGCGGCACCAGAATCACCACCAGCACGAACGCCACCAGCGCCCATTGCGCCAGCGACAGACCGAGGATCGGCGGGTACGGCGTCGAGCAGAAACCGTCGACCTGGAAGCCCAGCGGGAAGATCTTCGCCAACGGCAGGTCGTCGACAATCGGCTGCAGCACATCGATGCCGCAGCTCACCGCCGGATAGAACTGGGTGTACACGTGATGCCCGGCGACGCCGGCCCCGGCGATCGCGCAGATCACCACCAGCACTTCGAACACCGTGATGCTGCGGCGGGTGCGCATCGCCGCGCCGATAAACGCGAACAGCGCAATCAGCAGCAATGCATAACGCTGCAGGATGCACAGCGGGCATGGCGCCTCGCCCAGCACGATCTGCATGTACAGCGCACCACCGATCAGTGCCAGGCAGATGATGCCCAGCAGCACCAGAAAGCGCCGCTCACGTCCCAGTCGAATCGTTTCCTCGCTCATCGCGTTTCCCTTGTATGTCCATGGTTCAGCTGGCTGGCGGCTGCGCTTGCAGTTGCGCCATCAGACTGATGTTGTCTTCGATATGCCAATTGGCCGCGATGCGACCGTTGTCGATCTGATAGATATCGGTTGCCCGGAAGTCTACACGCTGGCCCTGCCCTTTGAGAGCCTTGAACGTACCGCTGAAGTGGCCGCGAAAGTGCAGATGCACCACCACGCGGTCACTGGCAATGATCATTTGCTCGATCTCGCAGCTCAGGTCTGGCACCGCCGTGCGAAAGAACTTCGACGCCAGCAACGGTCCGCTCGGGCCCTGCACCCGACCTTCGGGCGGGGTCTTGTCGACAAACTGCGGCGACAAGGCTGCCGTGGCCAGGGCCTCTTCCCCACTGTTCCAGAAACTGCCGTAACGCCGTGCCGCCAACTCCATTGCATCGCGCTGAGCCTTGGGCAGGCTCTGATCGACGATCAGGGTCTGTGGTGCGATCAACGCCGATTCGGCCGCAGCAAACGGACTGGCCAGCAAAGCAGCCGACAGGCCAAGCATTGCCAGGTTCAGACGAGAGGAGAAGATGATGTGCGACATGGGGGCGATCCTGATCAGTTAAACGAACGAGCGCCTATCATCAGCATCGGGGAATAAACGATAAACCGGTTAAGAAACGATTAACCTTTAAACAGAATTTAAGAATCGAGACCGCGTAACGGCCTTCGCGAGCAGGCTCGCTCCCACATTGGATCTGCGTTGAACACAAATCCTGTGGGAGCGAGCCTGCTCGCGAATGAAGACAACCCGGTTTCAGATCACTCCAAAGCCGCCGCCGGCCCGAAGAACTCATAACGGCTCTGCTGATCCGGAACGCCCAACGCTTTCAGATGCCGCTTGATCGCGCCCATGAAGCTCTTCGGCCCCAAGAAGTAAGCGTCGACGTCACGTTGCGCAGGCAGCCACTCGCCCAACTGCTCCTGACTGAGGATGCCGATCTTGTCCGCCGCCGGGCTCACGCCGTCGTCTTCGGCGTAGCAATAAAAGCGCTTGAGCTGCGGATGACGCGCCGCCAGCCCATCGATCCAGTCGCGGAACGCATGCACGCTGCCGTTGCGCGCGCAATGGATAAAGTGCACCGGGCGCTCGGTTTGCAGCGCCGCTTCGAGCATCGCCAGGGTCGGTGTGATGCCGACGCCACCACTGATCAGCACCAACGGCTTGTCGCTCTTAGTCAGGGTGAACTCGCCCGATGGCGGGAACAGCTGGATGCTCGCGCCGACGTGCAATTGATCATGCAAGTGGTTGGACGCACGACCACCCGGTTCGCGTTTGACGCTGATGCGGTACTGACCTTTATTGGCCAGCGCCGACAGCGAGTAATTACGGCGGATTTCTTCGCCATCAAGGATAAGTTTCATGCCGATGTACTGACCCGGTTCTGCGGCAAGGATCGGGCCTTTGTCTGCCGGCTCGAAGTAGAACGAAATGATTTCCGCGCTCTCCTCGACCTTTTCCACCACGATGAACTCCCGCGCCCCGCGCCAGCCGCCGACCGCTTGTTCTTTCTGGTCGTAGATCGCGGCTTCAGCGCCGATCAGAATCTCGGCCAGTTGCCCGTAGGCCGCGCCCCACGCGCTCATCACTTGCGGAGTGGCGATCTCGTCGCCGAGCACTTCGGAGATGGCACGCAGCAGGCAGGTGCCGACAATCGGGTAGTGCTCCGGGAGGATTTGCAGGGCGACGTGCTTGTTGATGATCTTCGCCACCAGATCGCCCAACTGGTCGAGCTGATCGATGTGCCGGGCATACATCAACACGCCATTGGCCAGCGCACGGGGCTGGTCGCCACTGGCCTGGTGCGCCTGGTTGAACAGTGGGCGCACCTCAGGGTATTCGGAGAGCATCATGCGGTAGAAGTGTGTAATCAGCGCTTCACCGCCGCTTTCCAGCAGAGGCACAGTGGATTTGACGATGGCACGATCCTGGACGCTAAGCATAAGAGTGACTCCTGAGCTTTTTGAGAATTACCTAAGGCTTATCAGTTTTCGTGCCAGATTAATTATCGTTATAAATCAACGGCTTATTTTTTACATAGTCATTTAGACTCAAAGCGTTTTATAGTCATCGCGACTACATCGAGTCTCTTTGACTACAAGACCATGACCGCCAAATCCCTGCTCACCGCTTTACTGCCGCTGGTCTCCGACCTGTCCCGCGAACTGCCCGAAGGCGAGCGCTATCGACGCCTGCTCGAAGCCATGCGCGCCCTGCTGCCGTGCGATGCCGCCGCGTTGCTGCGCCTAGACGGCGAATGGCTGGTGCCGCTGGCGGTGGATGGTTTGAGCACCGACACCCTCGGCCGGCGCTTCAAGGTCAGCGAACATCCCCGTTTCGAGATCCTGCTGGACGGCGCCGGGCCGACACGGTTCGCCGCCGACAGCGACTTGCCCGATCCTTACGACGGCTTGGTCGATGGTCTGGGCGATCACCTCGAAGTGCATGACTGTCTCGGCTGCCCGCTGTTCGTCGATGAAAAACTCTGGGGCCTGATCACCCTCGATGCGCTCGATCCGGAGCGTTTCGAACCGATCGAACTCGACGCCTTGCAAGCCTTCGCCAGCCTCGCCTCGGCCACGGTTAACGCCGCCGAACGTATCGAACGCCTGGCGCTGCGTGCCGAAGACGAACACCAACGCGCCGAGGTCTACCGTCAGGCCAGCGGTCAGCAGCAACGCGAAATGATCGGCCAGAGCAAGGCGCACAAACGTCTGGTGGAGGAAATCAATCTGGTCGGCGGCAGCGACCTGACCGTGCTGATCACTGGCGAAACCGGGGTTGGCAAGGAACTGGTGGCGCAAGCGATTCACGCCGCCTCCCCGCGCGCCGACAAACCAATCATCAGCCTCAACTGCGCGGCCCTGCCCGACACCCTGGTCGAGAGCGAACTGTTCGGCCACGTACGCGGCGCCTTCACCGGCGCCACCAGCGACCGTCGCGGCAAGTTCGAACTGGCCAATGGCGGCACGCTGTTTCTCGATGAAGTCGGCGAACTGTCGCTGACCGTGCAGGCCAAATTGCTGCGCGTGCTGCAAAGCGGCCAGTTGCAGCGGCTTGGCTCGGACAAGGAACATCAGGTCGATGTGCGCCTGATCGCCGCGACCAACCGCGATCTGGCTGAAGAAGTGCGCAGCGGCCGCTACCGCGCCGACTTCTATCACCGCCTGAGCGTGTACCCGCTGCGGGTCCCGGCGCTGCGCGATCGCGGCCGCGATGTGTTGCTGCTCAGCGGCTTCTTTCTGGAACAGAACCGCTCGCGCATGGGCCTCAACAGCCTGCGCCTGAGCAGCGACGCCCAGGACGCGTTGCTCGCCTACACTTGGCCGGGCAACGTGCGTGAACTGGAACACTTGATTGGCCGCAGCGCACTGAAGGCGCTGGGCAATTGCAAGGTGCGGCCGAAGATTCTCAGTTTGAGCGCGGCGGATCTGGATCTGCCGCGTGAGGCTGTGGATAACTCGGCTGAACCGGTTGCCGAGGTGCTTTCGATGCCGTTGATCAGCGGCGATTTGCGCAGTGCCACCGAGCAATATCAGCGGCAGTTGATCAGTGCTGCGCTTGAGCGTCATCAGGATAACTGGGCGAGTGCGGCGCGGGAGTTGGGGCTGGATCGGGCGAATCTTGGGCGGATGGCTAAACGCCTTGGGATGAGATAGACCTCCATTGTGGCGAGGGAGCTTGCTCCCGCTCGGCTGCGCAGCAGTCGCAAAAGCAGCGGACATGACCAACCTGATACACCGCGGTGGATGGTTATGGGAGCGCTTCGCACTCCAGCGGGAGCAAGCTCCCTCGCCACACCGTTTGACCCGGATTGAGGATTGAGCCTAAAGCCTGCCCCCGACAAGTCGATAACCCGGCATCAATAGTTTCTGGCGATTTGCACCCTCGCCCATCACCTTTTTCCACAGAAGGTTTATATGTCTTCCACCAAAGCCCGCGCAGATTCACTTTCGCTTCTGCTGTTTACCTTGCGCAGCGGCAAGCTGATGGCGATCAACCTGCTGAAAGTCAGTGAAATCATCCCCTGCCCGCCACTGACCAAAATGCCCGAGTCGCATCCGCACATCAAAGGCATCGCCACCCTGCGCGGCGCGTCGCTGTCAGTGATCGACCTCAGCCGTGCCATCGGCGAGCGACCGCTGGAAGACCCGAACGGCGGCTGCCTGATCGTCACCGACGTCAGCCGTTCGAAGCAGGGCCTGCACGTGCAGGCGGTGAGCAAAATCGTCCATTGCCTGACCACCGACATCAAGCCACCGCCGTTCGGCTCCGGCGGTTCGCGTGCCTACATCACTGGCGTGACCTCGGTCGACGGCACGCTGGTACAAGTGCTCGACATCGAGAAAGTCATTCACAGCATCGCCCCGGCGCAGATCGAAATGGCCCCGACCGACCTGAGCATGGAAGACGCCGAAGTCCTTGGTAACGCACGGATTCTGGTGGTCGACGACAGCCAGGTGGCGTTGCAGCAATCGGTGCACACCCTGCGCAACCTCGGCCTGCAATGCCACACCGCGCGCAGTGCCAAGGAAGCCATCGACTGCCTGCTGGATCTGCAAGGCACCGCACAGCAGATCAACCTGATCGTCTCCGACATCGAAATGTCCGAAATGGACGGCTACGCCTTCACCCGTACCCTGCGCGAGACCCCGGACTTCGCCCACCTCTACGTGCTGCTGCACACCTCGCTCGACAGCGCGATGAACAGCGAGAAAGCACGCCTGGCCGGGGCCAACGCGGTGCTGACCAAGTTCTCTTCGCCGGAACTGACCCAGCGTTTGATCGAAGCCGCCAAACACGTCGCAGCCAACGGTCATTGAATCTTGAGCCAGACGTACTGCTTTTTGATGCGGCGCGACCTTCGTCAAGACGTGCCGCCGCCCCACTGGCCGGAAGGCATTGAGCTGAGCACCTATCGTCCAGAACTGGCGGTGGCCGTGCATCAGCTGATGCAACTCGGCTACCGCGAGGGCGGCGGTCGCGTGCCAGCGCTGGAGGAGTGGCAACAGCGCTTTGAAAGCGATGCCGAATACGATCCCGAGTTGTGCTGGATTGCCACAGACGCCGAAGGCGTGATCGGTGTGGCGCAGTGCTGGACCAGTTCCTACATCAAGAATCTGGTGGTGCATCCCCGCGCTCAGGGCTGTGGGCTGGGTCGGGCGTTGCTGTCACATGCATTCAAAGTGTTTCAGCAACGCCGTGAAGGGTTTGTCGATCTGAAGGTGCTGGAAGACAACCTGCGGGCGCAGCGGTTGTATGAAAGTGCCGGGATGATGGTGGTTCGCCGGGAACTTGTACCGGACTGATCGACCGTCTTCGCGAGCAGGCTCGCTCCCACCCTGGAATGCATTTCAAATTTTGGGAGCGAGCCTGCTCGCGAAGAGGCCAGCACAGGCAACTTCCCTTCCCGGGCAGACTCCAACCTTGGCCACCCACGACCAAGGACGCCCACGATGAAAACCCTCACCCTAAGCCTGCTCTGCCTCACCGCCCTCGCCTCACAGGCCCACGCCTCCAGCCCCGACGCCTGGGCCGCTTACGATAAAACCGTGCTCGCCAGTTGCACCAAGGCCAGCGGCCTGAAAGCTGCGAAACCGGTCGGCACACCCGCGCAATTCGATGACCGCGTTGGCTACACCGCCGTGCTGCTGCAAGGCCAATACCCGCAAAAACACATGAAAGGCCAGCAAGGCACTGAGCTGTGCCTGTACAGCAAAAAGTCGAAAACCGCGTTCGTCACCGAATGGGACTCGATTGGTCCGACCGCCAAGCCTTGAGGACTGGCGCACAACTTGCTTCGATCAGCCTCAGCCTGGCGACTTTATGTCGCCGTTTCACACTCTGATTGAAGATTGATCGTGCAATGAAAACGACATTTTCCTGCGTCGGTTGCGGCAAATGCTGCACCGACCACCATGTGCCCCTGACCCTCGCCGAAGCCCGCATGTGGGCGGCGGACGGTGGTCAGGTGATCGTGCTGGTGGAGGCCTTTCTCGGCAACGGCCTGGGCCTGCCGGCGCAGCAGCGTGAACACGCCGAACGGCGTTCGCTGGTGGTACGCAGCGGCACGACCGAGGCCCACGTGGCAATCACCTTTGCCGCGTACAACGTCGGGCGCTGCCGGAATCTTGACGAAGAAAACCTGTGCCGCATTTACGAACGCCGACCGTTGGTGTGCAGGATTTATCCGGCAGAAATCAATCCGCACATTCCGCTCAACCCGGCGGCCAAGGATTGCCCGCCAGAGTCGTGGCAACAGGGGCCGCTGCTGATTGTCGGCGGGGAGCTGGTCGATCAGGAACTGCTGGAGCTGATCCAGCGTTCGCGTCAGGCCGATCGCGATGACATCCGCATCAAGGATGCGATCTGCGCCGCACTGGGGATTCGCACCACAGCGCTCAAGGGCGATGGATTTACCGCGTATTTGCCGCAGATGGACGCGTTTGCGGCCGTGATCGATCAGGTTTCAGCACAGCCGCTGAGTAACGCGCCGAGTAAGTGGCTGTTTCATTTGTCCGGGGACGATGTGGCCGGGCAGCTGCTTGCAGCCGGGGCGCAGGTAGTGACTGAGCCGGCGCAGACGTATGCGTTTATTTCGCTGCGGGCGGCTTGATCCGGATTTTGTACTGCCTGCAATGGCCCCTTCGGGGGCAAGCCCCCTCCCACAGGGTTTTGAGTTGTACACAGAATAAATGATCAACTCACAAACCTGTGGGAGGGGGCTTGCTCCCGAAGAGGCCGGCCCAGACAACCTCAATCCCGAACCTGCCGCCGCCCCCAGAACTCCCGCGCCAGCAACCGCAAATCCCCCGCCAGCCCCGCCACATCCTCGGAATTGCGCTGACTCTGCCGCCCCTCGTCCACCGTCAATTCCGACGCCGTGCGAATGCTGACGATGTTGCGGTTGATGTCTTCGCTCACCGCGCTCTGCTGCTCCACCGCTGCGGCAATTTGCAGGCTCATCTCGGTGATCTGCTCGACCCGTTCGCTGATTCCGTCCAGCGCCCGCGCCGCACGCTGCGCCTGTTCGACGCTGTTGTCCACATGCTCGCTGCTCTGGCGCATGACCAGCACTGCGTCCCGTGCACCGTTTTGCAGGGTGCTGATCATTCGTTGAATCTCGTTGGTCGATTGCTGCGTGCGCTGCGCCAGCCCGCGTACTTCATCGGCCACCACCGCAAACCCGCGCCCGGCATCGCCAGCGCGCGCCGCTTCAATCGCTGCGTTGAGCGCCAGCAGATTGGTCTGCTCGGCGATGCTGCGGATCACCTCCAGCACCCCGGAAATCTCGCTGCTGTGACCTTCGAGCTGATGGATCACCTCGGTTGCCCGCCGCAACTCCTCGGCCAGATGCAGCACCGCGCTGCGACTCTCGCCCACCAGCCAACGCCCCTCACGGGTTTCAGTACCGGCCAGGTCCGCCGCCACCGAGGCCTGCTGCGCATGGCTGGCGACCTGCGCGACACTGGCGGCCATCTGATGAATCGCCGCCGCCACCTGATCGGTTTCCGCTTGCTGCGCCAACGAACTGCTGTGGCTGCTTTGCAAATGATCAACCAGTTGCGCCGCATGCCCGGCCAACTGCTGCGATGCATCACCGATGCGCCCGACCACCGCGCCGACCTGGGCTTCGAGCATCTGCAGGGCAAACTCGATCTGGCCGAACTCATCGCTGCGCCCGGTGTAAATGCCCTGGCTCAACGGATTGTCCGCGATCTGCCGCGCCCGCTCGCTCAGCCGTTCCAGCGGACGCAGAATCCAGCGCACGCCTAATGCACAAACACTGCTGCCGACGACAAATGCGGTGCCATCGATCCATGCCGACTCCGGACGCAACCAGGCCTCGATCCCCAACACCAGCCCCAGCAACGCACTGGCCAACATCGTGATCCTGCCACGCAGACCTAAAGTGGGCAGCGGCCGCCGTCCCTTCAACTCTCCACGCAACTGCGCGTACACCCGCTCCGCCGCCGCCACCTGCCGTGCATCCGGCCGGGTGCGTACCGACTGATACTCCACCGCCACACCGCTCTGCGTAACCGGCGTGACATAGGCGCTGACCCAATAATGATCGCCATTCTTGCAACGATTCTTCACCAGCCCCATCCACGAGCGTCCGCCCTTCAGCGTCTGCCACATATGGGCAAACGCCTGCGCCGGCATGTCCGGGTGACGCAACAAGTTATGCGGCGTGCCGAGCAATTCGTCGCGGCTGTAACCGCTGATCTGAATGAAATCGTCGTTGGCGTAAGTGATCGCGCTGGTCAGATCGGTGGTCGAAAGAATGTTCGCATCCAGCGCCACATCGACGTTACGGCCGGTTACCGGGAGATTGATCTTCATGGAAAGCGCGCTCGTTTTATGGGAAGAGTCGGCAGGGCTGCTGACTCTAAGCGCACCAATTGGTCAAATATTGATCTGGCTCAGGATCTGAGCACTTAGCCATCACTGCGACCGAAAATCGCAGTCGATGGCTGAAGGCGGGATAAAACTCAGCGCTTGCCCATCGAGCGACGGGTACCCGGCGGGGCCATGCCCGGGGTCTTGGTGTGGCCGTTCTTGGCGCCGTTCTTGTACCACGGCTGATTCGAACCCTTGGCAGCCGCCAGCTCCCCCGGTTTGAACGGGAACTTGAAAGCCGGGATCTCGGGTTTGGTTTCGCTGGCGTCAGTCAGCTCGGCCGGGACATCGCTCACGGCGTCGTCAACCGGCGGTTGGGTCGGGGAAGTCATAAAAGCTCCGCAAAGCAAAAAGTCCGGCCCGAACAGTGAGCCGCGAAGGCGCGCAGTATACCTGCGCGCCCGGACTCGGCACCTGAAGATTTGCAGCGTACGCCGAACGGTTTACAGGTAAGTGATGGTGACGATGCCTTTGTCGGTCGAGGTCTGCAACGGTTCATAGGACATGGAAAGCGGCAGCGCCTGACGGCTGCAGGCGTTGCGATACGTGTCCACATCGACGTTCACACCGGGCTTGATTTCAACTCGCCGGGCCCCGGTGGAAGACAACGCTCCCGCACGCCCGACTGCACAGCCGGAATCAACGATCTGCCCTGTAAAACGGATCTCGCCGGATTGACTGCCGGGCGCGGCGAACGCGGTGAGTGGAAGCAGGAGAAGCACACATGACATTGCGGTTTTCAGCTTCATATCTAGACACTCCCGATGTGAGGCCCAGCGAACCCGGGCTACACAATGTTTATCCGCGCTCGGGGCTGGATCTTGAGAAGATTAGTCGGCATTTGAGTCCCGAATCGGGAATGATCGGGCCCTTTTTGGGACCGGCCAACAACAATAGCCGGCAGAGATGCGTCGCCCGCACAGGCGTCTTCGCGAGCAGGCTCGCTCCCACAGGTGGACTGTGCTTCAACCTGTGCGAGCCTGCTCGCGATGAACAATGACGCGGTGCCCGGACGGATCAAGTGCGTGGATCAACCCTATCCAGCGCCCGGTTCACTGCCAGCTCGGCGAGCATGACGATTTGCTGGATCGCCAGTGCCGTGCTGCGTTGCGGACCGCCGAGTTCATTGGCGAAGTTACTGGCCATGGCACTGGCAGAGGCCAACGATTCGTAAGCGTGGGCGAGCAGGGTTTCGGTGTCGATACCTGGGTTGACCAGAAACATGGTACTTGGCTGTCGCGGCTGGACGGGTTGCGGACAGAGGTAGAAATCGAGCGCACGTTTGATGGCTTCGCGGTTTTTGGCGAAGTCGTCAGCGCGGATGGCTTCGGCGAGCGGGGTTGTGGTTTCGGGGGGAGGGTCTGGAATCAGTTTATCCATGGTGTAGCTCCTACTTGTATTTGGGAGCCAGCCTTTGCCGTTTCCACACGACAAAAGGTGGCAACTGTGCGCGGGGTGGAAAACCGATAAGTAGGCAACCGGCCAGACCGAAGTCTGCCCACGCACAGCCGCCGCGACGCAGTTTGCAGACGAAAAAAGACGTCGGCAACGATTACGGTGCTGGTGCATTGTTTCTACTTGAATCGGGTTTCCACGCCCGATCGCTGAATTGGCAGCGATGACCAAAGACTAGAGACCGCATGTCCGACGGACAACCTGAAAACCTTGTGGGAAGGTTCTGGTTATTTGGAACAGAATTAAACAGCCTCAGACCATGGGGTGGATAGGCTGGCTCCCCACAATTGAATTGAGTGCATTAAGTTGAATATTGGTCGGCTATCAGGCCGCCTTCGCGAGCAAGCCCGCTCCCACAGTGGGATTGGGCGAGTCAGTTGGAGATTGGTCAGCTGTCAGGCCGCCATTGCTGGCAAGCCAACTCCCACAAAAGAGCAAAAGCAAAAGCAAGATCAAAAAATCGCAGCCTGCGGCAGCTCCAACAGGGAAAATAAGTCCAACCCGCACGCGGCGCAGCCGCCCCACTCAACAGGATGAGCGCAAGCTCGGCTGCCGCTCTTGATCTTGATCTTGATCCACGGGCGACGTCGGAAGGCTGAGTGGAGGGGTTGATCCGGGCGTGGGAGCGTAGCGACCGTTTGGCGAAGCCAAACACAGCGAGAGGAGGTGCAGCGAAGCAAACCGGAGGCGCTGCGCCCGGATCGATCCCGCAGCGAAGGAACCCCGAGCCCCAGCGAGCGGGCCGAACGCAGGAGCAAGCCTTTTTGGTTACTTTTTCGGCGTCTGGAAAAAGTGACTCGCCGTAAGGGCGAAACCGTAATCAGCCACACCCGCAGAAACGGATATACACCCCGGCGAAACTGACACCGCTGACAGCTAGCCGTCACCCTACTGACCTGCAGACAGGTTTATAAAGACAACAACCCTGCCCAAACTCCGTCCGGCGCCCACCCCGCATGCGAATCCAAAAGAACAAAGCCCTGCTCGCCACCCTATTGATCGTCCTCGCAGGCGCAGGTCTGTGGTACGTCCTGAAACCCACCCCGACCAAACTGGCCATCCCAACCGCCATCCCGGTTCGCGTCGTCACCGTCAGCGAAAAAGACGTCCCCCGCTACACCACCGGCATCGGCTCCGTACTCTCATTACACAGCGTCGTAGTGCGCCCACAAGTCGACGGCATCCTCACCAAAATCCTCGTCAAGGAAGGCCAACTCGTCAAAGCCGGCGACCTGCTCGCCACCATCGACGACCGCTCGATCCGCGCCAGTCTCGACCAGGCCCGCGCACAACTGGGCGAAAGCCAGGCACAACTGCAAGTCGCCCTGGTCAACCTCAAACGCTACAAACTGCTCAGCGTCGACGACGGCGTCTCCAAACAGACCTACGACCAGCAACAGGCACTGGTCAACCAATTGAAAGCCACCGCCCAAGGCAACCAGGCCTCGATTGACGCGGCGCAGGTACAACTTTCCTACACGCAGATCCGCTCCCCGGTCACCGGCCGCGTCGGTATTCGTACAGTCGATGAAGGCAACTTCCTGCGCATGACCGACACCGCCGGCCTGTTCACCGTGACCCAGATCGACCCGATCGCCGTGGAATTCTCGCTGCCACAGCAAATGCTGCCGACCCTGCAGGGCCTGATCAACGATCCGCAGCACGCACAGGTCAAGGCTTACATTGGCGCCGACACCGACGGTGAAACCGGCAACCTGCTCGGCGAAGGTCACCTGACCCTGATCGACAACCAGATCAACGCCAACACCGGCACCATCCGCGCCAAGGCCGAATTCGACAACGCCAGCCAGAAGCTCTGGCCGGGCCTGCTGGTGACGGTAAAAATTCAGACGGCACTGGATAAGAATGCGCTGGTGGTGCCGCCTACCGTCGTACAACGCGGCCTCGACCAACACTTCGTTTACCGGGTGAGTGGCGACAAAGTCGAAGCCGTACAAGTGCAGATGGTCTATCAGGGCAGCGGCCAGGACATCATCAAAGGCGTGAAGGCCGGTGACGTGCTGGTGACCGACGGCCAGTCGCGACTCAAACCCGGTTCGACCGTGCAGGTCATGAGTGAGCCGCCGCAAGTGGTGCAAGCGGAGCCGAAGCCATGAAGGCGCACAAAGGCGTCTCCACCTGGTGCATCGATCACCCGGTCGCGACGATTCTGCTGACCATCGCATTGGTGCTGGTCGGCGTGATTGCCTTCCCGCGCCTGCCGATTGCCCCACTGCCGGAAGCGGAATTTCCTACAATTCAAGTCTCGGCGCAGTTGCCCGGCGCCAGCCCTGACACCATGGCCTCGTCCGTGGCCACGCCGCTGGAGGTGCAATTCAGCGCCATCCCCGGCATGACCCAGATGACCTCCAGCAGTGCGCTCGGCTCCAGCCTGCTGACCCTGCAATTCACTCTCGACAAGAGCATCGACACCGCCGCTCAGGAAGTCCAGGCCGCGATCAATACCGCCGCCGGCAAGCTGCCCAAGGACATGCCGACGCTGCCGACCTGGAAGAAGGTCAACCCGGCCGACAGCCCGGTGCTGATCCTCAGCGTCAGCTCGACGCAAATGCCCGGCACCGAACTCAGTGATCTGGTGGAAACGCTGCTCTCGCGTCAGATCAGTCAGATCGACGGTGTAGGCCAGATCAACATCACCGGTCAGCAACGTCCGGCGATCCGCGTGCAAGCCTCGGCCGACAAATTGGCGGCCATTGGCCTGACCCTGGCCGACATCCGGCTGGCGATCCAGCAGACCAGCCTCAACCTCGCCAAAGGTGCGTTGTACGGCGAATCGAGCATCTCGACGCTGTCGACCAACGACCAGTTGTTCCATCCCGAGGACTACAGCCAACTCATCGTTTCCTACAAGGACGGCGCCCCGGTTCACCTGCGCGATGTCGCCAAAGTCGTCAACGGTTCGGAAGATGCCTACGTGCAAGCCTGGGCCGGTGATCAACCGGGGGTGAACCTGGTGATCTCGCGGCAACCGGGGGCCAACATCGTCGAAACCGTCGACCGCATTCAAGCCGCCCTGCCCGGCCTCGAAGCCATGCTCCCGGCCTCGGTGCAGGTAAAAACCCTGATCGACCGCACCCAGACCATTCGCGCCTCGCTGCATGAAGTCGAGATCACTTTGCTGATCGCGATCCTGCTGGTGGTGGCGGTGATGGCGCTGTTCCTGCGCCAGTTGTCGGCGACCATGATTGTGTCGGCTGTACTCGGCGTGTCACTGACCGCCAGTTTCGCCCTGATGTACCTGCTGGGGTTCAGCCTGAACAACCTGACGCTGGTGGCGATTGTCGTGGCCGTCGGGTTTGTCGTGGACGACGCGATCGTGGTGGTGGAAAACATCCACCGGCATCTGGAGGCCGGCGACAGCATGCGCGAAGCGGCGGTCAAAGGGGCCGGCGAGATCGGCTTTACCGTGGTGTCGATCAGCTTTTCGCTGGTGGCGGCGTTCATTCCGCTGCTGTTCATGGGCGGCGTGGTCGGGCGGCTGTTCAAGGAATTCGCCCTGACGGCGACCTCGACCATTTTGATTTCGGTGGTGGTGTCGCTGACTCTCGCGCCGACGCTGGCAGCGCTGTTCATGCGCAAACCGGTGCACCACGCCCACGACAAACCGGGCTTCAGCGAGCGCTTGCTGGCCTGGTACGAAAAGGGTCTGCGCCGCGCCCTCGCCCATCAGAAGCTGATGATCGGCGTGTTCGGCCTGTCGCTGGCAATGGCGATTGCCGGCTACATTTTTATTCCCAAGGGTTTCTTCCCGGTGCAGGACACCGGTTTTGTCCTGGGCACCACCGAAGCCGCGGCGGATATTTCCTACGGCGACATGGTGAAAAAACACTTGGCAATGGCCGAAATCGTCGCCGCCGACCCGGCTGTGCAGGCGTTCTCCCACTCGGTCGGTGTGTCCGGCAGCAACCAGACCATCGCCAACGGGCGTTTCTGGATTGCTTTGAAAAAACGCGGCGACCGCGACGTCTCGGCCAGCCAGTTCATCGACCGCATTCGTCCACAACTGATGAAAGTCCCGGGCATCGTCCTGTACCTGCGCGCCGGCCAGGACATCAACCTCAGTTCCGGCCCGAGCCGCGCACAGTACCAATATGTGCTCAAGAGCAATGACGGCGCGACCCTCGCCACCTGGACCCAGCGTCTGACGGAAAAGCTGCGCAGCAACCAGGCGTTCCGCGACATTTCCAACGACCTGCAACTGGGCGGCAGCATCACTCACATCAGTATCGACCGCAGTGCCGCCGCGCGTTTCGGCCTGACCGCGAGTGATGTCGACGAAGCGCTGTACGACGCCTTCGGGCAGCGCCAGATCAACGAGTTCCAGACCCAGGTCAACCAGTACAACGTGATTCTGGAACTGGACACCAAGCAGCGCGGCAAGGCTGAAAGCCTCAACTATTTCTACCTGCGCTCGCCGCTGAGTGGCGAGATGGTGCCGCTGTCGGCGCTGGCCAAATTCGATGCGCCGACCATCGGCCCGCTGTCGATTGCCCACGACGGCATGTTCCCGGCTGCCAACCTGTCGTTCAACCTCGCGCCCGGCGTGGCGTTGGGTGATGCGGTGATTCTGCTCAATCAGGCCAAGGCCGAGATCGGCATGCCGACCGCGATCAGCGGCAATTTTCAGGGCGCGGCGCAGGCGTTCCAGAGTTCGCTGGCCAGTCAGCCGTGGCTGATTCTCGCGGCGCTGGTGGCGGTGTACATCATTCTCGGCGTGCTTTATGAGAGCTTCGTGCATCCGCTGACGATCATTTCGACGCTGCCGGCGGCTGGTCTCGGCGCAGTGATCATGCTGTGGATCTGCGGTCAGGACTTTTCGATCATGGCGTTGATCGGGCTGGTGTTGCTGATCGGTATCGTCAAGAAAAACGGCATCCTGATGATCGACTTTGCCCTGGAGGCGCAGCGCCATCGCGGACTGGCACCGCAGGATGCGATTTTCGAAGCGTGCCTGACGCGGTTCCGGCCGATCATCATGACCACACTTGCCGCGCTGCTCGGCGCGTTGCCGCTGATGCTCGGTTACGGCACCGGCGCCGAACTGCGCCAGCCACTGGGGATCGCGGTGGTGGGCGGTTTGCTGGTCAGCCAGATGCTGACGCTGTTTACCACGCCGGTCATATACTTGTGGCTTGAGCGGCTGTTCCACAGGCCCAAACCAATGCCCGCTACGGCACTGGCGACTACAGACTGAGGCAGTCATGCGTGTTCTGATTATCGAAGACGAGGAAAAAACCGCGGACTATCTGCACCGCGGTCTGACGGAACAGGGTTACACCGTGGACCTGGCCCGCGACGGCGTCGAAGGCCTGCACCTGGCGCTGGAAAGCGACTACGCGGTGATCGTTCTCGACGTGATGTTGCCGGGCCTGGATGGCTTTGGCGTGCTGCGCGCATTACGTGCGCGCAAGCAGACTCCGGTGATCATGCTCACCGCCCGCGAGCGCGTCGAAGACCGGATCAAGGGCCTGCGTGACGGCGCCGACGATTACCTCGGCAAGCCGTTTTCCTTCCTCGAACTGGTGGCCCGCCTGCAAGCGCTGACCCGGCGCAGCGGTGGCCATGAACCGGTGCAAGTGAGCATCGCCGACCTGTGGATCGATCTGATCAGCCGCAAGGCCACCCGCGCCGGCACGCGGCTGGATCTGACGGCGAAAGAGTTCTCGCTGCTCAGCGTTCTGGCACGCCGGCAAGGTGAAATCCTCTCGAAAACCGCGATTGCCGAGATGGTCTGGGACATCAATTTCGACAGCGACGCCAACGTCGTCGAAGTCGCGATCAAACGCCTGCGGGCCAAGCTCGACGGGCCCTTCGACGAGAAACTGCTGCACACCATTCGCGGCATGGGTTATGTGCTGGAGAGCCGCGGTGTCCAGTAATTCCATCGCCCTGCGCCTGAGCGGCATGTTCACGCTGGTGGCGCTGCTGGTGTTTCTGTTGATCGGCGGCGCGCTGTATCAGCAGGTCGACAAGGGCCTGGGCCTGCTGCCCGAGGCTGAGCTGGACGCGCGTTACAGCGTGCTTGAATCGGCGCTCAATCGGTATGGCACGCCTGAGCATTGGGTGAAGATCAACGCCAAGCTCAAGCTGCTCGGCGAGGAAGACAAGCGCATTCGTTTCTGGGTGGTCAGCGGTGATCCCGGTTATGAGTACGGCGAGCCTGACGCGCGGATCCGCGCCTTCGCCAAAGGCCCAACCGGTATGCATGACCTGCAATTGCCCGAGCATCCTTATCCGCTGAAAGTGCTGCTCACCGAACTGCCGGCCAAGGATCAACGCCCGCCGCTGCGCTTCATGATCGGCATCGATACCGAGACCTTTCATGAGACTCAAAACAACCTGCTGATCGCCTTGGTAAGCCTGGCGATTATCGGCGTGCTGCTGGCCTCGGCGCTGGGTTATTGGGTGGCGCGGATCGGTCTCAAGCCGCTGATCAAACTGTCCCACGAGGCCCAGCGCCTGGCACCGCCACTACGGGCCGGACGCCTGCGCATGTCGCCCTTGCCGCCGGAGCTGGAGCAGTTTGTCGACTCGTTCAACTCAACCCTGGAGCGGGTCGAACAGGCCTATTCACGCCTGGAATCGTTCAACGCCGACGTCGCCCATGAACTGCGCTCGCCACTGACCAACCTGATCGGCCAGACCCAGGTCGCGCTGACGCGCGGGCGCTCCGCCGAACACTATTTCGAAGTGCTTCAATCGAACCTCGAAGAACTGGAACGCCTGCGCTCGATCATCAACGACATGCTGTTTCTGGCCAGCGCCGACCAGGGCAGCAAGGCGACCAAGCTCACCGAAACTTCGCTGGCTGATGAAGTCGCGACCACGTTGGAGTACCTGGATTTCATCCTCGAAGACGCGCAAGTGCAGGTCCACGTCAGTGGCGATGCACAGGTGAGCATCGAGATCGCGCATCTGCGCCGGGCATTGATCAATCTGCTGAGCAACGCCGTGCAGCACACCGAGCCGGGCAAGGTGATCGAAGTGCGGATCGAGGTTGAAGACCATCAGGTCAGCATTGGTGTGGCCAACCCGGGATCGCCGATTGCCAGCGAGCACTTGCCGCGTCTGTTCGAACGTTTCTACCGGGTCGATGCCTCGCGCAGCAACAGCGGCAACAACCATGGGTTGGGGCTGGCGATCGTCAAGGCGATTGCGCTGATGCATGGTGGCGATGTGTTTGTGCGAAGTGATCGGGGGATGAATACCTTCGGCATCCATCTGCCGGTTTGAAGCAGATCAAAAGATCGCAGCCTTCGGCAGCTCCTACAGGAAATGTGCTCTTCTGTAGGAGCTGCCGCAGGCTGCGATCTTTGCTTCTGCTGTAACAGTCATTTATGAAAATCACGCTGTTTCCCAACGCCCGGCGACCTTATCTTTGCCCGCACCAAACAGCACTTGCCAAGCAAGAAGGTTTTCCAGATGTCCAACAGTATGGGTATTGCCAGCGCTTTCGTTTTGTCCTCATTGATCCTGTCGCCGATGGCGATGGCTGAAGAATCGCAGTCGTTCGTAGCGCAGAATGCCGCTCGCGCTCACGCCTTCGAGCAATCTCAGGCAGAAGTGATGGCCAAGTCGCAGGATGCCTCGCAAGCCCCTCAAGCCGCCACTTCCCAGGCTCAAGCGGCCGAGAAAGACAGCTGAGTCGCGCACCGCGAAACATTTCCCTCGACGCGGTTGTTTGGCTCTTCCCGTTCAACCGTCGTCCTTCCAGGCCGCTGCCTTTCAGCGGCCTTTTTTCGTTGTGGTCTGAAAGCCGTTTGGTTCGTCTGTAAAAAACAAGAAACATCCCGCACCTCAAGCCATTGAAGTGTCAGTTGACCCAAGGAGCTCCATCGCAAGTGCGTTACCCAGTCCGTTTCACCCCGCTGTTCATTGCAATTGCCGCAACGATTGCCCCCACAGCCCAAGCCGACGAAGCCGCCAAACAAGGCTTCATCGAAGGCTCGAGCCTCAACCTCAACGCCCGCAACTACTACATGAATCGCAACCGTCTGCAGCAGACGGACGACAACATCGAGTGGGGCCAGGGTTTTCTCGGGATCTTCCAGTCGGGTTACACCGAAGGCACGGTCGGCTTCGGCATCGATGCCCACGCCATGCTCGGGCTGAAGCTCGACGGCGGTGGCGGTACCGATGGTTCGAGCATCCTGCCGATCAGCGATGGCAACGGCAAAGCGCCGGGTTCGTTCTCGACTGCGGGCGGCACATTGAAAATGCGCGCGTTCGATACCGAGCTGAAGGCCGGTGACCTGTTCCTCACCAACCCGGTGATTGCCGGCGGTGATTCGCGCATGCTGCCGCAGACCTTCCGTGGCGTCAGTCTGACCAATCACAGTTTCGACGGCTGGATGTTCGAAGGTGGCCAGGCCAGTTTCACCAAGCCGTACAATCAGAGTGGTCGCCAGCGCATCGGCACGTCCTACGGCAAACTCGCCGAGGGCGACGAAAGCCGTCACCTGAACTGGGCCGGCGTGTCCTGGAGCGGCGTCGAAGGGCTGACCAGCAATCTGTACGCCGCCGAGCTTAAGGACATCTGGAACCAGTACTACTACGACCTCGACTACACCTGGCAGTTGAACGATCTGGTCAGCCTCAACCCGGGTCTGCACTTCTATCACACGCAAGACACCGGCGACGCGCTGCTGGGCAACATCGACAACAACACCTACAGCCTGCATTTCACCGTCGGCATCGGCAGCCACAGCGTCACTGCCGCGTACCAGCGGGTCAACGGCAACACGCCGTTCGACTACATCAGCCAGGGCGACAGCGTTTACCTCGACAACTCGCAGCAGTACTCGGACTTCAACGGCCCCAACGAGCGCTCGTGGAAGCTCAAGTACGCCTACGACTTCGCCGGTCTCGGCCTGCCGGGCCTGACTTCGGCGGTTTCCTATTCACGTGGCACCGTGGACCTGACCAAGGTCGATCCGGACAGCAAAGGCTATGCCTCGTGGTACAGCGCTGACGGTCGTAACGCCAAGCACTGGGA
Organism: Pseudomonas sp. B21-051; assembly: GCF_024748795.1. Taxonomy (NCBI): domain Bacteria; kingdom Pseudomonadati; phylum Pseudomonadota; class Gammaproteobacteria; order Pseudomonadales; family Pseudomonadaceae; genus Pseudomonas; species Pseudomonas sp. B21-051. The sequence goes on from NZ_CP087166.1 coordinate 4,897,559, forward strand.
ACGCGACCTCGATTTGAAATACGTGGTGCAGAGCGGTCAGGCGAAAGACCTCGCGGTCCGCCTGCAATGGGCGACCAACCGAGGTGGCAACGGCTACGGAGCGATTGATACCGATACCGATGAATACCGGGTGATTGTCGACTACCCGATCAACGTCTTCTAAGATCACCTCAAGTCAGTCGCGACTGGCGCAGAACCTGTGGCGAGGGAGCTTGCTCCCGCTGGACTGCGCAGCAGGCCCCTCCTCGAAAGCAAGGGGTCGCTGCGCAACCCGGCGGGAGCAAGCTCCCTCGCCACAGATGGTTCCGTGTTTGTGCAACTACTCTTATAAGTATTACCCCAACCGAAAGCCCCCATCATGATCGCGAGCCGTACCCCACCTGTTGCGGGCAAGACCGGACGCCCCGAATTGCTGCTGATCTGCGGCAGTTCGCTGACCGTGATCGCGATTCTGTGCATCGTCACTTTTCTGCTGATTCGTGAGCACGCCAACGCTCAGGAAGCGGCCACCCGCAGCGCCACCACCATCGCCCAGTTGATCGACGCCGATGTCCTGCGCACGGTCGAGTTGTACGACCTGACCTTGCAAGGCCTGATCGCCGCCGCCCAGCGCGACGACTTGCGCGACGTCACCCCGCAGATCCGCCATCTGGCGCTGTTCGACCGCTCGACCACCGCACGCTTCAAGGGCGACATCCTCCTGCTCGACAAGCATGGCGATGTGGTTGCCGACTCGTCGCGGATCGAACCCAAACCGGGCAACTTCGCCGACCGCGATTATTTCCTCGCCCATGCCTTCAACCGTGACATGGGCATGTTCATCAGCCGCCCGTTCAAGACCCGTTGCGATTGCGACGACGCCAACCAGTGGCGCATCAGCTTCAGTCGGCGGATTTCTTCGGACACTGGAGAATTCGCCGGCGTGGCGGTGGCGTCGATGAAGCTCGACTACTTCGATCAACTGTTCAACAGCCTCGACATCGGCAAAGACAGCACGCTGAACATCATCAACAACGACGGCGTGCTGCTGGCGCAGAAGCCTTATCTGCAAAGCGACTCCATCGGCAAGAGTTTCGGCAACCGGCCCAACGTGGTGCGGATTCTCGGCGACAAGGATGGCAGTGGCAGTTTCACCAGCACCTCAAGCATGGATCATCAGCAACGGCTCTACACCTATTCGCGGGTCGGCAATCTGCCGTTGACGGTGATGGTCGCGCTCTCCAGTGATGAGGTGTTTGGCACCTGGCGCCGCACCGCGCTGTTGATCAGCGGCGCCACCGGCGTGCTGTGTGCCGGACTGCTGTGGCTGACCTGGCTACTTGCCCGTGAGCTGCGTTTGCGCCAGCGCGCCGAACGTGAACTGGCGCAACTGGCCGCCACCGATGCGCTGACCGGCGTGGCCAACCGGCGGATGCTCGATCAGTCGCTGCGCCACGAATGGTTCCGCGCCCAGCGTTCGGGCAAGCCGCTGTCGGTGATGATGATCGACGCCGATCACTTCAAGGCGTTCAACGACCGTCATGGGCATCAGGCCGGTGATCAGGCGCTGCGCGAACTGGCCAGGGTTATTACCGCGAACGTGCGACGACCGGGTGATCTGGTCGCCCGTTACGGCGGCGAAGAGTTTTCGGTGATCCTCGCCGAAACCGACAGCAGCGGCGCACGGCAGATTGCCGAACATATCCGCCTGGCGGTCGAGCAGATGCCGAGGGTCCAGGGCGCGGACGTGGCGATGACCGTCAGTATCGGTATCAGCACCTGGACGGCAACGGTCGAGATGTCGCTGGAGCAACTGCTGTTTGCGGCGGACAAGGCGTTGTATCAGGCCAAGGAGAGCGGTCGCAATCGCGTAGTCAGTTCGTAAGAGCAAAAGATCGCAGCCTTCGGCAGCTCCTACAGTTGGCATACCTTTCCCTGTAGGAACTGCCGAAGGCTGTGATCTTTTGCTTTTAATTAGGGCATAAAAAAAGGCCATCCGAGGATGGCCTTCAAAAAACTAGAGAGGTTTTTTACTTACACCGCCGCAACCGGACGCATGTAAGAGATCGGTGCAGTGCTGGCGTCTTCGAACGTCACGACTTCCCACGCATCTGTCTGCTCAATCAACTTGCGCAGCAGCTGGTTGTTCAGTGCATGACCGGACTTGAAGCCTTTGAACTCACCAATCAGGCTGTTACCCAGCAGGTACAGGTCGCCAATCGCATCGAGGATCTTGTGCTTCACGAATTCGTCTTCGTAGCGAAGGCCGTCTTCGTTCAGTACACCATCGGAATCAACCACGATCGCGTTTTCAACGCTACCGCCGAGTGCGAGGTTGTGCTTGCGCAGGTACTCGATGTCACTCATGAAACCGAAAGTACGGGCGCGGCTGACTTCTTTTACGAACGAAGTGCTGGAAAAATCCACGCTTGCACTTTGGGTGCGGTCCCGGAAAACCGGGTGATCGAAATCGATCTCGAAGCTCACCTTGAACCCTTCGAAAGGGACGAAAGTGGCGCGCTTGTCGCCGTCTTCCACTGTCACTTCACGCAGGATGCGGATGAATTTCTTGGCGGCGTCCTGCTCTTCCAGGCCAGCCGATTGAATCAGGAATACGAACGGTCCAGCGCTGCCATCCATGATCGGGACTTCGGACGCGGAGAGCTCGACGTAGGCGTTATCGATGCCCAGGCCAGCCATGGCCGAGAGCAAGTGCTCTACCGTGTCCACTTTGACGTCGCCGTTGATCAGCGTCGTCGACATAGTGGTTTCACCGACGTTTTCCGCGCGGGCAGGGATCTGCACCACAGGGTCGAGGTCAGCGCGACAAAACACAATGCCAGTGTCGACAGGCGCAGGCTTGAGGGTCAGGTAGACCTTCTCCCCGGAATGCAGGCCTACACCTGTGGCACGGATAATATTTTTCAGTGTGCGTTGTTTAATCATGGCTTGGGCCGCTTCAGCGCAAATTGCGAACTGGTATCAACAAAGGCTGGCGATAATAGCAGACCGAGCCTTTGCTGAACACCAATCACCGTCATAGCCCTGATACATTCCATCAATCGGCCTGACGACGCAGGAATGCCGGGATGTCCAGGTAATCCAGATCGTCCTGCGGGTTCATCTTCGCGGCAGTCGCAGCACCGGCCTGAGCCTGGTTGCGCATGACGGTCGGACGGTCCAGGTCACGGTAGTTCACCGCCGGAGCTTCCTGACGCGCAGGAGCCGGTTGTTGAACCTGAGCGGAAGCCATGGAGGTGTGAACGGTGTTGTCGATGACCTTCACGGGCTTCTCGATTTTCGCGCCCAGACCGGTGGCAACCACGGTGACGTGCAGTTCGTCGCGCATGTCCGGATCGATAACGGTACCGACCTTGACCATTGCGTGCTCGGAAGCGAAGGCTTCGATGATGCTACCCACGTCGGAGTACTCACCCAGGGACAGGTCAGGACCGGCGGTGATGTTCACCAGGATGCCGCGTGCACCTTGCAGGTTCACGTCTTCCAGCAGCGGGTTGCGGATGGCCGCTTCGGTCGCTTCACGTGCACGGTTCGGACCGCTGGCGCAGCCAGTGCCCATCATCGCCATGCCCATTTCGCTCATCACGGTACGCACGTCGGCGAAGTCGACGTTGATCATGCCCGGACGCTTGATGATGTCGGAGATACCGCGAACGGCACCGGCCAGTACGTCGTCAGCCTTGGCGAAAGCCGACAGCAGGCTCGCGTCTTTACCGAGGATGGTCAGCAGCTTCTCGTTAGGGATGGTGATCAACGAGTCGACGCTTTCGGAGAGCATGCGGATGCCTTCGTCGGCGATCTGCATACGCTTGCGGCCTTCGAACGGGAACGGACGGGTCACGACCGCAACGGTCAGGATGCCCATTTCCTTGGCCACTTCGGCGATGATCGGCGCAGCTCCGGTACCGGTACCGCCGCCCATGCCAGTGGTGATGAACACCATGTTGGTGCCCTGCAGGACTTCGGCAATGCGCTCACGGTCTTCGAGAGCGGCCTGACGACCTACTTCAGGGTTGGCGCCAGCGCCGAGACCTTTGGTCACGCCGGTGCCCAGTTGCAGGATGGTACGCGCGCCGATGTTTTTCAGCGCTTGAGCATCAGTGTTGGCGCAGATGAATTCGACGCCTTCGATGTTGCTCTTGACCATGTGGTTGACAGCGTTGCCGCCGCCACCGCCAACACCGATAACTTTGATTACCGGGCTTGCGGGGATGTTGTCTACGAGTTCGAACATTTTCCCTCTCCTTACATTCTCTAGTTTTTTCGCCTACTGCATTTTTGTAGCGGTGTTGCGGTAAAGCTTTAGAAGTTGCCTTGAACCCACTTCTTCAATCGGTCCAGCAACGGCGCCTGTGGCTCATCGTTGCTGTAGCTGTCGCGGCTGCCGATGCCCGAGAACGAGATCCCGTCGGACTGCTTCTGCAGGCCGTACATCAACAAGCCCACGCCAGTGGAATAAATCGGGTTGCGCACCACGTCATCCAGGCCCTTCACGCCATGCGGCACGCCCAGGCGCACCGGCATGTGGAAGATTTCTTCAGCCAGTTCGGTGGCACCTTCCATCTTCGATGTGCCGCCGGTCAGGACGATGCCCGCCGGGATCAGGTCTTCGTAGCCGCTGCGACGCAGTTCGGCCTGGATCAGGGTGAACAGTTCGTCGTAACGCGGCTCAACCACTTCGGCCAGGGCCTGACGCGACAGTTCGCGCGGTGGACGGTCGCCAACGCTCGGCACCTTGATGGTTTCGCCGGCACCGGCCAGTTTGGCCAGGGCACAGGCGTAGCGGATCTTGATCTCTTCGGCGTACTGGGTCGGGGTGCGCAACGCCATGGCGATGTCGTTGGTCACCTGATCGCCGGCAATCGGGATCACCGCGGTGTGGCGGATCGCGCCTTCGGTGAAGATCGCGATGTCGGTGGTGCCGCCGCCGATGTCGACCAGGCACACGCCCAACTCTTTTTCGTCGTCGGTCAACACCGAGTAGGCCGAGGCCAGTTGTTCGAGAATGATGTCGTCGATTTCCAGACCGCAGCGACGCACGCATTTTTCAATGTTCTGCGCGGCGTTGACGGCGCAAGTGACCACGTGAACCTTGGCTTCCAGACGGACGCCGGACATGCCCAGAGGCTCGCGGACGCCTTCCTGGTTATCGATCACGTAATCCTGCGGCAGGGTATGCAGCACGCGCTGGTCAGCCGGGATCGCCACGGCCTGGGCGGCGTCGAGTACGCGCTCCAGGTCAGCCGAGCTCACTTCGCGATCACGAATCGCCACGATGCCGTGGGAGTTCAGGCTGCGGATGTGATTGCCGGCCACGCCGACGAAAGCCGAGTGAATGCGGCAGCCCGCCATCAGTTGGGCTTCTTCGATCGCGCGCTGGATCGATTGCACGGTGGACTCGATGTTCACCACCACGCCCTTCTTCAGGCCGCGGGACGGGTGAGTACCGATACCGACGATTTCCAGCGTGCCGTCGTCCGCGACCTCGCCTACCAGCGCCACCACCTTGGAGGTGCCGATATCCAGACCGACGATCATTTTGCCGCTTTGCACGTTTGCCATGGGTCCTGCCTCTTCTTAATTCTTTGCGACAGCGGGTTGGGCTGTCGTCGGCGCTACTGGTTCCCGCCAGCCAACGGCGAGGCCGTTGGCGTAGCGCAGATCGATGCGCGCAATGTTCGTAATCTGGTCTTTAAGCGTCTTGTCATAGATGGCAATGAAGCGGCGCATCTTTTCCACCAGGTTGCCGCGTCCCAGCAGCAACTCGATGCCGGGGCCGGAGCTGCCGGCACCGGTGGTCAGGAACCAGCTGCCACGTTCACGCAGTTCCAGGCGCGCGATCGAGAAACCCAGCGGCCGGAGCATCTGGCTCAGCACCTGATACTGCTGCATCACTTGCTGCTGGGCCCGTTGTGGGCCGAACAGCTGTGGCAGGTGTTCGTAGTTCGCCAACTCCTTTGGCGTGAAGGCCTGACCCTGGTTGTTGAGCAGCGACTCGTCGCCCCAACGGGCCACGGGCAGTTGCTCTTCGAGGCGGATCACCACCTGATCCGGCCACACCCGGCGTACTTCGGCGTGGGCGATCCAGGGCATCTGCTCAAGCTCGGTACGCATGCTGGCCAGATCAATGGTGAAGAAGCTCGACGCCACGTACGGGGCGATTCGCTGCTGCACCGCTTGCTGACTGATGTAGCTCAGGTCGCCCTGCACGGCGATCTTGGTGATCGGCCGGTCGGCGTACGGCAGCAAACGCTGCGCGCCTTCGTAGGTACCGAATCCGAGCGCCACCAGCAGCACCGGCCAGAACAGGCTTTTCAGAAAGCCGAAATTGGCTTTCGGCAGGCGCGCGGACATCGGCTCTTTGGCCACCATTCGGCTGGCACCCCGCGGCACCGGCTTGCGGCCGGGTGCGGGTGGCTGATGTCTGAGATGAGCGCCTTGCATGGTCTTAACCTCGCGCCTCTGTATTACCGGAGCCTTCAACACTGGCGGCCAGAATGGCCAGGACCAGTTGCTGGAAGTCCAGACCGGCAGCACGGGCCGCCATCGGCACCAGACTGTGATCGGTCATGCCCGGTGCGGTGTTCACTTCCAGGAACCAGAACTGCCCGTCGGCGTCCTGCATCACGTCCGCCCTGCCCCAACCGGCAATACCCAGCGCCTCACAGGCCTTGGCCGTGAGATCCATGAGTTCCTGCTCCTTGGCGGCATCCAGCCCGCACGGAATGCGGTACTGGGTATCGTTGGCGATGTACTTGGCGTCGTAGTCGTAAAACGTGTGCGGTGTACCCAGGGCGATAGGAGGCAACACCTGGTCACGCAGGGTGGCGATGGTGAACTCCGGACCTTGAATCCATTGTTCAACCAAGACTTGCGAATCGTAGGTACTGGCCGCTTTCCATGCGTCGATCAACTCGGACGCAGAACTCACTTTGGCCATCCCGATACTTGAACCTTCATGCGCCGGTTTGACGATCAAAGGGAAGCCCAGTTCCGTCGCCGCGGAAATACAATCGGCTTCGCTGCACAGCACGGCGTGACGCGGCGTCGGAATCCCGAGGCTGTGCCAGACCTGCTTGGTGCGCAGTTTGTCCATCGCCAGTGCCGAGGCAAGGATGCCGCTGCCGGTGTACGGAATGCCCGCGCATTCGAGCAGGCCCTGCATCGAGCCGTCTTCACCGCCACGACCGTGGAGAATGATGAACGCGCGGTCGATCTTTTCATTCAGCAAACGCTGCAGAAAATCCTCGCCGACGTCGATCCCGAACGCGTCCACGCCCGCGCTTTGCAGCGCGTCGAGCACGGCGTTACCGGATTTCAGCGAAACCTCACGCTCGGCACTCATGCCACCGAACAGCACGGCGACACGGCCGAAGTCTTTCGGCGCGATGGTGGAGAACAGGTTGGCGTAGGCAGCAGTCATTTCAACTTCCCCTCGACCGACGCAGCCACGGCGCCAGCGAACAATTCACTTTTCAACAGCTTCGGCGCGAGACCGCCGATATCCCCGGCACCCTGGCACAGCAGGATGTCGCCGGCACGCAGCAGCGGCTTGACCAGCGGCGCGAGGTCGACACCGCGCTCGATGTAGATCGGGTCGAGCTGACCGCGCTGACGGATGCTGTTGCACAGTTTGCGGCTATCCGCGCCCGGGATCGGTTCTTCGCCGGCCGGATAGACTTCCATCAGCAACAGCACGTTGGCATCGGCCAGTACATTGACGAAATCGTCGTACAGGTCGCGGGTGCGGCTGTAACGATGCGGCTGGTAGACCATCACCAGACGGCGCTCCGGCCAGCCACCGCGCACGGCTTTGATCACGGCGGCGACTTCGGTCGGGTGGTGACCGTAGTCGTCGACCAGCATCACGTTGCCGCCGTCCACCGGCAGTTCGCCATAGACCTGGAAGCGTCGGCCAACGCCCTGGAACCCGGACAGGCCCTGGACGATGGCTTCGTCACTGACGCCTTCGTCGGTGGCGATGCAGATGGTCGCCAGCGAGTTGAGCACGTTGTGGTTGCCCGGCATGTTCACCGACACATCCAGCGGCTCGCGGTCCGGGCGCAGCACGGTGAAGAAGGTCTGCATGCCTTGCTGGCGTACATTGATCGCGCGCACATCGGCGTCTTCGCTGAAGCCGTAGGTCACGGTCGGACGCTTGACCAGCGACAGGATTTCACGCACCACCGGATCGTCCAGGCACATCACCGCCAAACCGTAGAACGGCAGGTTGTGCAGGAACTCGACGAAGGTTTTCTTCAGTTTGTTGAAGTCACCGTCGTAGGTCGCCATGTGATCGGCGTCGATGTTGGTGACCACGGCCACCAGCGGTTGCAGGTGCAGGAAGCTCGCATCGCTTTCGTCGGCTTCAGCGATCAGGTAGCGGCTGGTGCCGAGCTGGGCATTGGTGCCCGCCGCATTCAGTCGGCCACCGATGACGAAGGTCGGGTCCAGGCCACCGGCGGCGAACACCGAAGCGATCAGGCTGGTGGTGGTGGTTTTGCCGTGAGTACCGGCGACGGCGATGCCGTGGCGATAGCGCATCAGCTCGGCGAGCATCTCGGCACGCGGTACCACCGGAATACGACGCTCAAGGGCGGTCGCCACTTCCGGGTTGGAGGTGTTCACAGCGCTGGAAACCACCAGCACGTCGGCAGTCGCAGCGTTTTCAGCGCGGTGGCCGATATAGATGTGCGCACCGAACGATTCCAGACGCTCGGTTACCGGCGACGCTTTCAGGTCGGAACCGGACACTTCATAGCCCAGGTTCAACAACACTTCAGCGATGCCGCACATGCCCACGCCGCCGATACCGACGAAGTGGATGCGACGGATGCGGCGCATTTCCGGTTGTGGCATGGCTTTCTGATTCTCAACCATGAGCCACCTCCAGGCAGGTATCGACCACGCTACGGGTGGCATCGGGTTTGGCCAGACGGCGGGCCGCTTGGGCCATTTCTTCGAGTCGTTGCGGTTGCATCAAGACCTCTGTCAGGCGCGCGGCAAGGTCCGCGGCACCAGTCGTTCTTTGCGGCATCACGAAGGCTGCGCCTTCACGGGCCAAATAATCGGCGTTGCGGGTCTGGTGATCGTCGATCGCGTGGGGCAAAGGCACCAGCATCGAGGGCAGACCAACGGCAGCCAGCTCACTGATGGTCAGCGCGCCAGCGCGGCACACCACCAGGTCAGCCCAGCCATAGGCCTGGGCCATGTCTTTGATGAACGGCTGCACCTGCGCATCGACGCCGGCGGCGCGGTAGCGCTCTGCAGTCACTTCATCGTGGTTTTTGCCGGTCTGATGAAACACTTCCGGACGCAAATCGGCAGGGACTTGCGCCAGGGCTTCAGGCAGCAACTTGTTCAACGGTTCTGCGCCCAGGCTTCCGCCGAGGATCAGCAAACGCGCTTTGCGCCCAGCCAGAGCCGGTCGCGATGTTTCGAGGAACAGCTCGCTGCGCACCGGATTTCCGGTGGTACGGCGGGTGTCCGACAGAGTAAAGGTGTCGGGGAACGCTTCACACACCCGGGCGGCGAACGGCACCAGCAACCGATTGGCGGTGCCGGCCACGGCGTTCTGCTCGTGAACGATCACCGGCACACCGGCCAGTTTCGCGGCAATCCCGCCAGGCCCGGTCACATAACCACCGAAGCCGACCACGCAGACTGGACGCAACTTGCGAATCACCGCCCGCGCCTGCCACACCGACTTGAGCAACATGAACGGTGCCTTGAGCAGCGACAGCTTGCCCTTGCCACGCAACCCGGTGGCATTGATGCGGTGCAGTTCCAGACCTGCAGCCGGCACCAGTTCGTTTTCGATTCCGCGTGGCGTGCCGAGCCAGTGCACGGTGTAGCCGCGCGCCTGGAATTCGCGGGCACAGGACAGCGCCGGGAACACGTGGCCGCCGGTGCCGCCGGCCATGATCAATACGTTAGCGCCCATGATTCGGCTCCTCGGCGAAGTCGCTCTCATGGAACTCCATCTCTTCACTGCCCAAGTGGGTCCGACTCTCCCACTCGATCCTCAGCAACAAGCCGAGGCAGGCGCAGCAGATCACCAGGGAACTGCCGCCATAACTGAGGAACGGCAGAGTCAGGCCCTTGGTCGGCAGCAGGCCAACGTTCACCCCGATGTTGATCAGGAACTGACCGATCCACAGGAACGACAGTCCGTAAGCCACATAAGCGGCGAAGAACTGCTTGGCCTTCTCCGCCCACAGACCGATGTACATGCCACGGATACAGACGAAGACGAACAGCGCGACGGTGCACAGCGAACCGACGGCGCCCAGCTCTTCGGCCAGCACCGAGAACACGAAGTCGGTGTGCGCTTCAGGCAGGTAGAACTGTTTCTGCACGCTGTTGCCCAGGCCGACGCCCAGCCACTCACCGCGACCGAAGGCGATCAATGCCTGCGACAACTGGTAACCGGCGCCGAACTGGTCAGCCCACGGGTCGGCGAAGTTGGTCAGACGCGCCATTCGATAAGGCTGCATCTGAATCAGCAAGACCACGGCCCCGACTGCCAGCACCACCATCAGCGAGAAGCGGAACAGCCCGACCCCGCCAAGGAACAGCATCGCCGCCGCAGCCCCCATCATTACCACGGTGGCACCGAAGTCCGGCTCCATCAGCAACAGGCCCGCCATTGGCAGCAGCACGATGAACGGCTTGAAAAAGCCCATCCAGCTCTCGCGCACTTCTTTCTGCCGACGCACCAGATAACCGGCGAGGTAGATCACCACAAACACCTTGGCAATCTCGGACGGCTGCACGTTGAAGAAGCTGAAACCGATCCAGCGCATCGACCCGTTCACTTCACGGCCGATCCCGGGGACGATCACCATCACCAGCAGACCGAATGCACCGATCAGCATCATCCAGCCCAGACGCTGCCAGGTGGCGATCGGAATCATCATGGTGATGATGCAGGCACCCAGGCCCAGCGCCACATAGATCAGGTGGCGAATCATGTAATACAGCGCGCTGCCCGACTGCGCCGCCGCCACTTCAGTGGAAGCCGAGGCGATCATGATCAGGCCCAGGCCCAGCAGTGCCAGGCAACCGGCGAGCATCGGGAAGTCGAGGTCGATGCCACGGCCGGTAATGATCGGCGACGGGTACGGCTTGATGATATTGCGCAGGCTCATGCCAGATCCTCCACGGCGCGGACGAACTGGTGACCACGGTCTTCGTAATTCTTGAACATGTCGAAACTGGCGCAGGCCGGCGACAGCAGCACCACGTCACCCGTTTGGGCGACCGCGCGGCATTGCGCAACGGCGTCGACCAGCGAGGTCGCGCGAATCAGTGGCACGGCGTCACCGATGGCTGCGCCGATCTTGTCGGAGTCACGGCCCATCAGGATCACGGCGCGGCAGTTGGCCGCCACCGGATCGCGCAGGTCGTTGAACTCGGCGCCTTTGCCGTCGCCACCGGCGATCAGCACGACCTTGCCGTCGATATCCGCACCCAGGCCTTCGATGGCAGCCAGAGCGGCGCCGACGTTGGTGGCCTTGGAATCGTTGTAGTAACCGACGCCGTCGAGGTCACGCAGCCACTGGCAGCGGTGTTCGAGGCCGGTGAAGTTACGCAGGGCATCGAGCATGGCTTCGAACGGCAGGCCGACCGCATGACCGAGCGCCAGCGCCGCGAGGGCGTTGGCCTGGTTATGCGCGCCGCGCACTTTCAGTTCGCGCACTGGCATCAGGTTCTGGAATTCGAAGGCCAGGTATTTCTCGCCGTCTTCTTCGCGCAGGCCGAAAGCCTTGAAATCCGGTTTGTTCAGGCCGAAGGTCCAGCATGGCTGGCCCTCGCCGATCAGCGGACGGCTGAGTGCGTCCTGACGGTTGACCACAAACTGCTTCGCGCCACGGAAGATCCGGTGCTTGGCCAAGTGGTACGCCGGCAGGCCGCTATAGCGGTCCATATGGTCTTCGCTGATGTTCAGCACGGTGGCCACTTCAGCATTGAGCTGGTCGGTGGTTTCCAGCTGGAAGCTCGACAGCTCCATCACGTACAGCTCGACGTCATCACTGAGCAATTCCAGCGCTGGCGTACCGAGGTTGCCGCCGACCGCGACGCGTTTGCCGGCCGCAGCCGCCATCTCGCCGACCAGGGTGGTGACGGTGCTTTTCGCGTTGGAACCGGTGATGGCCACGATCGGCGCCCGCGCGTTACGCGCGAACAGCTCGATATCGCCGGCCATTTTCACGCCACGGGCGGCAGCGGCTTGCAGGGCCGGGGTCGCCAGCGCCAGGCCGGGGCTCACGTAGAGCTCGTCGGCACGGCACAGGAATTCGACGTCCAGCTCGCCACAACGCACTTCCACGTGCGGATAGTCACGCTTGAGCGTGGCCAGTTCCGGTGGATTGTCCCGCGTATCGGCGACGGCAAACGACACGCCCCGGTTCGCCAGGAAGCGAACCAGGGACATGCCGCTCTTGCCGAGGCCGACAACGATGCGGAAGTGGTCAGAAGCGATCAGAGACACTCGTTCTACCTCAGCTTCAGGGTGGCAAGGCCGATCAGCACGAGAATCACGGTGATGATCCAGAAACGGACGATCACGCGTGGCTCGGGCCAGCCCTTGAGTTCAAAGTGGTGGTGAATCGGTGCCATGCGGAACACTCGGCGACCGGTCAGCTTGAAAGAGGCAACCTGGATAACCACCGACAGGGTTTCCATCACGAACACGCCGCCCATGATGAACAGGACGATTTCCTGACGGACGATCACTGCGATGGTGCCCAGTGCCGCGCCGAGAGCCAGAGCACCGACATCGCCCATGAACACTTGCGCCGGGTAGGTGTTGAACCAGAGGAAGCCGAGACCGGCGCCGATCAGCGCACCGCAGAACACGATCAGCTCGCCCGCGCCCGGCACATAAGGGATCAGCAGGTATTCAGCGAATTTCACGTTACCCGACAGGTAGCAGAAGATGCCCAGACCGCCGCCGACCATCACGGTTGGCATGATCGCCAGACCGTCGAGGCCGTCAGTCAGGTTGACCGCGTTGCTCGAGCCGACGATCACGAAGTAGGTCAGCACGATGAACCCGGCGCCCAGCGGAATGCTGTAGTCCTTGAGCATCGGCAGGATCAGCGTGGTTTCCACCGGCGTGGTCGCGGTCATATAAAGGAAGATCGCCGCGCCCAGACCGAACACCGACTGCCAGAAATATTTCCAGCGGCTTGGCAAGCCACGGGAGTTCTTCTCGATCACTTTGCGGTAATCGTCGACCCAGCCGATGGCGCCGAACAGCAGAGTCACCAGCAGCACGACCCAGACGTAGCGGTTGCTCAGGTCTGCCCACAGCAGGGTGCTGACACCGATGGAAGACAGAATCAACGCGCCGCCCATGGTCGGCGTACCCGACTTGGACAGGTGCGATTGCGGGCCGTCATTGCGAACGGACTGGCCGATCTGACGGTTCTGCAGGGTGCGGATCATCCACGGGCCATAGCACAGCGACAAAACCAGCGCGGTCAGCACACCGAGGATCCCGCGCAGGGTCAGGTACTGGAAGACCGCGAAGCCTTTGTAGAACTGTTGCAGATACTCCGCTAGCAGCAGCAGCATTAATGTTTCTCCAGACTGGACCCGCACAGAGCCGCAACGATGTTTTCCATCGCTGCACTGCGCGAACCCTTGATCAAAATGGTGGTGTTTGTGTCCTGCTCGGCGTCGAGGGCCTGGATCAGTTCGGCTTGCGTGCCGAAGTGATGCGCCTCTTTGCCGAATGCGTTCACGGCGTGGACCATGTTCGGCCCGACCGCGTAAAGCGCGGAAACCTTGCCCCGGGCATATTCGCCCACGTCGCGGTGCCCCTGCTCCGCCCAGTCGCCCAACTCGCCGATATCTCCGAGCACCAGGACGGTGCGACCGGAAAAGCCGGCGAGTATATCAACGGCAGCGCACATGGAGGTGGGGTTTGCGTTGTAAGTGTCATCAATCACGCGCATGCCGTTCTTCGCCAGTTGCGCGACGGTGCGACCCTTGACCGGCTGTACCGCGCCAAGCCCGGTGGCAATGCCGAACAACGACACGCCCAAGGCGTGAGCGGCAGCGGCGGCAGCCATGGCGTTGGCGACGTTATGGGTGCCGAGCAGGTTCAGTTGAACGTGCTCCACACCTTCAGGTGTATGCAGGTTGAAGGCCGGGCAACCCCGGGCATCGGTGCTCAGGTCGCTGGCGTAGAAATCTGCCTGCGGATTGCTCAGGGAGAAGGTCAGTACCTTGCGTGCGCCGGCGCGGAGCTTCCAGATACCAAAGGCCTTGTCATCGAGGTTGAGCACGGCGACGCCATCCGCTGCCAGCCCGTCGATGATCTCGCCTTTGGCTTCGACGATTTTTTCCGGCCCGCCGAACTCGCCAACGTGAGCGGTACCGGCGTTGTTGAGGATCGCCACGTGTGGCTTGGTCAGCCCGACGGTGTAAGCGATTTCGCCCAGACGCGAAGCGCCCAGTTCGATCACGGCGGCGGTGTGTTCCGGGGCCAGTTCGAGCAGGGTCAGCGGTGCGCCCAGATCATTGTTCAGATTGCCGCGCGTCGCCAGCACCGGACCGCGGGTACGCAGGATGCTCGCGAGCATTTCTTTGACCGTGGTCTTGCCGCTGGAGCCAGTGATGGCCGCGACTGGCTGGGTGAATGCGGCACGGTTCAACGCACCCAACTGGCCGAGGGCCTGGCGGGTGTCCTTGACCAGCAGTTGCGGCAAGGTGCTGTCGACGACTTCGCGCTCGACCAGTGCCGCCACCGCGCCTTTGCCGGCGACGTCATTCAGATAGTCGTGACCATCGAAGCGCGGACCGGTCAGGGCAATAAACAGTTGGCCAGCGGTGATCGCACGGCTGTCGATGCTGACGCCATCAAAACTGGCGTCGGTGCTGATCAGACGGGCATCGAGCACGTTGGTCAGCTCGCTCAATGTCAGGGCCTTAAGCATGGGCCACCTCCCACGCGGTGAGGGCATGATCGGCCTCGACCAGATCGGAGAAAGCGTGCCGCTCGCCGTTGATTTCCTGATAGTCCTCGTGACCTTTACCGGCCAGCACGATCACGTCATCCGCCGAAGCACCGGCGATCAGCTGGGCAATCGCCTGACCACGGCCGGCGACGAAGGTCACTTTATCCACAGCGCTGAAACCGGCGCGGATGTCGTCGAAAATCTGCGCCGGATCCTCCGTGCGCGGGTTGTCATCAGTGACCAGTACGCGATCAGCCAGACGCTCGACCACTTCGGCCATCAGCGGACGCTTGCCGCGATCACGATCACCGCCACAGCCGAACAGGCACAGCAACTGGCCTTTGACGTGCGGGCGCAATGCAGTCAGAACTTTTTCCAGCGCATCCGGGGTGTGGGCGTAGTCGACCACCACCAGCGGCTGAGTGCCGCCACCCAGACGCTGCATGCGTCCGGCCGGGCCTTCGAGTTTCGGCAGCACCTTGAGAATTTCGTCGAGGGCGTAATCCAGACCGAGCAAGGCGCCGACCGCTGCCAGTACGTTGCTCAGGTTGAAACGACCGAGCAGCGTGCTGCGCAGATGATGCTCGCCCTGCGGCGTGACCAGCGTGGCGCGTACGCCGTGGTCATCGAACTGCGCTTCACGGCAGAACAGGTAGGCGCTGCTGTCGAGCAGGCTGTAAGTGATCAGGCGCGAATCGCGTTTTTCGGCGGCCAGTTGCCGACCGAAATCGTCGTCGAGGTTGAGCACGCGGCACTTCAGGTCATTCCAGGCGAACAGTTTGGCCTTGGCCTCGGCGTACGCCTGCATGGTGCCGTGATAATCCAGGTGATCGCGGGACAGGTTGGTCATCACCGCCACATCAAATGCCAATGCAGTGACCCGGCCCTGATCCAGACCGTGGGACGACACTTCCATGGCCACGGCTTTGGCCCCGGCCTTTTTCAGGTCGCCGAGGGTCGCTTGCACGGCAATCGGATTCGGCGTGGTGTGCAGGCCGCTTTCCAGCGCGCCATAGAAGCCTGAGCCCAGCGTACCGACGATGCCGCAGTGCTGACCGAGCAGATCGAGTGCCTGCGCGACCAGTTGGGTCACGCTGGTTTTGCCGTTGGTGCCGGTAACGCCGATCAGGTTCAAGTGATGGCTCGGCTCGCCATAAAAGCGCCCGGCGATGTCGGACAACTGCGCCGCCAGGCCCTTGACCGGAATCAATGGCACTTCAGTGATCGGCAGCACGGTGGCACCTTCCACTTCATAGGCAACCGCCGCCGCGCCGCGCTGCAAGGCATCGGCGATGTGCGCACGGCCATCGAACTTGCCGCCCGGCACGGCGAGGAACAGGTCACCCGCGCGTACGTTGCGGCTGTCCAGCGCCAATTCACGGATCAACAGATCGTGGCCGGCGTGGGGGAATATCTTGTTCAGACTCAGAGACATCAGCCGCGCCCTCCATTGGCTTTCAGCGGAACGACCGGGGTAGCGTTGGCCTGTTGGGTGGTCGGCAGGTTGTCCGGGGTCACGTTCATCAGGCGCAGGGTGCCGGACATCACACGGCTGAACACCGGCGCCGACACCAGACCACCGAAGTAACCGGCCTTGGACGGTTCATCGATCACCACCACGATGGCGTAACGCGGATCGCTCATCGGGCCGAAACCGGCGAACAGCGAGCGGTAGGAGTTTTCGGCATAACCCTTGGTGCCCACCGAAGTCTTACGTGCAGTACCCGATTTGCCGGCCACGTGATACGCCGGCACCTGCGCACGGAACACCCCGCGCGGCGCTTCGATCACTTGCTGCAGCATGCCTTGCATGGTTTTCGCCACGGCTTCCGGGAGCACCTGGGTGGTCTGCGGCGGCTTGTCGGTTTTGATCAGGGTCAGCGGTGCCAGACGGCCGTTGTTGGCCAGTGCCGAGAACGCGTGAACCAGCTGGATCGCCGTCACGGAAATACCGTAGCCATAAGACAGCGTCGCGGTTTCGGCCTTGCGCCATTCACGGTAATTCGGCAGGTTGCCGACGCGCTCGCCCGGGAAGCCGAGGCCGGTGTCCTGGCCGAGGCCGACTTTCTGTGCGAGGCGGAAAATGGTTTCGCCACCAATATCGAACGCGACCTTACTCATGCCGACGTTACTGGAATTGATCAGAATGCCGGTCAGGTCGAGTACCGGACCTTCGGTCTTCGACACGTCCTTGATGGTGTACTTGCCGATCTGCAGGGAGCCCGGGTACACCTCGACGGTGTCGCTCGGTTTCCAGCGGCCGGTTTCGATCGCGGCACTCATCGAGATCGCTTTCATGGTCGAGCCCGGTTCGAACACGTCGATCATCGCGCGGTTACGCATCATCGCCGGCTGCAGGTTGCGACGGTTGTTCGGGTTGTAGGTCGGCTGGTTGACCATGGCGAGAATCTCGCCGGTCTTCACGTCCATGATCACCAGGCTGCCGGCCTTGGCGCCGTTCTCGATGATCGCGTTGCGCAGCTCGCGGTTGGCCAGGTATTGCAGACGCAGGTCAATCGACAACGCCAAGGGCTTGCCGGCCTTGGCGTTCTTGGTGACCTGGACATCCTTGATCAGCCGACCGCGCCGATCCTTGATGACCTGCCGCTTGCCCGGGACACCGGCCAGCCACTCGTCGTAGGCCAGCTCGACGCCTTCACGCCCGTGATCGTCAATGTCGGTAAAGCCGACCATGTGCGCGGTAACTTCACCGGCCGGATAGAAGCGGCGGAATTCTTCAATGCCGTAAACGCCCGGCACTTTCAGATCGAGTACAGCCTGGCCCTGCTCGGGGGTCAGCCCGCGCACCAGATAAATGAATTCTTTGTTGGCTTGCGCTTCGAGGCGTTCAGTCAGGGCTTTAGGGTCCTGACCCAGCGCGGCGGCCAGTGCTGGCCACTTCTCCTTGGCGGTCTGCATTTCCTTGGCGTTGGCCCACAGCGTAGTCACCGGGGTACTCACGGCCAGAGGTTCGCCATTGCGGTCGGTGATCAGACCACGGTGAGCAGGAATCGGAATATGACGCAGGCTGCGCGCGTCGCCCTGACCTTTGAGGAAGTCACGGTCAACCACTTGCAGGTCGATGATGCGCCAGCAGATCGCCGCGACCATCACGCCGAGCAGTGCCACCATCAGGCGGAAGCGCCACGGGAAGAGTGCCCCTTCGAGTTTCATCATGGCGCCACCATCTTCACGTCAGCCGCGCCAGGGATGTGCATTTTCAGTTGTTCGGTGGCCAGCACTTCGATGCGGCTGTGCGCAGTCCAGGTGCTTTGCTCGAGAATCAGGCGCCCCCACTCGGCCTGCGCCTTGTCGCGCACGCTGAGTTCGTTATAAAGATTGTTGAGCAACTGCCGGTTCCAGTGCGCGCTGTAAGACACGCCGATGGCCGACACGAGCACGCCGATAAACAGCAGCAGCATGATAAAGCTGCCGCCTGGCAGGGGCTTGGCGAAAAGCTTGCTCACCGCAACTTCTCCGCGACACGCATGACAGCGCTACGGGAACGTGGATTGGCTTTGAGTTCGGCGTCGGAGGCCGTCTGCGCTTTGCCGTGAATTTTGATTTTCGGTTCGAACGCCACGTGGCGCACGGGCAGGTTGCGCGGCAGGTTGTCGGCTTCGCCTTTCACCAGCTTGCGCATGAACAGTTTGACGATGCGGTCTTCCAGCGAGTGGAAGCTGATGACTACCAGACGGCCACCGATCTCCAGAGCATCCAGGGCGGCTTCGAGGCCGGCTTCCAGATCGCCCAGTTCGTTGTTGACGTGAATGCGCAACCCCTGGAACGCACGGGTCGCCGGGTTCTTGCCCTTCTCCCACGCGGGGTTGGCGACTTTCAAGACTTCGGCAAGATCAGCGGTACGCTCGAACGGCTTGATGTCGCGGCGCTCGGCCACGGCACGGGCCATGCGCCCGGAGAAACGCTCTTCGCCGTATTCCTTGAACACTCGGGCAATTTCTTCCACCGGCGCGGTGTTGACGAACTCGGCGGCGCTGATGCCACGGGACGGATCCATGCGCATGTCCAGCGGGCCGTCATTGAGGAAACTGAAGCCGCGCTCGGCGTCATCCAGCTGCGGCGACGACACGCCGAGATCGAGCAGGATACCGCTGACCTTGCCGCTCAGACCTTGCTCGGCAACCACCGAACCCATCTCGGCAAAGCTGCGCTGCACAACGACAAAGCGGCCGTCTTCGGCCGCTAGCGTTTGCCCGGTGGCAATCGCTTGTGGATCCTTGTCGAACCCGATGAGCCGACCGTCCGTCCCGAGCTGGCTGAGGATCAGCCGACTGTGCCCGCCGCGCCCGAACGTACCGTCCAGATAGCAGCCATCAGGACGTACCGCGAGAGCCTCGACGGCTTCGTCAAGCAGTACGGTGATGTGGTTAAAGCCGCTATCAATAGTCACAGGATCAAATCACGCAGTTCGTCAGGCATGGCGCCCGGTTGTTGAATAGCAGCAAGGTCAGCGGCAGACACCGCATTCCATGCATCCTCGTCCCACAATTGGAACTTGTTCAGTTGGCCCACCAGCATCGCTTTCTTATCAAGCTTGGCGTATTCGCGCAGACGCGGTGGAACCAGAAAACGACCACTGCCGTCGAGTTCGAGGTCGACGGCATTACCAATCAATAAACGCTGCAGGCGACGGTTCTCTTCGCGAAGCGAAGGGAGTGCGCGCAACTTGGTTTCAATGATTTCCCACTCGTCGAGCGGGTAGACACACAGGCACGGATCAACGGCATCAATGGTCACGATCAATTGGCCGGAACTACGCGAAACGAGCTCGTCACGGTACCGGCTCGGCATGGCGAGACGGCCCTTTGCATCGAGACTGATAGCGTTAGCTCCGCGAAACACGTCAGCGTTTCTCCAATTTTTATCGTTTTGAGCTCAAAAAACCCACTTCATGCCACTTTCCGCCACTTGCGCACACTATAGGAATGCGCCCACCACACCGTCAAGGCGCGGATCAAAGGAAAACCCTTACAGAACGGAGATTTAGGAGCTTAAAAGGAGGGGTAACGACAATTTGGCGGACACTTTTGACCAATAACTTGATGCAGCACTGAAAGCTGCGCTCGGAAGTTAAAGTAATTTGTTAAGAGTAAGATTTTTTCGGTATTACAAAAGCGCTTCTGCTGTTGATTGAAGCAAGGTGGGAAATGGCTATTACTGCATTTGCCGCTGCCGGACTTTAGCGCAGGCCTGCCGATAATAACCAGCCCTGATGCCATTGATTCAAGCAGGGAAAGAAAAAGGTGGAGAGTCGATCTGTAAGCCGGGTTCTGTCTTGAACAGTCATTCGTCTACGATGGCCATCACTGGACATCTTTAGCAACCTACCCGGTCCCAGCGCGGGCCACGCCTTGGGACCCTATTTGGTCTTGCTCCAAGTGGGGTTTACCTAGCCACGAACTGTTGCCAGACGTGCGGTGCGCTCTTACCGCACCTTTTCACCCTTACCGGCGCCGAAGCGCTTAGGCGGTTATTTTCTGTGGCACTTTCCGTAGGCTCACGCCTCCCAGGCATTACCTGGCACTTCGCCCTATGGAGCCCGGACTTTCCTCCCCCCCCTAATTTTCATAGAGGGCAGCGACTGTCCGATCGACTCTCCGCCGCGCAGGTTAACGGCAGAGCGCCCGAAGAACAAGCGCTAATAGCCGTGAAACCCGTCTGCGCGACGGGTTACCCGCCCTTCTGCTGCTCCAGTGCGACCTGATACAGGACGTTTTTGCGCTCGCCGGTGATTTGCGCGGCCAGGGCGGCAGCGCGCTTGAGCGGCATCTCTTCGAGCAACAGATTGAGCACGCGCATCGCTTCGCTGCTGACCGCATCTTCAGACTCCGGTGCAGACCAGCCCGCCACCAGCACCACGCACTCGCCGCGCTGCTGATTGCTGTCGGACTCGACAAACGCACGCAACTCAGCCAGCGGCAAGCCTTTGAGGGTCTCGAAGGTTTTGGTGATTTCCCGGGCCAGCAACGCCTGACGCTCGCCACCGAACACCGCTTCCATGTCCTGCAGGCATTCGAGAATACGATGCGGGGCCTCGTAGAAAATCAGCGTGCGCGGCTCTTCCTTTACCGCTTCCAGGCGCGCCTTGCGCCCTACCGACTTGGCCGGCAGAAAGCCTTCGAAGATGAATCGGTCGGAGGGCAGGCCCGCCGCCGACAGCGCCGCGATCAAAGCACAGGCACCCGGCACCGGCACCACATTGATCCCCGCCGCCCGCGCCTGACGCACCAGGTGGTAACCCGGATCGGAAATCAGTGGCGTCCCGGCATCGGAAATCAGCGCGACGTTATCGCCCGCCAGCAAACGGGTAATAAAGCGACTACCTTCATCACGTTCGTTGTGTTCGTGGCAGGCGGCCAACGGTGTAGAGATGCCGAAGTGCTGCATCAGCCGCGCCGAGTGCCGCGTGTCTTCAGCGGCGATCAGCGCCACTTCGCGGAGAATTTTCAGAGCCCGGGCGCTGATGTCGTCCAGGTTGCCGATGGGCGTCGCCACCACATAAAGCGAGCCAGCAGCGGAATTCAAAGGACCTGGAGCAGTCAAAGCGCACACCTCGTGTTCGGTAAAAGCGAGCATTGTAGCGCGTCACGAGGCTTGCGAACCGTATGCGCGGAGCGCGGTTTTGCACGCCGTTGTGCGCCGCCGCAACATTTACTCCAGCTAAATTGATTGATTCACGCCAGTAACATCGCGCCCCGGCCAGTGCTTGGGTACAATTCCACGCTAATTTGATCGAGTATCAGGAACACTTACATGATCGCTTGCCTGCGGCTGTTCACTGCCCTCTGCCTCGCTGCCTTGCTGGCGGCCTGCGCCAGCTCCCCTTCCTCCAGCCTTGGCGAACTTCCACGGACTCCGGATGCCAGCATCGAGCAACTGCTCGAACAGGCTACCCAGGCCAAGACGCCGGAGAAAGCCGCCCTGTTACGCTTGAGCGCGGCAGACCTGGCTTATCGCCAGGGCAATGCCGGCCAGTCCGCGCAGATCCTGCAACAAGTGCCGATGGAGCAGTTGAAGCCGGGCCAGCAGATCTTCGCCAGCACCCTGTCCGCTGAACTGGCGATGACCCGCAATCAGCCGAAAGCTGCGCTGACCGCCCTGAGCCATCCAAGCCTGCAGCACCTGAGCGAAATGCCGGAAGATCAGCAAGTGCGCACCGGCACCGTGCATGCCCGGGCACTGGAAGCCGACGGCCAGACCCTGGCTGCCGCTCGCGAGCGCATCTTCATCGCACCGATGCTCAAAGGCGAAGCCGCGAGCAAGAACCACGAAGCGATCTGGACCCTGATCGCTTCGCTGCCGACCGATCAGCTGCAACCCAACACCGCCGACGATCTCGGCGGCTGGATGGGTCTGGCCCTGGCCGTGAAAACCGCCGGCACCCTGGAACAGCAGCAAGCGGCGATCGATGCCTGGCGCGCGCAGAATCCAAAACACCCGGCTGCGATCAACCTGCCGCTGCCACTGACCAAACTCAAGGAACTGGCCAGCCAGCCCCTGAGCAAGATTGCCCTGCTGCTGCCGCAAGACGGCCCGCTGGCTTCGGTCGGCAAGGCCCTGCGTGAAGGCTTCATGGCGGCGCACTATCAAGCGCAACAGGCCGGCCAGAAGCCGCCCGCCATCGAGTTCTATGACAGCTCCAAGCTGACCTCGATGGACGAGTTCTACCGCAAGGCCCAGGCTGATGGCGTGCAACTGGTGGTCGGCCCGCTGGAAAAGCCGCTGGTCAAACAACTGAGCACCCGTCCGCAACTGCCAATCACCACCCTCGCACTGAACTACAGCGAAGGTGATCAGGGTCCGGCGCAACTGTTCCAGTTCGGCCTGGCCGCTGAAGACGAAGCCCGCGAAGTCTCGCGTCGTGCCCGCGCCGACGGCCTGCATCGCGCGGCGATCATGGTGCCGAAAGGCGAATGGGGCGATCGCGTACTGCGTGCGTTCAGCCAGGACTGGCAAGCCAATGGCGGCAGCATCGTGGCCACCGAACGTGTCGATCAGCCAGTGCAACTGGCCCAGCAGATCGCCGACATGTTCCAGCTGCGTCAAAGCGAAGCCCGCGCCAAGAGCCTGCAGAATGCCGCTGGCACCAACGTCGCCGCGCAACCGTCGCGTCGTCAGGACATCGAGTTCATCTTCCTCGCGGCCACCCCGCAACAGGCGCAGCAGATCAAGCCGACCCTGAACTTCCAGTACGCGGGTGACGTTCCGGTGTACGCAACGTCCCACGTCTACAGCGCCAGCGGCGATGTGAACCAGTACAACGACATGAACGGCGTGCGCTTCTGCGAAACCCCATGGTTGCTGGAAGCCAACGACCCGCTGCGCCAGCAAGTCACCGCGCAATGGCCACAAGCGGCCGGCAGCCTTGGGCGTCTGTACGCCATGGGCGTCGATGCCTACCGCCTGGCGCCGCGCCTGGGTCAGTTGAAGGCGCTGCCGGACAGCCGCATCGAAGGTCAGTCGGGCAGCCTGGGCATGACCCAGACCCAACGCGTCGTACGTCAGTTGCCATGGGCGCAGTTCGTCAACGGTCAGGTTCAACGCCTGCCGGACACCCCGCGCTGATGCCCGACGGCTCGCACCTGCAAAGCGGCAAGGATGCCGAGCGCCAGGCGCTCGAGCATCTGCAGCACCAGGGTCTGCGCCTGCTGGCGCAGAACTGGTCATGCAAACGGGGCGAGCTTGATCTGGTCATGCTTGATGGCGATACAGTAGTATTCGTCGAAGTCCGCTACAGAAAAAACACTCAATGGGGTGGCGCGCTCGCTAGCATCGATGAGCGCAAACGGCAGAAACTGATTTTCGCCGCGCAGTATTTTCTTCAGCGTGAGTCACGTTGGGCTGATTCCCCTTGCCGCTTCGACGTGGTGGCCATCGACAGGCACCCGGATCAGTTGAACTGGTTGCAGAATGCGTTCGATGGTTGATTCTCTGCACACCACCCCGGACACCTTCACCGACAATTTTTGCTCTTTGCTTTGCGGGCTGCACATTCACGTGCCGAACAGCCGCGCTACTTAAGGTCACACAGATGGACATGCAATCCCGAATTCGCCAGCTTTTCCAGGCCAGTATCGACACCAAGCAACAGGCGATGGACGTACTTGCACCGCACATCGAGCAAGCCAGCCAGATCATGGTCAACGCCCTGCTCAACGAAGGCAAAATGCTTTCGTGCGGCAACGGCGGCTCTGCCGGCGACGCCCAACACTTCTCCTCGGAGCTGCTCAACCGCTTCGAGCGCGAACGCCCGAGCCTGCCGGCCATCGCCCTGACCACCGACAGCTCGACGATCACCTCGATCGCCAACGACTACAGCTACAACGAAGTGTTCTCCAAGCAGATCCGCGCACTGGGTCAGCCAGGCGACGTATTGCTGGCGATTTCGACCAGCGGTAACTCGGCAAACATTATTCAGGCGATCCAGGCCGCACATGATCGCGAAATGATTGTCGTAGCATTGACTGGCCGCGATGGCGGCGGCATGGCTTCGCTGCTGCTGCCTGAAGATGTCGAGATTCGCGTACCGGCCCATGTCACTGCACGTATTCAGGAAGTCCATCTGCTGGCGATCCATTGCCTCTGCGATCTGATCGACAGCCAACTGTTCGGGAGTGAAGAATGACCCCTAATCGCCTTGGCCTCTTGGCCTTGACCCTGTGCCTCGGCATCAGCGGCTGCACCTCGGTGGTGAATGCCAGCCGTGAAGCGCCGATTGAAGACGACCGCGGCACCCGAACCTTCGGCAGCAAAATCGACGACTCGCTGATCGAGACCAAAGTCGGCGTCAACGTGGCCAAGGCCGACCCAGGCCTGGACAAGGACTCGCATATTGTCGTCACCAGCTTCAACGGCGTGGTGCTGCTCGCCGGCCAGACGCCGCGCGAAGACCTCAAGGCCAAGGCCGAACAGGCCGCCGCCAATGTCCAGCGCGTGAAGAAGGTGCACAACGAGCTGCAAGTGATTGCGCCGTCGAGCTTCCTCGCCCGCCAGAACGACGCCTGGCTGACCACCAAGATCAAGACCCAGATGCTGACCGATGCCAGCATTCCCGGCTCGCGCATCAAGGTCGTGACCGAGAATGGCATCGTCTATCTGCTGGGCCTGCTGACCAAGCAGGAAGCCCAACAGGCGACCAATCTGGTGCAAAGCGTTTCCGGCGTGCAGAAAATCGTGAAGCTGTTCGAATACATCGACTGACCGATACCCATGTAGGAGCTGCCGCAGGCTGCGATCTTTTGATTTTGTTTTTAAGATCAAGATCAAAAGATCGCAGCCTCGTTCCACTCGACAGCTCCTACAGGAATAGAACAGATAAAAAAGGCGACCCTCTCGGGTCGCCTTTTTTATTACTTCACCACTTTCAGGCTTGGCCGGCCGCTTGGGCGCGGCGGCTCGCTGTCCGGTGGCGGCAAGTCGTCATCGGGCTCGATATCGTCTTCGTCATCCATCGGCGACTCGAGATCGAACACCATGCCCTGCCCGTTCTCCCGAGCGTAGATACCCAGGATCGCACTGATCGGCACATACAGACTGTGCGGAACGCCACCGAAGCGACCCTCGAAGGTCACCACGTCGTTATCCATGTGCAAGTGACGCACGGCGCTGGGCGAAATGTTCAGGACGATCTGCCCGTCACTGGCGAAACCCTGCGGCACCTGCACCGCCGGGTATTCGGAATTGACCAGCATGTGCGGGGTGCAATCGTTATCCACAATCCACTCGTAGAGCGCGCGGACCAGATAAGGTCGACTGGAGTTCATAGCGGCTCCTTAAGCCTTAGCGCATATCGCGTTCGACGCCAGACAGACTCGCCTGGAAAGCCTCACGCGCAAACTGGCGCTCCATATAATCAAGCAGCGGCTTGGCCGGCCGCGGCAGTTCAATACCCAGAATCGGCAAACGCCAGAGTATTGGCAATAGGCAGCAATCCACCAGACTTTGTTCCTCACTGAGGAAAAACGGCTTGTCGGCAAACAGCGGCGACACGCCCGTCAGGCTTTCACGCAATTCCTTGCGCGCCACGACACGCGCGGCCTCCTTGGACTTGGGATCAAGAATCAGATCCACCAGACCACACCAGTCACGCTGAATACGATGAATCAGCAGACGGCTGTTGGCACGCGCCACCGGATAAACCGGCATCAGTGGCGGATGCGGGTAACGCTCATCCAGATATTCCATCACCACGGTCGACTCCCACAACGCCAGGTCGCGATCGACCAGTGTCGGGAGACTGCCGTAAGGGTTCACCTCAATCAGTTTAGGCGGCTGGCGACCAGCTTCCACGTAAATGATTTCGGCGCTGACACCCTTCTCTGCAAGCACGATGCGCACTCGGTGGGAATAGTGGTCGGCGGGGTCGGAGTAACAGGCCAACCGATTGGTCACGCCCATGGCGATCCTCCTCGCTTGTTGAAATTATCGGAACCGGAAAAACGCGCGCGCCCAGAGGGCACCTCCCGCAATGTCTGGCGAACCAGACATTGCGTTATCGGAGGCACCCTTGGGCGCGCGCGATTAACAGCAATGCTTGAAGCGTATCAGTGCACGTCTTTCCAGTATTCACGCTTGAGCAGGTAGGCGAACACAAAGAAGAACGCCAGGTACAGCAAGACGTAAGTACCGATGCGCTGATGTTGCAGCTTAACCGGGTTAGCCGAGTAAGCCAGGAAGGTTACCAGATTCTTGACCTTCTCATCGAACTGCTCTTCGTTCAGAGCACCGGATTTCGGCACGATGGTCAGCTGATCGCACGCTTCATGCGTCAGCGGCGTACCGGTCAGCGGATCGTATTGCTTCTTGCCATCCTCGACGATCTGCACTTGCTTGCAGCCCACTACCTGACGACCTTGCAGGCCGACCAGCACGTTAGGCATGCCGACGCTCGGGAAGACCTTGTTGTTCACGCCCCAAGGACGTGCCGGATCTTCGTAGAACGAGCGCAGGTAACCGTAGAGCCAGTCAGTGCCACGCACACGCGCCACCAGGGTCAGGTCCGGCGGAGCAGCACCGAACCAGGTCTTGGCGTCCGCCGGCTGCATGCCGATGTTCATGTGGTCGCCGATCTTGGCGCCAGTGAACACCAGCTTCTCGAGCATCATTTCGTGGGGAATACCAAGATCATCGGCAACCCGCTCGTAACGCTGGAACTTGGCACTGTGGCAACCCATGCAATAGTTGGCGAAGGTCCGCGCACCATCTTGCAGGGCAGCCTTGTCGGACAGGTCGATTTCGATTTTTTCCAGCTCCGGACCACCGTGTTCGGCGGCGAAAGACAGCACAGGCAGAGCAGCAAAAATCAGAGCAAAAAATAACTTTTTCATCAGCCAGTCACCCTTTCCGGAACCGGTTTGGTCTTCTCGAGCCTGGTGTAGAACGGCATCAGAATGAAGTAGGCGAAGTACAGGAAGGTGCAGACCTGCGACACCAGCGTGCGCTCCGGCGTCGGGGCCAGTACGCCCAGAATGCCGAGGATCACAAAGGAAATGCAGAACACCACCAGCCAGGCTTTGCTCATCCAGCCCTTGTAGCGCATCGATTTGACCGGACTGCGATCCAGCCACGGCAGCACGAACAACATGGCAATCGAGGCGCCCATGGCGATCACGCCCATGAGTTTGTCCGGGATCGCACGCAAGATCGCGTAGAACGGCGTGAAGTACCAGACCGGTGCAATGTGCTCAGGCGTCTTGAACGGGTTGGCTTGCTCGAAGTTTGGTTTTTCGAGGAAGTAGCCGCCCATTTCCGGGAAGAAAAACACGATAAAGCAGAAGATAAACAGGAACACCACCACACCGACGATGTCTTTCACGGTGTAGTACGGATGGAAGGCAATGCCATCCAGCGGGATACCGTTTTCGTCTTTGTGCTTCTTGATGTCGACGCCATCAGGGTTGTTCGAACCCACTTCGTGCAGCGCCAGAATGTGCAGCACCACCAGACCAAGGATCACGATCGGCAGCGCCACGACGTGCAGGGCGAAGAAGCGGTTCAGGGTGATTCCGGAGATCAGGTAGTCACCACGAATCCACTGGGTCAGGTCGTTACCGATCACCGGAATCGCACCGAACAGCGAGATGATCACCTGGGCACCCCAGTAGGACATCTGGCCCCACGGCAGCAGATAACCCATGAAGGCCTCGGCCATCAGCGCCAGGTAGATCAGCATGCCGAACACCCAGACGAGTTCACGTGGTTTCTGGTAAGAACCGTAGAGCAGGCCACGGAACATGTGCAGATAGACCACGATGAAGAACGCCGACGCGCCGGTCGAGTGCAGCAGACGCAGGATCGAGCCGTACTCGACATCGCGCATGATGTATTCGACAGAGGCGAACGCCTCTTCTGCCGACGGGGTGTAGCTCATCGTCAGCCAGACACCGGTGACGATCTGGTTGACCAGCACCAGCAGCGCCAGGGAGCCGAAGAAATAGAAGAAGTTGAAGTTTTTTGGCGCGTAATACTTGCTGAGATGGTCTTCCCACATTTTGGTCGCGGGGAAGCGCGCATCCACCCAATCCATGAACTTGCTCATCACGCTTTCTCCGTATCGACGCCAATGACAATCAGGTCATCGGTCTCATAGGAATGCGGGGGAACTGGCAGGTTCAAAGGCGCAGGTTGCGACTTGTAGACGCGGCCAGCCAGATCGTAGTGGGAACCGTGGCAAGGGCAGAAATAGCCACCGACCCAGTCTTTACCCAGATCCGCAGGTGCCACTTCGGGACGGAAGGTTGGTGAGCAACCCAGGTGCGTGCAGATCCCGATCAGCAGCAGAATTTCCGGCTTGATCGAGCGCACTTCAGGATCGACATAGGTAGGTTGCGTGGAGTTTTTGGAAGTCGGATCGGAGAGCTGGCCCTCGATCTTCTTGAGATTCCCCAGGATTTCCGCAGTACGGCGGACAATGAACACCGGCTGGCCGCGCCACTCGGCAATCATCTGCTGTCCTGGCTCGATCTTGCTGACATTCACTTTCACCGGTGCACCGGCGGCTTTCGCCTTGGCACTGGGAAACCATGACCCCACGAACGGGACCGCAGCCCCCACCGCTCCTGCAGCACCCACCACGGATGTGGCTGCTACCAAGAAGCGACGCCGGCCTGCATTCACGCCGTCATTGCTCATTCAGTCCTCTCCCATCAGCTTTGTGGCCTGTTAAATCAGGCATCTACTAAATAAATCAATGTTACTTATAAAAATTTTGCCGAGATGGTAATGAAAAGCCCCAATTCTGACAAGGGAATTACCCGGAGCTCATACCCTCAAGCCTTGCAGTATAGGGGGTCTACGAATGTGGCAAGTTGTCACAGCGCAATTCTTTTGATAAATCGCGGGCATAAAAAAACGCCCGGTTCCGTGAGGAATCGGGCGTTCTTTTTTGAACGTGGAAACGAATTAACGCTTCGAGTACTGCGGACGCTTACGCGCTTTACGCAGACCAACTTTCTTACGTTCAACTTCACGGGCGTCGCGAGTAACGAAGCCAGCTTTGCGCAGAGCGCTACGCAGGGTTTCGTCGTAGTCCATCAGAGCGCGAGTGATGCCGTGGCGGATTGCGCCAGCTTGACCACTTACACCACCGCCGATCACGGTGACGTAGATGTCGAATTTCTCGACAGTCTCGGTCAGCTCCAGCGGCTGACGAACTACCATGCGGGCAGTTTCGCGGCCGAAGAAGTTATCCAGCGAACGGTTGTTGATGGAGATGTTACCAGTACCCGGACGCAGGAAAACGCGTGCGGTTGCGGTCTTGCGACGGCCAGTGCCGTAATTTTGAGTCGCCGACATAATGAACTATTCCGTTAAATCTTCAGTTCTTGGGGCTGCTGAGCAGTATGAGGGTGTGCAGCGCCCGCATAGACTTTCAGCTTACGGTACATGTCACGACCCAGCGGGTTCTTAGGCAGCATGCCTTTAACCGCGGTCTCGATCACGCGCTCAGGGGCTTTGGCGATCAGCTTTTCAAAGTTGATCGACTTGATGCCGCCCGGGAAACCGGAGTGGGAGTAGTACATTTTGTCAGTGGTTTTAGCGCCGGTAACACGGATCTGCTCGGCGTTGATTACGACGATGTAGTCGCCGGTGTCAACGTGAGGAGTGTACTCAGGCTTGTGCTTGCCACGCAGACGGCTCGCGATTTCGGTGGCCAGACGACCCAGGGTCTGACCAGCAGCGTCGACGACAAACCAGTCGCGCTTTACTGTTTCCGGTTTAGCAGTAAAAGTTTTCATTCTTTATAGCCTCAGGGGCCGCCTGTAAATAAGACGGCGGATCTTACTGAATAGTGCGTACTTTGACAAGTCAAAGGCAGCCGGATACAGACGCTTTCGGGGGCTCGGGTCGGCGCGTCCGTTCAACGGCAAGATTCTTCGGCGGCGGCGCATCACTTCCACTGCAGAAAGAGGTCGGCAATTATGCAGATTGCGAAAAATTTTTCAACCTGCTTTTATGATTGTTTTGCCCAAGGAGCACCCGATGGACTATCGCCAGCTAGGCCGTACCGACCTGAACGTGAGTGCAATCTGCCTCGGCACCATGACCTGGGGCGAGCAAAACACTGAGGCTGAAGCCTTCGCCCAGATCGAGCGGGCCAAGGAAGCCGGGATCAATTTCATCGACACCGCCGAGATGTACCCGGTGCCGCCGAAAGCCGACACCTACGCCACCACCGAGCGCTACATCGGCAACTACTTCAAGCGTCGCGGCGACCGCGCCGACTGGATCCTCGCGAGCAAGATCGCCGGCCCCGGCAACACCATCGACTACATCCGCGACAAAAACCTGCGCCACAACCGCCAGCACATCACCGCCGCGGTGGATGCCAGCCTTGAGCGCCTGCAGACTGACTACATCGACCTGTATCAATTGCACTGGCCAGAGCGCAGCACCAACTTTTTCGGACAGCTGGGCTACAAGCACAAGATCGAAGCCAACCTGACGCCGCTCGAAGACACCCTCGAAGCGCTCGACGAGCAGGTCAAGGCCGGCAAGATCCGCCATATCGGCCTGTCCAACGAAACCCCGTGGGGCACCATGCGTTTCCTCGCCCTGGCCGAAGCCCGTGGCTGGCCGCGTGCGGTGTCGATCCAGAACCCGTACAACCTGCTCAACCGCAGCTTCGAAATCGGCCTGGCGGAAATTGCCATCCGCGAACAGTGTGGCCTGCTCGCCTACTCGCCGCTGGCGTTCGGTTTCCTGTCCGGCAAGTACGAAGGTGGCGCTCGCCCACCGAAAGGTCGCCTGAGCCTCTACAGCCGCTTCAGCCGCTATTTCAACGCGCAATCGGAAGCTGCCTGCAGCCGTTATGTGGCCCTGGCCCGTGAACACGGTCTGGATCCGGCGCAGATGGCGCTGGCGTTCGTTACTCAGCAACCGTTCGTCACCAGCAACATCATTGGCGCGACGACACTTGAGCAACTGGACAGCAACATTGCCAGTTTTGATCTGAAACTTTCCGATGAAGTGCTGGCGGGAATCGAAGCGATTCACAAGGATCATCCGAATCCGGCGCCTTGATCGACCGCTAAAAGCTTCGCGAGCAGGCTCGCTCCCACAGGTACGGTAATCCCTGTGGGAGCGAGCCTGCTCGCGAAGGGGCCCATCAATTCACTGCAAAACTCACAGCGACCGCGCAATGATCTCCTTCATGATTTCATTGGTGCCGGCATAGATGCGCTGCACGCGCGCATCCGCCCACGCCCGGGCCACCGGGTACTCCCACATGAAGCCGTAGCCGCCATGCAACTGCACGCACTCGTCGAGCACCTTGCATTGCAGGTCGGTGCCCCAGTATTTGGCCATCGCCGCCGTCGGCACATCCAGTTTGCCCAGCAGATGCAGTTCCAGGCACTTGTCGACAAATACTCGGCCGATCTGAATTTCCGTCGCCATTTCCGCCAGTTTGAAGCGGGTGTTCTGGAAATCGGCGATCGCCTTGCCGAACGCCTTGCGATCACGGGTGTAATCCAGCGTCCACTTCAGCGCAGCTTCGGCTGAGGCCAGACCACCAATCGCCACCGTGAGACGTTCCTGCGGCAATTCCTGCATCAGGTAGGCAAACCCTGCCCCGGCCTGACCCAGCAGGTTTTCCTTGGGAACGCGCACGTCCTGGAAGAACAATTCCGACGTGTCCTGGGCCTTCATTCCGACCTTCTCCAGGCGTTTGCCCTTCTCGAAGCCCGGCATATTCGCCTCTACCACAAACAGGCTGGTGCCCTTGGCGCCGGCCTTCGGATCGGTCTTGGCGACCACAATCACCAGGTCAGCGAGGAAGCCGTTGGTAATGAAGGTCTTGGAGCCGTTGATCACGTACTCGTCGCCATCCAGCACCGCCGTGGTCTTGACCCCTTGCAGGTCGGAACCGGCACCCGGCTCGGTCATGGCAATCGCGCTGACCATCTCGCCCGAGACCAGTTTCGGCAGGTATTTGTGCTTCAGCGCTTCACTGCCGTAATGCAGGATATACGGCGCGACGATGTCCGAATGCAGCGAGAAACCGATACCGGTCAGACCCAAGCGACCAACCTCTTCGATCACCACCGCGCTGTACAGAAAGTCCGCACCCAGACCGCCGTATTCTTCCGGCAGGTGCGAGCAGAGCATCCCCGCCTCCCCGGCCTTGTTCCACAACTTGCGGTCGATGTGGCCTTGTTTCTCCCATTGCGCATGGAACGGCACGGCCTCTTTTTCGAGGAAGGTTCGTACGCTGTCGCGGAACAATTCGTGCTCGGAGCTGAACAAGGTTCTGGGGATCATGCGGCACCTTTCATTCTTGTTGGAGAATTATGACCTTCAGAGACTAAGCCTCACCTCCGACACAGGACACTGGACACATCCGACAAAAAATAAGACGATCCAGCCGTCTGGTGACCACTTTCCCTTATAAAAACAAAACAAAAGTTGAATTATGTCCAAGCAAGTCTCCACGCCCTTGCGGCGCGTCAGCATCCTGGCAATCGACCGGGTTTTCGCATCCACTCTCATGCAAGCCAAGGATTTCTTCCATCTGGCCAGCCTGCGTTACGGCAAACAACTGGGCCACGGCCTGACACCGGCGTTTGAAACCCGCCTGGTCAGCCCAGACGGCAAACCGGTGAACAGCTTCAGTGACGTGATGATGCCGGTGGACGGCGGCCTGGAAAACGCCGACGTCATCATCCTCCCGGCGTTCTGGGACGACTTCGAAACCCTGTGCGGCCGTTATCCACAAATCCTGCCGTGGCTGCGCGAGCAGCACGCACGCGGTGCCGTGCTCTGCGGCGAAGCCACCGGGGTGTTCTGGCTGGCCGAGGCCGGACTGCTCAATGGCAAGGAAGCGACCACCTACTGGCGTTTCTTCAATGCCTTCGCCGAACGCTTCCCCAAGGTGTACCTCAATCAGGACAAGCACCTGACCGACGCCGACAATCTGTATTGCGCCGGCGGCACCACTTCGGCCTGCGACCTCTATATCTACCTGATCGAACGCTTCTGCGGCGCCAACGTGGCGCAAGCCGTGGCCCGCGACATTTTGTATGAAGTGCAGCGCAGCTATTCGCCGGGTCGCATCGGGTTCGGCGGGCAGAAGCTGCACCAGGACGTGATCATCCTGCAGATCCAGCACTGGCTCGAAGAGCATTTCGCCGACAAGTTCCGCTTCGAAGACGTGGCCCGCGAGCACGGCATGAGCATCCGCAACTTCATGCGCCGCTTTCAGACCGCGACCGGCGACAAACCGCTGCACTACCTGCAACGCCTGCGCATCGAGACCGCCAAGGGTCTGTTGTCGGGCAGCCGCAAGAGCATCAAGACCATCAGTTATGAGGTCGGGTACGACGATGCGAGTTTCTTTGCGCGGCTGTTTCGCCAGCATACGGAGCTGTCGCCGAACCAGTATCGGCAGCAGTTTCAGCAGGCCGCCTAAAGCAAAAGATCGCAGCCTGCGGCAGCTCCTACAGATTGGGATGCACCTGTAGGAGCTGGCGAAGCCTGCGATCCTTTGATTCTTCCGCGCACAAAAAAGGGCCTGCAATTGCAGGCCCTTTTTTATATGCCGAATCGGTTTAAGGCTTGTGCGCCCGGGACAGGAATTCGTGGGATTGCATCTCCAGCAGACGGCTGAGGGTACGCTGGAACTCGAACGTCAGGCGTCCGCCGGTGTAAAGGTCTTTCAACTCGACTTCGGCAGAAATGATCAGCTTGACGTTACGGTCGTAGAACTCGTCGACCATGTTGATGAAGCGCCGGGCGATGTCGTCGGTGGTGACGCTCATCTGCTCGACGCCGCTAAGCAGCACAGCGTGGAAGATCTTGCCCAGTTCGATGTAATCGTTCTGGCTGCGTGGGCCGTCGCACAGTTCGCGGAAGTCGAACCAGGCTACGTCGTCGCAGGTGCGCAGCGCACGGATTTCACGGTTTTCAATGATCAGCACATCGTTCTCGACCGCTGCAGTGCACTCTGGTGTGAGTGCCTTGAAGCTCTTGCGCAGGCTTTCGTGCGCGGCTTCGTCCAGCGGATAGTGGAACAGCTCCGCTTGTTCGAGGTGGCGCAGACGGTAGTCGACGCCGCTGTCGACGTTAACGATTTCAGTGTTCTGCTTGATCAGCGCAATGGCCGGCAGGAAGCGCGCACGCTGCAGACCGTCCTTGTACAGGCCATCCGGAACGATGTTCGAGGTCGCGACCAGGGTCACGCCGTTCTTGAACAGTTCTTCCATCAGCGTGCCGAGGATCATCGCGTCGGTGATGTCGGAGACGAAGAATTCATCGAAGCAGATCACTCGTGACTCGGTCGCAAAGCGCTTGGCGATGATGGTCAGCGGGTTTTTCTCGCCGCCGAGGGTTTTCATCTCTTCGTGCACACGTTTCATGAAGCGGTGGAAGTGAGTGCGGGTCTTTTCCTTGAACGGCAGCGCTTCGAAGAAGGTGTCGACCAGGTAAGTCTTGCCGCGACCCACGCCGCCCCAGAAGTACAGGCCCTTGACCGGCGTCTGATCCTTCTTGCCAAACAGCTTGCCCAGCAAACCCGGCTTGTTCTGCTCGGCCGCGATCAGATCGTCATACAGGCGCTGCAGATGACGCACGGCAGTTTCCTGCGCCGCGTCATGGAAGAAGTCCGGGCGTTTCAGATCAGCTTGGTATCGTTCTAGGGGCGTCATAATTCGTTAGCAAGGCAACAAAAACGGGCCGTCACTGTAGCGACGGCCCGTAGGAATGGCAATCAGCCCTTGGTCGGGCCGCGCCGCGGATTAGTCCTGAACCGGGGTCAGTGCAACGCGCAGAGCCTCGATGGCCGCGTCCCGCGCAGCAGCATCAGCGAACGCCGGGCTGTCACCGACGCACTCGCCTTCGAGCCACACGCTGAAGCTCAGGTCTTGATTGCGGATGTCCAGCGCCTGACCGGCTTGCAGTTGCTTGGTCACCTGGCCGGCGGTTTTGCCGTCGGCAAAGTTGCGCGACAGCAGCAGTTGCTCGCCATCGGCCGCCAGCAGACGGAAGCGGAAGCTGCCGTCGTCTTCACGGAAGCTGACGAAACGTGCAGCTTTCACGGCTTTCTTTTTGGTGGTCGCAGCGACTTGCACTTGATTGACGAAAGAACGCAGGCCGACCGCTTCACGCAGTTCGTTGAGGAACGGCGTCGCCACCGCACGGGCCTTTTTCGCGCCGTGTTGCAGGATGTCTTCCAGATCCGCCGGGCGTTCGATCAACTGGTGGTAACGCTCGCGGGACTCGCCCAACTCGTTATCCAGCAACTGGAACAGACGGTTTTTCGCCTCGCCCCAACCCAGACCGCCGAGCAGTTCGCTGCGGAATTCGTCAGCCTGCGCCGGCGTGGCGAACGCCTGGAACAAGGTGAACAGGTGCGAGTTGTCCGGATCCTTGGCTTCGCCCGGCGCTTTGGAGTCGGTGACGATCCGCGAGATCGCGTCTTTCATCTCCTTGGCGCTGGAGAACAGCGGGATGGTGTTGTCGTAGCTCTTGGACATCTTGCGCCCGTCGAGGCCCGGCAACGTCGCCACACTTTCCTCGATCAGCGCTTCGGGCATGGTGAAGAACTCCTTGCCCTGGCCGAACAGATGGTTGAAGCGCTGACCGATGTCGCGGGCCATTTCCACGTGCTGGATCTGGTCGCGACCGACCGGCACCTTGTGCGCGTTGAACATCAGGATGTCCGCCGCCATCAGCACCGGGTAGCTGTAGAGGCCCATGGTGATCCCGGCATCCGGGTCTTCACCGCTCTCGACGTTCTTGTCCACCGAGGCCTTGTAGGCGTGCGCACGGTTGAGCAGGCCCTTGGCGGCGACGCAGGTCAGCAGCCAGGTCAGCTCAGGGATTTCCGGGATGTCGGACTGGCGATAGAAGGTCACGCGATCGACATCCAGGCCACCGGCCAGCCAGGTCGCGGCGATTTCCAGACGCGAGCGCTGGATGCGCAGCGGGTCATCGCATTTGATCAGGGCGTGGTAGTCGGCCAGGAAGTAGAACGAATCGGCATTGCTGTCGCGGCTCGCGAGGATCGCCGGGCGAATGGCGCCGGCGTAGTTGCCCAGGTGCGGCGTGCCGGTGGTGGTGATGCCGGTGAGGATACGGGTACGGTTCGTCATGGGTAATCGCTTGTCAGACTGCAATCAATTCGAGAGACGCGGCAGGATCAGATCCTTGAGATCGGTCAGCTTGCCATGAAAAAAGTGTCCGCATTCTGCCACTTTCAGCAGCTCATGGGGGCGTTGGAGTTGTTCCGACCAGTCGTAGACCAACTGCGGATCGATCACTTCGTCGGTTTCCGGCTGGATCACGGTCAACTCGCCGTGCTGTGGCAGTTGATCCTGATCGCCCAGACGCATCACCGCCGGCGCGACCATGAACAGGTGCTTCGACTGCACGCCTTGCGCTTCGAGACGGCCGCCGAGACTTGCTGCAACAAATCCGCCGAAGGAGAAACCGAACAGGGTCAGCGGCAGCTCCGGATGCTTTTCCAGTAGCCAGGCGGCGGCAGCCTGAGCGTCGTCGACTTCACCGCTGCCCATGTCGTGGGAACCTTCGCTGGCACCGACGCCGCGATAGTTGAAGCGCAAGGTAATCAGACCGGCGTCGCGCGCGGTGCGCTGCAGGGTCGAGACGACCTTGTTGAGCATGGTGCCGCCCTGCACCGGGTTCGGATGGCAGATCAGCGCGATGCCGACTGGCTGCTCGTTATCGAGGTACAGCGCTTCGATTTGGCCGACTGGGCCGGCAATCACTACAGGGGTTTCACGCATCAGCAAGGAAGGAACTCCGTGACCTCGAATCGGGTCGACTCGTCTAGCAAATTGTCTGTGCCAATCTATTGCGAGTGAATCGCGGTATACAGCGCAGGTTCGAGCCGTTAACGTAAAGCAAAGCCGTTTATAGAGGAAGGACTCGTGGAACACTCGCTCTTAGTTTGGTTGTTACCGACTCTTGCCCTGGTTGTGGGTGTCGCCATTGGATTCCTGATCGCTCGCGTCGCACCGAATGCCGCGCCGAGCCGCACGCAGCGTCAACTGGATGATATCCAGGAGCGTTTCGACAGCTATCAAAACGAGGTGGTCACCCACTTCAACAGCACCGCAACGCTGGTCAAGAAGCTGACCCAAAGCTATCAGGAAGTGCAGGATCACCTCGCCGAGGGTGCCAACCGTCTGGCCCTGGACGAGCAGACCCGTCAACGCCTGATCGCTGCTTTGCACGCCGATGCCGCGCAGGCACCGCGCGAACGTCTGACGCCACCGCGCGATCAGGAGCCGCCACGCGACTACGCACCGAAAGCCCCGAACTCGCCGGGCATGCTCGATGAGCATTACGGCCTGAAGAAGTAATCGGGTTTCGCGCCCAACAAAAAGCCCCCGGACAATTCGGTTGTCCGGGGGCTTTTTTGTGCCTATCGAGCTTCTGTTGACTGTCCCAATAACCCTGTAGGAGCTGCCGAGTGAAACGAGGCTGCGATCTTTTGATCTTGGTGTCAAAGCTAAAGATCAAAAGATCGCAGCGTGCCGCAGCTCCTACAGGGCAACTGCGTTCAGACCATAAAAATGCCCGGGCTCAGACCGGGCATTTTTTCATTCGGACGATCGCTTACGGATACTGCTGAACCGTACCCGGCTGTTGCTGCTGACCACCATACTGCTGACCCGGGATCGCCTTCAGGTTGACCTCGACGCGACGGTTCTGCGCGCGGCCATTGACGTCGCCGTTACTGGCAATCGGGTTATCCGGGCCGGCGCCACGGGCCGAGAGGTTGGCACCGCTGACACCTTGCGAGGTCAGGTAGGTCGCCACGCTCTGCGCACGACGCTGAGACAGGTCCATGTTGTGCTGGCGGCTGCCGGTGCTGTCGGTGTAGCCGACGATTTCGATCTGGTTCTGGTTGAACTCCTTCAGCGAGTTCGCCAGGTTGTTCAGCGGCTGGTAGAAGCTTGGGGCGATGTTCGCCGAATCGGTGGCGAAGGTGATGTTGCCCGGCATGATCAGCTTGATCTGATCGCCCTGGCGCTGCACTTCAACCCCGGTGTTGGCCATGCTGGCGCGCAGCTTTTTCTCTTGCTGGTCGGCGTAGTAACCGTAACCCGCGGCCGATGCACCGACCACCGCCGCGCCAATCAGGGCGCCCTTGCCACGGTTGTTGTGGTCGATGGCGGCACCCGCCAAAGCACCGGCCAGAGCGCCGAGGCCACCGTACTTGGCGGTTTTGCTCACACCGCCACCGTCGGCCTGGCCCTGGTTGTCATACGGGTTGGGCGAGGCGCAGCCGGCCAACATGGCTACAGCAGTAGCAACAATAATCAAACGAGGCGTGGTGAACATGAAGAGCTCCTGATTTTCGCATTCTGTGTGGCAGCGGCCCCAGGCAATAGACCTGTGCGGGCGTTGGATCATGACAATGCCGAAAAATTCCGCTGCACACTCGTGACAAAATGTTTAGGCGCGCACGAACGGGTTTTCGCGCATTTCATCTCCGAGACGCGTGTCCGGACCATGCCCGGCAACCACGATTGCGTCTTCGTCGAGCGTGTACAGCCGCTGCTTGATCGATCGCACGATGGTCGCCTGATCGCCGCCCCACAAATCCGTGCGCCCTACCCCGCGACGAAACAACGTGTCGCCGGCAATCAACAGCTTAGCCTCGGAAAACCAAAAGCTCATGGAACCAGGTGTATGTCCCGGGGTATGCAGCGCGACACCACAGCCGCAAGCCAGTTCTTCATCGTCGCTCAACCAACGATCCGGTGACGGCACCGGAGAGTACGGCACACCGAACATCTGGCATTGCATCTCGAGGTTGTCCCACAGGAACTGGTCTTCCTTGTGCAGGTGCAGGGTCGCACCGGTTTTCTCTTTCATCTGACCGGAGGCGAGGAAGTGATCGAGATGCGCGTGGGTGTGGATGATGCTGACCACTTTCAGACCAAGAGCATCGAGGCGCGCCATGATCAGGTCAGGATTGCCGCCCGGATCGACGACGATGGCTTTTTTAGTGAGCGGGTCGCCGATGATCGTGCAGTTGCACTGGAGCGGGCCGACGGGGAAGGTTTCGCGGATGAGTGTAGAGCTGAGAGCAGTCATGAAAAATCCTGGACGAACGGTCGTGAGGCTTATTTCAGAATTCTACTGCACATGCCGATACAGATCGCCCGGTCAGTTATTTGACGCCACCAATCCGAAAAATGATGGCTCAATGATGTCAAATGTATTGTTTCTGGTGCAAAATCGCATTTTTTTGTAGCGGTCGCATTCAGGAAGGGCCGCAGCGCACTCAGGAAATCCCCGCATGCCTACGCCCTTGACGTACTCCTTCACGTTTCCCGCTTCACTGACTGGCAACGCGCTCGTCGACAGCCTTATTGCCGGTAAATTCTGGCTCGGATCCGACTGGAATCCATTCGGGGCGACCAACCTCAGTTATAGCTTCATGGCTCCGGGGACTTCGTACTTCGCCACCAATTACAGCCCCAAGAACGAATACAACGCACTGTATGAACTGACGACCGCGCAGAAGACTTCGATTATCGGGGCCCTGGGGGCGTGGAGTGCTGTTGCCAACATCAATTTCACCCTGACCAGCGATAACCTGGGCACTGTGGGTGATCTGCGCTTCGGTGGCTATCGGTTGATGGACAACAAAACGGCGGCGTGGGCTTACTTTCCTGACAACTTGCCCGCTGCGGGCGATGTATGGGTCGGGATGGCTACTGATGATCCGAATCCGGTCAAAGGCACCTACGACTACCTGACTTTTGTGCATGAAATCGGACATGCCCTGGGTCTCAAGCATCCTTTCGATACAAGTGCAGCCAACAAACAATTGCTCGATCCGTCGTTTGATGACGTTCACTTCACCGTGATGAGTTACAACAGCAACTATTCCTATCAGCCAACGACGCCAATGGTGCTGGACATCATTGCGATGCAAAGCCTGTATGGCGCCAACATGCTTTGGCAAACCGGCGACAACGTTTACAAATGGGATGCCAACCAGTCCGTCTTCGAGACGATCTGGGACGCAGGTGGCAATGACACCATTGATGGCAGCAACCAGCTCGCAGCCGTCAACATCAATTTGAATGAGGGCGCCTACAGCCAGATCGGTAAAGCCTTCACCGACCTCAACACCAACACCTTGATCAATGACGGTCTCGGGATCGCGATTGGCGCCAAGATCGAGAACGCTATCGGATCAGCCTTCAATGACGTGTTGACCGGTAATAGCCTGGATAACCTGCTGGATGGCAGAGCGGGCGCCGACACCATGTCCGGTGGTGGTGGCAACGACACCTATATCGTCGACAACGTCGGAGATGTGGTGATCGAGATCGGCACCTCCCCGACCGAAATCGATACAGTCATTGCCGCACTGAATTACTCACTGGGCAACAACCTCGAAAACCTCGTCCTGTGGGGCAGCGACAACCTCAACGGCACCGGCAACGCCCTGAACAACACCATCACCGGCAACACCGGCAACAACATCCTTGACGGGGGAGCAGGTGCCGACACCCTGATTGGTGGCACCGGCAACGATACTTATATCGTCGACAACGCCAACGATGTCGTGGTCGAAACCAGCACCCTGGCCAACGAAATCGATACTGTCATGGCCTCGCTGAGCTACACCCTCAGTGCCAACGTGGAAAACCTGACCCTCACCGGTACCGGTAACTTCAACGCCAGCGGCAACGCCCTCAACAACGTGCTGATCGGCAACAGCGGCAACAACATCCTGATCGGTGGCGACGGTCTGGACACCATGATCGGCGGTGCCGGTAATGACACCTATCTGGTCGATCAGGCCGGTGAACTGGCGCTGATTCAGGAACTGGCCAACGAAGGCCTGGACACCCTGTACGTCAACTACACCCCGACAGCCCAGACCGGCACCGTCGACCTGAACAGCACCAGCCTGCGCAACATCGAGAACGTCACCCTTGGCGCCACCGGCACCTTCACCGTACTGGGCAACGATCTGAACAACACCCTGCTCGGCAACGCCCTGGCCAACAACCTGCAAGGCGGGGCCGGTAACGACCTGCTTAATGGCGGGGCAGGAGCCGATACCCTCAGCGGCGGTACGGGCGATGACACTTACATCGTCGACAATGCCAACGACGTGGTCATTGAGAACGCCAACGAAGGCTACGACCTGGTGCAGACCAGCGTCAGCTATGTCTTGTCGGCCAACGTCGAGGCCGGTCAGTTGCTGGGCAATGACAGCCTGTACCTGGTCGGCAACGACCTGGGTAACACCTTGACCGGCAACGGTGCCGACAACATCCTCGACGGCAAGGCAGGCGCCGATACCATGTCCGGCGGTGCCGGCAACGATACCTATGTCGTGGATAACGTGGGCGACGTGGTGATTGAGCTCGGTACTTCCGCAACCGAAATCGACACCATCGTGTCTTCGGTCAGCTACACCCTGGGCAACAACGTCGAGATCCTGACCCTGCGCGGCAGCGACAACCTCAACGGCACCGGCAACGCCCTGAACAACACCATCACCGGCAACACCGGCAACAACATCCTTGACGGTGGAGCAGGTGCCGACACCCTGATTGGTGGCACCGGCAACGATACTTATATCGTCGACAACGCCAACGATGTCGTGGTCGAAACCAGCACCCTGGCCAACGAAATCGATACTGTCATGGCCTCGCTGAGCTACACCCTCAGTGCCAACGTGGAAAACCTGACCCTCACCGGTACCGGTAACTTCAACGCCAGCGGCAACGCCCTCAACAACGTGCTGATCGGCAACAGCGGCAACAACATCCTGATCGGTGGCGACGGTCTGGACACCATGATCGGCGGTGCCGGTAATGACACCTATCTGGTCGATCAGGCCGGTGAACTGGCGCTGATTCAGGAACTGGCCAACGAAGGCCTGGACACCCTGTACGTCAACTACACCCCGACAGCCCAGACCGGCACCGTCGACCTGAACAGCACCAGCCTGCGCAACATCGAGAACGTCACCCTTGGCGCCACCGGCACCTTCACCGTACTGGGCAACGATCTGAACAACACCCTGCTCGGCAACGCCCTGGCCAACAACCTGCAAGGCGGGGCCGGTAACGACCTGCTTAATGGCGGGGCAGGAGCCGATACCCTCAGCGGCGGTACGGGCGATGACACTTACATCGTCGACAATGCCAACGACGTGGTCATTGAGAACGCCAACGAAGGCTACGACCTGGTGCAGACCAGCGTCAGCTATGTCTTGTCGGCCAACGTCGAGGCCGGTCAGTTGCTGGGCAATGACAGCCTGTACCTGGTCGGCAACGACCTGGGTAACACCTTGACCGGCAACGGTGCCGACAACATCCTCGACGGCAAGGCAGGCGCCGATACCATGTCCGGCGGTGCCGGCAACGATACCTATGTCGTGGATAACGTGGGCGACGTGGTGATTGAGCTCGGTACTTCCGCAACCGAAATCGACACCATCGTGTCTTCGGTCAGCTACACCCTGGGCAACAACGTCGAGATCCTGACCCTGCGCGGCAGCGACAACCTCAACGGCACCGGCAACGCCCTGAACAACACCATCACCGGCAACACCGGCAACAACATCCTTGACGGTGGAGCAGGTGCCGACACCCTGATTGGTGGCACCGGCAACGATACTTATATCGTCGACAACGCCAACGATGTCGTGGTCGAAACCAGCACCCTGGCCAACGAAATCGATACTGTCATGGCCTCGCTGAGCTACACCCTCAGTGCCAACGTGGAAAACCTGACCCTCACCGGTACCGGTAACTTCAACGCCAGCGGCAACGCCCTCAACAACGTGCTGATCGGCAACAGCGGCAACAACATCCTGATCGGTGGCGACGGTCTGGACACCATGATCGGCGGTGCCGGTAATGACACCTATCTGGTCGATCAGGCCGGTGAACTGGCGCTGATTCAGGAACTGGCCAACGAAGGCCTGGACACCCTGTACGTCAACTACACCCCGACAGCCCAGACCGGCACCGTCGACCTGAACAGCACCAGCCTGCGCAACATCGAGAACGTCACCCTTGGCGCCACCGGCACCTTCACCGTACTGGGCAACGATCTGAACAACACCCTGCTCGGCAACGCCCTGGCCAACAACCTGCAAGGCGGGGCCGGTAACGACCTGCTTAATGGCGGGGCAGGAGCCGATACCCTCAGCGGCGGTACGGGCGATGACACTTACATCGTCGACAATGCCAACGACGTGGTCATTGAGA
The DNA here is from genome assembly GCF_024748795.1 of Pseudomonas sp. B21-051. Taxonomy (NCBI): domain Bacteria; kingdom Pseudomonadati; phylum Pseudomonadota; class Gammaproteobacteria; order Pseudomonadales; family Pseudomonadaceae; genus Pseudomonas; species Pseudomonas sp. B21-051. The sequence continues at coordinate 4,941,267 of NZ_CP087166.1, forward strand.
ACGCCAACGAAGGCTACGACCTGGTGCAGACCAGCGTCAGCTATGTCTTGTCGGCCAACGTCGAGGCCGGTCAGTTGCTGGGCAATGACAGCCTGTACCTGGTCGGCAACGACCTGGGTAACACCTTGACCGGCAACGGTGCCGACAACATCCTCGACGGCAAGGCAGGCGCCGATACCATGTCCGGCGGTGCCGGCAACGATACCTATGTCGTGGATAACGTGGGCGACGTGGTGATTGAGCTCGGTACTTCCGCAACCGAAATCGACACCATCGTGTCTTCGGTCAGCTACACCCTGGGCAACAACGTCGAGATCCTGACCCTGCGCGGCAGCGACAACCTCAACGGCACCGGCAACGCCCTGAACAACACCATCACCGGCAACACCGGCAACAACATCCTTGACGGTGGAGCAGGTGCCGACACCCTGATTGGTGGCACCGGCAACGATACTTATATCGTCGACAACGCCAACGATGTCGTGGTCGAAACCAGCACCCTGGCCAACGAAATCGATACTGTCATGGCCTCGCTGAGCTACACCCTCAGTGCCAACGTGGAAAACCTGACCCTCACCGGTACCGGTAACTTCAACGCCAGCGGCAACGCCCTCAACAACGTGCTGATCGGCAACAGCGGCAACAACATCCTGATCGGTGGCGACGGTCTGGACACCATGATCGGCGGTGCCGGTAATGACACCTATCTGGTCGATCAGGCCGGTGAACTGGCGCTGATTCAGGAACTGGCCAACGAAGGCCTGGACACCCTGTACGTCAACTACACCCCGACAGCCCAGACCGGCACCGTCGACCTGAACAGCACCAGCCTGCGCAACATCGAGAACGTCACCCTTGGCGCCACCGGCACCTTCACCGTACTGGGCAACGATCTGAACAACACCCTGCTCGGCAACGCCCTGGCCAACAACCTGCAAGGCGGGGCCGGTAACGACCTGCTTAATGGCGGGGCAGGAGCCGATACCCTCAGCGGCGGTACGGGCGATGACACTTACATCGTCGACAATGCCAACGACGTGGTCATTGAAAACGCCAACGAAGGCTACGACCTGGTGCAGACCAGCGTCAGCTATGTCTTGTCGGCCAACGTCGAGGCCGGTCAGTTGCTGGGCAATGACAGCCTGTACCTGGTCGGCAACGACCTGGGTAACACCTTGACCGGCAACGGTGCCGACAACATCCTCGACGGCAAGGCAGGCGCCGATACCATGTCCGGCGGTGCCGGCAACGATACCTATGTCGTGGATAACGTGGGCGACGTGGTGATTGAGCTCGGTACTTCCGCAACCGAAATCGACACCATCGTGTCTTCGGTCAGCTACACCCTGGGCAACAACGTCGAGATCCTGACCCTGCGCGGCAGCGACAACCTCAACGGCAGCGGCAACGCCCTGAACAACACCATCACCGGCAACACCGGTAACAACATCCTTGACGGTGGAGCAGGTGCCGACACCCTGATTGGTGGCACCGGTGCAGATACTTTTGTTTTCGGCGCTGTCAGCGAAATGGGTCTGGGCATCAACCGCGATGTCATCGCCGACTTCAACAGCGCACAGGGCGACAAAATCGACCTGACGAAATTTGATGCCAACCTGCTGGATGCCGGTTTCAATGGTTTCTCTTTCATCGGTGCAGCCGATTTTACCGGCGCAGGTCAACTGCGCTTCGTCGACCACGTGCTGTCGGGTAACGTCAGCGGTAACGCCGGTGCGGACTTCGAGATCCAGCTGGTGGGTGTGAACAGCTTCAGCGCCAACGATCTGGTGGCCTGATACAACGGCTACCCGACCTGCTCGCAGGTCGGGACACCCGCAAAAAAGCCCCGAGCATTCGGGGCTTTTTTGCGGGTGTCGATAAGCCCTAGCGCTAGGTCAACACACCGAGTTCCTTGGCCCGCGCCACCGCCTGCGTACGCCGCTCAACGCCCAGTTTGCTGTTGATATGGCTGGCATGGGTTTTCACGGTGTGCAGTGAAATGAACAGCTGTTCGCTGATTTCCTGATTGGAACAACCCTGGGCAATCAAACGCAGTACCGCCAGCTCTCGGCTGCTGAGTTGTTCGGCTGCGGTGGACTCAACCACTGGCCGAGTCGCCACCAGCGGAAAATGCGCCAGTAACGGTTGTCCTGCCAATGCCGGCGAAGCATGCAATTGGCTGCGCAACCAGTCCGGATATTCTCGGATCAGTGCGTCAAACGGCTGTATCACGCCGCCAGCCGCCGCTTCCAGCGCCTGACTCAAGGCCTTGCGTGCTTCCGGTTCGCGGCCTGTGCCCAGCAACAAGGCGACCTTTTGCGCCAGCGCCATTACACACAGCAACTGTCGACCGGTTTGCTGACCATTTTCCAACAGCACATTCAACCGCCCTTCGGCGAGCATCGGCTGCCCTTGAATCACATCGAGCAGCGCTTGCTGCAGTTCGACATGCAATGGCAACTGAGGATGAAATTCCGGTGGCGCCGCGGCACGCTCGCCGGTGTAGGTCTGGCCCAGTCGTGCCAACCAGGCTTCAGCCAAATCGGTACGGCCCTGCATCAGCCACAGTTCGCATTTGACCAGGGTGATCATCGCCAGATAGTAGATCGGTGGCACATCCCAGATATGCATCAGGCGCTCGGCTTCGGCGAGTTCGGCAAAGGCCTTGGCAAACTCGCCTGAGCTGCCGTCCAGACGAGCGATCACGCAATGGCCGATCAACACGCTGATATCGCGACAGGCCCGCGCTTCGGCCACACCGCTCAGCAATCGAGTCCGGGCCTGCTGGGGTTGCAGGCGCATGGACAACAGAAAACCTTCGTACAGCGTCAGCCGCGCACGCACCGCATACAGACGTTGCGGGGACAGTCCACGCAACCGTTCCAGGCCCTGATGCACTTCATCCAGCGCACGCAGTATCTCGCCACGGGCCTGCAACACCCGCGCCCGGTCATAATGCGCCAAGGCTTCGAACAACGGATTGCCAACCCGCTGCGCCAGCTCGAGGGACTCACGGTTCAACCCCCGGGCGCGCCACAGGTCGCCGTCGGCGATTGCCAGATTGGACAGGGTCGACAGGCACATCAGGCGTTGCCCGTAACGTTTCACCGGCAGGCTTTCCAGCGCTTCGCTGCAATAGCGTTGAGTCAATTCACGATGACCACGCCCACGAGCGATGATCCCGCTGAGCGCCAGCCATTGTGCAAGCATCGACTTCTGCGCCGAAGCCGAAGGCGCCGGCAGGAAACGACTCAAATGACTGGCCAGCTCTTCAGCGGCATCCAGCTGACAGGCCAGCCCCAACGCCCAGCTATAGAGCACGATCAAGCGCGGCGTACTGATCAGCAGACTGTCGGGCAAGTCCATCTTCCAGCGCAGCAACATGCCAACGTTCTGCTCGGCGAGCAGCTGTTCCTCGGACAGGTTCTGCACCAGATTCGCCGCCACATCCAGATGGCCGGCACGTAACGCCTGCTCGACCGCCTCATCGAGCAGGCCCTGCGCATTGAACCAGCGGCAGGCGCGCAAGTGCAGCGTGGCCGCAGGCACTACCGCCCGAGCAATGGGCCGGCTGCGCAACAGATCGGAAAACAGATGGTGATAGCGATACCAGTGACCGTGCTCGTCCAGCGGCACCAGGAACACTTGATGCGCCAACAGAAAACGCAGGATTTCGCCGCTGTCGTGGGCTTCGCGCACCGCGTCGCACAGTTCGCTGCAAAAGCGCTCCTGAGGGGCGGTGTCGTAAAGAAACGCTTGCACCTCGACAGGCAGGCAATCGATGACTTCTTCGAGCAGGTAGTCGCGAATCAGCCCTTCCCCGCCGTTCAGCGCTTGCGGCAATGCGGTCTCGTTGCCGGCTTCGGATGCCGCCAGCAACCAGAAACGCAGCCCGGCCACCCAACCTTCGCTGCGCAGAATCAGGTTTTCCAGAGCCTCACCCCGCAGCGACGTGCTATGCCGATCAAGCAGGGCCAGGGCTTCGTCATGGGTCAGGCGCAGATCCTGCTCGTGCAGTTCGAGCAGTTGCCGTGACAGGCGCAGGCGCGCCAGATGCCAGTCCGGGCGCTGCCGACTGGTGACCATGACCAGCAAGCCATCGGGCAGATGATTGAGGAAGAACTGCAGGCAACGGTCGAGTACCGGGCCTTGGGCGAGATGGTAGTCGTCGAGCACCAGCAACAGCGGCGCCGTCGGTTGCAGTTGCAGGGCCAACTCATCGAGCAAGCCGTCGAGCCATTCTTCGAAGGCAAAAGGCTGATGGCGCTGGCGCATCTTCAACAGGCCGAGCGCACGACTGCCCAGATCCGGAAAGTAATCCTGCAGCCCTTCCAGCAACCGCTCGAGAAAGCGCCCCGGATCGTTGTCCCGTGGGCTCAATCCCAGCCACAGGCTTTGCCAGTGCGCCGGCAGGCTCTGACAAAATTCCACAGCGAGCGAACTCTTGCCGAACCCTGCAGGCGCGCAGACCAGCAACAGACGTCCACCGAGCCCGGCGCTCAGGCGTTCACACAGACGCGGTCGCAAAACGTAACCGTCGGGCAGTGGCGGGCGAAAAAAACGCCCGTCCAGTGTCGCGACGGCAGCGCTTGCAGGATCCGGAAGCGGGGACAGATCAGTCATGGCCGGCTCTTGTTTGAATGGCTGTTGGCGGCGTAGCAGATGTCCGCAGCCTAGCCTTAAACGTAGCGGTTATGAAGGTTGCTGCTACAAATGGCTACAAAAAGGTCACGAGCCGTTAAGCGCAACCTTGTAGGAGCTGCCGCAGGCTGCGATCTTTCAGGATCAAAAGATCGCAGCCTGCGGCAGCTCCTACAAAATCAAAGCAAAAAAAACGCCCCGAACCAGTCGGGGCGTTTTTTCGAGGATGCGGCCTCGGGTCAAAGCTTAGCGGATACCGTCCTGGCCCAGGTTGCCCGGCTGGAATTCGCTCTTGGTGGCAGAGAAACCGAAGTCATACGCTGATTTCTCTTCGTTCTTCATGCCCAGCGCCAGGTAGCGGCCCGATTGCAGGTCGTACAGGGCTTCCAGCGCGTACCACGGCACTTGCTTGTCGTAGTAGTCCTCGGCATGCGCTTCGGCTACACGCCACAGCTGACCGCGACCGTCGTAGTGGTCGATGACCGCTGCCTGCCAGGTGTCCTCGTCGATGTAGAAGTCACGTTTGGCATAGATATGGCGCTGACCCGGTTTCAGGGTGGCGACCACGTGCCAGACACGACGCAGCTCGTAACGGGTCAGGTCCTGATTGATATGGCCGGCCTTGATGATGTCGGCGTACTTGAGGGTCGGCGAGTCGATCTTGTAGCTGTTGGAGGCAATGTACATCTCTTTCTTGCCTTCGAGCTTCCAGTCGTAGCGATCCGGTGCACCGTTGTACATGTCGAGGTTGTCGGAAGTACGCAGGCCGTCCGCGGCGGTGCCCGGCCCGTCATACGATACTTGCGGTGCCTGACGTACTCGGCGCTGGCCAGTGGCGTAAACCCAGGCCTTGCGCGGCTCCTTCACCTGGTCGAGGGTTTCGTGCACCAGCAGTACGGTACCGGCCAGACGTGCCGGCGCAGTCACTTTCTGCTTGAAGTAGAACAGGATGTTGCCCGGGTTGGCCGGGTCGTAGTCCTTCATCTTGTCGCGGAACACGAACTGGTCCTGGAAATACACCAGGCTGAACGAGCCGTTGGTTTGCGGGGTCGCCTGGGTCACCAGACGGGTCACGCTGCCACCGCGATAGCGGGTGATGTGGTTCCAGATCACTTCCAGACCGCTTTTCGGAATCGGGAACGGTACGGCGGTATCGAAGTTTTCCAGGCCGTTGCCGCCCGCCACCAGATTGGTGGTGGTGGCGTTTTTCTTGATCGCGGCGAACACGTCATCCGGCACGGTCGAGCCGCGATGGGACGGATAAACCGGAATCTTGAAGGTGTCCGGGTAGCGCTTGAACATCGCGTACTGGCCCGGTGCAAGCTTGTCCTTGTACTGCTCGACGTTCTGCGCGGTGATGGTGAACAGCGGCTTTTCACTACCGAACGGATCGGACAGGAAGCCCTTGCTGTCGACCGTGCCGGCGTTTTTCGCCAGCGGTTTCCAGGCCGGGATCGAACCGTCGGCGTTGCCGGCCATTTCGGCGCCCATCGGGGTCAAGCTCTTGCCCAGCTTGTCGGCTTCGGCGGCGGGAACGGCCGCCATGACGCTGGTCGCCAGCAGCGACAAACCCAGAACACCCGCGTGGAACAGACTCTTTGTTATTTTCATATGTGTGTTCGTCCTGAAAAAACTGTGCTTAGAAGTTCACGCCGACGCTCAAGGCCACGAAGTCACGATCGTCCACGGTCGTGTAGTCGCCGCCAAAGAAGTTGGTGTAGGCCAGGCTCGCGGTATAGGTGTTCTGATATTCGGCATCGAGACCGAGGCTGATGGCCTTGCGACCTTCCTCGAAGTTGCCGCCAGGACCTGGCGAGTAACCTTTCACGTCATGCGACCAGGCCACGTTCGGCTTGAGGTTCACACCGGCGAACACGTCGCTGTAATCCCAGATGGCCCGAGCGCGATAGCCCCATGAGGTGGCCGTGGTGAAACCGTCGTTGTTGCAGTTGCTGGAAACGTTATCGCGCGAAGCCCCTGGACCGGCACCGTTGATGGTGGAGGTGTTGAGGATCTGCGAGCAGGTGTTGAGACCACCCGTGGCAGGCAGTTCACCCGGACCGAACACCGGATCGCGGCCGTAACGGGCTTCGGATTTGCTCTCCAGGCCACCGACGTGGGTCACGCCGACTTCACCTACCAGGGTCAGACGGTTGGCGCCCATCACCTGATCGAAGAAGTGCGTCAGGGTGGTTTGCAGTTGGGTAATTTCTTTACGGTTGTAACCGTGCAGATCCTGGCCCGGCACGCCGTTGAGAATCGACGCGTTGGTCAACGCGCCACCCAGCGGACGTACGCCGGCGAACAGAATGTCGGTGGAGTTCAACTGCACCGGCGCATTCGGCCGGTAGCTGACCTCACCGCTCCACGCCGTACCGGTAGGCAGGGTGGTGGAGAAGCTCAGACCGTACAGGCGAATATCTTCAGGGTATTCGATGAAGTAGTTCGAGTTGCCTGCGACGACCAGTGGCCCCAGCGCCTGGAACGGCCCCGGCAAAGCTGCCACGCCGTTATAGATACGTTGTGGCGCACCGGTGGCGCTGAAGATCGGCGCACGACTGTGATAGTTCATGAAGTAGGCACCGAACTCGGTGGCCAGCGGGTCGAACATGTACTTGGCGGAAACGCCCCACTGGCCGCTGTCGCGGGCGTTGCGGTTAGGCGAACGGCGCACCAGCACGCCCTCTTCGTTGACATCCACGCCGGCGGCGGCCAACGGCCCGAGCGCAATGCCCGGAATGGTCGAACGCTTGTTCAGTACCCGCAGGTTGTCGTCGCAACCGGTGGTGACGATGTCCGGCTGCGAGAAGAACGTGCCGCAGTTGTCGGTCACGGTCTTCTGCCAGTCGATCTGGTAGAAACCTTCAGCCGAGAGGTTTTCGGTGAGGCTCTGCGACACGTAGAACATGTTGACCGGGATCAGGCCTTCCTTGATCTCGGCACCCGGACGACGGAACGCGGACACGTCGATCGGGTTGATCGAGTTGATGCCGCCGCCGATGAAGGTACTTTCACCCCAGTTCACCACCTGCTTGCCCAGACGCACCGAACCCGGCTCATCGGCGATCGAGTAGTTGTGGTAAACGAAGGCGTCGAGGATCTGCCCGCCGGAAGAACGCGCCGCGACGTCGCGGTTGTGGTTGCTGACGTCCTTGTATTCCAGGTCCTGATTCTGCAGCGCGAAGTCGTACCAGTATTTGCCCCGGACGAAGACCCCGGTGTCGCCGTATTTCAATTCGAGATCATGGATGCCCTTGAAGATCTTCGAGAAGGCTTGCCCGCTCTTGAAGTTCAGGTGGCCGTTGTCGGAGGTCTGGGACAGGCCCTTGCCGCCGTTGTTGACACCAATAAGGTCCTTGTTCGGCTGCTGAGTCGATATACTCATGCCCAGGGAGAGCGAGGAGTCGAACTGACCTTCGATTTCACCGACGTTGAAACTGACGCCGAATGCGGGCCCGGCGAGCGTAGAGGCAAGACTGACGGCCAGAGGCAGTTTAGCCCGGCGCCAGAACTGGTTTACTGATGTCATCGACGCTACTCCATGTGCATTATTGTTATGGCAGTGAGTACTTTTAAAAACGCCTGGAAGACCGGGAGCCAGTAGCCACCCGACGTCACTCCAAAGTTGCATCGCCCCTGTTCGTGCGTGTGCCCCGTTCTTAAAAATCCTTGAGCGGACTATAGCCAGCAGGGGGTACTGCTTGATCCCTCTAAAGTGTGATTTGCAGCTGCCGGCCACTCTGGAACAGTCCTTTCGCCAGTCCGACACATGTCGGCACGGCAAGGATGGCTGAATTTTTCGATTTAACAAGCCAAGCGCTTGCTTGGTGGGTCTGGCGCGCCGGTTTCGGCGCGCCAGCGGACACTCAAAGTGTCGAGAGGAAGGTGCTGTTGTTGGCCTGCCATTCGGTGATGTCGAGGCGGATGCGCTTCTTGTCGAGCTTGCCGACACTGGTCTTGGGAATTTCCGTAACAAGGGCGATCTGGCTCGGAATCGCCCACTTGCTCAGGTGTCCCAGTTCCACGAACGGCTTGAGGTGTTCCTTGAGTTCGCGCGCGCCGATCTCGTGCCCTTCGCGGATTACCAGCAGTGCAAACGGCCGCTCGCCCCACTGCGGATCAGCGATACCCACCACTGCTACTTCGCGTACCGCCACATGACGGCTGATCAGGTCTTCAAGGTCCAGCGAGGAGATCCACTCACCGCCGGTCTTGATCACATCCTTGATGCGGTCGCGGATGTCGATCACGCCCATGCTGTCGAGCGTTGCCACATCGCCGGTGTGCAGCCAGCCGCCAGCCCAGAGCTCGGCGCCCTTCTGCGGTTCGTTGAAATAGCCTTCGGTGAGCCATGGCGCACGCAGCACCAGTTCGCCCTGGGTTTCGCCGTCGGCGGGCAGGAAGTTGCCCTCGGCATCGACAATCGCGGCTTCCACCAGCGGCCCCGGCACACCGGCCTTGATCCGGTAAGTGGTGCGTTCGTCTTCGGTGCCGGCCATCAACTCGTCATTCAAATGTGCACAGGAAACCAGTGGCCCGGTCTCCGACATGCCGTAGGCCGCCGTCAGTTGAATGCCCCGGGCCTTGGCGGTTTCATACAGCGTGCGGTTGAGCGCGCTGCCACCGATGACGATCTTCCAGCCGCCAAAATCGGTGCCCTGCGCACCCTTGGCATTGAGCAGCATTTGCAGGATGGTCGGCACGCAGTGGGAGAACGTGACCTTCTCCTTGCGCCACAACTCGACCAGGAACTCCGGGTCGTAACGCCCCGGATAAACCTGCTTGAGCCCGAGCATCGTCGCCACGTACGGCAAGCCCCAGGCATGCACATGGAACATCGGGGTAATCGGCATGTACACGTCGTTGGTGCCAAGCAGGCGCACGCTGTCGATCGCGCCCATGATCGTCGACACGCCCATGGTGTGCAGCACCAGTTGCCGATGGGTGAAGTACACGCCTTTCGGATTGCCGGTAGTGCCGGTGGTGTAGAAGGTGGTGGCAACCGAGTTTTCGTCGAAGTCCTGAAAGTCGTACTGCGCACTTGCAGCGGCCAGCAGTTGCTCGTACTCGCCGACCAGGTTCAGCAGCTCGGCGGTTTTCTCCGGCAGATCGGTCAGCAGCAGGGTTTTCTCCACCGTGGTCAGGTGCGGCGCAATGGCCTGATACAACCCGACGAACTCGCTGTTGACCAGCACGAAGCGGTCCTCGGCGTGGTTCATGGTGTAGAGGATCTGCTCCGGCGACAGACGCACGTTGATGGTGTGGATCACCGCGCCGATCATCGGAATGGCAAACATGCATTCGAGGTAGCGATGGCTGTCCCAGTCCATCACCGCCACGGTATCACCCGCCTTCACCCCGGCCGCCGTCAACACGTTGGCCAGCCGCGCCACCCGCTCGATCAAAGTCGGATAGCTGTAACGCAACTGGTCTCGGTAGATGATCTCGCGGGTTTTCTCGTAACGGGCGCCGGACATCAGCAGCCGTTTGATCAGCAATGGATACTGGTAGGCCCCATCGGCCGGGGGAATGACGCGAGTCTGCAACATATGAATCCCTTTTCTGGCTGCACGGTGTTGGCGTAGAGAGCGTTACTCTAGAGCCGTTATACCCCAGTCAAATCAGCCGAAGGAATGATTTGCACAGCCGTACAAATGCTAGCTTTGCGCCAGCATCTGCCGGTAATCAGCGCCGATCAGGCCGCTTGCTCTTCTGTAGGCGCTAACGCTGGCTGCGATCTTTTGATCTTCTAAAAGCAACATCAAAAGATCGCAGCCTGCGGCAGCTCCTACAGGTGAGTGTTGATCAATGCATCTCGGTAAACGCGATTTTCACGCCGAGAGCGATCAGCACCGCGCCCATGGTGCGGTCGAACCAATGGCCCATGCGGGCAAAACCGGCACGTACACGTTGCTGACTGAACAGCATTGCCACCAGGCAAAACCACACAGCCGTCGCTACGGCCAGATAGACGCCGTAACCGGCCTGCACCGCCAGCGGCGTGTGCGGGTTGATCACCACGGTGAACAGCGACAGGAAGAACAGCGTGGCTTTCGGGTTCAGGCCGTTGGTGACGAAACCCGAAGTGAAGGCGCCACGGGCGGTGCGCACGCCTGCCTCCTTGTGCAGGTCATCGGTCACGGTTTTTCGCCGGCTGCGCGCGCAAGGCCTTGAAGCCGATGTACAGCAGGTACGCGGCGGCGGCCCATTTCAAGGCGTTGAACAGCACGATCGACTGCGACACGATCAGGCCAATGCCCAGCAGCGAATAACCCACGTGCAGGAAAATCGCCGTGCCCACACCCAGCGCGGTCCAGGTGCCGGCGCGACGGCCATGGGTCACGCTCTCGCGCACCACCACGGCAAAGTCCGGGCCGGGGCTGGCCACGGCCAACAGGTGGATCAGGGCAACGGTCAAGAACTCGGTCCAGTACATGGGGGCTCCTCTTTAATGAGTAAAAACAATTCATCAACTGGCTCAAACCCTGTGGCGAGGGAGCTTGCTCCCGCTCGGCTGCGCAGCAGCCGTAAAACCTGAAACACCGGTGTGCCTGACACAGTACGGTGAATGGGTTTGGGTCTGCTTCGCAGCCCAGCGGGAGCAAGCTCCCTCGCCACTGGGTATTGCGGGCGCTGTGAGTAACCAATTGTTTCATCTGGTAGGCTCGCCAGATTACGCCTTCCGTTCCAAGCACAAAAGGTACAGTTGATGACGAACCCGCGCCGCGCCGTATTCCTCGATCACCCGTCTCTGGATCTCGGCGATCTCGACCTCAGCCCGTTGCGCGCCTGTTTCAGCGACCTGCAACTGTTCGCCCAGACCGCACCTGATCAGGTCGCCGAACGCCTGCACGGTGCCAGCGTGGTGATCACCAACAAGATCCGCATCGATGCCGCCGCGATGGCCGCCAACCCGGATCTGCAACTGATCCTGATCACCGCCACCGGCACCAACAACGTCGATCTGGACGCGGTTCGCGCCCATGGCATCACCGTGTGCAACTGTCAGGGTTACGGCACGCCATCGGTGGCGCAACACACGATCATGTTGCTGCTCAACCTCGCCACCCGCCTCGCCGATTATCAAAAAGCCGTCGACGAAGGTCGCTGGCAGCAGGCCAGACAGTTCTGCCTGCTCGACTACCCGATTGTCGAACTGGAGGGCAAAACCCTTGGCCTGCTTGGTCACGGTGAGCTCGGCGGCGCGGTCGCGCGCTTGGCCGAAGCGTTTGGCATGCGTGTGTTGCTCGGGCAGATACCCGGCCGCCCGGCACGCCCGGATCGTCTGCCACTGGACGAACTGCTGCCACAGATCGACGCCCTGACCCTGCACTGCCCGCTCAACGAACACACCCGGCACTTCATCGGCGCCCGCGAGCTGGCGTCGATGAAACCCGGCGCCTTTGTGGTCAACACCGCTCGCGGCGGTTTGATCGACGAGCAAGCCTTGGCCGACGCCCTGCGCAACGGTCACCTCGGCGGTGCGGCTACCGATGTGCTCAGCGTCGAACCGCCGGTCAACGGCAATCCGCTGCTGGCGGCCGATATTCCGCGGCTGATCGTGACTCCGCACAACGCCTGGGGCAGTCGCGAAGCGCGGCAGCGCATCGTCGGCCAATTGACCGAAAACGCCCAGGCATTCTTCAGCGGTACAGCGCTGCGGGTCGTCAGTTGATAAACTACGGCACTTTTTTTCCAGGGAGCAGTTATGGATCCGCGCAGTGAAGTACTGCTTCGTCAGGCCGAGTTATTCCAGGGTTCGCTGTTGTTGGCCGGGTTGCCCGCCGACGATCTGCTCGGGCGTCTGCCCAATGCGTTCGGCTGGTGCTGGCATGCCGGCGATCAAGCCGCTCTCGATGCGCGCTTCGAAGGTCGCAGCCATTTCGGTGTGAACGTGCCGGAGCGCGAGTTCGACAGCGCCGTGGTGTTTTTGCCCAAGTCCAAGGACCTGACCGATTACATCCTCAATGCCGTGGCCGCACGTCTGCCCGGGCGCGAGGTGTTTCTGGTCGGGGAAAAACGCAGCGGTATCGAGGGTGCGTCCAAGCAACTCAACCCGTTCGGCAAGCCGCGCAAGCTCGACAGCGCCCGTCACTGCCAACTGTGGCAAGTCACCGTGGCCAATGCACCCGAAGCTAAATCGCTGGAAAGCCTGGCGCAGACTTATGAGCTGCCGCTGGCCGAAGGCCCGCTTAAAGTCATCAGCCTGCCGGGCGTGTTCAGCCATGGTCGACTGGATCGCGGCAGCGCCCTGCTGCTGGAGCATCTGGACAAACTGCCGAGCGGTCATCTGCTGGATTTCGGTTGTGGCGCCGGGGTTTTGGGCGCGGCGGTCAAACGTCGCTATCCGCACAATCAGGTAACTTTGCTCGACGTCGATGCCTTCGCCGCCGCAAGCAGTCGCCTGACGTTGGCGGCCAACGGTCTGGACGCCGAAGTGCTGACCGGTGACGGAATCGACGCTGCACCGATGGGTTTGAACGCGATTCTGAGCAACCCGCCGTTCCATGTCGGCGTGCACACCGATTATTTCGCCACCGAGAACTTGCTGCGAAAAGCGGCAAAACATCTGAAAAACGGTGGCGAACTGCGCCTGGTTGCGAACAGCTTCCTGAAGTATCAGCCGCTGATCGAAGAGCATCTGGGCGTGTGCGCGATCAAGGCAGAAGGCAATGGTTTCCGGATTTACCGGGCCAAGCGCGGCTGAAAACTAGCACTTGCCGAATGGATTCTGCCTAGGCAGAATCCGCTCCGTCCTAGGGGAGTAGTCTCCCACGAGCGCCAAGCTCGTCCGGCATACGTCAACATACTTGATCCTCAGATCATGGCGTATGCGACCCAAGCGTCCGCACCAGACGGATCGCAGAGTTTGACAAGACCTATGACACGCACACCTTACCCGGGGCGGGAAGGCTGTACGTGTCATAGCCGTGTCGACCCGCCCCTTAGGAAAATCCTGATGCTGGACTCGTTACTCGTTCCCACCGCAATCGTTGCCTTGGCCGAAATCGGCGACAAGACGCAACTGCTCGCGCTGATTCTCGCCGCTCGCTTTCGCAAACCCTGGCCGATCATCGCCGGTATCGTCGCCGCGACCCTGGCCAACCACGCGGCAGCCGGTGCGGTAGGCGCCTGGTTCGGCAGCTTCTTCTCCGATTCGGTGCTGCACTGGATTCTCGCCGCGAGCTTCACCGCCACGGCGCTGTGGACGCTGGTCCCGGACAAGATGGACGACGATGAAGCCAGCACCGCACGCAAGTTCGGTCCCTTCCTGACCACGCTGATTGCGTTTTTCCTCGCGGAAATCGGTGACAAGACGCAGATCGCCACCGTGATGCTGGCGGCGCAATACCCTGAGCTGTGGCTGGTGATTATCGGCACCACCCTGGGCATGTTGATTGCCAACGTGCCGGTGGTATTGGCGGGTAACTTTGCCGCGGAGAAATTGCCATTGACCTTGATCCGTCGTCTGGCGGCTTCGGCGTTCCTGATTCTGGCGATCGTGGCGGTGTACAAGGCGATGCAGAGCAGTGGCTGGGTTTAACCCCGTAAGTCGGTAGACCGAGTTATCGTTCTTCGCGAGCAGGCTCGCTCCCACAGTGGAATGCATTCCAAAGGTGGGAGCGAGCCTGCTCGCGAAGGGGCCATCAGCCTTGCGGCAAAACCATCAGGACTTCGGGGCTTTCTCGTACAACGGCATCACCTTCGGAATCGCCGCCTGCAGCGAGGCGATCCGGCTGGCCGAGGCCGGGTGAGTGCTCATGAACTCCGGCGGTGCGCCTTCCGAAGCCTTGCTCATCTTGTTCCACAAGGTGATCGCCGCATTCGGGTTGTAGCCGGCGCGGGCGGCCAGTTCCAGGCCGATCAGGTCGGCTTCGTTTTCGTTGGCGCGGCTGTTGGGCAAGGTCATGCCGTAGTTGGCCACGGTGTCGGCCAGCGCCAGGCTGTCCTGACCCAGACCGAACAACGCACCGGCACCCTGCTTGGCCATTTCAATACCATAAGCCTTGGACATCGCTTCACGACCGTGTTCGCGCAGGGCGTGGGCGATTTCATGGCCCATGACCGCAGCGATTTCATCGTCGGTCAGCTTCAGGCTGTCGATCAGCCCGGTGTAGAAAATGATCTTGCCGCCAGGCCCGCAGTTGGCGTTGAGCTCGTCGCTCTTGATCAGATTGACTTCCCACTGCCATTGCGCGGCGTCCGGACGGAAGTTCGGTGCCTGGGCGATCAGCCGGTTGGCAATCGCCTGAACCCGCTTGGCCTCCGGGCTGGTCTTGTCCAGTACGCCTTTGCTCGACGCCTCGCCGACGGTCTTCTGATAGGACTGGGCATACATCTGGTCGACCTCTTGCGAGGACAGCATGCTGAACATGTACTGCTTGCGCTCCACCCCAACGGCTCCGCCGCTGGTGGTGTTGACCGACTGACAACCGGCCAGCAACAGCGCTGCGCTCAGTGCACTTACAACCAATGTCTTGTTCATTCAAAAGCTCCCTGAAAACCTGCCGCGTATCGTAGGGGGTGAATTGTATCGGCGCCAGATACAACAGACGTGTTGCAGCGTCTTTCGGAAATTTCCCACCGCTGTTGTCGTAAAAAATTCACAGCAACCGGCAAGCCTGCTGCCGCTGCGTCGCGCACCGATCCATTTGCGACATCCTCCGGCCCTTTGTTCCGCTCAACGCTCATGGCGCCATGCCTGCTGCCGATACAACAGCGCAGACGTCCTCTTGCGTGCGGAGCTCCCATGAAGTTCAAGTCGATCCAGTTTTCCGTCGCCGCCCTGGCCGGCGCCATCGTCCTCAGCGTGGTCGCCGCGCTGGTGCTGTACGCGCTGTTTTCCGGTGCCCGCACTCAAGACATGGTGCAACAGCGCACTCAGGCGCAGTTCGAACAGGTCATCGAACAACGCCTGACCTCACTGGCGCAGACCCAGGTCAGCCAGATCCAGCGCGAACTCGAAGCGCCGCTGCTGATTGCCGGCGGCCTGGTGCGGGTCAACGCGCTGCTCGGCACACCGGGCGCCGACGGCCAGCCGCGCCTGAGCGTCAGCCGTGAGCAACTGATCAGCCTGATCAAGGAGAACGTCGAAAAGAATCCGAAGATTCTCGGCACCTACATCGGCTGGGAAAAAAACGCCCTGGACCACAATGACGCGGCCTACGTCGGCAGCGCCGTGACCGGTATCGATCCCGCCAACGGACGCTTCCTGCCGTGGTGGTTCCGCAATACCGACGGCAGTCTGGGCGTGGACAAACTGGCCGATGTCGACGATCAGAAAACCCTGTCCACCGGGGTGCGCGCCAGTGAGTACTACCTCTGCTCCAAGGAAACGAAAAAGCCCTGCGTGATCGATCCGGCGCCGTACAAGGTCGGCGACAAGGTCGTCATGCTCGCCTCGTTCATTGAACCGATCATGCTCAACGGCGCATTCCAGGGCATCGTCGGCGCCGACCTGTCGGTGAACTTCATCCAGGAAATGCTCCTCGGCGCCAACCAGAAGTTGTACAGCGGCGCCGGGCAAATGGCCCTGATCGGCGGCAACGGCCGGATCGTGGCTTACACCAAGGATCCGAGCAAATTCGGGGAAAAGGTCAGCGACATTCTCGACGCCGAGCAGATCGCCAACATGGCCAATCTCAAACGCGGTGAAGTCACCTACTCGGTCAACAAGGACAAGGGCCGCATCGAGCTGTACCTGCCGTTCGGCATCGGCCAGACCGACGCGCGCTGGACCCTGATGCTGCAACTGCCGTTGAACGCGGTGATGGCGGATCTGCAAAAACTCCAGGCCGACCTCGATGCGCAACGCAAGTCCGACACCTTCGGCATGGCCATGGTCGGCCTGATCATTGCCGCCATCGGCCTGCTGGTGATCTGGCTGGTCGGTCACGGCATCGCCCGGCCACTGAAGCAAATGGTCGCCATGCTCGATGACATCGCCAAAGGTGAAGGCGACCTGACCCGTCGCTTGAGCAGTGATCGCAGCGATGAACTCGGCTCGATTGCCAAGGGTTTCAACACCTTCCTCGCCAAGTTGCAGGCGATGATCACTCAAGTGGTGACGTCGGTGCAGAGCGTCAGCGATTCCTCGGAGCACACTGCCGACATCGCGATTCGCACCAACATCGGCATTCAGAAACAGATGGCCGAGATCGATCAGGTTGCCACGGCGGTGCAGGAGATGACCGCGACTGCGCAAGACGTGGCGCGCAACGCCACCCAGGCGGCGCAAGCCGCCAGCCACGCGGATCAGGCCGCAGGCCAGGGCATGCAGATTGTCCGTGATACCTCGAACTCGATTGGTGTACTGGCGGTGGAGATCGGCAAGGCCGTTGAGGTGGTACAGACGCTGGCCAAGGACAGCGAAAACATCAACGCGATCCTCACCGCGATTCGCGGGATCGCCGAGCAGACCAACCTGCTGGCGCTGAACGCAGCAATCGAAGCGGCGCGGGCCGGCGAACAAGGGCGCGGTTTTGCGGTGGTGGCGGACGAGGTGCGCAATCTGGCGCAGAAAACCCAGAAGGCCACCGAAGAAATCCAGAGCATGATCCAGCAACTGCAACAGGGCACCCGCGATGTGGTGCGGGTCATGGAAGACAGCCAGAACCGCACCGACGAAAGCGTGCAGCACGCGGCGAAAGCGGCTGAAGCGCTGGAGACGATTACTCAGGCGGTGTCGGTGATCAACGACATGAATACGCAGATTGCCAGTGCGGCGGAAGAACAGAGCGCAGTGGCGGATGACATCAACCGCAACGTGATCAATATCGGTCAAGTGGCGAATGAAGTGGCGGGCGGTGCGGATGAGTCGAGTTCGGCGAGTGCCGGCCTGACTAAATTGGCGGAGCAGCAGCGGCGGTTGATCAATCAGTTCAAGGTTTAACAGCAAGATCAAAAGATCGCAGCCTGCGGCAGCTCCTACACTGATCCGGGCTGCGATCTTTCGCTTTTACATCAACCCGGGGTCAGGCACTCCGGCCCATTGAGCTTTGGATCATTGACCAGATTCGCCAGCACCCGCTCGCGCAACGCCGCCGGTTCACTGGCGAGCAAGCCCTGCAGCACGTGCAGCGGCGTCTCGGGATCAAGCCAGGCCGCCTGCCCCGCCTCATCGAGAATCAACGGTCGGCGCTGACTGGCCGCCGGCTGCGTGATGACGGCGGTGCTCAGCCACACCTGCTCCTGCACCGGATACGCCTCCCAGATCGCCGCGAAGAACAGCGAAGAACCCTCCCCCGGCGTCAACCAGTACGGGCGTTTGCGCAGATTGCCGCGCCATTCGTAGAAACCGTTGGCCGGCAGCAGGCAGCGACGCAGGCGCAGCGCCTCGCGGAACATCGGTTGCTCGGCGACCGTTTCGGCCCGGGCATGCGCCGGTGTTTTCGACAGATCGGTCAGCCACGGCGGCGTCAGGCCCCAACGGGCGCGGGCCAGCGTGCGTTGGCCGTCGGCCTCGGCACGCAGCATCAACACCGAATCATTGGGGGAAATGTTCCACTGCGCCTGCTGATCGGCGGGAAATCCGGGCAGGGCCGCGAAGTCGCGGTTCCAGCGAAACAGGGCATAACGTCCACACATGGGGCAACACGACTCAGAAATAATACGAACGCCAGCCTAACAGACCAGCGTCCCGGGGAAGCTCTCCGGTTCATCGCCGGGCAGCGGCAGCGCGGCATTGTACGCGGTGATCAATTCGCGGGCGTATTCGGCCTGATCGTTTTCGACCGACAGCCCCAGCAGGCCAAAAATCGGCAATTCCCCCGTGCCGCCGAGCAGATCGCGGCCCACCAGGTGCGCTTCGATGCCTTCACTGGCGAGCATGCCCTTGAGCATCTCGCCTTCCATCAGGTTTTCCGGCTCGTAGATTCGCTGCATGGGCGCCCCTCATTCGTTTTCGCTGAACACTTCCAGAAACCAATCCTCGCCATGCACCTGCAAGACAAACGTGATCGGTCGACAACACACCTGACAGTCCTCGATGTAGGTCTGATCGCCTGCGGACAGGTCCACCGTCGTCTCGACCTCTTCACCACAATACGGACATTCATACAGTGCGCTTTCCAGCATCGCGGTCTCCCAGGTGACTTGTGCGTATAATCGCCGGTCTATTTGCAGGGCTATTTTTGTCTGGCTACCTTTTCAGACCGTGCCCCGTTGGTTTTCGATCAAAACCTTTACTTACCCTAGCCGTTTCCAACAAGAGAGCATGATGGGCGAATTCGATGCCATCCGACCTTACGACGACAGCGAAGTACCTGCGGTACTGGCAAGACTGCTCGGCGACAAGGCGTTTCTAGATATCCTCACCCACTTCCGCTTCCCGCGTTTTGCCGGTGCCTTCGGCTGGATGCTCAAACCACTTATAGCCCATCGGTTGCGTCGTGAGTTTGCCGACGTGACCTCCGTGGCCACTTTGCAGGACAAAGTCGAGTTCTACGTCGACCACACCATCGAGCGCGCCACTGATGGCGTGACCTACACCGGTGTCGAGCAATTCAAGTCCGGCAGCGCCTACCTGTTCATCGCCAACCACCGCGACATCGTGATGGACCCGGCCTTCGTCAACTACGCGGTGTACCACGCCGGCCTGCCGACCCCGCGCATCGCGATCGGCGACAACCTGCTGCAAAAGCCTTTCGTCAGCGACCTGATGCGCCTGAACAAGAGCTTCATCGTGCACCGTTCGATCACCGGGCGTCGCGAGAAGATGGCCGCGTATCAATTGCTGTCGGCGTACATCAACCACTCGATCCGCAACGATTGCGCCTCGATCTGGATCGCTCAGGCCGAGGGCCGGGCAAAGGACGGCGACGACCGTACCGAGTCAGCGATCCTCAAGATGTTCCACATGAGCCGCAAGGACGAGCCGTTCGGCGAAGTGATTCAGTCGCTGAACCTGACCCCGGTGTCGATCAGCTACGAATACGACCCGTGCGACCAGGCCAAGGCCCGTGAGCTGTACATCCGCGCCACTACCGGCACCTACGCCAAGGCGCCGGGCGAGGATGACGTGAGCATCGCCAAGGGCATCACCGGCTACAAGGGCCGGGTGCACGTGAACTTCGCTGCGCCGATCACCGAGCTGTTCGAAGACACCAAGCAATTGGCAGTCGAGATGGACAAGCAGATTCTCGGCGGCTATCGCCTGTTCCCGGTGCATTACCTGGCGTATGCGCAGTGGGCCGATGCCGATCCGCAATTGAACGTGCCGAAGGCAGCCGAGCTGTTTCCGGCCGACGAACTGGCCAAGGCGCAGGAAGAATGGCAGCGCCGACTGGATGCCTGCCCTGAGGAGCACCGTCCGTATCTGGTGCTGCAATATGCGACACCGGTGCGCAATCAGTACCGCGTAAAAGCGGGGTTGCCGTTGTAAAGCAACAGCAAGATCAAAAGATCGCAGCCTGCGGCAGCTCCTACACCAATCTCCTGTAGGAGCTGCCGAAGGCTGCGATCTTTTGCTTTAGAAGCGGGTGCTGATCCAGGAGACGATCAGGGCGAGCCCGAGGCAGGCGAAGCCGAAGCGGTAGAAAAAGCGGTTCATGCGCAACGTCGCCCAATCCAGGATCGGTTCGGCGTTCGGTTGAGCCTGGCGTTGCGCGGCGATGCTGGCCATGGCGCGTTGTTCACGACGGCGGGTCGCGTGCAGCAGCCAACTGCCCGGGAAGGCCAGTGCCAACGCCAGCAGGTTGATCAATTTGGCGGGATGGGCGGTAAACAGCGTCATCAAGTGCAGCGACATCACAGACCTCGGAACTGAATCGGTGTGGCAGGCGCCAGATCGACGACCGCGGCGCGGATTCTACCGAAACCCTCCGCCACTACCCTACCCTTTGCGACAAATAACCTGACAATCGACCGATGGCTGTCCTGTGTCACGGCATCGTCATTTACATCGGCCACCATGCGCGCCTCGAAACACACATGGAACGCGACATGCTGCACGCCGAAAACCAGGATCGTCTGTACCTCATCACCCCGACCGACGAACAACAAAGCCTCGTCGGCAGCCTTGCCTTCAATGTTCAGGATCGCCACTGGCTGGTGTATTGCGCCCTCGGCGGGCATCAGCATGCCGATTTGCCGGAGACTGATCTGCTGACCGGTGTGAGCGTTCTCGACTTCTATTCACAAGCCGCCTGAACACCATCGCCCCCCTGTAGGAGCTGCCGCAGGCTGCGATCTTTTGATCTTGTTTTTAAAAAATCAAAGTCAAAAGATCGCAGCCTGCGGCAGCTCCTACAGGGGATTGGCGTCGAACTGCAGGCATGAAAAAGCCCGGCGCCATCACTGGCGCCGGGCTTTTTCACATCAGCCGCACTGCTTACTCGGCGAGAATCTGACCCACGGTCGGGTCCTTGAACAGACGGGTCAGGGCATCACTCAGCACATCGCTGACCAGTTTGGTGTTGGTTTCCTGGTTCGGCGCCATGCCGAAACGCTGGTCCAGCGAAGCGCCGTAACGGCCGCTGTAGCGACGATTGCCGCTCTGCACGTCGGAGCGGAAGGTCGCGCCGATGGTGGCTTCGGTCACGTACATGCCTTCTTTGGGCGACTGGTACTTCAGCTCGGTCAGGGTCACGGTCAGCTGCGGAGCGTTCATCCCGTTGCTGGTCGGGGTGAAGCCGAGCAGACGCACGGCGGCTTCAGCCTGAGCCTGCAACTTGGGCAGGATCTGCTCGCGCTGCACGGTGATTGCGCTGGTTTCCGGGTACAGGCCGCCACGGGTGCCGAGGGTTGGCGACGGACGACCGTCAACCACACGCACCACCACTTGCTGGCCATGGCCGACCGGGGCCAACTGCGTGGTCAGCTTCGGTTCCGGGCTCAGTTGTTGCGGGCTGTGGGCGCAGCCAACCAGGGTCAAACTGGTCACAGTGATCAAACCGAACAACAGGCGTTGCAACATGCTCTTTTCTCCAGAATCAGGCACAAACAGGCCGGCAGTATAGCGGTGGGCCACTGCGGGTCACCAGCACCCGACAGTGAATACTCAAATGTCTGACCCAGCCGTGGGAATGCGGTTCCTGTCACAGATTATTCACCGCCCATACACGTTGGCGTCACGGCCGCCTGGCAAGCTTCAAACCAGTCCTCCAACAAGGTACTCGGCCATGCGTTATCTGATCTCGTTGTTCGCCCCACGTCCGCTGCACCGCAGCTTTGCCCTGCTCGACCGCAACGGTCATTGCCAGGCATTCAAGCAGTGCAGCCTGCAACCGATGGGCGATGGCTGGGTGGAAATCGAAGAAATCCGTCTCAACTGGTTGCACCAGCCACTGCCCGCCAGCGCCCGCGTCATAGCGTCGCAGCCCCGCGCACGGGTGCAAGCGATGTTGAGCATCTGACCGGATGCCTAATAAAAGTCATTAAACACGAGCAACTGCCCGCATTTCTTCGATACAATCTCCCCCCGATTATAAGGACGTCTCCTGATCGGGCCCCGCAACACCGTCAATGCGCATGCATCGACACCCAAATCGCCCACAGAGAGCCGCCCACACAGATCGAGTGAAGTTGGCGCGCTTGCCTGTTCTTCCGGCAAAAACCCCGCTTTTCGCGAATCTGCAGAGCTGTCATGACGCTCGGCCACCGCGTTGTTTTGCCCTTGCGGGCAGGGTGCCAGGCCTGGACAGCCCTTTTTTGAGGTTCACGTCTTCAAAAGAGCGTGAAAAAAACGGGTTTTCACAACTTCACAAGAGTGTGGCGAGCAAATGAAAAGTTTTGCGTCTGAACATGCACCATTAGCGTCTGAAACAGCCCAACGACACAGGACCGGGTATACCTCGAATATCGGAGCCTGAAGCCTGTCCGCTACGGATTTGGTTGCACAAAAACGGATGTCTCGACCATAAGTCGAATTGCCAGCCGCGTGCTGAAATGAGTTCATGGAGCTCTTGAAGCCAGGCCGCATGCATCCGTCGAAGTTGCGAAAAATTGCGAAGATTCGGACATGACGAACCTGACCATGGGTATCCGGGGCGCAACTGACCTGCCCCGTCACTCCCTGGCAGCCATGCCGACAATTTGGTGCTGCAGATTTTGGAGACGCGTTAAATGGCGCATAACGAAGCAGTCGACGTAGTTCTGGTTGGGGCGGGCATCATGAGTGCCACCCTGGCAGTACTGCTCAAAGAGCTCGACCCGGCGATCAAGCTGGAAGTCGTCGAGTTGATGGATTCCGGTGCTGCGGAGAGTTCCAACCCGTGGAACAACGCCGGTACCGGGCACGCCGGCCTGTGCGAGCTGAACTACACGCCGCAGGCAGCCGACGGCAGCGTCGACATCAAGAAAGCCGTGCACATCAACACCCAGTTCGAAGTGTCCAAGCAGTTCTGGTCGTACCTGACCAAGAAAGGCACCTTCGGCTCGTGCAAATCCTTCATCAGCCCGGTGCCGCACCTGAGCTTCGTCCAGGGTGACAAAGGCGTGTCGTTCCTCAAGGAACGCTTCAACGTGCTGCACAAGCACCACGCCTTCGCCGACATGGAATACACCGAAGACAAGGCCAAGATGGCCGAGTGGATGCCGCTGATGATGCCGGGCCGCTCGCCGGACGAAGTCCTGGCCGCGACCCGCGTGATGAACGGCACCGACGTCAACTTCGGCGCCCTGACCAATCAGTTGCTCAAGCACCTGACCAGCGCACCGGACACCCAGGTCAAATACTGCAAGCGCGTCACCGGCCTCAAGCGTAACGGCAGCGGCTGGACCGTCAGCATCAAGGACGTCAACAGCGGCAGCAGCCGTGAAGTCGATGCCAAATTCGTCTTCCTCGGCGCTGGCGGCGCGGCCCTGCCGCTGCTTCAGGCTTCGGGCATCGAGGAAAGCAAAGGCTTCGGCGGCTTCCCGATCAGCGGGCAATGGCTGCGTTGCGACAACCCGGAAGTGGTCAAGCACCACCAGGCCAAGGTCTACAGCCAGGCGGCAGTCGGTTCGCCACCGATGTCGGTGCCGCACCTGGACACCCGTGTGGTCGATGGCAAGAAATCCCTGCTGTTCGGGCCATACGCCGGTTTCACCACCAAGTTCCTCAAACACGGTTCATTCATGGACCTGCCGCTGTCGGTTCGCGCCGGCAACATCGGACCGATGCTGGCAGTGGCGAAAAACAACATGGACCTGACCAAGTACCTGGTCAGCGAAGTGATGCAATCGATGGAGCAGCGCCTGGAATCGCTGCGTCGCTTCTACCCTGAGGCGAAAGCCGAAGACTGGCGTCTGGAAGTGGCCGGCCAACGGGTACAGATCATCAAGAAAGACCCGAAAAAGGGCGGCATCCTGCAATTCGGTACCGAACTGGTCGCGGCGAAAGACGGCTCCCTCGCCGCCCTGCTCGGCGCTTCGCCAGGCGCTTCGGTGACCGTTTCGATCATGCTGGAACTGATCGAGAAATGTTTCCCGGCCAAGGCCAAGGGTGAGTGGGCGGCCAAACTGGCGGAGATCTTCCCGGCCCGCGAGAAGGTTCTGGAAACCGATGCTGCGCTGTATCGCAAGATCAACACGCAGAACAACATCGCCCTGGAACTGGTTGAAGAAAGCAGCGAGACCCCAAGCTTCGCTTGATCTTGCGACATAAAAAACGCCCCGTACTCAGTGAGTGCGGGGCGTTTTTTATGGCCCTTGAAAAGCAAAAGATCGTCCGAACGCGGCCCGAACCTTCGGCAGCTCCTACAGGGTAAACACAAATCCTGCGTAGGAGCTGCCGAAGGTTCGGGCCGCGTTCGGACGATCTTTTGATCTTGTCTTTTGATCTTATCCGCGAGCCTTGTCGATCAGCTCGATGTACTCGGCCGCGTTGCGCTGATCGGCGATCAGCTCAACAAACGTCTGGCCCTGCGCATCCTTGCCATCCACGTCGTAACCGGCAGCCACAAAGAAGGTCAGGAAGCGCTCGAAATCGTCGATGCGCAGGCCACGGTAGGCCTTGATCAGTTTGTGCAGCGACGGCGAAGTGGCGTCGACCGGTTCAAAATCGAGGAACAGCTTGATCTGCTCATCGCCGATCTCGTCACCAATCACCTGTTTCTTATCTTTACGCATTGCCGACTCCAGCTCGCAGACATTACACGGGGCGGGCAGTTTACCCCTGCCCAGCCACAAGGCTCAACGCGAACGAACAGCCCCGGTGTGCAGATCGGCCCAGATGTGGCCGTTGGCATAACTGAGGAACTGTACATACACGGTGTCGTTGCGCAGCAAATCGATCACCACTCGGTACTGGGCCAACGGGTAGTACAGGGTCAGGGTTTTGCTCTTGTCGTCATAAGCCGGTTTTTTCAGGCTTTTGCTTTCGCCATCGAAATTGACCAGCACCTGGGCGATGGTTGCGCCCTTGTTCAACGACTTGCCCTTGAGGCGGATCATCAGCGGCGATGTGACCGGAATCGGCTGCTGATTGGACTGGCGCTGCGCTCCGACCACCACCGAATAATCGGTGACTTGCAGCAATTGTTGCTGCTCGGGTTCGGCATCGCGCAGGGTCAGGTCGTCCGGCGGCAGAAATTGACTGTGCATCGGCGCCGGGGCGGCGGCCAGGGGCAGGCTGAGGGTCAGCAACAGGGCGGCAAGGCTGCGGATCAAGAGGCTCATGGAAGGCTCCGGGGGGGGCGGGGCCGAGCACTCTAGCATGGGGAACGCGGATGGATCAGCACACACAAAACAGCTGTGGGAGCGAGCCTGCTCCGGGCGGCGTTCCGACGAAGGCGGTGTGTCAGTTTTCAATGATGCTACTGACACGACACCTTCGCGAGCAGGCTCGCTCCCACAGGGGATAGCGCGGGGTTCTTACATGCCTTTAACGGCAAAGATCCCGTTGGCGTTGCGCCAGTAGCCTTTGTAGTCCATGCCGTAACCGAAGATGTAGCGGTCAATGCACGGCAGGCCGACGAAGTCTGCTTTCAGGTCAGGACGCGCCTTGCGGTCGTGATCTTTGTCGATCAGCACGGCGGTGTGCACTTTGCGCGCGCCGGCGTGTTTGCAGAAGTCGATGATCGCGCCCAGGGTGTGACCTTCGTCGAGGATGTCGTCGATGATCAGCACGTCGCGGTCGATGAACGAGACTTCCGGCTTGGCTTTCCAGAACAGGTCGCCGCCGCTGGTTTCGTTGCGATAACGGGTCGCGTGCAGGTAGGACGCTTCCAGCGGAAATTGCAGGTGAGTCAGCAGTTTGCCGGAGAAAATCAGGCCGCCGTTCATCACGCAGAACACCACCGGGTTGCTGTCAGCCAGCTGTTCGTTGATTTGTGCACCGACGCGGGCGATGGCGGCCTCGACTTCAGATTCGGTGTACAGGCAGTCAGCCTCTCGCATGATTTGACGGATATGCTCGAGATCAGCGGACATGGCGCTCTCCAGGGGGATGTTTTCGGAAAAGCGGGCAAAGGTACGCATCCCGTGAGGTCGAATCAAGCCTTAATGGACTAACGTACTCAATGTCCTATAGGACATCACCCTCGGATAGATTAATCTAGGCCGGTTTTTTTGCCCGCCGCCGGAGTTTTTCCATGCCCATCCTCGAGATCCGCCACCCGCTGATCCGCCATAAACTCGGCCTGATGCGCCGCGCCGATATCAGCACCAAGAATTTCCGTGAGCTTGCTCAGGAAGTCGGCGCCCTGTTGACCTATGAAGCTACAAAAGATCTGCCGCTCGAATCCTACGATATCGCCGGTTGGTGCGGCACTGTGTCGGTGGAGAAAATCGCCGGCAAGAAGATCACCGTCGTGCCGATCCTGCGCGCCGGCATCGGCATGCTCGAAGGCGTGCTGAGCCTGATCCCGGGTGCCAAGGTTTCCGCTGTGGGCGTTGCCCGCAATGAAGAAACCCTGCAAGCGCACACCTATCTGGAAAAACTGGTTCCGGAAATCGACGAACGGCTGGCGATGATCATCGACCCGATGCTCGCCACCGGCAGCTCCATGGTCGCGACCATCGATCTGCTGAAGAAAGCCGGTTGCAAGGACATCCGCGCGATGGTGCTGGTTGCCGCGCCGGAAGGCATTGCCGCTGTGGAACAGGCTCACCCGGACGTGACCATCTACACCGCGTCCATTGATGAGCGTCTGAACGAACACGGCTACATCATTCCTGGGCTTGGCGACGCCGGTGACAAGATCTTCGGCACCAAGCAGAAGGACGCGTAAGCATGCAGCAAGAGTTCAACGATCCGCTCTGGCGCACGGTGCTGTCCGGCGCCCAGATGCTGTTCGTGGCTTTCGGCGCCCTGGTGCTGATGCCGCTGATCACCGGCCTGGACCCGAACGTGGCACTGTTCACCGCAGGTCTGGGGACGATTCTGTTCCAGATCGTCACCGGGCGTCAGGTGCCGGTGTTCCTCGCATCGAGCTTTGCCTTCATCACCCCGATCATTCTCGCCAAGGGCCAGTTCGGCCTCGCCGCGACCATGGGCGGCGTGATGGCGGCCGGTTTCGTCTACACCTTCCTCGGCCTGGCCGTGAAGATCAAAGGCACCGGTTTCATTGACCGTCTGCTGCCGCCGGTGGTGATTGGCCCGGTGATCATCTCGATCGGCCTGGCCATGGCGCCGATTGCCGCGAACATGGCGATGGGCAAAGCGGGTGACGGTTCCGAGCTGATCCACTACCAGACCGCGATGATGATCTCGATGCCGGCGCTGCTGACCACGTTGATCGTGGCGGTGTTCGGCAAAGGCATCTTCCGTCTGGTGCCGATCATTTCCGGGGTGCTGGTCGGTTTTGCCATGTCGTTCTATTTCGGCGTGGTCGATACCGCGAAGATTGCCGCTGCACCGTGGTTTGCGCTGCCGCACTTCACCGCGCCGGAGTTCAACTGGCAGGCGATCCTGTTCATCGTTCCGGTAGCCCTGGCTCCGGCCATCGAGCATATCGGCGGCGTAATTGCCGTGGGCAGCGTGACCGGTCGTGATTATCTGAAGAAGCCGGGTCTGCATCGCACCCTGCTCGGTGACGGCATCGCCACCACGGCGGCCGGTCTTTTTGGCGGCCCACCGAACACCACCTACGCCGAAGTGACCGGCGCGGTGATGCTGACCAAGAACTACAACCCGAAAATCATGACCTGGGCGGCGATCTTCGCCATCACCCTGGCGTTCATCGGCAAGTTCGGCGCGCTGCTGCAAAGCATTCCGGTGCCGGTGATGGGCGGGATTCTGTGCCTGCTGTTCGGTTCGATCGCAGCGGTGGGGATGAACACCCTGATCCGCCACAAGATCGACCTCGGTGAAGCGCGCAACCTGGTGATCGTGTCGGTGACTCTGGTGTTCGGTATCGGCGGTGTGCTGGTCGGCACCGGCACTGGCCCGGACGACTTCGGCCTCAAAGGCATCGCGCTGTGTGCGGTGGTGGCGATTGCGCTGAACCTGATTCTGCCGGGCAATGATGGCTGGAAGAACAAGAAGGCCGATGAGCCGCTGATCTAAAATCCGGCTCATCACCTGTGGCGAGGGAGCTTGCTCCCGCTTGACTGCGAAGCAGTCATAAACTCGGCGGATGCGGTTTCCTGTGAACCGCGTCCGCAGGGCTGGGGCTGCATTACAGCCCAGCGGGAGCAAGCTCCCTCGCCACAACAGCTACAGGGCCAACGGCGCTCTCTCGCACAGGGTTGCCAACGCCTTCGCCCATTGCGGGTCGTCATTCAGGCACGGCACCAGCACCAGCTCCTCGCCCCCCGCTTCGCGGAACTGTTCCTTGCCGCGATCACCGATCTCTTCCAGCGTCTCGATGCAATCGGCGACAAACGCCGGGCACATCACCAGAATCTTCTTCACCCCGCTTTGCGCCAGCTCGTCCAGCCGCGCTTCGGTGTAGGGTTCAATCCACTTCGCCCGCCCCAGACGCGACTGAAACGACACCGACCATTTCCCATCGGCAATGCCCGCGCGCCTGGCGAACTCTGCGGCGGTGCGCATGCACTGGGCGCGATAACAGGTGGCCAGGACTGCCGGCGAAGCGTTCTTGCAGCAATCCTCATTTTTCAAGCAGTGACTGCCGGTCGGATCGAGCTTGGTCAGGTGCCGCTCTGGTAAGCCATGGAAGCTCAGCAGCAAGTGATCGTAGTCCTGCTGCAAATGCGGGGTAGCGCTGGCGACGAGCGCGTCGATGTACTCAGGCTGATCGTAAAACGGTTGCAGCACCGAGAGTTTTACATCGAGCTTCTTCTCGCGAATCACCCGCTTGGCTTCTTCGATCACCGTGGTCGTGGTGCTGTCGGCGAACTGTGGATACAGCGGCGCCAGCGTGATGCGCTTGTGCCCCGCAGCCACCAATTGCAGCAACCTGGTTTCAATCGAAGGCTCGCCGTAACGCATGGCCAGTTCCACCGGGCCATGGGTCCACTGGGTGGTCATCTGCTGCTGCAGACGGCGGCTGAGCACCACCAGCGGCGAGCCCTCCTCCCACCAGATCGAAGCGTAGGCATGTGCCGATTGCTCGGGGCGCTTGATCAGGATCAGCGACACCAACAGCCGCCGCACCGGCCACGGCAGGTCGATCACGTACGGGTCCATCAGAAATTGATTGAGGTAGCTGCGTACATCGGCCACCGAGGTGGAGGCCGGGGAACCCAGGTTGACCAGAAGCAAGGCGTGATCGGTCATGCATCGTCCTATTTCAAAGGCGGCCGGAGAGATCATCCAGGGCCGCGCGCAAATCCGTGAACTGGAAAGTGAAACCCGCTTCCAGCAAGCGTGCCGGCATGGCGCGTTGGCCGCCCAGCAACAGCAAAGACATTTCGCCAAGCCCGACCTTCAGGGCCAGGGCCGGCATCGGCATGAACGCCGGGCGGTGCAATACGCTGCCCAGCGTCTTGGCAAACTCGCGATTGCGCACCGGTTTCGGTGCGCAGGCATTATAAGGACCGCTCGCCTGATCGCGGTGCAGAAGAAAATCAATCAGGGCGATTTGATCATCGATGTGAATCCATGGCATCCACTGCCGGCCATTGCCCAAAGGCCCGCCAAGCCCGAGTTTGAACGGCAGCAACAGCCGCGACAAAAAGCCGCCCTCGGCCGACAGCACCAGCCCGGTACGCACCAGCACCACGCGAATGCCCAGGACTTCGGCACGCTGGGCGGTTTCCTCCCAGGCAATGCACAACTGACTGGCAAAATCGTCGATCACTGGCGGCGACTCTTCGGTCAGCTCGCGTTCACCACCGTCGCCGTACCAGCCGACAGCAGAACCGGAGATCAACAACGCCGGTTTCTGCTGCCGTGTTTCCAGCCAGGCCAGCAGGGTTTCGGTGAGGGTGATGCGGCTGCTCCACAACAACGCCTTGCGCCGATGGGTCCATGGCCGATCAGCGATCGGCGCACCGGCCAGGTTGACCACCGCGTCCAACGGCTCGTTGCCGAAGTCTTCGAGGCGCGCAATCGCGCGCACCTGCGCGCCACAGATTTTCGCGACCTTTTCCGGGCGTCGACTCCACACCGTCAATTGATGGCCCTGCCCCGACCAGTGTCGGCAGAGCTGACGGCCTATCAAACCAGTACCGCCGGTCAGCAATATGTGCATGACTTCTTCCTCGCGTGGCGTTTTACCCGGATCACTAGTCTATTTTTATAAGCAGGGATCTTTTCTATCGGGCAGGCTCTATTGTTTAACCATAGGCCAAGCTGTCAGAACGAGAACGCTAGAAGTTATACCAAAAAACAAAATTGTACAGGTTTCATTGACGGCGTAGTCTGTACAGAAAGGTAAACGAGGCCCCTATGACTGTACCTATCGCAATCATCGGCACCGGCATCGCCGGACTCTCCGCCGCGCAGGCGCTGACAGAGGCCGGACACACCGTCCAGCTCTTCGACAAAAGCCGCGGCAGTGGCGGACGCATGTCAAGCAAACGCAGCGACGCCGGTTCGCTGGACATGGGCGCGCAATACTTCACCGCCCGCGACCGGCGTTTCGTCACCGAGGTGCAACGCTGGCAAAGCCTGGGCTGGGTCGCCGAGTGGACGCCGCAGCTCTACACCTTTCAGGGCGGGCAACTGAATCCGTCGCCGGACGAACAGACGCGCTGGGTCGGCACGCCACGCATGAGCGCGATCACCCGAGGTTTGCTCGACGGTCTGGAAGTACACTTCGCCTGCCGCATCACCGAGGTTTTTCGCGGTGAACAACACTGGCACCTGCAGGACGCCGAAGGCTTCACCCACGGCCCGTTCAGTCACGTGGTGATTGCGACGCCAGCACCGCAAGCCACTGCATTGCTGGCCGCGGCACCGAAACTGGCCGGCGCGGCCGCCGGGGTAAAAATGGACCCGACCTGGGCCGTCGCCCTCGCCTTTGACAAGCCATTGGATACGCCGATCGAAGGTTGCTTCGTGCAGGACAGCCCCATCGACTGGCTGGCGCGCAACCGCAGTAAACCGGGGCGCGATACCACTTGCGACACTTGGGTGCTGCATGCCAGCAGCGCCTGGAGCCGGCAACATATCGACCTGTCCAAGGAAGCCGTCATCGAGCAACTGCACGGGGCTTTCGCCGAACTGCTGCACAGTGCGATGCCCGCTCCGACCTTCAGCCTCGCCCACCGCTGGCTCTACGCCCGCCCGGCGACCGGCCACGAATGGGGCACGCTGGCCGATGCCGATCTGGGCCTGTACGCCTGTGGCGACTGGTGCCTGTCCGGACGTGTCGAAGGCGCCTGGCTCAGCGGTCAGGAAGCCGCGCGCCGCTTGCACGAGAATCTGCAGTGAACCGTATCAATCCGCAAAAACTGCTGCTGTCGAAGTGGACAGCAGCCCACCCGCAAAACCGCGAAAAACATTTTCTGGTCACCGAACT
Organism: Pseudomonas sp. B21-051; assembly: GCF_024748795.1. Classification (NCBI taxonomy): domain Bacteria; kingdom Pseudomonadati; phylum Pseudomonadota; class Gammaproteobacteria; order Pseudomonadales; family Pseudomonadaceae; genus Pseudomonas; species Pseudomonas sp. B21-051. The sequence continues at coordinate 4,972,700 of NZ_CP087166.1, forward strand.
GTTCCGTGATGAGGAAGGCACGGTGCTGGAGATTGAGTTGCAGGCGGTGCTGACCAAGCGCGCCGAACGCCTCGATTGGCAGACGCTGAAGAACAACGATCACTGGCTACTGGGCTGGAAATAAACATCCCGTAGGAGTGAGCCTGCAGGGATCGGGAAATTCGCAAAAACTTATACAAATGATTTGACTTGTACACGCATGAATCTATGCTGAGGAAAAGTTGTACAGAGATAATTTCCTGTACAGGAATAGATTCGAGGTGTGCATGTCCGACCTTTCTGCTTCCCGGCCCAAAATCGCCATCAGCGCCTGCCTGATGGGCGCTGAAGTGCGCTTCAACGGTGGGCATAAAGAATCGCGGCTGTGCAGCCGCACCCTCGCCGAGCATTTCGAATTTGTGCCGGTATGCCCCGAAGTTGCCATTGGCCTTGGCATCCCCCGCGAACCGATCCGCCTGGTCGGCGATCCCGATGCTCCCCAAGCCATCGGCACGGTCAACCCGCAAATCAATGTCACTGAACCGCTGGCGGCCTACGGCCAGAGAATGGCTGGCGAGCTTGATGACATCTGCGGCTACATCTTCATGCAGCAGTCGCCTTCGTGCGGTCTGGAGCGGGTCAAGGTCTATCACGCCAACGGCGCGCCGGTGAACGGCGGCGGCCGTGGCATTTACGCTCAGGCGTTCTGCACGCAGCACCCTGACCTGCCGGTGGAAGAAGCCGGGCGCCTGAACGATCCAGTGCTGCGGGAAAATTTCATCACCCGCGTACTCGCCTACAGCGCCTGGCAACAGGTGCTCGAACAAGGCTTGAGTCGCCGCGCACTGACCGAATTCCACTCGCGCTACAAATACCTGCTGATGGCGCACAATCCGGAGCAATACAAAGCCCTGGGCAAACTGCTGGGCAACATGGGCAAGACCGATCCGGTCGAACTCGGCCCGCATTATTTCAGCGAGTTGATGAGCGCGTTGAAGAAATGCGCCACCCGCCGCACCCACAGTAATGTCCTGCAGCACATCAGCGGCTATCTGAAACAGGCGATCAGCCCTGAAGACAAACAGGAAATGCAGCATGTGATCGGCCAGTACCGCCATGGCATCGTGCCGCTGGTGGTGCCGTTGACCTTGCTCAAGCATCACTTTCGCCAACACCCGGATCCCTATATTGCGCAACAGGTTTACCTGCAGCCGCATCCGGAAAACCTCAGCTTGCGAAACGCCATTTGATGAACGACAAACTCGACACCAGCGCCCAGGAAGACCTGGGTGCCGACTTCAAGAAAGCCCTCGACGAAGGCTGGCTGCCGATCCGCGAAGTAGCGCGGCAGACCGGGGTCAACGCCATCACCCTGCGCGCCTGGGAGCGCCGTTACGGGTTGATCGTGCCGCAACGCACGCCCAAGGGCCATCGCCTGTATTCCAGTGAACATGTGCAACGAATCCTGACCATCCTGACCTGGCTCAACCGCGGCGTGGCGGTCAGTCAGGTCAAGCCGCTTCTCGACACTCCGCAAGCCTTTACCGAGACGGTGGAAAACGACTGGCAGCGCCAGCGCCAGGTGTTGCTCGACGCTGTAACCCGTCTCAATGAACGCAGCCTCGACGACAGCATCAACCAGGCCATGGCCCTGTATCCGCCGCGCACCCTGTGCGAGCAATTGCTGCTGCCGCTGCTGGCCGAACTCGAGCAGCGCTGGCAAGGCCAGTTCGGTGCGCAGATGGAACGCGGGTTCTTTTATTCGTGGTTACGCAGCAAATTCGGCGCGCGCATCTACCATAACAATCGACAGTTACACACCGCTCCCCTGCTGTTGATCAATCACTCGGACCTGCCACTGGAACCGCACCTGTGGCTATGCGCGTGGCTGATCAGCAGTGCCGACTGCCCGGTGCAAGTGTTCGACTGGCCTCTACCGGCCGGAGAACTGGCGTTGGCGGTCGATCATCTGCAAGCGCGCGGCGTGCTGCTGTATTCCAGCAAGGCGATGAATCTGGCGCAGCTGCCAAAACTGCTGAATGGCGTCAGTGCTCCAAAACTGCTGGTCGGACCAACGGTATGCATCCACCAGGCCGAGTTGTCCGTAAGAACACATGAGATCGCTGATTTGATCCTGGCCGAAGACCCGCTCTCGGCGCATCAGGAACTGGTTCAGCGTGGGCTGATTTAATGGAAACCGCGATGCAATTGATCTGGCTGCGCAGCGACCTGCGCCTACATGACAACACCGCCCTCGCGGCCGCCGCAGCGCGCGGCCCGACGGTTGCCGTGTATCTGTTGAGCCCGCAGCAATGGCTGGAACATGACGACGCCGCGTGCAAGGTCGACTTCTGGCTGCGCAACCTGCGTGAGCTGAGCAGTCGCCTCGGCGAGCTGAACATCCCGTTGCTGCTGCGCACCGCCAATCATTGGGATCAGGCCCCGGCGGTGCTGCTCGAACTTTGTGTGCAATTGAATATTCAAGCTGTGCACGTCAACGAAGAATATGGCATCCACGAAAGCCAGCGCGACGCCGCGGTGGCGGTGGCCCTGAAGAGCAAAGGCATCGCTTTCCACAGCTACCTTGACCAACTGCTGTTCAAGCCCGGCACGGTACTGACCAAAACCGAAACCTACTTTCAGGTGTTCAGCCAGTTCCGCAAGGTCTGCTATGAACGCCTGCACCGCTCGATGCCGGCACTGGTGAAGACGCCCGGCAAACAGGCAAAACTGAATATCGACAGCGATCCGGTACCGGCATCCGTCGCCGGTTTTGCAACGCCGAGCGAATCCTTGCGCGCACTGTGGCCGGCCGGCGAACAGGAAGCCCGGCGCCGTCTCGATACCTTTGCTGACGCACAGATCGACTACTACCAGAGCGAACGCGACTTCCCGGCCAAACCCGGCACCAGTCAACTCTCGGCCTATCTGGCCGCCGGGGTAATTTCGCCACGCCAGTGCCTGCAGGCTGCCCTGCAAAGCAACCAGGGCGAGTTCGACAGCGGCAAGGTCGGCGCGGTGACCTGGATCAACGAACTGCTGTGGCGCGAGTTCTACAAACACATTCTGGTCGGCTACCCACGGGTTTCACGCCACCGCGCGTTTCGCCCGGAAACCGAGGCCCTGGCCTGGCGTGATGCGCCGGATGATCTGGCGGCCTGGCAAGAGGCACGCACCGGTTTGCCAATCATTGATGCGGCCATGCGCCAACTGCTGGAAACCGGCTGGATGCACAACCGGCTGCGGATGATTGTGGCGATGTTCCTGACCAAAAACCTGCTGATCGACTGGCGTGAAGGCGAACGCTTTTTCATGCGTCACTTGATCGACGGCGATCTGGCGGCGAACAACGGCGGCTGGCAATGGAGCTCCTCGACCGGCACCGATTCGGCGCCGTACTTCCGCATTTTCAACCCGATCAGCCAATCGGAAAAATTCGACAGCGAAGGCCTGTTCATCAAGCACTGGCTGCCTGAACTGGCCGGCCTGAACAAGAAGGAAGTACACAACCCGGCCAATGCCGGTGGACTGTTCGGCGTGGCGGATTATCCGGCACCAATCGTCAATCTCGGGGCCTCCCGCGAACGCGCTTTGGCGGCCTTCAAGAACCTGCCGTCCCGCTCGTCTATGGAAGAAGTCCATGAGTGAATTCCTGCGCCGCTTCGCCCGCCAGTTCGCCGAGTTGAACAAAGACAACTTGCAACGCCTGGGCGAGCTGTACAGCGATGACATTCACTTCACCGACCCACTGCATGAAGTGCAGGGGCTGGCGCAACTGCGGCATTACTTCAGCGAGTTGTACGCCAACGTCAGCGAGCTGCGCTTCGATTTCCACGGCTTCGACCAGATCGCTGACGGTGAAGGTTACCTGCGCTGGATCATGAGTTACCGCCACCCGCGTCTGGCCGGCGGCCGTTTGATTCGCGTCGCCGGGTGTTCGCACCTGCTCTGGCGCGACAAGGTTTATCGCCACCGGGATTACTTCGATGCCGGGGCCATGCTGTATGAACATTTACCCGTATTGGGCCGGGTGATCGCCTGGTTGAAAAGGAGAATGGGATGAGTCGTACACCTCCACGGCGTTATTGGCTGACCGGTGCCAGCAGTGGCATCGGCGCAGCACTGGCTGAAGAGATTCTGAAAAGCGGCGCGCATCTGGCTGTCAGTTCGCGTCAGGTGGCACCGCTCAAAGTGCTTTCGCAACGTTATCCGGGGCAGGTGCTGGTGGTGGCGGGCGACCTGACCGACAGTCAGACCGTGCGCGAAATCGGCCAGCGGATCGAACAGGCCTGGGGCTCGCTGGACAGCGTGATTCTCAATGCCGGCACCTGCGAGTACGTCGACGCGCGCCAGTTCGATGCCTCGATCATCGAACACGTGGTGCGCACCAACCTGCTCGCCAGCAGTTACTGCATCGAAGCCGCCCTGCCGTTGCTGCGCAAAGGCACCGCACCGCATCTGATCGGCATGGCCAGCTCCGTGACCTATCTGCCGCTGCCCCGGGCCGAAGCCTACGGCGCGTCGAAGGCCGGGCTGCGTTACCTGTTTGAATCGCTGCGCATCGATCTGGCGGACGAGGGCATCGAAGTCACCATCATCAGCCCGGGTTTTGTCGAAACGCCACTGACCGCCAAGAACGACTTCCCGATGCCGTTGAGCTGGCCTGTGGATAAAGCCGCGCGGCACATCTTCGCCAAACTCAAGGATCGACCACTGGAGATCGCTTTCCCAGCGCTGTTCATGGCGGCGTTGTGGCCGCTGTCGAAACTGCCGTCGCGGGTGCAACTGGCGATCGGCAAACGCATGGTGCGTAAACCGCCACCGCTGCAGGAACCCTCGTGAAAATCGCCATCATCGGCAGCGGAATCGCAGGCCTGACCTGCGGCTATCTGCTCAATCGCCAACACGATGTCACGGTGTTCGAAGCCAGCGACTGGGTCGGCGGCCACACGCACACCGTGGAGGTGACCGTCGAAGGCCGCAAATACGCCGTGGACACCGGATTCATCGTGTTCAACGACTGGACCTACCCGAACTTCATCCGTTTGCTCGGCCAGCTCGGCGTGTCGTTCAAACCGACGCAAATGAGCTTCTCGGTCACCGATCCGGACACTGGCCTGGAATACAACGGCAACAACCTCAACAGTTTGTTCGCCCAGCGCAGCAACCTGTTGTCTCCGGGGTTCTGGGGCATGTTGCGCGACATCCTGCGCTTCAATAAAGAAGCCCAGCGCGACCTCGCCGAACAACGCATTGCCGCCGATACCACGCTCGACGATTACCTCAAGGCCGGCGGTTATGGCGAGCGTTTCATCCTGCATTACATCGTGCCGATGGGCTCGGCGATCTGGTCGATGCCGATGGCCGAGATGCTCAATTTCCCGCTGCAATTCTTTGTGCGCTTCTTCAAGAATCATGGCCTGCTGTCAGTCAGTGATCGCCCGCAATGGCAGGTGATCGAGGGTGGCTCCAGTGCCTACATTGCGCCGTTGACTGCGGCGTTCCACGACAAGATCCGCCTCAGTTGCCCGGTGACGCGCATCGATCGCGATGAACACGGCGTGGTTATCCACAGTGCGGCCGGCATCGAGCGTTTCGACAAAGTCGTGCTTGCCTGCCACAGCGACCAGGCCCTGCAATTGCTCGGCACGCCAAGCCAGGCGGAACGCTCGATCCTCGGCGCCCTGCCCTATGCCGATAACGAAGTTGTGCTGCATACCGATACCCGTCTGCTGCCAACCCGCAAACTGGCGTGGGCCAGCTGGAACTATCGCTTGAGCGGCGCCGGCCATACGCACGCGGCCGTGACTTACGACATGAACATCCTGCAGGGCATTCAGAGCGACTCCACCTTCTGCGTCAGCCTCAACCAGAGCGCCGGCATCAGCCCGTTCAAGGTGCTTGCCCGATACACCTATGCCCACCCGCAATTCAGTCTCTCGGCCGTGACGGCGCAAAGCCGCTGGGCCGAACTCGACGGTCAGCAGCACACCCACTACTGCGGCGCCTATTGGGCCAACGGCTTTCATGAGGACGGTGTGGTCAGCGCCCTGCGCGTGGCCGCCGCCTTCGGGGAAAGCTTATGAACAGCGCCCTGTACAGCGGCTGGATCGGCCATCGGCGCTTTTCGCCCAGACGCCACGAATTCCGTTACCGCATCGGTCTGTTGTACCTCGATCTGGAGGAACAGGACGCCGTGCTCGGTCTGTCGCCGCTCGCCAGTCGTAGCCGCTTTGCGCCGTTTTCGTTTCGCGAAACCGACTACTTGAAAACCTTCACCGGCAGCGGCATGCGCCTGATCGATGCGGTGCGCCAGCAAGTCGGCGTCGCCATCGGCCATCAACCGCAGGGTTCGATCTGCCTGCTGACCCAACCGCGCAGTTGGGGTCTGGCGTTCAATCCGGTGAGTTTCTTTTATTGCCACGAGGCCGACGGGCAACTGGCGGCGATTCTCTGCGAAGTCACCAACACGCCGTGGCGCGAACGTTATCACTACGTGCTGCCGGCCCGGACCCCGACCAACCTGCAAGACTTTCACCAGCACTTCGCCGTGGCCAAGGCCTTTCATGTCTCGCCGTTTTTGCCGCGTGACCTCGAGTACCGCATGAGCTTCAGCCCGGCTGCGCAAAAGCTCGGCGTGCACATGGCCGACTGGCAGGGTGAGCACAAGCTGTTCGACGCCACGCTCAATCTGCAGCGCGAACCCCTCGACCGCCACAGCCTGCACCGCTACTTGCGACGTTTTCCGTGGATGACCGCGAAAACCTGCCTGGCGATTTATTGGCAAGCGGTGCGCCTGTTGTTCAAGCGTGCCCCGATTTTTGCTCATCAGGCTGCCGACGGCAGCTTTCAGATCGCCACTGTGCCTCCCAAGGAGCACCGCCATGAAATCCTCTAGCCTGTCGGTCAGTCGCTTCAGCACCAATGGTTTGACCGGCTCGCTGCTGCGTCGCGGCGTTTTGCGGCAACTCAGTCAGCTCAAACACGGGCAATTGCTGGTGGTCGAGGATGGCGAACGCCTGATGTTCGGCACGCCGGGCAGCCACCTGCTCGGCGAAATTCATGTGCAGGATGCAGCGGTCTGGGGCATGGTCGCCGGCAACGGATCGATTGGCGCCGGCGAAGCGTTTATCCACGGTTACTGGAGTTCACCGGATCTGACGGCGGTCGTGCGCGTGTTCGTCAGCAACCTCGACGTGCTCGACGCCATGGAACGCGGCCTGGCCCGCCTCAGCCGGCCGCTGGTGCAAGGCCTGCACTGGCTCAACCGCAACACGCGCAAGGGTTCGCAGAAAAACATCGCGGCGCACTATGACCTCGGCAACGATCTGTTCGAACAGTTTCTCGACCCGACCATGATGTATTCGGCGGCGCAGTTCCTCAGTCCCGAAGACAGCCTGGAACAGGCTCAACTGAACAAGCTGGAACGGATCTGCCAGAAGCTCGCGCTCAAACCCGAGGATCATCTGCTGGAGATCGGCACCGGTTGGGGCAGCATGGCGCTCTACGCCGCGCAGCATTACGGTTGCCGTGTCACCACCACAACACTGTCGAAAGAGCAGTACGCGTTTACCGCCAGGCGCATTGAAGCACTGGGGTTGCAGGATCGGGTGACACTGTTGCTCAAGGACTACCGCGACCTCACCGGCGAATACGACAAACTGGTGTCGATCGAGATGATCGAAGCGGTCGGCCATCGCTTCCTGCCCACCTATTTCAAGCAGTGCGCGCATCTGCTCAAGAGCAACGGCCTGATGCTGTTGCAGGCAATCACTATCCGTGAACAACGTTACGAGCAGGCCAAGCGCGGTGTCGACTTCATCCAGCGCTACATCTTCCCCGGCGGCGCCCTGCCCTGCGTGCAGAAGATGCTCGAAGTGGTCAGCCGCGAGACCGACATGAACCTGCTGCACATGGAAGACTTCGGCCTGCACTACGCCCGCACCCTGCGCCTGTGGCACGAAAACTTTCGCCGCGCCCATGGCCGCTTGAGCGAATTGGGTTACGACGATTACTTCCTGCGACTGTGGGAGTTTTACCTGTGCTACTGCGAAGGCGGGTTTCTGGAACGCACCATCGGCACCGCGCAACTGCTGCTGGCCAAACCGGCCGCGATGCCGGCGCCGTTGCTCGGACGCTTCGATGCTTGAGCGGCTGACCAACGCCGTGCTGTTCCAGGTCGGATGGCTGGCCTGTGTGCTCGGCGGCAACAGTCTGTGGTTGCTGCTGGCCCTGGCGGTGTTGGTGATCCATCTGGGCTGGATCAGCAGTTGGGCGGCGGAAGGCCGTTTGATCCTCAGCGTGGTGATTGTCGGCACGGCGGTGGACAGCGTGTTGCGCGCAGCGGGAGTTTTCGATTTTCAGGATCCGGCACCGCTGATTCCGCTGTGGCTGATGTTGCTTTGGGCCTTGCTCGCCACCACGTTGCGTCACTGTCTGCAATGGAGCGCCCGCCCGTGGTGGCTGGCCAGTGTGCTCGGCGCGGTGGGTGGTGCGGTGTCCTATTACGGCGGTGGACGTTTGGCCGGGGTGCAATTTCCTTACGGTGAAGTGTCGACCCTGATCGGCATCGGCCTGCTCTGGGCGCTGTTGTTTCCGCTGCTGCATGCGATGGCTCGACGGTTGGCCCACTGAGCGTCTGTCAGGCCTTTCACACAGCAACCGGCGGCTGCCTTACACTGCGCAGCATGAAAACCATTCCCCACCAGCAAATCACCGAGCCCGCGGTCACCTGTTCGACCTGCGCAGCGTGCTGTTGCCAGCTCGAAGTGATGCTGATCACCGACACCGGCGTGCCCGAACGCTTTATCGATACCGATGAGTGGGGTGGTGAAGTGATGCTGCGTCTGGACGACGGCTGGTGCGCGGCGCTGGATCGCGACAGCATGATGTGCACGATCTACGAAAGACGCCCGCTGATCTGTCGCGAGTTCGAGATGGGCGCACCGGAGTGCATTGAAGAACGCAAAGGCATTGCCACTGCCTACCGCTGATCTTTCAAGCAATACAAAACCAATGTGGGAGCGAGCCTGCTCGCGAAAGCGGTTCTTACAGTCAACATCTTCGTTGAATGAGAAATTGCTTTCGCGAGCAGGCTCGCTCCCACAAAGGTCAGGTTCGGATCTGTTACAGCGGCATCGTGTAATGCAGCGCGTAGCTTTCTACACCGTCGTTGCTGCTGGCCAGGCCGGCGTTGGAGTAGTGCGTCGCACGAATCCCCACTTCATGCCCACCGTTGAAACGCAGACCAAAACCGATACGGTCTTCGAACTGGAAAGAGCCGCCGATGTTGTTGCTTTCATACTTGGTGTTGGAGAACGCTGCAACACCAATGCCCGCCTCAACATACGGCTTGACCGACTGACCGGCAAACTCGTAAACGAATACCGGCGAGAACGACAGGCTGTTGTTGCTGGAAGTCTTGTCACCCTCCCAGTAAGTGTAAGCGCCGCTCCAGTAACCGGTCAGGCGACCGACGTCACTTTGCAGCCAGCTCTTGTCCCAATCGAAATTCATGCCCAGGCGATAAGTCATGGTCGAATCGCTGGTAGCACCCACTGCAAACTCAACGCCTGCGGCTTGTGCGGTAATACTTTGCCCCATCAGTGCGGCCGCAATCGCGGCCAAGCAGAATAGTCGCTTCACGTTGAAACTTCCTTTTCCGGAACGATCGTTTGGTTTTCTAGATAACTCATCGCTATAGAAGCTAGCGCGTGATTAGAAGTTCAGCTGTTTTTTTAGTTATTTCACATTTTTTTTACAAGCTGAATTTTTCGACGTCGCCGGCAACCTGACCCAACAGGGGCAGGGTCTTGCGGAAGAACTCGGGGTCGGCGCTGGTCCAGAATCTGACCGGGCGGTTCGGCCCTTCGGCCAGCAGATCACGTTCGGCCAGCAACCGTTGCAGTTGCCGCGCTACCGCCGCGCCGGTATCGATCAGGCTGATGCTGTCGGGGATCATCGTCTTGAGCATCGGCTTGAGAAACGGATAGTGAGTGCAACCGAGTATGATCGTGTCGCAACCGTTGGCCAGCAGCGGATCGACGTAATGCTGCAGCAACGTGCGCAACTCGGCGCTGTGCAGATCACCGCTTTCAATCAGTTCCACCAGACCGGGGCACGGCTGGGTGATGACGCGAACGTCAGCGGCGAAGCGATCGAGCAGCGCGGCGAACTTGGCACTCTGCAACGTGCCGGTGGTGGCGAGTACGCCAACCACACCGCTACGGGTGGCGGCAGCTGCAGGTTTGACCGCTGGCTCCATGCCGACAATCGGCCATTCGGGAAAATCACGGCGCAGATCGGCAACCGCGGCCACCGTCGCCGTGTTGCAGGCGATCACCAGGGCCTTGGCGCCCTGCTCCCGGAAAAATCCGGCCATCACATTGCAGCGCTGGCGGATGAACTCCGGGGTTTTCTCGCCGTAGGGAATATGCCCGCAATCGGCGAAATACAGCAGTGATTCATGGGGCAGCAAACGCTGAATTTCAGCCAGTACCGACAAGCCGCCGACACCGGAATCGAACACCGCGATCGGCGCCTCACGCATGCTGCGAACCACAGACGCTGCACCCCGGATCGCGCTTGACCCGCAGTTCACGAAAGCGCGAACCCAGTGCATCGATCAACAGCAAACGCCCCACCAACGGTTCACCAAAACCGACCAGCACTTTCAACGCTTCAAGCGCCTGCAGGCTGCCGACCAGCCCCACCAGCGGCCCGACCACACCGGCCTCGCTGCACGTCAGTTCGGCTTCGCTGCCATGCCCGTACAGGCAGTGGTAGCACGGACTTTCCGGGCGACGCGGGTCGAATACCGACAACTGCCCTTCCAGACGAATCGCCGCGCCGCTGACCAGCGGTTTGCGCGCGGCCACACACGCGGCGTTGACCGCCTCGCGGGTGGAGAAGTTATCGGAGCAGTCGAGCACCAGATCCACCGCAGCCACCACGGCGGCCAGGGAATCCTCGTCCAGCGCCTGACGATGAGGCACCAGTTTAATCTCGGGATTGATCGCGCCCAGACGCTTGAGCGTCGAGTCGACCTTGCTCATGCCGACGCTGTCGGTGTCATGAATGATCTGGCGCTGCAGGTTGGTCAGGTCGACCGTGTCGAAATCCGCCAGATGCAACTCACCGACACCGGCCGCCGCCAGATACAGCGCAACCGGGGCACCGAGACCGCCGAGGCCGACGATCAGCACACGGCTGTCTTTCAGCTTCAGTTGCCCATCGATATCGATGTGTTGCAGCAGAATCTGCCGGCTGTAGCGCAGCAATTCCTGATCATTCAGCACGGCAGGCGCCCCAGGCTGATCCGTTGATGGCCGCCCAGATCGGTGCGGCTGTGAACCTCTTCGAACCCGCGAGTCAGCAACAGATCACGCACGGCCTCGGCTTGATCATAGCCGTGTTCGAGCATCAGCCAGCCGCCGGCTTCCAGATGATCCGGGGCCTGGGCGACGATCAGACGCAGATCGTCGAGCCCGTCGACACCGGCCACCAACGCACTGGTCGGCTCGAAGCGCACGTCGCCCTCGACCAGATGCGGGTCGGCGGTGGCGATGTATGGCGGATTGCTGATGATCAGATGGAAACGCTGGCCTGCGAGGGCGCTGAACCAGTGACTGCTCAGCACCGTGGCGTTGCTCAGGTTCAAACGCTGACGGTTGCGTTCGGCGAGGGCCACGGCTTCCAGCACGCGATCCACCGCCATGACGTTCCATGCCGGACGCTCACTGGCCAGAGCCAATGCAATCGCGCCGCTGCCGGTGCCCAGATCGAGGACTTTCGCCGGCGTTGCCGCCAGCAATTCCAGCGCCGCCTCGACCAGCAATTCGGTGTCCGGGCGCGGGATCAACGTGTGCGGCGCGACTTCCAGATCGAGTTTCCAGAAACCCTGCTGACCAAGGATGTAGGCCACCGGCTCGCCACTTCGACGCCGTTGCAGGTACTCGGTAAAAATCAGCACCGCTTCGCTGGGTACGATGCGCTCAGGCCAGGTGTGCAGGAAGCTGCGCGGCTTGCCCAGTGCCGCGGCCAGGAGCAATTCGGCATCCAGGCGCGCCGTCGGCGAGTCCGGCAGTTCGGCGGCGCGCAACAGACTGGCAATGATGGTCATTTATTCACCTATCGCTGCAAGTTGGTCGGCCTGGTATTCGGCCAGCAAAGGCTCGATCACCGCTTCAACGCCACCGGCGAGGATTTCATCAAGGGAGTACAGGGTCAGGTTGACGCGATGGTCAGTGACCCGGCCCTGGGCAAAGTTGTACGTGCGAATGCGCTCGGAACGGTCACCGGAACCGACCAGCAATTTACGCTCGCTGGCAATTGCATTCGCCGCCGCTGCGGTTTGCTGATCGTTGAGTTTGGCCGACAGCCAGGCCATCGCCCGGGCACGGTTCTTGTGCTGGGAACGTTCTTCCTGACACTCGACGACGGTGCCGGTCGGTATGTGCGTGATGCGGATTGCCGAGTCGGTGGTGTTGACGTGCTGACCACCGGCCCCGGAGGAGCGGTAAGTGTCGACACGCAGATCCGCCGGGTTGATCTCGATGGCTTCGCGCTCGTCCGGCTCGGGCAACACCGCCACGGTGCAGGCCGAGGTGTGGATACGGCCCTGGGATTCGGTGGCAGGTACACGCTGTACGCGGTGCGCGCCGGACTCGAATTTCAGCTTGCCGTAAACGTTGTCGCCTTCAATGCGAGCGATGACTTCTTTATAGCCTCCGTGCTCGCCTTCGTTTTCCGAAAGAATCTCCACGCGCCAGCCACGTCGTTCGGCGTAACGCGAGTACATGCGGAACAGATCGCCGGAGAAGATCGCCGCCTCGTCGCCACCGGTACCGGCGCGAATTTCGAGAAAGACGTTACGACCGTCATTGGGATCCTTGGGCAGCAACATGCGCTGCAGATCATCTTCCAGCCTGATCAGCAATTCCTTGGCTTCGCGGACTTCTTCCACGGCCATTTCACGCATGTCCGGGTCGCTGTCCTTGAGCAGCGCCTGGGCGCCTTCAAGATCACTTTGTACGCCGAGCAGCTTTTTATAGCCTTGTACCACCGGCTCGAGTTCGGCGTATTCCTTGGAATAAGCGCGGAATTTGGCCTGATCGGCAATGACTTCGCCGTCGCCGAGCAGCGCGGTCAGTTCCTCGAAACGGTCCTGGAGGGTGTCCAGCTTGTTGAGCAGTGACGCTTTCATTGCGGTTTTTTATCCGAAAAACTATCCGGTGAGCCCTCGAGGGCAAAGAGTTCCTGAGCCATGGCCAGCGCATCGAGGCGGCCTTCGGCAGAAAGCTTTTTCAATTGCACGCTGGGCGCATGCAACAGTTTATTGGTCAGGCCGCGGGCCAGTTGCCCGAGCACGTCTTCGGCGTTGCCGCCGTTGGCCAGCAGGCGCAGGGCTTTTTGCAGCTCCTCGTCGCGCAGGCGTTCACTCTGTTGCCGATAGGCCTTGAGCACATCGACCGCCGCCAGCTCGCGCAGGCGCACCATGAAATCGTCGGCGCCGACCGAGACCATCTCTTCCGCCGCCTGGGCTGCGCCCTGACGACTCTTGAGGTTCTCGGCGACCACTTCGTGCAGATCATCGACGCTGTACAGATAAACGTCGTCGAGTTCGCCGACTTCCGGCTCGATGTCGCGGGGTACGGCGATGTCGACCATGAAGATCGGCTTGTGCTTGCGCTGCTTCAGCGCGCTTTCCACCGCGCCCTTGCCGAGGATCGGCAACTGGCTGGCGGTCGAACTGATCACGATATCGCTGCGCACCAACTCTGCCGGAATGTCCGAGAGCAGCACCGCGTGCGCGCCGAACTGCTCGGCCAGAAGGCTGGCGCGCTCCAGCGTACGGTTGGCGACCACGATGCGCTTGACCCCCAGCTCATGCAAATGACGGGCGACCAGCGTGATGGTCTCGCCGGCGCCGATCAGCAAGGCCTGGCTACGTTGCAGGTCGCTGAAAATCTGTTTGGCCAGGCTGACGGCGGCAAACGCCACGGACACCGGGTTTTCGCCGATGGCGGTGTCGGTACGCACTTGCTTGGCGGCATTGAACGTCGCTTGAAACAGCCGCCCCAGCAGCGGACCGATGGTCCCGGCCTCACGCGCCACGGCGTAGGCCGATTTCATCTGGCCGAGAATCTGCGGTTCGCCCAGCACCAGCGAGTCGAGCCCGGAGGCGACGCGCATCATGTGACGAACTGCCGCATCATCTTCATGCACATAAGCACTCGCGCGCAGCTCATCGAGGCTTAAATGGTGATAATCGGCCAGCCAGCGCAGAACCAGATCAGCCGAAACCTGATCCTGTTCTATATACAGCTCACTGCGATTGCAGGTGGAGAGGATCGCAGCTTCGCGGCTGTCGGTGAGTCGGCAGAGCTGCTGCAAGGCCTCCACCAGCTGTTCAGGAGTAAAAGCCACGCGCTCGCGGACGTCTACTGAAGCAGTCTTGTGGTTGATACCGAGTGCAAGGAAGGCCATTCAAGGTCGCTGATGGTGACGTGAAGCCGGCAATTGTCCTACTTCGTCAGATTCAGAACAACTATTGGATATCTATCGCCCTTATTGTATCCACATCGTGCTGCGATCCATTCTCGTTCATGTACACACACCCCCTGTAGGAGCTGCCGCAGGCTGCGATCTTTTGATCTTGCTTTTGATCGGTAAAAACCAGAATCAAAAGATCGCAGCCTGCGGCAGCTCCTACAGGGATCAGCGTAAATTGCCTGAGCGGTTATGTTTGACCGAAGGCTTGTGTCATGATGATCCGACCGCAGGTTAGTCGTCCTCTTCCTATATGAATAGATCTTCCGCGTTGCTCCTTGCTTTTGTCTTCCTCAGCGGCTGCCAGGCCATGGCCCCCGTTTCGCCGGATGGTACCCCGCCGGTCGAAGACACCGCGTCCAAGCCTGAAAAACCCAAGGTTTACAGCTCGTTCAGCGAAGAAACCGTTTTCAGCCTGCTGAGCGCCGAACTCGCCGGCCAGCGCAATCGGTTCGACATTGCCTTGGACAACTACGTGACCCAGGCGATCAACACCCAGGATCCGGGGGTTTCCGAGCGCGCGTTCCGCATCGCCGAATACCTCGGCGCCGACCAGCCTGCGCTGGATACCGCACTGATCTGGGCAAAAAACGCTCCGGACGACCTCGAAGCGCAACGTGCCGCCGCCGTGCAACTGGCCCGCGCGGGGCGTTACGACGACTCCATGGTCTATATGGAGAAAGTCCTGCAGGGCAAGGGTGACACCCATTTCGACTTCCTCGCCCTGTCGGCGGCCGATACCGATCAGGAAACCCGCAACGGCCTGATGAAAAGTTTCGACCGTCTGCTGCAGCGCCACCCGAAGAACAGCCAGCTGATATTCGGCAAGGCCCTGCTGCTGCAACAGGACGGCGACAATAAAGCCGCACTGACCCTGCTCGAAGACAACCCGCCGGAAGAAGGCGAGATTGCGCCGATCCTGCTGCGCGCGCGTCTGCTGCAAACCATGAATCGTGGCGACGAAGCCCTGCCGCTGTTGCAGAAAAGCATCAAGAAATACCCGGACGACAAGCGCCTGCGCCTGACCTATGCGCGCACGCTGGTCGAACAGGACCGGATGGACGACGCCAAGGTCGAGTTCTCCACCCTGGTTCAGCAATACCCCGAAGACGATGAACTGCGTTACTCGCTGGCGCTGGTGTGCCTGGAAGCCAAGGCCTGGGACGAGGCCAAGGGTTATCTGGAAGACCTGATCGCTCGTGAAAGTCATGTTGATTCGGCGCACCTGAACCTGGGGCGCATCGCTGAAGAACGCAATGACCCGCAAGGCGCGTTGATCGAATACGCGCAGGTCGGCCCGGGCAACGACTATCTGCCGGCGCAACTGCGTCAGGCCGATATTCTGATGAACAACGGCAAGACCGCCGAAGCCCAGAGCAAACTCGCCGCCGAACGCGATGCCCAGCCGGATTACGCGATCCAGCTGTATCTGATCGAATCCGAAACCCTGTCGGCCAACAAACAGGACGACAAGGCCTGGAAAACGCTGGATAAAGCCTTGCAGCAATACCCGGACGATCTGAATCTGCTCTACACCCGGGCCATGCTCGCGGAAAAACGCAATGATCTGGCACAGATGGAAAAAGACCTGCGCCTGATCATCAAGCGCGACCCGGACAACGCCATGGCGCTCAATGCGCTGGGCTACACCCTGTCCGATCGCACCACCCGCTACGCTGAAGCCAAAGCCCTGATCGAACAGGCACACCAGATCAATCCGGAAGACCCGGCGGTACTCGACAGCCTCGGCTGGGTAAATTTCCGCATGGGCAATCTGGACGACGCCGAGAAATATCTGCGTCAGGCGCTCGAGCGTTTCCCGGACCACGAAGTCGCCGCGCACCTGGGCGAAGTTCTGTGGGTCAAGGGCAATCAGCGCGAGGCCAAACAGGTCTGGGGCAAGTACCTCAAAGATCAGCCCGACAGCACCATCCTGCGCAGCACCATCAAGCGCCTGACCGGATCCGAGACTCTTTAACTCATGTTTTTGCGCCACGTTATTGTTTTCAGCTTCATCGCCCTGCTCGCCGGTTGCGCGGGTTTCGGCGCTCGCGAATCGGTCGACGGCCACGGCAGTCCGGCTCAGTGGGCCGCGAACAAACAACAGCTGACCGGCCTCGACGGCTGGCAGATCGACGGCAAGATCGGCATTCGCGCGCCGAAAGACTCCGGCAGCGGCACGCTGTTCTGGCTGCAACGCCAGGACTACTACGACATTCGCCTGTCCGGCCCGCTGGGTCGTGGCGCGGCACGTCTGACCGGGCGTCCGGGCAAGGTCTCGCTGGAAGTCGCCAATCAGGGCCGCTATGACTCCGAGTCGCCGGAAGCGCTGCTCGAAGAGCAACTCGGCTGGAAGTTGCCGGTGTCGAATCTGGCCTGGTGGGTCCGTGGCCTGCCGGCCCCCAGCAGCAAAAGCCGTCTGACCCTCGATAACGACAGTCGCCTGGCCAATCTGGAACAGGACGGCTGGAAGGTCGAGTACCTCAGCTACGCCGAGCAAAACGGTTACTGGCTGCCCGAGCGGATCAAACTGCATGGCACCGATCTGGACGTAACGCTGGTGATCAAGACCTGGCAACCGCGTAAATTGGGGCAATAACGCATGACCGCTCCACGTCTGACGCTGCCCTCGCCGGCCAAGCTCAACCTGATGCTGCATATTCTCGGGCGCCGTGCAGACGGTTACCACGAACTGCAGACGCTGTTTCAGTTTGTCGATTACGGCGACGAAATCACCTTCGCCGTGCGCGATGACGGTGTGATTCAGCTGCACACCGAGTTCGCGGGCGTGCCCCACGACAGCAACCTGATCGTGCGCGCGGCGAAAATGCTGCAGCAACAATCCGGCTGTTCGCTCGGTATCGATATCTGGATTGATAAAGTTCTGCCCATGGGCGGCGGCATCGGTGGCGGCAGCTCCAACGCGGCGACCACCCTGCTCGGCCTCAATCACTTGTGGCAACTGGGCTGGGATGAAGATCGCCTCGCTGCACTGGGCCTTTCGCTCGGCGCTGACGTACCGGTTTTCGTCCGGGGTCATGCGGCATTTGCCGAGGGTGTGGGCGAGAAACTGACCCCGGTCGACCCCGAAGAACCGTGGTATCTGGTGCTCGTGCCGCAAGTCTCTGTAAGTACGGCAGAAATTTTTTCCGATCCTTTGTTGACACGTAACACGCCGCCCATTAAAGTGCGCCCCGTTCCCGAGGGAAACAGTCGAAATGACTGCTTGCCGGTGGTTGCAAGGCGTTATCCAGAGGTACGTAACGCATTGGATTTGTTAGGTAAATTTACCGAAGCAAAACTCACCGGAACTGGAAGTTGTGTGTTTGGGGGCTTCCCAAGCAAAGCTGAAGCTGATAAAGTCTCGGCCCTTCTGACAGAGACCCTTACAGGGTTTGTAGCGAAAGGAAGCAACGTTTCGATGTTGCATCGCAAGCTGCAAAGTCTGCTCTAAAAGGAATCAAGTGCCAGGCACTTGAAGCAACAGATACAGGGGCGTCGCCAAGCGGTAAGGCAGCAGGTTTTGATCCTGCCATGCGTTGGTTCGAATCCAGCCGCCCCTGCCATTTTCTATACTCATCCAGGTTACCCTCAGCCTCTAGGTACTGCGCGTGTCCAAGATGATGGTCTTTACGGGGAACGCTAACCCCGATCTGGCTCGGCGTGTTGTACGTCAGCTGCATATCCCTCTCGGTGACATCTCTGTCGGCAAATTCTCCGACGGCGAAATTACTGCCGAGATCAATGAAAACGTTCGCGGTAAAGACGTTTTCATTATTCAGCCGACTTGCGCTCCGACCAACGATAACCTGATGGAACTGGTAGTGATGGCTGATGCCTTCCGCCGCTCCTCAGCTACTCGTATTACTGCTGTTATTCCTTATTTTGGTTATGCCCGTCAGGATCGCCGTCCGCGTTCCGCACGTGTGGCTATCAGCGCGAAAGTCGTTGCTGACATGCTTACCGTAGTCGGCATCGACCGTGTTCTCACGGTTGATCTGCATGCTGACCAGATTCAGGGTTTCTTCGATATTCCGGTAGATAACATCTACGGCTCCCCGGTTCTGGTGGATGACATTGAAGATCAGCGCTTCGAAAACCTGATGATCGTGTCCCCGGACATTGGTGGCGTCGTGCGTGCACGGGCTGTTGCCAAATCCCTGGGTGTTGATCTCGGGATCATCGACAAACGCCGTGAGAAAGCCAATCACTCTGAAGTGATGCATATCATCGGTGATGTCGAAGGGCGTACCTGCATTCTGGTCGATGACATGGTCGATACCGCCGGCACTCTGTGCCACGCGGCCAAGGCCCTGAAAGAGCATGGCGCAGCCAAGGTCTTTGCCTACTGCACACACCCTGTGCTGTCGGGCCGGGCCATCGAGAATATCGAAAATTCCGTGCTGGACGAGCTGGTGGTGACTAACACCATCCCGCTGTCCGCTGCAGCACAAGCCTGTGCACGTATCCGTCAACTGGATATCGCACCGGTTGTTGCCGAAGCGGTTCGCCGCATCAGCAATGAAGAATCGATCAGCGCGATGTTCCGTTAAGGGCCCTGCCCTTCTCGAAATGTCTCGTTGACGAAAAGCGCCCCGCCCCGGCATACCTGTCGGGGCGGGGCTTTTTTGCCCATACCGTGTTTGGCGCTGGTCGCAAACGCCACTCGGTCATGGCTATTTTGGAGATACAAAATGAACGATTTTACTCTGAATGCTGAAGTGCGTTCCGACCTGGGGAAAGGTGCGAGCCGCCGCCTGCGTCGTCTCGCCGCTCTGGTTCCAGCTGTTGTTTACGGTGGCGACAAAGCCCCTGAATCCATCAGCATGCTGGCCAAAGAAGTTGCCAAACTGCTCGAAAACGAAGCGGCTTACAGCCACATCATCGAGCTGAACGTTGGTGGCAAGAAACAAAACGTCGTCATCAAAGCTCTGCAACGTCACCCGGCCAAAGGCCACGTGATGCACGCTGACTTCGTACGCGTTGTAGCTGGCCAGAAACTGACCGCTATCGTTCCTGTGCACTTCATCAACGAAGCTGCTCCAGTGAAGAAAGGCGGCGAAATCTCGCACGTTGTTGCCGAGATCGAAGTTTCCTGCCTGCCAAAAGACCTGCCTGAGTTCATCGAAGTCGACCTGGCTAACGCTGAAATCGGCACCATCGTTCACCTGTCGGACCTCAAAGCTCCTAAAGGTGTCGAGTTCGTTGCTCTGGCACACGGCGATGACAAGGCAGTAGCCAACGTCCACGCTCCACGTGTTGCTCCAGAAGCTACCGAAGAAGGCGCAGCAGAGTAATTTCACTCTGTTCGTCGGAGTGAGTGAAACATCGCGGACTGGAACGTAGCGAGAAAGCGGGCGGGAACGCGGAGTTTACATTCATGGTAAATGAGCAATTTTCGTCCACTTTCGCCGCCTTCACTGATCGCGGCGATGTTAACCACCACTCCAAGGAAGGGCCCCTATCGTGACTGCCATCAAACTGATCGTTGGCCTGGGTAATCCAGGCGCTGAATACGAACAGACCCGGCATAACGCAGGGGCCCTTTTTGTTGAGCGTATCGCCGCCGCGCAAGGTGTGAACCTTGTGGCCGATCGCAAATATTTCGGCCTGACCGGGCGCTACTCGCATCAGGGTCAGGATGTTCGTCTGCTGATTCCCACCACCTACATGAACCGCAGCGGCCAGGCCGTGGCGGCACTCGCCGGTTTCTTCCGCATCAAGCCTGAAGAAATCCTGGTGGCGCACGACGAACTCGACCTGCCTCCGGGCGTCGCCAAGCTCAAGCAGGGCGGCGGCCATGGCGGTCACAACGGGTTGCGCGACATCATCGCGCAACTGGGCAATCAGAATACTTTCTACCGCCTGCGGCTTGGCATCGGCCACCCGGGCGTCGCCAGTATGGTTTCAAATTTCGTCCTGGGTCGTGCGCCACGCGCCGAACAGGAAAAACTCGATGCCAGCATCGACTTTGCCCTCGGCGTGCTGCCGGATATCCTCGCCGGTGAATGGAACCGCGCGATGAAAAACCTGCACAGCCAGAAGGCCTGACTCTAATCCGAGGGGAAACACCATGGGATTCAATTGCGGCATCGTCGGCCTGCCTAACGTCGGCAAGTCCACCCTGTTCAACGCCCTGACCAAATCCGGGATCGCGGCCGAGAACTTCCCCTTCTGCACCATCGAGCCGAACAGCGGCATCGTGCCGATGCCGGATCCACGTCTGGAAGCCCTGGCGGCCATCGTCAATCCAAAGCGCATCCTGCCGACCACCATGGAATTCGTCGACATCGCAGGCCTGGTGGCCGGCGCCTCGAAAGGTGAAGGTCTGGGCAACAAGTTCCTGGCCAACATCCGCGAAACCGACGCCATCGCTCACGTGGTGCGCTGCTTCGAAGACGACAACGTGATCCACGTTTCCAACAGCGTCGACCCGAAGCGCGACATCGAAATCATCGACCTGGAACTGATCTTCGCCGACCTCGACAGCTGCGAGAAGCAACTGCAGAAAGTCGCGCGTAACGCCAAGGGCGGTGACAAGGACGCAGTCGTTCAGAAAGCTCTGCTGGAGCAACTGATCGCGCACTTCACCGAAGCCAAGCCTGCGCGCAGCCTGATGAAGAACATGAGCGCTGACGAAAAAGCGGTGATCAAGGGCTTCCACCTGCTGACCACCAAACCGGTCATGTACATCGCCAACGTCGCTGAAGACGGTTTCGAGAACAACCCGCACCTGGACGTGGTCAAGGCCATCGCCGAAGAAGAAGGTGCCATGGTCGTCCCGGTCTGCAACAAGATCGAAGCGGAAATCGCCGAGCTCGACGACGGCGAAGAGAAAGACATGTTCCTCGAGGCCCTGGGCCTGGAAGAGCCTGGCCTGAATCGCGTGATCCGCGCCGGCTACGAAATGCTGCACCTGCAGACCTACTTCACCGCCGGTGTCGAAGAAGTCCGCGCCTGGACCGTCAAAGTCGGTGCCACCGCACCACAAGCTGCCGGCGTGATCCACACCGACTTCGAAAAAGGCTTCATCCGCGCCGAAGTCATCGCCTACAACGACTTCATCCAGTACAAGGGTGAAGCCGGTACCAAGGAAGCCGGTAAATGGCGTCTGGAAGGCAAGGACTACATCGTCAAAGACGGCGACGTGATGCACTTCCGCTTCAACGTCTAAGCGTTACGCCCAAGAAAAAGCCGCGTTTGATACGCGGCTTTTTTGTGCCTGAAATTTACTGCTGAACATATTTCCCCTGTGGGAGCGAGCCTGCTCGCGAAGAGGGAGTGTCAGTCACATCTCTGTGAATGCCATACCGCATTCGCGAGCAGGCTCGCTCCCACAGTTGGAAATAGTGTGGGGTCAGGCCTTTTTGGTGCGCGGCAGGAAGATCGCCAGCACGCCAAACAACGGCAAAAACGAACACAGAAAATACACGTATTCAATGCCGTGCACATCCGCCAGATGCCCCAGCAACGCCGCACCGATCCCGCCGAAACCAAACATCAAGCCAAAGAACACCCCGGCAATCATCCCGACGTTACCCGGTACCAGTTCCTGCGCGTAAACCACGATCGCCGAGAACGCCGAGGCGAGAATGAAGCCGATCACCACGCTGAGGACAGTGGTCCAGAACAGATCGACGTGGGGCATCAGCAAGGTGAACGGCGCCACACCAAGGATCGAAAACCAGATCACCGCCTTACGCCCGATCTTGTCGCCAATCGGCCCGCCAAAAAACGTCCCCGCCGCCACCGCACCGAGAAACAGGAACAGATGCAGCTGCGAACTGGCCACCGACAGGTCGAATTTCTCGATCAGGTAAAAGGTGAAATAGCTGGTGAGGCTCGCCATATAGAAATACTTGGAAAACACCAACAGCCCCAACACCACCAGCGCACTGATCACCCTGCCCTTCGACAATCCGTGAGTCGCCGCCTGGCCGGCCTTGAGCTTGAACAGATTGAGGTGATGGGCGTACCAGCGGCTGATGCGATACAGCACGAACAGCGCAAACACCGCGAACAGACCGAACCACGCCACGTTGCCCTGACCGAACGGAATGATGATCGCCGCTGCCAGTAACGGGCCGAACGCGGAACCGGCGTTACCGCCGACCTGAAAGGTCGATTGGGCCAGACCAAAGCGTCCGCCCGAGGCCAGCCGCGCGATCCGCGAAGCTTCGGGGTGGAAAGTCGAGGAGCCGATACCGATCAGCGCCGCCGCCAGCAGAATCAATGGAAAACTGCCGACCACCGACATCATCACGATGCCAATCAGCGTGCAGATCGAACCCGCCGGCAACAGCCACGGTTTCGGATGGCGATCAGTGTGATAACCGACCCACGGCTGCAACAGCGACGCAGTCAATTGGAAGGTCAGCGTGATCAGGCCGACCTGGGTGAAGCTCAAGCCATAGTTGGCCTTGAGCATCGGATAGATCGACGGCAGCACCGACTGAATCAGGTCGTTGATCAAATGCGCCAGCGCCACCGCGCCGATGATACGCATCACCAACGGGCTGCTTTGGGGGGGAGCGGACGCCGAGGCAGCGGCGGTCTGAGCGTTGCTGATAGCCATGAAAGTTTCCGTACAGCAGATGGGTGCACGCAGGCAGGTGCGTCAATGTGCCATTTTTCGGTGCGCCAGCGCCATCCCCTTAGCCAGCTAACTAACCAACCGAACGCCCTAGTCCTGTAGGAGCTGCCGAAGGCTGCGATCTTTTGATCTTGCTCCTTAAAAACAAAATCAAAAGATCGCAGCCTTCGGCAGCTCCTACAGGGGAAAGGGTGATAGCGCAACGCCATGGTCTGAATCTTGCCTTGCTTCTCCCCTCGAACGCGGTGGCCTTACAAAGGCAGCCGAGAATGGGAAGTTTCGCTACAGAGCCGGCCTACAGAGCGGGCGAGAGTGAACTTTCGAGGCCTTTTAGCAGGGCACGACATCCAGGTCGCACGACCGCGATGCACGCCATTGGTGCGTGGTGTCCAGAGGAGTCATGAGGCATGCAGGCTTTCTTGTCACCGGGGATCAAATTGCTGGGGCGGTTTGGATTCGCGCGTAAATTCCAGCTGTTGTTTCTGCTGTTTATTCTGCCGTTGGCCGGCAGCCTGTTGATGATCGGCCAGGACTATCGCGACAAGCTCAATCTGATTTCCGGCGAACGCGCCGGGGTGCGCCAATTGCTCAGCCTCGATGCGCTGGACAACCTGCTCGCCGCCCAGCGTGACCGCGCCGCCCGTTGGCGTGCCACCGAAACCAATCGCCAGCCAACCCCGGCCACCCTCGCCGCCATGGCAGCGTTCGACAAGGTCCAGCCCGCTGTTGTGCAAGCCACCACGGACTTGGGCAACGCGCTGAAAAATGACGGCGCCGAAGGCGAAACCCTCGCCCGCTATCAAGCCCTGCAAACCGCGCTCGGTGGTCTGGATTCGAAAAGCCTGAGCAGCGTCGGCTGGTGGCCGGACGGTTACGATCGTTTCACCAACGCCCTCAGCGCCCTGCAAGGCTTGCGCGAGCAAATCGTCATGGACAACCGCCTGACGCTGGCGCCATGGCTGGAAACCTATCTGCTGACGCAGATCTCCACCCAGCATGCGCCGGATCTGATCGAGCGCGTGGGTCGCCTGGGGGCGGTCGGCCAGGCTTCGGTGGTCTCGGGACAATTCACCCTGCAAAGTCGCTTGCAGCTACGCGATCTGCGTGGCCGCATCGGCGACGCCCGCGAGCAGCTTGTCAAAACGGCAGGCTTGCTCGAAGCGCGCCTGCCTAGCGATCTGCAAACCTGGGCCGGCCAGTACCACGACAGTCTCAAACGCCTCGATGCCGGCCTGAAAGTGCTGGATGACGGCGTGTTCGGCGGCAGCATTACCCTCAAACCCGAAGACTTCGAACGCAGCCTCGACGCCCTGCTGAGCGATCTTGCGTCGTTGCGCCAGCAATCGCTGCTGTCGCTGGACCAGCGCCTGGACGCCTACCACGCTTCGGCGATTCGCAAGTTCATCGTGGTCGCCGCCGTGTTCGGTTGCCTGCTGCTGGCGGCGCTGTATCTGTTCGTCTGCCTGCAAGCTTCGATCCGCCGCAGCGCCAGCGGCATTACTCTGCTGGCCGAAGCCCTGCGTGACGGCAATCTCAGTCTGCAAGTGCCGGTGGTGGGCCGCGATGAGCTGGCGGCGATCAGCACCGCGCTCAACGTCGCCGTGGTGCAACTGCGCGCGAGCATGCTCGGGGTCGATCACGAAACCTCGCAACTGAGCCACGCGGTGCGCAGCCTCAACGATCACTCCAGCGGCGCGCTGAGCGAAGTCGAAGCGCAGCAGTTGCAGATCAGCCAGATCGCCGCCGCTGCCACGCAACTGGCCGCCACTTCGCAAGGTGTGGCGCAGAGTTGCGAACAGGCGTCCGGCAGCGCTCAGCACACGCGGCGCATCGCCGCCGACAGCAGTCGCGACAGCCAGCGCACCACGGCGAGCATTCAGCAACTCAACCAACGCCTGAACGAAACCGCAGCGGCACTCGGTCGAGTCAGTGAGCAGGGCCAGCAGATTCAATTGGTGGTCGACACCATTCGTGGCGTCGCCGAGCAGACCAACCTGCTGGCGCTCAACGCTGCGATCGAGGCGGCACGCGCCGGCGAACAGGGACGCGGGTTTGCCGTGGTCGCCGATGAAGTGCGCAGCCTGTCGCAGCGCACTCAGTCATCGACTGCGCAGATTGCCGGCACGGTCGACAGCCTGCGCGCCACAGTCAACGAGGCGGTGAGCCTGATGGAAGCCGCCTGCGGCCAGGCGCAATCGGATGCCGCAGCCGTGACCGGTCTCGGTGAACGTCTCGGCGAAATCGCCAGCGCCGTACAAAGTGTCACCGACACCCTGGCGCAGATCGCCACGGCAGTGGAAGAACAGGCGAGCACCGCCGATGAGGTCAGCGGCAATATCCAGCAGGTCGATCAGGCCGCCGTGCGCTTGCTGGAAGGCGCCCGCGCAGTGAATGTGGCGGCGGACACCTTGAGCCAGGGCAGCAAAGCCCTGAGCGATAACACCGCTCGCTTCCGCCTCAATTGATCCGCGCTTCGGGGAAGTCCGCTTCCAGCTCGGTCTTCAGCCACTGAATAAACCACGCCGCATCCGCCGACAGTTCGGCGGACGGCGTGAGGATCCGATAGCTTTCCAGCTTCACCTGCGCGTCTACCGCGCGCACCAGTTTGCCGGACTTGAGTTCCTCGCGAACCAGCACTTCATTGGCCAGAGCGATGCCCTGCCCGCTCTCGGCCACCGACAGTGCGTGATCGTTGTTGACGTAGAGCATGTCGGAATTGAGGTGAATATCCAGCTCGTGGGCGGCGAACCACAGGTTCCACCATTCGCCGTCATCGACGTGGATCAGCTCATGCCGAACCAGATCGGCCGGGCCGGCCACAGGCCCGATGCTGGCGAGGTATTGCGGGGTGCAGATCGGAAACACGCGCGGGCAGATCAGCGCTTCACGGGAGTCGGCGTATTGCCCGTCGAGGCCGTAGACGATGCCCAGATCGGCGCTCTTGCCGTCGACTTCGGTGAAGGTCGAGTTCGGTTCGATGGCGAACTTCAAACCCGGCCGCAAATGGCGCATCGCTTCGATGCGCGGCATCAGCCAGCGCTTGGCAAACCCCGGCACCACCATGATCCGCAACCAGCGCTCGGCATCCTTGGGCTGCGCCTCTTTGCCGGCCTCGATGATCAACTGCAGGGCGGCGGCGATCTTGCGGTGGTACTTCTCCCCCGCCGCTGTCAGGTTGACCCCGCGCGAGGTGCGTTCGAACAGCTGAATACCCAGCCACTCTTCCAGCAGCTTCACATGCCGACCAATCGCCGGCTGGGTCACGTGCAGGGCTTTCGAGGCCTCGACATAGCTGCCCAGACGCGCGGCGGCATCAAACGCACGCACCGCGTTGAGCGGCGGCAAACGGTGGTCGGGCATGATTCCTGGCACCTTTGGCTGTTAAATTAACTAACACCTGCCATGTTTAAATTGAAGTTTCGCCCGGCGCAAGCCCTCGCTGATAATCGAGCCACAGCAGAACAACAAAACAGCTGGTTTCACCCCGTACGCAATCTCGATCCTGCCCAGAAAAATAATATCCATGGCCCGACGACGTCGCTGATTCGCAGCGCAATCGCAGGCGATGGGGGAATCGGAGGTAACGCATGAATGCCCTGCATTCGCTGCAAACGCTGGCGGTGTCGATCCGCTCGGTGCGCAAGGTTTACGGTGATCCAAACACCGGTCCAGTGGCGTTGAAAAACATCGACCTGGACATTCGCGACAACGAATTCTTCACCCTGCTCGGCCCTTCCGGCTGCGGCAAGACCACCCTGCTGCGGATGATCGCCGGCTTCGAGTTTCCCACCGAAGGCGAGATTCTGCTGTACGGCGAAAACATCGCTGATCGCCCGCCGTTCCAGCGCCCGGTCAACACGGTGTTCCAGCATTACGCATTGTTCCCGCACATGACCATCGCCGAGAACCTGGCCTTCGGCCTCGAATCGCATCCAATGGGCAAGGTCCTGAACAAAGCGCAAATCGCCGAGCGCGTGCGCGAGATGCTCGCGCTGGTGCAGATGGAACGCTTCGCCAATCGCAAACCGGCGCAGCTGTCCGGCGGCCAGCAACAACGTGTGGCGCTGGCCCGTGCGTTGGCACCGCACCCGAAAGTCCTGCTGCTGGATGAACCACTGTCGGCCCTCGATCTGAAGCTACGCCAGGCCATGCGCGAAGAGCTGAAAACCATTCAGGCCAAGACCGGCATCACCTTCATCTTCGTCACCCACGACCAGGAAGAAGCGCTGACCATGTCCGACCGCATCGCTGTGTTGTCCGAAGGCGAAGTGCAGCAGGTCGGCCGCCCGGAAGACATCTACGAACGGCCGCGCAATCGCTTCGTCGCCGACTTCATCGGCGAGACCAACTTCATCCAGGGCACGGTGACGAAGATCGAGGACGGCCAAGCCTGGTTCGCCGGGCCGGCCGGGCATCCGCTGCTGGCGCAAGCGTGCAGCGACGTGGCAGTCGGCGCCAGCGTGACCTTGTCGGTACGTCCCGAGCGCCTGCACCTGGTGCCCGCGTCCACCGACGCCGCGCTGCCGTGCCGGATCGAAGCGCAGATCTACCTCGGCACCGATCTGCAATATCAGGTCAGCCTCAGCGACGGGTCGCGCCTCACCGTGCGCACACCCAACTGCGTCGACCAGAGCCTGCGCTTTGCGGTCGGCAGTCAGGCCGGTCTGTTGTTCGACCGCGCAAGCGCCAACGTCCTGCACGATTGAGCCCGAGGAATTGCCATGCACGCCTTACCGATTGCCAACACCCTGGAACGCCGCAAGGCCTTCCAGAGTTTCCTCGGGGTCAGCCCGGCGCTGGTCGCCATCGGCCTGTTTCTGCTGGTGCCGATCCTGATCGTCATCGGCTATTCGCTGATGGAAGCCAACCCCTACGGCGGGGTCAATAAAATCTTCAGCACTGACGCTTACACATCGTTGCTGTTCGAACGGCAAATGGACGACAGCCTCGCGTTCGCCGACTCCTACCTGATCATCGCCCTGCGCTCGATCGGCATCGCCGGCCTGACCACGATCATCACCCTGTTGATCGGGTTTCCGGTCGCGGTGTGGCTGGCGATGCAGCCGGCGCATCGGCGCGGCTTGCTGATCTTTCTGATCACCGTGCCGTTCTGGGCCAACCTGCTGATCCGCACTTATGCGTGGATTCTGCTGCTGCGTAACACCGGAGTGATCAACAACAGCCTGATGGGCATGGGCGTCATCCATGAGCCGTTGCAGTTGTTGTACACCGACGGCGCGGTGCTGCTGGGGCTGGTTTATACCTACGCGCCGTTCGTGGTGTTGCCGATCTACGCCACGCTGGAAAAGATGGATATCCGCCTGCTCGAAGCGGCGCAGGATCTGTATGCCGGCCGCGTGCGCACCTTGCGCAAAGTGGTGTTGCCGATTGCCAGACCGGGGATTCTCGCCGGCGCCATCCTCACGTTCGTGCCGTGCCTGGGCGCGATGATCGCCCCGGAGCTGCTCGGCGGCGGCACGCGGATGATGCTCGGCAACCTGATTTTCCGGCAGTTTAGCGATGCGCGTAACTGGCCGTTCGGCGCCGCGCTGTCGCTGGTGCTGATGGCCGCGGTGATGCTGGTGCTGACCGTTTATGCCCTGCGCGCCGAGCGCCAGCGCATCGCCAAGGGAGGTGCGTGATGCTCGCGCTATTCAAACGCAAAGGGCTGGGCGTGCAGGACTTTCCCGGCTTCGGTGGTTTCAGTTTCCTGTTCTATCTGTACCTGTACGCGCCGATCGTGGTGCTGGTGGTGTTCTCGTTCAACGCCAATCAGTCAGCGACGGTGTGGACCGGCTTCAGCCTCGACTGGTATCGCGCCGCGTTCGCCAATCAGGCCCTGCGCCAGGCCGCTGGCAACAGCCTGTTGATCGCGGTCTGCGCGAGCATGATCGCCACGGCGATTGCTACCCTCGCCGCCCTCGGCACTTCACGCGGAGCGAAGTTCAAGGGCCTGCAACTGTCGATGGGCGCGATCATGCTGCCGCTGGTGCTGCCGGAAATCGTCGTCGGTGTGGCGACGCTCGCACTGTTCTCGACCATTGGCCTGTCGCTGGGCTACGGCAACCTGATCATCGCCCATACGGTGTTCTGCATTCCGTTCGCCTACCTGCCGATCCGCGCTCGCTTGAACGACATGGACCTGTCACTGGAACAAGCCTCGGCCGACCTCTACGCCGGCCCGTGGCGGACCTTTCGCAAAGTGACCTTGCCGCTGCTGATGCCGGGGATTTTCTCCGGGTTGATGCTGGCCTTCATCGTCTCGCTGGATAACTTCGTGATCTCGATGATGGTCTCCCAGGCCGGCACCACAACGTTGCCGATCTTCATCTTCGGCCTGCTGCGCATGGGCGTGACACCCGACGTCAATGCCGTCTCGACCCTGATCCTCGGCGTCTCGGTGTTGTTCGTCAGCCTCTCTTACCTGCTGGGCAAAAAGCCCGCCTGAACCTTCTACGAACCGTGGGGAAATAGCATGAGCAAGTGGATGAAAAGCGTCGGCACTTCGTTGTTCCTGACTGTGCCGCTGGTCATGACCGGCAGCGTACAGGCCGCGGAAAAACTCAACGTGGTGAGCTGGAGCGGGTACTTCTCGCCGGAGATTCTCGCCAAGTTCCAGAAGCAGACCGGCATCGAAGTCACCGTCGATTCCTACGACTCCAACGAGACCCTGCTGGCCAAACTGAAACAGGGTGGCGCCGGTTATGACGTGGCGATTCCTTCGCACCAGTTCATCCCGATCCTGATCAAGGAAAACCTGCTGGAGCGTTTCGATCCGGTCAAGGAGCCGTACTACGCCAGCGTTGTGGATAACCTGAAAAAACCGAGCTGGGACCCGCAAGGCGCGTATTCGGTGCCGTTCATCTGGGGCACCACCAGCGTGGTCCTCGACGGTGCGCGCTACAAAGGCCCGGTCGACAGCTACAAGGTTTTGTACGAGCCGCCAGCCGAGTTGCAGGGGCGGATCAACATGTTCGATTCGGTCAGCGACATGGTCGACATGGCCAGCCTGTACCTGAACATTCCGCTGTGCAGCGAAGACCCGAAACAGATGCAGCAGATCCTCACCCTGCTCAAGGCGCAGAAGCCGTTCGTGAAGACCTACAGCTCCAAGGCCGGCTCGATCCGCGAGAACCTCGCCTCGGGTGAAATCGACATGTCGATGTTCTGGGGCGGCTCGTCGATGCGTGCCCGCGAGATGAAACCGAGCCTTAAATACCTGTACCCGAAAGAAGGCGTACTGGCCTGGGTCGACAACATGGTAATCCCCACCGGCAGCAAGAACCCGGCAAATGCCAAGGCGTTCATCGCGTTCCTCAGCCAGCCGGAAAACTCGGCGATGACCCAGAACTTCCTCAAGCACCAGAGCCCGATCAAAGGCGTCGAACCGTTCCTCGATGCGGCGCTCAAGGACGCGCCGGAATTGCACATTCCCGAGGGCACCCACGTGGTGTTCAGCAAGACCTGCGGCGAAGGCGCGATCCGCCTCGCTGACCGTCTCTGGACCAACCTGATGCGATGATCCCTGCCCGCCCCGGCATGCGGCCGGGGCGTTTCTCCAGCCGTCTGAAAGGCGCCGTTGTCATGAATTCCAATAACATCAGCGAACTGGTCCTGCTGCAGGCCCACGCTCTCGCCGACCGCATCCGCCTGCGCCAGGTGTCCTGCCGCGAAGTGATGCAGACTTATCTTGCCCATATCGAACGTTTCAACCCGCAGGTCAACGCGCTGATCAGCCTGCAGTCACCTGAAACCCTGCTGGCCCAGGCCGATGCGCGCGATGCCGAACTGGCGCGCGGTGGATACCGTGGCTGGATGCACGGCCTGCCCCACGCGATCAAGGATCTGTCGCTGACCCAGGGCATCCGCACCACGCTCGGCTCGCCGCTGTTCAAGGACTTTATCCCCGAGCGCGACGGCATCATGGTCGAGCGGATCAAGGCCGCTGGCGCGATCATCATCGGCAAGACCAACACCCCGGAATTCGGCCTCGGTTCGCAGAGCTACAACCCGCTGTTTGGCGCCACTGGCTGCGCCTTTGACCCGAGCAAAACCGCGGGCGGCAGCAGCGGTGGCGCGGCGGCAGCGCTGGCGATGCATCTGGTGCCGGTCGCCGATGGCAGCGACATGATGGGTTCGCTGCGCAACCCGGCGGCGTTCAACAACATCTTCGGGTTTCGACCTTCTCAGGGCCGCGTGCCGTTTGATGACAGTGCTGATCTGTTCTTCGATCAACTCGGCTATGAAGGACCGATGGCGCGCAGCGTGAGGGATGCGGCATTGCTGCTGTCGGTGCAGGCCGGGGGCGATGCGCGGGCGCCGCTGTCCATTGCCGAATCCGGTGAGGCCTTTGCGGCGCCGCTGGAGCGTGATTTCAGAGGCACGCGGTTGGGATGGCTGGGGGACTTCAATGGCTATCTGCCGATGGAGAGCGGCATCCTCGAACTGTGCGAAAAAACCTTTGCCGACTTCGAAAGCCTCGGCTGCCGGGTCGAGTCGGTTGAACCGGGTTTCGCGCCTGAGCGGTTGTGGAGCAGTTGGCGGACATTGCGGCACTGGATGGTCGCTGGTTCGCTGGGCGCGACCTACGCCGATCTGCAGAAGCGCACCTTGCTGAAACCGGAAGCCTGCTGGGAAGTGGAAAACGGCCTCAAACTCTCGGCCAGCGAAGTGTTCGCCGCGTCGGTGGTTCGCAGCGACTGGTATCGGGCGATCTCGCGGCTGTTCGAACACTACGACTACCTACTGCTGCCCAGCGCCCAAGTCTTCCCGTTCGATAAAACCGAGCCGTGGCCCAAGGCAATCGAAGGCGTGGCCATGGACACCTATCACCGCTGGATGGAAGTGGTGATTCCGGGAACGCTATCGGGTTGCCCGGTCGCCAGTGTGCAGGCGGGATTCAATTCGAACGGTTTGCCGATGGGGCTGCAGATCATCGGCCGGCATCAGGCGGACTTCGCGGTTCTGCAACTGGCGCACGCGTATGAACAGGCCAGCCGCTGGTTCCAGCGCTGTCCTTCACCGCTGCTCGGCCCATGATTTTGATAAACGGTTGAAAGCGTAGAAAAATTTTTAAATTTACGCTTGACGCTTTTCCATTTCAGGGGAATAATGCGCGCCACTTGGCTACATAGCTCAGTTGGTTAGAGCATAGCATTCATAATGCTGGGGTCCGGGGTTCAAGTCCCTGTGTAGCCACCAAGTACTAAAAACGGCTTACCGAAAGGTAGGCCGTTTTTTTATGCCTCGAGAAAACCGCCCTCTGTGGTGAGGAGATAAATCCCTCACCACAATGCCAATCCTGACCTATTCAGGTCTGCTCTGCCGGCAGGGCAATCAGCCCCTTCGCCCAGATCTGCCGAGTACGCAACCCGACCATCGCCCGCCAATCCGGATCGGCCGGATAAAACTGCTCCAGCAGATTCAACTTGATCGCCCGCCCCGTCGCATCCAGCGGATCGCCATGCAGATGCAGCCAGTGATCATCGCGCAAATAACGATGCACCTCCGGCCCCGGATAGGTTCCGCATTCGATCACGAATGGCATCAATTGCACGCCCGGCAACGCATTGAGCAATGCCTGTGAGGTGTAGCCGGTAGCCGTCGCTGCGACTCCGGTTTCACTCAACGTTTCGGCGCCGGTGTGCAAGGTGTACAACCATGGGCCGTAGATCGACTGTGCTTGCGCCAACGCCGGGTAAGGCGCCTGGGTGATGGTCAGCAACATCGGATGACCGTATTCGCCGGCGCCGGTGTGCAGGTCGAAACACATCACGGTTTGCGCACCGGTCAGATGCGCATCGATGATCTGGTGCAAGGTGCGATTCGACCAGCTCGGCGCGCGGCCGCCATAGAACAGTCCATCGGGATGGCTATGCTGACCGCCCTCGACAATCGACATCACCGCCGGCCAGCCGTGCTCGGCAATCTGCGCATCGAGCAAGGCATCGGCGCGCTTACGCTCGGGGCCGTGCAAATCGGTGCAGGCGCAGATCTCGTGCAGCGTGGCGTAGGCGCGGTTGTCCGGCAACGGGGCGGTGAAATCCAGGTGATTGCGGTTGAGGTCGATGTTGTCTTCGTTGACCCGGCGCAGCCACGCGGTGCCCCATGGGTTGATCAGGTGAATCATCACTACCGCGACATCCTTGGGCAGCGAGCCGGGCACGAAGGTCTTCAGCCAGTCGATCTGGCAATCCGAGCCGTAATAGCCCTCCACTCCGTGAGTGCCGCTGAGCGCCACCAGCCGGCGCTTTGCCTGTGGATCACCGAGCACAGCGACATCAGTGCTCAGCGGTTCGCCAAAAGGGCCGCAACGCGGATGTGCGTAGGAGGTGAGCGTGGCTCCGGCGGCGTTGGCGGCGGCAAGAAACTGTTCGCGTTGATTGCGGTAACTGGATTCGGTTGGAAACTCACTGTGCATTCTTGGCCTCATGTTGGTTTTTGTATTTGTGGGAGCGAGCCTGCTCGCGAAGCGGTCTTTCATTCAATATTCAGGCTGGCTGATACCCCGTATTCGCGAGCAGGCTCGCTCCCACAGGGGCGTATTTCAGTTCGATGAATTTGACATTGACCCTAGCGAACATCCGCCCGGAAAAGAAAGACAAAAATGCCCACCGGTTTGCGTCGCGACCGAGCGGTCGATAAAGTCCGTCAGACCTTTCACCCCACGGACGGAGAGCCCCACGTGTTTCCAGCCCTGCCCCTGAGCCGCTTTTGCCTGCCTGCCCTGACACTGATCATCAGCGCCCTGACCCTCGCCGCGTGCAACGCCCCGCCCTCCTCGACCTTGCCGCTGGCGCCGGAAGCCGCTTCCGGTTACCGCACTGATCTGCAGACTCGCCACGCCAGTAAACACATGGCCGCTGCCGCCAATCCGCTGGCCGCCGAGGCCGGGCGCGAGATGCTGCGCAAAGGTGGTTCGGCGATTGATGCCGCGATTGCCATGCAAGCAGTGCTGACCCTGGTCGAGCCGCAATCCTCCGGGATCGGTGGCGGCGCGATGATCGTGTTGTGGGACGGCAAACAGGTGCGTACCTATGACGGACGCGAAACCGCACCGGCGGGTGCCACCGAGAAGCTGTTCCTGCAGGCCGACGGCAAACCGATGCCATTCCCGCAGGCGCAGATCGGCGGGCGCTCGGTGGGTACTCCGGGCGTGTTGCGTGCGCTGGAAATGGCGCACAAGCAACACGGTCGACTGCCTTGGGCCACGCTGTTCGAGCCGGCGATCAAGCTCGCCGAGCAGGGTTTTGCGATTTCGCCGCGCCTGCATTCGCTGCTGGAATCCGACCCGGTCATCCGCCAATCCCCGGACATGGCCGCGTACTTTCTCAACAGCGACGGCAGCGTCAAAGCGGTCGGCACGCGTCTGCAGAACCCGGCGCTGGCCGCCGTGCTCAAGCGCATCGCCAACGAAGGCCCGGACGCGCTGTACAAAGGCCCGATCGCCGAAGAGATCGTCGCCAAGGTGCAGGGCCACGCCAATCCCGGCAGCTTGTCGCTGAATGATCTCCAGCGCTATCAGGCCAAGGAGCGCGCGCCGCTGTGCACCGACTACAAACGCTGGCAGGTCTGCGGTATGCCGCCGCCGTCGTCGGGCGGGATCGCCGTGGCGCAGATTCTCGGCACCTTGCAGGCGCTGGAAATCCGCGACCCGCGCCTGTCGCTGACACCGCTCAAACCGGAGAAAACCGACAAACCCGCCGGCATCGAACCGGCACCGCAAGCCGTGCACCTGATCGCCGAAGCCGAACGCCTGGCCTATGCCGACCGCGCGCAATACGTGGCCGATACCGACTTCGTCCCGGTGCCGGTCAAAGGCCTGGTCGACCCGGGCTATCTGGCCAGCCGCGCCAGCCTGATCGGCGAGCGCAGCATGGGCAGCGCCGAGCCGGGCACACCGCCGGGCGTGCAAGTGGCCTACGCCCCGGATCGCTCGCCGCTGCGCATCTCCACCTCGCAAGTCGTGGCGGTAGATGATCTGGGTGGCGCGGTGTCGATGACCACCACCATCGAAGCGGCGTTCGGCTCGCACCTGATGGTTCAGGGCTTTTTGCTGAACAACCAGATGACCGACTTCTCGTTCATCCCCGAAGAGAACGGGCAGAAAGTCGCCAACCGCGTCGAACCCGGCAAACGCCCACGCTCGTCGATGGCCCCGACGCTGATCTTCGACCGCAACAGCGGCGAATTCCTCGCCAGCGTCGGCTCACCGGGCGGCTCGCAGATCATCGAATACGTGGCCAAGACCACCGTCGGCCTGCTCGACTGGAACCTAGACCCGCAAAGCGCCATCAGCCTGCCCAACTTCGGCAGCCGCAACGGCCCGACCGAACTGGAACAAGGCCAGTTCAGCCCGGCGCTGATTCAGGCGCTGAAGGACAAGGGACATGTTGTGAATGAAATCGACATGACCAGCGGCACGCAGACGATCGTGCGGGTCAAGGATGCACAGGGTAAAGCGACGCTGGAAGGTGGCGCGGATCCGCGGCGTGAAGGGGAAGCGTTGGGGGATTGAGATTACGCAGGAAAAAACAAAAGGCTTACCGCGAGGTAAGCCTTTTTTGTGCCTTATAAATTGTGCTCCTCTGCCGCAAGAGGCTCGCAATCAAACCGGCAGGGGTTTACCGTCCACCGCATCGCCAATCGTCAGGAAATGCC
Source organism: Pseudomonas sp. B21-051 (assembly GCF_024748795.1). Taxonomy (NCBI): domain Bacteria; kingdom Pseudomonadati; phylum Pseudomonadota; class Gammaproteobacteria; order Pseudomonadales; family Pseudomonadaceae; genus Pseudomonas; species Pseudomonas sp. B21-051. Next base: position 5,008,482 of record NZ_CP087166.1, read on the forward strand.
CACCGGCCACGTGGTGCAGCGTGCGCAAGCCGTCGTGCCCGTCGAAATGCCAGCGGCCGTCGCTGAACACACGTTCATCGGCCTGGGCGGCGATGACTTCGGCGAGGAACAGGTCGTACTGCTCGTGATTGCGCGGTTCGGGCAGCAAGCGGCATTCGAGCCAGGCCACGCAGCCTTCGAGCAATGGAGCTTCGACGGTTTCACCGGTAAAGGTTTGCAAGCCGTAAGCCTGAAACTTGTCCTGCCCCTGACTCTGGCGGATCTCCAGCCCCGAGGTATTGCCGACGGTTTGCACAATGTCAGCCTGATTGACGCACGGCACGTTGAGCACAAAAGTGCCGGACGCTTCGAGCAACTGGCGGGTCCAGGTGGACTTGTCGAGGACGACCGCAACTTTCGGCGGTTCGAAATCCAGCGGCATCGCCCAGGCGGCGGCCATGATGTTGCGCTGGCCGTCATGGGCAGCGCTGACCAGCACGGTCGGCCCGTGATTGAGCAGACGGTAGGCTTTGTTCAAGGGAACCGGGCGGCGGTGAGAGGCGCTCATGGAAATCTGCTCCGGGGAAAAAGGAACAGATTGTAGCGCCAGCTGCGGGTGAAAACCTGTAGGAGCTGCGGCACGCTGCGATCTTTTGATTTTGATCCTTAAAATCAACATCAAAAGATCGCAGCCTCGTTTCACTCGACAGCTCCTACAGGAACCGGCGAGTCAATCAGTTAGAGAGTTGATTGGCAAACTGCCCGACCGCATCCACCACTTTCTGCGCGCCGTCCTGGATCTCGACGATCACTGTGCCCGCCTCCGCCGCCAGCGCCAGGCCCTGCTCGGCCTGCAGTTTGCCATCGGTCATCAGGGCCACGGCGTTGCGGGCCATTTCCTGGTTCTGCCGCACCACAGTGACGATCTCTTCGGTCGCCTGACTAGTGCGCGAGGCCAGTTGTCGCACTTCGTCGGCCACCACCGCAAAGCCCCGGCCCTGTTCGCCAGCACGGGCCGCTTCGATGGCGGCGTTGAGCGCCAGCAGGTTAGTCTGTTCGGCAATGCCGCTGATGGTTTTGACGATGGTACCGATCACCTGCGACTGCTCGTTCAGTGCCTCGATGCCCTCACCGGCCGCCTGCATGTGGCGCGACAGATCACGCATCACATTCACTGCCTCGGTGACCACCGTGGTGCCACGTTGCGCGGTGCTGTCGGTTTGCTGCGAAGTGCTGTAGGCAATGCTGGCCGCGTCGGCCACCGCTTGTTCGCGGTTGACCTGATCGGTGATCACCGTGGCGAATTTCACCACTTTGTACAGTTTATTGTTGGCATCGACCACCGGGTTGTAGGACGCCTCCAGCCACACCGTACGACCATGGCTGTCGACCCGCTTGAAGCGGTTGGCGACAAACTCGCCATTGTTCAGGCGACGCCAGAAATTCTGGTACTCGGCGCTGTTGTACTCCTCAGGCGTGCAGAACATCCGGTGATGTTTGCCTTTGATCTGCGCCAGGCTGTAACCCATGCCCTGCAGAAAGCGCTCGTTGGCATTGAGCACGTTGCCATTGAGGTCGAACTCGATCACCGCCGTCGAACGCACCAGCGCACCGATCAGGTTTTCGTGTTCGCGAGAGGCTTCAATGGTGCGGGTCAGGTCGCTGGAGAAGATCGAGAAATGCTTGATCCGCCCGTCCGAAGAGCGCACCGGCTGCACGATGGAGCGCAGCCATGCCTCTTCGCCATTACCACGCAACAGGCGCACGGCTCCGGCGAAATGCTCGCCACGGGTGAGTGCGGCCTTGAAACGATGATGAAAGTCATCGGCCTTCACGTGCGCCGGAACGATGTCTTCAATGGCGCGCCCCACCAGATCCTGGCTCTTGTAGAGCATCTCGGTCAGGAAGTTCTGGTTGACCGACTGAATCCGGCCATCAGGCTCCAGGGTCAGCACCAGCATCTCGCTTTCCAGGCTTTCCTTCACTTGCAGCAGGCTGGAGAGTTCTTCACGAAGCGTAGCCAGCTCTTGCTTGAGGCGTTTGTTGAACATGGGAAAGTACCGATAGGCAGGGTAGAAAGCGGGATGCAGCTTAACCATCGGCCTTGGAAAATTTTTCTGAAGAGCGTTTGAGACCGGTCAGTCAAAAATAATCCCGCCGGGCTTTTACTCCTACCGATCACTCCACTGAGCCGTTACAAAAGCCGCCGCTCTGGCCCGGCTACTTCAGGTATTCTCAGGTCAAATTGCAACAACATGTTGCAGGTATCCGCCCGATAAGGAGTGCCGTTTTGGATTTATCGACCGCTGCCTGGATGGTGCATGACACCCGCCTGATTCTTTGCTGCCTGCTGGCGATTGCGACGATTATCGTGTTGATCAGCGCCACCAAACTTCCACCTTTTCTCTCGATCCTGATCGGCACTTTTATTGCCGGTGTCGGCGCAGGTTTGCCGCCAGAGGATGTAGCGAAGGCGTTCAGCAAAGGCGCCGGGGCGATTCTCGGAGAAGCGGGGATCATCATTGCCCTGGGTTCGATGCTCGGCGCACTGATGGCCGAGTCCGGCGCTGCCGACCGTATCGCCTCGACGCTGCTCGGGCTGGGCAAAGGCAAGTCCCTGCCGTGGGTCATGGCGTTGGTGGCGATGGTGATCGGCCTGCCGCTGTTCTTCGAAGTGGGGCTGGTGATGATGGTGCCGATCATCTTCGTCATGGCCCGCCGCTCGGGTCAGCCATTGTTGAAAATCGCCATTCCGGCGCTGGCCGGGATGACCACCCTGCATGCCTTGATGCCGCCGCATCCCGGGCCTCTGATCGCGGTCAGCGCGTTGCATGCCGACCTTGGGCTGACCATGTTGTTGGGGTTCAGCATTGCGATTCCGGCCGTGATTCTGGCGGGGCCGATCTACGGCAACTGGCTGTCGAAACGCATGCACGTCGATGAACCAGCAGAGCTCGGCGCACTGTTCAGCGCCCCGCCGAAAGCGCCGCGCCAGCCGAGTTTCGGCATGTCGCTGCTGATCATTCTGTTGCCAGTGCTGCTGATGCTCGGCAGCACCCTGGCGAAAGTCGCGATGCCCCCCGAAAGCAGCGTGGCCCTGACGCTGAAGTTCCTCGGCGAACCGTTGGTGGCGCTGGGCATTGCGGTGATGGCGGCGGTGATCTGCCTCGGCTGGGCCAACGGCATGCCGCGCGAACAGGTCGGCGGCACCCTGCGTAAAAGCCTCGCGCCAATTGCCGTGTTGCTTCTGACCATTGGCGCTGGCGGCGGCTTGAAGCAGACCTTGCTGGACGCCGGTGTCAGCCAGACCATCAGCAAAGTCGCCGAAGGCGCGCACATGCCGTACCTGCTGCTGGCCTGGCTGATTGCCGTGGCGCTGCGTCAGGCTACGGGTTCGGCGACCGTCGCGACCACGACGACGGCGGGGATTCTGGCGCCGATGATGGCGGGCCTCGCCGCGACGCAAAGCTCGTTGGTGGCGCTGGCGATTGGCGCCGGCTCAGTATTCTTCTGCCACGTGAACGATGCCGGCTTCTGGATGGTTCGCGAGTACTTTGGCTTGCAGCTCAAACAGACCATCTGGGTCTGGTCGATCCTGCAAACCATTGTCTCGGTGGTAGGACTGGCCGGGACGTTATTGTGGTGGCACTGGTTGACCTGATCAGCCTTCAGGAACAGGGCGCCACCGAACGGCGCCCGACACCGGGCATGCGCACACCGAAGTACGCCGCACTGACGATGCCGACCGCCCCCATCACCGCACAGAACATCACGCAGATCCACGGACTCCACGGCATCAGACCGATCAGCAACAGCGGAGTGATGCTGGCCCACGCGGCGTAGGCAATGTTGTAGGTGAAGGAGATGCCCGACACGCGAATCCGCGCCGGAAACAACCCGACCATCACCGATGGCACCGCGCCGACCACACCGCAGGCCAGCCCTGCCACAGCGTAGGCCAGACCGACCCAATCACCACCGGCAATCAGACAGGCATACAGCACACCGATGCCCAGTGGCAGCAGCAGGCTATAAAGCATGACCGTGCGCCACGCACCGAGGCGATCGACCAGCAGCCCGGCAATCACACAGCCGATGTTGAGAAAGACGATGCCCAACGCGCTCAGGGCGAAGGTGTGGCTGGCAGTCATGCCGAAGGTTTTCTGCATCATGGTCGGGGTGATGACCACGAACACCACCACCGCCGACGTCAACACGCAGGTCAGCAGCATCGCCGGCAACATCGCCAGACGATGTTCGCGCAGCACCGTGCGCAGCGGCAGTTCGACCCGCGCTTCACGCTGGGCTTCCATGGCCATGAACACCGGGGTTTCGCTCAACCAGCGGCGCAGGTAGACACCGATCACGCCGAACACACCGCCGAGCAGGAACGGATACCGCCAGGCGTAATCAAGGATTTCCGCCGGGGTGAACACTTGTGCGAGAAAAGTCGCGGTCAGCGCGCCAATCAAGTAACCGAAGGTCAGCCCGGCCTGCAAAAAGCCCAGCGCGTAACCGCGATGCCCGGCAGGCGCGTGCTCGGCGACGAACACCCAGGCGCTCGGAACTTCCCCACCCACCGCCGCGCCTTGCAGGATGCGCAGCGCCAGCAACAGCAGCGGCGCGAAATAACCGATCTGGGCATAAGTCGGCATGATCCCGATCAGCAGGCACGGCAGCGCCATCATCAGGATGCTCAGACTGAAAACCTTTTTCCGGCCCAGACGATCGGCGAAATGCGCCATCAGAATCCCGCCCAGCGGGCGCGCCAGATAACCGGTGACGAAGATCCCGAAGCTTTGCAGCAGACGCAGCCATTCGGGCATTTCCGGCGGGAAGAACAATTGGCTGAGGGTCAGGGCGAAGAACACGAAAATGATGAAATCGTAGATCTCCAGTGCCCCGCCGAGGGCCGCAAGGCCGAGGGTCTTGTAGTCGGAACGGCTGAACGGCGCCGGTCGGGCTGTGGATTGGGCAGTCATGGCAAAGAACTCTGGCAGGCAAAAAACCAAGGCGCTCATGGTCTACGCAAATCCGCCTGGGGACAACCCGTTAGACCATAGTCATGGTTTGGCAAAACCTGCTCACAAAATGGCTTGGCTTGATTTACTGTTGAGGCTTGTCTGGCGGGACACACCTGAATCAGGTTCTGCCTCTGTGGCGAGGGAGCTTGCTCCCGCTGGGTCGCAAAGCGGCCCCCTCTGAACCGTAAAAGAAGGGGACTGCTGCGCAGTCCAGCGGGAGCAAGCTCCCTCGCCACAGGGTTGTCGGGTTTGAATGTCCCAAGGACCACAATAACCATAAAAATCCGAGGTACTCCCTGTGGCCGTTGATATCGAAGATAGCCGCTCTGCGCGCTTTGCCTTGCGCTGTTCAAGCTTTGCCGAACGCTGGTTCCCCGACTCCTGGGTATTCGCCGCGTTGGCCGTGATCATTGTCGCGCTGGCCACTTTGGCCATGGGCGCCAAACCCACCGATGCCGCGATGGCCTTCGGCGACGGGTTCTGGAGCCTGATCCCGTTTACCATGCAAATGGCCTTCGTGGTGATTGGCGGGTATGTGGTCGCCAGCTCGCCACCCGCCGTCAAACTGATCGACAAACTGGCGCGCATCCCGAAAAACGGCCGCTCCGCCGTGGCCTGGGTCGCGTTGATCTCGATGATTGCCTCGTTGTTGAACTGGGGCCTGTCGCTGGTGTTCGGCGGTTTGCTGGTGCGCGCCCTCGCCCGCCGCACCGATCTGAAAATGGATTACCGCGCGGCCGGTGCGGCGGCGTATCTGGGTTTGGGCGCGGTCTGGGCGCTGGGCCTGTCATCGTCGGCGGCGCAGTTGCAGGCCAACCCGGCCAGCCTGCCACCGGCGATCCTGTCGATCACCGGGGTGATTCCGTTCACGCAGACCATCTTCCTCTGGCAGTCCGGCGCGATGCTGCTGGCGCTGATCGTGATTTCGATCATCGTGGCCTACGCCACCGCGCCCGGCCCGAACTCTGCACGCGATGCCAAGGATTGCGGCATCGACCCGGCGTTCAATCTGCCACCGCTGCAACCGCGCACCCGGCCCGGCGAATGGCTGGAGCACAGTCCGCTGCTGATCATTCTGCTGGTGTTGCTGGCGGCCGGCTGGCTGTTCCACGAGTTCTCGAGCAAACCGGCGATCACCGCGATTTCCGGGCTGAACACCTATAACTTCCTGTTCATCATGCTCGGCGCGCTGCTGCATTGGCGCCCGCGCAGCTTCCTCGATGCGGTGGCCCGGGCGGTGCCGACCACCACTGGCGTACTGATCCAGTTCCCGCTGTACGGCTCGATCGCCGCGCTGCTGACCACGGTCAAAGGCGCCGATGCCCAGACCCTGGCGCATCACATCTCGACCTTCTTCGTCAGCATCGCCTCGCACGACACCTACGCGTTGCTGATGGGCGTGTACTCGGCGATTCTCGGTTTCTTCATCCCGTCCGGCGGCGGCAAGTGGATCATCGAAGCGCCATACGTGATGCAAGTGGCTAACGATCTGCAATACCACCTCGGCTGGGCGGTGCAGATCTACAACGCCGCCGAAGCGCTGCCGAACCTGATCAACCCGTTCTACATGCTGCCGCTGCTGGGCGTGCTCGGTCTGAAGGCGCGAGACCTGATCGGCTTCTCGTTCGTGCAATTGCTGGTGCACACGCCGCTGGTGCTGTTCCTGCTGTGGGTGTTGGGGACGACATTGGCGTATACGCCGCCGGTGATGCCGTAGATTGACGAGATTGCACCTGCCTTAGGGCAGGTGCAATCAATGCTGCTCGGAGGGCAGGACTCTCAACAGCTCAGGCAAAGCAACCTGAACCGTATCCCAGACGACATCCAGATTGATATCGAAGTAGCCATGAGCGATCCGGTTACGCATCCCCCGCATGCTGCGCCAAGGAGTTTGAGGGTTCTGAGCCGCGAATTCCGAAAACCGGTCCATTACTTTGGTTGCCGCCTCGCCAATGATAACCAGGCTCATGATGACCGCTTGTTGCGTCCGTTTGTCGTCGACGAACTCTTCCTTGCTCAGACCTTCGACGAAGACCAGCGCGTCGCTTGCAGCTTGACGCATATGCTCAAGGTAATCGCCGAGTCGGTTCTCGATCATACGGGCCGGGCCTGTTCAAGTACCTGCTGACGGAACTTCAGCGGAAGGTCTCCCGGCGTCAGCAGGTCGACGGTAACGCCCAGCAAATCTTCAAGCTCAACCTGAAGCCCGCCGAGATCAAACAAGGTGGCACCGGGCAATGGATCGACCAATAGATCGAGGTCACTGCCTTCCATATCGGTCCCCAACACCGTCGAGCCAAACACGCGCGGATTGGCCACACGGAATCTGCCGACAACCTCACGAACGGCAGCTCGTTGCAGATCAAGAGCAATGGAAGGCTTCATGGTTCACTCAGGCCAGTTTCGGTATTGCAGCAGTCTAGCAGTGCGGAGGGGTCGTAGACACCGCACGATTTTGTAACCCAACCGTCACATTCACTTGTTAGCGTCCGCCGAAACATACTGAAACATTTAAGCATAACGGGCGCGACATGAATGACGAGACGAACGACAAAGAACCCACCTCGCCAGAATCCGATACCCCCACCGACACCAGCCGCCGCCGCTTCCTCGGTGGTGTTGCCGTCCTCGGCGTGGGCGCGACGCTGGCCGGCTGTGGCGCCAGCAATCAGCCGGGCAAACCAGTCGAGCGACCGCTGACGCCAGCCGAGCTGGACAAGGCTCTGCGCGAGCAGGTGAAAACCGTGGTGGTGATCTACGCCGAGAACCGCAGCTTCAACAATCTGTTTGGCGACTTCCCCGGTGTCGAGAAACCACTGTCCGCGCTCAAGCCTGCCGATTACCAGCAACGTGACCGCGACGGCAGTCTGTTGCAGTCCCTGCCACCCGCCTGGGGCGGCGTGTTGCAGATCGGCCCGCAAACCCTCGATGGCGTGACCTACCCCGCCGCCACGCAGTTTCAGGAAAATCTGCCCAACGCACCGTTCGCCCTCAAAGGCCCGAATGGTGAAGACTTGCCGTTTGGCCTGGTCACCCGTGATTTGTGGCACGTGTTTTATCAGAACCAGATGCAGATAAATGGCGGCAAGAACGATGGTTTCGTCGCTTGGGCCGATTCCGGTGGGCTGACCATGGGTCATTACGCACAGAGCCGTTATTCCCTGCGTCTGTGGGATGTGGCCCAGGAATTCGTGCTGTGCGACAACTTCTTCCAGGGCGCTTTCGGCGGTTCGTTCCTCAACCACCAGTACCTGATCAGCGCCACCGCGCCGTTCTATCCGGACGCGGCCAATTCGGCGGCCAAATCACAGACTGCCACGCTGCAGAGCGCTGACCCGTCCGATCCACGTCTCAAGCCACTGGAGGCATCGCCGGCCAGCGCCATGACCGGCCCGCCGCAGTTCGGCCCGAGTGCGCTGACCCCGGACGGTTTCGGCGTCAACACGCTTGCCCCGCCGTACTGGCCGACATGGATTCGCGACCCGGAGCGTCCGGCGTACTCCAAGCCGGATCTGCCCAACGTGATGGTGCCGCAGACCCACGAGCACATCGGCGACAAGCTGTCGAAGAAGAATGTCGACTGGGCCTGGTACGCCGGCGCCTGGCAGGCGACGCTGGAGCAGTACAAGGATTCGGGCGGGATTCCGAAAATCCCCAACTTCCAGTACCACCACCAGCCGTTCAACTACTTCAAGCAGCAAGGCCCGGAGAACCCGGACGAGCGCAACAAACGTCTGCGCGATGCCGGTCTGGGCGATGAGTCGAGCAGCAACAAGTTCTTTGCCGACGCCGAGGCGGGCAAGTTGCCGGCGGTAACTTTCTACAAACCGCAAGGCAACCTGAACATGCACGCCGGTTATGCCGACGTGGCCTCCGGCGACCGGCACATCGTCCGCGCCCTCAAAGTGCTGCGCGAAAGCCCGCAGTGGAAAAACATGGTGGTGGTCGTGACGGTCGATGAAAACGGCGGCTGGTGGGATCACGTGGCGCCGCCCAAGGGTGATCGCTGGGGGCCGGGGTCGCGGGTGCCGGCGCTGGTGGTGTCGCCATTTGCCCGCAAAGGCACGGTGGATCACACGGTCTACGACACGGCGTCGATCCTGCGCCTGATCACCCGGGTGTTCCAACTGGAAACCCTCGACGGCCTCAAGCAGCGCGATGAGGCCATGATCGCCCGTGGCCAGAAACCCATGGGCGATCTGACCAATGCCCTGCATTTTCAGGCGTGAAACCGAGTTCTGCGAGCTGACGCAAAAATCCGTGAATGACAGCTTCTCTGTGCAACACGGCTGATCCAATATGAAGCGCCCCAATACTCCGGGGAACCCACGCTGAAAAGGATCTGAGCATGTTCAAACTCGCAGGACTCACCCCCGCAGCCTTTACCCTTGCCGCGCTCACCCTGAGCGCGGCCGCCCACGCCGATGCCGACCTGAAGCTGGGCAGCACCGAGCGCGTCACCCGCCTCTTCGCCTACCCCAACAACTGCAGCGTGATCTGCTATCGCAACTGGTCGCTGGAACAGACCGTTGCGCATTACCTGAGCCAGAGTGTGCAGCGCGATGGCTACAGCAATGCCAAGGTGTTGGTGAAGAACGATAACGGGCAGATTTACGCCGAGATCAGCGGCGTTCCCGAAGGCTACGACAAGCCGCTGTCGGCGCTGCTGGACGCCGGGGATCTGGCCTATACCGGCGCCAGCAAGCTCAACGCCGATGGCAAGTGGGCGTACAGCTGGTATCTGTTCCTGCCGTTGGGCATGGCCCTGGAAAACCGCAAGAGCGTCGAACTGCTGCACTTCCCGCCGGACTATTCGCTGACCCAGGCCCAGGATTACCTGCGCTCGAACACCACCGACCGCTGGGCCACGCTGTTGACCGCCAACGGCATCCCGGCTGACCAGACGCCGGCCTATCAGACCATCATCGACATCGCACCCATCGCCGCGCCGTCCAATGCCGGCAGTGATCTGGAGGGCGTCTACGACTACTTCAAGGATTACCAGACCACCCTGGTCAAGCAGTTCAGCCAGACCAGCGCCGGTAGCACCCTGCCGATGGTCGCGTTCGGTGCGCCGGTGCGTAACTGGATCAAGCAGCAATACGGCCCGACCGTTGCGGTGTTGGGTCTGGCGACTATCAGTCCGAGTGCGGGGGTGAACGTGCCGGTGTTGGGCTCGAACCACCCGAGCTACATCTGGTACGCCGCCGACCCGGCGAGCTACGACGGCGATGAAGCGAAAGCCGATGCCGCCGGTTTGAAGGTCATGGGGCAGGACTTGAGCGCCGCTTGCTGGCAGGCCGGAATGGGCAGCAAACCCGGTACCGATGCGAAAACCCTGCTCGACAGCTGCAAGCAGACCTGGCAAGTGACGCAGAAGGTCAAAACCTGTGAGCTGTTCTACACCTCAATCCGCAACCTGAGCCCGGCGGATGCTGCCGCCAAGTGCTCGACCACCCCGGTCAAGGCGCAATTGCAACAGCTTCAAGGCGAATTGCCGGCCACCGCCGTTCCTGCACCACACCTCTGATCCGCTGAAAAAACTTCCCGTGTCAGTCAATACTGACGCGGGGAGCAGCCAATCACGCCTGTCAGATCTGACAGTAGACGGTAAGTGATATACGCAGGAGGATTGGATCCAAGCATGTTGCGACGCTGACAGGATGTCAGACCAGGGAAGTCGCAGCATTTTGCCGACAGGGAACGTTATGAATAATCAGGCCCATCAACACAACATCCCACGCGACGCGCCCGGCATTTACCCGTTTGCCGGATTGCCTGTGCGTCTGGGTTTTCCATCCACCGAGGATTTCGAAATCGTGCAGGACCACCATGGCCACGCGACGGTGGTGGCGCGCCGTGCGTTCTTGCGCATCACCCGGATGTGTCGGGTGTCCGGACAACTGCTGCCCTATCGCTGTCGCCAGACCCGCCAGTTACTGACCGGCATCCATCTCTACGACCCGCGCTTTTGCGGGTTGCTTGAACATGCCTGCGATCCGAATGTGTTTCTGGACATGAGTGAACTGTGGCTATGGGCGCTGCGCGACATTCAGCCGGGTGAACGACTGACCATCGACTTCGCCGCCACCGAAGACCGTTTGCTGCAACAGTTCGCCTGTACTTGCGACTCGCCGCGCTGTCGGGGGTGGATCACCGGTTACGATGAGCCACCCAGTATCAAGGGCCAGCACTTTTTGCAGCACTGGCGGCACACGCACTGATCGGGATTACAACGCTCCGACCGGGCGCAGACGGTATTGCGGCGGCAGTTGCTCGAATCCGCTGATGGTGGTGTTCAGGCTTTTCCAGCGACCATCCTTGATGCCATAGATGCAGCCGTGAATCGACAGGCTCTGGCCGCGATGCCAGGCGTTCTGGATGATGCTGGTGTGGGCGACGTTGGCCACTTGCTGAACGACGTTGAGCTCGCACAGCCGGTCGACCTGCTCTTCCTCGGTCGGCAGCCTGGCCAGCTCTTCACGTTTTTCGTAATACAGGTCGCGGATCGAACGCAGCCAGCCATCGATCAGGCCGAACTGGCGATCCTGCATCGAGGCGCGCACACCGCCGCAGCCATAGTGGCCGGTGACGAGGATGTGTTTGACCTTGAGTACATCGACTGCGTACTGGATCACCGACAGGCAATTGAGGTCAGTGTGCAGCACCACATTGGCGACGTTGCGGTGTACGAACAGATCGCCCGGCAGCATGCCGACGATCTCGTTGGCCGGTACCCGCGCGTCGGAACAACCGATCCACAGATATTCCGGGGTCTGCTGGCGCGCCAGCTTGGCGAAGAAATCCGGGTCTTCCTTGGTGATCGCGTCAGCCCAACGCTCGTTGTTATCAATCAGGTCTTGTAAGTCGTGCATGGTTAAGGCCTCAAGAAAGATGCGCAGGTATGACAGACGACCGCCCGTCGGGGTCACGCGAGAATCGCCAGTGTTTTCTTTGGAATTCTCGGGTGCCCGGTGAGTCCACTCAGTAAGGCCCACAGTATGAGGATTTGCCATGACTGATTCACGACGTCCGTTCGATGCGGTGCAACCGGAACCCATCGATGACAACGAAGACCGCATGGGCTCGGTGCACGAGCTGGATTTCGATGAAGACGAACCCAGCGCCAAGATCGGCGACGAGATTCCGGAGCGTGAACGCGAGCAACTGATGCCCAGCGAAAGGGTGCGCGAGGCCGGGTTTACCGGTGCATCGACCGCTGACCACGAACCGACCGACGATGACTTGAGCCCGGAAACACTGATTCATGAAGATGGCGCGCGCGATGCCGAAGAGGCTGGCGAAGGCAATCAGGCCGATTGGGATCTGAGCATTGTCGATGAGGATGACATCGGCGGCGGCAATGGTCTGGATGAGGCGGAGCTGGCGCGGCGTGATCCGCTGGATGGCAACCGCTGATCGCCTGATGTGACGCGACTCACTGTAGGAGCTGCCGAAGGCTGCGATCTTTTGATCTTGCCTCTAAAAACAAGATCAAAAGATCGCAGCCTTCGGCAGCTCCTACAGGAGATCAGTCAACCAACGTGCAGGCCATGACCACAGCATCTTCGCGCCCGCCCACCGCCGGATAATAATCCCGCCGCCGGCCAATCTCGTTGAAACCATAGCGCTCATAGAGCTTGAACGCTGCGGTATTGCTGTCACGCACTTCCAGAAAGCATTCCCGGGCAGACGCCGCATACGCTCGCGACATCAAATGCTCGAGCAACGTCAGCCCCAGCCCTCGCCCCTGATTCTCCGGTTTGACCGTGATGTTAAGCAGGTGCGCCTCATCCAGAATGATCTGCACCACGCCGTGGCCGACTTGCTGCTGGCCTTCGAACATCAGCCAGATCTGGTATTTGCCCAGCCCGTCGAGAAAAATCCCGCGCGTCCAGGGATGGCTGTACGCCGCGTATTCGATCTTCAATACCGCGTCCAGGTCCGCCTCGGTCATCGGACGGAACGATACAGCTTCACTCATTCGATGGTTTCCAGCGCGCCATCAGCCGACGCATGGCTTGCCACACAGCGGCTTTGCGCTGTGGCTCTTCCATTAACAATTCCAGACCGGGAATGGCCCAGGCCAGGCCCAGGCCTTCGATCTGCAATTCACTATTGAACGCTGCAGCGTCCGCCTCACCGGCAAAGCGCACCGCCGGCAGGCCGATCAGCCACAGGCAGGCGCAAGGCGCCGCTTCCATTTGTACCGAGAGGAAACCCTGAACGAAGTCGCGCGCCGCTTCCGGGCCTTGATCCATGGTGCCGCGGTTCAGCCACGGCCAGCGCACCGGCTCGCCGACAATCTGCGGCGCATCCGGCAGACCGGCGGCACGCAGCATGTCTTTAAGCAGCAGATAGGCCGGATCGCGGCTCTGGAACGCTTCGCCTGTGGGTAACTCGACCAGCAGCAGGCAAGCCCCGGCGCGCAGCAACTGCAGGGCAAAACGCGGTGGCGGCACGGGCGCGGGTCTGGCGACAACTGGCGCCTCCTCGACCTCTTCCACCGGCTTGGCGCCATTGCGGGTACTGGCGAGCGACGGGCGCGGCACTTCGATCTTCGGCCGTTCGACCGGACGGGCGGCAGGCTGCACCGGAGCTTCGGCCTGCACAACCGGCATCACCGCGACCTCTGGCTCAGGCTCGGGCATGTCCAGCAGCTCGGGCCGCGACGGGGCGGCGAAAGGCAATTCGGTGCGCGGCAGCCAGTTGACCACCTGCATGGCGTTCAAATAGGCGCGGCGGCGGGACTCGATAAGCAAAGGGTCGGCCACTTGTGGATAACTGAAGTGGGCTGATTCTACAGCCCTTCGTTCAAGATCGCTTGCTGTTGATCGATAGCCTTTACCGGGCTCGCTCCCTGAGAAAATGCGACAGCCCGTCCCGAGAGTGAATCGCATCCCTCGCGATGCAGTACAATCGCGGCTTTTAATCGCCAACCAGCCGGCCATTCCGATGATCGAACCCAAGCGCGTCTTGCGCGCCCTCGCTGAACACTGGGCACTTCTGGAGCCACTGTGCGAGCACTTCGACCAGGGCACCCTGAGCCTCAACGAACTGCGCACGCAACTGGCCGCCCAACAACTGGACAGCACGCCGCAGGACATCACCAGCCTGCTCGACGTGTGGATTCGCCTGGACATTCTGGTGCCCGTGGCGAAAAGCCCGAACCGTTTCGAGCTCAACGCGCAGATCCACGACTTCCTCGCCTACCTGCGCCGTGAGCACCGTCTGGGCCTGTGCCTGGAAATCGAAGCCTATCTGCGCCACCTCGAACGGCTGGCCGGCTACATTCAGGACGCGTTCGACGTGCGCGACGGCAACGACCTCGCCCGTCAGCTGCGTTTGCTCGACATGCGCGTACGCGACGTGCTGAAAAAACTCGATAACGACGAGCAGGCACTGGTCGCCGTGGCCGAACGGGCCAAGACCAGCGACCGGCAGATTCCGCTGCGTCAGCGTTATGCCGAAGTGTTGGCGACCTGGGACGAATACGTCGAGCCGATGATCGATCTGGTGAATGCCGACGGCGCCTTCGAACAAGGCGTGCGCAAGGTCGAAACCGTGCTGCTGAAGATGCTCAGCGAACAGCAACGCCTCGGCCATCTGGTCGATGACGACATGCTGCTGCGCACCCACGCGCGCATCCTCGAGATGCAGACCAGCGCCCAGCTGACCCTGCGCCACGCCCGCGAACTGCTGCTGCCGCTGCGTGAAGAAGCGCGCCGGCACAACGCCGTGACCCGTGGTGCCGCGCTGGCGCTGGCAGCGATTCGTCGCAAAGGCATCGACGCCGTGCCGCAAGCGGCGATGCCGCTGTTCACCCGGCCGCAAAGCACCTTCCTCGGCAGCGCCAGTCAGGTCGAGGCCTACGTCTACGCCCTGGCGCGTTTCGAGCCGAAACCGGCGCGTTTCCCCAAGGCGCACAAGACCCAGAAATCCGGCGATGCCCCGCGTGCACCGCGCACCGTGCGCGAGATGGTCGAGCGTTGCGAAGAGTCCCTGCCGATGCCGGATCTGATGACCTGGCTGCTGGAGCAGGAACCGGACGGCGCCACCGACGAATTGCTCTACTGGTTCTCGCGTCTGTCGCGGGAAAAACGCTTCACCCGCGAGCGTCTGGAACGCCGCGAATACCACACTCACGAGCACCAGGTCAGCCTGCGCTCCTTCGCCCTGCTCTCGGCCCGCGACCCTGCCGCCGCCGAGGATTCTGCGAGCATCCCCAATGCATCTTGATCTATCCGAACTGTCCCAACTGGCGCCGATCTTCCGCGAGCTGTTCAAGGGCTATCACGTCAGCCGCCGCGACCCGGAACTGTACGCGCAACTGTCGAACTTCCAGGATCAATACCGCACGCTGTTCAAGGCACTCGGCTTCGAACTGGTCTGCGACACCCGTGGTTTCTACTACTTCGTGCCGGACATGGCCGCTGCGGCGGTGAACAAGACCGCTCAGCGCCTGGCGCTGTTCACCTTCATCCTCGTCGAGCACCTGGCCGATCAGGGCCGCGATCCGATCGCCGTGCTCGACGGCGGCAGCCTCGGCCGCGAAGAATTGCCGTCGTTGCTGGATAAATACCGCGACCTGTTCATCCAGGCCGAAGTGCAGACCGTCGAAGAACTCGAAGAAAAAATCATGCGTCGCATGACCCAGCTCGGTTTCGCCGGCGAAGAAAACGGCGTGTACCGTTTCCTGCCGCCGATGCACCGCTTCCTCGATGTGTGCCTGTCGGTGCAGCAGGACCGCGATCTGGCGGCCAGCGTACACAGCGTGCTGCCGCTGCCGGCACCGGTGCTGATCGACGAAGAAGCCGAAGCCAAATTCCTCGAGACCGACGATCCGCTTGATCTCAGCGAGTTTGAAGAAGAGAGCGAAGAAGACGCACTGGCCCGCGCCATTGCCGAAGAACAGGAGTCCGACGCATGAGCCAGGAACGCTACGGCATCCGCCGCTTTGCCCTTTTGAACACCGCCGGTTACAGCCTCGGCCTGTTCCCGCTGGAAGAACCGCTATCGGTTTACGGCGCGAACAACCTCGGCAAATCCGCCTCGATCAACGCCTTGCAGTTCCCGATTCTGGCGCGCATGTCGGACATGAGTTTCGGCAAGTACAGCCTGGAGCAATCGCGGCGTTTCTACTTCGCCTCCGACACCAGTTACATCCTCGTCGAAGTCAATCTGCCCCACGGCCCGCACGTGATCGGCGTGGTCGGGCGCGGCCCGGGCGGTGGTTTCGGTCACCAGTTCTTCGCCTACGCCGGCAAGCTCGATCTGGCGCATTACCAGAAGAACGACACCTGCCTGCGGCAGAAAGAACTGTTCAGCAACCTTGAGAAAGAAGGCCTGAAAGCCTACGAACTCAAGCCGGACGAACTGCGTCGTCTGCTGGTGGGCGGGCACACCTCGATCCCGCTGGATCTGACCCTGATCCCGCTGCGCTCCACCAGCGAGCAGAGCCTGAAAACCTTCCGCGCGCTGTTCATCAACCTGCTGCACATGCGCGAAATCACTGCGGCCAAGTTGAAGCAACTGTTCCTCGATGCCTTCGAGCACAGCCTGCGTTCCGGCAGCGTCGACTACATCGCCGCGTGCGAAGAAGCCTTCCGCGATGTGCGCCGGATGGAGCAGGACTACAACTCGCTGGTCGCTGCCGGCCCACTGGTCGAAGCCTTGGCCAACGGCGTGAAACAGCGCGACGTGCTGCGCGGCAAACTGCATCGCCTGTCGCCGCTGCTCGACTCGTTGCTCGGCACCTGGTCGGACTACGCCACGGCGCGCAAGGAAGAGCTGACAATTCAGGCCGAGCACTACCGTCGCGAGCAGGATGATCTGCAAAACGATCAGCGCGGTGGCACGCAGGAGCTGATGCGTCTGGAGCGGGAAATCTCCGGCATCCAGCGCTGGCTCGGCGAGTTGTCGGTGCTGAAAAACCGCTTCGCGCTAGTCGATGACGTCAAGGTGCTGGAGCAGCAACTGCTCGCCGCCAAGGACGCGCACGACGAACTGGCCGGTGCGCTGGCACAGTCCCGGCAGTTCAGCGCCGAAGATCTGGAAGAGCGCCTGCGCGATCTGGAAAAACGTCTGAAGTCGGTGAAGCAGCAACTCGATCACGCCGACAACAACAGCTATGCGCGTCTGCGTGAGGAGTTCTCGCAGCAGGACGTCGAGCGCCTGATGCGCCTGTTCAACAGTGCGCTATTCAGCCTGCCGCTGGGCGAACACGGCATCACCCTCGACGAGGATGGCGAGTGGGTCAAATCGGTCGAGCTGATCCTCGACGGCTTCAAGGGCGAGCGCTTCGAAGTGCCGGGCCTGTCGATCGACATCTCGCACATCGAGCCACCGGCGCTGCAAGCACTGGCTGACCGCGCCGCACTGCGTGACCAGAAAGAGCGTCTGGAAAAAGAGCTCAAGCAACTCAAGACCCAGCAAGCCGTGGCGGCCGACCGCGCCGCGAGCAAGACCCAGACCGAAGCGCTGTACCAGCAAGTGCTGGATGCGCAGAAAGCCCTGGAAGATTTCCGTCGCACCCAGACCCTGAGCGCCGAAGAAAGCGACAAGCTCGAGCAACTGGCGCAGATGGAAGCGGCGCAGGACGAACTCAAGCGCTCCAGCGATGCGTTCACCGAGCGCGTCCAGCAACTGTCGGCCAAGCTGCAACTGGTCGGCAGGCAGATCGCCGATATGGAAGCCAAGCAGCGCACCCTCGACGACGCCCTGCGCCGCCGTCAGCTGCTGCCGGCGGATCTGCCGTTCGGTACGCCGTTCATGGATCCGGTCGACGATTCGATGGACAACCTGCTGCCGCTGCTCAACGACTATCAGGACAGCTGGCAAGGCCTGCTGCGCGCCGACGGTCAGATCGAAGCGCTGTACGCGCAGGTGCGCCTCAAAGGCGTGGCCAAGTTCGACAGCGAAGACGACATGGAGCGCCGTCTGTCGCTGCTGATCAACGCTTATGCGCACCGTACCGACGAAGCCCTGACATTGGGCAAGGCGCGGCGTGCGGCGGTCACCGACATCGCCCGGACCCTGCGCAACATCCGCAGTGACTACGACAGCCTCGAGCACCAACTGGCGCTGTTCAACCGCGAGATCAACAAGCGTCAGGTGTCCAACCTGCAGAGCTTCCGCATCGTCCTGGCGCCGAACAAGGAAGCGCTGAAGCACATCGATCAGATCATCCACAGCGCCGGTCAGTACGAAGAAGGCGAAACCCTGTCGGTGTTCGATCTGAGCCAAAGCGCGGAGCAGGACAACAAGAACGAAGAGGCCAAGGAATATCTGGCGCGGCTGGTGGCGGCAAACCACAACCAGCTCGGCCTCAAGGACTTGTTCGAGCTGGCGTTCGAGATCACCAAGGTCAATGGCCAGCCAGTGATTCACACCGACATCGACGGCGCGGCCTCCAACGGTACGACCATGACCATCAAGGCGCTGACCAACATGTACTTGTTGCTGCACCTGATGGATCGCGACCTCGCTGGTCGCGTGCGCCTGCCGTACTACCTCGACGAGGCAGCGGACATCGACGAGAAGAACCAGGCCGCGCTGCTGGAAACCAGCCTGCAACTGGGCTTCGTGCCGATTCTGGCGAGTGTGAAGCCGCAGGTCTGCGCCAGTGTCGCCATCGACCTGGAAGGCGGCAGCGGCCCGGCGGGGATCTACATCGATGAGGCGGACTGGAAGTACATCCGCCGGCATGATGTGGTGAAGGCCACCGTCAATGTGCAAGCCGATGAGCCGGAGCTGGATGAGGTTTGATCGACTTTAGCTGAAGGCAAAAAAGGGCCGCGATCTGTTGGGATCGCGGCCCTTTTTTATGGCTTTGGGTATGTGCTGAGCTTTGAGGCCTCTTCGCGAGCAGGCTCGCTCCCACAGGAATTAGCGTCGAACTTGATTTTTGTGTACACCACCCATCCACTGTGGGAGCGAGCCTGCTCGCGAAGGCGTCCTCCCAGACGCCACATCAATTCCGGATTACTTACCGAGCGAAATTTTCGGCGCCCAGGTCAGCCACTCATCCTCGAACTTGTCGAACAACGGGAACGTCTGCTCCGGTCGTGCCGGGTTGCCCATGCGCTCACCGTCCGGCGTGGCGAAGGCGATGCCTCCCTGAATCGCCGTCTCCAGCGACTCCGTGCGTACTGTCAGACCATTGAACAAGCCGATGTCGAAACCGACACCGCTGGTGTTCCAGAATCGGCTGCCGCTGCGCACCAGCGGCGCGTACTTCGGCTCGATCAAAATATGCACCAACACCCGGTCAGCAGTCTGGCCCAGCTCATAACCGGTGACCTTGCCCACGGTAATTTCGCGATAGGTCACGGGTACGCCAGGCTTCAGCGAACCACGGCGCGCGGCGCTCAGCACCAGACTCAAACCGGCCTCCTGCTTGCTCACTTCCGGCGGACTGGCCAGCGCAACGAAGTTCTTCTGCGGGCCGAGATTTTTCGCCGCCGGCTGCACTTCCACATATTGCCCGGTGACCAGGGTTTCCAGGTTCTGGGTCTTGATCAGTCCCAACTCCGGCTTGACCACCCAGAACTGACTGCCGACCCGGGCAATCTTCTCCGGCACCTCGGTGATCCGCGCGGTAATCATCACGGCTTGCAGATCGTCGGTCAGATCGACGTCTTCAATCTTGCCGACATCCAGCCCTTTGAAACGAATCGGCGTGCCCGGACGCAAACCATCGGCGCGGTCGACCTTGATCGTCACCAGCGTGCCTTTCTGGTTGGCCTCGTCATGGTTGGCGAACAGACGGAAACGCGGAATACGCTTTTGCAGCGGCGCTTTGGCTTGCGGTGTTTCGAAGGCAATGCCGCCGGCCATCAACGTTTGCAACGATTCGCTCTTGACCTGAATCCCGCCGGTCAGACCACCAGTGAGGGTGATGCCGCTGACATTCCAGAAGCGTGTCGACGCGTTGACCAGGTTTTCGTATTCCTTCTCGATATGCACGCCAATGACGATTTGCTTTTTGGTCTTGGAGAACTGATAGCTCTGTACCGAACCGACCTTGACCTGTTTGTACAGAATCGGACTGCCGACTTCGATCGAACCGAGAACATCGGTGAACAGCACCAGGTGCAGGCCCGGCGAACGCAAATCCAGCGGCGGCGCTTTTGGCCGCGCCTCGAATTCGCGTTTCGGCGCGGCACCTTTATCGCCCGGACGCACGGCGATATAGTTACCTTTGACCAACGCTTCGAGCCCGGTGATACCGGCCAGGGAAATCGACGGTTTGACCACCCAGAACTGCGTGCCTTCGACTAGATAGTCTTCCGCCAGAGGATCCAGCGTCAGCTCGGCCGTGGCGCTGTTCAGATCCGGATCGATTTTCAACGCTTTCATGTTGCCGACCTGAATGCCCTTGTACATCACCGGCGTACGACCGGCCTGCAGGCCTTCGAAGTCACTGAGTTTGACCTTGACCCGGATGCCGGCAGCGGCGGCGTCGAAGTCCTCATACAGACGGAACGGCAGGCTTGGATCAGTGGGTGGACTGTCCTTGCGATTCTCTGGTGTGGCGAAGGCGATACCACCGGCGACGATGCTCGCCAGAGACTCACTGCGTACTTTCACCCCGGACAGGTTGGCGTCGATGCTGATGCCGCTGGCATTCCAGAAACGTGTGTGTTTGCGCACCAGTTTGGCGTAGGTCGGCTCGATGAACACTTTGAGCTCAACGGTGCTCTGGTCTTCAGACAGCACGTAGCTTTTGATCTGACCGACTTTGATCTGCTTGTAGAACACCGGGCTGCCGCGATTCAGCGAACCAAGGCGATCGGCCTTGATCGTCAGGTGCAGTCCGGGCTTGGAGTCCGACAGCGGCGGCTCCTCGGCCAGCGCCTTGAACTTGCGGGTCGGCTCACCTTCGCCAGGACTGATGGCCACGTAGTTACCTGAAACCAGGGTTTCCAGACCGGTGATGCCGGCCAGGGTCACGCTCGGTTTCACCAGCCAGAAACGCGTGCTGGTCTTGAGGTATTGCTCGACGTCCTTGTTCATCTCGACGGTGGCAATCACCCCTTTGGAGTTGCCCTCGTCATCAAGTTTGAGCGTATTCACCTTACCCACCGGCATGCCCTTGTAGACCACTTCGGTCTTGTTGGCCTGGATGCCTTCACCGCTTTCGAAACGCACCTGAATCTCGATGCCGGTTTCGTTATAGGCACGCCAGCCGAGCCAGCCGCCGATGATCAGGGCAATCAGAGGCAGTACCCAAATGGCAGACCAGTTGGAGGCCGGTCGGGTTTTCGCTACAGGCAAATCAGTCATGGTCGTCGTCCGACTCCGTGTTATCCCAAATCAGTCGGGGATCGAAAGTTACTGCGGCAAGCATCGTCAGAATCACCACACTGGCGAAGGCGATGGCGCCAAGGTTGGCTTCGACACTGGCAAGCCGGCCGAAGTTGACGACCGCCACCAGAATGGCGATCACAAAGATGTCGAGCATCGACCAGCGACCGATGAACTCGATGAAGCGGTACATCCAGATCCGCTGCCGCGCGGACAACGGCTGACGCCGCTGCACCGAAAACAGCAGCAGCGCGATGCCGACCAGTTTGAAGGTCGGCACCAGAATACTGGCGATGAACACCACGGCGGCAATCGGGATCATGCCGTGCTGCACCAACTGGATCACGCCGGACATGATGGTACTCGGGTCGCCTTGACCCAGCGAGCTGACCGTCATGATCGGCAACACATTGGCCGGGATGTAGATAATCGCGGCCGTGATCAGCAGCGCCCAGGTTCGGGCCAGACTGTTCGGGCGACGAGCGTGAACCAGCGCACCGCAGCGGGTGCAGGTTTGCACGTCGGTGTCCGTATCCTGCCTGTTCAACTCATGGCATTCGGTACAGATCAGAATGCCCGCATCAATCGCCCGCATGGGCATCCTCTCCTGATAACGCCTGCCAGATCTGATGCGGTGACATCACTACTTCCAGCCAGACCTGAACCAACAACAAACCGATGAAACACGCCAGACCGAGGCCGACGGTGATGGCCGCCATGTCCGCCAGTTTGACGATCGCCACGAGGACGCCCATGAGGTAGACCTCAAGCATGCCCCAGTCTTTGAGGTGGTGATAAATGCGGTAGAGCAATAAGCCGTAACTGCGGCCGACGTTGAATCGAATCGTCAGCAAAACGAATAACTGGCACAGCAACTTCAGCAACGGAATAGCCATACTGCACAGGAATACAACAATCGAAACGCCCTGCATGTCCGTATTGAACAAGCCGAGCACGCCGCTCCAGACCGTATCCT
Organism: Pseudomonas sp. B21-051; assembly: GCF_024748795.1. Classification (NCBI taxonomy): domain Bacteria; kingdom Pseudomonadati; phylum Pseudomonadota; class Gammaproteobacteria; order Pseudomonadales; family Pseudomonadaceae; genus Pseudomonas; species Pseudomonas sp. B21-051. The sequence goes on from NZ_CP087166.1 coordinate 5,030,769, forward strand.
GCGAAGATTGTCCGAGGATATTGAGTTGCATGATGGGTAAAAAGTTTGCCGGGATATACAGCAATAATGCTGCGATCACCAAGGCAAGGCTGCGCTGCACCACATTATGGCGATGGGCGTACAACTCGTAACCGCAGCGCGGGCAGAGCGCTTTCTCGCCATAGGCAAGCTTGGGCTTGCGCATCAGCAGGTCGCACTCATGACAGGCCACCAAGTCTTCCAGCGGTAAATCTGACAGCCCTTGGGCGTCAACCGGATCTGACATAAAGGCTCTGGCTCCGAAAAAGATGGGGGTTATTCTAGTGTTCTGATTCGAAAATAACTGTGCAAAATTGTTCGCTGGCTAAGTAAAAATACTTTCCTGCGGGCAAAACAAAACCCCAACTGCTTTCGCAATTGGGGTTTCGGAATTTAATCTTGACGATGACCTACTCTCACATGGGGAAACCCCACACTACCATCGGCGATGCATCGTTTCACTTCTGAGTTCGGGATGGGATCAGGTGGTTCCAACGCTCTATGGTCGTCAAGAAATTCGGGTACTGACTCGTGACCTGTTGGCCTCGCTTCAGCAAATCGGGTATGTGATACAGGTGTTTGTGAGCATCGCGAACTTTCGGTTCATTGCGTCTTCACACACCGCAATCTGGTCTCTTTCGAGCATGCAGATTGCTTGGGTGTTATATGGTCAAGCCTCACGGGCAATTAGTATTGGTTAGCTCAACGCCTCACAGCGCTTACACACCCAACCTATCAACGTCGTAGTCTTCGACGGCCCTTCAGGGAACTCAAGGTTCCAGTGAGATCTCATCTTGAGGCAAGTTTCCCGCTTAGATGCTTTCAGCGGTTATCTTTCCCGAACATAGCTACCCGGCAATGCCACTGGCGTGACAACCGGAACACCAGAGGTTCGTCCACTCCGGTCCTCTCGTACTAGGAGCAGCCCCTCTCAAATCTCAAACGTCCACGGCAGATAGGGACCGAACTGTCTCACGACGTTCTAAACCCAGCTCGCGTACCACTTTAAATGGCGAACAGCCATACCCTTGGGACCGGCTTCAGCCCCAGGATGTGATGAGCCGACATCGAGGTGCCAAACACCGCCGTCGATATGAACTCTTGGGCGGTATCAGCCTGTTATCCCCGGAGTACCTTTTATCCGTTGAGCGATGGCCCTTCCATACAGAACCACCGGATCACTAAGACCTACTTTCGTACCTGCTCGACGTGTCTGTCTCGCAGTCAAGCGCGCTTTTGCCTTTATACTCTACGACCGATTTCCGACCGGTCTGAGCGCACCTTCGTACTCCTCCGTTACTCTTTAGGAGGAGACCGCCCCAGTCAAACTACCCACCATACACTGTCCTCGATCCGGATAACGGACCTGAGTTAGAACCTCAAAGTTGCCAGGGTGGTATTTCAAGGATGGCTCCACGCGAACTGGCGTCCACGCTTCAAAGCCTCCCACCTATCCTACACAAGCAAATTCAAAGTCCAGTGCAAAGCTATAGTAAAGGTTCACGGGGTCTTTCCGTCTAGCCGCGGATACACTGCATCTTCACAGCGATTTCAATTTCACTGAGTCTCGGGTGGAGACAGCGCCGCCATCGTTACGCCATTCGTGCAGGTCGGAACTTACCCGACAAGGAATTTCGCTACCTTAGGACCGTTATAGTTACGGCCGCCGTTTACCGGGGCTTCGATCAAGAGCTTCGCGTTAGCTAACCCCATCAATTAACCTTCCGGCACCGGGCAGGCGTCACACCCTATACGTCCACTTTCGTGTTTGCAGAGTGCTGTGTTTTTAATAAACAGTCGCAGCGGCCTGGTATCTTCGACCGGCATGAGCTTACGGAGCAAGTCCTTCACCCTCACCGGCGCACCTTCTCCCGAAGTTACGGTGCCATTTTGCCTAGTTCCTTCACCCGAGTTCTCTCAAGCGCCTTGGTATTCTCTACCCAACCACCTGTGTCGGTTTGGGGTACGGTTCCTGGTTACCTGAAGCTTAGAAGCTTTTCTTGGAAGCATGGCATCAACCACTTCGTCACCCAAAGGGTAACTCGTCATCAGCTCTCGGCCTTAAGATCCCGGATTTACCTAAGATCTCAGCCTACCACCTTAAACTTGGACAACCAACGCCAAGCTGGCCTAGCCTTCTCCGTCCCTCCATCGCAATAACCAGAAGTACAGGAATATTAACCTGTTTTCCATCGACTACGCTTTTCAGCCTCGCCTTAGGGACCGACTAACCCTGCGTCGATTAACGTTGCGCAGGAAACCTTGGTCTTTCGGCGTGGGTGTTTTTCACACCCATTGTCGTTACTCATGTCAGCATTCGCACTTCTGATACCTCCAGCAAGCTTCTCAACTCACCTTCACAGGCTTACAGAACGCTCCTCTACCGCATCACTTGCGTGATACCCGTAGCTTCGGTGTATGGTTTGAGCCCCGTTACATCTTCCGCGCAGGCCGACTCGACTAGTGAGCTATTACGCTTTCTTTAAAGGGTGGCTGCTTCTAAGCCAACCTCCTAGCTGTCTAAGCCTTCCCACATCGTTTCCCACTTAACCATAACTTTGGGACCTTAGCTGACGGTCTGGGTTGTTTCCCTTTTCACGACGGACGTTAGCACCCGCCGTGTGTCTCCCATGCTCGGCACTTGTAGGTATTCGGAGTTTGCATCGGTTTGGTAAGTCGGGATGACCCCCTAGCCGAAACAGTGCTCTACCCCCTACAGTGATACATGAGGCGCTACCTAAATAGCTTTCGAGGAGAACCAGCTATCTCCGAGCTTGATTAGCCTTTCACTCCGATCCACAGGTCATCCGCTAACTTTTCAACGGTAGTCGGTTCGGTCCTCCAGTCAGTGTTACCTAACCTTCAACCTGCCCATGGATAGATCGCCCGGTTTCGGGTCTATTCCCAGCGACTAGACGCCCTATTAAGACTCGCTTTCGCTACGCCTCCCCTATTCGGTTAAGCTCGCCACTGAAAATAAGTCGCTGACCCATTATACAAAAGGTACGCAGTCACCCAACAAAGTGGGCTCCCACTGCTTGTACGCATACGGTTTCAGGATCTATTTCACTCCCCTCTCCGGGGTTCTTTTCGCCTTTCCCTCACGGTACTAGTTCACTATCGGTCAGTCAGTAGTATTTAGCCTTGGAGGATGGTCCCCCCATATTCAGACAAAGTTTCTCGTGCTCCGTCCTACTCGATTTCATGACTAAGAGACTTTCGCGTACAGGGCTATCACCCACTATGGCCGCACTTTCCAGAGCGTTCCGCTAATCTCAAAGCCACTTAAGGGCTAGTCCCCGTTCGCTCGCCACTACTAAGGGAATCTCGGTTGATTTCTTTTCCTCAGGGTACTTAGATGTTTCAGTTCCCCTGGTTCGCCTCTTGCACCTATGTATTCAGTACAAGATAACCATCTTGTGATGGCTGGGTTCCCCCATTCAGACATCTCCGGATCAAAGTCTGTTTGCCGACTCCCCGAAGCTTTTCGCAGGCTACCACGTCTTTCATCGCCTCTGACTGCCAAGGCATCCACCGTATGCGCTTCTTCACTTGACCATATAACCCCAAGCAATCTGGTTATACTGTGAAGACGACATTCGCCGAAAATTCGCAAAACTCTTAAGAGTCACTCACAAATTTTACCTTAGCCTGATCCGTTACCAGTGAAAGTAACGTTCAGTCTATCTTTCTATCACATACCCAAATTTTTAAAGAACGATCTAATCAAAAGACTAGAAATCAGCATTCACCATCACAGCGATGGAATGCTCATTTCTAAGCTTTCAAACTTCAGAAGCAGTGGTGGTGGAGCCAAGCGGGATCGAACCGCTGACCTCCTGCGTGCAAGGCAGGCGCTCTCCCAGCTGAGCTATGGCCCCGTATCTCTACAGGTTTCCCACACAAAAATTGGTGGGTCTGGGCAGATTCGAACTGCCGACCTCACCCTTATCAGGGGTGCGCTCTAACCAACTGAGCTACAGACCCAATTTCGGGCTGCTTCTATCGTCTTCTTCAATGAATCAAGCAATTCGTGTGGGAACTTATGGAGCAGCTGATGTCGTCGATTAAGGAGGTGATCCAGCCGCAGGTTCCCCTACGGCTACCTTGTTACGACTTCACCCCAGTCATGAATCACACCGTGGTAACCGTCCTCCCGAAGGTTAGACTAGCTACTTCTGGTGCAACCCACTCCCATGGTGTGACGGGCGGTGTGTACAAGGCCCGGGAACGTATTCACCGCGACATTCTGATTCGCGATTACTAGCGATTCCGACTTCACGCAGTCGAGTTGCAGACTGCGATCCGGACTACGATCGGTTTTGTGGGATTAGCTCCACCTCGCGGCTTGGCAACCCTCTGTACCGACCATTGTAGCACGTGTGTAGCCCAGGCCGTAAGGGCCATGATGACTTGACGTCATCCCCACCTTCCTCCGGTTTGTCACCGGCAGTCTCCTTAGAGTGCCCACCATTACGTGCTGGTAACTAAGGACAAGGGTTGCGCTCGTTACGGGACTTAACCCAACATCTCACGACACGAGCTGACGACAGCCATGCAGCACCTGTCTCAATGCTCCCGAAGGCACCAATCCATCTCTGGAAAGTTCATTGGATGTCAAGGCCTGGTAAGGTTCTTCGCGTTGCTTCGAATTAAACCACATGCTCCACCGCTTGTGCGGCCCCCCGTCAATTCATTTGAGTTTTAACCTTGCGGCCGTACTCCCCAGGCGGTCAACTTAATGCGTTAGCTGCGCCACTAAGAGCTCAAGGCTCCCAACGGCTAGTTGACATCGTTTACGGCGTGGACTACCAGGGTATCTAATCCTGTTTGCTCCCCACGCTTTCGCACCTCAGTGTCAGTATCAGTCCAGGTGGTCGCCTTCGCCACTGGTGTTCCTTCCTATATCTACGCATTTCACCGCTACACAGGAAATTCCACCACCCTCTACCATACTCTAGCTTGCCAGTTTTGGATGCAGTTCCCAGGTTGAGCCCGGGGATTTCACATCCAACTTAACAAACCACCTACGCGCGCTTTACGCCCAGTAATTCCGATTAACGCTTGCACCCTCTGTATTACCGCGGCTGCTGGCACAGAGTTAGCCGGTGCTTATTCTGTCGGTAACGTCAAAATTGCAGAGTATTAATCTACAACCCTTCCTCCCAACTTAAAGTGCTTTACAATCCGAAGACCTTCTTCACACACGCGGCATGGCTGGATCAGGCTTTCGCCCATTGTCCAATATTCCCCACTGCTGCCTCCCGTAGGAGTCTGGACCGTGTCTCAGTTCCAGTGTGACTGATCATCCTCTCAGACCAGTTACGGATCGTCGCCTTGGTGAGCCATTACCTCACCAACTAGCTAATCCGACCTAGGCTCATCTGATAGCGCAAGGCCCGAAGGTCCCCTGCTTTCTCCCGTAGGACGTATGCGGTATTAGCGTTCCTTTCGAAACGTTGTCCCCCACTACCAGGCAGATTCCTAGGCATTACTCACCCGTCCGCCGCTGAATCCAGGAGCAAGCTCCCTTCATCCGCTCGACTTGCATGTGTTAGGCCTGCCGCCAGCGTTCAATCTGAGCCATGATCAAACTCTTCAGTTCAAACATCTTTGGGTTTTTAAGAAACCCTAAACTTGGCTCAGCAATCGTTGGTTACATCTTTGATTTCTCGCGGAGTAACTTGTGATGCTGATAATCTTGTTGACTATCAGTCTGACTCCACAAGCACCCACACGAATTGCTTGATTCAGTTGTTAAAGAGCGGTTGGTTAAGATCTTTCGTCTCAACCGAGGCGCGCATTCTACAGCAGCCTCATTTGCTGTCAAGTGATTATTTTCAGAAGTTTTCGAAGATTTCTTCAACAACTTCAACCACTTGCGCTTCCGATCTCTCGTTAGCGGGAGGCGAATTCTACAGCGTTACACGCTGCTGTCAACACCTCTTTTTCTCCGCTTTCGACCGAGAAGATCGAACCGTCAAAAGAGCCAAACATCACCGCTCTTTCAACTCCTTCCAGGCTTCGATGAACTGAAGCAAGTCGCTGTCGAAAACCGCATAACTCGTTGAATCTCAAGGAGTTTTCCGTTTCGACTGCGCCGGAAGTGGGGCGAATTATAGACTTCCTGAATCTGCCGTCAACCGTTAATTTCAGTTTTATTGCAAAACCTGCTTTTTAGTCAGCAAACGAGGGATGCGACGCGCAACAGCGGGCACACGTAGCAGCAAAAGCGCTGCACCTATAAAGACGTAGATTGCCCACTCTTTAAGATCAGCTCGCACAATCCATAGCATGTGCAGCAATCCAAGCCCCAAAATCACGTACACCAACCGATGCAGTTTCTTCCAGCGCATACCTAAACGACGCTGGCTGTAGCGATTAGAGGTTACTGCCAACGCCAACAACCCGAGAAAACCCAGTGTGCCGACAATAATGTATGGCCGCTTACGCAATTCCACGCCCAATTGAGACCAGTCGAAACCGAGGATGAACGCCATATAGCTGAACAGGTGCAGAACCACATAAGCAAAACACCAGAGCCCCAACTGACGGCGCACAGCAATCCACCCCGCCCACCCCGTCACTTTCTGCAGGGGCGTCATGCTCAGCGTGATCAACAGCAATACCAGCGTCCCCAGCCCCAACCGATCAACCAGCACCTTGCCCGGATCCGGGCCGAGCAAATCGGCAAACGCCTGATAAAACCAAAGCAATGGCCAGATCGCTGCGGCAATGAAAACGCCTACACGCCAGAACGGATATCGCATCAGTAGTTCTTCCGCAGATCGAGCCCTGTATATAAAGAAGCGACTTCATCCGCGTAGCCGTTGAACATCTGCGTATCACGCACATTCGGCTTGAACAGACTGTTCGGTAGACGCCGCTCCCGTGCCTGAGTCCAGCGCGGGTGATCAACCGTCGGATTCACGTTGGCATAAAACCCGTATTCATCTGCCGCGATGCTCTGCCAAGTGGTCTTGGGCTGCTCGCTGACCAGACTGATCCGCACAATGGACTTCACACTCTTGAAGCCATACTTCCACGGCACCACCAGACGCAACGGCGCACCGTTCTGATTCGGCAACTCACGGCCATACATGCCAACCGCCAGAATCGCCAATGGATTCATCGCCTCGTCCAGGCGCAAACCTTCTACATAAGGCCAGTCGATCAGGGCGAACCCCGAGCGCTGCCCGGGCATGCCCTTTGGATCCTGCAGGGTTTCGAAGCGAATATATTTGGCCTTAGAGGTCGGCTCGACCTGCTTGAGCAACGCAGAAATCGGAAAACCGATCCACGGGATGACCATCGACCACGCTTCAACACAGCGAAGGCGATAGATACGCTCCTCCAACTGGTAAGGGTGCATGAAGTCTTCCAGCGCGTAACGCCCGGGCTTACCCACCTCGCCGTCCACGACAACGCTCCACGGTTCGGTTTTCAGCGAACCGGCATTGGCCGCCGGATCGCCCTTGTCGGTGCCGAACTCATAGAAGTTGTTGTAATGGGTCGCGTCTTTATAAGGCGTGATCGCCTCGTCCTTGACGTTGACTGCGCCCCACTGGGTAGAAGGAAGCTTCTCGGCAAACCATGCAGGCGCCTTGCCCGGCTCGACATCGGCATAACGCACCGCGTCTTCGGCGCTGGCCCAACGCGGCAGGCTGCTCACGGCGATACCGGCCGCAGTAGCTCCGAGCAATTGCCGACGTGAGAGATAAATGGATTCAGGCGTGACATCCGACTCATGGCAGTCGGACGCTTTGGGGAATTTGATCAGCATGGCAACTCCGCAGCTTTGGAGGACAGATGCACCCATAGACTGCGGAGTATGCGGGAAATTACATCACTCGGCGTTTTTGTGCCGACGAAGATGCAACAGGTATTGCACCGGGCCGGAAGCCGCATAGGCGAGGAATACCAGCAGCAAAATGCGTGGTGGGTCGCTGAACACTACAGCGAACACCAGCACCACGGCGAGAATCGCCACGAACGGTACGCGCCCCTTCAAGTCCAGCTCCTTGAAGCTGTTGTACTTGATGTTACTGACCATCAGCATGCCGGCAGCCGCCACCATCAAGGCGACCAGGAACGACATCTTCGAACCCTGAATGCCGTAATCGCTGAACGCCCAGACGATCCCCGCGACCACACCGGCAGCTGCCGGGCTCGCCAGACCGATAAAGTAGCGTTTGTCAGCCGTACCGACCTGAGTATTGAAACGCGCCAGACGCAATGCCGCGCCGGCTACATAGATGAAGGCAACCATCCAGCCGACCTTGCCCATGTCACCCAATGCCCAGCCAAAGGCCAGTAGCGCCGGTGCGACACCAAAAGCGACCATGTCGGACAGCGAGTCATATTCGGCGCCGAAGGCACTTTGCGTATTGGTCATGCGCGCTACGCGACCATCGAGACCGTCGAGCACCATGGCTACAAAGATTGCGATCGCGGCAAAGGCGAAATACTTGCTCGCGTTCGCAGAGTCCCCGGCGCTCAAGGCAGCCTGGGCACTCATCGAGTTGATGATGGAATAAAACCCTGCGAACAGGTTCGCAGTGGTGAAAAGGTTCGGCAGCAGATAGATACCACGATGCCGGACTTTACGACCTTCTGCGTCGTGCCCTTCCTCGACATGTTCATCGATGGGCAGCAGGCTTTCGGCGTCAGAAGCCTGGTTCGGCTCTTCGGGACGTTCGCTCATGGACATTACCTTGCAACGGTTTGGAAAGTTTCGACAGGTGCCTGTGACGACGGTTCGGCCACAAACGATGCAGCTTTATACCAGAACCATCGGTTTCAAACGAAAAAACGCGGCCGAGGCCGCGTTTTTCGTACAAGGATGACGACTTAGTTTTTGGCTTTGTCGACGATCTTGTTGGCACCGATCCACGGCATCATGGAGCGCAGTTGCTCGCCGATGATTTCGATACCGTGAGCGGCGTTGTTACGACGCTTGGCGGTCATCGAAGGGTAGCCGGTAGCGCCTTCGCTGATGAACATTTTGGCGTATTCGCCGTCCTGAATACGTTTCAGGGCATTGCGCATGGCCTGACGGGATTCGGCGTTGATCACTTCCGGGCCGGTCACGTACTCGCCGTATTCAGCGTTGTTGGAGATCGAGTAGTTCATGTTGGCGATACCGCCTTCGTACATGAGGTCAACGATCAGCTTCAGTTCGTGCAGGCACTCGAAGTAGGCCATTTCCGGCGCGTAGCCAGCTTCAACCAGCGTTTCGAAACCGGCTTTGACAAGCTCAACGGTACCGCCGCACAGTACGGCTTGTTCACCGAACAGGTCGGTTTCGGTCTCGTCCTTGAAGGTGGTTTCGATGATGCCGGTACGACCGCCACCCACGCCAGCTGCGTAGGACAGTGCAACGTTTTTGGCGTTGCCCGAAGCGTCTTGGTAGATCGCGATCAGGTCAGGGATACCGCCGCCCTTCACGAACTCGGAACGCACGGTGTGACCCGGCGCTTTAGGCGCGATCATGATCACGTCGAGGTCAGCACGCGGAACAACCTGGTTGTAGTGGATCGCGAAGCCGTGGGAGAAGGCCAGGGTGGCGCCTTTCTTGATGTTCGGCTCGATTTCGTTCTTGTACAGCTGGGACTGGAATTCGTCCGGGGTCAGGATCATGACCAGGTCGGCACCGGCAACAGCGGCGGCCACGTCGGTCACTTTCAGGCCGTGAGCTTCGGCTTTGGCAACGGTAGCCGAACCTTTACGCAGACCGACGGTAACGTCGACACCGGAATCTTTCAGGTTGCATGCCTGGGCGTGGCCCTGGGAACCGTAACCGATGATGGCAACTTTCTTGCCCTGGATGATCGACAGGTCGCAGTCTTTATCGTAGAAAACTTTCATGAATTTCCCCTATATATCCAGGCCGTTCAGGCCATTCGCTAATTTGGTTTAGATGCTGAGTACTTTGTCGCCGCGGGCAATGCCGGTCACGCCGCTACGGACGGTTTCCAGAATCGATGCGGTGCCGATGGACTGAATGAAGCTGTCGAGCTTGTCGCTGGTACCGGTCAATTGAACGGTATACACGCTGGCGCTGACATCGACGATCTGTCCACGGTAAATATCGGTGGTGCGTTTGATCTCGGCGCGCTGAGCGCCAGTGGCCTTGACCTTGACCAGCATCAGCTCGCGCTCGATGTGAGCACTTTCCGACAGGTCCACCAGCTTGACCACTTCGATCAGCTTGTTCAGGTTTTTGGTGATCTGCTCGATGATTTCATCGTGGCCCACGGTGGTCAGCGTCAGACGCGACAGCGTCGGGTCTTCGGTTGGCGCCACCGTCAGGCTTTCAATGTTGTAGTTGCGCTGCGAGAACAGGCCTACTACGCGAGACAAAGCGCCGGGTTCGTTTTCCAGAAGCAGGGAAATAATGTGCCGCATGATTAAGTACGCTCCGTCTTGCTCAGCCACATATCGCGCATGGAGCCGTCTTTGATCTGCATCGGATAGACGTGCTCGCTGGTATCGACCGAAATATCGATCACCACCAGACGATCTTTCATGGCGAACGCCTCTTCCATCTTCGACTTCAAGTCTTTCGAATCGGTGATGCGCACGCCGACGTGACCGTAGGCTTCAGCCAGTTTGACGAAGTCAGGCAGCGACTCCATATAGGAGTGCGAGTGGCGGCTGCCGTAGCTCATGTCCTGCCACTGACGAACCATCCCCAGAACGCCGTTGTTCAGGATGACGATTTTCACCGGCAAGCCGTATTGCAGGCAGGTCGACAGCTCCTGGATGTTCATCTGGATGCTGCCTTCGCCAGTGACGCAGGCAACGTCGTCATCCGGGAAGCTCAACTTGATGCCCATGGCCGCCGGGAAACCGAAGCCCATGGTGCCCAGACCACCGGAGTTGATCCAGCGATTTGGCTTGTTGAACTTGTAGTACTGCGCCGCGAACATCTGGTGCTGGCCCACGTCGGAAGTGATGAAGGCATCGCCCTTGGTCACTTCGCACAGGGTCTCGATCACGGTCTGCGGCTTGATCAGGCTGCCGTCGCCCTTTTCATAAGGGAACAGGCCGCGATCACCGCGCCACTCATCGACTTGCTTCCACCAGCTGGCGACGGACTCCTTGTTCGGGGTCTCGCCGATTTCCTTGAGGATCGCGACCATTTCGGTCAGGACGCTCTCCACCGGACCAACGATTGGCACGTCGGCCTTGATGGTCTTGGAGATCGAAGCCGGGTCGATGTCGATGTGGATGATCTTGGCGTTCGGGCAGAACTTCGCCGCGCCGTTGATCACACGGTCATCGAAACGCGCGCCGACAGCCAGGATCACGTCGGCATGGTGCATCGCCAGGTTGGCGGTGTAGCTGCCGTGCATGCCGAGCATGCCGATGAACTGCCGGTCGGTGCCCGGGAAACCACCCAGGCCCATCAAGGTGTTGGTCACTGGCAGGTTGAGCATTTTCGCCAGTTCGGTCAGCGGTGCGGAACCGTTGCCGAGGATCACACCGCCACCGGAATAGAGCACTGGGCGCTTGGCCGCCAGGAGCATTTCTGCGGCCTTGCGGATTTGCCCGGAGTGGCCGCGAACGGCCGGGCTGTAGGAACGCAGCTTGGCTTTTTTCGGGAAGACGTATTCGAACTTCTCGGCCGGGTTGGTCATGTCTTTCGGGATATCGACCACGACCGGGCCCGGACGACCGGATTGCGCCAGGTAGAAAGCTTTCTTCATGACTTCCGGGATTTCCGAGGCGTGCTTGATCATGAAGCTGTGTTTCACGATCGGCCGGGAGATACCGATCATGTCGGTTTCCTGGAACGCGTCGGTGCCGACCATGGTGCTTGGCACCTGACCGGAAATGATCACCATTGGAATCGAATCCATATAGGCGGTGGCGATACCGGTGATGGCGTTTGTGGCGCCAGGACCTGATGTCACCAATACCACGCCGGCTTTACCGGTGGCACGGGCATAGCCGTCAGCCATATGGGTAGCCGCTTGTTCGTGACGAACCAGGATGTGGGTCACTTCCGGTTCTTTGAACAGGGCATCGTAAACATGAAGGAGAGCACCACCCGGGTACCCGTAGATATATTTGACGCCTTCGTCACGCAAGAAGCGGACGAGCATCTCACCGCCAGATAAAAGCTCCACGTTGTTCACCTCTAAAACGCCAGAATACCGTCCACACAAAAGGGGCGGGTCTTAATAGGTTTACTTCTCGGCAGAGCATGAGCGACGGTGGTCGCCGACTACGTCAGCACTGACTGAGCAAGTATTGGGATCGTCCCAAGTGTTGCGGGCCTTTCCCACCCAGCGCGAGGTAACGCGTTGCGGGTGTAACAGGTCGACGCGGATATGCGCCTCATGATCTACCGAGTGGGTCTGCTTCTGGCAGTCCCTCTACAGCGGACTTTGGATTCTTCTGTTTCGCCCTCTCCAAGTCAAGCCGTCAATGTGCTTAATTGTGGGTAAGCACATGAGAACGCAAGAAAAAACCTGAAAACAGCTACTCTGTTAGCGTCAATTGCGCAATTTTGCCAAGGAATCAGCATGCGAACGCTTGTGTTAACTCTGCTGATCGGCCTCAGCCCATGGTGCTCGGCCGCTCAGATCTACAAATGGGTCGATGCCCAAGGCGTCACGCACTTCGATGCGCAGCCGCCGCGAGGTTTACCGGCGACGACAGTGCAGACGCCCTCCTCGCCCACACCGAAACCTGCCGCCATGCCTGGCAGCGGTGCACTGGGCGATCAGAAAGTCATCGACGACAAGGTGAAGAAACAGGTAAGCGAGCAGCAGGCGCAGCTCAAGGCGTTTTGCGAACAAGCACGGACGAACCTGGCGCAATTGCAGAACAATCCGCGGTTGAGGGAGGAAGTGGAGGGGCAATTGCGGCGACTGGACGAAAGCCAGCGCCAGGAGCGTCTCGCCGAGACGCAGAAACAGATTACGGAAAACTGCCAATAACCCTGTAGGAGCTGCCGAAGGCTGCGATCTTTTGATCTTGCTTTTAAAAACAGAATCAAAAGATCGCAGCCTTCGGCAGCTCCTACAGAAGTTCAGCGCGAGGCGGTAATCAGCAGGTCAAACTCTTTGAGCAGTACCTGCAGCTGGCGATCCTTGCCCTGCAGATTGCGCTGGGCGAAGACCATTTCGGCCATTTCCTGAATGCCCGAAGCATTAGGCAACGGCAGATCCTGCTCGAGGATCATCTTCATTCGCGGCAGGAAGATCCATTGCAGCCATTGCTCGAAATCCAGCGTGTCGACCGAAAACGGTTCGACACTGCTCAGGGCTTCGGCCGATGGCGGGATCTCGTCCCACCAACCCTGCGTGCGCAGTTCGCGCTCGATCAACAGCAACTGATCGGCGATTTTCGGGAAACGGGAATCCATCACAGCGAAACCTTGGCCTTCTGACGAGCCAGAGCGGCGCCGGCGGAATCGCCCTGTTTCTCACGGGACTGAGCAATGATTTCCCACAGGTTGGCCTGCAAGTCCGGACGACCGTTGGCCATGGTCAGTGCACGACGGGCGAACTGCTCCGCCTGTGGCGCGTCGCCTTGAGCCATGCGTACTTGCGCCAGACGATAAAGCACTTGCGGCTCACGCGGGGCTACACGCTGAGCACGCTCGAGGCTGGAAGACGCACCGTTGAGGTCGCCACCGGCCTGCTGCTGTTGCGCAGTGGTCAGCAAGGCGAGCACCGGGCCATCGAGCTGTTCGTCCGCCGACAGACCACCGCCACTGCTGGCCGAAGGAATCCCGCTTGGCGTCGAAGGCATGCTGTAGCTGCCGGAGTTGATCGGTGCCGATTCGACCGGCGACGGGTTGTACGGCCCCGCGGTGATACCGCCGGAAGCCGGGCCCGGAATGATCGGCGAGGAACTGATCGGTGCCGATGTCGTGGCGCCACCACCCGGCACCATCACCACCACACCGGTATCGCCTTGCGGGATGGCCTGGGATTGCGCCTGGCCCTCGACTGGGCGTTTGACCGTCGTCTTGCGGAAACCGCCATTGGCCGACAGCCGTTCGCTGTTGGATACGGCTGTGCCGGAGTCCACCACCGGGATCGAACCACGCTGTACGGTAGAGCAGCCGCTGAGCAAAGCCACGGCAGTCACCGCTGGAATCAACCACTTGTTCACTTGAAACCCTCTTTGCTTAATTCATCCAGCCCTTGACCCAATCCATCACCGACTCCGGCGAGGCAGGCGTTTCGCTTGCACACGCGGCGCCGGGTGGCGGTTCGCTGCCGCGAATATACGGCATCTGCACCGCCCCCGGACAGTTGGCATCGGAGCCTTGCCCGGTACGCGAATCGACCCACGCCTGCACGATGTTGTCCGGCTGCGGCATGTCCAGCGGCAGCGGATCGGCCTTGCGCATGAAACTGGTCCAGACCTGCAACGCACCGGTCGCCCCGGTGAACGGGGTCTTGCCGTTGTCGTCACGACCCAGCCAGACCACCGCCAGCAGATCCTGACTGAACCCGGCGAACCAGCTGTCACGCGAATCGTTACTGGTACCGGTCTTGCCGGCCAGCGTCAGGGTCTTGGGCAGCACGTTGTAAACCGAGCTGCCGGTACCTTCACGCATTACCCGCTGCATGGCGTTCTGGATCAGGTAGATGGACGCCGGATCGAAACGCTGCTCGATCTGGAACGGATAACGCTTGAGCGGCTCGCCCTCGGCGGTCAGCACACTGCGAATCCCGCGCATCGGCGTATTGAAACCACCGTTGGCGAGGGTCTGGTACATGGTCGCCACTTCGATCGGGGTCATGCCGCCAGCGCCCAGCAACATCGACGGGAACGCCGGGAATTCCCGGGTTACCCCCAGACGCGCAAGGGTCTTGAGCACATTCGGCACACCGACTTCCAGACCCAGACGCGAGGTCGACAGGTTGTAGGAATGCGCCAGCCCTTGGTAAAGGAACACGGTGCCGTGGGAGCGACGGTCGTAGTTCTGTGGCTTCCACACCTGGCCGTCCGCGCCTTTGATCGACAGCGGATCATCCGACAGCCAACTGGTCAGCGTGTAATGGCTCGGTTTTTCCAGCGCAGTCAGATACACCGCTGGCTTGACCAGGGAACCGATCGGCCGCACGGCGTCCAGCGCCCGGTTGAAACCGGCGTAACTGGCCTGACGGCTACCGATCATCGCCTGCACTTCGCCAGTCTCCGGGTTGGTCACGACCATTGCCGCTTCCACGTCATCGGAGCCCTTGCGTCCAGCCAGACGTTTAAAGGTGTCATTCACCGATGCTTCGGCCTTCATCTGCAGAATCGGGTCGAAACTGGTGAAGATCCGCAGGCCTTCTTCGGTCAAGTCTTCGTCGCGATAGTCTTCACGCAACTGGCGTTTGACCAGATCGATAAAGCCCGGGAACGAGCTATCGGCGAGCTTGCCGCGCGTGGTCACACCCAGTGGCATTTTCTTCGCCGCTTCGACCTGTTCGGCAGTCGCCACGCCTTGCTGCTCAAGCACGTCGAGCACCAGGTTACGGCGTTCCAGCGCACGCTCGGGATTGCGACGCGGGTTGTAGTAGGACGGGCCCTTGACCATGCCGACCAGCAGCGCGACCTGATGCAGCTTCAGCTCGGACAGTGGCTGGCCGAAGAAGAACTGGCTGGCCAGACCGAAGCCGTGCACCGCACGCTGACCGTCCTGCCCGACGAAGACTTCGTTGAGGTAGGCCTCAAGAATCTCCTTCTTGTCGTAGTGCAGCTCCAGCAACATCGCCATCATCGCTTCGGTGAGCTTGCGGCTCAGGCTGCGTTCGTTGGTGAGGTAGAAGTTCTTGACCAGTTGCTGAGTCAGCGTACTGCCGCCCTGGGTCATCTTGCCGCCAGAGGTGTTGACCCAGATGGCCCGGGCAATCGATTTCGGCGACACGCCCCAATGGCTGTAATAGTCGCGGTCTTCCACCGCTACCAGGGTTTCCAGCAGGTACGGTGGCACCTGATCGAGCTTGATCAGGATGCGGTCTTCGAGGTTTTTCGGGTAGATGCCGCCGATCATCAGCGGCTCGAGCCGCACCACGGACAATTTACCGCCGTTGAGCCCGGAGAGCTCGGCCACATAGTCGCCAGAGAAACGCACGCGTACTGGCTGGGCTTTTTCCAGGCCTTCATAGAACTGGAAGCCGCGGGTATTCAGATCAACGGTATTGCCGTTGACGGCGGCAGCGCCGGGGCCATTGCTCACAGCTTCGCGGCGATAGCCCAGGGCATCGAGTTCGGTGAGGAAATCGTCCTTGCTCAGCTTTTGTCCGACGAACAGCTCAAGCGGACGCGCGTATACCTTGGCCGGGATGGTCCAGCGCTTGCCGGAGAACTTCTCCTGCACCACGGCATCGAGGTAAACGGCGAAGCCGGCCAGCACCACAAGGCCGACCAGACTGAGTTTAATGGCCCAGCTCAACCATGGGCTGAGGCCCTTGGAGACTGGTTTTTTCTTGGTACGGGGGGATCGAGTTCGAGTCATGGCGGCGGATTATACGCACTTTATTCATACTCAACAGGAGCGCTCCGAGGTTTGCGTCAGGCTGGCGAGCGGCCATAATGGCGACCTCGAATTTCCCAGTCTCTGAAGGATCGCCCGTGAGCCAGTCCCTGATCGCTGCCCTGCAAAACCCGGCCCTCTACCCGCACCCCGTCGAAGGGTTTCAGGTCATCGAAACCCATATCTCGTGGGTGATCCTCACCGGCCCGTTTGCTTATAAAGTGAAGAAGCCAGTGAATTTCGGCTTCCTTGACTTCACCGGCCTCGAATCCCGCGCACATTTCTGTGCTGAAGAGCTGCGCCTGAATCAGCGCCTGACCGACGATTTGTATCTGGACGTGTTGCCGGTGACCGGCAGCGTTGATGCGCCACAACTGGGTGGCGACGGCCCGGTGATCGAATATGTGCTGAAGATGCGTCAATTCCCGCAGACCGGCCTGCTCAGCACCCTGCAGGCCAACGGTGAGCTGACCACCCAGCACATTGATGAAATGGCCGAGCAGATCGCCAAATTCCACCTCAGTGCGCCAAAAGTCCCGGCCGAACACGAGGCCGGTACCCCGGACAGCGTGATGGCCCCGGTGCGCCAGAACTTCGAACAGATCCTGCCGTTCCTCAGCGACAAAAACGATCTGCTGCAACTCGAGGCCCTGCAAGCCTGGGCCGAGAGCAGCTTTGATCGTCTCAAGGCTCTGTTCAGCCAGCGCAAGGCCGACGGTTTCACCCGCGAATGCCACGGTGACATTCACCTGGGCAACGCGACTGTCATCAATGGCAAAGTGGTGATCTTCGACTGCATCGAGTTCAACGAACCGTTCCGCTTCACTGACGTCTGGGCCGACACCGGTTTCCTGGCGATGGACCTGGAAGACCGTGGCCTGAAATCCCTCGCCCGCCGCTTCATCAGCCAGTACCTGGAGCTGACCGGCGACTATCAAGGCCTGGAAGTGCTGAACTTCTATAAAGCCTATCGCGCACTGGTTCGCGCCAAAGTTGCGCTGTTCAGCATGCCGGCAGACGCCACCCCGGTGCAGCGCGCCACCACCCTGCGCCAGTACCGTAACTACGCCAACCTGGCGGAAAGCTACAGCACCATTCCTTCGCGCTTCATGGCCATCACCCACGGCGTATCGGCTGTCGGCAAGAGCCACGTGGCCATGCGTCTGGTCGAAGCGCTGGGCGCGATTCGCCTGCGTTCCGACGTCGAGCGCAAGCGTCTGTTCGGCGAGCAGACCGTAGCCAACGACGTGCAGGCCGGGATTTACAGCGCCGACGCCAGCGTTGCCACCTATGCCCGCCTGCATGAGATTGCCGGAGTGATCCTGCACGCCGGTTTCCCGGTGGTGATCGATGCGACCTACCTCAAGCGCGAGCAGCGCGACAACGCCGCTCAAGTGGCCGAGGCCACCGGCACGCCGTTCCTGATCCTCGACTGCAACGCACCGCAAGCCGTGATCGAAAGCTGGCTGGCGATTCGTCAGGCCGACAAAAAGGACCCTTCCGACGCCACGCTGGCGGTGATCGAGGCCCAGCAGTCCAGCCGCGAAGCACTGACGCCAGAAGAGATTCTGCGCAGCAAACGCGTGCAGACCAATGAAAGCGGGACCCTCGACACCGTAGTTGCACAGATCCGTCAGCGTCTGCCAGGCCTGTAAGAAACTATTTCGGCCGTGAAGCCCTCGCTTGCTTCACGGCCGTCAAATAGTGGCACTATACTGGCGTCATAAAACCAACAGGTGATGTGACATGAGCCAGCCGAAACTTCTCGACACCCCGCTTTATGCCTTGCTGCACAAAGACGACATCACAGGCTTCAACAAGGAACGCCCGAACGACGGCCCGATCGACATGGTCGGTGGCGACTTCCGGGGTCTCGATCTGCGTGAACTGAACGCCGACGGCGTGGATTTCCGTGACGCCTACTTCCGCTCTGCCGATTTGCGTGGCATCGATTTCCGTAATTCATCACTCGAAGGCGCAAGCCTGGCGCACGCACAGATTTCCGGAGCGTACTTCCCGCCGGAACTGAGTGCCGACGAGATCCTGATGTCGATGAATTTCGGCACCCGCCTGCGCTATCGCACTCGCTGATAATTTTTATCTTTCTCTGACCCGACGCCTTTCCCGTGTGGGAGCGGACTTGCTCGCGAAGGCGTAGTGTCAGTCGATACATCTGGTGGCTGACAGGACGCCTTCGCGAGCAAGCTCGCTCCCACATGTTTCCGCGTTTCTTCCCTCCTTTCTGGGTTCGCAGCGCTTTCTTAGAAGCGTTTGCGTCTAATCCGACCAAACAACCACGCTTTTCCTACTGATGGCTACACTCCTGAGAAGATCGCCCACGCACCATTCGGCCGTCGCAAGGAGGCTTGATGAATGATGAACTGCAACACCTGAAGAATCTTGGCAAGACGTCGGCGCAGTGGCTGCATGCCGTGGGCATCCACAGCGCCTCGGACTTGCGTCGCCTGGGGGCGGTGGACGCCTATCGGGCCGTGCGTACCCGCGGGTTTCGCGCATCAAAGGTGTTGTTGTACGCGATCGAAGGGGCGCTGATGGATGTGCACTGGAACGACATCCCGGCCGAACGCAAAGACGCCTTGAACAAGCAGCTCGAAGCCATCTCCTCGCGTCACAAGAACTGAACAGGCGCTGACTGCCATGTATCTGCTCGGGGAACAATCGGCACCGGTCGATGCACTGATCAATCGCTTGCAGAGCTTGCCCGCGCGCTGGCTGGAAGGCCTTGCGCCGTGCGGGCCAGCCTTTGAGCCAGAAATCTCTGACAACCTGATGGAGCAGCTCCCACACGATCAGTTGTTTCTGCTGACAGAAGGCGTGATCCACGGCTATATCGGCGGTCGCGCGCTGTTTTACTGGCAGGAAGGCGATCTGATCGGTCTGCAGCAAGGTGACGCCTGGGCCGATTGCCGACTGCGCAGCGACGGGCCATTGCGCTTGCTGCCCTATCGGCGAACCGATCTGTTCCAGCATTTGTATGCCGAGCCGGGCCGGGCCGAGCAATGGCTTGAGTATCTGCTGGGGCAGATGGCGCTGCTGGCTCATGCACTGGCCGAACTGAAACCGCGGGAGTTTCGCAGCACCAATGGCTTCAAACGGGTCGAAAGCGGTGAGGTGTTGATCCAGCAGGGCGATGCCGCCGATCACGTCTTCGTGATCATCGATGGGCATGCCGAAGCGTTTGTTGACGGGCACAAGGTCGGCGAAGTACCCAAGGACGAGATTTTCGGCGCCATGGCGGTGTTCACCGGCGAGCCGCGTAACGCTACGGTCGTCGCGCGCGAGCCGAGCACAGTGATGCTGATTCCCGGCGAGCAGTTTCTGAGCATGACCCGCAACAATCCGAAAATTGCCCACAGCCTGATCGAGAGCATGGCCCGACGCATCGGCCAGCTCAATCAACAGATCACGCAACTGAGCGCGATCAACGCTACCCGTTAAGCCCCCTTTTTCCGGGGCATTCCGGCCATTTGCCCGACTAAATCAAGCAAACGGAAAAACAGTGGTTGACTCGCTAATGAGAATCGCTATGATTATCACAACTGGTCGCGAGATCAGTCGATATTCTGAAAAGCCCTTGGTTCGGACTCTCAGATTATCTCCTCATCAGGCTAATCACGGTTATTTGACCCGGTTTTTACCGGGTCTTTTTTTGCCTGTGGAAAAGTCATTGGCCAAATTGTTTGCGCATCTGCGCGCAGTAATCCTGCGCGGGCGTGGCCGGGGTGTACCAGACGTAATCGGCCATCGCCACAGTAACCTCGGCACCCTGCTCGGCCAGCATCAGCACCGTTGGCGCCTGGGATGCGCCCAGATCCAGAACGTGCAGCGGCACGCCAACATCCTTGCGCGCATGCCAGGCACCCGCCAACAACAATCCGGGCGTCGGCGCTGCCAGCAAACGTTCAGCCATGCGTCGATCACGCTGTTGCTGAACCGCGAGCATCGCCGGCATCTGCGATTTGGGCAGCAAGCCGCAATGTGAATCGCTGATCTGCTCAAGCAGCCTGGCTTTCACCGAGGCCGCATTGCTGCGAACACCGCTCAGGACTGGCGGCTGACGATAGAAAGTGCGGATTTCGCTGTCGTCCAGATTGGCCGCCAACAGCGGATATGTTTGCGTGAGGGCGAACCGAACAATCGGTCCATAAAGATTCCAGTCCCAGCCATCCTGCCAGGCCAGTGCGGCAGCAAGATCGCTGGGCGGCGTTGCGGTATGGCGAACCTGATTAACTTTCGGCTGTTGATTCGGCGTAAGCATCTCCAGCAGCAGACTGCCCTGAGGGCGCTGTTCCCCAAGCGCTTGCAGCAACCATAACTGCACAGCGTGGTGATCGGAATTGTCATGCTGTTCGCCGATGATCAGTTGGTGCGGCTTGGCCAGACGCGTCAGCAGTTCCTGCGCCGTCAACACCTGGCCGCTGTGCAGATCGCGAATCTCACCGCCGACCGGTGGCGGCGGAGCAACATGCTGACACCCCGCAAGCCACAATACGGCTAACAACCAGATCCCGCGCATAGCATCACCTCGATGGAAATCAGCGGGCGATGATCAGCGGATGCCCACGCTCCGGGTGCGGCTGCACCAATACTTCGAGACCGAACACGGCTTTGAGAGAGTCCGGTCGCAAGACTTGCTGCGGCGTATCCAGCGCCACCGGGCGCCCGCCTTCGAGCAGTAACACCCGATCACAATAGCGCGCCGCGAGATTCAGATCATGCAGGATGACCAGCACTGCTGCGCCACGGTCGGCAAATTCACGCACTGCTTGCAGCGTCGTATGTTGATGCAACGGATCGAGCATCGAGGTCGGCTCGTCCAGCAGTAAGGTTTGCCCGGCCTGCCCCGGCCACAACTGCGCCAGCACCCGCGCCAGATGCACGCGCTGACGCTCGCCACCCGACAGCGCCAGATAACTGCGCCCGCTCAGGTGCGCGGCATCCGCCGCGTCCAGTGCTGCAGCGACGATCTCGTCATCGCGCACGCGGCCGCTCTGATACGGCAAGCGGCCCATACCGACCACTTCTTCCACACGAAAGGCAAAATCCAGCGTCGACACCTGCGGCAACACCGCCAGGCGCTGAGCGCGCTGCGTACCTGTCCAGTGACTCAGCACCTTGTCGTCGAGCAACACCTCACCGTCACTGGCCGTCAGCTCACCGCACAAGGCACCGAGCAAGGTACTTTTGCCGGCACCGTTCGGCCCGAGCACACCCAGCACCTCACCGGGTTCAAGCTGCAGGGTGACGTCGCTGAGGACGGTCTTGCGCCCGCGACGGATCTGCAGATTGTGCGCACGCAACATCAGGCTCGTCCTCGCAACAGCAGATAAAGAAAGAACGGTGCACCGATAAATGCGGTAACAATGCCGATCGGCAACTCCGCCGGCGCCAGCGCCAGCCGCGCCACCAGATCAGCCAGCAACAACAGGCTCGCCCCCGCCAACACTGAGGCTGGCAGCAACACCCGGTGATCGGGCCCGGCCAATAAACGCACCAGATGCGGCACCACCAGCCCGACGAAACCGATCATCCCCGCTGCTGCCACCGCTGCGCCAACACCCAACGCAGTGCAGAACACCAGTTCACGCTTGAGCCGTTCGACATCAATCCCCAGATGCCCCGCCTCGGATTCACCGAGCAACAACGCATTCAGTGCCTTGGCGCGTCGCGGCAACCACAGCGCAACGCCGGTGCTGATGATCAGCAACGGCCACAAACGCGCATAACTCGCACCATTGAGGCTGCCCAGATTCCAGAAAGTCAGCGTGCGCAAAGTCGCGTCATCCGCCAGATAGGTGAACAACCCGACTGCCGAACTGGCCAGCGCCGTGAGGGCGATCCCTGCCAGCAGCATGGTTGCGACGTTGGTCTGGCCGTTGCGCCGTCCAAGTCGGTAGACCAGCGCTGTCACCCCCAGTCCACCGAGAAACGCGCACGCCGACAACAGGTACGGCCCGAACCACTCCGGCAAACCGCCAAAAAACGAACCGCCGACAATCGCAATCGCCGCCCCGAGCGCCGCGCCGCTGGACACCCCGACCAACCCGGGATCGGCCAGCGGATTGCGAAACAAGCCCTGCATCGCCACACCCGACAGTGCCAGCACACCGCCGACGGCCAGACCGAGCAAGGTGCGCGGCAGACGGATCTGCCCGAGGATCAGTTCGGCCTGCTCCAGACCGTCCGGCGCCAACGGCACACCGAGCATGCGCAATGCAGCGCGTAACGTATCGAACAGCGGCAGGCTCACCGGCCCTAACGCCAACGACAGCCAGATGGCCAGCAAACACAGGAGCGTCAGGCCGATAAACAGGCTTCGTGGTTTGACCAGTACGGTCATTGGCCGCTCGCAGTCGGGTAGAAGCCGTCAGACAAATTCTTCAGTGCCGCCGGTAAACGCGGCCCGAGCCCGCCGACCAGCAGCGTCGGATCCAGCTCCAGCACCCGTCCGGCCTTTGCCGCGCGGCTTGAATTGAGAATGGGGTTTTCCTTGAACAATGCCGCTTTTGCCGCCTCACCGCTCAACGCGCGATCAGCAAACACCAGCACATCAGGATCAAGCCCGGCCAGCGACTCCACGGAGAACGGCTTGTAACCGGTATGCGTCGCCAGGTTATGTCCGCCGGCCCGTTGCAGCAGCCAGTCGGCGGCAGTGTCCTTGCCGGCAATCAATGGCTTGCCGCCGGCATGCCCGATCAGCACCAGCACACCGGGCGCTTTATGTTTGGCCTGCAACTCGGCGACTCGGGCTTTCTGCGCGGTTAGCTGCTGTTGATAACTTTCCAGCAACTGCGCCGCCTGGGCTTGCGCGCCAAGCAACTGCCCCAGATGCGTGACGTTTTTTTCCAGGGTCGGCAGATCCGGCTGTGCCGAGAACAGTTCGACATGTACCTTGGCGTTTTTCACCTGGGCGATAACCGGTGGCGGGCCCATTTCCTCGGTGCCAATGAGGATGTCCGGGCGCAGACTGAGAATGCCTTCTGCCGAGAGACTGCGTTGATAGCCGATGCTGGGCAGCTTCTTCAGCGATTGCGGATGCTGGCTGGTGGTGTCGACCCCGACCAGTTTGGATTCGCCACCCAATGCACTCACCCACTCCGAAAGCGCCCCACCGGCGCTGACCCAACGCTGTGGCAAATCGGCAGCTGTCGCCTGGAGGCTGGCGAGCAGTCCGACACACAGCACAACAACGCGAGTACTCAAGCGCATACGCAGCTTTCCTTGAACAGGTTTCCCGGGCAGCGCAACTGCAGGCCAAGTATCCTTGACGGCGGTTGCGCGCAGTGGGCGAAGGCGGCCATTTGATAATTGTTTGCATTTAAACGTCAAGCTCGGACATTTCCTGAAACGAGCCGACACTTGAGGATAGCCATGAAGTTCTTGTGCGCCGGCGCCGATCTCGCTGAGGCCGGCAGCCGTGGGTTCGACATCGACGGCAACAAACTGTTTGCCGTGCGCCGCAATGGTCAGGCCTATGTTTATCTCAACCGTTGCCCGCATCGTGGTGTGGGCCTGGAATGGCATCCCGACCAGTTTCTCGACCCGAGCAACAGCCTGATCCAGTGCGCCACCCACGGCGCACTGTTTCTGATCGAGGACGGCGAATGCGTCGCCGGGCCCTGCGCCGGGCAATCCCTGACCGCCATTCCCTGCCGCGAAGACGCACAGGGGCTGTGGATAGATGTTTAACCGTTGAGCAAAACCTCTAGCCGCCGGTCGATTACCATCTCTTCGTGGTTCAAGCGCACGCCGTAGGCCAACACCTCGACCCCGCACGCCACTGCTTCACGCAGGGCATCCGCGTACGCCGAATCGATTTCTTCGGCCGGTCGCACCGCGTCAATCCCGCTGAGATTGACGCAATACAACTGCACCGCACGAATACCGTCACGAGCCAGATGCGCCAGTTCACGCAGATGCTTGGCGCCGCGCTGGGTGACCGCGTCGGGAAACGCCGCGACATTCGTCCCGTCGAACCCCAAAGTGACACTCTTCACTTCCACATAAGCCGGCCCGCTCGGGTATTCGAGGCGGAAATCGATACGGCTTTTTTCCTGACCGTATGCCACTTCGCGTTTAAGCGCCGTGAAGCCGTTCAACTCGCTGATGACACCGGCCTGCAGCGCCTCTTCAACAAGGGCGTTGGCGCGGCCGGTGTTCACGCAGAACAGCCGCCCTTGCGGGGTTTCGCCGATTTCCCATGTGCCGGGCAGCTTGCGCTTCGGGTCGTTTGAGCGACTGAACCACACTTGCCCGCCTTCGACCTGGCAGTTGAGCATCGAGCCGGTGTTCGGGCAGTGCAGGGTCAACAACTCGCCATTGACCGTTTCAACATCCGCCAGAAAACGTTTGTAGCGGCGAATCAAGCGCGCCTCTTCCAGAGCCGGATAAAAGCGCATCAGCCTTGCCAACTCTTCAAGCCACGGGCAATCCGTTCCACCGCCTCCTGTAAGCGAGGGAGGTTTTGCGTGTAAGCAAAACGCACATGGTGGCTGGCCTGATAACGCCCGAAATCCAGCCCTGGGGTGAAGGCAACGTGCTCGGTTTCGAGGAAATGACGGCAGAACGCGAAGGCATCACCGCCGAACTGGCTGATATCGGCATACAAGTAGAACGCACCTTCAGGCTCGACGGCGATATTGAAACCCAATTCGCGCAACGCCGGCAGCAGGAAGTCGCGGCGGCGGCCAAATTCGGCGCGGCGCTCTTCAAGAATGCTGATGGTGTCCGGTTCGAAACAGGCCAGTGCCGCGTACTGCGCCATGCTCGGGGCGCTGATGTAGAGGTTCTGTGCGAGCTTTTCCAGCTCACTGACCGCAGCCTCCGGCGCCACCAGCCAGCCGAGCCGCCAACCGGTCATGCCGAAATATTTGGAGAAGCTATTGAGGACAAAGGCGCTGTCATCGACTTCCAGCACGCTGGCGGCATCGGTGCCGTAAGTCAGGCCGTGGTAGATCTCGTCCACCACCAGATGCCCGTGCCGCGCCTTGATCGCTGTGGATAACCCGGCCAGTTCATCGCGGGTCAGGATGGTCCCGGTGGGGTTGGCTGGCGATGCCACCAACGCACCAACGCTGTCGTGATCCCAGTGACGTGCCACCAGATCCGGGGTCAGTTGGTAACGCACCTCCGGCCCGACCGGCACCAGTTGCGCCGCGCCTTCGACCAGTCGCAGAAAGTGCCGGTTGCACGGGTAGCCCGGATCCGCCAGCAGCCAGTGTTTGCCCGGATCGACCAGCAAGGCACTGGCCAGCAACAGCGCACCGGAGCCACCCGGCGTGATCAGGATCCGCCGCGGATCGATGTTCAAACCGTAACGCGATTGATAGAACCCGGAAATCGCCTCGCGCAGTTCAGGAATACCGCGCGCCGCGGTGTAGCGGGTCTTGCCCGCCGTCAGCGCAGCCTGCCCGGCACGGATGATCGGCTCGGCCGTGGTGAAGTCCGGCTCGCCGATTTCCAGGTGGATCACGTCGTGACCTTCGGCCTGCAGTTCGTTGGCCCGCGCCAGCAGCGCCATTACATGGAACGGTTCGATCGCACGACTGCGCGCACTGTAAGGCTGAGCCATTGGTTTTCCTTCGACGGGGAAAAAGAGACGATTCTACCCATCTGCCGGAACGAGCGAGAACCCGTCGCGGTCACAGCCTCAAGAACGCTGGACTGTAACGATATGAGCGTACGCTCCAGGATTGACTAAAATCAGTGATTGAACAGGCTTTCATCAGCGCCAGACACGGCTTGCCAAACATCTGCAAGCGCCACCCGCCGGGGCCTCGACATCCGGGAGTAGCGCGGGCCGAATTGATCTGGTAAGTTCGCCCGCTTGCAGCCGCAGGGCCGGCAGGTGTCGGTGATGGAGCAATCCTGCGCAATGGATTACAAGAGTAGAGGCGGTCCATTTCATGCCCACCCAAGCAAAGCAACAGCAGCAAGCGACGATCAGCGGCTTCGAACCTTACGTTCCGAAGGCCGGCGAAGAGTACATGGGCGCTCCCATGCGCGCGCACTTCACCAAGATCCTGAACAAGTGGAAACAGGACTTGATGCAGGAAGTCGACCGTACTGTTGATCACATGAAAGACGAAGCGGCCAACTTCCCTGACCCGGCCGACCGTGCCAGCCAGGAAGAAGAATTCGCCCTCGAGCTGCGCGCCCGCGACCGCGAGCGCAAGTTGATCAAGAAGATCGACAAGACCCTCGAACTGATCCAGGACGAAGAGTACGGCTGGTGCGAGTCCTGCGGCATCGAGATCGGCGTCAAGCGCCTCGAGGCCCGTCCTACCGCCGATCTGTGCATCGACTGCAAGACCCTGGCGGAAATCAAGGAAAAGCAGGTCGGCAAGTAATCTCGACCTGAATGAAAAACGGAGCGTGCGAACGCTCCGTTTTTGTTTCTGCCTTTTTGCTTTTTGCCCTTGTGGGAGCGAGCCTGCTCGCGAAAGCGGTGTGTCATTCAACATTCAATCGTCTGACACCAAGCTTTCGCGAGCAGGCTCGCTCCCACAAGTTGACCTGCGTATAGCCTGAAAAGTAGTTTCGTTTCCATGACTGCCAAAACCGCCCCCGCCTACATCGGCCGCTTCGCCCCGACCCCCAGTGGCCATCTGCACTTCGGCTCGCTGGTTGCCGCCCTCGCCTCTTATCTCGACGCACGCGCGGTCGGCGGGCGCTGGCTGGTGCGCATGGAAGATCTCGATCCACCCCGGGAAGAGCCCGGCGCGCAGGCGGCGATTCTCAAGGCGCTGGAAAGCTACGGTTTCGAATGGGACGGCGAGATGGTGCGCCAGAGTGACCGGCACGACGCCTACGCCGAAGTCCTTAACAGTCTGTTCAATCACGGCCTGGCCTACGCCTGCACCTGTTCGCGCAAGCAGCTGGAGCCGTATCACGGCATTTACCCGGGCTTGTGCCGCAATGCCGGCCATGAGCAGCAAGACGCGGCGATCCGCCTGCGCGTGCCGGAACTGGAATACCACTTCATCGACCGCGTGCAGGGCGAGTTCCGCCAGCATCTGGGGCGCGACGTCGGCGATTTCGTGATTCGCCGCCGCGACGGCCTCTACGCCTATCAACTGGCCGTGGTGCTGGATGACGCCTGGCAAGGCATCACCGACATCGTGCGCGGTGCCGACCTGCTCGACTCCACGCCGCGCCAGCTCTACCTGCAAGAACTGTTGGGCCTGCGTCAGCCGCGCTATCTGCACTTGCCATTGATCACGCAGCCGGACGGCAACAAGCTCGGCAAATCCTACCGTTCGCCACCGCTTGAGGCCGATCAGGCCACCCCTTTGCTGCTGCGGGCCCTGCGAGCGCTGGGGCAAAACCCCAGTGCCGAGCTGGCCCATGCCACACCCGAGGAATTGCTCAAATGGGGCGCAGCCCACTGGGATGCGACAAAGATCCCGCGCACACTGACCCTGCCCGAAGCGCAACTGCAATGACGACACTTGCAGTGGCGCGCCCATCCGTTACCATCGCCGCACGTTTTCGGGCACGCGCATAAAAAAGAGAGGCCGGGATGTACATCTATCGCTTGGTCCTGCTTCTGGTCGTGGGAATCTATCTGTTTTCACCAGCCATCATGGATTGGTGGATCGACGCCACGGGCGCCTGGTATCGGCCGTATCTGCTCTGGTTGATCCTGATTGTCGTGACCTTCATCCTGCAGAGCCAAAAAGATGCCGATGAGCTTTAGCCTGACCCAGATGATCCTGGTCAGCGCCGCGTACCTGACGGTGCTGTTCGGCGTCGCCTGGATCAGCGAACGGGGCATGATCCCGCGAGCGATCATTCGCCACCCGTTGACCTACACCCTGTCGCTGGGGGTCTACGCCAGTGCGTGGGCATTTTACGGCACCGTGGGCCTGGCCTATCAGTACGGCTACGGCTTTCTCTCCAGTTACCTCGGGGTGTCCGGCGCGTTTCTGCTGGCGCCGGTGCTGCTGTATCCGATCCTGAAAATCACCCGCACCTATCAACTGTCGTCGCTGGCGGATCTGTTCGCCTTCCGCTTTCGCAGCACCTGGGCCGGCGCGCTGACCACGATCTTCATGCTGATTGGCGTACTGCCGCTGCTGGCGTTGCAGATTCAGGCGGTGGCCGACTCCATCGGCATCCTCACCGGCGAGCCGATACAGAGCCGCGTCGCGCTGGCGTTCTGCGCACTGATCATCCTGTTCACGATTTTCTTCGGTTCCCGACATATCGCCACCCGCGAGAAACACGAAGGGCTGGTGTTCGCGATTGCCTTCGAATCGGTGATCAAACTGATCGCCCTCGGCGGCGTCGGCCTGTATGCGTTGTACGGCGTGTTCGACGGCCCGCAACAGCTTGAACTGTGGCTGCTGCAAAACCAGACCGCCCTCGCCGCGCTGCACACCCCGCTGCAGGAAGGGCCGTGGCGCACGCTGTTGCTGGTGTTCTTCGCCTCGGCGATCGTGATGCCGCACATGTATCACATGACCTTCACCGAAAACCTCAATCCGCGCTCGCTGGTCAGTGCCAGCTGGGGCCTGCCGCTGTTCCTGTTGCTGATGAGTCTGGCGGTTCCGCTGATTCTCTGGGCTGGCCTGAAACTCGGCGCCACCACTGACCCGGAATACTTCACCCTCGGCATCGGCATTGCCGCCAACAGCAAACCGCTGGCCTTGCTGGCGTACGTCGGCGGACTGTCGGCCGCCAGTGGCCTGATCATCGTCACCACCCTGGCGCTGTCGGGCATGGCGCTGAACCACTTGGTGCTGCCGCTGTACCAGCCACCGGCCGAAGGCAATATCTACCGCTGGCTGAAGTGGACCCGCCGGGCGCTGATCGTCGCGATCATCATGGCCGGTTTCTGCTTTTACCTGATGCTCGGCGCCGGACAGGACCTGGCCAACCTTGGCATCGTCGCCTTCGTCGCGACCCTGCAATTCCTGCCCGGCGTGCTCTCGGTGCTGTACTGGCCGACCGCCAACCGTCGCGGCTTTATCGCCGGCTTGCTGGCGGGGATTCTGGTGTGGGTGGTGACCATGCTGTTGCCGCTGGTCGGCAACCTGCAGGGTTTCTACATTCCACTGCTGAACATGATCTACGTGCTGGACGACACCAGCTGGCACATGGCGGCGATCGCCTCGCTGGCGGCCAACGTGCTGATGTTCACCCTGATCTCTCTGTTCACCAACGCCAGCCCTGAAGAAGCCAGCGCCGCCGAAGCCTGCGCGGTGGATAACGTGCGCCGTCCGCAACGTCGTGAACTGCACGCCGCCTCGCCCCAGGAGTTCGCCACGCAACTGGCCAAACCGCTAGGCGCCAAGGCGGCGCAGAAAGAAGTCGAGCAGGCCCTGCGCGACCTCTATCTGCCGTTCGACGAACGCCGTCCTTATGCCTTGCGCCGCTTGCGCGACCGCATCGAAGCCAACCTCTCCGGCCTGATGGGCCCGAGCGTGGCGCAGGACATGGTCGAAACCTTCCTGCCGTACAAGGCTGGCGGCGAGAACTACGTCACCGAAGACATCCACTTCATCGAAAGCCGTCTCGAGGACTACCACTCGCGCCTCACCGGGCTGGCCGCCGAGCTCGACGCCTTGCGCCGCTACCACCGCCAGACCCTGCAGGAACTGCCAATGGGCGTCTGCTCGCTGGCCAAGGATCAAGAGATCCTGATGTGGAACAAGGCCATGGAAGAACTCACCGGCATCGCCGCGCAACGGGTGGTGGGTTCGCGCCTGAGCACCATCGCCAATCCGTGGAAGCAATTGCTGCAAGGCTTCATCAACCTGCCCGATGAACATTTGCACAAGCAGCACCTGGCCCTCGACGGCCAGACCCGCTGGCTCAATCTGCACAAAGCGGCGATCGATGAACCGTTGGCACCGGGCAACAGCGGCCTGGTGCTGCTGGTGGAAGACCTGACCGAAACGCAGATGCTCGAAGACAAACTGGTGCACTCAGAACGTCTGGCGAGCATCGGTCGACTGGCGGCAGGTGTGGCTCATGAAATCGGCAACCCGATCACCGGCATCGCCTGTCTGGCGCAGAACCTGCGCGAAGAGCGTGAAGAAGATGGCGAACTGACGGAAATCAGCGGGCAGATTCTCGAACAGACCAAGCGCGTGTCGCGCATTGTGCAGTCGCTAATGAGCTTCGCCCACGCCGGCAGCCACCAGCACAGCGACGAACCCGTCTGTCTGGCCGAAGTCGCGCAGGATGCAATTGGCCTGCTGGCGCTGAACCGGCGCAACTTCGAAGTGCAGTTCTACAACCTGTGCGATCCGGATCACTGGGTCGAAGGCGATCCGCAGCGCCTCGCCCAAGTGCTGATCAATCTGCTCTCCAACGCCCGTGATGCCTCGCCTGCGGGCAGTGCGGTGCGGGTCAAGAGTGAAGCCGGCGAACACACGGTCGATCTGATCGTCGAGGACGAAGGCAGTGGTATTCCGCAGAACATCATGGACCGATTGTTCGAACCTTTCTTCACCACCAAGGATCCGGGTGAAGGTACCGGTCTGGGCCTTGCACTGGTCTATTCCATCGTTGAAGAGCATTATGGACAAATCACCATCGACAGCCCGGCTGATGTACAAAGCCAGCGCGGCACCCGTATCCGGGTGACCTTACCGCGTCATGTCGAAGCGACGTCCGCTGTGAACTGAGACCGTCGAGAGTATCGAATCAATGCCGCACATTTTGATCGTCGAAGACGAAACCATTATCCGCTCCGCCTTGCGCCGCCTGCTGGAACGCAACCAGTATCAGGTCAGCGAAGCCGGTTCTGTGCAGGAAGCACAAGAACGCTTCAGTATTCCCACATTCGATCTGATCGTCAGCGACCTGCGCCTGCCTGGCGCCCCCGGCACAGAGCTGATCAAGCTTGGCCAAGGCAAACCGGTGCTGATCATGACCAGCTACGCCAGCCTGCGCTCGGCGGTCGACTCGATGAAGATGGGCGCGGTGGACTACATCGCCAAGCCTTTCGATCACGATGAAATGCTTCAGGCGGTCGCGCGGATCCTGCGTGATCACCAGTCGACGCCTGCCGCCGGCGAAGTGCCTGCCGGCAAAGCAGCCAATGGCAGCGGCAAGTCGTCTGTCGACAACAGCAACGGCGAGATCGGCATCATTGGCTCGTGCCCGCCGATGCAGGATCTGTACAGCAAGATTCGCAAAGTCGCACCGACCGATTCCAATGTCCTGATCCAGGGCGAGTCCGGCACCGGTAAAGAGCTGGTGGCCCGCGCCCTGCATAACCTGTCCAAGCGCGCCAAGGCACCGATGATTTCGGTGAACTGCGCCGCCATCCCGGAAAGCCTGATCGAGTCCGAACTGTTCGGCCACGAAAAAGGCGCGTTCACTGGCGCCAGCGCCGGTCGCGCCGGTCTGGTGGAAGCGGCGGACGGCGGCACGCTGTTCCTCGACGAGATCGGCGAACTGCCGCTCGAAGCCCAGGCCCGTTTGCTGCGCGTGCTGCAGGAAGGCGAGATTCGCCGCGTCGGTTCGGTGCAGTCGCAAAAGGTCGATGTGCGTTTGATCGCCGCGACCCACCGCGACCTCAAGAGCCTGGCGAAAATCGGCCAGTTCCGTGAAGACCTGTATTACCGTCTGCACGTCATTGCCCTGAAACTGCCGGCATTGCGCGAACGTGGCGCCGACGTCAACGAAATCGCCACCGCGTTCCTCGCTCGCCAGAGTGCGCGCATCAACCGTACCGACCTGAAATTTGCCGCCGATGCCGAACAGGCCATCCGGCATTATTCCTGGCCGGGTAATGTGCGTGAGCTGGAAAACGCGGTGGAGCGCGCAGTGATCCTGAGCGAAAGCCCGGAAATCTCTGCCGACCTGCTGGGCATCGACATCGAGCTGAGCGACCTGGAGGACGACGAATTCATCGGCTTGCCTGCGCAAACCGCGGGTAACACCAGCAACAGCAGCCATGAGCCGACGGAAGACCTGTCGCTGGAAGACTACTTCCAGCACTTCGTCCTCGAGCATCAGGACCACATGACCGAAACCGAACTGGCGCGCAAACTGGGCGTCAGTCGCAAGTGCCTGTGGGAACGACGCCAGCGCCTGGGCATCCCGCGGCGCAAGACCGGGGTCGCCAGCGAGAGCTGAACGTTACCTGTCGAGTGTGCGGGTAACGCTTGAGGAAGTGAAAAAACTGTTACCTCAGTCCTTTCACGTAACAGAAGCCGGGGTTATCGGTAACGAAACCCCGGCTTTTTTTCGCCCAGAGAAAACCGTTATATCGACCTAACCCCTTGTTTTATTGGGCTTCGCAAAAGTTGGCACGGCACCTGCTATATGTTTGGTACAAGAACAATAACAAGCAATGCACAAGACAATAAAAATAAGACGAATCGACTCACGCACAATAAAAACAAGACGGCGAGAGGCGCAGCTAACTGATTCTTTTGGAGAGGCGTTGTATTTGGGGCTAGCCCCACGACCAGGCCGAGAACAACAAAAACTGTCCTAAGACAGAGCCTGTACTGGTTGGATCGCAAGATCACTGCAACACAGCGACCAAAGCAATCCGTTTGCTCTTGGCTCCCGATTGGGAGGGTCATGAAGGAAAAGCTTCATGGCGAGGGCACTCAACAAAAACAAGAAGCCCGAATCAATAATAAAAAGAGCACGCAACTACTTCTTGGGGAGCTTCGGCTCCCCTTGTAGTTTCTCCCGTTCGGAAAATCCTGCTGTTTTATCCCTCCTCGACCCTTGCAGCTTGCGGCTTACAGCGCAAATCTGCTGCGTCCTACACCATCCCCCGACTAAATGCTAGAATCTGCGCCCATCATGCGGTCATTCTTTGGTATGGCCGAACATTCCTTCAAACAGTGCATCCCATGCTGAAGAAGCTGTTCCAGTCATTCCGAACTCCCGTGCGTCGTACGCAACACATCCGCAGCACCCCTGAAGTGCTCAACAGCGGCCAACATTCGCTGCAGAAGGGGCAATTCAGCCGCTATGCGGTCAATATCGTCGAACGCTTGCAGGGCGCCGGCTACCAGGCCTATCTGGTCGGTGGTTGCGTGCGTGACATGCTGTTGGGCATCACGCCCAAGGATTTCGACGTCGCCACCAGCGCCACCCCCGAGCAAGTCCGTGCCGAATTCCGCAATGCGCGGATCATCGGTCGCCGCTTCAAACTGGTGCATATCCATTTCGGTCGCGAAATCATTGAAGTCGCGACCTTCCGCGCCAATCACCCGGTCAATGAAGACGACGAAGACAGCAACCAGTCTTCGCGTAACGAGAGCGGGCGGATTCTGCGTGACAACGTTTACGGCACCCTGGAAGAAGACGCGCAACGCCGCGACTTCACCATCAACGCCCTGTATTACGATCCGGTCAGCGAGCGCATTCTCGATTACGCCAACGGCGTACACGACATCCGCAATCACCTGATCCGCCTGATCGGCGATCCGAAGCAGCGTTACCAGGAAGACCCGGTGCGCATGCTGCGTGCCGTGCGTTTCGCCGCCAAGCTGAATTTCGGCATCGAAAAACACACCGTGCAGCCGATCCGCGAACTGGCGCCGATGCTGCGCGAGATCCCGTCGGCCCGCCTGTTCGAGGAAGTGCTCAAGCTGTTCCTCTCCGGCCACGGCGCGATCACCTTCGAGATGCTGGTCGATCTGCAACTGTTCGCCCCGCTGTTCCCGGCCAGTGCCGACGCACTCGAGCACAACCCGGAATACACCCACACGCTGATCAGCGAAGCGCTGACCAACACCGACCTGCGCATCAAGCAGAACAAACCGGTGACCCCGGCGTTCCTGTTTGCCGCCCTGCTGTGGCCTGCCCTGCCGGCCCGCGTGTTGCGTCTGCAAGAGCGTGGCATGCCGCCGATTCCGGCGATGCAGGAAGGTGCGCACGAGCTGATCGCCGAACAGTGCCAGCGCATCGCCATTCCAAAGCGCTTCACCATGCCGATCCGCGAGATCTGGGACATGCAGGAACGCCTGCCACGCCGCAGCGGCAAGCGCGCCGACCTGCTGCTGGACAATCCACGTTTCCGCGCCGGTTACGACTTCCTGCTGCTGCGTGAAAGCGCTGGCGAGCAGACCGACGGTCTGGGCGAATGGTGGACGGACTATCAGGACGCCAACGACAGCGAACGTCGCGACATGATCCGTGACCTCAGCGGCAAGGGCGATGACGCCAGCGGCGCGCCGCGCAAACGTCGCCGCAGCAGCGGCTCCAAGCGCAAGCGCGCCGGGGCACCGAGCGCATCGGGCGAATAAGGCATGGAACGCATCTATATCGGCCTGGGCAGCAACCTCGCTGACCCGGCCGAACAATTGCGCAGCGCGCTCAGCGCGCTGGGGCAATTGCCGCAGACTTCCCTTGCTGGTGTTTCGGCGTTCTTTCAGAGCGATTCACTGCTGCCGGGACAACCGCGTTACACCAACGCGGTCGCCGCCCTCGACAGTGATCTCGCGCCGCTCGATCTGCTCGATGCGCTGCAAGCCATCGAGAACGATCAGGGCCGCGAACGCCTCGAACGCTGGGGCCCCCGCACGCTCGATCTGGACATCCTGTTGTTCGGCGATCGCCTGATCGACGAGCCGCGGCTGAAAGTCCCGCATTATCAGATTCAGGAACGTGCGTTCGTGCTCTATCCCCTGGCCGAACTGGCCCCGCAGGATTTGCGTCTCGCCGATGGCCGCAGCCTGCCCGACCTGCTCGCCGCCTGCCCGTTCGTAGGCTTGGAACGCCTCCCGACAGATTGATTACAATCCCCTGTGGGAGCGAGCCTGCTCGCGAAAGCGGTGTGTCATTCAACACTGCGTTGACTGATCCGCCGCCTTCGCGAGCAGGCTCGCTCCCACATTGGTTTATTGCATACGCTGGATTTTGTCGGACAAAACTCGCCGAATCAGCCCCGCCGCACCGCTGAATCGCATCAGTAACGCCGGTAACACTCCCCTCGTAACAATGCGGTAACACACGCAATTGACTTCCGCTTGGCTCCTCACGACTATAGGCGTCCCGCTGCCGCCAACCCGGCACATACGGGCGCAATCCAGGCCTTATAAGCACGACAAAAGAGCGTGCGCCTGAGTAGACGAAGAATCACGCGCGTTACTCGCAGTAGTTTCCAGAGCGCCTGAACGAGGATTTTTTACATGCCAGCCATCACCCTGACCACGCTCCAGAGCCTCAAGCAGAAAGGTGAAAAGATCACCATGCTGACCTGCTATGACGCGACCTTCGCCCACGCCTGCAACGAGGCTGGTGTCGAAGTGCTGCTGGTGGGCGACTCCCTCGGCATGGTTCTGCAAGGGCACGACAGCACCTTGCCGGTGACCATTGCAGAAATGGCCTATCACACCGCGTGCGTCAAACGCGGCAACACCGACGCCCTGATCCTGGCCGACCTGCCATTCATGGCCAACGCCACTATCGAGCAAACCCTGACCAACAGCGCCACGCTGATGCAGGCCGGCGCGCACATGATCAAGGTCGAAGGCGCGCTGTGGCTGGCGGAGTCGATCCGTCTGCTGGCCGAACGCGGTGTGCCGGTCTGCGCGCACATGGGCCTGACCCCACAAGCGGTGAACATTCTTGGCGGCTATAAAGTGCAGGGCCGCAACGAGAACCAGGCGCGGCAGATGCGTGCCGACGCGATCTCGCTCGAGCAGGCTGGCGCCGCCATGCTGCTGCTCGAATGCGTACCAAGCGAACTGGCGGCGGAAATCAG
This sequence comes from Pseudomonas sp. B21-051, assembly GCF_024748795.1. Lineage (NCBI taxonomy): Bacteria > Pseudomonadati > Pseudomonadota > Gammaproteobacteria > Pseudomonadales > Pseudomonadaceae > Pseudomonas > Pseudomonas sp. B21-051. Next base: position 5,066,990 of record NZ_CP087166.1, read on the forward strand.
CCAGGCCGTGAAAATTCCGGTCATCGGCATCGGCGCCGGTAGCGAGACCGACGGTCAGGTACTGGTGCTGCACGACATGCTCGGCCTGTCGATCACCGGCCGCGTGCCGAAATTCGTCAAGAACTTCATGCAGGGTCAGGACAGCATCCAGTCCGCACTGAAGGCCTACGTCAACGAAGTCAAAGGCGTTACTTTCCCTGGGATCGAACACGGATTCTCTGCATGAACACCGTTAAAACCGTACGCGAATTGCGCGCCGCCGTGGCGCGCGCCCGCAGTGAAGGCAAGCGCATCGGCTTCGTGCCGACCATGGGCAACCTGCACAGCGGCCATATCGCGCTGATCACCAAGGCCACTCAGCGTGTGGATTTCGTGGTCGCGAGCATTTTCGTCAACCCGCTGCAGTTCGGCGCCGGCGAAGACCTCGACAAGTACCCGCGCACTCTGGCGGCGGATCAGGAGAAACTGCTGCAAGCCGGCTGCCATTTGCTGTTCGCCCCGACCGTCGAAGAGATGTACCCCGACGGCATGGCCGGGCAGACCCGGGTCAGCGTGCCGCAACTGTCTGAAGGCCTGTGTGGCGCCAGCCGTCCGGGGCACTTCGAAGGTGTGGCGACGGTGGTCAGCAAGCTGTTCAACATGGTTCAGCCGGATCTGGCGATCTTCGGCCAGAAAGACTTCCAGCAACTGGCGGTGATCCGCGCGCTGGTGCATGACCTGAACATGCCGATCCAGATCATCGGCGAACCCACCGTGCGTGCGGCCGACGGCCTGGCGCTGTCGTCGCGTAATGGCTTCCTCAGCGAAGATCAACGTGCGGTGGCCCCGGTGGTCTATCGCACCCTGAGCACGATTGCCGAGTCGATCAAGCAAGGTGAGCGCGACTACCCGGCACTGATCGCCGCTCAGGTGCAACAGCTGGAAGCCGCTGGCTTGCGTCCGGATTACCTGGAAATTCGCCATGCCCTGACCTTGCGTCCGGCGACGGCTGAAGACCGCGACCTGGTGATTCTGGTGGCCGCGTTCCTCGGCACCACGCGGTTGATCGACAACCTGCACCTGAACCTCGATAGCCCCGTCTAAAAAACACCGCAATCCCCCTGTGGGAGCGAGCCTGCTCGCGAATGCGATCTGTCAGTTGACAACGATGTCGACTGTTCCGACGCTTTCGCGAGCAGGCTCGCTCCCACAGTGTTTTTCAGCGTCCTGAAAAATGCATTTCAAGCCATATTGCCGCCCCCAAAGCCTTCGGGCACACTGCCCGCCGTTTGCTTCCAACCCGGGAAATCCCTCATGCACGCCATCATGCTCAAGGCCAAGCTGCACCGCGCCGAAGTCACTCATGCGGTACTCGATTACGAAGGTTCCTGCGCCATTGATGGCGAGTGGCTGGACTTGTCCGGCATCCGTGAGTACGAGCAGATCCAGATCTATAACGTCGACAATGGCGAGCGCTTCACCACCTACGCGATTCGTGGCGAAGAGGGTTCGCGGATGATTTCGGTCAATGGCGCAGCCGCGCATAAAGCCAAGGTCGGCGACCGCGTGATCATTTGCGCCTACGCCCATTACAGCGAAGCGGAACTGGTCAATTTCAAACCGCGCATGCTGTACATGGCCCCAGGCAACGAGCTCAGCCACACCAGCAACGCCATTCCGGTTCAGGTGGCCTGAGCCGCTTCGAGGCGCCACTCCCCTTCCGTTGGTCGGCCCGTTCCCGGTATTGATGTTAAAAAAGTACAGGGAACAGGTCAGAAGAAGTCAAGACAGATCGCAGCGCGAGGTTTACTGTATTCGCCCTGCGTTGAAAAATCGTGTCGACGCATTTGACCCTCGCCCAAACATGGCGTATCGGTCTGTTCTGTGTTCAAAAGGCCGTTCAAGTAAAAAGGAAAACCGCAGCGATGGCGTACTACCGCACTCCTCATGACGTTACCGCTCTGCCTGCCTGGCAAGCGTTGAAAGATCACCGCCAAGCCATGCAGGATTTCAGCATGCGCGAAGCCTTCAACGCCGATCCGCAGCGCTTCAATCAATTCACGCTCAGCAGCTGCGGCCTGTTTCTCGATTATTCGAAGAATCTGATCAACGCCGAGACCCGCAACCTGTTGGTGGGTCTGGCCAATGAAGTCGATCTGAAAGGCGCGATCAAAGCGCTGTTCGACGGCGAAATCGTCAACGCTTCCGAAGGCCGCCCGGCACTGCACACCGCTCTGCGCCGCCCGGTGGGCGACAAGCTGTCGGTCAACGGCGTCAACGTGATGCCGGAAGTGCACAAGGTGCTGAACCAGATCACGGATCTGGTCGGCCGCATCCACGATGGCCTGTGGCGCGGTTACACCGAGAAGCCGATCACTGACGTGGTCAACATCGGCATCGGTGGCTCGTTCCTCGGCCCGGAGCTGGTCTCCGAAGCGCTATTGTCCTACGCGCAGAAAGGCGTGCGTTGCCACTACCTGGCGAACATCGACGGCAGTGAGTTCCACGAACTGACACAAAAGCTGCGCGCTGAAACCACGCTGTTCATCGTTTCGTCGAAATCCTTCAACACCCTCGAAACCTTGAAGAACGCTCAGGCCGCACGCGCCTGGTATCTGGCCCAGGGCGGTTCCGAAGCCGAGCTGTATCGCCACTTCATCGCGGTATCGAGCAACAACGCTGCGGCCGTCGCGTTCGGCATCCGTGAAGAAAACATCTTCCCGATGTGGGACTGGGTCGGCGGTCGTTACTCGCTGTGGTCGGCCATCGGCCTGCCGATTGCCCTGGCCATCGGCATGTCCAACTTCAAGGAACTGCTGTCCGGTGCCTACACCATGGACCAGCATTTCCAGAGCGCACCGTTCGAACAGAACATGCCGGTGCTGCTGGCCCTGCTCGGCGTGTGGTACGGCAACTTCTGGGGCGCGCAAAGCCACGCGATCCTGCCGTACGACCACTACCTGCGCAACATCACCAAGCACTTGCAACAGCTGGACATGGAATCCAACGGCAAGAGCGTGCGTCAGGACGGCACTTCGGTGTCGACCGATACCGGCCCGGTGATCTGGGGCGGCGTCGGCTGCAACGGCCAGCACGCTTATCACCAGTTACTGCACCAGGGCACCCAACTGATCCCGGCCGATTTCATCGTGCCGATCGTCAGCTTCAACCCGGTCTCTGATCACCATCAGTGGCTGTACGCCAACTGCCTGTCGCAGAGTCAGGCGCTGATGCTCGGCAAGACCCTGCCGGAAGCCGAGGCCGAACTGCGCGAAAAAGGCATGAGCGAAGAGCAGGTGCACAAACTCGCACCGCACAAGGTGATCCCGGGCAACCGTCCGAGCAATACCATTGTGGTCGAGCGCATCAGCCCGCGTCGTCTCGGCGCGCTGGTCGCCATGTATGAGCACAAAGTGTTCGTGCAGAGCGTGGTCTGGGGCATCAACGCCTTCGACCAGTGGGGCGTGGAACTGGGCAAGGAACTGGGCAAGGGCGTTTACAACCGTCTGGTCGGCAGCGATGAAACCGTTGCTGACGATGCCTCCACCCAGGGCCTGATCAACTACTTCCGCGGTCGTCACCGCGGGTGATGTGAATGGGTTGCCCACGAATCCTGTGGGCAACCCATTTCCAATGTGGGAGCGAGCCTGCTCGCGAATGCGGCGTGTCATTCAGCATCTTTGTGACTGATACAGCGCATTCGCGAGCAGGCTCGCTCCCACAGTTGTTTTAGCGATCACTTGAACCTCCGGGCCGCTCGGCGCATCTTTATTCCTGTCGCACAACAAGAATAAGGAACCGTCATGTTCGATATCAGCACGTTCCCCAAAGCCGATGCCGTCCGCCGGGCTGCGCAGTTGAGTCAGGACGACTATAAGCGTCTGTACCGCGAATCCATTGAACACCCCAGCGCCTTCTGGGCCGAACAGGCCACCCGCTTCCTCGACTGGAGCACACCGTGGCAGACCGTGCAGCGCTACGACCTGAAAACCGGTGAAGCGTCCTGGTTTGCCGGCGGCCAACTGAACGTCAGCTACAACTGCATCGACCGCCACCTCGCCCAGCGCGGCGAGCAGACCGCGATCCTCTGGGAAGGCGACGACCCGGCCGAATCAGCGCAGATCACCTACAAAAAACTTCACCATCACGTCTGCCGCCTGGCCAATGTGCTGAAAAGCCGTGGGGTGAAAAAAGGTGATCGGGTGTGCATCTACATGCCGATGATCCCCGAGGCGGCCTACGCCATGCTCGCCTGCGCGCGGATCGGCGCGATTCATTCGGTGGTGTTCGGCGGTTTCTCCCCGGACTCATTGCGTGACCGTATCCTCGACGCCGACTGCCGCACCGTGATCACCGCCGATGAAGGCGTACGCGGCGGCAAGTTCGTCCCGCTCAAGCACAACGTCGACAAGGCCCTGCAAAGTTGCCCGGACGTCAGCACCGTCGTCGTAGTCGAACGCAGCCAAGGCCAGGTCGATTGGGTCGAGGGCCGTGATCTCTGGTATCACCAGGCCGTGCGTGACGTCAGCGACGATTGCCCGCCAGAACCGATGGACGCCGAAGATCCGCTGTTCATCCTCTACACCTCCGGCAGCACCGGCAAACCCAAGGGTGTGCTGCACACCACCGGCGGCTACCTGCTGCAAGCGGCGATGACCTTCAAGTACGTGCTCGATTATCGCGATGGCGAAGTGTTCTGGTGCACTGCCGACGTCGGCTGGGTGACCGGCCACAGTTACATCGTCTACGGCCCGCTGGCCAACGGCGCAACCACGCTGATCTTCGAAGGCGTGCCAAGTTATCCAAGCACTTCGCGCTTCTGGCAGGTGATCGACAAACACCACGTCAACATCTTCTACACCGCGCCGACGGCTCTGCGCGCGTTGATGCGTGAAGGTGCCGAACCGTTGAAGGAAACGTCGCGTGCAAGCCTCAGATTGCTCGGCAGTGTCGGTGAGCCGATCAACCCGGAGGCGTGGGAATGGTATTTCAACGTGGTCGGCGAACAGCGCTGCCCCATCGTCGATACCTGGTGGCAGACCGAAACCGGCGGCATCATGCTCAGCCCGCTGGTCAGCGCACAGCGGATCAAACCGGGTTGCGCCACGCAGCCGATGTTCGGCGTGCAACCGGTGCTGCTCGATGAACACGGCAAGGAAATCAAAGGCGCCGGCAGCGGCGTGCTGGCGATCAAGTCGAGTTGGCCGGCGCAGATCCGCAGCGTCTACGGCGACCCGCAACGGATGGTCGACACCTATTTCAAACCCTACCCCGGCTATTACTTCACTGGCGACGGCGCACGCCGCGACGAGGACGGCGATTACTGGATCACCGGGCGCATCGACGACGTGATCAACGTCTCCGGCCACCGCATCGGTACCGCCGAAGTGGAAAGCGCGCTGGTGCTGCACGACAGCATCGCCGAAGCCGCCGTGGTCGGTTACCCGCACGACGTCAAAGGCCAAGGCATCTATGCCTTCGTCACCCCCATGAACGGCGTCGAGCCGAGCGACGATCTGAAGAAGGAACTGCTGGCCCACGTCAGCAAGGAAATCGGCAGCTTCGCCAAACCGGACCTGATCCAGTGGGCGCCGGCCTTGCCGAAAACCCGTTCAGGCAAGATCATGCGGCGGATCCTGCGCAAGATCGCCTGCAACGAACTCGACAGCCTCGGCGACACCTCGACCCTGGCCGACCCGAGCGTAGTCCAGGGCCTGATCGACAAGCGCCTGAATCAGTAATATTCGTGGCGCGGTCAACCGGCCGCGCCCGTCCACCACCAATGAGTTGTCATGGAATTCATCCGCAGCCGTATCGAAAACCAACTCATGAGCCTGACCGGGCTATCCCTCGGTCAGCTCGATCTGGAAAATCCCAAGGGCGATCCCGGGCTGTTCGGGCCGGACTCGGTCAGTTGGCAAGTGCATGGCGATTTCAGCAGCATGCTGATCGGCGGCATCAGCGCCTTGTTGCTGCAAGCCCTGCATCCGCTGGCGCTGGCCGGGGTCTGGGATCATTCGAATTTTCGTCAGGACATGCTCGGACGTTTGCGCCGCACCAGTCAGTTTGTCTCCGGCACCACCTTCGGCTCGCGCCGCGACGCCGAGTGGCTGATCGACAAAGTGCGCACCATTCACCTGCAAGTAATCGGCACCGCGCCGGATGGCCGACCGTATGCGGCCAGCGATCCGGACCTGCTGACTTGGGTGCATGTGGCCGAGGTCAGTCACTTTCTTGCGGCGCATTTGCGTTACCGCAACCCGCAATTGTCGGCGGCGGATCAGGATCGTTACTACGCGGAAATCGCCGTGGTCGCCGAGCGCCTGGGTGCGCGGGATGTGCCGAAATCGCGGCAGGCCGTGGCTGACTATCTGCAACGCATGCGCCCGCAATTGCTCTGTGATGAACGCAGCCGCGAAGTCCTGCGCCTGCTGCTCGACGCCCCGGCCCCGAGCGTGCTGGCCCGTCCGTTTGGCGACCTGATGATGAAGGCCGGCATCGATCTGCTGCCGGATTGGGCCAGCGACATGTTCGGGATACGACAGAATCCGCTGCAACGCCAGCTGATCCGCGCCAGCGTCAAGCGCAGCGCGCCAATGCTGCGCTGGGCAATGCGCAACGGTTCGGTGCAACGCGCCAAACGACGGATGGGTTTGCTGACCTAAGAGCTTCGCGAGCAGGCTCGCTCCCACAGGAGATTTGATTTGCAGCATAGATCCTGTGTGGGAGCGAGCCTGCTCGCGAAGGGCGCAACTCGATTGCCCGCCAAGCTGCTAAACTCTCGCGCCCCAATTCTCACCAGCAAGGCGCACGCATGTCTTCCTTGAATCAGGCGCTGCGCGCCGCCCTCGACCAACGCCAGGACCTGCTCGCTGAGCTGCACAGCCAGGGCACTGATTGCTATCGCCTGTTCCATGGCAGCCAGGAAGGCGCCGGTGGCCTGACCGTCGACCGCTACGGTCCGCAATTGCTGGTGCAAAGTTTTCACCAGCCCCTGGAGCGTGACGACCTGCTGCAACTGCACGCCATGGTCAATCAGACCCTGGGCTTCGAAACCCTGCTGGTCTACAACGACCGCTCCCGGGGCAACTCGCGCATCGATCGCGAGGACAGCGTCTACAAAGCCGACGCCGCCGCACTGGCGGATCTGGTCGGCCACGAATGGGGCCTGAACTATCGCGTGCGCGGGCGGCATGCCGGGCAGGATCCGCTGCTGTTCCTCGACCTGCGCAACACTCGCGGCTGGGTCAAGGATCACGCCAAGGGCAAAAGTGTGCTCAACCTCTTTGCCTACACCTGTGGCGTCGGCCTGAGTGCCGCTGCCGGTGGCGCGCGCGAGGTGTGCAATCTGGATTTCGCCGAAGGCAATCTGGCAGTCGGCCGAGAAAACGGCCTGCTCAACCCGCAATTGCCCGAGATGCAATTCATCCAGTCCGATTACTTCCCGGCGATCCGGCAGCTCGCCGGCCTGCCGATCAGCCAGCGGCGCGGGCAGAAGCTGCCGAGCTATCAGCGCCTCGACCAGCGTCAATACGATCTGGTGCTGCTCGACCCGCCCGCTTGGGCCAAGAGCGCGTTCGGCACCGTCGACCTGCTGCGCGACTATCAGAGCCTGCTCAAACCGGCGCTGCTGACCACCGCTGACAACGGCGTGCTGATCTGCTGCAACAACCTGGCAAAAGTCAGCATGGACGACTGGCGTGAACAGGTTCTGCGTTGCGCCGAGAAGGCCGGGCGACCGGTCCGCGAATGGAGCGTGATGACCCCGGGCGCGGACTTCCCGTCGCTGGATCAACAGCCACCGCTGAAAACCCTGATCCTGCAGCTGTAGCCGTACTCCCTGTAGGAGCTGCCGCAGGCTGCGATCTTTTGATCTTGTTCTGAAAAGTCAAAAGATCGCAGCCTGCGGCAGCTCCTACAGGGATTGCAGACAAATCTGAACAATCCTGCCCCCCACGATGTACTTCGGAACCAGAATCGCGTGCCATACTCCAAGGCACTCCGATTCAGACAGATGAAGCCGCACATGCCCAAAGGATTGATTCGCGCGATTGGCGCCTTGTTGACTGTTCTGGCCCTCTACAGCCTGCTGGGGTTTCTGATCTTGCCGGGCATCGCCCTGCGTATCGCCAACCAGCAACTGGCGAACTACGCCACGGTGCCGGCGCATATCCAGCGCATCGAACTCAATCCGTTCAGCCTTGAAGTCACCCTGTGGGGCTTGGTCGTCGGTGAGCCGGGTAAAGAGCAAGTCGGCTTCGAGCGGCTGTACGCCAATCTGCAACTCGACAGCCTGTGGACCAAGGCGCTGCATCTGGCCGATATCGAGCTGGACAAGCCCAAGACCGAAATCCTCTTCGCCAAGGACGGCCAGCTCAATCTGCTGGGCCTGTTCAAGATTCCCGCCAGCGAACCGACCCCGGCCGATCCGAATGCCAAGCCGTTCCCGCTGCGCATCGACCGCATTCAACTGGCCGGCGGCAACGTGCATTTCCAGGACGCCCGGCCGAGCGAGCCGATCGAGTTTCTCTACGACAAACTCGACTTCGAGCTGAAAAACCTCAGCACTCTGCCCGAAGACAATGCCGACATGACCCTGGTGGCTGCCGGCCCGGCCGGTGGGCAGATCGACTGGAAAGGCAACTTCAGTCTGATCCCGTTTACCTCCGAAGGCACCTTGAAAGTCACCGACGGCAAGATGAAATCCTTCTGGCCCTATGTGCGTGACGCGGTGCCACTGGTGCTCGAAGACGGCGTGCTGAATCTCAGCACCGAGTACAAACTGAATCTGTCGAAAGAAACCGAACTGCTGTTGAACAACGTCGCGGTGAGCATTGCGCCATTCGCGATCAAGGCGCCGGACGGACGCCCATTGGCGAAACTTGAGCGCCTCGACGTCAGCGAGACCTCACTGGATCTGGCCAAACAGCAAGTAGTGGTCGGCAAGATCCGCAGCAACAAACTGGAAACCTGGGCCGCGCTCGAAGCCGACGGCCAGCTCGACTGGCAGAAACTGTTCGCCAGCCAGCCATCGAAACCCGCCGCCAAGGCCGCCGCCGAACCCAAGACCACTCCGGCCGCCGCCGACTCGCCGAAAGAGCCGGCCGCGCCGAGCAAGCCCTGGCAAGTGCTGCTCAAAGACGTACAGCTACGCAACTACACCGTGCATCTCGCCGACCGCTCGGCCAACCCACCCGTGGCACTGGATGTCACCCCGCTGAATATCGACCTGCAGGATTTCGACAGCCTCAACGGCTCGCCTTTCAAGGTCAGGCTCGACAGCGGCTTGGGCAAACAAGGCAAGATCAACGCCGACGGTGTGGTCAACCTCGCGCCGGTCACCGCTCAACTCAACGTGAAAACCCAGGACATCGACCTGCGTGTCGCGCAGTCCTACATTAATCCGTTCATTCGCCTGGAACTGCGCAGCGGCATGCTCGGCAGCGACCTCAAGGTCAACCTCAAGAGCACCGCCCCCCTGGCACTCGGCGTGACCGGGCGTGCGCAGATCGATCAACTGCACACCCTCGACACCCTGAAAACCCGCGACTTCCTCAAGTGGCAGCAAGTGGTGGTTGAAGGCATCAACTATCAACACGGTGACAGCCTGTCGATCGACAAGGTCAACCTGTTCCAGCCGTATGTGCGCTTCATGATCAACGATGACCGCACCACCAACATCGACGACCTGCTGATCCCGCAGCCTGCCGACAGCGGTGCGAAAACCGCCGCGGCGAAACCGGCCAGCAAGGACAAGCCGCTGGGCATTCACATTGGGGCGATTGCGATCAACGACGGTTCGGCCAACTTCGCCGATTTCAGCCTGACGCCGAATTTCGCCACAGCAGTTCAACAGCTCAACGGCCAGATCGGCACCATCGACAGCCGTCAGGCGAAACCGGCCAGCGTCGACATCAAGGGCAAGGTCGACCGCTATGCCCCGGTGACCATCAAAGGTGCCGTCAACCCGTTCGACCCGATGGCCAGCCTCGACATCGCCACCAGTTTCAAACGCGTCGAGCTGACTACCCTGACCCCGTATTCCGGCAAGTTCGCCGGTTACCGCATCCGCAAGGGCCGGCTCAACCTCGACCTGCACTACCTGATCACCAAGGGCCAGTTGAAGGCTGAAAACAAAGTGGTGGTCGAGCAACTGCAACTCGGTGAAAAAGTCGACAGCCCGGATGCCGTGAGCCTGCCGCTGAAACTGGCGATTGCCCTGCTCAAGGACGTCGATGGCAAGATTTCCATCGAACTGCCGGTGACCGGCGACCTCAACAATCCGCAGTTCAGCGTGATGCCGATTGTCTGGCAGACCCTGCGCAACCTGATCGTCAAAGCGGCGGCCGCGCCGTTCAAGCTGATTGGCGGGCTGATCAACGGTGGCGGTTCCGAAGACCTCGGCACCGTGTCCTTTGCCCCGGGTTCGAGCGACCTGAGCAAGGATGCCGAGTCGGCGCTGGACAAACTGTCCAAGGCCCTCAAGGAACGTCCGGCCCTGCGTCTGGAAATCGAAGGCACTGCCGCACAGAGCAGCGACGGCCCGTTGATTGCCGAGCAGCGTCTGGAACGTGAATACCAGTACAACTACTACAAGATGCTCCAGCGCCGTGGCGACAAGGTGCCGGCTCAGGCTTCACTGCTGCAAGTGCCGGAGAGCGAGAAAGGCCCGCTGCTCGAAGGCATCTACCGCACCCGACTGAAAACCCAGCCACCGGCCGAATGGAAGGATCTGGGCAAGGAAGAACGCACGGCGAAAATGCGTGATGGCGTGATCAAGTTCTGGAGTTCCAGCGATGTGCTGCTGCGGCAGCTGGGTCAGGAACGCGCCAGCAGCATCAAGGACTATCTGGTCGACAAGGGTCAACTGGCCGACGATCGGGTGTACTTCATCGACGCCAACCTGGGCGAAGCCGAAAGCGATGGTCGGGTCGTGACGCAAATGCACCTGGACGCGGAATGATGAACCACAAATGGCGGGTTGCGCTGACGCTGCTGCTCGCCGCCAGCCCTGTGCTGGCCTCCGACACGCTGCGTTGTGGCAGCCAACTGGTCAGTCTCGGCGACCGCGCCAGCGAAGTGCTGCAGAAGTGCGGCGAACCGGTCAGCCGCGACGTCCTCGGCTACAAGCGCAGCGCCAACCGTCGTGAAGAGTTTCAAGTGGAGGAATGGACCTACGGCCCGAGCAACGGCATGTACCAATACCTGCGCTTTGAAGGCAATCGCCTGCGGCAGATCAATAGCAAGCGCGGTAACTGAAAGATCAAAAGATCGCAGCCTTCGGCAGCGCCTACAGGGAAATGCATTCCACTGTAGGAGCTGCCGAAGGCTGCGATCTTTTGCTTTAACCAAATAGAACAGGCCCCGACACAAGTGCCGGGGCCTGTAATGGTCACATCCGTGTGACCGTTCGCATGAACTCTAAAGTTGCGGCAGACGTATTGCTCGGCCCGTCTGTCGCGCCTTCTCCCGGTCCAGGCGAGAAGTCATGCCTTATTCGGCTTTCAGGCCATCAGCGGAGACCGCTTTGACGCCTTTGATTTTCTTGGTGATGTTCACAGCGGTGGTTTTCTGAGCTTCGGTGACAGCGACGTCAGAAGACAGGGAAACCACACCTTTGTTGGTTTCAACTTTGATGTCGGTACCAGGAATGCCTTTTTCGGTTACCAGGTCGCTTTTGACTTTGGTAGTGATCCAGGTATCGGAAGTAGCTTCTTTAGCCTTGGTCATTTCACCAGCAGCCAGAGTCATTGGAGCCTGAGTAGCCTGGGTGGATTGTGCAAAGGCACCGGAAGCCATGGTCAGGGTCAGCGCGGTAGCAGCAGCGGCAGTGATAGCGAACTTCTTCATACGAGTAACTCCTGTTTTTCTGGAAAGTCTGCTGGTTGTCTTGTCAGCAGGGTTACCGGGTATATTGCGAAGGCTGTGCCAACTTTTCGAAAGACAATAAACCCTTGTAAATCAATGATTTACGAATTAAGCAAATTTTCGGAATCATGCAATTTGCATGACAAGTGCATTATCGACATGCAAGTTGCGGCTTTTCGGAAAGTTCCTAACACGCTGAAATTCTTGAAGCTTTTCCAGCATCAAAAGACAAAAAAATGCCCCGCAAAGCGAGGCATTTGCCAATCAGGCCATCGCATCAAGTGCCGCTGGCGGTGCAGCCTTTAGGCGAATAATCCGCGTTAACAGTAGTGGCACAGGTCCACACACCAGAGGTATTACCCGTAGCAGCGCCCGAACGAGTAAGCGTGATGGTTTTGCCCAGTACCGGACCCGGAGCGTTGAGCAGCGTACAGCTGATGCTGCCCGCCCCCGTCGCCGCTGTGCCTGTAACCGCGACCGTACAGTTGGAGGTGGTGGCTGTACCGCCATTCACATTGTTTATATCCGGAGCGGTACCTTGATTGATGGTGTCCTCGAACGGCACCTTCATCGCACTGATCTCCGCCAGCCCCGCAGTCACTTTTGATCGCGCCTGATACTTCGAATACTGCGGCAGGGCAATCGTCGCCAGAATCCCGATGATCGCCACCACGATCAGCAGCTCGATCAGAGTGAAACCTTTTTGGTTGTTCATAGACAGGCTCTCCATGCATGAGTCGGAATCTCATGATCTGCAAAGGGCTCAGCATAGGCCGTGCCAACCGCTTGCAGACCCCGTGCGCTCGGCATAAAGGCGCCGTGTCGCGCTTTCCTACAACCGCCAACCGCACTATCTGACACTTTTTGTCACCTGTACCGGGCGTGTTTGGCGCTGTCACTTGACTAGGCTATAAGTCATGAACTGTCAGCATCCGGAATCCCCATGAATGACATCGCTCTGAGCGGTCTGGCCAAGCAATTGGTACAGGCCGAACTGCTTACGGAAAAAAGCGCCCAGCAGGCCTGGCAACAGGCACAGCGCAATCGGCTGTCGCTGGTCAGCTACCTGGTGCAGAACAAACTGGTGAAGAGCTCACAGGTGGCCGAGATCGCTTCCGAGCATTTCGGCATGGCCTTCATGGACCTCAATTGCCTCGACAAGGAAACCCAGCCCAAAGGCCTGGTCAGTGAAAAACTGGTGCGCCAGCACCACGCCCTGCCCTTGTGGCGGCGTGGCAACAAACTGTTCGTGGGCATTTCCGATCCGAGCAATCATCAGGCGATCAATGACATCCAGTTCAGCACCGGGCTGAGCACCGAAGCCATTCTGGTGGAGGACGACAAGCTCACTGATGCCATCGAGAAATTCTTCGACACTCACGCCAGTGGTCTCGAAGACATGGCCGACGTCGATCTCGACGGCGTGGATGTCGAGTCCGTCGACGACAGCCGCCAGGACGCCATTGGCGGCCTCGACGCCGACGACGCGCCGGTCGTGCGCTTCGTGCACAAGATGCTGCTCGACGCGATCAAGAGTGGCTCGTCGGACCTGCACTTCGAACCCTACGAGAAAAATTTCCGGGTGCGGGTGCGCACCGACGGCATCCTGCGCGAGGTGGCCAAACCGCCGATCCAGTTGGCCGGGCGAATCGCCGCACGCCTGAAAGTCATGGCCAGCCTGGACATCTCGGAACGCCGCAAACCCCAGGACGGGCGGATCAAGATGCGCCTGTCGAAGACCAAGTCGATCGACTTCCGGGTCAACACCTTGCCGACCCTGTGGGGTGAGAAAGTGGTGATCCGGATCCTCGATCCGTCCAGCGCGCAGATCGGCATCGATGCATTGGGTTACGAACCGGCGCAGAAAGAACTGTACATGGCCGCGCTCAAGCAGCCTCAAGGGATGATTCTGGTAACCGGGCCTACGGGTTCGGGGAAAACCGTATCGCTGTACACCGGCCTGAATATTCTCAACACCGTCGACATCAACATTTCCACCGCCGAAGACCCGGTGGAAATCAACATGGAAGGCATCAACCAGGTCAACGTCAATCCGAAACAGGGGCTGGATTTTGCTCAGGCCCTGCGTTCGTTTCTGCGTCAGGACCCGGACGTGATCATGGTCGGCGAGATCCGTGACCTGGAAACCGCCGAAATCGCGATCAAGGCGGCGCAGACCGGCCACCTGGTGCTGTCCACGCTGCACACCAACAGTGCCGCTGAGACTCTGACCCGCCTGCACAACATGGGCATCCCCGGGTTCAACATCGCCACCTCGGTCAGTCTGATCATCGCCCAGCGCCTGGCGCGCAAGCTGTGCAGTCACTGCAAGAAACCGATCGAGATCCCCCGCGAAACGCTGATCAAGGAAGGTTTCCCGCCGGAACAGATCGGCAGTTTCACGATCTATGAGCCGGTCGGTTGCGACCTGTGCAACGGCGGCTACAAGGGACGCGTGGGGATTTACGAAGTGGTGAAAAACACCCCTGATCTGCAACGGCTGATCATGGCCGAAGGCAACTCGCTGGAGATCGACAGCCAGATGCGTCGCGACGGCTTCGACGACCTGCGCACCTCCGGCCTGCGCAAGGCCATGCAAGGCATCACCAGCCTGGAAGAAATCAACCGGGTCACCAAGGACTGAACATGGCGGTCAAGGCAGCGAAAATCAGTATCTACGCCTGGGAAGGCACGGATCGCAAAGGCAGCAAGGTCACGGGCGAGTTGAGCGGGCAGAACCCCGCGCTGATCAAGGCCCAACTGCGCAAACAGGGGATCAACCCGGGCAAGGTACGGAAGAAATCCACCTCTTTGCTCAGCCTCGGCAAACGCATCAAGGCCCAGGACATCGCCCTGTTCACCCGGCAGATGGCAACCATGATGAAGGCCGGCGTACCACTGTTGCAGTCGTTCGACATCATTGGCGAAGGCTTCGATAACCCGGCGATGCGCAAACTGGTAGACGAGGTGAAGCAAGAGGTGGCCGCCGGCAACAGCTTCGCTGCGGCCCTGCGCAAGAAGCCGCAGTATTTCGATGAGCTGTATTGCAACCTGGTGGATGCCGGCGAGCAATCCGGCGCCCTCGATACGTTGCTCGAACGGATCGCGACCTATAAGGAAAAAAGCGAAGCGCTCAAGGCCAAGATCAAGAAAGCCCTGACCTACCCCAGCGCCGTGGTGCTGGTGGCAATGGTCGTTACCGGGATTCTGCTGGTAAAAGTGGTGCCGCAGTTTCAGTCGGTATTTTCCGGTTTCGGCGCTGAATTGCCGGCCTTCACCCTGATGGTGATCAGTATCTCGGAGTTCATGCAGCAATGGTGGTGGGCAGTGCTGGGTGCGCTGATTGCTGCAGTGTTCGGCATCCGCCATGCGCTGAAGAAATCCCAGGCATTGCGCGACCGCAAGGACACCTGGCTGCTGAAGCTGCCGCTGGTGGGCACGCTGATGTACAAGTCGGCGGTGGCACGATTCGCCCGCACCCTGTCGACCACCTTCGCCGCAGGCGTGCCATTGGTGGAGGCACTGGATTCGGTGGCAGGCGCCACCGGTAACGTGGTGTTCAAACGCGCGGTGCTGCGCATCCGTCAGGACGTCGCCACCGGTATGCAGCTGAATTTCTCGATGCGCAGCACCGGCGTCTTCCCCAACATGGCGGTGCAGATGACCGCCATCGGTGAGGAATCGGGCGCGCTGGATGACATGCTCGACAAGGTCGCCGGTTTTTATGAAGAGGAAGTGGATAACATGGTCGACAACCTCACCAGCCTGATGGAGCCGTTCGTCATGGTGGTACTCGGGGTCATCGTCGGCGGGCTGGTCGTGGCCATGTACCTGCCGATCTTCCAGCTTGGCTCAGCGATCTGACATGCCTATCGACGAACTCTTCAGTCTGTATCCGCTGGCCTTTGTGTGCACCGCCCTGCTGTTGGGTCTGGTGGTCGGCAGTTTTCTCAACGTACTGGTCTGGCGGCTGCCAAAAATGCTCGAGCGCGACTGGCGCCAGCAAGCCCAGGATGTCCTCGGTCTGCCGAGCGAAACACCACTGCCGACCTACAACCTGATGCTGCCGCACTCCCAGTGCCCACACTGCGGCCACCGGATTCGGGCTTGGGAAAACATTCCGCTGCTCAGTTACCTGGTGCTGCGCGGACGCTGTTCGGCGTGTGCCGCGCCCATCAGCAAACGTTATCCTCTGACCGAACTGGCCTGCGGCCTGCTTTCGGCATTCGTCGCCTGGCATCTGGGTTTCGGCTGGCCGGCCGGCCTGTTGATCGTCCTTACCTGGGGGCTGCTGGCGATGAGCCTGATCGACACCGAACATCAACTGCTGCCCGATGTGCTGGTGTTGCCATTATTGTGGCTGGGACTGATCGTCAACAGTTTCGGGATGTTCGTCTCGCTGCACGCGGCGCTGTGGGGCGCGGTGGCCGGCTACATGGCGCTGTGGTCGGTGTTCTGGCTGTTCAAGCTGCTGACCGGCAAGGACGGCATCGGCCACGGCGATTTCAAGCTGCTGGCGCTGCTCGGGGCCTGGGGCGGCTGGCAGATTCTGCCGCTGACGATTCTGCTGTCGTCGCTGGTGGGGGCGATTGTCGGAGTGATTCTGCTGCGTCTGCGTGAGCAGAAAACCTCGACGCCGATGCCCTTCGGCCCGTATCTGGCAATTGCCGGCTGGATTGCCTTGCTCTGGGGTGGTCAAATAACCGACTTCTATTGGCAGTTTGTCGGTTTGAAATGAATACCCCTGTGGAAAAACCCTGGATTCTCGGCCTGACCGGCGGCATCGGCAGCGGTAAAAGCGCCGCGGCCCAGCACTTCATCGATCTCGGGATCCATGTGGTCGACGCCGACCACGCGGCGCGCTGGGTGGTCGAGCCGGGGCGTCCGGCACTGGCGAAAATTGCCGAACACTTCGGCCCCGGCGTCCTGCAAGCCGATGGCACGCTGGACCGTGCGGCCCTGCGCAAGTTGATCTTTGAAGTGCCGGAAGAACGCCGCTGGCTCGAAGCCTTGCTGCATCCATTGATCGCCGAGGAAATCGCTCACCATCTGGCGCTGGCAAAATCGCCTTATGCGATTCTGGTGTCGCCGCTGCTGATCGAATCCGGGCAATACGCGATGACCCAGCGCATCCTGGTGATCGACGCCCCGCAACAACTGCAGATCGAACGCACCTTGCAGCGCGATCAGACCAGCGAACAACAGGTCCAGGCGATCCTCAAGGCCCAGTCCAGCCGCGAGGATCGCGTGAGCCGTGCCGACGATGTGGTGGTCAACGACCGCGACCTCGCCTGGTTGCACAGCGAAGTCGAGCGCCTGCATCACTTTTACCTGACTTTATCCGGAGGCCAAGCATGAGCCCAATCCCAACCGTTGACTGCCCAACCTGCGGCGCCCCCGTGGAATTCACCCCAGAGAACAAATTCCGCCCGTTCTGCTCCGATCGCTGCAAGCTGATCGACCTCGGCGCCTGGGCGTCCGAAGAGCACAAGATTCCGGTCGCCCCGGATGCCGAAGACGAAATGTTCTCCGGCGATTTCGACCCGCGTCACTGATCGCGATCAGGGCCGCATGAAGCCGTAGTCCTGATCGTCGTCGAGGTTTTCCGCGAGAAAGCGCAACTCGTCGGCCAGGTCTTCGGCGTTGCGCACCGTCTTGCTCTGCTGCACCACCGCGCTGAGCAAGGCGCGCAAACTCAGGCCCGGATCGAAGCCCACCTCCAGCGCCATGTCCAGACTCTGCCGCGTCTCCTGCCTCGCCCACTCGTAAACACTCATGCCGCTGCTCCTGAAGGAATTTGGCCGAGCATGAAATGCCGCGCGGGGGGCGGATTTGATGTGGATCAAGACTTGGGATCGTCGTCCTTCCAGGGCGCCGAAAGGTAGCGGGTGCGGTTAAAGGTTTCCAACCACTCGGGACTGAACACCACCAGCGCGCTGATCACCATGCCGTTGATAAAGGCTTCCGGGAAAATCAGCAGCCACAGGTAGCCGATGAAATCTTCCAGCCATTCCGGCATGGCAAACAGGCCGTCGTACCAGAGCAGGCCCAGACTCAGCGTCAGACACAGCAATGCGGACAACGCTGCGGCAAAAAAACCGGAACAGAAGATATACACAAACGGATTACGCGGCTGGGCGCGCTCGACCACCATCGCCACACACTCGGTGATCAACACCGGCAACAGGATCAGCAACGTACCGTTGACTCCGACCGCCGACAGATCCTGACGCCCGAGCAGCACCAGCCCGAGCTGCGCCACCAGCCCGCCGATGATTGCCAGCGGCCAGTCGAGCAGCAGCGTCACGGCGGTCATGCCAATGAAGTGATAAGAAACCCCGGTGTCGAAATCCCTGCGTACCATCCACAGCAGAAACAAGGCGAACACGGTGCCGAACAGCAGATGCTGACGACGACTGTCGCTGAACAACTCGACCCACGGTGCACGGCAGATCGCCCACAACAGCACCGGCAGATAAATTAACCAGCCGAGTGTCAGGCTCGTCGAGGACAGCAGTTCTGCACCGATCATCTCTCCCTCACTTTTATCAGGAAACTCCCACATCCCCTGCAGGAGCTGCCGCAGGCTGCGATCTGTTGATCTTGCTCTTTGACAGTCAAAAGATCGCAGCCTTCGGCAGCTCCTACAAGCGCTCAACGTGCGACCTGTCAGCATCAGCCGATGCAAAGCTTTCTGCTTGTCGCATTTGAACGCTAAGCTTGGGCCTATGGATGACTCAGATTACCTACGCCTGCTGACCATTGCGGCCGAGCAAGCCAACGCGTTCCTGTCCAATGCCCGCAAATGGGAGCGTGAGCGTTGGGTCTGCCAGCGCCTGCTGCAAGGCTTGAACATCCCTTACCGCGCCGATGAGTTCGCCCCCGCTGGCGAGCCGCCAGACGTGCTGTTTCGTGATGCCAATTTCGAAGTGTTCTTCGTTCTCGATGAGGGCCGCCGACTCAACGACGAATGGCGCGATGAACTGCAACGCCGGCGCAGTGCGTTTTCCCTCAGCCAACTGGTGCGCCGTGAAGCCAAGCCACGGCGGATCCCGGCAAATGAGTTCTTGCTGCGACTGGCGCCGACCTTGCGTAAAAAAGCGCACAACTACAAGGAACGCGGCATGGACCTGGGCGAACTGGACATCATCGCCTTCGCCAGCCTCAAACGCGAGGTGCTGGACCTGAACAGCCACTTTCCACCGCCCACCGAGTATCTGCGTCAGGGTTGGCGCTCGCTGTCGCTGGTCGGCCCGACGTTCGCCCGGGTGCTGTTCGCCCATCCTGATGCGCCGGACTTTCTGCGCAGCAACCTCGGTCGCAGCATCGTCTTCGATGTCGGGATCAGCCTGTGACGCCAATGCAGCAGTTGATCGCCGACGTGCCGCAGACCGGCCGCGTGCGCTGGATCGGCGTACGCCCCGAGTCTCGCGGGCCGATGATCGAACTCGACGCCGTGGAAGCGCGACTGGAGGCCGGGCTGACCGGCGATCACGCCCGCTCGGGCGTGCGTAACGCGCGGCAGGTGACGTTGATTCAGTTCGAACACCTGGCCGTGATCAGCGCGCTGATGGGTCGACCTGAAGATCAACCCGTGAGGCCTGAAGACCTGCGGCGCAATCTGGTGATCAGCGGCATCAATCTGTTTAGTCTGAAAGGTCGGCGCTTTCGCATCGGTCAGGCCATATTCGAGACCACCGGTTGGTGTCAGCCCTGCGCGCGCCTGCAAAACAACCTTGGCCCCGGCACCTTTCAAGCGGTGCGCGGGCATGGCGGAATTACCGCGCGGGTGTTACAAAGCGGGATCATTCGCCTCGACGACGGTGTGTCTGTCGAACCGGTTCCGGACAGCGGCTATGCTGCGTTCAACCCCGGTTGAAAACCGCTGTAGCTTCTGCACATTCAGCAACGTCTACCTGACGAGGCCTTTATGACCAGCCGCCTGAACCCCGAAGACCAAAAGCATGTCGAAGAGTACCTGCAACTGTCCCAACACCGTGTCGAGCGCCGGCCTTTTCGGCCGTGGATGCTCCTGGTGCTGGTGCTGGCAGTGACCATTGGTCTGGGCCTGCTGAGCCGACTTATCAGTTACCTGACGCTATGAGCAGCATTGCGCTCGCGAAGGTGATTGCACCGATTTCCTTTAAAAACCTTGCGAGTGATCCCTATGTCCCATCGTATTGTTATTGTCGGCGGCGGCGCCGGCGGTCTGGAGTTGGCTACCCGTCTGGGTAAGACTCTGGGCAAGCGCGGCACGGCCAGTGTGATGCTGGTCGACGCGAACCTCACGCACATCTGGAAGCCCCTGCTGCACGAAGTGGCCGCCGGATCGCTGAATTCTTCCGAAGACGAACTCAACTATGTTGCCCAGGCGAAATGGAACCACTTCGAGTTCCAGCTGGGGCGCATGAGCGGGCTTGATCGCGCGCAGAAGAAAATCCAGCTGGCCGCCACCTACGACGAGAACGGCGTGGAACTGGTTCCCGCGCGTGAAGTGGCCTACGACTCGCTGGTGATCAGCGTCGGCAGCACCACCAACGATTTCGGCACCCAGGGCGCAGCGCAGCACTGCCTGTTCCTCGACACCCGCAAACAGGCCGAGCGCTTCCACCAGCAGTTGCTCAACCACTACCTGCGCGCGCATGCCGGGCAGACCGATGTAGTCGAGCAGATCAGCGTGGCGATCGTCGGTGCCGGCGCCACGGGCGTCGAGCTGGCGGCAGAACTGCACAACGCGGCGCACGAGCTGGCGGCCTATGGTCTGGACCGGATCAAACCGGAAAACATGCACATCACTCTGATCGAAGCCGGTCCTCGGGTGTTGCCAGCCCTGCCAGAGCGCATCAGCGGCCCGGTACACAAGACCTTGGAGAAACTCGGGGTCAATGTGATGACCAACGCTTCGGTCAGTGAAGTGACCGCTGACAGCCTGATCACTGCCGACGGCAACGAGATCAAGGCCAGCCTGAAAGTCTGGGCGGCCGGGATTCGCGCGCCGGGTTTCCTCAAGGACATCGACGGTCTGGAAACCAACCGCATCAATCAACTGCAAGTGCTGCCGACCTTGCAGACCACCCGCGACGAAAACATTTTCGCCTTCGGTGACTGCGCCGCGTGCCCGCAGCCGGGTTCGGATCGCAACGTGCCGCCGCGTGCGCAAGCCGCGCACCAACAGGCATCGTTGCTGGCCAAGTCGCTGAAGCTGCGCATCGAGGGCAAAACCCTGCCGGAGTACAAGTACACCGACTACGGTTCGCTGATTTCGCTGTCGCGTTTTTCGGCTGTGGGTAACTTGATGGGTAACCTGACCGGCAGTGTGATGCTGGAGGGCTGGCTGGCGCGGATGTTTTACGTGTCGCTGTACCGCATGCACCAGATGGCACTGTACGGACCGTTCCGCACGGCGATGCTGATGCTGGGCAGCAAGATCGGTCGCGGCACCGAGCCACGCCTGAAGCTGCATTGATCTAAAACTGTGGGAGCGAGCTTGCTCGCGAAGAGGCTGTGTCATTCAACATTCATGTCGACTGATACACCTCTTTCGCGAGCAAGCTCGCTCCCACATTTTTTTGCGGTGCGGCGAAGTTTTTCATGGGCAAAAAAAATCCCCGTATCTTTCGATACGAGGATTTTTAATATGGTCGGGGTAAGGGGATTCGAACTCCTGACATCCTGCTCCCAAAGCAGGCGCGCTACCGGACTGCGCTATACCCCGGTAAAAAAAAGGCGACCTATCAAAGATCGCCTTCTTCGATCAGCGCTTTTGGCCTCTGATCTTAAGATTCGATCCCAGCGTTAACTGGTTTCAAAAATGGTGGGTCGTGTGGGATTCGAACCTACGACCAATTGGTTAAAAGCCAACTGCTCTACCAACTGAGCTAACGACCCAAAAATGGTCGGGGTAAGGGGATTCGAACTCCTGACATCCTGCTCCCAAAGCAGGCGCGCTACCGGACTGCGCTATACCCCGGTTTGAAATTGGCTCCGTGACCAGGACTCGAACCTGGGACCCAATGATTAACAGTCATTTGCTCTACCGACTGAGCTATCACGGAACTACATATTTCAATTTACAACGGTGAAACCTGAAGCTTCTCGACATCGTTTTCGCATCGCTGCGTTCGTGTGTCTGAGGCGCGCTATTCTACAACCTAGAACACCTCTGTCAACCCCCTAAATTGCTTTCAAGTTAATGATTTGCAACTTATTTCAGTTTTCAACCCAGTGGGTTGAAACGCTGCCGGTGACTGACTGCGGGGCGCACTTTACAAGCCTTTTCCTTAGAGTTCAACAGCCTAACGAAAAAAAGGCCTCGCAAAGCGAGGCCTTCCTTATTTCATTGGCGTTGAGGCTCAGTCGAAAACGATTTCGTCGTTGACCACTTTGCCGGTCGCCGTGTCGCCTGGCAGGAAATGCCCCGACAGGATCAACTGCGCCAACGGGTTTTCGATCCAGCGCTGGATCGCACGTTTGAGAGGACGTGCGCCATAAACCGGGTCGTAACCAACGGCAATCAGCTTGTCCATCGCTTCCGGACTCAGCTCAAGCTTCAGCTCGCGCTCGGCCAGACGACTGCGCAGACGGCCCAACTGGATCTCGGTAATGCCCGCGATCTGGTCCCGCGCCAAAGGCTCGAAGATCACCACTTCGTCGACCCGGTTGATGAACTCGGGACGGAAGTGCGACGTCAGCGCGTCCATCACCGCTGCACGCTGCGCCTCACGATCACCGACCAGTTCCTGGATCTGCGACGAACCGAGGTTCGAGGTCATGACGATCACGGTATTGCGGAAATCCACCGTGCGTCCGTGGCTGTCGGTCAGCCGTCCATCCTCAAGCACTTGCAGCAGGATGTTGAACACGTCCGGATGCGCCTTCTCGACCTCGTCCAGCAGGATCACCGAGTAAGGCTTGCGGCGCACCGCTTCGGTCAGGTAACCGCCCTCCTCGTAACCCACGTAGCCTGGTGGTGCCCCGATCAGCCGCGCCACGGAATGTTTCTCCATGAACTCGGACATGTCGATCCGCACCATCGCCTCCTCCGTATCGAAGAGGAATTCGGCCAGCGCCTTGCACAGCTCGGTTTTACCGACACCGGTCGGGCCGAGGAACATGAACGAGCCGCTTGGACGATTCGGATCCGCCAGCCCGGCACGCGAGCGCCGTACCGCGTTGGCGACCGCGACCACCGCCTCGTCCTGACCAATTACACGCTGATGCAACAGGCTTTCCATCTTCATCAGCTTGTCGCGCTCGCCTTCGAGCATTTTCGACACCGGAATACCGGTCCACTTCGAAACGACTTCGGCGATTTCCTCTTCGGTCACCTTGCTGCGCAGCAACTGGTTTTCGCTCTTGCCGTGCTGGTCGACCATTTGCAGGCTGCGCTCCAGATCCGGGATCACCCCGTACTGCAATTCGGCCATGCGGTTGAGGTCGCCTTTACGGCGCGCCGCTTCCAGTTCCTGACGCGACTGCTCGATCTTCTGCTGAATCTGCGCCGAACCCTGTACCTCGGCTTTTTCCGAGTTCCAGATTTCTTCCAGATCCGAATATTCACGCTCGAGGCGGACAATTTCTTCCTGGAGTTTTTCCAGGCGTTTCATCGCTGCTTCATCGCTTTCTTTCTTCAGTGCCTGAGATTCAACCTTGAGCTGAATCAGGCGACGTTCCAGACGATCCAGCACTTCCGGCTTGGAGTCGATCTCCATGCGGATACGGCTGGCGGCCTCGTCGATCAGGTCGATGGCCTTGTCCGGCAACTGCCGATCCGTGATGTAGCGATGGCTGAGCTTGGCCGCGGCGATGATCGCGCCGTCGGTGATCGCCACTTTATGGTGAACCTCATAACGCTCCTTGAGGCCACGCAGAATGGCGATGGTGTCTTCTTCGCTCGGCTCGTCCACCAGGACTTTCTGGAAACGCCGTTCGAGGGCCGCATCCTTCTCTATATATTGGCGATACTCGTTGAGCGTGGTAGCGCCGACGCAGTGCAGCTCACCGCGCGCCAGTGCCGGTTTGAGCATGTTGCCGGCATCCATCGAGCCTTCGCCCTTGCCGGCGCCGACCATGGTGTGCAGCTCGTCGATGAACAGAATGATCTGCCCTTCCTGCTTCGACAGCTCATTGAGCAGCGCTTTCAGGCGTTCTTCGAACTCACCGCGATACTTGGCACCGGCAATCAGTGCGCCCATGTCCAGCGACAGCAGACGCTTACCTTTAAGGCCGTCCGGCACTTCGCCGTTGATGATGCGCTGGGCCAAACCTTCGGCAATCGCGGTTTTACCCACGCCAGGTTCACCGATCAGCACCGGGTTGTTCTTGGTGCGACGCTGCAGAACCTGAATGGTGCGGCGAATTTCGTCGTCACGGCCGATCACCGGATCGAGCTTGCCGTCTTCGGCGCGCTTGGTCAGGTCGACGGTGTATTTGTCCAGCGCCTGACGCGACTCTTCGTGGTTGGCGTCATTCACCGCCTCACCACCGCGCAGGTTATTGATCGCGTTCTCCAAAGCTTTCTTGCTCACGCCCTGGCCGAGCAGCAGTTTGCCGAGCTTGCTGTTCTCGTCCATCGCGGCGAGCAGCACCAGCTCGCTGGAAATGAACTGGTCGCCCTTCTGCTGGGCCAGGCGATCGGCCTGATTGAGCAGACGCGCCAGATCCTGCGACATGTTGACGTCGCCGGTCGGGTTCTGGATTTTCGGTAATTGATCGAGCTCTTTGGTCAGCTCTTTGCGCAGGCTGTTGACGTCGAAGCCGACTTGCATCAACAAGGGTTTGATCGAACCACCCTGCTGTTCAAGCATGGCTTGCATCAAATGCGCCGGCTCGATGGCGGGATGATCGTGGCCAACGGCCAGGGATTGGGCGTCGGACAACGCCAACTGTAATTTGCTGGTTAAACGGTCTATACGCATGGGGTCACCTTCCTTTTGAGCAGGCCGGACCTAAAAACCATCCTGAATAAAGAAACCTGCCAGATACCACTGTAGATGCGGTCGATTCTGGGAGATTCAAGCGTCAGCGAGTTGATTCAGGTCAGGCAAGTCTAGCGGGTGAGCCAGACAAGGGAGGCGAAACGGCCAGTGCGCGACGCACGGCGGTAAGAAAAGAAGCGTGGATCGGTCACAGTGCAGAAACCGCCGCCATAAACCGCAGTGACACCGCGTTCAGCCAGGCGCAGGCGCGCCAGCAGGTAGATGTCGGCCATGAACTTGCCAGCATTGTGGCTGGGGGCGAAGGCGGATGCCGCTTCCGGCAATTGATTGACAAAGACTTCGCGTACTTCCGGGCCGACTTCAAAGGCTTTCGGGCCAATGGCCGGGCCGAGCCAGACCAGTACGTCCGCCGCAGCAGTGTCGAGATGATCGAGAGTCGCTTCCAGTACTCCCGCCGCCAAACCGCGCCAACCGGCGTGAGCCGCCGCGACGCGAGTACCGGCACGGTTGCAGAACAATGCCGGCAGGCAATCTGCGGTCATCGCCGTGCAGGCAATCCCGGGAGTCGCCGTCCAACTGGCATCGGCGGTGGCAACCACGCCCGGATCAGCATGGGCCACGGCAGTCCCGTGTACTTGCTGCAACCAGGCAGGCTGTATAGAGAAGTGTTCGGTCAGACGCCGACGATTCTCGGCGACTGCTTCCGGGCGATCATCGACATGATCACCCAGATTGAGGCTGTCGAACGGCGCCTCGCTGACACCCCCCTCGCGGGTGGTGACACAGGCCCTGACGCTGGCCGGCGCAGGCCAGTCCGGCGTCAGCCAGTTCATCCGACGAATGCCTCGCGATCCTGCTTGAGCAGGGTCAGCAGCCAGACGAAGTCTTCTGGCAGCGGCGATTCCCAGCTCATGCGCTCACCGGTGGTCGGATGATCCAGCTCGAGGAAACGCGCGTGCAGGGCCTGACGCGGGAAGTGCTTGAGCGACTCGACCATGGTCGGGTTCGCGGCAGGCGGAATGCGGAAACGACCGCCGTACGCAGGGTCGCCGACCAACGGGAAGTTGATGTGCGACATGTGCACGCGAATCTGGTGGGTGCGGCCGGTTTCCAGTTTGACCCGCACATGCGTGTGGGACCGGAAACGCTCCAGCACGCGGTAGTGACTGACGGCCGGCTTGCCGCCTTCCATCACTGCCATGCGCTGGCGCTGCTGACCATGACGGCCGATCGGGGCGTTGATCTTGCCCCCGGCGGTCACGACACCGATCACGATGCACTCGTAGATCCGGCTGACGCTGCGGCTTTGCAGCTGGGCAACGAGCTTGGTCTGCGCCTGAATGGTCTTGGCCACCACCATCAGACCGGTGGTGTCCTTGTCCAGGCGATGCACGATACCGGCACGCGGGACATTGATGATGTCCGGCACGTGGTGCAGCAAGGCATTGAGCAAGGTGCCATCGGCGTGGCCGGCAGCCGGGTGCACCACCAGGCCCGCAGGCTTGTTGATCACCAGGATGTCGTCGTCTTCATAGACGATGTCGAGTTCGATGTCCTGGGCGATCCACTCGCCCTGGGCTTCCTGCTCGGCAGTCAGCTCAAGGATGGCACCGCCGTGCACGATGTCGCGCGGGCGGATGACCGCCCCGTCCACAGTCAGGCGACCTTCTTTGATCCAGGCGGAAAGGCGCGAGCGTGAGTGCTCAGCGAAGAGTTGGGCGGCGACTTGATCGAGGCGTTGGCCGCCCAAATCGGACGGCACCTCTGCGCGAAGTTCAATTTTATCGGACATGCTCTGACTGGGCGTCGGCACAGCCTTTGGTTTCGGCTGCGCGCTTGTGGTTAAATACGGCGTCTTTTGCCCCGAGGCTTTTCAACGGGGCGCTCATCATAACAGGACGGCCCCGCCCAAGACAGCGGCCGTCATAGGGACGCAAGCCGCCATGCAAGTGAAACACCTGCTGCTGATCGCCATCCTCGCATTGACCGCTGCTTGCTCATCGAAGGAAGTCGTAGACGAAAACCTCAGCGAAGCCGAGCTGTATCAGCAGGCTCAGACTGACCTGGACAACAACAGCTATACCAGCGCCACAGCCAAGCTGAAGGCCCTGGAGTCGCGTTATCCGTTCGGTCGCTACGCCGATCAGGCACAGCTGGAGTTGATCTACGCCAACTACAAGAACGCCGAGCCGGAAGCTGCAAAGTCCGCCGCCGAGCGTTTCATTCGTTTGCATCCGCAGCATCCGAACGTGGATTACGCGTACTACTTGAAAGGTCTGACCTCTTTCGACCAGGACGTCGGCCTGCTGGCGCGCTTCCTGCCGCTGGACATGACCAAGCGTGACCCGGGCGCTGCCCGCGACTCGTACAACGAGTTCGCGCAGCTGACCAGCCGATACCCGAACAGCCGCTACGCGCCGGACGCCAAGCAGCGCATGATCTACCTGCGCAACCTGCTGGCGGCCTACGAAATCCACGTAGCCGACTACTACCTGACTCGTCAGGCCTACGTCGCCGCCGCCAACCGTGGCCGTTATGTAGTGGAAAACTTCCAGGAAACCCCATCGGTCGGCGACGGCCTGGCGGTGATGACCGAGGCTTACCAGCGTCTGCATCTGGACGATCTGGCCGCCACCAGTCTGGAAACCCTGAAGCTCAACTACCCGAACCACCCGAGCCTGAAAGACGGTCAGTTCGTGCCATCGGTCGCCGAAGCCGACAACCGTTCGTTCCTGAGCAAGGCGACTTTGGGCCTGATCGAATCGCGTCCACCGCTGCCGCCGGGAGAAACCCGCGCCAACCAGGACGTGCAGAAGCAGTTCCAGGACGCGAAAGACGCGATCCCGAACGAGCTCAAGCCTAAAGACGAAAACGGTGACGTGATTGAAGAAGAACATCACGAGGCTGAAGGCAACAACGAAGACCGTTCGTGGTTCAGCTACATGACCTTCGGCGTGTTCGACTGATCATACCGGCGGCACAAAAAAGGGAGATCTGCGGATCTCCCTTTTTCATTGCCGCGCATTAATAGTCTGTGCGCTTGCCGGCTCCTTGGCTAAACTGCCGAATCATCAGCCGAAAAGCCGCCCATCATGCTTCGTTTACTGTTCTGGATTGTCCTGATTTTCGCCGCGGTATGGCTGTGGCGCAAATTCAAGGCGCCCGCCGCTTCCGCCCAGTCGCCCCGCGAGCAAGACGCCGCGCCGATGGTGCGCTGCGCCCATTGCGGCGTGCACCTGCCGCGCGATCGCGCGCTAAACCTTCAGCAACAGTGGTATTGCAGCCAGGCTCACCTTGAGCAAGGCCCGGGCACCAGTGATCGCTGAGGCCGCCAACGCCGACAGTAAACAGGCGCAGCGTCTGCTGCGCCTTTATCACCTCTACCGTTTAAGCGTCGGCATCACCCTGGTGTTGCTGATTTCCAGCAACATGGACAACCGCCTGCTGACGTCGGCCGACGACGACCTTCTGCGCAGCGGCAGCTGGTTGTATCTGGTGCTGAACATTCTGCTGGTGGTGTTCCTGGAGAACACCCGCCGCCCGGCGCAGCTGTTCAGCCTGGCGCTGGTCGATGTGCTGCTGCTGTGCGGTCTGTTCTACGCGGCGGGCGGCGTCGCCAGCGCCATCGGCAACCTGCTGATTGTCTCGGTGGCGATCGCCAATACCCTGCTGCGCCGACGCATCGGCCTGCTGATTGCCGCCATCGGCGCGCTCGGCATTGTCGTTTCCAGTTTCCTGCTGGGTTTCAGCCATCCCCTGAGCGCCAATGATTACCTGCAAGCCGGGACCCTCGGCGCTTTGTGTTTTGCCGCATCGCTGCTGGTCCAGGGCCTGATCCGGCGTCTGGAAGTCAGCGAGACCCTCGCCGAACAGCGCGCCAGCGAGGTGGTCGGCCTCGAGGCCCTCAACGCCCTGATTCTGCAGCGCATGCGCACCGGCATCCTCGTGCTCGACGAACAGCGCCGGGTGCAACTGGCCAATCACAGCGCGAAAAACCTGCTGGCGCAGTCGCACCTTGAGGGGCATTTGATCGATGACTACTCGCCGGCACTGGTCGAGCGCCTGCAACTGTGGCTGAGTAACCCGACCCTGCGCCCGCAGAGCCTGAAGATTCCCGGCAATGGTCTGGAGCTGCAACCGAACTTCATCGCCCTCGCACAGAGCCCGAACCAGCAGACCCTGATATTTCTCGAAGACCTCGCGCAAGTCGCCCAGCAAGCCCAGCAACTCAAGCTCGCCGCACTCGGGCGCCTGACCGCCGGCATCGCCCATGAAATCCGTAACCCGCTGGGCGCCATCAGTCATGCCGCGCAGCTATTGGCGGAGTCCGAGGAACTCGATAGCGCGGATCGGCGTCTGACGCAGATTATTCAAGACCACTCCCAGCGCATGAACCGAGTCATCGAAAACGTCCTGCAACTGTCGCGCCGCCAGCAGAGCGCTCCGCAACGCCTGGATCTCAAACCGTGGCTGGAACACTTTGTTGCCGAGAGCCGCGAACAGGCCACTGTGCGGCAAACGATTCATTTGCGGATCAATTCCGGGGACTTCATCACGCTGATGGACCCCGACCAGCTCACGCAGATTCTCGACAATCTGTTACGCAACGGCTGGCGGCACAGCGCCCTGTTGCATGAGCAGGCCGAGGTCTGGCTGGCGCTGTTCGTCGACCCCGACAGCCAGCTCGCGGTGCTCGAAGTACAGGACAACGGCCCCGGTGTGCCGCCCGATCAGCAGGCGCATCTGTTCGAACCGTTCTTCACCACCAGCAGCCAAGGCACCGGCCTTGGGCTTTATCTGTCCCGTGAGCTGTGCGAAAGCAACCAGGCGCGCCTAGACTTCAAACCACGCCAAGGCGGCGGCTGCTTTCGCATCACCTTTGCTCACGGACGGAAACAAAGTTGAACACGAGCCCACGGCAAAAAATCCTCATCGTCGATGACGAGCCGGATATCCGCGAACTCCTGGAAATCACCCTGGGACGGATGAAACTCGACACCTTCAGCGCACGCAACCTCGGCGAAGCCCAAGCGTTGCTGCACAACAACACCTTCGACCTGTGCCTGACCGACATGCGCCTGCCGGACGGCACGGGGCTGGACTTGGTGCAGCACATCCAGCAACGCTATCCACAACTGCCGGTGGCGATGATCACCGCCTATGGCAGCCTGGAAACCGCGATCAATGCGCTGAAGGCCGGGGCCTTCGACTTCCTCACCAAACCGGTTGATCTCACGCGCCTGCGCGAACTGGTCAGCACCGCATTGCGCATGCCGGCGGCGGGTGGCGCCAGTTCGCCGATCGATCGACGCCTGCTCGGCGACTCGCAGCCCATGCGAGACCTGCGCAAACAGATCGACAAACTGGCGCGCAGTCAGGCCCCGGTCTACATCAGCGGTGAATCGGGCAGCGGCAAAGAACTGGTCGCACGGCTGATCCACGAACAGGGGCCGCGCGCCGCCAAGCCGTTCGTGCCGGTCAATTGCGGGGCAATTCCGTCCGAACTGATGGAAAGCGAGTTTTTCGGCCATCGCAAGGGCAGCTTCACCGGCGCAGTCGAGGATAAACCCGGACTGTTCCAGGCTGCCCACGGCGGCACCCTGTTCCTCGATGAGGTCGCCGACCTGCCGCTGTCGATGCAGGTGAAATTGCTGCGAGCAATTCAGGAGAAAGCCGTGCGCAGCGTCGGCGGCCAGCAGGAAGCGGTGGTTGATGTGCGCATTCTTTGCGCCACCCACAAGGATCTCGACGCCGAGGTCGCCGCCGGACGCTTTCGCCAGGATCTGTATTACCGCTTGAACGTGATCGAACTGCGCGTGCCATCCCTGCGCGAACGGCGCGATGACATCGAAGTGCTGGCTGCGCACATGCTCCAGCGTCTGGCGGCAGGCAGCGGCCGCGCGGCGGCCCGCCTGCACCCGCAGGCACTTGAGGCGCTGAAGAGTTACCGCTTTCCGGGGAATGTGCGGGAGCTGGAAAACGTCCTCGAACGGGCGCACACGTTGTGTGAAAACCAGTTGATCGAGGCGGCGGACTTACGTCTCAGCGAAGGTAATTGCGCGGTCGAAGGCGGTATTGCCGACCTGACGCAGATCGACAACCTTGAGGACTATCTGGAGAACGTCGAGCGCAAGCTGATCCTGCAGGCGCTGGAGGAAACGCGCTGGAATCGTACAGCGGCGGCGCAGCGCTTGAGCCTTTCGTTTCGGTCGATGCGTTATAGGCTGAAGAAACTCGGTCTGGATTGAGCCTTTAAAAGATCGCAGCCTGCGGCAGCTCCTACATGGGAATGCGTTCCTGTAGGAGCTGCCGCAGGCTGCGATCTTTTGCTTTTGCTTAAATGCGTCCCTCTGGCGCATAAGGCGCCGGATCAATAATCGGCGCACGCCCCAGCATCACATCGACAAACAACTGACACGACGCCGGCGCCAGCACCAGGCCGTTGCGGTAATGCCCGCAGTTCAGCCACAAACCCTTAAACCCCGGCACACGGCCGATATACGGAATCCCCTCCGGTGAGCCTGGGCGCAAACCGGCCCAGTGCCCCACCACTTCGGCCTCCGCCAGCGCCGGCAGCAACTCCACCGCCGAGGCCTTGAGACTCTCCAGCGCCACATCGGTCGGGGTCTTGTCGAACCCTTCGTGCTCCAGCGTACTGCCGATCAGGATGTGCCCGTCGCGACGCGGAATCGCATAACGCCCCTTGGCCAACACCATGCTCGGCAGAAAATCCGCCGCACACTTGTAGAGAATCATCTGGCCCTTGACCGGCTCCACCGGCAGCGTCAGGTCCAATGTCTTTAGCAGATCACCGCTCCATGCCCCGGCAGTCAGCACGATCTGCTCGCCGCGGATCAGGCCCTTGGACGTCTCGACGCCAACCACCCGCTCGCCTTCGCGAACAAACCCGCTGACTTCGCATTGCTCGTGAATCGTCACGTTCGGCAGCGCGAGCAAAGCGGCTTTCAATGATTTGACCAGGCGCGGGTTACGCACGTTGGCCACATCGGCCATGTAGATCGCCCGAGAGAACCCGCCGCCCAGCACCGGCACCGCATCGTGCGCCGCCGAGATATCCACAGCCCGCAGCGGACGGTTTTCTCGCTTGGCCCAGGCCAGTGCCTCGGCTTCATCTTCCAGATCCAGCCAGTACAGGCCGGTGGTGTGCACTTCAGGATCAACCCCGGTATCGGCAAACAGCCGCTCGCCCAGCTGTGGATAAAAGTCCTGCGACCAATGCGCCAGCGCGGTGACTGCCGGGCTGTAGCGCCACGGGTACAGCGGCGAAACGATACCGCCGCCGGCCCAGGACGATTCCTGGCCGACGTTCGAACGATCCAGCAGCACCACGCTGCGCACTTCGGAGGCGAGGTTGTAGGCGGTCAGCAGGCCAATCACCCCGCCACCGACAATCACCACTTGCTGTTGCCTGGTCATGTTTGATCCAACCGTAAAAAAGACAGTGGGCGCAAAAGGCGCCCTTGAGAAGGTACCTCAGCGGCCCCAGCAATCCTTGGTGGTCAGCCCGGTGGTTGCGTTGTTCATGCCTCTGACGCCGGTGTTGGTCAGGGTGAAATCCCCGCACTTGTCGGTGGCCATGGTCGTGCCGGCCTTGCGGGTGGCCGTCAGCAGGAAGGTCTGATCAGCGATCGTCGGGGTGATGGTGTAGAAATCATTGCCCGTGCTCAGACCGGTGATGCCGGTGTAGACGTTGTTTTTGGTATAGAAGCGTTCGAGGCTCTGCGCCTGCTCCGAGAGCAGCGACACCACTTCGGCGCGCCGGCCCTTTTTCAGGTATTCGGTGTAGCTCGGTGCGGCGATGGTGATGATGATCCCGATGATCGCAATCACGATCATGATTTCAATCAGGGTGAAGCCTTGGTTGACTCTGCGCATGCCTCAAACTCTCACTTACTGTATTTGTCGCCACATGATACGACGGCTGCCGCCGCCGGATTTTTCCACCAGTGTGGTGACGGTGCCACTGGAATCGTTGACGATCTTGCGCGTCGCGCCATTGACGATGGCGTTCAGGGTCGGAATCCCGCCGGTGAACACCACGCCGCTGGAAATCGTGTCATTGCTGTCGACCACACCATCGGCGTTGGTGTCGAGCACCGCGTAGTTGAGCATCTTACCGCTGAACGCATCGAGTTCGACCAGTTTGCCGGTGCCAAAACTGGCACACGGGTCGGTGGTGTCGACACTGGCGGTGGTAAACACGATGCGTCCGAGCACCAGACTGGCCTGATTGATCACCCGCTCGCCGGTCAGCACGTTGTTGTACACCAAGGGCAGGTACCAGCCCTTCTCCCCCGGATAGGTCGTGTCGTTCTGGCTGATGGTGATGAACTGCCCTGTGCTGCCGGAGAACACTCCGGTCACTGCCTGTGCCTGCAGGCTGCTGACCGTCAGTTGCCCGGAACCGCCGTCGGCATCCCACACCGAATAAAATGCCTGCAGATCCTTGTTGGTCTTGTCGGCGGTCTCGTTGAATTTGCCGGTGCCGACGAAGATCTGTTTGCCCCCCAGCGAATTGTCCGCCAGCAGCGGCTGCGCGGTGATCGGCTGAGTCGCCCCGCCTGCCGTGGTGAACAACGGTTTACCGGAGAACGCCACACCCCAGCTGTCAGTCGACGTCGCGCTCAGATCGAACTTCCACAATCGCCCTTTCAGGTCACCTCCGTAAGCGGCCTGCACCACGTTGGAAGAATTGACCTTGAGCTTCACCGACGACAGGCCATTGGTGGTTTCGGTGCTGTCGATCACGATCTTCTTGATCAGCGAACCGTCACGCACATCCAGCACATACAACGCCGCCACCCCGGAGTTGCTGCCATAACCATTGGCAATGAATGCCGCCCAACGACCATCGGCCAAGCGTGCCACTTCCGGCCGGGCATAGGCATAACCCAGATCATTGAATGCGTTGGTAGTGTTCGCCGTGGCGGGTGCACTGACTTCCCACAGGGCATTGAGCACATTGCCCGCGGACGCGTCGAACAGTTGCAGCGCATAGAAAGACTTGCCGCCAGCACCGGTGCCGCCGATGGCCAGGGTTTTCCAGGCGCTGTTGATTTGCGCGTCATACACACCGACCTGGCCGTCCACCAGAAACTTGTGGCTGACGCCATTGATGTAAGCCGGGTCGGCAATCAGCCGCAGCGACGGCAACACGCTGGACGGCATGTAGGCATAACGCCGGGTGCCGTTGGCCGAGTTGATCACGTTGACGAAACCGTCGTTGGCATTCACCACCAGACTCGAATTCATGTTCGCCGCTTTGGTGGTCAGGTACGTGGTGTAGGTGGTGTCGCCCGAGAGGTCGGAGGCGGTTTTGTCGCTGGGCGAGGCCAGCACCAGCGGCGAGTTGATGATGTCGCCGAGCAATACGCTGCGCACCTTGAGCCCGGTCTTGTTGGTGCCCTTGCTCCACTCCACCAGATCGCTGCCGCTGATGCCGGTGGGCAGGCTCTGGCTCAGCGTGGTCTGCTGGGTCGCGGAAAAGTTGCCGTAAGCCAGAGTCACGGCGACGTTGCTGCCGGTGTTCCACGATTGATAGGTCGGTGCGGTCGCGCCCGGGACGATGGTGGTGTCGGTGGTCCACAACGCTGCCGAGGTATTCACCGCGCCAGCCGAAGTGAACCCGAAGGACTTGATCGTCCCGCGCCAGTCCTTGGGGTCGTAGCTGGTCTGGAAATAACTGGTGCCACTGGCCAGCGTGGTGCCGCTGGTGACCCCACTGCCGCCGGAACCGGCCTTGGAGGTGATGTCGCTCAACGCCGAGGACAGCGCGGCGTTGAGACCGGCGCTGTCGGTCGCCTGGTAATACCTGCCCTGCCCGTAAGCGGCGGCGTCCGACAGCATGTCGTTGTCGGCAGTAAAACCGACGGTGTAGGTGTTCATGTTCTGCTTGGGAAAATCCACCGCGTTCCAGCTTTTACCAGCGGCGTCAGTCCCCGTCGAACGCATGTCGATATCGAAGGCGAATTTGGCAATGTCATCGAGGTACAGCGTGTCGCCCTCGCTATCGCCATTGAGGTTGTTGCCGTCATTGTTGATGCCGTCCCAGTTCGGCAGGCGACTGCCACCCAGCGGATCATTGGTTGGGAAGGTGCGATCGTAGGTCGGCAAACCGTCAGTGATCACCACGCCGTAGTTTTTTTGGCAGCGGTACTGGATCGGACTGGTGTAAGTGGTGGGTGTGCTGTTGTAGTACGGCGTCATGCCGCGCATGTACCGGGTGATTTCGTAATAGGTTTCTGCCAGCGGCGTATTGGCCACAGCGCTCAAACCGTTGATCGAAGATATCAGCGCGTTGTAGTTGGCGTCGGCCTGCGCCTGGGTCACGCTGCCGGAGACCGGTGACAGGTCGCTGATCGATCGCGCGATATATCCGCCATTGCCCGAGTTGTTACTGGTGACCGGATTGAAAGTCGACAGGCCCATACGCAGGGTACGGTTGCTGGTGACCAGCGCGGTGGACACGTTGCGCGCCACGTTGATCCGATAGTCGTTGGGAATCGCCCCGGTGGTGAAGTCGCGAGTGCCGTTGTTGATCGCCAGCCCGACCACATAGGCGATGTAATCCCCGGTGTAGCGGGTGTTGCCGCCACCCACCGGGTCCGGCAGTTTCAGGCACAACGGCGCGACGCTGTTGTTGTAGAAGGCGAAGGCGCCGCCGGAGCAACCGGAGGTCGGCAGGTTCGAGAGAAACACCGGATCGCCAGTGATCGCCGTCGAACTCAGGCACAGCCCGAGCAACGCATTACATTGCCTGGCCGGAGTGCGCGTGACGTTCGGGTCGAATCCTGCCGCGTAAATGATGCTGTTCATACTGCCGGAATCATCGATCAGCAACATCACGTTGGGCGGCACCGCCGCAGCGCTCAACAGCGGCGAGTCGGACGGCGTGAACGCATACGCCGGCGCCGCCAGATACAAGCCCAGCAGCATGCCCGTCAACAGTGTCCAGCAGCGCTCAATACTTCGCATAGACACTCTCCACCACACTGCGCGAAGTACCGGCGATGCCGACGGCAGTCACTCGATACAGAGTCGCCGACGTGTTGCTCGGTACATTAACCGCCGTCAGCGTGGTGCCAATGTTCTGCACCCCATAAAAGCCGTTACCGGCTGCGATCCACGTTACCCCTGAAGTCGAATTGAGCCCCGCCGCACTGACTACCGCAGACTCCGCCGGCGGCGCACATTGTGTGGTGCTGGCACACACTGCCAGCGAATAACTGTCGAGCTGCACCGCACTCTCACCGATGCGCAACGCCGCCTCGGCGGTCTGGAATGACTGATTGCGCAGGCTGACACTGCCGGCCATTTTTTCCTGCAGATTGGCACTCTGCATCGACGATAGCCCGATCAAGGTCAGCAGCAACAGAAATACCAGACTGACCAGCAACACCATGCCACGCTGGTTTTGCCGCTGGTCGAAGGTCATCCTCATCGGCCCGGCCCTCATTGCAAGCGGTTGCGCAAAGCGGCAACCACATTGAAGGTTTGATTGGCCACCCGGTTGTTCGGGTCGGTGAGGGTCAGGCTCAGTCGCACACTGCGTATGCGTGCCGGATCGCTGGGATTGGCGCTGTACGAGGACGCCGCGACGTCAGTGGCGGACGTTGCCAGACCGAACATGACGCTGAACGCACTGACATTGTTCACCAGCACCTGTTGGGTCGGAGTGCCGCTGCCGGTGCCCATGAGAATCTGGTTGTTGCTGAAGCTGTAGATCAAGCGGCGGATCGGAAAAGCGATCTGCCCGCTCGCTGCCGCCCGCAACCCGGTATAGGCCGTGGCACTGTTGCGGCAATCGGAGACCACCGTCCAGGTCGGCGTGCCACCACTGCCGCCGACATCGGCGGTAACCAGAGTCAGCTTGAGGTTGCTGTTGTCCCAACTGATCGGGATGATCTGCGCCGCGTTGAAATCCCCCGCCGAGCTCGCGTCAGTAATCGTGCCCAGACAGCCGAACATGCCGACCATGCGCAGTTCCTGAATCATCTTGCTCAGGACAAAACGTGCGTCTTCCTGCATCGCGGCAGCGGTGTTCTGGCTGACGTAAGTGTTTTTGGCTGCAAGGAACGTCTGCACCACCCCCAGTACGATGATCAGCCCAAGCGCTAGCGCGATGAGCATTTCGATCAGGCCGAACCCCTGCTGATCATGCTTCATGGCGTGGCCACCGGATCGACCGTGGCGCGACTGGTCAGAACGAAGCTGCGGGTGGTACCGGTGGCATTCGCCGCCCGTGAGTCATTCCAGTTGATGGTGATGGTGTACACCCGCTGATTGAGGGTGATCGTGCCGGTGGCGCTCGGCCCGCCGAAATTGACGATATTGGTGGTGAAATCGTAGAGATCCTGATCGCGGGCCACGCTGAGGTTGCCCGAGGTCGGCGGCGTGACGGTGTAATCAGCGGCGGCGTTGGCACGGATGCGGTCCATCATGTCGTAGGCGATGAAGCTGGCCTGACTGGTCATTCGCGAACTGTCAGTGTACTTCAGCGCATTCACTTGAACGGCTGCCGCGCCCAATATGCCGACGGTCAGAATCAGCAACGCGACCAGCACTTCGATCAGCGACATGCCCTCCTGTGCCTGTGTGCTCCCTGCCCTCATCCGCAACTTCCACCCAATTGAATTCGTCCGTTCAGACACACGTTCAGCGTCCTGCTTTGCGTGCCCAACACGTAGCTGATGACTACCGCCGTCGACGGCGCCGCAAGACCGCCCAGGTTGTTGAAATCCAGTGCGCTCACTCCTGAGGGTAGCGTCAGAGTCGCGCCGCTGCTCATCGCTGGAACAACCCGCAATACATTCGCCGATGTGCCAGTACTGTCATAGACCGACAATTCGCCGGTCCACACGCTGCCGCCGGCGCTCGGGCGCAAGCGTGTGGTCACGCCGCGATCAATCGCCTCCAGCCGGGCATAGTTGATGGCGCGCTGCAGGTCGCCCATTTCGGTGTCGGCCTTGCTGCTCTGGATCGAGCGAGTGAAGCCCGGCACCGCCAAGGTGATGAGGATCACCATCACGGCGACCGCGGCCAACAGTTCGGGCAGCGTGAAACCTTTTGTACGATGATCCATCGATGCCCTCCGTTGCCGTCGGCTATACCTGCTTCTACAAACTAGAACATTCAACCGGCCTGCGTCGGTTGATTTGCCCTGCCCGGCGAAAAGGATCGCGCCGGGCTTCATGCTCCACGGAGGGAGTTGTCATGCCGCAACAGGGTTTCAGCCTGATCGAATTGCTTATGGGACTGGCGATTGGCGCAATTGTTCTGTCGCTGGTCAGCCCGGCGTTCGCCACCTTCACTGAATCGACTCATCGCGACCAGGCGGCCCGGTCGCTGCTCGAGGGCATTCGCAACGCCCGCACACAGGCCATCACGCGCAATCAGAGCGTGGTGATCCATGGCATCAACGGCGACTGGAGTCAGGGCTGGCGGATCATTCTGGATATCAGTGGCAAGGGGCCGCTGGACAGCAGCAACCCACTGCTGCTGGAGCACGCGAGTGACGGGCGGACACCGATTGTCGGTAATTGGGCGGTCAGTCGTTACGTGCGCTTCAGCAGTCTGGGACAACCGCTGATGCCCGGGCGGGCGTTTCAGGCAGGGACATTACATCTCTGTTCGGCACGCGAGCCGGTCAGCCAGCGGCAGGTGGTGCTGTCGGCAACCGGCCGGGTGCGCCTGACCAGCGCGAAGGCTGAGCAGGCGCTGTGCCTGAAGGCGAAGAGCGTCAGATCGAGCGGACGCGCAGCTCTTTCGGCATCGAGAACGTGATGTTCTCTTCGCGGCCGGCCAGCTCATCGGCACCGGTCGCGCCCCAGGCTTGCAATTGCTGGATCACGCCGCGCACCAGCACTTCCGGCGCGGAAGCACCGGCGGTGATGCCGATGCGCTCGACACCCTCGAACCAGCTCTTCTGCAGGTCTTCGGCGCCGTCGATCAGGTAGGCCGGCGTGGCCATGCGTTCGGCCAGTTCGCGCAGACGGTTGGAGTTGGAGCTGTTCGGACTGCCCACCACCAACACCACGTCGCATTCGTCGGCCAGTTGCTTGACCGCGTCCTGACGGTTTTGCGTGGCGTAGCAGATGTCGTCCTTGCGCGGACCACCGATGGCCGGAAAACGTGTGCGCAGGGCATCGATCACGCGACTGGTGTCGTCCATCGACAGGGTGGTCTGGGTCACGAACGCCAGTCTTTCCGGGTCACGCACTTGCAGTTCGGCGACGTCTTTCTCGTCTTCGACGAGGTAGATCGCGCCGCCATTGCTGGCGTCGTACTGGCCCATGGTGCCTTCGACTTCCGGGTGACCGGCGTGACCGATCAGGATGCACTCACGGCCGTCGCGGCTGTATTTGGCGACTTCGATGTGCACCTTGGTGACCAGCGGACAAGTGGCGTCGAATACCTTCAGGCCACGGCCGGCGGCTTCGCTGCGTACGGCTTGAGAAACGCCGTGGGCACTGAAGATCACGATGACGTCGTCTGGCACTTGATCCAGTTCTTCGACGAAGATCGCGCCACGGTTGCGCAGGTCTTCGACGACGAATTTGTTGTGCACCACTTCATGACGCACATAGATCGGCGGCCCGAAGACTTCCAGGGCGCGGTTGACGATTTCGATCGCCCGGTCCACGCCGGCGCAGAAGCCACGGGGGTTGGCGAGTTTGATTTGCATGCTGTGCCTCGTGTCTTGCGCGCAAGAAATAGCGAAAACGGTTGAAAACATTGTGGGAGCGAGCCTGTTGTGGCGAGGGGATTTATCCCCGATCGATTGCGAAGCAATCGTCAAACCAGTCAATGCTTTCCGATTCTGGATCGCGGTGATCAGATTCGGGGGTGCTTCGCACCCCATCGGGGATAAATACCCTCACCACAAAAGCCCCCTCTCATGAGGGGCCTGCTGTATTGCTTAAAGCGCTTTGACGTTGATGATCTCGACGTCAAAGGTCAGCGTCTTGCCGGCCAGCGGGTGGTTGAAGTCGATGGTCACTTGCGCGTCATCGAACTCTTTCACCACACCCGGCAGCTCAGTATTGGCCGCATCATTGAAGATCACCAGCAGACCCGGCGACAACTCCATGTCGACGAACTGCGAACGCGGGATGATCTGGACGTTTTGCGGGTTCGGCTGGCCAAAGGCGTTTTCCGGCTCGACGGTCAGCGTACGCTTGTCGCCAGCCTTGAAGCCGAACAATGCCGCTTCGAAACCCGGCAGCAGATTGCCGTCGCCGACCTTGAAGGTCGCCGGGGCCTTGTCGAACGTGCTGTCGACCGTGTCGCCGTTCTCCAGGCGCAATGCAAAGTGCAAAGTGACTTCCGTGTTCTGGCCGATGCGTTGCTCAGCCAATACCTGTTCAGTCATGAACGGCTTCTCCGGTTTTCTTACTTTTGAACATGTCCAGTGCGAGCATCACCGCACCGACGGTGATGGCGCTGTCGGCAAAGTTGAACGCCGGGAAGTACCAGCGGTTCTGCCAGTGCACCAGAATGAAGTCGATCACATGGCCCAGCGCAATGCGGTCATACAGATTACCCAGCGCACCGCCCAGCACCAGCGCCAAAGCGACAGCCAGCCAGGTGTCGTTGCGGCCCAGACGTTTGAGCCAGACCACCAGCACCGCACTGACCACGATCGCGATCAGGGCGAACAGCCAGCGCTGCCAGCCGGAGCTGTCAGCCAGGAAGCTGAACGCCGCGCCGGTGTTGTAGGCCAGGGTCCAGCTGAAGTAATCGGGAATGATCACGATCTGCTGGAACATTTCGAGCCTGTCTTCGAAGTAGAACTTGCTGGCCTGGTCGATGACCAGAACCAGCAAACTCAACCAGAGCCAGCTCAACCGTCCGAAACGGCCAACGGCGTTAGGCATAGTGACGAACCTCGCCGGCGCCGCTGATGTTGTCGACGCAACGACCGCAGATTTCCGGATGCTCCGGGTTCACACCAACGTCTTCGCGGCAGTGCCAGCAACGGGCGCATTTCGGGAAGGCCGATTTGACGATCTTCAGTTTCAGGCCGCTGACTTCGGTGGCTACCGCGTCCGCAGGTGCCTGAACGAAAGGTGCCACGCTGGCAGTCGAGGTGATCAGGACAAAGCGCAGTTCGTTGCTCAGCTTGGCCAGGTCGGCGCTCAGCGCGTCTTCGGCGAACAGCGTCACTTCGGCCTGCAGGTTGCCACCGACGGCTTTGGCCGCACGCTGGATTTCCATCTCTTTGTTGACCGCCACCTTCACTTCCATGATGCGATCCCAGTACGCGCGACCCAGCTCGAAACCTTCCGGCAGCTCGGTCAGACCTTCGTACCAGGTGTTGAGCATCACCGACTCGTTGCGCTCGCCCGGCAGGTACTGCCACAGCTCGTCGGCGGTGAACGCCAGGATCGGCGCGATCCAGCGTACCAGCGCTTCGGAGATGTGGAACAGCGCGGTCTGGCACGAGCGACGGGCCTTGCTGTCGGCGCCAGTGGTGTACTGGCGATCCTTGATGATGTCGAGATAGAAACCACCCAGCTCCTGCACGCAGAAGTTGTGGATCTTCGAGTAGACGTTCCAGAAACGGTATTCGCCGTAGTGCTCTTGCAACTCGCGTTGCAGCAGCAGGGTACGATCCACGGCCCAGCGATCCAGTGCGAGCATGTCTTCAGCCGGCAGCAGGTCGGTGGCCGGGTTGAAACCGGTCAGGTTCGAAAGCAGGAAACGCGCGGTGTTACGGATGCGACGATAGGCGTCCGCGCTGCGTTGCAGGATCTGCTCGGACACGGCCATCTCGCCCGAGTAGTCGGTCGAAGCGACCCACAGGCGCATGATGTCGGCGCCCAGGGTGTCGTTGACTTTCTGCGGCGCAATCACGTTGCCCAGCGATTTGGACATCTTGCGGCCGGACTCATCGACGGTGAAACCGTGGGTCAGCAGTTCGCGGTACGGCGCGTGGTTGTCGATGGCGCAACCAGTCAACAGCGACGAGTGGAACCAGCCGCGGTGCTGGTCGGATCCTTCCAGGTACAGGTCGGCACGTGGACCGGTTTCGTGCCCCATCGGGTGCGAACCGCGCAGCACGTGCCAGTGGGTGGTACCCGAGTCGAACCAGACGTCGAGGGTGTCGCTGATCTTGTCGTACAGCGGCGCTTCATCGCCCAGCAGTTCGGCGGCGTCGAGTTTGAACCAGGCTTCGATGCCTTCGACTTCAACGCGCTTGGCGACTTCTTCCATCAGTTCGACGGTGCGTGGGTGCAACTCGCCGCTTTCCTTGTTCAGGAAGAACGGGATCGGCACGCCCCAGTTGCGCTGACGGGAGATGCACCAGTCCGGACGGTTGGCGATCATCGAGTGCAGGCGCGCCTGGCCCCAGGCCGGCACAAACTTGGTGTCTTCGATGGCTTTGAGCGAGCGTACAC
The DNA here is from genome assembly GCF_024748795.1 of Pseudomonas sp. B21-051. NCBI lineage: Bacteria > Pseudomonadati > Pseudomonadota > Gammaproteobacteria > Pseudomonadales > Pseudomonadaceae > Pseudomonas > Pseudomonas sp. B21-051. The sequence goes on from NZ_CP087166.1 coordinate 5,109,195, forward strand.
GCAGGGTGTCGCCGCTGACCGGCTCTTTGTCCATGCCGATGAACCACTGCGCAGTGGCGCGATAGATCAGCGGGGTCTTGTGGCGCCAGCAGTGCATGTAGCTGTGTTCGATGACGGTGGTGTGCAGCAGCGCACCGACTTCGGTCAGTTTTTCGACGATAGCCGGGTTGGCCTTCCAGATGAACTGGCCGCCGAAGAACTCCAGCGACGGCACGTACACGCCGTTGCTTTGTACCGGGTTGAGGATGTCATCGTTGACCATGCCGTATTTCTTGCAGGTCACGAAGTCGTCCACACCGTAGGCCGGAGCGGAGTGAACCACGCCGGTGCCAGCGCCCAGTTCAACGTAGTCGGCCAGGTACACCGGCGACAGGCGGTCGTAGAACGGGTGACGGAAGTTGATCAGTTCCAGCGCCGAACCCGGCGCGGTGGCCAATACGGTGCCTTCGACGCCGTAACGCGACAGGCAGGATTCAACCAGCTCTTCAGCCAGGACCAGCAGCTTGTCGCCGATATCAACCAGCGCATAGTTGAATTCCGGGTGTACGTTCAACGCCTGGTTGGCCGGAATGGTCCACGGGGTGGTGGTCCAGATCACGATCGAAGCAGGCTTGCTCAGCGACGGCAGACCGAACGCGGCGGCCAGTTTGGGCTCGTCGGCGATCGGGAAGGCAACATCGATGGTCGAGGACTTCTTGTTCTCGTACTCGACTTCGGCTTCGGCCAGCGCCGAACCGCAATCGAAGCACCAGTTCACCGGCTTGAGCCCCTTGAACACGAAACCGCCCTTGACGATTTCGGCGAGGGCGCGGATTTCGCCGGCCTCGTTCTTGAAGTCCATGGTCTTGTACGGGTTGGCGAAGTCGCCCAGCACGCCGAGACGGATGAATTCGCTCTTCTGCCCTTCGATCTGCTCGGTGGCGTAGGCACGGCACAGCTCGCGGGTCTTGTCCGCGCCCAGGTTCTTGCCGTGGGTCACTTCAACCTTGTGCTCGATCGGCAGGCCGTGGCAGTCCCAACCCGGAACATACGGCGCGTCGAAACCCGACAGGGTCTTCGAGCGGATGATCATGTCCTTGAGAATCTTGTTCAGTGCGTGACCGATGTGGATCGTGCCGTTGGCGTACGGAGGGCCGTCGTGCAGGACGAACTTCGGACGATCCTTGCCAATCTCGCGCAACTTTCCGTACAGGCCAATACTGTCCCAGCGCTGCAGGATCTGCGGTTCGCGCTGTGGCAGGCCGGCCTTCATTGGGAAGGCGGTGTCCGGAAGGTTTAGCGTGGCTTTATAGTCGGTCATTTAAGGCTCTTCATTAGCGATGGGCGCTAGGTGCGGCTAGTGCACGGGCGGCGGCGACATCCGCGTTGATCGCCGTTTTCAGTGCCTCCAGGGAGGCGAAACGCTGCTCTTCACGCAGCTTTTGGTGGAAAACCACCGTCAGACGCCGGTCATACAGATCGCCGGCAAAATCCAGTAGGTGTACTTCAAGGTGGGCTTTGCCATCACCTTGGACCGTAGGCCGCACGCCGATGTTGGCGACGCCAGGCCAGGTCTTGCCGTCGATGTCCACATCCACCAGATAAACCCCGGTGAATGGCACGCGACGACGCTTGAGTTGAATGTTGGCAGTGGGCGTACCCAGTTGCCGGGCCAGTTTCTGACCGTGCAGCACACGACCGGCGATCCGGTACGGGCGGCCGAGCAAGCGTTCGGCCAAGGCAAAATCGGCGGCGGCCAACGCGTTGCGCACCTGCGTGCTGCTGACGCGAATGCCGTCCAGCTCGACGGTTTGCGCGGCTTCCACGGTAAAACCGTGAACCTGGCCGGCCTGCAGCAGAAAATCGAAATCGCCAAGGCGATCGCAGCCGAAGCGGAAATCGTCGCCGACTTCCAGATGCTGCACGCCGAGACCGTCAACCAGGATGGTATCGACGAATTCACTGGCACTGAGCTTGCTCAGGCGCTGGTTGAACGCCAGGCACAGCACCCTGTCGACGCCTTCGGCGGCCAGCAGCTGCAGCTTGTCGCGCAAGCGAGCCAAGCGGGCCGGTGCGGTCTCCGGGGCAAAGAATTCCCGGGGCTGCGGCTCGAAAATCACCACGCAGCTGGGTACGCCCAACTCGAGCGCACGCTCACGCAGTCGGGCCAGGATAGCCTGGTGACCACGGTGAACACCGTCAAAGTTGCCAATAGTGGCGACGCAGCCCCGATGCTGGGGGCGCAAGTTGTGGAGGCCTCGAACCAGCTGCATAACGCGCTTCTTGCTCATAAAGTGGTCGATTATAACCACACCCGACGGTCGACGACAGGCAACACCGTAACGCAAAGTGATCGAGCCGACAAAACTGCCGGCCCGTGCCCGGTTATAAAGGCTGAAACCTCAGCTCAACGCCTTGCGATTGAAGTCGCGAAGGCGGAAACCGAGCAGCAGCAACATACCGAAATACGCCACCACACCAGCAACCACCAGCGCCCCCAGACGCAGGAAGCGCTCCAGCATATGGCCCTGATCCCAAGCCGGCATGAAATGCATGCCCAGTAGCAATACCGCCGACATCACCGCTACCGCCACTAACAATTTGAAGCCGAACATGTACCAGCCCGGTTGCGGCTGATACATCTTTTGCTTGCGCAGTTGATAGAACAGCAGCCCGGCATTGAGGCAGGCACCGGCACTGATCGCCAGCGCCAGACCGGCGTGAGCCAGCGGCCCGATCAACACCAGGTTGAACAGCTGAGTGACGATCAGGGTGAAGATTGCGATTTTTACCGGGGTGCGGATGTTCTGTTGCGCGTAAAAGCCCGGCGCCAGCACTTTGATCACGATAATTCCAAGCAGACCGACAGAATAGGCAATCAGCGCACGCTGAGTCATGGACGCATCAAATGCGCTGAACTGGCCGTACTGGAACAGTGACACGGTCAGCGGCTCGGCGAGAATCCCCAGCGCCAATGCACATGGCAGCACCAGCACGAAGCACAGACGCAGCCCCCAGTCGAGGATCCGCGAGTATTCGTGACGATCCTTGCTCGCATAAGTCTTGGCCAGCGTCGGCAGCAAAATGGTGCCCAACGCTACGCCGAGCACGCCGGACGGCAACTCCATCAAACGGTCGGCGTAATACATCCACGACACCGAACCGGCCACCAGAAACGAAGCAAAAATGGTGTTGATGATCAGCGAAATCTGGCTGACCGAGACACCGATGATCGCCGGCAGCATTTGCTTCATCACTCGCCAGACGCCGGTATCGCGCAGATTCAGGCGCGGCAGCACCAGCATGCCGATCTTTTTCAGGTGCGGCAGTTGATAGAGCAACTGCGCCAGACCACCGACCAGCACCGCCCAGCCCAGCGCCATGACCGGCGGATCGAAATACGGCGTCAGGAACAGCGAGAACACAATCATGCTGACGTTGAGCAGGGTCGGCACGAACGCCGGCACCGAAAAACGGTTCCAGGTGTTGAGAATCGCCCCGGCCAGCGAGGAAAGGGAGATCAGCAATATATAAGGGAATGTCACCCGCAACAGGTCGGAGGTGAGCTGGAATTTTTCCGGCGTATCGGCAAACCCCGGCGCCGTGGCCCAGATCACCCACGGTGCGGCGATCATCCCCAGCGCAGTGACCAGCGCCAGCACCAGTGTCAGCAGGCCCGATACATAAGCAATAAAGGTACGGGTCGCCTCTTCACCCTGCTGACTTTTGTATTCCGCCAGAATCGGCACGAAGGCCTGCGAAAACGCACCCTCGGCGAAGATTCGCCGCAGCAGATTGGGCAGTTTGAAGGCAATGAAGAAGGCATCCGTCGCCATACCGGCGCCGAATGTGCGTGCGATGAGCGTGTCACGGACGAACCCCAGAATCCGGGAAAGCATCGTGATAGAGCTGACGGCGGCCAACGATTTGAGCAGATTCATTAAGGAAATGTGTGCCTGTCGATAAACAGCAGGCGAACAATGCGCCCACTTGTGCGATACTCCGCGCCGCAACAGCACAGAGCCAAAGCTCGCGAGTTTACAGGTCAAGCGCCGGAAATAAATATCCCGCCTCTTCATACCTACCACTTAGCGGAACGTTTCAAGCGCCCTTGACAAGACTTCTCTTCATCGGCATGATTCGCGGCCTATTTTGTTTGCTATTTCCTAAAAAGTCTTTCGAGGAGCTCGACGGTGGCCAACTCACCTTCCGCCAAAAAACGTGCAAAACAGGCTGAGAAGCGTCGCAGCCACAACGCCAGCCTGCGTTCCATGGTTCGTACCTACATCAAGAATGTAGTTAAGGCCATCGACGCAAAAGACGCTGAAAAAGCTCAAGCTGCATACGTTCTGGCTGTGCCAGTTATCGACCGTATGGCCGATAAAGGCATCATCCACAAGAACAAGGCTGCTCGTCATAAGAGCCGTCTGAATGGCCACGTCAAGGCACTGAAAGAAGCTGCTTAATCGACGTAGTCATTAAAAAACCGACCTTAGGGTCGGTTTTTTATTGCCTGCGATTTGATAAACGCAGAGCAAAAAAATGCAGGAGCGAGCAAGCTCACTCCTGCAATTGGTTTTGCGCTGTTACTGCTGGACCGGTACCCACGGCACGATCGGAATTGCGGTTACCGCATTCTGCGGACTCCCTTCGATCACGCGATCGCTGTAGACCAGGTACACCAGCGTATTGCGCTTCTTGTCGAGGAAGCGCACCACCTGCATGGTCTTGAACACCAGCGACGTGCGCTCCTTGAACACCTCGTCGCCATCCTTCAGTTCGCCCTTGAACTTGATCGGACCCACCTGGCGACAGGCAATCGACGCCTCGGCGCGATCCTCGGCCAGACCCAGGCCACCCTTCACCCCACCCGTCTTGGCGCGAGACAGGTAGCAGGTCACGCCGTCGACCTTCGGATCATCGAAAGCTTCGACCACGATCCGGTCATTCGGGCCGACGAACTTGAACACCGTCGACACCTGACCGATTTCCTCGGCCGAGGCCAGTAATGGCAGCGCCATCAGCAGACCCAACAATCCTTTTGCCATGCGCATCGCGTTTTTCCTTAGACCAGAATCAGGTTGTCACGGTGAACCAGTTCCGGCTCAGCCATGTAGCCCAGCACGCCGACAATCGCATCCGACGACTGACCAATGATTTTTTGCGCCTCAAGCGCACTGTAGTTGGCCAGGCCACGGGCAATCTCGCGACCGTCCGGCGCCACGCAGACCACCATCTCGCCACGACGGAAGCTGCCCTGGACCAATTTGACGCCGACCGGCAGCAGACTCTTGTTGCCCTGCGACAACGCCGACACCGCACCTTCGTCCAGCACCAGCGTGCCGCGAGTTTGCAGATGCCCGGCCAGCCACTGCTTGCGCGCCGCCAGCATGCCGCGCTCAGGCGACAGCAGCGTACCGATGCGCTCGCCAGACTTCAGGCGATCGAGCACTCGCTCCAGACGCCCACCAACGATGATGGTATGCGCCCCGGAACGCGCCGCCAGACGCGCCGCACGCAGCTTGGTCTGCATGCCGCCACGCCCCAGCGCGCCACCGGTACCGCCCGCCACCGCATCCAGGGTCGGATCATCGGCGCGCGCTTCGTAAATCAGTTGCGCATCAGGGTTGTTGCGCGGATCGGCGTCGAACATGCCGTCGCGATCGGTGAGGATCACCAGCAGATCGGCCTCGACCAGGTTGGCCACCAGCGCTGCCAGCGTGTCGTTGTCGCCGAAACGGATTTCATCGGTGACCACGGTGTCGTTTTCGTTGATCACCGGGATGACTTTCAGCTCGACCAGCGCACGCAGGGTGCTGCGGGCGTTCAGATAGCGCTTGCGGTCGGACAGGTCATCGTGAGTCAGGAGAATCTGCGCAGTGTGCCGGCCATGCTCGGCAAAGCTCGATTCCCAGGCCTGCACCAAGCCCATCTGACCGATTGCCGCGGCAGCCTGGAGCTCGTGCATCGCACTGGGTCGTGCGGTCCAGCCCAGACGACTCATGCCGGCAGCCACCGCCCCGGAGGACACCAGCACCAACTCGACACCTGCCTCATGCAGGGCGACCATCTGCTCGACCCAGACACTCATTGCCGCACGATCCAGCCCTTTGCCATCAGCTGTCAGCAAAGCGCTGCCGATCTTCACGACCCAACGCTGCGCACCTGTCACCTTGCTCCGCATCATCTTCAACCTTAGCTTGAGGACAGCGCGACCCAGCGCTGCCCGTTAATCGTGACTACCGATTTCCAGATACCAAAACGCCGCTCGATTGAGCGGCGTTCAAGTTTATCGCAACAGATCAGTCGCGCACGTAAATGATTTCCGGACCGTCTTCATCATCCACATCTTCTTCGTCCCAGTCATCGTCGCCGATGTCGTGGACCGACTTCACGCCGCTGCGACGCAGGGCACGCTTGTCATCCAGCGCCTGCAACTGCGCACGGGCTTCGTCTTCGATGCGCTGATCGAGGTCGGCCAGCTCTTCCTTGTAAGCCGGATCATTGGCCAGGCGATCGGCACGATCTTCCAGATAACGCATGATGTCGCGGGTCAGGCGCTCAGTGCCTTCTTTGGCGATGGCCGAGATCACGTAGACCGGACCTTCCCACTGCAGGCGATCAACGATTTCCTTGACGCGCTCTTCGTGCTCTTCTTCAAGGATCTGGTCGCACTTGTTCAGCACCAGCCAGCGATCACGCTCGGCCAGCGACGGACTGAATTTCACCAGCTCGTTGACGATCACTTCAGCCGCGTCCGGCGCACTGGTGTCATCCAGCGGCGCCATGTCGACGAGGTGCAGCAACAGACGCGTACGCGCCAGGTGCTTGAGGAAGCGAATACCCAGGCCGGCACCGTCGGAAGCGCCTTCGATCAGACCCGGAATGTCGGCGATGACGAAGCTTTTCCAGCGGTCAACGCTGACCACACCCAGGTTCGGCACCAGCGTGGTGAACGGGTAGTCGGCAACTTTCGGCTTGGCGGCCGATACCGAACGAATAAAGGTACTTTTACCGGCATTCGGCAAGCCCAGCAGACCAACGTCGGCCAGCACTTTCATTTCCAGTTTCAGGTCACGCTGCTCACCCGGCTTGCCCGGCGTGGTCTGACGTGGTGCACGGTTGGTACTGGATTTGAAACGGGTGTTGCCCAGACCGTGCCAGCCGCCCTGCACCACCATCAGTTTCTGGCCGGCCTTGGTCAGGTCGCCAATCACTTCCTGGGTGGCCGAGTCGATCACGGTGGTACCGACCGGCACACGCAGGATCAGGTCTTCACCCTTCTTGCCGGTGCAATCGGTGCTGCCGCCGTTGGAACCACGCTCGGCATCGAAGTGCCGGGTGTAACGGTAGTCGACCAGGGTGTTGAGGTTTTCGTCGGCCATCATGTAGATGGAACCGCCGTCACCGCCGTCACCGCCGTTCGGGCCGCCGTTTTCAATGAATTTTTCCCGACGGAAACTCATGCAGCCATTGCCGCCGTCGCCAGCTTTTACGCGGATCGATACTTCGTCTACAAACTTCATAACTCAACGCCTCTCGCCATACGGACGAGCCGAAAAACAATCAAGACATAAGACTCTTGCAAAAATGAGCGCAGCGACCCCAAAACACGACCTGCATCGCACGCCGACAGCCCATACAAACAGTTTTGCAAGAGACTCACCCCACAAACGAAAAAGCCCCGTCGCAAGACAGGGCTCTTCCAGCGATCTCGCGATTAAGCCGCGACAACGCTCACGTAACGACGACCGAAGGCGCCTTTTACTTCAAACTTGATCACGCCTTCGATTTTCGCGAAGAGGGTGTGATCCTTACCCATGCCAACGCCGTAGCCAGCGTGGAATTGGGTGCCGCGCTGACGCACGATGATGTTGCCGGCCTTGATGACCTGGCCGCCATACATCTTCACGCCAAGGCGTTTGGCTTCTGAGTCGCGACCGTTACGGGTACTACCACCAGCTTTTTTGTGTGCCATGAGTTCAATTCTCCTAGTGAGGAATTAGGCTGTAATTAAGCCTGAATACCGGTGATTTTGATCTCGGTGAACCACTGGCGGTGGCCCATACGCTTCATGTGGTGCTTACGGCGACGGAACTTGATGATGCGGACTTTATCGTGACGACCTTGGGAGATCACTTCAGCCTTGACGGTTGCGCCAGCAACAACAGGTGCGCCGATGTTCACGTCGTCGCCATTGGCGACCAGCAGAACGCGGTCAAAAGTCACGGATTCGCCAGTAGCGACTTCCAGTTTTTCGATCTTCAGGTATTCACCTTCAGCGACCTTGTATTGCTTACCGCCGGTAACGATTACTGCGTACATGGTATTTCTCCGATAATCCTGCTCACCCAGCTCTTTATAAGAAGAGGTATTGGCTGGCATGGCTGCATGGGGCTGGAACGGCCCAAGTGCAATTGCGTAAGGCAGGTGCTGCCCAGGAAGTTCAGGGTGCGCGATTGTACGCAAGCCGCGAGAGTCACGCAAGTGGCCGTCCATCGCGCCTTGACAGGCCCCGGTGTGGGTCCTAGCATGCCGCGCAACCCTTCTGGAGCAACTGTCGCTGATGCAACCCCAAGCTTTCTACCGCGCGGTGGCGGACGATTTTAACGCCGTCGACGGCATCATCAAGAAGCAGCTGACTTCCCGAGTGCCGCTGGTATCGAAAATCGGCGATTACATCACCTCGGCCGGCGGCAAACGCCTGCGTCCTTTATTGGTGCTGCTGTGCGGCAAGGCCTTGGGTCGCGAAGGCGACGACATGCGTCTGCTGGCCGCCACCATCGAATTCCTGCACACCGCGACCCTGCTGCATGACGACGTGGTCGACATGTCCGGCATGCGCCGTGGCCGCTCGACCGCCAACGCCATGTGGGGCAACGCCCCGAGCGTATTGGTCGGCGACTTCCTGTACTCGCGCTCGTTCGAAATGATGGTCGAACTGGGTTCGATGCCGGTGATGAAGATCCTGTCCCAGGCCACGCGCATCATCGCCGAAGGCGAAGTGTTGCAGCTGTCCAAGGTACGCGACGCCAGCACCACCGAAGAAACCTACATGGAAGTCATCCGCGGCAAGACCGCGATGCTCTTCGAAGCCTCGACCCACAGCGCTGCCGCACTGGCCGGCGCCACCACCGAGCAGAGCGAAGCCCTGCGCACCTTTGGTGATCACCTCGGCGTGGCGTTCCAGCTGGTCGACGACCTGCTGGACTACAAGGGCGATGCCGAGACCCTGGGCAAGAACGTCGGTGACGATCTGGCCGAAGGCAAGCCGACCCTGCCGCTGATCTACACCATGCGTGAAGGTACGCCGGAGCAAGCTGCTCTGGTACGCCAGGCGATCCAGAAAGGCGGGATCGAAGACCTCGAAAGCATCCGCATCGCCGTGGAAGCCTCGGGTTCGCTGGAGTACACCGCGCAACTGGCCCGCGACTACGTGGCCCGTGCGATCAAGTGCCTCGACGCGCTGCCGGCCAGCGAATACCGCGATGCACTGGTGGAACTGAGCGAGTTTGCGGTTGCCCGCACGCACTGATACCGCTGACGCAAGATCAAAAGATCGCAGCCTTCGGCAGCTCCTGCACAATTATCTGTAGGAGCTGCCGAAGGCTGCGATCTTTTGCTTTCAGCTCCCCACACAAAGAAAACCCTATATAATGTGCGACTTTTAGCGATCCCCTCTCCAAGGAGCCTTAGTGAGCACGTTGCCACCCTGCCCGAAATGCAATTCCGAATACACCTACGAAGACGGTGCCCAACTGATCTGCCCTGAGTGCGCCCACGAGTGGTCGGCCAACGGCGAAGCCGAAGTGGCATCCGATGATGCCGTGAAGAAAGATTCGGTCGGCAACGTGCTGCAGGACGGCGACACCATCACCGTGATCAAGGATCTGAAGGTCAAGGGCACCTCGCTGGTGGTCAAGGTCGGCACCAAGGTCAAGAACATCCGCCTGTGCGATGGCGACCACGACATCGACTGCAAGATCGATGGCATCGGCCCGATGAAGCTCAAGTCCGAGTTCGTCAGAAAGGTCTGATCCTGCTGTCATTCCATCCCGCGCCTGCCGTGGGATGGTGCTTCGCCCTCGCCGCCAAGCCTTCGCATTCTCGCGTAATAGCCAGACGCCAGCCGATTTGACCTTACGCAATCTTTACCCGGAAAAAATCGCATTCCGCCAATAGGCACTTGCTATTTTACGAATAAGAATTATTCTCATTGAAACCTTTCAAGGAGATGAGACCCATGACTTATTTGATCGACGCCTGGCTGGATCGCCCACACCCCTACCTCAGGATCCTGCATCGGGAAACCGGCGAAGTCTGTGCGGTACTGGAAGAAGAAGCCCTGCATGAGCTGCAGGATCAGGGTGATCTGGACGTCAGCAGCCTGAATTCCAGCGAACCGCTGGTGCTCAAGGAGCTGGTGCGCAATCTGTTCCTGTTCTGCTATGCCCGGGCCTTGCGCCCGACCAATGAGCTGCATCACAAGATCGAAATATGAGTAGCGCGGAAAAACTGTGGGAGCCAGCCTGCTGGCGAAAGCGGTGTGTCAGGCAACGGATGATTGCCTGAAAGGACGCCTTCGCGAGCAAGCCCGCTCCCACATTATTGACCTGTCACCGGGACAGGCCAGGCATTACAGAACGTCCAGCAGCTCGACGTCGAATACCAGAACGCTGTGCGGCGGGATGCTGCCAACGCCTTGAGCGCCGTAAGCCAGTTCGCTCGGCACGTACAGGCGCCATTTGCTGCCGGCGTTCATCAGTTGCAGAGCTTCGGTCCAGCCGGCGATCACGCCGCCCACCGGGAATTCTGCTGGCTGGCCACGATCGTAGGAGCTGTCGAACACAGTGCCGTCGATCAGCATGCCATGGTAGTGAGTACGCACGGTGTCTTCACGGGATGGCTTGGCGCCTTCGCCCTGGGTCAGCACTTCGAATTGCAGACCGGAAGCCAGAGTAGTGATGCCTTCTTTCTTGGCGTTTTCAGCCAGGAAAGCACGGCCTTCGCCGGCAGCCGCTTCAGCCTTGGCAGCGGCTTCGGCTTGCATGATTTCGCGGATAACCTTGAAGCTGGCGGACATTTCTTCCTGGCCGACACGGCTTTCCTTACCGGCGAAAGCGTCGGTCAGACCAGCCAGGATGGCGTCCAGGCTGACACCCGGTGGCGGGTTGTCGCGCAGCTGGTCACCCAGCTGACGGCCAATACCGTAGCTGACGCGGGTTTCGTCGGTGGACAGATTTACTTCGGACATGACACTGCTCCGCTGTGCGGACGGCCATCAGACTTGCCGTGCGTGCACAGCGCGTCCCGGCGCGCCCGGAACCAAAAGGGCGAGCAGACTAGCACAGATGCCCGGCGATGGGGCGCAACGCCTACAGGGCCGAGCGCCAGGCCAGCGGCACTTTCAGGCTTTCATCGGCACTGACGCCCAGGCCGCACATTTCGTCGTGCACCGAGGTGTGTACGAGGTTGAACGGCAGCACCGGAAAGTCATGCAAAAGATCCCGTGCATGCTCCACCGAACGGAACATCAGCATCTTGCCCTTGAGATCACTCAACGGGTACGCCGCCCCGTGCATGCGGGCCTCAAGCAGATAAATCCCGCCCTCCATGGAGATCAGGTTCAACTCATCGACCTTTCTGGCGATGGCAAACGCATTCAACTCTTGCAGGTTCATGAACACACCTCGTGCAGTGGCGAGCCAGGACCTCTACAGGGATATGCCCGCGCGCACCAAAGCACAAGCCAAAAACGACACCGCCCGTCTGTTTCGCAACAGACGGGCGGTGTTTTTGCAGCGTTCAATCAATGATCAGTGCTTGGTGAGCTTGTCCAGATAGCCCATGGCAAACGCCGAGATCACGAAGGTCATGTGGATGATCACGTACCACATCAGGTGTTCGGGATCGACGTTCTTGGCATCCATGAAGATCCGCAGCAGGTGGATCGAGGAAATCGCCACGATCGACGCTGCCACTTTCATCTTCAGCGATGAGGAGTCCATGGTGCCCAGCCAGCTGAGCTTCTCTTTGCCTTCGTCGATGTTCAGCTCGGACACGAAGTTCTCGTAGCCGGAAATCATCACCATCACCAGCAAGCCACCTACCAGCGCCATGTCGATCAGCGACAGCAGCACCAGGATCAGATCCGATTCAGCCATGGAGAACACGTTGGGAATGACATGAAACACTTCCTGGAAGAATTTCAATGCCAGCGCCAGCAGCCCGAGGGACAGCCCGATATAGATCGGCGCCAGCAGCCAGCGCGTTGCGTACATTGCATTTTCGATAAAGCGTTCCATTGACTCTCACACAGTAAGGATTGAAATCGGCGGCGAGTATACCAGCCGCCTGTGACCGCCAGAAACCGTCCGGCTCGCACCTCCAATCACAGCAACCTGCGTGTGTAGGTGATTTTATTTCTGCTACTGTCCAAACCATTGACCGCCTAGCGAAAGTGGACAGGACGACTGGAAATGCATGTGCGATTGCCGATGATGACTGCCGGAATTTGCCTCGCTCTGCTACTGGGTGGCTGCTCACCCGGCGAAGAGAAAAAGCCCTCGGTCAGCCTCGACGCGAAGACGGCAACCTTCGAACATTCACTGGATGCCATCACCGACCCGAAACTCAAAGATGCCGTGACAGAACTCGGTGGCTCGCTGCTCCTGCTCGAACGCGCGCAGCTCAAGCTCGACAGCACCCCGCTGAAAACCGTCTACGGCGAAGACACGCTCGGCATCCTCAAGCACTACCCTTCGCCGCAGGCGCTGGTCGATACCTTTATCAACGGGCTGTTCGTGCTGCACAAGGACGCCAGTTCCGACTACCTTACTGACCTGCAACCGGTGTTCCCCTTCAACCTGAACATTCCCGGCGGTTTCCTGTTCCCTCATGGCGTGGAATGGCAATCGGTGACCCTGAGCAACAAACGGGTGATCGCCTATCAACCGGAGTGGTCGGAAACCGATCCCGGCATCCAGTTGAGCCCGTCCAGCTCCAACGTCACCAACCCCGATGACCTGACCGTGACCTACCCGTTCATCGAAGGGCTGGACGTGGACAAGAAGAGCCAGCCACAACCGGTGAGCCTGCAGGGCAAAGTCGAAGTCATCGCGCCGCGCCGCTTGTTCAGCTTCAACCTGAGCCAGAAGGACGTCGGCCAGACCCGCACCGATGACAACCTCAGCGTCACCCTGCTGAAGCTTGCAAAGAACTACGCCGAAGTCGAATTCAGCAACAACCTGCCACTGGCCCCCGAGGTTGAAGGTGCGCAGCTCAATCCGTTGATCGTTCAGGCTCGCGACACCAGCGGGCAATACCTGGTCCGCGCCGGTTCAATCAATGAGAGCCCGGCACAAGTCGCCTTCTACGAGAAACAACTGGCGCATCTGCAACAACAGAAAACCTGGAGCGAGGCGCTGGAACAACAGCTGGAGGACGAGCAGTCCGCCTTCGAGCAGCAGCATCCGCGCCGCTATAACAAGGTCTACTTCAACGGCCCTGTCGACACTCTGGAAGTCAGCGTGCTCGATTTTTCATCGGCAACCGTAACCCGTAAAACACTGGATCTGCCGGTGCGCACTTTCAGTCAGCACACTACGGAAAAAGCCATTCAGCCGCTGGACCCGGCGGTGGTGGTGTATGACGATCTGGCGCCGAACTGGCTCAAGGGCGCGAGCCTCACCGAGGAAGCGTTGAAGGCCGGTATCCGCATCCATCAGTCCGTGGAGGATCCGAGCGCTGCACGCATCGAGTTCTCTCACCGGCGCACCTTCAACGATGAGCTGCTCGGCGATGATTTCAGCCCGGGCGAAAGCCCGGTGACGTTCTTCACCGAGAAACGCAGCGGCAAACTCGATGAGCCGATCGAACTGCCGCCCGAGGCGTATCAGGTCGATCCGCTGCAGGCGACCATCACTTACGATTTGAACCTGTTTCCGGAAACCCCGGCGATTGCCGTGGGCTCGATGCCGCTGTTTCTCGCGACCGTCGACAAGCAAACCTACGACGCCAAGTCCTTGCCCAAAGGCCTGGAGATCAAGGACAACACGTTGGTGGTGGACCTGAAACGGTTCCCGGCCAACGCCTGGCGATTCTTCGTCAAGGACGACAGCGGCAACTACCTGAAACAGATTCTCTCAGTCAGTCATGACGCGAGTGCAGAAGGGCCGGCGCTATTCGGCGTGCATTACTTCTATGGCCGTCCAACGCACGTGGAGACCTATCAGCGGACTGAACTCAATACCGTGCAATACGGCTTTGAGGTCAAGCTCGACAAGGCGCAGCAGTCCGACACCGCGCCATGATTGTGCTTAATGGTCGAACACGCCGACCGTACGCCCACGCCCACCATTGATCTGGCGTAGCTGTGCCTGCAGGTGCAGGCTCCAGATCTGCGGATCGTCAGCCAGCTCGTAGCCGTGCATCGTCAGGCTTTCAACAATGGTGTCAAGAATCGACTCGGCGGCGACCGGCCCGTGAAACGGGCCCTGGGCCTTGATGGCGGAGGGTTGTTCGCCGGCCATGCCGGCAGCGAAGAGCAAGGTCCACATGCCGTTATCGCCGGCCAACGGTTTGATGGCGCATTCGATGCGGGTCACAAGACCCAGGCACTGACGGGTGAGGCAGAGGTTGCGCGACATGGCGGCGACCCTCGGTAAAACCTGTATTCAGCCCTCACGCGAAGGCTGTTTCGATCCAGTGATACTGTCGATGTCCTTGAGCAGAGAATAGAAGAAAAGTCCGCCGCGCAAGCCGGATAGAACCAGAAGGCGCCGAATGGTCATTGTGTGAATTCTGACGCCAGAGTAGTGGCACTTTTCCCGAAGATCACCACAAAAACCAATATGAAAAACAACTGTGGGAGCGAGCCCGCTCGCGAATGCGGAGTGTCAGGCAACTCATTCGTCGTCTGATACACCGCTTTCGCGAGCAGGCTCGCTCCCACAGATTTACTGCATGAAGGCTCAGGCAGGTTTGGCTTCTGCCAACGCCTCCTGCGCCAACTCCTTCTCGGCCTCTTTCAGATCGTCTTCGCTGATCATCTCGGCAATCACCCGCAGACGCTCGACTACCCGTGCATTGACGCTGCCCTCGGGGAACTGACCGTCAGCATCCGGCTCACCGGCCGGCTCGCCGACCAACAGGCTCAACGCCTCGTCAGCCTGACGCACGGCATACACGTGGAACTGCCCGGCGCGCACCGCCGCCAGCACCTTCTCGTCGAGCATCAGCGTGGCGACGTTGGCCTGCGGAATGATTGCGCCCTGCTCGCCGGTCAGCCCGCGTGCTTCGCACAGACGGAAGAAACCTTCGATCTTCTCGTTGACCCCGCCGACCGCCTGCACTTCGCCGAACTGGTTGATCGAACCGGTGATCGCAAAGCACTGCTTGAGCGGGGTTTTCGACAGCGCCGAAATCAGCGTGCAAGCCTCGCCCAGCGACGCACTGTCGCCATCGACGTAACCGTAGGATTGCTCCAGCGCGATGCTCGCGGAAATCGCCAGCGGGAATTCCTGGGCGTAACGGCTGCCCAGATACCCGGTGAGAATCATCACGCCCTTGGAGTGGATCGGTTGCCCAAGGTTGACCTCGCGCTCGATGTCGACGATGCCGCTGCCGCCCGGATACACCGTGGCGGAGATCCGCGCCGGCACACCGAACGCCGAATCACCGACTTCGAGTACGGTCAGCCCGTTGCACTTGCCGACCGCCGCGCCGTCGGTGTCAATCAGGATGATCCCGGCGAGCATGTCGTCGAGAATCCGCGCCGAGACCCGGCCGGTGCGAGTGGCCTTGGCTTTCAAGGCGCGCTCGATGTGCCCGGCATCGGTCATTTCATCACCGGCCAGATGACGAATGAAATCCGCCTCACTGACCAACTGGAACAGATCGCCGATACGCGCCGACAAACGCCCCTGATGCTCGGCCAGCCTTGCGCTGTAGGTCGCCAGACGCGCCACCGCATCGGCGGTCAGCGGCGCCATGCCTTCTTCCGAAGTACGGGTTTTCAGCAACTGGGCAAATTGCTCCAGGCTTTCGTCGACCATCGGGATGTCTTCGTCGAAGTCGACCAGCACCCGGAACATCTCCTGGAAGTCCGGATCGAGGTCCTGCAACGTGTAGTACAACTGCCGCGCACCGATGATCACCACTTTGACCTGCAACGGAATGTGCTGCGGGTTGAGGGTCACCGTGGCGAAACGGCCCATCTCGCCCAGCGGCGATTCCATTTTCAGCTTGCGCGATTGCAGGGCGCGTTTCAGCGCGTCCCACACGAACGGCTCGCTGAGCATTTTTTCCGCTTCAAGGATCAGGAAGCCGCCGTTGGCGCGATGCAAAGCACCTGGGCGCAACTGCCGGTAAGTGGTGTAAAGCGCGCCCTGATCGGTGGTGTACTCGATGCGGCCGAACAGGTTTTCGTAAGTCGGGTGCGGCTCGAACACTACCGGCGCCCCGCCGCTGGCCGGATGACCGACCACCAGGCTCGGCGCGTATTGCTCTTCCAGCAGCTTGCGCGCCACGGCGTCGGTCTTGCTGTCGTCGACCAGTTGCTCGACCACGGTTTTCAGCAAGTACACCTGCATCGCTTGCAGGTAACCGCAGACCGCAGCGTTCTCCGCGTACTTCTCGGACAACGGCGAGAGCAACGGCTGCAAGGCCAGGGTGATGGTTTCCTCGTTGAGCTGACGCAGTTGATTGTTCGACTCACGCTTCCACTGCGGCAGGCTGGCGAGTTCTTCGTTCAGACGCTCTTCGAGGCCGGAGATGTCTTCGTGAAACCGTTCGCGCTCGGCTTCCGGCAATTGGGCGAATTCCGCTTCATCCAGCGCCTTGCCTTCAAGCATCGGCGTGAAGGCGATATTGCTGCTGTCGCGGTACAGGGCGACGTCCTTCTCCAGCGCCAGCCGCTCGATGATATCGAGGGCCTTGTCGTAGCGCTGGTTGAAGGCGCGGTCGATGGCGCTTTTCTTCTGCTGGTAGGACGGGTGTTCGAACACCGCCGGAAACGTCGCCAGCAGGTTGTCGATCAGGCCGTTGATGTCACCGATGAACGAGGCCGCCGTGCCGGAAGGCAATTCCAGCGCGCGGGGCTCGCGCGGCTCATCGAAATTGTTGACGTAGACCCAGTCCGCCGGGGTCTGCAGACGTTTGCCCTCGGCCTTCAGGTAGCGTTTGACGAACGAAAACCGGCCGGTGCCGGGTTCGCCCATGACAAAGACGTTGTAACCGGGGCGTGGCATCGCCACACCGAACTGCAAGGCTTCGACCGCACGTTCCTGGCCAAGCACACCGCGAAAGGGCTCCAGATCATTGGTGGTAGTGAAGCTGAACTGTTCAGCGGAAAACGGACGAGTCAGCGCTTCGGGCGCTATACGCAGGCTGGCAGCAACAGGATCAGGCATCGGGCTTCCTTAACAATCAGGCGGGGCAGATAGCGGCATTCTGGCGCTGCCCGTGCCCCACTGGCAAGGCGCGCCACACGACAAAGCATAGACAACCGGCCACCCCCCCACCGTCCCCCGTGAAACCGGGGTTATCGCCAAATCTTTTGTAAAAAATCACGGAACCCCCGGAACCTGCCTAAACTCCAAACTGCGCGGCTGGAACTAATACCGG
Source organism: Pseudomonas sp. B21-051 (assembly GCF_024748795.1). NCBI lineage: Bacteria > Pseudomonadati > Pseudomonadota > Gammaproteobacteria > Pseudomonadales > Pseudomonadaceae > Pseudomonas > Pseudomonas sp. B21-051. The sequence continues at coordinate 5,126,799 of NZ_CP087166.1, forward strand.
CCCACTGGCGCTTTAAGGGTCTGTGATAGCAGAGCTTGGGGGGCCAGAACCCTGTCCATTGGTATGCACACAAAGAGAACAAAGCTATGAAACGGATTCTTCTCGGTACTCTCTTCACCGCTGTTTCCATCAACGCCATGGCGCAAGCCCCGGGTGGCCCGGATTGCGGTTGGGGCAACATGCTGTTCGAAGGTCAGCGTGGCACCCCGGCACACTTCCTGGCATCCACCACTAACGGCACTTCCGGTAACGCTACGTTCGGTATGACTTCCGGCACCAACGGTTGCTCGACCAACGCGTCGCTGACCTACGGCGGTAAATCCTGGTTCGCCATGAATGGCATGATGAACGAGCTGTCCGAAGACATGGCCAAGGGCAACGGCGAAGCGCTGACGACCTATGCCGTGGTACTGGGCGTGGCGCCAGAAGATCGCGCGCACTTCGCTGCTGTCACTCACGAGCACTTCCAGCAGATCTTCAGCAAGGCTGACGTGACCGCAGAAGACGTGCATACCAACACCCTGGCCGTGCTGAAGTCGGACCCACGTCTGGCCAAGTACGCGACTCAGGCTTAAGCTCGACCCCACCCGCTTCTTTCGGGAAGCGGGTTTTGTTTTTTTGGACCTGCCCTCCTTGGGTCTTTTGTTTCTTTTCGACTTAAGTTGCCACCTATGCTCAAACGCCTTGCCTGGCTGGCGCTCTGTGTCTGCGCCCCGCTGTCCGCCGCGCCTCACATCGACCCTCAACGTTTGCAGCAACTGGCCAACGACCGCTTCTGGATTTCCCTCGGTCATTACGAAACCGCCAAGCTCGGCGGCTGGCGCAGCTATGTCAGCGACAAGAAATTCTTTCTGGCGCCCGATGGCAACGAACACCCCGACCATGAACTGGCCGCCACCGTGCAGGCGCTGTACGCCCCGGCCAGTCTCGGCGAGCAGCATGCGCAGTGCGTCTACCCGGCGCGTACGCGCTGGCTGAAAGCCCAGCTCAATCTCAGCGATCTGCCCGCCCCCGATTGCGCCGAATTCAAGAAGTGGTTCAAGGACGTCTCGCCGCACAGCGCGGTGATGATCTTCCCGGCGGCCTACCTCAACAGCCCGTCGTCGATGTTCGGCCACACCCTGCTGCGCATCGACCAGGCTGACGTGCAAAGCGACAAGACTTCGCTGCTGAGTTACGCGATCAATTTCGGCGCCTACATCGAAGGCTCGGACAACAGCATTCTCTACGCCTGGAAGGGCTTGATGGGTGGCTATCCCGGGCTGTTCGCACTGGTGCCGTACCAGGAAAAACTCTCCGAGTACCGCAGCCTGGAAAACCGCGACCTGTGGGAATACCGGCTGAACCTGACACAAGCAGAAACCGCGCGCATGGTCGAGCATGTGTGGGAGCTGAAGCAGATTCAGTTCGACTATTTCTTCTTCGACGAAAACTGCTCGTATCGCCTGCTCGAACTGCTGCAAGTGGCGCGTCCAAGCCTGCGCCTGACCGAGCAATTCCCGCTGACCGCCATCCCTACCGATACGGTCAAAGCGGTGAAAGAGGCCGGGCTGGTAGAAAGTATCGAATATCGCCCGTCCCGCGAGCGTGAACTGCTCAGCCGCGCCGAGCCGTTGAACAAGGAAGAACAGCAATGGGTGCTGAAGGTCAGCGCCGATCAACAGGTGTTGCAGGAGCCGACCTTCAAGGCCCTGCCTCGGGATCGTCAGGCGCTGATCATCGATGCGGCGTATCGTCTGGAGCGCTACCGCGCCAACGGTCAGGAACGTGATGCGCAACGCGCACAGCGCAGCTTCGAACTGCTGCGGGCGATCAACAAGAACCCGGCGCCGGAGCTGCAGATTCCACAACCGGGCCTGCCTGAAGACGGTCATGAGTCACGCACCTGGCAGGCCGGCATCGGCACGCGGGGCGATCGTGCGTTCGGCGAGTACGGCTTGCGCATGGCCTATCACGATCTCAATGACAACGCCGAAAGCTTCCCGCTCGGCGCGCAGATCGAAATCCTGCAGATGAAGCTGCGTCAGTATGAAGGCAACCAGTGGCAATTCCAGCAACTGGACCTGGCGACCATCCGCTCGCTGACCCCGCGCAATGAGCTGCTGCAGCCACTGTCGTGGCAAGTCACCGGTGGCCTTGAGCGCGTACCGGGCAAGCATGATGACGAAACCCTGGTCAGCCACGTCAACGGCGGCGGTGGCGGTACCTGGCAACTGGGCGAAGACACGCTCGGCTTTGCCCTCGGCACCGTGCGCATCGAGCACAACAATGACTTCGCCGGGTTCGTCACGCCGGCCGCAGGCTTCAACAGCGGCGTGCTGTGGAAAAACCCGCTGGGCAATCTCAGCGTCGAGGCCAAGGGCGACTACTTCACCAACGGCGAAGTACGCCGCAGCCTGAGCCTGAACCAGCAGTGGGAATTGTCGCGCAACCTCGGTTTGCGCCTGAGTGCGCAGCGTGAGTTCAGTCATGTGGCGACGCCGGAAACCGAAGTGATGCTTGAAGTGAAGTGGTATCACTATTAAAAGATCGCAGCCTGCGGCAGCTCCTACAGTGGGAATGCATTTTTCCTGTAGGAGCTGCCGCAGGCTGCGATCTTTTGATCTTCCTTTCACACCCCATCAACGAATCACCTTCTAGACTTTCCCCATAAGCCGAGAATCGGCGCGGGAGAGTGCGATGTGGCGGTGTGCGGGATTGCTGGGTGTTTTGCTGTTGCTCGGGGGTTGCCAGACCACCCATGAAGACTTGATCGCCAAAGGTTATCCACCGGCCTTCGCCGACGGTTTTGACGATGGCTGCGTCAGTGGCCGGCAAGCCGCCGGTTCGATCAGCGGCGAGTTTCGCAAGAACGTGCCGCGCTATCTCAAGGACAAGCAATACGCCGAAGGCTGGACCGACGGCTTCCGCCAGTGCCAGGCAATGCTGGAAAACAAGGATCGCGAAGAGTATCGCAACGAGCACTGGGACGAACGTGAGCGCGCCTGGCAGCAGCAGAAAGATCAGGACGCCGGGCGGGCTTATCGCTCGCAATAGGTCGTTTCCAGACATCCAGTGAAACCAAATGCCGGCGACCATGGCCCAAACTCTTTGCAGAGGAGGACAGCATGAGCCGCGCTTTCGTCAACGAAGATAACGCCGCTGCGCAAGCCGATCAGCCCGTCGAACGGCAGGTCAGTGCGCAGCCCAATTACGTCACCCCGCAGGGATTGGTGCAGTTGCAGGCCAAGGTCGCCGAACTGCAAGCCCTGCACGCCGAGCAATCGGCCAAGGGCGAACAGGCCGACAAGCAGCGCCAGGCCGATCTTGAAAGAGATTTGCGCTACTTCAACCAACGCCTCGCCAGCGCACAGGTCGCGGCCCCGGCGATCTCGACCGATAAAGTGCAGATCGGCAGTTGGGTAACCTACGCCGACGAACACGACACCGAAAGTCGGGTGCAACTGGTCGGCGAAGATCAGGCCGACGCCAGCCAGGGCCTGATCAACTGGGCTTCGCCGCTGGGCCGGGCGCTGCTCGGCGCCCGGCTCAATGACGAAGTGCTGTGGCAGCGCCCCGCTGGCGATCAGGTGATTGAAGTGATTCGCATCGAACCGGCTTAAACCACACCCTGCGCGAGCATCGCATCGGCGACTTTGACGAAGCCGGCGATGTTCGCGCCTTTGACGTAGTTGATCCGTCCGTTCTCTTCGCCGTAATGCACGCAGGCGTGGTGGATCGACTGCATGATCGCGTGCAGCTTGCTGTCCACCTCACCCGCCGTCCACAGCAGGCGCATGGCGTTCTGCGACATCTCCAGCCCACTGACCGCTACCCCGCCGGCGTTCGACGCCTTGCCCGGGGCGAACAGAATGCCGGCCTCGATGAAGATATCCACAGCCGCAAGCGTGGTCGGCATGTTCGCGCCTTCGGCCACGCATACGCAGCCGTTGCGCAGCAGCGTACGAGCAGATTCGGCGTCGAGTTCGTTCTGCGTTGCGCAGGGCAGCGCGATGTCGCACGGCAGCGACCAGGGCAACTGACCGGCACGGAATTCCAGACCGAACGCCGTGGCCAGTTCGCTGATGCGTCCGCGTTTGACGTTTTTCAGTTCCAGCAGTGCCTGCCACTGTTCTTCGCTCAGTCCCGATTCGCAGTACAGCGTGCCTTCGGAGTCGGACAGCGAAATCACCTTGCCGCCCAGGTCCATGACCTTGCGCGCCGCGTACTGCGCGACGTTGCCGGAACCTGAGATCGCCACACGTTTGCCTTCGACGGTCTGCCCGCGGCGCTTGAGCATTTCTTCGGCGAAGTACACGCAACCGAAACCGGTGGCTTCCGGGCGAATCAGGCTGCCGCCGTAGGTCATGCCTTTACCGGTCAACACGCTGGTGAACTGGTTGCTCAGGCGTTTGTACTGGCCAAACAGAAAACCGATCTCCCGCGCACCGACACCGATGTCACCGGCCGGCACGTCAACGTCCGCGCCGATGTGGCGGTACAGCTCGCTCATGAACGCCTGGCAGAAACGCATGACTTCGGCGTCGCTCTTGCCCTTCGGATCGAAGTCCGAGCCGCCCTTGCCGCCGCCCATGGGCAACGAGGTCAGGGAGTTCTTGAAAGTCTGTTCGAAGGCGAGAAACTTCAGCACGCCCATGTTCACCGAAGGATGGAAGCGCAAGCCGCCCTTGTACGGGCCGATCGCGCTGTTCATCTGAATGCGGAAACCGCGATTGACCTGGACCTTGCCCTGATCGTCGACCCACGACACGCGGAACACCACTGCGCGCTCCGGCTCGCAGATGCGCTCCAGAATGCCCGAGGTCAGGTAACGCGGATTGGCTTCGAGAAACGGCCACAGACTGCGCAGGACTTCTTCGACGGCCTGGTGGAATTCGGGTTGATCCGGATCGCGTTTTTTCAGGCGGGCAAGGAAGGATTCGACGGATTCGATCATGGGAAAAGTCTCGGCAAATTTATTGTCGTTGGAAGCGATTGAGCCGGACTGTAACAAACGATTTGCGCACAGGAACAGCGCAAAATGTCGCAGTAATGAAATTAAATGGTGCACAGGATATAAATCAGAGGGCTTTTTGGACTGATATTGCACCTGATTGGTGAGAGCCAATCTGAAAGTCGCACCAACAGTTACACCGCTTTCGCGAGCAGGCTCGCTCCCACAGGGGACTGCATTTCAAATGTGGGAGCGAGCCTGCTCGCGAAGGGTGCGACTCGTTGGTCCTGAAAATCCGGACAAAAAAAACGGAGCCCGAAGGCTCCGCTTTTCATGCAACCAACCCGAATCAGGCCAGTTTCTTGTGGCGTACCCGATGTGGCTGGGCCGCCGCTTCGCCGAGGCGCTTTTTGCGGTCGGCTTCGTACTCGGTGTAGTTACCTTCGAAGAACACCGCTTGCGAGTCGTCTTCGTACGCCAGGATGTGCGTCGCGACGCGGTCCAGGAACCAGCGATCGTGAGAGATCACAATGGCGGCGCCCGGGAAGTCCAGCAGGGCTTCTTCCAGGGAACGCAGGGTTTCAACGTCGAGGTCGTTGGACGGTTCGTCGAGCAGCAGGACGTTGCCGCCCTCCTTCAGGGTCAGCGCCAGGTGCAAACGACCGCGCTCACCACCGGACAGATCCTTGACGAACTTCTGCTGGTCGCCGCCCTTGAAGTTGAAGCGACCGACGTAAGTGCGCGACGGGATCTCGTAGTTGCCGATGCGGATCTGGTCGGAACCGTCGGAGATCTGCTGGAACACCGTCTTGCTGCCGTCGAGGTCTTCGCGGCTCTGATCCACGCAGGCCAGTTGCACGGTTTCGCCGACTTCGATGGTGCCGGAATCCGGAGTTTCCTTGCCCATCAGCATGCGGAACAGGGTCGACTTACCGGCGCCGTTACCACCGATCACGCCAACAATGGCGCCCTTCGGCATGGAGAACGACAGGTTGTCGATCAGCACGCGATCGCCGTAACCCTTGGTGACGTTCTTGAACTCGATGACCTTGTCGCCCAGACGCGGACCGGCCGGGATGTAGATCTCGTTGGTTTCCGAACGCTTCTGGAATTCCTGCGACTGCATTTCTTCGAAGCGTTGCAGACGTGCCTTGGATTTCGACTGGCGGGCTTTCGCGCCTTTGCGCACCCACTCCAGTTCTTCCTTCATGGCTTTTTCGTGAGCCGACTGCTGCTTGGATTCGGCCGCCAGACGATCGGATTTGGCTTCGAGCCAACCCGAGTAGTTACCCTCGTAAGGAATGCCCGCGCCGCGGTCGAGTTCCAGAATCCAGCCGGCAACGTTATCCAGGAAGTAACGGTCGTGCGTGATCGCGACCACGGTGCCCGGGAAGTCGTGCAGGAAGTGCTCCAGCCAGGCCACCGAATCAGCGTCCAAGTGGTTGGTCGGTTCGTCGAGCAGCAGCATGTCCGGAGCGGACAGCAGCAGACGGCACAGGGCCACACGACGTTTTTCACCACCGGACAGGTGTTCGACCTTGGCGTCCCAGGCCGGCAGACGCAGGGCGTCGGCGGCGACTTCCAGTTGACGCTCCAGGTTATGACCATCGCTGGCCTGCAGGATCGCTTCGAGCTTGGCCTGTTCGGCAGCCAGCTTGTCAAAGTCGGCATCCGGGTCGGCGTAAGCGGCGTAGACCTCGTCCAGACGCGCTTGCGCGTCCTTGATCACGCTGACCGCTTCCTCGACCACTTCACGCACAGTCTTGGTCGGATCAAGTTGTGGCTCTTGCGGCAGATAACCGATGTTCAGGTCCGGCATCGGACGGGCTTCGCCCTCGAACTCGGTGTCGACGCCGGCCATGATTTTCAGCAGCGTGGACTTACCCGAACCGTTGAGGCCGAGTACGCCGATCTTGGCGCCGGGGAAGAACGACAACGAAATGTTTTTCAGGATTTCCCGCTTCGGCGGAACAACTTTGCCCAGCCGATGCATGGTGAAGACGTATTGAGCCATGGAGAACCTTGGGTCAGTGACAGATGAATGATTGGAGCGCAGGCGATGCCCGGCCAGACCGATGCGCGTCGTTCACTTGATGGTCATCAATGCGTGCGCGCGGAAAAAAGTCTGATTCTAGGAGCTGGAACGCTCCCGCGTAACCGGCAAAGCTACCTGAATGACCGGTGGCAGTCCAGCCGAGTGGGGCTGGCACTTCGCCACAACTCAAGGCATGCTAGCCGCCCTTCGGGCGTCCGGCTTATAGTGCACGTCGCGCCAGTCCAGCCAAACCGCAGGATTTCAGCTTGTCCAACGTTACCCCGCCAGCTTCTGTGAGCGCGTCCAATCCGGGGACCGGCTCGCCCCTGCGCGGAACATTGAAGGGGGCATTGGCGACGCTGGTACTTTTGCTGCTGGCCCTGCTGTTCTGGCAACTGCTCGATCAATTGCGCGAGACCCAGAAAAACCAGCGCCAGTACACCATCGACTACACCGCCGACCTCGCCTCGCAGGTCAGCCTGAACATGTCGCTGAATGCGCAAATCGCCCTCAACCTGCTACCGATCGTCGAACAACCGCAGTCGTCCGACGAACAGCAGGCGCTGCTGCGCAAGCTCCAGCAATCGCTGCCGGACCTGCGCAGCCTGGCCCTGCTCAGCCCGTCCGGGAAAATCCTCAACGACAGCGCCAGCGACAGCCACGACGCCGATTACCTCGCTGAACTGGTGCGCCGCAGCCGCGCCCAGGCGCATTACTTCAGTAACGCCGACGACGGCTCGGTGGTGCATCTGTTGTTGCATCAGGCCAGCGGCAGCACGCGCGGCTACTGGGTATTGCGCCTGACCCCGACCTTCTTCGACTCGCTGACCAAGCAGGGCGAAACCGGCATCCGTCCGTTGTGGCTGGTGGAAAACCGCCTCAACCACCAAATCATCAGCCGCGACGAAGCGTTGTCTTCCGCCCGGCCCGGGGTGCTGAGCCCGGACGACATGGCCAACACCGTGCTCACCGTGCCACTGAGCAGCAGCGACTGGCAGTTGCGCGGGCTGTTCGACCGTCAGCGCGTGCTCGAAGAACTGCTGCCGGCATTCATCGGCAAATGCCTGCTGGGCCTGGCGTTCTCGATGTTGCCGGTGATCGCGCTGCTGAACATGCGCCGCCGCCAGCGCCAGTTGCATGAAGGTCGCCGACGTTATCAGGACATCTTCGAAGGCACTGGCGTTGCGTTGTGCGTGCTCGATCTGTCTGGCCTCAAGCAGGTGTTCGACAAAGCACAGATCCAGACCAGCGACCAGCTCAAGGCCTGGCTCGACCAACCGGCCCAGCGCCAGCAACTGCTGCAAGAACTGCGCGTTACCGAAGTCAATCAGGTCGCTCTGCAGCTGCTCAATGTCAATTCCTGCGAGCACGCCTGGCAGTTGCTGATCGACGGTCATCCGCACAGCCAGTGCGCCATCGGCAACCAAGTGCTCGACGCCGTTCTGCAGCAACAAAAACAGCTGGAACTGGAAATCAGACTGCCGGATATCAACGGTCGCGATCAGCACCTGTGGATGGTCCTGCGCCTGCCCGAGGAACAGCACGACTATAAAGCGGTGATCCTCAGCATCAACGACATCACCAGCCGCAAGCTGATCGAACTGTCGCTGCTGGAGCGCGAAGGCTTCTGGTCGGACGTGGTGCGCACCGTGCCGGATCATCTGTATGTGCAGGACGTGATCAGCCAGCGGATGATTTTCAGCAACCACCACCTCGGCCAGACCCTCGGTTACAACCGCTCCGAGCTGCACCAGATGGGCGAGTACTTCTGGGAAATCCTCCTGCACCCGGAGGATGCCGACTATTACCACCGCTCGCGGCAGATGCAGCGGCACGCCGGGTACAGCCAGCTGTTGCAGTGCCAATTGCGCTTCCGCCATCGCGACGGCAAGTGGCGGCGCTTCGATATTCGTGAGCAGGCGCTGGCTCGCGACAAGCATGATCAGGTCACGCGGATCATCGGCGTGGCCAAGGACATCACCGAGCAGATCGAGGCCAGCGAATCGTTGCGCGACAGCGAGCAGCGCTACCGCATGCTCGCCGAAAGCATCAGCGATGTGATTTTCTCCACTGACAGCAAGCTGTCGCTGAACTACGTCAGCCCGTCGGTGCAGGCGGTGCTGGGTTACGACGCCGAGTGGATCTTCCAGAACGGCTGGCAATCGACCATTGCCAACCCGCAACAGCTATCCGGCATTTACACCTTGATGGATCGGGTGAGCAAAGCGCTCGACAAGCCTGAGCAACTCGCGCAACTGCGAAGCCAGGTGCAGACGCAGATGTTCCTGTTCGACTGCCTGCGCGCCGACGGCCGCAAGATCCCGATCGAACTGCGGCTGGTGCTGGTGTGGGACGAACACGGCGCGTTCGAAGGCGTGCTCGGCGTCGGTCGCGACATCAGCCAGCAGCGCCGCGCCGAGAAAGACCTGCGCATGGCCGCCACGGTATTCGAGCATTCGACGTCGGCGATTCTGATCACCGACCCGGCCGGTTACATCGTGCAGGCCAACGAAGCCTTCAGCCGGGTCAGCGGTTACGCGGTGTCGGAAGTGCTGGACCAGTTGCCGAACATGCTCACCGTCGACGAGCAACAGGACGCGCACCTGCGCTACGTGCTCAAGCAATTGCACCAGCACAGCACCTGGGAAGGCGAAGTCTGGCTCAAGCGCCGTAACGGCGAGCATTACCCGGCGTGGGTCGGCATCACGGCGGTACTCGACGATGAAGGCGACCTGGCCAGTTACGTGTGTTTCTTCAGCGACATCAGTGAGCGCAAGGCCAGCGAACAACGCATCCATCGCCTCGCCTACTACGACGCCCTGACCCACCTGCCGAACCGCACGCTGTTCCAGGATCGCCTGCACACCGCGCTGCAATCGGCCGAACGGCAGAAGTCGTGGGTGGTGCTGATGTTCCTCGACCTCGATCGTTTCAAACCGATCAACGACTCTCTCGGCCACGCCGCCGGTGACCGCATGTTGAAAGACATGGCCACGCGGTTGCTGGCCTGCGTCGACGATGACGACACTGTGGCGCGCATGGGCGGCGACGAGTTCACCTTGCTCCTGCAGCACCGCTCCAGCCGCGAAATGGCGCTGAACCGGGCGATTCATGTGGCCGAGCAGATCCTCGCCAGCCTGGTGCGTCCGTTCGTGCTGGAAGGTCGCGAATTCTTCGTCACCGCCAGTATCGGCATCGCCCTGAGCCCGCAGGACGGCAACGAGCTCAGCCAGTTGATGAAGAACGCCGACACCGCGATGTACCACGCCAAGGAGCGCGGCAAGAACAACTTCCAGTTCTATCAGGCCGACATGAACGCCAGTGCGCTGGAGCGTCTGGAGCTGGAAAGCGACCTGCGCCACGCGCTGGAGCAGAACGAATTCGTCCTGTATTACCAGCCGCAATTCAGTGGCGACGGCAAACGCCTGACTGGCGCCGAGGCACTGCTACGCTGGCGTCATCCGCGTCGTGGACTGGTGCCGCCGGGGGATTTCATTCCGGTGCTGGAGGAGCTCGGTCTGGTAGTGGACGTCGGCGACTGGGTGATCAGCGAAGCCTGCCGCCAGCTCAAGACCTGGCACCAGAACCGCGTGCGCGTGCCGAAAGTCTCGGTGAACATTTCCGCGCGGCAGTTCTCCGATGGCCAGCTCGGTACGCGTATCGCCACCATTCTGCGGGAAACCGGTCTGCCACCGGCGTGCCTGGAGCTGGAACTGACCGAAAGTATCCTGATGCGCGAAGTCAGCGAGGCGATGCAGATCCTCGCCGGGCTGAAGAACCTCGGCCTGAGCATTGCGGTCGACGACTTCGGCACCGGTTATTCATCGCTGAACTACCTCAAGCAATTCCCGATCGATGTGCTGAAGATCGACCGCACCTTCGTCGACGGCCTGCCGTCCGGCGAACAGGACGCGCAGATCGCTCGCGCGATCATCGCCATGGCCCACAGCCTGAATCTGGCGGTAATCGCCGAAGGCGTGGAAACCCATGAGCAACTGGACTTCCTGCGCGAGCACGGTTGCGATGAAGTGCAGGGTTATCTGTTCGGCCGGCCGATGCCGGCGAGCCGGTTTGAAGCGCAGTTCAGTAACGACGCCCTCTTCATGTTCGACTGAACATCGGCGGCGCGCCCTTCGCGAGCAGGCTCGCTTCCACAGGGATTGATGTCGATCACAAAATCGCAGGCCTGCCTCGATTACTGTGGGAGCGAGCCTGCTCGCGAAGAGGCCTTCAAAAGCACCGCACATCTGGCATGAACGCCACTTGTCTGCGACATGATGTCGTTTCATATGCCATCCAAAACCCATTGGGTTAGAATGCCCCCCTTTTCTGCCCCCCGATCCTTGAGGACCGCCATGTTCAGCCGTGATTTGACTATTGCCAAGTACGACGCCGATCTCTTTGCCGCCATGGAGCAAGAAGCTCAGCGCCAGGAAGAGCACATTGAGCTGATCGCTTCGGAAAACTACACCAGCCCTGCGGTGATGGAAGCTCAAGGCTCGGTACTGACCAACAAATACGCCGAAGGCTACCCGGGCAAGCGCTACTACGGTGGTTGCGAGTACGTCGACGTTGTCGAGCAACTGGCCATCGACCGCGCCAAAGAGCTGTTCGGCGCCGACTACGCCAACGTTCAGCCGCACGCCGGTTCCCAAGCCAACGCCGCTGTCTACCTGGCTCTGCTGCAAGGTGGCGACACCATCCTGGGCATGAGCCTGGCCCACGGTGGTCACTTGACTCACGGCGCCAGCGTTTCCTCCTCCGGCAAGCTGTACAACGCGGTGCAGTACGGCATCGACGCCAACGGTCTGATCGACTACGACGAAGTCGAGCGTCTGGCGGTTGAGCACAAGCCGAAAATGATCGTGGCCGGTTTCTCTGCCTACTCGCAGATTCTGGACTTCCCGCGCTTCCGCGCCATCGCTGACAAAGTCGGTGCTTACCTGTTCGTCGACATGGCTCACGTGGCCGGTCTGGTCGCCGCTGGCGTCTACCCGAACCCGGTGCCTTTCGCTGACGTGGTCACCACCACCACGCACAAGACCCTGCGCGGTCCTCGTGGCGGTCTGATCCTGGCGCGCGCCAACGCCGAGATCGAGAAGAAGCTGAACTCCGCGGTATTCCCGGGCGCCCAGGGTGGCCCGCTGGAGCACGTGATCGCCGCTAAAGCGATCTGCTTCAAGGAAGCACTGCAGCCTGAGTTCAAGGCTTACCAGGAACAAGTGGTGAAGAACGCCCAGGCCATGGCCGAAGTGTTCATCGAGCGCGGTTTCGACGTAGTGTCCGGCGGTACCAAGAACCACCTGTTCCTGCTGTCGCTGATCAAGCAGGACATCTCCGGTAAAGACGCCGACGCCGCGCTGGGCAAAGCGTTCATCACCGTGAACAAGAACTCGGTACCAAACGATCCACGCTCGCCGTTTGTCACTTCCGGTCTGCGCTTCGGTACCCCGGCTGTGACCACTCGCGGCTTCAAAGAGGCAGAGTGCAAAGAACTGGCCGGCTGGATCTGCGACATCCTGGCTGACCTGAACAACGAAGCGGTGATCGACGCCGTTCGTGAGAAAGTCAAAGCCATCTGCAAGAAACTGCCGGTATACGGCGCTTGATGCGACGTTAAGTCCGCAGCATGAAAAACCGGCCAGAGATGGCCGGTTTTTTTTCGCCTGAATAAATATCGCAACCCTTGTCTGGATAACATAATTAAAAAGCCTGAAACAATAAGCGCCGACCAAAAACAGACTCACCCCACAACTTAGCTGGTACTGTTGCTGCCACACAACAACAAAAAGCCCCACCCAAACCAACTACCAGAATGACAAACCTATAATTAAATCGGCTAAAGCCACACTCTAAAAAGTTGACCACAAGGAATTCAAGGATGAGTTCATGATTACCGACAGGCAGAATTCTTTTATTGCGACACTGGAACTTGACGATCAACACGTCGATTTTCTTGGCCAACTGCATGGCACTCCGGCTCTGCGCAACGACAGAACATTTTCAGGTGGTTTCTTTACCGGCGCGCCAACAGTCCGGGACGATTCACATCTGCTGGGATGTCGTCCCGCTCAAGAGATTGCGTTGCATGCACCCTTGACGGTTTATTTTCGCTGCACGGACGATTACTACCATCTCTATATCCGCTCACACCCGACTTACACCGGGCACTGCATCAGCAAGAGTGCCCAAAAGGTACTGGGTGCCTATCTGCCGGACGACGGTGACACGACATCCTTCAACCTGATGAGCCTTGAAAACCGGATTGTTACCCTGCAAGAAATGAAGGGCGGCATTCAGCGTGTTCGACTCAAGGCTCGTAATTCGAAGGCCATCGGCATTATCCGCCGCAAGGGCGCGCCTTATCTCTATCTGTCTGAACTCGATGGAGAGGGTGTGGTTTTCAAGTTACGCATCATCGAACGCAACGCATCGTTCCTGAGTAATCCGGACGAGATCTGACCGCTCACGGGAACACTTCATCACGTTATGGCTTATTGGCCATTCAGCGTTAACTCCCAATACTTGACAAGGCAACATCATGAGTACAAACCAGGAAAAATCCTTTACGGCGACATTGAGCACTCGGTTTGGTTATCCACACTTTCCGAGACTGACCTATGGTAGAAAAGTGACCACTCCTCGCCCCGACTACGAGTTCTTCAGCTTCTCCCACCATATTGATGTTTCCAACTATCTGTTTTTGAAGCCGGATGTTGCACCTGATGCACTGACGTTTTACTTCCGCTGTATCGATGACTATTACACGATGTATATATTTACCCCTGGCACTTATCACTACATGACCGTCAGCAAAGAGGAGGAGGATTTCCTTAATGCCTATAGCCCTGACGACGGTGACCAGACGACTTTCAATCTTCTGGATGCCAAAGGCAAAATCATCACGCTGGATGAAATCGACAGCAACACCCCCACCGTCAGAATCCAGACCCGAAGCGGCCGTTTGCTGCAGGCAGGTCTGAGCCGCAACAAGTACGACCCGAAGGTTGGCACCTTTGTGCGGACCCTTGCGTCCCGCAGCGCCGCCGTCCTCGATTTCAAAATGAACATCCTGCAACGCAACGTTCCTTACTGACAGCGTTGTCACCGAGGCACTTTGCGCGCTAGCGCTAATCACCTGCTGCAACCTCAGGCGCCCGGCAAGATAGCCGGGCGTCATCGACTTGCAGACAGCCTCACCGCATGACGGAACACCACTGGTCAGACCGGTCATGCCAATTACATGATTTTCACTTGTCATCCCGAAAAAACCGAGCGTAGACTGCACCCGCACTGGACATACCGGTAAGACCACAATAATTAAGTCCTGAATCTGATGTGCTCCGCACACGGCAGCCAGGACACCGACCAGGATTCCTCCCATGCTCAGATGGTGCTCGCGTTCAATCTTCCTCCAAGTGGTTCTCGGACTGGTGCTCGGCATCGTCTGCGGGCTGACCCTTCCCGAATATTCCGCTCAGCTGAAACCGTTGGGCGACGGCTTCATCAAACTGATCAAGATGCTCATCGGCCTGATCGTGTTCTGCGTGGTGGTCAGCGGCATCAGCGGCGCAGGCGACCTGAAGAAGGTCGGGCGCATCGGCCTCAAATCCGTGATCTACTTTGAGGTGCTGACCACCATCGCGCTGGTGATCGGCCTGTTATTCGCCTTCAGCACCGGAATCGGCAGTGGCGCGAATATCCATCTGGAGCAGTTGTCTGCAGCCGACATGGGCGACATCGCCGAACGCGGCCAGCACATGCACACCACCACGCAATTTCTGATGGACCTGATCCCGACCTCGGTGCTCGGTGCTTTCGCCGACAACAACATTCTGCAAGTGCTGCTGTTCTCGGTGCTGTTCGGCAGCGCGCTGAACCTGGTGGGCGAAGCGGCTTCCGGGATCTCACGGCTGATCAACGAGCTGAGCCATGTGATCTTCCGGATCATGGGCATGATCGTGCGCCTGGCGCCGATCGGCGTGTTCGGCGCCATCGCCTTCACCACCAGCAAATACGGCCTTGATTCGCTGCAACATCTGGGCAGTCTGGTCGGCCTGTTCTACCTGACCTGCATGGCGTTCGTCAGCGTGATCCTCGGCGTGGTGATGCGCGCCTCGGGCCTGCGTCTGTGGCCGCTGCTCAAGTACCTGCGCGAAGAATTGCTGATCGTCATGGGCACCGCTTCTTCCGACGCCGTACTGCCACAGATCATGCGCAAACTTGAACATCTAGGCATTGGCAGCTCGACGGTCGGCCTGGTGATTCCCACCGGTTACTCGTTCAACCTCGACGGCTTTTCAATCTACCTGACCCTGGCCATCGTGTTCATTGCCAATGCCACCGGCACGCCACTGGCGATGACCGATCTGCTGACGATTCTGTTGGTGTCGCTGATCACTTCCAAGGGCGCCCACGGCATTCCCGGCTCGGCGCTGGTGATTCTGGCGGCGACGCTGACGGCGATCCCGGCGATTCCGGTAGTGGGTCTGGTGCTGGTACTGGCAGTGGACTGGTTCATGGGCATCGGTCGGGCGCTGACCAACCTGATCGGCAACTGCGTCGCTACCGTGGCCATCGCCCGTTGGGAAAAGGACATCGACGTACAACGCGCAAACAAAGTACTCAGCGGTCAGCAGGGCTACACCTTTCAACCGCGTAAAACCGGAACTCCGGCGCACCAGCAAGAGTTCTGATTTTCAACCCCGCAGGAGCTGCCGCAGGCTGCGATCTTTTGATCTTGTTTGCGGCAACCCCAGCGGGCTCACGGAGCAAGACAAGTGATCACCACATCAACCGTCGTCAACTCAGTCGTAGAAAAACTGCGCGCCGCCCTCGCCCGCGGTCAGTGGCGCTCCGGCGACATGCTGCCGGGCCAGCGCGAACTGGCCGAACAACTGGGCATCAGCCGTCCGAGCCTGCGCGAAGCGGTGATCGTCCTCGAAACCCTTGGCCTGGTGCGTTCGATGCCGGGCAAAGGCGTGGTGGTGCTCGACGCCCAGCTCAGTGACAGCCAGAGCCACGACAGCGCGGTGGCCGGCGCCAGCCTCGAAGACGTGCTGCAACTGCGCTACACCCTTGAGCCGTTCATCGTCGGTCTGGTGGCGCAGTCGATCAGCAGCAAGGAAGTCGGCCAGTTGCGCCTGACGTTGATGGACATGCGCGAAGCCCTTGAAGCGGGGGACAGCGAAGCCGGGGTCAGCGCCTACATCGCCTTCCACGAAGAGCTGTTCACCCTGACTTCGAACCCGATCTTCCAGAGTGTGGTGCAGCAAACCAGCAATGCCCTCAAGCAAAGCGCCGAAGTGCTGCGCAATTCGCCTGAGCATCTGGCTGAGCGTCTGGAAGAAAACGAAGCGGTGGTGCGCGCAATCCGCAGCAAGAACAGCGCTCAGGCCAGCGCCGAAATGCGTCGGCACATCCTGCGCGAAGGCCAGCGCATGGGCATTGAATTGAACATTCCGGAAGACAACCTCAGCCACTGAAGAATTCACACTGGAGACCGGCCATGAACAGTCTTGCCACGTCGCCGCACACTCGTCAGATGTCGGCCCCCCTGCCCTTCTCCCGCCTGCAGGCGCCGGCCGATGATCTGTACCCGCGGCTGTTCGACGCGATTCTGGACCGGCGAATCAACCCGGCCAGCCGCTTCACCGAAGACAGTCTCAAGCAGATGTTTGGCGTGAGCCGCGCCGATGTGCGCCGGGTACTGACGCAGTTGTCCCATGAGCAGGTGATTGTGCTGCGCGCCAATCATCGGCCACGGGTCGCGGCGCCGGATGCCGAGCAGACCCGGCAAACCCTGCACGCCAGGCGCCTGACCGAAGCGACACTGGTACGCCTGGCCTGCCAGAATGCGTCAGCGGAGGGTTTGAAACGCTTGCGCACGCTGGTCGAACGCGAACGTCTGGCCGTGACACAGGAACGGCGTGCTGCGGCGATTCGATTGTCCGGCGAGTTCCATCTGCAGTTGGCACGGATGGCGGGGAATGCACCGTTGGCGCATTTTCTTGGCAGTCTGGTGCCGTTGACGTCGCTGGCGATTGCGCGGTGTGATGGATCAACGCCAGGTTGCTGCGCGTGGCAGGAGCACCTGGCGATTATCGAGGCGGTGGAGCTGGGAGATGTTTCCAAGGCTGGTTTGTTGATGAATCAGCACCTGGATCATCTTGAGCAGACCCTGCTGGGTTCAGCCCTTGAGCATTGCGCTGTCGGTTAGATCGTCTTCGCGAGCAGGCTCGCTCCCACAGTGAACTGCATTCCTCCTGACAGAATGCGGATTACTGTGGGAGCGAGCCTGCTCGCGAAGAGGCCATCGCTGACAACCAGGATCCATCAGGCAGAAGTCACTCTGGCAAACCCGGCCCGAATTTTCTCTTCCGGCAGATCGTCAGCAATAAACACGATGACACTTTCCCGCACCTCACCCTCGGCCCACTCGGTATCCCAGTCAAAACCGTAGAGTTTCAGCACGCCCTGAAACACCAGCCGTCGATCCTCGCCAGCAATGTTCAGCACACCCTTGTAACGCAGTAACTGTTTGCCGTGCTCTTCCAGCAGCTCGTTCATGAACTCGCTGAGTTGATCGATATCCAGCGGCTGGTCTGTGCGCAGCACCAGACTGGAGATGCGGTCGATGGAAGGCGCCTTGCTCACCGGACGCAGACTCACTCCGCCCAGGTCGGCATTGAGGTTGAAGCCGCGCACGTCGAGCAGTTCCGCCAGATCGATGTTGCCGTGCTCGACCACGCGGATTGGCGCACGACGGTTGATTCGCCTCAGGCGTTCGCTCAGTGCGTTGAACGTCGCCTCATCCACCAGATCGGTTTTGCTCACCAGCAAGCGGTCGGCGAAACCGATCTGCGCCTGGGCGATGGTCTGGGTCAGGTGCTGGTCGGCGTGAGCGGCATCTACCAGGGTGATGATGCCGTCGAGCAGATAGCGTTCGCGCAGTTCTTCGTCAATGAAAAAGGTTTGCGCCACAGGCGCTGGATCGGCCAGACCGGTGCACTCGATCACCAGCCGATCAAAAGCGATTTCACCGCTGTCCAGGCGTTCGAGCAGCAGGTACAAGGCCTTGGTCAGGTCGGTGTGGATGGTGCAACAGACGCAGCCGTTGGCCAGGGTCATGACTTGCACCGGTTCATCGCCGAGCAACTGGGTGTCGATGCCGGCGTCGCTAAATTCGTTCTCGATCACGGCGATTTTCAGGCCGTGCTCGGCTTTAAGCAGATGGCGCAGCAAGGTGGTCTTGCCGGCACCGAGGAAACCGCTGAGTACCGTTACAGGTATGGGTGAAGACAAAACAGATCCCCTTCACAAAATGAATGAACAACACAAAAACAACTGTGGGAGCGAGCCTGCTCGCGAAAGCGGTGTGTCAGTCAAATCATTCATCAACTGACACTCCGTATTCGCGAGCAGGCTCGCTCCCACAGGGGGATTACCTCAACCGCAGGCTGTCAGCTCAACAGCACTTCGGCCCACCCTTGCCACCGTAACGCGCTTCCTGACGTTCGCGGAAGAACATCTCATAGCTCATCACCGGTTTGTCCGGGTGTTTGGTTTGCATATGCTCGACGTAGGTGTCGTAGTCGGGCATGCCGACCATCAGGCGCGCGGCCTGACCGAGGTATTTACCGAGGCGACTCAGGTCATTGAACATGGTGCAATCCTCTGGTTACGCGTCCGGCAAGGCCTGGAATGGCGATTCTTTATCCGTACGCTCTTTTTTGCCCCAGGCGGCGATGCCGACCTTGAGCGCATAGAACAGGATACTGAAGACCACGAACAGGAACAGCGCGGTAAGCGTTGCGTTGGTGTAGGCGTTGAAGATCACGTGCTGCATCTGCTCGATGCTCTTGGCCGGGGCAATCACCTGGCCGGCGGCCAGTGCATCGCTGTACTTCTTGGCCAGCGACAGGAAGCCGATCGCCGGGTTGGCATCGAACAGCTTGATGAAGCCTGCAGTGGTGGTGCAGATCAACAGCCAGGCGGCTGGCAGCAGGGTGACCCAGATGTAGCGCTGGCGCTTCATCTTGATCAGGACCACGGTGCCGAGCATCAGCGCAATACCGGCCAGCATCTGGTTGGAGATGCCGAACAGCGGCCACAGGGTGTTGATGCCGCCCAGTGGATCGATCACGCCCTGATACAGCAACCAGCCCCACATCGCCACACAACCGGCGGTGGCGATCAGGTTGGCGGTCCACGATTCGGTACGCTTGAGCGCCGGAACGAAGGAGCCGAGCAGGTCCTGCAGCATGAAGCGCCCGGCACGGGTACCGGCGTCCACAGCAGTCAGAATGAACAGCGCTTCGAACAGGATCGCGAAGTGGTACCAGAACGCCATGGTGTTTTCACCCGGCAGGACACTGTGCAGGATCTGCGCAATACCGACCGCCAGGGTCGGCGCACCACCGGCACGGGCGAGGATGGTGGTTTCGCCAATGTCATGCGCCACGGCTTGCAGCGCCTCCGGCGTGATCGCAAAACCCCAGCTGCTGACCATCTGCGCCACCGATGCGACGTCACCGCCGACCACAGCGGCCGGGCTGTTCATGGCGAAGTACACGCCCGGCTCGATCACCGAAGCGGCAACCATGGCCATGATCGCCACAAACGATTCCATCAGCATGCCGCCGTAACCGATGTAGCGCGCGTTGGTTTCGTTATCCAGCAGCTTCGGCGTGGTGCCCGAAGAAATCAGCGCGTGGAAACCCGATACCGCACCGCAAGCGATGGTGATGAACAGGAACGGGAACAGACCGCCCTTCCACACCGGCCCGGTGCCGTCGACGAACTGGGTCAGCGCCGGCATTTTCAGCTCGGGCATGGTCACCAGAATGCCGATCGCCAGGGCAATGATGGTGCCGATCTTGAGGAACGTCGACAGGTAGTCGCGCGGCGCCAGAATCAACCACACCGGCAACACGGCGGCGACGAAGCCATAACCGATCAGCATCCAGGTGATTTGCACGCCGGTGAAGCTGAAGGCCTTGGCCCACACCGGATCAGCGGCAATCTGCCCGCCGAGCCAGATCGAACCGAGCAGCAGCAACACGCCAATGACCGAGATCTCGCCAATACGGCCCGGACGGATGTAGCGCATGTAGATGCCCATGAACATCGCGATCGGGATGGTCGCCATCACGGTGAAGATACCCCACGGGCTTTCAGCCAGGGCTTTCACCACGATCAGCGCCAGCACCGCGAGGATGATGATCATGATCAGGAAGCAGCCGAACAGGGCGATGGTGCCGGGGATGCGGCCCATTTCTTCACGCACCATGTCGCCCAGCGAACGGCCGTTGCGCCGGGTCGACATGAACAGGACCATGAAGTCCTGCACCGCACCCGCCAGCACCACCCCGGCAATCAGCCACAGCGTGCCGGGCAGATAGCCCATCTGCGCCGCCAATACCGGGCCGACCAGAGGCCCTGCGCCGGCGATGGCCGCGAAGTGGTGACCGAAAAGAATGTGTTTGTTGGTTGGAACGTAGTCCAGACCGTCGTTGTTGAGCACGGCGGGGGTGGCCCGACGCGGATCGAGTTGCATCACATTGTTGGCGATGAACAGACTGTAGTAACGGTACGCAACCAGATAAATGGCCACGGCCGCGACCACGATCCACAAGGCGTTGATCGCCTCTCCTCGGCGCAATGCCACTACGCCCAGGGCGCACGCTCCTACGATTGCCAGCACTAGCCAGGGTAAGTGGCGTAGCAGGCTATTATTATTTTTCATTTTATTATTCCAGCCAGGGTGGACAAGAAAGACAGCCACCCCGAGTTTAGCGCTTACGGCGCCAAAGGCCATACCCCGACGTTGGTCTAGACGCTTGGTTGATTGGCAGCCACCCAATGCTCGGGTCTATAGTCAGCGAACTCTTCCGAGGATTGCGCCATGAGCGAACACCCAGCCAATCGCCGTCGCTTCAAACGTATTGCGTTCGATGCCAGAACCGAGCTGAGTCAGGGCCAATTCATCTGGCCCGTGAAGTTGATCGATCTGTCGCTCAAGGGGCTGCTGATCGAGCGGCCGGATCCTTGGCTTGGGGACAAAGAGCAGGACTTCTTCGTCGACATTCATCTGAGCGATGACGTGGATATTCAGATGGATGTGCATCTGGCTCATGAAGAGAACGGCCAGTTGGGATTTGTCTGCCGGCATATCAGCCTGGAATCGATTCAGCGCTTGCGACGGTTGATCGAACTGAATCTTGCGGATGAGGCCGAACTTGAGCGCGAACTGGGCGCCCTGATCGAACTGTGACCCTTGCAGGAGCTGCCGCAGGCTGCGATCTTTTGATCTTGTTTTAGAAGATCAAAAGATCGCAGCCTGCGGCAGCTCCTGCAAGGAAATTGTGGTTATTCGAACAGCGCGTCGAGCGCCTGCTCCAAACGGGTCACGGCAATGATCTGCAGCCCCGGCGGCGCCTCCTTCGGCGCATTGCCCTTGGGCACGATCGCCCGTTTGAAGCCATGCTTGGCCGCTTCCTTCAGACGCTCCTGCCCACTCGGCACCGGGCGCACCTCCCCAGACAAACCGACTTCGCCAAACACCAGCAGGTCATGCGGCAACGGCCGGTTGCGCAGGCTCGACATCACCGCCGCCATCAACGCCAGATCCGATGCGGTTTCCAGCACCTTCACCCCACCGACCACGTTGAGGAACACGTCCTGGTCGTGGGTCGGAATACCGCCATGGCGATGCAATACCGCCAACAACATCGCCAATCGGTTCTGATCAAGGCCCAGCGTCACACGGCGCGGATTCGCCAGATGGCTGTCATCCACCAGCGCCTGCACTTCCACCAGCATCGGCCTGGTGCCTTCCCATGTGGCCATGACCACACTGCCCGGTACTTCTTCCTGCGCACGGGTGAGAAAAATCGCCGACGGGTTGGAGACTTCTTTCAGGCCCTTGTCGGTCATGCCGAACACGCCCAGTTCATTGACCGCACCGAAACGGTTCTTCACCGCCCGCAGCAAACGCAAACGGCCATCGGACTCGCCTTCGAAATACAGCACGGTATCGACCATGTGCTCCAGCACCCGCGGGCCGGCGAGTGCGCCTTCCTTGGTGACGTGACCGACGAGGAAAATCGCTGTGCCGCTCTGCTTGGCATAACGCACCAGCAGCGCCGCACTTTCGCGTACCTGCGATACGCCGCCCGGCGCCGACTGCAATTGTTCGGTGAAAATGGTCTGGATCGAGTCGATCACCATCACCTTGGGCTTTTCCTGACGGGCGGTGGCGATGATGGTTTCGATGCAGGTTTCGGTCATCACCCGCAGTTGATCCTGGGGCAGACCCAGGCGCCGGGCGCGCATCGCCACTTGTTGCTGGGATTCTTCGCCGGTGACGTACAGCGCCGGCATGCTCTTGGCGAGGTTGCACAGGGTCTGCAACAAAATCGTCGACTTGCCGATACCCGGGTCGCCTCCGATCAGCACCACCGAGCCGTCGACCAGACCGCCACCCAAAACCCGGTCCAGTTCATCGGACGCGGTGGAGAAGCGCGGAATTTCCTCGATGCTGACTTCGGCCAGGGTCTTGATCTGCGCCTGCTGCCCGGCCCAGCCGGTACGCCCGGTGGGCGCGGTGGCGCCGCCGCTTTCGATCATGGTTTCGGTCAGGGTGTTCCAGGCGCCGCACTCGCCGCACTGGCCCGCCCACTTGGGAAAAGTTGCGCCGCACTCGGTGCAGCCGTACATGCGCTTGGCCTTGGCCATCTGGATCCCCCGGCAAAAACCGCGATGATAACGCAGCCACCGTTCAGCGCGGCGCGGCGGTGCGGATTTCGCCGTTGGCCAGACGCGCGGCGCTATTGCCCAGCGGATCCTCGGCGTTGAGGTCGGCGCCCTTGGCCTTGAGCGCATCGAGCAGTTCGACGCGCTTGAACAACCCGGCGTACATCGCCGCGGTCTGACCCGCGCCGTTGCGTTGATCAGGGCTGCAATCGGTAGCCATCAGCCTTCGGGCGATCTGAATCTCGCCTTTGAAAATCGCGCCCATCAACGCCGTGTTGCCACGCTGGTCCTGCGCGCAGGCATCAGCGCCCGCCGCCAGTAACCGGTCAACTGCCGCGGCCTGGCCGTGATACGCCGCCAGAATCAAAGCGGTGTAGCCCTTGCTGTCGCGGGTATCGAGGGAATAACCGGACCCGATAAAGGTCTCGAGCATCGGCACATCACCACGCCGTGCGGCATCGAAATAGTAATCCTGCAACTGCGCCTTGATCGCCTCGGGGTTCTGTTCGGCCAGCGCTGTAAATGACAGGCAACCGAGCAGCAATAACAGACAAAATCGCATCAGCCTTCTCCTTGAGCAGAACGGGGCCTGAGTCAGGCCCCGCGTTGCATGGCGTAGAGATCAGTCGACCAGTTTCGCCGCCAGCGCCTTAACCCGGCTCAGGTCGCCCTTGGCCGCTTTGGTCACGCCGGTGCCATACTCCGGATCGGCCTTATAAAGGAAGGACAGGATGATGTGCTTGCTCTCGTCATCGGTGGTCGCCAGCGAACCGCCGAAGCTGGCGATCAGATCCTGACGTTCCTGCTGGCTGAACGATCGATACAGATCACCGGCCTGTTTGAAGTTCTGCTCACGCTGAATCTTCGCCTGCTGGGTGCTGCCCGACAGTGCCAGCTGGCTGTAACGCGCGCTTTGCGGCTCTTCACGCGGTTGCAGGCGGCTTGGCTGATAGTTCACGCCAGACTGCGTGGCTGCAAAGTTCATCGCACCGTCCTGATTGCCATTGTTGACGGCAACTTTTGGCGCGTTGATCGGCAACTGCAGGGCATTGGCTCCAAGACGATACATTTGCGTATCGGCATAAGAAAACACTCGGCCTTGCAATAGACGATCTTCTGAAGGTTCGATACCCGGCACAACATTGGCCGGAGCCATCGCAACTTGTTCGGTTTCCTGGAACACGTTGGCTGGATTACGGTTCAACACCATTTGTCCAACTTTTCGCTCAGGAACATTCGGCCAGATCTTGGTGGCGTCCAATGGATCGAAATCAAACTTGGACAAATCTTGCGGATTCAGTACTTGGATGTACAAGTCCCATTTCGGGAAATCACCCTTATTGATATGACTGACCAGATCATTAGTCATATGACTGTAATCCTTGCCCTGAACTTTTTCGACTTGTTCAGGTGTCAGGTTCTTGATGCCCTGCAAACTTTTCCAGTGAAACTTCACATAGTGCACTTCGCCTTTGGCGTTAACCAACTTGTAGGCATGCACGCCGTTACCGTCCATCTCCCGATAACTGGCTGGAGTACCCGAATTGGAGTACAGCTCGGTCAGCGTACGAGTAGCTTCCGGCACATGGGAGAAGAAGTCGAAACGACGCGAGTCATCGTCAAGGTTGGTACGTGGATCGGGCTTGAAGGCGTGGACCATGTCCGGAAACTTGATCGCATCGCGGATGAAAAAGGTCGGGAAGTTGTTGCCCACCAGGTCCCAATTGCCGTCGGCGGTGTAGAACTTGGTGGCAAAACCCCGTGGATCGCGCAAGGTTTCCGGGGAGTGGTTACCGTGTACCACTGCGGAGAAGCGCACGAACACTGGCGTCACCTGCCCGGCAGCGAACACCTTGGCCTTGCTCAGGTCGCTGAGATCGTTGGTCACCGTGAACGTGCCATGGGCACCGGTACCGCGGGCATGCACCACACGCTCGGGAATGCGCTCACGGTCGAAACGCTGGAGTTTCTGGATCAGTTGCACGTCTTGCAGCAGCACCGGGCCGTTGGCGCCGGCGGTTTGCGAGTTCTGATTGTCGCCCACCGCTGCACCGTTGTCCCGGGTCAGGGGCGCGGCGTGCACGGAGAAGGTCAACAGGCTGGCGGTGAGTACGCCGAGCGTACGGCGATGGGGAAAAGCCCCCAGTCCAAGGGTGGAATTCATATCAGGTTCCTCTGGTTTTTTTGGGCGCATCCAGGTGCGCCAACCAGAGGCTAGAGGGCTATGCCGGTGAACATAAATAGAAAGTTCGTAACCCGACGATTGAAAAAAATGGCTTTGCGATCAGCGATTTACGGCGTATTTCGCGCGCGATTAGTGGCACTTTGCAAACTAATCGTCGATTCATGTGTCGATAAAAACGGGCATTGTAAGAAGGTGTTTCGCGCAGGACGCGTTTTGCTGATTTACACTGCGTACACCAAACTCATCTGTAACAAGGAAATAACCTATGGGCGTGCTAAGTGAGTTCAAGGCCTTCGCGGTCAAAGGCAATGTGGTCGACATGGCCGTCGGTATCATCATCGGTGCCGCCTTCGGCAAAATCGTTTCGTCGTTTGTCGGCGATGTGATCATGCCGCCAATCGGCCTGCTGATCGGAGGGGTGGACTTCAGTGATCTGGCCATCACGCTAAAAGCCGCCGAGGGCAACGCCCCTGCCGTGGTATTGGCATACGGTAAATTCATCCAGAGCATTCTGGACTTCGTGATCGTCGCCTTCGCTATTTTCATGGGTGTCAAAGCCATCAACCGTCTGAAACGCGAAGAAGCCGTAGCCCCTTCCCTGCCACCGGTTCCGACCAAGGAAGAAGAGTTGCTTGGCGAGATCCGCGATCTGCTCAAGGCCCAGAACAACCGGCCTTGACTGCTTGATGAATAAAGAACGGCGCCTGATGGCGCCGTTTTTTTTACCAGTAGTTTTCCACCGCCACCTGTCCCGGCCGTCGCGTCAGGCTCAGGCTCATGTGGCGTTGTTTCAGCAGTGCCCGGGTGTCATCGATCATCTGCGGATTGCCGCACAGCATGACGCGCGAGTGCTCGGGGGTCAGTTCAACGCCGGCTTCACGTTCCAGCTCGCCGTTTTCAATCAGCGTGGTGATGCGACCGTGCAAGGCGCCCGGCGTGTGATCGCGGGTAACCGTGGGAATAAACCGCAGCTTATGGGCATGTTCAGCCAGGTAATCACGCTTGGACAGTTCTGCAATCAACGGCTGATAGGCCAGTTCCCGCGCTTCGCGCACGCTGTACACCAGAATGATCCGCTCA
The DNA here is from genome assembly GCF_024748795.1 of Pseudomonas sp. B21-051. Classification (NCBI taxonomy): domain Bacteria; kingdom Pseudomonadati; phylum Pseudomonadota; class Gammaproteobacteria; order Pseudomonadales; family Pseudomonadaceae; genus Pseudomonas; species Pseudomonas sp. B21-051. Next base: position 5,152,788 of record NZ_CP087166.1, read on the forward strand.
AAACGCTCCCACACCTCGAAGTCCTGCAGAATCGACAAAAACGGCGCGACTCCGGTTCCGGTGGATAACAGCCACAGGTCCCGACCGTCGATAAACCGATCCAGCGTCAGGTAACCAAAGGCCTGGCGCTCCACCAGCAGGGTATCGCCGACCTGCAAGCGGCTAAGTTCACTGGTGAATTCGCCACCCGGCACCACGATGGAAAAGAACTCGAGAAACTCGTCAAAAGGCGAAGAGACCATCGAGTAGGCACGCCAGACCGTATTGCCATCAGCCTTGGTCACCCCCAAGCGGGCGAATTGTCCTGCGCGAAACCTGAAACCCGCATCGCGCGTGGTGCGCAGGGTAAACAGACTGGGGGTCAAAGGCTGCACATCGAGCAGGATCTGGGCACTAAATTTCTCTGCGCTGACAGTCATGGGGCACTCCACTGAAAAGTCCCTTACAGTCTCGCGCAAACCCATAACATAAACACCACTGTCTTTGTAATGTTTTGCCACTCAGACAGCCTGGAGAAATGAGAAGTAAACCCAAATCCGATTAGTACGGCGGTATTCATAACCCCATTGAATGACAGGTTAAATACAACACGTGTTTGCCGACTAATAACCTTTCCAGCAACTAACGTGTCTATTCAAGAGCGAAAAAATTCAACGCCATGTGTAAGACCTGTCCTACACTCGATTGCGTGCTTGATCCCATTGGATCCAAAAAAGCACCCCAGGAAAGACTCATGGAGAGTGAGCGATGGAAATGTGGAAGGAGTCGCAATTAAAGCAACTGACTTTAGCAAGGGAAATAGAGACTGCTTATCCGATCCTGCAGCGATTTGCTCAAAACATTGGATTCAATTTTTGTGCTATCTCATTGACATCAACCAATCGGAACGCTGACTTCAAAACTTTGCGAATCAATAACTATCCGAAGGAGTGGAATCAACTTTATGAAAAACAGAGCTACAGCAAAATCGATCCGGTAATAGCACACTGCAATCATTCGATGCTGCCGATTGTCTGGACCCAGGACGTGTTTTCGCAAACCTTGCCGCTATGGGATGCCCAACAGAAACATGGACTGCGTCACGGCTGGTCGCAGTCGTTTCACCATGAAGGCAGCGGCCTGTGCAGTACGCTCAGCCTTGTCAGAAAAAATGGCCTGCTGAGCCCGCTGGAGGTGTACGAGCATTTTGGCTATATGTTTTACGTAACCAGCCATCTGAGCGATCTGTTCGCCAGTACCTTGCCCAAAGTACCGAAAAAGCCCCAGCACCCGCACCTTTCACCGCGGGAACTGGAAGTGCTGAAACTCTCGGCGCTCGGCAAAACAGCCTATGAAATCGCCAGGATCCTCTCCCTGAGCGAACGGACCGTGAATTACCACGTGCAAAACGTGATTATCAAACTGAACGTGTGCAACAAGATGTCGGCCGTCATTGCTGCCTGCCGCTATGGCCTTCTCGACGCTCCCCCCGCCTAAAAGCCACGGGTATTTCAACAGAAAAAAAAGTACCATTTGCGACCTTGCTGAGTGATGACGTGAACCTTGACGTTGTATTTCACTCGGACGGTTCCGCTGCGCGACACCCTGGGCTGCGGGCCACCCGTTGATTATCCAGAGTCCCCGCCCCATGCCCTTGCTCGACACCCCCTTCGCCCAACTCGACCTGATCCGCCAGCCCGAGCAGCAGAATGAACCGCTGCAAGCGTTCGACGCGGCTGACGAGTACCTGCTCAATCATCTGGCCGCGCAACAACCGGCGCCAGACACCCGGGTATTGGTACTCAATGACAGCTTCGGAGCGCTGGCGGCGAGTCTGGCGGGCAAGGTTCAGGTCAGCAGCAGTGGCGACTCGTTTCTCGCATTCCAGGGACTGGAAAAGAACCTGATACGCAACGGCCTGGCATTTGATGCCGTGCGCGGGATTGCGGCCAGTGAGCCGTTGCTCGGGCCGTTCGACCGAGTGCTGATCCGCGTCCCCAAGACGCTGGCATTGCTGGAAGAACAACTGATTCGCCTGCAAGGGCAACTGGCACCCGGCGCTGAAGTGGTAGCAGCAGCCATGGTCAAGCATTTGCCGCGCGCAGCCGGTGATCTGCTGGAGCGTTACATTGGCCCGGTACAGGCTTCACTGGCGGTGAAGAAAGCTCGCCTGTTGATCGCGACGCCCGAGAACAAGGCTCCGGCAACCTCGCCCTACCCTTCGCGTTATCAGCTGGACGAGCCGGCCATCGAATTGCTCAACCACGCCAACGTGTTCTGCCGTGAAGGCCTGGACATCGGCACCCGAGCCTTTCTCCCGCACCTGCCAAAAAACCTCGGTAGCGCCCGCGTCGCCGACCTCGGTTGCGGGAATGGCGTACTGGCCATCGCCAGCGCCCTGCACAACCCCGATGCGCACTACACGCTGGTCGACGAATCGTTCATGGCCGTGCAATCGGCCGCCGAGAATTGGCGCGCCGCGCTGGGCGAGCGCGAAGTGATCGTGCGCGCCGGCGATGGTCTGGCCGGACAGGAGCCGCAATCGCTGGACGTGGTGCTGTGCAATCCGCCGTTCCATCAGCAGCAGGTGGTTGGTGACTTCCTCGCCTGGCGCATGTTTCAGCAGGCCCGTGAAGCGCTGGTGGTGGGCGGCGCGCTGTACATTGTCGGCAACCGTCATCTGGGTTATCACAGCAAACTGGCGCGGCTGTTCCGTGGCGTCGAGCAAGTGGCGGCCACGCCGAAATTCGTGATTCTCAAGGCCCGCAAGTAAAACCTCAGGCAAAAAAAACCCTCCGCGGTACAGAGGGTTGTAAACCGTGCCCAAGGGCCACGGGACGGGATGTATCAGTGCGTGGTCAAACCGGCCGCGTTCATGAACAGGCGCATCAGGCTGGCGGCAATGAACAGCGCGCCGACGCTACCGATCCAGATCAGGGCCAACCAGCCGAGCCGCTGCCAAAGTGGCTTTTTTTCGGCTTCTTCAATCTCGTGCAGGGAATGTTTGCCGTTCATTGCATCGTTCCTCCGTTAAAGCGCGCTGTAGGAGCTGTCGAGTGAAACGAGGCTGCGATCATTTGATCATGATTTTCAAATCAAGAGATCGCAGCGTGCCGCAGCTCCTACACAGATTTCACACAGTTCTAGTGATAACCGTCTTCATGGGTGACCTTGCCGCGGAACACGTAGTAGCTCCAGAAGGTGTAACCCAGGATGAAGGGGATGATGAACAGCGTACCGACCAGCATGAAGCCCTGGCTTTGCGGCGGTGCGGCGGCGTCCCAGATCGAGATCGACGGCGGCACGATGTTCGGCCACAGGCTGATGCCCAGACCGCTGTAGCCGAGGAAAATCAGCACCAGGGTCAGCAGGAACGGCATGTAGTTGGCGTTGCGCGCCACCGCGCGAATCAAGCCGTACAGCGTCACCAGCACCAGAATCGGCACCGGCATGAACCAGAACAGGTTCGGCATGCTGAACCAGCGTTTCGCGATCTCGGGGTGAGCCAGCGGCGTCCACAGACTGACGATGCCGATCACCGCCAGCAGCACGAACGCCAGCGGCCGCGCCAGGTTGTGCATCTGTTCCTGCAACTTGCCTTCGGTCTTCATGATCAGCCAGGTGCAGCCGAGCAAGGCGTAGGCCACCACCAGCGCGGCACCGCAGAACAGGGTGAACGGTGTCAGCCAGTCCAGTGAACCGCCGGCGTATTGCCGATTGACCACCGGCAAACCGTCGATGAAGGCCCCGAGTGCCACGCCCTGAAAGAACGTCGCCGCCACCGAGCCGCCGATGAACGCCTTGTCCCACAGGTGACGCTTGTCGTCCTTGGCCTTGAAGCGGAACTCAAACGCCACACCGCGGAAAATCAGGCCGATCAGCATGAAGATCAGCGGCAGGTACAGCGCCGACAGCACCACCGAATAGGCCAGCGGGAACGCGCCGAACAACGCCGCGCCGCCCAGTACCAGCCAGGTTTCATTGCCGTCCCACACCGGGGCGACGGTGTTCATCATCACGTCACGGTCGGTCTTGCCCGGGATGAACGGGAAGAGAATCCCGATCCCCAGGTCAAAGCCGTCCATGACCACGTACATCATGATGCCGAAGATGATGATCACGGCCCAGATCAGCGGAAGATCAATACCCATGAGTCAAATCTCCTTTTCCAGGCTGCGATGCGAACCAGCGTCAGTGCCCTCGTCATCGGCGGCGGACAACGGCCGAGCCGGTGTGCGTTTCTGGCCAGGACCACCGTCGTTGGTTTCCTTGCCTTCGTCGGTTTTCGGCCCTTTGCGCACCAGACGCATCATGTAGCCGAGCCCCGCACCGAACAGCGCGAAATACACCACGACGAACATGATCAGGGTGATGCTCATCTGCATGAAGCTGTGGTTGGAGGACGCATCCGCCGTGCGCATCAGCCCGTAGACCACCCACGGCTGACGACCGATCTCGGTGGTGAACCAGCCGGCGAGGATCGCGATCAGGCCGGACGGCCCCATCCACAGCGCCAGATACAGGAACGGCCGCGAGGTGTAGAGCGAATCGCGCTTGCGCAGCCACAGGCTCCACAGGCCGGTGAAGATCATCAGGAAGCCGAGGCCGACCATGACCCGGAACGACCAGAACACAATGGTCGAGTTCGGCCGGTCTTCAGGCGGGAACTCCTTGAGCGCCGGCACCTGCTTGTCCAGCGAGTGGGTCAGGATCAGGCTGCCGAGGTACGGGATCTCTACGGCGAATTTGGTTTTCTCTTCTTTCATGTCCGGCCAGCCGAACAGGATCAACGGGGTCGCTTCGTTGCCTTTGTTTTCCCAGTGACCTTCGATCGCAGCGATTTTCGCCGGCTGGTGCTCAAGGGTGTTCAGCCCGTGGAAGTCACCGATGACCGCCTGGATCGGCGCGACGATCAGCGCCATCCACATCGCCATCGACAGCATGGTGCGGATCGCCGGGTTGTCCTTGCCGCGCAGCAGGTGCCAGGCCGCCGACGAGCCAACGAAGAACGCCGTGGCAACGAACGCAGCGGTCGCCATGTGCATCAGGCGATACGGGAACGAGGGGTTGAACACGATGGCCAGCCAGTCGGTCGGGATCACCTGACCGTTGACGATCTCGAAGCCTTGCGGCGTCTGCATCCAGCTATTGGAAGCGAGAATCCAGAACGTCGAGATCAGCGTGCCGATCGCCACCATTACCGTGGAGAAGAAGTGCAGTTTGCGTCCGACCTTGTTCCAGCCGAACAGCATCACCCCGAGGAAACCGGCCTCAAGGAAGAATGCCGTGAGCACCTCGTAGGTCAGCAACGGTCCGGTGACGGAACCGGCGAAGTCCGAGAAACGACTCCAGTTGGTGCCGAACTGGTAAGCCATGACCAGACCGGAGACCACACCCATGCCGAAGTTGACGGCAAAGATTTTCGACCAGAAGTGGTACAGATCCCGGTAAGTGTCGTTATGGGTTTTCAACCACAACCCTTCAAGCACCGCCAGGTAGCTCGCCAGACCAATGGTGATGGCCGGGAACAGGATGTGGAACGAGATGGTGAACGCGAACTGAATTCGGGCGAGATCGAGTGCCTCTAAACCGAACATAAGTCTTCCTCTGTCAGGTAATACCGGCATTGGGGCTTGTGGCCCCTGCCTACTGCCCCCACGGATATTGAGTGCGGCGAATTCTGATTCGTTCTTTTTTAACAGCCATCGCAACGCAGGGAGTCTGGCCAACGGGCCACCAGAGCATGGCCCAGGAGGGTCTTGATCTGGATCAAGCAATGTTAAAAGAGTAGTCCCATTTCCGACGAAGAACGGCGTGGTCGTTTGCCGCGTGACAAGTTGCCTCATTGCCTGGGCAACGCTCTGAAACAGATGTCCCAGAGCCAGGAAACCCTCCGTGGCGAGGGAGCTTGCTCCCGCTCGGCTGCGCAGCAGGCGTAAAAAGGTTTTCCAGCGCTTGCCTGAAAGCAGGATTGCGCTGGATTGGGGCCGCTTCGCGACCCGGCGGGAGCAAGCTCCCTCGCCACAGAGAAAGGGGTATCCGGATAATCGATGTCTGGCTAACTAAATTTTCTGTCATAGCAACTTCCTGTTACAGACTGGTGATAACCTCGCGGTTCCCCCAAGAGCCAGACCTGCCTTCAGATGCCCAGCCAAGAGCCCCTGCTGTTACGTCACCATCGTCCGTTTCTCGCGTTCTGGTTCGCCCGAATCTTTACCGCCAGCGGTTTTCAGATGCTCACGGTGGCGATCGGCTGGAATCTGTATCAGTTGACCGGCAACGTGCTCGACCTGGGTCTGGTCGGGCTGGTCGAGTTCGCGCCACGGGTGCTGTTCATGCTGCACACCGGGCATGTCGCCGACCGTTATGACCGTCGGCGTGTCGCCGCGATCTGTCAGTCGTTGCAGGCGTTGATTGCCCTGGCACTGGCCATCGGCAGTGCGACCGACCACGTCACCCGGGAAATGATCTTTATCCTCGCCTTCCTGCTCGGTGCGGCGCGCTCCTTCGAAATGCCGACCACCCAGGCGCTGCTGCCGAGCATCGTGCCCAGCGCCCTGTTTCCACGGGCGGTCGCCGCAGCGCAATCGGCTCAACAGTCAGCCACCATTGTCGCCCCGGCCCTCGGTGGCTTGCTTTACGCGTTCGGCAGCGTCTGGGTCTACGGCCCGACGGTATTGCTCTACGTCATTGCCTGCACCTTGATGCTCAACCTGCCCGCCCGGCAAACACCGCTTAACAAAGGCAAAGCCACGCTGGATTCGTTGCTGGCGGGGATTCGCTTCATTCGCAGCCGCCCGGACATCCTTGGGGCGATCTCGCTGGATCTGTTCGCGGTGTTGCTCGGTGGCGCCACCGCATTGCTGCCGGTGTTCGCCAAGGACATCCTGCTCACCGGGCCGTGGGGTCTGGGCCTGCTGCGCTCGGCGCCGGCGGTTGGCGCGCTGGGGATGTCGCTGTTCCTCGCCCGGTTTTCCGTCGAACGCAACGTTGGCCGGGTGATGTTCACCGCCGTCGGCGTATTCGGCGTGGCAACCATCGCCTTCGGCCTGTCGACCTCGTTCTGGTTCTCGCTGGCGGTGCTGGTGGTGCTCGGCGCGGCGGACATGATCAGCATGGTGATCCGCGCGTCCTTCGTGCAACTGGAAACCCCGGACGAAATGCGCGGCCGGGTCAGCGCGGTCAACGGCCTGTTCATCGGCGCCTCGAACCAGCTGGGCGAATTCGAATCCGGCCTCACCGCGCACTGGTTCGGCACCGTACCGGCCGTGGTCATGGGCGGGATCGGCACGCTGGTGGTCACCGGGACCTGGATCAAACTGTTTCCGACCCTGGCCAACCGCGACCGGATGCATGTGCCGGTGGAAGAGGCGAAGGTCTGAGGCTCGTCAAACCAACATCTCCCCCGCCACTTTCGCCCGCAACGCCTTGCCACCAAGTTGCTCCACCAGCGTCAGGGCAAAGGCCAGTGCGGCGCCGGAGCCTTGGGCGGTGATGCAATTGCCGTCGACCACCACCGGTTGATCAACAAACGTACAGCCCGACAATTGATGGCTGGCACTCGGCAGGCAGGTCATGCGCCGTTGGCGTAATACGCCTGAGGCTTGCAGGGCGATGGCCGGGGCTTCGGCGATGGCGGCGAACAGGCGTCCGGCGCTGGCCTGGCCCTTGAGCAATTGCTGCAGCGGCTGATGCGCCGCCAGATGTTGTGATCCGACGGCACCGCCGGGCAGGACGATCAGGTCGAAGGTCTGCGCCAGCACGTCGATCAGCATGCCATCCGCCGTCAGGCGTGTGCCGCGCGCGCAGGTCAGCATGCGCCGGCCTTCGATGCTGGCCGCCACCACTTCGACGCCGGCGCGGCGCAGCACGTCGATCAGGGTCACGCATTGCAGATCATCGATGCCCTCGGCGAGGGTAATCAGGGCTCTAAAGGTCATGGGCGCCATCCGCTGAGTGATCTTTAAAGCGTAGTCAGCTTTGCCTTGCCCTGTTCGATGACAGCCGTTACTTGATGTAAAGCTGGGTCGACATCGTGTTGCGTGGCGCGTTGATTGAGGTGTTGCTGAAACTGAAGGTGCCTTCCTGCTTGCCCGCCAGATCGAAGGTATATAGCGAGCCGACAGTTTTGCTGCCGGGCGTGCACTCGGTCAGATTGCCGTTATCAAAAGCGCACACCGGCGCCCGGGTGCCGTTGACTTCAAAACCGTCCAGCGTGGCATGCGGCTGGTTCTGGCCATAGCCGACTTCCAGTACATACACCTTGATGCTCGGCCCGGCGTGATTGCATTGGGTCTGAGTCTGTCCATCGCCGATGTCTTCCAGGCCGCAGGCCGGCGACTGAACCTTGATCACTTTCACTTGAGTCAACGCTGGCGCCGAGGCCGCCAGCGCCGCCGATGACCCAGCCATCAGCCCTGCCATTACCCAGAAAGCCTGCATCCAGCGCTTGCCCATGTGATCGCGTTTCCCCGAAAAATTCAGCGCGCAGTATGGCGCAGATAACCCTCCGGCAAAACTTCGACGACGTTCGGCACCAACAACCGCCATATTCCTCACGCTGCTGGTATGATGCGCGGCTTTTTCCGGCCCACCACAAAATCCCAGGCGCTTGCGACGGTCTGTGCTTTGCTGTTGAGGTCGATACATTCACGGCGCCGCGCGCGCCACGGGGAGCAGACATGCTGGAAAGGCTGTTTCAACTCAAGGCACACAACACCAACGTGCGTACCGAGATTCTGGCGGGCGTCACGACCTTCCTGGCCATGGCCTACATTCTGTTCGTCAACCCGAGCATTCTCGGCGAGACCGGCATGGACAAGGGCGCGGTGTTCGTCGCCACCTGTCTGGCAGCCGCCATCGGCTCGACCATCATGGGCCTGATCGCCAACTACCCGATCGCCCTCGCCCCGGGCATGGGCCTGAACGCCTTCTTCACCTATACCGTGGTCCTGCACATGGGCCACACCTGGCAAGTGGCGCTGGGCGCGGTGTTCATTTCGGCGGTGTGCTTCTTCCTGCTGTCGATCTTCCGCATCCGCGAATGGATCATCAACAGCATCCCGCTACCGCTGCGCTCGGCGATTGCCGCCGGTATCGGCCTGTTCCTGGCGCTGATCGCCCTGCACAACGCGGGCATCGTGGTCAGCAACCCGGCGACCATGGTCGGCCTCGGTGACCTGAAAGCCCCGGCGCCGATTCTCGCCACCCTTGGTTTCGCCCTGATCGTCGCCCTCGAAGCGCTGAAAGTGCGCGGCGCGGTGCTGATCGGCATTCTGGCGGTGACCATCATTTCCATCGCCATGGGCTTCACCCCGTTCGGCGGCGTGACCTCGATGCCACCTTCGTTGGCCCCGACCTTCATGCAACTGGACATCAAGGGCGCCCTGGACATCGGTCTGGTCAGCGTGATCTTCGCCTTCCTGTTCGTCGACCTGTTCGACAACTCCGGCACCCTGATCGGCGTCGCCAAGCGCGCCGGACTGATGGGCAAGGACGGCCACATGCCGAAAATGGGCCGGGCACTGATCGCTGACAGCACCGCGGCGATGGCCGGCTCGCTGCTGGGTACTTCGACCACCACCAGCTACATCGAATCCGCTGCCGGCGTGAGCGCTGGCGGCCGTACCGGTCTGACGGCGATCGTCGTGGCGATCCTGTTCCTGCTGGCGCTGTTCTTCTCGCCACTGGCGGCCAGCGTTCCAGCCTTCGCCACCGCGCCGGCACTGCTGTTCGTCGCCGTGCTGATGACGTCGGGCCTGGCGGAAATAGACTGGGAAGATATCACCGTTGCCGCACCGGTCGTGGTCACCGCGCTGGCCATGCCGTTTACCTACTCGATCGCCAACGGCATCGCCTTCGGTTTCATCTCCTGGACCGTGATCAAGCTGCTGTCGGGCCGCGCCCGTGAGCTGAACCCGGCGCTGGTGATTCTGTCGATTCTGTTCGTGATCAAGTTGGGTTGGTTCAACGCATGACTTTCGATTCCCAGGCCTACGCCACTCAGCTCGAAGACAAGGTCACGCGTTTGCGTGACCTGCTGGCCCCGTTCGATGCGCCAGAGCCGACCGTGTTCGACTCGCCGCTGCAGAACTTCCGCCTGCGTGCGGAATTTCGCCTGTGGCGCGAGGCCGGCGAGCGGCACTACGCGATGTTCTCCCAGGACGACAAACGCACGCCGATCCTCATTGAAGAATTCCCGATTGCCAGTCTGCGCATCAACCAGTTGATGCCGCAGCTCAAGGCGGCATGGCAGGCCAGTTCGGCGCTGAGCCACAAGCTGTTCCAGGTGGAATTCCTGACCACCCTGGCTGGCGATGCGATGATCACCCTGTGCTACCACCGTCCGCTGGACGAGCACTGGCATGCGGCCGCGTCGAAGTTGGCGGCTGATCTCAACGTCAGCGTCATCGGGCGTTCCAAGGGCAAGCGCGAAGTCATCGGCCACGATTACGTGGTGGAGAAACTCGACGTCGGCGGTCGCACCTTCAGCTACCGTCAGCCGGAAGGCGCGTTCACACAGCCCAACGGCACGGTGAACCAGAAGATGCTCAACTGGGCGTACGAAGCACTGGGCGATCGTCCTGACGATCTGTTGGAGCTGTATTGCGGCAACGGCAACTTCACCCTGCCGCTTGCTACCCGTGTACGCAAAGTACTGGCCACCGAAATCAGTAAGACTTCGGTCAACGCCGCACTGAGCAACCTCAGCGAAAACGCTGTGGATAACGTCACGCTGGTGCGCCTGTCCGCCGAAGAGCTGACCGAAGCGCTTAACGAAGTGCGCCCGTTCCGTCGCCTGCAAGGCATCGACCTGAAAAGCTACGAGTTCGGCAGCGTGTTCGTCGACCCGCCGCGCGCTGGCATGGACCCGGACACCTGCGAGCTGACGCGGCGCTTCGACAATATCCTGTACATCTCCTGCAACCCGGAAACCCTCGCGGCCAACATCGCCCAACTGCACGACACGCACCGCATCACCCGCTGCGCGATGTTCGACCAGTTCCCATGGACACATCACATGGAGTCCGGGGTGTTGCTGACCCGGCGTTGATGGCGAATGCCGGATACGAGAAAGCCGTCTTGATGACGGCTTTTTTGTGGGCGCCTTAAAAGATCGCAGCCTGCGGCAGCTCCTACCCTGGAATACGTTCCTCCTGTAGGAGCTGCCGCAGGCTGCGATCTTTTGATTTGTGCGATCACCGAACATAAAACGTCGGACGCAACGCCGTTCAATTGACCATGGTAACCATCTAGTACATTTTACCTCCACAGGCTGAAACCCTCGGCCCAAGCCAAAAACAATAAGTGGAGTTTGCCCCCATGCCCCCTATCGTTCTGGTGCTCAACGGCCCGAACCTGAACCTGCTCGGCACTCGTGAACCGGCGACTTACGGTCACGAAACCCTGGCCGATATCTCTGCACTGTGCGGGCGTGCCGCCGAAGAATTCGGCCTGGCCGTGGAGTTTCGCCAGACCAATCACGAAGGCGAACTGCTCGACTGGATTCATACGGCACGCGGCCGTTGCGCCGGGATCGTGATCAACCCGGCAGCCTGGACGCACACCTCGGTGGCGATCCGCGACGCGCTGGTGGCCAGTGAGTTGCCGGTGATCGAAGTGCACCTGTCCAACGTGCATGCGCGTGAGCCATTCCGCCACCACTCGTTTGTCTCGGCCATCGCCACGGCGGTGATGTGCGGCTTCGGCAGCCATGGCTATCGCCTGGCCCTGGAGCATTTCAGTCAGCGACTGAAGGGGCGCGCAGCATGACCCGTAAACCGGTAATACTGGCTGGCCTGATCGGTGCGGGCATTCAAGCCTCGCGCACGCCAGCACTGCATGAACATGAGGGCGACGCCCAAGGCTTGCGCTACCTGTATCGGCTGATTGATCTCGATCAGTTGCATCTCGACAGCAGCGCCCTGCCCGACTTGCTGCAGGCGGCCGAGCGGATGAACTACACCGGTCTGAACATCACTTTCCCGTGCAAGCAGGCGATCATCCCGCTGCTCGATGAGCTGTCGCCGGAAGCCCGGGGCATCGGCGCGGTCAACACCGTGGTGCTCAAGGACGGCAAACGCATCGGCCACAATACCGATTGCCTGGGTTTTGCCGAAGGTTTTCGTCGCGGCTTGCACGATGTCGCCCGTGAGCGAGTAGTCCAAATGGGGGCCGGCGGTGCGGGAGCGGCAGTGGCCCACGCGTTGTTGAGCGAAGGCGTACAGCAACTGAGCATCTTCGACGTCGACCGTGAACGCGCCGAGAGTCTGGCGAACAACCTCAACCAGCATTTCGGCTCAGGTCGCGCGGTGGCCGGGCGCGATCTGCCGGGCACCCTGAATCAGGCCGATGGTCTGGTGAACACCACGCCGATGGGCATGGCCAAACTGCCGGGGATGCCAGTGCCGGTGGAGTTGCTGCGCAAGGAATTGTGGGTGGCGGAGATCGTTTACTTCCCGCTGGAAACCGAGCTGCTGCGCAACGCCCGCGCGCTGGGTTGCCGCACGCTGGACGGCGGCAACATGGCGGTTTTTCAGGCGGTGAAAGCGTTTGAGCTGTTCAGCGGCGTGGTGCCGGATGCTCAGCGCATGCTGGCGCATTTTCAAAGCATGAACGGCTGAACTACCGCCGTTGTGGGAGCGAGCCTGCTCGCGAAAGCGGTGTGTCAGGCAACAGATGCATTGACTGACAGTATGCTTTCGCGAGCAGGCTCGCTCCCACAGGAACAGTGTCACGGCTGCAAGTAGCGCAACACCGACTCGCAGATCATCTCTCGATGGCGCTGCTTGATGCTTTCGTCCGGCAGGTCGATCTGAAAGATCTCACCGAACGTATGGCGGTTCGAGACGCGATAGAAGCAGAACGAGCTGATCAACAGGTGCACGTCCAGCGCATCTAGGCCTGCGCGGAATACCCCTTCTTCAGCACCACGGCGCAAAATCTCGCCCAGCGAATCGAGGATCGTATTGTTCATTGCCTTGATCGCATCGGAACGCTTCACGAACTCGGCGTTGTGGATATTTTCGATACAGACGATGCGCACGAAATCGACGTTGCGGTCGTGGTGATCAAAGGTGAACTCCACCAGTCGGCGGATCGCCACCACCGGCGGCAGCTCGGCCAGGTGCAGGCGGTTTTCGGTGCTGCGGATGTCGCCGTAAAGCTTTTCCAGCACCTCGACGTACAACTGCTCCTTACTGCCGAAGTAGTAATAGATCATGCGCTTGGAGGTATGGATACGCTCGGCGATCGCGTCGACGCGGGCGCCGGACAAGCCCTGCTGGACGAACTCGACGATCGCCTCCTGCAGGATGTTCTCGCGGGTTTTTTCCGGGTTGTTCTTGCGACTCTTGCGCGGCTCGATACCGGACTCGACGGGAGCGGCGGGGAGTTCTGAAGTCATTGTCATTGCGGGCTCACGGCCATCACTGCACAGGTTGGCGATTATGGGCCGCGCTGCACAGTGAAGGAAGCCACGCGGCTCGTGTTTAATCCCGCGTTTACGAAATTCCTACAACTTCGCCTGACGCACGGCGCCGCTGCGTGATTTCGCCATCGCCGCCAGACGTACCGCGACGTTCGCCGCCCCATAACCGGCATAGCCGTTTTTACGCTGGATGATCTCGAAGAAGAAGCGTCCCTCGAACGGCTCGGTGTACACGTGGAACAGCTCACCGCCCTGTGCGTCACGATCGTAGAGCACGTTGTAGTACGCCAGCTCGCTGAGGAATTCGTCATCGAAATCGAAGCGCGCGGCGAGGTCGTCGTAATAGTTGAGCGGGATATCCAGCAGCGGCACCCCAGCCTCTTTGGCGCGACTGACTTCGGCGAAGATGTCCTCACAATCGAAGGCGATGTGATGCACACCGGAACCGCGATAACTCGACAGCGCGTGAGAAATCGCGGTATTGCGGTTCTCCGAGATATTCAGCGGCAGGCGGATCGAACTGTCGCGACTTCTCAGCGCCCGGCTCTTCACCAACCCATACGGATCGGGCAGCACCACCTCATCGTCGGCCTCGAAATCCAGCAGGCTCTTGTAGAACAGCACCCAACTGTCGAGGCTGTCGGCCGGCAACGCCATGGCCATGTGATCGATGCGCTTGAGGCCGCCACGGGCCTGGGCGTTCGGCAGCAGATTGAAGTCGGTGCCATAGACATCCGCCGCCTCATCCACCAGATAAATCAGGCTGCCGTCCGGCGCACGCACCGCGGCCAGTTCCAGTTCGTTGGGGCCGACCAGGCCGCGATAGGGCTGGCCCTTGTAGGCGACGGCGCGGGCCAGGGCGCTGGCGCTGTCCTTGACCCGCACGGCGGTGGCACACAGCGACGGGCCGTGGGCCTCGAAAAAGCTGTGGCCGAACGAATACGGTTCGGCGTTGAGGATCAGGTTGATATCGCCCTGGCGCAACAGGCTCACGCTCTTTGATCGGTGTTGTCCGGCCTTGACGAAGCCCAGGCGCTCCAGCCAGTTGCTCAGTTTGGCGCCGAGGCTTTCGTCGACGGCGAACTCAAGAAACTCGATGCCGTTGTACTCGCTGGCCGTCGGCGTTTCGAAGAGGATGTCGCGGTTGGCCACCGGCGTTGCTTGCTGTTCCAGGCGCTGACGGGTTTTCTCTTCCAGATACAGCAGCGAACGCAGACCATCAGCGGCATTGGCCCGTGGCGGCGCGGCGCGGAAGCCATCGTTGAAGATCTCCAGCGACAACGGCCCGGTGTAACCGCTCTGGATGATCGGCGCGAGGAACCCCGGCAGATCGAACTCGCCCTGCCCCGGGAAGCAACGGAAATGCCGGCTCCACTCCAGAACATCCATGGCGAGGATCGGCGCGTCGGCCATTTGCACAAAGAAGATCTTGTCGCCGGGAATGTCGGCAATCGCGCGTGGATCACCTTTCAACGACAAGGTGTGAAAGCTGTCGAGCAGCACGCCGAGTGCCGGGTGGTCGGCCTGGCGGACGATGTCCCAGACCTGTTGATAAGTATTGACGTGCCGGCCCCAGGCCAGCGCTTCATAGCCGATACGCAACCCGCGAGCGCCGGCACGTTCGGCCAGCAGCCGTAGGTCATCGACCAGAATCTGCCGGTCGCCGATGCTTTCCGCCGAGGCGTTGCTGCACACCAGCACCAGATCGGTGCCCAGTTCCTGCATCAGGTCGAATTTGCGCTCGGCCCGTTCCAGATTGCGCGCCAGCCGATCACGGCGGCAGCCTTCAAAATCGCGGAACGGCTGGAACAGAGTGATGGCGATCCCCAGGTCAGCGCACATCTGCCTGATTTCCCGCGGGCTGCCGTCGTAATACAGAAGATCGTTCTCGAAGATCTCGACACCGTCGAACCCGGCGGCGGCAATGGCTTCGAGCTTTTCCGGCAGGGTGCCGCTCAGGGAAACGGTGGCAATGGAACGCTGCATGTTTCTACTCCCGGACTTCGCCGCGCTTATCTTTAAGGTAGGAGCTGCCGAAGGCTGCGATCTTTTGATCCTGGTCCTGAAAAGCAAATTCAAAAGATCGCAGCCTTCGGCAGCTCCTGCACAGGACGTTTTTTATAGTGAGGGAAATTATTGGCTGCATCGTCTTCAGCAGCAATTTAAAGTGTACCAGCCGGTTAGTTTTGCGTGCGATTATCGAACACTATGGCGTTTCGGCGAATTGACGATTTTTCGTCCACTGCCCACCATCGACTTCACATTGAGTCCGGAAATGAACCTTCGGTCGCAGTGCGTGCAAACAACACCACATAACAAATTCAAAAACGGGTGGAACAATGATTCCTTCACAGACTTCCCGCATGGCCCCGGCCATGAGCACTGCCACGGGTGGCATCGGCGACAAGATCCGCGGCGCCATGGCTGTCGGCAAGACCCGTTGGGGCATGCTGGCGCTGGTGTTTTTCGCCACGACCCTGAACTACATCGACCGCGCCGCCCTCGGCGTCATGCAACCGATCCTCGCCAAGGAAATGAGCTGGACGGCGATGGATTACGCCAACATCAACTTCTGGTTTCAGGTCGGCTATGCGATCGGTTTCGTCCTGCAGGGACGCCTGATCGACCGCGTCGGCGTCAAGCGCGTGTTCTTCTGCGCAGTGCTGCTCTGGAGCCTGGCCACCGGCGCCCACGGTCTGGCGACGTCGGCCGTCGGCTTCATGGTCTGCCGGTTCATCCTCGGCCTGACCGAAGCAGCCAACTACCCGGCCTGCGTGAAAACCACACGCCTGTGGTTCCCCGCCGGTGAACGCGCCGTGGCCACCGGCATCTTCAACGCCGGGACCAACGTCGGCGCCATGTTCACGCCGATGCTGCTGCCGCTGATTCTCCACGTATGGGGCTGGCAGGCGGCGTTCCTGTGCATGTCGGCACTGGGCGGGATCTGGCTGCTGTTCTGGGGCCTGAAATACTTCAACCCGGAAGACCATCCACGAGTGAAGAAATCCGAACTCGACTACATCCAGCAGGAGGTCGAACCGGAACAGGCCCGCGTACCGTTTTCACGCATCCTGCGCATGCGCGGCACTTGGGCGTTCGCCCTCGCCTATTCGCTGACCGCACCGGTGTTCTGGTTCTACCTGTACTGGCTGCCGCCGTTTCTCAATCAGCAATACAACCTGGGCATCAACGTCACCCAGATGGGTATCCCGCTGATCATCATCTACGTGACGGCCGACTTCGGCAGCGTCGGCGGCGGCATTCTGTCTTCGTTCCTGATCGGTCGCGGCATGAACTCGATCAAGGCGCGGCTGCTGTCGATGTTCCTGTTCGCCTGCTGCATCATCGGCGTGATCATGGCCGCCGGCTCGAGCAATCTGTGGGTCGCCGTCGCGGCAATCTCCCTGGCCATCGGTGCACACCAGGCCTGGACCGCGAACATCTGGAGCCTGGTCATGGACTACACGCCCAAGCACATGATGAGCACGGTGTTCGGTTTCGGCGGCATGTGCGCCGCGATCGGCGGGATGTTCATGACCCAGATCGTCGGCCACATCCTGACCGTCACCAATAACAACTACACGGTGCTGTTCACCCTGATCCCGGCGATGTACTTCATTGCCCTGACCTGGATGTACTTCATGGCCCCGCGCAAGATTCCAGACGTCACCGAGTAACCGGCTTACCCCTCCCCTTGTAGGAGCTGCGACACGCTGCGATCTTTTGATCTTGATTTTGAAGATCAAAAGATCGCAGCGTGCCGCAGCTCCTACACAGGAATTTGTGGATCCTTCAGCGACGGCTTTGCTGCCAAGCCGCCGCCAGGCCGCTGCAGCAGATCACCGCAATGCCGATCACCGTCAACAGACTCGGCGTGTGATTGAACACCACCCACCCCAACAACCCGGCAAACACGATCTGGCAGTAGCCGAACGGCGCCAGCAATGCCGGCGCGGCATGGCGGAACGCCTGGGTCAGAAACAGGTGCGCGGTCATCCCACAGCTGCCCAGCGCCAGCATCAACACGGCGTGTGACAAGGTCGGCACCTGCCAGAAGAACGGCACCAGCGCACTCATCACCAGCGTGTTGCACAGCCCGGCGAAAAAGTTGCTGGTGGTCGGACTGTCGACCTCACTGAGCTTGCGCGTCAGCAGTTGATAGAAGCAGAAAAACAACGCCGAGCAGAACGGCAGCAGCACCGCCGGGGTGAACAACTCGCCTCCCGGATGGACGATGATCAGCACCCCGATAAAACCGCAGATCACCGCGATCCACTGCCCGCGCGTCACCCGTTCCTTGAGCAACGGCACCGACAACGCCGTCACCAGCACCGGCGCAAGAAAGTTGACCGCGGTGGCCTCGGCCAGCGGGATATACAGCAGCGCCGTGGTGAAAAACAGACTGGTGCCGAGCAGGCACAGCGCCCTCGCCAACTGCCACAACGGCCGTTTGGTGCGCAGCACACGCAGCCCTGATTGCGGCAGGAAAATCCCCGCCATCAGCAAGGTGTGCACCAGATACCGCGCCCATACCACCATGATGATCGGGTAGAAACCCGAGAGGTATTTCGACAGCGCATCGTGGCTGGAGAACAGGAAAGTCGCCACGACAATCAGCAAGATCCCCTTGAAGGGTTGGTTGACACCGGAGAGCGGGGTGCTGACGGTCATTGGATATCTCTGAAGGAAAAATAAACAGTGGCGAGAACGCTGGCGCCCCGCCACAAAAACTGACTTACAACTGCGCCAACAATTCCCGCGTCCTGTCGAGCGCCATCTGCGCTCGTTGCAATCCGCTTACACCCTGCTCCAGCAGTTTTACCGTGGGGATCTCCAGGCTCAGTGGAATATTAGCTGGCAGACTGCGCAACAAACCGTGCAGGTCACAATCGCCCTCGCCGGGAAACCGCCGCTCATTGCGCGCCTGACGCAAGATCTCGGCCATGTCCGCCGGTCGCGGTCCCGCCACATCACACAATTGCGCATAACGCAGGCGCCCAGGCGCGACGAGGGTCAGGTCCTCCAGCCGTGAGCCGGAGCGATCGAAATGAAAGGCATCGACCAGCACCGCGGCATTTTCCCGGTCAGCACTGGCAACGATGCGCAACGCCTGCTCGAGGTTGCGCGCATCGGTCCAGGGCATGAACTCCAGATGCGGATGCAAACCGTAAGGCGCCGCCAGATCACACAGCGCGGCAAAGTTGTCGGTGAGCCGTTGCTCGTCAGGATCATTGCCGGCGACGAGTAATTCGCTGGCGCCGAACTCCGCGCCGACGGCCAGCAGCTTGTCGAAATCGGCGACCACGGTTTGCGGTTTCAGACGCAGGATTTCCACGTCGAGCACAGCAATGCCAGTGTCGCGCAAACGCGCCAACGTCTGACGCCGTAAACCGCCATCGGCCACTAATGGAAAGTGATATTCCTCCGGCGTCGCCGGCTCCAGGCGCAGGCCGACATGGCTGTAACCGGCACGCGCCGCCACCTCGACCATTTGCGGCGGTGACAACTCGAGTACGGTGAGACTGGCCAGAGACAGAATTCGTTCGTTCATGCTCACGCCTCGACCGCTGCCGGGGAACAGGCACGACCGCTGGCCGCCGCCTCGCGAATCGCCTCGACCAGCGCCAATGTTCGCGCGGCATCGGCGGCACTGACCAAGGGTTCGACTTCACGCCGCGCGACCTGCACAAAATGCTGCAGTTGCAAACGCAAAGCATCCCCGGCCGCGCAATGTTCCTGCACCGCGAGCAAAGGCTCGTGCCAACCGGCATCGACTTGATCGGCAGCGTAATGCCAGCGCTTGAGTTGCGGAAGGCTCAGCGCCCCGGCGGTGCCCGCCAGCAAATAACACGGCTGATCGACTTGACGCGGGTAGACCGGGTTTTCCCCGGAATTCAGCTCCCAGCTCCACGGCGCGGCGACCGCATCAGAACCGCTCAGCGTACCGAGTGCACCGTCGGCAAATTGCAGCAACACCGCGACGCTGTCTTCGTTAGCAAAACCCCGCACCGCGTTGTCGGTGACGGCCTGCACCGATTGCACTTCACCGCACAGGTGACGCAGCAGATCGAGGTCGTGAATCAGATTGGTCAGCAACAGGCCCGCGCCCGGTTCACGCCGCCACGGGACCTCGAAATATCGGTCGGGTTTGCGTAACTGGAACAGTGCAGTAACCGTGGTCAGCCGCCCGAGCGCGCCGCTGCGCAGCAATTGGTGGGCACGCACGATCAACGGATTGTGCCGCCGATGATGGCCGACCAGCACCGGCACGCCACTGCGTTTGACTGCCGCCACCAGTTCGCGTGCCTCATCCAGATGCACGCCGAGCGGTTTCTCCAGCAACACCGCAACCCCGGCGGCGAGGCAATCCAGCGCCGTGCTGACATGCTGATTATTCGGATTGGCCACGATCACCGCGTCGGGCAGCACCTGCTCCAGCATCTGCCGGTGATCGGCGAAATACGCCACGCCCCACTGCGCCGCCAACGCGGGGGCCTGCGGGCCGGGATCGGCCACTGCGCACAACCGGGCTTCTTCGAGGGTTTGCAGGTGCTGGTAATGCTGCTGGCCCATGTTGCCAGCGCCGATCAGGGCGATACGAAGGGGGGGAGTCAAGGCGCGATCCTTTTGTGATTGTTGTTGGACATGTCACTCCAGCAACAATTTAGAACCGCGTTCCACAATCAAACACCCGGTGATGGGAAAACCGTGCGAACACCGCACATTTTTATAATCGACGCTCAACCTGTAGGAGCTGCCGAAGGCTGCGATCTTTTGACTTTGATTTTCAAGATCAAAAGATCGCAGCCTTCGGCAGCTCCTACAGGGGATCGGTCAGACGAACAATTCCGATGCCAGACTCGCCGCCGACAATTCCTCAGTGAACGTCAGCAGCAGCGGCGCCAATTCATGCAGTCGCGCGCCGGGCATCCGTGCGCTTGGCCCGGCAATGCTCAGTACACCGATCACCCGCCCGTCAACCGGATGCTTGACCACCGCGGCAATCGCCGAGGTGCCCACCGCCGAACTTTCCTCGACACACGCATACCCCTGCTCTCGCGCCAGACGCAGGCGTTCCAGCAGTTCGATATTGGAGCGCGGCGCATTCGGCCCGACGCCCATCGGAACTTCCGCGCCTTGGCGCTCGACCAGCGACAAGGCTTCGGCGTCGCTCATGCAGGCCAGCCACGCATGCCCGGAAGCGGTGTAGAACAACGGCGCGTCGCGGCCCATGTCCGGGTCATAACGCAGGCCCGTCCGTGCGCCCTGCGCCTTGGCGATCCAGGTCTGGCGCTCGTCATCGATCACCCCCAGACGCACCAGCTCGCCGGTTTCCTGAGCCAGTCGATCCAGCACCGGTTGCACGATGTCAGCACCGCTGCTCGACAGGTACTGAAACCCCATCGCCACCAGTTTGGTCGACAGGTGATAGCGCAAAGTGTCGGGATTCTGCCGCACGTAGCCCAGGCGAATCAGCTCCGCGAGCATCCGGTGCGTGGCACTTTTCGGGATGTCCAGTTGCTCGGCGAGGGTCTGCATCGGCAGCCCGCGCGGCACACTGGTGAGGCTTTCCAGCACGCTGAAAACCCGTTCGATCTGACTGCCAGCCATGGAAAGGTCCAAGTGAAATTTTGCCGATTCTAGAAGACATCCGAGACAAAGCGAAATCCGGAACTGGCTGTGCGATAACCGCCCACTTTACTGAACCATGCCTTGTTGCAGCTGAACTTCATTGGTTAGTTTCTGGAATCTAATTCCAATAAATTCTTACTGCGGAGCTTTGCCTGATGCCTGCCGAACTTCCCGAAATCGACTGCGACGTTCTGGTCGTCGGCTCCGGTGCCGCCGGTTTATCCACAGCGGTCACTGCCGCGTGGCACGGCCTGAAGGTCATCGTGGTGGAAAAAGATCCGGTGTTCGGTGGTGCCACTGCGTGGTCCGGCGGCTGGGCATGGGTGCCGTGCAATCCGCTGGCCCGGCGCGCCGGCATCGTCGAAGACGTCGAGCAACCGCGCACGTACTTGCGCCATGAACTCGGCGAGCATTACGACCCGGCAATGGTCGACGCTTTCCTCACTGCCGGGCCACACATGGTCGCGTTTTTCGAACAGCACACTGCTTTGCAATTCGCCGATGGCAACGCCATTGCCGACATTCACGGCGATACACCCGGCGCCGGCACGGGCGGTCGCTCGGTGATCGCGGCGCCTTACGACGGACGAAAAGTCGGACGCTTGCTCAGGCGCCTGCGTACAACGATGCGCGAAACGTCCTTCATGGGCATGCCGATCATGGCTGGCGCCGACCTTTCGGCGTTCCTCAATCTCACCCGTTCGCTGAAAGCCGCGTGGCATGTAACCCGTCGTTTTACCCGACACTTGCTCGATCTGGCGGTACATGGCCGGGCCATGCAATTGGTCAACGGTGTGGCGCTGGTCGCAAGGCTGGCGAAGTCCGCCGAGGACCTTGGCGTTTTGTTATGGGAGTCGGCACCCGTGACCGAACTGCTGCGCGATGAAGCAGGGGTTTGCGGCGCGCTGGTCAACAGCGCCAAAGGCCCGATCCGCATTCATGCACGCAAAGCCGTGGTGCTGGCCGCCGGCGGATTCGCCAACGACATCGAGCGGCGCAAGGCGTTGTTTCCGCGCACGCCCACGGGTCAAGAACACTGGGCACTGCCACCGCTGGCGGTGAACGGCGACGGCCTGCGCCTGGGCGAAAGCGTCGGCGCCACGGTCAACACCGACCTGGCGTCACCCGTGGCCTGGGCGCCGGTCTCGCAAGTGCCGCATGCCGACGGCAGCATCGGCCATTTCCCACACATCATCGAACGCGGCAAACCGGGAATCATCGGCGTAATGCGCAACGGCCAGCGCTTTGTCAACGAAGCCAACGGTTACTACGACTACGTCAGCGCCATGGTTGCCGCCACCCCTGAAGGCGAAGAAGTCGCCTCGTGGCTGATCTGCAGCCGTGCCTTTCAACGGCGTTATGGCTTGGGCATGTCGCGGCCATTTCCCGTTCCGGTGTCAGGATTTATCCGCAGCGGCTATCTGAAAACCGGCAACACCCTTGAAGAATTGGCCAGCGCCTGCGGCATCGACCCCAGCGGGTTGCGCCAGACGGTGGAGGACTACAACCGCCATGCACGCCACGGCGAGGACCCGTCGTTCGGTCGCGGTTCAACGTCTTACAACCGCAAGCAGGGCGATCCGGCGAACCTTCCCAACCCTTGCGTTGCCCCAATAGAGACAGGCCCCTTCTATGCCGTGAAAGTCCAACCGGGCTGCTTCGGCACTTTTGCCGGGCTCAAGGTCAACCCGCAGGCGCAAGTGCTCGATGCCCATGCCCAGCCCATCGCCGGGCTCTACGCCGCCGGTGGCGACATGGCCAGCATCATGGGCGGGCACTATCCGGCGGGCGGGATCAACCTCGGCCCGGCGCTGACTTTCGGCTACATCGCCGCCCGGCATATCTGCGGCATCACAGCTTTCGAACAGGAGATCGACCATGCAGCACATCGTTAACGCCCAGGGTTTGAACATGCCGAAACTGGGCCTCGGCACCTGGCCGATGCTCGGCGACGAATGCACCCGTGCAGTGGAGCAAGCGCTGGAACTCGGCTACCGGCACATCGACACGGCAGCGGCCTACAACAACGAAGACGCGGTCGGACAAGCATTGGCGAATACACCGACATCCCGCGAGCAGATTCATGTCACCACCAAGGTCTGGTGGGGCCAGTTGCAGCCCGACGCCATGCGCCACTCGATGGAACGAAGCCTCAAGTCTTTGCGCAGCGAGTACGTCGACCTGTTCATGATCCACTGGCCGAGCACTGACTGGGACTTGCCGCGCACGCTTGAAACCCTCGCATCCTTCAAGGAGCAAGGTCTGGCTCGCAACATCGGCGTGGCGAATTTTCCGCTGCCGCTGCTGCGCACAGTCGTCGAGGAACACGGCATCCCTCTGTCAGCGATCCAGGTCGAGTACCACGTCCTGCTCGGCCAGAACGCCCTGCTCGACTACGCGCGCCAACACGACCTGGCGCTGACCGCGTACACACCGCTGGCGCGCAACAAGGTCTCGGAGATTCCACAGATTCATCAGATTGCCGAAAAACACGGCGTGCTGCCGACTCAGGTGGCGTTGAAATGGCTGCTGGATCAGCCCAACGTGGCGGCGATTCCCAAAGCCAGCAGCCGCGCCAATCAACTGGCGAACCTGGCTTCGCTGCAGGTTGAACTGGACGCTGAAGACCGCGCACTGATCGCCGCCCTGCCGAAGAATCAGCGTCAGGTCAGCCCGGATTTCGCCCCGGTGTGGGATGCCTTCGATCGCTGACGCACAGCGCGCCGAGAGAAATCCGCCGACGGATTGAATTAGTCGCGCACACGCTCGTCAATAACAGGCCCGCCCTCGTCACCCGAGGCCGGGCCTGTTTGCGTGTACGCCAATAGACGGACGACCGGACTGGCGCCACACTCCCACACCAGCAACACTCATCACCACGAACAGAAAAGAGGATTCCCACATGCTATGGAAAAAAGGCCGACGCAGTGACAACGTCGTCGATGCCCGTGGCGATGATAGCGGCGGCGGTGGTGGCATGCGGTTCGGTGGCGGCAAAGGCCTGAGCCTGGGGGCGATCCTGCTGATCGTCGGCATCGGCTGGATCACCGGACAGGATCCGTTGCAGATCCTCGGCCAGCTCACCGGGCAAATGACCGAGCAATCGGCACCGGCCTCGACGCAAACCCGCCAGGCGCCACCGGCCAACGACCAGCAGGCCGAATTCGTGCGTTCGATCCTCGGCGATACCGAAGACACCTGGGGCGCAATTTTCCAGCAGGCCGGGCGCCAATATAAGGACCCGACCCTGGTGCTGTTCAGCAACCGGGTGAATTCCGCCTGCGGTCTGGCGACTTCGGCGACCGGCCCGTTCTATTGCCCGGCGGATCAGAAAGTCTATCTGGACATGGCCTTCTTCCAGGAAATGACCCAGCGCTTCAAGGCCGCCGGCGACTTCGCCCAGGCCTACGTGATCGCGCACGAAGTCGGCCACCATGTGCAGACGTTGCTCGGCGTCTCGGCAAAAATTCAGGCGGCCCGTCAGCAGGGCCGGCAGATGCAGGGCGACGGCGGTTTGCTGGTGCGTCAGGAATTGCAGGCCGACTGCCTGGCCGGCGTCTGGGCCTACCATGCGCAGAAGCGCCTGAACTGGCTGGAACCGGGTGACGTCGAAGAGGCCTTGAATGCGGCCAACGCCATCGGTGATGATCGCCTGCAACAACAGGGTCAGGGCCGCGTGGTGCCGGACTCGTTTACCCATGGCACGTCGGCGCAAAGGGTGCGCTGGTTCAAAACCGGTTTCGCCCAGGGCCAGGTCGGCCAGTGCGATACCTTCGCGACGAAAAACCTGTAAATGCGCAAATGGCTTCTGGCTTTACTGATCATCGGCGGCAACGCGCACGCGGCAGGCGTCGATGCCATCAGCCCCGGGCGCCTGCAATTCGAGGCCGGCGAAATGGCCGTCGGCATCAGCCCCGCACCGGAAAAAATCGAGCGGGTGCTGATCGTCATCCACGGTCGTCTGCGCAATGCCGAGACCTACCGCAAGAGTGCCGAACGCGCAACCGAACTGGCCGGGCAAACGGCGCACACGCTGGTGATCGCGCCACAGTTTCTCAACGAAAGCGACGTCGCCCTGTACTCCCTGCCCGACACATTGCTGCGCTGGAAAGGCAACGAGTGGATGGGCGGCGGGTTATCCACAGGGCCGAAGCCGCTGAGTTCCTACGCCGCACTCGATGCCATCGTCGCCCGGGTCAGTGATCGCAAGCAGTTTCCGGACGTGAAGCAGATCGTGATTTTCGGCCATTCCGGTGGCGGTCAAGTGGTGCAGCGTTATGCCCTGCTGGCCAAGGAGCAACCGGCGCTGAAGGCCAATGGCATTCGCCTGCGCTATGTGGTGGCCAATCCGTCGTCATACGCGTATTTCAACGAACAGCGGCCGGTAGCGTTCGATCACGCACAGTGCCCGGGTTTCAATCGCTGGAAGTACGGTCTGGCAGACATGCCGGTGTACGCCGGTGGGCAAACGCCATTGCAGCTTGAGAGCAGCTACATCAAGCGCGAAGTGATTTATCTGCTGGGACAGCAGGACACCGATCCGCAACATCCGGCGCTGGACAAGAGTTGCGCCGCCGAGGCGCAGGGCGCGTATCGGCTGGAACGCGGCAAGCTGTTTTTCGGCTACCTGCTGCGCCGGCATCCGGAAGGGGTCAATCAGCGGCTGGTTGAAGTGCCCGGGGTCGGGCATAACGGCGATGGGATGTTGACGTCACCGGAGGGGCTGAAAGCGCTGTTTGAGCAGTAAGTTGTGCAGTGGATGATCTGGCCTCTTCGCGAGCAGGCTCGCTCCCACATTGGATTGATGCATTACACAAAATCCCTGTGCACCGAAGATCTAATGTGGGAGCGAGCCTGCTCGCGAAGGCTTCCCATCTGACAACATACATCTCAGACTGAAAGCATCCGCCGCAACTCGACACAATCCTGCGCATGCCAGTCCGTCAGCTCCGGCCATGGGTTGTCCGGCAGATTCACCAGCACCGTCCGTGCCCCGGCCGCTCGCCCGCAATCGAGATCGAAGCGGTAATCACCCACCATCACCATCTCGCGGGTTGGCACATTCCAGGCTTCGGCCAGTTTCAGCAACCCGCCGGGATGCGGCTTGGGTGGCGCTTCATCGCGGCCCAACACATCCTCTACAGCAAAGCAGTCAGCCAGACCAATTGCTTCAAGTGTCACATGCGCCAGCTCCCGTGCGTTGCGCGTCAGGATGCCGAGCCGATAGCCACGCCCGTGCAGGTCACGCACCAGCTCCACCGCACCGGCAGCCGGTTTCGAACCCAGCGCCAGATCGCGCTCATGCTCCAGCAACCAGGCATGCTTCGCCGCGGCTTCCTCGGCCGGCAGCGCCGCGAGGTAGGTGAGAATGTCGTCCTCGGGCGGAATCGCCAGCGCCACGCGGATCGCCGCAAAGTCATGCACGGCGATGGTCAGGGTGCCGTCCATGTCGAACACCCAGTGCTTCACATCGCTCAGGCTCATGCCCAGTCCTTGCGGTGACGAATCAGGCCTTCCTGGGTCACCGACGCCACCAGTTGCCCGGCGCGGTTGTACACGCTGCCACGGGAGAAACCCCGGGAATTGCCGGCCCACGGGCTGTCCATCGCATAGAGCAGCCAGTCATCGGCGCGCAGATCGTTGTGGAACCACAACGCGTGATCAAGGCTGGCGACCTGCATGTCTTTCTGCCAGACCGACTTGCCGTGCGGCAGCATCGAGGTGGTCAGCAGACCGAAGTCCGAGGCGTAGGCCAACAGGTACTTGTGCAGCGCCGGAATGTCGGCCAGCGCACCGTCGGCACGAAACCACACGTATTTCACCGGATCGGCCGGCTGCGGGTTGTACGGATCCTTTTCGGTAACCGGGCGTACTTCGATCGGTTTTGGGCACAGCAGTTTCTCGCGCATGTGCTCGGGGATCAGGTGCGCACGTTGCTGGGTCAGTTCCAGCTCCGACGGCAGGTTTTCCGGGCCGACCACCATTGGCATCTGGCTCTGGTGCTCAAAGCCTGCCTCGTCGTACTGAAACGACGCGCTGCAGGTAAAAATCGGGTGGCCCTTCTGGATCGCCGTGACCCGCCGGGTGCTGAAGCTGCCGCCATCGCGCACGCGATCCACCGAATACACCACCGGCAACTTGGCGTCGCCCGGGCGCAGAAAATAGCCGTGCATCGAATGCACATGGCGCGTCTCTTCAACCGTCTGACTGGCCGCCGACAGCGACTGACCGAGTACCTGGCCACCGAACAACTGACGGAAACCCAAGTCCTGGCTGCGGCCACGGAACAGGTTTTCTTCGATCGGTTCCAGGGTCAGCAGGTCGACCAGATCTTCCAACACTTGGCTCATTCAGACTCTCCTCACACAACGCTATGCCGCGCAGTCTTGGCTGCGGCGGCCCATTCAGGTTCTGGCGCGAGCCATTGTCGCGCCATTGTAAACGTCCGTGTCGGCTTAGCCATGCAAGGTCTGCAGCCATTGCTCCCTGGTAATTCGGTACAACAAATGCCGGCGCAACGGGTGATCGACGGCAAGTTTGGGGTGATCGAAATCATCGGCCGGATCGTGCTGCATGCCAATCGCCTGCATGACTTTCTCCGACGGCAGATTGCTCTGCGCGGTGAAAGACACGATCTCCTTCAGCCCCAGCCGATCAAAACCTGCGCGCAATGCCGTCCACGCCGCCTCACTGGCATAGCCCAGCCCCCAATGCTCGCGGGCCAGACGCCAGCCGATTTCCACCGCCGGGGTGAACGGCGCATCGAAACCGACCACACCCAGGCCGGTAAAACCGATGAACGCACCGCTGTCCTTGCGCTCCAGCGCCCACAGGCCGTAACCGTGCTCGGCGAAATGCCCGCGCACCCGGCCGATCATCGAGGCACTTTCCAGACGGCTGAGCGGCGCCGGAAAGTAGCGCATCACCTGAGGATCGGCGCACATCGCCGCAAATTCCGGCAAATCCTCGTCGCGCCACTGACGCATCAGCAGGCGTGCGCTTTCGAGTTGCTGAATCGGCTCCATCATGCCCCTCCATTTCCATGCCGCAAGTCTACATCGCTGGTAGGATCGTTCACTCTTTCCATCGTTCCTACATGAAGTTGCCATGCCACTGCCGCTGATCTACCACGAAGACTACAGCCCCGAGTTTCCGGCGGATCACCGCTTTCCGATGGACAAATTCCGCTTGCTGCGCGACCACCTGGTCGACAGCGGCCTGGCCCGCGACGCCGACCTGCTGCGTCCCGAGATCTGCCCCAACGACATCCTCGCCCTGGCGCATGACCGTCGCTATATCGAACGTTACATGAGCGGCGAGTTGTCTCGCGAAGACCAGCGGCGCCTTGGCCTGCCGTGGAACGAAGCCTTGGCGCGGCGCACGGTGCGGGCGGTCGGCGGCTCGATTCTGGCGGCGGAAAAAGCCCTCGAGCATGGTCTGGCCTGTCACCTCGCCGGCGGTACCCATCACGCCCACTACGATTACCCGGCCGGCTTCTGCATCTTCAACGACCTGGCGATCATCAGCCATTACCTGCTGCAAAGCGGTCGGGTGAACCGGGTGCTGATCTTCGATTGCGACGTGCATCAGGGCGATGGCACCGCGCGAATCCTCCACGACACGCCGGAGGCCATTACCGTTTCCCTGCATTGCGAAAAGAATTTTCCTGCACGCAAGGCCGAAAGTGACTGGGACATTCCGTTGCCCAACGGTATGGGCGATGCCGACTATCTGCAGGTGGTGGATGACACGCTCAACTACCTGCTGCCGCTGTATCAACCGGACCTGGTGCTGTACGACGCCGGGGTCGATGTGCACAAGGACGACGCCCTCGGTTATCTGCAACTGACAGACGCCGGCGTCGCCGCCCGCGATGAAAGCGTGATGCGCCATTGCCTGGGCCGCGACATCCCGGTAGTCGGCGTGATCGGTGGCGGCTACAGCAAGGATCGCCACGCCCTCGCCCGCCGCCACGGCATCCTGCATCACAGTGCGCAACGGGTCTGGACGTCACACGGTTGTCACTAAGCTGTGCTGCGTTACCCACAATGGCTGTGGAACGGCCTGTGGATAACCTGAGCGAAAGGGACTACAGACCACAGCGAACAAGGTGTACAGCGCGATGGTTGTTTTTTAACCAGGCCACCAGATTTACCGTCGATCCCCCTGTAGGAGCTGCCACAGGCTGCGATCTTTTGATCTTTGTTTTCTCAAGGCCAAGATCAAAAGATCGCAGCCTGCGGCAGCTCCTACACGGATCCCGACTGTTAGAATGCGCGCCTTATCCCGCCATACCGCAGCGCACGCCATGACCCAGACCTCCGCCCCCCTCCCCGCTCACGTCGCCATCATCGGCGGTGGCCCCGCCGGCCTGATGGCCGCCGAAGTGCTGAGCCAGGCCGGCGTGCGCGTCGATCTATACGACGGGATGCCCTCGGTGGGGCGCAAGTTCCTGCTGGCCGGAGTCGGCGGCATGAACATTACTCACTCCGAGCCTTACCCGGCGTTCCTCGCACGCTACGCCGAACGCGCGCCACAGATCGCGCCACTGCTGCGCGGGTTCGACGCCGACGCGTTGTGCCGCTGGATTCATGATCTGGGGATCGAGACCTTCATCGGCAGCTCCGGCCGGGTATTTCCCACCGACATGAAAGCCGCTCCCCTGCTGCGGGCCTGGCTCAAGCGCCTGCGCGACAGCGGCGTGGTTATCCACACCCGCCATCGCTGGCTCGGCTGGGATGAAGACGGTGCACTGCGCATCACCAGCCCCGCCGGCGACATCACCGTCAAACCCGACGCCACCCTGCTCGCCCTCGGCGGCGGCAGTTGGTCGCGCCTGGGTTCGGATGGCGCGTGGATGCTGCCCCTGGAGCAAAAAGGTGTAGGACTGGCGCCGTTGCAGCCGAGCAATTGCGGCTTCGAGGTGCAGGGCTGGAGCGAATTGCTTGTCAGTAAATTCGCCGGCGCACCGCTGAAAAATGTCGCCATCGGTTTGAACGACGATATCCCACGCTTGGGCGAATGCGTGATCACCGCGACCGGGGTTGAAGGCAGCCTGATCTACGCGCTGTCGGCACCGATTCGCGAAGCGATCAATGCGCACGGCTCAGCCACGGTGCACATCGATCTGCTGCCCGGCCGTCCTGTGGATAAATTACAGGCCGCGTTGAGCAAACCACGCGGTTCGCGCTCGATGGCCAAGCATCTGCACAGTCAGGTCGGGATTGATGGGGTGAAAGCAGCGTTGTTGCGAGAGCTGAGCGATGCAGCAACGTTTGCTGATCCGGCGCTGTTGGCGCGGGCGATCAAGGCGTTACCGCTGACTTTGGTGAAAGCGCGGCCGCTGGACGAAGCCATCAGCAGTGCCGGTGGCGTGACGTTCGAAGCGCTGGATCAGCGTTTGATGCTCAAGGCGTTGCCGGGGGTGTTCTGTGCGGGCGAGATGCTGGATTGGGAAGCGCCGACGGGCGGCTATCTGCTGACCGGGTGTTTTGCCAGCGGGCGGGCGGCGGGGTTGGGTGTCGTGCAGTGGTTGCAGCGCAAAGGTTGAAGACCGAGGTGCGTCCTTCGCGAGCAGGCTCGCTCCCACACTGATCTCCAGTAACAAGGAGATCCCATGTGGGAGCGAGCCTGCTCGCGAAGGCGTCCTTTCAGACGCCCCATCAGATCAAGGCTTGCGCTTACGCGGCCCGGTATTGAACACCGGCACTTTACGCACAGGCTTGATCGACGGCTCCGGTGCCTGAGTCTCACCACTGTCGACCCACTTGCCCAGATTGCGCTTGCCGCCACCGCCGCCGGACGTCTTCGGCTTTTTCGGTTTCTTCGGCTTCTTGATCACCTGACCGCTGGCATCGGTATCCGGCACGCGGTGCTCGGGTTCGAAGTCCGGCTCGTTCTGGCGCTTCAGGGTCTGACGCGTGAGCATCTCGATCGCAGAGAGCATGTTCACCTCATCCGCGCACACCAGCGAGATCGCCTCGCCCGTCGCACCGGCACGCCCGGTACGACCAATACGGTGGATGTAATCCTCGGCGACGATCGGCAGGTCGAAGTTGACCACCAGCGGCAGATCTTCGATATCCAGACCACGGGCGGCGACGTCGGTCGCCACCAGAATCTGCACTTCACTGAGTTTGAAACGATCCAGCGCACGCTGACGGGTCGCCTGCGGTTTGTCGCCGTGGATACCGTCGGCGTTCACACCGAGGCCCTGGAGTTTTTCCACCAGCGCATCCACACCGTTGCGGGTCTTGGCGAACACCAGCACCTGCTTCCACTTGTTCTTGCGCATCAAGTGCACGAACAGTTCCGGCTTGCGCTTCTTGTCCACCGTCACCACCCACTGTTTGACGGTGTTGGCCGCGACGTTGCGCGGGCTGACCTCAATGCTCAGCGGATCGTTGAGCATCTGCCCGGCGAGCAGGCGGATGTCATCGGAGAAGGTCGCCGAGAACAGCAGCGTCTGGCGCTTCTTCGGCAGCATGCGGTAAATGTTCGCCAGTTCTTCGGAGAAGCCCAGGTCGAGCATGCGGTCGGCTTCATCCAGCACCAGAGTTTGCAACTGATCGAGTTTCAACGCGTTCTGGCGGAACAGGTCGATCAGGCGACCCGGCGTGGCGACAAGCACATCAACGCCGCCACGTAGCTTCATCATCTGCGGGTTGATGCTGACGCCGCCGTACACCGCGTAAGTGCGCAGCGGCAGGTTTTCAGCATATTGGCGCACCGACTCATGAACCTGCTCGGCCAGCTCGCGGGTCGGCACCAGAATCAGTGCACGCGCCGAATTGGCGGCCACTTTCGGCCCTTCCATGGCCAGCAACTGCAGCAGCGGCAAGGCGAAACCGGCGGTCTTGCCGGTGCCGGTCTGGGCCGCAGCCATCAGGTCGCGACCGGCCAGAACGGCCGGAATGGCTTGCGCCTGGACCGGCGTTGGAGTCTGGTAGCCGAGCTTCTCGAGGGAGCGCAGCAAGGGTTCGATCAGGCCAAGGGTGGCGAAAGTCATGGGAGTACCGTAGGAAAAATCAGCGCGGTTGCGCAAAACAAGGGTGCAATGGCGCGCAGTTTACCCTAATTCACACGTTGCTCTGCTGGAATGGCGGTCTTCGGCGTCTCCACGACGAGCGGCTGCGCCGGCCGCCGCCACTGCGGCAGACCGATCAGCACCACGGCACTGATGATCACCAGCATCGCCAGCGCTTCTTCCATGCCGATGGTCTCGCCGACAAACACGATCCCCAGCAACACCGCCACCGCCGGGTTGACGTAGGCGTAACTGGTGGCCGCCGCCGGACGCACGTGCTTGAGCAGGTACATGTAGGAATTGAAAGCGATGATCGAGCCGAAGAAGATCAGATAACCCAAGGCCAGCCAGCCTTCCATCGGCGGCAAGGC
Organism: Pseudomonas sp. B21-051; assembly: GCF_024748795.1. Lineage (NCBI taxonomy): Bacteria > Pseudomonadati > Pseudomonadota > Gammaproteobacteria > Pseudomonadales > Pseudomonadaceae > Pseudomonas > Pseudomonas sp. B21-051. The sequence goes on from NZ_CP087166.1 coordinate 5,185,225, forward strand.
TTGCAGATGTTCGCCGCTGACCGCGCTGCCGATCAACAGCACCACGCCCCCCACCAGCATCTCCACGGCACTGGCCATCGCCCCTTGCGGCAGCGGCAGGTGTTTGCTCCACACCGAGCCGAACGCCCAGGTCGCCGCTGCAAAAATCAGCAACGCCGCGCCCAGCGGACTCGATTGCAGGTTGGAACCCATGTTGAGCATGGCGATGCCGACAATTCCCAACGCCACCCCGGCCCACTCCAGGCGAGTATTGCGCGCGCCCCAGAAATAGCCGAAGAGCAAGGTGAACAACGGCACCGTCGCCACCGCCAGTGCCGCCACGCCGGAAGCCACGCCGGTGTGCTCGGCGACACTGACCGCGCCGTTACCGAAGCTGAGTAGCAGAATCCCGATGATCCCCGCCGCTTTCCACTGCGCCCAGGTCGGCGCCGGCGCCCCGCGCCAGCGCAGGAAGGCGTACATCAGGCTGCCGGCAATCACGAAGCGCACTCCGCCAAGCATCAGCGGTGGCCAGTATTCGACGCCGAGGCGGATCACCAGATAGGTCGATCCCCAAATCACATACAGCGCGAAAAACGCGGCGATCAACGGCAAGGAAAAACGGCGCAAGGCAGGCATGGGCAGCTCGACAGTCAGAGGCAGGGTGTGAATTATTCTAGAAAGGCCCGCGAGCAAAAATAAGCTACAAAACCTGTTTATCGCGCCGGTACACTTTTGAAACAACGGAGATCGACGGGATAAACCGCGATTTCGAAAGTCTGGCAATTTCAGGAGTCCGGCCTTGGACAAATACGACCGCATGCTGCTCAGCGCCCTGTTGGAAAACGGTCGCGCGTCCTATGCCGATCTGGCGCGCAAAGTGAACCTGTCCGCCCCGGCAGTGGCCGAGCGCGTGGCCAAGCTTGAAGCGGCCGGAGTGATCACCGGGTATCAGGCGAATATCGACCTGTCGAAAATCGGCTTGCCGATCCAGTGCATGATCGAATTGCGCCTGCACCAGAACGGCAGCCAGAAGGTTTACGACGAACTGGTGAAAATCCCGCAACTGACCGAATGCTTCCGGGTGACCGGCGATCCGTGCGTGATGATGAAGGGCGCGGTGGGGTCGATGACGGAGCTGGAGGAGTTGATCAACCGGGTGGCGAAGTTTGGCTTCAGCAAGACCTCGATTGTGTTGTCGAGCGCAATCGACAAGCGTGTGCCGTTGAGCCATATAGAAGGCAACGGCAAATAATCAGCCCCACCGAAACGCCCCCTGTAGGAGCTGCCGAAGGCTGCGATCTTTTGACTTTTAAAAGCAAGATCAAAAGATCGCAGCCTTCGGCAGCTCCTACAGGGGATTTGTGGTGACTTCGGGATCAGCGGTAGCGCTGCAAGTGCTCGCCGACTTTCGCGGCCGGGACTTTCTGCAGTTTGCACAGCAGGTCGTGATTCAGCTCACGCACCCCATGCTTGTGCCGCAGTTCTTCCGCCAGATGCGCCATCAGGTTGGCCGCCATCTCCGCATCCGCCATCGCCCTGTGCGCCTGGCCGGTGTGTGGCAGGCGGGCGAAGGTGGTCAGGGTGCCGAGCTTGTGATTCGGTGCCGCCGGCATCAGGCGCCGGGCCAGCAGCAACGAACAGGCGAAGTTCTGCAGACGGGTGCGTTTGATCCGCCCCAGTTCGAAGTCCCAGAACTTCTGGTCGAACGACGCGTTGTGCGCGACCAGTGGCGTGCAGCCGACGAATTCGTTGACCTCTTCCATTACCCGCTCCGCCGCAGGCGCGCTGCGCAGCATGGCGTTGCTGATGCCGGTCAGTTGTTCGATGAACGCGGGGACGCGGACGCCGGCGTTCATCAGGCTCTGGTAACGCTCGACGATGCGGCCGTTTTCCAGCATGACCACGGCAATTTCCGTGGCGCGGCAGCTGCTGTTCGGCGACAGGCCGGTGGTTTCAAAGTCGATGACTGCAATGCGTTCCAAACCGGGTTCAACTCCGTTCAAATCAATTTTTCAGCTTAATTCTTCAGCAGCAACGCGCCTTCGATCGGCACGTAACGGCTGGCGGCGCGAATCAGCGAGTTGGCGGTCAGGCCCGGCACGCCGTAGGCGACTGCCTGTACGCCGTGCTTGCTGATGATGCGTTCGAGCAGCATGTCGAAGTCTCCGTCACCGGAGGCCAGGACGATTTCGTCGACGTGGTCGGCGGCGTCCATGATGTCCAGGGTGATGCCCACGTCCCAGTCGCCCTTGGCCGAGCCGTCGCTGCGCTGGATATAGGGTTTGAGCTTCACGGTGAAACCGAGGTTGCGCAGGATCTGCTGGAACTGCTGCTGCTTGCTGTCGCCACGGTCGATTGCGTAGGCGTAGGCCTCGACAATCTGCCCGTGTTTGCTCACATCCGCCCACAGCGCGGCGTAGTTGAAATGGCAACCATAGGCCTGACGCACGGTGTAGTAGAGGTTCTGCACATCGGCGAACACTGCAATTTTTTTCACCGGGATTCCTGTGAGCGCATAGCGCACGAAGCGGGATCAGGCGCCAGGCCCGAAAAAGGCGCTCAGTATGCCAGTAAAAAGCTGTGTGGCGAGGGAGCTTGTCGAATCGTCGCACCGTCCCGCTGGGTTGCGTAGCGACCCTGTCCTTTAAAGAAGGGCCTGCTGCGCAGTCCAGCGGGAGCAAGCTCCCTCGCCACAAAGATTATGTTGCTTGGTGCCTGACCGTTAGTCAGACGAACGAATCGTCGTCATCGAAGAACGACGAGTTGTCATCGCTGTAATCAGTATCAGTGAATCCGCCCTGGTCATTGCCAGAGAAACCGTTATCGGCCACACGCTGGTCATTGCCCCAATCGTTGCCGCTCTGGTCAGCCACTTGCGCCGGCTCTTCCTTGATCACTTCAACGATTTCTTCGGGCTGTTGGTTGTGATGGAACAGGCTGCTGATGCCCTGAGCCAGCATCACGCCACCGGCCACGCCAGCGGCGGTTTTCAAGGCGCCGCCGAGGAAGCTGCTGCCCGCGGCCGGGGCTGCTTGCTGCGCGTAGTTGGGCGGTGGTGCGGCGTAGTTCTGTTGTGGCGCTGGCGCAGCGTAGTTCTGCTGCGGTGCCGGCTCACGCCAGCCGCCGGTAGAAGCCGGGGCGGCGCTCTGGGTCGGCGCTGGACGCGAGCTGCCGCCGCCGAAGATGCTCGACAGGAAACCACCGCCGCCGCTTGGCGCCGGGGCCGCGCTCTGGGACTTGGCCGCTTGCAGTTCAGCCTGCAATTGCTGGACTTGCCGGGTCAGCTGCTTGTTCTGTTCGTCGAGGCTCTTGATGGCCGCCTCTTGCACCAGAATCGCCTGGGTCATGAAATAACCTGCCGCCGGCTGGCGGGTCAGGTGTTCCTTGATCCGCGCCTCGGCCTGGGCGTCGCGCGGGGCTGCCTCCGTTTCGGCCTGTTGCAGCCGGGAAAACAGTCCATCGATCAGGGTTTGCTCTTCGCTGTTCATGGCGACCTCGTAGATTGCCGGGGATAACGTTGCCCGTGTCCACGGTGGACATGGCGCACCTCTGTAATGGAGGCAGTGACAGGATGTTTCAACGACCTTTACCGAATGTTTACGTTTGTGTCGGCCCGCTCATCATCGGTTAAAGTGAGCCACTGTTTTCGACCTGCGATACCGACTGATGAATGCCTTCGATGTACTGCGCGACTCTCTGTATTTTTTCAAACGCCATCTGGCCAGCATCGTGCAGTTGTGCCTGCCGCTGGTGATCTTCGAGGCGGCGTTGCAGCAAGTGGTGGACCACGTCACCGACCCGGACAGTTTCTCCGCCGCCAGCGTGGTCGTCGGTCTGCTGGTGTATCCGCTGTACACCGCCGCGCTGATCCTGTTCCTCGATGCTCGCACCCGTGGCGAAGCTCCGCGCAATCTCGATCTGCTGGCGATGTCCGCGCGCCTGTGGCCGCGCTTCGCCCTGCTCACCGCGCTCAATACCTTGCTGATTCTGCTGGGGCTGTCGCTGTATTTCCTGCCGGGCCTGATGCTGATGGTCATGCTCGCATTCGCTGAATACCTGCTGGTGTTGCGCGGCATGGGGCCGTTGCAGGCGATGAAGGAAAGTCTGCGCCTGACCCGTGGGCATTTCTGGCGGATCCTGCTGTGCATTCTGTGTGTGATGGGGCCGTTGTGGCTGCTCAAGGGCGCGACCCTGGCGGCGTACCCCGACCCGCAGAATCCGCTGATCGCGGTAATGATCGACAGCGCGCACAGTTTCCTGCAGCTGTTCACCAGCGTGGTGCTGTTCCGCCTGTTCATGCTGATCAGCGAATTGCCTGACAAACGTAACGGAGCGGTCTGACTTCGCGGCCCTTGGGCCAAGGCTCTGCGGTCAGGTATGCTCGGAGCCACTTTTGTAACGCGATAAGCCGAGCCATGCCCCGTCTGCTGCGCTACACCCTGTTGCTGATTGTGCTCGCCGTCGCCCTGTTCGGCGGGCTGCTCTATAGCCTGACCTGGCGCCCCGGCGCGCGAGAAACCCTGCCCGTTACCTGCAGCGGTACGCCGCCGACCCTGGTACCCGGGCAAGCGCTGAAAGTCATGACCTGGAACGTGCAGTACCTCGCGGGCAAGCGCTACGTGTTCTGGAACGATCTCGCCCAAGGCTCCGATGAAGCGCCGTCCCCGGAAGACATGGCCTTCAGTCTCGACGAAGTGGCGCGGGTGATCCGCGACGAACAACCCGACGTGGTGCTGCTGCAGGAACTGGATGACGGCGCCAAGGCCAGTGATTACCAGAACCAGCTCAAGCTGCTGCAGGAACGGGTCACCGACCTCTATCCGTGCAGCGCTCACGCCTTCGACTGGAAGGCCGATTTTGTTCCCGATCCGCGCATCTTCGGCAGCGTTGGCCGGCAACTGGCGACCCTCAGCCGTTATCGCATCGAACACGCCGAACGCCTGCAATTGCCGGTGCCGCCGGCGAATTTCATCTCGCGCCAGTTCGAACCCAAGGATGCCCTGCTCGCCACCAAGCTACCGTTGAGCGACGGCGGGCAACTGACGGTGTTCAACACCCATCTGGATCGCGCCAGCCAACCGGACGAGACCTTGCAGGCGCAAGTGACGGCGGTGGCCAAGGTGCTCGACAAGTACGAAAGTCAGGGCCTGCCGTGGTTGATCGGCGGTGACTTCAATCTGTTGCCGCTGGGCCAGTATCAGCGTCTGCCCGCCGAGCAGCGCACGCCCTACTCCATCGACAGCGCCCTGCATCTGTTGTGGGACAAGTACCCGATGATCCCGACCAACAACGAAGCCAGCGGCATCGATCGCGCTCACTGGCTGACCCACTATCCCAACGACCCCGGCCTCAATGGCCCCGGCCTCAATGGCCCGGATCGCACGGTCGACTACCTGTTCTACAGCCCGAAAATCAAACGGGTCGAGGCGCGGGTGCGTCAGGACGATACGTTGCGCATTTCCGATCACTTGCCGGTGATTGCGCGGTTCCTGCTGCCCGCCACCCCCTGATCAGCAATTGTCCCTGTAGGAGCTGCCGCAGGCTGCGATCTTTTGACTTTTTAAGAACAAGATCAAAAGATCGCAGCCTGCGGCAGCTCCTACAGGGGACTCATGTGATCAGTGCACTTCCTCGAGATCATCATGCAGCAAGCCGAAGATCTCGCGTTTCATGTCGATAAACGAACGCTCCATGACCATGTCCAGTGAGCGCGGGCGTTCGATCGGCACGTCGAGGATCTGCTTGATCCGCCCCGGTTTGGCGCCCATCACATAGACCCGGTCGCCAAGCAGAATCGCCTCGTCGATATCGTGGGTGACGAACAACACGGTCTTCTTGCTGTTGCCCCAGACCCGCAGCAGCAACTGTTGCATCTGCAAACGGGTCTGGCTGTCGAGCGCGCCGAACGGTTCGTCCATCAGCAGGATCTGCGGATCATTGGCCAGCGCCCGGGCAATCGCCACGCGCTGCATCATCCCGCCCGACAGTTGCTTGGCGTAGCTGTCGGCGAAGCCACTGAGGCCGACCTCATTGACGTAGTAATCGACAATTTCCTTGCGCCGCGCCGCCGGCATGCCTCGCCGCTTGAGGCCGAACTCGACGTTCTGCCGCACCGTCAGCCACGGAAACAGCGTGTAGCTCTGGAACACCATGCCGCGATCAGCACCGGGGCCTTGCACTTGCTGACCGCCGACGTAGATCTCGCCAGAGGTCGGCTCGGCGAGGCCAGCGGTCAGGTACAACAGACTTGATTTGCCGCAACCCGACGGCCCGACGAGTACCGCGAACTGCTGATCCGGCACCTCGAACGACACCTGTTCCAGCGCAGTGAACGTACCGCCATCGGGCTTCTTGTAGCGCAGGCTGACCTTGTCCACCTGCAGGCGCGGCGCGGCTTGCGGCGCTGCTGCCCGCGGTTCGATGATGCGATGATTGGCGGCAGTTACTGAGCCCATGCGGCAACCCTCAAGCGGAGAAAGCGGAACAGTTGATCGGTGACCAGACCCAGCAGGCCGATGATCGCGATGGCGAGGAAAATCACGTCAACCTGAAAACCGCGCATGGCTTTCAGGCTCAGGTAACCGAGGCCGCTCGACGCCGCGACCAGTTCGGCCACCACCAGATAAGTCCAGGCCCAGCCCATGGTCACGCGCAAGGTGTCGAGCACGCCGGGCACCGAGGCCGGGGCGATCACATGCAGCACCGCATCGCGGCGGTTCGAGCCGAGGGTGTAAGAAGCGTTGATCAGGTCCTTGGAAATGCCCTTGGACACGTCAGCAATCATCACCAGTTGCTGGAAGAACACGCCGAAGATAATCACCGACACCCGCTGCTCCAGACCGATGCCGATCCACAAAATGAACAGCGGCACGAACGAGGTCACCGGCAGGTAGCGGATGAAGTTGACCAGCGGTTCGAGGAATGCCTGGACGATGCGAAAGCTGCCCATCAACAACCCCAGCGGCACCGCCACCAGCGACGAGACGATGAAGCCGACCATCACCACTTCGACACTGGCCCATACATGCGTGCCGAGGGTGCCGTCGCGGCTCAGGCGCACCGCCGCTTCGAGCACCGCGCCGGGCGTCGGCAAAAACATTCCCGGGACGATGCCGCCGTAAGACAACCCGGCCCACAGGCCGACCAGCAGCACCCAGGCCAGACCGCTGGCGCTCCACACCACTGGCACCGGCAAACCGGTCTTGGGCGTCAAGCAGCGGCTCAGCCATGATTTGCGCTTGAACATGCAGACCTCCTAGAGCGGGCTGACGAAACGGTTGTCGACCAGCTCGTCGTGGCTGACGTTGTAGGGTTTGCCTTGCAGCTCGCTGGCGGTTTCGTTGGCGAGTCTGATCAGTGCGGCGCTGTCACCCGGTTTGCCCGGCGAGCCAAGGAGTTTTTCGCTCATGGCCTGATCGTAGAAGCGCACGCCCTTGGCGGCAGCGGCCAGTTCCTTCGGATCGGAGAGATAACCGCCAACGCCTTTGGCCATGATCGCGTAGGCCTCGTCCGGGTGTTCCTGGGTGTACTTGACCGCTTTGTAGAGACCGGCGACCAGCGCCTTGACGTCCTGCGGCTGTTTTTCGATGACGCTGCAGTTGAGCGCCACCACATCGACGATCACGCCGGGCGTGCTGCTACTGTCGATCAGCACCTTGCCCTGCTGTTTGTCGCGGACCATCGACAAATGCGGCTCCCAAGTCACGGCGGCTGGCACCCGACCGGCGATGAACGCGGTGGCGGCATCGTCGGCAGTCATGTTCTGCACGGTGATGTCGCTCATTTTCATGCCGTTCTTTTTCAGCAAGTACGACAGCCAGAACTGCGAGGTCGAACCTTCGTTGACGGCCACCGCCTGGCCCTTGAGCTCCTGCAACGACTTCACGTCCTTGCCCACCAGCACGCCGTCGCCGCCATGGCTGTCATCCAGTGCCGCCACAGCCTTGAAGCAGAACTGTGGACGGTACTTGAGCACTTCGTCGATGGTCGACGCCGAGCCGGAAAGCTGTCCGGACGCCTGTGCGGCCATGTACATCGAAGCTTCTTCGACCACCGGCAATTCGACGGTCAGGCCGTTTTCCTTGAAGTAGCCCAGATCCTGAGCCAGATACAGCGTGCCATAGCCGACCCAGGTGGTATGGCCGATGGACAAGGTGCCGGCCTGCGCGCTGGTCGCGACCGTGGCGGCCAGGGCGGTGATTGCCAGAGGATGGGTGAGACGAATACACAAGGACTTGATCATGGAGCACTCCCGACGCTGTTGATTTAGTTTTGTCATGGGCAGTACGGCCGGCCGCGATGATGTGAATTCAGGCTGCGGTCTCTGCTGGACTCTGGCGCGAAACACCGGGCTGGCAAGATCGATGGTGGCCCATGTGCGGGCCGAGGAAAATCAGGAAATTGTTGGCAGCAAATGATGAAAAAGCTGCTTAGGGCGCACCGTAAAAGCGCGACCTGAGCGGAGATGGTGCACAGTTTTGAAAGCAAAAGATCGCAGCCTTCGGCAGCTCCTACAGGGTTCAGTGTCGCCCTGTGTAGGAGCTGCCGAAGGCTGCGATCTTTGCTTTTGAATCAACCAATCAGCGCAACTGAAACCAAGTGGTTTTCAGCTGGGTGTATTTGTCGAACGAGTGCAGCGACAGGTCGCGACCGAAGCCCGATTGCCTGCCGCCGCCGAACGGCACGGTCACGTCCAGCGCATCGACGGTATTGACCGACACCGTACCGGCGCGCAGCCGTCGCGCCACGCGGTGCGCACGATGCAGGTCATCGGTCCACAGCGACGCCGCCAGCCCGTAGACACTGTCGTTGGCAAGACGCACGGCTTCGTCTTCATCATCGAACGGCACCACCGCCAGTACCGGGCCGAACACCTCTTCGCGAAACAGCGCCATGTCGGCGCTGACGCCGGTAAAGATCGTCGGTTCGATGAAGTTGTCCGAGCCATTGAAGCGCCGTTGCTCACCACCACACACAAGGCTCGCACCCGCCTGCTCGGCACCGCGAATGGCGCGCATGATGCTCGCCGTCTGCCGGTGATCGACGATCGCCCCGGCACGACTCTGCGGGTCGAGCGGATCCCCCGGCAGCCAGCGCTCGGCCTGGGCTTTCAAACGTCCGACAAACTCATCGTGAATCGAACGTTCGACCAGCAACCGCGAGTTGGCCGAGCACACTTCGCCCTGATTGAAGAAGATCCCGAACGCGGCTTTTTCCGCCGCCAGATCCAGATCGCGACAGTCAGCGAACACCAGATTGGCACTCTTGCCGCCGCACTCCAGCCACACCTGTTTGAGGTTGGATTGCGCCGAGTACTGCATGAAATATTTGCCGACCTGCGTCGAGCCGGTGAACACCAGGCAATCGACATCCGCGTGCAGGCCCAAGGCTTTGCCGGTCTGTTCACCCAGCCCCGGCAACACGTTGAGCACACCCGCCGGTAACCCGGCTTCCAGCGCCAGTTCGGCCAGACGCAACGCGGAAAACGGTGATTGTTCGGCCGGTTTGAGGATCACTGAGTTACCCGCCGCCAGCGCTGGCGCGAGCTTCCACGCGGCCATGTCCAACGGAAAATTCCACGGCACCACGGCAGCCACCACGCCCAGTGCTTCACGGGTGATGGTCGCCAGCACATTGGCGGCGCCGGGGGCGATCTGGTCGTAGAGTTTGTCGATGCTTTCGGCGTACCAGCGAAACACCCCGGCAGCACCCGGCACGTCGATGTTGTAAGCGTCCATCACCGGTTTGCCCATGTTCAGCGAATCGAGCAGGGCCAGTTCTTCGCGATGGTCCATCAGCAGATCGGCCAGACGCAGCAGCACCTGTTTGCGCTCGGCGGGCGGGCGTTGTGCCCAGGTGCCGGCCTCGAATACTTGTCGCGCGTTGCGCACCGCCGCGTCCACATCCGCCTCGCCACACGCGGCGACATGGGCCAGCAACCGGCCGGTGGCAGGATTGATCGCGGCGAAGGTCTGCCCCGATTGCGCAGCGCAATGCTGGCCGTTGATCACGGCTTGATCGGGAAATTTCAAGGCAACGGCCTGGCGCTGCCACTCTGCAAGTTCGAACACGTCGAATGCTCCTTGGACGTTATTGTGCAGTCGATGGTGGCGCAGGCCCGGACGGGCGAAAATTAGTAAAAATGTCTTCGCAGACAATGAAAAAACTGCTCAATCGATTTCCCCAAAACCGCTGTGGGTGACTACTGTTCAAGGACAAAAACATCGTCGCGCAGCGGACGCGGCGGCGCACAAATTGCTTGGAAGTCGAGTCCGCTCGTCCTGAGGTTTGCCGTGGCCGCCTACAATTTGCGTCAACTGAAATACTTCATCACCACCGTCGAATGCGGCAGCGTTGCCGAAGCCTCGCGCAAGCTGTACATCGCGCAACCGGCGATCTCTACGGCGATCAAAGGTCTGGAAGACAGCTTCGCCGTGCAACTGCTGATCCGCCATCACGCCCAGGGCGTGTCCCTGACGCCGAGCGGCGCACGGTTTTTCCGCAAGGCGCAGGAGCTGTTGCGCATGGCCCGGGAGTTCGAGCAGAACGCCCTCGCCGACAACGACATCGTCGCCGGGCAGATCGACATCGGCTGCTTCGAAACCGTCGCCCCGCTGTACCTGCCGCAATTGATCGCCGGGTTTTCCGCGTTGTATCCAGGAGTGAAAATCCGCATTCGCGACGGCGAGCAGCAGGAACTGGTGCAAGGCCTGACCTCGGGTACGTTCGATCTGGTGATCCTCTACGAACACGAACTCGATGCCACCATTCAGACCGAACCGCTGATGCCGGCGCAACGGCCGTATGCGCTACTGCCGGCCGATCATCGCTTCGCCGAGTACAAGCAAGTATCGCTGCGCGATCTTTGTCTGGAACCGATGATTCTGCTCGATGTGCAGCCAAGCCGGACCTACTTCGTCAGCCTGTTCGAAGAACTGGGCCTGACCCCGCGCATCGAATTCAGCTCGCCATCGATCGAGATGGTGCGCGGCATGGTCGGTCAGGGTTTCGGTTTCTCGATCCTGGTGACCCGGCCCCATTCGGAATGCACCTATGACGGCAAGAAAGTGGTGTGCGTCGACATTGCCGAAGAGGTCACCGGTTCAGGGCTGGTGGCGGCGTGGCTCAAACGTGGGCAACTGACCAAACCGGCGCAGTTGTTCGCCGATTATTGCCGGGAACAACTGACGGGCAAGGCACGTTTTTAGAAGCAAAAGATCGCAGCCTGCGGCAGCTCCTACAGGGGTCCGTCGTGGCACAAAAACTATAGGAGTTGCCGCAGGCTGCGATCTTTTGATTTTCAGGTACCGCGCGGCTTGGCCCGCGCCGTGGCCTCGGCCACCAACGGATCATCCGGCCAATAATGCTTCGGATATCGCCCCTTCAAATCCTTCTTCACCTCGGCATAGGTGCTGCGCCAGAAGTTGGCCAGGTCCTGTGTCACCTGTACCGGACGCCGAGCAGGCGACAGCAAGTGCAACATCACGACCTGCCGGCCGCCGGCAATTCGCGGCGTCTCGGCGAGGCCGAACAACTCCTGCAGACGCACCGCGAGAATCGGCGGAGACTCGCTGTAATCCAGACGAATCGATGAACCTGACGGCACACTGATGTGATGCGGCGCCAGCTCATCAAGTTTCTGCGGCAGCGGCCACGGCAGCAGATTGCGAACGATGCTCGACAGGTCCAGATTGGCGAAATGGCTGAGCCGCGAGACCTTGCCCAAGTAAGGCATTAACCAATGCTCGAGGGTTTTCAGCAACGTTGCGTCGCTGACATCCGGCCACTGACTGTCATCCTGCGTGGCCAGATCCAATTGCCGCAACAGGGCAACCCGCGCCTGCCACTGGCGCAGTTCCGGCGTCCACGGCAACAACTCCAGCCCCTTGCGCCGCACCAGATTGACCAGCGCCTGACTGCGCGCCGCTTCGTCGAGACCGGTCAACGGTTCGCGGCTGAGGATCAACTCGCCGACCTTGCGCTGACGCTCGGCGCGCAGCACGCCTTCGCGTTCGTCCCAGTCCAGTAGATCGACGTTATGCACCTGCTCGGCGAGTACCGAATCGAACAGCGCCGGATCGAAATCCGCTGCCAGGTAAATCCGTTCTTCACGCTGGCCCTGACGACTGCCGAGATCAGCAATCACAATCCACGCCTCCTTCATCAGGCTGTCGGCTTCGGCGAACAGCGCAGCGCGTCCATTGGCCAGACGGTATTCGGCGCCACCGGCACGCCGCTGTTGGGCGACACGATCCGGGTAAGCCAGCGCCAGCAGCGCACCGAGCCAGCGCGGATGATCGGGTTCGCTGACCGGCGCACTCACCTTGCCACGCAGGTAACCGCGATATTGCCGCGCCAGTTGCCGGGCGCGTTGCACGCCGCCCTGAGCACCGCGCGATGCGCGCTCCTCGCCAGAGAGCAGCACCAGGCGGCTGTGCAGATCGGCACCGGCACCGCGCAAAATATCGCGCTCGCCGAGCAGTGCCGCGACGTCGCACGCCATGTTCGCCAGCCCCAGCGCCTGACCGCGCAGCAACAGATGGGCGATGCGCGGATGCGCAGGCAGTTCGGCCATGGCCTGACCGTGGGACGTCAGCGCCTCGCCTTCGAGTGCGCCCAGGCGCTGCAACAAGTCCTGCGCCTGTGCATAAGCCGCTGCCGGCGGCACATCGAGCCAGACCAGTTCGCCCGGGGTCACGCCCCAGCGTCCGAGTTGCAGCGCCAGGCTCGCCAGATCCGCCGACAGAATTTCGGCGCTGCCGTAAGCGGCGAGTTGCTCGTGCTGATCCTGCGACCACAAGCGATAACACACCCCCGGCTCCAGACGTCCGGCCCGGCCCGCACGCTGGGTGGCGCTGGCCCTGGAAATACGCTGAGTATCGAGACGGGTCATGCCGCTGCCGGGGTCGAAACGCGGCACTCGCGCCAGCCCGGCGTCGATCACCACGCGCACGCCGTTGATGGTCAGGCTGGTCTCGGCGATGTTGGTCGCCAGTACCACTTTGCGTTGGCCGGTCGGCGCCGGGTCGATGGCGGCGCGCTGGGCGTTGAGGTCCAGTTCGCCGTGCAACGGGCAGAGCAATACGTCTTTACGCTCGCCGATGGCATCACTCAGTTGCTGATGCACGCGACGGATTTCCGCCTGCCCCGGAAGGAACACCAGCAAGCTGCCGGTTTCATCGTGCAGCGCTTCAAGGACGGTCTGGGTCACGCGCTGGTCGATGTATTCGCCGGGTTGGAACGGCCGGCCCCAGCGCATCGTCACCGGGTACATGCGCCCTTCGCTGCGCAGGATCGGCGCGTTATCCAGCAACCCGGCCAGCCGCTCGCCTTCCAGCGTTGCCGACATCAGCAAAATCTTCAGCGGCTGTTCAGCTCGGAACAGTTCACGACCGTTCAAACTCAGAGCCAAGGCCAGATCGGCATCAAGACTGCGTTCGTGAAATTCGTCGAAGATCAGCAGACCGACGCCTTCCAGCGACGGATCATCCTGCAGACGCCGGGTGAGAATCCCCTCGGTGACCACTTCGATACGGGTGTTGGGCCCGACCTTGCTGTCGAGGCGGATGCGATAGCCGACGGTTTCACCGACCTTCTCGCCCAGTTCACTGGCCAGACGTTCTGCGGCTGCGCGCGCGGCGAGACGCCGTGGTTCGAGCATCAGAATGGTCTGCCCGGCCAGCCACGCCTCATCAAGCAAGGCCAGAGGCACGCGGGTGGTTTTACCGGCGCCGGGCGGTGCTTCGAGCACGGCTTCGTGGCGCGTTGCCAAGGCTTCACGCAGGGCGGGTAAAACTTCATCGATCGGCAAAGAAATCATGCTGGCTCCCAAACAGAGCCGCGAGTATAACGGCGAACTGCGAGGTGTTCGTCAGGGTCTTAACTTCACAAGACGAAGCTTCGTTAATAGATGACTCAGGAGATTTTCCATGCGCATACCTTCTCGCCTGATCGGCGGTGTACTGGTCGCCACCCTGCTCACTCAACTCACGGCCTGCGGTTCGATTTTCTATCCGGATCGTCGCGGTCAGATCGACGGCAAGATCGACCCGGCGATTGCCGTGCTCGATGCCGTGGGCCTGCTGTTCTATGTGATTCCAGGACTGATCGCGTTCGCGGTCGACTTCACCACTGGCGCGATCTATTTCGAACCCGGCCACACCGCGCAGGTCGATCCGGCCAAACTCAAACAAGCGGTCGGCCCGGATGGTCAGGTCGATAACCTCAAGTTGCAGGCTATTCTCGAAACAGAACTGGGCCGCAACCTGCCGCTGGACGATCCACGCCTGATCCAGCACAAGGGCACCACGCAACAACTGGCGATGTTCGGCCTGCAACCCGCCGCATAAGGAAATCACATGACCACCAGCCCCGAACACGCCCGCCTGCTGCGGCTGGCGACCCGCGCCTCGGTGGCGGTGGCCTGCACGCTGATCATCGCCAAGGCCATCGCCTGGTGGCTGAGCGGTTCGGTGAGCATGCTCGCCGGCCTCACCGACTCGGCGCTGGATGGCGTCACTTCGCTGCTCAATCTGCTGGCGGTGCATTACGCATTGCGCCCGGCCGATGACGATCACCGTTACGGCCACGGCAAAGCCGAATCGCTGGCGGGCATGGCGCAGGCGCTGTTCATCGGTGGCAGTGCGGTGCTGATTGCGTTTCAGGCGTATGAACGCATCAAGCAACCGGAGCCGCTGGGCGCACCGTGGCTGAGCATCGGCGTGATCGTGTTCTCGCTGCTGCTGACCGCGGCTTTGCTGACGCTGCAACATCGGGTGATCAAGCAGACCGGCTCCAACGCCGTGCGCGCCGACTCGCTGCACTACCGTTCGGACATGCTGCTCAACGGCAGCATTCTGATAGCGCTGATCCTCGCCGGGATGGGCTTTCATCAACTCGATGCGTGGTTCGGTCTGGGGATTGCCGGGTACATTTTGTGGAGTGCGATCCAGATCGCCCGGGAAAGTTTTTCGGTGCTGATGGATGAAGAGCTGCCGGCGGACGTCAGTCAGCACATGCTCGAACTGGCCTGCGGCGTACCCGGCGTACTGGGCGCGCATGATTTGCGCACACGGATTTCAGGCAACCACTGGTTCGTGCAGTTGCATCTGGAGTTGCCGGGGGAGCTGACTCTGTCAGTGGCCCACGGCATCAGCGATCAGGCGGCGGATGCGATTCACGCCGCCTACCCGCGAGCCGAAGTGCTGGTGCACGCCGACCCGCAGGAAGTGGTCAAGACCGAACGGGCGCAAACCCGGATTCAGTAAGACACCTGATAACCGCGACTGCTCAGGCAGTTACCCTGAGCCTGACGGTAAGCCTGCACCACTTCAGGCGCTGGTTGATAGGTCGCGGTACGCGGGTCGAAACCGCTCTGCTGCACGGCGTACTGGTAGCACTGATAACCGTCCTGCTGCACCTGTTCCGGCGATTGACCGTTGGCCGGATAGGCCTCGACGTCATAGCCCTGGGATTGTGGCTGCGGTTGCGGCGGTTGCTGCACCGGTGGCTCGACCACGACGTAATCCTGAGTGGCTTCCTGATAGGCATAGTAGGAACCGGCAGCGAGGAACAGCAGCGCACCGCCGATCCACACTTCACGGGCGTAGTCCGGCAGATAGTGGGTACGAATGCCCCGTGGCGGCTGCACGACGATGTAGCGTGGGCCCTGCGGGCGATACCAGTAGCCACCGGAATAGAAGTAATCCTGGCCGCGATACGGCACGCGGTATTCGCGATCCGGGAAACGGTCGATCACATGCCCCGGGCGGTATTGCGGGCCTGGACCCCAACCGTTGCCATGCCCGTCCGGGCGACCCGGCCAGCGATTGTCGTTGGGCCGGTTGCCGGTTTGCCATTGCTGGTTGTGGTAACCATTCTGCGGCCGCTCGTCACGGTAGTAACCCTGACGCGGCTCCTGAGTCTGGCGCACGGTGTCAGGCCGTGGCTGGATCGGCAGGTTGTTCGACGGTGGCGCCTGATGCACCGGTGCAGGCTGATTGGGCGCGCGGTTCTGGTTCTGCCACTGGCCATTGTTGTGCTGCTGGCCGTTGTGCTCGAACTGGCGGCTGTTGTCGCCCCGAATGATTTCGTTGCTCTGCGGCCGCGGCTGATTTTGCGGCGGCGGATTGTTCTGCCCGCGGGGCTGATGATCGCCGCCACGGCCCTGATTGCCCTGATGCTCACCGCCGTGCCCGTTATTCTCGGGGCCACGATTCTGTGGCTCGTCGGCCAGCGCTTGCGCACCGACGCTCACACACAGCAAACCAACACCGGCCAGACGCCAGATGCGCGACTTCATGCTTTTCCTCACTGCGGGTATTAAGAGGGCTTGTAGCTAAGACCGGGAATACGCACACCGGGTTCTGCGACAGGTTATCAGTCACGAAACTTATTTATTGAGGAAGGCTGTGCATCGAGGCACAAAAATCGCAGACAAGAAAAAGGGAGACCCGTCGGCCTCCCTTTAGAGAACTTCGTCCTGGCTCGACGCTTTTGACGTCGGCTCACCTCACGCCGTCTTCTGGACAGTGTGCAGCTCGGGGGCCGGCACAACCCCGGTGGGGGTGGCGGCCGCGGCGGGCCTGATTGGGCGGGCCGCAGTGGACTGTGTTACCGAGCAGTGATTCTGGTGATAAGAATAGGCCGCAAGGCGCGACAGAGGATTGCGAAGATTGCTCAAATAAACACTGCTTGCGCAATTTTTAACCCTGGATAGATAATCCGCCGCAATAGTTACAACCAAGGACTGACTCATGAGCAAACTCGACCGTTACGACCTGAGTATTTTGGCGGAATTGCAGCGCGACGCCCGCATCTCCAACCAGGAACTGGCCGAGCGCATCGGTCTGTCGCCCTCCCCCTGCTCGCGCCGGGTCAAGCAACTGGAGGACGACGGCTACATTTCGCGCCAGGTCGCTCTGCTCGATCGCAAGATGCTCGGCCTGAGCCTGACGGCCTACGTGCTGATCGGCATGGACCGGCACACCCCGGAGCGTTTCGAGAACTTCGAAGCGGCGATCCGCACCCTGCCGCAGGTGCTGGAGTGCAGCCTGGTGACGGGTGTGGATGCCGACTATCAGTTGAAAGTGGTGGTGCCGGACATGGATCATTATCAGAAGCTGTTGCTGGGGCATCTGACCCGGATTGAGGGGGTGACCAGCGTGCGTTCGAGCTTTGTGCTGAACCAGGTGTTGAACAGCACTGAATTGCCGCTGACTCACCTACGTAGCTAATTTGCACTCCCCTGTAGGAGCTGCCGAAGGCTGCGATCTTTTGATCTTGATCTTGCTCTTGAAAAGCAGAATCAAAAGATCGCAGCCTTCGGCAGCTCCTACAGGAGGGGGGCGCGTGGTAGAAGTGCGGCACACCGACGCAGATCAATGCGGCCCCCGCCACCCTCGGCGTATAATCGCCCAGCCCTTTCAGCCCTGCGCGCGCCGGAGATGCCCGATGGATCCAGCAGTATTCGAAGAATGGATGATGACCGGCCTGGTCAGCATCCTGATCATTTTCATGGGTTTCATCGTCTGGGATCTGGCGAAGAAGTCCAAGGCCGGGCGTTTCGGCTCGTTCATTCTGTTCTTCGTGCTGGGGCTGGGCGTGGCCGCGTTCATCATCAAGAGTGTGGTGATCGGCCTGATCGAATCCGGCGCTCTATAACCGCGCCGGCACTTCTTTCCACTGGCCCTGATCGAGCCCTTCTAGCGTCCAGTCGCCAATCTGCACCCGCACCAGCCGCAACGTCGGCAGCCCCACCGCCGCGGTCATCCGCCGTACCTGACGGTTGCGCCCTTCACGAATCACCAACTCCAGCCAACGGGTCGGCACGCTTTTGCGAAAGCGTACCGGCGGATTGCGTGGCCACAGTTGCGGCTCGTCCAGTTGCCGCGCCTCGGCGGGCAGGGTCATGCCGTCATTCAGCTCGACGCCCTCGCGCAGTCGCTGCAATTGTTCAGCACTCGGCTCGCCCTCGACCTGCACCCAGTAAGTCTTCGGCAACTTGTGTTTCGGGTCGGCAATCCGCGCCTGCAACTGGCCGTCGTTGGTCAGCAGCAGCAAACCTTCGCTGTCGCGATCAAGGCGTCCGGCCGGATAGATACCGGGCACGTCAATGTAATCCTTGAGCGTCGCCCGCCCGCCTTCGTCGCTGAACTGCGTCAGCACATCGAACGGTTTGTTGAACAGGATCAACTTCGGCTCGGCCGGCGGCGCTTTGGCGACACGACGTGGAGCCGAGGAGGATGGCTTCGCACCGGGACGGCGGGAAGGAGGACGCGGTGGACGGGACATGGGCAAAACAACATCTGGCGATCTGGGCTGACAATGCTAGTGCCCCGACCGCCAAATGACCACGACTAACCGTTAACGGAACGGCGGCTCGTCGAAGCTGCGCAGTTTGCGCGAGTGCAGCGAGTTGAGTTCGGTGCGCAGCAGGTCCACCGCCGCGATGCCGATCTTCAAGTGCTGACTGACCGCACGCTCATAGAACGCGTTGGCCGAGCCCGGCAGCTTGATTTCACTGTGCAGCGGTTTGTCCGAAACGCACAGCAACGTGCCGTACGGCACCCGCAGGCGATAACCCTGGGCGGCGATGGTGCCGCTTTCCATGTCCACCGCCACGGCGCGGGACAGGTTGATCAGCGGACGTTCCTGCGCCCAGCGCAGTTCCCAGTTACGGTCGTCGTAAGTCAGCACGGTGCCGGTACGCAGGCGCTTTTTCAGCTCCTCGCCCTTCTCGCCGGTGATATTGGCCGCGGCTTGCTGCAGCGCCAGTTGCACTTCGGCCAGCGCCGGGATCGGAATGTTCGGCGGCACCACCCGGTCGAGAATCCCGTCGCGACGCATGTAGGCATGGGCCAGCACATAGTCGCCGATGGTCTGCGACTGACGCAGCCCGCCGCAGTGACCGATCATCAGCCAGCAATGCGGACGCAGCACCGCCAGATGGTCGGTGATGTTCTTGGCATTCGATGGGCCGACGCCGATGTTGACCAGGGTCACGCCATGGCCGTCGTTTGCGATCAGGTGATAGGCCGGCATCTGGTAGCGGTGCCAGACCACGCCAGCGGCAATCGCCGAAGCTTCGCCGTGGTCCATGCCCTTCTCGATGATCACGTTGCCCGGCAGGACCATGCGCACGAAACGCGGGTCATTGCGCAGTTGTTCCAGGCCATGAACGATGAACTGGTCGACGTAGCGGTGATAGTTGGTCAGCAGAATCCACGGTTGCACATGGCGCCAGTCGCTGCCGGTGTAGTGCACCAGACGACGCAGGGAGAAGTCGACGCGCGCGGCGTCGAACAGCGCCAGTGGCAGCGGATCGGTGTTTTCCCAGTCGTAGAGACCGTCGGCGATGCCATCGGTCGCGGCGGACAGGTCGGTACTCGGGAACACCCGCGCCAGCACCGCAGCGGTGACGCCGGAGCCGGCCAGTTCATCGCCCTGCTCGACCACGTACGGGTACGGAATATTCTGCTGGCTGACACCGACTTCCACGGTCACCGTGAAGTCGTGCATCAACGGCACCAGTTGTTCCAGCAGGTATTTGCGAAACGCCTTCGGATGGGTGACGGTGACGCTGTAGGTGCCCGGCAGTTGCACCTTGGCGTAGGCGCGGGTGGTCTGCGGGACTTCGCCCTGACACAGGTAGGTCAGACGCAGTTCGGGATAACGGAACAGGGCACGCTGTTCGGCGTCGGGTTCGACGCGGTCCTTGAGATACCGCTTGAGCGCCGAGTTCAGCGCAGTGGTGGCCCGCTCATGCAGCTCGGCCAGACGGTCCACGGCTTGTTCGGCGGTTTGAACGACAATAAACGCTTCGGTCACGATCAGCTTCCTGTGTTCTGACTTGCAGAGCTTCATCTTGCCTGCATCGTGGTCTCACGGGAACAGTGGCATGTTGGCAACCGCACAATTTGTGGGTCACACACGGTCCCTTGTAGGAGCTGCCGCAGGCTGCGATCTTTTGATCTTGCCTTTAAAAAGATCAGGATCAAAAGATCGTCCGATCGCGGCCCGAGCCTGCGGCAGCTCCTACAGGGGATTTGTGTGAAATCAGAAACCCTGCGGGGTTGCGCGGGCGACGATGGCTTCGACGTCCAGTCCGCGCGGCAAGGCGCCGTAGACCCGGCCGCCACCGCTCAAGCGGCTGGCAATGAACGCATCGCTGACCGCCGAGTTGCCGGCCTCCAGCAATAGCTTGGCCTGCAAACCGAGCGCGATGTCTTCGGTGAGTTGCCGCGCCCGATACTGAATGTCGCTGGTGTCCTTGAACTGCGCCTGCAACTGCTGGATATGCGCGGCCAGGCGCTTGTCGCCGTGCCCGTCACCCAACTCGCTGAACAACACATCGAGCACACCCGGCTCCTTCGACAATGCCCGCAACACGTCGAGGCACTGCACATTCCCCGAGCCTTCCCACGTCGAGTTGACCGGCGCTTCGCGATACAGCCGTGGCAGGATGCTCTCCTCGACATAACCGGCACCGCCCATGCACTCGGCGGCTTCGTTGATCATTCCGGGGGCACGTTTGCAGATCCAGTATTTGCCCACCGCCGTCACCAGACGGGCGAATTGTGCTTCGTGGCGGTCATCCAGATGATCCAGCGCCTTGCCCATGCGCAGGCTCAGGGCCAGTGCGGCCTCGCTTTCCAGTGCGAGATCGGCCAGCACGTTCTGCATCAACGGCTGTTCGCTGAGCAATTTGCCGCCGACCTTGCGATGCGCGCAGTGGTGGCTGGCCTGAGTCAGCGCCTGACGCATCAGCGAGCTGGAGCCGACCATGCAATCGAAACGGGTCATCGCCACCATCTCGATGATGGTCGGAACACCGCGCCCTTCTTCGCCGACCATCCACGCCAGCGCGCCACGGAATTCAACTTCGCTGGAAGCGTTGGACTGATTGCCGAGTTTGTTTTTCAGGCGCTGGATGTAGAACTGATTGCGCGTGTCGTCCGGGCGGTGGCGCGGCAGCAGGAAGCAGGTCAGGCCCTTGTCGGTCTGCGCCAGCGTCAGGAATGCATCGCACATAGGCGCCGAGCAGAACCACTTGTGCCCGACCAGTTCATAGGCCTGGCCCGGGCCACTGGCGCCGACCGGATAGGCCTTGGTGGTATTGGCCCGCACGTCGGTGCCGCCCTGTTTCTCGGTCATCGCCATGCCGATGGTCACGCCGGCCTTGTGCGCCATGCCGACGTTGCGCGGGTCGTATTCGGTGGCGAGGATTTTCGGCAGCCACTGTTCGGCCAGATCCGGCTGCAAGCGCATGGCAGGGACGCTGGCGAAGGTCATGGTCAACGGGCAACCGCTACCGGCCTCGGCCTGGCTGTGCAGATAGCTCATCGAGGCGCGGGCGACATGCGCGCCATCCTGCGGATGAGTCCAGGGTGATGAGGTCAGGCCATGTTCGATCGCGGTGCGCATCAGCTCGTGATAAGCAGGATGAAACTCCACCAAGTCGATGCGATGACCGTAGCGGTCATGACTGACGAACACCGGTTTGTTCTGATTGGCAAGGAACCCGGCCTCCATCAACGGCCCGCCGGCCAGCGCACCGTAGGCATCGATCCGCGACTCGGCCCACCCGGCGCCAAAGCGGCGCGACCACTCCTGCAATGGCAGGTCGATGCGGTACAGGTTGGCACCGTCCAGCGACGGTGGCTGGTTGGTGACTTCGTGGGTTTCGGCGAACTGATGCAGGTTCATGACGGGGCTCCTTTGGTCAGCCAATGAATCCAGTTAAGCACCGGCCCGTGGCTGATCAAAGTGTCATATGCGCCGAACTGTCGGCGCTTTCACCCTATTACGCGCTGAGCACCCGACGCTCCAGCGCCGTCTGCAGGTCTTCGAATTTCACCGGTTTGTTCAGGTAATCGATGCGCGGACCCGGCGCGCAGTGCTCGCGATCCGTGCCCAGCGCCAGCATGAACACCGGCAGATTGGCGCAGCCGGGCAACGCATGAATCTGGCAGCACAACGACGCGCCTTCATGATTGGGCAACTGGCAATCAATCAGCACCGCGTCGAAGGTTTCCCGTTGCAGACAGTCCAGCGCCGCCATGCCGTTGTCCGCAGTGCGTACGCGAAACCCCAGTTTGAGCAGCATGCCGCGCATCACCAGTTGATTGACGCTGTTGTCGTCCACCAACAAGACCGTGCAGTCCTGCGGTGCACGGCTGCGCTCATGCAGCGCTTGCGGGGTTGGCGCCGCTTCGACCTGCGGCAGTTCGAACTCGACATCCAGTTGAAAACGGCTGCCGCTGCCAGGCTGGGAGCGGTGAGTCAGCTTGCCGCCGAGCAGTTCCACCAGTTGCCGACAGATCGCCAGCCCCACCCCCAGCCCGCCGTATTCGCGGGTCATCGAGCCGTCGAGCTGGAAGAAGCGCTGATACATCGTCGCCTCGCCCAGATCGGTGAAACCGATGCCGGTGTCGATCACCGCAAACGACAGCGCCAGGCGATTCTCCGCCGCCGGCTTGCCCGTCACCCGCAGCGCCAGACCACCGACCCGGGTGAACTTGATCGCGTTGTCCAGCAGGCACTCCAGGCATTGCGCCAGTTTTGCGCTGTCGCCGTGCAAGCGATCCGGCAGGGTCGGCAGCACCTCGACCTTGAAGTCCAGCGACTTGCTCGCCGCGTTGCCGTCGAACTGCACGCGCAAGGCCTCGACCACCGCGCGCAGGCTGAAGCTGCCCGGCGTCGCCTTAAGCTTGCCGGCCTGCAGTTCGGTGAGGGTGAGGATGCCGTTGACCATGCGCATCATGTCCCGGGCGGAGCCGGCGGCGGTTTGCTGGTATTGCTCCAGTTCAGGCTCCAGCTCGACGGTCTGCATCAGTTCCAGCGAACCGATCACCCCGTTCATCGGCGTGCGCAACTCGTGGGTCAGGGTCGCGAGGAATTCATCCTTGAGCTTGTTGCTGTGGGCCAGTTGCTGGTTGAGCACTTCGAGCTTCTGCCCGGCATCGAACAGGGTTTGCGCCTGTTGTTCGCGCATGGCGTTGATGCGATCGGCCAGCGCCAGCGACAGCAGCGCGACTTCGATCGCCGAACCGATCTGACTGGCGTACATGGTCAGGAACACGTTCGGCAGCAGGCCCAGCACCATCAGCGTATTGACGATGCCGCCGAGCAGGAACGCCGACCAGGCAATAATGAAATAACGCGCCACCCGCAGGCCACGCCACCAGGCGAGAATCCCCGCAGCGAAGATCACCACGGTGAACACCAGCGCCAACAGAGTTGCCAGGCGCAGCGACAAGGCGTAACTGGTCATCAGCGACAGCCCGACCACCAGCGCGCCGAACGCGATCAGGGCGATCAGCAGATAGTCGAGCCAGCGGCTGTGGGTTCTGGTCTGCAGGAAACTGCGGGCGAACTGGCTGCCGAACAGCCCGGCACAGCCGATGAAAAACGGTGTGGCGGCGTTGGCCCACCACGGATTGTCCGGCCAGAAATATTCGACCGCCGCGCCGTTGACCGACAGTTGATAAAGGCCGAACGAGGCGATGTAAAAGATGTAATAGAGGTAGCTGGTGTCGCGCACGCTCAGGTAGATGAACAAGTTGTAGACCAGCATCCCCAGCAACACGCCATAGATGATCCCCAGCACATACAGGCGCACCGGCTGGTCTTCGAGGTACGCGGTGCTCGACCATAACGTCACCGGTGCCTGGATCGAACCCTCACTGGCGAGGCGCAGGTACACGGTTTTTTGCTGGTCAGGGGCGAAGGTCAGGTCGAACAGGTAATTGTTCTGCCGGATCTCGCGACTGGCAAACGGCAAGGCGTCGCCGGTCTGCCGGATCAGGCGGTAGTCGCCATTGGCATCGGCCATATAAAGGTCGAGATGATCGAGCGGCGGATACGCCAGTTCCAGCAGCCAGGTGCGCTGCGCGGCCGGGTTGTTCGGACGGTAATGCAGGTCGATCTTCAGCCAGAATGCCGAGCGCGAGTAACCGGCATTGAGCGTGGCTTTGTCATGGGGTTTGAAATTGCCCGCCGCCGCTTGAGCGCGGACGTCGGCGATGTTCGCCTGACCGCTCGGGTCTTCGAACACTTGCAAGGAGCGGCCCAGGGGAAGGCTCTGGGTATTTTCGTCGAACTCGACGGCGCTTGCGAGGAGGGGCAAGCAGAACAGCAACATCAGCAAATAGCGCATTGAAGCCCCAGCGTGGCTCGTCCGGTTGTGTCAGGAAGCCCCCCATTCCCTTTGAGTAGACGTAAAACCGGTATTACCTGTTATTGGTTTGGATCCAGACTAGCATAGCCGTTGATGGCCATTGAGCACCATCGAAATTTTTCCTACAAAGGCTCTAGAACGGGCGTTTCAGAGCAAAGCTGCGGGCTAGAGCTGTTGAGAAGGTCAGGAATTCAAAAAGATCGTCCGAACGCGGCCCGAGCCTGCGGCAGCTCCTACAGAGATCGCGTTTCCATGTAGGAGCTGCCGAAGGCTGCGATCTTTTGATCTTGCTTAGCCGGACTGAACCCCAAATTCAGCTTTGGTGGTAAGCTCGCGCACCATGAATATCTACAGCTCCCGCCCCGTTGTCCTCTGTCTCTCCGGCCACGACCCCAGTGGTGGCGCCGGCTTGCAGGCAGATATCGAAGCCTTGCTCGCGCAGGGTTGCCATGCGGCTCCGGCCGTCACCGCCCTGACCGTGCAAGACACTGTCAACGTCACTGACTTCCGCGTCCTCGACCGTGAGTGGGTACTGGCCCAGGCCAATGCCGTGCTCAACGACTCCGAAGTCGCTGCGGTCAAACTGGGCATGCTCGGTTCGCTGGAAATGGTCGACACAGTGGTCGAACTGCTTTCGGCGCACCCGCACCTGCCGGTGGTCTGCGACCCGGTGCTGCGTGCCGGCGGCGGCGGACGCCTGGGCAAGGATGAAGTCGGTTATGCGATGCGCGAGCGTCTGCTGCCGCTGTCGATCATTGCCACCCCCAACCTTCCCGAAGCGCGGATTCTCGCCGAACTGCCTGAAGGCACCGCGGATGAGTGCGCGGAAAAACTCCTGCCGTTCGTCAAAAACCTGCTGATCACCGGCGGCCATGGCGACGAAACTGAAATCCACAATCGGCTGTACAGCCGTGACGGCCTGCGTGAAACCTTCTATTGCCAGCGTTTGCCGGGCAGTTATCACGGTTCCGGCTGCACATTGGCCAGCGCCCTCGCCGGTCGGCTGGCCCAGGGTGAAAACCTCGCCAGCGCCGTGCGTACTGCACTGGATTACACCTGGCGCACCCTGCGCGATGCCGAACAACTGGGCAAAGGCCAGTTCGTGCCGCGTCGCCTGCCGCTGGATTTTTGCTCGTAACGTCGTGAGGTCTGCCTGATGAAACTACGTGGCCTGTACGCCATCACCGACAGCCAATTACTGGCGGGCAAGTTTCTGTCTTATGTAGAGGCGGCGCTGGAAGGCGGCGTCACCCTGCTGCAATACCGCGACAAAAGCAGCGACGAGGCCCGCCGTCTGCGTGAGGCCGAAGCGCTGCGTGACCTGTGCGAGCGCTACAAGACGCAGTTGATCATCAATGATGACGCCGAACTGGCCGCGCGCCTCAACGTCGGCGTGCACCTGGGGCAGACCGATGGCCCGCTGTCGCCGACCCGCGCCCTGCTTGGCTCCAAGGCCATCATCGGGTCGACCTGCCATGCGCAGCTCGAACTGGCTGAACAGGCCGCCAAAGAGGGCGCGAGTTATGTCGCCTTCGGTCGCTTCTTCAATTCCAGCACCAAACCCGGCGCGCCAAGCTGCAGCCTCGATCTGCTCGACGAGGCCAAACGCAAGCTGCATCTGCCGGTCTGCGCGATTGGCGGCATCACCCTCGACAACGCCGCGCCGCTGGTGGCCCACGGGGTCGACCTGCTGGCGGTGGTCCACGGTTTGTTCGGTGCCCAGAGCACCGCCGAAGTGACCCGCCGCGCCCGCGCCTTCAACGAACTTCTGAAAATCTGATTTGAGAGCCCGATCATGTCTCGTTCCGAAACCCTGTTTGCCAATGCCCAGAAACACATTCCCGGTGGCGTGAACTCGCCGGTTCGCGCGTTCAAGAGCGTGGGCGGCACACCGCTGTTCTTCAAGCATGCCGAAGGCGCCTACGTCACTGACGAAGACGACAAGCGTTATGTGGATTACGTCGGTTCGTGGGGGCCGATGATCCTCGGCCACAGCCACCCGGACGTGCTCGACGCAGTGCGCAATCAACTGCAACACGGCCTGTCCTACGGCGCGCCGACCGCGATGGAAACCGAGATGGCCGATCTGGTCTGCTCGCTGGTGCCGTCGATGGACATGGTGCGCATGGTCAGCTCCGGCACCGAAGCGACCATGAGTGCGATTCGTCTGGCCCGTGGCTACACCGGTCGTGACAGCATCATCAAGTTCGAAGGCTGTTACCACGGTCACTCTGACAGCCTGCTGGTCAAGGCCGGCTCCGGTGCGTTGACTCAAGGCGTGCCGAGCTCTGCCGGTGTACCTGCAGCGTTCGCCAAACACACCCTGACCCTGCCGTTCAACGACATCGACGCCGTGGAGAAGATGCTCGCCGAAGTCGGTCAGGACGTCGCCTGCATCATCGTCGAGCCAGTCGCTGGCAACATGAACTGCGTGCCGCCGGCACCGGGTTTCCTCGAAGGCCTGCGTTCGCTGTGCGACAAGCATGGCGTGGTGCTGATTTTCGACGAAGTGATGACCGGTTTCCGTGTTGCCCTCGGCGGTGCCCAGGCGCACTACGGCGTAACCCCGGATCTGACCACTTTCGGCAAGATCATCGGCGGCGGCATGCCGGTCGGCTGCTTCGGCGGCAAGCGCGAAATCATGGAACGCATCGCGCCACTGGGCCCGGTGTATCAGGCGGGCACCCTGTCGGGTAACCCGCTGGCGATGGCCGCCGGTCTGACCACGCTGCGTCTGATCAGCCGTCCGGGTTTCCACGCCGAGCTGACCGACTACACCACGCGCCTGCTCGACGGCCTGCAACAGCGCGCCGATGCCGCGGGCATTCCGTTCGTGACCACGCAAGCGGGTGGCATGTTCGGCCTGTACTTCAGCGGCGCCGACGACATCGTCACCTTTGAAGACGTGATGGCCAGCGACGCAGCACTGTTCGGTCGCTTCTTCCACCTGATGCTGGAAGGCGGCGTGTACCTGGCACCGAGTGCATTCGAAGCCGGTTTCACCTCGATCGCCCACGGCGAAGCCGAGCTGAAAATCACCCTGGACGCTGCCGAACGTGCCTTCGCTGCACTGAAGTAATCGCCGTACCGCTGACGTTGGCCATGGCCAGCGTCAGCTTTCACCTACACCCACGCCGTTTTTCCCACGCCTCTGCTAAAAATCCGCCGGAAAGTGGCCGATATATTCCCCGCGCAGCAGAAAAACGAGTAAAGACTTTGTAAGGTTGGCCCTGCTTATTTCATAATGCGCGCTTATTGGATCCCTCGATGGGTCCGCGTGCCCTTCAGAGGTAAGTCGATTCCCATGAACCGCACCGGCCGCACCCTTGCCTTGGGCTGCCTGTTGCTCCTTCAGCCCCTGCTCGCGCATGCACAAGCAGGCGGCAACTCGTTGTTGATCCCGGCGATGGGTCGTTGCACCCTCAACACTCAGCCGCAAGACGTCACGCAGGCACTGGCCGCCTGCCAGAAAGCGGCGGATGAAGGGGATGCGCAAGCGCAATACGAGTTGGGTGAGTTCTACTACGACGGCAAGAATGCGCCCCGCGACCTCAATCAAGCCCTGAGCTATTTCGAAAAGGCCTCGTTGCAAGGCCATGCTCAGGCGCAGTTCAAGCTCGGCACCATGTTCTTCCACGGCGAAGGCGTGCAGGCCAACAACATTCAGGCGTACATCGTGCTGAAGATGGCCGCGGTCAACGGCGCCGAAGACGCGCTGGACACTGCCGACGAAGTCTCCGAAAAAATGTCCCGCGAAGATCTCGAAACCGCGACCCAGGTGCTCGGGCAAATTTTCCGTAAATACCTGATGGAACTGCAGAGCGCAGATGGGCGTACGCCGTTTTCGCCGCTTCCCTGATTTCTGCTTTGCTTTGACTATCCCCATTCGCGAGCAGGCTCGCTCCCACATTTGATCTCCAGCGCTGCGAAGATCTTTTGTGGGAGCGAGCCTGCTCGCGAAGGGGGCGACGCGGTTCTGAGCCCTACTTCTCAGGCATCGGCATCGGAAACGGCATCACATTGCCGACCGCGCCACGGGCTTCGCTGATTTTCGGGGTGCCCAGACGTTCCACCTCGTCGATGCGCACGATCGAATGCATCGGCACAAAGCTGCGCACCACACCTTCGAACTGCGCCTTGAGCTTCTCTTCGCTCGGATCGACCACCACTTGCGTGCGCTCGCCAAAGACGAACTCTTCCACTTCCAGAAAGCCCCACAGATCACTTTGATAGATCTGCTTGGCGTACATTTCGAACACCTGGCCCTGGTTGAGGAAAATCACCTTATAGATTGGAGCTTCGCGTTTGGTCATGGCGGGGGGATAACATCGGGGATAAAAATGAGGGCGCAAACTATAGCATAGCCGCCGGACGCACAGCGGTAGGAACCTGAGGGCTTGTTCCCTATAATGCGCGGTTCTTTGAATCAGGTGACGACCTTACTCCATGGCCAAGAAGCTTTACATCGAAACCCACGGTTGCCAGATGAACGAGTACGACAGCTCGCGCATGGTCGATCTGCTGGGCGAACATCAGGCCCTGGAAGTCACCGCCCGCGCCGAAGACGCCGACGTGATTCTGCTCAACACCTGCTCGATCCGCGAACGTGCACAGGACCGGGTGTACTCGCAGCTCGGCCGCTGGCGCGAATTGAAACTGGCCAACCCGGACATGGTGATCGCCGTCGGCGGATGCGTGGCCAGCCAGGAAGGTGCGGCGATCCGTGATCGCGCGCCGTATGTCGACGTGGTCTTCGGCCCGCAGACCCTGCACCGTCTGCCGGAAATGATCGATGCCGCACGCAGCAGCAAGTTGCCGCAGGTCGACGTGTCGTTCCCGGAAATCGAAAAATTCGACCACTTGCCCGAGCCACGCATCGACGGCCCGAGCGCTTACGTGTCGGTGATGGAAGGCTGCAGCAAATACTGCACGTTCTGCGTGGTGCCCTACACCCGTGGCGAAGAAGTCAGCCGGCCGTTCGATGACGTGATTGCCGAGATCATCCACCTCGCCGAGAACGGCGTGCGTGAAGTGACCTTGCTCGGGCAGAACGTCAACGGTTATCGCGGTACGACTCATGACGGTCGCCTGGCCGATCTGGCCGAGCTGATCCGCGTGGTCGCCGCTGTCGACGGCATCGACCGCATCCGCTACACCACTTCGCACCCGCTGGAGTTCTCCGACAGCCTGATCCAGGCCCACGCCGAAGTGCCGGAGCTGGTCAAACACCTGCACTTGCCGGTGCAGTCGGGTTCCGACCGGATCCTCGCGGCGATGAAGCGCAACCACACCGCGCTGGAGTACAAATCCAAGCTGCGCAAACTGCGCGCTGCCGTACCGGGGATCTGCATCAGCTCGGACTTCATCGTTGGCTTCCCCGGCGAGACCGAAAAAGATTTCGAGCAGACCATGAAGCTGATTGCCGACGTCGGTTTCGACTTCTCCTATTCCTTCGTCTACAGCCAGCGCCCGGGCACCCCGGCGGCCGATCTGGCCGACGACACTCCGGAAGAGCTGAAAAAAGAACGCCTGAACGCCTTGCAGCATCGTTTGAATCAGCAAGGGTTCGAGATCAGCCGACAAATGGTCGGCTCGATCCAGCGCATTCTGGTCACCGACTATTCGAAGAAGGACCCGGGCGAGCTGCAAGGGCGCACCGAGAATAATCGTATCGTCAACTTCCGCTGCGATAATCCGACTCTGATCGGCCAGTTCGCCGACGTGCACATCGACGCGGCGCAACCGCACTCGCTACGCGGCTCGCTGATCCAATAACACCGCATATCCCTGTGGGAGCGAGCCTGCTCGCGAAAGCGGTCTGTCAGACACCTCAATGTTGAATGTGTCGCCGCCTTCGCGAGCAGGCTCGCTCCCACAGGTACAGCGCCAGGGGCATGAATCGGGCGAGTTCATATAAGAGCTTTCGCACCCACGCCACTGGCGTTATCCTTGATTTCATCTTAATTGCCCCAGGGCGGCTAAATACGACCTTGAACGCACCCATAGAACCACATCGTTTTATCCTCGAGCCCTTTGAGGCTCGCCGCTTCGCCAATCTGTGCGGGCAATTCGACGAGCATCTGCGCTTGATCGAACAGCGCCTGGCCATCGAGATCCGCAATCGCGGAAACCAGTTCGAATTGATCGGCGACCCCAAGCACACCAATTCTGCGGAAAACCTGCTGCGCCGCCTGTACCGCGAAACCAAGGGTACCGAGCTGTCGCCGGACATGGTGCACCTGTTCCTTCAGGAGTCGGCTGTCGTCGAACTGGACAACCACGCCCCCGCCGAAGCCTCCGTCGCTCTGCGCACCAAGAAAGGCATGATTCGCCCACGCGGCCTGAATCAACTGCGCTACGTGAAGGAAATTCTCGGCAACGACATCAACTTCGGCATTGGTCCGGCCGGTACCGGCAAGACCTATCTGGCCGTGGCTTGCGCCGTTGATGCCCTGGAGCGCGAGCAGATCCGCCGCATCCTGCTGGTGCGTCCGGCGGTTGAAGCCGGTGAAAAGCTCGGCTTCCTGCCCGGTGATCTGAGCCAGAAGATCGACCCGTACCTGCGCCCGCTGTACGACGCCCTCTACGAAATGCTCGGCTTCGAATACGTGGCCAAACTGATCGAACGTCAGGTGATCGAAGTCGCGCCGCTGGCCTACATGCGCGGTCGTACGCTGAACAACAGCTTCATCATCCTCGACGAAAGCCAGAACACCACCGTCGAGCAGATGAAGATGTTCCTGACCCGGATCGGCTTCGGCTCCACCGCGGTCATCACCGGCGACATCACCCAGGTCGACCTGCCGCGCGGCACCAAGTCCGGGCTGCACCATGTGATCGAAGTGCTCAAGGACGTTCCGGGCATCAGCTTCACCCATTTCCAGCCCAAAGACGTTGTACGTCACCCGTTGGTGCAGCGGATCGTCGAGGCCTACGAGCGCTTCGAGACCCGTGCCGAAGTCGCCAAGGAAACCTCGCGCGATGCTTGAGCTGGATCTGCAAATCGCTACCGAAGCGAACGCCCCGAGTGAAGCCGAGTTCCGCCAATGGTGCGAACTGGCCCTGCGCCAGCGCAGCGCCGACTCGGAAATGACCATTCGTCTGGTCGACGAGGAAGAAGGTCGCGAACTCAATCACACCTGGCGCCACAAGGATTACGCGACCAACGTCCTGTCGTTCCCGGCGGAAGTCCCGGACGAGTTTCTCAACATCCCGCTGCTCGGCGATCTGGTGATCTGCGTGGCGGTGGTCGAGCGCGAAGCTGCCGAACAAGGCAAGGAACTCCAGGCCCATTGGGCACATCTAGTCATTCACGGCTGCTTGCATCTGCTCGGTTACGACCATATAGATGACGACGAAGCCGAAGAAATGGAAGCACTGGAACGCGAGTTGCTTGCCGAACTGGGCTACCCCGATCCGTACGCGGACGACGAAACCGAAACATCCCCTATCGTTACAACAAAGGATTCAGAGTAATCGCTATGAGCGAAGATCGATCGAGCAACGGGCAGAAGTCATGGCTGGGTAAACTGACCCAGGCTTTTGCCCACGAGCCGAAGAACCGTCAGGAGCTGCTTGAGCTGCTGCGTGATGCACATCAGAACAAACTGCTGGACAGCGAAGCGCTGGCCATCGTCGAAGGCGCCATTCAGGTGGCTGACCTGCAAGTACGCGACATCATGGTGCCGCGCTCGCAGATGATCAGCATCAAGGCGACCCAGACCCCTCGTGAATTCCTGCCCGCCGTGCTCGACTCGGCGCACTCGCGCTATCCGGTCATCGGCGAAAGCCACGACGACGTGATGGGCGTGTTGCTGGCCAAGGATCTGCTGCCGCTGATCCTCAAGGAGAACGGCGACAGCTTCAACATCAAGGACCTGCTGCGCCCGGCCACCTTCGTGCCCGAGTCCAAGCGTCTGAACGTGTTGCTGCGTGAATTCCGCGCCAACCACAACCACATGGCCATCGTCATCGACGAATACGGCGGCGTCGCCGGGCTGGTGACGATTGAAGACGTGCTGGAACAGATCGTCGGCGACATCGAAGACGAGCACGACGTCGAAGAAGACAGCTACATCAAGCCGCTGCCCAGCGGTGACTTCCTGATCAAGGCCCTGACACCGATCGAGAACTTCAACGAGTTCTTCGACAGCGAATTCTCCGACGACGAGTTCGACACCGTCGGCGGCCTGGTGATGAGCGCGTTCGGGCACTTGCCAAAACGCAACGAAATCACTGAAATCGGCGCCTATCGTTTCCGCATCCTGAACGCCGACAGCCGTCGGATTCATTTGCTGCGACTGACACCCATCGCCCGGTAATCATTAAGGATTGGGGTATGTCATCAGCTATTTCCTGCATCGCGTTGCGCCTGAAAGCGGGCCAGGCAAGGCGCAGTCCGCAGGGAATGGCATTCCCTTTCCAAGGACTGCAACGCAGCATGGCCCGCTTTCAGGCGTAACCCGGAGGGCCGGGCCTGCTGTTACGCAGGGCTGCGTTGCTCGTCGTTCATTTGAAAAACCAAACTTCACTCCTCGCGCCTTGCCCTGCGTAACAGCAGACCCGGCGCGATACAGGAAATAGCTGATGACATACCCCCTGCGCTGGACAACCCGCCCCGGCTGGCCCGGTAACCTGCTGGCCGTGGCGGCCGGTGCAATCACCACCTTCGCCCTCGCCCCGTTCAACATCTGGCCGCTGGCTTTGCTCGCGGTCGGCCTGTTCTACGCCGGCCTGCGCGAGCTGAAACCGCGTCAGGCGCTGGGCCGTGGCTGGTGTTTCGGTTTCGGCCTGTTCGGCGCCGGCACCAGCTGGATCTACTACAGCATCCACCATTTCGGTGGCGCCTCGGTGCTGCTGGCCGGGTTCCTGATGCTGCTATTTACCGCTGCGATCGCGTTTTTCTTCGCCCTGCCCGCCTGGGTCTGGGCGCGCTGGTTGCGCCGCAATGAAGCACCGCTGGCCGATGCGCTGGCGTTTGCCGCGCTGTGGGTCGGCCAGGAAGCGTTTCGTGGCTGGTTCCTCACCGGTTTCCCGTGGCTCTACTCCGGCTACAGCCAGCTCGACGGCCCATTGGCCGGGCTCGCGCCGGTAGGCGGCATGTGGCTGGTGTCGTTCGTTCTGGCGCTGACTGCCGCGCTGATCTACAACGCACCGCGCCTGCTGCAATCCGGTCGCAAAGGCTTTATCGCGGCCGGTTTGGTGTTGCTGGTCGGGCCGTGGGTGGCAGGTATTGCGCTCAAGGGCCACGCCTGGACCAGTCCCTCCGGCCCGGCACTGAGCGTCGCCGCGATTCAGGGCAACGTCGAACAAAGCATGAAATGGGACCCGGCGCAGCTCAATGCGCAACTGGCGCTGTATCGCGACCTGAGCTTTCGCTCCAAACCCGTGGACCTGCTGATCTGGCCGGAGACCGCAGTACCGGTGCTCAAGGAGTCCGCCGAGGGCTACCTGAACATGATGGGCAACTTCGCCGCCGAGCGTAAATCGGCGCTGATCACCGGGGTGCCGATCCGCGAGACGGTCCGCCACGAAAAACGCTTCTTCAACGGCATCACCGTGGTAGGCGAAGGCGATGGCACCTACCTCAAGCAGAAACTGGTGCCGTTCGGTGAGTACGTACCGTTGCAGGATCTGCTGCGCGGCTTGATCGCGTTCTTTGACTTGCCAATGTCCGACTTCGCTCGCGGGCCGGCGGATCAGGCGTTGCTGCAGGCCAAGGGTTATCAGATCGCGCCATTCATCTGCTACGAAGTGGTGTACCCGGAGTTCGCTGCCAGTCTGTCGGCACGCAGCGATCTGCTGCTGACGATCAGCAACGACACCTGGTTCGGCACCTCGATCGGCCCGTTGCAGCACCTGCAAATGGCGCAAATGCGCGCACTTGAGGCAGGCCGCTGGATGATCCGTGCTACGAACAACGGCGTGACCGGACTGATCAACCCGTTCGGACAGATTACCGAGCAGATCCCGCAGTTCGAGCAGGGCATTCTGTATGGCGAAGTGGTGCCGATGCACAACCTGACGCCGTACCTGCAATGGCGCTCGTGGCCGCTGATCATCGTCTGTGTGCTGTTGTTTGGCTGGGCACTGATGGCGAGCCGGATGTCGAAAACACTTTAAAGCAAAAGATCGTCCGATCGCGGCCCGAGCCTGCGGCAGCTCCTACAAGGGGATTTGTGTTTTCCCTGTAGGAACTGCCGCAGGCTGCGATCTTTTGATCTTCAGCGGTAAAAAAGCGAATACCCCACCTGCCCCACCGCCTCATTCAGCAACTGCCCGCTCTGCCAGATCGACTTGAACTCCGGCAGCCAGCCACCAAACGGGCGCGCATTATCGGTTCCCAGAAACCCTACGGGCGCCGGCACCACTTCAAATCCTGCCTGCTGAAAACACCACACGGCGCGCGGCATGTGCCAGGCCTGCGTGACTACCACAACGCGCTTGATGCCTTGCGGCAACAAGATGTCGGCGCTGAATTTGGCATTTTCCCAAGTGGTACGGCTCTCGCCTTCCTGCCAACGCGTGGTCACGCCGAAATCATCGCGCAGCGAATCGGCCATCAGCTTCGCTTCCGTCGGCGGTGTGCCGTAATGCAAACCACCACTGGTCAGGATCGGCAACCCGGAGGCCTTGGCCAGCCGCGCGGCATAGCGCTGACGCTCCAGCCCCACGCCAGTCGGCTGATCCTCGCCCCAGGCCAGATCGCCGCGCTCGCGCCCGGAACCCAGCACCACAATGGCATCGGCGCGCTGCGCCAGCGCCGTCCACGCATCACGGGGTATTGGCGGTTCGCGCTCCAGCGCTTTGGCGCCACATTGCACCACCACCGGCAGGCTCATCAGCCAGAACCCAGCCAGGCCAAGGGCAAAACACAGGCCGGCCAGTCGTGGCCGGGAGCGGCGCAGCCACCAGGCGACCAGTAACAGCAGTAAAAGAATGCCAGGCGGCAATAGAAGTTGTTTGATGAAGTAACGCAAAGGCATCGGGGCATCTCCAGAGATGCCCGAAGCCTAAGAGTGTTAATGACACGTTACAACCGATAGGTAGGATCCTGTTGGAAAAGATCCGTTACTTGACCTGCCATGCGTTTATTTGGCCTGTACAGAACGAACCTTGACGGTGTCTCTGCCGGGCGCCTTGTCCTTGAGCCAGATGACCTTGGCCGATTGTGGTGCATCGAGCTGCTTCACTGCCTGTGACAAGCTGCCATGCGACTCACGTTCACTACGATCCAGATAGGCCTTGACCAGTTTGAACTCGGCGGGGCTCAAGCCACGCAATTCCAGTTCCACGGGGCGCTCGTCGCGCAGCCGGCCAGCGGTTTTTGCAGCGTCGAGCGCCATGCCCAGACGATCCATCAACCGTTCGTACAACTCGGGTTTCGTCACGTTTTTCTGCCGTTGCTCCACCATCCCTCACCTCATTGAAGATAAGACTCACTCCCCAATAAGAGCTTAGCTTCGCTGCACAAACCGGCTGAACGCCGCGACCAACGGCCCTCGCCACGGTTTTCCGGGGCCAGACAGCTGTAATCAGGGTTTCCCTAGGCCAAGCGCGGTCATGTATGCTACGGCGCTTCCTGTCATTCCACTTCCAGCCTGTCCGGAGCATCCCCGGAGGGCGCGTTGAAGAGGATTAGGCCACCCCTATCCAGTACAAAAGTAGCCATGCACGAACAATATCAGCCCCGTGAAATCGAAGCCGCCGCCCAGTCGTTCTGGGACGAGCAAAAGTCCTTTGAAGTCAGTGAACAACCAGGCAAGGAAACCTACTACTGCCTGTCGATGTTCCCTTACCCCAGCGGCAAGCTACACATGGGGCACGTGCGCAACTACACCATCGGCGACGTGATCTCCCGCTACCAGCGCATGCAAGGCAAGAACGTTCTGCAACCGATGGGTTGGGACGCCTTCGGCATGCCGGCGGAAAACGCCGCGATGAAGAACAACGTGGCGCCCGCCAAGTGGACCTACGAAAACATCGCCTACATGAAGTCCCAGCTGCGCAGCCTGGGCCTGGCGGTGGACTGGTCCCGTGAAGTGACCACCTGCAAGCCGGATTACTACCGCTGGGAACAATGGCTGTTCACTCGCCTGTTCGAAAAAGGCGTGATCTACCGCAAGAACGGCACCGTGAACTGGGACCCGGTCGACCAGACCGTACTGGCCAACGAACAGGTGATCGACGGTCGCGGCTGGCGCTCCGGCGCGCTGATCGAAAAGCGCGAAATCCCGATGTACTACTTCAAGATCACCGCTTACGCGGATGAGCTGCTGGAGAGCCTCGACGAACTGACTGGCTGGCCGGAACAGGTCAAGACCATGCAGCGCAACTGGATCGGCAAGTCCCGCGGCATGGAAGTGCAGTTCCCGTACAACGTCGATTCGATCGGCGAAGCAGGCACCCTCAAGGTCTTCACCACCCGTCCGGACACCCTGATGGGCGCGACCTACGTTGCGGTGGCGGCGGAGCACCCGCTGGCCACCCAGGCAGCGCAGAACAACCCTGAGCTGCAAGCGTTCATCGCCGAATGCAAGGGCGGCAGCGTCGCTGAAGCGGACGTCGCCACTCAAGAGAAAAAAGGCCTGCCGACCGGCCTGTTCGTCGAGCACCCGCTGACCGGTGAAAAACTCCCGGTCTGGGTCGCCAACTACGTGCTGATGCATTACGGTGACGGCGCCGTGATGGCGGTTCCGGCGCACGACGAGCGTGATTTCGAATTCGCCCACAAGTACAACCTGCCGGTCAAATCGGTGGTGCGCACCAGCTCCGGTGATACCAACCCGGCTCCGTGGCAAGACGCCTACGGCGAGCACGGCACGCTGATCAACTCCGGCGAGTTCGACGGCCTGGACTTCACCGGCGCCTTCGACGCCATGGAAGTCGCCCTGATCAAGAAAAACCTCGGCGCCTCGCGTACCCAGTTCCGCCTGCGCGACTGGGGCATCAGCCGTCAGCGCTACTGGGGTTGCCCGATCCCGATCATCCACTGCGCCACGTGCGGTGACGTGCCGGTGCCGGAAGACCAGTTGCCGGTAGTTCTGCCGGAAGACGTGGTGCCGGACGGCGCCGGTTCGCCGCTGGCGCGCATGCCGGAATTCTACGAGTGCAGCTGCCCGAAATGCGGCCAGCCTGCCAAGCGTGAAACCGACACCATGGACACCTTCGTCGAGTCCTCGTGGTACTACGCCCGTTACGCCTCGCCGCACTTTGAAGGTGGCCTGGTGGAAAAATCCGCGGCCGACCACTGGCTGCCGGTGGATCAGTACATCGGTGGTATCGAACACGCCATTCTTCACCTGCTGTACGCGCGCTTCTTCCACAAGCTGATGCGTGACGAAGGTCTGGTCAGCTCCAACGAGCCGTTCAAGAACCTGCTGACCCAGGGCATGGTGATCGCCGAGACTTACTATCGCCGCGAAGCCAATGGTGCCTACACCTGGTTCAACCCGGCGGACGTGGAACTGGAGCGTGACAGCAAGGCCAAGGTCATCAGCGCCAAACTGAAATCCGACGGCTTGCCGGTGGAGATCGGTGGCACCGAGAAAATGGCCAAGTCCAAGAACAACGGCGTCGACCCACAGTCGATGATCGATCAGTTCGGTGCCGACACCTGCCGCCTGTTCATGATGTTCGCCTCGCCGCCGGACATGAGCGCCGAATGGTCGGACTCCGGCGTTGAAGGCTCGCACCGGTTCCTCAAGCGCGTCTGGCGTCTGGCGCAGGCCCACGTCACCCAGGGCCTGCCGGGCAAGCTGGACATCGCCGGCCTGAATGACGAGCAGAAAGCCGTGCGCCGCGCCATCCACCTGGCCATCAAACAGGCCAGCCACGACGTCGGCCAGAACCACAAATTCAACACCGCCATCGCTCAGGTGATGACGCTGATGAACGTGCTGGAAAAAGCTGCGCAAGGCACCGAACAGGACCGCGCGCTGATTCACGAAGGTCTGGAAGCCGTGACGTTGCTGCTGGCTCCGATCACGCCGCACATCAGCCATGAGCTGTGGAATCAACTGGGCCACGCTGACCCGGTGATTGATGCGGGTTGGCCTGCGGTCGATGAAAGCGCACTGGTACAGGACAGCCTGCAACTGGTCATTCAAGTGAATGGCAAGCTGCGTGGCCAGATCGAAATGCCGGCCAGCGCCACCCGCGAAGAAGTCGAAGCGGCTGCCCGCGCCAACGAAAACGTGCTGCGTTTCGTCGACGGTCTGACCATTCGCAAAGTGATCGTTGTACCGGGAAAACTGGTCAACATCGTCGCCAGCTAAATTGGATTGGGCGTCAGGTTCGCCTGACGCACTGTAAAACCTTTCGGGCCGCAGGGTCGGCCCACATGGTTTCAAGGGGAGCAACACAATGATCAAACGCAATCTGCTGGTGATGGGCCTCGCCGTTCTGCTGAGCGCCTGCGGTTTCCAGCTGCGTGGCACCGGCACCAACGAACTGTCGATCAAGGAGCTCGATCTGAGCGCCCGTAACGCTTATGGCGAGACCGTCACCCAGCTGCGTCAGGTGCTGGAGTCCAGCGGCGTCAAGGTCTACAGCGGTGCACCGTACAAGCTGTATCTGGCTGACGAACAGGAAAACCAGCGCATCCTCAGCTACGCCGGCGCCGGTCGTACGGGTGAGTACCAAGTGACCACCGTGCTGAACTACGACATCGTAGGCGAACACAATCTGAACCTGTTGAGCGACAAGCTTGAAGTACAGAAAGTGTTCATTCACGACGGCAACAACCTCGTCGGCTCCGATCAGGAAGCCAACGACGCCCGTCGCGAAACCCGTCGCGAACTGGTTCAACGCATGATGCTGCGCCTGCAACAGCTGACGCCTGGCCAACTGCAGCAATTGCAGCAAGCGGCCAACGACCGTGCCCGGGCTGAAGCCGACGCGCTGAAGGCGGCACAGAAGGCTGAAGCGGAAACCCCGCGTCAGTCGCCGCTCGAACTGCCGCAGCAGTAAGACGTACGGGGCGTTCAGGCGCCCCGTACGCCCTCTCTTATGAAGCTCGCTCCCGCTCAACTCGGCAAACATCTGCAAGGCGCGCTCGCGCCCGTCTATATCATCAGCGGCGATGACCCGCTGTTGTGTCAGGAAGCCGCCGACGCCATTCGCAGTGCGGCCCGCCAGCAAGGTTTCGACGAACGCCAGGTGTTCGCCGCCGACGCCAATTTCGATTGGGGTACCTTGTTGCAGGCCGGCGCCAGCATGTCGTTGTTCGCCGAAAAGCGCCTGCTGGAACTGCGTTTACCTTCAGGCAAACCCGGTGACAAAGGCGCTGCCGCGCTGATCGAATACTGCTCGCGCCCCGCTGAAGACAAGGTGCTGCTGATCAGCTTGCCCAAGCTCGACGGCAGTGCGCAGAAGACCAAGTGGGGCAAGGCCCTGGTCGAGGGCCAGCAGACCCAGTTCATTCAGATCTGGCCGGTGGATGCCAATCAGTTGCCGAGTTGGATTCGCCAGCGCCTGTCGCAAGCCGGCTTGTCGGCCAGCCAGGACGCGGTCGAACTGATTGCCGCACGCGTCGAGGGCAACCTGCTCGCCGCCGCACAGGAAATCGAAAAGCTCAAGCTGATGGCCGAGGGTGGGCAGATCACTGTCGAAACCGTGCAGGCCGCGGTGGCCGACAGTGCACGCTTCGACGTATTCGGCCTGACTGACGCGGTGCTCAATGGCGAACCGGCGCATGCGCTGCGCATGCTTGAAGGCCTGCGCGGTGAAGGCGTCGAGCCACCGGTGATTCTCTGGGCGCTGGCACGGGAGTTGCGCCTGCTGGCCAATATCTCGCTGCAGTACAGCCAGGGCACGCCGCTGGACAAGTGCTTCAGCCAGGCGAAACCGCCGGTCTGGGACAAACGCAAACCACTGATGAGCAAAGCCCTGCAACGCTACTCGGCGCAACGCTGGGCGCAGTTGCTGCTTGAAGCCCAGCGCATCGATGCGCAAATCAAGGGCCAGGCCGCCGGTTCGCCGTGGATGAGCCTGAGTCGGTTGGCGTTGTTGATGGCGGGTCAGCGCCTGACATTACCCGCTGAATAATGCCAGGCGCTGAGAGGCGCATTTTTAGCCGCAGCAGTTCACTGTTTCACCTGATCGCCAAGGGCAAAGCTGAAGGACGCAGCCTGCCCTGCGCCTATCGTAAGTTTGACGATCGGTACGATTTTCCCCGCAGACTTATCAAAGTATGAACTCTGGTTTTTCTTCGCCTGTACCAAGCCATTGGCATTTGTATAAAAGAACGCTTCGATAGGCATATTCGCAGCCGCTTGCTTGGCCCAAACACCCGCTACCAGTTCGTTCTCATCGTTTACTCCATTCTTTGGTATACGGGGCATAGCCGCTACCGCTTCACGAAACAACACGGCCGTCTTATAGGGCGATGAATCACGGACATCGAAACTGCATTGTTTTTGCTCTCTCACAGGTGTGTTTGCCATGTAATGTGCGACAAACTGATCAGCCGTGGTAATCCCTTGCTGAGAACAATGACGGCTGATGGCCCCGTGCAGGCTGTGTTGTCCACATCCTTTGTCTGCTCGCCATTCCGTGGCGCCGTCGATCGGAAAGAAACACGTGTATTGCAGTTTTATCTGGCCAGGTAGCGCATTAGCGACGGGACGGACGATGTAGCCATTATTCGAGTGACTATAAAGTGCGGGGAACCTTGCATCCGTGCGCATGTACGAAAACGCGACGAACCCTTTGCTGACACTGCTCGGACTGGGATCCCAGACGTTAAACCCATCACCGTAGGTGGTTCCCCGGATTATGATGCCCGAACATAAAAACGAAGGTGCCGTCTCACTGTTGAAGCAGTTACGCGATGTTTGTGCATAACGAGTATTCAGCGCTGCAGCAACGGCTGCACCATTATTGGCAGCCGCCGACAACGTACTGAGCTGCTCATCATTTGCCGGGAGCGGAGTCGCTGGCTCTTCGTGCCGAGAAGTACAGGCAAATAACAAGGAAAGTGCTAAGGCCAGAATCATTTTTTTCATGAGGTTCTCCAGTATTGCTTCCTGATAAAACAATCAACTGCGTCGATTTATCTGCACAATTGCCTGTCGCGATACTGGAAACTGCCCAATGCCAGCCACGCATTCATATACAAATTCGAGTGTTACCACGCGGATTGCAGTGAGAAAGAAGAGGCGTATACTCGCCCGCTTCTCACAGGAGATCCGCCATGGCTAAAAAACGATCCAACAAGGCCAAATCCATCATCGCCCAACCCCTGTTCCGCAGCCGCCAGGAACGACCGTCCAAGGGCAAAGGCAGCTACCGCCGCGAAGCCTTCCAGTCTAAAAGCTGGGAGGCTTCTTGCTTTCTGGCGGCCTGAAAGCCGGGTCATCAATTTGTCTGATCCGCTGCCTGATAGACAAAAGTCATGCTTTCATCCAGCGTTTTGGGAAAGGTGATCTTGATGATCGGAATCGAAATACCCGTCAGCTCCTTGAATCGATGCTGATCGATCTGGACGTCCACCAAGCCGGCCTTACCATCCCTGACATAGTAGAAAAACGCCTGGATCGGTAACGTCTTCGCCAGACCCGGCGCCCAAGTCTTGAGCTTTACATCGTTAGGAGTCTGAAATGTCCTTGGCGAGATTGCTCTGCCCCCGATCATTCCCTGATAAAAGTTCGGCCCCGCCAGGTTATTGGCCGCGTCCCTGACATCAAAACTGCATACACCAAGGTAGTTATGACTCGTAGGGGCATATTTGAGATAGTTCGCCGCCCATTGCTCACCCGTACGAATATTTTGTGCAGCACACGCTACGGTGCCGGGGTTCCCCGCTATTTCACCGCATCCATTTGAAGTACGTAAGTCGGAACTTCCATCGATCGGGAAGAAACACAAAACATCAATTTTTTCCTTTCCCGCCGGCAAACTCAGAATCGGATAGAAGATCAGCCCCTTGTTATAGGTGAAGGCCAGACGCTGCATTTTGTAGTCGGAGCGAACATAGGAAAAAGATGTCCCGCCGACTCTTATTGCGGTGGGGCTTGGATCCCACACGTCAAACCCTGCAGCGCGCGCTGTGCCCCTGAGCAGAATCCCGGAGCACAGAAATGCCGGCATCGAATCCTTGCCACAGTTGACCCGTGTGTCGCGGTAACGCCGGGTCAACTCAGCCGCCAGTTCGGGGCCGGTAGACTGGGTAGCCATCGACTGAACTGCACTTACCGCTGCAATGTTGTTATCTACAGATGAATTCTGCTCAGAGGTTGATTGCGACGAACAGCCAACCAAAACGCTTATCAAAAGGGGCAATAGCAGCTTTTTCATCTCGTGGCCCTCAATGGGGGTCTGGCCGAATAAATCGGCCCCGAGATGCAAGTGAACCTCCGAAAAAGAAACCTCGGCAACTGTCAGATCTGACAGTTGATAAAGGTGCGAAGAAGGGATTACGGTGACCCGTACACGGGTTTGACGCTGATCAAATTCCCGTACCGAATCCCGATTTTCAGGGCGGGCATGTTAAGGTCTGTACCTGAATCGTATCCCCTGGAACCGTGCATGCCCTTTAGTCTTTCCCGTCGTTGGCCCGTACGCCAACTGATCGCTGCCTCCAGCTTCATTCTGCTTGTCGCGTGCGCGGAAAAACCTACCGCCGCCGATGCGCAACCCCTGCAAGCCGCCCCCGTCGCAACAGCCCCGGCAATCATCCCGCCGGTAGTGCCGTCCGCCGACCCGCTTGACCTTCAGCCAACCCAGACTTTCGCCGAATGGCAGGCGGGGTTCCGCAAGGACGCATTGGCAGCCGGGATCCGCGCCGATCTGTTTGACCGCGCGTTTGCCAATGTCAGCTTCGATGCCAGCGTGATCAAAGCCGACCGCAGCCAGCCGGAGTTCTCCCGTCCGGTATGGGAATACCTCGACGGCGCCCTGTCGCCTTTGCGGGTGCGCAAGGGTCAGGCGCTGATCAGTCAGTACGCCGACATTCTGCAGAGCATTGAGCAGCGCTATGGCGTTGATCGTCAGGCGCTGGTGTCGGTGTGGGGCATGGAAAGCAACTTCGGTCAGTTCCAGGGCACCAAGTCGGTGATCAACTCATTGGCGACCCTGGCCTACGAAGGCCGCCGCCCGGGCTTTGCCCATGCGCAACTGATCGCGGCCCTGCAGATACTGCAACAAGGCGATATCACTCCGGAGAAAATGCTCGGCTCGTGGGCCGGTGCGATGGGCCAGACCCAGTTCATTCCGACCACCTACAACACTCACGCCGTGGACTTCGACGGTGACGGACGCCGCGACATCTGGGGCA
Source organism: Pseudomonas sp. B21-051 (assembly GCF_024748795.1). NCBI lineage: Bacteria > Pseudomonadati > Pseudomonadota > Gammaproteobacteria > Pseudomonadales > Pseudomonadaceae > Pseudomonas > Pseudomonas sp. B21-051. Next base: position 5,228,661 of record NZ_CP087166.1, read on the forward strand.
GCCCGGCGGATGCGCTGGCCTCCACCGCGCACTACCTGCAAAGCTCCGGCTGGCAGCGTGGTCAGCCGTGGGGCTTTGAAGTGCAGCTGCCGAGCGGCTTCAACTACACCCTGGCCGATGGCACCCTGCGCAAGACCGTTGCCGAATGGCGTCAACTCGGCGTAATCCTGCCCAATGGCGGCCAGGCCCCAGCCGGCTCGGATCAACTGTCCGCCGCCCTGCTGCTGCCGGCCGGCTACCGTGGCCCGGCGTTCCTGATCCTCGATAACTTCCGGGCGATCCTCAAGTACAACAACTCGTCGTCCTATGCACTGGCGGTGAGCCTGTTGTCCGAGCGTTTCAATGGCGCAGGCCTGATCAATGGCACGTGGCCAAAAGATGACCTGCCATTGAGCCGCACCGAGCGTATCGAATTGCAGACCCTGCTGAGCGCGCGCAACTACGATGCAGGCACTGCGGACGGGATTATCGGCGCCAATACACGCAAGGCAATCCGCAGTGCGCAGCAGTCGTTTGGCTGGCCGGCGGATGGCTATCCGACGCATAAGTTGCTTGAGAGCCTGCGTAACCAATAAAGCAAAAGCAAAAGATCGCAGCCTTCGGCAGCTCCTACACGGTAGATATCCAATCCATGTAGGAGCTGCCGAAGGCTCCGATCTTTTTTGCTTCACCCACACACTATCGGGTGACCACATCCTGCTCCAGCATCAACTCCTTCCTCCCCGCATCCAGCCGCACCAGCGCCCCCATCGGCAGCGTCAGGTTCGGATCGCAATGGCCGCTGCGCCACCCCGACAGCACCGGAATCCGTAACGGTTCGAAGGTCTGTTTGAGCAAGCGGTTCAGTGCATCAACATCCACTCCCGCCACATCCCCGACCAGCACGCCACGCAATCTCGCCAGTTTGCCAGCCAGACGCATCTGCGTAAGCAAGCGATCGATCCGATACAGCGGCTCGTTGACGTCCTCAATCAGCAGAATCACCCCTTCCACGTCGATTTCATAAGGCGTACCCAGCGTCGAGGCAATCATCGCCAGATTACCGCCGAGCAAGCGCCCATGCGCGATGCCGGGTTCGACCGTGGTCAATGGATAAGCCACCGGATGGCTGAGCACACTGCCCGCCTTCAACTGACCGCGCAGCATGGCGAAGAATGAGCTGACGGTCGGCGGCTCCTTGTCGCCCAGCAAGTCAGCGTTGAGCAGCGGGCCGTGGAAGGTCACGAACCCGGCGTAGCGACTGATCGCCAGATGCAGTGCGGTGATGTCGCTGTAGCCGACAAATGGCTTGGCATGACGGGCCAGCAGGTCGTAATCGATCCGGTCCAGCAGGCGCGGCGTACCGTAGCCGCCACGCAGGCAGATGATCGCGTCGACTTCAGGATCGGCGAACGCGGCGTGCAGGTCGTTGAGGCGTACGTCGTCGCTGCCGGCCAGATAGCCGTCCTTCTCGTAGACACCGGGGAACACCTTCAGCGCATAGCCGCGGGCACGCATCCACTGCACAGCCTTTTCCGTGTCCAGCGCACCGGGGCCGGCGGGGGCAATCACACCGATCAGCCCTTCGGACGGCAGCGCCGGTACGGGTTTATGCGGAAAAAGGCTGTGGGTCGGTCGAACGGTCATCCATGGGTCTCCCTGTGTAAAGTCTTGCAGACACAGTAGTCAGGTCCAGAGACAAACAAAAGAGTGCTCGGCAGGCCCAAACAAAAATACCCGCCGAAGCGGGTATTTTTCGAGGCTATCAGCGCCGGATCAGGAACCGAGCAGTTCAGCCTTGACCAGTTTCGCCTGCTCGTCGGCGTGATACGACGAACGTACCAGCGGGCCGGAAGCGACGTTCTTGAAGCCCATCTTGTAACCTTCCTCGGCGAACCAGGCGAAGGTGTCCGGGTGCACGAAACGCTGCACCGGCAAGTGGCTGCGGGACGGTTGCAGGTACTGGCCGAGGGTCAGCATGTCGATGTCGTGTTCGCGCATGCGCTTCATGACTTCGATGACTTCTTCGTCGGTCTCGCCCAGACCCAGCATCAGGCCGGATTTGGTCGGAATGTGCGGCATCATCTGCTTGAAGCGTTGCAGAAGGGTCAGCGACCACTGGTAGTCCGAACCCGGACGCGCAGCCTTGTACAGGCGCGGCACGGTTTCCAAGTTGTGGTTGAACACATCAGGCGGCTCGGCAGCGGTGATTTCCAGAGCGATGTCCATGCGGCCACGGTAGTCCGGGACCAGGGTTTCCAGCTGCACGTTCGGCGACAGCTTGCGGATCTCGCGGATGCAGTCGGCAAAGTGCTGGGCACCGCCGTCACGCAGGTCGTCGCGGTCAACCGAGGTGATCACCACGTACTTGAGCTTGAGGTCGGCAATGGCAATCGCCAGGCTTTCCGGCTCGTTGACGTCCAGTGGTTTCGGACGACCGTGGCCAACGTCGCAGAACGGGCAACGACGGGTGCAGATGTCGCCCATGATCATGAAGGTCGCGGTGCCGCCGGAGAAGCACTCGCCCAGGTTCGGGCAGGAGGCTTCTTCGCAGACGCTGTGCAGCTTGTGCTTGCGCAGCAGACTCTTGATCCGGTCGACTTCCGGCGAAACCGGGATACGCACGCGAATCCAGTCGGGTTTCTTCGGCAGTTCGGTAGTCGGAATGATCTTTACCGGGATGCGTGCAACCTTCTCGGCGCCGCGCAGCTTGACGCCGGCTTCAACCTTGGGACGCGGGGCCGGGCGCTCGGTCACGTCGAGCGTCGGGATCATGGTTTGCACTGCATCAGTAGTCATATCAGTCGATTCCGCCCGTCAGGGTCGTCTGCTCAGCATAGTCGAGGTGTTTGACGAGCTGCGCGCGCAGCCGGGCACTTACCTCGGCAAATTCAATCGATCCTGCGTGATCGCTCAGCTGGGTCATCGCCAGCCCGGCATAGCCGCAGGGATTAATCCGTCGAAACGGCTCCAGGTTCATATCCACGTTCAGAGCCAGGCCATGAAAGGAGCAACCGTGGCGAATCCGCAAACCCAGAGAAGCGATTTTCGCTCCGTCGACGTAGACGCCGGGAGCATCTGGCTTGGCGGCGGCAGTGACGCCGTAGCTGGCCAGCAGTTCGATCAGGCACTGTTCCATGCGCGTGACCAGATCACGTACGCCGAAACCCAGCTTGCGCACATCCAGCAACAGGTAGGCGACCAACTGGCCCGGGCCATGATAAGTCACCTGCCCGCCGCGATCGACCTGTACCACCGGGATATCGCCCGGCAGCAACAGGTGTTCGGCCTTGCCGGCCTGGCCCTGGGTGAACACCGGAGGGTGCTCGACCAGCCAGATTTCGTCGGCGGCATCGCTGCCGCGTTCGTTGGTGAAGCGTTGCATGGCATGCCAGACCGGCTCGTAAGCCATCTGGCCAAGTTCGCGAAAGCCCAGCGTGCCCGGCATCACAACACCATGTGTACGAAACCGGTCGCCCGCAGTTCGCTATTGATGTTGTACAGCTGATCCTGATCGGTCGCGACGATGTGCAACTGGATGGTGGTGTATTTGCCGTTGCTGCTCGAGCGTTCGTCGACACGTTCATCGTTGATAGTCGCGAATTTCTTCACGATCTCGATGATCTTGTCTTTGTGCCCGACGCCCGTATCGCTGATTACCTTAACCGGATAATCAACCTGGGGGAATTCGATCTTTGGCGCCTTTACTTCGGTATCGGTCATGGCGTAACGGCCTCGTAAGCGTAAGCCGTGGTAACGCACATGGCCCCGAACCGGACAGGAACGGGGCCATGCAGGTCAACACTCAATCAGTTGAACAAGCCGTAGAAGAATAGACGGATGCTATCCCACATGCGGCGGAAGATACCACCCTCCTCGACAGCGTCCAGGGCGATCAGGTCAGCGCTGTGCACGACCTTGTCGTCCAGTTTCACTTCGACTTTACCGATCACGTCGCCCTTGGCGATTGGCGCGGTCAGTTGCGGGTTCATGGTCATGCTGGCAGCAAGCTTTTTCAGCTGGCCTTTTGGCAGGGTCATGGTCAGGTCTTCAGCCAGGCCGGCCTTGACTTGACTGGTGGTGCCTTTCCACACCGGGGCCTGAGCCAGTTCGGTGCCCTTCTGGTAGAAGGTCTGGGTTTCGAAGAAACGGAAACCGTAGGTCAGCAGCTTCTGGGTTTCAGCAGCACGGGCCACTTCGCTGTTGGTACCGAACACCACGGCGATCAGACGCTGGCCGTCACGTACAGCCGAGGACACCATGCAGTAGCCGGCTTCGTCGGTGTGACCGGTTTTCAGACCGTCAACGGTCTTGTCGCGCCACAGCAGCAGGTTGCGGTTAGGCTGCTTGATGCCGTTCCAGAAGAACTCTTTCTGCGAGTAGATCGCGTAGTGAGCCGGGTCTTCGTGGATGATCGCACGCGCCAGGATCGCCATGTCGTGAGCCGACGAGTAGTGCTCAGGGTTCGGCAGACCGGTCGGGTTCATGAAGTGCGAGTTGGTCATGCCCAGTTCGGCGACCGTCTTGTTCATCAGGTCGGCGAACGCGTCTTCGCTGCCGGCGATGTGCTCGGACAGCGCCACGCTGGCGTCGTTGCCGGACTGGATGATGATGCCATGCAGCAGGTCGCTGACGGTCACTTGCGAGCCGACTTTGATGAACATCCGCGAGCCGCCGGTACGCCAGGCGTTTTCGCTGACGGTCACCGGGTCGTTCTCACCGATCTGGCCACGACGGATTTCCAGCGTAGCGATGTACGCGGTCATCAGTTTGGTCAGGCTGGCTGGCGGCAGACGCTGGTCACCGTTGTTCTCCACCAGCACGTTGCCGCTGCTGGCGTCCATGAGCACGTAGGCTTTTGCAGCCAGTTGAGGTGGCGACGGCATCATCTCGGCCGCGAAGGCGGCTGGCGAGAGGAGCAGCGGGACTAGCAGACACAGGCGTTTGGCAAAGGTGGTGATGTTCATCCGTCTCTCGAAATTGCTAATGGAAACTTGCCCGAAGGCAAAACTATTCAGACAGCCTTCTAACGGGCCATCGCGTGTTCAGTTGCTCACTCCAGTCACCCTTGCCGGGCTTTTGTTCTTCGACGAGCCAACAACTTGGTCCACCCCCCAAAACCGCAAGTGAACCGTCAATCAAGTGCTACGTTTCTTACTCGGTGACCACGCTCGGCGAGCCGAGATTGGCCAGGCGCACGCTGTTCTGCACCTGCGCAATCTCACCCGGCGACCCGATCGGCCCCAGGCGTACCCGGTGCAGGGTCTGCTGATTGCGCACGATCGAGCTGATGAACACCGGAGCGCTCACCATCCCGCTGAGCTTCGACCTCAGGAGTTCTGCAGCGTCCGGGTTGGCGAACGCGCCCACCTGCAGATACTGGCCAGACGCTGGTGCAGAAGCGTTTTTTTTTGCGCTGATCTGTACAGGGACAGTGTCAGAGGCATGTTGCTGCGGCGGCGGGGTCCACTGCTCGATGGTACCGGCCGACGCCGTAATCACCGGGGCGCTATTCTGCGCGACTTGCGGCTCGTTGAGCATCAGCGGCGCCGGACGGCCCTTGGCGGCCCACCATTGTTGCGGATCGATGCCCTCGACCTTGACCCGCGCGGTGCCGATTTCGGCATAACCGAGCTTCTTCGCGGCCGCGTAGGACAAGTCGATGATCCGGTCCGAATAGAACGGCCCGCGATCGTTGACCCGCAGGATCACGCTCTTGTTATTGTCCAGGTTGGTCACCCGAACGTAACTTGGCAGTGGCAGAGTCTTGTGAGCGGCACTCATGCCGTACAGGTCATACACTTCGCCGTTGGCGGTGTTCTGCCCGTGGAACTTGGTGCCGTACCAGGACGCCGTGCCCGAGGCGACGTAGGTCTTGGACTCCTGCAACGGGAAATAGGTCTTGCCCAGCACAGTGTACGGGTTGGCCTTGTACGGGCCGGTGTGCAGGGTCGGCGTGGCGTCCGGGATCCGCGAAACATCGACATCCCACCACGGCGCGCCGTCTTTGTGTGCGCGGTTGATGTCCAGCCCCGGCTGCGCCCGTACGGCGGTGGACGAGGTCTTCTGGGTCGGCGCGCGGCTGGTCGAACAGCTGGCGACCAGCACCGCCAACGCAGCGAAAGCCACCAGCTTCAGGGGTTTATTGATAGGCAATGCCCGCATTACTTGACGCCCCGTGCTTTTACCAGCTCTTCAGACAGTTGATGTACGGCCATGGCGTACATCACGCTGCGGTTATAACGCGTGATCGCGTAGAAATTCTTCAGGCCCATCCAGTATTCAGGGCCGTTGTCGCCTTCGAGGCGAAATGCAGTAACCGGCATATCATCGCGCAGCGCATCATGACTTGACCAGCCCAGCGCCCGCAACTCTCCGACCGTTTTCGTCGGTTCGATGCCGGTGGTCAGGCCTTCATCGACCTGCTCGCCGCGCACATCGGCGCGACTGACCACCGGCTCCCCGGCGACCCAGCCATGCCGTTTGAAGTAACTGGCTACGCTGCCGATCGCATCGTCCGGATTGGTCCAGATATTGATGTGACCGTCACCGTCAAAATCCACCGCATAGGCGCGAAAGCTGCTCGGCATGAATTGCGGCAGGCCCATCGCCCCGGCGTATGAGCCTTTGAGGGTCAATGGGTCGACTTGCTCTTCACGGGCCAGCAGCAGGAACTCACGCAATTCCTTGCGGAAAAATTCGGCACGGGGAGGATAGTCGAAACCGAGCGTGGACAACGCATCAATCACCCGGTAATTGCCGGTATTACGTCCGAAAAAGGTCTCGACGCCGATGATCGACACGATGACTTGTGCCGGCACGCCGTATTCCTGCTCGGCACGGGCCAGTACGGCCTCGTGCTGGCGCCAGAAGTCCACACCACGGGCGATGCGCGCATCGGTGATGAACATCGGGCGATATTCTTTCCACTGCTTGACCCGCTCGGCGGGTTTGGAGATCGCGTCGAGAATCGCCTGCTTGCGCTGCGCCTCGCGGAACACCGCCATCAGTTGCTCGCCGGCAAAACCGTAGTCGCTGGTCATTTCACCGACGAATTCAGCCACCTGCGGTGAACCTTCGTAATCGCCGGCCAGCGCTTCCTGCGCGCTGCCAAGGATGCCGACCAGGCCGACCCACGGCGCGTAACGAGTCGCCCAGCTGCGCATGACTTGCATTGAACTCTTCACCTTATTCAAACCTGTGCGATCCACTTGCGATGCGTATGAATCGACATCAAAACCCCAAACGCTGACAGCAGTGTCACCAGCGAAGTTCCTCCGTAGCTAATGAAGGGCAACGGCACCCCCACCACCGGCAACAGGCCACTGACCATACCGATGTTGACGAAAACATAAACAAAAAACGTCATGGTCAGCGCGCCGGCGAGCAATTTGCCGAACAGCGTCTGCGCCTGGGCGGTAATCACCAGGCCGCGACCGATCAGCAACAGATAGATCAGCAGCAGCGCGCAGATGCCCACCAGGCCGAACTCTTCGCCGAGTACGGCGATGATGAAGTCAGTGTGGCTTTCCGGCAAAAAGTCCAGGTGCGACTGGGTGCCCAGCAGCCAGCCCTTGCCGAACACCCCCCCGGAACCGATCGCGGCTTTCGACTGGATGATGTTCCAGCCGGTGCCGAGCGGATCGCTTTCCGGATCGAGGAACGTGAGGATCCGCTGCTTCTGGTAGTCGTGCATGATGAAGAACCACATGGCGATCGCCACCGGTACGGCGGCGGCCAGCACGCTGAGGATCCAGCGCCAGCGCAACCCGCCCATGAACAGCACGAACGCGCCGCCGGCCAGAATCAGCAGCGACGTGCCGAGGTCGGGCTGGCGCACGATCAGAATGAACGGCACACCGATCAGCATCAGGCTGATGCCGACGTGCTTGAGCTGCGGCGGCAGCGTGCGCTTGGACAGATACCAGGCAATCGTCGCCGGCATCAGGATCTTCATGAACTCCGAGGGCTGGAAGCGGATCACCCCGGGGATGTTGATCCAGCGCGTCGCGCCCATGGCGTTGTGGCCCATGATGTCCACCACCATCAGCAGCACCACGCCGACCACATAACCGAGCGGCACCCAACGCGCCATGAACCGTGGTTCGAACTGGGCGATGACAATCATCGACACCAGGCCGATGCCGAACGACGTGGCTTGTTTGCCCAGCAGATCCCAGCTCTTGCCACTGGCCGAATACAGCACGAACAGACTGCCCGCCGCGAGGATCAACAGCAGGATCAACAGCGGGCCATCGATATGCAGGCGTTGCAGCAGCGTCGCCCGGCGACGCATCACATCCTCGCTGGAGAGCATGCGATCAAAATTATTCATCACGGGCCGTAGCCTCCGCACTGATAGGACCGGCGTATTCGGCCTTCAATCGACCATCCTGATCCAGAAGCCAGGCATCCATGACCTGACGCACCACTGGCGCGGCGACCCCAGAGCCGGACTCACCGTTCTCGACCATCACCGAAACCACGATTTTCGGGTTGTCGGCCGGGGCGAAACCAACGAACAAGGCGTGGTCGCGGTGACGCTCCTGAACCTTGGAACGGTCGTATTTTTCACCTTGCTTGATCGCGACGACCTGAGCGGTACCGGACTTGCCGGCGATGCGGTATTGCGCACCGATTGCCGCCTTGCGCGCAGTCCCCCGGGCGCCGTGCATCACCTGCTGCATGCCGTGGTTGACCTTGGTCCAGTCCGACGGATCGCGCAGGACGATGTCCGGCATCGGGTTCTCGTCTACCGGTTTGGCGCCTTCGATGGTCTTGGCCAGATGCGGGCGGTTCCAGATGCCTTTGTTGGCGACCAGCGCCGTGGCCTGCGCCAGTTGCAGCGGTGTGGACTGCATATAACCCTGGCCGATCCCCAGAATCAGGGTTTCGCCCGGGAACCACGCCTGCTTGCGTGTCGCGCGTTTCCACTCGCGGGATGGCATCAGGCCGGGGGATTCTTCGAACATGTCCAGCGAGACCTTCTGGCCGATGCCGAACTTGTTCATGTAGGCCGACAACCGATCGATGCCCAGCTTGTGCGCCAGGTCATAGAAGTAGGTGTCGTTGGAACGCATGATCGCCGTGTCGAGGTCGACGAAGCCGTCACCGGTACGGTTCCAGTTGCGGTACTTGTGATCGTAGTTGGGCAGCATGTAGTAACCGGGGTCGAACACCCGGCTCGACGCCGTCACCACGCCAGAATCGAGACCGGCAATCGCCACCGCCGGCTTGATCGTCGAGCCTGGCGGGTACAGGCCGCGCAGCACCCGGTTGAACAGCGGCCGGTCGATGGAATCGCGCAGCTCGGCATAGGCCTTGAAGCTGATGCCGGTGACAAACAGGTTCGGGTCGAAACTCGGCTGGCTGACCATCGCCAGCACTTCGCCAGTCTTCGGATCGAGCGCCACCACCGCGCCACGTCGCCCGCCCAACGCAGCTTCGGCCGCTTCCTGCAGTTTGATGTCCAGGCTCAGAACGATATCCTTGCCGGGAATCGGATCGGTACGCTTGAGCACGCGCAATACGCGACCCCGAGCGTTGGTTTCGACTTCCTCGTAACCCACCTGCCCGTGCAGTTCCGGCTCGTAGAAACGCTCGATGCCGGTCTTGCCGATGTGATGGGTGCCGCTGTAGTTGACCGGGTCGAGGGTCTTCAGCTCTTTCTCGTTGATGCGCCCCATGTAACCCACCGAGTGCGCAAAATGCGCGCCCTGCGGGTAGTGGCGCACCAGTTGCGCAACCACTTCCACCCCAGGCAGGCGGAACTGGTTCACCGCGATCCGGGCGATCTGCTCTTCGGTCAACTCGAACAGGATCGGCACCGGCTCGAACGGCCGACGCCCCTGACGCATGCGTTTCTCGAAGATCACCCGGTCCTCGGGCGTCAGTTGCAGCACTTCGACGATCACGTCGAGCACTTGCTGCCAGTCGCCGGAACGCTCGCGGGTCATGCTCAGGCTGAAGCTCGGACGGTTGTCCGCGACCACCACGCCGTTGCGGTCGAAGATCAAGCCGCGGGTCGGCGGAATCGGCTGCACATGGACGCGGTTGTTTTCCGAGAGTGTCGAGTGGTACTCGTACTGGATCACCTGCAAGTAGTACAGCCGCGCAATCAACACGCAGATCAACAGCATGACCGCAATGGCCCCGAACACGACGCGACTGCGCACCAGGCGGGCGTCCTTTTCGTGGTCCTTGATGCGGATCGGCTGAGACATGAGGGCAGGACTACTTGTGGTAAGGGTGACCGGACAGCACGGTCCAGGCACGGTACAGCTGTTCGCCGATCAGGATCCGCACCAGCGGGTGCGGCAAGGTCAGCGGCGACAACGACCAGCGCTGATCGGCGCGGGCGCAGACTTCCGGCGCCAGCCCTTCGGGACCGCCGACCATGAAATTGACCGTACGCGAATCCAGCCGCCACCGGTCGAGTTCGACCGCCAGTTGCTCGGTGCTCCAGGGTTTGCCGTGGACTTCCAGCGTGACGATCCGCTCGTTCGGCCCGACCTTGGCCAGCATGGCTTCGCCTTCCTGGCGGATGAAACGGGCCACGTCGGCGTTCTTGCCACGGGTATTGAGCGGAATTTCCACCAGTTCCAGCGCCAGTTCGGACGGAAGACGCTTGGCATATTCATGCCAGCCTTCTTCCACCCACTTGGGCATGCGTGAACCGACGGCGATCAGTCGCAGTCGCACAGCAATCCCTTACAGCTGGTCTTTGTTGAGCTTGGTGAAATGCTCGTGGGTGTTTTCCGGGCTGTGGTGCTTGGCGTCTGCCGCACGGCTTTGCTCGGCACCGGCCCACAGGCGTTCCAGGTCGTAGAACTGACGCGCCGAGGCGGTCATCATGTGCACGATCACCAGGTCGAGGTCGAGCAGGACCCAGTCGCTGTCACCCTTGCCTTCTTCGCCCAGCGGCTTGGCGCCCTGCTTTTTGACTTCTTCACGGACCTTGTCCAGCATCGCGTTGATCTGGCGATTGGAGGTACCGGTGGCGATGATCATGTAGTCGGTGATGCTCTGCTTGTCGCGCACATCGATGATCTGGATGTCTTGTGCCTTGACGTCTTCCAGGGCTGCCACGGCAACCTTGACCAGCTCGTCGCCCTTGAGCGGCTCGTTGGTGTTGGCGACTTCCGGCAGCGGTGCGCTCTTGAACGTGCCTTTGCGCTTAACTTTGCTTACGTCTTTGTCAGTCATATAAAACTCGTTTTGCTCGTATATTCGGCGGCTTGGCGATACGTGGATTCGTATCAGTGAAGCACGCCTTGTTCAGTTCGACGCACGGTACAGACCGTGCGCATCGATGTAGGCCAGGACCGCGTCGGGCACCAGGAAACGTACCGACTTACCGCTGGCCAGCAGTTGACGGATCTGGGTGGCGGAAACCGCGAGCGGTGTCTGCCAGACGAATGCAATCTGTCCGCTCGGCCCTTTCAGGGCCAGCGGGTCGCTCACCGAACGCGCTGCCAGCAGGTTGCGCAAGGCATCCGGCGGTTCGCTGTCGGCGTCCGGGCGCTGTAGCACCAGGATGTGGCAATGCTGGAGCAACTCTTCCCAGCGGTGCCAAGTGGGCAGGCCGCAAAATGCGTCCCAGCCCAAAAGCAGAAAAACCTGGGTCTCGGCGGCCATTTCGGCACGCATCAACTCCAGGGTATCAATGGTGTAAGACGGCTTGTCCCGCTGCAATTCGCGGGCGTCCACCACCAGCGGCGGCACTCCGGCCACCGCGCACTCAACCATTGCCAACCGATCCTGCGCCGACACCTGCGGCGTATCGCGGTGCGGCGGCCGGGCGCTGGGCATCATACGCAGCTCGTCGAGCAGCAGCGCTTCGGCGACCTCCAGCGCACCACGTAAATGGCCGATGTGCACCGGGTCGAACGTGCCGCCCAGTACGCCGATGCGCCGGGGTCGGAGTTCGCCATCAGGCAGCGGCGCTGTCAGGTCGATGTCGGTCAAGTCAGACCGTCGCCTGGCCGCGCAACTGGCCATCACCGACCACGATGTACTTCTCGCAGGTCAGTCCTTCGAGGCCCACCGGGCCGCGGGCGTGCAGCTTATCAGTAGAAATGCCGATCTCGGCACCCAATCCGTATTCGAATCCATCGGCGAAGCAGGTCGGGGTGTTGATCATCACCGACGCCGAGTCGACTTCCGCGACGAAACGCCGGGTGTCGGCGAGGTTTTCGCTGACGATCGAGTCGGTGTGATGCGAGCCGTAATGGTTGATGTGTTCGATGGCCTGATCCAGTCCGTCGACCACACGGATCGACAGGATCGGCGCCAGATACTCGGTGCTCCAGTCGTCTTCGCTGGCCGCCACCGCGTCGATGATCGCCCGGGTGCGTTCGCAGCCACGCAGTTCGACGCCTTTTTCACGGAACTGGGCAGCCATCGACGGCAGGAAATCCTTGGCAACACTTTGATCGACGAGCAAGGTCTCCATCGCGCCGCAGATGCCATAACGATAAGTCTTGGCATTGAAGGCGATGCGCTGGGCTTTCGCCAGATCGGCGTGTTCGCTGACAAATACGTGGCAGATGCCGTCCAGATGCTTGATCACCGGCACCCGGGCATCGCGACTGATACGCTCGATCAGACCACGGCCACCGCGTGGCACGATCACGTCGACGTACTCGGGCATGCTGATCATCGCGCCGACGGCGACACGGTCGGTGGTTTCGACCACTTGCACCACGGCTGCAGGCAATTCGGCCTCGGCCAGACCGCGCTGAATGCACGCGGCAATCGCCCGGTTGGAATGAATCGCCTCGGAGCCACCGCGCAGGATGGTCGCGTTGCCGGACTTCAGGCACAGGCTGGCGGCATCGATGGTCACGTTGGGCCGGGATTCGTAGATGATCCCGATCACGCCCAGCGGTACGCGCATCTTGCCGACCTGAATCCCGGACGGGCGAAAGCTCATGTCACGGATCGCACCGACCGGGTCCGGCAGTGCCGCCACCTGACGCAGGCCGACGATCATGCCGTCGATGCGTGCCGGGGTCAGTTCCAGACGTTCCAGCAAGGCCGGCTCCAGACCGTTGGCGCGACCGGCGGCCAGATCCCGCTCATTGGCTGCGGCCAGCTCGGCGCGCGCGGCGTCCAGCGCATTGGCAGCAGCCTGCAGGGCGCGGTTTTTCTGCGCGGTGCTGGCACGGCCGATGACCCGGGAAGCTTCGCGGGCGGCGCGACCCAATCGGGTCATGTAGTCAAGAACGGACTCAGTCATGGTCTGCTGGGGTCTTGGCAAAGAGGAAAGCGGCAGATTATAGCTGTCGCGTCCCGGGACTAACAGCGGTGACAGGCGGATGGTCGAAATGGACTGCAAATTGCCGACGTTCAGCCGTAATTAAGCCGCGGATTGTTATCATCACGACCTCCTTCGCCTGGATAAACACCGTTTGCCATGTCCAACCTGACCGATCGCGCCATCGCCGAGCGCCTGCCACTGGGCCTCCCGGACGCTTTTTTCGACCGTGACGCGCAAGTGCTGGCCCGCGATCTGCTCGGCAAAGTCATCCGCCACCGGGTCGGCGATCTGTGGCTCAGCGCCCGGATCATCGAAACCGAAGCCTATTACTGCGCGGAAAAAGGCAGTCATGCGTCTCTCGGCTATACGGAAAAACGTAAGGCTTTGTTTCTGGATGGCGGGCACATCTATATGTATTACGCCCGTGGTGGCGATTCGCTGAACTTCAGCGCCCAGGGGCCGGGCAATGCGGTGCTGATCAAGTCCGCTTACCCGTGGGTCGATGAGATCAGCGGGCCGGCGAGCCTGGCGCAAATGCTGCTGAACAATCCCGATGCCCAAGGCCGGCCGCGTCCTTCGCAAAAGCTTTGCGCCGGGCAGACGCTGCTGTGCAAGGCGCTGGGATTGAAGGTGCCGATGTGGGACGCCAAGCGTTTCGATCATGAACTGATGCTGGTGGAAGACACCGGGCCGGCGCCGACCCAGATTATCCAGACCACCCGCCTGGGTATTCCCCAGGGCCGCGACGAACATCTGATGTACCGCTTCGTCGACGCCGCGTATGCCCAGTGGTGCACGCGGAACCCGCTGCGCCGGGGTCAGGTCGAAGGTCGCGATTATTTCCTGCTGTAAATACAAGCCTGTGTAGGAGCTGCCGAAGGCTGCGATCTTTGCTTTTAACAGATCAAAGGATCGCAGCCTGCGGCAGCTCCTGCATAGGGATCATCAATGGTTTGGAGTTTTTTGGTATGGGCCCATGGCTCGATAGCGTGACCGGATGGTTGGCGGCCAATCCGCAGTGGCTGGCCGCTGCGGTGTTTATCGTCGCATTCGTGGAGTGTCTGGCCATTGCCGGAATAATCGTGCCTGGCACCGTGCTGTTGTTTGCCGTGGCCGTACTGGCCGGCAGCGGCGCACTGTCGTTGAGTGAAACCCTGCTGCTGGGCTTTCTCGGCGGGATTCTGGGCGATGCGGTGTCGTATTACCTGGGCCGTCACTTCCACCAGAACATTCGCCGCCTGCCGGGGCTGCGCCACCATCCGGAATGGATGGCCGGGGCCGAAACCTACTTCCAGCGTTACGGCATCGCCAGTCTGCTGGTCGGCCGCTTCATCGGCCCGCTGCGGCCAATGTTGCCGATGGTTGCCGGGATGTGCGACATGCCTTTCCCGCGTTTCGCCGCTGTCAGCCTGCTGGCGGCTGCGGGCTGGAGCGTCGCCTACCTGCTGCCGGGTTGGGCCACCGGCGCGGCGATCCGTCTGCCGCTGCCGGAAGGTTTCTGGCTGCAGGCCGGCATCGTCGCCGCCAGTATTGCGGTGATGGTCGGCATGAGCGTCAACAGCAGCTTGCGCCAGCATCGCCGGGCGACGATCTGGATCAGCAGCATGAGCCTGTTGATTCTGATCGGACTGTTTATTGGCTATCCGTACCTGCACGCCCTCGACCAGGGCGTGATGACCCTGGTGCAGGAACATCGTCAGCCGATGCTCGATGAAATCGCCGTGACGTTCACCCTGATCGGTGAATTCCGCAACATGCTGATGTTCAGCGCCCTGCTCACCGGTCTGTTGCTGCTGTGTCGGCAATGGCGTCAGGCGATTTTTGCCGGCGGTACGCTGCTGTGCACCGCGCTGCTGAATACCGTCACCAAACAGTTTTTCGCTCGGGTACGCCCGGAAGTGCTGACCGATCCGCTGACCAGCTACAGCATGCCCAGCGGCCATGCCTCGGGTTCGTTTGCGCTGTTTTTGGTGCTGGCGGTTCTCGCCGGTCGGGGACAACCGCCGCGAATGCGTCTGACCTGGCTGCTGCTTGGCTGTATTCCGGCGCTGTCGATTGCTTTGTCGCGGGTGTACCTGGGTGCGCACTGGCCGACGGATATTCTGGCCGGCGCAATGCTGGCGGCGTGCGTATGTGCGGCGGGCTTGTGGCTGAGCCAGCGCAAGGCGCCGCTCAATGCCATGCCGTTCAAGGTCTGGTGGCTGATCCTGCCGGCGCTGCTGGCGCTGTTCAGCTTGTTCGTTCTGCGGCATTTGCCGGACACGATGTTGCGTTACGCTTATTGAGAATCCAAAGATCGCAGCCTGCGGCAGCTCCTACAGGGTATTTCGTGCACACCGCGCCATCGTGCGCCTGTCAAACCAAAACCCTGTAGGAGCTGCCGCAGGCTGCGATCTTTTTCGACGGTTCAGGCGAACAACTCACCCTGAAGCTCATCGAGCAGCGCCTGGATCGCATCCAGCCGCTGCTGCGGATCGTCGAGTTGCAGCAGGTCGATCTTGTCTTCTTCGGCGAATGGCAGCAGATACGCCAGTTGATTGGCCAGCGACTGCTGCCCCAGCGCGTCAGTACCCATGTTCAACGCCTCGACCATCGGGTGCTCGGCCAAGGCCTTGAGCAGCGCCACCAGATCGGCGTCTTCGTCCTGCAACGGTTGCTCGGGTTCGTCGTCAAGCCACTCGACGTCGGCGAGGATCAACTGATCGCGCTGCACTTCAGTGCGCAACACCTGAAAGCGCCGCCCGCCCTGCACCCGGATCCCGAGCAGACCGTTGTCCTGCTGCTGGAAATCGGTGATCCGCGCCTCGCAGCCGACCAGCGCAAAGCCTTCTGGTGCGACGCCGACTTCATGGCCATCGAGGATGCACACCACGCCGAAACCGCCGGCCTGTTTCATGCAGCGGCCGATCATGTCCAGGTAGCGCGCCTCGAAGATCTGCAAGTCGAGGTTGCAGCCGGGAAACAGCACTGTATTCAGCGGAAAAAGCGGCAGACTCATAGACATTTCCTTACACCACCATCGACACCGCCAACGGCAGGAACACCGCCGTGGCCACGCCCATCAGACTCATCGCCAGCGCCGCGAAGGCGCCGCACTCATCGCTTTCCTGCAACGCCACCGAGGTGCCAACCGCGTGTGCGGTCATGCCCAGCGCCATGCCGCGCGCCTCAGGGCTGTGCACGCCGAGCCGGGTCAGCAACGCCGGGCCGAAGATCGCGCCGATCACCCCGGTGATCAGCACGAACACCGCCGCCAGCGCCGCGACACCACCGATCTGCTCGGCCACCAGCATGGCAATCGGCGAGGTCACCGACTTCGGCGCCATGGTCATCAGGATCATGTGCTCGGCACCAAACCACCAGCCGAGCAACACGCCCATGCCCGTGGCGACTGCACCGCCTATCACCAGCGTAGTAAAAATCGGCCAGAACAATTGGCGGATGCGCTTTAGGTTGAGATACAACGGCACCGCCAGCGCCACCGTCGCCGGGCCCAGCAGAATGCTGAGGATTTCGGTGCTCTTGCGGTACTCGGCGTAGGTCAGGCCGCAGCCGACCAGCACGCCAATCACCAACAGCATCGAGACCAGCACCGGTTGCAGAAAGATCCAGCGGGTTTTCTCGAACGCCGCCAGCACCAGTTGATAGGCACCGAGGGTGATGCCGATGCCGAACAGCGGATGATGGATCACCGAAGCCCAGGCGCCTTGCCAATCGAAGAGCATCACGACTCCTCCGAGTGCGGCGCATGGCGCTTGACCAGGCGTTGCATCAGCACCCCGGCGAAAGCCATCGACAGGATCAACGACAGCACCAGCGCGCCGACAATCGCCCAGAAATCGGCGGCAATGTCGCTCGCATAAACCATCACGCCCACCGCCGGCGGCACCAGCAGCAACGGCAGATAGCGCAGCAGGCTGCCAGCCGCGAGGTTCAGCGGCTCGCCGACTTCACCGCGAATGATCAGGAACACCAGCAACAGCAGCAGACCGATGATCGGCCCCGGCAGCACCGGCAACAGCAAATGGTTGAGTGCCGTGCCGAGCAATTGGAACAGCACCAGCATGGTCAGGCCACGTAACAACATCAGACATCTCCCCCCGCAAGTCCTCGGCATTATAAGCACGGCAGCGCTATGGATCGGCATTCGCCAAAAGCATGCTCGGTTGACCGGAGCAAATCGTCATGTTGATCTACAGTGGTTCGCAGGGCGGTCAAATCCCCCACCTGAAAAACTATAAAACCGATGAACCCAAGGAGAGTCTCAATGCCCTATGTTCCCGTTGCAGAGCTCAAAGATTATGTCGGCAAGGAACTCGGACGTTCCGAATGGCTCACTATCGATCAGGAGCGCATCAACCTGTTCGCCGAAGCCACCGGGGATTATCAGTTCATCCATGTCGACCCGGTCAAAGCCGCGCAAACGCCATTTGGCAGCACCATTGCCCACGGTTTCCTGTCGCTGTCGCTGATCCCCAAACTGATGGAAGACATCCTCGTGCTGCCGCAAGGCCTGAAGATGGTGGTCAATTACGGTCTGGACAGCGTGCGTTTCATCCAGCCGGTGAAGGTCAATTCAAAAGTGCGCCTGAAAGTCGATCTGGCCGAAGTGACCGAGAAAAAACCCGGTCAATGGCTACTCAAGGCCACCGCGACGCTTGAGATAGAAGGCTCGGACAAACCGGCCTATATCGCCGAACCGCTGTCGCTCTGCTTCGTTTGAGTCACGGGATGCGAAACAGCGCACGCTGTTTCGCATCAGCGCTGTTTTCCCGGCTGTATAAGGTCACATAGCTGCGGCATACTCGGTCGCCTAATTGCCCGGATCCCGCTATGCGCCCACTCGCTTCTCTTGCACCCCTTGCCCTGACCCTGATGCTCACCGCTTGCGGCGACGGCGAATCGCTGTTGCCCCCGGATGCACGGCTGCCGGACGGCGGACGCTATCGCGGTGAACTGGTCAACGGCTTGCTGCAAGGCCAGGGCCGGGTCGACTACCCCAACGGCAGTTGGTACGCCGGGCAGTTCGACAAGGGCCAATGGCATGGCCAGGGCGAGTGGCACGGCAGCAACGGCGAAGTCTATCGCGGCCAGTTTCAGCAGGGGTTGTTCGATGGCCAGGGCAGCCTGACCACCAACGCCAGCAGTTACACCGGCGGTTTCAAGCAGGGCCGACGCGATGGCGAAGGCACCCTAAAAGAAAACGCCATGACCTACCGTGGCGAGTTCAAGGCTGACCAGTATTCCGGGCTGGGTCGTCTGGAAATGGACGACGGCAGCTCCTATCAGGGCCAGTTCGCCCACGGCAAACCCAACGGCGAAGGCCAGCGCGGCGACTCTAGCGGCAATACCTTCAGCGGCCATTTCGTCAACGGCCAGCTCGAAGGCAATGGCACCTTCAACAGTGCCGATGGCGACATCTATGTCGGCGGCTTCAAGAACAGTCAGTTGCACGGCAAGGGTCGCTACGAGAACGCCGATGGCGACGTCTGGCTCGGCCAGTTCAAGGAGGGTGCGCTGACCGGCAAGGGCGAATTGATCGGCGCCGACGGCAGCCACTACATCGGCTACTTCAACGACTGGCGCTTCAGCGGTCAGGGCCGTTTGAACCTGTCTGACGGCAGCTTCTACATCGGCGGGTTCGACGGCGACAGCTACGCCGGGCGCGGCACCCTGGTACTGACCGACGGCACCGTGCTCAGCGGTACCTGGATCAACGGCCAGCGCGTACGTGATGCCGACGGCAAGCTGTTGCCCGACACCCTCGAACTCGGTCTGCTGGCCCAGGGCCGCCTACTCGATAATGCGCTGGCCGCCGTGCCCGCCTCGACGCCAGCAGTCGAGCTGTACACCCTGACCCTCGGTGGCGACGGCAAGCAAAGCGTGTTCCTGCGCGAGTCCGATTACGTCGCCAACATGCTCACCACACGCTTCGGAGCCTACGGCCAGATTCGTCTGGTCAACCACCGCGACCACCTCGTCGACCGACCGATGGCCACCCGCGAAAACCTGCGCCGCGCCGCGCAGACTTTGGCCGAACGCAGCGGCCCGGAAGACCTGGTGTTCATCTACCTGACCAGCCACGGCACCGCCGAACACGAACTGGTGCTCGACCAGCCGCGCATGGAGCTGGCAGACCTGCCCGCCGACGAACTCGCCACGGTGCTGGCACCGCTGAAAAATCGCGACAAGGTGATCGTGATTTCATCGTGCTATTCCGGTGGTTTCATCCCCGCGCTGAAAGATGAGCGCACACTGATCATGACCGCCTCGCGCGCCGACCGTGTGTCGTTCGGTTGCTCGGAAGAAGCCAACTTCACCTACTTCGGCGACGCCCTGTTCGCTCAGGCACTGAACCAGACCGACGATCTGGAGCAGGCTTTCAAACTGGCCAAGGCCACCGTCGCCGAGCGCGAACTGGCGGATAACTTCGAAGCCTCGGAGCCACAGATCTGGGCACCGAAAACCGTGCTGGCGCACTGGCAACTGCTGCGTAAACAGCAGGCAAGAAAAGCGTTGCAGAGTGCTGCATTGAACGACGGAGCAACAAACAGCAACTAAGCTGAACAGTATCAAGGGAGAAACACTATGTACTTGACGCCTCAGCACGTATTGCTAGCCGGAGCCACCGGACTGACCGGTGAACATCTGCTCGACCGTTTGCTCAACGAGCCGACGATCACCCGCGTGCTCGCCCCGTCCCGTCGTCCATTGGCGGAGCATCCGCACCTGGAAAACCCGGTGGGCGACCCACAGGCGTTTCTGCCGCAACTCAGTGGTCGCGTCGATATCGCCTATTGCTGCCTCGGCACCACCATCAAGCAGGCGGGTTCCGAAGCCGCGTTCCGCGCGGTGGATCTGGACATGGTCGTGGCGTTCGCCAAACGCGCACGGGAGATGGGCGCGCGGCACCTGATCGTGATCAGCGCGCTGGGCGCCGATCCGAAATCGTCAATTTTCTACAACCGGGTCAAAGGCGAGATGGAGCAGGCGTTGCGCGCGCAGGACTGGCCGCAACTGACCATCTGCCGGCCATCGCTGTTGCTGGGCGATCGCACCGAGCCGCGCCTGGGCGAACAGCTGGCCGCGCCGTTTTCCAAACTGATTCCCGGCAAATATCGCGGCATCGAAGCCTGCCAACTGGCCCGGGCGATGTGGCGCCTGGCGCTGGAAGAACAGGATGGGGTGCGGGTGGTTGAGTCGGATGAGCTGCGCAAGCTCGGCAAATAACTCATAGCGCCTGGAAGAAAGCTTTCGCGAGCAGGCTCGCTCCCACATTTGCACCGCGTCCCCCTGTGGGAGCGAGCCTGCTCGCGAATGGAGTGCGCAGCACTCCGGATCAAAAGATCGCAGCCTTCGGCAGCTCCTACACGGGATTTCAGTTCACCCTGTAGGAGCTGCCGAAGGCTGCGATCTTTTGATCTTTACAACCCGCCAGTCGCCTGAAACCCCACGCCAATCACCGTAAGCAACGACAACGGCAACAACAGCGTATCGAGCAACGCACTCGCTGGCAGGTCCACTCCCGGATAACTCGGCGCCTCAGCCCCGAAGCGATCCATCGCACAACACCCGCCATTCATCGCGTACAAATCCAGGCGCGTCCCGGAATACACCACCGGCGCGCCCGGTTTGGCGGCATCCAGCGTGCGCGCCGTGGCGCAGCCGGCCAGTTGCAGCGCCAGCGCAATCACCAACAGCTTATTCATCGCTGCTCAGATGATGCTCGCCCCAACGCGGCAGCATGTCCTGAGGAATGCCCAGCAGATTGAGGATCCGCGCGACGACGAAATCGATCAGGTCGTCGATGGTCTGCGGCTGGTGATAGAAACCCGGCGAGGCCGGCAGGATGGTCACGCCCATGTTCGACAACTTGAGCATGTGCTCCAGATGAATGCTCGAATACGGCGCCTCGCGCGGTACCAGAATCAACTGGCGCCGCTCCTTCAAGGTGACGTCCGCCGCGCGCTCGATCAGGTTGTTGCAGGCGCCCGTGGCAATCGCCGACAAGGTACCGGTGGAACACGGCACCACAACCATCGCCGCTGGTGCGCCGGAGCCCGAGGCTACCGGCGACATCCAGTCTTCCTTGCCGTACACGCGGATCTGCCCGGCGGCGGCCCCGGTGTATTCGGTAAGGAACGCCTGCATCATCTGCGGCTTGGGCGGCAACGTGACATCGGTCTCGGTGGCCATCACCAGTTGCGCGGCCTTGGAGATCAGGAAGTGCACTTCGCGATCTTCCCGTACCAGGCAGTCGAGCAGGCGCAAACCGTACTGCGCGCCGGACGCGCCGGTCATCGCCAGCGTGATGCGTTCCGGGCCGCCGCTCTGGGCAAAAGTGTTCATTGCAGTGCCTCGGCGAGTTTGCCGTGCAGACCGCCGAAGCCACCGTTGCTCATGATCACCACATGGGTGCCGGGCTGGGCCTGGCTCTTCACGCGTTCGATGATGCCTTCCAGCGAGTCGCTGACAATCGATGGCACGCTGCACAGCCCGGCGGTGGCTGCCAGATCCCAGCCGAGGTTGGCCGGGGCGTACCAGATCACCTGATCGGCATCGACCACGCTGTCCGGCAGACCGTCACGGTGCGCGCCGAGCTTCATCGAGTTGGAGCGCGGCTCGATGATCGCGATCAGCGGTGCGTCGCCGATGCGCTTGCGCAAGCCATCGAGGGTGGTGGCGATCGCAGTCGGGTGGTGGGCGAAGTCGTCGTAGATGGTGATGCCGCGCACTTCGGCGACTTTCTCCATCCGGCGTTTGACGTTCTTGAATGCGCTCAACCCGGCGATGCCCATCGATGGCACCACACCGACATGCCGCGCCGCTGCCAGCGCAGCCAGGGCGTTGGCGACGTTGTGCTGACCGGTCAGCTCCCATTCGACGGTGCCCTGGGACACGCCTTCGAACATTACTTCGAACGCCGAGCCATCATCCTTGAGCAATTTGACCTGCCACTGACCGCCTACACCGGTGGTCTGCACCGGGGTCCAGCAGCCCATTTCAATCACGCGCTGCAAGGCCGGTTCGGTGGTGGGGTGGATCACCAGACCTTCGCTCGGAATGGTCCGCACCAAGTGGTGGAACTGCCGCTCGATGGCTGGCAGATCGGGGAAGATGTCGGCATGATCGAATTCAAGGTTATTGAGGATCGCGGTACGCGGACGGTAGTGGACAAACTTCGAACGCTTGTCGAAGAACGCGCTGTCGTACTCGTCGGCCTCAATCACGAAAAACGGCGTACCACCCAGACGTGCGGAAACCGAGAAGTTTTGCGGCACGCCGCCGATCAGGAACCCCGGGCTCATGCCGGCGTGCTCCAGCACCCAGGCGAGCATGCTGCTGGTGGTGGTCTTGCCGTGCGTACCGGCAACCGCCAGCACCCAGCGCCCTTGCAGCACGTGATCGGCCAGCCATTGCGGGCCGGAAACGTATGGCAGGCCTTTGTTCAGCACATACTCCACCGCCGGGTTGCCGCGGGACATGGCGTTGCCGATCACCACCAGATCCGGTGCCGGATCGAGCTGGGCCGGGTCATAACCCTGGGTCAGTTGAATGCCCTGGGCCTCCAGCTGCGTGCTCATCGGCGGATAGACGTTGGCGTCGGAGCCGGTCACGTGATGGCCCAGCTCTTTGGCCAGAACCGCCATCGAGCCCATGAAAGTCCCGCAGATACCCAGAATATGAATGTGCATAGTCGACCTCGTAAAACATGGCCGCAGGTTAGCGTAGGGTGGGAAAAATCGCACTCTTTAGCTGATCACCATCACCCACCACCACGATCACTACCCCACCTGTAGGAGCTGACGAGTGCAACGAGGCTGCGATCTTTTGATCTTATAAAGAACAGATCAAAAGATCGCAGCCTTCGGCAGCTCCTACAGGGGGGGTTATGCGGTTCGGGCGATGCCGTGTTTGCGCAGCTTTCTGTAAAGGGTGTTGCGGCTGACCCCGAGCTGCTGCGCGGTCTGGGTCATGTGCCAGCGCGTTTGTTCCAGCACATTGAGCAACGCCAGACGTTCGGCGTCTTCCAGCGGATGCTCGGACTCAACCGACTTCAGCTCCAACGGCGGTCGCAACTGCCGAATCATCACCGGCAAATCCTCCAGCCCGATCCGCCCTTCATCACACAATGCCGCCAGTGTGCGCAGCACATTGCGCAACTGCCGCACGTTGCCCGGCCAGTTGAAGGCCAGCAACGCCTGACGCGCCGGTTCGTCGATCACAATCACTTGGCCATTCGCCTCCTCGGCCAGCAGGAAATCCAGCAACTGCGACTTGTCGCTGCGCTCACGCAACGCCGGCAACGCGACCTCCAGGCCATTGAGCCGGTAATACAGATCTTCGCGGAAACTGCCGTCAGCCACGCGCTCCAGCAGATTACGGTGAGTGGCGCTGATGATCCGCACGTTGACCGCTTCCGGCTCGCCGCCAATCGGCACCACCTGCCGGTCTTCCAGCACTCGCAACAACCGGGTCTGCAGCGCCAGCGGCATGTCACCGATTTCATCGAGAAACAGCGTGCCGCCATCGGCCTGCTGCAGCTTTCCGCGCATGCCATCCTTGCGTGCGCCGGTGAAACTGCCGCCGCGATAACCGAACAGTTCGCTCTCGATCAGGCTTTCCGGGATCGCCGCACAATTGAGGGCGACGAAGGCTTTGCTGGCGCGCTGGCTGGCGTGATGCACAGCTTTGGCGAAGGCTTCCTTGCCGGAGCCGGTCTCACCGTTGATCAGCAGCGGCACGTCGCGTTCGAACACCCGCAGCGCCTTGCGGAAATCCGCTTGCAGCGCCGCGTCGCCGAGGCAAATGCCCGCCAGCGCTTGAGGCTTAGCCACGACCGGGGCCGGCATGATCGGCGCCGGCTTGCGCGATTCGCCGCGCAGCAAGGCAAACAGATGCCGTCCGTCGCGGGTGCGCAGCGGCCAACTGGCGCTGGCATTGGCGCTGGCACGACCGAGCAGCTCATCCAGCGAACAATCGAAAAACGCTTCCACCGGTTTGCCGAGCAAACCACCGCGAATATGCCCGAGCAGGTTCAGCGCGCTCTGGTTGACCGCGCTGATCCGCCCTTCCCCGTCAAACGCCAGCAGCCCTTCGCTGAACAGTCCGACCGATTCGGCCTGAAGATGGAAACGCAGCAACCATTGGTTATCGAAGCAGCGCAGGAAATAGCAGCTTTCGATCATCTTCGCCGACAGATTGACCAGCGCCATGGTGTGGAACTGGCTCTGCCGCGAAACGTCGTGGCGCGCCGAGGACACGTCGAGCACCGCGAGCAATTCGCCGTGCGGGTCGAACACCGGGCTCGCCGAGCAGGTCAGGCCGGTGTGGCGGCCGCGAAAGTGTTCGTCCTGATGAATGGTCAGTGCCTGGCGTTCGACCAGGCAGGTGCCGATGCCGTTGGTGCCTTCGCAGGCTTCGCTCCAGTCGGCACCGAGCCAGAGGCCGGCGCGTTCGAAAATCTTGCGCTCGGCCGGTGCGGTGACGCAGTTGAGGATCACCCCACGCGCGTCAGTCAACAGCACCGCATGACCGGCGCCGGACAGTTGTTGATGCAGGCTGCTCATTTCATTGCCGGCAATCTGCAACACCTGTTGCAGACGTTCGCGGCTTTCAAGCACGCGCCCGTGTTCGAGCACGGTGGGCGCCATGGTCAGGGCCGGATCGAGGTGATAGTCCTCAAGACAGCGCAGCCACGAACGGGCAATCGACGGATCGGCACCGGGTCCGTGCAGGTGCGCCTTGCCCTGACTGACGGTGAGCACCTGCTGGGCATGGCGACTCAAATGGTTGTCGTGCATTTCTTATTGTTCTCCCCGAAAGGTCGACCCTTCCAGACTACCAACACTGACCTGTGGCGAGGGAGCTTGCTCCCGCTCGAGTGCGAAGCGCTCGCCAAAGTATATGAGCGGTAAACATTTCAGGGCTGCCGCGCAGCCCAGCGGGAGCAAGCTCCCTCGCCACAATAATCAACCACTGGGCGATTGGCAGCCAGCATCCTCCAGCCATCGGCGCATTGCAATGCTGGTAAGACCACCCGGTCACAGGCTGTGCCAAAAGCGGTACAAACTGTCACCCCGTCTGTACCGAAACCATCACAGGCTGCGCCCGCCCGTCCGACACAAACCACGCAAGGCCTTGATTTGCCTGACCTGCACGGCAGTGGCCCGACCTTTGCTCTACGCTTATAGCAAGCGCACTTGCGCGTTTCTCTAATAAGTACAAAGCCAAGGAGAACATCATCATGCGTTACGCTCACCCCGGTACTGAAGGCGCCAAAGTCTCGTTCAAGAGCAAGTACGGTAACTACATCGGCGGCGAGTTCGTCGCGCCTGTCAAAGGTCAGTACTTCACCAATACCTCGCCAGTGAATGGCCAACCGATTGCCGAATTCCCCCGCTCCACTGCCGAAGACATCGACAAGGCACTGGACGCCGCCCACGCCGCTGCCGATGCGTGGGGCGCGACCTCGGTGCAGGCGCGCTCGCTGATCCTGCTGAAAATCGCCGACCGCATCGAACAGAACCTCGAACTGCTGGCGATCACCGAAACCTGGGACAACGGCAAAGCCATCCGCGAAACCCTCAACGCCGACATCCCGCTGGCCGCCGACCATTTCCGCTACTTCGCCGGCTGCCTGCGCGCCCAGGAAGGCAGCGCTGCCGAAATCGACGGCAACACCGTGGCCTATCACATCCATGAACCACTGGGCGTGGTCGGCCAGATCATCCCGTGGAACTTCCCGCTGCTGATGGCCGCGTGGAAACTCGCCCCGGCACTGGCCGCCGGCAACTGCGTGGTACTCAAGCCTGCCGAGCAAACCCCGCTGGGCATCTGCGTGCTGATGGAGTTGATCGGTGATCTGCTGCCACCGGGCGTGCTCAACGTGGTGCAAGGTTTCGGCAAAGAAGCCGGCGAAGCCCTGGCCACCAGCAAACGCATCGCCAAGATCGCCTTCACCGGCTCGACCCCGGTCGGCTCGCACATCATGAAATGCGCCGCCGAGAACATCATTCCATCGACCGTGGAACTGGGCGGCAAGTCGCCGAACATCTTCTTCGAAGACATCATGCAGGCCGAGCCGACCTTCATCGAGAAGGCCGCCGAAGGTCTGGTGCTGGCGTTCTTCAACCAGGGCGAAGTCTGCACCTGCCCGTCCCGAGCGCTGGTGCAGGAATCGATCTACGACGAATTCATGCAAGTGGTGATGAAGAAAGTCCTGCAGATCAAACGCGGCGACCCGCTGGACACCGACACCATGGTCGGCGCGCAGGCGTCCGAGCAGCAATTCGACAAGATCCTGTCGTACCTGGAAATCGCCAAGGGCGAAGGTGCCGAGCTGCTGACCGGTGGCAAGGTGGAAAAACTCGAGGGCAATCTGGCGACCGGCTATTACATCCAGCCGACCCTGCTCAAGGGCACCAACAAAATGCGTGTGTTCCAGGAAGAAATCTTCGGCCCGGTGGTGAGCATCACCACCTTCAAGGACGAAGCCGAAGCCCTGGCGATCGCCAACGACACCGAGTTCGGCCTCGGCGCCGGCCTGTGGACTCGCGACATCAACCGCGCCTACCGCATGGGCCGCGCGATCAAGGCCGGTCGTGTGTGGACCAACTGCTACCACCTGTACCCGGCGCACGCCGCGTTCGGCGGGTACAAGAAGTCCGGCGTCGGCCGTGAAACCCACAAGATGATGCTCGATCACTATCAGCAGACCAAAAACCTGCTGGTGAGCTACGACATCAATCCGTTGGGCTTCTTCTAAAACCCGGGGGCGATACAGATATTTCTGTGTCGCCCTTTCGACCGCTTTCGCGAGCAGGCTCGCTCCCACAGGGGAGTCGTGTCGCACCACATACACAGGCTCGGCACAAATCCACTGTGGGAGCGAGCCTGCTCGCGAAGGCGTCCTCAATGACACAACACAAGGCCTGGCCGCTCTGGCACGGCCCTTGCGTACCCGTCATTCAGGTTTTGCACAAAAACTGCCGCTGCGTGAACAGCATCCATCCACCCAACCACTGCCCCCGAAAGTCCAACAGATCGAACAATAAAAAACAGAGAGGACTTATGACTTCCACCACACAGCTCAAACCCACACTCGGCACCCTGCACCTCTGGGGCATTGCCGTCGGCCTGGTGATTTCCGGCGAATACTTCGGCTGGAGTTACGGCTGGGGCACCGCGGGCACCCTCGGATTTCTGGTCACGGCGCTGATGGTCGCGACGATGTACACCTGCTTCATCTTCAGCTTCACCGAACTGACCACCGCGATTCCCCACGCGGGCGGGCCGTTTGCCTACAGCCGCCGGGCGTTCGGCGAAAAAGGCGGTTTGATCGCCGGCATCGCCACGCTGATCGAATTCGTTTTCGCCCCACCGGCAATCGCCATGGCCATCGGCGCCTACCTCAACGTGCAGTACCCGGAGCTGGATCCGAAGGTCGCGGCGGTCGGCGCGTATTTCGTGTTCATGACCCTGAACATTCTCGGCGTCAGCATTGCCGCGACTTTTGAGCTGGTGGTCACCGTGCTGGCGGTCGCCGAACTGCTGGTGTTCATGGGCGTGGTCGCACCAGGCTTCAGCTTCAGCAATTTCGTGCTCAACGGCTGGTCGGGTGCCAACGAGTTCACGATGGGCTCGATCCCCGGAATCTTTGCCGCGATCCCGTTTGCGATCTGGTTCTTCCTCGCCATCGAAGGCGCCGCCATGGCCGCCGAAGAAGCCAAGGATCCGAAACGCACGATTCCCAAGGCTTACGTCAGCGGCATTCTGACCCTGGTGTTCCTCGCCATCGGCGTGATGGTGATGGCCGGCGGCGTCGGCGACTGGCGCCAGCTGTCGAACATCAACGACCCGCTGCCGCAGGCAATGAAAGCGGTGGTCGGCAACAACTCATCGTGGATGCATATGCTGGTGTGGATCGGCCTGTTCGGCCTGGTGGCGAGTTTCCACGGGATCATCCTCGGTTACTCGCGACAGTTCTTCGCCCTCGCCCGCGCCGGTTACCTGCCGAAAAGCCTGGCCAAGCTGTCGCGCTTCCAGACCCCGCACCGGGCGATTCTGGCCGGCGGCGTGATCGGCATCGCGGCGATTTACAGCGATGGCCTGGTCAATCTGCAAGGCATGACCCTGACTGCAGCGATGATCACCATGTCGGTGTTCGGCGCGATCGTGATGTACATCATCAGCATGCTCAGCCTGTTCAAACTGCGTAAGACCGAGCCGAATCTGGAGCGCACCTTCCGCGCGCCGGGCTATCCGGTTGTGCCAGCGATTGCGCTGTTTCTGGCCGTGGTGTGCCTGGTGGCGATGGCCTGGTTCAACACGCTGATCGGTTGTGTGTTCCTGGGCTTTATGGCCGCTGGTTATCTGTACTTCCAACTGACCGCCAAGCAACGCGCCGAAGCCCCGGCAGACGCTATGCTCGAAGGTATCTGACTGCCATATAAAAGTGCACAGCGCCCATCCAGGCACTGTGCTGGAACCCTGTAGGAGCTGCCGCAGGCTGCGATCTTTTGATCTTGTTTTTAGAAAATCAAAGTCAAAAGATCGCAGCCTGCGGCAGCTCCTACAGGGGTGTATCAATTACAGGAGGACAGCATGGCCGCATTTGCCCATTCCGTCGGCGCCCAGACCTACCGCTTCGACAGCCTCAAGGATGTCATGGCCAAGGCCAGCCCGGCGCGCTCCGGGGACTTTCTGGCTGGCGTTGCCGCGCTCAACGACGGCGAACGCGTGGCCGCGCAAATGGCGCTGGCCGACATCCCGCTCACGCACTTCCTGCAGGAAGCGCTGATTCCCTACGAAAGTGATGAAGTCACCCGACTGATCATCGACACCCATGACAAACAAGCCTTTGCCGTGGTCAGCCACCTCACCGTCGGCGGCTTCCGCGACTGGCTGCTCAGCGACGCCGCTGACGAAACCAGCCTGCGCGCCCTTGCCCCCGGCCTGACCCCGGAAATGGTCGCCGCCGTGTCGAAAATCATGCGCGTGCAGGATCTGGTGCTGGTGGCGCAGAAGATCCGCGTGGTGACGAAGTTTCGCGGCACCCTGGGCCTGCGCGGACGCCTGTCGACCCGCCTGCAACCGAACCATCCGACCGACGAACCGTCCGGCATCGCCGCGAGCATTCTCGACGGCCTGCTGTACGGCAACGGCGACGCGATGATCGGGATCAACCCGGCCACCGATAGCATCGCCTCGATCTGCGCAATGCTGGAGATGCTCGACGCGATCATCCAGCGCTACGACATTCCGACCCAGGCCTGCGTGCTGACCCACGTCACCACCTCGATCGAGGCGATCAATCGGGGAGTGCCGCTGGATCTGGTGTTCCAGTCGATTGCCGGCACCGAAGCGGCCAACGCCAGTTTCGGCATCAACCTCAACGTATTGCAGGAAGGCTATGACGCCGGGCTGAGCCTCAAACGCGGCACCCTCGGACAGAACCTGATGTATTTCGAGACCGGTCAGGGTAGCGCGCTCTCGGCCAACGCCCACCACGGTGTCGACCAGCAGACCTGCGAGACCCGGGCCTACGCCGTGGCGCGGCATTTCAAGCCGTTTCTGGTGAATACCGTAGTCGGATTTATCGGCCCGGAGTACCTCTATAACGGCAAACAGATCATCCGCGCCGGCCTCGAAGACCATTTCTGTGGCAAGTTGCTCGGCGTGCCGATGGGCTGCGACATCTGTTACACCAACCATGCCGAAGCCGATCAGGACGACATGGACACCCTGCTGACCCTGCTCGGTGTGGCCGGGATCAACTTCATCATGGGCATCCCCGGCTCCGACGACATCATGCTCAACTACCAGACCACCTCGTTCCACGACGCGCTCTACGCGCGCCAGACCCTGGGCCTGAAACCGGCGCCGGAGTTCGAGCAATGGCTGGCGAACATGGGCATTTTCACCCAGGCGGACGGCAAGGTTCGCTTTGGCAACAACCTGCCGCCGGCCTTCCGCCAGGCGCTGGCGCAACTGGGATGAGTGTGATGGAAAAACCGCCTGTCGACCCGCAAAACCCATGGCTGGAGCTGCGCCGCCTGACCCCGGCGCGCATCGCTCTGGGCCGCACCGGCACCAGCCTGCCAACCAGCGCACAACTGGATTTCCAGTTCGCCCACGCCCAGGCGCGGGACGCGGTGCACCTGCCGTTCGACCACGCCGGGCTCAGCGCGCAACTGAGTGAACGCGGACGCGAAAGTTTGTTGCTGCACAGCGCGGCGACCGATCGCAACAGCTACCTGCAACGCCCGGATCTGGGGCGCAAACTCAGCGACGCCTCGGCGCAGACCCTGCGGGATTACGCTTCAGCGCACCCCGGTGGCGTCGATCTGGCGATTGTGGTGGCGGACGGCCTGTCGGCACTGGCGGTGCATCGGCATACCTTGCCGTTTCTGACCCGCCTGGAGGAGCAGATGAGTGCCGACGGCTGGTCGCTTGCCCCGGTCGTACTGGTGGAACAGGGTCGTGTTGCCATCGGTGACGAGATCGGACAACTGCTCGGCGCAAAAATGCTGGTGATGCTGATCGGAGAGCGTCCGGGCCTCAGCTCGCCCGACAGCCTCGGTTTATATTTCACCTACAATCCAAAAATCGGGCTGACCGATGCCTACCGCAATTGCATCTCCAATGTGCGGCTGGAGGGCTTGAGCTACGGCATGGCGGCACATCGCCTGCTGTATCTGATGCGCGAAGCCTGCCGGCGGCAGCTGTCGGGGGTCAATCTGAAGGACGAAGCACAGGTGCAGACGCTGGAGTCGGACGCAGGTGCAGACATGAAGGCAAACTTCCTGCTTGATCCGCCCACAACCTGAACCGTTTCCGCATTGCGTTTCTGCGCTGCTTTCAGGCAGGATCGACGCACGGCCGCAGGGTTTCCCATCGCCGTCAGAGCAGTTGAAGACAGCCACTTGAAGACGAGACCTATCATGCGGATTATTCAAGCGACCCTCGAACACCTGGATTTGCTGACCCCGTTGTTCGTCAAATATCGCGAGTTCTACGGTTCCCTGCCTTACCCGGATTCCTCCCGCGCGTTTCTCGAAAAACGCCTGCGTCGCAAGGAGTCGGTGATTTATCTGGCCCTGGCCGATGATGACGACAAGAAACTCATGGGCTTCTGTCAGCTGTATCCAAGCTTTTCCTCGCTGTCGCTCAAGCGCGTGTGGATCCTCAACGACATCTATGTCGCCGAAGACGCCCGCCGCCAACTGGTAGCCGACAATCTGATCCGCACCGCGAAGAGAATGGCCAAGGAAACCCAGGCCGTGCGCATGCGCGTTTCCACCAGCAGCAACAACGAAGTGGCGCAGAAAACCTACGAATCCATCGGGTTCAAGGAAGACACCGAGTTCAAGAACTACGTGCTGCCGATCAGCGACGAGCTCTGAAGCCAAAAGATCGCAGCCTGCGGCAGCTCCTACAGGAGGAACGCCTTCCAAGGTAGGAGCTGCCGAAGGCTGCGATCCTTTGATCTTTTATCAAACCCGAAGTCTGTCTGACATTTATTCACACCCCGACATCCCTCGCTACAAAACCAACGCGCTTTTCACCTCTCAGACCGTATAATCCCGAGCTTTCCGGCTTGTAAGAAAAACTACACCTCGCTGTAGGCTTACACGAAGTCATCCGCACAGGCCTGCCGAGTCGGGCCGTTACCACAGGTGCCCCCATGGATTTCAACCCGCTCGACCTTATCCTGCATCTCGATGTGTACCTCGATTTGCTGGTCACCAACTACGGGCCGTGGATCTACGCGATTCTGTTCGCTGTCATTTTCTGTGAAACCGGTCTGGTGGTGATGCCGTTCCTGCCGGGTGATTCGCTGTTGTTCATCGCCGGTGCCGTGGCAGCGGGCGGTGGCATGGACCCGGTGCTGTTGGGCGGTCTGCTGATGCTCGCGGCGATCCTCGGCGACAGCACCAACTATGTGATCGGCCGAACGGCGGGCGAAAAACTGTTCAGCAACCCGAATTCGAAAATCTTCCGTCGCGATTACCTGCAAAAAACCCACGATTTCTACGACAAGCACGGCGGCAAAACCGTGACCCTGGCGCGTTTCCTGCCGATCATCCGCACGTTTGCACCGTTCGTCGCCGGCGTCGGGAAAATGCCCTACCCGCGCTTTTTCGCGTTCAGCGTGTTTGGCACCATCCTCTGGGTCGGCGGCCTGGTGACGCTGGGTTACTTCTTCGGCAACGTGCCGTTCATCAAGAAGAACCTGTCGCTGCTGGTGGTCGGCATCATCCTGCTGTCGCTGGTGCCGATGATCATCGGCGTGGTGCGCAGCCGTTTCGGCGGCGCGAAAGTCGAAACCCACTGATCCGATGTGGTCACTGAGCGCCTGGCGTCGCCGGCGCATTCTGGCCAGGCACCCGATTGCCGACAACCTGTGGCAACGGGTGCGCCATCACCTGAGCTTTCTCGACGGCATCAGCGCCGCCGAAGACCAATGGTTGCGTGAAGCCAGCGTGCTGTTTCTCGAAGAAAAACACCTGACCGCCCTGCCCGGTGTCGAACTGCATCAGGAACAACGCCTGCTGCTCGCCGCCCAGGCCCAGTTGCCGTTGCTCAATCTGGGCGATTTGAACTGGTATCAGGGTTTCCACGAAATCGTCCTCTACCCCGACGACTTCCTCAGCCCGCAACGGCATCGCGATGCCAGCGGGGTCGAGCACGAGTGGGACGGCGAGCACAGCGGCGAAGCCTGGCAACAGGGGCCGATCATCCTCGCCTGGCCGGGGGTGATGGCCAGTGGTGGCTGGGAAGGCTACAACCTGGTGATCCACGAACTGGCGCACAAACTCGACATGCTCAACGGCGACGCCAACGGCCTGCCGCCGCTGCACGCCGACATGCGCGTCAGCGACTGGGCCGAGGTCATGCAACACGCCTACGATGACCTCAACCGCCAGCTCGACCGCAATCCCGACGCCGAAACCGACATCGACCCGTACGCCGCCGAAAACCCGGCGGAGTTCTTCGCGGTCACCAGCGAATACTTCTTCAGCGCTCCGGATCTGCTGCACGCGGCTTATCCACAGGTCTACTTGCAACTGCAGCTTTTCTACCGGCAGGATCCGTTGGGCAGGCTGCGGCAACTTCAGGCCACAGACCCGGTCTATCAGGCGCACGAGTAAGCGCTGCGCGACTTCTGGTACGTGGCGTCGGCGTAGGAATGTGCCTATAATCGCCGCCACTTTTTGGTCAATCCGGCCAAGTGTTTTTGGTCAACTACGGGGGCAACGCCCAATGAGCTACAGCAAGATTCCGGCTGGCAAAGACCTGCCGAACGACATCTACGTCGCGATCGAGATCCCGGCCAACCACGCGCCGATCAAATACGAAATCGACAAAGACAGCGATTGCCTGTTCGTTGACCGTTTCATGGCCACCCCAATGTTCTACCCGGCCAACTACGGTTACATCCCGAACACCCTGGCTGACGACGGTGATCCCCTCGACGTGCTGGTTGTGACCCCTTACCCGGTTGCTCCAGGCTCGGTGATCCGCGCGCGTCCAGTCGGCATTCTGAACATGACCGACGACGGCGGCGGCGATGCCAAAGTCATCGCAGTCCCACACGACAAGTTGTCCCAGCTGTACGTCGATGTGAAGGAATACACCGACCTGCCACCGCTGCTGATTCAGCAGATCGAGCACTTCTTCGCGAACTACAAGGACCTCGAGAAAGGCAAGTGGGTCAAGATCGAAGGCTGGGCTGGCGCTGACGCCGCTCGCGAGGCGATCACCAAGTCGGTTGCTGCCTACAAGGGCTAAGCGCCTGCTGGCTGCATGACGCTTGAAGAAAACCCCGGTTGATCCGGGGTTTTTTGTGCCTGAGAAATGACGTTTTAAACAGTGTGTTTATGGCGGACTACAGAAAAGTTTCGGAGTGAGTGATTTCCCACAAGCACGTCTTACATCCAGTCGCAAAATACAGCCTTTTTTTGAACACCCGGTTTATTCAAACCGCTCTGGCACGGCCGTAGACTCGGTGTTTATGAGAAAGAACACTAGCGGTCCAAGATTCAAGGCACTCCTGGAAGCAGCGAACATCACCACCACGGGATTCGCAAAGTTCTGGGGCACGGAAGCCCAAAATATTCATAACTGGTACACCCGGGGCGTCCCGGCGTATCGCATGGAGGAAGTCTCACGCCTGCTCTCGGTCAACAGCGAGTGGCTGAAAACCGGCGAAGGCAGCAAAGAGTCACCCCGCCTGCAAACGCCTGCCAGCAACGGCGACACCTTCGACGCGCAGTCCGTCAACGGCGTCTATTCCATCATCAACCCCAACGACATCGAACTGCCGTTTTTCAAGGAAACACCGCTCAGCGCCGGCGCCGACAAAACCCACGTCATCCTCGACCCCGAGCAAACCGTCCGCCTGCCCCGCGCCCATCTCGCCCAACTGGAAATCCGTCCCGGCGACGCCATCTGCGCGCACATGATCGGCAACAGCATGGCCGAGCGCATTGAAGACGGCTCCATCGTCGGCATCGACCGCGGCCTGACCCAAGTGGTCGACGGCGAAATCTACGCCATCGAACACGACGGCATGCTGCGCATCAAATACCTGCACCGCATGCCCGGCAACGCCCTGCGCCTGCGCAGCCACAACAGCGCCGAATACCCGGACGAAATCTTCCGCGCAGCGCAGATCGATGAGCAGCGGATCCATATTCTGGGCTGGGTATTCTGGTGGTCGACCCTGGGCAAACGCCGGCCGGTGGTGCCGTTTCTGTGATCTGATACGGATCTTCGATCCTGCACCAACCCCTGTGGGAGCGAGCCTGCTCGCGAAGAGGCCCTGAAAATCAGTACAAATTACGAATTTTGCCCCCCGCGGTGGCTCTATTCCGCAGTTGAGGCTGGGAATCCCCAACAAAACTCAGTATCCTGCGCCCCACATTTGCGCATCGCCCCGCTCCCGCGGCTCAGATGACGCCCGACGCGGCAGACCAACGTCTGACCAAGTCCCACAGCCGGACGCAGATCCGGGTGTACGTTTTGAAGGCTGGCGCGGTTTACCAAAAATAAACCAAGCCAGTCCCCGAGAAGCCGGCCACAAGCCGGCTTTTTAATGCCTGAAAGAAACCCAAGGCCTACCGTCTGAAACCTGAATTCCCACTTGTCGAGGACGAAGCCCCTTGATACCGTAACGACAAACGTCATTACAGGTATCGCATCATGGCCTCCATCAACATCCGCATTGATGATGAGCTGAAAAAACGCTCCTTTGCCGAGCTGGAAAAGCTCGGCGTCACACCTTCGGAGCTTCTGCGCCAGACGCTTCAATACGTCGCTGAGCGGGGCAAACTGCCCTTCAAAACCGCGCTCATCAGCCAAGAGGATGAAGCTCTCATCGCGGTAGTCAGAGAACGTCTCGCGTCACCTCAACGAATCAAGGTAAGTCTGGATGACATATAGCCTTGAATTCGATCGTCGTGCGTTAAAAGAGTGGAATAAACTGGGCGATACAATTCGCCAGCAGTTCAAAAAGAAGCTCTCTGAGGTGTTAGAGAATCCTCGAGTAGAAGCCAATCGACTTCGCGAGCTGCCGGATTGCTACAAAGTGAAGCTGAAAAGCGCTGGATATCGCTTGATCTACCAGGTGCTTGATCAGGAGATCGTGGTGTTTGTAGTCGCTATCGGGAAGCGTGAGCGAGAGGCTGCTTACGAGGCCGCACTGGATCGATTGGAGCCTGAATGCTGATTACCCCACTGTCGGCGCACTGAATTTGTGCAGCAAGCCACTGCACAAATTTGATTCCCCCTCACCCTTGGTGCACCTCGGCAACCCAACGCTTGCCCCCCCCCTACATTGCTAAATCCCGCCCAACACCCACACCCTCTGTTTTTTTTCCGCATGCCCGCCATCGGCCGGATTCCGGTATTGAGCCTCACGGGAATTCGTGGAATGGCCCTGTATATCCCACGCTGGTGGGCCGTGCGCCTTCAATTGCAGGGTCGATGGTCTGGCTGACGCTGTGTCTGATTCCCGCCTTTTATGACTCGATGCCGAACCGAGTGCTGGTCTACTCACTGCTGGCATTCGCTTAAGGCGTGCTGACGACGCTTGAGCTGTGGCGCAGTCACAACACGTTGGACATCGCGTTCATTCCCGCGCTGGTGCTGACAGTTCAGCATTGACCTGGCGACCACTCGTGAGTCCGGCTACGACCTGTCACGCCTGCTCTCGGAGGCCGATCAGGCGCTAAAGACCAGGGAAGAAACCGCGTACAAACCTTGCGTTCTTTATAACTGAGCCTTTCGCAAGATTAACCGGGCAGCGCCCGCCACTCAGGCATCGCAATAAGCCATTAGCACATCCGCCCTAATTGCCCCGCGCCCAACCTCACCACTAAATTTCCATTCTGTTTTTGTGCATTACAAAAGCGCCAAGGAATGGAGCAACACCATGTCGTCGTTTTTCAAACCCACTCAATCCGCTGTTCTGCTGACCGCACTCCTGACCGCTACCTCTTCAGCCATGGCAGAGGAGCAGAAGCTCGTCGGTGACTGGTGGATCATTTACGGCAACGGTGTTCCCCACAAGAACATCATGTATGTCGCCGACAGCACTTCAGTCGTGCCGTCGAAGCAGACCAAGGGGGCCAAGTTGGTCGCCGTGACGCTGGTGTATGAGGAACCCGGCAAACCGATGATCGATGCCTACAACCTCGAAGTTCAGTGTTCGACGAACAAGGTCCGAATGCTCAATGGCCAGTCGGTTGATCGCATCGCCTACATGATGCGCAACCTGAAAGTTAATGACCAATGGCAGCAGCCGAAAGAGTTCTGGGTGCAGCGCACCAGCGAGTTCGTTTGCTCACCTGCCAAAAAGGACATGATCGCGCTGGGCAAGATGGAGTACTTGCAGATGATTCAGGGCCTGCAGCAGATGTTCTTCAAACTGGCGCCGATTCAGGAGAAAGGCCAGATGATGGATAACCTCGACTCGATCCTGGGCAACAAGTAAGCGGCGGGAATTACGATGAACCCATGGACTAAAACGTTATTGGCGCTGCTGATAACGCCCGCTGTTTTGCTGATCAATGGTTGCCACTTGATTGCCCAGTCGCGCTGGGAAGGACGCGATGTGCAGGAAGCGCTCGATCTGTTTGGCAAACCCGACTCGATGAAAAAACAGACCGGGGCCAACGGCGAGAATCTGGCTGTGCTCACCTGGTACAAATCGTCCAGTTGGACCACCACGGAAGCGGCCGGCACTTCAATGAATCACACCGGCAACGGCATGGTTTACACCGAGTACTACGAGACGGTCGGTCACAGTTCCGATTGCAAACTCGAAGCCACCGTCAACAAGGCGAAAAAGATCGTGCTGTTCAGGATCGAGGACGGAAAGATCATTCACGGCAAGTGCATCAACGTGCCGTTCGTGCCTGGTTACATTCCGCCCGGTTTCTAGTGCAACCCTGAGCAGGCTGCTGCTCAGGGATAGCTGAACGACTTCACAAGCGTCAGTTCACCCACCGCCCGCATCGGCACCACAAACGTCTCCATTTTCTCGCTCGGCGTGCCTTCCTCGGTAATCACCGTCACCTGCGCCGTAGTCAGCGGCTGCACCGCCTCCTCCCCGCCTTCATCATCCCCCCGATAACCTCCGCCGAAGTAGTTCACATACACCAGATATTGGCCCTTGATCGGCGCCGGCATGGCGAAGATTTCCGGGCCGTAGCCGGTGGTGACGTCGACGTCGAGTGCGGCGCCATTGGGTGCGACGCGGTCGCCGTACCAGATGTGCGCGCCGTCGGGGGTGATCAGGTGCAGATCGAGGTCGGTGCCGTCGCTGTCCCAGGACAGCAGCACGCGCAGTTTGGCCGGGGTGGCGCCGCCGCTGGCGTTGAGGAACTGTGTGCGGTGGCGTTGCTGGCCGTCGGGGCTGCGCACTTCGACGCTGTTGCTGCCGTTGGGGAAGGAGAACGGGCGGCCGAAGCGGCCACTGTCGTCGATTTTCAGCGGCATGCTGACGCCGTTGACGATCAGTCGGCCCGGTTCCTTGTTCTTGGGGGTGGCTTTGATTTCGCCGCTGATGCGCGCGGTGTTGGCCTGGCCGACCGGGGTGTTGACCGAAGAGGCTGGGTAGTTGACGGTCTGGCGGAAGTTCTCGCCTTCGCCCTCGGGCGCGCCGGTGCGCCAGCCGCCGACCGGGGTGTCGAGTTTGACGCTGTCAGCGGCCATTGCCATCGGCAATGCATTGAACGCGCAGAGCAACAGCAAGACCTGTGGATAACGGAGTGTCATGGTCTATTCCAGCAAGAGGTGACGGGCGAGCCCTTCGATGTAGGTTTCATCCTGACCATTGGGATGTGCTTCAAAGGCCAGGTGCAGATATTCGTGAGTCAGGTCGAGGCGATCCTGCAGCGTCAGCACGCCGCGCACATAAATGCGCTGACGTTCGCGATCAACGAACGGGCGGCCGAACGCCAGTTTGCACACGGCGAATGTGCTGACTTCGTTGTAGCCGGTTTCGCTTTCCAGGGTCGGACGCCAGCCGCGACGCTGCTTTTGCAACCAGTCTTGCGCGGCGGGCAGTGCTTCGCAGGAGGCCACCGGGTTGTCCCAACGGCTGAGGCTGGCGCGCGGATAGGCGTGCAACAGAATCGCGTCGTAGCGTTGACCGGCGTTGGCCTGTTCGACGGCTTGTTGCCAGGCGAGTTTGTCCGGGCCGGGTTGATCGGAGTGATAGGTGACGGTGCTGCCGGCCAACACCAGATCCGCTGTCCACGCCGCGATGTTGCGCGACTCGGCGGAGGCTGGACGCGGGGCGACGCGCTGACGGTTGCTGCTGTCGTCAATGCTCAGGCAATCGCCATTGCGCGTGGCGTTTTGCAGCAGATAGGTGCGGATCGCCACGGCGAGTGCCTTGGCGGCTTCGGCAGGTTCGGGTTTGGCTTCGCGCTCAAGCACACGGGCGACGTATTCTTCACGATCGAGGCGTGCAACCAGTTTGCCGTTGAGCAGAAACAGTTCGCCGGCGCTGTGGATATCCAGCGCGTTACCGTTGGCGAATTCGACGCGGTAGTCGCCCTGCAAGGGCCCGGAACCAGCGACGCGCTCACCCGACAGGACTCGCGAAAGCGGATAACGCGAGAACAGTCCGACCTCGACACAACGCCCTGCTTCCGCCGGCCAGGATGAAGGCAACACCGTCGCCAACGCCTGCCCATAATGGCGCAAAACCATCTGACTGGTGCCACGCCCACCGGCCCAGATCGGCGAGCCGTCCGCCGTCCAACCGGCGAAACCGCCCTGCCGCGATTGCGGATCCTGATCGCCGAGCCAGCTCCAGGTCTTAACCCGCAGGCGACCACCGAGTTCGCCGACGACATTGCCGTCCGACGCATTCAGCACGACGTCGAGCAACACGCGGCGCATCTGCTCCTGCGCTGGCAGCACCGACAACAGCTTCAGCAAGTCAGTCACGGAAACCCGAGTAGCCGGTTGCACGGTCGGCAAATCCAGCAACCACGACGGCGCCTGCCGCGCCTGCCAATAGGTGCGCCAATCGGCAGCAGCAATGCCCAATCGCGCCGGCTCAAAGTACAACCCGCAGGATTTGACCAACGCCTGATCACGCTCGATCTTGCCGCCCGCCGAGCAGCAATAAACCTCCTCCTTCGATTGCCCGCGACATTCATACGCTGGCTCGCGCGCGCCGGTGTCCACCAGCCACGCATAGACGAACAATTTCCACAGACTGCCCAGCGGCGTATCCAGCGTCGACGGCAATGGCTCGCGGGCGATCAGCTGTGTGTGATTCAACGACAGCAACTCGCCCTTGTACGCCAGCCGCAGCGGCTCATCCTGCGCCGTCGCCAGCGCAGGCATCACACACATCAGCAGCCACAGCAGCGGCCGGTTCATGTCAGTTGACCGTGACCTGACCGAGGGCGGCTTTCGCTTCCTGGGCCTGATGCTGCGGCGCATAGACCTGAGTGAAGCGCACCGGCGGCAGGTTGAACTGACCCTTCTGCGAGAAACGCACCAGATGGCGCAGGCGCAATTCGCCGCTCAGCGCATCCACCGGCACCGCGTAGGCCAATTGCCCCGGTTCGAAGCGCGCCTTTTCCAGCGCGGTCGGTTCGGTGCCGTCCTTGCCCTGCAACTTGATGCCCCAGGTGGTGCGCTCAACATCGGCGCCCGGTGGCAGCGGCACTTCGAGCATGCCGTAGCGCAGCGGTTTCGGCGCCTTGCTGGTGAGGATCACTTCGTCCAGGTACAGGCTGTCGCTGGACAGCGGTTTGCTGCCGACCGGCTCCAGTTTGAAGGTGAACGCTTCGTCACCCGGCACCAGTCGTGACAGGCGCCGGGTGATGGTCACGGCCATTGGATCGACCGCGGGCTGCTGGGTCTGGAAGCTCAGTGCCGCACGCAGTGGTCGCTCCTGAGTACCGGACACCGACAACACGCTCGGCACCGGCGTCGCACCCTGCCAGGTCCAGAACATCTCACCGGTCGCGCCGTAGTTTTTCTTCCAGCCTTCACCCGGCATCAGCGCGATGGTCGGCGAGGCCTGGGCGATGCTGCGTTGCAACCAACTCAGCGCCAGCGCACGTTCGAGGGTCGACTGCTGCGGCAGCAGACGTTGCAGCAACGCCGTCGCGCGAGTCTGATCGAACGGTTGCAGCGACAGGTTCAGCGCTTCGGCAAACGGCTGCGAGCTGACTGCCAGACGCTGTTGCGCGGCGCCAACCTGACGATTGAATGCGTCGGGCAACGCAACTTTCGACTGCGTG
Source organism: Pseudomonas sp. B21-051 (assembly GCF_024748795.1). Classification (NCBI taxonomy): domain Bacteria; kingdom Pseudomonadati; phylum Pseudomonadota; class Gammaproteobacteria; order Pseudomonadales; family Pseudomonadaceae; genus Pseudomonas; species Pseudomonas sp. B21-051. The sequence continues at coordinate 5,269,683 of NZ_CP087166.1, forward strand.
GCCAGCGCCGCGGTCAACACCCGCGCCGCCGCCAGACCGAGCGCCGAATCCGGGTCGCTCATCACCAGGCTGTCTTCGCTGTCGTCCATCAGGGTTTCGGCATTGCCTTCACCAGCCTTCGCCAGATCGTCCATCAAGCCGCTGAGCAAAGTGTTCACCGGCAAATGCATCTGCCTGGCGAACGACAGGATCAGCGCCCGCTGCAGCAACGGCGTGTTCGGCGCTTGCTTGGCGTAGACCTCAAGCACCCGCTGCCAATGCTCCGGCGGCAAGGTCAGTTCCAGCACCTGACTAGCGTTCCAGTCGGCGTAATAGGCGTAAGCGGTGAGGAACGCGTCCGGCTCACCGTCGAAGCCCCACCAGGTAAAGCTCGCCGACGGCCCGGCCATTTGCACCAGACGCAGACGGCTGTTCTGCATGATCAGGCGCAGGCGATCGCGGATCTGCGGGCTCGACGCCAGCGAAGGATAAGCGATGCTCAGCGGCAGCAAACGGCTGGCCGTCTGCTCGACGCCGCCGTACGGGTAGCTCAGCAGATCGTCGAGCGCGGAACGGAACAGCGCTTGCGGACTGTCATCCAGACGCAGACGAATGTCCGTGGCGTCGGCCGGCAGGCTCAACGGGGTGTCGCCGCTGGCCACGTCGAGGCTCTGGGTTTGTGTGACTTGCCAGCCGTCACCGGTCGCGCTCAGGCGCACGGCCAGGAAATCAGCGGTTTTGCCGTCCTGCACCAGCTCGGCGGTCCATTCACCCGAGGCCAGGGCGAACGCTGGCAGCGGCACGTAGTTGATGCCGTTGTTCAGGGTCACCGGCAGGCGTTGTTCGGCGCCCGCGTAATGGGTGACCAGTTCAGCCTTGACCGGTTTCTCGGCCTGGCTGAAGGCGAACACACCGAGTTGTGGCTGATCGCCCTTGCGGAATTTGCTCGGTCCGCTCCACTTCAGGTACAGCGGTTTTTCCGAACGGACGAACTGCTTCTTCTGCCCGACCTGACCGTCATCGGCGATGGCCCGGGCGGTGATGCGCCAGCGTGTCAGCGAGTCCGGCATCTTGAAGGTGAAACGGGTTTTGCCGTCGGCACCGGTCAACAACTCTGGCTGCCAAGCGGCGGTGTCGACGTCTTCGCGACGCGGACGCTCCAGCACTTTCACCCCACGTTCGCTGCGGTTGGCCTTGCCCGGTGCGCCGGGGCTGCCCGGCAGCGCCACGTCGTAGCTGATGAACGACAGGCTGGCGCTGGTGCGCACGTTGTTACGGCGCGGGTGGTAGAAGAACTGGTCGATGGTCGGCGCGACTTCCGGTTGCAGCGCGTAGACCATTTCATCGACCACGCTGACGGTCAGGTGCGCCGGCACCGCTTTGCCGGCGAACTGCGTGGTCAGGTCGACGGTGACGGTATCGCCCGGCAGATACACCGCTTTGTCAGTGCTGATCGCCACGTCGATTTGCGGCGCAGTCACCTTGATCCCGGCGTTCTGGAAGCTGTACTGCCCGCCCTTGGTGTACAGCACCGAGAAGGTCAGGTTCGGCGCGAAATTATCCTTCACCGGAATGCGCGCGCGGTATTGGGTGTCGCTGAGTTTTTCCAGTTTCAGCCAGTCGCCGCCCTTGGCCAGCAGCGCGGTGGCTTCGACCTTGTCGCGCTCCAGCGACAGCAGTGCATCGCTGACCGGCTCCGGGAAGGTAATCAGCGCCAGCGCTTCATCGCCGGCCTTGTACTCGGGCTTGTCGAGGACGATTTCCACGGTGCCCGGCACCGCTTTGACGCCGTCGCCGGTGACCGAATGACCGGTGGCGCCGAGGACGCGACCGTGCTGATCTTTCAGCGTCAGGTTGTAAGTACCCGGACGTTCGAAGGCAATGCTGAAGCCCTTGTCCGTCGCCGCCAGTTTGCCTCCGCCGGTGCTCTGGTCTTCCAGGCGCACCCAGCTGTAGCTGCTCGGGGTCACGGCTTTGCTCTGCTCGCCGCCGCCCTCGTTGGCGTAGCTGAACGCGACTTTGTCGTTGACCGCGCTGAAACGTTGCGGCGCGCTCAGACGGAAGCTTGCGGCGCCACGGTCGATGAGGATTTCCTTGGTGGTCTTGACCCGATACGCCGCGCCATCGCTGGCAAACACGGTGAGCATATAGCGGCTCGGCTTGTCGGCGGCCGGCAGGTCGAGGCTCGCATTGCCTTTGCTGTCGGTGGTCAGTTCAGTGCTGGTCAGCTCCACCGGGAATTGCCCGAGGTATTGCAGCTCGTTGTCGACCATCGACAGTTGCTGGGCACGCAGGCTCAGGCTCAGTTTGGCGTTGGCCACCGGTTTGCCGTCCGGGTACAGCAGCACCAGACTGCCCTTCACCGGCTCGCCAGTGCGGTAATCCTGCTTGGCCAGGTTCAACGAAATCTCGAAGTGCGGCTTGATGTACTCGGCGACACGGAAGGCGCTACTGTAAGCCTGGTCCTTATAGTTGAAACGGATCTCGTAACCACCGGCCACGGCGTTGTCCGGCAACTGGAAGCGGCCCTGAGTGCCGGCCTTCGAATCGAGTTTCAGGTCGAGGTGTTGCAACTCAGTGCCTGTGGCATCAAGCACGCTGACCGTGACATCTGCAGCACCCGGCAGCACCGAATCCCGCGCATTCTTGAACTCCCGACCGACGATTTTCAGCGACACCCAATCGCCCGGGCGATACAGCGGCCGGTCGGTGAATGCGTAGAGTTTGGTGTCGTAGATTTCGCTGTCGTAATAGAAGTTTTCCGAGACGAACACCCCGCCCTCTTCGTCCTCGCCAATGACGAACGAGCGCTCGGGGCTGACGTGTTTCAGGCGCAGCAAACCATCGGCATCGGTGTCACCGCTGCTCATCACGCCGAGGCCGTCAGTCCACAGCACATTGACCTTCGGCACCGAACTGCCTTCGTGTTTGCGCGCAGCCCAGACCAGCAATTCATCACCGGCAATCTTGCTCACCGCCACGGTGTTGGAAACGAACACCATGGTGGTCGCGCGATACTTGCCGATCAGCGCTTCGACCAGGTACAGGCCCGGCTTCAGGTTGCCCAACGGGATGTACACGTTACCCGGCGCAACGCTGACGAACTCGCTGGAAGACCCGGCCAGATTGACCCCGGCCGGCGGCTGGATCGGTTTGGCCTGCCACAGTGGATAACGGAACTGGCTGACCACCGGCAGACCCGGAATCAGCGCGAATTGCGGCTGCGCGTCGTACGGCGTCGGCGCGGCGATGGCGTTGCCCATCTTCAGTTCCGGCACTTCCTCGGTGACCTGCTTGCGCGACTCGTAGGAGAACGCGCGCTGCATCACCCGCCGCGATTTGCGGTACCAGTTGTCCCACAGATACGCGAGGGTGTTGGACAGGCCTTCGCCCTTGAACTGGCCGTCGCTGACCACGCGGTGCAGGTTTTTCTGGCGCTTGAGGAAATCCAGCGGTTTGTCGATGCGGTACACGCGAATGTCGGCGCCGCCGTACGGCTCCATGCGGAAACGGCGGTAGTCGCGGCCCGGTGCTTCGAGACGCACCATCGCCTGTTCGTCGGCGGCGAAACTGCTGTCGGCCAGCAGGAAGAAGCTTTCACCGGCGACCGGCGTGTAGCCGCTCGGCTCCACCGAATCTTCAGCGTTGACGGTCGCCAATGGCAGCAACAGCGCCAGCAGCAGAGGAATTCGAGCGCAGAGTCGCAGCATGCGGGCACCGGTCATTGGGAGAGAAAGTTCAGTCGATAGACGCCGATGAAGTTGGGGTTGGCTGCGTCGGGTATCCATCGGGTGTCCTTCCATGTCATGAGTTGCTGCAGGCTTGCCGAACGCATGCCGTTGTCAGTGGGGGTGGTCGTGCCGGTGTGATAGGCGATGTAGCGGCCCATCCAGATCATCAGGTGCTGGTCGTCGCCCTGATCGAAAAACATCAGGTCGCCGGGGCGTGCCTGGGACACGTCGCGGCTGACCAGATGGCTGTTGAACTGAATCAGTTTGATCGCGTTGACGTACGGCCCGACCTTGCCGCCGCCCTGCTGCCATTGCTGGGCGAGCTTGCGCTGCTCGTCGCTGAGCGTCAGCTCCGGCGGCAGGTAGCGATTGGACAGACCATTGCTGCGCAGCCATTTGTCGTCGTGGACTTTCAACGCTTCGTTGGCAGCGAAACGCACCAGCCCCGCGCAGTCCTGCTGATACCAGCGCGGGCTAGGCCCCTGGCTCAGTTGCTCCTGAGCGATGCGCACGAACCAGGCGCGGAACACCTGGGACTGTGCCGGATCCAGCGCCGGCGCTTCGACGGCTCGGGCGCCGGCGCCGAGTAACAGCGCGAGCAGGCCGAGGCTGCGGATCAGTGTCGTCACAGCGCTTTCCATTCCAGCGGCAACCATTGCCAGTGGCCGTCAGGCTCGCTGCCTTCCGGCAGGGTCAGGGCGTATTTGCCGTAGCCGCCGAGGGTGCGCAGTTTCGGAATCAGGTACGTTTGCGCGGCGTTGTAGAACACCGGCTCCATGTCCTGCGGCAGGCTGTCGAGGGTTTCCTGCCGCATCAGTTGCGCCATCGAATCCGGACCGAAGTAGATCGGCATCAGCACATCTTTCGGCAGCACGTCGGCCATCGGCGGGAAGCGCTTGTCGAGAGTACCGAGAGCCTTGTCCACCAGTTTGTCGTCGAGGGAAAACAGCAGCTTCGAACCGTGGCGCGCGAGGCTGACTTTCATGAACGCCTTGCCGCTGATGGCGTCCGGGTTCTCGGCAGTCTTCGCTGCGTACGGGCCGAAATTGGAGCTGACCTGACGCTGCCAGACATGACTCTGGCCTTCCTGTTTCTCGACCACCGGGAATGCGTGTTCATCGATATTCGACTCGTAGGCGCCGACCATCGAACCGAACAACGTGCCCAGGTCGCCATCGAGCTTGCTGCTGTCCTCATCCTTCAGGCTGGCGACCAGCAACGGCGTATACAACCGCGAATCGGCGTACCAGCACAGGCCTGCCGCGCCGGCCACGTGCTCGGTGAGTTTCTGCGCCACGGCTTCGTCGGCGCCGAGTTTCACCAGCAGCGGTTTCTGTGGCTCCGCCGCCACCGGCAAGGTTACGCAGGCACTGGCGCCCAGCGGCATGGCTTGCCACACCGGTTTGAAATCGAAGTCCGGCTGGTTATCCAGTTCGTCCATGGCGAGAAAGCTGTGCCAGCCCTTGTCGTCCATGTCGAAGCGCAGCCCGGCGAAGTTCGGGATGAAGCGCTGGTAACCCATCGCAAGGACGCTGGAATTGACCGACAGACGCTGTTTGATTTCCGGTGCCTTGGCCGGCAGACCGAAAGCCTCGGGGAACAGTTTGTCGCCGTTGAGCAGCGCTGCCAGCGCCTGCGGCGAGACGTGTCCGGACTCTTCCGATTCTCCGTTGGCCGGGTCGTAATACTTGTTCGGATTGGACAGCACCACCAATTTGTCGCCACGTGACGCGAACAGCAGCGATTTGCTGGCGTTGTAGCTGAGCTGGTACAGCGGCACTTCGTCACCGCCGACCTTGAGGCTGCCGAACACGCTGAGCTGCGAATCATCCAGCGCCACTTTCGCTAGCGGTTCGAGCAGTTTCGCCAAGCCGCCGCGGTCCATCACCAGCAGGAAATCCTTGAGCCGGCCATCGGCGCCACGCCACAACGCCACGTCGGCGGGTTGATCGAAAAGCTGTTCGATCAGGCTGTCCTGCAGCTTCAGGTCGTGTTCGTAGATGATCCGCCGCAGGCTGCCGATCAGCCCCAGACGATCGGCGTGAGTTTCGTAATAGAAGACGAAATCCTCGGTGAGCGTGGCCTTGAGGAACGGCACCGTCAGCAGGTCCTTGGGCAACTGGCTCAGGGAGCGGGTTTCCAGCAGCGCATCCGGCCTGCTCAGACCGAGCTTGTCGCTGGCCAATGCCGCCGCCGGCGCCTTGGGCTTGTGCAGCAGCCAGCCGAGACCACCGGCCACCCCGGCCACCAGGACCAGGCCGATCAGCAGCGCCGGCCAGCGCCGGGAAGGTTGGCCGGCAGGAGTAGGGACGGCCGGAGAAGCAGCGTTATCACTCATGTTCACAAAACCCGAAGTTCATCCGTGGAGCGGGATGCTTAATAGTTGAAAGTCTTGACCAGCAGCAGATCACCGATCGCCCGCAGGGGCACGATGAATGTTTCGCGTTTTTCGTCGACCGTGTTTTCGTTGAGCACCAGCGTGATTTGCGAGGTGATGACCTCGTTCTGATTGCTGGCCTCCTCGAAGTTATAGCCGCCGTCACCGAAGTTGCCCCAATAGTTGACGTAAACCAGATAAGTGCCATGCAGCGGCGCAGTCATGGTGAACATTTCCGGGCCGGGACCATCGACCCCATCGGGGTCCAGACCGCCGCCATTGGTCAACGCCGTGTGGGCGAAAAACGCATGCTGGCCGTCCGGCGTAATGATGTGCAGATCGAGTTCGGCCTTGGGATCGTCCCAGCCGAGCACCACGCGGATCTTCGCCGGCGTGCGCAGGTTGTTTGCCTCATAGAACTGCACGCGCTTGAGCGACTGGCCCTCGGCGCTGCGCACTTCGACACTGTTGGAGCCGGCGCCGAACGCATAGGGCCGGGCGAACCGCCCGTCATCGTCGGTGTACAGATTCAGTGGATTGCCGTTGACCGCCAGCGTGTGCGGCCCGCGCTGATTGCCGATGGCCTTGAGCTGGCCCTGGATCATCGTGCGATTGCGCTGGATGCCGCGATCGATCGGCGGCGTGGGATAGGCGACTTGCGGGTTTTCACTGCGATCGAGCAGACCGTTATAGCGCCAGCCGCCCGACGGTTCCGACAGCTCGGCACTCGGCGCCGCCCACAGCGCAGGCGCGCAGGCCAAGCCGATCAGCAGCCAAAGAAATGAACGCATGTAATGCCTCCTGCCATGCCTGAACGAAACCTTGCACCCGATCCTCGGTACTTCACAGCGGTGGAAACTGCGTTTCGTCTGAAAGACCCCGTGACTAGCGGGTCGTAGAAGGCGCGAAGATTAGCGATTCGGCAGTTTTTTAACAATCGGATACATCTGGATTTGCGGTGGGAATCACGCCGTAAAGTGGACGGTGAGCCGAATAGCCGTCATATTCGGCTCACTAAATGAGCCGAATAGCATTTCTATTCGGCTCACGGCCCTAATACAGGCAATAACCGATGATCACTCAATGGATCTGGCAGCACCCGGATTGGCCTGATTTCAACTGGCAGGCAGAACGTCTGGCACCCCTGTTGCGCGAATGCGTACAAGCACAAGGCCGTTTGATGGGCATGGCCGGATCCGTCGGCAATTCGCTGACGGCTCAAGCCGAACTCGACGCACTGCTGCAAAACATCGTGACCTCCTCGGCGATTGAAGGCGAGCAGTTGAATGTCGGCTCAGTGCGTTCGTCATTGGCTCGACGCCTGGGACTGGAATTGTCTGACGGCGATAAAGTCAGCCAACGCAGCGAAGGCCTGGCCCAACTGATGCTCGACGCCACCCGGCGCTTCGCTGAACCACTTACGCTGGAGCGATTACTGGAATGGCATCGATGGCTGTTTCCGGATCAGGAAAGCGACTTCACCGCAAGGTCGATGCATGTCGGTGCGCTTCGCGGTGACGAACCGATGCAGGTGGTTTCCGGTCGTCTCGACCGCCCCACTGTGCATTTCGAGGCCCCTGCGCGCCAAGGTCTCGAGCGGCAGGTGGATAAATTTCTCGCCTGGTTCGAGGCAAGCAAGCATCAAACAGCGCTGGATCCGTTGCTACGTGCCGGGATCGCGCATTTCTGGTTTGTCACGCTGCATCCGTTTGATGACGGCAACGGTCGTCTGACTCGGACCATCACCGATCTGGCGCTGGCGCAAGGCGAAGCGCAGGCCATCCGGTTCTACGCGATGTCGGCCAGCATCCTCGATGACCGAAGCGGCTATTACCGAGTGCTTGAGGCCAGTCAAAAAGCCACACTGGATGTCACCCAATGGCTCACGTGGTTTCTGCAGACTCTTTTACGCAGCCTGCAGCAAGCCATTGCACGGATCGAAAGTGTGCTGGGTAAAACTCGCTTCTGGCAGGCGCACCGTGAATCCGAGCTTTCGGTGGAGCAGAGTAAAGTGCTCAATCGTTTGCTCGACGGCGGAGAGCGCGGGTTTGAACACGGTATCAGCGCCGCGCAGTATCAGGCGGTGGCCAAGGTTTCCAAAGCCACCGCTACGCGACATTTGGCGGAGCTGCTGGAAAAAGGTTGCCTGCAGCGTATGCCCGGAGGCGGACGGAGCACGCGATACAAAATCAATTACCCGGACAATTCCTCAAACTGACCACTGACGTCTGAAGTGAGGGTGTAAGGGGCGGCCGCGCCCCGCTCATTTGCCCATAAACCCCCTATCTGCTAGTGTCGCGCCGGTTTAACGTCAACCGGAAATCGCCGCCATGGCCCGCAAAAAAGCTGCACTGGATTTCGAACAGTCCCTCGCCGACCTGCAAACACTGGTCGAGCGTCTGGAGAACGGTGAATTGTCGCTGGAAGACTCGCTGACCGCTTTCGAGCAGGGCATCGGTCTGACCCGTGACTGCCAGGCAGCGCTGGCCCAGGCCGAGCAGAAGGTGCAAGTGCTGCTGGAGCGTGATGGCGAACTCGCCGAGGAACCCTTCGACGCGGAACAGCCAGAATGATTGCAGCGTATTCGGCGACCAGTCAGGCGCGGGTCAATGCGGCATTGGAAATCCTCTTCAAGGCTCCGCTGCCGGAGCTGTCGCGCCTGTATGAGGCGATGCACTACAGCGTGATGATCGGCGGCAAGCGCGTGCGTCCGCTGCTGGCCTACGCCGCGTGCGAAGCGCTGGGCGGCAAGGCTGAACAAGCCAACGGCGCGGCCTGCGCGGTGGAACTGATCCACGCCTATTCGCTGGTGCACGACGATTTACCGGCGATGGACGACGACGATTTGCGTCGCGGCCAGCCCACCACCCACAAGAAATTCGACGAAGCCTGCGCGATTCTCGCCGGTGACGGCTTGCAGAGCCTGGCCTTCAGCGCCCTGCTCGACCCGCGCCTGAGCGATCTGGACGCTGACATCCGTCTGCAACAGGTCACGGCGCTGGCGCATGCGGCCGGCCCCGCAGGCATGGTCGGCGGTCAGGCCATCGACCTCGGTTCGGTCGGTCTGAAGCTGGATCAGCAAGCGCTGGAGCAGATGCACCGGCACAAGACCGGCGCGCTGATCGAAGTCAGCGTCAAGCTCGGCGCCCTGGCCAGCGGCCGTGCCGAGCAGGACGAACTCAAAGCCCTGCAGACTTATGCACAGGCCATTGGTCTGGCCTTCCAGGTGCAGGACGACATTCTCGACGTCGAAAGCGATACCGAAACCCTCGGCAAGCGCCAGGGCGCCGACATCGCCCGCGACAAGCCAACCTACCCGGCCCTGCTGGGGCTGGACGCGGCCAAGGTCTATGCGCTGGAACTGCGCGATCAGGCGCTTTACGCGCTGCGACCGTTTGACGCGGCAGCCGAGCCTTTGCGCGACCTGGCCCGGTATATCGTCGAGCGGCGTAACTGAACGCCAACCTGCCAAAAAAGACCAACGCGTGGGCAGGGGGCGATGCATCAGGTAAACTGCCGCATCTTTTATACCTATAACGATTCGCCTGATGCCCACGACGTTTCATGAGATTCCCCGCAAGCGCCCGACCACGCCCCTGCTCGACCGCGCGAACACGCCGGACGGCCTGCGCCGGTTAGGCGAAGCCGAGCTGGAAACCCTGGCCGATGAGTTGCGCCTGGAATTGCTCTACACGGTCGGCCAGACCGGTGGGCATTTCGGTGCCGGCCTGGGCGTCATCGAGCTGACCATCGCGTTGCATTACGTCTTCGACACCCCGGATGACCGGCTGGTGTGGGACGTCGGTCATCAGGCGTATCCGCACAAGATCCTCACCGGTCGTCGCCAGCGCATGGAAACCCTGCGCCAAAAGGACGGCATCGCCGCCTTCCCGCGTCGCGCCGAGAGCGAGTACGACACCTTTGGCGTCGGCCACTCCAGCACCTCGATCAGCGCAGCACTGGGCATGGCAATTGCCGCCCGCCTGCAAAACAGCGATCGCAAGGCGATTGCGGTGATCGGTGACGGCGCGCTGACCGCCGGCATGGCCTTCGAGGCGCTGAACCACGCGCCGGAAGTCAACGCCAACATGCTAGTGATTCTCAACGACAACGACATGTCGATCTCGCGCAACGTCGGTGGCCTGTCGAATTATCTGGCGAAGATCCTGTCCAGCCGCACCTACGCGAGCATGCGCGAGGGCAGCAAGAAAGTCCTGTCGCGCCTGCCCGGCGCCTGGGAAATCGCCCGTCGCACCGAAGAATACGCCAAAGGCATGCTGGTGCCCGGCACCCTGTTCGAAGAGCTGGGCTGGAACTACATCGGCCCGATCGACGGCCACGACCTGCCGACCCTGATCGCCACCCTGCGCAACATGCGCGATCTGAAGGGCCCGCAGTTCCTGCACATCGTCACCAAGAAAGGCAAAGGCTTCGCCCCGGCAGAAGTCGACCCGATCGGTTACCACGCGATCACCAAGCTCGAACCGGTCGACGCCCCGGCCGCTGCCCCGAAAAAGGCCAGCGGGCCGAAGTATTCGGCAGTGTTCGGCGAATGGCTGTGCGACATGGCCGCGGCTGACCCGCGTCTGGTCGGGATCACCCCGGCGATGAAGGAAGGCTCGGACCTGGTGGCGTTCAGCGAACGTTTCCCGCTGCGCTATTTCGACGTGGCGATTGCCGAACAGCACGCCGTGACGTTCGCCGCCGGCATGGCGTGCGAAGGCGCCAAACCGGTGGTGGCGATCTACTCGACGTTCCTGCAACGCGGTTACGACCAGTTGGTGCATGACGTCGCAGTGCAGAACCTCGACGTGCTGTTCGCCATCGACCGCGCCGGTCTGGTGGGCGAAGACGGCCCGACTCACGCCGGCAGCTTCGATCTGTCTTACCTGCGCTGCATTCCGGGCATGGTCATCATGACCCCGAGCGATGAAAACGAACTGCGCAAGATGCTCACCACCGGCCACCTGTACAACGGCCCGGCGGCGGTGCGCTACCCGCGCGGCACCGGCCCGAACGCGAGCATCGACAAGGATCTCAAGCCGATCGAAATCGGCAAGGGCATCGTCCGCCGCCAGGGCAGCAAAGTCGCTTTGCTGGTGTTCGGCGTGCAACTGACCGAAGCCCTGAAAGTCGCCGAGAAGCTGGACGCGACCGTAGTCGACATGCGTTTCGTCAAGCCGCTGGATGAAGCGTTGGTACGCGAGATTGCCGGCAGCCACGAGTTGCTGGTGACCATTGAGGAGAACGCGATCATGGGCGGCGCCGGTGGCGCGGTCAGCGAATTCCTGGCGCGCGAGAACATTCTCAAGTCGATGCTGCACCTGGGCTTGCCGGACATTTACGTCGAGCACGCCAAACCGGCGCAGATGCTGGCCGAGTGCGGGCTGGATGAAGCGGGAATCGAAGCCTCGATTCGCGAGCGCCTGGCTTTACTCGACAAATAAACGCAATACCCTTGTGGGAGCGAGCCTGCTCGCGAATGCGGATTGTCAGTCAAAGTAATGCTGACTGATACACCGCATTCGCGAGCAGGCTCGCTCCCACATTTGATTTGTGTACACCTGAAACACCAGTGGAACGTCCATGAACCTCTCGCGCCTCGCCCTGCCCTTCTTGCTGCTACCGACCGCCAGCACTCTCGCCGACACCTTCGAGCGTGATCAGGCATTGAAACTGCCCGACACGCTGATCAGCGCCAACCGTCAGGTCGAAGCGCGCAACGACAGCAGCGCCGCCAACACCGTGTTCACCCGCGAAGACATCGACCGCCTGCAACCGGGCAGCGTCACCGATCTGCTGCAGCGGGTGCCGGGTGTGCAAGTGGCGCAGGCCGGTGGGCGCGGTAGCCTGCCGGGGATCTACATTCGCGGCACGCAGTCGGCGCAGAGTCTGGTGCTGGTCGATGGCCAGCGCATCGGCAGTTCGACCTCCGGCGACAGCAACCTGCAGCACCTGAACATCGACCAGATCGAGCGCGTGGAAGTGTTGCGCGGTTCGCGCTCGGTAATTTACGGCAGCGACGCGATTGGCGGGGTGATTCAGATCTTCACCCGGCGCGGCACCGAGCAAGGCCTGCAACCACGCCTGCACGTCGGTTTCGGCAGCAGCCAGAACTGGGAACGCAGCCTCGGCCTGTCCGGTGGCGATGACAAGACCCGCTTCAACCTCGGCGCCAGCCTCGATGACACCGCCGGTATAGACCGTACTCACGCGTCGTACCCGAGCGACAGCGATCACGATGCCTATCGCAATAAATCCGTCAGCCTGAGCCTCAGCCATGCGTTGACCGACGACGTCGAAGTCGGCGCCAACCTGCTGGATAACCGTGGCAAAAGTGAGTTCGATAACCCGTTCGGCCGCTTCGACACGACCACCTTCGAGTCGGTGCAGCAGCAGCCTTACAGCGACTTCAACGTCAGCAGTGTCAGCAGCTACGTCGACGCGCGGGTCAACGAGATCTGGAAAACCCGCGTCGAATTCGGCCACAGCGAGAACCGCGAGAAGACCCTCGACAAGCTCAGCGACGAGCGCACAGTGTTCAACACCTATCGCGACTCGGTGACCTGGCAGAACGACCTGACTCTGGATGCGCGCAACAGCCTGATTCTCGGCGGCGACTGGTACGAAGATCGGGTCAACAGCAGCACCGCGTTCAACGAAGACAGTCGCTGGAACCGCGCCGCGTTCATCCAGCATCGCTATCAGGCCGACAGCTTCTCCACCGAACTGGGTCTGCGCCACGACGACAACCAGCAGTTCGGCAGCCAGAACACCTGGAGCGGCACTTTTACCCTGCCGCTGAACCCGGACAACGATCTGTTGCTGAGCTACAGCGAAGGCTTCCGCGCGCCGACCTTCAACGACCTGTACTACCCGGATTTCAGCAACCCGAATCTGAAACCGGAAACCTCGAAAAGCTACGAACTGCAATGGCGCAGTCAGTTGAGCGATAGCAGTCGCCTGGAAGCGTCGATCTACCGCACGGACCTGCAAGACGCGATCATCTTCGGCAGCAACTCACGCCCGGAGAACGTGGCTTCGGCACGAATCAATGGCTTTGAAGCGGCGCTGAAACAGGAACTGTTCGGCTGGCAGAGCAATCTCGGTGTGGCGATTATCGACCCGCGTGATCGCGATACCGGGCACACCCTGGCGCGTCGCGCGCGGCGCACGATGAGTTGGGATCTGGATCGACAGTTTGACCAGATCGGCGTAGGTGCGAGTTGGCAGGCTGTTAGCAGCAGTTATGACGACCTGAAAAATGAAAACCCACTAGGTGGTTACGCCTTGTTCGGCTTGCGCAGCAGCTGGGCGCTGAACCGCGAGATCAAACTGGATCTGAAGGTCGATAACGTTTTCGACAAAGGCTACAGTCGGGCGAATTACAGCTATGACGGCAGCCAGTATGGCTATCGCGAGGAAGGTCGGGCGTGGGTAGTTGGCGTCACCTGGACCCCGGACATCCACTGATTTCAACTGTAGGAGCTGCCGAAGGCTGCGATCTTTTGATCTTGCTTGAGGGGATCAATATCAAAAGATCGCAGCCTTCGGCAGCTCCTACAGGGGTCAGCGGTGTGGCTGGATGAGTTGGCAGAGTTTGGCGGTGGCATCGATCATCTGGCCGCTCGGGCGCTCAAGGCCTTTATCCGCGACCAACAGCAACTGCCCTCTCCTCACCGCATCAACCTGCGGCCAAGCTTTCCACGCATCGAGCTGGGCCTGATCTGCCGCCAGAATCACCTGCGGATTGCGCTGTAACACCGCCTCGATACTCACCTGTGGCGCCGGCAAACTCAGGTCGGCAAACACATTGCGCGCGCCACAGACTTCGAGCGCATCGCTGATGATCTGTCCGCCACCAACGGTGTACAGCGGCTTGTCCCAGACTTGATAGAACACTGTCAGCGGCGTGGCCCGGCGATAGCGCTGGCGCAGGTCATCGAGTTTCTGGCGCAGGTCTGACGCCAGTTTCACCCCACGTTCAGGCCGGCCGAGTTGCGCGGCAATAGCTTCAATATGTGCAGAAAGTTGTTCGAGATTGTGCGGCTCGGCGACGTAGGTCGGAATGTTCAGGCGTTTGAGCTGATCGCGTTGTGCCGGGCCGACACTGCCGGGCCACAACAGCAGCAAATCGGGCTTCAAACTGAGCAGGCGCTCCATGTCCAGTTGACCATAGCGCCCCACTGACGGGACATCCTTGAGCGCAGCCGGACGATCACCGGCATCCAGCACGCCAACCAGCAGATCGGCCGAATCCAGCTCGACGACGATTTCCGATAAAGAGGGCGCAAGGCTGACCACTCGCAGACTCGCCAGCACCGGGCCGGCGCAGGCCAGCAGCAGAACCGCCAGCCACAGACGGCGCATCAGCCGAGTTGACGCGGGATGCGGTAGAGATAGAACAGCACCGCCGTGGACAGCGCCAGCAGCATCAGTGGTACGGCTTCGAGGCCGACAAACACCGCCAGCGCACCGATCCACGCCGGCAATGCGGCCGCAAGAAATGCACTGCGACGCCGGGCCGCCAAGGCGATCCAGGCCGCGGGTTCGTCAGGGGTATCGAGGGCTTTTTGCGTGGCGATCAGCGCGTGCTTGTAACGGCCGAAAAACTTCAGGCTGACAAACATCGAGGCCACGCCGGCAATGAACAACGGCATGGCCAGCACCGGCAGAATGCCTTCGCCCTGGCCGAACAGGCCATTGAGGACAAACAGGGGTACCAGCGCCAACGCCAGGTATTTCCACCAGTCGACCGCCAGGCGGCGGCGCACCTGACCGCGGGTCACGCGCGGTCGACCTCGCCCTGATGCTCGTTGCCCATCATGTGGTCGAGCTTGCTGGCCTTGGTCGCCAGGTACAGTTTGTTGTGCGGATTGTGGCCGGTGTGCAGCGGCACGCGCTCGGCGACGACGATGCCCATGTCGGTCAGGGCTTTGACCTTGCGCGGGTTATTGGTCATCAGACGCAGCGACTTCACGCCCAGATGCTCGAGCATCGGCAGGCACATGGCGTAGTCACGCTGATCGGCGGCAAAGCCCAGACGCTCGTTGGCTTCAACGGTGTCGGCGCCGCCGTCCTGCAACTCGTAGGCGCGGATCTTGTTCAGCAGACCGATGCCGCGACCTTCCTGACGCAGGTACAGCAGCACGCCACGGCCTTCACGGGCGATGGCCTTGAGCGCGGCTTCGAGTTGCGAACCGCAGTCGCAGCGCTGGCTGAACAGCGCGTCACCGGTCAGGCACTCGGAGTGCAACCGGCCGAGAACCGGGGCACCGTCGGCGAAATCACCCAGGCTCAGCACAACGTGCTCGCGACCGGTGGCCTCATCGAGAAAACCGTGCATGGTGAATTGCGCAAAAGGCGTTGGCAGCTTGGAAGCGGCGACAAAAACGACAGGCACCGGTGTGCTCCTGATCTAAAAATTCTGAAAATTCGCAGGCCGGCATTGTAACAGCAGGTTCCGGCAGACGCTTAGGCTGAATTATCGGGCATAACGATCAAAAAGTTTGATGACTCCTCGGACAACAGGGGTCCCTGTAGGAGCTGTCGAGTGAAACGAGGCTGCGATCTGTTGATCCGTTTTTTTTAACATCAAGATCAAAAGATCGCAGCGTGCCGCAGCTCCTACAGGGATACGCATCAGTTCATCTCGAACGGATACGGCTGCTTCCACTGCTCGAAAATCGGTTTCAGCTCGCCGCTCTTGACCAGTTGCTCCATGCGCCTGTCGAACAGCGCCATCAGCGTGCGCGCTTGCGGCGTATCGGCGAAGCACAGGTACAGCGGCAATTCAGCGATATGCGTCTTGCGAAACTGCGTCGGATCCTTGGCCCGGCCGAGCACGTAATCGATTTCGGTCTGGGCATCGATGTAATAGTCGGCGCGATTACGGGTGAGCATCGACAGGATCCCGGTACGTCGCACGACCTCGTTGAAGTTGCGCACGCCGGGCAGATAATTCTGATAGTCGTAACCGCGCACCCAGGCCAGCCGATATTGGCCGAGTGTTTCCGCGGTCGGTGCCGGATTACTCGCCAGGCCCAGGGCGTAGATGTGGTCGGTGTCGAAATTCCAGCGCGGATAGAGCAGGTCGCTGAATTCTTCATGATAAGAACCGACACACGCATCGACCTCGCCACGCTGGGCCAGCCCAACTGAACGAGTGTACGGTTCGCTGCGAATGTCGAGTTTCACCCCGGCCGGTTCGAACACCTTGCGCAGCACGTCCCAGCCCAGGCCATGGCCGTCAGCGGCGGTGTAGTCTTCCCAGTCTTCGCTGGCGAGATGGATGACCGCGGGCGTCGGCGCAGCTTCCTGCGCACTGGCGACAGTGCCCAGCAAGGTAAACATCACAAGCGCCAACCAGCGTCGAGCCATCCCTAGTTTCCTCACTTAACCCTGACGATCCGGATCAGGCGAAAATCCACACCAGTCCCTGCATTGCCAGCCAGGCGAATACGCCGGCCAGCACGTCGTCGAGCATGATGCCGACGCCGCCGTGGACATGCCGGTCGATCCAGCGGATCGGCCATGGCTTGAGAATGTCGAAAAAGCGGAACACCAGGAACCCCGCGAGCAACCAGTACCAGCCCTCCGGCACCAGCCACAGGGTGATCCACATCCCGACCATTTCGTCCCAGACGATGCCTTCGTGGTCGTGTACCCGCAGATCGTCGGCAACCTTGCCGCACAGCCAGAAGCCGAACAGCATGGTGATCCCGAGCATCAGCCAGTAACCCCAGTCGGGCAACATCTGCCACAACGGGATAAAGGGTAGCGCAACTAACGAACCCCACGTGCCCGGCGCTTTCGGCAAGGTGCCGGAGCCGAAGCCGAACGCGAGGAAATGCCAGGGATTGCGCCAGACCGACGGCGGAACGAATTCGGCCGGAACCTGCTTGGGGTGATCTGTCACGGTGTCTCCTGAAAATGTTGATAACCCCGGATTTGCGGGGTGATGTCGTGTCCATCGCGATCCAGCAGCACCACACCCTGGCCCTGCGCTACACGTCCGATCACATGGATCGGCCAACCATTGGCCAGCAGCGCCGGCAACTCGACGGACGGTAGCGTGAAGGCCAGCACATAGTCATCGCCGCCGCTCAACGCCGCCCGTTCGGCACCGCGCTGGCCGAGAAACGCCACTAAAGCATCGGACAACGGTACGCGCTCACGTTCAATTTCGAGACGAACCTGCGACGCCAAAGCAATATGCCCGCAGTCGGCGAGCAGGCCATCGGAGATGTCGAGAGCGGCAGTGGCCTTGCCACGCAGCGCCTGACCGAGGGCCAGTTGCGGCTGGGGCGACCAGTAATGATCGAGCAACGGCTGGGCGATATCCGTCGCGGCTTCACGCTGGCCAAGCACCAGCGGCAAGGCACCGGCGGCATTGCCCAGCTCGCCACCGACACAGAGCAGATCGCCCGGTTGCGCGCCGCTACGGGTCAAGGCCTGCCCGGCCGGAACGCGACCGAACACCGTGACCGTCAGGCTCAACGGGCCGCGCGTGGTGTCGCCGCCAACCAGCGCGATGCTGCAGTTCTGCGCCATGCGGTTCAAACCGTGGGCATAGGCTTGCAGCCAATCGGCGGTCACCGTCGGCACAGTCAGGGCAAGGGTAAAGGCAACGGGCGTGGCGCCCATGGCGGCCAGGTCGCTGACCGCGACGGCCAGCGAGCGCTGACCGAGCAGAAACGGATCGCAGGGATCGGCGAAATGCACGCCGGCCACCAGCGTATCGGTGGAGATCGCCAGCTGTTCCCCGGGAGGAACCGCGAGCAAGGCGCAGTCGTCGCCGATCCCCAGGGCAACGCCCTCGCCGCCTTGCGCACAAGGCGCGGCGGCGAAGAAATTGCGGATCAGTTCAAACTCGCCCATGAGGTCTCAAGCGCGTATCAGCGCTTGAACGCCTTCACTTCAGCTTCACGCAGGCGCGGAGCCAGCTTGTCGAGTACGCCGTTGACGAACTTGTGGCCGTCGGTCGAACCGAAGACTTTGGCCAGCTCGATACCTTCGTTGATCACCACGCGGTACGGCACGTCGACGCGCTTGAGCAGTTCCCAGGTGGACAGGCGCAGAACAGCCAGTTCAACCGGGTCCAGCTCTTCGATTTCGATGTCCAGGCACGGCTTGAGCGCGGTGTCGATTTCGGTGCGGATCGCCGGAACCCCGTGGAGGATTTCGCGGAAATACGCGCCATCGACATCGGTGAAATCGTTATCAACGCGGAACTGCGCTTCGATCTCGTTCAGCGAAGCCTTGGCCATGTGCCACTGATACAGGGCCTGAGTCGCGAGCTGACGGGCTTCGCGACGCTTGACGCTTTTTGATGGCTTGCCGGCATCCGCAGGTTTCGGATCGCGCGGGTTGAAACGATCGCTATCGTCGCTAATCACTTGGCCTCCAACTGCGCCAGCAGGCTGACCATTTCCAGAGCGGACAGGGCAGCTTCAGCACCTTTGTTGCCGGCCTTGGTGCCGGAACGTTCGATGGCTTGCTCGATGGAATCCACGGTCAGGACGCCGAACGCGACCGGTACGCCGAACTCCATGGACACCTGGGCCAGACCCTTGGTGCACTCGCCTGCCACGTATTCGAAGTGTGGAGTGCCGCCACGAATGACCGCGCCGAGGGCGATGATGGCTGCGAACTCGCCTTTCTGGGCGACTTTCTGCGCAACCAGCGGGATTTCGAAGGCGCCAGGCGCGCGGATGATGGTGATGTCGCTTTCGCTCACGCCGTGGCGAACCAGGGCATCAACTGCACCGCTGACCAGGCTTTCAACCACGAAGCTGTTGAAACGGCCCACTACCAGAGCGTAGCGGCCTTTAGGGGCGATGAAGGTACCTTCGATGGTCTTCAGGGTCATTCGTCAGATCTCTTAAAGAGCCGGGACACGTTTCGTACGCATCCCTCAGTGATATTTGAACCGCGAATACAGCGTCGGAAATCGCACTCGGTGTTCACTTGCACATCTTTGTGGCGAGGGAGCTTGCTCCCGCTTGGGTGCGCAGCGCCCACAAGAGGGGCCGCTGCGCAGCCCAGCGGGAGCAAGCTCCCTCGCCACAATAAATCAAATATGCCTTGAGCGAACAACGAGGCCAAAACCCGGCGTCTTATTCGGAGGGCACGTATTCTACAACTTCCAGATCGAAACCGGATATCGCATTAAATTTCATTGGCGCCGACATCAGGCGCATTTTGCGCACACCGAGGTCACGCAGGATCTGCGAACCGGCACCGACAATGCTGTAAGTGGTCGGTTTTTTCACCGCCGCCTGATCAGCGGTTTCGCGGATATGCGCCAGCAGCACATCGCCGTCCAGCGGGTGACCGAGCAACAGCACCACACCGCTGCCGGCCTCGGCCACCGCAGCCATCGCGGCGCGCAGGCTCCAGCGGCCCGGTTGCTTGACCATCAGCAGGTCGCGCAGCGGGTCCATGTTGTGCACGCGAACCAGGGTCGGCTCTTCGGCACAAACGGTGCCCAGCGTCAGGGCCATGTGCACGTCGCCTTCCACCGAATCACGATAGGTCACCAGGTTGAATTGGCCCAGTTCGCTGTCCAGCGGCTGCTCGGCAATCCGCTGAACGGTACGTTCGTGGATCATCCGGTAGTGAATCAGGTCGGCGATGGTGCCGATCTTGATGTTGTGTTCAGCGGCAAACGCTTCCAGCTCGGCGCGACGGGACATGGTGCCGTCGTCGTTCATCACTTCGCAGATCACGCCGCTTGGTTCGAAACCGGCCATGCGCGCCAGGTCGCAGGCCGCTTCAGTATGACCAGCGCGCGCCAGGGTGCCGCCGGCCTGGGCCATCAGCGGGAAGATGTGGCCCGGGCTGACAATGTCTTCAGCCTTGGCGTCCTTGGCCGCAGCCGCTTGCACGGTGCGCGCACGGTCGGCGGCGGAGATACCGGTGGTGACGCCTTCGGCGGCTTCGATCGATACGGTGAACTTGGTGCCGAAACCGGAACCGTTGCGTGGCGCCATCAGTGGCAGCTTCAACAGCTCGCAACGCTCGCGGCTCATCGGCATGCAGATCAGGCCACGGGCGTGCTTGGCCATGAAGTTGATGTGCTCGGCCTTGCAGCATTCGGCGGCCATGATCAGGTCGCCTTCGTTCTCGCGGTCTTCGTCATCCATGAGGATGACCATCTTGCCTTGGCGGATGTCTTCAACCAGTTCTTCGATGCTATTGAGCGCCACAAGGCACCCCCTTCAGTCAGGATTTGAGGTAGCCGTTGGCGGCCAGAAAGCTTTCAGTGATCGTGCCGCCAGCGCTTGGCTCAGCAGCCTTGTCGCCGAGGAGCAAACGCTCCAGATAACGCGCCAGCAAGTCGACTTCCAGGTTCACCCGGCGGCCCGGCTTGTAGGACGCCATGATGGTTTCGCTCAGGGTGTGCGGAATGATCGTCAGCAGGAATTCGGCGCCATCGACCGCGTTCACGGTCAGGCTGGTGCCGTCGACGGTGATCGAGCCTTTATGGGCGATGTACTTGGCCAGTTCTTTCGGCGCGCGAATGCGAAATTCCACGGCGCGGGCATTGTCGCTGCGCGACACCACTTCGCCGACACCGTCGACGTGACCGCTGACCAGATGCCCGCCGAGACGGGTGGTCGGGGTCAGGGCTTTTTCCAGATTGACCGGGCTGCCGCTTTTCAGGTCATTCATCGCGGTGCAGTCGAGGGTTTCGCGGCTGACGTCAGCGGCAAAACCGTTGCCCGGCAGCTCAACCGCCGTCAGGCACACACCGTTGACCGCGATGCTGTCGCCGAGTTTGACGTCGCTCAGGTCGAGCTTGCCGGTTTCGACGTGCACCCGCACATCACCGCCCTTGGGGGTCAGTGCGCGGATACTGCCGATGGATTCGATGATGCCGGTAAACATGGGGTTCTCCTTGAGAACGAAGCCAGCGCTAAGGCGATGGCCGGGAATTATACGCTCGCCGAAACGACTGGCGTCGCAGTGACTCGCCAGTCATCGCCAACCGCGCGGATTTCAGTGATTTTCAGCTCGGGGGCGTCCTTCATATAGGCCAGCGGCCAGTCCAGCAACGGTCGCGCCGTGGAGCCGAGAAACTTGCCGGCGATGAAGATCACGAACTCGTCGACCAGACCGAGCTGAGCGAACGCGCCCGCCAGACGCGGGCCGGCCTCGACCAGCACTTCGTTGACGCCACGGTTGGCCAGCTCGATGAGCAGTTGATGCAGATCGACCTGACCGTCGTCACCCGGCACGATCAGGCATTCCGGGCCATTGGCATATTGCTCTTCGACCGCCATGCAGGTGGCGACCAGCGCCGGGCCGGCCTTGAAGAACGGCGCATCCAGCGGCACTCGCAAGCGCCCGTCGATCAGCACCCGCAGCGGCGGACGGCTCATGACCCGTGCGGTTTGTTCGGCATCCAGACCCAGTTCGTCGGCGCGCACGGTCAGGCGCGCGCCGTCGGCCAGTACGGTGTCGGCGCCGGTCAGCACCACGGCCGCCTGCGCGCGCAAACGCTGCACGGCGGAACGCGCGGCCGGGCCGGTGATCCACTGGCTCTCGCCACTTTCCATCGCCGTGCGACCGTCGAGACTCATCGCCAACTTGACCCGCACGAACGGCAAGCCGTGCTCCATGCGTTTCAGGAAACCTTGATTGAGCTGGCGCGCCTCGGCTTCCAGCACGCCGCTTTCGGTGGCGATGCCGGCATCAGCCAGACGCTGCAAGCCACGCCCGGCGACCTGCGGATTCGGATCGCGCATCGCGGCGACCACCCGGGCAACCCCGGCATTCACCAGCGCATCGGCGCACGGCGGCGTGCGCCCATGGTGGCTGCACGGCTCAAGGGTCACGTAGGCCGTAGCGCCCCGAGCCAGTTCACCGGCAGCGCGCAGGGCGTGGACTTCGGCGTGGGGTTCGCCGGCACGCTCGTGGAAGCCCTCGCCGACAATCTGCCCGTCACGCACGATCACGCAGCCAACCCGTGGATTGGGATGGGTGGTGTAGTGGCCCTTGCGCGCCAGTTCCAGCGCACGTGCCATGAAGTGGGCGTCGAGGATCGCCTGCTCGGCGGCGCTGGTCATTCTTTCACCGGTTCGCGGGCGAGGCGGTCGATCTCTTCACGGAACTCGTTAAGGTCCTGGAAGCGCCGGTATACCGAAGCGAAACGGATGTAGGCCACTTCATCGAGCTTTTGCAGCTCGGCCATCACCAGTTCGCCGACCACGAGGGATTTGACCTCGCGCTCGCCGGTGGCGCGCAGCTTGTGCTTGATGTGAACCAGAGAGGATTCGAGGCGCTCGACGCTCACCGGACGCTTCTCCAGCGCGCGTTGCATACCGGCGCGGAGCTTTTCTTCGTCGAACGGTTGGCGGCTGCCGTCGGTTTTGATCAGGCGCGGCAACACCAGTTCGGCCGTCTCGAATGTCGTGAAACGTTCGCCGCAGGCCAGGCATTCACGCCGGCGGCGCACCTGTTCGCCCTCGGCGACCAGACGCGAGTCGATGACCTTGGTGTCGTTGGCACCGCAGAAGGGACAGTGCATGGTGGCTGGCAACAAAAAAAGGGAGGGCCATGGTAGCGCATCCCGGTGGCAAGACAAGCCATAGGGTTTGCGGTATACAGACTGCCATGATCGTTTGATCCACGGATTTCATTTTCTGGAGCTGCCAATGTCGCTACGACCGCTCGTTTTGCTCAGTCTTTTCGCCCTGCTGGTGGCCTGCGGCAGCGACAAGCCCAAGCCGCAACCGCCAACACCGGGACCGGCACCACAACAGGCGCAGAAGAAAGCCCGCGAGGCCGCTGACCTCGGCCCGCTGCCGGCCTATCAACGGGAACTGAGCGGCAGCCTGCAAGGCGTGCCGGCCGGGGCCGAGGTCGAACTGGCGCTGCTGGTGATCGACGACAAGTCGCGCCCGCAACAACTGCTCGCCAGTTCCAGCCTGATCGGCAACAACCAGATCCTGCCGTTTCGCCTGCGCTTCAATCCGGAAGCCTTTCCGGCCGGGGCACGGGTCGAGCTGCGCGGTCGTGCCACGCAGTCGGGCCAGTTGATCCTGCACCTGCCGTCGCAAACCATCACCCAGCCGACCACTCAGGCGCTGGGCCAACTGCAATTTGTCAAAGCACCATGACCGTACCGCTCGACCTGCAACAGGCGTTGGGTGAATTGCTCGGTGATGCGCGGCTCAAGGCCTGTGCTTTACCGGGCACCGATTTGCAGCTGTGGCTGATCGACGGCGACAACATGGATCGTGAATTCAGCCCGGACGAAACCCGGCGCATCCTCCACGAACCGCCGTATTGGAGTTTCTGCTGGGCCAGCGGTCTGGCGGTGGCGCGCTATCTGGCGGAATTTCCCGAGTGGGTGCGCGGCAAGCGGGTGCTGGATTTCGGCGCCGGCTCCGGGATCGCCGCGATTGCTGCGGTAAAGGCAGGAGCCCTGGAAGTGGTGGCCTGTGATCTGGATCCGCTGGCGATTACCGCGTGCCGGGCCAACGCTGAACTCAATGATGTGCAGATGAGTTATTCGACGGACTTCTTTGCCGAGGCTGATCGCTTCGATCTGATCCTGGTGGCGGACGTGCTCTACGACCGCGAGAACCTGCCGCTGCTCGACGCGTTTCTCAGCCGTGGCCGCGAGGCGCTGGTAGCAGATTCGCGGGTTCGGGATTTTCGCCATCCGTTGTATGAGCGAATCGAAATGCTTGAGGCGATGACCTTGCCGGATCTGGCGGAGCCGGAAGAGTTCAGACATGTCAGTCTTTACCATGCGCGGCGTGACTAAAAGCTTCGCGAGCAGGCTCGCTCCCACAGGGGTAACGCATTCCAAATGTGGGAGCGAGCCTGCTCGCGAAAGCATCCTGGCAGGCAACACACCTCTCAAAGACTGATCGCTTCCGGCCACACCCCGCCAAGCCGTATAGTTGCCCCATCCACGCTTTTACGAGATCCCCCATGAGTCAGCAAACGCCGTACATCTTCGACGCCACGACTGCCGATTTCGACCAGTCGGTGATCGACGCTTCCTTCAACAAACCGGTGCTGGTGGATTTCTGGGCCGAGTGGTGTGCGCCGTGCAAGGCGTTGATGCCGATGCTGCAAGGCATTGCCGAGAGCTATCAGGGCGAACTGCTGCTGGCCAAGGTCAACTGCGACATCGAGCAGGACATCGTCGCCCGCTTCGGTATCCGCAGCCTGCCGACCGTGGTGCTGTTCAAGGACGGCCAACCGGTGGACGGCTTTGCCGGTGCGCAACCGGAATCCGCGGTGCGCGCGCTGCTTGAGCCGCATGTGCAAATGCCGCCGCCGGCCGCCGCCGATCCGTTTGAACAGGCGCAGGCGCTGTTCGATGAAGGGCGTTTCGCTGAAGCAGAAGCTGCTCTGGTGGTCATGCTCACCGAAGACAACAACAACGCCAAGGCGCTGATCCTCTACGCCCGCTGCCTGACCGAGCGCGGCGAACTGGGCGAGGCCCAAACCGTGCTCGACGCGGTCAAGAGCGATGAGCACAAGGCTGCACTGGCCGGGGCCAAGGCGCAGATCAAGTTCCTCGGTCTGGCCCGCGATCTGCCGGATGCTGCCGACCTCAAGGCGCGTCTGGCCAAAAATCCGCAGGACGACGAAGCGGTGTATCAACTGGCGATCCAGCAACTGGCGCGTCAGCAATACGAAGCGGCGCTGGAGGCCTTGCTCAAGCTGTTCATCCGCAATCGCAGCTACGGTGAAGGTCTGCCGCACAAGACCTTGCTACAGGTGTTTGAGTTGCTGGGCAACGATCATCCTCTGGTGACTGCCTACCGCCGTAAAGTGTTCGCTGCGCTTTATTAAGATCAAAAGATCGTCCGATCGCGGCCCGAACCTTCGGCAGCTCCTACAGGTTCATCCGCAAAACATGGGTGAACCTGTAGGAGCTGCCGCAGGCTGCGATCTTTTGCTTTTCACTCGATCCAGCTGTAAAGCGGTGTATCCCCGCCACTCACCACTTTTACATCCGAACTGTGGCGCAGGCGCACCAGCAGGCGCTTGCCCGCCGCCGCGCTGCCGGTCAGCCCTTCCAGCTGATCAAGCAAATCCGGCCCGCTGAGTTGCCCGGCCTTGCGCAACAGATCTTTCGCCACCTGCCACAACGCATCGTCCTGGTTCAGTGGTTTCGCTGCCGGCGTGCTCAATGCCGCTTCAGGCTGATCGCCCTGCGGCTGCGCGCCAAGGGCTGCGCCGAGCTTTGCCCAATCGCTGTCATCCAGCTCCACCGTCAAATCCACCGGCGTCGCGCCGACGGTTCCGCGTATCCGCAACATCTGCATCGCTCCTGCACATTTCTGACCTGCATGCTCCCACGGGACTTGTGCAACGCCAAGCAGGCGGGCAAACTCTGCGCACTTTCGTTATAAGATTACATAACAAACTCTTCACTTTACTTTCCGGAGACCGCCATGCGTCGTCTGCTGCTCGCTTTGCCGTTTGCCCTGTTGCCGCTGGCCATCGCCCACGCTGCCGATGAGCACGATCATGACCACGAGCACGGCAGCCTCGGTGCCCACGAACACGGTGTAGGCCGACTGAACGCCGCACTCGACGGCCAGACCCTGGAGCTGGAACTGGAAAGCCCGGCGATGAATCTGGTGGGCTTCGAACATGCCGCCATCAGCGACACCGACAAAGCCAAAGTCGTGGCCGCGCGCACCAAACTGGAAAACCCGCTGGCGCTGTTCAGCCTGCCAGCCGCCGCCGGTTGCAAGGTCACCAGCCAGGAACTGCAAAGCCCGCTGTTCGGCGACAAGCCGGCTGCCGACGAGCATGACGATGATGACCACGACGAAGATGCCAAGGGCGGTGAAGCGCACCACCACGATCACAGCGAAATCCACGCGCACTATCAATTCAGCTGCGCCGCACCAGGTGCTCTGAAGACGCTGGATCTGGCGAACGTCTTCAATACCTTCCCAGCCACTCAGAAAATTCAGGTACAACTGATCGGCCCGAGCGGCCAGCAAGGCACCGAAGTGACGGCCAAGGCCGCAGCCCTGAAATTCTGATTGACTGAAAAAATCCCCTGTAGGAGCTGCCGCAGGCTGCGATCTTTTGATCTTGCCTTTAAGAACAGGATCAAAAGATCGCAGCCTGCGGCAGCTCCTACAGGGTTATGTGTTCAACCATGAAATTGGTGCCATGACCCAAGCACTCATCGAACTGTCCGACCTGGGCTTCAACTGGCCCGGTCACCCGCCGCTGCTGGACATCCCGGCGTTTCGCCTGGAGCCGGGCGAAACCCTGTTCCTCAAAGGCCCGAGCGGCAGTGGCAAGACCACCCTGCTCGGCCTGCTCGGTGGCGTGCAAAAACCCGGGCGCGGCAGCATTCGCCTGCTCGGCCAGGAACTGACCGAACTGGGTGCCGGCGCCCGCGACCGCTTTCGCGTCGATCACACCGGCTACATCTTCCAGCAATTCAACCTGCTGCCGTTTCTTTCGGTACGCGAGAACGTCGAATTGCCGTGCCACTTCTCCAACCTGCGTGCCGAGCGGGCGAAACAGCGTCACGGCAGCGTCGATCAGGCCGCCGCCACCCTGCTCGCCCACCTGGGCCTGAAGGATGAAAGCATCCTCGGTCGTCGCGCCGACTCGCTGTCGATCGGTCAGCAGCAACGGGTCGCCGCCGCTCGTGCGTTGATCGGCCAACCGGAACTGGTGATCGCCGACGAACCGACCTCGGCGCTGGATTACGACGCCCGGGAAAACTTCATTCGCTTGCTGTTCGCCGAATGCCGCGAGGCCGGTTCCAGCCTGTTGTTCGTCAGCCACGACCAGAGCCTGGCGCCGCTGTTCGACCGTCACCTGTCCCTGGCCGAACTCAATCGCGCCGCCACGTCTGCCGAGGTCTGAGATGTATCTGTTTCGTCTGGCCATGGCCAGCCTGGCCAACCGCCGCTTTACCGCCCTGCTCACCGCGTTCGCGATCGCCCTGTCGGTGTGCCTGTTGCTCGCCGTCGAGCGCGTGCGCACCGAGGCCAAAGCCAGTTTCGCCAGCACCATCAGCGGCACCGACCTGATCGTCGGCGCCCGCTCCGGCTCGGTGAACCTGCTGTTGTACTCGGTGTTCCGCATCGGCAACGCGACCAACAACATCCGCTGGGACAGCTTCGAACACTTCGCCAGCAACCCGAAAGTGAAGTGGGCGATCCCGATGTCCCTCGGCGATTCACATCGCGGCTACCGGGTGATGGGCACCACCGAAGCCTATTTCGAGCATTACCAATACGGGCGCCAGCAGCACCTGGAACTGGCCGATGGCCGGGCGTTTGCCAGCGATCCGTTCGAAGTGGTGCTCGGTGCCGAAGTCGCCGAAGCGTTGCATTACAAGCTCGGCGACCAACTGGTGCTGGCCCATGGTGTGGCGGCTATCAGCCTGGTCAAGCACGATGACAAACCGTTCACCGTGGTCGGCATTCTCAAGCGCACCGGCACGCCGGTAGATCGCACGTTGCACATCAGCCTCGGCGGCATGGAGGCGATTCACATCGACTGGCACAACGGCGTGCCGGCCCGGGGCAACGGCCGGATCACCGCCGATCAGGCACGCAACATGGACCTGACGCCACAGGCGATCACCGCGTTCATGCTCGGTCTCAACAGCAAGATTTCCACCTTTGCCCTGCAACGCGAAATCAACGAATTCCGTGGTGAGCCGATGCTGGCGATCCTGCCGGGCGTGGCCTTGCAGGAGTTGTGGAGCCTGATGAGTACCGCTGAAAAGGCGCTGTTCGTGGTCTCGCTGTTCGTGGTGCTGACCGGGTTGATCGGCATGCTTACGGCGATTCTCACCAGCCTCAACGAGCGTCGTCGCGAAATGGCGATCCTGCGCTCGGTCGGCGCGCGGCCGTGGCACATCGCGAGCCTGCTGGTGCTGGAAGCCTTTGCCCTGGCGCTGACCGGGGTGATCGCAGGACTGGCCTTGCTGTACATCGGCATCGCCGCCGCGCAGGGGTATGTGCAGGCCAATTACGGTTTGTATCTGCCACTGGCGTGGCCGAGCGAGTATGAATGGACGCTGCTCGGTGGCATTCTGGCGGCCGCGCTGCTGATGGGCAGCGTGCCGGCCTGGCGCGCGTATCGCCAATCATTGGCCGATGGCCTGTCGATCCGTTTATGAGGATGTTCACCATGCCCCGCGCCGTACTCGCGCTGCTGTTGCTGGTTGCCCTGCCCGTGTGGGCAGCGGCGCCGAAAGACCTGACCTGGTCGGAGATGATCCCGCCGGACGCCGCGCCGGAAGTGCCGAACATGACGCCGTTGCACGACATGTCGAAAATGAGTGATGCGCTGTCCGCCGAGTCGGCGCCAGCCGCCAAACAGGACATGCCCAACGCGCCGGTGGTGCAGAGTCTCGACGGGCAGAACATCCGCCTGCCGGGCTACATCGTGCCGCTGGAGGTCAACGAAGAAGGACGCACCACCGACTTCCTGCTGGTGCCGTACTTCGGCGCCTGCATCCACGTGCCACCACCGCCATCGAACCAGATCGTGCATGTGAAAAGCGAGTTGGGTGTGAAGCTCGATGAGCTGTATCAGCCGTACTGGGTCGAGGGACCGTTGCAGGTCAAGGCGTCCAGCAGCGAACTGGCCGATGCCGGGTATCAGATGGCGGCGGACAAGATTTATGTGTATGAGCTGCCGGAGTGAATTCCGGCAGTTTCAAAGTCAAAAGATCGCAGCCTCCGGCAGCTCCTACAGGGGATCGCATTTCAACTGTAGGAGCTGCCGAAGGCTGCGATCTTTTGGGGGCATCACTGTTTCATTGAGCTGAGTCAAAAGACCGTATCAGTTGGCTTAATACCATAGGACATCAGAAACTTTTAACGTCCTTCTGGAGCCCCCATGAACAAGTCCTTGCTCAGCGCCTCGCTGTTTGCCCTCGCGCTCGCAGCCCCGCTCGCCCACGCCCACGAAGCCGGCGACATCATCGTCCGCGCCGGTGCGATCACCGTCAACCCGAAGGCCGACAGCTCAAGCGTCAAGGTCGATCAGGGTCCGTTGAGCGGCACCAACCTGGGCGGCAAGGCGACCATGAGCAGCGACACCCAATTGGGTCTGAACTTCGCCTACATGCTGACCAATAACATCGGGATCGAGTTGCTGGCGGCCTCGCCGTTCGAGCATGACGTAAAAATCAAAGGCACTGCGCTGCCAGCCGCCAACGGCAAACTCGGCACCCTGAAACACCTGCCGCCAACCCTCAGCGTCGTGTACTACCCGCTGGATGCGAAGTCGCCATTCCAGCCGTACATCGGCGGCGGCATCAACTACACCTGGATCTACGACGAGCACGTCGGCAGCGAAGCCCAATCCAACGGCTTCGACAACTTCAAGGCGAAGAACTCCTGGGGCCTGGCCTGGCAGGTCGGCGCTGACTACATGCTGACCGACAACATCATGCTCAACGCCCAGGTGCGCTACATCGACATCGACACCCGCGCGACTGTCGAGAACAACGCGGTGGCGCCGGGCACCCGTGCCAAGGTGAATGTCGATGTCGATCCGTTTGTGTACATGGTGGGTCTGGGCTACAAGTTCTAAGCAACAGTCGAACATTCGCGTGGTGGTGAATGCGGGCTAATGTGGCGAGGGAGCTTGCTCCCGCTGGGCTGCGAAGCAGCCCTGAACAAGGCAAAAGCGGTGCTTCAGAAAAACCGCGTTGACTGAATTTGCGACTGCTGCGCAGTCGAGCGGGAGCAAGCTCCCTCGCCACAGGGATTGCACCGAGCGTCAAAGCGATACCCCGCCCACAAAAAAGGCGCCTGCAAAGGCGCCTTTTTTGTTTTTTCGATTTAGCGTCCCAGCAGCCGCGCCAGCCCCACACGCATCGGCGTCGGCTCGGGCAGCTTGAAGCGTTGCAGCAAACGCGCGTTGTTCGCCCGCGAATGGCGGATGTCGCCGGAGCGCGCCGGGCCGTAGCTGACCGGCGGCAGCTCGCCGACCACTTCCTGCAGCGCTTGCAGCATCTGCTTGAGGTTCATCGCCTGGTTCCAGCCGACGTTCATCGCGCCCACTTCCACTTCAGGCTTGTCGATTGCCTGCACCAGCACATCGACCAGATCCTCGACATAGAGGAAATCGCGCGTCTGCTCGCCATCGCCGAACACGGTGATCGGCAGGCCTTTCTGCGCCCGCTCGCTGAAAATGCTGATGACCCCGGAGTACGGCGAGGACGGATCCTGGCGTGGGCCGAAGATGTTGAAGAAGCGGAAGATCACCGGTTCCAGGCCATGCTGGCGACGGTAGAAATCGAAGTAGTGCTCGCCGGCCAGTTTGTCCGAGGCGTAAGGGGTCAGCGGGGCTTTTGGCGTGTCTTCGTCGATCGACTCGCCTTCGCCGTTGTTGCCGTAAACCGCCGCGCTCGATGCGTAGAGCACGCGCTTGACCCCGGCCTGGCGCATGGCTTCGCAGACATTCAGGGTGCCGATGAAATTGCTCTGGTGCGTCTTCACCGGATCGTCCACCGACGCCTGCACCGAGGCCACCGCCGCCAGATGCGCGACAGCGCTGCAGCCCTGCATCGCCTGCGCAACCAGCGCGGCATCGGCGACGTCACCGACGATCAGTTCGACCTGCGGGTTATCCAGTGGCAGGTTGGCGCGTTTGCCGGTCGACAGATCATCGAGAATCCGCACCGAATGGCCGGTGGCGAGCAACGCGTCAGTCAGGTGCGAGCCGATGAAACCGGCACCGCCGGTGATTAAAACAGGGCCTTCAGCCATGACGATAAAACCTATCCAGTAAAGCCGGGAGTGCGGCGCGCCAGGCGCGGGGCTTGATCCCGAAAGTGTGCAGAATTTTCTTGCAGGCGAGTACCGCGTGTTGCGGCTCCTCGGCGGCGTCCGGCCGCGCGGCATGGGCCTGAGCGGTTGGAGCTTCGATTGCCAACTGATGCAGGCTGCGTGCCTCGGTCAGAATCGCCTGACCGAGCGCCAGCGGCGTGGTCGCTTCGTGGCCGGCGTAATGGTAAGTGCCCCATAGCGGCGCCGCGCAGTCGAGTTGCTTGAGCACCGAAATGATCACCCGTGCCGCGTCATCCACCGGGGTCGGATTGCCCCGGCGATCATCGGCCATGAGCAATTCGTCCGGTTGTTCGGCGCGGGCGAGGAAACGTCCGAGGGTGCCTTCAGGGCTGTCATCGAGCAGCCAGCCGAAGCGCAGCAGCACGTGCTGCGGGCAGGTGGCGCGGACACTTTGCTCGAT
The DNA here is from genome assembly GCF_024748795.1 of Pseudomonas sp. B21-051. Taxonomy (NCBI): domain Bacteria; kingdom Pseudomonadati; phylum Pseudomonadota; class Gammaproteobacteria; order Pseudomonadales; family Pseudomonadaceae; genus Pseudomonas; species Pseudomonas sp. B21-051. The sequence goes on from NZ_CP087166.1 coordinate 5,300,997, forward strand.
GCGCCACAGCGCCTGCCCGCGCAGGCCCAGCGGCACCGGCTCGTCTTTTTCGCTGTAGGCGGTCGCCCGCGAACCGTCGAACACCCGATAGCTGGAAGGCTGCACGAGGATGATGTTGTGGTGCTGGCACAGCTCGGCCAGTCGCTCGATGGCGCGTTCCTGGCCGGCCAGACGGCTTTCGCTGACAGTCTCGGCCTGGAACCAGTCGAAATAGTAGGCGAGGTTGATCAACGCATCCGGACGGGTATCGTCGAGCAGTTGCGTCAGGCTCGCGGCATCCCAGCCGTCTTCTGGCGGGCGGGGGGCGAGGAAACCGATGTCTTCTTCCGCACCGAGGCGAATCAGCGCCTGCCCAAGGGCATTTCCGCCGCCCAGTAACATAAGGCGCATTCGCATAGAGTCAGCAGGCCCAGTCTGATTGGAACGATGGCTTTAGCGACGGTGCTGGTGACACCCGTCGTCGATAATTGCCGGAATCGTTGCATTTTGCGGGTTTAGTGCGCAACCGTCACCCGTAAAGTGTAGATCGCCGGGAATTGTGCTGAATCAACTGGCCTGCTCGCGATGAAGCCCTGTCAGCCACTGCAGATCCCGAGCGGTACTTGCATCTTGCCGCCCTCACCCGCATAACTTGAGCATGAATCTGCCCATCCCCAAGGACGCGGCCCTGGCGGGCTTCCATCCCGCCGTCAGCGCCTGGTTCAGCAGCACCTTCGCGACGGTCACCGCCGCCCAGGCCCGCGCATGGCCGTTGATCCGCCAGCGCCGCTCGACACTGATCGCCGCGCCCACCGGCTCCGGTAAAACCCTCACCGCGTTTCTCGCGGTGCTCGACGACCTCGTCCACCGGGGCCTGGAAAACCCCGACGGCCTGCCCGACGAAACCCTGGTGGTCTACGTTTCACCGCTCAAGGCGTTGTCCAACGACATCCGCATCAACCTGCAAAATCCGCTGGCGGGAATCACCGAGCAGTTGCGCCAGTTGGGCCTGCCGGAATTGCAGATCACCACGGCGGTGCGCACCGGCGACACCCCGCAAAAAGACCGCGCCGCCATGCGCAAAAGTGCGCCGCACATTCTGGTGACCACCCCGGAATCGCTGTACGTGCTGCTCGGCTCCGAGTCCGGACGCAAAATGCTCGGCAGCACACGCACGGTGATCATCGACGAGATCCATGCCATCGCGGCCGGCAAACGCGGCAGTCACCTGGCGCTGAGCCTCGAACGCCTGCAGGCGCTGTGTGCCGAACCCTTGACCCGCATCGGTTTGTCCGCCACGCAAAAGCCGATCGCTGCCGTGGCGCGGTTTCTGGTCGGCACCGATCGCCCTTGCGAGATCATCGACATCGGCCACGCCCGGCCACGGGATCTGGGCATCGAGGTGCCGCCGGTGCCGTTGTCGGCAGTGATGGCCAACGATGTCTGGGAATTGGTTTATGACCGGCTCGCCGAACTGGCCCGCGAACACCGCACCACACTGATTTTCGTCAACACCCGGCGCTTGGCCGAACGCCTCAGCCGACATCTCAGCGAACGTCTGGGCAAACACGCGGTGGCTGCGCATCACGGCAGCCTGGCCAAGGAGTTTCGCCTCGACGCCGAACAGCGGCTCAAGCGCGGCGAACTGCAAGTGCTGATCGCCACCGCCTCGCTGGAATTGGGCATCGATATCGGCGAAGTCGATCTGGTCTGCCAAATATCCTCGCCGCGTTCGATTGCCGGGTTTCTGCAAAGAGTCGGGCGCTCCGGGCACCAGGTCGGCGGCACACCCAAGGGCCGCTTGTTCGCCACCACCCGTGACGACCTGATTGAATGCGCCGCCCTGCTCGACTGCGTGCGCCGTGGCGAACTCGACACCCTGCACATTCCCCAAGCGCCACTGGATGTACTCGCGCAGCAGATCATCGCCGAAGTCAGTTGCCGGGAATGGGCGGAAGACGCGCTGCTGGCGCTGTTCCGCAAAGCCTCGCCCTACCGCGATCTCGACGAAAAACACTATCAGGCGCTGCTGACGATGCTCGCCGAAGGCTACAACGGTCGTCAGGGCATCCGCAGCGCCTACCTGCACCGCGACGCCGTCAGCCGCACTCTGCGTGGTCGCCGTGGCGCGCAACTGACCGCCGTGACCAGCGGCGGCACCATCCCCGACAACGCCGACTACAGCGTGCTGCTGGAACCGCAAGGTCTGAACATCGGCAGCGTCAACGAAGACTTTGCCGTGGAAAGCATCGCGGGCGACATTTTCCAGCTCGGCAACACCTCCTACCGGATCCTGCGGGTGGAAACCGGCAAGGTGCGGGTCGAGGACGCCCAGGGTCAGCCGCCGACCATTCCGTTCTGGCTCGGCGAAGCGCCGGGGCGCAGCGATGAATTGTCTGCGGCGGTGGCGCGCCTGCAGGCGACCCTCGACGAGCTGCTCGGCGCCAGCCCCGGCGATCTGCAACCGGCGCTCGACTGGCTGATCGCAACCCTCGGCCTGAACCGCGCCAGTGCCGAACAACTGGTGGACTATCTCGCCCGCGCTCGCCTGACCCTCAGCGCCCTGCCCTCGCAGGACACGCTGTTGATGGAGCGGTTTTTCGATGAATCCGGCGGCACGCAACTGATCATCCATTCACCCTTCGGCAGCCGCATCAACCGCGCCTGGGGCCTCGCGCTGCGCAAGCGTTTCTGTCGCACCTTCAACTTCGAGTTGCAGGCCGCTGCCAGCGAAGACGCGATCGTATTGTCGCTGTCCACCAGCCACAGTTTCGAACTGGATGACGTCTGGCGATATCTGCACAGCAACAGCGCCGAACACATGCTGATTCAGGCGATTCTCGACGCGCCGTTGTTCGGCGTGCGCTGGCGCTGGAATGCCGGGGTGGCGCTGGCATTGCCGCGTTTTACCGGCGGGCGCAAAGTCGCGCCGCAGTTGCAGCGGATGAAAAGCGAAGACCTGATTGCCAGCGTATTTCCCGATCAGATCGCCTGCCTGGAAAACCTCGCCGGTGAACGGGAAATTCCCGAGCATCCGCTGATTGAACAGACTCTCGACGATTGCCTGCACGAGGCCATGGACAGCGACGGCTGGCTCAATCTGCTGCGGCGCATGGAGCGCGGCGAGGTGCGATTGATCAGCCGCGATCTGCCGGCTCCGTCACCGCTGGCGGCAGAAATTCTCAGCGCACGGCCGTACAGCTTTCTCGACGATGCACCGCTGGAGGAACGTCGCACCCAAGCGGTGATCAACCGGCGCTGGAGCGATCCGCAGTCCACCGATGATCTCGGTGCGCTGGACGCCGACGCCATCAACGCGGTGCGCGAGGAAGCGTGGCCGACGCCGGCCAACGTCGATGAAATGCACGAGGCGCTGATGAGCCTGGCGTGCATCAGCGACCTTGAAGTTCAGGCTGGCGAACACTGGCGCGAATGGCTTGACGCGCTGACTGCGAGCGGTCGCGCCTGCCGCTTGGCCGTTCCGCCAGTAACGGCAAAAGAAAAGCTTCGCGAGCAGGCTCGCTCCCACATTCAACCGCGTTCCGCCAGTTGGAACACAGTCAACTGTGGGAGCGAGCCTGCTCGCGAAGACGGCCTCACAGTCACTACACATCCACGGCCTGGCTCGTTGTGGCTGGCGCGAGAGCGCCTGACGTGTCTGCAAGCGCTTTATCCACAGGCCACGTTGCAACCGCCGCAAGCAGCGCTGCCCGGGTTTGATGATATCTGGACGTTCGATGACGCATTGATCGAAGTGATCCGCGCCCGACTTGGCGCCTTCGGTCCGCTGCCGTTAGCCGCCATTGCCGAACCACTCGCGTTGCCGATACCGCAGGTCAATCAGGCCCTCGCGCAACTGGAGCGCGAAGGCTATGTGCTGCGCGGTCATTTCACTCCGGGTGTAGCCGTTGAAGAATGGTGCGAACGGCATCTGCTGGCGCGCATTCATCGCTACACGGTCAAGCGTCTGCGCCGGGAAATCGAGCCGGTGGCGTTGCAGGATTTCATGCGTTTTCTGTTCGACTGGCAGCTTCTGTCCCCCGCTACGCGCGGTCAGGGCAGCGCGGTGTTGCCGGCGATTGTCGGCCAGTTCGAAGGTTACCCGGCAGCGGCCTCCGCGTGGGACAGCGACATTCTCCCGGCGCGCCTGAAAGACTATTCGCCGAGCTGGCTGGATGACCTGTGCCGCAACGGCAAACTGGTGTGGACGCGCCTCAGCGCCCGGCAAAAAGTCAGCGGCACGGCGTTGCGCAGTACGCCGATTGTGCTGTTGCCGCGCAGTCAGGTCGGGCTGTGGAGTGCGCTGGCCGAACAGACGCCGGTCAGCGAACTGTCAGCGAAAACGCAAAAGGTTTATGAGGCGCTGAGTCAGCACGGCGCGTTGTTTTTCGATGAGTTGATCCACGAGGCGCACCTGCTGCGCACTGAGCTGGAAATCGCCTTGCAGGAACTGGTTGGCGCCGGCCTGGTGAATGCTGACAGCTTCGCCGGTTTGCGCGCGCTGATTACCCCGCCGAGCAAGCGCCAGCAACGCAGCAGTCGTCGCGGACGTGGAGCGTTTATCGGCGGCATGGACGATGCCGGACGCTGGGCGTTGTTGCGGCGCGGGCCACAGGTGGAAAGCGGTCAGATGGCGTCACCCGAAACCCTCGAACATGTCGCCATGACGTTGCTGCGCCGCTATGGCGTAGTGTTCTGGCGCCTGCTGGAGCGCGAGGCGGATTGGCTGCCGAGCTGGCGCGAATTGCTGCGCACGTTTCATCGGCTGGAGGCCCGTGGCGAGATTCGCGGCGGGCGCTTTGTCAGTGGTCTGGCGGGGGAACAGTTTGCCCTGCCGGAGGCGATTCCGTTGTTGCGCGAAGTGCGGCGGCGGGCGCATGACGGCAGCTTGATCGCGGTGTGCGGGGTGGATCCGTTGAATCTGGCGGGGACATTGTTACCGGGAGCGAAGGTGCCAGCGTTGGTGAGTAATCGGTTGGTGTATCGCGATGGGGTGCCGGTTGCTGCCGAGATTGCCGGCAAGCAGGTGTTCTGGACCGAGCTGGATCAGATCACCATGGAACAGGTGCGCAGCAAGCTGATCCGGCATTGATGTGAGCTGAACTGACGCCTTCGCGAGCAGGCTCGCTCCCACAGTTTGAGCGCCTTCCACCTGTGGGAGCGAGCCTGCTCGCGAAAGGGCCAGTAGCCCTATCCAGAAACCCGCCTTAGGTCCGCGATTCCTGTGGCGCCTCGCTCGCCAACAGCTCCTTCTCACCCTGCCGCTTGGGCAACAAAATCTGCTGTGGATAAGTCTGCGCGAAATGCACGTCAGGACTGTTATCCACAAGCTTTTTCAAACGCTGATTGAACGCCCTGCTCACCGCATACTGCCCGCCCGACACGGTACGGAACTGCGCCGTCAGGACCACCCCGTTCAGGTCCATCCGGTCCACCCCGAACACATCCAGCGGCCCTTGCAGGTTGTACTTGAGGAACGGGTCTTCGCGGATCGAATCGCCGGTCTCGCGGATCAGCTCGATGGCCTTGTCGACATCGGTGTCGTAAGTGAACTGCACCGAGAAAAACGCGTAGGCAAACTGGCGTGATTGGTTGGTCACTGCCTTGATCTGGCCGAACGGCACCGAGTGCACAAAACCCTTGCCGTCACGCAGACGCAGGGTGCGGATGGTCAGGCCTTCGACGGTGCCGGCGTGCCCGGAATCAAGCACCACCCAGTCGCCGATCGACAGGGTGTCTTCGATGATGATGAACAGCCCGGTGATCACGTCCTGCACCAGTTGCTGCGAACCGAAACCGATCGCCAGACCGACCACCCCGGCACCGGCCAACAGCGGCGCAACGTTGATGCCGAGGTTGGCCATGGTGGTGATCGCGCAGATCACCACCAGGATGATTTTGATCGCATTGCGCAGCAGCGGCAGGATGGTTTTCACCCGGGTGCTGGGCTGGCGCGACGAGCGTTTGCTCACCGGTGGTTTCAACGCTTCCTGAATCGCCGTGTCGAGCACCACCCACAACAGCCAGGTGACGAGGAAGATCAGGCCGATGCTGCTCAACGCGTTGCTGATCGCCCGGCCGATCGTGCTGCTCTGAGCGAAATCAAGCAGTGAAACGCCCCAGATCCGCCCGAGAATATCGATGAAGGCAATCGCAATGACGATCCGCAGCAACGCGTGCAACAGGCTGAGAAAGCGCTCCTTGTAGGCGCTGCTGCGCTGGATCGCTTCGGCTTTTCGTGACTTGAACAGGTGCTGGAGGATGGTGCTGAGGAACACCGTGCCGATCAGCAGCACCGTGGTGAACAGCGCACAGCGCAGGGCCTTCTGATTGTCCTCACCGATGCCGATCAGATTGACCGCCGAAACCAGCACCATCAGCACGATCGGCCAGTACCAGAGCCCGGAGAAAATCCGCAGCGACTCCTGCAACGACGGCTGTTTCAGACGTTGCGCCAGCGGTCGGTTGCGAATCAGATGCGCCACTGGCCGACGCAGGCGAATCACCAGCAGACCGAAGATGATCGAGGCGATCAGCCCGGTGAACACCGCAACGCTGCTGGTAATGTTGCCGCCCAACTGACGGGCGATCTGTGGGCTGGTCAACGCATCACTGAGGGCGGCGAGAAAGCCGATCAGGAACAGCGGTTTCGGGCAGTAGTTGCGGATGATCCGCGCGGCCGGCCGTTTGTGCCCGACATTGAACATCACCACCACACACAACAGCATCGAGGTGGAGAAAATCCCGCTGCTGGTGGCGTAGGCAAAACACAGCGCCAGCGCCCGGCCGACCGAGGCTTGCAGAAAGTGGCTGACGTACAGCGTCAGCGGCAGGCAGATCAGCGCCGGCACGGTGTACGGCAGCAGGTAACCCGCCAGATCCTGACTGCGCTGGCGGGTGCGCAGCCAACGGCCCTGACTCAGCCGCCTGGCCAGCAGGCTGCCGAGCACCGTGAGCAGCGCGAAGGCGCCAAGCCACACGCCGGACAACATCAGGAAATCCCCGGCGACGCTCCAGCCGGATCGGTTCGACGGCTGATTGACCAGTTTGTCGACTTCGTCCGCCGCACGGTCGGCACGCAGACGCCAGGCGTCGACCAGATGTTCATTGAGATCGAGTTTGTCCTGCACGTCGTCGATGCTCGAACTGATCGCGCCGAGCAGACCACCCTGCACAATCGGCTCGGGTTTGGCCGGTTCTTCAGCAGCGGCCGGAACACCCGGCAGCGTGGCGGCTTCGAGTTCGCTGGCGCCGAGAAACAGCAGCGCTCCAAGCAAAATGGCGATCCTGAACTTGATCAAAACTCCGATCCCTCTTGGCTGAACCTGTAAGGAACTGATCGGTGAATGACGGACAAGTTCGGTTTTTGCCTCATTAACCCTTCCCCTGTGGCGAGGGGATTCATCCCCGATCGGCTGCGCAGCAGTCGTAAACGCTCGACTTTCACACCTTCTGGACATCGGGAGACCGGTTTAGGGTTGCTTCGCAACCCATCGGGGATGAATCCCCTCACTACAGGGTTCACGGCAGTAGCTGGATATTTGCGCCAGCAGCAAATATCAAATGCCCAGTACCGTATTTTTCCGCACAACCCAAACCCCGACACTGCGCTCCATTCAAAACCTCTATCGGAGTGCTGTCATGCCCATTGCCTTGCTCGCGCTGACACTCAGCGCATTCGCCATCGGGACGACCGAGTTCGTCATCGTTGGCCTGTTGCCCACCATCGGCGCCGATCTCGGCGTCAGTCTGCCGTCCGCCGGGCTGCTGGTCAGTCTGTATGCACTGGGCGTCGCCATTGGCGCGCCGGTGCTGACCGCCCTCACCGGCAAAGTCCCGCGCAAATTGTTGCTGCTGTCGCTGATGGTGCTGTTCACCCTCGGCAACCTGCTGGCCTGGATGGCGCCGGGTTATGAATCGCTGGTGCTGGCGCGAATCGTCACGGGTCTGGCCCACGGGGTGTTCTTCTCCATCGGCTCGACCATCGCCACCAGCCTGGTGCCCAAGGAAAAAGCCGCCAGCGCGATTGCCATAATGTTCACCGGACTCACCGTGGCGTTGGTCACCGGCGTGCCGCTGGGCACGTTCATCGGTCAGCATTTCGGCTGGCGGGAAACCTTCCTCGCCGTCTCGGCGCTGGGTGTGATCGCCTTCATCGGCAGTCTGCTGTATGTGCCGAACAACATTGCTCACAGCAAACCGGCATCCTTGCTGCAGCAACTGCGAGTGCTGAAACAACCGCGTCTGCTGCTGGTGTACGCGATGACCGCGATCGGATACGGCGGCTCGTTCATCGCCTTCACCTTCCTCGCGCCGATCCTGCAAGACATCTCCGGCTTCAGCGCCGGCACCGTCAGCCTGGTGTTGCTGGTGTACGGCGTGTCGGTGGCCTTCGGCAACATCTGGGGCGGTAAACTGGCGGACAAGCGCGGGCCGATCAATGCCTTGAAAATCATCTTTGCCCTGCTCGCCGCCGTGCTGTTCGTACTGACCTTTACCGCAGCCAATCCATGGCTGGCGCTGGCCACGGTGCTGGTGTGGGGCGCGGTAGCGTTCGGCAACGTGCCGGGGCTGCAGGTGTATGTGGTGCGTCAGGCTGAACATCACACACCGCAGGCAGTGGACGTGGCATCGGGGCTGAACATTGCCGCGTTCAACCTCGGGATTGCCGGCGGTGCGTGGGGCGGCGGACTGATTGTCGAGCATCTGGGCCTGATTCACACGGCGTGGATCGGCGGGCTGGTGGTGTTGCTGGCGTTGGCGCTGACCGCATGGAGCGGGCGACTGGATCGCCTTGGTCCGACCTATGCCGAAAGCACTTCACGAGTCGTCACCGGCCACTGATCAAATATCTGTCTCAATGATATCCCTCTGTAGGAGCTGCCGGAGGCTGCGATCTTTTGATCTTGAAAAGCAACATCAAAAGATCGCAGCCTCCGGCAGCTCCTACAGACTACCGTCCGTAACGCCATCGAAACTTTCACGAACCGCCCACAGTCATCAACAGACACAGGCTGTACGAGGACTGACAACGGGAGGGCGGCATGGCAACGATTCACATCGGTATTTCCGGCTGGCGCTACGCTCCGTGGCGCGGGGATTTCTACCCGAAAGGACTGACGCAGAAGCACGAATTGCAGTTCGCTTCGCGGGCGGTCAACAGTATCGAAATCAATGGATCGTTCTACGCCCTGCAGCGGCCCGAACGTTATGCGCAGTGGTACAACGAAACGCCCGACGACTTCGTGTTCAGCGTCAAGGCGCCACGCTTCATCACCCACGTCCGGCGCTTGCGCGAGATCGAAAAACCGCTGGCGAATTTCTTCGCCTCCGGGGTGCTGGAGCTTAAGGAAAAGCTCGGGCCGATCCTCTGGCAGTTTCCGCCGAACTTCAAATTCGACCCCGAGCGCTTCGAACACTTCCTCTCATTGTTGCCCCACGATACTGCAGCGGCCGCCGCCCTCGCCCGCCAACACGATTCACATCTTCACGGCCACGCCAGCCTCAAAGCCTGGCGCAAAAAACCGCTGCGCCATGCCGTGGAAGTGCGCAATGACACGTTCATCGACCCCGACTTCGTGCGCTTGTTGAAACGCTACAACACCGCCCTGGTGATCGCCGACACCGCCGGCAAATGGCCGTACCGCGAAGACCTCACCAGCGATTTCGTTTACCTGCGCCTGCACGGCGCCGAAGAACTGTACGCCAGCGGCTACACCGAATCGGCGCTGCAGAGTTGGGCCGAACGGATCGACGCCTGGCACCACGGTCAGCAGCCCGGCGATGCGCATCTGATCGCGCCGCGCCTCAAGCCGCGGGCGCGTAAATCCCGCGAAGTGTTCTGCTATTTCGACAACGACATCAAAGTCCGCGCGCCTTACGACGCGCGCAACTTGCTCCACCGATTCGAGCTGGATAAAACGCTCGCCACCACCCCCGGCGAACCGGCTGCCGAAGGGGTGCTGGGATGAGTATTCCAGAGCCGGTCGGGTTCACCGACGAGCAGACCAGCGTTGAAGTGTCGGTGCGTCGTTTCACCGTGCTGACGGTCAACACACACAAGGGTTTCACTGCGCTCAACCGACGTTTCATCCTCCCGGAGTTGCGCGAAGCGGTGCGCAGCGTGGCCGCCGACGTGGTGTTTTTGCAGGAAGTCCACGGCACCCACGAGCATCATCCCAAGCGCTACAGCAACTGGCCGACGATGCCGCAATACGAGTTCCTCGCCGACAGTCTGTGGCCGCAGTTCGCCTACGGGCGCAACGCGGTGTACCCGGAGGGCGATCACGGCAATGCGTTGCTGTCGAAATTCCAGATCATCCGCCACGACAACCTCGACGTCTCGATCAGCGGCCACGAGAACCGCGGGCTGCTGCATTGCGTGCTGCGCCTGCCCGGCGATGGCGTCGAAGTGCATGCGATCTGCGTGCATCTGGGTCTGCGCGAAAGCCATCGTAATGCGCAATTGAAACTGCTCGGCGAGCGTCTGGCGGAGCTGCCGGATAACGCGCCGGTGATCGTCGCCGGTGACTTCAACGACTGGCGCCAGCGCGCCGACGCGCTGCTCGAACCCTGCGGCCTGCGCGAGGTGTTCGCCGAGCATCACGGCAAACCGGCGCGCAGCTTTCCGGCGCGCCTGCCGACGCTGCGGCTCGATCGTATTTACGTACGCAACCTCAAGGCCAGCCAACCGAAAGTCCTGGCCAACCGGCCCTGGTCACACCTTTCCGACCACGTCCCGTTATCGGTGGAGATCGAACTATGAGCAGCGCACCGCTGGAGAAATCCGCCGTGGAACCGATCAGCATCAACCCGCCGGTGCGCGAGCCCGGGCATGTCGATGTCGAGTACGGCTGGCAGGGCAACAACCGCGTCGAGTTGCTGGAAAACGGCGAGGAATATTTCCCCCGGGTGTTCGACGCCATGCGTGCGGCGAAGAGTGAAATTCTGCTGGAGACCTTCATCGTTTTCGAAGACAAGGTCGGTGCAGAGTTGCAACAGATCCTGATCGACGCCGCCCGGCGTGGCGTGCGCACCACTGTCAGCCTCGACGGTTTTGGTTGCGGCGAGTTGACCACCGGTTATCTCGCGGCACTGAGCGAAGCGGGCGTGCATCTGCAAATGTTTGACCCGGCGCCCAAGCACCTGGGCATTCGCACCAACTGGTTCCGCCGCCTGCACCGCAAGATTGTGGTGGTCGACGGACTGATCGCGTTCATTGGCGGGATCAACTTTTCCGGCGATCACCTGGCCGATTTCGGCCCCGAGGCGAAACAGGATTATGCGGTGCAGATTCAGGGACCGGCGGTCGCTGACATCCATCATTTCGCCCTGCTGCAAAGTGGTCGTCCGGGACGCGCACGGTTCTGGTGGCAACGTCGCCGTCAGCGCCGGGCGGACATGGCTTTCAACGATCACGACGGTCAGGTACGCCTGGTGTTTCGTGATAACGATCAGCATCACACCGACATCGAAGACGTGTATTTGCAGGCACTGCGCCGGGCCAAACGCCGAGTGGTGATCGCCAATGCCTACTTCTTCCCCGGTTATCGCCTGCTGCGCGAGATTCGCAACGCGGCGCGCCGTGGCGTCGAGGTGCGGCTGATCCTGCAAGGTCAGCCAGACATGCTGGTGGCCAAACTGGCGGCGCGCATGACCTACGACTATCTGCTCAAGGCCGGGGTGCAGATCCACGAATATTGCCAGCGCCCGCTGCACGGCAAAGTCGCATTGGTGGACGAGGAATGGAGCACCGTCGGCTCGAGCAATCTCGACCCGCTGAGCCTGTCACTGAACCTGGAAGCCAACGTGCTGATCCGCGATCGCGCGTTCAATCAGCATCTGTTCCAGCGCCTCGAAGACCTGAGCCAGAACCACTGCAAGGCAATGGATGCCAGCATGTCCCCGCGCGGGCGGATCTGGCACATGACCGTAGGGTTTCTGGTGTTCCACTTCCTGCGGCATTTCCCGTCGATGGCCGGTTGGTTACCGGCGCACAAACCGCGGCTCAAGCCGTTTCGGGGGCGTACCTCATGAGCCATTCCCACGCGCAATCGGCGCCAGCGGCGCACTCTCGATGGAGTCGCTGGAAACGCCCGCTGACGCTGCTGTTCTTCCTCGCGTTGATTGTGTTGCTGACGATGTTCGCCACCCGTATCGAATGGGCGGAAGTTCTGCAAACCCTCGCCGACTTCAAGGTGCGCACGCTGATCATCGCCGCCAGCCTGACCCTGCTGAGCTTTCTCACCTACGCCAGTTTCGACCTGATCGGCCGCACTTACATTCGTCAGGATCTGACCTGGAAACAGATCCTGCCGGTGGGGATCATCAGCTATGCGTTCAACCTCAATCTCAGTGCCTGGGTCGGCGGGATTGCCATGCGCTATCGGCTGTATTCGCGTTTGGGCGTCAGCAAAAGCAACATTGCCAAGATTCTCGGACTGAGCCTGGCCACCAACTGGTTCGGTTACATGACGATTGCCGGCGTAGTGTTCAGCAGCGGCCTGGTGAGCATGCCGCCGGGCTGGAAAATCAGCAGTGGCGCATTGCAAGGCATCGGCGTGCTGTTGCTGCTGTTGAGTGCCGGTTACCTCGCCGCGTGCCAGTTCTCGAAGCGCCGCGAGTGGTCGATTCGCGGGGTGGAAATCAACCTGCCGTCACTGCGCATGGCTGTGCTGCAGTTGCTGCTCGGTGCATTGAACTGGTCGCTGATGGCGGCAGTGATTTTCACTCTGTTGCCGAGCAAACTGGATTATCCGTTGGTGCTCGGCGTGCTGTTGATCAGCGCGATTGCCGGAGTCATCACGCACATTCCGGCGGGGCTCGGGGTGCTGGAAGCGGTGTTCGTCGCGCTGCTGCAGCACGAGGCTTCGCGGGGCAGTCTGGTGGCGGGGTTGCTGGCGTATAGGGCGATTTACTTTCTGCTGCCGTTGCTGATTACGGTGGTGATGTACTTGTTGGTGGAGGCCAAGGCCAAGGCGCTGAAGATCGAGAAGAAACCTTCATGATTTTTTTGTTATGGCTGAGGGCCCCTTCGCGAGCAAGCCCGCTCCCACAGGTAGAAAGCATCCAAATTTGAGAGCGGGCTTGCTCGCGAAGGGGTTCGAAAGGGCGCCAAAGATCATGTTGCCTGAATAATGCTCAACCGCTCACCGACAACCATTTCGGTAATCCAGTCCACCAGAATCGAGGTATAGGCCTGCTGCGAAACCGGCTCGCTCAAGGCATGGTCGGCGCCGTCGATGATCCGGTGCGTCAGCGAATGCGTCTGCTGACAGGCGGCGCGGTAACTCATGATCGTTGCGTGGGGCACGTAATCGTCAGTTTCCGATTCCACCAGCAACACATCCCCGGTGAACTGCGAACAAGCGTGCAACGCACGATTGCTGTCAGCACGAACCAAGGTCGCCCGATAATCCCGCAGGTCAGCCTTGTCCAGCTCACGCTTGGGCGTGTGCCATTGCTCGTCGCGATACAGCGCCGGCACCCGCAACGCCAGCCAGCGCACCGGACGCAACGAGGTGAGGATCGAAGCCAGGTAACCGCCATAACTGGTGCCAACCACCGCAATCGCCGAGGTGTCGAGCGCCGGGTGCGCGAGCAGGCGGTCGTAAGCTGCGAGCAGGTCACGCAGGTTGTCTTCGCGCGTCACCCGGGTCAGCGGAATGCCGGTACCACCGGTGTGGCCGCGCAAGTCGAAGGTCAGGCAGACACAACCCAGACCGGCGATGCCCTTGGCACGCTCAAGGTCGCGCTCCTGGCTGCCACCCCAACCATGCACAAACAACACGCCCGGGACTTTCGATTTGGGACTGAGAAACGTCCCGCTCATCTGTTCGTCGTCAATGTCGATCTGAATGCTTTCGCTTCTAGCCGTCATAGGATTTGACCGTTACGTATTTGAGAAGGAAGTCGCTGTTCTCAGCTGGCCCGCGATAGATTTCGATGGCGTCGGCCGGCAGGGTTTGATCGTTGTAGGTTTCCACCGTCGACACACGGATCGCCGGCATATCTGGATCGTTGACGAAGCTTTGCAGCGCGGCCAGTTCAGCGCTGCTGGCGCCGCCCATGCGCCAGGATTGTTCGAGCACCCCGCTGCGGGGTTTGCCATTGCTGTCCAGGCCTTGAGCGATGTCGTAGTTGCGCCGCGATGCATAGAAACCTGGGTAGGCCTCATCCGCCGCCCGGTCGAAAATCTGCGCCTGCTGGATGGCCAGTCGTACATCATCCGGCAAGTCCAGCGCCAGCAGATCTTCGTAGCCGCCCTGCACTACCAGCAGATTCGAACCACCATAGACGTCTTCGCCATGGGCATCCTTGGTCAAGTATTGATCACCGCAGTAGCTCAGCACTTTGTCGCCGATGAATGACTGGCCAACACTGTGGGTGAAGACCTTGCTCAAATCCTGTTCGAGCACTACGCCATCGCGAAACAACGCTTTCGCTTCTGCACGGGACAGTACTTCATCGAACGCGTCGAGGCTGTTGATAACTTCCTGGCCACGACCGGCACAGGCGTGAATCGGCTTCAGGCGGATCGGCCCGCTGTACAGCAAATGCTCGGCGGCGGGCCGCGCATCTTCCAAGGCAAACACCGTCAAGCCATCAAGCACCACATCGCGCACGCGCTCGGAAAACAGCGGCGCCCAGCCTTGCGGCGCGTGGGCCAGATGACTGCGCAGGCCGTGGCTGATGGCTTTGGTGCAGATGAAATCGTGTTCGACGAATCCGCCCCACAAGTCCTGTGCGCCTTTGATGCCCAGTACCTGCGCCTGTCTGGCGCCGACAATGGTTTGCGTGGGTAGCCAGTACAAATCGCGACCGTGGTGTTTTTCCGGGTCGTAGCTGCCAGCAAATTTGAGCCCGAGAATTTGCGCCAGCCAACGGGCCAGCGCCTTGTTGGTCTGCACTTCATGCTGCGGCGCCCCGGCACGAACCGAATGGGCGACGACCACTTTCCTGCTCGTCATCGGGGTCATGCGTCCCCCTTCAAGCCACTTGATGAATGTAATGAGAGAAGTGCAGAGATCAAGCCAATCGCCTGGCGCCGGGAATGCCCAATGAATCAACCGCTTGGATCAAACATGGTGGCATCAGGCCTGTTTCAATCTGCACGACTGCCAGCGAATCCGCGGCAATTTGCACGAAACGGGTCCGCCAGCTACTGCTGACTGATTTCCTTCCAGATGGCATCGAACATGACACAACGTTTGAGGATAGCCTGACGTCCGATTTGAATCGCAAGCCGCTTTGCTTCAGGAGTCTGATGAGTCAGTCGCTGCAGAATTCCCAGCATGGTAATCGCGTGATCCTCATCCTCTTCGATATGCAAGCGAAAGAACTCCAGGCCTTCCTCACTGACATTCAGTCCCTCCAGTGCCAGCAGAATCGATTTGTAAATCAGTGGCACAATGGCTTCGGCTCCCAGGCAGAGTGCTGCGAGGCCCTCGACAGGATTCTTACTGCGGCAAAGCTGCAGGATGCATTGGGTGAAATCCACGGTCTGAGGTAAAGGCGATTCAGCCAAGGGATGGGTGCCCAGGATCCGCAGCGACCTTTGAAACAGTTCGGCATGCGTGAGCTTGTTATCACCATCTATACCCATTTCCTCTTGCATGTTTTCCAACAGCAATTTGATGTCGCCAAGGGACTCGAGGCGATTAAGGATTGCGCACAGAAAGCGGGTAAAGTTTCGCGAGTAGTAATGATGCTGAATCAGAAAGTACTGCATCCCCTTCAGGGAAACATGGCCGTTTTGCATTGCTCGCAACAGCTCATGATTAACCAATCCTTCTAACGCATCAGCGTCCAGCCATTCGTCCCACAATGTGCCTCCGTTCATGAATTTAATGACGTTCGCCCTATCGCCGCCATTCAACTCTTTGTTTTCTTCCAATTTTAAATTCCTTTTAATTCTTTCTCTGCCATCCGGCCGATCGCAACTTTCCAGTTATTCCGGAAGCCCGAAAAACTTACAAAACCGTATTCATTGTGCGTCGCTGTAAATGACCGGGCGCTCAAACCTGGCCAGAAAGTAAGCACATAGAGAGGCGAAAATGATGCACAGACCGCCTGACGCAAGAATCACAGCGCTGCTTGAGAAATGCAGTAACAGCCATCCACTCAGCAGGCTCGCCGGCGGAATCGCGAGGTAGGCAATGAGCCGTGTAACTCCTACCGTTCGCCCAAGAATGGTTTGCGGAACCACCTGCTGGCGATAGGTGAAAAAAGCGATGACCACCACGGATTGGCAACCGGTCGAAAACGCCCACAGTGCCGAAAGTGACCACGGATCGTTGGCCATCGCCCCCATCAGTGTGAACCCCCCTGCCAGCAAGCAGCTCCTACGGATAAGAATGCCGGCCGGATATCTCTTCACCAGAAACGCACCCATAGCTGATCCGGCGACGGCACCTGCACCAATGAGTCCGTAGTAATAGCCGACATCGCTCAATGGCACGGCCAGTAGCGTGGTGTAGACATAGACAAGACTGGCACCGATCAAGGCAAAACCGAAATTGCAGAAAAAGAACAGCATGACAAACGAACACAGTTCTCGATGCTGGATGACATACAGCAGTCCGGCTTTGATTTCCGTGAATACCCGCGTGGTGGCAGGCGCAGGCTTACCCTCCTCTTTCAGCAAGAAGCAAAGCGGCAGGGATAGTGCAAATCCGAAAATGCTGCCAATCAGCAACTGCTCCTTGGTACTAAAGGCCAGCAAGGCCGCAACGCCGATTGGCGCAACGATGCGAATGATGTTGTCACTGGCATTGACGATCGCATTGAACCGATGAAGTTTCGGCCCTTCGATCAGCAGAGGCGCAATACTCTGGAAAACCGGGTGGTGGGTGGCACCGACGCTTGCCAGCAGAAAGCTCAGCAGTAACAGCGTGATACTCAAGCTGTTCCCGGACAGCGTACTCACAGCAGCATATATAAGGCAGCCGGTGACGATATTGATCAGATCACCGCCGATCAAAAAACGCCGTTTGCTGTAGCGGTCACTCCATACACCGGCGAAGGGCGTGACCAGTATGTAGGGCGCCATCGCGGCGAAAAAAGCCAGCGATGTCCAGACTGGGGAGCCGGTCTGCTCATAAACATAAAGCGGGATCAGAAACGCGAGGGCCCATGAACAGATGGACGTGATGGCATAGGACGCCAGGAGTTTGAACATCTAGACAGTCTCCGCCTGCCGCGACCGTTGCCCGTTCGCGAGATGTCCACACACCGTGCAGTCCGGATTCTGCTGCCAGACTTCAGCAACGCTGACGTCCAGGTCGTCGAATGTGAATTCCTTGAGCTTGTTGGTCAATTGTGGCGGTTGGCAGCCGGTGATGATCTTGACCGTTTCGCTGACCATCATCCCAGCGGTGACGGCCACCAGAGTCACAAGAGCCGGGCCGGGATGCTCATAAGTGATGTCGTGCTGTTTGGCCATGGTCGAAACACTTTTCACCAGGCTGCTCTTGTTACGCGCCGACGTCAGCCAGCAAGCACCGCAGCCCGAGGAGCCAGGCACCACCGAATAGAACACCGAGCGGCGTACATCAAGCCCGCCTGAAATGAAGGGTACGCCCTGTTCAACGCAGGCCTCATTCAGCCAGTCGGCCATGTAGTTCGCGGGTTTATCGGCGACACAAATCACAATATCGTGACCGCGTACGATGCCGGCGACGTCTTGCGCCGACTGGAGGCGGGTTTCGTGAGCAGTAATGTCGAGGTGACTGTTGAATTCAAGCAACCTGCGCCTGGCCGTTGCAACCTTCGGCATGCCGACGTCGGTTTCCTTGTAAAGGATCTGCCGGTTCAAATTGCTCAACTCGATCGTGTCAAAATCGAGGATCGTCAGATGGTGGATACCCAGCGCCACCAGGTCGAACAGGATATGGGTACCTAGACCACCGCAGCCCAGTACGCAGACCCTGGCCGCGCGCAGTTTTTCCTGGTGGGTGAACTTGTTTTCGCCCACAGCCGCCATCGACCCGAAAAAGTCGATGTTGCGGGAAAATCTGATGCGATCATGTTCCGAAAGAGAAGTCGTCTCAAAGGCATCCGGACTCTCGACCAGCCGGTATTTGATCAGATCCTGCGCAACGCTACGGATTTCGTCCTGATCCACCGCGGGATAACGGCCTGCCACCTGGGTAATCAACTCCTCATAGGGTGTACGGCCATCAAGTGCCTTGGCGAACTCCCAGACAGCACCGTAGGGGTCGGGGATTTTTGCGTATTGACCGTTAAAGCGCAGGACTACCTGACCATCAAGTTTGAACGGAATAATCGTCGGTTTAAGACAAAGCTTCATATTCGAGCCTCAATCGCTATTAAAACAACTTGATAAAGAACCAGGGCCATTAAGGCCCCGACTCTTACTGATCAGATCAGCCGATCTGAGAATCGCCAGCGGAAGATGCTTTTTCGAAAGTCATAATGATTTCCTCAAAAGTTGAAGGGCCGGTGGTGAAGCTGTTTCCACCGGGGTGAAGATGTGCACACCCCCAAAACTAGAATAAGTTTTCAGTGGTTGCGAACTCACCTTGTTTCTTAATATTACTCACGCCAAATATACTTCCTACGCTTTTACGAAGTGCCGCCATTACTTCTTACGGAAACATACAAAAACAATGTAGGAATTATCTTCAATACTTAAACAATAAAAAATCACTGCGGGAGAGTTGAGAACAAACTCGCCTTCCAGACCATAAACATCAGTGATTCATCAGAAACAAACTCCCACCCGGGACAACGCTTGCGACCACCACCTCATCAAAAATTTCGACAGGTCAAAAAAATCTCACGCGTGAGCCATTGATGGCACTTTTAATTGGCTGTAGTGTGGCTCACGCGTGAGATGTTCATAACGGAGTCATTGCCATGAAAAGCCGCTCCCCCACTGTTGCGTCAGAGAGCCCAAAGGGAGAGCGCTCGAAACCGTCCGCGAAAAAACCGTCGAGCTTCTACATGAAGCAGATGCGCGCGGGCCTGGCTGCCGCCGGTTATGTGAAACACGAAACTTGGGTACTTCCGGAAAACCGAAGCTTGCTCAAGCAGATGGAGCAACAGCTACGCCAACCGATTCTGGCTGGCTCAATCATGTCGGAGAATTACATGAGCGCAGGCAACAACTGGAACATCGATAGCCTCTTCAACGCCCTCAAGGCACTGGACGAGGTGGCTTCGCACGAGATCACGCTGTCTCTGATCCAGAGCTCCGAACCCAGCATCAAGCTGGAAATGAACGAATTCGGCGGTCTGCCGATTCACATCGCCGTGGCCGGTCAGCAGATCATCGTCGACACCGTGCTGGTGGATATCGATTCGATCACTGACGTGCGCGCCTTCAACGATGCCGTGCTGCGTAGCCGGGAAATGTTCCCGCTGTCGTCGATCGGCATCGAGTCGATGCCCAACGGTCAGACCGTCTACAACATGTTTGGCGCCCTCAGCGCCGACTCGAGCCTGACCAACGTCGTCACCGAGGTGAAAACCCTGGTCGACAACGTGCAGCGCGCGAGCGAAGCCTTCGAACACTTCTTCAAGTAATCAACAGGGAATATCCAATGACTCAGTCCATCTGGAGCAAGTTGTTCACCGCTCTGCGCGGCGGCGCCAATGAAGTTGGCGAAGCGATCGTCGACCAACAGGCCCTGCGTATCCTCGACCAGGAAATCCGCGACGCCGACACCGCGCTGTCGAATGCCCGCCGTGAGCTGGTCACTATCATGGCCAAGCACAAGCTGGCCGCTGATCGCGTGAGCGAGTACGACGCCAAGATCAAGGATCTGGAAGCCAAGGCGGTTTCCGCGCTGAACGCTGGCCGCGAAGACCTGGCCATGGAAGTGGCCGAAGCGATTTCGACCCTGACCAACGACCTGACCGCCGAGAAAGCCCAGAGCGACGAATTCGGCATCTACGCCGAAAACATGCGCAAGGACATCAGCAAGGCCGAGTCGCGGATCAAGAGCCTGCGCCAGCAGGTGGACATGGCCAAGGCCCGTGAGAGTGTGCAGAAAGCACAGGTCAGCGCATCCATCGCCAGCGGCGGCGCCAATGGCAAACTGGAAACCGCGGTGGGCACCCTGAACCGTCTGCAGGCCAAGCAGCAGCAACGCGCTGCCGAGCTGAGCGCGGCGGACGAGCTGGCTGACGCGTCGGCCGGCAACGATCTGGAACGCAAACTGCGCGACGCCGGCATCACGCCGAACGAAGGCAGCGCCAATGCGATCCTTGAGCGTCTGAAGCAAAAATCAGCTCAGTAAAACCGCCCTCCTGTAGGAGCTGCCGCAGGCTGCGATCTTTTGATCTGGATTCAAGAGCAAAAGATCGCAGCCTGCGGCAGCTCCTACAGTTTTTTTGCACCTGCAACATTTGCATTTTGCCTGCTCGTTCGTCGCCCGGCCCGGTACACTAGCGGCGCTTTTTACGACGAACACCTCCACCCGCCTCAAGGAATGTACCCATGGGATGGTTCAAAGATTTGCTGGGCACCAGCAACTGGCAGACTGCCGCACCCGCTCCAGTGGCCGGCGGCCCACTTGGAATGGCACAGGGCAAAGGCGTGCGGTTCGATTCGACTCTGGCCTTGCTGCTCGATGGCAGCACCTCGGTACAGGTTCCGGCTGCAGAGGCAATCTGGAGCGCCGGCTGGATCGATCTCGGCCAATCCAACAAGCTGCATCGCTACTACCTCAACAACGAAGACTTCTGGCTGCAGATCCACGTCACCGGTGACGATCAGATCGAATCGGTCACCCTGTTCAACTACCTCAGTTACGTGACCGTCAACAGTGACGCCGAACTGCAGCGCCTCGCTGGCCCCGAAAGCCCGATCGGCCTGCCGACCTACACCCACGACGGCGTCCAGTACAGCCGTGAATGGGGTACAGAGCAGGGCCAGACCGAACTGGTGCCGCTGACCGAAAACGTGGTCAACCCGGACGAGTCCTACACCATCGAACACCACTCGATGCTCTACGCCCGCGAGACCGGCCTGACCGATCGCCGCGAACTGCTGCTGTTCTCCGTCGAACAGGACGAGGAAGGTACCGTCAGCCTGAGCACCTCGCTGGGTATTTCGCTGTACACGACTGATTTGAGCACCATTTAAAAAAGGAAGTTTTCCATGCTGGAAGTGCTGGCCGTTTCCCTGAACAAGACCGCGCTGGTCGGTTTCGTCGTCTACCTGATCGGCGCCGTGCTGCTGTTCATGCTGTTCCAGTTCGTCTACACCCGCATCACGCCACACAAAGAGTTCGAGCTGATCCGCTCCGGCAACATCGCCGCCGCCATCGCCTTGGCGGGCGCTATCATCGGCTTCGCGATTCCG
The DNA here is from genome assembly GCF_024748795.1 of Pseudomonas sp. B21-051. Classification (NCBI taxonomy): domain Bacteria; kingdom Pseudomonadati; phylum Pseudomonadota; class Gammaproteobacteria; order Pseudomonadales; family Pseudomonadaceae; genus Pseudomonas; species Pseudomonas sp. B21-051. The sequence continues at coordinate 5,322,307 of NZ_CP087166.1, forward strand.
GCCAGCAACGTGATCGCGTTTTCGGTCAACGTTCTCGATTTCGTGCTGTGGGCCGTGATTGCAGCCGTGGTGCAACTGCTGGCCTTCCTCGCCACGGGGTTGGTGCTCAAGGGCACGTCACAGCGTATCGCCAATGGTGAAATCGCTTCGGGTATCTACGTGGCCGCAGTGGCCATCAGCGTCGGCATGCTTAACGCCGCGTGCATGACCCCGTCCAACTGATCGGCAGGAAGCCTTCGATGAAACGCAGCAAGTACGTTCAACTGTCTCTCGCGACCTCGGTGGCCATGGCCATTTCCGGCGAAGCGGCAGCGCTGGACCCGCAACACTTTCTAACGGTCGAGCAGTGCGTCGATGCCTCGGTCGCGGCCGACGTCTGCTCGAACGCCTACGTCGCGGCACTCACTGAACACCGACGCATTGCACCGGCCTATGACGACAAGGCCAAGTGCGACGCAGACTTTGCTGCCGACTGGTGTCAGAAAAATTCCGACGGCCGCTTCGTGCCGAAGCTCGGCGGTTTCAAAGTGCCGCAAAACGCTGAGGCGCCTCAGGACCTGAATGCGATTGCCAATGCGCAGATGCCTGCTGGCGACACGGCTGCCGCGCAGAACGTGCAAAGCACTTCGCACTCCTCCGGTGGTGGCAATGGCTGGCTCTCTGGCTGGCTGATCGGCAATGCGATGAGCAACAACGCCAATCGCACGGTCTATCGCGACCGCGATACGCGTCAGACCTACAACACCTCGACGCAGTACCGCAAAATCGAATCGGCGCCGGCTACTCGCACCGACACCCGCTACGACAGCTCCCGAAGCAAACCGGTCAACGTCGCTTCGTCGACGTCCCGCGGCGGCTTCGGCAGCCAGTCTTCCGCACGCAGCGGTTGGGGCGGCTGGGGCAGTTCGAGCAGCTGATCATGAAAAAGATCCACTGCGCCGAACGCCCCGACTGGAAACAAACTGCCGAAAGCCTCGGCTTTCTGTTCCACACCATCGACGACGAGCCGTACTGGGACGAAAGCGCCTACTACCAGTTCACGCTCGCGCAGATTGAAAACGATCTGGAGGATCCGACCACCGAACTGCACGAGATGTGCATGGATCTGGTCGACCGCGTGGTGCACAGCGAAGAGCTGCTGGATCGCCTGAGCATCCCGGCGCCGTACTACGACATGATCCGCGCTTCCTGGCTGGAAGGTCATCCGCATCTGTACGGGCGCATGGACTTTTCCTACAGCGGCAACGGCCCGGCGAAACTGCTGGAACTCAACTACGACACGCCGACCAGCCTTTATGAGGCAGCGGCGTTTCAGTGGGGCTGGCTGGAGCAGTGCATCGAGCGCGGAATGCTGCCGCGCCACGCCGACCAGTTCAACAGCATCGACACCAGGCTGCATCAGGCATTTGCCGAGTTGCAACTCAAGCGCCCGTTCTACTTCGCTTCGATGAAAGACTCGGTCGAAGACAAGGGCACCACCGATTACCTGCGGCTGATCGCGGAAAAGGTCGGCATCGAATCCCGGCACATCGACATCGAAGACATCGGCCTGACCGCCGAAGGTCGCTTCGTCGATCTGCAGGATCGCTGGATCCCACACCTGTTCAAACTGCACGCCTGGGAATTCATCTTCCACGAGCCGTTCGGTGCAGCAATCGCCGAAAGCGATACGCAGTTCTTTGAGCCGGCGTGGAAGTCGATCCTGTCGAACAAAGGTGCACTGCCGCTGCTATGGGAGTTGCACAAGGGCCATCCGAATCTGCTCGCCGCGCATCTTGATCCGAATCCGGCCAGTGCAGTGCCCAAGGGTTGGGTGCGCAAACCGTACTTTTCCCGCGAAGGCGCGAATATCGAGCTGCAAACGGCAGAGGGTTTGATCGTCAAAGAGGACGGGCCCTATACCGATGCGCCGTTCATCCTGCAGGAATTTGCGCCATTACCGAAGTTCGACGACAGCTACACGCTGGTCGGCTCTTGGGTGATTGGTGATCAGGCGGCGGGGATAGGCGTGCGGGAAGATAACAGTCTGATCACCAAGGATTCCAGCCGGTTTCTGCCGCACCTGATCCTCGACTGAGGCACAGAGTCCTCCTTGTAGGAGCTGCGGCGCGCTGCGATCTTTTGACCTTGATTTAAAGGATCAAAAGATCGCAGCCTTCGGCAGCTCCTACAGGGGATTGAGGAGCCATAAATTTTTCGCCACAAAAAAGGCCCGTCGTGTTGAACGACGGGCCTTTTTTATTCAGCGCGGATGCAGCATCGAATCAGAACGGGATGTCGTCATCGAAGCTGTCGAAATCCGGAGCCGGTTGCGGTGCAGCCTGCTGTGGAGCCGGGGCTGGACGCTGTTGCGGAGCCGACTGCTGCGGACGCGGAGCCTGTTGACGTGGCGCCTGCTGCTGGTAGTTGTTGCCACCGCCTTGTTGGTCGCCCTGTTGTGGACGGCCGCCGAGCAGTTGCATGGTGCCTTGCATGTCGACCACGATTTCAGTGGTGTAACGCTTGATACCGTCTTTTTCCCACTCGCGGGTCTGCAGCTTGCCTTCGATGTACACCTGCGAACCTTTACGCAGGTACTCGCCGGCGATTTCCGCAACCTTGCCGAACATCGAAACACGGTGCCATTCGGTCTTCTCGACCTTCTGACCGGTTTGCTTGTCGGTCCACTGTTCGCTGGTTGCCAGACTCAGGTTGGTCACGGCGTTACCGTTAGGCAGGTAGCGAACTTCGGGATCCTGGCCGCAAGTGCCGACCAATATGACTTTGTTAACCCCACGGGCCATAACGTTCTCCTAGGCTTCGCAAGCAGCCCCGGCCGGGTTGTTCACCAGGCGTTCGAGGGTGTCGCGATCCACTAATTCTTTGTCCAGTTTGATGTAAACAGCCGCTTCATCAGCAACTATCACTGCATCTGTTACCCCTACGAGGGCTTTGAGGCGCTCGACCAGACCCGCTTCGCGGATCGCCTCGGGCGACAACGGCAAGCGCAGGCTCGTCACGTAGGGTGGTTCGCGCATGGTAACAGCAAAGGCCAGCCAGATGGCAGCCAGACCCGCACATCCAAGGAACACAACCGACAGACCGCCATGCTGAAACAGCCAGCCGCCGAGTATCCCGCCGAGTGCCGAACCGAGGAACTGACTGGTGGAATACACGCCCATCGCCGTGCCCTTCCCGCCGGCCGGTGAAACCTTGCTGATCAGCGACGGCAACGAAGCTTCCAGCAGATTGAACGCGGTGAAGAACACCACCGTGCCGATCACCAGAGCCCGCAAGCTGTCACCGAACTGCCAGAAGAATAGCTCAGTGAGCATCAGCGTCAGGACGGCGCCGAGCAAAATTCGTTTCATTTTGCGTTTCTTCTCGCCGTAGATGATGAACGGGATCATGGCGAAGAAAGAAATCAGCAGCGCGGTCAGGTAAACCCACCAGTGCTGCTCCTTGGGCAAACCGGCCTTTTCCACCAGCGCCAGCGGCAGCGCGACGAAGCTCGACATCAGCATCGCGTGCAGCACGAAAATGCCCAGGTCCAGGCGCAGCAGATCCGGGTGTTTGAGCGTCGGCATCAAGGCCTGACGCGCCACGCCAGACTCTCGATGGCTCAATGGCCCGGTGGATTTCGGCACCATGAACATTACGATGACGATCCCGAACAGGGCCATGCCGCCCGTGGCGAGGAACAGTCCGGACAGGCCGAACGCGCGGGTCAGCAACGGCCCGACCACCATGGCCACGGCGAATGACAGACCGATGGTCATGCCAATCATGGCCATGGCTTTGGTGCGGTGTTGTTCACGGGTCAGGTCGGAAAGCAGAGCCATGACCGCAGCGGAAATCGCCCCGGCGCCCTGCAGGATGCGTCCGGCAATCACGCCCCAGATCGAATCGGCTTGAGCCGCCAGCACACTGCCGAGGGCGAAGACCACCAGCCCGAGGAAAATCACCGGACGCCGGCCAATACGGTCGGAAATGATCCCGAACGGAATCTGGAAAATCGCCTGGGTCAGGCCGTAAGCGCCAATCGCCAGCCCGATCAGGGCCGGGGTCGCTCCCGCCAGGTCCATGCCGTAGGTCGCCAGTACCGGCAACACCATGAACATGCCAAGCATACGGAAGGCGAACACCAGGGCCAGACCGCTCGCTGCGCGGGTCTCGCTGCCACTCATGCGTTCGCTGTGGGGATCGTGCATGGAAAAACCTCGTGTGAACCGGCGGCGATTCTACCAGTCCCATCGAAAGACGGGGTATATCGCGACGCTATGACGCGTATAGATGAAACTCTCTTCATGCAAGGTAAAAAACCCTTCGTTTGACAGTGTGCATCCATCCAGTATTTGCCCGTATACTCCTACGTTTTCGACGCCCGCCGAGCGAGGCCACTTTGGACAAGATCCTGATACGTGGGGCCCGTACCCACAACCTGAAGAACATCGACCTGACCCTGCCACGGGACAAACTGATCGTCATCACCGGCCTGTCCGGATCCGGCAAGTCGTCCCTGGCCTTCGACACGCTGTACGCCGAAGGTCAGCGCCGCTATGTCGAATCCCTGTCGGCCTACGCCCGACAGTTCCTGTCGATGATGGAAAAGCCTGACGTCGACACCATTGAAGGCCTGTCGCCGGCGATCTCCATCGAACAGAAGTCGACCTCGCACAACCCGCGCTCCACGGTCGGCACCATCACCGAAATCTACGACTATCTGCGTCTGCTGTATGCGCGCGTCGGTACGCCGCGCTGCCCGGATCACGACATTCCGCTGGAAGCGCAGACCGTCAGCCAGATGGTCGATCTGGTGCTGGCACAACCGGAAGGCAGCAAGCTGATGTTGCTGGCGCCGGTTATTCGCGAACGCAAAGGTGAACACCTTTCGGTTTTTGAGGAGCTGCGTGCCCAAGGCTTCGTCCGCGCCCGGGTCAACGGCCGCATTTGCGAACTCGATGAACTGCCGAAACTGGATAAACAGAAGAAGCACTCGATCGATGTGATCGTCGACCGCTTCAAGGTCCGCGCCGACCTGCAGCAGCGTCTGGCCGAATCGTTCGAAACCGCACTGAAGCTGGCGGACGGCATTGCCTTGGTCGCGCCGATGGACGATGAGCCAGGCGAAGAGATGATCTTCTCCGCGCGCTTTGCCTGCCCGATCTGCGGCCATGCCATCAGCGAGCTTGAGCCGAAGCTGTTCTCCTTCAACAACCCGGCCGGTGCCTGCCCGACCTGCGATGGTCTGGGCGTGAAGCAGTTCTTCGACATCAAGCGCCTGGTCAATGGTGAACTGACTCTTGCCGAGGGCGCGATTCGTGGCTGGGACCGGCGCAACGTCTATTACTTCCAGATGCTCGGCTCACTGGCCTCGCACTACAAGTTCAGTCTTGAGAAGCCGTTCAACGAGCTGACCGCCGAACAGCAGAAGCAAATCCTGCACGGCAGCGGCTCACAGAATGTCGACTTCAAGTACCTCAACGATCGCGGCGACATCGTCAAACGTTCGCACCCGTTCGAAGGTATTGTGCCGAACCTTGAGCGCCGCTACCGCGAAACCGAATCGGCCAGCGTGCGCGAAGAACTGGCCAAATTCCTCAGCACCCAGGCTTGCCCGGATTGCCGCGGCACCCGTCTGCGTCGTGAAGCGCGGCACGTCTGGGTGGGCGAGAAAACCCTGCCAGCGGTGACCAACCTGCCGATCGGCGATGCCTGCGAATACTTCGGCGAGTTGAAGATGACCGGGCGGCGTGGCGAGATCGCCGACAAGATCCTCAAAGAGATCCGCGAGCGCCTGCAGTTTCTGGTCAACGTCGGTCTCGATTACCTGTCGCTGGATCGCAGTGCGGATACCCTGTCCGGCGGCGAGGCGCAGCGCATTCGTCTGGCCAGCCAGATCGGCGCCGGTCTGGTCGGGGTGCTGTACATCCTCGACGAGCCGTCCATTGGCCTGCATCAGCGCGATAACGACCGTTTGCTCGGCACCCTCAAGCACCTGCGCGATATCGGCAATACGGTGATCGTGGTCGAGCACGACGAAGACGCGATTCGTCTGGCCGACTACGTGGTGGACATCGGCCCAGGCGCCGGCGTGCACGGCGGGCAGATCGTGGCTGAAGGTACGCCGGCCGAAGTCATGGCGCACCCGGACTCCCTGACCGGCAAATACCTGTCGGGCCGGGTGAAGATCGAAGTGCCGGCCAAACGCACACCGCGTAACAAGAAGCTGACGCTGTCGCTCAAGGGCGCGCGCGGCAACAACCTGCGCAACGTCGATCTGGAAATCCCGATCGGCCTGCTGACCTGCGTGACCGGTGTTTCCGGCTCCGGCAAGTCGACGCTGATCAACAACACGCTGTTCCCGTTGAGCGCTACTGCACTCAATGGTGCGACCACGCTGGAAGCGGCCGCGCACGACAGCATCAAGGGCCTGGAACATCTCGACAAGGTCGTCGATATCGATCAGAGCCCGATCGGCCGTACGCCGCGCTCCAACCCGGCGACCTACACCGGGCTGTTCACACCGATCCGCGAACTGTTCGCCGGTGTACCCGAGTCGCGCTCCCGTGGTTACGGCCCGGGGCGCTTCTCGTTCAACGTCAAGGGCGGGCGCTGTGAGGCGTGTCAGGGCGACGGCCTGATCAAAGTGGAAATGCACTTCCTGCCGGACATTTACGTGCCGTGCGATGTGTGCAAGAGCAAGCGCTACAACCGCGAAACCCTTGAGATCAAATACAAGGGCAAGAGCATCCACGAAACCCTCGAGATGACCATCGAGGAGGCGCGGGAGTTCTTCGACGCGGTACCGGCGCTTGCACGCAAGCTACAGACGTTGATGGATGTGGGCCTGTCGTACATCAAACTCGGGCAGTCAGCGACCACCCTCTCCGGTGGTGAAGCGCAGCGGGTCAAGCTGTCACGCGAGCTGTCCAAGCGCGACACCGGCAAAACTCTGTATATCCTCGATGAGCCGACCACCGGCCTGCACTTCGCGGATATCCAGCAATTGCTCGACGTGCTGCATCGCTTGCGCGACCACGGCAATACCGTGGTGGTGATCGAGCACAACCTGGACGTGATCAAGACCGCCGACTGGCTGGTGGATCTGGGGCCGGAGGGTGGCTCCAAGGGTGGTCAGATCATCGCCACCGGTACGCCGGAGGAAGTGGCCGAGATGAAGCAGTCTCACACCGGTCATTACCTCAAGCCATTGCTGATTCGCGATCGGGCCTGATCTCCGGGCATGAAAAAGCCCCTGTCACTTCAACCGTGACAGAGGCTTTTTTGTATCTGGCAATCAGGTGTGGGATTGCAGGTAATTCTCGAGACCGATGAGTTTGATCAGTCCCAACTGCTTTTCCAGCCAGTAGGTGTGATCTTCTTCGGTGTCGTTGAGCTGAACACGCAGGATTTCGCGACTGACGTAATCCTTGTGCTGCTCGCACAATTCAATGCCTTTGCACAGTGCGGCGCGGACTTTGTATTCGAGACGCAGATCGGCTTCGAGCATCTCCGGGACGGTGGTACCGACGTCGAGATCGTCCGGGCGCATGCGCGGCGTGCCTTCGAGCATCAGGATCCGGCGCATCAGTGCGTCGGCGTGACCGGCCTCTTCTTCCATCTCGTGGTTGATTCGTTCGTAGAGCTTGGTGAAACCCCAGTCCTCATACATCCGCGAGTGCACAAAATATTGGTCACGCGCGGCCAGTTCGCCGGTCAGCAACGTGTTGAGGTAATCGATTACGTCTGGGTGGCCTTGCATCGCCCTACATCTCCCTGCTTGAAAGTCTGTAGTTTGAACCAAGCTGACCGGAAGGTCACCCCGTTTCGCGCAATAAAAGCGAAGATATTCTGAGAAAAACGGCCTAAATAACGCAAAAACCGCCCTAATGAGGGCGGTTCTGCTTCTCGTTTAGACTTCGTTAAGCTGTACGTTGAGCAGCTTTGCGATTGCTTCTCCATACGCCGGGTCGGCTTTGTAGAAATGCTGCAACTGACGATCAACCACATCAGGTGAGACACCGCTCATGGCACCGGCGATGTTGCTGACCAGCAAGGATTTCTGCTCGTCGCTCATCAGACGGAACAGCGCACCGGCGTGGCTGTAGTAATCGGTGTCTTCGCGATGATCGTAACGGTCAGCAGCACCGCTCAGTGCCAGTGCAGGCTCGGCGTAGTGCGGCGCTTGCTTCGGCGATTCGATGTAGCTGTTCGGTTCGTAGTTGGGTGCTGCACCACCGTTGCTGCCGAAGGCCATCGAACCGTCGCGCTGATAAGTGTTCACCGGGCTGCGCGGCGCGTTTACCGGCAATTGTTGGTGATTGGTACCCACGCGGTAACGGTGCGCATCGGCGTAAGCGAACACGCGGCCTTGCAGCATGCGATCCGGCGACAGACCGACACCTGGCACCATGTTGCTCGGACCGAATGCGGCTTGCTCGACCTCGGCAAAGTAGTTCAGCGGGTTGCGGTTCAGCTCCAGTTCGCCGACCTCGATCAGCGGAAACTCCTTTTGCGACCAGGTCTTGGTCACGTCGAACGGGTTCTCGTAGTGCGCTGCAGCCTGAGCCTCGGTCATGATCTGAATGCATACGCGCCATTTCGGGAAATCGCCCCGCTCAATCGCCTCGAACAGGTCACGCTGGGCGTAATCAGGATCGGTGCCCGCCAGACGTGCAGCGTCGACCGGTGCCAGGTTCTTGATGCCCTGCTTGGTTTTGTAGTGCCACTTCACCCAGTGACGCTCACCTTTGGCATTGATCAGACTGTAGGTGTGGCTGCCGAAGCCGTGCATGTGACGGTAGCCATCGGGAATGCCGCGATCCGAAAACAGAATGGTCACCTGGTGCAGCGCTTCAGGTGAATGCGACCAGAAGTCCCACATCATTTGCGCGCTTTTCAGGTTGCTCTGCGGCAGACGTTTCTGGGTGTGGATAAAGTCGGGAAACTTCAGCGGATCACGGATGAAGAACACAGGGGTGTTGTTGCCAACGATGTCCCAGTTGCCTTCTTCAGTGTAGAACTTGAGGGCGAAACCACGTGGATCACGTTCGGTGTCAGCCGAGCCACGTTCGCCGCCTACAGTGGAGAAGCGCAGGAACGTCGGGGTTTGTTTGCCGACGGCCTCGAACAGTTTGGCGCTGGTGTATTCGGTGATATCGCGGGTCACGGTGAACGTACCGTAAGCACCCGAGCCTTTCGCGTGCACGCGGCGCTCAGGAATGTTTTCACGGTTGAAATGGGCAAGCTTCTCGATCAGATGAAAATCGTCGAGCAGCAGCGGGCCACGAGGGCCGGCGGAGCGAGAATTCTGGTTATCAGCGACAGGTGCGCCACTGGCGGTGGTAAGCGTTTTGATCTGGCTCATACGGTCTTCTTCCTCTGTCAGTCTTGAAACTGCCGGCTAATCGGCTTGCTGGGAAGTATTGATCATCGATGTGACACCTACAAATTCATTAACTTGCAGTAATCGATAGATAATTACTAATTATGTTTCCCGGCACATAGTGACAACAGAACAATGTCAGAAGCTTGTACGAACAGCGCATTTCTTGTGGGCACAAAAAACCGGGCACTAGGCCCGGTTTTTCGTTTCAGACTGACGTCTTACTCGGCGGATACAGCTTCGCCAGCAGTAGCACGATCAACCAACTCGACGTACGCCATAGGCGCGTTGTCGCCAGCGCGGAAACCGCACTTGAGGATGCGCAGGTAGCCACCCTCACGGGTAGCGTAACGCTTGCCCAGGTCGTTGAAGAGCTTACCAACGATAGCTTTCGAACGAGTACGGTCGAAAGCCAGACGGCGGTTAGCCAGGCTGTCTGTCTTGGCCAGAGTGATCAGCGGCTCGGCAACGCGGCGCAGTTCTTTGGCTTTTGGCAGAGTAGTCTTGATCAGCTCGTGCTCGAACAACGACACCGCCATGTTCTGGAACATGGCCTTGCGGTGCGAGCTGGTGCGGCTCAGGTGACGCCCACTTTTACGATGACGCATGGTTCATTCCTTACCAAACACTACGTTCGGTGATTACGACGATCAGGCAGTCGCCTTGTCGTCCTTCTTAAGACTTGCAGGCGGCCAGTTGTCGAGGCGCATGCCGAGGGACAGACCGCGGGAGGCCAGAACGTCCTTGATTTCAGTCAAGGATTTCTTGCCCAGGTTCGGAGTCTTCAACAGCTCTACTTCGGTACGCTGAATCAGGTCGCCGATGTAGTAGATGTTTTCCGCCTTAAGGCAGTTAGCCGAACGTACAGTCAGTTCCAGATCGTCAACCGGGCGAAGCAGGATCGGATCGATCTCGTCTTCCTGCTCGACAACCACTGGCTCACTGTCACCTTTGAGGTCGACGAACGCAGCCAACTGCTGTTGCAGGATGGTTGCAGCGCGGCGGATAGCCTCTTCAGGATCCAGAGTACCGTTGGTTTCCAGATCAATAACCAGCTTGTCCAGGTTGGTACGCTGCTCGACACGGGCGTTTTCCACCACGTATGCGATACGGCGAACCGGGCTGAACGAAGAGTCGAGCTGCAAGCGACCAATGCTGCGGCTTTCGTCTTCATCGCTCTGACGCGAGTCGGCTGGCTCATAACCACGACCACGAGCTACGGTGAGCTTCATGTTCAGGGCGCCGTTAGACGCCAGGTTAGCGATTACGTGATCGGGGTTAACGATCTCGACATCATGATCCAGCTGAATATCGGCAGCGGTAACCACCCCCGAACCCTTCTTCGACAAGGTCAGCGTAACTTCGTCACGACCGTGCAGCTTGATGGCCAGACCTTTAAGGTTCAACAGGATTTCAATTACGTCTTCCTGTACACCTTCGATGGCGCTGTACTCGTGGAGCACACCGTCAATCTCGGCCTCGACTACTGCGCAGCCGGGCATTGAGGACAACAGGATGCGGCGCAGCGCGTTGCCCAGGGTGTGGCCAAAACCGCGCTCGAGAGGCTCGAGAGTGATCTTGGCGCGGGTTGGACTGACAACCTGCACATCAATGTGGCGGGGTGTCAGGAACTCATTTACCGAAATCTGCATGGATGCACCTATTTTCTAGCCCTTACTTGGAGTAGAGCTCGACAATCAGGCTTTCGTTGATGTCGGCGGACAGATCACTGCGAGCAGGAACGTTCTTGAAAACGCCCGACTTCTTCTCAGTGTCTACTTCTACCCATTCTACGCGGCCACGTTGGGCACACAGATCGAGAGCTTGGACAATGCGAAGTTGGTTTTTTGCTTTCTCGCGAACTGCGACCACGTCACCAGCACGAACCTGATACGACGGAACGTTTACGGTCTGACCGTTAACGCTGATCGACTTGTGCGATACCAGCTGACGGGATTCGGCACGAGTCGAACCAAAGCCCATACGGTATACAACGTTGTCCAGACGGCATTCGAGCAGTTGCAGCAGGTTTTCACCGGTTGCACCTTTCTTGCCAGCAGCTTCTTTGTAGTAGCCGCTGAACTGACGCTCGAGAACGCCGTAGATACGACGTACCTTCTGCTTTTCACGCAGTTGGGTGCCGTAGTCGGACTGGCGACCGCGGCGTTGGCCGTGGATACCAGGTGCTGCTTCAATGTTGCACTTCGATTCGATCGCGCGCACGCCGCTCTTCAGGAAGAGATCGGTGCCTTCGCGACGAGCGAGTTTGCATTTTGGACCAATGTAACGAGCCATTCTTTACAATCTCCTGGATTACACGCGGCGCTTCTTCGGCGGACGGCACCCGTTGTGCGGGATTGGCGTCACGTCGGTGATGCTGGCGATCTTGTAGCCACAGCCGTTCAAAGCGCGGACTGCGGATTCACGACCTGGACCTGGACCCTTGACGTTAACGTCGAGGTTTTTCAGGCCGTATTCCAGCGCAGCTTGACCAGCACGCTCAGCAGCTACTTGAGCAGCGAACGGGGTGGACTTGCGGGAACCGCGGAAACCCGAACCACCGGAGGTAGCCCAGGAAAGAGCGTTACCTTGACGGTCGGTAATGGTCACGATGGTGTTGTTAAAAGAAGCATGGATGTGGGCGATGCCATCAACCACTGTCTTTTTAACTTTTTTACGAGGACGAGCAGCAGGTTTTGCCATGATTAAATTCCTGTCGATTCGCTGGGGCGATTACTTGCGGATCGGCTTACGCGGACCTTTACGGGTACGCGCGTTGGTCTTGGTACGCTGACCGCGTACTGGAAGACCGCGACGATGACGCAGACCGCGATAGCAACCGAGGTCCATCAAGCGCTTGATTTTCATGTTGATTTCGCGACGCAGGTCACCTTCAGTGGTGAACTTCGCCACTTCGCCACGCAGCTGTTCAATTTGCTCGTCGCTCAGATCTTTGATCTTTGCTGCTGGGTTTACCCCAGTGTCTGCACAGATTTTCTGCGCAGTAGTGCGACCGACACCATAGATGTAGGTCAGCGAGATAACAGTATGCTTGTTATCTGGAATGTTAACGCCTGCAATACGGGCCATTCAGTGGGACTCCAATTGACAGCTACCTACGCCCCGGAAGCCAAGAAATAGGGCGCGAGATAATATCGCTGTAATAACAAATAATCAACCCGGCAGCGCACTAGCTGCCGGGCTTGAAGCACAATCACACTCAGCCTTGGCGCTGTTTGTGACGCGGTTCCGCGCTGCAAATTACTCGAACAACACCTTCGCGGCGAATAATCTTGCAGTTACGGCACAGCTTTTTCACCGATGCACGAACTTTCATCACCAACTCCTCGAACCTTATGGGTACTCAGCGCAACATGCCGCTGCCGTAACCCTTCAGGTTGGCTTTCTTCATCAGGGATTCGTACTGGTGCGAAACGAGGTGCGATTGTACTTGGGACATGAAGTCCATCACAACCACGACCACGATCAGCAACGAGGTCCCGCCAAGGTAGAACGGAACGTTTGCTGCAACCACCAGGAACTGGGGCAACAGGCACACGGCCGTCATGTAAAGAGCACCGAACATGGTCAAGCGAGTCAGAACGCCATCAATATAGCGCGCAGACTGCTCACCTGGACGGATGCCCGGAATAAAGGCACCGGACTTCTTCAGGTTTTCCGCTACGTCTTTCGGATTGAACATCAACGCCGTATAGAAGAAGCAGAAGAAAATAATCCCTGCACTAAACAGCAGAATATTCAACGGCTGACCAGGAGCGATCGACTGCGAGATGTCCTGCAACCAGCCCATACCTTCAGACTGACCAAACCAGGCACCCAACGAAGCCGGGAACAGCAAAATGCTGCTCGCGAAAATAGCCGGAATAACACCGGCCATGTTCACCTTCAGCGGCAAGTGGCTTGTCTGCGCAGCAAAAACCTTACGGCCCTGCTGACGCTTGGCGTAGTGAACAGCGATACGACGCTGGCCACGCTCAATGAACACCACGAAACCGATAATCGCTACTGCCAGCAAACCGATGGCAACCAAGGCGAAGATATTGATATCACCCTGACGCGCAGACTCGAAAGACTGCCCGATTGCTCTCGGAAGACCGGCGACGATACCCGAAAAAATCAACATCGAGATACCGTTGCCTACACCACGCTCAGTAATCTGCTCACCCAGCCACATCATGAACATCGCACCAGCCACAAAAGTGGATACCGCGACGAAATGGAAGCCAAAGTCACCAGTGAACGCAACGCCCTGCCCCGCCAGACCAATGGACATGCCAATAGCCTGAACGAGAGCGAGGACGACGGTGCCGTAGCGGGTGTACTGGCTGATCTTGCGACGGCCAGCTTCACCTTCCTTCTTCAACTGCTCCAGCTGCGGGCTGACGGCGGTCATCAGTTGCATGATGATCGATGCCGAAATGTACGGCATGATCCCCAGTGCAAAGATGCTCATCCGTTCCAGCGCGCCGCCGGAGAACATGTTGAACAAGCTAAGAATGGTCCCCTCATTCTGTCGAAACAGGTCTGCGAGTCGGTCCGGGTTGATACCTGGAACCGGGATGTGTGCGCCTATTCGGTAGACGATAATCGCCAGGAACAGAAAACGCAGACGAGCCCAGAGTTCAGACATACCGCCTTTGCCGAGCGCAGAGAGAGCACCTTGCTTAGCCATTTATTCCTCGAACTTGCCGCCAGCTGCTTCGATAGCCGCACGCGCACCTTTGGTGGCGCCGATTCCCTTGCCGATAGTGACAGCGCGAGTCACTTCACCGGACAGCATGATTTTCACACGCTGTACGTTGACGTTGATTACGTTGGCATCTTTCAGGGACTGCACGGTGACGATGTCGCCTTCCACTTTAGCCAGCTCGGACAGACGCACTTCTGCGCGATCCATGGCTTTCAGGGAAACGAAACCGAACTTCGGCAGGCGACGATGCAGCGGCTGTTGACCGCCTTCAAAGCCTGGAGCAATAGTGCCACCGGAGCGGGAGGTTTGACCTTTGTGACCACGGCCACCAGTCTTACCCAAACCGCTACCGATACCACGGCCCGGACGATGCTTTTCGCGACGGGAACCCGGCGCTGGACTCAGATCATTGAGTTTCATCGATTAACCCTCGACACGCAGCATGTAGTAAGCCTTGTTGATCATCCCGCGATTCTCGGGAGTATCCTGGACTTCTACAGTGTGACCGATGCGACGCAGACCCAGACCCTTAACGCACAGCTTGTGGTTAGGGATGCGGCCGGTCATGCTTTTGATCAGCGTAACTTTAACGGTAGCCATGATCAGAAGATCTCCTTGACAGTCAGGCCACGCTTTGCAGCGATGGACTCAGGAGATTGCATGGCTTTCAGACCCTTGAAAGTGGCGTGAACCACGTTCACCGGGTTAGTCGAGCCGTAGCACTTGGCCAGAACGTTCTGAACGCCAGCAACTTCGAGGACAGCACGCATAGCGCCGCCAGCGATGATACCGGTACCTTCAGAAGCAGGCTGCATGTACACCTTCGAAGCGCCGTGAGCGGACTTCATTGCGTACTGCAGAGTGGTGCCGTTCAGGTCAACTTGAATCATGTTGCGGCGAGCAGCTTCCATTGCCTTCTGGATCGCAGCAGGCACTTCACGCGACTTGCCACGGCCGAAGCCAACACGCCCCTTACCATCACCTACCACGGTCAACGCGGTGAAAGTGAAGATACGGCCGCCTTTAACGGTTTTGGCTACGCGGTTAACTTGAACCAGCTTCTCAATGTAGCCTTCGTCGCGCTTTTGGTCGTTATTTGACATAACTTAGAACTCCAGCCCAGCTTCACGAGCAGCATCAGCCAGCGCTTTAACGCGGCCATGGTACTTGAAGCCAGAGCGGTCGAAAGCCACTTGCGAGACGCCAGCGGCCTTAGCACGCGTAGCGACCAGCTGGCCAACCTTTGTGGCCGCGTCGATGTTGCCAGTGGCGCCATCACGCAGTTCTTTATCCAAAGTCGAGGCGCTTGCCAGGACTTTGTTGCCGTCGGCCGAGATGACCTGGGCGTAGATGTGCTGCGACGAGCGGAACACGCAGAGACGCACGACTTCGAGTTCGTGCATTTTCAGGCGTGCTTTGCGAGCGCGACGCAGTCGAGTAACTTTTTTGTCGGTCATTTGCTATGCCCTACTTCTTCTTGGCTTCTTTACGACGGACGACTTCGTCCGCGTAGCGCACACCTTTGCCTTTGTACGGCTCTGGTGGACGGAAGTCGCGGATCTCAGCGGCCACTTGACCTACCAGCTGTTTATCGATGCCCTTGATCAGGATATCGGTCTGGCTAGGAGTCTCAGCGGTGATGCCTTGCGGCAGTTCGTAATCCACTGGGTGCGAGAAGCCAAGAGCCAGGTTCAGCACCTGACCTTTTGCTTGCGCTTTGTAACCAACACCGACCAGCTGGAGCTTACGCTCGAAGCCTTGGCTTACGCCTTGGACCATGTTGTTTACCAACGCACGCGTGGTACCGGCCATTGCGCGAGTCTGTTGATCGCCATTGCGAGCAGCGAAACGCAGCTCACCAGCTTCTTCAACGATCTCAACGGACGAATGGATGTTCAGTTCAAGAGTACCCTTGGCACCCTTCACCGAAAGCTGTTGGCCTGCGAATTTTACTTCGACACCGGCTGGCAGCTTAACGGGGTTCTTAGCGACGCGAGACATGCTTATCCCCCCTTAGAACACAGTGCAAAGAACTTCGCCGCCGACACCGGCAGCGCGCGCAGCACGATCCGTCATCACACCTTTGTTGGTGGAGACGATAGACACGCCAAGACCGCCACGAACTTTCGGCAGATCTTCAACGGACTTGTACTGACGCAGGCCTGGACGACTAACGCGCTTCACTTCCTCGATGACCGGACGGCCTTCGAAGTATTTCAGCGAGATGGACAACGACGGCTTAGCGTCGGTGGTGATCTGAAAATCCGCGATGTAACCTTCGTCCTTCAGGACTTTTGCTACAGCCACCTTCAACGTGGAAGACGGCATGCTTACGACAGACTTTTCAGCCATCTGGGCATTACGGATTCGAGTTAGCATGTCCGCTAACGGGTCCTGCATACTCATGGGCTAGACGCTCCTAATACAGAAAAATTAGCCTTGCGGCTACTACATGTCGCCGAGAAACTCCGGGCATGAAAAACACGGGCTCAGGCGAGCCGGTCATTCTAGACACACCCCAGAAATGAATCAAGCCCCAAAAGGGGCTTGATTCAGATTCAAGGCCACCGATGGTCAGGTTCTTGCGACCCCGACCATCAAGGCTTTGACAGCGATTACCAGCTGGCTTTAACCAGACCTGGAACGTCACCACGCATTGCCGCTTCACGCAGTTTGTTACGGCCAAGGCCGAACTTGCGGTAAACGCCATGCGGACGACCAGTCAGGCGGCAACGGTTACGCATGCGCGAAGCGCTTGCGTCACGTGGTTGCTTCTGCAGAGCTACGGTAGCTTCCCAACGCGCTTCTGGACTTGCGTTCAGATCAACGATGATAGCTTTCAGCGCTGCACGCTTGGTGGCGTACTTGGCAACAGTGAGCTGACGCTTCAGCTCACGGTTTTTCATGCTCTTCTTGGCCATTTTCCTACTCCAATCAGTTGCGGAACGGGAATTTGAAAGCACGCAGCAGAGCGCGGCCTTCATCATCGTTCTTGGCAGTGGTGGTCAGGGTAATGTCCAGACCGCGGAGAGCATCGATCTTGTCGTAGTCGATTTCCGGGAAAATGATCTGCTCTTTCACGCCCATGCTGTAGTTGCCACGACCATCGAAGGACTTGGCATTCAGGCCGCGGAAGTCGCGAACCCGAGGCAGGGAGATCGACAGCAGACGATCCAGGAACTCGTACATACGCTCACGACGCAGAGTCACTTTGACGCCGATCGGCCATCCTTCACGGACTTTAAAGCCAGCGATGGATTTACGAGCGTAGGTCACAACGACTTTTTGGCCGGTGATTTTTTCCAGGTCAGCAACAGCGTGCTCGATGACTTTTTTGTCGCCGATCGCTTCGCCCAGACCCATGTTCAGGGTGATTTTGGTAACGCGCGGAACTTCCATCACGTTCGAAAGCTTAAGTTCTTCCTTAAGTTTCGGAGCGATTTCCTTCCGGTAAATCTCTTTTAGTCGTGCCATGGTCTTCTACCTAGCAGTGTTCAAGCATCAACCGCTTTTTGGGTCGACTTGAAGACACGAATTTTCTTACCGTCTTCTACTTTGAAACCAACGCGGTCAGCCTTGTTGGTTTCGCCGTTGAAGATGGCGACGTTGGAAGCGTGCAGTGGCGCTTCTTTCTCGACGATACCGCCCTGTACGCCCGACATCGGGTTAGGCTTGGTATGACGCTTGACCAGGTTCAGACCACCAACAACCAGACGGTTGTCAGCAAGAACCTTCAGCACCTTACCGCGCTTACCTTTGTCTTTGCCGGCGATCACGATGATCTCGTCGTCACGACGAATCTTTTGCATGTCGGATCTCCTTACAGCACTTCTGGGGCGAGCGAGACGATCTTCATGAACTTCTCAGTACGAAGTTCACGGGTCACTGGCCCAAAGATACGGGTGCCGATCGGCTCTTGCTTGTTGTTCAGAAGAACAGCAGCGTTGCCATCAAAGCGGATAATGGAGCCATCAGCACGACGTACGCCGTGACGAGTGCGGACTACAACAGCAGTCATCACTTGGCCTTTTTTCACTTTACCGCGAGGAATTGCTTCCTTCACGGTAACCTTGATGATGTCACCGATACCAGCGTAACGACGATGGGAGCCACCCAGCACCTTGATGCACATAACACGGCGAGCGCCGCTGTTATCGGCCACATCGAGCATGGATTGAGTCTGAATCATATAATTTCTCCGACCCCTAGCCCTTAGACTTCCACAGCGCGTTCGAGAACATCAACCAGCGCCCAAGACTTGGTCTTGGCCATCGGACGAGTTTCACGAATAGTGACTTTGTCGCCGATGTGGCACTGATTGGTTTCGTCGTGCGCGTGCAGCTTAGTCGAACGCTTAACGTATTTACCGTAGATCGGGTGCTTAACGCGACGCTCGATCAGAACGGTGATGGTTTTGTCCATCTTGTCGCTGACAACACGGCCAGTCAGCGTACGGACAGTTTTTTCGGCTTCAGCCATGATCACTTACCTGCCTGCTGGTTGAGCACAGTCTTCACGCGAGCGATGTCACGCTTAACTTGCGAGAGCAGATGAGACTGCCCCAACTGGCCAGTTGCTTTCTGCATACGCAGATTGAACTGGTCGCGCAGCAAGCCGAGCAGTTGCTCGTTCAGCTGCTGTGCGGATTTTTCACGAAGTTCATTCGCTTTCATCACATCACCGTCCGTTTAACAAAGGAGGTGGCGAGCGGCAGCTTTGCAGCAGCCAGGGCGAAAGCCTCACGCGCCAGCTCTTCAGAAACACCCTCGATTTCATACAGGACTTTGCCTGGCTGAATCTGGGCAACCCAGTACTCCACGTTACCCTTACCTTTACCCATACGAACCTCGAGAGGTTTTTTGGAGATCGGCTTGTCCGGGAATACACGGATCCAGATCTTGCCACCACGTTTTACGTGACGGGTCAGAGCACGACGCGCTGACTCGATCTGACGAGCGGTGAGACGACCACGAGCAACAGACTTCAGCGCGAACTCGCCGAAGCTGACTTTGCTACCGCGCAGCGCCAGACCACGGTTGTGGCCGGTCATCTGCTTGCGGAACTTCGTACGCTTTGGTTGCAACATTTGGCGTACCCCTTACTTAGCAGCTTTTTTACGAGGCGCTGGTGCTTGTGGTTTCAGCTCTTCTTGGCGACCACCAATTACTTCGCCTTTGAAGATCCAAACCTTTACACCGATCACACCGTAGGTGGTGTGAGCTTCGTAGTTGGCATAGTCGATGTCGGCACGCAGGGTGTGCAGTGGCACACGACCTTCGCGATACCATTCAGTACGTGCGATTTCAGCACCGCCGAGACGACCGCTCACTTGGATTTTGATGCCTTTGGCACCAATGCGCATGGCGTTCTGTACTGCGCGCTTCATCGCGCGACGGAACATTACACGACGCTCCAGCTGCTGAGCTACGCTCTGCGCAACCAGCATACCGTCGAGCTCCGGCTTGCGGATCTCTTCGATATTGATGTGCACAGGCACACCCATTTGCTTGGTCAGGTCCTGACGCAGTTTCTCAACATCTTCACCTTTCTTCCCGATAACGATACCTGGACGAGCGGTGTGGATGGTGATGCGTGCAGTTTGGGCCGGACGATGGATATCGATACGGCTTACGGACGCGCTTTTTAGTTTGTCTTGGAGATACTCACGCACTTTCAGATCTGCGAACAAGTAGTCCGCATAAGTCCGACCGTCTGCGTACCAGACGGAGGTGTGCTCCTTGACGATTCCCAGGCGAATGCCAATGGGATGTACTTTCTGACCCATCTCTTCGACTCCGTTACTTGTCAGCAACCTTGACAGTGATATGGCAAGACCGCTTGACGATGCGATCAGCACGGCCTTTGGCACGTGGCATGATGCGCTTCAGCGAACGCCCTTCGTTGACGAAAACAGTGCTGACCTTCAGGTCATCAACGTCTGCGCCTTCGTTATGCTCGGCGTTGGCTACGGCCGACTCCAGCACTTTCTTCATGATCTCGGCGGCTTTCTTACTGCTGAAAGCCAACAGGTTGAGCGCTTCGCCCACCTTCTTCCCGCGGATCTGGTCGGCGACCAAGCGGGCTTTCTGGGCGGAGATTCGAGCGCCCGACAACTTAGCGGCTACTTCCATTTCCTTACCCCTTAACGCTTGGCTTTCTTGTCAGCCACGTGCCCACGATAAGTGCGGGTACCGGCGAACTCGCCCAGTTTATGGCCAACCATGTCTTCGTTCACGAGAACTGGGACGTGCTGACGGCCGTTGTGTACTGCGATGGTCAGACCGACCATTTGTGG
The DNA here is from genome assembly GCF_024748795.1 of Pseudomonas sp. B21-051. Classification (NCBI taxonomy): domain Bacteria; kingdom Pseudomonadati; phylum Pseudomonadota; class Gammaproteobacteria; order Pseudomonadales; family Pseudomonadaceae; genus Pseudomonas; species Pseudomonas sp. B21-051. The sequence continues at coordinate 5,342,680 of NZ_CP087166.1, forward strand.
CAGGATCATCGAACGACGCGACCAAGTCTTAATTGGTTTGCGATCGTTCTTTTCCGCCGCCACTTCGATCTTCTTCAGTAGGTGAAGATCAATAAAAGGACCTTTTTTCAGAGAACGTGGCACTGTCGTATCCCTCTATTTACTTGCGACGACGGACGATCATTTTGTCGGTACGCTTATTACCACGAGTCTTCGCGCCCTTAGTCGGGAAGCCCCATGGCGATACCGGATGACGACCACCAGAGGTACGACCTTCACCACCACCATGTGGGTGGTCAACCGGGTTCATGGCAACACCACGAACGGTTGGGCGAACGCCACGCCAGCGTTTGGCACCAGCTTTACCCAGCGAACGCAGGCTGTGCTCGGAGTTCGAGACTTCGCCCAGGGTCGCACGGCATTCAGCCAGGACTTTACGCATTTCACCGGAACGCAGACGCAGGGTAACGTACACGCCTTCACGAGCGATCAGCTGAGCCGAAGCACCAGCGGAACGAGCGATCTGCGCGCCTTTACCTGGCTTCAGTTCGATGCCGTGTACGGTAGAACCGACTGGAATGTTGCGCAGTTGCAGAGCGTTGCCTGGCTTGATTGGAGCCAGAGCGCCTGCGATCAGCTGGTCGCCAGCACTCACGCCTTTAGGGGCGATGATGTAGCGACGCTCGCCGTCTGCGTAGCAGAGCAGTGCGATGTGAGCAGTACGGTTTGGATCGTATTCGATACGCTCGACAGTGGCGACGATGCCATCTTTGTCGTTGCGACGGAAATCGACCATACGGTAATGCTGCTTATGACCACCACCGATGTGACGAGTGGTAATACGGCCATTGTTGTTACGACCACCAGTCTTCGATTTTTTCTCGAGCAGCGGTGCGTGAGGAGCGCCTTTATGCAGCTCCTGGTTGACCACCTTGACCACAAAACGGCGGCCAGGGGAAGTCGGTTTGCATTTAACGATTGCCATGATGCACCCCTTCCTTACTCAGCACTGCTGCTGAAATCGAGATCTTGGCCTGGCTGAAGGGAGATAACTGCCTTCTTCCAGTCATTACGCTTGCCCAGACCGCGAGCAGTGCGCTTGCTCTTACCCAGAACGTTCAGGGTAGTGACGCGCTCTACTTTCACGCTGAACAGGCTTTCGACGGCCTTCTTGATTTCCAGCTTGGTTGCATCAGTAGCAACCTTGAAAACGAACTGGCCTTTCTTGTCTGCCAGAACCGTAGCCTTCTCGGAAACGTGCGGGCCAAGCAGAACTTTAAATACGCGTTCCTGGTTCATCCCAGCAGCTCCTCGAATTTCTTCACGGCCGACACGGTGATCAACACCTTGTCGTATGCGATCAGACTAACTGGATCGGAACCTTGCACGTCACGTACATCTACGTGTGGCAGGTTACGAGCAGCCAGGTACAGGTTCTGATCAACAGCGTCCGACACGATAAGAACATCGGTCAGGCTCATGTTGTTCAGCTTGCCCAGCAGATCTTTGGTTTTCGGAGTTTCAACAGCGAAATCCTGAACCACGACCAAACGATCAGTACGCACCAGCTCAGCAAGGATGGAACGCATTGCTGCGCGATACATCTTCTTGTTCAGCTTTTGGGAGTGATCCTGTGGACGAGCTGCGAAAGTGGTACCGCCGCCACGCCAGATTGGGCTACGGATAGTACCGGCACGAGCACGGCCAGTACCTTTCTGACGCCATGGGCGCTTGCCGCCACCACGAACGTCGGAACGGGTCTTTTGCTGCTTGCTACCTTGACGGCCGCCGGCCATGTAGGCCACGACTGCTTGGTGAACCAGCGTCTCGTTGAACTCGCCGCCAAATGTCAGTTCGGAAACTTCGATCGCTTGAGCGTCATTTACATTTAATTGCATGTCAGCTTCCCCTTAACCGCGAGCCTTGGCTGCTGGACGTACAACCAGGTTGCCGCCAGTAGCGCCAGGAACAGCGCCCTTGACCAACAACAGATTGCGTTCAGCGTCCACGCGCACTACTTCCAGGGACTGCACGGTCACGCGCTCAGCGCCCATATGACCGGACATTTTTTTGCCCTTGAATACACGACCAGGAGTCTGGCACTGGCCGATAGAGCCTGGGACGCGGTGGGATACGGAGTTACCGTGGGTGTTATCTTGCCCGCGGAAATTCCAACGCTTGATCGTACCCTGGAAGCCTTTACCCTTGGACTGACCGGTTACATCAACCAGTTGACCAGCGGCGAAGATTTCAGCGTTGATCAGATCGCCAGCCTGGTACTCGCCTTCTTCAAGACGGAATTCCATGGTGGTGCGACCAGCGGCAACGTTCGCTTTAGCGAAGTGGCCAGCTTGAGCTGCTGTTACACGCGAAGCACGACGCTCGCCGACAGTGACTTGCACTGCACGATAGCCATCGGTCTCTTCAGTTTTGAACTGGGTGACGCGATTCGGCTCGATCTCAATGACCGTGACCGGAATGGAGACACCTTCTTCGGTGAAAATACGGGTCATACCGCATTTACGACCGACTACACCAATAGTCATGTTGTAAACCTCATGAGTGTACGGGGCTTTCACCCGCTATGGCCGCCCATTTCAGAGCGTTACACGACCAAGACCGAGTCTTAGCCGAGGCTGATCTGCACTTCCACACCGGCCGCAAGATCAAGCTTCATAAGAGCATCAACGGTTTTATCCGTTGGCTGGACGATGTCCAGAACGCGCTTATGAGTGCGGATTTCGTACTGGTCACGCGCGTCTTTGTTGACGTGCGGGGAAACCAGAACGGTGAACCGCTCTTTACGGGTAGGCAGTGGAATTGGACCACGCACTTGAGCACCAGTACGTTTCGCGGTTTCCACGATTTCCTGGGTTGATTGGTCGATCAGGCGATGGTCGAAAGCCTTCAACCTGATACGGATTTGCTGATTTTGCATTGGATTTCAGACTCCGGCTGCTATTCCCACCGGGCGCAATACGCCCGTTAAAAGGAGGCGCAATTCTATAGACGCCCCAGATAGGTGTCAACCCAATAAAAAAGCCCCCGCTGAGCGGGGGCTTTTTCAATTCATCAAGCAGACTCTATAAAAGAGAATTACTCGATGATTTTGGCTACGACGCCAGCGCCGACGGTACGACCGCCTTCACGGATAGCGAAACGCAGACCATCTTCCATCGCGATGGTTTTGATCAGGGTAACAGTCATCTGAATGTTGTCACCTGGCATTACCATTTCAACGCCTTCTGGCAGCTCGCAGTTACCAGTCACGTCAGTAGTACGGAAGTAGAACTGTGGACGGTAGCCTTTGAAGAACGGAGTGTGACGACCGCCTTCTTCCTTGCTCAGAACGTAAACTTCTGCAGTGAACTTGGTGTGCGGCTTAACCGAACCTGGCTTGACCAGAACCTGACCACGCTCAACGTCGTCACGCTTGGTACCACGCAGCAGAACGCCGCAGTTCTCGCCAGCACGACCTTCGTCGAGCAGCTTGCGGAACATCTCAACACCGGTGCAGGTGGTGGTGGTGGTGTCGCGCAGACCAACGATTTCCAGTGCATCTTGAACGCGAACGATACCGCGCTCGATACGACCAGTCACAACAGTACCACGACCCGAGATCGAGAATACGTCTTCGATTGGCATCAGGAATGGCTTGTCGATCATACGAACTGGTTCTGGGATGTAGCTGTCCAGAGTTTCAACCAGCTTCTTGACGGCAGTGGTGCCCATCTCGTTGTCGTCTTTGCCTTCCAGCGCCATACGAGCCGAACCGATGATGATTGGAGTGTCATCGCCCGGGAAGTCGTAGGTGGACAGCAGGTCGCGAACTTCCATCTCAACCAGTTCCAGCAGCTCAGCGTCGTCTACCAGGTCAGCCTTGTTCAGGAAAACCACGATGTACGGAACGCCTACCTGACGGGACAGCAGGATGTGCTCACGGGTTTGTGGCATCGGACCATCAGCGGCCGAGCAAACCAGGATCGCGCCGTCCATTTGAGCAGCACCGGTGATCATGTTCTTCACATAGTCAGCGTGACCTGGGCAGTCAACGTGAGCGTAGTGACGGATCAGCGAGTTGTACTCAACGTGTGCGGTGTTGATGGTGATACCGCGAGCTTTTTCTTCTGGAGCGCTGTCGATCTTGTCGAATTCAACTACGGCCGAACCGAAAACTTCGGAGCAGACGCGAGTCAGAGCAGCGGTCAGAGTGGTTTTACCGTGGTCAACGTGACCGATGGTGCCAACGTTGACGTGCGGTAGGGAACGATCAAATTTTTCTTTAGCCACGACAATTAACTCCTAGCCTAAAGGGGCTGAATCAGCCTTGTTTTTTGGTTACGGATTCGACGATGTGCGACGGAGCCGTATCGTATTTTTTGAATTCCATAGAGTAGCTTGCGCGACCCTGGGACATGGAACGAACGTCGGTCGCATAACCGAACATCTCACCCAGTGGAACCTCGGCACGGATAACCTTGCCGGACACTGTGTCTTCCATACCCTGGATCATGCCGCGACGACGGTTAAGGTCGCCCATTACATCACCCATATAGTCTTCAGGCGTAACAACCTCTACCGCCATGATCGGCTCGAGCAACTCACCACCGCCCTTCTGGGCCAGTTGCTTGGTCGCCATGGAAGCAGCCACTTTAAACGCCATCTCGTTGGAGTCGACGTCGTGGTAAGAACCATCGAACACGGTAGCCTTCAGGCCGATCAGCGGATAGCCGGCAACAACGCCGTTCTTCATCTGCTCTTCGATACCCTTCTGGATAGCCGGGATGTATTCCTTAGGAACCACACCACCTACAACTTCGTTCACGAATTGCAGACCTTCCTGACCTTCATCAGCAGGAGCAAAACGAATCCAGCAGTGGCCGAACTGACCACGACCGCCGGACTGGCGAACGAACTTGCCTTCGATTTCGCAGTTCTTCGTGATGCGCTCACGATAGGAAACCTGAGGCTTACCGATGTTGGCTTCGACGTTGAACTCACGGCGCATCCGGTCAACCAGGATGTCCAGGTGCAGCTCGCCCATGCCGGAGATGATCGTTTGACCAGTCTCTTCATCAGTTTTAACGCGGAAAGACGGGTCTTCCTGAGCCAGTTTGCCCAGTGCGATACCCATTTTTTCCTGGTCATCCTTGGTCTTAGGCTCTACGGCAACCGAAATAACCGGCTCCGGGAAGTCCATGCGAACCAGGATGATTGGCTTGTCAGCGTTGCAGAGGGTTTCACCAGTGGTGACGTCCTTCATGCCGATCAGGGCCGCGATGTCACCAGCGCGTACTTCCTTGATCTCTTCACGGGCGTTTGCGTGCATTTGCACCATACGACCCACGCGCTCTTTCTTGCCTTTAACCGAGTTGATCACGCCGTCGCCGGAGTTCAACACGCCCGAGTAAACGCGGACGAAGGTCAGGGTACCCACGAATGGGTCGGTAGCGATTTTGAACGCCAGCGCCGCGAACGGCTCGTCGTCACTTGCGTGACGCTCCATTTCCTCTTCCTCGTTATCAGGGTTGGAGCCCTTGATCGCAGGAATGTCGGTTGGAGCAGGCAGGAAGTCGATAACGGCGTCGAGAACCAGGGGAACACCCTTGTTCTTGAACGACGAACCGCATACAGCCAGAACGATTTCGCCAGCGATAGTACGCTGACGCAGAGCAGCCTTGATCTCTTCGATCGACAGCTCTTCGCCTTCCAGGTACTTGTTCATCAGCTCTTCGCTGGCTTCGGCCGCAGCCTCAACCATGTTGCTGCGCCACTCGGTGGCGAGCTCGAGCATGTCCGCAGGGATTTCCTTGCGAACAGGAACCATACCCTTGTCAGAGTCGTTCCAGTAAACAGCCTGCATGTTGATCAGATCGATCTGGCCCTGGAAGTTGTCTTCCGAACCGATAGCCAGCTGAATCGGCACCGGAGTGTGACCCAAACGCTGTTTGATCTGACCGATCACGCGCAGGAAGTTGGCACCAGCACGGTCCATCTTGTTTACGTAAACAAGACGTGGAACGCCGTATTTGTTGGCCTGACGCCATACGGTTTCCGACTGAGGCTCAACACCCGAAGTACCGCAGAATACAACCACAGCGCCGTCGAGTACGCGCAGGGAACGCTCAACTTCAATGGTGAAGTCTACGTGGCCCGGGGTATCGATGACGTTGAAGCGGTGCTCATGAGGATACTGCTTCTCGGAACCTTTCCAGAAGGCGGTGATGGCAGCAGAAGTAATGGTAATACCACGCTCCTGCTCCTGCACCATCCAGTCTGTGGTCGCGGCGCCGTCATGCACCTCGCCCATTTTGTGACTTTTGCCAGTGTAAAAAAGGACGCGCTCGGTGGTGGTGGTTTTACCAGCATCCACGTGAGCGACGATACCGATGTTACGGTAGCGACTAATCGGAGTAGTACGAGCCATAAAGCCCTCGCAAAATTAGTGAAGCTAAAATTAGAAGCGGTAGTGCGAGAAAGCTTTGTTGGCTTCGGCCATACGGTGCACGTCTTCACGCTTCTTAACAGCAGCACCTTTACCTTCAGCAGCATCCAGCAGTTCGCCAGCCAAGCGCAGAGCCATAGACTTCTCGCCACGCTTACGGGCGAAGTCTACCAACCAGCGCATTGCCAGAGCGTTACGGCGGGAAGGACGAACCTCGACCGGAACCTGGTAAGTAGCACCACCAACGCGGCGCGACTTCACTTCGACCAGCGGAGCGATGGCGTCGAGTGCTTTTTCGAAGAGTTCCAGGGGATCGGTGCCGGCCTTACGAGCCTTCACGGTTTCCAGGGCACCATAAACGATACGCTCGGCAACGGCTTTCTTGCCGCTTTCCATAACGTGGTTCATGAATTTGGCGAGGATCTGGCTTCCGTATTTCGGATCGTCCAGAATCTCACGCTTTGCTGCTACGCGACGTCTTGGCATGATAAGCCCTCAAGCGGTCTTCAGGTTAGTTCGGGACAGATCCAGTGGATGCAAGCCCGACCTTACTCTTATCGACTCAATAAAATGAAAATCTGCAAAACGGCCGATTACTTCGGACGCTTGGTACCGTACTTCGAACGACCCTGGTTACGGCCTTTAACGCCGGAAGTATCCAAGGAGCCGCGAACGGTGTGGTAACGAACACCTGGCAAGTCTTTTACACGACCGCCGCGGATCAGTACCACGCTGTGCTCTTGCAGGTTGTGGCCTTCACCACCGATGTACGAGGAAACCTCGAAACCGTTGGTCAGACGCACACGGCATACTTTACGCAGTGCCGAGTTAGGTTTTTTCGGCGTGGTGGTGTACACACGGGTGCACACGCCACGACGTTGCGGGCAGTTCTGCAGCGCAGGTACGTCGGATTTCTCGACGATACGCTTACGCGGCTGACGTACCAGCTGGTTGATAGTTGCCATCTACTAGCTCCACTGTTGTCTTGCGACGCTATTGTCTTGCAAGAAAAGCAAAATGACAGGAACGGATTCCCGCCAAATTTAGGGGATCAAGAGTCTAAAGAGGATCTTGTCCCCAGTCAAGGCAAGGCCCCGACCTCCCCGCCCGTCGAACCTTGACAATTTGTCTCGATTCGACGAACGGAGCGATCAGGGCCTCAGCTCATTTATCGCAGAACTCAGTTACCGCTCGAGTTCAACGCTTCGGTCAGTGCAGCTTCCACTTCACTGGCGCTTACGCGCAACGGCTTGTCTGCATCACGACGACGCTTGCGCTCGCTGTGATAAGCCAGACCGGTACCGGCCGGGATCAGACGACCCACGACCACGTTTTCTTTCAGGCCGCGCAAGTAGTCGCGCTTGCCGGTGACTGCCGCTTCGGTCAATACGCGGGTGGTTTCCTGGAAGGAAGCCGCCGAGATGAACGATTCGGTGGACAACGACGCCTTGGTGATACCCAGCAGAACGCGGGTGAACTTGGAGACAAACTTGTCTTCCGCGTTCAGACGCTCGTTCTCTACCAGTACGTGAGTCAGTTCCATCTGGTCGCCCTTGATGAAGCTGGAATCGCCGGACTCGGAGATCTCAACCTTACGCAGCATCTGACGCAGGATGGTCTCGATGTGCTTGTCGTTGATCTTCACGCCTTGCAGACGGTAAACGTCCTGGATCTCGTTCACGATGTATTTGGCCAGCGCGCTCACACCCAGCAGACGCAGGATGTCGTGCGGATCGCTTGGACCGTCGGAGATAACTTCGCCGCGGTTTACCTGTTCGCCTTCGAACACGTTCAGGTGACGCCACTTCGGAATCAGCTCTTCGTACGGATCACTACCGTCGTTCGGGGTAATGACCAGACGGCGTTTGCCTTTGGTCTCTTTACCGAACGCGATGGTGCCGCTGACTTCAGCCAAAATCGATGCTTCTTTCGGACGACGAGCTTCGAACAGGTCGGCAACACGCGGCAGACCACCGGTGATGTCGCGAGTTTTCGAAGTTTCTTGCGGGATACGAGCGATAACATCACCGATCGCGATCTTCGCACCGTCCGCAACACCGACCAGGGCGTTGGCTGGCAGGAAGTACTGAGCGATAACGTCAGTGCCTGGCAGCAACAGATCCTTGCCGTTGTCGTCGACCATCTTCACTGCTGGACGGATTTCTTTGCCCGCAGCTGGACGATCTTTCGCGTCGAGTACTTCAATGTTGGTCATACCGGTCAATTCGTCAGTCTGACGCTTGATCGTGATGCCTTCTTCCATGCCCACGTAGGTCACGGTACCTTTCATTTCGGTAACGATCGGGTGAGTGTGCGGATCCCACTTGGCCACGATTGCGCCAGCGTCGACCTTGTCACCTTCTTTAACCGAGATCACAGCACCGTACGGCAGCTTGTAACGCTCACGCTCACGACCGAAGTCATCAGCGATTGCCAGCTCACCGGAACGGGATACAGCAACCAGGTGGCCATCCACACGCTCAACGTGCTTCAGGTTGTGCAGACGGACAGTACCGCCATTCTTCACCTGAACGCTGTCGGCTGCGGAAGTACGGCTTGCCGCACCACCGATGTGGAACGTACGCATGGTCAGCTGGGTACCCGGCTCACCGATGGACTGGGCAGCAATAACGCCGACCGCTTCACCGATGTTCACCTGGTGACCACGAGCCAGATCACGGCCGTAGCACTTGGCGCAAATGCCATAGCGGGTTTCGCAGCTGATCGGCGAACGCACGATCACTTCGTCGATGCTGTTCAGCTCGATGAACTCGACCCACTTCTCGTCTACCAGGGTACCGGCAGGAACGATGACGTCCTCGGTGCCAGGCTTGAATACGTCACGGGCAATAACACGACCCAATACGCGCTCACCCAACGGCTCTACAACGTCACCGCCTTCAATGTGCGGAGTCATCAGCAGACCGTGTTCGGTGCCGCAATCGATCTCGGTTACAACCAGATCCTGCGCCACGTCTACCAGACGACGAGTCAGGTAACCGGAGTTCGCAGTTTTCAACGCGGTATCCGCCAGACCTTTACGAGCACCGTGAGTCGAGATGAAGTACTGGAGTACGCTCAGACCTTCACGGAAGTTCGCAGTAATCGGCGTTTCAATGATGGAACCGTCCGGCTTGGCCATCAGACCACGCATACCGGCCAGCTGACGAATCTGTGCTGCGGAACCCCGCGCACCCGAGTCGGCCATCATGTACATCGAGTTGAAGGACTCTTGGTCGACTTCGTCGCCGTGACGGTCGATGACCTTCTCTTTCGAGAGGTTGGCCATCATCGCCTTGGAAACTTCGTCGTTCGCCTTCGACCAAAGGTCGATCACTTTGTTGTACTTCTCGCCCTGGGTTACCAGGCCGGAGGCGTACTGGCTTTCGATCTCTTTCACTTCGTCAGTGGCTGCACCGATGATGCGGGCTTTTTCATCCGGGATAACGAAGTCGTTAACACCGATGGAAACGCCGGAGATGGTCGAGTAAGCGAAACCGGTGTACATCAACTGGTCAGCGAAGATCACGGTCTCTTTCAGACCAACCACGCGGTAGCACTGGTTGATCAGCTTGGAGATCGCCTTTTTCTTCATCGGCAGGTTGACGACGTCGTACGACAGACCTTTTGGCACAACCTGGAACAGCAGCGCACGGCCGACGGTAGTATCGACGATACGGGTACCGCTCACGCTGTTGCCGTCACGGTCGTTGACGGTTTCGTTGATACGAACCTTGACCTTGGCATGCAGTGCGGCTTCGCCGGCACGGAACACACGGTCAACTTCCTGCAGATCCGCGAACACACGACCTTCGCCCTTGGCGTTGATCGCTTCACGAGTCATGTAGTACAGACCCAATACAACGTCCTGCGACGGCACGATGATTGGCTCACCGTTGGCTGGCGACAGAATGTTGTTGGTCGACATCATCAACGCACGCGCTTCGAGCTGGGCTTCCAGCGTCAGCGGTACGTGCACGGCCATTTGGTCGCCGTCGAAGTCGGCGTTGTATGCGGCGCAGACCAGAGGATGCAGCTGGATAGCCTTACCTTCGATCAGTACCGGTTCAAACGCCTGGATACCCAGACGGTGAAGGGTCGGTGCACGGTTGAGAAGAACCGGGTGTTCGCGAATCACTTCAGCGAGAACGTCCCAAACCTCTGGCAGTTCGCGCTCGACCATTTTCTTGGCCGCTTTGATGGTGGTCGCGAGACCACGCATTTCCAGCTTGCCGAAAATGAACGGTTTGAACAGCTCGAGAGCCATCTTCTTCGGCAGACCGCACTGGTGCAGACGCAGGGTCGGACCTACGGTAATTACCGAACGACCGGAGTAGTCAACACGCTTACCGAGCAAGTTCTGACGGAAACGACCTTGCTTACCCTTGATCATGTCAGCCAGGGATTTCAGAGGACGCTTGTTCGAACCGGTGATAGCGCGGCCACGACGACCGTTGTCGAGCAGTGCATCGACAGCTTCCTGCAACATGCGCTTTTCGTTGCGCACGATGATGTCCGGAGCGGACAGATCCAGCAGGCGCTTCAAACGGTTGTTACGGTTGATCACTCGACGATACAGATCGTTGAGGTCGGAAGTCGCGAAACGACCGCCATCCAGCGGGACCAGTGGACGCAGATCTGGCGGCAGAACCGGCAGAACGGTCAGCACCATCCACTCTGGCAGGTTGCCGGAACCCTGGAAGGCTTCCATCAACTTCAGACGCTTGGACAGTTTCTTGATCTTGGTTTCCGAGTTGGTTTGCGGAATCTCTTCGCGCAGACGGCCAATCTCGTGCTCCAGGTCGATAGCGTGGAGCAGTTCACGGACAGCTTCTGCACCCATGCGGGCGTCGAAGTCGTCACCGAACTCTTCCAGCGCTTCGAAGTACTGCTCGTCGTTCAGCAGCTGACCTTTTTCAAGGGTGGTCATGCCCGGATCGATAACGACATAGCTCTCGAAGTAGAGAACGCGTTCGATATCACGCAGGGTCATGTCCATCAGCAGGCCGATACGGGACGGCAGCGATTTCAGGAACCAGATGTGGGCAACCGGCGAAGCCAGCTCGATGTGCGCCATGCGCTCACGACGAACCTTTGCCAGTGCAACTTCAACGCCGCACTTCTCGCAGATCACACCACGATGCTTCAAGCGCTTGTACTTACCGCACAGGCACTCGTAATCCTTTACCGGGCCAAAGATCTTGGCGCAGAACAGACCGTCACGCTCAGGTTTGAACGTACGGTAGTTGATGGTTTCCGGCTTTTTAACTTCACCGAACGACCACGAGCGGATCATCTCAGGCGAGGCCAATCCGATACGGATGGCGTCGAACTCTTCGACTTGACCCTGGTTTTTCAGCAAATTCAGTAGGTCTTTCAAGGCCTTTCCTCCTGGCGGAGCAGAGAGCGGGCAGTCCTGCCCCGCTCTCGATCGCGTCACGTGTTATTCGGTTTCCAGATCGATATCGATGCCGAGGGAACGAATTTCCTTGATCAACACGTTGAAGGACTCGGGCATGCCCGGCTCCATACGGTGATCGCCATCCACGATGTTTTTGTACATCTTGGTACGGCCGTTCACATCGTCCGACTTCACTGTGAGCATTTCTTGCAGAGTGTAAGCAGCACCGTATGCTTCCAGTGCCCAGACCTCCATCTCCCCGAAACGCTGACCACCGAACTGCGCCTTACCACCCAGCGGCTGCTGGGTAACCAGGCTGTACGAACCGGTAGAACGCGCGTGCATCTTGTCGTCTACCAAGTGGTTCAGCTTCAGCATGTACATGTAGCCAACGGTAACTGGACGCTCGAACTTGTTGCCGGTACGGCCGTCAGTCAGCTGCATCTGGCCGCTTTCCGGCAGGTCTGCCAGTTTCAGCATGGCCTTGATTTCGCTTTCCTTGGCACCGTCGAACACTGGAGTGGCCATTGGAACGCCGCCACGCAGGTTCTTCGCCAGATCCAGGATTTCCTGATCGGAGAAGCTGTCCAGATCTTCGTTACGACCGCCGATCTGGTTGTAGATCTCGTCCAGGAAGGTGCGCAGCTCTGCGACTTTACGCTGCTCTTCGACCATCCGGTTGATCTTCTCGCCCAGACCTTTGGCCGCGAGGCCCAGGTGGGTTTCAAGGATCTGACCAACGTTCATACGCGAAGGTACGCCCAACGGGTTGAGGACGACGTCGACCGGGGTGCCATTGGCATCGTGCGGCATGTCTTCAACCGGCATGATCACGGAGACCACACCTTTGTTACCGTGACGACCGGCCATCTTGTCGCCCGGCTGGATGCGACGACGGATTGCCAGGTAAACCTTGACGATTTTCAGCACGCCTGGAGCCAGGTCATCGCCCTGCTGCAGTTTGCGCTTCTTGTCTTCGAACTTGTCGTCCAGCAGACGGCGGCGATCAACGATGTAGGCCTGAGCCTTCTCGAGCTGCTCGTTCAGAGCATCTTCAGCCATGCGCAGTTTGAACCACTGGCCATGCTCAAGACCGTCGAGAACTTCGTCGGTGATGTCCTGACCTTTCTTCAGACCGGCGCCGCCTTCGGCCTTGTGGCCTACCAGAGCGGAGCGCAGACGTTCGAAGGTCGCGCCTTCAACGATACGGAACTCTTCGTTCAGGTCCTTGCGGATCTCGTCCAGCTGGGACTTCTCGATCGACAGTGCACGAGCATCACGCTCAACGCCGTCGCGGGTGAAGACCTGTACGTCGATGACAGTACCTTTGGTACCGGTAGGCACACGCAGGGAGGTGTCTTTAACGTCACTGGCTTTTTCACCGAAGATCGCACGCAGCAGTTTTTCTTCCGGAGTCAGTTGGGTCTCGCCTTTCGGAGTGACCTTACCGACCAGGATGTCGCCTGCGCCTACTTCAGCACCTACGTAGACGATACCGGCTTCGTCCAGCTTGTTCAGTGCAGCTTCACCCACGTTCGGGATGTCCGCAGTGATTTCCTCTGGACCAAGCTTGGTGTCACGGGCCACACAGGTCAGTTCCTGAATGTGGATCGTGGTGAAACGGTCTTCCTGAACCACACGCTCGGAAAGGCAGATGGAGTCTTCGAAGTTGAAGCCGTTCCATGCCATGAACGCGATGCGCATGTTCTGACCCAGTGCCAGTTCACCCATGTCGGTGGACGGGCCGTCGGCCATGATGTCGCTACGCTGAACGCGATCGCCCTTGCTCACCAGCGGACGCTGGTTGATGCAGGTGTTCTGGTTCGAGCGGGTGTATTTGGTCAGGTTGTAGATGTCTACACCAGCTTCGCCGGTTTCAACTTCGTCATCAGCAACACGAACCACGATACGGCTGGCATCAACGGAGTCGATCACGCCGCCACGACGAGCCACGACGCAAACGCCGGAGTCGCGAGCCACGTTACGCTCCATGCCGGTACCTACCAGCGGCTTGTCAGCGCGCAGGGTTGGTACAGCTTGACGCTGCATGTTCGAACCCATCAACGCACGGTTGGCGTCGTCGTGCTCGAGGAACGGAATCAGCGACGCTGCGACCGAAACTACCTGCTTCGGCGAAACGTCCATCAGGGTGACGTCTTCCGGCGCCTTGACGGTGAATTCGTTCAGGTGACGTACGGCTACCAGTTCGTCGATCAGGACTTTCTGGTCGTTCATGGTCGCCGAAGCCTGCGCGATCACGTGATCGGCTTCTTCAATGGCGGACAGGAACACGATCTCGTCGGTGACTACACCCTCTTTCACCACACGGTACGGGCTTTCCAGGAAGCCGTACTGGTTGGTGCGGGCATAAGCAGCCAGGGAGTTGATCAGACCGATGTTCGGACCTTCCGGCGTTTCAATCGGGCAGACACGACCATAGTGAGTCGGGTGTACGTCACGGACTTCAAAGCCTGCGCGCTCACGAGTCAGACCGCCAGGGCCGAGTGCAGATACACGACGCTTGTGGGTGATCTCGGACAGCGGGTTGTTCTGGTCCATGAACTGCGAGAGCTGGCTGGAACCGAAGAACTCCTTCACCGCCGCAGCCACTGGCTTGGCGTTGATCAGGTCTTGCGGCATCAGGCCTTCGCTTTCAGCCATCGACAGACGCTCTTTGACCGCACGCTCAACACGTACCAGGCCAACGCGGAACTGGTTCTCGGCCATTTCGCCTACGCAGCGAACACGACGGTTACCCAAGTGGTCGATGTCATCGACGATGCCTTTACCGTTACGGATGTCGACCAGGGTCTTCAGTACCGCGACGATGTCTTCCTTGCACAGCACGCCCGAACCTTCGATCTCGGTACGACCGATACGACGGTTGAACTTCATCCGGCCGACCGCAGACAGGTCATAGCGCTCAGGGCTGAAGAACAGGTTGTTGAACAGGGTTTCGGCAGCGTCTTTGGTTGGTGGCTCACCTGGACGCATCATGCGATAGATTTCGACCAGCGCTTCCAATTGGTTGCTGGTGGAGTCGATCTTCAGCGTGTCGGAGATGAACGGACCGCAGTCGATGTCGTTGGTGTACAGAGTTTCGATGCGAACAACGCCAGCCTTGGCGATTTTCGCCAGGACTTCGGTCGACAGCTCGGTGTTGCACTCTGCCAGGATTTCGCCGGTAGCCGGATGCACGATGACCTTGGCGGTGGTGCGACCCAGGACATAGTCCAGAGGCACGTCCAGCTCTTTGATCCCGGCCTTTTCCAGCTGGTTGATGTGGCGGGCAGTAATACGACGGCCCTGCTCGACAATAACCTTGCCTTTATCGTCCTGGATATCGAGGACAGCCACTTCACCGCGCAGACGCTGAGGCACCAGTTCCAGGCTCAGGCCTTCGCCTTTAACGTGGAATACGTTGGTGGTGTAGAAAGCGTCCAGCACTTCTTCGGTGGTGTAGCCGAGCGCGCGCAGGAGCACCGAGGCCGGCAGCTTGCGACGACGGTCGATACGCACGAACACGCAGTCTTTCGGGTCGAACTCGAAGTCCAGCCACGAACCGCGGTAAGGAATGATGCGCGCGGAGTACAACAGTTTACCGGAGCTGTGCGTCTTGCCGCGGTCGTGGTCGAAGAACACGCCCGGGGAACGGTGCAGCTGGGAAACGATAACACGCTCGGTACCGTTGATTACGAAGGTACCGTTCTCAGTCATCAATGGGATTTCGCCCATGTAGACTTCTTGCTCTTTGATGTCCTTGATCGCTTTGTTCGACGATTCTTTGTCGAAAATGATCAGGCGCACTTTTACCCGCAAAGGTACGGCGAAAGTTACACCGCGCAATACGCATTCTTTGACATCAAATGCCGGTTCGCCCAGGCGATAACCGACGTACTCCAGCGCAGCATTGCCGGAGTAGCTGATGATCGGGAAAACGGATTTGAAGGCCGCATGCAGGCCCACGTCGCGGAACTGATCTTTAGTCGCTCCCGCTTGCAAGAATTCACGATACGAATCCAGCTGGATGGCCAGGAGGTACGGCACATCCATGACGTCCGGCAACTTGCTAAAGTCCTTGCGGATACGTTTTTTCTCAGTATATGAGTAAGCCATCAGCGTTCCCCAGCTTGGTCACCTGCTTGTTTGGCCCCTCCCGACGGGAGCAGCCAGAAAATCGTGCAAACCCCATGGTTTGCGCCACCGCATCGGGTGGTTACAGCGCCTTTATCAGCACCGACCCAGTCGGCTGCCAATAACGGAAAAAGGCCGGTGGCAAGAGCCACCAGCCATCAGCCTGTCGCTTGACGCTCGGGCTGGAGGAGCAAAGTCGATACTTATTTCAGCTCGACTTTAGCGCCTGCTTCTTCCAGCTTCTTCTTGGCGTCTTCAGCAGCTTCTTTCGAAACGCCTTCAGCTACAACCTGAGGAGCGCCGTCTACTTTCTCTTTGGCTTCTTTCAGGCCCAGACCGGTCAGTTCACGAACTGCCTTGATCACGTTAACCTTCTTCTCGCCAGCTTCCAGCAGAACAACGTTGAACTCGGTTTGCTCTTCAACAGCAGCAGCAGCTACAGCTGGGCCAGCCGAAGCGGCAGCAGCGGTAACACCGAAGGTTTCTTCCATCGCTTTGATCAGCTCAACGATTTCCACTACGGATTTCTGGCCGATTGCTTCGATGATTTGTTCGTTAGTCAGAGACATGACTCAATTCCTGAATTGGGGGACGGCCTACGCGACCATCGAAATAAACAAAAAACGCGAGAAGTTGACGAGCCTTAGGCTGCGGCAGCTTCTTTCTGGTCGCGAATTGCCGCCAGAGTACGAGCCAACTTGCTGGTAGCGCCTTGAATCACGCTCATCAGCTGAGAAATTGCTTCGTCACGGGT
The DNA here is from genome assembly GCF_024748795.1 of Pseudomonas sp. B21-051. Lineage (NCBI taxonomy): Bacteria > Pseudomonadati > Pseudomonadota > Gammaproteobacteria > Pseudomonadales > Pseudomonadaceae > Pseudomonas > Pseudomonas sp. B21-051. The sequence goes on from NZ_CP087166.1 coordinate 5,359,393, forward strand.
CGGCAGAGTTGCCAGTACGTCGATCTGATTAGCTGCGAGGAACTTGCCCTCGAACGCAGCTGCCTTGATCTCGAACTTGTCCTGACCCTTGGCAAACTCTTTGAAGATACGGGCAGCAGCGCCCGGATGTTCGTTCGAGAATGCAATCAGGGTCGGGCCGGTGAACACGTCGTTGAGAACACTGTATTCAGTGTCAGCAACTGCGCGCTTGAGCAGGGTGTTACGTACAACACGTACGTAAACGCCAGCTTCACGAGCCTCTTTACGGAGTCCGGTCATTGCGCCTACTGTTACGCCACGGGCATCAACCACGACAGCGGACAGAGCGACTTTGGCAGCCTCGTTGACTTCAGCGACGATGGCCTTCTTGTCTTCGAGATTAATTGCCACGGGTTTAACTCCTGCTTGTTACCGTTTCACTCGGTCGAAACCGAATGTCGTTTTGGTGTCTGATTCGGTAAGGAACCGGGAGCACCATCTGCGTAGGCTTGTGGTTTAAGGCTTGCGCCGCCTACGGTCTTGGATAGCCCCCGCCAGGCAGGGACCCCAATCTTTCAATTGGCGCGAATAATCGCACCAACCTTTGTCTTACGCGTCCAGCGAGCTCTGGTCGATAACCAGACCTGGGCCCATAGTGGTGCTCAGGGTAACGCGCTTGACGTAGATACCTTTCGAGGAAGCTGGTTTGATACGCTTCAGGTCAGCGATCAGGGCTTCAACGTTTTCCTTCAGCTTGACGGCATCGAAGCCGATCTTGCCAACGGAGGTGTGGATGATGCCGTTTTTGTCGGTGCGATAACGAACCTGACCAGCCTTGGCGTTTTTAACCGCGGTAGCTACGTCTGGAGTTACGGTGCCGACTTTCGGGTTAGGCATCAGGCCACGTGGACCGAGGATCTGACCCAGTTGACCTACAACGCGCATGGCATCCGGGGATGCGATCACTACGTCATAGTTCAGGTCGCCGCCTTTCATTTCGGCAGCCAGATCGTCCATACCTACACGGTCAGCGCCGGCAGCCAGAGCGGCCTCAGCAGCTGGACCCTGGGTGAACACAGCAACGCGAACGGTCTTGCCAGTGCCGTGTGGCAGCACAGTAGCGCTACGAACAACCTGGTCGGATTTACGCGGGTCTACACCCAGGTTTACAGCAACGTCGAACGACTCGCTGAACTTGACAGTCGACAGCTCAGCCAGCAGAGCAGCAGCGTCTACAATGTTGTAGGCCTTGCCTGCTTCGATTTTGCCGGCGATAGCCTTTTGACGCTTGGTCAGCTTAGCCATTACACACCCTCCACGTTAAGGCCCATGCTACGAGCAGAACCGGCGATAGTACGCACGGCTGCATCCATATCAGCTGCAGTCAGATCCGCGTTTTTGGTTTTCGCGATTTCTTCCAGCTGAGCACGGGTAACAGTGCCAACCTTAACGGTGTTCGGACGAGCGGAACCGCTGGTCAGACCGGCCGCCTTCTTCAGCAGAACCGAAGCAGGGGTGGATTTGGTTTCGAAAGTGAAGCTACGGTCGCTGTAGACAGTGATGATCACTGGAGTCGGCAGACCTGCTTCAAGACCCTGAGTACGGGCGTTGAAAGCCTTGCAGAATTCCATGATGTTCACGCCGTGCTGACCCAGAGCAGGACCAACAGGTGGGCTTGGGTTAGCCTGAGCGGCCTTCACTTGCAGCTTGATGTAAGCGGTAATCTTCTTGGCCATGAGGCACTCCAATTACGGGTTCGAACGCCTCGAAAGGCTCCCCGGTTACTTGCGCGTTTATCCCAGTGACGACAAAACCCCACAGCCTAGGGCTGCGGGGTTGGGATGCTTGTTCAGTTAGACCTTTTCGACCTGACTGAACTCCAACTCTACCGGGGTAGAGCGACCGAAAATAAGCACTGCCACCTGGACACGGCTTTTTTCGTAGTTAACTTCTTCGACGGTGCCGTTAAAGTCAGCGAATGGACCGTCAGTAACACGAACCACCTCACCCGGCTCAAACAGAGTCTTCGGCTTCGGCTTATCGCTACCATCAGCAACGCGACGTAGAATGGCTTCCGCCTCTTTGTCGGTGATTGGAGCCGGCTTGTCGGCGGTACCGCCAATAAAGCCCATCACCCGAGGAGTATCCTTGACCAAGTGCCAAGTACCCTCATTCATATCCATCTGTACCAGCACATAGCCTGGGAAGAACTTGCGTTCGCTTTTGCGCTTCTGGCCATTACGCATTTCAACCACTTCTTCAGTGGGAACCAGAATTTCGCCGAAGCCATCTTCCATGCCAGCCAGCTTAACGCGCTCAATCAGCGAGCGCATGACATGCTTCTCGTAACCCGAGTAAGCATGCACAACGTACCAACGCTTAGCCACGGGACACCCTTAGCCGACAATCAAGGAAACAAGCCAGCCGAGCAGGGAATCAACACCCCACAACAGCAACGCCATTACGATAACCACAGCAACAACGATCAACGTTGTCTGAGTGGTTTCCTGGCGAGTTGGCCATACGACTTTACGAATCTCGGTGCGCGCTTCCTTAACCAGTACAAAGAACGACTTGCCCTTTGCAGTCTGCAGGCCTACAAAGGCAGCTACAGCAGCAATTACGAGCAAAGCGAGTACACGGTACAGGATCGGCGAAGCAGCGTAATACTGATTGCCAACAACGCCAACAACCACCAAAGCAACTACTACAAGCCACTTGAGCAGATCGAAGCGAGAGCCTTGAGCTTCAGCCTTAGGAGTCATCTATGAAGATCCTGTGAAAAGAAAGCCAGACACACCGAGTGAATCTGGCAGGTCAGGAGGGAATCGAACCCCCAACCTACGGTTTTGGAGACCGTCGCTCTGCCAATTGAGCTACTGACCTAAAACAAAATCAGGCCGACCATTATGCCGGCCCGAAAAATACATTACAACCGCTTATTCGATGATTTTGGCTACGACACCAGCGCCGACGGTACGACCGCCTTCACGGATAGCGAAACGCAGACCATCTTCCATCGCGATGGTTTTGATCAGGGTAACAGTCATCTGAATGTTGTCACCTGGCATTACCATTTCAACGCCTTCTGGCAGCTCGCAGTTACCAGTCACGTCAGTAGTACGGAAGTAGAACTGTGGACGGTAGCCTTTGAAGAACGGAGTGTGACGACCGCCTTCTTCCTTGCTCAGAACGTAAACTTCTGCGGTGAACTTGGTGTGCGGCTTAACCGAACCTGGCTTGACCAGAACCTGACCACGCTCAACGTCGTCACGCTTGGTACCACGCAGCAGAACGCCGCAGTTCTCGCCAGCACGACCTTCGTCGAGCAGCTTGCGGAACATCTCAACACCGGTGCAGGTGGTGGTGGTGGTGTCGCGCAGACCAACGATTTCCAGTGCATCTTGAACGCGAACGATACCGCGCTCGATACGACCAGTCACAACAGTACCACGACCCGAGATCGAGAATACGTCTTCGATTGGCATCAGGAATGGCTTGTCGATCATACGAACTGGTTCTGGGATGTAGCTGTCCAGAGTTTCAACCAGCTTCTTGACGGCAGTGGTGCCCATCTCGTTGTCGTCTTTGCCTTCCAGCGCCATACGAGCCGAACCGATGATGATTGGAGTATCATCGCCCGGGAAGTCGTAGGTGGACAGCAGGTCGCGAACTTCCATCTCAACCAGTTCCAGCAGCTCAGCGTCGTCTACCAGATCAGCCTTGTTCAGGAAAACCACGATGTACGGAACGCCTACCTGGCGGGACAGCAGGATGTGCTCACGGGTTTGTGGCATCGGACCATCAGCTGCCGAGCAAACCAGAATAGCGCCGTCCATTTGAGCAGCACCGGTGATCATGTTCTTCACATAGTCAGCGTGACCTGGGCAGTCAACGTGAGCGTAGTGACGGATCAGCGAGTTGTACTCAACGTGTGCGGTGTTGATGGTGATACCGCGAGCTTTTTCTTCTGGAGCGCTGTCGATCTTGTCGAATTCAACTACGGCCGAACCGAAAACTTCGGAGCAGACGCGAGTCAGAGCAGCGGTCAGAGTGGTTTTACCGTGGTCAACGTGACCAATGGTCCCTACGTTGACGTGGGGCAGGGAACGATCAAATTTTTCCTTAGCCATCGATAACACCCTCAACAGAAGAATTAGACGAACGATATCTACCATTAAAACAAAGGCAGATATTTTCATATCTGCCTTGTTATATGGAGCTCTTGAGCGGATTTGAACCGCTGACCTCACCCTTACCAAGGGTGTGCTCTACCAACTGAGCTACAAGAGCGTAAAACTTTGCACAACCTGCAAACTTGGAGCGGGTAGCGGGAATCGAACCCGCATCATCAGCTTGGAAGGCTGAGGTTCTACCACTAAACTATACCCGCGGAGCTTGCAGCTCACGCTAAAAATGGTGGAGGGGGAAGGATTCGAACCTTCGAAGTCGTAGACGTCAGATTTACAGTCTGATCCCTTTGGCCGCTCGGGAACCCCTCCTAAGCGAGCCGGCATTCTATACTACGCCGACCTTCTGTCAAGCATTTTCTCATTAAAAACCTGAGGTTAGCTGCGTTGACACCGCTCCGCTTTGACAACCTGTTTAGGTGTTCGCTGTGGAGCGGGCGCCATTCTATGCAAACTATTCCAGCGGTGCAACCCCCTCACACAGCATTATTTTATGTTTTAACTCATTGAATTCCTTGGAAAGGTTCTGCAACTGCACATCCCCCAATAAACGCTGGCTTTCGGGCGCAATGCGCAGCCAGAAACCAGGCTCGGGAAGATCCTTTTGCGACGCCTGAACCTTCACACTCATGGTAGCTAGACGCAGCTGCAGCGCGGAAATACTGTTTTCTTGAGTCAAACCACCCAAAAACAGACACTCCTGTCCGGCACGGCGCGCGTCCTGCCCTGCCCCAGAGCCACCAGCCGCCTCACTCAATAAACGAATATCTTGCTGGGACCCACGGTACATACTGAGGGGCGTGACATCTTTCGCACGCAAGGGCGCTTCCTGCTGATGCCAGACGTAATAGAACACATTGAGAACAACGAGCAGCAGGAACAACCAACGCATACGAACCTCAAGTTAAAGGGCACGCCATCGCCAAACCTACAAATACCAGGTCGGGGACGATCCGAGCATCAGGCACGACGTCCGCCACCAACCCAGCATCGCCACCGGTAATAAAGACAGTAAAGCGCTCCCCCCAATAGGATCGAGCCATTTCCATCTGGGTCAGGACAAAACCTCTCAACATTAAAGAGCACCCGCGCTCCACCGCCTCTACGGTACTGCGCCCTGGAGCATGGCTCGTCAGCGCTTTTTCGGCAGCCAAGTCCCCATAACGGATTTTCCGGGTATGTGTACGCAATTGGTTACGCATCAAGGGCATCCCTGGGCAAATGAATCCCCCCAGGTGCTCACCTTCGGCATTAATAAAGTCGGCCGTCACTGCGGTGCCGAAATCCAGAATCAGACAGGCGCCTGCAGCCAAATGAAAGCCACCAAGCATCGCCAACCAACGATCCAACCCCAAGCGTTCATAGTCGTCATAGCCATTCTTGACACCAGACATTTCACTGGCTGACTCGGCGCACACGACCGAAACCCCGAACGTCTGCTCGAGAATTCGGGTGAGCGCGGCAGTTTCTTCACCGGTCCTTACGCTGACCAACCGACATTTACGCAGCGACATGCTGTCAAATGCGCACAGGCTCTCCACCAGAGCTTGATCCGAGTCGACAACGCCTTCCGCGAACAGACCGCCAGCAGCTGCATTCAATACACGCCACTTGATAAAGCTATTCCCACAGTCGAGCTCAAGAATCATCACGCAACCTCAGGCTGAGCTCACCACCACTAAACACTCTTTCCACGCCGTCCACCTTCAAGCGCAGCGCACCCTGGCTATCAATGCCAAGCACTACGCCTTCTATATGACTAACGCCCGCAATCAAGGAAACCGGACGCCCTTGCCACATGTGATCCTTTTCCCACTCTTCCTGGAACGCAGAGAAACCATCAACCTGATGACGCTGGATATAGCCGCGCAGTTGCTCGCTCAACTCAGCCACCAATACGTTGCGATCGCAGCTTTTGCCCGTCTCGAGCCGAATCGACGTCCATTGCTGGTCAACCTCCTCAGCAACCTGCATGTTCACATTAATGCCTATACCCAGCACCACATGGCAAACATCTGCCGGATCCCCTACTAGCTCAAGAAGAATACCCGCGATTTTCTTGTTTCCGACCAACACATCGTTGGGCCACTTCAATCCTGCACCCGCCACTCCCAGCTTTCGCAAGGCACGCATAACAGCCAAGCCGACCACCAGACTCAAGCCCTCAAGCTGGCGCATGCCGCCTTCGATGCGAAGAACCAAGCTGTAGTAGAGATTTTCAGCAAAAGGGCTTACCCACTTGCGACCCCGGCGACCGCGACCGGAAATCTGTCGCTCTGCCAATACCAGAAACGGCGCCGCTCGACCCTGATTGATCGCGCGAAGCGCCTCTGCGTTAGTGGAATCAATGGAATCAAAGATTGTAATCGGCCAAACCGCTGCCAAGGCACCAATCTTCAGAGGATCGAGCAGCGTCAAGGGCGTAGCCAGTTGATAGCCTCTGCCCCGGACTTTGTTAATGGACAACCCGAGTTCAGCCTCAAGATGCTGAAGCTGCTTCCACACCGCACTTCGACTGATTCCCAGGGCAACCCCCAGAGCCTCGCCGGAATGGAATCGACCATCCTTTAATAAATTCAACAACGTCAGCATGCAGGTCTCGCCTCACAATGAGGCCCGAATAATAGCCATGCGCCGGGCGATTGCATAGAAATCAAGCGCAGCACTTTCCTGCGGGCAAAACAAAACCCCAACTGCTTTCGCAATTGGGGTTTCGGAATTTAATCTTGACGATGACCTACTCTCACATGGGGAAACCCCACACTACCATCGGCGATGCATCGTTTCACTTCTGAGTTCGGGATGGGATCAGGTGGTTCCAACGCTCTATGGTCGTCAAGAAATTCGGGTACTGACTCGCGACCTGTTGGCCTCGCTTCAGCAAATCGGGTATGTGATACAGGTGTTTGTGAGCAGCGCGAACTTTCGGTTCATTGCGTCTTCACACACCGCAATCTGGTCTCTTTCGAGCATTCAGATTGCTTGGGTGTTATATGGTCAAGCCTCACGGGCAATTAGTATTGGTTAGCTCAACGCCTCACAGCGCTTACACACCCAACCTATCAACGTCGTAGTCTTCGACGGCCCTTCAGGGAACTCAAGGTTCCAGTGAGATCTCATCTTGAGGCAAGTTTCCCGCTTAGATGCTTTCAGCGGTTATCTTTCCCGAACATAGCTACCCGGCAATGCCACTGGCGTGACAACCGGAACACCAGAGGTTCGTCCACTCCGGTCCTCTCGTACTAGGAGCAGCCCCTCTCAAATCTCAAACGTCCACGGCAGATAGGGACCGAACTGTCTCACGACGTTCTAAACCCAGCTCGCGTACCACTTTAAATGGCGAACAGCCATACCCTTGGGACCGGCTTCAGCCCCAGGATGTGATGAGCCGACATCGAGGTGCCAAACACCGCCGTCGATATGAACTCTTGGGCGGTATCAGCCTGTTATCCCCGGAGTACCTTTTATCCGTTGAGCGATGGCCCTTCCATACAGAACCACCGGATCACTAAGACCTACTTTCGTACCTGCTCGACGTGTCTGTCTCGCAGTCAAGCGCGCTTTTGCCTTTATACTCTACGACCGATTTCCGACCGGTCTGAGCGCACCTTCGTACTCCTCCGTTACTCTTTAGGAGGAGACCGCCCCAGTCAAACTACCCACCATACACTGTCCTCGATCCGGATAACGGACCTGAGTTAGAACCTCAAAGTTGCCAGGGTGGTATTTCAAGGATGGCTCCACGCGAACTGGCGTCCACGCTTCAAAGCCTCCCACCTATCCTACACAAGCAAATTCAAAGTCCAGTGCAAAGCTATAGTAAAGGTTCACGGGGTCTTTCCGTCTAGCCGCGGATACACTGCATCTTCACAGCGATTTCAATTTCACTGAGTCTCGGGTGGAGACAGCGCCGCCATCGTTACGCCATTCGTGCAGGTCGGAACTTACCCGACAAGGAATTTCGCTACCTTAGGACCGTTATAGTTACGGCCGCCGTTTACCGGGGCTTCGATCAAGAGCTTCGCGTTAGCTAACCCCATCAATTAACCTTCCGGCACCGGGCAGGCGTCACACCCTATACGTCCACTTTCGTGTTTGCAGAGTGCTGTGTTTTTAATAAACAGTCGCAGCGGCCTGGTATCTTCGACCGGCATGAGCTTACGGAGCAAGTCCTTCACCCTCACCGGCGCACCTTCTCCCGAAGTTACGGTGCCATTTTGCCTAGTTCCTTCACCCGAGTTCTCTCAAGCGCCTTGGTATTCTCTACCCAACCACCTGTGTCGGTTTGGGGTACGGTTCCTGGTTACCTGAAGCTTAGAAGCTTTTCTTGGAAGCATGGCATCAACCACTTCGTCACCCAAAGGGTAACTCGTCATCAGCTCTCGGCCTTAAGATCCCGGATTTACCTAAGATCTCAGCCTACCACCTTAAACTTGGACAACCAACGCCAAGCTGGCCTAGCCTTCTCCGTCCCTCCATCGCAATAACCAGAAGTACAGGAATATTAACCTGTTTTCCATCGACTACGCTTTTCAGCCTCGCCTTAGGGACCGACTAACCCTGCGTCGATTAACGTTGCGCAGGAAACCTTGGTCTTTCGGCGTGGGTGTTTTTCACACCCATTGTCGTTACTCATGTCAGCATTCGCACTTCTGATACCTCCAGCAAGCTTCTCAACTCACCTTCACAGGCTTACAGAACGCTCCTCTACCGCATCACTTGCGTGATACCCGTAGCTTCGGTGTATGGTTTGAGCCCCGTTACATCTTCCGCGCAGGCCGACTCGACTAGTGAGCTATTACGCTTTCTTTAAAGGGTGGCTGCTTCTAAGCCAACCTCCTAGCTGTCTAAGCCTTCCCACATCGTTTCCCACTTAACCATAACTTTGGGACCTTAGCTGACGGTCTGGGTTGTTTCCCTTTTCACGACGGACGTTAGCACCCGCCGTGTGTCTCCCATGCTCGGCACTTGTAGGTATTCGGAGTTTGCATCGGTTTGGTAAGTCGGGATGACCCCCTAGCCGAAACAGTGCTCTACCCCCTACAGTGATACATGAGGCGCTACCTAAATAGCTTTCGAGGAGAACCAGCTATCTCCGAGCTTGATTAGCCTTTCACTCCGATCCACAGGTCATCCGCTAACTTTTCAACGGTAGTCGGTTCGGTCCTCCAGTCAGTGTTACCTAACCTTCAACCTGCCCATGGATAGATCGCCCGGTTTCGGGTCTATTCCCAGCGACTAGACGCCCTATTAAGACTCGCTTTCGCTACGCCTCCCCTATTCGGTTAAGCTCGCCACTGAAAATAAGTCGCTGACCCATTATACAAAAGGTACGCAGTCACCCAACAAAGTGGGCTCCCACTGCTTGTACGCATACGGTTTCAGGATCTATTTCACTCCCCTCTCCGGGGTTCTTTTCGCCTTTCCCTCACGGTACTAGTTCACTATCGGTCAGTCAGTAGTATTTAGCCTTGGAGGATGGTCCCCCCATATTCAGACAAAGTTTCTCGTGCTCCGTCCTACTCGATTTCATGACTAAGAGACTTTCGCGTACAGGGCTATCACCCACTATGGCCGCACTTTCCAGAGCGTTCCGCTAATCTCAAAGCCACTTAAGGGCTAGTCCCCGTTCGCTCGCCACTACTAAGGGAATCTCGGTTGATTTCTTTTCCTCAGGGTACTTAGATGTTTCAGTTCCCCTGGTTCGCCTCTTGCACCTATGTATTCAGTACAAGATAACCATCTTGTGATGGCTGGGTTCCCCCATTCAGACATCTCCGGATCAAAGTCTGTTTGCCGACTCCCCGAAGCTTTTCGCAGGCTACCACGTCTTTCATCGCCTCTGACTGCCAAGGCATCCACCGTATGCGCTTCTTCACTTGACCATATAACCCCAAGCAATCTGGTTATACTGTGAAGACGACATTCGCCGAAAATTCGCAAAACTCTTAAGAGTCACTCACAAATTTTACCTTAGCCTGATCCGTTACCAGTGAAAGTAACGTTCAGTCTATCTTTCTATCACATACCCAAATTTTTAAAGAACGATCTAATCAAAAGACTAGAAATCAGCATTCACCATCACAGCGATGGAATGCTCATTTCTAAGCTTTCAAACTTCAGAAGCAGTGGTGGTGGAGCCAAGCGGGATCGAACCGCTGACCTCCTGCGTGCAAGGCAGGCGCTCTCCCAGCTGAGCTATGGCCCCGTATCTCTACAGGTTTCCCACACAAAAATTGGTGGGTCTGGGCAGATTCGAACTGCCGACCTCACCCTTATCAGGGGTGCGCTCTAACCAACTGAGCTACAGACCCAATTTCGGGCTGCTTCTATCGTCTTCTTCAATGAATCAAGCAATTCGTGTGGGAACTTATGGAGCAGCTGATGTCGTCGATTAAGGAGGTGATCCAGCCGCAGGTTCCCCTACGGCTACCTTGTTACGACTTCACCCCAGTCATGAATCACACCGTGGTAACCGTCCTCCCGAAGGTTAGACTAGCTACTTCTGGTGCAACCCACTCCCATGGTGTGACGGGCGGTGTGTACAAGGCCCGGGAACGTATTCACCGCGACATTCTGATTCGCGATTACTAGCGATTCCGACTTCACGCAGTCGAGTTGCAGACTGCGATCCGGACTACGATCGGTTTTGTGGGATTAGCTCCACCTCGCGGCTTGGCAACCCTCTGTACCGACCATTGTAGCACGTGTGTAGCCCAGGCCGTAAGGGCCATGATGACTTGACGTCATCCCCACCTTCCTCCGGTTTGTCACCGGCAGTCTCCTTAGAGTGCCCACCATTACGTGCTGGTAACTAAGGACAAGGGTTGCGCTCGTTACGGGACTTAACCCAACATCTCACGACACGAGCTGACGACAGCCATGCAGCACCTGTCTCAATGTTCCCGAAGGCACCAATCCATCTCTGGAAAGTTCATTGGATGTCAAGGCCTGGTAAGGTTCTTCGCGTTGCTTCGAATTAAACCACATGCTCCACCGCTTGTGCGGGCCCCCGTCAATTCATTTGAGTTTTAACCTTGCGGCCGTACTCCCCAGGCGGTCAACTTAATGCGTTAGCTGCGCCACTAAGAGCTCAAGGCTCCCAACGGCTAGTTGACATCGTTTACGGCGTGGACTACCAGGGTATCTAATCCTGTTTGCTCCCCACGCTTTCGCACCTCAGTGTCAGTATCAGTCCAGGTGGTCGCCTTCGCCACTGGTGTTCCTTCCTATATCTACGCATTTCACCGCTACACAGGAAATTCCACCACCCTCTACCATACTCTAGCTTGCCAGTTTTGGATGCAGTTCCCAGGTTGAGCCCGGGGATTTCACATCCAACTTAACAAACCACCTACGCGCGCTTTACGCCCAGTAATTCCGATTAACGCTTGCACCCTCTGTATTACCGCGGCTGCTGGCACAGAGTTAGCCGGTGCTTATTCTGTCGGTAACGTCAAAATTGCAGAGTATTAATCTACAACCCTTCCTCCCAACTTAAAGTGCTTTACAATCCGAAGACCTTCTTCACACACGCGGCATGGCTGGATCAGGCTTTCGCCCATTGTCCAATATTCCCCACTGCTGCCTCCCGTAGGAGTCTGGACCGTGTCTCAGTTCCAGTGTGACTGATCATCCTCTCAGACCAGTTACGGATCGTCGCCTTGGTGAGCCATTACCTCACCAACTAGCTAATCCGACCTAGGCTCATCTGATAGCGCAAGGCCCGAAGGTCCCCTGCTTTCTCCCGTAGGACGTATGCGGTATTAGCGTTCCTTTCGAAACGTTGTCCCCCACTACCAGGCAGATTCCTAGGCATTACTCACCCGTCCGCCGCTGAATCCAGGAGCAAGCTCCCTTCATCCGCTCGACTTGCATGTGTTAGGCCTGCCGCCAGCGTTCAATCTGAGCCATGATCAAACTCTTCAGTTCAAACATCTTTGGGTTTTTAAGAAACCCTAAACTTGGCTCAGCAATCGTTGGTTACATCTTTGATTTCTCGCGGAGTAACTTGTGATGCTGATAATCTTGCTGACTATCAGCCTGACTCCACAAGCACCCACACGAATTGCTTGATTCAGTTGTTAAAGAGCGGTTGGTTAAGATCTTTCGTCTCAACCGAGGCGCGCATTCTACAGCAGCCTCATTTGTTGTCAAGTGATTATTTTCAGAAGTTTTCGAAGATTTCTTCAACAACTTCAACCACTTGCGCTTCCGATCTCTCGTTAGCGGGAGGCGAATTCTACAGCGTTACACGCTGCTGTCAACACCTCTTTTTCTCCGCTTTCGACCGAGAAGATCGAACCGTCAAAAGAGCCAAACATCACCGCTCTTTCAACTCCTTCCAGGCCTCGATGAACTGAAGCAAGTCGCTGTCGAAAACCGCATAACTCATTGAATCTCAAGGAGTTTTCCGTTTCGACTGCGCCGGAAGTGGGGCGAATTATAGACTTCTAAAATTCGCCGTCAACCCTTATTTCAAACTTTATTCAGCTTTCAGTGTGATTCGTGCAAATGCCTTCTTGCCCGCCTGGCAAACGTGGGTCGCGCCCAACACATATATAAAGGAGCGATCAACCACCTCACCATCCACACGCACACCGCCAGAAGCCAACAGATCACGCGCCGCTGCCGAGTTCTTCACCAGGCCTGCCTTATTAAGCACGGCCGCAATTGGCATATCTTCAGCAGAGGCGAGTTCGATCTCCGGCAGATCATCCGGCAGTTCGCCATCCTTCATACGGTTACCGGCCGCGCGATGAGCATTGGCAGCAGCCTCTTCACCATGGAAACGCGCAACAATCTCTTCCGCCAACTTGATCTTGATGTCGCGCGGGTTAGCCCCCGCTTCCACATCTGCACGGAAGGCATTGATCTCATCCATCGAACGGAAGCTGAGCAGTTCAAAGTAACGCCACATCAGCGCATCCGGAATCGAAACCAGCTTGCCGTACATCACACCTGGTGCTTCCTGAATACCGACGTAATTGCCCAACGACTTGGACATCTTCTTCACGCCATCCAGGCCCTCGAGCAACGGCATGGTCAGAATGCACTGAGCTTCCTGACCATAACCACGCTGCAGCTCACGCCCCATCAGCAAGTTGAACTTCTGATCGGTTCCACCCAACTCGACATCCGCGCGCAGAGCAACCGAGTCATAGCCCTGGACCAGCGGATAGAGGAACTCATGAATAGCGATCGGCTGATTAGTGGAGTAACGCTTGTCGAAGTCATCACGCTCAAGCATGCGTGCGACGGTGTATTGCGAAGTCAGACGAATGAAGTCCGCCGGCCCCATCTGATCCATCCAGGTGGAGTTGAACGCAACTTCGGTTTTCGCCGGATCAAGAATCTTGAACACTTGAGTCTTGTACGTTTCAGCGTTTTCGAGAACCTGCTCGCGAGTCAAAGGAGGACGAGTGGCACTCTTGCCACTTGGATCACCGATCATCCCGGTGAAGTCACCAATAAGGAAGATCACCTGATGCCCCAGCTCCTGGAACTGGCGCAGCTTATTAATAAGCACGGTGTGACCCAAGTGCAGATCCGGGGCGGTTGGATCGAAACCAGCCTTGATACGCAGCGGCTGGCCGCGCTTGAGCTTCTCGATCAGCTCGGACTCGACCAATAGTTCTTCCGCACCACGTTTAATCAGCGCTAGCTGCTCTTCAACCGACTTCATAACAGACCCGCAAGGCTCAGATTCAAAGGGAACCAACCATACAAGATCGTGCACCAATTACAAGTTTTGCCCGGCGCACGGACACCAATCTGCAGACAGGGTGTCTGTAGACTTGCTTCGGGGATGATTTGGTTATATTTTATACAGTTATTTCATCTTCATCATGTCATTCATCTTTTCCAATTCATCTTTTTTCAAAGTCAAAATTACTTATGACCACTGAACCGTCTAAAGCGCCACCGCTTTACCCGAAGACCCACCTGCTCGCCGCAAGTGGAATCGCCGCCCTTCTCAGTCTGGCGCTCCTGGTATTTCCTTCCAGTGATGTTGAAGCCAAAAAGACGACCCTGAGCCTGGAACTGGAAAGTCCTGCTGAACAACTGACACAAGATCAAGACGCTGCTGACGCGATTCAAGCCACAAATGAGCCAGCAGCCTCACCTTTCGCCCAGATCGAAAACAGCACCGAAGAAACCCCGAAAACCGCTGAAGCCGCACCTGCCCCAGCTCCGGCTGCAGAGAAACCAAAAGCCCCGGGGCACCGCGAAGTCGTCGTCTCCAAAGGCGATACGCTCTCTACATTGTTCGAGAAAGTCGGTCTGCCAGCCGCTGCTGTGCACGAAGTGCTGGCCAGCGACAAACAAGCCAAACAGTTCAGCCAGCTCAAGCACGGTCAGAAGCTCGAGTTCGAATTGAACCCGGAAGGCCAACTGACCAGCCTGCACAGCAAGGTCAGCGACGTCGAAACCATTACCCTGACCAAGAATGACAAGGGCTACGCATTCAACCGCATTACAGCCAAGCCGACCGTTCGCACGGCTTACGTGCACGGCGTGATCAATAGCTCCCTGTCACAATCCGCTGCCCGCGCAGGCCTGTCCCACAGCCTGACCATGGATATGGCTAGCGTCTTCGGCTACGACGTCGACTTCGCTCAAGACATCCGCCAAGGTGACGAATTCGACGTGATCTACGAGCAGAAAGTGGTCAACGGCAAGGCCGTTGGCACCGGCCCGATTCTGTCTGCGCGCTTCACCAACCGCGGCAAAACCTACACCGCCGTGCGTTACACCAACAAACAAGGCAACAGCAGCTACTACACTGCTGATGGCAACAGCATGCGCAAAGCGTTCATCCGTACCCCGGTGGACTTCGCCCGCATCAGTTCGAAATTCTCCATGGGCCGCAAACACCCGATCCTCAACAAGATCCGCGCCCACAAAGGCGTCGATTACGCAGCGCCACGCGGTACGCCAATCAAGGCTGCCGGTGACGGTAAAGTGCTGCTGGCTGGTCGCCGCGGTGGCTACGGCAACACGGTGATCATCCAGCACGGCAACACCTACCGCACGCTGTATGGCCACATGCAAGGCTTCGCCAAAGGCGTGAAAACCGGCGGCAGCGTCAAGCAGGGCCAAGTGATCGGCTACATTGGTACCACCGGCCTGTCCACTGGACCGCACTTGCACTATGAGTTCCAGGTCAACGGTGTTCACGTCGACCCACTGGGCCAGAAGCTGCCGATGGCGGATCCGATCGCCAAGTCCGAGCGCGCACGCTTCCTCGCGCAGAGCCAACCGCTGATGGCGCGCATGGATCAAGAGAAGGCCACCATGCTGGCTTCGAGCAAGCGCTAAGCCATGGCTCTTTATATCGGCGTGATGTCCGGCACCAGTCTCGATGGGCTGGACATCGCCCTGATCGAGCAGACCTCGGCGATCAAACTGATCGCCACGCATTACATCCCCATGCCTGAAACCCTGCGCGTCGAGCTGCTTGGCTTGTGCGCCAGCGGCCCCGACGAGATTGCCCGCTCGGCGATCGCCCAGCAGCACTGGGTCAAACTCGCTGCACAGGGCATCCATACCCTCCTCGATCAGCAGCAACTAAAGCCTGAGGCCATTCGTGCAATCGGCAGCCATGGCCAGACCATTCGCCATGAGCCCGCTCGTGGCTTCACAGTGCAAATCGGCAATCCCGCACTACTGACCGAGCTGACCGGCATCACCGTGGTCAGCGACTTCCGCAGCCGCGATGTGGCTGCTGGCGGCCAAGGCGCCCCGCTGGTGCCAGCCTTCCATGAGGCTTTGTTCGAGGAGCGTAACGGTAACCGTGCAGTCCTGAATGTCGGCGGTTTCAGCAATCTCAGTCTGATAGAGCCGACCAGGCCTGTAGCCGGTTTCGACTGCGGCCCTGGGAATGTGCTGATGGATGCCTGGATTCATCAGCAACGTGGCGAGAATTACGATCGCAACGGCCAGTGGGCAGCCACCGGCACGGTCGAGCCAGTCTTGCTGAAAGCTCTGCTCGGCGACCCGTTCTTCGTAACCAAAGGCCCGAAGAGCACTGGCCGGGAAGTGTTCAATCTGCCTTGGCTGGAACAACATCTCGCAAAGCTGCCGCCCCTTGCTCCTGAAAACGTGCAGGCAACGCTACTCGAACTGACCGCCCTGACCGTCGTCGAGTCGCTGCAAAGCGCTCAATCCGATACGCGGGAAATGTTGGTCTGCGGCGGCGGCGCTCACAACGCTACGCTGATGAAACGTCTTGCCGATCTGCTGCCTAACGCTACCGTCGCCAGCACCGCCACGCACGGCGTCGATCCCGACTGGGTCGAGGCCATGGCCTTCGCCTGGCTGGCCCATTGCTGCCTCGAAGGCATTGCCGCCAATCGCCCGAGCGTCACCGGCGCTAAAGGCCTGCGGGTACTCGGCGCCATCTATCCCAACTGAATAAAACGCCAGCAACAAAAAACGCCGCAGAACCGGAAGGCTCTGCGGCGTTTTGTTGTGTGCAGCGAGGTGCGATCAGATCGAGAACGAAGAGCCGCAACCACAGGTCGTGGTAGCGTTCGGGTTCTTGATCACGAAGCGCGAACCTTCCAGACCTTCCTGATAGTCCACTTCGGCACCCGCCAGATACTGGAAGCTCATCGGATCAACCACCAGGCTCACGCCTTCGCGCTCGACGATGGTGTCGTCCTCGGCCACATCCTCATCGAAGGTGAAGCCGTACTGAAACCCCGAACAACCGCCGCCCGTAACGAATACGCGCAGCTTCAAGCGATCATTCCCCTCTTCATCGACCAGGCTCTTCACCTTGTGCGCAGCACCTTGAGTGAATTGCAAAGCCGTGGGGGTGAAGGATTCGACGCTCATGCTGACTATCTCCCGGCGTTACGCCGCCATAATGCGTGATGACGCGCATTATCCGCTTGTCCTAGAAAATCGGTCAACTATTGTTACGGTATATCAATAAACCCGACCAACTGCCCAGAATGCAAAAAGGCCCGTTTGACGGGCCTTTTTGCTGCGCTGCCGAAACTGTTACGGCAGCATACCGGCGTGGGACAGGCCGAAGCGCTCATCCAGCCCGAACAGGATGTTCATGTTCTGCACTGCCTGACCCGACGCGCCTTTGACCAGGTTGTCGATCACCGACAGGACCACCACCAGATCACCATCCTGCGGGCGGTGAACAGCGATGCGGCAGACGTTGGCGCCACGCACGCTGCGTGTTTCCGGATGGCTGCCGGCCGGCATCACGTCGACGAACGGCTCATTGGCATAACGTTTTTCGAACAGTGCCTGCAGATCCACCGAACGATCGACCACGGTCGCGTAGAGCGTGGAATGAATGCCACGAATCATCGGCGTCAGGTGCGGCACGAACGTCAGGCCAACGTCCTTACCCGCAGCACGGCGCAGACCTTGGCGAATTTCCGGCAGATGACGGTGACCTTTCACCGCATAAGCCTTCATGCTTTCCGACGTCTCGGAATACAGCGAGCCTACAGAAGCACCGCGACCAGCACCGCTGACGCCGGATTTGCAGTCGGCGATCAGACGCGAAGTGTCAGCCAGACCCGCTTCAAGCAGCGGCAGGAAACCCAACTGCGTAGCGGTTGGATAGCAGCCCGGCACGGCGATGAGACGTGCCTTCCTGATCTGCTCACGATTGACTTCCGGCAGACCGTAGACCGCTTCGTCCAGCAACGCCGGCGCACCGTGTGGCTGTCCGTACCATTTGGCCCATTCTTCAGCGTCCTGCAACCGGAAGTCCGCGGACAGGTCGATGACTTTGGTGCCCGCAGCCAGCAGTTCACCGGCCAACGCATGGGCAACGCCGTGCGGGGTAGCGAAGAACACAACGTCGCAAGCACCCAGGGTTTTAATGTCCGGCACGCTGAACGCCAGACCGTCGTAGTGACCGCGCAGGTTCGGGTACATGTCAGCCACGGCCAGACCGGCCTCGGATCGGGAAGTGATCACCACCACTTCTGCCTGCGGATGCTGTGCCAACAGACGCAGCAGTTCGACACCGGTGTAACCCGTGCCGCCGACGATACCGACCTTGACCATAAACCTGCCCTCAACGAACCCACTGGAAAGCCGTCGATAATAGGGGCCGCGCGCCCCTGCGACAACCATCAAGGTGACGTGCGGACGCTCAAGCCTCTACTATCCGGCTTACCGTGAATTAGGGAATAACCAAAAATGCTCTATCTATGGATCAAAGCGTTTCACATCGTCAGCGTCGTCTGCTGGTTTGCCGGGCTGTTCTATTTGCCGCGGCTGTTCGTTTATCACGCGCAAAGTGAAGATACGATCAGCAAGGAACGCTTCAGCATCATGGAGCGCAAACTGTATCGCGGCATCATGGGCCCGGCGATGATCGCCACGCTGATCTTCGGCGGCTGGCTGATCTACCTCAATCCGGGCATCTTCAGCATGGGCGGCTGGATTCACGCCAAGCTGACCCTGGTGGTCTTGCTGATCGGCTATCACCACATGTGCGGCGCGCAGGTAAAACGCTTCGCCCGTGGCGAGAATACCCGCAGCCATGTCTTTTATCGCTGGTTCAATGAAGTGCCGGTTCTGATATTGCTGGCTATCGTAATTCTGGTCGTGGTCAAGCCGTTCTAACTTCATAACACGCATCACACCTCGGGGGATTTCCAATGTCGCTGCCCGCTCTGCTCGAACAACGTCTGCGCTTGCCGGTAGTGGCGGCGCCGATGTTCCTGATTTCCAACCCGGAGCTGGTGCTCGCCTGCTGCCGTAACGGCGTGGTTGGCAGTTTCCCGGCGCTGAACCAGCGTGAAAGCAGCGGCTTCAAGGCCTGGCTGGAGGAGATTGAAGCGGGCCTGGCGACATTGGACAACCCGGCACCGTATGCAGTGAACCTGATCGTGCACAACAGCAACCCGCGCCTGCAGGCGGATCTGAATATCTGCGTCGAGCACAAGGTGCCGATTGTCATCACCAGCCTCGGAGCGGTGAAGGAACTGGTCGATGCCGTGCACAGCTATGGCGGCCTGGTGTTCCACGACGTGACCACGCGCCGGCATGCCGAGAAAGCCGCCGAAGCCGGAGTCGACGGTCTGATCGCCGTTGCCGCGGGCGCCGGGGGCCATGCCGGCACCTGGAGCCCGTTTGCGCTGATCGCCGAGATCCGCGAGTTCTTCGATAAAACCCTGCTGCTTGCAGGATGTCTGAACCACGGCCATGAGATCCTGGCCGCACAACTGCTCGGCGCGGATCTGGCCTACTTCGGTACGCGATTTATCGGTACCACCGAAAGTCATGCGCCTGACGCCTATAAGGACATGCTGCTGACGGCCAAGGCGGCGGACATCATTCATACTCCTGCAGTCTCCGGAGTACCGGCCAGCTTCATGCGCCAGAGCCTGGAGGCGGCGGGTTTCGACATGGCCGCGCTGCAGGGCAAGGGCGATGTCAATTTCGGTGACAAGCTCAAACCGATCAACGACGAAGCCAAGGCCTGGAAGACCGTGTGGTCAGCCGGCCAGGGCGTAGGCCAGATTAGCGACCTGCCGAGTGTGGATCAGTTGATCGCCCGGCTCGACGCGGAATATCGTCAGGCGCTGGAACGCGCGGCGCAGTTGCCAAAACGCTGGCCACGCTGAGAAAAATCAGGCCAGTTATCGACCAACTGGCCTTACACTTGCTGACCTTCAATTGATTCGCGACAAGGATGCCTCGGCCATGAGCGAACCTCGCTACAAGATCGTTTTCGACGGTGCTCTACAGCCCGGTGTCGATCTCACCACCGCCAAGCTCAATCTGGCGGCCCTGTTCAAAAGCGATGTTGCCGCCATCGAGCGCCTGTTCAACGGCAGCACCGTCGCCCTCAAACGCGACCTGAGCCACAGCGATGCGCAGACTTATCTGCAAGCACTGAGCAAGACCGGGATCGACGCGCGGATCGAGGCGGAAACGGCAATCGAGCTGAATCTGGCGGAGGTGCACGAACATCAACCCGCGATTGCCGAACCAGTATCGCCCTACGCACCACCGCGCGCCAACGTCGGCGAGAACCTGCCGGCATTCGCGGTGCTCAAGCCCTTCAGCGTCGAGGGCCGGATCGGTCGCCTGCGGTTTCTGGCCTGGACGATGATGCTGAGCCTGGTGACCCTGCCGATCGTGGGCATATTCGCCCTGCTCGCTCTCGGACTGGTCAGTGGCGACTCCACCACCGGCCTGATCATCGGCGGGATATTCGCGTTCTTCCTGTTCCTCGGCTTCATCATTGTCAGCATTCTGTTCAGCGTACAGCGCCTGCACGATATCGGCTGGTCCGGCTGGCTCTGGCTGCTGAACCTGGTGCCGTTCGTGGGCAGCTTCTTCCCGCTGGTGATCATGGTCGTGCCGGGCAACACCGGCGCCAACCGTTACGGCCCGCCACCGCCACCCAACAGTACTGCGGTCAAAGTGCTGTGCTCGCTCTGGATCGTGTTCTTCGCCCTGGTGTTTGCCGGCGGCATGCTCGGCGGTATTTCGGCCATTCAGCAAGAATATGAAACCAACCTCGAGAGCAGTTATGAAAGCGGCTCGGTCACCACCGATGAAGTCGAGGTCGAGACTGAACCGGCGAATTCCGTGGACGATGCAGCCGAAGCGCCCCCGGCCCCTGTAGACTCTGCGAAAGAATGAACAACGCTCCCCGCCGTGACACCTGCGTCGCTGGCGCGGAGCTGTTGCGATGGAGAATTGCATGACCCGTTACGCTCTGATCACTGGCGCCTCCAGTGGCATCGGCCTGGCCATGGCTGAAGCGCTGGCCCGGCGCGGCCGCAGCCTGATTCTGGTGGCCCGCCAGCGTGATCAGCTGGAAAGTATCGCGATCGAACTGACCCAGCGCTTTGGCGTGGAGGTGTTGTTCCGCGCCTGCGACCTGGGCGAGCCATTGCGCTTGTCCGGCTTCCTGCTGGAACTGGAGGAAGGCGACCGGCAGATCGATCTGCTGGTCAATTGCGCCGGCATCGGCACCTGCGGCCCGTTCCTCGCCCAAGACTGGATGACCGAGCAGGATCTGATCGAAGTCAACATCCTCGCCCTCACCCGCCTGTGCCACGCCATTGGCAACAGCATGGGGCTACAGGGCGGCGGACAGATTCTCAACGTCGCCTCGGTGGCGGCGTTCAATCCCGGCCCGTGGATGAGCACCTACTACGCCAGCAAGGCTTACGTATTGCACTTCTCCGAAGCGCTGCGGGTTGAACTGAAACAGAGCGCGGTCAAAGTCTCGGTACTTTGCCCCGGCCCGACCCGCACTGCATTCTTCCGCACCGCGCAGCTCAACAGCGACAAACTCAAGGACAGCAAACGGCTGATGAGCCCCGAGGAAGTCGCGCTGTACACCGTACGTGCGCTGGAGAAAAATCGCGCCATCATCATTCCGGGACGGCGCAACCGCTGGCTGGCCTTCCTGCCACGCCTCGGCTCGCGCTGGCTCAATCGCACCATCGTCGGCATGGTCAACAAGGCTTACTGCCCGCGCTGAACTGTCCTACGGCAAAACACTGGGCGGGGTCATTTCCCATGCGTACACTCAGGCCAGCCCCCACAACGGAGAAAACAGCAGTGGATACTCTGTTCACCAAGATCATCAACCGGGAGATCCCGGCCAAGATCATTTACGAGGACGACCAGGTTCTGGCGTTCCACGACATCGCCCCTCAGGCACCGGTGCATTTTCTGGTGATCCCGAAGAAACCGGTGCGTACCCTCAACGACCTGACCGAAGACGACAAGGCATTGGCCGGGCACATCCTGTTCACGGCCCAGCGTCTGGCGCTGGAGCTGGGCTGCGAGGAAGGCTTCCGGGTGGTGATGAACTGCAATGAAAAAGGTGGGCAGACCGTCTATCACATTCATATGCACGTACTGGGTCAGCGCCAGATGAACTGGCCGCCGGGCTGATACCCAGCAAACCCGTGCAGGAGCTGCCGAAGGCTGCGATCTTTTGATCTTGATCCTGAAAAAACAAGATCAAAAGATCGCAGCCTTCGGCAGCTCCTACGTACAGCAAATCAAGCGCAACACAGCGGCAAATGACCCAGCGCAAACCTTCCCCGGCCGATTCGGTTAAACTGACGGCCGAGATTTTTCCCGGAGGTCAGCATGACTACCCAACGTCACTACTCGCCGATTGACCGTCTTCTGCTGCAAGCCGACGCCGCGATGCGGACCTTGCTGCCCTTCAGCGGCCAGCCGTACCGTCCGTCGCCAGCCATAGTGCAGCCGGATGTGCAGATGAGCGATGAAGACACCCGCCACGTCGCCGGCCTGATGCGCATCAACCACACCGGTGAGGTCTGCGCCCAGGCGCTGTATCAGGGGCAGGCGCTGACCGCCAAGTTGCCGCAGGTGCGTGCAGCCATGGAACACGCCGCTGAAGAGGAAATCGATCATCTGGTGTGGTGCGAACAGCGCATCCATCAACTGGGCAGCCATACCAGCGTGCTCAATCCGCTGTTCTATGGAATGTCGTTCGGCATCGGCGCAGTGGCCGGCCTGATCAGTGATAAGGTCAGCCTTGGCTTCGTCGCGGCCACCGAGCATCAGGTGTGCAAACACTTGAACGAGCACCTGGAACAATTGCCGGCCGAGGACGAAAAGTCCCGGGCGATTCTGGAACAGATGCGCATTGATGAAGAGCATCATGCGGAGAGTGCACTGGATGCGGGTGGTTTCCGTTTTCCGGCGCCGGTGAAGTTCGGGATGAGTCTGTTGGCGAAGGTGATGACCAAGAGTACCTACAGGATCTGACTTCAGTGTTGTCTGGCAGGGCCCCTTCGCGAGCAAGCTCGCCCCCACAGGGTTCTGTTTCGGTAATAAAAAAGGCGACTACCGCAAAGTAGTCGCCTTTTTTTGTGCCCGGAAATCTTACGCTGGCATGTTGCGCGCGTAGAAGATTTCCAGCATTTCGTGTTTCACACGCTCAGTTACCTGAGCCCGCTGCTCAGCGGACAGGTTGCTGGTGGCGTCGCCGAACAGGTAGTTATCCAGTTCGAAGTTCTTCAGCAGCATTTTGGTGTGGAACAGGTTTTCCTGGTACACGTTCACGTCGGTCATCTGATACGCGTCGCGAGTGTCTTCGGAAAGGTAGTTCTGGATCGAGTTGATCTCGTGGTCGATGAAGTGCTTGTTGCCTTCAACGTCACGGGTGAAGCCGCGCACACGGTAATCCACAGTCACGATGTCCGAATCGAACTGGTGAATGAGGAAGTTGAGCGCTTTAAGCGGTGAAATGACACCACAGGTCGACACGTCGATGTCCACACGGAACGTCGCGATACCGGCGTCCGGATGGATTTCCGGATAGGTATGCACCGTGATATGGCTCTTGTCGAGGTGGGCAAGGATGATTTCGGGCAATGGACCCGGGGACTCTTCGATCTGGCTGTCAGTCGGGGTCACCGGCTCTTCCGAGATCAGAATCGTGACGCTGGCACCCTGAGGCTCATAGTTCTGACTCGCGATGTTCAGAATGTTGGCACCAATGATTTCGACAACTTCCGTGAGGATCTGCGTCAGGCGTTCGGCGTTGTACTCTTGATTGATGTACTCGACGTAAGCCTGCTGGTCTTGCGGGGTTTCCGCGTAGCAGATGTCATAGATGTTGAAGCTCAAGGTCTTTGTCAGGTTATTGAACCCGTGGAGCTTGAGTTTGCTTTTCACCGTTAAAAACTCTCTATGTATGCGGCGCAGCCGCGTGATCAAGCATGCCCGTCAAGTGCGAACAACGCACCTGCGTAGGACGGTTAACACCTCTTCGCGATGGCGATTTTGGTTATCTGTTCAGGCGGACGATCCGTCGGTTGACCGATCACTGCCCTGAAAAAAGTGGCGCATTATGCAGACGTCAGCGAGGGATCGCCAGAGTCTGCACTGCTTTTATGATAGTTGAATGTCGATTCAACCGAGCTCGACGATTTCATAATCGTGAGTGATCGCCACGCCGGCCGCGCCGAGCATGATCGAGGCCGAGCAATACTTCTCGGCAGACAGTTCGATGGCACGCTTGACCTGGGCTTCTTTCAGGCCCCGGCCCTTGACCACGAAGTGCATGTGGATCTTGGTGAACACCTTCGGGTCTTCGGTCGCGCGTTCGGCTTCGAGGAACGCTTCGCAGCTTTCAACCGCCTGACGCGACTTCTTCAGGATGCTGACCACGTCGAAGTTGCTGCAACCGCCAACGCCCAGCAGGAGCATTTCCATCGGGCGGACACCCAGATTACGACCACCAGCGTCCGGCGGACCGTCCATGACCACAACATGACCGCTACCGGATTCGCCGAGGAACATGGCTTCGCCAGCCCATTGGATGCGTGCCTTCATCGCCAAGACTCCACTGTAGAAAAAAGGGTCGCCAGCTTAGCACAGGCCTTTGTTCTGACAGCGCCCGGCGTTCCTAGGACGGATGCCTTTGCTGCGTAGGTAATTTCTCGAATTTTCGACGAAGTGTCTGGTAAGCTGGCGCCAATTCGCTGGCGCCAATTGTCAGCCTGTGTAGCGACCGCCTTCAGCGCCTGATAAAAAAATCAAACATCACCGTGCAGTCTTTTCGGGATACAACCATGGTTGCTATTACCCCCACACCCAAAATCAAGAACCTCGACAAGCTGTTGATGCATTGCCAGCGCCGTCGCCATGCGGCCAAGAGCAACATCATCTGCGCCGGCGATCGCTCGGACACGCTGTACTTCATCATCAAGGGTTCGGTCACCATCTTGATCGAAGATGACGACGGTCGGGAAATGATCATCGCCTATCTCAACGCAGGGGACTTCTTCGGCGAGCTGGGTCTGTTCGAACAGGCAGGCCAGGAGCAGCAACGCAGCGCATGGGTGCGGGCCAAGGTCGAATGCGAAATCGCCGAAATCAGCTACATGAAGTTCCGCGAATTGTCGCAGCAGGATCCAGACATTCTTTACGTCCTCAGCGGACAAATCGCACAACGTCTGCGCAATACCACGCGCAAGGTCGGCGATCTGGCGTTCTTCGATGTCACCGGTCGTGTTGCCCGTTGCCTGCTGGAGTTGTGCAAACAGCCTGACGCAATGACTCACCCGGACGGCATGCAGATCAAGGTAACCCGTCAGGAAATCGGGCGGATTGTCGGTTGTTCGCGGGAGATGGTCGGTCGCGTGCTCAAGGATCTTGAAGAACGCAACCTGGTCGATGTGAAAGGCAAGACCATGGTGGTCTTCGGCACGCGCTAAGCTCGTAAAATCAGGCGCTGTAGACCTGCGCCAGCATCAGACGAAACAGCTCATCCAGACGCGCCAATGCCGTTGGCGCGACGAACTTCTCATACAGAGCGATGTGGCTTTCGGCCCGTACCCGCTGCTCCAGACCGCAAGCCTCGTTGAAGCGATTGACCGCCGCGACCATCGACTCGCGCTCGTTATCCATCA
Source organism: Pseudomonas sp. B21-051 (assembly GCF_024748795.1). Lineage (NCBI taxonomy): Bacteria > Pseudomonadati > Pseudomonadota > Gammaproteobacteria > Pseudomonadales > Pseudomonadaceae > Pseudomonas > Pseudomonas sp. B21-051. Next base: position 5,384,972 of record NZ_CP087166.1, read on the forward strand.
GCATCGCCCCGTGCACCAGCCCCACCGGACGCTGACCGCCCTGACTCTGGCGCCAGCGCTGAGCGGTGCCGACCATCTTGCGGCCGTCGAGATTGACGTTGAAACGACCGTCGCAGAACGCGCCGTCGATTTCGCCCAACGACGACACACCGCCCAACTCATCCAGCAACTCACAGATCGGATCACACAGGCGCCGGTAACCGGTTTCGATGCGATTCAGATCCCCCTCGCTGCGGGGCGGGGCGTAGACCAGTGCGATGTTGATGGTTGAAGCGGATTGCGGGACCGGTTCACCGCCGGTTTCCCGCAGCAAGACTGGCCAGCCGGCAGCGGCGGAGACTTCGCAGGCATGCTCGAAACCCGGCAGACGATTGAGGCGGCGCGGCATGACCAGGGCGCGATCGCTGGGTTGCCAGAACAGCAGGCCGAATTCGGCGTCGCCGGCGCAGACGGAAGCGAGCAAGTTTTGTTCCGCTTGCAGGCCGGTTTCGATGGGGAGGCAAACTGGAGTCATAAAGAAATCCGTTAGACGAGCAGTCTGTAGTGAATCTTATGACCCCTTCGCGAGCAGGCTCGCTCCCACATCAAGAATACATTTCCTGTGGGAGCGAGCCTGCTCGCGAAAGGGGCGACTCGGTCTGAAGCAGATCAGTCGAGGGTCGAACCACTGACCGGAACGCCACGCTCCGGGAAGAACAGGCGCTGCAGTTCGGTGCCCGGGCTTTCCGCGCGCATGAACGCTTCGCCCACCAGGAACGCATAAACGTCGCTGATTTCCATCAGCTCGACATCGGCACGGTTGAGAATGCCACTCTCGGTGATCACCAGACGATCGCGCGGGATGCGCGGCAGCAGGTCGAGGGTGGTTTCCAGACTGACATCGAAAGTGTGCAGGTTGCGGTTGTTGACCCCGACCAGCGGCGTGTCAAGGGTTTTCAGTGCGCGTTCCAGCTCATCGCCGTCATGTACTTCCACCAGCACATCCAGACCGACGCCCTTGGCGACCGAGGCCAGCTCAGCCATTTTCACGTCGTCCAGCGCGGAGACGATCAACAGCACGCAGTCGGCGCCCAGCGCGCGGGCTTCGACGATCTGGTACGGATCGATCATGAAGTCCTTGCGGATCACCGGCAATTTGCAAGCGGCGCGGGCCTGTTGCAGGTAGGCATCGGCGCCCTGGAAGTAGTCGATATCGGTCAGTACGGACAGACAGGTCGCCCCGCCCTTCTCGTAGCTCTTGGCGATGTCGGCAGGCACGAAGTTCTCGCGGATCACGCCCTTGCTCGGCGAAGCCTTTTTTATTTCGGCGATCACCGCCGGTTGCTTCTTCTTGGCCTGCGCCAGCAATGCCTGGGCAAAACCACGGGGTGCATCGGCCGCCTTGGCCAGACTTTCCAGCTCGCTCAGGCTGACGCGAGCGCTACGCTCGGCGACTTCCTGGACTTTGCGCGCCAGAATGTTTTCCAGAACCGTCGGTACACTCATCCCTCATTCTCCACTTTGAATACCGCGGTAAAGGCACCCAACTCCTCGAGTTTTTCCCGAGCAAGACCGGTGTGCAGTGCGTCGTGCGCAAGCGCCACGCCTTCTTTGAGACTGGTCGCAAGGTCAGCGGCATACAGCGCTGCACCAGCATTGAGCACTATCATTTCGGCGGCTTTCTGGCCGTTCTCGGTCTTGCGCTTGCCCAGCGCATCGCGAATCAGCGCCAACGACGCTTCCGGGCCTTCGACCGAGAGGCCGTGCAGGCTCTGGCTCTTCATGCCCAGATCTTCCGGCTCGACCCAATACTCAGTGATCTCGTTGTTCTTCAGTTCAGCGACGAAGGTCGGCGCGGCAAGACTGAACTCGTCCAGGCCATCCTTCGAATGCACCACCAGCACGTGCTTGCTGCCCAGGCGCTGCAAGACTTCGGCCAATGGCCGGCACAGCGCAGGGGTAAACACGCCTACCACCTGATGTTTGACACCGGCCGGATTCGTAAGCGGGCCGAGCATGTTGAACAGCGTACGCAGGCCGAGATCGCGGCGCGGGCCGGCGGCGTACTTCATGGCTTTGTGGTGAGTCTGGGCAAACATGAAACCGATGCCGACGTTGTCGATGCAACGGGCAACCTGCACCGGCGTCAGGTTCAGGTAGATACCGGCCGCCTCCAGCAAGTCGGCGCTGCCGCTCTTGCCAGATACTGCGCGGTTGCCGTGCTTGGCCACGGTGCAACCGGCTGCCGCAACGACGAACGCGGACGCGGTCGACACGTTGAAAATATTCGCACCGTCACCGCCGGTACCGACCACGTCGACCACGCCGTCGAGGGTCTTGAGTTCGACCTGATCGGCCAGCTCACGCATCACCGAAACGGCGCCGACGATTTCGTCGATGCTCTCGCTCTTCATGCGCATGGCCATCATGAATGCGCCGATCTGCGCCTCGGTGCATTGACCGGTCATGATTTCGCGCATCACGTCGCGCATTTCTTCGGTGCTGAGGTCGAGGTGTTCGACGATACGGCTCAGGGCTGTCTTGATGTTCATGGGAGTCCTTAGCGCGTGCCGCCGGTTTGTTTGAGGAAGTTGGCAAACAGTTCATGGCCCTGCTCGGTCAGGATCGACTCAGGGTGGAACTGTACGCCCTCAATGTTCAGGGTCTTGTGCCGCAGACCCATGATTTCGTCGACCGAGCCGTCGTCGTGCTGCGTCCACGCGGTCAGCTCCAGGCACTCGGGCAAAGTATCGTGCTTGACGATCAGCGAGTGGTAGCGGGTAACCGTCAGCGGATGATTCAGACCGGCAAAAACGCCCTTGTCCTCATGGAATACCGGGCTAGTCTTACCGTGCATCACTTGACGGGCACGCACCACATCGCCGCCGAAGGCCTGACCGATGGACTGATGGCCCAGGCAGACGCCGAGGATCGGCAGTTTGCCGGCGAAATGCTTGATGGCTTCGATGGAGATGCCGGCTTCAGTCGGCGTACACGGGCCTGGGGAAACCACGATGCGCTCGGGGTTGAGCGCTTCGATTTCGGCGACGGTCAGTTCGTCGTTGCGCACGACTTTGACCTCGGCACCCAGCTCGCTGAGGTACTGCACAACGTTGTAAGTAAAGGAGTCGTAGTTGTCGATCATCAGCAACATGGCGTTTCGAACCTCTTGAATTCTGACTTGAAGACAGCCTTCGAATGACTTGCCCGCAGGGCGCTGCACGATGTCGGACGCGCAGGTGGCGTCGGCACAGCGGCATTTCAAACGGGTAAGGAAGGCAAAGCGATACAGATCCGGCCGGGCCGGCAGAAAAGATTCAGGCGCGCCAACGCCAACGGGCGTGTGCCTTGATGACTTGATCCAGAAGTTTGCTGACGATCAACACGGGGAAGGTCTCGTTCATACGTTCCGGCACAGTAACTTAGCTGGGCGGAGCGTGCAATATGGCGGGGCTGACGGGGGACAAAACTAAGGGAGGCTTCGCGACCGATGGCAAAACGCCGGGAGTTTTTGGTACTGTCGTTTCGTTCACCTACAACAATAAATAAACGGACTTGCACATGATCAAACAGACGTTGTTTGTACCGCTTGCCGGTTGCCTGCTCGCCATGGCTTGCGCCCAGGCCTACGCAGCACCCGCCCCCTATTCGAACTTCATCGTGTTCGGCGACAGCCTGAACGATGCCGGGACCTTCAAGGACAGCGGCGGCCCGGCCGGCGCCACGCAACGCTACACCAACCGCACCGGCCCGCTGTACAGGGACGGCACGGGGGAAAACCGCGACCTCAACGCCACCCAGATCATCGGCGGCAAACTCGGTTTCAGCCCCGACCAGACCGCATCGTCGTCATCGGCCGTGCGTGCCGGTGAAGGTCTTGCAGATGGCAACAACTGGGCGGTGGGCGGCTACCGGACCGACCAGATCCTCGACTCGATCACCACGCAGTCCGCCACCGGTGAACGCACCCGCAGCGGTTATCTGCCGTCGAATGGCTTCCGTGCCGACCCGAACGCGCTGTATTACCTGTCCGGGGGCGGCAATGATTTCCTTCAGGGCCGCGTACTCAGTCTTGATCAGGCCAGCGCCGCGGCCGATCGCCTGGCCGACAGCGCCCGCACGCTGCAAGGCGCCGGCGCCAAATACATCATGGTCTGGCTGTTGCCGGACATCGGCCTGACCCCGGCCATCAACGGCTCGCCGCTGCAGGGCTTCACCTCGCAGCTCAGCGCCCAGTTCAACAGCGAGCTGGTCAGCCAGTTGCAGGGCATCAACGCCGAAATCATTCCACTGAACATTCCGGTGCTGCTCAAAGAAGCCTTCGCCAACCCGGCGCAGTTCGGCCTCGCGACCGATCAGAACCTGACGGCCACCTGCTTCAGCGGCAACAGCTGCACCGAGAACGCCCGATACGGCATCAACAGCGCCACGCCGGATCCGACCAAGCTGATCTACAACGACGCAGTGCACCCGACCGAAGCCGGCCAGCGCCTGATTGCCGACTACGCCTATTCGCTGCTGGCCGCCCCTTGGGAGCTGACCTTGCTGCCGGAAATGGCCCAAGGTTCGTTGCGCGCGCATCAGGATGAACTGCGCAATCAATGGCTGGCCGACTGGGAAAACTGGCAAGCCGTGGGCCAATGGCGCGCCATCGTTGCCGGCGGCGGTCAACATCAGGACTTCGACGGCCAGCACAGCGCCGCCAGTGCCGATGGCAACGGCTACAACCTGAACATCGGCGGCAGTTATCGCGTCAACGAAACCTGGCGTGTGGGTCTGGCCGCCGGCCTCTATCACCAGAAACTCGAAGCCGGCGACGCCGACTCGGAATACAAACTCAATTCCTACATGGGCACCGCGTTCGCCCAGTATCAGCAAGACCGCTGGTGGGGCGATCTGGCGATGACCGCCGGCAAACTCGACTACGACAGCCTCAAGCGTAAATTCCAGCTGGGGGTCAACGAGCGCGGGGAGAAAGGCGATACCGACGGTTATGTATTGGCGATCAGCGGCCGCATCGGCTACGACATTGCGCAGCAGGCCAGCAGCCCATGGCACCTGTCGCCGTTCGTCAGCGCCGATTTCGGCAAGACCGAAGTCGATGGCTACTCGGAAAAAGGTGCGGATTCCACGGCGCTGACCTTCGATGACCAATCGCGCAACTCGCGGCGTCTGGGCCTGGGTATCCAGGGCAAGTACCAGATCACTGCGCAGACCGAAGTCTTCGGCGAGTTCGCTCACGAACGTGAGTACAACGATGACCGTCAGGATCTGACCATCAACCTCAACAGCCTGCCGAACAATCGCTTCACGCTCGAAGGCTACGAGCCGCAGACCAACCTCAACCGCCTGAACCTGGGCGTGAGCCACAAGCTCACGCAGGATCTGGCGTTGCGCGCCAGCTACAACGTGCGCAAGGATGATGACTTTACCCAGCAGGGGGTTAATGTCGGGGTCAGTCTGGATTTCTGAGGCTGAAAGCAAAAGATCGCAGGCTGCGCCAGCTCCTACAGGGGGGTGGCAGGTACAAAAAAACGCGGCGTCCTCACGGGCGCCGCGTTTTTTTTGCCAGACCATAAAACCAATGTGGATCAGGCGTCCGGGGTTTGCTCGGCCAATGCCACGGCACGGAACATTGCGCGGCGCTTGTTCAGGGTTTCTTCCCATTCCAGCGCCGGCACCGAGTCGGCAACGATGCCGCCACCGGCCTGCACGTGCAGTTCACCGTTCTTGATCACGGCGGTGCGAATCGCAATCGCGGTGTCCATGTTGCCGTTCCAGGCGAAGTAACCGACCGCGCCGCCGTACACGCCACGCTTGACCGGTTCGAGCTCGTCGATGATTTCCATCGCACGGATCTTCGGTGCACCGGACAACGTGCCCGCCGGCAGAATCGCCCGCAGCGCGTCCATCGCGGTCAGCCCGGCCTTCAATTGGCCGGTGACGTTGGAGACGATGTGCATCACGTTGGAATAACGCTCGATGACCATTTTCTCGGTGAGCTTCACCGAACCGATTTCCGAGACCCGGCCAGTGTCGTTACGACCCAGATCGATCAGCATCAAGTGTTCGGCAATCTCTTTGTCGTCCGACAGCAGATCTTCTTCCAGCGCCAGATCCGCTTCTTCGGTAGCGCCACGCGGCCGCGTACCGGCAATCGGGCGCACGGTGATCAGGTTGTCTTCGACCCGCACCAGCACTTCCGGCGAACTGCCGACGACATGGAAGTCGCCGAAGTTGAAGAAGTACATGTACGGCGTCGGGTTGAAGCAACGCAGGGCGCGATACAGATCGATCGGCGCGGCCTTGAAGTCGATCGACATGCGCTGCGACGGCACCACTTGCATGCAGTCGCCCGCGAGGATGTATTCCTTGATGGTGTCGACGGCTTTTTCGTAATCGCTCTGGGTGAAACTGGAGCGGAACAGCGGATCAGCCGCTTGTTGCTTGCTGAAGTCCAGGCCCCGGCGCGGGGTGATCGGCTGGCGCAGTTTTTCCAGCAGTTCCTGCAATTGCGCCTGCCCCTGCTCGTAGGCGTCGGCTTGCGCCGGGTCGGCCAGCACGATCGCGTGCATCTTGCCGGCGAGGTTGTCGAACACCACTACCGCATCGGACACCATCAGCAGAATGTCCGGCACGCCCAGTGGATCCGGGTTCGGGCATTTGCCCAGACGCTTCTCGACATAACGCACACAGTCGTAACCGAAGTAACCGACCAGGCCACCGTTGAAACGTGGCAGACCGGCGATGGTTGGCACGTTGTAGCGGGCCTTGAAGGTTTCGACGAAAGCCAGCGGGTCTTCGACGTCATGGCTTTCGGTCTCGACGCCATCGACGGTGATGCTCACGTGATGGTCGTGCACCCGCAGTACGGTGCGGCACGGCAGGCCGATGATCGAGTAACGGCCCCATTTCTCACCGCCCTGCACCGATTCGAGCAGGTAGGAGTTAGGCTGGTCGGCCAGTTTCAGGTAGATCGACAGCGGGGTGTCGAAGTCGGCCAGGGTTTCGCAGGCCAACGGAATGCGGTTGTAGCCGTCAGCGGCCAGGCGCAGGAATTCTTCGCGGATCATGGGGTGCCTCGTGGTGTGAGGGGCAAATCAGTCAGGTGTGCAAACGCGCCGGCAAGCCGGCCAGGCATCAGTCAGGCGCGCCAACGCCAGCGGGCCAGGGCCTTGATGACTTTCATCCAGAGTTTGCGAGTGACCACCACGATGGCGTTTCCAGAATGGGATTGAGCAGCGTCGGGCAACGTTATCTCAGCGGCTGTACCGAGGCAACCGGGAATTAGCTTGCGCAGATCCTCGATCACCAGTGCCGGGGATTCCTCGGCAATCGGTCGACCGTGGTTGTAGCCGTAGCTCAGCGCCACGCACTTGACCCCCGCCGCTTTCGCCGCCAGCACGTCGCTGCGCGAATCGCCGACGAACAGCGATTGCGAGGCAGGAATGTTGGCCATCTTCATCACGAAGAACAGTGCCGCCGGGTCGGGTTTCTTTTGCGGCAGGGTGTCGCCGCCGATGATCCACTTGAAGTAGCGGCCGATCTTCATTTGATCCAGCAGCGGCGCGACAAAACGCTCCGGCTTGTTGGTGATCAATGCCATGGCCACGCCCTGTTTGTGCAGCCATTTGAGAGTGTCGCGTACGCCGGGATAGACCACGGTCAACTCGTGGCTCGCGCCATAGGCTTCCATGAATACTTCCAGCGCGTGCTCGGCCTCGACGTCATCCACCGCCGAATGATCGATGCCACCGGCCAGCGCCCGGCGCACCAGCACCGGTGCGCCATTGCCAACCCACTCGCGCACCGCCTCAATGCCGACAGGCTTGCGGCCAAGAGAGAGCAGCATGGTGTCCACCGCCGCCGCCAGGTCGGGAACCGAGTCGATCAGCGTGCCATCCAGATCGAACATCACCAACCGTGGCAGTTGCCCCGGGAACAGCTGCTCAAAACCGCTCATGGGCGCGCCAGCGCCAGTTCGGAACGCATCTTGTCGATGACTTCCTGATAGTTCGGTGCATTGAAGATCGCCGAACCGGCCACAAAGGTGTCAGCGCCAGCGGCCGCGATTTCACGGATGTTGTTGACGTTGACGCCGCCGTCGATTTCCAGACGGATGTCACGCCCCGAAGCATCGATGATCGCCCGCGCTTCGCGCAGTTTGTCGAGGGTGCCGGGGATGAACTTCTGCCCGCCGAAGCCCGGGTTGACGCTCATCAGCAAGACCATGTCGACCTTGTCGATCACGTACTTGAGTACGTCCAGCGGGGTCGCCGGGTTGAACACCAGACCGGATTTGCAGCCGCCTTCACGGATCAGTTGCAGCGAACGATCGACGTGCAGCGTGGCTTCAGGGTGGAAAGTGATGTAGGTCGCGCCGGCCTCGATGAAGTCGCCAACGATGCGATCCACCGGGCTGACCATCAGGTGCGCGTCGATCGGCGCGGTGATGCCGTACTTGCGCAGGGCCGCGCAAACCATCGGGCCAATGGTCAGGTTCGGCACATAGTGGTTGTCCATGACATCGAAGTGGACGAAGTCGGCACCGGCGGCCAGAACATTGTCCACTTCTTCGCCGAGGCGGGCGAAGTCGGCGGAGAGAATCGATGGAGCAATTACGAAGGGCTGCATGACGCACCTTTTCTGAGCTAAATCACGATGGCGCGCATTGTATACCTCAAGTTTCCGTGCGCGCACCGTGACCGCGATGATCAGTACGCCGCTCGGTAGATCTTCTCGATATCCGCAGCGCTGAGCTTGCGCGGGTTATTGCGCATCAGACGCTCGATTCCCGCGGCCTCCACGGCCATGGCCGGGATCGCCTCTTCCGGCACACCGAAACTGCGCAGCCCGGCCGGAATTTCCACCGCCGCACACAGCTCGGTCATCGCCTGCACGGCTTTGTCCGCCGCCTCGGTGACGCTCAGATGAACGGTCTTCACCCCCATGGCTTCGGCGATATCCTGCATGCGCTCGACGCAGGCCATCTTGTTCCAGGTCATGACATACGGCAGCAGCAAGGCATTACTCACGCCATGAGCGATGTTGAAACGCCCGCCCAACGGATAGGCCAACGCATGCACCGCGCCGACCCCGGCATTGCCGAACGCCATCCCGGCCATCAGGCTGGCGGTGGCCATGTCCTCACGGGCCTGCAGATTGGCGCCATTGGCATAGGCCTTGGGCAGCGACCTGGCAATCAACCTGATTGCGCCGAGCGCCAGCGAATCGGTGATCGGCGAAGCGTTGACCGACAGATAGGATTCAATGGCATGCACCAGCGCATCGACGCCGCTGGCGGCGGTGACGCTGCGCGGGCAGGTCAGGGTCATTTGCGGACTGACCAGCGCTACATCCGGCAACAGATAATCGCTGACGATGCCTTTCTTCAGTTGCGCGACCTTGTCCGAGAGGATGGCAACGTTGGTCACTTCCGAGCCGGTGCCGGCGGTGGTCGGGATGGCGATCAGCGGCGGACCTTTGCGCGGCACCTGATCGACGCCGAACAGGTCTTCCAGCGCGCCGTGATATCCGGCATACGCGGCGACACTCTTGGCAATGTCGATGGCACTGCCGCCGCCCAGACCGATCAAGCCGTCATGCCCGCCCTCGCGGTACACGCGCATGCAATCTTCGACGATGGCGATTTCCGGGTCCGGCAGCACCCGATCAAAAATCTCGTACTCGCGCCCGCCCAATTGGCACAGCGCCAGCTCCACGGTACCGGACTTGACCAGTGCGGCGTCGGTGACAATCAGCGGGTTGTCGATATCCAGCCGCGTGAGTTCCGCCGCCAGTTGCTCGATGGCCCCGGCGCCAGTGATCAGTTTGTGAGCGATTTTGAACTGGGACAGACTCATCGTGCGCAGCCTCTTATAGATGTGGGAGCTGAGCACAAGCGTAGCTGAGGGTTTGGGGTTGTCTGTTATTCAGGTGGTGAATGACCAACGACTACCCCCTGTAGGAGCTGCCGCAGGCTGCGATCTTTTGATCTTTAATTTTAAGATCAGGATCAAAAGATCGCAGCCTTCGGCAGCTCCTACAGGGTTCGGCATCAGACTTGTGCGGTACGCAGTTTTTCGCTGCGCCCACGCAGCCACTCCAGGGTCAGCAGCAGGATGACGGAGAAAGCGATCAGCAAGGTTGCTGCCGCAGCAATCGTTGGGCTGAGGTTCTCGCGAATGCCGCTGAACATCTGCCGTGGCAAGGTCGCTTGCTCGGGGCCGGCGAGGAACAGCGTCACCACTACTTCATCGAACGAAGTGGCAAAGGCAAACAGAGCCCCGGAAATCACCCCCGGCGCAATCAACGGCAGAGTCACCCGACGGAACGTGGTCAGCGGCGAAGCCCCCAGACTGGCCGCCGCCCGTACCAGATTGTGGTTGAACCCCTGCAACGTCGCCGACACGGTGATGATCACGAACGGCACACCCAGCACTGCGTGCACCACGATCAGCGAGAAGAAGCTGTTACCCAGCCCTAGCGGCGCGAAGAACAGATAACTCGCCACACCAATGATCACCACCGGCACCACCATCGGCGAAATCACCAGCGCCATCACCAGCGCCTTGCCGGGGAAATCGCCACGGGTCAGGCCGATCGCGGCCAGGGTTCCGAAGACCATCGCCAGTACCGTGGCCGCGGGGGCGACGATGATGCTGTTCTTCAGCGAGCGCATCCATTCGGCCGAGGCGAAGAAGTCCTGATACCAGTGCAGCGAGAAACCTTGCAGCGGGTACACCAGAAAACTGCCCGAGTTGAACGACAGCGGCACGATCACCAGCACCGGCAGAATCAGGAACAGCAGGATCAGGCCGCAGAGGATCCGCAAGCTGTAGAACCACACCCGTTCGATGGGCGACATGTAAGGACTCAGCATTTCAAATTCCCCTTAGCTCAGGCGCAGGCGACTGGCACCCACCAGCCAGCTGTAGATCAGATAAAGCACCACGGTCGCCAGCAGCAACAAGCCGCCCAGTGCAGTGGCCATGCCCCAGTTGATGCTGGTGTTGGTGTAGAACGCGACGAAGTAACTGACCATCTGATCGTTCGGGCTGCCGAGCAGCGCCGGGGTGATGTAGTAGCCGATGGCGAGAATGAACACCAACAGGCAACCGGCACCGACGCCGGCGTAGGTCTGCGGGAAATACACCCGCCAGAAACTGGCGAACGGATGGCAGCCCAACGAGATCGCGGCGCGCATGTAGGTTGGCGAGATGCCTTTCATCACGCTGTAGATCGGCAGGATCATGAACGGCAGCAGGATGTGCACCATCGAGATGTAGACCCCGGTGCGGTTGAACACCAGCTCCAGCGGCTTATCGATGATGCCCATCGCCATCAGTGCGCTGTTGATCAGTCCGCCTGACTGCAGCAACACGATCCACGCCGCGACCCGCACCAGAATCGAGGTCCAGAATGGCAGTAGCACCAGAATCATCAGCAGGTTGCTCTGCCGCGATGGCAGGTTCGCCAGCAGGTAAGCCAGTGGATAGGCGAGGAACAGACAGATCACGGTGATGATCAGGCCCATCCAGAACGTGCGGGCGAAGATATCGAGGTAGATCGCCTGATCCGGGGTGGCCGGGGCCAGTTCGCCGAGATCATCGATACGGTGATCCACCGCCGCCAGCAGATAGAACGGGGTGACGCTGCTGGTGTTGCGTTTGACCGCTTGCCAGTACGCCGGATCGCCCCAGCGCTCATCGAGGCCTTCGAGTGCTTCTTTATAGGAGGCGGGTTCGCTGGCGAAGGGCAGCGCCCGGGCGGTTTTGGTCAGCAGGCTGCGATAGCCGGCCAACTCCATGTTCAAGCGCTTGGACAGATCGCCCAGCGTCTGGTTTTTGCGGGCTTCGGCGAGGTCTTCGCCGGCCGCTTTGTACACCGGTTCAGCGGGCAGGCCACGGCCGTCCCAACTGGCGATGGCCGCCACGGTGCGCGGCATGCCGCCGACCACTTCCGGGTTGCCGACGCTTTTATAGAGCAGCGCCACGATCGGCACCAGGAACACCAGCAACAGAAACAGCACCAGCGGCGCAATCAACGCCTGGGCCTTCCAGCGGTTCACCCGCTCGGCGCGCTTGAGCTTCTGCTTCAAGGTGGGGCTGGCGCCCTCGTTCAGGGGAACGGCGATGGCCATGACGTACTCCGCAAATCTTTGATCGTTACAGAGGTGGCGAACCACCTTTGTTGTGTTGAAACACCACGCCTGAGATGGAGATTCCCCTGTGGCGAGCGAGCTTGCTCGCGCTGGGCTGCGAAGCGGCCCCAAAATTTTGCTGGCAGCGCCAATTTTGTGAGTGCTGCGCACTCAAGCGGGAGCAAGCTCCCTCGCCACAAGAGCCCTCATACAGGTAAAGCAGTGGTTACTTCGCAGCCCAGGAATTGAAGCGCTGTTCCAGTTGCTCGCCGTTGTCAGCCCAGAAGCTGACGTCGATCTGCACCTGGTTGGCGATGTTTTCCGGGGTGGTCGGCATGTCTTTCAGCACGTCCTTGCTCAGCAGCGGGACTGCCTGAGTGTTAGCCGGGCCGTAGGCGATGTTTTCCGAGTAGGTCTTCTGTTGCTGCGGCTGCACCGAGTAGGCGATGAATTTCTTCGCCGCTTCGGCGCGCTTGGCGTCCAGACCTTTCGGGATGGCCCACGCATCAAAGTCGTAGATGCCGCCGTTCCACACCACTTTCAGGTTGGATTCTTTTTGCACGGCGGCGATGCGACCGTTGTAGGCCGAGCTCATGACCACGTCACCGGAAGCAAGGTATTGCGGCGGTTGTGCACCGGCCTCCCACCACTGAATGCTTGGCTTGAGTTCATCGAGTTTCTTGAACGCGCGATCCTGCCCACCCTTGCTCGCCAGCTCTTTATAGACGTCCTTCGGTGCAACACCGTCGGCCATCAGCGCGAATTCCAGGGTGTACTTGGCGCCTTTGCGCAGGCCACGCTTGCCCGGGAATTTCTTGGTGTCCCAGAAATCGGCCCAGCTGGTAGGTGCGGTTTTCAGTTTGTCGGCGTTGTACGCGAGCACGGTCGACCAGACGAAGAAGCCCACGCCGCACGGCTGAATCGCGCCTTTGACGTAATCTTCGGTTTTGCCGAACAGCGCCGGGTCGAGTTGTTCGAACATGTCCTCATCGCAACCACGGGACAGCTCTGGGGATTCGACTTCCACCAGATCCCACGACACGCTCTTGGTGTCGACCATGGCTTTGACCTTGGCCATTTCGCCGTTGTACTCGCCGGCAACGATCTTGCCGTTGCCCGCCGCTTCCCACGGTGCGTAGAAGGCTTTGACTTGCGCCGCCTTGTTCGCCCCGCCAAACGACACCACAGTCAGATCGGGACCGGCGGCCATTGCGCTGGCCGCACCCATCAGGCCCAGGGTCAGGGCGGTGAACTTCAGGGATCTCAACATTTATTGTTCTCTCCACGTGCAGGGTTGGTGTTGGTATTGCCGGGGCGCTTAGTGCGCCTCTAGAAGAGGATCGAGTGCGCGAACGTGCTCGACCTGCCAGCCAAGCGGAACCACGTCCCCGACCGCGAGCGCTGGATCGAGCTCGGCAATCGGCTGTTTCACGAAGAAGTCGGTCTTGCCGCAGACTTCCAGGCGCACCCGGACGTGGTCGCCCAGATAGATGAATTCCGCCACCCTCCCTGAGAAGCGGTTGACGCATTGGTCGCTCGAACCGTTGAGGCTGACGCGTTCCGGGCGAATCGACAGGGTCACCGGTTCGCCGGTCTGGCCGACGTTGACCGCCAGCGCCTCGACCTTCTCGCCTCGGCCCAGTTCGACCACGCAACGCTCGCCGCTCTGGCTGAGCAGACGGCCGTTGAGGCGGTTGTTCTCGCCGATGAAGTTGGCGACGAACGTATTTTTCGGTTCTTCGTAGAGGGTGCGCGGCGGGGCGATCTGCTGGATCTCGCCCTGATGGAACACGGCGACGCGGTCGGACATGGTCAGGGCTTCACCCTGGTCGTGGGTCACGTAGACCACGGTCACGCCGAGGCGCTGGTGCAGGTGCTTGATCTCCATCTGCATGTGTTCGCGCAATTGCTTGTCGAGTGCGCCCAGCGGTTCGTCCATCAGCACCAGTTGCGGTTCGAACACCAGCGCCCGCGCCAGCGCCACACGCTGCTGCTGACCGCCGGAGAGTTGCGCCGGATAGCGCGAAGCGAAGGCGTCGAGCTGAACCATGCTCAGGACTTTCTTGACCTTGTCGCTGACGTCGCTCTTGTTCAGGCCACGTACGGTCAGCGGGAAGGCCAGATTCTCGGCCACGGTCATGTGCGGGAACAGCGCGTAGTTCTGGAACACCATGCCGATGTCGCGCTTGTGCGGCGGCACGTTGTTGATTGCACGGCCGGCCAGGAGGATTTCGCCAGCGGTCGGGGTTTCGAACCCGGCGAGCATCATCAGACTGGTGGTCTTGCCCGAGCCGGACGGCCCGAGCAGGGTCAGGAACTCGCCTTTGCGAATGTCCAGGTTGAGGTCTTTGACGATCAGGTTCTCGCCGTCGTAGCTCTTCTGCACTCCACGAAAGCTGACCAGCACGTCACTGGCCCCTGCGTTTGAATCGACCTGGCTCATACCCACACCTTTGTTATTGGTAACTGCTGTGGATTAAGCCTAGTGGCTGGCGCCAGCCACGCAAATCGGGGCGCAGGAGAGAATCGCCTCAGCCGGATGGAAGGTTGGGGGTAGGGATTGCCCTACAAGGATGGCGCGTTTTGGCAAACGAGCTACGAGCACCAAGCGACAAGCCACGAGAACAAGCAAAAGCGGTTGTCGCTAATGGATATGCCACTGTAGGAGCTGCCGAAGGCTGCGATCTTTTGATCTTGTTTTCATAAGATCAAAAGATCGCAGCCTTCGGCAGCTCCTACACGGGGTGGATGTGCTTAGAGGAGTTTGTGTTCCATCGCGTATTTGACCAGTTCGGCCAGCGAGGTGATGTTGAGCTTCTGCATCAGCCGCGCCTTGTGCGTGCTGATGGTCTTGCTGCTCAACGCAAGTTGTTGGGCGATGTCGTTGACGTTGGCACCTTGGGCCAGGCGCTCGAACACCGAGAACTCACGCTCGGACAGCAGCGAATGCAGCGGACGCGTATCGGTCAGGCCGACTTCGAAGACCATGCGGTCGGCCAGTTCCGGGTCGATGTAGCGCCCGCCGGCCGCCACTTTGCGAATCGCCGTCAGCAGCAATGCCGGATCGCTGTCCTTGGTCGCATAGCCCGCGGCGCCGACCTTCAGCGCACGGGCGGCCATTTGCGCCTCGTCGTGCATCGACAGCACCAGAATCGCCGGTGGATTGTTCAGCGCGCGAATCCGCGGAATCGCCTCCAACCCATTGACGCCAGGCATCGAGATGTCCAGCAACACCACTTCACACGGCACGCTGCGTAGGGTTTCGAGCAACTGTTCGCCATTGCTCGCCTCCCCCACCACTTGCAGATCCTTGGCCAGGCCGATCAATTGCTTGATGCCTTCACGGACGATGGTGTGGTCTTCGGCTACCAATACACGGATCACGTTCTTCTCCATTATTCTTATTCAGCGCCAAGGTCATTCGCGAGCAGGCTCGCTCCCACAGGGAAGTGCATTCCAATGTGAGAGCGAGCCTGCTCGCGAAAGCGTCAGCTCAAACACCACAACCTTCAAACCTCATTCACCGGCACCCACACATTCAGACTGGTGCCCTCCCCCGGCTCACTCTCAAGCAACAAGCGTCCGCCCATGATCAGCACCCGCTCGCGCATACCGACCAAACCAAAGGACGTTGGCCGATCCGCCGCAGCGACAAAGCCTACGCCATCATCGCTGACCGTCAGACACAACTCGTCGCCTTCCAGCGCCAGCGTCAGCTCCACAGTATGCGCCTGAGCATGGCGCATCACATTGGTCAGCGCCTCCTGCAGGATGCGGAACAGGCCAATCGCCTTGGCATCGCTGAGCGCCGGCAGATTGTCCGGCACCTGCACCAGACACGGAATCTGCGTGCGCGCCTCGAAGCGCCGCGCCTGCCACTCGATCGCTGAAGCAATCCCGGCATCGAGAATCGGCGGGCGCAACGCCGTCGCCACATCGCGCACCAGCTGGAACAACTGGGCGATCAGGCGTTTCATGCTGTTCAAGCGCTCGTTCAGCCCCGGGTCGAGTTGCGCATAGGCCAGCTCGCACATCGAGGTTTCCAGTTTCAGCACCGTGAGCATCTGCCCCAGCTCATCGTGCACTTCGCGGGCGATGCGTGCCTTTTCTTCTTCGCGCACGCTTTCCAGGTGCGCCGACAATTCGCGCAGTTGCTCACGGGAGGCGGCGAGCTCCAGCTCGATGCGCTTGCTTTCGCTGATGTCCCAGACGATGCCGTCCCAGACATAGGCACCATCCTCCAGCTGTCGGGTGATTGCCTTGATCTCGGCCCAGCGCTGCTCGCCCTGACGGGTGAGGATGCGACCCTGCCACGACCAGTCACTGTCAGTGTCCAGTGCCTGATCCTGGGTCTGGTGGTAACTGGCCCTGTCGTCCGGATGCACCAGACTGCGCAAACCCATGTCGCGGTGCGCGATGGCGGCCGGCGCGTAGCCGACCAGACTCTCGCTGCCCTCGCTGATGTAGGCGAAATCAATCTGACCGGTCACCGGCGCCCGCTCCAGGCGAAACACCAGCCCCGGCACGTTGGCGGCGATGCCTTGCAGGCGCGCTTCACTTTCCTGCAACGCGGCCAGCGCGCGGCGACGCTCGGTGACGTCGGTGAGATAAACCACCAGATACTCGCTGTCGCGAAAGCGCAGAAAACTCAGCGAAACGTCCGCCGGCAGGATACTGCCATCGGCGCGCACGCAACTGGTTTCAAAGCTCAGTGGCCCCTCTTCACTGGCCCGCGCACGTTTCCACAGGTTGAGCCAGCGGTCCATGTGCAGACCGGGTTCGAAGTCGATCAGCGGCCGCTCGATCAGCGCGCCCTGGGGATAACCGAGCATGTGTTCCGCCGCGCGGTTGGCATAGCGCACATGGCTGTCCCAGTTGACCCAGAGAATGCCGACGGTACTTTGGTCGATGGAAAACTGGGTCAGGCGCAAGGCTTCTTCGCTGGCCGCGCGCAGGGCAATGTCTTCCCGGGCGGCCAGCAGACGCTGTTCGAGGCTGTGTTGCTGGCGTCGTTGCCAGATGATGATGGCCGCACAACTGAGCAGCAACACCGCAAACAACAGGCTGAGGTTCTGCCAGAACCCCGGCGATTCCGTCAGCCGTGGGTACTTGGGTTGCAGCCATTGGTTGTGCAGGCGCTCCAGATCCTTGGCCGGGATTGCCCGCAAGGCGCTTTCGATGATCCCGGCCAATTGCGGCCAGTCGCGCCGCGTGGCGACTCGCAACAGTTGAGGTAGCCCGATATCGCCGACCACGACCAGCCCGGCGAACTCAGGTTCGGCGGACAACCGCCCGAGTTGCGCTTCATCTATCACGGCGTAGGACGCTTGTTGGGTCAGCAACAGTTGCAGCGCCTGCCGCTCCAGCGGCACGCCTTGCAGATTCAGATGGGGATAGGTGCTGCGCAAATAGTCGGCCGTGACGCCAGGCATGCGCACGGCAACGCGAGACAGGCTGTCGAGTTTTTCCAGCTCGACCACGCCGCCGCTCTTCTGGTCGCTGACCACCAGTTGCGGCACGCGCATGTAGGGATCGGAAAACAGCCACAGGCGCAGCGCACCCGGGGTCTGAGTCAGGCCCGGGGCGATGTCGATTTCGCCTTCGCGGGCGGCGTCTTCCAGTTGCGCCAGGTCCTGAAAATTGCGCCAGTTCAGCTCGACGTTCAGCGTCTTGGCCAGCGCCTTCATCAATTCGACATTGGCCCCGGACAGTCGCTGCAAGCGCCGGTCGTATTGCGCGTACGGCGCCTGCAATACCAGGCCAACGCGCAGCTCACGGTGCTGCGCCAGCCATTGCTGCTCGCCGGGCGTCAACGGCGCTGCATGTGCCGCCGGCGCAGACGCCGCCCAGCCCATCAAGGGAAAACACAACCAGCCGATAACCCACAGGCAGCAAAAACGCATCATTGAAGTCTCTTGCACTGACAAATTCTGACCAACCCATTAGGCTGCCGGGATACTTTTCTGGCCTGGAATAACCGATGCCCTCTGTCTACCGCCTGGCAATGCCAGCATTGTGCCTGTCGCTGATCCTGCCTTGTGCGTTTTCCGTCGAGGCCGCCGATCCGGTGCCCGCGTCCACCGCCGAGCAACCGGCCGCCGAAAAACCGGCCGAACGCCAGCCACTGCTTGAGCGTAGTCAGGAAGAAGCCGCAGCACTCGAACGTAAAGTCCCGGCGCAAGAGCAACAGCAATTGCAGGCCGGCGCCGACACTTTCCTCGCGCTGTGGAAACCGGCCAACACCGCCGAGCCCAAGGGTGCGGTGATTATCGTCCCTGGCGCCGGTGAAACCGCTGACTGGCCGCAAGTGATCGGCCCGCTGCGCAGCAAATTGCCCGACGTCGAGTGGAGCAGTCTGAGTATCACCCTGCCGGATCTGCAAAGCGATGCCATCGCACCGCGGGTGATTGCGCCCGCCGCCGCGCCGAAAGCACCGGAAAGTGGCAGCAAGGATTCCACCACCGCGCAACCGATCGAACAGGCGGCGGGCGGTGAAGCGGAAGTGGCGGATCAGGTGGTCGCCGAAACGACTGAAGAACAATCCAAGGCTGATGCCGAGCGGATCTTTGCGCGGATCGACGCGGCGATCGCCTACGCCGAGCAACAAAGCGCACGCCGGGTCGTGATCCTCGGTCATGGCACGGGCGCGTACTGGGCAGCGCGTTTTCTCAGCGAGCGACAGAGTTCTCAGGTGGAGAAACTGGTGATGGTCGATGCGCAAACGCCAAGCAAGGCCAAGCCACAACTGGCCGAGCTGACACCGACCCTGAAGTTGCCGACTGCGGACATTTTCTACATGGACAAAGCGCTGGATCGCAACGCGGCGCTGGAACGCATGCAGGCCAGCAAGCGCTTGAAGACTTCGACCTTCAGCCAGGTGGCGCTCAAGGCGTTACCGGATAAAAAGGCTGAGCAGGAACAGCTGTTCCGGCGGGTGCGTGGCTGGTTGAATCCGCAGAAGACTGACTGATAGAAACAAAAGCAAAAGATCGTCCGATCGCGGCCCGAGCCTGCGGCAGCTCCTACCTTGGAATACGTTTCCTGTAGGAGCTGCCGCAGGCTGCGATCTTTTGATCTTTTAATCGCTAGCGAAAATCCCGCCGCGCCCGAATCAGGGTAAACGCGTTGTGCAGCTCGCGGGTTTTCTCGGTCGCGTCACGCACCTGCTCCGGTGTTGCGCCGCTACCGGCGATCTTGTCCGGGTGATGACGACTGAGCAGCCGTCGATAGGCGCGCTTGATCTGCGCCGGTTCGCTGGTTGCCGACACCCCGAGCAGGCGCATCGCTTCCTGATAGCTCACCGCCGCACTGACAATCGGGCGCTTGTTGGGCTCGTAATCACTGGCCAGCGCCTGTATCTGCTGGGTTGTCCAGCCCAGCCACTTGCCCCACTGCGCCAGCAATTGACGCTCGCTGACGCCCGCACGGCCGTCGGCCCAGACCATCCGCCAGCAGGCGCGCAACACGCCTTCGGCGGCATGCGGCTGAGCACTCAGACGGCGCAGATAACCGCGCAGGCGGTCGCCGCCGGACTTGCCGCGATTGAACGCAGCAATCGCCCGCCGCCGTGCCGGCTCGCTCATTTCCAGGGCGTTCATTTCATGGCGCGCCTGCTGGATATGGCCGTCCGTCACCCGCCCGTCACTTTTGGCCAGACGCCCGAGCAACACGAACAGCAATTCGTCGTTGCGCAACATCGGCCGGCCACCGAGTTTTTCCCGCAAGTGCCCCCAGCTCTGCAGGTGCAGACGCCGATCCAGCGCCTGTCCCAACAATGCCCCAAGCATGGCCCCCGGAATGCTGGCGATCGCAAAACCCGCTCCGGCTCCAATCAGAGTCCCTGGCCACAACATATCAACGACTCGCTTCTATCAATGCTTCAGCTTCGGCCAGACGCTCATGCGTACCGACATCCACCCAGTAACCTTTCAGACGCTCACCGCTGACCTGTCCGTCTGCCATGCCTTTGCGCAGTAACGGTGCGAGCTTGAACGCACCGTCCGCGCAGCCATCGAACAACTGCGGATGGAGCACGGCGATGCCGCTGTAGGTCAGGGTTGGCGCGTCCGGCTGAGCATCGCTGACCCGACCGTCAACCAGGGTGAAATCGCCCGTCGGATGATGGGCCGGGTTGTCCGCCAGGACGAGATGCGCCAGACCGTTGATCGGCTGATGCAGCACGCTGAAGTCGTAATCGGTCCAGATATCGCCGTTGACCACCAGGAACGCATCGTCACCGAGTAACGGCAAGGCGCGGAAAATCCCGCCGCCGGTTTCCAGCGGCTCGCCTTCCGGTGAGTACTGGATGCTCACGCCGAACTGCGAACCGTCGCCCAGGTATTCCTCGATCTGCTGACCGAGCCAGGCATGGTTGATCACGATCTCGCTGAAACCGGCCGCTGCCAGCGCGCGCAGGTGATATTCGATCAACGGCACGCCGCCGGCACGCACCAGCGGCTTGGGGGTGGTCAGGGTCAGCGGGCGCATGCGCTCGCCCTTGCCTGCCGCCAGAATCATCGCCTTCATGCAGTCACTCCGCCACGCAGACTGGCGAGCAACGCCTGCAGATCCGCCAATTCAGGACGACGCGCAATAACCGCTTCTATATAGGCGAAGAAACGCGGCACGTCGGCCAGGTAGCGCGGCTTGCCATCGCGATGGCAGATCCGCGCAAAAATGCCGATGACTTTCAGGTGGCGTTGTACGCCCATCAGGTCGCTGGCACGCAGGAAGTCTTCGAAGTCAGCCTGCACCGGGATGTCCAGCGTCGAGGCTTGCTGCCAGTAGCTTTCCAGCCAGCCACGCACGCGCTCTTCAGGCCAACTGAGGAAGGCGTCCTTGAACAGACAGGTCACGTCGTAGGTGACCGGGCCATAGACCGCATCCTGAAAGTCGAGCACGCCGGGATTCGGCTCGCTGAGCATCAGGTTGCGCGGCATGTAGTCGCGGTGCACCAGCACTTTCGGCTGGGCCAGGGCGCTGTCGATCAATAACTCGCTGACGGCTTGCCATTGTTGCTGCTGTGCCGCGTCGAACTCGATACCGAGTTCGCGCTTCACGTACCACTCGGGGAACAGTTCCAGCTCGCGGCGCAGCAGCGCCACGTCGTAACTCGGCAGCGGTGCAACCATCGGCAATTGCTGAAAAGCCAACAGCGCCTGCAGGGCATCGCTGAACAAAGCGTCGGCATTTTCGCTGTCGATTACGTCCAGATAGGTCTTGTTGCCCAGATCATTGAGCAAAAGAAATCCGCGTTCGAGGTCTTCTGCATAAATTTTCGGCACGTTAATTCCGGATTTCGCCAGCAAAAAGGCGATATCCACGAACGGTTTGCAGTTTTCTTGCGGCGGTGGCGCGTCCATCACGACGAAACTGCGACCCTCGCCTTCCCAGCGGAAGTACCGGCGGAAACTCGCGTCGCTGCTGGCCGCGGTCAACGTGGCCGGGGGCACGGGGCCCCAGCCCTGATCTGCAAACAGGATTGCCAACTGCTCATCGAGCCAAACTTTCAGGTGTTGCAAGCGTACATCTTGGTCAGGCATTGCAAGGGTCTCCGACGGCGCTAGCCGTCAAGCGGGTCATGCTTTATTATCCAGCATCTTTTTCAGACCATCGAGAGGCGTGCGGCCCACACCGCGGGCAGATGGCACGCAGGAAGCCCGGACTAATAAGATGGCATTGAAATCCCCCGCGTTTCGTAAAAAATTTCCGTTGTTGGTAACCGGCAGTCTGCTGGCTATGCAACCTCTGGCCAGTCAATTCGTTGTTGCCGCCGAGCAGTATGACTGCGCCGTCTCGGCAACGGGTGGCTGGGCGTGTGCGCCCAAGACGCCGGCAGCTGCATTGCCGCCGCGTCCGGTGCATGACGGCAGCGCTGTCAGCGCCGCCGGCGAAGCCCCGACCCAGAACGGTTCCACATCCGACACCGGCGCCAAGCCTGTGCTGGTCACCGAAGCCAAGGGCCGCGGTCTGAAATCCCGTAGCGAAGACTACAGTCACCTTGACTGGGTTCCGCGCGAGAAGCTCACCGCCGCCCAATTGGCCGAGACCGGTCCTTACTGCTCTGGTTCCTATATCGAACCGATTCGTCCTGGCATGAATGACAAGACGAATAAAAGTGACGCACCGACCTTTATCGGCGCCAAAGCCTCGCGCTACAACACCGAAGATCAGGTGGGTACGCTGGCCGGCGACGTGGTCCTGCGTCAGGGCAGCATGCAGGTCGAGTCCGACGAGGCCAGCCTGTATCAGGCCGAGAGCCGCGCCGAACTCAATGGCGACGTGCGCATTCGCGACAACGGTGCACTGATCGTCGGCGACCACGCCGATGTGCAGCTCGACACCGGTGAAGCCAAGGTCGACAACGCCGAATACGTGATGCACAAATCGCGCATCCGCGGTAACGCGCTGTACGCCAAGCGTGCCGAGAACGCGATCATCCGCTTGAAGGACGGCACGTACACCACGTGCGAACCGAACAGCAACGCCTGGCAGCTCAAGGGCAACAACATCACCCTGAACCCTGCCACCGGCTTCGGTACCGCGACCAACGTGACACTGCGGGTCAAGGACATTCCGATCCTGTACACACCGTACATCTACTTCCCGATCGACGATCGTCGCCAATCGGGTTTCCTGCCGCCGACCATCGGCACCGGCAGCGACACCGGCTTCATGCTGGTTACCCCGTACTACTTCAACCTGGCGCCGAACTACGATGCCACGTTGTACCCGCGCTACATGAGCAAGCGCGGCATGCTGGTCGAAGGCGAATTCCGTTACCTGACCAAGTCCAGCGAAGGCCAGTTCGGTGCGGCGTATCTGAACGACGAAGATACCGATCGCAGCAAGCAGTCCGATTACGAAAAAAATCGCTACATGTACAACTGGCAGCACAAGGGCGGTCTCGACTCCCGTGTGATGACTCAGGTCGACTACACCAAGATCAGCGACCCGTACTACTTCCAGGACCTGACCACTGATCAGATCGGTGTGAAGAGTGCTGACTTCGTGAACCAGCAGGGTTCGGTGACTTACCGAGGCGACAGCTATACTGCGCGCCTGAACGCTCAGCAGTACCAACTGGCTACTGTTTCGAACATCACGCCATACGGCCGTCTGCCACAGATCACCTTCGACGGTCGGCTGCCGTATCACCCGGAAGGTTTGAACTTCGATTACGAGACCGAGATTGTTCGGTTCGATCGTGACCTGCAAAACGGCAACTTTACCAATGAAGACGGCACTATCTCGCCTCGCCTGGATACTAACGTCCAAGGCCTGGCGCGCGCCAACGGCGACCGTCTGAACCTGAAGCCGGGCGTCAGCCTGCCGATGAACTGGACCTATGGTTTCCTGAAGCCATCGCTCAAGTACCAGTACACCCAGTATCAACTGGATCTGGACGGTACCGGCAAGTCCCAGATTGCTGCGCAAACCGCCGAGCAGAACAAACTCAACGGCACCTTCGACAGCAACCAGAACCGTGGCGTACCGATCGCCAGCGTCGACAGCGGCCTGTACTTCGACCGCAACACGTCGTACTTCGGCAAGAACTATCGCCAGACTCTGGAACCGCGTCTGTTCTACCTCTATGTACCCAAGGTTGATCAGGAAGACATTCCGGTTTTCGACACCAGCGAATACACCTTCAACTACGCGTCGCTGTTCCGTGACAACCGCTTCTCCGGTGCCGACCGCGTCGGCGACGAGAACAAGCTGTCGCTGGGCGTGACCAGCCGCTGGATCGAAGACGACGGTTTCGAGCGCCAGCGTATCAGCGTCGGTCAGGCCTACTACTTCAAGGATCGTGAAGTCCAACTGCCAGGCATCGCGTTCAAGGATCGCAAGGACGCCCAGTCCGACGTATCGCCATACGCGCTGGAATACGAATACCGCTGGAACCGCGACTGGCGCACCACTGCCGATTACAACTGGGACCCGGACAGCCGCAGCCCGCGTTCCGGCAGCGCGATGTTCCATTACCAGCCTGAAGACAACCCGAACAAGGTGGTCAACGTCGGTTATCGCTATCGCAACGACCAGGTTCGTTACGACCAGAACACCGGTAAATGGTCGGTGGGTGGTGGCGACTACGGCACGCCGGGCCAACCTGGCTACGTGAAGGACTACTACAAGATCCAGCAGCATGACTTCTCGGTCATCTGGCCGATCGTTCCGCAATGGAGCGCGATCAGCCGCTGGCAGTACGACTACAACCGCAACCGTACGCTGGAAGCCTTCGGTGGTTTCGAATACGACAACTGCTGCTGGAAACTGCGCCTGATCAACCGTTACTGGGTTTCCTACGACGAATTCAGTCAGGAAGCTCCGCAAAACGAAAAAGGCGACCACGGCGTCTTCCTCCAAATTGTTCTGAAGGGACTCGGCGGCCTGACTGGCGCCAAGGTAGAGAGCTTCCTCGACAAAGGCATCCAAGGTTATCGTCAACGTGAAGACCAAGCTTTCTGATTCTCTGCGCCCGCTGCTGCTGGGCGCGCTGTTCCTGGGTACTGCGGCCAACGCCGCAGTACAGTCCATCGATAAAGTGGTCGCGATCGTTGATAACGACGTGGTCATGCAGAGCCAGCTGGACCAGCGCGTCCACGAAGTTCAGCAGACCATTGCCAAGCGTGGCGGCGGCATGCCGCCTCCAGGCGTGCTGGATCAGCAGGTGCTCGAGCGCCTGATCGTCGAAAACCTGCAACTGCAGATCGGCGAGCGTTCCGGCATCCGCATTACCGATGAAGAGCTGAACCAGGCGGTCGGTACGATTGCCCAGCGCAACAACATGACTGTGGATCAATTCCGCGCCGCCCTGGCTCACGACGGATTGTCCTATGACGACGCCCGTGACCAGATCAAGCGCGAGATGATCATCAGCCGTGTGCGTCAGCGTCGCGTGGCAGAGCGCATCCAGGTCTCCGAGCAGGAAGTGAAGAACTTCCTCGCCTCCGACCTGGGCAAGATGCAGCTGTCCGAAGAACTGCACCTGGCCAACATCCTGATCCCGACGCCGGAAAGCGCCAACTCTGATGCGATTCAGAGCGCTTACCGTCAGGCGATGGACGTTTACCAGAAGCTCAAGCAAGGCGCCGACTTCGGTCAGATGGCCGTTGCCAAATCCGGCAGCGACAACGCGCTGGAAGGCGGCGACATGGGCTGGCGTAAAGCTGCGCAACTGCCACCGCCGTTCGACCGCGAGTTGAGCAGCATGGCCGTTGGCGACATCACTCAGCCTGCACGCACCCCGGGTGGTTTCATCATCCTCAAGCTGCTGGCCAAGCGCGGTGGCGAAGCGCAGATGCGCGACGAAGTGCATGTACGCCACATCCTGGTCAAGCCAAGCCCGATCCGTGACGAAGCCAAGACCAAGGCCTTGGTGCAGTCGCTGTACGAGCGCATCCTGGCTGGCGAAGACTTCGCTGAACTGGCGAAGAACTACTCCGAAGACCCGGGTTCGGCGCTCAACGGTGGCGACCTTAACTGGATCGATCCGAACGCACTGGTACCGGAATTCCGCGAAGTGATGGCCAAGACCCCACAAGGTCAGCTGTCCAAGCCGTTCCAGACTCAGTACGGCTGGCACGTGCTGGAAGTCCTTGGCCGCCGCGCCACCGACAGCACCGAGCAGGCTCGCGAGCAACAGGCGATGACCGTTCTGCGTAACAAAAAATACGATGAAGAGCTGCAAAACTGGCTGCGTCAGATTCGTGAAGAAGCCTACGTAGAAATCAAACTCCCTGGTGCAGACCAGGCAGCGCAGTGAAACCCCAGCGTTTCGCGCTGACACCCGGCGAACCAGCCGGCATCGGTCCCGACCTGTGCCTGCTGCTCGCCTCGCAAGCCCAGCCACATCCCCTGATTGCCATCACCAGCCGCGACCTGCTTACCGAGCGGGCCGCGCAGTTGGGGTTGGCCGTCTCTTTGCTGGAGGTGGCACCCGGCCAATGGCCGGATATGCCGGCACCCGCCGGCAGCCTGTACGTCTGGGACACACCGCTCAGCGCACCCGTGGTTGCCGGGCAACTGGACAAGGCTAACGCTGCCTTCGTTCTGGAAACGCTGACCCGTGCCGGCAACGGCTGCCTGAACGGCGACTTCGCCGGGATGATCACCGCACCGGTACACAAGGGCGTGATCAACGAATCGGGCATCGCTTTTTCCGGACACACGGAATTTCTCGCCGACCTGACCCACACCGCCCAAGTGGTGATGATGCTCGCTACTCGCGGTTTGCGCGTAGCCCTGGTCACCACTCACCTGCCCCTGCGCGAGATTGCCGATGCAATTACGCCGGAGCGGCTGGAACGGGTCACGCGGATCCTGCACGCCGACCTGCAAGACAAATTCGGCATCGCCCAGCCACGCATCCTGGTATGCGGACTCAACCCGCACGCCGGCGAAGGCGGACACCTGGGCCATGAAGAAATCGACATCATCGAACCTACCTTAGAGCGCCTGCGCGGCGAGGGCATGGACCTTCGTGGCCCGCTGCCTGCCGACACTCTGTTTACCCCCAAATATCTGGAGCATTGCGACGCAGTGCTGGCGATGTACCACGACCAGGGCCTGCCCGTGCTGAAGTACAAAGGCTTCGGCGCCGCAGTCAACATTACCCTTGGCCTGCCGATCATCCGCACTTCGGTCGACCACGGCACTGCCCTGGATCTGGCCGGCAGCGGCAAGATCGACACCGGCAGCCTGCAGGTCGCCCTGGAAACCGCCTACCAGATGGCCGAGACCCGTTTATGACCGAGCAATACCAACACAAGGCGCGCAAACGCTTTGGCCAGAACTTCCTGCACGACGCCGGAGTCATCGACCGCATCCTGCGCTCCATCAGCGCCAAATCCGGCGACCGCATGCTGGAAATCGGCCCGGGCCAGGGCGCGCTGACCGCCGGCCTGCTCAGCTCCGGTGCGCAGCTCGACGTGGTGGAACTGGACAAGGACCTGATCCCGATCCTCAACCAGCAGTTTGCCGGCAAGAGCAACTTCAACCTGCATCAGGGCGATGCGCTGAAGTTCGACTTCAATACCCTCAACGCCGCCCCGAACAGCCTGCGTGTGGTCGGCAACCTGCCGTACAACATCTCCACGCCGCTGATTTTCCACCTGCTGAACAACGCCGGAATCATTCGCGACATGCACTTCATGTTGCAGAAGGAAGTGGTCGAGCGTCTGGCGGCTGGCCCGGGTGGTGGCGACTGGGGTCGTCTGTCGATCATGGTTCAGTACCATTGCCGCGTGGAACACCTGTTCAACGTCGGCCCGGGCGCGTTCAACCCGCCGCCGAAGGTCGACTCGGCCATCGTCCGCCTGGTGCCGCATGCGGTACTGCCGCACCCGGCCAAGGATCATCGCCTGCTCGAGCGTGTGGTGCGCGAAGCCTTCAACCAGCGTCGCAAGACTCTGCGCAACACCCTCAAGCAATTGATGACCGCTGCCGAGATCGAAGCCGCCGGCGTCGATGGCAGCCTGCGCCCCGAGCAACTGGACCTGGCCGCATTCGTGCGCCTGGCCGACAAGCTCAGCGAGCAAGTCCCGCAAGCTCCTGTCGCCGACTGACCGGCGATGAACGCTATCGGGCAGGACGCCACTCTGGTTTACTGCCCGATACTTGCCTAGACTGATTCCCCATCAGCTACGCCTCGCGTTCCGCTTTGCTTAAGGCCCTTTTGCATGTCCGATCCTCGTTATAAGGTCGACGTCAGTGTCGTCACCCGCTATCTGGCAGACCAATCGCAACCCGAGCACCACCGCTTCGCCTTTGCCTACACCATCACCGTGCAGAACAATGGCGAGCGCCCTGCCCAGCTGATATCACGACACTGGGTGATTACCGACGGTGACGGGCATGTCGAAGAGGTTCGCGGGGCCGGCGTCGTCGGCCAGCAACCGCTGATCGAGGTTGGCAAAAGCCACACCTACAGCAGCGGCACGGTGATGACCACCAAGGTCGGCACCATGCAGGGCACTTACGAAATGGTCGCCGACGACGGCAAGCATTTCGACGCGATCATCAAACCTTTCCGCCTCGCCGTCCCCGGAGCCCTGCACTGATGACGACGTACGCCGTCGGCGACCTGCAAGGCTGCCTCGAACCACTCAAATGCCTGCTCAAGCAAGTGGCGTTCGATCCGAAGCTTGATCGGCTATGGCTGGTCGGTGATCTGGTCAACCGTGGCCCTCAGTCGCTGGAGACCCTGCGCTTTCTCTATGGCATGCGCGAGTCGCTGGTCTGCGTACTCGGCAACCACGACCTGCATCTGCTGGCCGCCGCCAACAATATCGAACGGCTGAAGAAGTCCGACACCCTTCGCGAGATTCTCGAAGCCCCTGATGCTGCCGAGTTGCTCGAATGGCTGCGCCAGCAAAAGCTCATGCATTACGACGAACAACGCGAAGTGGCCATGGTGCACGCGGGCATCCCACCGCAGTGGTCCCTGCGCAAGGCCTTGAAGTACGCCGCCGAAGCCGAAACTGCATTGCGCGACGACAACCTGTTTCCGCTGTATCTCGACGGCATGTACGGCAACGAGCCGGCGAAGTGGGACAGAGATCTCACCGGCGTGACCCGCCTGCGCGTCATCACCAACTACTTCACCCGCATGCGCTTCTGCACCGCCGACGGCAAGCTCGACCTCAAGAGCAAGGAAGGTCTCGACACGGCCCCGCCCGGCTACAAGCCATGGTTCCAGCACAAAGAGCGCAAGACCCGCGGTCTGCGCATCATTTTCGGCCACTGGGCCGCGCTGGAAGGCGATGTCCGTGAACCGGGCATCTCGGCACTGGACACTGGTTGTGTCTGGGGCGGCAGCCTGACCCTGATGAACGTCGACAGCGGCGAGCGTGTGTCGTGCAAATGCAATGAACACGGTGGGCTTGCACCGACCGTCGCACCACTTACCCCCGAAACTTCGCCAGTCAGCGCGCCGCGTTAGACTGCGCATTCTGCCGAGCAACAGGAACCCGCCATGAGCGAATTCAAACGAATCCCCCCGGAACAGGCCCAGGCCCTGCGCGAGCAAGGTGCCGTGGTGGTCGATATCCGCGACCCGCAAACCTATGCCGCGTTGCACATCGCCGGATCGACCCATCTGGATAACCACTCCATTGCCGACTTCATCCGCAATGCCGATCTCGACGCGCCCTTGGTAGTGGTCTGTTACCACGGCAACTCCAGCCAGAACGCAGCGGCGTACCTGATCAGCCAGGGCTTCTCCGACGTCTACAGCATGGACGGCGGCTTCGAGCTGTGGCGTGCGACTTATCCGTCGGAAACCGCGCAAGGCACCGCCGAATAATTTTTTTGTCACGTGCAGGCCCCGGCTGCCGTGGGCCTGCGCGCGGCAGACGAACGGTCTGCCACAACTAATTACGTATCTCGCCTTTACCTCTCAAATTCCCAACTATCCTTAAGCGCAGGCCATCCAAAACAGGGGAGAGCCGGTACACCGGCGCACGGGTCATCGGGAGTGACTTTCAAGGTTGTCGACCGCGAAAGTGTTCTGGGGGGTAAACAAGCGGCCACCGCGGCTGCTTGCCAGTATCGACTGAGTGATCCGGCGTCGGCTCCACGTATCGAGCGAGGTGACGTCATGAGTATCTTTAGCCACTTCCAACAACGCTTCGAGTCCACACGCCAGGAAGAACTCTCGCTGCAGGAGTACCTGGAGCTGTGCAAAAAGGACCGCAGCGCTTACGTTTCCGCCGCCGAGCGTCTATTGATGGCCATCGGCGAACCCGAGCTGCTCGACACGTCGACCAACTCGCGGCTGTCGCGGATCTTCTCCAACAAGGTGATTCGCCGCTATCCGGCCTTTGAAGACTTCCACGGGATGGAAGAATGCATCGACCAGATCGTCTCGTATTTCCGCCATGCCGCCCAAGGCCTGGAAGAGAAGAAACAGATCCTCTACCTGCTCGGCCCCGTCGGTGGCGGTAAATCGTCCCTGGCCGAGAAGCTGAAACAGCTGATGGAGAAAGTGCCCTTCTACGCGATCAAGGGCTCGCCGGTATTCGAGTCCCCGCTGGGTCTGTTCAACGCCACCGAAGATGGCGCGATCCTCGAGGAAGATTTCGGCATACCACGGCGCTACCTGAACACCATCATGTCGCCGTGGGCGACCAAACGCCTGGCCGAGTTCGGCGGCGACATCAGTCAGTTCCGTGTGGTCAAACTGTACCCGTCGATCCTCAACCAGATCGCCGTGGCCAAGACCGAACCGGGCGATGAAAACAACCAGGACATCTCGGCGCTGGTGGGCAAGGTCGACATCCGCAAACTCGAGGAATACCCACAGAACGACGCCGACGCCTACAGCTACTCCGGTGCGCTGTGCCGGGCCAACCAGGGCCTGATGGAATTCGTCGAAATGTTCAAGGCACCGATCAAGGTGCTGCACCCATTGCTGACCGCCACGCAGGAAGGCAACTACAACAGTACCGAAGGGCTGGGGGCGATACCGTTCACCGGGATCCTGCTCGCGCACTCCAACGAATCGGAATGGCACACCTTCCGCAACAACAAGAACAACGAAGCGTTCATCGACCGGATCTACATCGTCAAAGTACCGTACTGCCTGCGGGTCAGCGACGAAGTGAAGATTTACGACAAGTTGCTGTTCAACAGTTCCCTGGCCAAGGCCCACTGCGCACCCGACACCCTGAAGATGCTGGCGCAGTTCACCGTGCTGTCGCGCCTCAAGGAGCCGGAAAACTCCAACATCTATTCGAAGATGCGCGTCTACGACGGGGAAAACCTAAAAGACACCGATCCGAAGGCCAAGTCGATTCAGGAATACCGCGATTCGGCGGGCGTCGACGAAGGCATGAACGGTCTGTCGACCCGCTTCGCCTTCAAGATCCTGTCCAAGGTGTTCAACTTCGATCCACATGAAATCGCCGCCAACCCGGTGCACCTGTTGTATGTACTGGAACAACAGATCGAGCAGGAACAGTTTCAGGCCGAGACCCGCGAGCGCTACCTGCGCTACCTCAAGGAGTACCTGGCACCCCGTTATATCGAATTCATCGGTAAGGAGATCCAGACCGCGTACCTGGAGTCTTACAGCGAATACGGGCAGAACATCTTCGACCGCTACGTGCTGTATGCGGACTTCTGGATCCAGGATCAGGAATACCGCGATCCGGAAACCGGCGAGATTCTCAACCGCGTCGCCCTGAACGAAGAACTGGAGAAAATCGAGAAACCGGCGGGCATCAGCAATCCGAAGGATTTCCGCAACGAAATCGTCAACTTCGTGTTGCGCGCCCGAGCCAACAACAACGGCAAGAACCCGACCTGGCTCAGCTACGAGAAACTGCGGGTGGTCATCGAGAAGAAAATGTTCTCGAACACCGAAGACCTGCTGCCAGTCATCAGCTTCAATGCCAAGGCCAGCAAAGAGGATCAACAGAAACACAACGACTTCGTCACTCGAATGGTCGAACGCGGTTACACCGACAAACAGGTAAGACTTCTGTCCGAATGGTACCTACGGGTCCGGAAATCGCAGTAAAACAGCTACAAGCTTCAAGCTACGAGCCGCAAGAAAAAAAAGCATGTGAACGCTGTGCTTCTACTTGCGGCTCGCAGCTCACAACTTGAAGCTGCCCGGAGGGCCACGTATGAGCTATGTGATCGACCGACGTCTCAATGGCAAGAACAAGAGCACGGTGAACCGCCAGCGCTTCCTGCGGCGTTACCGTGATCACATCAAGAAGGCTGTCGAAGAGGCGGTCAGCCGCCGTTCCATTACCGACATGGAACACGGCGAACAGATCAGCATTCCCGGTCGCGATATCGACGAACCGGTGCTTCACCACGGTCGCGGCGGCAAGCAGACCGTGGTTCACCCCGGCAACAAGGAATTCACTGCCGGCGAACATATCGCCAGGCCTCCGGGGGGCGGCGGTGGACGCGGTCCCGGCAAGGCTGGCAATTCCGGCGAGGGCATGGACGAATTCGTCTTCCAGATCACTCAGGAAGAATTCCTTGAATTCATGTTCGAGGACCTCGAACTGCCAAACCTGGTGAAACGCAACCTCAGTGGTACCGACACGTTCAAGACCGTGCGCGCCGGGATCAGCAACGAGGGCAACCCATCGCGGATCAACATCATCCGCACCCTGCGTTCGGCCCACGCCCGGCGCATTGCGCTGTCCGGCAGCAGCCGGGCCAAACTGCGCGAAGCCAAAGAGGAACTGGCGCGATTAAAGCGCGAAGAGCCGGACAACTTCGGTGATATTCAGGAACTCGAAGCAGAAATCGAAAAACTCAGCGCGCGCATCCATCGCGTGCCGTTCCTCGATACGTTCGATCTCAAATACAACCTGCTGATCAAGCAACCCAACCCCAGCTCGAAGGCGGTGATGTTCTGCCTGATGGACGTGTCCGGCTCAATGACCCAAGCCACCAAGGACATCGCCAAACGCTTTTTCATCCTGTTGTACCTGTTCCTCAAGCGGAACTACGACAAGATCGATGTGGTGTTCATCCGCCATCACACCAGCGCCCGGGAAGTGGACGAGGAAGAGTTTTTCTATTCACGGGAAACCGGCGGCACCATCGTCTCCAGCGCCCTGAAGCTGATGCAGGAGATCATGGCCGAGCGCTACCCGAGCAACGAATGGAACATCTACGCCGCGCAGGCTTCCGACGGCGACAACTGGAACGATGACTCGCCGATCTGCCGCGACATCCTGATCAATCAGATCATGCCGTTTGTGCAGTACTACACTTATGTGGAGATCACCCCGCGCGAACACCAGGCCCTCTGGTACGAATACGAACGCATCGCCGAAGCCTTTTCCGACACGTTTGCCCAGCAGCAACTGGTCTCGGCCGGGGATATCTATCCGGTCTTCCGTGAACTCTTCCAGCGCAGGTTAGTGACATGACCGCCAAAGAGCAGAAACGCCAACCCATTTCCACCGGCTCCGAATGGACGTTCGAGCTGATCCAGGCCTACGACCGCGAGATCGCGCGGATTGCGGCCGGCTACGCCCTGGACACCTATCCCAACCAGATCGAAGTGATCACCGCCGAGCAAATGATGGATGCCTATGCCTCGGTCGGCATGCCACTGGGCTATCACCACTGGTCCTACGGCAAACACTTCCTCAGCACCGAGAAATCCTACAGCCGCGGCCAGATGGGGCTGGCCTACGAGATCGTGATCAACTCGGATCCGTGCATTGCCTATCTGATGGAGGAAAACACCATCTGCATGCAGGCGCTGGTGGTGGCACACGCGTGCTATGGCCACAACAGTTTCTTCAAGGGCAATTACCTGTTCCGCACCTGGACCGATGCGAGTTCGATCATCGACTACCTGGTGTTCGCCAAGCAGTACATCATGCAATGCGAGGAGCGTCACGGTATCGATGCGGTGGAAGACCTGCTCGACTCCTGCCATGCGCTGATGAACTACGGGGTAGACCGCTACAAGCGTCCGTATCCGATTTCCGCCGAGGAGGAGCGTCGGCGGCAGAAGGATCGCGAAGAGCACATGCAAAAGCAGATCAACGATCTGTGGCGCACCATCCCCAAAGGCGCGGACAAATACAGCGACAAGGACAACGCCCGCTTCCCCGCCGAACCGCAGGAAAACATCCTGTATTTCATCGAGAAGCACGCGCCGTTGCTGGAGCCGTGGCAACGGGAGATCGTGCGTATCGTGCGCAAGATCGCCCAGTATTTTTATCCCCAGCGTCAGACGCAGGTGATGAACGAAGGCTGGGCCACGTTCTGGCACTACACCCTGATGAACGACCTGTACGACGAGGGCCTGGTGACTGACGGGTTCATGATGGAGTTCCTCACCTCGCATACCAGCGTAGTGTTCCAGCCAGGCTTCGACAGCCCTTACTATAACGGGATCAACCCTTACGCACTGGGCTTCGCGATGTATCGCGACATCCGCCGCATGTGCGAAACCCCCACCGAGGAAGACCGGCGCTGGTTCCCGGACATCGCCGGATCCGACTGGCTGTCGAGCATCAAGTTTGCCATGAGCAGCTTCAAGGATGAGAGCTTCATCCTCCAGTACCTGTCACCCAAAGTGATCCGCGACCTGAAGCTGTTCAGCATCCTCGATGACGATCAGAAGGACGATTTGCTGGTCCCGGCGATCCACGACGAAAGCGGTTACCGGATCATCCGCGAAACCCTGGCCGCGCAGTACAACCTCGGCAACCGCGAGCCAAACGTGCAGATCTACAGCATTGACCGGCGCGGCGACCGCTCGCTGACCCTGCGTCATCAACAACACGACCGCAAACCCTTGGGCGATTCCACCGACGAGGTACTGAAACATCTGCACCGCCTGTGGGGCTTCGACATTCACCTGGAAACCCTGCAGGGCGACCAGATCATGAAAACCCACCACGTACCGCCGCGAAGTGAACACAGCGAAGGCGATTACGGGCGGCTCGATCTGGCCGTGATTCATCTTTAGAAGCGGCTCTGACCTCCGAAAGTCCGACGCAAGGGTTATCCTGTCGGGCTAACGGAGGTTTTTTATGCAGATTTTCAAGGTTGGCGGTTCGGTACGCGATCGCTTGCTCGGCTTACCGGTGACCGATATTGATTGGGTAGTGGTCGGCGCTACGGCGGACGAAATGCTCGCCAAGGGTTATCGCCCGGTTGGCGCGGATTTTCCGGTATTCCTTCACCCCAAGACCGGCGAGGAATATGCCCTCGCCCGCACCGAACGCAAAAGCGGTCGTGGTTATGGCGGGTTCACTTTTCACGCCAGCCCTGACGTCACTCTTGAAGAAGACCTGATTCGCCGTGACCTGACCATCAATGCTATGGCCGAGGACGACCAGCAGAACCTCACCGATCCGTATCATGGCCAGCGCGACCTCGAAGCGCGCATCCTGCGCCACGTTTCCCCTGCATTCGCTGAAGATCCGCTCAGAGTTCTACGCGTTGCGCGCTTCGCCGCCCGTTATGCCGGACTTGGCTTCACTGTCGCAACGGAGACTCTGGAACTAATGCGCCAGCTCAGCGAGTCTGGTGAACTGCAGGCGCTGACTGCCGAACGCAGCTGGAAGGAAATCTCCCGCGCACTGATGGAAGATCAGCCGCAAGTGTTCATCCAGGTGCTGCGCGACTGCGGTGCCCTGAAAGAACTGATGCCGGAAGTCGACGCGCTGTTCGGTGTACCGCAACCGGAGGCTCATCACCCGGAAATCGATACCGGGGTCCATACACTCAGCGTGCTGGAGCAATCGGCACTGCACAAACAACCGCTGACGGTGCGCTGGGCCTGCCTGCTGCATGACCTCGGTAAAGGCCTGACGCCGGAAGAAGAGTGGCCACGACATATCGCCCATGAACACACCGGGCTGAAGCTGATCAAAGCGGTCAACGAGCGCTTCAAGGCGCCAAAGGACTGTCAGGAACTGGCGTTGCTGGTGGGTCAGTACCACACCCATGGCCACCGCGCCCTGGAGCTGAAGGCGTCAACTTTGCTGGAGCTATTGCAGAGCTTTGACGTATATCGCCGACCGCAGCGTTTTGAGGAATTCATTGTCGCCTGCGAGATGGATGCCCGTGGGCGCAAGGGCCTCGAGCAGCGCAGTTATCCACAGGCGGATTATCTGCGTGGTGCGGCCAGCGTGGCGCGTGGCGTGGCAGTGCAGCCTTTACTGGAAAAGGGATTCAAAGGCCCGGAGCTGGGCGAGGCGCTCAAGCGTGAGCGGCTCAAGGCGTTGAAGGCGTACAAGGAAAACCGCTAAAGCAAGATCAAAAGATCGCAGCCTTCGGCAGCTCCTACAGAGGGATTTGGATTTCCATGTAGGAGCTGCCGCAGGCTGCGATCTTTTGCTTTTAAAGACTCGGCGGGGTCAGTTGCTCGCCGCGCCATTCAAAGGCCACCGGTGCCAACACCTGATCAATCTGCGCCTCGGCCCACAATGTCGCGAAGCTTTTTCCCACACCCGGATGCACCCGATCCGGCGCAATCAGCGACAGCGGCCACAGCACAAAAGCGTTTTTCAGAATCTCGGCACGCGGCAGAATCAAGCCGTCGAAGTTACCGGTCAGATCGCCGTACAACAGCACGTCGATATCCAGCGGCAAACCCTTGCGATCCGGTGCATAGCGACCGTTATCGGCCTCGATGAATTTCAGGCGCCTATCCAGCTCCATCAATGGCAGATCAGTAAGCGCCGAGACCACGAAATTGAAGAAAGGCCCGCTCTTGATCCCCACCGGCTGACTCTCGAACACCGCCGAACAGCGGATATCCACCAGAAACGTCGCCAAAGCGTCGAGTCCGGCGCGCAAATGGGTTTCGCGCTCGATATTGCTACCGAGCCCGAGGTACACCTGAGTCAGCGACATCCGCGCTCGATCTCCACACCCACGCCACCCTTGGCGGCCGGCACGGCGCCCGGCTTGGTCAGCTTCAGGCGAACCCAGGTGATCTTGAATTCGGCCATCAGCACTTCGACCAGACGCTCGGCAAAGGTCTCGACCAGTTGATATTGCGCTTGCTCGGCAAACGCCTGGATGCGCGTGGAAACACTGGCGTAATCGAGCGCCAGGGTCAGGTCGTCACCGGCCGCAGCCGGGCGATTGTCCCAGGCGAAGCTCAGATCAAGACGCAGGCACTGTCGAATGCCGCGCTCCCAGTCGTAAGCACCGATCACGGTGTCCACTTCCAGGCCCTCGATAAACACTCTGTCCAAGCACTTTTCTCCGCTGCACGACAAGGGCGCAATGCGCCGTTAGAATCAGGGCGTCCTCGCCCGGAATAGTTAGCATGTTTTGGTTACTGGCGATCCTCGCCTACCTGCTCGGCTCTCTGTCCTTCGCCATTTTGCTCAGCCGCCTGACCGGGAATCCGGACCCGCGAATGAGTGGCTCGGGTAATGCCGGTGCCACCAACATGCTGCGCCTGGTCGGTCGCAAACTGGCGATCCTGACCCTGCTGGGTGATCTGTGCAAAGGCCTGGTGCCGGTGCTGATCGCAGCGGCCGCTGGCCTTTCGCTGCAGGATCAGGCCTGGATCGGCGTGTGCGCCGTGATCGGTCACCTGTTCCCGCTGTATTTCCGTTTTCGCGGCGGCAAAGGCGTCGCCACGGCTGCCGGCATGCTGCTGGGCCTGTATCCGCCCGCTGCACTGCTGGCGGTGTGCGCCTGGCTGCTGACGTTCTACCTGACCCGTACCAGCTCGCTGGCGGCGCTGATCGCCACGCCCCTGACCCTGCCCTTGCTCGCCTGGCAGGAACCGGAAGCGCTGCTGCCGATGAGCGCATTGACATTGCTGATCGTCTGGCGCCACCGCGGCAATCTACGCGACCTGTTTGCCGGGCGCGAACGGCATTTTTAAATACCGCTCAGCCACACCGCCAATCACAGTGCCGACAACTGCTCCATCGGCCAGCGCGCCTGCACGCTGATCGCCAGACTTTCCTGCTGACCGGCCTGCAAACGCTGACAACCGGCAAACGCGATCATTGCGCCATTATCGGTGCAGAACTCGGGACGGGCGTAGAACACATCGCCCTGCATGTCGCCGAGCATCTTTTCCAGCGAAGCGCGCAAGGCCTTGTTGGCGCTGACGCCGCCAGCAATCACCAGACGCTTCATGCCCGCGTGTTTCAGGGCGCGCTTGCACTTGATGGTCAAAGTCTCCACCACGGCCTGCTGGAACGCCAGCGCGATGTCGCAACGGGCTTGCTCGCTGTCGTCCCCGGCGCTGACGCATTGCTGCCAGGTGTTGAGAGCAAAGGTCTTCAATCCGCTGAAGCTGAAATCCAGACCCGGGCGATCACACATTGGACGCGGGAAGGTGAAACGTCCTGCAACGCCCTTCTCGGCCAGCTTGGCGATTTCCGGCCCTCCCGGATAATTGAGGCCCATCATTTTTGCGGTTTTGTCGAACGCTTCGCCGGCGGCATCGTCGAGGGTCTCGCCGAGCAGGCTGTATTGCCCAATACCATCGACCTGAACCAGCTGCGTATGCCCACCGGAAACCAACAAAGCGACGAACGGGAATTCCGGCGGTTTTGGCTCCAGCATCGGCGCCAGCAAGTGGCCTTCCATGTGGTGCACACCGAGTGCCGGAATGCCCCAGGCAAACGCCAGCGCCTGAGCGCACGAGGCACCCACCAGCAGCGCGCCGACCAGGCCCGGGCCCGCGGTGTAGGCGATCGCATCGATCTCGGTCGGCACGCAGTCCGCCTCGGCCAACACCTGACGAATCAAGGGCAGCATGCGTTTGACATGGTCACGCGAGGCCAGCTCCGGTACCACGCCGCCATAGACGCGGTGCAGGTCGATCTGGCTGAACAGCGCGTCGGCCAGCAGGCCGCGTTCACTGTCGTATAATGCGACGCCGGTTTCGTCGCAGGAGGTTTCTAATCCCAGTACTAGCATGGGTTTGCGCCTTGTTTAGGCTGAATTCGAAGGCGCGCATAATAGTCGCCATGCGATGCCCCGACTAGCGGTTTTCGATCAGAGGCTTTGCATTCCGAGCGATGAGGGGTTAACATCCGCAACCCTTAAAAACCGACGTCTTCAAGTGCTCTTTTGCCGCGAGGATGTTGACCCCGGTAATGAATGAAGGTAGCTCTGGATGCCAGCCGTCAAAGTTAAAGAGAACGAACCCTTCGACGTAGCTCTGCGTCGTTTCAAGCGCTCCTGCGAAAAAGCCGGTGTACTGGCTGAAGTTCGTAGCCGCGAATTTTACGAGAAGCCAACTTCTGAGCGTAAGCGCAAAGCAGCAGCCGCTGTTAAGCGTCACGCCAAGAAAGTTCAGCGCGAACAGCGCCGCGCCGTTCGTCTGTACTAATACACAGACGATCGTAGCAAGCTTCTTGCCTAAGCCCGGCCCTCAGCCGGGCTAATGGCATTTGCGTAAAACGCTTGATGCTTCACCGTCGAAGCCGCACACGCGACCGAGACAAACCTGCTTCACGCGTCAGACCTGGCTTTTTTGCCAGCGGTGCACGTCTTTTCTGACGAGCCTTTCAAGGCTACTGACGAGCACACCTACTGATTCCTCTTACGACGATCAGCCCAAGGCACCTGCATGCGTGCCCGCTTTATTGAGCTATCCGGGGCCATTTATTGGCCGTCAGCGGATTCAGCGCAACACTTTCAAATAGTCGAAAACTGATGAGTACTAACGTCAGTGGTTTTTCGGCAGATACACTTCCCGACAGCGATCACGCAACCGAACCCGGTCGAGCCGCCCATTTTGTGCGCCTCACTCAAGACCTGCGTCCGGCCGCCCTTCGCATCGGACTCATTACAGCGCAGACGAGAACGCCATGGCCGGGCTGATTCCCCAGAGCTTTATTGACGACCTCCTGAACCGCACCGACATCGTCGATGTGGTCAGCTCGCGCGTGCAACTGAAAAAGGCCGGCAAGAACTACACCGCCTGCTGCCCGTTTCACAAAGAGAAAACCCCGTCGTTCAGCGTCAGCCCGGACAAGCAGTTCTATTACTGCTTCGGCTGCGGCGCCGGCGGCAATGCCCTCGGCTTTCTCATGGACCACGACAACCTGGATTTCCCCCAGGCCGTCGAGGACCTGGCCAAAGCCGCCGGCATGGAAATCCCCCGCGAAGAAAGCGGCCGTCCGCACAAGCCGCGGCAGCCGACAGATTCGCCGTTGTATCCGCTGCTCACCGCCGCCGCCGATTTTTACCGGCAAGCGCTCAAGAGCCATCCGGCGCGCAAGGCTGCGGTGGACTACCTCAAGGGCCGCGGCCTGACCGGCGAGATCGCCCGGGACTTCGGTCTCGGCTTCGCGCCGCCGGGCTGGGACAACCTGTTCAAGCATTTGAGCAGCGACACTTTGCAGCAGAAGGCCATGATCGACGCCGGACTGCTGATCGAGAACGCCGAAACCGGCAAACGCTATGACCGCTTCCGCGATCGCGTGATGTTCCCGATCCGCGATACCCGTGGCCGGATCATCGCTTTCGGTGGCCGGGTACTGGGTGACGACAAGCCGAAATATCTGAACTCGCCGGAAACCCCGGTATTTCATAAAGGCCAGGAACTCTACGGCCTCTATGAAGCACGCAAGAACAACCGCAACCTCGACGAAATCATTGTCGTCGAGGGTTACATGGACGTCATCGCCCTCGCCCAGCAGGGTTTGCGCAATGCCGTCGCGACCTTGGGCACAGCGACCAGCGAAGAGCACCTCAAGCGCCTGTTTCGTGTCGTGCCCAACGTCTTGTTCTGCTTCGACGGAGACCAGGCCGGCCGCAATGCGGCATGGCGCGCACTGGAAGCGACACTGCCGTGCCTGCAGGACGGTCGCCGTGCGCGCTTCCTGTTCCTGCCCGAAGGCGAAGACCCGGACACCCTGGTTCGCGCCGAAGGCACTGATGCCTTCAAGGCCCGAATCAACCAACATGCGCAGCCGCTGGCAGATTATTTCTTCCAGCAACTGACCGAGGAAGCCGATCCACGCTCGCTCGAAGGCAAGGCCCACATGGCCACCCTCGCCGCGCCGCTGATCGACAAAGTGCCCGGCGCCAACCTGCGTATTCTGATGCGCCAGCGCCTGACCGAAATCACCGGCCTGAGCAGCGAAACCGTCAGCCAGCTGGCGCAAAGCGCGCCGCAGGAAGCGCCGCCCGCCTACGATCCGGGCATCGATTACGACGCAATGCCGGACTACAGCGACTACCATCAGCCGCAGGCACAGGACATGTATGTGCCTCAACAGGAGTGGACGCCGAAGAAACCCGGCGCCGGCGGCAAGAAATGGGACAAGAAGCCCTGGGACAAGAATGGCAAGCGTGGCGGTGATCGTGATCAACAGCGCCCGCGCACACCCATTGGCGTCGAATCGCCAACTCTTACCGCACTGCGTACATTGCTGCACCACCCGCAACTGGCAGAGCGCGTCGAAGACGCCGGGCACATTGCGGACGAAAATCAGACCAACGCCCAGTTGCTTGTGGCGCTGCTCGAAGCCGTACAGAAGAATCCCAAGCTAAACTCATTTCAGTTGATCGCGCGATGGCACGGCACTGAACAGGGTCGCTTGTTGAAAGCGCTGGCGGAAAAGGAGTGGCTGATTGACGGAGAAAACCTTGAACAACAGTTTTTCGACACCATTACTAGCTTGTCAGCCCGCCAACGCGAGCGAAATCTGGAACAGTTGCTCAGGAAAGCTCGTCAGAGCGAACTGAGCGCCGAAGAGAAAAATCAACTGCGCGACCTTTTAAGTCGCAATGTTTCCGCATCAAACCCGACCTCAACTGGCGCGTGAGGTCATAGCTCAGGTATAATCCTCGGCTTGTTTTTTGCCCGCCAAGACCTTCAGTGGATAGGGTGTTATGTCCGGAAAAGCGCAACAGCAGTCTCGTATTATTGAGTTGATCAAACTGGGTCGTGAGCAGAAGTATCTGACTTACGCCGAGGTCAACGACCACCTGCCCGAGGATATTTCAGATCCGGAGCAGGTGGAAGACATCATCCGCATGATTAACGACATGGGGATCCCCGTACACGAGAGTGCTCCGGATGCGGACGCCCTTATGTTGGCCGACGCCGATACCGACGAGGCCGCTGCGGAAGAAGCAGCCGCCGCGTTGGCAGCGGTGGAGACCGATATCGGTCGCACCACTGACCCAGTGCGCATGTACATGCGTGAAATGGGGACGGTCGAGCTTCTGACTCGTGAAGGCGAAATCGAAATCGCCAAACGTATCGAAGAAGGCATCCGTGAAGTGATGAGCGCAATCGCGCACTTCCCTGGCACGGTTGACCACATTCTCTCCGAATACACTCGCGTCACCACCGAGGGTGGTCGCCTGTCCGACGTTCTGAGCGGTTACATCGACCCGGACGACGGCATTGCGCCGCCGGCCGCCGAAGTGCCACCGCCGATCGACGCGAAAGCCGCCAAGGCTGACGACGACACCGACGACGATGAAGCCGAAGCTTCGGATGACGAAGAAGAAGCCGAAAGCGGTCCGGATCCGGTCATCGCTGCCCAGC
Source organism: Pseudomonas sp. B21-051 (assembly GCF_024748795.1). Classification (NCBI taxonomy): domain Bacteria; kingdom Pseudomonadati; phylum Pseudomonadota; class Gammaproteobacteria; order Pseudomonadales; family Pseudomonadaceae; genus Pseudomonas; species Pseudomonas sp. B21-051. Next base: position 5,427,085 of record NZ_CP087166.1, read on the forward strand.
GTTTTGGCGCTGTGTCCGACCAGATGGAAATCACCCGCAAGGCCCTGAAAAAGCACGGTCGTCACAACAAGGCAGCGATTGCCGAGTTGCTGGCCCTGGCCGAGCTGTTCATGCCGATCAAACTGGTGCCGAAGCAATTCGAAGCCCTGGTCGAGCGTGTTCGCAGTGCCCTGGATCGTCTGCGTCAGCAAGAGCGCGCGATCATGCAACTGTGCGTACGTGATGCACGTATGCCACGCGCCGATTTCCTGCGTCAGTTCCCGGGCAATGAAGTCGACGAAAGCTGGTCCGAGGCCCTGGCCAAAGGCAAGAGCAAATACGCCGAAGCCATTGGTCGCGTACAGCCGGACATCATCCGTTGCCAGCAGAAACTGATCGCGCTGGAAACCGAGACCGGCCTGACCATCGCCGAAATCAAGGACATCAACCGTCGCATGTCGATCGGTGAGGCCAAGGCCCGCCGCGCGAAGAAAGAGATGGTTGAAGCCAACTTGCGTCTGGTGATTTCGATCGCCAAGAAGTACACCAACCGCGGTCTGCAATTCCTCGATCTGATCCAGGAAGGCAACATCGGTCTGATGAAAGCGGTGGACAAGTTCGAATACCGTCGTGGTTACAAGTTCTCGACTTATGCCACCTGGTGGATCCGTCAGGCGATCACTCGCTCGATCGCCGACCAGGCCCGCACCATCCGTATTCCGGTGCACATGATCGAGACGATCAACAAGCTCAACCGCATTTCCCGCCAGATGCTGCAGGAAATGGGTCGCGAACCGACCCCGGAAGAGCTGGGCGAACGCATGGAAATGCCTGAGGACAAGATCCGCAAGGTATTGAAGATCGCTAAAGAACCGATCTCCATGGAAACCCCGATCGGTGATGACGAAGACTCTCATCTGGGTGACTTCATCGAAGACTCGACCATGCAGTCGCCAATCGATGTTGCAACCGTTGAAAGCCTGAAAGAAGCGACTCGCGAAGTGCTGTCCGGCCTCACTGCCCGTGAAGCCAAGGTCCTGCGCATGCGCTTCGGTATCGACATGAACACCGACCACACACTCGAAGAAGTGGGCAAACAGTTTGACGTGACGCGTGAGCGGATCCGTCAGATCGAAGCCAAGGCGCTGCGCAAGCTGCGCCACCCGACGCGAAGCGAGCATCTGCGCTCCTTCCTCGACGAGTGACACCAGAACCCCCGGCCCAGGCCGGGGGTTTTGTTTATGCGGCAGATTAAATCCCTCGCATCGCCCCTCCCCGGCATACCCCGTCTACACTCGAAACAATGAATCCCGTGCCATAACGAGACGGTTATGCCCAGACTGGCGCCCGTGCTTTTCTTGCTGTCACTGATGATCTGGACCGCAACGGCTGACGCGCTGACTCTGACCGATGAAGAACGTAGCTGGCTGGCGGCTCACCCGGACTTGCGCCTGGGTGTCGATGCGTCGTGGCCGCCGTTCGAATTCCGCGATGAACAGAATCGCTATCAGGGCCTGGCCGCCGACTACATCGACGTGATCCGCCAGCGCCTGTCGATCAAACTCAATCCGATCGAGCCCTCGAGCTGGACCGAAGTCCTGGCGCAGGTGAAAACCGGCAAGATCGACCTGCTGCCGGGCATCATGTCCACGCCGGAGCGCCAGAACTATCTGTCGTTTACCCGTCCCTACCTCGATTTTCCGATCGTGATTCTCGCCCACATCGGCGGCGCTCAGCCGCGCAAAATCGAGGATCTGTACGGTCTGAAGATCGCCGTGGTGGAAAACTACGCCCCCCACGAACTCCTGCGCACCCACCATCCCGACCTGAATCTGGTGGCCATGCCCAATGTCAGTTCGGCCTTGCAGGCACTGGCCACCGATGAAGTAGACGCCGTGGTCGGCGATCTCGCCTCCAGCGTCTGGAGCCTGCGCCAGCTCAAGCTCGACGGTTTATACGTGAGCGGTGAAACGCCGTATCGCTATCAGTTGGCAATGGGCGTACCCCGCGAAAACAAAATGCTGGTGGGCATTCTGGACAAAGTCCTGGCGGACATGAGCCCCGAGGAAATCAGCAGCATTCAGGAACATTGGGTCGGCAATGTTCTGGACCATCGGACATTCTGGTCAGACCTGCTGATCTACGGTCTGCCGGGCCTGTTACTGCTGGTGATCATCCTGGCGGTGGTCATTCGTATCAATCGCCGTCTGAGTTCGGAAATCGCCCGCCGCGTCGACCTCGAACAGGAATTGCGCAGCAGCGAATACCACTACCGCGGACTGGTGGAGAGCCTTTCGGCCATCGCCTGGGAAGCGCGCATGAGCGACTTCACCTACAGCTATGTGTCGCCGCATGCCGAGGATCTGCTCGGTTATCCACAGGCGCACTGGCTGATTCCGGGCTTCTGGCGCAACATCATCCACCCCGCCGACCTGACTCGCGCCCAAGCCATCTGCGACGACGCAGTGCGCGAAGGACGCGATCATACCCTCGATTATCGGGTGATCACCGCAGACGGGCGCTGCCTGTGGGTACGCGATATTGTCAGCCTGATCGAGCACGGCCATGAGCCGGTGATGCGCGGATTGATGATCGACATCAGCGAAACCAAGCGCACCGAGGAAGCACTGCGCCTGTCAGAGCAAAAATTCGCCTCGGTGTTCCAGCAATGCCCGGACATCTTGGTAATCGCGCGACTGTCCGACGGCTGTCTGCTGGAAGTCAACGAAGCCTTTGAAGAACAGATTGGCCTTAAGGCGGAAGACGTGGTCGGCCAGACCGCCACTGAACTGAATATCTGGGGCATCCCCGGGGTCGGGCCCGGGCTGTTACAGCGCTTGCAGGCCGGCAGCATCCGCAACCTGGAGATGCCCTTTCGCCGCAACAATGGTCAGGTGTTCACCGGTCTGATCTCCGCCGAGCCCTTCGACCTCGACACCACTCCGGCGCTGGTGGTGGTCGTGCGCGACATCACCCAGCTCAAGGAAACCCAGCAGCAACTGCAAACCTCCGAAGAGAAGTTCGCCAAGGCCTTTCACGCCTCGCCGGACGGCTTGCTGCTGTCGCGTCAGAGCGATGGCCTGCTGTTGGAGGTCAACGAGGGTTTCAGTCGCATCACCGGATTCAACAGCGCTATGTCGGTGGATCGCTCGGCGCTGGATCTGGGGATCTGGGTCAACCTCAACGAACGCAAGCAGATGCTCGACCTGTTGCACCGCGATGGTTTCGTGCGCGATTTCACCTGCCATATCCGCCGCAGCGACGGGCAGATTCGGCTGTGCGAAGTGTCCAGCCGTCCGCTGCCGATCGGCGAAGAAGACTGCATGTTAACCATCGCCCGGGACATTACCGAGCGCCATTTGATGCAGGAAAAACTGCAGCAGGCCGCCACCGTTTTCGAAAGCACCGCCGAAGGCGTGTTGATCACCGACACCCAACAGCACATCAGCGCGGTCAACCGTGCCTTCACCGAAATCACCGGCTACAGCGAAAGCGAAGCCCTTGGCCATACCCCGCGTCTGCTCGCCTCGGGACTGCACGACAGCGCGTTTTATGCGGCGATGTGGCACCAATTGACTGCTGAGGGACACTGGCAGGGCGAAATTTCCAACCGGCGCAAGAACGGCGAGTTGTATCCGAGCTGGCTGACCATCAGCGCCGTACGTAATCGCGACAAGTTCATCACCCACTTCGTTGCGGTGTTTGCCGATATCTCCAGCCTCAAACACGCGCAGGCCAAGCTCGATTACCAAGCGCACCACGACCCGCTCACCGGCCTGCCGAATCGCACCCTGTTCGAAAGTCGCCTGCTCACCGCACTGAACAGCCAGCAGGAAAACGGTGGTCAGGGCGCGGTGCTGTTTCTCGATCTCGACCGTTTCAAACACATCAACGACAGCCTCGGCCACCCGGTCGGCGACCTGCTGCTCAAAGGCATTGCCGTGCGCTTGAAAGAACAGCTGCGCGATATCGACACCGTCGCACGACTGGGCGGTGATGAATTCATCATTCTGCTGCCGGGTCTGCAACAAGCCAGCGATGCCGACAACATCGCATTCAAACTGCTCAACTGCTTTGGCGCACCGTTTCAGGCCGGTGAGCACGAGTTTTTCATCAGCGCCAGCATCGGCACCAGCCTCTATCCACGGGACGGCTGCGATGTCGCCACCTTGGTGAAAAACGCCGACGCGGCGATGTACCGCTCCAAGGCCAAGGGCCGCAACCGCGTCGAAAGCTACACCCGCGACCTCACCGCCCAGGCCAGCGAACGTGTAGCGCTGGAGCACGAACTGCGCCGGGCCATCGAGCGCGAAGAGTTGTTCCTCTACTACCAACCGAAAATCAGCCTCGACGACCATCGCCTGGTCGGCGCCGAAGCACTGATCCGCTGGCGTCACCCGACCTTCGGCGAAGTTCCGCCGGAGCACTTTATCCCGCTTGCTGAAGAGAACGGCATGATCCTGCAGATCGGCGATTGGGTGCTGGAGACCGCCTGCCGGCAGATGTTCGAGTGGCACCAGATCTACGACAGTCTTGGCCCGCTTTCGGTCAACCTCGCCGGCGCGCAACTGCGTCAGCCGAATCTGCTCGGGCGCATCGAACAACTGCTCAGGGACAACCGCCTGCAGCCGGATTTACTGCAACTGGAAATTACCGAAAACTTCATCATGAGCCAGGCCGAAGAGGCCTTGGCGGTGTTGCACCAGCTCAAACACCTGGGTGTGCAATTGGCGATCGACGACTTCGGCACTGGTTATTCTTCGCTCAGTTACCTGAAACGCCTGCCGCTGGACATCCTCAAGATTGACCAGTCTTTTGTTCGCGGACTGCCCGATGACCCGCACGACGCGGCGATTGTCCGCGCGATCATCGCTCTGGGCCGGAGCATGCAATTCACCGTGATCGCCGAAGGCGTCGAGACCCAGGCCCAGCAACAATTCCTCGCCGCCGAAGGCTGCGAACAGATTCAGGGCTACATCGTCAGCCTGCCGCTGCCCCCGGAAGAATTCGCCGCAACGTTTCTTCGTGTAACCGTATCGGATTATTCGGATAGCACAGCCGCCAAACCGTCGCTATAATCCGCGGCCTACTGAGGGCCTATAGCTCAGTTGGTTAGAGCAGAGGACTCATAATCCTTTGGTCCACGGTTCAAGTCCGTGTGGGCCCACCAAACAAACAAAGGCTTATGCTTGACGGCATAGGTCTTTTTTTGTGTCTCGTCAGCCAATCAGCCTAACCCGTCCACCAGGATGTGAATGGTGCATGCGGGAAATACGCAAGATCAAATCGCAAGGGAGCACGCAATGAGCGTAATGGAAAAGGAACTTCCAGAAATACACATCGACGACACCATCAAAATTCTTGAACATTTGAGTACATGCAGACCCCTGAAGGCATCTGCAAGGCGTAGCAGACTCGAATTGAATGCGGAGAAATTTGCCAATTGGTGTCTCTTTCTCGGCGGTGCCGGGATGGCCGTCGCTGCCTGCATGGCCTACTGGCATACGTCGCAGACTCCGCTGCCGGAAGGAGCCAAGTATCTGGCTCTCTATCTTGTGCTCTTCTCGACAATATCCACTTTGCTGTCGCTGCTTACACCCATGTTGGCACTGATCTATGCGCTCTTCCGATGGGACACCATCACCTTGAAAAGCATGATTGCCGATTTCAGACACGAAAATGCGTTAGTGGATTCGCTTCAACCTCATCCGGAAGTGGCACTTCTGGATGCCAAGCATTGGCTCGAACTCAGAATCAATCGAGCAGAAGCGCGTGTCGCCCTGTTTTTTGGAGAGAAAGCTGCAGCCCTAGCTCTGCTGGGAACGGCCTACGTCTGCGCTGAAAAATTCGGCGGTTTTCCCTGGATCAGTAAGACCTTGTTGGCCGGGCCTGTAAGCGGGAACTGGGGTAATAGCGCCTTGTTGATGATCATTGCCTTGGTACTCGGTCTTTCCATAGGAGCGGTACTGCTCAAACGTGTAAATCTCCGATATCGCTTCCAGATCGAGCTTATCGATCAAGCCTTACGCAGAATGGTCAGATAACGGTCAATCCAACAGATAAAAATCCGCGCAGTTACGCGGATTTTTCGTTTCCACTCTTCGCGCCCATTGGCCAACAATTCAATTACCGGCCACAAGCGTCACGTCGGTCGAGCCTGTAACATGCTCGCTCCAAGATCCACGCCCTATGGAGCCCAACCCTTGCCCGACACCCGCCCCCCCGCCCTCGACGAAATCGACCGCCAACTGATCGCCGCCCTGCAGATCAACGCCCGCGAAAGCGTGGCCATGCTTGCCCGGCAGTTGGGCATTGCGCGGACCACCGTGACTTCGCGGTTGGCGCGGCTGGAAAAAGCCAAAGTGATCACCGGTTACGGCGTGCGTCTGGGGCAGCGCGTGGTCGATGGCGGGTTGCAGGCGTATGTCGGGATCAAGGTGCAGCCGCGTTCCGGCAAAGAGGTATTGCGCCGGTTGAGCGCGATGGCGCAGGTGCAGCAGTTGTGTGCGGTGAGTGGCGAATTTGATTATGTGGCGTGGTTGCGCACCGACTCGCCGGAGCAACTGGATCAGTTGCTGGACCAGATTGGCAGTGTGGATGGGGTGGAGAAGACCACGACCTCGATCATTTTGAGCAGCAAGATTGATCGGGGGCAGCCGGTTTGAGCGCTGGTGAGCTTGATGGCCTCATCGCGAGCAGGCTCACTCCTACATTTGGTCGGAGTGCAGTCATTAATCGTCATATTGAGCAATTAACTGGCAAAACGACGACACTTTGCGTCTTATTAACGTGATCTACGCTCCCTAGAATGGCTGGCATCTTTTCCTATACTCAGACGCGCATCCTGCGTCGGGTCGCCAGCAAGGTCAGCCATGAACAAGAACAATCGCCATCCTGCAGACGGTAAGAAACCAATCACCATTTTCGGCCCGGACTTTCCGTTCGCCTTCGACGACTGGATCGAACACCCGGCCGGTCTCGGCAGCATTCCTGAACAGCACCATGGCGCTGAAGTGGCGATTGTCGGCGCCGGTATCGCGGGTCTGGTGGCCGCCTACGAACTGATGAAGCTCGGCTTGAAGCCGGTGGTGTACGAGGCCTCGAAACTGGGTGGCCGCCTGCGTTCACAAGCGTTCAACGGCACCGATGGCATCGTCGCGGAACTGGGCGGCATGCGTTTCCCCGTGTCCTCCACCGCGTTCTACCACTACGTCGACAAGCTCGGGCTTGAGACCAAACCGTTCCCGAACCCGCTGACACCGGCCTCCGGCAGCACCGTGATCGATCTCGAAGGCAAAACCCATTACGCACAAAGCCTCAAGGATCTTCCTGCACTGTTCCAGGAAGTGGCTGACGCCTGGGCGGATGCGCTGGAGGCAGGTTCGCAGTTCGCTGATATCCAGCAAGCGATTCGCGAGCGCGACGTGCCACGCCTCAAAGAACTGTGGAACAAATTAGTGCCGCTGTGGGACGACCGCACGTTCTACGACTTCGTGGCTACCTCCAAGGCCTTCGCCAAACTGTCATTCCATCATCGCGAAGTGTTCGGTCAGGTTGGTTTCGGTACCGGCGGCTGGGACTCGGACTTCCCCAACTCGATGCTGGAAATCTTCCGCGTGGTGATGACCAACTGCGACGATCACCAACACCTGGTGGTTGGCGGTGTAGAACAAGTGCCACAAGGCATCTGGCGCCATGTGCCGGAGCGCTGCGTGCACTGGCCAGAAGGCACCAGCCTGAAATCCCTGCACCGTGGTGCGCCGCGTTCCGGCGTGAAGAAAATCGCTCACGCCCCGGATGGTCGCTTTGCCGTCACCGATAACAACGGCGACACCCGCGAATACGCCGCCGTGCTGACCACCTGCCAGAGCTGGCTGCTGACCACCCAGATCGAATGCGACGAAACCCTGTTCTCGCAGAAGATGTGGATGGCGCTGGATCGCACGCGCTACATGCAGTCGTCGAAGACCTTCGTGATGGTCGACCGGCCATTCTGGAAGGACAAGGATCCGGAAACCGGCCGCGACCTGATGAGCATGACCCTCACCGATCGCCTGACCCGCGGCACCTATCTGTTCGACAACGGTGACGATAAGCCGGGGGTGATCTGCCTGTCCTACTCGTGGATGAGCGACGCGCTGAAGATGCTGCCGCATCCGGTGGAAAAACGCGTAGAGCTGGCGTTGAACGCGTTGAAAAAGATCTACCCGAAAGTCGATATCGCCGCGCGGATCATCGGCGATCCGATCACCGTGTCATGGGAAGCCGACCCGTATTTCCTCGGCGCATTCAAAGGCGCCCTGCCCGGCCACTATCGCTACAACCAGCGCATGTACGCGCACTTCATGCAGGACGACATGCCCGCCGAGCAACGCGGGATTTTCATCGCCGGTGACGACGTGTCGTGGACCCCGGCGTGGGTCGAAGGCGCGGTGCAGACTTCGCTCAACGCAGTGTGGGGCATCATGAAACACTTCGGCGGTTCGACACATAAAGAGAACCCGGGCCCGGGTGATGTGTTCAAAGACATCGGCCCTATCGCCCTGCCCGAGTAAGAGGAATCCCCGATGCGTGTAGCCCTTTACCAATGTCCACCGCTGCCCCTGGAACCCGCCGCCAACCTGCATCGCCTGCAGCAACTGGCGATGGAGGCCAAGGGTGCCGACCTGCTGGTGCTGCCGGAGATGTTCCTGACCGGCTACAACATCGGCGCCGAGGCAGTCAGTACGCTGGCCGAGGTCTACAACGGTGAATGGGCGCAACAGATCGGTCGAATCGCCAAAGCCGCCGGGCTGGCGATTGCTTATGGATACCCCGAGCGCACAGCCGACGGGCAGATCTACAACGCCGTGCAGTTGATCGACGCGCACGGCGAGCGCTTGTGCAATTACCGCAAGACCCATCTGTTCGGCGATCTGGATCGGTCAATGTTCAGCCCCGGCGAAGATGATTTTCCCATTGTCGAACTCAACGGCTGGAAGCTCGGTTTCCTGATCTGCTACGACCTGGAGTTTCCGGAAAACACGCGGCGTCTGGCCCTGGCCGGCGCCGAGCTGATTCTGGTGCCCACGGCAAACATGATTCCGTTCGATTTCGTCGCTGACGTCACCGTGCGTTCCCGTGCCTTCGAAAACCAGTGCTACGTGGCGTACGCCAACTATTGCGGGCATGAAGGCGAGATCCACTATTGCGGGCAAAGCAGCATCGCCGCGCCGGACGGCAGCCGTATCGCCCAGGCCGGACTCGATGAAGCGTTGATAGTCGGTGAGCTGGATCGCCAGTTGATGACCGACTCGCGCGCTGCCAATCGCTACCTCAAAGACCGTCGCCCCGAGCTTTACCACGCGTTGAACAAGCGCTGACCCCACGCAATCCGCTAGCATTGGCACTTCACTGTTCTGGAAGTGCCCATGCCTGCGCCGACTCCCCCCCGCCCCCACACTGAAACCCTGGCCAACGGCTTGCGCGTGACCCTGCGTCAGGCGCCCGGCTTGAAGCGCAGCGCCGCTGCGTTACGAGTGGCGGCCGGTAGTCATGATGTGCCGCTTGCGTGGCCGGGGCTGGCGCATTTTCTTGAGCATTTACTGTTTCTCGGCACTGAGCGTTTTCCTGCGAGTCAGGCGCTGATGGCCTACGTGCAAAGTCACGGTGGGCAAGTGAATGCCAGCACCCGTGAACGCACCACCGACTTTTTCCTCGAACTGCCGACCTCGGCCTTCAGTTCCGGGCTTGAGCGTCTGTCAGACATGCTCGCCCAGCCGCGTATGAATCCGGACGATCAGTTGCGCGAACGCGAAGTGCTGGACGCGGAATTTGTCGCGTGGTCGCAAGATCCCACGGCGCAGCAGGAACTGGCATTGTACGAGGGTTTGCCGGCCGCACATCCGCTGCGCGGGTTTCATGCGGGGAATCGCGACAGCCTGAAAGTTGAGTTACCAGCGTTTCAGCAGGCGCTGAAGGATTTCCATCAGCAGTTTTATCGCACCGGGCAAATGACGCTGAGCCTGGTCGGGCCGCAGAGCATCGAGGAATTGCGCGTACTGGCGCAGCAGTTCGCCACCGCGCTGCCGGTTGGGGATAAGGTCGAGCAAGCAGCGCCGCTGCCATTGGCGGTAAATAGCTATCAACAGGTCGGCGAGCGAAGCAGCCATCTGTTGTTCGCTTTTGAAGCACTGCCCGAATCGTCCGCCGAAGCGCTGGCGTTTCTCTGCCATTGGCTGAACAGCGCCAAGCCCGGTGGTTTGCTCTCCCATTTGCAGCAACAACGCCTCGCGGATGGTTTGAAAGCCGTGCCGCTGTATCAGTTCGCCGGGCAAGCGCTGCTGCATCTGCAATTCACCGCCCCCGCCGAATCCCTGAGCGTCATTGGTGAACAACTGCTGGATTGGTTGAGCTTCTTTGCCGCGCAACAGGACTGGGCCGCGTTGCGCGAAGAATACGCCAGGCTGCTTGAGCGTCAGCAGCAAATCAGCGGTGCCCTGCAACTGGCGCGGCTCGACAGTGAACAACGCGAAAACGGTCTGTCAGAAAACGGCGTCGTTGCGCTCAAACAGATCCTGCGCGACATCGGTGTTGTGGATAACTTCAGCGACCATTGGCATCTGCCTGCCGTCAACCCTTTCCTGCGCTCCAACGAACCGCTGGCCAACGCCGGCCTGATTCGCGGCCAGACCAGCGCCCATCGTGGATTGCGGACTTTCGCTCAGGATCGCTCGCGCGGGCGGCGTGAGCGTTCGCCGATGCAATTCAGCCAGGCGTTGCCGGACCAAAGTGATCACGGCGCGATTTACCTGCGCTGGCAAACGGAAGCGGCGGCCGGCACCGATCTGCAAGGCAAGCTGCAGCGCTGTCTGCGGGAAACTCAGGAAGACGCGCGACAGGCCGGCGTCGAGTTGGCGTTCAGTGCCACCGGTACGCAGTGGCTACTGAAACTGACCGGCCTCCAGGAGCCGATGCCCAGTGTCCTCGAACACGCGCTGAAATGCCTGACACGAATTGACGTCGATTCGACCAACGCAGAGCCAGAACCACCGCTGATACCGATCCGCCATTTGCTCAAGGCATTGCCTGAGCATTGCCTGCCATCGGCCCTCGAATCGGACGACGCCAGACAGCTGTGGACAACTTCGCGCTGGGACGGGCTGGCCCTTGGCCTCAACGCACAGACGCAATCGGCCATGGGCCTGGCCCTGAGCCGCATCCCCGGCACACCGGACAATCAATTGCCGACCGCGCCGACGATCAATACGCAACATCTGTGGAGCCACATCGATACCGCGTTCAGCGAGCATGCGTTGCTGCTGTTCTGCCCGAGCGTCAGCCGCGAGATCGTCGATGAAGCCGCCTGGCGCTTGCTCGCGCAGCTGTGCCAGACACCTTTCTATCAGCGCCTGCGGGTCGAATTGCAATTGGGCTACGCAGTGTTCAGCGCCTTGCGACAGATGTATGGCCAGAGTGGATTGCTGTTCGGTGTGCAGTCGCCAGATATTGCGCCAGTTAAGCTGCTCAGCCATATCCAGCAGTTCCTCGAGGGCATTCCTGCGCTGATCGAAAACCTCGATGAAGAGCGTTTCAACGAGCAGCGCAAGTCACTCGCGGATCAGTTCGGTGAGAGACATCTGTCCGACAAGGACGCCTCCGAGTTGCTGTGGCAGGCCAAGCTCGCTGGCCACTCGTCAGATTATCTGGCGCAACTGCACACAGCCATCAATCAACTTGAACGCTCGGCATTGCTCGCGGCAGCGCAGCGGTTGCTCAACGCCGAGGGCGGCTGGCGCTGCCTGGCCAACGAATCGTCACCCGGCGCGCCGTGGCAAGCGACAAAATGATCATTACCAAGGCTGCAAGGAGCTTTCTCAAAGATTCACGGGCAATACCGTTGAAATTTTGAGTAACATAGCAGCCTAACTATTTGGAACATCCCTGCGCTGCCGTGGACTATAACTATGGACAGCGCTATCCCACCCACCCAATGAGGAGTCACTCTATGTCCTGGACAAAACCGGCTTACACCGACCTGCGTATCGGCTTCGAAGTCACCATGTACTTCGCCAGCCGCTGAGTTCTGCCTACGCAGACTTGCAGTGCAACGCCTCGGCTCGCCGGGGCGTTTTATTTTCAGCGTTGAAAGATGGGAGCGTTCATGTTCGTCCAGATTCTGGGTTCGGCCGCCGGTGGCGGATTTCCGCAGTGGAACTGCAACTGCGTCAATTGCGCAGGCTTTCGCGACGGCAGCCTGAACGCCAAGGCCCGCACCCAATCGTCCATCGCAATCTCCGATGATGGCGTGAACTGGGTGCTGTGCAACGCTTCGCCGGACATCCGCGCGCAACTGCAGAGCTTCGCCCCGATGCAACCGGGCCGTGCACTGCGCGACACCGGCATCAGCGCGATCATCCTGATGGACAGCCAGATCGACCACACCACCGGCCTGCTCAGCCTGCGCGAAGGCTGCCCGCATCAGGTCTGGTGCACGGACATGGTTCATGAAGATTTGAGCACCGGTTTCCCGCTGTTCAAGATGCTGACCCACTGGAACGGCGGACTGAACTGGAACCGCATCGAGCTCGACCAGAGCTTCACTGTCGCTGCCTGCCCGAACCTGCGCTTCACCCCGCTGCCTTTGCGCAGCGCCGCGCCACCGTATTCGCCGCACCGTTTCGACCCGCACCCGGGCGACAACATCGGCCTGATCGTCGAAGACCTCAATACTGGCGGCAAACTGTTTTACGCCCCGGGTCTAGGCAAGGTCGACGCGCCGCTGCTGGAAATCATGGCTGGCAGCGACTGCCTGCTGGTGGACGGCACGCTTTGGGAGGACGATGAAATGCAGCGCCGTGGCGTCGGCACCCGCACCGGTCGCGAGATGGGCCATCTGGCGCAGAACGGCCCCGGCGGCATGCTCGAAGTGCTGGAGCAGTTGCCCGAGCAGCGCAAGGTGCTTATCCACATCAACAACACCAACCCGATTCTCGATGAGGATTCGCCGGAGCGCGCGGAGCTCGCGCGGCGTAATGTTGAAGTGGCTTATGACGGCATGAGTATTGTGCTGTAGCGACCGGCCTCTTCGCGAGCAAGCTCGCTCCCACATTGGATCTGTGGCGTTCACAAACCCTGTGGGAGCGAGCTTGCTCGCGAAGGCGTCCAAATAGACACCCAGGATTCCAACGGTTGTTCCCCGGAGAACCGCAATGACCGACACCCCGCTGTCCCCCACCGAATTCGAAGCCGCCCTGCGCGCCAAGGGCGCCTATTACCACATCTACCACCCGTATCACGTGGCGATGTACGAAGGCCGTGCCACCCGCGAGCAGATTCAGGGCTGGGTCGCCAACCGCTTCTACTATCAGGTGAACATTCCCCTGAAAGACGCGGCGATCCTCGCCAACTGCCCGGATCGCGAGATCCGTCGTGAGTGGATTCAACGCCTGCTCGACCACGACGGCGCACCCGGTGAAGACGGCGGCATTGAAGCCTGGCTGCGTCTCGGTCAGGCGGTCGGCCTCGACCCGGATCAGCTGCGCTCCCAGGAACTGGTGCTGCCCGGCGTGCGTTTCGCCGTCGACGCTTACGTCAACTTCGCTCGCCGCGCCAGTTGGCAGGAAGCCGCCAGCAGCTCGTTGACCGAACTGTTCGCGCCGCAGATCCACCAGTCGCGTCTCGACAGCTGGCCGCAGCATTACCCGTGGATCGACCCGGCCGGTTACGAGTATTTCCGCACTCGCCTGGGTCAAGCGCGGCGCGATGTCGAGCACGGTCTGGCGATCACGCTCGAGCACTACAAGACCCGCGAGGGTCAGGAGCGCATGCTGGAAATTCTCCAGTTCAAACTGGACATTCTTTGGAGCATGCTCGATGCCATGAGCATGGCTTATGAACTGAACCGCCCGCCGTATCACAGCGTCACCGAGCAACGGGTCTGGCACAAAGGAATCACCCTATGAGTTTTGATCGCAGCAAGATTCCGACCTGGCGTCCCGGCTACCGTTTCCAGTACGAACCGGCGCAAAAAGGTCACGTGCTGCTCTACCCCGAGGGCATGATCAAACTCAACGACAGTGCCGCGCTGATCGGCGGTTTGATCGACGGTGAACGCGATGTCGCGGCGATCATCGCCAAACTCGACGAGCAGTTCCCCGGCGTGCCCGAGCTCGGTGACGACATCGAGCAATTCATGGAGGTTGCCCGTGCGCAGCACTGGATCGAACTTGCCTGAAGCATCGGTGCAAGTACCGCCAAAACCTGAAGTCGGCCTGCCGCTGTGGCTGCTCGCCGAGCTGACTTACCGCTGCCCGCTGCAATGCCCGTACTGCTCCAATCCGCTGGATTTCGCCGAGCAGGGCAAAGAGCTGAGCACCGAGCAGTGGATCAAGGTCTTCCGCGAAGCGCGGGAGATGGGCGCGGCACAGCTGGGCTTTTCCGGTGGTGAGCCGCTGGTGCGTCAGGACCTCGCGGAGCTGATTCGTGAGGCGCGGCAGCTGGGTTTTTACACCAATCTGATCACTTCCGGCATCGGTCTGACCGAGCAGAAAATCAGCGACTTCAAGAAGGCTGGTCTCGATCACATCCAGATCAGTTTCCAGGCCAGTGACGAGCAAGTGAACAACCTGCTCGCCGGCTCGAAAAAGGCTTTCGCGCAGAAGCTGGAAATGGCTCGCGCGGTGAAGGCCCACGGCTATCCGATGGTGCTGAACTTCGTCACCCACCGGCACAACATCGACAAGATCGACCGCATCATCGAGTTGTGTATTGCGCTCGAAGCGGACTTCGTCGAGCTCGCCACCTGTCAGTTCTACGGCTGGGCGCAGCTCAATCGTGTCGGCCTGTTACCGACCAAGGAACAACTGGTGCGTGCCGAACGCATCACCAACGAATACCGCGCCAGACTGGAAGCCGAAGGGCATCCGTGCAAGCTGATATTCGTCACCCCGGACTACTACGAAGAACGCCCGAAAGCCTGCATGAACGGCTGGGGCAGCATCTTTCTGACGGTAACTCCGGACGGCACTGCCCTGCCCTGTCATGGCGCCCGACAGCTGCCGGTACAATTTCCCAACGTGCGCGACCACAGCATGCAGCACATCTGGTACGACTCATTCGGTTTCAATCGCTTTCGCGGTTACGACTGGATGCCCGAGCCATGCCGCTCCTGCGACGAGAAGGAACAGGATTTCGGCGGCTGCCGCTGTCAGGCGTTCATGCTCACGGGGGACGCGAGCAACGCCGACCCGGTGTGCAGCAAGTCCGACCATCACGGCGTGATTCTCAAGGCCCGCGAAGAAGCCGAGACCGCCACCCAGACCATCGAACAACTGGCCTTCCGTAATGAACGAAACTCACGCCTCATCGCCAAGGGCTGAGCCTTTCAGCGCCGCCCAGGCCGTCGCCGCCGGAATGGACTTCGCCGAACTGCAACTCGGCGCCCACGGTTTGTTCTGGAATGAATATCGCCCGGAAGATGCTGCGTGCCGGATCTGGCACTGGCGCGACGGCGTGGCGAAATGTCTTACGCCGAATGGCTTCAGCGTGCGCAGCCGGGTGTACGAATATGGCGGTGGCGCGTTTTGTCTGACGCCGGACGGGGTGGTTTTCGTCAATGAGGCGGATCAGCAGTTGTATCGGCAGGCGCTGGATGGCGCGCCCGATGTGCTGACTTCTGGCGAGTGTCGTTATGGCGATTTGCATTGTGCTTTCGGCCAGGTGCTGGCGGTTGAGGAACTGCGCGACCAGCATCGGCTGGTAGCGATTGATCTGGCTGATGGCACGCGGCATTTGCTGGCGGAAGGTGCTGACTTTTACGCTGCGCCGACCATCAGCCCGGACGGTTCGCGACTGGCCTGGATCGAGTGGAGTCGGCCGCATCAGCCTTGGACATCCACGCGATTGATGGTCGCCGAGCGTCTGGCTGTGGGTAGCTTTGGTGCACCGCGTTGCGTGGCGGGGGTTGACCTTGAAGAGTCGATCCAGCAACCGCGGTTCGACGCTAAAGGACGCTTGTTGTGCCTGACCGATCGCGGCGGCTTCTGGCAGCCATGGGGCGAAACGTCCGACGGCTTGCAGCGACTGCCCTGCGCCGAAGCCGATCATGCGCCCGCCCCGTGGCAAATGGGTGGCTGTACCTGGTTGCCGGTGGGCGATTCATTCCTGGCGAGCTGGACAGAGGGCGGTTTTGGTCGCCTGGCACTCGACGGCGAAGACTTCACCGGCGACTACAGCCGCTTCCGGCATCTGGCGCTGAATCAACAATTCATCTACTGCATTGCCGCCTCGCCGATCAGCCCTTCGGCGGTGATCGCCATCGATCGCACGACCCACTCGGTGCAAGTGCTGGCAGGTGGTGTTGCACCTCTGCCGGCGGAGCGCATCAGCCGTCCGCAGACCTTGCGCTACCCGAGCGGCAGCGGCGAGGCTCACGGATTCTTCTATCCGGCGATGAACGACGAAGCCCAGCCGCCGCTGGTGGTATTCATCCACGGCGGCCCGACCTCGGCCTGCTACCCGATGCTCGACCCGCGCATTCAGTACTGGACGCAACGCGGCTTCGCCGTCGCCGATCTCAACTATCGCGGCAGTAGCGGTTATGGCCGCGAATACCGTCAGGCGCTGCATCTGAGTTGGGGGGAGGTGGATGTCGAGGACGCCTGCGCGGTGGTGGCGTATCTGGCTGAACAAGGTCTGATCGACGGCGAACGGGCATTTATTCGCGGAGGCAGCGCTGGCGGTTACACCACCTTGTGCGCGTTGGCGTTTCAGCAGGTGTTCCGCGCGGGCGCCAGTTTGTACGGCGTCAGCGACCCGGTGGCGTTGGCCCGGGCGACGCACAAGTTTGAAGGTGATTATCTGGACTGGCTGATCGGTGATCCTGAGCAGGACACCGAGCGCTACGCCGCCCGCACGCCGCTACTGCATGCGAGCAACATCCGGGTGCCGGTGATTTTCTTCCAGGGTGAACTGGATGCGGTGGTGGTGCCGCAACAGACCCGCGACATGGTCGCGGCGCTGGAACGCAATGGCATCCCGGTCGAGGCGCATTACTACGCAGAGGAACGCCATGGCTTTCGCCGGGCGGTGAATCAGGCGCATGCGTTGGAGCAGGAGTGGCGGTTTTATCGGAGGGTGATGGGGTTGGCGGACTGAGCACCGCCCCCATTCAAAATAGCGTCGTCCCATTCGCGAGCAGGCTCGCTCCCACATTGGATCTGTGTTGTTCACAAAATCCCCTGTGGGAGCGAGCCTGCTCGCGAATGCTATCTATCAGGTGCCGCTGAACTCAGCGTTTGGCGATGATGTACACCGCATGCACGATCCCCGGGATATAACCGCACAGCGTAAGCAGAATGTTCAACCAGAACGCCCCGCCGAACCCGACCTGCAGAAACACACCCAGTGGCGGCAACAGAATGGCGATGATGATACGAATGAAGTCCATGGGTCAGCTCCTGAATGGGGGTTGGCTCACATGAGCCATACAAGCTAATCGACCTGCGCCGTTCGTCAGGGTTCAGTGCAAACGCCATTTGATCGCCACCATCGGGCACAAAAAAACGCCCCACGCCAAAAGAATCAGGCGTGAGGCGTGCGTTATACCGCGAGACGGTTCTTGAAATCGGGTAGGAAACTTCAGCTCAGACTGCAATCCCTTTGCGGCATTGCAGTTGCGCGGTGCGCACTCGCGAGAAGGCGCGGGCCAGGCGCAGGAGCATTTCGTCGATGTTGGCCTTGCTGACGCTGAGTGCCGGGGTGAAACGCAGGCAGTTGGTTTGCGGCGCGTTGAGCAGCAGGCCTTCGTGCAAAGCGGCATTGACTACGGCATCAGCGGACTCCTCTGACAGGCTCAGTCCCCAGAACAGCCCTTGCCCGCGCAACTCGCCATGGCCGTAACGGTGCGCCAAGCGAGCGAGTCCCTCTCGCAGGTGCTGGCCGAGGTCTTTGACCTGTTCAAGAAATGCACGATCCTGCACGCTATCGAGGACCACCAGACCGGCCGCTGTCATCAGCGCGTTGCCGTGATGAGTGCCGCCCAGTTCACCGGCGTCAAAACAGCACGCCTTGCCACGGGCCAACAACGCCGCCAGCGGAACGCCGCCACCGAGGCTCTTGCCGAGCACAACGATATCGGCGCGCACGCCGTAGGACTGTTCCGCGAGCAAAGTGCCGCAGCGACCGATACCGGTCTGCACTTCGTCGAGGATCAGCAGAATGCCCAGCTCGCGGCACAGACGCTCGACGCCCTTGAGGTAATGCTCGCTGGCCGGAATCACCCCGGCATCGCTCTGGATCGGTTCGAGCATGATTGCCACGGTTTGCGCATCGACGGCGGCATGTAACGCTGGCAAGTCATTGAACGGCACCGGATCGAAACCCGGCAGCAACGGTGCGAAGCGGTTGTGCAGGTTGCAACTGTCCGACGCGGAAATCGTTGCCAGGCTGCGGCCATGACAACCTTGCTTCGCAACAATGATCCGCGAGGCGCCGCCACGATGCAGTTGGCCCCATTTGCGCGCCAGTTTGATCGCCGCCTCACAGGCCTCGCTGCCGCTGTTGAGCAGGTAAGCCTGATCGCTGGAGGTGCTGGCGCACAGGCGTTCGGCAAGGCTGAGCATGCCGCGGTTGTGCAGATTGAAACCGGGATTGATCAACGCCTGGGCCTGACTGGCGATGGCTTTGACCAGCGCCGAAGGGCTGTGGCCGAGGCTGTTGGCGCCGCCGGCCTGGGAGAAGTCGAGATAAGCGCGGTCGTTGCTGTCCCATAACCAGGAGCCCTGGCCGCGCACGAACACCTGCTGCGGCCGTTCGACACTGGGCATCAGTCGCTCGGCATTCAGGCTATCGCCTGCCTGGGGTGGACCGGCCTCGAAAGCGAGGTCATCGAGACTCGGCGCCTGACGCCGCAGACTGAACAGATTCATTGCAAAAAACCTCGCTTGAGGTTTTTTGCACCGCCTATGCAAACACTGTCGAAGCAAACGCTATTCATCGCGCTCTCTGGCCCTGTAAGCCTTGTGATTGCGGTTAGACTAGGCTCACTGACGGCTTCGGGCCATTTCGATTTACCAGCATTTTCGATAAGCATTACTTATGGATTTCAAACAACTGCGTTATTTCGTCGCGGTCTACGAAGAGGGCCATGTCGGCCGCGCTGCCGAACGCCTGTCAATCTCGCAACCGGCGCTGTCGCAGCAGATTCGCCAGCTCGAACAGAACCTCGACGTCACGCTGTTCGAGCGCAGCAGCAAGCGCCTGCTGCCAACCCTTGCCGCGCACACGCTGTACAACCACGCCCTGCCGCTGCTCGACGGTTTGCAGCGGGCGCGGGAAGCGCTGGGCAACTTCAAGGGGCAGGCCTTGCGTACGCTGGCGATCGGCGTACTGCAAACCGTGCACACCAGCCTCGTGCCGCAAATGCTCGAACGGGTGCGCAAGGCGCAGCCGCATCTTGTGGTGCAGATCTATGAACTGACTGGCCTGGAGATCGAGCGCCGTTTGCTCAACGGCTCGCTGGACATCGGCATCAGCTACCTGCCGCCGCGCCAACCGGGGCTGCATGGCGTGATGTTGTATGAAGATGAACTGACGCTGGTTATCCCGGCGGATCACCCGCTACGTGAATTCAAGAAGGTCTCGATGCGGCAGGCAGCGGAATTGCCGATGTTGCTGCTGGGCGAAGAGTTTCAGATCCGGCAGATCTGGCAGGCTCAGTTGACCAGCCTGGGTAGGCGCCCGCAAGTGCAGGCCGAGCTGAACAATATGCTGGGGATTCTCGACAGTCTGCCGCACACCAGACTGGCGACGGTGCTGCCCGGGCGCTCACAGAGGGAATACGACGAGCAGGATCTGCTGTGGAAGCCGTTGAGCGAACCACGGGTGCCGCTGAAGGTTGGGCTGGTATGCCGCGACGTGCAACGCCAGCAGGCGTCTTTGGCGTTGCTGCGCACATTGCTGGAAGAAGTGATTCAGCGTGAGGACAAACCGCTTAAAGTCGCGCCGCCACTGGATCCGCTGGCCTGATACTTTTCTGCAGGCAAAAGAAAACCCCGCCGAAGCGGGGCTTTGCAGACTGTTTCCCTGACATCCATTTCACTCCGCCACCCTGGCAGAATCCTACGTGTCCGTGTTGTTGCTTTGCGCTTCCTGCGCGACGTCCTTGAGTTGTAGATTAGCTGTGGATCCAATCTACGCCTATGGGAGAACAGCAGCACGTCATGTAAGAGAATGCTTACATGACGTTACATCATCAGAACTGCTCGGCATTCAGCAGGAACAGCGACTCGCTGCCGGCCTTTACCGATGCGCTCAGCGAGTGAATACGCGGCAGCAGACGGGCGAAATAGAAGCGTGCGGTGCCCAGCTTGCTGGCGTAGAAATCGTCCTGGGCTTCTTTGCCCAGCGCGGCTTTCGCCATCAGTGCCCACATGTAGGCATAAGCGGTGTAGCCAAACGCTTGCAAATATTCGACCGAGGCCGCGCCGATTTCGTTCGGATTGGTTTTCGCCCGATCCAGCAGCCACGCCGTCAGCTCGTCGAGGGTGCTGACGGCATCGTTCAGCGGCTTGGTGAATTCGCCGAGGTCAGTGCTGGCGGTCGCGGTGAAGTGGCGAATCTCGTCTGCGAACAGCTTGTAGAACGCACCACCGCTGCCGACGATCTTGCGCCCGACCAGGTCCAGCGCCTGAATGCCGTTGGTGCCTTCGTAGATCTGGGTGATGCGCACGTCACGCACCAGCTGCTCCTGGCCCCACTCGCGGATGTAGCCGTGGCCGCCGAAAATCTGCTGGCCGTGGACGGTGGTTTCCAGACCCAGGTCGGTGAGGAATGCCTTGGCCACCGGGGTCAGCAGCGCGACCAGGTCTTCTGCGCGCTTGCGGGTGGTCGCGTCTTCGCTGAACTTGGCGGTGTCGAGTTGCATCGCCACGTAAGTGGAGAAGGCGCGACCGCCCTCGTTCGAGGCTTTCATGGTCAGCAGCATGCGACGCACGTCCGGGTGAACGATGATCGGGTCGGCAACCTTGTCCTTGTTCTGCGCGCCGGTCGGCGAACGGCTTTGCAGACGATCACGAGCGTATTCAACGGCGTTCTGATACGAACGCTCGCCGCTGGCCAGGCCTTGAATACCGACGCCCAGACGCTCGTAGTTCATCATGGTGAACATTGCGGCCAGGCCCTTGTTCGGCTCGCCGACCAGGTAACCCACGGCTTCGTCGAAGTTCATCACGCAGGTCGCGGACGCCTGGATGCCCATCTTGTGCTCGATCGAGCCGCAGTTCGCCGGGTTGCGTGCGCCCAGACTGCCATCGGCATTGACCATGAACTTCGGCACCAGAAACAGCGAAATGCCTTTCGGGCCGGCCGGTGCGTCGGGCAGTTTCGCCAGCACCAGGTGGATGATGTTCTCGGTCAGGTCGTGCTCACCGCCGGTGATGAAGATCTTGGTGCCGCTGACCTTGTAGGAACCGTCGGCCTGCGGTTCGGCCTTGGTGCGGATGATGCCCAGGTCGGTGCCGGCGTGCGGCTCGGTCAGGCACATGGAACCGGCCCAGATGCCGGCGTACATGTTCGGCAGGTAGGCGGCCTTCAGCTCTTCGCTGGCGTGGGCGTTGATCGACAGGCAGGCACCGGCGGTCAGCATCGGGTACAGACCGAACGACAGACTGGCGGAGTTGACCATTTCTTCGACCTGCGCCGAAACGGCCTTGGGCATGCCCATGCCGCCGTAGGCCGGATCGCCACCGACGCCGACCCAGCCGCCTTCAGCGTAAGTCTGATAGGCCTGTGGGAAACCGGCCGGGGTGCTGACGGCGCCGTCCTTCCAGTGGCAGCCTTCTTCGTCGGCTGCGCGGCTCAGTGGTGCGATACTTTTACTGGTGACCTTGCCGGCTTCTTCGAGAATGGCTTCTACGGTTTCTGCATCGACAGTCTCGGCCAAGGCCGGCAGTTCAGCCCAGAGTTTGGCGACTTCGAATACTTCATTGAGGACGAAGCGCATATCGCGCAGCGGCGCTTTGTAGTCAGCCATGGCAAACCTCGCAAGATCTAAACAGGTGATTCGTGGAAGAGTGTTTTCGTTGAGGCCGAGTGTACCTCAACAACTTTTGCGACACATAGGGTCAACCGGTGACTGATTTGTTATTTTTGGTCACCAGCATTCGGAGATAAAACAAAGCCCGCAATCAGCGGGCTTTTGAGTGATGACGTGTGGCTTGAGTCAGCCAGCGGCGCTGTCCATCCGCACCGCACCGCGACGGTTCTGTCCGAACGCCATGACGCAGTTACGCCCGGCGCCCTTGGCGCTGTACAACGCCTGGTCGGCGGACTTGAGGACTTCTTCCGGGGTGCGTTGCTCGACGCGTTCGGCGACGCCGATACTGACCGTCACCGAGACACTGGAAGCACCGCTGCCGCTACGACGCTGGCGACCTTGCTGATCGTCCTGCGGGCGGTTCTCCTGATTGCGCAACTGGATGTTGTAGGAGGCAATCGACTCGCGAATCACCTCCAGGTGCGGCATGCACTCCTCGAGGGTTTTGCCCGCAAACACCAAGGCGAATTCCTCACCACCATAGCGATACGCCCTACCACCACCGCTGATTTTCGACAGTTTGCTGGCGACCAGCCGCAGCACTTGATCACCGACATCATGACCGTGGGTGTCGTTGAATTTCTTGAAGTGATCGACGTCGCTCATCGCCAGCACATAGTTGCGCCCCAGGCGCTGCATGCGTTCATTGAGCGCACGACGCCCCGGCAGACCGGTGAGTTCATCGCGGAAAGCCATTTGGTAGGCCTCATGCGCCACGGCAGCAGCAACCATCAGCATCACCTGACTGCACATGATGTTCAGGGTGAACGGCAAGATGAAGGTTTTCGGCAGCATCCAGAACAAACCGAGCAAGCCGACCAGTTGCGCCGCATGCAGCGGGCGCGGATTGCGCCAGTATTGCCAGGCCAGCAGCAGGAACGCCGAGAGGAATACCGGGTAGGACATCTGGATCAGGCTCATCCAGGCGCCGTGCAGCGCCGGCCAGCGGATTTCCGAGAGCCACATCAGCAGCGCCTGGGGATAACTCTGCTCAAGGCCGAGGGCGACGCTGCCGAAGGCCAACAACACGGCGAACCGCGCGACCATGTCCTGGAACAGATGGGTGCGTTCCTGCCACGCGGCGAACAGCCCGAACAGCAACGGCAACAGCAGACAGACCAGGTGAAACACCACGGCGGCGTCTTCGCGCACCTTGCCATTGTCGCGGTAATAGTCGGTCTGGGTGTCGAGCAAAAAGTAGGCTATGTACACCGTGAGCATCAGAAACAGCTCGCGCTGACGTCGGTAAACCGCACAGTAAGCGCCGCCCAACAGCAGAACCAGAGTGGGCAACACGTTGAACAGCGAAGTGAAGAATACATTGAGGTCTTTGACGTACGCAGCCGCCAACCCCGCGAGCAACAACAGCAGTGAAGGTAGGAAATGGCTGAAACGTACAGCAGAAGAACGCGGCAAGGGTAAAGCTCCGACCCGTCATATCAAAGAGATGGCATTGTGCCTGCAATGTGGCCAGTTAAGCACACACAATGTGATCCAGATCACACGCAGTCTCTTTAACGGCAGAAAACCCGGGTTTCTGAGCGATTCAGCAACAAAAAAAACCGCTGCCCCCCGAAGGAGCAGCGGTTTTCGTCAGACCGCGTTGAGGCTTAGTAGCCCAGTGCGAAGTCTTCTTCTTTCATGTCCATCAGGTTGTTGGCACCCGACAGCATGGTGGCCACGTGGGTACGGGTACGTGGCAGGATGCGCTGGAAGTAGAAGCGCGCGGTTTGCAGCTTGGCGGTGTAGAACGCGGCGTCGCCGGTGCCTTCTGCCAGCTTCTCGGCGGCCAGACGTGCCATGTCGGCCCAGAAGTAGGCCAGGCAGGCGTAACCGGAGTACATCAGGTAGTCCACGGAGGCCGCGCCGACTTCTTCGCGATCTTTCATGGCAGCCATACCGACCTTCATGGTCAGCTCGCCCCATTCCTTGTTCAGTGCAGCCAGCGGTGCAACGAACTCTTTGACGGCTTCGTTGCCTTCGTTGTTCTGGCAGAACTTGTGGACGATCTTGGTGAAGCCTTTCAGGGCCTCTCCTTGAGTCATCAGCACTTTACGGCCCAGCAGGTCGAGTGCCTGGATGCCAGTGGTGCCCTCGTACAGCATCGAAATGCGGCTGTCGCGAACGTTCTGCTCCATGCCCCACTCGGCGATGAAGCCGTGGCCGCCGTAGATCTGCACGCCGTGGTTGGCGGCTTCGAAACCGACTTCGGTCATGAACGCCTTGGCGATCGGCGTCATGAACGCCAGCAGTGCGTCGGCTTTCTTTTTCTCTTCTTCGTCGACGCCATATTTGACGATGTCGACCTGCTTGGCGGTGAAGTACACCATCGCGCGGTTGCCTTCGGCGAAGGCCTTCATGGTCAACAGCATGCGACGTACGTCAGGGTGCACGATGATCGGGTCAGCAGCCTTGTCCGGCGCTTTCGGGCCAGTCAGGGAACGCATTTGCAGACGATCGCGAGCATATTTCAGGCCACCCTGGAAGCCGATCTCGGCGTGGGCCAGACCTTGCAGCGCGGTACCCAGACGTGCGGTGTTCATGAAGGTGAACATGCAGTTCAGGCCTTTGTTCGCCGGGCCGATCAGGAAACCGGTGGCACCGTCGAAGTTCATCACGCAAGTGGCGTTGCCGTGGATGCCCATCTTGTGTTCCAGCGAACCGCAGCTCACTGCGTTGCGCGCACCGATGGTGCCATCGGCGTTCGGCAGGAATTTTGGAACGATGAACAGGGAAATGCCTTTGGTGCCGGCCGGTGCGTCCGGCAGGCGGGCCAGTACGATGTGGACGATGTTGTCGGCCATGTCGTGTTCACCGGCCGAGATGAAGATCTTTGTCCCGGAAACCTTGTAGGAGCCATCCGCCTGAGGCTCGGCCTTGGTGCGCAGCATGCCCAGGTCGGTGCCGCAGTGCGGTTCGGTCAGGCACATGGTGCCGGTCCATTCGCCGGAAACCAGTTTGGTCAAATAGGCTTCTTGCTGCTCAGGGGTACCGTGCTCGGAGATGGTGTTCATCGCGCCGTGCGACAAGCCTGGGTACATGCCCCACGACCAGTTGGCTTCACCGACCATTTCGCTCACAGCCAGACCCAGCGACTCCGGCAGGCCTTGACCGCCGTGCTCGACGTCGTGCGCCAGGCTTGGCCAGCCGCCTTCGACGAATTGCTTGTAGGCCTCTTTAAAGCCAGTCGGGGTTTTCACACCGGACTCGCTCCAGGTGCAGCCTTCGAGGTCGCCCACGCGGTTCAGCGGTGCCAGTACCTGCTCACAAAACTTGGCGCCTTCTTCGAGAATGGCGT
Source organism: Pseudomonas sp. B21-051 (assembly GCF_024748795.1). NCBI lineage: Bacteria > Pseudomonadati > Pseudomonadota > Gammaproteobacteria > Pseudomonadales > Pseudomonadaceae > Pseudomonas > Pseudomonas sp. B21-051. Next base: position 5,452,437 of record NZ_CP087166.1, read on the forward strand.
CAACCATGTCCGGCGTTGCTTCGGAGCAAGCTGGAAGGCTCTGATAGTGCGCTTCGTAGCCGAGCAGTTCGTCACGAACGAAGCGAATATCACGCAAGGGGGCCTTGTAGTCAGGCATAGCGATAAACCTCTGCTGATGTAACCGGGAATGAACGACCGCGTTGATTTGTTATGACGGTCAAACAGTTGTTTGAAACATACGTTTACGCCGAAATCTTGTCAAGCGCCGATCTTTTGCCGTTCGTCATCACTTTTATCAAACGCCGGACACAGCAAACCGCCCTGGATTGCAAAGCGCCACGGGCAATGAAAAAAGATTAGTTGAGGGAGAAGGACTTACAACGAAAAACGCCGCGACGAGGCGCGGCGTTCAGCAGGCAGGAGACACTTAAAAATCAGGCAAACGTATCGATGATCGTCCCGAGCATTTCATCGGAAGCCTTGGCGACCTTGGTGCCCAGCTCTACCTGAAACTTGCCCTGGGCCATTTCGGCCATGGCGCTGCCCGGATCCATTTGCTGACTGCGGTCGATACCGCGCAGACGATCGACCTGCGCCTCGGAAGACTGGCTGGTGACCGAACGCTCGATGGTGTTGCTGGCGATCTGGCTGGCCGCCTGATCGACACGGTTCTGACCGGTCTGAATCGTGCTCAAACCCGCATAAAAAGCTGTGTTACCGGAGATTTCCATGGGAGTTCTCATCCTTGGCAAGGATCAATGGTTGCCATTGAAGCAGAGGCGCCAGAAAAACACCCGTCAAAAATACTGATGGCACAGTGCCTTGTCATAGCCAAAAACATTAATCCAGCAGATCGAGTTGCAGATGATCAGCCACCGCCTCGGCGCTAAGCGACTTCAGTTTCGGTACCCGCCCCAGACAAGGCGCGGGAATCCGCTCGGCCAGCGTCGCCAGATTCTCTTCCAGACGCGATGTTTTCGGATCAATGATATTCGCCACCCAACCGGCCAGTTGCAGGCCATCGCGGGCAATCGCCTCGGCGGTCAGCAAGGCATGACTGATGCAGCCCAGGCGCACGCCCACCACCAGAATCACCGGCAGCTTCAACGCGATAGCCAGATCCGACAGATTGTCCTGATCGGCCAACGGCACCCGCCAGCCACCCGCCCCTTCGATCAACGTGAAATCGGCATTCAGCGCCAGGATTTCGCGCATCGGCCCCAGCAACGATTGCACAGTCAGCGCGACACCGGCCTCACGCGCTGCCAGATGCGGCGCGATGGCAGGCTCGAATGCCACTGGATTGACCTGTTGATAAGTCAGCGGCACCGAACATTCCGCCAGCAGCGCCAGCGCATCGGCATTCCGTAAACCCTTGGGTGTTACCTCGCAACCGGAAGCGACCGGTTTCCCCGCCGCCGTACTCAGCCCTGCCGAACGCGCAGCATGCAGCAAACCGGCAGCCACGGTGGTCTTGCCGACATCAGTGTCAGTCCCGGTGATGAAATAGGCTGCGCTCATAATGGTTTCTCCAACACGGCGTAGACCACCTGGTAAGTCGCCGGCAATCCCTGTGCCTGACGGAACTGCTCGTAAGCCTCGACCAACCCAAGAATCCGCTCGCGTCCGGTCAAGCCACCTGGCCGACCGGGGTTGAGATTGTGCGCGCCGAGCGCCTTGAGTTCGTGAGTCAGGCTGCGCACATCCGGGTAGTGCAGCACATGCGCCTGATTCTGCAGACTCACGGCCCGCAAGCCGCTGGCGGCACACAACTGCTCATACCGGGCGAATTCGCGGAAGCGGTTGACGTGCACCAGACCATCGACCTGCCGCCAACTGTCGCGCAACTCGTACAAGGTCCCTACACAAAGACTAGCAAACGCGAAAATCCCGCCGGGTCTCAGCACGCGAAAGGCTTCGCTGAGCACCGACTCGAAGTCCGCACACCACTGCACGGCGAGGCTGGAGAAGATCAGCTCGCAGGTGGAATCCTGCAACGGCAGACGCTCCGCATCACCCGCGATGAAATGCTGCGCACCGCCCAATGGCCGTGCGTGGTTGAGCATGCCCTCGGCGATATCCAGTGCCAGACCCTGACCCTCGACAAATCGCTCGGCCAATGCGCGAGTGAAGTAACCGGTGCCGCAGCCCAGATCCAGCCAGGTTGACGGCAAAAAACTCGCCGGCAAACGCTGCAGCAACTGTGAACCGACGTCGCGCTGCAACTCGGCAACGCTGTCGTAGCTGGCCGCCGCACGAGAAAAAGACGCCGCGACCTGGCGCTTGTCAGGCAAGCCGCCAGGCAGCGCAACAAGAGACAAATCAGTCATCACCGCACTCGTGTAGAAAAGCCTGGATCGCACCCGCCACGCCATGGGGGTCTTCCAGAAGAAATGCATGACTGGCCTGTTCGATCAGACCAATTTCGATATCCGGCAACAGGGCGAACAACGCCCCCGCCGCTTCCGCAGGCACCAGGCCGTCCTGCCCGGCGAACAGGTGCAATTGCGGGCCGCGAAACGCCTGCAACGCTTCCCGGGTATCCAGCTGTGCGAGCAATTCCAGCCCGGCCATCAAGATCTCGGACGCCGCATTCGGCGCACCGCCGAGCATCAGCCGCGACATGCCGCGCGGGTCTTGCGCGCCTTGGGCACACAACAACGAGAACCGTTTGAGGGTCATCCGCGGGTCGGTCTGGCAGCTGGCGAGAAATGCATCGAACGTCTCGCCCGGCATCGCACTCGGCCATTGCTCATGGGCGACAAACGAAGGATTGCTCGCCAGTGTCAGCAGCCCGCAACAACGCTCGCCGCGCCGTGCTGCCAATTCAGAGGCAAGCATGCCGCCCATCGACCAACCGCCCAGCCACACGTCCTGAGGAATACGTTCATCGAGTTCGTCGAGCCAGTCCTGCAAGTCGCTGGAATCGAGTTCCGGCAACGGCTCGATCTCGACATGCAGATGCTCGTCAAGCCCTTGCAAAGCGGCGGCCAGAGGCTCCAGCGGCGAAATACCGAGGCCCCAGCCGGGCAGCAGAATCAGGCGATCACGCATGGCTTGGCTCCGGCGGCAGTTGGGCAAAGCAATCGGCCAGTCCTACTAACAATAGCTGCACCTGCGCCTCGCTGTGAGCGGCGGTCAGGGTCACGCGCAGGCGTGCACTTCCTGCCGGGACGGTAGGCGGACGGATTGCCGTGACCATCAAGCCGCGTTCGCGCAGCATCTGCGACAGGCGCACGGCGCGACCGGCATCGCCGATCAGGATCGGCTGGATCGGGGTGAAGCTGTCCATCAGCTGCAGACCGATCTGCTCGGCCCCTCGACGAAATTCGCGGATCAGCAGGTTAAGGTGCTCTCGTCGCCAATGCTCGCTGCGCAGTAATTCCACACTTTTCAGCGTCGCACAGGCCAACGCCGGTGGCTGGCTGGTGGTGTAGATGTAGGGCCGGGCGAACTGGATCAGGCTTTCGATCAGTTCTTCACTGCCGGCGACAAAAGCACCCGCCGTGCCGAACGCCTTGCCGAGGGTGCCGACCAGCACCGGCACATCGTCCTGACTCAAGCCGAAATGCTCGACGATCCCGCCGCCATTGGCGCCGAGCGGGCCGAAGCCATGGGCATCATCAACCATCAGCCACGCGCCTTTGGCCTTGGTTTCCCGGGCCAGCGCTGGCAGATCGGCGAGGTCGCCATCCATGCTGAACACACCATCGGTGACCACCAGCGTATTGCCGGTAGCCTTCTCCAGACGCTTGGCCAGGCTGTCGGCGTCGTTGTGCAGATAACGATTGAAACGCGCGCCGGACAACAGGCCCGCATCGAGCAACGACGCATGATTGAGCCGGTCTTCCAGCACCGTATCGCCCTGCCCGACCAGCGCCGTGACCGCGCCGAGGTTGGCCATATAGCCGGTAGTGAACAGCAACGCACGCGGCCGGCCGGTGAGATCGGCGAGAGCTTCTTCCAGCGCGTGATGTGGGCCGCTATGACCGATCACCAGATGCGACGCTCCGCCGCCCACGCCCCAGCGCTCGGCACCGGCGCGCCAGGCTTCGATCACCTGCGGGTGATTGGCCAGTCCGAGATAGTCGTTGTTGCAGAACGCCAGCAACGGCTGGCCGTCGACCACCACTTCAGGCCCCTGCGGGGACTCGAGCAACGGACGCTGGCGATAGAGATTTTCGGCACGGCGGGCAGCAAGGCGTGCGGCGAGATCGAAAGACATGCAGGCCTCACATCTGAAAAATGACTGTGTAGGAGCTGCCGAAGGCTGCGATCTTTTGATGTTGTTTTTTAAAGACAAGATCAAAAGATCGCAGCCTTCGGCAGCTCCTACATGGAATCCGTAGGGTGATCAGAGCGCAGCGTTATAGAACTGCTCGCTGCTCTTCTGCTCCACCAGCGCCTGCTCGATTGCAGCCTGATGCACTTCATCGGAATGCTCTTCGCGTGCTTCCGGCTGAATGCCAAGGCGCGCGAACAGTTGCATGTCCTTGTCGGCCTGCGGGTTGGCAGTGGTCAGCAGTTTGTCACCGTAGAAAATCGAGTTGGCACCGGCGAAAAACGCCAGGGCCTGCATCTGCTCGTTCATCGCTTCGCGGCCGGCGGACAGGCGCACATGGGATTGCGGCATGAGGATGCGCGCGACAGCGAGCATGCGGATGAAGTCGAACGGGTCGATGTCTTCGGCGTTTTCCAGCGGCGTGCCAGCGACTTTCACCAGCATGTTGATCGGCACCGACTCCGGATGCTCCGGCAGGTTGGCCAACTGGATCAACAGATTGGCGCGATCGTCCAGCGACTCGCCCATGCCGAGGATGCCGCCGGAGCAGATCTTCATCCCCGACTCACGCACGTAGGCCAGGGTTTGCAAACGCTCGCTGTAAGTGCGGGTGGTGATGATGCTGCCGTAGAACTCGGGCGAGGTGTCGAGGTTGTGGTTGTAGTAATCGAGGCCAGCCTTGGCCAGCGCTTCGGTCTGCTCCTGATCGAGACGACCGAGGGTCATGCAGGTTTCCAGGCCCATGGCTTTCACGCCTTCGACCATTTTCAGCACATACGGCATGTCTTTGGCCGACGGGTGCTTCCACGCCGCCCCCATGCAGAAACGGGTCGAGCCGATGGCTTTGGCGCGGGCAGCCTCTTCGAGGACTTTCTGCACTTCCATCAGCTTTTCTTTTTCCAGGCCGGTGTTGTAGTGACCGGACTGCGGGCAGTACTTGCAGTCTTCCGGGCAGGCGCCGGTCTTGATCGACAGCAGCGTGGAAACCTGCACGCGGTTGGCGTTGAAATGTGCGCGGTGCACCGTCTGCGCCTGGAACAGCAAATCGTTGAATGGCTGTACGAAGAGCGCTTTGACTTCGGCTAAAGACCAGTCGTGACGCAGGGTGGCAGAGGTGCTGGCGCTCATGGGCAGTTCCTTGGTTATGCTTGGCTGGCGGCTGCGGGAACGGAATACCCACAGGCGCGACACGGCATATTTAAGGAAGAGTCATGCGCTGTCAACCACGACACGAACAACAGGTTTACATCTGTTTAAAAAACGTACAAACCTGCTTGCTGTGCGATGAACCCGCAGAAGCAGAAGTGCCAATCTGCGTCGCCTGCGAAACCGATCTGCCCTGGCTCGGCGACCACTGTCAGACCTGCGCCTTGCCGCTGACCGGCGCTGGACTGACTTGCGGCGGGTGCCTGCTAGAGCCGCCGGCGTTCGAACAGGTGGTCGTGCCGTGGCGCTATGACTTCCCTGTGGACAGTCTGATTACACGCTTTAAACACAACGCGAAATGGCCGTTTGGTCACCTGCTCGCCAACGTAGCCGGACAATACCTGCAACATCGCTTCGATGAAGGTTTGCCGCGCCCCGACGCGTTGTTGCCGGTGCCACTGGCCAGCAAACGTCTGCGTCAACGTGGGTTCAATCAAGCGGCGATGCTCGGGCGATGGTTGAGCCAACAGCTGGATCTGCCTTTTGAGGAACATGCTCTACGGCGGGTCCACGACACCAGCGCCCAGCAGGATCTCGACGCCAAGGCGCGCAAGCGCAATTTGCGTCACGCCTTCGCTCTGGCCCCTGACGCCGAGGTGAAAGGTCGGCACTTCGCATTGATCGATGACGTGCTGACCACCGGCGCGACCGCCCAGGCTCTCGCTCGATTGCTGAGGGGTGCGGGCGCGGCAAGAGTCGACGTGTATTGCTTGGCGCGCACTCCAAAACCAGGAAATTGAAGTCTGTAGGAGCTGTCGAGTGAAACGAGGCTGCGATCTTTTGAGCTTGATCTTTGAAATCAAAATCAAAAGATCGCAGCGTGCCGCAGCTCCTACATGGATATCGCTCAGTGAACAGGTCGTTGTTCCCACAGGGTTCTGTGTTTGGCTTGACTCATGCGTCGCAAGGCGCCAACTTCACTCCCCACCGCCACAGCAAAAAAGCACCCATCCATGTCCCTGCCCAGCCTGCTCTCCCAGCACATCGTCCGCCGTCCGCAGCGCATCGCCCTGCTGCAACACATTGCCGAACAGGGCTCGATCACCCGCGCCGCAAAAAGCGCCGGCCTGAGTTACAAAGCGGCGTGGGATGCGATCGATGAGCTGAACAACCTGGCGCAGAAACCGCTGGTGGAGCGCGCGGTCGGCGGCAAGGGCGGCGGTGGCGCCAGGTTGTCCAGCGAGGGCGAACGGGTGTTGCGTCTGTATCAAAAGCTGCAGGCCTTGCAGGCACAAGTGCTGGAGGCCGCTGAAGATGCCAGCGATCTGGATCTGCTCGGGCGATTGATGCTCAGAACCAGCGCGCGCAACCAGCTGCACGGCAAAGTCGTGGCTATCGAAGGTCAGGGTCGCAATGACCTGATCCGCCTCGAACTGGCCGAGGGCCTGTGGATCAACGCGCAGATCACCCACGACAGCACCGTGCACCTGGAGCTGCAACCGGGCACCGAAGTGGTGGCACTGATCAAGGCTGGCTGGCTTGAACTGCTGGCCCCGGAGCAAGTTGCAACATCTGGACACAATCTTCTGAGCGGCACCATCGAAGCCATTCTCGATGCCGAGGACGGCCCCAGCGAAGTGCGCATCGCCCTGCCCAACGGCCAGACGCTCTGCGCTCTGGCGGAGCCGCTGCAACTTCGCACCCGCGGGCTGAGTGTCGAGCAACCGGTGCAGGTGCAGTTCTCGCCGTCCAATGTGCTGATCGGCACACCGCTGTAATCAGGCGCTGCAACGAAAGCGTAATCGACGCTCATTAAGGTGGCTGCCAAAACCAAGCAGGGAGCCTGATGTGAGCCTATTAGAAGAAAACCAATCGACTGATCTGGAAAAGATGGTCGGCCTCAGCCGTCGCGGTTTCATCAGCGCCGGTGCACTGTGCGGCGCTGCCATGTTTCTCGGTGGTAACCTGCTCAGCCGCAGCGCGCTGGCCACCGGCATCAGCGCCGGCAACAGCCGCCTGCTCGGTTTCGAGAGCATTCCCGCCGCGACCACCGATGTCATCAGTCTGCCCAAGGGCTACAAGTCCTCGGTGCTGATCAGTTGGGGTCAGCCATTGTACAAGAACGGCCCGGCGTTCGACCCGAGCGGCAATGGCACCGCCGCCGCTCAGGAGGTGCAGTTCGGCGACAACAACGACGGCATGAGCCTGTTCGAATTCCCCGACGACCGAAACCGTGCGTTGATGGCGATCAACAACGAATACACCAACTACCGCTACCTCTACCCGCACGGCGGCATGCCGCAGTCGGCTGAAGACGTGCGCAAGGCGCTGGCCTGCGAAGGTGTGTCAGTGATTGAAGTGCAGCGCAGGAACGGCCAATGGCAGTTCGTCCAGGGCTCGCGTTACAACCGCCGCATCCACGGCAACTCGCCGCTGCGCATCAGTGGTCCGGCGGCTGGTCATGAGCTGATGAAGACGGCCGCCGACAAGCACGGCAAGAAAGTCCTCGGCACCTTCCAGAACTGCGCCAACGGTAAAACCCCGTGGGGCACCTATCTGACCTGCGAAGAAAACTTTACCGACTGCTTCGGCAGCAGCAACGCTCAGCAGCAGTTCGACCCGGCGCAAAAGCGCTACGGCGTGTCGGTCGCCAGCCGCGAGATCAACTGGCACCCGTTCGACCCGCGTTTCGACATGGCCAAGAACCCCAACGAACTCAACCGTCACGGCTGGGTGGTCGAGATCGATCCGTTCGATCCGCAATCGACCCCGGTCAAGCGCACCGCCCTCGGTCGCTTCAAGCATGAAAACGCCGCGCTGGCCGAGACCGATGACGGTCGCGCCGTGGTGTACATGGGCGACGACGAGCGTGGCGAGTTCATCTACAAATTTGTCAGTCGCGACCGCATCAAACATCGCAATGCGAAAGCCAACCGCGACATCCTCGACCACGGCACGCTGTATGTGGCCAAGTTCGACGCCGGTGACGGCAACCCTGATCACCCGAAAGGCCAAGGCCAGTGGATCGAACTGACCCACGGCAAGAACGGCATCGACGCCAGCAGCGGTTTCGCCGATCAGGCCGAAGTGCTGATCCACGCCCGCCTCGCCGCCAGTGTGGTCGGCGCCACGCGCATGGACCGCCCGGAATGGATCGTGGTCAGCCCGAAGGACGGCCAGGTTTATTGCACCCTGACCAACAACGCCAAGCGCGGCGAAGACGGGCAGCCGGTGGGCGGGCCGAACCCGCGCGAGAAGAACGTCTACGGTCAGATCCTGCGCTGGCGCACCGACCGCGATGATCACGCCTCGAAGACTTTCGCCTGGGACCTGTTTGTGGTCGCCGGCAACCCAGGTGTACACGCCGGTACGCCGAAGGGCGGCTCGTCGAACATCACCCCGCAGAACATGTTCAATAGCCCGGACGGGCTGGGCTTCGACAAGGCCGGGCGCTTGTGGATTCTCACCGATGGCGATTCGAGCAACGCCGGTGATTTCGCCGGGATGGGCAACAACCAGATGCTTTGTGCCGATCCCAAGACCGGCGAGATTCGCCGGTTCATGGTCGGGCCGATTGGTTGCGAAGTCACCGGAATCAGCTTCTCGCCGGATCAGAAAACCCTGTTTGTCGGGATTCAGCATCCGGGCGAGAACGGCGGTTCGACCTTCCCCGAGCATCTGCCGAATGGCAAGCCGCGGTCTTCGGTGATGGCGATTACCCGTGAGGATGGCGGGATCGTCGGCGCCTGATAAATCGCTTTCGCGAGCAGGCTCGCTCCCACAGAGGATTGCATTCCAAATGTGGGAGCGAGCCTGCTCGCGAAGAAGTCCAACCAGACACCAACCACCTCCCCCGCTGCCATCTGCGCTACCATGCTGGGCCGGACGCGGCAGCCTGCTGCGCGCAGGAGTCAGCATGGCCCACCCGTTTGAAACCCTCACACCCGATCTCGTACTCGATGCCGTCGAAAGCATCGGGTTTCTCAGTGATGCACGCATTCTCGCGCTCAACAGCTATGAGAACCGCGTCTATCAGGTCGGTATCGAAGACTCCGAACCGCTGATCGCCAAGTTCTACCGTCCGCAGCGCTGGACCAACGCAGCCATCCTCGAAGAACACCAGTTCACCTTCGAACTGGCCGACGTCGAAATCCCGGTGGTGGCGCCGCTGATCCACAACGGCCAGACCCTGCACGAACACGCCGGTTTCCGTTTCACCCTGTTTCCGCGTCGCGGCGGGCGTGCGCCGGAACCGGGCAATCTCGATCAGTTGTATCGCCTCGGCCAGTTGCTCGGGCGGATTCATGCGGTCGGCGCGACCAAGCCGTTCGAACACCGTGAAGCACTCGCCGTGCAGAACTTCGGCCACGCCTCGCTGGCGACGTTGCTTGAAGGCAACTTCATCCCCAAGAGCCTGCTGCCGGCCTACGAGTCAGTGGCCCGCGACCTGCTCAAGCGGGTCGAAGACGTCTACGCCGCCACGCCGCACCAGAACATCCGCATGCACGGTGACTGCCACCCCGGCAACATGATGTGCCGCGATGAAATGTTCCACATCGTCGACCTCGACGACTGCCGCATGGGTCCGGCCGTGCAGGACATCTGGATGATGCTGGCGGGCGACCGTCAGGAATGCCTCGGGCAACTGTCGGAACTGATGGACGGCTACAACGAATTCCACGACTTCGATCCCCGTGAACTGGCGCTGATCGAACCGCTGCGCGCCCTGCGCCTGATGCACTACAGCGCCTGGCTGGCGCGGCGCTGGGACGACCCGGCGTTCCCGCACAGCTTTCCGTGGTTTGGTACGGAACGGTATTGGGGTGATCAGGTGCTGGCGCTGCGTGAACAGCTATCGGCACTCAACGAAGAACCTTTGAAGTTGTTCTGATTCACCAAAATCCTTGTGGGAGCGAGCCTGCTCGCGAATACGGACAGACATTCAACACTGATGTCGACTGAAACGACGCCTTCGCGAGCAGGCTCGCTCCCACAATTATCCGCCGTTCACAATTTCCCGACCATTGCGCTACGGCATTCGTCGACAAATCTCCTTACAATCCCTGCTTTGTCAGCTGCCTAAGCAAGGATTCTGCATGCAAGCCGCCAACCCGCGTCGCGGGTACATTCTGGGCCTGAGCGCCTACATCATCTGGGGCCTGTTCCCGATCTACTTCAAGGCCATCGCCGAAGTCCCCGCAGTCGAGATCATCATTCACCGCGTGTTGTGGTCGGCACTGTTCGGTGCGCTGTTGCTGATGGTGTGGAAGCATCCGGGCTGGTTACGCGAGTTGCTCGACAACCCGAAACGCCTGGCGATCCTGGCCCTGAGCGGCACCCTGATCGCGGCCAACTGGCTGACCTACGTATGGTCGGTGAACAATGGGCGCATGCTCGAAGCCAGCCTCGGTTACTACATCAACCCACTGGTCAACGTGCTGCTGGGGATGCTGATTCTCGGCGAACGCCTGCGGCGCATGCAGTGGATCGCGGTGGGGCTGGCGGCCGTTGGCGTGGCGCAGCAGGTGTGGCAGGTCGGCAGTCTGCCGTGGGTCTCGCTGGTGCTGGCGCTGACCTTCGGCTTTTACGGCTTGATCCGCAAACAGGCGCCGGTCAAGGCCTTGCCGGGGCTGGTGGTGGAAACCTGGATGCTGGTGCCAATTGCCGTGGCCTGGTTGTTGTTCAACCAGACCGCGACCAGCGCGCAACCCGAGTTCTGGACCACCTCGCAAGCCTGGTGGCTGGTCGCGGCGGGGCCGGTGACGCTCATCCCGCTGGTGTGTTTCAACGCTGCCACCCGTCATTTGCCCTACACCACCATCGGTTTCCTCCAGTACACCGCGCCAACCCTGGTACTGCTGCAGGCGGTGCTGCTGTTTGGTGAGCACTTGTCGTCGAGCACGCTGATCGCGTTCATCTTCATTTGGGCCGGTCTGGCCGTTTACAGCGTCGATGCCGTGATCAGTTTGCGTCGGCGCAGCTGATCAAAAAACGCACAAAGCTTTGCAGGCCACGGTTCTCGTGGCCTGCAACGTTCCTTCCCAAGGTTATCCACAGCGTGATCCCCGCCGTTTGTGCGCAAGTCACTGAATGCTGGCGGTTTTTTGATCAGTTTGCTGCAAGCCACGGCCAGCGTGGCGTTGCGCCCGGTCTCTACAGGTTATCCACAGGCAGGTGCATGTAAAAACTGGATAACCCGGGTGGTGCTTAAACGTCTGTGCGTAACACCAGTTCGACCATCAGGTCATCGGCCAGGGTTTCCAGGCGCGATTGCAGCACATCCAGCGACAGGGTCAGCGGCACTGCCAGAATCGCTTCGGCGTGGAACAACGGCTCGCTGCTCATCGGCGCCGGCCGCACTTCGGTCAACAGGCGTTCGAGGTTCACCCCCTGCTCGCTGAGCAAACGGGTGATGTCGCGCACGATGCCGGGGCGGTCATTACCCACCAACTCCATGGCGATCGGTTTCCAGGTGCAGGACTGCTCGATACCACTCTCCGCGATCAGCACGCGAATGCCATGTGCCGACAGCGCTTGTAGGGATTCGACTAATTCGTCGTAAGCCTCCGCCGGTACGCCCACTCGCAGAATCCCGGCGAACTGCCCGGCCATCCGTGACATGCGGCTTTCCAGCCAGTTGCCGCCATGTTCGGCGATGCATTGGGCGATGCGCTCGACCTGCCCGGGCTTGTCCGGGGCAAACACAGTGAGTACGAGATGGTCCATGGCGCCGCCCTCTTGTCATGACTTTTGTTATAGAAAGGCAAGTATAGGCAAGGGTTTGATTCAGCCCAGGCAGCAGACCTGTGTCTTGGTTTTGGATGCAACCTGTGGCGAGGGGATTTATCCCCGATCGGTTGCGCAGCAGCCGTAAACCCTGTCAGCTCGGTCTACCTGTCAGCGCGCAGGGGGCGGCTTCGCCACCCATCGGGGATAAATCCCCTCGCCACAGAGTGTGCACCGCAGGGGGATGCCATAGCAGGCAGAAAGCATTTATGTGTACAACTTTTTATATTTAGCTGGAACAATCCGATGGTTTTTTGAGAACATCCCGTTCCGCGACGTGACCGCAATGCGTCATGAGGTCGCAGAACGACGTTATTAGTCTGATTTTCACAAGCGCAACGCATCATGTAGTATGCCTCGGCGCGCACTACATAACGCTGAATCGATGTCTGCCCAAGGCATGTTCGCAACCCTGAAAGCCCCGTCAGCAAGGCCCCCAAGCCGTTGATTGGTCCCAGCCCAGCCGCCAGCAATGGCATGTACTGGTCGGAAGGTTTGTGGTTTAAATGGCCAGAGGCTTCATTGTCAAAATTGAAGAGCTGAAAAGCGAAATAGCTGAGCAGAGTGAGGCAAGCAATGACTGAACACGTTCAAGTCGGTGGCCTGCAGGTCGCCAAAGTCCTGTTCGACTTCGTGAACAACGAAGCCATTCCCGGTACCGGCCTCACCGCCGAAAAATTCTGGGAAGGTGCCGACAAGGTCATTCATGACCTGGCGCCGAAGAACAAAGCCCTACTCGCCAAACGCGATGACTTCCAGGCTCGTCTTGATGCCTGGCATCAGGAGCGTGCTGGTCAGGCGCACGACGCCGTGGCCTACAAAGCCTTCCTGCAAGAAATCGGTTATCTGCTGCCAGAAGCGGCTGATTTCCAGGCAACGACGCAAAACGTCGATGATGAAATCGCCCGCACCGCCGGCCCGCAACTCGTAGTGCCGGTGATGAACGCCCGCTTCGCCCTCAACGCCTCGAACGCCCGCTGGGGTTCGCTGTACGACGCCCTCTACGGCACCGACGCCATCAGCGAAGACGGTGGCGCGGAAAAAGGCAAAGGCTACAACAAGGTGCGTGGCGACAAAGTCATCGCCTTCGCCCGTGCGTTCCTCGACGAAGCGGCGCCATTGGCTGCCGGCTCCCACGTCGATTCCACCGGTTACAAGATCGCTGACGGCAAACTGCTGGTCACCCTCAAGGGCGGCAGCAACACCGGCCTGCGTGACGATGCTCAACTGATCGGCTTCCAGGGTTCGGCAGAAGCGCCGATCGCGATACTGCTGAAGAACCACGGCCTGCATTTCGAAATCCAGATCGACGCCAGCACCCCGGTCGGCCAGACCGATGCCGCCGGCGTCAAAGACATCCTGATGGAAGCGGCACTGACCACCATCATGGACTGCGAAGACTCCGTGGCTGCCGTCGATGCCGACGACAAAGTGGTGATCTACCGCAACTGGCTCGGCCTGATGAAGGGCGACCTGTCCGAAGAAGTCGCCAAGGGCGGCCAGACCTTCACCCGCACCATGAATCCGGATCGCACCTACACCAAGGTCGATGGCAGTGAACTGACCCTGCACGGTCGCTCGCTGTTGTTCGTGCGTAACGTCGGTCACCTGATGACCATCGACGCGATCCTGGACAAGGACGGCAACGAAGTGCCGGAAGGCATCCTCGACGGTTTGGTGACCTGTCTGGCGGCGATGCACAACCTCAACGGCAACACCTCGCGCAAGAACACCCGCACCGGCTCGGTCTACATCGTCAAACCGAAGATGCACGGCCCGGAAGAAGCGGCGTTCACCAACGAGTTGTTCGGTCGCATCGAAGATGTGCTGGGCCTCAAGCGCAACACCCTGAAAGTCGGGATCATGGACGAGGAGCGCCGCACCACGGTCAACCTCAAAGCCTGCATCAAGGCTGCCAGCGAGCGCGTAGTGTTCATCAACACCGGCTTCCTCGACCGTACCGGCGATGAAATCCACACCTCCATGGAAGCTGGCCCGATGGTGCGCAAGGCCGACATGAAGGCCGAGAAGTGGATCGGCGCCTACGAGAACTGGAACGTCGATATCGGTCTGAGCACCGGCCTGCAAGGTCGCGCACAAATCGGTAAAGGCATGTGGGCGATGCCTGACCTGATGGCAGCGATGCTCGAACAGAAAATCGCGCACCCGCTGGCCGGCGCCAACACCGCCTGGGTACCGTCGCCGACCGCTGCTGCGCTGCACGCGCTGCACTACCACAAGGTTGACGTGTTCGCCCGTCAGGCCGAACTGGCCAAGCGTGCCCGTGCTTCGGTGGACGACATCCTGACCATCCCGCTGGCGGTCAACCCGAGCTGGACCCCGGAGCAGATCAAGAACGAACTGGACAACAACGCCCAGGGCATTCTCGGTTACGTGGTGCGCTGGATCGACCAGGGCGTGGGTTGTTCGAAAGTGCCGGACATCAATGACGTCGGCCTGATGGAAGACCGTGCGACGCTGCGCATCTCCAGCCAGCACATCGCCAACTGGCTGCGCCACGGTATCGTCACCGAAGCGCAAGTGATGGAAAGCCTCAAGCGCATGGCGCCGGTGGTCGACCGTCAGAACGCGAACGACCCGCTGTACCGTCCGCTGGCACCGAACTTCGACAGCAACATCGCCTTCCAGGCGGCGGTCGAACTGGTGATCGAAGGCACTAAACAGCCGAACGGCTACACCGAGCCGGTACTGCACCGTCGTCGTCGCGAGTTCAAGAAGGCCAACGGCCTGTAACCTGCGCTGACTGCCGGACATGAAAAAGCCCTGATCTTGCGATCAGGGCTTTTTCTTTGGAAAGCAGAATCAAAAGATCGCAGCCTTCGGCAGCTCCTACAGGTGACCTCATGTAGGAGCTGCCGAAGGCTGCGATCTCTTGATCTGCAAAAAGTCAGGGCTCGATGCCCAATTCGTGTTTGACCAGCCCCAGCAGCTTCACCGTATCAATCGGCTTGAGCAGAAAGTCCACCACGCTCAGGTGCATCGCGGCGATGGCGTCTTTCACATCGGCATCGCCGGAAACAATGATGATCGGCAACGCCGCCCGCTCCGACTCACGCACCTGCCGAATCAAATCCAGCCCACCGACATTGCCCATACGCAAATCAGTGATCACCAGCCCGATCGAAGGTTTTTCGTCGAGCATCTTCAGCGCGGTTTCACCGCTGGCCGCGGTCATGCAACGAATGCCATCCAACCCGAGTATCTCCGACAATAGCTCCCGCGCGTCCTTGTCGTCATCGACGATCAGTACACGCTGCGGCGGCAAGTCGGGTTCGAGCATTACTGCGCTGAGCGCTTCACGCTCGGCGTCGCTCAAAATATCGTGGTCGGACATGGCATTCTCTACGTTTTCAATTCAGTCACCTGGCACAGTCGTCAGACATCGCTAAGCAGAGCTTCAATGTGCACTTCGTCGGATTTTTTTCCAAGAGGCTGGCGGGGGAATTTCCGACTGTTTTTGTAGGGCACTTCCCAAATGTGCCCAACGGCAGCTCAAACCTAGACTTACGTCCAATGGGCACCCCGCGCGCAGGGGCCGACCATGGCTGCAACGATCCGACAACAACAATTCAAAAAAGACTGCGGTAATGGTTATGAGTAAAGCGGACGCCTTCACCCAGGCAGGGAAAACCGCGGTGTTGCAGAACATTCAGGGCACCCTGCAATTCCTCCAGCGCTTCCCGCCCTTCAATCAGATGGAACACGCCCACCTGGCTTTTCTGGTGGAACAATGTCAACTGCGCTTCTATGGCCAAGGCGAAAGCATCATCAAGCCCGCCGACGGGCCGGTCGAATTTTTCTACATCGTTAAACAGGGCCGAGTGGTCGGCGAACGCCAGCACATCACCCGGCCTGGCACCGAAACCACCTTCGAGATCACCACCGGCGAATGCTTCCCGCTGGCCGCGCTGATTGGCGAACGGGCGACCCGTACCGAACATCTGGCCAGCGAAGACACCTTCTGCCTGCAACTGAACAAACCGGCGTTCATCAAGCTGTTCGCCCTGTCCAACAGCTTCCGCGATTTCGCTTTGCGCGGAGTCAGCAGCCTGCTCGATCAGGTCAACCAGCAAGTCCAGCAGAAAGCCGTGGAAACCCTCGGCACCCAGTATTCGCTCAACACCCGCCTCGGTGAATTGGCGATGCGCCATCCGGTGACGTGCAGCCCGGACACGCCGTTGCGCGAAGCGGTGAAGCTGATGCACGAGCAACAGGTCGGCAGCATCGTCGCGGTGGATGAGCACAAGGCGCCGCTGGGGATTTTCACCCTGCGTGATCTGCGCGAAGTGGTCGCCAATGGCAGCGGTGATTTCAGCGAAACCATCGAGCGCCACATGACCTGTTCGCCGTTCTTCCTGTCACCGGATCACAGCGCTTTCGACGCGGCGATTGCCATGACCGAACGGCACATCGCCCACGTGTGTCTGGTCAAGGATCAGCGCCTGTGTGGCGTGGTTTCCGAGCGTGATCTGTTCTCGCTGCAACGGGTCGATCTGGTGCACCTGGCCCGGACCATCCGCAGTGCCCAGCGCATCGAACAACTGGTGAGCCTGCGCGGCGAGATCGGCCAACTGGTCGAACGCATGCTCGCTCACGGTGCGTCTTCGACGCAGATCACCCACATCATCACCCTGCTCAACGACCACACCGTGTGCCGGGTGATCGAACTGACCCTCGCCGAAAAAGGCGACCCCGGCGTGCCGTTCAGTTGGTTGTGCTTCGGCAGCGAGGGCCGGCGCGAACAGACGCTGCACACCGATCAGGACAACGGCATTCTGTTCGAAGCGCGGGACGCGGCACACGCGGCGGAGATTCGCGGCAAGCTGCTGCCGATCGCCCAGCAGATCAACCAGAGCCTGGCGCAGTGCGGCTTCAGCCTGTGCAAGGGCAACATCATGGCCGGCAACCCCGAACTGTGTCTGTCCCGGGCGGAATGGGCACGGCGCTTTGCGGCGTTTATCCGCGAGGCAACGCCGGAGAACCTGCTCGGTTCGAGCATTTATTTCGACCTGCGAGTGGTCTGGGGCGACGAGAAAGGCTGCGCGCAACTGCGCCGGGGGATTCTCGATCAGGTCGGCGACAACCGTTTGTTCCAGCGCATGCTTGCCGAGAACGCTCTACGCAATCGCCCGCCCGTGGGGCGTTTCCGCGAGTTTGTGCTGGCGCGCAAAAACGGCGAGAAAGCTACCCTCGACCTCAAGGTTCAGGGCCTGACGCCCTTCGTCGACGGCGCACGCCTGTTGGCACTGGCGCATGGCATCGAAACCAACAACACTCTGGAGCGCCTGCGCCAACTGGTCGAGAAAGAGGTCATCGAACGGCTCGACGGCGCGGCGTATGAGGAGGCTTACCACTTCATCCAGCAGACGCGCATGCAGCAACACCAGATCCAGACCCGTGAGAATCTACCTTGGTCGAACCGGGTCGATCCCGACAACCTCAATCATCTGGATCGGCGCATCCTGCGTGAATCCCTGCGCCAGGCCCAGCGCCTGCAAAGCAGCCTGGCCTTGCGGTATCAGCTATGAGCCTGTTCTCGTGGCTGCGGCCGGCCAGCCCTCTGCTGTCGGCAGACCTGCAACAACGTCTGGCGAAGTTGCCGGCGATCAGCGAACTGAAAGAATGCAGCCTGCGTGAACAGCGCTGGGTGGTGCTCGATCTGGAAACCACCGGGCTGAACCTGAACAAGGATCGCGTGCTGTCGATCGGCGCGGTGGTGATCGAAGACGGCGCAATCGACTTCAGCCAGCAGTTCGAGCGTACCCTGCAATGTCGGGAGCTGAAACTCAGCCCGAGCGTGTTGATTCATGGCCTGGGGCCGAATGCGATCGCCGCCGGCAGCGACCCGGCCGAGGCGTTGCTGGAATTGATGGAATACATCGGCGACAGCCCGGTGCTGGCGTTTCATGCGCCCTTCGATCAGCACATGCTCGGGCGTGCGCTGAAGGAACACCTGGGCTACAAGCTGCAGAACGTGTTTCTGGATGTCGCGGACATGGCGCCGCTGTTGTGCCCGCAGGCGAATATCCGCGAGGCCGGGCTGGATGAGTGGATCAACTGGTTCAGGCTTGAGGTGTTCGAGCGGCACAACGCGAGTGCCGATGCGCTGGCCACAGCGGAACTGGCGTTGATCCTGTTCAGCCGGGCGCGGCAGCAGCAGATTCATAGTCCGCTGAATCTGCAGCAGCGCTTGAGTCAGTGGAAACGCCGACAGCAGGCGCCGTCCTTCTAGATTTTCGGCGCCTGAATTGGCATTTTTTGCGCCAAATCACATCCCATGTAGGAGCTGCCGAAGGCTGCGATCTTTTGATTTTATAAACAGCAAGATCAAAAGATCGCAGCCTGCGGCAGCTCCTACAGGGCGCTCCATTAAGTTCACCCGACCAGTGGCCAATTGCTAACCATTCCCACCTCTGCGAGAATCGCGAACAATTCTCGTTGGTTAACATTTCCCAATCGGTGCGTCTGGTGTCGTCAGTCCCAAGCCCTCACAGTGAACTCGTCGGTGCGTTGTATCGCGACCATCGCGGTTGGCTGCTGAACTGGTTGCGGCGCAACGTGGCGTGCCCGCAGCGGGCCGAAGACCTCAGTCAGGACACCTTCGTGCGCCTGCTCGGTCGCGAGCAACTGCTGACGCCGCGCGAACCGCGGGCGTTTCTGGTGGCGATCGCCAAGGGCCTGTTGTTCGATTACTTCCGCCGCGCCGCGCTGGAGCAGGCCTATCTCACCGAATTGATGCTGATCCCCGAAGGCGAACAACCTTCGGTGGAAGAACAGCAACTGATCCTCGAAGACCTCAAGGCCATCGACCGCTTGCTCGGCAAACTGTCGACCAAGGCCCGCGCCGCATTCCTGTATAACCGCCTCGACGGCCTCGGCCATGCGGAAATCGCCGAGAAGCTCGGGGTCTCGGTGCCCCGCGTGCGGCAGTACCTCGCGCAAGGCATTCGCCAATGTTACATCGCCCTGTACGGTGAGCCGACATGAACCCGGCGAGTTCCAGACCGGTTTCGGCTCAGGTGCTGGACGCGGCGATTGCCTGGCAGTTGTCGCTGGAGTCCGGCAGTCCACTGGAACGCGAGGAGTTTGCCAAGTGGCATGCGGCCCATGAAGAACACGCCCGCGCGTGGCGCCAGCTGGGCATGCTCGATCAGCGCTTCAGCGTCGCCAACGGTCCTGCCCGCGCTGCGTTGCTGCAATCGCGCGAAGGCATTCGACGCCGAGTGCGCAAGCTTGGCAGCGGATTGGCCAGCGTGCTGGCGATGGTCGGTCTGGCGCTGTTTGCCGGTGATCGCTACCTGCCGCTGGATTACTGGCTGGCCGATCAACGCACCGCCACCGGCGAGCAGCGCACGGTGCGGCTGGCGGATGGCACCGTGCTCAATCTCAACACCCACAGCGCGGTGGATGTGCGCTTCGATGCCAGGCAGCGGCTGATCGTGTTGCAGGCCGGCGAGATCATGGTCGAGACCGGTCACGGTGATGCGCGGCCGTTCATCGTCGAGACGCGCGAAGGCAGCATGCGCGCGCTGGGCACGCGATTTCTGGTCAAGCGTGAAGACCAAGGCACGCGCCTGAGCGTCCTGCAATCGGCGGTGGCGGCGCATCCGCAAAGTCATCCTGACGAGCAGATCCTGCGCGAAGGCCAGCAGGTGCTGATCCGCAATGACCGCCTCGATGCGGTCGCCGCGCTCACGCCCGGTGCCGATGCCTGGACCCGCGGCATGCTGGTGGTGGACAACGCGCGACTGGAAGACCTGGTGCATGAACTGGGTCGTTATCGCCGGGGCTATCTGGGCGTCGCCCCGGAAGTCGCTGATCTGCGCATCACCGGCAGCTTCCCGCTGCACGACACCGACAAGGCCTTGAGCGCCCTGCTGCCGACCCTGCCGGTGCAGATCGAGCAGCACACACCGTATTGGGTCACGGTGGCGAAGGCTGATACCAAACCCTGATTTATCTGGTGCCTGGCAAATCGCTTTCGCGAGCAGGCTCGCTCCCACATTGGAATGCATTCACCTGTGGAAGCGAGCCTGCTCGCGAATGGGTCATCGGTAGCACCCTGGAAAAGACTCTGCCCACTCCTTCAGCAACCCCTTTTTCAGTTAATCGAAATTATTTTCATCCAGCCCTATCACTTTTCAATTCTCGTCCGGCACACAGGCAATTGAGAAATATTTCCATTCAGGAGCCTTCGCATGTCCCGTTCGCTAGACACCTTGTTGCGCCCCAGTCTGTTGGCAGTCGCCATTGCCCTCAGCGCGCCGTTGATCAGCAACCCGTTGCTCGCCGCTGAGCAGGCCTCCAGCGTGCGCGCCTACAATTTGCCGGCCGCTCCGCTGTCGACCACCCTGAACCAGATCGCCAGCCAGGGCGGCCTCGCGCTGTCGCTGAATCCGTCGCTGGCCGCGGGCAAGACCTCGGCGCCGGTCAACGGTCAGTACGATGCCGCCGGCGCTCTGCGCGCGGCGCTGCAAGGCACCGGTCTGCAACTTGAACAAAGCAGCACCGGCACCTACACCCTGGTTGCCGTGCCTGAAGGGACACTGGCGCTGCCGGAAACCGCAGTGATCGGCGTGGAAAACCTGGAAACGGCCTGGGGCCCGGTCGAAGGCTACACCGCCACCCGCACCGCCGCCGGCACCAAGACCGACACCGCGCTGGTCGAAGCACCGCGCTCGATCTCGGTCGCGACCCGTCAGCAAATGGACGACCGCAGCGTGCACAGCCTTGATGACGCCGTGCGCTACATGCCGGGCATCACCGCCAGCAGCTACGGCAGCGACACTCGCGCCGACTGGCTGCGCGTGCGTGGTTTCGAGCCGACCCAGTTCCTCGATGGCCTGCCGCTGCCCAAAGGCGTGTACGCCAACCCCAAACAGGAAACCTGGAACCTCGATCGCCTCGCCCTGCTGCGCGGCCCGGCCTCTTCTGTCTACGGCCAGACCCCGCCGGGCGGCCTGCTGGACATGGTCAGCCGGCGCCCGAGCAGCGACGCCAGCAGCGAAATCCAGTTGCAGTACGGCAGCGACAACCATCGCCAGATCAATTTCGCCAGCACCGGCAAGATCGACGATGCCGGGCAGTTTCTGTACGGCATCAGCGGTGTGGTGCGCGACAGCGACACGCAAATCGATCACATCGAAAACAAGCGCTACAACATCGCACCGAGCCTGACCTGGAACATCGACGACGACACCAAATTCACCTTGCTGAGCCAGTTCACCCGCGACGATACCGGCATTACCAGCCAGTTCCTGCCGGTGCAGGGCACCAAGATCGACATGCCGTTCGGTAGCGTTTCGCACCACAAAAACCTCGGCGACCCGGATTGGGAATACTACGACCGCACTTACTACGCGCTCGGCTATGCCTTCGAACACCGGCTGAACGATGTCTGGCAGTTCAAGCAGAACCTGCGTTACACCAAGTCGGACCTGTCGTTCCAGGCCCTGACCGTCGGTTCTTACCCGTA
This sequence comes from Pseudomonas sp. B21-051, assembly GCF_024748795.1. Taxonomy (NCBI): domain Bacteria; kingdom Pseudomonadati; phylum Pseudomonadota; class Gammaproteobacteria; order Pseudomonadales; family Pseudomonadaceae; genus Pseudomonas; species Pseudomonas sp. B21-051. Next base: position 5,474,108 of record NZ_CP087166.1, read on the forward strand.
CACCATGGTGGACGATCAAGGTAACGTCGGGCGCACCAGCACCAGCGTTGACGAAGACATCAGCCAGTTCGCGGTGGACAACAACTTCCAGGCCGACTTCGCCACCGGTGACATTCGCCACACCGTGCTGTTGGGGCTGGATCACCAGCGCAGCAACACCAACTACCTGTCGATCTACGGTGACGGCGTGAAAACCAACGTGCTGAACCCGATCTACGGCCAGCCGATCGTTCGTCCGGATCGCTCGACGGCGTATTACGACTACGACCAGAAGACCTACCAGACCGGCCTCTATGTGCAGGATCAGATGGCCCTCGACCAATGGCGCCTGACGCTGGGCGGTCGTGAAGACTGGGTTCACACCGGCACCAAATTCTTCAACAAGGCCGACGCGACCAACACCCAGCGCGACAAGAACTTCAGTGGTAACGCAGCGCTCAGCTACGTGTTCGACTCGGGCTTCGTCCCGTATATTTCCTACGCCGAATCCTTCCAGCCAACCACCGGCGCCGACGCCTCCTCCACCGGTTCGCTGAAACCAACCGAAGGCAAGCAATGGGAAATGGGCGTCAAGTACCAGCCACCGGGCAGCAAGACCCTGCTGACCGCCGCCGTGTATGACCTGACGCAGAAAAACGTCGCGGTCACCACCACCGTCGGCAATACCCCGATCACCAGCCAGACCGGCGAAGTGAAAGTCAAAGGCCTGGAACTGGAGGCGACCTCGGACGTCACCGATAACCTGAAAGTGATTGCCGCCTACACCCTGGCCAAGTCCGAAGTGCAGAAAGGCGACTACAAAGGCAATCGCCTGCAACTGATGCCGAACCAGCAAGCCTCGCTGTGGACCGATTACACCTGGCACAACGGCGTGCTCGACGGCTTCGGTATCGGCGGTGGCGTGCGTTATACCGGCAACACCTATGGCGATCAGGGCAACACCTGGCTGGGCAAGGCCAATGCCTACACCGTGTTCGATGCCTCCGTGCATTACGACCTCGGTCGCCTGGACAACAGCCTCAAAGGTGCATCGGTCGCGGTCAATGCCACCAACCTGTTCGACAAGGATTACATCTCCACCTGCGACGGCTTCTACTGCTACTACGGCGACCAGCGCAGCGTCGTCGCCAGCGCCACCTACAAGTGGTAACCGCGTGAACTGAAACAGGTCCTGCCACCAAGCCGTCCTTCATGGACGGCTTCGGTGTTTTTGAAGGTCATGAAATGAAAAGTAAAACAATTCGCCGCTGGTCGTTCATCCACACCTGGAGCAGCCTGATCTGCACCGCGTTTTTGCTGTTGCTGGCATTGACCGGCCTGCCGCTGATCTTCCATCACGAGATCGAGCACCTGCTCGGCGATGCCCCGCAAGTGCGCGAGATGCCGGCCGACACGCCGCGCCTGAACCTGGCGCAACTGGTCGAGGCGGCAGAAAAGCATCGCCCCGGTGAAGTGGTGCAGTACTTCGGTTTCGAAGACGACGAACCCAATGCCGTGCTCACAATCATGGCGAAGACCGCCGGCACCGAGCCGAACTCCTCGCACACCTTCATGCTCGATGCGCGCACTGGTGAAGCGCTGGAAACCCCGTCGGCCAATGGCGGGCTGATGCTGTTCATCCTGCGCCTGCACGTCGACATGTTCGCCGGGTTGCCGGGCAAACTGCTGCTGGCGTTCATGGGCGTGCTGTTCGTGGTCGCGATTATTTCCGGCACCGTGCTGTACCTGCCGTTCATGCGCCGTTTGCAGTTCGGCACCGTGCGTCAGGACAAGTCCACCCGCTTGCGCTGGCTCGATCTGCACAACCTGATCGGCGTCGTCACCCTGACCTGGGCACTGGTGGTGGGCGTCACCGGAGTGATCAGCGCCTGCGCCGACCTGCTCATCGCCGCGTGGCGCAATGACACGCTGACCGCCATGGTCGCGCCCTACCGCGATGGCCCGCCGTTGACCCGACTGGCCCCGGCCACCCGCCTGCTCGACATCGCCCGCGACGTGGCGCCGGGGATGAACCCGGACTTCATCGCCTTCCCCGGCACGCGGTTTTCCAGCGAGCATCATTACGCGGTGTTCATGAAGGGCGGCACGCACCTGACCTCGCACCTGCTGACGCCGGTACTGATCGATGCCAGCACCCTGCAGGTCACCGCTGTGGCCGAGCGCCCGTGGTACATGGACGCCATGGGCATGTCCCAGCCGCTGCACTTCGGCGACTACGGCGGCATGCCAATGAAGATCCTCTGGGCAACCCTCGACGTGCTGACCATCATCGTCCTCGGCAGCGGCGTGTACCTCTGGGTGGTGCGACGTAAAGCGGCGAAACCACTGCCGCTGGAGGCTGCTGCATGAAGCCGCGTCAGAGCAATTTCTGGAAGGTCTTCAGCACACCGCTGGTGATCGCGCTGCTGAGTGCGGCGGGGTTGTTTTCGGCGTTGTTGGGGGACGGGATCTGGGATGCGTTGAGCTGGATCGGGCTGGGCGTGCCGGCGTATCTGGCCCTAAGAGGTTTGTTGCCACGAAACTGAACACCTGTAGGAGCTGCGGCACGCTGCGATCTTTTGCTCTTGATGCTTTTTCAAGATCAAGAGCAAAAGATCGCAGCGTTCCGCAGCTCCTACGGCTAACCTGCTGTTCTTGATCACCACCGAGGTTTGCCAATGTCCGCCCCCAGCATGACCCTGTTTCACAACACGCTCTCCCCGTTCGTGCGCAAAGTGATGGTGCTGTTGCACGAGACCGGACAGCAGGATCGCGTCGCCCTGCAAGACTGCGTGCTCAGCCCGGTCAGCCCGGACGCTGCGCTCAACGCCGACAACCCGCTGGGCAAGATTCCCGCCCTGCGTCTTGCCGACGGCAGCGTGATCCATGACAGCCGCGTGATCCTCGAATACCTCGACCAGCAACACGTCGGCAATCCGCTGATCCCTCGCGAAGGTTCGGCTCGCTGGCGGCGCCTGACCCTGGCCTCGATGGCCGACGGGATCATGGACGCCTCGGTGATGGTGCGTTACGAACTGGTGCTGCGCGCCCCGGAAAAACACTGGGATGAATGGCTCGACGCCCAGCGCGACAAGATCCGTCGCGCCCTGGCCTATCTGGAAAGTGACGCCATTGCCGAACTGACCAGCCATTTCGACGTGGCCGCAATCAGCGTCGCTTGCGCACTGGGCTACATCGATCTGCGTCATCCGGATCTGGACTGGCGCAGCGCCAATCCACAGCTGGCCAACTGGTATTTCGAGGTGAGCCAGCGACCGTCCATGGTTGCCACCATGCCCAAGCCTTAAGTCTGCGGCGTCTGATCCGGCCCCTTCGCGAGCAAGCTCGCTCCCACATTGGAATGCGTACTCCTGTGGGAGCGAGCCTGCTCGCGAAGGCACCAGCTCGCATCCAAAGGCAGAAACCCGACAATCCGCGTCACCAACGCTTCCTTCCAGCGCTGATCCTCACGCAACCCGCTCATTGCATCGCCCCCACATCAAATTCCAGCGGCTTGGCCGGTTTCTGCCCGATCCCGTACCAGTCGAGTTTGCGCGTCAGCACCATGAACACCCCGAGCAGACCGAACAACAGCAGCGAACCCATCAGCAACGCGTAATCCTCGGCGCTCAGCAGGCCATACAGCAGGCCATACAACGCCGCCAATCCCGCAGAAAAACTCAGGCCGTGGCGCACGCTGTGCAGCACGTGGCAGACATAAAACCCGATCAACAGCACACAGCCACTGGCCGACAACAGATACGCCAGGGCAAAGCCGATGTGCTCCGACAACGACAGCAGCAACAGGTAGAAGAACGCCAGCGCCACCCCCACCAACGCGTATTGCACCGGGTGTACTGCCAGACTCTTGAGCACTTCAAACAGGAAGAAACCGGCGAACGTCAGGACGATGAACAACAGCGCATATTTGATCGCCCGATCACTCTTCAGATATTGGTCCACCGGATCGATGAAACTCACACCAAAACTGCGCCCGTTGAACGCCTCGCAGTCATTGCCCATCACGCAACGGCTCATCGCTTCTTGCAGGTTGGTGGAGAAAAATGTGGTCTGCCAATCGGCGCTGAAACCCTGGTCGCTGATCTCGCGTTTGCCCGGCAGGAAGTTGCCGATAAAACTGGGGTGCGGCCAGTTGGCGGCAAGGCTGACGTGACTGCTTTTGCCCACCGGCAGCACCTGCAACGAACCGGTACCTTGCAGGCGCAGGTCGAAACCGAAGGTCAGCTCCGTGGCGTTACGGGTATCCAGCGCCGGCAGCGTGACCCGCACGCCTTCGCCGAGCCAGCCCAGTTGCGTGCCGGGTACGAAGTCCAGGCGCTGGTCGTCGAGTTCCAGTTTCAGCGCGTTTTCAATGCCGCGAATATCGCTGATGCCCACCGCCAGAAACGGCGCGTCGAACTGGTAATCGGCAAAGTCTTCCTTGATCCCCAACTGCGCCGGCAACGAGAAATGCCCATTGATGCGATTGTCGGCATGGAACAGTCGCGCTTCGTAGATACCGCGATTGCGCAGCTCGGTCTGCACCTGACCGTCGAGCTCGAAACGCTCCGGCAGAAAGTACAGCCGACCGCGCTCTTCGCCCAGTTCTTCGTAGCGCTGACTGGTTTTCTCGTTGGTCTTCCAGGTGCGCACCACTTTGCGATACGGCACCACCATCACCGGCCCGCTCAGTTGCTGGCTGTAGCTGGAACTGCGCGCGATGTCTTCAAGCACACCATCGCGCAGTTGCTGGCGATCATTGATGATGCCGTCAATCATCAGCAGCGGGATCAGCAACAGCAAGATCAGCAGGGCAATCGCCCCGAGCTTTATTGTCAGACTTCGATTCATGAGAACGCTCCCGTGTTGGAATGGAGCGAGTCTGAAAGCGATGTATGGTTTTGTTGTGGAGGTTATGTGGGCTTTGTGTGGAAATACCTGTAAAACGCTTTTTCCTTTCAACCCTGGCAATGTTCAACTAAAGGGCCCGTAGGTTGCGCAACAACTCATTCGACTTGATCAGGCACATTGCGGCACTCATGGTGCTGGTCAGCCATCACTTTGCGCTGTGGGGTCTGCCAGAGCCGGGCATCGCCGGCTTCAACTCGCTGGGCGGGATCGCCGTGACCGCGTTCTTTGCGATCTCCGGTCTGCTGATCACCCGCAGCTTCGTCAATTCCACAAGCTTTACCGACTACCTGACCAAGCGCGTTGCCCGCATATTTCCGGCACTGATCCTCTGTGCCTTTACAATGACTTATATCGCCGGAGCTCTGTTTGCCGAAGGTTATGTCCCAGGCTCAAGTGCGCTGATCGATTTCTTGCGCATCTCGGTTTTCGGCCGCGCCACCATCGAACAGATTACCGATGGATTTATCTTCGACGAGTCCTTCAATGGCAGCCTCTGGACACTGAAAATCGAATTCGGCTTTTACTTGCTGCTGGCGGCGGCCCTCGGTCTTTATAGAAAAGCTCTGTTGCCATGGATCCTGCTGACGGGGTTTGCCGTGGCAACGTATGTCTTGAGTAGTGCAGTGTCCGGCGCCATGGCGCAAAAACTGGCGACCTATTGCGGTGCTGGTATCGCTTTCTTTGCCGGTTCCGTGATTGCCTTTCACAAACAGTACCTCAGCGACACCCGTGGACTGGCGATCGCTCTGACGGTGGGGGCCGGATTGATCTACCTCAGCGTCGGCACCCCATTGGCCACAGTGCTGGCGACGCTGGGCTGTGCGCTGGTCACCTTAAGTCTGGGCCTGCTCTACGTCGACAAAAGTATCCGGGGCCGATTCGATATTTCTTACGGAATCTACCTGTATGCGTTCCCGGTCCAGCAACTGGTCATCAACAAATCCCACCTGAGCTTTCTGCCGTCCATGTTTGTCTCGGCGCTGATCGTGATCGCGCTGGCAATCGCTTCATGGCGTCTGGTGGAGCAGCCAGCGTTGAACATCGCCCATCGGAAAAAGCTTCAGCACACCGCAGCGGCCTCGTCCCCACCCTGAGCTTGCGCCTGCCCGTCAGGTTTCAGGGCAGGCTCAGAACGGCTTGCACACCGCCCGACACGTTGCTGATCGACAGTTGGCCGCCATGCAACTTGGCCACCTCTGCCACGAAGTTCAGCCCAAGCCCGGTGCTCTTGCGCCCACTGTCCGGGCGCGGCAGCGAGTAAAACCGTTCACTCAAGCGCGGCAAGGCATACTCGGGAATCGCCGCTGCTTCGTTGAACAAGCGCAACTCGACCTGCTCCCCCACACGTTCGGCACTGAAGCGCAGCAACCCGGCGACCGGGGTGAAATCCAGCGCATTCTCCAGCAGATTGCCCAACGCCTGACGCAACAGAAACGGCTCGCCAATCAATAACAGATCCGGCGCAATCGCCTGCTCGACCCTGAGCCGCCGCCCCTCGATCCGCGCCGCCTGCGCCTGCAACAACTCCTCGACCAGTCCGGCCAGCGGCACCGCCACCCGTTCCTCAAGACCCTGGCGCTGCTCGACTTGCGCCAGATTCAACAGCCGCTCGATCAACTGCTGCATCCGCGCGCTTTCGCTGTCGATGTTGCCGACAAAGCGCAAGCGCTGAATCGCGGGCATCTCATCCTGCAGCAACTCCGCTGCACCGCGAATCGCCGCCAGCGGACTCTTCAGTTCATGGGTCAGGGTGTGCACGTAGCGCTCGACGTAAGCCTTGCCCTCGAGCTGGGTGCGCATCTGCTCCACCGCCGTCGCCAGTTGTTCCAGCTCACCGCCACGGTAACGCGGCACTTCCACCCGGCGCCCTTCACTCACCGCTTGGGCGTAGCCGGTCAAACGGTGCAGCGCGCGGCTCAGCCACCACGACAGCAAAGCACCGAACAGCAGGCCGAGGCCGATCAGCCCGGCACCGTAAAACAGCAAGCGCCGCTCGGTGCGATCGACATAAGGCTGCAATGAGCTGTTGGGTTTGGCCACGGTAACCACGCCGATGATCCGGCCGTTGTCGCGGATCGGCGCGCCGACGTGCATCACCGAGGAGTTCGCATCATTCGGATCGCTGCGGCTCGAACGAGCGCCGTACTCACCACGCAAAGTCAGGTAGACGTCGTTCCAGCGCGAGTAATCCTGCCCGACCGCCACGCCGCTGGAATCCAGCACCACGATGCCTTTGGCGTCGGTGACGTAGATGCGGTGGTTGACCTGGTTTTTCGGCAAGCCCCAGATCGTCGCCTGTGGTTGACGCTCGCCGTAGGCACGCAGCAATTCGGGCCAGCGGTTCTCGCTGAGCGTGCCGGCCTTGAAATCATCACGCAGGATTTCCGCCATCAGGTTGGCGGTGTCGACCAGGGTTTCTTCGGTGGACTGGCGCACACCGGGGCGGATTTCTTCCATCACCGTGTTGAGCACGAAGTAACCGGTCAGGCCGACAAACAGCACATACACCAGAAAAATCCGCAGCCCCAGTGACATCAGCTGTGCCCCGGGCTGTAGCTGTAGCCGAGGCCGCGATGGGTCTGGATCGGCTCGGCGTCGGCCCGCACCAGACGCAATTTGGCGCGCACGCTTTTGATGTGGCTGTCGATGCTGCGCTCGTAGCCGGCATCGGCGGCAACCCCCAGCGCATCGAGCAATTGCTCGCGACTGAAGACTCGCTGCGGTTGTTCGAGCAAGCATTGCAGCAGGCGGAATTCGTGGCGGGTCAGGCTCAATGGCTGGCCGCGATAGATGATCAGCACACGCTCGGGGTCGATGCGAAACAGTGCCGAGGAGGCTTCAACCACAGGACGCGGTGCCATGCGCTTGAGAATCGCCCGCACCCGCGCCGCAACTTCCCGTGGGCTGAACGGCTTGACCACGTAATCGTCGGCGCCGATCTCCAGCCCCACGACCCGATCGATCTCGGCGTCCCGGGCACTGAGAAACAGCACCGGCACTTCACTGAAGCGCCGCAGCTGTTTGCAGGTTTCGAAACCGCTGATGTCCGGCAGGCCGATATCGAGAATGATCAAGTCAGCCGGGGTCTGCCGTTGAAACTCCAGCGCCGCCGCGCCGAGGCTCAGCCACGTGGTAGCGAACCCCTCGCCCTGCAGGGCAAAAATCAGCGTGTCGGCAATCGCCGCTTCGTCTTCGACAATCAGGATATGAGGCATGGCGTCCGAGCCCATGGGTTAAGTGCGCGAACGGTGCCCCAAGCCTGACGTTACGTCAATGAGGCCACTTAGCAGTCCGGCTTGTCGGCGGTGAAACGCCGCGCCGGGTTCACCGCTGCGCCAAACTCGCGCAAGGCCTTGGCACCGATCAGCAGCGGGTAGTTGAAGTTGCTGCGGTCGGTCAGATTGACCTCAACGGTGCGCTTGACGTTGCCCAGGCACAGTTCCAGATCGACCACCGGACGCTTGGCGACTTCGGTGCTGTCGCCCTCGTCCTCTTCATCCGAGCGGCTCTTGATCTTGCTGATCCGCGCGACCTTGTGTTCGTAGACCTTGTTGCTGGCATCCTTGGTGCCGAGGCGGAAACGCACCCAGTTCTCGCCGTCGCGGGTGAAAGTCTCGATGTCCTTGGCCGACAGCGAGGCGGTCAGCGCGCCGGTGTCCATCTTGGCCTTGAGCACCTCTCCGCCGATTTCCGGCAGCGCGATGTATTCATAACGCCCGTACAGGGTCGGTTCGGCGGCCATGACCGGCAGGGCGACGAGGGCAAACAGTGCAAGGAGGGATTTCACGTAGAGGGCTTCCTTGGAAAATGAGGGCGTCAGACGCGAGATTTTAGACAGCGGACGGGCAATTGGTTCGCCTCAAGTCCGCCTTCGCGAGCAGGCTCGCTCCCACATTGGATCTTCTGTGTGCATGCAATCTTGCGCACCACATAAATCTCCTGTGGGAGCGAGCCTGCTCGCGAAGAGGCCAGCCCATTCAAAATGAATCTTGAGCAAAGCATACCGGCCCAAAAGTGAAACATTCGTCACCACCGATTTGGCCTGTCGCCCGAAGCAACTTATCATGGCGCGCCCATCCGCCTTCATAGAGTTGCTTATGCGCCGCCTGCTCACCGGCTGTTTCGTCACCCTGCTGCTGTTGCTCAACACCCTGATCCTGATCGGGCCGTTGCTGGTCTTTGCCCTGCTCAAGCTGATCGCGCCCGGGCGCTGGCGCGATTACGCCTCGTGGGCGGTGATGTGGATTGCCGAGACCTGGGCCGAAATCGACAAGCTGATCTTTCGCCTGTGCATCCCCACCCAATGGGACATTCGCGGCGGCGCAGACCTGCGCGGTGACACCTCGTATCTGGTGGTCAGTAACCACCAGTCATGGGTCGACATTCCAGCGCTGATCCAGACCCTCAACCGGCGCACGCCGTTCTTCAAATTCTTCCTCAAGAAAGAGCTGATCTGGGTACCGTTTCTGGGGCTGGCGTGGTGGGCGCTGGATTACCCGTTCATGAAGCGCTACAGCAAAGCGTTCCTGGCGAAACATCCGGAGCTGGCGGGCAAGGATCTGGAAATCACCAAACAGGCCTGCGAGCTGTTCAAACGCCAGCCGGTGACGGTGGTGAATTATCTGGAAGGCACCCGCTACACCGCGGCGAAAAGCGCGCAGCAGCAGTCACCGTTCAAGCATCTGCTCAAACCCAAGGCGGGAGGTGTGGCGTTTGTTCTGGCGGCGATGGGCGAACAACTCGATGCGTTGCTCGACGTGACTGTGGTTTATCCACAGCAGAAGATTCCGGGGTTCTGGGATCTGATCAGCGGCAGCGTGCCGCGCGTCATCGTCGACATCCAGACCCGCGAACTAGACCCGGCGTTGTCGCAGGGCGATTACGAAAACGATCCGCTGTTTCGCCAGCAGGTCCAGAACTGGGTCAACCAGCTCTGGACCGAGAAGGATCAGCGCATCAGCGAACTGCGCGGCGAGCGCAGCTGAATCAGCTACCGGTGCCGGCGCCCCAGATGCTGCCCAGGCTCTGCAGAATCGGGCCGCCGACGCCTTGGTCACCCAGGTACTTGAGCAGCACCGGGGCAAACTGGCCGACCATGCCGCTGTCCATGCCCAAGGCCCCGAAGGCGTTGTTCAGGTCGTTGGTGTCCTTGACGTTGCCCAGCGCGTTTTCCAGCCCGGCGGACTTGCCCGACGAACCCAGCAAACCACTCAACGCCGCCAGGTTGCCGCTGCCGCCCGACAGTTTGTCGATGCCCGGCACTTCTTTGGCCAACTGCGAATAATCGGTGCTGCTCAATTGGTTCTTGGCCAGGCCAAGCATGGCACTGGTGCCACCGACGGCTTGCTGCGGCGTCACACCAAGACCGGTGACCGCTTGCAGCAACCCGGCGGTTTCCGAGGTCGGTGCGGCGGCGGTAGCTGCGTTACCGCCCTGCATGCTTGCAGCCGCTTTGGTCACATCGTCCAGACTGAACCCTGCGAACACCGGGCCAGCCGCAAGGGTCATCAGTGAAGCCAAGGCAATACCGCGTGAAATCTTCATTCAGACATCCTCTTGCACTGTGGTGACCGCCCCTCAATAGGCGGTAAAACTGCCGGTTTGACCGGGTTTCAGCCAGCATGTTCCTCGCCGGCGCATCCATTTTCAGCATAGCCACGTATATAAAACGTGAAACCGCGGATAACCCGAGATGAATGGCACAAGCGCTGTCGCTGAACTAGCCTGTGAACAGCCCGAGCAGCGCTCTTGTCGCCCGCCCATTGCCTGGAGAGTCGTCATTTCCATTGCCGCCCCCGATCAGTTGCGCCAGCTGTTGGCCCAGTGCTCACTGGGTGACCGTGCTGCGTTCGAAACGCTCTATCGCAGCGTTGGCCCGCGTCTGCACGGCGTGGCCCTGCGCTTCATGGGCCGGGCGGATCTGGCCGAAGAAGTGCTGCAGGAAAGTTTCGTGCGCATCTGGAACAACGCCTCGCGCTACGAAGCCCATCTGTCGGCGCCGCTGACCTGGATGATCAACATCACCCGCCATCAGGCCATCGACCAGCTACGCAAACAGCGCGAACGGCCGCTGACCGATTTCGAACAGGACACCCTGCCGGACGAAGGCCCTTCGGCCCACGACCTGTTGAACAGCAGCCGCGAAGCCAGCGCACTGCACCGTTGCCTGGACACCCTCGACGGCATGCAGCGCCAGTCGATCAGCGTCGCTTACTTTCAGGGCCTGTCCTGCGCGGAACTGGCCGAACACCTGGCCGCGCCGCTGGGTTCGGTGAAATCGTGGATTCGCCGTGGCATGGAACGTCTGCGCAGGTGCCTTGAATCATGAACTACCAGACCCCCGCCCTGCGCCGCGCCCTCGCTGCCGATTACGCCATTGGCCTGATGTCGGTGGCGGCGCGTCGGCGCTTTGAACAATTGCTGCTGGATGACGCAGCACTGCGAACCGAGTTGGCGCACTGGCAGGAGAGCCTCGCCAGCCTGACCGAAACGCTACCGGAGCAACCGGTGCCGGATCGGGTGTGGCAAGGCATCACCGCACGCATAGAGCCGCAAGTGCTGCACGTCCCGGAAAAACGTCCGTTCTGGAACTGGCTGCGAGTCACCGCCGCACTCTGCTCGATCGTGGTGCTGGTATTCCTCGGCTCCCTGTACAACCGCGACGACGCCCGCTACCGCGCCACCCTGCTGAGTGCCGATGCGCAACCGGCGCTGAAGGTCGAAGCGCATGCAGACTATCTGCAAGTCGAACCGCTGACATTGGGGGCAGTCGGGCCAGATCGCAGCCTGGAACTGTGGGCGATACCGGCAGACGGCAAGCCGATTTCGCTGGGGGTGATTCCTGCAGGCGGCAAAGGCAAGGTCGAGTTGAGCGCGGCGCAGAAAGTCTTGATCGGCCAGCAGATTGCGCTGGCGGTGAGTCTGGAGCCGAAAGGTGGTTCGCCGACCGGGCAGCCGACGGGTCCGGTGCTTTACCAGGGCGCCTTGGCTGCTCTGTGATTGCATAAAGTCAAAAGATCGCAGCCTTCGGCAGCTCCTACATCGATCCCTGTAGGAGCTGCCGAAGGCTGCGATCTTTTGATCTAAAAAAGGCGACCCGTGGGTCGCCCTTTTTACTTACGCCGCACTGAACAACCGATGCGGATCGATCACAAACTTCTTCGGCACACCCGCATCGAACTCGCCGTAGCCTTCCGGCGCCTGGTCGAGGCTGATGACCTGCACGCCGACCACTTCGGCGATGTTGATGCGGTCCCACATGATCGCCTGCATCAGTTGGCGGTTGTACTTCATCACCGGGGTCTGGCCGGTGTGGAAACTGTGGGATTTGGCCCAGCCCAGACCGAAGCGGATGCTCAGGCTGCCCATTTTCGCGGCGGCGTCCACGGCACCCGGATCCTCGGTCACGTACAGGCCCGGAATACCGATTTTGCCGGCGACGCGCACCACGCCCATCAACGAGTTGAGCACGGTGGCCGGGGCTTCGGCTTTCACCCCGTCATGCCCGTGGCCGCGCGCTTCGAAGCCCACGCAATCCACCGCGCAATCGACTTCTGGCTCGCCCAGCAGCTCGGCGATCTGCTCGTGCAGCGGCGTGTCCTTGGACAGGTCGACCACTTCAAAACCCTGAGCCTTGGCGTGCGCCAGGCGGATGGTGTTGACGTCGCCGATGATCACCACCGCCGCCCCCAGCAGACGCGCCGAGGCCGCAGCGGCCAGACCGACCGGGCCGGCGCCGGCGATGTAAACGGTGCTGCCCGGGCCAACGCCCGCCGTCACTGCACCGTGATAACCGGTCGGGAGGATATCGGAGAGGCAGGTCAGGTCGCGGATTTTCTCCATGGCCTTGTCGCGATCCGGCAGTTTCAGCAGGTTGAAGTCAGCGTACGGCACCAGCAAGTATTCGGCCTGGCCGCCGGTCCAGTCGCCCATGTCGACATAACCGTAGGCACCGCCGGCACGGGCCGGGTTGACGGTCAGGCAGACGCCGGTGTGTTGCTCCTTGCAGGAGCGGCAGCGCCCGCAAGCCACGTTGAACGGGACGGAGACCAGGTCGCCGATTTTCAGGTTCTCGACGTCGGAACCCTTTTCGATCACTTCGCCGGTGATTTCATGGCCCAGCACCAGACCGGTCTGCGCCGTGGTACGGCCGCGCACCATGTGCTGGTCGGAGCCACAAATGTTGGTGGACACCACACGCAGAATCACCCCGTGCTCGATCTTCCTGCCACGCGGGTCCTGCATTTTCGGATAGTCGATTTTCTGTACTTCGACCTTGCCAGCGCCGAGATACACCACACCACGATTGCCAGACATGCTTTCACCTCGCTGTTGTTTTTATGGAACCGCGTTGCCCAGGCAGGCAGCGCGTTAAGTGCTCGGTAAATCAAAAGATCGCAGCCTTCGGCAGCTCCTACATAAGGCGCATCCCCTGTAGGAGCTGCCGAAGGCTGCGATCTTTTAGCGATCTAAAGAACGACGGTTCTATTGGCGTTCAAAAACACCCTTCTTTCGATGTGATAACCCACGGCCCGGGCCAGGGTCAGGCCCTCGATATCCCGCCCCTTGGCAATCAGATCCTCCGGGTAATGACTGTGATCCACCGCCTCGACACCCTGGGCGATGATCGGCCCTTCATCGAGGTCGTTGTTGATGTAATGCGCCGTGGCGCCGACCAGTTTCACGCCTTTGTTGTAGGCCTGGTGATACGGCTTGGCGCCCTTGAACCCCGGCAGCAGTGAGTGGTGAATGTTGATCGCCTTGCCATCGAGTTTGCGGCACAACTCCGGTGACAGCACCTGCATGTAGCGGGCAAGGATCACCAGTTCGGCGCCGGACTCTTCGATCACCTGCCACACCTGACGCTCTTGCGAAGGTTTGTCGTTGGGGTCGAGGGGGAAATGGTAGTAGGGAATCTGGTGCCAGTCGGCCAGCGGCTTGAGATCCGGATGGTTGGACACCACCGCCGCCACGTCCATCGACAACTGGCCGATGCGCTGGCGGTAAAGCAAATCGTTGAGGCAGTGATCGGCCTTGGAAACCATGATCACCACTTTCGGCCGATAGTTCGGAGCGGTCAGCTCGAAGACCATGCCGAACGCCTCTCCGCGTTCGGCGAGGCCGGCGCGGAAGGACTGCTCGTCGAAGCCGTCGGGCTGACGGAATTCCACGCGAATGAAGAAACGACCCGAGAGCCGGTCATCGAACGAATGGTGCTCGGTGACGTAGCAACCCTGCTCGAACAGAAAACGCGTCACCGCGTCCACCGTGCCGAGCACGCTGGGGCAGTCGGCGGTCAGAATCCATGTGTCTGGGGCGCGGCTCATGGTGCGGTGACTCCTGTTTTCAACATCTGTGAGCAGAGTGAACTCTGTGGCGAATGAGTTCTGTGGCGAGGGAGCTTGCTCCCGCTGGGTTGCGAAGCGACCCTAAAGTCAGCAACCGCGTTCTTCCAGAAAGAATACGCTCGCAGTTTTTTGCGACTGCTTCGCAGCCGGGCGGGAGCAAGCTCCCTCGCCACAAGATGCAATCGCGGCAACCACTTAGTGTTACGCCTGAACGCTGAGGCCGTATTCGGCCGACGCATCCTGCAGCCACAACCACCAGTAATCCGAGAAGCTGCGGCGGATCAGCAGTTTCCCAGGTGTCTTCGGCGGTGTGGCGAATCATCAGCTGCGACTTGGCGAACACCGTGCCCACCGCTTTGCCCACCGGGAAGTTGTTCGGGTGCACGTCGTAGCTGGTGGATTTCATCAGCACCTGACGCACATTCGGCCCGCTCAGTTCGAGCACTTGCTGGCCGCCGCTGACGTTGACGATCGCGATGTGCAGATCGCCCAGCGCCTCGCGCAGTTTCTGCTCGGCGGCGAATTCTTCACCGCTTGGCACGATCAGCAGCCACTCGTCCGGGCCCATCCATTGCAGGCTGGTTTTCGCCTTTGACGATGACGCTCAGGGCGCCCGGCAACTCAATGCCGAGGGCCTTGTGCACGCCAGCGGCGAACGCTGCATCGTGGCCATCGCCACGAATGGTCAGGTGACCGAGAAGTTTTCTTTTTCACGCACGACGACGCCGGCGTTTCTTGCGCCCCTTGCCGACCAGGCTGGCGAGGTCGGCATGGTGCAGCGACGACTCGGCACGGGCCCCGGTGGTCGGGCGTTGCTGGTAAACATTGGCTGTGGTCATAAAGCACCTTCCTGAATTCTGTTGGTTCCTGCGGTGGCTGATCTGCCGCTTTCGCGATCAGTTTCGCTCCCACAGGGGAAACGCGGTCGAATGTGGGAGCGAGCCTGCTCGCGAATAGCCGCCCGCCCACAATTCCTGAGGCCATCAGATGTTCTGCCGATCCCCCTTTGGATCGAAGAACACCGAAGAAACAATCTCCGCCTCGATCACGCTGCCGTCGGCCAGCGGTGCAAACACCCGCTCGCCCATACGCTTCAGACCGCCCTTGACCACGCCCATGGCAAACGAATAGCCGAGGGAGTTGTGCGCGTAGCTGGAGGTCACGTGGCCGACCATGGTCATCGGGATCGCCTGCTTGGTGTTGAACACCAGTTTGCGCACCTTCCGGCAGCCACACATTCGGATCGATCGGCTTCAGGCCCACCAGTTGCTTACGCTGATCCTTCACGCAGTCTTCACGGTTTCATGCCGCGCTGGCCGATCCACGAGAACGGTTTTGGTGCGACCCACGCACCAGCCCATGTTCAGGTCGTCCGGGGTCATCGAGCCGTCGGTGTCCTGACCGACGATGATGAAACCTTTCTCGGCGCGCAGCACGTGCATGGTTTTCCGTGCCGTACGGCGTCAGGTTGTACTGCTTGCCGGCCTCGACGATTTTTCTCCAGCACGCCCATCGCGTAGTCGGCCTGCACGTTGACTTCGTACGACAGCTCACCAGTGAACGAGATACGGAACACCCGCGCCGGCACACCGCCGACCAGACCTTCTTTCCAGGTCATGAACGGGAAGGCTTCGTTGCTCAGATCGATGTCGGTCACGGCGCTGAGCAGCTTGCGGCTGTTCGGCCCCGACAGGGTCATGGTCGCCCAGTGGTCGGTGACCGAGGTGAAGTAGACCTTCATCTCTGGCCATTCGGTCTGGTGGTACAGCTCCAGCCATTGCAGCACGCGAGCCGCGCCGCCAGTGGTGGTGGTCATGACGAAATGGTTGTCGGCAAGGCACGCCGTCACACCGTCGTCGAAAACCATGCCGTCTTCTTTGCACATCAGGCCGTAACGCGCCTTGCCCACATCGAGCTTGGTCCAGGCGTTGGTGTACACGCGGTTGAGGAACTCGCGGGCATCCGGACCTTGAATGTCGATCTTGCCCAGGGTCGAGGCGTCGAGCAGGCCGACGCTGTCGCGCACGGCTTTGCATTCGCGCTTCACCGCCGCATGCATGTCTTCACCGTTTTTCGGGAAGTACCATGGACGTTTCCACTGGCCGACGTCTTCAAACTCGGCGCCGTTTTTCAGGTGCCATTGATGCAGCGCGGTATAGCGCACCGGCTCGAAGATGTGCCCACAGTGACGACCGGCTACCGCGCCGAACGTTACCGGCGTGTAGTTCGGGCGGAACATCGTGGTGCCCATCTGCGGGATGGTCACGTTCAGCGAACGCGCGGCGATGGCCAGGCCATTGACGTTGCCGAGCTTGCCCTGATCGGTGCCGAAACCCAGCGCGGTGTAGCGTTTGACGTGTTCGACCGACTCGAAACCTTCGCGGGTCGCCAGTTCGATGGCGGCGGCGGTGACGTCGTTCTGCAGGTCGACGAATTGCTTCGGCGCACGCGAAGTGCCCTTCTCGTGCGGCACCTGAAACAGCGCCAGGGTCGCTTCTTCGAGACGGCTCAGCGCTTTTGGCAGCGTGCCTTCGACCACCGCAAAACCGGCTTCACTGGCAGCGCGTGCGCCACCTTCGAAACCATCGGCCAGCGAATCTCCGAGGCCGTAAACGCCGTTGATGCCGCCGACGCACACACGCTTCTGCGGTGCTTCGCCCGGTACGAAACCGAGGATGTCTTCACGCCAGATCGGCTTGCCACCGAGGTGCGAAGCCAGGTGCACGACAGGGCTGTAACCGCCGGAACTGGCGATCACGTCGCAGTCGAGCCATTCGCCGGGGCTGGTCACGGTGTGCGCTTTGACATCGATCGCGGCGACGCGGGCAGCGGTGACGCGCTTGCTGCCACGGGCCTCGATCACGGCGCTGCCGGTGAGGATGCGAATGCCTTTGGCGCGGGCTTCTTCCACCAGCGCACCACGCGGATTGCTGCGCGCATCGGCGATGGCCACGACTTGCAGGCTGGCGTCAAGCCAATCCAGCGCAACGCGATAGGCGTGATCGTTGTTGGTGGTCAGCACCAGCTTCTTGCCCGGTGCAACACCGTAACGGCGCACGTAAGTCGAGACCGCACCGGCAAGCATGTTGCCCGGCACGTCGTTGTTGCCGTAGACCAGCGGACGCTCGTGGGCGCCGGTCGCCAGCACTACACGCTTGGCGCGAACACGGTGAATGCGCTGACGCACCTGACCGATTGGCGCACGGTCACCGAGGTGATCGGTGAGGCGTTCGTGAATGGTCAGGAAGTTGTGGTCGTGGTAGCCGTTGACCGTGGCGCGCGGCAACAGCAGCACGTCCGGGGTGTTCTTCAATTCAGCGATGACGCTGGCCACCCACTCGATCGCCGGTTTGCCATCGAGGCTTTCGCGCGAATCGAGCAGGCTGCCGCCGAACTCTTCTTGCTCATCGGCGAGGATCACCCGCGCACCGCTGCGCGCAGCCGCCAGGGCAGCCGCCAGACCGGCAGGGCCGGCGCCGACGATCAGCACGTCACAGTGCTGGTTCATGTAGTCGTAGGTGTCCGGATCGACTTCGGTCGGCGAACGGCCAAGCCCTGCAGCCTTGCGAATGTACTTCTCGTAGGTCATCCAGAACGATTGCGGGTACATGAAGGTTTTGTAGTAGAAACCCGGCGGCATCAGCTTGCCGCCGACCTTGCCGAGAATCCCCATCATGTCGTTGTTGACGCTCGGCCAGCCGTTGGTGCTGGTGGCGACCAGGCCTTGATACAGCGCCTGTTGCGTGGCGCGCACGTTCGGGATTTGCGTGGCTTCGGTGGCACCGATCTGCAGCACGGCATTCGGCTCTTCGGCACCGGCGGCGAAGATCCCGCGAGGACGCGAATACTTGAAGCTGCGACCGATGATGTCGACGCCGTTGGCGATCAGTGCCGAGGCCAGCGAGTCGCCCTCGAAGCCTTTGTAGCTCTGACCGTTGAAGGTGAAGCTCAGCACTTTGTTGCGGTCGATCCGTCCACCGTTGGACAGGCGATTGGTCTGGCTCATACCTTCTCTCCCAGCGCCGTCGTGGCTGTTTTCGCCGTATCAGCCTTGTCGGTGAATTGCGGCTTGGTGCCGATCTTGTAGGTTTCGAGAATCTCGTAGGTCACGGTGTCGCGAGTGACGTTGAAGTACTGGCGGCAACCGGCGACGTGATCCCACAGTTCATGGTGCAGACCGCGCGGGTTGTCGCGGAAGAACATGTAATCGCCCCACTCTTCATCGGTGCAGGCGTTCGGATCCAGCGGACGCGGGATGTGCGCCTGACCGGATGCATGGAATTCCTCTTCGGAGCGCAGTTCGCCGCAGTGAGGACAGAAGATATGCAACATGGGGATTTCTCCTGTTAGTGGGCAACCGCAGCAGCGCCGTGTTCATCGATCAACGCACCGTTGTGGAAACGGTCGATGGAGAAAGGTGCAGCCAATGGGTGCATTTCACCCTTGGCCAGACTCGCGGCAAACACGTTGCCCGAGCCAGGAGTGGCCTTGAAGCCACCAGTGCCCCAACCGCAGTTGAAGAACATGTTCGGCACCGGGGTTTTCGAAATGATCGGGCAGGCGTCCGGGGTGGTGTCGACGATGCCGCCCCACTGGCGGTTCATGCGCACCCGCGACAGCACCGGGAACATCTCGACGATGGCCTGGATGGTGTGCTCAATCACCGGGTACGAACCGCGCTGGCCGTAGCCGTTGTAACCGTCGATACCGGCGCCGATCACCAGGTCGCCCTTGTCGGACTGGCTGATGTAACCGTGCACGGCGTTAGACATGATCACGCTGTCGATAATCGGTTTGATCGGCTCGGACACCAGCGCTTGCAGCGGGTGAGATTCGATCGGCAGACGGAAACCGGCGAGCTTGGCCATGTGCCCGGAGTTACCGGCGGTGACCACGCCGACACGCTTGGCACCGATGAAACCCTTGTTGGTTTCAACGCCGATGCACACGCCGTTTTCCTTGCGGAAACCGATCACTTCGGTCTGCTGGATCAAGTCCACGCCCAAGGCGTCGGCGGCACGGGCAAAGCCCCAGGCCACGGCGTCGTGACGGGCGACGCCACCACGACGCTGAACGGTCGCGCCCATCACCGGGTAGCGGGTGTTTTTCGAGCAGTCGAGGTACGGGATCTCGTCGGCCACTTGCTTGGCGTTGAGCAATTCGCCGTCGACGCCGTTGAGGCGGTTGGCGCTGACCCGACGCTCGGAATCACGGATGTCCTGCAGGGTGTGGCAAAGGTTGTAGACACCGCGCTGGGAGAACATCACGTTGTAGTTCAGATCCTGCGACAGACCTTCCCACAGTTTCATCGCGTGTTCGTACAGGTGCGCCGACTCGTCCCACAGGTAGTTCGAGCGAACGATGGTGGTGTTGCGCGCGGTGTTACCGCCGCCCAGCCAGCCCTTCTCGACCACGGCGACGTTGGTGATGCCGTGCTCTTTCGCCAGATAGTAGGCAGTCGCCAGACCGTGCCCGCCACCGCCGACGATGACCACGTCGTAGACCTTCTTCGGCGTCGGCGTGCGCCACATGCGCTGCCAGTTCTCGTGGTGGCTGAGGGAGTGTTTGAAGAGGCCGAAGCCCGAATAGCGTTGCATAGTCATTTACTCCAAACCGCTCAGCGATAAACCGGGTAGTCGGCGCACAGTGCCGCGACGTTCTTGGCCACATTCGCTTCAACGTCGGCGTCACCGAGGTTGTCGAGGATGTCGCAGATCCAGCCGGCCAGCACTTCGCACTGGGCGACCTTGAAGCCACGGGTGGTGACGGCCGGGGTGCCGATACGCAGGCCCGATGTCACGAACGGCGACTGCGGGTCGTTCGGCACGGCGTTCTTGTTGACGGTGATGTGCGCACGGCCGAGGGCGGCGTCAGCATCTTTGCCGGTCAGGCCCTGACGGATCAGGCTGACCAGGAACAGGTGGTTGTCGGTACCGCCGGACACTACATCGTAGCCACGTTTGATAAACACGCTGGCCATCGCCTTGGCGTTGTCGATCACTTGTTGCTGATAGGCCTTGAAGCCAGGCTCCAGCGCTTCCTTGAAGCACACGGCTTTGCCGGCGATGACGTGCATCAGCGGGCCGCCCTGAGCGCCGGGGAATACCGCGGCGTTGAGCTTCTTCTCGATCTCTTCGTTGGACTTGGCCAGAATCAGTCCGCCACGCGGACCGCGCAGGGTCTTGTGGGTGGTGGTGGTGACCACGTCGGCGTACGGCAGCGGGTTCGGGTACAGACCAGCAGCGACCAGACCGGCGACGTGGGCCATGTCGACGAACAGCAGCGCACCGACCTTGTCGGCAATCTGGCGGAAACGCGGGAAGTCCAGGGTCTTGGAGTAGGCGGAGAACCCGGCAACGATCATCTTCGGCTTGCACTCGACGGCCAGACGCTCGACTTCGTCGTAATCGATCAGCCCGGTGTCGGTGTTGATCCCGTACTGCACCGCGTTGTACAGCTTGCCCGAGGACGATACTTTCGCGCCGTGGGTCAGGTGACCGCCGTGGGCCAGGCTCATGCCGAGAATGGTGTCGCCCGGCTGGATCAGCGCCAGGTACACCGCGCTGTTGGCCGAGGAACCGGAGTGCGGCTGGACGTTGGCGTAATCGGCACCGAACAGTTGCTTGGCGCGTTCGATGGCCAGTGCTTCGACTTTATCCACATGCTCGCAGCCACCGTAGTAGCGCTTGCCCGGATAACCTTCGGCGTATTTGTTGGTCAGGCCGCTGCCTTGCGCTTCCATCACGCGCTTGCTGGTGTAGTTCTCCGACGCGATCAGCTCGATGTGATCTTCCTGACGTTGCTCCTCGGCATTCATCGCCGCCAGCAGTGCATCGTCGTAACCCTGGATCTGGTCTTGCTTGCTGAACATCGCGTCTCTCCCAGCGGCGTCGGTGCGCCATTTCGTCTTGGTCAGGCACGCGGCTTGCGGAGGTGCCCTTTGATGCGATGGTATGGCCGGCGCAGACAGCCCAGATGCCTACGGACGCCACACAAAGGTGCGTTTACGACATGGCTCGAAATGACCGATTGAATTCGTGGAGATCCCCTGTGGGAGCGAGCCTGCTCGCGAAGAGGCCGGCACATCCGACATGGAAGTTGGCTGACAGACCGCCTTCGCGAGCAGGCTCGCTCCCACAGGGGTCAGGTGTATGCCGCACGGATGGCGAGCAGCAGGAGGAAATGCAGGGGATAGAGCGCATACGCCCAGCGGCGCATGGGCAATGGATGAAGGGATCCGGCATGTCGCAACAAGACTATCCCGAGCAGTGGCGCAATCAAGCATGCCGCGATGCCGAACACCGCCACGTAGTTGCCAAACTGCGCCGACTCATACAGCGCCTGCCACTGATTGGCAGCGAGACAAATCAATCCCGGCAGCAAGCCGAAATACCAGCGGCAGCGAAGCACCCACAGCAGCGCCAGCGGCAGCAACACGCCAAACACGCCGAACATCAGCCATTGCGAAAACAGCGTCGCCAGCAGTAACGCACCGACGCCCAAAAGCCGCGACAGTAGCGACTGATCCTGCCACCCCCGTGCCACCAGCAACCCCAGCGCCAGGGTGGGCATCACGTTCAAGGTGTCGGGATCAGGAATGTAAAGTCGGTAGGGAATCTCACTGGCCGCACTGAACAGCAGCAGCCAGCCCAGATAGCGCCACTCGGTCTTCTGCGCACCGGCCCGGGACAGGTTCGCCGCCATCGCCAGGCAGAACCACGGGAACGCCAGACGCCCCGGCACATACAGCCAATCGGCGCTGATCCCGACATATCGCAGGTGATCGAGCAGCATGCTCAGCAGCGCCAGCCACTTGAGCAGATCCAGCGCGCCGTCGCGTTTAGTCACGTGCATAATCGGGTAACAAACTGGTAATTTTCTGACAGCGACATCCCGTGTGCTCCCCGGAAGATCTTCGGTAAAGTGCGCACCCTCATTGACCACGAGCCTTCACAAGAGTCTCGACCACGGAAGCCGGCCATGACCGACAAGAGCCAACAATTCGCCAGCGACAACTACTCCGGTATCTGCCCTGAAGCCTGGGCTGCCATGGAACAGGCCAACCACGGCCACCAGCGCGCTTATGGCGACGATGAATGGACCGCACGCGCGGCCGACCATTTCCGCCAATTGTTCGAAACCGACTGCGAGGTGTTCTTCGCCTTCAACGGCACCGCCGCCAACTCGCTGGCGCTGTCGTCGCTGTGCCAGAGTTACCACAGCGTGATCTGCTCGGAAACCGCCCACGTCGAAACCGACGAATGCGGCGCCCCGGAATTCTTCTCCAACGGCTCGAAACTGCTGATCGCCGGCACCGAAAACGGCAAGATCACCCCACAGTCGATCCGCGAAGTCGCGCTCAAGCGCCAGGACATCCACTACCCGAAACCGCGCGTGGTGACCCTGACCCAGGCCACTGAAGTCGGCAGCGTCTACACACCGGAAGAAGTCCGCGCCATCAGCGCCACCTGCAAGGAACTGGGCCTGCACCTGCACATGGACGGCGCACGTTTCTCCAACGCCTGCGCATTCCTTGGCTGCTCGCCGGCCGACCTGACCTGGAAGGCTGGCGTCGATGTGCTGTGCTTCGGCGGCACCAAAAACGGCATGGCGGTGGGTGAAGCGATTCTGTTCTTCAACCACAAACTGGCCGAAGACTTCGATTACCGCTGCAAGCAGGCCGGGCAACTGGCGTCGAAAATGCGCTTCCTCTCGGCACCGTGGGTCGGGATCCTCGAAAACGACGCCTGGCTCAAATACGCCCGCCACGCCAACCACTGCGCGCAACTGCTGGCCGAGCTGGTCAGCGACATTCCGGGCGTGGAACTGATGTTCCCGGTGCAGGCCAACGGCGTGTTCCTGCAACTCTCGGAACCGGCCATCGCCGCGCTGACCGCGAAAAACTGGCGCTTTTACACCTTCATCGGCAAGGGCGGCGCACGCTTCATGTGCTCGTGGGACACCGAAGAAGAACGCGTACGCGAACTGGCCCGCGACATCCGCGAAGTGATGTCCGCCTGATTCCCCTGTAGGAGCTGCCGCAGGCTGCGATCTTTTGATCTTGATCTTAAAAAACAAAATCAAAAGATCGCAGCCTGCGGCAGCTCCTACAGGGATGGCGATGACTCTTGGTCTACATTGTCTGTCGAGCCCTCCGCTCACATAACAATAAGCAGGAGCATCGGCATGTCGCTACAAGGCAAAACCCTGTTCATCACCGGCGCCAGCCGTGGCATCGGCCGTGAGATTGCGCTGCGCGCCGCGAAGGACGGGGCCAATATCGTGATTGCGGCCAAGAGCGCCAAAGCCCATCCCAAGCTGCCCGGCACTATCCACAGTGTCGCCGCAGAAGTCGAAGCCGCTGGCGGCAAGGCATTGGCGCTGCAACTGGACGTGCGTGATGAAGAGGCGGTGCGCAGTGCGCTGGCCAAGGCCAACGAACATTTCGGCGGCATTGATGCGCTGGTGAACAACGCCGGGGCGATCAAGCTCACTGGCGTGCAACACATCGAACTCAAGCGTTTCGACCTGATGCACCAGATCAACACCCGCGCGGTACTGCTCTGCAGCCAGGCCGCCCTGCCCTATCTGAAGAAATCCGCCGGACACATCCTCAACTTGTCGCCACCGCTGAACCTGGCGAACAAGTGGTTCGCCCAATACAGCCCCTACACCGTGACCAAATACGGCATGAGCATGCTGACGGTGGGCATGAGCGAGGAATTCGCCAGTTACGGCATCAGCGTCAATTCACTGTGGCCACAGACCATGATTGCCACGGCGGCGATAGAGTTTCAGCTGGGAAATCGCGAGTCGTTCAAGCATGCGCGCACGCCGGCGATCATTGCAGATGCGGCGCATGTGATTCTGGATAGCCGCCAGCGGCAGATCACTGGACGGCTGCTGATCGACGAAGAAATTTTGCGTGAATACGGCGTGACTGAGTTCAAGCATTACCGCTTCGAGCCGGACAGCGACGCCGCGCTGATGCCTGACTTGTTCGTGGATTGAAACACCGCCCCTGTAGGAGCTGCCGAAGGCTGCGATCTTTTGATGTTGATCTTAAAAACAAGATCAAAAGATCGCAGCCTGCGGCAGCTCCTACAGGGGGGATTTCGTCAGAATTCGATTCTGACGTCGCCTTTAGGCACGCTGCAGCACGAGAGGATAAACCCCTCCGCCTCGTCGTCCTCGGTAATCCCGCCGTTGTGCTCCATCTCCACCTCGCCCCCAAGCTTCATCACCTTGCACGTCCCGCAGATCCCCATACCGCAAGCTTTCGGAATCATCAAACCAAGCTTGGCCGCCGCCGCGTGCACGGTTTCGCCCGGGGCCACGCGAATGCTCTTGCCGGAGGCGGTGAACTCGACCTGATGCAGGTCCGCCGCATCGATTTCCGGCGCATCGGCGGCCTGCTCGGCTTGCTCCACCGCATCGGCACGAGCTTCCGGTGGCGTGGCGCCGAAGGATTCCTCGTGATAGCGCGACATGTCGTAACCGGCCACTTCCAGTAGTCGCTTCACCGCGTTCATGTACGGCGTCGGGCCGCAGCAGAACACTTCGCGCTCAAGGAAGTCCGGCACCATCAGTTCGAGCATCTTGTGATTGAGGTAGCCGCGATAGCCGGCCCACGGCTCGCCCAAGCCGTGTTTCTCGCAGATCAGGTGCAGACTGAAGTTGTCGATCCGCGACGCCATGTGTTCCAGCTCGCGGTGGTAAATGATGTCTTTCGGCGAGCGCGCGCTGTGGATAAAGGTCATGTCGACATTGGCGTTGGTGTCGTAGAACCAGCGCGCCATCGACATGCACGGGGTGATCCCCACGCCGCCGCTGAGGTAAAGGACTTTCGGGCTCGGGAAGTCGATGGCGTTGAACAGCCCGACCGGGCCGTGTACCGCCAGCTCCTGGCCTTCATGCAGGGTGTCATGCAGCCAGTTGGAGACCTTGCCGCCCGGCACGCGTTTGATGGTGACCGAGAAGCTGTACGGCACCGACGGCGAACTGGAAATGGTGTACGAGCGCATGATCGGCTGGCCGTCGATTTCCAGCTCCAGGGTCACGAACTGCCCGGGCTTGAAGAAGAACAGGATCGGCTGGTCGGCCATGAAGCAGAAGGTGCGCACGTCCCAGGTTTCCTGGATGACTTTGACGCAACGGACGATGTGTCGGCCATTGGCCCAGGTCTGGGTGGTGACCGGATTCAGGAAGCTGTTGGACATGCTGTTCTCCACGGCCGACTGTCGGCCTTCATGTGGCGATTCTGCGTATAGCGTGAACCGTCCGTTTACCTATCCGCGACATCGGCATACTTATCGCGACCAGCCCCCAACCGCCGGGGGTTGCGCGTCGGGAACAGATTGCACCATGTCGCCCATGGATAAGGTTCCGGGCAGCGTCGGCCCCACACTCGCCCCACACCAAGACGAATTCTTTACACCTTGCGTAGCAACCCTGATCAGCCACTTTCGCGGCCACGCAGATGGCCTTGAGGAATACATCGATGGACGTCACCGCAAAAATCAGCCTGGGCGATCCGCTGGAACCCGCACGCAAGGCCACCGCACAGATGCTGCAGGAGCGCGAGCGCACTTTCTCGCTGCCGCAGCCGTTCTACAGCGACGAACGCCTGTTCGATATCGACATGCAGGAGATCTTCCAGAAAGAGTGGTTGATCGCCGGCATGACCTGCGAGATCCCGGCCAAGGGCAACTACCTGACCCTGCAGGTCGGCAAGAACCCGATCATCGTCATTCGTGGCGCCGACGGTGTGGTGCATGCGTTCCACAACGTCTGCCGCCACCGTGGCTCGCGCCTGTGCACCAGCGAAAAGGGCAAGGTTGCCAAACTGGTCTGCCACTACCACCAGTGGACCTACGAGCTGGACGGTCGCCTGCTGTTCGCCGGCACCGAGATGGGTGCCGACTTCGACATGAAGCAGTACGGCCTCAAACCGGTGAACGTGAAGACTGCCGGCGGCTACATCTTCATCAGCCTGGCGGAGAATCCGCCGGCCATTGATGACTTCCTGTCGACGCTGAACCACTACATGGAACCGTACGACATGGAGAACACCAAGGTGGCGATCACCACCACCTTGATGGAAAAGGCCAACTGGAAACTGGTGCTGGAAAACAACCGCGAGTGCTACCACTGCAACGCGTCGCACCCGGAACTGCTGAAAACCCTGCTGGAATGGGACGACGTCACCGACCCGCGCGCCGATCAGGCATTCAAGGATCACGTCGCCGCGTCTGCTGCTGCATGGGAAGCCGAGAAAATCCCTTACGCCCACGCCAGTTTCGGCCTGCGCAACCGTATCGTGCGCATGCCGCTGCTCAAGGGCACCGTATCGATGACCCTGGACGGCAAACAGGGTTGCGCCAAACTGATGGGCCGGATCAAGAATCCGGACCTCGGCTCGATGCGCATCCTGCACCTGCCGCATTCGTGGAACCACTGCATGGGCGATCACATCATCGTCTTCACCGTGTGGCCGATCAGCGCCCAGGAAACCATGGTCACCACCAAATGGCTGGTGCACAAGGACGCGGTCGAAGGCGTGGATTACGACGTCGAACGCATGCGCCAGGTGTGGGACGCGACCAACGATCAGGACCGGCGTCTGGCCGAAGAAAACCAGCGCGGTATCAACTCCACCGCCTATCAGCCGGGGCCTTACTCGAAGACCTATGAGTTTGGTGTGGTCAACTTCGTGGATTGGTACAGCGAGCGGATGCTCAACAACCTCGGCGCCGAGCCTGCGCCGTACCTCAAGGGCGTGCCGGTTCAGGGCTAAAAGCAAAAGCAAAGGCTTCGCGAGCAGGCTCGCTCCCACATTTTGGAATGCATTCCACCTGTGGGAGCGAGCCTGCTCGCGAAGAGGCCGGCCCAGTCACCTCATCACTTCGATGACCACCTCACACTGCCATCCTCACCAATAAACTCCTCAAAAATATCCTCCCCCACCAGCCTGATTTTCGCGTAGCCATTCAACACCCGCAGCGGATACGCCGGGTCGTTGGCATCCTGCGTCTCCGACCACAACACCCGCGAATGCCCGTTCAGCTCGCTGGCATTGCCATAGGGAATCGCCCCGTGCCCGGCGCAACGTGCATGCAGGCTGCCCTGCTGTGCGTAAACGATGCCGTTGTGCAGATGCCCCCAGTACCAATAATCCGGCTCGCGCCCCAGGGCATCGCACACCGGTTGATACAGCGCGGTCTGGTGATGCCCGGAAATATCGAAGCCCTGGTGATGGCTGAGCACCATGATCTTTTTGCGTTTCGGCAAGGCTTTCATCCAGGTGATCTGCGGCTCGTTGAGCGTGCCGTCCATGTACAGGTTCATCGCGTCCGAGGCATACGCCGAATCCAGCCCGACCACCAGCCAGTCGTCGTTGATCAAGGCGAAATAACTGGTGCCCTGCTGCCCCGGAAAGCGCTTGGCCAGTTCCTTGAAATAGCCGTGGGCGCCGCTGTACATCTCGTGGTTGGAGTTGAGGGTGAACGAGCCGTGGCTGCCCATCGGCCAACCGGCCATGTCGACGTCTTCCTGCGAATGGCTGCCGGCGTAGTAGACATCGCCCAGATGGATGGTGAAATCGGCCTGGGCCAATTGCATCTGGTTGGCGACTGAAACCGCCGGCGCATGACTGTCGAAGGGGCCAGTGCCCCAGTCGCCGGCAATCGCCAGGGTCACGTCGCGTTCCATCTGCACCACCGCCGGGTCGGTGCCGAAGGTCGCGTGATGGCGCAAGTTCTCGATCCACTTGAGCAGCGCCTCGCTCCACAGCAGATCAAGCAACTCCCACTTGCGACAGCCGAGCAGGCTGCCGTCCTGCAGCACCCGGGTCGCCAGTTGATCCGGCGATTGCGGCAACGGCGTGGCATTGCCGATGCGCAGGATCGACAACCCGTGGGACAACTCCCATGGCACCGCCGGTTCATCGCCCGGCAACTCACCGTTTTTCAGCACGTATTGCGCCTGATCGTGACCGCGCTGCAGCAGCTTGATGATCGCCTGAAACTCCTGCGGCTCAAGCTCGCTGATGAGCTTCATCCAGGCCATTTCCATGCGCGTGAACAAGCCGTGAATGCGCAGTTTGACCTTGTCGTACTCGTGTTCCCAATGACTGACCAGTGACATGGCGTATTCCTCTATCCGTAAGGGCTCACAGGGTTTTCATGAATTCGATCAACGCACGTTTGTCGTCGTCCGACAGCGTGGTGCCATACAGGTGACCGCTGTTGTGGTTGCCCTCCAGTCGGGTGTCGTATTTGAAATCCGCCGAGGCTTTGGCCTGAGCGCCCGTGGTGACGAAACCGACGTTGACCGGGTCATAGACGTCGGAGCCGGTGATGAACACCAACGGACGTTTTTCCGGCGGTTGCAGCAGATCCCACAGGGTCGGCACCGAACCGTTGTGCAGGTACGGCGCGCGCAACCAGATGCCGTCAGTCGGCGTGTTGCTGTAGCTCTGGGTCTTGCGATAGGCGCCGAAGTCGAACGGCGGCTTCTTGAAAGTGTGGAATGCGGTCACCAGACCGGTGGTGAACGAATCGAGCCGATGTGGATCGGTGCCGAGCTGGTCGATGTTGGTGGTCACTTGCCCGGTGTCGGCGCGCCCAAAGTCGTGGCACGCGGCGCAATTGGCATCCCAGATCGGCTTGCCCTGCGCGACTTTCGCCTGATCCAGCGCCCACGGCCACGCCGGCGCCTTGTGCCCGAGCAGCCAGTTGGTCACTCGGTTGAAGCTCGGCGGCAGCACCGACTCCGGCGTCGCACCCACCGCCATTGCAGCGGCGTAGTTGCGTTCGTGGATCTTGTTGTTATTGCCGTCCCAGTGCAGGTACATCGATTCCCGCGGCTTCTGGTTCCACACTTGCGGCAGATCGACGGTGCCGATGGTCGAGTCATCCGGGAAGCCGAACACCACCATTTTCGTCGGGTTGAAGGTGTCGGTGCGGCCCGGGCCCTGTTGCGGACGCAGCTTCTGCCAGGCGTAGGCTTGCTTCTGCTTGAGCAAGGCGCTTTTCGCCATCGGGATGATCAGGTAGCGGTTATAGAGCTTCTCGAAAAAGCCCAGTTGGAATTTGCCGTTGATCGCCGCCATCACCGCGTCGGTGGTGAATTTCGGGTCGCTGGCGCAATCGTAGGCGAACCACTGGAAGGCCTGCAGTTGCAGGGTGTTGGCCGGCGCGCTGGGCACGTTGACCGCGACGTCGCTGGCATTGGCGCGGTAGGAGCCGGTGTGGCACAGCGCGCAGTTCGGCTCTACCGTCGGGTAACCGATCTGCCGCTTGGCCATGCCGATCGGCAGGTCCTTGCCGTTCTCATAGAGAAAGCCGAAGACCTCCCAGCCGCCGGGTTTTGGCAGTTTTTCCGGGCACATCTGCGGCAGCACGGCGAACAGGTAATACGGGATCCGCGCTTCGATGCCCAGGCCGATGGCCGCGTATTTGTAATGATCTTCGTCGGAGGCGTATTCCTGCTCCGGCACCACCCGCAGCATCTGGTACCAGGTCTGGTACCCAATGAAACCGAGCAGCGCCAGTACGACCAAGGTACCGACCTTGAAGGCATGGCTCTGCCATTGCCGCGCCCAGGCCGCGCGCCACTCGCGCCAGCCATCGCAGAGCAGCGTCCACGGCCGGTTCGCGGGCGTGGTGCCGAGGTACAGCAGAATGCCGAGAATCAGGAAGAAGCTCAGATCGCCCATCAGCATCGGCACGAACACCGAACCCTGAATGCTGGTGTTGATCAGGTAAATCCAGAACACCACGGCGATCAGCCGCGTCAGTACGCACAACCAGGAATGCACCACGTAACGCGGCGCGTTGAAACCCGACGGCATGTAAAACACGCTGATGCCCACCAGCAGCATCCCGGCGTTTTCCAGCCATGGATCGGAGAGTTGTGGCGGCAGCCCGACCACCGATGTCAGCAACCCCGGCGCGAACAGCGCCGGGATCGCGAACACCATGTTCATCGCAATGCCGATCCAGATGAAGCGTTGAAACCAGCGGATGTAAGTATCCATGTCATCCATTTCCTTGCGCAGACCTTAGGAGAGTCCCTCTGTGTGATGAGCTTTTGTGGCGAGGGAGCTTGCTCCCGCTCGGCTGCGCAGCAGTCGTAAAACCGGCCATCCCGATCCATCAGACAGACCGCATGCGCTGGTTCGGGGCCGCTTCGCAGCCCAGCGGGAGCAAGCTCCCTCGCCACAGGAACCTCATCCACCCAAGGCCGTTTTCTCCAGGTGCTCAAGGATGATCGGATACACATCCACCACTGCGTTCTTGCCGAACATGCAGTCGATGTGGCCATAGCCCGGCACCACGTGCCGGCTGTAGCGTTCCGGCCCGTGGACTTCGCAGACTCGCTGGTAGGTCTTCAGCGTGCTTTCCGGCAGATAGCACTGGTTCTCCGCGCCGCTGATAAAGCAGATCGGCATTGTCAGCCGCTCGAAATGCGGCATGTACACATCGTTGCCCTTGAAATCCACCAGGTGCCCTTTGCGCACGATCAGCGCCAGGTGCTCGAAGGTCTCGATGTTCGATTCGCCGAACAGCTCGTGCAGGTTGTCGTGCAGGGTTTCATTGAGCGTGTCGTGGCGATACAGCGAGGCGTACATGAAAGTGATGCGGTGGCACACCGGGTTGGTGCAATAACCCTGCGCCTCGATTCGCGCGTAGCCGTTGAGGGCCTTGTCGTAGAGGCGGTTGAACCAGTTCTCCTTGCTGTCGGCGTAAGCCGTCATCGACTTGATGCCGATCGCATCGAGCATGCCCGGCAAGTGCAGACCGGCCTTCAACCCGGTAGCCGTGGCAACCACAGTGTCAGCGGCAATCTGCGAGCAGACCACCGAGCGCACACCCTGCAGCCCTACCAGCAACGACATGAAGAACGTGGTCGCGCCGTAGCAATGCACCACGCACTGCACGTCTCTGGCCTGGGTCTCCTGCTGAATTTGCGCAATGGCAGCCTTGAAGTCGTACTGGGCAATCTGGTCGCCGTTCCATTCCTTCTTGCTCGCCGGCAGCAGGATGCTCACCCGGAAATCCAGCAGCCACACGTCGTAGTCGTGCTTGCACAGGTACTCCAGCAGGTTGGTCTGGATGGTGTCGGTGGAAAAGATATTTGAACCGACACCCAAGCCGTGCACCAGCATCACCGGGCCTTTGCTGCCGGCCTGATAACGGGTCAGACGCAGCTCGACGCCGTCCTCGGTGGGGAAGAAATGCACCGCCGGGGTCGGCGCATCCAGCGGCCGCTTCAGGCGTGGCGGCGCGTCGGGGTTGAAGTATTTGTCACCGGCGAATACCCCGCCGTAACTTTCCCAGAGAATCCCGGCGAAGAACTTGCCGAACCGCGCCAGGCCTTCGATGCGCTCACGCTCGTTGCGCGCATTGAGCACTTTCATGGTGGTCATCTGCTTGGCGAAATCGGTCGGATGAATGTGCATCACCCCGGAGCCGATCACCTCACCCGACTTGTCCGGCCCGCGATACAGCGTCACGTACAGGGTGCTGGTGTCGTGCCAGATATTCAGCACGCCGTTGTCTTCCGGCACGGTTTTGAAGGCACTGAAGAAGTAGTCGCTGCCGTCCTCGGCGGTCAGTTTCATGTCGTATTTCATGTGCCGCGTATCGACCTGCTGCTCGAATTGTTCGAACAGGTTGAACACGCCATTGCTGGCGGTCAGCGGTTGCGGCGACAGCGCCGGGGCATTGACCGTACCGACAATGGTCGCGGCGTGTTCAGGTTCCTTGATCATCCGGTTGAGGTCGTTGGCGGTGATGGTCAGGGTGAAGTCGATTGGCGAGTTGTCCGCCTCACCGCGTTTGGCCGCCGCTTCGTAGACTTTCAGATCAGTGCTTTGCGCGGCAGTGAAGGCCCGGGAGAAATAGCCCTTCATGGTCTCGGTGAACTGCACGCCGAGGGTCGGCGGCGCTACCTGTTTGCGCGGTGCCGACGGCAACGTGTAGTCGATCTGCCAGCCACGGTCAGCGGCGAGCAGGCCCATGTTGCGCTCGCTCACGGCGGAGATGGTCAGCAGCGGATTGACCGCCAGCGAGGTCGGGATCACCGCGCCGTCAGTCACGTACAGGCTGGGGTAAACATCAGTGCCGGTCGCACCGCTGAACACCTGGCCTTTGTGATTGACCACGCCTTGCGCGGCGTCTTCGCCCATCACGCAACCGCCCAGCGGATGCACAGAAACGATGCTGTGCTTGAGCAGCCTGGTCCAGATCGGATTCTCGACCCAGACCCCGCCCAACGCCTTGGTGCTCTGGTACAGACGCTCATTGCCGAGTTTGAAGTTTTCCTGCTCGCCGACACCCGGCCAGTCGATGCGCAACTGGTCCTTGTTGTCGAGAATCATCCGGCCCTGGCCGCTGTCGTGGCTCATGATCAGGTAGGTCTGCATGTTGTGCAGCGCGCCGTAGTACGGACCGCGCAGGAAACTCTCGGCCTCACGCTCCTTGTAGCCGAGCTTGCCGCTGAAACTGTCGTCGGTGGCCACGCCGATCATTTCGGCGAACCCGGCCATCGCCGGCACCATCGGCCGGCCGAGGGCGCCGGGGATCGAGCCTTCCTCGATGACCATGCGGCTGCGCCAGTCACCTTCGGTACGCATATCGATGATCGAGGTGATGCACGGGCCAACCGGTTGCAGCTCCTTGGCCGAATGCGCGCCGAAACCGATGCCGTTGATGGTCTGCTCGCAGTTGTGGCCGAAACCGAGGATGTCACCGTTGCCGCTCATGTTCTCGCCGAGCTGGCCGGACATCACCAGGCCCTTGTCCCGTGAGCGCAACAGGATCTCGGTAGAACCGAGAGTGCCGGCGGAGACCACGACGATATCGGCCTTCACAAACAGCGTCGGCGCGTCGAATTTCTCGCGACCGCTGTCGAGGTACTGAAAGTGCACGATCCAGCCATCGCCATCGCACTCCAGATGCCGCACTTCGGCCTGGCAGAAAATCTCCGCGCCATGGTTCCAGGCGTCCGGCAGATAGTTCATCAGCGTGGTGTTCTTGGCTTTGTTGTTACAGCCCGAGACACAGTCGCCACACTGGTTGCACGGCAGTTGTTCGACGCCGACGTGATTGAGGTTATTCGGCAGCTTGTCGAAGGTGACGTTGATCGGCGGCTTGTAGAAATGCGCGCCTTGCTTGAGGTAGTCCGCCGATTTTTTGTTGGCGTCGAGCTTGGGCAGGTTCGGCGCGCTGTTCGGGTACGGATTGGGCTTGAGCATTTCCCGGGCGCGGGCGTAACCGTCCTTGAGCAGCGTATCGCGATGATCGCGTACCGCTTGCGGCCAGCGTGGATCCTCGAACACCCCGGGTTCCGGCTCCAGGGAAACATTGGCGTTGATCAGCGATGTACCGCCGAGGCCGCAGCCGACCACCACGTTCTGCTGGGCATTCACATGCAGGTCGAACAGTCCGGTGCGCGAGCCAATGTGGCCGTCCGGGTCATGCACCTGCAGCTCTTCGGTCGCGGCGATCATGGTGTTGGGGTATTCACCGGGCTGGATTTCCCGCCCGCGTTCGAGCAGGCACACCTGCTTGCCGGCCCGGGACAGGCGCGACGCAGCAATGCCGCCGCCGTAGCCGGAGCCGATGACGATCACGTCGTAGTGTTCCTTGATCTCGCTGATGGGCGTTGCGATGCGTGTCATGAGGATGTTCCTCTCTCAGGCAGATGGGGCAACTCTGCGGTTGCCTGCAATCAATGGGCGAACGGGCACCTGGCCTCCGGGTCGAGCCCGGCGACAGCACAGCGGTTAAAGCAGGAGGTCGCTACAGACGAGCGCGTTGATTGGCCGCACGACGTAACGTGCGCTTGCGTGGCGAGGGGGGATGGCGGTGTGGGCGGCTATCCATCATGCGTTCTCCCAGAACCTGATGTGGATAAGTAACGGCTGTCCTTGTGCCATTGCAGTGAAGACAGCGCAGGAATCGAAGTCAAGGCAACGGTTTAGAACTGTATGAAATCTGATCAATTGCTGTTTGGACTATGCCTGGCGGGGCCTGCAGGGTTTGGCAAACAAGTTATCCACATAGCCATGCACAGCAAATGGGGGTAACTGTGGATGAATGGAAAAATAACTGCCTGATTTGTGAAGAAAAATCGTGACTTATCTAGAAGAAGGGTTTGCGAGACGCATTGGTTGTTTTTTGATCACAAGCTTGAAAGCCACGTCTTTCATGGATTTCATGAGGATGGCAAACACGTTATCCACAGAAGCACCAACAGAGATCGGGGGTAACTTTGCCGGTGCTGTGGAAAAGCGTTCCTGACTGTGTGAAATCGTGATTTACGTGGGAGTTTTGCGTAGAAACAGATGATTTGATTGTTTTTTGATCGATCCTTCGCAGGCCACGTTTTGTAAGGGTCTCAGCGGATAGCGAACATCTTATCCACAGAAGCGCCAACAGAGATTGGGGGCAACTTGCTGAGTTATCCTGCCGAAAAAGCCCTGAAAATCCGTGACTTAGGCTGGTTGTTTTTTGATCGGAGGGCTGTAGGGCTTGATTGGCGAGGGGTGCAGGGATGGGCGAACACGTTATCCACAGATCCGCCAACAGACATTGTGGGTAACGTGCTCTCAAACCGTAGGCTGTTCGCGGGTATCAGGCACGGTGCATCAGATAGGCGTCACCCGTCACCCGGATCATCGGGTGAGGCGTCACCTGACAGGTTTTGACGATGGCGAAACCATGCCTTTCATAAAACCTTCTTGCGCCGGTATTGGCGGCATAGTCGATCAGGCTCAAGCCATTGAGCGCCAAGCGCTCTGCACGCGCCTGAGCATACTCAAGAAACTGCACGCCCAAGCCCTGATTACGCCAGCCTTCATGCAGCGCCAGGCTGGAGATGTAGAGCGTGTCCGCAACCTCCATATCGGCGTAAGGCGCCAGCACCGGGTCGGTAGGGGGTGTCGGATCAGGATTTTCGCGTGTGACATAACTGTGCATCATTCCGATGACGCGGCCCTCGGCTTCGGCAATCAGACAGTTCTGCCAGGAAAAATCTACATCGTCGCGGGCATAACGCCGCTCGCCGACATCCAGCAATGGCTCGCCCGGCTCCGCCAATTGGCTCCAGATGTAATCGGAGGCGCCCTCCGAGGAGATCTGAAACAAACGCGCAATGTCGCGCGCATCCGTGCGCCGGGCAGGTCGAAACTCAACGGTCATTCACTTGACTCCTCGGGGGTTGAGCGGGTGTTTTAACCTGTGGCTGACGCTGATCGCAAAGGAATGCGGGGGATTTTTCATGTCAATAAATGACAGCTTGCCGAACACACACTTGAGGGAGCGGGCTTGCTCGCGAAGAGGCCGTTTCAGTCAACATCAATGTCGCCTGACACACTGCTTTCGCGAGCAAGCCCGCTCCCAAGGAGATTGGAAGGGTGTCAGCGGACCACGCCTTCTTCGATCAGCAGTTTGAGGATAGCCTCGGCGCCGGCTTGTGGAGTGACGCCTTTAAGCACCTGCCCACCACCGCCACTGGCCTTGGCCGTAGCTGCCTTCATCCGGTCAGCACCACTTTTGGCCTTGATCACTTTCAAGCGCTTCGGCCGTGGCTTGGCCGGCTGCAACGTGGCGACGGCCAGCAATTCATCGTCCAGCACTTCCACGTCTTCGGCATTCAACTCACCGCGACGTGCCGGCCCATACGCACTCTGCCTCGGCTTCGGCGCTGCGTTATCCACAGTTGCCAGAAACGGCAGCTTCACCTTCAACCGGCGCCGCTGCCCACGGGGCAACGCTTGCAGCACCAGCGCCGAGCCGTCATTGATCGACTCGACCTGGGCCAAACCGACCACCAGCGGCCAGCCCAATCCTTCGGCCAGCAGAAACGGCAACATCCCCGAGCCTTCGCCGGTTTCCGCCTGGCTGCCGGTCAGCACCACCTGCGCACCGGCATCACGCAGATACGCGGTCAGCGCCGGCAGCGCATCGGCACCAGCCGGTTGCTCCAGCACATGCATCTGCTCAAGACCCATGCCCAGATAGGCACGCAAGGCCGGCTCCGCAACGTCGCCGGCATGCAGCACTTGCAAGTTATCCCCAGCCAGTTGCAAACCCAGTTCCACGGCGCGCGCGTCCTGATCAGCGCGGCGTGGCCGTCCGGAAGTAGGGTGAGCGCCGATGGAAACCAGACTGATTACTTTCGTGTTCATAGCGTTTCCTTAAGCCGCATCGCGCTTGGCTTCGTTGCGGTAAACCGCTACCGCCGCGATCAACGCCTGAAGAATTTCCGCGCTCTCGCCAATCACCGACAGGTCGGCGCGTTTGATCATGTCGCAACCGGGGTCGAGGTTGATCGCCACCACCTTGTCGCAGGCACCGATGCCTTGCAGGTGCTGGATCGCCCCGGAGATACCCACAGCCACATAAACCCGTGCGGTGACCCAGGTACCGGACGCGCCGACCTGCCGATCACGCGCCATGAAGCCATCGTCCACCGCGACCCGCGAGGCGCCTTCGGTGGCGCCGAGTGCCGCAGCGGTCTGGTGGAACAGCGCCCAGTCCTTGACCCCGTTGCCGCCAGAGAAAATGAACTCGGCTTCGGCCATCGGAATCGCCGCCGGGTCCACCGCGACCGCGCCAAGATCCTCGATCCGCGACAGGCTGCGCGCCACCGTTGTGGATAACTCCACTGGCAGGGCTTCGTGGCGGGTTTCGCTGACCGGTTCGGCGCATTCGGCTGCGGCCAGAATCAAACGTGCGACCGGTCGCGCCAGGTCTTGCAGGCCTGCGCCAGCGCGACCTATGCACTCCTGATCCTTGACCTGCCAGACCCGCGTTGCCGGCCGTTCGCCAAGTGCCGCGGCAAAACGCCGACCGAGTTCGCCGCCACCGCTGCGGCTGTCCGGCAGCAGCCAGTGACGCGGATTGAACTGGTTATCCACAGCCCGCAAGCCCTGCACCCGTTGCTCCGGTGCATAACCGCTAAACTGATCGCCCTCCAGTACCAGCAAGCGATCGACGCCGGCCGTGGCGAAGGCGCTCTCTTTGTGTTCGCCAAACACCACCGCCAGCACCGCACCGTCGTTGCCGGCCAGTTGATGAGCCAGGCCCAACAGGTCACGGTCGTGGCTGCTCAGGCGGCCGCCGACCATGTCCGGCACCACGCTGATATAGAACGCCGGGGCTGGCACCTGATGCAGCGGCAACTGCACTTCAACCGTGGCAGAGCGTTTGACCGCCCCGCCCTGTTGCGCGCCGCTGCGATCGATACGCTTGATGCCGTTGGGGCCGATGAAACCGATGCCGTGCAGGTTCTTGCGGATGACACCATTGGGGCCCATCCAGCTGTGTTGCGCCGGTTGCATGGCCGCGTGCAGCGGATGCAGGCGGTTACGGGCAATCCATTCGGCGCGCGGGTCGCGGCGGATAATGTCGCTCATCAGTGGGCCTCCGCAGGTTCACGTTTGGCCGGTGCAGTCGGCTTGTTCGGCGCGGCATCTTCGAGCAGCGCGTCGGCCACCAGCTCGGCGATGTCCTTGATCAGCGGACGCGGTTCGACCACGCCCTCGAGCATCGCAGTGCACTGTGGACAACCTACTGCCACCAGCTCGGCGCCGGTCTCGCGGATGTCATCCATGCGCATGTCGGGAATCCGCTGCTTGCCCGGAATGTCGGTGATCGGCGCACCGCCACCGCCGCCGCAGCAGCGCGAACGGAAGCCGGAACGTTGCATCTCTTTGACCTCGATGCCGAGGGCGCGCAGCACTTCACGCGGCGCCTCGTACTCGCCGTTGTAGCGGCCGAGGTAGCACGGGTCGTGGTAGGTCACGCTGTTGCCTTTGTGCTGACCGAGGTTCAGCGCACCGGCCTGAATGATTTCCGCCATGTAGGTGCTGTGGTGCTGCACCAGGTAGTTGCCATCGAACGCACCGTACTCGTTTTTCAGCACATGAAAACTGTGCGGATCGCAGGTGACGATGCGGTTGAAGCTGTATTTGGCCAGGGTCTGGATATTGCGTTTGGCGAGCAACTGGAACGTCGCTTCGTCACCGAGACGTCGGGCCACATCACCACTGTCACGTTCTTCGAGGCCTAGTACCGCGAAGTCGATTTTCGCGGCCTTCAGCACTTTGACGAACGCGCGCAGGGTGCGCTGGTTGCGCATGTCGAAGGCACCGTCGCCGACCCAGAACAGCACGTCGGTGGATTTCTTTTCGCTAAGCAGAGTGAGGTTCAGATCCGCCGCCCAGTTCATCCGCCCGCCCGGAGCGAAACCGCCGGGGTTGTCAGTGGCGATCAGGTTTTCCAAGACCTCGGCACCCTTGTTCGGGGTCGCGCCTTTTTCCAGCGTCAGATGGCGGCGCATGTCGACGATGGCGTCGACGTGCTCGATCATCATCGGGCATTCCTCGACGCAGGCGCGGCAGGTGGTGCACGACCACAGGGTTTCGGCATCGACCAGACCATTGACGATCGGTTGATGCGGATTGCCACTGTGTTCACCAATGGGCTTGCCGGGATACGGGCTGCCGGCAAAGTTGGCATCAGTGCCGCCAGCGAGGCCGACGACCATGTCCTGAATCAGCTTTTTCGGGTTCAGCGGCTGGCCCGCAGCAAAGGCCGGGCACGCTGCTTCGCACTTGCCGCACTGCACGCAGGCGTCAAAACCGAGCAACTGGTTCCAGGTGAAATCCTTGGGTTTTTCCACACCCAGCGGTGCGGTCGGATCATTCAGGTCCAGCGGTTTCAAACCGGTGGAACGACCGCCGCCAAAGCGTTCGGCGCGGCGGTGCCAGGCCAGGTGCAGGGCGCCGGCGAAGGCGTGCTTCATCGGCCCGCCCCAAGTCATGCCGAAGAACAACTCCGACACGCCCCACAAAACGCCGAGCCCGAGAATCGCCGCGAGCAGCCAGCCGCCGAAGTTCTCCGGAAGGATTCCGGCCACCGGCAGGGTCACCAGGAAGAACGAGGCCGAGAACGCCAGCAGGCTTTTCGGCAGGCGCATCCACGGGCCTTTCGACAACCGTGCCGGAGGGTTGAGCCGGCGCCGGTAAACGAAGATCGCGCCGACGAACATCACTGCCGTCATCAGCAGCAGCGCATAGCCGAGGATACGGTTATGCAGGCCGAAACCGTGC
Source organism: Pseudomonas sp. B21-051 (assembly GCF_024748795.1). Taxonomy (NCBI): domain Bacteria; kingdom Pseudomonadati; phylum Pseudomonadota; class Gammaproteobacteria; order Pseudomonadales; family Pseudomonadaceae; genus Pseudomonas; species Pseudomonas sp. B21-051. The sequence goes on from NZ_CP087166.1 coordinate 5,513,471, forward strand.
ACCAGAATCGCCAGCACGATCGACGCCACCGCACCACCGGCCGTGGCGACGTGGGTGTTGGCGATGTATTTGTCCCGCGCCACCACGTGGTGCAGATCGACCATGTAACGCTTGGGCATGGCGAACAGGCCGCCGATCAGATCGACCTTCGAGGCCCGGCCCCGACGCCACATGGCCACCCGCCGCAACGCACCCAGCACCGCAAGGGCCAGGGCTGCGAACAACAGGATTGGAAGAAGGGTGTTCAACATGGTGAAGCTCCCACCAGTACAGCCTGGAGAAACACGGTCTATGTGTAGGAGCTGCCGCAGGCTGCGATCTTTTGATCTTGCTTTGAACAACAAAAGTCAAAAGATCGCAGCCTTCGGCAGCTCCTACAGGGTTGTGTGCAAACCGTCAGAAGTCTTTGCAGAGCCGGAGGGCGTCATAGATCGCAGCGTGGGTATTACGCTGCGCCACGCAGTCGCCGATGCGGAACAACAAGTAGCCGTCACCGGTGCTGCTCAACGATGGCTGCGGCTGGATCGCGAACAACGCTTCGACGTCGATCTGGCCCTTGTTGCGCGAACCCTCTTTGAGCGCGTAGTAGATTTCCTCATCCGGACGCACGCCGTTTTCCACCACCACCTGATCGACCACCCGCTCCTCTTTGGCGCCGGTGTATTCGTTCTCCAGCACCGCGACGAGTTTGTCGCCTTCGCGGTAGACCTTTTCCAGCATCATGTCGCCGGTCATGATCACTTCTTTCGGGTACATGCTGCGGTAGTAGGTCGGGAACGACGTACCGCCGATGGCCACACCCGGCTTGATGTCGTCGGTGACGATCTCGACCTGGCTGCCCTTGTCAGCGAGGAAGTCGGCGACCGACATGCCGGTAAACTCGCAAATGGTGTCGTAGACCAGCACGTTCTTGCCCGGCGCGACCTTGCCGTCGAGCACGTCCCAGCTGCTGACCACCAAGCCTTCGGCGGCGCCCCAGTGTTCGTTCTGCTCAAGGAATGGATGTCCACCGACTGCCAGCACTACCACGTCCGGGCGCAAGTCCATGATGGTGTCGGCATCTGCAGCAGTGCCCAGACGCAGGTCGACTTTCAGCCGCGCCAGTTCCAGCTGGAACCAGCGGGTGATGCCGGCGATCTGGTCACGTTGCGGCGCTTTCGACGCGGTGGTGATCTGCCCACCGATGAATTCTTTCTTCTCGAACAGGGTCACGTCGTGGCCACGCTCGGCAGAGACGCGTGCTGCTTCCATCCCGGCCGGGCCGGCACCAACGATCACCACTTTGCGTTTGACGCCTGTGGACTTTTCGATGATGTGCGGCACGCCCATGTATTCACGGGACGTCGCGGCGTTCTGGATGCACAGCACGTCCAGACCTTGATACTGACGGTCGATGCAGTAGTTGGCGCCGACGCACTGTTTGATCTGGTCGATCTGGCCCATCTTGATCTTGGCGATCAGGTGCGGGTCGGCGATGTGCGCGCGGGTCATGCCGACCATATCGACGTAACCGCCCTCCAGAATCCGCGTGGCCTGGTTCGGGTCCTTGATGTTCTGCGCGTGCAGCACCGGCACCTTGACCACTTCCTTGATTCCGGCCGCCAGGTGCAGGAACGGCTCCGGCGGATAGCTCATGTTCGGAATCACGTTGGCCAGGGTGTTGTGGGTGTCGCAACCCGAGCCGACCACGCCGATGAAATCGAGCATGCCGGTGTCGTCGTAATACTTGGCGATCTGCTTCATGTCCTCGTGGGACAGACCGTCCGGGTGGAACTCGTCACCGCAGATACGCATGCCCACGCAGAAATCGTCACCGACTTCGGCACGCACGGCTTTCAGCACTTCCAGACCGAACTTCATCCGGCCTTCGAAGCTGCCACCCCATTCGTCGGTACGCTTGTTGACGCGCGGGCTCCAGAACTGGTCGATCATGTGCTGGTGCACGGCCGACAGCTCGACGCCGTCCAGACCACCGGCCTTGGCGCGGCGCGCGGCTTGCGCGTAGTTGCCGATCACCCGCCAGATCTCTTCCGGCTCGATGGTCTTGCAGGTCGCACGGTGCACCGGTTCACGGATACCCGACGGCGACATCAGGGTCGGCCAGTGGAAACCATCCCAACGTGAGCGTCGGCCCATGTGGGTAATCTGGATCATGATTTTGGCGCCGTGCTTGTGCATGGCGTCGGCCAGGTTCTGGAAGTGCGGAATGATCCGGTCGGTGGACAGATTGACCGAACTCCACCATTGCTGCGGACTGTCGATGGCGACCACCGACGAACCGCCGCAGATCGCCAGGCCGATCCCGCCCTTGGCTTTCTCTTCGTAGTATTTGACGTAGCGCTCGGTGGTCATGCCACCGTCAGTCGCGTAGACCTCAGCGTGCGCGGTGCTGAGCACGCGGTTGCGGATGGTCAGTTTGCCGATCTGGATCGGCTGGAACATTGCTTCGAAAGCCATGGCGGGTTCCTCGACTTACAACGGCTTGACGGTGAACAGACCGTCGTCGTGGCCTTCTTCGGAGCCACCGTAGACTTGCTCGGCAACCGTACGAATCTTGCTGCCGCGCGCCTCAAGAATCTGATCCATGGCCCCGGCAAACCAGCCAGTGAACATGTAATCGACCTTGCGCCCGACCTTGCCGTACACATAGACGAATGCCGAGTGTTCGAGCTTGACGCTGGCGGTACCTTTGTCGAGGTCGATGTCCTGGATCTTGAACAGACCCCAACCGCGTTGCGACAGGCGCTTCATGTAGTGTTCGAACACCGCGACGCCTTCCAGGCCGTGGCACTCGGCTTCTTTTTCACACCAGTGCCAGGCGGACTTGTAGCCAGCCTTGTAGAGGATCTCTGCATAGGCTTCGGCGCCCAGCACTTCCTCGATGCCCATGTGGTTGTTGACGAAAAAGTGGCGTGGCACGTAGAGCATCGGCAGGGCGTCGGAGGTCCAGACACCGGTCTCGCTGTCGACTTCGATTGGCAATTGCGGGGCGATCTTGGCCATGGAAACTTAACTCCAGAAAATTCGGTTTGTTGCCCCCGGCACGGACGGCCGGGGGAAAGGATTCAGAAGTGCGGTGGCTTATTCGCCCCAGACGTCCCTGAGGACATTGACCCAGTTTTCGCCCATGATCTTGCGCACCACACGCTCGGAATGGCCGCGCTTGAGCAGGGTTTCGGTCAGGTTCGGGAACTCGCCGACGGTGCGGATGCCCAGCGGGTTGATGATCTTGCCGAAGCTGGTCAGACGACGGGCGTAGCCCTTGTCGTGGGTCAGGTATTCAAAGAAGTCCTGCCCGTGACCCTGGGTGAAGTCGGTGCCGATGCCAATGGCGTCTTCGCCGACAATGTTCATGGTGTATTCGATGGCTTCGGCGTAATCGTCGATGGTCGAATCGATGCCTTTGGCGAGGAACGGCGCAAACATGGTCACGCCGACGAAACCGCCGTGGTCGGCGATGAACTTCAGTTCAGCATCGGACTTGTTGCGCGGGTGCTCTTTCAGACCCGACGGCAGGCAGTGGGAATAGCAGACCGGTTTTTTCGATTCGAGGATGACTTCTTCGGACGTCTTGGAACCGACGTGGGACAGGTCGCACATGACGCCGACGCGGTTCATCTCGGCGACGATTTCGCGACCGAAGCCCGACAGGCCGCCGTCACGCTCGTAGCAACCGGTGCCGACCAGGTTCTGGGTGTTGTAGCACATCTGCACGATGCCGACGCCGAGCTGCTTGAACACCTCGACATAACCGATCTGGTCTTCGAACGCGTGGGCGTTCTGGAAGCCGAAAAGGATGCCGGTCTTGCCCTGCTCTTTGGCGCGACGGATGTCGGCGGTGGTGCGCACCGGCATCACCAGGTCGCTGTTTTCGCGGATCAGCTTCTGGCTGGCGGCAATATTGTTCACGGTCGCCTGAAAGCCTTCCCACACCGACACAGTGCAGTTGGCCGCCGTCAGACCGCCCTTGCGCATGTCTTCGAACAGCTCGCGGTTCCATTTGGCAATGATCAGACCGTCGATAACGATGCTGTCGGCGTGTAATTCGGCTGGGCTCATCAGGCGTCCCCTTATTGGCGATTCATGCGCCGAATCGTCTGCCGGCGCTTTGGGGCCAGCATATGCCTCGGTGCCGGGGCGACCGGGTGCAAAAACGACAGGGGAATTGCCGAAAGCGTCAATCCGCGACAAAGGGTCGCCAGGCGCTCCGATCAGCTACCTGTTCAAGCTCGCCAGCTTGAGCCAGAATCTGGCGCATCTTGGATACACCACTGGATTAGAGCGGCGACAACCATGAAATCGATCTTCTTGGCTTTGGCACTGATGGCGACCGGCGTACACGCCGCCGAAGACACCGACAACAACCCGTGCGACGCGGTGGAAAACGACGTCCAGACCCTGGAATGCTCGACCTACAGCCGCAGCACCGCCGAAGACCTGCTCAAGGACAACTACGCCAGCCTAAACGAGCGCATGCAGGCCACCTACGGCAAAAACGCCGCGCAACTGGCCGACATCACCGCCAAACTGAAAACCGCCCAGCAACAATGGCTGAAAACCCGCGACGCCGATTGCGCCGTGGAAGCCTTCCCCGCCACCGAAGGCAGCAAGGCATTCAAGATTGCGCAGAATGACTGTGTGGCGCGGATGAGTGATGAACGGTCAGAGTTTTTGGAGTCGATTGGGCAGGAGTGATGGTCGTTCCTGTACCCGAAAGCAAAGGAACGACGAATTGAAGTTCATGGTGCCTCAAAAGGCGACTTGGGAGCACTGCGTATCAATTGCCTGGTCGGATCGTACTGATACCCGAGCTCTTTGATATCCATCATTTCTTCGACGGTCACCTGAAACGGTTTGAGCCGATCGTAATAATTATGGCCACGGGGCCCACACTCCATGGGTGCGTAATGTGGCGCCCATTGAGAGTCGTCCAGTTGTTTTTGCGCCTGCCAGTCCGCCCATATCTTGTCGATGAAGCAATGATGCAGGAAGAACACCGGGTCACTTGGCGAAACCATCCAGTACATGTGGCCGCCAATCCATAGATGGACGCGGTTATGCAACTGAGAGCCATCAGTGGTAACGGCAGGATCGGCCTTATTCGTGCGCCAGCCTTCCAGCACATTGCGAAAGCCCCGGACTGTCGGATCAGCGTTATAGGGAGGCAAGTCGTAGAAGGACTCTTTCATCGCCCTGTCGAGGTCTTCCGGCGTCGGTAACGAAGTTACATGGGTCTGAAATGTTCGCCTCAGACCGGGGATGTCATAGCCGTACTCGGGAAACGCCTCTACGTGCCATTGACCTTTGGCTTGGGCAAATGGTCCATCTTTGACCAGGTTATGATCATTGGGGTCGCCATCTCCCCCCATCCATTTATCGCTCCAGATCGGCGACCGCAGCGGATCGACCGCATCAAGGGTCCAATCCCAGTAGGGTACGGTTACTGAGGGATCGATCTTGCGCAAGTCAGCCTCGAACTGCAGCAAAAAAGCCCGGTGCCATGGGAGAAACGCCGGCCCTTGATGTGCACCATTGCGATATTCGGGATGCCGTGGCTCACCACAAAGAACGGTGGGGATCATTATCTGATGGTGCGCATGGACATAATGGTCGTAAAGGCCCAGACGCTTGAGTTCCAGTACGCTGCTGATGAATTTGTCCCGTTCATCCGCGCTCAATGCACGAATTTCTTTTCTGATAAGCAGTTCACGAGCTTTTTTCTTGATGACGGGTGGACGCTTGGTCTTTCTGAGGCTCATAGCAGTGCTCCCTGTGTAACCCGGTTTGATGAACCGACAACCGAACGGCTGCCGGAGCTAAATCTAGGAGTTATCCAGACAAAGCGTCTACTGTCAGAAATAACAGGTCAGACACGCTATCCGATAAGCGGTCGCTCCCCTCATGAGTCTTGGCTTCGGCTTTTCACCCATCGTCGAGGTCGATCCATTTTGACCTCGGGTGCAGGGTGCGCGACCATCGTCACCCCTTCACACAGACTCAAGGCCCCCTCATGAACATCTGCGGTATCGAAATCAAAGGCAGCGAAGCGATCATCGCCGTGGCCGCCCTCGACGGTGCGGCCTTGAGCCACGTTGCACTGAATACCAAGAAAATCGCCCTCGACGATGACGACGAGGCGGCCAACGTCAAACGCTTCGCGGCGCAGGTCGCTTCGTTTGTGCGCGAGCATTCGATTGACCGGATTGTGATCAAGAAGCGCAGCAAGAAGGGTGAATTTGCCGGTGGGCCGACTACGTTCAAGATCGAGGGTGTGTTTCAGTTGCTGGACGGGTGTGAGGTGACGTTGTTGTCGCCGCAGACGATCAATGCCCAGGCCAAGAAGCACAACTTTGAGCTGCCGGGGACGCTGAACAAGTATCAGCATGAGGCTTATAAAGCGGCGTGTTCGGCGCTGGTGAAGAAGTAACCCGATCCTCCAGACGACACAAACCAACTGTGGGAGCGAGCCTGCTCGCGAATGCAATCTGTCAGTCGACATTGGTGTTGAATGACACACCGCATTCGCGAGCAGGCTCGCTCCCACATTAGTTTTGAGTGCATCCGTTCAGACTTGTGCGGTACGCCGGTCTTCGCGGGGGCAGCGTGCGAACTTCGCGCGGTAGCTGCGGGTGAAATACGACGGTGATTCAAAGCCGCAGGCGATGCTGACTTCCAGCACGCTCATATCGGTCTGGCGCAGCAACTGCCGGGCCTTTTCCAACCGCAGGCGCAGATAAAAATTGCTCGGCGTGTCGTTCAGGTGCAGCCGAAACAAGCGCTCCAGCTGCCGCCGCGTCACTTTGATCGATTCCGCCAGTTGCAGCGTGGTCAGCGGTGGTTCGCTGTGTTGCTCCATCTCGCCAATCACCTGGACCAACTTCTTGTTGCTGATGCCGTAGCGCGTGGCGACTTCCATGCGCTGGTGGTCCTTGCGCGGGCGAATTCGTCCCAGCACGAACTGCTCACTGACCTGAATCGCCAGTTGCGGACCATGGGCCTGGGCGATCAGATCAAGCATCAGATCGATAGACGCCGTGCCGCCCGCCGAGGTGATGCGCCGCCGGTCGATCTCGAACAGCTCCTGGGTCACGCTGAGCTGTGGATAAGATTCCTTGAACGCATCGATGGCCTCCCAGTGCAGGGTCAGGCGATGGCCGTCGAGCAGGCCGGCTTCAGCGAGGACGAAACTGCCGGTGTCGATGGCACCGAGGGTCACGCCTTCGTTGTCCAGCCGGCGCAGCCAGTGCTCAAGAGTCGGCGTGGCGAACTTCAGCGGTTCAAATCCGGCCACCACCAGCAGCGTCGCGCCTTTCTTCAGCGGCTCCAGCGCCGCGTCGGCGTTGACCGACATGCCATTGCTCGCCAGCACCGCCCCGCCATCGGCGCTGAGCACGTGCCAGCGGTACAGCTCGCCACGAAAGCGGTTGGCCACCCGCAGCGGTTCGATCGCGGAGATAAAACCGATGGCGGAAAACCCCGGCATCAGCAGAAAGTAGAAATCCTGGGACATGGGCGCACTCGGTTAGCGGGTAGCGTGGATCGTTGATACGCCGTTTGGCGTCAGCGTTCAAGCGCACAGGTCGCTACAGTGCAAATGCCAGTCGCCGCAGTGCGCTTTCACGGGGCCGTTGCTGCGTAACTTTGCATCACCGGCACGCCAGATGCCGGAACTCACAATAACGACCTGCCGAGGAACCCGACATGAAACGACTGATCAGCAGCTGTGTTCTTGCACTCAGCGGTACCGCTTTCTTGAGCGCCAGCGTCATGGCGGCCGAACCTGCGTCGTGCCAGAACGTACGCATGGGCGTCGTGAACTGGACCGACGTGATCGCCACCAGCGCCATGACCCAAGTGCTGCTCGATGGCCTCGGCTACAACACCAAACAAACCAGCGCCTCCCAGCAAATCATCTTCGCCGGGATTCGCGATCAGCGGCTGGACCTGTTCCTCGGCTACTGGAACCCGCTGATGACCCAGACCATCACCCCGTTCGTCGACGCCAACCAGGTCAAAGTCCTCGAAGCCCCGAGCTTGAAGGACGCCCGCGCGACCCTCGCCGTGCCGACTTATCTGGCCGACAAGGGCCTGAAAACCTTTGCAGACATCGCCAAGTTCGAGAAGGAACTGGGCGGCAAGATCTACGGCATCGAACCGGGTTCCGGCGCCAACACGCAGATCAAGGCGATGATCGCCAAGAACCAGTTCGGCCTCGGCAAATTCCAGCTGGTCGAGTCCAGCGAAGCCGGGATGCTCGCCGCCGTCGACCGCGCCGTACGCCGCAAGGAAGCCGTGGTGTTCTTCGGCTGGGCGCCGCACCCGATGAACGTCAACGTCAAGATGACTTACCTCACCGGCAGCGAAGACGCCCTCGGCCCGAACGAAGGCATGGCCACGGTGTGGACCGTCACCGCGCCGAAATACGCCGAGCAATGCCCGAACGTCGGTCGCCTGCTGAGCAACCTGACGTTCACCGCCGAAGACGAGAGCCGGATGATGCAACCGCTGCTCGATCACAAGGACGCCTTTGAATCGGCCAAGCAATGGCTCAAGGATCACCCCGAAGACAAGCAGCGCTGGCTTGACGGTGTGACCACCTTCGACGGCAAACCGGCCGCTGAAAACCTGCAACTGACCAGCAAATAACCCAAGCCCGAACACACGTTTCGCAGCCCGAGAAAGGGCTGCGAACAGACCCATCACGCCTGAAGGAAACCGCACCATGAACCACGACGTCATCATCACCTGCGCACTCACCGGTGCTGGCGACACGACCGCCAAGAGCCCCCACGTGCCGGTCACCCCGAAACAGATTGCAGCGGCTGCGGTGGAAGCGGCCAAGGCCGGCGCCACCGTTGTGCACTGCCATGTGCGCGACCCGCAGACCGGCAAGTTCAGCCGTGACGTGGCGCTGTACCGCGAAGTGATGGAGCGCATCCGTGAGGCCGACGTCGACATCATCGTCAACCTCACCGCCGGGATGGGCGGCGACCTGGAAATCGGTGCCGGCGAGCACCCGATGGAGTTCGGCCCGAACACCGATCTGGTCGGCCCGCTGACCCGTCTGGCCCACGTTGAAGAACTGCTGCCGGAAATCTGCACCCTCGATTGCGGCACGCTGAACTTCGGCGACGGCGACACCATTTACGTCTCGACCCCGGCGCAACTGCGCGCCGGCGCCAAGCGCATCACCGAGCTGGGGGTGAAGGCCGAACTGGAAATTTTCGACACCGGCCACCTGTGGTTCGCCAAGCAGATGATCAAGGAGGGCCTGCTCGACAACCCGCTGTTTCAGCTGTGCCTGGGCATCCCGTGGGGCGCGCCGGCCGACACCACCACCATGAAAGCCATGGTCGACAACCTGCCGGCTGACGCGGTGTGGGCCGGGTTCGGCATCGGCCGCATGCAGATGCCGATGGCCGCGCAAGCGGTGCTGCTCGGCGGCAACGTGCGGGTCGGCCTGGAAGACAACCTGTGGCTGGACAAGGGGGTGCTGGCAACCAACGGCCAATTGGTCGAACGCGCCAGCGAGATCCTCAGCCGCCTCGGCGCCCGCGTGCTGACCCCGGCCGAGGGCCGCAAGAAGATGGGCCTGACCCAGCGCGGCTGACCTCAGCAAAAAAAATGGGGCCCTGACTGCCCCCCAAATTTCACCTGTAGGAGCTGCTGCAGGCTGCGATCTTTTGATCTTGCTTCAAACAATCAAAATCAAAAGATCGCAACCTGCGGCAGCTCCTACAGGAAACACCTTCTTCAGGGAGTTCCCATGAGCTTTATCACCAACATCAAAACCTTCGCCGCCCTCGGCAGCGGTGTCATCGGCAGCGGCTGGGTTGCGCGCGCCCTCGCCCATGGCCTCGACGTGGTGGCGTGGGACCCGGCGCCTGGCGCCGAAGCAGCGCTGCGCAAACGCGTGGCGAATGCCTGGGGCGCGCTGGAGAAAAACGGTCTGGCACCCGGCGCCTCGCAGGATCGTTTGCGTTTTGTCGCGACCATCGAAGAATGCGTGCGCGATGCCGATTTCATCCAGGAAAGCGCCCCGGAACGCCTCGAGCTGAAACTCGATCTGCACAGCAGAATCAGCGCAGCGGCCAAGCCCAATGCGCTGATCGGTTCCAGCACTTCCGGCCTGTTGCCGAGCGAGTTCTACGAGAGTTCGACCCACCCTGAACGCTGCGTGGTCGGTCACCCGTTCAACCCGGTCTACCTGCTGCCGCTGGTGGAAGTGGTCGGCGGCAAGAACACCGCGCCCGAGGCCGTGCAAGCGGCGATGAAAGTCTACGAATCACTCGGCATGCGCCCGCTGCATGTGCGCAAGGAAGTTCCGGGGTTTATCGCTGACCGCTTGCTTGAGGCGCTGTGGCGTGAGGCGTTGCATCTGGTCAACGACGGCGTGGCGACTACTGGCGAGATCGACGACGCGATCCGTTTTGGCGCCGGTCTGCGCTGGTCGTTCATGGGCACGTTCCTGACCTATACGCTGGCCGGTGGTGACGCGGGGATGCGTCACTTCATGTCGCAGTTCGGCCCGGCGTTGCAGTTGCCTTGGACGTATCTGCCGGCACCGGAACTGACCGACAAGCTGATCGACGATGTGGTCGATGGCACCAGTGATCAGCTCGGCCACCACAGCATTTCGGCGCTGGAGCGCTATCGTGATGACTGCCTGCTGGCGGTGCTGGAGGCGGTGAAAACCACCAAGGAGAAGCACGGGATGAGTTTCAGCGAGTAATCCCTTTCCCTGTGGCGAGGGAGCTTGCTCCCGCTCGGCCGCGAAGCGGTCGTAAAACCAGCGAATACTGTCTGACCGACGCACCGCGATCAGAGGTTTCAGGGCTGCTGCGCAGCCCAGCGGGAGCAAGCTCCCTCGCCACAATGTGCATTACGCCAGCGATCTATGGAGTCCAACCATGCCCACCCTCACCACCTACCAAACCAGAATCATCCCCGACTGGGTCGACTACAACGGCCATCTGCGCGACGCCTTCTACCTGTTGATCTTCAGCTACGCCACCGACGCGCTGATGGACCGTCTCGGTATGGACAGCAACAACCGCGAGGCCAGCGGCCACTCGTTGTTCACCCTGGAACTGCATCTGAATTATCTGCACGAAGTGAAGCTCGACGCCGAGGTCGAAGTACGCACGCAAATCATCGGTCACGACAGCAAGCGCCTGCACCTTTATCACAGCCTGCACCTGGCCGGCGAAGACAAGGAACTGGCCGGCAACGAACAGATGCTGCTGCACGTCGACCTCGCCGGCCCACGTTCCGCGCCGTTCACCCCGGACACCTTGAGCCGCCTGCAAGCCATCGTCGCCGAGCAAGTCGATCTGCCCGCCCCGGCTTACATCGGTCGCGTCATCGCCCTGCCACCCGCCCGTTAATTCTTCCCACGCAAGGAGCCGCCATGCACACCGCTGCTGCTGTTGCCGATTTCCGTAGTTATCCGTTGATCAGCGCGCTGAGCGGCGTGCAGAACCTGGCGGATTGCGTGTCGATTGCCTGGGCCGATGGCCGCGTCAGTCCGTTCCACCATGCCTGGCTGCGAGATAACTGCCCGTGCCCGCAATGCGTCTACAACGTCACCCGTGAACAGGTATTCGAGATCGTCGATGCTGCGCCGGATCTCGTCCCCGCCCACGCGCACATCGACAGCGACGGCTGCCTGCAGATCGACTGGCAGGACGGCCATCACAGTCGCTTCGATCCGGGCTGGCTGCGCGCCCACGCCTATGACGACGAATCCCGCGCCGAACGTCTGGCAGCTAAACCCCAGCCCTATCTGTGGCGCAGCAATTTGCAGCTACCGGTATTCGAATATTCAGCGCTGATGAACGACAACGGCGCGCTGCTGCAATGGTTGCTCGCGGTGCGCGATATCGGCCTGACTCAGGTGCGCGGCGTGCCCACCGAGCCGGGTTCACTGAAACTGATCGCCCAGCGCATTTCGTTCATCCGCGAGAGCAACTTCGGCGTGCTGTTCAACGTGCAGTCCAAGGCCGATGCCGACAGCAATGCCTACACCGCTTTCAACCTGCCGCTGCACACGGACTTGCCGACTCGCGAGCTGCAACCGGGTCTGCAATTTCTGCATTGCCTGGTGAATGATGCCGAGGGTGGCGAGAGTATTTTTGTCGACGGTTTTGCGATTGCCGACGCGTTGCGTCAGGAAGCACCGGAGCTGTTTCAGGCGCTGTGCGAAATCCCCGTGGAATTCCGCAACAAGGATCGCCACAGCGACTATCGCTGCCTGGCGCCGATCATTGCGCTGGACGCGTTGGGCCGGGTTGCGGAGATTCGCATGGCGAACTTTTTGCGCGGCGCATTCGATACATCGGTGGAGCAGATGCCGCTGCTGTATCGCGCCTATCGGCGCTTGATTGCGATGACCCGCGAGCCACGGTTTCGGCTGATGCAGCGACTCAATCCGGGTGAGCTGTGGTGCTTCGATAACCGCCGCACGCTGCATGCGCGCAATGCGTTTGATCCGGCGACCGGGGCGCGGCATTTTCAGGGCTGCTATATCGACCGGGATGAGTTGTTGTCGCGGATTCTGGTGTTGCAACGCTAGACCGCGTCATCGTTCTTCGCGAGCAGGCTCGCTCCCACACTGGAATGCATTTCAAATGTGGGAGCGAGCCTGCTCGCGAATGCGTCAGAGCCAACCACACACCTCTCCCGGATTCACAGGCAAAAAAAGCCCCGATACAAGCCGTGACAGGATCGGGGCAGAGGGTACTGTTGAGGAGCTGCCAGTCGAGGGTGACCAAACCGTCGTGTAGCGAGCTGAGGTCAGTGTGCCCACTCCCCTTGGCACTGAGTTAGCCGAAAACGACCTGTTCATAGCCGTCGCGGCCACTGTGACAAATCGCCCTTGCCGTCACTCCCCACGCCCACCAGAATCGAATCACGACCTCCGTTGCCGAAGAAGGAAGCGCGCCATGATGTATGCCGATTTGATCGATCAGGAAGACTTGTTGGGCCAGCTCAAGGCATTGGGTTTCGAAGTGCCGTCGGGCGCTACCGCTGAGCAAGCCTGCGAATACGCCGTGCGGGGTCTGGACGACGTTCGGGCGAACACGTTGCGTACGATGGTCAAGCAGATGTACACCAGCAGCGCGACTATTTTGCCGGCAGTGCGTGAGGCTTTTGATAAACAGTTACTGCCGGCACTGGCGCAGTACCAGCAGACCCGCAGCGCCTGACAGGCCGTCATCGCTGGCAAGCCAGCTCCCACAGGAATTTTCGGTGTGACCAGAATATCTGTATCACCACACAATCTGTGGGAGCTGGCTTGCCAGCGATAGGGGCGACTCGGTCTACAGCCTTACGCTGGCAAACGTCGACTCATTACGCGCCTGACTCAACGCCGACATCGGTCCCGACAGCGGCGACATCACGATCGCCTGCGGCAGCGGCAGCATCGCCACTTGCTGGGTGGTGTTGGAGCCTACGCGTTCGTCACGCGGCGGAATGCCGAAGTATTCGCGGTAGCACTTGGAGAAGTGCGGCGTCGAGACGAAACCACACACCGACGCGACTTCGATGATCGACATCGGCGTCTGCTTGAGCAACTGCCGCGCGCGGATCAGGCGCAGCTTGAGGTAGTAGCGCGACGGCGAGCAGTGCAGGTATTTCTGGAACAGCCGCTCCAGCTGTCGACGCGACACGGCGACGTACACCGCCAGTTCGTCGAGGTCGATCGGCTCTTCCAGATTGGCTTCCATCAGCGCGACGATTTCCTGCAGCTTCGGCTGGTTGGTGCCGAGCATGTGCTTGAGCGGCACACGCTGATGATCCTGCTCGTTGCGGATGCGTTCGTAGACGAACATTTCCGAGATCGCGGCGGACAGCTCACGCCCATGATCGCGGCTGATCAGGTGCAGCATCATGTCCAATGGCGCGGTGCCGCCGGAGCTGGTGAAACGGTTACGGTCGAGGGTGAACAGGCGAGTGCTCATCGCCACACGCGGGAAAGCTTCCTGCATCGCCGCCAGACATTCCCAGTGCACGCTGCAATCGAAACCGTCGAGCAGACCGGCGCAAGCCAAAGCCCAACTGCCGGTGCACACCGCGCCCAGACGCTTGGACTGACGTGCCTGGCTCTGCAGCCATGACACGTGTTCACGGGTCACGGTGCGTTGAATGCCGATCCCGCCGCAGACGATCACGGTGTCCAGGGGCGGGGCTTTGTGCATGGAGGCATCGGGGGTGATTTGCAGACCGTCACTGGCCCACACCTGACCGCCATCGACGGTCAGGGTGCTCCAGCGATACAGCTCACGACCGGACAATTGGTTGGCCATGCGCAGGGGCTCGACTGCGGAGGCCAGAGAAATCAGCGTGAAATTGTCCAGCAGCAGAAAGCCGATGGATTGAGGCGCACGGTTCTGGGGTTGGGCCCCGGAGTTGAACGACGTCATCGCGGTATCTCCTCACACAAAGCGGGTGATGGCCTCAGGCGGAGGCTCTTGTTATTGCCGGCGTTCTCGCGTGGGAGACGGGCTTTGTTATGACAGAGCAATTGCCATGCCTAAAATTGAATGGCTGTTCAATAACTCCTGAAAACGACGTCGCGACCTGTCTATTCAAGACGTCGGACACACGGTGTTTCGAAGTGCAATCAGCGGCGCCGAGAGCCCTGCCCCGCTGCCCGTGAGCAGATCGGTAGCACTTGTGGGAACGGGCTTGCGCGCAGTTGTTTCAGAGTGTCACCGCAAGCACGGGTGACGGACGGCAGGGAGTGCGAATGGCGCACTGCGAGTGGGAAAAGCTCTTATCTGATTGCGACGCGCTAAAAGGTGGCGTGATTTGTTTAGCGTGTGCACTTGGTGAGCAGTTTTGACTGGTCTGCTCATATTCCCAGGGAGGGTTACAGGTTCTTGTGGCGAGGGAGCTTGCTCCCGCTGGACTGCGAAGCAGGCCCAAAACCAGACTTCGCGATCCCTCAGTTGAAACGCACCAAGCTGATTGCGACTGCTGCGCAGCCGAGCGGGAGCAAGCTCCCTCGCCACAGAAAAATGTGTCAGCACTCTACGGCGCTAACCGCCAGCCCACCCCGCGAGGTCTCTTTATATTTGTCATGCATATCGGCGCCGGTATCACGCATGGTGCGGATCACCCGGTCCAGCGAGATGAAGTGCTGACCATCGCCACGCAGGGCCATCTGCGCTGCGTTGATCGCCTTCACAGCGGCAATTGCGTTGCGCTCGATACACGGCACCTGCACCAGGCCGCCGACCGGATCGCAGGTCAGGCCGAGGTTATGTTCCAGGCCGATTTCCGCCGCGTTGCACAGTTGCTCCGGAGTGGCACCGAGGATCTCCGCCAACCCCGCCGCCGCCATCGCGCAGGCCGAACCAACCTCGCCCTGGCAACCGACTTCGGCACCAGAGATCGAGGCGTTCTTCTTGCACAGAATCCCCACCGCCGCCGCGCCCAGGAAGTAATCGACCACATTGGCGTCGGTGACCGCTTCGCTGAACTTCATAAAGTAGTGCAACACCGCCGGGATGATCCCTGCCGCACCATTGGTCGGTGCCGTGACCATGCGCCCACCCGCCGCGTTTTCTTCATTGACCGCGAGGGCAAACAGGTTGACCCACTCCATGGCACTGAGGGTCGAGCCGATCACGTTGGGCTTGTTCAACTCCTGCAGGCTGCGATGCAACTTGGCCGCGCGCCGGCGCACATTGAGACCGCCGGGAAGGATGCCTTCGTGCTTGAGGCCCTGCTCGACGCAATCCTGCATCGCCCGCCACAGCTTCATCAGCCCGGCACGGATTTCCTCTTCGCTGCGCCAGACCTTTTCGTTGGCCATCATCAGTTCGGCGACGCGCAGGTTGTTCTTTTGACACAGCTGCAGCAGCTCCACCGCGCTGGAAAAGTCATAAGGCAATTCGGTGCGATCCAGATCGACCACACCGCTGGATGCCTGCGCCTGATCCACGACAAAACCGCCACCGACCGAATAGTAAGTGTCGCGATGAATCTCGCCGTGATCGCCTTCGGCAATCAGGGTCATGGCGTTGGGATGGAACGGCAGATTTTCATCAATCAGGCGCATGTCGCGGGCCCAGACAAACGGCACCGACAGACGACCATCCAATAACAGCGTGTGAGTTTCACGCAGCGCCTGAATGCGCGGGCCGATCTGCGACGGGTCGATTGCATCCGGCCACTCGCCCATCAGACCCATGATCACCGCGTTGTCGCTGCCGTGCCCGATGCCGGTAGCCGACAGCGAGCCGAACAGTTGCACTTCTATACGCCGCACCTGTTCGAGCAGGTGCCTGTCGCGCAGCGCTTCGACAAACAGGGCGGCGGCGCGCATCGGGCCGACGGTGTGGGAACTTGACGGGCCGATGCCGATTTTGAACAGGTCGAAAACGCTGATAGCCATTGCTGCAGAGCTCCTGAGGATGCCGTTCCCGGGCGTTAAGCGCCCGCTGGCGGAGCTGCTACGCTCAAGCTGAGATCCGCCGGAATGCCCGCATCATCAGGCTTTTGTCAGGTCGCTCGGCGTCTGACACCGACGCACTCATGCCCACCAACGCCGTGCCGGTTTCCTCCCGTGTTTTCGCCGTTTTTATGCGGTTCAGATGGCCAAACGGGGCGGAAAAAAGCTGTAAACGACGTCACTGACACTGGATGCGACCATCCCTGTACTGGATACGACCCACCCTGTAGGCGTCAGATTTTCACTGGTACATGATCGTTATGACTCGATTGCAAGGCGCCGTGGTAGAGCTGTCTCCAGAACGCCATCCAACCGCAACCTATAAGTGCGGTGGTCCACAGTCGGAACACTGCCAAAAAAAACACCAAGGAGTCCATCCATGAAAGGTTCCCCGTCGTTGTTGTTGGCCGCCATGCTGAGTCTGCCGTTACTGGCGCAAGCTGCAGAACCGGCGCAGTGCAGTACCGTTAACTTCTCCGATGTCGGCTGGACCGACATCACCGCCACCACCGCCACCACTTCGGTGGTGCTCGACGCCCTCGGCTACAAGACCAAGACCACCATGATCTCCGTGCCCGTGACCTACAAGTCGCTGGCCGACGGCAAGAACATGGACGTGTTCCTCGGTAACTGGATGCCGACCATGGAAAACGACATCAAGGCCTACCGCGATGCCGGCACCGTCGAAGTGGTGCGCACCAACCTCAAGGGTGCCAAGTACACCCTCGCCGTACCGCAAGCCCTGTACGACAAGGGTCTGCATGACTTCGCCGACATCGCCAAATTCAAGAAAGAGCTCGATGGCAAGATCTACGGCATCGAGCCTGGCAACGACGGCAACCGCCTGATCCAGAGCATGATCGACAAGGACGCTTTCGGTTTGAAAACCGCCGGCTTCAAGGTCGTCGAATCATCCGAAGCGGGCATGCTTTCGCAGGTCGACCGCGCGCAGAAACGCGACACCGCCGTGGTCTTCCTCGGCTGGGCGCCGCACCCGATGAACAAGCGCTTCAAGATTCAATACCTGACCGGCGGCGATGACTTCTTCGGCCCCGATTTCGGTGCTGCCACTGTGGCGACCAACACCCGCAAGGGCTACACCACCGAATGCAGCAACGTCGGTCAGTTGCTGAAGAACCTGGAGTTCACCGTCGACATGGAAAGTACCCTGATGGGCAACATCCTCGACGACAAGATGAAGCCTGAAGCGGCCGCCAAGGCCTGGCTGAAAAAGAACCCTCAGGTGCTCGATACCTGGCTCGCTGGCGTGACCACCATTGACGGTAAACCAGGCCTGGAGGCCGTGAAAGCCAAGCTCGCACAGTAATTGCCTTACGCCGGGCGAGTTCGCTCGCCCGGGCTGTTTATTCCTTGCATGCGGACGTTCACTACCATGCTGATTGATCAGAAAATCCCTTTAGGCCAGTACATCGCGGGCTTCGTTGAATGGTTGACGCAACACGGCGCCAGCACCTTCGACGCAATCGCCGTGACACTGGAAACGATGATCCACGGCGTGACGTTTGCGCTGACCTGGTTCAATCCCTTCGTCTTGATCGGCCTCATCGCCCTGCTCGCGCATTTCATCCAGCGCAAATGGGGGCTGACTGTTTTTGTGATTGCCTCGTTCCTGCTGATCCTCAACCTGGGGTACTGGCAGGAAACCATGGAAACCCTCGCCCAGGTCATGTTCGCGACCCTGGTCTGCGTGGTCATTGGCGTGCCGTTGGGCATCGTCGCTGCGCACAAGCCGATGTTCTACACTTTAATGCGTCCGGTACTCGATCTGATGCAGACCGTACCGACCTTCGTTTACCTCATTCCTACCCTGACCCTCTTCGGGCTGGGTGTGGTGCCGGGCCTGATCTCCACGGTGGTATTCGCCATCGCTGCACCGATCCGCCTGACCTACCTGGGCATCCGCGATGTCCCGCAAGAACTGATGGACGCCGGCAAGGCCTTCGGCTGCTCGCGTCGCCAATTGCTCTCACGGATCGAACTGCCTCACGCCATGCCGAGCATCGCTGCCGGCATCACCCAGTGCATCATGCTGTCGCTGTCGATGGTAGTGATCGCGGCACTGGTGGGCGCCGACGGACTCGGCAAACCGGTGGTCAACGCACTGAACACTGCTGATATCGCCCTGGGCTTCGAAGCGGGCCTGGCGATCGTACTGCTGGCGATCATGCTCGACCGTATCTGCAAACAACCCGACGCCAAAGTAGGGGGTGACGCATGAGCATAATTCGCTTCGATAACGTTGACGTGATCTTCACCAAGGATCCGCGCGAAGCACTGAAACTTCTCGATCAAGGTTTGACCCGCAGCGAGATCCTGAAAAAGACCGGGCAGATCGTCGGCGTGGAAAAGGCCAGTCTGGACATCAACAAGGGCGAGATTTGCGTACTGATGGGCCTGTCCGGCTCCGGCAAGTCGAGCCTGCTGCGCTGCATCAACGGCCTCAACACCGTGAGTCGCGGCAAGCTGTTCGTCGAACACGAAGGCAAGCAGATCGATATCGCTTCCTGCACCCCGGCTGAACTGAAAATGATGCGCACCAAACGCATCGCCATGGTGTTCCAGAAGTTCGCCCTGATGCCGTGGCTGACGGTGCGCGAGAACATCAGTTTCGGTCTGGAAATGCAGGGTCGCCCGGAGAAGGAACGGCGCAAGCTGGTCGACGACAAGCTCGAACTGGTGGGCCTGACCCAATGGCGCAACAAGAAGCCCGATGAACTCTCCGGCGGCATGCAGCAGCGTGTCGGACTGGCGCGAGCGCTGGCGATGGACGCCGACATTCTGCTGATGGACGAACCGTTCTCGGCACTCGACCCGCTGATCCGTCAGGGCCTGCAGGACGAACTGCTGGAGCTGCAACGCAAGCTGAGCAAGACCATCGTGTTTGTCAGTCACGACCTCGATGAGGCACTGAAACTGGGTAGCCGCATTGCGATCATGAAGGACGGCCGGATCATCCAGTACAGCGTGCCGGAAGAGATCGTGCTCAACCCGGCGGACGACTATGTGCGCACCTTCGTAGCCCACACCAACCCGCTCAACGTTCTGTGCGGGCGCAGCCTGATGCGCACGCTGGACAACTGCAAACGCATCAATGGTTCGGTGTGCCTCGACCCGGGCGGCGATTCGTGGCTGGACCTGGCCGAAGGCAACACCATCAAAGGCGCGCGCCAGAACGGTTCGGTGCTGAACCTGCAGAACTGGGCACCGGGGCAAGCGGTGGAAGCCCTGGAGCGCAAGCCAACGCTGGTGGACTCGAATATCGGCATGCGCGATGCATTGCAGATCCGTTATCAGACCGGCAACAAACTGGTGCTGCACGACAACAACCATGTGGTGGGGATTCTTGGCGACAGCGAGCTGTATCACGCGTTGCTGGGCAAGAACCTGGGGTAAGCAGCCCGGACACGAAAACGCCGCGAGAGGATCGCGGCGTTTTTGTTAGTACAGAAATTGAACTTGAAACACGGACAACTGTGGCGAGAGAGCTTGCTCCCGCTTGAGTGCGCAGCACTCACAAATTCTTGGGGTCGCTTCGCAACCCGGCGGGAGCAAGCTCCCTCGCCACAACAGCTTTGCCGCATTCACTCAAGGTTTAGCTATACACCCGGCCAAGGAGCTGCCGATGGCTTTCAAACTGATCGAGCACATCGCGTGTGATCTGATCCTGCGTGAAGCCCATCAGGTCGTAGTCCTGGCTGCCGTTGTGCAGATACACCTCGGCGCGGTAGTAACGCTGGCGCGCTTCATCGGACTGGGCCGATTCGGTCGGGGTCGCCAGGTAGCCGTCCAGGCTCACTTCGTAGACGAAAGGGTTGCCCTCTTCCATCTCGACGCGCACGCCCATGCAGCGCTTGGATTTGCCCAACAGCGTCTGCACTTCCAGACCCTGTGCACGCAGTTGTGCAGCAGCGTCGTCCAGTGCCGGGGTCACGTGTTTGTCCATGAAACGCTGCACCACCGATTGGCTCGGTTGCAGATCCAGCTGCGTCAGACGCTCGCTGAAACCACGACGACCGCGCTCAGCCAGTTGCGCCTGCTCCTGTTCGATCTGCACGTCCTGGCGCATGGCCTTGTGCAAGCCGAACATGAAGAACACCAGCACCACCGAGAACGGCAGACCGGCCAGCACCACCATGGTTTGCATGGCTTCGAAGTTACCAGCGAACAGCAGACCGATGGTCACCAGCGTGATCACCACCGACCAGAAGATCCGCAGCCAGTGCGGCGCATCTTCATCAACGTTGCCGCCCTTGCAGGACAGATTCGCCATCATCACCGCGCCCGAGTCGGCCGGGGTCAGGAACAGCACGAAACCAACAAAGATCGAGACACCGATGACGACTTTCGACGCCGGGTAGTGTTCCAGCAACTGGTAGATCGCCATCGATGGCTGTTCCAGCGCCGTCTTGCCGAGTTCCACCGCCCCCTGGTTCATCACCAGGTCCAGTGCCGAGTTACCGAAGATCGACAACCAGGCCAACGTGAAGCCCAGCGGAATCAGCAGCACACCGGCCACCAGCTCGCGCACGGTACGACCACGGGAAATACGCGCGATGAACATGCCTACGAATGGTGCCCAGGAAATCCACCAGGCCCAGTAGAACAGGGTCCACAGGCCCAGCCAGCGGTCGGACTTGGCGCTGTCGCCTTCATAGACGTACAGGTCGAAGGTCTTCAGCACCACGCCGTTGAGGTAGTCGCCGATGTTCTGCACGAAGCCGTTGAGCAGGTGCAGGGTCGGGCCGAACAGCAGGACGAAAATCAGCAGACCGCTGAACAGCACGATGTTCAGGTTGGACAGACGACGGATGCCGTTTTCCACACCGGATACGGCAGCGATGGTCGCCACGGTGCTCATCACGATGATCACAATCAAAAGGTTGGTGTTGCTGTGTTCCATGCCGAACAGGTTTTCCAGACCCGAGGACACTTGCAGCGAGCCGATCCCCAGGTTGGTCACCAGGCCCAGCAGGGTCACGAACATGCCGAAGCCGTCCACTGCATGACCGGCCGCGCCTTTGACCCAGCGTTCGCCGACCAGTGGATACAGCGCCGAGCGCAATGCCAATGGCTGGTTATGACGGTAAGCGAAGTACGCCACGGCCAGACCGACCAGTGCGTAGATCGCCCAGCCGTGCAGGCCCCAGTGCAGGAAAGTCAGTTGCACCGCCTGACGCGCGGCCAGGTTGGTGGCCGCTGCGCCTTCCGGCGGATTGAAGTAATGGTCCAGCGGCTCGGACGCGCCGAAGTACAGCAGCGAAATACCGATACCCGACGAGAACAGCATCCCCGCCCAGGCGCCGTAACTGAAATCCGGGGTGTCGTCCTTGCTGCCCAGTTTGAGTTTGCCGTAGGAGGAAAACGCCAGGCCCACCACAAACACCAGGTAGGCGGCGATCACCACCATGTAGTACCAGCCGAAGCTGCGCGACAACCAGGCCTGAGCCATACCCAACATTCTGCCGGCCTCTTGCGGGGCGATGATCAGAATGGCGGTCAACAACAGAATCAACGCGGTAGAGGTGTAAAACACCCAACCGTTGACCGTCACCTTCTCGGGCGGGGTCTTTATAAGAGAGGCAGAACTCATGGCACAAATGCTCCAGGCAGTGCGAGAGAAGAACACAAGGCAACACGGAACCCGACCAATCGGTTAGTTGGCAGCCGACCGGCGGGTGATATAAAGACACCCCGAAAAAAGCCCGAACCTGCCGAAATGGCGTTGCGAATCGCTTTCGTGGCCAAAGCTGTGCGGACGTTCATCCGAAACCTGGCCCCGAGCGTCTTGCCCATTCAACACGTCCATCGAACAGCGAACCGCGCCATGCCCCACGCAGGTTTCAAGCATTTTCGGATGTCGTTTTATCGCCATTTACAAGCAGAAAAAATCTGTAGGCAGCGACGATTTGTCGCAGATCTTATTCTTTGTTGATTGAACGTTCAATCAAAACAAAATAGACTGGCCCTCAATCCGATAGGCGTTTATCGCCCGTCGGAAGGCCTAAGGAGATGTGCAAGATGCCCAAGGTCGGTATGCAACCCATCCGCCGCCAACAACTGATCGAAGCCACGTTGCAGGCGGTCGATCAGGTCGGTATGGGGGACGCCAGCATTGCGCTGATCGCCCGTTTGGCCGGTGTCTCGAATGGCATCATCAGTCACTATTTTCAGGACAAGAACGGCCTGATTGCCGCCACGATGCGGTATCTGATGAATGTCCTCAGCGAGAACGTCACCGCGCGCCGTCAGGCGCTGGCAGACAGCAGCCCACGGGCGCATCTGCAGGTGATCATCGAAGGCAACTTCGACGCCAGCCAGGTCAATGGCCCGGCAATGAAAACCTGGCTGGCCTTCTGGGCCACCAGCATGCACCAGCCGTCTTTGCACAGGTTGCAGCGGATCAACGATCACCGTCTGTATTCCAACCTGTGCTGCGAGTTCCGCCGTGTGTTGCCGCTCGAAGATGCGCGCAGCGCAGCGCGTGGACTGGCAGCGTTGATCGACGGCTTGTGGTTGCGCGGCGCGCTGTCGGGAGACGCTTTCGACACGGCGCAGGCGCAACAGATCGCTTACGAATACATGGATTTCCAATTGGCCAAGCAGGTGAGCTAGAGCACACAGAAAACGCTCGGCCCCTGAACCGCCATCGCAGCACCACCGCGATGGTCAACGCCAACCACTAATGCACTTGCGAGGACACTATGGCCCGTTTCGAACTGCAAAAACTCTACATCGATGGCGCGTACTCCGACGCTGGCAGCGATGCCACCTTCGAAGCCATCAACCCGGCGAACGGTGAAGTCCTCGCCCAAGTGCAACGTGCGACCAAGGAAGACGTCGAGCGCGCAGTGGTCAGCGCTGAAAAGGGCCAGAAAATCTGGGCCGCGATGACCGCCATGGAGCGTTCGCGCATCCTGCGTCGCGCTGTCGACATCCTGCGCGAGCGCAACGATGAGCTGGCTGCTCTGGAAACCCTGGACACCGGCAAGGCTTACTCCGAAACCAAATACGTCGACATCGTCACCGGCGCCGACGTGCTGGAATACTACGCAGGCCTGGTACCGGCGATCGAAGGCGAGCAGATTCCGCTGCGCGACACTTCCTTCGTCTACACCCGTCGCGAGCCACTGGGCGTGGTTGCCGGTATCGGCGCGTGGAACTACCCGATCCAGATCGCGCTGTGGAAATCCGCACCGGCCCTGGCCGCCGGTAACGCGATGATCTTCAAGCCAAGCGAAGTCACCTCGCTGACCACCCTGAAACTGGCCGAGATCTACACCGAAGCCGGCCTGCCAAACGGCGTGTTCAACGTGCTGACCGGCAGCGGCCGTGAAGTCGGCACCTGGCTGACCGAGCACCCGCGCATCGAGAAAGTCTCCTTCACCGGCGGCACCGACACCGGCAAGAAAGTCATGGCCAGCGCTTCGGCTTCGTCGCTCAAAGACGTGACCATGGAACTGGGCGGCAAGTCGCCGCTGATCATCTGCGACGACGCCGACCTGGATCGCGCCGCCGACACCGCGATGATGGCCAACTTCTACAGCTCCGGTCAGGTCTGCACCAACGGTACTCGCGTATTCGTGCCGAGCCACCTGAAAGCCGCTTTCGAAGCCAAGATCGTCGAGCGCGTAGCGCGCATCCGCATCGGCAACCCGGAAGACGAAAACACCAACTTCGGCCCACTGGTCAGCTTCGCCCACATGGAAAGCGTGCTGGGTTACATCGCCAAGGGTAAAGAAGAAGGTGCCCGCGTGCTGTGCGGCGGCGAGCGTCTGACCGACGGCGAATTCGCCAAAGGCGCCTTCGTTGCACCGACCGTGTTCACCGACTGCACCGACGAGATGACCATCGTCCGTGAAGAAATCTTTGGCCCGGTGATGGCGATCCTCTCCTACGAGACCGAAGAAGAAGTGATCCGCCGCGCCAATGACACCGACTTCGGCCTGGCCGCCGGTATCGTCACCAAAG
This sequence comes from Pseudomonas sp. B21-051, assembly GCF_024748795.1. Taxonomy (NCBI): domain Bacteria; kingdom Pseudomonadati; phylum Pseudomonadota; class Gammaproteobacteria; order Pseudomonadales; family Pseudomonadaceae; genus Pseudomonas; species Pseudomonas sp. B21-051. Next base: position 5,537,922 of record NZ_CP087166.1, read on the forward strand.
ACCTGAACCGCGCGCACCGCGTGATTCATCAACTGGAAGCCGGTATCTGCTGGATCAACGCCTGGGGCGAGTCCGACGCGAAGATGCCGGTTGGCGGTTACAAGCAGTCGGGCGTGGGTCGTGAAAACGGCATCAGCTCGCTGACCAACTACACACGCATCAAATCGGTACAGGTCGAGTTGGGCGATTACGTCTCGGTGTTCTAAGACCCGAGTCTTGTATTGCTCGTGAGGCCGTCTTCGCGAGCAGGCTCGCTCCCACATTGAAATATGTCTCCTGTGGGAGCGAGCCTGCTCGCGAATCGAGTGCGCAGCACTCGCCGAGGCCCGACCTGACCACATCTAAAGAGGGTGCATTCAATGTCCCAAGAATTCGATTACATCATCATTGGTGCCGGCTCGGCCGGTAACACCCTGGCGACCCGTCTGACTGAAGACGAAGGCGTCACCGTGCTGCTGCTCGAAGCCGGCGGCCCTGACTACCGTTTTGACTTCCGCACGCAAATGCCGGCCGCGCTGGCGTTCCCGCTGCAGGGTCGTCGCTACAACTGGGCGTACGAAACCGATCCTGAGCCACACATGGACGGTCGCCGGATGGAGTGCGGTCGCGGCAAGGGCCTCGGCGGCTCCTCGCTGATCAACGGCATGTGCTACATCCGTGGCAACGCGATGGACTACGACGGCTGGGCGAAGCTGCCAGGTCTGGAAGACTGGTCGTACCTCGACTGCCTGCCGTACTTCCGTAAAGCGGAAACCCGCGACATCGGCCCGAACGACTACCACGGTGGCGACGGCCCGGTCAGCGTGACCACGCCGAAGGCGGGCAACAACCCGCTGTTCCACGCCATGGTTGAAGCCGGCGTGCAGGCCGGTTACCCGCGCACCGAAGACTTGAACGGCTACCAGCAGGAAGGCTTCGGCCCGATGGATCGCACCGTGACGCCGAACGGCCGTCGTGCTTCCACCGCCCGTGGCTACCTAGACGTCGCCAAAAAGCGCTCGACCCTGACCATCGTCACCCACGCCCTGACCGACAAGATTCTGTTCGAAGGCAAGCGAGCGGTCGGCGTGCGTTACCTGGTCGGTTCGGCGGAAGAGCGCGTTGAAGCCAAAGCGCGCAAGGAAGTCCTGCTGTGCTCCGGCGCCATCGCTTCGCCGCAGATTCTGCAGCGCTCCGGCGTCGGCCCGGCAAAACTGCTGGAAAGCCTCGACATCCCGGTGGTCCATGACCTGCCGGGCGTCGGTGAAAACCTGCAGGATCACCTTGAGCTGTACCTGCAATACGCCTGCACCCAACCGGTCTCGCTGTACCCGTCGCTGCTCTGGTACAACCAGCCAGCCATCGGTGCCGAGTGGCTGTTCAATGGCACCGGCATCGGCGCCAGCAACCAGTTCGAAGCCGGCGGTTTCATCCGTTCGCGTCCGGAATTCGAGTGGCCGAACATCCAGTACCACTTCCTGCCGGTAGCGATTAACTACAACGGCAGTAACGGTGTGAAAGAGCACGGCTTCCAGGCACACATGGGTTCCATGCGTTCGCCGAGCCGTGGCCGCATCCAGTTGAAGTCCAAGGATCCGCGTCAGCACCCGAGCATCCTGTTCAACTACATGGCCACCGAGCAGGACTGGCAGGAATTCCGTGACGGCATCCGCCTGACCCGCGAAATCATGCAACAGCCTGCGCTGGACGCCTTCCGTGGCCGCGAAATCAGCCCGGGCATCGACGTGCAAACCGATGAGCAGCTGGACAAGTTCATTCGCGAGCACGCCGAAACCGCGTTCCACCCGTCCTGCTCGTGCAAGATGGGCACCGACGAGATGGCCGTAGTGGATGGCGAAGGTCGCGTGCACGGCATGCAGAGCCTGCGTGTGGTCGACGCTTCGATCATGCCGATCATCACCACCGGCAACCTCAACGCGCCGACGATCATGATCGCCGAGAAAATCGCCGACAAGATCCGTGGCCGCAAGCCACTGCCGCGTAGCAATGCTGCCTACTACGTGGCTGGCGGTGCGCCGGTGAAAGGCAAGCCGATGCGTGATATCACGCCTGTTGCTCAGTAAGACGTAATACCGAGGCGCGGCCTTCGCGAGCAGGCTCGCTCCCACAATAGATCTCCAGTGAACACAAAATGTGTGAACACTCAGGATTCAATGTGGGAGCGAGCCTGCTCGCGAAGGGGCCCTCACATTCAGCACAAATCCCTCTGCTTCAAGTAAATCCTCCTACCCCCCCTCTTCACTTGATCCTACCCCCACGCAGGCCTACTCTAGACCTCGCGCAACCGTTTCACCCCTCCCCCGCCGAATCGTTTCACCCCGCAACTCCATAACAAGGAGGTTCCCGAATGTTCGATTTCCACCCCCAGCTCAAGCAGCGCTTCGCTGCCTTGCGCACGGGCGCCGAGTTTTTTTCCCTGCGGTATGTACGCGAGTCCGGCCAGTACCTGTCGGTGCGCAAGAACGTCGCCGAGCCGCCAAGCCTGAGCCGCGACGAAGGCGCGATGCTGACTGTGCGGGTCAACGGCGTCGAGGCTTACGCGGCGACCAACGACCTGTCGCAGCAAGGCCTGCAAGCCGCCCTTGAGCGCGCCGAACAGCAGGCCCGGCGCCTCAAGCCCCACGCCTTGCTCGACCTGCGCGATCAGCCGGTGTCGAGCGATCGCGCTGATTACTTTTCGCCCAATCTTGAGCAACCCTTCCCGTCCCTGAGCGAATGCTTCGAGCTGCTCGGCGCGGAATCCGCCTCGGTGCCAAAGGATGAGCGCCTGGTGAACTGGGAAGCGAGCATCGGCATCACCCACGTCGAGCAGATCTACCTGAGCAGCGCCGGCGCCGAATTGCGCCAGGCCCAGCGCTTCGTCTACCCGGGCCTCGACGTCACCGCCTATGACGGCAACGACAGCCAGACCCGTTCCCTCGGCCGCGAGAACTTCGGCCAGCAGGGTGGCGCCGACGTGATCAGCCGTTGCGGCCTGGTCGGCGCCGGTCCGAAAGTGGCCGATCAGGCCCTGCAATTGCTGCTCGCGCCGAACACCCCGCAAGGCCCGCGCGATTTGTTGCTGATGCCGGACCAGATGATGCTGCAGATTCACGAGTCGATCGGGCACCCGCTGGAACTCGACCGCATCCTTGGTGACGAGCGCAATTACGCCGGTACCAGCTTCGTCAAAACCAGCGACTTCGGCAGCCTGCAATACGGTTCGAAGCTGCTCAACGTGACCTTCGATCCGGACATTCCCGAAGAACTCGCCAGCTACGGCCACGATGACGACGGCACCAAGGCCAGCAAACAATTCCTGATTCGTGAAGGCTTGCTGTTGCGGCCACTGGGTGGCGCGCTTTCGCAGTTCCGCGCCGGTCTCGACGGCGTTGCCAACAGCCGAGCCTGCGGCTGGAACCGGCCGCCGATCGACCGCATGGCCAACCTCAACATCGAGCCGGGCGATCAGTCGCTGACGCAACTGATCAGCGGTATCGAGCATGGCATTCTGATGAGCACCAACCGCTCATGGTCGATTGACGATGCGCGCAACAAATTCCAGTTCGGTTGCGAGTGGGGTCAGTTGATCGAAAACGGTGAACTCAAGGGTGTGGTGAAAAATCCGAATTACCGAGGCATTTCCGCGCACTTCTGGAAGAGTCTGCGCGCGGTCGGCAATACCGGCACCCGGATGGTGCTGGGCACGCCAAACTGCGGCAAGGGCGAGCCGAATCAGGTGATCCGCGTCGGCCACGCTTCACCGGCCTGCGTATTCAGCAACGTTGATGTATTTGGGGGAGACGCCTGATGAGCATTTCGAAGAGTCAGTCCGACGCCTTCAAGGTCATGGTCAATTGGCTGCGCGACAGCGTACGCGAGCCGGAACAATTCACCCTCAGTTACGCCGCCGAGTCCTCGGCGTTCGTGCGTTTCAATCACGCCAAGGTGCGTCAGGCCGGCCAGGTGCAGCAAGCCGACGTCGGGCTGAAGCTGATCAACGACGGTCGCCACGCCGACCTGCACATCACCCTGTCCGGTGATCAGGAAGCCGATCTGCAACGCCTCGCCGAAGGCCTGCAACAACTGCGCGAAACCCTGCCGCTGCTGCCGCAGGATCCGTACCTGCTGCTCAACCACAACGGCTGGCAGAGCAACAACGTGCAGGAACATCCGCTGCCGGACACCGAGCAGGTGGTCGAGGAAATCTGCACTGCTGCTGAAGGTCTGGATCTGGTCGGCTTCTATGCTGCCGGCCCGATCAGCCGCGGTTTCGCCAGTTCCTCGGGGCGTTCGGCTGGCATCAGGCCAACAGCTTCAACTTCGACTTCAGCCTGTTCCACGACAACGGCGAAGCAGTGAAAGCCAGCTACGCCGGGCACGAGTGGAGCAGCGAAGGCTTCACCCGACGCTTCCAGCAGGCGCGCGAGCAACTGGCGTTCCTCGGTCGACCGTTGCGCACCCTCGCACCGGGGCAATACCGCGCGTACCTGGCGCCGGCCGCGCTGGAAGAAATCATGGGCATGCTCAGCTGGGGCGGTTTCTCGGCGCAGTCGATTGCCAGCAAAAGCAGCCCGCTGCAGAAGCTGTATGTCGGCGATCAGACGTTCAGTCCGCTGGTATCACTGGATGAGCAAGTCAGTGGTTCGTTGAGCCCGGCGTTCTCCGGCGAGGGTTATCCGCGCAGCGATCTGCGGCTGATCGTCGAAGGCAAGGCCGGTGAGCAACTGGTCGGTTCGCGCAGTGCCGCCGAATACGGCCTGACCGCCAATGGCGCCAGCGGCGGTGAAATGCCGAGTGCACTGAACATGGCGGCCGGTGATCTGTCACAGGCAGAGATCCTCAAGCAGTTGGGCACCGGGCTGTACATCAGCAATCTGTGGTACCTGAACTACTCGGATCAACCAGCGGCGCGCCTGACCGGCATGACTCGCTTCGCAACTTTCTGGGTCGAGAACGGCGAGATTCAGGCGCCGGTCAGCACCATGCGTTTCGACGACAGCGCCTACAGCCTGCTGGGTTCGCAGCTGGAAGCATTGACCGCCGAGCGCGAGTTGCTGCTGTCGGCGAGCACGTATAGTCAGCGCAATACGTCGTCGGCGCTGCTGCCGGGGGCGCTGGTCAGCCGACTCACGCTAACGCTATAACACTGTGGCGAGGGAGCTTGCTCCCGCTGGGGTGCGAAGCGCCCCCAAAACCTGCCAACCCGGTGTTCCTGTAATACCGGGTTGGCTGAATTTACGGCTGCTGCGCAGCCGAGCGGGAGCAAGCTCCCTCGCCACAAAAGCTTCAAGCCAGGACAAGCATTCGGATCAATAACCCACAAGAGGTTCCATGCCCACACGCCCGCCTCTCGACGCCATCACCGCCCGCTGGTTGCCGTGGGTCGTCGCCATTGCGTTCTTCATGCAGTCCCTCGACGGGACCATCCTCAACACCGCCCTGCCGGCCATGGCCCGGGATCTGGCCGAAGACCCGTTGCGCATGCAAGGTGTAGTCATCGCCTACATGCTCACCGTGGCCTTGCTGATTCCGGCCTCGGGCTGGATCGCCGACCGCTTCGGCACCAAGAAGATTTTCTTCGGCGCGATCCTGCTGTTCAGCATCGGCTCGCTGCTCTGTGCGTTATCCAGCAGCCTGAGCATGCTGGTCGGCGCGCGGGTGATCCAGGGTCTGGGCGGCGCGCTGATGTTGCCGGTCGGACGCTTGGTGGTGCTGCGTGCCTATCCGCGTTCGGAACTGGTGCGGATCATGGGCTTCATCACTATTCCCGGCCTGCTCGGCCCGCTGATCGGCCCGACCATGGGCGGCTGGATGGTGCAATACCTGACGTGGCACTGGATCTTCCTGATCAACCTGCCGGTCGGCGCCATCGGCTGCTACGCGGTGTGGAAATTCATTCCCGACCTGCGCGGTACTGAACGCACGCGCTTCGACAGCCTCGGTTTCCTGCTGTTCGGCGCGGCGATGATCCTGATCACCATCGCCATGGAAGGTCTGGGCGAATTGCACTTGCCACACCTGCGGGTGATGTTGCTGCTGTTCGGCGGTCTGGCCTGTCTGGCGGCGTACTGGCTGCGCGCCGGGCGTGTCGACAATCCACTGTTTTCGCCATCGCTGTTCAAGACCCGCACCTTTGCGGTGGGGATTATCGGTAACCTGTTCGCCCGTCTCGGCAGCGGGGCCCTGCCGTTCCTCGTGCCATTGCTGCTGCAGGTGGCGCTGGGCTATTCGCCCTCGCAAGCGGGGATGAGCATGCTGCCGCTGGCCGCTGCGGCGATGTTCGCCAAGTGGATGGCGCGACCGCTGATCGAACGCCTCGGCTATCGCATCGTCCTCACCGGCAACACCCTCGCCTTGGGGATCATGCTGGCGAGCATGGGCCTGGTCAGCGAGCAGACGCCATACTGGCTGCTGCTGTGCCTGCTGGCGGTTCTCGGCGCGATCAACTCGCTGCAATTCACCGCGATGAACACCGTAACGCTGATCGACCTCGACGACGCCAGTGCCAGCAGCGGCAACAGCTTGCTGTCGGTGGTGGCGCAGTTGTCGCTGAGTCTGGGCGTGGCCTGTGCCGGTGCATTGCTTGGCGGCTTCACGGCGGAGATCGGCAACGACGGCGTCGAGACCGTACTGGGCGCGTTCCAGCTGACGTTTGTCACGGTCGGGATCATGGCGATGCTGGCGGCGACAATCTTCTCGCAACTGTCGAAAGAGGACGGCCGCCGGGTCAAACGCCCGGATGAACATCCGGATGAGCACATTGAACACTGAACAAACAGTGAATGCTTTTGTGGCGAGGGAGCTTGCTCCCGCTGGACTGCGCAGCAGGCCCCCCGCTTTTTGAGTTGAAGAGCGGGGCCGCTTCGCGCCCCAGCGGGAGCAAGCTCCCTCGCCACAGATAAATCACCTTGCCTCGGGTTTCAGGCACTGTTCGTCCAGAACTTTCGAGGAAAGTGGCACGGGGCTGCTACACTGCGCGACATTTTGTTTTGCAGGCCAGTCCCGTGACCACCATCGCCACCGCTTTTAATACTCTGCCGCTGTCCGCCGCCATGCTGGCTAACCTCGAATCCCTCGGTTATGCCCAGATGACGCCGATCCAGGCGCAGAGCTTGCCGGTGATCCTCAAGGGGATGGACCTGATCGCCCAGGCCAAGACCGGCAGCGGCAAGACCGCCGCGTTCGGCATCGGCCTGCTCAACCCGATCAACCCGCGTTACTTCGGTTGCCAGGCGCTGGTGATCTGCCCGACCCGTGAGCTGGCCGACCAGGTCGCCAAGGAAGTCCGTCGCCTGGCCCGTGCCGAAGACAACATCAAGGTCCTGACCCTGTGCGGCGGCGTGTCGTTCGGCCCGCAGATCGCCTCGCTGGAACACGGCGCGCACATCATCGTCGGCACCCCGGGGCGCATCCAGCAACACCTGCGCAAGGGGTCGCTGGTGCTCGACGGCCTGAACACGCTGATCCTCGACGAAGCCGACCGCATGCTCGACATGGGCTTCTACGACGCCATCGAAGACATCATCGAAAAGACCCCGGCGCGTCGCCAGACCCTGCTGTTCTCCGCTACATACCCGGTGGGCATCAAGCAACTGGCGTCGAAATTCATGCGCGATCCGCAAACGGTGAAAGCCGAAGCGTTCCATGACGACACGCAGATCGAGCAGCGCTTCTACGAAATTTCTCCGGAAGAGCGCATGAGCGCCGTGACCAAAGTCCTGCACCACTTCCGCCCGGCCTCCTGCGTGGCGTTCTGCTTTACCAAGCAGCAAGTGCAGGAAACCGTTGACCACCTGACCTCCAAGGGCATTTCCGCCGTCGGCCTGCACGGCGATCTGGAACAGCGTGACCGCGACCAGGTGCTGGCGATGTTCGCCAACCGCAGTACGTCGGTCCTGGTCGCCACCGACGTCGCCGCCCGTGGTCTGGACATCGATGCGCTGGACATGGTGATCAACGTCGAGCTGGCCCGTGACTCGGAAATCCACATTCACCGTGTCGGCCGTACCGGTCGTGCCGGCGAGAAAGGCATTGCGGTCAGCCTCGTTGCGCCGTCCGAAGCGCATCGCGCGCAAGCCATCGAACAACTGCAGAAAGCCCCGTTGAACTGGGATCAGGTCGATAACCTCAAGTCCCAGGGCGGCGCCCCGCTGCAGCCACCGATGAGCACCCTGTGCATCGCTGGCGGGCGCAAGGACAAGGTCCGTCCGGGCGACATTCTCGGCGCACTGACTGGCGACGCCGGCATCCCCGGCGCCCAGGTGGGCAAGATCGCGATCTTCGATTTCCAGTCGTATGTGGCGGTTGAACGCACCGTGGTCATGCAGGCGCTGCAGCGCTTGAACAACGGCAAGATCAAGGGCCGTTCGCTGCGCGTGCGGGTTTTGTAATAACAACCCTGTAGGAGCTGCCGCAGGCTGCGATCTTTTGATCTTGACCTAAAAACAAGATCAAAAGATCGCAGCCTCGTTTCACTCGACAGCTCCTACAACAGTTCGTTTTGTGGTGATATTTCAGAGGACACCGTTTTGCGCTCTACCGAAGTCGTGATCATTGGCGCTGGCGCCGCAGGGTTGATGTGTGCACTGACCGCCGCCGGGCGTGGGCGTCAGGTGTTGCTGCTCGATCATGCGAACAAGGCCGGCAAGAAAATCCTGATGTCCGGTGGTGGCCGCTGCAATTTCACCAACATGTACACCGAACCCGCCAATTTCCTCTCGGGTAACCCGCATTTCTGCAAATCGGCACTGGCGCGCTACACCCAGTGGGATTTCATCGGCATGGTCGCCAAGCACGGCGTGCCGTATCACGAGAAGAAACTCGGTCAGCTGTTCTGCGATAACAAATCCAGCGACATCCTCGGCATGCTGCTCGACGAGTGCGATCAGGTCGGTGTCGAGCTGCACCTCGACACCTCGATCCAGACCATCGAGAAGCTCGAAAGCGGTTACCTGCTCGACACCACCCTCGGCCAGCTGCAGTGCCAATCGCTGGTGATCGCCACCGGCGGGCTGTCGATCCCGACGCTGGGGGCCACCGGTTTCGGTTATCAGGTCGCCAAGCAATTCGGCCATGAACTGCTGCCGACCCGCGCCGGGCTGGTGCCGTTCACCATCACCGATCAGCTCAAGGAACTGTGCACCGAGCTGTCCGGCACCTCGGTGGATTGTCTGGTCAGCTGCAACGACCAGAGCTTTCGCGAGAACATTCTGTTCACTCACCGTGGCCTCAGCGGCCCGGCGATTCTGCAGATCTCGTCGTTCTGGGAGCCGGGCGATACCGTGGAGATCAACCTGCTGCCGGATTACGACACCGCGGCATGGCTGCAACAGCAAGTGGCCGAACGCCCGAACAGTGAACTGAAAACCCTGCTCGGCGAGATTTTCACCAAGAAGATGGCCAACCTGCTGGCGGACAGCTGGTTCGTTTCCAAACCGATGAAGCAGTACACCCACGCCGAACTGGCGCAGATCGCCGACAAGCTCGGCAGCTGGAAAGTCGTCCCGGCCGGCACAGAAGGCTATCGCACCGCCGAGGTCACGCTGGGTGGCGTCGATACCCGTGAGGTGTCGTCCAAGACCATGGAGTCGCTGAAAAGCCCGGGGCTGTATTTTGTCGGCGAAGTGCTCGACGTCACTGGCCATCTGGGTGGCTTCAACTTCCAGTGGGCCTGGGCTTCCGGCTACGCCGCCGCGCAATACGTCTGACTGAAACAACACTCCCCTGTAGGAGCTGCCGAAGGCTGCGATCTTTTGATCTTAAAAACAGGATCAAAAGATCGCAGCCTTCGGCAGCTCCTACAGGGGGAGTGCGCAATCAAGGAACACTTTTTGCTGTCAGATGTGATCGGCGCCATTGCGTCGGCGTCATTACTGGCTCAATTTAGCGGCATCGCCTCGGAAGGCCTTCGCACTTCATGTCCTCGACCTCGTTTCGTCAGTCTTTGCGGCGCCTGTGGGCGCTGGATAAATTCAGCTACAGCGTGCGGGTGTTCATCGCCCTGACCGGCAGCATGGCGCTGTGTTGGTATCAGGATGAAATGGGCCTGCTGATCCCGTTGTTCCTCGGGATCATCGCCAGCGCCCTGGCCGAGACCGACGACAGCTGGCAGGGCCGCCTCAACGCACTGGCAGTGACACTGGTGTGTTTCAGCATCGCCGCGCTGTCGGTGGAGCTGCTCTTCCCCTACCCCATCGTGTTCGCCATCGCCCTGGCGCTGGCCAGTTTCGGCCTGACCATGCTCGGCGCACTCGGCGAGCGTTATGGCGCGATTGCCTCGGCGACCTTGATTCTGTCGGTCTACACCATGATCGGCGTGGATCAGCGCGGCGGCGCGGTCACCGATTTCTGGCACGAGCCGATGCTGCTGGTGGCGGGTGCCGCATGGTACGGCCTGCTCTCGGTGCTGTGGCAAGCGATGTTTTCCAACCAGCCGGTGCAGCAGAGTCTGGCACGGCTGTTCCGTGAACTGGGTTTCTACCTGAAGCTGAAAGCCTCGCTGTTCGAGCCGATCCGCCAACTGGACGTCGAAGGCCGGCGACTGGAACTGGCGCAGCAAAATGGTCGCGTGGTCGCCGCGCTGAACAGTGCCAAGGAAATCATTCTGCACCGGGTCGGCAACGGTCGCCCGGGTTCGAAAGTCAGCCGTTATCTGAAGCTGTATTTCCTCGCTCAGGACATCCACGAACGCGCCAGCTCTTCGCACTATCCGTATAACGCGCTGGCCGACGCGTTCTTCCACAGCGACGTGCTGTTCCGCTGCCAGCGCCTGCTGCGCCAGCAGGGCAAGGCCTGCCGTGCGCTGGCCGAATCGATCCAGATGCGCCAGCCGTTCGTCTACGATGCGAGTTTTGCCGAAGCGCTGACGGACCTCGATGCCTCCCTTGAACACCTGCGTATTCAGAGCAATCCGGCGTGGCGCGGCCTCCTGCGTTCGCTGCGTGCACTGGCCGCCAACCTCGGCACCCTCGACCGCTTGCTCAGCGACGCGAGCAACCCCGACGCCCTGGCGGACGCCACCGACAGCAGCCTGCTCGATCGCTCGCCACGCAACCTCAAGGACGTATGGATTCGCTTGCGCACGCAGCTGACACCGACCTCGTTGCTGTTCCGCCACGCCCTGCGCCTGCCGCTGGCGCTGAGTATCGGCTATGGCATGGTGCACCTGATTCACCCGTCGCAGGGTTACTGGATCATCCTCACCACCCTGTTCGTCTGCCAGCCGAACTACGGCGCGACCCGGCGCAAACTTGGGCAACGGATTCTCGGCACCGCCATCGGCCTGACCGTGGCGTGGGCGCTGTTCGATCTGTTCCCCAGCCCGCTGGTGCAGTCGTGCTTCGCCATCGCCGCCGGTGTGGTGTTCTTCACCAACCGCACCACGCGCTACACCCTGGCGACCGCCGCCATCACCATCATGGTGCTGTTCTGCTTCAACCAGATCGGCGATGGCTACGGGCTGTTCCTGCCGCGCCTGTTCGATACCCTGCTCGGCAGCCTGATCGCCGGCCTGACGGTGTTCCTGTTCCTGCCGGACTGGCAGGGCCGACGCCTGAACAAGGTGCTGGCCAACACCCTGACCTGCAACAGCATCTACCTGCGCCAGATCATGCAGCAATACGCCGCCGGCAAGAGCGACGACCTCGCCTATCGCCTGGCCCGGCGCAACGCGCACAACGCTGATGCGGCGCTGTCGACAACGCTGGCGAACATGCTCATGGAGCCGGGGCATTTCCGTAAGGAAGCGGACGTCGGTTTCCGTTTTCTGGTGCTGTCGCACACCCTGCTCAGCTACCTCTCCGGGTTGGGCGCGCATCGCGAAACGCAGCTACCGGCAGACGTGCGTGAACAGCTGATCGACGGCGCCGGAGTGAAACTGGCCGCGAGCATCGACGACATCGCCCAGGGCCTGGCGAACAAGCAACCGGTGGCGATTCAGAGTGACGAAGAAGAAGCGCTGGCCAACGAGCTGGAGCAGATGCCGGACGAAATCGATGAAGGTCAGCGACTGGTGCAGACGCAACTGGCGCTGATCTGCCGGCAGTTGGGGCCGCTGCGAACGTTGGCGGCGCATTTGATCAAAGACACTAATGAGATTAGCGCTGGCTGAAAGGACGCCTTCGCGAAGAGGCCATCAACCACTCAGAAGATTCTGGATCAGCCCTCACATCCCATGCTGGCGCAGCAACTTGTCATAACTGCCATCCGCCTTCATCGCCGCAATCGCCTTGTCAAACCCGGCCACAATCTGCTCATGCTGCGGATTCTTCAGACTCACCAGAATATGCAGACTGTTCTCGCTCAGCGGCTTGGGCAGAAACTCCACGGCGTTGCGCACTTTCGGTGATTCGCGGGCCAGGTAATAGCGCGCGACGTATTCATCTTCCAGGGTCAGCTTGACCCGATCCGCCGCCAGCATGCGCACGGCCATGGCGAAGTTATGCACAGGGACTTTCTCCAGCGCGGTATCGGCATCGAACGCCTGCGAGTAGGCATAGCCGCGCACCACCGCCACCGGGTAGGTGTGCAGCTGTTCCAGGCTGCTGTATTCCAGCGGCGTGTCTTTGCGCTTGAGAAAGCGGATGCGATTGAGCAGGTATTCGCCAGAGAACTGGCCGAGTCTGGTTCGTTCGTCGTTGTACCAGGCGTTGACCAGCACGTCGTATCGTCCTTCGCCCACCCCCAGCAGTGCCCGCGCCCACGGCACCTGCTCGTAGTCGCTGGCATAACCGGCCCGCGCCAGTGCCGTGCTGACGATGTCGGTGGCCAGGCCACCGTTGACCAGCGTGTCGTCGGTAAACGGTGGCCAGATATCGAACACCAGCCGCAACTTGTCCGCTGCGGCGGTTTGGGCCAGCAAGAGCAATCCGATCAAAGCAGAGGCTCGATGCAGTCGCGGCATGCTTGAAAATCCTTAGCGGGCGGGCTGCCCAGCGTGTTTTCAGTCAAAACCCCAAGGCCCCTTACCGGCGAAACCCAGGCCCTAACATTAGCTCATTGAAGCCAGTGCACAGCGCTTTCCAGCAGATTACACAAAGCAGCCGCCACCGCGAGAAAGGAATGATGGCATTTTGACCTTTGTCACAGACTGTTCCGCCATACAGACATCCAGCGCCTGTGCCCTTAGTATCGGGCGACGGAGTTCAAGGAGTCGGAAGATGACAATCGAGTGGATCTGCAAGCATCACAGCGATCTGGGCAAAGAGCAGTTATACGCGTTGTTGAAGCTGCGCTCGGAGGTGTTCGTGGTCGAACAGAAATGCGCCTACCCGGACCTCGACGGCCAGGATCTGGACGGCGATACCCATCACCTCATGGGCTGGGAAGGCGATCAACTGATGGCCTATCTGCGCCTGCTGGACCCCGAATCCCAGGGCGGTGACGTGGTGATCGGACGCGTGATCATTGCGCCGCAGGGCCGTGGCAAAGGGCTGGGACATGTGTTGATGGAACACGCGCTGAAACAGGCCGAGAAGCATTGGCCGCAGGTGCCGATCTATCTGTCGGCGCAGGCGCATTTGCAGGGGTATTACTGCAGGTACGGGTTTGTGGTGGCGGGTGAGGAGTATCTGGAGGATGACATTCCGCATATAGGCATGCGTCGCCCCTGAAGCCCTATCGCGAGCAGGCTCGCTCCCACATTTGGAATGCATGCCTCTGTGGGAGCGAGCCTGCTCGCGAAAGCGTCAGCTCAAACAACGCAAGACTCAGGGATACTCCAGCACAGCCTTGATCTGCCGCAGATTACGCTCGATCCACCCGCGATCAATCGCCCCCCACTCGCGAATCCGATAGCGCCCGGCATGGTTGCGCGCGCCCTCTTCCTGCTCGAATTCACAGACGATATCCAGATCCGCCAGCGCGGCGATCGTGTCCTGCGCCGTGCGCCGGGGCATGCCGGTCACCTCGGTCAGCGCCGGGACGCTTGGGGCCAGGCCGCTGTCGATCAGGTAGGCCACATACAGGCGCCGGTAAAAACTGCTTTTGGTCTTGCTTACGTCCATCTAAACACTCCCAACGTTAAAAGATCGCAGCCTGCGGCAGCTCCTACAGATGCAATGCGATCTTTTGATCTTCATTGCAAATCCCGCCACGTCAGGTACACCCGCAGATCGAACTCGATCTGGTGATACCCCGGCAGCATGTGTTCGCACAATTTATAGAAGGCCTTGTTGTGGTCCGATTCCTTGAAGTGCGCCAGTTCGTGCACGACGATCATCTTCAGGAACTCGGGGGCCGCCTCCTTGAACAACGAGGCGATGCGAATCTCTTTCTTGGCCTTGAGCTTGCCACCCTGCACCCTTGAAACCGTGGTGTGCAGCCCTAGCGCGCGATGCGTCAGGTCGAGGCGGTTGTCGAACAGCACCTTGTCGATGGCCGGCGCGTTGCGCAGGTATTCCTGCTTCAGGTCCAGCGCGTAGCTGTACAGCGCCTTGTCGCTTTGCACATCGTGACGCCCCGGATAGCGTTGGCTCAGGTAGTCACCCAGACGCTGTTCGGCGATCAGTTGGCGCACCTGATCCTGCAATTGCGCGGGATAGGCCTGGAGGTATTTCAACGCAGTCATGGGCACGGCAATACGGTTCGAAAAGAGCGCCAGTGTAACGAATTCAAACCGGCAGCGCGCTCCAGTCAAAGGGCTCGGCGAAGCTGGCGGCGTCTTCGGAGGTCAGCGGACGCGCCACCAGGAAACCCTGCACGTATTCGCAGCCATGCGCTTGCAGCCATTGATACTGTTCGATGGTTTCCACGCCTTCGGCGATCACCAGCAAGCCGTACTGTTTACACAGATTGATCACGTTGCTGACCAGCGCCGCGTCGCGCGTCGAATCCGGCAGCCGCGCAATCAGGTGTCGATCCAGCTTGAGCGTGTCCAGCTCCAGATCACGCAGATGCGCCAGCGAACACGGTCCTGAACCAAAATCATCCAAAGCCACCCGCACCCCGAGATTACGCAGCAGGCGCAGCTGTTTGCGAGTCTCGTCGGGGTTGTGCATCAGCGCGTCTTCGGTGACTTCGACCTCCAGTTGCCGTGGCTCCAGCGAGTGCCGCTCCAGCACCTGGCGCAATTCGGTGACCAGGTTCGGCAGACCGAACTGGGTGTTGCTCAAACTCACACCCAGCACCAGATCCTCGGCAAAAAGGGTTTCCCAGGCTTTGCGCTGGCCGGCGCCGCGATGATAGATCCAGCTGCCGAGCCGGCTGATCAGCCGCGCCTCTTCCAGTAACGGCAGGAACAACCCCGGCGGCACATCGCCGACGCTCGGATGCTGCCAGCGCAGCAACGCCTCGAAACCGCGGATCTGCCCGCTGTCGATCGCCACTTGCGGCTGATACACCAAATTGAAATCACGGTTCTCGATGGCGTTGCGCACGCTCTCTTCGAGCATCAGCCGCGAACGGGCACGGCCGTTCATTTCGTGATCATAAAAACGATACTGCTGACGCCCAGCCCGCTTGGCCTCGTACATGGCAATGTCGGAGGCGCGCAGCAAACCGTCGAGGTTCGAGCCGCAGTCCGGGTAGGTGGCGATGCCGATACTCGCGCCGAGGGCAATATCCAATCCCTCGATCTGCTGACAGACCGATACCCGCTCGATGAGCTTCTCGGCAATCTTCGCTGCCTGCTCGGGAAACTCCAGATCGAGCAGCGCGGTGAACTCATCACCGCCCATGCGCGCCAGAATGTCGAACGGCCGCAGACAGGCTTTCAATTGCTCGGAGACCCAGCGCAGCACCCGGTCTCCGGCATCATGACCAAGGGAATCATTGACCCGTTTGAAGCCATCGAGATCCAGATAAAGCAGCACCCAGCTGCTGTCGCTGCGTTCACCGCGCAGCAGCAGGTTTTCCACCGTCTGATAAAAACCCCGGCGATTGAGCAGACCGGTCAACGGATCGGTGACCGCTTGAAACTCCAGCTGCTGATGCAGGTGACGCACCACCGACATGTCCAGCACCGTCACCACCATTGCGTGTTGCTCGGCGGGCAACGGCGCACAGGACAGCGCCACCGGCACCTGCTGCCCCGGCGCAGTGCGCAACAGCGCGTCGTGCAGACGCAAGGTCTCACCGCGCTTATAACCGGCCAGCAACTCGGAATCGGCCCACAACGGAATGTGCGGTTTCTGCAGATAATCGAGAAACTCCTTGCCCTCCAGCTCCTTCACCGGCGCATTGAGCAAACGCGAAATCGCCGGGTTGGCAAAGCGGATCAAGCCGTCCTCCCCGAGCACCAGAATGCCTTCCGCCGCGTTATCCAACACCGAGGCATTGAAGGCCCGCGCGACCTCCAGATCACGACTCAGGCGCTGCAAGGCGCGGCGGTTGCGCTGGTGTTCGAGCAATGCCTGGACTTTCGGCTTGAGAATCTGCGGATCGAACGGCTTGAACAGGTAATCCACCGCGCCACTGGCGTAGCCCTTGATCACGGCGTCCTGGGACTGCTCGTTAGCGGTAAGGAAAATGATCGGCGTGAGGCGTGTGCGCTGGCTGCCGCGCATCAGCCGCGCGACCTCAAAGCCGTCCATGCCTGGCATCTGCACATCCAGCAGCACCAGATCGACATCGTGTTCGAGCAGCAGATTGAGCGCCTCGAAGCCGGAGGCGGCGGTCATGACGTGCCAATCCTGACGCTGCAGCAACGCGCGCATGCTGATCAGGTTTTCAGGGTAATCATCAACGATCAAAAGGACAGAGCTGCCTTCACCTGGCTGGGGTTGCGCGCATTCCATGCTGCTTCTCTTGTCGGGACATCTCTTGTCGGACTATCGGCCGGTTTCTTGGGAAAACCGTACAGTTACTGAGCCATCACTCTAGTCGCGGATCTGTGAAAGCAGAAGCTGTCACGCCGCCATCATTTAGCCAAAGCGGCGACTTACCGACTAACGGTCACCCCTGCAGCCCCCGCAAACCGGCACAGATGGCATTTCGACAGGATGTTGACGCCAATCATCTGCCAAACGGGCGTTAACAAAAAACTCCTCTACGCTTATAACTGCCGCCCGAAAAGGCGCGGGCTAGAGCTTCTGGCACTCGCGTTCAGGATGAATTGAGTGGAAGAACCGACATGATCGATCTCGCAACCTGGAACCTCAGCGTTCCCGTCGGCAGTCCGCCGTACACCGTCGAAACCTCCAAACTGGTGAATGGCTTCAAGGATCAGTACTTCCATTCCGACACCGGCACGCTGTTTTTCTGGTCACCGGTGACCGGGTCAAAAACCGAAAACGCCATCTACCCGCGCACCGAACTGCGCGAAACCTTCAGCAACGGCACCCTGCGCAACTGGTACTACCCGGACGCCGACAACACCCTGCGCGCGACCCTCGCGGTGAACAAGGTGCCCAGCTCCGGCAAAATCGTCATCGGCCAGATCCACGCGTATGAAAGCCAGAAGCCGATGGTCAAACTCGAATACCAGTACAAGACCAAGACCGAAACCGGCAACCTCGTCATCAAAGTACGCATGCACCCCGATGACGACGAAAGCCGCGTTATCACCCTCGCCACCGGCATCAAACTCGACCGCGAATTCAACTACCTGATCCACCTCAGCCCCGGCGGTGCACTGGGCGTGAGCGCAGCGGGTTATCAGTGGGATTCACAGATCAGCGCGACTTGGCGCAACAAGCCGCTGTACTTCAAGGCCGGGGTGTATGTGCAGGACAACACCGGCTACACCAGTGAGGGTGGGCAGGTGACCTTTACCAAGCTGGATATTGATCACGACAAATAACCCAACCCCCACTGTAGGAGCTGCCGAAGGCTGCGATCTTTTGATCTTGCCTTTTTCAAAATCAAAAACCAGATCAAAAGATCGCAGCCTTCGGCAGCTCCTACATTAAACGTGCATGTTTAAACTGAGTGCTGGTTACTTCCCGATGCCTACAACAACTTGCGTGGATACCTACAGCTACGCCAGAATCCGCCGGCTTGTGCGCCTGGAGGGCCATCGGTAACTTGATTCGCGTCACTGATTTCCAGTGATCGGGTTTAGTAGCCCGTGGTTACGCGATGCGCATTGGCACCATTCAGTCGGACATTCATCCGCGCTTGATGGCAGCTGTTCGCAGGGCGCCTTCGGGTGCGCCGGTCGCGTCTCCCCGGTCTACTAACCTGCGTTCAGCTGCCACCCCTTCGTTTAGTAGCGATCCGGTGCCGGCTCCATTTACCGGAGACGAAACATGACCAAATCAACACCACACCCGCCAGACACAGACCCAGCCTCCCCCTACGAATCCCTCGATTCAAAAAAACTCCACGACGCCGCCGAACGCGCCCTCGACCATTACCTCAATCCTGCCGCCCTCATCATGGCGAGCGGCAACAAACCCGAGCCCATGTACCTCGCCAACCCGAAGTACGACACCGAATCCCTGCTCGCCAACGCCAGCGAAACCCTGGGCTCGGCAAGCGACATGCTCAACAACTTCGCCGCCATCCTCGACTCATCCCACCGCAAGACCGCACTGGGCATCGCGCAAATCGTCATGCTCGGTGAACTGGCGGTGAATCAGGCACTGGATCATGTGGAGTTGAAGAAGTAACCGCCCACAAAAAACCCGCCTCTCGGCGGGTTTCTCATAACAGCAGCTCAACACCCAGGCTTAGTTAACCTTCGCGTTCAACTCACCCTTCAAATACCGCTGATACATCGCTTCCAACGAGATCGGCTTGATCTTCGAAGCATTACCGGCAGTACCGAACGCTTCATAACGAGCGATACACACGTCACGCATCGCCGTCACGGTCGCGCCGAAGAATTTACGTGGGTCGAACTCGCTCGGGTTGGTGGCCATCAGGCGACGCATGGCGCCGGTGGATGCCAGGCGCAGGTCGGTGTCGATGTTGACCTTGCGTACGCCGTACTTGATGCCTTCGACGATTTCTTCAACCGGTACGCCGTAGGTTTCTTTGATGTCGCCGCCGTACTGGTTGATGATCGCCAGCCACTCTTGCGGAACCGACGAGGAACCGTGCATCACCAGGTGGGTGTTCGGGATGCGCTTGTGGATTTCCTTGATGCGGTCGATCGCCAGCACGTCGCCGGTAGGTGGCTTGGTGAACTTGTAGGCGCCGTGGCTGGTGCCGATGGCGATGGCCAGGGCATCGACCTGGGTCTTCTTGACGAAGTCAGCGGCTTCTTCCGGGTCGGTCAGCATCTGGCTGTGATCCAGAACGCCTTCAGCGCCGATGCCGTCTTCTTCACCGGCCATGCCGGTTTCCAGCGAACCCAGGCAGCCCAGCTCGCCTTCTACCGAAACGCCGCAGGCGTGAGCCATGGCCACGGTTTGTTGGGTAACGCGGACGTTGTATTCGTAGTCGGTCGGAGTCTTGCCGTCTTCGCCGAGGGAGCCGTCCATCATCACCGAGCTGAAGCCCAGTTGGATCGAGCGCTGGCAGACGTCAGGGCTGGTGCCGTGGTCCTGGTGCATGCACACCGGGATGTGCGGGAATTCTTCGATCGCGGCCAGGATCAGGTGACGCAGGAACGGCGCGCCGGCGTATTTGCGAGCGCCGGCCGAAGCCTGGACGATCACCGGGGAGTCAGTCTTGTCAGCGGCTTCCATGATGGCGCGCATCTGCTCAAGGTTGTTGACGTTGAAGGCTGGAACGCCGTAGCCGAACTCGGCTGCGTGGTCCAGCATCTGGCGCATGCTGATAAGTGCCATTGTGTGTGTCTCTCCCGGTTGAGGGTCGTTAATCGTGCCAGCCTGCCGGAGCGGCGGCGGCTATTCAAGTGATTGCAGATCGGGGGTCGAAGCCCGGTCTGGTGATTCGATAAAGCAAAATCCTGAGAACTGCACAGATCCCCTGTAGGAGCGAGCCTGCTCGCGAAAGCAATCTCGCAGTCACTGATGCAATGCCTGTCAAACCGCTTTCGCGAGCAGGCTCGCTCCCACATTAGAATCGCAGCGCTTCAATTACTCGGCCTTGCAGCCGCGCCCGATCAGGTCATTGGTGGCGACCCAGTACACCAGGCCTTCGTCACCCTTGACGTGAAACGCCAGCATGCCGTCGCTGTACAGCACGCCCGAGGCGCCCGGCTCTTCTTTCAGGCGATAGACCTGATCACCGCCACCCAGCCGTACATCGACTTCCTTCTGGCCGGCATCGGCGTAGCGCCACAGCACTTTGGCCTGGCTGTCGCAGGTCCAGGTGGTCCAGTTGTCCGCAGGCGCGGACGACTGAAACAGGTTCATCTGCGCGCAACCGCCCAACAATGCCAACGCCGCAATGGCGATCAAGCCTTTCATCCGTGTTCCTCGACTGACAGCCAACGCCGCCAGCCCTGAGTTAAAGAGTCAGACCGGTCAAGGACAACCATGTTCCTTGGCCGGGGTTTGCGTCTCGTATTTGTCCAGACCGTCCGGCCCCGAGCGCTTGTTCAGCACCGGGTTGGTTTCGGCCTGCCAGTCGGCCTGATAGCAGCCCTTCTGTGCCGCATCCGGCGCTGGCGTGGCCTCGGCCTTCGGGTTACTCCCGCAGGCCGCCAGCGTACCGGTCAGCAACAACAGCGCTAACGACTTGACCATCTGAACACTCCTTTGCCTGGTCAAACGGGCGGCCTCAGGCCTTGGCCCGGCTTTCCAGGACTTCAACGGCTGGCAGCACCTTGCCTTCGACGAATTCGAGGAACGCGCCGCCACCGGTGGAAATGTAGGAGATTTGCTCAGCCACGCCATATTTATCGATGGCCGCCAGAGTGTCGCCACCGCCGGCAATGGAGAATGCGGCGCTGTCAGCAATGGCCTGGGCCAGCACTTTGGTGCCGTTGCCGAACTGGTCGAATTCGAACACGCCGACCGGACCGTTCCACAGAATGGTTTTCGACGATTTCAGCAGTTCGGCAAAGTTGGCCGCGGTTTGCGGGCCGATATCCAGGATCATGTCGTCAGCGGCAACGTCAGCGATCAGCTTGACGGTGGCTTCAGCGCTTTCAGCGAACTCCTTGGCAACAACCACGTCCACCGGCAGCGGCACGCTGACCTTGGCGGCGATGGCACGCGCGGTGTCCAGCAGGTCCGGCTCGTACAGCGACTTGCCGACCGGGTGACCGGCGGCAGCCAGGAAAGTGTTGGCGATGCCGCCGCCGACGATCAGTTGATCGCAGATCTGGCTCAGGCTGTTGAGGACGTCGAGTTTGGTCGACACCTTGGAGCCGGCAACGATCGCAGCCATTGGCTTGGCCGGTGCGCCCAGCGCCTTGCCCAGTGCATCCAGTTCAGCGGCCAACAGCGGGCCAGCAGCCGCGACCTTGGCGAACTTGGCCACGCCGTGGGTCGAACCTTCGGCACGGTGCGCGGTGCCGAAGGCGTCCATCACGAACACGTCGCACAAGGCGGCGTATTGCTGGGCCAGTTCGTCGGCGTTCTTTTTCTCGCCCTTGTTGAAGCGCACGTTTTCGAACAGCACGATGTCGCCGGCCTTGACGTCAACGCCGCCCAGGTAATCGGCCACCAGCGGCACTTCGCGGCCCAGGGCCTTGCTCAGGTAGTCAGCGACTGGCTTGAGGCTGTTCTCGGCGGAGAACTCGCCTTCGGTCGGACGGCCCAGGTGCGAACACACCATCACCGCCGCGCCTTTTTCCAGGGCCAGCTTGATGGTCGGCAGCGAAGCCAGGATACGCGCATCGCTGGTGACAACACCGTCCTTGACTGGGACGTTGAGGTCTTCGCGAATCAATACGCGCTTACCTTGCAGATCGAGGTCGGACATCTTCAACACGGTCATGGGTCGCACTTCCTGAGTAACTGTTCTTAGAGAGCAGGTTTTTTTGAAATCGCTGTTTGCAGATAGTGGTCTGCAACGTCCAGCATTCGGTTGGCAAAACCCCATTCGTTGTCGAACCAGGCCAGGATGTTCACCAGTTTGGGGCCGGAAACACGGGTCTGACTGGCATCGACGATGGCCGAATGTGGGTCATGGTTGAAATCACAGCTTGCGTGGGGAAGCTCGGTGTAGGCCAGCAGACCTTTGAGCGGGCCGTTGGTGGCGGCTTCGCGCAGGATCCGGTTGACCTCGTTGGCATCGGTCGCGGTGGCGGTCTGCATCGTGATGTCGAGGCAAGACACGTTGACCGTCGGCACGCGTACGGCTTTGGCCTGAATTCGCCCCGCAAGTTCCGGCAGTAGGCGCTCGATACCGCGTGCCAGACCAGTGGACACCGGGATTACCGACTGGAACGCCGAGCGGGTGCGGCGCAGGTCTTCGTGGTGATAGGCGTCGATCACTGGCTGATCGTTCATCGCCGAGTGAATCGTGGTGATCGACACGTAATCCAGGCCAATCGCCTTGTCCAGCAGACGCAACAGCGGCACGCCGCAGTTGGTGGTGCAGGAAGCGTTGGACACCAGCAGTTCGGCGCCGGTCAGGCAATCCTGATTGACACCGTAGACGATGGTGGCGTCGACATCCGCCTCGCTGGCCATCGGTTGCGAGAACAGCACGCGTGGCGCGCCGGCGTCGAGGAAGCGCTGGCCGTCTTCACGGGTGTGGTAAGCACCGGAGCACTCAAGCACCAGGTCGACGCCCAGCGCCGCCCAGTCGATGCCTTCGGGGGTGGCACTGCGCAGGACCTTCACGCAGTCGCCATTAATATGCAGACAATCGCCGTCTACTCGCACTTCGCCGGGAAAGCGGCCGTGGGTGGAGTCGAAGCGTGTCAGGTATTCGATGCTGGCCATGTCCGCCAGATCGTTGATCGCGACAATTTCAAACCCGGCCTTCTCGCCTCGCTCGAACAACGCACGCAAGACGCAACGACCAATCCGGCCGTAGCCGTTGAGTGCAACTTTGTAGGGACGCGGTTGAGGCATGGGGTTCTCGATAGTATTCGCTAACAACACAACCCCATGTAGGAGCTGCCGAAGGCTGCGATCTTTTGATCTTGATCTTGAAAAACAGGATCAAAAGATCGCAGCCTTCGGCAGCTCCTACAGGGGAACGCGGCAGCCTGGGCTACCGCATTCGTACTGCTTAGTCTTCCAGCAGCTCTTCAGCCTGACCCAGGATGTTTTCCAGGGTGAAGCCGAACTCTTCGAACAGTGCCGAAGCCGGAGCCGATTCGCCGTAGGTGGTCATGCCGATCACGCGACCTTCCAGACCCACGTACTTGAACCAGAAGTCGGCGTGAGCCGCTTCGATCGCAATACGTGCGCTGACCTGCAGCGGCAGAACCGATTGCTTGTAGCCGGCGTCCTGCGCATCGAAAACGCTGGTGCAAGGCATGGAAACCACGCGCACCTTGCGGCCTTGCTCGGTCAGTTTGTCGTAGGCCTGAACGGCCAGACCGACTTCCGAACCGGTGGCGATCAGGATCAGCTCAGGCTCGCCTGCGCAGTCCTTCAACACGTAACCACCGCGGCTGATGCCGGCGATCTGACCGGCATCGCGTTCCTGGTGCTGCAGGTTCTGACGCGAGAAGATCAGCGCCGATGGGCCGTCCTTACGCTCCAGCGCGTTTTTCCAGGCCACCGCCGATTCAACGGCATCGGCTGGACGCCAGGTGTCGAGGTTCGGCGTGGTCCGCAGGCTGGTCAGTTGCTCGATCGGCTGGTGCGTCGGGCCGTCTTCGCCCAGACCGATGGAGTCGTGGGTGTAGACGTGGATCACGCGCTTCTTCATCAGCGCCGACATGCGCACCGCGTTGCGCGCATATTCCATGAACATCAGGAAGGTCGCGCCGTAAGGCACCAGGCCGCCGTGCAGGGATACGCCGTTCATAATCGCGGTCATGCCGAATTCGCGCACGCCGTAGTACATGTAGTTGCCGCTGGCGTCTTCAGCGCTGACGCCTTTGCAACCTTTCCACAGGGTCAGGTTGGAACCGGCCAGGTCAGCCGAACCGCCGAGCAGTTCCGGCAGCAGCGGGCCGAACGCGTTCAGGGTGTTCTGGCTGGCTTTACGGCTGGCGATGGTTTCGCCTTTGGCCGCCACTTCAGCGATGTAGGCCGAGGCTTTTTCCGCGAAGTCGGCTGGCAGTTCGCCGCTCAGACGACGGATCAGCTCGTTGGCTTCGGTCGGGAATGCTGCGGAGTAGGCAGCGAAACGCTGGTCCCATTCGGCTTCGGCGGCGCGACCTTTTTCCTTGGCATCCCACTCGGCATAAATGTCTGCAGGGATTTCGAACGGGCCGTAGTTCCAGTTCAGCGCCTGACGGGTCAGGGCGATTTCCGCGTCACCCAGTGGGGCGCCGTGGCAATCTTCCTTGCCCTGCTTGTTCGGCGAACCGAAACCGATGGTGGTCTTGCAGCAGATCAGGGTCGGCAGCGGGCTCTTGCGCGCGGTTTCGATGGCGGTCTTGATCTCTTCCGGATCGTGACCGTCGACGTTGCGGATCACCTGCCAATTGTAGGATTCGAAACGCTTCGGGGTGTCGTCGGTGAACCAGCCTTCGACTTCGCCGTCGATGGAGATGCCGTTGTCATCGTAGAAGGCGATCAGCTTGCCCAGGCCCAGAGTGCCGGCCAGGGAAGCGACTTCGTGGGAAATGCCTTCCATCATGCAGCCATCACCGAGGAACACGTAAGTGTGGTGATCAACGATGTTGTGGCCAGGACGGTTGAACTGCGCGCCCAGGACTTTTTCCGCCAGGGCGAAGCCGACGGCGTTGGCCAGACCCTGACCCAGCGGGCCGGTGGTGGTCTCGACGCCCGGGGTGTAGCCGAATTCCGGGTGGCCCGGGGTGCGGCTGTGCAGTTGACGGAACTGCTTGAGGTCGTCGATCGACAGATCGTAACCGGTCAGGTGCAGCAGCGAGTAGATCAACATCGAGCCGTGGCCGTTGGACAGCACGAAGCGGTCACGGTCGGCGAACGACGGGTTGCTCGGGTTGTGCTTGAGGTAGTCGCGCCAAAGTACTTCGGCGATATCTGCCATACCCATAGGGGCACCGGGATGGCCGCTGTTGGCTTTTTGCACGGCATCCATGCTGAGGGCACGAATGGCGTTGGCACGCTCACGACGGCTAGGCATCGCTGATCTCCTGGGTGTGAATAGATTGAAACGGAAAAAAGGAGGGCATTTTCCCTCACCGGAGCGCCTCGGGGCAATGACAGATAGTCATCCGAAGGCGTTTTTCCCGTGCTGGACGGCGGTTTCGCCTGGTGAAACCTTTCCGCTGTTCGTTTGTAGAGTTAACCAGCCAGTGAGAAGTGCCATCTATCGAGCAATATCAAAACTTTTTGATATTGCCCTTGCGGCGATTTCCCACCGTCACTAGACTGCTGCCCCATGAACTTACGCGTGCCTTCCATTCGCCATGATGACTGCGACGAGCTGGCGGCCCTGTGCAAGGCCGGTGGCGACCCGCTGCGCCTGAATGTATTGCGCGCGCTGGCCAATGACTCGTTCGGCGTACTGGAGCTGGCGCAGATTTTCGGTATCGGTCAGTCCGGTATGAGCCACCACCTCAAGGTGCTGGCCCAGGCCGATCTGGTGGCGACGCGCCGCGAAGGCAACGCGATTTTCTATCGCCGCGCCCTGCCCCACACCGAATTGCTGGGCGGCAAGTTGCACGCCGCATTGTTAGAAGAAGTCGACAATCTGGCGCTGCCGGACGACGTGCAGGCACGCATCACGCAGGTCCATGGACAACGTGAAGCGGCCAGTCAGGACTTTTTCGCCCGGGTCGCGGAGAAATTCCGCGCCCAGCAAGACTTGATCGCAGGCCTGCCGCAGTACCGTGACAGTGTGCTGGCCCTGCTCGACAAACTGAACTTCAATGGTGCTGCCACGGCCATTGAAGTCGGCCCCGGCGATGGTGCTTTCCTGCCGGAACTGGCCCGCCGCTTCGGCACCGTAACCGCGCTGGACAACAGCCCGGCGATGCTCGAACTGGCGCGTCAGGTATGTGAACGTGAACGGCTGGCTAACGTCAGCCTGCAATTGGCCGATGCATTGAATGGCACCAGCCTTCAGGCCGATTGCGTGGTACTGAACATGGTGTTGCACCATTTCGCCGCGCCGGCCGAAGCGCTCAAGCACATGGCCGGCCTGCTGCAACCGGGCGGTAGCCTGCTCGTGACAGAGTTATGTAGCCACAACCAGAGTTGGGCCAGGGAGGCCTGCGGTGATCTGTGGTTGGGGTTTGAACAGGACGATTTGGCCCGTTGGGCCACCGCTGCGGGACTCGTTCCCGGGGACAGCCTCTATGTAGGCTTACGTAATGGTTTCCAGATCCAGGTTCGCCATTTTCAGCGACCGGCTGGCGACACTCACCATCGGTAAATTCAGGAAAACATCGAGATGAGCGAATACTCCCTCTTCACCTCCGAGTCCGTGTCTGAAGGACATCCGGACAAAATCGCCGACCAGATTTCCGATGCGGTGCTGGACGCCATTATCGCCCAGGACAAACACGCACGCGTTGCTGTGGAAACCCTGGTCAAGACCGGCGTGGCCATCGTGGCCGGTGAAGTGACCACCAGCGCCTGGGTCGACCTGGAGCAGATCGTTCGTGACGTGATCTGCGACATCGGCTACACCAGCTCCGAAGTCGGCTTCGACGGCGCGACCTGCGGCGTGATGAACATCATCGGCAAGCAATCCCCTGACATTAACCAGGGTGTTGACCGTGCCAAGCCTGAAGATCAGGGCGCTGGCGACCAGGGCCTGATGTTCGGCTACGCCAGCAACGAAACCGACGTGCTGATGCCAGCGCCGATCACCTTCTCGCACCAGCTGGTGCAGCGCCAGGCCGAAGCCCGCAAATCGGGTCTGCTGCCGTGGCTGCGTCCGGACGCCAAGTCGCAAGTGACGTGCCGTTACGAAGGCGGCAAGGTTGTCGGTATCGACGCCGTTGTTCTGTCGACCCAGCACAACCCTGAAGTGTCCTACAAAGACCTGCGCGAAGGCGTGATGGAGCTGATCGTCAAGCACGTGCTGCCTGCCGAACTGCTGAGCAAAGACACCCAGTTCCACATCAACCCGACCGGCCAGTTCATCATTGGCGGCCCGGTAGGTGACTGCGGTCTGACCGGTCGCAAGATCATCGTCGACAGCTACGGCGGCATGGCCCGTCACGGCGGTGGCGCGTTCTCCGGTAAAGATCCATCGAAGGTTGACCGTTCGGCGGCCTACGCTGGCCGTTATGTTGCCAAGAACATCGTCGCTGCCGGCCTGGCCGAGCGTTGCGAGATCCAGGTGTCCTACGCCATCGGTGTCGCTCAGCCGACTTCGATCTCGCTGAACACCTTCGGTACCGGCAAGATCAGCGATGACAAGATCATCAAATTGGTGCGTGAAGTGTTCGACCTGCGTCCATACGCGATTACCACCATGCTTGATCTGCTGCACCCGATGTACCAGGAAACTGCAGCCTACGGCCACTTCGGTCGTGCTCCGCAGACCAAGACTGTTGGCGAAGACACCTTCACCACGTTCACCTGGGAAAAAACCGACCGCGCCGACGCTCTGCGTTCCGCTGCTGGTCTGTAAGCCCTCCCCGGCTGCAAAAAAAGCCCCGCACGGTTCGCGCCATGCGGGGCTTTTTCATGCTTGCCAGGATCAAAAGATCGCAGCCTTCGGCAGCTCCTACACAACGCATCCCCCTGTAGGAGCTGCCGCAGGCTGCGATCTTTTGACTTTAACGCTGCGCAACACCCCGCAAAACACCCAGGCTACCCGACCCGCAATCCTCGCCTAGCCTTCAAGCATTCCCCCTGAGCAAGGACGCTCAAAATGCTTGCCACGCTGCGCCTGTTTTCCGTTGTTCTACTGAGCTTCACGCCTCTGATCGCTTATTCCGCCTGCCCCGACTGGTCTGCCAGCAGGGCAAAAACTGAAATCTCGGCCCTGCAAAAGCAGATCGACCAATGGGACGACGCCTACCACCGCGAAGGCCGCTCGCTGATTGCCGACGAACTCTACGATCAATCGCGCGTGCGGCTCATCGAATGGCGCCAGTGCTTCCAGCAGCCCGCAGCGCCCGAACCGTTGCGCAGCGCGTCTGGCTCCGTCGCGCATCCAATCGCCCACACCGGTCTGGACAAGCTTCACCAAGCCGCCGCCGTTCAAGCATGGTTAAAGGATCGGCAGAATGTCTGGGCACAACCCAAGGTCGATGGCGTCGCAGTGACACTGATTTACCGCCGTGGCCTGTTGCAGCAAGCGATCAGTCGCGGCGACGGGGTCAGCGGTCAGGACTGGACAGCATCGGCGCAAAAGATCGCTGCCATTCCGCAACAACTGAGCCAACCGCTGGACCTGCTGGTGCAGGGCGAGCTCTACTGGCGCCTGGATCAACATGTGCAAGCCAGCGCCGGCAGCGTCAACGCCCGCGCCACGGTTGCCGGGCTGATGAGCCGTAAAACCTTGAGCGCAGAACAGGCGTCCGGGATCGGTCTGTTCGTCTGGGACTGGCCGCAGGGTCCGGCGAATCTGCCTGAAAGAATATCGACGCTAGCGACGTTGGGCTTCGCCACGACAGCGCCATTCAGTCAGGTCATCGCCAACCTTGCCGACGCGCAAAAATGGCGCGAGCACTGGTATCGATCGCCCTTGCCCTTCGCCACCGACGGCATTGTCTTGCGCCAGAGCCAGCGCCCACCGGCTGAGCGCTGGCAGGCGAGCGCACCCTACTGGGCTATCGCCTGGAAATACCCGTTTGCCCGAGCGCTGGCCGAAGTGCGCAAAGTCAATTTCAAAGTCGGCCGCAGCGGTCGCATCACGCCGGTATTGGAGTTGTCGCCGGTGATGCTCGATGACCGCGAGATCAGACGCGTCAGTGCCGGTTCACTCAAGCGCTGGCAGGCGCTGGATATCCGTCCCGGTGATCAAGTGGCAATCAGCCTGGCCGGGCTGACGATTCCACGACTCGACAGTGTGGTGTTGCGTACCACCGAACGAGCCGCCCTCGATATTCCCGACACGCGCGATTTTCACGCCTTGAGCTGCTGGCAACCGACACCCGGTTGCGAAAGCCAGTTTCTCGCGCGCCTGACCTGGCTCAGTGGCAAGCAGGGGCTGGCGCTGCAGAATGTCGGGCGCGGCACCTGGGAGAAACTTCTGGAAACAGGCCGCCTGAACAACCTGCTGGATTGGTTGACCCTCGACGAGCCAGAGCTTGCTAACATTGCCGGCTTCGGCGAACGCAGCAGCGCACGTCTGATCAACAGTTTTCACAGCGCCCGCCAACGGCCGTTCACCCAGTGGCTCAAAGCATTGGGTTTACCGTCGACGGGGCAGGCACAACTGGCCGACTCGTGGCAGGCGCTGGCACAACGCGACACCGAACAATGGCAGGCAGAAGCCGGAATCGGCCCGGGCCGCGCGGCGCAATTGAGCGCATTCTTCCGCGACCCGCAGGTGCTGGCCTTGAGTGACACATTACGCGCCGCCGGAATCGACGGTTTCTGATCACGCAATCCCCCGGCAGCCGGGAACCCAAGGGCCGTCAGACGCTCAAACAGCGCAGTGCCCCCGACCCGACTGCCTTTGCACATGGAGCTTTTATGAAATTTCTTGCACCGCTTGCCTTGCTGACTCTCTGTGGCGTCCTGGCCGCGCCTGCGATGGCCGACGAAGATGCACCAGGCCTGACCGGTTGCGCTGCGAAGAAGCAGGGCATCATCAATCAGATCGAACAAGCCAAATCCCGGGGCAACACCGATCAGCAGGCCGGTCTGCAGACCGCTCTGGATGAAGTGACCAAGAACTGCACCGATGCCGGTCTGAAGAAAGAACGCGAAAACAAGGTGCTGGAAGCCAAGCACGAAGTGAGCAAGCGTCAGGCTGATCTCGACAAGGCGATGAAGAAAGGCGATCCGGAGAAGATCAACAAGCGCAAGGACAAGCTCGCCGAATCGCGCAAAGAGCTGCAGGATGCGCTGGACCAGATCGACAAGTAACCAGTGTTGAGGGAGACGTCCTGTGGCGAGGGAGCTTGCTCCCGCTGGGCCGCAAAGCGGCCCCAACTCCATTCAATGGCGCTGCAGCAGACTCAACTTGGTTGAATGGGTTTACGACGGCTGCGCCGCCGAGCGGGAGCAAGCTCCCTCGCCACAGTCGTCCGGCAGTTTCCGACAATCAATGATCCCGAAACTCTTTATGGCAAGCGCTGCAGGCATCTTCAACCTTCTGCACGGCCGGCCCGAGGTTACTGGCCTTGTACGGCTGAACCTTACCGGCGATTACCAGTTCACCGGTGGCCGCTTCAAGGTTGCGGGCCAATTCCTGAAAGCGGGCCTGACGCAGCCAGACATCATCCTTGGCGCTGGTGTGATCTTCTTCACGCACCTGCGGGAAATGCTTCCACGGTTCATGCGACAACGCATCGAGCTTCACTGCGCCTTCGGCGAATTTCGGCCCGTCGAACGGAATGCGTCCGCGCAACATGCCGCCCAGGTCTTCGCCGGTCTTGAGCATCTGTTTGAAGATCGCCTTGCGTTGCCCCAGCGGAGAATTCGGATCGACGCCGCCACAGGCGGCCAAGGTCAGACAGGCCAGCAATACAACAGAAATTCTTTTAAGAGTCATGGTGGCTTCAGGTCACGGAATTCGGCGGCCAGTATCCTCGCGTCGCCGACAAACACCAATAGCCCTATTAAAAATACGGGTTGCCCGAGCGCATGGAGCACTTGGGCAACCGGCACAGGAATCACTCCATGAACAGCCGCTTCAAGGCCTGGCGTCACCCACTGATCGCAACCCTGCCATTGCTGGCAATCCTTGCCGGCTGCACCGGTGGCGACACTGCCAAACCGAAAACCCATGCCTTGGCCACTTATTCCAGCGCCACCTGGGAAGCCTTGCCGGCGGTGTCCGACAGCGATCTGGTCGCCGGTTTCGGCTCTTGGCGCAGCGCCTGCACCCGACTCAAGGCTGATCCGATCTGGGGCGGCACCTGCGCGGCAGCCGCCAACGTGCCGCTGAGCGCCAACGAGATCCGCGCCTTCCTCAAGCAGAACCTCGACGTATTCGGGCTGCGCGCCGAGCATGACAACCCCAACGGTCTGATCACCGGTTACTACGAACCGGTCTACCCCGGCAGCCTGACGCCCACCGAGGTGGCAAACGTGCCGGTGTACGGCGTGCCGGAAGACATGATCATCGTCTCACTGGACAGCATTTATCCGGAGCTCAAGGGCAAACGCCTGCGTGGCCGTCTCGAAGGCCGAGTGCTCAAGCCGTATGACGACGCGGCGACCATCGAATCCAAAGGCGTCAAAGCGCCGGTAGTGGCCTACCTGACCGATCCGATGAACCTGCAGTTTTTGCAGATCCAGGGTTCCGGGCGGATTCAGACACCGGATGGCAAACAGCTGCGCATTGCCTACGCCGATCAGAACGGCCACCCGTACCGACCGATCGGCCGCTGGCTGGTGGAACAGGGCGAGTTGAAGAAAGAAGACGTGACCATGGGCGCGATCAGCAACTGGGCCAAGGCCAACCCGTCGCGCATTCCGGAACTGCTGGGCAGCAACCCGAGCTACGTGTTTTTCACTCGCAACCCGGACAGCAACGAAGGCCCGCGCGGCTCGCTGAACGTGCCGCTGACTGCGGGTTACAGCGCAGCAGTGGATCGCAAGGTGATTCCTTTGGGCAGTCTGCTGTGGCTGTCGACCACCCGCCCCGATGGCACGGCGTTGGTGCGTCCGGTCGCAGCGCAGGACACTGGCGGCGCGATTGCCGGCGAGGTGCGTGCGGACCTGTTCTGGGGTACTGGCGATGCGGCCGGGCAATTGGCCGGGGACATGAAGCAGCAGGGGCAGATCTGGATGCTCTGGCCCAAAGGCGCGGCGTTGCCGCAAGTGCCGCAGGTCGCCGATAAAACTTGAAAAGCAAAAAGATCGCAGCCTGCGGCAGCTCCTACAGAGGAATGCGTACTCCTGTAGGAGCTGCCGCAGGCTGCGATCTTTTGATCTTGCTTTATCTATACCGAGACAAAGAAGAACGCTGCAATCAGGCCCATCCCGACAAACCATACCAGCGACCGCAGAACCGCCCAGTCCGCCAGGTAGCAGATGATGTACAGCAGGCGACTGGTGATAAACAGCACCGCCAGCACATTCACCGTCACCAGCTGCGCGGTGCCTACCAGATGCGCAACGATCACCGCCGCCGCGAATGCCGGGGTCACTTCGAAGCTGTTCAGCTGCGCCGCATGCGCCCGTCGGGCCACGCCGTTGAGACTTTCGAGAAAATCCCGGGGATCATGGTTGTCCTGAAGCCTGAAACCGCCGGTGGCCTTGGCCACGATCGTGCACACATACGGCAGGAAAATCGCGATCAATACGCACCACAGAGCCACCGTCATAAAGCCGTCCTTCTTCGAGTGATAGAGAATTGCGGGCAGTCAGAACTTCATCACCAGCATGCCGATCAGCACCAGCCCACAGGCTAAGAGCCGCGGCCTGCCGAAAGGTTCTTTCAGGTAGCGCATGCCGAACAGCACCACCAGAATCACGCTGATTTCACGCAGCGCTGCCGCTTCAGCAATCGAGCCCAACTGCATCGCCCACAGCACCAGAGCGTAGCTGAACAACACACAGAACCCGACCGCCAGACCCAGCTTCCACTGCTCGCGCCAGAACACCAGAAATGCCGGGCGTTTGGCCACCCACGCCAGCAACGGGAATGGCCAGGCGCTGAACAGCGTGACCCAGACCAGGTAATCCAGTGGATGCGACCAGCGCCGCAGGGCCTGACCATCGATGTAGGTGTAGCAACCGATGCACAAGCCGATCAGCGCCACCACCGGCAGCATCGACCACGGCAAATGCTTACCGCCACCGCCCTGCCAGAGCAGGCAGACCATGCCCAGCGGAATCAGCATGATCCCGAAGATCTGCTGCGCAGTGAGCACTTCGCCGGCGAAGATCAGGGTCAGCGCCAGCACCACCAGCGGCGACAAGCCGCGCATCAGCGGGTAGACCAACCCGAGGTCGCCGACCCGATAAGCTTGAATCAGCAGATAGCGATACAGCAGCTCGAACGCCGCCGAAGCCAGAATCCACGGCCAGATTTCCACCGGCGGCAGGCTGATAAAAGGTGACACCAGCGCCACGAACAACAGCGCCACCGTGTCCATGCACGCCACCACCAGCAGCCGTTCGGCACTGAACTTGATCAGGGTATTCCACGTCGCATGCAACAGCGCCGCCATTAACACCAGAACTGTCGCCGCCACGTCCCACTCCTTGATTTTTTTGTTGACCCTACACCAATGTCTGCGGCTGACCAACCGAGGGGAAGTGATTGTGTCCCCACCCCGAATCAGCCCATCCAACCTTTGCGCCGAAGAATCGGGGCGCTGTCTTTCCACCCCCATCCAATGGAGCCCGGATGCTAGAACTTGTCGCCGCTTTTATCTGCCTCACCACCCTTCTCACCTTCGTCAATTACCGCTTTATCGGCCTGCCGCCGACTATCGGCGTGATGGTCACCGCGCTGATGTTCTCCCTGTTGCTGCAAGGCCTGAGCGTGCTCGGCTATCCCGGCCTCGAAGAGCGCGTGCAGCAACTGATCGGCCAGATCGACTTCGGCGATCTGCTGATGAACTGGATGCTGTCGTTCCTGCTGTTCGCCGGCGCCCTGCACGTCAATCTCAACGACCTGCGCAGCTACCGCTGGCCCATCGGCCTGTTGGCCACTTTCGGTGTGCTGATTGCCACCGCCGTGATCGGCAGCCTCGCCTATTACATTTTTGCCCTGTTCGGCTGGCACGTGAGCTTCCTCTACTGTCTGCTGTTCGGCGCACTGATTTCGCCGACCGACCCGATCGCGGTGCTCGGCGTACTGCGTACCGCCAATGCCTCGAAGCCGCTGAAAACCACCATCGTCGGCGAGTCGCTGTTCAATGACGGCACGGCGGTGGTGGTGTTCACCGTGCTGCTGGGCATCGCCCAATTGGGTGAGACGCCGACCATCAGCGCCACGGCCATGCTGTTCGTGCACGAAGCCCTTGGCGGCGTGCTGTTTGGCGGGCTGATCGGTTATGGGGTGTACCGCATGATCAAAAGTGTCCAACAGCATCAGATCACGGTGATGCTGACCCTGGCGCTGGTGATCGGCGGTTCGGCGATGGCCACCGAGCTGCACGTCTCGGCGCCGATTGCGATGGTGGTGGCTGGTCTGATCATCGGTAACCTGGGGCGCAACCTGGCGATGAACGACATGACCCGCAAGTACCTCGACGGCTTCTGGGAGCTGCTCGATGACATGCTCAATGCGCTGCTGTTCGCACTGATCGGCATGGAGCTGTTGTTGCTGCCGTTCAACTGGGCGCACGTTGCGGCGGCCAGTTTGCTGGCGCTGGCTATTCTGCTGTCGCGCCTGCTCACTGTGGCCCCGGCCATCGTTCTGCTGCGGCGTTGGCGCACGGTGCCGCGCGGCACCATCCGCATTCTGACCTGGGGCGGTTTGCGCGGTGGGGTGTCGGTAGCACTGGCGCTGGCCCTGCCGCTGGGCCCGGAGCGCGATCTGCTGCTGAGCATCACTTACATCGTGGTGCTGTCGTCGATCCTGTTGCAGGGTCTGACCATCGGCAAGCTGGTCAAGCACGCCACCCGTGACGAGCCGGCCACAGCGGCCGAGCCGGCGCACCACTGATCATTTCTTGATCTGCTGCGGATCGGGCTTTTCGGCCTGATCCGCAGGCTGTTTCGCCTTGCCTGTATCTTTCGGCGCGCCGCTCTCGCTGCGGATCTGTGCATGGCTGATCAGGGCGAAGATGAAACTGCCGCCGATGATGTTCCCCGCCAGCGTGGGACCTGCAAACACCATCCAGAAATCACTCCACGGCAGCTCGCCGGCAAATACCAGATACGACACTTCCGCCGAACCGACCACGATGTGGGTGAAGTCGCCCAGCGCCATCAGGTAGGTGATGAGGATGATGATCCACATCTTCGCGCTCTCCATGGACGGGATCATCCAGACCATGGTGGCGATCATCCAGCCGGAAACGATGCCTTTGGCGAACATCTGACTGGCGTGGTTTTCCATGACCTTGCGGCCAATTTCAAGGAAGGCATGATCGGTCTTGGTGTCGAAGATCGGCAGCTCGAGCATCACGTATGCCACCAGAATCGTCCCGCACAAATTGCCGAACAGGACAACGCCCCACAAGCGGATCAGCCGACCGAAATTGGCCAGGGTCGGTTTGGTCATCACCGGCAGAACGGCGGTCAGGGTGTTTTCGGTGAACAGTTGCTGGCGGGCGAGAATCACCGCGAGGAAACCGGCGCAGTAGCCGAAACTGGCGATTACCTTGAACTCGTCACCTTCGGGCAGGCGCGAATTGAGCAGGCCCATGCCCATCAGCGACAGGCCCATGGTCAACCCGGCGGCAAGCGCCGACCACCACAATGCAGCGATGCTGCGCTCCAGTTCCTGATCGCCCTGGGTGCGGATGATTTCATGCAGAACCGCCGCGCGGGGCGGCTGGTTTTTCTCGACTTCGTGCTGTTCATCGGTCGAGAGGTTGGGGGTCTTGCCGTCTGTCGGGGTGGTCATGGCGTGGGAACCGGGTGGGGGGCTTTCAGCTACGACCGTTCTTGCCTGGAATACGTTCTGTACGCGCCTAGCAAATCCCCGGATTTACGCATGCCCGTGTAGGAGCTGCCGCAGGCTGCGATCTTTTGATCTTGCTCTACAAAGACAAAGTCAAAAGATCGCAGCCTTCGGCAGCTCCTACAGGGCTCGCATTACTCGCTGACGAGCTCATCTTCCTTGAACTGGTCTTTGACGTACTTGATCTCGGTGCGACCGTGCGGCGCCGGCAGGCCGTCTTCGCCGAGGTTGACGAATACCATTTTCTCGACGGTGAGAATGCTCTTGCGGGTGATCTTGTTGCGCACTTCGCAGGTCAGGGTGATCGAGGTGCGGCCGAACTCGGTGGCGGTGATGCCCAGTTCGATGATGTCGCCCTGGCGCGAGGCGCTGACGAAGTTGATTTCGGAAATGTACTTGGTCACCACGCGCTGATTGCCCAACTGGACGATCGCGTAAATCGCCGCTTCTTCGTCGATCCAGCGCAGCAGGCTGCCGCCGAACAGGGTGCCGTTGGGGTTGAGGTCTTCGGGTTTTACCCATTTGCGGGTGTGGAAATTCATGGTCACTCCTGAGCGTTTGCCGAAAGATGGCGCCATCTTGGCAGACCGAGCGGTCAGGCTCCATGAGCCTTCTACTATGGTCGCTATTAGCGATCTTCATCTGGCCGACAGAAACCCTTTGGAAGATCAGTCTAGACGGCTATAATCGCCCCCGTTTCAAAACGGTAACCTTCACTTGCTACCGTTTTCCCGCCACCTGTCCGAGGGGCGCTGCAGCAGGATCAACCTGTCAGGCTCGGATGGGGCGTTGACTGGCCACGGCCGGACACTAAACGCACAACGGCGCCCATTCGCATACATTACGAATGGAGGCTCTTCATGAGCGCTGTTATCACGCCTGCAGATTTTAACGATTACAAAGTTGCCGACATGTCCCTGGCTGCCTGGGGCCGTCGCGAAACCATCATCGCCGAGTCGGAAATGCCGGCCCTGATGGGTCTGCGCCGCAAGTACGCCTCCGAGCAGCCGCTCAAGGGCGCGAAAATCCTCGGCTGCATCCACATGACCATTCAGACTGCCGTGCTGATCGAAACCCTGGTTGCCCTGGGTGCCGAAGTACGTTGGTCGTCCTGCAACATTTTCTCGACTCAGGATCAGGCTGCTGCGTCCATCGCCGCTGCCGGCATCCCGGTTTTCGCCTGGAAAGGCGAAACTGAAGAAGAGTACGAGTGGTGCCTGGAGCAGACCATCCTGAAAGATGGCCAGCCATGGGACGCCAACATGATCCTCGACGACGGCGGCGACCTGACTCAGCTGCTGCACGACAAGTACCCACAAGTACTGGATCGCGTTCACGGCGTGACCGAAGAAACCACCACCGGCGTTCACCGCCTGCTGGACATGCTGGCCAAGGGCGAGCTGAAGATCCCTGCGATCAACGTCAACGACTCGGTGACCAAGTCCAAGAACGACAACAAGTACGGCTGCCGTCACAGCCTGAACGATGCGATCAAGCGTGGTACCGACCACCTGCTGTCCGGCAAGCAAGCGCTGGTCATCGGTTACGGTGACGTGGGCAAGGGTTCGGCCCAGTCCCTGCGTCAGGAAGGCATGATCGTCAAGGTTTCCGAAGTTGACCCGATCTGCGCCATGCAGGCCTGCATGGACGGTTTCGAACTGGTTTCACCGTTCATCGACGGTATCAACGACGGCACCGAAGCGAGCATCGACAAGGCGCTGCTGGGCAAGATCGACCTGATCGTGACCACCACCGGCAACGTCAACGTTTGCGACGCGAACATGCTCAAAGCCCTGAAGAAGCGCGCTGTTGTCTGCAACATCGGCCACTTCGACAACGAAATCGACACCGCTTTCATGCGCAAGAACTGGGCATGGGAAGAAGTGAAGCCACAGGTACACAAGATCCACCGTACCGGCCCGGGCGCTTTCGACGCGCAGAACGACGACTACCTGATCCTGCTGGCCGAAGGCCGTCTGGTGAACCTGGGCAACGCCACCGGTCACCCGAGCCGCATCATGGACGGTTCGTTCGCCAACCAGGTACTGGCGCAGATCTTCCTGTTCGGCCAGAAGTATGCCGACCTGTCGCCAGCCCAGAAAGCCGAGCGTCTGACCGTTGAAGTGCTGCCGAAGAAACTCGACGAAGAAGTGGCCCTGGAAATGGTGCGCGGCTTCGGCGGCGTGGTCACTCAACTGACCAAGCAACAGGCTGACTACATCGGCGTGACCGTCGAAGGCCCGTTCAAGCCGCACGCTTACCGCTACTAACAGGCGCTGTCTGCTCGCTCTCCCTGTGGGAGCGAGCCTGCTCGCGAAGGCGTCGCAACATTCAACATCTGTGTTGTCTGACCCGGCGCTTTCGCGAGCAGGCTCGCTCCCACATGGGATTGCAGCGCCTCGAAGGTTCTTGTTTCCAAGGATATGACCATGTCCCAAGACCGTCGCTACAGCTTCGAGTTCTTCCCGACCAAGACCGATGCTGGGCATGAAAAGCTGCTCAACGTTGCCCGTCAGCTGGCAACGTACAACCCCGATTTCTTCTCCTGCACCTATGGCGCTGGTGGTTCGACCCGTGATCGCACCCTCAACACCGTTTTGCAACTGGAAAGCGAAGTCAAAGTACCGGCCGCACCACACCTGTCGTGCGTCGGCGACAGCAAGGACGACCTGCGCGGCCTGCTGAACGAGTACAAGGCTGCCGGCATCAAGCGCATCGTTGCCCTGCGTGGCGACCTGCCCTCCGGCATGGGCATGACCAGCGGTGAGCTGCGTCACGCCAATGAACTGGTTGAGTTCATTCGTGAAGAAACCGGTGATCATTTCCACATCGAAGTTGCCGCTTACCCGGAGATGCATCCACAAGCGCGCAATTACGAAGACGATCTCGCCAACTTCGTGCGCAAGGCCCGCGCCGGCGCCGACAGCGCGATCACCCAGTACTTCTTCAACGCCGACAGCTACTTCTACTTCGTCGACCGTTTGCAGGCGCTGGGCGTGGATATTCCAGTCGTGCCGGGGATCATGCCGATCACCAACTACAGCAAGCTGGCGCGGTTCTCCGACGCCTGCGGTGCGGAAATCCCGCGCTGGATCCGCAAGCAACTGGAAGCCTACGGCGATGACAGCCAGAGCATTCAGCGCTTCGGCGAGCAAGTTGTCAGCGAAATGTGCGAACGCCTGCTGCAGGGCGGCGCACCGGGGCTGCACTTCTATTCCATGAACCAGGCTGAGCCTAGTCTGGCGATCTGGAATAACCTGAAGTTGCCACGTTAAGCACTAAAAGAAAGATAAAAAGATCGCAGCCTTCGGCAGCTCCTACAGGGGTGTCGTTGCTGCGATTTTTTGCTTTTGAATCCCCGAATTAGAGCTTGTGCAGGCACTTTCTGGCTCTTTCGCGTTTCTCGTCGTAATCTCAAGCCATGCCTTTTTTCGCGCAGTTACTCACCGTGCTGGTTTTTGCTTGCCTGAGCTTTGCCGCTCGGGGCGAGAAGCTGCGTATTGTCACCGAGCCGTGGGCACCGTACGTGTACGAAGAGGATGGCAGGAACCTCGGGCTGGACTACGAAACCACCGCCATCGTGTTCAAGCGTCTGGGAATCGAAGTCGAATGGCAGTTCCTGCCGTGGAAACGCTGCCTGTCGATGCTCGAGACTGGCCAGGCTGACGGCGCGCTGGACATTTTTCAGAGCGACGAGCGTGATGCCACCCTGCTCTACCCCATTGAACCGCTGTCGGACGTCGAGTTCGTGATGTTCTACGCCAATGACCGTCCCCATCCGTTCCGCCAGCTCGAAGACCTCAAAGGCCTGACCATCGGCACTTCGCCAGGCTATCTGTACAGCCCGGATTTCAGTCAGTCGACACTGTTCACCCGCGAGCCGGCACCGACCCACGAGGCCAACTTCGGCAAACTGCTGCGCGGACGCATCGACTTGCTGATCACCGATCGCCGCGTGGGTCAGCATTTGCTCGATCAATTGAATATCCGCGATCAAATCACCGAAAACCCCACGGTCATCAGCCGTCAGAGCCAATATCTGGCCGTTCGACGCAATGCCGGGATGGACTTGCTGGTGGCGCGTTTCGGCGCCGAGCTCAAGCGTTTCAAGCGCGAACCTGCCTATGCCGAGCTCAGCGCACGCTACGGCGCCGCCCCGGTCGACGCCGTGCCGCTGGGCAACGCCTCGGCCAGCCGTAAAACCGTTGAGCAGCAGGAAAGCAGCGCGCAGTGATTGCTCTGTTATACTCCGGCGTTCCCGCCAGGCTCACGCCCGGACGCCCGGAACCGTAACAGGCCTCTCGACCCGCTACAGCGCAGCTTTCAGCCCGCGCGAGCGCTCCTGACGTGCCTTCGGAACCGCAGCAGGACCGGACGGGATCGCGTCCTCTTAAACGCGATTCGCGCCAGGCAAGACTCCCATTGGGCCAAGCCCTAACTAAAACAGGATTACTCATGTCCTTTGCTTCCCTCGGTCTCTCCGAGGCTTTAGTCCGTGCCATCGAAGATGCGGGCTATACCGAGCCTACTCCGGTGCAACAGCGGGCCATTCCCGCCGTGTTGCAAGGTCGCGACCTGATGGTTGCGGCACAGACAGGTACCGGTAAAACCGGCGGTTTCGCCCTTCCGATCCTGGAGCGGTTGTTCCCCAACGGTCACCCGGACAAATCCCAGCGTCATGGCCCGCGCCAACCGCGCGTTCTGGTCCTGACCCCGACCCGCGAACTCGCGGCCCAGGTTCACGAGAGCTTCAAGATCTACGCCCGTGACCTGAAATTCGTCAGCGCCTGCATCTTCGGTGGCGTCGGCATGAACCCGCAAGTCCAGGCCATGTCCCGTGGCGTTGACGTGCTCGTCGCGTGCCCGGGTCGTCTGCTCGACCTCGCCGGCCAGGGCAGTGTCGATCTGTCCCACGTCGAAATCCTCGTCCTCGACGAAGCCGACCGCATGCTCGACATGGGCTTCGTCCACGACGTGAAGAAAGTCCTCGCGCGTCTGCCGGCCAAGCGTCAGAACCTGCTGTTCTCGGCGACGTTCTCCAAAGACATCACCGATCTTGCCGGCAAGCTGCTGCACAACCCGGAA
Organism: Pseudomonas sp. B21-051; assembly: GCF_024748795.1. Classification (NCBI taxonomy): domain Bacteria; kingdom Pseudomonadati; phylum Pseudomonadota; class Gammaproteobacteria; order Pseudomonadales; family Pseudomonadaceae; genus Pseudomonas; species Pseudomonas sp. B21-051. The sequence goes on from NZ_CP087166.1 coordinate 5,578,506, forward strand.
CGCATCGAAGTCACACCGCCGAACACCACGGTCGAGCGCATCGAGCAACGCGTGTTCCGTCTGCCGGCCAGCCACAAGCGTGCCCTGCTGGCGCACCTGATCACTGCCGGCGCCTGGGAACAGGTACTGGTGTTCACCCGCACCAAGCACGGCGCCAACCGTCTGGCCGAGTACCTGGACAAGCACGGCCTGCCGGCTGTGGCGATCCACGGCAACAAGAGCCAGAACGCTCGAACCAAAGCCCTGGCCGACTTCAAGGCCGGTGAAGTGCGCATCCTGGTCGCGACCGACATCGCCGCGCGCGGTCTGGACATCGATCAGTTGCCACACGTGGTCAACTTCGAACTGCCGAACGTCGATGAAGACTATGTGCACCGTATCGGCCGTACTGGCCGTGCCGGTCGTTCGGGCGAGGCGATCTCGCTGGTGGCCCCGGACGAAGAAAAACTGCTGAAAAGCATCGAACGCATGACCAAGCAGAAAATCGCCGACGGCGACCTGATGGGCTTCGATTCGAGCACTATTGAAGCCGAGAAGCCGGAAGCCCGTGAGCGTCCGGACATGCGCAACCCGCGCAACTCCCGTGGCCCACGTGGTGATGGTCCGAATGGCGGCGGTGGTGGCGGCGGTCGCAAGGACAAAGGCAAAGACAAGGGCAAGGAAAAACCCGCCGGCGAACGCGGCGAGCGCCCTGCCCGTCAGCAGAAACCACGTGAAGGCAGCCCGGCCCGCGAACAGCGTCCGAGCCAGCCACCACGCGCGGCGGCTGATCGTGCACCGGACGAGTTCCTCGACGACGATATCGATAACTTCGGTAACCGCGTCGATTACGTGCCGAAAGCCGCCCCTGCCGGTGGCCGTGGTCGCCGTCCAGGCGCGCCTACTCAGGGCGCAGGCGCAGGCGCTCCACGTGGCGGTCAGTCGCAAGGTCGCCAGAACGGCCCGCGCAACAGCAACGGTTCGAGCACCGGCACTCCGCCGGGCAAACGCAACGGCCCGCGCAACGGTGCTCCGCGTGATGGCCAGGGCCGTCGTGACGAGTCCTCGCGCAACCGCCGCCCGGCTCGCGACGATCAGCAACGTGCCGAACCGGCCGTGCAGAACCCGCGCAGCACCGGGCCAAAGATCATGCACAAGGAATCGAAAGCCGACCGCTTCCCGACGCCTGAGCAGCTCGATCAACTGCCGACCCGTCCGCGCGGTGAAAAACCAGCCTTGCTGACCCGCAATCGCTGAGTTATCGCGGCAATGAAAAATGCCCCGACTCGAAAGAGCCGGGGCATTTTTTTATGCCGTCACGAATATCCCTGAATCACCGCATATCCCCTGTGGGAGCGAGCCTGCTCGCGAAGGCGGCGGGTCAGTCAGCAATGATGTTGACTGAATGACCGCTTTCGCGAGCAGGCTCGCTCCCCCAAGGGATGTGGCAGGCAATAAAAAACGCCCCCGGCCTTGCGACCGGGGGCGTTTTGCATGACGGCGAAAATTACTTCGCTTTCACACCCTCAAACGAGATGTACAGATCGACGTTGTCGGACTGTGGACCCAGGTCCATCATCTTGCCGAAATCAGAGCGCTTGATGCTGGTGGTGCCTTCGAAGCCGGCACGGTAGCCGCCCCATGGATCCTTGCCTTCACCCAGGAACACGGCCTTGACCACGATTGGCTTGGTCACGCCGTGCAGGGTCAGGTCGCCGGTCACGTCGGCAGTGTCTTTGCCAGCGGCGTTCTTGCCGGTGGATTTGACGCTGGTGGAGACGAACTTGGCGTCAGCGTATTTGCCCACGTCCAGGAAGTCTTTGCTGGAGATGTGCTTGTCGCGCTCGGCGTGGTTGGTGAATACGCTGGCGGTTTTCACGTTGAATTCGATTTTGCTGTCTTCAGGCTTGGCAGCGTCAAAGCTGAACTTGCCGTCGATGTCCTTGAAGGTACCGGTGATGTAGCTGTAGCCCAGGTGGCTGATCTTGAAGTCGACGAAAGCGTGCTGGCCTTCCTTGTCGACAGTGTAATCAGCAGCCATCACGTTCGCGGACAGTACGGCAGAACCGATTGCCAGAGCGGCCAGAGTCTTTTTCAACATGCTTTCTTTTCCTTTGAGTCGAGGTTGAACTTCAGGCTTTGCGACCGAGCATTCGAGTGAGGGTCGCATCACGATCGATAAAGTGGTGCTTCAATGCTGCCAACGCATGGAGACCGGAAAAAATTACCAGCGCCCATGCCAGCCAGAGATGAATCACCCCAGCGGTATCTGCCTGATCCGGTAGCCCGGAAACCAGTGCAGGAACTTCAAACAGGCCAAACACCGGGATCCCGACACCGTCTGCGGTGGAAATCAGGTAACCGGCAAGCATCACAGCGAACAGCCCGACGTACAGAAACCCGTGGCCGAATTTGGCGCCGATGCGGGTCATGCGGCTGTAGCTTTGCAGCGTCGGTGGCGGTGGGCTGATAAAGCGCCACAACACCCGCAACACCATCACACCCAGCAGCACCAGACCGATGCTCTTGTGCAGATCCGGCGCGTCTTTGCGCCAGCTGCTGTAGTAATCCAGCCCCACCATCCACAGACCCAGCGCAAACAGTCCGAAGACCGCCAGCGCCACGCCCCAGTGCATGAAGATGCTGACCCAACCATAGCGTGAAGCAGAGTTACGTAGCTGCATTGCCCAAATCCTGTGAGAACTGCGAACCAAGACTAGCGAGTTATCTATCGAATTAAAGCGGAAAATTTTGCTTTGAAATATCGAGAAATACGATCAAGAGTCTGTAAGTGGCTTGTTAAGGAAAGATTAAACGCAAAAGTGTCGCGGGGCGTTGTTGCCGAAAAATGGAATTGCGTTGTCTGAGCAGGCCCTTCGCGAGCCTGCTCGCGAAAGCGATCTGACAGGCAAAAAAAAGCGCGGCATAAACGCCGCGCTTCTTCATTCACCGCAAGGCTTACTGCGCCTTGGTATCGGTCGTTGCCGCCGGAGCTGCTGCGGGCTTGGCCGCAGGTTTCGCCGCTGGCTTCTTCGCCGGCTCAGCCTTCTTCGCTGCAGGTTTCTTCGCCTCGGTTTTCACAGCAGGCTTCTTCGCCGCAGGCTTCTTCGCCGCAGGCTTGGCTGGCGCTTTCTTCGCTGGTTCGGCTTTCACCGGAGCGGCGGGTTTCGGCGCTTCCACCGGAGCTGGCGCAGGTGCCGGAGCCGGTGCAGGCGCTGGGGCCGCTGGCGTTGGAGCCGGCTCAGGTGCCTTCACAGGTTCTGGCTTCTTCTCGTCATCCGAACCGCCAAACAGGTTGCTGAAGAAGTTGCCCTTCTTCGCCGCCACGGCACCCGCCGCGCCTGCCGCTGCTGCGGCTGGAACCACTTTGACCGGCTCAAACGACTTGCCGGCGGCCAGGTCTTCAACCTGACTGGCGGCACGCTGACCGGTGCGCAGCGCGCCTTCCAGCGTGCCCGGGTACAGGGTGTCGGTGTGTTCGCCGGCAAACGTTACACGTTGCAATGGGCGCTCCCACATGCGCCAGAACTTGCTGATCTGGCCCGGGCCGTAAGCCAGGTAGGCGCCGCCCATTGACGGGTCGGTGCTGTAGCGACGGATTTCATAACCGGTGAACGAGCCACGGGCCTGTGGATAAAATGCATGCAGACGGATCAGCACCTGATCGACCATCTGCTTGTCGCCGAACGCTTGCATCACGCGGGCATTGTCGCCGGACAGGTTGATCACCACGTTGGCGCCACCTTTCAGCGCCGGCTCGATCCAGAGCATGCCGAGGCCGGCGTTACTGTAAATCTCACCGGACATGCGCGCCTTGCTTTCCCACACAGGCGTCTTGAACTTGAGCATGATCTGGTCGCGCCAGCCGTAGTTGGTGCCCTTGATCGCGGCCAGGTGCTGAGCGTCCAGTGCCGGGGTCAGCGCAATTTTGTTCAGCGCACGCAGCGGCACGGCAAGCACCACGTAGTCAGCCTGGTAGCCAACACTGCCGACCTTGACGGTCACGCCGTCCTTGTCCTGAGTGATCGCGGAAACCGGCGAGTTGGTCTTGATGGTCTTGATCTGTTTGACGAACGCCTGGGCCAGTACCTGGCTGCCGCCGACCAGACGCGAAGCACGCAGGTCACGGTCGGAGACGCCGCGATACACGCGGTTCTGCTGGGCGAAATACAGCAGCGACAGCCGCGAAGGCTCGTCGTAGTGGGTGCGGATGTCCTGGTTGATCAACTGACGCGCGGTCGCCGGCAGGTTCTGCTTGTCGAGCCAGCTCGATACGTTGATCTGGTCCAGCGCATGCAAGGTATTGGTCGCGGCCGGGTTCTGCGGGTCGTCGATCGAGCGTGCCAGATCGTCGAGGGTTTTCTGGTAGCGCTTCAAGGCATCGGCGGTAGCAGGCTGTTTGGTCGCCAGATCGGCCGCGGAGAAATATTCACCGTCGATCAGATAACCCGGTGTGCGCACGAATTCAGGGGCTGGCGTGGTGCTCAGCTTGAAGGTCGAGACGTACTTGTTCAGCACCGGCTGGGTCTTGTCGTTGCCGATCCACTCGCTGGTGGCCATGCCCGAGCGACCGCCCAGGCTCGGTTTGGCTTCCAGCAGCGTGACCTGCCAGCCCTTGTTTTGCAGCTCGTAAGCTGCGGTCAGGCCCGACAGGCCGCCGCCGATTACAATTGCGGTTTTATCCTTGGCCAGCGCCGTAACGCTGAACAGCCCCAACATCACCAGCGCACAGGCGCGCAGCCAACCGACAGACATTCAGCGAACTCCGGAAATACACGTAGGAAAAAGCAGTTTTGCGGATCAGACGACCCAAAGAACCGCGAAGAATACGTCAGCCATCAAAACGCCGCCAGCGACGTCTATCGGCCCATACAAAGTAGCTCAATCGACGCAATGGGTTGTCCCGGCGCGATGCATTGCATAGGCTTGCGCGATTGTTTGCCCGCGCCTGACGCGAGCCGCCTCGAGGAGACTGTAAATGGGCCTGAATAACCAGTGGATGCAACGCGACCTCGCGGTGCTGTGGCATCCCTGCACCCAGATGAAAGACCACGAACAGCTGCCGCTGATCCCGATCAAACGCGGTGAAGGCGTCTGGCTCGAAGACTTCGAAGGCAAGCGCTACCTCGATGCCGTCAGCTCCTGGTGGGTCAACGTGTTCGGCCACGCCAACCCGCGCATCAACCAGCGCATCAAGGATCAGGTCGATCAGTTGGAACACGTGATCCTCGCCGGTTTCAGCCATCAACCGGTGATCGAACTGTCCGAGCGTCTGGTGAAGATGACCCCGGATGGCCTGAACCGGGTGTTCTACGCCGATAACGGTTCGTCCTGCATCGAAGTCGCGCTGAAAATGAGCTTTCACTACTGGCTCAACCGCGGCCAGCCGAACAAGAAACGCTTCGTCACCCTGACCAACAGCTACCACGGCGAAACCATGGCAGCGATGGCGGTCGGCGACGTGCCGCTGTTCACCGAAACCTACAAAGCGCTGCTGATGGACACCATCAAGGTGCCAAGCCCCGATTGCTATCTGCGCCCCGAAGGCATGAGCTGGGAAGAGCATTCACGCAACCTGTTCGCCGCCATGGAACAAACATTGGCAGAACATCATGACAGCGTTGCGGCAGTCATCGTCGAGCCGTTGATTCAGGGTGCCGGCGGCATGCGCATGTATCACCCGGTGTACCTCAAGCTGCTGCGCGAGGCCTGCGACCGCTACGGCGTACACCTGATCCACGACGAAATCGCCGTCGGCTTCGGCCGCACCGGCACCATGTTCGCCTGTGAGCAGGCCGGCATCCGCCCGGATTTCCTCTGCCTGTCCAAGGCCCTGACCGGCGGCTATCTGCCCCTGGCGGCGTGCCTGACCACCGACGAGGTCTACAGCGCGTTCTACGACGACTACCCGACCCTGCGCGCCTTCCTCCACTCGCACAGCTACACCGGCAACCCGCTGGCCTGTGCGGCGGCGCTGGCGACGCTGGATATCTTCGAGCAGGACCACGTCATCGAGAACAACCAGGCACTCGCCCGGCGCATGGCCTCGGCCACTGCGCATCTGGTTGATCACCCGAACGTGTCCGAAGTGCGGCAGACCGGCATGGTGCTGGCGATCGAGATGGTCAAGGATAAAGCCACCAAAGAGGCCTACCCTTGGCAGGAGCGTCGCGGTTTGAAGGTGTTCCAGCATGCGCTGGAGCGTGGCGCGTTACTGCGTCCGCTGGGCAGCGTGGTGTATTTCCTGCCGCCGTACGTGATTACCCCGGAGCAGATCGACTTCCTCGCCGAAGTCGCCAGCGAAGGCATCGACATCGCCACCCGAGACAGCGTCAGCGTCGCGGTGCCGAAGGATTTCCACCCGGGTTTCCGTGATCCGGGCTGATTGAAAATTTGTGGCGCCTGAACTGCCGCTTTCGCGAGCAGGCTCGCTCCCACCCTGGAATGCATTTCCCTGTGGGAGCGAGCCTGCTCGCGAATGAAGTCGACACCGATCCAACTGATTCACATCTTTCCAGAGACCCGAAATGAGACTGTCCCGCTTCTTTATCGACGCCCCCCTGAGCACCGGCGAACACGAACTGCCGGAAGCCCAGGCGCATTACATCAGCCGCGTGCTGCGCATGGCCGAGGGCGATGCGGTGCAGTTGTTCGACGGTTCCGGCCATGAGTTTCGCGGCTCGCTGGTGGAGGTCGGCAAGAAACGCGTCGTCGTGCAGATCGACGAGCAGTTAGCCGGGCAGATTGAATCGCCGCTGCAGATCCACCTCGGCCAGGGCCTGTCCCGGGGCGAGCGGATGGACTGGGCGATCCAGAAAGCCACCGAGCTGGGCGTGACGGAAATCACCCCAATCTTCAGCGACCGCTGCGAAGTGCGCCTGAAGGACGAACGCGCCGACAAACGCCTGCTGCACTGGCGTCAGGTGGCGATCAGCGCTTGTGAGCAGTGCGGCCGCTCGCGGGTGCCGGTGATTCACCCGCCGCTGCTGCTGGCCGATTGGCTGAAGCAGACCGAAGCCGAACTGAAACTGGTTCTGCACCCGGTGGCCGAGCCGTTGGTCAGCCATGCCAAACCGGCGACGCTGGCGTTTCTGATCGGGCCGGAGGGTGGTTTGTCGGATGCCGAGGTCGAGCAGGCCAAAGGCAACGGCTTCCATGCAGCTCGGCTTGGGCCGCGAGTATTGCGCACCGAGACCGCGCCAGTGGTTGCGCTGGCGGTGGCTCAGCAACTTTGGGGCGACTTCTAAAGCGCTGAAAGATCGCAGCCTGCGGCAGCTCCTACAGTTGAAACGCAATCCACCTGTAGGAGCTGCCGCAGGCTGCGATCTTTTGATCTTGCTTCAGAGGACATAAAACAGAATCGCCACAAAGTGCAGCAGACTCCCGGCGATCACGAACAAGTGCCAGATCCCGTGCGCATGCCGTAACCGGTGATCGAGGGCAAAAAAGATAATGCCCACGGTGTACAACACCCCGCCCGACGCCAGCCAGGCAAAGCCTGTCGTGCCCAACGCCGCAATCAACGGCTTGACCGCCACCAGCACGATCCAGCCCATCACTGCGTAGATCACGATCGACAGGATCCGCGCTTCCGAGCGTGGTTTGATCTCTTGCAGGATGCCGATCAGCGCCAGCCCCCAGACAATCCCGAAGAGAGTCCAGCCCCACGGCCCGCGCAGCGTCACCAGACAGAACGGCGTGTAGCTGCCGGCGATCAGCAGGTAGATCGAAAAGTGATCGACCTTCTTCATGATCGCTTTCTTGCGCCCGCGCACGCTGTGGTACACGGTCGAGGCGCTGTAGAGCACCAGCAAGGTAAAGGCGTAGATCGCCACGCTGACAATCTTCCACGGACTGCCGTCGAGGCTGGCAATCACCAGCATCCACACGCCGCCGATAAACGCTGCCACGGCCCCGACCAAGTGCGTCCAGGCGTTGAGTTTTTCCCCGTGATACATGTGTCACTCACCTCGTTATTCGTTACCGCAACGCGCAAGGCTCGGGCCTTGAGCGTAAAAGCGCAATGTTTCCATTCAACACGCCCCCTGTAGGAGCTGCCGAAGGCTGCGATCTTGGCTTTTCAAGATCAAAAGATCGCAGCCTTCGGCAGCTCCTACAAAGAGCGGCACATACCGGGCACAATCGACGCATTCGAAAAAGAGTCCGCGCCATGCTGATCGACGAAGAATTGACCCTGAAAAAACTCGAGGTGTTCCTCGCCTTCATGCGCACCGGCAACCTGGCGCGTGCCGCAGCCGAGTTGCAGACCAGTAATGTCAGCGTGCACCGGGCGATTCATTCGCTGGAAAGCGCCCTGCGCTGCCCGCTGTTCAAGCACGAAGGGCGCAACCTGACGCCGCTGGAAAGCGCCTACGTGCTCGAAGAACGCGCGCAGAAGCTGATCCAGGACGTGGTCGAAAGCGTGCGCCTGACCCGCGAAGCCGCCGGGTTCTCCGCTGAACGCTTCAAGCTCGGCTCGCTGTATTCGCTGACGGTGAAAACCGTACCGCAGCTGATCATGGGCCTGAAGCTGCGCCGCAGCGAACTCAACATCGACCTGATCCTCGGCTCGAACATCGACCTGCTGTACAAGCTGAAGAACATGGAAGTCGACGCGATTCTGGTGTCGCTGGACGACACGGTCAGCGACCCGGACTGCGAGCAGATCCCGCTGTTCTCCGATGACATTTTCCTCGCCACGCCGGCAGATTCAAGATTCGCCCAGCGCCAGGAAGTCGATCTGGCTGAGGTGCGCGACGAAACGTTCATTACCCTGACCCAAGGCTTCGCCACCCATCAGGACGGCATTCGGGTGTTCAAGCAGGCGGGGTTCGAGCCAAAGGTGGCGATGCAGGTCAACGACATCTTCACCCTGCTGAGCATGGTCAGCTCCGGGGTGGGTTATGCGTTGCTGCCGGGGCGGATTGCGGCGGTGTACGAGAACCGGGTGAAGCTGATTCCGTTGCAGGAGAAGTACCGCCTGCAGCAGCACATTGGCGTGGTGTTCTTGAAGGCCAAGGAGCGTGATCCGAATCTGCTGGCGTTGCTGGCGGAATGTCGGATGTATGCCAATCGCCAGACTTGAGACCCTGTGGCGAGGGAGCTTGCTCCCGCTCGGGTGCGCAGCACCCGCAAATCAGACCACCGGGTGTGTCTGATACACCTCAGTGGTTGAAGTCGGGGCTGCTGCGCAGCCCAGCGGGAGCAAGCTCCCTCGCCACAAAAACACTCGGCAATCAGCCAACAATCCCGCGAACAATGAAGAACAACAGCGAAGGCCCCAACAAACAGCCAAGCCCGGTGTGAAACGTCGCCGTCAACGCCCCGTAAGGCACCAACCGCCGATCCGTCGCCGCCAGCCCCGCGGTCACCCCGCTCACCGTCCCGGCCAGACCACCAAACACCATCGCCGAACGCGGGTTATCCAGGCCCATCCAGCGCGCCGCGACCGGCGTGCCGACCATCACCAGAATCGCCTTGATCAACCCGGTGGCAATCGACAGCGCCATCACATCCGAGGTCGCGCCAATCGCTGCGCCAGTCACTGGGCCGACGATGTAGGTCACCGCGCCCGCGCCGATGGTGGTCATGCTTACCGCATCGCGATAGCCGAAGGCCCAAGCCATACACGCGCCGACAATGAACGGCAGGATGGTACCGAGCAGCAGCGCGATCACGCCAATCAACCCGGCCTTCTTCGCCTCGGTCGCCTGCACTTCGAACGCCGTGGCGACAATCGCGAAATCACGCAGCATCGCCCCGCCCATCAGGCCGATGCCGGAGAACAGCGTCAGATCCGCCAGGCCTTTCTGGCCGCCAGTCAGGGTGCCGCCGACCCAGGCCAGTACCAGACCGATGACGATGGCAATCGCCGAGCCGTGAATGCGCCCGAAGGTCAGGCGTTTCGAGAGAATCACCGAGACCCACATGATCACGCCGACGAAAGCGAACGCGGTGATCAGGCCGTTGTGTTCCAGACCGTTTTCAATGAGTGCCCACATGTCAGCGACCTCCTACCGGGGTGCCGACCGGGGTGACTTCCACCGGTTCGTCGGGCAATGGTTCACCCTTATGGGTGCGGCTGATCAAGGCAATCGTGCAGCCACAGACCAGCACCGAACCGATCGCCGCCAGCACCGCCACCGGGCCGCCGTGCAGGGCGGTGACGACGTTCTGTTGTGCGGCCATCGCCACCACCACCGGAATATACATCGCGCCCCAGAAGCCGACCCCCATTTCGCAATCCTTGGTCATGCCGCCGCGCTTCTGCATCCACAACCGCGCGCAGATCAACAGGATCATGGCGATGCCGACCCCGCCGACGTTGGACTTTACGCCCAGCAACACGCCGAGCATGTCACCCATGATCACCCCTGCCAGCGTACAGATCGCCAACAGCGCCACACCGTAAATAATCATTGTTGTAGTCCTCAAAGTGCATCGTCGAATGTTGTTTTTGTTGTTCGAAGCCTGAGTCGCGGCGGTTTATGGTCGGCGGCCACCCTCCTCTCGCAACAGCGCCTGCAAGGTGTCCAGACGCGCACTGTCAAAGGCAGTGACCGTGCCCGATTCGAACACCCGGCGCGCCAGCCCAGTCAGCACCGCACCGGGCGGCAGTTCGATCTGTAAACGTACACCGCGCTCGTAAGCGCTTTGCACGGTGCCGCGCCAATCCACCACGCGGCACATGTTGAAAGCGAGGTCGTCACGCAGGGCTTCAGGTTTGATCAGCGGACGCGCGCGACTGCCGCTCAGGTAAGCGATTTTCGGGTTCTTCAATTCAACTTTGGCGAAGGCCTCGGCGAGGGTTTGCGCCGGTTTCTCCAACAGCGGACAGTGCGACGGCACGCTCACCGCCAGGCGTTTCGCCAGACCGGCGCCACGACTGCGCGCCAGCTCCGCCACCGCTTGCATCGCCGCGTCGCTGCCGGCAATCACCACCTGGTTATCGGCATTGATGTTGGCCAGGTACACCGGCGACTCCATGCTGTGCACCTGCGCCAGCAGCGTTTCGACGGTGGATAATTGCAGGCCGATGATTGCGGTCATGCCAAAGCCCTGTGGATAAGCGTGCTGCATCAACTCGCCACGCAGGCTGACCAGATGCAGCGCATCGCTGAAGCTCAAGGCCCCGGCGACCACCGCTGCCGGGTAGGCACCGATGGACAGACCGGCGACGTAATCCGCTTCCAATTCGTCCTGCAGCAACTGCCGCGAGGCAGCGACCCCGGCGATCAACAGGCACAGCTGAACCGCCCGGGTGCTGCGCAACGCATCGGCAGAATCGAGTCGCGCGACATCTTCACCGAGCACGTCGCTGGCCTCGGTCAAGGTCTCCCGAGGCAAACGCTGGAGCATGCCCGGTTGCTGCGCACCCTGGCCGGGGAACACCAACAGGCTGCTCACGCTGCCTGCTCCTGCGGGTTCCACGGGTCAGCCACCAGACACGCTTGATGGGCGTTTTTCAGCAGCACCCGTGCAGCCCCGCCGGCCCATTCGCGCAAAGCCACTGCACCGAACGGCGTCTGCAATTGCATGTCCACTCGACACACAGCTTGATCAAAGAGCTCGACCAGTTTGCGTGCCTGATTGCGGGTAATCAGCTGCGGGGTACGCAGAATCAGATCGAGGTCACTGGCCGCGTGCATCGCGGTAAAACCACTGGCCAATTCAAACCCGACACTGCCGCTGACGCCCCAGACCCAACCGCAGTCATCAAGCATTGGCCGCAGTTGTTTGAGGGCCTGCATCACCGGCAAATCACGCTCGCACTCAACATGACATAGCGCCTCAGGACTAACGCGACAGGCAATCGAATCGACCGGCATGAACGCCGCCAGCCGCTGCTCACGCAACACACCGCGCACGCCCACCGCGATCAAACCTTCAGTGCTCACCGCCCGCCGCACCACCACCGGTTGCCCGGCAGCCAGCGATTCGACTGCCCACTGTGGCGCATCCGCCGGCAGCTGCGCCGGGGTCATGCCCCACAGCAGATCGTGGGCCAGTGGCAGGTTCACCACTGCGCCCTCAGCAGTTCACGCACGCGGCTGGAGGCTTCACGATTTTTCGCGCCGAGACGATTGCTCAGATCAGTGCTGGAAATATCGTCGATGGCCTGTTTCAGGCACTCAGTCACCCGCGCCAGATCCTCCGCGGTCGGCTGCTCGATCTGCTGCACCGACAGGGTTTCCCAAAGCAATCCGAGGCTGGCGTAGCTGTCGATGTCATAGGCCATCGGCGGCACGCTGGAGGCCAGTGCTTCCAGTTCCTCGACGCTGCGCAGCGTCACTCGCGCCGCCGAGGCCTTGCCCATTGCGTGCACCATCACGCCGGGATCGCGCAGGGCAATCAAGCGGTTGGCCTGATAACCGTGGGCAAGAAACGCCCCGGACATCGCCTTGCCCACCAACAGCGCAATCACCGGATGCCCGGCCAAACGGGCGCGGGCATAACTGTCCGCCGCACCGGCCAGGGCCTGATGAATGCCGAGGGCTTCTTCGCGACGACCGTAAGCCTGGCTCGGCACGTCGACAATGGCGATGATCGGGCGTTTCTGTGTTTTGTCGCGGTCGGCAGTGATCACGTCATCCACAGCCTTGGCCAGGCCCCAGCCTTCGCGCAAACCGACTTCGCCGTTGCGAGCCCGTGGGAAACGGTTGTCGGGGTCAGCAACCACAGCGATAAACCGCCCCAGCTCACCGTCAGCAACCTTCAACGATGGCGGCAAACCTTCGACCGCTTTCGCCCCACCAGTCAGGGCGTTGAACCAGTTCAAACCGCGCACGGAATAACCACTCATGAGCGCTCTCCTTGATACAGATCGCGAACCACCGACGGCTCGATTTGCTTGTCGGTGTCCAGGCTCGCCAGAGTTTGCAGGAACCATTCGGCGCGCTGACTGCGTGGCTGGGTTGGCAAGCCTTGTTGCAACAACTCGCCCACCTGCTCGCGAATCTGCGCCACATCATCGGCGACATAACGATCCACCAGACCACTGGCGAAACGCTGTTCGCCACCGGTCAGGCTCCAGATGAAGGGCCGGTCGCGGGAGTCGTATTCCTCGATCCCGGCTTCCTGCTCGATCACCTGCGGGCCGTTGAGGCCGAGGCGCGCTTCCTGGGTCACCAGCAAATAGCTGCACAGCGCGGCGGCAATCGACATGCCGCCGAAGCAACCGACGCTGCCCGCGACCACGCCGACCACCGGTTGGTACTGCTGCAAATCGACAATCGCCGCGTGAATATCGGCAATCGCCGCCAGCCCGAGGTTGGCTTCCTGCAAACGCACGCCACCGGTTTCCAGCAGCAACACGGCGCGAGTCGGGATGCCCTTGCGATTGTCTTCGGCGGCCAGTTCCAGCGCGCCGGCAATCTTCGCTCCGCCGACTTCGCCGAGGCTGCCGCCCTGAAACGCGCCTTCGATGGCGGCGATCACCACCGGCAAACCGTCGAGGCTGCCCTTGGCGATCACCACGCCGTCATCGGCTTGCGGCACCACGCCCTGGCGTTCGAGCCACGGCGACATGACCCGTTGAAACGGGTCGAGCAATTCGCGGAAGGTCCCGGCGTCGAGCAAGGCTTTTGCCCGTTGCCGCGCACCGAGTTCGACGAAGCTGTGCTTGTGCAACAGCGCTGCGCTGTCAGTCATGGCCGATCTCCTCGAAACCTTGTTCCAGACGCAGACGCACCACACCCGGCGTGGCGCCGAAATCGTGGATATCGATGGCCATCGCCGGTGGCGTGGTGCCGTCGAACATCCGCGCAAACAGATGCTGCCAGCGCTGCTGTGCACCGTTGACCGAGGTCTGCACATTGATCGTCAGCTTGCCGGCCAGCCCCGGTTCGATCAGCACTTCCAGATCGCCCGAGCCGACACAACCGACCAGCGCCCGCCCGCGTGGCGGCTGCCCGGCGGGGAATTCAAAGGATAAGGTTTCCATCAAAACGCTCCCTGAAGGATGCCGTCGCGCTCGATTCGATCGAGCAGCAGCGTGGCGGCGAGCAAGTCGGCGGCGCCACCGGGCGAGGCATTCAATGCAATGAGTTGTTGATCCAGTTCGTGCAGGCGCCGACGCCCGCCGAGGCTGGCGCTGCCGCCGGCGTCGAGCACCGCTTGCGCGCCGTGTTGCATGGTGTGCAGGCCCTGTTCACCGGCGCGGTAGAGCACGCAGGTGTCGGCCAGATCGGTCATGATCGCCAGCAGCGCATCGAGCCGGGCGTTCTGTTCGCCGTGGCCGCTGGCGCGGCTGCGTTTGAGTTGCGGCAGGCCGCGTTGCAGCACGGACGGAAAGCCGAGTTGCGCTTCTTCCCGAGCGCCGCGTGCGCCGTAACGCAGGGCGACTTGTGCGCCGTGGCTCAGCGGTTTTGGTGCGTAGCGATCATCCAGCAAGGCCAGACGTGCGGCGCGAAGAGAGACGGCGTTGGCGCTTGAGGATTTCGGTTCCAGCGCAGCGGCGGTCACCAGTAACCCCAGTGCCCAAATGGCGCCGCGATGGGTGTTCACGCCGTTGGTGGTCGCGAGCATCGCTTGCTCGCCTTCGCGACCGATGCGGCCAATCGCTTCGCGCAACGTTGAATCGACTGCGCCGATTTCAGCTGCGGCTTCAGCCATTTCCTTGAAAGCCGGCCACAACGACAACGCCGAGGCATGCATCAGGCCCAGGTGCAGATCGGTATGCGCGCCATTGCCACGTCGGTCGACCAGCGCCGGTTTCGGCGACAGATCGGCTTCGTCGATCAGCGCATCCACCGCCAGATCGGCCAGGCGTTCGCTCAGGCTCAGGGGTTTCGCTTGCAGGTTGAGTGCGTGCATTACCAGCTCCTGAACTTGGCGGGCGGGTTGTACAGGCCGCCGGACCACTCGACCAGATCGGCCACGCTTTTCGCCGCCAGCAGTTCGCGGGTGGCGTCGGTGCGGCGGATGCCGAGGTCTTCGGGCAAGGCGATCAGGCCTTCGCGGCGCATGCGTTCGGTGTCTTTCGGGTTGTGGCGCAGACCGATGGCGGTGACGCCGGCCACCGCGGCGATCATCGCCTGACGCTCTTCCAGCGAGCGCGCCTTGTACAGGTAGGCGATGCCTTCTTCGGTAAGCAGGTGGGTAACGTCGTCGCCGTAGATCATGATCGGCGCCAGCGGCATGCCGCTTTTCTTCGCCACGTCCACCGCGTCGAGGGTTTCGACGAAGGTCGGTTTGCCGCCCTCCTGGAAGGTCTCGACCATTTGCACCACGAGTTTCTTGCCGCGTTCGAGCATCGGTTGCTGTGACTCGTCGTGGCGCATGTCGAGCCATGCTGGGGTGCCGTGACGGCGACCGCGCGGGTCGTGGCCCATGTTCGGCGCACCGCCGAAACCGGCGAGACGACCACGGGTCACGGTCGAGGAATGGCCGTCGCCATCGACCTGCAACGTCGCGCCGATAAACAGATCCACCGCGTACTGCCCCGCCAGTTGGCAGAACATCCGGTTGGAACGCAGCGAGCCGTCGCGGCCGGTGAAGAACACGTCCGGGCGCGCGGCGATGTAGTTTTCCATGCCCAGTTCGGTGCCGAAGCAGTGCACGCTCTCGACCCAGCCGCTCTCGATCGCCGGGATCAGGGTCGGGTGCGGGTTGAGCGTCCAGTTGCGGCAGATCTTGCCTTTGAGGCCGAGGGATTCGCCGTAGGTCGGCAGGATCAACTCAATGGCAGCGGTGTTGAAACCGATGCCGTGGTTCAGCGACTGCACGTTGTGTTTTTCGTAGATCCCGCGAATCGCCATCATCGCCATCAACACGTGCACCGGTTTGATGTGCCGTGGATCGCGGGTGAACAGCGGTTCGATGTAGAACGGTTTGTCGGCCACCACGACGAAATCGACCCATGACGCCGGGATGTCGACGCGCGGCAGTTCGCTGACGTCGTCGACCAACTGGTTGACCTGGACAATGACGATGCCGTCGCTGAACGCCGCCGGTTCAATCAATGCCGGGGTGTCTTCGGTGCTGGGGCCGGTGTAGATGTTGCCGGCGCGGTCGGCCATGAACCCGGCCGAGAGCACGACGTTGGGGATCAGGTCCACCACCAGCCGCGCGTAGAGTTCGATGTAGGTGTGAATCGCACCGACTTCCAGCAGGCCGTCTTCGAGCAACTGGCTGATGCGCAGGCTCTGGGTGCCGGCGAAGGAGAAATCGAGCTTGCGGGCGATGCCGCGCTCGAACAGATCGAGGTGCTCGGAGCGACCGACGCTGGGCATGATCATGTGCAGGTCATGCAGCTTGGCCGGGTCAGCCTTGGCGAGCGAACGGGAAAGGAAATCCGCCTGCTTCTGGTTGTTGCCCTCCAGCACCACCCGGTCGCCGGGATGAATCAGCGCTTCAAGCGCGGCGACGATCTTGTCGCTGGGCAACACCACACCGTCGGCCAGCCCGCGCACCTTGTCCAGACGCCGCTGCTTCTCGTCACGCCGCCGCGTCCAGCGCGAGTCGGGGGAAATTGTTGTTGTCATGCTCACTCCACGGGGTTCGCTGTCGTGGAGCTACGTTAGGCGTGTGGGGTGGGGGCATCAATCAAGCGCGGCGGTGAATCATTACGCTGAGCGTAACGTTCACTGCCGCATTCGCGAGCAGGCTCGCTCCCACAGGGATTTGAGTTGTTCAACCACTATGTGACAACACAAATCCCCTGTAGGAGCTGTCGAGTGAAACGAGGCTGCGATCTTTTGATCTTCAGAATCAAGATCAAAAAGATCGCAGCGTGCCGCAGCTCCTACAGGGGAATGCTGCGCTTTTCAGTCTGTTGGCACCAATTTGTCGAGCACCCGATTCACCGCCAGCTCCGCCACCATCACCACCTGAGCAATGCCCTGCAGCGTCTTGCGGTGCGTGCCTTGCACCAGCGCCGCATGGTTGTTGAGCATGACCGTGGCCGAGCCGAGGGATTCGCTGGCGTCGGCCAGCAGGGATTCGCTGTCGGCGTCGGGGTTGGCCATATACAGCGTGTTGGGGGTGTAGGGCGTGGCCATGAGGTCGGGTTTTGGCGGGCCGAGGTAATGGTCGAGTGCGCGCTCGGCGGCTTCGTGAAATTTCTTTGATTCGGGGGCTGCGTAGGGGGATGCCGTGTCGGTGACCGGCGGGGTTGGCGTTACTTTGAACATGGGGATAAACCTCTATAAGGCCGCACCATCCCGCTGCTAAACGATAGGGTGGCGGCTATGCGCAAGTTAGCAGACCGGTCAATCCCCAACCCGGCGCACCCGAAGGTGCCATGCGCACAGCCACCATCAAGCGCAGGCGAATGCCTGACTGGATGAATCTCGTGCACCGGGGAAAGGACAAAGCCGGGCTGCTAAACCCGATCACTGGGAATCAGTGACGCAATCAAGTTACGCAGCCTGCCGAGGGCGCACAAGCCGGCGGATTCTGGTGCATGCGTAGGCAGCGGCGCAAGGATTTGTAGGCCAGGGAGCCGAAACATCGAGTGTCTTTAAACAGCTGCGCTGAAAGGTGTTTATTGCGCACGGAGATTGAGGATTTGTCTGTCGGATTGAGGTGTGGCGACTGGCGCCTTCGCGAGCAGGCTCGCTCCCACAGGGGGGAAGTGTCGTACGCAAAATCCGCGATCACTGAAGCTCCAATGTGGGAGCGAGCCTGCTCGCGAAGATGCCAGTCAGAACACCGCAAATATCAGATCAATGGACCAACCCAGCCTCCACCAACAACTGCTCCAACCCCAACAAATCCGGCACCTTGGCCACCTGCTCCCCGACCTGCACCGCCGCCTGCTCCAGCGCACACAACGGCACATCGACATAACTCAACTGACTGTCGAGCTTGTACGAACGCGGGATCCCCTGCACCAGCAGCGCAATGAATTTCAGCTGTGGCAAGCCGCCAAGTGCGTTGAGGATGACGATCCGCGCGCGTTCGCCGATGACGATTTTCTGCCCGCAGGCCGACTCGAAACTCAGCAGCGGAATCTGCCGTTCACGCCAGCTCACTCGCCCCAGGTACCACGGTGGGGTGTCGAGGTCGAAGGCGCTGGCCTGGTAGTCGATCAGCTCGGCGACGGCGACGTTGGGCAGGATCAGGTTGCGATCGGCCAGCGGCAGCAGCAGGCCGGTGAGTTGGCTGGTGCGCGCGTTGTGGCGACGCTCATGCATGTTTCTTGCTCCAGTGGGCAATGCTTTCGAGCAGCACCGATTCCTGATACGGCTTGCCGAGGTAGTCGTTGACGCCGATGGCCATCGCGCGGTCGCGGTGTTTCTGCCCGGTGCGCGAGGTGATCATGATGATCGGCAGGTGTTGCAGGCGTTCGTCATTGCGTACCTGGGTGGCGACTTCGAAGCCGTCCATGCGCGGCATTTCGATGTCGAGCAGCATCAGGTCGGGCATGTGTTCTTCCAGCAGCAGCATGGCATCGACACCGTCCTTGGCGGTCAGCACGTTCATGCCATGGCGTTCGAGCAAACGGCTGGTGACCTTGCGCACGGTCACCGAGTCATCGACCACCAGCACCAGCAACGGCTTCTGCGGTTCGCTGTCGATTTCCGCCTGCGCCGGACGCTGTGCAACCCGCGCCTGCATAGCGCGGATCGGCGCGAGCAAGTCAAGAATCAGCACCACCCGGCCATCGCCAAGAATCGTCGCCCCGGACACGCCCTGCACCGCCGCAAACTGCGGGCCAAGGCTCTTGACCACGATCTCGCGAGTGCCGGCCATCGCATCGACCTGCACCGCGATGTGCCGGTCATTGCACTGCACCAGCAGCACCGGCAACGGCAGGCTCTGGCCGAGCAGTTTCGGCCGTGGCGCGGTTTTCAGCAGCTCGCCCAGATAGCACAGTTCGTAGCGCTGACCGGCGTAGTGGTAGCTCGGCGGATCGTTGCGGTAGTGCGCCTCCAGATCATTCGGCAACACGCGGACAATGCCTTCGATGGTGTTCAGCGGAATGGCGTATTGATCCTCGCCGCACTGCACCATCAGCGCGCGGTTGACCGACACGGTGAACGGCAGACGAATGCGAAAATGCACGCCCTGCCCCGGCACCGAGTCGATGCTCATGGTGCCGCCGAGCTGACGGACTTCTTCGTGAACCACGTCCATGCCGACGCCGCGCCCGGAAATCTGGGTGATCTTTTCCGCCGTGGAGAAGCCCGGCTGCAGGATGAATTGCAGCACGTCGCGGTCGCTGATCTCGGCGTCCGGTGCAAGCAGGCCGCGCTTGATCGCCTTGCGCCGCACCGCGTCCAGCGGCACCCCGGCGCCATCGTCACGAATATCGAAAACGATGTCGCCGCCCTCACGGGTCAGGTCGAGGCTGATCGTACCCTGCGCCGGTTTGCCCGCCGCCAGCCGCACTTCGGCAGACTCCAGGCCATGGTCGACGGCGTTGCGCAGCATGTGTTCCAGCGGCGCGGCCATGCGCTCCAGCACATTGCGATCCATCTCGCCTTCGGCGTTGCCGATGATGAACGCGACGTCCTTGTTCAGCTCTTCGGCGACCTGACGCACGATGCGTTTCAGGCGCGGCAGCATGCGTTCGAACGGCACCATGCGCGTACGCATCAGGCCTTCCTGCAACTCGGTGTTGATCCGCCCCTGTTGCTGCAACAGGTTCTCGGCGTCGTGATTGCGGCGCTCGAGGGTTTCCTTGAGATCGAGCAAGTCGGAGGCGGATTCGAACAGTGCCCGCGACAGTTGCTGCAACTGCGAATGGCGGTCCATTTCCAGCGGGTCGAATTCTTCGTAACCGAGGCGTTCGGCATCGACTTGCTGACGGCTGAGAATCCGTCCCTGGGTTTCGGTGTCGAGCCGGCGCAACTGATCGCGCATGCGTTCGATGGTGGTTTCCATCTCGTTCAGCGCGGTTTGTGCATCGCTGACTTGTTGCTCGATACGGCCACGGAAAATCGAGGTTTCGCCGGCCAGATTGACCAAGTCATCAAGCAGTTCGGCGGAGACCTTGACCATGTCCGCGCCGGCATCGGCGGCCGGTGCAGCAGGCTCGGTCTTGGCCGGAATCGGCAACGGCGGCGGTGTGTCAGGAGTCGCCGGGTGGCTGAAATTCTGGATCGCGCTGATCAGCCGATCTGCCGGTGGGCAAGGCTGCCCGGCGCGCACGCCATCAAGCATTTGCGCCAGCCGGTCATGCCCGCGCTGCACCAGCGCGAACAGTTCGGCGGACGGTTGCAGCACGCCGGTGGCAAGGCTTTCGTAAAGGTATTCCAGTTCATGGGCGAGGTCGCCGATCGGGCCGATCTCGACCATCCGCGCACCGCCCTTGAGGGTGTGCAGATCGCGCAGCAGGGTTTCCACTTCCTGGCGATTGCCCGGCTCGGCCTGCCAGCGCAGCAACGCCGCGCCGGAGCTTTCGATGATGTCGAAACCTTCTTCGAGGAAGATTTCCAGCAGCTCCGGATCATGCGCCGCGCTGTCGGGTTCAGCCGTCGGCTGCGCCGTTTCGGGACTGCCGGACTGGCCCTGGCGGAACTGGCGGATCGCTTCGATCAGGTCTTGCGCCGGGGTCAGCGCCTGATGGTTCTGCAACTGTTCAAGCAACTGCGCCAAGCGGTCGTGGCTCTTGTGCAGCAAGCGTCCGAGCAGCTCGCTGTAGCTGTGGCGACGATCCACCAGCCCTTCGTAAAGGCTTTCCAGCTCATGGGCCAGATCGCCGATGGCATTGACCTCGGCCATCCGCGCGCCACCCTTGAGGGTGTGCAAATCGCGCTGCAACGACGACAGCGGCGCAGCGTTGTCCGGGTCGTTCAACCAGCGCTGCAGGGCTTGCCCGGCACTGTCGAGAATGTCCACCGCTTCTTCGAGGAAGATCTCGACGATCTCGTCGTCGGGTGCGGTCTCGGCATTGGCGTGGGCGAGTTCGGCGGTCGCGGCGCCCAGTTCGCTGATGCTCAAGGTGCGGCTGCCGTCGCTGCGAATCAGCCCCATGGCGGTCGGATCGAGGCTTTCATCGAGCAGCTCGTGCAGGGCACGAATGCGCTGCGGCTGCGGGGTGATTTCCTGGCCGGCAGCCAGTTCGTCGAGCATGTTGATCAGCGCTTCATGGGCGTTCTGCGCTTCGTGGAAAAACCTGTCACTGACCGCCAGACTGCTTTCTTCAACGGCGCCATAGAGGTCGAGCAAGGCTTCGCAGAGCATATCCACCGGCAGCAGATCGGCGAGGTGTGCGCCTTCGCCAAGGGTGGTCAGTTCGTCCAGCAGCGCGCTGAGTTCCTGACGCTCGCCGGGATGTTGCTGCCAGCGCTGCAACAGGCTTTCGGCGTCGAGCAGGATGTCCATGCCTTGAGCGAGGAAGTTGTTGATCAGTTGCGGATCGCGCTTGATCCGCAACCCGGTGTTCGGCGCGTTGAGGATCGCTTCCAGACGTTCGGCCAGCAGCGTTTCGGTGCGTTTGATCAGCGACTGCGCACCGACTATCGGTGCCAGCGGATCGTGCTTGAGCTGACGCAAACCGACGCGGAACAGACCTTCGGCTTCAAGGAGCAATTCCACTTCATCGAGATCCAGCGGCAACTGATGCGCCTTGAACTCGCGCGCCAGTTTATCCAGTGGCGCGGCCAGTTCGGCAATCGGCAACACACCGGCCATCGAGGCACTGCCCTTGAGCGTGTGCAAGGCGCGCTGCAATTCGTCGCTGGCCGGCAGCGGCACATGCTCGGCAGCCTGATCGAGGAAGCGGTTGAGGCTGGCGAGGTGGGTTTCGGCCTCGTTGCGGAAGATCTCCAGCAACAGCGGATCGAGGGCCGCCACGTCGTCGACGTCTTCGGCCGCCAGCGGCTCGACACCTTTGGCCAGCGCATGCGCACGGGCCGCCAGTTGATCGACATCGCTGCGCTGCCGCTGGCGGTGGGTGGCGAATTCGCTGATCAGTTCTGGCAGCAGCAACACCGTGTCGGTGAGCAACTGCTGCACCTGCGCGCCGGGTTCGACGCTGTGCTCCAGCACGCGGTTGAGCAGGTTTTCCACGGCCCAGGCCAGCTCACCAAGGATCAACGCACGCACCATGCGCCCGCTGCCCTTCAAGGTGTGAAAGGCGCGGCGCAGTTCGGTCAGGGCGGCGCGGTCATGAACGTCAGCCGACCAGCGCGGCAGGTATTCGTGCAGGACTTCGAGGACTTCGTCGGTCTCTTCGAGGAACACTTCGCGCAGTTCATCGTCCACCGGTGCTTCATCGACCGGCGGCGGCATCAGGCTGCCGGGGGTGATCAAGGCTGGCGGGTTGAGCGCCGACACCGGGCTGGCCAGCACGTCGGCCAGCGACTGCACGGTATCGGGGTCATCCAGTGCCTGCAGGTCTTGCATCACCAGCGCTTCGCTGGGGCTGAGCACATCGTCGAGCAACGGCACGTGCGGCTCATGTGGAAAGAAACCAAGGCTGGCGAGGCTGTTTTGTGCAACATCCAGCAGTTGCTCATTCGGCGCTTGCGGGTCGTCGCTCAGGCGTTCGAGGTAATACTCGAGGCTGGTGATGACGTCGGCCAGATTATCCAGTTGCTGCCATCCCGGCTGGTGCGGATCGAGCAGCAAGTGTTCGCGAATGAAGCTGTTGCAGGCCTCGACCAGACTCGCCGCGCGGCTCAGCGGAATCATCGCCAGCGCACCGCGCACCTGAGTCAGCAACTCCGGCAACGGTTGCAGTTGCTGGCGATCCCAGTCGGCGTCGATGTAATCGACGATCATGTCCTTGGCCTGTTGCAGGCAGATGCGCGCTTCCTTGATCACGATCTGGTGGATCTGTGTCAGGTCGGTGGTCGGCAGGCGCGCGTCTTCGGGGCTTTCCGGCTCGACGGTGCCGACCATTCCGGCGAGGTTGGCTTCGACGTAAAGCAGCGCGCCGGCAACGTCCATCAGGGTCGCGTCATTCGGTTCGCGCTGGCCCTGAGCGAGGCTGAGCACCACCGCCAGTTGATCGATGATGACTTTGCGCGGCTGGCCGAAACCGAGCACCGCAAGGGTGTCGGCGATCTGCCGCAGCGGCGCCAGCAGGCTCTCCAGGTCGGAGGTGTGCTGACGGTCGCTACGGACGAACAGGTCGAGACGTTCCTTGACCCGCACCAGCTCTTCGCACAGCGCCGCCAGCACCGAACGCATCGCATCGCGGTCGGGGCCTGCCAGGCGCGCGCGTTCTTCGTCGACCATCGCGCTGTCGGGCAACGCGTCGTCCAGGGAGTAGCGATCTTTCATGGTCAGCATCTGCCCGGTGGGATGTTCGGCTTTGGCAATATAGAACAGCAGGCTTTTCAGCAGCTCCGGCGGGGGCGGCTGATTGAGGCCGCGCGGGCCTTGTTCGAGCAGGCGCTTGAGCTCCCTGTCGGCGTCCTTGAACAGGCTGCGCAACGCCGGGCTGTTGGCGATGGCGCCTTCGCGCATGCCTTCGACCAGCGCGGAAGCGACCTGCCACAGCGGGCTCAACGGCGCATCGCCGCTGAGCGCTTCCAGGCGCTGGAAGACTTTCGCCAGGTATTCGAGGTGGGTCTGGTCATCCTGCTCGCGCAGCAAACCGACCAGCGCCATTTGCAGCATCTGGCGCAACTTGCGCAGCACGTTGGGCCACTCGGCCGGCTCCAGCGCGGCCAGCGCTTCTGCGCTCAACGGCGGCAAGTCCGGCAGTGGCGGGCTGAACAGGCTGGTTTCCGAGAGCAGGCTGTCGCCGCGGGCACTGCGCAGATCGTTGATCAGCGGCAGCACCACCAGCGGCAAGTCGCGGCGGGCGCTCTGCACCCGATCGAGATAGATCGGCAATTGCCCGAAGGCTTGCAGCAGCAAGTGCAGGGCTTCGTCGCGATGGGCGACGCGTCCCTGCTGCAAGGCTTCGACCAGATGCTCCATCTCTTCGGCGAGCAACGCCGCGCCGTAGAACTCGACCATCTGCAAACTGCCGTGCACCTGATGAATATAGGCCAGGCATTCATCCAGCCCCGGCGTGGCCTGCGGGTCATCGAGCACGCCTTCAATCGCCTGATGCGCCTGCCTCAGCGTTTCGGCAATTTCACCCTTGACCCATTCGAGGGCCACGTAGTCGTGCCGGTCACCCATAACCACTCCACTCACGCCTTGTCCGTCGCGGACGCCGACGGCAAGGTGAAACCGGATACCGAACGGCGCAGCTGACTGGCCATCTTCGCCAGATTGCCGATGCTCTCGGCGGTGGCGGTGGAGCCGGACGAGGTCTGCGAGGTGATCTGCTGGATCACGTTCATCGTCAGCGAGATCTGCCCGGCCGACGAGGTCTGCTGCTGCGCCGCGTTGGAGATGCTTTGAATCAACGCGGCGAGGGTTTTCGAAACGCCTTCGATTTCTTCCAGTGCCACTCCGGCATCCTGCGCCAGTCGCGCGCCCCGCACCACTTCGGTGGTGGTCTGCTCCATGGAAATCACCGCTTCGTTGGTGTCGGTCTGGATCGCCCGCACCAGGGTTTCGATCTGCCGGGTGGCGGCGGACGAACGTTCGGCCAACCGCTGCACTTCGTCAGCAACCACGGCAAACCCGCGTCCGGCATCCCCGGCCATAGAGGCCTGAATCGCCGCGTTGAGCGCGAGGATGTTGGTCTGGTCGGCAATGTCATCGATCAGGCTGACGATGTCGCCGATTTCCTGCGACGACTCGCCCAGACGCTTGATGCGTTTGGCGGTGTCCTGAATCTGTTCACGAATGTTGTCCATGCCGTGGATGGTGTTGTGCACCACCTCGTTGCCCTTGTTGGCGATCTCCACCGAACGCTCGGCCACCGCCGAGGATTCAGCGGCGTTGGCCGACACCTGATCGATCGACTGGGCCATGTCGCTGATCGCGGTCGAGGCTTCGGAAATCTGCTGCGCCTGATGTTCCGAGGCCTGGGCCAGGTGCATGGCGGTGGCCTGGGTTTCCTGCACGGCGGCGGCGACCTGGCCGGCGGTGAGGTTGATGGTGGCGACCAGATCGCGCAGTTGGTCAACCGAGTAGTTGATCGAATCGGCGATGGTCCCGGTGAAGTCTTCGGTCACCGAGGCGGTCACCGTCAGGTCACCGTCGGCGAGGTCTTCGATCTCGTCGAGCAGGCGCATGATCGCGTTCTGGTTGCGCTCGTTCTTCTCGGCGGTCTCGCGCAACTGACGGTTGGTTTCACGAACCATGACCATGCCGATCAGGATGATCGAGGCCAGCGCCAGCAAGCCCAGCACGTAACCGCCGATGGTGTCGGTGTTACGCCCACCGGCAAGGTTTTCGAAACCGCTGGCGAGGTGCGAGGCCTCGTCGAGCAGGGTCTGCGACAGGCTGAAGATATTGCTCGCCGACTCCCGGACCTTGAACAGCTCCGGCGAGGTTTCGAGGATTTCATCCACCGAGCCGGAGACGAACTGGAACAGCTCGGAAATTTCACTCAGCCGCGCACGGGCATCACGGTCTTCGACCTGGCTGATTTTCAGGGTCGGGTTGCCCTGCAACATGCCGTTGAGCACCTGGCCGAAACGGGTGGCATCGCGGCCAAAAGCGTCGGCAGCCTGCTGCGAGTTTTCGTCACCGGCCAGCACGGTGTTGACCGCGCCGAGAATGCGTTCAGCGAGCAGCGATTGGCGCTGGGCCATCGCCACTTGGGCGGCTGGCGCGCCGCGTTGCAGAAGGATCTCGACGACTTTTTCGTATTCGATCTGCAACTGCGGCACGGTTTCGGCCAGGGTCGCGGCGACTTGATGCAGCGAGAGCACGGTCTGTTCGCTGGAGAGAATCGCATCGGTGTTTTTCAGCAGGCGTTCCCAATCCAGCTGCACCGCGCGCATTTCCGGGCGCACGGTGGCCGGCGCGGGCGGCAGGCCGGTGGCCGGATCGCCCTTCTTCAGGTAACCCCAGCGCTGGGCAAAATCGTTGCGCGCATCGCTCAGCAGCTTGAACGCTGCCGACTTCCCGGCAGCCGCTTCGGTGGCGTTCTTGGCGATGCGTTGCGACAGCACGCGCAGCTCACCGGCGTGGCCGATGTACTGCTTGTCGTAGTTGGCCTGGGTGTTGAGGTAGGCGAAGTTGGCGAACAGCAGCATGATGAACACGATCAGTGCGATGAACAGCACGATGATCTGCGAACGACTGCGCGACCCTTCCGCCGATTTGCCTGTTTTTGCCTTTGTCATCGGTCCTCGCCCTTAACCCACATCTTTGAGGCCTGCTGCAATCCCTGTGGGAGCGAGCCTGCTCGCGAAAGCGTCGGGTCAGCCAATATTTATCTTGCCTGACACGCCCTCTTCGCGAGCAGGCTCGCTCCCACAGGGGACAGTGTTGAATCTGTTATATCGCGACGCTCATGAACACCGGCGATTTGGCCAGTGCAAACAGGCTGAACACCCGCCAGTTCTGCTCGCGCCGGAAATAGCCTTTGACGAACTCGGCCTTGGAACCCTGGCGTTTGCTGATCGAGATCGGTTCGAAGCTGTCCTGCTCGAAGTGCTGCAGACCGAACACCTCATCCACCAGCAACCCGGCGAACACATCGTTGTGCTCCACCACCAACACACGCCGCTGTTTGCGCAACGGCGACAGCTCGTGACCGAAAAAGCCGCACAGGTCCATGATCGGCAGCAAGCGCCCACGCAGGTTAGCCACCCCTTTGACCCACGGCTTGACCCCGGGCAACTGAGTGCAGCGCGGTTCGTGCAGCACTTCGCTGACTTCGCCCATCGGCGTCACGTACCAATGCTCGCCGAGGCGAAAGCCGATGCCGCTCCAGCGATCCTGACGGCCGGGCTGCGATGGCAGATCCGCCGCCAGCAGACGGCAGCGCTGGTCGATCTGCCACAGCAGCTCGAACGCGGTCAGCGACTGGTTCATGGCCGCGCGATCAACCGGCCAGCACGTTGTTCAGGGTCTTGATAAGCATGTCTTCTTCGACCGGTTTGGTCAGGTAATCCTTCGCGCCCTGGCGCGTGCCCCAGACCTTGTCGGTTTCCTGATCCTTGGTGGTGATGATGATCACCGGGATGTGGCTGGTCTCGGCATCCTTGGTCAGTTGCCGGGTGGCCTGGAAGCCGTTGAGGCCGGGCATGACGATGTCCATCAGCACGGCGTCGGGTTTTTCCTGACGGGCCAGGGCCACGCCGTCGGCGCCGTTTTCGGCCTTTAGCACTTCATGGCCGTGCTTTTCCAGCATGCCGGTGAGTTTGTACATTTCAGTCGGCGAATCATCGACGATCAGGATACGTGCCATGGTCTTCCCCATTTTTCTTGTCGACACCCGGCCCGCTGGCCGAGCGTCACTGTACGTGTCTTACTGCGGCAAAACGGCGGCGAAGCCCGGAACATGGGCCTGAATCGCGTCGAGCAGTTCTTCCTTGCTGAAAGGCTTGGTCAAAAATTGATCAGAGCCGACAATCCGCCCCTTGGCCTTGTCGAACAGCCCGTCACGCGACGACAGCATGATCACCGGCGTGGCCTTGAACGCACTGTTGTTCTTGATTAAAGCGCAGGTCTGATAACCATCCAGACGCGGCATCATGATGTCGACAAAAATGATCCCGGGGTGGTGGTCGGCGATCTTCGCCAAAGCGTCGAAGCCATCGATCGCCGTGATGACCTCGCAGCCCACATTTTTCAACAGCGTTTCGGCGGTGCGACGAATCGTTTTCGAGTCATCGATCACCATGACCTTCAAGGCGCTGGACTGCTGTTCCATAAGAGGGCTCTACCGTCGCCTTTGCGAATCAAATTGTCCGTTTTGCGATGAGTAATGGCTGGAAACCCTTGATGCTCAAGGGCCAGCACGCTATGCCAGCCTTTTTAGCACAGTCTCCAGATGCAATCTATCGACGGGTTTTTCCTTGACCGAAAACCCTGCCAGCGCCACTCTGGCGGCACTTTTTCAATACCGATCCGGTAGCCAATTTTCGAGGAAAACCCAATGAGCGTTCGCGTCGGGATTGTCATGGACCCTATCGCCAGCATTTCCTATAAAAAGGATAGCTCGCTGGCCATGCTGCTGGCCGCGCAGAAACGTGGCTGGGAACTGTTCTACATGGAGCAGCGCGACCTGTATCAGGCCGAAGGTCAGGCGCGGGCACGCATGAAGCCGCTGAAAGTCTTCGCCAACCCGGAAAAATGGTTCGAACTGGACGCCGAGCAGGACAACCTGCTGAGCGACCTCGACGTGATCCTGATGCGCAAGGATCCGCCGTTCGACATGGAGTTCGTCTACTCCACCTACTTGCTGGAACAGGCCGAAACCGCTGGCGTGCTGGTGGTCAACAAGCCGCAGAGCCTGCGCGACTGCAACGAAAAACTGTTCGCCACGCTGTTCCCGCAGTGCACCCCGCCAACCGTGGTCAGCCGCCGCGCCGATGTGCTGCGTGAATTCGCCGCCAAGCATGGCGACGTGATCCTCAAGCCGCTGGACGGCATGGGCGGCACTTTGATTTTCCGTCACCGCGTGGGCGATCCGAACCTGTCGGTGATTCTGGAAACCCTGACCGCCCTCGGTGGCCAGCAGATCATGGGCCAGGCCTACCTGCCGGCGATCAAGGACGGCGACAAGCGCATCCTGATGATCGACGGCGAGCCGGTGGATTACTGCCTGGCGCGAATTCCGGCGCAAGGCGAAACCCGTGGCAACCTCGCGGCCGGTGGTCGTGGCGAAGCGCGGCCGCTGACCGACAAGGATCGCTGGATTGCCGCCCAGGTCGGCCCGACCCTGCGCGAGAAAGGTCTGCTGTTCGTCGGTCTGGACGTGATCGGTGAAAACCTCACCGAAATCAACGTCACCAGCCCGACCTGCATCCGCGAAATCGACAATGCTTTCGGCACCGACATCGGCGGCATGCTGATGGATGCGATCGACAAGAAGCTGCAAGCCGCCGGCAAAAAGCCGCAAGCTTGACGTGTGTCACATGCAGCCTGTCGCTTGAAGCGTGAAGCCCAAGGCGTGAAACCAACATTGCGTTATCATGCGCAGCCTCTGAAAAACGCGATGTTGGTTTTCTTGTCATGACCCTCCCGTCCGATCTGCCCGCAGAACTCGCCCACCGTGGCGTGCGCCCGGCCGATCGCCTCGGATTTACCCTGTTTCTCGCGGCGCTGATTCATTTGGCGCTGCTGCTTGGCGTCGGCTTTACCATGGTCGAGCCCAAGCAGATCAGCAAAACCCTGGAAATCACCCTCGCCACCTTCAAGAGCGAAACCAAGCCGAAAAAGGCGGATTTCCTCGCTCAGGAAAACCAGGAAGGCAGCGGCACCCTCGACAAGAAGGCGATTCCCAAGACCACTGAGGTCGCGCCGTTCCAGGACAATCAGGTCAAGAAGGTCACCCCGCCCCCGGCCGCCAAACCGGAAGTGCGCGAGGCCGCACCCAAGGCTGCGGTGACCACCGTGGCGCCGAAACAGCAAAAGGCGCCGACCAAGAAAGAAGAAACCAAAACCGAGACCAAACCTGCGGTCAACGCGCCGACGTTCGACAGCTCACAGCTGTCCAGCGACATCGCCAGCCTCGAAGCGGAACTGGCCAACGAACAACAGCTGTACGCCAAGCGCCCGCGGATTCACCGCTTGAGCGCGGCCTCGACCATGCGCGACAAGGGCGCCTGGTACAAGGATGACTGGCGCAAGAAAGTCGAGCGCATCGGCAACCTCAATTACCCGGAGGAAGCGCGCCGCAAGCAGATCTACGGCAACCTGCGGCTGATGGTCTCGATCAACCGCGATGGCTCGCTGTATGAAGTGCTGGTGCTCGAGTCCTCCGGCCAGCCGTTGCTGGATCAGGCGGCGCAGCGCATCGTCCGGCTGGCGGCACCGTTCGCGCCGTTTACCGGCGATCTGTCGGATATCGACCGACTGGAAATCATCCGCACCTGGAAATTTGCCCGGGGCGACAAGCTTTCCAGTAACTGACCAGCGCCAAGCGAGCTTTTGTGGCGAGGGAGCTTGCTCCCGCTGGGCTGCGAAGCGGCCCCCTGCTTTTTCCAGATCCACCGCGTTATCAGGTTTTACGACTGCTGCGCAGCCGAGCGGGAGCAAGCTCCCTCGCCACAGAGGTCCGGTGAAGACCATTTGCAACGCATCGTCAGCTTGTCAGTTTGCCCCTACGACGCCACACTATCGCTCATGAAAAACGTCAGCCCCAGCTACCTCAAGCATCACTTCCTGATCGCCATGCCGCACATGGCCGACCCGAACTTTGCCCACACCTTGACCTACATCGTCGAGCACACGGCCAATGGCGCCATGGGGCTGGTGGTCAATCGACCGCAAGAGCTGAATCTGGCTGACATTCTCGAGCAATTGCGCCCGGACATCGATCCGCCAGCGCTGTGCCAGCATGTACCGATCTTCATCGGCGGCCCGGTGCAGACCGATCGCGGTTTCGTCCTGCACCCGTCGGGCAAGTCCTTTCAGGCCACCGTCGAGCTGGACGGTGATCTGGCGCTGTCCACCTCGCAGGACGTGCTGTTCGCCATCGCCGACGGCGTAGGCCCGGCGAAAAGCGTAATCACCCTTGGTTATGCCGGTTGGGAAGCCGGGCAACTGGAGGCTGAACTGGCCGACAACGCCTGGCTGACCTGCCCGTACGACGCCGACATCCTGTTCAACACCAGCAGCGAGCTGCGTCTGGAAGCGGCGGCCCGGCATCTGGGGATCAACCTCAGCCTGCTGACCAGTCAGGCGGGGCACGCCTGATGGCCCTGCGCCTGATTCTCGGCTTCGACTACGGCACCAAACAGATCGGCGTTGCGGTCGGCCAGGTGATTACCGGCCAGGCCCGCGAGCTGTGCACCCTGAAAGCGCAGAACGGCGTGCCCGACTGGAATCAGGTCGAAGCGCTGTTCAAGGAATGGAAACCCGACGCCGTGGTGGTCGGCCTGCCGCTGAACATGGATGGTACGCCCAGCGAGATGTGCCTGCGCGCGGAGAAATTCGCCCGCCGTCTCAATGGCCGCTTCAATGTGCCCTTCTATACCCACGACGAACGCCTGACCACCTTTGAAGCCAAGGGTGAGCGACTGGTGCGTGGCGGGCAGAAAGGCAGTTACCGCGACAACCCGGTGGACGCCATCGCCGCCGCTCTGCTGCTGCAGGGCTGGCTCGATGAAAACACTGCATTGTTTGAATCCTGACAAGCGCTTCGGCGCTTTTCTTTTGGTTATAAACCCAGCCACGTCCGGCAGGACGCGGCTCGGAATCACGAAGGAGCATCCATGAGCCTGCCCAATCCCGCCGATCTGATCAGCCAGATGGCGACCCGCCTCAAGGCGCACCTTGCACAGCGTGATATCAGCGAACCGCGTTACATCGGCATCCGCACCGGCGGCATCTGGGTCGCACAGGCCCTGCTCAAGGAACTGGGCAGCGACGCACCGTTGGGCACGCTGGATGTTTCCTTCTACCGCGACGACTTCAGCCAGAACGGCCTGCACCCGCAAGTGCGCCCCTCGGCCCTGCCCTTCGAGATCGAAGGCCAGCATTTGGTGCTGATCGATGACGTATTGATGAGCGGCCGGACCATCCGCGCCGCCATGAACGAACTGTTCGACTACGGCCGCCCGGCCAGCGTGACCCTGGTCTGCCTGCTCGACCTGGACGCCGGCGAGCTGCCGATCCGCCCGAACGTGGTGGGTACGACCCTGTCGCTGGCCGCCAATGAGCGGGTCAAGCTGTCCGGCCCGGAGCCGCTGACGCTCGAACTGCAAGACCTGAATTCCTAACCCGCCCTTATTGAGAGTCCCCCTCGCGATGACGCCTCTAGATACCAAGCGCCCGCTGCAGCTCAATGATCAGGGCCAGCTGCGCCACTTCCTCTCGCTCGATGGCCTGCGCCGCGAGTTGCTGACGGAAATCCTCGACACTGCCGACTCGTTCCTCGAAGTCGGTGCCCGGGCGGTGAAGAAGGTCCCGTTGCTGCGCGGCAAGACCGTGTGCAACGTGTTCTTCGAAAACTCCACGCGCACCCGCACCACCTTCGAACTGGCGGCCCAGCGGCTGTCGGCGGACGTGATCACCCTGAACGTGTCGACCTCGTCGGCCAGCAAAGGTGAAACCCTGCTCGACACCCTGCGCAACCTCGAAGCGATGGCCGCCGACATGTTCGTCGTGCGCCACGGTGATTCCGGCGCCGCACACTTCATCGCCGAGCATGTCTGCCCGCAGGTGGCGATCATCAACGGCGGCGACGGCCGGCACGCGCACCCGACCCAGGGCATGCTCGACATGCTCACCATCCGTCGGCACAAGGGCGGTTTCGAAAACCTCTCGGTGGCGATCGTCGGCGACATCCTGCACTCGCGGGTGGCGCGTTCAAACATGCTCGCCCTGAAGACCCTCGGCTGCCCGGACATCCGCGTGATCGCGCCGAAGACCCTGCTGCCGATCGGCATCGAGCAGTACGGCGTCAAGGTCTACACCGACATGAACGAAGGCCTGAAAGACGTCGACGTGGTGATCATGCTGCGCCTGCAGCGTGAGCGCATGACCGGCGGCCTGCTGCCGAGCGAAGGCGAGTTCTACCGCCTGTTCGGCCTGACCACCGCGCGTCTGGCCGGGGCCAAGCCCGATTGCATCGTCATGCACCCGGGGCCGATCAACCGTGGCGTGGAGATTGAATCGGCAGTGGCCGACGGCCCGCATTCGGTGATCCTCAATCAAGTCACCTATGGCATCGCCATCCGCATGGCCGTGCTGTCGATGGCCATGAGCGGGCAAACAGCGCAACGTCAATTCGAGCAGGAGAACGCCCAGTGAAGCTCAGCATTCTCGGCGCCCGCGTCATCGATCCAAGCAGCGGCCTGGATCAAATCACCGACATTCACGTTGAAGCCTGCAAGATCGTCGCCCTCGGCGCGGCACCGGCCGGTTTCACCGCTGTGGAAACCATCGACGCCAACGGTCTGGTTGCAGCACCGGGCCTGGTCGACCTTAACGTGGCTCTGCGCGAACCGGGCTACAGCCGCAAAGGCAGCATCGCCAGCGAAACCCGCGCGGCGGCGGCTGGCGGCGTGACCAGCCTGTGCTGCCCGCCGAAAACCAAACCGGTACTCGACACCTCGGCGGTGGCCGAACTGATCCTCGACCGCGCCCGCGAAGCCGGCAACACCAAGGTGTTCCCGATCGGTGCGCTGAGCAAAGGGCTGGACGGCGAACAGCTTGCAGAGCTGGTGGCGCTGCGCGACGCCGGGTGTGTGGCGTTCGGCAATGGTCTGGAGAGTTTCCGCAACACCCGCACCCTGTGCCGGGCATTGGAATACGCGGCGACCTTCGACCTGACGGTGATTTTCAATTCGCAGGATCACGATCTGGCGGATGGCGGTCTGGCCCATGAAGGCGCGGTCGCCAGTTTCCTCGGTCTGCCGGGGATTCCGGAAACCGCTGAGACCGTGGCTCTGGCTCGCGATCTGCTGCTGGTTGAGCAGACCGGCGTGCGCGCGCACTTCAGCCAACTGACCAGCGCGCGCGGCGTGGCTCTGATCGCTCAGGCGCAGGCCCGTGGTTTGAAGGTCACCGCCGATGTCGCTCTGTATCAGTTGATCCTCACCGATGAAGCGCTGATCGACTTCAGCAGCCTGTATCACGTGCAACCGCCGCTGCGCACCCGCGCCGACCGCGACGGCCTGCGTGAAGCGGTGAAGTCCGGGGTGATTTCGGCGATCTCCAGCCATCACCAGCCGCACGAGCGCGACGCCAAACTGGCACCGTTCGGCGCGACCGAGCCGGGCATCAGCAGTGTGGAGTTGCTGCTGCCGCTGGCGATGACGCTGGTTGAGGATGGTCTGCTGGATCTGCCGACCCTGCTGGCGCGCCTGAGCGCTGGCCCTGCGGACGCGCTACGTCTGCCGGCGGGCAAACTGGCGGTGGGCGGTGCGGCGGATATCGTGCTGTTCGATCCGAAGGCATCCACCGTGGCCGGCGAAGGCTGGCTGTCGAAGGGCGAGAACTGTCCGTTCCTCGGTCACACCCTGCCGGGTGTGGTGCGCTATACGCTGGTGGACGGGCGGATCAGCCACCAGGCCTAAAAAGCAAAAGATCGCAGCCTGCGGCAGCTCCTACAGGGAAAATGCATTCCAACCTGTAGGAGCTGGCGAAGCCTGCGATCTTTTGTTCTTCACTCCGCATCGCCCCAATCGCCAGCAGGCTGGTGAAAACTTACTGAAAAGCGCCGCGATTCTGCGCGTTACGCACCGACACCTGATCATTCAGGGTCCAGAAGTCATACAGCACGCCAATAAAGAACAACCCGCCGGTCAGCAGATACAGCAACCCGCTGATCCACTTGCCCTGGTACATCCGGTGCACGCCGAACACGCCGAGGAACGTCAGCAGAATCCACGCCACGTTGTATTCAATCGGCCCAGCGGTGAAACGCAGATCCGCCTCGCGATCCATTGCCGGGATCAGGAACACGTCGATCAGCCAGCCAATGCCCAGCAGACCGAAGGTGAAGAACCAGATCGTCCCGGTCACCGGCTTGCCGTAATAGAAGCGGTGAGCGCCGGTGAAACCAAAAATCCACAGCAGATAACCGATGATTTTGCTGTGCGTATCCTGCGGTGCAGCGACCTGCTGATAGCGGTTCATGAAGACCTCGATTCACACGATAGATAAATTTTCTTTAATTCTTTGTGACTTTTTTACATGTAGCCGACGTACGGCAAATGTTACCGTGTCGTCCGTCAAAGCCTTATAGCACCGGACTTCTGTCCGACAATTGCGTCCGTTTGCCGCTTGTTTGGTTCCGTTGCCCTCCGATGGAATCGACCAACGGCCTCGGAAGGGACAAAAAAGCTGTTATAAAGTTGCGCGCTAACACATAAGAGCCACGCCTAATGCGACCATTTTTCAAGACATGGCTAACTATTTGCCTATTAATGCCACTGGCCGCCCACGCCACCAATCGTGAGCAACGTCTTCCCAACGTTAACGGTTTCACCCCTAAATCCCATGCTTCGGCTCCTTCGAGCAAGAGCAGCAAACAAACGAAACACACCACGCTCGCCAGCAAGAATCACGGCAAGCTGGTGCCACCGATGGCCAACAAGGAAAGCAGCAACGTCCTGAGCCGCGCGGTGAACGTCCTCGGTACTCCCTACCGTTGGGGCGGCAGCAGCCCAAGTAAAGGCTTCGACTGCAGCGGGCTGGTGAAATATGCGTTCAATGACGCTACGTTCGACCTGCCACGCACCTCCAACGCGATGGCCAGCGGGCATGGCGAGAAAGTCGAACGCAAGGATCTGAAGCCGGGCGACCTGATTTTCTTCAACATCAAGAGCCGTCGGGTCAACCACGTTGCCATCTACCTGGGCAACGACCGCTTCATCCACGCCCCACGCCGTGGCAAAGCGGTGAGCATCGATACGCTGAACAAGCCGTACTGGGAACAGCATTACGTAGTTGCCAAGCGTGTGCTGCCGAAAGAACCGGCTGGCAAGCAGATGCGCGTGGTTCAACGCTAAAGATCAAAAGATCGCAGCCTTCGGCAGCTCCTGCACAAATCACTGTAGGAGCTGCCGAAGGCTGCGATCTTTTGCTTTTGGCCTTTAGAAATTATCCGGCGTACGCGCCTTCTCCCGCGCATGCTCGCGGCTGATCAAGCCTTTGGTCACCAACTCCTTCAGGCACATGTCGAGTGTCTGCATCCCCAACGACCCGCCGGTCTGAATCGCTGAATACATCTGCGCCACCTTGTCCTCGCGGATCAGGTTCCGGATCGCCGACGTTCCCAGCATGATCTCGTGGGCTGCCACCCGCCCGCCGCCGATCTTCTTGATCAGCGTCTGCGACACCACCGCCAGCAGCGACTCGGACAACATCGAACGCACCATGGACTTCTCGTCGCCCGGAAATACATCGACAACACGGTCGATGGTCTTTGCCGCCGACGTCGTGTGCAGCGTGCCGAACACCAGATGCCCGGTCTCGGCAGCGGTCAGGGCCAGACGGATGGTTTCCAGATCACGCATCTCGCCCACCAGAATCACATCCGGGTCTTCGCGCAGCGCCGAACGTAGGGCGGTGGCGAAGCTGCCGGTATCGCGATGGACTTCGCGCTGATTGATCAGGCATTTGCGCGATTCGTGGACGAATTCGATCGGATCTTCGATGGTGAGGATATGGTGATGGCGATGGGTATTGAGGTAATCGATCATCGCCGCCAGCGTGGTCGATTTGCCGGACCCGGTCGGCCCGGTCACCAGCACCAGCCCGCGCGGCGCATCGGTGATCTTGCGAAAGACGTCACCCATGCCGAGGTCTTCCATGCTCAGCACTTTCGAGGGAATGGTGCGGAACACCGCGCCAGCGCCACGGTTCTGGTTGAACGCATTGACCCGAAAGCGCGCCACGCCGGGGACTTCGAACGAGAAATCGGTTTCCAGGTGTTTCTCGAAGTCGACGCGCTGGGTGTCGTTCATGATGTCGTAGATCAATTCGTGCACTTGCTTGTGATCCAGCGCCGGCAGATTGATCCGCCGCACATCGCCATCGACGCGGATCATCGGCGGCAGACCCGCCGACAGGTGCAGGTCGGAAGCGCCCTGTTTGGCGCTGAACGCCAGCAGTTCAGTGATATCCATAGCGTCCCTCAATTCCAGTAGAATGCCGCGAACCTTCAGACCGCCGGCGCCTCTTGATGTCCACGATAGCAGACAACATCCTTCAGGTTAGTTCGCGCATCCAGGCCGCGACCAAAGCGGCCGGTCGTGACGAAAACAGCGTTCAATTGCTCGCCGTCAGCAAGACCAAACCGGCGCAGGCCCTGCGTGAAGCCTACGCCGCCGGCCTGCGTGACTTCGGCGAGAACTATCTGCAGGAAGCCTTGGGCAAACAGCTCGAACTGGCCGACCTGCCCTTGATCTGGCACTTCATCGGCCCCATTCAATCGAACAAGACTCGCGCCATCGCCGAGCATTTCGACTGGGTGCACTCCGTGGATCGCCTGAAAATCGCCC
This sequence comes from Pseudomonas sp. B21-051, assembly GCF_024748795.1. Lineage (NCBI taxonomy): Bacteria > Pseudomonadati > Pseudomonadota > Gammaproteobacteria > Pseudomonadales > Pseudomonadaceae > Pseudomonas > Pseudomonas sp. B21-051. The sequence goes on from NZ_CP087166.1 coordinate 5,615,363, forward strand.
AACGCCTGTCCGAACAGCGCCCGGCCGAGTTGCCGCCGCTGAACATCTGCATTCAGGTCAACGTCAGCGGCGAAGCCAGCAAGTCCGGCTGCACCCCGGCCGACCTGCCGGCGCTGGCCGAGGCCATCAGCGCCCTGCCCCGGCTGAAGCTGCGTGGGCTGATGGCGATTCCCGAGCCGACCGAAGATCGCGCCGAACAAGATGCCGCTTTTGCTGCCGTGCAACGTTTGCAGGCCAGCCTGAATCTGCCGCTCGACACACTTTCCATGGGCATGAGCCACGACCTCGAGTCGGCCATCGCCCAGGGCGCCACCTGGGTGCGGATCGGTACCGCCCTGTTTGGCGCCAGAGATTACGGTCAGCAATGACCGACAGCCATCTGAAAAAGGACCTGACATGAGCAACACACGCATTGCCTTTATCGGTGCCGGCAACATGGCCGCCAGCCTGATCGGCGGCCTGCGGGCCAAGGGTCTGCAAGCCAGCCACATTCGCGCCAGCGATCCGGGCGAAGAGACCCGCCAACGCGTCAGCGCCGAACACGGCATCGAAACCTTCGCCGACAACGTCCAGGCCATCGACGGCGTCGACGTGATCGTGCTGGCGGTCAAGCCACAGGCGATGAAAGCCGTGTGCGAAGCCATCCGCCCAAGCCTGCAACCGCAGCAACTGGTGGTGTCGATCGCCGCCGGCATCACTTGCGCGAGCATGACTGCGTGGCTCGGCGAGCAGCCGATCGTGCGCTGCATGCCGAACACCCCGGCACTGCTGCGTCAGGGCGTCAGTGGTTTGTACGCCACCAGCGAAGTGACTGCCGAACAGCGTCAGCAGGCTGAAGAGCTGCTGTCCGCCGTCGGCATCGCGCTGTGGCTGGACGAAGAGCAGCAACTCGATGCGGTGACCGCCGTCTCCGGTTCCGGCCCGGCGTACTTCTTCCTGCTGATCGAAGCGATGACCGCCGCTGGCGTCAAACTCGGCCTGCCCAAGGAAATCGCCGAGCAACTGACTGTGCAGACTGCCTTGGGCGCCGCGCACATGGCGGTATCCAGCGATGTCGACGCTGCTGAGCTGCGCCGCCGCGTGACCTCGCCAAATGGCACCACAGAGGCCGCGATCAAATCATTCCAGGCTAACGGCTTCGAAGCCCTGGTAGAAAAAGCACTCGGCGCCGCCGCGCACCGCTCGGCCGAAATGGCCGAACAACTGGGCAAATAAGGAGCCTTACATGATTGGATTGAACACTGCAGCGGTTTACGTGCTGCAAACCCTCGGCAGCCTGTACCTGCTGATCGTGCTGTTGCGCTTCGTCCTGCAACTGGTGCGCGCAAACTTCTACAACCCGCTGTGCCAGTTCGTGGTCAAGGCTACCCAGCCGCTGCTCAAGCCACTGCGCCGGATCATCCCGAGCATCTTCGGCCTGGACATGTCATCGCTGGTGCTGGCGATTCTGGTGCAACTGGCCCTGATGGCCCTGACCCTGCTGCTGACCTACGGCACCACCGGCAATCCGCTGCAACTGTTTATCTGGTCGATCATCGGCGTCACCGCGCTGTTTCTGAAGATTTTCTTCTTCGCCCTGATCATCAGCGTGATCCTGTCGTGGGTCGCTCCGGGCAGCCACAATCCGGGCGCTGAACTGGTGAACCAGATCTGCGAGCCGGCGCTGGCACCGTTCCGCAAGATTCTGCCGAACCTCGGCGGACTGGACCTGTCGCCGATTTTCGCCTTCCTGGCGCTGAAGCTGATCGACATGCTGGTGATCAACAACCTCGCGGCGATGACGATGATGCCGGAAATCCTGCGCCTGCTGATGTGAGCTGGTTTCGCTGGGACGGGGACGACCTGATCCTCGAATGTCATCTGCAACCGGCAGCCCGCAGCGATGATTTCGCCGGGCTGCACGGCGATCGCCTGAAGATCCGCCTCACCGCGCCGCCGGTCGAGGGCAAGGCCAATGCGTATCTGATGGGCTTTCTGGCCAAGGCGTTTGGCGTGTCCAAGAGCCAGGTCAGTTTGCTCAGCGGCGAGTTGAACCGGCAGAAACGGGTGAAGATCTGTGCGCCGAAGAAGCTGCCGGAGTTACCTGATCTGGTGCGTCCGGTCTGATCACCGAGTCGCCCCATTCGCGAGCAGGCTCGCTCCCACGCTGGAATGCAATCCCCTGTGGGAGCGAGCCTGCTCGCGAATGGCTGCACCTCGGTCCAGAGCGAAGACATCTGAGCCCCAACGTTGCTTGCCGCTAACCCCCCCGGTCTTTAGACTTACGCCTCATTTCAACGAGAGCAGGGTCGATGCCAGCTGCCTTTCCCCCCGATTCTGTTGGTCTGGTGACGCCGCAAACGGCGCACTTCAGTGAACCTCTGGCTCTGGCCTGTGGCCGTTCGCTGCCCGCCTACGACCTGATCTACGAAACCTACGGCACGCTGAACGCGCAGGCGAGCAACGCCGTGCTGATCTGCCACGCCTTGTCCGGGCATCACCATGCCGCCGGCTATCACAGCGTCGACGACCGCAAGCCCGGTTGGTGGGACAGCTGCATCGGCCCCGGCAAACCGATCGACACCAACAAGTTCTTCGTGGTCAGCCTGAACAATCTGGGCGGCTGCAACGGCTCCACCGGCCCGAGCAGCATCAACCCGGAAACCGGCAAGCCGTTCGGCGCCGACTTCCCGGTGCTCACCGTGGAAGACTGGGTGCACAGCCAGGCGCGTCTGGCTGACCTGCTCGGCATTCGTCAGTTCGCCGCCGTGATCGGCGGCAGCCTCGGCGGCATGCAGGCCTTGCAGTGGACCATTACCTACCCGGATCGCGTGCGTCACTGCCTGGCCATCGCCTCGGCGCCCAAGCTGTCGGCGCAGAACATCGCCTTCAACGAAGTCGCGCGTCAGGCGATCCTCACCGACCCGGAATTCCACGGCGGCTCGTTCCAGGAAGCAGGGGTGATCCCCAAGCGCGGGCTGATGCTGGCGCGGATGGTCGGGCACATCACCTACCTGTCCGACGACTCGATGGGCGAGAAATTCGGCCGCGGCCTGAAGAGCGAAAAGCTCAACTATGACTTCCACAGCGTCGAGTTCCAGGTCGAAAGCTACCTGCGCTATCAGGGTGAAGAATTCTCCGGGCGTTTCGATGCCAACACCTATCTGTTGATGACCAAGGCGCTGGATTACTTCGATCCGGCAGCGAACTTCGACGATAACCTGGCGAAAACCTTCGAGAACGCTACCGCCAAGTTCTGCGTGATGTCGTTCACCACCGACTGGCGCTTCTCCCCGGCTCGCTCGCGGGAGCTGGTGGACGCGCTGATGGCGGCACGCAAAGACGTGAGCTATCTGGAAATCGACGCACCCCAGGGCCACGACGCCTTCCTGATTCCGATCCCGCGCTATTTGCAGGCGTTCGGCAATTACATGAACCGAATTACGGTGTGAACAAGCCATGAGAGCTGATCTGGAAATCATCCAGGAATGGATCCCCGCCGGCAGCCGCGTGCTCGACCTCGGTTGCGGCGACGGCGAACTGCTGACCTGGCTGCGCGACAACAAGAACGTCACCGGTTATGGCCTGGAAAATGACGCCGACAACATCGCCGAGTGCGTGGCCAAGGGCATCAACGTCATCGAGCAGGACCTGGACAAGGGGCTGGGCAACTTCGCCAGCAACAGTTTCGACATCGTCGTCATGACCCAGGCCCTGCAAGCCGTGCATTATCCGGACAAGATCCTCGACGAGATGCTGCGGGTCGGTCGTCAGTGCATCATCACCTTTCCCAACTTCGGGCACTGGCGCTGCCGCTGGTACCTGGCGAGCAAGGGCCGAATGCCGGTGTCGGAATTTCTGCCGTACACCTGGTACAACACGCCGAACATTCACTTCTGCACCTTCGAAGACTTTGAAGAACTTTGTCGCGAACGTGATGCGAAGGTCATTGATCGGCTTGCCGTGGATCAACAGCACCGCCACGGGTGGGCCAGTAAGCTATGGCCTAATCTGTTAGGTGAGATTGGTATCTACCGCGTCAGCAGCCCGGTGCTTGCAGATCATCGGGTCGCGGTCTGAACCACGACAATTCGAGGAGAACGATCATGGGTCGTCTAGCCCTGTTGTTACTGACCGCCTGCCTGAGCGCCAGCGCCATGGCGGCGGACGTCATCAAAAGCGAACGCCAGGAAACTTTCGGCGACGTGACGGTGCACTACAACACCTTCAACTCCACGTATTTGCAGCCGGACATCGCCAAGGCTGCCGAGCTGATCCGCAGCAAGAACCAGGGCGTGATCAATGTCTCGGTGATCAAGGACGGCAAACCGCTGATCGCCAACGTCACCGGCACGGTCAAAGACCTGACCAGCCAGAGCGTGCCGCTGAACTTCCGCCAGGTCACCGAACAGGGCGCGATCTACTACGTCGCCCAATACCCGGTGGAGCAGCAGGAAACCCGCACCTTTGAAATCAAGGTGCAGAACGGTGACAAGATCAACACCATCAACTTCAACCAAGAACTCTTTCCCGGCGAATGATGAACCTCACGCAACTCGTACTGGCCAGCCATAACGCCGGCAAACTCAAGGAACTCCAGGCCATGCTCGGCGACTCGGTGCAACTGCGCTCGATCGGCGAATGGAGCAAGGTCGAACCGGAGGAAACCGGTCTGTCGTTCGTCGAGAACGCGATCCTCAAGGCGCGCAATGCCGCGCGCATCTCGGGGCTGCCGGCGCTGGCCGACGATTCCGGTCTGGCGGTGGATTTCCTCGGCGGTGCACCGGGCATCTACTCGGCACGTTATGCCGATGGCAAGGGCGATGCGGCGAACAACGCCAAACTGCTCGACGCCCTCAGAGACGTGCCGCAAGCCGAGCGCGGCGCGCAGTTCGTTTGCGTGCTGGCATTGGTGCGCCACGCCGATGATCCGCTGCCGATCCTCTGCGAAGGTCTGTGGCACGGGCGCATCCTGACCGCCGCCAGCGGCGAGCACGGATTCGGCTACGACCCGCTGTTCTGGGTGCCGGAGCGAGACGTGTCCAGCGCCGAACTGAGCCCGGCCGACAAGAACCAGATCAGCCACCGCGCCCGTGCAATGGATCTGCTGCGCCAGCGTCTGGGCCTGAAATGACCGATAGCCACCCCGCGTCGTCGCTGATCATCGGCGGCGCCGCTTCTTCGCCTCGGGCGCCGCTGCCTACGCTGCCGCCTCTGGCGCTGTACGTCCACATTCCGTGGTGTGTGCGCAAATGTCCGTATTGCGATTTCAACTCGCACACCGCCAGCCCGGTGCTGCCAGAAGAGGAATACGTCGACGCGCTGCTGGCCGATCTCGATCAGGACCTGCACGCGGTGTATGGCCGTGAAATCAGTTCGATCTTCTTCGGTGGCGGTACGCCGAGCCTGTTCAGCGCCGAAGCGCTCGGACGCCTGCTCAAAGGTGTCGAGCAGCGCATCCCGTTTGCGCACGACATCGAGATCACCCTGGAAGCCAACCCCGGCACCTTCGAGCAAGAGAAGTTTGTCGCGTATCGCAAGCTGGGGATCAATCGCCTGTCGATCGGCATCCAGAGCTTCCAGCAGCAGAAACTCGAAGCCCTCGGACGTATCCACAACGGCGACGAAGCGGTGCGCGCGGCGGGAATGGCGCGTCAGGCCGGGTTCGATAACTTCAACCTCGACTTGATGCACGGCCTGCCCGATCAGTCGCTGGAAGACGCCTTGAGCGATCTGCGCCAGGCCATCGAACTGAAACCGACGCACATCTCCTGGTATCAGCTGACGCTTGAGCCGAACACGGTGTTCTGGAACCAGCCGCCGGTGCTGCCGGAAGACGATACGCTGTGGGACATTCAGGAAGCCGGACAAGCGCTGCTGGCCGCGCACGGTTACGCGCAATACGAAGTCTCGGCCTACGCCCAGCCCGGACGCCCGGCACGGCACAACCTCAATTACTGGAGTTTCGGCGACTTCATCGGCATTGGCGCCGGCGCCCACGGCAAGCTCAGCCACCCGGACGGACGCATTGTGCGCACCTGGAAGACGCGCTTGCCGAAGGACTATCTCAACCCGGCCAAGAGCTTCCAGGCTGGCGAGAAAGCCCTGAGCAATGACGAGATGCCGTTCGAGTTCCTGATGAACGCCCTGCGCCTGACTGCCGGGGTGGAATCACGCCTGTATCCCGAACGCACCGGTCTGCCGCTGGAAAGTCTCGCCGAACACCGCCGCGAGGCCGAACAAAGCGGCCTGATGCAGGTCGAACCGTCACGTCTGGCGGCCACCGAGCGCGGACAACTGTTTCTCAACGACTTGCTGCAGAAATTTCTGAGCTGAGCCCTAACGGCTGCCCCAAGGAAAACCGCATGGATTTGATACTCGATCTGCTCGCCACCGTGTCTCGCTGGAGCCGCAGCAACCTCTCGGAAATCGCCCTGGCGCTGGTGGGCTGCCTGTTGGTGCTGTTCGGCGCCGACTTCAAAGGCTGGGTCGAGCAACGCCTGGGCAGCATCGCCGGCGCCCTGCGCGTACCACTGATGGCCCTGCTGTGCGTGATCGGCAGCGGCGCCGCGCTGATCTACGCCACGCCGTGGGTGGTCAAGGGCCTGAGCCAGTTCAACAACTACAGCCTGGCGCCGGTGTTGTTGGTGGTGCTCGTTCTTATCGGCGTCGTCGCTGACCGCCGCTGATCCCTTTCAGTACACCCAAAACAACTGTAGGAGCTGCGGCACGCTGCGATCTTTTGATCTTCAAATCAAGATCAAAAGATCGCAGCGTGCCGCAGCTCCTACACCGCTTGCACCGTGAACCTAAAACAAATGTGGGAGCGAGCCTGCTCGCGAAGACGTCTTAACATTCAACCTTATCGTTGAATGTCAGACCGCTTTCGCGAGCAGGCTCGCTCCCACAGTTTTTATTGCGTGTTGCTTAAGCGATTTTTTCGAACTTCAGATCCCACACGCCATGCCCAAGACGTTCGCCGCGGCGTTCGAACTTGGTGATCGGCCGCTCGGCCGGGCGCGGTACGCATTTGCCGTCTTCGGCGAGGTTGCGGTAGCCCGGGGCGACGTTCATCACTTCCAGCATGTACTCGGCGTACGGCTCCCAGTCGGTGGCCATGTGCAGGATGCCGCCAACCTTCAGCTTGCTGCGCACCAGCTCGGCGAAGGACGCCTGAACGATGCGACGCTTGTGGTGACGGCTCTTGTGCCATGGATCCGGGAAGAACAGCATCAGGCGATCGAGGCTGTTGTCGGCGATGCAGCGGTTGAGCACTTCGATCGCGTCGCAATCGTAGACACGCAGGTTGGTCAGGCCCTGAGTCAGCACGCCATTGAGCAGCGCGCCGACACCCGGACGATGCACTTCCACACCGATGAAGTCCTGATCCGGTGCCGCCGCGGCCATTTCCAGCAGCGAGTGGCCCATGCCGAAACCGATCTCCAGCGAGCGCGGTGCCGAACGGCCGAACACTTGATCGTAATCCACCGGCGCGTCGGCCAGCGGCAGCACGTACAGCGGCGCGCCCTGATCCAGACCACGTTGCTGGCCTTCGGTCATGCGCCCGGCGCGCATCACGAAGCTCTTGATGCGGCGGTGTTGGCGCTCGTCGCCCTCTTCCGTCTGGATAGGCGTGTCGTTCGATTCAGTCATCAATGGCTCTTACTTGATCAGACCATCCAGCGGCGAAGAGGCGCTGGCATAGAGTTTTTTCGGCATGCGGCCGGCGAGGTAGGCCAGACGGCCCGCGACGATCGCGTGTTGCATGGCTTGAGCCATCATTACCGGTTGCTGGGCGTGGGCGATGGCCGAGTTCATCAGCACGGCGTCACAGCCCAGTTCCATGGCGATAGTGGCGTCGGAGGCGGTACCGACCCCGGCATCCACCAGCACCGGAATCTTGGCTTCTTCGAGGATGATTTGCAGGTTGTACGGGTTGCAGATCCCCAGTCCGGAACCGATCAGACCGGCCAGCGGCATGACCGCGATGCAGCCGATTTCCGCCAGTTGGCGAGCGATGATCGGGTCATCACTGGTGTAAACCATGACGTCGAAGCCTTCCTTGACCAGCGTTTCCGCCGCCTTGAGGGTTTCGATCACATTGGGGAACAGGGTCTTCTGGTCGGCCAGCACTTCCAGCTTCACCAGGTTGTGACCATCGAGCAGCTCACGGGCCAGGCGGCAAGTGCGCACGGCCTCGATAGCGTCGTAGCAACCGGCGGTGTTCGGCAGGAAGGTGTAGCGATCCGGCGACAGCACTTCGAGCAGGTTCGGCTCGCCTTCGATCTGGCCGAGGTTGGTACGGCGCACGGCGAAGGTGATGATCTCGGCACCCGAGGCTTCGATGGCCTGACGGGTTTCTTCCATGTCACGGTACTTGCCGGTACCGACCAGCAAACGCGACTGGTAAGTACGACCGGCCAGAACAAAAGGCTTGTCGCTGCGAACGATGCTCATGGGGAATCCTCTTTAGGGGTGAGGGTCTTGCAGAATTCTGTGCCCTTGCGGGCCGGCGATCAGCCGCCGCCGATGGCGTGCACCACTTCGACGTTGTCGCCGTCGTTCAGGATGGTGTCGGCATGCTGGCTGCGCGGGACGATATCCAGATTGAGTTCGACTGCCACCCGGCGACCGGTCAGGTCCATACGGGCAATCAGGGCCGCGACGGTTTCACCGTCGGGCAGTTCAAGGGATTCGCCGTTCAACTGAATGCGCATGCGCCTGGCCGCCATCATTTTTAGGGGGTGGCATTCTAGCCCGATCACACGGGGTGACCCAAGCCATTCGTCTTGAAACCTTTTGCCCCGCTGAAATGGCCATACTCCTGTAGGAGCTGCCGCAGGCTGCGATCTTTTGATTTTGTTTTTTAGATCAAAAGATCGCAGCCTGCGGCAGCTCCTACAGGGATCGGTCAGGTCAGTTGCAGGCGCCAGGCGGCGAGGCCCAGACATAGCCAGCCGACCAGAAACGCCAGACCGCCGAACGGGGTGATGATGCCGAGTTTGCTGATGCCGGTGGTGGTCAGCACGTACAAACTGCCGGAGAACAATAGAATGCCGACGGCGAACGAAATGCCGGCCCAGGTCACCAGCCGCCCCTGAATCTGCGTGGCCAGCAGCGCCACGCCGAACAGCGCCAGGGTGTGCACCAGTTGATAGGTCACGCCGGTGTGGAAAATCGCCAGATACTCGGGGGTCAGGCGGCTCTTCAGGCCATGAGCGGCGAAGGCGCCCAGGCCCACACCGGTAAAACCAAAGAAAGCGGCCAGCATCAGAAAGCCACGCAGCATGTGGAACTCCAGTCAGACTCGTTCGGCAGGGTCTGTATAATGGCCCGCTCTATCGGTTCGGCCAAGCCATCTCTATGCTGCGTTCACTTTTGCGTCGTCTCACGAAGGCCCTGCTCTGGTTCGCGGGCGGCAGTGTGTTGCTGGTGTTGCTGTTTCGCTTCGTGCCGCCGCCGGGCACGGCGCTGATGGTCGAGCGCAAGGTCGAATCCTGGGTCGACGGCGAGCCGATTGACCTGCAGCGCACCTGGAAACCGTGGGACGAGATCTCCGACGACCTCAAGGTCGCGGTCATGGCCGGCGAAGACCAGAAATTTCCCGAGCACTGGGGCTTTGACTTCGGCGCGATCCAGGCGGCATTGGCCCACAACGAACTCGGCGGTTCGATTCGCGGTGCCAGCACCTTGAGCCAACAAGTGTCGAAGAACCTGTTTCTGTGGTCCGGTCGCAGTTATCTGCGCAAAGGTCTGGAAGCGTGGTTTACCGCGTTGATCGAGGTGCTCTGGCCCAAGCAGCGGATTCTTGAGGTTTATCTGAACAGCGTCGAGTGGGATGACGGGGTGTTTGGTGCCGAAGCGGCGGCACGCCATCACTTTGGCGTGAGCGCCAAGTCGTTATCGCGGCAGCAGGCGAGTTATCTGGCGGCGGTGCTGCCCAACCCGCGAGTGTGGAGCGCCAGCCATCCGACAGCGTATGTGTCGCGCCGGGCCGGGTGGATTCGGCAGCAGATGAGCCAGTTGGGCGGGACCAGCTATCTGCTGGGGCTTGATGATTCGCGTCGGGCGCCTTGGTCGCGGTAATGCAAAAGATCGCAGCCTTCGGCAGCTCCTACATGGGATTGCATTTCACCTGTAGGAGCTGCCGAAGGCTGCGATCTTTTGATCTTCTAAACAAAAACGCCCCGATCATCGCTGATCGGGGCGTTTTTGTTTGCCGAGGCGCCGGTTATGCGGCGATCGACAACTTGAGCTTGTTCATCGCGCTCTTCTCGAGCTGACGGATCCGCTCGGCCGATACGTTGTACTTCTGCGCCAGGTCGTGCAGCGTGGCTTTCTCTTCTGCCAGCCAGCGCTGGTAGAGGATGTCGCGGCTACGTTCGTCCAGCACTTCCAGCGCTTCGTGCAGGTTGTGGTTGGAGTTGTCGCTCCAGTCGGCATCTTCCAGTTGACGCGCCGGGTCGTACCGGTGGTCTTCCAGGTAGTTGGCCGGCGACTGAAAAGCGCTGTCGTCGTCAGCTTCTGCAGCCGGGTCGAAGGCCATGTCATGGCCAGTCAGGCGACTTTCCATCTCGCGCACTTCACGTGGTTCGACGCCAAGGCTTTCCGCCACACGGTGGACTTCCTCGTTGTTCAGCCACGCCAGACGTTTCTTCTGGCTGCGCAGGTTGAAGAACAGCTTGCGCTGGGCCTTGGTGGTCGCGACTTTCACAATGCGCCAGTTGCGCAGGATGAACTCGTGAATTTCCGCCTTGATCCAGTGCACGGCGAACGACACCAGACGCACACCCATTTCCGGGTTGAAGCGTTTTACCGCCTTCATCAGACCGACGTTGCCTTCCTGGATCAGGTCAGCCTGAGCCAGACCGTAGCCGGAATAGCTACGGGCAATGTGTACGACAAATCGCAGGTGGGCGAGCACCATCTGCCGAGCCGCCCCCAAATCCTGCTCATAGTAGAGACTCTCGGCCAGTTCACGCTCCTGCTCCGGCGTCAGCAATGGAATGCTGTTGACGGTGTGCACATAGGCTTCCAGGTTCGCACCCGGAACCAACGCGTACGCAGGTTGCAAAGAATTGGTCATGCGAAAAAACCTCCCACTTACATACTCGTGCCTCTCGGCACTGCGAAAAATTGACCGGGAATTCAAGTACAAGTTCCCAAAAAAACCGCAAGGTCAATCACGCGCAAAAAAGATTCTACTTCGGCGCCAGCTCCCTGAGATGGCGTGCGACTGCAATCCATGCACCGATATAACCCAACAGCACCGCGCCAAGCAAGAGCGACAGACCGTCGGCAACTGGCACTCCGGCCAGCGCGAAATCACTGCCGTACAAGCCGGCCAGCCCTACCACCGCGTCATTCAGCCAGTTCAGGCCGAACGCCAGCACACCCCAGGACAAGACACCCGCACCGAAGCCATACAAAGCCCCCATATACAGAAAGGGACGACGCACATAGCTGTCAGTGCCGCCGACGAGTTTAATCACTTCTATCTCTGTGCGGCGGTTTTCAATATGAAGACGAATGGTATTGCCTATCACCAAAAGTAATGCAGAAACCAGCAGCACCGTCAGACCGAAGACAAAACGGTCACCGAGCTTGAGGATGGCAGCCAGACGCTCGACCCAGACTAGATCAAGTTGCGCCTGTTGTACCTTGGGCAGCTCGGAAAGTTTTTGTCTTAATGCTTCCAGAGTCGGCTTGTCGACCTCGTTCGGGGTCACCAGCACCACGCCCGGCAGCGGGTTTTCCGGGAGTTCGCGCAAGGCTTCGCCCAGACCGGACTGCTGCTGAAACTCTTCCAGCGCCTGATCGCGGCCGACATATTCGGCATCAGCGACACCGGGCATGCCTTTGATCTGCTCGCGCAACGATTCACCCTGCGCGGGCGTGGCATCCAGCTGCAGGTACAGCGAAATCTGCGCCGCACGCTGCCACGAACCGCCCAGACGCTCGACGTTGTTGATCAGCAGCGACAGACCCATCGGCAGGCTCAGCGCCACGGCCATCACCATGCAGGTGAAGAAGCTGCCGATCGGCTGTTTGCCGAGGCGCCGCAGGCTGTCGAGCAGGCTGGCGCGGTGACTTTCGATCCACGAACGCAACAGCGTGGAAAAGTCCGGGCCGTCGTCATCGTCGTGTTTTTTCTTCTTCGGTGGTTGCGGGTCGGCGGCTTTCGGGGCCACGCGCTCGGAAACCTTCGGACTGCGTGTCGCACTCATACGCCGGCCTCCCCGTCGCCGATCAGTCGGCCGCGTTGCAGAGTCAGCATGCGGTGACGCATACGCGCAATCAGGGCCAGGTCGTGACTGGCGATCAGCACGCTGGTGCCCAGGCGATTGATGTCTTCGAACACGCCCATGATCTCGGCCGCCAGGCGAGGGTCGAGGTTACCGGTCGGTTCGTCCGCCAGCAGCAGGGCTGGACGGTGGACGATGGCGCGGGCGATGCCGACGCGCTGTTGCTGACCGGTGGACAGGTCGCCGGGGTACAGATCGGTTTTATCCGACAGCGCCACGCGCTCCAGTGCCGAATCCACGCGCTTGGCGATCTCGGCCTTGGACAGGCCGAGAATCTGCAGCGGCAGCGCGACGTTGTTGAACACCGTGCGATCGAACAGCAACTGGTGGTTCTGGAACACCACACCGATCTGCCGACGCAGGAACGGAATCTGTGCGTTGCTGATGGTGCTCAGGTCCTGCCCGGCCAGCAGCAGTTTGCCGCTGGTCGGACGCTCCATCGCCAGCAACAGGCGCAACAGCGTGGATTTACCGGCACCGGAGTGGCCGGTGACAAACAGAAACTCGCCACGACGGACTCGAAAGCTCAGCTCATGCAAGCCGACGTGACCGTTCGGGTAGCGTTTACCGACCTGTTCGAAACGAATCATGAACGCTCCCGCTCTGCAAACAGTGCCTGGACAAAGGGTTCGGCTTCAAAGGTACGCAGATCGTCGATGCCTTCACCGACGCCGATGTAGCGGATCGGCAGGCCAAACTGCTTGGCCAGGGCGAAAATCACCCCGCCCTTGGCGGTACCGTCCAGCTTGGTCAGCGCCAGGCCAGTCAGTTCGACGGTCTGGTTGAATTGCTTGGCCTGATTGATCGCGTTCTGCCCGGTACCGGCATCGAGCACCAGCAGCACTTCGTGCGGCGCGTCGGCGTCGAGCTTGCCGATCACCCGGCGAACCTTCTTCAGCTCTTCCATCAGGTTGTCTTTGGTGTGCAGACGACCGGCGGTGTCGGCGATCAGCACGTCGATGCCACGGGCCTTGGCGGCCTGCACGGCGTCGAAGATCACCGACGCGGAGTCGGCACCGGTGTGCTGGGCGATCACCGGGATCTTGTTGCGCTCGCCCCAGACCTGCAGCTGCTCAACGGCAGCGGCGCGAAAGGTATCACCGGCGGCAAGCATGACTTTCTTGCCTTCCAGTTGCAGCTTCTTCGCCAGTTTGCCGATGGTGGTGGTCTTGCCGGCGCCGTTGACGCCGACCACCAGAATCACGAACGGCTTGCTCTGCGAGGCAATTTTCAGCGGCTGCTCGACCGGCTTGAGCATCGCTGCCAGCTCGGCCTGCAACGACTTGTACAGCGCGTCGGCGTCGGCCAGCTCTTTGCGTGCGACCTTCTGGGTCAAGCGCTGGATGATCTGCGTGGTGGCTTCGACACCGACGTCGGCGGTCAGCAGACGGGTTTCCAGCTCATCGAGCAAATCGTCATCAATGGTTTTACGGCCGAGAAACAGGCTGGCCATGCCCTCGCCGATGCTGGCGCTGGTTTTCGACAGGCCTTGCTTGAGGCGGGCGAAGAAGCCGACTTTGGTTTCTTCGCTGCGCGGGGCTTCCACCGGCGTTTCAGCAACAACCTCTGCCGGCACCACCGGAGCAGCGACGACCGGTGCAGGTGCAGGTGCAGGTGCAGGCTCGGGCTGCTGCACGACCGGCGCAACAGGGGCAACGACCACCGGTGCCACTGGTTCGGGGACAACCGGCGCTGGCTCGACAACCGACTCAACCACTGGTGCCGTAGCGACTTCAGGGACGATCGCGGCAGGCGCCGGAATCGGCGGCGTCACATGCGACGCGGCCTCTTCGACCAAGGCCACCGGCTCTTCCGCCACCGGCAAGGTCAGCCACGGCTCGGCCGCCGGAGTCAGTGGCAGCTCGGCCGCCACCGGGGTTTCAGGTTCTGGCTCGGGCTCGACCGGTTGCAGCACCGGCTCGGCAATCGGCAGCACGATCGGCGCCGGCTCTTCTTCTATAGCAGGCGCTGGCGTCGGAGCCGGTTCAGGAATCGCGGGCGGCTGTTCGACGACGGGTTCCTGCGATTTCTTACGCAGCCATCCGAACAGGCTTTTCTTCTCGCCAGCCGCGGCTGGGGTCTTCTTGTCGTCGTTGGAACCAAACATGGAGGACGGCTATCTCACGGTAGCGACGCGCCATAAGGGCGCCCCGGCAAATAAATATTCGATGCAGAACAGACTGTGTTTCATCCAGCTTGTTCACGCGCAACATTTTGTCGAGGCGCCAGCGGCACCCCAAAGATTCGTATTAACGAAGGACTAAACCGGCAAAATCGGCGAAAAAGCGAAGTCTAGTCGATAAACCGCAGCTTTCTGCCGCCAACCTATACAACCGCATCAGGCCTGAAAACCTGATAGGCGTGGTCGCCGGTAAAACGGATCAGTATCCTAGCACCCTCTCGCCCGCCGACGCTAAGACCAAGCGGGCAGCCCAACAGGTTAAAAAACGAATGAATGCTCTAGCCCGCCGCGCTGCAGGCCTGCTGCTCAGCACAGTCTGCCTGCCCCTTTCGGCCCTGGCGGCCGACCCGCAACCGACCCACGAATTCACCCTCGACAATGGCCTGAAGGTCGTCGTACGCGAAGACCATCGCGCGCCGGTGGTGGTGTCGCAGGTCTGGTACAAGGTCGGCTCCAGCTACGAAACCCCGGGCCAGACCGGTCTGTCCCACGCGCTCGAGCACATGATGTTCAAGGGCAGCGAGAAAGTCGGTCCCGGTGAAGCCTCGTTGATCCTGCGCGACCTCGGCGCCGAAGAGAACGCCTTCACCAGCGACGACTTCACTGCTTATTACCAGGTGCTGGCCCGCGACCGACTGGGCGTAGCGTTTGAACTGGAAGCCGATCGCATGGCCAATCTGCGCCTGCCGGCTGACGAGTTCGCCAAGGAAATCGAAGTCATCAAGGAAGAGCGTCGCCTGCGCACCGACGACAAGCCGATGTCCAAGGCTTACGAGCGTTACAAGGCGATGGCTTACCCGGCCAGCGGCTACCACACGCCGACCATCGGCTGGATGGCGGACCTGGACCGGATGAAGGTCGAGGAGCTGCGGCATTGGTATCAGTCCTGGTATGTGCCGAACAACGCTACGCTGGTGGTGGTCGGCGACGTCACCCCGGATGAAGTGAAGACCCTGGCCCAGCGCTACTTCGGGCCGATTGCCAAGCGCGACGTGCCGCCAGCGAAGAAACCGCTGGAGCTGGCCGAGCCGGGTGAGCGCCAGATCACCCTGCATGTGCAAACCCAACTGCCCAGCCTGATGCTCGGTTTCAACGTGCCCAGCATCGCCACCGCTGAAGACAAGCGCTCGGTCAACGCCCTGCGGCTGATCTCGGCGCTGCTCGACGGCGGTTATAGCGGGCGCATCCCGACGCAACTGGAGCGCGGCGAAGAGCTGGTTTCCGGCGGTTCGTCGAGCTACGACGCCTACACCCGTGGCGACAGCCTGTTCACACTGTCGGCGACGCCGAACACGCAGAAGAACAAGACCATGGCGCAAGCTGAAGCCGGTCTGTGGAAGCTGCTGGACCAGCTGAAAACCACCGCACCGTCCGCCGAAGAACTGGAGCGCGTGCGGGCACAAGTGATTGCCGGCCTGGTGTTCGAACGTGATTCGATCACCAGTCAGGCCACCGCCATCGGCCAACTGGAAACGGTCGGGCTGTCGTGGAAGTTGATGGACACCGAACTCGCCGATCTGGAAAGCGTGACCCCGCAAGACATCCAGAACGCCGCCAAGCTGTATTTCACCCGCGAACGTCTCAGCGTCGCCCATGTCCTGCCACTGGAGACGACTCATGAGTGAGCGCAAATCCCCACGCCTGTTGCTCGGCCTGATCGCCGCGGCGGTCATCGGCTCCGCCGCGTTCTATCTGATGCCCGGTGTCAAAACCGACGCCAGCGAAGCACTGGACAACGCCAAGACCAGCCAGAAGCTGCAATCGCTGGCCGAACTCGATGGCAAGGCCCCGGCCAGCCGCAAGCTCGACGTGCAAACCTGGAACACCGCCGAAGGCGCCAAGGTGCTGTTCGTCGAAGCCCATGAGCTGCCGATGTTCGACATGCGCCTGATCTTCGCCGCCGGCAGCAGTCAGGACGGCAATGCGCCGGGTCTGGCAGTCCTGACCAACGCCATGCTCAACGAAGGCGTGGCCGGCAAGGACGTCGGCGCCATCGCCCAAGGCTTCGAAGGCCTCGGTGCGGATTTCGGCAACGGCGCCTACAAGGACATGGCGCTGGCTTCGCTGCGCAGTCTGAGCGCCGCCGACCAGCGCGAGCCGGCGCTGAGGCTGTTCTCCGAAGTGGTGGGCAAACCGACCTTTCCGGCCGACTCCTTCGCGCGCATCAAGAACCAGATGCTCGCCGGTTTCGAATACCAGAAACAGAACCCCGGCAAACTCGCCAGCCTCGAGCTGATGAAGCGTTTGTACGGCGACCACCCATACGCGCACTCCAGTGACGGCAATGCGCAGAGCGTGCCGAAGATCACTCTGGCGCAACTGCGTGAATTCCACGCCAAGGCCTACGCGGCGGGCAACGTGGTGATCGCGCTGGTCGGTGACTTGTCTCGCGCCGAAGCCGAGGCGATTGCCAACCAGGTTTCCGGTGCCCTGCCGAAAGGCCCGGCGCTGGCGAAGATCGCCCAGCCGCAGGAACCGAAAGCCAGCGTCAATCACATCGAGTTCCCGTCGAAGCAGACCAACCTGCTGCTCGCGCAACTGGGCATCGACCGTGACGACCCGGATTACGCGGCGCTGTCGATGGGTAACCAGATCCTCGGTGGCGGCGGTTTCGGCACCCGCCTGATGAGCGAAGTGCGCGAGAAGCGCGGCCTGACCTATGGCGTGTATTCGGGTTTCAGCCCGATGCAGGCTCGCGGCCCGTTCATGATCAACCTGCAGACTCGCGCGGAAATGAGCGAAGGCACCCTGAAACTGGTGCAGGACGTGCTCGCCGATTATCTGAAGACCGGCCCGACCCAGAAAGAACTCGACGACGCCAAACGCGAACTGGCCGGCAGCTTCCCGCTGTCCACCGCGAGCAACGCCGATATCGTCGGCCAGTTGGGCGCCATGGGCTTCTATAATCTGCCGTTGAGCTATCTGGATGACTTCATGCGTCAGTCCCAGAGCCTGACTGTCGAGCAGGTCAAAGACGCGATGAACAAACACCTGAGCACGGACAAACTGGTCATCGTCAGCGCTGGCCCGACCGTGCCGCAAAAGCCGTTACCGGCCCCATCTGATAAACCTGCCGAGCAACCGCTCGGGGTTCCGGAGCATTAATGGCTACTCGTCCTAAAAAACCTGCGCAGAACGTTCACAACGGTGTGAACCAGTTGCGCATCATCGGCGGCGAATGGCGCAGCCGCAAACTGAGCTTCCCCGATGCGCCGGGCCTGCGCCCGACACCGGATCGCGTGCGTGAGACCCTGTTCAACTGGCTCGCACCGTATGTGGCCGGGGCCAAGGTGCTGGACCCGTTCGCCGGCAGCGGCGCGCTGTTTCTTGAAGCACTGTCGCGTGGCGCGGCCATGGGTCAGGCGCTGGATGCCAGCCACGTTGCGGTGTCGAGCCTGAAAGAACACCTCGGCACCCTGCGCTGCACCAACGGCCAGGTGCAGACCGCCGACGCGCTGCGTTATCTGGAAACCCAGGTCGCCACGCCGTTCGACCTGGTGTTCCTTGATCCGCCGTTCAACCAGAACCTGCTGCCGGCCGTTTGCACTCTGCTGGAAGAGCGCCAATGGCTGGCGCCGGATTCGTGGATCTACACTGAAAGCGAGACCGCGCCTTCGACGCTGGGCCTGCCGGGCAACTGGCGCCTGCACCGCGAACAGAAATCCGGGCGGGTGTACTACGCGTTGTGGCAACGTATGGCAGTCAACTGAACGTATTGAACAACCCTGTGGCGAGGGAGCTTGCTCCCGCTGGACTGCGCAGCAGTCCCCAAAAAGGGCCGCTTCGCGCCCCAGCGGGAGCAAGCTCCCTCGCCACAAAAGGTGTGTGCCCTCTGGAAACTGAACGCTTCACCCCCGCCTTCGGCCTCGGCAATCCGCACCTGCAAACCTTGTGGGGGCCGCTGTGGCGCAAAACCGTCCACCTTGATCGCGAGCGGGAACGCCTGTGGCTGGATGACGGGGATTTCCTCGATCTCGACTGGCACGGCCCGCACAGCGCCGAGGCGCCGCTGGTGCTGGTGCTGCATGGGCTGACCGGCTCTTCAAATTCACCCTACGTCGCCGGGATTCAGGCAGCACTCGCCGCGCAAGGCTGGGCCAGCGTCGCGCTGAACTGGCGCGGTTGCTCCGGCGAACCCAACCTGCTGCCGCGCAGTTACCACTCCGGCGCCAGCGAAGACCTCGCCGAAGCCATCAGACACCTGCGCGCCAAGCGGCCACTGGCGCCGCTGTATGCGGTCGGTTATTCCCTCGGCGGCAATGTGTTGCTCAAGCATCTGGGCGAGACCGGCAGCGACAGCGGCGTGCTCGGTGCAGTGGCGGTGTCGGTGCCGTTTCGTCTTGATCAGTGTGCAGACCGGATCGGCCAGGGATTTTCCAAGGTCTATCAGGCGCATTTCATGCGCGAGATGGTCGCCTACATCAAGAACAAGCAACGCCAGTTCCAGCATGACGGACGCGAGGATGGCCTGGCGGCTCTGGCGGCGCTCGGTTCGCTGGAGAACATGCGCACCTTCTGGGACTTCGATGGCCGGATCACTGCGCCGTTGCATGGTTTTACCGATGCCGAGGATTACTATCGCCGGGCATCGAGTCGCTACTTTCTCGGTGAAATCCGCACCCCTACCCTGATCATTCAGGCAGCGGACGATCCGTTCGTGTTTCCCCACAGTCTGCCGACCGCCGAGGAACTGTCCGCCAGCACCCGGTTCGAGCTGCAGGCCAAGGGTGGGCATGTCGGGTTTGTCGATGGCACGTTCCGCCAGCCCGGTTACTACCTGGAACGGCGCATCCCGCAATGGCTGGCCCGTGTGACGTCATGAACGATCAGGGCGAGTCGATCCGATTCTGGCAAACCGCGCCGCTGGCCGGGGTCGAGTTGCTGTCGGCGCGCTACATCGAGCATCGCTTCGCCCCGCACGTCCACGACGGTTATGTGATCGGCATGATCATGGCCGGCGCCCAGCGTTATCGCTATCGCGGCGCCGAACACCTGGCCGGCAGCGGCACGCTGGTGCTGATCAATCCCGATGAACTGCACACAGGGCACAAGGGCACCGAGGACGGCTGGCTGTACCGGGCGTTTTATCCCGATACCGGACAGATCGTGTCCTTGCTCGAAGAACTGGAACTGCCCACCGCGCCGATGCCGGCGTTTGGTGCAACGCTGTACCGCGACCCGGATCTGGTCAACGGTTTCTGTCAGTTGCATCGCTTGCTGGAAAGCCCGGCCACCGCGCTGCAACAGCAGACGATGTGGCGCGAAATGATGCTGCTGCTGTTGCAACGGCATGCGGCGGTGCAGATCAACGGCAAACCGGGCAAGGAACACCGCGCGGTGGTAATGGCCAAGGAGCTGCTGCACGCGCAACTCGCGGCGCCACCATCGTTGGAAGAACTGGCGGCTGCGGTGAATCTGTCGCCCTTCCACTTCGCCCGGGTGTTCCGCCGCGCCACCGGCATGCCGCCGCACACCTGGCTGATGCAGCAACGCATCGCCACGGCCCGGGGTTTATTGCAGGGTGGTTGTCTGCCGGTGGAAGTCGCCATGCAGTTGGGCTTTGCCGATCAGAGTCATCTGAGCCGGCAGTTCAAGCAGGTTTATGGCGTGGGGCCGGCGGCGTATCGCAGTGCCCGCGTGGAACGCTAAAAGATCGCAGCCTGCGGCAGCTCCAACAAGGTTCACCGGCCCCTGTAGGAGCTGCCGCAGGCTGCGATCTTTTGCTGTTATTCGCCCATGGCTATACCTCTGGAAGGCTCGTTGATCCACTCACTCCACGACCCCGCATACAGCGAACCCAGCGGATACCCCGCCAGGCACAACGCAAACAGGTTGTGACACGCCGTCACTCCGGAGCCGCAATAAGCCACCAGTTCCGTTGGCGAACGATCACCTAGTTTCGCGGCAAAGCGCTGCTTGAGCTGCTCCGCCGGCAGGAAGCGTCCGTCGCTGCCGAGGTTTTCGGTAAACGCCGCACATTGCGCGCCGGGAATGTGCCCGCCGATCGGGTCGATCGGCTCCACCTCACCCTTGAAGCGCGGCAAGGCCCGGGCGTCGATCAACGTCAGCGTCGGCTGACCGAGGCGCTTCTGCAATTGTTCGGCGCTCAGCAGCAGTTTCATGTCCGGCTGACCACTGAAATTGCCCCGGCTGACCGACGGCGCATCCAGGCTCAGCGGCAGACCGGCCGCGTGCCAAGCCTTGAGGCCCCCGTCGAGAATGAACACACCATCGCGCTTGCCCAGCCACGCCAGCAACCACCAAGCGCGGGCCGCATAGGCACCCGGGCCGTCGTCGTACAAAACCACATCGCTGTCGGCATTGATGCCCCACGCCTGCAGACGTTCGATCAATGCCGCCGGCTCGGGCAGCGGATGACGCCCGGTCACGCCTTTGATCACCTTGCCACTGAGGTCGCGCTCAAGGTCGGCGAAGCGGGCGCCGGCAATGTGCCCTTCGGCATAGCTGCGCTGCCCGTAGTCCGGGTCTTCGAGGGCAAAACGACAATCGAGAATCACCAGCCCCGGCTGCTCCTTGCGGGCATCCAGTGCATTCGGGCTGAGCAGTTGCGCAATCGGCATAACGGACTCCTGTGAGCGACTTCGAAATGGTTTAGCGCCCTTCCTCGAGGGCCTGGGCCAGCGGCACGTAGAACTCGTCGAACAAGGCATTCACCTCTTCGCGCGCCTGATCAGTGACGAATCCGGCTTCCAGCACCAACACCTGATACACGCCACGCTTGATGGCCTGTTCGCTGAGGTGGTTGGAGTTTTCCCGGGTGGTGCACAGAAAGCGCACCCACGAGGTGAGGATGATCCAGGCATTGATCGTCAGGGATTCGATCTGCACCCGATCCATCTTGAGGATGCCGGCGGCGACGAAGCCCTCGTAGATCGCCATGCCCTGGATCACGCAGCGCTGGGAGAAGCGCCGGTAGCGCGCGGCCAGATCCGGGTCACTGTCGAGCAGGTGCTCGAGATCGCGATGCAGGAAGCGGTAGCCCCACATCGCCGACAGCAGCTCCTTGAGGTAATAGCGCTTGTCTTCGACGGTGGCGGCACGCCCCTGCGGCGGGCGCAGAAAGCTGTCCACCAGGCTTTCGTACTCACTGAACAACACGGCGATGATCGCCTGCTTGTTGGGGAAGTGGTAGTACAGGTTGCCCGGAGAAATCTCCATGTGCGCGGCAATGTGATTGGTGCTGATGCTGCGTTCGCCCTGCTGATTGAACAGTTCGAGGCTGTTCTGCACGATGCGCTCGCTGGTTTTTATTCGTGGGGCCATGGCTTGAGCTTTAATTCAGAGTGCGGTGAGGGGCATCTTACGACCTAACCGGAACTGGATAAAACAAAGCTGTGTCGGGAAGTCATTTGACTTTCTAGAGCATAGACTCTAGAAAGTCATCACTACAATAAATCCGGAGCCGACGATGACTGCCGACATTGCTTATCTGCAAACGCTGCAACAGCCCCTGGAAGAGCTGGATCGGCTGTTCGCGGCACAGCGCGCCGCCTATGCCGCCAACCCGATGCCGCCGGCAGATCAGCGCCAGCAGTGGCTCAAGGCGTTGCGCGAATTGCTCAGCCAGGAGCGGCAGGCGCTGGTCGAGGCCATCAGCGCGGATTTCAGTCATCGCAGCGCTGATGAAACCCTGCTCGCCGAGCTGATGCCCAGCCTGCACGGCATCCATTACGCCAGCCGCCATCTCAAGGGCTGGATGAAGTCGTCGCGGCGCAAAGTCGGCATGGCCTTTCAGCCGGCGTCGGCCAAAGTCGTGTATCAGCCGCTCGGCGTGGTCGGCATCATCGTCCCGTGGAACTACCCGTTGTATCTGGCCATCGGCCCGCTGGTCGGCGCACTGGCGGCGGGCAACCGGGTGATGCTCAAGCTCAGCGAATCGACCCCGGCCACCGGCCAGTTGCTCAAGACTCTGCTGGGGCGGATTTTCCCCGAAGACCTGGTCTGCGTGGTGCTCGGCGAGGCCGACATAGGCGTGGCGTTTTCCCGTCTGCGCTTTGATCACCTGCTGTTCACCGGCGCCACCAGCATCGGCAAACACGTGATGCGCGCCGCAGCGGAAAACCTGACCCCGGTGACCCTCGAACTCGGCGGCAAGTCCCCGGCCATCGTTTCCCGCGACGTGCCGCTCAAGGACGCCGCCGAACGCATCGCCTTCGGCAAGACCCTGAACGCCGGCCAGACCTGCGTCGCCCCCGATTACGTGCTGGTGCCGCAAGACCGCGTCGGCGCGTTCGTCGAAGCCTATCGCCAGGTGGTCAACAATTTCTATCCAACCCTCGCTGACAACCCGGACTACACCGCGATCATCAACGAGCGCCAACTGGCCCGGCTGAACGGTTATGTCAGCGACGCCACGAGCAAGGGCGCGCTGCTGATCCCGCTGTTCGAACAGGGCCAGGGCCGGCGCATGCCGCACAGCCTGCTGCTCAATGTCACTGACGAGATGACCGTGATGCAGGACGAAATTTTCGGCCCGTTGCTGCCGATCGTGCCGTATCAGGATCTCGATCAGGCGTTTGCCTACATCAATCAGCGCCCGCGTCCTCTGGCGCTTTACTACTTTGGCTACGACAAGCGCGAACAGAACCGCGTGCTGCACGAAACCCACTCCGGCGGTGTGTGCCTGAACGACACCCTGCTGCATGTGGCGCAGGACGACATGCCGTTCGGCGGCATCGGCCCTTCGGGCATGGGCCACTATCACGGCCACGAAGGCTTCCTGACGTTCAGCAAGGCCAAAGGCGTGCTGATCAAACAGCGCTTCAATGCCGCCAGGCTGATTTACCCGCCCTACGGCAAATCGATCCAGAAACTGATCCAGAAGCTGTTCATCCGCTAATCGTCGTCACCGCCGGGTAATAACAACAATGCACCCAAGCCTGACCGAAACACCTGCCCTGTCGCGCCGTGGCCTGCTGAAATTCAGCCTCGGTGCCACGGCCTTTCTCGCCACCGCCGGCCTCGGCGCCAGCCTCAGTGGTTGTTCATCGAGTGTCGCAGCCAATGGCTTCGTCACTTTGCGTGACGGCGACCTGCTGTTTCTGCGCGCACTGATTCCGGTGATGCTCGACGGCGCCGTGGCGAGCGAAAAAATGCCCGGTGCCATCGATGGCACCCTCAAGTCGCTGGATTACAGCCTCGATCACCTGTCGCCGGAGATGCTCAAACTCACCCGGCAGCTGTTCGACGTGCTCGGCATGGCCGTCACCCGTGGCCCGCTCACCGGAATTTGGGGCAGTTGGGAAAACGCCAGCCCCGAGGCCATGCGCCACTTCCTCGAGCGCTGGCAAAACAGTTCATTGAGCCTGCTGCGCATGGGCCACAGCTCATTGCAGCAGATGGTGATGATGGCCTGGTACACCCGCGCCGAATCCTGGGCGCATTGCGGTTATCCCGGCCCGCCCACGGTTTGAAACCGAGTCGCGCCCTTCGCGAGCAGGCTCGCTCCCACAGGGGTTTGCGGCGCAAATGTGGGAGCGAGCCTGCTCGCGAAGGCCGCAAGAACAACAAGAACAAGAGAACCTGATCAATGCCCGTACCCGACCCGTTCCGCGAAGGCCTCGCCCGTGGCTGGATAACCTACAACGGCGCACAGCTGACCGCCG
The DNA here is from genome assembly GCF_024748795.1 of Pseudomonas sp. B21-051. NCBI lineage: Bacteria > Pseudomonadati > Pseudomonadota > Gammaproteobacteria > Pseudomonadales > Pseudomonadaceae > Pseudomonas > Pseudomonas sp. B21-051. The sequence continues at coordinate 5,639,455 of NZ_CP087166.1, forward strand.
ATCTGACGCTGGAAGCCGACGTGGCGATCATCGGCAGCGGTGCCGGTGGTGGCACCACGGCGGAGATCCTCAGCGCCGCCGGCTACAAAGTGCTGCTGATCGAAGAAGGCCCGCTCAAGACCAGTTCCGACTTCAAGATGCTCGAAGACCAGGCCTACAGCAGCCTCTATCAGGAAGGCATCGGCCGCATGAGCAAGGACGGCGCCATCACCATCCTCCAGGGCCGTGCGGTGGGCGGCACCACGCTGATCAACTGGACGTCGAGTTTCCGCACGCCCGAGCCGACCCTCGAGCACTGGGCCAAGGAACACAACGTCAAAGGTCACAGCCCGGCCGAGATGGCGCCGTGGTTCGAAAAAATGGAACAGCGCCTCGGCGTCGCACCCTGGATGGTCCCGCCTAACGCCAACAACGACGTGATCCGCAAAGGCTGCGAACAACTCGGCTACAGCTGGCACGTGATCCCGCGTAACGTGCGCGGCTGCTGGAACCTCGGCTATTGCGGCATGGGCTGCCCGACCAACGCCAAGCAGTCGATGATGGTCACCACCATTCCGGCGACCCTGGAACAGGGTGGCGAGTTGCTGTACCTGGCCCGCGCGGAAAAACTGCTGATCAACGGCGACAAGATCACCGGCCTGCAATGCGTGGCGATGGACGAGCGCTGCGTTGCGCCGACCGGACGCAAAATCACGGTCAAGGCCCGGCATTACGTGCTGGCCGGCGGCGGCATCAACAGCCCGGCACTGCTGCTGCGCTCGGATGCGCCGGATCCGCATCAGCGCCTCGGCAAGCGTACCTTCCTGCATCTGGTGAACATGTCCGCCGGGCGTTTCGACGAGGTGATCAACCCGTTCTACGGCGCGCCGCAGTCGATCTATTCGGATCATTTCCAATGGAAGGACGGCACCAACGGGCCGATGGGCTACAAACTCGAAGTGCCGCCGCTGCACCCGGCGCTTGCGGCAACGCTCTTGGGCGGTTTCGGCCAGCAGAACGCCGAACACATGGCCGACCTGCCGCACACTCACGCGATGCTCGCCTTGCTGCGCGACGGTTTCCACCCGGACAGCTCCGGCGGCAGTGTCGAGTTGCGCGGCGACGGCTCGCCGGTGCTCGACTATCAAGTCTCGCCTTACGCTTGGGAAGGCCTGCGCCGCGCCTTTCACAGCATGGCCGAGATCCAGTTCGCCGGCGGCGCCAAAGCCGTGATGCCCATGCACGCCGATGCGCGCTACGTGAAAACCCTCGCCGAAGCCCGCACGCTGATCAACGGTCTGAGCCTTGAGCTGTATCGCACGCGCCTGGGCAGTGCCCACGTGATGGGCGGTTGTGCGATGGGCGAAGACCCGAAAAACGCTGTCACCGACAGCCTTGGCCGGCATCATCAACTGAGCAATCTGTCGATTCACGATGGCTCGCTGTTCCCCACCAGCATTGGCGCCAACCCGCAATTGTCGGTGTATGGGCTGACAGCACAATTGGCGACTGCCCTCGCCGATCGGCTGAGAAATCCGTGAAAAAACCGGTTTATCGCGGCGTCTATAGTGCTTTCTTACCCAACAGGCGACTTGGCCGACCGGGACGGCTGCGATACCATCCGACTCCCCAACGGACTCCCGCCAGGACGACGCGATGAACCGAGTGTTGTACCCAGGTACCTTCGACCCTATTACCAAAGGGCATGGCGATCTGGTCGAACGCGCCTCGCGCCTGTTCGATCACGTGATCATTGCGGTCGCCGCCAGCCCGAAGAAAAACCCGCTGTTCCCGCTGGAACAACGGGTTGAACTGGCTCGCGAGGTCACCAAACACCTGCCCAACGTGGAAGTGGTCGGCTTCTCGACGCTGCTGGCGCATTTCGCCAAGGAGCAGAACGCCAATGTGTTCCTGCGTGGCTTGCGTGCGGTGTCGGACTTCGAATACGAATTCCAGCTGGCCAACATGAACCGCCAGTTGGCCCCGGACGTCGAGAGCCTGTTTCTCACCCCGTCCGAGCGTTATTCGTTCATTTCCTCGACGCTGGTGCGGGAAATTGCCGCGCTGGGCGGCGATATCAGCAAGTTCGTGCATCCGGCCGTGGCCGATGCCCTGACCCTACGCTTCAAAAAGTAGGAGCTGCCGAAGGCTGCGATCTTTGTTTTTTGATCGCAGCTGTCAGTGCCCTTGATCGCAGCCGCGTGCACTGCGCTCGCCAATGCGGCACAATTGCGCGCATTGATTTATTGCGCCCGGGCCTGCCGCCCCGGCTGGAGTTAGCATGTCCCTGATCATCACCGACGATTGCATCAACTGCGACGTCTGCGAACCCGAGTGCCCGAACGCCGCCATTTCCCAAGGCGAAGAGATCTACGTGATCGACCCGAACCTGTGCACCCAGTGCGTCGGCCACTACGACGAACCGCAATGCCAGCAGGTCTGCCCGGTGGATTGCATTCCACTGGACGAGGCCCATCCGGAGACTGAAGAACAGTTGATGGAAAAGTACCGCAAGATCACCGGCAAGGCCTGATCCGCCGGATTTGTAGCGCTCTTTCGGGCCTCTTCGCGAGCAAGCTCGCTCCCACATTTGAAATGCGCTCCAATGTGGGAGCGAGCTTGCTCGCGAAGAGGCCATCAGCAGCAGCGCAAAACTCTGATCAGCTCACTCACGCTGCTCAAACCCCTCCCCTGTACATCCCAGACAGCGTACAAACGCCGCTTTCGCCGGATCCACCACCAACGCCTGCCCCGCATCGCCGACCCCGCCACCCAACGCGGTAAACGGCAATGACACCACAAACACCCCCGCACCCAGCACCGTTGCCACCACCAATAAAGGTCGGGCAATCAGCAAATCACCCATCATGGCGTAGGCGGGAGGGTTCTGGATGGTGTAACGCGGATCACCGCTGCCGTGCTCCGCGGCCTGAACGGCCAGGCTGGAACACAGCAGCAGTGTGACAAACAGGACTTGCAAGGACTTCATGGCACGATCCTTCGGGCTGAACAGTGAGACCACTCACTATAGACCGTAGGACTTTTTCAGCTTTTTGTCTCACGTCTGGCAGCGCGGACAGAACACACTGGCCCGTTGCCCCAGCTTCACTTCCCGCAGGCCAGTGCCGCAGACCTTGCAGTGCTCGCCGCCACGGCCATAAACGAACAGCTCCTGCTGGAAGTACCCCGGCTGCCCGTCACCGCCGATGAAATCCCGCAACGTAGTGCCGCCGCGCTCAATGGCTGCGGCGAGGATGCGTTTGATCTCGATCGCCAGCTTCAGATACCGCGCCCGGGAGATGCTCTTGGCCTCACGGCGTGGATCGATGCCCGCGGCGAACAACGCTTCGGTCGCGTAAATGTTGCCGACACCCACCACCACCGCGTTGTCCATGATGAACGGCTTGACCGCCATCGAACGTCCGCGCGACAGCTGGAACAGGCGTTCGCCGTCGAACAGATCGGTCAACGGCTCCGGCCCGAGGCGAATCAGCAGTTCGTGATTGAGCGGATCGGTACTCCACAGCATCGCACCGAAGCGGCGCGGATCGGTGTAGCGCAGCGCCAGACCGGATTCCAGCTCGATATCGACGTGCTCGTGCTTGAGCGCCGGCAACCCGACTTCCACCAACCGCAAGTTGCCCGACATGCCCAGGTGGCTGATCAAAGTGCCGACTTCGGCATTGATCAAGAGATACTTGGCGCGCCGCTCGACCAGCACGATGCGCTGCCCGGACAGGCGCACATCGAGGTCTTCGGGGATCGGCCAGCGCAGCCGGCGATCCCGCACGATCACCCGGCTGACGCGCTGACCTTCCAGATGCGGAGCAATGCCCCGGCGGGTGGTTTCGACTTCCGGCAATTCAGGCATGACGTTCTCGAATCAATGCGCGCCGAGGTCGCGGATTGTCTGTTTGAGGGTTTCGAAATCGTAGTCCGACAGACCGACGTAATCGAGAATAAGCGGGCCGATGCTGTTCCACTCGTGGTCTTCGGTCTGATTGCCCAGTACCCGGTAAGACGCACAGATGTGCTCGGCCATCTTCAGGATCGCCAGCAGATTCTTCATCTGGCTGTTGCGCGAGGACTCGTCGCTGAAGATCGCCAGCGCATTGTGGTGATTGGCGATCGCCGTACTCACGTGTTCCGGCAGGCGCCACGACTTGGCGGTGTAGTAGCCGACCACGGCGTGGTTGGTGTTGAACTCGGCGTTTTCGGTGTCCACCACCCGGCACTCGGCGCTGGCGTTGGCGTAAGCCGTTTCCAGTACCGACATGTAGTTGGGGAAGCGTTGCAGCATCAACGGCACGCCGCAGTCGTGGAACAGTCCCAAGGCATAGGCTTCATCGCCGGCCTGAGTGCCGATGCGCTTGGCCAGGGTCAGGCATGTCATCGCCACGTCCTGGGCGGTGTCCCAGAAACGATTGAGGGTGACGATGGTGTCGTCGTTCATCTCGCCCTTGATCGACTGCGCGTTGATCAGGTTGATGATCGAGCGGCTGCCCAACAGGTTCACCGCGCGCTGGATCGAAGTGATCTTGTTGCTCAGGCCGTAATACGGCGAGTTGACGATTTTCAGCAGAGAACCGGACAGGCCGGGATCCTGGGCGATCAGCTTGGCGATCACCTCCAGGTCCGGGTCGGGCATGTACTGCTCCATCTGCAGATCCACCATGATCTGCGGCTGCGCGGGCACGCTGATGCCTTGCAGGGATTGTTGAATCTGTTCGGTGGTCAGCTCTTGGGACATAAGTACACACTCTGGGACAGGCGGCGATTCTAACCTCTAAAAACCGCACTACGACACACCAGTGGGCAATTGTCAGGAACTTTCATTCACGCTCAGGCTTCGGACTTTGTAAGGCCGACCGGACAATCAAGCACCGGCTCGGCGGTAATTTCCCGCAGACTCAGGAGCTTATCGATGGCTACTTCCCTCACTGGCAAACGCGTCGCCATTTTAGTAACAGACGGTTTCGAACAGGTTGAACTGACCGGGCCAAAACAAGCACTGGAGCAGGCCGGCGCCCAGGTCGACATCCTTTCGGCCGAGGCCGGCAAGGTCAAAGGCTGGAACCACGACAAGCCGGCGGATGACTTCAAGGTCGATCAGACCTTTCAAGGCGCCAGCAGCGAGCAGTACGACGCGATCGTCCTGCCGGGCGGGGTGCAGAACTCCGACACCATCCGCATCGACCAGGATGCCCAGCATCTGGTCAAGACCGGCGCCTCCGCCGGCAAACCGATTGCAGTGATCTGCCATGGCGGCTGGCTGCTGATTTCCGCCGGGCTGGTCAATGGCAAGACCATGACCAGTTTCAAGACACTCAAGGATGACCTGGTGAATGCCGGGGCCAACTGGGTCGACAAGGAAGTGGTCAAGGACGGTCATCTGATCAGCAGCCGTCAGCCGGACGATATTCCGGCGTTCAACAAAGAACTGATCGACGCGCTGTCGGCCTGACGCGCCTCTGTGGCGAGGGAGCTTGCTCCCGCTCGGCTGCGCAGCAGTCGCAAGCCCTGCCAACCGGTTCTTCCTGATGAATCGAGTGGCATGAATTGGGGCCGCTTCGCAGCCCGGCGGGAGCAAGCTCCCTCGCCACATGTCCAGCGCTGAACCTGCACACGCATCAACACGGTATACTCCCGCTCTTTTTTCCGGAGCGACGTCATGTCCCTGCCTAGCCTGCGCCTCAAAGCCAACGCCGACCGTCGCCTGCGCAACGGCCACTTGTGGGTCTACAGCAACGAAATCGATGTGGCCGCCACGCCACTGCACGGCTTCAAGGCCGGCGATCAGGCGATCCTCGAAGCCGCTGGCGGCAAGCCGCTGGGCGTCGTCGCGATGAGCCCGAACAACCTGATCTGCGCGCGTCTGCTGTCGCGTGACATCAAACTGGCACTGGACAAGTCGCTGCTGGTACACCGCCTGAACGTGGCCCTGTCACTGCGCGAGCGTCTGTTCGACAAGCCGTTCTATCGCCTGGTCTACGGCGACTCCGACCTGCTGCCGGGCCTGGTGGTCGACCGCTTCGGCGACATCCTCGTGGTGCAGATCGCTTCGGCGACCATGGAAGCACATAAAGATGACGTGATTGCAGCGCTGACCCAAGTGCTCAAGCCAAGCGGCATCCTGTTCAAGAACGACTCCGCCGCCCGTGACGCCGAAGGCCTCAACCGCTACGTCGAAACCGTGTTCGGCCTGGTGCCGGAATGGGTCGCACTGGAAGAGAACGGCGTGAAGTTCGAAGCCCCGGTCATTGGCGGCCAGAAAACCGGCTGGTTCTACGACCACCGCATGAACCGCGCCCGCCTCGCGCCTTACGCCAAAGGCAAACGCGTCCTCGACCTCTATAGCTACATCGGGGGCTGGGGCGTGCAGGCTGCCGCGTTCGGCGCCAGCGAAGTGTTTTGCGTCGACGCATCGGGCTTCGCCCTCGACGGTGTCGAGCGTAACGCCGCGCTGAACGGCTTCGCCGACAAGATGACCTGCATCGAAGGCGACGTGTTCGAAGCCTTGAAAGAGCTCAAGGCCAGCGAAGAGCGCTTCGACGTGATCGTTGCCGACCCGCCTGCGTTCATCAAGCGCAAGAAAGACATGAAGAACGGCGAAGGTGCCTACCGTCGTCTGAACGAGCAAGCCATGCGCCTGCTGACCAAGGACGGCATTCTGGTCAGCGCTTCGTGCTCCATGCACCTGCCGGAGGACGATCTGCAAAACATCCTGCTGACCAGCGCCCGTCACCTGGACCGCAACATCCAGATGCTAGAGCGCGGCGGTCAGGGTCCGGATCACCCGGTACACCCGGCCATCGCCGAAACTCGCTACATCAAGAGCATCACCTGCCGCCTGCTGCCAAACAGCTGATCGGCCCATGAAACGGGGAGCCTGCGGGCTCCCCGTTGGCTTTACGGCGATGCAATGTCGTCGAATTTTCTTCCTCTTTCCTACAACTAACTTCCTACATGCATGCAGGACATTTCCCTGCGCATTAAATTTCAAGAGCTAAAACTTACAAGCTCGCCCTTGCAGCACGCCCACTCCGACAAAATTAATAGAAATTTCCTACCCAAGTATCGCTTGCCAATAATTCATTACAACCTATTATTAAGTTGTCACCACGACGGTGACATTCACTCTCAATGAACAAGGAGTTCATACTTATGAAAGCAATTACTCTGGAAACCAACAAAATCGCAAACCTGGCCTTCCTGGTTGCGCCTAAAGCCCGCTAAGTGAGCCAGAACGCTGGGGAGTGCCGGCACCCCAGCGTTCTTTCGACCCTTTCCAGAGCGATCCATACAACATGCACATCAATCCTTATTTATTCATATTGCCGCGCACACCCGGACAAATAGTCTGGAATTATAAAGACCATACTCAGCATGAGCTGGACCTGACTTATTCTTGTCGACTTGCACAACTTATCAATAATCCGGAGCAATTCGACAGACGCAACATAATAGACTCACAACTTCTGAATGCGGGCATATTAACCGTTGCAAAAATAGACAGCCCGCAATGGGGCTGGGATGAGTTGTCGAAGATTTATCATATCGGCACCCAGAACATTCCCTGCGAACAGATACCCCAGAATATTCATGAGTGGTCCAGGCAATACCTGAACCATTGCAGCGCCGTGCTGACCACACCGGCACCCGCGCAGGATCGCCCGATCCCTCAAGACAAACCTCTGATCACCCTGCCCGCCTCTGCGGCCCTGACCGTCGCCAGCCTGGGTAATGTCCTGCGCCTGAGAAAAACCTGCCGCTCCTTTACTGGCGAAGCGATCACGCTCAATGACGTCGGTACACTGCTGTACCTCTCGCTGGGCTTTCTTCGCCATCGCGACAATGACCGCGACGAGAGCATCGCCGAAGGCCTCGGCGCCCGTCGCAGCAGTCCTTCAGGTGGCGGGTTGAATGCCTGTGAAGGATTTCTTCTGGCACGCAATATCGAGGGCCTGGAGCCGGGCATTTACGCCTATCACCCTGCAGAACATGCACTCAGCTGGGTCAATCCATTGCCCGCCCCCGCGCTGGGTCATTTGCTGGCGGGTCAGCACTTCATCAACAACCTGCCGCTGGGTCTGTTCATCACCGCTCGTTTCGACAAGCTCTGGTGGAAGTATGAACACTCGCGCGCCTATCGCATGGCGTTCATCGAGGCCGGTCATCTGTCGCAGACCTTTCAATTGGTAGCCACGGCACTGGGCCTGGGAACGTGGCTGACCGGGGCGTTTGCCGATCGTCAGGTCGAAGCCCTGCTCAAACTCGAAGGCAGCGCTGAACAACCGTTGTTCTTTGTCGGCTGCGGCGCCAGTGACGGTCAGGCGATGTGTCAGGAAATGCGTGACCTGTTGCAGGAGAAGCGAACATGAACGCGCCAACCGCGGATCAGCCTGAAGCGCCAGAGTCCTCGGCGCTTCGCTTCACCCTCGGCGATTGGGACAACCACGCTTCAGTACGCACCAGCCGGCACGACTACCAGTTACCCGCAGACCTGCCGTTGCAACTGCAAACCCGCTTCTGGTTTCCGCCGGCCTTCCTGCCGTACCTGTCCCACCCGGCCATCGAAGCCGCGGGCAGCAAGGTCATGCATCGGCTTGCGGCCAATCACCTGGTGCACTTCCTCGACTACACCACGCTGCTTGAACACCGCATCGTCAACCGTGCCGTGGAAACCATCGTCCACGGCGAGTTGCCCGCATACATTCCTTCACGGATGAAAACCGCCGCGCTGCAGCTCTATACCGACGAGGGTTATCACGCGCTGTTCTCTCATCGTCTGGCCGAACAGATCGCCGAACTGCATGGTTTCACCGGGCGTCCGCAGATACCGCTGCGCATTACCCGCCTGACCGGTCAGATTGCCCGAACACCGGAGAGCAAAAGACCGCTGGCATGGTTTCTGCTCGGTTTCGTCTCGGAAACCATCATTGCCCGGGAGCTGCTGGATGTATGTCGGGAAGCGTTGGTCAGCAGCGTGAATGACATGCTGCGCGACCACCTCGCTGATGAAGCGCGCCACAGTCGGTTTTTTTCCGAGGTTTTCCACTACCTCTGGCTGACCCTGAACAGCCGCCAGCGCGCCTTCGCGGCCAGAACCTTGCTGGAGACCCTCGCGACCTTCTTCGAAGTCGACGAGCAGTGGCTGCACCAAAGCCTGCGCCGTGCCGGCATAGGCGAAGGCGCAATCAAGGAAATCCTCGACAGCCTGACCAACGAACAGGCCAGCCGCCAGCGTGCCCGATCCGGAGCCACGGCTACGCTTGCTGCACTCGAAAAAGCCGGATTCTTCGCGCTTCCCAACAACCGCAAACTTTTCGCCAAGGCAGGACTGATCGATGCTTGAAGGAAGAACGGTGGTAACGACTCGACAACGACGCGGGGCGGTCAGTCTGCTTTTGGCCATGGTGCTGCTGGGGGTGTTTCCGCTGGATGTCCTGCTGCCATCGTTCCCTGCGCTGGCCGAACACTTCGCCAGCACTCCGACCGACATCGCCCTGTCGATCAGTCTGTTCGCCGTGGGCATTGCCTTTGCCCAACTGCTGATCGGGCCGTTGTCCGACGTTATCGGGCGCAAGGGCTTGTTGCTCGCCGGCATGGCTGTCTCGATCCTCGGCGCCATCGGCTGCGTAATGACCAGTGACTACACATTGTTCATGACTTTTCGCATCGTGCAGGCCATCGGTTGTGGCTGTTTCGTCCTGTCACAGGCGCTGGTGCAGGATCTGTTCGAGGGCGCCGAGCGTGATCGTCTGCGGATCCTGATGGTGACCGCCACCGGGATTTTCATCTCGGTCTCACCGCTGGCCGGCACTTTTCTGCAAGCGACCCTGGGCTGGCGCGGCAGCTTCTGGCTGTTCATCGTTTTGGCGGCAGTGGTGTTGCTCAAAGCCTGGCTGTTTCTGGAGGGTGGGCGGCCAGCCGTCAAGGCTACACCGCTCAACTTTCTCAGCGCCTATCGACGGGTGCTGGGGGATTTCGAGTTCGTCGGCTACTGGCTGATTTCGGCTTTCGCGTTCGCCTGCCACTTCTCGTTCATCGTCATTTCGCCGTTGATCTTCATGGATCAGTTGCAGCTGTCAGCCTACGACTTCTCGCTGATCCTGCTGATCTACGGTGCGGCCTATGTCGCTGGCGGGATCGTCGCCACACTGCTGAGCCGGCGAATCTCGCCCGGACAGCAAATGGTGGTCGGGCTGAGCCTGATCCTGCTGGCGGGGCTGGTGATGCTGTTCATGGCCAGGCACCTTGCGCTCTCGGCGGCCACGGTGCTGATTCCGATGTTGATCTGCACCGCCGGCACCACTATCACGCGCCCTGCAGCCACGTCGCTGGCCATGAGCCTGTTTCCCGAGAATGCCGGCACCTCGGCTTCGGCAGGCAGTACGATCATTTTCATTTGTGGTGGCTTGATCAGCGCCTTGATCAGCCTGAGCCCAAGTAACCTGCAAGCCACCCTCGGCTACTGTTTTGTCCTGCTCAGTTGCATCGCGCTGGCGTTGAACAAGCGGATCAGCCATCGCGCCAGCGTCATCGAAAACGACGCCGTCACGCCCTCTGGCAGCGATTGAGCCTGCCAGTCGTCATGCCATACGCACCGTCGGCACTGGAACAACGCTTTGCGCCATTCCCTCCAGACGCCAGCGGTGTAGAATCGGCTGATTCATCGCCATTCATCCCCCGGCGGGTTTATGAGCTCAGGCTGAGGCAAGCGGCGATCCCGCAAAGTCATCGGCAACATCCAGGACACACGGCCATTTCTGAGTGTTCCAGACGTCAATAGAAGCTCACTCCCTTTTGATACCTGATTAGCCGCCCGGAGTGCTCCATGCCAGATTACCGCTCGAAAACATCCACCCACGGCCGCAACATGGCCGGCGCCCGCGCACTGTGGCGCGCCACCGGGATGAAAGATGACGACTTCAAGAAGCCGATCATCGCCATTGCCAACTCCTTCACCCAGTTCGTGCCGGGCCACGTGCACCTCAAAGACCTCGGTCAACTGGTTGCCCGGGAAATCGAACGCGCCGGTGGCGTAGCGAAAGAATTCAACACCATCGCCGTGGATGACGGCATCGCCATGGGTCACGACGGCATGCTCTATTCGCTGCCGAGCCGCGAGATCATCGCCGACTCCGTCGAGTATATGGTCAACGCCCACTGCGCCGACGCCATCGTCTGCATCTCCAACTGCGACAAGATCACCCCGGGCATGTTGATGGCCGCTCTGCGCCTGAACATTCCGGTGATCTTCGTTTCCGGCGGCCCGATGGAAGCCGGCAAGACCAAACTCGCTTCCCACGGCCTCGACCTCGTCGACGCCATGGTGATCGCCGCCGACTCCAGCGCTTCTGACGAGAAGGTTGCCGAGTACGAGCGCAGCGCCTGCCCGACCTGCGGTTCATGCTCCGGCATGTTCACCGCCAACTCGATGAACTGCCTGACCGAGGCGCTGGGCCTGGCATTGCCGGGCAACGGTTCGACCCTGGCGACCCACAGCGACCGCGAGCAGCTGTTCCTGCAGGCCGGCCGCACCATCGTCGAGCTGTGCAAGCGCTACTACGGCGAAAACGACGAATCCGTGCTGCCGCGCAACATCGCCAACTTCAAGGCGTTCGAGAACGCGATGATGCTCGACATCGCCATGGGCGGTTCGACCAACACCATCCTGCACCTGCTGGCTGCCGCCCAGGAAGCCGAGATCGATTTCGACCTGCGCGACATCGACCGTCTCTCGCGCAGCGTGCCGCAACTGTGCAAGGTCGCGCCGAACATCCAGAAGTACCACATGGAAGACGTGCACCGCGCTGGCGGCATCTTCAGCATCCTCGGTTCGCTGGCCCGTGGCGGCCTGCTGCACACCGACCTGCCGACCGTACACAGTCGCAGCATGGAAGAAGCCATCGCCAAGTGGGACATCACCCAGACCACCGACGAAGCCGTGCATCACTTCTTCAAGGCCGGCCCGGCGGGCATCCCGACCCAGACCGCGTTCAGTCAATCGACCCGTTGGGAAACCCTCGACGACGACCGTGAAAACGGCTGTATCCGCAGCTTCGAACACGCCTATTCGAAAGAAGGTGGCCTGGCCGTGCTGTACGGCAACATCGCTCTCGACGGTTGCGTGGTGAAAACCGCCGGCGTCGACGAGTCGATCCATGTCTTCGAAGGCAACGCGAAGATCTTCGAAAGCCAGGACAGCGCCGTTCGCGGCATCCTCGCCGACGAAGTGAAGGAAGGCGACATCGTCATCATTCGCTACGAAGGCCCGAAAGGTGGCCCGGGCATGCAGGAAATGCTCTACCCGACGTCGTACCTGAAGTCCAAAGGTCTGGGCAAAGCCTGTGCGTTGCTCACCGACGGTCGTTTCTCCGGCGGTACTTCCGGTCTGTCGATCGGCCACGCTTCGCCAGAGGCTGCGGCCGGTGGCGCGATCGGTCTGGTGCAGGACGGCGACAAAGTGCTGATCGACATCCCGAACCGCTCGATCAACCTGTTGGTCAGCGATGAAGAACTGGCTGCGCGCCGGGTCGAGCAGGACAAGAAAGGCTGGAAACCAGTCGAACAGCGTCCACGCAAAGTGACCACCGCCCTGAAGGCCTACGCCCTGCTGGCGACCAGCGCCGACAAGGGTGCGGTGCGCAACAAGGCGATGCTCGACGGGCTGTAAGCTTTAGCGTCGAACACAAAAATGCCCCGCCAAGTGCGGGGCATTTTTTTGCCTGATGCTTGCAAACCCGATTCCCTGTAGGAGCTGCCGCAGGCTCGGGCCGCGATCGGACGATCTTTTGATCTTGTTTTTAAGAGCAAGATCAGAAGATCGCAGCCTGCGGCAGCTCCTACAGGGATTTCAGGGATTTCAGGGCTTACTGAATTTCCTCGGGTTTAACGATCACCCAGTTTTTGTCCGCCGTCACCGGCAATCCTTCCTTGGCCTGCGCCGCTGCGTGTTTGGCCATCATGCCGTTGAGCTGGGTCATGTATTTGTCCTTGCGGTTGACCCACAAGTGAATGCCGCCCTTGGCCACATCCACATCGTGGAACAGCATGTAACCGTCGCTGCTCGGGGTATCGCCGCCCACCAGCACCGGTTTTTTCCACTCGTCGATGTAGGTCAGAATCGCCGCGTGCTTGCCGGCCATCCAGGTCGCCGGGGTCCACAGGTACGGGGTCAGTTCGAGGCCGAGGTTGGCCTTCTCGTCATACTTGCCGGCGGTGATCTGCTTGCGCGCGGTCGTCAGCTCGCCGGTTTCACGGTTCTTCAGCAACGTGGTCACGCCGATCACGTTCTGCGGTTTGACGTTGTAGCCGTACTTCGGATCAGCCGCGACCATACGCACCAGTTCCTCCGAGGCGGCGGTCATCACATAGACCTCAATGCCGTTCTCCATCAGCTTGTTGTACAGCTCGGCTTGGCCGGTGAAGACTTTCGGCGGCTGCACGTCGATGTTTTTCACTACATCGCCTTCGTAGTAGGTCGCCGGCACCGGTTTGCCAGACGCCATCAGCTCATCGACGTAGCCCTTGAGTTCCTTGAGAGTGAAGCCGGAGAACACCTGCGCCACCCACGGGTAGCAGACCATGTCGTCGACTTCGCACAGGCGATAGTAGTAACTGAACAGGCTTTCCTTGTGGTCGGCGGTGTCCTTGAACGGCATCAGTTTCAGCGAGGGATCGAGTTTGTCGCGGGTGATCAGGCCCTTGTTTTCCATGAACGGCAACAACGACTCTTCGAGGTCGTAGCGGTAACTGGTGTTGTCCATGTCGAACACCGCGTAGTTACCTTTGTTGGCATTGGCGGCGATCATCGCGTCGAGTGCCTTGGCCTGATCCGCCGGCCAGTGCTTCAGGTCGGTGGCGAATGCGTGAGCGGCCAAGCCCAATCCAAGAACCACAGCGAGCATTTTCGGTGCGAACTTCATCGGCGTTTTCTCCCTGACTGAAAGACATCGACGCTAACAAATAAGTGTGACAGTCCTCGTCTGTCAGCGACCGCTTACGTCTCCTCAACGCCAGTTGCATTGCCGAGAGCGACAAGCGCTTATTCCAAAAACGACGGACAACCTGCGATTTCGGTATTAATTCATTGGAAATCAAACTGTTAGGCTTGCCGGTTCGCAGTTGCCCAAGAATGCGACTGGCACAAGTCTTATCGGAGTCTTCATGAATCTGCCGCTGATCCTCAATCTGCTGGTGTTCCTCGCCCTGCTCTTCGGTCTGGCGCAAACCCGCCACACGACGTGGAGCCTGGCGAAAAAAGTCCTGCTCGCGCTGGTGCTCGGCGTAGCCTTCGGCGTCGCCCTGCACACCGTTTACGGTGCCGGCAACCCGGTGCTGAAAGCCTCGATCGGCTGGTTCGATCTGGTCGGCAACGGCTACGTGCAGCTGCTGCAAATGATCGTGATCCCGTTGGTGTTCGCCTCGATCCTCAGTGCGGTCGCGCGTCTGCACAACGCCTCGTCGCTGGGCAAGATCAGCTTCCTGACCATCGGCACCCTGCTGTTCACCACCGCGATTGCGGCGCTGATCGGTATCGGCCTGACCAACCTGTTCGGTCTCACCGCCGAAGGCCTGGTCGCCGGCACGCAGGAAATGGCCCGTCTGCAAACCATCCAGACCGACTATGCCGGCAAGGTTGCCGACCTGAATGTGCCGCAGTTGCTGCTGTCGTTCATTCCGCAGAACCCGTTCGCCGACCTGGCGCGGGCCAAGCCGACCTCGATCATCAGTGTGGTGATCTTCGCTGCATTCCTCGGGGTCGCGGCGCTGCAACTGCTCAAGGATGATGTCGAGAAAGGTCAGAAAGTGATCAACGCCATCGACACCCTGCAAGCCTGGGTGATGCGTCTGGTGCGTCTGGTGATGAAGCTGACCCCGTACGGCGTGCTGGCGCTGATGACCAAAGTGGTCGCCGGTTCCAACCTGCAGGACATCATCAAGCTCGGCAGTTTCGTCGTGGTCTCGTACCTCGGCCTGGGCCTGATGTTTGTGGTACATGGCCTGCTGGTGTCGGCGGCCGGGATCAACCCGCTGCGTTTCTTCCGCAAGATCTGGCCGGTGCTGACGTTCGCGTTCACCAGCCGCTCCAGCGCGGCGAGCATTCCGCTGAGCATCGAAGCGCAGACCCGTCGTCTGGGCATTCCGCAATCAATCGCCAGTTTTTCCGCTTCGTTCGGTGCGACCATCGGCCAGAACGGTTGCGCCGGTCTGTACCCGGCGATGTTGGCGGTGATGGTTGCGCCAACGGTCGGCATCAACCCGCTGGATCCGCTGTGGATTGCGACGCTGGTGGCGATTGTGACTTTGAGTTCGGCCGGTGTGGCCGGGGTCGGTGGCGGCGCGACTTTCGCGGCACTGATCGTGCTGCCGGCGATGGGCTTGCCGGTGTCACTGGTGGCGCTGCTGATTTCGGTTGAGCCGCTGATCGACATGGGTCGTACGGCGTTGAACGTGAGTGGTTCGATCACCGCTGGTGCGATTACCAGCCAAGTGATGCAGCAGACGGATAAAGAACTGCTGGATGCGGATGAGCATGCGGAACTTGCTCAGGCCTGACAGCAACACAGTCTTGTGGCGAGGGAGCTTGCTCCCGCTGGGTTGCGAAGCGACCCCAACATCTTGGGCCTGCTGCGCAGGCCAGCGGGAGCAAGCTCCCTCGCCACAGGTTAATTAAGCCTTTTCCCAGACCTCGAAGTGGTACGCAGGCTTGTCGCCCTCAGCCGGATTCGGCACGTTCGACACCAGCGTCCACTGGTTCAGATCGAACTCCGGAAACCACGCATCGCCTTCCGGGCTCAGCGCCACTCGGGTCAGATACAAACGATCCGCCTGCGCCAGCCCCTGTGCATACAACTGCGCGCCGCCAATCAGCATCAACTCATCGACGCCCTGCGCTTTCGCCCATTCCTCGGCGCGAATCACGGCGGCTTCCAGCGACGGATACACTTCCGCCCCTTCCAGCAGCAGATCCGGCTGACGGCTGACCACGATGTTCAAGCGGCCCGGCAGCGGACGACCGAGGGAGTCCCAGGTCTTGCGGCCCATGATGATCGGCTTGCCGAGGGTCGTGGCCTTGAAGTATTTGAAGTCCCCCGGCAGGTGCCAGGGCATGCTGTTGTCGACGCCGATCACACGGTTTTCACCGAGGGCTGCGATCAGGCTGAGGGGGAGTGATTTAGTCATGCCGGCGAGGATACCAGAGCCTCGCTTGACCCGATAAGCGCCACAGCGGTTATGCTCACTGCTCAATCGAGCAACGGAATGGCGCGTGACTGAACTGACTCCACTGCAAAACCTCTGGTTGACGGAAACCATCCGCCTGCGCGAAGAACACGCAGGTCCCCTGGAAGATCTGGAAGCCAATCGTCTGGCCCGCGCGGCCGGCGGCGATCTGCCGAGCCGTATTCAGCGCCGGGCGGCGTGGCTGGCCGAGCGCGACGGGCTGAGTACGGCACTCAAGCACTGGCTGCAAGGCGCACGTCTGGCGCTGGTGCTGCTGGTGATTTTCGCGCTGCTGAGCGGCGCCGGTCTGGCCTTCGCCGCGCTGAGCCAGACACCGGTCAATGTATTCTGGGCCTTGGGCAGCCTGCTCGGATTGAACCTGATTCTGCTGCTGAGCTGGGCGCTGGGGCTGATCTTTGCCGGTGAACACGGCGCCACCCTCGGGCGCTTGTGGCTATGGCTCAGTGAAAAACTCGCCCGCGATGCCAAAGCCGCGCAACTCGCGCCGGCCCTGCTGCTGATGCTGCAACGCAAAAAACTCAATCGCTGGGCGCTCGGCACATTGGTCAACGGTCTGTGGTTGCTGGCGATGCTCAGCGCCCTGCTGTTGCTGCTGACACTGATGGCGACTCGGCGCTACGGCTTCGTCTGGGAAACCACCATTCTCGGCGCCGACACCTTCATCAACCTGACTCAAGCCCTCGGCGCGCTGCCGGCGCTGCTCGGCTTCAACGTTCCCACCGTGGAGATGATCCGCGCCAGCGGCGGCGCAGCGCTGGATATCGAAAGCGCACGCCAGGCCTGGGCCACCTGGCTGGTCGGCGTGCTGGTGGTCTACGGCGTGCTGCCGCGTCTGCTGCTGGCCGTGTTGTGCTTCTGGCGCTGGAGTCGTGGCAACGCCGCGCTGACCCTGGACTTGAACCTGCCCGGTTACGCCCAGTTGCGCGAACGGCTGATGCCGACCAGCGAACGCCTCGGCATCAACGACGCCGCGCCGGAGCAATTGCATCGGGTCGAAAGCAGCGTCAGCGAACACGCCAGCGAGGGTGCTTTGCTGGTCGCCATCGAACTCGACGATCAGCGCCCGTGGCCACCGGCCCTGCCGAAAACCGTGAGCAACGCCGGAATCCTCGACAGCCGCGAATCACGGCACAAACTGCTCGAACAACTCAGTCGTTTCCCCCCGGCGCGTCTGCTGATCGCCTGCGATCCACGGCGCTCGCCGGATCGCGGCAGCCTCGCGCTGATCGCCGAACTGGCGCGTAACACCAGCGCCACCCGCGTCTGGCTGCTGCAAGCGCCGCCCGGCGAAGCGCTGGACAGCGCCCGCCTCGGCGACTGGCACGTCGCGTTGCAACAACTGGAGCTGCCGTTCGCCGATTGCGCGCCGATGAACTGGCTGGAGAACGGTCATGACTGATGCCCGCAAAGCCCCGCTGAAACTCGCGGTGGTCGGTCACACCAACGTCGGCAAGACCTCGCTGCTGCGTACCCTGACCCGCGACGTCGGTTTCGGCGAGGTCTCGCACCGGCCGAGCACTACTCGACATGTCGAGGGTGCGCGGTTGTCGGTGGACGGCGAGCCGTTGCTCGATCTCTACGACACGCCGGGGCTGGAAGACGCCATCGCCCTGCTGGATTTCCTCGAGCGTCTGGAGCGCCCCGGCGAACGTCTCGACGGCCCGGCGCGACTGGCGCGGTTTCTCGACGGCAGCGAGGCGCGCCAGCGTTTCGAACAGGAGGCGAAAGTGCTGCGACAGCTACTCGCCTCTGACGCCGGTCTGTATGTGATCGACGCCCGCGAACCGGTGCTGGCCAAGTATCGTGACGAACTCGAAGTGCTGGCCAGTTGCGGCAAACCGCTGCTGCCGGTGCTGAATTTCGTCAGCAGCGCCAACCACCGCGAGCCGGACTGGCGCGAAGCGTTGGCGCGGCTCGGCCTGCATGCGTTGGTGCGGTTCGACAGCGTTGCGCCGCCGGAAGATGGCGAGCGGCGCCTGTACGAAAGCCTCGCGCTGCTCTTGGAAAACGCCCGGCCGCAACTGGAACGCTTGATCGCCGATCAACAGGCCCAGCGCCTCGCCCGCCAGCAAAGTGCGGCGCGTTTGATCGCCGAACTGCTGATCGATTGTGCGGCGTGCCGGCGCAGCGTGGTCAGCGACGCCGAGCAGGAACAGCAAGCCATCAGCGAACTGCGCAAAGCCGTGCGTCAGCGCGAGCAGAAGTGCGTCGAGGCGCTGCTCAAGCTCTACGCGTTTCGCCCGCAGGACGCGGCGGCCAGTGATTTGCCGTTGCTCGATGGACGTTGGGGCGATGACTTGTTCAACCCGGAAACCCTCAAGCAACTCGGCGTGCGGGTGGGCGGCGGGATTGCTGCCGGTGCCGCGGCGGGGGCTGGGGTTGATCTGCTGGTCGGCGGGATCACCCTTGGCGCTGCGGCATTGGCCGGTGCGATCGCCGGTGGCGCGCTGCAAACCGCGCGCAGTTATGGCAGCCGCTTGCTCGGCAAGATCAGGGGCCAGCGGGAGTTGACCGTGGATGACGGGGTGTTGCGGCTGCTGGCGTTGCGTCAGCGCCAACTGTTGCTGGCCCTCGATCAGCGCGGGCATGCGGCGATGGACGCGGTCCAGGTCGCCACCCCGCAGGACAAGACCTGGCGCGAGGGCAAGTTGCCGGATGCGCTGAGCAAGGCGCGGGCGCATCCACAGTGGTCGTCGCTCAATCCGCATGCGAAGTTGAATCAGGCGGAGCGGCAGGAGCAGATCGAGTTTCTGGCTGCAGATTTATAGCGCCTGATCTGGCCTCTTCGCGAGCAGGCTCGCTCCCACATTGGATCGTGGTCAGAACACAAAACCCTGTGGGAGCGAGCCTGCTCGCGAATGGCGCGACTCGGTGCCACGGCTTAAACCGCCAGCAGCCGCAGCGCTTTCTCCTTCAGCAAGCCCAGATCCATCACCGGCACCCCCATCTCCTTGGCCAGCTCATCCCACTGCCGCATGCGCAGACTGACCGCACACAACGGATCCCGCTCAAACACATCCGCCTCTGCCTCGGTCATCACCCCACCCTGATATTCCAGAGTCCTGCGACTCGCTTCACTCAAGCGCTCGAAATACCCCGGCTCACGCAGGGTCAGATACCGCTTGGCCTGCACGTGATACTCCACCAGCCGCGCCAGACGTTCGCTGAACCCCGCCTCACGCAAATAACCCGCCCCCAGCCGCTCGTGGCTGACCACGCCATAACCGCCCATGTTCTCGGCGCCTTCGGCACACAAATGGCCGATATCGTGAAAGAACGCCGCCAGCACCACTTCATCATCAAAACCTTCAGCCATCGCCAACTGCGCGGCCTGAGACATGTGCTCGATCTGCGACACCGGCTCGCCGATGTAATCGCTGGTGCCGAAGCGCTCATACAACCCGAATACCCGAGCGACGACTTGTTGGTGATCCATCAGATTTCCTCCAGCCACTGCGCGACATTGCGCTCGGCCAGTGCCGGGCCGACGCTCATGCCGACGCCGGTGTGCATCAACGCCACACTCAGCCCCGGGGCCGGGCGCAGCAACGAAAACGGCCCCGGCCCACGGGAACCATAGACGCCCTGCCAGCGCTCGAGCACCTGCACCTTGCAGCCCAGCGTGTGCTCGGCCAGTTCGAGCATCCAGTTGTCCACTTGCTCGGCATTGAACGGCGACGGATCGCTGCCGTAATGGTGCGAGTCGCCGATGATCAGCTCGCCATACGGCGTCGGACTGATCAGCAGGTGAATGCCGTTGTCGTGCAGATGTGGTTGTTCGCGCAGGATCTGCGCCTGCACCGCCGCCGCTTGCGGCAAATCGGCGAAGGCGCCGTAGTGCACGCAGCTCAGACCGGTGAGCAAGGCGTGTTGCAGATTCAGCTCGATCTGCGGTTTGGCGCGGAGCATTTGCAGGCGGCAGATCTGCGGGTCGAGCGCAGCAATCGGCTCGGCCAGCAGGGTCTGATAATCGTGGCCGGAGCAGACGATGATCTGCTTCGCCGTGTAGCTGCCGGCGGTGCTGTGCAGGCGCCCCGGTCCGACGTCGCGCACCAGCGTACTGAAGTGAAACTCGACACCGAGGTCGCGGCGCAGATAGTCGATCAACGCCGGAATCGCTTCGCGCGAGTACAGCTGTTGATCGTCCATGCCGTGCAGCGCCGCGCGGTGGTGGCTGAACTGACCGTGATACAGATCACGCAGGGCAGCGCCACGCAGCAAGGCCACGTTGTAACCGTGTTCCACGGCGCGGCCGTTGCAGAAAGCTTCGAGCAAGTGTTCTTCGGCTTCGCTGCGGGCGAACAGGTACGAGCCGTTGCGTTTGAGCTGCAGACCGGCGAGTTGCGCCCAGTCACCCCAGATCTCGCGGCTGGTCTTGGCCAGTTCAAGCATCGGCCCCGGTGGCTGACCGGTGACCAGCGCCTGACCGAAGTTGCGCACCGAGGCGCCGAGGGGCGTGGCGGTGCGTTCGAAAACGCTGACCTTGAGGCCGCGTTTGGCGGCAGCGTAAGCGTGGGACAGGCCGAGGATGCCGGCGCCGACGATCAGCAGGTCTTTGTGTTGAGTCATAAAAACAATCCCGCTGGTGTGGCGAGGGAGCTTGCTCCCGCTCGGCTGCGCAGCAGTCGTAAATTCAGCAGATGCGGAGTGCCTGACACTACTCGTTCGCAGAATTTGGGACCGCTTCGCACTCCAGCGGGAGCAAGCTCCCTCGCCACAGGAAATGTGAGTCGGTTATTTCGCGACGACTTTCTCGGACTTGCCGTCATAGCGCTTGCGCCACTCTGTGAGGATCTCGTCGCGATTCTTCGAGGCCCAGGCGAAGTCGTTCTTGATCAGGCGCTGCTCGTAGTCGGCCGGCAGTTCGGTCTGTGGCTTGGCGATACCCGGCTGGGCGAGGACGGCGAAGTTTTCCTTGTACAGGTCCATAGCCTCGGCACTGGCGGAGAAGTCCGCGAGTTTCTTCGCCGCTTCTTCATGCGGGGTGCCTTTGATCACGGCCGTCGCTTCGATCTCCCAGCCCAGGCCTTCCTTCGGCAGAATAATGTCCAGCGGCGCGCCCTGGCGCTTCAGCTGTACGGCTGGATACTCAAAGGAAATACCGATCGGGAATTCACCCGCCGCCGCCAATTTGCAGGGTTTGGAACCGGAATGAACGTACTGGCCGATGTTCTGGTGCAGACCATCCATGTAGGCCCAACCCTGCTTCTCGCCAAAGGTTTGCAGCCACGCGCTGACGTCGAGGAAACCGGTTCCGGATGACGCCGGGTTCGGCATGACGATCTTGCCCTTGTACTCAGGCTTGGTCAGGTCCTGCCAGCTCACCGGTTTGCTCAGGCCTTGCTTCTCGGCTTCGACGGTGTTGAAGCAGATGGTCGCGGCCCACACGTCCATGCCGACCCAGGCTGGCGGGTTGGCGGCGTCACGGTAGTTCGCGCCGATCTTGCCCAGATCCTTCGGTGCATAGCTTTGCAGCATGCCCTGCTGATCGAGGATCGCCAGGCTCGAAGCGGCCAGGCCCCACACCGCGTCAGCCTGCGGACGGGCCTTTTCGGCCAGCAGTTTGGCGGTGATGATCCCGGTGGAATCGCGCACCCACTTGATCTCGACGTCCGGGTTGGCCTTCTCGAACGCGGCTTTGTAAGCGGTCAGTTGCTCGGCTTCGAGGGCGGTGTACACCGTCAACTCGGTTTTTGCCGCGAAGGCATTCAGGCTGAAAGTAGCGAGCACAGCAGCGGCCAGGGCCATAGGCTTGAACATGATCGTTTTCCTGTCGGTGAGTTGAGGCTGTAGGGATAAATCGTCAATCAGTGACCGGGCGCGGTTTGCCGCCAGGCCTGGGAACGGCGCAGCAAGCCGCGCGAAGCCCACGCCAGCAGCAAGGACACGCCTGCCGAGGTGAACAGAATCAGGGTCGACATCGCCGCCGCGCCGCCGACGTTGCCGGCGTCATCCATGTTTAGCACCGCCACCGCCGCCAGGATGGTGTCGGGGCTGTAGAGGAAGATCGCCGCCGACACTGTGGTCATCGCCGAGACGAACAGGTAGCGCACGATGTCCAGCAGCGCCGGCAGGCAGATCGGCACGGTGACGCGCAGGTAGTGGCGGTACAGCGGCGCCTTGAGCGACAGCGCGGCGGCTTCGAACTCGGCGTCGAGCTGGCGCAGTGCGGTGGTCGCGGTCATTTGTGCGGTGGTCAGATAGTGAGCGATGGTGCAGACGATCAACAGGGTCATCGTGCCGTACAGCACGTGCAGCGGGTTGCCGCTGAGGTTGAAGAAGAAGACGTAACCCAGACCGAGCACCAGCCCCGGCACCGCCATCGGGATGAAACTGAGCATGCGCAACGTCAGGTTGAGGCCGCGTTGGCTGCGGGTTTTCTCCATCAGGTAAGCGCCAGTGAAAATCAGCACGCTGCCAATCAGTGCCGTGCCCAGCGCCATCTTCAAACTGTTGCCGTAGGCCAGCCAGCCACCGCCGGCAGTCTCGTTGAACTGGTAGTGATTGAGCGACAGCGACAGGTTGTACGGCCAGAACTTCACTAGCGAGGAGAACACCGCCATGCCGAAAACCAGCAGCAGCGCCGCACTGATCAACAAAACAATCGCCATGTAGCAGCCATCACGTAATTTCGACGGCGCCGGTTTGAACACTTGTGCACGGCCACTCATGGAATCACCGTGACGCCGACGCAACCAGGCATCGACGCCGAAGCTGAACAGCGCCGGCAGCAACAGCACCATGCCGATCAACGCCCCGCGTCCGAATTGCTGTTGGCCGACCACGGCTTTGTAGGCTTCCAGCGCCAGCACTTGATAGTCGCCACCGACCACCACCGGCACGCCGAAATCGGTGATTGTCAGGGTGAACACCAGACAGAACGCGGCGAACACTGCCTGCCGGGTCGCCGGCCAGGTGATGCTGCGGAAAGCCTTGGCCGGACTGGCGCCCATGCTCGACGCGGCATCAAACAGCCGCGCGTCGGCCAGCGACAACGCCGACAGCAGAATCATCAGCGCATGGGGAAAGGTGTAAATCACCTCACCGAGCACAATGCCCCAGAACCCGTAGATGTTGTCCGAGAGCAGCCCGCGCAGCATGCCTTGGTTGCCGAACAGATAAACCAGTGCAATACCCGGCAGCATCGACGGCGCCATCAACGGCAGCAGGGAAATCCCGCGCCAGATGCCCTTGGCCGGAATCAGGGTGCGTTGCAGGGCGTAGGCAAACAGGTAGGCCAGCGGTACGACGATGGCCGCGACGCTGAGGGAAACTTTCAGGCTGTTGCCGAGCAGCCAGTGGAAATTCTCGCTGGTCACCAGTTCTTTCGCCGCGAACCAGCCACCGCCCTGTCCGGCCTCGCTGCTGAAGCCACGCCAGAAGATCGCCAGCAACGGCAGCAACACCGCGACACCAAGCAGCAACAGCAGCAGGAGTTTGCCGCCGAGGACGAAGATCCGGTCACCGACCTCGGCACCGGACACTCGCCGCGCCTGCTTGTGCGGTAGCGGCAGTGCGATATTCGCGCTCATCAGGCGAACACCTGCAGGCTGCGCGGCGGCAAGGCGACCATGATCTGCTGGGCGCCAAGGCGTGGCATGGCTTCCGGCGCCAGTTCGGCGAGCAGCGCGTGGCCCGGCAGTTGATCGAGTTCGAAACTCATGCGGCAGCGGTTGCCGAGGAAAGTGATCTCGCGCACCTTGGCCGGGAACAGGTTTTCTTCGTGCACCGGCGGATTGACGTTGATCGCTTCCGGACGGCAGAACAGTCGGCCCGAAGCGCCGCTCACGCTGCCATCCGCCAGACGCACATCCATCCCGCCAACCCGGGCGTGACTGGCGCTGCTGCGCTGGAACGGCAGCCAGTTGCCCTGCCCGACGAACTCGGCCACGAACGGCGTGGCCGGGCGATTGTAGATTTCCTGCGGGGTGGCGTACTGCTCGACGCGGCCGTTGTTCATCACGGCGATGCGGTCGGCCATCAGCATGGCCTCGTCCTGATTGTGCGTGACCATCAGGGTGGTGATGCCGAGGTTGCGCTGCAGTTGGCGCAGTTCGGTGCACAGATGCTCACGTACCCGGGCGTCCAGCGCCGACATCGGTTCATCAAGCAACAGCAGCGACGGTGCCGGGGCCAGGGCGCGAGCCAGGGCCACACGCTGCTGCTGACCGCCGGACAACTGGCCCGGGTACTTTTTCTCACTGCCGGTGAGGCCGACCAGTTCCAGCATCTGCCCGACGCGACGGCGTACTTCGTCGCGACCACTGCCGGCGAGGCCGTAGGCAATGTTCGCTTCGACGGTCAGATTGGGGAACAGCGCGTAGGACTGGAACAGGATGCCGTAGTCCCGGGCTTGCGGTGCGAGGTGGGAAACGTCGCGATCACCGAGGTACAACTCGCCGCTGTCCTGTTTTTCCAGACCGGCGATGCAGCGCAGCAGCGTGGTCTTGCCGCAGCCCGACGGGCCGAGCAGACACACCAGCTCACCGGCCGCGACGTCGAGGGAGACGTTATCCAGTGCAGTGAAGGCGCCGAAGCGCTTCTGCACGCCGCGCACTTTCATCGGCGCACCGGGGTTGGTCAGGGCAGTTGCGATGGCAGGATTCATGGACAGACCTCATCAAGCAGATGGGGCCAATCCTAGAGTTGTAATGCGTCCGTCATGTGGCAGTAGGGCAAAAACGGCCGATAGTGGTATTCGGGGATTTTGGTTCAGATTCTGTATTGCCTGGTCTGACGCTTTCGCGAGCAGGCTCGCTCCCACAGGGAACGCATTCCAATGTGGGAGCGAGCCTGCTCGCGAAGAGGCCAGCAAGATAGATGGAGATCTCAGGCCGGGGACATTTCCTGCGCCAGTCCGAGGAACGCCGCCGGCAACCGCGCACCCTTGCGCTCCTTGAGGCAATACAGATACTCAGGAATCTGCGGCGCATTTTCGATGGTCAGCACCCGCAACTGCGGGTCATGCGGCACTTCCTGGCGGGCAATGATGCTGATGCCGATATTGCGCAGCACCGCCTCACGGATCGACTCGCGGCTGCCGATTTCCAGCAACGGGCCGAAACTGACCCCGGCGCTTTGCAGCAACTCCTCGGTCAAACGGCGGGTGGTCGAACCCGACTCGCGCATCAACAACGTATGCCCGGCCAGCGCACTCAACGCCACATGCTCCTGCGCCGCCAGCGGATGGTTGCGATGCACCGCCAGCACCAGCGGATCGCTGCCCAATACCCGGCGAATCAACCGCGCATCCTCAAGCAACTGCGACGACGCGGCGACATCGACCCGGTAATCCTCCAGCGCTTCGAGCACCTGCTGCGAGTTGCCGATCTCCACCGATACTTCCACCTGCGGCAGACGCTCGCGGAAGGTCTTCACCAGATCGAGGATGTAATACGGCGCAGTGGCAGCGATGCGCAACGTGCCCTGCACCTGACCGCTGTTGCGCAGGAAGAACTCGATGTCGGCCTCCTGCTGCAACAGTGCCTTGACCATCGGCAGCAACCGCGCGCCTTCGTCGCTGACACTCAAGCGTCGGCCGCCACGGTAGAACAGCTCCACCGAATACTGACTTTCCAGGTTACGGATCTGCGTGGTCACGGTGGGTTGGCTGAGGCCGAGCTTTTTCGCCGCCAGCGTAATGCTGCCCAGGCGGGCGACCATATAAAACGCTTTCAGCTCGGCACTCAGCACAACCATCCCTCATCGTTTATTTGCGCAGCAGGCGCAAACCATTGAATACCACCAGCAGGCTCACGCCCATGTCGGCGAACACCGCCATCCACATGGTGGCGAGTCCGGCGAAGGTTACCCCAAGAAAGATAGCCTTGATCACCAGGGCCAAGGCGATGTTCTGTTTCAGGATGCTCGCGGTGTCGCGCGACAGACTGATGAACGCGGGGATCTTGCGCAGATCGTCGTCCATCAGGGCGACATCGGCGGTTTCGATCGCGGTGTCAGTGCCGGCGGCCGCCATGGCGAAACCGATCTCGGCGCGGGCCAGTGCCGGGGCGTCGTTGATGCCGTCGCCAACCATGCCCACCCGATGACCCTGTGCATAAAGCGCTTCGATGGCTTGCAGCTTGTCGGTTGGCAGCAAGTCGCCCTTGGCCTGATCGATGCCGACCTGCGCGGCAATCGCCTGCGCGGTGTGCACGTTGTCGCCGGTGAGCATCAAGGTTTTCACGCCCAGCGCGTGCAACTGGCGGATCGCTTCGCGGCTGGACTCCTTGACCGTGTCGGCCACGGCGAACAGCGCCAGCGGACCAGAACTGTCGAGCAGCAACACCACGGATTTGCCCTGTTTCTCCAGCGCAAACAGCTTCTCTTCCAGTTGCGGCGAGCACAGGCCCAGCTCCTCGACCAGACGATGGTTGCCCAAGTGATAGGTCTGGCCGTTGACCTGGCCCTTCACGCCACGACCGGCCAGCGCTTCGAAGTTATCCACAGTCAGCACGGCGAGGTTTTTATCCACCGCGGCGTTGGCGATCGCCAGCGACACCGGGTGATCGGAACGCCCGGCCAGCGCGGCGGCGATTGCCGGAGCAGTGTCGTCAGCGGTCGGGTCGAGCGACAGGTAATCGGTCTGCACCGGTTTGCCGTGGGTGATGGTGCCAGTCTTGTCCAGCGCCAGATAATCGAGCTTGAAACCACCCTCCAGGTACACGCCACCCTTGACCAGAATGCCTTTGCGCGCCGCTGCCGCGAGGCCGCTTACGATAGTCACCGGCGTCGAAATCACCAGTGCGCATGGGCACGCCACTACCAGCAACACCAGCGCACGGTAGATCCAGTCGAACCACACTGCGCCCATGAACAGCGGCGGAATGATCGCCACCGCCAGCGCCAGGACGAACACCACCGGGGTGTAGATTTTCGAGAACTGATCGACGAAGCGCTGTGTCGGCGCCCGAGCCCCCTGAGCCTGCTCGACAGCGTGGATGATCCGCGCCAGGGTCGAGTTGTTCGCCGCCGCAGTCACCGAGTATTCCAGCGAACCGGCCTGGTTGATGGTGCCGGCGAAGACTTTGTCGCCCACGGTTTTCTCCACCGGCAGGCTTTCACCGGTAATCGGCGCCTGATCGATGGTCGAGCTGCCGCTGACGACTTCGCCGTCCAGCGCAATGCGCTCGCCGGGTTTTACCCGCACCCGGGCGCCGAGTTCGACGCTTTTGACCTCTTGTTCGATCCAGTTGCCATCAGCCTGCTGCACCGTGGCCTGTTCCGGGGTCATCTGCATCAGACCGCTGATGGCGTTGCGCGCACGATCCAGCGAGCGCGCCTCGATCAACTCGGCCACGGTGAACAGGAACATCACCATCGCCGCTTCCGGCCACTGCCCGATCAACACCGCACCGGTCACCGCGATGCTCATCAGCGCGTTGATGTTGAGGTTGCGGTTCTTCAGGGCGATCCAGCCCTTTTTATAGGTGGTCAGGCCGCCGCTGAGGATCGACACCAGCGCAATGATCGCCACCGCCCAGGTCGGCGCAGCGCTGGTGAAGTGGATCACTTCCGCCGCCAGCGCGCCGACACCGGACAGCGCCAGTGGCCACCAGTGTTTCTTCACCTGCGCCGGGGCCGGCGCTTCGACGCCCGCCTCCAGCGGTTCGGCGTGCATGCCCAGCGAGGTGATCGCCTCAGTGATCGGCGCGGTATCCGGCAGATTGTGGGTCACGCCGAGCACGCGGTTGATCAGGTTGAATTCCAGCTGCTGCACACCGGCGAGTTTGCCGAGTTTGTTCTGGATCAGCGTCTGCTCGGTCGGGCAGTCCATCGCTTCGATGCGGAAACTGCTCAGTCGGGCGTCAGCGCTGGTTTTCTCGCTCAGTTGCACCAACGCAGGCGCGGCAGCTGTCGAGCAGCAAGAATCTTCGTGCGAATGAACCGGTGCCGGTGCAACGGCTTTCGACCCGCAGCAGGAATCGCTGCCATGTTCGTGCTTATGCACAGGCTGCAGTTTATGGCTGTGGCTATGATCGTGCCCGTCGCCGGGCTTGTGGGTGTGCTGAGAGTCGCTCATCGGGTCGCGTCCATGAAGGTGCCTGTTGCCAAGTAAAGACCCTGTAGCCACTATAGGGTCAAGCACCCTTTTGGAGATTGCCGTCATGAAGATCGGAGAACTGGCCAAACTCACCGATTGCGCCGTGGAAACCATCCGCTATTACGAGCGCGAAAACCTGCTGCCGGAGCCGGCGCGCAGCGACGGTAACTATCGCGTCTACACCCAGGCGCATGCCGAACGCCTGACCTTCATCCGCAACTGCCGCACCCTCGACATGACCCTCGAAGAAATCCGCAGCCTGCTGGCCATGCGCGACAGCCCGCAGGATCAGTGTGAAAGCGTCAATACGCTGATCGACGAGCACATCCAGCATGTGAAAGCGCGGATTGACGGGTTGCTGGCGTTGCAGACACAACTGCTCGACCTGCGCCAACGCTGTGGCGAAGGGCCGGGGGCGGATCAGTGCGGGATCTTGCAGCGGCTGGAGGTGAGTGGCGGGGTTGTGGCGACGGAAGTCGAACACTCCCACGTAGGCCGCAGCCACGGCCACTAAGCGTTACACAAATCGAAATGTAGGAGCTGCCGAAGGCTGCGATCTTTTGATCTTGCTGTTTATAAGATCAAAAGATCGCAGCCTTCGGCAGCTCCTACATAGGGGTACTGCGTATTGCTTGTCAGACCGCCATTGGCGCGGTCATCGGCGCATGGTGCTCATAGCCTTCCAGCGAGAAATCGCTCGGTTCTACCAGCTCCAGCCACTCAGGCTGATACACACCGGTCTTGGCAAACTCCGGCACGCGATCGGAGATTTTCAGTTTCGGCATGGCAAACGGCTCACGCTTGAGCTGTTCGTTGAGCATGTCCAGGTGGTTCTCGTAGACGTGCGCATCACCGATGAAATAGGTGAACCAGCGCGGCGTGTAGCCGGTCAGGCGACCGATCAGGCTCAGCAGCGCGGCGCCTTCGGTGAGGTTGAACGGCGTGCCCAGACCCAGGTCGTTGGAGCGGATGTACAGGGTCAGGGAGATCTCTTTGGTCTCGACGTTCGGGTGGAACTGGTACAGCAGATGGCACGGCGGCAGGGCCATTTCATCGAGCTGGGCGCAGTTCCAGCCGTGGAACAGGATACGGCGGCTGCCTGGATCGTTGATGATCGTGTCGACGCACTGGCGCACCTGATCGATGGCTTTGTACAGCACCACGTAGGCCTGACCGTCTTCTTCGCCCTGGGCGATCTGCTTATAGCCATTGCTCAGGGTCTGTTCGATGGCGGCGGTGTTGCTCAGCGGGATCTGCTTGTACGCCGGCCATTTGCGCCATTGCACGCCGTAGATTTCGCCGAGATCGTCTTCGCCCTGACGGAACGGGTTGGCCAGCCACTGCGCATTTTCGTTGGCGTTCTGGTCCCAGACCTTGCAGCCCAGTGCACGGAATTCAGCGGCATTGTTCACGCCACGCAAAAAACCGCACATCTCGCCGATGGCCGACTTGAAGGCCATCTTGCGGGTGGTGATCGCCGGAAAGCCTTCCTGCAGATCGAAACGCAGCATCGCACCCGGGAAGCTGATGGTGTTGATGCCGGTGCGGTTGGCCTGTTTGGTGCCGTTCTGAATGACGTGCGAGACCAGTTCGAGATATTGCTTCATGAGTTACCTGTGTCCTTTGAGCCCCGGCGTCGCGCGCCGGGGTTCGTAGTTTAAGCGGTCGGCGCGAGCGGCGCTGCCGGCGCACGACGATAGGCCAGCCAGATCAGGAACAGCCCGCCGACGATCATCGGTACGCACAGCACTTGACCCATGGTCAGCCAGTTCCAGGCCAGGTAGCCCAGTTGCGCGTCCGGAACGCGGACGAACTCGACAATAAAACGGAAAATGCCGTAAAAAAGCGCGAACATGCCGGATACGGCCATGGTCGGACGCGGCTTGCGCGAGAACAGCCACAGGATCAGGAACAGCGCCACGCCTTCGAGCGCAAACTGATACAGCTGCGACGGGTGACGCGGCAACTGCGCCGGATCGCTGAACGGCGGGAAGATCATCGCCCACGGCACATCGGTCGGCTTGCCCCACAGCTCGGCGTTGATGAAGTTGCCGATACGCCCGGCGCCCAGACCGATCGGCACCATCGGCGCAACGAAGTCCATCAGTTGGAAGAAGGTCTTGCCGTTACGTTTGCCGAACCACAGCGCGGCGAGCATCACCCCGATGAATCCGCCGTGGAACGACATGCCGCCCTTCCACACTTCGAAAATCAGCGTCGGGTTGGCGATGTAGGCGCTCAGATCATAGAACAGCACGTAACCCAGACGGCCACCGACAATCACCCCCATCGACAGCCAGAACACCAGATCGGAGAGCTTCTCCTTGGTCCAGGTCGGGTCGAAACGGTTGAGCCGGCTCGACGCCAGCAGCCATGCGCCGCCGATGCCGACGAGGTACATCAGGCCGTACCAGTGGATTTTCAGCGGACCGATGGCCAGGGCCACCGGGTCGATCTGCGGGTAAGGCAGCATTGCGACTCCTCGTTAGAGTTGAAACCAAAATTCCCGGGCGACGCTGCCACCTCAGGATTAAGCCAGGATTGCGGCCTGCTCTGACCCAACGGGTCAGAGCAGGAAATTCAGGCCCACGCAGAACAGCAAAGCGGCGAACAGCCGTTTCAGCAAGCGCGGCGACAATCTGTGTGCCAGGCGCGCGCCGAGACGGGCGAACACCATGCTGGTCAGGGCAATGCCCAGCAGCGCCGGCAAATAGACAAAACCGAGACTATGCGGTGGCAACAACGGATCGTGCCACCCCAGAATCATGAAACTTGATGCACTCGCCACAGCAATCGGCAAGCCACAGGCCGACGACGTTGCCACCGCCTGCTGCATCGGCACGCTGCGCCAGGTCAGGAACGGCACGGTCAGCGAACCGCCGCCGATTCCGAAAATCGCCGAGGCCCAGCCGATCACACTGCCGGCCACGGTCAGACCGAGTTTGCCCGGCACCGTTCGACTGGCCTTGGGTTTGACCTCCAGCGCCAGTTGCACGGCAATCACCAAGGCGAACACGCCGATGATCTTCTGCAGGTTCGGCCCGGAAATCGCCTCGGCCGTCAGCGCCCCAAAACCGGCGCCGAGCAGAATACCCACGGTCATCCACATGAAGATCGGCCAGCGCACCGCACCACGTCGATGGTGTTCACGCACGGCGTTGACCGAAGTGAAGATGATGGTCGCCAGCGATGTCCCTACCGCCAGATGCGTGAGGATCGACTGATCGAATCCCTGCAAGGTAAAACTGAACACCAGCACCGGGACAATAATGATCCCGCCGCCCACCCCGAACAGCCCGGCCAGCACGCCCGCACAGGCGCCCAACGCCAGATAGAGCAGAAATTCCATGACCGTCTCCCAGACGCATCCCCAAAACCGGAGCGGCATGGTAACGGATGCATGCCCTTTGGCTCCACTGACGATGGATGCACGGACGCCGACTGCGTAGAGTGAGCAGAAAACACACAAGGACCACCTTATGTGCCTGATCGTTTTCGCCTGGCGCCCGGGCCATGCCCAGCCGCTGATCGTCGCGGCCAACCGTGACGAGTTCTACGCCCGCCCGAGCCTGCCGCTGGCGCCATGGGCCGACGCGCCGCACGTGCATGCCGGGCGCGATCTTGAGGCTGGCGGCACCTGGCTGGGGATTGGTGCCAACGGGCGCTTCGCCGCACTGACCAATATCCGCGATCCGCACCAGCCGCCGGCGCGCAAGTCGCGGGGAGAGCTGGTGGCGCGGTTTCTCACGGATGATGCTTCGATTGATGATTATCTGCGCGATGTGGTCGGTCGCTCGCCGGAGTACGCCGGGTTCAATCTGCTGCTGGGCAATGCCCATGAGCTGTGGCACTTCAATGCGCGGACGTCCGAGCCGGTGATGCTCGAACCCGGCGTTTACGGGCTATCGAATGCCGGG
Organism: Pseudomonas sp. B21-051; assembly: GCF_024748795.1. Lineage (NCBI taxonomy): Bacteria > Pseudomonadati > Pseudomonadota > Gammaproteobacteria > Pseudomonadales > Pseudomonadaceae > Pseudomonas > Pseudomonas sp. B21-051. The sequence goes on from NZ_CP087166.1 coordinate 5,671,645, forward strand.
CTGGATACGCCGTGGCCGAAGTTGCTCAAGGCCAAGGCGGCATTGAGAGCGGTGCTGGATGATCCGCAGCCTGCGCGACTGCTCGAGTTACTGAGCGATGCCCAGACCGCGCCGTTTAACGAATTGCCGGACACCGGGGTCGGGCTGGCCACGGAATCACTGCTGTCGAGTGTGTTTATTGCCAGTCAAAGTTACGGGACGCGGGCGAGTACGGCGTTGATCGTGCAGGCGGATGGCACGCGGCGGATGGTCGAGCGCAGTTTCGGGCCGTATGGCGGGCATCTGGGTGAGGTGGAGATCAGAATCTAAAGATCGCAGCCTCCGGCAGCTCCTACAGGGGTACTCATTCCATGTAGGAGCTGCCGAAGGCTGCGATCTTTCAGAGGGCCTTGTTGACCGCCGGCGGATTCATCTTCGACAGCCCGAGATTCTTCAGCGCCAGTTGCAGCGAGCTGTGGATCACTTGCGGGTTATCGATCTTCATCAGCTCCGCCAGCAGATCCTTGGCCTTGCTCAGGTTGATCTGGCGCAGCATCCATTTCACTTTCGGCAGGTTGGTGGCGTTCATCGACAGGCTGTCGAAGCCCATCGCCATCAACAGCACCGCCGCTGCCGGATCACCGGCCATTTCGCCGCAGATGCTCACCGGCTTGCCTTCGGCATGTGCGTCGCGCACCACGGTTTGCAGGGCTTGCAGCACCGCCGGGTGCAAGTAGTCGTAGAGATCGGCCACTCGCGGGTTGTTGCGGTCGACCGCCAGCAGGTACTGGGTCAGGTCGTTGGAGCCGACCGACAGGAAGTCCACCTGGCGCGCCAGTTCCTTGGTCTGGTACACCGCGGCCGGAATTTCGATCATCACCCCGATCGGCGGCATCGGCACGTCGGTGCCTTCGTCACGCACTTCGCCCCAGGCCCGGTGGATCAGGTGCAGGGCTTCTTCGAGTTCGTGGGTGCCGGAGATCATCGGCAGCAGGATCCGCAGGTTGTTCAGGCCTTCGCTGGCCTTGAGCATCGCGCGGGTCTGCACCAGGAAGATTTCCGGGTGGTCGAGGGTCACGCGAATCCCGCGCCAGCCGAGGAACGGGTTGTCTTCCTTGATCGGGAAGTACGACAGCGACTTGTCACCGCCGATGTCGAGGCTGCGCATGGTCACCGGCTGCGGATGGAACGCGGCAAGCTGCTCGCGGTAGATCGCCAGTTGTTCCTTTTCACTCGGGAAGCGCTGATTGATCATGAACGGCACTTCGGTGCGATACAGGCCGACACCTTCGGCGCCGCGCTTCTGCGCCCGCGCCACATCGGCCAGCAGACCGGTGTTGACCCACAACGGCATGCGATGGCCATCGAGGGTCACGCACGGCAGATCACGCAGGGTGTCGAGGCCCAGCGCCAGTTGTTTCTCTTCTTCGACCACCTCGGCGAACTGCTTGCGCAGCACATCGCTGGGGTTGGTGTAGACCTCGCCTCGGGTGCCATCGACGATCACTTCAATGCCGTCGACCTTGGCGTACGGCAGGTCGACCAGGCCCATCACCGTCGGAATGCCCATGGCCCGGGCCAGGATCGCGACGTGGGAGTTACCCGAACCCAGTACCGACACCAGACCGACCAGCGTGCCTTCCGGCACTTCGCCGAGCATCGCCGGCGTCAGCTCTTCGCTGACCAGAATGGTTTTTTCCGGGTAGACCAGGTTCTGTTGACGCTCTTCCTGCAGGTAGGCCAGCAGGCGGCGGCCGAGATCCTTGACATCCGACGCACGCTCGCGCAGGTAGGCGTCGTCCATCAGTTCGAAACGGTTGACGTGCTCAGTGACCACCTGACGCAGCGCGCCCTGGGCCCACTGGCCGGTCTTGATCACGGTAGTGATTTCGCTGCCCAGCGAGGCATCGTCGAGCATCATCAAGTAGACGTCGAACAGCGCACGTTCTTCCGGGCGCAGCTGGGTCGCGAGCTTGGCGGACAACGCGCGCATGTCGGCGCGCACGCCTTCGATGGCGGTCTTGAACAGCGCCAGCTCGGCGTCGATGTCGGTGATGGTTTTATCTGGCACAACGTCCAGGTCCGCCGGCGGCAGCATGACCACCGCAGTACCGACTGCCGCACCCGGCGAGCCCGGTACGCCGACGAACTTGGCTTCCTGGATGCCCTTGCCCTGTCTGCCCAGACCACGGATCGAGCCGGTGGCCTCGGCGTGGGCGATAACGCCGGCGAGCTGCGCGCTCATGGTCACGAGGAAGGCTTCTTCACCTTCATCGAACTGGCGGCGTTCTTTCTGCTGGATGACCAACACGCCGACGACGCGGCGGTGGTGAATGATCGGCGCCCCGAGGAAAGAGGCGTAGCGCTCCTCGCCGGTTTCGGCGAAGTAGCGGTAGCGCGGGTGATCCGCGGCGTTTTCGAGGTTCAGGGGTTCTTCACGCGTGCCGACCAGACCCACCAGACCTTCGTTGGGTGCCATGCTGACCTTGCCGATCGAGCGCTTGTTCAAGCCCTCGGTGGCCATCAGGACGAAGCGGTTGGTCTCGGGATCAAGCAGGTAGACCGAGCAGACCTGGCTGCCCATGGCCTCTTTGACGCGCAACACAATAATCCCCAACGCCGCCTTGAGATCCTTGGCGGAGTTAACTTCCTGGACGATCTTGCGCAGCGTATTGAGCATGGCTCGGGGTCGAACTCCGTCGTCAGTCGCGCGCTAAAAGGCGCGGGGCAAGCTCTTTGAGGGCGCGTCGATACACCTCGCGCTTGAATGTCACCACCTGGCCCAACGGATACCAATAACTGACCCAGCGCCAGCCATCGAACTCCGGTTTACCGGTCAAATCCATCCGCACCCGCTGCTCGTTGGAGATCAGGCGCAGGAGAAACCATTTCTGTTTCTGGCCGATGCACAGCGGTTGGCTGTGGGTACGCACCAGACGTTGCGGCAAACGATAGCGCAACCAGCCCCGGGTACAGGCCAGTATTTCAACATCTTCACGTTCCAGGCCAACTTCTTCGTTCAGCTCGCGGTACAAGGCGTCTTCCGGCGTCTCCTCGGGGTTGATCCCCCCTTGTGGAAACTGCCAGGCATCTTGATTGATACGGCGAGCCCATAGCACCTGGCCGGCGTCATTCGTCAGAATGATCCCGACATTGGGGCGGAAACCATCGGGGTCGATCACGGCAACAACCTCGCAAACGCATGTCGCCGCATTGTTCCACAAAGCTTGATAAGGCGGCAACGAAGGTTCCTACCTTATGTGCACTCTTGTGAAAAGACCGTATTCTTGTCGCCTTTTTACTGACTTTTCAGCGGGTAACTGCAATGCGCCTGGCTCTATTCGATTTGGACAACACCCTTCTGGGCGGCGACAGCGATCACGCCTGGGGCGACTATCTGTGCGAACGCGGCTTCCTCGACCCGGTTGCATACAAGCAGCGTAACGACGAGTTCTATCAGGATTACCTGGCCGGCCAGCTGGATAACGCCGCGTACCTGAACTTCTGCCTGGAAATCCTCGGCCGCACCGAAATGGCCGTGCTCGAACAGTGGCACAACGATTACATGCGCGACTGCATCGAGCCGATCGTGCTGCCCAAGGCGCTGGAGCTGCTGAAACAGCACCGCGACGCCGGCGACAAACTGGTAATCATCACCGCCACCAACCGCTTCGTCACCGCGCCGATTGCGGTGCGCCTGGGCGTTGAAACCCTGATCGCCACCGAGTGCGAGATGGTCGATGGCCGCTACACCGGACGCAGCACCGACATTCCGTGCTTCCGCGAAGGCAAGGTGACGCGCCTGAATCGCTGGCTGGAGGAAACCGGGTATTCGCTGGATGACAGCTATTTCTACAGCGATTCGATGAATGACCTGCCGCTGCTGGAGCAGGTGGCGAACCCGGTGGCGGTGGATCCAGATCCGAATCTGCGGGCCGAGGCCGAGAAGCGCGGATGGCCGGTGATTTCGTTGCGCGACTGAAGATCAAAAGATCGCAGCCTTCGGCAGCTCCTACAGGTACACATCCCGTGTAGGAGCTGCCGAAGGCTGCGATCTTTTCGCTTCACACGGGTTTGGCCCCCATCAACCCGGCAATGGCGATAAAGCAGACGAAACTGAACAACGCCAAGGCAAACGTGAACTTGCCAACCCCACTCGGCGCCTTGCGCAACCGATTCAACCGCACCAGCAACCAGAACCACGCCAGCGCGGCCACGGTATACAGCACACTGGAAGCCAGCAGCCAGGTTTGCCCCAGCGGCCAGCCGACCAGATGCACCATGCCCCAGCCGGTAAACGGCATGCTCAACAGCGCCAGGCCCATCAACAGCCAGATAAACACCCGTGGCCGTTGCAGGGTGCGACTACCCGCCGATGCATCACCTTTGCGGCGCGCCAGAAAAACCCAGACTCCCAGACCCAGCGCACTGGCCAGCAACACCACGGTGGCGACCATGTGCGCGGTTTTCAGGGCAGTTAACGTTTCCATTGTTCGATTTCCTTATGGCCTGCCCATCAGCGTAGCCGCTCAACCAAGAAACAGCTGATAGGCCGGGTTCTCGCTTTCATCCCAGTACGGGTAGCCGATTTCCTCAAGCGCCGCCGGCACCAGATGACGTTCGTCATGCGGTACTTGCAGGCCCGCGACCACCCGGCCATCCGCCGCGCCATGGTTGCGGTAATGGAACATCGAAATGTTCCAGCGCCCGCCGAGTTTGTTGAGGAAGTTGAACAGCGCGCCCGGGCGTTCCGGGAATTCGAAGCGGAACACCACTTCGTCGATCACGTGCGCTGCGTGGCCGCCGACCATGTGGCGGATGTGCAGCTTCGCCAGCTCGTTGTCGGTCAGGTCGATGACCGGAAAGCCCTGCTCGGCCAGACTCGCCAGCAGTGCGCTGCGCGGGTCGTTTTCCGGGTGAGTCTGCACGCCGACGAAGATGTGCGCTTCGCTGCCGGTGTTGTAGCGGTAGTTGAATTCGGTGATCTGGCGCTTGCCGATCGCTTCGCAGAAGGCCTTGAAGCTGCCGGCCTGCTCGGGAATGGTCACAGCGATGATCGCTTCGCGGCCTTCGCCCAATTCAGCGCGCTCAGCAACGTGACGCAAACGGTCGAAGTTGACGTTGGCTCCGGAGTCGATCGCGACGAAGGTCTGGCCACTGACGCCGCGCAACTCGACGTACTTCTTGATCCCGGCCACGCCCAAGGCGCCGGCAGGCTCGGTGATCGAGCGGGTATCGTCGTAGATATCCTTGATGGCCGCGCAGATCTCGTCGGTGCTGACGGTGATCACTTCATCGACGTAATCCTTGCAGATATCGAACGTGTGCTGGCCGATCTGCGCCACCGCCACGCCATCGGCGAAGATGCCCACGGTCGGCAGCACCACGCACTCACCGGCGGCCATGGCCGCTTGCAGGCAGTTGGAGTCGTCCGGCTCGACGCCAATGACCTTGATGTCCGGACGCAGGTATTTCACGTACGCCGCGATACCGGCAATCAGACCGCCGCCGCCAACCGGCACGAAGATCGCGTCCAGCGGTTGCGGGTGCTGGCGCAGAATTTCCATCGCCACGGTGCCCTGCCCGGCAATGGTGTGTGGATCGTCGTACGGGTGGATGTAGACGTAGCCCTTTTCATCCACCAGCTTCAGCGAGTAGGCCAAGGCTTCCGGGAACGAATCGCCGTGCAGCACCACTTTGCCACCGCGCGAACGCACGCCTTCGACCTTGATCTCCGGGGTGGTCTTGGGCATCACGATGGTGGCTTTCACGCCCAGCACTTTAGCCGCCAGCGCCAGACCCTGCGCATGGTTGCCCGCCGACGCGGTGACCACGCCACGGGCGCGCTCTTCGTCGGTCAATTGAGTCAACTTGTTGTACGCGCCGCGAATCTTGAACGAAAACACCGGCTGCAAGTCTTCACGCTTGAGCCAAATGTCATTGCCCAGCCGCTCGGAGAGCTGGCGAGCGTTCTGCAGCGGGGTTTCTACGGCAACGTCATAAACGCGCGAGGTGAGGATCTTTTTGACGTACTGTTCGAGCATCGGAAAGCATCACTGGCGATTGGGCGGGACCGACGAGTCTAACCCGGCTTTTGGGCGCACGACCACACTGAACAGGGGGTTTTAGGGTGTGGAGACCTATTGTGGCGAGGGAGCTTGCTCCCGCTCGGCTGCGCAGCAGTCGTAAATCAGAACATACGATTTGTCTGAAAGAATGCAAAGGACCGCTTCGCGCTCCAGCGGGAGCAAGCTCCCTCGCCACAGGGGTGTTTCCCCCTTCACCACCGCGGGGCCTATAATGCCGGCCTTTCCGTACTCACCTTGCCCGCTTCCGGAGCCCGCATGACCCAGGATCAACTCAAACAGGCAGTGGCTCAGGCCGCCGTCGACTTCATCCTTCCGAAACTCGACGACAAGAGCATCGTCGGCGTCGGCACCGGCTCCACCGCCAACTGCTTCATCGATGCGCTGGCCCAGCACAAGGGCGCGTTCGATGGCGCGGTCGCCAGCTCCGAAGCCACTGCGGCGCGCCTCAAGGGCCACGGCATTCCGGTGTATGAGCTGAACACCGTCAGCGACCTGGAGTTCTACGTCGACGGCGCCGACGAGAGCGACGCGCACCTGAACCTGATCAAGGGCGGCGGCGCCGCCCTGACCCGCGAGAAGATCGTCGCGGCCGTGGCCAAGACCTTCATCTGCATCGCCGACGCCAGCAAACTGGTGCCGGTGCTGGGCGAATTCCCGCTGCCAGTCGAAGTGATCCCGATGGCCCGCAGCCACGTCGCCCGCCAGTTGGTGAAACTGGGGGGCGACCCGGTGTACCGCGAAGGCGTGCTGACCGACAACGGCAACATCATCCTCGACGTGTACAACCTGCAGATCACCAACCCGGTGGAGCTGGAAGCGCAGATCAATGCGATCGTCGGCGTGGTCACCAACGGCCTGTTCGCGTCGCGGCCGGCGGATCTGCTGTTGCTGGGCACCAGCGAAGGTGTGAAAACCCTGAAGGCTGAGTAAGCCCGGACTGCCCGAAATTAATGGGCAGACGAATAAACCTGTGGGAGCGAGCCTGCTCGCGAAAGCGCCAGTTCAGCCAACATTTTCATTGGCTGACACGACGCCTTCGCGAGCAGGCTCGCTCCCACAGTGTTTTGTGGTGTTAGTCAAGGTTGCACAGGTTTCTTGAAGACGTAAAACAAGTTCGGCTCGCTCACCAGATACAACGTCCCGTCGTCATCCATCGCAATGCCTTCGGCCTGCGGCACGCTCTTCTGCAAACCCTGCCGCCCCTTGTTCAGTGACAGTGTGCTCAACGGCCGCCCATCCACATCCAGCTCCAGAATCAGCCCCGACTCGTCGGACAGCGCCAGCAAATGGCCGCTGCGCTCGTCGTATTGCAGGCTCGACAGATCGCGCACGAACATCCCGGCATCGCGCTTGGGGTTGTTGATCACGTGCACCGCGTAGGACTTTTCCGGATTGAAGTGCGGAAAACCGTGCACCTCATAAATCAGCATGGGGTCACGCTCCTTGGCGACGAACAGGCGCTTGCCCACCGAGTCATAGGCCAGGCCTTCGAAGCCCTTGTTGCCGCTCATGTGCACGCCGAGGGTCATTTGTTCGGCATCCGCCGCATCGAGGAACGTGGTGTCCCGCTGCAGATGCACCTTGATAAGGCGTTGCTCTCGCTCGTCGGTGATCACGTAAGTGTCGGCGCTGATGAACTCCACCGCTTCCGCATCGCCGAAACCAATCAACGCGATGCGCCGCAGAATTTTGCCTTCAAGCGACAACTCGACCAGTTCGGCATTCTTGTTGGTCACGGTGAACAGGCTCTTGCGCACCGGATCGTAGGTCAGCGCCGAAACATCGTCGTTCAGCCCTTCGATGACCCGAGCTTCGACCTCGACCCGGTATTGATCCAGACCAATGGCCTCGCTGCTCAACGGCTGCCACAAGGTCTGCAGATTGAACCAGGCGCGCTCGAACAGGCGCAGGTATTGGCCGATCGCGATCAACGCGATCAGGGCAACCACCGACAGGATGACAAACAAAGGCTTGGGGCGGGCAAGTCGACGCATTCGGGCAGGCTCGGGATCAAAACAGGCGGATGAAATATCACGCCTGTCTGAACTGAAGCTTAATGGCCACTAGCCCTTGCCCACAACAGAACCGTGTAGGAGCTGCCGAAGGCTGCGATCTTTTGATCTTGATCTTGATTCTTGATCTTGAAAAACAAAATCAAAAGATCGCAGCCTGCGGCAGCTCCTACAGGGGAAAAATTCAGGCTGCTACTTTTGCTTTTCGAAGCGATAGAACAGGTTCGGCTCGCTGACCATGTACAGCGTACCCGCGTCGTCCATGGTCACGCCTTCGGCGCGGGGGATGGTGTCCTTCAAACCGTTGAAGCCGCCGAGCAGGGTCATGAAGCTGACTTGCTCGCCCTTCTCGTCCAGCTCCAGCAACAGGTGCGAATCGGCGGACAGCACCAGGGTGTGGCCGGTACGCGGGTCGATGGCCAGCGCCGAAAGGTTGCGGATATCCAGCTCATCACTGGCCAGCTTCTGCTTGTCGCCCTTGAGGATCTGACTGCCATCACTTTTCCAGGTGAACAGCGCCGGCGGCCGCTCTTCGCCCAGCAGCAACTGCTGGTTGCGCGGATCCCAAGTGATTGCCTCAAATGCCTTGTTCTGGTTTTTCGACGGGCCGAGGTCGTATTTCGGGAAGTCGGCGATATTCAGCTCGCGGGTGTTGGCATCGACCTTGACGATAGTCAGCAGGTGCTCGCGCTCATCGACGATCGCCATCAGGCCGTTTTCCAACACGGTCACGCCTTCCGGATTGCTCCAGCCCACCAGCGGCATCTTGCGCAGCACATCACCCTGCAGGGTCAGTTCGACCAGAAACGGATTCTTGCCCATCACCGAAAACAGGGTTTTGGTCTGCGGGTTGTAGGACAGGTCCGAGGCCTCGTCCTTTTCCATGCCCGGCAGCCGCTTGCCGTCGATCACCGCCCGATAATCCGGCAGCCAGATGCTTGCCTTCTGCTCGGCCTGAGTCTCGAGTCGCTCGCGCAGCCACAGCAGACCACGGTCGTCCCAATGCATGACAAACGCCAGACCATAGGCGACAGCGAGCACCAGCAACAGCCAGACATACCAGCGCAGGGCAAAACGTGAACGACGGGAAGTTTTGAGCTGAGTTTGAGCGGACATCAGGGACGCGTTCCGAATATTCAGGCTATGGGTAATAGCACAAAGAGGCCGGCTCAGACGCCAGAATGAGAGGAATTATCCGGACAGAATGTGAAAAAAACGGCAAATGGCGGGATTGTCCCTGCCTTATAAAGCCGGATCAAAAGATCGCAGCCTGCGGCAGCTCCTACAGAGACAGGTGTAGGAGCTGCCGCAGGCTGCGATCTTTTGCCCTTAGCGCACGCTGCTGGTGAAGCTGCTCGCGCCAACCAGCTCCAGCACGATGTCGTCGCCGACATTCAGCGGGCCGACGCCCACTGGCGTGCCGGTGAGGATCACGTCGCCGGCCTGCAGCGAGAAGCAGCCGGCCATGTGCTGAATCATCGGCACGATCGGGTTGAGCATCGCGCTGCTGTTACCGTCCTGGCGCACTTCACCGTTGATGGTCAGGCGGATGCCGATGTCGGTCAGATCAGGGAAAGTGCTGCCGACCACGAACGGCGCGATCACCGCCGCGCCGTCGAACGACTTGGCGATTTCCCATGGCAAACCCTTGGACTTGAGCTCGGCCTGTTTGTCGCGCAGGGTCAGGTCCAGCGCTGGAGCGAAACCGGAGATCGCGTCAAGCACCTCTTCACGGCTTGGCTTGGTCGACAACGGCTTGCCGATCAACACGGCGATTTCCGCTTCGTAGTGCACCGAGCCGCGCTCGGTCGGAATGCTGAAACCGCCTTCCAGCGGCACCACGCAACTGCCTGGCTTGATGAACAGCAACGGCTCGGTAGGCACCGGGTTGTCCAGTTCCTTGGCGTGTTCGGCGTAATTACGGCCAATGCACACCACTTTCCCGATCGGGAAGTGAATGCGCGTGCCGTCGACGTACTGGTGCTGATAGCTCATTTACCGACTCCTGCCTTCATTGATTCATCAGGGATTGCCAATCAAACCGCGAAGATCTTGCCCGGGTTCATGATGCCGTTGGGGTCGAACACCGCTTTGACCGCTTTCATGTACTCGATTTCGACCGGCGAACGGCTGTACGTCAAGTAGTCGCGCTTGGTCATGCCCACGCCGTGCTCGGCGGAAATCGAACCGTTGTACTTCTCGACGGTTTCGAACACCCACTTGTTGACGGTCGCGCACTTGGCGAAGAACTCGTCCTTGCTCAGGTTATCCGGCTTGAGGATGTTCAGGTGCAGGTTGCCGTCGCCAATGTGGCCGAACCAGACGATTTCGAAGTCCGGGTAGTATTCGCCGACGATCGCGTCTATTTCCTGCAAGAACGCTGGCACTTTTGACACGGTAACCGAGATATCGTTCTTGTACGGCGTCCAGTGCGAGATGGTCTCGGAGATGTACTCGCGCAGCTTCCACAGGTTCTGCAGCTGGGTTTCGCTCTGGCTCATCACACCGTCCAGCACCCAGCCCTGCTCGACGCAGTGTTCGAAAGTTTCCAGCGCCGTGTTGGCCACTTCTTCGCTGGTCGCCTCGAATTCCAGCAGCGCGTAGAACGGACACTCGGTCTCGAACGGCGCCGGCACATCACCACGGCCCAGCACTTTGACCAGGGCCTTGTCAGAGAAGAATTCGAACGCGGTCAGGTCGAGTTTGTCCTGGAAGGCGTGCAGCACTGGCATGATCGAGTCGAAGTCGGCGGTACCGAGGACCATCGCGGTGAGGTTTTTCGGCGCGCGATCCAGGCGCATGGTCGCTTCAACCACAAACCCGAGCGTGCCTTCGGCGCCGATGAACAGCTGACGCAGGTCGTAACCGGTGGCGTTCTTGATCAGGTCTTTGTTCAGCTCCAGCACATCGCCCTTGCCGGTGACCACCTTCATCCCGGCGACCCAGTTGCGGGTCATGCCATAGCGAATCACCTTGATCCCGCCGGCATTGGTGCCGATATTGCCGCCAATCTGGCTGGAACCGGCGGAAGCGAAGTCCACCGGGTAGTACAGGCCGTTCTCTTCGGCGACGTTCTGCAGGTGCTCGGTGACCACGCCCGGCTGACATACGGCGGTGCGGTCGGTGAGATTCACATCGAGAATCTGGTTCATGTAGTCGAACGACACCACCACTTCGCCATTCGCGGCCACGGCGGCGGCGGACAGCCCGGTGCGCCCGCCGGATGGCACCAGCGCCACCTTATGGGTGTTGGCCCAGCGGACGATCGCCTGCACCTGTTCAATGGTCTTGGGAAACACGATGGCGCAGGGCGCGGGCGCGAAGTGCTTGGTCCAATCCTTGCCGTACGCGTTCAGGGAGTCGGCGTCGGTCAGGACCTTGCCAGGCTCGACCAGGGTCTTCAGTTCATCAATCAGGGCAGGATTGGTCATCGACAGAACTCTCGAACAATTCATGGTCATCCTGAGAACGCTTCACGTCGCAGGAATGAGTGATTAGCGGGGCGGCTATGCTAGCATACCGACCCCGCAGACCAGTGCCCAAGGCCGGTTCTGCGGTAACGGCTTTCCTGCCGTTTGGGTCAGCTCCAGGCTGCTCCCCTCCCTGCCATTTTTCTCCGGGATACAGGTTTACGCAGATGAGCAAGACTTCTCTCGATAAGAGCAAGATCAAGTTCCTTCTTCTCGAAGGCGTCCACCAATCGGCTGTCGACGTCCTCAAGGCGGCGGGCTACACCAGCATCGAATACCTGACAGGCTCCCTGCCGGAAGCCCAGCTCAAGGAAAAGATCGCTGACGCTCACTTCATCGGCATTCGTTCGCGCACCCAACTGACCGAAGAGATCTTCGATCACGCGAAGAAGCTGGTCGCGGTCGGCTGTTTCTGCATCGGCACCAACCAGGTTGACCTGAGTGCTGCCCGCGAGCGCGGCATCGCCGTGTTCAACGCGCCGTACTCCAACACCCGTTCCGTCGCGGAACTGGTGCTGGCCGAAGCGATCCTGCTGCTGCGCGGCATCCCTGAGAAAAACGCTTCCTGCCACCGTGGCGGCTGGATCAAGTCCGCAGCCAACTCCTTCGAGATCCGTGGCAAGAAACTGGGCATCGTCGGCTACGGCTCGATCGGTACGCAGCTGTCGGTTCTGGCGGAAGGTCTGGGCATGCAGGTGTTCTTCTACGACACCGTGACCAAGCTGCCGCTGGGCAACGCCACGCAGGTCGGCAACCTGCACGAGCTGCTGGGCATGTCCGACATCGTCACCCTGCACGTACCGGAAACCGCTGCGACCCAGTGGATGATCGGCGAGAAGGAAATCCGCGCCATCAAGAAGGGCGGCATCCTGATCAACGCCGCGCGCGGCACCGTGGTCGAGCTGGACGCCCTGGCGGACGCGATCAAGGACAAGCACCTGATCGGCGCGGCCATCGACGTCTTCCCGGTGGAGCCACGCTCCAACGACGAAGAGTTCGAAAGCCCGCTGCGTGGCCTGGACAACGTGATCCTGACCCCGCACATCGGTGGTTCGACTGCCGAAGCGCAAGCCAACATCGGTCTGGAAGTGGCGGAAAAACTGGTCAAGTACAGCGACAACGGTACTTCGGTGTCGTCGGTGAACTTCCCGGAAGTGGCCCTGCCGGCTCACCCTGGCAAGCACCGCCTGCTGCACATCCACGAGAACATCCCGGGTGTGATGAGCGAGATCAACAAGGTCTTCGCCGAAAACGGTATCAACATCTCCGGTCAGTTCCTGCAGACCAACGAGAAAGTCGGTTACGTGGTGATCGACGTCGACGCCGAGTACTCGGAGCTGGCACAAGAGAAGCTGCAACACGTCAACGGTACTATCCGTAGCCGCGTGCTGTTCTGATCCGACGCTGAGCGACAAAAAAAGGGAGCCTTCGGGCTCCCTTTTTCATGCGTGCGAAAACGTCATTCGACGTTGACGGTGATCTTCTTCGAGACGATCGGCGGATCGAACGCCATGTGGCCGCTGTCACCCAGTTCCAGTTGCAAGGTGTGCTTGCCCGGGGCCAGTTTGATCGTGGCCTCGGTCTGCGCCTTGCCGAAGTGCATGTGGTTGGCGTCGGTCGGCACGACGGAACCGGCCGGAACGATTTCCTTGGCATCGATCAGCAGGTGATGGTGACCGGTGTTCTTGGTGACATCACCGGCCGGCGCCAGCGCGATGTCCTTGACCCCGAACTTGACTTTGAACTCCTGAGAAACCGTGGCCCCGTCTTCGGGAGAAACGATGAACACTTCGGCGCCCTTGGGTGCCGGGGTCGCTGCACTGGCCAGCACTGAAACACCCATCAACAGGCCAGCCAAGGCTGCTCGTGACATAAACGTTTTCATTCTCTTCTCCAGTTTTTCCGTAAAATCCGCGCGGTCATGACAACTTCATGACCATTCGTTGTCGAAGGCACTCGACAACCATAGCAAAGCGAGCCTGACTCAGAGCATCGCAATAATGATTTCAAAGGAGTGACCATGCGCTTTCTGCCTGGCCTGATCTGCCTGCTACCCCTTCTGAGCCCTCTGGCTCACGCCGAACTGATTGATGACGTCAACGACCGTGGCGAGTTGCGCATAGCCCTTGAGGCTAATACACCGCCCTTCAATTTCAAGGATGGCGACACACTCACGGGGTTCGAGGTCGAGCTTGGGCAACTGCTGGCCAACGAGCTGGATGTGCGCGCCGACTTTATCGTCACCGACGAAGCCGACCTGCTCCAGGGCGTTGAAAGCGGCAAGTACGACGTCGCGCTCAACCACATAGCACTGACACCTGAACTCAAGGATCGTTTCGACGTCAGCGAGTCTTACGGCAAGGTCGATTCGCAGCTATGGGCGAAGAAAGATGAGCAACCACGCCCGATGGTGCTGGTACAGGCGCTGACCGAGGAGAAGCCGAAGGCGAAGCCAGTGGAACTGGCGATTCCGTTTCAGAAGGGCAACCCGGCGTTTCAGGCGAGCCTTTCGGGTGCACTGCAGCGGATCAAGGCGGATGGGCGCTTGGCGGCGTTGTCCGCGAAGTGGCTCACCGAACCGTAGGAGCTGCCGCAGGCTGCGATCTTTTGATCTTGATTTTAAGGATCAAAAGATCGCAGCCTCGTTTCACTCGACAGCTCCTACAGAAGAACCCGGGGGTGGGCTTTTTAGTCGGGTTGGGTCAGGGCCATTGCGGCCTGCGGTAGTTCGAGTTCACTGAACACTTGAACCCCATGGCGTTTGAGCAGCGCCGCCGTCACGCCTTCTCCCGAGACCTTCACCCCACTGAACGTCCCGTCATACGTCAGCAAATTCCCGCAGGAAGGACTGTTGGCCTTGAGCACCGCCACGCAGATGCCATGTTTGTGCACCAGCGCCAGCGCTTGCCGCGCGCCATCGAGAAACTGCGCACTGACGTCCTCGCCCTCGGTGGTGATCACCGCCGCCGTGCCATCGAGCACTTCGGCGCCCTGCCCGCCCGGGATCTCCGCCGCAGCACGTGGAGTCGGCAAGCCGCCAGCCACTTCCGGACACAGCGGCACCACCCGCCCTTCGGCGATCCACTGTTCGAGCAGAGCGAACGGACCGCTGGCCCCGCCGTCGTAACGCACGCGGTGGCCCAACAGGCAACGGCTGACCAGAATCTTCTGCATATCAGAACGGCTCGTTGCCACGGCGGCGGAACCAGCCGGTCAGCGACAGGCGTTCACGGTGCGCCGGCAGCACTTCATGGGGTACCTCGCCGGAGAGGAACACCACCAGACAGCCGCCGGTGGGTTGCACGTCATGTACTCGGTCTTCGTCCAGATACATGCGCAACTGACCGCCGTCTTCCGGCAGCCACGCGTCATTGAGGTAAACCACCGCCGAAACCATGCGCCGGTCATCGTCGCGAAAACGGTCGACGTGCTTGCGGTAGAACGCGCCCGGCGGATACAGGGCGAAGTGGCACTCGAAATCCTCGAGGCCGAGGAACAGCCCACGATTGAGCGCCTCGCGCAGGCTGTCCATCAGGTTCAGATAACGGTCGCTGGCCTCGGCCTGGCCCGGGTCGATCCACTGAATGTGGTCGCCACGAATGCCCTCGCGAATCTCCGAAAACGGCCCACGGCCTACCGCTGCCGGCGCCAGCTCGCCCTCGGCCTCACGTTTGCGGCACTCGGCCGCCAGCTCGCGGGTCAAACCTGCGGGCAGGAAAATGTTCTGCTGCGACCAGCCATGCTCGGCCAGGTCGTCGACGATGCGTAACAGCAGCGGGTGTTCGGAGGATATTTGCATGGCGCGCATAGTATGCCGGCGGCAAGAAATCCGACAGAGCCACGCGGCGGCTTGATACGAATTCTCGACAAGTACCGGCACCGCACGGAGAATAGTCCGCTGCTGACAGGAGTCCCTATGCGCCGTTTGCTTTTTTCACTGTTGATGTTCTGCGTTTTGCCCGCCTGGGCGGACGGCCACGATCAGTTGTACAAGATCGCCGGCTGGCCAGATCAACGTGCGCATTTCAATGATGCCCTGAGTGCCGCGCAGCAGCGCTACCAGAACAACCTGCCACCGGCGGTGTTTCAAGCCCTGGTCAACAACAGCAACCAGCGCTTCGCCCCCCAGGCGATGGACCAGCGTGCCGAAGCGCAACTGCGTCAGCACCTTGCCGATCCACAACCGGCGCTGACTTTCTTCCAGTCACCGCTGGGCAAGAAAATCGTCGCCGCTGAATTGCTTGCCACCCGTCGCGATCAACTGGCGAAAAACGCCAAAGGCCTGCCGAAGATGCAGGCCAGCGACAGCCGTCTGCTGATCATCGGCCATCTGGCGCAAGCGCTGCCCGCCCGCGAGGCCGGCGCCGAAGTCAGCCTGGCGATTGCCGGGGTGGCGGCAGACAGCTTGAGCTCGATGATCCCCGGCCTGCTCGGTGGCGGTCAGGCGCAAGGCATGCTGAACGGTCAGCGCCAGCGCCTGATGGAGCAGATCGGCACCGACTTGAACAACACGCTGCTCTACGTTTATCGCGATCTGTCGGATGACGAACTGGAGCAGTTCGCGACCTTTGCCGAGTCCAGCGAGGGCAAGGCGTACTACCAGGCGGCGCTGGCGGCGATTAGGGCGGGGTTGGCGGTGGGGCAAAGCTCCTCGAACCTTGGCCAGTAAGCTTTATCGCCTTTCAGACCGCCATCGCTGGCAAGCCAGCTCCCACAAGGATTTTCATCAAATACAGAGTTTGTGAACGCCGGAAAACCTGTGGGAGCTGGCTTGCCAGCGATGAGGCCAGCAAATCCCCTAAAGATTGCGCCCTCTGATCCGCTTGTTCAGAAACTCGAAATACTCCTCGCGCATCTCCAGGGTCTCGTTCGCCAGATGATGCCGCGCCTCCGGCAGCAGCAGAATCTGCGGCCGGTCGAACTTCCACTTCAGCACCTGCAAGTTGTGCTGCCAGTCCACGGTCATGTCTGCCTGCCCCTGAATGATCAGCGGCCGTCGCGGACTTTTTTTCGCGTGTTCGACGCGGATGATCCAGCGCGACAGCGCACCGACCCACGCGGTCGGCAAGCGTTTGGGCTGTAACGGATCGGTCTGCAGGAACGGCAGGAAATCCGGGTCGTTGGAGTTCTCGCTGAAGCGCCGGGTGACGCCCCGCACGAAAGGCCTCAGCAAATAATAACTGAGCTGCGACCAACCCCAGGCACGCGGACGCACCAGCGGCGCCAGCAGAATCAGCTGGCCCTGCGCCGGACTGTTCTCGCCATGATTAAGCACATGATCGACGACAATCGCGCCGCCGGTGCTTTGTCCGCACAGGTGCCAGGGCTGCGGCAGGGCGATCGAACTGGCTTCAGCGAACAACGCCTGCAAGGTGTCCTGATATTCGGAGAAGTCGCGAATGCTCGCCCGCGCTCCGCTCGACAGGCCATGGCCCGGCAAGTCGCAGGCGATGACGGCAAAATCCTGATCCAGCGCCCACTCGATCACATGCCGATACAGCCCGGTGTGATCGTAAAAACCGTGCAGCAGAAACAGCGTGCCCTTGACCTTTTCCGGCCACCAGCAATGGCTGACCAGTTCATAACCATCGACTTCGAACCGGCCCATGCCGCGCCAGACATCGCGCTCGGGGAAGTCGGTCTGATAGAACCGCTGATACGCCTTCGCCTCGTCCGACAACGGCTGCCATTGGGCCAAAGGCTTGAGGCTGGCGCGTAAATGATCGGCATCGAAAGTGTCAGGCATGCGGGTATTCCAAAGCGGTAAACAGACTTTATCGGCCTGCGATATTCATCTGTTGCGGCAAGCATGGCAAGCTAGCCCCCCTTCGAGGATCGAAAAACCATGCGCTCGCCCTACCGCACCGCACTGTTTGCCAGCCTGCTCGCGCTTGTGTGTGCCGGGGTGCTGTGGGCGGCGTACGACTGGTTTCAGGGGCGCTATCTGCGCGCGTTCAGTCAGCACACCGCGGTGTTTTCCGGTGATCCGTTGCGCCTGCCGGATGAACTGGCCGGCCCCGGCAAAATCCGTCTCGTGCATTTCTGGGACCCGGCCTGCCCATGCAACGTCGGCAATCAACAGCACCTGACGGAAATGGTCGAGCAGTTCGGCGCGCGCGGTGTGGAATTCTTCGCCGTGCAGCGCGCCGGCTCCCACGGCCAGTTGCCCGCCACCCTGAGCAATCTGAAAACCATTGCGGTATTGCCCGGTTCCGAGCAGGTACCGGCCAGCCCCGCCGTGGCGATCTGGGACCGCAGCGGCAAACTGGCGTACTTCGGGCCGTACAGCGAAGGGCTGACCTGCAACTCCAGCAACAGTTTTATCGAACCGATCCTCAATGCCCTGACCGAAGATCGCCCGGTCAACGCCACGCACACCCTGGCGGTGGGGTGTTATTGCCCGTGGCCGGTGCTGGCGCAGTAAGGCATTCCGGACTTTTCGAGGACAGCGATGCACGGCACGGAAGGTCTGTGCTAATTGTTTGCAGCCCGACGGGCGGCAATCCCGCATGCACAAGGAGTCACCATGAAACGCGTGTTCACCGTTCTTGCCTTGCTCATCGTTGTCCTGCTCGCCGGCGTCGGCGGGTACATCTACAGCAAGCAACCAACGCGTCAGGGCCAGGTGGAGCTGCGCAATCTGCAGGGTTCGGTGACCGTGCGTTACGACGAACGCGGGGTGCCGCATATTCGTGCCGAGAACGAAACCGATCTGTATCGCGCCCTTGGCTACGTGCATGCCCAGGACCGACTGTTCCAGATGGAAGCCATGCGCCGCCTCGCCCGTGGCGAGTTGGCCGAAGTGCTCGGGCCGAAGCTGCTCGACACCGACAAACTGTTCCGCAGCCTGCGCATCCGCGAACGCGCTGCCAGTTATGTCGCCAGCCTCGATAAGCAGTCACCGGCGTGGAAGGCCCTGCAAGCCTATCTGGACGGCATCAATCAGTATCAGGACAGCCACGCCGCGCCGGTGGAGTTCGACGTGCTGGGCATCCCCAAGCGGCCGTTCACCGCCGAAGACAGCATCAGCGTCGCCGGTTACATGGCCTACAGCTTTGCCGCCGCGTTTCGCACCGAGCCGTTGCTGACCTACGTGCGCGATCAACTCGGCGCCGATTACCTCAACGTCTTCGACCTCGACTGGCAGCCCAAGGGCGTGCTTGCCAAAGGTCACGCCAAAAAGACGCCGGCCCTCGCCGCCAGCGACTGGAAAGACCTCAACGCCCTCGCCCGCCTCAGCGAGCAGGCGCTGATTGAAAACGGCCTGCCGCAATTCGAAGGCAGCAACGCCTGGGTGATCGCCGGCAGCCGCAGCCAGAGCGGCAAACCGCTGCTGGCCGGTGATCCGCACATTCGTTTCTCGGTGCCGTCGGTGTGGTACGAGGCGCAACTGTCGGCGCCGGGGTTTGAGTTGTACGGCCATCATCAGGCGCTGGTGCCGTTCGCGTTCCTGGGGCACAACCTGGATTTCGGCTGGAGCCTGACCATGTTCCAGAACGACGATCTGGATCTGATCGCCGAGAAGGTCAACCCGGACAATCCGAATCAGGTCTGGTACCACGGCCAGTGGACCGATCTGGTCAGCACCGAGCAGCAGATCGCGGTGAAGGGCCAGGCGCCGGTGAAGCTGACCTTGCGTCAGTCGCCCCACGGCCCGATCGTCAACGACGCCCTCGGCACTGCTGCCGGTAAAACACCGATCGCCATGTGGTGGGCGTTCCTCGAAACACCGAACCCGATTCTCGAAGGCTTCTATCAGCTCAACCGCGCCGACACCCTGGCCAAGGCCCGTGCGGCGGCGGCCAAAGTCCAGGCGCCGGGGCTGAACATCGTCTACGCCAATGCCAAGGGCGACATCGCCTGGTGGGCCTCGGCGCTGTTGCCGAAACGCCCGGCTGGGGTGAAGCCCGAGTTCATCCTCGACGGCAGCGGCAATCAGGCGGACAAGGACGGTTACTACCCGTTCAGCGCCAACCCGCAGGAAGAAAACCCGGCGCGCGGCTACATCGTCTCGGCCAACTTTCAGCCGCTGTCGCCGACCGGGATGGAGATTCCCGGTTACTACAACCTCGCCGATCGCGGCCAGCAGCTCGACCGTCAGCTCAGCGACAAGAGCGTGAAATGGAGCAACGAGACCAACCAGAAGCTGCAACTGGGCACCACCACCGCCTACGGCCCGCGCACCCTGGCGCCGCTGCTGCCGGTGCTGCGTGAGGTGGTGAGCGATCCGGCGCAGCTGAAACTGGTCGAGCAACTGGCGCAGTGGCAAGGCGACTATCCGCTGGATTCGGTCAGCGCCACAGTGTTCAACCAGTTCCTCTACGACCTCGCCGATGCGGCGATGCGTGATGAGCTGGGCAACGATTTCTTCGAGACTTTGCTGTCGACCCGGGTGATCGATGCAGCCCTGCCGCGCCTGGCGGCGAACGCGGATTCGCCCTGGTGGGACAACCGCAACACGCCGAACAAGGAAACTCGTGCCGACATCGTCAAAGCGGCGTGGCAGGCGAGCATGACGCACCTGAAACAGACCCTCGGCGACAATCCGTCCGACTGGCAATGGGGTACGGCGCACACCCTGACCCATGGCCATCCACTGGGACAACAGAAGCCACTGGACCGCATCGTCAACGTCGGGCCGTTCGCCGCGCCGGGCAGTCATGAAGTGCCGAACAACCTCTCAGCCAAGCTCGGCCCGGCGCCGTGGCCGGTGACTTACGGGCCTTCGACGCGGCGGCTGATGGACTTCGCCGACCCGGCGCACAGCCTGACCATCAACCCGGTCGGCCAGAGTGGCGTGCCGTTCGACAGCCACTATGACGATCAGGCCGAAGAGTACGTCGAGGGGATGTACGTGCAGGCGCACTTCAGCGAGGAAGAGGTGACGGCCAATACGCGCAGCACGTTGAAGCTGTTGCCGGCGCGGGCTGCGCAGTAGTCTTGTGCTGACAGCACCGGCCCCTTCGCGAGCAGGCTCGCTCCCACATTTGAAAAGCATTCCCCTGTGGGAGCGAGCCTGCTCGCGAAGGGGCCCTCAAGAACAACACTGGAACTCAGAGCAGCACAGCAAAATTCAGCCGGAACTGCTGCGGCGTCACCCCCAACCGGCGATTGAACACACTGCGCATGTGCTGCGCATCGCGAAACCCGCACTGATACGCCACAGTCTTCAGCGGCGCCGTGGTGCTTTCCAGCAGCACCCGCGCCGCATCCACCCGCGCACTTTCGACGAACTCCGCCGGGGTGACCCGGGCCTCGCGGGCGAACACCCGCGAGAAGTTGCGCGCACTCATGTTCGCCGCACTCGCCAGATCGGCAATAGTCAAATCCCCGGTGAGATTGGCCAACACATACAACTGCACCATCTCCACCGCCGACGTCGGCTCCGCATGCGGCGTGAGGAACGGACTGAACTGCGACTGCCCGCCCGAGCGCTGGGTGAACACCACCAGCCGCTTGGCCACACTCAGCGCCACCTCGGCGCCGTGATCGCGGGCCAACAGGTACAACGACAGATCAATCCCGGCGGTGACCCCGGCCGAAGTGTAGAGCGCACCGTCCTCGACATACAGGCGGTCGGCCTCGACTTGAGTCGATGGACACAACTGGGCCAAGGCTTCGGCATCGTTCCAGTGGGTGGTCACGGTGCGCCCTTCGAGCAACCCCGCCCGCGCCAGCATGAACGCGCCGTTGCAGATCGAACCAAAGCGCCGCGCACGGGCGCAGGCTTCACGCAGCCAGGTGTCGAAAGGCTTGCCGAAATCCATGAACGGTAACTGCGGGCCGCCGGCCACCAGCAACAGGTCCCAGGCATCGAGTGCTTCGCTGAAATGTCGATGGGCGCTGAGGTTCAGGCCATTGGAACAAGCCATCGACCCGCGTTCGAGGCCGATCACCTCCAGTTGATAGTGATCATCAGGCGGCAAAAAACGATTGGCCTCGGCGAACACATCCATCGGCCCGCTGACATCCAGCGCCTGCACGCCGGGAAATACCACGATGGCGATGGTTTTGTTCATGACTGTGGATTCCCTTTCAAGAGCAAAAGATCGCAGCCTGCGGCAGCTCCTACAAAGGAATGTGGACAACTGTAGGAGCTGCCGAAGGCTGCGATCTTTTTAGCTTGGCACGATTTGCAGGTTGATTGGCAAGGATCGCAGCCATGCGTTGATTGTCCGTTTAGTGCCTCGGGGAACAGACTTTGTCCATCAGCGCCACGACGGCGTTTTCGATGAGGATACCTTCATGAGCACGACCATTGCCGGCATCAAGATCCCCGACAGCGCCCTCGCCCGGGCCACCACCGAGTACATTCGCGACATCGAATCCGACTTGCTCTATCACCACTCGCGTCGGGTGTTTCTGTTCGGTGCGTTGAGCGGTGAGCGCCAGCAACTGGCCTACAACCCGGAGCTGCTGTACGTCGGCGCGATGTTCCACGACCTCGGTCTGGTCAAAGGTTATCGCAGTGACGACGAGCGTTTCGAAGTGGATGGCGCCAATGCGGCAGCGGCGTTTCTCAAACCGTACGGGCTGAGCGATGACGACATCGAGCAAGTCTGGCTGTCGATTGCCCTGCACACCACGCCGGGCGTGCCGAAGCATTTGCGACCGACCGTGGCGCTGGTCACCGCCGGGGTCGAGATGGACGTACTGGGCATGGATTACGCGGCGTTCAGCAGCACCCAGCGCGAGGCGGTGGTGCATGCGCATCCACGCGGGGAAGGTTTCAAGGAGTGCATCATCTGTGCGTTTGCCGACGGCTTGCGCCATCGTCCGCAGACCACGTTCGGCAACGTGAAGACCGATGTGCTGGTGGATCAGGAGCCGGGGTTCAAGCCGATGAACTTCGTCGAGGTCATCCGCCAATCTCCTTGGACTTCCTGAAACCAACTGTGGGAGCGAGCCTGCTCGCGAAGGGGGCGTATCAATCAACATTGATGTTGAATGACGCACCGCTTTCGCGAGCAGGCTCGCTCCCACACAGGAAGTGGGCTGCCCCCGGTAAGGAGGCAACCCGATATCGCGCTCAGGCCGCTTCCGGTGCAGGCGCGCGGCGCACGTCCGGTTGCTTCCACGAATCGGCGGCGCCTTCTTCGATGGCTTGCTGGATGGCTTTCTTGCGCGCTTCTTCGGCGCGGCGGCTGAAGAACCACACCATGAACGTCACGATCGACACCGCCAGCAGAATCAGGCTGGCCACGGCGTTGATCTCAGGCTTCACGCCCAGACGCACCGCGGAAAACACTTCCATCGGCAGCGTGGTCGAACCCGGGCCGGAAACGAAGCTCGCCAGTACCAGATCGTCCAGCGACAGAGCGAACGACATCATGCCGCCCGCTGCCAGCGACGGCGCGATCATCGGGATGGTGATCAGGAAGAACACCTTCCACGGCCGTGCACCGAGGTCCATCGCCGCCTCTTCGATCGACAGGTCCAGCTCACGCAGACGCGCCGACACCACCACCGCCACATACGCCGCACAGAACGTGGTGTGGGCGATCCAGATGGTGACGATGCCGCGTTCCTGCGGCCAGCCGATCATCTGCGCCATGGCCACGAACAGCAGCAACAGCGACAGACCGGTGATCACTTCCGGCATCACCAACGGCGCGGTGACCAGGCCACCGAACAGCGTGCGGCCCTTGAAGTGGGTGATGCGGGTCAGCACGAAGGCGGCCAGCGTACCCAGCGCCACCGCCGCAACGGCGGTATAGCAGGCGATTTCCAGCGAGCGCACCACCGAGCCCATCAGTTGGGTGTTGTCGAGCAGGCCGACGTACCACTTCATCGACCAGCCGCCCCACACCGTCACCAGTTTCGAGGCGTTGAACGAGTAGATCACCAGGATCAGCATCGGCAGGTAGATGAACAACAGACCCAGTACCAGCATCAGGCTTGAGAAACGGATGCGTTTCATTCTTTGCCCTCCATTTCCTTGGCCTGACTGCGGTTGAACAGGATGATCGGCACAATCAGGATCGCCAGCATCACCACCGCCAGGGCGGACGCCACCGGCCAGTCACGGTTGTTGAAGAACTCTTGCCAGAGCACTTTACCGATCATCAGCGTTTCCGGGCCGCCAAGCAGTTCCGGGATCACGAACTCGCCGACCACCGGGATGAATACCAGCATGCAGCCGGCGATGATCCCATTCTTGGACAGTGGAATGGTGATTTTCCAGAAGCTGTTGAAGGTGCTCGAACCGAGGTCGGAAGCGGCTTCCAGCAGGCTCTGATCGTGCTTCACCAGGTTGGCGTACAGCGGCAGGATCATGAACGGCAGGTACGAATAAACCACGCCGATGTAAACCGCGAGGTTGGTGTTGAGGATCTGCAGCGGCTCGTCGATAAAGCCCATGCTCATCAGGAAACCGTTGAGCAGGCCGTTGTTGCTGAGGATGCCCATCCACGCATAGACGCGGATCAGGATCGCAGTCCAGGTCGGCATCATGATCAGCAGCACCAGCACTGTCTGCAGTTCTTTGCGCGCACTGGCGATGGCGTAGGCCATCGGGTAACCGATCAGCAGGCACAGCAGCGTGCTGAAGAACGCCATCTTCAGCGAGCCCAGGTAAGCAGCGATGTACAGCTCGTCGTCGCCCAGCATCGCGTAGTTACCGAGGTTCAGCAGCAGTTGCAGCTTCTGTTCGGCGAAGGTGTAGATCTCGGTGTACGGCGGGATGGCCACATCGGCTTCAGCGAAGCTGATCTTCAGGACGATGAAGAACGGCAGCATGAAGAACAGGAACAGCCAGATGAACGGAACCCCGATGACCAGTTGCCGGCCATTGGGAATTATTCGGTTGAGCCGTCGTTTGAACTTGCGCATGTTCATGAGCGAAGTACCACGCCGCTGTCGTCTTCCCACCACACGTAAACCTGATCGCCCCAGGTCGGACGCTGGCCGCGACGTTCGGCGTTGGCAACGAACGACTGCACCAGCTTGCCGCTCGGCAATTCGACGTAGAACACCGAGTGCCCGCCGAGGTAGGCGATGTCATGCACCTTGCCGCTCGACCAGTTGTATTCACA
This sequence comes from Pseudomonas sp. B21-051, assembly GCF_024748795.1. NCBI lineage: Bacteria > Pseudomonadati > Pseudomonadota > Gammaproteobacteria > Pseudomonadales > Pseudomonadaceae > Pseudomonas > Pseudomonas sp. B21-051. Next base: position 5,696,229 of record NZ_CP087166.1, read on the forward strand.
GGTCGGCATCTCGGCGGTGACCAGCAGCTTCTCCGGACGAATCGCGTAGGTCACGGATTTGTCCTGCACCGAGGTGCTGATGCCGTGGCCGACGTAGATCTGCCGGTCGAGGTCCTTGCAGGTGATGGTCGCGTGGCCTTCGGCGTCGTCGATCACTTCGCCTTCGAAGATGTTCACGTTGCCGATGAATTCGCAGACCAGACGGCTGGTCGGGGTTTCGTAGATGTCGATCGGGCTGCCGATCTGGGCGATCCAGCCCAAGTGCATGATCGCGATGCGCTCGGCCATGGTCATGGCCTCTTCCTGGTCGTGGGTCACCATCACGCAGGTCACACCCACGCGCTCGATGATCTCCACCAGCTCCAGCTGCATCTGCGAACGCAGTTTCTTGTCCAGTGCGCCCATCGGCTCGTCGAGCAGCAGCAGCTTCGGCCGCTTGGCCAGCGAGCGCGCCAGTGCCACACGCTGCCGTTGACCGCCGGATAGTTGATGCGGCTTGCGCTTGGCGTACTGGCTCATCTGCACCAGCTTGAGCATCTCGGCCACGCGCGCGTCGATCTCGGCGTTGGGGATCTTGTCCTGCTTGAGGCCGAAGGCGATGTTCTGCGCCACGGTCATGTGCGGAAACAAGGCGTACGACTGGAACATCATGTTGATCGGTCGCTCGTACGGCGGCATGTCGGTGATGTCGACGCCGTCGAGGAAAATGCGCCCCTCCGTGGGCCGTTCGAACCCTGCCAGCATCCGCAGCAGCGTGGATTTGCCCGATCCCGAGCCGCCGAGCAGGGCGAAGATCTCGCCCTTCTTGATTTCCAGGGACACATCGTCCACGGCAATCGTCTCGTCGAACTTCTTCGTGACCCGGTCGATTTTGACCAACACCTGCTTAGGTGTCTGGTCGCCCTCGAGGGCTTTCTTATAGGCGCCGGAGGCAACTGCCATTTACGAAACTCCCAGAAAAAAACAGTGCAGTTCGCCCCATGCGGACGAACCCAGGATAGTTTGTGCCTTACTTGCCCGACTTGACCTTGGTCCAGCTACGGGTCATCAAACGCTGAATATTGGGTGGCAACTCGACCGACACGTAGGTCTTGTCGAGGACTGCTTGCGGTGGATAAACCGCTTCATCGGTGCGGATGGACTGTTCCATCAGCTTGTCCGACCCCGGGTTGGGGTTGGCGTAACCGACGTAATCACTGACCTGGGCGATCACCTCAGGTTTCAGCAAATAGTTGATGAAGGCGTGGGCCTCTTTGACGTTGGACGAATCCTTTGGAATCGCCAGCATATCGAACCACAGCGCGCCGCCCTCTTTCGGGATCGAGTAGGCGATGTTCACGCCCTTCTTGGCTTCTTCGGCACGGTGTTTGGCCTGGAAGATATCGCCGGAGAAACCGATGGCCACGCAGATGTCGCCGTTGGCCAGATCACCGATGTATTTCGACGAGTGGAAGTAGGTCACGTAGGGACGCACGGCCAGCAGTTTGTCGGTGGCCTTGGCGTAGTCCTTCGGATTGGTGCTGTTGGCGTTCAGGCCCATGTAGTTGAGCACGGTCGGCATCATTTCATCGGCCGAGTCGAGGAACGCTACACCACAGCTGTGCAGCTTCTTGATGTTCTCCGGCTCGAACAGCACGCTCCAGGAGTCGATCTTGTCGATGCCGAGCACCGCTTTGACTTTCTCGACGTTGTAGCCGATGCCGTTGGTGCCCCACAGGTACGGCACGGCGTACTGGTTGCCCGGGTCGTTCTGCTCCAGGCGCTTGAGCAGCACCGGATCGAGATTCGCATAGTTCGGCAGCTGCGACCTGTCGAGCTTCTGGAACGCGCCAGCCTTGATCTGCTTGCCGAGGAAGTGGTTCGACGGCACGACCACGTCGTAACCGGTACGGCCGGCCAGCAGCTTGCCTTCCAGGGTCTCGTTGGAATCGAACACGTCGTACACCGGTTTGATTCCGGTTTCTTTCTGGAAGTCGGCCAGGGTGGTCTCGCCGATGTAATCCGACCAGTTATAAATATGCACCGTACCGGCGGCCTGGGCTCCGACAGCGATCGTCAGGCCGGCAGTGGCCAGCAGGGCTTTGCGCAAAGAAGAAAAAATAGGCAAGTGGAGGTCCTCTAAATTAGTTGGGCCCAAGTTGCCCCGCGTTACATGACAGCCATGGCTGCCCGGCAACCAAACCGGCGCGCAACTTACCCTCGAAAAACCGTTCCTGCAAAACTTCCTGTCATTTAATTGATCCGCTGGCCGCCGTCGCGGCGCCGACGGCCAGCGGTTGCTGCTTCAAACCGGCTTATTTACCGGATTTGATCTTGGTCCAGCTGCGGGTCAGTTCACGCTGGGTAGCAGCCGGCAAATCGGCGATCGCATACAGCTTGGCCTGCACGTCGGCTGGCGGGTAGATGCCTGGATCGGCGGTGATGTCCTTGTTCACGTACTGGGTCGCTTCGGCGTTACCGTTAGGGAAGCGCACAGCGTTGGTGATCTCGGCCATCACTTTCGGTTGCAGCAGGTAGTTCATGAACTTGTAGGCGCCGTCGATGTTTTCCGCATCTTTCGGAATCGCGACCATGTCATAGAAGCTGCCGGCACCTTCCTTCGGAATGGCGTAGCTGACTTTGACCTTGTCACCGGCCTCGGCGGCACGGGACTTGGCCTGCTGCACGTCACCCGAGTAGCCGACCGCTACGCAGATGTTGCCGTTGGCCAGGTCCGAGATGTACTTGGAGGAGTGGAAGTAGGTGATCGAAGGACGAATCTTGAGGAACAGTTCCTCGGCTTTCTTGATGTCTTCTTTCTTCTGGCTGTCGGTTGGCAGGCCCAGGTAGTGCAGCGCGACCGGGAGCATTTCGGTCGGCGAGTCGAGGAAGCTCACACCGCAGCTCTTGAGCTTGGCGATGTTCTCCGGCTTGAGCAGAGTGTCCCAGGAATCGATGGTGTCGACGCCCAGTGCAGCCTTGACCTTCTCCGGGTTGTAGCCGATGCCGATCGAGCCCCACATGTACGGGAATGCGTGCTTGTTGTCCGGGTCACTGACCGAAACCGCCTTGAGCAGCGATTTGTTCAGGTTGCCGTAATTGGACAGCTTGGACTTGTCCAGCTCCTGATAAACGCCAGCCTTGATCTGCTTGGCCAGGAAGTTGTTCGACGGCACGACCACGTCGTAACCGGACTTGCCCGCCAGCAGCTTGGCTTCCAGGGTTTCGTTGCTGTCGAACACGTCGTAGACGACCTTGATCCCCGACTCTTTTTCGAAGTTGGCGATGGTGTCCGGAGCGATGTAGTCAGACCAGTTGTAGACGTGCAGTACCTTGTCGTCCGCGTGCACCGCGCCCGCCATCATGCCCGCGACGGACAGCGCGAGAAGAGTCTTGCCAGCAAGCTTTTTACCTAATGCCTTCATGCGTCATGCTCCAAATTTTTCTTTTTTGAACCACTTTGTTCAGCGGCCGAACCCGGACAACTGGAACCGCGGCTAGTCTGGCAAGATCGGAGGCGGTCTTTCAAGAAAAGGCCAACCTTTCTGACACCTTCGAGCGAGAGCGCCGCAGCTCCCCCGCTCGAAGCCTAGCACTTAGGCCTGCAACGCACTGAGGGTCAGGTCCAGGCATTTACGTGCCTTGGTCACCAGCTCATCGATCTCTGCCTTGCTGATCACCAGCGGCGGCGCAATGATCATGGTGTCGCCCACGGCGCGCATGATCAGGCCGTTATCGAAGCAGAACTGCCGGCAAATCATGCCCACGCCCCGCCCTTCGTAACGCTTGCGAGTGGCCTTGTCCTGCACCAGTTCGATCGCCCCCAGCAAACCGACCCCGCGCACTTCACCCACCAACGGGTGATCGTTGAGTTCGCGCAGACGTTTCTGCAAATACGGTGCCGTTTCGTTATGCGCGTTCTCGATAATTTTCTCGTCGCGCAGGATGCGGATGTTTTCCAGACCCACCGCCGCCGCCACCGGGTGCCCGGAGTAGGTAAAGCCGTGGTTGAAATCGCCGCCCTCGTTGAGCACCTTCACCACTTCGTCACGGACGATCAGGCCACCCATCGGGATGTAGCCTGAGGTCAGGCCTTTGGCGATGGTCATCATGTCCGGCTTCAGGTCGTAGAAATCCGAACCGAACCACTCGCCGGTACGGCCGAAACCGCAGATCACCTCGTCAGCGACGAACAGGATGTCGTACCTGGCGAGAATTTCCTTGATGCGCGGCCAGTAGGTGTCCGGCGGAATGATCACGCCGCCGGCGCCCTGAATCGGCTCGGCAATAAAGGCGCCGACGTTGTCCACGCCGACTTCGAGAATCTTCTCTTCCAGCTGATTGGCCGCCCAGATGCCGAACTCTTCCGGCGACATGTCGCCGCCCTCGGCGAACCAGTACGGCTGCGCGATGTGGACGATGCCCGGAATCGGCAAGTCGCCTTGCTCGTGCATGTAAGTCATGCCGCCCAGGCTCGCACCGGCCACGGTGGAACCGTGATAACCGTTCTTGCGGCTGATGATGACTTTCTTGTTCGGCTGGCCCTTGATCGCCCAGTAGTGGCGAACCATGCGCAGCATGGTGTCGTTGCCTTCGGAGCCGGAGCCGGTGAAGAACACGTGGTTCATGCCTTCAGGCGCCACGTCGGCGATGGCCTTGGCCAGTTCCAGTGCCGGCGGGTGCGCGGTCTGAAAGAACAGGTTGTAGTAAGGCAGTTCGCGCATTTGTTTAGCGGCCGCGTCAGCCAGCTCATCGCGGCCATAACCGATCGCCACGCACCACAGACCCGCCATGCCATCGAGGATCTTGTTGCCCTCGCTGTCCCACAGGTAAACGCCCTTGGCGTTGGTGATGATCCGTGGACCCTTCTCCTTCAACTGCTTGAAGTCGCTGAACGGGGCCAGGTGGTGATCGCTGCTCAGGGCTTGCCACGCACGGGTTTGCGGGTTGTTGCTGGTCATGCCAATTCTCCTTGTTATCGGTGAAGGCGCGGCTGTTGCCAGCCGCGCCCGGCGTATCAGACGGCGAAGAGCAGGTACTCACGCTCCCAGGAACTGATCACGCGCTTGAAGTTTTCATGCTCGGCCCGCTTGACCGCGACGTAGCCGGTGATGAAGGTCTTGCCCAGGTATTTCTCGATGGTCGCGCTGTTTTCCATACGCTCCAGCGCGTCTTCGATGGTCAGCGGCAGACGCAGGTTGCGGCGCTCATAGCCACGACCCACCACTGGCGCGCTCGGATTGAGGCCCTCGACCATGCCGATGTAACCGCAGAGCAGGCTCGCGGCAATCGCCAGGTACGGGTTGGCGTCGGCACCCGGCAGACGGTTTTCCACGCGGCGGTTCTGCGGACCGGCATCCGGCACGCGCAGGCCCACGGTGCGGTTCTCTTCGCCCCACTCCACGTTCACCGGCGCCGAAGTGTCCGGCAGGAAGCGGCGGAACGAGTTGACGTTGGGGGCGAACAGCGGGAGCAGTTCCGGGATCAGTTTCTGCAGGCCACCGATGTGGTGCAGGAACAGCTGGCTCATGGTCCCGTCTTCATTGGAGAACACGTTTTTGCCGGTCTCGATGTCGATGATGCTCTGGTGCAGGTGCATCGCGCTGCCCGGCTCGCCGGTCATCGGCTTGGCCATGAAGGTTGCGGCCACGTCGTGCTTGAGTGCGGCTTCACGCATGGTGCGCTTGAACACCAGAATCTGGTCGGCCAGCGACAGTGCGTCACCGTGACGGAAGTTGATTTCCATCTGCGCCGTGCCGTCTTCGTGGATCAGCGTGTCGAGGTCGAGCTCCTGCAGTTCGCACCAGTCATAGACGTCTTCGAACAGCGGGTCGAATTCGTTCGCCGCTTCGATGGAGAACGACTGACGCCCGATTTCCGGACGGCCCGAACGACCAATCGGCGGCTGCAACGGATAGTCGGGGTCGTCACTGCGCTTGGTCAGGTAGAACTCCATCTCCGGCGCCACGATCGGCTGCCAGCCCTTGTCGGAATAGAGCTTGAGGACTTTCTTGAGGACGTTGCGCGGCGACAGCTCGATCGGATTGCCTTGCTTGTCGTAGGTGTCGTGGATCACCTGGGCGGTAGGCTCGATGGCCCATGGCACCAGGTACACGGCGTTCTGGTCGGGGCGGCAGATCATGTCGATGTCGGCCGGGTCGAGCAGTTCGTAATAGATGTCGTCTTCGACGTAGTCGCCGGTCACGGTCTGCAACAGAACGCTTTCTGGCAGGCGCATGCCCTTTTCGGCGATGAACTTGTTGGTCGGCGAGATCTTGCCCCGGGTAATACCGGTCAAGTCGCCGATCATGCATTCGACTTCTGTGATCTTGTGGTCTTTCAACCAATCGGTGAGCTGGTCGAGGTTGTTACTCATAAATGCCTCTGGGCTGAGTCTCCTGACATCGTGTCAGGCAAAGTTTGACGCCGTGGCGTCGCGTTAAAGGGGGCTTGCTTGCGCGCAGTACCGGCTTACGCCTGGCACCGCGCATAGACAATGAAAGAGGAGCTTACCTGCCCTTTACGCTGGCGTTGCATTTCCTGTGCACATTCAAGGCGTGCAGAATCATGAGCACGGCTTTGCGAGCGGCACAGGCTTTGGGACTCAAAGGGATCTATATTGGAAGGAGACGCCATAAACAGGATGCTGTCCCGTGCGTCCAGAATATCGGACGTTGCCGTTTGGCCTGATGCGCACGAGAACCTCGTCGACCAGCCACGAGCCATGCTGGCTGCATTACGGACGGATTTGTCGCCACTGATGTGATGAGCATGCAGACCGGACTGTTGCGAGCAGTCGGTGATGCCGATTAACGGCAGGCGAGACATGAAGCACCCCGGTATTATTGCTGTTATGGGTTTGGTCGGAGCTTAGCCTTGTTCATTTTTTTACACAACACCCCCGTAAAAAATACAACACGGCCTGCTCAAGCCCGCGGGTGCCAAGCGTCCCAAGGACAAAAAACTGCCCCAAAGTGCCCCATAAATGCCCTTGCAGCGCTTTTTTAGGGCAAAAAAGGCCTCGCTTGACTTCGGCAGGCCGTTCGGGTTGACTGAAACCAGAAAAGATCAATGATTGATATTTTTAACAACAAAGGTGTTGCATCATGTCGGTACCCCCGCGTGCCGTTCAGCTTAACGAAGCGAACGCGTTCCTTAAGGAACATCCTGAGGTTCTGTACGTTGACCTTCTGATTGCGGATATGAATGGTGTGGTGCGCGGCAAGCGCATCGAACGCACCAGCCTCCACAAGGTTTACGAGAAAGGCATCAACCTGCCGGCCTCTCTATTTGCTCTGGATATCAATGGTTCTACGGTGGAAAGCACCGGCCTGGGTCTGGACATCGGCGACGCCGACCGGATCTGCTATCCAATCCCCGATACCCTGTGCAACGAGCCATGGCAGAAGCGCCCTACCGCGCAACTGTTGATGACCATGCACGAACTCGAAGGCGACCCGTTCTTCGCCGATCCGCGCGAAGTGCTCCGTCAAGTTGTTGCAAAGTTTGACGAGCTCGGCCTGACCATCTGCGCAGCCTTCGAGCTGGAGTTCTACCTGATCGACCAGGAAAACGTGAACGGCCGCCCTCAGCCGCCACGCTCGCCGATCTCCGGCAAACGCCCACACTCGACTCAGGTCTACCTGATCGACGACCTCGACGAATACGTCGACTGTCTCCAGGACATTCTGGAAGGTGCCAAAGAACAAGGCATCCCGGCCGACGCCATCGTCAAGGAAAGTGCCCCGGCGCAGTTCGAAGTGAACCTGCACCACGTCGCCGACCCGATCAAGGCGTGCGACTACGCGGTCCTGCTCAAGCGTCTGATCAAGAACATCGCCTACGACCATGAAATGGACACCACCTTCATGGCCAAGCCGTATCCGGGCCAGGCGGGTAATGGTCTGCATGTCCACATCTCGGTGCTCGACAAAGATGGCAAGAACATCTTTGCAAGCGAGGATCCCGAGCAGAACGCCGCGCTGCGTCACGCGATCGGCGGTGTGCTCGAGACCCTGCCGGCGCAGATGGCTTTCCTCTGCCCGAACGTCAACTCGTACCGCCGCTTCGGCGCGCAGTTCTATGTGCCGAACTCGCCGTGCTGGGGCCTGGACAACCGCACCGTGGCGATCCGCGTACCAACCGGTTCTGCCGATGCCGTGCGTATCGAACATCGCGTGGCCGGCGCCGACGCCAACCCGTATCTGCTGATGGCTTCGGTCCTGGCCGGTGTGCATCACGGTCTGGTGAACAAGATCGAACCGGGCGCTCCGGTCGAAGGCAACAGCTACGAGCAGAACGAACAAAGCCTGCCGAACAACTTGCGCGATGCCCTGCGCGAGCTGGACGACAGCGAGGTGATGGCCAAGTACATCGATCCGAAGTACATCGATATCTTCGTCGCCTGCAAGGAAAGCGAGCTGGAGGAGTTCGAACACTCCATCTCCGACCTTGAGTACAACTGGTATCTGCATACCGTTTAAGCGGAGTGCAGGAATAAAAAGCGCTGCCGGCCATTTCAGCCCGCAGCGTTTTTTTATGGCCGAATACACTCCCCCTGTGGCGAGGGAGCTTGCTCCCGCCGGGTTGCGCAGCAACCCCCAAGACCATTCGACTTGGTATGTCAGGAAAAACTGGTCGTCTGGTTTTACGACTGCTGCGCAGCCGAGCGGGAGCAAGCTCCCTCGCCACAAGGACTGTGTTGCACTGGGGATGGGCGCTCCGCGTACAATGCCCGCTGCCCCGCAGGAGACTTCCATGACGCGTCCCTCCCCCGTCCGCAAACCCCGTGCCCGCAGCCAGGCGCGCATCGATTCGATACTCGACGCCGCGCGCACGCTGCTGGCCGCCGAAGGGGTGGCCAGTCTGTCGATCTACAGCGTCGCCGAACGCGCGCAGATTCCGCCGTCCTCCGTGTATCACTTCTTCGCCAGTGTCCCTGCGCTGCTCGAAGCATTGACTGCCGATGTGCACGCGGCGTTTCGCGCCTGCCTGCAAGCGCCGATCGACCACGAAGCATTGCGCGACTGGCGTGACCTGTCACGACTGATCGAGCAACGCATGCTGGAGATCTACGACGAAGACGCCGCAGCCCGCCAGTTGATCCTCGCCCAGCACGGCCTGACCGAAGTGACCCAGGCCGACCGCCAGCACGACATCGAACTCGGCGACCTGATGCACAAGCTGTTCGACCATCACTTCGAATTGCCGCGCCTGCCCAGCGATGTCGATGTGTTTGCATTGGCGATGGAACTGGGCGACCGCGTGTATGCGCGCTCGGTGCAGCAACACGGACAGATCACGCCGCGCATGGCCGAGGAAGGGATGCGGGTGTTTGATGCCTATCTCGGGTTGTATCTGCCGCCGTATCTGCCTAAACGCTAAAAGATCGCAGCCTTCGGCAGCTCCTACAGGCGCGCACTCCCTTGTAGGAGCTGCCGAAGGCTGCGATCTTTTGATCTTCAAAAAGAAAAACCCCGAAGGGCTCGCGCCTTTCGGGGTTGTTTTTTACTCACTGGCTTACAACTTGGCGATCGACACCTCGGTGGATTTCACGAAGGCGATCACTTCGCTGCCCACCGCCAGTTCCAGCTCCTTGACCGAGCGGGTGGTGATCACCGAAGTGACGATGCCGGAGGCAGTCTGCACGTCGATTTCCGACAGCACGTCGCCGAGAACGATCTCCTTGATCGAGCCTTTGAACTGGTTGCGCACGTTGATGGCTTTGATAGTCATGGCTTTGATTCCTGTCGTTGATAAAGCTTGAGTTATTGCGCCCAACGCAATTGCGTAGGCAGTGGTGAAACAGGTTCCGGCTCCGGCGGCTCGCCGGGCAGGGACAGAACACGGTTGAGCACTTCGGTTTCCAGCGCCGCCAGTCGATGCGATCCGCGCACTCGCGGACGTGGCAACTCCACTTGCAGGTCGAGGCCGACTTCGCCGTCCTCGATCAGAATCACCCGGTCGGCAATCGCCACCGCTTCGCTGACGTCGTGGGTCACCAGCAGCACGGTGAACCCATGCTTTTGCCAGAGTCGTTCGATCAGTTGCTGCATCTCGATCCGGGTCAGCGCATCCAGCGCACCCAGCGGCTCGTCGAGCAGCAGCAGGCGAGGTTGGTGAATCAGCGCCCGGGCCAGCGCCACACGCTGCTTCTGCCCACCGGACAAGGCCGCCGGCCACTCGTTGGCGCGATCCGCCAGACCCACCGCTTCCAGCGCCTCCAGAGCTTTCGGGCGCCAGTTGCCTTTAAGGCCGAGGCCGACGTTGTCGATGATCTTTTTCCACGGCAGCAGCCGGGCTTCCTGGAACATCAGCCGGGTGTCTTCGCGCGCATCGCTCAGCGGTGCGGCACCGGCCAGCAGCTCGCCGCCAGTCGGTTGATCGAGGCCGGCGAGCAAGCGCAGCAAGGTGCTCTTGCCGCACCCGCTGCGCCCGACCACGGCGACGAATTGCCCCGCCGGAATGTGCAGGTCGATGTCGCGCAGCACCTGCCGCGCACCGAAGGTTTTCTGCAGATTGCGCACCACCAGCGGAATCCCGCGCAGCAGGCGTGGAGGTTGTTGAGCGGTCATGCCGCACCTCCCTTGGCCACCTGATAGGCCGGATGCCAGCGCAACCACACACGCTCAAGTCCACGGGCGGCGAGGTCGGCGAGTTTGCCGAGCACCGCGTAAAGCAGGATCGCCAGCACCACCACATCGGTCTGCAAAAACTCCCGGGCATTCATCGCCAGATAGCCGATGCCGGAGCTGGCGGAAATGGTTTCGGCGACGATCAGCGTCAGCCACATGAAGCCCAGAGCAAAACGCACGCCGACCAGAATCGAAGGCAACGCACCCGGCAGAATCACCTGCCAGAACAGACTGAAACCGCTCAAGCCATAACTGCGCGCCATCTCCACCAGCGCCGGATCGACGTTGCGGATGCCGTGATAGGTGTTGAGGTAGATCGGGAACAACGTGCCCAACGCGACCAGGAAAATCTTCGCCGACTCGTCGATGCCGAACCACAGGATCACCAATGGAATCAGCGCCAGGTGCGGCACGTTGCGGATCATCTGCACCGAGCTGTCGAGCAGGCGTTCACCCCACTTCGACAGGCCGGTGATGAAGCCCAGCACCAGGCCGATGCTGCCGCCGATGGTGAAGCCCAGCGCCGCGCGCCAGCCGCTGATCGCCAGGTGCGTCCAGATCTCGCCGCTGCACACCAGGCTGACACCGGCCTCGATCACTGCCACCGGCGCCGGCAGGATCCGCGTCGACAACCAGCCGGCCGACACCGACAACTGCCACACCGCCAGCAAGAGCACCGGCAACGCCCAGGGCGCAAGGCTGTGGATAAATTTTTTCATGGCGCGCCTCAGCTCTGCGACGCGGCTTTGGGAAGAATGTCGTTGGCCACCATCTCGCCGAACGGGCTGACGTAACCGGCGCTTTTCGGCAGCTCCGGACGCTCGATGTCGAGGTGCGGGAACAGCAGTTCAGCGACGCGGTACGACTCTTCGAGGTGTGGATAACCGGAGAAGATGAAAGTATCGATGCCCAGATCCGCGTACTCCTTCACGCGGGCAGCTACAGTCGGACCATCGCCGACCAGCGCGGTACCGGCACCACCCCGCACCAGGCCGACACCCGCCCACAGGTTGGGGCTGACCTCGAGGTTGTCGCGACTGCCGCCGTGCAGCGCGGCCATGCGTTGTTGGCCGACCGAATCGAAGCGCGCCAGCGAGGCCTGCGCACGTTTGATGGTGTCGTCGTCCAGATGCGAGATCAGTCGGTCTGCCGCTTGCCAGGCTTCGGCGTTGGTTTCGCGCACGATCACATGCAGACGAATGCCGAAGCGCACGGTGCGTCCGAGCTTTGCCGCTTTGGCGCGCACTTGTTCGATCTTCTCGGCCACTGCGGCTGGCGGCTCGCCCCAGGTCAGTACCATCTCGACCTGTTCGGCGGCCAGATCCTGCGCCGCTTCCGACGAGCCGCCGAAGTACAGCGGCGGACGCGGTTGCTGGATCGGCGGATAGAGCAGTTTGGCGCCCTTCACGCTGATGTGTTCGCCGTCGTAATCGACGGTTTCGCCTTCCAGCACCCGACGCCAGATGCGGGTGAATTCCACCGAGGCTTGATAACGCTCTTCATGGTTGAGAAACAGACCATCACCGGCCAACTCTTCCGGGTCACCGCCGGTCACCAGGTTGAACAGCGCACGACCGCCAGACAGACGATCCAGCGTCGCAGCCTGCCGCGCCGCCACCGTCGGGGAAATGATCCCGGGGCGCAGGGCAACAAGGAACTTCAGACGCTGGGTCACCGGGATCAGCGACGCAGCCACCAGCCACGAGTCCTCGCAGGAACGGCCGGTGGGAATCAGCACGCCGCCAAAGCCCAGACGATCCGCCGCTTGCGCAACCTGTTGCAGATAACCGTGGTCGACGGCGCGTGCGCCTTCGGCGGTGCCAAGGTAATGGCCGTCGCCGTGGGTAGGCAGGAACCAGAAGATGTTGAGGCTCATGGAGTGGTCTCCTTGGGGATTCGATTTACTGGGCTTGGGTAACCGAGCTTTGGGCCACAGCGGCCGGTGGTGTCCAGATCACATCCTTGATGCTCAACGGCTTGGGAATCAGCTTGAGCTGGTAGAAGGTGTCGGCGATTTTCTGCTGCGCAGCGACTACTTCCGGAGTCAGGAACAGCGCACCGTAGCCCTGGCGTTTCACCGAGGTCAGGGTGATGTCCGCCGGCAGCCCGAGCAGTGGTGCGACCTGTTGGGTCACGTCTTCAGGGTTGGCTTTGGACCACTCGCCGACAGCGCGCACTTCTTCGACGAGGGTCTTGATCACCTCGGGATTTTTCTGAGCGTAAGGTTTGGTCGCGAGGTAGAACTGATGGTTGTCGACGATGCCTTTGCCGTCACGCAGGGTGTGCGCCTGCAGCTGTTGCTCGGCAGCAGCCTGGTACGGATCCCAGATCACCCAGGCATCGACGCTGCCACGCTCGAACGCGGCGCGGGCATCGGCCGGCGGCAGGAATACGGTCTGGATATCGGAGTATTTGAGGCCGGCATCTTCCAGTGCGCGCACCAGCAGGTAGTGCACGTTGGAGCCTTTATTCAGGGCGACTTTCTTGCCCTTCAGATCCGCCACCGATTTGATCGGCGAGTCCTTCGGTACGAGGATCGCTTCGCTGTTCGGCGCTGGCGGTTCGTAGGCAACGTAGAGCAGATCAGCGCCCGCCGCTTGGGCAAACACTGGCGGAGTCTCACCGGTCACGCCGAAGTCGATCGAGCCGACGTTCAGGCCTTCCAGCAGTTGCGGGCCGCCAGGGAATTCAGTCCATTGCACGTCCACGCCTTGGGCGGCCAGACGTTTTTCGAGAGTGCCTTTGGCTTTGAGCAGCACCAGGGTGCCGTATTTCTGATAACCGATCCGCAATGTGTCGGCTTGAGCTTGAGTGATGGCGCCGAAGGTGACAGCCGCAGCAAACAGAGCGACCAGACCACGACGCAAAAATACAGTGCGCATAGCGCTCTCCTTTTTGCTGTTGGGTTTTGGCTGCACCTGCTTGGCCGTTGGCGGCTGAGTAAGGTGAGTGGAGCAAATTCGGGTGAAGCTCAAATGCTCCAGCGAGCACTCAATAAACGTTCATTCAACAGGCCCGGCTCCAGAGGTTTCGGCCGGCGGGCCATGGCGCTGACAAACTGCTCCAGCGCTTCATGCAGCCGCTGCTCCAGAGCCGGCGCCAACTGCGCCTGGGCACTGCCCTCGCCGTAGGCGATCTGGCTGTCCTCGGCAAAAATCCCTTGCAGCATTTCCTGGGCCTTCAATGCCGACAGCACAGGCTTGAGCGCGTAATCGACCACCAGCATGTGGGCGATGCTGCCGCCGGTGGCCATCGGCAACACAATCTTGTGGTTCAGGGCGCGTTCCGGCAGCAGATCCAGTACGGTTTTCAGCGCACCGGAAAACGACGCCTTGTACACCGGCGTGGCGATCAGCAGGCCATCGGCGTTTTCAATCTGCGCCAGCAGGTCGAGTACTTTCGGGCTATCGAAGCGGGCATGCAGCAAGTCTTCGGCCGGGAAGTCCCGCACCTGATAACTCACCACTTCCACCCCTTGCGCCTGCAACCAGCGTTGCGAGCGCTCGAGCAACACTCCTGAGCGTGAGCGCTGGCTGGGACTGCCACCGAGTGAGACGACCAGCATTGAGACAATTCCTTAAGCGTTACAGGCGATTCGCGGGTTGCGATCTCGCTTCGATGGGAGTGACCTTACCAGCTGATTCATATATCCATAAATCATATTTATTCATTTGGTTATGCGTTTTTGAGATATGTGTTTCAACAAACTGCGGGCGAAAAAAAAGGCCGGTGAAACGGCCTGAAATCCCCTGCTATTGGGATGCATCAAAAAGATCGCAGCCTTCGGCAGCTCCTACATTGAACGGCTTACTCTTGTAGGAGCTGCCGCAGGCTGCGATCTTTGCTCTTAACGATTCGGCTGCGGCGTCAGGCGCAGGTATGGCTTCACCGCGCGATAGCCTTTGGGGAAGCGCCGCTTGATCTCTTCTTCGTCCTTGAGCGACGGCACGATCACCACCTCCTCACCGTCCTGCCAGTTGGCCGGAGTGGCCACCTTGTAGTTGTCGGTGAGCTGCAGCGAATCGATCACCCGCAGGATCTCGTGGAAGTTGCGCCCGGTGCTCGCCGGGTAGGTGATGGTCAGGCGAATCTTCTTGTTCGGATCGATCACGAACAGCGAGCGCACGGTCAGGGTGTCGTTGGCGTTCGGATGGATCAGGTCATAGAGGTCGGAAACCTTGCGATCGGCATCGGCCAGGATCGGGAAGTTAACGATCGTGTTCTGGGTTTCGTTGATGTCTTCGATCCACTTGTGGTGCGAGTCGACCGGGTCGACCGACAGCGCGATGGCTTTGACGCCGCGCTTGGCGAATTCATCCTTGAGCTTGGCAGTGAAGCCCAGCTCGGTGGTGCACACCGGGGTGAAGTCGGCCGGGTGGGAGAACAGCACGCCCCAGCTATCGCCCAGCCACTCGTGGAAACGAATCTTGCCGGCGCTGGAATCCTGTTCGAAGTCGGGGGCGATGTCGCCGAGTCTGAGGCTCATGGTGCTGCTCCTGATGAGTTGTTGGAGAACTCAACTGTAGCTCGGGATTCAACATCATGAAAAAGAATAAATAAGTAGATATCTAGAATCCAAAAGAATATTAAACATCGTTCACTGGACGCTTGGCGGCATCGCGACGAACATCCCTCTCAAGGTTCGAGAAGGCCTTGAGTAGCTGCAAAAGAGGGGAATTTCGGGACAGGCTTACGGGGGTGAGCCTGACCCGAAAATGCAAAAGCCCCGTCCGGCGCGATGCCGGACGGGGCTTTTTTACATCAGCCGCTTGAGCGCGCTATTACAGCAGCGGGATCGAGTAGCTGACGATCAGGCGGTTTTCGTCCTGGGAACGGGTGTTCGCCAGGTCGGTACGCCACATCGCGTTTTTCCAGGCTACGCCGAGGTTTTTCAGCGGGCCTTCCGGAATCACGTAACCGATGGTCAGGTCACGTTCCCACTCGGTTTTTTCGCCCAGCGGGGTATCGATGTTGTTACCACGCAGGTAGATCAGGTTGGCGGTCAGGCCAGGAACGCCGATCTTGGCGAAATCGTAGCCGTAGCGAGCCTGCCAGGTACGCTCGCCAGCACGGGCGAACTTCTGGATCTGCATGTCGGTGATGGTGCTGTTGGACGAGCCGTCACCCTGGTTCAGCCAAGGGAAGTCGCTGTCGCCTTTGGTGTACTGGTAGCCGGCACCGAAGGTGTGACCTTCAACCGAGTACAGCGCCAGGTAGCTGTACAGATCGTTGTCGACTTTGCCCTTGGTGGTAGTGCCACCGTAGTAACCGCTGGTGTAGTACGCAGCGGTATCGCCGTTGGCACCGTTGTCACGGCTGCGGTAGTAACGCAGGTCGCTTTTCAGCACGCCCGGGCCGATTGCCCAGTTGTGCACCAGACCGAGGAAGTTCTGCGAGTAGAAGTCTTTCAGCTCGCCGTAGTAGTACGAAGCGGTCAGGTCTTTGGTGACCTTGTAGTCAGCACCACCGTAGTAGAACTTGTTGCTGAACACGCCTCTGTCGTAGTTCGAGCTGGCGTTTGCGCCGGCGATCGACATGTTCTCGTTGTTGCTCGAGTTACGACCTTTCACGGCCTCAACCTGACCGGCAGTCAGGGTCAGATCCTTGAACTCGTTCGAGGTGATTGCTTCACCCTGGAAGGTTTGCGGCAGCAGACGACCGTCGTTGTACTTGATGACCGGGTTGTTCGGCATCAGGGTACCGACCTTCAGCTCGGTCTGGGAGATCTTGACCTTGCCGGTCACGCCCAGGCTGGCGAAGTCATGCACTGCACGGTTGCCATCGCTTGGGAATACGGTGCCGCCGGAAGCGGTACCTGCGGAGTTGCCGCTGGTAGCCGGGCTGGAATCCAGACGCACGCCGTACAGGCCGATCGCGTCAACACCGAACTGCACGGTGCCTTGGGTGTAGCCGGAGATGAAACGCAGATCGAAGCCTTGGCCCCACTCTTCGTTCTTGTTCGCGCCAGCGCCATCGCGGTTGTCAGTGTTGATGTAGAAGTTGCGCAGGCCCAGAGTGGCCTTGCTGTCTTCGATGAAACCGGCGGCGCCTGCCTGCTGCGCCATAACCCCTACGGCCACAGCCAGGGCCAAGGTGGACTTGTTCATGTAAAGCTCCTCTCGTTTCTAATTCTTGTGTTCCTGGTCCTGGTCGAATGCCCGGATCCGTAGGTTCGCGATTAGCGCCAGAGCGTGACTGACAAGTCAATCGTAACCTTGTGTGTCTACGACCAAGGTCTAATCGCAGTATTTGGGTCCCTGCACAGTACTGACTTTCCTGATAACCCCAAAAAGAATTATTTCATTCTTTTTTATACCATCTGGGTATATGGCCCAGTAATGGCCACCTGCAGCGCAACACAGGATATCGGCTACTAAGCTAATTACTAAATGGTATTTGTTCGCCTATTTTTAGATCGATTAGCGTTGACGTATTCGAATCACGTCAAACCCTATCCAAAAGGCGACGCCATCATGGCCAAACGGGCACTATCTAGTCAATTTGTTACAGTTTGTGTGTCAGCGATAATTTCTTTCTCCGCTCAAGCCGCCAACCTCACGGTGGGTTATCAAACCGGTATCGATCCGAGCAAAGTGCCTCAGGCCGACGGTACTTACGAAACGACCATCGGCCAGAAGATCGACTGGCGACGCTTCAATAGTGGCCCGGAAGTTGTGACAGCCATTGCATCGGGCGACGTACAGATCGGCAACCTCGGCTCCAGCCCTTTGGCAGCGGCTGCTTCACGCAATCTGCCGATCGTCGCCTTCATTGTTTCAGCGCAGATCAATGCCGCCGAAGCCTTGGTGGTGCGCAATGGCAGCGGGATCAATTCCCCGCAGGATCTGCTCGGCAAGACCATCGCCACGCCCTTCGTTTCCACCTCCCACTACAGCTTGCTCGGTGCACTCAAGCACTGGGGCCTGGACACTTCGAAAGTCAAAGTGGTGAACCTGCAGCCCGCGGAAATCGCCGCAGCCTGGAAGCGTGGGGATATCGATGGCGCGTTTGTCTGGTCGCCAGCACTGGGTGAAATCCGCAAGACCGGCAAGACCCTGACCGATGCCGCGCAAGTCGGCCAGTGGGGCGCACCGACCTTCGAAGTCTGGGTCGCGCGCAAGGACTACGCCGAGAAGCATCCTGAGGTGGTGGCCAGGTTTGCCAAGGTCACTCTAGACGCGTTTGCCGATTACGCCAGCCATAAGGACAGCTGGACAGCGGACTCGGCACCGGTGCAGAAAATCGCAAAACTGACGGGTGCCAATGCGGCCGACGTGCCGGAGTTGCTCGCCGGTTCCGCGTTCCCTGATGCCAAGGCGCAGCAATCCACCGCACTGCTGGACGGCGGCACGGCGAAAGCGATTGGTGAGACGGCGAAGTTTTTGAAGGAACAGGGCAAGGTCGAGACGGTGCTGCCGGACTATTCGCCGTACGTCAGTGCGAAGTTCATCGCTGAGTAAACACAAAACCCTGTAGGAGCTGCCGCAGGCTGCGATCTTTTGATCTTGTTTTCAGGAAACCAAAGTCAAAAGATCGCAGCCTGCGGCAGCTCCTACAGGGATTGGGTTACAGGGTCTTTTCGAAGATCTTCGAGTTGCGCTGATAGTTGTACAGCGACGCCCGCGCCGCCGGCAGGCGCTCGACGCTGCTAGGCTCGAAGCCACGCTCGCGGAACCAGTGCGCGGTACGGGTGGTGAGGACGAACAGGGTTTTCAACCCTTGCGCCCGGGCACGGGTCTCGATGCGCTCCAGCAGCTCATCGCCGCGACCGCCATGGCGATACTCCGGATTCACCGCCAGGCATGCCAGCTCACCGGCGTCCGAATCGGCAATCTGGTACAGCGCCGCACAAGCGATGATCATCCCTTCACGCTCGACCACGCTGAACTGCTCGATCT
The DNA here is from genome assembly GCF_024748795.1 of Pseudomonas sp. B21-051. Taxonomy (NCBI): domain Bacteria; kingdom Pseudomonadati; phylum Pseudomonadota; class Gammaproteobacteria; order Pseudomonadales; family Pseudomonadaceae; genus Pseudomonas; species Pseudomonas sp. B21-051. Next base: position 5,714,740 of record NZ_CP087166.1, read on the forward strand.
CGCGCTCCAGCACTTCGCGCGAACGACGCACCAGAATCCCCTGCTCTTCCAGCGGACTGATCAGATCAAGCAAACCACCGACGTCTTCAATCGCCGCCTCGCGCACCAGCTCGAATTGCTCTTGCGCGACCAGCGTGCCGCCACCGTCGCGGGTGAACAGTTCGGTCAGCAGCGCACCGTCTTCGGCATAACTGACGATATGGCTGCGCGCCACGCCGCCACGGCAGGCCTCGGCGGCGGCATCCAACAGTTCCGCCTGATAGTTATTGCCCAGACGCGCCAGATGCGCAGGCACCTGTTGCGGACGCAGTTCACGCACCAGTTTACCGTTCTCGTCGATCAGACCGAGGTCGGCGCCGAACAGCAGCAGCTTGTCAGCACCGAGGTCAATGGCGGCGCGGGTGGCGACGTCTTCGCAGGCGAGGTTGAAGATTTCCCCGGTCGGCGAGTAGCCCAGCGGCGACAGCAGCACAATCGAGCGCTCGTCGAGCAGACGATTGATGCCTTTGCGGTCGACCCGACGCACTTCGCCGGTGTGGTGATAGTCGACACCTTCAAGCACACCGATCGGCCGGGCGGTAACGAGGTTGCCGCTGGCCACCCGCAGACGCGAGCCCTGCATCGGCGACGAGGCCATGTCCATCGACAGTCGCGCTTCGATGGCGATGCGCAACTGGCCCACCGCGTCGATCACGCACTCCAGCGTCGCCGCATCGGTGATGCGCATGCCGTGGTGGTAGTGCGGGGTCAGGCCGCGAGCGGCGAGGCGGGTTTCAATCTGCGGGCGCGAACCGTGGACCAGCACCAGACGCACGCCGAGGCTGTGCAGCAGCACCAGGTCGTGGACGATGTTGCCGAAGTTCGGATGCTCCACGCCGTCGCCGGGCAGCATGACGACGAAGGTGCAGTCGCGGTGGGCATTGATGTAAGGGGACGCGTGACGAAGCCAATTGACGTATTCGGGCATGAACCTGGGCCTGTAATAAATAGCAGCCGGAAAAAAGGGCGAAACGGAAAACGCACAGCGGGCTGATGGTTATCGTCGGAACAGGCTTGGCGACACGCGCGCTCTCCTCATGAATACGGGTTGGGGTGCTGGCAATTTACAGCGTTTGGTCAGACAAAACACCGTCCCCCCTGTGGGAGCGAGCCTGCTCGCGAAAGCGGTGGATCTGTCGACATTGAGGTGTCTGGAATGGCGCTTTCGCGAGCAGGCTCGCTCCCACAGGGGTTGATCATCGTTCGTCAGCTGTCAGGCAGTAATGTTCAATCAACTGCCGCAATAGATGCACGGTAGGCTGCAAACGTGACATTTCAAGGTATTCGCCGGGCTGGTGTGCACAGGCGATGTCGCCGGGGCCGAGCACGATGGTTTCGCAGCCAAGGCGCTGAAGATAAGGCGCTTCGGTGCCGAACGCTACTGCTTCGGCACTATGACCGGTGAGTTTTTCAGCGATGCGCACCAATTCGCCGTCTTCGGCCTGTTCGAATGGCGGCACTTCCGGAAACAACGGCTGGTAGTCGATCTTCACCTGATGCCGCTCGGCCACCGGGTTGAGCTTGCGCAGGATTTCCGCACGCAGGACTTTCGGGTCCATGCCCGGCAGTGGGCGCAGGTCGAACTCCAGCGAACACTGGCCGCAGATGCGATTCGGGTTGTCGCCGCCATGGATGCAACCAAAGTTCATCGTCGGTTGCGGCACGCTGAACTGCGAGTTGTTGAATTCACGTTGCCACAGCAGGCGCAAACCGCGCAGTTCGCCGATGGCATCGTGCATCGCTTCGAGGGCGCTGTGACCCAGGCGCGGATCCGACGAATGGCCGCTCTGCCCGAGTATATCGATGCGTTCCATCATGATGCCCTTGTGCATGCGAATCGGTTTGAGCCCGGTCGGCTCGCCGATCACCGCCGCACGGCCCAGCGGCTTGCCGGCCTCGGCCAGCGCGCGAGCACCGGACATCGAACTTTCTTCATCACAGGTGGCGAGGATCAGCAGCGGTTGCTTGAACGGCTGGTCGAGCAGCGGCTGCACGGCCTCGATGATCAGCGCGAAAAAACCCTTCATGTCGCAACTGCCCAGTCCGACCCAGCGGCCATCGACTTCGGTGAGTTTCAGCGGATCGGTCTGCCACAGCGCGTCGTCGTACGGCACGGTATCGCTGTGCCCGGCCAGGACCAGGCCGCCGGGGCCACTGCCGAAACTGGCGAGAAGATTGAATTTGCCGGGACTGACCTGCTGGATATCGCAGTTGAAGCCCAGATCCCCCAGCCAGTCGGCGAGCAAATCGATCACCGCCCGGTTGGACTGATCCAGGCTCGGTTGGGTGCAACTGACCGACGGTGCGGCGATCAGTGCCGCGAACTGGTCTTGCATGGATGGCAAAGGCATCGCTGACTCCAACTCCCGATTTGAAGTCCATCATAGAGCCATCCGGCGCTCGGAATAAACCGCCGCAGGGCGTAGGAAGTTTGAGTCCTGTACACTGCACGGCCTTGGCAGCCACACATTCCCCCCGGCTGCGCTCCCGATCCTGGATTTTCCGGCCATGCAGAAAGAAACCGAAATCAAACTCCGCGTCAGCCGCGAAACCCTCGCTGCCCTGCGCGAACACCCGCTACTGAAAAAACGCAACAAAAATGGCTGGGAACGCCGTGAGTTGATGAACCAGTACTTCGACACCCCCGAGCGCGATCTGGCTCAGGCCAAAGTCGCCCTGCGTCTGCGCAAGGACGGTGACGAAGTGATTCAGACCCTCAAGACCCGCGGCCAGAGCATTGCCGGTCTGTCCGAGCGTAACGAGTACGACTGGACGTTGCCCAAAGCCAAGCTCGACGTGAAGAAACTCGACGGCGAATGCTGGCCCGAGTCGCTGGCCGAGCTGGACAAGAAAACCCTGAAACCGATCTTCACCACCGATTTCGTCCGCGAGCGTGCGGAAATCGCCTGGGGCCGCGGCAAGGCCAAAGTGGTTATCGAAGCCGCACTCGACCTCGGTCACGTGGTGGTCGGCAAGCAGAAAGAAGAAATCTGCGAGCTGGAACTGGAACTGCGTGAAGGCGAGCCTGCCGCGCTGCTGGAACTGGCCGCGGAACTGGCCGAAACCCTGGCCCTGATGCCGTGCGACATCAGCAAAGCCGAGCGCGGCTACCGTCTTTACGACGCCAACAGCTACTCGCTGAGCCTGCCGGCGCCGCAACTGACCCCGGAAACCCAACTTGACGACGCCTTCGCCGCGCTGGCCTGGCACTTGCTCGGCAGCAGCCAGCGTCTGGCCGAACAGTACCGCTTCAACGGCCACTGGCGCCTGCTGCAGGACTGGGTCGAGAACCTCGCGGAAATGCGTGCCCTGCTCAGCAGCCTCGGCCAGGCCGCACCGCGCCCGGCCACCCACGACCTGCGCGTGGCGCTGGATGCACTGCTGGAAGACTGGCGCCCGCTGGTTCAGGTCGGTATTGAAGACGAAGACGTACGTAAGGCGGCGCCGGAGCAATTCCTTGAAGAACTGGAAGACCCGCGCTGGGGCCTGTTCTCGCTGACTGCCTCGCGCTGGCTGCTGGCCCGTACCTGGGCCGCCGAGCGCAACACCCGCGGCAATCGTCAGGGCGCCGCGCAACTGCACAGTTGGTTGCCGCGCATGCTCGGCGAGGAAGCCACGTCCCTGCAACTGCAGCGCTATCAGCAGCAGCCGGAAGATCTGGCCGAGCAACTGCCGCGCATCGAACGCATCCAGGTCTGGCTGCACCACGCGCGCAACGTGCTGGAGATCGCGGAAATGGACCGCCTCTATGGCGAGCTGAACAAACTGGCGCAACTGGCCAACGAACCGACGATCACTGACGAACTGCTCGATGCACGCAAGCAGCAGGCGATTGCGGTTTATCAGAATCGTGCGTGGAAAATGCTGCTGCGTATGTAATACCGCTAAAAGATCGCAGCCTTCGGCAGCTCCTACAGGGTGTACGCCTTTCCCATGTAGGAGCTGCCGAAGGCTCGGGCCGCGTTCGGACGATCTTTTGCTTTTACCCCATGACCGGCAGGCTGGTGGTGGACTTGATCTCCGACAGCGCCACAATCGAATTCACTTCCTGAATCCCCGGCACCAGCGACAGCTTCTCGAAGAAAAACCGCTCATACGCCTCGATGTCCGCCGCGACAATCCGCAACAGAAAATCCACCGCGCCCATCAGCACATAGCACTCCAGCACTTCCGGGAAGCCGCGAATCGCCTCGGTGAATTCGGTGAAGTTCGAACGCCCGTGGGCGTTGAGTTTGATCTCGGCAAAGATCTGCGTGTTCAGGCCGATCTTCTTGCGATCAAGCAAGGTTACCTGCCCGCGAATGATCCCCTCCTCCTTCATCCGCTGAATCCGCCGCCAGCACGGCGATTGCGACAGGCCCACCTGCTCGGCGATCTGCGCGCTGGACAGCGAAGCGTCCTCTTGCAGCAGGGCGAGAATCCGCCGGTCGTAGCTGTCCAGCTCGCTGTGCATAACCAATCCTCAAAATGATCATTTTCCGAATTACTCATGCCTAGCAATCCGCGAATTCGCTCATCTTAGACAAGAAATGCCCGGCATCGAATGTAAAAATTTCTCCACTGACTCTGGAGACCGCACATGCCTCACCTCGAAGCCGTGAATACCCCCGCGCCCCGCGCCGATGTGTGGAACGTCAACAACGCGCACTGCTGCGTACGTTATCAACTGCTCGCCGAAGCCGAGCCGGATCTGCTGGTGCGGGTGCTGAACCTGTTCGCGCTGCAGTTCCTCACGCCGCAACAGGTCCACGTCGAGCGGCTCGACGATCTGCTGTCGATCGATATCGTCATTGACGGTCTGAGCTGGCATCGCGCCCAGGTGATTGCGGAAAAACTTCGTAACCTGATCAGCGTCTGCTCGGTGAACCTGCAAGACGCCGACACGGCGTGGTCTGCGCCGGCCCAGGCGTCCGGCTGACAAATCCGGCAACGGCTTTGTCGGGTAGTGGCCCAACGGTCGGCGGGGCCACGACTATCCTTTGCGCACAGTCGTTCAAAAGGAGCCCGCATGTCCGTTCAACTCGCCACTCAGGACCGCTGGCTGGATCTCAACGATGTGTTGCGTGAGCTGGTCGCCCAAGGCTTTATCAGCCAGGATTCGGCGGAGCAGGCGCTCAATGCCCGGCGCCGCCACGCGACCCACGGCCAGCAACATCCGCTGGAGTTCATCGCCAGCCAGCAACTGGATGACCTCAGCCGTCCAGGCAAACATCTGGATCTGGAAAGCCTGACCCTGTGGCTGGCGCAGCAGGCCGGTCAGCCGTACATGCGCATCGACCCGTTGAAGATCAACGTTGCGGCCATCACCCCACTGATGTCCTACGCCTTTGCACAGCGCCACAAGATTCTTGCGGTGGCGGTCGACCGCGATGCGGTGGTCGTCGCCAGCGCCCAGCCCTACGTCACCGGCTGGGAGGCTGACCTGACCCACGTGCTGAAGCTGCCGATCAAACGGGTCGTCGCCAACCCGGTGGACATCCAGCGTTTCAGCGTCGAGTTCTTTCGCCTGGCCAAATCGGTCAGCGGCGCCAGCACTGCCGACGCGCAGAGCGGTAACCTCGGCAACTTCGAACAACTGCTCAACCTCGGCGCCAGCGATCAGGAACCGGACGCCAACGACGCGCACATCGTCAACATCGTCGACTGGCTGTTCCAGTACGCCTTCCAGCAGCGCGCCAGCGATATCCACATCGAACCGCGCCGCGAACAGGGCACCGTGCGCTTTCGCATCGACGGCGTGCTGCACAACGTCTATCAATTCCCGCCGCAGGTGACCATGGCGATCGTCAGCCGCCTGAAAAGCCTCGGGCGGATGAACGTCGCCGAGAAGCGCAAACCCCAGGACGGCCGGGTCAAGACCAAAACCCCTGACGGTGGCGAGGTGGAGCTGCGGCTCTCAACGCTGCCCACCGCGTTTGGCGAAAAAATGGTCATGCGGATTTTTGACCCGGAAGTGCTGCTCAAGGACTTCGACCAGCTTGGTTTTTCCGCCGACGACCTGCGCCGCTGGCAGGAGATGACCCGCCAGCCTAACGGCATCATTCTGGTCACCGGACCAACCGGCTCGGGCAAGACCACCACGCTGTACACCACGCTGAAGAAACTGGCGACGCCGGAGATCAACCTCTGCACCATCGAAGACCCGATCGAAATGGTCGAGCCGGCGTTCAACCAGATGCAGGTGCAGCACAACATCGACCTGAGCTTCGCCGCCGGCGTGCGTGCGCTGATGCGGCAAGACCCGGACATCATCATGATCGGCGAGATCCGCGACCTGGAAACCGCGGAAATGGCGATTCAGGCTGCGCTCACCGGCCATCTGGTACTGTCGACCCTGCACACCAACGACGCCCCCAGCGCGATCAGCCGTCTGCTCGAACTCGGCGTGCCGCACTATCTGATCAAAGCCACGGTACTCGGGGTCATGGCCCAGCGTCTGGTGCGCACCCTGTGCCCACACTGCAAGGCGCCGCTGACGCTGGAAGAGGAAGACTGGCAAACCCTGACCCGCCCGTGGCAAGCACCACTGCCGGGCAATGCGCAACGGGCGATCGGTTGTCTGGAGTGCCGCGACACCGGTTATCGCGGACGCGCCGGGGTCTACGAAATCATGCAGTTGAGCGATAGCCTCAAAGCCCTCATCACCCCGGACACCGACCTCACTGCCATCCGCCGGCAAGCCTTCAAGGAAGGCATGCGCAGCCTGCGCCTGTCGGGTGCGCAGAAGGTCGCGGCGGGACTGACCACCCTTGAAGAAGTGTTGCGGGTTACGCCGCAGAGCGAGCAGAAATAGGCCACTACGGAACCGGATTGGCGAATCGTTATCCAACGCCGTAGTTAACCCCCAGGAGTCACTCAATCATGCGTCTCAAACTTGCTGTCGCCACCCTTGCCTTGCTGTCCCTTCCCGTTGGTTCAGCGATGGCCGACAGCTTTTGGCGTAACGTCATTTCGTCCGGCGCTACCACCGGTTCGACCTACCTGACCTTCAAGGATCACAAGCTGATCGTTGCCGCACAGGACGATGCCGGCAGCTTCGTCGCCAGCGATGGCGGCATCCGTGGGCCGTACCTGGAAGCAGCGATGCAGAAAGTCCGCGCCGACAATCCGGGCCTGCAGGCCACGGACATGGAACTGGCGAATGCGATTCTGGCGAAGAACGCAGTGGCTTCCGAGTAAAAAAATCAAAAGATCGCAGCCTTCGGCAGCTCCTACACTGGTCCCTGTAGGAGCTGCCGAAGGCTGCGATCTTTTGCTCTTCAGCGGTACTCGTCCACCGGGACGCAGGCACAAAACAGATTGCGATCCCCATAGACGTTATCCACACGATTCACCGCCGGCCAATACTTGTGCGCCTTGGTGTGTGCATCCGGGGTGATGCCCTGTTCGATGCTGTAAGGCCGCTCCCAGACTCCGGTGACATCCGCCAAGGTATGCGGTGCACGCTTGAGCGGGTTGTCTTCCGCCGGCCAGTTGCCGTTCTGCACTTCGGTGATTTCTGCACGGATGCTCAGCATGGCGCCGATAAAGCGATCCAGCTCGGCCTTCGATTCGCTCTCGGTCGGCTCGACCATCAACGTCCCTGGCACCGGGAAGGACATGGTCGGCGCATGGAAACCATAGTCCATCAGGCGCTTGGCGACGTCCTCTTCACTGATCCCGGTCTGCGCCTTCAACGGCCGCAGATCGAGAATGCATTCATGGGCCACCCGCCCGTTGCGCCCGGTGTAGAGCACCGGGAATGCGCCGGATAAATGCTGCGCCAGATAGTTCGCCGCGAGGATCGCCACTTCGCTGGCATCCGCCAGTTGCGGCCCCATCATCGCGATGTACATCCAGCTGATCGGCAAAATGCTCGCACTGCCCCACGGCGCCGCGCTGACCGCGCCGTTCTGTGGCAGCGGGCCGTCAATCGGCACCACCGGGTGATTGGCAACGAACGGCGCCAGATGCGCGCGAATACCGATCGGCCCCATGCCCGGCCCGCCACCGCCGTGGGGAATGCAGAAAGTCTTGTGCAGGTTCATGTGCGACACGTCGGCGCCGATGTCCGCCGGCCGCGCCAGCCCGACCTGCGCATTGAGATTGGCGCCGTCCATGTAAACCTGACCACCATGCTTGTGGATAACTTCGCAGATCTCGCTGATACCCTCCTCATACACGCCGTGAGTCGATGGATAGGTCGCCATCAGGCACGACAACTTGTCCCCCGCCGCGGCAGCCTTGGTTTTCAGGTCGTCCAGATCGACGTTGCCGGCCTCGTCGCACTCGACGATCACCACGCGCATCCCGGCCATTTGCGCCGAAGCCGGGTTGGTGCCATGGGCCGAGGACGGAATCAGGCAGATATCCCGTGCGCCCTGCTGCCGGCTCTCGTGATATTTGCGAATCGCCAGCAGCCCGGCGTACTCGCCCTGGGCTCCGGAATTCGGTTGCATGCAAATCGCATCGAACCCGGTGATCGCGCACAACCAGCGCTGCAGTTCTTCGATCATCAAGGTGTAACCGACCGCCTGCTCCCGAGGCGCGAACGGGTGCAGGTTGGCGAACTGCGGCCAGGTGATCGGGATCATCTCGCTGGTGGCGTTGAGTTTCATGGTGCAGGAGCCCAGCGGGATCATCGACTGGTTGAGCGCCAGATCCTTGTTCTCCAGTTGCTTGAGGTAGCGCAGCATCTCGGTTTCGCTGTGATGCGCGTTGAACACCGGGTGGCGCAGGTACGGCGTGTTGCGCTGCAGCTGGTCGGGAATGCCGGAAACCAGTGCTTCTGCGTCAATGTCGTCGACATTCAACCCATGATCGGCGCCCAGCAGCACGTCGAACAGTTTGGCCACCGTGCTTTCATCGCAAGTCTCGTCGAGACTCAAGCCGACTCGGCCACGCCCGAGAATCCGCAAGTTGATCTGCGCAGCCTTGGCGCTGTCGATGATCGCGCTCTGCGCGCCGCCAACCTCCAGCGTGAGGGTGTCGAAAAACTGCCCGTTGACCCGCTGCAGGCCATGGCGCTCAAGGCCCGCCGCCAGGATGCAGGTCAAGCGGTGCACGCGCTGGGCGATGCGTTTCAAGCCTTGCGGCCCGTGATACACCGCGTAGCAACTGGCGATGTTGGCCAGCAGCACCTGCGCGGTGCAGATGTTCGAGTTGGCCTTCTCGCGGCGAATATGTTGCTCACGGGTTTGCAGGGCCATGCGCAACGCGACGTTGCCACGAGCGTCTTTCGACACGCCGATGATCCGCCCCGGAATCGCCCGTTTGTACTCCTCGCGGCTGGCAAAAAACGCCGCATGCGGGCCACCGTAGCCCATCGGTACGCCAAAGCGCTGGGACGAACCGAACACCACGTCCGCGCCCAGTTCACCCGGCGGCGTCAACATCAACAGGCTCAGCAGATCGGTGGCGACGCAGGCCAGCGCCTGCTGCGCGTGCAGTTGATCGATGACCGGACGCAGATCACGAATCTCGCCGTGGGTGTCGGGATACTGCAGCAACGCGCCGAACACCTGATGCTGGTTGAGGTTATCCACAGCGTCGATGATCAGCTCGAAGCCGAAACCTTCGGCGCGGGTCTGCACCACGGAGATGGTTTGCGGATGACAGTTCTCATCGACGAAAAACAGATTGCTCTTCGACTTCGCCACACGTTTGGCCAGGGCCATGGCTTCCGCAGCGGCGGTGGCTTCGTCGAGCAACGAGGCGTTGGCCAGTTCAAGTCCGGTGAGGTCGATGGTCAGTTGCTGAAAATTCAGCAACGCTTCGAGACGGCCTTGGGCGATCTCCGGTTGATACGGGGTGTAGGCGGTGTACCAGCCAGGATTTTCCAGCACATTGCGCAGGATGACCGTCGGCGTCAGCGTGCCGTGGTAGCCCATGCCGATCAGGCTGGTCCACACCTGGTTCTGCTCGGCGTAACCGCGCAGCTTGGCCAGCGCCGCCTGCTCGTCGAGGGCCGGCGGCAAGTCCAGCGCCCGATTCAGGCAAATGCCCGGCGGCACCGTCTGCTCGATCAGTTCGACCCGGCTGCCTAGACCGAGGCTGTCGAGCATCGCCTGTTGTTCGGTGGCGTCGGGGCCCAAATGGCGGCGCAGGAAGGCTTCGGGGTCGCGTAACTGGCTCAAGGATGGCAACTGGGACATGACGGGCTCTCTCTTGGCTGGCGCTCGGCGTCAATGCAACACGGTCAAACCAGCATAGCAGCCGATACCGACGCGCACGGCTTGGCGGCGGCAGGGCTTCCGGGGCATGCTGTAGCGCCTGCATCAGGCGTCCAACTTTCGGATGATCGAACCCTCATGAGCCAACTGCCGTTCCTGCCGTTTTCCAAACCTGTCATTGATGAAGCCACGATTGCCGCCGTCGGCGATGTGCTGCGCTCCGGCTGGATCACCAGCGGGCCGAAGGTCCAGGCCTTTGAAGCACAACTGTCGGAATACTTCGGCGGGCGCCCGGTGCGCACCTTCAACTCCGGCACCTGCACCATGGAAATCGCCTTGCGCATCGCCGGCATCGGCCCGGGTGATGAAGTGATCACCACGCCGATTTCCTGGGTCGCCACCGCCAACGTGATCCTCGAAGTCGGCGCCACCCCGGTGTTCGCCGACATTGACCCGGTGACCCGCAACATCGATCTGGACCGGCTCGAAGCGGCCATCACCCCACGCACCAAAGCAGTGATTCCGGTGTACCTCGCCGGCCTGCCGGTGGACATGGAGCGCTTGTACGCCATCGCGCGCAAACACAATCTGCGCATTGTCGAAGACGCCGCTCAGGCCCTGGGTTCGAGCTGGAACGGCCAGCGCATAGGCGCCACCGGCGATTTCGTGTCGTTCAGCTTTCAGGCGAACAAGAACGTTACCTGCTCCGAGGGTGGCTGCCTGGTGCTGAACACTCCGGAAGAAGCGCGGCTGGCGGAGAAGTACCGCTTGCAGGGCGTGACCCGCAACGGCTTTGATGGTCTGGACGTTGATGTGCTCGGCGGCAAGTTCAACATGACCGATGTCGCTGCCACCATCGGCCTCGGCCAGTTCGCCCATATCGAGGCGCTGACCGCCCATCGTCAGGAACTGGCCCGGCACTACTTCAAATGTTTTGGCGATGACTTTGAAGCGACTTATGGCGCCCAACTGCCACCGGCGGACTTCACCCAGAGCAACTGGCACCTGTTCCAGCTGGTCCTGCCGGAGCGCAAGGACGGCTTGCCGGCCCGCGCCACGTTCATGGAACAGATGCAGGACAAAGGCATCGGCATCGGCTATCACTACCCGCCGATTCACTTGCTGAGCCTGTACCGCGAGCGCGGTTTCAAGGAAGGGATGTTGCCGGTGGCCGAACGAGTCGGGCGACTGATTGTGTCGTTGCCGATGTTCACCACGATGAGCAAGGAAGATGTCGAGCGTTCGGTGGCGGCGGTGAAAGCCGTACTGAAGCCCTAGACCACACTACCTGTAGGAGCTGCCGCAGGCTGCGATCTTTTGATCTTGCTTCAAAAACAAAATCAAAAGATCGCAGCCTGCGGCAGCTCCTACAGGGGGCGAAGATTATTCGCCGATTGCAGCCTTGTAGCCGGCGGCGTCCAGCAGCTTGTCCAGATCAGCAGCGTTGGCTGGCTTGAGCTTGAAGATCCACGCCCCGTACGGATCGGAGTTCAGCAGTTCCGGCGAGCCGCTCAGCTCTTCGTTGACGGCGATGACTTCGCCGGCAATCGGCGCGTAGATATCGGAGGCCGCTTTCACCGACTCAACCACGCCAGCTTGATCCTCAGCAGCAAACACCTTGCCCACTTCAGTCAACTCAACGAACACCACATCGCCCAGCGCTTCCTGCGCGTGATCGCTGATGCCCACGGTAACGGTGCCGTCGGCCTCCAGACGTGCCCACTCATGACTTTCGGCAAAACGCAGTTCAGCGGGGATATTGCTCATGCTCGGTGTCCTCAAGAAATTGTCAGCGGTCAGGCCCGCCGGAAAAGGTCAGATCAAGGTTTTGCCATGGCGCACGAAGGTCGGTTTGACCACTCGTACCGGATACCACTTGCCACGGATTTCCACTTCGGCGCGGTCGGCGGTGGCCATCGGTACACGCGCCAGGGCAATCGATTTGCTCAGCGTAGGAGAGAAACTACCACTGGTGATCTCTCCTTCGCCAACATCGGCGATACGAACCACCTGATGGGCGCGCAAAACGCCGCGTTCCTCAAGCACCAGCCCGACCAGTTTGTGCGCCACGCCGGCGGCTTTTTCCGCTTCCAGCGCCGCACGACCGATGAACTGCCGCGAAGCCGGTTCCCAGGCGATGCTCCAGGCCATATTGGACGCCAGCGGCGAGACATCCTGATGAATGTCCTGGCCGTAGAGGTTCATCCCGGCCTCGACCCGTAGCGTATCGCGGGCGCCGAGGCCGATCGGCGAAATGCCGGCACCGACCAGATCGTTGAAAAATCCCGGCGCCTGCTCGGCCGGCAAAGCGATTTCCAGGCCATCCTCACCGGTATAACCGGTGCGTGCAATGAACCAGTCGCCATCGACTTCGGCTTCGAACGGTTTGAGGTGATGGATCAGTGTGGCGCGGGACTGAGTCACCAGTTCGGCGATTTTCTGCCGGGCCTGCGGGCCTTGAATGGCGAGCATCGCCAGATCCTGACGCTCATGCAATTGCACGTCGTAACCGGCGACCTGCGACTGCATCCACGCCAGATCCTGGTCGCGGGTGGAGGCGTTGAATACCAGACGATAACGGTCTTCGAGGCGATAGACGATCATGTCGTCGACGATGCCGCCACGCTCGTTGAGCATCGTGCTGTAGAGCGCGCGGCCGGGGCGGTGCAGGCGCTCGACGTCATTGGCCAGCAAATGCTGCAGCCAGGCTTTGGCCTGTGGGCCATCGACGTCGATAACGGTCATATGGGAAACATCGAACACCCCGCAATCCCGGCGCACCTCGTGGTGTTCCTCGACCTGCGAGCCGTAATGCAGTGGCATGTCCCAACCGCCAAAATCGACCATCTTCGCGCCGAGGGCGAGATGCAGGTCATACAGAGGCGTACGCTGTCCCATGGGTTTCTCCTTCCGGGCGTGGCGAAGGTGCGGACAGCCGCTGTACGGGATGAAAGCCACGAAATAGAAGGCTTTCAGCCGATTTCAGCGAACGGGTCTGTCAGACGAACCGCACCGAATGCCGCGCATTGTAGCCGCATGATTCAGGACTGACGACTAAGTGTTTCGGTGCGCCGAGCGGCGGATCAGGCCGATGACCGGTAACAGGCCGACCAACACCAGGGTCAGCGCCGGCAGTGACGCCCGCGCCCATTCCCCTTCACTGGTCATTTCGAAGATCCGCACCGCCAGCGTGTCCCAGCCAAACGGGCGCATCAGCAGGGTCGCGGGCATTTCCTTGAGCACATCGACGAACACCAGCAACGCCGCGCTCAACGTGCCGGGCAGCAACAGCGGCAGATACACTTTGAAAAACAGTCGCGGCCCACTGACACCCAGACTACGTGCCGCTTCAGGCAATGAAGGCCGTATACGCGCCAGACTGTTTTCCAGTGGCCCGTAGGCCACCGCGATAAAGCGCACCAGATAGGCCATCAGCAACGCCGCCAGACTGCCCAGCAGCAGCGGCTTGCCGGCGCCGCCGAGCCACCCGGATAGCGGAATCACCAGTTCGCGGTCGAGATAACTGAACGCCAGCATGATCGATACCGCGAGCACCGAACCCGGCAGTGCATAACCAAGATTGGCCAGACTGACCCCGGAACGGATCGCCCGGGTCGGCGCCAGACGTCGAGCAAACGCCAGCAGCAGCGCGACGCTGACGGTGATCAAGGCTGCCATGGCACCCAAGTACAGGGTGTGCAGGATCAGCCCGGCGTAACGCTCATCGAGATCGAAGCGCCCGCGCTGCCAGAACCAGACGATCAACTGCAGCAGCGGAATCACGAACGCGCAGGCAAACACTAACGCGCACCAACCGGTCGCCGCGAATGCCTTGAGCCCGCGCAGCTGATACAGCGCCTTGACCCGAGGGCGCTCGTTGCTCGCCCGGTTGGCGCCACGTGCGCGCCGCTCGCCGTACAGCACCAGCATCACCACCAGCAGCAACAGGCTCGCCAGTTGCGCCGCGCTCGGCAGGCTGAAGAAGCCGTACCAGGTCTTGTAGATGGCGGTGGTGAAGGTGTCGAAATTGAACACCGACACCGCGCCGAAATCCGCCAGCGTCTCCATCAGCGCCAGCGCCACACCGGCGCCAATCGCCGGCCGCGCCATCGGCAACGCCACCCGCCAGAACGCCTGCCATGGCGATTGCCCGAGTACCCGCGCCGCCTCCATCAAGCCTTTGCCCTGCGCGAGAAACGCAGTGCGCGCCAGCAGGTAGACGTAGGGATAAAACACCAGCACCAGCACCGCAATCACCCCGCCGGTGGAGCGCACGCGCGGCAGGCGCAGGCCGCTGCCGAACCACTCACGCAGCAGGGTCTGCACCGGGCCGGCGAAGTCCAGCAGGCCGACGAAGACGAACGCCAGCACGTAGGCCGGGATGGCGAACGGCAGCATCAGCGCCCAGTCGAGCCAGCGCCGTCCGGGGAATTCGCAGAGGCTGGTGAGCCACGCCAGACTGACACCGAGCAGCGTCACACCGACGCCAACGCCGAGCACCAGCGTCAGGGTGTTGCCGAGCAGGCGCGGCATCTGGGTTTCCCACAGGTGCGACCAGATCTGCTGATCGATGGTCTGCCACGACAGCAGCAGGACACTCAGGGGCAACAGCACCAGCGCGGCAATGGCGAGGACGATGGGGTACCAGCGGCGTTGGGCGGGGTGGGCCAAGGGGGTTCTCTGCAAGAGGGCCAACGCCCATTCGACGTCGACCACATGTAGTGGCGAGGGAGCTTGCTCCCGCTCGGCTGCGAAGCAGCCGCAGGAGGTTAACAGTTCAATTCACGCCAGACGCAAGGGCGCCATGGGGCCGCTTCGCGACCCAGCGGGAGCAAGCTCCCTCGCCACAGAGGGCTCGCTGTGGTGAACGGCTCAGTTCCAGCCCGCCCGATCCATCATGCGGATCGCTTCCGCCTGACGCTTGCCCGCCACTTCCACCGGCAAGGTGTCAGCGACAAACTTGCCCCACGCCGCCACTTCTTCCGAAGGTGCCACCGCCGGGTTGGCCGGGAATTCCTGGTTGACGTCGGCGAAGATCTTCTGCGCTTCAGGCGTAGTCATCCACTCCACCAGCGCCTTGGCTGCTTCCGGGTGCGGTGCGTGTTTGGTCAGGCCGATGCCCGACAGGTTCACGTGTACGCCGCGATCAGCCTGATTCGGCCAGAACAGTTTCACCGGCAGGTCCGGTTTCTGCTTGTGCAGGCGACCGTAGTAGTAGGTGTTGACGATGCCGACGTCGCACTGCCCGGCGTTGATCGCCTCCAGCACCGCGACGTCGTCGGAGAACACATCGGTGGACAGGTTGTTGACCCAGCCCTTGAGGATCTTCTCGGTCTTCTCGGCGCCGTGCACTTCAATCATGGTCGCGGTCAGCGACTGGTTGTAGACCTTCTTCGCCGTGCGCAGGCACAGGCGCCCTTCCCAATTCTTGTCGGCCAGCGCTTCGTAGGTGGTCAACTCACCCGGTTTCACCCGCTCGGTGGAATAGGCGATGGTCCGCGCGCGCAGGCTCAGACCGGTCCAGGCGTGACTGGAGGAGCGGTATTGCGCAGGAATGTTGCTGTCGATGGTTTTCGAGGTGAACGGCTGGAGGATGCCCATCTGCTCGGCCTGCCAGAGGTTGCCGGCATCGACGGTCAGCAGCAGGTCAGCGGTGGCGTTTTCGCCCTCGGCCTTGATGCGCTGCATCAGCGGCGCTTCCTTGTCGGTGATGAACTTGATCTTCACCCCGGTTTTCGCGGTATAGGCGTCGAACACCGGTTTGATCAGCTCATCGATACGCGAGGAGTAGACCACCACCTCGTCGGCGGCCTGGACGGCAGTGCTGCCGATCAGGGTCAGGGCCAGTGCGGTCAGGAGACGCTTGGGTGCCAACATGGGAGTGATCTCTCGGTCGGAAAATGTGGGCCAAATGATAAGGACTCACATTTACCACCTCAATCGAACTCTTTTCCAAGGAGTTACCAGATGTTGCACGGAACAGCCCACACCCTGTAGGAGCTGCCGAAGGCTGCGATCTTTTGACTTTGCTGTTCAAAAACAAAATCAAAAGATCGCAGCGTGCCGCAGCTCCTACAGGGAGCGTTATCGACTCAGGGTTTGGCGAGCGCCGGAAGGTCGCCTGTGAGGCCTAGTGCTTCGCGAACAAAGAGAGCCTTGGCCTCTGGCATCTGCTCCACCAGCTTCAACCCGGCGTTGCGCAACCAGCGCACCGGCAATGGGTCGGCCTGGAACAAGCGCTCGAAGCCCTCCATCGCCGCCATCAATGCCAGGTTGTGCGGCATGCGCCGGCGCTCGTAGCGGCTCAGCACTTTCACGTCCGCCAGCCGTTCGCCGCGTTCCGCCGCCTGCAACAACACTTCAGCCAGCACCGCCGCATCGAGGAAACCCAGGTTCACACCCTGCCCGGCCAACGGGTGAATGGTGTGCGCCGCATCGCCGATCAGTGCCAGGCCTTCGGCTACATAGCGTCTGGCGTGGCGTTGACGCAAGGGCACGCACAGCCGTGGATCAGCATTGACGACTTCGCCCAGGCAACCTTCAAAGGCTCGCTCCAGCTCCCGGCAGAATGCCGCTTCATCCAGCGCCATCAGGCTTTCGGCTTCACTCGGCGTGGTCGACCAGACGATCGAGCACCAGTCCTGCTGCCCGTCACGCTCCAGCGGCAGAAACGCCAGCGGCCCGTGATCGGTGAAACGCTGCCAGGCGGTCATCCGGTGCGGCTTGCTGCTGCGCACGCTGGTGACGATGGCGTGGTGCAGATAATCCCACTCGCGGGTAGCAACGCCGGTCAGCCGGCGCACCGCCGAATTGGCACCATCCGCCGCGATCACCAGCGGCGCACGCAACTGGCGACCATCGGCCAAGGTCAGCAGCCAGTCGTCGCCAGAGCGACGCATCTGTTCCAGCCGTGCGTTGGCCAGCATGCCCAGATCGCAGTCGTGCAAACGATCGAGCAAGGCATCCTGCACCACGCGGTTTTCGACGATATGGCCGAGCACTTCGGCATGCACACTGCTCGCCGAGAAGTGAATCTGCCCGGTGCCGCTGCCGTCCCACACGTGCATGTCGGTGTACGGGCTGCTGCGGCGCTTGGCGATGCCGTCCCAGATGCCAAGGCGTTCGAGTATCCGCTGGCTGGCCGCCGACAAGGCGCTCACTCGCGGCTCGAACGGCGCGGCGGCGTCGAACGGTTTGACGCTCAGCGGGCTGCCGTCGAGCAGCAACACTTCCAGGCCGCTGTTCTGCAACGCCAACGCGAGGGCGCTGCCGACCATTCCGGCTCCGACAATCAGCAGATCTGCGCGCATTTCCATGCTTTAAGCCTGTCTCGCTGGCGGCATGCGCCGCCCGTAAAGGGTTTTAGCGAGCGCGCCAGTTAGTGGCGCGCTGCTGAAAGTGAAAGTGCCGACCCGACGCTCAAGCATCCGGCCGCGTCCCCAGCCCCATGGCCTGACGAGCAAACCAGCGCTTGGCCGGTGGCAACAGATCGAGCCCGAGCAGGCCGATGTTGCGGCCCAGCGAGACCAGCGGCTGGGTGCTGCCGAACAGGCGGGTGACCTGATCGGAGAAGCCCACGGTGAGCTCCTGATCCAGACGCTGCCGCTCGCGATAGGCCTGCAAGGTGGCGAAGTCGCCCAGCGCTTTGTCGCTGGCGAGCAGTGCGGCAGCCAGCGCATCAGCATCCCGCAGGGACAGGTTGAAACCCTGTCCGGCAATCGGGTGCAGACTGTGCGCGGCATTGCCGAGTACGGCCAGATGCGAGCGTACTTGCTCCTCGGCCTCGACCAGCGACAGCGGATACAAATGCCGCGCACCGACCTGTTTCAAGGTGCCGAGGCGGTAGCCGAACACGCCTTGCAGTTCGCTGAGGAAATCGCGCTCGCTGAGGTCTGCCAGGCGTTGCGCGTCCATGCCCAGGCGGGTCCAGACCAGTGCGCAACGGTTGTCCGGCAGCGGCAGCAAGGCCATCGGCCCTTCGTCGGTGAAACGCTCAAAGGCCACGCCGTTGTGCGCTTCGCTCGGGGTGATGTTGGCGATCAGCGCGCTCTGGTTATACGGACGCTTGCGCACGTTGATGCCCAGTTGCTCGCGCAAACCGGAACGGCCGCCATCGGCCAGCACCGCCAGATCGCACTCGACGGTGGTTTCATCGTTGAGGGTCAGGCGATAGCCGTCGGGCAGCGGCTCCATGCGCGTGACTTCCGCCGGGCAGCGCCAGCTGATCACGTCTTTGTCGAGGTGCTGCCACAGGCACTGGCCGAGCCAGGCGTTTTCCACCACGTAGCCGAGCGCTGGCACGCCTTCTTCCATCGCCGACAGACGGGCGGTGGAGAAGCGACCACGGTCGGACACGTGAATCTGTTTGATCGGCCCGGCGCGGCGGGAAATCTCCTGCCAAACGCCAAGCCGTTGATAGATCTGCCGCGAACCGAAGGACAGCGCCGACGAACGCGCGTCGTAGCTCGGCTGCCAGCTGTCGCCGGGGGCGAACGGTTCAATCAGGACGATTTTCCAGCCACGCGCCTTGGCCCCGGCCTGCAAGGCCAACGCCAGACTGGCGCCGACCAGGCCGCCACCGATGATTGCCAGATTGACTCGACTCATGCCGCGTGTGTCCGTGCTTGCGCCATCAGCGCTTCGATCTCGGCGACGGTTTTCGGTACGCCGCTGGTCAATATTTCACAACCGGTCTTGGTCACTACCACGTCATCCTCGATGCGCACGCCAATGCCGCGCCATTTCTTTGCTACGTTCTGGTTGTCCGGGGCGATATAAATGCCCGGTTCCACGGTCAGCGCCATGCCGACCTCCAGCACCCGCCATTCGCCGCCGACCTTGTACTCGCCGACGTCGTGTACATCCATGCCCAGCCAGTGGCCGGCACGGTGCATGTAAAACGCTTTATAGGCTTCGGTGGCGATCAACTCATCGACCTCGCCTTGCAGGATTCCGAGCTTGACCAGGCCTGCGGTAATAACCCGTACCGTCGCTTCGTGCGCCTGGTTCCAGTTTTTGTTCGGGGCGATTTCAGCGAACGCGGCTTCCTGCGAAGCCAGCACCAGTTCGTAGATCGCTTTCTGCTCGGCGGAAAACTTGCCGTTGACCGGCCAGGTGCGGGTGATGTCGCTGGCGTAGCAGTCGATCTCGCAACCAGCGTCGATCAACACCAGATCGCCGTCCTTGAGCAGCGCGTCATTCTGCTGGTAATGCAGGATGCAGCTGTTGCGCCCGGCAGCGACGATCGAACCGTAGGCCGGCATCTTCGCCCCGCCCTTGCGGAATTCGTAATCGAGTTCGGCTTCGAGGCTGTATTCATACAGTCCCGGCCGGCTGGCCTGCATCGCCCGGATATGCGCCTGAGCGGAAATCCGTGCGGCTTCGCGCATCACCTTCACTTCTGCCGCCGATTTATACAGGCGCATGTCGTGCAACAGATGATCCAGGGCAACGAATTCGTTCGGTGGCTGCGCGCCGAGGTGTGCCTTGGAACGGATCACGTTGATCCAGTCCATCAGGTGCCGATCGAATTCCGGGTTGCTGCCCATCGCCGAATACACCCGGTCGCGCCCCTCGATCAGGCCCGGCAGGATGTCGTCGATGTCGGTAATCGGGAACGCGTCGTCAGCGCCGTAATCACGGATTGCACCTTCCTGCCCGGCGCGCAGGCCGTCCCATAACTCGCGTTCGGCATTGCGTTCACGGCAGAACAGCACGTACTCGCCGTGCTCGCGGCCGGGCATCAGCACGATGACGGCCTGTGGCTCGGGGAATCCGCTGAGGTACTGGAAGTCGCTGTCCTGGCGGTAGACGTGCTCGACGTCGCGGTTGCGGATCGCGACTGCGGCGGCGGGCAGGATCGCGATGCTGTTGGGTTCCATCTGCGCCATCAGGGCCTTGCGGCGACGGCTGTATTCCGCTTTGGGGATATGGGTCATGGGCAGATGGCTTTCCCTGGCACGCGATTAATGCAGCGACGGCTTGGCGGCTGGCGGCACGTCGGCTTTCTTGGTTTCCGAGAACAGCAGCAGCGGCGCGACGCGCAGATATTCCATGACTTCCATGTAGTCGCTTTCGCCGTCTTCGGATTCTTCCAGAGCGTCTTGCACCTGGGAGATCGCAGCCAGATCCTGCAGCACTTCGGTGGCTTCGGTGCTGAGCATGCTGCTGTCGCGGCAGTTCAGGCCGAAACCGCTGAGGAAGCCCTGGCACCATTCGCCCAGCGCGGCAGCACGCTCGGCCAGTGGTGCGTCATCGGTTGGCAGCAGCAGAACGACGGTGACGTCGCTGCCGGTCAACTCACCCTTGACCATTTCTTGCAGGCCGATCAGGGCGTTGCGGACGTTGTCCTGGATGTCGCCTTCGAGCAGTTCGGCGGCGTCGATCAGCCACTCGTCGGCGTTGAAGCCGGCGCCGGCGCAGCTGCGGCCGAGCAGCAGGCCATGCAGTTCGGCAGGCGAGACGTTGTGGCCGCTGGCAGTCAGCAGGGTGGCAAAGGCTTGGTACGGGGAATTCGCAATGGTCATGGGCAGCTAGGCGCCAGACGGCGCTATGTCTAGAATGAAGGCCTTGTATCCTACATCGACAGACTCGCCAAGACTATTAAAGGCTGTCCGCCAGCCAGGCGCCTGCCGCCCATCAGATGAATTCAGTGGACACAATGGAAGACACCGACCTGCAAGCGCTGATGGCCAGACTCGAAAAGCTGATTAGCCGAGTCGAGCAACTAAAGAGTCAAAACGCACTCTTACTAGCTCAGGAAAAGACCTGGCGCGAGGAACGCGCTCACCTCATTGAAAAAAACGAAATCGCCCGGCGTAAGGTCGAATCGATGATTTCGCGCCTCAAGGCCCTGGAGCAAGACTCATGAGTTCAAGCAATAGCGTTACCGTGCAGATCCTCGACAAAGAATATTCGATCATCTGCCCCCAGGAAGAACGCAGCAATCTGGTCAGCGCCGCCCGCTACCTGGACGGCAAGATGCGCGAGATCCGCAGCAGCGGCAAAGTCATCGGCGCCGACCGTATTGCGGTGATGGCCGCGCTGAACATCACCCACGACCTCTTGCACAAAGAAGAGCGCCCGGACATCCAGGCCAGCGGCTCGACCCGTGAACAGGTGCGCGACTTGCTCGATCGTGTCGATCTGGTGCTGGCCGACGATCCGGACATCAGCAAGGGCTGATTCGCCAGGCCGCTTGAGGTATACTCGCGGCACTCCCTGGGGTGCTTGCCAGTTGACGATGTCCCTGAGCCGATTTGCACTACCCTGGAGGTTGCACGTTGGGCTGGTGTGCATGTCCGCCAGACGGAAAGCCTTAAAGTCTACTGCATCCTCCACCTTGAACTTTCGGGTTCAAGGGCTAAGTTGACAGCGGTTCATCCGGGGAGCCTGATTCGAATCCGATGCCGGTTTTTGCCGGCATCGGATTTTTTATGCGTGCGTTTTCGCCCTCACCTGCCGAAGCCGAACCATGACCGAACCTGCGCTGCTGCCCCGCCCGCAACTCCGCCGCCTGCTGCGCAAGGCGCGCCGCTCACTGACTCCCGGTGAACAACGGCAGGCTGCCAAAGGCCTGTTCCGCCAACTGGCGCAAGACCCGCACTTTCGTCGGGCGAAACACATCTCTCTGTATCTGCCTACCGACGGTGAAATCGACCCGCGCCTGCTGCTGCGTGAAGCCCAGCGTCGCGGCAAAGCCACGTATCTGCCGGTGCTCAGCGCCTGGCCGCGAACCAAAATGGTATTCCAGCGGATTCGCCCCGGCGACAAGCTCAAGCCCAACCGCTTCCGCATTCTTGAGCCTCGGGCCAATCTGGCTCATCAGCGCAAGATCTGGACCCTGGATCTAGTTTTGTTGCCACTGGTGGGGTTTGACGACATTGGCGGACGCCTGGGAATGGGCGGCGGTTTCTATGATCGCAGCCTGGCGTACCTGGCCCGGCGCAAAAACTGGCGCAAGCCGACGTTGCTGGGCCTGGCCCATGAATGTCAGAAGGTCGAACGCCTGGCACAGGCCAGCTGGGATGTACCGTTGCAGGGCACGGTCACCGATAAGGCTTGGTATTTCGCAGGATAGACGCCGCGCAGATCAGCGGCGTCGGGAAGGCAGTTTCAGCGTTTGAAGGCGGTCGACTGTTGGACCTGTTGCGCGACTTCAACCGGAGCATCGGTCTTGCTCGTCCACAGACTTTGCGCGTAACCGGTGGTCACGACGCCAAGGCCGAACAAAATAACCAAAGTCCATAGCAAATCCGGTTTGCGTTTCATCGATTGCCCCCCTCAAGGCACATCATCACGATGACAGCAGCGGTTTCCGTTCGTAGGCCGTGCAGCAGCGTCAAGCTTTAAAGGCCGGCATTTTGCGACAACGTGAACCCGGGCGCAAACGCTGACGTCAACCGACCGTCGGTTTGTCATAAAATTGCCCGACAACCTGCCCAATCACCGCTTGAGGAGCAAAAGACATGGCCTATTGGCTGATGAAATCCGAGCCTGACGAACTCTCGATCAAAGGCCTGGAGAAACTCGGCAAAGCGCGCTGGGACGGGGTTCGCAACTATCAGGCGCGCAATTTCCTGCGGGCGATGGCAGTGGGCGATGAGTTCTTTTTCTACCATTCCAGCTGCCCCGAGCCAGGGATTGCCGGCATCGGCAAGATTATTCAGGCAGCGTACCCGGATCCCACCGCACTGGAACCCGAGAGCCATTACTACGACCCGAAGGCCACGCCGGAGAAAAACGCCTGGAGTGCGATCGATGTTGCGCACGTCGAGACGTTTGAGCGGGTGTTGAAACTGGATTATCTGAAGCAGCAGACCGCACTTGCCGAGATGCCATTGGTGCAGAAGGGCTCGCGACTGTCGGTGATGCCAGTGACGGCGGAGCAATGGGCTGCAGTGCTCGCGTTGCGCTGACGCGCAAAAAGATCGCAGCCTGCGGCAGCTCCTACACTGGAATGCGATCCCTGCAGGAGCTGCCGAAGGCTGCGATCTTTTGATTTGAATGCTTACTGAATAATCAGGTTGTTGAACAACAGATCTTCAACCACCGGCTTGCCGGTCTCGTCATTCATCACTTGCTGGGTTTGCTTCAGGGCTTCCTGACGCAGCTTTTCCTTGCCTTCGATGCTGCCCATCGCCTCGGTCGTCTGCTGAGTGAACAGCGCCACCAGTTGATTGCGAATCAGCGGCTCGTTGGCCTTGACCAGTTTGGTCGCCTCTTCGCCGGTCACACGCAGCGCCACGTCGGCCTTGTAGACCTTCAGCTTCGGCGTGCCGTCCAGCCCGTAGTTACCCACGAACGGCGGGCTCAGGGTGATGTAGTTGACCTTCGGCGCCTCGCCTTCTTTGGCTTCTTCGGCCAGCGCTGCCACAGGCAGAGACAGGGCCAGCAACAACATGATCCACGCTTTCACAATTCGCTCCTTATCCGGTTTGCGGCCTAGCATAACGACCCGCCGCGCAAGCACAAGCTTATGGCTGACTATCAGGGCCAGGCATGCTCGTTGACCCGTTGACTGACACACCTACACTTATCGGCCATCACTCCCAAAGGAATAGCCCTGATGAAAGCCGTGCTGTGCAAAGCCTTCGGCTCTGCCGAATCGCTGGTGCTGGAAGACGTCGCCAGTCCTGTCGCGAAGAAGAACGAAATCCTGCTGGAGGTGCACGCCGCCGGGGTCAACTTTCCGGACACGCTGATCATCGAGGGCAAGTACCAGTTCAAGCCGCCCTTCCCGTTTTCGCCGGGCGGCGAAGCGTCCGGCGTGGTCAGTGCCGTCGGTGAAAAGGTCAGCCATCTGAAAGTCGGCGACCGGGTCATGGCCCTGACCGGCTGGGGCAGCTTCGCCGAACAGGTCGCGGTGCCGGGTTACAACGTGCTGCCGATCCCGCCGTCGATGGATTTCAACACCGCCGCCGCGTTCAGCATGACCTACGGCACTTCGATGCACGCCCTCAAGCAACGGGCCAACCTGCAACCGGGCGAGACCCTGCTGGTGCTCGGCGCCTCCGGTGGCGTCGGCCTGGCGGCAGTGGAAATCGGCAAAGCCATGGGTGCCCGGGTCATCGCCGCCGCCAGCAGCACGGAAAAACTCGCCGTGGCCAAGGCTGCCGGTGCTGATGAACTGATCAACTACAGCGAAACCAGCCTCAAGGACGAAATCAAACGCCTCACCGACGGCCAGGGCGCCGACGTGATCTACGACCCGGTCGGTGGCGACCTGTTTGACCAGGCCATCCGCGCCATCGCGTGGAACGGACGGCTGCTGGTGGTCGGCTTCGCCAGCGGACGCATTCCCGAACTGTCGGTCAACCTCGCGCTGCTCAAGGGCGCAGCGGTACTCGGCGTGTTCTGGGGTTCTTTCGCCCAGCGCCAGCCGCAGGACAACGCGGCGAACTTCCAGCAACTGTTCGCCTGGTTCGCCGAGGGCAAGTTGAAACCGCTGGTGTCGCAGGTGTATCCGCTGAGCAATGCGGCGCAGGCGATCAACGATCTGGGGCAGCGCAAGGCGGTGGGCAAGGTGGTGGTGCAGGTGCGCTGAAACCGTAGCGTGTCTCAGCCGCCGGGCATGGTGCCGAGTCGCCCGGCAACAGGTGCTCCTGCACCCTCAGGCTGCGCGACGGAATCAACCGTCCCTTGTCATCGAAGCGCAGGACGATCAGCCAGTCGAAGACCTCATCCGGCCATTTTTCCTGCCCCATCAGCGCCGTGGGGTCGCCCCCAAAGGCCTTGAGCAGTTTATTGATGTGGCCGTGGTGCCAGGCGATCAGCACCGTCTGCGCCTGATTGTTCTTGCGCAACAGTTTGACCAGTTGATGCAGGTCGCCATTGACGTAGGGCTGCTCGATCGCAAGGTTCAGGCGCTGGGCCAGCGGGGTCAGGGTCAGGCGTGAGCGCGAGCTCTCCGGGGTGTCGCCAGCAGCGATCAAACGCTGAGGGGTGAGTGCCTGGCCGTCGAGTTTCAGCGGATTGAAATAGTCGACGTAGGCGGCGGCGCGCTGTTCGCCTCGGGCATTGAGCACCGAGCCCGTATCCGGTTTTTCCGCATGCCGAATGATCAGCACCGTGGCGTTGCGCAGACCGGAATGGGCGGGATGATCGGTGACGATCAATGTCAACAACACGACGGCAAGTCCCGCTGCCACCAAAAATCTCGGCACCAACATGCGAACTTTCAGTGACATTGCTTATCTCGGCTGATCAATCGGCTGAACGGGCCGCGAGTCTAAGTCACCCCATGTTGATAAGTGGTGAAAACGCCCTGTTCTTACAGCTGAGCGACAGGTTCGTAAAAGAACATGCGACTTCCAACATTTTCCGCTGTTTTGCTGATGCGAACCGGTGCTATTTTCGGTAACGAAACTGTAACATTCGCATCCGCAGTCAAAACAAGAATTCTGGAGCTCTTGAATGTTTGCTTTCTTTCGACCTGCCGCACATCAGGCTCCATTGCCTGAAGAAAAAATAGACAGTACTTACCGACGCCTGCGCTGGCAGATATTCGCCGGTATCTTTTTCGGGTACGCCGGTTACTACCTGCTGCGCAAAAACTTCTCGCTGGCCATGCCGTACCTGATCGACGAGGGCTACACCCGGGGTCAGTTAGGCGTGGCAATGTCAGCCATCGCGATTGCTTACGGCTTGTCGAAGTTCTTGATGGGCCTGGTGTCCGATCGCTCCAATCCGCGTTACTTCCTGCCGTTCGGCTTGCTGATCTCGGCAGGCGTGATGTTCATCTTCGGTTTCGCACCGTGGGCCACGTCCAGCGTGACCATGATGTTCATTCTGTTGTTCATCAACGGCTGGGCTCAGGGCATGGGTTGGCCGCCGAGCGGTCGCACCATGGTGCACTGGTGGTCGCAGAAAGAGCGCGGCGGCGTGGTGTCGGTGTGGAACGTGGCGCACAACGTGGGTGGTGGCCTGATCGGTCCGTTGTTCCTGCTCGGCATGGGCCTGTTCAATGACTGGCATGCGGCATTCTACGTGCCGGCTGCAGTGGCCCTGGGTGTGGCGGCGTTCGCATTCATGACCATGCGCGACACTCCGCAATCGGTTGGCCTGCCGCCAATCGAGCAGTACAAGAACGATTACCCCGAAGGCTACGATGCCAGCCACGAAGACGAATTCAGCACTAAGGAAATCTTCGTCAAGTACGTGCTGCGCAACAAAATGCTCTGGTACGTGGCCATGGCCAACGTCTTCGTCTACCTGCTGCGCTATGGCGTACTGGACTGGGCCCCGACGTATCTGAAGGAGGCCAAGCACTTCACCGTGGACACCACGTCGTGGGCGTACTTCTTCTACGAGTGGGCCGGCATTCCAGGCACGCTGCTGTGTGGCTGGATGTCAGACAAGATCTTCCGTGGCAATCGTGGCCTGACCGGCATGGTATTCATGGCGCTGGTCACCGTGGCGACGCTGGTCTACTGGCTCAACCCGCCGGGCAACCCGACCATCGACATGATCGCGCTGTTCTCTATAGGCTTCCTGATCTACGGCCCGGTGATGTTGACCGGTTTGCAGGCGCTGGAACTGGCACCGAAGAAAGCCGCCGGTACGGCAGCAGGCTTCACCGGCCTGTTTGGTTATCTGGGTGGGTCGGTCGCGGCCAGTGCAGCGATGGGCTATACCGTGGACCATTTCGGCTGGGACGGCGGCTTCGTACTGCTGGTAGGCGGCTGCATCATGGCGATGGTTTGCCTGGCTCCGACCTTGTGGCACAAAAACGTCGCCAGTCAGAGCCGTGAGGCGCTCGCCTGATCGACCTGTGATTTGCAGCGTTTGAGCCGCGCCTCCAGATTTCGATCCGGCATGGCGTGGCTGCGCAGGGCGTGGACGGTCTGCTCGACATAATCGCGAGTGGTGCCGTAGCGCCCGCAAGCGCTTTCGAACACCTGGCTCAGCACATGATCCGGCAAGTTGCCGGCATAGCTGGGCAGGTGTCGCTCCAAAACAAACCCTAACGCCTGAACCTGACTGCCATCTTCGAGCCGGCAGTTGAGCCAGTGTGGGCGATAGGACGGGAACGGCATTTCGCGTTTCCATAGCGCGTACAGCGCCGCGTCGAGATTTTCTTCCGGCAGCCGATAAGCGAAGCCGCTGCATGAACCGCCGCGATCCAGACCAAACACCAGTCCGGGCATTTCCGGCGTACCGCGGTGCTCGTGCGACCACAAATACAGGCCGCGATGGTAGCCATGGACACGTCCGCGCACCCGCTCCACCGCCGTACATTCCGGGCGCCAGATCAGCGACCCGTAGGCGAACAGCCACACCGGGCCGCCCTTGTGGCGCGCCATGGTCGATTGCATCGAGACGAGAAGTTGTTCGTGGGTCAGCTGCGGCCCCAGATCGAGCCGCGGAGGGTAAGCCAGATTCACAAAAGCAGATTCAATGGCTGTCATGACGGAAGTGTTCGGCCCCGCAAGTATTACAAGATGTAAGCACAATTCGCTTGATAGAACATATAGCAGTAACTGTAAAACGAAAAGTGCTAAAGGATGTATGACCCGCCCGATCGCACTAACTGGCGATTATCAGCCCCGGCAATCAGGTTTTATATAGCCTAATACCATTGCAGGAATATCTTAAATACCCGAATGAAATATGCATAAGCCTTCGCTTGTTCAGGATTGGTTCAAGAACACGCAGGAAACTTCTTACTAAAATGTCGGCCTTTCTTTCTTCTCCGTCGCTGAACGCCTACGTATAACGGCCTTCCTCTGGCGCAAGCCATCCCGTTTAACCGAGGCTGCTCAATGAAAATCCCGAGACTATTGACCGCATTACTGATGATTCAGGCCGGCCATGCATTGGCCGAGGACGATGCGCAAGGCAAAGGTTTCTGGTATGCCCAGACCAGTGTCTACACCCGACATTACTCGCCCGACCCCGAGCACAATAATCATCAGGACTTGATCGGCATCGAACGCAATCAGGCTTCCGGCCGGGTATTTGGCGGGGCAACTTTCCGCAACTCGTTCCGCCAGCGCTCGAATTACGCCTACGTCGGCAAGCGCTATGACAGCAGCGAGTATCCGCTGTATCTGAAAGTCACGGGTGGGCTGTTGCAAGGTTATCGCGGTGATTACAAGGACAAGATTCCTTTGAACCGCTACGGCGTTGCGCCGGTGATCATTCCGTCCGTCGGGACTCACTATGGCCCATTGGCCGCCGAGCTGGTGTTTCTCGGCGCCAATGCGGCGATGGTGACTAGCGGCGTGCGTTTCTAGGGGCGGGGCTCAAACGCGCGGGTCAAGACCGAGGCGCATACGCAAATACATCGGCGCGCATCTGGTGCGCATCCATCCCGGCTTCCACCAGCGCATCCAGAGTCCCGTAGACCATCGCCGGCGAACCGCTGGCGTAGACGTGCAGGGACTTCAGATCGGCGAAATCTTCGCACACGGCCTGGTGCAGCATCCCGCAGCGCCCTTCCCAACCGCACTGGTCGCTGACGACTTTGTGCAGGAACAGATTGGGCAGCTTCAGCCATTCGTCCCAATGCTCGATATCGTAGAAATCTTCCGGACGGCGAACGCCCCAATACAGATGCACCGGGTGTTTGAAACCGTTGGCGCGGCAGTGTTCGATCAGGCTGTGGATCTGGCCCATGCCGGTGCCAGCGGCGATCAACACCAGCGGCCCGTCAGGCAATTCGGCGAGGTGGGTGTCGCCGAACGGCAGTTCGACGCGCACCAGCGGGTTGCGCTGCAGTTGCTCGATCAGGCTCAACGCACTGGCTTCGCGGGCCAACACGTGGATTTCCAGATCGCGCCCGCCGTGCGGCGCCGAGGCCATGGAGAACGCCGACTTCTCGCCGTTCTCGCGCTCGATCATCAGGTACTGTCCGGCGTGATAACGCGGTGGCTTGCCGGCCGGCGCACGCAGGCGCACGCGCCAGGTGTCGCCGCCGACATCCCGGCATTCGATGACCTGACACGACAGGCTGCGCACCGGCAGTTCTCCCAGCGCGAGCACGCCATCCCACAGCAGGACGCAGTCTTCCAGCGGCTCGGCTATGCAAGTGTAGAACTCGCCGTGGTCATGCACTTTGCCGGCCTGCTCGACCCGGCCTTCCACCAGCAGCGCCGCACATACGTGGCAATTGCCGTTGCGGCAGCTTTGCGGGCAGTCGTAGCCCAGGCGCCGCGCACCATCGAGAATCCGCTCGCCGGGCCGTATCTCAAGCACCGCTCCGGAGGGCTGCAGGGTTACACGCATCAATCTATTCCTAACTGATTCCAGATGGCATCGATCCGCTGGGTGACGGCGTCGTCCTTGACGATTACACGGCCCCACTCGCGAGTGGTTTCGCCCGGCCACTTGTGGGTGGCATCCAGGCCCATTTTCGAGCCCAGGCCGGAGACCGGCGAGGCGAAGTCGAGGTAGTCGATCGGCGTGTTGTCGATCATCACCGTGTCGCGCTTGGGGTCCATGCGCGTGGTGATGGCCCAGATCACGTCGTTCCAGTCCCGGGCGTTTATATCGTCGTCAGTGACGATAACGAACTTGGTGTACATGAACTGTCGCAAAAACGACCAGACACCGAGCATCACGCGCTTTGCATGCCCGGGATACGACTTCTTCATCGTCACCACAGCCATGCGGTACGAGCAGCCTTCCGGCGGCAGATAGAAATCGGTGATCTCCGGGAACTGCTTCTGCAGGATCGGCACGAACACTTCGTTCAGCGCCACGCCGAGAATCGCCGGCTCATCCGGCGGACGGCCGGTGTAGGTGCTGTGATAGATCGGTTTGATCCGGTGGGTGATGCGTTCGACGGTGAACACCGGGAAGCTGTCGACTTCGTTGTAGTAACCGGTGTGGTCGCCATACGGGCCTTCGTCGGCCATTTCGCCCGGATGGATCACGCCTTCGAGGATGATCTCGGCAGTGGCCGGCACTTGCAGGTCGTTGCCACGGCACTTGACCAGCTCGGTGCGATTGCCGCGCAACAGGCCGGCGAAAGCGTATTCGGAAAGGCTGTCCGGCACCGGCGTCACGGCGCCGAGAATGGTCGCAGGGTCGGCGCCCAGCGCCACGGAGACCGGGAACGGCTGGCCCGGATGCTTCTCGCACCACTCGCGGAAGTCCAGCGCACCGCCACGGTGGCTGAGCCAGCGCATGATCACCTTGTTGCGGCCGATCACTTGCTGACGGTAGATACCGAGGTTCTGGCGGTCCTTGTTCGGGCCTTTGGTGACAGTCAGGCCCCAGGTGATCAGCGGGCCGACGTCGCCGGGCCAGCAGGTCTGCACCGGCAGCATCGCCAGGTCGACGTCGTCGCCTTCGATGACCACTTCCTGGCACACCGCGTCTTTGACGACTTTCGGCGCCATCGAGATGATCTTGCGGAAGATCGGCAGTTTCGACCACGCGTCCTTCAAGCCCTTCGGCGGCTCCGGCTCCTTGAGGAAAGCCAGCAGCTTGCCGATCTCGCGCAGCTCGCTGACCGACTCGGCGCCCATGCCCATGGCCACCCGCTCCGGGGTCCCGAACAGGTTGCCGAGCACCGGAATGTCATAGCCGGTCGGCTTCTCGAACAGCAGCGCCGGGCCCTTGGCCCGCAGCGTACGGTCGCACACCTCGGTCATTTCCAGCACCGGCGAGACGGGAATCTGGATGCGTTTCAACTCTCCGCGCTGCTCAAGCTGCTGCACGAAATCCCGAAGATCCTTGAATTTCATTGACGATGGCACCCTCAAAATAGGCGTACATCCTACCTGCTATGCAGGCCTGTGGCAGCCTGTCGCTGCTTACTTGGCTGCATTCGTCTGTGCTTTTCCACGGTTTTCCCGGGCTTGCAGGCCGATAAACAGCGGCTCAAGGATCGGCGCCACAAACCGCGCACCGACTTCGGACAGATGATTGTCATCGGTGTACAGCGAGTAGCCGCCGAGTTCGGCGTGGCACAGGCCGTTTTCATCACACAGTCGCGGCGCCGGATCGACCACGCGCACCGCCGGATCATTCTGCGCCAACTGCGCGAACAACTGACTGATGAACACCTGACGTTTGTGGTGCGCCTCGATGTCCAGCCCGACGTCATCCACCGGACGATCAAGCATCGCCAGCCGCGTCAGCCGATACGGCGGGCTGAACGCCTGCAACGGCGCCTCTTTCACCAGCCATACGCGATGCCCGGCTGCCCGCAATTGTGCGACGCGAGTGCGCAGGCCTTCGGCAAAACGCTGCTCGGCCTCGGCGCGATCGTAACGACCGTCTGGCGTTCTCAAGACATGCCCGAGATCACCCTT
Organism: Pseudomonas sp. B21-051; assembly: GCF_024748795.1. Classification (NCBI taxonomy): domain Bacteria; kingdom Pseudomonadati; phylum Pseudomonadota; class Gammaproteobacteria; order Pseudomonadales; family Pseudomonadaceae; genus Pseudomonas; species Pseudomonas sp. B21-051. The sequence continues at coordinate 5,746,193 of NZ_CP087166.1, forward strand.
GGCATCGCCGTACAGGTACAGGCTCCAGCGGGCGACCAGCACCACATCGCTGATCGCCTGGGTTTTCAGCCCCTGCTCGACCCGCTTGTTGAAGCGTGCACAAACCCCGTCATGCTCCAGCCCATCGACCGGAATGCAACCCGGAGAACTGGCCAGAATCACGCTGACACCGTGGGCTTTGGCACCGTCATCGAACACTGGGATCAGCGCCGTGGCATGGCTGTCGCCCCAGACCAGCGCGCGGGTCGGCAGATCCGCCACGCCGTAATGGCAGAACAGCTTGTCGTCCGGGGTCTTGTCATCCGCCAGACAAGCCATCAGCTCAGGCCGCCATTCGCGGCCTTTGGCGTATTGCAGCGCCTGCTCGGACAAGCGCCATGGCAGGCCATCGGTCCAGCGCAGTGATTGCCCGGCCAGACCGAGCAGCAGGATCCCGCAGAAACCGGCCAGCAGAATCTGCCGACGACCGGCGAGCAAGCGCCGTTCACGGAACGGCGTTTCGACGAACTTCCACGACAGATAACCCAGCACCAGGGTCAGCAGAATCAACCCGGCCGTGTCGAGCGCGCCCGGCTCATCGACACTGGCGTAGCTGGAAAACACGAATACCGGCCAGTGCCACAAATACCAGGAATAGGAGATCAGCCCGAGGCCGACCATCACCCGACTGCTCAACAATTGACCAACCAGCGTTTCGCGATGACCGTTGGCCAGAATCAGCAGCACCACGCCCAGTACCGGCAGCAACGCCGTGACACCCGGGAACGGCGTCGACTTGTCATAGGCAAACACCGCCAGCAGGATCAACCCCATGCCGAGCAGGCTCAAGGCCTGGGCGGCCAGCGGCTTCAAGCGCCAGGCGTGTTTCGGCGCAACCGCCAGCATCGCCCCGGCGAGCAACTCCCAGGCGCGCATCGGCAGCAGGAAGAAGGCTTTCTCCGGATGATGCTGGATCGCCCACACACTCAGCCCGAACGACACCAGCAGCACGCCGAACAGCGCCAGCCGCCAGTGTTTCAGGCGGCTCGAGAGCAACGTCAGCAGCAGCGGGAAGAAGATGTAGAACTGCTCCTCCACCGCCAGCGACCAAGTGTGCAACAACGGTTTCAGGTCAGAGGCAACGTCGAAGTAGCCGTCCTGACGCATGAACAGGATGTTCGAGACAAACGTCACCTGATAGCGCACCGAGCGCCCCAGTTCTTCGTAATCCTTGGGCGCCAGCAGGAACCAGCCCACCGCCAGCACCGCAATGATCATCGCGAACAGCGCCGGCAGGATGCGGCGCGCACGCCGCGCCCAGAACTCGACGAAACTGAAACGGCCAGCCTGACGCTGGTTCCAGATGATCGAGGTGATGAGGTAGCCGGAAATCACGAAGAACACGTCCACGCCGACAAAACCGCCGGTAAACCCCGGGACGCCAAAATGGAACAGCACCACGGCGATCACCGCGACTGCCCGCAAGCCGTCGATATCCCTTCGATAAGCGAGTGTGCTCATAAAATCTTTAATGCCAATCAGATGGTTGTTTTTGTACAGCTCGAGCCTTATTCACAGAGGCTCCGAGCGCTGTTTGTGGGTTGCCCGATCACAGACCTTACCAGATCAGGAACCTCCCATTGCCGGGGTAAATTTCATGCAAAAAAAAGGCGCCCCCCAAAGGGGCGCCCTTTCTATCGGTTCAACCGGCGATGTTACTTGCGCTTCATCGACAGGAAGAACTCGTCGTTGGTCTTGGTCGTTTTCAGCTTGTCGACCAGGAACTCGATGGCAGCCACTTCGTCCATCGGGTGCAGCAGCTTGCGCAGGATCCACATGCGCTGCAGTTCGTCATCGGCGGTCAGCAACTCTTCGCGGCGGGTGCCGGAACGGTTGATGTTGATCGCAGGGAACACACGCTTCTCGGCGATCTTGCGATCCAGAGGCAGTTCCATGTTGCCGGTACCCTTGAACTCTTCGTAGATCACTTCGTCCATCTTCGAGCCGGTTTCAACCAGCGCGGTGGCGATAATGGTCAGCGAGCCGCCCTCTTCGATGTTGCGCGCAGCACCGAAGAAACGCTTCGGTTTCTCCAGCGCGTGAGCATCGACACCACCGGTCAGCACCTTGCCGGAGCTCGGGATCACGGTGTTGTAGGCACGGGCCAGACGGGTGATGGAGTCGAGCAGGATCACCACGTCCTTCTTGTGTTCGACCAGGCGCTTGGCCTTCTCGATCACCATTTCGGCAACCTGCACGTGGCGGGTCGGCGGCTCGTCGAAAGTCGAGGCGACCACTTCGCCGCGCACGGTGCGCTGCATTTCGGTCACTTCTTCCGGACGTTCGTCGATCAACAGCACGATCAGGTGAACTTCAGGATTGTTACGGGCGATGTTCGCGGCGATGTTCTGCAGCATGATCGTCTTACCGGCTTTCGGCGGTGCAACGATCAGACCACGCTGGCCTTTGCCGATCGGGGCGCACAGGTCGATCACACGACCGGTCAAGTCTTCGGTGGAACCGTTACCGGCTTCCATCTTCATGCGCACGGTCGGGAACAGCGGGGTCAGGTTCTCGAAGAGAATCTTGTTCTTCGCGTTCTCCGGACGATCGAAGTTGATCGTGTCGACCTTGAGCAGAGCGAAGTAACGCTCGCCTTCCTTCGGAGGGCGGATCTTGCCAACGATGGTGTCACCGGTGCGCAAGTTGAAACGACGGATCTGGCTCGGCGAGACGTAGATATCGTCCGGGCCGGCGAGGTAGGAAGCGTCAGCGGAGCGCAGGAAGCCGAAGCCGTCCTGGAGAATCTCCAGCACGCCATCACCGGAGATTTCCTCGCCGCTTTTCGCGTGCTTTTTCAGCAGGGAGAAAATCACGTCCTGCTTGCGCGAACGGGCCATATTTTCTATGCCCATCTGTTCGGCCAATTCGAGCAGTTCGGTAATCGGCTTTTGCTTGAGTTCAGTCAGATTCATATAGGAATGACGTAATCATTTATGGAGGGGGGAAATTAAGCTTTTGGCTTAATGAGGCCGCGCCGCGGAGAAGGCGACAGGATCGCGAACTTGTTCGAAAAGGAGTGCGTCGGCGACGGCTAGCAGGGGGCAGTGGAGAAACCAGTGCGGGGCCGAATGTACCACCTGAGTTTCGGAGCGTCTAGCCCTGAATACGCAAAAAGCCCCGCAAATTGCGAGGCTTTTTTTCGGCGATTTACTGCGACGCTTAGATGTTGGCGTCGAGGAAAGCAGCCAGTTGCGACTTCGACAGGGCGCCGACTTTGGTCGCTTCAACGTTGCCGTTCTTGAACAGCATCAGCGTCGGGATACCACGTACGCCGTGCTTGGCCGGGGTTTCCTGGTTTTCGTCGATGTTCAGTTTGGCGACAGTCAGCTTGCCTTTGTAAGTCTCGGCAATCTCGTCCAGAACCGGAGCGATCATTTTGCAAGGGCCGCACCATTCAGCCCAGTAGTCGACCAGTACAGCGCCTTCGGCCTTGAGTACGTCGGCTTCGAAGCTGGCGTCGCTAACGTGTTTGATCAGATCGCTGCTCATGGAATTCTCCAGGTTGTAAGCAAAAAAACGTGGCCCATCATAGCCGCCCTTCCCTTGTTCAGGAAGCCGCAGTTGATTGAGTCTTGCTATGGCACTCGATGAGTTTGGGTATAGCCCAAGTCACGCCGTGGCGGGGGCAATGAAGGAAATTCCGGTGCGCAGGGCGGCGTTGCGCACGTGTTCCTGCATGGCCTTCTGGGCCGCAGCGGATGCCCGGCGTGCCAGCGCACGAAGAATCTTGCGATGCTCCTGCCAGGTTTCCATCGCCCGCTCGGCGCGGATGAACGGTAGCTTCTGGCTTTCCAGAAAGATCTCGGCGCGCGCAGTGAGAATGCTCAACATCGCCTGATTGCCGCTGGCCAGCAGAATGCGCCGGTGGAATTCGAAGTCGAGTTTCGCCGCGGCCTCGAAGTTCCCAGCCTTCAACTGCTCGCGCATCGCCGCAACGTTGTCCTCCAGCGCATCCAGGTCAAACGTGCTCAAGGTCACCGCCGCCAACCCGGCGGCAAACCCCTCCAGCGCATAGCGCAACTGAAAGATGTCGAGCGGCGAGGCCTGCGCCGCAAACGGCCAGCCCGGGGCATTGTCGCCCTGCGCAATCTCCACCGGTGCCTGCACGAACACGCCTTTGCCCGGCTGGATGCTGACCACGCCCAGCGCACTGAGCGACGACAGCGCCTCGCGCAACGACGCCCGACTGACCCCCAGTTGCACCGCCAGATCCCGTTGCGACGGCAACGCATCGCCCGCACCAAAACCCTGCTCGGTGATCAGTTTGCGTATGGCTTGCAGCGCCACTTCGGGTACGGCGCGGGAGATTGAGTTCATGGTTTTTCAGACGAGCCAGGCCAAGGTGCGGCTAGTTGTAAAGCTATTCGCCGGATCCGGCAAGTCGTGCCCCAGCGGGGTTCGGCGCCCACTGCCGGTGCGCTATCGGGGTGCGAAAAACAACCTGACTGTTCAGACCAGTAAGACCGAACAAACCCGGCAAACCTGCGGCCTGCCGGGGATAAATCCGAGTATTGGCACGGTGCGTGCTCTGTCCGATCGCAGAAATCACTTCCCGTCGATCCGGAGATTTGCCATGACCCTGCGTTACCGAGCCCTCCTCGCCGCTCTGTTTTCCAGCTTGATGCTGAGCCAGATCCCCGCCCACGCCGATGGCCTGGAAGACGTGGTCAAACGCGGCACACTGAAAGTCGCCGTGCCCCAGGACTTCCCGCCGTTCGGCTCGGTCGGCCCGGACATGAAACCCCGTGGCCTGGACATCGACACGGCAAAACTGCTGGCCGAGCAGCTCAAGGTCAAACTCGAACTGACCCCGGTCAACAGCACCAACCGCATCCCGTTCCTCACCACCGGCAAGGTCGATCTGGTGATCTCCAGCCTCGGCAAGAACCCGGAGCGCGAGAAAGTCATCGACTTCTCCCACGCCTACGCGCCGTTCTACCTCGCGGTGTTCGGCCCGCCTGACGCAGCGATCAGCAGCCTTGACGATCTTAAAGGCAAGACCATCAGTGTCACCCGTGGCGCGATCGAAGACATCGAGCTGACCAAGGTCGCCCCCGAAGGCGTGACCATCAAGCGCTTCGAGGACAATAACTCGACCATTGCTGCCTACCTCGCCGGCCAGGTCGACCTGATCGCCAGCGGCAACGTGGTGATGGTGGCAATCAGCGAGAAGAACCCGAAACGCGTGCCGGCGCTGAAAGTGAAGCTCAAGGATTCGCCGGTCTACGTCGGCGTGAACAAGAACGAGCCGGCGCTGCTGGGCAAGGTCAACGAGATCCTCGCCACCGCCAAGGCCGACGGCGCGCTGGAGAAAAACTCGCAGACCTGGCTCAAAGAGCCGCTGCCGGCCGACCTCTGATCGGTCGCGCGGGAGACAATCGATGGCTTATCAGTTCGATTTCATGCCGGTGGTACAAAACACCGACCTGTTGCTGCGTGGCGCCCTTTTCACCCTGGAGCTGACGGCGATTGGCGCGCTGTTCGGGGTCGGCGTGGGCATCGTCGGCGCGCTGGTGCGGGCGTGGAACATCCGCCCGTTCTCGGCACTCTTCGGCGTCTACGTCGAGTTGATCCGCAACACGCCATTTCTGGTGCAACTGTTCTTCATCTTCTTCGGCCTGCCGTCGCTCGGGGTGCAGATTTCCGAGTGGCAGGCGGCGGTGCTGGCGATGGTGATCAACCTCGGTGCGTATTCGACCGAGATCATCCGCGCCGGCATCCAGGCGATTCCGCGCGGACAACTGGAGGCCGCTGCCGCATTGGCGATGAGCCGTTTCGAAGCGTTCCGCCACGTGGTCCTGCTGCCGGCTCTGGGCAAGGTCTGGCCGGCCCTGAGCAGCCAGATCATCATCGTCATGCTCGGTTCGGCGGTGTGTTCGCAGATCGCCACCGAGGAGCTGAGCTTCGCCGCCAACTTCATTCAGTCGCGCAACTTCCGCGCCTTTGAAACCTATGCGCTGACCACGCTGATCTACCTGTGCATGGCACTGCTGATCCGCCAGTTGTTGAACTGGATCGGCCGCCGCTATATCGCGAGGAGCAGCCGATGAGCGACTTCACCTTCTGGGACATCCTGCGCAACCTGCTCACCGGCCTGCAATGGACACTGGCGCTGTCGCTGGTGGCGTTCATTGGCGGCGGGATCGTCGGGCTGCTGATTCTGATCATGCGCATCTCGAAAAATCCGTTACCGAGCAATATTGCCCGCACCTGGATCGAGCTGTTCCAGGGCACACCGCTGCTGATGCAGCTGTTTCTGGTGTTCTTCGGCGTGGCGCTGGCCGGGATCGAGATCTCGCCGTGGATGGCGGCAGCCATTGCCCTGACATTGTTCACCAGCGCCTATCTGGCGGAGATCTGGCGCGGTTGCGTCGAAGCGATCCCCAATGGCCAGTGGGAAGCCTCGTCGAGCCTGGCGCTGAATCCACTGGAGCAGTTGCGCTACGTGATCCTGCCGCAGGCGCTGCGCATCGCCGTGGCACCGACCGTGGGCTTCTCGGTGCAAGTGGTCAAAGGCACTGCGGTGACCTCGATCATCGGCTTCACCGAGCTGACCAAGACCGGCGGCATGCTCGCCAACGCCACTTTCGAACCGTTCATGGTCTACGGCCTCGTCGCCCTCGGCTACTTCCTGCTCTGCTACCCCTTGTCGCTCAGTGCGCGCTACCTGGAAAGGAGACTGCATGCCTCTGCTTAGAATTTCCGCCCTGCATAAATACTACGGCGATCACCACGTGCTCAAAGGCATCGACCTGAGCGTCGAGGAAGGCCAGGTGGTGGCGATCATCGGCCGCAGCGGCTCGGGCAAATCGACCCTGCTGCGCACGCTCAATGGCCTGGAATCGATCAACGACGGCGTGATAGAAGTCGACGGCGAATACCTCGACGCCGCCCGCGCCGATTTGCGCAGCCTGCGGCAGAAAGTCGGCATGGTGTTCCAGCAGTTCAACCTGTTCCCGCACCTGACCGTCGGCGAAAACGTCATGCTCGCCCCGCAAGTGGTGCAGAAAGTACCGAAGGCCAAGGCGGCCGAACTGGCGCGCAAGATGCTCGAACGCGTCGGGCTGGGGGAAAAGTTCGACGCCTTCCCGGATCGGTTGTCCGGCGGACAGCAACAGCGCGTGGCGATTGCCCGGGCGCTGGCGATGTCGCCGAAAGTGTTGCTGTGCGACGAGATCACCTCGGCGCTGGACCCGGAGCTGGTCAATGAAGTGCTCGCCGTGGTGCGCCAACTGGCCAGGGAAGGCATGACGCTGATCATGGTCACCCACGAAATGCGCTTTGCCCGGGAAGTCGGCGACAAGCTGGTGTTCATGCACCATGGCAAGGTGCATGAGGTGGGGGATCCGAAGGTGTTGTTCGCCCATCCGCAGACGGCGGAGCTGGCGAATTTCATTGGCACGGTGGAAGCGACAGCCTGAAATAGCCGCAGTGATGGGGCGGACGCCTTCGCGAGCAGGCTCGCTCCCACAGAGATCTCTGTTGGACCACTATGGTGAGTTCGCTGCAAAACCTGTGGGAGCGAGCCTGCTCGCGAATGGCCGCGCCGCGGTCTCAAGCTTTTATGCGCAGGATCAACGGTTTGAACCATGCGCGTTGGCGTCAGCGTTTGATCGTGGCACGATGGCGGGGTTATCGACCGAGACCCCCTGACCATGCCGCAATCCAAAGCCAAGAATCTGTCCCTGATCGCCGCAATCGACCTGGGCTCCAACAGCTTCCACATGGTCGTGGCCAAGGCCCAGAACGGTGAGATCCGCATCCTGGAGCGCCTCGGAGAGAAAGTGCAGCTCGCCGCCGGTATCGACGATGAGCGCCATCTCAACGAAGAATCGATGCAGCGTGGCCTCGACTGCCTCAAGCGCTTTGCCCAACTGATCAACGGCATGCCACTGGGCGCCGTGCGGATCGTCGGCACCAACGCCCTGCGTGAAGCGCGCAACCGCCTGGAATTCATTCACCGTGCCGAAGAAATCCTCGGTCATCCGGTGGAAGTCATCTCCGGCCGTGAAGAAGCGCGGCTGATTTATCTGGGTGTTTCGCACACCCTCGCCGACACCCCGGGCAAGCGTCTGGTGGCCGACATCGGCGGCGGCAGTACCGAATTCATCATCGGGCAGCGTTTTGAACCGCTGCTGCGCGAAAGCCTGCAAATGGGCTGCGTCAGCTTCACCCAGCGTTATTTCAAGGACGGCAAGATCACCCCGGCCCGTTACGCCCAGGCGTACACGGCGGCACGGCTGGAGATCATGAGCATCGAGCACGCCCTGCATCGCCTGACCTGGGATGAAGCCATCGGCTCCTCGGGCACCATCCGCGCCATCGGCCTGGCGCTGAAGGCCGGCGGGCATGGCACCGGCGAAGTCAACGCCGAAGGCCTGGCGTGGCTCAAACGTCGCCTGTTCAAACTGGGGGATGTCGACAAGATCGATTTCGAAGGCATCAAGCCTGACCGTCGGGCGATCTTCCCGGCGGGCCTGGCGATTCTCGAAGCGATCTTCGACGCCCTCGAACTGCAGCGCATGGATCATTGCGAAGGCGCGCTGCGTGAAGGCGTGCTTTACGACCTGCTCGGCCGCCATCATCACGAAGACGTGCGCGAACGCACCCTGACGTCGCTGATGGAGCGTTATCACGTTGACCTGGAACAAGCGGCCCGGGTTGAACGCAAAGCCCTGCACGCCTTCGATCAAGTGGCCGTGGATTGGGAGCTGGATGACGGTATCTGGCGCGAACTGCTCGGTTGGGCGGCGAAGGTTCACGAAGTCGGCCTCGACATCGCGCACTACCACTACCACAAGCACGGCGCCTACCTGATCGAACACTCGGACCTCGCCGGTTTCTCCCGCGAAGACCAGCAAATGCTCGCCCTGCTGGTCCGCGGCCATCGCCGCAACATCCCCAAGGACAAATTTGCCGAGTTCGGTGACGACGGCGACAAGCTGATCCGCCTGTGCGTGCTGCTGCGCTTCGCGATCCTGTTCCACCACATACGCGGCACCCAGGCGATGCCGCAAGTGACGCTGCATGCCAAAGGCAACAACCTCGACGTGGAATTCCCGGAGAACTGGCTGGACGAAAACCAGCTGACTCAGGCCGACTTTGGCCTCGAAGCCGACTGGCTGACGCGGGTGGGGATTGTCCTAACCGTGCACTGACAGTCCCCTGTAGGAGCTGCCGAAGGCTGCGATCTTTTGATCTTGTTTTTAAGATCAACATCAAAAGATCGCAGCCTTCGGCCGCTCCTACACAGGTCGGTGTTTGGCGTACAAAAAAGGCGATCCCGAAGGATCGCCTTTTTATTTCGCCTGAAACTGAGGCTTAGCTGCTCACCGGCAGAATCGGGCTACCCAGTCGTTCCAGCAACGTCGCCTGCGCGCTGCGCGGGTTCTGGTTGCCGGTTGGCGTGTTGCGGATGTAACGGCCATCCGACTGCAGGCTCCAGCTATGGGTGTTGTCGGTCAGGTACAGCTCCAGCTCTTTCTTGACGCGGGTCAGCAGCTTCTTGCCTTCCACCGGGAAGCAAGTCTCGACGCGCTTGTCGAGGTTGCGCTCCATCCAGTCGGCGCTGGAGAGGAACATCTGCTCCTCGCCGCCGTTGAGGAAGTAGAACACTCGGGTGTGTTCAAGGAAGCGACCGATGATCGAGCGCACGTGGATGTTGTGCGAAACCCCGGCAATGCCCGGACGCAGGCAGCACATGCCACGCACCACCAGATCGATGCGCACGCCGGACTGGCTGGCCTTGTACAGCGCGCGGATGATCTTCGGATCGGTCAGCGAGTTGAACTTGGCGATGATGTGCGCCGGTTTGCCTTCGACGGCGAACTGGGTTTCCCGGGCAATCATGTCGAGCATGCCCTTCTTCAGGGTGAACGGCGCATGCAACAGCTTCTTCATACGCAGGGTTTTACCCATGCCGATCAACTGGCTGAACAGTTTGCCGACGTCTTCGCACAAGGCGTCGTCGGAGGTCAGCAGGCTGTAGTCGGTGTACAGACGCGCATTGCCGGCGTGGTAGTTACCGGTGCCGAGGTGCGCGTAGCGCACGATTTCACCGGCCTCGCGACGCAGGATCAGCATCATCTTGGCGTGGGTCTTGAAGCCGACCACACCGTAAATCACCACCGCACCGGCCGCTTGCAGACGGCTGGCCAGTTGCAGGTTGGACTCTTCGTCGAAGCGTGCGCGCAGTTCGATGACTGCGGTCACTTCCTTGCCGTTACGCGCGGCGTCCACCAGCGCATCGACGATTTCCGAGTTGGCGCCGGAGCGGTACAGGGTCTGGCGCACCGCCAGAACATGCGGGTCCTTGGCGGCCTGACGCAGCAGGTCGACCACCGGGGTGAACGACTCGAACGGGTGCAGCAGCAGGATGTCCTGCTTGCTCACCACGCTGAAAATGTTCTCGCTGTTCTGCAGCAGTTTCGGGATCTGCGGGGTGAACGGCGTGTATTGCAGCTCCGGGTGGCTGTCCAGACCGGTGATGCTGAACAGACGGGTCAGGTTGACCGGGCCGTTGACCTGATACAGCTCGGTCTCGCTCAGGTTGAACTGCTTGAGCAGATAGTCCGAGAGGTGTTTCGGGCAGGTGTCGGCGACTTCCAGGCGCACCGCATCACCGTAGCGCCGCGAGAACAGCTCGCCACGCAGGGCGCGCGCAAGGTCTTCGACATCTTCGGAGTCGAGCGCCAGGTCGGCGTTTCGGGTCAGGCGGAACTGGTAGCAGCCTTTTACCTTCATGCCCTGGAACAGGTCATCGGCGTGGGCGTGGATCATCGACGACAGGAACACATAGTTGTCGCCCGGGCCGCCGACTTCTTCCGGAACCTTGATGATCCGTGGCAGCAGGCGCGGTGCCGGGATAATCGCCAGACCGGAATCGCGACCGAAGGCGTCGATGCCTTCCAGCTCGACGATGAAGTTCAGGCTCTTGTTCACCAGCAACGGGAACGGGTGTGTCGGGTCGAGGCCGATCGGGGTGATGATCGGTGCGATCTCGTCGCGGAAGTAGCGGCGCACCCAGGTCTTGATCTTGGTCGTCCAGTGACGGCGACGGATAAAGCGCACCTGATGCTTTTCCAGCTCCGGCAGCAGGATGTCGTTGAGGATCGCGTACTGGCGGTCAACGTGACCGTGCACCAGCTCGCTGATCCGCGCCAGCGCCTGATGCGGTTGCAACCCGTCGGCACCGGCCTGTTCACGAGCGAAGGTGATCTGCTTTTTCAGACCAGCGACGCGGATTTCAAAGAATTCGTCGAGGTTGCTGGAGAAGATCAACAGGAACTTCAGCCGCTCCAGCAACGGATAGGACTCGTCCAGCGCCTGTTCCAGCACGCGGATGTTGAACTGCAGTTGCGAGAGCTCGCGATGGATATACAGGCTGCTGTCATCCAGGCCGGGGATCGCAATCACTGGCGCCGCCGCGACGGCTTCGGTGACCGGCGCGGGTGGCGCAGGCTCGAGTTCCGGCGGGGTTTCGGTGATTTGCTCCACCACCGGTTGAGCTTCTTTTACTGCAACTTCAGTGAGTCCTTCGGTATTCATCGAATGTTCCTGGGAGGGCTATTTCTGCTCTCGTAACAATTGAGCGGCACGGACAGCAAAGTAAGTCAGGATGCCATCAGCGCCGGCACGTTTAAAGGCGGTCAGTGATTCAAGAATTACCGCCTCGCTCAACCAGCCATTCTGGATCGCCGCCATGTGCATGGCGTATTCGCCGCTAACCTGATAGACGAAGGTCGGCACTTTGAAGGCATCTTTTACCCGGAAAAGAATGTCCAGGTACGGCATGCCGGGTTTGACCATGACCATGTCCGCGCCTTCAGACAAGTCCGCGCCGACTTCGTGCAGCGCTTCGTCGCTGTTAGCCGGGTCCATCTGATAGGAGGCCTTGTTGGCCTTGCCCAGATTCGCTGCCGAACCCACGGCATCACGGAACGGCCCGTAATAGGCGCTGGCGTACTTGGCCGAGTAGGCCATGATCCGCACGTTGACGTGACCGGCCAGCTCCAGCGCCTCGCGGATCGCCTGAATCCGACCGTCCATCATGTCCGATGGGGCCACGACCTGAGCGCCGGCTTCAGCGTGAGACAGTGCCTGCTTGACCAGTGCGTCGACGGTGATGTCGTTCTGCACATAGCCTTCTTCGTCGAGAATGCCGTCCTGACCGTGGGTGGTGAACGGATCAAGCGCGACGTCAGTGATCACGCCCAATTCCGGGAAACGCTCACGCAACGCGCGAGTGGCGCGCTGGGCAATGCCCTCGGGATTCCAGGCTTCGGCCGCATCAAGGGATTTCAATTCGACAGGCGTGACCGGGAACAACGCCAGCGCCGGGATCCCCAGTTCGACCCATTGCGCCGCTTCTTCAAGCAGCAGGTCGATGGTCAGGCGCTCGACACCGGGCATCGAGGCCACGGCTTCGCGACGGTTTTCACCCTCAAGCACGAACACCGGCAGGATCAGGTCATCGACCGTCAGCACGTTTTCCCGCACCAGCCGACGCGAAAAATCATCACGACGATTGCGACGCAGGCGAGTGGCGGGAAACAGACGATTGGCAGGGGTAAAGCTCACGGCGGACTCCTGAGCCCGCGCAAACGGGCGAGCGTGACAGTTATAGACGGCCATTATGACCAACAGATTACAGTTGTGCGTACCCCGTGACATGTAGCCGCATTCCATTGTTAGCGTAGGAATTGTTCACGTCGAGACACATTTCGACACTTTCATGAATGTGTCCGAAGGGTTAGGCTGCGCGTTCATTTCGCCAGCACCCAGACAATGCTCCAACAATTTCTGCATGACTTTGGCTACTTTGCCTTGTTCCTCGGCACGTTCTTCGAAGGCGAAACCATCCTGGTGCTCGCAGGCTTCCTCGCGTTCCGTGGATACATGGACATCAACCTGGTGGTGGTCGTGGCGTTCTTCGGCAGCTATGCCGGCGATCAGCTGTGGTACTTCCTGGGGCGCAAGCACGGGCGCAAATTGCTCGCGCGCAAACCGCGCTGGCAGATGATGGGCGACCGCGCGCTGGAACACATTCGCAAGCATCCGGACATCTGGGTTCTGAGCTTCCGCTTCGTTTACGGCCTGCGCACGGTGATGCCGGTGGCGATCGGCCTGTCGGGTTATCCGCCGGGACGTTATCTGTTGCTCAACGGTATCGGCGCAGCGATCTGGGCCACCGCCCTGGCAGCCGCCGCCTACCACTTCGGCGCGGTGCTCGAGGGCATGCTCGGCAGCATCAAGAAGTACGAGCTGTGGGTGCTCGGCGCGCTGCTGATTCTTGGCGTTGGTCTGTGGCTGCGCCGCCGCTTCAAGAATGCGCGTCTGGCCAAGCATGTTTACGCCGATGAGCAAGCCGCAAAAGCGGCACTGCTGAATCAAGCCGAAGTGGCCAAACCTGCCGAACCGAAGACGCCAGCCGAATAACTCGCTGGCGCCTGGCGCACAGCCCTGCGCAAAGCCCGGGCTGGCCGGCTCTTTTAGTCATTTATCCCCTCTGCGCCAGCGGACTCCCGTTCGCCAGCGGCGCTCTCACGCGAAAAATCTCCTGTTCGTCACGAAGCAGGCAACCGCAAATAATGAACACCCCGCCGTTGTTGCGATCCATTTAGAAAGCGCTCCATGCAGGTGCAGCCGCCACTTGGGCCTATGGCAACGCACGACAAATTAGTGGACATTTAGCGCCATGAATCTGGAGAGAAACCCATGAGCAAAAAAGTTGCAGTGATCCTGTCCGGCAGCGGTGTGTACGACGGCGCCGAGATCCACGAGAGTGTCATCACCCTGCTGCGCCTCGATCAACGTGGTGCGCAGGTGCAATGCTTCGCGCCGAACATTGCGCAATTGCATGTGATCAATCACCTCACCGGTGAAGAAATGCCCGAGACCCGCAACGTCCTGGTGGAATCGGCGCGCATTGCCCGCGGCAACATCAAGGACATTCGCGAGGCCGACGTCGATGACTTCGACGCGCTGATCGTACCTGGCGGCTTTGGCGCCGCGAAAAACCTGTCGAACTTCGCCGTTGAAGGTGCCGGCTGCGCAGTACAGCCTGAGGTGCTGGCATTGGCGGAAGCATTTGCCGAAGCGGGCAAACCGGTGGGCCTGATGTGCATCTCGCCGGCGCTGGCGGCGAAGATCTACGGCCCGGGCGTGACCTGCACCATTGGCAACGATGCCAACACCGCTACCGCGATGAACAAGATGGGCGCCAGCCACGAAGACTGCGCGGTGACTGACATCATCGAAGACAAGGCTCGCAAACTGGTAACGACCCCGGCTTACATGCTGGCGCAGAACATCAGTGAAGCGGCTTCGGGTATCAACAAGCTGGTGGATCGGGTGCTCGAACTGACCCACGAAAACGACGCTTGAAATCAAAAGATCGCAGCCTGCGGCAGCTCCTACAGAGGATTGAGGTGATCACCAGAACTCTGTAGGAGCTGCCGCAGGCTGCGATCTTTTCAAGATTGACGGGTCAGGCGCGTGAGGATCCTGTCCAGCGCATTGGCAAACGCCTGCTTCTCACGCTCGCCGAACGGCGCCGGGCCGCCGCTGATCTGGCCCTGTTCACGCAGGTCGGTGAACAGGTTGCGCACTGCCAGACGCTCGCCCATGTTCTGTGCGTCGAACTCCTTGCCGCGCGGATCCAGCGCCGCCACGCCCTTCTTCACCAGACGATCGGCCAGCGGAATATCGCTGCAGATCACCAGCTCACCGGGCACCGCGTGCTCGACCAGATAATCGTCCGCCGCATCCGGACCGCTGGGCACCACGATCAGTTTGACGATGGCCAGCCCCGGCTTGGTCTGCGGCTGCCCGGCCACCAGCACCACTTCAAACTTGCGCTTGAGGGCGAACTTCACCACCAGCTCCTTGGCGGCCCGGGGGCAGGCGTCGGCATCGATCCATACACGCATCTTGATAACCTCTTGAAAGCAAAAGATCGCAGCCTGCGGCAGCTCCTACAGGGATACACCGCCCCCCTGTAGGAGCTGCCGCAGGCTGCGATCTTTCAAACGATAACCCGATCAGGCAGCAGAAACCCGCTTCTTCTCGGCCATCCGGCTGCGCCCATACAAAACGACAATCGCCAGAATCGCCACCGCCTGCGCCGTCAGCGAATAGGCATCGGCGTGAATCCCCAGCCAGTCGAATTCAAAGAACGCCACCGGTCGTGTGCCGAAAATCCCGGCTTCCTGCAGCGCTTTCACGCCATGCCCGGCGAACACCACCGACAAGGCACAGAGCAGACCGGCGTTGATGCTGAAGAACAGCGCCAGCGGCAGTTTTGCCGAGCCGCGCAGGATCACCCAGGCCAGACCGATCAGCAGCACCAGTGCGGTCGCACCACCGGCCAGCACTGCGTCATGCCCGGCGGGGCCGGCCTGCAGCCACAGGGTTTCGTAGAACAGGATCACTTCGAACAGCTCGCGGTACACCGAGAAAAACGCGAGGATCGCAAAGCCGAAACGCCCGCCGCCGCCCACCAGACTCTGCTTGATGTAATCCTGCCAGGCCGCGGCGTGGCGCCGGTCGTGCATCCACACGCCGAGCCACAGCACCATGACGCTGGCGAACAGCGCCGTGGCGCCCTCGAGCAGTTCACGCTGCGAGCCGCTGACGTCGATCACATACGCCGCCAGCGCCCAGGTTCCAAGACCGGCGAGCAGCGCCAGTCCCCATCCGATGTTGACGCTGCGCACCGCCGACTGCTGGCCGGTGTTGCGCAGAAACGCGAGGATCGCCGCCAGCACCAGAATCGCTTCGAGGCCTTCGCGCAGCAGAATCAGCAGGCCGGAGATAAAGCTCAGCGACCAGCTCAGGCCATCGCTGCCGAGCAGTTCGGCGGACTCTTTCAACTTGCCCTTGGCCGCGTCCAGACGCTGTTCGGCCTTCGCCACCGGCAAGCCGTCCTGCAACGATTGACGGTAGGCCATCAGCGATTTTTCGGTGTCCTTGCGCACGTTGGCGTCGACGTTGTCCAGCGAGCTTTCGACCAGTTCGAAACCTTCCAGATACGCCGCCACCGACAGGTCATAGGCCTGATCGTGATCACCGGCGCGATACGCGGCCAAGCTCTTGTCCAGCGTGGCGGCGGTGTAGTCGAGCAATTGCGCCGGGCCACGCTTGACCTGCGGCGGCTGCGCGCGTTGGGCACGGAAGCTTGCGGCGCCCTGCGGGCCTTCGGCGGCTTGCACTTCGGCCGGCGTCTGGCGCGCCAGATCAGCGATGTTGAAGATCTTGTCGGACTTGGCCGCAGCCGGGTCGGCACTGAAACCAGCGATGTAGGTCGCCAGATCCCAACGCTGACGGTCGTCCAGTTGATCGGCGAACGCCGGCATGTCGGTGCCTTCGACGCCTTGACCGAGGGTGCTGTAGATCGCGTACAGGCTCAGATGATCGATGCGTGCGGCATCGCGCAGGTTGGCCGGTGGCGGCGTCATGCCGAGCCCCGCCGGGCCGTCACCGGCGCCGGTTTCACCGTGGCATACCGAGCAGTTCTGGGTGTACAGCGGCGCGCCCCGGGTCGGATCGGGAGTGATGATCGGCGCCTGGCTCACTTCATACGCCACCGCCAGTTTCGCCCCCAGTTGCCGGGCCTGACGCGCGACGTCGGCGCCGTCCTGTTTCGCGGTGATGGCCGCGTGCAGAGCCTCGACACCCTCCTCCAGCTCAGCCTTCTCCGGTTTGGCCGGCAGACCGCCGATAAGTCCTTGCAGCACTTGGGTGAATTCCAGTTGCTCGCGATATTCGCCATCGTCGACGACCTTGCCCGCCTCGACCGTCGGCGGGTAGTCGGCGCTGATGTAATCGAGCAGGTGCAGCGCCTGCGGGGCGCCTTCCACGGTGTCGGCCAGCAGGTTGAAACTGCCCATGGCAAACAACGGGAACACCAGCCAGGCCAGGAATCGGGACGCGGCAGTCATGAATGAGTCTCAAATGGAAATGCGAAGTTACATATTGTTCACTTCGAACGCCTTTCACTCAAGCTTTGTCGACGTCTCGTAGCGTTTTAACGCAACGCTGCGGCGGTGTTGCGGTAGTGCTCATGCATGAACTCGACGAACACCTGCACCTTCAGCGCGACATGCCGGGCATGCGGATAGAGCGCGTAATAGTGACGCTGGCCAAGGTTGTAGTTGGGCAGGATCTGCACCAGCCGGCCACTGAGCAGATCCTCCTGCACCGTGGCCCGGGTGAACGCGGCGATACCAACCCCGGCCAACGCGGCGGCGTGCAGTGAACTGATCGAATCGGCCTTGAACCGGCCCTGCACGCGCACACCAGTGGTGAGTCCACGCGTATCGGTCAGCGCCCAGTCACTGCCACCGGCAAACGCCAGCAACTGATGTTCGGCGAGTTCGCGCACCTGACGCACCAGACCATTGCGCGCCACATACACAGGCGAAGCCACCAGCAACATGTCCGAGACAGTCAGCAACCGCGCCACCATGGATGAATCGGCCAACGGCCCGCAGATGCGCAGGGCCACATCGAAACCCTCGGCGATCAGATCGACGAAACGGTCATCGCAGGACAGGTCCACTTCAATCTCGGGATAGCGCTGCTGAAACGCCGGCAACCAGCTCGCCAGTTCCAGCGTACCGATCACCATTGGCGCGCTGATGCGCAGCACACCGCTGGGGCTTTCATGTGCCTGCCCCACCGCCAGTGCGGCTTGATCGAGGCGATCGAGAATGTCCACGCACGCCGCGTAATACTGCTGCCCTGCCGTGGTCAGGTTGAAACCCCGGGTGTTGCGGTTGATCAGCCGCGTGCCCAGCTCGCTTTCCAGCTGCTGCAACTGCCGGGAGATCGTTGAGTGAGTGGTGTCGAGGCGCTCGGCAGCGGCGCTGAACCCGCGACACTCGACGATGCAACGAAACGCGCGCATGGCCTGCAGTTGATTCATTGAAGTCCTGGCAATGGTTAAGCGTCAGGCCAGCAAGGCTAGCCCAAACCC
Source organism: Pseudomonas sp. B21-051 (assembly GCF_024748795.1). NCBI lineage: Bacteria > Pseudomonadati > Pseudomonadota > Gammaproteobacteria > Pseudomonadales > Pseudomonadaceae > Pseudomonas > Pseudomonas sp. B21-051. Next base: position 5,764,212 of record NZ_CP087166.1, read on the forward strand.
CGCATCCATCCCACCGGTAAATCCGCCGCGTGATCCCAATGATCTGTGCAATCAGCAAACAAAAACCACGCATCACTTGGCCACTATTGCCGCCTATAATGCGCCACCTCGTCGCATTTCCCGCTCAAGGATGAACCCCTTCATGCGCCATCGTTTGCTGCTGCCCCTGTTGATAGCCGCTGTAGTGCAACTGAGCGGCTGCTCCGCGTACCGCAACTATGACCTGGAACTGCAACAGACCACCGACCAGTTCAAGGCCGGCAATATTGACGGCGCCCTCTCCGTGATCGAAGCGCACAACCCGGATCCGGAAAAAGACCTGCTCTACTACTTTGAAAAGGGCGCCGTACTCAGTGCCGGCGGCGAGTTCACGCAAAGCCAGACAACCTGGCGCAGCGCCGAGCAGATGATCATCCAGCGCCAGGACACGATCGAAACCACCGGCGACAAGTTGCTCACGGCGATGGGCGATCACTGGGGCGGCATCATCAATGACAAGCTGCGGCGCTACGATGGCTACGACTATGAAAAGGTCATGCTGACCACGCAAATGGCCCTCAACCAATTGGCGGTGAATGACTTCGACGGCGCCCGTGCCAACATCAAGAAAACCCACGAACGCGAAGCGCTGATCGCCCGGCAACGGGAGCTGGAATACGAAAAGGTCGAGGAAGCCGCCAAGGCCCAGGGCGCACGCGTGCACTACAAGGACCTTCAGGGTTATCCGGTGGTGATGCTCGAATCCCCGGCAGTGATTGCCCTGAAAAACGGTTATCAGAGCGCGTTCAGTCACTACCTCGCCGGTTTCACCTATGAGGCACTCGGCGAAAAAGACCTGGCGGCGCCCGGTTATCGTCAGGCCATCGAACTGCGCCCGGACATGCCGTTTTTCCAACAGGCATTGCGCGACCTCGACAGCCCCGGACTCAAGGCCGACGAAAGCGATGTGCTGATCATCGTGCAAAGTGGGCTGGCGCCGGCCCGCAGTTCGGTGCGGGTACCGTATCCGGTGCAACTCAAGGACGGCCAGGTGATCGTCGCCAATATTTCTTTCCCGGTGATGGTTCCGGATAACTCCACCGCGCCGTTCAATCAGGTCCGCATCGACGGTCGCGAGAAAAAGCTGATCGCGGTCAACAGCATCACCGACATGTCTTTGCGCACATTGCGTGACGACATGCCCGGGATTATCCAGCGCACCACCTACCGTGCCTTCCTCGCGGCGGACGTTCAGGGCACCGACAATCGCCGCAATCCGTCCAAGGCCTCCTACGTCACCCAGTGGGATGGTTTCGAGCAGGCCGACACCCGCACCTGGCGCACCCTGCCCAACCTGACACAGGTCGTGCGCCTGCGTCTGAAAAAGGGCGAACACCAGATCAGCCTGCCGAACACGTCAGGCGCTCCACTGAACATCCGCATCGACCAGAAGCGCCAGATGATCGGCCTGCGCGTGCTGGGCGAGCGGATTTACGCGAACGGCAGCGCTTTTCAATCTGCCACATCGGTGGTAAATCGCGTATCCGCCCTGAAATAAGTAATGGCACCAAACTAACAAGTGCGATTAAAAAGCTATTACATGGCCATCATCGCCTGCTTATAATGCCGCGCCCGCGCTATCGCGATGCGGCATAAAAGCTCCTCTGGTTATGAGGAATTGGCAGGAGGCCAGCGCCACTGTCGATGGGTCACACCAGCCCGACCAGCACCGGCGGCTGATGCAGTTACTAGCTCAGGGAAGAAGTACCCCCATGGCATTGCGCACTCCCACCTTGATCGCGCTCAGCGCTGTCACTTTGCTGTCCGGCTGTTCGGCGTTTCGCAACTACGATGCGGAACTGGCCCAGACCAACCAGCAACTGGCCACCGGCAACGTCGACGCCGCGCTGACCCTGCTGGAAAAGAACAACACCGGCCCCGACAAAGACCTGCTCTATTACTTCGAGAAAGGTGAGTTGCTGCGCGCCAAGGGTGACCTGTCCGGCAGCCAGAACGCCTGGACCAGCGCCGACCAGGTGGTTGGCCAGTGGGAAGATTCGGTCAAGCTCGATACCGGTAAATACCTGGCTCAGTTCGGCAGCTTCCTGGTCAACGACAAGGTGCGTCGCTATGAAGGCTACGACTACGAAAAAGTCATGCTGACCACGCAGATGGCCCTCAATCTGCTGGCCGTCAATGACTTCGACGGTGCCCGCACCGCGATCAAGAAAACTCACGAACGTGAAGCGGTGATCGCCGACCTGCGCGACAAGGAATACCTCAAGAGCGAGGAAGAGGCCGAGAAAGAAGGCATCAAGACCCAGTACAAGGATCTACAGGGCTACCCGGTCGCCAGCCTTGACGCGCCGGAAGTGGTCAGCCTGAAAAACAGCTACCAGAGTGCGTTCAGCCATTACCTGGCCGGTTTCGTCTACGAAGCCCTGGGCGAGAAAGACCTGGCTGCGCCGGGCTATCGCAAGGCGGCCGAACTGCGCCCGAACACCCCGCTGCTGGAGCAGGCGCTGGTCAACCTCGACAAGCCGAGCAAGTCCGACGACAGCGACATCCTGATCGTGGTGCAAAGCGGTCTGGCACCCTCGCGTGATTCGATCCGCGTGCCGCTGCCATTGCCGATCTCCAACAACGTGGTGATCACTCCACTGTCGTTCCCGATCATCAAACCTGACACCTCCACTGCACCGTTCGCGCAGATTGGCGTCGATGGTCAACAAGTCAACCTGACTGCCCTCAACAGCACCACCGCCATGTCGCGCCGCGCCCTGCGCGATGACATGCCGGGGATCATCGTGCGCACCACCGTGCGCGCAATCACCAAAGGTGTGGCGCAGAAGAAGATCAACGAAACCAATCCGCTGGCCGGTCTGGCCGTGGGTATTTCTTCAGCTGTGCTGGAAGGTGCCGATACCCGTACGTGGCGCACCCTGCCGGACAACACCCAGGTGGTGCGTCTGCGCTTGAAGAAAGGCGAGCACCAAGTCAGCCTGCCGAGCGCCGTCGGCGGTTCGCTGGTCAAGGTCACCGTCGATCAGCGCTACCAAGTGATCAGCCTGCGCGCCGTGGGCAATCAGGTATTTGCCGGTGGCGTCGCTGCCCACGTCATCCCGAGCGCCAGCGCGACTAACGTCGCCAGCCTCAAACAACCTTAAGAACGGAGTCTTTGCATGCGCTTGAAACTCTTCGCCGTTGCCGCTCTCGCCGTCCTGGCCAGCGGCTGCGCCACCCCGCCACCACCGGAGCCGGGCAGCGCCGCGAGCAAGGTCGTGGCCATGGGCCCGCAGAAACACATTGCGGTCGGCGCCATGCGCGTCGCCCGCGAGAACGGCTTCATGACCGTCAATGTGCAGTTGACCAACACCCTCAACAGCAACAAGACGTTCTACTACCGCTTCGCCTGGCTCGGTGCGGAAGGTTTCCCGATCGCCGAGGAAGAGGTCTGGAAGAGCCAGATGATGTACGGCGCCCAGACCAGCTTTATCCAGGGCATCGCCCCGACCCCGAAAGCCGTGGATTTCCGTCTCGAACTGAAGACACCTTAAGTCCGCCACCCTATTCCTGTTTTAGAGAGCATTCCCATGTTTGCACGCTTTTCCCTGATCGTTGTCCTCGCCCTGCTGGCTTCCGGTTGCGCCAACACCTCGCCGACTCTGGGTAGCAAGAACATCAGCTACGGCGACACCAAAGCGGTTGAAACCGTGACCAACGAATTCGGCTCGACCGACCTGCAAATGATCGCCGAATCGATGACCCGCTCGCTGGCCCAGTCCGGCATTCTGCAGGGCCGCCCGGTGGTGCAGGTCTACGACGTGAAGAACAAGACCAGCGAGTACATCGATACCCGCGAAATCACCACCAGCATCAAGACTCAGCTGATGAAGTCCGGCACCGCCCGTTTCGCCAGCGACAACACCGCGATGCAGAGCCAGGTCGATCAGCTCAAGCTGCAAAACCAGAGCGGCCTGTACAAGAAGAGCACCGTGGCCAAGACTGGCAACATGATCGCCGCCAAGTACCGCCTGGAAGGCTCGATCAGCTCGATCGTCAAGCGCAGCAGCGACTACAAGGACGTCTTCTACAAATTCAGCCTGCAACTGATCGACGTTGAAAGCGGTCTGGCCGAATGGATGGACGAAAAAGAGATCCGCAAAACCACGGAGCGTTAATTGATGCGCGCATGGATTGGCATGATGGCCCTGGCTTGCGCGTTCAGCGTGCAAGCGGCCCCGAAAGTCGCGGTGACGGACCTGGCGTATCAGGAGCGTGTGGAGCAGTACATCCACATCGTTTCGGCGCAGAACAATTACCGCGAGGGTTACTACAGCTCCAGTGGTTCGTCGAACTACAACGAGCTGGAAGCGACCACCAGCTACATCGAACAAGGTGAACTGCGTAAATTCACCGGCGACATCAAGGGCGAGATCCTGCGCACCGGGATGTTCCAACTGGTGCAGGGCACGCCGTACACCGCATCGTCCAAGGGTGACGTCTACGACGTGATCAAGCGGATCAAGGCCGGCAGCTTCAAGGGTGCCGATTACGTGCTGTTCGGCACCGTGTCCGACATCGACTTCACCCAGGACATAAACGAGCTGGCGCACACCGACAGCTATTCGGCGGTGCTGGGCCTGACGCTGGTGGCGGATTTCAGCCTGATCAACACCAAGACCTACGAGATCACCTCGGCCTTCACGGCGATGGGCGAAGCGCAGGACACCAAACTGGTGAATGGCCGCGACATCAAGATCTCACTCAACCGCCCACGGGTGGTGCGTGATGTCTCGAAAGCGCTGGGCGAAGACGTGGCCGGGCAACTGAGCATGCAGCTCGGTGGCGGCGGTTACGAGCAGCCGCGTGAGGCGCAGCAGCGCAACAATCTGCCGCGTGATACCGCGCCGGTGATTTTGCACTGACTCTTGGCTGAACGCGTTCTGTGGCGAGGGAGCTTGCTCCCGCTGGGCTGCGAAGCAGACCCAAAAGCTTGTGAGCGCTGCGCACTCAAGCGGGAGCAAGCTCCCTCGCCACAATTGAGCGTCACTCCAAAGTCTTGGCGGATAAAAAAAGGCGACCTCAAGAGGTCGCCTTTTTTGTGGCCGAAGCTTTTACACCACCGCTTTACGCAACGTCGCCATGAACGCCGCCGCGCCAATGAACAGCCCGGCAAACGTGCGGTTCATGCGTTTCTGCTGGGTCGGTGTACGCAACAGGCGCAACACCTTCGACGCCAGACCGGTGTAGCCGGCCATGACGATCAGGTCGACCGCGATCATGGTCACGCCGATCACCACGTACTGGATCAGCAGCGGCGCATGCGGATTAATGAACTGCGGCAGCACCGCGAGCATGAACACCAGGGCCTTGGGGTTGCTGATGTTCACCAGAAAACCACGGAACACCAGCGCCATAGGCCGGCCGATGGGGCGTACGGCGGCGTCATCGCTCATGTCCATTGGCAGTGCGCGCCATTGCTTGATCGCCAGATAGACCAGATAGGCCACACCGAACCATTTGATCGCGTGGAATGCGGTGGCCGATGCGGTGAGGATCGCGCCGACACCGGCGCCGACAATCGCGATCTGCACCGCCAGGCCGATCTGCAGGCCGAGGGCGTTCCAGTAACCGCGCCAGAAACCGTATTGCAGACCGCTGGACATCGACGCAATGGCGCCAGCACCCGGGGACAGACTGATCACCCAGCAGGCGGCAAAGAATGCCAGCCATGTTTGAAGCTCCATCGCACACCTCGACTCTGAATCGTGACAGACGTCAAAGCTAATGCGCTTTGGGCCTAAAAGCAAAAGATCGTCCGATCGCGGCCCGAGCCTGCGGCAGCTCCTACACGGGAATGCGATCCCTGTAGGAGCTGCCGCAGGCTCGGGCCGCGATCGGACGATCTTTTGATCTTGCTTTAAAAAACTACTTCTCGAAACCGCTCGATGGAAACACATCCGTCCCCCGCCAACGCCGCACCGAACGCTGGAAGAACAGGCTGTTCGGCACTTGCACCATGGCGCTGCCCGTCCCCAGTTCCTCGGCTTCGATCAATGTGGTGTAGAGCAGATTGATCGCCACCACCCGGCCTTTGACGCCGGGCTTGTCGGTAGTGTCTACCAGCTCGACCACATCGCCGAGGCGGAAAGGGCCGACGGTGAAGATCAGAATCGCGCAGAGCAGGTTCGACAGCACGCTCCACATGGCGAAGAACGCCACCGCCGCCACCGCGACGAAACCCGACAGCGCCGTCCACAGTACCGTGGCCGACACCCCGAGCCGCTCCAGCACAATAATTACCGCGCTGCCCATGATCAGCCAGCGCAATACACCACGCAGCGGCATCAACAGCTGCGGCGGAAACGGATAGCGCTCGCCCAGGCCAGTGAGGAAGCGAGCGACGACACGCTGAGCGAAATAACCGGCCAGCAGAATCAGCAGAATCTGCACGCCGAGCCAGATCGGCTCGACCCACACCGCCGGCAATGGCCACTTGAACGCGTCCATCAGGACAACGCCTCCAGCTCCGCCTGCATGCTTTCCAGCGTCTCCAGCGCTTCCATCCACGCCTCTTCAAGCTCGCCTTCGCGCACTTTCAATTTGGCTTGCTCGGCCAGCAGATCGCGCAACTCGTTCTTGCGCGCCGGCTCGTAGATGTCGCTGTCGCCGAGGCTGGCATCGACCTTGGCCAGTTTCTCGTGGAGCTTGCCCAGTTCAGCTTCAAGCTTGTCGGCTTCACGCTTGTGCGGTGCCAGTTGCTGACGCAATGCAGCAGCAGCCTGACGCTGAGCCTTCTTGTCGGTCTTGTCCGGGTTCACCGGGGTGTTGCTGACCGGCGCATTGCGTTGACGGTATTCCACCAGCCAGCGCGCGTAGTCTTCGAGGTCGCCATCGAACTCTTCGACCTTGCCGTCAGCGACCAGGTAGAAGTTGTCGGTGGTGCTCTTGAGCAAGTGCCGATCGTGAGACACCACCAACACCGCGCCGCTGAATTCCTGCAGCGCCATGGTCAGCGCCAGGCGCATTTCCAGGTCGAGGTGGTTGGTCGGTTCGTCGAGCAGCAACAGATTCGGCCGCTCCCAGGCGATCAATGCCAGCGCCAGACGGGCCTTCTCGCCACCGGAGAAATTCAGCACCGGCTCGTCGATGCGCGCGCCGCGGAAATCGAAACCGCCGAGGAAGTCGCGCAGGGTCTGCTCGCGTTCGGTCGGCGCCAGACGCTGCAAGTGCAGCAACGGGCTGGCCTTGGCATCCAGCGAGTCGAGCTGATGCTGGGCGAAGTAGCCGACCACGGTGTTCTCGCCACGGGTCAGACGCCCGGCCAGAGGTTCAAGCTCGCCGGCGAGGTTCTTGATCAGGGTCGATTTACCGGCACCGTTCGGTCCGAGCAGACCGATCCGCGCCCCCGGGGTCAGTTGCAGCTTGACCTTCTCCAGGATGGTTTTTTCGCCGTAACCCAGTCGCGCATCGGACAGGTCGATCAGCGGGCTGGAGATCCTGGTCGACTCGCGGAACACGAAATCGAACGGCGAATCGACGTGGGCCGCCGATAGCTCTTCCATGCGCTCCAGGGCCTTGATCCGGCTCTGCGCCTGACGGGCTTTGGTGGCCTGGGCCTTGAAGCGGGCGATGTAGCTTTCCATGTGCGCACGTTGCGCCTGCTGCTTCTCGTAGGCCTGTTGCTGCTGGGCCAGACGTTCGGCACGGGCGCGTTCGAACGCGGTGTAGCCGCCCCGGTACAAAGTCAGTTTGCGCTGATCGACATGAGCCACGTGATCGACCACTTCATCGAGGAAGTCGCGGTCGTGGGAAATCAGCAGCAAGGTGCCCGGGTAGCTTTTCAGCCACTCTTCGAGCCAGATGATCGCGTCGAGATCCAGGTGGTTGGTTGGTTCATCGAGCAACAACAGGTCCGAAGGACACATCAAGGCCTGCGCCAGGTTCAGACGCATCCGCCAGCCGCCGGAGAAATCGCCTACCTGACGATCCATCTGCTCGTTGGTGAAGCCGAGGCCGGCGAGCAACTTGCGTGCCCGCGCATCGGCGGTATAGCCGTCGGCGCTGTCGAGCTCGGCGTGCAGGCGGGCCAGAGCCGTACCATCGTGGGCCGCTTCGGCGGCGGCGAGGTCACGTTGCACTTCGCGTAGACGCAGGTCGCCATCGAGCACATAGTCGACCGCCAGGCGTTCGAGCGTGTCGACCTCCTGGCGCATGTGCGCGATCCGCCAGTCGGCCGGCAGCAGGCAATCGCCCGAGTCCGGGTGCAACTCGCCGCGCAGCAAGGCAAACAGGCTGGATTTGCCGGCGCCGTTGGCACCGATGAGGCCGGCTTTATGGCCGGCGTGCAGGGTCAGCTCGGCGTCTTCTAGCAGACGTTGCGGGCCACGCTGTAAAGTCAGGTTCTGAAGTCGGATCATAATGGCGGCGGAGTCTACCAGCTTCGCTCACAACTGGCGCGAGTAGCACGATGTCCCCTGACCTGTGGAGCTTTTCCCTTGCCACCTACGCCCGACCGGACGTAGAACCTGCCTGCCTGCAACTGCAAACGGCGGGGGCCAATGTCTGCCTGCTGCTGTGCGGTCTGTGGTTGGAACAACGTGGCGTGGCCTGCGACGAACAACGCCTGGAGCAGTTGAAAATGCTGGTGGGGCCTTGGGATGCGGAGGTGGTGCAGCCACTGCGTGCGTTGCGTACTCAATGGAAAACCCTGGCCGAGGAAGATCCGGTACTCAAGGGTCTGCGAGAACAAATGAAAGCATTGGAGCTGGAAGCCGAACGGCATCTGCTGTGGCAACTGGAACAGGCTGCGCAGGACTGGCCGCGTGATGAAGTATCAGCGTCCGGGCAATGGCTGGAGAGTCTGGCGGGATCGACCGCCAGCCCGAACCGCGACGCGCTGCACGTGCTGCGCGTCGCGGCAACCGGCACTTAGGAAGCGCTGGTCGGGTTGCTGCTGACGCTCGACGCAGCGGCTGGCGTTGGCGCAGTCGTGGTGGTCGAGGTAGAAGCGGCTGGAGCAGGTGCGGCGGCCGGTGCCGGAGCGGCTGGCTTGGCAGCCGGTGCAGTCGCCGGTTTGGCGGCAGCGGGTTTGGCAACGGCCGGTTTTTTCGCGGCAGGTTTTGCTGCTGGCTTGGCGGCTGGCTTAGCGGCTACTGGTTTGGCAGCAGGCTTGGCCGCAGCGGTCGCAGGTTTTGCTGCTGCAGGTTTGGCAGCGGTTTTAGCGGCAGGCTTGGCCGCTGGTTTGGCAGCAACCTTGGCAGCAGGTTTTGCCGCGACCGGTTTGGCCGCAGTCTTGACTGCCGGTTTTGCCGTAGCGGTTTTCGCGGCAGGTTTGGCAGCCGGTTTTACCGCTACTTTGGCAGCCGGTTTGGCAGCAGTGGTTTTTGCCGGTGCAGCTTTGCGCGCAGCAGGTTTTGCCGCTGGCTTGGCAGCCGGTTTTGCCGCAGCAGGTTTGGCAGCGGCAGTACGTGCGGCCGGTTTCGCAGCGCTCGCCGCAGCCGGTTTTTTCACTGCGGTTTTGGCAGCAGGTTTGGCGGCTGTTTTAGCCGGTGCCTTGGCGGCTGGTTTGGCTGCCGGTTTTGCCGCAGCGGTTTTCGCCGGGGCTTTCGCAGCAGCAGGTTTGGCTGCCGCTTTTTTCGCAGGCGCTGCTGCTGGTTTGGCGGCGCGGGAGGACAGCGCTTTGCCGGCGGCCTCTTGCACCCGGCCGACACCCTGGGCCAGTTTCAGGCTTTCCTGGGCATCGCGCTTGAGTTGCAGAATGTAGCCGCGAGTGTCGGACTGACGATCCTTCAACGCATCGAGCAGGTCTTCAAGTTCTTTGACGGCAGCCTTGGCCTTGTTCTGTGCCTTGGCTTTACCGGCAGCAGCGGCGTCCTGCAATTTGGTGCGGGACTTGTGCAGTTTTTCTTGCGCCTTGCCGCGTTGCTTTTCCAGTTTGGCGAGCAGTTTTTCAGCATCAGCCAAGGCTTGGGAGCAAGCGTTTTCCAAATGCTCGAGCAGGCTGCCCGAGAGTTGTTGGAGTAAGTGCAACGGAGTGTTTACAGGCTTCTTGGTGGCCGACATGGTTTACCTCCTGGCTGACGTGAGTGCGGCTCATACTAGACCTCTGCAGTTACCGCCGCTAGGTCATCTTGACAGTAACGAAACCGTTGCGTTGCAACGAAGCGAAAATGTTCTGCACAAAGACAAAAGCAGTTCACCGTTGCAGACCTTCGCGCTGGCATAATCGCCCGCATCTCAGGACGGAGAGTGCCCATGTCGCGCTACCTTTTTTTATCCCTCTGGATGATTTTTTCCGTGGCCCAGGCCGACGAAAAAACCACCGCGAACGACGCTCACGATCTGGCCTACAGCCTCGGTGCCAGCCTCGGCGAGCGGCTGCGCCAGGAGGTGCCGCAACTGCAGATTCAGGCACTGGTCGACGGTTTGCAGCAGGCCTATCAAGGCAAGCCACTGGCACTGAGCGAAGCGCGAATCGAGCAGATCCTCGCCGATCATGAATCGCAGAACGCCGAACACGCTTCGCGGCCTTCGAGCGATGCCGCGATGGAAAACGAGCAACGTTTTCTCACCGCCGAAAAAGCCAAGCCGGGGGTGAAGGAACTGGCCGATGGCATCCTGCTGACCGAGCTGACACCGGGCACCGGTGCCAAGGCCGGCCCCGATGGAAAAGTCCAGGTACTGTATGTCGGTCGCCTGCCGGATGGCACGGTGTTCGATCAGAACACTCAGCCGCAATGGTTCAGTCTCGACAGCGTGATTGCCGGGTGGCGTACCGCACTGCAGAACATGCCGGTTGGTGCGAAGTGGCGACTGGTGATTCCATCGGATCAGGCCTATGGCGCCGACGGTGCGGGCGATCTGATCGCGCCGTTTACACCGCTGGTATTTGAAGTCGAATTGCGCGGCGCAACGAGCTGATCGACGCCGATTCGCAGGCACAAAAAACGCGGTGCGCTTTCGACGCACCGCGTTTTTTTATGCCTGCGAGAAACCTGTCAGGCCTGGACCGGATCTTCCTGCTTGTGTGCCGTGTGCAGCACTTCAATCAGGCAGTCTTCCAGTTCGAAGCGTTCGTGCAGCAGGCCACCCAGTTCCTTGAACTTCTCGGCGACGCACTTGCCTGCATCGCAAAGGTCGTTGAACGCGAGGAGTTTTTCGGTGATGACGTCGATACGCGGATAGAGGGTTTCGGCGAGTTCCAGACCGCGCTTGTCGTTGAAGGCCTTGGCTTCACCGGTCAGCTGTTCGTAGATCTCGAAGTGCCCGGCCGAGACGTAGTCGACCAGCACGCCGCAGAACTCCAGCAAGGGTTTACGGTTCTCGGACAGAGCCTGTGGTTTGTCGCCCAACTTGTCGTAGGCACCGATCAGTTCTTCACGCTCTTGCAACCAGCGGTCGATCAGCAGATGAACTCCACCCCAGCGTTCCTGAGCATTCTGACAACTTTCGAGCATGGCGATCTCTCTTCCCTTGTGGGTCATGCTGCTCTACACCCGCGCCCCTCTTCTGGCTTTTATCGCTTGGAGGCCGACCGGGCAGAGCGTCATCGAGCAACATAAATCCAATGACACGTGCGGGCCAGATTATGCCCGCACGCCTATGGCTTCAAGGTACGCAGGAGATAAAGTTCATACAAGTGTTTAATCCCCGACCAGCGTCCGGTGCGACGCTTCGCCGCTGAGCGGTCGCCGCAGAGCGCTCCAGACCAGACGCAGCAATTGGTACACCGCAAGAATCGACATCGCCACAAAGAACAGCAGACTCCATTCCGGGATGCTCAAATCGAACAACGTCCAGGAAATTTCCGCGCAATCGACACCACCCTTGAACATCCGCACCGTTGCACACAACCACGGCAGGTTGCTGAACAGCGCTTCGGAATCGGGCGCGCAACGGGTCATTTGCACCAGCGGATCACTCTGTAACAGCACCTGCCGCCAGGCCGCCGTGGTTCCACTCAGGCTCAGGCCAAGCGCGGCAGCCCAATAGAGCGACAGGCCGACACGCCGTGGGCCATGGATCGCCGCCAGCCCGCAACAGGCCGTCAGCAACGCCATGAAAAAGCGTTGCGCCAGGCACAGGCTGCAGGGCGTCAGCCCCACCGCATATTCAAGATAATAGGAAGCTCCCAGGGCCAGTGCGCCTGCAGTGAAAGCCGTGAAAAACAAGGAGCGTGAACAGGCCAACGACATGGCTTTTCCGTAACAGTGGAGACAGGCAGTTACGGTAGAGGAAAGCTTGTCAGCCTTTCAAGGCAGGTGCCTGGCGACAGTTCACCAGAAGCGTAGGGAAAACCCGACAGGCGCGAGAGGAAAAGGTGTATCCCGCTGTAGGACTTTGCCCAAGAAGCCTGCCGGAGGTCATTATTCGCTCACTGAACGTTCACGAGGGAGCGTCCTCCCTCGTGATTTCAGGCGTGAACCGGCACCGGCAACGGCGCGGCCAGCAGGCGCTCATCCAGCAGTCCGAGGCCTTCCTGGAACAGCTGGTTACTGCGCTCGGTGTCACCCAGTTGCGCAAGCAGACGCGCCAGCTCTGCGCAGGCTTCCGGGTTACGCTGCACCCGCAGACTGCTTTCCAGATAATCCCGTGCCTTGCCCCACAAGCTGGTTTGCAGACACAGTCGACCGAGGGTCAGCAACAGGCTCGGATCCGCCGGATGCTCCTTGAGCCAGCCTTCAGCGGCCTGCAACTGACGCGCCGGATCACTGCCGCGCACCAGGCCATACTGACGCGCGAGATGGCTGTCGTACTTGCGCTTGAGGGCGCTGCGCAGGACTTCCTCCGCTTCCACCTGAGCACCCAGCTGACGCAGTTGCTCGGCGTATGCCAGCACCAGCGCCGGCTCCTGACGCTGCGCAGAAGTCAGCTGTTCCCAGGCACGAGTGAGTGACTGCAGACCGACCTTGCCATCCTCGTCCCGATGCGCCGCCAGGGACAGGTTGTTACCCCAGGCACGACGTTCCAGTTCAGCCAGTTCGGCCGGCGGCAGCACCTTGTCCTTGCGCAGTTCCGGCAACAGGCGAATCACTGCCGACCAGTCGCCGCGCTGCTGATGCAGACGCTGCAACTGTCGCAAGGTCTGCACGTTATGCGGATGCCGCTCGTGCATCGCTTGCAGGGTCACCAGGGCGCCGTCGGTGTCACCACGATCGGTCTGCAACTGTGCATGACTCAAGGCAATCGCCAACTCGGCCTGCGGCTGGCGCTCCAGCGCACGCTCAAGCAACTGATCACACTCCTCGTACTTGCCTTGTTCGTTGGCCGCGCGTGCCGCGCCGAGGTAATACAACAGCGGCTGGCGCTCGGCCTCAGCGGCGCGAGACAGGTGACGTTGCGCGCTGGCCCAACGACCCTCGGCGAGATCAAGCTGCCCGTGTTCGATGGCCACCTGCACCCGCCGGCTGCGGTTGCGGCGCGACCACGGGTTGACCACGCCACTGGAGGCCATGACCAGCTCGACCAGGGCCTTGATCCCCCAGATCAATAGCCACAACACCGCGATCAGTGCCAGCGCCGCCCACAGGCTCGATTCATAGCGAAAGCTCTTGTAGGCAATCAGCACGTAACCGGAGTGCTCGGCAATCGCCAGGCCCAGTGCCGCTGTCGCCGCGATCACCAGAAACACGATCACATACAGGCGTTTCATGGCGTGGTCTCCTGCGCGGTATTGGCGGCAGGTTTGGCGAACGGCTTGACCGATTCTTCAGCGTTGACGTTACGGCGCTCCAGATAAGCCTGCACCGCACTCAGCGTGCCGGTCAGGTCCGGCGTCTTGACGGTGACCGGTTGCTGGCTCAGCTCGGCAACCTGTTCGAGCATGATTTTGCTCTGCGGATTGTCCGGATTGAAATTGCCCTTCAGCACGTCCCGCGCCTCTGTCAGTGCCTGGGTGTAGACCGGCGCCTGGCCATTGAGCGCCGCCCATTGCGCCTGCTCCAGCGCGAGACTCAGGGCCAGGCGCACCTGGCTCAGACTTTGCCCGGCCAGCAATGGCTTGACGTTCTTGTCGGCATTGAAATCGATGCGGATGTAGCGCGACACCTGATCCCACCACTGCGCCCAGCGACTGGCGCCATCGCCGTCAGCGGTCAGGCCCAGCAGCGATTCGCCGCGATCCTTGTACTCAGGCGCCAGCTCGGTCAGTTCAATGACCTGATCGCGCAAGGCCCCGATGCGCAGGAACAGCCCGGTGCGATCCGGCTGCTCGGTGCTGCGCAGGGCGACGAGGGTCTTGGCCACTTGCTCGCGGGCGGCGAACGAGCCGGGATCGTTCTGTTCACGGAGGATTTCGTCGGCGCCCTGCACCAGCGCCTGGGCGCTGCTGATGTCCTGCAAGGCCGAAAGTCGCAGGCTGGCCAGACGCAGCAGATGCTCGGCCTCGGCCAGACGCCAGTCCTTGCGGCTGGCGCCGAGAACGGTTTCCAGACGCTGGTTGAGGCGCTGCTGATCACCCTGCAGTTGCGTCACCAGACGCTGGCGCTCGGCAAGTTCGTCGGCACCGGGCAGTTGCGCGAGGCGCTCGGTCAGGCGCTGTTCATTAAGCTTGAGGCTTTGCGCCTGATCGTTCAGTGCCTGCACCTGGCCTGACTGTTGTGCGGTGTTGCTCTGCAGGTGACGCACCTGCCAGACACCCCAGCCACCGATCGCCACGCCGGCAGCGCCGAGCAACAGGGCGACAATGGCCAGTCCGCTGCCTCGGCGCGGCTCTTTGGCCGGCGGTGGAGTTTCAACCTGGGCATCGATCACAGGCTGGACATCATCTTTAGGCAAGGCTGTTTCGCTCACGTATCCATCCTTTGCATTAGAGAACGGGCACGGGATGCTCCCGTAACGCCGTCAGCAAAGCCGCGGCATTCGCGCCGCGGCAATCCACAACTGTTCGGGCCCCGGCGGCATGTGCCAGCTCGGCAACCCTTGGGCTTGGCACAAACAACGGCAACTGCGCAATTGAAGGCCAGGCATCGCCGGCCATCTGGCGCAAGTGCTCGAAACCCTGTCCACTGCTGACCACCAGCCCGTTCAAGCGTTCCGCTGCAATGCGCCGCGGCAGCTCTTGCGGCGGGTAGGCCGGCAGGTCACGCCGATACAACTCCAGATACTCGACACTAGCACCAAGCGCGCGCAGGCGCTCGGCGAGCAGCTCGCGGCCACCCTCGCCACGCAGGATCAGCACCTGCGCGCCGGGCTCGGTGACCGCCTCGCGCAGACGCGACAATTGCAGCAGGGCTTCACTGTCATCGCCGTCGGCGGGAAAGTGTACGTCGAGACCGTGATCGCGAAGAATCTGCGCGGTCGCCGCACCGACGCTGAACCACGGCATCGACAACGACTGAAGCCCATGAGCGTTCAGCAGATCAAGCGCAATCCGCGCCGCCGGTTTGCTGACCACGATGACCGCGCTGCAACCGGAAAGCCGCTTCAGCGCCTGACGTATTTTCTCGGAAACCGGCAGCGGCACGATGTCCAGAAGCGGCAGGCAACTGCTGGAAATCCCCTGCCCGGCCAACACCTCGGCCAGCGCCGCGCAGTCATCCGCAGGGCGCGTCAGCAGCAGGCGCCAGCCAGTCACTCGTGACCTGCCTCGCCATACACCGCTTTGAGAATGTCGTCGGCACCCTGACTGAGCAACGCTTCAGCGACCTGCACGCCCAACGCTTCGGCATTGGCACGCGGCGCACGCGCTTCGGCGCTGAGCAGCTTGCCACCGCTCGGTTCGCCCACCAGACCACGCAACCACAACTGCTCACCTTCAAGCACGGCGTAGCAGGCGATCGGCACCTGGCAGCCGCCATTCAGGTGTTTGTTGAGGGCACGTTCAGCGGTCACGCGCGAAGCGGTGTCGGCGTGATGCAACGGTGCGAGCAAGGCGTGGATTTGCGTGTCGGCGCTGCGGCACTCGATGCCGACGGCGCCCTGACCACCGGCCGGCAGGCTGTCATCGACGCTGATGGCCGAGGTGATGCGCTCTTCAAAACCGAGACGGATCAGACCGGCCGCCGCGAGGATGATCGCGTCGTACTCGCCGGCATCGAGCTTGGCCAGACGAGTGTTGACGTTACCGCGCAGGAAGCGGATTTCCAGATCAGGACGACGGGTCAGCAACTGCGCCTGTCGCCGCAGGCTGGAGGTGCCGACGATGGCGCCGGCAGGCAGCGCATCGAGGCTGGCGTAGGTATTGGAAACGAAAGCATCGCGCGGGTCTTCGCGTTCGCAGATACAGAACAGGCCAAGGCCTTCGGGGAAGTCCATCGGCACGTCTTTCATCGAATGCACGGCGATGTCGGCTTCGTTTTCCAGCAGCGCGGTTTCCAGCTCCTTGACGAACAGGCCCTTGCCGCCGATTTTCGATAGCGGCGAGTCGAGCAGCTTGTCGCCGCGACTGACCATGGGCACCAGCGTCACCAGCAGACCCGGATGGGCCGCTTCCAGACGGGCTTTGACGTATTCGGCCTGCCAGAGGGCCAGCGCACTTTTACGGGTGGCGATGCGGATTTCGCGAGAGGACATGGATCAATCCGTACTGAATAGATACGGCGGATAATAACAGCTCAGCCAAATCCACTTTGACTTGAATCAGAAACGGCGTGGCCTCCCTGGCCTGCAATGCCCGGCAGAAGAAAGTGCAACCGCGCAAGAAGGCCGGGTCAGAGGCCCTGCATCATCTTGCGCACACCCGCCACATGCCGGCGGCTGACGATCAGCGCATCACCATTGAGGCCCTTGAGGAACAACTGGAAATGCCCCAGCGGTGTGCGTTGCAGACGCTCGATGCGGTCGCGGGCGACCAGCGCGTTGCGGTGGATGCGCACGAAACGCTCGCCGAATTCGTCTTCGAGGGCTTTGAGCGGCTCATCCAGCAGCACTTCGCCGCTTTCATGGCGCAGAGTCACGTATTTGTGATCGGCTATGAAATAGACCACCTGATCCAGCGGGATCAGCTCGATGCCTTTGCGGGTGCGGGCGCTGATGTGACTGCGCGGGCCGTTACCGCTTTCGGCGGCGGGACGGGTCAGGGCGGAGAGTTGCGCCCGGTTGGGACGTTCAGCCCGTTTCAGGGCGTCATGCAGATGTTCGGTTCGCACGGGTTTCACCACATAGCCCACGGCGCTGGCCTGCAGGGCTTCCACGGCAAATTCATCGGGGCCGGTGCAAAACACCACAGCCGGCGGCGTTTCGCGTTCGCACAGACGGGCAGCGACCTGCAGGCCATCGAGGCCCGGCATGCGGATATCGAGCAGCACGATATCCGGCTTGTGGCTGTCGATCAGCGCCAACGCCTCTTCGCCATTCGTGGCGCTGGGCTCCAGGACTGTATAACCCTCGAGCTCGCTTACCATTCGGCTTAGGCGCTCGCGAGCCAGTGGTTCGTCATCAACGATCAGGACATTCATATTGCGCTGGATTCCTGCGTGAGTCTCGCACAAGGATAGCGTAGACAGGTGAAGTGACGTCCGTCACCGCGATCCACGCTAAGACTAGCCCGAGCGCCAAAAAGTGCCGTACGTCGGCCAGCAATATTTGCCAGTGTCCGGGTCGTACTGCTCAAAGCCCGCTGTTGCCTGCGTTTTTCACGGGGTATGCCAAAGGACAAAACCACCCACCCCCTCTTCTTATAGTCGGCGTCCAGACCTTTGCGCGATCCGCAGTCGCGCCGACCCTTATGTCCAACTGTAGACGCTTGCCGGGCCGATATTGCTCAATCGAAAAATATCCTTGCGCAAATCCCCCGCAGACGGCGCCGACTATGAATGAGCAGATGAGAAAAAAACGTATCGACCGGTGTCAGCGACAGGATTGGCAACCCTGTTATTATCCGCGCCAGCGTTTCACGCCTTCTTTCTTCAAGCCGATACGAGCGAATTCATGAGCACTGACAAGACCAATCAGTCCTGGGGCGGCCGCTTCAGTGAACCCGTCGACGCCTTCGTCGCCCGCTTCACCGCCTCCGTCACCTTCGACCAGCGCCTGTATCGCCACGACATCATGGGCTCGATCGCCCACGCCACCATGCTGGCCAAGGTCGGCGTGCTGACTGATGCCGAGCGCGACAGCATCATCGACGGCCTGAAGACCATTCAGGGCGAAATCGAGGCCGGCCAGTTCGACTGGCGCGTCGACCTTGAAGACGTGCACATGAACATCGAAGCACGCCTGACCGATCGCATCGGCATCACCGGCAAGAAACTGCACACCGGGCGTAGCCGCAACGACCAGGTCGCCACCGACATCCGTCTGTGGCTGCGTGACGAGATCGACCTGATCCTGGCCGAGATCACCCGCCTGCAAAAAGGCCTGCTGGAGCAGGCCGAGCGTGAAGCGGCGAGCATCATGCCCGGCTTCACTCACCTGCAAACTGCTCAGCCTGTGACCTTCGGCCACCACATGCTGGCGTGGTTCGAAATGCTCAGCCGCGACTACGAGCGTCTGGTCGACTGCCGCAAGCGCACCAACCGCATGCCGCTGGGCAGCGCTGCGCTGGCCGGCACCACCTATCCGATCGATCGCGAATACACCGCGCAACTGCTGGGCTTCGACGCTGTCGGCGGCAACTCGCTGGACAACGTTTCCGATCGCGACTTCGCCATCGAATTCTGCTCGGCCGCCAGCATCGCGATGATGCACCTGTCGCGTTTCTCCGAAGAGCTGGTGCTGTGGACCAGCGCGCAGTTCCAGTTCATCGATCTGCCGGACCGCTTCTGCACCGGCAGCTCGATCATGCCGCAAAAGAAAAACCCGGACGTGCCGGAACTGGTACGCGGCAAGACTGGCCGTGTGTTCGGTGCACTCATGGGCCTGCTGACCCTGATGAAAGGCCAGCCACTGGCCTACAACAAGGACAACCAGGAAGACAAGGAACCGCTGTTCGACGCCGCCGACACCCTGCGCGATTCGCTGCGTGCGTTCGCTGACATGATCCCGGCGATCAAGCCGAAACACGCAATCATGCGTGAAGCGGCCCTGCGTGGTTTCTCCACCGCGACCGACCTGGCGGACTACCTGGTGCGCCGTGGTCTGCCGTTCCGTGACTGCCACGAAATCGTCGGTCACGCGGTGAAGTACGGCGTGGACACTGGCAAGGATCTGGCCGAGATGAGCCTGGAAGAACTGCGTCAGTTCAGCGACCAGATCGAGCAGGACGTGTTCGCCGTGCTGACCCTGGAAGGTTCGGTGAATGCCCGTGACCATATCGGCGGGACGGCGCCGGCGCAGGTCAAGGCAGCGGTGGTTCGCGGTCAGGCCCTGATCGCCAGCCGCTAAAGGTCAAAAGCTTCGCGAGCAGGCTCGCTCCCACATTTGGATTTTTGTTAAACACAAAATTTGTGGCCGACAAAATCCCCTGTGGGAGCGAGCCTGCTCGCGAAGGCTTTCTTCAGAGCGCTATAAAATTCACTTCTTCGCCGCGATCATCGCCAAAAACGCTGGCATCGCTAGTTCTTTGTCCGCTGCAATCTTCTGCACATGCGGATTCTGCTCAAGCCGCTCCAGCAGCGCCTTGGCTTTCGGCATCTCTGCCAGCAAGTCGATCCCGAACAGCTTCTGCCCGACCGCACAGGCCAGCGGCACGCTGTAGAGGAAGTACAAATCCGCGATGCTCAAGCTGTCGCCCGCCACGTACGGGGCGAATTTGCCGTGTCGACTCAACGCTGCGAAACCCAGCAGCAGCTCGGCTTTGGTTTTCTCCTTGATCGCCTCCGGTACCGGCGAGCCGAAGAACGCTTCGCCATAACAGGCGCGACCCGGCAGCTCGATATACAGCTCGATTTCCTTGGCAATCGCCAATACCTGCGCACGCTCGAATGGATCGCTCGGCAGCAGCGGCGTGCCTTTCTGGGTCTGCTCGAGGTATTCGAGGATGATCGCGGTTTCGTTGATGAAACCCGCCTCGACGCCCAGCACCGGTACTTTGCCGCGCGGGCTGATCGCCAGCGATTGCGGGGTCTGCGTCGGGTAGAACGTCACCTCTTCGAACGCCAGGCCTTTTTCCAGCAGTGCCAGTTTGACCATGTTGTAGTAGTTGCTGACAGCGAATCCGTAGAGCTTGAACATCACATAGCCTCCAGGCCGTGCGGGGTGGGCAGTCACTGTTTATAGATCGCCCGCCATGATCCTGCCAGCAGCATCACGCCGCTGAATGCGGGTAAACTGGCGCCTTTCCTTGAGGAGCCTGCCATGAGCGAGCCGACAGACATCGACAACGACGAAGAAGAGTTCACCGAGGCGACGTTGATCGAAGCCATCGAGAACCAGATCGAAAGCGACAACCCGCCAGCGGCCAAGGCGACCTTCAACAAGCTGACGCTGGTGGGTGTCGAGCGTGAAGAGATCCTCAACCTCATGGCGCACGTGCTGGCCTACGAGATTGACGCGATGCTCGACGAGGACCGCGCGTTCGATACGAAGTGGTATGAAACCGCACTGCGTGCGTTGCCTGAGCTGCCACCCGAAAAGCAGTAGGCCAAACACATCCCCCTGTGGGAGCGAGCCTGCTCGCGAATGCCGTGCATCAGCAAAAACAACGCTATATGACACACCGCTTTCGCGAGCAGGCTCGCTCCCACACAATTTGTCACCCATCCATCCAGCCATCTCTCCGGCCCCGACTACACTGGAATCCGCCTCAAGACAAAATCCCTGATCTGAGCACTGGACATGCCGCAAAAGCGGGTTCACCTTAGGGGCGCTGTCGTCCAATTCCTAGAAAGTCTGGAGTCCTTATGTCGCTTACCCCTGAGTTGGTTGCCGAACTGGAAGTCCTCGCACTCTTCAACCTGGACAGTTCCCAGGAAGGTTTGAAAATTCATCAGACCGCTGCCCCGAAACATATCGCCGCCGCCAAACGCCTCTTCGAGAAAGAACTCACCGACCAGCCTGATGGCGGGTATCTGACCAGCCTGGGTCGTGATGCCGCGCAAAATGTGCAAACCGTGCTGACCATTCTGAGAGAGCAGGAAACCGCCTGATTTTTCCCGTCTTTGCCCACGGGAACTCCTGCCACGGGATTTCCGCGGGCCCGCTTGATCGCTCCCCGCTAAAAATCTGACGTCAAAAACAAATTCAGCTTAAAAGTCCCGCTGCGCAAAGGCTAAACTGCCTCCCATTCCGAGACCCTCTTCGTCCGAGCCTGCGAGCCGGTTTGAGCTGACATGACGCGCACCCATGAAATCCGCCCCGATCTGGACGAGGGAATCGACCGCAAGGTACTCAGCCAACTGCGTGCGCGCTTTCTCAAACTCAATGAAGGTCGCCTTGGCCGGGCGTTAGAAGGTTTGTCGACCCGCCAGCAAAGCGTGCTGACCCTGCTGCCGCTGTTCTTCCACGTCAATCACCCACTGTTGCCGGGTTATGTCTCCGGCAGTACGCCAGCCGGGCTGTCCAACTATGAACCAGACGCCACCACCCTCGCCGAAGCACAGCGCCTGACTCGCTCGTTCTCCTACAAGCCACGCCACGGCAGCAACCCGCCACGGCCAATTCACGGTCTGTTCCTGATGGGCAGCCTCGGCACCCTGGCTCAGGCCGATCAGAGCGACATGGACGTGTGGGTCTGCCATGCGCCGGACCTGAGCGACAACGAACTCGCCGAGCTGCGCAAAAAATGCCAGCTCCTCGAAGCCTGGGCCGCGACCCAAGGCGCCGAGGCGCACTTCTTTCTGATCGACCCGGTGCGCTTCGTCAAAGGCGAACGCGACACCCAACTCAGTTCCGAGAACTGCGGCAGCACTCAGCACTATCTGCTGCTGGACGAGTTTTATCGCACCGCGATCTGGCTGGCCGGGCGCACGCCGATCTGGTGGCTGGTACCGGTCTACGAAGAAAGCGCTTACGACCTGTACACCCACACTCTGCTGTCCAAGCGCTTCATTCGCGCCGACGAGACGCTTGATCTCGGGCATCTGGCAACGATTCCGCCGGGCGAGTTCATCGGCGCCGGCCTGTGGCAGTTGTTCAAGGGCATCGAGTCGCCCTACAAGTCGGTGCTCAAGCTGTTGCTGACCGAGGTCTACGCCAGCGAACACCCGAACGTGCAGTGCCTGAGCCTGCGCTACAAGCAAGCCGTGTTCGCCAATCAGCTGGACCTGGATGAGCTCGATCCGTACATGGTGGTGTACCGACGCATCGAGGAATACCTCAGCGCCCGCAACGAACCGGAGCGTCTGGAGTTGGTGCGCCGCGCGCTGTACCTCAAGGTCAACCGCAAGCTCACCGGCAACAGCCGCACCCAGAGCTGGCAGCGCTCGTTGCTGGAACGCCTGGCGCACGAATGGCATTGGGATCAGCGCCAGCTGGCCTTGCTCGACAGCCGCAGCCAGTGGAAAGTCCGCCAGGTCAGCGCCGAACGCCGCGCCCTGGTCAATGAGCTGAACTACAGCTATCGCTTCCTGACCCAGTTCGCCCGCAGCGAACAGACCGTCAGCCTGATCAACAAGCGCGACCTGAACGTGCTCGGTCGTCGCTTGTACGCCGCGTTCGAGCGCAAGGCCGACAAGGTCGAATTCATCAATCCCGGCATCGCCCCGGATCTGGCCGAAGACACCCTGACGCTGGTGCAATCGCCGAATAAAAAAGAGCCTGGGCAAACCCAGTGGGGCTTGTACAACGGCAGCCTGAATGCCTTGGAATGGGAGCACTTCGCGCCGATCAAGCGCAGCCGCGAACTGCTCGAACTGCTGACCTGGTGCCATCGCAACGGTGTGATCGACAGCAGCACCCGACTGGCGCTGCACCCCGGCAGCAGCGACATGAGCGAGTTCGAGTTGTTCAACCTGCTCGGCAGCCTGCAGCAGTGCATCGCCCTGCCCTTGCCGACCGTCGCCGAAGAACCGCTGCTGCGTGCCGCGGTGCCGAGCGAAGTGCTGATGCTGGTCAACGTCGGTGTCGATCCGCTCAAGCATCACCGCGACCTGAACATCCTGATGACCACCGAGCGTACTGACTCGCTGAGTTACGCCGGGGTGCGCGAAAACCTCGTGCTGACCCTCGACCAGGTCACGCTCAACAGCTGGAATGAAGTGCTGGTCAACCGTTTCGATGGCCCCCACGCATTGCTCGATTGCCTGCGCGACTACCTCAACAACCTGCCGCGCGGCCCGCAGCAGCCGTCATTGAAAGTGCGTTGCTTCTGCCACAACCGCGCGCAGTTCATTGCCCGGCGCGTCGAAGAAGTCATCGACACCGCGCAAACCCTGCTGCTCAGCGAGCTCAATCACCGCTATCTGATTCAGGTGCAACAGCACTATCACGTGCTGGAACTGGTGCCGGGCCAGGTCAACCATGTCGCGCTCGCGACATTGCCGGCGCTGCTCGATTATCTGGGCGAAGAACAGCCGCGCTACAGCCCGCTGCACCTGGATCCGATGGCGCTGGAGGATCACGACCTCGCGTTGATCCTGCCAATGGGCCAGCCGGAATCGATTCAGGTGTTCTACCGGATCAGCGAACAACAGGCCGAGCTGTACGTGCTGGATGAGTTCAACGCGCTGTGGCAACAGCATCTGCCGTATCACGACGAACAGAGTCTGCTGGTGCCGTTGCAGCGCTTCCTGCAATCGATCCAGTACCGACGTGAAGCGCTGTTGCCGATGGACGGCAGCCCGGCGGTCAGCCTCGACACCTTGTATTACCAGCTGTTGCCTTCGGGCCCAGGGCGCGCGCGCCGGGTCGAAGCTCGGCCGGCGCCGCAGACACCGGTCAACAAACCGTTCTACGACGTGCAGGCGATCGTCGGCAAAGCCGCGCCCGGAGAGGTGCAAGTCACCTTGTATTGCAATCAACGGGAATTCAGCGAGCTGGAACATGGTGACCAGTTGTTCCACGTGGTCGCCCGGGAAATCGTCGAGCAACGCCGCGAGACCGAGCGCTACCGCTGCTACATCACCGACCTGGACCTCTCGGGCCTGCTCGGTGATGGTCAGAGTTCAAGCAATCTTTATCTGCGCTACAAGGCCGACCTGGAGCGCGCCCTGAACGAGGCGCTCGAACAGGTCTGAGGCTGGGTCACTCGCGGAATTCACCGCCGTTGGCCGGCTGCGATTCAACTTCCAGCAAGGTCAGTTTCAGGGTCTTGCCGCCGGGCGCCGGCCAATCGATGTGCTGACCGACTTTCAGGCCCAGCAACGCGCTGCCGACCGGTGCGAGGATCGAGATCTTGCCCTCGTCGGCGTTGGCATCCTTGGGATAGACCAGCGTCAGGTGATAGTCCTTGCCACTGCCTTCTTCGCGGCAGTGCACGCGGGAATTCATTGTCACGACATCAGCGGGCACTTCATCGTGACCGACCAGTGTATCGGCGCGGTCCAGTTCGGTTTGCAGCGCGATCACGCCCGGCAGCGTGTCATCCAGGCTGTCGATCAGGCGCTCCAGACGTTGTACGTCCAGACGGGTAAGGGTGATGGAAGGTGCGGTCATGATCCGGGCAGACTCCTTTCTTCTGCACACAAAAAAAGCAAAACCCCGCCAAAAAAGACGGGGTTTTCACCAGGCCTCGATGGGTTGAGGCGTGTTCGGACACTATCACAGCTCAAAAAATATACAAGTCACCCACCCGGCAACCCGCTAACCCTGTAGGAGCTGCCGCAGGCTGCGATCTTTGCTTTTAAAGGAGCAAGATCAAAAGATCGCAGCCTTCGGCAGCTCCTACAGGGAAGTCGCTTTGCGCTTGGCGGCCTGCGCTACGATCACCCGCCGGCGCTCATCATCGGCCGAGCGCCACTCGCGAATGTCTTCGACATGCCGTGCACAGCCGAGGCAAACCTTCTGCTCATCCAGCCGGCACACGCCGGTGCACGGCGACGGCACGGCCGGGCTGACGTTGCTATAGAGCGGCTTCGGGGGACGCGGGGCAGCCTCGGTCACGATCAGATCTCTTCGAAATCCAGCTCGAGGCCGGCCTGGTCCTGGACACAACGAGCCAGTACTTCACCGAGCAACTCTTCGGACTTCTCGCAACTCCATTTGCCCGACTCTTCGTCGTAGTCGAAATGGAATCCACCGGAACGCGCCGCCAGCCACAGCTGACGCAGCGGCTCCTGACGACTGATGATCAGCTGGCTGCCGTTATCGAACTTGATGGTCATCATGCCGGCCGTGATCTCGATATCGTCGGCATGATCCTCCAGCAACTCTTCCAACGCCTGCTGGGTGGCATCGACCAGATCGTGGAAACGCGCTTCGGACAAACTCATTGTGGCAACCTCAAAAAATGTCTGCTCAGGCTCAAGCGCCGCAAGATACGGACGCTGCCGGCCGATTGCAAAGATTAACGACCAAGCACCTGCCGGCCCATCAACACCGAACCCTGTGGGAGCGAGCTTGCTCGCGAATAGCGGTGTGTCTGGCAGTAAACATATCGGATGTGCCGGCGTCTTCGCGAGCAGGCTCGCTCCCACAAGGCTCCAGGCGTATTCAGGGAGCCCCGCCGGACGGGAACCCCCTCGCATAGGCAAGCTGCCGGGTGGCCGGTATACTCCGGCGCAATTAACGCATTTTCAAGGATTTCGCCATGAAGCGCCTGATCTCTTCCCTTGCTGCGCTCGTCGCGGTTGCCTGCCTCGTTTCGGCCTGTGGTCAAAAAGGCCCGCTGTACCTGCCGGATGACGATCAGGACCCGGCCGAGCAAGCCCAGTCTTCGCAGAAGCAGCCGTCCAAAGCACACAAGCACGACGTTTACCAATAAGGGATCGCCATGGACGCTTTTAACTACCGTGGCGGGGAGCTGTTCGCGGAAAGTGTGGCGCTGTCCGCCATCGCCGACCGCTTCGGCACGCCCACCTATGTCTACTCGCGTGCGCACATCGAAGCCCAGTATCTGGCCTACGCCGATGCCCTGGCCGGCATGCCGCACCTGGTCTGCTACGCCGTCAAGGCCAACTCCAACCTCGGCGTGCTGAATGTCCTGGCCCGTCTCGGCGCCGGTTTCGACATCGTTTCCCGTGGCGAGCTGGAACGCGTACTGGCCGCTGGCGGCAGTGCCGACAAGATCGTGTTCTCCGGCGTCGGCAAGACCCGTGACGACATGCGTCGCGCGCTGGAAGTCGGCGTGCACTGCTTCAACGTCGAATCCACCGACGAACTCGAGCGCCTGCAAGTCGTGGCTGCCGAACTGGGCGTTCGCGCGCCGATCTCGTTGCGCGTCAACCCGGACGTCGATGCCGGTACCCACCCGTACATTTCCACCGGTCTCAAAGAGAACAAGTTCGGCATCGCCATTGCCGACGCCGAAGACGTGTACGTGCGTGCCGCGCACCTGCCGAACCTGGAAGTGATCGGCGTCGATTGCCACATCGGTTCGCAATTGACCACGCTGCCACCGTTCCTCGATGCTCTAGACCGCCTGCTCGATCTGGTCGACCGCCTCGGTGATTGCGGCATCCACCTGCGCCACATCGATCTCGGTGGTGGCCTGGGCGTGCGGTATCGCGATGAAGAGCCGCCACTGGCCGGCGACTACATCAAGGCTGTGCGCGAGCGTCTGAACGGCCGTGACTTGGCGCTGGTGTTCGAACCGGGTCGTTTCATCGTCGCCAACGCCGGCGTGCTGCTGACCCAGGTCGAGTACCTCAAGCACACCGAACACAAGGATTTCGCCATCGTCGACGCAGCGATGAACGACCTGATCCGCCCGGCGCTGTATCAGGCCTGGATGGACGTCACTGCGATCAAACCGCGTGACTCCGCTGCGCGCAAATACGACATCGTCGGCCCGATCTGCGAAACCGGCGATTTCCTCGCCAAGGATCGTGAGCTGGCGCTGGAAGAAGGCGACCTGCTGGCCGTGCATTCGGCCGGTGCCTACGGCTTCGTGATGAGTTCCAACTACAACACCCGTGGCCGTGCCGCTGAAGTGTTGGTAGACGGTGATCAGGTTTTTGAAGTGCGCCGCCGCGAAACCGTGGCTGAGCTGTTTGCCGGCGAAAGCCTGCTGCCGGAGTAACCCATGCTGCTGCGTTTTACCAAAATGCACGGCCTGGGCAATGACTTCATGGTTCTCGACCTGGTCAGCCAGCACGCGCATATTCAGCCCAAGCACGCCAAGCAATGGGGCGACCGGCACACCGGTATCGGTTTCGACCAATTGCTGATCGTCGAAGCGCCGAGCAATCCGGACGTGGATTTCCGTTACCGGATCTTCAACTCCGATGGCTCGGAAGTGGAACAGTGCGGCAACGGTGCACGCTGCTTCGCCCGCTTCGTTCTGGACAAGCGCCTGACCGCCAAGCGGCAGATTCGCGTCGAGACCAAGGGCGGCATCATCGAGCTGGACGTGCGTAACGACGGCCAGATCGGGGTGAACATGGGTGCGCCGCGTCTGGTGCCGGCGGATATTCCGTTCGACGCACCGGCGCAGGCCAGCAGCTATCAGCTGGAAGTCGACGGCACCACCGTCGAACTGGCCGCTGTGTCAATGGGCAACCCCCATGCGGTGCTGCGCGTACAGGACATCAACAATGCACCGGTGCATGAACTGGGGCCGAAAATCGAACACCATCCGCGCTTTCCGGCACGGGTCAACGTCGGTTTCCTCCAGGTCATCGACCGCAACCGCGCGCAGTTGCGCGTCTGGGAACGCGGCGCCGGGGAAACCCAGGCCTGCGGCACCGGCGCTTGCGCTGCGGCTGTCGCAGCAATCAGCCAGGGGTGGATGGATTCGCCACTGTTGATCGACCTGCCCGGCGGGCGTCTGTCCATTGAATGGGCAGGCCCTGGCCATCCGGTGCTGATGACCGGCCCGGCAGTGCGTGTATACGAAGGACAAGTGCGTCTTTGAGTGAGCAGAAACCATGACCGACAAGCCTCAGGTACCCGCCCGACAGTCCGACGAATCAGCGTCCGAGAGCCTGGAGGCGGCAGCGGTTGCCGCATACCTGGAGGCTCATCCGGACTTCTTCGTCGAGCACGAAGAACTGCTGCCCGCCATGCGCATTCCCCACCAGCGCGGTGACACCGTTTCGCTGGTCGAGCGGCAGATGAGCATCCTGCGCGACCGCAACATCGAGATGCGTCATCGCCTCTCGCAGTTGATGGACGTCGCCCGCGACAACGACCGGCTGTTCGACAAGACCCGCCGCCTGATCCTGTCGCTGATGGACGCCGCCAGCCTGGAAGACGTGGTGATCAGCGTCGAAGACAGCCTGCGCCAGGACTTTCAGGTGCCCTTTGTCAGCCTGATCCTGCTCGGCGACAACCCGGCACCGGTTGGCCGCTGGGTGACCCACGCCGACGCGCAAACCGCCATCGGTGGCCTGCTCACCGAAGGCAAAAGTGTCAGCGGTACCCTGCGCGAACATGAGCTGGACTTCCTGTTCGGCGAAGAACAGCGCAAGCAGATCGGCTCGACGGCGGTGGTTGCGGTCAGCCATCAAGGCATCCACGGCATTCTGGCGATCGCCAGCCGTGATCCGCAGCACTACAAGAGTTCGGTCGGCACGCTGTTTCTCAGCTACATCGCCGAAGTCATGGGCCGCGTGCTGCCACGGGTCAACAGCTCCCTGCGCTCGGTACGCTGAGCATGGAACGACAACTGGACGCTTACTGCGAACACCTGCGCAGTGAGCGACAGGTGTCGCCGCACACCCTGTCGGCTTACCGCCGCGACCTCGATAAAGTCCTCGGCTGGTGCCTCAAGCAGAACATCGGCAGTTGGGCGGCGCTGGATATTCAGCGTCTGCGCAGCCTGATCGCCCGCCTGCATGCTCAGGGCCAGTCGTCACGCAGTCTTGCCCGATTGCTCTCGGCAGTGCGCGGGCTCTATCACTATCTGAATCGCGAAGGCCTGTGCGATCACGACCCGGCGACCGGTCTGGCGCCGCCAAAAGGCGAACGGCGCTTGCCGAAAACCCTCGACACTGACCGCGCATTGCAACTGCTTGAAGGTGCGGTCGAGGACGACTTTCTCGCCCGTCGCGATCAGGCGATTCTCGAATTGTTCTATTCCTCGGGCCTGCGCCTGTCCGAGCTGACCGGGCTCAATCTCGATCAGCTGGATCTGGCCGACGGCATGGTTCAGGTGCTCGGCAAGGGCAGCAAGACCCGCCTGCTGCCGGTCGGCAAAAAGGCGCGCGAAGCACTGGAACAATGGCTGCCGATGCGGGCCATGACCAACCCGGCCGACGACGCCGTATTCGTCAGCCAGCAAGGTCGGCGCCTCGGCCCACGGGCGATTCAGGTGCGGGTGAAACTGGCCGGCGAGCGCGAGTTGGGGCAGAACCTGCACCCGCACATGCTGCGGCATTCCTTCGCCAGCCACTTGCTGGAATCCTCGCAGGACCTGCGCGCGGTGCAGGAATTGCTCGGCCACTCGGACATCAAGACCACGCAGATCTACACCCACCTGGACTTCCAGCACCTGGCGGCGGTCTACGACAGCGCCCACCCACGGGCCAAACGCAGCAAAGGCGACGATTCATGAACATCCAGTTGATCACCTTCGACCTCGACGACACCTTGTGGGACACCGCCCCGGTGATCGTCAGCGCCGAAGCGGTATTGCGCGAATGGCTGAGCGAACACGCACCGAATCTGGGCGCGGTGCCGGTCGAGCATCTGTGGGCGATCCGCGAGCGGGTTCTGGCCAGCGAACCGGGCCTCAAGCATCGCATCAGTGCGTTGCGCCGGCGGGTGCTGTTCCACGCACTGGAAGACGCTGGCTACGCCCATGGCGAAGCTTCCGAGCTGGCGGACAAGAGCTTCGAAGTGTTCCTGCATGCACGGCATCAGATCACGGTATTTCCCGAAGTCGAACCAACCCTGGAAATCCTCGCCAACCATTACGCCCTCGGCGTGGTCACCAACGGCAACGCCGACGTGCGTCGGCTGGGCCTGGCGGATTACTTCAAGTTTGCGTTGTGCGCCGAAGACATCGGTATCGCCAAACCGGATGCGCGCTTGTTTAACGAGGCGTTGCAGCGCGGCGGTGTGAGTGCTGAAGCGGCCGTGCACATTGGCGATCATCCCGGCGATGACATTGCCGGGGCGCAGCAGGCGGGCATGCGCGCGGTCTGGTTCAACCCGACGGGCAAGGTCTGGGAAGCCGAGCGGCTGCCGGATGCGGAGATCCGCAGCCTGACCGACTTGCCAGCCGTGCTCGCCCGTTGGAATGCCCTCGCCACCTGACACTCAACCGCTTTTTTTGTGGCGAGGGAGCTTGCTCCCGCTCGGCTGCGCAGCAGTCGTAAAACCAGCCAACACAATATTCCTGAAAAACTGCGCCTGCAGATTTTGGGGTCGCTTCGCGACCCAGCGGGAGCAAGCTCCCTCGCCACAATGTCGCAGTGAACCAGCGCTTTTGTTTCAGGCATGAAAAAGCCCGCAGCGACGGCGGGCTTTTTCAGCAAGCAGGTAGCACGCTTCAGATAGGGCGGCTGCCGTACTTGTTGTCCGGCTTCTTGGGCGGATCGGCGACCACGTTGGCCTCCACTTCCTGCACCTTGCCACCGCGCGCAAGGAATTCTTCCATGGCCTTGGCCAGGGCGTCGCGCTCCTTGTTCTTGGCTTCGATGCTCGGCAACTCGTCGACCGACACCGCAGCCTTGGCTTTGCCTTTGGCAGCCGGGGCCGGCGTATCGTCACCGCCATCGTCGTCAGCAACGTCTTCCGCTGCTGCTTCCAGGCCTTCCTCGGCCTCGTCTTCGTCGCCTACTTCGAGGTCGTCGTTTTCCAGATCATCGTCGCTCATGTTCTACCTCATGACTTGCGAAAAGCAGATTAGTTATAGACCAGCTTTGGCGACTGTCGAAAGTCGCCGTAAAAAAATCGGTAACCGCTGGTGACCAACGGTTTACGCCCCTTCACCGTGCAAGGTGGCGAGGACTTTACGGGCACCGCCATGATCACGGTGCTCGCCCAGATAAACGCCTTGCCAGGTTCCCAGTGCCAGGCGACCTGCCGAAACCGGCAGACTGATCTGGCAGCCAAGTACGCTGGCCTTGAAGTGCGCCGGGAGGTCGTCCAGGCCTTCGTCGTTATGCTCATAGCCGTCTGTTCCTTGTGGGATCAGACGATTGAAAAATCGTTCGAAGTCGCGACGGACCGCCGGATCGGCGTTCTCGTTGATGGTCAACGACGCCGAGGTATGCTGCAGCCACAAATGCAACAGACCGACCCGGCACGCCTTGAGTTCAGGCAGGCCGGCGAGTAACTCGTCCGTTACCAGATGAAAGCCCCGGGGCCGTGCCCGCAGGGTTATCAGAGTCTGTTGCCACATACAGTTCTCCGCACGTTCGGGGCGCATTCTAGCGCGCTCTGGGAAAAAACAAAGGCCCTAATATTCCTGCAATGATGTAAGCCATTGGCCGCAGAAAAACGCTTGTCGTAAACACGACCAAAGCCGTACGAAAAATCCTTTCAGCCACTACCTGAATGACAAATTCCAGACAAAAAAATGCCCGGCAAGCCGGGCAAGTTTTTTCGATGCGCGTACTTACAGGTTGTAGCCGCGTTCGTTGTGTTGTGCCAGGTCCAGACCCACTGCTTCTTCTTCCTCGGTCACACGCAGACCCATCACGGCGTCCAGGACCTTGAGGATGATGAAGGTGACGATTGCGGTGTAGATCACCGTGAAGCCGACGCCTTTGCACTGAATCCATACCTGAGCGGCGATGTCGGTGACGGTGCCGAAGCCACCCAGCGACGGTGCAGCGAACACACCGGTGAGGATCGCACCGAGGATACCGCCGATACCGTGCACGCCGAAGGCATCCAGGGAGTCGTCGTAACCGAGCTTACGCTTGAGGGTGGTGGCGCAGAAGAAGCACACCACGCCTGCCGCCAGACCGATGACCAGTGCGCCCATCGGGCCCACGGTACCGGCAGCCGGAGTGATCGCCACCAGACCGGCAACCACACCCGAAGCAATGCCCAGTGCGCTTGGTTTGCCGTGGGTGATCCACTCCGCGAACATCCAGCCCAGAGCCGCTGCAGCGGTTGCAATCTGAGTGACCAGCATCGCCATGCCGGCGGTGCCGTTGGCCGCAGCAGCGGAACCGGCGTTGAAGCCGAACCAGCCAACCCACAGCATCGCTGCACCCATCAAGGTGTAACCGAGGTTGTGCGGTGCCATCGGGGTGGTCGGGAAGCCTTTACGCTTGCCCAGTACCAGGCACGCAACCAGACCGGCGATACCGGCGTTGATATGCACCACGGTGCCGCCCGCGAAGTCCAGTACGCCCCAGTCCCACAGCAGGCCGCCGTTACCGGACCAGACCATGTGCGCGATCGGCGCATAGACGAGGGTGAACCACACGCCCATGAAGATCAGCATCGCGGAAAACTTCATCCGTTCGGCGAACGCACCGACAATCAGCGCCGGGGTGATGATCGCGAAGGTCATCTGGAAGGTGATGAACACCGCCTCGGGGAACAGCGCCGCAGGGCCGGTCAGGCTTGAAGGCGTGACACCGGCGAGGAACGCCTTGCCCATGCCACCGAAGAACGAGTTGAAGTTGACGACGCCCTGCTCCATGCCGGTGGTGTCGAACGCGATGCTGTAGCCATAAATGACCCACAGAACGCTGATCAGACCGGTAATGGCGAAGCACTGCATCATCACGGAAAGGATGTTTTTCGACCGCACCATGCCGCCGTAGAACAGCGCCAGGCCTGGAATGGTCATGAACAGCACGAGGGCTGTGGAGGTCAGCATCCAGGCGGTGTCGCCGGAATTGAGGACTGGAGGCGCCACCGGATCTGCCGCCATAGCCAGGCCGGGCATTACGATGGACAACAGGGCGCCTAGCCCTGCGAATTTACGCAGAGTCATATTGTTTTCTCCTGGGGCGTTGGGTTTGTGGCGGCGTTTAGATCGCGTCGGTATCGGTTTCGCCGGTACGGATGCGGATCGCCTGTTCCAGATTGACCACGAAGATCTTGCCGTCACCGATCTTGCCGGTGTTGGCAGCCTTGGTTATCGCCTCGATAACCCGATCCAGATCCTTGTCGTCGATAGCAACGTCGATTTTCACCTTGGGCAGAAAATCGACCACATACTCCGCGCCGCGATACAGCTCGGTGTGACCCTTCTGCCGGCCGAAGCCTTTGACTTCAGTAACGGTAATGCCCTGCACGCCGATTTCGGACAGCGACTCGCGCACGTCGTCCAACTTGAACGGCTTGATGATGGCAGTGACTAGCTTCATGAAACTCTCTCCCGAATTGGTGGACTTGCCCCAGGAAAACAAACCCGACTCAAGTCTAAGCGCAGTGCCTGGCTTTGTAACGCATCGTCGGCCCTACCTGCCCGACTGACGCCAGCTAACCGCTGCCGACGAAACTCCCCGTCCCGCCTGCCGCACTGCATTCGTCACAGCGACTGCATCAGTGCATGGGTCACTACCGACTAAGCAGAAAGCTTGCCATCTCGCCAAATTCCTCTGATTTCAAGCCCTTGGTCGCTGCCACAGGCGCCCGCGCAAAAAAGCCCCGACGGTTACGCACAACAACGGTGCGTTGCCGTCCGTCCGCCTGCGCGAAAAGCGTGCATCCGTGCCTGCGTCAATGAATATAGACACTGCGTGATACACTGCCCGCCACTGTTTACAGGACACATTCCATGCTCGCGCCCAAAGACTTCCTCGACGCCCTGAGCGGCACCGCCTCCCGCCTGTTCAGCGGCGACACCCCGCTGCCTAAAGCGGAAATCGAAAGCCAGTTCAAGATGCTGCTGCAGAGTGCGTTCAGCAAACTCGACCTGGTCAGCCGCGAAGAATTTGACAGTCAGATGGTTGTGTTGGCCCGCACCCGCGCCCGCCTCGAAAGCCTTGAAGCCAAAGTCGCCGAGCTGGAAGCCAAGCTGACGCCATCCGCTGAATAATCCGCGCCCCTGTAGGAGCTGCCGAAGGCTGCGATCTTTTGATCTCCAGCCCTTCAACCATCCCGGCAACGTCCTACAACCTGCACCACCGCCGTCCGATTGCGCCGAAAAGCCTAGGTTTCTAAGCTCACCCGATGCTGAATGTTCAGCACCGGGTTTGGCGACCTGGACAGCTTAAGGCGCACGACAACCATGATGGCGGCTACATTTACCGCTACATCGTTTCATGGCGGCAGTGCGTGGGAGACCTTCGGGGCTGCCGGGTTCCTTTTGCTCCGGTTCGCCAACCCGCGTACAACTGCCACCCAATCGTTTGGCGACGATTGAGTGCAGCCCCTTAAGCAAGAGGAACCGCTCAATGAATCAAGAAGAGACTTATCTGACCCCGCACACCTTCACCCGCCACAAACTCCCCCTCCCGCCCTGCTCATCCAGAACCAATCCTGGTTCTGCGCCCGAGACCTGAGCCGCCTGCTGCGCATCTACCTCAACGAACGCATGCTGCGAAAACTCGACCCCGACCAATACCAGACCCGTAAAACCCTGATCCACAACCAGATCGAAAACACCCTGCTGATCAGCGCATCCGGCATCTACGCCCTCCTCGTCTACCACTACTGCCCCGAATACCGAGCGCTGCGCGAATGGCTCACCCACCAGGTCATCCCCACCCTGCGCGACGCCCAACACCCCACCACAAGCGAACGTCCACACCTGAGCCTGCTCAGTTGGCCGGATATGACGTTGAGTTTGTTGCATTGGAATAATCAGCCGTGGATTCGATTGCAGGATGTGCCGTTGATGGTGGTGGATCGGGAACAGACCAAGCGTCCATGGTGGAAAAGGGCTTAGCGGATGCTGCAATCGCTATAAACCCGCATGCCGGAGCTGGGCCCGACGCAAATCGTAAGTCGATTGGAGATTCATCCAGAACTCAGGAGTAGTGTTTAGATGAGTGGCAAGGCTGATTGCCAGATCGGCGCAGATCCTGAGCTGGCATTTCACAAGCTTTTCGATCTCGGTTTCGGGCCAGTTCGTGGGCATGGCCAGATCCATGACAGTCATGCCCAACGGCTGCATGAATTCCTTATTCAGAACCTCGCCCGGATGAATCGGGCGCATATCATTGCGGTCCATTTTTCGCCTCCAGAGGCTGCGGTGAGTGGCCAAACTGGAGCATCCGATTAAGGAAAACAAGACCATCAAAACCGTTTCACCGGCGTCCTACAACTATTAGGGCATAACCCTACGAGAATCAGCGCCTGCGCCTGATTTCGTGAGTTCTTCGCTGTGATTAGGCTGGTGGCTTTCTCCTGCGCTGGTCGATCCTATTCGTCGAGTTCCAGGCGATACACATCGATCGCCAGACACTCTGGTTCTGGATCCCTCTTGTCTGATTTGCTCAAGCTCAAAGAAAACACGCTGGTTCAGCATCCAGATGGTGGTTACATCTTTGGCACGATCCCCGATATGCCAAAATTCGGCTTGCCAGGCGGGAAAATTTATCTGCGGGTAGGTATCCACCGTCGAGCGAATAGTGGTTTTGGCGTAGTGCACATTTGGGAAGCCCATAGTGCCGATTTGCTCAAGCATGGTTGCCAGACTGCCGATGGGGTAGCAGCGATTGTTGCGAAAATGACCGTCCCGGGAGCACAAATCTATTGTGAGTTCAAAGAACAGCGATGTGGGAACAGGGTCGCGGTACTGAGGACATCTACGGGAACACTGATTCTTGAACCGCGCCACGAGCGCGCCATAGGATTTGGTTATTTCGTGGTGACTTGGTACCCGCAAAAACGCGCACATGGCACGTTAGTGGGGCAGATACCACGAGCACCGCCAAATCAGAAATAAAAAAAGGCGTCCCATGGACGCCTTTTAAGTATTTTTTGAGGAGTAGTCGCAGCGATTCTTTAGCTCCGGGCTTTACGGCCTTGGGTTCAGAATCCGACAGGCTAGCCCGTCGTCACTACTTCAGAGAAACCAGCTTCCTCTGCTGCCAAAAATGCGGGGGAGCTTTTGCTGGTGCCCAGTCCCGACGAATGCGCAGTTGCAGTCCTCGAACGGGATGATCCTTCAATGCCGGACGAGAGTCAACGCTCCAATTCAGGCAAGCAGTGACAGCCCATCGGGTCTTGATACGTCTTGTAAACCTCTATTTCAGCACTGAAACCCGGCTCAACTACCCTTCAAAAACCCGCAGGAAGCGGCTCCCCGATTCAGCTCAAGGAACGACCATGTCCCTCTCCATCGTCCACAGTCGCGCCCAGATTGGCGTGGATGCGCCCGCCGTTACCGTCGAAGTCCATCTGGCCAACGGTCTGCCCTCGCTGACCATGGTCGGGCTGCCTGAAGCGGCGGTGAAGGAGAGCAAGGATCGGGTGCGCAGCGCGATCATCAATTCCGGGCTGCAGTTTCCGGCGCGGCGGATCACCTTGAATCTGGCGCCGGCGGATCTGCCCAAGGATGGCGGGCGCTTTGATCTGGCGATTGCCTTGGGGATTCTGTCGGCGAGTGTGCAGGTACCGTGTCTGACGCTGGATGAGGTGGAATGCCTGGGTGAATTGGCGTTGTCCGGCGCTGTGCGTCCGGTACGCGGGGTGTTGCCGGCGGCATTGGCGGCGCGCAAGGCCGGGCGGGCACTGGTGGTGCCGCGGGCGAATGCCGAAGAAGCGTGCCTGGCCTCGGGATTGAAGGTGTTTGCGGTGGATCATCTGCTGGAAGCAGTGGCGCATTTCAACGGGCACACGCCGGTCGAGCCTTATGTCTCGGACGGGCTTATCCATGCGGCGAAACCTTATCCCGACCTCAATGAAGTGCAAGGACAGATGGCCGCGAAACGGGCGCTGCTGATTGCGGCGGCGGGCGCGCACAACCTGTTGTTCAGTGGGCCACCGGGAACCGGCAAGACCTTGTTGGCAAGTCGCTTGCCGGGGCTGCTGCCGCCGCTCTCCGAATGCGAGGCGCTGGAAGTGGCGGCGATTCAATCGGTGGCCAGCGGCGTGCCACTGACCCATTGGCCGCAACGGCCCTTTCGCCAGCCACACCACTCGGCCTCCGGGCCGGCGCTGGTCGGTGGCAGCTCGAAACCGCAACCCGGCGAAATCACCCTCGCCCACCACGGCGTGCTGTTTCTCGACGAGCTGCCGGAGTTTGATCGCAAGGTGCTTGAAGTGCTGCGCGAGCCGCTGGAGTCCGGGCACATCGTGATCGCCCGAGCCAGGGATCGCGTGCGTTTTCCGGCACGTTTCCAGTTGGTCGCAGCAATGAATCCTTGTCCCTGTGGATATCTTGGCGAACCGAGCGGCAAGTGCTCGTGTACACCGGACATGGTGCAGCGCTACCGCAACAAGCTCTCGGGGCCGTTGCTGGATCGGATCGATCTGCACCTGACGGTGGCGCGGGAAGCGACGGCGTTGAATCCGACGGTGAAGCCGGGCGAAGACAGCGCCACTGCCGCGGAACGTGTTGCCGAGGCGCGAGAACGGCAACTGACACGCCAGGCCTGTGCCAATGCCTTTCTCGATCTGCCGGGACTGAAACGCCACTGCAAGCTATCCACGGCCGATGAGAAATGGCTGGAATCGGCCTGCGAACGGCTGACCTTGTCACTGCGCTCAGCCCATCGCCTGCTCAAGGTCGCCAGAACCCTGGCAGACCTTGAGCAAGTCGATGCAATCAGTCGTGAGCATCTG
Source organism: Pseudomonas sp. B21-051 (assembly GCF_024748795.1). Lineage (NCBI taxonomy): Bacteria > Pseudomonadati > Pseudomonadota > Gammaproteobacteria > Pseudomonadales > Pseudomonadaceae > Pseudomonas > Pseudomonas sp. B21-051. The sequence continues at coordinate 5,801,700 of NZ_CP087166.1, forward strand.
GCCGAGGCGCTGCAGTATCGGCCGGCGACGCCTTAATGCTCGGTCAGATCAACCAGCGGCGTCTGCCGCACTTCGGTGTCGCGCCCGGCCTGAATCTCGCTCACACGCTTCAAGGCGTTATCTACAGCGCCTTTATCTGCCAGCAGGCTGTAGCTGATCTGAAACTGTTGACTGGCCTTCGGCGCAATGGTCGGCACCAGATTCAGCGGCCGCTGATAGCGGCGGTTGTAGGAAAAACTGGTGCCCGGCTCAAGGCCCGTGACATAGCCCTGCCCTTGGGTGTCGGTGTTTTTCCACAGAGAAAATACCGGCAGCTGCTGTGTATTGAAGCCAACAGAAACACCGAGGCTGCCGGCCTTGTTATGCAGCACGGCCAGGGTTTCGCCTTTGGCGTCCGCATAAGGCACGACGTTGTAGACGGTTTCGTCGTAATCCTTGGTTGGACCGCGATAAATCTGCCAGTCCGCCAACTCGGCTTTGGCCTTGTCGTTGAACGGCGAGACCTGTTTCACCGGCGCCGCGAACCGCGCGCCCTGCTCGAGGAATGGCGTGCTGAAGTTGCTGTGATACAGCGCTTGGTATTCCTTCGGATAATCACCGTTGTTGGTCAGCGTATCGTTGAGGGCGAAACGCACGCTGCCGGGCTCGGTGACCAGTTCGGTGACGACCGAGAAGTCGACTTTCTTGAACGCCTGTTCTTTCAGTTCGCCGCGCAGACTGATGGCGTAGGGCGGTTTTTCATCGATGTGCAGCGTGACGGTGCTGGCCGGGATGTTGGCGGCGCGGCCGTGCAGGGTCAGCAACTCGCCATTGTCCATACCGGGATGGCCGACCCATTCGTAACCGCAGCGGGTCACCAGCTCATTGAAGCCTTCCAGCCAGCCCAGACCACCGCGTCCATTGAGTTCGATGAAGGCCGGGTTGACCACTTCCTTGACCGGCGAATCCCAACCCATGCGCACGTTGCCGACAGACGCCTGCAAGACATTCATGCCGCGGGTCGGCACCACCGAGAGTTTCATCGTGCCGTTATCGATATCGACGATGCTGACACCTTCTTGTCGCCCGCCGTGCAAGGTGCGTAGGCTGACGGAGAAAGGTTTGGCGGTTTTCACCCCGAGTTGCTCACTGGTGATCGTCCAGTTTTGCGCGGGCTTGTTGGTATCGAGGAGTACGTAATCCCAGGCCATGGCGTGGGAAGCAGCAGAGAGTGCGCCGAATGCAACGGCGAGTTTAAGCGGGGTCATGGCAGCAGCCTTTATTGGAGTTGTGCCATTTTTATAGCGCTGCGGAAACGTTTCAGCAAGTAAAGATGAGAGACATATAGGGTGATTTGCCATGGATCGGCGGCGTTGCATTCGCGAGCAGGCTCGCTCCCACAGAGTATTCGGGTGCTCAAACGATTTATGAGCTACCTCGGAAACTGTGGGAGCGAGCCTGCTCGCGAAAGCTATATCAAGGCTGTATCAACGGAAGCGATCAACCTCGGAACGCAGATCCGCCGCCAGTTTCTCAAGCTCCTTGGCGGTGACCGCGAGGTTCGACACCACCTCACGCTGCTCACTGTTGGCCAGCGCAATACTCTGCAGGTTACTGCTGAGCAACGTCGCGGTGCTGCTCTGCTCCTGCGTCGCGGTGGTAATCGCCGCGAACTGCTGCCCTGCCGAACGGCTCTGCTCATCGATTCGCGCCAGCGCCGAGGCCACGTTGGCGTTGCGCGACAGGCCTTCCTGCATCAGCAGATTACCCTGCTCCATGGTGCTGATGGCGTTGCCGGTTTCCTGCTGGATGCTGTGAATCATCCCGGAGATTTCATCAGTGGCCTGACGGGTGCGCGACGCCAGGTTGCGCACCTCATCGGCCACCACGGCGAAGCCACGACCCTGTTCACCGGCACGCGCAGCTTCGATGGCCGCGTTGAGCGCCAGCAGGTTGGTCTGTTCGGCAATCGAGGTGATCACACTGACAATGCCGCCGATTTCCTGGGAGCGCTGACCAAGGGTGTTGATCACGGTAGCCGTGGTGTTCAACGCGCCAGCGATTTGCTCCAGCGAGGAAGACGCTTCCTCCATCGAGCTGCGACCGATCTGCGTCTGCTGAGCGTTTTCCTGCGCCAGACGCTGGGTGGCCCCCATGTTGTCGGCGATGTTCAGCGAGGTCGCGCTGAACTCTTCTACCGCACCGGCCATGCTGGTGATTTCGCCGGACTGCTGTTCCATGCCTTCGTACGCGCCGCCGGACAAACCGGACAATGCCTGGGCGCGGCTGTTGACCTCTTCCGAGGAGCGGCGGATGTGTTCGACCATGGTCGACAGTGCCTGGCTCATCTGGTTGAACGCGCGGGACAGCTGACCGATCTCGTCGTTGCTCGACACGTTCAGGCGCACGCTCAGATCACCCGCGCCCAGCGCTTCGGCCTGACGTACCAGATCACTCAGCGGCGCCAGTTTGCTGCGCAGCAACCACACCACCGAACCCACCGCCAACAGCATCGCCAGCAGACTGCCGATGGCCAGTTGCGTGCCGACGCTCCAGGTCACCGCGCGGATCTCGGCTTTCGGCATACTTGCCACCACCGCCCACGGCCCACCGTCAAATGGCACCGAAACGCTGTAGAAATCTTCGTTCTTGTCGCTCCAGAACTGCCCCTTGCCAGGGGTCTTGGCCAGAGCGCCGATCACCGTGACCGCCTGATCCAGCGCCTGGACACCCGCCGGCGCGACCAGCCATTTGTTCTGCTCATCCAGCAGCGCCAGCGAACCGGTCTGGCCGATGCGGAAGCGCTTGAGGTTGTCGAACTGGGCGTTCTGCGCATCGGTGTAATCAAAACCAACGAACAACACCGCAATCACTTTGCCGCTGCCATCGCGTACCGGGGTGTATTGGGTCATGTAGGAACGATCGAACAGCAGCGCGCGGCCGACATAACCCTGCCCCGCCATCAACTTCGCGTAGGCCGGATGTGTGTGATCGAGCAGAGTGCCGATAGCGCGCGTGCCGTCCTGTTTGGTCAGCGAGGTGCTGACCCGCACGAAGTCTTCGCCGCTGCGCACGAACAGGGTGGCAACGCCGGCGGTCATTTGCTTGAACTCGTCGACTTCCTTGAAGTTGTTGTTCAACACTTCGCTGCCCAGGTGCAGGCCCGGGGTCTGGGTGCCGGCGACGTTCACCGGTTCATCCGGGTGAATGCTCAGGCCCGCGCTGAAGCGCTTCTCGAACAGCCCGCTCAGGCGCTGGGTGCTTTCACGCAGCGTGCCGTGGAAAGTGCTCAACTGGTCGGCCAGCAGCCGCGCCTCACTGGCGAGGTGCTCTTCACGGGTGGCGAGGTTGGCGGAATCCAGCGAACGCAGGGCGAACACCGTACTGCCGCTGATGACGATCGCCAGTATCACAGCGAGCGCGAGGCCCAGCTGCGAGGCGATCCGAGCGCGAGGTTGAGACATGGACAGCTCCTGGCCGAACTTGCCGATCCTCCTTGATCGCAGCTCGGATAATTTTCTAATGGGGGTGAATCGTGGATACCTGCACGACGGTTCCACATGCACGTATTCGGCGGTAAAGCCGAATACTTGAGCGAGCAGCAGGGTTATGGCACAAGGCCGGCATTGTGCGGGCTCGAACGTTTCAGCTCAAGCGCTTGACCACCGGCAGCGCCATGGCGCGCACTTCGCCTTGCAGGAAGTCGCTGAGACGGCGCAAACGTTCACCTCCCGGACGGGTTTTTGGCCACACCAGGTAATAATTCAGTCCGCTGGCGACCGCGGTCGGCCATGGCAGGCTCAGTCTTCCTTGCGCCACATCTTCGGCGACCATCAGCAAGTCACCCATCGACACACCGTAACCGCGCGCTGCGGCGATCATCCCCAGTTCGAGGGTATCGAACACCTGCCCACCCTTGAGCGACACCTGATCGGACAGGCCCATGTGCTCCAGCCAACTGCGCCAGTCGCGCCGATCCGGGGTCGGGTGCAGCAGTTCGGTGGAGGCCAGACGCTCGACATCCCACGGCTGATCATTCAGCAGGTTCGGTGCGCCCACCGGTATCAGCTCTTCGGGAAACAGCAGGCTGGCTTCCCAGTCCGGCGGAAAATGCCCGTCACTGAGCAGCACGGCGCAGTCGAAGGGTTCGTTGTTGAAGTCCACCGAATCCACGTCCATCCACGCACTGGTCAGCTGTACCTCATTGCCCGGTTGTAGATGGCGAAAGCGGCTGAGTCGCGCCAGCAGCCAGCGCATGGTCAGGGTCGAGGGCGCTTTCATGCGCAGGATGTCGTCTTCGGCGCGCAAGGTGTTGCAGGCGCGCTCCAGGGCCGCGAAACCATCGCGAATGCCGGGCAGCAGCATCCGCGCCGATTCCGTCAGTTGCAGGTTGCGCCCGCTGCGATGAAACAGCTTGCAGGCGAAATGTTCTTCCAGCGTCTTGATGTGCCGGCTGACTGCACTCTGGGTGATCGACAATTCCTCGGCCGCCCGGGTGAACGAACTGTGCCGCGCCGCCGCTTCGAATGCGCGCAGGGCATACAAGGGTGGAAGACGACGGGACATACACAAAGCTCCTTTGGCGGCATCCGGCCACCCCGGCGGGTTTTTCTCATAATGAGTTTTAATCATGCCACCTATCCTTTTTATCCTTTTGTGCAAACCTTTCCAAGCGCCGAGAATCGACGGTCTCTTGTTCCCTCTGATTGATGGGTGGTGATGACCATGCAGCATCCTGTGCGTACCGAACTCTGGGCCATCCTGCGGCTGGCGGGGCCGTTGATTGCTTCGCAGTTGGCGCACATGTTGATGGTGCTGACCGACACCCTGATGATGGCGCGCCTCAGCCCCGAAGCCCTGGCCGGCGGCGGACTGGGCGCGGCGAGTTATTCGTTCGTGTCGATTTTCTGCATCGGCGTGATTGCAGCGGTCGGCACGCTGGTGGCGATCCGTCAGGGCGCCGGCGACATCATCGGCGCGGCACGCCTGACCCAGGCTGGGCTGTGGCTGGCGTGGCTGATGGCGCTCGGCGCCGGGTTGCTGTTGTGGAATCTGAAACCGGTGTTGCTGCTGTTCGGCCAGACCGAAACCAACGTCAACGCCGCTGGACAATTTTTGATCGCTCTGCCCTTCGCCCTGCCCGGCTATCTGAGCTTCATGGCCCTGCGCGGCTTTACCAGCGCGATCGGCCGGGCGACCCCGGTGATGGTCATCAGCCTCGGCGGCACCGTGGCCAACTTCCTGCTCAATTACGCATTGATTACCGGGATGTTCGGCCTGCCGAAACTGGGGCTGACCGGCATCGGTCTGGTCACGGCAATCGTTGCCAACTGCATGGCGCTGGCGCTGGCCTGGCACATCCGCCGGCATCCGGCCTACGACGCTTACCCGCTGCGCGCCGGCCTGTCGCGGCCAAATCATCAGTACCTGAAAGAACTGTGGCGGCTCGGCCTGCCAATTGGCGGCACCTACGCGGTGGAAGTCGGACTGTTTGCCTTCGCGGCGCTGTGCATGGGCACCATGGGCAGCACGCAACTCGGCGCACACCAGATCGCTCTGCAGATCGTTTCGGTGGCGTTCATGGTGCCGGCGGGGATGTCCTACGCGATCACCATGCGCGTCGGCCAGCATTATGGCGCCGGGCAACTGAGCGGTGCGCGAATGTCCGGCCGGGTCGGCATCGTTTTCGGTGCGGTGGTGATGCTGGGTTTTGCGATGGTGTTCTGGCTGTTGCCGAACCAGTTGGTCGGGTTGTTCCTCGACCACAACGATCCGGCCTTTGCCGAAGTGATTCGGCTGGCGGTGAGCCTGCTGGCAGTGGCGGCGTGGTTCGAGCTGTTCGACGGCACGCAGACCATCGCCATGGGCTGTATCCGTGGGCTCAAAGACGCGAAAACCACCTTTCTGGTCGGCCTCGCTTGTTATTGGTTGATTGGCGCACCGGCGGCGTGGTGGATGGCGTTCCACCTGAACTGGGGGCCGACGGGCGTCTGGTGGGGGCTGGCGTCGGGGCTGGCGTGCGCAGCGGTGAGCCTGACGCTGGCGTTTGAATGGAAGATGAAGCGGATGATTCGGCTGGAACCGGTTTCACAGAGGTTTGAGGCCGTTCGCGCAGATTAAGATCGAAAGATCGCAGCCTTCGGCAGCTCCTACAGGGATCTGTGCAGGAGCTGCCGCAGGCTGCGATCTTTTAAATGGCCTCAACCAGACTTTGCTGGCTGGCGCCGAAGGTCAGGTACTCGACCAACTCCGCCAAAGGCAATGGCCGGCTGATCAGATAACCCTGCACCTGATCACAGCCAAACCCGCGCAGCAGATCCAGTTGCTCCGGGGTCTCCACGCCCTCGGCCACCACTTCCAGGTGCAGGTTGTGCGCAAGGTTGATCATCGCGTGCACCAGTTTGCGATTCTCTTCGCGCTGCTCCATGCCGCCGACAAAGCTTTTGTCGATCTTCAGCAAGGTGATCGGCAGGCTATTGAGGTGCACGAACGAGGAGAAACCGGTGCCAAAATCATCCAGCGAGAAACGCACGCCGAGACGGCCGAGGGCGTCCATGGTCTGTTTGACCAGATCGCTGCGGCGCATGACGGCGGTTTCGGTGAGTTCAAACTCCAGCCACTGCGCCTCGACCCCACGCTCGGCAATCAGCCGACTGAGCGTCGGCAGCAACTGGCTGTCCTGAAACTGACGGAACGACAGGTTGATCGCCATGTGCAGCGCCGGCAGCCCGCGCTCACGCAGCGCCTGCATGTCACGCAGGGCGCGGGAAATCACCCAGTAGCCCAGCGGCACGATCAGACCGCTCTGCTCGGCCAGCGGCACGAATTCGCTCGGCGGTAGCAGACCGCGTTCGCCATGGCGCCAGCGCACCAGGGCTTCGAGGCCGACGATCTGCCCGTCTGCAAGATTCAGCCGTGGCTGATAGTGCAGTTCCAGCTCATCACGGCGCAATGCCCGACGCAGCTCGCTTTCGAGGTCGGCCATGCTCCGGGCGTTGCGGTTGATGCGTTCGTTGAAGATATGGAAGGTGCAGCCCTGCGTGCTCTTGGCCTGCTGCATGGCAATGTGCGCGTGCCACATCAGCGGGTCGGCACCACCCTGTGCACGGGCATGGGCGATGCCGAGGCTGGAGCCGATCAACAGGCTTTCGCCATCGACCCAATACGGTTCGGCGAGGGCTTCGGTAATGCGTTCGGCCATCCACTCGGCGCGTTGCGGCGCGCGGCGGGTGTCGATCAGCAGGGCAAATTCGTCGCTGCCCAGCCGCGCCAGTTGATCCCCAGCCTCCAGCTGACTTTTCAGCCGTGCAACGACTTGCAGGATCAAGCGGTCGCCAGCCTGATGGCCGAGGGCATCGTTGGCGTGACGGAAGTTGTCGAGATCGAGATGCCCGAGGGCCAGGCCGCGCCCGTCGTTTTCCGCCAGACGTGCCGCGAGCAGGGTCTGGAAGCCCTGGCGGTTGGCGATGCCGGTCAGCGGATCCTGCTCGGCGAGGCGTTGCAAAGTATTTTCGAGGACGCCGCGTTCACGCACATGGCGCAGGCAGCGACGCAGCATGTCGGCGTCGAGGGCGTCGAACACCAGCCAGTCGCTGACACCAACCGGCGCGGTGGCCGGCTCGTGATCCAGCAGCAACACCGTCGGCAGGCTGCAACGACCCGGGGCCGGCTGCAACGCGGGGACGGTCAACAACACCGCGTGGCGATTGTCTTCGAACAGACTGCTGACCGACTCCCAGCTCGGCGCGCTGATCAGCACCGCCGCGCTCCCCATCGGAGCCAGACACTCGCGCAATAACGCTGTCCACGCTGGCTCTTCGGCCAGTAGCAGCAAACGCAAGGGTTCGACAGGCGTAGACAAGCTAGCTCCCTAGACTCTGCAATGATGTGGGCGGGGCATTATGCCGTTGCGATGTTCAATGACAACGATTATCAGAACGTTATTTTGTGTCACGAATGAGAACATTAGCCGCAAAATCACCGTGTATCCTCCGCGAAAGTAACAAAACCGGCAAATTTGAATCGCGTGGTACGTCACAAGTCGGACAGAGCAGCACAAATCGCTGAGCCTGTTAAAATGCCGGCCCATTTCGTCAACGACTCCCGAATTTTCGTATGTCCCGACTCAATCCCCGGCAGCAAGAAGCCGTGAACTACGTCGGCGGCCCTCTATTGGTGCTCGCCGGCGCTGGCTCCGGCAAGACCAGCGTGATTACCCGCAAGATCGCGCACCTGATCCAGAACTGCGGCATCCGCGCGCAGTACATCGTCGCCATGACCTTTACCAACAAGGCTGCGCGCGAGATGAAGGAGCGGGTCGGCACCCTGCTGCGTGCTGGCGAAGGTCGCGGCCTGACGGTCTGCACCTTCCACAACCTGGGCTTGAACATCATCCGCAAGGAGCATGCCCGGCTGGGCTACAAACCCGGTTTCTCGATCTTCGACGAGACCGACGTCAAAGCCCTGATGACCGACATCATGCAGAAGGAATACGCAGGCGACGACGGCGTCGACGAGATCAAGAACATGATCGGCGCCTGGAAAAACGACCTGATCCTGCCCGCCCAGGCGCTGGAAAACGCGCGTAATCCGAAAGAACAGACCGCCGCCATCGTCTACACCCACTACCAGCGCACGCTCAAGGCATTCAACGCGGTGGACTTCGACGACCTGATCCTGCTGCCGGTAAAGCTCTTCGAAGAGCATGCCGACATTCTCGAAAAGTGGCAGAACAAGGTGCGTTACCTGCTAGTTGACGAATACCAGGACACCAACGCCAGCCAGTACCTGCTGGTGAAAATGCTGATCGGCAAGCGCAACCAGTTCACCGTGGTGGGCGACGACGACCAGTCGATCTACGCCTGGCGTGGCGCGCGGCCGGAAAACCTGATGCTGCTCAAGGAAGATTACCCTTCGCTGAAAGTGGTAATGCTCGAGCAGAACTACCGCTCCACCAGCCGCATCCTGCGCTGCGCCAACGTGCTGATCTCGAACAACCCGCACGAATTCGAAAAGCAGCTGTGGAGTGAGATGGGCCACGGTGACGAGATCCGCGTGATCCGCTGCCGCAACGAGGACGCCGAAGCCGAGCGCGTGGCCATGGAAATCCTCAGCCTGCACTTGCGTACCGACCGCCCGTACAGCGATTTCGCGATCCTCTATCGCGGCAACTACCAGGCCAAGCTGATCGAACTGAAGTTGCAGCACCACCAGGTGCCGTACCGCCTGAGCGGCGGCAACAGCTTCTTCGGCCGCCAGGAAGTGAAGGACCTGATGGCCTACTTCCGCCTGATCGTCAATCCGGACGACGACAACGCCTTCCTGCGAGTGATCAACGTGCCGCGCCGCGAAATCGGCTCGACCACCCTGGAAAAACTCGGCAACTACGCCACCGAACGCAAGATCTCGATGTACGCCGCCACCGACGAAATCGGCCTGGGCGAACATCTCGACAGCCGCTTCACCGATCGTCTGTCGCGCTTCAAGCGCTTCATGGACAAGGTGCGCGAGCAGTGCGCTGGCGAAGACCCGATCTCGGCCCTGCGCAGCATGGTCATGGACATCGACTACGAGAACTGGCTGCGCACCAACAGTTCCAGCGACAAGGCTGCGGACTACCGGATGAGCAACGTCTGGTTCCTCATCGAGGCCTTGAAGAACACCCTGGAAAAAGACGAAGACGGCGAGATGACCGTCGAGGACGCCATCGGCAAACTGGTTCTGCGCGACATGCTCGAGCGTCAGCAGGAAGAAGAGGACGGCGCCGAAGGCGTGCAGATGATGACCCTGCATGCGTCCAAGGGCCTGGAATTCCCTTACGTGTTCATCATGGGCATGGAAGAGGAAATCCTCCCGCACCGCTCCAGCATCGAAGCCGACACCATCGAGGAGGAACGCCGCCTGGCCTACGTGGGCATCACCCGCGCCCGTCAGACCCTGGCGTTCACCTTCGCCGCCAAGCGCAAACAGTACGGCGAGATCATCGACTGCGCGCCAAGCCGCTTCCTCGATGAGCTGCCGCCGGACGACCTGGCGTGGGAAGGCAATGACGACACACCGACCGAAGTCAAAGCCGTGCGCGGCAATAGCGCATTGGCTGATATACGCGCGATGTTAAAGCGCTAGAATTGACCACTTTTTTAAAGCTTAGGGCGCACAAGCGCTGAACGAGGACAGCTTCATGGAAGCATTGCAGCAGAAAATCCGCGAACAAGGCATCGTGCTTTCCGACCAGGTCCTGAAAGTCGACGCCTTCCTGAACCATCAGATCGACCCGGCCCTGATGAAGCTTATCGGCGACGAATTCGCCACGCTATTCAAGGATTCGGGCATCACCAAGATCGTCACCATCGAAGCCTCGGGCATTGCCCCGGCGATCATGACCGGTCTGAACCTCGGCGTGCCGGTAATCTTCGCCCGCAAGCAACAGTCCCTGACCCTGACCGAAAACCTGCTGTCGGCGACCGTTTACTCGTTCACCAAGAAGACCGAAAGCACCGTGGCCATCTCGCCGCGTCACCTGACCAGCAGCGACCGCGTGCTGATCATCGACGACTTCCTGGCCAACGGTAAGGCATCGCAGGCGCTGATCTCGATCATCAAGCAGGCCGGTGCCACCGTGGCCGGTCTGGGCATCGTGATCGAGAAGTCGTTTCAGGGCGGCCGCGCCGAGCTGGATTCGCAGGGCTATCGCGTTGAATCGCTGGCTCGCGTGAAATCGCTGAAGGATGGCGTCGTTACCTTCATCGAATAAAGCCACACCGCAGCTCCCCTGTAGGAGCTGTCGAGTGCAACGAGGCTGCGATCTTTTGATCTGTTTCAAAGATCAAGATCAACAGATCGCAGCGTGCCGCAGCTCCTACAGGTTTTGCGGTGGGCAGTTATTGGGTGGTGGCTTTGAGGCCGGTGAGCAGCAAGCGTTGGAACAGCTCTTCTTTCAGGCCTTCCGGGTTGGTCAGTTGCATACGTTCAAGGTGTTCGGGGAACGTCGAAGCCTCCGGCGCATCCAGCGCAGCCTTGCCCAGCTCCAGTATCTCGCTCAGCTTGAACTTGCTCTTCAGCCAGTTCAGCGCCCGCAGCAGATCCCGTTCGATCGCGGTGAAATCACAACCCAGCGGATACTCCGGAAACAGGTTCGGATGCTTCGCGGCGATCGCCTGCAAGCGTTGCGGGTTGTTGTCGGCGAATCGCGGATCGAGGCGGAAATCCTTCGGCAGTTTGCCGACCTTTTGCGCCTGTTCGATCAGCCCCGGCTGAAAGCGTGAATCGCTGATGTTCAGCAACGACTCGATCACCGCCGCGTCGGTTTTGCCGCGCAGATCGGCGATGCCGTACTCGGTGACCACAATGTCGCGCAAGTGCCGTGGAATCGTGCAATGGCCGTATTCCCAGACGATGTTCGAGCTGACCTCGCCGCCGGACTCGCGCCAGCTGCGCAGGATCAGAATCGAGCGCGCATCGTGTAGCGCGTGGCCCTGGGCGACAAAGTTGTATTGCCCGCCGACGCCGCTGAGCACCCGCCCGTCTTCCAGTTGATCGGCCACACCCGCGCCCATCAGCGTCATGGTGAACACGGTGTTGATGAACCGCGCATCGAGGCGCTGCAAGCGCTTGAGCTCTTCCTGCCCGTACAGCTCGTTGATGTAGCTGATGCGGGTCATGTTGAATTCGAGGCGTTTGCTCTGCGGCAACTCACGCAGGCGCTCGTAGAAACTGCGCGGGCCGAGGAAGAAGCCGCCGTGCACCGAGATGCCATCGGTCTGCGCCGACTCATCGAGGGTGCCGGCATTGGCCTGCTCCTGAGTATGCACGTCGGGGTAGACCTTGCGCCGGATGATCCCGGCATCGGCCAGCACCAACAGACCGTTGACGAACATCTCGCTGCAGCCATACAGGCCCTTGGCGAACGGCGCGGTACCGCCCTCACGCTCGATCAGTTGCGCCCACTGGCTGAGATTGATGTCATTGAGCAAAGCTTGGTAACCGGCGTTGTCTGCCTGCCGCGCAAGCAGTGCGGCGGTCAGTGCATCGCCCATCGAGCCGATGCCGATCTGCAACGTACCGCCGTCGCGCACCAGGGTGCTGGCGTGCAAACCGATGAAATGATCCTGAAAGCCCACCGGCATGTTCGGCGTGGAAAACAGCGTGCTGCTGTCCTTCGCGTCGATCAGCAGGTCGAAGGTGTCGATATCGACTTCGGCATCGCCGGGCATGTACGGCAGATCGGTGTGCACCTGGCCGACCAGCAGAATGGTCTCCCCGGCGTCGCGGCGCTTGGCGATCATCGGCAACAGGTCAAGGGTGATATCCGGGTTACAGCTCAGGCTCAGGCGATCAGGATGTTCGCTACTGCTGGCGAGCAATTGTGCCACCAGATTGAGGCCGGCGGCATTGATGTCGCGGGCGGCGTGGCTGTAGTTGCTGCTGACGTAATCCTGCTGGGCCGGCGCGCTGTTGAGCAGGCTGCCGGGCTGCATGAAGAACTGTTCGATACGGATGTTGGCGGGCAGGCTGTCACGCTGCAGATCGGCGAGGAAATCGAATTCGGGGTAGTCGCCGAACACGCGCTCGACGAAGGGTTCGATGAAGCGCTTCTGCAGCCCGTCGCCCAGCGTCGGCCGTCCCAGGCACAGCGCGGTGTACATCGTCAGCTGTCGCTCGGGCAAGTCCTTGATCCGCCGGTACAGCGCGTTGACGAAGTGATTGGGCTTGCCCAGGCCCAACGGCATGCCCATGTGGATATGCGCCGGCAGGCGTGCGAGCACGTCGTCCACTGCTTGTTCGATCGAACACAGCTGCACCATCTGAAGCCTCCTGCCCGTTCCGTGAATAGAGGTAGACCGAGCTTGCCTCGACTTTGCTGCAAAGGACAGCGAAAGCCGTGAATCGCAGGCACAAAAAAACCGTCCGAAGACGGTTTTTTTCGTCAGAAGCGCGGCTTATTTCAGGCCGGACATCTTCTGGATCGCGCCTTTCAACTCGTCATCCGAGCAGTCGGCGCAAGTGCCTTTGGGTGGCATCGAGTTCAGGCCGGTGATGGCTTTGGCCAGCAGACCGTCGAGGCCGCCCTGGTGATCCGCGCGGTCTTTCCAGGCCGCTGCGTCACCGATTTTCGGTGCGCCCAGCAGGCCCGTGCCGTGGCAAGCGTTGCAATGTTTTGCAATCACTTCATCCGGCGTCTTCGCACCACCGCCGCCGCCAGCGGAGGCAGCGACTTCCATCCCTTTGCATTCCTGCCCCTGAACGCACACCTGGCCGACCGGCTCGAGGCGTTTGGCAATGTCGTCATTCGTCGCAGCTTGAGCGCTGACAGCCCAGAGGGCCAATACGGTTGCTGGTGCGGCCAGCATTTTCATAATTAGGTTCACGCGTTCACCCTCAATGGTGGCTATTCACGCCTGCGGCCACGGTTCGCAGGCGGGCGCAAGTATAGCGGGTAGCCCGCCACACTGAAACAACCCCATAGTCGAAGGGGTTATACCGCGCTGTGGAAAACTCTGCGGACGCCTTAGCCGTCATGGTCTGGCGCCTCTGTGTTTAAAAATTCGCCGGCGTGGCTGCGCTGATTAGTCGCGCAGGCGCGTCGAACGGATTACGGAAACGATGCGGCTTGGTACTTTCAAAGTAGTAGCTGTCGCCGGCTTCGAGAATAAAAGTTTCCAGGCCCACCACCAGTTCCAGACGACCTTCCACCAGAATCCCGGTTTCCTCGCCTTCATGGGTGAGCATTTCTTCGCCGGTATCGGCGCCCGGCGGGTAGATTTCGTTGAGGAACGCGATGGCCCGGCTCGGGTGTGCGCGGCCGACCAGTTTCATGGTCACCGCGCCGTCGGAGATGTCGATCAGCTCGTTGGCCTTGTAGACGATCTGGGTCGGAACTTCCTGCAGGATTTCTTCGGAAAAGAACTCGACCATGGACATGGGAATCCCGCCCAGAACCTTCCTCAGCGAACTGATCGAAGGGCTGACGCTGTTCTTTTCGATCATCGAAATGGTGCTGTTGGTGACGCCCGCGCGTTTGGCGAGTTCACGCTGGGAAAGCCCTTTGAGCTTGCGGATCGATTGCAGTCGTTCACCGACGTCCAAGGCGGGAGCCTCCTGATGTTGTAAGAATATTGAGCGTTATCATGGCGACAGCGTTCAGTATTTACAACACTTGGCCCCCGCAGCAGCCTCAACCCTCGGAATAGAGCCTTGGCACGCGACGCAGGTTGCAGAAGATCTGGTACGGAATGGTATCCGCCCACTTCGCCACTTCGCTGGCGAGGATGTTCTTGCCCCATAGCTCGACGGTCGAACCGAGGTCCGCCTCCGGCACATCGGTGAGGTCGATGCAGAGCATGTCCATCGAAACGCGGCCTAGCAGGCGACTGCGTTTGCCGGCCACCAGCACCGGCGTGCCGGTCGGCGCATGACGCGGGTAGCCATCGGCATAGCCCATGGCGACCACGCCGATGCGCATCGGCTTGTCGGTGATGAATTTGGCGCCGTAGCCGATTGGCTCGCCGGCGGGCAATTCACGCACGCAGATGACTTTCGATTCGAGAGTCATCACCGGTTGCAGGCGCTCGGCCACGGCGTTGGCTTCTTCGAACGGCGTGGCGCCGTAGAGCATGATGCCCGGGCGGACCCAGTCGCTGTGAATCTGCGGCCAACCGAGCACCGCCGGCGAGTTGCGCAGGCTGACTTCAGCCGCCAGGCCCTGACGCGCCGCCTCGAACACCGCGACCTGATCGGCACTGCTCTGCTCATGCAGTTCATCAGCACGAGCGAAGTGGCTCATCAGCACGATCTTCGCCACTTTGCCGCTGGCCAGCAGGCGCTGGTAGGCCGCCGCGTAGTCCTTCGGATGCAGGCCGACGCGGTGCATGCCGGAATCGAGCTTGAGCCACACGGTGATCGGTTTGTTCAGTGCCGCCTGCTCGATGGCTTCGAGCTGCCACAGCGAATGCACCACGGTCCAGAAATCATGCTCGCCGATCAGCGCCAGTTCATCGGCTTCGAAGATTCCTTCGAGCAGCAGCACCGGGGCCTTGATGCCGGCCGCGCGCAGCTCCAGCGCTTCTTCGATGCAGGCGACGGCAAACCCGTCGGCTTCAGCTTCCAGCGCCTGGGCGCAACGCACCGCACCATGACCATAGGCATCAGCCTTGATCACCGCCAGCGCCTTGGCGCCGGTGACTTCGCGGGCAATTCGGTAGTTGTGACGCAGGGCTTCTAGGTCGATCAGGGCACGGGCAGGACGCATGGCGGCAGACTTCTAGGCGGTCATGGAAATAAAAAACCGGCGCCGACTGACGACGTGAACCGCCAACAGCGCCGGGAGAGGGATCTTTGAATCGGTTACGGCAACGCGGCGACGATGGAGATCTCGACCAGGATGCTCGGCTTGGCCATCTTCGCTTCGACGGTGGCCCGAGCCGGCGCGGCGCCCTTGGGCAGCCACTGATCCCACACCGAATTCATCCCGGCAAAGTGCGCCTCGATGTCGTTCAGGTAGATCGTCGCCGACAGCAAGTGCTGCTTGTCAGTCCCGGCCAGATCCAGCAAACGCTCGATATTGGCGAGCACCTCGCGGGTCTGCTGTTCGACTCCGGCGTCGAAGTCGTCGCCGACCTGCCCGGCCAGATACACGGTGCCGTTGTGGGTGACGATCTGACTCATGCGCTCATTGGTGAGCTGGCGCTGGATTGCCATGTTTTGCGGACTCCTGAGGCTTGTTGCCGTAACGGGAAATATCGAGGCCTTCGGCGCTTATCTGCGGCTTTTTCTTCGCCATCAGATCGGCCAGCAAACGACCGGAACCGCACGCCATGGTCCAACCCAGGGTGCCGTGACCGGTGTTGAGGAACAGGTTCTTGAACGGCGTGGCGCCCACGATCGGCGTGCCGTCCGGGGTGGTCGGACGCAGACCGGTCCAGAAGCTCGCCTCGGCCAGATTGCCGCCCTGAGGATAAAGGTCGTTGACGATCATCTCCAGGGTTTCGCGCCGACGCGGGTTCAGCGACAGGTCAAAACCGGCGATTTCCGCCATGCCGCCGACGCGGATGCGGTTGTCGAAACGGGTGATCGCGACCTTGTAGGTCTCGTCGAGAATGGTCGAGGTTGGGGCCATGTCCGGGTTGGTGATCGGCACGGTCAGCGAGTAACCCTTGAGCGGATACACCGGGGCCTTGATGCCCAGCGGCTTGAGCAGTTGCGGCGAGTAGCTGCCGAGAGCCAGCACGTAGCGGTCGGCGGTTTCCAGCTTGCCGTCGATCCATACACCGTTGATGCGGTCACCGGCGTAGTCGAGGCGCTGGATGTCCTGGCCGAAGCGGAACTCCACACCGAGTTTCACGGCCATTTCCGCCAGACGCGTGGTGAACATCTGGCAGTCGCCGGTCTGATCGTTCGGCAGACGCAGAGCACCGGCGAGGATGTCGGTGACATTGGCCAGTGCCGGCTCGACGCGGGCAATGCCGGCGCGGTCGAGGACTTCAAACGGCACGCCGGATTCTTTCAGCACGGCGATGTCCTTGGCGGCGCCATCGAGCTGTGCCTGAGTGCGGAACAGCTGGGTGGTGCCAAGGCTGCGGCCTTCGTAGGCGATGCCGGTTTCGGCGCGCAGTTCGTCGAGGCAGTCGCGGCTGTACTCGGACAGACGCACCATGCGCTCCTTGTTCACCGCGTAACGGCTGGCGGTGCAGTTGCGCAGCATTTGTGCCATCCACAGGTACTGGTCGATGTCGGCAGTGGCTTTGATCGCCAACGGCGCGTGGCGCTGCAGCAGCCACTTGAAGGCCTTGAGCGGCACACCCGGCGCGGCCCACGGTGAGGCATAACCCGGCGACACCTGGCCGGCGTTGGCGAAACTGGTCTCCATGGCCACGGCTGGCTGCCGGTCGACTACCACCACTTCGAATCCGGCACGGGCCAGATAGTAAGCACTGGCGGTACCGATGACGCCGCTACCCAAGACCATTACGCGCATTTTGTATCCCTCATCGCGGCGGGGCCGCGTACGTCTGTTGTTAGAGCAATGATGCGCGCAGTGTAAAAAAGATTGGCCAGTGCATTTCACTATATAAGCGCCTATATTTGGCGACAATTCTCGGCAAAAACCCTTTTCACGGAGGCGCATCCCCTATGCGTACCAACACTCAGACCAAACGTGAGCTGGACAAGATCGACCGCAACATCTTGCGGATCCTGCAGGCGGACGGGCGCATATCGTTTACCGAACTCGGTGAAAAGGTTGGTCTGTCCACCACACCGTGTACGGAGCGAGTGCGGCGACTGGAGCGCGAAGGGATCATCATGGGCTACAACGCCCGCCTGAATCCGCAGCACTTGAAGGGTAGCCTGCTGGTGTTCGTCGAGATCAGCCTCGACTACAAATCCGGCGACACGTTCGAGGAGTTCCGCCGCGCGGTGCTGAAACTGCCGCACGTGCTGGAATGCCACCTGGTGTCAGGGGATTTCGACTATCTGGTGAAGGCGCGGATCTCCGAGATGGCCTCGTACCGCAAGCTGCTGGGCGACATTCTGTTGAAGCTGCCGCATGTGCGTGAGTCGAAGAGCTATATCGTGATGGAAGAGGTGAAAGAGAGCCTGAGCCTGCCGATACCGGACTGAAGATTGGCATCGCTCCATTCGCGAGCAGGCTCGCTCCCACAGGGAATGCATTTCAAATGTGGGAGCGAGCCTGCTCGCGAAGGCGTCAGCTCAGTTCCGAGTGAACCCGTTAAACCAGCACCTGCCGATTCGAGGCCATGTACTCGAAGATCTGCTTTTCAACGCGCGGATGAATCAACTCCACCGGCCCCCGCCCGTTCGGGCACGGCAGGGTTTTGGTGGTACCGAACAAGCGGCAAATCAGCGGCCGCTCGCCGTACACCGTGCAACCATTGGGCCCCAGGTGCACACAGTTCAGCGCCTCCATCGCCGCATCCTGCTCGGCGCGGGTCTTGCGCGGCAGGCGCGACATTTCTTCCGGCGAGGTAGTCACCGGCCCACAGCAGTCATGGCAGCCCGGCACGCACTCGAACGTGGGGATCTGCTGACGCAGGTCGCGGATTATCTGGCGGTTGCAGCTCATCTAAACAGTAACCCACATGAAATAGGCGGCAATTGTGCCGCAAAAGCCGTGATCCACACAGCAACGGCCGACCAGTGTTGCCCGTCTTCGGCCGTGCGGCTTATGCTCCGTCAAATTTTCTCGACACCCAGCCGTTGGATGATGCCCATGAACGCCCGCGCCCGAACCTTCGCGAGCCAACCCCACGTTGCCTCTTATTACGCCGCCAGCAGTCTGCCGCAGCCTGACCATCCGGCGCTGCAAGGCGAGCTGAGCGCAGACGTGTGCGTGGTCGGCGGCGGGTTTTCCGGGCTCAACACCGCGCTGGAACTGGCCGAGCGCGGCCTCAGTGTGGTGTTGCTGGAAGCGCACCGCATCGGTTGGGGCGCCAGTGGCCGTAACGGCGGGCAGTTGATTCGCGGGGTCGGCCACGGCCTCGACCAGTTCAGCAACGTCATCGGCACTGATGGCGTGAGGCAGATGAAACTGATGGGCCTGGAAGCGGTGGAAATCGTCCGCCAGCGCGTCGAGCGTTTCCAGATCCAGTGCGATCTGACCTGGGGCTACTGCGACCTCGCCAACAAACAGGCCGATCTCGAAGGCTTTGCCGAAGATGCCGAAGAGCTGCGCAGCCTCGGCTATCGCTACGAAACCCGCCTGCTGCAAGCGGATGAAATGCACACCGTGGTCGGCTCCAAACGCTATGTCGGTGGCTTGATCGACATGGGTTCCGGGCATTTGCACCCGCTGAACCTGGTGCTGGGCGAAGCCGCTGCCGCACAGCAATTGGGCGTGCAACTGTTCGAGCAATCGGCGGTGACGCGTATCGATTACGGCCCCGCAGTTCGCGTCCACACCGCTCAAGGTTCAGTGCGGGCGAAAACGCTGGTGCTGGGCTGCAACGCTTACCTCAACGACCTCAATCCGCAACTCAGCGGCAAAGTACTGCCCGCCGGCAGTTACATCATTGCGACCGAACCGCTTGGCGCAGAACTGGCGCACAGCCTGCTACCGCAAAACATGGCGGTCTGCGACCAGCGCGTGGCGCTGGACTACTACCGGCTCTCAGCGGATCGGCGTCTGCTGTTCGGCGGTGCCTGCCACTATTCCGGGCGCGATCCGAAAGACATCGGCGCCTACATGCAGCCGAAGATGCTCGAAGTGTTTCCGCAACTGGCGGGCGTGAAGATCGACTATCAATGGGGCGGGATGATCGGCATCGGTGCCAACCGTCTGCCGCAGATCGGCAGGCTCAATGATCAGCCGAACGTGTATTACGCCCAGGCCTATTCCGGGCACGGGGTGAATGCCACGCACCTGGCGGGCAAGCTGCTGGCCGAGGCGATCAGCGGCCAGCACAGCGGTGGCTTTGATCTGTTTGCCAAGGTGCCGCACATCACCTTCCCCGGCGGCAAGCATTTGCGCTCGCCGCTGCTGGCGTTGGGGATGTTGTGGCATCGACTCAAGGAGCTGGTCTGACGGATACGTGGCGCCTTTGCCGACGCCTTCGCGAGCAGGCTCGCTCCCACACTTGGAATGCATTTCCTTGTAGGAGCGAGCCTGCTCGCGAATGGTCCTCACGATCACTGAAAAATTCAGATCCGCCAGAACGGCTTCAACCCTTCTTCATTTGCCTGCTCCCGGGTCAACCCAACGTCCTTGAGCTGCTCCGGCGTCAGGTTCAACAGCGCCTTGCGCGTGTGCAGACGATGCCAGAACAGGCCCCAGCGACTCAGGCCGGATGGCGCGTTGCGCATGGCGCAATTCCATGCACTGTCCTCCTGCCCTGCCGCCAGTTCCTGACTGTGTAACGTCAGCCGCACATCGCTCAAGCCGTTCATTTTTGTCGCTCCTGTTTACTTGGGTAGCCAGAGATTCCATGATGCGCGGGGCGGAAAAAGCATTACAGATTCAACACATCTGTATTAACTCCATACAGATTTGCCATTCCTGAGACTGAATTACCGATTTTTGCTGCATCTGTACTGGTTTAACGAATCACCTGCATCGAGGCAGTGCCATGACCCTGTATGTGAACCTCGCCGAACTGCTCGGCACCCGCATCGAACAAGGCTTCTACCGTCCTGGCGATCGCCTGCCTTCGGTGCGCGCCTTGAGCGTAGAACACGGGGTCAGCCTGAGCACGGTGCAACAGGCCTATCGCATGCTCGAAGACAGCGGCCTGGCGACACCGAAGCCCAAGTCCGGCTACTTCGTGCCGGTGGGCCGCGAGTTGCCGGAGCTGCCTGTGGTCGGGCGTCCGGCGCAGCGGCCGGTGGAGATTTCGCAGTGGGATCAGGTGCTGGAGCTGATTCGCGCGGTGCCGCGCAAGGACGTGGTGCAACTGGGTCGCGGGATGCCCGACGTGACCACGCCAACGATGAAACCGCTGCTGCGCGGACTGGCGCGGATCAGCCGTCGGCAGGACATGCCCGGTCTGTATTACGACAACATCCACGGCACCCTCGAACTGCGCGAACAGATCGCCCGGCTGATGCTCGATTCCGGCTGCCAGTTGAGCGCCAGCGACCTGGTGATCACCACCGGTTGCCACGAAGCGCTGTCGACCAGCATCCACGCGATCTGCGAGCCGGGCGACATCGTCGCGGTGGATTCGCCAAGCTTTCACGGCGCCATGCAGACGCTCAAAGGGCTGGGCATGAAAGCTCTGGAAATCCCCACCGATCCGCTGACCGGCATCAGCCTCGAAGCGCTGGAACTGGCATTGGAGCAGTGGCCGATCAAGGTCATCCAGATCACCCCCAACTGCAACAACCCGCTCGGCTACATCATGCCGGAGTCGCGTAAACGCGCCCTGCTCAACCTCGCGCAGCGCTACGATGTGGCGATCATCGAGGACGATGTGTATGGCGAACTGGCCTACACCTACCCGCGTCCGCGCACGATCAAATCCTTCGACGAAGATGGCCGCGTATTGCTGTGCAGTTCGTTTTCCAAGACCCTGGCGCCGGGGCTGCGCATCGGTTGGGTCGCGCCGGGACGGTATCTGGAGCGGGTGCTGCACATGAAATACATCAGCACCGGTTCCACCGCACCGCAGCCGCAAATTGCCATTGCCGAATTTCTCAAGGGTGGGTACTTCGAACCGCATTTGCGGCGGATGCGCACTCAATATCAGCGCAATCGCGACGTCATGATCGATTGGGTTACCCGTTATTTCCCGGCCGGCACCCGCGCCAGCCGCCCACAGGGCAGCTTCATGCTGTGGATCGAATTGCCGGAGGGTTTCGATACGCTGAAACTCAATCGCGCGTTACACGATCAGGGCGTACAGATTGCCGTCGGCAGCATCTTTTCCGCCTCGGGCAAGTACCGCAATTGTCTGCGGATGAATTACGCGGCCAAACCGACACCGCAGATCGAAGAAGCGGTGCGCAAGGTCGGCGCAGCAGCGATCAAACTGCTGGCTGAAGCCTGATCATTCGAGCTGAAAGGTGCCCTGCCCCTCAAACCGCTGAAGGTCGGCGACACGGCTTGAGGCATCACTGACGCGAGCCTCGATTTCCAGCTCCACTGCCAGATGACGACCGGCGGCGATACTGCCTGCGCGCCATGCGGTGATGCGATCGCCAGGCTGCAAGAGACCTGCCGCGCCCGCGTCGCTCTCATCGCGCCGCCATTGCACCGGCGCGCCATCCAGACGCGCCGCCACAATGCGTATCTGCAACCGTCCCGGTGCCCAGCGGTAATGCAGCGCATCGCTGCTCGGGGCAGCAAAGGACCACCTGATCGCGCGCGCAGCCGGACATTGAATCCGTAGATGAACCGTGCGCACACCAAAACTGCCGTCATTGCCCGATGGCCGGGCGAGCAGCTCCGCCCGCGTCGTAACGCCATAGTCCACAGCGCTCGGTGAGAGGGTCATCTGACAGGCCTCGCTGGCCATGACCGAGGTTGATGCCAACGATGCCAGTGTCATCAGGATAATCCATTGATGCATGCGCAATAACTCGGTCATGTAAGGTTCAAAGGCTGACAGAGCGCGTCGACGGGCTCGATCAATGCTTGCTCGTCCGGCGATTCAGCCAGATTGAATTGCAGGTCGCAGTGCGCGTTATCCGACAGTTGCACCCGCAGCGACTGCCCGGGTTTGATGTCCGGTAGAAAGATCGTCCCGGCCTCAAGCACCGTGGTCACGTATGCGCCGTGCTCATCCTGTACTGCGAGGCCACTGGACAGCCATTGCCGATCAAGCGTCCTGGCCTTCAACAGCACACGCCGCACGCGGGTAATGGAGAAATCCAGATGCTGAACCGAGCCGCGCCCGGCCTCCACTTCCTGATAACCGTCGAGCACCTCCACATTGCGTGGCAGGCTCAACGGGTCGACCTCCAGCCTGGCTGTCGCATAGGGCGGCAGACTCGCCGCAATTGCCCGGCCTGAATCGTCCGTCCACACCGGACCTTGCGGCGTGTACAGCTTCAGACCCGCTCTATCGCCGGCCTTGAGCACGGCAAACGTCTCGCGCAGCGGGTACGGCGACAGCGTGACACCGTCGCGATGCAGCGCCATGCCGCCGCGCAGCCCCAGGTCGAATTCGCTTGCCCCGGCTCGCTGGCTCAGCCCCAGATCCACATGGGTGTAAGGCGCCAGTGCGTTGACCCGCAAACCCAGGGATGGCGCCGCGGCTTCACGGTGTTCGGCGCTGGCGCTATAGGCCAGGGTTTCACTGAGCACTTCACTCATCGACACGCCACTGCGCACCCCGGATCGCGGATCGCTGCGCAGATAGCTACGGGCCCTGCGCTGCTCATCCAATGGCATCCCGACCGTCAGATAAGCAGAGGTGCCCCGGCGATACACATCGGCATCGCCGATGCCCCGCTCAAGACTCAACGACAGGCTGATCCGCGCGGGTAGCGTCTGCGACCACGACAATCCCAGGCGCATGTTGGGCGGCTCGTCCACGCTGGTGTAGCGCGACCAGGTCATGCCGAATGCCCCCCAGCGCTCGACAGAGCCGTTGAGGGCAAACGTCCAGTGCTCGCGCCCGGAGGCTTCGACGCGTCCCCGCTGCTGGTTCCAGCCCGTGTCCGACAGGGTACGAAAGCCCTGACCACGGCGCACGGCAACCACGCTGGCGGACAGGTTCGGCGACAACACGGCACTGACCGTCATTTGCAACTGATGCCCTGCAATGCCTGCATCTCGGTCGCTGGACAACACCTGGCGTACACCGCTGGTTATATCGCCCGGCCATTGACGCTGTAGCCCCCAACCTGCCGACAGATAGTCCGCACCACCGAGGATCCCGCCGCTCACGCGCAACGCTCGCGACAGACTCCATTCCCGGCCAAGGGTGGCGAACGACGGCGCCTGACGATCATCCGAACCTTGGCGTCGCACAGTGCCCAGCGCCAGATTGAAGCCGTCCGCCCGGTCGAATGGAGAGTCCTGAAGACTGGCTGCGGGAACGCGAAAACGCCGCACCTGCCCTTCCTGCTCGTGCACGCTGACCTCAAGGTCGAGCCGGTTGCTCAACAACGGCAGCGCGCGCAAGGTAAACGGCCCACCGGGAACCAGCGTGGTGTAGATCAGCACGCCGTTCTGCCGGACTTCGATTCGTGATGGCGACCAGGCAATGCCCTCGACCTCGCCACGTGCGCCCTCCTGTGCCGCGCGCATTTGCGCGAACGCATCTTCCGGCAGAATCTGCACACCGTTGAACGATTCGCCGGCGAACAATGGCGACTGCAAGTTCAACTGGCCAATCTGTACGTTGGCTTCGTAAGCTTCCAGAGTGCGCGTGCCATAGGCATACAGATGCTCGAGGCGTGTGCTGTCAGGCAGTTGCGTATAGGACTGGCGACTGCGCAAAACCCAGTTGCCGACATTCAAGCCAATCTCCGAACCCACACTGCGAAAGTCGCTACGCTGCCCTTCATACTGGCTGCCCATGACCAACGCATCGTAGTTGAACACGCCGCCCACACCGCCATTGGCGAAGCTGCGCGATTGTAATTCCGGTAACGCCAGCAGATCGGTCGGCACCAGCAAGTCGATCTGTTCCTTGCCGGGATGCAGTGCAACGGTTGCCGCCGGCAGGCCCTCGCGCAGCGTCAGGCACTGCTGCCGCTGCGCAGACACCGCAGCCGCTTGCGAGCGCACTCCGGCGGCCTTGAGCAAGGCCGGTTGCAGGCACGGCTCGCCCTCTGCATCAAATGTCACAAACACCCGCCCCTTGGGCTGCCCATTGACCTCAAGCGCGACCAGCCATGTGCCTTGGGAAAAACGTGGCGCCTGGCGGAAATACGCAGCCAGTGCGGGGTCGAGTCCGCGTTCGCGCAGCATTTGCGCATCGAACTCCACCACTTCGCCGGCCATCGCCATACCAACCGCATTCGCCATCAACAGTGCCAGTCCCTGACGGGCACACCTGTGCATCAGTGCGTTACCGGGGCATCGAAGTGATCGACCGCGAAGCCATAGGTGGTGGCCGGAAAAATCCGTACCGCCATGGTCCGCACCGTCGAGCTCAACGGCAACCCGACAGACAGGCGCTCCCCAGGCAGGATCCAGGTACGCGGCAGATCCACCATTTGCACGCCAGGCTGCGGAACAATGGCTTTGGCCAGGCGCACTACGTAGGGACTGGAGTTACTGACCACCAAGCCTTCAACCGTGGCCGACCAGCTCAGGTGCTTCCATGGCTCGCGCTCGACCGGCAGGCCGGCGGGCCGCAGAATCACTGGCAGATTTTGCCGCACCCCCAGATTGACCCGAGCGCCGTCCGCGCCTGACGCCGGATTTATCCCCTCAAAGATCACCCGCTTCAGACGCTCGGTCTGCAACGGTTCGGCGTTCTGCAAAATGAACCGCACCTGCTGCACTGCCCCGGCCTCGACACGGGCAATCGGCGGGGTGAACACCAACAGCGATTGATCATGCGGCTCGATATTTTCGACTGTGGTGTACAACAGGGCCGGACGCGTTTCGGTATTTCGTACGTTCATGGTTGCTTCACCCACTCCCTCATCCACCACCAGCACCGGGGTTTGCGGCACCATGCCCGCAGCGTGGGCGACAGGCATCAAAATCAGGGCGAGCAGGCACAGTGGCAGCGCCCTGAAGACAGGGCGACAGATCGAAATCGGCATCGGTATTGTTCCGCTGGGAGTTGCAACGCCCCTTCAAAGGGCGCGCCGAATGAGCGAGAAGGAACCCGGCAACGGCCGGGTTCTGACGATCAGAGGTAGTACATGTCGAAGGTCACCGAGCCATCGAGCGGAATCTCGCTGGTGATCGGCAGCGCGTTGCTCGGGCCGATGATCGGCAACAGGCGCATCGGAAACCCGTGGTGACGCGCCGCGACCGGGCCAGCTGCCACGCCGGAACCCCATGAGTAGAGCGCCGGCGCATTGCTCACCAGCGGCGCAGCAGGCAGTTGCCACGCCGGTGCTGCCAGAGTGCGTGTCATCAGAGTCTGCGGGGCACCGTCGGCTTCCGGAAGACCGTGACGCAGCGCAAATCCGCCGATACGGATGCCGTTGATTTCACCAAGGCCGTAGAACAAAGCCGGATCGCTGTTACCGGCGCCATCGTTGATGCCCGGCAATTTGGTGGCTGCGCGATTGTCTCTGACCGATACCTCAACGGGTGCCGGCGCATCGCAATTGATGTGCAGCGAAATATCGTGAGTCGGTAGCAGCGTCTGCGTGGTCTTGTTGAGTCTGGCTGCCGATATCTTGCGCAAATCTACTGTGCCGCCACCGGCAAATGCGGGGATGCACGAAGTCGGAATAATGGTTCCGATCACGCTCAGGTCCACGCTTTCGGCGACGGCCAGCGTGGGTATCACTGCAGCCGCAACGGCCGCCATCCATGTTGATTTTTTCATCTGTCCCTACCTGTTTGGCTGTTTATAAATGGCAGTTGTTCAGTGCATCGTTTTCACAAGCCGTGAACACCGGGGCGATGATTTCGTTTTTTGTAGGCTCCGTATGTAGGAATCGGCACCAATCAACAGCAGAAAAAACGACAAAGCAAATAGTCCAAAACAACATGCGAACTCATTCCTACTTTCGAACGACTAATTGTTTACCCAGTGTGGCGAGGGTCCGCATGTAAGCGGCCCTGGAAATCCTCTGCATGCCATACTCCGCCCCCCAGCCTCCAGCCGAGAAAGCAACGTGCGACCCGGAAAAAAATTGCTCGCTGTCTGTGTGTTGTGTTCGTTGGCCAGTGGTTGCGCAAACCTCGATGTGCCACGCGAGCCCAGCCAGGCGTTGCCGGCCGTCGGCGCATTCGGCCGCTCGATCCAGGCTCAGGCCGCGCCCTATCAGGGGCGTTCCGGATTCCGCTTGCTGTCCAACAGCACCGAGGCGTTCACCGCTCGCGCCGAGCTGATTCGCAATGCACAAACCAGCCTCGACTTGCAGTACTACATCGTCCATGACGGCGTCAGCACGCGGATGCTGGTGGAGGAACTGCTCAAGGCCGCCGACCGTGGCGTGCGCGTACGCATCCTGCTCGACGACACCACCAGCGACGGCCTCGACACGATCATCGCCACGCTGGCGGCGCATCCAAAGATCCAGATCCGCCTGTTCAATCCGCTGCACCTGGGTCGCAGCACCGGCGTGACCCGCGCCGCCGGACGCCTGTTCAACCTGTCGCTGCAACACCGGCGCATGCACAACAAACTGTTCCTGGCGGACAACAGCGTGGCCATCGTTGGCGGACGCAATCTGGGCGACGAATATTTCGATGCCGAGCCGAACCTGAATTTCACCGACATCGACATGCTCAGCGTCGGCCCGGTGGCCGAGCAGCTCGGGCACAGTTTCGACCAGTACTGGAACAGCGCGCTGAGCAAGCCGATCGACGAATTCCTCTCCAGTCAACCAAGCGCCAAAGACCTGCAGAACACCCGCACGCGCCTGGAAGAGTCGCTGGATGAAACCCGTAAACAGAATCACGCGCTGTATCAACAGTTGATGACGTTCAAGACCGCGCCACGCATGGACATCTGGCGCAAGGAACTGATCTGGGCCTGGAACCAGGCGCTGTGGGATGCGCCGAGCAAAGTGCTGGCCAAGGACGAACCGAACCCGCAATTGCTGCTGACCACGCAACTGGCGCCGGAACTGCGCGGCGTCAGCAAAGAGCTGATCATGATCTCGGCATACTTCGTGCCCGGCCAGCCGGGGCTGGTGTACCTGACCGGGCGCGCCGACGCCGGGGTCTCGGTGAGCCTGCTGACCAATTCGCTGGAAGCCACCGATGTGCCAGCGGTGCACGGCGGTTATGCGCCGTATCGCAAAGCGCTGCTGGAGCACGGGGTGAAACTGTATGAACTGCGCCGTCAGCCTGGGGATAACTACGGCAGCGGCCCACACCTGTTCTACAGCAAGTCTTTCCGTGGTTCGGATTCCAGCCTGCACAGCAAGGCGATGATTTTTGATCGGCAGAAAGCATTCATCGGCTCGTTCAACTTCGATCCGCGCTCGGTGCTGTGGAACACCGAAGTCGGGGTTCTGGTGGACAGCCCGGAACTGGCCGAACACGTGCGCGAACTGGCGCTGCAAGGCATGGCGCCGGCCCTGAGCTATCAGGCGAAACTGCAGGATGGCAAGATTGTCTGGGTGACCGAGGACAATGGTCAGATGCACACGCTGAGCAAGGAACCGGGGAGTTGGTGGCGGCGCTTCAATGCATGGTTCAGCACCACTGTCGGTCTTGAGCGGATGCTTTAAAAAAGCAAAAGATCGCAGCCTGCGGCAGCTCCTACAGGGAAACCGCATTCCAGTGTAGGAGCTGCCGTGTTGTGGTCGAATTTTTTTAGACCATGATGTAGGAGCGTCGATTTAAGGAAGCATCATGGGATATCGGGTTGTCACGTCAGAGGAAAAAGCAGAAGCCATTCGCTTGGTCGTGGAGATGAATTACTCCATCCCTAAAGCCTGTGAAGCTACTAATGTGGGCCCTACGGCCCTGCGTCGCTGGGTTTCGCGCTGGCGTCGAGAGCAGGAAGGCATGTCGCAGCCACCGCGATTGCAGGATCAGGAACTGATCGAATCGCTCCAGGCAAAGCTGGCACTGCTTGAAGCCGAGAACCAAGTGCTAAAAAAGCAATTGCCCTCTCATCTAAAGGTTCTGTTCGGTCGAACCAAGTGATTGATGGCGTTCGAGGTGCAATGTCGATTCGGCGCATGTGCTCAGTGCTTGGTGTTGCCCGAAGCAGCTATTACACCAAGCGTAAACCCAAGCGCCTGAAGCCTGAACTGCGCTTGCTGAGGCGTAAACTTCGTGCGATGCATAAAGAACATCGTGAGGCGTTAGGTACTCGTGGGTTTTCCAGAGAGCTAAGAAAAGAGGGGATTTTTATTGGGCGCTGTCGAATGCGCACGCTGATCAACACCTTTGGCCTACACCGACGCAGACCGTGTTATGCCCACTATCGACGCGCTACGAAACCAGCGATTGTTGCACCGAACATACTTGATCGGCGTTTTAATCCGACCCAGCCAGACACACTTTGGGCCGGTGACATTACCTACATCCGAGTCGGAAATAGCTGGCTTTATCTGGCGGTGGTGATGGATCTGTTTTCACGCAGAATTGTGGGGTGGGCCTGTTCCCGAACTGCCGATGCTGAGCTGTCTGCAAGGGCGCTAAAGTTAGCAGTGTCACTACGCCGTCCGATGCCTGCGTTGCTATTTCACTCAGACCAAGGCTGCCAGTACACCGCTGATCGATTTGTTGGCTGCTTGGCAGAAAACCGGATCGTTCAGAGCATGAGTCGTCGAGGGAACTGCTGGGATAACGCAGTTGTTGAGCGCTATTTCAGGACGTTGAAACACGATTGGATGCCGGAAAACGGCTACCAAAACCATTTCGAAGCGGAGAAGGATGTGATGGATTTTGTTCATCACTACAACCATCGTCGTTGCCACTCTGCCTCGAACCAATTGCCGCCTGCGCTATTTGAGCAGCAGGCGGCCTAATACTCCTACGGAGTGGTTTAATAAAACTGAACCACTACACCGCAGGCTGCGATCTTTTGACCTTAAGCCGTCTGCACCGTCCCGAATGCCCCCTGACGCATCAGCAGAATCACCAATCCAAACGCCCCCGCCGCCATCAACAACGGCAACGCATGCCCGCTGATCCACTGACTGCCCGCCCCCGCCAGCAACGGCCCGATCAGACAGCCGACACCCCACAGCTGCGCAATGTGCGCATTGGCCCGCACCAGCGCATCGTCGCGATAACGCTCGCCGATCAGAATCAGTGACAAGGTGAACAGGCCACCGGCACTGGCGCCGAACAACACCCACAACGGCCAGATCAGCAGCGTGTCGATCAACAGCGGAATCGCCAGACTCGACAGCATCAGGATCACTGCGCAACCGGCGAACAACGTGCGCCGCGACAGGTAATCCGCCAGCGCGCCGATCGGCAGTTGCAACAGTGCGTCGCCGACCACCACCGTGCTGACCATCGCCAGCGCAATCTCGGCGGTGAAGCCCTGTTGCAGGCAATACACCGGCAACAGCGTGAGGATCATCGCTTCGAACGCGGCGAACAGTGACACCGCCCAGGCAATCGCCGGCAGCTCCCGGGCAAAACCCCAAAGATCACTGAACGTCACACTGCTGGCTTCACTGCTCGGCGCACCGCTGCGGCCCATCAACAGCAATGGCGAGACTGTCAGCAGCCCGACACCGACCCAGAAACCATAATCATGCTCAGTGCCTAGCGCACCCAGCAGCAGCGGACCAGACAGTTGGCTCAGCGCATAGCTGCTGCCATACAGAGCGACCAGACGACCGCGCCAGTGTTCGACGACCAGTTGATTGATCCAGCTTTCGCCAAGGATGAACACGATGGTCAGGATCACCCCGATCATCAGGCGCAGCACCAGCCACACCGGATAACTCGGCAACAGCGCGAGCAAGCCGATCGACAACGCCCCGGCCCACAGGCACAGGCGCATGAGGTTGGCGGTGCCGAAACGTGCCGCCAGATGACTGGAAATCTTCGCGCCCAGCAACACGCCAATGGCCGGCATCGCCGCCATCACGCCGATGGCAAAAGAACCGTAACCCCAGCCCTCCAGACGCAACGACACCAGCGGCATGCTGACCCCCAGGGCCAGACCGACACTCAAGACAGACGCCAACACGGCGAAATACGTCGCCCAACGCATGTTCCACGCTCCTGTGGATAATTATTTTTAAAGGCCACATCAAACAAATGTGGGAGCGAGCCTGCTCGCGAATGCGGCTGCACATTCAGCACATGGGCTGACTGATACACCGCTTTCGCGAGCAGGCTCGCTCCCACAGGGATCTGCCTCGTCTGGAGGGTCTGCTCTTGCGAACAGACCCTCCTAACGGCTTACAGCTTGATCCACGTCGCCTTCAGCTCGGTGTACTTGTCGAACGCGTGCAGCGACTTGTCGCGACCGTTGCCCGACTGCTTGAAGCCGCCGAACGGTGCGGTCATGTCGCC
The DNA here is from genome assembly GCF_024748795.1 of Pseudomonas sp. B21-051. Lineage (NCBI taxonomy): Bacteria > Pseudomonadati > Pseudomonadota > Gammaproteobacteria > Pseudomonadales > Pseudomonadaceae > Pseudomonas > Pseudomonas sp. B21-051. Next base: position 5,832,214 of record NZ_CP087166.1, read on the forward strand.
GCCGTCGTACTGGTTGACCCACACGCTGCCGGCGCGCAGTGCTTTGGCAGTCAGGTGCGCCTTGGAAATATCCTGAGTCCATACCGCCGCGGCCAGGCCATACGGCGTGTCGTTGGCGATCTGGATCGCTTCTTCGGCGGTATCGAAGGCGATGACCGACAGCACCGGGCCGAAAATCTCTTCCTGAGCGATCTTCATCGCGTTGCTCACGCCGTCGAAAATCGTCGGCTCGACGTAAGTGCCACCGGTTTCCTGAAGGATGCGCTTGCCGCCCGCCACCAGTTTGGCGCCGTCGCTGTGACCGGATTCGATGTACGACAGCACGGTGTTCATCTGCTGGGTATCGACCAGCGCACCGACGTTGGTCGCCGGGTCCAGCGGGTTGCCCGGCTTCCAGGTTTTCAGCGCCTCGATCACCATCGGCAGGAATTTGTCCTTGATCGAACGCTCGACCAATAGGCGCGAACCGGCGGTGCAGACTTCGCCCTGGTTGAAGGCGATGGCGCTGGCGGCGGATTCGGCAGCGGCTTGCAGATCCGGCGCATCGGCGAAGACGATGTTCGGACTCTTGCCGCCGGCTTCCAGCCACACGCGCTTCATGTTCGATTCGCCGGAGTAGATCATCAGCTGCTTGGCGATCTTGGTCGAACCGGTGAACACCAGCGTGTCGACGTCATTGTGCAGCGCCAGCGCCTTGCCGACGGTGTGGCCGTAGCCCGGCAGCACGTTGAGCACGCCTTTCGGAATGCCGGCCTCAACGGCCAGCGCAGCGATGCGGATGGCGGTCAGCGGGGATTTTTCCGACGGTTTGAGGATCACCGAGTTACCGGTCGACAGCGCCGGGCCGAGTTTCCAGCAGGCCATCATCAGCGGAAAGTTCCACGGCACGATGGCGCCGACAACGCCCACCGGCTCGCGGGTCACCAGACCCAGTTGATCGTGCGGCGTGGCGGCGACTTCGTCGTAGATCTTGTCGATCGCCTCACCGCTCCAGCTCAGCGCTTGCGCCGCGCCCGGGACATCGATGTACAGCGAGTCGCTGATCGGTTTGCCCATGTCGAGGGTTTCGAGCAGCGCCAGTTCTTCAGCGTGCTGCTTGAGCAGGCTGGCGAAACGAATCATGGTGGCTTTGCGTTTGGTCGGCGCCAGGCGCGACCAGACGCCGGAATTGAAGGTGGCGCGGGCGTTTTCCACGGCGCGCTGGGCGTCGGCGGCATCACAGCTGGCGATCTTGCCCAGCAGACGGCCATCGACCGGGCTGATGCACTCGAAGGTCTCGCCGGAGACGGCGTCGGTGTATTCGCCGTTGAGGTAGGCGCGGCCTTCGATCTTCAGGTCGCGAGCACGTTGTTCCCAATCGGCACGAGTCAGGGTGGTCATTCGAGTGTCCTCCTCTTGTTGAATAGAGCGCCGCGTTCTTCGCGGACGTCTTCAGGAATGCTGCCCGGCCAGCCTGCTTTTCGGCCCAAGGCACCCGCCACCCTAAACCAGCGGCCGGGGTTGTTTCAATATATTTGACATAAGCGCGCCATACGCCCTTGCGGTGTTCATTTTAATAAACATAGACTTTGGCCCTTTCAAGTCACCGCGCCGTCATCACGGGAGAAAACAACAATGAACATCCAGAACGTCGTCGATATCAGCCTGACCAGCAGCGAAGCCGAACGCTATCGCCCGGACCCGGCCAAAGTGCTCAAGGGCGATCCCGAGCAAGCGGTGTTCAACCAGTACGACAGCCCTTGTGGGCAAATGGGTGTTGGCGTGTGGGAAGGCGCGGTCGGGCAATGGACAGTGAACTACACCGAGCACGAATACTGCGAAATCCTGCAGGGGGTTTCGGTGCTGCGCGACAGCGATGGCAATGCCAAGACCTTGCGTGTTGGCGACCGCTTTGTGATTCCGGCCGGTTTCCGTGGCACATGGGAGGTGCTGGAGGCTTGCCGCAAGATCTATGTGATCTTTGAACAGAAGGTTTGAGTCTTTCGCCGATATTACCGGCCCCTTCGCGAGCAGGCTCGCTCCCACATTCGACCGCATTCCATTGTGGGAGCGAGCCTGCTCGCGAAAGCGTCGCAACAGTCAGCACAAAACTCAAGGCAACAAAAAAGGCCCGCATCTCACGATACGGGCCTTTTTTGTAAGTCGGGAAAAATCAATTACTTGATTTTGCCTTCCTTGTAGATCACGTGCTTGCGAACAACCGGATCATATTTCTTGATCTCGATTTTGTCCGGAGTAGTACGCTTGTTCTTGTCGGTAGTGTAGAAGTGACCAGTACCGGCGCTCGAGATCAAACGAATCAATTCACGCATGATTAGCTCCCTTAAATCTTGCCATCGCGGCGAAGTTCGGCGAGCACGACACTGATGCCACGCTTGTCGATGATGCGCATGCCTTTGGCAGATACGCGCAGACGCACAAAACGTTTCTCTTCTTCAACCCAGAAGCGGTGATGCTGCAGGTTCGGCAGGAAACGACGACGGGTTTTGTTGTTTGCGTGGGAAATGTTATTCCCGGTTACCGGACCCTTACCGGTAACTTGACATACTCTCGACATGCCTCAGCCCTCTAAAACCACATGCCCAACCCGGCATGGGTTGGCCGCTTAATCTCTCAGTCATTTGGCGCCAGGCGCCGCGTTTCTTTAGAGGTCTTACCGGCTACACCTACAGTGAAGGAACCGGGCCCCTAGAAAAGAGCGCTGCTTTATACCAGAAAGACCGGGGTGCAACAACAATGGATGTGCAATCAACCGCTAAAAAGGCGCTTTTTCCGCCTGCAGACGCTTTGGATAAAGGCTGAGGCGAGTTTCGACCACTCGTCGCAGAAAACCGCTCCAACAGACGTTTCCGACTTTTCCTCGTGCACCGCGGTCTGAAAAACGTCACTGCCCCGGCCCGAAAAATGCAAAAAGGGGATAGTCATTTGCAATCCAGCCCTCTAGGGTAACCCTTTTCCAGACTGCACCTGCAGATGGCCTTCGATCTGTAAAGGAAGCCGACCATGCGCCTCGCTGCCCTACCCCTGTTGCTCGCCCCGCTTCTGCTGAGCCCCCTGGCCCAGGCTGCCGCCTTGAGTGTGTGCACCGAGGCCAGCCCTGAAGGGTTCGACGTGGTGCAATATAACTCGCTGACCACCACTAATGCCTCGGCCGACGTGCTGATGAATCGCCTGGTGGACTTCGACACCGCCAGCGGCAAAGTCGTGCCGAGCCTGGCCGACAGCTGGGAAGTCAGCACCGACGGCCTGACTTATGTGTTCAAGCTGCACCCGCAGGTGAAGTTTCACAGCACTGACTATTTCAAACCGACCCGCACCCTGAGCGCTGAAGACGTCAAATTCAGCTTCGACCGCATGCTCGATCCGGCCAACCCATGGCACAAAGTGGCGCAAAGCGGCTTCCCGCACGCCCAGTCCATGCAGTTGCCGGCGCTGATCAAGAAAATCGACGCACTCGACCCGCTGACCGTGCGCTTTACCCTCGATCACCCGGACTCGACGTTCCTCGCGACTCTGAGCATGGGCTTCGCCTCCATCTATTCCGCCGAATATGCGGACAAGCTGCTCAAGGCCGACGCCACCGACAAGCTCAACAGCCAGCCGATCGGCACCGGTCCGTTCGTGTTCACGCGCTTCCAGAAAGACGCCTCGGTGCGCTACAAGGCCAACCCGGACTACTTCGGTGGCAAGCCGGCGGTCGATCCGCTGATCTTCGCCATCACCCCGGATGCCAACGTGCGCCTGCAAAAGCTGCGGCGCAACGAGTGCCAGATCGCTCTGTCGCCAAAACCGCTGGACGTGAAGGCTGCGCAGGAAGAGCCAACGCTGAAAGTGGAAAAGACTGACGCGTTCATGACCGCTTTCGTCGGCATCAACAGCCAGCACCCACCGCTGGACAAGCCGGAAGTGCGCCAGGCGATCAACCTCGCCTTCGACAAGGCCAACTACGTCAAAGCCGTGTTCGAAGACACCGCCGAACCGGCCAACGGCCCTTACCCGCCGAACACCTGGAGCTACGCGAAGAACCTGCCGGGCTACCCGCACGACGTGGCCAAAGCCAAGGCGTTGCTGGCCAAGGCTGGACTCAAGGACGGCTTCCAGACCACCATCTGGACGCGCCCGTCCGGCAGCCTGCTCAACCCGAACCCGAGTCTGGGCGCGCAGTTGCTGCAGTCGGACCTGGCGGAAATCGGTATTCAGGCGGAAATCCGCGTGATCGAGTGGGGCGAACTGATCCGCCGCGCCAAGGCTGGCGAGCATGACCTGCTGTTCATGGGCTGGGCCGGCGACAACGGCGATCCGGACAACTTCCTCACGCCGCAGTTTTCCTGCGCGGCGGTCAAGTCCGGCACCAACTTCGCCCGCTACTGCAATGCCGACCTGGACAAGCTGATCAGCGCCGGCAAGACCACCAGCGAGCAAGGCGTACGCACCAAACTGTACGAACAGGCGCAGGCGCAGATTCAGCAGCAGGCGCTGTGGTTGCCGCTGGCACACCCGACCGCCTATGCGCTGACGCGCAAGGATGTGCAGGGTTATTCGGTTAGCCCGTTCGGGCGGCAGGACTACTCGAAGGTCAACCTCAAATAACCCGCCGCAACACACTCCCCCTGTAGGAGCTGCCGAAGGCTGCGATCTTTTGATTTTGTTTTTCAGATCAAAAGATCGCAGCCTTCGGCAGCTCCTACAGGGGATAGGCCGGCTACATCCAGCCGCACTCCGCCATCGACAGCGGCTCGCCGTCGCCAATGATGAAGTGATCCAGCACCCGCACATCAATCAGGTCCAGAGCCTTCTGCAAACGCTTGGTCAGTTGTCGATCCGCCTGGCTCGGATCGCTGTTCCCCGACGGGTGGTTGTGGCAAAGAATCACCGCCGCCGCGTTGTTGGCCAATGAGCGCTTCACCACTTCCCGGGGATGCACGCTGGTATTGTCGATCGAGCCGCGAAACAGCGCCTCGAACGTCAGCACCTGATGCTTGGAATCGAGAAACAGACAGCCAAACACCTCGTGTGGCTCATGGCGCAGCATGGATTTCAGATAGTCCCGAACTGCCTGCGGATTCTCCAGCGCCGGTTTTTTACGCATGCGCTCGGCCAGATGTCGCCGCCCCATTTCCAGCACCGCCTGCAACTGCGCGAATTTCGCAGGCCCCAACCCCAACTGTCCGCTGAACGCCGCAAGATCGGCCTCCAGCAACGCGCGCAGGCTGCCGAATTGCGTCAACAGGTGTCGCGCCAGATCGACCGCGCTTTTTCCCGTGACCCCGGTTCGAAGAAAAATCGCCAGCAATTCAGCATCGGAAAGGCTTCCCGATCCCTGTTCAAGCAGCTTCTCCCGCGGCCGCTCCGCCGCAGGCCAATCGCGAATACTCATACACCTTCCTTGTCTGTGGGCGCCGCTGTTCCGTAGCGGTCGCTGTGATATCGTAGCCCATCTTTTTTGCGGGCGAATTCACCCTGGGGAGGGGGTTTCGCCACGTATGTCACCCACGAAATGTAAAGGCAGACCTATGCAGCGGCTGTATCGGAAACGCATCGTTCTGGGCGTCGGCGGCGGCATTGCGGCCTACAAGAGCGCCGATCTGGTTCGTCGCCTGATCGACCAGGGCGCCGAAGTGCGCGTGGTCATGACCCATGGCGGCGCCGAATTCATCACCCCGCTGACCATGCAAGCGCTGTCCGGACACCCGGTTCACCTCGACTTGCTCGACCCGGCCGCCGAAGCTGCCATGGGCCACATCGAGCTGGCCAAATGGGCCGATCTGGTTCTGATCGCCCCAGCCACTGCCGACCTGATTGCGCGTCTGGCCCAAGGCATCGCCAACGATTTGCTGACCACTCTGGTGCTGGCCACCGACGCTGTTGTGGCGGTCGCGCCGGCGATGAACCAGGCCATGTGGCGCGACCCGGCGACCCAGGCCAACCTGCAACTCCTTGAAAGCCGTGGCCTGAAGACCTTCGGCCCGGCCTCTGGCAGCCAGGCCTGCGGCGACGTCGGCATGGGCCGGATGATGGAAGCCACCGATCTGGCGCAGTGCGCGGCGGACTGCTTCCAGCGTCAGGCACTGACCGGCAGGCACGTGGTGATCACCGCCGGCCCGACTCAGGAAAACATCGATCCGGTGCGCTACATCACCAACCACAGCTCCGGAAAAATGGGCTTCGCTCTGGCTGAAGCCGCGGTGGAAGCCGGCGCCCGCGTGACCCTGATCAGCGGCCCGGTGCACCTGCCGACGCCGGATCGCGTCACGCGCATCGACGTGGTCAGTGCCCGCGACATGCTAGCGGCCTGCGAATCGGCCATCCCGTGTGATGTGTTCATCGCCTCGGCAGCGGTGGCGGACTACCGTCCGGAAGTCGTTGCCCCGCAAAAACTCAAGAAAGACCCTACAAGCGGCGACGGCTTCGTCCTGCAAATGGTGCGCAACCCGGACATCCTGGCCACCATCGCGACCCGCCCCGACCGTCCGTTCAGTGTCGGCTTCGCCGCCGAAACCGAACACCTGCTCGACTACGCTGCACGCAAGCTGAAAGACAAGAATCTCGACCTGATCGTCGCCAACGACGTCGCCAACCCGAGCATCGGTTTCAACAGCGAAGAAAACGCCTGCAGCGTGATCGACCGCGAGCTTCACGCCACTGTTTTCGCCCAGACCAGTAAGAGCAAGATCGCTCGCCAACTGGTCACTTTTATCGCCGAACGTCTGAACCAGGTTTAATTTACATGCACGCTTTGCAAGCCAAGATCCTCGACCCACGCATCGGTACAGAATTCCCGCTGCCGCAATACGCCACCCCGGGCTCAGCCGGCCTCGACCTGCGCGCCATGCTGGAACAGGACATCGTGATCAAGCCGGGGGAAACCGTGCTGATCCCTACCGGTCTGTCGGTCTACATCGGCGACCCGAACCTCGCCGCCCTGATCCTGCCGCGCTCGGGCATGGGCCATAAGCATGGCATCGTGCTGGGCAACCTCGTCGGCCTGATCGACTCGGATTACCAAGGCCCGCTAATGGTGTCCTGCTGGAACCGTGGCCAGAACGACTTCACCATGACCGTCGGCGAGCGTCTGGCGCAACTGGTGCTGGTTCCGGTGGTGCAGGCGCATTTCGAAATGGTTGAAGAGTTCGTCGAAACCGAGCGCGGCGCGGGCGGATTTGGCCATACCGGCACTAAATAACCGGATAACGCCCCCTGTAGGAGCTGCCGCAGGCTGCGATCTTTTGACTTTGTTTTTTAAGAGCAAGATCAAAAGATCGCAGCCTGCGGCAGCTCCTACAGAGGAAATTTGTGCAGATTCAAGCGGAAGGTTTACCGCCAGAAATCAAGGTTTTGCCGGCCGCAAGCCACGCCAGACAAGGCGTCATGGCCCTTTCACACCACGAACTCTCTGTGGAAAACGCCGTCATACCCTTCAGTTTGAGCCTGCCGCCGAGTGAATCGTCGGTGTGTCCCGCCACTTTCGAGATGGAGCATTTGTGCAGATGAGCACCCCCGCCAAGATCGCCCCGCAGCTACCCGACAGCATCTTCCGCGCCTATGACATTCGCGGCACCGTGCCGGAATTCCTCAATGCCGAAACCGCCTACTGGATCGGCCGCGCTATCGGCTCGCAGAGCCTGGCCCAGGGCGAACCGAACGTTTCCGTCGGTCGCGACGGCCGCCTGTCCGGCCCGGAGTTGGTTGCAGAACTGATCCGCGGTATCGCCGAAAGCGGCTGCCACGTCAGCGACGTCGGCCTGGTACCGACGCCTGCGCTGTATTACGCGGCGAACGTATTGGCCGGCAAATCCGGGGTAATGCTCACCGGCAGCCATAACCCGTCGAACTACAACGGTTTCAAGATCGTGATCGCCGGCGACACCCTCGCCAACGAACAGATTCAGGTGCTGCACGAGCGCATCAAGACCAACGATCTGAGCAGCGGCCAAGGCAGCGTGACCCAGGTCGAAATCCTTGACCGCTACACCACCGAAATCGTCCAGGACGTCAAACTGGCCCGACGCCTGAAAGTCGTGGTCGACTGCGGCAACGGCGCGGCCGGCGTGATTGCCCCGCAACTGATCGAAGCGCTGAACTGCGAAGTCATTCCGCTGTTCTGCGAAGTCGACGGCAACTTCCCCAACCATCACCCGGATCCGGGCAAGCCCGAGAACCTCGTCGACCTGATCGCCAAGGTCAAGGAAACCAACGCCGACATCGGCCTGGCCTTCGACGGCGATGGCGACCGCGTCGGCGTGGTGACCAACACCGGCAGCATCGTCTACCCCGACCGTCTGCTGATGCTGTTCGCCCGCGACGTGGTGGCGCGCAACCCGGACGCGGAAATCATCTTCGACGTCAAATGCACCCGGCGCCTGGTGCCACTGATCAAGGAGTACGGTGGTCGCCCGCTAATGTGGAAGACTGGCCATTCGTTGATCAAAAAGAAAATGAAACAATCCGGTGCTCTATTGGCCGGTGAGATGAGCGGGCACATCTTCTTCAAGGAACGCTGGTTCGGTTTCGACGATGGCATCTACAGCGCCGCACGGCTGCTGGAGATCCTCAGCAAGGAAAAATCCACCGCCGAAGAGCTGTTTGCGACCTTCCCGAACGATATTTCTACGCCGGAAATCAATATCCATGTGACCGAAGAGAGCAAATTCAGCATCATTGATGCACTGCACGACGCACAGTGGGGCCCAGGCGCTGACCTGACCACCATCGACGGCGTGCGAGTCGATTACGCCAAAGGCTGGGGCCTGGTGCGCGCCTCCAACACCACACCGGTGCTGGTGCTGCGTTTCGAGGCCGATGACGAGGCAGAACTTGCGCGTATCAAGGCTGTGTTCCACGCCCAACTGATACGCGTTGCACCTGATCTCCAACTACCGTTCTGATTCACCCGGAGCCCTGAATGACCCTCGAACGCGAAGCCGCCGCCCACACCGCCCAGGTCCTGTCCGAAGCGTTGCCTTACATCCGACGTTATGTCGGCAAGACCCTGGTGATCAAATACGGCGGCAACGCGATGGAAAGCGAGGAGCTGAAAACCGGCTTCGCCCGCGACATCGTTTTGATGAAAGCCGTGGGCATCAACCCGGTGGTGGTTCACGGTGGCGGCCCGCAGATCGGTGATCTGCTCAAGCGCCTGTCGATCGAAAGCCACTTCGTCGACGGCATGCGCGTCACCGACGCCGCGACCATGGACGTGGTGGAAATGGTCCTCGGCGGTCAGGTCAACAAAAGCATCGTCAACCTGATCAACCGTCATGGCGGCAGCGCGATTGGCCTGACCGGTAAAGACGCCGGGCTGATTCGGGCGAAGAAACTGACCGTCACCCGCCAGACCCCGGAGATGACCCAGCCGGAAATCATCGACATCGGTCAGGTGGGCGAAGTGGTCGGGATCAACACCGAGCTGCTGAACCTGCTGGTCAAAGGCAACTTCATCCCGGTGATCGCGCCAATCGGCGTGGGTGAGAACGGCGAGTCGTACAACATCAACGCCGACCTGGTGGCCGGTAAAGTCGCCGAAGCGCTGAAAGCCGAGAAGCTGATGCTGCTGACCAACATCGCCGGCCTGATGGACAAGTCCGGCACCGTGTTGACCGGCCTGAGCACCCAGCAGGTCGACGATCTGATCGCCGACGGCACCATCTACGGCGGCATGCTGCCGAAGATCCGCTGCGCACTGGAAGCGGTTCAGGGCGGTGTTGGCAGCTCGCTGATCATCGACGGCCGCGTACCGAACGCGATTCTGCTGGAAATCTTCACCGACACCGGTGTGGGCACGCTGATCAGCAATCGCAAGCGTCACTGATCGCTGAAACACAAAAGATCGCAGCCTGCGGCAGCTCCTGCAAAAGCAAATTTCGTATGTATGAAATTTCTGTAGGAACTGACGAAGTCTGCGATCTTTTTTATGCCTGCAAGAAGCGTCTGACTCCACTCAGCGAAACGTCCGACATCTCCTCAGAACAAATCGCCCTAGGATCTTCCCTGAACCCACAGGAGATCTTCCCCATGCAAAAAAACCGCGTACCGTACGGCAGCGATGTTTCCGCAGGCACCTATGAATGTGCAGACTGCGGACGCGAGTATTCCAATCAGTCGAAAACTTCACTGCCGCCCTGCCCTGACTACCAACCCAGCACCCACGTGCTCAATGGCTGGAACATCCTGACGGGCCAGGGCGACGCTGCTGCCGATCCGTATCCGGGCCAATCTTCCAAATAAACAAGGGAGACGAGCCATGCAGATATCTTTCAATATCGACGCGGACGCTTTCGAGCAGGAACAAAAGGAACCGGTCAAGAAGACCTTGCGTATTGGCGACGCGGAAATTGCCAACGCCCTTCAGCGCATCGCCAAGGCCAGCCTGACCGAATACCTGAAAATGCTGGTCGAGGGTGGCATGCCCAGCCGGGCCGATGAGGCCAAGCAGGATCGCCTGCTGTACCTGATTCAAAGCTACTTCGGGCAGACCTTGCCGACTGAATCGCAAATCTCGACGATCTTCCAGCTGACTCAAAGCCAAAGCAAAACCCTGCTGAAAAACACCGTGTCGCGCTTTCGCAATCAACTCGATGACATCCTGCAGCACAGCATGCGGGCGGTCGTGGCGTCGGCTGAATATGCGCAAACCGTATATCTGGTGGTCATCAGCTCGGACGTGATTCGTGATGAGCTGAACATGCTGATCACCCAGAATGAGCCGACCTTCAAGCCCATCACCAAACGCAAAGGCAGCGCCGGGCAGTTTGAGATCAGCGAAGACTCTCACGATTTGCTGTGCGCAACACTGGGCCTCAATGCCGTTCAGTGACATCGTCGCGGTCAGCGGCTTGCTGCTGACCCTGACCACTTTTCTGTTCAACCTGGCCTGGCCGAAGCTGACAGAGGCCATGGCGCAGGATGAATATCAGTCAGGTCTTCAGGCCAGAAAGCGCAGCAGGGAAAAGGTCATAGGGACGTTGCTGGGCTGTGCATTGCCGCTGACGTGCGCCTTTGCCGCGCTGTTTTACATCAACCTGCCCGCCGCCGTGCGCATTATTCAAAGCAGCAGACTGGCGCTGTGGGACTTCGATGTTGATCGCACGTTATATGTAATGGTGGTGGCGGCGTTGCTGGCCTTTACGCTGATTAACACAAGACTGACGTTGAAATTGCTTGGAAAATGGCGAAACCTGCACTAACTGCAAACAAAAAGACCCCGTCCAGCCTGACTGGACGAGGTCTTTTTTTGCCTGCGATCTCTGTAGGAGCTGCCGTAGGCTGCGATCTTTTGACGTTTGCTTTCAAAAACAAGATCAAAAGATCGCAGCCTTCGGCAGCTCCTACAGCGGGGGATGCGCTTACACGCCGAACTGGGCGCGATACGCTTCCACGGCGGGCAGATGCTGCTTGAGCTGCGGATCGTCGGCGAGGAATTCCAGCACCTGGTTCAGCGAAACGATGCTGATCACCGGAATACCGAAGTCACGCTCAACTTCCTGGATTGCCGACAACTCACCGTTGCCACGCTCCTGACGGTTCAGGGCGATCAGCACGCCGGCGGCCTTGGCGCCGTCCTGGGAAGCGATGATCTGCATCACTTCGCGGATCGCGGTGCCGGCAGTGATCACGTCGTCGATGATCAGCACTTCGCCGGTCAACGGCGCGCCGACCAGGCTGCCGCCTTCGCCGTGGGCCTTGGCTTCCTTGCGGTTGAAGCACCATGGCAGGTCGCGGTCGTGATGCTCGGCCAGCGCGACAGCGGTGGTCGCTGCCAGCGGGATGCCTTTGTAGGCCGGGCCAAACAGCACGTCGAACGGAATGCCGCTTTCGGCAATGGCTGCCGCGTAGAAACGCCCCAGCTGCGCCAGGGCGGAACCGGAGTTGAACAGGCCGGCATTGAAGAAGTAAGGACTGGTGCGCCCGGACTTCAGGGTGAACTCACCGAAGCGCAAAACGCCGCGATCGATGGCAAAACGAATGAAATCGCGCTGATACGCTTGCATGAAAAAAACCCCAAATACCACGGATTTAGCTAATTAGCTTGACGCCGTGTATCATACACGCACGCGATTTTTGGGGCCATTTATGCGGATCATCAGTGTGAACGTCAATGGTATTCAGGCTGCAGTCGAGCGTGGTTTGCTCAGTTGGCTGCAAGCACAGAATGCCGACGTCATCTGCCTGCAGGACACCCGTGCCTCCGCCTTTGAACTGGATGACCCAGCCTTCCAACTGGATGGCTACTTCCTTTATGCCTGCGATGCTGAAGTCCCTGCCCAAGGTGGCGTGGCTTTGTATTCGCGGTTGCAACCGAAGGCTGTCATCAGCGGTCTCGGTTTCGAGACGGCCGACCGCTACGGGCGCTACCTGCAAGCAGATTTCGACAAAGTCAGTATTGCCACCTTGCTGCTTCCTTCGGGGATGAACGGCGATGAGGACTTGAACCAGAAGTTCAAGCTCATGGACGACTTCGGCAAGTACCTGGACAAGCAGCGGCGTAAACGTCGCGAGTACATTTATTGTGGCTCGCTGTACGTTGCGCAGCAGAAGCTCGACATCAAGAACTGGCGCGACAGCCAGCAATCCCCGGGCTTCCTTGCGCCTGAACGCGCCTGGATGGACGAGATTGTCGGCAACATGGGCTATGTCGATGCCCTGCGCGAAGTCAGCCGCGAAGGCGACCAGTACAGCTGGTGGCCGGACAACGAACAGGCCGAGATGCTGAATCTGGGCTGGCGCTTCGACTACCAGCTGCTGACCCCGGGCCTGCGCCGTTTCGTACGCAGCGCGCGCCTGCCGCGACAGCCACGTTTCTCGCAGCACGCGCCGCTGATCGTCGACTACGACTGGACGCTGACCATCTAAGCGTCGATCCGTCGTTAAAAAATGCCCGTATCGCGAGATACGGGCATTTTTTATACCGCGCCTGAAGCAGTCCAGACCTCAGACGGCGACAAAAAACGGCAAGGCCAGGTAAAGCTTGATGACGATCACGTTGATGATGTCGATGAAGAATGCACCGACCATCGGCACAACCAGAAATGCAATCTGCGAAGGCCCGAAACGCTGCGTCACCGCCTGCATGTTGGCAATGGCCGTTGGCGTTGCGCCCAGGCCAAAACCGCAATGCCCCGCCGCCAGAACCGCCGCGTCGTAGTTACTGCCCATCACTCTGAATGTCACAAAAATCGCAAACAGCGCCATGACCAACGTTTGCGCAGCCAGGATGATGAATATCGGCAGCGCCAACGCTGCCAGATCCCAGAGTTTGAGAGACATCAAGGCAATTGCCAGAAACAGCGACAGGCTGACATTGCCCAGCACCGACACTTCACGCTCGAATACCTGATACAGGCCCAGCGCCGATAGCCCGTTACGTAGCACCACTCCCACGAACAAAACGCAGACGAATGTCGGCAACTCGAATGCGGTTCCGTGCAAAAAGCCATTCAGAAGATTGCCCGCCAATAAACTGACCGCAATCAATGCCAGTGTCTCGATAAACGAAAAGGGCGTAATCGAACGCTCCTTGTTCGGCTGCTCGAAACCCTTTGGCATCCGTGGCGTTTGTTGAGGCTGGCAACCGGGCAGCGCAACGCGCTTTATGAGCAGGCGAGCCACCGGCCCACCAATCAAACCACCCAAAACCAGGCCGAAGGTCGCCGACGCAATTGCAAGCTCGGAGGCCGAAGCGAGACCGTACTTTTCACTGAATACCGTGCCCCACGCCGCCCCCGTACCGTGACCGCCCGCAAGTGTGATTGAACCCGTCAGGAGCCCCATCAACGGATCAAGACCCAACGTTTTGGCAAGGCCAATGCCCAAGGCGTTCTGAACCACCAGGAGCCCGGTAACCGCCAGTAGAAATATGCCGACTACGCGACCACCCTTTTTCAGGCTGGCAAAGTCTGCGCTCAAACCGATTGTGGCAAAGAACGCCAACATCAACGGCGTCTGCAGTGAAGTATCAAATCTGATTTCTATATCAAAAGTTCGCAACATCAATAAACCCAGCGCAACCACCAGTCCACCGGCGACGGGTTCAGGGATATTGTAATTACGCAGAAAACTGACTCGTGCAATAAGTCCGCGCCCCAGTAATAGCACCAGAGAGGCGGCCACGAGCGTTCCATAAAAATCGAGCTGGATCATTGGGGATATTCTTGGCTATTTATTCATCAGGCGCACTTTTTACCCGCGCACACCCATTGAATCGGCTGATTGTCTCAACACTGATTGATTTGAAATTCAAGGGCCTTCGATGGCTTGAATATATCGAGATATTTCTGAAGCAACGTTGCGCGGAGCAACCTTAACAATCGACAAGTCCTGTTGCCAAGGACTGAGATCGCGTTAAAGCGTTGCAGTTGTGACTAAAAGTGTAGGCGTTAAATATATAAAAAATACCCACTACCGCTTGTCGCAGATAGAACTGTTCCTACACGAAAGAGTAATTATTCGAGTTGCAAAAACACAAACGCCCTGACAGGTCAGGGCATTTGCATTAAAACTTTGCGAGCCAAGAGGTTTTGCATTGATCGTTATTTGATCAGTCGCCATGTGAATGGATAACGGTAGGGAAAGCCTTCGTTTGCCTTCACCCCGGCAATGATCGTCAGCACCAATGCGCCGATGGCCAGCAGACCCAGCAAGAAGAAGCCGATGATCAACACCATCAGCAGCAGACAGATCGCGGCAGCAATCGCCACGGTGATCTGAAAGTTCAGCGCTTCCTTGCCCTGAGCGTCGATGAATGGATCGGTCTCGCGCTTCATCTGCCACAGGATCAGCGGCCCGATCAGGTTGCCGAACGGAATCCAGATCCCCAGCAAGGCGGACAAGTGACAAAACATCGCCCACTGGCGAACCTCCTGGCTCGGCTTGGGCAGTAACTCTTGCTCATCACTCATCGTGTCCTCCTTGCGGGTTACGAACCTGCTCAGTCGGCCAGTGCAGCCTTTTGCAGTTCGAAGATTTCGTTCATGCCTTTCTTGGCCAGTTCCAGCATGGCGTTCAGATCTTCAGGCTGGAACGGCGCGCCTTCGGCGGTGCCCTGGACTTCGATGAAGCCACCGGTGCTGGTCATCACCACGTTGAGATCGGTCTCGGCGGCGGAATCTTCAAGATAGTCCAGATCCAGCACCGGCTCACCCTGATACATGCCGACCGACACGGCGCCGATCATTTGCTTGAGCGGGTCGCCGCCCTTCAGGCCGCCGCGCTTCTTGATCACTTTCAACGCATCGACCAGCGCCACCATAGCGCCGGTGATGGAGGCGGTGCGGGTGCCGCCGTCAGCCTGGATCACGTCGCAGTCGACGTACAGGGTGACGTCGCCCAGCTTGGACATGTCCAGCGCAGCGCGCAGGGAACGACCGATCAGACGCTGGATTTCCAGGGTCCGGCCGCCCTGCTTGCCACGGCTCGCTTCACGCTGGTTACGCTCGCCAGTGGCGCGCGGCAGCATGCCGTATTCGGCAGTCAACCAGCCCTGGCCCTGGCCTTTGAGGAAGCGCGGCACGCCGTTTTCGACGCTGACGGTGCAGATGACCTTGGTATCACCGAATTCGACCAGTACGGATCCCTCGGCGTGTTTGGTGTAGTTGCGGGTAATGCGGATCGAGCGAAGCTGATCGGCAGCGCGACCACTTGGACGTTTCATAGGGAATACCTGTACTGGGGACGGAAAACTGCCGAGCATTATAGAGCGCTGCACCGCGCCTGGGCACGGGTTAAAAATTCCAACCGTCGACCCAGGGCCCTGAAACTCGCATAACCGACGGCCTGCAGCCCTTTGTCACACCGTGTGTTTGGGCGCATCCGCCGCACTGCGCTACAATCCTGCGCCTTTGCTGCCAGTCGGCTTAAATTCATTGATATCGAGCCTGCGGAACATCCCTTCTGCGCCGATCTGCATTGCGAGGTCACCGCCATGGTGCACAGCATGACCGCCTTCGCCCGCGTCGAGAAAGCCGGCGTCCAGGGCACCCTGAGCTGGGAGCTGCGCTCGGTCAACAGCCGCTATCTGGAACCGCACCTGCGCCTGCCGGAGTCGTTCCGCGACCTCGAAGGTGCCGTGCGTGAAGCCCTGCGTCAGGGGCTTTCGCGGGGCAAACTGGAATGCACCCTGCGCTTTACCGAAGAAAGCACCGGCAAGCCGTTGCAAGTCGACCGCGAGCGCGCCGCGCAACTGGTCGCCGCCGCCGAAACCGTTGCCGGCCTGATCAAGAACCCGGCAGCACTCAACCCGCTGGAAGTGCTGGCCTGGCCCGGCGTGCTGGTGGCCGACGCAACTGATCCACAGGCGCTGAACGCGGAGGCGCTGGCGCTGTTCAATCAAGGTCTCAAGGAGCTCAAGGCCGGCCGTGAGCGCGAAGGCGCGGAGCTGGCACGCCTGATCAACGAGCGCCTGACTTCCATTGAAGAGGACGTCGTGACCTTGCGTGAACTGGTGCCGCAGATGCTCGCGACCCAGCGTCAGAAAGTCCTCGACCGCTTCACCGACATGAAGGCCGAACTGGATCCACAGCGCCTGGAACAGGAAATGGTCATGCTCGCGCAAAAGAGCGATGTGGCCGAAGAACTGGATCGCTTGAGCACCCACATCATCGAAGTTCGCCGGGTGCTCAAGTCCGGCGGTGCCGCCGGTCGGCGCCTGGATTTCCTGATGCAGGAACTCAACCGCGAAGCCAACACCCTGGGCTCCAAGG
The DNA here is from genome assembly GCF_024748795.1 of Pseudomonas sp. B21-051. Taxonomy (NCBI): domain Bacteria; kingdom Pseudomonadati; phylum Pseudomonadota; class Gammaproteobacteria; order Pseudomonadales; family Pseudomonadaceae; genus Pseudomonas; species Pseudomonas sp. B21-051. The sequence continues at coordinate 5,848,908 of NZ_CP087166.1, forward strand.
CCTTCGACCCGCGCAGCACCCAGGCCGCCGTCAACCTCAAGGTGTTGATCGAGCAGATGCGCGAACAAGTGCAGAATATTGAGTAAGGCAACAGACATGACCCACAGCACCGGCACCCTGTACATCATTTCCGCGCCATCGGGCGCAGGCAAGAGCAGCCTGGTCAAGGCTTTGACCGATGCCAATCCGGAGATCCGCGTCTCGATTTCCCACACCACCCGCGCCATGCGTCCGGGTGAAGTGGACGGCGTGAACTATCACTTCGTGACTCGCGAAGAGTTCGTGAAGATGGGCGAGCACGGCGATTTCCTCGAACGCGCCGAAGTCTTCGGCAACTTTTATGGCACCTCGCAAAGCCGCCTGCAGCAGACGCTGGACGAAGGTCACGACCTGATTCTGGAAATCGACTGGCAAGGCGCAGAGCAAGTGCGCAAGCTGATGCCGCAGGCTCGCTCGATCTTCATCCTGCCACCGTCGTTGCAGGCCTTGCACCAGCGCCTGACCAACCGCGGCCAGGACAGTGACGAGATCATTGATGGCCGGATGCGTGAAGCCGTCAGCGAGATGAGCCACTATGTCGAGTACGACTATCTGATCATCAACGACGATTTCGCCCATGCACTGGACGATCTGAAGGCGATTTTCCGCGCCAATCAGCTGCAACAGAAACGCCAGCAGGTACGTTTCGGCAAATTACTGGCCGAACTGCTCGGTTAATCAGCACTTCCCAAAACCGCTGCAAGCGCTTTACATTGGTGCTTGCAGCGCGTTGAAGGGTCTGGTCAAAAAATCAGCGCTTCCCTAATCGCTGGTGATTTTTTAAACTGCTCAGTCCGCTCGCCCAACCGGGCAGCGCGCATATTGCATTCGCTCCGAGGAATACCATGGCCCGCGTAACCGTTGAAGACTGCCTAGAACACGTGGAAAACCGCTTTGAGCTGGTCATGCTCTCTACCAAGCGTGCCCGTCAACTGGCCACCGGCGGCAAAGAGCCACTGGTCCAGTGGGAAAACGACAAGCCGACCGTTGTCGCCCTGCGTGAAATCGCAGAAGGCCTGATGAGCTACGAGTTCATCGCCGAGCAGGAAATCGTCCACGAAGACCCGGTCTTCGCTGCGTTCGAGGACGAGTCCAACGAGGCCGTCTAAGCCTATGCCTGGTCGACGTAGCACGGCGCGGGAACACAGCCTACGGCAGGAGTCATCATGCCGAGCATAGACGCCCTCGCCGATCGCTTATCGACCTACCTCGGCAACGACCAGGTCAACCTGGTCCGCCGAGCGTATTTCTACGCCGAACAAGCCCATGACGGTCAGCGCCGTCGCAGCGGCGAGGCGTACGTCACGCATCCTCTTGCGGTGGCGAATATTCTTGCCGACATGCACATGGACCATCAGAGCCTGATGGCCGCGATGCTGCATGACGTGATCGAAGACACCGGAATCGCCAAAGAAGCGCTGCAAGCGCAGTTCGGTGAAACCGTGGCCGAACTGGTCGACGGGGTCAGCAAACTGACCCAGATGAACTTCGAGACCAAGGCCGAGGCCCAGGCTGAAAACTTCCAGAAGATGGCCATGGCCATGGCGCGCGACATTCGCGTGATCCTGGTCAAACTCGCCGACCGCCTGCACAACATGCGCACGCTGGAAGTGCTGTCCGGGGAAAAACGCCGCCGGATCGCCAAGGAAACCCTCGAAATCTACGCGCCCATCGCCAACCGGCTGGGCATGCACGCCATTCGTATCGAATTCGAAGACCTCGGCTTCAAGGCGATGCACCCGATGCGTTCCGCGCGGATCTACCAGGCGGTCAAGCGCGCCCGGGGCAACCGCAAGGAAATCGTCAACAAGATCGAAGAGTCCCTCGGCCATTGCCTCGCGATCGACGGTATCCAGGGCGAAGTCAGCGGCCGCCAGAAGCACCTCTACGGCATCTACAAGAAAATGCGCGGCAAGCGTCGGGCCTTCAACGAGATCATGGACGTCTACGCGTTCCGGATCATCGTCGACAAGGTCGATACCTGCTACCGCGTGCTGGGTGCTGTGCATAATTTGTACAAACCGTTGCCGGGGCGCTTCAAGGATTACATCGCGATCCCCAAGGCCAACGGCTATCAGTCGCTGCACACCACGCTGTTTGGCATGCACGGCGTACCGATCGAAATCCAGATCCGTACCCGCGAAATGGAAGAGATGGCCAACAACGGCATCGCCGCCCACTGGCTGTACAAATCCAGCGGTGACGAGCAGCCGAAAGGCACTCACGCCCGAGCCCGCCAGTGGGTCAAAGGCGTGCTGGAAATGCAGCAACGCGCCGGCAACTCGCTGGAGTTCATCGAGAGCGTGAAGATCGACCTGTTCCCGGACGAGGTCTACGTGTTCACGCCCAAAGGCCGGATCATGGAGCTGCCCAAAGGCTCCACGGCGGTCGACTTTGCCTACGCGGTGCACACCGATGTCGGCAACAGCTGCATCGCCTGCCGGATCAACCGCCGCCTCGCACCGCTGTCCGAGCCGCTGCAAAGCGGCTCCACGGTCGAGATCGTCAGCGCGCCCGGCGCGCGGCCGAACCCGGCGTGGCTCAACTTCGTGGTCACCGGCAAGGCACGTACGCACATCCGCCATGCGCTGAAACTGCAACGTCGTTCCGAGTCCATCAGCCTCGGCGAACGCCTGCTGAACAAGGTGCTCAACGGTTTCGACAGCTCACTGGAGAAGATCCCGGCCGAGCGCGTCAAGGCGATGCTCAGCGAGTACCGCCTCGAACTGATTGAAGATTTGCTCGAAGACATTGGTCTGGGCAACCGCATGGCCTATGTCGTGGCGCGCCGCCTGCTTGGCGAAGGCGAACAGCTGCCGAGCCCGGAAGGCCCGCTGGCGATTCGCGGTACAGAGGGTCTGGTCCTGAGCTATGCCAAGTGCTGCACACCGATCCCCGGCGACCCGATTGTCGGGCACCTGTCGGCGGGCAAAGGCATGGTCGTGCACCTGGACAACTGCCGCAACATCAGCGAAATCCGGCACAACCCGGAAAAATGCATCCAGCTTTCGTGGGCCAAGGATGTCACCGGCGAATTCAACGTCGAGCTGCGCGTCGAGCTGGAGCACCAGCGCGGCCTGATCGCCCTGCTGGCCAGCAGCGTCAACGCGGCCGACGGTAATATCGAGAAAATCAGCATGGACGAGCGCGATGGCCGCATCAGCGTCGTCCAGCTGGTGGTCAGCGTCCACGACCGTGTGCACCTGGCCCGCGTGATCAAGAAACTGCGCGCCTTGACCGGGGTCATCCGCATCACCCGCATGCGTGCCTAATTCACACCTAACAAGGAGTCATACATGACCAAGACCGTTATCACCAGCGACAAGGCCCCAGCCGCCATCGGTACCTACTCCCAGGCGATCAAGGCCGGCAACACTGTCTACATGTCGGGCCAGATTCCTCTGGACCCAAAGACCATGGAACTGGTTGAAGGCTTCGAAGCCCAGACCGTCCAGGTGTTCGAGAACCTCAAAGCCGTGGCTGAAGCCGCTGGCGGTTCGTTCAAGGACATCGTCAAGCTGAACATCTTCCTCACCGACCTGAGCCACTTCGCCAAGGTCAACGAGATCATGGGCAAGTACTTCGATCAGCCGTACCCAGCGCGCGCCGCCATCGGCGTTGCTGCCCTGCCGAAGGGTTCGCAAGTCGAAATGGATGCCATCCTGGTCATCGAGTAATGCACACGGCGCAGCCTTCAAACGCTGCGCCGACTGCTCTGCGGTAAAGAAAAGGTTTTGAAAGGATTCCACCATGCGCAAAGCGCTTGCTCTCTCGCTGCTCGCCATTTTCCTCGGCGGCTGTGCCAGCGACCCCGCCGACCGTGACATCAGCGGCACCTGGATCAACCAGGTGGCGATCGATGCTGCTGCCAAGGGCGGCCCCCTGCGCGAAGCGCTTCAGGCCTATGGCCCGAACCTGGAGTGGGACGTCAACACCAAGGCCGGTCAGGCCCGCTACACCAATGGTTTCGAGAACGTCGAAGGACGGCTGCAGGGCGAACAGTCCGGCGCCTGGAAAGTCGACTTCTATGGCAGCTCCGGCAGTGAGCTGAAACGCGACGGCGGCCGGATGAAGCAAGCCGCCACCGAGAACGAACCGGATCAGTTGTTCGACCGCGCACAAATCCCCGTGCCGGAAGGCGCACCAATCGGCGCCAGCTTCGAACGCGCGCTGTATTCGGCCTATCTGGGCGGCAGCTGGAAGATTGCCAGCGGCGACGGCGAAGGCAACACTGTGCAATTCCAGGCCGACGGCCAGGTTTCCGGTCTGCCCGGCGCCGACCGCTATGCCCTGTGCCTGGCAGGCGACTGCGCCTCGATGAACAGCGACCACGACAGCATGTGGCTGCAGCTCAACGGCCAGGGCAACAACTGGATCTTTGCCCGCAAAGGCAAGGCACTGGAGATTTTCCAGGCAGTGAACAGCGCACTGGCGGATGAAATGCCGCAGTTCACCCCGGGTGAGCGCAAGTGGTTGCTTGAGAAACAGTAACCGCGCCTGAGAACAATATATAACCCTGTGGGAGCGGGCTTGCCAGCGATGAGGCCATCAGACTCAACACTTTAGTTGACTGCCAAGCCGCCATCGCGGGCAAGCCCGCTCCCACAGTGGTTTGTGGCGTTAGAAGGTCAGCATTTACCTTCAAGAATCGCCGCATAGCCTTCGCGGTAACTCGGATACGTCGGCGTCCAGCCCAGCGCTTTCGCCCGGGCATTGCTGCAGCGCTTGCTGCCGGTGCGGCGTACGCTGGCGTCTTCCGCCCAATCGGTGACACCCAGATACTCGCGCAACCAGGCGACCACTTCGGCCAGCGGTGCCGGCGCATCGTCCACACCGATATAAATATCCTGCAACGGCTTGCCCTGATGGGCCGCCTGCAGCAGAAACGCCATCAGCCCTGCTGCGTCATCAGCGTGAATGCGATTGCCGTACAGCGGCGGCTCGACCGCCACCCGATAACCGCGACGCACCTGGGTCAACAGCCATTCACGACCCGGACCGTAAATGCCGGTCAGGCGCACGATGCTCGCCGGAATACCGCTGTTCAGCGCCACTTGCTCAGCCTCAAGCATCAGTCGTCCGGAATAGCCGCTGGCGACGGTCGCTGAATGCTCGTCGACCCACTCCCCTTCCTGCTGCCCGTACACACTGCTGCTGGAAACGAAGATCAGCCGATCAGGCGTCTGCCCATAGTCGTCCAGCCAACTCAGTACATTCTGCAAACCCTGCACGTAAGCCGCGCGATAACCGGCTTCATCGTGATCGGTGGCCGCCGCGCAATACACCAGGTAATCCACCGCTCCGAACGGCCAGTTTTCCGGGCAATCTTCCTTGAACAAATCACCAGCGACGCCGATGACGCCATCCGGCAAACGCGACACATCACGGCGCAGACCATGCACCTCCCAGCCGGCGGCCAACAATTGCGTAGCCAGACGACTGCCGACGTCACCACAACCGGCAATCAAAACAGAAGGCGCGGACATCAAAAAACTCCTGAACGAAAGGAACAGACTAGCCCTCACAAAGGACGAACGGCTAGCAATGAAGGAAAAAAAGAAACTCTATTACTTTTGTTAACAAGAATTACTTGCAATAATGCACCCCACTTTTGTTCTCGGCCTCACGAGGCCTGGAAGAGCATTACCGTTTTTCTACCTCAGGTCCGGCCAGCATGACACGTAATCAAATCCCCGCTTCGCCAACCAAACGACCTCGCGCCTTCAGCGCGGTGGCGGCCCTGCTGCTCAGCCTGATGCTGGCACCGACTGCCGCCTTCGCTGATGCCCAGGCGCCAGCCGCCCCGGCTGCCACCGAACAACACGCACCTGCCGCCGCCGCGCCAGCCACCACCGACCCGGTGCAGGCGGTAGACGCCAGCCCGGCCGACGCGCCTGAAGTGCTCGAACCCGACAACACGTTGGGCATGGCCCATGACCTGTCGCCATGGGGCATGTACCAGAACGCCGACACCATCGTGAAAATCGTGATGATCGGTCTGGCCATCGCGTCCATCATCACCTGGACTATCTGGATCGCCAAAGGCTTCGAGCTGATGGGCGCCAAGCGTCGTCTGCGTGGTGAAATCGCCGCGCTGAAAAAAGCCGCGACCCTCAAGGAAGCCAGCGCCACTGCGGCGAAGGAAGGCACCCTGGCCAATCTGCTGGTGCACGACGCGCTCGAAGAGATGCGCCTGTCGGTCAACAGCCGCGAGAAAGAAGGCATCAAGGAGCGCGTCAGCTTCCGTCTTGAGCGCCTCGTCGCAGCCTGTGGCCGCAACATGAGCAGCGGCACCGGCGTCCTCGCCACCATCGGCTCCACCGCGCCGTTCGTCGGCCTGTTCGGCACCGTGTGGGGCATCATGAACAGCTTCATCGGCATCGCCAAAACCCAGACCACCAACCTTGCCGTCGTGGCGCCGGGCATCGCCGAAGCGTTGCTGGCTACCGCGCTGGGTCTGGTTGCTGCGATTCCTGCGGTGGTGATCTACAACGTGTTCGCCCGCTCCATCGCCGGCTACAAGGCGCAGGTGTCCGACGCTTCGGCGCAGGTCCTGTTGCTGGTCAGCCGTGACCTCGATCACCAGCCTGAGCGCAACAGCTCGCAACCACACATGGTGAAAGTGGGGTAATCGGCCATGGGCCTGCATTTGAAAGAAGGCGCAGACGACGATCTGGCCGAGAACCACGAAATCAACGTCACGCCGTTCATCGACGTGATGCTGGTGCTGTTGATCATCTTCATGGTGGCCGCGCCGCTGGCTACGGTGGACATTAAAGTCGACCTGCCGGCCTCGACCGCCAAACCGGCGCCGCGCCCGGAGAAACCGGTGTTCCTCAGCGTTAAAGCTGATCAGCGCCTGTACATCGGCGACGACGAAGTCAACGCCGATACCCTTGGCGCCGTGCTCGACGCCAAGACCCAGGGCAAGAAAGACACCACCATCTTCTTCCAGGCCGACAAGGGTGTGGACTACGGCGACCTGATGAGCGTGATGGATAAATTGCGTTCGGCCGGTTACCTGAAGGTCGGTCTGGTGGGCCTTGAGAGCGCAGCCAAGAAATGATCACGACGCGCCATAAGCTGACGCGTTACAGCGGTAGCCTGGCCGTGGTGCTGGGCGTTCACGCGCTGGCCATCGCGCTGGCGCTGAACTGGACCGCCCGCCCGCCTATCGAACTGCCGCCGCAGGCAATGATGGTCGAGCTGGCACCGGTTCCGGCCCCGCCACCGCCTGCTCCGCCGAAAGTCGTCACACCGCCGCAGCCACCAGCTCCGGTCGAAGAGTTGCCGATTCCGAAACTGGCTGAAGCACCCAAGGCCGAGATTGCCGTACCGAAGCCCAAACCCAAGCCAAAGCCGAAACCGCAGCCGCCCAAACCGGTCGAGAAAAAACCGGAACCGCCGAAGGAAAAACCTTCCGAGGAGAAACCGGCCGACACGCAACCGACCCAGGTGCCGACGGAGAAGTCCGCCCAGCCGGCACCGGGTCCGTCGCCTGCGCAGATGGCTGCCAAGGCCAGTTGGCAAGGCACCCTGCTAGCGCACTTGGCCAAGTACAAAAAGTACCCGGCCAGCGCTCAGGCGCGAGGCAAGGAAGGCTTGAACCGTCTGCGTTTCGTCGTCGACGCTGAAGGCAATGTGTTGTCGTTCGAACTGGTGGGCCGCTCCGGTAATGCCGATCTGGACCGGGCCACCCTGGAAATGATCCGCCGCGCGCAACCGCTGCCCAAGCCACCGGCCGATATGCTGAACAACGGCTCGATCGAAATTGTGGCGCCGTTTGTGTACTCGCTCGAACGTCGTCGCTAAGTAGCAAGATCAAAAGATCGCAGCCTTCGGCAGCTCCTACAGGTATCCGTACCCCCGGTGAAGCTGCCGAAGGCTGCGATCTTTTGCTTTTCAGCTCATCCATAAACAGCAAACTCACATTGCCCGGTGTCGCATTCCTCACTCAGTCTGATAACGTGCGTCTATCGATTGCAGCCGTTATGCTTGGCCCGCAACTTCATGGACGCTTGCTATGACCCTCACAGAATTACGCTACATCGTTACCCTCGCCCAAGAGCAGCACTTCGGCCACGCCGCCGAGCGTTGCCACGTCAGCCAGCCGACCCTGTCGGTAGGCGTGAAAAAACTTGAAGACGAACTCGGTGTGCTGATTTTCGAGCGCAGCAAAAGCGCCGTGCGCCTGACCCCTGTCGGCGAAGGCATCGTCGCCCAGGCGCAGAAAGTCCTTGAGCAGGCCCAAGGCATCCGCGAACTGGCCCAGGCCGGCAAGAACCAGCTGACCGCGCCGCTGAAAGTCGGCGCGATCTACACCGTCGGCCCGTATCTGTTCCCGCACCTGATTCCACAACTGCACCGGGTCGCCCCGCAGATGCCGTTGTACATCGAAGAAAACTTCACCCACGTGCTGCGCGACAAACTGCGCAACGGCGAGCTCGACGCGATCATCATCGCCCTGCCGTTCAACGAAGCCGACGTGCTGACCCTGCCGCTGTACGACGAGCCGTTCTACGTTTTGATGCCGGCCCAGCACCCGTGGACGCAAAAAGAAACCATCGACGCCGGCCTGCTCAATGACAAGAGCCTGCTGCTGCTCGGCGAAGGCCACTGCTTCCGCGATCAGGTGCTTGAGGCCTGCCCGACCCTGACCAAGGGCAACGACGGCGCCAAGCACACCACAGTGGAATCCAGCTCGCTGGAGACCATCCGCCACATGGTCGCGTCCGGTCTGGGCATCTCGATCCTGCCGCTGTCGGCGGTGGACAGCCATCATTACGCCCCGGGCGTGATCGAAGTGCGCCCGCTGTCGGCGCCGGTCCCGTTCCGCACCGTGGCGATTGCCTGGCGCGCGAGTTTCCCGCGGCCGAAAGCCATCGAGATCCTCGCCGACTCCGTTCGCCTGTGCTCGGTGGCCAAGCCCGCCGCACCGGTCACAGCCGGTTAAGCCAGGGTCATGACCGAGCTGTCGCAAGTGTCGGTGACGGCACTCAAGGGTGTCGGCGAAGCCATGGCCGAGAAGCTGGCCAAGGTCGGCCTGGAAAACCTCCAGGACGTGCTGTTTCACCTGCCGCTGCGTTATCAGGATCGCACCCGTGTGGTGCCGATCGGCCACTTGCGCCCGGGCCAGGACGCGGTGGTCGAAGGCACCGTCAGCGGTGCCGACGTGGTCATGGGCCGGCGTCGCAGTCTCGTCGTGCGCATGCAGGACGGCACCGGCGGGCTGAGTCTGCGCTTCTACCATTTCAGCAATGCGCAGAAAGAAGGCCTCAAACGCGGCACGCGGATTCGCTGCTACGGTGAAGTACGCCCCGGCGCTTCGGGGCTGGAAATCTACCACCCGGAATACCGCGCCATCACCGGTGACGAACCGCCGCCGGTGGACGAAACCCTGACCCCGGTTTACCCGCTCACCGAAGGCCTGACCCAACAACGTCTGCGCCAGCTCTGCATGCAGACCCTGACCCTGCTCAAGCCGAACACTCTGCCCGACTGGCTGCCGACCGAACTGGCCCGCGACTACCAATTGGCGCCGCTGGCCGATGCGATCCGCTACCTGCACAACCCGCCCGCCGACGCCGATGTCGATGAGCTGGCCCTCGGTCATCACTGGGCCCAGCATCGGCTGGCCTTCGAAGAGCTGCTGACCCATCAACTGTCGCAGCAGCGCCTGCGCGAGAGCATGCGTTCACTGCGCGCGCCGGCGATGCCGAAGGCGAAAAAACTGCCACCGAAATACCTGGCCAACCTCGGCTTCAACCCGACCGGCGCGCAACAACGCGTGGGCAACGAAATCGCCTACGACCTCAGCCAGCACGAACCGATGCTGCGCCTGATTCAGGGCGACGTTGGCGCGGGCAAAACCGTGGTCGCCGCCCTCGCAGCACTGCAAGCGCTGGAGGCCGGTTATCAGGTTGCGCTGATGGCGCCGACCGAGATCCTCGCCGAGCAACACTTCATCACCTTCAAGCGCTGGCTCGAACCGCTGGGCATCGACGTCGCATGGCTGGCCGGCAAGCTCAAGGGCAAGAATCGCGTCGCCGCGCTGGAACAGATCGCCAGCGGCACACCGATGGTGGTCGGCACCCACGCGCTGTTTCAGGACGAAGTGCAGTTCAAGAATCTGGCACTGGTGATCATCGACGAACAACACCGCTTCGGCGTGCAGCAGCGTCTGGCGCTGCGGCAGAAAGGCGTCGGCGGGCGCATGTGTCCGCACCAACTGATCATGACCGCCACGCCGATCCCGCGCACGCTGGCGATGAGCGCCTACGCCGACCTCGACACCTCGATTCTCGACGAACTGCCGCCCGGTCGCACCCCGGTCAACACCGTGCTAGTCACCGATTCCCGTCGCGTTGAAGTCATCGAACGGGTGCGCAGCGCCTGCGCCGAAGGGCGTCAGGCCTACTGGGTCTGCACCCTGATCGAAGAGTCGGAAGAGCTGACCTGTCAGGCCGCCGAGACTACCTTCGAAGACCTCACCGCCGCCCTCGGCGAGCTGAAAGTCGGACTGATTCACGGGCGCATGAAGCCTGCCGAAAAAGCCGCGGTCATGGCCGAGTTCAAGGCCGGCAACCTGCAACTGCTGGTCGCCACCACGGTGATTGAAGTCGGCGTGGACGTACCCAACGCCAGCCTGATGATCATCGAAAACCCCGAGCGCCTCGGCCTCGCACAGTTGCACCAGTTGCGCGGTCGCGTTGGCCGGGGCAGCGCGGTCAGCCATTGCGTGCTGCTTTACCATCCGCCGCTGTCGCAAATCGGCCGTCAGCGCCTGGGCATCATGCGCGAGACCAACGACGGTTTCGTCATCGCTGAAAAAGACCTCGAACTGCGCGGCCCCGGCGAAATGCTCGGCACCCGTCAGACCGGTCTGCTGCAATTCAAAGTCGCCGACCTGATGCGCGACGCCGATCTGCTGCCCGCCGTGCGCGATGCCGCGCAAGCGCTGCTGGAACGCTGGCCAACCCACGTCAGCCCATTGCTCGACCGCTGGCTGCGCCATGGGCAGCAATACGGCCAAGTGTGAGCACCGTCGCAGTTTGTGCAGGATCGTTCCGACAGAGCTGGTTATACTCCTGCCATTGTTTCAAAAACGGATACAGACCATGACTGACGCAGCTCTCGCCCCCGAACTTCCGCACGCGCCGTCTGTAATTCGGCTGCTGCTCGGCAAGCTGGGTATCGCCTACGAAGAAGTGCTCGACCACCACGGCCTCAACGCTTCGCGCAAGGTACAAGCCGTGTTGCTGGACGATGCCGTCGGCGCGCTGATGGTGCTGTTTCCGCAGAGTCAGTTGCTCGACCTCAATCGCCTCGCCGAACTCACTGGCCGGCGCCTGACCGCTGTGTCCACCGAGCGCCTGGAAAAGATGCTCGGCAAACACAGCCTGAGCCTGCTGCCGGGCCTGCCGGCACTGACCAGCTCGCCGTGCCTCTACGAAGAAAGCCTGCTGCGCGAGCCGAAACTGCTGATCAACTCCGGCGAGCCGGGCCTGCTGCTGGAAATCACCAGCGAAGCCTTCAAAAGCATGCTGACCAAGGCCAGCGCCGCCAACTTCGGCGAAGCCCTGAGCAGCATCCGCCCGAACCTCGACCGCCCGGACGATGACCGCGAGGAAATCACCCAGGCCGTGCAGGCGTTCACTGCACGCCGGATCCAGCAGCGTCTGGAAGCGACCATCGAGATTCCGCCGCTGGCCGAAACCGCGCAAAAAATCATCAAGCTGCGCGTCGACCCCAACGCTACCATCGACGACATCACCGGCGTGGTCGAAACCGACCCGGCGCTGGCTGCACAAGTGGTGAGCTGGGCGGCGTCACCGTACTACGCTTCGCCGGGCAAGATCCGTTCAGTGGAAGACGCGATCGTTCGCGTGCTCGGTTTCGATCTGGTGATCAACCTCGCGTTGGGCTTGGCCCTCGGCAAGACCCTGAGCCTGCCGAAAGACCACCCGCAACACACCACGCCGTACTGGCAGCAATCGATCTACACCGCCGCCGTCATCGAAGGCCTGACCCGCGCCATGCCGCGCGCCCAGCGCCCGGAAGCCGGCCTGACCTACCTCGCCGGTCTGCTGCACAACTTCGGTTACCTGCTGCTGGCTCACGTGTTCCCGCCGCACTTCTCGCTGATCTGCCGCCACCTGGAGGTCAACCCGCACCTGTGCCACAGCTACATCGAGCAGCACCTGCTGGGCATCAGCCGCGAACAGATCGGCTCGTGGCTGATGCGCTACTGGGACATGCCCGATGAACTGGCCACCGCCCTGCGCTTCCAGCACGACCCAAGCTACGACGGCGCCTACGCCGAATACCCGAACCTCGTCTGCCTGGCCGTACGCCTGCTGCGCAGCCGCGGCATCGGCTCCGGCCCCGACGAAGACATCCCCGACGCCCTGCTCGAACGCGTCGGCCTGACCCGCGACAAAGCCAACGACGTGGTCAGCAAAGTCCTCGAAGCCGAAGTCCTGCTGCGCGAACTGGCCTCGCAGTTCAGCCAGGCCTGAACCAAAACAGGCCCGCTCCCCCAGGATTTACCAAAATCCCTGTGGGAGCGAGCCTGCTCGCGAAGAATCCACCTCGGTTTCCTGGATGTACTGAACCCCTGTGGCGAGGGAGCTTGTCGAATCGTCGCACCGTCCCGCTCGACTGCGCAGCAGTCGCAAACCAGCCAGCAGGGTGTGTCAGGCAAAACTCGGCTTTCAGGTTTTGGGGCCGCTCCGCAGCCCAGCGGGAGCAAGCTCCCTCGCCACAAAAGCTCTTCTCATCAAGACTCGGCTCAAGCCTTAGGCTTGGCCTTCCTCGGCTTCAAATACTTCATCAACCCCTGAAACCACATCACCAGCGCCGGATTACCCTTGAGCTGGATCGACTTGTCCTGAATCCCCTGCATAAACGCCAACTGCTTGTTCTTCGCCTGCATCGTGGCAAAGGCATAACCCGCATCCTTGAACGCAATCGCAAACGCCGGCTCCGCCACCACCCCAGACTTGCTGGTAACCCGCTGGTTCTTCACCACGAAATGCCGCGCCACTTTCCCGTCCAGCGTCTGCAGCTGAAACACCAGATCCTTGTCCCCCAACTGCTGCTGGAACGCAGGATTTGTCCGGCTGGCCTTACCCATCAACAAACCCATCATCCACAGAAGAAAACGAAATTTCATGCGCACAGCCTCAAAAGGAAAATGAACGGCCGGGGGAGTGTAAGGGATTCATACGATAACGCCACTATCCGCCGCTATTGGAAGATGATGCAGACCATCTCCCGCACGATGACCGCCAAGTCACGCCTCAGCACCCACCGTCCTACACCTGTTGAAACACATCCCTGTAGGAGCTGCCGAAGGCTGCGATCTTTTGATCTTCCGGCCTGCAAACCTATGGGAAATTTCCTGCAAGGCGTGGTGTTGTGCGAGAACTAGGCAGGTTGGAGCATCGTCGATAGCCTGTGTGTGTCTCCGCAAAATCGGTGACTCGGACGTGCAAGTCCAGACTCGTCATGCATTCAGTTATGGCTATTCGCCGGGTGTTTTCCTATGCTCGCGAACTGTTATGGCGGCTGTGTATGGGAGGCCTTCGGGTCTGCCGGTTTCCGAGTCCGGTCTTGCACACCTATGCACAGCTGCCACCCTCTCGAAGCAAGCGAAACGGTGTTGGCTCCATAACTCGGAAAATACTTATGATCAAACCAACACCCAATCCCCCCGAAACCCCAGACATATCGCCCTACGAATCGCTGGAATCCAAGAAATTCCACGAGGCCGCCGAACGCGCCCTCGACCACCATTTCAAACCGCGCACCGAATCCCAACCCAAACGCGAAACCGGCCTCTTCAGCCTCACCCCCGGCACCGACGCCGAAGCCCTGATGGCCAACGCCTCCGAAGACCTCCTGTCCATCAGCGCCATCGCCTGCGACCTCGCCGACGACCTCCACGGCTCCCGTCGCTCGGTAGCACTGGCCCTGAGCAGAATGGCGGACGGGGTGCGATTGATGGTGGAAGGGACGCTCGACCATATTGAAGTGCGAAACCTGGCAGCCAAGTCGTAGCGGGATTTGCGGATGAAAAAAGGGGACGTTAAGTCCCCTTTCTCAATGAACCCCGGCTCACCACTGACAGCCTGTTTCTGGCGAAGCGTTCTTTAGCGGTTCATGGGTAATTGAAAACGCATCCTCACCGCGCAGTAGGCGACGTCTTCACGCCACAGACGGCCAGCCATCTCACAATGCCCTTCTGCGTACGTCTTCCAAAGGGGATCATTGAACTCATCCCCTCCCAGTCGCTCAATGGCGGCCGCTAAATTTCTCTCACGATCCTTCCCCGCAATCGCAGATGCGGCTTTGTAAAAGCCATCTAGCGATAAGCCCGTCTGCAGGGCAATCAACTCTCCCAACCGGGCATTGGTCGTTTGTACCAGACACCCCAGTCTCTCGATTGGCGCCTCAGCGCCCGGCAAAGTGGATTGATAAAGCTCCTCGCAAAACGACTCTTTGAAACGCACCCAGTTCTTTTGCACATCTCTCAGATGGCTCTGCTCCGCAGGAGCCAAACTCGTCAGCGCTTTTTTGTATTGCTCGTTCAACACAGCGTCGACCTTCTCGAAGGTTTGCTGGCCGCAAATGATCAAGTCTGGGTTGGAAAAACTGTCTGGGTTACACGTCTCTACCGCAAGCGCCGTCGAGGAGGCTACCAATACCAAGCAGCCGAGCAGAATCGAAAATCCTTTCACGCTATAGCTCCTTCATTACCAATATGCCCAATGCCCAGTTATTGAGTGATTTTTTGGCGATCGTGGACATACAGCCAGCTCAACGGCGGCAATAGCACGAGCAATGCAAAAGCATCGAGCCACAGGTGCGACCAGACCTGCAGTTGCGCCGAGAGCCACATGTCTTGTGGCGCCCATAACAGGATCCCGGCAATCAGCCAGCCCCAGGCTGCCGAGGTTTTGAGACGGTTGCCAAGGTGCACCAGCGCGAGCATGTACAAGGAATAACTTTGCAGCGTCGCGCCGAACAGCGCGAGCCACCAGATCTGCTGTTCGTGGCCGGCGGCAGGGACTGCACCTGCGCCCCAGAATGCGAGTTCGAGATTGTGCAAGTAGCTGTCGAGTAAGCCGGAATGCCCGGCCCAGGTCAGGGTGAGGCCGGCGAGAATGTGCACGATCGCAGCGGCGTATAGCCAGAGCACGAGTGCTGGGCGGAGCGAGGTAGAGGGGGCTGGCATTCCGTGTCCTGAGCGCATTCCTTGGGGGGGTGGGGAGCTTAAAGGAAAATCGCTGTCGTCAGATGCTCAAGTATTAAACTTTTAAGCGTGACGGACTCAGACTTAACATTTGCGGAAGCGCATCAAACATCACCCCGAACTTCAAATGCAGTGACTGGCCTTGATCGGCTGCGACCCCAATCGCTTCAAACTGTTGATGCTCGACTCATCACCTTTGTCAGCCGCCATCTGATAACAGGCTAACGCCCGAGACATATCCTTCGCTCCCAACTCACCACCCTCAAAGGTAGAAGCCAGATAACTCATCGCATCTGTGGAACCCATGGTGATCGCCCGAATGACCTGCTCTTCTGCCTGCTTGGGATGGAGGCAAGGGCCGTTATAGTCGGTGGAGTTTCCTGAACAAAGAAACGTGGCATAGCCCAGCGCGCCACTTGGTATTTTCGAGGCCGCTTTGAACAGCGCCTCAACCTTGCTGATTTCCAGCTGAGAGGCCATCTGCGAAAGACTCAGGCGTGCCGCCGACAGGCTCGCCTTCGCGTCACCCGACTCCGCAGCACATACATAATTTTCCAGCGACGCCTCAATCAACTCCGCAGTCAGCGGATATTGCTCAAGAAATCCCAGCCCTCCTAAAGCTTCAGCACGTTGTTCACAGAAATTCTCTGCGCGGCTCATTCCCAGATTACGTGTTGCGACAAGATCCTTCTCACTGATCGACCAGTCCTCAATCCCCTCCAGCACCCAGCACGCCTGACGAGAGAAGTTGAAGATCTTGATATTACTGTTGCCCGCCCGTTTATCCACCACCTTGACGTGACTGTCATCAACCTCTTCGATCTCGACCCCTGGTGTCTTGCCGGGTGTGATTGCAGCCATCAGCGGATAGGTGAAAGTAGCTCCACTGACACCCGAGGTCGAAGGCTCAAAAGTACTTCGCTCCTTTCCCGCTACCGGTTTCAACACCAGCGACTTGACCGTCATCGCAGTGAGCCGGCGTTGTGATTCGCTGTTGGCGGAAAACGCAGTCAGGAAAGGGGCGAACTCCTCCGAGGGGCAAGCGTCGCTGGTGGGAGCCGTCGAAGCGCTCTTATCGGATGCAAGCGCAGGGACGATCTTGTCCAGATACGCCGAGCGCTCGCGGCTCATTCTGGCGATGCACGAGTTAACGGCGAACACATGCGCCGGCATCCCCGCCTCGATCTCGAATGCCTCCAACGGACAATTCGCATCACGCAATTTCAACCATGCACGCTGCGACTCCTTGACCTTCGCCGCGTACTCCACACCCAACGCCGGATCTGTCCGATAGTCAGACTCAAGCCGCGTCATCAACTGCTTGTAGCTGACGTTCAACTGCGCATCGGCAGCCTTCTTCGCCGCCTCCGAGCAGGGCACCATTTCCAGACTTGAGGTGACATGGCTGCAGTCGTCCTGCGCATAGACCGCTGAAACAGGCAGCAGAACGGACAGAAGGGTAAAAACGAAACGGTTCACTGTGTTCATCCTAGAGTCATTCAGATTTTGCGCTTGGCGAACCGGGGCCAAACCATGTTCGCGCATAATAAAGCGTGGCCTGCCCTATTAAACGCAAAGCATTGGCAGCCATCGCTATTTAGCACCATTTATTTTCTTTATATAAGATTTTATCAACCCTGCATTAACATAAGGAAAATGTTGCTCCTCACCTTCCTGATACCCTTCCATCCCACTCAAGTTCTTATCAAACCTGACAAGCTTATTCACAACCAGTTTATTGTCCGCACTTTTTCCATACCCATAAACTTGATAAAGGGTTCCGTACGTCCCGATTCCTCTGCTCGTAATTTCCCAAGAAACCAAAACAAGCACATTTTTTTTACCCTTTACCGGATAAAAGAAAATCGACTCAATTTTTGGATCTGACCCAGCTACATCGTATTTATCGACAAGACTTCTATTTTTTTTATTATCAGCACCAACAACATCCAAAACCAAGGAAACCGGAAACTCTGCGCTCCCTGTCTGCAAAAAGTACAGTTCCCCACCATTTACAACATTAGTTTTAAACGGGCCCTGAATCACTCGACCCTGAAGATAATCCACATCTTGCGCACTGCTGGAATTTGCTATAAGAAAAACGAAAGCAAACATGAAAAAACGAAGCATAGCGAATGACCCTTAGTTAATATTCATTAGTGCAGCGAGGGCTTGGTATCTGTTGTTCCTGTCCGTATACCCGTTTTGACCTCCATTCACCATTTGCGTTACATCGACCACGCTACCCGTCTTGGCAACTTCGCACAATTTTGTGCCTCCCTGACCAGTTTTGGTAAACCAGAAGACGGAGGCGGACTCAACACCGTATTCGGTTGAGGAAATCAAGAGATCTGGATTGGCCACGAAATCCTGAATATCTGAAGGATTTCGCTGATTATGCACATAAGAAAAATGGGGACAGACCACGGTTTTCGAGCAATTACTAAAACGTGGCCTGTCCCCATTACACTGCGGGTCAACTTACGGCATCACTGCCGAAGGCTTAAGCAATTCCCGCAAAAATGTCGAGCCTGGATTAACCACACGCCCATCCACGCGATCACCGCACATACGCCTCGGTGGTGCGCATGCCGCCCAGGATCGAAACCTCCCTCGCGTCGCTATTTCGCCCGTTCAGCAACGCGTGCAGGCACTTTTCCGGCTTTACCTTCCGCGATCATGGCGTCAGAGTATTTTTTGTAATATTTCGCAGCCTCGGAAGTTTCTTTCAAATTCCACAAGGAGTCCGCGATATTGAGCATCAGCACAGTCCGCTTACCAACTTTTTCTATTTCCCGATAAATCCTCAGTGCGGACGAATCATCACCTGCTTGTGCTAGATAGAAACCGACATTGTTCAAGGCTTGGACGTTCTTACTGGCCGGGTAGCAACTCATATAAGATTCGACACCCATGAATAGTTGGTCTTTTACAGCAAGTCCCTTCGCAGACGCATTATTAATCGATTCCACTGACTTTATTAGGTTGTTAGGAGAAATCGTCTCCAAGTTCGGCACAATCACCTCTCCCCTATCAGTCAACCAATTTCCCCCTTTCCAACTTCCTGAACACGCTTCAGCGGAGCGAGACAAAAGTACGCAACCAGTATCCATTGAAACCATATCGCAATAATTATTCTCGGTGGCAACCACCTCTTGCCCATTGCTCAACTCTCCAAATACAGTTCGCTGAACCAACGCATATTTTTTGCTGGGTGAAAGAGAATCAGAGTTAATACCTACGCCAACTGAAGTTTTGTTCCCATTATCGTATAAATCATAGCTGTCGTTCATCTTGGAGAAGGTAGCGCGCTTCCATACAGCGGCACCTTGATCCCAAGAAGAAAACTTGAGCATCGCACCATCGGCACTCGTCAAACTCGAATCTGCGGCATTACAAAAAGATCCAATTGAAAAAATTAGACATGTACCTATAAAAAATTTTGCCTTTAACATTTTCAAAGCCCTGCCTTTAAGTGATTATAACGGAGAGATGGATTCGTCATTCTTCTGTTATTACCATACAAATCGAGAACCTTCCGCTCATTCGCGCCGTGCGCCGCCCCCCAGGTATCAATATTCCTACTTACCGCCGGATTCTGGGAGAAAAACGTGTCGAGCGCTGCACCTAAATCATCCTTGACAAAGGCGGGCCTATTTATATCATGATCAAGTACTACAGCCTTTCCTAAAGGAGACTTAAATAACTTTTCGGCACTAAAGCTGTACCCCGCGGGCACTTTACTCAATGCAGCATGCAGCCTATCAATAAAATCCATTATTTGTATTTCCACGTATAGCGGGCTAGCAATTGCACACGCCATCGCAGAAACTGGTTGGCAATCAATTACCTTGCCAAAGGTCGCTTCATTACATCCAAGTTGCAGGTTTTCTTTTAGCGCCTGTTTTTCCAATTTAGCGCCGTTAGCTCGAGCCTCCCCCTGATAATATAATTGCGGAGATACACCAGCTTCATCTAATTTCCAACCTTTAGATTCAAAAAATTCTACATATGCATCTGGATATTGATCCTTGAATTTTTTAATTTGATCTGGCAGCTCACCGCCACCGGTGACTTTCATTGTTTTCTGCATCGCTCCCGCAGTGATCACTTCACTGTCATAACACTGTACCCCATTGATTTTTGCTTCATTCCCCGACATGACAACAATAATTTTCTTTTCATCCGCTGTAATCCTCCCCGCAGATACTAGCTCATCCCATTGAGGAGCACTGCCTAACTCTTTATCACCGGTATGTAGCGGGCCATAATGGGTCATAGTGCTAGAATTCCAACGAGTCACTTTAACAATAGCATTGCACTCGCAGATTTTTTTAGCGGTCATATTTTTTATGAATTCAACCGGATGAAAATGCCAAACTACATCTGAACTAACAGCGGCCTTACCAGACAGCTCACTCCAAAAAACATATTTGCTTATCCGTTCTTTTTCGTGCTTCAACTTTTTTGGAGATGCTTCTAGTATTTTATCCAACTTACTCCACTTAACCGACTCCGCCTTGTCCTTCCACTCAGTTGGATGGTGAGCAATGAGCTTCGCCCAGTGATCTCTCATATCAACATTTTTCAATGCCTCAGAGAGTTCATTGCTATCAACATCCCCGTCGTGGTTTTTATCAATTTTGACGAAAAGATCTTTGAAGAACTGAGGCATGTCTTGAGGGTCGAGGAATCCATCGGCAACGGTGTTTGTTTCTTCCACGATCTGAAAACCCAATTTCTCCCAGTCGTGCTGAGTGATGAGCGTTGCGCCAGATTTTTTAACAAGTCCCTTTAACGGTTGATCGTCTTCCACCACACTGACGTCATACCAGCTTTCATCGCCTTCCTTGATCACGGGAGCCTTGCTTAAATCAACAACATGCTCCTTTTTGACCGGAATACTACCGGTAGCAGGCGCCTTTTTCTTGAGCTCAGCTCCTGCCAAAAGATGTAGATATTGTTTACCTATCTTCAAATCAGCAGCGTTTTGAAGAAAATTTTCTACGTCGACATCAGCAGTGAATATCTCGACATGAACCTGATACTTATTGGTTACGCCGCCATCTTCGCCTGTGAGGTTTTCTGTCAGCCCTAAGTATCCGATCGGATCACCTGCCTTGATACCGGTACTTGCAGGCTCTACAGAATTGAAGCTACTCGGGATTACATCCCAGGCAACATATTCGTTTTCCACAATCACCCAGAAGCTGGGAGGAAGGTTTCCCGTCCCAGCCAAGCTACCGCTGCTGGTACATTTCGCCATTCTACGAATTGTCCCTGCAACATTGAGGTTCAGTACCTCTTTGCTTTCAAATTCCACAGAACTTTGAGGGTTAAGTTGCAGCGAGCCAATCTTATCACCGGCATTCTGCCCATTTTGGGCAGAGATAGGACCCTGATAAAGATCCAATCTTGTCAACGCGGTTCCTTTCACCTTACCTTGCCAATATTTTGGCTTTAAACGCTCCGGGATCGGGTCTGCCAGCCATATACGTGCGGGTTTGGAGTTTTTGTAGGGTTCTCCGTCTTTCAAGTATGCGAACCAAACCTCTTTGCCAGTCTCGCGAACTTTGTGACCGCTTTTTTTCACACTACCTGACAGGATTTTCCCTTTTGCGTAGGTAACTGTGCCTAGGGCCTTTTGATCCAGTATTTCAAGTTTGGTCCCCGCAACGAGCTTGCCGACGTTCTGAACGCTACTGGATTCAGGGAAATCGTCGTAAGCGTTGAAGTCACTTACTTTCATGGTCACTTGAGGCTTCGGAGTTTCTTCCTCAGTCAGCGGATAACGCTTGAAGGGCAGAAGGTGCATGTACAAGCTGTAGAAATTCAGCTTGTTTTGCTTGCCTTTATTCGGTCCGTCTTCTGGGTTCGGCGCAGATTTGTACTCATGTCGCACCAAACAAAACGAGTTGGAATACTTCAGTTTTTTCTCATTTTCACCGAACGTAGACTCCAAATAATCTTCGTTAAGTCGGTAGGCCACGACTTCACCGTCGGCCATACACCGAATTGGTTCGTTCAAGATGCACTGAGGAGCGCTGGCATTGCTGATGTGAATGCCGCCATGCCAGAACTTGTTGCTGCCTAGCAAGTAGTGGCCAGCAGTTTCAGCCTCGAGGGCTTTGTAAACCTCCTCAGCATCAGCGAACTGTTTACCGTCAGCTTTTCTGAACGGATATTGAAAGTTCATCAGAGGGGCGGGGCCTGCCGGTGCAGGTGCTGCCGACGGCGCGGGAGCTGGCGTGGCACCTGTCCGATATTCCTCCTTAGCTCTCAGAAATTTTGTTGGAACAGGCCAGTAGTAAGCAGGCGGGTTAGTTCCAAAGAATGCTTCTGAAGGTCCGTTAGTGGTCTGAGCACCAAAAATTTTTCCTTGACGCGTCGCCGCGTTGTACTCCATGACAATGCCAGTATGAAACAGACGACGACTACCTCCCGTTAGAGGAAGTATGTCAATCCAAAGAGCAATGTCCCCTTTCTTGACCTCTGTCGGCGGCACTACGGTGTAAAAGCGAGAGGAGGCGTTCATAGCTCTCGTCTCCTCATACTCAATCTGGTAGCCCGCGCCAGTGAGCAGAAGGTTCACCATATGTGAACAATCGATCAGTTTTTTTCCCGCCGCGTTGGTTTGAGTGCCATTACCTCCCATCAAGTAGACGTAATCACCGCCGGTGTACTGGTTTCTTAAATCGAGTGGTTCGGTCATTTCTGCATCCTGCAAATTAATAGCAATAGCTGGTCTTGGTAGAAGCAGCAGCGTCTTGCGCGTTTAAACGTTTCAGATTTCCGGCAGCGGTGTCGTTACCCTTGTCAGCGGCGAGGCGATAGCAGGCAAGCGCTCTGGACATGTCTTTGGTAACGAGCCTTCCTTCTTCAAACGAGTAACCCAAGTAATTCATCGCATCGACCGAACCCATTGATGCAGCGCGAATAAGCTCTTTTTCGGCTTGCTCTGGATGTCGGCAAGGCCCTTCGGGTACAGGGTTGTTCCCGTAGCAATAGAAAGTCGAAAGAGAGGCTGCACCGTCGGCAAGCGTTGTCGCGGCAGCCTTGAAAAGCGCCTCGACTTTTTCCGTTTCCAACTGTGGTGCCATTCCAGAAAGACTCAGACCCGCAGCACTCAAACTTGCTTGTGGGTCTCCAGAAGCAGCAGCGCACTCATAGTTTTCCAGCGCAGCCACAAACAGTTCACCGGTTAGCCGATACTGCTCTAACCCACCTAACCCAGCGAAGGCTTGCGCGCGCTGATAACAAAAATTCTCGGAGGTGTTCATGGTCGGCGTACTCGCCACTACGAGATTTTTCTCACTAATCGACCAATCCTCAACACCCTCCAAAACCCAACACGCCTGGCGAGAAAAGTTAAAGATCTTGATGTTGCTGTTACCTGCACGCTTATCAACAACGTTGAAGTGACTGTCGTCAACCGCTTCGACTTCGACACCTTCTGTCTTACCTGTGGCTACGGGCGCCATCAGTGGAAAGGCCAATGTCGAGCTTTTGACTCCCGTCGTTTGCGGCTCAAAATTTCCGCTCTCCCCAGCAGGTTTCAAAACCAGCGATTTCACCGTCATCGCAGTCAACCGCTGCTGAATTTCAGCACTCGCAGAGAACGCCGGCAGGAACTGGGAAAAGTCCTCGGACGGACACTCATCCGCATAAGCGCTTCCATGAACCAGGCTCAACAGCGAGGCGGTGAAAGCCGCTACGGCGAAGCCATTGCTCTTCTTCAACAAACCATTCATGTCGATCACTCAGAAAATACAAAAAAAGCCTTCGGCTTAACCTTCTCAGGCACCGCATTCCCCAACGCCTGATCCATCAAACTCCCCGCCTTATCCTTATCCGCCGCCCCCGGCAGCACCGGCGGTTTAATCCCGATCCCAGTCCCACTCCCCGGCGACCCACCGGCATTAATCTTCACCACCGGCCCAACCACCGTCACACCACCACCATCGAGCTTGATAAAGCTCCCACCACCAAGAATGGTCAGCTCCGTCCCCGCCTCAATGACAATCTTGTCCCCAGCCTTGAGGTGTATCTCTTTCCCCACGCTGGTGAGTTGCGCCGTGCCCAACTTCACATGCTGGTTCTGCCCAACCGTCAGGTGATCATCCAGCTTCGCCTCAATCTTGCGGTCAGAGATCGTGGTGCGGTGTTCTTCAGCCTTCAGCTCGGTGTAAGTGTTCTTCACCACCGTGTCATGGCGTTCGTTGCCGACGCGGATTTTCTGGTCGTGCTCGACGTTTTCATCCCAGTCGCGCTGGGCGTGGATGAAGATTTGCTCGGCGCCCTTTTTGTCTTCGATGCGCAGTTCGTTGTAACCGCCACCACCCGGGGAGCTGAGGGTTTTGAACACGCTGCGGGTTTTGTTCGCCGGGAGGGCGTACGGCACCGGGTTTTCCTTGTGGTACAGGCAGCCGGTGACGAGGGGTTGGTCGGGGTCGCCTTCGAGGAAGGTGACGAGGACTTCCATGCCGATGCGCGGAATGCTGATGGCGCCGTAGCGGTCGCCGGCCCAGGAGCTGGAGACGCGTAGCCAGCAGCTGGTTTTGTCGTCGGCCAGGCCTTCGCGGTCCCAGTGGAACTGGACTTTGATGCGGCCGTATTGGTCGCAGTGGATTTCTTCACCTTTGGGGCCGGTGACCATGGCGGTCTGGCTGCCGAGCACGCGCGGTTTCGGGTGTTCGAGGGCCGGGCGGTAGAACACGTCCCACGGGGTGGCGAGGAAGGTGTTGCGGTAGCCCTGGTGGAAGTCGTCCTTGTTGTCGGTGGTGTCGCTGGTCACGCCTTCTTCGAGGACTTGCGGCTGTTTGCCTTCGTGGAAGATTTCGGTGAGCAGCCACAGGTCGTTCCACTCGCTGCGCGGGTGGTCGGACAGGGCCATGAAGTGGCCGCTGACCAGTTTGGTCTGGTCGCCACGACCTTCGGCCTGACGGTAGTCGGCGCGGTGGCGTTCGAGAGCGCGCTGGCTGAGGAACTTGCCGCGTGCGCGGTCGATGAAGCGGCCCGGGTAGTCGTAGTCTTCGAGATCCGGTTCAGTGCTCTCGCCATCCGGCTTGTAAGCCGCTTCCATCTGCAGGCGCGGTTTTTCGAAGTCGTAGTCGCGGCGCGTGGTGCGGCTGGTGCGGGTTTCCAGGCGCAGTTTGAAGCCTTTGATCACCGGTTCTTCGGCGACCATGCCGCTGCCCTGTATGTAGGCGGTCGGCTGGCCGAGGTCGGGAAACACGGTTTGGTCGTCGCCGAACACCAGCAGGTGGCCCTTGTCGCTGTGCTGGAAGTGGTAGTGAATACCCTCCTCCTCGCACAGGCGCTGGACGAAGTGCAGATCGGTTTCGTCGTACTGCACGCAGTAGTCGCGATCCGGGCACGGCTGACTAAGCTGGAAGCTGTAGGCGTTGCCCTTGATCCCGTGTTCATCGAGGATCAGCGCGATGATTTTCGGCGCCGACATCTGCTGGTAGATACGCTGGTTGGTGCGGTGATGCAGGTATTGCAGTTGCGGCACCAGCGACACCTTGTAGCGGGTCAGGCGCTTGCCGGCATCGCCCTGGGCCACGCGGTAGATCTGCCCGTGAATGCCTGACCCTTGTGGATCGAACGCCAGAAACGCCTGCTTGTGCAGGAGTTTTTCCAGGTCCAGATCGGGGTTTTCGCTGACCAGTTCGAGGTCGAAGCGAAACGGCTGGCTGATGCCTTCGGTGCCGGTGAACGACAGCACTTGCAGGTCGCCCACGTAGTCTTCGACCTTGAGGCTGAAGTGGGTTTCGTTAGCTGGGTTGAACATAAAGCGCTCCCTGTTCGAATGTCGTCCGTTACGCCCGAAGTCGCAACCGTTGCAGCCAGGACGAAGTGGCGCCCAAGGCGTCACGCAATTGATCGGCAGTGATGGTGCGTTCTGCCGCATTGAAGCTCAGCGCGGTTCGCAGCGCTGGCCAGCCGTGTTTCGGCAGGTTCGCCGGGGCTTGCAGCTCGCGCTCCAGGTGCTCGTCGCGGGCCTGGGTCGAGGGCAAGCGGCGGAACGGGTGTTTGCCGCTCGCCAGTTCATAGATCACGCAGGCCACGCCGTACACGTCCGCGCTGGCCGACAACGGTTGGCCCTCAAGCAGTTCGGGGGCGGCGTAGCCCGGGGTCCAGGCGTTGAAACGCTCGCGGCTCAGGTGTGGCAGGCCGGGCAACACGCCCTCGTCTGCCTGGCCGAGACCGAAGTCGAACAGGCGCAGCCCGTCTTCGCTGAGCATGACGTTGCTCGGTTTCATGTCACCGTGCAGCACGCCGCGACGGTGGGCGTAGGCCAGCGTATCGAGCAGCGGCAGCGCGATGTCGCGCGTTTCTTTCCATGGCAGGCCGAGGGGCCGCTCGCAGAGCAGTTTGTCCAGGGTCAGGCCACGCATGTATTCCATGGTGATGAAGGCCCGCTGGCAGTCGGTGTCGACTTCAAAAGTATGTGCACGCACGACGTTGTCGTGGCGCAGGCGTCGGGTCAGGGCGAACTCGCTGTAGAGCAAGGCACTGGCGTCCGGCGATTCGGCAAATTCTTCGCTGAGGATTTTCAGCGCAATGTAAGGGTCGGGATCGCCGAACTGCTCGTGCAGCAGATCCCGTGCCCGATAGACCGCACCCATGCCGCCCGCCCCGAGCAGACGCTCGATGTGGTAGCGGCCGGCGAGTACGTCCGGCAATGCACCGATGCTGGCCTTGGTCGGCGCCAGCAACGGCTCGGCGTTGTTTGCCTTGGCGAAGGCGAAGTAGGTCAGGTTGTTGGCCTGCTCTTCGCTCATCAACAAGTCATCGACTGAGGATTCGATTTCAGTCATTGGCGGATCACCACGGCAGTCAGGTTGTCCCGGGCGGCGCCACGCAGGGCGCCGTCGAACAGGCGTTCCAGCGCCACATGCGGCGCGCTGAGGCTGAGGGCGTTGCCGAGGGCATCGCTGCTCAGGCCCTGATACAAACCATCGCTGCACAGCAAAAACGCATCGCCCGGATAGACCTCGAGTTCGAGGACATCCAGGGTCAGCTGTTCAGCGGCGCCGACGGCTCGGGTCAACGCCTGAGCCGCCGGGTGCGCTGCCGCCTGTTCGACGCTCATCTGTTGCTCGTCGATCAGTTGCTGTTGCAGCGAATGATCTTTGGACAGCTGATACAGCCGCTGCCCGCGCCACATATAGCAACGGCTGTCGCCGGCCCAGATGCAGGCCGCACGATTGCCTTCCACCAGCAGCGCCACGACGGTGCTGCCCATGATGCTGTCGTGACGCCCGGCGGTGACCGTCAATTCCTGCCCCAAACGCCGGTTCAGCCAGTGCAGGCACTGGCGGATGGCTTTGAGGCGTTCGTCGAAATCCTCGTGTGGCGGCAGTTCAGCCAGGCTGGCGACGATCAACTGGCTGGCGATGTCGCCACCCTGATGACCGCCCATGCCGTCCGCGACCACCCACAGCCCCTGCTGTGGCGAGTCGAGGAAGGCATCTTCGTTGCGCGCCCGCACCTTGCCCGGGTCGGTACGCGCCGCGCTGCGCCAGGGACTGGCCACCAGCATCAGAGCTGCACCGGCATACGGAAGGTACGCAGCACGCCCATGTCGAACGGGTTCGGCGTGCGCTGGCTGGTCAGCAGGTAGTTGGCACGCAGGCCACCCACGTCGGCTTTCAGCACCAGCACGTCGCGACCGGTCAGGTATTCGGTCTGCATCAGGTCGAACAGACGGAACAGTGACCATGGGCCGGAGTTCTTCTCGATACCGATCGGACGCCCGGCCATCTTGTCCATCACCAGGCTGGTGCGACCGTCTTCAGCATCGGTCGGCCACTTGAACGTCATCGGCAGGATCGGACCGTGGCGGTATTCCATGGTCTTGTCGCCGAACTTGAACTCGGAACGGCTGACGGCCGGATCGAGGGTGTACGGCTCCAGCTTGAACTGAACGGTCGGCTCGGCCGGATTGATCGAGAAGAAGCTCTGACGAATGGTCAGGGCTGCTGCCATCTGGTCGAGGTACATCTTCGATACCGGCAGGCTGTGACCGTCGACGCTGCGCATCCGGTAGTTGCCCGGATCACCGCTGACGAACGGACGCATGTAGCTGTCGAAGAAGCGGTCGACGGTGCCTTGAGCGCGGAAGAACTCACGGAAGTCGCTGATCGCCACGTCGCTGGTGCTGCTGGCGCTGAACGGATAACGCTTGCTGATGGTTTTGCCATACACGCTGTACAGCTCGTTCTGATAACGGCCGTTCAGGTATTGGTAAGCATCGTTGAGCACCAGGCGCCACGAGTCCTCGGCCAGCACGTTGAACCACACGCTCAGCGGACGCGGCAGGCGACCCGAGGCCGCACGCAGGTTGGTCAGCGCATCACGCTGGCCGCTCATGCGGGTTTTCGCCATTTCGAACGCGGCTTGTTCCGGCGTGCTGGAACGGGCCAGACCGGACAGTTGCAGTTGCAGGTCGTTGAGCGCGCTGATGGCCGGGGTCAGGTCTGCGGCCGGGCCGTTGTTGTCGTCGAGCAAACGGTGCAGCGGCTCGAAGCGACGTTGCAGGGATTTCTTCGCGGTGTCCGGCAGGCTCTTCGCCACGTTCAGCGCCGAAGCCTTGTCGGCGACCGCCGAGGCCAGTTTGCCGACCTTGCCCAGTTTGCCTTTCTGCCCTGCCAGTGCATCGGCAGCATCACCGGCTTCATCCACCGGATCGGCAGCCGCCGGGAAGCGCGTGTTCTCGCGCACTTCAGTGAGCAATGCCAGCACCGGCGAGTTGGCCGACGTCAGGCCCGCCAGTTGCTCGGCGCCTTCACCGGCGTCGCTGATCGGCGGCAAGGCCACCTGGCCAACGGCCTCGCTCCAGTAGTTGGCGTAGTCGCGGAAATACAGCTGCTCCAGCTCGACCATCAGGCGACGCAAGTCCATGTCGCTGATGCCCGCACCTTCGCCCAGCACCCAGTTGTCACGCAGGATGTCGGTGACCAGCGCCGAACCCTGCACCGAGAAGTACTGCTGATAACCCTGCTGGGTGTAGAAGCCCGGGATCACGTATTCGGTGCCGATGAACAGCGAGCCCTGCGGGCCGAGGTGTTGGCTGAAACGGTACTCCGGCAGGTTGCGCGCTTGCTCGCGGAGCATGCGATAAACCACGGTGGCCAGCGATTCGGCACGCAGCACCTGACGTGCCTGAGTCACCAGCTGATCGTTCAGCGGGTAGATGAACGGCTGCTTCAGCAGGCGCTCGAGGTGGGTGTTCAAGCCGTTCTGCACCGCGGTGTTGCCGGTGTAGCGCTGCGACCAGTCAGTGGCGACCCAGTCCTTGAGCCACACCGCGTCACGACGGTCTTTCATGTTCAGCATCAGGTACGCACGCAGGCTGTTGAGCAGCTTGTCGCGGTCCTTCATATTGGCGCGGATCTGCCCTTCGAGCATTGTCGCGACCCGTGGCAGCAATTGCGCTTCGAGCTCGTGCTCGTAGGCTTGCCTGACCACCGGATTGACGTCTTCGCCCTGATACAGACCGCCACGCTCGTGGTACGAGACGTCGCCCTTCTTCGGGAACACCTGAGTCGCGGCATAGCTGGTGTCGAGGGTTTTCAGCACGCCCATTGCATCATCACGCGGGGTCAGCGCCGAACGCTGCTGAGTCCAGTTCTGCGCCAGTGTGCGCAGGTTTTCCAGACGCTCATAGTTGGCCGAGAAACCACCGGCCCAGAGCATGCCGAACAGCGCCAGTGCCGCCAGTGCGCCGACGTACAACGCACGCTGGCCCCAATGGATGCGGCTGCGCTCGCGCTTGTCGAGGCCGGCCAGATCCGACTCGGGGAAAATCACTCGGCTGAACAGATGATGGATGAAGCGCGAACGGCCACTGCGCAGGGTCGGCAGCACGCCGGCACTCATGCCGAGGCTGGCGCCGATGCCGGCGGTAGTTGCGTCCATTTCCTGCGTCAGGTGCGGCGCACTGGTCAGGTAGAAACCACGCAACAGCGACGCGCGCTGATAGCGGTTGCCGGTGAACGCCATGTCGACGAACAGGCACAGGCGCTCGCCGATCTGCCCCAGTTGATGCGGGAAGTCGAGGATGCGGCCACGGCGCTGGGTATCGCGCTCGGAGTGCATGCGCATGATCACCTGATTGTTCAGGCGCCGCAGCAGCT
This sequence comes from Pseudomonas sp. B21-051, assembly GCF_024748795.1. Lineage (NCBI taxonomy): Bacteria > Pseudomonadati > Pseudomonadota > Gammaproteobacteria > Pseudomonadales > Pseudomonadaceae > Pseudomonas > Pseudomonas sp. B21-051. Next base: position 5,878,347 of record NZ_CP087166.1, read on the forward strand.
CTTCGAACTCGCCGCGCAGTACCGCGACGTCGGTGCCGACCTGATCCTTGCGGAAACTGGTACCCAGCACCTGATCACTTTCTTCGCGGGTCAGTTGATCGAAGAACTCGTCGAACCCGAGCAGCTTGTCCGCCTTGCTCAGCACCAGATACACCGGCACATCGACGTGCAGTTTCTGATAGACGTCTTGCAGACGACCGCGCACCTGGCGCGCCAGGGTGTCGATGTCCTGCTCGCTGCCACCGATCAGGGATTCCACCGGAATGGTCACCAGCACACCGTTCAACGGACGCCCGCGACGACGCTTGCGCAGCAACTCGAGCAAGGTGGTCCAGGCACTGCCGTCGACTTCCGCGTCGGGCTGTGTGGTGTAGCGCCCGGCGGTATCGATCAGCACACCGTGGTCGGCGAAGTACCAGTCGCAATGACGGGTGCCGAGGGTGTCGCGGGTCAGCTTGCGGTCGATCTTGTTGATCGGGAATTCCAGCCCGGAGAAGTCCAGCAGACTGGTCTTGCCGGAAGCCTGCGGACCGATCAGCAGGTACCACGGCAAGTCATTGCGCCAGCGTTCGCTGCGGCCGCGATACAGGCTCGAAGTCTTCAGGGTTTTCAGCGCGTCCTTGAAGCGCGCCTTCAACTCTTTCTGCTCTTCTTCGATCAGTTCGTCACGACGGATACGATCCTGGCCATCTTCGGTTTCTTCGACGGCTTTCTTGCGGATGCCCGCGCGCCAGCTGACGAAGACCATGGTCAGGCCCCAGATCAGGAACAGCACGCTGATGGTCAGCAGACGCGAGGTCGCGCTCTCCCAGAACTTGTAGTCATCCACCGCCAACAATGGGCCGACGAACCACACCAGCAGCGCCACGAACAGCACCAGCAGCAGAGTCCAGACCCAGGTCTGGCGCAGGAAGGCGCCGACTTTCTTGAAAAACTTTTTCATCACACGTCCCTGTTTACGGCTGCGACTGCGGTTGGACCGCGGCCGGATCAAGCGGCTGATAAGGTTGCAGAACGGTGTCGCGCTGCTCGCCCAGGACCCAGGCGAAGCCCGAATACATGACCACCAGGCAGACCAACGTGAACAGCACCACCATCCACGCCGGCACGATGCGCACCAGGTTGCGGCGCTGGTCGTTGAGGCCTTCCCAGTGCGGCGACAACTCGCGCGGCACGTCGCCACGCAACTGACGGATCTGCCGGTACAGGGCGTCGCGGATGCCTTCAAGCTCGAGCATGCCACGCGCCTGCACGCGGTACTTGCCTTCGAAACCGAGGGACAGGCACAGGTACATCAGCTCAAGCATCGGCAGGTGCTTGACCGGGTTCTTCGACAGGCGATCAAGCAGCTGGAAGAACTTCTCGCCACCGAACGTCTCGTTGTGGAAGCTGCTGAGCAGGCTCATCTGCGACCACTCGCTTTCGTTGCCCCACGGCGTGGTCACCACAGCTTCGTCGACCACGGTGCAAAGCACGTAACGCGCGGCCATCACCTGGCTGCTTTCGGCGCCGTTGTGCAACGCGCGCACTTCAAACAGCTTGAGCCCGGCGGTCAGGCGCTCGTTGAGCGCGTAGAGGTCCTCGCGGGTTTCGCTGTGCTTGAGGCGCACCACTTCCGAGAGCAGTTCGGACGACGCCGCCACCAGCGAATTCAGGCTGATGTTGAAGGCTTCCGCCGGGCGCAGGCGCGCGGCGTAGATCATCCGTTCTTCCAGTTGCTCGAAGCGCGGCGGCGCGGCGAAGTCGGTCAGCGGACTGGCTGCCGGTCCGTGGCCCTGACGATCGAGCAGGACGGTTTTGTCGTCCTGGTTGTAATCCGTTTCCTTGATCATGGCGGTCAGTTCCTGATGGCCCAGAATTTCAGTTCAAGCTCGGCGAATTCGCCGGACACGTGGAACGCGAAGCCGCCGGAGCGCTCGAGTTGCGCCAGGTCTTCGGAACTGAGTTCGAGGATGAAGTAGGTTTTGTTCGAGTGGAACGCGATCTGCCGCGGGGCCACCGGCAACGGTTTGACCTTGATCCCCGGCAGGTGCAGGTTGACCAGTTGGCGGATGCGCTCCACCGGGCCGACCTTGAGGTGCGCCGGCAAGCGGTGGCGCAGTTCTTCGGAGTCGCAGTTGGCACTTGCCGCCAGCACGAACGAAGCCGAGCCGAGCAGTTTGTGGTCGTGCAGCGGCGACACGATGATGCCGTATTGACGCGCTTGCAGGATCAGTTCGATGGCGTGCTGTTCGAGCACCATCGACAGCACCTGACGAATCGCTTCCATCAGTTTGCGGAAGCTCGCGCCCTGATCGGCGTGGGAATAGCGGCTGTCCAGACGCGGGCGCTTGCTGTCGCTGGAGAAGGTCGCCAGATCGCCAAGCATGGTCAGCAGCGTGCGATACAGCTCTTCCGGATGCACCTGCTCCAGACCGAGGTAGTGGCGCAGCAGCAGTTCGGTACGGTTGATCAGTTGCAGCATCATGAAGTCGCCGACTTCCGCGCCACCGACCTTGCCGTTGGAGCGGATCCGCTCGGCGATCGTGTCGCCCCGGTGGTTGAGCATGCTGATGACTTCTTTCAGGCACGACAGCAGATAGCTGGACGCGTGGGCCTGAATGTAGGTCGGCACAAAGTCCGGATCGAGGCTGATCACGCCGTCGGGTGTGGTGTCGAGCACGTCGCAGATCTTCAGCTTCACGTAGGCCTGATCGCTCTGCTGCTCACCGAGCAGCAGTTTGAAATCCGGGCGACCACAGCTGACCTGACTGGCGGAATCGTCGCCGGCGTTGGAGTCGGCCACTTCGGCGTCGTACGCGGTGTAACGCGCGAGCACGTCGGACTGCTCCGGGCGGCGCGCTTCGATGTGGTTCCCGGTAACCAACGGCAGCGCCAGGTAAATCGGCGTGTTACCGGTGTTCGGCGGCACGTCCAGCGCCAGCGGCTCGGTGTTGCCGCCGAGTTCGAACAGGCTGCCGTCCGGCAGGATCCCCGAGGCGGCACTGATCACCAGTTTGCCCATGTTGAGGAACTGCAGGTCGATCTCCAGATTGAGGAAACCCCAGGTGTAGCCACCCAGCAACTGGGTGCGGGTTTTCATCTGGTGATCGTAATAGCGATCGTTGTGCTGGAAGTGCTGCGGCCGCAGCAACATGCCTTCCTGCCAAATGACTTTATGGGTATTCATGTTCAGTCATCCGCCTTGGCGAGCGCTTCATGGGTGTTGCGGATACCGGCCTGATCCAGGGTCAGATCGGCCTCGGTCAGCTCCAGCGGGGTGACCTGAACGGTGTAGCGCCACTTGGTTTCCGGCAGATCGCGATACGCAGCGAGGACGCCAACGTAGCGGCTGCCCTCCTCCACGCTGAGTTTCATTTCCACGGTTTCACCCGGGCGCAGCTCGAGCTCTTCGCTGGCCACCAGATCCGGGTTGAGGGATTCCTTGGCGCGCTCGTAGAGGCTGAAGAAATCAGCGTTCTCGAAGGTCACCGGGTGCTTGAGTTCGAACAGGCGCACGACGATCGGCGACGGTCGACCGTTGAGGTCCGGGTTGAGTTGATCACTGCCGGTCAGTTTCAGATTGATCTTGGTCACTTTCGAGTACGGCGACAGCGACGAGCAACCGGCGAGCAGCACCAGTACGGTGAGCGCAGTCAGCGTCTTGAAAAAAGCGGTCGAGCGGCGAGACATGCGCATCATCCTTGGTGGTCGGTGTGGAGGGTGGAGATCAGGCGGATCTGTTCTTCGTAGGCCTGGGCGAAATCGCGGGCCAGCAGACGCTCGCTCCAGTCATCGTCCTGACGCAGGGCCTGGTGGTAGCGGCCGAACGCTCTCCAGCGTCCGCCCGAGGTGGCGATCAACGGCTTGTTGTCGCGCTCGAAACGCAGGGTCAGTTGTTCCGGCGAAAAGTGCTCCAGGGTGCCGCGCACGGCGGCGCGGCTGGCGGTCAGCAAGGCCACCTGGTGCGCCTGCAGATCGCGGAACGCCCGAGAGATCGCTTGCTCGGCCGGTAGGTGCCCGGGCTTGTGCGGCTGCAACAGAATCTGCAGCGCTTCGCTCGGATCGACGGCGAATTTCAACGGGTTCTTGTTGGTGCCTTGCACGGTGGTCTGGGCCAGCCGCAGTTCGTTTTTCAGCTCCGAACGGGTACGCAGGCTCTGCTGCAAACCGCCGATGCTCTGCCGCAGCAGACGTGCGGCGTTGAGTGCCAAAGCTTCGCGCGCGTCGTGATCCAGACCTTTGACATCCACGCCCAGCGCCGCACCGAAATGCTCCCAGAACCCTTCGCTCTGACGCTCGACGGCTTTCGGGACCGGAGCAGGCTCGGGCTCAACCGGGGCGACCAGTTCGGGCACCATCAGGCTTTCCATGTCGATGCGCGCATAGTCGGCGCGCTGACGGGAGTCCTCGGGCTTGGCGGTCGGGGCCAGCAGTTCGTCGATTTCCGAGTAGACGCGCTCCTGCTGTTCGATCGCGTTCAACGGATCAAGGTCGAGGAAGGCGTCGTCCGGAATGATGCTGCCGGCGGCACGCGGCCGGCCGACTTCGCCATCGAAGGTCGCCGGATCGCGCACCAGCCGTGCACGAATCTCGAAGTCGCCGAGCACGTAGGTGCTGCCGTGCTCAATGCGCACCGGTTCGCCCTTGTGCAGGCGTGCGCCGCTGCCGCCGTCCTGGACGCCGTTGCTGCTGGTGTCGGTCAGGAAAAACATGCCTTCGCGGTAGCTGACAATCGCGTGGTGATTGGACAGGTGACGCTTGCGGTCAGGAATGATCCAGTCGCAGTCTTCGCCTCGCCCGATCACGCCGCCTGCCTGTTTGAAGGTCTTCTGGCACAACTCGGTGGGCACGAACTGCTTGGTGTTCAGCATTTCGAAAACCAGTTCCATGTTTGATGCTCCTTGCGGTCACTTGCCGCGATTGACCGCTTGCGGATCACCCAACGGGCGATAGTCGTTGTCGTTGAATTTGTAATTGCCGCTACAGCCGCCAAGGCCGCATAGAACGACGAGGGTCAGCAGGACAGCGTGCCAGTGACGAACAGACATCAGAGGGTCTCCAGGGGTAGACAAAGCACAAAGCGCCGACCCTTGCGGGCGGCGCTGAAATTAATTCTTTGGGTGGTCTCGAAGGCTCTACATCGCGGCCTTGAGCCAGACCACCGAGGCGTACGCACCTCCTGTGGCAAGTGCGCAATCTGTGGCGAGGGAGCTTGCTCCCGCCGGGGTGCGCAGCAGCCCCAAAACCAGACACTGCGGCGCAACAGAGAAATGGGGTTCGCCGGGTTGCGACTGCTGCGCAGCCGAGCGGGACGGTGCGACGATTCGACAAGCTCCCTCGCCACAGGGGAATGTTCCGATTCAGGACACTTCTGCAGGTCAACCATCGAAGTCACCCAAGTTGATATTCAGGCGCCCGAGGCGGTACAGCAGCGTGCGGCGCGGCAGGCCCAGTTCGCGGGCGGCGAGGGTCTGGTTGCCGTCGTTCTTGCGCAGGCAGTCGAGCAACAATGTGCGTTCGACTTTTTCCAGGCGCTCGCGCAGATTCAGGCCGCTGTGGTCTTCGGGCATCGGCTCCATGCGCAGGGAGAAATGCTCGGCCAGCAACTCGCCGCCCTCGCACAACAACACTGCGCGTTCGACCAGTGCCTTGAGTTCGCGCACGTTGCCGGGGAAGGTGTAACCGGACAGGTGTTCCAGCGCCGCGCTCGACCAGCGCACCGGATCACGCTGCAGATACGCGCAGGTCTTCTCGGCGAAGTGCTGAGCCAGCTCGAGGATGTCGCCTTCGCGCTGACGCAGGGCCGGCAGCTCGATCGGGAACTGCGCCAGTCGGTAATACAGGTCCTCGCGGAATTTGCCTTCGCTGACCAGCGTCGACAGATCGCGGTGCGTCGCGGCGATGATGCGCACATCGATCTTGTGCGTATCGTTGGAGCCCAGCGGACGGATCTCGCCCTCCTGCAACACCCGCAGAATCTTCGCTTGCAGCGACAGCGGCATGTCGCCGATCTCGTCGAGCAACAGCGTGCCACCATTGGCCGCATCGAACAGCCCCGCGCGGTCGCGATCGGCCCCGGTGAACGCGCCTTTGCGATACCCGAACAGCTCGCTTTCCAGCAGGTTTTCCGGGACTGCCGCGCAGTTCTGCACGATGAACGCCTGAGAGCGACGCGGGCCGCAATCGTGAATTGCCCGGGCCACGACTTCCTTACCGGTGCCGGTTTCGCCGCGCAACAGCACGGTGTAAGGGCTGTGCAGGACTTTGCTGATCAACGAGTGGGTCTGACGCATCGCCGCGCTTTTGCCGATCAGGCCATAGCCGTTGATGCTCGGCACACTGCGCGCCACCGTGGCCGACTCTGCCGGCGGCTGGCGCAGACGCTGCAGCAAGTGCAGCTGACCGAGGACGAACGAGCCGAGCTGGCCAAGGGAATCGGCAAAACCCTGCAGGTCGACGTGACGACGACTGGCGCACAGCAGCAGGCCTTCAACCGCCTTCTGCTGATTGACCAGCGGCACGCACAGCAGCGATTGCCAGGCACCAGCGGTGGCTGGCAGAAAGCTGGTTTCGTGCAGGCTGGCACCGAGATCGTCGAGGCACACCACGCGGTTCTGGCACAGGGCAAACTGCAGCAACTGCTCACCGTTGTAGTCCGCCGGCAGGCTGGTGGCGGCGCGCGGTTGCAGCGTGCCGTCGAGGCATTCGGCGTTCATCCCCAGGCAGGTATGGGTGGCGTCGAGCAGATACAGCTGGGTCAATTCGCAACCGCTCAGCTCGGCCAACCCGCGCACGAAGTCACCCAGCAGCGCAGCACCGTCCGCCGCGCGCGACAGGCTGGCGAACTGCGCCAGCAAGGCTTCGGCATAGACCAGTGGCTGCGGCACTTGAGTGAACATCACACCCACCTCAGGCAAACTCGCACGTCACGCTGGCGTTGCCGTCGAGCGTGGCGTGCACACGCTTGAGGCTTTCACCGGTGGCCATCGCATCGAGCAAGCGGTCGGCTACCAGCGGCAGCACATGCTGATCGAGCAAATGGTCGATCAGACGCGCACCGCTTTCGCTTTGCGTGCAGCGCTCGGACAGGTGATCGACGAGTTTCTGGCACCAGCTGAAATCCAGCTGACGACGGTTCAGGCGCTCGCCAAGACGACCGAGTTTGATCTCGATCAGCTCGCGCAACACCGGACCGCCGACCGGGTAGTACGGCACCACTTTCATCCGCGCCAGCAGCGCCGGTTTGAAGTGTTTGCTCAGCACTGGGCGAATGGTCTCTTCGAGCAGCTCGGCGGTCGGGCGGGCGCCGTCTTCGCAGAGGTCGCTGATCTTGTCGCTACCGAGGTTCGAGGTCATCAGGATCAAGGTGTTGCGGAAGTCGATCTCGCGACCTTCGCCGTCGTTGGCCACGCCCTTGTCGAAGATTTGGTAGAACAGGTTGAGCACGTCCGGATCGGCCTTCTCGACTTCATCGAGCAGCACCACCGAGTACGGCTTCTGGCGCACCGCTTCGGTGAGCATGCCGCCCTCGCCGTAACCGACGTAGCCCGGTGGCGCACCGATCAGACGCGATACGGTGTGCTTTTCCTGGAATTCGGACATGTTGATGGTGGTGATAAAACGGTCGCCGCCGTACAGCAGGTCAGCCAGAGCCAGCGCAGTTTCGGTCTTGCCGACGCCGCTCGGGCCGACCAGCAGGAACACGCCGACCGGCGCATCCGGTTTGTTCAGACCTGCTGCTGTGGCGCGCATCGAGCGGTCCAGTGCGTGCACGGCTTGCTCCTGACCACGGATGCGCGTGCGCAGGTCGGTGGCGAAACTGGCGACCTTGGCGTTGTGCTCGCGGGCCAGTTGCGCCAACGGCACGCCGGTCCAGGCGCTGATCACTTCGGCCACCAGGCGCGGGCAGACTTCGAAGCTGACCAGACGTTCCTTGACTTGAGCAGCGGTCAGCGCGCTGTGGGTCTGGTGCAGTTCGGCTTCCAGCGCTTCGACGCTCTGGCCTTCCTCGACCTCGGCGGCGATGGTTTCGATCACCGTGCCTTCGGCGTCTTCTTCAACGCTGACGGTCGGCTCGACAGCCGCGGCTTCACGGGCCTTGGCCAGTTGCTGACGCAGCTCCAGCAGGCGCTCTGCCAACTGCTTCTGTTCGGTCCACAGGCTTTCCAGCGCGACCATTTCGCTTTCGGCTTCGTCCAGTCGCGCTTCCAGCGCATCCAGCGCTTCGTGGTCGATCAGCAGACCGGCCTCGGCATCGCGACGCAAGGCCTGACGCTGACGACCGCCTTCGGCCAGTTCGCCACGCAGGCGTTCGAGGCTTTCCGGGGCAGCGGCGAGGCTGATGCGCACGCGGGCACATGCAGTGTCGAGCACATCGACAGCTTTGTCCGGCAGCTGGCGACCGGCCAGATAGCGGGCGGACAACTCGGCAGCGGAGACCACCGCGTCATCCCGCAGGTAGATGCCGTGGCTCTTCTCGTAGACCTGCGCCAGACCACGGAGGATGGTCACCGCTTCGCTGACGGTCGGTTCGTGCAACTGCACCGGTTGAAAACGCCGGGCCAGTGCCGGGTCTTTCTCGAAGTATTTCTTGTACTCGGCCCAGGTCGTGGCGGCGATGGTGCGCAGCTCACCACGGGCCAGCGCCGGTTTCAGCAGGTTGGCCGCGTCGGAACCGCCGGCGTTGCCGCCCGCGCCGATCAGGGTGTGGGCTTCGTCGATGAACAGGATGATCGGTTTCGGCGAGGCTTTGACCTCGTCGATCACGCCTTTAAGACGACGCTCGAATTCACCTTTGACGCTGGCGCCGGCCTGCAGCAGGCCCATGTCCAGCGACAGCAGCTCGACGCCCTTGAGCACCTGCGGCACTTCACCGGCAGCGATGCGCGAGGCCAGGCCTTCGACGATGGCGGTTTTACCGACGCCGGCCTCACCGACCACGATCGGGTTGTTTTTGCGGCGACGGGCAAGGATGTCGACCATCTGCCGGATCGCGCCATCGCGGCACAGCACCGGGTCGAGTTTGCCGTCGCGGGCCTGTTGGGTCAGGTTGTGAGTGAAGCGCTGCAACAGCGATTCGCCCTGCGCTGCCGGCTTGCCATTGGCGGCCGGTTGCTCCTGTTGCGACAGGGCAAATTCCTTCAGGCGATCGATGTTCAGTTTGGCGAGCAGCGGCTGGTAACGGCTGCCGGCGTAACGCATCGGGTTGCGTAGCAGCGCAAGGATCAGCGCAGCGTCTTCGACCTGGGTCTGGCCCAGTTCGAGGTTGGCCACCAGCAGCGCGTCTTGCAGCCACTGCACCAGTTCCGGGGCGAACACCGGGTTGCGCGAGGCGCTGTGTTCAACGCGAGATTGCAGCGCGGCGCTCAGTTCACCGGCATCGACATCCGCATCCTGCAAGGCGCGCGACAGCAAGCCGTTCGGACGCTCCAGCAGCCCCAGCAGCAGGTCTTCGACGAGGATCTTGCTGCCGCCACGGGCCACGCAACGTTCGGCCGAACGCTCCAGATCGCGACGGGTTTCGGCGTCCAGCGCCTGGATGAGTTGTTGCAGGTCTACGTTGATCATGGCTCACGTCCTTAATGAATTTTGCTGCCCAGGGTGACCACGCCGTCTGCTTTTTCGCAGCCCAGCCAACTGGTCCATCCCAGGCGACAGTCGTTCTTCTCACCAATGCGCAGTTCGCGGATTTCTTCCGGGCGCAGCACCAGGCGAATGTCGTAATCGAGCGGGTCACGCAGGGTGAACCGCACTAGCGCGCACAGCGGCTGGTAACCGAAACCGATCGGCAGGAATTCGTGGAATCGCTCCCAGTCGAGTTCAGTGATGTGAATGCGGAATTTGCCGCTGCGGTCGCGCACTCGCTCGCCCAGCACCAGGTCCTCACCGAGCAGGCTGTTGGCGCGACCGAGGCGGTTGCGCTGCTCGTCGAGGATCTCCACGCGGCGCTCGATGCACTGCTCGATGACCAGGTCTTCGTGCTTGAAGTAGTAACGCAGTACGGCTTCGATCAGCGCTGCGGAGTGCGCGCGCAAGCTGAGCAAACCGAGGTATGGCAGCAGGCGCTTCCAGTTCAGTTCCTTGGCCTTGCGGATCTCGTCGCCACCCAGACCGATCAGCGCAAACAGCTGCGACGAGAACGGGTCGATCGCGCCGCTCTGGAAGCTGGCGCGATAGCGGTACTTGCGCCAGATCGGCAGCATCAGCCGTTGCAGGCGATGGTGGAACAGGTCGAGGAAATTGCGCGTCGGATTGCCGTCCTCGCTGTCGCCCAGCGCTTGTTCGCCGTAGAACGCCGGCAGCGGCGAACCCGAGCCGACCAGCCCGATCAGGTTGAAACGCATGCGCGCGCGCATCTGCCCGTGCTCTTCGAAAAACTCCACGCGATCGACGTCGCTGCGCGGAAAGCCCAGGCTCGGGTTGGCCTGGAACTCCACCTGATCGTACAGATCGTCTTCGCTCAGGTACGGGTGCGCCTCGCGCAGCCGGTCGATCACCAGCAGCACGGCCTGAAACAGCGAGTACTCGCGTATTACCTTGGTCAGCCCGCTTAAAGCAGGGGCTGCAGGCCCATACGTGGTGTCCATTGGTACACCTCTCCCTGTGTGCTTTTTACCCGCAGCTCGTGGTACGAATTGAGACTGGCGTAAAGCGCGAAAAACTCGTTAAGAACCGAAGCGAAAACGAACAGGTCGCCTTCGCCGATATACCCTTCCGGGTCGATGGTCAGTTCGGTGCGCAGACCGCGTACCGGCAAACCACGGTGCAGCCGGTCGACGTGGTGGTGCTTGATGTGCTTGAGGCCGCCGAGCAGGCGCTTGCTGACCTTTTCCGCGTGCTGGTCGTAGTAGCGCGGCAGGTCGTAGGTTTCGAGAATCACCTTCAACGCGTTGACGTCGGCCAGCGACAGATAGTTGAGCGACATGTTGCTGATCAGCTTCCACAGGAAGTCACGGTTCAGCGGCGGCGCAAAGCTCGACGTGGCCGGGGTAATGTTGCGGAAACTCAGGAACTCCGGGGTCTCTTCGCAGGCCATGCAGATGTCGCCGAGCTTGAGCTTGCGCGGCAGGTTCTGGTTGGTGCAGATCAGCTCGATCGACAGGGTTTCGTGGGCTTCGGTGTGGCGAATGCCGAAGCTCAGGTAGGTGTCGAGGCCGTCGTGCAGCAGCGACGAACGCTGGCGGATGCTGTAATGCGGACGGCTGTTGGGCACGTCGAAACTCGGGTCATGCTCGAAGGATTCGAACGGCACGTACTCCTGATAACCGAGGCCGCCGGGCTTCCAGCCAGTCACGGTTTCCACCGAGAACACGCCGCAGTTTTCCAGATCGTATTCCGCCGGCAGCAGCAGGTATTCATCCTGTTTGCCGTCGAGGCGGATCGGCAGCGCGTCGTGGGCGAACAGGTTGGCAATCGGCGTGCAGAACAGCTTCACGTTATCCAGGGTCGGCCGCATGCGCATGATGCCGCTCTTGCGGATATCGAAACGCAACTCCAGACCGCGCATCTGCTTGAGCGTGTCTTCCGGTAGCGCCTTGAGGATGTCCAGACCGTTGACGTCGACGAACAGGAACTTGTCCTGGAAGGCGAAGTATTCCTGCAGGTAGCGATAGCCACGGAAGGTGTTCAGCGGATACGGGATCAACGCTTCTTCTTCGGCAAAACCCACCGGCTTGACCCGGTCACCGGGAATCTTGAACGCCATCGGCTTGCCGGACACGCCATCGATCGGCTTGCCGGCGCCGTCGAGCGGGATCAGCTCAATGCCTTCCAGGTTGCGCAGCAGGCTCAGATACAGCATCTGGCTGATGTAGCGCTCGCCGGCAAAGTGCAGGCGCAGTTTGCTCAGTTCCAGCTCACCGAGGTGACCGTCGGCGCTCATTTCCAGACGCAGGCTGAGCAGCGAACCGTCGCCCTTCACCGAGTAGTTCAGCGCCGCCAGATCCAGCGGCAGCACCTCGGTCGGGTAGCAGGTGCGGAAACGGCAACGCACGTCTTCGATCGGCTTGCTTTCAATCGGCGTATCGCGCTCGACCACCAGTGCCGGGCCGGAACGCTTCAGCGGATCAAACTGCAGAATGCTGAACGCCGGCAGCGGGCGCATGTAGTTCGGCCACAGCAGCTGCATCAGCGAATGGCTGAGCTCCGGCAGCTCGTCGTCGAGCTTCTGCCGCAGACGCCCGGTGAGGAACGCAAAGCCTTCCAGCAACCGCTCCACATCCGGATCCCGCCCGGCCTGACCCAGGAACGGCGCCAACGCCGGACTACGCTCGGCGAAACGGCGACCGAGTTGGCGCAGTGCGGTGAGTTCGCTTTGGTAGTAGTGGTTAAAGGACACGGGTTACCTGCCTGGTAGTGGAACTCATGGAATAACTGTCCCGCGGATTACGCTCGATGTCCGATCTGGTCATTGGATTGCACCTGCAGGCTGACTTGGCTGAATGCGACCTGCGATGTTTCGCAAAGCCCAACGCAACTCGATGACTTGAGTGGTGAGGATCGCCAGCAACGTGACGCAGCCTTGAGCTACGCCGTAAAACAGGGCTCTTAACGGGTTGTCGGGTAGCATCCAGAGCAGGATGAAGCCCACCATCAGAAAAAGGATGGCCAGCTTGGCGACCAGACCTGGAATCAGCGCAACGATCAGGTTGACGCCCAGAAAAATGTAAAACAGTGCGTAAGTCGCAATGCCGATGGCGACACCATGGGAGGTAAATCCGCCGTTCAAAAGCCTGTAAGCATGTACAACCGCGTCATTCAAAAATGCATAAGCCACGCATCCGAGGGCGTGGATTAATAGGCATAGGGCGAGACGAACGTAGCTGTTCATACTGCTATCAATTTTCCAGAATCTCGTAGGGTGTATTACTGATGAAAATATTCAGCCAGTTTTCTTCCCATTGCGGCATGGAAATTATAAAAGCCTTATCTTTCTTTTCGAAGGCGATCCAAGTAATTCCAACCTCAGCATCATCTTCGAATGTGCGCATATCCAACGACTGCGTATCATACAACGGGGTTCGATATACCTTCCCTGGCTCTTTTGAGTCGATAACTCTTAAATACGCCATACCGCCAAGCATAAAGATCCTGCCGACACGCACATTCTCAATTGTGTAGCGGCCCGAGGGGCTAGCTGTAGTTGTACTTGCAGGATACCCTAGCATTGCATTTACGCAATAAACGAGCAATGCAATCAATACCAAGAGCAAACTGATAGGCACTAGCCATTTCTTTCTAAGCGTAGTCATTTTTTTGCCACACCCACTTCGACAGAGATTGTACATGAGCAAAAAATGCGCATCATTTATTCCAAACATTAATAACTGTCATGGGAACATTCTGATATTTTATATCAGACAAAACCTGGAAATCACCGCCTTTTTTTAATTCCGTTCGATATTTTACAAAATGAGAATTCGTAATATAGAAATAACGCGAGCTTTCTATTTCCCGAAACATCGCCTGAGAGTCTTCTGCACTGATATAGGGGTTTGAAGCGATGTCTGACTTCATCTGCGCCGCACCGGCATTTGCAGTGGCCGCATAAGCCGGGTTGGCTATACCATCGAAGTTCCAGAACCCCAATGGCTGACTGAAATTGTCATCCGGTGCGTCATTGAAGTCATAGGCGTCCTCAGCGTAAAACCCAATTCGTTCCACAAACAGTTGAATGCTGTCTACGGAAATAACCAGCTTCCCTTCTGGAAATACGCGGACATTAAAGTTTGCCAGCGCAGCTCGCAGTTCATCCGTCTTCTCTATTAAACCGAACTTAACTGCTCGATTATTACTATATCCAAACTCTTCAACCTTCCTGGCGCTAGCAAACTTAAAAGGATAGACACCCGGCGCCGAGCCAAGATACTTATCTTTAATCTTCTTGCTTATATTATTGCGGCCTGCAGGATTATCCCAAGCAGATTTAAGCTCTTCAATGACAGTTTTCGCAGGCTCAAACTTTTCCAACCAAGCCATTTTTACGATGGTGTCATTTACGTAGGCGATGTCAGCAAGAGCAATATGGTCTTTAACCTCTTTACTCATGGCACCATCGGCAGTTGGCCATGGTTTGCCATCAAACCAATGGCGCATCAGCTTCGCAGCAACTGGCCACTTCATCTTATCCATCGCATCAGGTATATCTGTGATTTTGAATTGACGGACAGCTGCGGACTTACCAGTTTGGTTACTGGCCGGCGTCAGACTTGATGCTATTTTCATATCCGCCATAACAAAATCCTTTTATCCAATCACGACTTCAGATTGCTGTTCAATAATCAACTCATAGGGCTCCGCTACAGAGGACGAGATTTTTTGCGTCTTCCCGTCGGCTCCCGTGACACCACTGATAACTTTTCCCGAGGCTGTTTTGAAACTGTATGCCACTCCCGCCAATGGCTTCCCGGAGTCCTGACAATTGATGACGTAGTGCTCGTTAAACGGCCACTTGATCTCCACCGGCAAAGGCGGCACAAACGGCGCCGGCGAGTGCGAATTACCGATAATCACCGTCCCGGAACCTGCCGTGACTTTATTGCCGTGAGAACCAACCGAACCTACGGTCGCAGCCGGTTTGCCATTGATCAAAACCGTGGTCGCCAGATCGCCGACCAACGCACCACCACACGCCGAGGCATCGCCTTGGCGGGCGGCCGCGAGGCCGTCGAAGAACACGTCGCCGGAACCGGCGGCGATCGGGTTGGTGCCGTGGCCTGGGAGTGGGCAAGCGGTGGGGTCGGATACGCGTGCTGCGGGTTTGCCAGACATCGGGGATCTCCTTAGGTGACCTTCACTTGACCGCTGCCATCCAGGCGCGCGGAAAAACTGACCTGACGCTTGAAACCCTCGACTTCCAGCAGGCCTTCGATGCTGAAGGCCAGCCGTAGCTGGTCGTGGTCACGCGGCAGGGAAATGACACGCACGTTGCTCAGGCGCGGCTCGTAGGCTTCGATGAAGTTTTCGATGGCCAGACGGGCCTGACTCAGGGAGTCGTGCAGGCTCAGACGCATGTCATTGAGATCGGGCAACCCGTAGTCGGCCAGCGTTTGCACGCTGCCGGCCCGGGTGCTGAGCATTTTGGCCAGATGGGCAGCCACCGACGCCATGGCACAAGCCTCGAGGCTGTTGCCCTTGCGTAGTTGCGCGTCGCCGTTGAGGCGCTCGAACAGGCTGCCGTATCCGTCCATGAGTCGCTCTTACTCTTTGTCCAGCTTGCCAACCAGCGACAGGGTGAAATCGGCACCCATGTACTTGAAGTGCGGACGCACGTTCAAGCTCACGCGGTACCAGCCCGGCTCGCCTTCAACGTCGCTGACGATCACTTGCGCAGCACGCAGCGGACGACGGCCACGGACTTCGGCGCTCGGGTTTTCCTGGTCGGCGACGTACTGGCGGATCCACTTGTTCAGTTCCAGCTCGAGGTCGGTACGCTCTTTCCACGAACCGAGTTGCTCGCGCTGCAGCACTTTCAAGTAGTGAGCCAGGCGGTTGACGATCATCATGTACGGCAGTTGGGTGCCGAGCTTGTAGTTCAGCTCTGCCGCCTTGCCTTCTGCGCTGATGCCGAAGAACTTCGGCTTCTGCACCGAGCTGGCGGAGAAGAACGCCGCGTTGTCGGAGCCTTTGCGCATGGTCAGGGAGATGAAGCCTTCCTCGGCCAGTTCGTATTCACGACGGTCGGAAACCAGAACCTCGGTCGGGATCTTGGTTTCGATTTCGCCCATGCTTTCGAAGTGGTGCAGCGGCAGATCTTCAACCGCGCCACCGCTCTGTGGGCCGATGATGTTCGGGCACCAGCGGAATTTGGCGAAGCTGTCGGTCAGCTTGGTGCCGAACGCGAACGCGGTGTTGCCCCACAGGTAGTGCTCGTGGCTGTTGGCAACGGTTTCCTTGTACACGAACGATTTCACCGGGTTTTCTTCCGGGTCGTACGGGTTACGCAGCAGGAAGCGCGGCACGGTCAGGCCGACGTAGCGGGAGTCTTCCGAAGTACGGAAGCTCTGCCATTTGGCGAATTGCGGGCCTTCGAAGTGGTCCTTCAGATCTTTCAGATCCGGCAGGCCGGTGAAGCTTTCCAGACCGAAGAATTTCGGGCCGGCCGCAGCGATGAACGGCGCGTGGGACATGCAGGATACGCTGGCCACGTATTGCATCAGTTTCACGTCCGGCGAGCTTGGGGACATGAAGTAGTTGGCGATGATCGCGCCAACCGGCTGACCACCGAACTGGCCGTATTCAGCGGTGTAGATGTGCTTGTACAGGCCCGACTGCATGACTTCTGGCGAATCTTCGAAATCGTCCAACAGGTCTTCTTTGGAGACGTTGAGGATTTCGATCTTGATGTTTTCGCGGAAGTTGGTGCGGTCGACCAGCAACTGCAGGCCACGCCACGACGATTCCAGCGCCTGGAAGTCCGGGTGGTGCAGGATCTCGTCCATCTGACGGCTGAGCTTGGCATCGATCTCGGCGATCATGCGGTCAACCATGGCTTTCTTGACCGGTTCACCGTTGTTCTGCGGCTTGAGCAGTTCTTCGATGAACGCCGACACGCCACGCTTGGCGATGTCGTAGGCTTCGTCGTCCGGAGTCAGACGGGTTTCGGCGATGATGCTGTCGAGAATGCTGTATTCGCCGCTTTCGGCGCTCTTCTCTTGTGCTGCGCTAGTGCTCATTGTGTTGGCTTCCTTGGCTGGAGTCTCAGGCGTCCGGGGCTGCGGCGTTCAGGCCCAGCTCACCGAGTACGCGACCGCGGGATTCGTCGTCGGCGAGCACGCCTTCGATCGCTTTACGGAACGCAGGTGCGTTACCCAGCGGGCCTTTGAGGGCCACCAGCGCATCGCGCAGTTCCATCAGTTTTTTCAGCTCAGGCACTTGCTCGACCAGGCTGGCCGGGTTGAAGTCCTTCATCGAATTGACGCGCAGTTGCACAGCCAGCTCGTCGGCCTCGCCATCTTCCTGCAGACGGTTCGGCACGCTCAGCGTCAGACCCAGCTCTTGCTTGGCCAACACTTCGTCGAAGGTCATCTTGTCGATGCTGATCGGCTTGCGATCTTCGATTTTGCGATCGTCCTTGCGGTGGGTGTAGTCACCGATTGCCAGCAGCTTGAGCGGCAGTTCAATCTCTTCCTGAGCACCGCCGGTGGCGGGTTTGAAGGTGACGTTGATGCGTTCCTTGGGGGCTACCGAGCCTTCTTTGGCCATGGCTTTTCTCCTTGCGGTTGTGGCCCTGGGGCCTATTCGAGTACCACTTCGAGGTCGAGGTGGCACAGCCTGCGATAAATCTCTTCCTTGCGTTCACGTACGGCATGGTTCTGCGGCAACAACTCGCAGCAGCTATGCAGTAAATGCAGCACTTCCAATGCAAGATCGGGCTCCCAGGCGTGCAGGCCTGAGTCCTGTAATGTCTGATCGAGGGTTTCGAGCTGGTTCTTGGCCAGTTCGTACTTCTTGGCCATGAAGCACAGCCGGGCAAGGGCGAACTGCCAGAAGAACCGCTCGCGCCCGCCGTGAGCCGATTGCAGTCCTTGCTTGAGCGTCTGCACGGCAGGCTTGAGGCCTTCCTTGCGCAGCAACGGCAGCACTTCCTGCAGGGCCTTTTCCCAGGCGGGCTGGGTTTCGATGTCATCGGTTTCGACCTTGCGCGGCGCGCTGGCGCTTTGCAGGTGCGGCATGACATTGCCGGCGATCCACGCCCGGGTGGACGGATCGGCAAACGGCGCGCCGTCATGGAAACGACATTCGATGATGCCGGGCAGGCGCTGAACCAAAAGCGCGAAGTGGATTTCCACTTCGCGCATTGCCATCTCGGCGTTGAGGTTCTGGAGACATTCCCAGACCATCCTCTGGCCATCGAACCAGAACGGCGCCTTCGCCAGGCTCGCCTCCAGTTCCACCAGCAGGTCGGCGTATTTGCCCTGATCGAAGCGATCCTGGTACTGCTTGAGTTTGTCCACCGGCAGTCCGCGCAGCACGGTGATCTGCTCGGCGTTGCGTTCGGGCACCGCGTCGATCGGCAGCCAGAGCAAAGTGCGGTTCAGGCGCAGGGCGCGCAGGTCGGTGGCTTTCTGTTTGAGCCACCAGGCACACAATGGACGCGCACTTTCCTGCTGGGCGCGCAGAGCCTTGTAGGCGTCTTTTTCGTTATCGATCGGCGCGCCGGGGGCCATTAGCTGGCTAGCGGCCTGCTTGACCTGCGCCACCGCTGCGCCCACCACACCGGGGGCCGGCTGATTGTCGGCCGCACGCTGGATCATGGTTTTCAGGCGACGCGAGAGCGGCAGCAGCAGCGGTGCGTCATCGCCCAGGTGCTCGGTGCATGCGGCATCGAGGCCGGCCAGATGCTCGGACAGTTGCCGGAACATCGGCAGCTGTTCCTTGATCGCGATGTTTTCAGTGAGCACCTGCTCCAGGCGCGGCACCAGCCAGCCGATGGCAGCGGCACGGGTGCGCGGTTTGAGCGGGTGAACGTCGGCCCAGTGGTTTTCCGACAGATGGTGCAGCAGACCGAGGCCGGCCAGCAGCCCGGGGAAGGATTCACGCTGGTACAACGACCAGGTCAGCCAGGCGCCAACACGTAAATCCTTGGATTGGGTACGCAGCAGATTTTCGCTGTTTTCACGGATTTTCAGCCAGTCGATCTGCCCGCTTTCGTGCATCGACGAGGCTTTGGCCAGCTCGCTTTCCAGCGCCTCGAATTCGCTCGAAAAACGAACGTCTTCGCCCGCGAAATTCTCTTTGGAAACAGAGACTTTTGCGAGTTCGAGGTAATGGGCGGAAAGTTTGCTTGAGTAGGACATCCATGGCCTTTAATTAGGATTACAGTCATGCGCCTATTGGAGTTGCCGCGGCGCGGGACAGTATCGAAGAGCAGTGAAGCGACTCATCCAATTGAGATGTGCTCTTTCAAGTGGGCGCATCGTAATCACTATGATGGCCACTAGCAAGCATCTGGTTAAACAACAAGACGAAGTGTTCATTGGGCTGTGTAGGAGATCACCCTATATGTGGCAGGGGAATCCCTGATGGCGAATTATATTGCCCGCATTTGCTCTGCCCCCACAGAACCCTTGATCCAGAGCGGCCCGGTCCCGCCTGAGCGCACGGACCCGAACCTTCGTCCCATTCCACGGCGGCAAGCATGACAACTCTCGAAAAAAATAGAAGTAGGACACTTCCGAAAATCCATTGAATTTTACAAACGATTTACCGGCGACAACACTCAACAACAAAAGTGCCATCAATTTGATGGCATTTCATTTTTCTGAAACTTTATCCAGCTCGTGAATGCTGCACTTCAGTGCTAACTCAATAATTATCGAAGTGACTTCCTACAGTCATTTCCTTCAATCCGCACAACACTTTCACGCCCGGAATACTCTGACAAATGTCAGGGATACTTCTTACATCAATTTATTTCCCGCATCGCTAGCTTGCTTGGGCAAATTCTTTTCGCGTGGCGATCAGGGACGATCGAACACCGCGCATCGACTCACCTGCTTAAGGACAAGCGTATGTTCAGTACGGGCAACTGCGCGCCTTTTACCCTGCAAATTCCCGGCGTTCGCCACGACTTCAAGGTGCTTGCATTTGAGGGTGCAGAAGCCATCAGCTGCCTGTACGCGATCCGGGTCGAGCTGGTCAGCGAGCGAGCAGATATCAATCTGGAAGGGCTGCTCAGTCAGCCGGCATTTCTGCAATTCGGGTTCAACCACGAAGGTATTCACGGGCGCATTGAAGATGTGCGGGTGGGTGAAAGCGGAAAACGCCTGACCCACTATGAGCTGACGCTGGTGCCTGCGTTGCATTATCTGCAGTTCAGTCATGATCAGCGGGTTTTCCAGCAGCGTACGGTGCCGCAGATCATCGCGCATGTGCTCAAAAGGCATGGCATTCAAGGTGATGCGTTTACCTTCCATGTCACCCCGAATCCGCCACGCGACTATTGCACTCAGTACGCGGAAAGCGACTTTGAATTCATACAGCGCCTGTGCGCCGAGGACGGGATCGCCTGGCATCACCAGCATTCGGCGGACGGCCATTTGCTGGTATTTACCGATGACCAGGTGTTTCTCCCAAAGCTGGCTGTGACGCCGTATTTGCAAGAATCCGGTATGGTGGCCGAGCATCAGGTGGTCAGCCGATTCTGTGTGCGCAACAGCACGCGCACCAGTACCGTCACTCGTCGTGACTACGACCTGAAACGCCCGAGTCTGTTGCTTGAAGGCCGCTTCACCGCCGGATTCACTCCAACATTGGAGGACTACCGTTATCCACTGCTGATCGAAAACGAAAGGCGCGGCAAGCAAATTACCCGGCAGGCATTGGAGCGCCACCGCAGCGATTATGAACTGGGCGACGGAGCAAGCGATCAGACGAATCTGCGTAGCGGTCACTTGTTTGAGCTGACCGGACACCCGCGAAAAAAGTGCAACGACCTGTGGCTTCTGCTCAGCGTCGCCCATGAAGGCCGACAGCCACAAGTGCTTGAGGAGTCCGCCTCCAGCGATGTCAAATCCGCCGATGGTTTCACCCAGGGTTACCGAAATCGCTTCAGCGTGATTCCCGCCGAGGTGGTTTTCCGGCCTCCGCTACCGGCGCCACGTCGTCCGCTGGTGACTCAGACCGCACGGGTTACCGGCCCCGAAGGCGAAGAGATTTATTGCGATGAGTTCGGTCGCGTGAAGATCGAATTTCCCTGGGATCGCAAAGAACTCAACAGTGAGCGCAGCAGTTGTTGGGTACGCGTAGCGAGCAGTTGGGCCGGCGATCATTTTGGCGCAGTGACCATTCCGCGGGTTGGCATGGAAGTCGTGGTGTCCTTTTTGGAGGGCGACCCGGACAAACCACTGATCACCGGTTGTGTGTCCAACAGAGTTACCGCGCCGCCCTACTCGTTACCCGACCACAAGACCCGAACTGTATTGCGCAGCGAAAGCTCGCCGCGCAATGGCGGTTACAACGAACTGTCGATCGAGGATCGTGCCGGGCAAGAGCTCATCTATGTGCGCGCACAGCGCGACATGGCGCAAAAAATCGGCAACAGCCTTCAACTGGAAGTGGGCAACGAGCGCCGCGAAACCATCAATGGCAACAGTTACACACATGCTGGCCGGTCTCTCAACATTGAGGCCGGCCAGCAAGTGCTGCTCAAGGCCGGCGCCAGTGTGGTGCTGGATGCCGGCGCCAGCATCACGCTGAAGGCTGGCGGCCATCACCTCGTGATCGATAGCGGTGGCATTTTCAGCAGCACTGAAATCGAAACGGGCCGCAAGCCGCAAGACAGTGAAGCGCCCCATCTGCTGCTGCATGGACTGGATGGCGCATTACCCAGTGCGCCAGCGGTACACGAACGCGCAGAGGAAGAACTCGAGGAAGAGGAGGAAGAAGTCGACCTGGAGGATGAGACGCCGGGGGGGATAACTTTGCGTATCGGTGTGTTTTTCGATGGCACGGGGAATAATCGAATGAACAGCCAAATGACCGCTGGCTGTTACGCGCGCGAGGTGGGTCTTGCGGAGCAGGCGGAAGAAATCCAAAAGTTCTGCATGAGCCAAGGTTATGACGAATTGGGCGGAGCACCCGATTCCAGTTACGGCAATGACCTGAGCAATGTGGCGAGGCTATATGACTTGTATCGCGATGACAGTGAACGAAGATTTGAAAGTGATGAACCTACTGGATTCATCCCGGTATATGTGGAAGGCATCGGCACCAGCAGTGGAGCGGAGGACTCGCTGTACTCGCAAGCAACTGGAGACGGTGCACAGGGCGTCTTGGCAAGAGTCGCGCAAACTCCCTCACTCATCCTAGAGCGGCTGCGTTTTTTTCATCAGCACAACGAAGATAGGAAAGTCGCTCGAATCGAGTTTGATATTTTCGGATTCAGCCGAGGTGCTGCGGCTGCAAGGCACTTTGCCAATGAAGCGCTGAGGAGCGAGAAAAACATCTTGGCGGAGGTGCTCGCGAACACACCTATGACCATCGAGGGTTTCAGCCGGGATAACATCGCCATCAACTTCATTGGCATTTTCGACACTGCTGCAGCCGTCGCAAAAATGTCCTTCGGCGATTTTAGCGTTCACGACGCCGCAAACCCCGGCGTAAACCTTTACCTCGCGCCAGACATTGCCAAAAAGGTCGTGCATCTCGTGGCACGGGATGAGCGCCGCCACAATTTTTCGCTGAACACCGCCGATGCCGCCGATATCGTATTGCCAGGCGTGCACTCCGATCTGGGTGGCGGCTACGTGCCCCGTATCACCGAACGTGTTTTACTCAACAAACCCCGCCAAAGCCCGGAGGATGTGCGCCTTCCCCATCATGAATCCGATGCTTACAGGGTCACACAGTATGAACTCAGGCGACTGCAAGACCAGCTCAATCTGCATGGTTTGCCACTGCAAATACGTACTTGGGAGAAGATATTCACCCGAAATACCAAGGGCGACAGAGCCCGTTGGAAACAAGTGCATGCAGTCATCAGTTGCGAGCGTGAAGTACGCAATGATCTGTCATTGATCTATTTGCGAGTCATGCGGGAATTGGGCGTCAAACATGGCGTCCAGTTCAAAGTCATTAAAGAAGACGATAGCCGGTATGCGCTGCCAAAGGAACTACACACCATCGCAGGGAAATTAATGGCTTACGCGCTCGGTGAAAGCCGCCGTATCGGATTGACACTGGCCGAAGAAGCTCTGCTTGTAGCTCGCTACATTCATCTATCCGCAAATTGGAACGCTGCAAGAGGATTGGATGGGAGCGAACTCAGCATCGTGTTCATCAACCGGCCCGCCGAAAACTTTATACGTGCGGTGCATCCTAATGTTTGAGAAATATGTCTCCTGCAGCATTTTTTGCAGTTTGTCGCTTGCACTGCTTTTGAGCGGATGTACCTCACCTTCTGATCGCTCTCTGCCCTACGACGCATGGACAGTGCAGTTTTTCTCTCCTGACTACATGGATGTAGTGATTGAGTCTACAGCGGCAGTAGATATAGATAACCGGCTATTCAGTAACGTCGGCAGCAGCGTTGCAGCACAACGCTATCCGAACCCGTACAGAAAAGGCACACCGAGCGAATTCAAAGGCAATCCTGCCGGGTGGCCCGAAGATCCTTGGGGGAAAGGTCGACCGACTTCAGGCGCGAACCTGCCCGAACGTATCTATGTCCGCTGGCAGTCTCTCGCTGAACCCCAAACCTACGAGGTTGTTATCAGGATTCCAGAGGCCACTCGAAAGCTGATGCTTGAACGCAAGGAAATCTTTTGTGCGTTTGATGGAAAGGTCATAACGCAATTCCGAAAATGGCTGGTAGTGGGACTAGCCCCGGGTGGTATTGCCAAGGTATGGGTTCGCGGACCATGCCTTCCGGGAGTCGAAGTCACACGTGTAGAAGGCATAATCCACTCAAAGGGATCGAATAGCGGGCTCAGAGACGGGAAATACTCTGCTCTACAGGAAGAATCCAAAGCCTATATCGAAAAATTCGGCATTCCCTATGGCTCGTGGTAATCACAACCCGGTTATCTCACCGGGGAATCCAAGCCATAACATAAGCAAATACTTGAGCCTGCTTTTTGGATTTCTGCTCGCAGCTTGCACTCAAATCCATGCTCAAGCGAAAGACAAACTGCCCTGGTTCCTTGGCTTTGGAGCACCAGACTATATGGAGGTCTGGATAGAAACAGCCGACGTGGTGGATATCCGGGAGCGAGTGTTTCAGCGTGCCGGATCGGGTATTGCATCAGTACAGAATCCCGTGGAACACAAAGGCAACCCCGCAGGTTGGCCAGAAAACCCTGGAAGCGGAAAAGGTAAGTATGTAACAGGTGCCGACCTGCCCCGCTTGGTCTACGTACGCTGGCCATCTCTGGCCGAACCTCAGACTTATGAAGCCTATATCGTCATCCCCGAATCAGCCCGGGAGATCATGCGCAAACCCGAAAGAGCGTTCTGCAACTTTGGCTCGGAGTGGGTTACTGAATCGCGTAAAAACCTGGTGATTGGGCTGGCACCCGGCGGCATTGCCAAAGTATGGCTCACTGGAACATGCCTCAAGGCAATCGAGATTGCCCGGATCGCAGGCACCGTGAATAAAAAGGGCCCATACCAAGGAAAAAATGAAGGCCGCTATGCTCTGCCTCTTGAGCCGGAGTCCAAGGCCTACGTGGAAAAATTTGGAATTCCTTATGGCTCTTGGTAAGGACAGCCCGGTGATCACGCCGAGAAGGTCGACCCTTCGCATCAAGACACTCACAAGCCTGTTTACAGGGTTTCTATTGGCGGTTTGCACTCAAATTCATGCTCAAGCGAATGACAAACTGCCTTGGTTCCTTGGCTTTGGAGCACCAGACTATATGGAGGTTTGGATTGAAACTGCCGATGTGGTGGATATCCGGGAGCGAGTGTTCCGACGCGCCGGAGCCGGAATTGCTTCGGTAAGAGTCCCGGCCGATTACAAAGGCACACCGGCAGGTTGGCCCAAAAACCCCGGAAGTGGCGCAGGACGTGATGTCACTGGCGCTGACCTGCCCCGCTTGATCTACGTGCGCTGGCAGTCACTGGCCGAACCTCAGACCTATGAAGCCTATATCGTCATCCCCGAATCAGCCCGGGAGATCATGCGCAAGCCGGAGAAAGCTTTTTGCAGGGCTGATGGCAAATGGATCACCGACTATCGCAATGACATCGGCATTGGGTTGGCACCCGGCGGCATAGCCAAGGTCTGGCTGGGCGGCCCCTGCTTCAAGTCAGTCGAAATTGTCCGCGTGCAAGGAACCATCAACCCCAAAGGCCCCTACGAAGGTAAATCCGGCGGTAAACATCGACCTCTTTCTGATGCCTCAAAAACCTACATCGAAAAATTCGGCATCCCCTTCGGGAGCTGGTAAGGAGCTTTACCTCATGGAATTGAAACCCCTGCTTTTCGCAGCACTGATGTGGCTACCCGTCACTCAAGCCTCTGCAGATACCCCTTCACTGGACGGTCATTACTATCTGACCGGCGCAATGGAAATGGGCGCCGAATTGCTGCTGCGCAAGGACGGCACGTTTGACGCAGGTGTGGCATATGGCAGCACTGACGGGTTTGCCAAGGGCACCTGGCAGGTGGAAAACAACACCGTGACGCTGAAAAGCAATACCAAACCGGCGTCGAACAGCGATTTATCCGGCCTGTTCCAGGATCTGCAACTGGCGATCGAACCGAACTGCCTGGCCGTGGATTTCGGCAACGGCAAGGCCTGCTTCCGACGTCAGTAAGCCGACTTGCAGCCACAAAAAATGGGCACCCGACCGCAATCGGTGTGCCCATTTTTTATTGCGCTGCTCCCCGTTATTCAGGGAGTGCGGCGCAATTATGGATTGACGCTGTCTTTCAACGACTTGCCTGGCTTGAATGCAACGGTGTTGCTGGCCTTGATTTTCACCGGTTCACCGGTTTGCGGGTTCTTGCCGGTGCGGGCGCCGCGGTGGCGTTGCAGGAAGGTGCCGAAGCCCACCAGCGTGACGCTGTCCTTGCGGTGCAGAGCGCCGGTGATTTCTTCGAGGACGGCGTTGAGAACGCGGTTAGCCTGTTCTTTGGTCAGATCCGCTTTTTCAGCGATTGCAGCGGCGAGTTCTGGTTTACGCATTAGTGAAGCCCCTTTGACGGTTTTTTGTTGTTATGTCCGTGCTGTTCTCATTGGAACAGCGCCCAAGGCGCCGCAGGCTCTACTCTGCGGCAGACGGGAGTGAGAATGGCACGCGGATACCGGCGGCGCCAGTCTCCCCGCGACCTTTGTGGGGGCAAAAGCGGGGTGATTCCGACAGAACGACCGGTATTTACGCCAGCAGGGCCGGTAGCTGTTTGTTCAGGGCGAGTTTTTCCATCACCGCCGTGCCGGTCAGCGCGTAACCGAGCAGTTGGCCATCGGCGCTGTGGCACAGGGCCTTGATGTCGGCGCCCTGCCCTTCGACGGTCCAGACGCCTTCACTGCCCCGTGGCGGTGGCGAAACGACCAACGGGCACACCGGAGTTTTCACCGTGATCGGCATCGCCCCGTAGCTCACGGCCGTCGGATTGCCGGCCAGGGTTTGTGCCAGCGCACGCGCACAGCTCATGAGGGGCATCACGTACAACAGATTCAGCCCATCGACCTCGGCGCAGTCGCCCAAGGCGTAGATATTGGCGTGGGAAGTCTTCAGGTAGCGGTCGACTACGACACCGCGATTGACCTGCACCCCGGCAGCCGCCGCCAGATCAATGCGCGGGCGCAGGCCAATGGCCGACACCACCACATCGCAGGCAATCACCTGACCGTCGGACAGATGCGCTTCCAGACCGTCAGCGACCTTCTGCAGGCGGGTCAGCACCGGACCGAGGTGGAAACGCGCGCCCAGGCTTTCCAGCCCGGTCTGCACAGCTGCCGCAGCGGCCGGGTGCAGCAGCATCGGCATCACCTGCTCGCACGGCGCCACCAGTTGCACCTCGTAGCCGCCGAGGATCAGGTCGTTGGCGAATTCGCAGCCGATCAGCCCGGCACCGAGCAGCAATACGCGGCGCTTGCCCGCAGCGGCTGCACGAAAGCGCGCGTAATCTTCGAGATCGTTGATCGGGAACACCAGATCAGCACCGTCACCTTCGATCGGCACTCGCACGGTTTCCGCACCCCAGGCGAGGATCAGGTCGCGGTAGTACACCGCTTCTTCGCCGATCCACAGGCGCTTGTGGCCAGCGTCGATGCCGCTGATGCGGGTGTGGGTACGCACTTCGGCCTTCAATTGCTCGGCCATGGCGCCGGGTTCGGCCATGCTCAGGCCATCGGCGTCCTTGTTCTTGCCGAAACCGGTGGAGAGCATCGGTTTGGAGTAAGAGCGCCCGTCATCGGCGGTAATCAGCAGCAGCGGGGTTTCGCCATCGAGTTTGCGAAACTCGCGGGCCAGGTTGTAGCCCGCAAGCCCGGTGCCGACGATTACGACAGGTGCGTTCATGCCTTACTCCTTGTTTGTGCTTAGTTGATTTCGATCATTTCGAAGTCCATCTTGCCGACGCCGCAGTCCGGGCACAGCCAGTCTTCCGGCACGTCCTGCCACAGGGTGCCCGGCGCGATGCCGTCATCCGGCCAACCGTCAGCTTCGTTGTAGATCAGGCCGCAGACGATGCATTGCCACTTTTTCATTCAGGTACTTCCTCAGGTTTCAGGCTTTTGTCGGCGCGGACGGTCGATGGTGGGAGCGCTGCCATCCGGCTCAGGGCGTTTTGTACTGAGGGTGCCGGGCAGATGCAAGCCTGTTCGGCGCAACGGCGCCCCGGATCCATCAAATTCGCAACACGCCATGTTAAGCTCGCCGCCTCATTTGCGGCCAATAATGACTCATTGTGCAACATTCAAAAGCCTCCCCGGCCCCGCTCTGGCTGACTCAAAGCCGACTGACGCCCCTTCCCGATTCGTTGAGCCTGAACTGGTTGTTCGACGAAGGCTCGCTGACCCGCCGCCTGACGCGGCTGTCGAATGACGGCTTCAGCGTCACGCCGCTGTTCGAAGGCTGGGACACTCTGCGCAGCGACGAATGCGCGGCGCTGGATCTGGCCGAAGGCAGCGAAGGCTGGGTGCGCGAGGTGTATCTGCGCGGTCACGGCGAGGCCTGGGTGTTCGCCCGCAGCGTGGCCTCCCGCGCCGCTCTGCAAGGCGACGGCTTGCACATGGACGAACTGGGCAGCCGCTCGCTGGGCGAACTGCTGTTTTGCGACCACGCCTTCCAGCGCCGCGCCATTGAGGTCTGCCACTACCCACAAGAATGGCTGCCGCCAGCCTGTCGCGCCCCCAAACTGTGGGGCCGCCGCTCGCGCTTCGACCGTGGCGCCTTGAGCGTGCTGGTGGCGGAGATTTTCCTGCCGACCTTGTGGAACGCCGCCCGCGCCCATCCGGAGAACTGCTGATGTACCAGAGCCTGCTCAAGTCCCTGAACCGCTTGAATCCACGCGCCTGGGATTTCATTCAGCTGACGCGCATGGACAAGCCGATCGGCATTTACTTGCTGCTGTGGCCGACGCTGTGGGCGTTGTGGATTGCCGGTAAAGGCTCGCCCTCGCTGGCCAATATCGTGATTTTTGTCCTCGGCGTGGTACTGACCCGTGCCGGTGGCTGTGTGATCAACGATTGGGCCGATCGCAAGGTCGACGGCCACGTCAAACGCACCGCGCAACGACCGCTGGCCAGCGGCAAGATCAGTTCGAAAGAGGCGCTGGTGTTCTTTGCGCTGCTGATGGGCGTGAGTTTCCTGCTGGTGCTGTGCACCAATGCGCCGACCATCTGGTTGTCTCTGGGCGGTCTGGCACTGGCCTTCACTTATCCGTTCATGAAGCGCTACACCTATTACCCGCAAGTGGTGCTGGGCGCGGCGTTCTCGTGGGGCATGCCGATGGCGTTCACCGCTGAAACCGGTGAACTGCCCGCTGCCGCGTGGCTGCTGTGGATCGCCAACCTGTTGTGGACGGTGGGTTACGACACCTATTACGCGATGACTGACCGTGACGACGACCTGAAGATCGGCGTGAAATCCACAGCGATTCTGTTTGGCGAGGCGGATCGGGTGATCATCCTGACCTTGCAGGCGCTGTCATTGGGCTGCCTGTTGCTGGCCGGGTCGAAGTTCGAGCTGGGCGTGTGGTTCCATCTTGGCTTGCTGGTGGCTGCCGGCTGTTATGCGTGGGAATTCTGGTACACCCGTGACCGCGACCGGATGCGTTGCTTCAAGGCGTTTCTGCACAACCACTGGGCGGGGTTGGCGATTTTCGTGGGGATCGTGCTGGATTACGCATTGCGCTGATTGAAAAGATCGCAGCCTGCGGCAGCTCCTACAGGGTGTACACATTCCAGTGCAGGAGCTGCCGAAGGCTGCGATCTTTTGCGTTACTTGGCCTTGGCGACGTGCCAGGCGCCGTCCATTTTGCCCTCACCGGTCATGTCACCGGCCTTCTTGTCCATGACGAAGGTGTACAGCGGTTTGCCCTCGTAGGCCCATTGCATCTTGCCATCGTCACGCTTGATCACAGTCCAGTCGCCCATGGACTTGTCGCCGGCTGTAGCCATCAGCGGCGGCCAGTTCGCCGCGCATTTATCGTTGCACATGGACTTGCCCGCCGAGTCTTTGGCGAAGGTATACAGGGTCATGCCCTTGTGATCGGTAAACATGCCGTCCTTTTCCATCGCAGGGTCAGCGGCGAACGCCATCGATGGCAACGCCACGGCGGCGGCAAGCAGCAGAGCTTTGAAAGAAGCAGTCATTTGAGTCATGGAAACCTTCTTTTGTGGTTGTCAGGATTCGGACTTAGAGCTTAGTCCAGGATCACGCCAAACGCCGGGCGACTAAAATACTGTCACACGACTGCAATAATTCCGTTATCTAATGCGGCGCAAGACAGTTAAATGACAAGAGGATTAAGGCATGGTTGGCAGGAGCATTCTGATCGTCGACGACGAAGCGCCCATTCGCGAAATGATCGCCGTTGCGTTGGAAATGGCCGGCTATGACTGTCTCGAGGCGGAGAACTCGCAGCAGGCACACGCCATCATCGTTGACCGCAAACCGGACCTGATCCTGCTCGACTGGATGCTGCCCGGCACCTCCGGTATCGAACTGGCCCGCCGTCTCAAGCGCGACGAGCTGACCGGGGACATCCCGATCATCATGCTCACCGCCAAGGGCGAAGAGGACAACAAGATCCAGGGTCTTGAAGTCGGCGCCGACGACTACATCACCAAGCCGTTTTCCCCACGCGAACTGGTCGCACGCCTCAAGGCTGTGCTGCGCCGCGCCGGCCCGACCGATGGTGAAGCGCCGATCGAAGTCGGCGGCCTGCTGCTCGACCCGATCAGCCACCGCGTGACCATCGACGGCCGTCCGGCCGAGATGGGCCCGACCGAATACCGTCTGCTGCAATTCTTCATGACCCACCAGGAACGCGCCTACACGCGCGGCCAGTTGCTGGATCAGGTCTGGGGCGGCAACGTCTATGTTGAAGAGCGCACCGTCGACGTGCACATCCGGCGCTTGCGCAAGGCCCTCGGCGACGCTTACGAAAATCTGGTACAAACCGTGCGCGGCACCGGCTACCGGTTTTCCACCAAGGCCTGATCCGACCGCCAGACTCGCTGACAAGGACCGTATTTTCCGTGAATCAAAACTGGCATGGCACCCTGATTCGCCACATGCTGTTGCTGGTCACAGCGTGTCTGGTGATCGGCCTGATCACCGGTTACTACGGCTGGAGCCTCGCTGCCGGCCTGGGTATTTACCTGGCCTGGACGCTCAAGCAACTGTTGCGTCTGCACGAATGGCTGCGCCTGCACCAACCCGATGAAGCACCGCCCGACGGCTATGGCCTGTGGGGCGAGGTGTTCGACAGCATCTACCACCTGCAGCGCCGCGACCAACGGGTACGCGGGCGCCTGCAAGCGGTGATCGACCGGGTGCAGGAGTCCACCGCCGCGCTGAAAGATGCGGTGATCATGCTCGACAGCGACGGCAACCTGGAATGGTGGAACCGCGCTGCCGAAACCCTGCTCGGCCTCAAGACCCCGCAGGACAGCGGCCAACCGGTGACCAACCTGGTACGCCATCCGCGCTTCAAGGAATACTTCGAGCAGGACAGCTACGCCGAACCGCTGGAAATCCCTTCGCCGACCAATGATCGGGTGCGCATTCAGCTGTACCTCACGCGTTACGGCAACAACGAACACTTGATGCTGGTGCGCGATGTCACGCGTATCCATCAGCTGGAACAGATGCGCAAAGATTTCATCGCCAACGTCTCCCACGAACTGCGCACGCCGCTGACGGTGATCTGCGGCTATCTGGAAACCCTGCTCGACAATGTCGAGGAAGTGAACCCGCGCTGGAGCCGCGCCCTGCAGCAGATGCAGCAACAGGGCGGGCGCATGCAGACGCTGCTCAATGACCTGCTGCTGCTGGCGAAGCTGGAAGCCACCGATTACCCGTCGGACAACCAGCCGGTGCAGATCGATACCCTGCTGCAATCGATCAAGAGCGACGCCCAGCAGTTGTCCGGATCGAAAAACCAGCACATCACCCTCGAAGCCGACGGCAAGATCCTGCTCAAGGGCAGCGAGGCGGAACTGCGCAGCGCCTTCTCCAACCTGGTGTTCAACGCCGTGAAGTACACCCCGGCCGAAGGTAATATCCGCATTCGCTGGTGGGGCGACGAGCAAGGTGCGCACCTGAGCGTGCAGGATTCCGGGATCGGCATCGACAGCAAACACCTGCCGCGCCTGACCGAACGCTTCTACCGCGTCGACTCCAGCCGCAACTCCAACACTGGCGGCACCGGGCTGGGCCTGGCGATCGTCAAACACGTGTTGCTGCGCCACCGCGCGCGGATGGAGATCAGCAGCGTGCCCGGCCACGGCAGCACGTTCACCTGCCATTTCGCCCCGGCCCAGGTGGCCCAGGCTCGGGCCATCAGCGCCGCCGAGTGATACCGGCCAGCACGCGCCACTAGGCAATCGCCATGTCAGCCGCTACATTGGCTGACTTGCGTCTGCCTTTCAGGCGCGATTTCTTCTCTCTTACGAATCACACGGAACCTGCAAAACTCCATCATGGACCCTTCCCCTGGCTTGTCCCTCGCTACGATATTCGCCGATTTCGGCATGATTCTTTTCGCTCTGATCCTGGTTTTGCTCAACGGCTTCTTCGTTGCGGCGGAATTCGCCATGGTCAAACTGCGCTCGACCCGGGTCGAGGCCATCGCCGACAAGAACGGCTGGCGCGGGCACATCCTGCGCACCGTACACAGTCAGCTCGATGCGTACCTCTCGGCGTGCCAGCTCGGTATTACCCTCGCCTCCCTCGGTCTTGGCTGGGTCGGTGAGCCGGCCTTCGCTCACCTGCTCGAGCCGCTGCTGAGCGCGGTCGGCGTGCAGTCGCCGGAAGTGGTCAAAGGCATTTCGTTCTTTACCGCGTTCTTCATCATTTCCTACCTGCACATCGTGGTCGGTGAACTGGCACCCAAGTCGTGGGCGATCCGCAAACCCGAGCTGCTGTCGTTGTGGACGGCGGTGCCGCTGTACCTGTTCTACTGGGCGATGTACCCGGCGATCTACCTGCTCAACGCCAGCGCCAACGCGATTCTGCGGATCGCCGGCCAGGGCGAACCCGGCCCGCACCACGAACACCATTACAGCCGCGAAGAACTGAAACTGATCCTGCACTCCAGCCGTGGTCAGGACCCGAGCGACCAAGGCATGCGCGTGCTGGCCTCGGCAGTGGAGATGGGCGAACTGGAAGTGGTCGACTGGGCCAACTCCCGCGAAGACCTGATCACCCTCGAATTCAACGCGCCGCTGAAAGAAATCCTCGCGATGTTCCGTCGCCACAAGTTCAGCCGTTACCCGGTGTATGACAGCGAACGTCAGGAGTTCGTCGGCCTGCTGCACATCAAGGACCTGCTGCTGGAGCTGGCGGCGCTGGACCACATTCCCGAGTCGTTCAACCTGGCCGAACTGACCCGCCCGCTGGAGCGTGTGTCGCGGCACATGCCGCTGTCGCAGCTGCTGGAGCAGTTCCGCAAGGGCGGCTCGCACTTCGCCGTGGTCGAAGAGGCCGACGGCAACATCATCGGCTACCTGACCATGGAAGACGTGCTGGAAGTGCTGGTCGGCGACATCCAGGACGAACACCGCAAGGCCGAGCGCGGGATCCTCGCGTATCAGCCGGGCAAGCTGCTGGTGCGTGGTGACACGCCGCTGTTCAAGGTCGAACGCCTGCTCGGTATCGACCTGGATCACATCGAAGCCGAAACCCTCGCCGGGCTGGTTTACGAGACCCTGAAACGGGTACCGGAAGAGGAAGAAGTGCTGGAAGTCGAAGGCCTGCGGATCATCATCAAGAAGATGAAAGGGCCGAAGATTGTGCTGGCGAAGGTGTTGATGCTGGATTGATCGCAATGCGGGAAACCGCATTGCCTGCTAAAAGATCGCAGCCTTCGGCAGCTCCTACAGGGATACACATTCCAAAGTAGCAGCTGCCGAAGGCTGCGATCTTTTGCTTTCTACTGCTTGCCCAACGCAAAGTTGGGCAACGCCCCCAGTGGCTGGTTGAACTGATACGGAATCGAGACCAGCCCCTGCCCCGTATTGCGCTGCACCACAAAGTGCAGGTGCGGGCCGCTGCTGTTGCCGGTATTGCCCGACAGCGCCAGCGGACTGCCCACCGCTACTCGCTGCCCCTCGCGCACGCTCACCGATCCTTGCTTGAGGTGCAGGTACACGCCCATCGTGCCGTCATCATGCAGCACCCGAACGAAATTGCCGGAGGCATCATTGCCGCGCCCGCTCTGCGAGTTTTCGGTTTTCACCACCACCCCGGCCCGAGCGGCAATGATCGGCGTGCCGACCGGCATGGCGATATCCATCGCATACCGGTTCTTCGGCCCGTAGTGGCTGTACTGACCGTTGGCGCCCTGACTCAGACGGAACGGCCCGCCCCGCCACGGCAACGGGTAGCGATAGCTCTGCGCGGCTCCTGTAGGGTCACCCAGCGAATACTGGAATTGAGGTGAATACACCAACGGTTGACCTCGGGTAATCGCCGTCAGCAACGCCAACCGGGTATTGCTGCGTGCCGGCAGCACCCGGCGAATCGTCTGCGCCGGAACACCACGCACATTGCTCAGGCCGGTAAACGCCAGCGCAATCTCGACCGGCGCATACAGATCGTTGCGCACGAACACCACGTCAGTGCCCTTCTGCTTCTTGATATCGAGATACACCTGACGTTCGAGGTGTTCGACCATGCGGTCCTGAAACACGAACACCTGCGAGCCTTTGCTCGGCCGGTCGCTGTACGAGACCACGCCGTTGGCATCGGTGGATTTGTAGATGGTCATGGCCACAGTCGAGGTGGAGGCCAGGAAAAGACCACAGAAAAACAGCAGGCGCGCGAGCATGGGCAAAGGTTCTGTCGAGTAAGGCCTGGAAATGAGCCTAGCAGCTGAGACAGACCAGGCTAGTCGACAGATGTTTCAAATTGGCAGGTGCGGGAGATGGGTGGTGCTTTTGATGACCCCTTCGCGAGCAGGCTCGCTCCCACATTTGAAATGCATTTCAAGGTGGGAGCGAGCCTGCTCGCGAAGACGGACTGTCAGGCGATAGAGATCAAGCGCCCGGAACGAAGTGCTTCTGCGCCGTGCCGCGGGCGATCAGGCGGGAGATGTAGTCGAGCTTTTGCGCATCCTGGTCGACGAAACGGAAAGTCAGTTGCAGCCAGTCGCTGTCGGCCTTCTGCTCGTGGGCAACGATGGCGTGCAGGTAGCCGTTGAGGCGGGCGATTTCGGCGTTGTCGCCCTGCTCCAGGTCGAGCACGGCGCTGTCGAGGATCTGCGGCAGGGTGTCGGTGCGTTTCACCACCAGCAGCGCTTCCTTGATGCTCAGCGCCTTGATCACGCATTGCTGGGTGCCGCTTGGCAGGCGCAACTGGCCCTGACCACGACCACCGGCCGGCGCTTTCGAGGCAGCCGGTGCCTGCACCGGTGGGCTGTTGAGCAAACCGCGCGACGGCGCAGCAGCTGGCGTTGGCGCGACAACAGCCGGTTTGGCAAACGGATTGACCGCAGCAGCGGCCGCCGGCGCAGTACCGACCATGGCTGGCTTGCCGCCAGTCAATGCGCTCAGGGAATCGTTGCCGAACGCCGAGTTCATCTTGGTCGGCGCGCTGTTCATCAGGGTGTCGAGCTTGCCAACCTTGTTCAGCGCCTGCTTGACCTTGGTCAGCAGTTGTTCGTTGGTGAACGGCTTGCTGACGTAGCCGGAAACACCGGCCTGGATCGCCTGCACCACGTTCTCTTTATCGCCACGGCTGGTGACCATGACGAACGGCATGGTCTTGAGATTATCCTGCTCGCGGCACCAGGTCAGCAGCTCGAGGCCGGACATTTCCGGCATTTCCCAGTCGCACAGCACCAGGTCGAACGCTTCCCTGGCCAGCATGGCCTGAGCCTTTTTGCCGTTGACGGCGTCCTCGGTGCGGATCCCCGGGAAGTAATTACGCAGGCACTTTTTCACCAGGTCACGAATGAACGAAGCATCGTCCACGACCAATACACTGATCTTGCTCATCCAACACCCCTATAAAAATCCCGGCAAGCATACCGCTTTTGCTGATGGCACATTGCCAACAATCTTCAGTCACGCCGGGACTTTTCGTTCGCGGGTGCTGCTTTT
The DNA here is from genome assembly GCF_024748795.1 of Pseudomonas sp. B21-051. NCBI lineage: Bacteria > Pseudomonadati > Pseudomonadota > Gammaproteobacteria > Pseudomonadales > Pseudomonadaceae > Pseudomonas > Pseudomonas sp. B21-051. Next base: position 5,913,551 of record NZ_CP087166.1, read on the forward strand.
TAATTCGATTTCCTGATTCAGGCGCCCAAACAAAAACGCCCGGCCAAAGGGCCGGGCGCTTTTCTCAGGCAATCTTACTTATCGTCAGCATCGCCCGGAACATTAGCGGTTTCGCCGCTTGTGCCTTGAACTTCTTCTTTCATGCGTTTGAGGCCCAGGTGGCGCACATCGGTGCCGCGCACCAGGTAGATCACCAGTTCCGAGATGTTGCGCGCATGGTCGCCGATGCGCTCCAGTGAACGCAGCACCCAAATGATGCTCAGAACCCGCGAGATAGAGCGCGGGTCTTCCATCATGTAGGTCGCCAGCTCGCGCAGAGCGGTCTTGTATTCCCGGTCGATGACCTTGTCGTATTGCGCCACCGACAGGGCCAGATCGGCGTCGAAGCGGGCAAACGCGTCCAGCGCATCGCGAACCATGTTGCGCACCTGGTCGCCGATGTGACGAACCTCGACGTAACCACGCGGCGCCTCGCCTTCTTCGCACAGCTGAATGGCACGGCGGGCGATCTTGGTCGCTTCGTCGCCGATGCGCTCCAGATCGATCACTGACTTGGAGATGCTGATGATCAAACGCAAGTCGGATGCCGCCGGCTGACGACGAGCGAGAATGCGCAGGCATTCTTCGTCGATGTTGCGTTCCATCTGATTGATCTGGTCGTCGATCTCGCGCACCTGCTGGGCCAGACCCGAGTCGGCCTCGATCAGCGCGGTGACCGCGTCGTTGACCTGCTTCTCGACCAGCCCGCCCATGGCCAGGAGGTGGCTGCGCACTTCCTCAAGCTCGGCGTTGAACTGCGCGGAGATGTGGTGGGTAAGGCCTTCTTTACTAATCATGGTGGCGTCCTTGGAGCGTCCGGTAAGGTGCGGTGGGCCGCAGCGTCAATTCTGTGAATAACCGCAACTGTCAGCCATAACGACCGGTGATGTAGTCTTCGGTCTGTTTCTTCGCCGGATTGGTGAACAGAGTGTCGGTGTCGCCGAATTCCACCAGTTTGCCCATGTACATGAACGCCGTGTAGTCGGAAACCCGCGCGGCTTGCTGCATGTTGTGGGTCACGATGACAATGGTGAACTTGGACTTCAGCTCGTAGATCAGCTCTTCGACTTTCAGGGTCGAGATCGGGTCGAGGGCCGAGCACGGTTCGTCGAGCAGCAACACTTCCGGTTCAACGGCGATGGTGCGGGCAATCACCAGACGCTGCTGCTGACCACCGGACAGACCGAGTGCCGAGTCATGCAGACGGTCTTTGACTTCATCCCACAGTGCCGCGCCTTTCAACGCCCACTCGACGGCTTCGTCGAGAATGCGCTTCTTGTTGATACCCTGGATGCGCAGGCCGTAGACCACGTTTTCGTAGATGGTCTTGGGGAACGGGTTGGGCTTCTGGAACACCATGCCGACGCGGCGACGCAGTTCGGCGACGTCTTCACCCTTGCGGTAGATGTTGTTGCCGTACAGGTTGATCGCACCTTCGACACGGCAGCCGTCAACCAGGTCGTTCATGCGGTTGAAGGTGCGCAGCAGCGTGGACTTGCCGCAGCCGGACGGGCCGATGAACGCGGTCACGCGCTGTTTCGGGATGTTCATGCTGACGTCGAACAGCGCCTGCTTCTCGCCGTAGAACAGGCTCAGGCCCGGGACTTCGATGGCCACGGTTTCCTGCTCGAGGCTCAGGCTCTGCTTGTCGCGACCCAGAGCCGACATGTTGATGCCGTGGGTATGTGTTTCGTGCTGCATGGGAGGCTCCCTGTGCTAACAAATTCGGTTCGGTTTTTGTGGGAGCCAGCCTGCTGGCGATTCAGGCGCTGCGGTTTGTCTATGAAACCGCGGTGATGCCTTCGCGAGCAGGCTCGCTCCCACATAGAAATCAGTGCTGCAAAATCAGCTATCCAGTGCTTTGTATTTTTCGCGCAGGTGGTTACGAATCCACACCGCCGACAGGTTCAACGTGGCGATCACCAGCACCAGCAGCAGCGCCGTGGCGTACACCAGCGGCCGTGCAGCTTCGACGTTCGGGCTCTGGAAGCCGACGTCATAGATGTGGAAGCCCAGGTGCATGATCTTCTGGTCCAAGTGCAGGTACGGGTAGTTGCCGTCCACAGGCAGCGACGGCGCCAGTTTCACCACACCCACCAGCATCAGCGGCGCCACTTCACCGGCGGCGCGGGCCACGGCGAGGATCATGCCGGTCATCATGGCCGGGCTGGCCATTGGCAGGACGATCTTCCACAGCGTCTCGGCCTTGGTCGCGCCCAGTGCCAGCGAGCCTTCACGCACGGTGCGCGGGATACGCGCCAGGCCTTCCTCGGTCGCCACGATCACCACCGGCACCGCCAGCAGCGCCAGAGTCAACGAGGCCCAGAGCAGACCCGGAGTACCGAAGGTCGGCGCCGGCAGTGCTTCGGGGAAGAACAGTCGGTCAACCGAACCACCCAGCACATACACAAAAAAGCCCAGACCGAATACGCCGTAGACGATCGCCGGAACGCCAGCGAGGTTGTTCACCGCGATGCGGATGATCCGGGTCAGGGCGTTCTGCTTGGCGTACTCACGCAGGTAAACCGCCGCCAGCACGCCGAACGGAGTGACGATCATCGCCATGATCAGAGTCATCATCACCGTGCCGAAGATCGCCGGGAAGATCCCGCCCTCGGTGTTCGCTTCACGCGGGTCGTCGGACAGGAATTCCCAGACCTTGCTGAAGTAGAAACCGATCTTGGTCATCGTGCCCATGGCGTTCGGCTGGTAAGCGTGAACCACTTTGCCCAGGCTGATTTCAATCTCTTTGCCGTTGGCATCGCGGGCGGTCAGAGCGTCGCGATTGAACTGTGCATGCAGATCGCTCAGACGGGCTTCGATGTCCTGATAACGCGCGTTCAGCTCGGCACGCTCGGCGTCCATGTCCGCTTGCGCGGTGGCGTCGAGCTTGCCGTCGAGTTCCAGTTTGCGCCCGTGCAGACGGATGCGCTCGAGCCCTGCGTTGATCGCACCGATGTCGGTCTTTTCCAGCGACTTGAGTTGTGCAGCAAGGCCGTTCACCCGGTTGATCCGCGCTTGCAGTTCAGGCCAGGCCGCTTCGCCCTCGGCGATCACCTTGCCGTCCTGTTTGACGTTGACCAGGTAGCCGTAGAAGTTGCCCCACTCGCGACGCTCGATCGCCATCAGTTCCGGCGGCGTGGTCTGCTTGGTCAGCCACTCGCCGACCACCCAGGTGAAGTCGTTGCCGTTCAGGTCACGGTTGCCGACCTTGATCAGCTCGCGGGTCATGAATTCCGGGCCCTGATCAGGCACCGGCAGGCCGGCGCTCTTCAGGCGTGCGCGCGGCACTTCTTCTTTCTGTACCACTTCGCCGATGACCAGATGATTGGTCTGGCCCGGTACGTCGTAGCTGGCGTGGATCAGGTCCGCCGGCCAGAAGTGACCCAGACCGCGCACGGCAATCACCGCCAGCAGGCCAATGGTCATGATGACCGCGATGGACACCGCGCCACCGCTGATCCAGACGCCCGGGGCGCCGCTCTTGAACCATCCATTCAGGGAGTTCTGTTTCACAGACTTCTACCTTTCTTAAAGCGACGAGTATTTCTTGCGCAGACGCTGACGAATCAGTTCTGCCAGGGTGTTCATGACGAAGGTGAACAACAGCAGCACCAGCGCCGAGAGGAACAGCACGCGGTAGTGGCTGCCGCCGACTTCCGACTCGGGCATTTCCACCGCGACGTTGGCGGCCAGGGTGCGCAGGCCTTCGAACAGGTTCATTTCCATGACCGGGGTGTTACCGGTGGCCATCAGCACGATCATGGTTTCGCCGACCGCACGGCCCATGCCGATCATCAGGGCGGAGAAGATGCCCGGGCTGGCGGTGAGGATCACCACACGGGTCATGGTCTGCCACGGCGTGGCACCGAGCGCCAGGGAACCGAGGGTCAGGCCACGCGGCACACTGAACACGGCGTCTTCAGCAATCGAGTAGATGTTCGGGATCACTGCAAAACCCATCGCCAGACCGACCACCAGAGCGTTGCGCTGATCGTAGGTGATGCCCAGGTCGTGGGAGATCCACATGCGCATGTCACCGCCGAAGAACCAGTTCTCCATGTAAGGGCTCATGTACAGCGACAGCCAACCGACAAACAGGATCACCGGAATCAGCAGCGCACTTTCCCAGCCGTCCGGGACTTTCAGGCGGATCGACTCAGGCAGACGACTGAAGGTGAAGCCGGCCACCAGAATGCCGATCGGCAACAGCATCAGCAGACTGAAGATGCCCGGCAGATGCCCTTCCACATACGGGGCGAGGAACAGACCGGCGAAGAAACCGAGGATCACTGTCGGCATCGCTTCCATCAGCTCGATCACCGGTTTGACCTTGCGGCGCATGCCCGGGGCCATGAAGTACGCGGTGTAGATCGCTGCGGCAACCGCCAGTGGTGCGGCCAGCAACATCGCGTAGAACGCGGCTTTCAGGGTGCCGAAAGTCAGTGGCGACAAGCTCAGTTTCGGTTCGAAATCGGTGTTGGCAGCGGTCGATTGCCAGACGTATTTAGGCTCGTCGTAGTTCTCGTACCAGACCTTGCTCCACAACGCGCTCCACGACACTTCCGGGTGCGGGTTGTCGAGCAGCAGCGGTTGCAGCTTGCCGCCGGCCTCGACGATGACACGGTTGGCGCGCGGCGACAGACCGAACAGGCCCTGGCCTTCGGCAACCGGCTCGACCAGCAGGGTGCGGTGCGCGGTGCTGTGGAACACGCCGAGCTTGCCGCTGGCATCGAGGGCAACGAAGCCCTTGCGACGCTCTTCGGCGGTGATTTCAACGATTGGCGCGGAGCCCATCTGGAAAGTACGGATCTGCTTCAGGCGCAGCTCGCCGTCGGTATCACGAGCCATGAACCACTGGGCCAGGCCACCCTTGGAGTCACCGATGATCAGCGAGATGCCGCCCACCAGTTGGGTGCTCGCGGTGACTTCGGCGTCAGCGTTTTCCAGCAGTTTGTAGCGGCCGTTGAGGCTCTTGTCGCGCAGGCTGAACACGTCGGCCTGGGCGCGTCCGTTGACCACATACAGCCATTGCTGGCGCGGGTCGACGAAGATGTTTTTCACCGGCTCGGTCATCTGCGGCAGCTCGATACGCTTCTGCTCGTTGGTGACTTCGCCGGTCATCATGTTTTCTTCGCTGGTCAGCGCCAGCACATTGAGTTGCGAACCGGTAGAGCCGACCAGCATCAGCGTCGAATCGGTAGCGTTGAGGCTGACGTGCTCCAGCGCCCCGCCGCTCTCGTTCACTGCGATCGGTGTGTTGCCGTAAGGAAACTCGATGGCTGGAGTGATGGTTTTCTTGCCATCGGGGTAGCTGACTTTATAGGTGTGACGGAACACCAGCGCCTGGCCGTTGGACAAGCCCACGGCGACCAGTGGATGACCTGGCTGGTCTTCACCGATGGAAGTGACCGTTGCGCCAGCAGGCACCGGCAGATCGACGCGCTTCAATTCAGCGCCACTGTCGATGTCGAAGAACAGCGCCTGGCCCTTGTCGGAAACGCGCATCGCCACCTGATTCTGCTCTTCGAGCGAAATCATCAGCGGCTTGCCGGCGTCCTGCATCCAGGCTGGGGCAATGGCGTCTTTCGCAGTCAGGCTGGCACCGTGGAACAACGGTGCAACGACGTAGGCGAGAAAGAAGAAGATCAGGGTGATGGCTGCCAGCACCGCCAGACCGCCAACGAGGACGTACCAGCGGGTGAAGCGATCCTTGAGCGCGCGAATGCGGCGCTTGCGTTGCAGCTCAGGCGTATTGAAATCAATGCGCTTGGGAGGGGAAGTCGTAGTCATTGGGGAATTGGCCAGATCATTCATGCGCTCACCCTAGCGATCCTGTATGACAGAAAGATGACAATGCAGTGACGCACCAAATCCACCGCCAGCGGGACTGGCAGAGGATTGAAAATTCGATAGGTCGTTGGACCTTTTGGGAACTGCCTGAAACCTGTGTAGGAGCTGTCGAGGGAACCGAGGCTGCGATCTTTTGATCTTGCGATCAGTGGCCAGATCAAAAGATCGCAGCCTCGTTTCACTCGACAGCTCCTACAGGGTTCCTGCAGGTTCGGGGCTCAGCCCGAACCTAGGGTGTTACTTTTTTGCGACTTCAGCGCCGCCTTCCTGCAGACCCAGGTCAGCCAGTGCTTTTGCAGCAACCTTGGCCGGCAGTGGGATGTAGCCGTCCTTCACCACCACTTCCTGACCCTGTTTGGACAGAACCAGTTTCACGAACTCGGCTTCCAGCGGGGCCAGAGGCTTGTTCGGGGCTTTGTTCACGTAAACGTAGAGGAAGCGCGACAGCGGGTACTTGCCGTTCAGGGCGTTTTCTTCGGTGTCTTCGATGAAGTCAGTGCTGCCTTTCTTCGACAGGGCAACGGTCTTCACGCTGGCAGTCTTGTAGCCGATGCCCGAGTAACCGATGCCGTTCAGCGAGGAGCTGATCGACTGCACAACCGACGCCGAGCCCGGTTGTTCGTTGACGTTAGGCTTGTAGTCGCCTTTGCACAGGGCTTCTTCCTTGAAGTAGCCGTAGGTGCCGGATACCGAGTTACGACCGAACAGTTGCACTGGCTTGTTGGCCAGGTCGCCGGTCACGCCCAGGTCGCCCCAGGTTTTCACGTCGGCTTTGGCGCCGCACAGACGGGTGGACGAGAAGATCGCGTCAACCTGTTCCATGGTCAGGTGCTGGATCGGGTTGTCCTTGTGCACGAACACCGCCAGGGCGTCCACGGCCACCGGGATAGCGGTTGGCTTGTAACCGTATTTCTGCTCGAAGGCCGCCAGTTCGGTGTCCTTCATCTTGCGGCTCATCGGGCCCAGGTTGGAGGTGCCTTCAGTCAGCGCAGGTGGCGCGGTGGCGGAACCAGCGGCCTGAATCTGGATGTTTACGTTCGGGTATTCTTTCTTGTAATTCTCAGCCCACAGGGTCATGAGGTTGGCCAGAGTGTCGGAACCAACGCTGGACAAGTTGCCCGATACACCGGTGACTTTGGTGTAAGCCGGAATTGCCGGGTCAACGCCAGCGGCTACCGCGTGGGCAGTCGCAACGCCAGCAGCGACAAAAGTCATTGCCGCCATCAAACGCTTCAGTTTCATGCCTTACTCCTAGCAGATAGGGTGTGTTAAGTCGGGGCCAAGTATCAGCAGGCCGTGTGAACACTCTATGGCTGAAATATGACAATTGGATGAAAGGCCAGCATCGGAGTTTTTACTGGATGATTCGAGTCGCCCCATTCGTGAGCAGGCTCGCTTCCACAGTTGAAATGCATTCCAATGTGGGGCGAGCCTGCTCGCGAAGAAGCCGGTACTGCTGGAGGGAATTCCGGATCAGCGCCCCTTCTTCCACAGCCACGCCCCCACCAGAATCCCCATCGTGCAAAGGACGGCCACATAGTAAGCCGGGCCCATCGCACTCTCTTTAAGCAGCAGGCTGACCACCATCGGCGTCAGGCCACCGAAGATCGCGTACGCCACGTTGTACGAGAACGACAATCCGCTGAAGCGCACCACCGGCGGGAACGCCTTGACCATCACGTATGGCACCGCACCGATGGTGCCGACCAGCAAGCCGGTCAATGCGTACAGCGGGAACAGCCAGTTCGGGTGATCGGCGAGGCTGTGATAGAAGGTCCAGGAGCTGATCAGCAAGCCCAGGGAACCGAAGACAAACACCCGGCCGGCGCCGAAACGGTCGGCCAGGGCACCGGAGATGATGCAACCGACGCTGAGGAACACGATCGCCAGACTGTTCGATTGCAGCGCCACCGTTGGCGAGAAGTGATAGACCGTCTGCAGCACGGTCGGGGTCATCAGAATCACCACGACGATCCCGGCGGACAGCAGCCAGGTCAGCAGCATCGAGATCGCAATCGCCCCGCGATGGTCACGCAGCACCGCACGCAGCGGTACTTCTTCGGCCAGCGCCTTGCGCAGTTGCAGCTCGGCGAACACCGGGGTTTCGTGCAGCCAGCGGCGCAGGTACACCGAGAACAGACCGAACACGCCACCGAGCAGGAACGGGATCCGCCAGGCGTAATCCGCGACTTCCCCCGGTGTATAAATGCTATTGATTGCCGTGGCGACCAGCGAGCCGAGCAGGATGCCCGCCGTCAGTCCGCTGGTCAGGGTGCCGCAGGCATAGCCGATGTGCTTTTGCGGCACGTGTTCGGAAACGAAGACCCACGCCCCCGGCACTTCCCCGCCAATCGCCGCGCCCTGAATCACTCGCATCAGCAACAGCAGGATCGGCGCCCACATACCGATCTGCGCGTAGGTCGGCAGCAGGCCCATGATCAGGGTCGGCACGGCCATCATGAAAATGCTCAGGGTGAACATCTTCTTGCGCCCCAGCAGGTCGCCGAAGTGCGCCATGACGATGCCGCCCAGCGGCCGCGCAAGGTAACCGGCGGCGAAAATGCCGAAGGTCTGCATCAGGCGCAGCCACTCGGGCATGTCGGCCGGGAAGAACAGCTTGCCGACCACAGTGGCGAAGAACACGAAGATGATGAAATCGTAAAACTCCAGCGCACCGCCCAGGGCCGATAGCGACAGAGTCTTGTAGTCATTGCGGGTCAGGGGGCGTGCAGGTTGCTCGGGCTGCGCGAGGCTCGAAGGCGCTGTGGTCATGGCAAGGGCTTCTCTTATAGGCGGATCTACCGCCACAACAACGCTGGCTGTGGCTTGGGCAGGTTCGGCACCATAGCAAATTGTTCGAAAAAGCACATAGAGGCGCGTATTTGACGGTCAAAATCAGAACCCGATGGTCGTCGCGGAGTCTACCGACCGATATACTCGCAACCTTGCTCCGGTTTGTAGGGGGTTGCTGTGCGAAAACGTCGTTGGCCCGGCCTTTGAACGGGATCAGCCGGTTTCGCAGAGTTTCCCCTTTAGGCGCCTATGGAAAACGTGACGAACGCAGTATGTTCGGTGCTGAATCGTTTTTCCTGAAGACGGCTACCACCAGCAATACCAACGAAGAGTCACGGGTCAGAGGCACCCCCGGCATGATAGAGCTCGAACAAGAAGATCCGATCCCGCAAGGCGACCTGGCCCTGCAAATTACCGCACTCCCCCGCGAAACCAACGGCTTTGGCGATATCTTCGGCGGCTGGCTGGTGGCGCAGATGGATCTGGCGGGTACCGCAATGGCCAGCCGCGTGGCCGGTGGTCGCGTAGCCACGGTCGCCATCGACCGCATGGCCTTTCTGGTGCCGGTCGCGGTGGGCGCGCAATTGTCCTTTTATACCCAGACCCTGGAAATCGGCCGCAGCTCGATCCAGATGATGGTCGAAGTGTGGAGCGACGATCCGCTGTCCAGCGAGTGGCGTAAAGTGACCGAGGCGGTGTTCGTCTTCGTCGCCATCGACGGCAGCGGTCGCACCCGCTCGGTGCCACCGCGCGCGCGTTAAACATCGCCGCGGTTTTGCGGTCGATAGTCGTCCCAAGTGTCTGATCGAGAGCTGTCCCATGAACACGCCCAACGTTGAAGCGGTGAAACTGGATGAACTGAACTGCTGGCGCATCCGCCACGGTCAGGCCGAAGTGCTGGTGGCCCAGCAAGGCGCGCATATCCTCAGTTACCAGATCGACGGCCAGCCGCCGATCATCTGGCTCAACGACAAGGCTGTGTTCAAGACCGGCAAAAGTATCCGCGCCGGTGTGCCAGTGTGCTGGCCATGGTTCGGCATCTTCGAGCGCAACCCGCAAAGCGTGAAAGCGATGCGCGTCAGCGATGAGCCGGCACAAGCCCACGGCTTTGTCCGGGCGATGGACTGGGAACTGGGCGGTATCGAAGCCGAAGACCATGGCGTCAAGGTGGAATTCCGGCTGCCGTATCCCGAAGGCGGATTCCCGGGCTGGCCGCATCAGGTCGACCTGACCTTGACCCTGCATCTGAATGATCAGCTGAACATCAGCCTGACCAGCCATAACCGGGGTGCCGAAACCGTCAGCCTCAGTCAGGCGCTGCACACCTATTACGCCGTCAGCGATGTGCGCAACGTACACGTCGAAGGTGTTGAGGGGCTGGATTACATCGAAACCCTGGACAACTGGAACACTCACCGCCAGCAAGGCGAACTGCGCTTTGCCGGGGAAACCGACCGCATCTACCTCGACGCTCCGCCGCAACTGAGCATCGTCGACCCGACCTGGGAACGGCGCATCGTACTGAGCGCCAGCGGCTCACGCACCGCGGTGATCTGGAACCCGTGGATCGACCGCGCGGCAGCGCTGACCGACATGGATAACGATGGCTGGCAGCGCATGCTGTGCATCGAGACGGCGAATGTGATGGATGATGTGGTCACGCTGGGCTCGGGTGCGAGCCATACCATGGGCGTCAGCATCGGCAGCAAACCGCTTTAAGATCAAAAGATCGCAGCCTTCGGCAGCTCCTGCATTGGAATGCATTTCCCTGTAGGAGCTGCCGAGGGCTGCGATCTTTTGCTTCAGAGATCGGACTCTTGCACCACCCGCACCTTGTCCGCTTCCAGCGCATACGCCGCATCGGCCAGGTCATTGCTGACTTTCTCGATCTTCAGCGTGCCGGTTACCCATAGCGGCGTGTAGATATCATCCAGCTTCAAACCCTTTGGATAACGCACCAGCACCAGTTGATTCGGCGGCGGTGGCGGTACGTGGATGCACGCGCCAGGGTATGGCACGAGGAAGAACAGCGTGCTGCGGCCCTTGGCGTCGGATTCCAGCGGCACCGGGTAGCCGCCGATGCGGATGTGCTTGTCGTTCATCGACGCCACGGTCTTGGTCGAATACATCACCGCCGGCAGGCCCTTGGCCTGTTTCATCCCGCCCTTCTCGGTGAAGGTGCCAGTAGCTTCCGGGGAGTTGTGGTCGATTTCGGGCATGGCCTCGAGGGCTTTCTGGTCCGACTTGGGCATCAGTTCCAGCCAGTCGGTTTCCGGCAGTTCGCCGGCGTGGGCCAGACCGCTGCCCAGCAAAAGAAGAGTCAACAGAAGACGGCGCATGGAGGTGCTCGGTAAAAGATGCTCGGATAAAGGAAGGACGTTGAATCGCCGAGCATTCTAGCCCTCCCTGCCACGTTGGCAGAGAGGACTTGGTCGCTTGGATCAGTTCTTTTTGATCAGACCGTAGATCACCAGCAGCACGATCGCGCCGACCAGTGCACCGATGAAGCCTGCGCCCTGACCGGCCTGATAGATACCCAGGGCCTGGCCGCCGTAAGTGGCCGCCAGCGAACCGCCGATACCGAGCAGGATGGTCATGATCCAGCCCATGCTGTCATCGCCCGGTTTGAGGAAGCGTGCCAGCAGGCCGACGATCAAGCCGATAAAAATGGTTCCGATAATTCCCATGGCATTTCCCTCTGACTCTGAATGGTAGATAGGCCAAAGCCTAGTCAGACTTTGGCATCCTGCCATGAGAGAACGGCGGCTCCCGAAGGTTCCGCCGCTGCCAGATGAAACTGTGGTTACTCGGCGATCAGCGCTTCGACCTTGACGATCTGCGCCTGCAGCGTGGCCATGTCGGCGCAGCGCAGGTTGGCGTGACCGACCTTGCGCCCGGCCTTGAAGGCTTTGCCGTAGTGGTGCAGATGGCAATCTTCGATGGCGATGACTTTCTCTACCGGCGGAACCACACCAATGAAGTTGAGCATGGCGCTCTCGCCGACCTTGGCGGTCGAACCCAGCGGCAGGCCGGCAACGGCGCGCAGGTGGTTTTCGAACTGGCTGCACTCGGCGCCTTCGGTGGTCCAGTGTCCGGAGTTGTGCACACGCGGGGCGATTTCGTTGGCCTTGAGGCCACCGTCGACTTCAAAGAACTCGAACGCCATCACGCCCACATAGTCGAGCTGCTTGAGCACGCGGCTGGAGTAGTCTTCGGCCAGAGCCTGCAACGGGTGATCGGTGCTGGCGACCGACAGTTTGAGAATGCCGCTGTCGTGGGTGTTGTGCACCAGTGGATAGAACTTGGTTTCACCATCACGGGCACGCACGGCGATCAGCGAGACTTCGCCGGTGAATGGCACGAAGCCTTCCAGCAGGCAGGCAACGCTGCCCAGCTCGGCGAATGTACCGACCACGTCTTCCGGCTTGCGCAGGACTTTCTGGCCCTTGCCGTCGTAACCCAGGGTGCGGGTTTTCAGCACGGCCGGCAGACCGATAGAAGCCACGGCGGCATCCAGGTCGGCTTGCGATTGAATGTCGGCGAAGGCCGGGGTCGGGATGCCCAGGTCCTTGAACATGCTCTTCTCGAACCAGCGGTCGCGAGCGATGCGCAGGGCTTCGGCGCTCGGATAGACCGGCACGAATTGCGAGAGAAACGCCACGGTTTCGGCCGGGACGCTTTCGAACTCAAACGTCACCAGATCGACTTCATCGGCCAGTTGACGCAGGTGATCCTGATCGCCGTAATCGGCCCGCAGGTGTTCGCCCAGTGCAGCCGCGCAAGCGTCCGGCGCAGGGTCGAGGAAAGCGAAGTTCATGCCCAGCGGAGTGCCCGCCAGCGCCAACATGCGGCCCAACTGGCCGCCACCGATTACACCGATCTTCATCTCAACAACCTCAGGCAATACGTGGATCTGGATTGTCCAGGACGCTGTCTGTCTGCTCGGCACGGAAGGTTTTCAGTACCGCGTGGAACTGTGGATGCTTGGCACCAAGGATGCTCGCCGAGAGCAGCGCGGCGTTGATCGCGCCGGCCTTGCCGATGGCCAGGGTGGCAACCGGGATGCCCGCCGGCATCTGCACGATCGACAGCAGCGAATCGACGCCCGAGAGCATCGACGACTGCACCGGAACGCCCAGTACAGGCAGGTGGGTCTTGGCCGCACACATGCCTGGCAGGTGGGCTGCGCCACCGGCACCGGCGATGATCACCTCAATGCCGCGGCCCTCAGCCTCTTCGGCGTACTGGAACAGCAGATCCGGGGTGCGGTGGGCGGAAACCACCTTGACCTCGTACGGGATGCCGAGCTTTTCCAGCATATCGGCGGTGTGGCTAAGGGTGGACCAATCGGACTTGGAGCCCATGATCACGCCAACCAGTGCACTCATCGTCGCGCCTCTTCTCTCTGGGCGCCCGCAGGCGCGTCAAAAACAACAAGCCACGCAGGATTGCGTGGCTTGATTGTACGAAAAATGGCCGGACGTACCGGCCGAAGGCCGCGCAGTATACCGCAAAGAAAGCAATAAACAGCCCCCGAAACGACCATCTGTCAAATCAGCCAAAGGCCCGGTTTTATTGACTTGAAGGTCAGCAGAAAAGATCAAAAGATCGCAGCCTTCGGCAGCTCCTACAGTGCAACGCATTCCAACCTGTAGGAGCTGCCGAAGGCTGCGATCTTTTCCCACAGCCCCCACCACTCAAGAAGCTTGTGCAGCGCCGCCTTCAAGCTTGCGCCAGAGCAACCGCACGTTGGCCTTGCGCACCAGTGCGCAGCGGTACAGGCGAATCTCCAGCGGCACATGCCATTGCTGGCCGCCACAGACCACCAGTTCGCCACGGCCAAGTTCGGCGCGCACGCTCAACTGCGGCACCCAGGCGATGCCGAGTCCTTCCAGCGCCATGCTCTTGAGGCTGTCGGCCATGGCGGTTTCGTAGATCGTGGTGAAGCGCAGCTGACGCTGACGCAGCAAACCATTCACCGAACGCCCGAGAAACGCCCCGGCGCTGTACGCCAGCAGCGGCACGCTGGCCTCACCTTCCAGGTCGAACAGCGGCTTGCCATCGGCATCCGCCGCGCACACCGGAAGCATTTCGGTCTGGCCCAGGTGCAGCGACGGGAAGATTTCCGGGTCCATTTGCATCGCCGCGTCCGGGTCGTAGAACGCCAGCATCAGGTCGCAGCCACCCTCGCGCAGCGCGTGCACCGCGTCGCCGACGTTGGTCGCCACTAATCGCGTCGCGATGTTCAGCCCTTCGTTGCGCAGTTGCGCAATCCAGCGCGGAAAGAAGCCCAACGCCAGCGAGTGCGCCGCCGCGACCTGGATCACCTCGCCCTGCCCGCCTTCCAGGTGATGCAGATGCCGCAGCACTTCGCCGAGCTGTTCGACCACGGTGCGCGCGGTCACCAGAAACAATTGTCCCGCCGCCGTCAGCTCGATCGGCGTGCGCGAGCGGTTGACCAGCGTCAGGCCCAATGCGGCTTCGAGGCTGCGGATCCGCCGACTGAATGCCGGTTGGGTCACAAAGCGCCGTTCGGCCGCCTGCGAGAAGCTGCGAGTGGCGGCCAGGGCACTGAAGTCCTCGAGCCATTTGCTTTCCAGATTCATCACGTCCTCCCGGACACGCACCAAAACAGGTCACACGTCTGCCGCGCACGCGGCGTCACACGGGCATTATGCCGAATGTGCATAGGCCAGTGTTTAACAGCATTGGCCCAAAAAATCCCACAAGCCTAGCATTCGCAGCGTTCCGGCACAGACCGGGTCCATATCGAGATGATTTCTATCATGTCCTCCGCTGCATCTTTCCGCACAGAAAACGACCTGCTTGGCGCCCTCGAAGTACCGGCTCAAGCGTATTACGGCATCCAGACCCTGCGAGCGGTGAACAACTTCCGTCTCTCCGGCGTTCCGATTTCGCATTACCCGAAACTGGTTGTCGGTCTGGCGATGGTCAAACAGGCCGCCGCTGACGCCAACCGTGAGTTGGGTCATCTGAGCGAAGCCAAGCACGCTGCCATCAGCGAAGCCTGTGCCCGATTGATCCGCGGTGATTTCCACGAAGAGTTCGTGGTCGACATGATTCAAGGTGGCGCCGGTACTTCCACCAACATGAACGCCAACGAAGTGATCGCCAACATTGCGCTCGAAGCAATGGGTCACCAGAAAGGCGAGTACCAGTACCTGCACCCGAACGACGACGTCAACATGGCGCAGTCGACCAACGACGCCTACCCGACCGCAATCCGCCTGGGTCTGCTGCTGGGTCACGACGCGCTGCTGGCCAGCCTCGACAGCCTGATTCAGGCCTTCGCGGCCAAGGGCAAAGAGTTCGATCACGTCCTGAAAATGGGCCGTACCCAGCTGCAAGACGCCGTGCCGATGACTTTGGGTCAAGAGTTTCGTGCCTTCGCCACCACCATGGGCGAAGACCTGGCCCGTCTGAAGACGCTGGCCCCGGAACTGCTGACTGAAGTAAACCTGGGCGGCACCGCGATCGGCACCGGCATCAACGCCGACCCGCGCTATCAAGCGCTGGCTGTTCAGCGTCTGGCGCTGATCAGCGGTCAACCGCTGGTACCCGCCGCCGACCTGATCGAAGCCACCTCCGACATGGGCGCCTTCGTGCTGTTCTCCGGCATGCTCAAGCGCACCGCGGTCAAGCTGTCGAAGATCTGCAACGACCTGCGCCTGCTGTCCAGCGGCCCACGCACCGGCATCAACGAGATCAACCTGCCAGCGCGTCAGCCAGGCAGCTCGATCATGCCTGGCAAGGTCAACCCGGTGATTCCGGAAGCCGTCAACCAGGTGGCCTTCCAGGTCATCGGTAATGACCTGGCGCTGACCATGGCAGCCGAAGGCGGCCAACTGCAGCTGAACGTGATGGAGCCGCTGATCGCGTTCAAGATCCTCGACTCGATCCGTCTGCTGCAACGCGCCATGGACATGCTGCGCGAGCACTGCATCGTCGGCATCACCGCCAACGAAGCCCGCTGCCGCGAACTGGTCGAGCACTCGATCGGTCTGGTCACCGCGCTGAACCCGTACATCGGCTACAAAAACGCCACCCGCATCGCCCGTATCGCCCTTGAAAGCGGCCGCGGCGTGCTGGAACTGGTGCGCGAAGAAGGCCTGCTCGACGAGGCCATGCTCGCCGACATCCTGCGCCCGGAAAACATGATTGCCCCGCGTCTGGTTCCGCTCAAAGCCTGAGCCGACGCGTTATTTGTAGCACCGCTCACCAGGTCGAGGGACTAGACACCTCTCACCTTTTGAGGGCTTGGGGATCAGTCCCCAAGCCCTTTTTTTTAACTTCTTTGCGGGCAGGACGTTAAATGTTTTATGTATTTGGTACCGCCAAGATCGCAGCCTTCGGCAGCTCCTACAGGATGGATGTACCCCTGTAGAAGCTGCCGAAGGCTGCGATCTTTTGATTTTGCAGCAACTCTCGTTTCGTCGCTTGCACCACGAGCGTGCAGACGGGCGCCGCACTGATCGGTATAGTGCCGCCCCTCTTCGCGTGAGCGGTCGTCGGTAACGAGGCCATAACCCATGCGAAACCCGAACTAATAACAAACCCGCGAAATGGATCCGGGACGAAACCTTCGCCTCACCTGTCGTGCCGCGCGCAAACCGGTGTAACGCGATGTTTCGGAACATCCAGCATTTGCTTAAACAAAAAACAGCGAGGAAAAATCCATGCTCGAAGTCATCAACGACTTCCTCTCAGGGAAAGTACTGATCGTGCTCATTGTCGGGCTCGGTAGCTACTTCACGATTCGCTCGCGTTTCGTTCAATTGCGCCACTTCTTCCACATGTTCGCGGTATTCCGCGACAGCCTGAAAAGCAGCGGCGGGCAACTCAGCTCGTTCCAGGCCCTGATGCTCAGCCTTGCCGGCCGCGTCGGTGCAGGCAACATCGCCGGTGTCGGCATCGCCGTGACCCTCGGTGGTCCGGGTGCGGTGTTCTGGATGTGGGTGACCGCACTGGTCGGCATGTCCAGCAGCTTCTTCGAATGCACCCTGGCGCAGGTCTACAAGCGCGCCGATGGCGACGGTCTGTACCGTGGCGGCCCGGCCTACTACATCCAGCACGGCCTGAAGTTGAAAGGCATGGCAGTGGTGTTCTCGGTCCTGCTGCTGGTCACCTACGGCTTCGCCTTTATCGGCCTGCAGTCCTACACCGTGACCCACTCGCTGCAAAACGCCTTTGCCTTCGACCCAAGCCACACCGGGATTGTCCTGGCGGTGCTGCTGGCCATCACCTTCATCGGCGGCATCAAGCGCATCGCCGCGGTGTCCGACCTGCTGGTACCGGTCAAGACCCTGGCCTATATCGGCGTGACCCTGTACGTGATCGGCACCCAGATCGAACACGTGCCAGCCATGCTGGAAACCATCTTCAAAAGCGCCTTCGGTCTTGACCCGGCCTTCGGCGGCCTGCTCGGCAGCGCCATCGTCATGGGCGTGAAGCGTGGCGTGTTCGCCAACGAAGCGGGCCTGGGCAGTGCGCCG
Organism: Pseudomonas sp. B21-051; assembly: GCF_024748795.1. NCBI lineage: Bacteria > Pseudomonadati > Pseudomonadota > Gammaproteobacteria > Pseudomonadales > Pseudomonadaceae > Pseudomonas > Pseudomonas sp. B21-051. The sequence goes on from NZ_CP087166.1 coordinate 5,930,749, forward strand.
AACGTCGCCGCCGTGGCCTCGGTGAAACACCCGGGCGCCCAGGGCGTGGTTCAGGCCTTCAGCGTGTTCCTCGACACCTTCGTGATCTGCACCTGCACCGCGCTGCTGATCCTGTTGTCGGGCTTCTACACCCCGGGCTTCGAAGGTGACGGCATCGTCCTGACCCAGAACTCGCTGGCTGCCGTGGTCGGTGACTGGGGCCGCATCTTCGTCAGCGTTGCGCTGTCGTTGTTCGTCTTCACCTGCATCCTCTACAACTACTACCTGGGCGAGAACAGCCTGCAGTTCCTCAGCCGCAACCGCGCCTTGCTGATGGTGTTCCGCGGCCTGGTCCTGGCGCTGGTGGTATGGGGTTCGATGCAGGATCTGTCGACCGTGTTCGCCTTCGCCGACATCACCATGACCTGCCTGGCCTTCGTCAACCTGATGGCCCTGGCCATGCTGTTCAAGGTCGGCATGCGCGTGATGCGCGACTACGACGAGCAGCGCCGTGCGGGCATCAAGCAGCCAGTGTTCGACTCCAGCAAATTTGCCGATCTGGATCTGGACTTGAAGGCCTGGCCGGCCGAGGCGCCAGCCTCCGGCAAGACCGCAGCCGAGCCGCAAGGCGTGCCTGCAGCGCAACGCTGACAGGTGAATGACGGGCGCATCCCCTGCGCCCGTCAGTTACAGTTCGTAAAACTGTGGGAGCGGGCTTGCTCGCGAAAGCGGTGGATCAGGTGACATTCATGTTGCATCTGACGGCCCTTTCGCGAGCAAGCTCGCTCCCACAGGAACTCATCGTTTTCGGAGAATCCCCATGAATTCGTCGACTTTTCCCGCCGCCCAACACGTCATGGTGCTCTACACCGGTGGCACCATCGGCATGCAGGCCAGTGCCAACGGTCTGGCCCCGGCGTCCGGTTTCGAAGCCCGCATGCGCGACTATCTGCACAGCCAGCCTGAACTCGTCGTGCCGCAGTGGCGCTTCCGGGAAATGTCGCCGCTGATCGACAGCGCCAACATGACCCCGGCCTACTGGCAGCAACTGCGCGAAGCGGTGGTCGATGCGGTGGACGTGCAAGGCTGCGACAGTGTGCTGATCCTGCACGGCACCGACACCCTGGCCTACAGCGCTGCGGCGATGAGCTTCCAGTTGCTCGGCCTGCATGCCCGCGTGTGCTTCACCGGCTCGATGCTACCGGCCGGCGTCACCGACAGCGATGCCTGGGAAAACCTCGGTGGCGCGCTGGTTGCTTTGGGCCAGGGTCTGGCACCGGGCGTGCACCTGTACTTCCACGGCGAGCTGCTGGCGCCGACGCGCTGCGCGAAAGTGCGCAGCTTCGGTCGGCATCCGTTCAAGCGCCTGGAGCGCCAGGGCGGCGGTGTAAAAGCGCCGTCGATTCCGGGCGCGCTGAACTACAACCAGCCGAAACAACTGGCCAAGGTTGCCGTGCTGCCGCTGTTCCCCGGCATCGGCGCCGAGGTGGTTGATGGCCTGCTCGCCAGCGGCATCCGGGGTCTGGTGCTGGAATGCTACGGCAGCGGCACCGGGCCGAGCGACAATCCCGAGTTCCTCGCCAGCCTTGGCCGCGCGCGGGACAACGGTGTGGTGGTGGTCGCGGTCACGCAGTGCCATGAAGGCGGTGTCGAGCTGGATGTGTATGAAGCCGGCAGCCGTCTGCGCGGCGTCGGCGTGCTGTCCGGTGGCGGCATGACACGCGAGGCGGCGTTCGGCAAACTGCACGGATTGCTCGGTGCCGGCCTGGACAACACCGAAGTGCGACGTCTGATCGAACTCGACCTGTGTGGTGAATTGCGCTGAGCCTGGTCCGGCACCGGCGATAATCCGACGCCCTACATATCTACCACCCACGCTGGATAGTGCCTCCCTAGCATGGAGCGACCCCGAGACTTGTCCTCGGGATCGCCTCCATCACCAGAACGCAGGGACGCACGATGAGTTCAGCAACCACAAGCTCCACCCGGCAGACGGCTGCCGGCACCAATCCCACCGAAGCCCTGATCACTCAATTGAGTGTCGGCCCCGACTTGCGCGACGTGGCCGCCGTGCTGTTGCGCGAACATTTGCGCAAGCTGTACCCCACACTTGATCTGGAGCCGAGCATTACCATGATCGGCACGCCGCAATGGTCCATCGTCGACGAACAGATCGTTGCCGGAAATCCGACCTACCAGGCCTTGACCGAAATCCTCGCCAACCAGGTCGTGCAGGGCACGCCGACGCTGTATATCGAAGGTGAACACTTTCTGACGCAACAACCGATCAGCGAGCCGGCCGTCCACCTCCCGGTACGGATCGACGAAATTGCCAGCCTGCTTAACCTGCTGGCACCGGTCATGCTCACTGCGTTTCAGGAGCAACAGCTGGCGTACTGGAACAGCGCCGACGACAGCGCCGGCCCGCGTTGGCATGCGCTGTCGGACACCCTGCGCGAGGTCTGGAACGTCGATCAGGTGCAGGGCTGGAGCGAGAGTGACTGCGCAATGGCCCGCGCGCTGTATCGCACTGCGGATCTGGCCAGCAGAACAATCGATGATCCCTACCAGAGCAGCGCCTGCCTGATCGCCATTGACCTGGTCGATGACGGGACCGTGAAGCACTTGAACGAAGTATCGATGGCGGTGCTGATCGGCACACAGCAGGGGAAAACGGTGATCCTCGCCCACTCGCTGCTCAAGGGCTATCAGAAGTTCGACTCTCTTGATGAACTGGGCAAATCCTTGCCCGAGCATGTCAGCAACCTCCAGCCATACCAGCAACTGAAATGGCGCTTACTGGAGCCCTCGGGCAGCATCTTCGATTATCAGGCCTGCGCACTGGTCTCGATTCAGATCGATGTGATCGGCGCACTGGATTTTTCTCCTGCCACACCTGCGCCACTCGACAAGCCATTGTCCACGGCCACCCCGCAAGTCGACGCAAAGGTGAAAAAGCCCGGCCCGCCATTGAGCTGGTTCCAGGATGCCCTGCCTGACTGGCTCAGCGCTGCATCACTGCCGGATCTGAACAACTATTCCCGGCACTTGAAGGATCTGGCTGCGCTGCACAGCCAGAACACCGGCAAGTCCTATCTGGATGGCATCCTGCCAATCAGCAAATACGCGCTGAGCGAAATGAACATCCTGCATGCCGAGACCCTTCGCGAGCACGCCGCAACACAGCGTACCGACCTGGAAACAGCCCTGGAGTCGATCCAGTTGCGGGTCAAAAGTCCGGTGATCTGGGGCACCTTTACTGTTCCGGGAAAAATCGAGACTTACAATTTCAGCGTCACCGATCTGGCCTTGCAGAATCTGATTGCAGTGCCGGTAGGCAACAAGACCCTGCACTCCACCCGTGGCAAGCCATTGCCGACATGGCTGACCGTAAGCTATCTGGAAGGCCTGGTAATCCGCGCGGATATCGGTACAACCTACCCGGCGCTGATCAAGCGTCAGTTGGTCGACACCACGCCAGCATCCGCCGAGCGACAGGCACTGTTCACTCAGCACTTGCGCATCCAGTTGCCGCTGCTGGCCCTGCAATCGAAAATTCGCGGCAAGGCCGGTATCGACGCGCGCGGTTACCGCTATGTCGTCGCAGTGCTGGACCCCGACCGCACCCAGCGCATGGTTGAGGACCAGACCATCGTCATGCGGCCTCTGGCTTTCGTTCCTCAACGCAGAACAGACGGCAGCCATGACGAAGTCGCCAACATGTTCGTGATCGGTCCTGAAGACCCGAGCGCCGGGCCGTGCCTGCTGTATCGACCGATGCTCGACCAGCCGTTGACCCAATACCCTTCCCCCAGCAACTTGCTGTACGCCATCCAGCAATCCGCCAGCCTGCGTGACTCGGTGCTCGCCTGGCTGCCGGACCGCGTGCGCAGCGACTACGCCAACTATGTGTTTCCAGGCACGTTGCCCTCGCCATGGGCCGTCACCGAGTTTCTGGTGGATGCGGAAAAAATGAGGGTCATGAGCGGGCCGATCAGCCTCGGTAGAAAGACCGTGGAGGGCGATCTGCCAGGCGCTCTGTTCAAAGCCAATGCGTCGGCGCTGGTCGAGCTGGCCGACCGCCAGTCAGTGTCAAATGCGGAAAGTCGCTGGGCCAGTTTCAAACGGGCCGGATGGACCCTGTTCAATGCCGTCTTGCCGTTCCTCGGGCGCACGGTGGGTGTCGCGACGTGGATCTGGCAGGTGATGGAGCAACTGCAAGCCCTGAAGGAAGCCCGGGAGCAAGAGGACTCTTCCGCGCAATGGTCAGCGTTCACCGAGGTGCTGCTCAATCTGGGGATGGCAATCACGTTGCACATCGCAGGCCGCTCCCGACCACGACTGGCCCATGAGACAGCGACACGCGAAACACCGAAAAGCCCTGACCCCACGCCCCCCGAAATCACCGTGCAACAACTCGAAAAAAGTGCTTCCCATGAAACCGCTGACCTGCAGCAAACCCTGAATATCAGTGGCGCCGCGAACCGCACGCCCGCAAGTCTGGGCACCGTGCTGTCCCACTTCAAAACCCTTCGCCCGCAACGACTGGGTAGCGCCAACACCAAACCAGGGCTCTATCGCAATCTCTACAGCTACAACAGCAAATGGTACGCCCCGGTGGGCCGCGACTGGTTCGAGGTCGCGGTGGACGAAAACGGCACGGTCATGATCATCGATCCGCAGGATCCAGCCCATACCGGCCCAGCCCTGATCGGCAATCTGCGTGGCGAATGGTTCGTTGATACCCGACTGCGCCTGCGCGGTGGCGGCTCGACCGGACTGACGCAGCTGGCTGAAGCACAACGCCGCGTCGAAGCGGAAAAACTGCGCACCCGCCTGAGCGCCTTCGAAAGCCGTAAAGTGGCAGCACAAGGCGAGCTGGAACAGGTCCGCCAGGCAATGAATGCTGCCACCGCTCAGACCGCTGCGGCCCACCGCCAGCTCTTTCTCCAGTCTCTGGACAGGCAACGCGTCGCTTATGCCCAGGCGCTGAGCGATCTCAAGGCGTTGCATGTATTCTCGCCAACGGCTGACTACCAACAGAGATCCCTGGGCTATCTCAAGGCACAGCTCGAACTGATCCATGCGGGGATTCGCGAAGCGCTGACCCTGTTCACACCGACATTGCGCAGCGTGCTCAATCATCTCGAAGACCAGGCTGAACAGCCCCAGAACCGGCATATTGCCGAAACGCGGCAGATGCTTGAGCTCAATCTGGACATGATCACGCGTCTGGAGCAGATCCAGGCACAACTGGTGCAACTCAAAGAGTTCGAGAGAGACGGCTTGCGCTTGATTCAACTGACCCGCAAGGCACTTCCGGCGTACTCGATCGACGATCTCAAGGCACTGCAGGTGACACTGGCGCGCAATGTCTGCCTGCCCGAACATTCGGTGGCGACCGCCGCGGACGCCTGGCTCAGTCTCGACCAGATTGTCGATACCGCCGATATCGCCGTTCAAGCGCTGCGCGACACCCTTGAAGAGCGCAGCGTTTCCCGGCTCGACGAACGCATCGACTGCCTCAACGATCTGATCGAACAATTCAACGTACTCGACGAGCGCCTGGCAGACTTCAAGTCTGCGTTCGCTGAAAGTGTGCAAGAGGCGCAGTTGACAAACCTTCGCCAACAGCTCGAGCAATTCAACCGCAGCGCCCGCCACAACCTGGTGCTGTTGCTCGAAGAACGCGACACCCTGCGCAGCCGCCCGGCGCCTCTCGTGCAACCGCCAAGGCCGAAAAAGAAGTTCATCCGCACCCGCTACAACGGCGTGCTGATCGGCGAGCCGCGCCTGACGGCACAGGGCCTGGAAACCGACCTGGTCGACATCAAGTCACCGCTCACGGACAAGGTCATCTCGACCTTTCATCAAAAAACCCCCGGGGTGTGGGTCGAGCGTGTCGGCAATGCCTTGCCGACGCCGACGCCAGCGCTCGAAATCAGCCTGAACAAGGGGCAGAACCTGCTCGACGGCCTGCCGGTGTTCACCCTGCGCATGAACGAACTCATGAAGCAGGCCGGGCGCTCGCCGGTCGGTATCGAGTACCTGTTTCACCAGCACGCCCTGCAACTGGAACACGTCAGCGCGGCCATCGAACAGGCTCTGACCGACAGTAACGCCACCGAGAGCGGTCAACGTTCGGCTGCGGTGCTGAACAAGGCACTGAGCGATGCAGTCGACAGCCTTTATCAGCAGGCCAAAACCGCCATGTCGGGGATGACCAGGGCACAGTCACCCACGCCATCGGGTGTCGCCTGGCTCCAGGCCAACGACGCCATCCGTATTGCAAAAACTGTCAGTCGACGCCGCCTGACGGGCGGCAAGGCACTCTACCTGGACGAATACAGCATCACTGACCAGACCACGCGCAAGGTGCTGTGGTACGCGCACTTTCTGTACTCCACCTCATGGGTGCCGGACAAGGCCTTTCTCTCTGCACGTCTGAAAACCCCCGCGGAGCGGCAACTGGGATCCGATGCCGACAGCACTCGCGGGTTGAGCCGGGCCGAGCGGCTGGCGTACTACCGCAGCATGATCGGCGTGGAGCAGGCCCGACAGCTGTTTTTCAGCGCGAGCTAAGGCATACACCGATGACCGTGCACGACGTCACTCCTGCCCGCGGGCGTCGTGCACGGCACGCTACTTGCTGCCTCTTTTGCCAAAATCCAGCGGATGCCGCCTCATGCTCCACTCCCACCTCACGACGCTCAATGCCGTCTCACTGGTGCTCAACACCTTCAAGACCGAAGGCCTGTCGAGCGATGCGCTGCTAGCCGGCAGCGGCATCAGTGCGGCGGATCTGGCCCGTGCCGACACGCGCATCACCACCAATCAGGAAATGCAGGTCTGCGCCAATGCGGTCGCGCTCAAGCATGACATTGGCCTGGAACTGGGCCGGCGGATGCACGTTTCCTGCTACGGCATCCTCGGTTACGCCCTGCTCACCAGTGCCACCTTAGGTGACGCTTTGCGCCTGGCGATACGCTATCCGGCGCTGCTGGGAACACTTTTCGAACTGAGTCTGGAAGACGATGACGAGCGAGTCTGGTTTGTCGCTGCCGATTACCGCGAGAGCCCGGAGATGGCGGTGTTCAACGCGGAATTCTGCCTGGTGTCATTGAAGGTCATCTGCGACGACCTGCTCGGGCATCCGCTGCCATTGCTGGCGACACGCTTTGAACATGCCGCGCCGGATTATCGCGACAGCTACGCTGAGCACTTCGCCAGCCCGCTGCACTTCGCCGCCAAGGACAACGCCTTCGCCTTCGACCGGCGCTGGCTCGATCAGCCGTTGCCATTGGCCGACAGCATCACCCACCAGGCCATGGCCGAACGCTGCCGCAAACAGAACATCGAGTTCACCGGACGCCAGGCGTGGCTTGGGCGAATTCGCCAATTGCTCAGTGCCCAGCTCAATGCGGCACCGGGGCTGGAGGGACTGGCCCAGCAGATGAAGTGCTCGCCGCGCACCTTGCGCCGGCACCTGAAGGACATGGGCAGCAGCTATCAGGAACTGCTCGACGAACTGCGCTTCGAGCGGGCCAAGCAGATGCTGTGTGAGGATCAGTTGCCGATCTACCGCATCGCCGAGACCCTGGGCTTCAGCGAGACCGCGAGTTTCCGCCATGCGTTCGTGCGCTGGAGCGGCGTGGCGCCGAGTCAGTTCAGACCCTGAAGATCAAAAGATCGCAGCCTTCGGCAGCTCCTACGCCGATCTGTGTAGGAGCTGCCGAAGGCTGCGATGTTTTGATCTGCTGGAAAGGGGCGAATTGCGGTCAGAGTTTTTGGCCATATCGATCCCCTTTTGGCCTTTCCTGCCGTTCTCCGATTCGCCGCGCGCCGCAACACTGGGGGCAACCGAATCAGCCCCCTGCGGAGAACAACAAATGCTGACGATCTACTCGGACGATCACCACCTGCACCACGGCCGCTGCGAACTCATCGACGGCCAGCTCAAGCCGTGTTTCGAAATGCCGTCGCGCGCCGACCACGTGCTGCAACGGGTACAGCACCAGAACCTCGGCCCGGTGGAAGCACCGAAGGATTTTGGCCTCGAACCGATCGCGCGCATCCACAGCCGCGATTACCTCGACTTCTTCAAAGGTGCGTGGGCACGCTGGACCGAATTCAACACCGACGGCGACTTGCTGCCCTACACCTGGCCGGCGCGCACCTTGCGTCAGGTCAAACCGACCAGCCTGCACGGCCAGCTCGGCTATTACAGCTTCGACGGCGGCGCGCCGATCACCGCCGGCACCTGGCAAGCGGCGTACAGCGCGGCGCAAGTGGCGCTGACTGCGCAGGCCGAAATCCAGCGCGGTGCGCGCGGTGCCTTCGCCCTGTGCCGTCCACCGGGACACCACGCCGCCGGCGATTTGATGGGCGGTTATTGCTACCTCAACAACGCCGCCATCGCTGCGCAGGCGTTCCTCGATCAGGGCCACAAGAAGGTCGCGATCCTCGACGTCGATTACCACCACGGTAACGGCACCCAGTCGATTTTCTACGAGCGCAGGGACGTGCTGTTCACCTCGATCCACGGCCACCCGGAAGCCGAGTTTCCGTTCTTCCTCGGCTATGACGATGAACGCGGTGAAGGTGCCGGTGAAGGCTTCAACTTCAACTATCCGCTGCCGGCCGGTTCCGGCTGGGAGGTGTGGAGCGCGGCGCTGGAACAGGCCTGCAACGAGATCGACAGCTACGGTGCCGACATCATCGTCGTGTCGTTGGGCGTCGACACCTTCAAGGACGATCCGATCTCGCAGTTCAAGCTCGACAGCCCGGACTACCTGGCCATGGGCAAACGCATCGCCGCCCTCGGCAAACCGACCTTGTTCGTCATGGAGGGTGGCTACGCGGTGGAAGAAATCGGCATCAACGCGGTGAACGTGCTCGAAGGTTTCGAACAATGAACCGACTCAAGCACTGCATGGCGCCAGCCCTGTGCGCGGCGCTGCTCAGCGTCGGCGCCCACGCCGAAGAACGCACCCTGCGCGTCTACAACTGGTTCGACTACATCACGCCCAAGGCGCTGGAAGACTTCAAGGCACAGAACACCCAGACCAGACTGGTCTACGACATCTTCGACACCAACGAAGCGCTGGAAGCCAAGCTGCTGACCGGCAACTCCGGCTATGACGTGGTGGTGCCGTCCAACGTGTTCCTCGCCAAGCAGATCGAGGCCGGGGTGTTCCAGCCGCTGGATCGCAGCAAGCTGCCGAACTGGAATCACCTCGATCCGAAACTGATGAAGCTGATCGAAGCCAACGACCCGGGCAACAAATTCGCCGTGCCGTACATGTATGGCACGATCCTGATCGGTTTCAACCCGGCCAAGGTCAAGGCCGCACTGGGCGATAACGCGCCGGTGGACAGCTGGGACCTGATCTTCAAGGAGGACAACCTCAGCAAGCTCAAGCAGTGCGGCGTCGCCCTCCTAGACTCGCCGTCGGAGATCCTGCCGCTGGCGCTGCAGCACCTGGGTCTGGACCCCAACAGCAAAAGCCCGGCGGACTATGCGAAAGCTGAAGCGCTGCTGATGAAGATCCGGCCGTACATCACCTACTTCCACTCCTCCAAATACATGGCCGATATCGCCAACGGTGACATCTGCGTCGCGGTCGGTTATTCCGGCAGCTTCTCGCAAGCGGCCAACCGCGCCAAAGAGGCGAAGAACGGTGTGGTGGTCGACATGCGTCTGCCCAAGGAAGGCGCACCGATCTGGTTCGACATGCTCGCCATTCCCAAGGGCGCGAAGAACACCGAGGACGCCTACACCTTCATCAACTACCTGCTGCAACCGGCGGTGATCGCGCCGGTCAGTGACTTCGTCGGGTATCCGAACCCGAACAAGGACGCCACGCAACGGGTCGATCCGGCGATCCGCAACAACCCCAACCTGTACCCGACCGATGCGGCGATGGGCACGCTTTACACCCTGCAACCGTTGCCGCGGGATGCCGAGCGGGCACGCACCCGGGCCTGGACCAAGATCAAGTCTGGTACCTGAGCCGACGCTGACGACAAGACCCGCCGCCGTACGGGTCTTTTTTTGCCTGCGATATCTATCTACCACCCGAGGCCAGCGACCCAGTCCTACCTTGGCTGCATCCGGCCCTGCGCCCGCAGGCCGCCCACGTCAGACAAGGATATGGTCATGCCCGAAAGTACCGCGCCCAGCGCTGTCGACATACTCACCCAACTGGTGAGTGGCCCCTCCCTCACCGAAGTCGCTTCCAATGCCTTGAAGCCCGCTCTTACGCGGCTGTACCCACAGCAAGCGATCGACCCGGCACGGGTCGTGATCGGTACGCCGACCTGGGTGATCAAAAAACAACGGATCGAGGTCGGCCCTTGCCAGTTCGAATCGCTGACCGATGTCCTGGTCAGGCTGGCCCTGTCCGGTACAACGGTCGCGTTCATCGATGGCGAACACTTCCTCACCGAACAACCCGGCGTCGAGACTGCAATCCAGCTGCCGGTAAAAATGGAAACCGTGGGCGCGCTGCTCAACGAGCTTGCCCCCTTGCTGTTCAAATCTCTGCAGGAACAACAGATCGATTACTGGAACGAAACCGTCAGCCCCGCCGTACCCCGCTGGCACCAGCTGTCGCACACCTTGCAGCAGGTGTGGAATGTCAGCGCTGACAACGGCTGGGATGCGGATCAACGGGCAATGGCCCGCGCCGTGTTCAACCAGCCGGACAAAACCCTGCGCTTGCCTTCCGACACCTACCAGACCCGCGCCTGCCTGATTGATCTTGATCTGGATACAGGCAACCAGCGCAGCCACCTGAGCATCCTCGACACCGCCGTGCTGGTCGGCACCGTCGGTGAACGCACGCTGATCCTCAGCCACTCGATCACTCAGGGTTTCCAGCGCTTCAACAGCTTCGAGGAACTGCAAAAGTCGCTGCACTGGCCGGTCGAGAAAGGTGTCGACGAAATCGACATCCAGTGGCGATTGTTCGAACCGCCGGGCAACTTTTTCGATCAGCAAGCCTGCGCGATGATTGCGCTGGAAGCCCAGGCGATTGGCGATATCGATTTTTTCCGGCGACCTGCCGACGCCTTGTTTCTCCCGCGCCATGGCGCGCCCGGCGATCCCGTCACTGGCGCGCAGCAAGCCCCTGCGCGGTTCACCGTTACCCAGCATTCATTACCGCAATGGCTCGATAACGCAGCACCCGCCGACCAGACCCGTTACAGCCGTCACTTGCTGGACCTGGTCGCCATACAACAGCAGAACGAGGGGAACACCTTTCAAAAAGAGCTACCCGGCATCCAGGCCTTCACGCTGGGCAAACTGGACAGCGCCATCCGCCAGACCCCGGCGCAGCAGTTCAGGTTGCAGGACGTGGAAATCACCGTCACCAGCGTGGTGGTCTGGGGCACGTTCGTTCCGCCCGAACAAGAGCAGACCGTGACCCTGTCACTGGTCGAGCTGGCCTTGCAGAATCTGGCCGGTTTGCCGTTGGGCAACATTGCGGTGCGCTACCGCGAGGGTGCGAGCGCAGTACCGGCATGGATGACCTCGACCTATCTGGAAGGTCTGGTGACCACGGTCAATATCGGCAAGACCTACCCGGATGAGCTTAAAAGCAGGCTGCTCGATGACCCGTCCCGCGCTTCCCGCCTGCGACAACTCTACAGCCGCCAATTGCCCGTCGAGCTGCCGCTGCTGGCGCTGCAGTACAAAATCCGCGGTCAGGCCGGGTTCGATGAGCTGGGCTATCGGTATGTCCTTGCAGCCTTGGCCAGCGCGCCGGTGGACAGGCGCGTCGACGGTCAGGACATCGTGATTCGCCCGCTGGGGTTCGTCACTGGCGGGCAGACCGACGAAGTGCTCAACATGTTCGTGATCGGCCCGCGCGACATGAGCAAGGGTCCCTGTCTGCTCTACCGGCCACTGCTCGACGCACCACTGCTGCAATTCCCGTCAACCGCGAACTTGCTGTATGCGATCCGCCATTCGCGCACGCTGCGCCAGTCGGTACTCGCCTGGCTACCGGACCGGGTGCGTTTCAATTACTCGCAATATGTCTTTCCCGGTGCGCTGCCTTCGGTATGGACGATACCGCAGCTACTGGTCGACCCGACGTCGGCACCGGACACGAGCGCTACCCTGACGCTGGGCAGCCGGGTCATCGAGCAGGAGGTGCTGGCGACCCTGTACAAGGCCAATGCCGACGCACTGATTGCGCAGGCTGATCGCAGCTCTGTGTCCAATGCTGAAGCGCGCTGGGCCACGCTCAAACGTGGCGGATGGGCATTGTTCAATGCCGCACTGCCGTTTCTCGGACGCGGTGTCGGCACTGCGGCGTGGATCTGGCAGATCATGGATGACCTGCAAGAGGTCAGCGACGTTCAAGAACAACAGCAGGCACTGGACTGGACTGCACTGACCGACCTCCTGCTGTCGCTGGGCATGGTGCTCGCCCACCGTGCGGCCACGCGCATAAAACCGCAACGCAATGCCTCCACGGTCGCCCAGCCAACCCGAGAAGTCGGCAAGCCGCTCAAGCCAGGCGCCATTCGTGTCGCGCGGTTACCCGATATCGTCGGGCATGAACTGCCGGACCATCACACGCCGGCGCTGCACACCCAGGGCGCATTGTCGGCCGGCTCTCCTTCAAGCCTGGGCCTGCTGCTCGACAGCCTCAAGGTCAGCCAACCCGAGGGCCTGGGCCCGGCAGCTGCCGACGGCGCGTACCGTCATCTGCGCACGGCGGGGGAAAAATGGTATGCCGAGGTCGGCGCGCGCTGGTTCGAAGTCGTGCTCAACGACAATGACGACGTGCAGATCATCGATACCCGTCAGCAACCGCCACGCCGCGGGCCGTTGCTGATCGCCAACGCGCGGGGACAGTGGTTTGTCGATCTGCGCTTGCGCCTGCGCGGCGGTGGGCTGAAAAGCCGGCGCAAACAGTTGCAGCAACAGAACGCCGAACTGCTACGCCAGAAAAAGCAGGAAATTGCGGCATTCGACGCCGGGCTGGCAGACAAACGCAGCCCGTTGGTCACGGTACGCCGCGCCATGCTGGAAGCCCCCCCTGAAACTGCTGCAAGCGCCCGGCAGCAGTTTCTCGATACGCTCGACTCACAGATCAAGGCGTACACCGTCCAGATCGATAGCCTGAAGGCCCTGAACATCCTCGAAGCGGTGCCCAACTACCGCGCCGCGATGCTCGACCGGATCTCCCTGCAACTGTTCCTCATGCAGTCCTGGATCGACGAAACCTACTCGGCATTTCGCCAAAGCCTGGAAGTGACCCTGGTTCTGCTCGATGCGCCGGGCAATGAAACGGATACCGCGCGTTCGGAACCCTTCGAGAAAATGTCCGACCTGACCCGGGGGATCATCGACAAGATCGAATTCGCCCACACCCGCTTTGCCGAACTGAGCCTGCTGGGCAAAGAAGCCGTCGAGGTGACTCGCCAGTACAAGGCCCGGCTGCCATCGTTCTCGCTGGAGGACCTGAAGCTACTGCAAATCACCCTTGGCCAGGAGCTGTGCCTCAATGAACAAGCGGGGGAATTTCGCGAAGGCGCCCACGGCGCGCTGGAAACCCTGATTGAAGACGCATCACTGAACATTCAGAGCGCTCTGGATCTGAGCGCCGAACAGGGTCTGGAGCAACTCGGCGAGCGCGTCGAGGCGATGAATAATCTGGTGGAACAATTCGACGTCATCGACCAGCGATTCGTCGACCTCGTCGCCGAGTATCCGCAGCACCTGAATACCGAGCGTCTTGAAAGCGTGAAGCGCCACGTTGCCGAATTCCATCAGGACGCGGTGCAACATTTGTCGACCCTGCTACGCGAGCAGCGCCTGGTGGAACCGGTCGCCGGGCCGTCCAGGTCACCGGTCACACCGGCGCGCAAAATCATCAAGACCCGTTACAAGGGCACACTGGTCGGGCAACCCCGTCGCAGTACCGGCGGACAGGACGGTGACCTGGTGGATGTGGTCGCCCCGTTGACCGGAAAAGTGATTGCCACCTTTCACGAGAAATCCCCGGGCAACTGGGTGGAACGGGTGCCGGCCAGACCTTCAGTATCACCACGCCCGGGCCCCGACCTGCCGAAAAGCACTCAGGCCGCGCAGGTGTTGCTCGATGGTCTGGCAGACTTCAGAAAACGCACTCAGGCGCACATTGCCCGGGCGCAACGCAATCCGACAGAGATCGAGGAAACCTATTACATACATGCCACGCGCCTGCGCGAAGCCATGGAAAAAATCGATCAGGCATTGACCGCCGGCAATCAAACCGACGGCAAAACGTCCACGGCTACCAGCCTGCGTCAGCAACTCGAAAACGAAGCCACTGCCCTTTATGCCGAAGGTCGCGCCGCCAGAATCGACATCACCAAACAGCAGCCGCCCACCGCTGCACGGGTCCAATGGCTGTTCACCAAAGGCGAAGTGACGATCAGTAAAACCACCGAGCGCCGCCGACTCAAAGGCCCGCGCAAGGATTACCTGCTGGAGTACCCGATACTCGATCGCAAGACCGGAAAAGCCCTGTGGTACGCACATTTTCACTACACCAACCCGGCGGATCCGTTGCCATCCTTCACTGCCGCGCATCTGAAAACCCTTGAACAACGGCGCCTGGGCGGCGCCTTCGTCGAGCGCGAGAATCGCAGTAACCAGGAGTTGATCGCGATCCATCGCAGCAGCATCAGCCGCTCACAGGCTGAAGCGCTGTTCTTCTCCTGATCGCAAGTTTTTCAACGCAAGCCCGCCACGCGCGGGCTTGTTTCAACCTATACATATCTACCACCCGAGGGGCTGGACGGCTCGCTACTGTCGGTTGCACACGGCAATTGCCGCACTCTCCACCTGCCCAACGGTTGCGATCCCATGAGTGAAACAATCCGCACGAACATTGCTCCCCAACTCTTGAACAAAAGCCGCCTGGTCGAACAGACCAGCGGCGGACCGGTCTTGCACGACGCCGCGGCACAACTGTTGCGCAAGGCCTTGAATACACAGTTTCCCGACCTGCAGATCGATCCCGACAAAGCCTTGCTGGCGACCCCGGTCTGGCAGGTACAGGGCGAAAGTCTGGTCAGCCATAGCTGTCGTTTCGAATCGCTGACTCACTGGCTGGCGCGCCTGGCGTTCACCCAAACCAAAGCCAACTGCATTGAAGGCGAGCACTTCCTGACCTTGTCACCGCAGACCGAAGAGCCGGTGCATTTGCCGGTCGGCATGGATGTGCTGACGACGTTGCTCAACGAAAATGCCCCGGTACTGTTCGCCGGCTTCGCGCAGAGCCAACTCGATTACTGGAATCAAATCATCGAGCAGAAACCGCGCTGGCAACAGTTGGCCGACACCCTGCAACAAGCGCTCAACGTGCAATCGGTGAATGGCTGGGATACGCACGAGTGCCGCCTCGCCCGTCTCGTCGCACAACACCCGGACAATGCGTCTCGCGCCTCGACCAGCGCCGAACTGTCGAACGTGCGCGCCCGTCTGATTGATCTCGACCTGGTGTTTGATCAGGCCGAGAGCAGCCAGACGCAGCACTTGATGCTGGCCGGCGCGCTGGTGCTCAGCGCAACACTGGGCGGTCGCGAGTTGCTTGCGCTGTTCACCATCGAAGAAGGCTATGAATCGTTCGGTTCCATGGCGCAATTGGGTGCCACCCTGCCCGAGCGCATCGACATCGACTTGCGCGGTCAAGGTCTGAAATGGCGGTTCTATGAGCCCGACGGAAATATTTTCGATGCCATGGTCCAGGCGCTGGTGAGCTGTCAGATCGACTCGATCGATGCCCTCGATCCAGGCAGTCGCTCGCCCCTGGCCAAATTCTTTTCACACCCGCGCGAAGGCGATACCGACTCCAGGACAGATGACGACGCGCGCATCGAGCAACTGGACAGGGCGATTCCGCAATGGCTGCTAGCCGGATCGCTGGATGATATCCAGACCTACAGCGGCTATCTGACCGACCTGGGCAGCCTGCGTGGTGAGTCCGACAGCCAGTGCTTCGAATACCGCGAGGTCCCGTTGATTCTGGACTATGCCCAGCAACAGATGCGCGCCGCCATCGTTGCCGAGCGATCCGCTGCCGATACCCTGCAACTGCCCCTCGATGATGTACGAATCACCCTGACCCAGAGCTTCGAAGCCGGCGGTCTGACCCTGCCCGATCCGACCAGCGTCAGTGTCCAGACCCTTGGCGAATTCGCCTTGCATAACACTCGCCCTTACCTCGCCACGGTCGCTTACGCCGACGGCAGCGCCACACCGGACTGGTTGACGGTAAAGCTGCTGTCGCGCATCGCCAGCGCAGTCAATATTGGCGAACGTTATCCGAAACTGATCAAGCGCACCTTGATCGACGACCCGGTGCAGGCCGGGCGCCACAGGCTCCGCTACAGCAGACAGTTGCCGCAGCTGCTGCCGATGCTGGCGCTGGAGTGCAAGCTCAAGCGTCAGGGTGATGTCGATGAACAGGGTTATCGTATGGTCCGCCAATTGATCGACTGCATCGCCGGCAAATCCCCCACCTCCGAATGGCCGGTGCAGATCCGGCCCCTGGCCTTCGTCCCGCGCTTTCGCCTGGGCAGTACCCCGGACACGGTGGCGAACATGTACATCATCGGGCCGCGCGCCGGCGCCAGCGGCCCATGCCTGCTCTACCGGCCCTTGCTCGAGCAATCGCTGCGTCAGTTCCCCTCGGAACAGAACATGCTGTACGCGTTCTACCAGCCGGGTGAGTTGCGCGATTCGGTGCTGGCCTGGCTGCCCACTCCGGCATTGAGTTTCGAGTACGCGCAGTATGTGTTTTCCGCCGGACTGCCCTCGCCATGGACGATTACCGAACTGGCGTTCGAACCCTTTTTGCACCTCGACCTGACCGCCGCCGTTGACCTGGCGAATACGCCCCTGAGCGGCGATGTGTTCTCGCAGCTGTTCGCCAGCAACAGTCAGGCCATGGCCGATCTCGCCGATCGCCAATCGACGTCCAATTCCGAGCGGCGCTGGACGCTGTTGGCTGATAGCGGCTGGGCCATCTTCGGTGTGGCCAGCAACTTTCTCGGCGGCCCGGCGGGCACGGCTGTCTGGGTCTGGCAGACCATCAGCCAGGTCCAGCAGGCACTGGATGCCCATGAGCGTGGCAACACTGCGGTCGAGTGGTCTTCGATCGGCGACGTGCTGCTGGCACTGGGCATCCTGCTCGCGCAGAAAGCATCAGTACGGCGCATTCGACTCTCGGGGCCGCTCAACGAAATTCCACGGTCGAGTCGCACACACTTTGCAGAAACCGCCAAAGCGCCAATGCTCCCCGGCAACACGCCGACTATCACGCAGGACACCGCGGCGTGGGGCTCCAGCCTGCCCGAGGCGCATCGGTCCTTGCTCGCACACTCCGCGCCAGTACGGTTTGATGCACACGCAAGTTTTGTGCAACGCCTTGACCGTTTGAAAGTCCCCCGACCGGCGCTGCCCGAAAATGCACGCGCCAATGCCGCCCACCTGTACTCAGCCTCGGGAAAACTCTATGCCCAGGTGGGAACACGCTGGTTTCAAGTCAGCGTCGAGGGCGACGAACCGGTGCTGATCGTCGATCCGCACAAAGCGGGGCTTTCCGGTCTGAGCATTCGTTTCGATCGCGAGACCGCTCTGTGGAACTGGGATCTCAGACTGCGCTTGCGCGGTGGCGGCCCGACCGGAAGGATCGAGGCACTGCGCCGCGAGCGCGCCACCCGCAAGGATGAGACGTGGGCGGCGTTGCACCGGTTCATCGAACAGGAAGCCCGGCGCAAGGCCAGCCTCGACGAAGCCTTGCAGCCATTGGAGAACGGCGACCCGGCGGCGCCCATGTCCGAAGCTGCCGTGGTCGCGTACATCGCCAAGGCCGACGAACTGGCCAGTGCCTACGGTCAGGCCCTGCAGGATCTGGAAAAGTGGCGAGAGGCCGGTGGCGCCGGGGTGTTCTACCAGTCGCAACTGATGCGCTTCTCGGTCGAACAGCATCGCTATCTCAGCGGCTGGATGCGCATGAAGTTGCGCGAGTACGCGCGCATCGTCGCGCCACAACTGAGCACCTCGGAACCACCGGAGACCCGCTCGCGCGCGACGCAGATGCAGGCCGCACGCCAGGCCATCGCCGTCAGTGACGAGATGGTCGAGCGCCTTGCGCAGTTGCACGCCTCGCTGGACAGGCTCGACCAACATACCGGCGCGACCCGCAAAGTGGCGATTGAACTGCGCAGACTGATGCCCTCGTTCAGCCGACGCGATTTGCACGCCAATGAAATCGGCATGTCCACCGAGCTGTCGCTGCGCGACGCACCGGACAGCGTCCTCGATCCACTGCGGCAACTGATCGTTCCGGTGATCGAGGGGGCTGCCGAGGCCGGCCATCTGCTCGTGGAGCGGCGCAACAGCCGGGCACTGGATGTCGAGCAACTGAGCGCCGTGGTCGACCGTCTGGCCGATGCTCAGCGCCGTCTGCAGGAGGTGTTGGCCAGCGCCTCCGCGCACCTTGAAGTGAACCGCTTCCAGCGGGTTCAGCAATTGGTCGAAGACTTTCACCAGTTGGCCCGCAAGCGTCTGCTGATCGCCCTGCCGGAACCGGAAGAGGTTCCCACCGCAGCCATGGCCAGACTCGATCCGGCACCTTCGACCTCGCGCGGGATCGGCAAAGTGAGCAAGTCACGGCCGCGAATCATCGATACACCATTGGCAGCGTCCTCTGACAAACCCCAGGCGCCGGAAGACATGCCGGTGATCCGCTCAACCATCAAGCGCCCCGCCGTGGCCCCGACACTGGACGATGCGCAGATGATCGACAATGCGATGACCCTGGTCGCGGAAGTGGAAGCCTTCATCAAACGCCTGCGCGCCGATGCGCAGCGGCCTTCGCGCATCCCGGCCGACATGCAGGATCTGTTCGATCAACAGGCAACCCGTTTCGATCAGGCAGCGGTAAACGTTCAGGCAATACTTGCGCGCAAAAGCGCTGAATTTCCTGTAGGCAGTCTGCCTACCGACTTGCGTGAAGCCGCTGCCCGTCTGCGTCGCGAAGGCATCAACGTCTACGGCAGCATGCTCACTGCACGCAAGCCCCGGGAGAGCTATCTGAAATGGCTGTACGAACACCATTTGGTGCAAATCGTCAAAGACCCGCGCGGACGCATCCGCACCCGGCAGCGCAAGGATTTCTTTCAGGAGTTCCGAGTGCTCGACAAGACGCGCAACGACCAGCCGTTGTGGGTTGCGCACTTTCATTACGACACGCTGACCGATCCGAGCGATCGCTTCACGGCTGCTCACCTGAAGTTTGCCGACGGCTTTTTGCAGGAGTTGCCAGCGAAAGCGCGCCAGGAACTGGACAGCTTCGATGCTGTGGATAACGTGCTGCGCCGGATCACCCGTCCGGCGGTGCGGGATCTGTTCCTTCACCCACGCCATGCGGGAACCGACGAAAGCTGACGGTCAGCCGCACCAGACGCTGCGAAGCCGTGCCAGAGCGGCCTGGATATCGACCTCCGGCACGGCGGCAAACCCCAGCACCAGGCCGGCGCGCTGATCCGCCGGGGTTTGGGAGTCGGGTAACCAATAGCTGCTCAGGCCATTGACCTCGACCCCGACACTTTCCGCCTGGGCGATCAGCTCGCGCTCACGGGCAACGCTGTCCACCGCGACCGTCAGGTGCAGCCCGGCAGCCACGGCGGGCAGGCCTGCGACGCCTTCGACGTTGGCCGGCCAATGCGCCAGCAGACAGTTGCGCCGACTCAGGGCGGCGCGCCGCATGCGCCGGATATGCCGTTGGAAATGTCCGGCCGCCATGAATTCGGCCATCACTGCCTGGGTGCTGACTTCCGAATGCCGCACGTCCACCGCACGGCGCCGCGCGAAGGCCTGTACCAGCCCCGTCGGCAACACCAGATAGCCCAGACGCAACGCCGGAAAGGCGACCTTGCCGAACGTTCCGACGTAGAGCACCCGGCCCTGACGATCCAGTGCCGCCAACGGTGCCAGCGGTGCCCCGCTATAACGGTACTCGCCGTCGTAATCGTCCTCGATGATCCAGCCCTGGCTGCGTTCGGCCCAGGCCAGCAGCTCAAGCCGACGGGCGAGGCTCATGACCACGCCGCTCGGGTACTGGTGGGAAGGTGTGACATAGGCCAGGCGGCAATCGGCGATTTGCCCCAGCGCCGTGCAATCAATGCCGTCCTGATCCACAGGCACCCCGTGCAACCGGCCGCCGGCCACCGCAAAGGCATGGCCAGCCGCGCGGTAGCCCGGATTCTCGATGCCCACCGCATCGCCCGGCTCGACCAGCAGCTGTGCACAAAGGCTGATGCCCTGTTGCGCGCCACTGGTGATCACTATTTGCTCAGCCGTGCACTGCATGCCGCGCGAGCTGCGCAAATACGCGGCGATCAATCCACGCAGGCGCTGATCCCCGGCCGGATCGCCGTAACACAGCTGCTGCAGATCGGGTTTGCGCCAGAAAGCCGCGTTGAGCTTGGCCCAGACCTCGAACGGGAACAGATCGAAGGCCGGAACGCCGACCCGAAAGGCCTTCGGCGGGCCACTCGGCGGTAACGATAAATGGTTGTTTTCCAGACGCTGCGCAGCGCCGCTGTGGATAACTTTACTGGATGGAACCACAGGCAAATCCAGCCAATTTGTGGATAAGGCTGTGGGTAAGCCTGTTGAAAACCCTGTGGATACTTTTGTGGATAGCTTTTTTGTGGGCAATGCGCTTTGCGGTAATTGAGCGACATATGTGCCGTCCCCGACGCGGCCTTCGATGAAGCCTTCGGCGTACAACTGATCGTAGGCGCGCACCACGCTGTTGCGGGAAATCGCCAATGCCGCCGCCAGATCACGACTCGCCGGCAACCGCGTGCCACTGGCCAGCCGCCCGTCTAGCACGCGCAGGCGCAGCGCCTGATAGAGCTGGCGGCTCAAACCCTGACGGCGGTCGAGCTCGATACCGGCCGGATTAAACGGCATGGACAGCGTGGGCGATTCGGGCATGACAATGGACCTATGAAATTGGTCTTCAATGGCTCTTACAACAGACCAATAGCCTGCCTAGGATGCAGGCATTCGCCAAGGAAAATCTCTCCATGTACACGCCCCGCGCCTTTGCCATCGACGAACTGTCGCAACTGCACGAACTGATCCTCGCCAGCCGTCTCGCGATTCTGGTGAGTCATGGTGAAAACGGCCTGCAAGCCAGCCATGTGCCGGTGCTGCTGCACCGCGAACAGGGCTCGAACGGTACGCTGTACGGGCACCTGGCCAAAGCCAATCCGCAATGGAAAGACCTGCGCGACGGCGCTGAAGCGATGCTGATATTTGCCGGCCCCGACGCCTACGTCAGCCCGGGGTTTTACCCGAGCAAGGCCGAGCACGGCAAAGTCGTGCCGACCTGGAACTACGTTGCCGTGCACGCCTATGGCCACGCCGAAACCTTCAGCGACGGCGGGCGCCTGCTCGACATCGTCAGCACCCTGACCGATCGCCATGAAGCCGGTCGCGCGCAACCGTGGAAGGTCGACGATGCGCCGGCCGACTATATCGACGGCATGCTCAAGGCCATCGTCGGTTTCGCCATTCCCATCGATCGCCTCGAAGGCAAACGCAAGCTCAGCCAGAACCGCAGCGCCGAAGACATTGCCGGCGTGCGCGATGGCCTGGCTGCCAGCCCCGACATCGCCGACCGAACCCTCGCCCACTTGATGCGTTAAGGAAATCAGCATGAGTCAGATCCAGATCCGCCCGGTGACTGCCGGTGATCACGCCGCCTGGTTACCGTTGTGGCAGGCCTACCTGCGCTTCTACAACAGCGAGTTGCCGGACGCCGTCACGCACAGCACCTGGCAACGTTTCCTCGACCCGAGTGAGCCGACCCACGCAGCCCTCGCCTGGGCCGACGGTAAAGCAGTGGGCATGGTGCATTTCATCTATCACCGCTCCAATTGGAGCATCGAAAACTCCTGCTACCTGCAAGACCTGCTGGTGACGCCGGGAACCCGTGGCACCGGCGTCGGTCGCTTGCTGATCGAACACGTCTACGCCACCGCCAAGGCCGACGGTTGCTGCAAGGTGCATTGGCTGACTCACGAAACCAATGCCACCGCGATCCAGCTCTACGAGCGCATCGCCGAGCGCCCGGGGTTCATCCAGTTTCGCAAAGCCATTTAAGGAGCCGCGTACATGACCACTGCACTTGCCGACTGGAAAGGCGTTCCCGCCCCCACCGCCACCTTGCTCGAAGGCCGTTTCATCCGCCTGGAACGCCTCGACCCGGCGCGTCACGGCGACGATCTGTTCAACGCCCTCGAAGGCCCCGGCGCCGACCCGAAGCTGTGGGATTACTTGCCGTATGGGCCGTTTCCCGAGCGCAGCGTTTTCAATGACTGGTTGAACAATCACGCTGCCAGCAGCGATCCATATTTCTTCAGCGTGATCGACCGCGTCACGGGCCAGGTGCAAGGCATCCTCAGCCTGATGTCGATCGTCCCGGCGCAGGGGCGCATCGAGATCGGCCACGTCACCTTCGGTGCGCCGATGCAACGTTCACCGAAGAGTACCGAAGCGGTTTACCTGTTGGCCAAATACGCCTTCGAACAGGGCTATCGTCGCCTGGAGTGGAAGTGCAACAACGGCAACGCCCGCTCCAAATACGCCGCCGAACGTCTGGGTTTCAGCTTCGAAGGCGTGTTCCGTCAGCACATGGTGGTCAAGGGACAGAACCGCGATACCGCGTGGTATTCGATTCTGGATTCGGAGTGGCCGGCGATTGCGGCAGGGTTCGAGCAGTGGTTGAGCGATGCCAACCAGATACCGACCGGGCAGCTCAAAGGTTTGGTCGAGTGCCGTAGTTAAATCGTCAAAGCAAAAGATCGCAGCCTGCGGCAGCTCCTACAGGGTGAACATCAATCCCATGTAGGAGCTGCCGCAGGCTGCGATCTTTTGATCTGTTGTTTACCCCAGCTTTTGCGCCAGCACCGCGATGTGTTCCGGCCCGATCCCGCAGCAACCGCCCAAATGGCTGGCGCCCCGCTGCTGCCAGTCAATCGCCCAGTGCAAATACCCCGGCGGATCCAGATCATCGCGCAGCGGATCGAGGCCGTCGTTGGCCGTTGCCTCTTTCGGTTGCGGTGGAAACGCATTGGCATACGCGCCGATGTGAATCTGCACACCCAAACGCTCGAAGGTATCGCGCGCCGCATCAATCGCTGCGCCGATCACTTCCGGCTGGCTGCAATTGAACAGCAGCGTCTCCACGCCCAACTCCGCCGCCACTGCCGCTGCTTCGGCCACCGGCTCACCGGAACGCAGACGCGGCACCTCGTCGGTGTCTTCATCCTTCAAAGTAAACGACAGCCAGAACGGTTTGCCGTCCTGCGGCAGACCGGCGCGAATGGAACGCGCCTCGATGATCGAGCTCTGGGTTTCCGCCAGCCACAGGTCGACATGTGGCGCCAGGCCGGTCACCAGTGGCGTCAGCAATTCGTTCACCCGCGCCGCTTCGAACAGATCCGGGCGATAGGAGCCGAACAGCGGCGGCAACGAACCGGCCACTCGCACCGCTTTGCCCGAGGCCTGTACCGCACGCTGTGCCAGCTCTCCGGCCAACGCCGCCAGTGCCTGACCTTCAGCGGCAAACCGCGTCTCGCCAATATGAAACGGCACGACCGCATAACTGTTGCTGGTGATCACATTGACGCCGCTGGCGATGTAGGCGGCGTGCACCGCTTCGACCGCTTGCGGTGCTTCGATCAGGGCCAGCGCCGACCACTCCGGCTGCCGAAACGGCGCCCCGGCGCGTTGCAACTCACGGCCCATGCCGCCATCGAGAATTACCGTGCTTGCTGTGCCCATATGCTTTTCGCTCATATGCTTATGAAAATTACTCACTACCAGAGTAGTTCTTATAACTATTTAATACGCACCATTCGGTTAATAACAACCCCTTTTTTTCAGGTGTCGACTGTGAAACTTCAACCGCTACTGGCGCTGGGCCTGACGATTCTGGCCGCGTCCACTCAAGCCTTCGGCGGCGCCACACTCGATCGCGTCGAACAGAAAAAACAACTGGTCGGCGTGCTGATGGAAAGCTACCCACCCTTCTCGTTTCTCAATGAGCAGAATCAGCTCGACGGCTTCGACGTGGACGTCGCCAAAGCCGTTGCGGACAAGCTGGGGGTCAAGCTGCGCCTCGAAACACCATCCTGGGACGTGATCGCTGCCGGCCGCTGGAGCGGGCGCTATGACATCTGCATCTGCTCCATGACCCCGAGCAAGGCGCGCGCCGAAGTGTTCGATTTCCCGGTCGAGTACTACGCCTCGCCTGCCGTGATCGTGGTCAACGCCAAGGACGATCGCATCCACGGCGCCAAGGACCTGAGCGGCAAGAAAGTCGGCCTGACCAGCGCCAGCAGCTACGAAAGCTATCTGAACAAGAATCTGGTCATCGAAGGCGCCGAAGACACGCGTCTGGAGTACCCGTTCGAGGATGTGCAGATCGCTCCGTACGATACCGACAACGTTGCCTTTCAGGATCTGGGTCTGGGCGCCGGTGTGCGCCTGGACGCCATCCTCACCAATCTGGTGACCGCGCAGCCGCGCCTGAATCAGGATCAGCGTTTCAAACTGGCGGGCGCGCCGCTGTACTCGGAACCTAACTCGGTGGCCATCGAAAAGGGTGACGCCCAGTGGGACGCCAAAGTGCGCGAGGTGTTTGCGCAACTCAAGCAGGACGGCACGCTGAGCAAGCTGTCGCAGAAATGGATCGGCGCCGATATCAGCCAATGACTGCCTTCCCGACACCTCCACAGCCACCGCAACCGCAACCGGTGACTGAATCGCGCCTGCAACGGCTGCTCGGTTTCCGCACGCGCCTGTACCTGACCTGGGCGGCGATGTTCAGCCTGTTTGCCGGGTTTTTCCTCAGCTTCGATCTGAAGCTCTCGATCATCCTCGACAAGCTGCCGAATCTGCTCGGCGTGCACTTGGCGCCCAACGGCTTTCTGCAGGGCGCGGCACTGACCCTGTTTCTCTGCGCCTGCGCGATCGTCGCCTCGTCCTTGCTGGGCTTCGTCACCGCTCTGGCGCGCCTGTCGAAAAGCGCCGTGGCATTCGGGATCGCCAGTTTCTACACCTCGTTCTTTCGCGGCACGCCGCTGCTGATCCAGATCCTGCTGATCTACCTCGGCCTGCCGCAACTGGGCGTGGTGCCCGGCGCAGTGGTAGCCGGGATCATCGCCCTGTCACTTAACTACGGCGCCTACCTCAGCGAGATTTTCCGCGCCGGCATCCTCGGCGTGCCCTACGGCCAACGCGAAGCTTCGCTGGCGCTGGGCATGCGCGAGAGCGTGATCTTCTGGCGCATCACCCTGCCCCAGGCGATGCGCACGATCATCCCGCCGACCACCAACCAGTTCATCTCGATGCTCAAGGATTCGTCACTGATCTCGGTGATGGGCGTCTGGGAAGTGATGTTTCTGGCGCAGTCCTACGGACGCTCGAGCTACCGCTATATCGAGATGCTGACCACGGCGGCGATCATTTACTGGCTGATGTCGATCGGTCTGGAGCTGATCCAGGCGCGGATGGAGCGGCATTACGGCAAGGCTTATGTGCGGCGTAGCTGAGCGGATCCGCCGACAGACTTCCACCACGGGCGGATCGAGCAGTGGCAGATGAATTTCTGATCATTACAAGCGGCTGATGGCACCGTAACTTGTAGGAAACGACAACGCGGCGCCACGACGCATTCCGCCAATCCGTGTCGAGCCGCTCTTTTCCGAAGATCAAACAGACGCAGCCCGCAGCACCGAGCGATCCGGCTGACATCGGTGCCTGCCGGCTCCAACTTAGAGTTTGGCCTCCTTCCACGAGAGGCTGAACTCGATGCCCGTTCAATTCCACTTTCGACCAAAACACCTGACATTAGCCATTGCTTTGGCCATGGGATGTGCCGATCTGTCCATGGCTCAGGATGCACCGCCAGAAACTCAAGGCATCTCTCCCGCTTCCCCTGAAGCATTCAAATCAGCGACCAACGCTTTCGCCAATCATCCGGAAACCGTCCAACTGAAGGTCAGCAAAGCCTATCCGGCGCAGGAGGGTGTGGCGCTGACGCTCGATGGGCGCAATGACCTTGTCACGGTGCAATCTCGGGGCAGTTTCGCCGGCCTGGTCGACGGTGGCGGGGGCGATAACCTGCTGCAACTCGACGCGAACAGGAAAGGGGTGCTGGGTGAAACCCGTAACTTCAGTGGGCTGGAGGTCAGGCGCGGGAGCTGGACCCGCAGCGGACCGGGTGATTTCAGTCTCGGTGTACTGGTTCATCCGAAGGCATTGCTGGTCAACGATGGGCAAATTCTGGGCACGGCGGTGACCGAAGGTATCTTGATCAACAAAGGAGCGATCAATGGCGGCGTCACTGTCGCGTCTGGCGGTGACCTGACCAACCAGGGCCTCATTGACGGCATGGTGGATGTTCAGGAAAACGCCCATATAGCCGGGAATGGTGCGGTTAATCATTTGAACGTGTACGGACGCATGACCGTCGACGATGTCTACGGCGCACCCAAGATCGCGGGAGATCTGCGCCTGACCCGTTCTGCCGTGCTGGCCTATGCCGTGGATGCATCCGGCAACAGTCAGACAGTGGTCGTAAAGGGAACCGCTCATTTGGGTGACGCCACCCTGAAACTCGTCACCGCCGGCGACTATCCGCAAAGCAGTCAGCACACCGTTCTGGAAGCGGGAAAGATTGAGGGGCAGTTTCGCACCGTTGAAAACGATCTGGCATACATGACCCCGACGCTGCACTACGAGGCACAACGAGTGGGATTGCTCTATGCCCGTAACGATGTGCCGCTTGAAAGCCTTGCGACCACGCAGAATAGTCAGGCGCTCGCGCAAAGCATTGACGAGATACCCTCCACCCCTCAGCAACCTCAGCAACCTCAGCAACCTCAAGAACCTGCGGTACCTCGCCAACCAAGCACAGCCATGGGTGCGGCCACACCTCAAAATACTGCCGTCACGGCCCTGCTCGGCGCCAGCAAGCCAACGGCCAGCGTGGCTCTCGAACAACTCGCCGCCGGCAGCAACGCCAACCTCGCCAAAGCCACACTGAGCAGCGTCAATCCGCTCAGCGCCAGCATGCTTTCGGCCATGCATCAACTGGACAGCGCCAATGGAGCGCGGAGCTCAGGGAATGCACCACGTCTGGCTGCTTCCGACGAAGGCAATGGACGGGTCTGGCTGCAAGCGCTGGGGCATGGCGGCAAGGTCGACCGGGACGCCGACAGTGTCCTGAAGCATTCCACTCAAGGTCTGATCATGGGGGCCGACTGGCGAATCGACGAGCAATGGCATGTCGGCCTGATGGGCGCAAAAGCGCAAACCCGCTTCGATGCCCGACAGTTAGACGGCGATCTCGACAGTTGGTACCTCGGCGCCTACGCGCTGCGTCAGGACGGCCCGTTTGCCCTGCGCCTGGGGGCCTCGTACGGCATTCATGACGGCAGCGGCAAACGTCGCGTTGCCTTCCAGGGTTTCAGTGATCGCCTCAAGAGCAGCTATGACGCCAGCACCCAGCAGGTGTTTGCCGAAGTCGGCTACAACCTGGGGCGTGGCAACGTCAGCTTCGAACCGTTCGCCAGCGTCGGCTATCAACGCTACCAGCGTGATGGTTACACCGAGAAAGGTGGCGATGCGGCGCTCAAGGTTCAGGGGCAAACCCGGGCGAACCCGAGCAGCACCGTCGGCCTGCGCCTGGCGAAAACCAGTCACCTGGCCAACGGCATGCAGTTGACGCCGCGTCTCAGCGCCAGCGTGAAACACACCTATGGCGAGCTCGATAACGAAACGCGCCAGCGACTGGTCAAGGGTGGCAAAAGCTTTGAGGTGATCGGGGCCGAGATGGATCGCAACGTTTTTACCCTGGATGCAGGTCTGGACCTGACGCTGTCCACTCGCAACACCCTGGGCCTCGGCATCAGCGGCGAAGCCGGCTCTGATAGCCGCAGCTACGGCGTGACGGGTCAGTGGCGCATGGCGTTCTGACACAACGCTAGTGTAGGAGCTGCCGCAGGCTGCGATCTTTTGACTTTGCTCTTGAAGATCAAAAGATCGCAGCCTTCGGCAGCTCCTACAGAGAACAGCATATTGCAGGCGAAAAAAAGGGGAGCACATGCCCCCCCGAGGTTTAAAACGTTGAATCGCGGCAGTTATCTCAGCCTTCGATCTCGATCAGGATTTCGCCAGGATTCACCCGGTCGCCCTTGGCCACATGAATGGCGGTGACCTTGCCGGCAATCGCTGCCTGGACTTCGGTCTCCATCTTCATCGCTTCGGTGATCAGCACGGCCTGGCCAGCCTTGACGGTGTCGCCTTCCTTGACCAGCACATCGACGATGTTGCCCGGCATGGTGGTGCTGACATGGCCCGGTGCCGACGCTTGTTTGCGTTTGCTGCTGCCACCACCGACGAATTCATTGAGCGGCTCGAACACCACTTCTTCCGGCATGCCGTCGATGGACAGGTAGAAGTGACGCTTGCCTTCGGCCTTCACACCGACACCCGTGATGTCGACGCGGTAAGTTTCGCCGTGGACATCGATGACGAACTCGGTCGGCACGCCCTCGCCGCCGGCCTTGGCCACACCACCGGCCTCAGGGATCGGCAACAGCACTTCCGGAACGAGGGTGCCGGCGGCACGCTCTTCGAGGAACTTGCGGCCGATGTCAGGGAACATGGCAAAGGTCAGCACGTCTTCTTCGGACTTGGCCAGTGCGCCGATGTCGGCACGCAGCTTGGTCATTTCCGGCTTGAGCAGATCGGCCGGGCGTACGTCGATCACCTCTTCGCTGCCGATGGCCTGACGGCGCAGTTTCTCGTTGACCACGCCCGGCGCCTTGCCATAGCCGCCTTGCAGATACAGCTTCACTTCGTTGGTGATGGTCTTGTAGCGCTCGCCGGCCAGCACGTTGAAGAACGCCTGGGTACCAACGATCTGCGAGGTCGGCGTTACCAGCGGCGGGAAGCCGAGGTCTTCACGCACCCGCGGAATTTCCGCCAGCACTTCGCCCATGCGGTTCAACGCGCCCTGCTCTTTCAACTGGTTGGCGAGGTTGGAGATCATCCCGCCTGGCACCTGGTTGACTTGCACGCGGGTGTCGACGGCAGTGAATTCGCTTTCGAACTGGTGGTACTTCTTGCGTACGGCGTAGAAGTACAGACCGATTTCCTGCAGCAGTTCCAGATTCAGACCGGTGTCGTACTCGGTGCCCTTGAGCGCAGCGACCATCGACTCGGTGCCCGGATGGCTGGTGCCCGAGGCGAAGCTGGAGATCGCGGTGTCGATGTGGTCGGCGCCGTTTTCAATGGCCTTCAATTGGCACATCGCCGCCAGACCCGCCGTGTCGTGCGAGTGGATGAATACTGGCAGCGATTGCTCGGCTTTCAACGCTCGCACCAGTTCACCGGTGGCATACGGCGTGAGCAGACCGGCCATGTCCTTGATCGCCACCGAGTCGCAACCCATGGCTTCCATCTGCTTGGCCTGCGCCACAAACGCGTCGATGGTGTGCACCGGGCTGGTGGTATAGGCGATGGTGCCCTGAGCGTGTTTGCCGGCAGCCTTCACCGCTTCGATCGCTACGCGTAGGTTACGCACGTCGTTCATCGCGTCGAAGATGCGGAAAACGTCGATGCCGTTGACCGCTGCCTTGGCAACGAAAGCTTTGACCACGTCGTCGCTGTAGTGGCGATAGCCGAGCAGGTTCTGCCCGCGCAGAAGCATTTGCAGACGGGTGTTGGGCAGCGCGGCGCGCAGTTGGCGCAGACGCTCCCACGGGTCTTCTTTCAGAAAGCGTACGCAAGCGTCGAACGTCGCGCCGCCCCAGCACTCCAGCGACCAGTAACCGACTTTGTCGAGCTTGTCGCAGATCGGCAGCATGTCTTCGGTGCGCATGCGGGTAGCGAGCAACGATTGGTGAGCGTCGCGCAGGATGGTATCGGTGACAAAGATCTTCTTGGACATTGTTGTATTCCTCACAGGCCTGCGTGGGCGGCGATGGCGGCGGCGATGGCCAGGGCCAGCTCTTCGGGTTTGCGCTTGATCGAGTAGTTGGTCAGTTCCGGGTGGCTTTCCACGAAGCTGGTATTGAACTGGCCGCTACGGAATTCCGGGTTGCGCAGGATTTCCTGGTAGTACGCGGCGGTGGTTTTCACGCCTTGCAGGCGCATGTCGTCCAGCGCCCGCAGGCCACGGTCCATCGCCTCTTCCCAGGTCAACGCCCAGACCACCAGTTTCAGGCACATCGAGTCGTAGAACGGCGGAATGGTGTAGCCGGTGTAGATCGCTGTATCGGTGCGCACGCCCGGGCCACCGGGGGCGTAGTAACGGGTGATCTTGCCGAAGCTCGGCAGGAAGTTGTTTTTCGGGTCTTCGGCGTTGATGCGGAACTGCAACGCGAAACCACGGTGCTGAATGTCTTCCTGCTTCACCGACAGCGGCAGGCCGGAGGCGATGCGGATCTGTTCGCGGACGATGTCGATCCCGGTGATTTCTTCGGTGATGGTGTGCTCCACCTGCACCCGGGTGTTCATCTCCATGAAGTACACCTCGCCCTCGGCGAGCAGGAATTCCACGGTGCCGGCATTCTCGTAGCCCACAGCCTTGGCCGCACGCACCGACAGGTCGCCGATGTAGGCGCGCTGTTCCGGGGTCAGTTGCGGGCTCGGGGCGATTTCGATCAGCTTCTGGTTGCGGCGCTGGATCGAGCAGTCGCGCTCGAACAGGTGCACCACATTGCCAAAGCTGTCGCCGAGGATCTGCGCTTCGATGTGCTTGGGATTGACGATGCATTTTTCCAGGAACACTTCCGCCGAACCGAAAGCCTTGGTCGCTTCGGAAATCACTCGGGGGAAATTCTGTTCGAGTTCTTCGCGGCTGTTGCAGCGACGGATACCGCGACCGCCGCCACCGGAGGTGGCCTTGAGCATCACCGGATAACCGATACGGTCGCCCTCGCTCAGCGCTTCCTCGATACCCGACACGTTGCCTTCGGTGCCCGGGGTGACCGGCACGCCGGCCTTGATCATGCTGCGCCGGGCTTCGGTCTTGTCGCCCATGCGGCGAATGACTTCTGCCGACGGGCCGATGAATTTGATCCCGCGTTCGGCGCAGATTTCTGCCAGCTCAGCGTTTTCCGAGAGGAAGCCGTAACCGGGGTGCAGTGCATCGCAACCGGTTTCCACCGCCAGGTTTACCAGCTTGCGCGGGTTGAGATAACCGGCCAGTGGCTCGGCACCGATGCTGTGGGCTTCGTCCGCACGCTTCACATGCAAGGCATGCCGGTCGGCGTCGGAAAAAATCGCAACCGAGCGAATGCCCATCTCGGCGCAGGCCCGCACGATTCGTACGGCAATCTCACCACGGTTGGCGATCAGGATCTTTTTTATCACTTGGAAATTCCCTTGAGCCGGTGGCACCACGACCTGCTAGACCCAGGTCGACGCGTGACCAAATGTTTCAATTTGGTCGCAGCCCCACACTAGCCCTCACAAGGGATTAACAAAAATGAATAAAAATTGGGTCAGGCATAAGCAAAGACTTATAGTTAAACCATCAGCCTGCCGTCAGAGCCTATAAAAAATGCGTAAGTCCTTGATGCGTATGACATTACGCCAGTTGCAGATTTTCAACGAAGTGTGTGATTTGCGTTCCTACAGCCGCGCAGCCGATGAAATGTCTCTGACACAACCGGCCGTCAGCCTACAGATTCGTCAGCTTGAAGAGCTGATCGGCCAGCCATTATTCGATTATGTCGGCAAAAAACTCTACATGACCGAGGCCGCCGAAGCCCTGCAACGCGCCAGCCGGGACATCTTCGGCCGTCTGGAAAACCTCGACATGCAGCTGTCGGACATGCAGGGCTCGCTGCAGGGGCAACTGAAACTGGCGGTGGAATCCAGCGCCAAATATTTCGTACCGCACCTGTTCGCCGCGTTCAAGCGCCAGCATCCGGAAGTGAATCTGCAACTGACGGTGGTTAACCGTGGCCAAGTGATCCGCCGCCTCTCCGACAACCGCGATGATCTGGTGATCATGTCGATGGTGCCGCAGGACATGGGCCTGGAATTTCTGCCGTTTCTGAACAATCCGATTGTTGCCGTGGCGCGCCCGGACCATCCGTTGGCACACATGGGGCCGCTGCGTTTGCAGGATCTCGAGCCTTACACGCTGCTGATCCGCGAACCGGGTTCGGGCACGCGACTGGCCTGCGAAGAGTATTTCAAAGAGAAACGCGTGCACTTCACCCAGACCCAGGAAGTGGCGTCGGCCGAAGCCCAGCGTGAATGCGTGGTGGCGGGCCTGGGCCTGGCGCTGTTGACGCGCCACGCCCTGAACCTGGAGCTGGCGACCGGCGGCCTGGTCGAACTGCCGGTCGAAGAGTTGCCGCTGTTTCGCAGTTGGTGCCTGGTGCAAGCCAAGGCCAAACGGCTGTCACCGGTGGCGCACGCCTTCCTGGCGTTTATCCGCAGCGAACGGGTGCAGATCAGCGCGCTGGTTGAACGCTTCGACGGGAAGCTGCGGGCGCTGCCTGCCAGTGATTAAGTTCGAGTTCCTCGGGAAAACCACCGATTTCAGCCTGAAGCTGACGGAGTTCGAAGCGATCTTCGATTGCGCGACGGAATTCCATTCGACGCTGGTCTTCCTGCTGACGACGGGTTTTCGCGGCGCTGTTGCGTTCTTCGTAGGGCTGAGCCATTTCGAGTCTCCCAAGGCGAGTACGGGAGTTTCACGATAGGCAGGCGGGATGACGGTTTGATGAAGGCCACCGCCGAAAAGCAAAAGATCGCAGCCTTCGGCAGCTCCTACAGGGATCGGTGTAGGAGCTGCCGAAGGCTGCGATCTTTTGATCTTAATCGTCTAAGGCTTTCACAGCCTTGGGCGACAGGCGCAAGCTGCGCAGGCTGCGCTTCACGCTCTTGAGGTGATTGACCAGGCTAGGCCCACGCGCCATGGCCACGCCCATCGCCAGCACGTCGATTACCACCAGATGCGCGATTCGCGAGGTCAGCGGTGTATAGATCTCGGTGTCTTCGTGCACATCGATCGCCAGGTTGACGGTCGACAGCTCGGCCAACGGTGTCTGGCTCGGGCACAAGGTGATAAGCGACGCGCCGCTCTCGCGAACCAGGTTGGCGGTGATCAGCAGATCCTTGGAGCGCCCGGACTGGGAAATGCAGATCGCCACGTCGGTCGGCTTCAACGTCACTGCAGACATCGCCTGCATGTGCGGGTCGGAATACGCCGCCGCCGTCAGCAGCAGACGGAAGAACTTGTGCTGCGCATCCGCCGCCACCGCGCCTGACGCACCAAAGCCATAGAACTCGACACGCTGCGCTTGGGACATCAGCGTCACCGCGCGCTGCAATTCCACCGGATCGAGTTTCTCGCGAACCTCCATCAGGGTGTGCAACGTGGTGTCGAAAATTTTCAGGCTGTAGTCGGCGACCGAGTCGTCTTCGTGGATCGCGAACTGGCCGAAGCTGGCACCGGCGGCCAGGCTTTGCGCCAGTTTGAGCTTGAGGTCCTGAAAGCCGGAACAGCCGATGGCCCGGCAGAAACGCACGATGGTCGGCTCGCTGATACCGACGCTGTGGGCCAGGTCGGCCATGGAACTGTGCATCACCGCCGCAGGGTCAAGCAGCACGTGGTCGGCGACCTTGAGCTCCGACTTGCGTAACAGGTGACGTGACTGGGCGATGTGTTGCAGCAGATTCAAGGGGCTGGACTCTTCTTATGGGCAAGGATGTAGCACGCTTGTAGTTATACTACATGAATTGGCTTTTTGCCTGCTCAATGCGTAACTCCATGTCCCCATATCAGGCGCGATGGAGTGCATGTAGCCCTTAAAGCGGATTTCCCTGTTCGCGTAAAAGCCCAGCCAGACGCTCAGCCTCCACCGGGCGACTGATCAGATACCCCTGAACTTCGTCGCAGCGCTCAGCACGTAAAAATTCCAGCTGCTCTTGCCGCTCGACGCCTTCGGCCACCACTTTCAACGACAGCCCGTGAGCCATGGCAATGATCGCCCGAGTGATCGCCGCATCCTCGCTGCCCTGCCCCAGTCCGCGAATGAACGCCTGATCGATCTTCACGTAATCCACCGGAATTCGTTTCAGGTAACTCAGCGACGAATAGCCGGTGCCGAAGTCATCGATCGCCAGCTTCACCCCCAAGTCGCGCAACTGCTGGAAGGTCGCGATGATGTGTTCGACGCTGTCGAGCAACTGGCTCTCGGTGAGTTCCAGTTCGAGGTAGTGCGGCGCCAGCCCGGTTTCTTCCAGCACCTGGCGCACCAGACTGACCAGTTTGCCCTGACGCAGTTGATGCACCGACAGGTTCACCGATACCCGAATCGGCTCCAGCCCTTGCCGCTGCCACTCGCACGCCTGCCAGCAGGCCTGGCGCAGTACAAATTCGCCGATCGGGCCGATCAGTCCGGTTTCCTCGGCCAGACCAATGAAGTCCCCCGGCGGGACCCGGCCCATACTTGGATGATCCCAACGCACCAGCGCTTCCGCCGCATTCAGGCGCCCGGTTTGCAGGCACAGCTTCGGCTGGTAGAACACCTTGAGCTGCTTGTCTTCGATGGCTTTGCGCAGCTGGTTTTCCAGTTGCAGGCGCTCAAGGGTACGGGCCTGCAGGCTGTCGGTGTAGAACTGGAAATTGTTGCCGCCCAGATGCTTGGCGTGTTGCATGGCCATGTTCGACTGACTGACCAGCGCAGAGATTTCCCGGGCGTTGTCCGGCAGCATGCTGATGCCCATCGAGGCACTGACCACCAGTTCATGCCCTTCGACCGTCAGCGGCAGGCGCAGCTTGCTCGACAGCCGCGTGGCGACCCGCGCCAGGCTCGACAGGTTGCCGTAGGCATCGAACAGCACGGCAAATTCATCACCGGACAGTCGGGCGATGGTGTCGGCCTCCGGCAAGGCGTTGACCAGACGTCGGGCCATTTTCTGCAACAGCTGATCCGCCACCTCGTGGCCGAGGCTGTCGTTGAGCAACTTGAAGCGATCGAGATTGATGTGCAGCAGCGCCAGACTGCGGCGCCCGCCCTGACGCACGCGCTGATGGGCTTCGTGCAGGCGTTCGCGGAACAGCGAGCGGTTCGCCAGCCCGGTCAGCTCATCGTAATGCGTCAGGAAGCGCATGCGCTCTTCGGATTCGCGCCGCGCAGAAAGATCGGCGAAGAAGCCGACGATATGACTGACGTTTCCCCGACTGTCGCGCACCGCGTTGAGTTGCAGCCACTGCGGATACAGCTCGCCGTTCTTGCGGGTTTCCACCAGTTCGCCCTGCCAACTGCCGTGCTGCTCCAAAGCGTGGCGGATCGAGACGTAGTGCCGCCGCGCATCACGACTGCATGGCAGTTCGACGACGTTGCGCCCGAGCATGTCTTCGATGTCATAACCGGTGACGCGGCTGAACGCCTGATTGATCGCGATCAGCGCGTAGTTCGGGTCGAGAATAACGATGCCTTCGCTGGCCGCTTCGAACACCGTGGCCGCCAGTCGCTGCTGTTCTTCGAGGCTTTTGCTCGCGCTGATGTCGCGCCGGGTGCCGACCATGCGGATCACCCGCCCACTGTCACTGCGCTCCACGGCGCGACCGCGGTCTTCGATCCACACCCAATGACCGTCGCCGTGACGTACGCGGTATTCGATCTGATAGTCCTCGGTGCGGCCCTTCAGGTGCTCGATCAGCGCCTGCTTGAGCGACGGCACGTCCTCGGGATGCAGGCGTGGCTTGAGGTCGCGCAGGATTGCCGTGACGTACTCCGGCGCGAGGCCGAACAGCTCCTGAATCTGCGTGTGATGGACTTCGTCGGTCTGCAGGTTCCAGTCCCACAGCCCCAGCTCACTGGCCTTCAACGCCAGGGCCAGCCGGGCTTCGCTTTTGCTCAGCGCCTGATTGGCCACGTCCAGTTCGCGGCTGCGCTGGGCCACGCGATCTTCCAGCTCAATCTGCGCCTCACGCAATTGGCCCTCGGCACAGCGCCGCTGTTCGATCTCCTTGGCCAGCGCCTGATTGAGCTGCTCGCTGCGGTTCTGCGCTTGCTGCAGGTGTTCGATCAGGTGCTGATTCTGAAACCGTCGCAGCAAGCCACGATCGATCAGCCGATTGACCTGCCAGGCGACCACGCTCAGCGAACCGAGCAGAATCAGCCCGAGCCAGCCCCAACCGCGCGCCTGCTCATCACCGCCCCAGAACAGGTAGCCGATCGCCGGCAGCAGGCACGGCAAGGTAAAGGACAGAAACGCCGGCAGGCTGACGGCATAGGCGACACTCGCCGACAAGGTCGCGGCACCGATCAGGCCGAACACCCAGGCTTGCTGCATGAAGTTGTCGGCGGGCACCAGGGCGATGCCGGCACCGGCCAGGGTCAGACCGGTCATGGTCGAGCCGAGCAGGAACATGCGAAACCAGATCGGCTGAGCCTGACGGTCCGGGATCGCCGAATCGAACGCCGCGACCTGAATCACCCGCAGTGCCACCAGCGACAACAACCAGACCAGCCAGATGCTGACCACGAAATAGCGCTGCGGGCTCCAGAGCAAAGCGGCGCAGACCAGACCATTGAGTAACATGAACATCGTCGGCAGCAGCGAGCCCTGATACAGCAGGCGCGTGCGTTCGACCGCCATTTCGGTGGCGTAATGCTTGCGGATGACCCGGGGTTCCACAGAGGGGCCCGACAGGTCTGAGCTGAGGGTCTTGTGCAATGTTGTTGTTCTTATAAGAATGAGCATGGGCCCGAAACGTGGACGGAGCATACACAAGCCAACCCCGTTGCCAAACTGCTCCAGATCATAATTTGCCGGAAACTTTCCGCCGTCCGATCACTGGCAAAACCCGCAGAGTGAGGCGGGCCGAAGCCTGTAGCCAGTGACCGACCGGTCGTCATTGGCGGCACTTTCATCGGCTAATGCAAAGCTCGGTTTGCCCGGGCCTGCGGCGCACCCTAGAATGCCCCGATGCGCGATGATCTCTCCCTTCTGCTGAACTCCCTCAACGATGCCCAACGCCAGGCTGTAGCAGCCCCCGTTGGCCGTCAGTTGGTCCTGGCCGGTGCCGGTTCCGGTAAAACCCGAGTGCTGGTGCACCGTATCGCCTGGTTGATCCAGGTCGAAAACGCCTCGCCCCACTCCATTCTGTCGGTGACCTTCACCAACAAGGCCGCTGCCGAGATGCGTCATCGCATCGAGCAGTTGCTGGGTATCAACCCGGCCGGGATGTGGGTCGGCACCTTCCACGGCCTGGCGCACCGCTTGCTGCGGGCGCACTGGCAGGAAGCCGGTTTGAGCCAGACTTTCCAGATTCTTGACAGCGACGACCAGCAGCGGCTGGTCAAGCGGGTGATCCGCGAGCTGGGACTGGACGAACAACGCTGGCCAGCCCGTCAGGCCCAGTGGTTCATCAACGGGCAGAAAGACGAAGGTCTGCGTCCGCAACACATTCAGGCCAGCGGCGACTTGTATCTGGCGACCATGCGCGGCATTTACGAAGCTTACGAGGCGGCCTGCCAGCGCGCCGGCGTCATCGACTTCTCCGAACTGCTGCTGCGCGCCCTCGACCTGTGGCGCGATCACCCGGGTCTGCTGGCGCACTATCAGAAGCGCTTCCGTCATATCCTCGTCGACGAGTTCCAGGACACCAACGCCGTGCAGTACGCCTGGTTGCGCCTACTGGGCAAGGGCGGCGACAGCCTGATGGTGGTCGGCGACGACGACCAGTCGATCTACGGCTGGCGCGGGGCGAAAATCGAGAACATTCATCAGTACTCCTCCGACTTCCCGGACTCGGTGACCATTCGCCTGGAGCAGAACTACCGCTCCACCGCTGGCATCCTCAAGGCGGCCAACGCCCTGATCGCCAACAACACCGGCCGCCTCGGCAAAGAGCTGTGGACCGACGGTGGCGACGGTGAAGCGATTAACCTGTACGCCGCGTTCAACGAACACGACGAAGCACGCTACG
The DNA here is from genome assembly GCF_024748795.1 of Pseudomonas sp. B21-051. Taxonomy (NCBI): domain Bacteria; kingdom Pseudomonadati; phylum Pseudomonadota; class Gammaproteobacteria; order Pseudomonadales; family Pseudomonadaceae; genus Pseudomonas; species Pseudomonas sp. B21-051. Next base: position 5,968,794 of record NZ_CP087166.1, read on the forward strand.
TTGTCGAAACCATCGAGAGCGCGCTGAAAACCGGCCTGGCCCGTAGCGATATCGCGATTCTCTACCGCTCCAACGCCCAATCGCGCGTTCTCGAAGAAGCCTTGCTGCGCGAGCGCATTCCGTACCGCATCTATGGCGGCCAGCGCTTCTTTGAACGCGCGGAAATCAAGAACGCCATGGCCTACCTGCGTTTACTTGAAGGCCGTGGCAACGACGCCGCACTGGAGCGGGTGATCAACGTCCCGGCCCGCGGCATTGGCGAAAAAACCGTCGAAGCGATCCGCGACCATGCACGTCACAGCGATGTGTCGATGTGGGAAGCGATGCGCCAACTGGTCGCCAATAAAGGCCTGACCGGTCGTGCTGCCGGCGCTTTGGGAGCGTTTATCGAGCTGATCGAAAACCTTGCCGCCAAGTGCATGGAGATGCCGCTGCACTTGATGACTCAGACCGTCATCGAGCAATCGGGGCTGATCGCCTATCACGAAGCGGAAAAAGGCGAGAAAGGCCAAGCCCGGGTAGAAAACCTTGAGGAGCTGGTCAGCGCCGCGCGCAACTTCGAAAACAGCGAAGATGACGAAGAGCTGACTCCACTGGCGGCATTCCTCGGCCACGCGTCGCTGGAAGCCGGCGACACTCAAGCCGACGAGCACGAAGACAGCATTCAGCTGATGACCCTGCACAGCGCCAAAGGCCTGGAATTCCCTTACGTGTTCCTGGTGGGCATGGAAGAAGGCCTGTTCCCGCACAAGATGAGCCTGGAAGAACCGGGTCGTCTGGAAGAAGAGCGCCGCCTGGCCTATGTGGGCATCACCCGTGCCATGCAGAATCTGGTGATGACCTATGCTGAAACCCGACGCCTGTACGGCAGCGAAACCTACAACAAAGTCTCGCGTTTCGTACGGGAAGTGCCGAAGGGGCTGATTCAGGAAGTGCGCCTGTCGAACAGCGTCAGCCGACCGTTCGGCGGCAACCAGTCGATGAGCGGCAGCAACCTGTTCAGCGGCAGCGAGATCCCGGAAACCGGCTTCAGCCTCGGTCAGGCGGTACGACATTCGATCTTCGGCGACGGCGTGATCCTCAACTTCGAAGGCGCCGGCGCGCAGGCGCGGGTGCAGGTGAACTTCAGCGAAGGCAGCAAGTGGCTGATGCTGGGATACGCCAAGCTGGAAGCTATCTAAAGCGAAAAGATCGCAGCCTGCGGCAGCTCCTGCATAAGCACGCTCCCCTGTAGGAGCTGCCGCAGGCTGCGATCTTTTGATTTACACCCCATTCGGGAAAGGACAGTGCAATGGGCTCAGGCTTCTTCTCTTCCTGGACATTCTGGGCCCTGCTCTCGGCGACTTTCGCCGCGCTGACGGCGATCTTCGCCAAGATCGGCATCGAAAACGTCAATTCCGACTTCGCTACACTGCTGCGCACCATTGTGGTACTGGTCAGCCTGGCCTTGATTTTGTACGCAACGGGCCAATATCAGTCACTGGGTTCAATTTCCGCCAAGAGCTATCTGTTCCTGCTGTTGTCCGGTCTGGGTACCGGCGCGTCGTGGCTGTGCTACTTCCGCGCGCTGAAAGTCGGCCCGGCTTCGCTGGTCGCGCCAGTCGACAAGCTCAGCGTGGTACTGGTGGCGGTGCTCGGCGTGATCCTACTGGGCGAGAAACTCGACCTGCGCCAATGGGGCGGCATCGGCTTGATCACCGCTGGTGTGGTGATGTTGGCATTGCGTCGATAAGCAGGTTTCCCGCTGAACCTATCCCATTTTCCTACAAACAAAAGTACATGGCCTTATTGCTTCGATGGAGCTGAACCTAACCTGTCAGGCAAAAGCCCGAAACACTCTCTCGCTAGCCAGTAACACTTCAGCTGTGCAACATGGCGCGCGTGTCTCCACAAACGGGAATTCCCTTTATGAAACGTTTTCTTAGCATCGCCATGGCGTTGTGCATCGGCCTGACGATGAGCCTCGACGCCAACGCCAAGCGCTTTGGTGGTGGCAAAAGCGCCGGCGCTGCGCCGACGCACCAGACCAGCCAGATGGCTCCTTCTTCCCCAGGCATGGGCGGCGCAGCAGCGACCGCTGGTGCAGCCGGCGCTGCCGGTGCCGCGGCCAAGGCCGGTGGCGCTTCGAAATGGCTCGGCCCTCTGGCCGGTATCGCCGCCGGTGGCCTGCTCGCGTCCATGTTCATGGGCGGCGGCTTCCAGGGCATGCAGATCTTCGACATCCTGATCATGGCCGTGATCGCGTTCGTGATCTTCCGCTTCATCGCCGCTCGTCGACGCAAGCAGCAGGAGCACCTGGCTCCGGCCGGCGCGCCGATGCAGCGTGAAGTGTTCGAGCAGAAGCCTGCTGCCATGGGTTCGATCTTCGGTGGTTCGGCCGCGCCGGTTGCCGCTCGTCCGGTGATCAACGCACCGGCCTGGTTCAACGAGCAGAACTTCCTTGCCGCTGCGCGCAGCCACTTCCAGTCGCTGCAGCAGCACTGGGATGCCAATGAAATGGACAAGATCGCCGAGTTCGTGACCCCGCAGATGCTCGACTTCCTCAAGCGTGAGCGTGCGGACCTGGGCGACGGCTTCCAGTCGACCTACATCGACAACTTGCAGGTACAGCTGGACGGCGTGGATGATCGTGCCGACAAGACCATCGCCACCCTGACCTTCAGCGGTGTGTCGAAGACCTCGCGTTTCGACCAGGGCGAAGTGTTCAGCGAAAGCTGGAACATGGAACGTCCACAGGGCGAAAACCAGCCTTGGCTGGTGGCCGGTATCCGCCAGAACGGCTGATCCCCATCGCGTTACGCATGTGGTAATAAAAACCCCGGCCTCGGCCGGGGTTTTCTATTTCGCAGTTGCATCTATAGCGAGCTACTGTATAAACCGGCCCATATAAACCGCGCCATTCAAGCAAGAGGATCCCGGACGTGGAAGAAATCATCGAACAACTGCGCGAAGCCAACGAACCCGTACCGGTTCCCCTGGAGTTGCCCGACGAAGACCAATTGGTGGAGATCGAAGAAGAACTCTTCATCAACATCCCGTTCGTCTTCAAAGAGTTTCTGCTGACCGTCAGCGACGTGGTGTACGGCAGCCTCGAGCCGGTGACCGTCACCGACCCGCAATCACACACCTACCTGCCGGATGTCGCGGCCAACGCCTGGGACGCTGGCGTACCGCGCGACCTGATCCCGATCTGCCAGGACGGCGACAACTACTACTGCGTCGAAGAAGACGGCACCGTGGTGCTGTGGTCCGGCGAAGAAGAGCTGATCACCGAAGAGTCCTGGGAATCGGTGTGGCACTGGGCGCGGGACGTCTGGCTGGAAAGCTGATTCGCCAGACGCCCGGGTCGGTCAGTGCCCCGACGACTCCTTGTGGTTGTCGAGGGTTTCCAGCAGGGCCACCTGCATCCGCGTGTGCACACGGATGAACCAGCGCCAGAGCAGCGCCGCCACGGCGGCCGCGACTACAGCCACCAGCACCAGCAACTTGTTGGTCGGCAGAATACTGGCCGACAAGGCTGCCAACAGCAGGAAAATCACCAGCAGCGAGAGGATCGGGATCACTTCGGAGATCACCCGACGCACTCGCTGCGTGTGCCGCCCAGCCATCTCCGGCTTCACGCCCATCTCCGCCAGCAGCATCGACAGCGCCTTGAGCTTGCGATACGCCGCAATCAGGAACGGCAGCGACAGCAGCAGTGCCCCGCCCCAGATCAACGCCTTCTGCCAGCTCGGGTCAGCGATCCAGTCCTGCATCCACACCGACAGCCGTCCGGCAAAGAACGCGCCGCTGAAGAAGATTGCGATCACCAGCGCCAGATTGACCCCGACCTGCAACAGGATGCGCCGGATCATCGCCGCCAGCATCGCGCTCTCACCTTGCGGCTGAATGCTGCGCAGCCATTCGCCATACATGCCGAACACCCGGCCCAGACGCTTGGGCACTGCCGCCGAGAGCTTGATCGACAGCGGATCGGCCGCACGGATCAGATACGGCGTCAGCAGCGTGGTGATCACCGACACCGCCACCGCGACGGGATACAGAAAGTTGCTGGTGACCTGCAGCGTCATCCCGAGCGCGGCGATGATGAAGGAAAATTCGCCAATCTGTGACAGCCCCATCCCCACACGCAGTGAGGTGCGTCCGTCATTGCCGGCGATAAACGCCCCGAGGCCGCAGGACAACATCTTGCCGAGCACCACCGCCACGGTAATGACTGCAATCGGCCACGCGTATTGAAGCAGGATCATCGGATCGAGCATCAGGCCGATGGCGACGAAGAAGATTGCACTGAACAGATCGCGAACCGGTTCGATCAGGCGTTCGATCTTCAGCAACTGCCGCGACTCGGCCATGATCGCGCCGATCAGGAAGGCGCCGAGCACCATGCTGTATTCGAGCTTGACCACCAGCAGGCAGAAGCCGAAACACAGACCGAGCACGGTAATCAGCAGCATCTCGTTGCTTTCGAATTTGGCGACATACGCCAGCAGACGCGGCACCAGCAGAATGCCGACCACCAGCGCGACGATCATGAACAGCGACAGCTTGCCGACCGTGGAGAACACTTCGCCGGAGCTGACCGTACCGCTGACCGCGATGCTCGACAGCAAGGCGATGATGCCGATACCGAGGATGTCCTCGACGATCAGTACGCCGAAGATCAGTTGCGCAAAGCGCTCGTTCTTCATCTTCAGGTCGTTGAGCGCCTTGACGATGATGGTGGTTGAGGAGATGGCGAGGATCGCGCCGAGGAACAGCGAGTCCATGGTGTTCCAGTCGAACCAGCGGCCGATCTCGTAACCGATCCAGATCATCAGGACGATTTCGAGGAACGCCGCGATAAACGCCGTGGCGCCAACCTTGAACAACTTGCGCAGGCTGAATTCCAGCCCGAGGCAGAACATCAGGAAAATCACCCCCAGCTCGGCGAGGGTCTTGATGGTTTCTTCGTCGTGGATCAGGCCAAACGGCGGTGTGTGCGGGCCGATGATGAAACCGGCGACGATGTAGCCGAGCACCACTGGTTGCTTGAAGCGGTGAAACAGCACGGTGACCACACCTGCGACCAACATGATCACTGCCAGGTCCTGAATAAAGCTGATGGCATGCATGGTGTGGGCTCCTTGTATGACGTGACCCGCCGTCAGACATCAGAAAGGTCTGAGCGAGCTGGGTAAAAATCCGCTTTTCGTGTGGGAATTGCCCTTGGGCAGGGCCTTTTGCAGGTTAACACCGCGACTTCCGGCTGGAAGGCGGTGCAATATAAGGAAACAGATCGGTCACGGCGTGACGGCAGCCAGTCGTCTGGCGTCCCGATAACGGTGCTTTTGAAAAAGCCACCAGGCACCCGCAGAGGTGCTTCCAGCCATCCAGCCTTGATCCGTGAGAACGTTATGGAACCCGGAAACGCCCAACTGTCGATGACGGTATTGATGACCCCCGACATGGCCAACTTCTCTGGCAATGTCCACGGCGGTACCCTGCTCAAATACCTCGACGAAGTGGCCTACGCCTGCGCGAGCCGCTATGCCGGCCGCTACGTGGTAACGCTGTCGGTGGATCAGGTGATTTTCCGCGAGCCGATCCATGTCGGCGAACTGGTGACCTTCCTCGCGTCGGTCAACTACACCGGCAACACCTCGATGGAAGTCGGCATCAAAGTGGTGACCGAAAACATCCGCGAGCGCTCGGTGCGCCACACTAACAGCTGCTTCTTCACCATGGTTGCAGTGGATGACCAGCGCAAACCGGCCGCCGTACCGCCGCTGCAACCGCAGAACAGCGAAGACAAGCGCCGCTACATGCAGGCGCAGCAGCGCCGGCAGATTCGGCAGGAGCTGGAAAAGCGTTATCAGGAGATCAAGGGCGACGCCTGAGATCAAAAGCAAAAGATCGCAGCCTGCGGCAGCTCCTACAGAGGATTAACATTTACCTTGTAGGAGCTGCCGCAGGCTGCGATCTTTTCGCTTTTAGCTGGTTACAGACTGATCGCGGTCGCCTCGAACTTCACCCGCGGATGCGCGATCCGGTCCTGCGCTCGCACCAGTTGCAGCTCGTAACTGGCACACGCCTGGGTTTCCAGCAGCACCTCATGCACCGCCGCTGCGGTGAACTCAAACGCCGCCACCAGACTGTCGCCGAGCAGTACCCGCGCGAGGAACAGCCCGGACGTCAGATCGCCGACACCCACTGGCTGACGCGGAAACGCCAGCAGCGGACGGCGCAGGTGCCAGCTTTCATCAGCGGTCACCAACAACATCTCGAAACCATCCGCCGGCTTGCCCGGATAATCCAGATGCTTGACCAGCACCGCTTTCGGCCCACGTGCCAGCAACGCCCGAGCCATCGCCAGGCAGTCGAACAGCGACTGCGGCTTGCGCCCGGAGAAGCTGTCCAGCTCCAGTTGGTTCGGGCACATGATGTCCGCCACGGCTGCTGCTTCTTCCAGCAGGAAATCGCTGACTTCGGCCGGCACACTGCAGCCCTTCTCCGGATGACCCATCACCGGGTCGCACAGGTACAACGCCTTCGGATTGACCGACTTGATGCGCTCGACGCCACTGAGAATCGCCCGGCCCTGCGCCGCGCTGCCCAGATAACCGGAAAGCACGGCGTCGCAGTTGCCCAGCTCGCCAATGGCGGCAATGCCTTCGACCAGTTCGGGGATCTGGTGCGGCGCCAGCACTTCACCGGCCCACTGCCCGTACTGGGTGTGATTGGAAAACTGCACGGTGTTGAGCGGCCAGACATTCACCCCGACCCGCTGCATCGGAAACACGGCAGCGCTGTTGCCGGCGTGGCCGAAGACCACATGGGACTGAATGGCGAGCAGATGAGGCGTACGTTTCATTCGGGTTATTCCGTAAAACGATTGAAATTCAAGCCGCGCAGTATGCGACGAAACACAGCCTATACGACAGACCGGCGACGCAGTTAAGCTGAGCTTATCTTTTGGAGTTTCCTGTTGATGCTGACCCTCGAAAACATCTTCGTGCTGATGCTGTTCGCCGCTGCCGGCGCATGGTTATGGCACAACCACGGCTTGCGCGAGCGGGCGCTGGAGCGGGTCAAGCAGCATTGCATCAACGTCGGCGTCGAACTGCTGGACGGTAACGTCGCGTTGAAAAAAATCGGTTTGATCAAGGATGCCAGCGGGCGGCGGCGCCTGGCCCGGGTCTATAACTTCGAGTTCACTGTGACCGGTGAAACCCGGCACAACGGCACCATCACCCAGTTTGGCGCGCACAGCGCACAGATCGAACTGGCGCCCTACCCGGCACCGTTCGACGACACGCCGCCGGTGGTCGAAGTTACCCGCCCAAGGGCCGAAGTGATCGAACTGAGCCAGTGGCGCCAGGAACACAACAAGTGGAAGCCTTGAGCTAACCCGTCTGCACCCGGCATTGCGTCAGGCCTGACTGCAAAGCATCGATACTTTGCGCATCGGCAAAAATCAGCTCTATACGTGAATCCCGTCGCCACTCGCTGGGTTGCCAATCCAGGCCAGCGTTATCCAGGGCATTGGCCGATACCCAGCCCTCGGCGCTGTGGATAACCAGTTTGGCCCGCCGCCAGTCCAGGCTCTGCAGCCATCGGCTCAGACGTTGCGTATCGAACGTCTGTCCCGGGTGCCAACGCCAGCCGATGCTCCAACCGCCCTCCTGTGCCTGACTCAGGCAGATCGGCACGGCCGGATCGCTCCAGAGCGCCGGAATCGGTCCCGCCCCCTGCGGCACGACGAGGTTATCCACACCCGCCATTGCTTGCGCCGTGACACCCGGCAACTCGCGTAAAGACAGTTGCGCCTGCTGCGTCCAGATCATTTTGACTGCCGGCAAACGCTCGACGATGGTCTGCCGTGCAGCCTCATCCAGACTTTCTGCCTTGTTCAGCAACAGCAGGCCGGCGCTGGCCAAAGCCTCCTGCTGAGCGGGCGGCAAGGCTTTCCCGGCGGCCAGCGCCTGGGCATCCAGCACTAACACGCAGGGCTGCAGCGCCAGCACACCCAACCACGGCGCCTCGCCTAACTGCTTGAGCAATTGCGCCGGATGGCCCAGTCCGGACGGCTCGATGAACAGCCGATCCGGCCTGGCCTTGCGCAGCAAACGGCCGAGGCCGATCTGAAACGGCGCTCCATTCACGCAACACAGACACCCTCCGGCGACTTCGCCCAGTGCGATACCATCGGCGTCGCGGGTCAGCAACGCAGCATCGAGGCCGATCTGACCGAACTCGTTGATCAGCACCGCCCAGCGCTCGCCGTCCGGCCGTTGGGCCATGAGCTGGCGAATCAGGCTGGTCTTGCCGGCGCCCAAAGGGCCGGCGATGACATGGGTAGGAATGTTCTGCAACATGACTGGGCGTTTTCTGAGGGGATTGGACATGCGTTGGATGGGATGGTCGTTGCTGTTGATGCTGCTGTCGAGCGAAGCATGGGCCCAGGCTTGCGTGGTGCACAGCCAGGGCGAGCGACTCGACGTCAAAGTCTGCCAGCAGAACCGCAGTATTCCCGAGAAACTGTTCAGCGACGGCTTCTGCCAACCGACGCTGGCCGGGCAGAAAGTCGAGGTGCAGTACGTCGATCAATGCCCGAGCGGCGCGTTCGGCGTGTGCAGCAACGCGCAAGTCGCCAATATGCCCTATCGCCAGGATATCCACTATTACGGCGTCGCCTCCGACGCGGCGTATTTGCAGCCGTACTGCGAAGGCCAGAGCCAGGGCAAGTGGCTCAAGCCTTGAGCCGTCAGCCGAGCCAATCGAGGGTGAGCAGCAGACGTCGCTCACCCGGCGCCGGTTGCGGGGAGCGATGAATCAGGCCATAGCCTTCATTGCCGTGCCACTTCTCGCCTTTCAATAGCGCCACATCACCACGCTTGAGTTGCTGGATTTGGCTCATGCCGTGTGGCTCAGCGTTGGCCTGGCCCAACTGCTCGCGATCCATCACCCCTTCCTTGAGCCATTGGCTGCCAATTCCGGCATAGGTGGTTATCAAGCGCACCGGCACATGATCGACGTGGAAGCGTGGGCACATGGCTTTGTCCAACACCCGCAGGCGCAAACCGATGCGGCGAGCGCCCAGCAGACAGGCGAAGGCACTCACCAGCCATTGCAGGTCCGCGATGAAGCCCTCGTAGCCTTGCAGATCACGGAACCCGGCGGCCAGTCCTTGCAGGTCTGGGTCGGCATCTTCATTCGGCAATTCGATGCACAGTGATTCCGCCAAAGGCTCGTTGAGCGACAGCAGCAACTCTGCGAAATCGGCGATGTGCAGCGGCATTTGACGCTGCCAGACCGCGAGATTGACGTCGTCTTCGAGGATTCGCGCCAGCGTTTTCGGCGTCGCCCCCTGATGCTGATGGCGCACCCGGTTTTGCTGCAGTTTGAGCGCAAGCATCAGGCGGCCTCTTCGTGCCAAGGGCCGAACGGGTCCGGCAGCCTGCGCCAACCATCTGCGCCAATGGCCATTTCTTCATCAGTCAGCAGGCAGGCATCGAGCTCCGACTTGAGCTGTACGAAGTCGATGTTCTGGCCGATGAATACCAGCTCCTGACGACAATCTCCGACGCTCGGTGTCCAGTTCTCCATGATCGCTGCGGTACTTTCCTGATCCTGCGGCCATTGGTTTTTCGGCACGAAACGCCACCAGCGACCGGCGAAACCATGGCGCATCAAACCGCCGGCCTGCGACCAACTGCCTGCGTCGGAAGGTTTGCTGGCGAGCCAGAAGAAGCCTTTGGAGCGCAGCAGTTTGCCGTTCGGCCATGGACGATCGATGAAGTCGAAAAAGCGCTGCGGATGGAACGGGCGGCGTGCGCGGTAGGCCGTCGAGGCGATGCCGTATTCCGTGGTTTCCGGCACGTGCTCACCGCGCAATTCCTGCAACCAGCCTGGGGCCTGAGCGGCTTTCTCGAAATCGAAACGCCCGGTGTTGAGGATCTGCTCCAGCGGCACCTCGCCCATCACCATCGGGATGATTTCCGCCTGGGCGTTGAGGCGTTTGAGGATGGCCATCAGCTCTTCGCGCTCCTGGCGGCTGATGAGGTCGATCTTACTGATCAGCAGTACATCGGCGAACTCGATTTGTTCGATCAGCAGATCGGTGATCGAGCGTTCATCTTCATCGCCCAGGGTCTCGCCTCGGGACGCGAGGCTCTCGGCAGCCTGATAGTCGAGGAGAAAATTCACGCCGTCGACTACCGTGACCATGGTGTCGAGCCGCGCGACGTCAGCCAGGCTCTCGCCCTGCTCATCGCGGAAGGTAAACGTTTCGGCTACCGGCAGCGGTTCGGAAATGCCGGTGGATTCGATGAGCAAGTAATCGAAACGGCCTTCGCGGGCGAGTTTGCCAACTTCTTCGAGCAGGTCCTCGCGTAACGTACAGCAGATACAACCGTTACTCATCTCCACCAGTTTTTCTTCCGCACGGTTAAGGCTGACATCGCGCTGGACTTCGCTGCCATCAATATTGATTTCGCTCATATCGTTAACGATGACCGCAACACGCAAGCCTTCTCGATTACGTAGTACGTAATTCAAAAGTGTACTTTTTCCGGCGCCGAGAAACCCCGAGAGAACGGTCACGGGAAGCGGAGATGACATTGGATAATCCTCATCAGATGGTGGCCGATGTGCGCTTTCACTTGGTTTGGCGCAGCGCATCGAGTTCTGGTGCTTCAAAACAGCGCTTTGGCAGAAGCAGACGCTTTAACCTGGCAAGCTCAGGCTTAATTCAATTTTATGTTATAGTATAACAATATGAATAAGCCAGCCCCGCTCTTGCCCAAATCGATAAAACGCTAGAGTCTGCACGCAATCTGCCCATCGGAAATCGAGATGAAAACTGCCCTGAAATGCTTGCTGCTGAGTCTCGCGTTGCTATCGTGGGCCAACGCATGGGGACAAATTCCTGCACTCGCCAACTGCACACGCAGCGCCAATCTGCTGGCCTGCATCGACGCGCAGGGCAATGCCTACAGCGTGAACACGGTGGGCAGCACGATTTACTTGCGTGGTTTTGAAAAGGACGGCAATCGCTACTGGGCACAGACCAACAGCCGCTTCGGCCAACTAACGTTCTTCACCGGGATCGCCTCTGACGGCGAAGCCTGGGTCGGCTACACCCGTCGCGTCGGCTGGACGACGATCAATCGCTTTTCCAGCTCTGGTGGCAGTAGCGCCAAGTTCACCTGCAGTCGGATCACCGGCTGCTAAACCTGCGCCTTTCGCTGCTCCTGCTGCCAGGCGATGTAGCTATCCACTGGCGGATTCTTCTGGAAGTAACGCTGCAGCCCTTCGAATAAACCATCCGCCACGGCTTGCTGATGTCGAGGCGTGACCAGGCGCTGGCTGTCACGGGCGTTAGAAATGAAGCCGGTTTCTACCAGAATCGACGGCACGTCCGGCGACTTCAACACGGCAAATCCTGCCTGTTCCACGCGCTTCTGATGCAGCGTGGTAATGCCTGCCAGACTGCCGAGAACGGTGCTGCCGAGTTGCAGACTGGCGGCGATGGTGGCGTTCATCGACATGTCGAGGATCACGCCCGCGAGCATCGGATCTTTGTCTTTGAGATTGAGCAGACTGGTGGCACCGAGCAAGTCCGCTCCGTTCTCCCGCTGCGCCATGAAGCGCGCAGTCGCTGACGTTGCACCACCTTCGGACAGGCAATACACAGACGCTCCCGACGCAGTAAGACGCGGTGCCGCATCGGCGTGGACCGAGATAAACATGTCGGCCTTGTGCTGACGAGCGATGTCCACGCGCTTGCGAAGCGGCACGAAGAAGTCGTCATTGCGCACCAGTTTTACGTCGAAGCCTTTCTCCCTTTTCAGGCGTTTGGCGAGCAACTGAGCGATGGCAAGAACCACATCTTTTTCTCGCTCACCCTTGGCGCCGACCGCACCTGGGTCTTTTCCGCCGTGCCCGGGATCAACGACAACGATGATGTCGCGCTTAGGGTGAGCCTGATTCGAGGGTGTTTCACGTGGAACCATTGCCGGACTTGATGCCTGTTTGGCGTTTACCAAATCAAGCACCAAGCGGTGTCCTTGGCCTTCTTGGGGCGCCAAAAGGAAGCTGTTCAATAGCACCGGATGGTGCAGGTCGAGAACGATCCGTGTATCACCCTGACCAAAGTGCCCTGATCGAATCGAACGAATAGCCGTATCGGCAACCGTCAATTGACTGAAATCGCCACTCAAACTCGCCCCGGAAAGGTCGATGATCAAACGCTCTGGAGAGCTCAGCGAAAAGGTTTTATAGCGCACCGGACCGCTCAGATCGAGCACCAATCTCAGCTTGTCATCCGAACGCCAGAGGCGTGCATTGCGAATTTGCGTAGCCGAAACGGTGAAGGGAAAAGCCAAAGCCGTGCTGGCCAGAAGCAGGTTGAGCAGATGACGTCGGTGCATATGAAAGCCTGTTCATGAAAAAGGCATCGTGATTTGAATTGTTATAATGTAACATCTAACTCAATCAACACGATGGTTCTGAACATGAATTCGCTGACACTTCCGGATATTGCGACTCAAGCCGCTCGCCAGGCGTTACCGCTTGATTGGGTGGGAATGTGCGGCATTGCTCTGCCTGTTTTATTGCAAGGCCAACGTCTGAGCGCAAAAGCAGATGCAGGCGTGAGTCTCGATGATGGCGAAGCGCGCGGCATTCACATGTCGCGGCTATACCTCGCACTGGCGGCACTTGAGCGGCAGGACCTCTCACCCTCCTTATTACGCCAGGTTCTCGAAGATTTTCGGGTCAGCCACGACGGTTTATCCAAAAACGCCTTCCTGAAAATCCACTGCGAAGTGCTGCTGAAAAGGCCTGCCTTAGTCAGCCCTCTGGCCGGTTGGAAGAGCTACCCAGTGAGCATTTTTGCGAGCCTGAAAAACAAAGTGTTCCACGTGGAACTGAAAATTGAGGTGCCCTACTCCTCAACTTGCCCCTGTTCAGCAGCGCTGGCGCGACAGTTGATTCAGCAGCAATTCATCGATGACTTCGCCAACAAGCCACTGCAACATGCCGAGGTTTTGGCTTGGCTAGGATCAAGCCAAGGCATTGTCGCCACCCCGCACAGCCAACGCAGCACCGCGCATCTTCATATGCACCTCGACGAGTTCATCGACGAGCTACCCCTGAGTGTGATCATCAATGATGCCGAAGCGGCGCTCGGCACCGCCGTACAAACCGCCGTGAAACGCGCCGACGAGCAAGCCTTCGCGTTGGCCAATGGACAGAACCTGATGTTCTGCGAAGACGCCGCGCGACGACTCAACCTGGCCCTGCGTCGCTCCCCCGGGGTGAGTGGATTCCACCTGCGAGTGATCCACGCCGAAAGCCTGCACGCCCACGACGCGGTCGCCGAAAGCCACTGGCACCGAGAACTCGCATGATCCGTTGCCACGTCTTGAGTTGGGGCGCACCCGGCCAACCACTGACTTCGCCACTGACCCTCTCGCTGGAACACGGCAGCCTCAGCGCCATCATCGGCGCCAACGGCTGCGGTAAGAGCAGCCTGTTGAAAGTCATCGCCGGATTGCAGAAGCCGTTATCGGGAAAGGTCGCACTGGGTGTTCCACGTCAGGGCGGTTTGGCGTTCCTGCCGCAACAGCAACACCTCGACCGACAGTTCCCCATCAGCCTCGAAGAGCTGGTGGCCGCGGGTTTCTGGGGCCGTCGACTGTCGACGCAACTGCGAGCGCAACGACTCGTCAACGCCCTGGAAAATTGGAACTTGAGCGGATTGGAAAAACGTCCGCTGATGGCCCTTTCCGGTGGCGAGTTGCAGCGCGCCCTGCTCGCCCGCTTGAGTCTGACCGACGCCCAATTGCTGCTGCTCGACGAACCCCACGCCGCACTCGATGAACTGGGCCAGCAGTTACTCTGGCAACACATACATGCCTGGCACTCCGAAGGACGAACACTGCTGATGGTCTGCCATGACCTCGCCGCCGTCCGCCAACAAATCCCGCAGACACTGCTGATCAAAAACCGCGAATGCCTGTTCGGACCCAGTGCCGAACTGATCCAGCAAAAACCCGATATGCAGGTGGCCTGATGCTCACCGTCGCCCACCTCTGGCAACCGTTCAGCGAGTTCGTATTCATGCGCCGAGCGCTGCTCGGCGGACTGGTATTGGCCTGTAGCACAGCGCCACTCGGCATTTTTCTGATCCTGCGGCGCATGAGCCTGATCGGTGACGCCGTCGCCCACGGCATCCTCCCCGGAGCGGCGCTGGGCTTCTGGTTCGCCGGTCTGAGTCTGCCCGCGCTGACCTTCGGTGGTCTGGGCGCCGGCCTGGGCATGGCCGGTCTCGCCGCCTGGATCACCCGTCGCACCGGTCTGCGCGAAGACGCCAGCCTCGCGGCGATCTATCCGATCTCACTCGCCAGCGGCGTGCTGATTCTTGGCATCGCCGGCAAGCGCCTGGACCTGCTGCACTTGCTGTTCGGCTCAGCGCTCGCCGTCGACGGTCCGACCCTCAACGGAATGTTGTGGGTGTCGGGACTGAGTCTGGTCGCCATGGCCTTGATCTACAAACCGCTGCTGCTCGATACCCTCGATCCTCTATTCCTGCAAACCGTCAGCCGCCTCGGCCCCCTCGCCCACGGCGTGTTCCTGACCTTGGTGGTGCTCAATCTGGTGATCGGTTTCCAGGCCATCGGCGCCTTGATGGTGGTCGGCCTGATGATGCTGCCCGCCGCCGCATCACGGTTCTGGAGTCGTCGCCTGCCGAGCCTGATTGCCATCTCGGCGCTTATCGGCTGCCTCTCGGTGTGGTGCGGATTGTTGATCTCGTTCTACTACTCGCTGCCCAGTGGTCCGGCGATCGTGCTGGTGGCCGGTATCGGTTATCTGCTGTCCGTGGTGTTCGGACCGGTGCACGGTTTGCTGCGCCGCCCGCCTTTGCTCACATCCCAATGAGGTGTTTCCCGATGCGCGCTCTACTCGTGTTGTTCGGCCTGCTGCTGTCGATGTCGTTGTCGGCGGCGGAAAAATTGCCGGTGGTCACCAGCTTCAGCATCCTCGCCGATATGGTTCACCAGGTGGGTGGCGAGCATGTCCAGATCACCAACATGGTCGGCCCGGACGCCGACGCGCACACCTATGAACCGACACCGGACGACGCCAAAGCGCTGCTTAAAGCCAAACTGATCATCAAGAACGGCCTCGGTTTCGAGCCTTGGCTCGATCGCCTGGCGACCAGCACCGAGACCAAAGCCCCTGTCATCAGTGCCAGTCATGGCGTGATTCCACGCTCGTTGGAGGAAGCCGGCGAGACCATTCCCGACCCGCACGCCTGGCACAATCTGGCCAACACCGAGCTGTACATCGCCAATATCACCAAGGCGCTGATCGCCGCCGACCCGGCGAACAAGGCCGACTACCAACGCAACAGCCAGACCTACCTGAAACAGATTTACGCCCTGCTCGCCGAAGCCAAGGCCAAGCTCGGCTCGCTGCCACCGGGCAATCGCAAAATCGTCACCAGTCACGATGCCTTCGGTTATCTCGGTCAGGCCTACGGCATCGACTTCATGGCGCCGCAAGGTCTGTCCACCGAGCGTGAACCTTCGGCTGCCGAAGTCGCCGCACTGATTACCCAGATCCGTAAGGCCAAGGTCAAAGCGGTGTTCATGGAAAACATCAAGGACGCGCGCCTGCTCAAGCAGATCGCCGAGGAAAGCGGCGCGTACATCGGCGGCACGTTGTACTCCGATGCCCTCGCTGCCAGTGGTCCGGCCAGCACCTTTACCGGACTGTTCGAATACAACCTCAACACCCTTTACGACGCACTGAGCCAGCCATGATCCGTAAAAATCCTTCCGGCGATCTTCCGCAAATTGCCGAGTCGGCCTACGTCGACAAAACCGCAATCATCTGCGGCAAGGTAGTCATTGGCGAGAACGTCTTCGTCGGCCCCTACGCGGTGATCCGCGCCGATGAAGTAGACGCCACGGGAGCGATGGAGCCGATCACCATCGGCGCCAATTCGAACATCCAGGACGGCGTGGTGATCCACTCCAAATCCGGCGCTGCCGTGACCATCGGCGAATTCACCTCAATCGCTCACCGCTCGATCGTGCACGGCCCGTGCGTAGTCGGCGACCGAGTGTTCATCGGCTTCAATAGCGTCCTGTTCAATTGCGTGGTCGGTGACGGCTGTGTGGTGCGGCACAATTCGGTGGTCGATGGCCGCGATTTGCCGGACGCGTTCTACGTGCCCTCCACCACCCGCATCGGTCCCAATACCGACCTCTCGCAGTTCCCGCCGGTGAGTGTCAGCGCCTCGGAGTTTTCCGAAGACGTGGCACGCACCAATGTCGATCTGGTACGCGGCTACAAAGCCTTGCAGAACGAGTTCTGAATCATGAGCAGTGTGCTGATTCGCAACGCCAGACTGGTCAATGAAGGACGCGAGTTCGACGGTGATCTGCTGGTCAGCCATGGCCGCATCGTCAAGATCGCGCGCAGCATCGACGGTGAAAATGCCCGTGTGGAAATCGACGCCAACGGTCAATGGTTGTTACCGGGGATGATTGATGACCAGGTGCATTTTCGCGAGCCGGGGGCGCCGGCCAAGGGCTGCATCCACACCGAGTCGCGCGCAGCGGTGGCGGGCGGCATCACCAGTTTCATGGACATGCCCAACACCCGACCGGCCACCCTCACCCTCGAAGCACTGGCGGATAAAAAGCGTCGGGCGGCAATCAACTCTGTGTCCAACTACGGCTTTCATTTCGGAGTGAGCCGGGACAACCTCGACACCGTCGCCGCACTCAACCCCTGCGAAGTGGCCGGGGTCAAAGTGTTCATGGGCGCGTCCACCGGCAACATGTTGGTGGACGATCCGAGGACTCTCGAGCGTTTATTCGCCGAAGTGCCGACAATACTGCTGGCGCATTGCGAACACACGCCGAGCATCGAGGCCAATGCAGCACGTCTGTGCGAACGCCTCGGCGAACACCTGCCAGCGAATATCCATGCACTGATTCGCGATGCCGAGGCTTGCTACCGCTCCTCTTCGCTGGCGGTGGAACTGGCCAGACGTCACGGCACCCGCCTGCACGTTTTGCATCTGACCACCGCTCGCGAACTCGAGTTGTTCGAGGACAAGCCGCTCGCCCAGAAACACATCACGGCCGAAGTCTGCCTGCATCATCTGCTGTTCGATGACCGTGACTATCCGGCCCTCGGCAACCTGATCAAATGCAACCCGGCGATCAAGACACAAGCCGACCGAGACGCGCTCCGTCAGACCTTGTTGAGCAATCGACTGGATGTGATCGGCAGCGATCACGCTCCGCATACCTGGGCAGAAAAACAGCGCCCGTATGCCGATGCGCCGTCCGGTTTACCGCTGGTGCAACACGCTTTGCCGGCACTGCTGGAGCTGGTGGCCGATGGCGTGCTGCCGATCACCACGTTGGTGGCGAAGACCAGCCATCGCGTGGCGGATCTGTTTGCGATTCCGGATCGGGGTTATTTGCGCGAGGGGTATTGGGCGGATCTGGTGCTGGTTGAGCCAGCGGCTCTTGAAGTGTCGCGGCAACCGATTCTGTCACAGTGCGGCTGGACGCCGTTCGCTGACAAGACTTTTCGCTATCGGGTGAATACCACGTTGGTGTCGGGGCAGATTGCCTGGCGAGAGCAGCGTATCAACGAAGGATGTCAGGGGCTGGCGCTGTGGTTTATGCGCTGAATGATCAGGTGTCTGACAGGACGTCTTCGCGAGCAGGCTCGCTCCCACAAGGAATCGCACTGGCCCTGTGGGAGCGAGCCTGCTCGCGAAGCTTTTAAGCTCTTGGCTTCACAGTGCCGCAATCCTGACCCAACCACACCGCACGGGTTTCCAGACTGCCCTTCTGGTTGATCCCGATGGCGTTGAACGTGCCGTTGGCCACCGTGGTGAACTCACGATCACTGAGGAACGTGGCAACCCCGGTGCCTTGCGCTTTCGGGCAGCTGAAGCGGAATTTCCACTGGTTGCCGGTGCGCTCGGTGATCTGCTGTTTGCAGCCCGACTGCGGATCGGCCAAGGGAATATCGTTGGTCGCCACTTGCTGCGGCGTCAGGCAGGCACGAATGCCCTTGCCGCCGATATTGATTCCGTTCTTTTCCAGCGCCGCCCGCTGCTGCGGGGTCATCTGGCCTTGCAACTGGCCAAGGATCGATTGCACATCCATGGGCTGGTCATCGACCTTGACGTTGCTTGAGGTCATTTCCCATAGCCCCGGCTGCAGCATTTGCGCCTGCGCAACCACCGGAATTGCCAAACCCAGGCCCAGCGCCAAACCCAGCAGACGAACGTTCATCGAAAAACTCCTGATCAGTAGTGGCCGTTAGACGTCGGCCGATTGCTTCGGTTCATGCACCAATTAAATAGCGACATTCGCCTCGGAACATGGTCTGTTACGCATTGAGTCTTCAGGAGCAAGGCTGCCCCATGGATTATTTTGGACCGCACATTTTCGGTTATCTGATCGCCCTGATACATAGCCTCGGCTTGATCGCCGCCATCCATGCGGTGCTGACCGTACGCACCGCCCAAGGCTCGATCGCCTGGGCATTGTCGCTTATTTTCATTCCCTACCTGACCCTCATCCCTTATCTGGTTTTCGGCCGCAGCACCTTCGACGGCTATATCAAGGCGCGGCGTCAGGCCAACGAACAGATGCGTCAGGCGATCTCCGAGTTGAACTGGCGCCCATGGGTCGAAGAAGCCCTCACCGCCCGCGCCTCGAATGCCTACGCCTCGCTGCGCGCCATGCCCAAACTGGGGCGCATGCCGTGCCTGGCGAACAACCAAGTGCAACTGCTGGTGAATGGCCACGCGACCTTCGAGGCGATTTTCCAGGCTATCGATCAAGCGCGCGAAGCCGTACTGGTGCAGTTTTTCATCATCCATGACGACCGCCTCGGTCAGCGCCTGCGCGACCTGTTACTGAAGAAGGCCGCGGAAGGTGTGGTAATTCATCTGCTCTACGACCGGATCGGCAGCCACGCCCTGCCCCACAATTATGTGCAGGCGCTGCGCGATGGCGGTGTCGAGGTCAAAGCCTTCGCCACACGCAGCGGCTGGCTCAATCGCTTCCAGGTGAATTTCCGCAACCACCGCAAAATCGTTGTGGTCGATGGCGTACTCGGCTTTGTCGGCGGGCACAACGTCGGCGATGAATACATGGGCGAGAAACCGCCGCTGGCGCCCTGGCGCGATACCCACGTGCAAGTGCGCGGGCCAGTGGTGGCCTGCATGCAGGAGTCGTTTGCCGAGGACTGGTTCTGGGCTGCACGGACGTTGCCGCCGCTGATCCTGCCGGATGTTTACCCGGAGGACGGCGTACTCTGTCAGTTGCTGGCGAGCGGCCCGGCGGATGCCTACGAAACCTGTTCACTGTTCTTCGTCGAAGCCATCCACGCAGCAACCGAGCGGGTGTGGATCACCAGTCCTTACTTCATTCCCGATGAAGCCGTGTTCGCCGCGTTGCGCTTGGCGGTGCTGCGCGGCGTCGACGTGCGCCTGCTGCTGCCATCGCGTCCGGATCACCGCATCGTCTACGCCGCGTCCAGCCTGTATGCGTTCGAAGCGGTGCGCGCTGGCGTGCGGGTGTTCCGCTACGAACCCGGGTTCCTGCATCAGAAAGTGGTGTTGATCGACAGCGAAATCAGCGCCATCGGCAGCGCCAATCTGGACAACCGCTCGTTCCGGCTGAATTTCGAAGTGATGCTGTTGACCGTCGATAGCGAATTCGCCGCCCACGTGGAAAGTATGCTCAACGATGATTTCGAGCAGGCTTATGAAGTCGCCAAAGAAGAAAGCCGGGAGATCCACCGCCTGCAACAGCTCGGCATGCGGATCGCCCGGCTTATTTCACCGATTCTTTGACCGGCCGCTCGCTCGAATGAGCGAACGGTCATCAGGCCTCAAGGGTGATAAATGTCGTCACGGGTCCAGGGCAGTTCATGGCTGCCATCCGGATGCGCTTTCACCGCCAGAATCTGGTGTAGATTGATCCAGCCACGGGCGAACGCATAGGCACACCCGGCCAGATACAGCCGCCAGATGCGCAATGCCTGATCCGGCACCAGTTTCCCGGCCGCTTCGAGGTTGTCCTCCAGCCGCTCGCTCCAGTGATCCAGCGTGCGCGCGTAATGCAGACGCAGGCTTTCGACGTCGACAATCTCCAGCCCGGCTTCGCTGATCTCGGCCGAGATCATCGCCAGGTGCGGCAGCTCGCCGTTGGGGAACACGTATTTCTCGATGAAGTCGCCAGCGCCGCGTCCTACCGGACGACCATCGGTGTGTTTGGCGGTGATGCCGTGATTCATCACCAGACCGCCCTCCTTCACTGCACCGAACAGGACTTTGCAGTATTCAGCGAGGTTGGCGTGACCGACGTGTTCGAACATGCCGACGCTGACGACCTTATCGAAACGCCCGTCCTGCGGCAGATCGCGATAATCGAGCAGTTGCAGTTCAACCTGATCTTCCAGACCCTCGGCCTTGACCCGCTCACGGGCCAGTTCCAGCTGTTCCTTGCTCAGGGTGATGCCGAACACTTTGGCGCCGAATTCACGCGCCGCGTATCGCGCCAAGCCGCCCCAGCCACAACCGACATCAAGCAGGTAATCACCGGGCTGCAAACGCAGCTTGCGACACAGATGGCGGAATTTGGCCTGTTGCGCCTGTTCGAGGGTTTCGCTGCCGGTTTCGAAATACGCGCAGGAATACGCCATGTCGCTGTCCAGCCACAGCTGATAAAACGCGTTGGACAGGTCGTAGTGATAGGAAATGGCTTTGGCGTCGGTTTCCTTGTCGTGCACCGCCCGCACTGGCTGAGCGCCTTCATCTTCATCGAGCAAGGCGCTGCTCAATTCGTCGCAGACCCGGATGACCTCGCTGATCGAGCCCTCCAGTTCGAGCTTGCCTTCGACAAACGCCGCCCCTAGCGCGTCGAGGCTTGGATGGGTGAACTGGGTGACCATCGTCGGGTCCTTGACCACGATGGTAACGCTGGGCGTCGGCCCCAGATTGAACTCATGACCATCCCAGAGTCGCAAGCGAAGCGGAAGCTGCAGATTCTGTAAGGCCGGTGGAAGTTGCGCGAGCATGGAAAAATCCCCCCTTGTTTCAGACGTCAGATCTGAGGGTAGACCATCCTTGAAAAATAGCAGGCTATCGATTTAATTAGCCGAGACTATCGTTTCAGACGCTCCAGCAAGCCGGAATGCAACTCGTGTTTTCGACACCGAAACCGGCAATGAAGTGTGCGCCTTCTACATAGATGACTACCGATTCGGCGCACAGTTCGCTGAAACTCGCTTCAGTGATCATCCTTGAGCTTGAGCAATGGCTCCTGAAACCGCAGCAGCCGTCCGGCATTGCCCAACACCAGTAACGTACTGAGGTTGTGCAGCAGTGCGGCGATCATCGCTCCGGCCGCGCCGAGCCAACCGAATGCCGCAAACACCACGATCGCCAGCGTCCAGCCCAGACCGATGATCACGTTGACCTGCAAGGTCTTGCGGCACTGGCGGCTCAGGCGCACACAGGTGCCCAGACGGCGCAGGTCGCTGCCGATCAACACGATATCCGCCGAGGCCAGCGCAATGTCGGCACCGCCGGCACCCATCGCCACACCCACCACGCCGGCCTTGAGCGCCAGCGAATCATTGATGCCGTCACCCACCACCAGCGGCCGGAAACCGTTGTCGATTTCCTTGAGCACGCGGTTGAGTTTGTCCTCGGGCAACGCCTGGGCTTCGACCTCTTGCAGACCCACTTCGCGGGCCAGCGTCTGCGCGACACTCTGGCGGTCGCCAGTCAGCAGCAACTGACGGCCCAGGCCCAGTTCACGCAATTCATTGAGGGCAAAACGCGCCTCCGGTTTGACGCTGTCGGCCAGCAGCAGCCAAGCGACAAACTCGCCGTTTAACGCCAACCCGGCAATCGGCCCGTCATGTTCGGGTACGTGGGTGGTGACGATACCCAGTTGCGTGAACAGTTCGGGACGCCCCAGCGCCGCCTCGCCCTGCGCGGTCATGGCCACGACGCCCAGACCTTGGCGTTCGTGAATGTCCGTCAGCGCCAGGCTCTGTTCCTGACTGACCAATCCTGCCAGCGCACGGCTGACCGGGTGGCTGCTGGCCGCGCCGAGACTGGCCGCCAGTGCCATCACCGCAGACGCTTCCAGACGCAGGCTGTTGATCGATTGCAAACGCAAGGTGCCGTAAGTCAGGGTGCCGGTCTTGTCGACCACCAGCGAGGTGAGATCGGCCAGCTCTTCGAGGAACGCCGAGCTGCGGATCAGAATCCCGTGGCGCGCCGCCACCGCCACTCCGGCAATTGCCGTGGCCGGTGCCGACAGCACCAAGGCGCAGGGACATGCCGCCACCAGCACCGCGAGCATCGCCTGCGCGTCATGGGTGACAAACCACGTCACCGCCGCCAACAGTAAAACCAGCACCATATAGCTGCCGGCATAGCGTTCAAGCAGACGGGTGATCGGCGGCTTCGAACGCTCGGCGTTCTGCATTAACGCGATGACTTTGCCCAGCGTCGATTGATCACCGGTGCGGGTCACCTCGATGCGCAGCAAGCCATCGAGGTTGATCGCGCCGCCAAACACCGTCATGCCCACTGCCGTTTCCACTGGCACCGACTCGCCGGTGATCGAGGCCGTGTCGAGGCTGGCCTGACCGAACAGCACTCGGCCATCCGCCGGCACGCGATCTCCTGCACGCACCTCTACCGTGTCACCGGGTTTGAGCGTGCCGTTATCGACTTCGATGATCGAGCCATCTGCCTGAATCTTGCGTGCGTGGCTGCGGGTCAATTGGCCGAGGGCGTGGATCGCTTCCTGCGAACCGATCACGCTGCGCTCTTCCAGCACGTGGCCGAAGATCATGATGATCGGCAGCAGCGCGGCGGTCAGCAGATCGCCGGTCGCCCAGGCGCCGAGCATCGCCAGGGCAATCAGTTGATCGGTGATGCCGTGCAGGCTCGGATAACGCAAGCTGTACCAAGCAGAGCGCATCACCGGCACCGCTACTAATAAGGAGGCGAAACCCAGCAGCAACTGACTGACACCGGTTTGCTCCGGCACCATCCAGCGCCAGATCAAACCGAGGCCGAGCAAGCCCAAGGCGAGCATTGCCAAAGTCAATTGGCGAGCAGCGCGGCGCTGTTCGGCCGAGGACAACAGGCTCGGTGCAGCGGTGGTCGCAGTCATTTACTGGCTCCCTGAATGATCAGGCGGGAATCGTCTTTCGGATCGACCGTGGTCACCGAACCGGCCTGACCAAGAATTTTCGGCATGCGTTCGCGGTACAGACGCAGGAGCATCTGCGGGTCGGTGCCCTGTTGTTGCGCCTTGGCCAGGCTCATTACCGTGGCAGTGTCGGCAGAGGCTTTTGCCAGCCGTTCGCCGGCCTGAGCATGGGCCACTTGCAGAGTACGGTCGGCTTGTTCGTTGGCGGTCTGGGTGAGTTTTTCCGCCTCAGTGCGTGCATTGGCGACGGCTTTGTCAGCTTGCTGACTGGCGGTCAATACCGCATTAAAAGCGCTGACGGCCGGATCGGGCAGACTCGATTGAACGTCAACCCGCGCCACTTCGATGCCGATGCCCTGCCCACTCGCCTTCAGTTCAGCCAGACGCTTGTTGATGCCTTGCACCAGATCACCACGCAGACGCTCGCGTCGTTCGGCCGCCTGATTATCGGCACCGATCAACTCCGGCCGAGCGACCAGAATCGTATCCAGATCACGAGCAGCGGTCAGGGCCACAGCGCTGCGGGTGACCAACCGATCCAGTGCCGGCAGCACATGCTCCCCCTGCAGGACGAAGTCATAGGGATCACTGACTTTGTAAAACACCCGCACATCCAGTTGCACCACGCCGGCGTCGCCGGTCAGCAAATAGCCGGAACCGGCCAGTGCATCGCTCAGTGGCGTGGCGAAGGTTGCTACACGATCAGCCTTGATCGCCTCACTGCTGCGCAGCAGGTTTTCCACTCGGCGCTCGATGACCCGATCCGCCGCCGGCAGTAAAACCACCTGCTCGAACGGCTGCGGCCAGGCCAGCAACAGCCCGGCATTCTGGATGCGTTGCAGTGCGCCAAAGTGCAAGACCACCGCGCGATTTTGTGGATCAATCTGCCGCACATTGGAAAATGCCCACGCCAACGCAGCCAATACCGTCACCGCATATAAGGCGAAAAACGCCAGACGTCCGGCTTGAATCCACGGACTGCTCAACGAATGTGTTCCACGTGGAACTTCATCACTCATGGCTGCGATCCGGATTTGTTTTCGACATTCGGCGGGCCGTCTACTAGAACGCGGAATGGCGCGGCGTCGGTACGGAGGATCATCTTGGTGTCCGGCGTCACGATAGTGCCGAGGGTATCGAGCGAACGCAGCAGGTTGTACAACTGCGGCGAGCCAGCGTAGGCACGGCCGTAGATTTGCGCGGCTTCGACCCGCGACTGTGCTTCGATTTCTGCGGCCTTCACCGTGGCATCGGCCTGGACAATTCGCGCATCGCGCTCGGCGGCGGAACGAATTTGCGCGGCTTCTCGCTTGCCGATGGCGGTGCGTTCGGTGGCAATTGTTTCACGCTCGGCGCGCATCCGATCGACTGTGGCGGTGAGCGTGACCGAAGGCAAGGTCAGGCGTTCGATGCCCACCTGCACCACGCGCACACCGTAAGTGGCGAGCAACTGTTGGTCGATTTGCTGACGCAGTTGCGCTTCGAAATCGGCAATACGCACTTTGCTGGCATCGGTGTTCACCAGATCCGCCAGGTCGAAACTGCTGGCGGTGGTCTCCAGCGCCGAGCCGACAAAGGTGCGAATCTGCCGCGCCGCTTCGTCCGGCTGGTTCTGCACCGCGCGCATGAAACGCTGCACATTGTCCGGGTCGCCCTGCACCTGCCACGCCACGTAGGCCTGAACGATGATGCGCAAACCGTCGCGGGTGCCGACATCCTGCAACCCACTCGAGGTGGTACGCAGGCGCAGATCCACCGGGATCGCCGCTTCGAACGGCGCCGGCCAGCGCCAGCTCAAACCAGGCTCAAGCAGTACCCGCGACGGATTACCGAAACGAGTAATGACGGTGGCCTCGCCCGAGCGCACCTGGACCAGGCTTGCCGCCGCGATGGCAAACCCCACCAGCAACAACGCCCAGCTCATCCGCCGCCACGGGAATGGCCCCGCCTCTTCCGGCGCACCGTGGTGATGGTGATGATGCCCATGATGATGGTGATGCCCGGCGTGGCCGTGATCGTGGCCGCTGTGGTCATGCGAATCGTGAGTGTGCGACTGGCTCAATGGGCAACTCCTGGTTGAGCGGTGGTGCGCGCAGGCGTCGGATCAGCCGGCAGCGTGAACGTACGCAGATCGATGGTCGGCGCATTGCTGCTGCCGCCTAAACGGTGGTCGAGGACCAACAATTTGGCCTTGCTCAGACCCAGGCTGAGCTGACTCAGATATTGCTCGAGCACGAATGCCTGGCCAGCGCTGGCATAGGCTTTCTGCTCAGCGTTGAACTTCTGGTCTGCCGCCTGCGCCGTCGCATTGATTTCACGGGCGCTGGCACTCGCCTGATCGCGGGCGAGACTGGCCTGCAACTGCGCCTGATTACTGGCTTCTGCCGCAGCACCGCGCTCACGAGAGATCAACGCCTGCGCGCCGATCTGCGCGGCTTGCACGCCGTGATAAGCATTGGCGGCGCCGGCGGGTGGATGAATTGCTTCGACCACGGTGGCGAGAATCTCCACACCGCTGTCGAGTTTCTGTAGATCACCTTGCACTGCGCGGCCGATTTCTTCGCCCAGCCCTACCCGGTCAGCACCGAGCAAACCGTCGAGGGTGCGCGAGGCAAAATCGTGCACCAGAATCCGGCTCGCGGTGCTGCGGATCAGCGTCGGCACATCAGCGTTGTTGTAAGTGGCGGCCAACGCATCCTGATCACCCAGGCCAATGCGATAAACGAAGCGTACGTCCATGTTGACGATCTGAAAGCTCTGCTGATCGCCACGGCTGCTGGCGATCACCTGGGATTTGTCGTTGACGTGGCTGGCATCCCACAAGCGGTTGGCGGCCATCGGCGCCGGGCCTTCGGCAGGATCAGCCTGGGTCGGGGCAGGAGCATCGCCGACGCTGGTCGCCAACTCATGCACCACGCCATTCTCGACGTTCAATACACGGCCCAATGGCCACGGCAGACCGGCGTGCAATCCCGGACCGAACACTTGCACCGGCTTGCCGAAGCGCTCGTAGATACCGCGCCCTTGCAGCGGGATTTCGTGGATACCGGTCAGCAACCAGCCGATCGCGGCGACCAGAGCCAGCACCGGCAGAAAGGCCCGGCGCATGTAGCTGAACGCCCAGATCTGACGCAGATCGATGCCGAAACGGTTGTGCAATTCGTGCTGCAAGGCAAGCAACGGCTGCGGTGGCCAGCGCAGCATATCGGCAACAAAACTGCGCGCCAGCAGGGTCGGTTCTAGCTGCTCCCGTCGAGGGCTGAAAACTGACAGGACTGCGCGCAATAGCAACTCGATCGCAACCAATCCCGGCAAGATCCCGATCAATACCGCAAGGCGCACGGGCCACACCGAAGCCTCGCTGGCGAACAGCAGGCACAACGCGCCCAGTACCAGACTGATGATCGCCACCCGCGCCAGTTGCGCGAGAGACCCGGCTTCCGGCCACTGCGCCGGATTCTCCTGTGCCAGTTGCCGCTCCAGCACCAGCAAGCCGAAACCCAACAGCAACATCAGCGCGGCACCCACCGTCGCCGACACCCCGACCGCAGCGGCAGGCAACGTCAGATTCCACACCTGCCCGATGGCGAGCACAATCAGCACTGACCAGCCGCCCAGCCACAACGTGGCCGCGCCAATCTGACCGAGCAGGTGCAGGCCGCGCTGACTCAATCGCTCCAGCATCCGTTCGTACCAGCCGTCAGGCGCTACTGACTCGAGCTCCTCGGTCAGCGCCACCGATATCGGCGGGTCAATCACCCCTGCACGCCATTGCGTCACCCACCACGCCGACTGCAGGCCGGCGACCAGCACCAGCAACGCCGCACCCAGATTCACCAGCAGCGCCGGCCAGATCGATTGCGCGGCAAACAGCTCGACAAACAACGCCAGCAGCCACCCTGCCCCGGCCAATCCGCCGAGGCCGATGGCCAGACGACGCAAGCGTCGCCCCTGCGCGGCCGCCTGTTGAAAGCGCGGCAACCCGGTCACTTGCGTGCCATCGACATTCAGATCGACTTGCATATCACCCCAAAGCCATTGATTCACCGGTCTTATCGTTACGATATAACGAAAAGCGTGAAATATTCGTACACAAATTCGCTTATCTAAAGATGCGCAACCTGTCGCTTGCCTGAAGCCTTGACCGAAATGTCCGGAAACGCACATATTACGTTCGTAATTTTATCGACCGACTACTTTTAGCGATCCGCATCCCCAACGAGGAGCAACAGCATGAGCAACTACGACGTGGTCATTCTGGGCGGCGGCCCCGGTGGTTATAACGCGGCGATCCGCGCCGGCCAGTTGGGCCTGAAGGCAGCCTGCGTGGAAGGCCGCGCCACCCTCGGCGGCACTTGCCTGAACGTCGGTTGCATGCCGTCGAAGGCCTTGCTGCATGCTTCGGAGCTGTACGACGCGGCCATGGGTGCGGAATTCGCCAACCTCGGCATCGAGGTCAAACCCACGCTCAACCTCGCGCAAATGATGAAACAGAAAGACGAAAGCGTGAGCGGCCTGACCAAAGGCATCGAGTTTCTGTTTCGCAAGAACAAGGTCGACTGGATCAAGGGCTGGGGTCACATCGACGGTCCGGGCAAAGTCACGGTGACCGACGATCAAGGCAACAAAACCGAGCTGAGCGCCAAGGACATCATCATCGCTACCGGCTCCGAACCCACGCCCTTGCCCGGCGTCGAGATCGACAACCAGCGCATCCTCGACTCCACCGGCGCGTTGTCGCTGAGTGAAGTGCCCAAGCATCTGGTGGTGATCGGCGCCGGGGTGATCGGCCTGGAGCTGGGCTCAGTCTGGCGCCGCCTCGGTGCCCAGGTGACCGTGGTCGAATACCTCGACCGCATCTGCCCGGGTGTTGATGGCGAGGCCGGCAAAACCCTGCAGCGTGCGCTGAGCAAGCAAGGCATCAGCTTCAAATTGAGCTCGAAGGTCACCAGCGCCACCCACTCGGCCAACGGCGTGCAACTGAGCGTTGAACCCGCCGCCGGTGGCAACGCTGAATTGCTCGAAGCCGACTACGTGCTGGTCGCGATTGGCCGGCGCCCGTATACCAAAGGCCTGGGCCTGGAGAACGTCGGCCTGAGCACCGACAAGCGCGGCATGCTCGCCAACCGCCAGCACCGCACCGAGGCAACCGGCGTGTGGGTGATCGGCGACGTGACATCCGGCCCGATGCTCGCGCACAAGGCCGAAGACGAAGCGATGGCCTGCGTGGAACAGATCGTCGGCAAGGCCGGCGAGGTCAATTACGACTTGATTCCCAACGTCATCTACACCCGGCCCGAGCTGGCCAGCGTCGGCAAGACCGAGGAGCAGCTCAAGGCTGAAGGGCGCACCTATAAAGTCGGTAAATTCCCGTTCACCGCCAACAGCCGGGCCAAGATCAACCATGAGACCGAAGGCTTCGCCAAAGTCCTCGCCGACGAACGCACGGACGAGATCCTCGGCGTGCACCTGGTCGGCCCGAGCGTCAGTGAAATGATCGGTGAATACTGCGTGGCCATGGAGTTCAGTGCGTCTGCCGAAGATATCGCGCTGACTTGCCATCCGCACCCTACCCGCTCCGAGGCGCTGCGCCAGGCGGCGATGAATGTCGAGGGGATGGCGACGCAGATGTAACCGTCGACCGCCAACCTCTTCGCGAGCAACCCGCTCTACAGCGGAAGATGCCCCAACGGCAACGCCCCCGGCGTCTTCACCGTGTGAATTGCAAAGTTGCTGCGAATGTCGCTCACGCCCGGCAGCTTCAGCAGGCAGCCGCTGAGAAAGCGGTCATACGCGCGCAGATCCGGCACCACCACCTGCAGCAGAAAGTCCGACTCCCCCGACACCAGAAACGCCGAGATCACTTCCGGCAGCGCCGTGACCGCCGCGTAAAAGGCTTCGGCCTGCTCATCGTTGTGGCGCTCGACCTTGACCCCGACAAACACCGTCAGCCCCAGTCCCACTTCATCGCGATCGAGGTTGGCCTGGTAGCCACGAATCACCCCGGCCTCCTCCAGCATCCGCACCCGGCGCAGGCAAGGTGACGCCGACAGGCCGATCTCGTCCGCCAGCTCAACGTTGCTCAGCCGTCCGTTGCGCTGCAGGGCGGCGAGAATCTTGCGATCAAAAGCGTCGAGTTTCATGTTTGGCAGATCCTGCGGGTCAAGGCGCAAAAAGAAAGCAGGTTATGCCAATCCCAAGGGTTTTTGAAGCTGACTTCGCAAGCACCTGCCCCGCCCTTGCGCCATAGACTTTGCTCACCGAATCGATAACGAAAGGGCTGCGACATGACGAGTTTCTGGCTGTTTTTTCTGGCATTGGCGGTGGTCTTCCTGTTGCCCGGCCCGGACATGATTCTGTTGCTGCAAACCGGTGCCCGCCAGGGTCGCGGTGCGGCGCTGGCAACCGCCGTTGGCCTGGCGATAGCCCGAGGCTGTCACGTGGCATTGGCGGCATTGGGTCTGGCGGCGCTGTTCAAGGCGGCGCCGTGGACGTTTGATCTGGTGCGCCTGGCCGGTGCGGCGTACCTGCTGTGGATCGGCATTCAATGCTTGCGCAGCAGCTTGCTGCCGAACCTGCATACGGCTGCCGTGACTGACACCCAGGGACAATGGAGCGAGGCTATTCGCCGTGGCCTGCTGACCAATCTGCTCAACCCCAAGGCCTTGCTGTTCTGCTCGGTTTTGTTGCCACAATTCATCGTCAATGACGGCGCAGCGGTGCTGACCCAATTTGCCACCCTCGGCGGGTTGCTGGTGGGCATCGGGCTGCTGTTCGACAGTGCCTATGCCCTGACCGGCGCGGCGCTGGGCCGTTGGCTGCAACACAGTCCAACCGCCCAACGCGTTCAGCAATGGCTGTTCGGCAGCCTGTTGATCGGCTTCGCCGTACGCCTGACGTTTATCCAGCAGGCTTAGGGTTTGCGGGTCGTGCGCCGACGACTGAACAACACCAGCACGCCAGCACTGATCAACAGCAAGACACCGACCACCGGCCACTTGTACGGACGCAACGAATTGCGCACAGCGTCGGTCACCTGGGTCACGTAACGCTTGTCGGCGTTTTCGAAATCCGGGTAAGGACATTGATTGCCAAAGTCCACCGCCCACGGCACGTACGCGCCTTCATTGACGTAACGCCGATACAGCCCGCTCTGCTCTTCCAGGCTGCTGTTGAAACCCGCAGCGTTACATAGCACCGCTGCAAACGCCTGACTGGTGTGCGGCAAGTTATCAGCGGCCCGGCTGGCCAGCGCGGTGGCGACAAAACGGTAGTGATAACGCTCGTCCGGCTGCGCCTGGCTGGCCTTCTGGCGCTGGACTTCAGCCTCGGTCACCAGCGGCCCGACTTTCAACTCAGCGTTTTCCAGGCTGTAGCTACCGCCAAACGTGGCGTAGTCCGGCGCCATCTCGTAACCGAGAATGTCCATGCCCCATTCACGCGCAGTCCACGCCGCATTGTACAAGGCGCTGGCGCGTTTGCTCGGCCACCACGCAGCGTCAGCCTTCATGCGTTGCTCACCGTAGAGCCGGGCCTTGTGCTGCAGATCGGGATTGTCGAAATAGCCGACCGCTTCCTCGTAATGCCCCTCACGCAGCAAGCGACGGCCCAGCAGATTGCGCAGGCTGGCAGCGACCGGCAGCGGCACGTAGTTGTCGCGCTGCTGCTGGGTCAGCACCGGCGGCGCCGGCACGTTGTCATCGACATAACGCTTGAGCTCATCGACCGTCAGCACGCGCTCGGCCACCGTCGCCGCGTCGAACCAATAGATGCTGTTGCTGCGATACAGCTGCACGAACGCTTGCAGGTATTCGCCGCGTTGCAGCGCGAGAATCGCGCTTTCGCCCTCGACCCGGCATTTCGGCTGAACGGTTTCAAAGTCCCAGTCCGGAGTGCGTCGGTAACCCCAATCTTCGCTCTGCGGGAACGCCTGCGCGGCTTTGGCATAGGCGGCAGCTGCGGCGCTTTTATCGCCGTCACGCACTGCCAGTTTGGCCCGCAGCCACCACGCCAATCCGCCGTCGCCGGCGTTTTCAAGGAAGGCCTTGGCGCTGGCGTAATCACCCTGTTGATAGTTCATCGCCGCCAGTCGATCGGCGTTTTCCAGGCTGCCACGGGTGCTGTTCTGCAGCAGCTTGATCAGTTTCTTCTCATTCGGCGGTTGCTCGTCGAATGACCAGCCCATGCGGCTGATCAACGAAGCGGTGACCAGTTGCTGCACGGCCTTGCGTTCCAGCAGCTTCGCCAGTTGCGGCTCGGGCAGTTCGGCCAGCTCATTCATCAGTTGTTTCAGCGAGGTGTAACCCACGGCCGAACCGTGCAGGTTCTGCGCTTCGTACAGTTCGATGGCGCCGTTCCAGTCACCGGCGTTGCGCAGCACCCGCGCCTCTTCACCGAGGCTGGCCACCCCCAGCTCCAGCGGGTCGCTGAAGCCATCGATGCTCAGTTGTCGAGCCTGACGGAAGGCTGCGCGTGCGTCCTCCAGCACTTCGATGACATCGCCCGCCTCGGCACTCATGGCAAACCAGGCACGCCCGAGGGAATACGCCGCCCAGGTACTGCGCAGCGGACGCTGATCGGCCGGCAGCGCCAGCACTTTGTTGAAATATTCGATCGCCAGCGGATGATCGCCGGTGGCAAACGCCACCGCGCCGGCCACGTACAAACGGATTTCCGCCGGCAGGCTGGCGCCCTGTGCCTCGACCTGACGCGCATCGCTCAGACCGCGCAGTTGCTTGACCAGCGCCTGTTGCTCGGCGCTCAGACCGACCTGCTCGGCTTTTTCGCGAAGCGCAGCAGGCTCGCTTGCGTCGCCGTACATATCGTCGGGATTGTGCGTCGCCGCCGTGACATTCTTCAGCCCGGCAATGGTTTTCCCGAGGCGGCTGATCTCGAAGTTGAAGTTGCCCTCCGGCAGCTCGGCCAGGGATTGCCCGCGATTGTCGAGCAGGCGCATCGGAAAGTCCGGACCGCAGGCCAACGCCGAACCCAGCGGCAGGCTGAGGCTCAGGCAGAGCAGATGGCGGGGCCAGTTACGGGTCAACATGCGAACCTCCTTGATCAATGAATGCACAGCGCGCCCAACCGATGGCGCGTTGTCCGCCCGCCGGCAGACGACCGTCGCGCAGGCGGGTGAAGGTAAGCAGATCCGCGCTCTGTTGCAATGAGTAACCGGCAAGCGCATCGGCGCCTTCGCAAGCGCTGGCCTTGACGGTGATGCGCGTGGGCCAGGCACTGTCGAGGTTACCGATATTGCGCAGGGCGATGTCCTGCAGACCATCGTGATCGCTGAACGTCAGACCGAGTTGGCTGCTCAACGCATCGCCACGGGCCACGGCGCGCAGCGTGCCCAGGCTCCAGGCGCGGCGATCATTGGGTAGCGGCAGGCGAAACCAGATCAACCCGGCCAGATGTTCCGGGCGATCCTCGCGCATGTCATTGGCCAGTCGGCTCAGTTGTTGCGGATCGGCGAGCAATTCGCGCCGCTGGCCGCCGCGCTCGAGTGGCACTTCACTTTCCACCACCGGGGCGCCATCGGCATCCGGCAGCAGCGCCACGCCGTAGGCCGGCAGCGCCAGATAAAACGCTTTGTCGGTCACCTGACCCCAGGCCTTGGCCCAGCGCCGCGCCTGCTCGGGGTCGAACAGACCACGACGCGGATCGCTGACCGCGTGCACCTGCAGCACACTGCTGTCGACGCTGGCCAGCAGCGCCGGCAGTTGCGGACTGTCGAGCCAGGCCGGCAACGCAGTGATGCTCAGCGGCAGGCTGGCCGGCAACGCGCCACGCAGGTTCACAAGGAAATCGGTATAGGCCGGCAGGCGCGCATTACCGGCGTCATGATCGATCTCGACCCCGCTCACGGTCAGCCCCTGCGCTTGCCAGTCAGCCAGCATCCGAAGGATCTGTGCGCTCACCTGCTGCTGATCGAGCGCCTTGAGCTGACCGTCAAGGCGAATCACCGCGATTACCAGTCGGCCATCGTGCTTGAGCAACGGCGCATCGATTTGCGCCCGATGCCAGCCGTCATTGGGGAATGCCTGCAAGGCCAGCACGCGCAAGGTCGAAAAGTCGCTGCGGCTGTCCTTCAGCGCGAGCTCATGGGCGGACGTCCATTGGCGTTGCCAGACGTAGAGTTGCTGATCGAGTGGCGCTGCGTCCTGTCGTTCACAAGCACAGAGCAACAACACCGCCAGCATGGCCGACAACCCGACGATAACGCGCATACCTTGCAGATCCCTGAGACATCAGGCTGCAAGGTTACACAAAAGCACTCAAGGCTTGCGGGCAATGATCACCTGACTCTTCGCCACCACCGCATCCAGCGCCTGCTTGATCTGCGCACCACGGGGCGAATCGAGCACCGCTTGCCAGGTGTTGGCCCAATGCTCGAGCAACGGGTGATCCGGGTTGCTGAAATCGACCTTGGCTTCCCAGAACAGCAGCATCCACATCGACCAGTAAAAACCGTACTGGCTGTGGCTGATGAGCTCCAGCCCGGCGTCGCTGACCATCGTCTTGAACTGCTCTTCACTGATGATGCGAATGTGGTTGGGCTTCTGGAAATACTCCGGCGCCGCAATGTCCTTCTGCAAATCTTCAGAGCTTGGGTGCGGCACGCTCAGCAGATACAACGCACCGGACTGGCCGACCCGCACCAGCTCGGCGAGGAACTGCGCCGGGTCGTCGACGTGCTCGATGACTTCGGTGGACACCACGCGGGTGGCGGTGCCGTCGGCAATCGGCAACGGATTACAGTCGGTGACGTGGCACTCGACGCTGCGCGCCGGGGTATCGCTCAGGCGCTGGCGAGTAGCCTCAACCTTGGCGCCGTCGATGTCGGCAATGATGATCTTTGCCCCGCGCATGCCGCAGAAATGCACGTTGCCGCCGTCACCACAGCCAACATCGAGCAAGGTGTCATCGGCGGTCACCGGGAAGCCCTTGAACAGCTCGCCGGTCTCCTGGTTGAACCAGCCGCTGAGCTTGGCATCGTAGAGGCCGAGCATGTACGGATCGACCTTGTCCGCTGCCGGGGCGACGGGTTGCGCGGGGGCCGGTGCAGGCGTCGCCGCCGTGAGTTTTTTCAAGAGGCTCAGCATGAGGTGGCTCCGGGGGTTGAAACGGCGGTTCGGGACGTATCGAGGCGCCGCACCAGAGCAGCACCGCGATTACGCATCGGCATTTCGATGAAGCGGTAGTTCAGCTCGCTGAGCAGCACGATCAGGCCGAAGGCGATCAGCAAGGTGAGAATCGGGTGCCCGGCCGGGCTCGGCAGACCGGCAGCCTGCAAACGGAAGATCAGCTCCCGCACCAGCAGGTAGGCCGGGATATGAATCAGGTAAATGCCGTAGGAACGACTGCCGA
The DNA here is from genome assembly GCF_024748795.1 of Pseudomonas sp. B21-051. Lineage (NCBI taxonomy): Bacteria > Pseudomonadati > Pseudomonadota > Gammaproteobacteria > Pseudomonadales > Pseudomonadaceae > Pseudomonas > Pseudomonas sp. B21-051. The sequence continues at coordinate 6,003,434 of NZ_CP087166.1, forward strand.
TCCACGCCATCAACCGTTGCAGGTGGCCTGCCGGCAGCAGGTAATCGCGGTTGTACGAGGCGATCCACACCAGCAGCGCGCCGAGCACGGCAATCGAGCCGATGCGATAAGGCGCGAAAGTGAAACGGTCGGTGGCCATGAAACTCATCAGCAGCGCCACGCCGATCAACACCGACACGCCGGCCCACGGCCGCCGCAGAAACGTCGGCTGCCAGCGCTGGTAAGAAGGTTGCGCACTCCACAACGCCAGCAGCACGCCGAGCGCCAGCGCATCGGTGCGCACCACCATCAGCAATGGCGTGCGCAGGGTGAACAGTTGCACCGCGACCAGCGCCAGCAGGGCCCAGACCAGATGCTTGCGGCACAGCACAATCAGCAGCGGAAACAGCAGGTAAAACTGCTCCTCCAGCGCCAGGCTCCAGTAGACGAAACTGCTGCCGTATTCGTAATGAAAGAAGCTGTCGGCAAAACGGAAATTGGCGTACTGCAACACCCCCGCCAGCGTCGCCTGCAGGTTGGCGTGCACGCTGCCAAAGGCGCCGGAGCGGTTGAGAAACACGCACGCGAGGAGGATCAGCGCCAGCCACAGCCAGGCCGACGGTAACAGGCGAAACACCCGGCGTAGCCAGAAATTGCGCGTCTGCTGCCAGTACTCCTGACGGGTTGTGCAGCCTTGCAGCGCGGGGATCAGGCTGCGCGCGATGACAAAGCCGGAAATCGCGAAAAACAGATCGACGCCCCACCACGGTTGCGCCCAGGCGTGGATGTTTTCCAGCAGCGGCACCGTGTCGGTGAACAGACTGCCCTGCAAGTGATGGAACAACACCCCAAGCACCGCAATGGCACGCAGCACCTCGATGTCCATGATCCGCCTGGCGCTCATGGCTGACTCCGGGCTTCGCCAGCCAGTGGTTTGCGGGCGATGATCACCTGGCTCTTGGGCATGAAGCGGTCAAGCATCTGCTTGATCGCCAAACCGTCGGGCTGCGCCAGCAGGTCTTGCCAGGTGCGCGCCCAGCTCTCCATCAGCGGCGGGTACGGCGCCTGAATCCGGTCGCGTACCGCGCCACCGAGGTCACGGCCGGCAGCGCGCTCGCTGGCCCAGAAAAAGATCATGCCCATCACCCAGAAGAAACCGCTGGCCTGTCGATGCTCGATCACCAGCCCGGCGTTCTCCACCAGTTCGGCAAAGCGCTGCTCGGTGAAAATCTGCACATGATTGGGCGTCTGGTAATAACTGGCCGGGGCAATGCCCTGTTGCAGGTGCTCGCCTACCGGTGCCGGAACACTCAGCAGGTACTGCGCGCCCGGGCGGCCCATGCGCACCAGTTCGGCCATGAACGGTTCGGGCTGGTCGATGTGCTCCAGCACTTCCATGCACACCACTTTGCTCGCGCAACCGGCGGCCAGCGGCAAAGGCAGGCTATTGCTGACCAGCCCCAGATTCGGCTTGGTGCTCTGCGCCTCAACCTGCCGGGCCAGATCGCGGACCTTGGCATGTTCGCTGTCGGTGAAGATTACCGAGGCGCCCTGTCGCACCGCGAACAGCGTCGCCACGCCCTCGCCACAACCGACGTCGAGCAAGGTGTCGTCAGCCGTGATCGCGAAGCCCTTGAGCAACTCGCCGCTGCCTTGCAAAAACCAGCCGTCGAGAATCGCGTCATGCAACCCCACGTCCCGTGGCGAAACCCGGCCGGGCGGCTCAGGTGCGACAGGCAAGGGTGCCGGGCGCAAGCGTGCAAACAGGCGCCGAATCATGCGCTCGCGGCTTCCACGGACAACGCTTTGAGGGCTTGCGCGCGCTGGTCAAAAAATGTCCGCAGACGCTCTTCGGCACTGGCCTGACTGCAGAATTTCTGCAGGTTGTGCACGGCATGCCCGGACATCCGCGCATAACGTTCGACATCGTTTTTCGCCACCGCGTAGCTGTCGCGATACGCCGCGCACAGCGAGTCCCAATCGGTCATGTAGCGCAGGGTACGGTAGGCGGCGCGTGGGTCGTGGGGCCAGGCCGTCAGCTCCTCGGTGGAAGCGACGATGAATGCGTTGTCGCTGTCGACGTAGTCGGCCATCGCCGTGTTCAACGGGGCGATGGCCGGTTTGCCACAGGACATGAACTCCATCAGCGGCAGGCACTGCCCTTCGCCATAGGAACTGTTGACCACGTAGCTGGTGGCCTGCACCAGCGCCTCATAATCGGCGTCCGCCAGATACCCGTGGATCAGCACGATCCGGCACTGGTAGGACTGGTTCTTGTACAGGTGATGCAGCATGTCGCTCAGGGCGTTGGCGATGTCATGGTGCGTGAGCTTAAGCACCAGGGTCGCATCGGCGACCTCACGGAACGTGGTGCAGAAGGCACTGATCATGTCCTGCCAGTTCTTGCGCCCGTCGTACGGGTTGAACACCGAGGTGTAGACCACGCCGTCCAGTTGCAACTGGCAGTCCTGCGGCGGCCCGGCAAACGACAGCGGCGTGCCTTCGCACAACCCCGGCGGGCCGTACGCGCGTAGATCCACCGTACGGCTGTCGAGCAACAGGCCGCGCAACTTCAACTGCACCGCTTCAACCACCGGCTGCTTGCGCAACTGCGCACCGCGTGCGGCGAAGCGATCCCACACGGGAGCGGGAATCGCGCAGATCGGGTAATCCGCGCCCATCACCTCACACACCGCGTTCACCGTGAAACTCGAATGGGTTATCGCCATGCCGCAGGCTTTCAACACCACGCGCCAGTCGTGACGCGGCTCGCCCTGCCAGCTCTCGGTGGGGATGGTGCTGAACTCCCAGGCAAATACCGGGATGGTCGGGCAGGCGTAATGAATCGGTGTGCGATGCGGCGGTGAGAACGACAGAAACACGCACGCCTCGCCACGGCTCAGGCAATCGAAGTACAGGCGATCGACCAGCTCGTCCGGGTTACTCACTTCAATCACTTGCCCGAGGCGCTCCAGCACCGGGCGAAATTCCTTGAGGACAAAGTAGTAGCTGTATTCGGGCCGGCCGAGGTTCTGCTGGATGTTACTCTTGTTGGTTTCGGAATGAATGATGATCAGCATGATGCAGTCCCCGCCTCGGCGATCAGCTGCGGCGTTGCACTCGGCGTCAATTGAAGAAACTGCGCCAGACGCTGCTGCACCGGAGCAAAACTGCAGTACTCGCGCATGCGCTCATTGGCAGCATGAGCCATGGCCTGATAGGCCTGTGGATCGTTCTTGGCCATGGCGTAGCTGTCCTCGTAGGCCTTTTTCAACGAGCCCCAGTCCGGGCGATGGCGCAGAGTGCGGTAGAGGATCCGCACATCATCCGGCCAGATGGTCGGCTCACGGCTGGACTTGACGATGAAACCGACGCGCTCGTCGATGTAGTCGCGCATCGCCGTATGGTCCGGCGCAATCACCGGACGCGCGCAGGACATGAACTCCATCAGCGGCAGGCAAAGACCTTCGCAGCGCGACGCATTGACGTAGAAACTGGCCGCACCGTAAAGCCTGGCGAACTCTTCGTCCTCCAGATAGCCGTGCATGACCACCACCCGGCAGGCGAACGGTGACAACTGCGACAACAAGGTGATCAGGTGCACGTAATAGGTCGGCAGATCGTTCTGCGTCATCTTCAACACCAGCGTGGCATCTTCGACATCGCGCATGGCCCAGCAGAAAGCCGTGATCAGGTGATGCCAGTTCTTGCGCCCGTCTTCGGGGTTGAACACGCTCACATACACCACGCCGCTGACCTCGGCCTGGATCGTGGCGCTGGTGTCCGGCAGGCAGGCCTGTGGATGCTCGGCCACTGTCGGTGCGTCGACACTGACCGCTGGCGGCAACGGCTCAGGGGCTGGAGTACGCAACCGGAAGAGCTGGCGGCGCAGAGCGACCGGCAGCAAATCGCGAACGGCTTCGCGATACCACAGCAGTACGTTGTGCTTGAGCAGAAACAGCGGCCCGTGCTCGTTCGGCGTCGCGGTGGCCCGGTAACTTTCGCGCAGGTAGTGTTTGGTGATGAACGCACGTCGGCGCAAGGTCAGTGGCGGCAGTGGCGCGGATTCGGACGTCACCACCGCATCGGGCTGCGGCTCCTGCACATCGGCTGCGGGCGCAACCAGCCCATCGGCGGACAAGCCGAGCGTGCGACTATCGATAATGCAGCCCTTGATCTGCAACACCGCGCCCGGGTTCACCGCAGCAGGCGGGAACTGCCGGCGCACCCCGGCGAAGCCTTCCCACAAAGGTGTCGGCAACACCAGGACCGGAAAATCTTCGCCCATGGTCCGGCGAATGGCCTGTGCCGTGTGGCTGGACAAGGTGATCGCCCGACCGTGACGCGCGAGGATCTGGCTCCAGTCATGGTGAGCGTCTTCTTCGCGAGGGGCGACCGGGATCGAGTCGTACTCCCACGCAATCACGCAGACCACCGGGCATTGCAGGTCGGTCGGGGTTTTATGCGGCGGAGCGAACGAAAGGAAGAGACAATCCTGACCGGCCAGTTGCAACTGGCGGTACAACGGGTCGACTTCGGCCGCCGACGACACCACGTGCACTTGCCCAAGGCTTTCCAGCACAGGACGGTAGGCCTTGAGCACGAAGTAATAGCTGTATTCCGGACGCCCCAGGCTCTGGCTGATGGAGCGATCGTTGACGTCCGAGTAAAGAATGAAATTCATGGCATCCCACGGTGAAACCACCATCCCGGCAGTTTCACGCTATGACGGCCAAGCGCTGGAGCGAGTCGGGATCACCGCTGCTCGTCCTTCGTCATGGAGCTCGTCTTCGTTCTTGTTTTAGTGGCTGGTTTCACCCTGTTGCGCAACAACCCCGGCGAACCTGGGGAGATGGCGACGAGGGCCATTCTAAACACATCCGTCGCGAATCCGGGAACCGCCCGACGAGAATAAATCGGGCTACGCTGACGAGAACTGACCGGTCACGGTTTGCGCTGTTGAAATTGCTGCGCATTTGGCACAGATTGGTAACAAACAACTACAACAACGACTTCGCCTGCCGTCATGTCGGTCTTTTCATCCGGCCTGACAGACTTCTCCTCAAAGCCTGTGGGAAAGTGGCGAAAGTTAAAGACCAAGGGGTCGCTGTTTGAAAAAGCGTCTGTTCATCACGGGCCTCAGTGGATTCGTGGGACAACATCTCCAGTCGCGTCTGGCTCAGCCTGACTCGACATGGGAACTGCTGCCTGCCGCTGCACCCTACGATCTCACGGCACCTGCCAGCCTCGTCGACCTGTGGCCACAATTGCCCGACGCGGTGATTCATCTGGCCGGCCAGACCTTCGTTCCCGAAGCCTTCCGCGATCCGGCCCGCACGCTCGAAATCAATCTGCTTGGTACCCTCAATCTGTTACAGGCGCTCAAGGCGCGCGGATTTCAGGGGACTTTCCTGTATGTCAGCTCCGGCGACGTCTATGGTCAGGTTGCCGAAAGCGCCCTGCCCATCACTGAACTGCAACCGCCCTGCCCGCGCAATCCCTACGCCGTGAGCAAACTGTCGGCGGAGTTTCTCTGCCTGCAATGGGGCCTGAGTGAAGGCTGGCCGATGCTGGTGGCGCGGCCGTTCAACCATATCGGCAGCGGGCAGAAAGACAACTTTGTCATCGCCAGTGCTGCACGCCAGATCAACCGCATCAAACAGGGCCTGCAAGCCGCGCAACTGGAAGTCGGTGACATTGACGTCACGCGCGATTTCCTCGATGTCGGCGATGTGATCTCGGCGTATTTCGCTCTGCTGGAAAAGGGTACGCCGGGGCAGGTCTACAACATTTGCTCGGGCCGCGAGCAAAGCATCCGCAGTCTGATCGAACAGCTGGGCGACCTGGCCGAGGTCGACCTGCAACTGGTGCAGGATCCGGCGCGCATGCGCCGTGCGGATCAGCGCCGCGTTTGCGGCAGTCACGCAAGGCTCGCCCAAACCACGGGATGGACGCCGAAAATTACAACACAACAATCCCTGCGGGCGATCCTGTCCGACTGGGAGCAGCGAGTACGACAAGAATGAAAAGTGCACTGATCACAGGGATCACCGGCCAGGACGGCGCTTATCTGGCCAGACTGCTGCTCGACAAGGGCTACAAGGTTCACGGTCTGGTCGCACGGCGCAGCAGCGATTCGCGCTGGCGCTTGCGCGAGATGGGCGTCGAAGGCGACATCGTCTACCTGGACGGTGACATGGCCGATGCCTGCTCGGTGCAGCGCGCGGTGATCAAGTCGGCACCGGACGAAGTCTACAACCTGGCTGCGCAAAGCTTTGTCGCCGCGTCCTGGAATCAACCGGTAACCACCGGCATCGTCGATGGCCTGGGCGTGACCCACCTGCTCGAAGCGATCCGCCAGTTCAGCCCGCACACGCGTTTCTATCAGGCCTCGACCAGCGAAATGTTCGGCCTGATTCAGGCTGAACAGCAGGACGAGAACACCCCGTTCTATCCACGCAGCCCCTATGGCGTGGCCAAACTCTACGGCCACTGGATCACCGTCAACTACCGCGAAAGTTTCGACCTGCACGCCAGCAGCGGCATTCTGTTCAACCATGAATCCCCCCTGCGCGGCATCGAATTCGTCACCCGCAAGGTCACCGACGCCGCCGCCCGCATCAAACAGGGCAAGCAGCAGGAACTGGCCTTGGGCAACATCGACGCCAAACGCGACTGGGGCTTTGCCGGCGACTACGTCGAAGCCATGTGGTTGATGCTGCAACAGGACAAGCCTGACGATTTCGTGGTCGCCACTGGCGTCACAACCACCGTGCGCGAAATGTGCCGCATCGCCTTCGATCACGTAGGTCTGAACTACCGCGATTACGTGAAGATCGACCCGGCGTTCTTCCGCCCGGCCGAAGTCGAAGTGCTGCTCGGCAACCCGGCCAAGGCCCAGCGCGTGCTCGGCTGGAAACCCAAGACCGACCTCGACACCCTGATCCGCATGATGATGGATGCGGACATGAAACGCGTCGCCAAGGAGTAGGTCATGCTGATCCCCGTGATTCTGTCCGGCGGTGCCGGTACTCGTCTGTGGCCGGTGTCCCGCGAGGGCCATCCCAAGCCGTTCATGACCTTGCCCGACGGCCAGTCGCTGCTGGGCAAGACCTATCAGCGTGCCGCCGCATTGCTGGACGGCTGGGGCGACATCGTCACGGTGACCAACCGCGAGTACTACTTCCAGAGCAAGGATCACTATTGCGCCGCCCACGTGTCGCGCCATCGCGGGCACTTCCTGCTGGAGCCGACCGGGCGCAACACCGCCCCGGCGATTGCCGCCGCCGCCCTGTCGCTGCAGGCGCTGCACGGCGACGATGCAATCATGGTGGTGATGCCCGCCGACCATCTGATCGTTAATCAGGAAGCGCTCAAGAGCGCCGTCGAACACGCGGTCAACCTGGCGAAGGACGGTTATCTGGTGACCTTTGGTGTGCTGCCGAACGCCCCGGAAACCGGCTTCGGCTACATCGAAACCGGCGCACCGCTGGACGCCAAAGGCGCAGCGAAAGTGCAGCGTTTCGTGGAAAAGCCCGACCTGCAGACCGCCACCCATTACCTGGAAAGCGGCAACTTCCTGTGGAACTCGGGCATGTTCTGCTTCACCACCGCGACCCTGATCAACGAACTGCAATTGCACGCCCCGGAGCTGCTGGAACAGACCCGCGCCTGCATGGAGGCCAGCGCCGCGGTGGAAACCGCCGGCTGTCTGCAACAGGAACTGTCGCCGACACTGTTCGCTGAGATCACCGACATCTCCATCGATTACGCGCTGATGGAACGCTCCGACAAAGTCGTAGTGGTGCCCGCCGGTTTCGACTGGAGCGACATCGGTTCATGGGGCGCTGTGGCGGCGCTGGTGCCGGCCGATGCCGACAACAATCGCGCCAGCGGCGAAGCGGTGTTCATCGACAGCCACAACAACTTCGTGCAGAGCGAAGGCCGACTGGTGGCCGCCGTCGGTGTGGATAACCTGATCATCGTCGACACCGCCGACGCGGTGCTGGTGGCCCATGCCGATCGCGCCCAGGATGTGCGACGCGTTGCCAAACAGCTCAAGGACAAATCCCACGAAGCCTACCGCCTGCATCGCACGGTCAGCCGTCCGTGGGGCACCTACACCGTGCTCGAGGAAGGCCCGCGCTTCAAGATCAAGCGCATCGTGGTCAAGCCCGGCGGCAAGCTGTCGCTGCAAATGCATCATCACCGCAACGAACACTGGGTGGTGGTCGAAGGCATGGCCAAGGTCACCAACAACGGCAGCGGCACGCATCTGGTGGCCAAGAACGAATCGACGTTCATTGCCGCCGGCCACCGCCATCGCCTGGAAAACCCCGGCGTCATCGAACTGGTGATCATCGAGGTGCAAAGCGGCGAATACCTCGGTGAAGACGACATCGTGCGCTTCGAAGACCAATACGGCAGGACGGTTTGATGCTGCTTTCCCTGTATCGCTCGCTGCGCAGCTACCGCGGATTCATCCTCGGCAGCGTCAAGCGGGAGTTTCAGGCGCGTTATCGCAATTCGCTGTTCGGCGCGCTGTGGACCGTGCTCAACCCGTTGTCGATGATCGTTGTGTACACGGTGATCTTTTCCCAGATCATGCGCGCGCGCCTGCCGGGGGTCGATGACGGTCTGGCCTACAGCGTGTACCTGTGCGCCGGCCTGCTGACCTGGGGACTGTTCGCGGAAATCACCTCGCGCAGCCAGAGCATGTTTCTGGAAAACGCCAACCTGCTGAAGAAAATCAGCTTCCCGCGCATCTGCCTGCCGGTGATTGCGCTGCTCAACGCCGGGATCAACTTCGCGATCATTCTCGCGCTGTTCTTCGGCTTTCTGCTGATCAGCGGGCGCCTGCCCGGCATGGCGCTGCTGGCGCTGATTCCGCTGTTGCTGGTGCAGGTGATCTTCGCCGCCGGGCTGGGGATGATCCTCGGCATTCTCAACGTATTCTTCCGTGATGTCGGGCAGATGTTCGGCATCTGCCTGCAGTTCTGGTTCTGGCTGACACCGATCGTTTACCCGCTGTCGATCCTGCCGTCGGGCATCCAGCAGCTGATCAGCCTCAACCCGATGACGGCGCTGATGACCAGTTACCAGAACATGTTCCTCTACAACCAATGGCCGAACTGGCAGTCGCTGCTGCCGTTGCTGATCCTCGGCCTGCTGTTCTGCGCCATGGCCCTGCGCCTGTTCCGGCAACGTGTCGGCGAAATGGTGGATGAACTCTGATGGGGCATATACGCGTCAGTGGCCTGGGCAAGGCCTACAAACAATACCCCAATCGCTGGAGTCGGTTGTTCGAATGGCTGGTGCCATTTTCCGGCACCCGGCACCACTTGCACTGGGTTCTGCAGGACATCGATTTCGAGATTCAACCCGGTGAAGCGGTCGGCATTGTCGGGGTCAACGGCGCGGGCAAAAGCACGCTGCTGAAGATGATCACCGGCACCACGCAACCGAGTTGCGGGCAGATTCAACTGCAAGGCCGCGTAGCCGCCCTGCTGGAACTGGGCATGGGTTTCCACCCGGACTTCACCGGCCGCCAGAACGCGTTCATGGCCGGCCAGTTGCTGGGCATGCAGGTCGAGGAGATCGAAGCGCTGATGCCGCAAATCGAGAGCTTTGCCGAAATCGGCGAAGCCATCGATCACCCGGTACGCACCTACTCCAGCGGCATGCAGATGCGCCTGGCCTTCAGTGTTGCCACCGCCAGGCGTCCGGACATCCTGATCGTCGATGAAGCACTGTCGGTGGGCGACGCCTACTTCCAGCACAAAAGCTTCGAGCGCATCCGCAACTTCCGCAAGGCCGGTACCACGTTGCTGATCGTGTCCCACGACCGCTCGGCGATTCAGTCGATCTGCGACACCGCGTTCCTCCTGGAGAACGGCCGCCTGGCCATGCGCGGCAAACCCGAAGAAGTCATGGACTACTACAACGCCATGCTTGCCCAGCGCGAAGGCCAGATCGTGCGCCAGGAAATGCTCGCCAACGGCCAGGTGCAGACCATTTCCGGGACTGGTGAGGCGGGGATTGTCAGCGTGCGTCTGCTCGACACTCAAGGACGCAGTCTGGAAGTGGCGGAAGTCGGCCAGCCGGTGGTGCTGGAAGTTCAGACCGCAGTGCGCGAGGACATCGAACGGCTGGTGCTGGGCTTTCTGATCAAGGACCGCCTCGGCCAGGCGATCTACGGCATCAATACCCATCGCCAGGATCAGGCGATCAGCGACCTGAGTGCAGGGGAACAGGTGACGTTCCGCTTCGCCTTCGACATGCGCCTGGGCAAGGGCAGCTATTCGGTGGCGCTGAGCCTGTCGCGGCTGGATTCGCATCTGGATCGCAACTTCGAATGGCGCGATTACGGTCTGGTCTTCCACGTCATCAACAACCGTCAGGAAGACTTTGTCGGTTGCTCGTGGCTACAGGCCCGGACCGAGATCAGCCGCTCCAGCGAACACCCAACGCCGCAGCCAGACAGGGAGATCTCGCGATGACACGACTGTTGATGGAATGCACCTACGTTTTCGAACACCCGTCCGCCAACTCGGGCATTCAACGGGTGGTGCGCAACGTCATTCAACAGTTGCCCGACGCCAACACCGAGCGCGAATGCATCCCGGTGGTGATGCTCGACGGCGCCCTGTATCAAGTGAAAAGCCTGGCGCCGATCAAGACCCCGAAAATCAATCTGACCAGCCTGCGGGTGAAGCTGGAACAGTGGGCCAACGGCTTCTGGCTGCGCCATCGTGCTTTGGAACGACGCCGGCCTTTCAGCCAGTCGCATTTCGCCCGGCGGGTGTTGTACGTGCTCTGCCGGCTGACCGCGTTCGCCTGTTTCAGCCTGCCGATGCGCGTGCTCGGGCGCCTGCTCAAGGGCAAGCCGGTGCCCGAGCGCTGCGTGCCATTGCAACATCAGGCTGGTGATCAACTGGTATTGCTCGACTCGTCCTGGCACGCCAACTTTTTCCCCTTGGCCGAACAACTCAGACGCGACGGCGTCGGTATCGTTTCGGTGATCTACGACCTGATCCCGCTGACCCATCCACAGTTTTGCGACGCGGGTCTGGTCAAGGTGTTCAACGACTGGTTCGACTGGATTGCGCGCACCGCCGATGGCTATGTCGCGATCTCGACCACCATCCGCGATCAGGTGCGCCAGGAGATGCTGCGCCGGATCGGCACGCAACAGGTGCAGCAGCGCTGGTTCGATTATTTCCACCTCGGTTCCGAACTGGACCTGACCGACGCCGCAGCGGAGGTCGATCGCAACCTGCTGAACCTGTTCAAGACCCCGGAGCCGGTATTCCTGATGGTCAGCACCATCGAGCCGCGCAAGAACCACACCTACCTGCTCGATGCCTTCGAGCAGGCCTGGGCTGCCGGCTCCACGGCGCGCTTGTGCATTGCCGGGAAAATCGGCTGGAAGTGCGAGGCGCTGATCGAGCGAATCCGCCAGCATCCACAACTCAACCGTCGCCTGTTCATGTTCAACTCGCTCTCGGACAAAAGCCTGGAGCACGCTTATTCCCACGCCACGGCGCTGGTGTTCCCGTCGCATGTCGAAGGGTTCGGCCTGCCCTTGGTAGAAGCCATGCAACGCGGGCTGCCGGCGATGGCCAGCGACATCCCGGTGTTCCGCGAAATCGGCGGCGATTACATGGCGTATTTCGATCTGCACAACCCGCAGAGCCTTACCGACCTGGTGCTCGGGATGGAGCGCTCCGGGCAGTTTCCGGCGCCCATGAGCCTCGACCAATGGCGCTGGCTGAGCTGGCGCGAAGCGAGCGCGCAACTGGTCCAGGGCATCGAGCGCAACCTGAACCATCCACTGCCCGCATCCGAAGGCCAGCATGCGCATTGCTCTTAACGCGCGGATTCTTCAGGCGCCACGCGCCGGCATCGGTCATTACGTCGCCGAACTGGTCCGCGCCTTGCGCAGCACCACCGACGTCGAAGTAGCGTTGTTCCATGGCTGGGGCTGGAGCTCGGTCTTGCCGGAGGCGGCCATGCCCGGCTATTCGCGCCTGACGCCACTGCTGCGGCAGATCCCCGGGGCCTATCAGGCACGGCGCTGGCTGGAGCAGAAACGTTTCGATCAGGGCCGTGCGCAAGGCATTGATCTGTATCACGAGCCGAGCCTGTGGCCGCTGGCCTTCGACGGTCCGACCGTGATCACTCTGCACGACCTGACCCACCTGCACTTTCCTGACACCCAACCGGCGGCGCGTCTCAAGGAAATCGAACGGCGTCTGGTGGCTGGCGTGCAACAGGCGCAACGGATCATCACCGACTCGCAGGCAATTGCCGACGAGGCGCAGGCTTATTTTGGTCTGCCGGCCGAGCGTTTCGTGGTGGCGCCACTGGGTGTGGCCGAGCGTTTTCATCCACGGGAGTCGCACGCCATCGAGGCAGTGCTCAAGGCCCACGCCGTTGTCGCACGCGAATACTTCGTGTGTGTCGGTACCCTGGAACCGCGCAAGAATCTGAGCCTGGCGCTGCGTGCCCACGCCCTGCTACCAGAGGCCGTGCGCCAGCGTTTTCCGCTGCTGATCGTCGGCATGGCCGGTTGGCAACAGGCCCAGTTCAGCGATGAACTGCGCCTGGCCCTGGCCTCAGGGCACGTTTGCCTGCTCGGCTATCTGCCGGATGAACAGGTCGCACAACTGCTGGCCGGCGCCCGTGCGCTGGTGTTTCCGTCGCTGTATGAAGGCTTCGGGTTACCGGTACTGGAGGCCATGGCCAGTGGCACCCCGGTGATCCTCACCCGTTCTTCAGCCATGCCGGAAGTCGCCGGCCCGGCAGGCAACTACATTGAACCTGACGATGCACACGGCTTGCGCGATGCGCTGAACCGCCTGATCGACGATCAAGCGCATTGGCAGGCCTGCCGAGAAGCCGGATTGCACCGGACGCGGCTTTTTTCCTGGGAACGTTGCGCACAGGCCACCGCCGGTGCCTACCGCCAGGCCATGGGAGGCTGAATGCGAGTTCTTCATTTTTTCAAGACGTACCTGCCAGATTCGGTCGGCGGCATCGAACAAGTGATCTTCCAGCTCTGCGAAAGCGGCGCGCATCACGGCATCGACGGCCAGGTGCTGACCCTCAGCGCCGACCCGACCCCTGCCGTGATGCAACTCGGGCAACACGAAGTGCATCGCGCCAGACTCGACATCCAGTTCGCCTCCACCGGGTTTTCCTGGAGCGTGTTCAAACAGTTTCGCGAGCTGGCGGCTGAGGCCGATGTAGTCAACTACCACTTCCCGTGGCCGTTCATGGACCTTGTGCACTTTGCCAGCGGCATGAATAAACCGAGCGTGGTGACCTATCACTCGGACATCATTCGCCAGAAGCAACTGCTCAAACTCTACCGGCCGCTGATGAACCGCTTCCTCGCCAGCGCCGACCGGATTGTCGCGGCCTCGCCGAACTACTTGCACACCAGCGATGTGTTGCAGCAGTTCCAGGACAAGACCCGGGTGATTCCGTACGGTTTGAACAAGGCCGGTTATCCACAGGCCGACAGCGAACGGATGACTCGCTGGCGCCAGCAGCTTGGGGATAAGTTTTTCCTGTTCGTCGGGGTCATGCGTTATTACAAGGGGCTGCACATCCTGCTCGATGCCTTGAAGGACCTGGACTATCCGGTGGTGATCGTCGGCGCCGGGCCGCTCGAGCTGGAGTTGCACGCCCAGGCTGCTGCGCTGGGCCTGCGTAACATCCACTTCCTCGGGCGCCTGGGCGATGAAGACAAGGTCGCCCTGCTGCAACTGAGCTACGCCATCGTGTTTCCGTCGCATCTGCGGTCCGAAGCGTTCGGCATTTCGCTGCTCGAAGGCGCGATGTACGGCAAACCGATGATCTCCAGCGAAATCGGTACTGGCACCAGCTACATCAATATCCACAACGAAACCGGGCTGGTGGTGCCGCCGAGCAATCCTCTGGCGTTTCGCGAGGCGATGCGCGCCCTGTGGGAAGACCCGGCGCGTGCGGCAGCCATGGGCGTAAAGGCCGAGGCGCGCTACCGGCAGCTGTTCACCGCCGATGAAATGGGCCGCAAGTGGACCGAGTTGTATCAGGAGTTGCTGGAAGAGAAAGACCTGTCTTACGCCTGATCCACCACAACACATCACTCCTCTGTAGGAGCTGCCGCAGGCTGCGATCTTTTGATCCTGGGTTTTCAAAATCAAAAGATCGCAGCCTGCGGCAGCTCCTACAGGGGGGCATTACAGATCCAGCACCAGCAATTGCTCGCTCTGCGCCGGCACCGCGCAGCAAATCAGCACCTGCCCCGCTTCCGGCATGTCTGCCGGGGGCTGTGGATAATTCACCGCACCGCTGACCAACCGCGTCTTGCAGGTGCCGCACGAACCTCCACGGCAACTGAACTCGGGGCGCAGGCCACGGCTTTCTGCGAGCTCCAGCAGACTGCCGCCGTCCGGCTGCCAGCGAGCCTCCTTGGCAGAACGTTCGAACATCACCGGTACGGACGTGATGGCGGCCGGTGGTTGCTCGATGACCGCCGCATCCGGATCCGGCTGGCGCTTGAGCGTCGAGGGGCCGAAGGTTTCGGCGTGTATCCGCGCGTCGCGTATGTCCAGCTCACGCAGACTGTCGTAGACACTTTGGGTAAAAGCGCCGGGACCACAGACCGCAAAATCGATCTGGTCGTAATCCTCGACCTCCAGCAGATCGCGCAGCAATGCCCGATCAATGCGCCCATGGCGGTCGAAATCCTCGCCCTCGTGCGCATCGGCTTCCGGCTGACTGAGCAGGCGAATCACCCGTACCGCATCGCCAGCACTTTCCAGCACGCGATCGATTTCCTCGCGAAACGGCTGATCGGCCAGGCTACGCGAACTCTGCAGCAACCACGTCGGCCGAATCCGCCGGGTGCGCAGGCCTTGATACACCACCTCGCGCAGCATCGACAGCAACGGCGTGATGCCAATCCCCGCCGCCAGCAGCACCAGCGGCCGGTGTTCCAGCGGCGCCACCGTGAAGTGCCCCTGTGGCGCCCTTGCCTCAAGGACATCGCCGACCCGGACCTGCTGGTGCAAGTGGCCTGAAACCAGGCCCTCGCGTTTCACACTGATGCGCAGGAAATCATCCGATGGCGCACTCGACAGGCTGTAAGTACGGATATGCGTTTCACCGTCCAGGGTGAAGCGCAGTGGCAGGTGCTGCCCGGCCTGAAACACCGGCATCCCCGCGCCGTCGTCCGGTTGCAGATAGATCGAGCGGATGTGCTGGCTCTCCCTTTCGATACGGGTCACCCGCAGCGGCCGCCAGCGGTCACCCAGGGCCTTGGCCTGCAAGCGTGCATCGGCCTGGGCCCAGGTGCCGGTCAGCAGGCTGGTGGGCGACATGCCGTCGAAGCGCCAGCGCAAGGCCAGTGCCGCCGGACGCCGCACTAACTTCTCCACCTCGAACGTCCACAGGCGCTCGGCGCCTTGGAACGCTTCGATCTGCGGCCCGTCGAGGATGATTTCGGTCCGCCCGCTCAGTTGCAGCACATCGCCTGTGGAAAAGTCGATGAACAGCAGACCAGCCTTGGGATTGAGCAGCAGATTGCCGAGCGTGTTGAAGTGCAGGTTGCCGGCAAAATCCGGGATGGTCAGGCGATTACCTTCAACCCGGACAAATCCGACCTGCCCACCGCGATGGGAAACATCCACCGCACGTTGTCCGTCCGCATCGACGTAACTGGCGACAAAGAAGGTGTCGGCGCTCTCGATCATGACTCTGGCCGCATCATCAAGACCGTCGCCGTGCTGCGCTGGCCGCGTCTGCGGATCGCTCAGCGGCACGCGCTGGAACTGGCGCAGTTGAATGTATTGCGGACAGTTGCCGAAAGCCTGATCCACGCTCACCTCGAAACCCTGCGCGGTCAGATTGTCGACATGACCGTTGAGGCGATTGCGGCGGCGGGTATGCAACTCAATGCCGAGCAACCCGATCGGCTCGCCATTGCGCAATTGCGCCGGATCATCGGCAGCGGGTTGGCTGGCGAAATGCAGGTGCTCGGGATCAGGCGAATGAGCAAATCCCGGCGCGCCTTCGAGCACGCTGGCCCATGGTCGCCCGTCGGTATCGACCGCGCCGTACAGCATGAACGGTAATTGCTCATAAAATGCACGGTGCTGATCCGGCATCCAGTCGCGAATCACTTTTCGGCCGAAGGCCTCCATACGCTCGGCAACGCCGACATGGGCCTGCAGTTGTTGCTCGCCAGCGTGCCACGGTGAACGTTCCATCACGCATCTCCCCGCGCCGCCGGCGCATTGTGGATAACTCGATCGGATCGGGCCAGACCCTCAGGCAGTCTTCTGCAGACCGGCGACCGTGCGCGGCATGCCGACAAAACCGGGCAAGGCTTCGACACGCGCCAGCCAGGCACGCACATTGGCGTAGTCGTCCAGCGACACGTTGCCTTCCGGCGCATGGGCGATGTAGCTGTAGGCGGACACGTCAGCGATGGTGGGTTCGCTGCCGGCCAGGTACGGGGTCTTGCCCAGTTCCACCTCCATCACTTTGAGCAGGTTGTGCGCGCGGGTGATCGCTTCTTCAGCATTCAACTGTGCGCCAAACACCGTCACCAATCGTGCAGCAGCAGGTCCGAAAGCAATCGGCCCGGCAGCGGCCGACAACCAGCGCTGTACCCGTGCCGCACCGACCGGATCGGTCGGCAGCCAGCGGCCATTGCCGTACTTGAGCGCCAGATACACCAGAATCGCGTTGGAGTCGGCCAGCACCACACCGTCATCGTCGATCGCCGGCACCTGACCGAAACTGTTGATCGACAGATACGGCGCCTGCTTGTGCTCACCCTTGGCCAGATCGACCAGAATCAGTTCAGTCGGCAGTTGCAGCAGGGACAACATCAGCTCCACCCGATGGGCGTGGCCGGAACGCGGGAAGTTGTAGAGTTTGATCGCTTGCATGGTCGACTCCGCTGGAGAGGGCGCCGTTCGGGATGGCAGCGCCGATGGAGGCCATCTTCCACCCATCTTCAAAGCAACAGAATCACCAGCAATCGCAATCGATTATTTCACCGGATGAAATAAAGCCGCGTTTTGCAGCGCCGGATGCTCTCGCAAGGCCTTCACCGCATGGTCGACAAAACTGCGCACCCGCGCTGGCGCCTTGCGTCCGCCCTGATACACTACGTGAATCGGCAGCGGTGGCAGTTCGAAATCGGCGAGGACAATTTCCAGTTCACCGCAGGCCACCTTGCCGGCGACCTGATAGGACAACACCCGGGTCAGCCCCAACCCCAGGCAGGCCGCAGTAATCGCCGCCTGGTTGGCGGTGACCACCAGCCTCGGTTCGGGTCGCACGCTGAGCGCTTCGCCCTGATCCACAAACGGCCAGTTGCGCAACTGACCGATGGCCGAGGTCGCCACCACTGGCGCACCAGCCAGTGCCTGCGGATGCACGGGACGGCCGTGTCGAGCCAGATAGGCCGGCGAACCACAGATCACCCGTCGTACTTCGCCGACCCGGATCGCGTGCTGATTGCTGTCCGGCAACTCACCGATGCGCACCGCGACATCGATGCCCTCCTCGACCATGCTCACCACCCGATCGACCAATAGCGCATTGATCGAAACGTCCGGGTATTGCGTCAGATAAGCCGCCATCAGCGGTGTGACAAACAACTCACCGAACAAAACCGGCGCGGTCACCGTCAATTGCCCACGCGGCTGGGCGTGACTGCCGGCCGCCGAATCCTCGGCTTCCTGCACCTCGGCGAGAATTCTCCGACAGTCTTCCAGATAACGCTGACCGGCCTCGCTGAGGTGCACAGTGCGTGTTGTGCGAATCAGCAACTGCGTACCGATGCGCTGCTCCAGTGCCGCCACCGCGCGGGTGACACTGGCCGCGGACAAGCCAAGACGTCGCGCCGCCGCCGAGAAACCCTGCTCTTGGGCCACGGTGGCGAAGATCTGCATTTCCTGGAAGCGATCCATGGATGTCCTCGAGTCAGATACAAAAATCGCAGCCGTGGCTGCGATTTTTGCGGGTCATACCAGCTGTGGATAACTTATTCCACCGTCACCGACTTCGCCAGGTTGCGCGGCTGGTCGACGTCGGTGCCCTTGAGCACGGCGACGTAGTAAGACAGCAACTGAAGCGGGATGGTGTAGAGGATCGGCGAAAGAATGTCGTGGATGTGCGGCATCTGCACCACGTGGGTGCCTTCGCCGTTGGTCATCCCGGCTTTCTCGTCAGCGAACACGATCAGTTCACCGCCACGGGCGCGGACTTCCTGCAGGTTGGACTTGAGCTTCTCCAGCAGTTCGTTGTTCGGCGCCACGGTAACCACCGGCATGTCGTTATCCACAAGCGCCAGCGGGCCGTGCTTCAGTTCGCCAGCCGGATAGGCTTCGGCGTGGATGTAGGAGATTTCCTTAAGCTTCAAGGCGCCTTCCATCGCCACCGGGAACTGCGCGCCACGGCCAAGGAACAGGGTGTGGTTCTTCTCGGCGAACAGCTCGGCGATTTTTTCCACGGTGCTGTCCATCGCCAGCGCTTCGCCCAGACGGGTCGGCAGGCGACGCAACTCTTCCACCAGCGTGGCTTCAACGTTTTTGCCGAGCGTGCCGCGGACCTGACCCAGAGACAGGGTCAGCAGCAGCAGGCCGACCAGTTGCGTGGTGAACGCCTTGGTCGAAGCCACACCGATTTCGCGACCGGCCTGGGTCAGCAGCGTCAGGTCGGATTCACGCACCAGCGAGCTGATGCCGACGTTGCAGATCGCCAGGCTGGCGAGGAAGCCCAGCTCTTTGGCATTGCGCAGCGCGGCCAGGGTGTCGGCGGTTTCACCGGACTGGGAGATGGTGACGAACAGGGTGTCCGGCTGCACCACCACCTTGCGGTAACGGAATTCGCTGGCGACTTCGACCTGACACGGAATACCGGCCAGTTCTTCGAGCCAGTAACGCGCGACCATACCGGCGTGGTAGCTGGTACCGCAGGCGACGATCTGCACGTTGCGCACTTTGGCGAACAGTTCGGCAGCCTGTGGACCGAAGGCCTGCACCAGCACTTGATTGTTGCTCAGACGACCCTCGAGGGTACGCTGCACCACGACCGGCTGTTCGTGGATTTCCTTGAGCATGTAATGACGGAACTCGCCCTTGTCGGCGGCTTCGGCACCATCGCTGTATTGCACGGTCTGGCGCTCGACGGCGTTGCCGTTAACGTCCCAGATCTGCACGTTATCGCGGCGAATTTCGGCGATATCGCCTTCTTCTAGGTACATGAAACGGTCAGTGACCTGACGCAGGGCCAATTGGTCGGAGGCAAGGAAGTTCTCACCCAGGCCCAGACCGATCACCAACGGGCTGCCACTGCGTGCGGCAACCAGACGATCAGGCTGCTGTGCGTTGATCACGGCCAGACCGTAGGCGCCGTGCAGCTCTTTGACGGTGGCTTTCAGCGCAACGGTCAGGTCAGGCTGATCCTTGAGTTTGTGGCTCAGCAGATGCGCGATGACTTCGGTGTCGGTGTCCGAAGTGAACACGTAACCCAGTGCTTTCAGTTGCTCACGCAGGGCTTCGTGGTTCTCGATGATGCCGTTGTGCACCACAGCGATGTCACCAGAGAAATGCGGGTGCGCGTTACGCTCGCAAGGTGCACCGTGGGTCGCCCAACGGGTGTGGGCGATGCCGAGGCGGCCGACCAGCGGCTGCGCGGCCAGCGCCGCTTCCAGTTCGCTGACCTTGCCCGGACGGCGCATGCGCTCGAGCTTTTCGTCGTTGGTGAAAACTGCCACACCGGCGCTGTCATAGCCGCGGTATTCAAGGCGCTTGAGGCCTTCAAGCAGGATGGCGGTGATATTACGTTCAGCTACTGCGCCGACAATTCCACACATGCTTATTTCTCCTGACTGACAGCCGCGCAAATCACGGTGATACCGCGGGCCTGAATCTGATCGCGCGCATCTTCAGGCAGGCGATCATCGGTAATGAGGGTATGAACGCTGCTCCACGGCAGCTCCAGGTTGGGAATCTTGCGGCCGATCTTGTCGGCCTCGACCATCACGATCACTTCCCGCGCCACGTCGGCCATCACCCGGCTCAGGCCGAGCAACTCGTTGAACGTGGTGGTGCCGCGCACCAGATCGATACCATCGGCGCCGATAAACAACTGGTCGAAGTCGTAAGAGCGTAGTACCTGCTCGGCGACCTGGCCCTGGAAGGACTCCGAATGTGGATCCCAGGTGCCGCCGGTCATCAGCAGCACCGGCTCGTGTTCGAGTTCGCTCAAGGCGTTGGCCACGTGCAGGGAGTTGGTCATCACCACCAGACCCGGCTGCTGGCCAAGCTCGGGAATCATCGCCGCAGTGGTGCTGCCGCTGTCGATGATGATGCGGGCGTGCTCGCGGATGCGTTTGACGGCAGCACGGGCAATCGCCTGTTTGTACTTCGAAACGCTTTGGCCCGGTTCCGCGACCAATTCCTGCGGCATGGTGATCGCCCCGCCGTAGCGGCGCAGCAACAGACCATGGCTTTCCAGTGCGGCCAGATCCTTGCGGATCGTAACTTCCGAGGTTTCGAAGCGCTTGGCCAGTTCATCCACACTGACTTCGCCCTGCTCATTGAGCAAGGCGAGGATATTGTGCCGGCGCTGGGGTGTATTGCGTTTCGACATGATAGTCTAAGTTTCGATTCGAAAGATAACGGAAGCAATCAAAACCTATTGCCCTTCAATCGTCAAGCTCAGGTCATAAAAAAATCGCAGACTTCGGCCCCCTGTAGGAGTTGCCGAAGGCTGCGATCTTTTGATCGTAAAGCTATTGTGGATAACTCAGCTCTTCTTGAGCTTCTCCGGCCGCTTCCAGCCATCGATATTTCTCTGCCGCGCCCGACCCACGGCCAACTGCGCGTTATCCACATTCTGCGTAATGGTCGAGCCAGCCGCAGTGGTTGCCCCGGACGAGATATCCACAGGAGCGACCAACGAATTGTTGGAGCCGATGAACACATCTTCGCCCAACACAGTTTTCCACTTGTTGGCGCCATCGTAGTTGCAGGTAATGGTGCCCGCGCCAATGTTGGTGCGTGCTCCGATTTCCGCGTCGCCCAGATAGGTCAGATGCCCGGCCTTGGCACCCTCGCCCATGCGCGCGTTTTTCAGTTCGACAAAATTACCCACATGCGCGCGCGCTTCGAGCACCGTGCCCGGACGCAGACGAGCGAAAGGACCAGCATCGCTGCCTTCACCAAGAATGGCGCCTTCGATGTGGCTGTTGGCTTTGATCACCACGCCTCTGCGCAGGGTGCTGTCCTTGATCACGCAGTTCGGACCAATCACCACGTCGTCTTCGATGACAACATTGCCTTCGAGAATCACGTTGATGTCGATCAGCACATCGCGACCGACGGTGACTTCGCCGCGCACATCGAAACGCGCCGGGTCACGCAGGGTCACGCCTTGCGCCATCAGCCGGCGACCGGCGCGCAACTGGTAATGCCGCTCCAGCTCGGAGAGTTGCTTACGATCATTGGCGCCCTGCACTTCCATCGGGTCGTGCGGCTGCTCTGTAGCCACCACCAAGCCGTCATTAACCGCCATTTCGATTACATCGGTCAGGTAGTACTCGCCCTGGGCATTGTTGTTCGACAGGCGGCTCATCCAGTCGGCCAGACGATTGGCCGGGACCGCGAGGATGCCGGTGTTGCCTTCGGTGATTGCGCGCTGGGCTTCGCTGGCATCTTTGTGCTCAACGATGGCTGCGACCTTGCCGTCAGCATCCCGCACGATGCGGCCGTAACCGGTCGGATCTTCCAGCTCGACGGTCAACAGGCCCATCTGGCCCGGTACGACGTGCTTGAGCAGGCGCTGCAGGGTTTCGATTTCGATCAGCGGCACGTCACCGTAAAGGATCAACACAGTGTCAGCGGTAATGAACGGCACAGCCTGGGCGGTGGCGTGACCTGTGCCAAGCTGTTTGTCCTGCAGCACGAAATTCAGATCGTCAGCCGCCAGACGCTCACGCACCACATCGGCACCGTGGCCGATCACCACATGAATGCGCTGTGGATCGAGCTGCCGTGCGCTGTGGATAACATGCCCAAGCATGGAATTGCCAGCAACCGGGTGCAGCACTTTCGGCAACGCCGAACGCATACGGGTGCCTTGACCGGCCGCGAGGATAACGATTTCGAGAGACATGACTGGCTACCAATCCTGGGTGGTCAGCAACTGCGACCGGGTTGTAAAAATCGGAAAAGAAAAAAGGGTAGCCGAGGCTACCCTTTTTTATCAATCACACAACAAGCGGCTGACGGATTAACCGCCAAACTTCTTGCGGATCTGCTGGACGGTGCGCAGCTGAGCTGCAGCCTCGGCCAGACGTGCGGACGCAGCTCCGTAGTCGAAATCTGCGCTCTTCTCGTGCAGAGCAGCTTCGGCAGCCTTGAGAGCTGCCTGGGCTTGAGCTTCATCCAGGTCGGCGGCACGTTGCACGGTATCGGCAAGCACCTTGACCATGTTCGGCTGAACCTCGAGGAAACCACCGGAGATGTAGAACACCTCGGCTTCCCCGCCTTGCTTGATCAGGCGGATCGGACCTGGCTTCAGATTAGTGATCAGCGGCGCGTGACCCAGAGCGATACCAAGATCACCCAGTGCACCGTGCGCAATCACCATCTCGACCAGGCCGGAAAAGATTTCCCCTTCCGCGCTGACGATATCGCAATGGACTGTCATAGCCATCTGATTGCCTCAACCTAAATTAGCGCCCGTTGCCGGGCGCCGGGATTACAGTTTCTTGGCTTTCTCGATCGCTTCTTCGATGCCGCCAACCATGTAGAACGCTTGTTCTGGCAGGTGGTCGTAGTCACCGTTGAGGATGCCTTTGAAGCCAGCAATGGTGTCTTTCAGGGAAACGTATTTACCCGAAGCACCGGTGAAGACTTCAGCCACGAAGAACGGCTGCGACAAGAAGCGCTGGATCTTACGAGCACGGTTAACCAACTGTTTGTCGGCTTCCGACAGCTCGTCCATACCCAGGATCGCGATGATGTCTTTCAGCTCTTTGTAACGTTGCAGAACGTACTGAACGCCGCGAGCGGTGTCGTAGTGGTCCTGACCGATTACGTTCGGATCCAGCTGGCGCGAAGTCGAATCCAGTGGATCTACCGCTGGGTAGATACCCAGGGAAGCGATGTCACGGGACAGAACGACGGTGGCGTCCAAGTGGGCGAAGGTGGTCGCTGGCGACGGGTCGGTCAAGTCGTCCGCAGGTACGTATACCGCCTGGATCGAGGTGATCGAACCTTCTTTGGTCGAAGTGATACGTTCTTGCAGAACGCCCATCTCTTCAGCCAGGGTCGGCTGGTAACCTACTGCCGAAGGCATACGGCCCAGCAGTGCGGATACTTCGGTACCGGCCAGGGTGTAACGATAGATGTTGTCGACGAACAGCAGAACGTCGTTACCTTCGTCACGGAACTTCTCGGCCATGGTCAGGCCGGTCAGTGCTACGCGCAGACGGTTTCCCGGCGGCTCGTTCATCTGACCGTAAACCAGTGCCACTTTGTCCAGAACGTTGGAGTCCTTCATCTCGTGGTAGAAGTCGTTACCCTCACGAGTACGCTCACCCACACCGGCGAACACGGAATAACCGCTGTGCTCGATGGCGATGTTACGGATCAGTTCCATCATGTTTACGGTTTTGCCTACACCGGCACCACCGAACAGGCCGACTTTACCGCCCTTGGCAAACGGGCAAACCAGGTCAATAACCTTGATGCCGGTTTCCAGCAGGTCGTTGCCGCCTGCCTGTTCAGCGAACGAAGGTGCTGGACGGTGAATGCCCCAGCGCTCTTCGGTGTCGATCGGACCGGCTTCGTCGATCGGGTTACCCAGAACGTCCATGATCCGGCCCAGGGTCGCTTTACCGACCGGTACGGAGATGGCTGCGCCGGAATCGGTAACTTCCAGACCGCGCTTCAAGCCCTCGGTGGAACCCATCGCAATGGTGCGAACCACGCCGTCGCCCAGCTGCTGCTGAACTTCCAGAGTGGTTTCGGCCGCGCTGACTACTTTCAGCGCGTTGTAGATGCTCGGTACGCTGTCGCGTGGAAATTCCACGTCGATAACGGCGCCGATGATTTGAACGATACGTCCGCTACTCATAGCTGGATCCTCTGAATATTTGAACCGTTAAACCGCGGCAGCGCCGCCGACGATTTCCGAGATCTCTTGGGTGATCGCAGCCTGACGCGCCTTGTTGTAGATCAGCTGCAAATCGCTGATCAAATCACCGGCGTTGTCGGTAGCGTTCTTCATCGCGATCATCCGCGCAGCTTGTTCAGCCGCGTTGTTCTCGACCACCGCCTGGTACACCTGCGACTCCACGTAGCGCACCATCAAGCCGTCAAGCAGCTCTTTGGCGTCTGGTTCGTAGAGGTAGTCCCAGTGGTGCTTGAGTTCTTGATCCGGGGTTGCCACCAGTGGAATCAACTGCTCCACGGTAGGCTGTTGTGTCATGGTGTTGATGAACTTGTTGGATACCACGGACAGGCGATCGATACGGCCCTCCAGGTAGGCATCCAGCATCACCTTGACGCTGCCGATCAAATCATTGATCGACGGCTCTTCACCCAGGTGGCTGATAGCTGCAACGACGTTACCGCCGAAGTTGCGGAAAAAGGCCGCACCCTTGCTACCGACTACACACAGATCAATCTCGACGCCGTTTTCGCGGTTTACCGCCATGTCCTTGACCAGGGCCTTGAACAGGTTGGTGTTCAAGCCGCCGCACAAACCACGGTCACTGCTCACGACGACATAACCAACGCGCTTTACTTCACGGTCGATCATGAACGGGTGGCGGTATTCCGGGTTGGCGTTGGCCAGATGCCCAATTACCTGGCGGATACGCTCCGCATAAGGACGGCTGGCTGCCATGCGCATTTGTGCCTTGCGCATTTTGCTCACCGCCACTTTTTCCATGGCGCTGGTAATTTTTTGCGTGCTTTTGATGCTCGCAATCTTACTGCGAATCTCTTTTGCGCCTGCCATGTAACACCTATCAGGTTAGCAAGCGGGAGCCTTGCGGCTCCCGCTGCGGCTTACCAGGTTTGGGTGGCCTTGAACTTCTCGATACCGGCTTTCATGCCAGCGTCGATTTCGTCATTGAAGTCACCTTTAACGTTGATCTTGGCCATCAAATCGGCGTGATCGCGGTTGAAGAAAGCAATCAGCGCTTGTTCGAAGCTGCCGATCTTGGCGATTTCAATGTCAGTCAGGAACCCACGCTCAGCGGCATACAGCGACAGCGCCATGTCAGCGATCGACATTGGTGCGTATTGCTTCTGCTTCATCAGCTCGGTAACGCGCTGACCATGCTCAAGTTGCTTACGGGTCGCTTCGTCCAGGTCAGAAGCGAACTGGGCGAATGCCGCCAGTTCACGGTACTGAGCCAGAGCGGTACGGATACCACCGGACAGCTTCTTGATGATCTTGGTCTGAGCGGCACCACCCACACGGGATACCGAAACACCGGCGTTCACTGCAGGGCGGATGCCCGAGTTGAACATGGCCGATTCCAGGAAGATCTGACCGTCGGTGATGGAAATCACGTTGGTCGGAACGAACGCGGAAACGTCGCCAGCCTGGGTTTCGATGATCGGCAGTGCGGTCAGGGAACCGGTTTTGCCGGTCACTGCGCCGTTGGTGAACTTCTCTACGTATTCTTCCGAAACGCGGGACGCGCGCTCCAGCAGACGGGAGTGGAGATAGAACACGTCGCCTGGGTAAGCTTCACGGCCTGGTGGACGGCGCAGCAGCAGGGAAATCTGGCGGTAAGCCACTGCTTGCTTGGACAGATCGTCATAAACGATCAGCGCGTCTTCACCGCGGTCGCGGAAGAATTCACCCATTGTGCAACCGGAGTACGGTGCCAGGAATTGCAGCGCAGGAGATTCCGAAGCACTGGCAGCCACGATGATCGTGTTGGCCAGGGCGCCGTTTTCTTCCAGCTTGCGAACCACGTTGGCGATGGTCGATTGCTTCTGACCGATCGCTACGTAGACGCAGAAAATGCCGCTGTCTTTCTGGTTGATGATCGCGTCGATCGCCAGAGCGGTTTTACCGATCTGACGGTCACCGATGATCAGCTCACGCTGGCCACGGCCGACAGGGATCATGGCATCGACAGCTTTGTAGCCAGTCTGTACAGGCTGGTCTACCGACTTACGCCAGATCACGCCCGGTGCAACTTTCTCGACCGCATCGGTCAAGGTGTTGCCCAGTGGACCTTTGCCGTCAACAGGGTTACCCAGTGCGTCGACTACGCGACCCAGCAGTTCCTTACCAACCGGAACTTCGAGGATGCGGCCGGTGCACTTGGCGCTCATGCCTTCAGCCAGACTGGTGTATGCGCCCAGTACAACGGCACCTACGGAGTCTTGCTCCAGGTTGAGGGCCATACCGTAGACGCCGCCCGGAAACTCGATCATCTCGCCGTACATGACGTCGGCCAGACCGTGAATCCGCACGATGCCGTCAGATACGCTGACGACAGTGCCTTCGTTACGGGCTTGGGAGGTCACATCGAGCTTGTCGATGCGGCCCTTGATAATTTCACTTATTTCGGAAGGATTGAGTTGCTGCATTGCTCTGCTGCCCCTTCAAACTCAAGATTTCAATGCTTCGGCAAGTTTCGCGATTTTGCCGCGAATCGAGCCATCGATAACCAGGTCGCCGGCGCGGATAACGACACCCCCTATAAGGGCAGCATCCTCCGCAACTTGCAGGCGCACTTCCCGGTTGAGTCGTGCACTGAGAACCTTGGCGAGTTTGTCTTGCTGTTCTTGGTTCAATGCGAAAGCACTGGTCACTTCAACGTCTACCGACTTCTCTTGTTCGGCCTTGTACAGGTCGAACAGAGCGGCGATCTCCGGCAGAAGCGGGAGACGGTCGTTTTCGGCAACGACATTGATGAAGTTCTGTGCCTTGGCATCAAACTTGTCGCCGCACACGTCAATGAACGTGGCGGCCTTTTCTGCGCTCGTCAGTCGCGGGGCCTTGAGCACGCGCTGCATGGTGTCGTCTTGCGACACCGCTGCAGCCAGGCCGAGCATGGCTGACCAATTGGCCAGTTGCTGGTGGGCCTGAGCGTGCTCGAAGGCCGCCTTAGCGTAAGGTCGGGCCAACGTGGTCAGTTCTGCCATGATCGCCCTCGCTTAGATTTCAGCAGCCAGTTGGTTAACCAGCTCTGCGTGCGCGTTTTGATCGATTGTGGCACCCAGGATCTTCTCGGCGCCGCCGACAGCCAGCAAGCCCACTTGGGCACGCAGCTTGTCTTTGACACTGTTCAGTTCCTGTTCGATCTCGGCTTGAGCCTGAACCTTCACACGGTCAGCGTCGATACGGGCTTTTTCAACAGCCTCTTCAACGATCTGGTTACCGCGTTTCTTGGCTTGCTCGATGATTTCAGCTGCCTGAGCTTTCGCTTCGCGCAGTTGCTGACCCGCTTTCTCTTGGGCCAACTCCAGGTCGCGAGCTGCACGGCTGGCAGCGTCCAGACCATCAGCGATCTTCTTTTGACGTTCGTGCAGAGCAGCGATGACCGGAGGCCATACGAACTTCATGCAGAACAGTACAAA
This sequence comes from Pseudomonas sp. B21-051, assembly GCF_024748795.1. Classification (NCBI taxonomy): domain Bacteria; kingdom Pseudomonadati; phylum Pseudomonadota; class Gammaproteobacteria; order Pseudomonadales; family Pseudomonadaceae; genus Pseudomonas; species Pseudomonas sp. B21-051. Next base: position 6,031,042 of record NZ_CP087166.1, read on the forward strand.
AATCAGGAACGCAACGGACTGGCCAATCAGGGTCGCATTAATGTTCACGCCAACACCTCGCAGTTACGTTGTCCATCACACCAAATTACACGGAAGAATCCGGGTAATTAGCCAGCGATCTGACCAACGAACGGGTTCGCAAAGGTGAAGAACAGAGCGATACCAACACCGATCATGGTTACGGCGTCGAGCAGACCGGCAACGATGAACATTTTAACTTGCAGCATTGGAACCATTTCTGGCTGACGCGCTGCGCCTTCCAGGAACTTGCCGCCCAGCAGGCCGAAACCAATTGCGGTACCCAGTGCGCCCAGGCCGATCAACAGTGCAACAGCGATAGCGGTTAGACCAACTACAGTTTCCATCTTTCCTCCCGACTTTTACGTCGTATGGTTTAGGTTTTTTAGATTAAAGCGGTAAAACAAATCGTTTCAGAGGCCCGGTTAAGAGCCCCCTCCCGTTTGACCGGGAGGGACATCAGATCAGCCGAGGCTGCTCTTAATGGTTTTCTTCGTGCGCCATCGACAGGTAGACGATGGTCAGCATCATGAAGATGAACGCCTGCAGAGTGATGATCAGGATGTGGAACACCGCCCACGCCCACTGCAGAACAACGCCCAGGCCGCTCAGCCAGAGCAGGCCGCTGCCGAACATCACAGCGATCAGAATGAACACCAGCTCGCCGGCATACATGTTGCCGAACAGACGCAGGGCCAGAGAGATCGGCTTGGCGATCAGGGTCACGAATTCCAGCAGGAAGTTCACCGGGATCAGCAGGGCCTGAACGAAGATGTTCTTGCTGCCGAACGGGTGCAGGGTCAGTTCGCCGATGAAGCCGCCGATGCCCTTGACCTTGATGCTATAGAAAATGATCAGTGCGAAAACCGAGAACGCCATGCCCAGGGTCGCGTTCGGGTCGGTCGTCGACACGGCACGGAACGGGATGTGGTGGTCGCCGGTGATCAGGATGGCCAGCTGAGGAATCCAGTCGACCGGTACCAGGTCGACGGCGTTCATCAGGAACACCCAGACGAAGATGGTCAGTGCCAGCGGTGCGATCACCGGGCTACGGCCATGGAAGCTGTCTTTCACGCTGCCATCGACGAATTCGACCAATACTTCAACGAAGTTCTGCAAAGCACCTGGCTGACCCGATGTCGCTTTCTTTGCCGCCATGCGGAAAAGGAAAACGAAGATCAGACCCAGCGCGACCGACCAGCCGAGGGTATCGACGTGGAAAGCCCAGAAGCCCATTTCCTTGGCTTCTGCTGCGGTATGGGCAAAGCCCCAGCCGCCGTTGGGTAGCTGACCGAAGGTCAGGTTCTGCAAGTGGTGCTGGATATAGCCCGAAGCGGTTGTTTCTGCCATGGTTGCCTCAAACGCCCTAAGGTCTCGAAAGTCTTGTTCTCATCAGCAGGGGAGCGAACCAGCTGACCGACTGAGTCAGCACGAAAGCGCCGAATACTGCGATCGGCGCCAATGGCTTCACACCTGCAAACACCAGTGCAAACAGCACTGCCGTCAAAATCAGTTTGCCTGCCTCGCCGGCATAAAATGACCGGACGATGGACTGGGCTGCTCGGGCGCCGGAAAACCGAAATGCCTTGTGAGCGAAATAAACATTGGGCAGCAAGGCTATCAGGCCTCCGCAAAGACCCGAGTATCCGGCAACGACTCCATGCCATTGCCAGAGCGCCAAAGCGGCAATGAGCAAAATGACAAATTGAGCCATCAACACCGGAAAAACCGCCAGGCGATGGAACGGCAGGCGGTTTGGCTTGCGGGTTTCCATCACGTTTGCTCTCCAATGGTCGGCTGCCAGAATTCAATAACTTGGCATAATTTGTGCCGACAAAATGCGCGCAGAGTATAGGGGCGGTTCTGCCCCTATTCAACTGTCAGGTAGTGATTTCCGACTGCGCGCTACATGAGGAAATGTTTCAGCGGATGTGTGCGAGCACACCTTGAAGCTCATCGAGGGAGTTGTAACCGATGACCAACTGACCTTTTCCCTTCTTGCCGTGGCGAATCTGCACCGCAGAGCCTAGGCGCTCGGCCAGACGCTGTTCGAGCCGGGCGATATCCGGGTCGGGTTTGGCCGCTTCCACAGGCTCCGGTTTGCCACTCAACCACTGACGAACCAGTGCCTCGGTTTGGCGCACAGTCAGGCCGCGTGCGACAACATGTCGCGCCCCTTCCACCTGCTGATTGTCCGGCAGACCGAGCAAAGCACGGGCATGACCCATTTCCAGGTCACCGTGGGACAGCATGGTCTTGATGACTTCCGGCAGTGCAATAAGTCGCAACAGGTTAGCCACAGTCACGCGGGACTTACCCACAGCCTCGGCAACCTGTTGTTGAGTGAGCTGGAATTCCTGCTGCAGACGCTGCAAGGCGACGGCTTCCTCAATCGGGTTCAGGTCTTCACGCTGGATGTTCTCGATCAGCGCAATGGCGATCGCGGTTTCATCCGGCACATCACGGACCATCGCCGGGATGGTTTCCTGGCCGGCCTGCTGGCTGGCGCGCCAGCGGCGTTCACCGGCGATGATTTCGAAGCGGCCACCGCCAATCGGGCGCACCACGATCGGCTGCATCACGCCTTGCGCCTTGATCGACTGCGCCAGCTCTTCCAGCGCCTGTGGATCCATGTCGCGGCGTGGCTGGTATTTGCCACGCTGCAGCAGATCCAGCGGCAGGTGTTGCAGTTCACGGGTATCGGCCTGCGCCGCCTGTTCTTCCAGCGCGCTGACGGTCGGACCACTCAGCAGTGCATCCAGTCCACGTCCGAGACCTCGTTTCTTGACGGCCATGGGGATTCCTTAAGTTGGCTGGGCAGCGGCGATGCGTGAATTTTTGCGCTGACGGCGAACCATCTCGCCCGCCAGGGCCAGGTAGGCCAGCGCGCCGCGCGATTGCTTGTCGTAGGCCAATGCCGGCATACCGTAGCTCGGCGCTTCGGCCAGACGAATGTTGCGCGGGATCACCGTGTCGTACAGCTGTTCGCCAAAGTGTTCCTTGAGCTGCGCCGAAACATCGTTCATCAGGCTCAGCCGCGGGTCGTACATGGTGCGCAGCAGACCTTCGACCTTGAGGTTCGGGTTCAGCAGTTCGGCAATGCGCTTGATGTTATCCACAAGGTCGCTCAAGCCTTCGAGCGCAAAGTACTCGCACTGCATGGGGATAATCACCCCGTCAGCGGCAACCAGTGCGTTCAGGGTGAGCATCGACAGCGACGGCGGGCAGTCGATCAGAATGTAATCGTAGTTTTCACGGATCGGCGCCAGCGCGCTGCGCAGACGGCTTTCCTTCATCTGCATTTCCAGCAGGACCACTTCGGCCGCGGTCAGGTCGCGGTTGGCCGGCAGCAGTTGATAACCGCCGTGCTCGGAATAGTGCATGGCCTGGGCCAGATCGCATTCGCCGATCAGCAGGTCGTAGACCGAGTTTTCCAGGCCATGTTTATCCACACCGCTACCCATGGTGGCGTTGCCCTGTGGATCGAGATCGATCAACAGCACCCGGCGCTTGGTCGCGACCAGGGATGCTGCGAGGTTGATGCAGGTGGTGGTCTTGCCCACACCACCCTTCTGGTTCGCTATCGCGAATACCTTAGCCATTCTTGCTTGTGTTCCCAATCATGCCGTGCGGCGCAGTATCAGCAGATGGCGTTGGCCTTGGCAACCGGGTACGGCCAGGGCGTGTTCGCTATCGAGTTTGAAGTCTGCCGGCAATGCTACCAGCTCATCGGCCGGATGAACGCCCTTCATTGCCAGCCAGCGCGTGTCGGCATCGCCGAGGTGGCGAGTCCAGTTGGTGAAGTTTTCCATGCTGCTGAACGCCCGGGAAATGATCCCGTTGAACGGCTCGGCAGGCTGGAAGGCTTCGACGCGACTGTGGATAACTTGCAGGTTATCCAGTTTGAGTTCGAGTTTGACCTGGGTCAGGAAGCGGGTTTTCTTGCCGTTGCTGTCCAGACAGGTGACTTGCGAGTCCGGATACAGGATCGCCAACGGAATGCCGGGCATGCCGCCGCCACTGCCAACATCGAGCCAACGGCCGTTTTCGATGAACGACATTACGCTCAAGCTATCGAGCAGATGCCGCGAAACCATTTCATCAGGATCGCGCACTGCAGTCAGGTTGTAGGCCTGGTTCCATTTGATCAACAGGGCCAGGTAGCCCAGCAACAATTCGTGCTGGGCTGCGCTGAGATTGACACCGAGCGCGCGGGCTCCTGTGGATAACTCTTCGGCGTGTTGCGAAGTGACCTTAGAACTCAAGCGCTTTGCTCCAACTGACGGCCCGCGCCGCGTTTTTTCAAATGAATCATCAACAGCGAAATCGCCGCCGGAGTCACGCCCGGAATCCGCGAAGCCTGGCCGAGCGTCTCCGGACGCGTGGCACCGAGCTTGCTCTGGATCTCCTTGGAGAGACCGGAAATGTTGGTGTAATCGATATCCACAGGCAGTTTCGTGTCTTCACTGGCGCGCAGACGGGCGATTTCGTCCTGTTGACGGTCGATGTAACCGGCGTATTTGGTCTTGATTTCAACCTGTTCGGCGACCTGTGGATCTTCGGCGCCCTGCCCGGTCACTTCGACCAGACCAGCGTAGTCGATTTCCGGACGGCTCAAGAGGTTGAGCAAGTTGTATTCGTGAGTCAGCGGCGTGCCGAATTTTTCCGCGATCGCATCGCCCTGCTGAGTGCCCGGGCGAACCCAGGTGCTTTTCAGGCGCTGCTCTTCAAGCTCGATGCTTTCGCGTTTCTTGCAGAAGGCCGCCCAACGCGTGTCATCGACCAGACCCAGTTCGCGACCTTTTTCGGTCAGGCGCAGGTCGGCGTTGTCCTCACGCAGGATCAGGCGGTACTCGGCACGGGAAGTGAACATGCGGTACGGCTCTTGGGTACCGAGAGTGATCAGATCGTCGACCAGTACGCCGATGTACGCCTCGTCGCGACGCGGGCACCAGGCTTCTTTGCCCTTGGCACGCAGCGCGGCGTTGGCCCCGGCGAGCAAACCTTGCGCACCGGCTTCTTCGTAACCAGTGGTGCCGTTGATCTGGCCAGCAAAGAACAGGCCGCCGATAACTTTTGTTTCCAGGCTGTATTTCAGGTCACGCGGGTCGAAGTAGTCGTACTCGATCGCATAACCCGGACGCACGATGTGTGCGTTTTCCATGCCGCGGATCGATTGCACGATCTGCAATTGCACGTCGAACGGCAAGCTTGTGGATATCCCGTTCGGGTACAGCTCATGGGTGGTCAGGCCTTCCGGCTCGATGAATACCTGATGGCTTTCCTTGTCGGCAAAGCGATGGATCTTGTCTTCGATCGACGGGCAGTAGCGCGGGCCAATGCCCTCGATTTCGCCGGCAGCGGAATACATCGGCGAACGATCGAGGTTCGCCGCGATGATTTCGTGGGTGCGGGCGTTTGTGTGGGTAATCCAGCAACTGACCTGGCGCGGATGCTGTTCCTTGTTGCCCATGAACGACATGACCGGGATCGGCGTATCGCCTGGTTGCTCGGTCATAACCGAGAAATCCACAGATTTGCCATCGATGCGCGGTGGCGTACCGGTTTTCAGGCGACCGACACGCAGCGGCAGTTCACGCAGACGATGTGCCAGGGCAATCGACGGCGGGTCACCGGCACGACCGCCGGAGAAATTCTGCAAACCGATGTGGATAAGTCCGCCGAGGAACGTACCAGTGGTCAACACCACGGAGTCAGCGAAGAACCGCAGACCCATTTGCGTGACAACACCGCGTACCTGGTCCTGCTCAACGATAAGGTCGTCAGCGGCCTGTTGAAATATCCACAGGTTCGGTTGGTTTTCCAGAATTTCGCGGACAGCGGCCTTGTACAGAATACGGTCGGCTTGCGCACGAGTCGCTCGTACGGCCGGACCTTTGCGGCTGTTCAATACGCGAAACTGGATGCCGCCCAGATCGGTAGCCATGGCCATCGCGCCGCCGAGGGCGTCGATTTCCTTGACCAGATGGCTTTTGCCAATGCCACCGATAGCCGGGTTGCAGCTCATGGCACCGAGGGTTTCCACGTTATGCGTCAGCAACAGGGTTTTTGCCCCCATACGTGCTGAGGCCAGTGCTGCCTCGGTACCGGCATGACCGCCGCCGATGACGATCACTTCAAAACGGGAAGGGAAATCCACCACGCACCTCGTGCCTGCTTAAGTAGGTCATTCAGGAATAGTTTGAGATCAGGTTTCTGGACCTGGTCGACAAGTATAGGGACTTCGCCCTTCCTAAAGAACCCTTTGCACAAAATTTAACCAGCTGTGGAGAACTCGAAGTTAAAAGAATAAAAAAGAGAGAAATTTATAAAACCTTTGTTTTAATGCTTATTCTTACTGGCCGACCTTTCTGTGGATAGATTGCTACAGACCTTATTATTCAGTGTGTACAGAGTTTCATAACCCTGTTATCAGGTGGCCGGGAGGCCCTTGGATAACCGGTTTAAGCCTGTGGATGAATGGGATGGTTATCCACAGAGGCAGTTATATCCAGTTTTCAGGCCCTGTTATCAACTGACCTCAGAGGCGGTTATTCACAGGGCTTAATCCACAGAAATTCAACCAAACGGTTTTTTCAGGACGCAATAAAACGCCACCGAGAGATCGATGACGAGCAGGAAGCCGATAGAGGGAGGTGACAGGGCTATTGTGAGAGAACGTAACAGAGGCTAATAATAGCCATTATCATTAACTCGTCAGTTTCTCCCATGTCCCTACCCGCCCATCATGCTTCGATCGAGCAAATCTACGAGCAACACCATTCGTGGCTGTATGGATGGCTCAAGGGCAAACTGCACGACGCCTGCGATGCTGCCGATGTCGCGCATGACACTTTCGTGCGGATCCTCGCGGCACGTAATGCGTCGCAGATTCGCGAGCCGCGGGATTATCTGGCGACCATTGCACGCGGCCTCGTCATTGATCGCTATCGAAGACAGGCCATCGAAGTTGCCTACTTGCAGACCTTGGCTGCTCGACCAGAAGCCACCGCCATCAGCGAAGAAGACAAGGCGCTGATCATCGAAACCCTGATCGCTGTGGATAAAGCCTTGGCCGGTCTGGGCGCGCGAACCCAGAAGATCTTCATGCTTTCGCAGATCGACGGTCTGACCTATCAACAGATCGCTGCGCAGTTGCAGGTTTCCCTGACCACAGTAAAGAAGCACATGATCCGCGCCCTGACGGAATGTGCCCTGATCATGGCGCAGCGTTGATGCCCACTGCACCGAACCGCAAGGTTTTCGAAGCGGCTGCCAGTTGGTACGTGCAGTTTCAGGCCGATCCGCCGACCCCCGCCAATCAAAAAGCCTGGCAGCTGTGGATAGATAGCGATCCAGCGCATCTGGCAGCCTGGAACCAGATGGAACAACTGCAGCGTCAGCTCGGCACTTTGCCGCTGGATTTGAAACGTCGCGCACTGAATACCGGCCAACAGAGGCGCCAGATCCTGAAATTGTTGGTGCTCGCGACAGGGACGGGGATCCTTGGCTGGAACGCCCAACAACATACCTCCCTTGGAAATGCCTGGGTTGATTACAGAACCGGCGTTGGCCAGCGTCGCAACATCTCATTGGCGGATGGCAGCCAGATCCAGCTCAATACCGATACGGCCATCGATGTGTCTTTCGATGCAAGGCAACGGCTGATTGGTTTGCGCTCGGGTGAAATCCTCATTCAGACCGGCAAGCTCGGCGATCAGCGGCCGTTTTTGGTCGAAACCGGGGATGGCCGAATTCAAGCGTTGGGTACCCGTTTTTCTGTGCATAAGTTGTCGGGCTCAACGCGGGTCGGCGTGCTGGAAGATCGGGTCAGCGTGCAACCCGCTGATCAAACAACGAGCGCGATAATCTTGAAAGCAGGCGAAGGTGCGGATTTCGATAGTCGGCATATCGGGGTCCTTTACCCCTTTAAATCCTCGGCAGTGGCCTGGACCAACGGCCAGCTGATTGTGCTGGATGCGCGGCTGGGCGAGGTAATCGAAGAGCTGGGGCGTTATCGCAGCGGTGTTCTGCACTGCGATAGTCGTGCCCGGGATCTACGCGTATCCGGCACCTTTCGGCTCGATTCCACCGATGCCGTGCTGGCCAATCTTCAGGCCTCGTTACCGATCAACGTCCGCTACTTCACCCATTACTGGGTCTCGATCAGCCATAGCGTCTGATTGAAAATCTCCTGGGGAAAAAAATCGAAAGCAGGGTTATCTTTTTTTGTCCTGACCCGGCCCTACAGGTAATCGCGATAAACGCGGCTCTTCGCCACCTTCAGGGCTTATCCACACATGCGTCTTCCCACGTTCCGTCAGCGTTTTTCTCACCACTGCATTGCCTACAGCCTACTGATGACCAGTGCAGCGTCCTGCCTGGTAATGACCCATAACGCCTTCGCGGCAACGGTCGCGCAGCGCTACACCATTGCTGCCGGCCCGCTGGACAATGCTTTGAGCCAATTCGCCTCCGCCGCAAACGTGATTCTGTCGTTCTCGCCGCAGCAGACCAGCCGTTTACGCAGTACCGGACTGAACGGCAACTTCACCGTTGAACAGGGATTCGCCCAACTGCTGCAAGGCTCAGGTTTGCAAGCCTTACCGCAAGCGCCGGGTAGCTACATTCTGCAGGCGCTGCCCAGTGGTGATTCGCTGGAGCTGGCCCCGACCAACATCAACGGGCAATTGGCCAATCCGATGGACCTGGATTACGCCGCCGACGTCGGCTACAAGGCGCAGAACAGTCGGATCGGCACGAAAACCAGCACGCCGTTGTCGGAAACACCACGTTCGGTGTCAGTCGTCACCGCACAGCGCATGAAAGATCAGAAATCTCAGACACTCACCGAGGTACTCGGCTACGTTCCCGGCATCTTCGCCCCACCGTTTGCAGCGGGTGACAGCCTGGCCGGCGATCTGTTTTACATACGAGGATTCAACGCCACCGATTACGGCTACGGCCTGTTGCGCGATGGACTTCGTGTGCAGGGCAACCGTTATGACACCAGCACCGAACCTTACGGTTTGGAACGCGTGGAAATTTTCCGTGGACCATCGTCCTTGCTCTATGGGGAAAACGCACCGGGCGGCTTGGTGAATCTGGTGAGCAAGCGGCCGACCGCAGCTCCACGCGGCGAAGTGCAACTGGGTTATGGCTCGAATAATCGCCGGCAGATTGGCGTCGATGTGTCCGGGCCACTCAACGACAGCGGCAATGTGTTGGGGCGAGTGGTGATGCTCGGACGCAAGTCAGATACCCAGACCGATCACGTACCGGATGACCGCATTTACATCGCCCCGTCGCTGACGCTGAATTTCGACGACTTCAACACCCTGACCCTGCTGGCCAACTACCAGAAAGATCACACCAATATGGAACTGGGTCTGCCGGCGGCCGGCACATTGCTGAGCAATCCCAACGGCAAGCTATCCAAAGGCACCATGCTTGGCGATCCGGATTGGAACACCTTCGAACGGGAAACCTGGAGCACCGGTTATGAGTTCAGCCATTCCTTCAACGATGACTGGCAGTTCCGCCAGAATTCGCGCTACATGCAGTCGCGAATCACCCGCCATGAAACGTGGCCGGGCAACCTCAATAACGCAGGCTTCGGCACGCGCCTGAACATGACCGCGTACGATCGCTTCAACAAATCCATGGTGTATTCGCTGGATAACCAACTGGAAGGCAAATTCCAGGTCGGCGAGCTGGAAAACACCGTGCTGTTCGGCGCCAGCTACGACCGCACTTCGTTCAATCAGGACTGGAATGCCGGCATCGTCGGGCCGATCGATATCTATAACCCGGTTTATCTGCGCGACCCGACCACGCCGATTGCAGTGCAGAACACCTTGCTTGAGCAGCAGATGAAAGGTGTTTATGCACAGCTCCAGAGCAAGTATGACCACTGGCTGTTCCTGCTTGGCGGTCGTCAGGACTGGGTCGACAGTGACTTCCGCGACAAGGTGGCCAAGGGCAGCAACATCAGTTCCGAGGACAAGAAGTTCACCTACCAGGGCGGCGTGATGTACCAGTTCGACAACGGCATGACGCCGTATGTCAGCTATTCCACGTCGTTCGTGCCGGTGCAGCAGATATCCAATGCCGGCGCGCCGCTCGATCCGATCACCAGCAGCCAATACGAAGTGGGCCTCAAGTACGAACCGATCGGCTGGGATACCGCGTTCACCGCGTCGGTATATGACTTGCGCAAAAAGGACGACACCTACTTCGACTCGACCACGTCGACCTACCGCCAGGTCGGCGAAAGCCGTTCCAAAGGCGTGGAGCTGGAACTCAACAGCAATCTGACCCAGAACCTCAATGTGACAGCTGCGTACACCTACACCGACGCGCGGATTACCAAGGACGCGGCGACCTCTTTGGTCCAAGGCCACCAGATGACCGGCGTGCCTCGTAATCAGGCGTCGGTCTGGGCCAAGTACCGTTTCCTCGATGGCGATTTGAAAGGTTTATACGTGGGTGGTGGCGTGCGTTACTTCGACAGTGCCTTTGCCTACACCGCGCCCTCCTTGTACGGAAAGCTTGATGCCGGCGATGTCACCTTGGCGGATGCAGCCGTCGGTTATCAGATCGACACGCACTGGAGCGTCGACCTGAACGCAAAGAACCTGTTCGACAAGGAATATGTGTCGGGATGCAACGATGCCGGCCGTTGCTACTGGGGCGAAGATCGCACCTTGCTCGGTACGGTTTCCTACAACTGGTAAAACGGAAAAGGGGCTGTGGATAAATTGTCCACAGCCCCTTTGTTCATTTGCCGATGCAGAAGCTGGAAAAGATTCTGCCGAGCAGATCATCAGAGCTGAAGGCCCCGGTGATTTCCCCAAGGGAATGCTGAGCCTGGCGCAAATCCTCAGCGAGCAATTCGCCGGCACCGGCCAAGGTCAGTTGCGCACGCCCGTGTTCCAGCGCCGCACTCGCATGACGCAATGCTTCCAGATGCCGGCGACGGGCACTGAAGCTGCTTTCCGAAGTTTGCTCATAACCCATGCAGGCTTTGAGGTGTTCGCGCAGTAATTCGAGACCTTCGCCGGCGGATTTGGCGCTAAGGCTGATGGTCACGTGGCCATCGTCGCTGACTTCCAGGGCAATTGCCTCACCTGTCAGATCAGCCTTGTTGCGGATCAAGGTGACTTTCGCCGGATCCGGACGGGTTTCGAGGAATTCCGGCCACAGAGCAAACGGATCTGCAGCTTCCGGCGCGGTGGCATCGACTACCAGCAGCACCCGATCCGCTTCAGTGATCGCTTTCAACGCACGCTCGACGCCGATCTTTTCCACCTGATCGTCGGTGTCGCGCAGACCTGCAGTGTCCACCACGTGCAATGGCATGCCGTCGATGTGGATATGTTCGCGCAGGATATCCCGGGTGGTGCCGGCAATTTCAGTCACGATCGCGGCTTCGCGGCCAGCCAGGGCATTCAACAGGCTGGACTTGCCGGCATTCGGACGACCGGCAATCACCACCGTCATACCGTCACGCAACAGGGCGCCTTGTCCGGCTTCACGCAGCACGGTGGATAACTCTTCACGTACCTTGTCGAGCATGCTCAACACATGGCCATCGGCAAGAAAGTCGATTTCCTCTTCCGGAAAGTCGATCGCGGCTTCCACATAAATGCGCAGACCGATCAATTGTTCGGTGAGGTTATGCACACGCTGGGAAAACGCGCCTTGCAAGGAACGCAGAGCATTGCGTGCAGCCTGTGCAGAACTGGCTTCGATCAGGTCGGCGATGGCCTCGGCCTGAGCCAGGTCGAGTTTGTCATTGAGGAACGCGCGCTCGCTGAATTCACCCGGGCGAGCCAGACGGCAACCCAGTTCCAGGCAACGCTTGAGCAACATGTCGAGAACGATCGGGCCACCGTGCCCCTGCAGTTCAAGCACGTCCTCGCCGGTAAACGAATTCGGTCCCGGGAAATACAGCGCCAGACCTTCGTCCAGCACCTGCTGATCAGCACTTAAAAATGGACCGTAATGTGCGTAACGCGGTTTCAGTTCACGGCCGCTGATGGCTTTGGCCGCAACGTTGGCCAAAGGCCCGGAAATACGGACGATGCCGACACCGCCGCGACCTTGAGCGGTGGCGACGGCGGCGATGGTTTCACGAGGTGCGCTCATAAACCGGAATCCAGACAAAAGTGGCAGATAGCAAAACGCCCCACTAGGGGGCGTTTTGAGTGGTGTTATCCACAGAGTAAGTTACGCCTCGGCTTTTTTCGTCGCCGCTTCGATCTTACGCGTGATGTACCACTGTTGGGCAATCGACAGGCAGTTGTTCACAACCCAGTACAGCACCAGACCAGCCGGGAACCACAGGAAGAAGAAGGTGAAGATGATTGGCATCATTTTCATGACCTTCGCCTGCATCGGATCCGGCGGAGTCGGGTTCAGACGCTGCTGGATGAACATGGTCGCGCCCATGATGATCGGCAGGATGAAGAACGGATCCTTGATCGACAGGTCGGTGATCCACAGCATGAACGGCGCCTGGCGCATTTCCACGCTTTCCAGCAGAACCCAGTACAGCGAAAGGAAAACCGGCATCTGCACAAGGATCGGCAAGCAGCCGCCCAGCGGATTGATCTTCTCTTTCTTGTACAGCTCCATCATGGCTTGCGACATTTTCTGCCGGTCATCGCCATGTTGCTCTTTCAGTGCAGCCAGTTTCGGTGCTACGGCACGCATACGCGCCATGGATTTGTAGCTGGCAGCCGACAGCGGGAAGAAGATCCCTTTGATCAGCATGGTCAGGAAGATGATCGACCAGCCCCAGTTACCCACGATCGCGTGGATGTGTTGCAGCAACCAGAAGATCGGCTGAGCGATGAACCACAGAATGCCGTAGTCGACTGTCAGTTCCAGACCTGGGGACAACTGTTTCAGTACGGCCTGGCTTTTCGGCCCGGCGTACAGAATGGCGCTGGTTTCAACTTTCGCACCCGGTGCAGCGGTCAGCGAAGGACCGGTGTAACCGATGATGTAGTTGCCTTTGCTGTCTTTACGCGTCTGAACGATGTTGTTTTCGCCCTTCGGCGCAACCCATGCAGTCACGAAGTAGTGTTGCAGCCAGGCTACCCAGCCACCGGTGACGGTTTCCTTGAGCTGACCTTTGTCCATGTCTTTCATGGACACTTTCTTGTACGGCTCGGAACTTGTCCACAGGGCAGCGCCCAGGTAAGTCGCGGTGCCGGTGGCAGTGGTCGACGAAGGGTCGGCACTGGCGTCACGCTTCAGCTGGGCGAACATCGAACCCGACCAAGGCTGAGCGCTCTGGTTATCCACAAGGTAGGTCACGGTCACGTCATACAGGCCACGTTTCAGGGTGAAACGCTTGATGTAGTTGACGCCGTCCTTGCTGAACTTCAGGTCGACGATCAGTTGGTCCTGACCGTCAGCCAGTTGATAACTTTTCTTCTCCGAGGCGTAAACCGGACGACCGGCCGGGCTTGCGTCCGGACCGTTGGTGCCGATCAGGCCGCTTTGTGCCAGATAAGTACGCTCGCCGCCGTTGTCGAACAGCTGAAACGGCACATCAGGACGATCCTGACGACGTGGATACAGTGGCAAAGTCAGTTGAGCAACGTCACCGCCCTGTGGATCGATCGCCAGATCGAGCACGTCGGTTTTGACCTGGATCAGATCCTTGCTGGCAGCGACCGGAGTTTCCACAGGTGCGCTGGTATCGCTTGCGGCACGCGGAATGTCGTCACTGGCGGAGGCGTTATTGCTAGGAACGGTGTCCGGCAAACCGGATGCAGTCGTACTGGAAGCAACATTCTGAGTCGGCAGGGCAGCCTGGCCATAGTCCTGGTTCCATTTAAGAACCATAACGTAGGACACGATTGCCAGGGCGACGATCAGGATCGTGCGTTTGATATCCATGATTACTCGGCCATCGAAGAAGAACGGGAGGTAGGGATAGGTGGAACCGGGTCATAACCACCGGGATTCCACGGATGACAGCGACCTAAACGACGAAAGGTCAGCCAGCCACCGCGCAGAAGACCATGATTTTCGATGGCTTCATACGCGTAGCAAGAACAACTGGGGTAGAAACGACAGTGACTGGCCATCAAAGGACTAATGGCGTAGCGATAAAACTGGATCGGAACGAGTGCCAGTTTACGCATCTGGACTGTCTACCCCTACAGTTTCGGTTTTGACTGCTGGAACTGGCTTGTTACGGGCCAGACGCTTCCAGAGCTTGCCGAAATGCTGAATCAATTCGGGGTTTTCTACGTCGCCCAAACCTTTGCGCGCGACGATAACGATGTCCCAGCCCACCAGAGAATCCTGGTGCAGACGGAACGATTCGCGCATCAGACGTTTGAGGCGATTGCGCTCGACGGAGAGCTTTACGCTCTTTTTCCCGATAACCAGCCCGAGACGGGGGTGATCAAGGTCGTTGTTGCGCGCAAGGAGCAGGAGATTTTTCCCCGGAACCTTGCCGGTAGGGGAGTCAAAGACTGCCTTGAAATGCCGGGGGGTAAGCAGACGCTTTTCCCGACTGAAGTCCTGACTCACCTCCAGTACCGGATTATCAAACTGCCAGACGCGCACGACCTTTGGCGCGACGACGCGACAGGACAGCGCGACCGTTCTTGGTAGCCATGCGAGCACGGAAACCGTGGGTACGAGCGCGTTTGATAGTGCTTGGTTGGAAAGTACGTTTCATGTCGTGTTACCTGGTTCGTCCACAACGGGCCGGAATGGCCCCCGTTTTAAGAGACCGGGGATTCTAGAGAAAGCAAGCCTTCAGGTCAATTTCCAACCAGCGTTTCCTTATAAATAGATCTCTGGAGCTTCCGGAACCGAAAACCTGTTTGTCAGACATAAAAATAAAGAAGGGAATTATTTAAAGCTTTTCTGTAAAGCTTGTAAAAGCTAGGGCCGCCCTCTTCTGTGGATAACCATCTTCAGCCCTTGTACAGCATGATGTACAGAGAATGACAACTGCAGTGGAAAACCGTGATTAGCCTGTGCTGCGCTGTCGGATAACCTGTGTGTGGAATAGCCTGTTATCCACAGGCTGGTTATCCACCGAGTTCCACCCCCAGTTGTCCAGTGCCCTCAGAGGCGGTTATCCACAGAGCTTATGCACACACCGTTGGTCGCCTTTTTACCGGTTAACGCATTGATTAATCATGGTCACCACACAACCTGCATGTGGATAAGTGGACGGCTCGCCGCTACAATGGCCGCTTGTTTTTGCCTCACCGGCTTTCAACTTAGGGGATATCC